>CAWJMK010000001.1:0-243918 GCA_963843955.1 uncultured Actinomycetota bacterium
CCGCAGACAACCCCGCCACCAATAGCGACCCCAGCGGCCTGTGCATCGACGACAACGGAGTCGACTACTGCCCGCCCAGCAACGGCGGCGCACCCACCCCGCCCCCCGGACCCGGCCCCGGCAGCCCCGCCCGCAACCCTGGGCCCGCGCCCACCACCGGGCCGACGCGGGTCAACAAGCCTGGGCTGGCCACCCCCAGCGCGCATATGCCTGCCGTCGTATTCAACGGTGCGGCCGCGGCAGGATGGCTCGGCTCGCTCAATACCTTGAACAACTACTTCAGCCAGGAGGGGTCCATCGCCAACGGACGATTTACGATCCTCCTGTCCGAGGTTGAGGTACAAACACCCGAGGGCCTGCTCACAAGGCTCGTGGCGTTCGTCAGCAAGGGCGGTGTTCCTCGCTCGCTGCAAACACAGCTGACCAACGAGGGTGTGACCGTGTACCGCGCTGACCCCTTTGAGGGCCATGCAGAGATCGCTGCTCAGAACTATCGTGCGGACGTATCCGCGCAGGAGGAGGACCTGGGCGGTCCGATCAGCAGCGTGAATAACGCAGTTATGAACAACGGGGCCTGCTCCGCCGTCTGCGCCCAAGGCCTGACCGACTACATAGGCCAGGAGGGTGTCACAATCGAGCCGGGCGACCAGGGTTACTATGCCGGCCAGGTGCTTACCCCCGAATACTTGTCTAACCTGCAGGGCGAGTTCGGGGGCGTAAGCGAGTTCCAAGCGCTGATCCAGGATTCACTGCCAATGGACTCAGCCATCGGTGGGGAAGGAGAACAGCCATGAGGGTCTGGGACGCCGAAAACTCCATCTATGGCGGCCTTCGGCGACTGCCGTGGCGCCGGTACCTGTCCGCCATGTGGATCCTCGGCGCCGAGCTGCGGTCGCTCTTTGAGGACCGGCTAGCCGACTCGGAGAGATCCCTGATCGCATCGACGCTGGACGCTGTGCGCGAAACGGCGCTCTTCGGTGGGCCCACGACAGACGTCGGCGGTAGAGCGGCGGAACTTACCGCTCGCTGGAAGGGACTTATCGCCGAACGGGAGGACAACGTTCTGCCCGGACAGTGGAACGCGTGGGTCACCTTTGAGAGCCTGGCGGCCGAGCTTGCCGGAACGGCGCGAAGGTACGAGGCGACGGAGAGGCTCACGCTAGCGGCGACAGATCGCTGGCGCGAGCCATACTCCGGCAAGGCTCGACGGGTTGATCCAAACGAGGAGGTCGCTGACCACTCCCCGATGGCCCGGACCCTGTCCGTTTTCGAGCATATTGTCAATGGCGTCGCCCAAGCGCCGGAGCAAGAGCTGGATCCGGCGGAACTGCGTATCAGGATCCTAGAACAACTGCCGGGCGACGCCGACGGGATTGCCGGCGCGCAGCGCCCTTGACAGAGAAATAGAAAAGTTCTGACGGATCATGGTCCGGCCTGGCCGGCGTAGTGCCATTCGGCGGTGATGACGCCGGGCTGGGCGGGCAGGCCGAGGTGGTCGCGGATCCACGCTGTCCTGGCCTGTCTCCGCTCGTTGCGGCGTGAGCTGAGGGTGACGGAGTAGCGGCGGGAGCGGGTGGAGAACCAGCCGCGGTAGCCGAGCTGGTGCGCCCACCTGGCGAGCCGCAGATCCTGGTATTCGCCGCGCTGGCCGAGCTGCCAGCAGGTGGTGATCAGCCGCCGGGCGTGCGGGGTGACGTCCCAGTCGTCCAGGTCGCTGATGCGGCGGATGCGGACAAAGGACGGCCGGCGCGTCCAGCGCCGGGTCGGCCCATGCGACACCGAGAAGGCAGCCAAGGAAGCGCTGATCGAGGTGCTCGGCCAGGTTCAAGACCGCACCTACGCCACCGACCGGAACATGCGCGTCGGCGACTACCTCACCCGCTGGTTGGGCTGGCAGACCGATCTCAAACCGCGCACGCGCGAGAGCTATGCCGAGGCCTTTGATCTGTACTGGCGGCCGGCCCTTGGGCACGTCCGGCTGTCCGATCTCACCGAGTCGATGATCCGCGACACGCACGCCGCGATGCGCAAGCTGAACACGCCGGCCGAGGCCGGCGACAAGTCGGAGCTGCTGCGCCGCCTGGCTGCTGTCCGCGCCACCGCACCCCACCTTCCCGGCACGCGGGTGCGGACTGCACCGCTGTCTGAGGTGCGGATCAAGCGCGTTACCGCGCCGCTGATCACCGCGCTCAATCAGTGCCGGGCTCTGGCGGTCAACCCTGCCAAGGGCACCGCCGGCAAGGCCAGGAAGACCCGGCCGCTGCTGTGGACGGCACCGCGAGTCGAGCGGTGGCGCAGAACTGGCGAGCGGCCGAGCCCGGTCATGGTGTGGACTTCGGAGCAGGCCGGCCAGTTCCTCGACTCGATCGGCGATGACAGGCTCTACCCGCTCTACTGCCTCGGCAGCTACTGGGGCCTTCGCCGCGGTGAGCTGCACCGACTGGAGTGGTCCGATGTCGACCTTGCCAGCCGCAAGCTCCACGTCCGCGGAAACGTGAAGAGCGAGGACAGCGACCGGATCCTGACCATCGATCCGGCCACGGCCGAGGTGCTGCTCAACTGGCAGGGCCGCCAGCTCCTGGAGAGCGCCGCCTGGGACACCGGCTGGCAGGACTCCGGCCGGGTTTTCACCCGCGAGGACGGAGCTCCGCTGCGCGCCGGGCAGATCAGTGAGCACTTCGAGCTGCTCGTCGGCAAGGCCGGGCTGCCGCCCGTTCGGTTCCACGATCTGCGGCACGGCGCGGCCAGCATGCTGGTGGCGGCCGGCCAGCCCATCAAGGTGGTGTCCGGGATCCTCGGGCACGCGACGTCGGCCTTCACGGCTGACGTGTACGTGACCGTAGCCGAGGAGCTGAACGAGGCCGCAGCGGCGGCGATCTCCGCCTTCATCCCGCGTCGTGTCATCAATGAGTCATCACAAGGGAGATGATCATGATTTACAAGATCAGCACGAACGCAGCCGCCAGCTGCCACAGCGCGTTTATGCAGGTGGCGGAGGCGGACGGGAATCGAACCCGCCGACGACGCGGAGCGCCGTCCACCGGTTTTGAAGACCGGGGGGACCACCAGGTGCCCTGACGCCTCCGGTACCAGACCCTATCGGCGCGTCAGGCGATGCGGCGGGCGCCCCGGCCCGGAACGGGCGTCACTTCCCTGGCGGAATCGAGCACATGTCCCGCCGAGCACGCAAGCTCGAGGTGGACCGGGGCCTCGCAGTCCCGGTGGGTCAGTTCGACAGCGGGACCGCCAGGCCACGCCGCGTACTTGTCGCCCCAGGCCAGCAGCGCCGCCATCACCGGGAACAGCTCGATGCCCTTCTCGGTGAGCCGGTACTCGCTGCGCGGGCGCTGGCCCTCCTCCTGATACGGCACCTTGCGCAGGATGCCCTCGGAGACGAGCCTGGTCAGCCGGCTGCTCAGGACCTGTCGTGGGGCACCGGTACGTCGCTGCATGTCATCGAACCGGCGAACGCCGTTGAAGGCTTCGCGCAGCACAAGAAACGTCCACTTCTCCCCGACGATCGACAGTGCCGCGGCGATGTTGCAGTTCGACGTGTCGTAGTCGAGCGCCCAGGATTTGCCCATGAACGCATGCTAGGTCTACTTGACAGACTTAGCAAGAGTAGGCAAGGCTGGGGCCATGACAGCTGGGTCTACGAACCGAACCCTGACAAGCGCCGCCCCAGTACTCGCCGCCCCAGTACTCGCCGCCCCAGTACTCGCCGCCCCAGTACTCGCCGACCCAGTACGCGCCGACCCGGTTCTGACCGGCCCGCTACTGACCGGCCCGCTACTTGCCGGCGGGGGCGTCGGGCTGGTCAGGAGCGGCGGCCCTGAGGATGCCGACTCCATCCGCGCCTTCGTGTGCAGTCTGTCGCCCCGGTCGCAGTACTTCCGGTTCTTCGCCAGCGTTGCGCCGCCGAGCACTGGACTGCTTCGCGCCCTGTCCGGCATGACCGGGTCCGCGGACATCCTGATCCTCACCGATAGCGGCAACGCCGTCATCGGGCACGCGATGGCCGCTGACGCCCTGGCGGCTGACGGGCGCCTCGAGACCAACATCGGCCTGGTGATCGGTGATGAGTGGCAAGGGCGAGGGCTCGGCACCACGCTGCTGGACCTGCTGGTCAGCCGTGCCGCCCGGCGCGGCGTCCGCACGCTAGTGCTCGACGTCCTGCCGGCCAACGACAGGATGCGCGGCATCATCGCCCGCCGCTGGCCAGACGCACCCGCGGAACGGACCCGCGATGCTCTCGTCATCCGCCCGCCGATCGGGCCTGCCGACGCGGGATACCCGACGAGACTGCCTGCCGTCATGCGCCTGCGATCCGACCCCGCCGCCCGCCGTGCCGCCACTCACGCCGGAGGTACTCGTGCACCAGCCGCCTAGCCTGCCCGACACCGCGGCCGCCATCGGCATGGCGGGCATCGCGGCCGCCACGAGCATGGCGGGCACCGCGGCCGCGCCAGACATGACGGACGCCCCAGGCGCGATGCGTGAGCGCACCTACTGCTGGGAGGATCCGGCCATTGCGGCCGCCGCCGTGCGGGAGCAGGACGGCGCCTCGTTCCTCCAGGCGCTGCTCGACGGCACTCTGCCTGGCGCACCGATCGCGCATACGCTGGACTTCCGCCCTGCCTCGGTGCAGCCGGGCGTGGTCGCCTTTGAATTCACGCCCGCCGAGTTTCACTACAATCCGATCGGCTCGGTGCACGGCGGCATGATCGCCACGCTCTGCGACTCGGCATGCGGCTGTGCCGTGCAGAGCATGCTGCCCGCGGGCACCTATTACACGAGCCTCGACCTGAGCGTGAAGTTCCTGCGCCAGGTGACGGCAGCGACGGGGCCGATGACGTGCACGGGCACGGTGACGCACCTGGGCGGCCGGTCGGCGCTAGCGCAGGCCAGCCTGACCGACGCGGGGGGCAAGCTCTACGCGCACGCCACTAGCAGCTGCATGATCTTCCGCCCGGCGGCGGCCACCCCGCTCTCCGGTTAACGAGGTGCAGTCAGCGTCCGGACCCGCTACCGTCCCGGACGTGAGCAGCGAATTCGATGCGGCAGCGCACAACAGGGCCGCGTGGGACCGGGAGGTCGGCACCGGCAACGAGTGGACCGTGCCGGTCGGCCCTGACGTAATCGCCGCGGCCAGGGCGGGCAGCTGGTCGGTCGTCCTGATCGGCTACGACCCGGTCCCCCGCGACTGGTTCCCCGACCCGCTCGCCGGGACCGACGTCTTGTGCCTGGCAAGCGGCGGCGGCCAGCAAGCGCCCGTCCTCGCCGCAGCCGGCGCGACAGTCACCGTGCTGGACAACTCACCGCGGCAACTCGCGCAAGACCGGCTAGTAGCCGAGCGCGACGGGCTGGAGCTGACCACGGTGCTCGGCGACATGCGGGATCTGAGCGCGTTCGCCGACGCGAGCTTCGACCTGGTCTTCAATCCGGTATCGAACGTCTTCTGCCCGGACCTCGGCCCGGTCTGGCGTGAGTGCTACCGGGTGCTGCGGCCTGGCGGCGAACTCCTCACCGGGTTCATGAACCCGGACGTCTTCATCTTCGACGCCGACGCCAGCGAGAACCGCGGCGAGCTCGTCGTCCGGCACGCGCTGCCCTATTCCGACGTGACGCACCTGAGCGCGGACGAGCGCGAGCGGCTCTGGGGCCTGGACTCGCCGGTCGAGTACAGCCACTCGCTTACCGAGCAGATCGGCGGCCAGCTCGCCGCGGGCTTTGTCCTCACCCGGTTCCGCGAGCGCCCGCATCACGCCGGGCCGACAGCGCAGTACATGCCGGGCTATTTCGCGACCGGCGCCCGCAAGCCCGGCTAGCCCGCAAGCCCGGCTAGCCCGCAAGCCCAGCTAGCGCGCGCTCGCGTACAGGCCGTCGATGACGTCGGCGTACTTGGCGTGGACGACTCGCCGCTTGAGCTTGAACGTCGGCGTCAGCTCCTCGCTCTGCGGGGTCCACTCGACCGGGAGCAGCTCCCAGTACTTCACCTGCTGCACCCGAGCGAGCCTGGCGTTCGCGTCGGCGACCGCGCGCCCGACCTCCGCGCGCACCACGGGGTTAGTGGCCAGCTCGGCCAGCGAGGACGCCTCGACGCCGTGCGCCTTCGCCCAGGCGGGTGCGACGCCGCTGTCCAGCGTCAGGATTGCTACCAGGTAGGGCCGCCGGTCTCCGTAGGCGAGGGCCTGGCCGATCAGCGGGTGCGCGACCAGCAGCGTCTCGACCGCGGCCGGGGACACGTTCTCCCCGCCTGCTGTGATGATCAGCTCCTTCTTCCGGTCGACGACCGAGACGAAGCCGTCGGCGTCGACGGTCCCGATGTCGCCGGTGTGGACCCAGCCGTCGGCGTCGATGAGCTCGGCCGTCTGCTCCGGCAGGTTCAGGTAGCCAGGGGTGGAGAGCGGGCCGCGAGCCAGGATCTCGCCGTCCTCGGCGATGCGCACCTCGATGCCGCGTACCGGCCGTCCGACCGTGCCGAGGCGGAACGCCTGCGGCGTGTTGGTGGTGAACGCCCCCGTCGTCTCGCTCATCCCGTACACGTCGAGGATCGGCACGCCCAAGCCGCCGAAGAACTGGCCGACCTCCGGCGGCAAGGGCGCCGCGCCACTGCTCACGATCTCTACGTCGCCGAAACCGAGCATGGACCTGATCGGGCGCAGCACATGCTCGTCCGCCACCGCGAAGCGCTCGGCCAGGTCGGCCGACGTGGTCTGGCCGTACTGCAAGCTACGCACGTACTCCAGGCCGGTGGCCATGGCCGCGGCTACCGCCGCCTTCCGCGTCGCATCCTGCTCGCCGGCGAGGAGCGCCTGGACGCCGGCCATGACCTTCTCGAAGATCCGCGGCACGCCGAAGAACGCGGTGGGCCTGACCTCAGTCATGGTGGCGATCAGCTGGGTCGCCGCGTCGTGGCAGAAGTAGGTGTCGTTCGCGTTGCAGATCCCGAGGTACAGCGTCAAGGCCCGCTCGGCGATATGCGCGAGCGGCAGGTACGACACCCAGCGCGCGTGCATCGGCGCATTGCCGCCCGCCCGCAGCGTCTCGACCTCGAACAGGACGTTGGCGTGCGTGATGATGACGCCCTTGGGGTTGCCGGTGGTGCCGGAGGTGTACAGCAAGGTGAGGGGGTCGTCCGGCTTCACGGCCGCGATCCTGTCCAGGATGGGAACGGGGTCGCTCGCCTGTACCCCAACTCCGAGCGTGGCGAAGTCGTGCCAGCTCATGAATGGCCCGTCGGCCGGGCACGCGGCCGCATCTCGGACGATGACCCGGCGCAGCGACGGCAGCTCAGACAGCACCTGCTGCCAGCGGGCCAGTTCGCTGGCGCCATCGATAACGGCGATTTTTGCATCGCAGTTGGCCGCCATGAACGCGATCTGATCCGGGGCGAGCGTGGCGTAGAACGTGACCGGCACGCCGCCAGCGTGCAGCACGCCAAGGTCAGCGAGCACGTGCTCGAGGCGGTTCGGCAGCATGAGCGCGACCTTGTCGCCAGGCTGCAGGCCAAGCTCGGCGAAACCAGCGGCCAGCGCGAGCGCCCGCTGTCTCGTCTGCGCCCAGGTGATCGTCTGCCACGGGTCCGTGCTGTCCCGGTCGGAGTAGGCAGGCAGGTCGCCGAACCGCTCGGCCGTGACCGCCAGCGCGTCGCACACCGTCTGGCCTGCCCATGCCGCCTGCAAGGCCGCCCGCTGCTCCGCGATCTCGCTCGTCACGGCGCCACTCCCATTCTCGTTACCCGGTACCAGCGCTCACCATTGCCAGTAGCGGTCTTAGGCAGTTCATCACAGCGGGCCAGAACGCGAAGGTTCGTCAGAACCCCGGATCGTCCTGCGGGCCTCCCGACGGCCCAGCCGCAGGCGCGTCAGGCCAGGAGGGTCTCGAAGGATCAGCAAGTCCCGGATCAGCAGAACCAGGAGAACCCGGCGGTGGCGCCCCCGCCGCAGGCGCGTCAGGCCAGGAGGGCCTTGACGGACCAGCAGGACCAGCAGGACCAGAAGGACCCGCAGGACCCGCTGGCGGCCTGGCCTTCGGCGGGAAGATCAGCTTGAGTATCTCCTGGTACATCTGCGTGGGATAAGGCACGGGCTGGACGCGGCTTAGTGCCTGGTCCTGCCCGGCGGACTCGACAATGAACTCGCCGTATGCGAACACGCGACCGAAGGTCGTCTGATGGAACCTCATGTCGGTCACTTTCGCGAGCGGCATCATCCCGACTTCCACGATTAACAGGTTAGTGATCAGCATCAACCGGTTCTCGGTGAGGACGAAGTACCGCCGCCACCAGGTGAGGAGGTTCCAGCCCTGCCGCAGGAACACCACGCCCCACAGGATCCAGACCGCGGTAACGAGCAAACTGCCGCCCGCAGGGGTTACCCAGCTCACGAGACCTGCGCCGACCAGGCTAAGCAGGATCAGGCTCACCGGACGGATAGTCGCCACCGGATGCATCCGGACACTGAGGACGACGTTCTCCGTCTTCATGAGGTATTCGCCGACCACCCTGGAGGGCAGGGTGCGGACACTGATCACTCGGTCATACACAAGATCACAATAACGCGGCATTTCAGCCGGCGGCGAAGTGACACGGTCAGTAGTTTTCCGCGCCTAGGCGCCCCGCCCCCGACGGGCGCCGCGCCGACCGGGCGCCCGTCATCCCAGAGCGCTGTCAGCCCCGCACTCGACCATGTCCGTCCGGCTCACCGCGATCCCGTTGCATAGTGTTCGGTTGTGACGTCTCAGGCGCAGGTACGGCTGACGCAGTACGCACACGGCGGCGGTTGCGCGTGCAAGATTCCGCCGGGCGAGCTCGAGCAGGCGGTCGCCCGGCTGATTCCGGCGCGGCGCCCGGCCGACCTGCTCATCGGCGTTGAGCACGGCGACGACGCGGCCGTGGTCCAGATCGCACCGGACCGGGCCATCGTCGCGACGGCGGACTTCTTCACCCCGGTCGTCGACGACGCTTACACCTTCGGGCAGATCGCGGCCGCCAACGCGCTGTCGGATGTCTACGCCGTCGGCGGCGACCCGCTGGTCGCGCTCAACCTGCTCGGCTGGCCACGCGACGTGCTCAGCGCCGACCTCGCCGCCGAGGTGCTGCGCGGCGGGCTGGACATGGCTGCCTCGGCCCGATGCCACGTCGCGGGCGGGCACAGCATCGACGACCCGGAGCCGAAGTACGGCATGGCCGTTACCGGACTCGCCGACCCGGCGGCGCTCCTGCGCATCGACGCCGGCCGTCCGGGGGTGGCGCTGTCGCTGACCAAGCCGATCGGCAGCGGCGTGCTGAACTCCCGGCACAAGGCCACTGGCGAGGTCTTCCCGGCCGCCATCGAGGTGATGACGACGCTGAACGCCGGCCCCAGCAAGCAGGCGCTCGCGGCCGGGATCACGTGCGCGACCGACGTAACCGGCTTCGGCCTGCTCGGTCACCTGTTCAAGCTGGCCAGGGCGAGCGGCGTCACGGCGGTGCTCGACAGCGCGGCGGTGCCGCTGATCGAGGGCGCGCTCGACGCATTGCGCGCGGGTTACGTGCCCGGCGGCAGCCGCCGCAACCTGGACTGGGTCGCACCGCATGCCAACTTCGGCACCGTCAGCGAGGAGCAGCTGCTGCTACTCGCGGACGCGCAGACCTCTGGCGGGCTGCTGCTCGCGGGCGAGATCCCTGGCGCGCCAGTGATCGGTCACCTGATCGAGCGCGCCGGCCCGGCAATTATGGTCCGCTAGTAGGCGCGGCCATTGTAGGCGCGACTGGCCGGCACGATCTGAGTGCCGAGCGGCAAAAGCGTGACGGGGATGATCTTGAAGCTGGCGATGCCGAGCGGGATGCCGATGATCGTCAGGCAGAGCGCCACCCCCGCGATCAGATGTCCAAGCGCGAGCCACCAGCCGAACAGGATGACCCAGATCACGTTACCTATCGCCGAGCCTGCCCCGGCGTCAGGACGGCGCTCGACGGTGCGGCCGAATGGCCACAGGACGTAGCCCGCGATGCGGAACGCCGCGATCCCGAAGGGGATCGTCAGAATTAGAATGAAGCAGACAATACCGGCGATCACATAGGCGATCGCCATCCACAGGCCCTCGAGTACGAGCCAGATGATGTTGAGAATCCCGTTGAGCATGCGTGTCCCCCGATTCGCCGCGGGCGTGGCGGCCCAGTGGACACCCACGATCGCACGAGCCGCGTCGCAGCGATTCACTCTGAGCGGGTGATGACGCGACGACGGCGGAGCCGCATCGTCAGACGTAGACCACGACGATCAGGAGGCGCAAGTGAGCAGTCCTACGACTGTCGACAAGGCGACCAGCGACGCGCTGCTGTCGCTCGCTATGGGCGAGTCCGGCATCCTCGGTGAAGCCATGGAGATGCGGGAGCAGCTACGGGCGGAGAGCAGCCTCGACGCCAAAACGTTCGCACTGGTGAAGATCGCTGCGCTGGTGGCGCTGGATGCCCCGCCCGCGTCCTACCTGTTCCAGGTCCAGGGCGCACTGGACGCCGGGGCGATGCCGCGCGAGATTCTCGGCGTGCTGACGGCGGTGGCGCCGCAGACCGGCATGACCAGGGTGGTCTCCGCGGCCCCGGAGATCATGATCGCGCTTGGCCTCGAATTGCCGAGCGGCTCCGACTTCTGACAGCGGACGTCGACAGGAGGTAGCACCATGATCGGCAGACGAGGAATGGTAGTGCGGCGGCGACCGCTGCTGCGGACAGCTGCTATCGGCGGCGGTGCCTACATGGCGGGCCGAGCGTCGGGACGCCGGTCAGAGGAAGCGTCCGCCGCGGGAGACGACCAGAACCAAGCCGATGTCCAGCAGCCTGTGCCCGCCCAGTCGGCCGCCGGACCCTCAGCCGCCGACCAGCTTGGCCAGCTCAGTACGCTGCACCAGCAGGGTGCGCTGAGCGACGACGAGTTCGCCGCCGCCAAGGCCAAAATCCTGGGCAGTTAGGCGGAGTTCCGTCAGCGGTGTTGCCGACGGCCACGATGTGGCCGTCGGCGCCCAGGCTGAGCTTGCACGCCGAGTGCGAACGTGACAGCCTGCACCACGGCCGCGGTCTTCACCACCTGACGCGCATCTTCCGTCAGGCCGCCGCTGAACGCCACGCATCGCGGTGCAGGCCACTACGGCTGGCTTCGACACCATGCGTGTTTAGTGGGTAACCGGGCAGGCTATCTAACCAGTGCCGGGCGGGGAATCGACTGAGCGCCGCCAGGCCTTGTTGCGTGCGCCACCATCACAGCGCCGCCCATGTGCCCGCGGGATCTTAGGTTCCGGAGACGCTGGCCCGGCGCTCCACCCCAGAACAGTCGTCACCTGGAGCATGCCATGAGCAACCCGAGCTATTTCGGCGCGTACAGGAACCTCGCAATGAGCCGCGATGACAACGGGGTCCTGACGGTGCGATTCCAGACCGACGGAGGCCCCATCGTCTTCACCGAGCAGACCCACGAGGATCTCCCCCAGGCTCTAGAAGACATCTCACTCGACGGTGACAACCATGCGATGGTGCTCACCGGCACTGCGGATGCCTTCATGGACCGGATCGACGGTGACAGCCTCGGCGAAATATTCAAGCCCGCGCACTGGGAGAAGATCCGGGTCGAGGGCCTGAAGGTGCTCCAGCGGCTCCTCGAGCTTCCGATGCCGGTCGTCGGCGTGGCGAATGGCCCGGCCACCGTTCACTCGGAGTACCTGCTCCTGACCGACGTGCACATCGCCTCCGACCGTGCCGTCTACGGTGACATCGCCCACCCCGGGTTCGCCATCACCGGGGGCGACGGGCTGCAGGTGGTATGGGAAGAGGTCGCCGGCCTGGCCCGGGCCAAGTGGCTGCTGTGGACCGGCGAGATCATCGATGCACAGACCGCGATGCAGTGGGGCGTGGTGAACGAGGTCGTACCCCACGAGCGGGCGCTTGCCCGCGGCCTGGAGGTCGCCACCAAGCTGGCGGCCAAGCCCGAGCTGTACCGCAAGCTGCAGAAGCAGACGCTGAACCAGAGCCTGCGCCGCCGCATCATCGAAGGAGTCCCCTACGGCATGGCCCTGGAGGGCCTGACCGCCTCCGACCTCGCCTACCAACACGCTGGCTGACGGCTGCTGCTCAAACGCAAGCCGCCTGAACGGCGCGGCCCGTGACATTAGCGGATGACGCAGTTGTGTCGGGTGAGCTGAGTCGCCGGCGGCTTGCAGACGCCCGATGATCTCTGCCTCGACGATCTGATCGACGTCAGCCGCGGAGAGCTCGCGACGCCGGGCCGCTCCACCGAAGACACCAGCAGCCGCACGCGCAATGTGGGCTTCGATGACGTGGCCGGGGCCTGTTCGATGGAGAACGCGTCGTGGATGACGGAACGATCGGTCAATGCTGCTCCGGCGGGTCGCTTGTTGCTTCGCCGGGCTTTGCGTCCCAGCCTGCAGCTGGTTGATCGGCGGTCTCGGCCAGGTACTGGCCAAGGCGGTCAAGGCGGCGCTCGACCATGGCGCGCCGGTCGGTGAACCAGCTCTCGGCCGAGCGGAGCGCAGCCGGGTTGATGCTGCACGTGCGGGTACGGCCAAGCTTGCGAGACCGGATCAGCCCGCAGGCCTCCAGCACCTGCACGTGCTGCAGGACGGCGGCCAGCGACATGTCCAGCGGTCTGCCTAGCTCGCTCACCGACGCCGGGCCGTGGCTGAGCCGCTCGACCATGAGTCGCCTGCCAGGGTCGGCCAGCGCCTGGAACACCCTGTCCAGGTCCGGCGCATAGTTAAGCACGAACCTGAGTATGCGATATGCCTGCCACATAGTCAAGTGACCGCTTCACTGTCGATCCTGACCCAGGTCGAATTGCCGGTGCGGACTGTGGGCGCGGTGGTGTGTCGTCGGGCCATGGCGATAGTGGTGCGCAAGCCGGGAGCTAAGCCCGGGGCGCCTCGTCGGCTCCCGGGCGCTGGCTGGCGATCACGTACTTGGGGTCTGCGGCCGAGGCCTTGCCCGCCCGCAGCACCGCGAACTTGGCGGCCAGGCCGCCGCCGGTGAGCAGCGCCGCGGACACCGCGGCCGCCGTCCGGCTGCGCCGGGCCGCGAGGGCCGCCACCCCCCCGCTCATGGTCAGGTACCGGGCCACGGTCAGCATCTGGCCGCCGGGCCCGGTCCGGTAGGGCTCGCCGGAAAGGCCCGTCATGGTCTCCAGCCCGTAGCCGCCCAGGCTCTCCACGGCCGATCCGATCACCGCCAGCCGGTAAGCGGCGTCGAAGTCCGATCGGTTCCGGCTCACGGCGCTGGCCGCCAGTCCGGCCGCACCGGCCGCAGTCATCGCGCCACCGACGAACAGCAACGGCAGCTCGCGATGCGCGGCGTGCCACGCGGGCACCGCCGTGTCGGCCAGCAGCACAGCCGGGTAGGCGGCGAGCAGCGGACCAGTCACCGCCGACGCGGCGCCGGCGGCGCTGCCGAGCGCGGCGAGCCGGCCACTCAACTCGCTGGCCGCGGCCGCCGACACCAGGCCAGAGTGCGCCGACAGGATCCATGAGCCCATGCTCATCGGTGACGTCGGCTTGGCTACCCGCAGCATGTGCAGGAACCGCTCGGGCCGGCCGAGCTCGATGGTCAGGAACGCGCCGCCGGCGTACGCACTGCCCGCCGCCCCGAGCCTGGCGGTCCGCGCCAGTGACCGGCGCCCCGTCGCGTGCGCGACGGCACCGACCATCGCCAGGGCACCGGACAGCTCGCCGAGGAAGAGGTAGGCGGGCAGGTGCGGTTCCTTCCACCGGCTGACCTTCAGGATCGGCCGGCCGTAGTACGACTGGAAGTCGGCAGGCGGGACCTGCAGCTCCTCTCTGGTCACGGTGCCCCCCACCACGGTGTCCCCCGTGGGCGCTTGCCCGCGAACGCGACGGCCACGCCGGCCGCCAGGACCGCGGCGCCGACGCCGGCCCACCCCCACATCGACGGCAGGTCCTTCGTCGTCACGACCGGGGCAGGCGGCAGCCCGTAGACCTCGGGCTCGTCGAGCAGCAGGAAAAATGCGCCCGCGCCGCCGATCCCGTCCTCAGGGTCTTCCCCGTAGAGCCGTGCTTGCGTCTGCCCGTCTGCGTGCAGTACCTCCAGCCGGGTCTGCGCGATCTCCCGCAGCTCGTCTAGCGGCCCGAACTGGATGGAGTCGGTCGGGCATGCCGTGGCGCAGGCCGGCTCGAGCCCGCCCCGGAGCCGGTCGTAGCACATCGTGCACTTCCACGCCCGGCCGTCGTCCTCGCGCCGGTCGATGACACCGAACGGGCAGGCGGACACGCAGTAGGCGCACCCGTTGCAGACATCCGGCTGCACGACCACGGTGCCGAACTCGGTCCGCACGAGCGCGCCGGTCGGGCATACGTCCAGGCACGCCGCGTGCGTGCAGTGCTTGCACACGTCCGAGGCCATCAGCCAGCGGGTCGCCGAGCCGTCGCCATCGGCGATCTCGCGGATCACGTCCTGCGCCGGCACCACCTGCGCCGGCACCGTCTGCTCGATGAACGCCACGTGCCGCCAGCTGTTCGCCCCGAGCTCCGCGGTGTTGTCGTACGACATGCCAGTGAGCGACAGCACACCCGGATCGGTGTTGGGCAGGCCGTTCCACTCCTTGCACGCAACCTCGCACGCCTTGCAGCCGATGCACACGCTGGTGTCGGTGAAGAACCCGACCCGCTGCGGGTGCGCGGCGTACCCGGCGTCGCCAGACACGTCGTCGAGCGGCCCATAGAGCGAATTGCGCTGGTCAGCTGTCATGGTGCCGCGTCCAGCCCGGCCCGGCGCCGGTACGACGCCACCAGGTCAAGCCGCGCGGTACCGGTTGGCCGGCGTCCGGGCCTGACGTCACAGGTGGCCACCTTGCTCTCCTGGATCAGCACGTTGGGGTCGAGCGCGAACGGCAGCAGGTCGTTGGTCACGTCGCCGGTCACCAGCCCCTGCCCGCCCCAGTGGTACGGCAGCCCGACCTGATGCACGACGGCGCCATCAGCCAGCCGCAGCGGCCGCATCCTGCGGGTCACCAGCACCCTGGCCTCGATAGCCGACCGCGCCGTGATGATCGTCGCCCAGCCACCATTCTCCAGCCCGCGAATGCGCGCCAGCTGAGGCGATACCTCGCAGAACAGCTCCGGCTGCAATTCGGCCAGCCTGGACAGCGTGCGGCTCATCCCGCCGGCCGTATGGTGCTCGGTCAGCCGATAGGTCGTGAATATATACGGGAACGCAGCATCATGACCTGCCAGTTGCTCGGCAGTTGCGCGGTCGCCTGGGTAGGTCACGGAGACCGGGCTGACGTCCTGCTTGTAGACGTCGTTGCGCACGGGCGACTCGGCAGGCTCATAGTGGGTCGGCAGCGGGCCGTCCTTGAGGCCCGTCGGCACGAACAGCGCCCCTTTGCCGTCGCGCTGCATGATGAACGGGTCAGTCCCGGCCAGCGCCGCCGGGCCGGCCGCACCCGGCGGCGGGACGTAGCCCGGCGGCTTGCCCTTCTCGAAGTCCGGCACGTCGTGGCCGGTCCACTGGGCAGCCTGCTCATCCCACCAGACGTACTTCTTTGCCTCGCTCCACGGCCGGCCGGCCGGGTCAGCGGACGCCCGGTTGTACAGCAGCCGCCGGTTGGCCGGCCAGGCCCAGCCCCATTCGGGCGCGACCCAGGTCTGCTCGGCTTGCGGCCGCCGCCGAGCGGTCTGATTGACGCCAGCCGCGTAGCAGCCGGAGTAGATCCAGCAGCCGCACGCCGTCGAGCCATCGTCCTTGAGCTCGCCGAAGCCGCTGAGCAGAGTGCCATCGGGGCCGCAGCCGTTGATCTCGCGCAGGACGGCGGCGGCGTCCGGTTCTGCCTCGTCGCCAGATTCCGGATAGTCCCAGGTGAGATTCTTCAGCAGCTCATCGCGGCCCGCGGCGGACGATGCCACTTTGGCCCGGATCCGCTTCCCGAGGTGGTAGGCGAACCAGAGGTCGCTGCGGGCGTCGCCCGGCGGTTCTAGCGCCTTGTGGTGCCACTGCAGCATCCGCTGCGTGTTGGTGAAGGTGCCGTCCTTCTCGACGTGCGCGGCGGCAGGCAGGAAAAAGACCTCAGTGCCGATGTCAGCAGTCGTCAGTTCCCCGCTCGCTATCTCCGGGCTGTCCTGCCAGAATGCGGCGCTTTCGATCAGCGCGAGGTCGCGCACGACTAGCCAGTCCAGCTTCGCCAGGGCCAGCCGCTGCAGCCGGCCGCCCGCGGACCCGACGGCCGGATTCTGGCCCCACAGGAAGTAGCCCTTGACCTTGCCCTCGATCATGTCGAGAACAGTCCGGTAGGTGCCGTGATCACCGGACAGGCGCGGCAGCTGCGGCAGGCAGTACTCGTTCTCGGCCGTTGCCGCTTCGCCGAACCACGCCTTCAGCAGGCTGACCAGGTAAGCGCGCTTGTTGCCCCAGAACCCAGTATCAGGCAGCCGCGCCAGGTAACTGGCCATGCTGTCGTCCTCGGCCCGTGGTGTCGGCAGGTAGCCGGGCAGCAGGTCAAACAGCGTCGGGATATCGGTCGAGCCCTGGATGCTCGCATGACCACGCAGCGCCAGGATCCCGCCGCCGGGCCGGCCCATGTTGCCCAGCAGCAACTGCAAGATGGCAGCGCTGCGGATGTGCTGCACACCGGTTGTGTGCTGAGTCCAGCCGACGGCGTACACCCAGGCCGTCGTCTTGTCCCGGCCGCTGCACCGGACCAGCACGTCGGCGATCTTCGCGAAGTCGGCCCGGCCGATGCCGCAGACCCGCTCGACAAGCTCCGGGGTGTACCTGGCGAAATGCCGCCTCAGCACCTGGAAGACGCACCGCGGATCCGTCAGCGTGAGGTCGCGCTCGCCCGTCGGCTGCCAGCTGGCGTTGTCGTAGGTCCTGGTGACTGGGTCATATCCGGAGAACAGCCCATCGGACTCCTCAGTGTCGCTGAAGTCCTCCGGGAGGATGTCGGCGGCGTTGGTATAGGACATCACGTACTCGCGGAACTCGTGCCCGCCGGACAGCACGTGATTGACCAGCGCTCCGATGAGCACGATGTCTCCGCCGACCCTGCTGGCGACGTGCATGCTGGCGAGTGCGCTCGTGCGGGTGAACCGAGGGTCGATGTGGATGATGGTCGCGCCGCGCGCCTTGGCCTCGACGACCCACTGGAATGCGACCGGATGACACTCGGCCATGTTCGAACCGCAGATGACGATGCAGTCGGAGTTAACGAGATCGCGCGGAAATGTCGTCGCCCCGCCGCGACCAAAGCTCGTCCCCAGACCGGGAACGGTGGCGGAGTGTCATATGCGGGCCTGATTTTCGATCTGGATCGCGCCGAGCGCGGTCCAGAGCTTCTTGATGAGGTAGTTCTCCTCGTTGTCGAGTGTGGCTCCGCCGAGGCTGGCGAAGCCGAGCGTGCGGCGGACACGTCTGCCCTGGAAGGTTTCCTGCCAGGTCGCCGCTCTGGTGGCCAGCACCCGATCGACGATCATGTCCATCGCCTGATCCAGGGCGAGCGGCTCCCACGCGGTGCCGTACGGGCGGCGGTACAGCACTCTGGTGAGCCGACCAGGGTGCGTCACCAGTTGCTTGCTGGCTGCGCCCTTCGGGCAGAGCCTGCCGCGCGACACCGGCGAGTCGGGGTCGCCTTCGATCTGCGTGACCGCATCCTTGCCGCCGATACTCGACACGAAGACGCGCTGCCCGCAGCCGACGGCGCAATATGGGCAGATGGACTTGACCACCCGGTCGGCCGATTCGGTGCGGGGCGCGGCAGCCTCGGTGTGGGGCGACCGCACCGCGGTCCCCCGGCCTAGCCGGTCGCGGCCGGTCACTTGCCGGTACACCGGCCAGTTCTCGACCATACTGCGCAAAGTGCGCGAACCTTCTGCCGCCACACAGCTATCCAAACCGACGTAGCCTGCGAGGGCAAGCGGGGTACCGGCAAAGAGGGCGACTATCGGGTGGAGGTGACCCGTGGCAGGACGGACGGCACGCAGGCGGGTGACGCGCGTGAGCACCGACCCGGCCGGGGTTAGCGAGCGCGCAGACGTGCTCGCCGCCGAAGAGCCGCTTGGCATCAGGATCGGCGGTCAGGCCGTCAGCCTGACCATGCGCACGCCCGGCGACGACATCGACCTCACGGCGGGCTTCCTCGTCAGCGAGGGCATCGTCGCCACCCCAGCCGACATCGCCTCGATCACGATCTGCGATGGCCAGCACTGCAGTCATAACCACGGGGGACATGACCACGAGGGCCACAACCACGACGACGACGACGACGAAGTGGGCAACATCGCCGATGTCACGCTGCGGCCGGGCCTGACATTCCAGCGCGACCTCCGGCGTAGCTTCCTGACCAGCAGTGCATGCGGCGTTTGCGGGAAGGCGAGCATCGAAGACCTGCACGTTCCCGGCCGGTTTGATCTTTTCGCTGATCCGGTCGAAGTGAGCGCGCACGTGCTCGCCGGGCTGCCGGACGCACTCCGGCACGCGCAGCGAGTCTTCGAGCGGACCGGCGGGCTGCATGCAGCGGGCCTGTTCAGCGCGGCGGGCGAGCTGCTGGTCGTGCGCGAGGACGTAGGCCGGCACAACGCCGTCGACAAGGTGGTCGGCTGGGCCCTGCAGGCCGGCCTGCTGCCGCTCACCGGCCGCATCCTGCTGGTCAGCGGACGCGCGTCATTCGAGCTGGTGCAGAAGGCGGTACTCGCCGGCGTTCCGGTACTAGCCGCGGTCTCGGCGCCGTCGTCACTAGCTGCCCAGCTCGCCGACGACGCCGGCCTGACTCTGGTCGGCTTCCTGCGCGGCGGGTCGATGAACGTGTACGCCGGCGGACAGCGGATCAGCGCCTTACGCTGGTAGGCATGGCACACGCGGTAGTGCACTTCGAGATCAGCGGCCCCGAAGCCAGCCAGCTGGCCGACTTCTACGCGAGCCTGTTCGGCTGGACCATGAGCCCGGTGCCCGGCGCCGGCTACACGCTGGTCGACACGAGCGCCGGCAGCGGCATCAACGGCGGTATCGCCGCCACGCCGGATGGCGTGGCGGCCGTCACGTTCTACATCGAGACCGACGACGTGCAGGCGGCGCTCGACAAGATCAACCTGCTCGGCGGCAAGACGGAGACGCCGATCACCGAGCTGGCGGGCATGGTGACCTTCGCCCAGTTCTCTGACCCGGACGGGCTGCTCATCGGCCTCGTGCTCGCGCCGTCAGATCCCGCGCAGGTCATGGCGCCGTCGCCGGGCAGCGGGGCGCCGGTCGACTGGTTCGAGGTGCTCGGGACCGACACCGATCGCAGTCAGCGCTTCTACGCCGAGATTTTCGGCTGGCAGGCCAGTGCCGCCGGGCCCGGCTACGCGATGGTCGACACCGGCACCGGCCGCGGCATCAAGGGTGGCCTCGGAGTCGTGGCCGATCAGGGTAGCTGGGCGACCGTGTACGCCAGCGTGCCCGACGTCGAGGCGGTACTAGCCAGGGCAGTTGAGCTCGGCGGAGCGCGGGAGTACGGACCGAACGCGGTGGACGACCACATGCAGACCGGAGCGCTGCGCGATCCGGCCGGCAGCGTGTTCGGCGTGTACCACCACGCCCCGCATTAACTCAGCTCGCCGCCGGATCCAGGAGGCCACGACGCCGCCGTAGTGCGGTGTCGGCCTTCGTGAAGATCGTGTCGACGACGATGCCGATGAGCAGAAGCACGATGATGATCGCGCTGACCGAGGCGAAATCGAGGTTCTGCTGGTCCGCGTCGAGCTGCTGGCCGAGGGATACCTGCCCGATGATGGCGATGAATAGCTCGGCGGCCATCAGGCTGCGCCAGGCGAACGCCCAGCCCTGCTTCATGCCCGCCACGTACGCCGGTAGCGATGCGGGCAGGATCAGGTAGCGGTACAACGCGAACCCGCGCAGGCCCATGGTCTTGCCCGCGCGCAGCAGGAGCGGCGGGGTGTAGTCCACGCCGTTGATCAGTCCGTTGGCGATCGACGGGGCGGCGCCGAGTATGACCACGAACAGGATCGCCGAGTTGTTCTCACCGAACAAGACGATCGCGAACGGGGCCCAGACTACCGAGGGCATTGTCTGCAACGCAGTGATGATCGACCCGACGGCGGCCCGTAGCGGCGGGATGCGGGCCACCAGCAGTCCGACGACCGAGCCGATGATCAGGGCGACGACGTAGCCGATGACGGCGCTGCGCAGCGTCCAGCCGATGGTGGCCCAGAGCATGCCATGCTGCATCTGCTGCCACAGATCGGAGAACACCGGGCCGGGTCCCTTAAATACAAGCTTCTTCCACCCGGCGAGCGTGATCAGCTCCCAGATGACCAGGACGAGCACGATCGCCAGCAGCTTCGGCCAGGCCGCGGCCCAGGCCTTGCGGGCCAGCCGGCCGGACTCTGGCCCTGCCTGCACAGGCCGTAGCTCCAGGTTGTCGAGCCCGCGCAGGGCCTGATTAGTAGCCATGCCGCCCCATCTCCTCGCGCAGCCGGTCGGTGAGGCTGGCCGCCACCTGCGATACCTCCGGGGAGTCGATCCGGCGGTGGCCGGCCCTCGGCAGCGTGTACTCGTCGATGATCCGGCCCGGCCGGCTGCTGAGCAGTACGACCCGGTCGCCCAGCCGGGCCGCCTCGCGAACGTTGTGGGTGACGAACAGCACCGTCAGGGTCCGCTCGGTGCAGATCCGCTCCAGCTCGTCGTGCAGCAGATCGCGGGTCATCGCGTCCAGCGCACCGAACGGTTCGTCCATCAGCAGCACGTCGGCGTTCTGCGCCAGCGCACGGGCCAGCGCGACCCGCTGCCGCATGCCGCCAGACAGCTCGTGCGGGCGCTTGTCGCCGAAGCCGCCGAGGCGGACGGCCTCCAGCAGCTCGGTGGTCTGGGCCCGCCGCGCGGCCCGCGGCACTCCTTGTGCCTGCAGCGCCAGCTCCACGTTGCGTCCCGCGGTGAGCCACGGGAACAGCGCGGGCTCCTGAAACATCAGCCCGACTTTCCGGCCAGTGGTGTCAACCTGACCAGAGGTCGGCTGATCCAGGCCGGCCACCAGGTTCAGCAGCGTGCTCTTGCCGCAGCCGGACGCGCCGATGATGCACACGAACTCCCCGTCGCGGACCGTGAGCGAGATCTGGTCGAGTGCGAGCAGCTCAGCCCGGCCGGTCCCGTAGACCTTGCTGACGTCAGTCAGCCGGACCGCATCGGCCCGAGACGGGGCTGACGCCACCGGCGCGGCTGCGGCCGGGGGCGTCACCTGCTCGTTGCTGACTCTCACGAGCTGACCTGCGACTGTCCGTCGGCGGCCAGCAGCGTGTTCAGCGGGCCGAGATCGTAGATCCCGGACAGGTTCTTCACGGGGCTGAGCAGGCCGACCGACACGGCGTGGTCCGCGTCCGTGATCAGCGACGAGGCGATCGGGTCGTTCGTGAAGGTGACCTGCGCGAACGCGGCCTGCAGGATGGGCGTCTTGAGGCTCTTGCCGCTCAGCGACGCCAGCTCGGCGTTGGCCGCGGTCTCGGCGGCCGACTTGTCACTGGCGATGTAGGAGTTGGCCTCGATCTGCCCCTTGAGCAGGCCAGCGATGACCGTGGGGTTCTTAGCAATGAAGCTCTGCGTCGCCACGAGCTCGGTGGTGACGAACTGGCCGGCCGGCCACAGGCTTGCCTCGTTGACCAGCGCGTGACCGCCGTCAGCGATCATCTCGGCGTCGTAGGGGGCCGGCTCCCAGCCGCCCGCGATCTGGCCGGACTCGAAGGCGAGCACCGCATCGGAGTTGGGCGTGATCGGCGTGATCGGCACGTCGCCGCCGCCGGTCGAGGTGGTGGTCAGGCCCTGCTGCTTCAGCCAGTAGCGCATCGAGACATCCTGCGTGTTGCCCAGTGACGGGGATGCCAGCTTCTGGCCCTTGAGCTGAGACGCCGTGGTGATGCCCTTCTTGACCACCAGCTCAGCACCGCCGGAAGCGGCGCCGGAGATCACCTTGATCAGACTGCCGCTCGACTGCTGCCACGCCTTGATGGCCGGGTTCGGGCCCACGTACGCGGCGTCGAGCTGGCCAGCCAGCAGCGCAGTGGCCTCCTCAGTGCCGGTGCTGAAGGGGTACAGCTTGAGGGTCACGTTCTTGCCGAGATTCTTGGTGAAGAAACCCTGCTTGACCCCGACCAGCGCGGACGCATGCGTGATGTTCTCCAGGAAGCCAAGCCGCAGCGTGACCTTGCCGGCCGGCGTGCTGCCGCTGGTGCTAGCGCTCGATGACGCGCAGCCAGCGGCGAGCAGGGTCAGCCCCGCCGCAGTGAGGCCGGCAAGTACTCGTTTCATCGTCCACCTTTTCCGATCAGTTAAGTCTGGAATCGAATTGGACGGCAGTCTACAATACCTAGAGGGATTATGTGAACTAGGGCTGAAGAAGTCAGCCTGCCAGCCCGGCAGGCGACCAGGGCGAGCTAACTGCCTTCGTCGCCAGCGCTCTGCGGGTTGACGCCGAGCACCGACTTGAACCGCTGCAGGCACGTCTGAAGCTGCTCGAGGTTCGCCGGGGAGGCGTTCGTGGTGTCGAAGTTCACGCCGTACATGGTGTTGATGAGCGACCGCTTCGCGGGCAATGCCATCGGCGGGGCGTTCTGGATATGCGAGCAGGCCGACCGGACGTGCATCGCCGTGGCCAACGTAGTGCCGGTACTGAACTGAACTGTCATCCACTGCTTGTCCAGCGCGGCGTCCATCTTGGCGCAGCCGGCGAGCGCACCCGCCAGGATGGCGGCCGCCGCGGCCGGGAGCGCGATCCGCGTACTCCAGGGCCGTCGTGGTCGTCCTTGCACGCCGACACTCTATGGCCTCGCTCGCCTTGACTGGCTGACGGGGCCGCTGCCGCCGTACGGTGACGTTGACGGCGACGACGGCGTCGGCCACGGTAATGGGAGGCTGCGATGGCTAGTCTGATCGAGGACTACGCGCTGATCGGGGATATGCAGACCGCCGCGCTCGTCGGCCGCGACGGGTCCGTGGACTGGCTGTGTCTGCCGAGGTTCGACTCCGACGCCTGCTTCGCTGCCCTGCTCGGCGACGAGCACAACGGTAGCTGGCGGATCTGCCCGACGGTCAGCGACGGCCCGGTCGCCCGGCGCGGCGAGGTCAGCCGGCAGTATCAGGGCGACTCGCTGATCCTGGAGACCACCTGGCAGACGATGAGCGGCACTGTCCGCGTCGTGGACTTCATGCCCCCGCGCGATCACGCGACTCCTGTGATGGTCCGGATCGTGGAGGGCGTCGAGGGAACCGTCGAGATGGAGTCGATCCTGCGCCTGCGGTTCGGATACGGCAAGGTCGTGCCCTGGGTGCGGCGGATGGGGAACGACATCAGGGCCGTCGCCGGGCCCGACTCGGTCTGCTTCCACAGTCCGGTCCGGAGCGTCGGCCAGAACATGGCGCACACGGCCACCTTCGATGTGAAGGCGGGCGACCGGGTGCCGTTCGTGCTGGCGTGGAAGGAGTCCCACCTGCCGTCCGATCCCTGCATCGACGCCGACGCGGCGCTGGCGGCAAGCCAGGCCTTCTGGTCCGGCTGGTCCGCCACCTGCACGTATAAGGGCCCGTACCGGGACGCCGTGATGCGGTCGCTGATCACCCTCAAGGCCCTCACCTACGCGCCGACCGGCGGCATCGTGGCCGCGGCAACGACGTCGCTGCCCGAGGACATCGGCGGCGTGCGGAACTGGGACTACCGGTACTGCTGGCTGCGGGACGCGACCATCACGCTGGAAGCGCTGCTGCGCACCGGCTACACCGCCGAGGCCGACAGCTGGCGGCAGTGGCTGGGCCGCGCCATCGCCGGCGACGCCAAGGACGTGCAGATCATGTACGGCGTGGCCGGTGAGCGCAGGCTCGCGGAATGGGAGGTCAGCTGGCTGCCCGGGTACGAGCGGTCGGCCCCGGTCCGGATCGGGAACGCGGCCGTCGACCAGCGTCAGCTCGACGTCTACGGGGAGGTCATGGACGCGCTGACGCTCGGCAGGCAGGCGGGACTCGGCTTCGACCAGCACATCTGGAGCCTTCAGCGGCAGCTGCTCGACTTCCTGGAGAAGCACTGGCACGAGCCGGACGAGGGGATCTGGGAGGTGCGGGGCCCCCGGCGGCACTTCGTGCACTCCAAGGTGATGGCCTGGGTCGCGTTCGACCGGGCCATCCACCTGGTGGAGCAGGGCAACGCTGGTCCCCTCGAGCGCTGGCGCGCGATCCGGGACGAGATCCACGCCCAGGTGCTGGATCAGGGCTACGACGCCAGTCGCGGCGTGTTCACGCAGTACTACGGCAGCGCCGAGCTGGACGCCTCCGTACTGATGATCGCCGAGGTCGGGTTCCTGCCGCCTGATGACGCGCGGCTCGTGTCGACGGTCCGGGTCATCAAGCGCGAGCTGATGCGGGACGGGCTCGTGCTGCGCTATACCCAGCCGGCGGTCGCGGTCAGCGGGGCCGGCCGGGCCGACGTCGACGGCCTGCCCGGGGCCGAGGGCGCCTTCCTCGCTTGCAGCTTCTGGCTGGTCAACGCCCTGCACCTGATCGGCGAATACGACGAGGCGGTTGCGATCTTCGAGCGGCTGCTCGCGCTGCGCAGCGATCTGGGCCTGCTCAGCGAGGAGTACGACCCGCGCTACGGCCGTCAGG
This sequence comes from uncultured Actinomycetota bacterium, assembly GCA_963843955.1. Lineage (GTDB taxonomy): Bacteria > Actinomycetota > Actinomycetes > Streptosporangiales > Streptosporangiaceae > JAJYUU01. Next base: position 24,635 of record CAWJMK010000001.1, read on the forward strand.
TTGGCAACACCCCGCAGGCCTTCAGCCACGTGCCGCTGATCCAGTCGGCGCTCAACCTGGACGGCCATGCCGGAGACCACTGCCGCCGGACCGGCGGCCGGACCACGGTGGCCGCCAAACCCGCCGCGAACCCAGGCTGAGACGCGTCTGGCCTGGTCAGCAGCCGATCGCCGAGCTGGGACCGGGCATACCCTGACCAATGCCACACTAATGGGTAGCCATGCCACCCCGCCCGCACATTCTGGTCGTAAACGGCCGTAAGGTCCGCCAGCCGGTGTTCGTCATCGGCGCGCCGCATTCCGGCACGGACCTGCTCGGGCGCGCCATCAAGCAGTCGCCAGGCTTCCACCTCACCATCGGCCAGGAAGCCGTCCAGAGCGTGGTGTATGCCTTCGCCCGCAGCCCGTCCATCCAGCGCGGCCGCGGCGATGCCGCCGCGACGGTGCTCAGGGACGCCTTCGCCCAGGCCTGGCAGGTGACCGCGCACTGCTGCCTGACCTGCTCGCCGGCGTGCCGGGACGCCGGGCAGGTGGTCAGCCCGGCCTGCTGCGTCGCCGAGCGCGACATCGTCCGGTACGGTGACGCGAGCCCGGACCTGATGTACTGCGCCGACGCCCTCGTCGACGCCTTCACCGACGCCAGGCTGGTGCAGATCATCAGGGACGGCCGGGACGTGGTCGCGGCGATGCTCGCCGATCCGCTGACCCTCGGCTGGTTCAAGCCGGGCATGGCGAACGTGGAGACCGAGTTCCCGAACCCGTTCCTCGGCATCGAGACCGACCATGACCTCGCGATCTGGCCGGAACTGTCCACGGCCGGCAAGTGCGCCATGCGCTGGCGCGGATCTGTCCGCGCGATGGCCAGGCTGCGCGCCACCATGTCCGCCGATCAGCTGACCACGCTGCGGTATGAGGACGTGCTGCGCCACCCGGGAGCGACCGCGGCCGGCGTGTCGGATTTCGTCGGCGACGCCGTCGGCCCGATCCAGGCAGGGACCGGCCGCCGCGACGTCGCGCGCGATGACGAGCCCGGTGCCTGGCGACGCATGCTCACCCCCGCGCAGCTCGCCGATATCGAGTCGGTGGCCGGGCCGGATTTGCGCCGGGTGGGCTACTTAACCTGACCCGAGGTCCTAGCCAGCCACCGGGGCGGGCGGCGTCACGGCCTCCTGGCGGGCGAACTGCGTCCGGTACAAGTCGGCGTACAGGCCGTCCGCCGCGAGCAGGTCGGCATGCTGCCCGCGCTCGATGACGCGGCCGCTCTCGATCACCAGGATCTGGTCAGCCTCCCGGATCGTCGACAGCCGGTGCGCGATGACCAGCGAGGTCCGGCCTGCCAGCGCCGTCTTGAGTGCACGCTGCACGGCGGCCTCAGACTCCGAATCCAGGTGCGCGGTCGCCTCGTCCAGCACGACCACCGATGGCGCCTTCAGCAGCAGCCGGGCCAGCGCGATCCGCTGCTTCTCCCCGCCGGACAGCCGGTAGCCGCGGTCGCCGACGATGGTGTCCAGGCCGTCGGGCAGCGCCGACACCAGGTCCCAGATCTGCGCGGCCTGGCACGCCAGGACGAGCTCGTGCTCGGTGGCGGCTGGCCGCGCGTAGAGCAGGTTGGCGCGGATGGTGTCGTGATACAAGTGCGCGTCCTGAGTGACGACGCCCACCACGTCATGCAGCGACTCCAGCGTGACGTCCCTGATGTCGGCGCCGCCGATCCTGACCGCGCCGCTCGTCGGGTCGTACATCCTGGACACCAGGTGGGTGATGGTGGTCTTGCCAGCGCCGGACGGCCCGACGAGCGCCGTTAGCTTGCCCGCCGGGGCGCGGAAGCTCACGTCGGTCAGGGCCTCCTGGCCAGGCCCGGCCCGCTCGGCCACCGGCAGCGCGATCGACTCCAGCGAGGCCAGCGAGACCTCGGATGCGGCCGGGTACCGGAAGCTCACGTGGTCGAATTCGAGGTCCGGAGCCGGCGCCGCGCCCGGCAGTCGTGCGCCGGGCAGCACCGTCGCGCCGGGCCGCTCGGCGATCAGCGGCTGCAGGTCGAGCACCTCAAACACCCGGTCGAAGCTGACTAGCGCCGTCATGACGTTCACCTGCACGTTCGACAGCGAGGTAATCGGCCCGTACAGCCGGGTCAGCAGGGTGGCGAGCGCGACCATGGCGCCGAGCTGGAGCGCGTTGTGGATCACAAGCTCGCCGCCTAGCCCGTAGACCACCGACGTGGACAGCGTGGCGAGCAGCCCCAGGCCGGTCACCAGTGCGCTGCCCCACAGGGCCGTGAGCACGCCGATGTCGCGTACCCGGCCGGCCCGGCCGGAGAACAGGCCGGCCTCCTCGGCGGGCCGCCCGTACAGCTTGGCGAGCATCGCCCCGGCCACGTTGAACCGCTCCGTCATGGTCGAGCCCATCTGGGCGTCGAGCTGCATCGATTCCCTGGTCAGCCGCTGAAGCCTGCGCCCGACCCGGCGGGCCGGGTACAGGAAGATCGGAATCAGTACCAGTGCGACAACCGTCACCTGCCAGGAATAGACGAACATGACGGCCAGGACGAGCGCGAGCTGCAGCACGCTGGACACCACCGACGACAGGGTGGACGTGAGCGCCTGCTGCGCGCCGATGACGTCGCTGTTGCAGCCGGCTGACCAGCGAGCCGGTCTGCGCCCTGGTGAAGAACGCGATCGGCTGCCGCTGGACATGCTCGAAGACCTGCGTCCGCAGGTCGTAGATGAGGCCCTCGCCGACGCGTGAGGTGAAGTAGCGCTGGACGACGCCGAGGAAGCCGTCGAAGACAGCGAGGCCGGCCACGATGCCCGCGACCGTGAGCACGACGGTGCTGTCCTTGGGCAGGATGCCCCTATCGATGACGACGCCGATGAGGACGGGGTAGAGCACCGTGACGACGGCGTCCAGCGCCGCGGCGATCAGGAAGATGGTCAGGTCGAGCCGGTACGGCCGGGCATACCCAGTGATCCGCCTGACGGTGCCAGGCTTCAGCCGCTGCTTGGTCACCGACGGGTCGCGGCTGAAGCCTCGCATGGCGTGCCACTGGTTCTGCATGCTCATGACCGGTGAACCTAGCAGCCGGGCCCGATCATCCCGGCTTTAGCTATCGGCGAACCACGCTGACCGAGAAGCACCGCGAGGCTAGCGCTGCCGGGCCTGAAGCAGCCTGGCCTGAGCGGCCCGCTCGGCCGCCGCCTGCTGCTCCAGGGTGTTGCCCGGCGCCGTCTGCAGCAGCGCCTTCGTGGCTCGCGCCGCGGCCGCGTCGGTGGCCAGCAGGGCTTCGACCAGGTCGCTCACGGCGCCAGTCAGGTCGGCTGCCGGAACAACGAGCTCAGCGAGCCTGAGCTCGGCCGCCTCGCGCGCGTCCACGGTCCTGGCCGTCAGGCACAGCTCGATCGCGCGCGGCAGCCCGACGATGTCGACCAGGGGCTTGGTACCAGTGAGGTCGGGGACCAGGCCCAGGGCCGGCTCCTTCATGCACAGCCTGGCGTCGTCGGCGAGCACGCGCAGATCGCACGACAGGGCCAGCTGAAAGCCGCCGCCGATCGCGTGCCCCTGCACCGCCGCGATCGACACGAACGCGGGATTGCGCAGCCACAGGTAGCCGGCCTGGAAGCCGGCAATGGAGTCGGGGAATCCCGGCTCGGACGCGCTGGGGTTGCGTTCCTCGCCGGGCACGCCCTCGGCGCTGAACATGCGCAGATCGATGCCGGCGCAGAAGGATGGGCCGGCACCGCGGACCACCACGACGCGCACGTCGTCCGGGATAGCGGCACCGATCCGGGCGAGGCCGCGCCACATGCTGGGAGTCATCGCGTTGCGGCGCTCGGGGCGCGCCAGCGTGACCGTGGCTACGCTGCCGGAAACGCTGAAGTCGAGCCCGGCGTCGGTCAGGTTGGCTAGGTCAGTAGACACGAGTCACCATTGTGCCTCATGCCTTGGACTTCGCCTTGCCCCTCGTCGCGCCGCCGCGGCCGCGCAGCGGAACCCCGCTCTCGCTCAGGATCCGGTGGATGAATCCGTAGGACCGGCCGGTCGATGCCGCCAGGGACCGGATGCTCTCGCCAGCGCCGTACCGCTTCTTCAGATCAGCCGCCAGCTTCGTGCGGTCGGCACCGGTGACTCTGGTGCCTTTCTTGAGAGTCTCGGTCACGCGAACCTCCCGGTGAGCTGAAGTGACCGCTGCGTTACCGTATCTCGCCATGATCACCTATTAGCTCGTGATCGGCTACCCAGACAGCGGCTAAAGATCAACTAATTTTCAGGCCCGTGCTTCTTCAGGCCCGTGCTTGTTCAAGCGAGCGCCACCAGGTCAGCCAGCTCCGCGCTCCAGGCGTCCTCTACCCCGTCGGGCAGCAGCACGACCCGCTCCGGCTGGAGCGCGTCGACCGCACCTTCGTCGTGCGTCACCAGCACGATCGCGCCGGCGTAGGTGCGCAGTGCAGCCAGGATCTCGGCCCGGCTGGCCGGGTCGAGGTTGTTAGTCGGCTCGTCGAGCAGTAGCACGTTCGCGCCCGACACCACTAGCAGCGCGAGCGCGAGCCTGGTCTTCTCGCCGCCAGACAGGACGCCGACCGGCTTGGCGACGTCGTCCCCGGAGAACAGGAACGACCCGAGGATGCGGCGGTGCTCGCTGTCGGCGAGGTCCGGCGCGGCCGTTCGCATGTTCTCCAGGATCGTCCGCGCGGTGTCGAGCGTCTCGTGCTCCTGCGCGTAGTACCCAAGCCGCAGCCCGTGGCCCGGTAGCACCTGGCCGGTGTCGGACTCCTCGACGCCGGCCAGCAGCCGCAGCAGCGTGGTCTTGCCGGCCCCGTTCAGGCCGAGCACCACCACCCGCGACCCTCGGTCGACCGCGACGTCCACGTCGGTGAACACCTCGAGCGAACCGTACGACTTCGAGAGCCCGGTCGCGCTGAGCGGCGTCTTGCCGCAGTGCACCGGAACCGGGAACCGCAGCTTGGCGACGCGCTCGGCGGCCCGGTCCGCGCTGACCCCCGCGAGCAGGCGCTCGGCCCGCTTCTGCATGCTCTGCGCTGCCCTGGCCTTCGTCGCCTTCGCGCGCATCTTGTCCGCCTGGGACTGGAGGGCGCCGGCCTGCCGCTCGGCGTTCATCCGCTCCCGGCGCCGCCGCCGCGCATCGGTCTCGCGCTGCTCCAGGTAGGCCTGCCAGCCCAGGTTGTAGATGTCCAGCACGCTGCGGTCGGCATCGAGGTGGAAGACCTTGTTGACCACCTCGCCAAGCAGCGCGGTGTCGTGGCTGATCACTACCAGGCCGCCGCGGAACGTCCGCAGGTGATCGCGCAGCCAGCTGACCGAGTCCGCATCGAGATGGTTGGTCGGCTCGTCCAGCAGCAGGGTGTCCGAGCCGCCGAACAGGATCCGGGCCAGCTCGATCCGGCGCCGCTGTCCGCCCGACAGCGTGCGCAGCGGCTGCTTCAGCACCTTCTGCGGCAGCCCGAGGCTCGCCGCCAGCGAGGCCGCCTCGGACTCGGCCGCGTACCCGCCGAGCACCGTCAGGCGCTCCTCCAGGTGCCCGTACCGGCGCACCCCGGCGTCACGCCTGGTTGGGTTCGGGTCCGCCATCGCAAGCTCGGCCTCGCGCAGGCCGACCAGCAGCGAGTCGAGGCCGCGCGCGGACAGGATCCGGTCCAGCCCCAGCGCGTCGAGGTCACCGACCATCGTGTCCTGCGGCAGGTAGCCGACCGAGCCGCCGACGACGACCTGGCCGGCGGCTGGCTGGCCCTCGGCCGCCAGCACCCTGGCCAGGGTGGTCTTGCCGGCGCCATTACGGCCGACCAGGCCGATCTTGTCGCCGGCGGCGACCTGGAAACTGGCACTTTCCAGCAGCAGGCGCGCGCCAGCGCGCAGTTCAATATCGCGTGCGGAAATCACGGGAAACTCGCTCCATCACAGACTCGGATCGGACGCCGGGCAGACTCGTCCCCTGAAACGGGGCGCGGCGTCACGACAGGAGCGGTTGCATGACCGCTATTTTATCCGAGCTCGGACCTGCCCGGCGAATCAGTTTCCGTCCGGGCCCGCTCAGTCGGCGGCTATGTCGGTAAGCCGGACCCGGACCGCCCGGAACAGCCTGGGCGTGCCCTGGAGCACCGCAAGCCGGGGGTCGGGCACGGTCAGGAACCTGTCCACGGCGATGTCGAAGTACGGGCGCAGCCGGACGTCGTCGCGCAGGGCGGCCATCGCGCGCTTGTCGCCGCCCAGCACCAGCGCGTCCAGTTCGCCGCCGACGGGGCCGAAGACAGCGACCGCGCAGTCAGCGGCCGCTTCGAGTGCCTCGCGCGCCTGCTTCTCCCGGCGGCGCGCGAACCGGTGCTGGGACGTACCGCCCGCGGCGCTGCGGCCGTGCACCAGCCGGCTGCCGACCTTGGACGCCACCAGCCGCGGCGACGCGCCGCTGAACACGCCAGCCGCGTATCCGCCTAGCCGGACCAGCAGCACCGCGACCGTCCGATCGGCGCCCGCGTGGGCAGCAAGATGCGCTGGGCTGCAGCCTGCTGGCGGCAGCGGCGGGAACGGGATATGACATTCGGCGACGCTGGCGTCGGCCGCGCGGACAGTCACGATCTCCCGCCGGTCGTCGACGGTCGCGACTGTCGGGCCGTGCCGCACTGCGAACGACTGCAGCCAGCCCTCGATGCGCTCGGGGCCGATCTCAAGCCAGCGCTGAGAGGCACCTCGGCCGTTTTCCATTACCCACCGCCCCGAAGCGCTTACTATCCGTCAGGTGACTATCAGCATCGCTGCCCAGAGCAAGCCTATGGAACGCAACACTCTCGAGGACGCGCTGGCGGCCGCTGTCAGTGATGCCGGCCGCATTGGCGACCTGCTCGCGGCCCTGCGGACGGCGCGGTTGTGGCTGCCGTTACCGGCGGACGGCGCGAAGGCAATCAGGGGCACCGCCGTCACCTTGCCGATCGTCTCCTACCTGGGCAGCGACTTCGTCCCTGCCTACTCGTCGGCAGAACTGCTCCAGCGGTTCGCCCAGCCGCCGGACGGCGCCGATCCCCCAGCCACGGGGTCGCTTGGCACGGGGTCGCTTGGCACGGCGTCGCTAGGCACTGGGTCGCCAGCGCCGGTCCCGCATGTCGTGGTCCGGGCCGCCGACTTGGCCCGGCTGCTGCCGCCGTCCGTCGGGATCGCGCTGAACGCAGGCGCGAGCGAGAGCGTGCCGGTGTACCCGCAAGGCGTCTCTTACCTGGCGGCCGAGGACCAGGCAAGCGACCTGGACCGGATCAGCGTCGGACCGCTGCCGGTCCGGCCCGACGGCCTGCTGGCGGGCATCGCGGCCGGGCTGATGGCGATCGCCCCGGTCCGTGACGCCTCGGCCGCCTGGCTGTCGGTTGAGTTCGCCGGCGAGGGCCTGCTGATCTCGGTGACGCTCGACGATCCGGCCGACGCCCATATCCAGGACCTGGTGGCGGGCGCCGTCGAGCGGGCGGCCTGGGAGGCCGCGCCGCCCGACGCCAGTTTCCCGATCGATGTCACGTTCCCCGGCAACGGCGAGCGCGACCACCTCGACGAGCGCGTCTCGGCCGTCGCGAGCCCGTTCTACCGGCGCGACAACACCTGACCGGGCTAGCGCTCCTGCAGGCGCGCCGCCCGATTCAGGGCGCTGATCACGCCGGATACCGACGCGCGCACGATCGAGGAGCTGATCCCGACTCCCCACAGTGCTCGATCGCCGATCTCGATCTCCAGGTAGGCGGCGGCCTCAGCGTCCCGGCCTGCCGTGAGTGCGTGCTCGGCGTAATCGAGCACCCGCACGCTCAGGCCGCCAAGGCCGAGGTCGACCTCGGAGACGGCCGCGCAGAAGGCCGCGATGGGTCCGTTGCCGATGCCGACGAGCTCGTACTCGATCCCGTACGCCCGGACCGTGCAGTCCACCCGCTCGGTGCCGCCCTCGCTGGCCGAGGCATAGCTGACCAGCTCGAACGGACCCGGCTCCAGGTACTCGGCGGCAAAGATCTGCCACATCTGCTCGGCGCCGACCTCCCCGCCCGCGCTGTCAGTGTGCCGCTGGATCACCTGGCTGAACTCGATCTGGAGCCGGCGCGGCAGGTCGAGGTGGTGGTCGGCCTTCATGATGTAGGCGACGCCGCCCTTACCGGACTGCGAGTTGACCCGGATGACGGCCTCGTAGGTGCGGCCGACGTCCTTGGGGTCGATCGGCAGGTACGGCATCTGCCACGGCAGCTCGCCGACTGGCCGTCCGGACGCCGCGGCTTTCCGGTCCAGGTCGTCGAAGCCCTTCTTGATGGCGTCCTGGTGCGAGCCGGAGAACGAGGTGTAGACAAGGTCACCGGCGTACGGATGCCGCTCGTGCACCCCGATCCCGTTGCAGTACTCAGCTGTCCGGCGGATCTCGTCGATGTCACTGAAGTCGATCATCGGGTCGATGCCCTGGCTGTACAGATTCAGGCCGAGAGTGATCAGGTCGACATTGCCCGATCGCTCCCCGTTCCCAAACAGGCAGCCCTCGACCCGCTCAGCCCCCGCCAGCATCGCCAGCTCCGCATCGGCGGTGGCGGTGCCGCGATCGTTGTGGGTGTGCACCGACAGAGCGATGTGCTCGCGCCGGGACAGGCGACGGCTGACCCATTCGATCTGGTCGGCGTACACGTTCGGCGTGGACCGCTCGACAGTGCAGGGCAGGTTGAGCACGATCTCCCGGCCCGGTCCCGGCTGCCAGACGTCCATGACGGCCTCGCAGATCTCCAGCGAGAAGTCGAGCTCGGTGTCCATGAAGATCTCTGGCGAGTACTCGTAGCCGAAGTCCGTGCCGGCCAGGTACTCCTCGGCGTACTTGATGACCGCGCGGGTGCCCTCGACGGCGACCGCTTTGCACTCCGGCCGGCCGTCGCCGTCCCAGCCGAACACCACGCTGCGGAACAGCGGCGCGGCAGCGTTGTACAGGTGCACCGTCGCCAGCCTGGCTCCGGCCAGGGACTGGACAGTCCGGTCGATCAGTTCTTCCCTGGCCTGGGTCAGCACCGAGATCCGGACATCGTCCGGGATCGCGCCGCCTTCGATGAGGCTGCGGATGAAGTCGAAATCGGTCTGGCTGGCAGCCGGGAAGCCGACCTCGATCTCCTTGTAGCCCATCTTGACCAGGAGGTCGAACATGGCCTGCTTGCGGGCCGCGTTCATGGGGTCGATCAGGGCCTGGTTGCCGTCCCGCAAGTCGGTCGACAGCCAGCGCGGAGCCGCGGTGATGGTATGCGACGGCCACTGCCGGTCGGGCAGGTCAATGGGCGGGAACGGGCGGTATCGGTGACACGGCATGCCGGACGGGCGCTGCAGCGAAGGATTGCTCATGACTGTGCTCTGTTCATGACTGTGCTCTGCTCCTCAGAATGGGAGGGCTCCTGACGTGGAAGCCGCCGGGGCGAACATCGGTCGGCACAGCACAACCACCCGCGGCGAGGAGCCGACCGGCTTGTTACCGGGCCTCGCCGCGGCCGGGAAGGAGCAGGCCGCGAGTCATGATCTCCCGAGTCTAGCGGACGCTAACCACGCACAGTGACGAACCCCGTAATGTCGGCAGGCCCTGCTATTACGGTGTCATGGCCACTGATCAGATGCGGTTTGGCGCGGTCCTGCCCGGCGGGACGGCGACGGAGCAGCTCGAGCTTGCCCTCCTCGCCGAAGAGACGGGCTGGGACGGAGTTTTCGTCTGGGAGGCGGCCTACGGGCCAGACGCCTGGAGCATGCTGTCGGCGATGGCGGTCCGGACGGCGCATGTGCGCCTTGGCACCATGCTGACGCCCCTGCCGTGGCGGCGGCCCTGGAAGGTCGCGAGCCAGGTGGCCACGCTCGACCAGCTTTCAGGCGGCCGCGCGATCCTGGCCGTCGGCGTCGGCGCTACTGATACTGACCTGCCCGATACCGGCGAGGTCACCGCCCTCCGCGACCGGGCCGGGCTGCTCGACGAGGGGATCGACCTGATCCGGATGCTGTTGGACGGCGGCACGAGCTACCACGGCCAGCACTACGACTACCAGACCGGCCGGCTCGACCTCGGTAACGCGGTCAGGCCGCTGCAACCGAGGATCCCGATCTGGGTGGTCGGAGTGTGGCCCGCGCCGAAGTCCATGCGGCGCGCGCTGCGCTGCGATGGCGTGATCCCCCAGTACGGCCCGCTCGGCTACGAGCCGGCCCCGGCGAGGCCGGGGCGGTGCGCGCGTGGCTCAGCGAGCATGGCGCGCCGGACGACTTCGACGTCATCGCGGACGGCGAGACCCCGGGCGACGACGCGGCCGCGGCCGCGGCAACCGTGGCGGCCTGGGCGCAGGCCGGCTGCTCCTGGTGGCTGGAGACCCGGTGGGAGGCGCGCGACCAGATGCGCGAGCGGCTGGCAGCCGGACCGCCGCGCTAGTCGTCCTCCACCCGGGCGTGATGCCATGACCCGGGGCTGTAGATCGCTACCACGACAGCGTCAGGTCCGCTCACATAGAGGTGCTCGTCGATGACGGTGACGGTCACGCCCTTGGTGTACTCGTCGAACTGAGTCTCGATCGCATCCTGATACACCTTGACCGCCACGTCCCGGCCCCCTCCGCGTCAGACGTTCAGCAGAAGATCTCCCAAGCCGAAGCTACCCGGCCGCCGCCTGGGCCATGCCGAGGCAGTCTCATCAGCCAGCTGTCAGCCAGCCAGCTGTCACTCTGCCAGCTGTCACTCTGCCAGGGCCGTGGCCATGCGCAGCCACGACTCGATACCGGCGATGTGCACGGTCGCCCACGATCGGGCCAGGTCCGCGTCCCGGCTGATGACCGCCTTGTAGATGGCCCGGTGCTCGGCCAGGGTGCGCTCCTGCGCGTGCGGCTCGGTCATGCCGCGCCACACCCGGGCCCGGGTCGTCGGCACCGACATGTTGTCCACAAGCGAGGCCAGCACCGAGTTGCAGGATCCGACCGCGATCAGCCGGTGGAATTCCATGTCGGCCCGGACAAATTCCTCCACCGGCGAGTCAGCGGCGGCCGCGTCCAGGACCTTACCGAGCTCGATCCTGTCCTCCTCGGGCATCCGGACGGCGGCCAGAGCCGTTGCCGCCGGCTCGAGGATCCGGCGGATCTCGAGGAACTCCAGCACCGTGTCGTCGCGATGGAAGTCCACGATGAAGCTGAGCGCCTCGAGCAGCAGCGACGGCGCCAGGCTGGTCGCGTAGGTGCCGTCACCCTGCCGGACGTCGAGGACGTTGATGAGACTCAGCGCTTTCACGGCTTCGCGCAGCGAATTGCGGGATAGGCCGAGCTCGGCAGCGAGGTCAGCCTCGCGCGGCAGCTTCTCCCCCGGCCGCACCCGCCCCGAGATGATCATCTGCTTGATCTTGTCGATCGCCTCGTCGGTAAGCGCCACAATCCGCCTCCAGATCCTTGGTCTTCGCCAGCGACAGGGGAAGGCACCGGGATTCCGTAGACCCGAGCCGCGGTCGCCGCGAACACTGCCGTGCGCTCGGCGTCCGACAAGCCGGTGACCAGCGTGCGCGCCAGTGCGACCACGCTGGCATAGTCGCTTGCCAGCAGGCAAACTGGCCAGTCCGAGCCGAACATGACCCGGTTCGGCCCGAACGCGCTCAGTACGACATCGCCAACCGGCGCGAATTCCCGTGGCGCAGCGCCGGTGGCTGCCTCGGTGACCAGCCCGGAGAGCTTGCAGACCGTGTTGGGGCGGGCCGCGAACCCGACGATCGCGGCCGTCCAGGCCGACAGGTCTCCGCTGGCGATGGGCGGCTTGCCGGCATGATCCAGGACGAACATCAGGCCGGGCACGGCCGCTGCAGCGTAGCTGGCCGCGGCGAGCTGGTGCGGCCGCACGACCAGGTCGTAGCACAGGCCGGCGCCGGCTACGGCACGTAGCCCGCGGATGACGTCGCCGCGGCGCAGCCAGTCCGGATCCGGCTCGGACTGGACCTGGTGCCGGATGCCGACGAGATAGTCGCCGCCGGTACCGGCCTGGAGTTCCGCCAGCTCCCCGGCGACAGCCGGCGAGGTGAGGTCGGCCCAGCCGACCACGCCGGCCACCAGCGGATCGCCGGCTGCGAGGCTGAGCAGCTCGGGGGTCTCCGCCGCGGCCGTCACCGTCTGCACGACCACAGTCGCCACGACGCCGGCGGCCTGCGCGCTCGGCCGCAGGTCGTCCATGCAGAAGTCGCGCCGGATGGCCGCCATGTCCGGACCGGTGATCCAGTCCTGGTCCCGCACCCGCAGGTCCCAGACGTGGTGGTGTGCGTCGATCACCTTCACAGCTGCCACACCACCGGCAACACGGCGTCGGCGCCCCCGCCGGAGTAGTCGTGCACAGTCTCCAGCAGCTCTGCCATCTGGCCCTGCCAGGCGACATTCACCGGGTTCCCGGCGAGCGCAGCGAGCATCGTCGCGTAGTCCGTGCAGTCGATCAGATGGAACAAGTCAGTGCCGCTGCGCCAGATCGTCCAGCTGGCCACTCCGGCAGCCCGGATCGCGTCAGTCAGCTCCGCCGGCACCGCCGCGTGCGCCTGCTCGTAGTCCTCGATCCGGTCGGCGCGCACGCGGGTATGCAGTGCGATTCTCATGCTGTGCCTTCCCGGCAGTCAGTCCCAGCAGCAGCGAGCGCCGTCCACAGCGCCGCCGGGATATCGGCCTGGCGAAGCTGAATCGCGTCGGTGATCTCCGCGGCACTGCGGGCGCCGATCAGCACGCTCGCGACGGCGGGGTGGCGAAGCGGGAATCGTGCTGCCACCGCGCGCAGCGGCACCCCGAATCGGTCACATATCGCCGCGAGCTCCTGGGCCCTGGCGATCAGGTGCTCGGGTGCCGCCCGGTAGTCGTACGTGGCGCCCGCACCGGGCGCCGCGAGCAGGCCGGAGTTGAACACCCCGCCTGCGACGACGCTGACGCCGCGATCCAGCGCGCTCGGCAGGAGCGCATCGCCCGCCGACTGGTCAAGCAAGGTATATCGACCGGCCACGAGGACCACGTCGATATCAGTATCGGTGACAAACCTGGTGAGCATTTCGGCCTGATTCATGCCGACGCCGATTGCCTGCACACAGCCTTCGGACCGCAGGCGCTCGAGCGCCGGATAGGCCTCGCGCAATGCCTGCTCACCGTGGTCGTCGGGATCGTGGATGAGCGCGATATCGACGCGGTCCAGGCCGAGCCTGGCCAGGCTGGCCTCCAGGCTTCGCCGCACTCCGTCGGCGCTGAAGTCGAACACCCGACGGCTGTGAGCGGGCACCGCGAAGCCCTCGGTGTCGGTGCCGTGCGGCTCCGCGACGGGCTCGAGCAGCCGGCCGACCTTGGTGGAGATCACGTACTCGGCCCGCGGCCGGCGCGCCAGCGCGATGCCGAGACGCCGTTCCGACAGTCCGAGTCCGTAGTGCGGGGCCGTGTCGAAGGTCCGGATGCCTCCGTCCCAGGCTGCGTCGACCGCCGCGACCGCCGCCTCATCGGCTACCGGCGTGAAGAGATTGCCGAGAGCCGCGCCGCCGAAGGACAGCTCGGAGACGAGTACCGGTGACCCGCCGAGCTGACGCTGCGCGACCGCCGCCGGCGCTGTGCTCATGGCTGTGTGATCATGGTTGGGGCCGGATCCGCAGCCCGGCCATGCCGCCGTCGATCGCCAGCGCGGTGCCGGTCACCGAGGCTGCAGCCGGGCTGGCAAGGTAGGCGATGCCGGCCGCGACCTCCTCGGCGCTGACCAGCCGTCCCATCGGCTGCCGAGCGGCCAGCGCCGCGCGCTCGGCAGCCGGATCCTCGGCCTGACTGAGCAGCCGTCCGATCCACGGCGTGTCGGCGGTGCCCGGGTTGACGCAGTTCACCCGGATACCGTCGTGGATGTGGTCGGCGGCCATGGCTAGCGTCAGGGACAGCACAGCGCCCTTGGTCGCCGAGTACAGCGCGCGCTGCGGCAGGCCGGCCGTGGCTGCGATGGAGCAGGTGTTCACGATCGCGGCATGCGCGGACGCGCGCAGGTACGGCAGCGCGGCCCGGCTCACCCGTACGATGCCGACGACGTTCACGTCGAAGACGTGGTGCCACTGCTCGTCGGTGTTGTCGGCGACCGTGCCGATGGCGCCGATCCCGGCGTTGTTCACGAGGATGTCGATGCCGCCCAGGCGCTCGCCGGCGCTGTCGACGGCCGAGCGCACCGACGCGTCGTCGGTCACGTCAGCCCGCAGACCGAGGAACTCCTCGCCGGGCGCCAGGTCGAGCACTGCCACCTGAGCGCCGCGGGCTGCCAGCAGCCTCGCGGCAGCCAGGCCGATCCCCGACCCGCCACCTGTCACGACGGCCGACAGGCCGGTCAGCTCCGCGGCCACTACTTTTCCTCTGCCGTGGACTCGCCGCCGACGATGCGAGCCAGGAACAGCGCGAACAAGATCACGGCGCCGTCAATGGCCTCGATCCAGTAGTTCGACACGTTAGCCAGGTCGAGAATGTCCTGGACGAAGCCGAGCAGGATCACGCCGGAAGCAGCGCCGATCATATTGCCCCGGCCGCCCCGCAGACTCACGCCCCCGATCACCGCAGCGGCGAACACCGAGAAGATGATGCCCTCGCCGTAGCCTTGCTGGCCAGTCACCGCGGACACCCGGCCCGCTTCCATCAGCCCGCCGACGGCAGCCAGCATGCTGCCCGCCACGTAGACGCCGATCTTGATGCGCTCGACCTTGATGCCGGCCGCGCGCGCGGCGGCCGGGTTCCCGCCCACCGCGTAGATAGCCCGGCCGGTTCGGTGATAGCGCAGGAACAGGCCTACCAGCACGAAGATGATCGCGGCCAAGACGAACGACACCGGCACCTGGCCGAAGTATGCCGAGCCGAGGTACCCGAAAGCCTTCGGCAGGTTGAACAGCGTCTGCGCCTTGACGATGCCGTTCTGCAGCCCGGCCAGCACGATCGTCATGCCCAGGGTGACGATGAAGCCGTTGAGCCGCCCCTTCACGATCAGCAAGCCGTTGACCAGCCCGACTGCTGCGCCGACGGCGAGCAGGACCAGCAAGCCCAGGTAGGGGCTGATCTGAGCGCCGCTGCCGTAGGCAGCGATCGGCAGGATCAGCCAGGCTGCGACCATCGGCGCGAGGCCGAACGTGGACTCCAGCGACAGATCCATGCCGCCGATCATGAGGATCAGGCTCTCGCCCACTACCACAACGCCGAGCGCGGATATCTGCTGGCCGATACCGGCGAGGTTGGAGACGGTCAGGAACACCGGGCTGACAACGGCGCCGACCACGAGCAGCAGGACGAGGACGGGAAGCAGCGCGACTTCCCGGAGCAGGCCGACGTTCATGCCGCGCACGCGAGCAGCGAGCACGCTGCCTCGCGGCACGACCGCGCTCCCGGCGGGCGTGGTGACCGTTCCGGCGGTCCCGTCCGGCGCCTGGTTCGAGATCATTTCGCTGCCTCCTCGGCGGTGCCGTCTGCCGTGCTGGTGAGGCCCTCGGTCGCGACGATGAGCTGATCGCGGTCGAAGGGCGGCTCGGTAAATTCGGTGAAAATCTCGCCCCGGACCAGCACGATCACCCGGTCGCAGATCACGAGGTCCGATAGCTCGTCGCTGCACAGCAGGACCCCGGCGCCGTCGCGCGTCGCGACCTCTGCCAGCGCGTCCAGCAGGAGCGCCTTCGAGGCGACGTCCACGCCGCGCGTCGGCGTGATCGCGACGATGAGGCCGGGATCATGCGCGAGCGTGCGCGCGACGGTGACTTTCTGCTGGTTGCCGCCAGACAGCTCCTTGACCGGCTGGCTCGGACCCGACGACACCAGCGATAGCGCCGCGGTGACAGGCGCGGCTGCGGCCGCGCGGCGACCTGGCCGCAGCAGGCCAAGTCGGTCAGCCAGCCGGTCGGTGATGGTCATCGTGGCGTTCTCCGCGACGCCGAGGTGCGCGACGAAGCCCTCGGCCCTGCGGTCCTCCGGGATGTAGCCGATTCCGGCGCGCTGGGCAGCTGCCCGCCGTCCGGCCGGAATGACCTGGCCGTGCAAGCGGATCTGGCCGCTGTCGTGAGCTTCGGCCCCCGCGATTGCCCGGCCGAGGGTCGCGACGCCGGCGCCCAGGAGACCAGTCACGCCGACGACCTCGCCGCGGCCGACCTGGAGTGACACCCCATCGAGGCGGCCACGCGCCGAGCTCGCCGTGAGTTGCTCGACGATCAGCACCGGCTCAGCGGCGTCACGTGCGTCGTGCTGGGCGGTCGTGCCGCTCACGCTGGCAGCGCTCGCGGTTACCGATGCTGATCCCACCATCGCAGCGATCAGCTCCTCTTTGCTGAGCTGCGCGACCGCGGCGGTCAGGACCAGCTCCCCGTCCCTGAGCACGGAGACGTCGTCACAGATCTCGAAAACCTCTTCCAGATGGTGGGAGATATACAGCACCGCGACCCCGCTGCTGGTGAGCTGCCGCACGCGCGCGAACAGGCGGCGCACAGCCTCGCGCTCGAGCGCGGCAGTTGGCTCGTCCAGCAGCACGCATCTGGCCCCGCGGGCGAGCGCCCTGGCGATCTCGACAATCTGAAGCTGCTCCACCGTCAGGTCGCGGCACAGCGCCTCAGCCTTGATGTCATAGCCCCAGTCGCGCATGACCTCGCGGGTCCTGGCGCGCATCTCCCGCCAGTTCACGAACCGCTCGGTGCCACCGAGGAAGACGTTCTCGGCGACGGACAGCTCGGGCACCACCATCGAGTGCTGGAACACCGTGGCGATCCACTTGCGCCACCGGTTGACGTCTCCAACCCGCGGCGCCAGCTCGCCGGCGAGTCGCACCGTGCCGGAATCCGGCGGCTCCAGGCCAGACAGGATCGACACGATGGTTGATTTGCCGGCGCCATTGCGGCCGACCAGTCCTAGGCATTGCCCGGCCCTGATGGACAGGTCGACGCCGCGCAGCGCCAGCGTGCTGCCGAACCGCTTATCCACACCGGTCATGTCGACGAGCGCCGGCCCAGGAGAGGTCATAACTTGTCCGTTCAGGCGGAGGTCAGTGGCCGGCACCGGTTCGGTGCCGGCCACTGACCGGTTAAGAGGAGGAGCAGACGCCGCCGTGGGCGGCCCCGTACACGTTGCCCCACAGGGCAGAATCCGTGACCGGCGTGCTCGTGACGCTGCCGGGGAGTCCGTCGACTGGCGAGGAGACCGTGAGCGCGGCCTGTGACTTCGTCACGAACGGGGCCACGATGGGGTCGGCCAGGTTCGTGTCACCCTGGTAGGTCACGTTCTGAAGCGTCGGCGCGCCGCCGCCGGGCTGGCCGACTGCGAGCTTGACGCCCTTAGCCGCGTCGACCGCGTAGGTCAGCGCGTACTGCGCGTACAAGTTGGCCGGCTGGGACTGCGAGGCGGACACCGTGCCGTTGCTGATGTCGCACATCTCGAACGGCACACCGTCATCGCTGACCAGCAGGACCGGGCTCTTCGAGCCGGGGCCAAGGCCCTTGCTCTTGAGCAGCGGGATGATGCCAGTGTCCGGGCTGGACCACTGCGAGTAAATGGCCTTCAGCTGGCTGCCGTAGGCGTTGATCGCGTTCTGGGCATCGGTAACAGCAGTCGCGTCGGTCCATACGGTCGGGTCCTTGAGAACCTTCACGCCAGGGTCGTTCGCGGCCATGCAGGAGTTGAAGGCGTTCGTGCGGTCCGCGCCGTTGGACGACGTGAGGTCGCCTTCAAGATCGAGCACGTAACCGGACTTCGCCTGCGAGGAGATGTAGGCACAGGCATCCTGCCCGTACAGCGTGTTCGAGGCTCGCACCACCATGTAAACCTTGCCGACGCCGACGATAGTGTCGACGGACACGAGCTGGACGTGGTGCGCCGTGGCGTAGGCGATGGCCGGGCCGAGACTGGTGGCCGTCTCCGGGTTCACCACGATGGCCTTGGCGCCCTCGTTGACCAGATTCTCGATCTGCTGGTTCTGCAAGCTGGCATTCGCGCCCGCCAGCAACGGGCCGAGCAGCTTGATGTGGAGCTGCGCGGCGTACTGCTGCTCGTAGTTGATGTAGGCGGCCCAGAACGCGGTGTTGTTGTAGGTCAGGTCAATGCCGATGGCAACCTGGCCAGACGACTTGGACGCTGTGGTGGACCCAGAGGTCCCGCTGGAACCGCAAGCGGCCACTAGGATGCCGGCGGCGGCCACTGCCGCCGTGCCGAGCAAACGGCCCTTAACTCTCATGGCTCTCCTAACGTAATTTCGAAGCTTATGAGACAGACGGTGGGATTGTTCGCTTTTCGATCTCTTATCCGCCTCCTAGCTGGCGCCAGACGGAGCCGTGCGGGAACTCGTAATCGCGCAGCGATCCAGGCCGGAAGGTGGCGGAGAAACCCGGTGCCGTCGGCGCGAGGTACCGGCCACCGGTGACACGTACCGGGTCGGTGAAGTGCTCGTGCAGATGATCGACGTACTCGAGGACGCGGTCGGCCATGGTGGCCGAGACCGCGACGAAGTCGAACATCGCCAGATGCTGGACCATCTCGCACAGCCCGACGCCGCCAGCGTGCGGGCATACGGGGATGCCGAACTTCGCGGCGAGCAACAGGATCGCCACGTTCTCGTTGACCCCCGCGACGCGCGCGGCGTCGAGAGTGATGAAGTCAATCGCGCCCGCCTGGAGCAACTGCTTAAAGATCACCCGATTTGCGACGTGCTCCCCAGCTGCGATCTTGACTGGCGCGATGGCAGCCCTGATCGCAGCGAGGCCGAGAATCTCGTCCGGGCTGGTGGGCTCCTCGACCCAGTACGGGTCCCACGGCGCCAGCGCCTCGATGGCGGCAATCGCCTGCGCTATCCCCCAGCGCTGGTTCGCGTCCACCGCGACCCGCACCTGCGGGCCGACCGCAGTCCTGGCCAGGCCCAGGCGCCTGGCGTCCTCGCCGATGTCGCCGCCGACCTTGATCTTGATCTGGGTGAAGCCGTCCGCGACAGCCTGCCGGGATAGCTGGACCAGCTTCTCGTCGGAGTAGCCGATCCAGCCCGGCGTGGTGGCGTAGGCCGGGTAGCCGCGGTGTTGCAGCTCGGCAATCCGGTCGTCGCGGTCCTGGCGGGCCGAGCGCAGGATCGCCAGCGCCTCGTCCGGGGTGAGGGCGTCGTCGATGTAACGGAAATCAACGAGCGCGACGATCTGCTCCGGGGTCATGTCGGCGAGCAGCCGCCACAGCGGCTTCCCCGCGAGTTTGGCGGCCAGGTCCCAGGCTGCGTTGATGACGGCGCCGATCGCCATGTGCATGACGCCCTTCTCCGGCCCTAGCCACCGCAGCTGGCTGTCATTGATCAGCGCCGCACTGAATCCCCCTAGGTCGGCCGCGATCTCCTCGGCGTACCGGCCGACCACGTGCGCGCGCAGCGCCTGCACTGCTGCGACGACGACCTCGTTCCCCCGCCCGATCGTGAAGCACAGGGCATGACCTTCTAGTCCGTCCCTGTCCGTGCGCAGCACTGCGTAGGAGGCCGAGTAGTCGGGATCAAGGTTCATCGCGTCCGAGCCGTGGTGCTCGAGCGAGGTCGGGAAGCGCACGTCGAAGCACTCGAGCGCGATAATCCGGGCGCCGGAGCGGGCGGAATCGGCCCGCGGTGCCGGGATCGTCGCGGAATCCTCTGGCTGGACCTGCGTCACGGGCGCTCCCTGAGCATTCTGTAAACATCCGATCTATTGATCGGATGTTTACACCCGCTGCGATCCTCACGGCAAGGCCGTCACCACAAAAAGAACCGACCCCTATGGGTCGATAAAACTACGTAAACCGGAGATTATGAACGTTGCAGCACTTCAACGAGGCTGTCATCGGCATCAAAGATCCGATGAGTGCCCGCAAGGGCGATGTTACAATTCGGAAACACCCGATGCCTGCAGCTCGGGCAGATGTCCGGTGAATGCCTTGTTATCCGTCGTCAGACGTTGAAGCCGAGGGCGCGCAGCTGCTCGCGGCCGTCCTCGGTGATCTTCTCCGGGCCCCACGGCGGGAGCCAGACCCAGTTGATCCGGAAGTCCTGGACCAGGCCATCGAGGGCTGCCCGGGTCTGGTCCTCGATCACGTCGGTCAGCGGGCAGGCCGCGCTGGTCAGCGTCATGTCGATGGTGGCCGTGCGGTCGGTTTCCACGGTGACGCCGTAGACCAGGCCGAGATCGACGACGTTTACCCCGAGCTCCGGGTCGACCACGTCGCGCAGCGCCTCGAGCAGGTCCTCGGTCTCCGGATCACTCGCCACGTAGAGCCCGTCCTCCGGTGCGGCCGCGGTGCTTTCGGCCGGCCCCGTGCTCTCGGCCGGCCCGGTGCTCTCGAACGACTCGGTGCTCCCGAACGTCTCGGTGCTCTCGAACGTCTCGGTGCTGTTCTCCGTCATGCCTGCTCCCCTGTCTCACGCTCGCCCAGCGCCTTGGCCGTGGCGTCTTTCCAGGCCATCCAGCCGAGCAGGGCGCACTTGATCCGCGCCGGATACTTCGACACGCCCTCGAAGGCGACCGCGTCGCCCAGCACGTCCTCGTCCGGCTCGGCCTCACCTCGCGACTGCATCAGTTTCAAGAACTCGTCGCTGATCTGCATGGCCTCGCCGACTGTCTTGCCGATGATCATGTCAGCCATGACCGACGCGCTGGCCTGGCTGATCGAGCAGCCGAGCGCCTCGTACGACACGTCGGCGAGGACTGGCTCAGCGCCGGCGTCCTTGAGGCTGACCCGCAGCGTCACCTCGTCACCGCAGGTCGGGTTGATGTGCTGCACCTGGGCGTCGAATGGCTCCCGCAGGCCCGCGTGCAGCGGGCGGCGGTAGTGCTCCAGGATGATCTCCTGGTACATCGACTCGAGCTCCATCACACCGTCCCGAAGAACTTCTGCGCCTGCCGTATTCCGTCGGCCAGCGCGTCGACTTCGTCGTGGGTGTTGTACACGTAGAACGTCGCCCGCGTACTGGACTGCGCGTGCAGCGCGCGGTGCAGCGGCCAGGCGCAGTGATGCCCGGTCCGGACGGCGATGCCGAGCTCATCGAGCACCTGTCCGGCGTCATGGGGGTGGATGCCATCCAGGACGAACGACACCGCACCGCCGCGCTCGCTGGTGTCCAGCGGGCCGAGTATCCGCAGGCCCTCGATGCCGGCCAGCGCCTCGAGCGCGTGGGCGGTCAGCGCCTCCTCGTGCGCTGCCACGTTCGCCATTCCGAGCGCATCGAGGTAGTCGCACGCGGCGGCCAGCCCGACGGCTTGCGCGGCGGCGGGCACTCCGGCCTCGAACCGGTCCGGCGGCGGCAGGAACGTCGAGCCCTCCATCCGCACTACCTCGATCATCGAGCCGCCATAAATGAAGGGCGGCATGGTTTCCAGCAGCTCACGCCGGGCCCACAGCACCCCGACACCCGACGGCCCGAGCATCTTGTGCCCGGAGAACACCAGGAAGTCGACTCCGAGTGCGGCCACGTCCACCGGCTTGTGCGGCACCGACTGGGCACCATCAGCCAGGATCAGCGCGCCGCGCGCGTGGGCTGCCGCGGCGATCTGTGCCACCGGCGGCACGACACCGGTGACGTTGGACTGGTGCGTCACTGCGACGATCTTGGTCCGGTCGCTGATGAGCTCGTCGATATTGGCCAGGTCCAGCCGCCCGTCCGCGGTCACGCCGAACCAGCGCAGCGTCGCGCCGGTGCGCTCGCACAACTGCTGCCAGGGCACCAGGTTGGCGTGGTGCTCGGACTCGGTGACCAGCACCTCGTCGCCCGGACCGACCGCGAACCGGGCGGCCTCCGGCCCGAAGGTAGCGGCGTTGCTCATCGCGTAGGCGACGAGGTTGACGGCTTCGGTGGCGCTCTTGGTGAAGACGATCTCGCCAGGCTCGGCGTGCAGGAACGTGGCAATTCTGGCCCGGGCGCCCTCGTAGGCGTCGGTTGCTTCCTCGCCGAGCAGGTGGGCGCCGCGGTGCGCGGCCGCGTTGCGCGTGGTGTAGAAGTCGCGCTCAGCGTCGAGCACCTGGCGGGGCTTGTGCGCCGTCGCGCCCGAGTCCAGGTAGATCAGGTGCCGGCCGCCGCGGACCGCGCGGCCGAGGATCGGGAAGTCCGACCGGACGGCCTCGACGTCGAGCGGATCAGCCTGCCGCCCGCCCGACACCGCCGTCACCTCAGCTGCAGTCACGCCGACGCGCCTGCTGTCGCAGCATCGATGGCAAGGAAGCGCTCGTAGCCGCTGGTCTCCAGTTCCTCGGCGAGCTCCATGCCGCCCTCCTCCGCGATGCGCCCGGCCACGAAGACGTGCACGAAGTCCGGCTCCACGTACCGCAGCAGCCGCGGATAGTGGGTGATCAGCAGCAGCCCATGGGCAGGGTCGGCGCGGAACCGGTTGATGCCGGCCGAGACCACCTTGAGCGCGTCGATGTCGAGGCCGGAGTCGGTCTCGTCCAGGATCGCGATCTTGGGATTGAGCAGCTCGAGCTGCAGGATCTCGTGCCGCTTCTTTTCGCCGCCGGAGAAGCCCTCGTTCAGGTTGCGCTGCGCGAACGACGGGTCCATCGACAGCTGGTCCATGGCCTCGCGCAGTTCCTTGCCAAACGTGCGGATCTTCGGCGCCTCGCCGCGGACGGCGGTGATCGCGGTGCGCAGGAAGTTCGACACCGACACGCCCGGTACCTCGACCGGGTACTGCATGGCCAGGAACAGTCCGGCCCGCGCCCTCGCGTCCACGCTCATCGCCAGCACGTCCTCGCCATCCAGCGTGATCGAGCCCTGGGTCACGGAGTACTTGGGATGCCCGGCGATGGCGTACGCCAGGGTCGTCTTGCCCGACCCGTTCGGCCCCATGATCGCGTGCGTCTCCCCTGACGAGATGGTCAGGTCGACGCCGCGCAGGACCTCACTGCTCTCGCCCGCAGCGTTCGTCACGCTGACGTGCAGGTCACGGATCTGAAGCGTGGACATATCGGTTGTCTCCTGGTTGCTTCGTCACAACTCAACGAGGACGTCGTCGCCCTCGATCTTCACGGGGTAGGTGGGCACCGGCTTGGTCGCGGGCGGCCCGGTCGGCTTGCCGGTGCGCAGGTCGAAACACGATCCGTGCAACCAGCACTCCACGGTGTGGTCGTAGACCTCGCCCTCAGACAGCGGGACCTCTTCATGCGAGCAGACGTCGTGGAGCGCGAAGACCTCGCCCTCGGTCCGGACAATCGCGACCGGCACTCCGGCCACCTCGACGCCGAGCGCGCCCTGGTCCGGCAGCTGCGACAGCGCGCAGGCCCGCTGGAAGCCGCTCATGCCAGCTCCGCCTCAACCGCCGCCATGATCCGGTCCTGTAGCTCGGGCACCTCGATCTTGCCGATCAGCTCGCCGAAGAAGCCACGGAGGACGAGCCTCTTGGCCTCGTCCGCCGGGATGCCCCTGGCCATCAGGTAGAACAGGTGCAGGTCCTCGAGCCGGCCGCTGGCGCTGGCGTGCCCGGCGCCGGCGACCTCGCCTGTCAGGATCTCGAGGTTCGGCACCGAATCGACCCTGGTGCCGTCGGTCAGCACGAGGTTCCGGTTGTACTCGTAGGTATCAGTACCGGTGGCAGTGGGCCGGATGATCACGTCACCGATCCACACCGCGTGCGCCTCGTCCCCCTGGAGCGCGCCCTTGTAGGTCACCCGGCTCCGGCAGTTGCGCTCGGCGTGGTCGACGAACAGCCGGTGCTCCAGGTGCTGCCCGGCATCGGCGAAATACAAGCCGCGCAGCTCGGCGTCCCCACCAGGCCCGGCGTACCGCACGGATGGCGCGAGCCGGACAACCGACCCGCCCAGTGTTACGGCCGTATGGACGAGCTTCGCATCCCGCCCCAACTGCGCATGATGATGCGACAGATGCACAGCATCATCAGCCCAGCTCTGCAGGCTGACGACGACAAGCGATGCGCCATCACCGACAACTAGCTCCACATTGTCGGCATAAGTAGCCGAGCCGGTGTACTCCAGCACGACGACGGCGCGCGCATTCGGCTTCACATCGATCAAGGTGTGCCCGAAAGCGGCCCCATCCGCGCTCTCGCCGCGAAACGTGATGTGCGTCGGCTCGGCGCTCTCGGTATTCGCAGGCACGGTAACGACTGTGGCCTCCGCGAACGAAGCAAAGGCCCTGGCACTAACCCGGTCCCCCGGCACGTAGACGGTGCCGAGCCTGGAGTCACCATGTTCCGGATGTTCAATGGTGACCCCAGGGCCGGCGTCGGCTACGACGCTGACCTTGCCGTCACCAAGAGAGTCGTCACTGTGCAGACCGCGCAGGCGACGAAGAGGAGTGAACCGCCACTCCTCCTCGCGTCCCGTGGGTACTGGGAAGTCACCCGGGTCATACGACTGCTGCTCGTGCAGCCTGGATACAGGAGCCGTCTCGACGGCCCCCTGCAGGCCTGACATCAGCCGACCGCTCCTTCCATCTGCAGCTCGATCAGCCGGTTGAGCTCGAGCGCGTACTCCATCGGCAGCTCGCGCGCGATGGGCTCGACGAAGCCGCGCACGATGGTGGCCATCGCCTCGTCCTCGGTCATGCCGCGGCTCATCAGGTAGAACAGCTGATCCTCCGACACCTTGGAGACCGAGGCCTCGTGGCCCATCTCCACGTCGTCCTCCCGCACGTCCACATACGGGTAGGTGTCAGACCGGCTGATCGCGTCGATCAGCAGCGCGTCGCACTTGACGGTAGACCGGGAGTGCTCGGCGCCCTCCTGGACCTGGACCAGGCCGCGGTACGACGTGCGCCCGCCCGCCCTGGCCACCGACTTGGAAATGATCTGGGAGGACGTGTTCGGCGCGCAGTGCACCATCTTGGCCCCGGCGTCCTGGTGCTGGCCCTCGCCGGCAAATGCCACCGACAGCGTCTCGCCCCTGGCGTGCTCGCCCATCAGGTAGACGGCCGGGTACTTCATCGTGACCTTGGAGCCGATGTTGCCGTCGACCCACTCCATGCTGGCGCCCTCGTAGGCCACCGCGCGCTTGGTCACCAGGTTGTACACGTTGTTCGACCAGTTCTGGATCGTGGTGTACCGGCAGTGCGCGTCCTTCTTCACGATGATCTCGACGACGGCCGAGTGCAGCGAGTCGGAGGAGTAGATCGGCGCGGTGCAGCCCTCGACGTAGTGCACGCTCGCGCCCTCGTCGACGATGATCAGGGTCCGCTCGAACTGGCCCATGTTCTCGGTGTTGATCCGGAAATAGGCCTGCAGCGGGATATCGACCTTGACGCCCTTCGGCACGTAGATGAAGCTGCCGCCGGACCAGACCGCGGTGTTCAGGGCGGCGAACTTGTTGTCGCCGACCGGGATGATCGTGGCGAAGTACTCCTGGAACAGCTCCGGATGCTCCCGCAGGGCTGTGTCGGTGTCCTGGAAGATGACGCCCTTCTCCTCAAGGTCCTCGCGGATCTTGTGGTAGACGACCTCGGACTCGTACTGCGCGGCCACGCCCGCGATCAGGCGCTGCTTCTCCGCCTCGGGGATGCCGAGCCGGTCGTAGGTGTTCTTGATGTCGGCAGGCAACTCGTCCCAGTTGGCCGCCTGCTTCTCCGTCGACCGGACGAAGTACTTGATGTGGTCGAAGTCGATACCGGACAAGTCAGAGCCCCAGCTCGGCATTGGCTTGCGGTCGAAGAGCTTCAGGCCCTTCAGCCGCAGGTCCAGCATCCACTCCGGCTCGTTCTTCTTCGCCGAGATGTCGCGGACCACGTCCTCGTTCAGGCCGCGGCGCGCCGATGCGCCGGCCACGTCCGAGTCGGACCAGCCGAACTTGTAGCGGTCCAGGCCATCGAGCTCTGGGTGGGCGATAGTGGTCATGCGGAGATTCCTCCGGCCTCGGTTGTTGCGCGGTTATGCACAAGTGCAGGTGATGTGACGTGCGTGGTGCAGATCCCGTCACCGTGAGCGATCGTGGCGAGGCGCTGCACGGGGGTACCGAGCAGGCGGCCGAATGCCTCGGTCTCCGCCTCGCAAAGCTGCGGATACTCGGCTGCCACGTGGGCTACCGGGCAATGGTGCTGACAGAGCTGTTCTCCCCCGCCGGCGGCGGCACCACCAGCAACTGGGCCACGGCCTGCCGAGGCGGCGTAACCATCGGCGGACAGCGCCGCGGCAAGCGCCTGGACCCGCTGGTCCGGTGCGGCAGCCTCGACGGCCGGCCGGTACCTGCGCTCCAGCTCAGCGATCTGCTGCCGGGCGAACTCGGCGACGGCACTGGGCCCGGCTCGCTCGGCCAAGAACCGCAGGGCGCTCGTGGCCAGGTCGTCATAGGCGTGCTCGAAGGCACTGCGGCCGGCGTCGGTGATGGCAAACAGCCTGGCGGGCCTGCCCCGGCCGCGGCTGCCATAAGTCCTGGCGGTCCTGATCTCGACCATGCCGTCAGCCAGCAGGTTGTCCAGGTGACGCCGGACCGCGGCCGACGTCAGGCCCAGCCGGGCCGACAGGCCGGCGGTGGTCACGGGCCCGTTCTCTAGAATGAGACGAGCGATCCGGCCGCGGGTGCCGGACTCCGAGCCGCGAGGCCCGTCGTGGGCCTGGGACTGCTGCACCTGAGACTGCTGCACCTGAGACTGCTGCACCTGGGGCTGGGCAGCCGTCAGCCCGGCACCACCGGTGCTCAGCGCCTCATCTGCTAGTCCCACGTATTTCACAACATCATTGTGCCGTAATTAGTTCCGCGCCCGCAATCGGGGCGGGCCGTGGACTTCCTCACATGTGCCAGCAGCCGGCATGTATCGATTTGTCCCTAACCCTGCGATGATGACGCCATGACCGAGATCGGGGTGACCGCCAGGCGGATGTGGACGCTGGTGGAACCAGTCCACGTCATCAGCTATTTCACTGCCGACTCCCGCGACGCGTTTGAGCAGGCCGGCCTGCGCGGGTTCTGGCGCGGTTACTTCGCCGGCCGGGCCGCGCCCATCGGCCTGACCGGGGCAGCCCCGGTAGTCGCCGCCTTCTTCTCGTTCGCGCCCGCGATGGTCGCCAGGGCGGTGCCCGGCGTCTGGGATCTGATCAGCCCGGCGGACGCGATCGTGGTCCGCCAGGCCGGGGCCGTCGCCGCACTGCGCCGGCTCCTGGACGTCCCCGACGGCGCCGCCGTGCCCGCGCCGATCGCGGCCGCCGCTGACCGCCTCACCGAGCGGACGACGGATCTCGCGTGGGCAGGGCGCACGCTGGGGGCGGCGAACGCGGCGCTCCCCGTTCCCTCCGAAAGCCTCGCCCGGCTCTGGCACGCCGCCACGGTGCTGCGGGAGCACCGCGGAGACGGCCACCTCGCTGCCCTGGTCGCCGCCAATCTCGATGCGCCGGAGGCGCTTGCCCTGCGGGCTGGCGTCGACCTGGCCGCGAACGGCGCGCACAGCCACGTGTCACCCGGCTGGGGTCGCGCCCAGATGCAGCCGGCCCGCGGCTGGACCGACGAGGAATGGGACGCTGCCGTGGCCAGGCTGGGCGGGCGTGGCCTGCTTCACCCTGATGGCGCCGCGACGCAGGCGGGCACAGAGCTGCACCGGAATATCGAGCGGGCGACCGACGTCGCGGCCGCGCGGCCGTGGGCCGGCCTCGCTGAGAGCGAGCGGGACGCGCTCGCCGACCTCCTGCTGCCCATCGCCAGGGCCTGCGCGACCGTGCTGCCGGTGCCGAACCCGATCGGCGTTCCCGCGCCGCTCGCGCGCTGAGCCGCCCAAGCCCCCGTGATCCCCCAGGGAGCCCGCCATGAGCACGCTTGAGCGGCCGGCGCTGACCGAGCTCGCCGATCCGGCCATCCTGCCCAACCCGTACCCGGTGCTAGCCGCCCTGCGGGAAGCCTCGCCGTTCGCCGAGTTCGACGGCGCCTTCGTCGTCGTCGGCCGGCACGCCGACTGCTCCGCCGTGCTGCGGCACCCGAACGCCAGCAGCGACCGGACCAAGTCCCTGCTGGCGCCGACGGTGCCGCGTCGCACCAGGCAGCGGCCGTCGTTCCTGTCGCTCGACCCGCCGGACCACACCCGGCTGCGGCGGCTGGTGTCCAAGGCCTTCACGCCGCGCGCCATCGCCCGGCTGGAGCCGCGGATCCGCGCGATCACCGGCGAGCTGCTGACCGCGGCCGGCGCGGCGGGCCAGATGGAGGTCGTCAGCCAGCTCGCGTACCCGCTGCCCGTCCGGATCATCTCCGAGCTGCTCGGCGTCCCGGTCGACGACCACCCGCGCTTCGCCGGCTGGTCGGCGCGGCTGGCGCACTCGCTCCAGCCGGGCTTCGGCCTGGATTCAGCGGAGGCGCAGGCCAGGGCTGAGGCGGCCCAGGTGGCCAGCGACGAGTTCGCCGTCTATTTCGGTGAGCTGATCGCGGTCCGGCGGGCACACCCGGCGGATGACCTGCTCTCGGAGATGATCGCCGCCGAGGATGACGGCGAGCGGCTGACCGAAGCTGAGCTGATCGCCACCTGCGTGCTGCTGCTCGTCGCCGGGCACGAGACCACCGTCGGCCTCATCTCGAACGGGATACTCGCGCTGCTGCGCCATCCCGATCAGCTGGCGCTGCTGCGGGCCAACCCCGATCTGGCCGCCAGCGCGGTCGAGGAGACCCTGCGTTACGACGCGCCGGTGCAGATGACGGCCCGCGTCGCCCGCGGCGGGATGGAGGTAGGGCCCGTGGCCGCGCGCGATGGCGCGCTGGTCCTGCTGCTGCTGGCCGCTGCCGGGCGCGACCCGGAGGCGTTCGCCGACCCGGACCGCTTCGACATCCGGCGAGGCGCGACCGGGCATCTGGCGTTCGCCGCCGGCCCGCATTTCTGCCTGGGCGCACCGCTGGCCCGGCTGGAGGCCACGATCGCGCTGGAGTCCGTCGCCCGCCGGATGCGGGCGCCGCGCCTGCACGCGGGCAGCCTGGACTACAAGCCCAACCTGAACCTGCGCGGACCGGACCGGCTGGTGGTCGAGTTCGCTAGCCTCAGCGCGGCCTAGCCGAGGAACCCGCGCAGCAGGGCCGCCGTTCCCTGCAGGTGCTCGGCCACCGCAGTCCTGGCGGCCTGCGCGTCGCCCTCGAGTATCGCCTCGACGATCGCCGCGTGCTGCCCGGCCGTGTGGTCGATGTTGCGCTGCAGCACCGGGATCGCGTTGAGGAAGTCGTTGAGCCGCATCCGCGCGTCCGCGCAGGCGGCAGCCAGCAGGCTGGACCCGGTGAGCTCGGCGATCGACAGGTGGAACAGCGTGTCCAGCCGCCGGTAGTCCTGCGGGCCGGCCGCGTTGACGTCGGCCAGCCGCGCCAGCAAGCCCGCCTGCGCAGCGTCCTCCGCCGCGCCGAGCAGGCCCGCCAGGGCCTCGGCCGCGCCGGTCTCCACCGCCAGCCGGAAGGTCAGCGCGTCGGCAAGCTTGTCGCCGTCCCGGATCGCGAGCCGGCGCAGCTCGCCGGTATCTGGCGCCGGCCAGGTGTAGGTGACGAACGTGCCGCCGAGCCGGCCGCGCCGCGAGCAGACGTATCCGGCCTCGTGCAGTTCCCGGATCGCCTCGCGCAGCGTGAGCCTGCTGATGCCGAGCTGCGCCGCTAGGTCGCGCTCGGCCGGGAAGCGCTCACCGGGTGCGACCATGCCGAGCTTGATGACGGTGAGCAGCCGCTCGACCGTCTCCTCGAACGCGTTGCCCTGCGCGCACGGGGCGCAGCACCCCGGTCAGGTCTACGCCCGGCGTCGTCATCAACCCTCCGTCGCGCTTGACCTCTTCGCCTCGATGAGCACGCGCTGCGAACTCTAAGCCCGCCGGTGCCTGGCCGGCACGCGGTCCCCCCCGGCCCGCGTGCCGGAGTCTCATGTGGCACGAGTGTCGAATCTGGCCAGGGGTCTTGACAACTGCCCCAGCGTGCTGATGATTGGTCTGATAATAGACCATTTAAAACCTGCCTCGCCAGAGTCACTAACCGGCAGGTTAAATACGCCGCATTTCGGTCGCAGGTCACGCACCCCAAGGAGCACGTCGTGTCTGTCAATGAAACTGCCCTCAGCAGCGATGAAGAGGAGCTGCATCGCCTCGGCTATGCGCAAGAGCTCCGCCGCCGGATGTCGGGCTTCTCGAACTTCGCCGTCTCCTTCACGATCATCTCGATCCTGTCCGGCTGCCTGACCCTGTACGGGTACGGCATGAACACCGGCGGCCCGGCGATCATCGTCTGGGGCTGGCCGATCGTCGGCATCATGACGCTGTTCGTTGGCCTGTCGATGGCCGAGGTGTGCTCCAGCTTCCCGACGGCAGGCGGCCTGTATTACTGGTCGGCCAAGCTGGCCAAGAAGAACGGCGCCGCCTGGTCCTGGTTCACCGGCTGGTTCAACTTCCTTGGCCAGGTAGCCGTCACCGCAGGCATCGACTTCGGCGCCGCGTTCTTCATCAACGCCTTCCTGAGCCTGGAATGGGGCGTCAGCACCGCGCACTGGGTCACGATCCTGATTTTCGCCATCGTGCTGCTCGTGCACGGGATGCTGAACCAGTTCGGCATCAAGCTGGTCGCGCTGCTGAACGACATCAGCGTCTGGTGGCACATCCTCGGCGTGCTGATCATCGTGGGCGTGCTGGCATTCGCCCCGTCGCACCACCAGACGACGCACACCACGTTCACCTCCATCGTGAACAACACCGGCTGGCACAGCACGTTCTACGTGCTCCTGCTCGGCCTGCTACTGGCGCAGTACACCTTCACCGGGTACGACGCTTCCGCGCACATGACTGAGGAGACGCACAACGCGGCCCGCAGCGGCCCGCGCGGCATCGTCATGTCGATCGTCGTTTCCCTGTTCGCCGGCTGGATCCTGCTGATCGGCCTCACGTTCGCGATCCAGAACTACACCAAGGAAGTCGGCGCACTGGTGCCCCCGGCCCAGATCTTCGTGGATGCGATCGGCGCGACCGGCGGCAAGCTCCTGCTCCTCATCGTGATCGGCGCTCAGCTCTTTTGCGGCATGTCGTCGGTCACCGCCAACTCGCGGATGATCTATGCGTTCTCCCGAGATGGTGCGCTGCCCGGATCACGGCTCTGGCATCAGGTGAACAAGCGGTCCAGGACGCCCACCAACGCGATCTGGCTCGCGGCCGCCGGCGCGCTGATCCTGGGCCTGCCTTACCTCTGGAACGGCACCGCGTACGCGGCCGTGACCTCGATCGCGGTCATCGGCTTGTACATCGCCTACGTGCTGCCCACCTTCCTGCGGCTCCGGCAGGGCGCGAGCTTCCAGCGCGGACCATGGCACCTCGGCCGGTGGAGCTACCTCGTTGGCACCATCGCGGTCATCTGGGTGGTCTTCATCACCGTCTTGTTCATGCTGCCCACCGTTAGCCCGATCCACTGGGGCAACTTCAACTACACGGTCTTCGCCGTAGCCGTCGTCCTCGGTTTCGCCTGGATCTACTGGGCCGTTTCGGCGAAGAACTGGTTCACCGGCCCGCGGGTCCAGGGCACGGCTGAGGAACTCGCGGCGATCGAGCACGAGCTGTCGGCCTGACGATGACCGATCAGCACGCGAGCGCGGCTCGTCCGGGGATGCTGTCCCTGGACGAGCTGCGCCAGCTCATCGCCGCCGGCGAGATCGACACCGTGATCCTCGCGCTCACCGACATGCAGGGCAGGCTCCAGGGCAAGCGCCTGTCCGCTGAGTTCTTCCTGGCCGAGGTGGTGGAGCACTACTCCGAGGGGTGCAACTACCTGCTGGCGGTCGACACGGACATGAACACGGTCGACGGCTACGAGATGTCGTCCTGGGCGCGCGGCTACGGCGACTTCGTCATGCAGCCGGATCTGGCCACGCTGCGCCGGATCCCCTGGCACCCCGGCACGGCGCTGGTGATCGCGGACCTGACCTGGCTCGACGGCACGCCGGTGGTCGCCTCGCCGCGCCAGATACTCCAGCGGCAGGTGGACAGGCTCGCCGAGCGCGGGCTGGTGGCCCTGGCGGGCACCGAGCTGGAGTTCGTCGTCTACACCGACACCTACGAGCAGGCGTGGGCGAAGAACTACCGCGACCTGTCCCCCGCTAACGACTACAACGTGGACTACTCGATCCTCGGCACATCCCGGATCGAGCCACTGCTGCGCCGGCTCCGCCTCGGCATGGCCGGCGCCGGCCTGTACGTCGAGTCCGCGAAGGGCGAGTGCAACCTCGGCCAGCACGAGATCGCGTTCCGGTACGCCGAGGCGATCACGACCTGTGACAACCACTCGATCTACAAGACCGGCGCGAAGGAGATCGCCGCCCAGGACGGGATGAGCATCACGTTCATGGCCAAGCCGAACGAGCGCGAGGGCAATTCCTGTCACATCCACCTCTCGCTGCGCGGCACCGATGGCACCCCCGTGCTGGCCGGAGACGGGTCCGCATGGCATGTCCCGGCTGGGCGAGCACTTCCTGGCCGGGCAGCTGGCCGCGCTGCGGGAGCTGACGCTGTGCTACGCGCCGAACATCAACTCCTACAAGCGGTACGTGCCCGGCAGCTTCGCGCCCACCTCAGTCCGCTGGGGCGTCGACAACCGGACCTGCGCGCTGCGCTTGGTCGGGCACGGGCACTCGCTGCGGGCGGAGAACCGGACACCCGGCGGCGACGTCAACCCGTACCTCGCGGTGGCCGCCATGATCGCGGCCGGCCTGCACGGGATCGACAACGAGCTGCCGCTGGAGCCCGCGTTCACGGGGAACGCTTACGAGGGCGACAACCCGCGGGTGCCGCACACGCTACGGGACGCGCTGGAGCTCTGGCAGGACAGCCAGCTCGCCAGGGACGCCTTCGGCACGGAGGTCACCGACCACTACGCGAATTACGCGCGGGTGGAACTGGCCGCCTACGACGCCGCCGTCACCGACTGGGAGCTCCGCCGCTGCTTCGAGCGCCTCTAACCGACAAGGACATGACACCGACGCCATGACCAGCTACACCGTGATCAACCCGGCTACCGAGCAGCCGGTCGCGCAGGTCGAGCACACCACCGTCGAGGAAACCGACGCCGCCATCGAGCGCGCCGCCAGGGCGCAAGAGTCCTGGCGGAACGTCGCGCCAGGTGACCGGGGCAGGCTGCTGCGCCGGTTCGCCGAGCAGGTCGACGCCCACGTAGCCGAGCTCGCCGCGCTGGAAACGGCCGGCTCAGGGCACCCGGTCGGCGCCGCGACCTGGGAGGCCGGCCAGGTCCGCGACGTGCTCACCTACTACGCCGCGGCCCCGGAGCGCCTGACCGGCCGGCAGATCCCCGTTCCCGGCGGTATGAACGTGACCTTCAAGGAACCCCTAGGTGTCGTCGGCCTCATCGTGCCGTGGAATTTCCCGATGCCCATCCTGTCCTGGGGGATGGCGCCGGCGCTGGCGGCCGGCTGTGCCGTCGTCGCCAAGCCTGCCGAGATGACCCCGCTCACCGCGATAAGGATCGGCGAGCTGGCGCTGGCGGCGGGCCTGCCCGAAGGGGTCTTCCAGGTGCTGCCTGGCAAGGGCAGCGTGGTCGGCCAGCGCCTGGTCGACCACCCGCTCGTGCGCAAGATCGTTTTCACTGGGTCCACCGAGGTCGGCCAGCAGATCATGACTGGCTGCGCCCGCCACATCAAGCGGCTGACGCTCGAACTCGGCGGCAAGAGCGCCAACATCATTTTCGCTGACGCCGACCTCGAACGCGCCGCGGCCACCGCGCCGTACGCGGTGTTCGACAACGCCGGCCAGGACTGCTGCGCCCGGTCCCGGATCCTGGTTGAGGCCAGCATCCTTGACAAGTTCATGGCGCTGCTCGAGCCCGCGGTGAAGGGCGTGAAGGTCGGCGACCCGGCCGCGGACGACACCGAGATGGGCCCGCTCATTTCGGCCGCGCAGCGGGCGCACGTGGCCAGCTACGTGCCGCCGGACGCGCCCGTCGCCTTCCGCGGCAGCGCGCCGGACGGGCCCGGCTTCTGGTACCCGCCGACGGTGCTGGCCCCGGTCACCGCCGACGCGCCCGCCTACGCCGAGGAGATCTTCGGCCCGGTGGTGACGGTGACCCCGTTCGCCGACGAGGCCGAGGCGATCGCCCTGGCCAACGACACGCCGTATGGGCTGTCCGGATCCATCTGGACCGGCAACGTCGGCCGCGCGATCCGGGTCGCCCGCGGCGTCGAGACCGGCAACCTATCGGTCAACTCGCATTCGTCGGTCCGCTACTGGACCCCGTTCGGCGGCTTCAAGCAGTCCGGCCTCGGCCGTGAGCTAGGCCCCGACGCCGTGGACGCGTTCACCGACGTGAAGAATGTCTTTATTTCAACTGATTAATACAGGAACGGGGTCGTTGTCATCATGGAACGCCTGAAGGATCGGGTCGTCGTGGTCACCGGGGCCGGTAGCGGGCTCGGGCTGGCCAGCGCGCGGCGGATGGCTGCCGAGGGCGCCCGGATCGTCGCGGTGGATATTGACGAGGGCAGCGGCGAGGCAGCGGCCAAGGAGACTGGCGGGGAGTTCGTGGCCGCGGACGTGGCCGACGAGGCACAGGTCCGCGATCTGTTCGACGGCGTCGCGGACCGCTACGGCCGGATCGACGTGGCGTTCAACAACGCGGGGATCTCGCCGCCCGACGACGACTCGATCCTGACCACCGGCATCGACACCTGGCGGCGGGTGCAGGAGATCAACCTCACCTCGGTGTACCTGTGCTGCAAGTACGTGCTGCCGCACATGCAGCGCCAGGGCAAGGGCTCGATCATCAACACCGCGTCGTTCGTCGCGGTCCTGGGCGCGGCGACCTCGCAGATTTCCTACACCGCGTCCAAGGGCGGCGTCCTGGCGATGACCCGCGAGCTCGGCGTGCAGTTCGCCCGCGAGGGGATCCGGGTCAACGCCCTCTGCCCGGGTCCGATCAGCACGCCGCTGCTGCAGGAGCTGTTTGCCTCTGATCCTGACCGCGCGGCCCGGCGGCTGGTGCACGTCCCGATGGGCAGGTTCGGCGAGCCGGAGGAGATCGCGGCCGCCGTGGCGTTCCTGGCGAGCGACGATTCCTCGTTCATCACCGCGTCGCAGTTCCTCGTCGATGGCGGCGTCACTGGCGCGTACGTGACACCATATTGATCATGACAGATCATCCGGTCATCGGGATCAGCAGTTACCAGCAGCAGGCCACCTGGGGGAACTGGGACGACCAGGCCGTCCTGCTGCCGCGCCGGTACGTCGACAAGGTGGCACAGGCGGGCGGCCTGCCGGTGCTGCTGCCGCCGTCCGAGGGCGGCGCCGCGGTGCTGTCCAGGCTGGACGCCCTCGTGCTATCCGGTGGCAGCGACGTCGATCCCGCCCGGTACGGCGCCGCCGCGCACCCGGACGCCGGGCCGTTCTACGCCGACCGCGACAGCGCCGAGCTCGAGCTGTGCATGCACGCGCTAGCCAGCGGGCTGCCGGTGCTCGGCATCTGCCGTGGCCTGCAGGTGCTTAACGTCGCGCTCGGAGGCACCCTGCATCAGCACCTGCCCGACCTGGTGGGCAACGACAGTCACTCACCCGAGCGCACCGGCTACGGCGCGCACAAGGTGAGCGTCGCGGCCGGCACCCAGCTCGCGGCCGTACTCGGCCGGTCGGAGGCCGCGGTGCCGACGCACCACCACCAGGCCATCGACCGCCTCGGCGCCGGCCTGGTCGCGACCGCCTGGACCGACGACGGCGTGATCGAGGCCGTCGAGTTCGACCAGGGCTCGTCGTCTACTGTCGCGGACGCCAGCTTCATGATCGCTGTGCAGTGGCACCCTGAGGCCGGCGACGACCTGAGTCTGTTCACTGCCCTTATCGATGCCGCCGCCGCTTTTCGGACGCGCACGCCTGCCGGATAGACGCGCACGCGCTCGCGGTCCTGAGCCGGACAAACAGGATATTCAGCGGCTGTGGCTGTTCATGGATGTGACATAGGTACGGCCATGGCCGTACTAATCCCACATTCATAAGCCTCGATGTCCCCCTTCCCCGAAGAATTTGGCCACGTTCAGGACGTAGCGGGCCTCCGCGCGCGGCTCGCCGTCGCCAGCGCTGTCGAATCCAGCTTTCGCTAGCGCTCGAATGGAGCGGGTGTTGGCCGCGTCTGGGCTCGCCACCACGTGACGCGCGGCCGGGTGCGCCGGTCGTGCGACGTCGCGCAGGTAGCTCCAGATCAGCTGGGGACCGAGGCCGCGGCCGGTCAGCCCTTCGACGCCGATCGCGAAGTCCAGGCCGATCGCGTCCGGGTCCGCCGCCGCCGGGTCGACGTCGCCGACGCGGTAGTGCTGGATGTAGCCGCAGTCCTGCCCATCAGCCACGACAACGTGCACCCTTACTGGCGAGTCGCCGGCCATCCGCGGCCCGTACTTGCGCTCCGCCGCGGCGAGGTCGAGGCGCTCCGGGAACCAGCGGACCGCGTGCGGAGCGTGCTGCCAGCGCACCAGCGCCGGCAGGTCGGTCGTGGCCAGCGGCCGGAACGTCACCTTCACGGTCGTGGCAGCCGCCGCCAGGCGCAGGCCGTCAGCCACTGTGGCTGGCCGACAGCGGGCGATCGCCTCGTCGAGCGGGAGCCAGTCGAGCCGGTCGTGCTCGGGGTCCACTCGTGCGGTGGCGCCCGCGGGCACGTCCAGCCCGAACCGCACCCAGGCACCGGAGAGGTCGAGCGCGCGCAAGTCCGTCTCGGGCGCGACGATACTGGCTTCCTCGGCCAGTTCTCGCAGCGCTGCCCCGAGTACGGCCTCGCCTGGCTGCCGCGATCCGGATGGTGGCGTCCACGCCCAGTCGCCTGCATAGTCCGGCCCGTGCTGGGCCCGGTGCAGGACCAGGTACTCGCCCTCGTGATCGCCATCCGGCGCGGGCCGCCTGACGATGATCGCCGCACCGTACGGCGGCTCCGGCGTGATCGGCACGCCGTCGTAGGTATAACGCAAAGGCTGCTGCACAGACCGAAGTATTTCAGGGTAAAAGGCTGGCTCAGGTCCGGCTAGTCTGCTGGGCATGACGAGCACCGCACCGAGCCAGGCCGCCGATGGCGAGACCAAAGATCCTGCGGCCAAGGACGCCGAGCCGATCGACGACCTGG
The DNA here is from genome assembly GCA_963843955.1 of uncultured Actinomycetota bacterium. Lineage (GTDB taxonomy): Bacteria > Actinomycetota > Actinomycetes > Streptosporangiales > Streptosporangiaceae > JAJYUU01. The sequence goes on from CAWJMK010000001.1 coordinate 61,581, forward strand.
TCACGACCCGGCACTCGATCACGCTCGAGGACGGCAGCGAGCTGAGCTACGCGGTCACGACCGGGCGGATCGTGCTGCGGCAGGAAGGCCACACCGACGAAAAGTTCGATGGCCCGCAGCCCAAGGCCGAGGTCTTCATCACGGCTTACACGGCGGACAGCGATGATCCGCAGGCCCGGCCGGTCACGTTCGCCTTCAACGGCGGCCCCGGCTCGTCGAGCGTGTGGCTGCACCTAGGCCTGCTCGGCCCGCGCCGGGTGGTGATGGGCGACGTCGGTCACCTGCTCCCGCCGCCGTATGCCCTCGCTGACAATAGCCAGACCCTGTTGCGCCACAGCGACCTGGTGTTCATCGACCCGGTCTCGACCGGCTACTCGCGCGCGGTCAAGGGCGAGAAGTCCAGGGAGTTCCACGGCTACGGCGGCGACATCGAGTCGGTCGGCGAGGTGATCCGGCTGTGGACCACGCGCAACGACCGGTGGATGTCGCCGAAGTACCTCTGCGGCGAGTCCTACGGCACGACCAGGGCCGCCGGTCTCGCCCGGCACCTGCAGCAGCGATACGGCCTGTACCTGAATGGCCTGATGCTGATCTCCGCAGTGCTGGACTTCGGCACGGCCGAGTTCGGTGGCGGCAACGATGACCCGTACGCGCTGTACCTGCCGACCTATGCCGCGGTCGCGCACTACCACGGAAAGCACGGGGACCGGCCGCTGCCCGAAGTGCTCGCTGCGGCGCAGGCCTACGCCGAGCGCGAGTACCTGTGGGTGCTCGGCCGCGGCTCCCGGCTGACGGCGGCCGAGCGCGGCGCGGCGGCCGCCAGGGTGGCCGAGCTCACGGGCCTGTCGGCCGATTACGTGGACCGGGTGAATCTGCGCCCCGAGCACGTCAGGTTCCTGACCGAGTTGCTCCGCGACCGGCGGCTGGTCGTGGGCCGGATCGATGGCCGGTTCACCGGCTGGGACACCGACTACGGCCGGGAGACGTGGACGTCCGACCCGTCCATCGACGCGATCGTCGGCCCGTACACGGCGGCGCTGAATCACTACGTGCGCGGCGAGCTCGGGTATGCCAGCGACCTGCCGTACGAGATCCTCACCGACCGGGTGCAGCCGTGGTCTTACGCCGAGTTCGAGAACCAGCACGTGCACGTGATGGAAGCCCTGGCCGCCGCCATGCGAGCGAACCCGCACATGCGGGTCCACGTCGACTGCGGTTACCACGACCTGGCCACGCCGTACTTCGCGGCTGAGCACTCCTTCGCGCACCTGGCGATCCCGGCCGAGCTGGCCGCCAACATCTCCTTCAGCTACTACGAGGCCGGTCACATGATGTACCTGCACGAGCCGAGCCGGCATGCCCAGGCCGGCGAGCTGGCAGCGTTTGTCCGCGGCTGACGCCGGCCCGGCCGCGTGCTGGCGGGCCACTACGCGCCGTAGACTCGCGTCCGTGAGCCTCGCGCCAGCCCTTGAGATCCACGATCTGGTCAAGAGCTACCGGGACAAGACAGCCGTCGCCGGGCTGTCGCTGTGCGCGCAGCGCGGCCAGGTCACGGCCATCCTCGGCCCGAACGGGGCCGGCAAGACGACCACGATCGAGATCTGCGAGGGCTACCGCAAGGCCGACGCCGGCGTGGTCCGGGTCCTCGGCCTTGACCCCGTCGCCGACGCGCGCGAGCTGCGCGCCAGGGTCGGCGTCATGCTCCAGTCTGGCGGCGTGCCGACCACCGCACGAGCGGGCGAGTACCTGAAGGTGATGGCCAGCTTCTACGCTCACCCGCTTGACCCGGTCGCGCTGCTGGCGGCGCTGGGCCTGGCCGGCTCGGCGCGCACCTCGTACAAGCATCTGTCCGGCGGACAGCAGCAGCGGCTGGGGCTCGCCGCCGCTGTGATCGGCAGGCCGGAGCTTGTCTTCCTGGACGAGCCGACCGCCGGCCTCGACCCGCAGGCCAGGCACGCCACCTGGGAGCTCATCGAGGGCTTGCGATCCGCCGGTGCCGCAGTGATCCTGGCCACGCATTACATGGAGGAAGCTGAGCGGCTCGCCGACAACGTCGTGATCGTCGACCACGGCCAGGTCGTCGTCAGCGGACCGCCAGCCACGCTCACCGGCTCGGCAGGCCAGCTGCGCTTCCGGGCCGAGCCGGGCCTGGACCTGGGTGCACTGCTCGCCGCGCTGCCTGCTGAGGCTGTGGCCAAGGAGTCCCCCGCCGGGCACTACCTGGTCGAGGTGCCCGGCCGGGTCGACCCGCAGCTCCTCGCGTCAGTGACCGCCTGGTGCGCCGAGCACGGGATCCTGGCCAGGGATCTCCAGATCGAGAGCCAGACGCTGGAAGACCTGTTCCTTGAGCTGACTGGCCGGGGACTGCGACCATGACGGACTTGCTGAGCCAGGCCTGGCCTGCGCCCGCGCCCGGCGCTGCCCCGCTGCCCCGGATGGTCCGCGCCCAGGCCGGGCTGGAGCTGCGCACGCTGACGCGCAACGGCGAGCAGCTGGTGCTGACGTTGATCATCCCGCTGCTGCTGCTGCTCGCCTTCGGGCACGAGAGCCTGATCAGCGTGGGCACCGGTAGCCGGATCGACTTCATAGTGCCCGGCATCCTCGCCCTCGCCGTCCTGTCGACGGCTTTCACCAGCCAGGCAATCGGCACTGGGTTCGAGCGTCGCTACGGCGTACTCAAGCGGCTCGGCGCCTCGCCGCTGTCCCGCTCCGGCCTCATTGCCGCGAAGACTGTCACGGTGCTGGCGGTCGAGGCGGTGCAGGTCGCGCTGGTACTCGCTGTTGGCGCCCTGCTCGGCTGGCAGCCGGTGGCCAGCCCGGCCGCCGTGGTCTGGGTGCCGCTGCTGCTGCTCGCCGGCACGGCCGCATTCAGCGGCCTGGCCCTGCTCATGGCCGGCACCCTGCGCGCGGAGGCTACGCTGGCCGCCGCGAACCTGCTGTACCTGATCATGCTCGGGCTCGGCGCCGTGCTGTTCCCGCTGACCAAGTTCCCGTCGGCGGCCAGGCCCGTGCTGCGGCTGCTGCCTGCCGACGCACTGGCGGACGGCTTGCGCGGTGTCCTGGCCGGCGGCAGCGGGCTGCCGGTCCGGGACCTGGCCGTGCTGTGCGTCTGGGCGGTCGTCGGGATCGCCGTGGCGGCTCGCACCTTCCGGTGGGAGTAGCAGTCCGGGACGGGCCCGCGGGGCAGGTCCGGGCCGCGCCGGCCGCTGTGCTGGTGTTCGCCGGCATCATCTCCGTGCAGCTCGGCGCGGGCCTGGCCGGGCGGATGTTCGGTCAGCTCGGCCCGGCCGGGGTGACCGGGCTGCGGCTGTGGTGGTCGGCGCTGATCGTCGCGGTCTTCGGCGGCCGGGCGCTGGCCCGCACGCTGCGGGAGGTCGTGGCCGACCGAGCCTGGCGCGATCTGTCCATCGCAGTCGCGTTCGGCGTCGTCCTCGGCATCATGAACTTCTCCATCTACCAGTCGTTCGCCCGCATCCCGCTTGGCGTCGCGGTCACGATCGAGTTCCTCGGCCCGCTGGCGGTGGCCGTTGCCTTCTCGCGGCGCTGGCTCGACGTGGCCTGGGTCATCATGGCGGCGGCAGGTGTGCTGCTGCTGACCCAGGGTGGCGCCCGGCTGGCCAGCGGGACCGGTGGCGCCGGTGGCGCCGGCGGTCAGGTCGCCAGGGCCGGCCCGGTGCTCGGCCTGAGCACGCAGGCCGCCGGCATCGCGTTCGGCCTGATCGCCGCGGCGGGCTGGGCCGCCTACATCCTGCTCAGCCGTGCGACCGGCCGCCGGTTCAGCGGGTCGTCCGGTCTCGTGATCGCAATGGTGGTGGCCGCGCTCGTGGTCACCGGCCCGGCCATCGCGCAAGCCAGCCCGGCGCTGCTGCACCCGAGCGTCATCGCCGAGGGCCTGGCTATCGGCCTGCTGTCCTCGGTGATCCCCTACCGGCTGGAGCTGGAGGCGCTGCGCCGGGTGCGGGCCGGGGTGTTCGGGATCTGGATGAGCCTGGAGCCGGCCGTGGCAGCGCTGGTGGGCCTCGCGCTGCTAGGCGAGAACCTGCTGGTCCGGCAGTGGCTGGCGATCGTTCTGGTCATCCTGGCTTCCGCTGGCGCTGCTCGCTACGGCGCGGCCGACCAGCCAGATCAGCACAGCCTGCCGCCGCCGCCGGCCTAACATGGTGTCCGTGTCAGCCCCGCTCACCGCCCCGAAGACGCCCGCGACCAGGCCATGGCCGCGCCTGCTGGGGCCCGCGCTGCTAGCGCCGACGCCGGCCGCGCTGCGCCGGTGGGCGCTGGCCGGCGTGATCACCTCGGCCCTGATCATCCTCACCGGCGCAGCCGTCCGGCTCAGCCAGTCTGGCCTCGGCTGCCCAGACTGGCCGGACTGCACGAAGTCGAGCCTCGCCGCCTCCGGCGTCACCGGGGATCCGCTGATCCATCGCTGGGTGGAATTCGGCAACAGGCTCGTGACGGTTGCCATCTTCGTCGTTGCGATCGGCGTCTTCGTCGCCGCCTGGCAGTACCGCGGCCGGGATGGCCGACGACAGCGTGAGCTGATCTGGCTGGCGGCGGCCCAGCCGGGCGCCATCGTTGCGCAGGCGGTGCTCGGTGGCATCGTCGTGATCACCAAGCTGAATCCGGCGCTCGTGTCGATCCATTTCCTGGCCTCGTCGGCGCTCGTTGCCGCCACCGTCGCGCTTTACATCCGCTGTCAGGAGGGCACCGGCGAGCCCCGCCCGCTGGTAGCGCGGCCGGTCCGGCTCGCCGCACTCGGCGTCGTCGGCACCGTTGCGCTGATGCTGGCGGCCGGCACCGTCGTCACCGGCACCGGCCCGCTGGCCGGGGCGGCGGACGTGGCCAGGTACCACCTGCCGCTCGAAGGCGTCACCCAGCTGCACGCCGACATTGGCTGGCTGCTGGCCGGCCTGATGGCCGCGCTGCTGCTCGGGCTCCACCTGACCGCGGCGCCGCGGCGGGCCGTGCGGCTCGGCTGGCTGCTGCTGGCGCTGATCGGATTGCAGGGCGTGATCGGCTACGCCCAGTACTTCTCCGGGCTGCCGGCCGGCCTGGTCTGGGTGCATGTCACAGGCTCGGTCGGCATCTGGATCACAGCGCTGCTGCTGCCGTATTCGCTGCGCGACCGCGGCGCGGTGCTCGATGCGATCACACGGCCCGCCGAGCTCTCGTCGCACCTGCTCGGCTGACCAGTCTTCCGCGTAGGTCGCGACCGCGATACTTTGTCCGCCATGCCCCCAGCATCGGTTAGCACAGCATCGGTCAACGGAATCACCATCGCCTACTCCGACAGCGGGGGCGACGGCCCCGTGGTGGTGCTCAGCCATGGCTACCTCATGGACTCCTCGATGTTCGGCCCGCAAGTCGAGGCCCTTGCGCCCGAGTACCGAGTGATCACCTGGGACGAGCGTGGCTTTGGCGGCACCAGGGCGACCGGGCCCTTCACCTACTGGGATTCGGCTGCCGATGCCATCGGCCTGCTTGACCACCTCGGCGTCGACCAGGCCGTGCTTGGCGGCATGTCGCAAGGCGGGTTCGTGAGCCTGCGCGCGGCGCTGCTCGCTCCGCAGCGAGTCCGGGCGCTCATCCTGATCGACAGCCAGGCTGGCCAGGAGGACCCGGCGGCCGCACCCGCCTACGAGCAGATGGAGCAGATCTGGATGGAGCAAGGCCCGCTGCCCGTCCAGGATGTAGTGGCGTCGATCATTCTCGGGCCGCCAGACGGGCCTGTCGACTACGCGCCGTGGTTTGCGCGGTGGGACGCAGCCGACCGGCACGAGCTCAGGCTGGCATTCCGCTGCCTGATGGACCGGGACGACATCACCGGCCGGCTAGGGGAGATCACCTGTCCGGCCCTGATCCTGCACGGCACCGCCGATGCCGCCATCGCCATTGAGCGCGCCGAGGCCGTGCACACTGGCCTGTCCGGGCCGGCCGCCCTCGTGCAGGTCGACGGCGGGTCACACGCAAGCAACCTCAGCCACCCTGATCAGGTCAACGTAGCGATGCTGGAATTCCTCCGCTCACTGCCATAACACGCCCCAGTCCGACCCGATTGTTAACCCGCGTCGGGGCGGGCAGCCGAGGGCGCCGGGGATAGGGTCAATCCCGTAACGGCGTCTGCGGTGAGAGGGGTCTAAGTCAGTAGTGAGCGGTGACGCGCGTACAGCGCTTGACTGGTCGGACGCCGACGGACGGACTGTGGATCTCATCCGCGTCCTCGCCATGGACGCGGTGGAGCGCGCCGGATCGGGCCATCCCGGCACGGCGATGAGCCTCGCGCCAGCGGCCTACCTGCTCTACCAGAAGGTGATGCGGCACGATCCGGCTGATCCGTTGTGGCCAGGGCGGGACCGGTTTGTGCTGTCATGCGGGCATTCCAGCCTAACGTTGTACATCCAGCTCTATCTGTCCGGATACGGGCTAACGCTCGATGACCTGGAGCACTACCGCGTGTGGGGCAGCAAGACCCCTGGCCATCCTGAGCATCACCTGACATCCGGCGTGGAGACGACCACCGGCCCGCTCGGCCAGGGCATCGGGAACGCGGTCGGCATGGCCATGGCGGCGCGCCGCGAGCGCGGCCTGCTCGATCGCGACGCCGGGCCGGCCATGAGCCCGTTCGACCACTACATCTACTGCTTCGTCTCCGACGGCGACATGGAGGAAGGCATCAGCCACGAGGTGGCCTCCCTCGCCGGGCACCAGCAGCTCGGCAACCTGATCGTGCTGTACGACGACAACAACATCTCCATCGAGGACGACACCAACATCGCCAAGTCCGAGGACGTAGCCGCCCGATTCGAGGCGTATGGCTGGCACGTGCAGCGACTGAGCTGGGTACAGGCGGAGGGGTACCAGGAGGACGTCCAGGCGCTGTACGACGCGTTCGAAACGGCGAAGGCGACGACGACGGCACCGTCGTTCATCTCGCTGCGCACGATCATCGCCTGGCCCGCACCGCACAAGCAGAACACGGGCGCGGCACACGGCGCGGCGCTCGGCGCGGAGGAAGTCGCGGCGACCAAGAAGATCCTCGGCTTCGACCCGGCGGTCGCATTCCCGGCCGAGGACGAGCTCGTCGACCACGCGCGCCTCGTCGGCGACCGCGGCAAGCTGGCGCACGCCGCCTGGGACGAGCAGCTGGCCGCGTGGTCGAAGGCACACCCGCAGCAGCGCGAGCTGTTCGACCGGCTTAGCGCGCAGCGGCTGCCGGCCGGCTGGGCCGATGTGCTGCCGCAGTTTGCGCCCGACGACAAGGGCATCGCGACGAGGAGGGCATCGGGCCAGGTGCTGAACGCGCTGGCGCCGGTGCTGCCCGAGCTGTGGGGCGGCTCCGCGGACCTGGCCGGCAGCAACGACACCACGATGGAGGGCGAGCCGTCCTTCGTGCCCGAGATCCACCAGACCAGGATGTTCCCTGGCGACCGGTACGGCCGGGTGCTGCACTTCGGCATCCGCGAGCACGGCATGGGCGCGATACTCAACGGCATCGCGCTGCACGGCATGACGCGGCCGTACGGCGGCACGTTCCTGGTTTTCAGCGACTACATGCGCCCGTCGGCGCGGCTGGCCGCGCTGATGGGCCTGCCGGTCACCTACGTGTGGACACACGACTCCATCGGGCTCGGCGAAGACGGCCCGACGCACCAGCCGGTCGAGCACCTGTGGGCGCTGCGCGCCATCCCTGGCCTCGACGTCGTCAGGCCCGCTGACGCCAACGAGGTCACGGTCGCCTGGCGGACGATCCTGGAACGCACCGATCATCCGGCTGGCCTGGCACTCAGCAGGCAGAACGTGCCGGTGTTCGATCGGTCGGCGGGCGGCACCGGCCTGGCCAGCGCGGACGGCACCGCCAGGGGCGGCTACGTGCTCGCCGACGCTGACGGCGTCCAGCCCGACGTCATTCTCATCGGTACCGGCAGCGAGGTACAGCTTGCGCTGGCGGCCAGGAAGCTGCTCGCTGCTGACGGGATCCAGGCCAGGGTCGTGTCCATGCCGTGCGTCGAGTGGTTCAGTGAGCAGGACGTGTCCTACCGGGACCAGGTTCTGCCGCCGCACATTCATGCCAGGGTCAGCGTGGAGGCGGGCATCGCGCTTGGCTGGCAGCAGTTCGTCGGCGACGCTGGCCGCAGCGTCGGCCTGGAACACTTCGGCGCGTCGGCGGACTATAAGAAGCTGTACGCAGAATTCGGCATCACGGCTGACAGCGTGGCCGAGGCAGCCAGGGACAGCCTCGCCAATGTTCGGCCCGGCGAAATACATCGGTAACCCAGCCCGGCAACAGTAGGTAGTGGGCGTGCGAGGCGAGGAGCGATTGATATGACTGCACAGCAAAACCCGCTGGCCCAGCTCACCGAGATGGGTGTCTCCATCTGGCTCGACGACATCAATCGGGACCGGCTATCCAGCGGGAACCTGGCCGGGCTGGTACGCGACGCGTACGTGCGCGGAGTGACCTCTAATCCGACGATCTTCGCCAAGGCGCTGTCGAGCGGCTCGGCTTACGCCGAGCAAGTGCACGATCTCGCCATCCGGGGCGTCACCGTGGAGGAGGCGTCCCGCGCGATCACCACTTACGACATCCGTTGGGCATGTGACGTCCTGCGGCCGGTCTACGACGCCACCGACGGCGTCGATGGCCGCGTGTCGATCGAGGTCGACCCCCGGCTTGCCCACGACACCGACAAGACCATCGCGGAAGCGCGCGCCCTGTGGTGGATGGTGGACCGGCCGAATATGTTCATCAAGATCCCGGCGACGCTCGAGGGCCTGCCGGCGATCACCCAGTGCCTGTCGGAGGGGATCAGCGTCAACGTGACGCTGATCTTCTCGCTCGAGCGCTACGGCCAGGTCATCGACGCGCACATGGCCGGGCTGGAAGCCGCGTCGGGCCGCGATGCCGCGAGCATCGCCTCCGTCGCGTCGTTCTTCGTGAGCCGGGTCGACACCGAAGTCGACGACAGACTCGACAAAATCGGCACCCCCGAGGCGCACGCACTGCGCGGCAAGGCCGCGCTCGCCAACGCGCGGCTCGCCTACGAGCTGTTCGAGCAGCGGTCGGCGACACCCCGCTGGGAAGCGCTGGCAGCGCGCGGCGCCAGGCCGCAGCGCCCGCTCTGGGCCTCGACTAGCGTGAAGGACCCGTCATTTGCCGACACCATGTACGTGACAGAACTGGCCGCACCAGGGACTGTCAACACGATGCCGGAGGCGACCATCCACGCGACCGCTGATCACGCCCAGCTGCATGGCGACGCGATCCACGGCACGTACGAGGAGTCGCGACGGGTATTCGAGCAGCTCGAGGCCATCGGTGTGCATTACGACGACGTGGTCGCGGTGCTGGAGCAGCAGGGCGTCGAGAAGTTTGCTGCCTCCTGGACCGAGCTACTCGAGAGCATCACAAATGAGATGAACGCCGGCGGCAGCACCACATGATCCCGAACCCGCTTCGCGATCCGCGAGACCGGCGGATTCCCCGGCTGGCCGGCCCGTGCGTGCTCGTCTTGTTCGGCGTGACCGGGGATCTGGCGAGCAAGAAGCTGCTGCCGGCGATCTACGACCTGGCGAACCGCGGGCTGCTGCCGCCCGGGTTTTCCCTGGTCGGCTTCGCGCGCCGCAACTGGGAAGACGAGGACTTCGCCCGCATCACGCACGACGCGGTCAAGGCTCATGCGCGCACCCCGTTCCGCGAGGAAGTCTGGCAGCAGCTCGCCGAGGGGATCCGATTCGTCCCCGGCGAGTTCGCCGATGACGAGGCGTTCGACAACCTGGCGCGGACCGTCGCCGCGCTGGATCTCGAACGCGGGACGGGCGGGAACTACGCCTTCTACCTGTCGGTGCCGCCCGACGCGTTCCCCGTCGTGGTCGCGCAGCTGAAGCGATCGGGGTTGTCCAGCCCGCCAGCCACCGAGAGCGGCCGCCGGCCCTGGCGGCGCGTGGTCATCGAGAAGCCCTTCGGTCACGACCTGCAGAGCGCGCGGGAGCTCAACGCGATGCTGGACGTGGTGTTCCCCGCGGGGTCGGTCTTCCGGATCGACCACTACCTTGGCAAGGAGACCGTCCAGAACCTGCTAGCGATCCGGTTCTCCAACACGCTGTTCGAGCCGATCTGGAACCGCGGGTACGTGGACCACGTCCAGATCACCATGGCCGAGGACATCGGCATCGGCGGCCGGGCAGGTTACTACGACGGGATAGGCGCGGCCAGGGACGTGATCCAGAATCACCTGCTCCAGCTGCTCGCGCTGACTGCCATGGAGGAGCCGTTCTCGTTCGCGGCCGAGTCCCTGCGGGCGGAGAAGGAGAAGGTGCTGGCTGCCGTCCAGATCCCGGCAGACATGGCCGCCGACACTGCCCGCGGGCAGTATTCCGAAGGCTGGCAGGGTGGCGTCCCGGTCCGCGGGTTCCTGGAAGAGGATGGCATCCCGCCTGACTCGGCCACCGAGACCTACGCGGCGATCCGGCTCACTATCGACAACAGGCGCTGGGCTGGCGTGCCGTTCTACCTGCGCACCGGCAAGCGGCTGCCGACCAGGATGACGGAGATCGCGGTCATCTTCCAGCGCGCGCCGCATCTGCCGTTCGATGCCACTGACACTAAGGAACTTGGTCAGAACGCTCTGGTGATCCGCGTACAGCCGGACGAGGGCGTGACGCTGCGGTTCGGGTCGAAGGTGCCAGGGTCGGCGATGGAGGTCCGGGACGTCAACATGGACTTCGCCTACGGCGAATCGTTCACCGAGTCCTCGCCTGAGGCCTACGAGCGGCTGCTGCTAGACGTGCTGATCGGCGATCCGCCGCTCTTCCCCCGGCAGGAGGAGGTCGAGCTGTCGTGGGAGATCCTCGATCCGATCGAGGACTTCTGGGCCAAGCATGACAAGCCCGAGCAGTACCCGGCAGGCACGGCCGGACCGCCGAGCGCCGACGCGATGCTAGCCCGCGACGGCCGCGCCTGGCGCCGCCTCTAGATGAGGATTCCCACGACATGCTGACCGACCTGACCGACACCACCACCAGCGACATCCGCGCGGCCCTGGCCATGACAAGAGACCAGATGGGCGGGCCTGCTACCGGCGTGGTGCTCAACCTGATCATCATGACCGACGAATCCGGTCAGCACGACGCCGTGCGCGCCGCCAGCCAGGCCGGCCGTGAGCATCCGTGCCGGGTCCTGGCCGTGATCGCGCGCGAGTCCAGGGCCACGTCCCGGCTCGACGCCGAGATCCGGTCCGGTGAGGGTACGCCGGGCCAGACCGTCCTGCTCCGGCTCTACGGGCCGATGAGCGAGCATGCCGACTCGGTCATCATGCCGCTGCTGGTCCCGGACACGCCGGTCGTCACCTGGTGGCACGGACTGCTGCCTGCCGTCCCGTCAGCACAGCCGCTCGGCTTGCTCGCTCAGCGCCGGGTCACCGACGCCGCCCGCGCAAAGGCGCCCACCGAGGCACTGGCCGCGCTCAGCGCCGGCTACAAGCCCGGTGATACCGACCTGAGCTGGACCAGGTCGACGCCGTGGCGATCGCTGCTGGCAGCGACCGTCGACCAGGAAGAACACGAGATCATCGGCGGAGTCGTCGCCGCGGAGGAGCACAACCCGACGGCCGACCTGATGACTGCGTGGCTCAGCAGCAGGCTCCGCGTGCGGTTCAGCCGGGAGATCTCGATGGGCCCTGGCGTTACCGAGGTGCGCCTCCAGACGACGGCAGGTGACGTTGTCATCAGCCGACCAGACGGGCGGGTGGCAACGCTGACACGACCCGGCCAGCCGGACCGGCACGTGGCACTCCAGCGACGGGACACCGCCGATCTGCTAGCCGAGGAGCTGCGCCGCCTCGACCCGGACGAGATCTATGGCGAGGCGCTCGCATTCGTGGCAGGGATCCCCGCTACGACCGGATAACCCCACTAAGATCATTTCGTGCCCCCGGAGTCAGGCGAGCTCGAGGATCACGTCATTCTCTGCGGCGCCAACGCGCTCGCGTCCCGCATGGCAGAGGAATTCACCGCCCGGTACGGGTTAGCCGTCACGGCGATCGTCCCGTCCGCGGCAAGCGAGCACGGTGCCCGCCTGGCCGCGATGCCCGGCGTGCGCGTCCTCGAGCGGCCGGAGCTGACAGCTGAGGCGTTTGCCGACGCAGGCCTGCCCGCAGCTCGTGGCCTCGCCATCGTCCATCAAGACGACCTCGGCAACTTTCACGCCGCGCTGCGGGCGCAGGAGATCAGCCCGCGGGTACGCCTGGTCATCGGCATCTTCAATGTCGGCCTCGGCGAGCGCATCCGGACCTTCTTCAGCGACTGCGCCGTCCTGTCCCAGGCCCAGATGGCGGCCCCGTCGCTCGTCGCTGCCGCGCTGGGCGAGCCGGCCCCGAGCCACGTGCGGATGGCCAACCGCACCATGTACGTCGCCCGGCGGGAAGACGTCGGCGCGGATCAGATCATCTGCGGCCTGGCCGGGAGCAGCGACGCCGACGCACCCAACCTGCTGCCGCCCGCCGACCCGGCCGCCGGCCTGGTGCTCGCTGTCGCTGACGGCACAAAGCGCAACCCGCTGTCCCGGCAGCGTCGCCGGCGGCTGACCGCGCCGCTGCGGCTGCTGCGCAGAAGTGTCGGCACCAAGCTCGCCCTAGTCTTCGCCGCTCTCGTCGCGGTCATGGTCACCGGCTTCGCCTTCCTGGTCGGCCCGGCCGGCTTCGGTGCGCTGACCGCGCTGTACCTGACCTTGCTCGACGCCGCCGGCGCGGCCGTGACCGGCCCCGGCGTGCCGTCGGCAGAGAAGGTCGCCCAGTTCATGCTCACGTTCGCGGGCCTGGCCTTCCTGCCACTCGTGACGGCCGTCATCGTGGGGTCACGCATTCCCGGCGCGGCCGCGGCCGTCAGGCCACCGGCCGGCAACCACGTGATCGTGGCAGGCCTCGGCGCAGTTGGCACCCGGATCATCGGCCAGCTGCACGACCTCGGCATCGACGTGGTCGGCGTCGACAAGAATGCCGAGGCGACGGGGATGCCGCTGGCCAAGCGCCTCGGCATCCGCGTCGTCATCGGCGAGACGCACCGGGAGGAGACGCTGCGGGCTGCTGGCATCGCCACCTGCCAGGCGCTGGTCTCGGTTACCGACAGCGACATCGCGAATCTGGAGACCGCGCTCAACGCCAGAGCGCTTGCCGCCGAACCGCGTATCGTCGTGCGTCTGGACGACGACGATCTCGCGGCACGCGTTCAGGCCACCGTCGGCAACACCGTCTCGCGGTCGACGTCGTACCTGGCGGCACCGGCCTTCGCCGCGGCTGTGCTTGACCACCAGGTATTGCGCACCATCGCGGTAGGCCGGCACGTCCTGCTGCTAGCCGAAGTCGCCGCTGCGGAGGGCGGCGGCCTGGCCGGGCAGCCTATCGCCGCCGTGCATCAGCCGGGACTGATGCGGGTCATCGCGCTGCGCCAGCTTGGCATTGACGGTGTGGACTGGTCGCCTGCGCCCGACTACCTGATTCGGGCCGGCGATCACGTGCTGGTGCTGGCGACGCGGGCAGGGTTGTCCGGCATGCTCCGCCGCGATGGCGCGGCGCCAACTAGCACAGGCCCCGCCAGCGCTTGCGGGTTATAAGTCGCAGCGCCAGGAAAACATGCGAGGAAATGGGACTCCCTAAAATGCGCTACTGGAGTTACGCTCAGGGCAGATCTTCCACCTGGTTCTGGTGAGCTAGGTGTGAAGACACAGGAGGTCAGTGAATGGCCATGCTGTTAGCGGTAGCAACGGACTACCGGGCCTGCAGAGCTGGGCTTGCTCGCCCCGGCGGCAGGAAGGCATTGCTTGCCTTTCGCGACCTCGCACCATCCATCACGCCTGCCTTGACCCAGCAGCGTGCTTGTGGTCAGGGCCAGGCAAGCCCCTCAGGAGGAATCAGTTGAGCACCACCGATGAAGCTCCCGTAGCTGTTGCGCAGGGCACCGGCATAGCCGATCCTGCGCCGCTCGGGCTCGCAGCGTTCGCGCTGACCACGTTCCTGCTGTCCGCGGTGAACGCCGGCTGGGCGAAGAACACCTCAGGCGCCGACTGGCTCGGGTATGCCTTCGCCTACGGTGGCTTCATCCAGCTGCTGGCCGGCATGTGGGAATTCCGCAACCGGAACGTCTTCGGCGCAACGGCGTTCTCTACCTACGGCGGCTTCTGGATTGGCCTCGGCCTATGGGCGACACTGGCGCACGCGCCTGCCGGTGCGAAGGACGTAGGCTGGATCTTGCTGGCCTTCGCCATCTTCAACACCTACATGCTGCTGTTCGCCACGCAGCTGAACGTGGCGGTGTTCCTGGTCTTCCTCACCCTGGAGCTGACGGAGATCTTCCTGTTCATCGGGATCCTCGGCGGTAACAGCGGCATGGTGAAGGCCGGCGGCGTCATCGGCGTCGTGACCGCTTTCGTTGCCTGGTACACCTCGGCGGCTGGGGTTATCAACGGGATCAAGGGCAAGCCCGTCTTCCCGGTCGGCGGTCCGCTCTTCAATCTCGGCGGGTAGCACTCCCTGACCAGCGGCGGCGTGACTTCGGTCACGCCGCCGCTGGTCAGCGCCACGCCGTAGCCGGATAGCGTAGAGAAATGGATCTCCAGGAACGTCGCCAGCTGGACGTCGCCGAACACATGCACCGAGTCCGGGCGAAGGCGAGGCCGTGGCGGTCCCTGTTCGCGCTCGTGATCGCCATCGCCAGCGCCATCGCGGCCAAGGTCTGGGGCGTCGGCAGCTATCGCGCACTGTCCACCAGTACCGACGACCAGACCAAGAAGCTCGTCTTCATCGCTGGCGCGCTCGCGTTCTTTGTCTTCGGGCTGATCGCGGTTTTTGGCTTGTCTGGGGCAGGGCGGCGCTCCCTCCAGCCGCTGATCGGCGCGGCACACGCCGGGGTCGTCAGGTACGTCCTGCTGGTGGTCGGGGTCTTCGCCATTCTCACGATCTCCCTGGAAGTCCTCGGCATCAGTCCGGGCCAGCTGCTCGTCGGCGGGGCGGTGGCCGGGGTACTGCTCGGGATTGCGGCGCAGCAGTCGCTGTCTAACGTGTTCGCCGGAGTGGTGCTGCTGTTCGCCAGCCCATTCCGGGTCGGCGACCGGGTGCGCTTCCGGTCCGGCGCGCTCTCCGGTCAGATCGAAGGCGTCGTCACGGACCTGAGCTTGACGTACGTACGCCTGGAGACCGAGGACGGGCGGGTGCTGCTGCCCAACTCCCAGGCACTGAACGCCGCCGTGGTGCTGGTGCCCGACTCGGCGCAGGCCAATGAGCCGGCCCCCGGACGGGCGCCGGCCACCGGTCCAGCCAGCTAGTGGTTGGCCTCGTACTTGGCGATCACGTTCGCCGGAATCCGGCCGCGTTCGCTGACGTCCATCCCGCTCTGCTTCGCCCAGGCGCGAATGTCGGCACTGCGCTGACGGTGCGCGGTGGTCCGCCGCTTCGGCTTCCCTACCCGGCTGGTCACCTTCCGAGCCCTTTCGGCGAACCTGCTGAGCACCTCGTCGAACTTCTGGCTGTGCTTCTCGCACAGGTCGATTTCGTAATCCCGGCCATCAAGGCTGAACGCCCGAGTCATGTGCTCGCCCTCGGGAATTTCTCGTGAGTCGTAGTCGCACGCGAACGTGACGGAGATCTTCTGAGCCACTTTGGGTATCCCCCTTCCCCCCGCGGAAAGCTATGCCCCGTCGCGTCGCCGTTCTAACGGCACTAACACGACGTTCTGAACTGCATATTTTGGCAGCCGCCCAATCTCGCAATCCCGCCTAGGGCCACCGATCTGCCAAGGCGGCGGCCAGCATTCGGCGGCTACTCTTGCCCGCCGCTGGGCCGGCCCGCCGAATGTCGCATACCGGCCGGAGGATCGGCTGGTAACCGATACTCGGGGTCGTCCGAATAGCCGGCCTGAGATGAGCCCGACTGCGGGCGGACATAAGGCGGCACAAAGCGCTGCTGGTCGTATCCGGGCTCATCGGCCGCGACCGAGTACTGACCTGTCACGTCGGGCTGGTAGCGCTCATCGTCGCGCCAGCGCGCCGGGCGCGGTGCTCCCGGCAGCTGCTCGTAGTCGGGCGGCCCGTAGCCAGCGGCACCGTAGTCAGCGGCACCGTAGTCGGCGGCCCGGTAACCGTCAGCCCCGTAACCGTCAGGCCCGTAGCCCTCAGCCCGGCGACTGTCACCACGGTGGCCCTCAGACCGGTGACCCTCAGGCCGGTGACCAGGATCGCGGTAGGGAGGATCGGCGTAGCCGGGATCACCGCCGGTATATCCGGCCCCGTAGTCACGGGTGCGGTGCTCGCCGGCCCTGTAGTCACCGGCCTCATAGTCGCTGGCCCGATGCTCGGCGGCCCCGTACTCGTCAGCCCCGTACTCGTCAGCGCCGTAGTCGGACCGCCGGTGCCGGTCGGTACGGTGTGCACCGCGGCCGTATTCGCCAGGCCCGTACTCGCCAGGCCCGTACTCGCCAGGCCCGTACTCGCCAGGCCCGTGCTCGCCAGCCCCGTATTCCGTGCCGCCGTCGTGATCGCCGGGGTAGCTGGCGTCATGGTCGTCGTAGGCGGCCGGCTCGGCGTAGCTAGGCCCGCCGTGCCCGGCGGCGTCGACCTCACGGTGCCCGCGCGGACCGCGCTGCAAGATCTCGATCATCCTGGCCAGATCATCGATGGGCAGCCGGAACGTGCCAGTGCACATACCGCCCTGCCAGATGCTGAAGACGGCCACCCCGGTGTCGGCGTACCAGCTCAGCCGCATGCTCCGAGAATTGCCCCTGACGTCGAAAAACACCTCGCCGAGGCGAGGCAGCGGCGCTGCGTCGGACGCGGACATGAAGCTATGGTGGCCCGAACTATGGGATCTGTCCAGTTAATGATCACTTAGTGTGACCCGCCCCACGCTGAGATCGGGCAGCATATTCGTGATCTCGGCTGCGCGCCGGACAGGCCAGATGGCATAATTATGCGGCGGCCTGCGCGCTTGGATTGCCATGCATACCAGCGCCGCGGCCACGCGGCAGCGCTCGCCGGGAACACCGCGCCACCGTGGCGCGTTGCATCATGCGACGGGGCAATTGCCGCACCGCGCGAGAGCTCCTTCGTCTAGAGCACCATACCTCGCTCTGAGGGGTCCGCTGGACGGGAGAACGCTGGCACGACGGGGCCTGAACCCCTCGGGCACGCACCGACCGAACTGTTTTGACCGACTTATAACGCAACGACACATGTCGAGTACTGACACCGTGGCCACCGACGACCACGGTCACCTGGCTGAGGAGAGCTATTCATGTCTGAGGTACGCCGTCAAGCCGCCCTGATGCAACGGCCGAACTGGGGCTGGCAGGATGAGGCTGCGTGCCGGGGCCGTGATGTCGTGCTCTTCTTCGGGCCCGACGGCGAGCGGCAGCCGGAGCGCGAGATCCGCGAGCGCAAGGCCAAGGCCGTCTGCGGGGCCTGCCCGGTCCGAGCCGAGTGCCTCACCTACGCGGTGAGCCGACCGGAGAAGTACGGGACCTGGGGCGGCCTCAACGAGGACGAGCGCTCGTCTGAGCGACGCCGCCGCATGCGCCGCGCCAACGCGGCCTGAGCCAGCCGACCGCGCAACGAGACGCGCAACGAGACGATGGTCTGCCCAGGATGCCGGGCCCAGCGGCACGAGGAGTGCCGCGGTGGCACCTGGTGTGACTGCCAGCATCAGCCGCCGCCCAAGCCCGAGACGCGCCTCGGCTGGATCCGGCAGGGCTAGGCTCCGGGGGGCCACCCCCGGGGCCGGAATACCGGCGGCATAACGATGGTTGCCCCCGCTGGCAGGGTTTCGCGAAGGCGCGGCAGGCAGGAATCGTGACGCTCGGGACGGCGCATGATCCTTGTGACTTGCGCGACAGAGCGTGCACTGGCTTACGTTTGGCCATACTGTGGACTGGAATAGCCGTTCTCTACGGCTACGCGTGTGCCGCACCAGGGCCAGCTAGGCTGCCAGACGAATGGACCGCCGCGAGGAGGAGCCCAGCGACATGGAGAGGCTAGCCGCGGACGCGGCTGATGCACTGGCGGGAGCCCCGGCCGACGAGGTGATCGCGTGGGCCGTGCGGACATTCGGCCGCCGGATCTGCATTACCTCGTCAATGACGGACGCTGTCCTCGTCAATCTTGTTGCTAAGCACCTGCCAGGGATTGACGTGCTCTTCCTGGACACTGGCTATCACTTCCCGGAGACCGTGGGCACCAGGGACGCCGTGTCCGCCGTCTACCCCGTGAACGTGATCAACGTGACGCCCCCGACCACCGTGGCCGAGCAGGACGCTGAGCTTGGGCCGCGCCTGTACAGCCGCAACCCGGACCTGTGCTGCTACCTGCGCAAGGTGGTGCCGCTCGAGGAGGCCCTCGGCCCGTACGATGCCTGGTTCACCGGCGTGCGCCGCGAGGAGACAGAGGCCCGCAGCGACACCAAGGTCGTCCAGTGGGATGCCCGGCGCGAGATGATCAAGGTCAACCCGATCGTCGAGTGGACCCAGCAGCAGGTCGACGACTACATCGTCGCCAATAACATCCTGATCAACCCGCTTGTCTACGACGGCTACCCGTCGATCGGCTGCCGCACCTGCACTTCCAGGGTGGCCGAAGGAGCAGACCCGCGCAGCGGCCGCTGGGCGGGCACCGCCAAGAGCGAGTGCGGCATCCACACCTCGTAATGGCGCCGTGCGACCCACGAGGTCTTCAATCAGGTCCCGCCGCTAGCCGGGTTCGACGTAGCCGACGACGCGGCGCTGGTGGCGGCGCTGCACCGGGAGGGCGCCGGCTGGGCTGAGCCCGAGCTGCACGAGCTCGGCGTGCTGGCCGGCTCCGCGCAGACGCAGGAGCACGCCCGGCTGGCGAACGTCAGCAAGCCGGTCCTGCGGACCCACGATGCTCGCGGCCACCGCGTCGACGAGGTCGACTTCCATCCCTCCTGGCACCACCTGATGACCACGGCAGTCGGCCACGGCCTGCACGCTGCGCCGTGGGCCGATACAAGGCCGGGTGCGCACGTCGCCCGTGCGGCCAAGTTCATGGTCTGGACGCAGGCCGAGGCCGGGCACGGCTGCCCGATCTCGATGACCTATGCCTGCGTGCCCGCGCTGCGGCAGGCGCCAAGCCTGGCGGCCAGCTACGAACCCCTGCTCACCGCCCCGGTCTACGATCCGGGCCTGCGCGCGCCTGCCGCCAAGGCCGGGCTGCTGGCGGGGATGGCGATGACCGAGAAGCAAGGCGGCTCGGACGTGCGGGCCAACACCACCCGCGCAGTGCCCGCCGGCGACGGCAGCTACCTGCTGACCGGACACAAGTGGTTCTGCTCGGCGCCGATGTGCGACATGTTCCTCGTACTCGCCCAGGCGCCGGAGGGCCTGTCCTGCTTCCTGCTCCCCCGCGTGCTGGCCGACGGCAGCCGGAATGCGATGTACATCCAGCGGCTCAAGGACAAGCTCGGCAACACCTCCAATGCCTCTAGCGAGGTCGAGTACGACGAGGCGGTCGCCTGGCTGGTCGGCGAGCCGGGGCGTGGCGTCGCGACGATCATCGAGATGGTGACCGCGACCAGGCTCGACTGCGTGCTGGGCAGTGCGGCGGCGATCCGGCAGGCCTGCGTGCTCGCGGCGAACTACGCGAGCCTGCGGACCTCATTCGGCACCCCGCTCGTCGACCACCCGGCCATGACCGGCGTCATCGCCGACCTGACGCTCGAGTCCGAAGCCGCGACCACCCTCGCGCTCCGGCTCGCGGGCGCAGCAGACCGGGCGGCCCGCGGCGACAGTGCCGAAGCAGCGCTGCTGCGGGTGGCCCTGCCGGCGGCCAAGTACTGGATCTGCAAGCGCACGCCGATGGTCACCGCAGAGGCGCTGGAGTGCCTGGGCGGCAACGGCTACGTCGAGGACTACTCCCCCATGCCGCGCCTGCTGCGGGACGCGCCGCTGAACTCCATCTGGGAAGGCTCCGGCAACGTCACGGCGCTGGACGTCCTGCGCGCGCTGGCCCGCACGCCTTACTCGGCCGACGCGCTGCTCGCCGAGATTGACCTGGCCGCCGGGGACCCGCGTGTCGCGGCAGCGGCCGCGAGCCTGCGACAGGGCCTCAAGGAGGCCGCATCGGACGGCCAGGCGGCGGAGCGACACGCCCGGCGGCTAGCCGGCCAGCTCACCGTCACGCTGCAGGCGGCCCTGCTGGTCCGGCACGCGCCGACGGCGGTCGCCGACGCGTTCTGCGAAAGCAGGCTCGGCGCCAGCCAGCAGGCGGCCGGCCCGCACGGTGTCGGCCAGCACGGGGCCGGGCCAGGGACGCCGTTCGGCAGCCTGGCGGACGGAGCCGATCTACCGGGCATCCTGGTTCGGTCCGCTGTTACCAGCAGGTAGGGTCAGTCGAATGCAGATCTGGCCGGGCGCCGCCTACCCGCTTGGCGCTACCTGGGATGGCTCTGGCACCAATTTTGCCCTGTTCTCCGAGGTCGCCGAGCGGGTTCAGCTGTGCTTGTTCGACGCCGCCGGGACCGAGACGCGCCTGGACCTCACCGAGGTCGACGGCTTTGTCTGGCATGGCTACCTGCCGACGGTCGGTCCTGGCCAGCGCTACGCCTACCGCGTGAGCGGTCCCTACGATCCGAAGCAGGGCCAGCGCTGCAATCCGGCCAAGCTTTTGCTGGATCCGTATGGCAAGGCGGTGGACGGAAGCCTGCGCTGGGATCAGTCGGTCTTCGACTACCAGCCAGGGAACCCGGCCAAGCGCAGCGAGTCCGACAGCGCGCCGTTCATGCCGCGCAGCGTGGTGATCAACCCCTACTTTGACTGGGCCGGCGACCGGCAACCGCGCACGCCCTACCACCAGACGGTGATCTACGAAGCGCACGTCCGCGGCCTGACCATGCGCCATCCCCAGGTCCCGGCCGAGCTGCGCGGTACCTACTCTGGCCTGGCCTCGCCCGCGATCATCGACCATCTTGCCAAGCTGGGCGTCACCGCCATCGAGCTCATGCCGGTCCACCAGTCAGTGCCTGAGCACCAGCTAGCCGAGCGCGGGCTCACCAACTACTGGGGCTACAACACGATCGGATTCTTCGCGCCGCATAACGCCTACTCAAGCTCGGCCGAGCCGCACGGGCAGGTCGCCGAGTTCAAGTCCATGGTCAAGGCGCTGCACGCGGCCGGCATCGAGGTCATACTCGACGTCGTCTACAACCACACCGCCGAGAGCGGCGCGACCGGGCCCACGCTGTCTTTTCGCGGCATCGACAACGCCGCCTACTACCGCCTCGACGACGCCGACCCGTCCGTCTACCTGGACTACACCGGCTGCGGCAACAGCCTGAACGTCCGGCACCCGCACGCGCTCCAGCTGATCATGGACTCGCTGCGGTACTGGATCCTGGACATGCACGTCGACGGCTTCCGCTTCGACCTGGCCTCGGCGCTGGCCAGGGAACTGCACGAGGTGGACCGGCTGTCGGCGTTCTTCGAACTCGTGCAGCAGGACCCGGTCGTCTCCCAGGTCAAGCTCATCGCCGAGCCGTGGGACGTGGGGGACGGCGGCTACCAGGTCGGGAAGTTCCCGCCACTGTGGACGGAGTGGAACGGCAAGTACCGCGACACAGTCCGGGATTTCTGGCGCGGCCAGCCGGCCTCCGTGCCGGAGTTTGCCTCGCGGCTGAGCGGCTCCAGCGACCTGTACGAGACCAGCGCCCGCCTGCCCGTCGCCTCAATCAACTTCGTGACCTGCCACGACGGCTTCACCCTCGCTGATCTGGTGAGCTACAACGACAAGCACAACGAGGCTAACGGCGACGGCAACGCCGACGGCAGCAACGACAACCGGTCCTGGAACTGCGGCACCGAGGGCCCGACCGACGATCCCGCCATCACCTCGCTGCGAAGTCGCCAGGCGCGTAACTTCCTGGCGACGCTGCTGCTGTCGCAGGGCGTACCGATGCTGCTAGCCGGCGACGAGCTCGGCCGCACGCAGCAGGGCAACAACAACGCCTACTGCCAGGACAACGAGGTGTCGTGGGTCGACTGGGAGGCCGCGGGCAAGCACGCCGACTTGATGGAGTTCGCGAGCAGCCTCATCGCGCTGCGGCGAGAGCACCCGGTGTTCCGGCGGCGCAGGTTCTTCAGCGGCGAGCTAGGCGGGCAGCGCGACATCAGCTGGCTGACGCCCGCCGGCATCGAGATGACGGACGCCGACTGGGGAGCTAGCGACACGCGATCACTCGCCGTGCTGCTCAACGGCGCAGCCATCACGGAGCCCGGGCCGCGCGGCGAGCCCATCACCGACCAGAGCTTCCTGCTGCTGTTCAACGCGAATGATCAGCCGGTGACCTTCACCCTGCCCGCGGCCGGCGCCGCGGCGGGCTGGGCGGTCGTCGTCGATACGGCCAGCGCCGAGGCGACTACGCCCGCCGCGGACGGCCCGTCGGCAGGCGGCCTGCTCGGCGCGGCCAGCACCAGGGAGCTCCCCGGCCACGCGGTGGTGGTCCTGCAGGCCAGCGCCGGCTGACCGGCTTCCAGCGGGCCGCCGCCGAATATCCCGGCGCATCTGATTGACTGCTGGCCGTGCGCAAGATCCATCCGGTGCGGGGCCCCGAGCTGCTGGTAGCGCCGCGCGCTACGGCGGGCCCGACGCCCGCCGCCGTCACCCGGCTCGCTTCTTACTACGGGAACGGGGCCGCTCGCCCGCCTGCCCTGCTGCGCGCGAACATGGTGGTGAGCGCCGACGGCGCCGCCTCGGTTGACGGCCGCTCCGGCGGGCTGTCTGGTCCGGCCGACCGGATGGTGTTCACGGTGCTGCGGAGCCTGGCCGACCTGATCCTGGTCGGCGCCGGGACAGCAAGGGCGGAACGCTACCGGCCGGTGCAGGCGGACGAGATCTGGGCTGGCCTGCGCCCGGCCAGGCGCACCCGTCCCGCCGATCGCCGTGGTCTCCGGCCGCCTTGATCTCGACCCGGACAGCAAGCTGCTCGCCGCCGCAGCGCCGGACGCGCAAACGATCGTGATTACCACGGCGGCCGCCTCGCCCGATCGGCGCGCGGCCATCGCCCGGCGCGCCCATGTCATCGAGGCCGGCGAGGACCGGGTCGACTTCGCCGCCGCGGTCCGGGCGCTGCGCGAACTCGGCTACGCGCGCATCCTCACCGAAGGCGGCCCCACGCTGCTCGGCCACCTGGCCGAGGCCGGCCTGCTGGACGAGCTGTGCCTGACCACGAGCCCCGTGCTGGCGGGCGGCTCGGCGAGCCGGATCCTCACCTCACCGCCGCTGTGCGGCGCCCGGTTGTCTCTCACCCACGTGCTGGCCGACGACGGCTTCCTGTTCAGCCGCTACCTGCGCGTGCCCTGACACTCACCAAGAAAGAAGGCAGCATGCCACTGCACGGCAAGGTCGATGAGTCCGGCAGCTACGCCGAACTGGAGATCAACCCGGTCTACGGCTGTGAGATCGACAGCTCGGTCCCCCGGCACCGGCTCCCCGCCCGCTGCATGGACCCGGACCTCGCGCTTCAGATCGTCAGGGACGAGCTGATGCTGGACGGCAACGCCAGGCTGAACCTCGCGACCTTCGTCACGACGTGGATGGAGCCGCAGGCCGGTCTGCTGATGGCCGACTGCTTCAGCAAGAACATGATCGACAAGGACGAGTACCCGATGACCGCGGAGCTGGAGCGACGCTGCGTCAACATCATCGGCGAGCTATGGCACGCAAGTGGCCCGGCCACTGGCTGCTCGACGACAGGGTCAAGCGAGGCCTGCATGCTCGGCGGCCTGGCGCTGCTCTGGCGCTGGCGCGCCCGGCAGGGCCCTGACAGTGCCACCCCAGACCGGGCCAAGCCGAACCTGGTCATGAGCGCCGGCGTTCAGGTCTGCTGGGAGAAGTTCTGCCGCTACTGGCAGGTCGAGCCCCGGCTGGTGCCGATGGAGCCGGGCCGCCTGCACCTGACCGGACCTGAAGCTGCCGCGCACTGCGACGAGAACACCATTGGCGTCGTGGCGATCCTCGGCTCCACCATGGATGGCAGCTACGAGCCGGTCGCCCAGATAGCCGGCGCGCTGGACGATCTCCAGCGGCGCACGGGGCTGGACGTCGATATCCACGTGGACGGTGCGTCCGGCGGGTTTGTGGCCCCGTTCCTGGCGCCTGACCTGGAGTGGGACTTCAGGCTGGCACGGGTGGCTTCGATCAACACCTCCGGGCATAAGTACGGCCTGGTGTATCCCGGCGTCGGCTGGATCATCTGGCGGGACGCCGCTGCCCTGCCCGAGGACCTGATCTTCAAGGTGAACTATCTCGGCGGCGAGATGCCGACGTTCGCGCTCAACTTCTCCCGGCCCGGCGGGCAGGTGGCGGCGCAGTATTACAACTTCCTGCGCCTCGGCTTCGACGGCTACCGGCAGGTTCAGCAGGCCTGCCAGGACGTCGCGAAGCACCTGGCGGCGCAGATCGCCGCCATCGGCCCGTTCGAGTTGCTGTCGGACGGCAGCGACCTGCCGGTGCTCGCGTTCCGGCTGACCGACCCGGCCGCCGCCGGGTACAGCGTGTTTGACCTCTCCGAGCGCCTGCGCCAGCGAGGCTGGCTGGTCCCGGCCTACACCTTCCCGGCGGACATGCAGGACACCGCCGTGCTGCGCATCGTGGTGCGGAACGGATTCTCTCGGGAGCTAGCCGACGTGCTGCTCAGCGACCTGCGCACCCAGGTAGCAGCGCTTACGGCCGCACCGCAGCCGCCAATACCGCTGCTGCCCAGCGGGCAGCGCAACGCCTTCGCGCACTAGCCGCTAGGCGCCCTTGCGGAGGCGATCGAGCGCCTCGGCCAGGATGGCGGCGCCGTCGGTGTCGTTGCGGCGCTCCTTCACGTACGCCAGGTGCGTCTTGTAGGGCTCGGCGTGTGGCGGCGCAGGCGGATTCGCCTCGTCCTGGCCTGCTGGCAGGCCGCAGCGCGGGCAGTCCCAGAACTCGGGCACGGCCGCATCGCAGGCGAAGCTGGGTACCGTCTCGTGCCGGTTGCAGCACCAGAACGAGATGCGGACCCGCGGTGCCGCCTCGCC
The DNA here is from genome assembly GCA_963843955.1 of uncultured Actinomycetota bacterium. GTDB lineage: Bacteria > Actinomycetota > Actinomycetes > Streptosporangiales > Streptosporangiaceae > JAJYUU01. Next base: position 86,628 of record CAWJMK010000001.1, read on the forward strand.
GCGCTCGGCCTCACCCATCGGCCCAGCACCGACCCGGCTGCCGCGAATGGCGTTGCCACTACTCACTGCTCACCCCTTGCTCAAGACGCGGTCATCATGCCGCCGAGTACTCACTGCCGTGCTGCGGATCAGTGCTTGTCGAGGATCCCAAGCACGACGATGCAGATGAACCAGATGATGCCTGTGAAGATCGTGATGCGGTCGAGGTTGCGCTCCACGACCGAAGACGAGCCAAGCGACGACGAGATGCCGCCGCCGAACAGATCCGACAGCCCGCCGCCCTTGCCCTTGTGCAGCAGGACGAGCAGCACCATCAGCAGGCTTGTGATGATCAAGATCACGGAGAATGCGAGGGTCACTGGGTTACTCGTCTCTCATCTGATGGCCGCGCTCTCTTCACGATACCGGCAGATTCTGACGAATTCACCGGCATCGAGGCTCGCGCCGCCGACTAGCGCCCCGTCGACGTCCGGCTCAGCCATGATCGCGGGCATGTTGTCGGGCTTCACTGACCCGCCATACAGGATACGCATGGTAGTCGCCACCGCGTCCCCCTGAATGGACGAAATCCGGTTCCTGATGGCCGCGCACACCTCCTGCGCGTCCGCGGGGGTGGCGACCTCACCGGTACCGATCGCCCAGACCGGCTCATAGGCCACCACCAGCTTCGACACCTGCTCGGCCGACAGGGCGGCTAGCCCGCCGTCAACCTGGGCCAGGGTATAGGCCAGCTGCTCGCCCGCCTGGCGCACGGCCAGCGGCTCACCTACGCAAAGCACGGGCGTCATCTCGCGCTGGAGCACGGCCCGGACCTTGGCGTTGACGAGGCCGTCGTCCTCGTGGTGGTGCTGCCGCCGCTCCGAGTGGCCGGCCAGGACAAAATCGCAGCCCAGCTTGGCGAGCATCCGGGCCGAGATATCGCCGGTGTACGGCCCGTCCTCGTGCTCCGACACGTCCTGCGCGCCGTAACGCAGCCGCAGCTTGTCCCCGTCGATCAGGGTCTGGACGCTGCGCAGCGCGGTGAACGGCGGCATGATCGCGATGTCGGCAGCGACGAAATCCTTGTCGGTCAGTCCCCAGCCCAGCTTCTGGGTCAGCGCGATGGCCTCGAAGTGATTGTTGTGCATCTTCCAGTTGCCGATGATCAGCGGCTTCCTGGCTGCCGATGCCGTCACGCGAGCGCCTCCAGACCCGGCAGGGCAGTGCCCTCCAGGTACTCCAGGCTGGCGCCGCCGCCGGTCGAAATGTGGCGGAAGGCGTCGTCGGGCAGCCCGAGCCGGCGGACCGCGGCGGCCGAGTCACCGCCGCCCACAACCGTCAGGCCGCCGAGCCTGCCGATCGCCTCCGCCACGGTCCTGGTGCCCTCCGCGAACGCCGGGAATTCGAAAACCCCGACCGGGCCGTTCCAGAAGACGGTGGCCGCGTCGGCCAGGCTGGCGGCGAACAGCTCGCGCGTGGCCGGCCCCATGTCCAGGCTCTCCCGGTCGGCCGGGAACGCCGTCACCGGGTACACCTCGTGCTCGGCGTCGGGCGCGAAATCGGCAGCTCCGACCAGGTCGACGGGCAGGACGAGCTCGACGCCCCGCGCGGCCGCATCGGCCATGATCTTCCTGACGTCGTCGAGGCGGTCGGCTTCCAGCAGCGACTTGCCCACCTCATAGCCCTTGGCCTTCAGGAAGGTGTAGGACATGCCGCCGCCGATCAGGATCCGGTCGGCCTTGTCCAGCAGGTTCGCGATAACGGCTAGCTTGTCGGATGGCTTGGCACCGCCGAGCACGACCACGTACGGCCGCGCCGGGCTCTCGGTCAGCTGCTCCAGCACCGCGACCTCGGCCAGGACCAGCTCTCCCGCCGCATGCGGCAGCAGGGCGGGCAGGTCGTAGACGCTCGCGTGCTTGCGGTGCAGCGCGCCGAACCCATCGCCGACGTAGACGTCCGCCAGGGCAGCCAGGCGGGCGGCCAGCGCAGCCCGGACGGTGTCGTCCTTGCTGGTCTCAGCCGGCTCGAACCTGATGTTCTCCAGCATGGCCACATCGCCGTCGGCCAGGCCAGCCGCGATCGCCGCGGCCGAGTCACCGGCAACGTCGCCGGCCAGCGGGACCGGGACGCCGAGCAGCTCGGCGAGCCGCGCGGCAACAGGCGCGAGCGACGGGCCGCCCGCGACCCGGTCAGCGTAGCTCTCCCCCTTCGGCCGACCCAGGTGCGCGGTGATCAGCACGCGGCCACCGCGCGCCCGGAGTTCGTTGATCGTCGGGATGCTGGCCCGGATGCGGCCGTCGTCGGTGATCGTCGTGCCGTCCAGCGGCACGTTCAGGTCGGACCGCAGCAGCACCACCTTCCCGGCGACGTCGAGCGAGTCGAGGCCCTTCATGACCGCGCGGGCAGGTTCGAGCCGACAAGAGCGGCCAGGTCGGCGAGCCGGTTGGAGTAGCCCCACTCGTTGTCGTACCAGCCGATGACCTTGACCTGGTCGCCGAAGGCCATCGTGAGCTGAGAGTCGAACGTGCACGAGTACGGCGTGCCCACGATGTCGGACGACACGATCGGATCGGCGGTGTAGTGCAGGTAGCCCTTCAGCGGGCCGTCCGCGGCGGCCTGATAGGCCGCGTTGACCTCATCGACGGTCACGTCCCGGTCCAGCTGCACGACGAGGTCGGTCACCGAGCCGTCCATGACCGGCACCCGCATCGCCAGCCCGTCCAGCTTGCCCGCCAGCTCCGGCAGCACCAGCGCCGTGGCCTTGGCCGCGCCGGTGGTCGTCGGGATGATGTTCTGCGCCGCGGCCCTGGCCCGGCGCAGGTCCTTGTGCGGGAAGTCGAGGATGACCTGGTCATTGGTATAGGCGTGGATCGTCGTCATCAGGCCTTTGCGGATCCCGAAGCTGTCGTTCAGGACTTTCGCCATCGGCGCCACGCAGTTGGTCGTGCACGAGGCGTTGGAGATGATGTCGTGCCGGGCCGGGTCGTAGGAGTCGTCGTTGACGCCCATCACGATCGTGATGTCCTCGCCCTTGGCCGGCGCGGAAATGATCACCTTGCGCGCGCCGCCCGCCAGGTGCTTGCCTGCGTCCTGCGCGCTGGTGAAGCGGCCGGTCGACTCGATCACCACGTCCACGCCGAGCTCGCCCCACGGCAGCTGCGCCGGGTCCCGCTCGGCCAGCATCTTGATCGAGTGCCGGCCCACCCGGATCACGTCGCCGTCGGCGGTGATCTCCTCGTCAAGGGTGCCGAGCAGCGTGTCGTACTTGAGCAGGTGGGCGCAGGTGGCCAGGTCGCCGAGGTCATTGGCCGCGACGATCTCGATGTCGCCGCCGCCGCCCGCGTGCACGGCCCGCCAGAAGTTCCGGCCGATCCGGCCGAACCCATTGATCCCTACTCGGACACTCACTGGAATGCGCTCCTTCTCCCGGCCTGCCCTACCCGGCCTGCCCTACCCTGCCAGCCCCACCCAGCCAGTCCCACCCAGCCAGCACCGCCGTCCGAACCCTACCGTGCTAGGGCACCAGCATGTCCGCGGTGAGGGTGGCCTCGGTGTTGGGCACGCCGAGCTCAGTGGCGCGACGATCGGCAAGCGCCAGCAGGCGCCGGATCCGGCCGGCGATCGCGTCCTTGGTCAGGGCCGGCTCGGCCAGCTGGCCAAGCTCCTCCAGACTCGCCTGCCGGTGCTTGATGCGCAGCTCGCCAGCGATGATCAGGTGATCGGGCGCCTCCGGGCCGAGGATCTCCAGCGCGCGCTCGACCCGGGCGCCGGCCGCGACGGCGGCCCGTGCGCTGCGGCGCAGGTTCGCGTCGTCGAAGTTGGCCAGTCTGTTCGCGGTTGCCCGCACCTCGCGGCGGATCCTGCGCTCCTCCCAGGCCAGCACGCTGTCGTGCGCGCCGAGCCTGGTTAGCAGCGCGCTGATCGAGTCGCCGTCGCGGACCACGACCCGGTCCACGCCGCGGACGTCGCGTGCCTTGGCGTGGATCTTGAGCCGCCGGGCGGCGCCGACCATGGCCAGCGCTGCCTCGGGGCCGGGGCAGGTCAACTCGAGCGACATCGACCGGCCCGGCTCGGTCAGGGAGCCGTGGGCCAGGAACGCCCCGCGCCACGCGGCCTCGCAGTCGCACGTGGTACCCGAGACCACCTGCCGCGGCAGCCCGCGGACCGGGCGGCCATGGTTGTCAACCAGGCCGGACTGCCGGGCGAGGCTCTCCCCGTCGGCATGCACGCGCACGACGTAGCGGTTGCCCTTGCGCAGCCCGCCTGGGGCCAGCACCACCAGGTCGGAAGAATGCCCGAATACCTCGGCGATGTCCTTGCGCAGGCGACGCGCCGCAGCCCCGGTGTCGAGTTCCGCTTCTACCACGATGCGGCCGGCCGCCAGGTGCAGGCCACCGGCGAATCGCAGGATGGTCGACACCTCGGCCTTGCGGCAGCATGGCTTCAGCACGCTGACCCTGCTGAGCTCATCCTTGACCAGCGCGGTCAGCGCCATTGACGTCACTCCCCCTCAAATATCTGCGCGAACGCGCCAGCCAGGCGCCGCGGGTCGTGCCGCGGCGACCCGTCATCGACGGCCAGGTCGGCCAGTACGAGACGGGCACCGAGCAGGCCGGCCGCCTTCTCCAGCTCCGCGGCGGCACCACGGGCCGCCTCGCGGTCGGCCAGCACGACGTCGACCGCCAGATCAGGGGCGTGCTCCGCCAGAACCTCCAGGTGGGCGTGCGGCGAGAACCCCTCGGTCTCACCGGGTTGCGGCGCCAGATTCAGCGCTACCAGCCTCCGCGCTCGAGTCCCGACTAGCGCCGCGGCCAGGTCCGGCACCAGCAGGTGCGGCAGCACGCTGGTGAACCATGAGCCAGGCCCGAGCACCACCCAGTCCGCCGCCCCGATCGCCTGCACGGCCTCCGGGCACGCGGGCGGGTCAGCAGGTATCAGTGATACCGACCGTACCCGTCCTGTCGTCGTCGCGCAGGCCACCTGGCCGACAGCAATGGTCAGCTCGTCCGGCCTGTCCGGATCTGCCCCTTCGACTTCGGCCACCAGGTCCAGCGGGACCGCCGACATCGGCAGTACCCGGCCGTGTGCGCCGAGCAGCCGGGCCACCCAGTCCAGCCCCTGAACGGTGTCGCCGAGCAGCTCCCACAGGGCCACGATGAGCACGTTGCCGACCGCATGCCCGGCCAGCCCAGCATCCTCGCCAACCGAGACTCCGGCTCCGGCGAACCGGTGCTGTATCACCCGGCTCCAGGTCGTGCCCCAGGCGTCGTCGCCGCACAGCGCAGCCAGGGCCATCCGCAGGTCGCCGGGCGGCAGGACGCCGAACTCGCGGCGCAGCCGGCCGCTAGAGCCGCCGTCGTCGGCCACCGTCACGATCGCCGTCAGGTCCCTGGTGACCCGGCGCAGTCCGGACAGCGAGGCGTGCAGGCCGTGCCCGCCGCCGAGCGCTACCACCCGGCGGCTCTGCGGCCGCTCTTGCAGGTGCTGATCGGGGTCCCGCTGATCGGGGTCCTGCTGACCGGGGAGCTGCACTCGCGCCTACTCGCGACCCAGGTCGCGATGCGTGACCTGGATGCCGGGCCAGCTCTGTGACAGCCGGGCGGCCATCTCGTCTGCGATCACCACGCTGCGGTGCTTGCCGCCCGTGCAGCCGACCGCTAGCAGCACAAAGTGCCGCCCAGTCCGGTCGTAGCCGGCCAGCGCGATCTGCACGGCGCGGACGAACGCATCAACAAAATCTCGCGCGCCCGGCTGGCCCAGGACGTAGTCGATGACGGGCGCGTCGCGACCGGTCTGCGGCGCCAGCTCGGGCACCCAGTGCGGGTTCGGCAGGAACCGGCAGTCCGCCACCATGTCGGCGTCCACCGGCAGGCCGTACTTGAAGCCGAACGAGACGACGCTGACCCGCAGCGCGGCGTCAGCCTCGGTGGCGAACGCGTCCCGCATCCGGGATCGCAGCTCGTGCACGTTCAGCTCGGTGGTGTTGAGCACCAGGTCGGCCTCGGCTCGCATGCCCTGGAGCAGCTCGCGCTCCGCGGTGATGCCGTCGACCACCCGAGCGCCTTCCTGGAGCGGATGCGGCCGGGAGACGCTGTCGAACCTGCGAACCAGCGTCTCGTCAGACGCCTCCAGGAAGACAACGAACGGCCGGACGCCGCGCGCGTTCAGGTCACCGATCACGGACTTCAGGTCGGTCGTGAACGCGCGGCTGCGGATGTCGACGACGGCCGCCAGTCGCGGCACCGCGCCCCTGGACCGCCTGGCCAGATCCACCATGGTGGGCAGCAGGTCGGCCGGCAGGTTGTCGGCCACGAACCAGTCGAGGTCCTCCAGCGACTTGGCCGCCGTGCTGCGGCCCGCACCCGACAGCCCGGTGATGATGACGATCTCCTGCTGACCGGCGTCTGCCGGTACCGCGTCCTCAGCGCTCAATGCTCGGCCCCCCTGGCCCTTGCTGTGTTGGCTCGTGCCGTGTCGGCTCGGGCTGCGTCGGCTCGTGTAGGGCCTGGTACACCGATTCCGCAGTCCGCTGGCCGAATCCAGGCAGCGCGGCGATCTCCGCGACGGTCGCCGCGCCCAGCTTGCGCACGGAGCCGAACTGCCGCAGCAGCGTAGCCCGCCGCGCTGGCCCGAGACCAGGAACGCTGTCTAGTTCGCTGGCCGTCTGCGCGGCCGAGCGCCTGGCCCGGTGGTAGGTGATGGCAAACCGGTGTGCCTCGTCCCGGATGCGCTGGAGCAGGTACAAGCCCTCACTGCTGCGCGGCATGATGACCGGGCCGTCCTCGCCCGGCAGCCAGACCTCTTCCAGCCGCTTGGCCAGGCCGCACACCGCCACGTCCACGATCCCGAGCTCCTCGAGCGCCCGGACTGCCGCGCCGACCTGACCCGGGCCGCCGTCGATCACCAGCAGGTTGGGCGGATAGGCGAACTTCCGCCGGGGCTCGGGGTCGCCGGGCGGCAGCTCGTCCGGATCGGCGTTAGCCGTCGCCGCCTGCTCCTCCAGGTACCGGCGGAACCGGCGGGTGATCACCTCGTGGATGGCCGCGATGTCGTCGGTGCCGTTCAGGCCCCTGATCGCGAATCTGCGGTACTCCGACTTACGAGCAAGACCGTCCTCGAACACGACCATGGACGCAACCACGTGGGTGCCCTGGAGGTTCGATACGTCGTAGCTCTCGATCCGCAGCGGCGCCTCGTCCAGCCCGAGCGACTCCTGGATCTCGTTCAGCGCCACGCTGCGGGTGGTCAGGTCGCTTGCGCGGCGGGTCTTGTGCAGGGCCAGCGACTCGCCGGCGTTGCGGGCGACGGTGTCCATCAGCGCTTTCTTGTCGCCGCGCTGCGGCACCCGGAGGCTGACCCGGCTGCCCCGCCGGTGGCCAAGCCACTCTTCCACGGTCGCCGCGTCGGGCGGCAGCTCCGGCACCAGGACCTCGCGCGGGATCCGCGCCGAGCGGCTCGACCCCGAGCCGTCGTCGCCGACCGGGTCCTCGTCGTAGACCTGGCCGAGGAAGTGCTCGACCAGGTCCGGCGTCGTCACATCCTCGACCTTGTCGACGACCCAGCCGCGCTGGCCGCGGACCCGGCCGCCGCGCACGTAGAACACCTGGACGGCGGCCTCAAGCTGGTCTTCGGCCAGCGCGATCACGTCGCAGTCGGTACCGTCCGGGAGCACCACGGCCTGCTTCTCCAGCGCCCGCTGGAGCGCCTGGATGTCGTCCCGCAGGCGCGCGGCGCGCTCGTACTCCTCCGCCGCGGCCGCCGTCCGCATCTCCGCCTCTAGCCGCCTGATGAACCGGCCCGTCTGCCCGGCCATGAAATCGCAGAACTCCTCGGCCAGCTGCCGGTGCTCGGCTGCGTCGATCCGGCCCACGCACGGGGCCGAGCACTTGCCGATGTAGCCGAGCAGGCAGGGCCGGCCGATCTGCCCGGCCCGCTTGAAGACGCCGGCCGAGCACGTGCGGACCGGGAAGACCCGGAGCAGCGTGTCGACGGTGTCGCGGATCGCCCAGGCATGCGAATACGGCCCGAAGTAGCGGACGCCGCGGCGCTTCGCCCCGCGCATGACCTGGACCCGGGGGAACTCCTCGTTCATCAGCACGGCCAGGTACGGATAGCTCTTGTCATCCCGGTACCGGACGTTGAACCTCGGGTCGAACTCCTTGATCCAGGAGTATTCGAGCTGGAGCGCCTCGACCTCGGTCCCCACCACGGTCCAGTCAACCCGGGCGGCCGCGCGCAGCATCGACTGCGTGCGCGGATGCAGGCCAACGAAGTCGGCAAAGTAGGAGTTCAGGCGAGAGCGCAGGCTCTTGGCCTTACCGACGTAGATGACCCGGCCGCGCTCGTCACGGAACCGGTAGACGCCAGGCGACTCAGGGATGGAGCCGGGTGCCGGCCGGTAACTTGCCGGATCTGCCACGCCCCAACTCTATGGCTAGTCTCCGGCCTCCGCGTGCGCCGCGCGCAGCAGCTCGAGCACCTCAGACTCCCGGTACCGCCGGTGCCCGCCCAGCGTCCGCACCGATGTCAGCCTGCCATCGCGCGCCCAGCGGGTCACCGTCTTGGGGTCGACCCGGAACATGGCGGCCACCTCGGCGGGCGTCAGCAGCCGCTCGGCATCCGGGACCGTCCTGCCGCTCATCCGGCCCACTCACCCATCGGATACCGCCTCTCACGAACTTCTTAATAGCCGTAATACCGAAGAAACGCGCCGGCTAACCCTCGGCGGCCCGCGAGTCTTCGGCCGGCCCGAAGAAGACCACCACGGCCAGGTCCTCGCCGATATCAGTGAAGCGATGCACCTCACCGGCGGGCACGTAGATCACCGTGCCCGGCCGCACCTCGGCCCGGTCACCGGCCGACTCCAGCGTGGCCCGGCCGGCCGTGACGACATAGATCTCATCTTCAGTATGCGGTGACTGCCCGTCGGCACCGCCAGCCGGGATGCTGTATGTCCCCACGCTGAGGTCCGTCACACGCAGGTGCTCGACCCAGGCCGTCCCCTCCCCCGCTGACGGCACCGTGAACTCGCCTGCCCTGCCGATGACCTGCATCAGCCCGCCTCCTCCGCCGGATTGCGCCACATGAGCCAGAGGGTGGGCCCGCCGCCAGGAATCGTGACCTCACCGGTAACCCGGAAACCATGCCGCTCGTAGAACGGCACATTCCGCTCCTTGCTCGACTCCAGGTACGCGGGCAGCCGGTCCGCGTCACAGCGGGCCAGGCGCGAGCGCAGCAGCTCGCCACCGACGCCCGTCCCCTGCACCGGCGGATCCGTGCCGATACCGGACAGATACCAGTGCGGCCGCTCCGGGTGCAGCCGCACCAGCGCGCCGTAGGTAACGCTCGCCACCGAGAGCCGGGACCTGAGCCTGAACACCAGGCCGGGCAGCGAGGCGAGCTGGCGCAACAGCGGCGGCCGCCACGTTCCCGGCGGCAGCCAGATCGCGGCGCCGAGCACCTGCCCGCCGCGCACGGCGACCTCGGTGCCGTCGTGCCGCGGGCTGCTGCCGCGCAGGGCGGCGGCGAAGAAGCCGGGCAGCCGGCGGCGGCGCATTGCGTCGTCCGGGAAGATCCACGTCATCACCGGGTCGTCGTCGAAAGCGCGGGCAAGCGTCCCGACGGTCGCCTCAGATCCGCGCGCGCAAACGGGCGGACAGTAGGAGGCAGCGGCGGCGGCACCGGCACGCTTGTCATGCGGTCACCAGGATCACCTCGAGGGTGCGCGGGCCGTGCACGCCCTCGACCCGTTCCAGCTCGATATCGCTGGTCGCCGACGGGCCGCTGATCCAGGTGAGCGGCTGGCTGACGGCGTCAGCCAGCCGCTCGACCGCCTCCGGCACGAGGTGCACGACCTGACCGGCGGCGACGATGCACAGGTGATAGTCGGGAACGAGGGAGATCGCGCGGCGGCCCTGGTCCGGCGCGCCGTCGAGCACGATCGTGCCGGTCTCGGCGATCGCGACCGCGGCCCTGGTGACGACCGCGTCGAAGCCGTCGAGCTCGGCAGCGGTCAGCCCGCGGTCGACCGTCACGGCCGCGAAGTCAGGCAGCGGCACGCCAAGGCCCGGCGGCACGACGACCGTCTGCGCGCCGCGCTGGGTCAGGGCCTCGCTCACCTCGGCCGCCAGCGCTGCGGCCGAGGCTCGCCGGACGAGGGCCCGGTAGTCGGTCAGCCGTTCGGCGAGCAGGTCGAGCAGCGCGGCCCCGGCCAGCTCGCCATGCGTCCGGTAGCCCGCGGCGAGCTGGCCGGCCGTCTCGCCGTCGCCGGGCCGCGGACCCGACGTCGTCGGCGCCGATAGGGCGACCCGGATCCGCTCGAGCATCTCCGCGCGGGCCGTCATTGCCCGTTCCCGTCCTTATGGGTGCTGCGCCACCACTGCCGGAACGTCTGCGCCGGCGGTACCGGCGCATCACGTGCCCGGGTCCAGGCCGCCAGCGGCGGCGGCAGTGCGCTGATGGTGCCGTGCCTGCGCAGCAGCCGCCCGGCCCGGCCGGCGGCCTGCGCTGCGCCGAACCGGCCCGGCGACGCCATCACCCAGGACGCGGCCGCCATCGTGATGGCCTCCGCCGACGGCACCCGGTGCTCGCGCGCCACGGTCTCGACATGCTGCGCGCGCAGATGCACGAGCAGCGACGGGATGTCGATCTTCACCGGGCAGGCGTCGTAGCAGGCGCCGCACAGCGACGAGGCGTACGGCAGCGACGCGTTGTCCTCGATGCCGGTCAGCTGCGGCGAGAGCACCGCGCCGATAGGGCCCGGGTACACCGAGCCGTACGCGTGGCCGCCGGTCCGCTCGTATACCGGGCACACGTTGAGGCAGGCCGAGCACCGGATGCAGTGCAGCGCCTCCCGGCCGACCGGGTCGGCCAGCGCGGCCGTCCGCCCGTTGTCCAGCAGCACCAGGTGGAACTCTTGCGGGCCGTCGCCCGGCGTGACTCCCGTCCACATCGAGGTGTACGGGTTCATCCGCTCGCCGGTCGACGAGCGCGGCAGCAGCTGCAGGAACACCCCCAGGTCCGCCCAGGCCGGGATCACCTTCTCGATGCCCATGACGGTGATCAGCGTGTGCGGGAGAGTCAGGCACATCCGCCCGTTCCCCTCCGACTCGACCACGCACAGCGTGCCGGTCTCGGCGATGCCGAAGTTGGCGCCGCTGATGCCGACGGTCGCGGACAGGAACTTGCGCCGCAAGTGCCGTCTGGCCGCCTCGGCCAGCGCAGCCGGGTCGTCGGTCAGGCCAGGGTCGACATCGCCCATCTCACGCAGGAAAATGTCGCGGATCTCCGACCGGTTACGGTGGATGGCCGGGACCAGGATGTGCGACGGCCGGTCGTGCCCGAGCTGCACGATCAGCTCGGCCAGGTCCGTCTCGTACGCGGCGATGCCCGCCGCCGCGAGCGCGTCGTTCAGCCCGATCTCGTCGGTCGCCAGCGACTTGACCTTCACCACCTCGGTGGCTCCAGTCGCCTGCACCAGCCCGGTGACGATCGCGTTCGCCTCGTTCGCATCCCGGGCCCAGTGCACGGTGCCGCCGCGCGCTGTGACCGCCGCCTCCAGCTGGGTCAGGTAGCCGCCGAGGTCGGCCATGGTGCGCGCCTTGATGGCCTGGCCGGCCGTCCGCAGCTCCTCCCAGTCGGGTAGCTCAGCCACGACGGCCGCGCGCTTGGCCCGGATGTGCGAGGTCGCCTTGCCGAGGTTGCGGCGCAGCTGCGGGTCGGCGAGCGCCCGGCGGGCCGCGTCCGGGAACGGCTCGGACTGCCGCAGGTGGCCGACTCCGCGCGGTGCGGTCGGCAAGCCGAGGAACGTGCTCATCTGTCGTCCTCCTGTCGGGCGGCGAGGATCTCAGCCAGGTGCACGGTCCGCACCCCGGCCCGCAGCCGCGACAGCCCGCCGCCGATGTGCATCAGGCAGGACGAGTCACCGGCGGTGCAGACCTCAGCCCCGGTGTCGAGCACGTTACGCATCTTGTCCGCCAGCATGGCGGTGCTCGTGTCGGCGTTCTTGACCGCGAACGTGCCGCCGAACCCGCAGCAGACCTCGGCGTCCGGCAGCGGCACCAGGTCGATGCCCGAGACGTGCCGCAGGAGCCGCAGCGGCCGGTCGCCAACGCGCAGCATCCGCAGCGAGTGACAGGTCGGGTGGTAGGCGACCCGGTGCGGGTAGTGGGCGCCGACGTCCTCCACGTGCAGCACGTCGATCAGCAGCTGGGACAGCTCGTAGGTCCGGCGTGCCACGGCCTCGGCCCGCTCGGCCAGCCGGTCGTCGCCGAGCCGGCGCGCCACCATGGCATGCTGATGCGAGATCGACCCCACGCAGGATCCCGACGGCGCGACGATGACCTCGTGCCCTTCGAAGGTGTCGACGTAGTGACGGATCAGCGGCAGCGCCGCCCGCTGATAGCCCGTATTGATATGCATCTGCCCGCAGCAGGTCTGCTCCGGCGGGAACACCACCTCGTGCCCGAGCCGCTCAAGCAGGGTCACGGTGGCACGCGGGACTTCCGGGTAGAGGGTGTCGGCCAGACAGGTGGCAAATAGCGCGATCCGCACCTCGCTACCGTACGGGGTGCGTGTCCGTAGCAGTATGGGCGCGTGTCACATTCTCTTGACGACAACCCGGCCGCTGTGCTGCACGGGGTACGCGACCTGCGACTGGAGCAGCGTCCGGTACCGCGCCCTGGTCCTCGCGAGGTCCTAATCGAGATCCGGTCCGTCGGCGTGTGCGGCTCGGATGTGCACTACTACGAGCACGGGTGCATCGGGGACTTCGTCGTCGCGGCGCCGATGATTCTCGGGCATGAAAGCTCGGGCGTTGTCCGGGCCGTCGGCAGCGCAGTCAGCCGGCTCGAGGTCGGGCAGCGCGTTGCCCTGGAGCCCGGCGTGCCGTGTGGTCACTGCCAGCAGTGCCAGACCGGCCGCTACAACCTGTGCCCAGACGTTCGCTTCTTCGCGACGCCGCCGGTCGACGGCACCCTGACGCGCTACGTCACACTCAGCGAGGACTACGCCCATCCGCTGCCGGCGGAGCTGAGCGACGACGCCGGAGCCATGATCGAGCCGCTGTCGGTGGCGATCTGGGCCAACCGCAAGGCGCACACCGCGCCCGGCGCCCGAGTCCTGGTGACCGGCGCCGGCCCGATCGGCGTCCTGTGCGCGCTCGTCGCCCAGGCCAGCGGAGCCAGTGGCGTCACGATTACTGACGTCAATGCCACTCGGCTCACCCTGGCCGCCAACCTGGGGATTGCAACCGTCGCGGCGGCGCACAGCCTGGCCGACGCTGCGGACATCCTGCTGGAGTGCACCGGCGTGGCGTCGGTCGTGGCGGACGGCATCGGCGCACTCGAGCCTGCGGGCATCGCCGTCCTTGTCGGCATGGGCGCCGAGGCAGCCCAGCCGCTGCCGGTGGCTCTGATCCAGGCCAGGGAGCTCACCGTGACCGGCACATTCCGCTATGCCAACACCTATCCCGCGGCGATCGCTCTCGCGGCCACCGGCCGCGTGCCGCTCGAGGATCTCGTCGGCGCGCGGCTCACCCTCGAGCAGTCCGAGGAGGCCCTGCAGATGGGACGCACCAACCCCGGAGTGCTCAAGACCATCGTCAGGGTCACCGAGGATCCACATGGATCTTAGGGGCAGCACCCCACTCGGGCCGGCGTTCGCCGGCCAGGACCGCTGTGATGTCTTCCAGGCTGACGGTGGCGGCGACGAGCGGCCGGGGATCGATGGCACCGGAGGCGTAGAACTCAATCGTCCTGCCGATCGCGTCCGAGCCACCGAGAATGCCGACTGCGGTGACGTCCTTCAGCGCAAGCGCGCGGGTGTCGAGGAGGCTGGGCTCACCCGCGAGCCCGATGTAAACCACCCGCCGGCCGGGTTCGACGAGGTCCACGGCGAGAGCGGGCAGGAGCGCCGCATTCGAGGCGTCAATGACGGCGTCGTACGGCAGGTCCGGCAGGGTTTCACGGGTCCAGACGTAGCTGAAGCCGATCGCGGCAGCGAAGTCCAAAGATGCGCTGCTCAGACCGACCAGGTGTACCTCAGCGCCCAGCGCCACGCCCATCTTCGCTGCGAGCAGGCCGATGGTGCCAGGACCCAGCACCAGCAGCCGGTCGCCAGGCCGCAGGTCAGCGCCCTCGACCGAACGCAGGGCATTGGCGCCCGGTTCGACGAGTGCTCCAAGCGTCACGTCGACGGTGCCGGGTAGCTCGTGCACGGCACTCACCGGGACAGCCAGTTGCTCCGCGAGCGCGCCCGGCCAGCCGTTCCGGACGCCGATCTCATACCGATCGGCGCAGACGTGGTGCCGGCCGGTCACGCACCGGGCGCACCGGCCGCAACCGATCATCGTGTCGCCGGTCACCCGACGGCCAAGCCAGCGGCGTTCGACCCCGTCGCCGAGCACAGAGACGGTCCCCGCCCATTCATGGCCGATCCGCATGGGATACCGCGCCTGGCCGGTGTGCAGGTAGTTCATCTCGCCGGTGAAGAACTCCATGTCGGTCCCGCAGACACCGGCCCGCTCGACGTCGACAACGACCTCACCGGCACGTGGCCTGGGCGGCGCGACGTCCTGGACATCGGCCTCGCATGGCCCAGTGATGACGAGGGCACGCATTGCCTACGCGCCCGACCAGGGAGTCACCGGCAGGCCGGTGACACCGATGTCGGCGAGGAACAGCCGCCCCGAGTCAGGGAACGCGGCCAGCTGATCCTGCGCCAGGTCGACGGTCGCCGTAGTGATGAGCAGCTGATCGCGACCATCGCCGACGAATGCAACGCTGCTCGTGTTGGGAGCCGGCACGTCGACGATCCCCGCGAGCCGCCCACCGGGTGCGTAGCGACGCACCTGACCGGCACCCCAGATGGCGACCCAGAGGTGCCCCTCGGCGTCCATGCAGATCCCATCCGGAATGCCGTCGGCGACGCGCAGCCACTCCCGCCGAGGGCCAGTGACTCCGGTGGCGGCGTCGTAGGAGCGGATCCAGATGGTGCCGGGAACGCTGTCCACGCTGTACAGCAGCGTGCCATCGGCGCTCCAGGCCAGGCCGTTGGACAGCGTCAGGTCCTCGTCCAGAACGGTGACCGTCTGGTCCCGCTCGATCCGGACGAGAGTCTCGTGCCCGCGACGACCATCGAGCGCGAGCGTCCCGACGAGGAAGTTTCCGGCCGGGTCGCAGCCGCCGTCATTCAGGCGCCGGGTGGGTTCCGCAATGATGGCTGGGCCAGTGGCCGAGCCAGTTTCGGTGACGGTGATCAGTGCCCGCGCGCCTGCGACCAGCAGGTCGCCGTCGGCGGAGCACACCACGGCGCCGACCGTCCGGTCGAGCTGCCAGGACCGGCGACGGATGACCTGGCCGCCACAGAGCTCGCCTGCGTGGACCGTGCCCGCGTCAACGTCCACCCACAGCACTCGGCGGCGCGGCGGGTCCCATAGCGGGCCCTCACCGAGGCCGAATACCTCGGCGGAGGCAACCAGAGCTGACCACCGCGGGACCTGCACGGGAGTACCGTACCGGAATGCCTGAGTTGCGCAGTGCCCAGTGGTACGAGGGCGCGAACCGGAACGCCTACATTCACCGCGCCTGGATGCGCCGGGGGCTGCCGGACTCCGCGTTCGCCGGCCGACCGCAGATCGCGATCGCCAACACGGCGTCCGATCTGACTCCGTGCAACAGCCACCTGAACGAGGTGGCCGAGCACGTCAAGCGGGGCATCTGGGAGGCCGGCGGCGTTCCGCTGAACCTGCCTGTCGTGTCCCTGGGCGAGACGCAGGTCCGGCCGACCGCGATGCTGTGGCGCAATATGGCCGCGATGGCGACCGAGGAGATGCTGCGCGCCAACCCTGTCGACGGCGTCGTGCTGCTGGGCGGCTGCGACAAGACGATTCCGTCGCTCCTGATGGCGGCCGCCTCGGTGGACCTCCCGGCCGTGGTTGTGCCGGGCGGCCCGATGCTGACCGGCACCTTCCGTGGTAACCCGCTCGGGTGCGGCACCAGCGTCTGGCGCCTCAGCGAGGAAGTTCGGGCCGGGACGCTGACGGAGGACGCGTTCCTGGAGTCTGAGTCGGCGGTGATTCGCAGCCGCGGGCACTGCAACACCATGGGCACCGCGTCGACCATGGGCCTGCTCGCCGAAGCGCTCGGCATGGTCCTGCCGGGAACAGCGGGGATCCCGGCCCCGGACAGCCGCCTCCTGGCGCGCTCCCACGAGACCGGCAGGCAGATCGTCGAGATGGTCGCCGCCAGCCGCAGGCCCAGCCAGATCCTGACAATGGGGTCGTTCCGCAATGCGATCGTCGCGCTCGCCGCGATCGGCGGGTCGACGAACGCCGTCGTGCACCTGCTAGCCATCGCCGGACGGCTCGGAGTTCCGCTGACCCTCGCCGACTTCGACCGGTTCGCTGCTGGCGTGCCGCTGCTGGTTGACCTGCAGCCGTCCGGCAAGTACCTGATGGAGGACCTGCACCGGGCCGGCGGACTCGCTGCCGTCCTGCGCGAGATAGCCGACCTGCTCGACCCCGATGCCATCACCGTGACGGGCAGGCCGCTGGCTGAGTCGGTCGCTGACGCGGAGATCTGGGACCGGGATGTGATACGCAGCCGCCAAACCCCGTTCCAGCCGAACGCCGGGATCGCCGTCCTGTACGGCAACCTCGCACCGGCCGGCGCGATCATCAAGCCGGCCGCGGCGTCGCCGCACCTGCTGCGGCACCGGGGCCGGGCGGTCGTATTCGACTCGGTCGAGGACCTGCACGAGCGCATCGACTCCCCCGACCTCGATGTTGACGCCGACAGTGTGCTGGTACTGCGCGGCTGCGGCCCGCGCGGTTACCCGGGCATGCCGGAGGTGGCTAACCTGCCGCTGCCGACCAGGCTGCTGCGGCTCGGGGTCCGGGACATGGTGCGGGTGTGCGACGGGCGGATGAGCGGCACCGCCTATGGCACGGTCGTCCTGCACGTCGCCCCTGAGGCCGCTGCCGGCGGCCCGCTCGCCAGGATACGCACCGGTGACTGGATCACACTCGACGTCCCGCAGCGGACTCTCTCGGTTGAAGTGCCCGACCATGAACTCGACGCCCGGCAGCCTTCGCCGGCCTTCGCCGCAGCCCTCGCCCGACCGACCCGGGGCTGGGAGAAGCTGTACGTTGACCATGTCCTCGGCGCCGAGGCAGGCGCGGACCTGGACTTCCTCGTCGGTGCCAGCGGAGACAAGGTCGCACGCGACTCCCACTGACCGGGACCGGCACGTCATCACAGGAGGCCGCCGTCATCACCATCTGCGCGCTGACGTTCGCGGCAGCGCTGGCGTGGCTGTACCTGCTGACCCTGCACGGCGGCTACTGGCGCACTGGGCACCGGCTGCCGCCAGGTGGCCGGCGGTCCGGCCACCTCCCGTCGGTGACGGCAGTCGTTCCGGCCAGGAACGAGGCCGACATCCTCCCCGCCTGCCTCCCCACGCTGCTGAGTCAGGACTACCAGGGCCGGCTCTCCGTCATCGTGGTCGACGATGACAGCGCCGACGACACCGCCAAGATCGCCGCTGAACTCGGCGCCACGGTGGTCAGCGCGCGGCCGACTCCGCCCGGCTGGGCCGGCAAGGTCTGGGCCATGGCCGAAGGCACGCAGGAGGTGAAAGCCGACACCGACTACATCCTGTTCACCGACGCCGACATTGCCTACGCGCCCGGCACGCTGACCAGCCTGGCCAGCGCCGCGGCCGGCGGCGAGTACGCGCTGGTGTCGCAGATGGCGCTGCTGCGCACCGGTAACCGGCCGGAGCAGCTGCTGATCCCGGCGTTCGTCTACTTCTTCGCCCAGCTGTACCCGTTCCCGCGGGTCAGCCGGCCGCGCTCGCGGACCGCCGCCGCGGCTGGCGGCTGCATGCTGGTGCGGGCCAGTGCCCTGGCGGCGGCCGGCGGCCTGGCCTCGATCGCCGACGCACGGATCGACGACGTCGCCCTGGCCAGGCTGCTGAAGCGGGCCGGCGGCCGCTGCTGGCTCGGCCTGTCGACCGACGTCGTCAGTATGCGGCCCTATGACCGGCTAGCCGATATCTGGGACATGGTCGCCCGCAGTGCCTACACGCAGCTGCGCTATTCGCTGACCCTCACCGCCGGCGTCGTGCTGGGGCTGGCCTGGCTGTACCTGCTGCCGCCCGCCGCCGCGATCGCCGGGCTCGCGCTGCTCGCTTCCGGCGCGGCCGCCGGGTCGGGCGCCGCCTGGCTCGCCGCCGCTGGCCTGGCCGGCTGGCTCCTCATGGACGCGAGCTACGTGCCGATGCTGCGGCTGTACAAGTTGTCCCCGCTGCGCGGGCCTACGCTCCCGCTCATCGCCGCGCTCTACGCGGCCATGACCCTCGACTCAGCGCGCCGCCACCTTCGCGGCCGCGGCGGCGAGTGGAAGGGCCGCGTGATCCCGCCGTCTTGAGAACTGCGCGGGCCGGCTGGCCTACGGGTAGCCGCGCGACTACGAACAGCGGCATGCGGCGACTTGCGTGGATCGGCCTGGTCGCGGCCGGTGTGGCGTGCGTGGCTGGGTGTAGCGCGGGCCACCCAGGCACCGGCAGCCTAGGCCCGTCCCCGTCACCCTCGCTCACGCCGGTCCACCTGGTCTCGAAATGCAGCCCCATTCCGAGCAGCACACCCGCCGCCTACTACCTGACGCTGACGAACACGCCGCAGAACCGCGACGTCGTGGTGACCTCCGTTGCAGTGGACTTCTACCGCGGCGGCAACCTCATCGGCCAGCAGGAGATTCCAGGCGGCGTGATCAAGCCCGGTCAGACGATCTCCCTGGGCCAGTTGGAGACCACCAGCGTCAGCGGGCAGGGCTGGACCTGCCAGATGGCCAGCTACGTGGGCGGAGTGCGGCACCGCACTTCCTCGCATTGACTACCGAGCGGACATGAATCAAGTATTCACCGGTGCGGGAATAGCACCGCGACCATTGTCAGAACGTCGGTTTACGATCAAACACATGATCGAAGAAATGTTATCTGCCAGTACTGATGCCGACTACGCTGTTGCCGACGGGTCTATTGGGGCGGATCTAGTTGCGCCGCCGCTGGAATGGCTCGAGACGCAGATTTGCGAGCTCGCCGGCCACCTGACGGCGGCGACGTACCGGTTCCTGGTTCTGCTCGGCGACTTCGACGAGCGCCGCGGCTGGGCCGAGTGGGACCTCCCCTCGTGCGGAGCGTGGCTGTCCTGGAAGTGCCAGCTCACGTCCGGCACGGCGCGCGAGCATGTGCGGGTAGCGCGCGCCATTCGGACGCTGCCGGTGCTATCGGCAGAGTTCGCCGCGGGCAGGATGTCGTTCGCGAAGATCCGCGCGCTGACCAGGATCGCGACCCCGGCCACTGAAGCGGGACTGGCTGAACTCGCCGGGCCGATGACCGCCAGCCAGCTCGAGCGATTCGCACGCGCCCACCGGCAGGTCAGCCGCGCGGACGACGGAATCGCCGACGTGATGCGGCGGCTGACCTGGCGGCAGGACGACGACGGGTCGCTGGCGCTAACGGTGCGCCTGCCGCCGGCCGATGGCGCGGTCGTGCTGCAAGCTCTGCGCGCGGCAACCGGAGACCTCGACCGCGTTGCCGCGGAAAAGCCGGCCGCGCCCGAACCAGCTGACGCGCCAGTCGTCACCCCCGCCAGCCTCGCCGACGCGCTCGTGGAGATCGCCGGCGCATTCCTGGCGGGCAAGATCGAGACGGCCAGCAACCCCGATATCTACCAGGTAGTCGTGCACGTCGGCACGGGCGCGCTCACGGCGGAGCCGACCGCCGGCGTTTCCGCGGAAACGTCCATCTGGCATCCGGCCGCCCCAAGCCGCTGCCACATCGAGGACGGCCCGGCTATCAGCCCCGCCACGGCGCAAGCCATCGCCTGCGCTGCCACCGTCAGCTGGATGCTGCACGACCACAAGGGCAACCCGCTGGATGTCGGCCGACGGCACCGCACGCCGACACCAGCGCTACGGCGCGCCGTCCGCGAACGCGATCGTTACCGGTGCCAGTTCCCCGGCTGCAACTCCCGCAAGGTGCAGATTCACCACATCAGGCACTGGGCGAAGGGCGGTAAGACCGAGCTGCGTAATCTCCTACTGCTCTGCCGAGCGCACCACATCACCATCCACGACCTGAATTGCGGCATCACCGCCACGGCAAGCGGCTTCGTCTTCACCACCGCCGACGGCGAGGAGATCAAACCCAGTCCGGAGCTCCCAGCCAGCGACGGCTCCGACATCAGGACGTGCCACGACGCGCGGATCTCCCCGGACACCATCATCCCCGCGTGGTACGGCGACCGGCTCGACCTGCACCACGCCATCTGGGCCTGCTTCGCCAATGCCAAGATCGCCACGTCGTCATAGGCGGTCAGACAGCCAGGCGTGGACTTCCGGGATGCGATTCTCGAGCAGAGTCAGGTGCCCGTCGCCGTCGAGGAGCCGCGGCTCGACGCCGGGAATGTGGGCGGCCAGCCATTCGCCGTGGCCAAATGGCACGAACTTGTCGTGCTTTCCGTGCAGCAGCAGGACCGGGACACCAATGTCAGCGACGTCGAAGCCCCACGGCCTCACCAGGCAGTTGTCGTCCCACCAGCCCTGGCTGCCGGGCGCCAGGCCATCCTTCATAGAGGCCGTCATGAACTTATCCAGTTGACCGCCCAGCAGCGCGGCATCGACCGGCGAGAGGAGCGACGCGATCCCGCTGGCCAGATCCTCCGGCGCGGCGCCGAGGAAGCCCTCCCGGGCCTCGTCCGTCTGGGCCCTGGCTGCGGCCTCGTCGGCGAAGTAGAGGCGGGTGTCATCGACGTTCTCCTGGCCCATGCCGGCGAAATAGTCCAGGCCGTCTGCGTCGAACGGTGCGAGCGACGCCAGCGAGGCGACAGCGGTCACCAGATCCGGGAGCAGGGCGGCGCACGCGAGCAGGTGCGGACCGCCTCCCGAGATCCCCCACATGCCCAGCCGGTCAATGCTCAGCTCGGCGCAGATCACGCGGACGTCGTCGGCGCAGTCGGCGACGCTGCGGCCTGGCTGGGGCGAGGACCCACCGTAGCCGGGCCGGTCGTAACCAATCAGTCGGAGACCGCGTTCGGCGGCATCCCGTTCGTGCGAGCCGTAGATATGCCGGGAGTTCGGCGTGCCCGTGTGGACGAGGACCGGCCGGCCAGCCGGATCGCCGCCCTCCTCGACAGCTAGCGTTCGGCCATCCGGTGTACGAACTGTGCGCTGCACCATTGCCTCCCAAACCGCTACCGACGACGCCGTCGGTCAGCATAGGGCGGTGCTGCCCGCGCGGACGAGGCAAATAAGGATTGGCCGGGCAGCGGGGGTGCGCGGGATGCTGGCCGTTATGGCGTCCGTCATGTGGGGCCCGGAGCTGGCTCAGGTCTACGACCGGACGTACCAGGCGAAGTTCGAACCGTCAGTCCTGGACCCGATGGTGGGATTGCTCGCCGAGCTGGCTGGCGCCGGACCGGCGCTGGAGTTCGCGGTTGGTTCCGGGCGAGTGGCGCTGCCGCTCAGCGCCCGCGGGGTCGCAGTGCGCGGCCTGGAGCTGTCGCCGCACATGGCAGCCCAGCTGTCTGGCAAGCCGGGTGCCGACCGGATCCCGGTGACCATCGGCGATATGACCGCCGCGCGGGTGCCCGGTGCGCCGTTCACGCTGGTGTACCTGGTCGCGAATACGATCATGAACGTCACAAGCCAGGACGAGCAGCTGGCGGTTTTCGCCAACGCGGCCGCGCACCTGGAGCCCGGCGGCTGCTTCACGGTAGAAGTGATCGTCCCGCAGCTGCGCAGGGTGCCGCCCGGGGACGTGGCCAGGGTGTTCACCCTCGATCCCGATCACGTCGGCATCGAGACCTTCGACGACCTGGTCGGCCAGATCGCCTGGTCACACCACTGGATCGAATCGGACGGGCGGCTCGTGCGTCATTCTGCTCCGTACCGCTACGTCTGGCCGTCCGAGCTTGACCTGATGGGCAGGATCACCGGCTTCCGGCTCCGCGACCGCTGGGCGGGCTGGGACCAGGCGCCGTTCACCTCAGATAGCGCGAGCCAGGTCGCAGTCTTCGAGAGACTGGCTTCATAACGACGTTCGCGAGACTCCGGCTTAGTCCGCAAACGCCTCCGGCGGGGGGCAGGCGCACATGAGGTTGCGGTCGCCGTAGGCCTGGTCGATACGGCGGACCGGCGGCCAGTACTTGGCCCGCCGGTCACCGCCGGTCGGATAAGCCGCGGTCTCGCGGTCGTAGCAGTGCTTCCAGTCGCCGCTGATCAGCATGCTGGCGGTGTGCGGCGCGTTCTTCAGCGGGTTGTCGGCGGCGTCATAGTCGCCGACCGCGACCATGGCGATCTCGTGCCGGATGGCGATCATCGCGTCGCAGAACCGGTCGAGCTCGGCCAGGTCCTCGCTCTCGGTCGGCTCTACCATCAGCGTCCCCGCGACCGGGAACGACATCGTCGGCGCATGGAAGCCGTAATCGATCAGCCGCTTCGCCACGTCCTCCGCGGTGATCCCGGTCTGCGCCGTGATCGCGCCGCAGGTCCAGGATGCACTCGTGCGCGACCAGGCCGCCGCGCCCGGTGTAGAGCACCGGGAAGTGCTCGGTCAGGCGCCGCGCGACGTAGTTCGCCGACAGGACCGCCACCTGGGTCGCGCGCCGCAGCCCATCAGCCCCCATCATCTTGATGTAGGCCCAGGAGATCGGCAGGATGCCGGCCGACCCGTATGGTGCCGCCGCGACCGGACCGCCCTCGGGAGCTCCGCCGTCCGAAGCGCGGGGCAGGAACGGCGCCAGGTGCGCGCGCGCCGCCACCGGACCGACGCCGGGGCCGCCGCCGCCGTGCGGGATGCAGAACGTCTTGTGCAGGTTGAGGTGCGAGACGTCGGCGCCGAACTTGCCGGGCCTGGCGAGCCCCACGAGCGCGTTCAGGTTCGCGCCGTCCACATAGACCTGGCCGCCCGCGTCGTGCACCAGCGCGCACACTTCGCCGATGGTCTCCTCGAAAACCCCGTTCGTCGACGGGTAGGTCACCATGATCGCGGCGACCGTGCCGTCGTGGGCTGCCAGCTGGGCACGCAGGTCGCCGAGGTCGATCGCGCCGTCAGAGCCGCACTTGACCACCGCGACCCGCAGGCCCGCGAGCACCGCGCTGGCCGCGTTCGTGCCGTGGGCGGACTCGGGGATCAGGCACACGGTGCGCTCCGGCTCGCCGACCGACCGGTGGTAGCCGCGGATGGCCAGCAGCCCGGCCAGCTCCCCTTGCGAGCCTGCGTTCGGCTGGAGGCTGATGGCGTCGTAGCCGGTGATCTCGGTCAGCGCGTCGGCCAGCTCGCCGATCAGCTGCTGGTAGCCGCGCGCCTGCTCCGCCGGGGCGAACGGATGCAGCCCGGCGAACTCCGGCCAGCTGATCGCCTCCATCTCGGCTGCTGCGTTCAGCTTCATCGTGCAGGAGCCGAGCGGGATCATCGAGCGGTCCAGGGCGATGTCACGGTCACTCAGCCGGCGCAGGTACCGGAGCATTGCGGTCTCGCTCCGGTAGCTGTGAAAAACCGGATGGGTCAGGAACGTCGTCGTTCGCACCAGTCCGGCCGGCAGGGCCTCGGCGGCTTCGGCTGGCAGCGCGACCGGCTGACCGGCGAGCGCGGTAGCGACGGCCACCACCTGCTCGTCAGTCGTGGTCTCGTCGCACGCGACCTGCACCACATCCGGGCTGGCCAGATGGACGTTGAAGCCGGCCGCGGCGGCCCTGGCGGCTGCCTGTGCTGCCTGCCCGGGCAGCTCGATGCTGACAGTGTCGAAGAACGCAGCCGACGCCGTTCCGTAGCCAAGGTTCTTCATGGCGACGGCGAGGGCGGCGGCCTTGCGGTGCACCCGCCGGGCGATCGAGGCGAGGCCGTCCGGGCCGTGATAGGCCGCGTACATGGCGGCCATGACGGCAAGCAGGACCTGGGCCGTGCAGATGTTGCTGGTCGCCTTCTCCCGGCGGATGTGCTGCTCACGAGCCTGGAGCGCGAGCCGGTAGGCCGGCTGGCCGTCGGCGTCGACGGACACGCCGACGAGGCGGCCAGGCAGCTGACGCTTGAGCGCGTCGGCCACGCAGATGTAGCCGGCCTGCGGGCCGCCGTAGCCCATCGGCACGCCGAAGCGCTGCGTGGTGCCGACCGCGATGTCGGCGCCGAGCTCGCCAGGCGGCGTCAGCAGGGTGAGCGCCAGCAGGTCGGCGGCGACCACCGCGAGGGCGCCCGCCGTGTGCGCGGCAGCGATGGCGGGAGCGAGGTCGCGGACCTCGCCGCTGGCGCCGGGGTACTGCATCAGCACGCCGAACAGCTCGCCGGCCGGCTGCGCTTCGATCAGCTCCGGTGTCATCCGGCCGGTGACGAGCGTGATGCCGAGCGGCTCGGCCCTGGTCGCCAGCACGGCAAGGGTCTGCGGCAGGCAGTCGGCATCGGCGACGAACACGCTGCCCTTGCCACGGGACCGGCGTGCCAGCGTCATTGCCTCGACGGCGGCGGTGGCCTCGTCCAGCATCGACGCGCCGGCTACGGGCAGCGCCGTGAGGTCCTCGACCATGGTCTGGAAGTTGAGCAGCGCCTCGAGCCTGCCCTGCGCGATCTCTGGCTGGTACGGCGTGTACGCGGTGTACCAGGCCGGGTTCTCCAGCACGTTGCGGCGGATGACCGCGGGGGTGTCGGTGCCGTAGTAGCCGAGCCCGATCATCGAGGTGGCGACGGTGTTGATGCTGGCCAGCCGCCGCAGCTCGGCTAGCGCCTCGGCCTCGGTCAGCGGCGCTGGCAGCCGCAGCTCGCGGTCGGCGATCCCGGCGGGCAGTGCCGCCTCGGTCAGCTCGTCCAGGCTGGTGTAGCCAACGGCCTCGAGCATCCGGGCCTGGCCGGCCTCGGCGGGGCCGATGTGACGCGATGCGAATTCCACGGGAGCCTCCCCAGGCGGGCTGCTCGCCCGCGTGCATGTGGTGACGGACTCCCCCTCTGTCGACCCGCGACGGCGGGCTTCAGAGTGCGCACACCCCCGGTCCTGGTGCCTGAGAGGTTCCGGGGAGGTTGCCCCTTCGGCGCCTCGCGCTGGCTGTGCGAAGACTCTCCCGGTGGGTGTGTTCAGCTCCTTGCGAGCTTACCCGAGCAGGGAAGGCTAGACCGCGTCCCAGCGGAACACCCGCACCGAGATGACGGTCAGCACGGCCGCGAGCGCCAGCAGGATGCCGATGGCCGGCAGCGCCGACGCCGGCCCCTCGCCGCGGGCCATGACGTCCTGCATGCCGACGACCAGATAGCGCAGCGGCATCGCGTACGAGACGTCCCTGATCCAGGCCGGGGCGTAGTCGAGCGGGATGAACGCCCCGCCGAGGAACGCCATCGGCAAGATGATCGCGTTGGCCACGGCGGTCGCCGCCTGCTGCGTCTTGGCGAACGACCCGACCAGCAAGCCGATGGCCATGAACGCGAGCGTGCCGCAGATCACCACCGGGATAGCCATCCACCAGCTAGCTGACAATTTCAGGCCAAAGTAGGGCAGCGTCGCGATGGCCAGGAACGCCGCGAGCTGGACCATCGCCACCCCGAGACTGACGCCGACGCGGGCGAGCACCACCGTCCCGACGTTAATGGGTGCCAGCCGCAGTCTGCGTAGCAGCTTGTTCTGCCGCCAGCTCACCAGCGTGATGGAGGCGCCGAACGCCCCGCCTGATGCGATCGCCCAGCCGAGCAGGCCGGGAGCCAGGTACTGGATGGGCTTGAGCGACTTGTCCTCGACCTGCTGCGTCGTGAGCTGATAGGCCGCCTTGCTGCCCGCTGCCACGACGTCGGCCTGCTGCACGATCGAGCTGAACACCGCCTGTACGATCCCGGCGGTCGTCTGGTCGGCGATCGAGTAGTGCACCACTACGGTGTGGCCCACCTGCTGTACGACGGCGTCGTCCGTGCCCTTCCGGACGCTCTCGAGCGCAGCCGCCAGGTCAGCCGAGTGCGTCACCTTCAGGACCTTGCCGAGCTGGCCGGGGCCCGCCGTCTGCGCCTGGTTCAGCAGACTGACCTGGCCGACCTCGACGACGGTCAGCCTCGGCGCGCTCGAGCTCTTGTAGATGGAGCCGAACAGCAGCAGAAACAGGATGGGCATCAGCAGCGAGAAAAACAGCGCGGGCCGGTCTCGGACGAAGCCGAGGTACATCGCCCGCGACAGGCTGCGCAGCGGGCCGAGTGAGTGCTGCGAACCCGATGTGGTTGTCGCTGGCACGGAGGTGGTGGTGGCGGTCACGCCCGGTACTCCCGTCCGGTCAGGGTCAGGAAGACGTCCTCGAGATTCGCGCCTTGCACCCGCAGGCCCGCCAGCGCGCGGTGGTCACCGAGCCCGGCCAGCACGGTGGCCGGGTCGCGCGTCGCGATGGTCAGCGAGACCCCGTCATCGCCGACCTCGGCGACTGGTGACAGTGCCTGGGCGCTGGCGGCGGTCAGCTGGCCAGACTCGATGCTGATCCGGACAGGCGTGTCGAGCTCGCGGACGAGCGCTGCCGGGGCGCCAAGCTGCAGGATCTCGCCATGATC
Organism: uncultured Actinomycetota bacterium; assembly: GCA_963843955.1. GTDB lineage: Bacteria > Actinomycetota > Actinomycetes > Streptosporangiales > Streptosporangiaceae > JAJYUU01. The sequence goes on from CAWJMK010000001.1 coordinate 113,172, forward strand.
CATGATCGCGACCCGGTCGCACAGGGTTTCGGCCTCGTCCATGTGGTGGGTGGTCAGCACCACGGTCCGGCCGTCGGCGTTGATCTGCCGCAGCAGGTCCCACAGATTCCGCCGAGCCTGCGGGTCAAGCGCTCCGGTCGGCTCGTCCATGAAGACCAGCTCCGGATCGTGGACCAGCGCGCAGGCGATAGACAGCCGCTGCGACTGGCCGCCGGACAACTGCTCCGCCTTCTTTTCCGCCTGGTCATCCAGGCCGACCACGCCGAGCATGTCGTCAGCGCGCCGAGCCGAGATGCCGTAGAGCGAGGCGAACGTGCGGATCTGCTCGCGGGCCGTGAGCCGCTCGAAAAACGAGGTCGACTGGAGCTGAACCCCGATCCGTGGCAGCAGCGCCGGATTGCGCGGCCACGGCGGCAGGCCGAGGACGGTCAGCTGGCCGTCATCGGGCTTGCGCAGGCCTTCCAGCATCTCCAGCGTGGTGGTCTTGCCCGCCCCGTTCGGGCCGAGGATGCCGAAGAACTCCCCCTGCTCGACCTCGAAGCTGACGCCCGCGACGGCAACCATCGATCCGTATGACTTGCGTAGATTCCGTACCGAGATCGTGGCCGCCACGCGGGCCACCATAACACGACATAACTCGACGCTCTAGTCAATTAGCCAAGCACCGGCAGCATCCCGGCGGCGGGCCCGAGTGTGGCGTTCTCCTCTTCAGTGACTGGCAGCCTGCCGGTCGCCTTGAGCGCGCATCAGCACCTCATAGGCCGCGGCGGCGATCCGGACGTGCCGTGCGTGGCGGGCCGCGCCATCCCCGCCAGGTCTCATCGGCCCGCCCGCCGCCACCCCGAAGGGCTGCCAGTATGTGACCGCATCGACGTCAGGCGCGGCATCCGAGGCCGTGGCAAACGCAACCAGGGCGCGCCGCGCGTCCAGCAGCTGGTGATACAGCAGATCCTGCACAGTCCAGGCCAAGCACCTGCTCGCCAGCATCCCGCTGGCTGGGGTTAGGCCGTCAGCTACTTCGGTGATCTGGCCGTAGATCGCCGCGAGCCGCTCAACCGGTCTTGCGGGCCCGGCGGCTGGCGAGCTCATCAGACTCGTCCCCGGCTCGCTCACCGGGCAGCTCGGCCAGCGAGCCCTCGACCTCCTGCCAGACCCGGCCGAGCGCGATGCCAAACACGCCCTGGCCGCCTTGGAGCAGGTCGATGACCTCGTCCGGCGACGTGCACTCGTAGACGCTGGCGCCATCGCTCATCAGCGTGACCTGAGCCAGGTCAGCAGAGCCGCGCTCACGCAGGTGGGTGACCGCCGCCCTGATCTGCTGCAGTGAGATACCGGTGTCGAGCAGGCTCTTCACTACCTTGAGGACCAGAATGTCCCGGAAGCCGTAGAGGCGCTGCGACCCCGATCCACTGGCCGACCGGACGCTGGGCTCGACCAGGCCAGTCCGGGCCCAGTAGTCGAGCTGACGGTAGGTGATGCCCGCCGCGGCGCAGGCAGTCGGCCCCCGGTAGCCGAGATCATCGGCCTGGGCCGCCGCCTCCCCGCCGAACAGGACCTGCTGCTCACCGGCCGGATGGCTGCCACTGGATGGGCTGGCACTGGACGGCCGCGAGGCTCTCGTCACTGGCACACTCTCACCGTCCGGGTACACCTTTCGCACGTTAGGCCGCAGACGGTAGCCGCGTCAACGACCCTGGCGGCGCGCCGGCCCGTCAGGTAGACCGGCCAAAGTCCTCAGGAGTGATGGAGTCCAGAAACTCGCGGAACTTCTCGACTTCGTCTTCCTGCTCGTCCGGGATCGCCACTCCCGCCTCGTCGAGTATCTCGTCCCGCACGTAGATCGCGGCCCCCGTCCGCAGCGCGAGCGCGATGGAATCCGACGGCCGGGCGCTGACCTCTCGGCCGTTGGAAAAAATCAGGTCCGCGAAGAAGATCCCGTCCCGCAGGGCCGTGATGTTGACGGTCGTCAGCCGGATCTCCAGCGCTTCCAGCATGTCTCGCATCAGGTCGTGCGTCAGGGGCCGCTGCGGCACCATGCCCTGCTGGGCGAAGGCGATCGCCGTGGCCTCATTGGGTCCGATCCAGATCGGCAGGTAACGCTCCCCGTCTGTCTCCTTCAGCAAGACGATGGGGTTGTTCGTGGCCATCTCCACCCGGACGCCGACGACCTCCATCTGCCTCACGGCGGCTCCGTCCCTATCCGCGCCTGCGCGCTACGGTTCCTAGCGGATCTGCCTACAGGCATTCCCCTTCGGCCTGCAGGCACTCCCTTTGTCAAAGTACACCCCCAATAGCGTCCTGCCAGCCTGCGGTCTCCGGCGGGCTGGAGCGGGGGGTGGCCTCCGTGAGGCCGGCCTCGGCCAGCGTGCCGGCCACCAGTGCGCCATGCAGCCGGAGCACGAGGTCAGCGAGCTCGCCGGCGGTCCGGGCGGCCAGTTCCCTGGCGCCGCTCGCCCGCTGCCGCACGATCGGCGCCACCAGGCTCTCGATCATCGTGGTCTCCCGCTCGGCGGCCGCACGCACCGCTCGCAGGTGGCGTGCTTCCACGCCGTACGCTGTCAGCGCAACCGCGGTCCTCGCGACCTGCAGCGCGTCCGGGCCGTAATTGCGGCCCACCCGCCGCAGCAGGCCGAATGTCTCCAGCTCGGTGAGCAGCGCCTCGCTCACGCCTGCTTCGGCTGCCAGCTCACGGCGGGAGAGCAGCCGATCGCCTTCGGGCGGCTCTGCGTCAGCCAGGCGCTCCTTAATGACCCGCAGCGGCAGGTACTGATCGCGCTGAGCGGCGAGGATGAACCTGAGCCGGTCGACGTCGGCCGCGCAGAACCGGCGGTATCCGCTCGGCGAGCGAGCCGGGCTGATGAGGCCCTCGGTCTCCAGGAACCGGATCTTGGAATGGCTGATATCCGGGAAGTCACCGCGGAGCTGGGCCAGCACCTCACTAATGCTGAGGTACCCCCGGGCTGGCTGCGCGTTCATCCCCCGACCTGCACGCCTCCGCCATACTCGGCCGCCGACCCTGGTCCGAGCAGGAACACAAGCCGGAACTTGCCGACTTGCACCTCGTCACCCTGGCTGAGGCTCGCTTCCTCGATCCGCTCCCGGTTGACATAGGTGCCGTTCAGGCTGCCCACGTCCCGCACGGTGAACCGGCCGCCCTGCCGGTAGAACTCGGCATGGCGCCGCGAGACCGTCACGTCGTCCAGGAAGATGTCGCTATCGGGATGACGGCCGACGAGCGTCAGGTCAGCGTCGAGCAGGAACCTGCTGCCAGCGTTCGGGCCACGGCGAACCGCAAGCAGCGCAGTGCCCGGCGGCAGCGCGGCGACGGCAGCAGCATCAGCATCGGCTTCGTCACCCTGATCAACATCGAAATCGCCGCCGCCGATGGAGATGGTCGACGTGGTGTCCGCTACCCCGCCGCCTGCGCGCCGGACTAGGGGCGAGCCGCAGCGCGAGCAGTACCGCGCGCCGTCCGGATTGGCTTCACCGCAGCTGGTGCAGAAAACGCTGGGCATCAGATCGCCGAGCCTCTCATTCGTCCGGTGACCGACGGAAGCCGCAACGGCACCCGCCGAGGCCGGCACCCGCGCGTACTCCAGCGGCGTTCTCTCGGCCGACACCGGCTCTGGCAGCACTGTCCACGCTACCTGCGCCTCGGCGTGCCGGTCCATGCGCCGGGCACGCCGCTTTCGCCAGCGCCTTCGCCACATGTTGGCGCACCTCCGCCTGACGGCTGCCGCCAAGGACAGCCATGCCGTTTCCCATCGCAACCTGAGCGGCGATTGTCTCACGGCTAGCCGCATGCTCGCCGCCAGTCTGGCGGCTCGAGGCGGTCAGCGCCCGGCCCGTTCCACGACGGCGGCCCAGTCGTCAAGCAGCGACTGGGCTGTGTCGGCGTCCTTTCCTTCGGCCCACAGGTGCGTCACGGCGTCGGACGGATCGGGCAGTACCAGGATCCAGCCTCGGTCCGGCTCGATCACCCGGACGCCGTCGGTGGTGTCGATCTCCCGGTCTCCCGCGGCTTCCACCACCGTCCGCATCACCATGCCCTTGGCCGCCCACGGCGTCGGCATCAGCCGCCTGAGCAGGTTGGCCTCCGGGATCCGGGCCTGGATCTGGCTGAGCGTCAGCCTGGTCCGGGCGACCAGGCCAAGCAGCTGGGCAAACGCGGCGATCCCGTCGATGGAGCGGGAGAAGCCCGGCACCACGAACCCGCCGTTGCCGTCGGCAGCGAAGATCACATCCGGGCCGGACGCAGCCTCGTACAGGCCGTGCAGCGATGTCGGGGTCCAGATGACCTCGACGCCGTGGAAGCGGCAGACGTCCTCCGCCACCCTGGTGGTGGTCACCGGCAGGGCCACCCGTCCGCGCCGCTTCTCGGACGCGATGAGGTCGAGCACCACTAGCAGCGCGCGGTCATCGCTGACCAGGGCGCCCTTGTCGTCGACGAGCGCGATCCGCTCCCCCACCGGGTCGAAGCGCACGCCGAACGCCGCGCCGAACGAGGACACCAGCTCGGCCAGCCGGTGCATGTCTGCGCGGACCACGGCCACCGACTGCGTCGGCGAAGCCTCGTCCAGGCGGTTGTTCACGGTCAGCACGTCAACGCCGATCTTGCCGAGCAGCCCGGGCAGTACCAGCGACGTAGTCCCGCCGGCGCAGTCGGCGACCACCCGCAGGCCCGCACCGAAGACACCGGTCATGTCCACGGACCGGAGCAGCTCGTGCGTGTAGGCCTCGATCACTCTGGGCGGATAGGACAGCTCGGCGATCTCGCCAGGGAAGGCGCGCCGGAACTCCTGCCGGGAGAACACCCGCTCCAGCTTGCGCTGCGCTGACTGCGACAGGTCGGCGCCATCGGCGTCCATGAAGATGATGTCGAGGGACTGGGGGTCGCCAGGGGTCGTGCGGAGCGCGATTCCGCCGCTGCAGTCGCTGCGCGCCGTCTGGAACCTGGCCAGGGGCATCGGCTGCGCCTCCAGGTCGACCACGTTGATCGCGCTGGCGTTCAGCGCCCCGTGCACGGCTCGCTTCAGCGCCCGCGCCGCCCGTGAGGCGTCCCGCGAGGTGGTGACGACGGAGCCCTTCTTGAGCGTGGTCGCGTAGGCGCTCGCCAGCCGGACGCATAGCTCCGGCGTGATCTCGACGTTGACCAGCCCGGACACCCCGCGCGGCCCGAACAGGGTCCGCTGGCCGCGCGACTCCCAGATCACGCTGGTGTTGACCACAGCGCCGGCCTCGATCGTCTTGAACGGGTAGACCTTCACCCCGGCCGACACGTAACTGTCTGGCTCGATCACGCACTCGTCCCCGACGACCGCGCCCTCTTCGATCCGGGCCTGGCTCATCACGTCGGTGTTCTTGCCGATGACGCAGCCGCGCAGCGTCACGCCGCGGCCGACGTACACGTTGTTGTGCACGACGGCGCGGTGCAGGAACGCGCCCTCCTTGACGATCACGTTGCTGCCGACGACCGAGAACTCGCGCAGCTGCGCGCCGGCCTCGATCTTGGCGTAGTCGCCGATGCACAGCGGGCCGGACAGGATCGCCTCCGGGTCGACCTCGGCGCCGTCGGCGATCCAGACGCCAGGCGACACCTCGAACCCGTCGATCTGGACGTTAACCTTGCCGGTCAGCACGTCGGCCTGGGCCTTGACATAGCTCTCGAGCGAGCCCACGTCCTCCCAGTAGCCGTCGGCGATCCACCCGTACAGCGGCGCGCCGTTCTCCAGCAGCTTGGGGAAGACGTCAGCTGACCAGTCGACGACCTGGCCGCGTCGGCACGTGCGCCAGCACCTCTGGCTCCATCACGTAGATACCGGTGTTGACGGTGTCGGAGAAGACCTGACCCCAGGTCGGCTTCTCCAGGAACCGCTGGATCTTGCCGTCATCGTCGACGATGACGATGCCGAACTCCAGCGGATCGGGCACCCGCGCCAGCGCGACCGTCACCAGCGCATTGTTCTCTCTATGGAACTTAATCAGATCAGACAGGTTGATATCGGTCAGCGCGTCCCCGGAAATCACGAGGAACGGCTCATCGCGCAGCGCATCCTCGGCGTTCTTCACGCTGCCTGCGGTGCCGAGTGGCGTCTCCTCGGTCGCGTACTGCAGGCTCATGCCGAAGTCCTCGCCGTCGCCGAAGTAATTCCGCACGATCGACGCCAGGAACTGCACGGTCACGACGGTCTCGGTGAGCCCGTGCCGGCGCAGCAGCCGCAGCACGTGCTCCATGATCGGGCGGTTGGCCACGGGCAGCATCGGCTTGGGCTGGTTGGCAGTCATCGGCCGGAGCCTGGTGCCCTCGCCACCCGCCATCACCACGGCCTTCACCGCTGTTGAGCCTCCTTAGCGTGCCGCTGCGGTCGCTGGGGCTGCCTGCGGGGCAGGCCCGGCCAGCAGCCGTCTGGCCTGGACGATGTACAGCAGGGCTGAGCACCAGTACAGCGCACTTCCCCAGAAAACGAAGGTCCAACCGGCCACTCTGGCAGTCTCGGCGTAGCTGGCGACATGCGCACCCAGGAAGAGCAGCGGGAACGCGTACAGCAGGCAAAGCGTGGCTGTCTTGCCCACGAAGCTCACCTGGAGCGTGCCCCAGCCCCGACGGCGCAGCACCGCGAGGACGACGGCCATGAGCAGCTCTCTGGCCGCCAGGATCGCGACCAGCCACCACGGGATGATGGCCCGCACGGCCAACGCCACGATGGTCGCGACGATGTACAGCCGGTCCGCGGCCGGATCGAGCAGCTCGCCGAGCCTGCTCTGCTGGTTCAGCGCCCTGGCGATCTTGCCGTCCAGCCAGTCCGAGGCGCTGGCCGCGATGAGCAGGCCAATGGCCCACCAGTCCCCCGCCTTGGAATCCACGCCCAGCACCAGCCACAGGAACACCGGCACGCCGATCAGCCTGGCCAGGCTGATCGCGTTTGGGATCGTCCAGATCCGCTCGCCGATGTCGCTCATGGGCCTCACACTAGGTGGGGTGCGCACAAGACCGCTACCGGGCCTCGCGCTAGCGCTGCTGCTCACCGCGTGCGCTAGCACCAGCAGTCCGCCCGCCCCGCGCGTATCGAGCACGCCGCCCGTTTCGAGCCCCGCTGCCAGCCCGGCGCCCAGTGGCACGCAGGCGGCCACCGACTGGCTTCAATACCACGGGAACGGGGCCAGGACCGGGACTGCCGCGGGCATGCCGGCCGCCGGCCACCTAGCCATCGCCTGGTCAGCCAGGCTCGGCGGCGCGGTGTACGGGCAGCCGCTGGTGATCGGCGGCACCGTGATCGCGGCGACCGAGACGGACGAGATCTACGGGCTGGATGTGGCCACCGGTGCCGTCCGCTGGCACGTCAAGGTGGGCACGCCAGTGCCGCTGAGCCAGCAGCCCTGTGGCGACCTTAACCCCCTCGGCATCACCGGCACCGGTGTGTACGACCCGCAGACGCAGCTGGCGTACTTCGTCGCCCAGTCCGGCCCGGCCGAGCACCTGCTGATCGGCGTGGACCCGGCCGACGGCACCGTGCGGTTCCGGCGCAGCGTGCCGTCGCCCGACCATGAGCCGTCCTACGACCAGCAGCGCGGCGCCCTGGCCCTGGCAGACGGTCAGGTCTACGTGGTGTTCGGCGGTCACTACGGCGACTGCGGCCCTTACATCGGGTCGGTCGTCTCGGTGCCGGCGAGCGGGCAGCGGCAGCATCCGCTCCTACCTAGTGCCGACGGCCAAGCAGGGCGGTATCTGGGCCTCGGGCGGCCCGGTGGTCGGCCCTGACGGCACCATCTACGTCTCGGCCGGGAACGGCGCGACCGTCAGCTCCTCATATGACGGGAGCGACTCGGTCACGGCGCTGACGCCGCAGCTGACTCGCGTGGGCATCTTCGGGCCGGCGAACTGGCGCATGCTCAGCGCCGACGACCTGGATCTCGGCTCGAGTTCGCCCGCGCTACTGACCGACGGTCGCATCCTGCAGGTGGGCAAGCAGGGCGTCGGTTACCTGCTCAAAGCTGCGCACCTGGGCGGCGTCGGCGGGCAGCTCGCGTCCGGGCAGGTGTGCGGTGCCGCCGTCGGCGGCCCGGCTGTCATGGGCACCGTGGTGTACCAGCCCTGCCTGACTGGCCTGGCCGCCGTGGACACCGCAGGCGACCGCCTGCGGGTCCGCTGGCGACGGCCCACCTGGCGTCAACGGGTCGCCCGTGCTGGGCGGCGGCGCGGTCTGGGTGGCCGACTGGGATTCGGGCCGGCTGTACGAGCTCGCGCCCAGTACCGGGGCCGTCCGCCAGCAGATCAGCCTGGGTGGCCAGCTGCCGCATTTCGTCTCGCCGAGCCTGTCCGGCGCCCTCGTCCTGGTCGGCACGCTGACCGGCGTCACCGCAGTCTCGGGCGCCTAACTCGGGGGGCTGACTTACCGGTCCCGCTCGGCTGGCAGCACATGCAACTCGACGTCGCCGGCGAGCCTCGCGAGGTCGCGCAGCACCGGGAACCGGCTACTCGGATTCGGGTACGCCCGGCTCAGGACGAGCTCGGTCGCCTGCCGCTGGCGGGCATACTCCGCCAGCGCCGGGGCCGGGGCCGCGGCCGTCAGGGTGACGAACTCGCCGCCGAGCTGCTCGGTCAAGATCGCGTAGCTGGCCAGCTGCTGGTCGTCGGCTGGGCCGGGCTGCGGCCGCCGCACCGCCGCGACCCGGAACTGTCCGTCGACCTGTGCGGCCAGCGCGGCTGACCGCCGGATCAGGGGTTCCATGCCAGGCCACGGCGCAGCGCAGGCGACGATCGAGGGCTGCCGCTCCGGTCCGGATACGACCGCATCCTCCCTGGTGTAGGCGAGTAGCTGACGCTCGCCGTGCTCGGCCACCAGCCGGAACGCGCGCTCGCGCTCTGCCCGCAGCGTCTCCGGCGCGAAGGTCGATGCCAGCGCCGACGGGACCTGATCGGGCGGCACGATCTGGCCGCGGCGCACCCGGTCGGTCAGGATGGACGGTGGCACGTCGACGAGCTCGATCTCGTCCGCGAGCGCCAGCAAGGCTGACTCGTCCAGGTAGGCCTCCGGACCGCCATCGGGCGTGCCGCCCAGCCTGCCCAGCTGGACCGTGCCGATCACGGTGATGCCCGCATCGGCCAGCCGCCGGGCCGCGACGAACCTGCGCTCGGCCGTCGTGGTGCCGGCCGTCAGGTCATCGACGCAGGCAACTTCCGGACGCCGCGCCAGTACCGCGGCCGTGTCCAGGGTGGCGCCATCGCCGATCAGCTCGAGGTGCTCCAGCTCGGCGTTGACATCCTCGCGATCGCGGGCGTCGACGGCGCCGACCACCACGTCGCTGCCACGCGCGGTTCGCCGGCTCGCCTCTTCGAGCATCGCGGTGGTGGTCCCGCAGCCGGGCGCGTAGCCGAGATAGACCCGGATCGCGCCGCGGCGGCGCTGCTGCGGGCGGGCGGCGTCCTGATCGGCCCCGTTCCCGGCATCGGAATCGGAATGCGACGCGGCGGCGGCCTGGATGTGCAGGTGCACGGCCGGCAACTGACTTGCCAGCCGCTCCAGCAGCGTGCCGCGCCAGCGCTCGAACATCCCGGCCGACGGCACCGCGAGCACGAGGTGCCGGGCGTTGAGTTCCTGGGCCGCGGAGATGATCGAGGCGCCGACATCGCGGCTCTCCCGGATGACGACCGACGCGCCGCCGGCTGTGGCGGCGACCTCGACGAGCTCGGTCAGCGTCTCGGTGACCGGGTGCTGACCGGGCCTCGGCTGGCTGAGCGCGACCACGACGCAGCGCGCGCCGCGGCGGCGGGCTAGCCGCACGCCCTGCTGCACCAGCGGTTCCACCTGGTCTGGCCGCCAGACCGCGACGACCACGTCCTGCGGGCCACGCTGGCGTGCGGTGGCCGGCGACTCGGCGTCCGGCCCGACCGACTGGCTGGCGACGAGCCGCAGCCCGATCTCCCGCAGCGCGGCGAGCCGGGCCGGCTGGAACTCGGTCTCCAGCGCGCCCCTGATCTCGTGCGCCGGGTAGATGTTGCCGTGACTGAGGCGCTTGCGCAGTGCCTCGGGCGAGGAGTCGACGAACTGGAGTGCGCCGACGGACGCCAGGATCGCGTCGGTGATCGTGCCGGGCGCCGGCGCTCCCGGTCACGGCCTCGACTTCCGGCGCGACCTGCCGCACGTCGGCCACGTTCGCGGTGCTGATCACGTGGATCCCGGCGCTGCGCAGCGCCTCGATTGGCGCTGCGTGCCGGCCCAGGTAGTCGACGAGGGCGACGGCAGGCTTGCGCGCCAGCACGGCCGTCAGGTCCATGTGGTCGCCGTCGGGCGGCACCGTTTCCAGGCCGCCGATCGCCTCGACCGTGTGCGGGCGCCCGTGGGTGTCCGCGAAGCCGATGACCACGTCCTCGGCCTGCGCCCGAACCGCGCGGCCTTCCCGGAGCATCGTGTACGTGGTGCCCGCGCCGGGCGCCGCGCCGAGGTAGACGGTCAGCGAACCACGGCCGGCCGGCTGCGGCGCGTCCGCGATGGTCGCGCCGATGCCCTGCTCCTCCCTGATGATCTGGCCGCGCGCGGCGTCGTAGTCATACAGCTCGGCGTAGCGGCCCCAGTTCACCGCGACGTCGAGCTGACGGGCGGCCTCCTCCTCGCCGAAGCTGGTCCGCAGGATGTCGGTGAAGAAGCCCGCGGGCAGCGTGTCGTCCATGCTGCCGCGCAGGCTCCGGTAGATGGTGCGGACCAGCGGCGCGTGCTCAAGGCACGCCCGGGCGAAGATTTCCTTGGAGTCCTGGATGCTGGCGCCGGCGAAGACCTTGCCGTTGCCGGACAGCTCGAGCCGGTCGTCGCGCAGGTCCGCGAAGCCGAGCATGACCAGCGCATCCACGAGGGGCAGCAGGTCGTCCACCTCGAGACCGAGGCTGTCGGCCAGGTCCGCCAGGTCGGCCGCCCCGCCGTGCCTGGCCTGCAGGATCTCGGCGAGGCCGGACAGGCCGTCGACGGAAGCTTGCGGGAGCGGGGTGTCGCTGACGGTTCCGGCCGGGGCGCCCGAGGTGGTGGTCGGCTCCTCGGCCGCCACGACTCGCTTGGTCATCATCCGGTAGATCTGGTCGACGAGATCGTCGAACTCCGGGGTGCGGCGCCGACGCGGACGCGGCAGCGGGTTGACCATGTCGGAGCGGATCCGGCCGGGGTTGGTGCCGAGCACGAGGATCCGGTCGGCCAGGAGCACCGCCTCCTCGATGTTGTGGGTCACCATCACGATGGTCTTGGTCGGGAACCGGTGGCCCTCCCACAGCTCCAGCAGCTCACCGCGCAGGTTCTCTGAGGTCAGCACGTCGAGGGCGCTGAAGGGCTCGTCCATCAGCAGGGCCGCGGGCTCGACCACCAGCGCCCGGGCGAAGCCGACGCGCTGTCGCATGCCGCCGGACAGCTCCTTGGGATAGGCAGTCTCGTAGCCGTCGAGGCCGACGATGTCGATGGCGCGCAGCGCCGCGCTCGGTGCGCTCGTCGGCCGGCACCCCGCGGGCCTCCAGGCCCAGCTCCACGTTCTGCTGCACAGTCAGCCACGGCATCAGCGCGAACGTCTGGAAGACCATCGAGGTCTCCCTGTTGGTCCCGGTCAGGCGGTGGCCGCGAAACTCCACCTCGCCTTCCGTCGGGGCCATCAGGCCGGCGATGCAGCGCAGCAGGGTGGACTTGCCGCTGCCGCTGCGGCCGAGCAGAGCGACGAACTCGCCCTCGCGCGACGTCCAGGTTGATGTCGTCGAGCACCGGCAGCGGCCGGCCGCCAGGCCCGGAGAACGACTTGCTCAGCGCCCGCACGCTGATCAGCGGCGTCGCGACTGCCGGAGTCCGCGGTGTGCTCATGCCAGCGCGAACTTCGTCTCGGCCAGCTTGTAGAGGCGGCGCCAGAGCAGCACGTTCAGGCCGGTGACGTACAGGGACATCACCAGGAGCCCGGCGAACAACTCGGGCAGGTGCAAGGTGTTCTGCGCGATGAACGAGCCCAGGCCCTTGGCCACCAGCGTCCGGTGGTTGTAGTAGACGATCTCGGCCACGATGGTCGCATTCCAGGCGCCGCCGGCCGCCGTAATCGCGCCCGTCACGTAAGCGGGGAACACGCTGGGCAGGATCAGCCTCCGCCACCGGTCCACACCGTGCACGCCCAGATTGTCCATGGCTTCCTTGAGGTCGGACGGCACCGCGCTGGCGCCGGCGATGACATTGAACAGCACATACCACTGCGTACCCAGTGCCATCAGCACGATGGCGCCGAAGTTCAGCGACAGGCCAATGTCCAGGAAGATGACGATGGCGAACGGGAAGACGAAGTTAGCCGGGAAACTGGCCAGCACCTGGACAATCGGCTGCATGAACTGGGCAACGCGCGGGTTGAAGCCGATCCAGACCCCCACCGGCACCCAGATCACCGACGCGACCGTGACGACGACGACCACCCGCAGGAATGTCAGGAAGCCGAAGTAAAACGCGGTGCCCAAGACGCTGAGGCCCTGGCTGCCGGTCGCGATGTACGCCAGCATGCTGTACAGGCCAAAGCCGAGAGCCAGTGTGACCACGACGGTGAACGCGACATCGGCGGCCCGGCGCCGGGCCGCGTGGCTGGCCAGGCTCTGATCATCGATTCCGGTGGCCCGAGCCATAAAGGCATTGACCGGCTGCGCCAGCGCCCGCCTCCCCCGGCCGAGGGTGGCCGGCCAGCTTGACCTGCGCAGTGCATCGAGCACCAGCGATTTTGCCTTCAGCCCTGACTCGGACTGCTCCACCCGGAACTTATCCACGTAGGCGACGAGCGGCCGCCAGAAGAAGAAGTTGACGATCAGGATGATGACGATCATGGTGACGATGCCCCAGACAACGTCACCAAGCTTGCCGTCGTTGACCGCGGTACCTACGTACGAGCCGACGCCCGGCAGCGCGTATTTGTGGTTGTTGGCCGTGATCAGCTCGGACGCCGTCAGGAAAAACCAGCTGCCGCCGAAGCTCATCATCCCGTTCCAGACCAGCCCGATCGCGCCGCCGGGCACGTCTAGCGTCCAGAACCGCTTCCAGCGGGACAGGCCCATTAGCTTGCTGGCCTCGTCGAATTCGCTCGACTGGCTGATCAGCGAATGGTAGAAGGAGAACGTTATATTCCACGCCTGCGAGGTGAATACGGCAAATATCGCAGCGCACTCTAGGCCAAGCTCGGAGCCGCGGAAGATCGCGGTGAAGAACGTCACCGTGATGGCGAGGAAGCCGAGCACCGGGACGGACTGCAGGATGTCGAGAGCCGGGATCAGCACCCGCCGCGCCCGCCGGCTCCGCGCCGCGACGTAGGCGTAGCTGAGGCTGAAGGCGTAGGCGAAGAACAGCGCGATGAACATTCGCAGCAGGCTGCGCGCCGCGTAGTACGGCAAGTTAGACGGGTCGAGGCTGATGGTCTGCGAGGTCTGGATCGGCGCCCTGGCCCCCGCACCAACGCGCACGATGACGTAGATCAGCAAGATCACGAATACGCCGACGGCTACATCGAGCGGACGAAACCTGAGCCTGTCCAGGGTCTCCTTGCTGGGAAACGTCGGGGTAACCGCCACAGGGCAATCATGCAGGGGAGTAATGGCGACGGCGGGGCCGACCCGCCAAGTGTTCACCGGCCCGGCATAGCCGCGCCCTGATCGGGGCACCCTGACGGCGATGGACGCCAGGGGGCTAGAGACTTCTTGTTCCTGCTGGCGGGCTACGAGCTGGATCCGCGGCTGTACCGGGAGCGAGCCGGCCGGGTTGCCATGGTCGGCTGGGCCGTCAGTGCGCTGCTGGCCGTGGGAGCTGTCGGGCTGCTCGCGTCATTCGGCCTCGTCCACGACTTCGTGCCGATCGGCCTCGCGCTGACCACGACGGCGCTCGGCACCTTGCTGCCGATCCTGCAGGACAACCACATGCTCAGCGGCAAGTTCGGCCGGTATGTGCTCGCTGCCGGGGCGGTGGGCGAGCTGTTCCCGATCGTGGCCATCTCGCTGTTCCTCACCAAGCGGGCTCAGTTCATCGCCATCGGGTCGCTGTTGGCTGTCGGGCTCGCCGCGCTCTTGCTGACCACGGCGCCGCGCGCGATCGGCGACCGCCGCCTGCGCGCGCTGATCAAGCAAGGCCAGCGGGCTACGGCGCAGACCACACTGCGCTGGTCGATCGTACTGCTGATCGTGCTGCTGGTGGTGGCGGAGAAGTTCGGCCTCGACGTCGTCCTCGGCGCCATGCTCGCGGGAATGGTGCTGCGAAGCTGGACGCACCGGATGCAGGTCGACGTCGAGCCGCTCGAGTCCAAGCTCGAGGCGGTCGGATACGGCATCTCCATCCCGCTGTTCTTCGTCGCTTCCGGTATGACCCTCGATGTGCAGTCGATCGCCGCCAACCCGCTGCGGCTGGTGGTGTTCGTCGTGCTGCTGATCGTCGTGCGCGGCCTGCCGTCGCTGGTCGTCTACCTGCGGGCGCTGCCGCTCCGCCAGCGGGTGGAGACGACGTTCGTCACCGCGACGACGATGCCGCTGCTGATCGCGGTTTCCGGCCATCGCCGCAGCCGTCCATCGCCGCGGCAAGGCCGCGCGGGGCATCGACGAACGCGGTGCCGATTAGCCCTAGCCGACTGCTGCCGCTAGCCCGCTGTAGCCCTCGGGGAGCTGTGCCATGAGATGGCGATAGTCCTCATTGCTGAGCCGGTCACGCAGCGTGGCGAGGACCGCTGCCGTCCCGGCGCGGGCATCACGTTCCGGCTGGCCGGTGCGCGTGCCCACCTGCCTCACGAAGTCGTCGATACTGACCGGATGCGCCTCCGTCCGGCGGCGCGGCTGCGCCGCCACCTCCGCCGCCAGCGGCTCGGGCAGATCGGTGGCCAGGTGCCTCGCCTCGCCGGCACTGACCTGGCCGGCGAGCCCGTCCAGCACCGACCGGGTCATATCCGCCGATTCCTCATGGGAAAGGCCGGTTCGCTCAGCTACCGCACGAGCAGTATCCGTCAGATCCATGGCCAGGCCCCCTTGCTCGGCTTATTCCCGCGGTCTTGGTCAACGCTGCCTTGCTCAGCTGGAGCTCGCCGTAGTCCGGCAATCCAGCCGCGCAGACACGCGCCGACCAGCGCCGCCGTACGAATTGTCGCCGCTAGCGCTAGCAGCAGGGCCGACCAGAGCCAGCCGCGCCAGGTACCGCTCTGCAGGCGTCCTCCGCCAGCATTGAGCGGCGCGGTCCGGGGCAGTTCCTCGTCCCGGGTCAGCAGCGTGAAGGTAGCGAAGAGAGCCGTCAGTTGCGGATCGGACTTAGCCAGCTCGCTCTCGATGCTGTGGAGAACTCGCTGCCGGCTTCTCAGCATGTCGGCGAATGTTGTGCTGGAGTCACCAAGACGACGCATCATTACAATCCCCCCGGAACTGCATCGAGCGGTCAATAGCGTCGTGGCTACTGAATATAAGGCCCATACTTGGCCACCGGGCTGGCCGTCGCTTCACCCAGATTGGGTGAACGCAGCCGCCGGCCGAGGGCTAGGGCCCTGACTGTCCGCATTCAACCGGCATTCTGCGGGAAAGGTAACCTCGTGGACATGCGAAGCAGGGACCACGCGCAAGGACGGCGGCTGGCTGGCCTCGCTGCCATGGCGGCGCTGGCGCTGCTAGTGGCGGCTTGCTCGGGTAACGCGGCCAGTGGTAGCGGCCCCAGTGGTAGCGAGCACAGCGGGAACGGGGCCCGGCCGGCGAGCGCGTCAGCGGTGGCGATCACGCCGGCGAACGGGACCAGTAACGCCGACCCGTCCGCCGGCATCACCGTCAGGGCGACCAGCGGCACGCTCAAGAACGTCACGGTGCACACGGCCGGGGAGCCGGTGCCGGGCACGCTGAGCCCTGATGGCAAGGTCTGGCATAGCCAGTGGACGCTGGGCGTCTCACAGTCCTACACGGTGACGGCCACGGCGGCCGGGACCAGCGATGGCACGGTCGCCGCCACGAGCACGTTCCGCACGCTCACACCGGGCCAGACGTTCCGGACGCAGATCTTCGAGGGCTACCGGCAGAGCTACGGCGTCGGCATGCCGATCATCCTGACGTTCAGCCAGCCCATCACCGACAAGGCGGCGGTCGAGCGGTCGCTCCAGCTGACGACGTCAACTCCGGTGGTGGGCGCCTGGTACTGGGACGGCAATCAGACGCTGGACTTCCGGCCGAGGGATTACTGGCCAGCCGGTACGACGGTGAGCTTCACCGGGCACCTGAACGGCGTGCAGGCCGGACCCGGCCTATATGGCGACCACACCCTGACCCAGACGTTCGACATCGGCCCGTCGGTGATCGCGGTGGCGAACACGGCGACGCACCAGACGCAGATCTACTACAACGGCGCGCTGCGCTACAACTGGCCGATCAGTTCGGGTAAGCCGGGTGACGCGACTCCCGATGGCAGCTACCTCACGATCGAGAAGGGCAACCCGGTCCAGATGACCGGGCCTGGCTACAGTCTGTCGGTGCCGTGGTCAGTGCGGTTCACCTTCAGCGGGGACTACTACCACGACGCATACTGGTCAGTCGGCGAGCAGGGCTTCGAGAACGTCAGCCACGGCTGCGTCAACCTGTCCCCGGCCGACGCGCAGACTTACTACCAGCTCGCCGTGCCCGGTGACCCGATCACGGTCGTCAACAGCCCCAAGGCCGGCGTCTGGGACAACGGCTGGACCGAGTGGTTCCTCAGCTGGCCGCAGTTCCTTGCGGGCAGTGCGCTGCACGAGGCCGTGCAAGCCGGGCCGAACGGCAGCACGTTCGTGAGCCCCTCGTCGCTGCCGGCTTCCACCGCGAGCGCGCCGCTCGGGACGTCGCCCAACGGGAACGCGGCCGCCGGATAGCCAGCAACGCCCGAGTCAGCCGGCCACGTGCCGAAGCAGAGTCAGGGCATTGGCGCCCAGGATCATGTCTGTGTCCGCGTCGGTGGCGCCGCGAGTAGCCAGCAGTTCCGGCAGCCTGGCGAAGTCGGCGTAGCTCGTCAGCACCGGCCGGTAGTTGGCGTCCAGGTCGGTCCCGATGGCGACGTGGCCAGCGCCGACGAGGTCGATGAGCCTGACGACCTCGTCCGCGAACTCGGCCAGGCTCGCGCTGGTGACGCCGGCCGGCCAGGCTCCGATGAGGCCGCCTGCCGATGCCACGGCGCGGGCGTGGCGAGTGCTGAGCAGGCGCGGGTGATGCCGGTCAGCGTGGTCAAGGTGGCTGTGCGAGACCATCACCGGCCGACTGGAGTGCGCCAGGACGTCGGCCGTTGTCTCGAACGTCGCGTGAGCGCAGTCGATGATCAGGCCGAGCCGGTTGCATTCGGCGACGACCCGGCGACCGAAGTCGGTCAGGCCGCCGTGCACCGGGTCTTCTGTCTGCACGTCACCGATGTCGTTAACCCGGTAGTGGACGAGCGTCAGCGACGAGGCGCCGGCCGCCCGGGCCTCGGCGAGCGGTGCCAGACTGCCCTCGAGGAAGTCACCGCCTTCGCAGCTCAGCAGCACCGCTGTCTGCCCAGCGTCATGCGCGGCCTCGATCTCCGCCGCGGTAGTGGCAATCTGCAGCCCGGCCGCCGCGACGGCCCGGCTGATCCCCTCGACCTGGCGGCGGTGGTCGGCCAGCGCTTCACCGGGCCGGAACGACCGGCTGGCGCGCAGGCCCTTGTCCGCATCGGGAGTGAGCACACGCAGGTCGGCCACGGTCGAGAGCGTGACCGCCGCCAGGCCTGCGACCCGCGCCGCGGCCACCGCGCTCGCCACGTCCGGCGCGCCGAGCAAGCCGACCAGCGGATCGCTGTCGTCAAGGCCGGCCAGGAAGCAGCGGCCGGGATGAGCGTGCAGGTCGATCCAGGTGCTCATCCGCTGCCGAGCCGGCTGGCGAGGAAGGCCGCGAGGGTGCCAAGGGTCTGCAGCGAGTCCAGGTTGAGGTCCTCGGCGGCGACGTCCACGCCGTACCGGCGCTCGATCTGGCGCAGCAGGAGCGTGCCCGTCAGTGAGTCCATACCGACGCCCCCGCCGAACAGCGGCGTTCGCGGCGACACGTCGACGAGCTCCGGCCGTCCGGTCACCTCGGCCAGCAGCTGCCGAAGCTCGGTCGCGACGTCGTCCGGGTCGCCTGCCGTGGTGTCGCCGGTCATGGCGTCGCCGCCACCGTGGCCCAGTCCGGCAGCGCCGGCAGATCGCCGGTCAGCGACCGCGTGAAGATGGCGCGGCCGTCCGGCGCTACGGCGCCAGGCTCGGCGCGCAGGCCGGCCGCCGCGAGCGCGAGCCGCATCGGCACGTTGCGGTCGGTGACCAGGCACGGCACTGCGAGCTCGGTCGCGCCGGCCTGCGCGGCCGCCTGGCACATCCAGGCCAGCAGCGCATCCAGTGCGCCCCGGCCGAGCGCCCGGCACGACATCATGACCAGCGGTGCGGTCATGACGAACGACATCGGCTGGCAGGCCCCGTTCCCGGCCATAATCGCCGCGCCGACCAGACCGTCGTCACCGTAGTCGTCGGCCAGCCTGAGCGTGGCGACCTGGTGCGCCGCCGACTCGAGGAGGCCGGCCAGCTCGGCCTCGGTGACCGGCTCTCCGGCGGAGTTGAGCTGGTGCGTGCGGACCGACAGCTCGTGCAGCCTGGGCAGATCGGCGGGCCGCGCGCGGCCAATGGTGATGCGGGTGCCGACGTGGCGCAAGAAGTCGTCCCGGCTGCCACCGAAAGCACTCGCCGCTGCCTGCCGCCGGCGGCGCTCGGCATACAGCTCACCGCGGCGGCGCGCCTCGGCCGTCACAACCGCGGGGCTGAACTGCGGCCAGGTCGCGGCCTCGGCCGCGTCCTCGGGGGTCAGCACCAGGACGTCCGGCAGCGCCGCCGCGACCTCGGCCCGCTCGAGCATGTCGTCGTCCACAAAAGCGATGGCGTCGGCCGGGAGGTCTAGCTCGGCAGCGATCCGGCCGATCGCCGCCGCCTTGCTCCCCCAGCCGCACTCGGCGGCGACGAAGCGGACGCCGGTCACCGAGCGCACATAGTCGGCGGCTTCCGGCGGGTTGCGGCTCGCCAGGGCTTGCAGGATGCCGCGGCCGGCCAGTTCCGTCAGCACGCC
This sequence comes from uncultured Actinomycetota bacterium, assembly GCA_963843955.1. GTDB lineage: Bacteria > Actinomycetota > Actinomycetes > Streptosporangiales > Streptosporangiaceae > JAJYUU01. Next base: position 132,235 of record CAWJMK010000001.1, read on the forward strand.
CGCCAGCACCGGGTCAGCGGCCGGCGGCTGCTCTGGCGACTCCAGGTACACGCCGCTGAGCAGTGTGTTGTCGATGTCCCAGACGATGGCTTTGATGACCGGGTCACTGGTCACGGCGCCGCTCCATCGTCAGGTGCGTGGCCGTGAAGCCGAATTTGCGGTACAGCGCCCGCATGCCGACGTTCGCCGCGTGCACCTTGCCGGTCAGCTGCGTCATGCCCGCCTCGTCGGCCGCCGCCAGCACGGCCGACAGCAGCTGCTCGCCGATCGCGCTGCGGTCCGGCACGTCGGACACCGCGAGCGACCGGAAGTTGCCGTACCGCTCGCCGGTCAGCGAGTTGGTCCGGGCCGACAGCCAGGCCCAGCCCAGCGGCTCGTCCGGCGCTGCTGGCGCAACCGCGACCACAGTGGTCTCTCCTGGCTTGCCGAGCGCCCCGGTGACGCGCTTGCGGTGCAGGGCCGGATCGGTGATGGCCTCGGCGCCAAAGGAGACGACCGCGATCTCGATCTCGTAGCTGACGATCGCGTCGAGGTCAGCCTCACTGGCCGGCCTGATCAGATAACCCGTGCTGCTCATCGCGCCACCAGCGGCATCGGCCGGAAGACTACGCCCCCGCACGCCGGGCAGCCGGCCGCCTGCAGCGCGGCGATCTGCGGCCACTGGCTGCCGGGCCCGACGTCGTGCACGGCCTTGCACCGGACGCAGCGGTACGGCCTGGTCACGGCGGCGCGGTTGGCCGCGCTGTACAGCGGGCCGTCATACCGCCCTGCCATCAGCGGGCTCGCACCAGCCGCGGTACGCAGGTGATAAAGGCTGCTCGTGCCGGCGAGCACGCCCGCGCCCACGTACTCGTTGAAGCCCGGCTGGAGCGACCTGATGACCAGCCCCATTTCCACGACGGCCCGCTGCACCTCGAGCGTCTCGTCCGGCCGCCGCGCGCCGAAGGAGAAGAACACGTGCCGGCCCGGTTCTGGCGCCAGGCCCGACACTGCCCGGCTGAGAAACAGCTGTGCCCCGGCGACGGTGTACGGCGGGTCGGTCAGCACCACGTCGAACGCCCCGGCCAGCGCCGCAGGCAAGGGCTGCCGCAGGTCATGCTGCACCCGCTCGACGGCCACGCCGGTGCCAGCGACCTGCGCGCCGATCCAGTCCAGGATGTCGGCGTCGGTGTCGACGACCGCAAGTCGGCGGACCGCGGCCGGGCGGCCGGCGCTGGCCAGCACTTGGGCCAGTGCCACCGAGATGAGGTCGTCGTCGCCAAGCAGCAAGATCCGCTGGCCTGCGAGGGCTCGGGCCTCATGCAGCCGGAGTACCCGGCCGAGCTTTGTGGCGACCGTGCAATGGGTCTGGTCCAGCTCGGTCTTGGCGCCGGGCGCGCCGTCCGCAGCGGCCTGGAGCGGTCCGGCAGGCCCGGCCAGGTCGGCCAGTGCCGCCGGGTCGAGAGTGAGCGCCGCGGTGGCCGCGACAGCTGCCCGGCCGGCCGCCGTCAGCTGGACCGGCCGCTGCGTAGCCAGCACCCCGCGCGCCCGGAGTTCGTTGCCGGCCGCTGCCACGATGGGAACCGGCAGTTCGGCCAGCCGGGCGATCTCGCGCACGGCGGCAGGCTCTGCCGTCAGCACGGCAGCGAGGATGTCGCGGATGCCGGATTCGCCCTCGGCGAGGCCCACTGCGGCGGCGACCTGAGTCACCACGTCGTCCAGGTTCATTAGCTGTTACGGTATCGTCCCACATCATGCCCGGCATGGAAGCGGCGAGCAGCTACACCGACCTGCGACGGCAGGAAGCGGTCTCGGCCAAGCGCCTCTACGCCATCGACGCCGTCACCACGCCTGCGTCGCCGGTCAACGACGTGGACATCCTGACCGATATTGCCGTCGGCGCGGTCCGGGCTGGCGGCGGTCACGTCCTGGACGTCAGCCACGTCGTATTCCCCAACGGGGCTGTCACGCTGGTGCTGATCCTGGCCGAGTCCCATCTGAGCATTCATACCTGGCCGGAAGAGCGCCTCATCGCGATCGACCTGTTCAGCTGCGGCGCCATCGACGGCCAGCGGGTACTGGCGGAGCTCACCGCGGCCCTGCACCTGGAAGCGGCCACCGTCACGGAGGTCGAGCGCGGGCTTCCTAGCCGAGGATCGTAGGAATGTTTGCTCGCTCAGCAGGAAGATGGACCGTGTGAGCGAGCGCGAATTTGATGTAGTCATCATCGGCATGGGTCCTGGCGCCGAGTATGTCGCCGAGCAGCTGGCGAAGGCGGGCGTGCCGGTGGCCGCTGTCGAGGATCGCCTGGTCGGCGGCGAATGCCCGTACTGGGGCTGCATCCCGTCGAAAATGATGATCAGGGCCGCCAATCTGCTGACTGAGGGCCGCCGCATCTCCGGCATGGCGGGTGCCGCCGTGATCTCGCCCAGCTGGGCGCCCGTCGCCAGGCGGATCCGGGATGAGGCCACCGACAACTGGGACGACAAGGTGGCGGCCGACCGCTTTACCGACCTCGGCGGGACGCTGTTCCGCGGCCACGCCAGGATCAGCGCGCCAGGCGAGGTCACCGTCGGCGACGACGTGCTCCGGGCCAGGCGGGGCATCGTCATCGGCACCGGGACCGCGCCCGCCATCCCGCCGATCGACGGCCTGGGGCAGACGCCGTACTGGACCAACCACGAGGCCGTCGAGACGGAAGACGTGCCCCGCTCGCTGCTGATCCTGGGCGGCGGCGCGGTCGGCACCGAGCTGGCACAGGTATTCGCCAGGTTCGGCACCGCCGTCACCGTGATCGAGGCGATGCCAACGCTGCTCCCGGCCGAAGAGCCGGAGTCCGGCGAGCTGCTGGCGAGGGTCTTCCAGGCCGAGGACATCGCGGTGAGCACCGGAACGTCGGCCGAATCGGTCCGCCACGACGGCGCCGAGTTCACCGTCACGCTGGCGGGCGGCAGGCAGCTGCGCGGCCAGCGCCTGCTGGTGGCGACGGGCCGCAAGACGGACCTCGCCGGACTCGGCGTGGGCGCTATCGGGCTCGACGACAAGGCCCGCTTCATCGCCGTCGACGAGCGGATGCTGGCGGCTCCCGGCGTGTGGGCGCTCGGCGACGTCGTGGGCAAGGGCGCGTTCACGCACATGTCCGTCTACCACGGCCGCATCATTCTCGGCGAACTGCTCGGCCGTCCGCTCCACCCGGCCGAGTATCACGCCGTGCCGCGGGTCACCTTCACCGATCCGGAGATCGGGGGCGTCGGGATGACCGAGGCGCAGGCCAGGGTGCTGCACGGGGTTCGCGTCCGCACCGCGGTCAGCCAGGTCCCTGCCTCGGCCCGCGGCTGGATCCACAAGGCGGGCAACGACGGCTTCATCAAGCTGGTGATCGACAGCGAGCGCGGCGTGCTGGTGGGCGCCACGTCGGCCGGGCCGATGGGCGGCGAGGTCCTCAGCATGCTGACGCTCGCCGTGCACGCGCGGATACCTGTGCAGCGCCTCACCGAGATGATCTACGCCTATCCGACCTTCCACCGGGCCGTCGAGGACGCCCTCAGCCAGGTCTGACCGCTACGCAGCCTGGCGCGCAGATCGGGCTGCCAAGCGCCGCCAGAGCAGCCGCTGCCCGCGCAGCGCTACCGCCCCCACGACGATGAGCAGCCCGACGTTGAGCAGCAGTTGCACCGTCGAGCCTCTGGCCTCTCGCCAGCTGTCGAAGGCGATCGACACGGCGATGTCGGCCGCAGCCGGGATGGTGGTGATGGAGATGAACACGCCGATCAGGGCGCCGGCCCTGGCGAGAGTCAGCGATACCACGCCCACGATCCCGGCGACCACGGCGACCACGACCGAGTACAGGTTCGGCGAGTTAATCAGATCGGATACTGGCCTGATGCCATGCAAGTATGCCTCCGGCGCCTTGCCCAGCCCGCGTATGCACAACGCGAAGATAAGGGTCACGCCGATGGCGAGCGCGAACCCGGCTAGCAGGGCAATCAGGCCGCTGCGCACGGCGGGCCAGTTACGCCGTTCTATGCCGAGCGCCACGGAGATGATGGCGCTGTACTCCGGTCCCACGACCATCGCCCCGACGATGAGGATCTGCGAGTTGGTCAGGATCCCGCAGGCACCGATCAGGCCAGCGAACACCAGCAGGGCGAAGAAGCTCGGTGCGTAGGAGGCATCGGCTGCGATTCTCGCCTCTACCACGTCCCAGACGGGCGACCGATCGCCGTGAAAGGTGCGCCGCCAGCCGGGCTGCTGAGGCGCTGCGACGATGGCAGCATCGACCGTCACGATGCTGATCGAACCATCGCGATGCAGCCCGAAACGTTGCAATTGCTGAAGTATCGAGTTGGCCGAGCCGTCCTGGACGTCGAATTGCACCGCATCGCCGCCGGACAGCGCGACTCCGCGCAACACCAGGAGGTTCAGCACGCCAGCGTCGGCGCTGAGATCGTCGACCAGGTGCCCAGTCACACCAGGCGGGCTGACGACCCGGATGTGCAGCATAGGGCTGGTCCTTGGCTGGACTGTTGGTCTTGGCTGGCGGTGAGATTCAGGCTGCGCCAGTGATCCCCGTTTACTCATCCCGGCGATCGTGTCCGGGAGCGGCATTTCGCCTTGGCAGCAAAATCACCCGGTCTGGATGACGTCACGCGCGGCGCGTGCGGGGAGCGTGGGTAGCGAGCAGCGGGAGAACTGGGATCCCAACCTTGCCGGAAGGATGCCATGAAGAACGGTCAGAATTCCTCGTCAAGCAGCTTCCAGCTGAACGCCACGCCGATGATCGTCGGCATAGCCCTGATCGGTGCCGGCACCCTGATCGGCCTCACCGGTTTGGTAGTAGGTGGCACCGCCATGGTCTCGGCCACCCGCCAGTGGCTCGGTCAGCTGGACGAACCACCCACTGAGGTGGTCAAGCACAAGCTTGGCCAGACCAAGGCGGCCACAGCCGCTGGAGCCAGCGCGTGGAAGCAGCACAACGACACGCATCACCACGCCCACGCCTGACCCCTCGCAGAGCACCGCCGAGTTCCAGTCGCGCTAGCCGCCGCAGTCGGCATCAGCGTAGTCATGGCGCGCCGCAAGCCAGGGCCGCCTCGCGGCGACAAGAAGCCCGGGCTGGTGGCACCGCTGATCGCTCGCCCCTCGCCGGTAACCGCATTTGTCACTGGCTTGCTCATCTTCACCCCGTCAGTGACCTTCATCGCTATCCAGGTGATCGCCACCGCACAGGCTAGCGACGCTGGCATCGCAGCCGCGCTAGCAATCGTGGTCGGGATCTATGTGCTGGGCGTCTGGGTTCCGTACCTGCTCTACCTCATCGCCCCTGAGCCGACTACCCGCAGGCTAAAGTCGTTCGATGGCTGGCTGCGGGCGCCGGTGCGCAGCCGGGCAGCAGTTCGTGAGCTGCTGCTGCCGCCGGCCTGCCGGGCGCATGGCCCGGACGATCACCCAAGGCGGATGATGTGCCTCACCACGGCCGTTCGTAGCGTGTGCCTTAGCACCTTGACTACTGGCCACGTCTCAGCACTCATCCGGCGTGCGGCGGTGCGCTCGGGGCGGGACGCCGTGCCCAATTGGACCGTCCAGCCTGGCGTCCCCGCGCGGGACCGGACCGAGCCGATCGTCGGACCGCACAGGAGGCGGATGCCGTGAGCGACGCCACGGGCCAGAAAATCGATCCGACGACGCTAGGCCCGGCGTTCCCGCGCACTCATCACGTGCTCTGGCTCGAATTCGGGAACCGCAACGACTTCGACGACCCGCGCCAGGAGTGGCGGCGGCTGTTCTCCGAGCTGCTAGGCACCTTCGCGCTGGTGCTGGTCGCCGCAGGCGGGGGGGTTTTGCACGCGAAGGGGCAGATCAGCCTCGCCGCTGCGGTCGTCGCGCCGGGCCTGATGGTGATGGCCATCATCTTGTTCATGGGCGCGGTCTCCGGCGCGCACCTGAACCCGGGCGTGTCGCTGGCCTTCGCGTTGCGCGGGGACTTCCCGTGGAAGCGCGTGCCTGGCTACATCATCGTCCAGCTCGCCGGCGCGACGCTGGCGGCCCTGTTCCTGCGGTGGGTTTTCGGGAACGTCGAGCATCTCGGGGCAACCCTGCCAGGCCCTGGTTACAAGAACTGGCAGGCGCTGCTGATGGAGATCGTGCTGACCGCGCTGCTGGTCAGCGTGATCCTCGGTACGGCGTCCGCCGCGCAGAACGTCGGCGCGATCGCAGCGCTCGGCGTCGGCGGCTACATCGCCCTGGCGGGCCTGTGGGCGGCGCCGGTCAGCGGCGCGTCCATGAACTCGGCCCGTTCCTTCGGCCCCGCCCTGGTCAGCGGTGACTGGAGAAGCTACTGGGTGTACGTCGTGGGGCCGATTACTGGCGCGCTGATCGCCGTCGGCTTTGCGTACGTGCTGCGCGGCCGCGGCGGTGACGTCATCGCCCGCGCGGCGGGTTCCGGCCGGCTGGATCAGGCTGCCGTCACCGCCAAAACCAGGCTGTCCGAGCACATCGAGGGCAAAGTCGTCCCCCCCGGCAGCGCCGACACCGATACGCCGCCGAAAGGGCAATGAACAGCGCCGCGGGGACCTGACCGGCTATCCAAACCCGGTTCCGCAGGGGGTGCAGGATGATTCAGCCGATACGCCGCTCGCGGATGTTCGGGTGGGACCGCAACCCGTTGCGGCGACGTAGTGACCGGCTCGAGGCAGCCATGGTGGTCGCGCTGATCGTACTCTTCGCGGTAACCGCGCCGGTGCTCGTGGCAGTGGCGGGCCACTTGGCCAGTGCGGCGCTCACACGGGAGGAACACGCGCAAGCGGGCTGGCGCCGCGTCTCCGCCATCACCGAGCGCGACGCACCCAAGCAGCAGGCCCTCGCGTCCACGGCTAACGTCAACGTTCCCGCGCGCTGGACCACACCGAATGGGCAGGAGCGCAAGGGCTCAGTACCGGTCAGCCCTGGGACCGCAGCCCGCACCAAGACCGGCGTGTGGGTCAACCGCTCAGGCTCGCTCACCAGCCCGCCGCTTCGGCGTGCTCAGCTGCAAGGGTGGATCGTCAGCGCCAAGGTGTCGACAGTCTGTGGGCTGGCACTAGTCCTCTGGCTCGCCGGTCGTGCCGGGCAATTCCAGCTCTAAAGACGCCGTCTCGCTTACTGGGACAAAGCGTGGCGGGCGGTTGGGCCAGGCTGGACCCGGCAGCGCTTAACATCATCGAGGCAGGCCGAACCGTGCCTGGCATTCATCCGCCCAGTGGTGCCGCTGTCGCGTCCGATGTCCATGCCAGCGTAGAAGGAGCAACGCATGGACACGGTGCGGTCCATCCGGCCCTCGCCGATCTTCTCGCGGTTCGCCCACAGCCGCCCATCTCGTCCGCCTCGGCGACGATCACGGCCGTTCTTGTAGATCGCTCGGCTGCTACCAGCAGCTGCTGGCCGGGTCCGGTCTCGTCAGCTGAGCGGTACAGCTACTGTTGCGCCTGCCCGCGCCTAGCTTCGTCGACCGCCAGCCGGAGCCGGTCCTGGTCGGGTACGGACATATCGGTCCGCAGCAGCTCCATGGGCTGGTCCTCGAACGCGTGCACGACCGCGTCGATGTTGGCGTCCGCGGTCAGCAGCACCATGGCCGACGTGCCTGGCCGCAGGTCACCCTTGACCGTGGAGAGCATCGAGCCGTCAATCGTGGCGCGCTGAAGCTTGCGCACCATCGTGGAAACCTTCCCGCCTTCCTGCGTCACGTGCTCAAGCGTGGTGGGCTCGGGTGCGTACTCCGGCCACCGCAGCACCGCGACGTCTACGAGGTTGATGAGCTCCTGGCCAGCCAGCTTTTTGAGCCGGATGACCGCATTGTCGGCCCCTTCGGTACCTGCGAATCGCCACGCCGTCGTTGGCATCGATCCAGCTCCCCTCTCCGCCACTCACGGAACCTCAGCACTCAGGTGAATGGTCCCGCAGTTGCGGAGCCCCTGCCTCACCCGCCAGGGGTGGACCGCAGAATCACCCGGCCCGGATGACGTCCGGGCCTGCGTGAACCGATGCCAGCTTCGTCGCGAGCGGCACGACCGGGCCAAGCGCGAATCACCCGCGATGGATGACCCGCCCCGGTACGTCAAGGGAACACTGACCATCGTCCACGACGTCAGGAAGGACGAGATGAAAAACGGTCAGAGTTACACCGGATTCCAGCTCAACAGCACGCCCATGATCGTCGGCGCTGCGCTGATCGGCGCCGGCAGCCTGATCGGGCTGAGCGGCCTGATCGTAGGTGGCTCGGCCATGATGTCGGCCACCCGTAAGTGGTTCCGCGAACTCGAGGTACCGCCGAGCGAAGTAGTCAAGCACAAGTGGGGCGCGACCAAGGCCGCGACCACGGCCGGCGCCAGCGCCTGGCAGCAGCACCACAGCAACGGCGTGACCACTCACGCCTGAGTCCGTTACTCAGCAGCTAGACCGACATGCCGGGCGGCCCGGAGTACGGGCCGCCCGGCGTTCGCGTCGGTTGAGCGTGCCAGCTTCACCCGCGACGTGTGGCAGCTGGGGGCCGAAGGAGGCCGACGGGCTACAGCCGGAGGGCATCCCCTGGCACGATCCGGCTACCTGAGGGCGACGATGACCCAGCAAGAGATAACCCAGCACGACAGGCCACCCCAGGTGGTCATCGTGGGCGGTGGGTTCGGCGGCCTGTACGCCGCGCGGGCCCTGCGCGACGCGCCGTGCGACGTCACGCTCGTCGACCGCACCCCGCAGCACGTGTTCCAGCCGCTGCTGTACCAGTGCGCGACCGGCATTCTGTCCGAGGGACAGATCACCGCGCCGTTGCGGCGGCTGTTCCGCAAGCATCACAACCTCGAGTGCATCAGCGCTGAGGCCGTCAACGTCGACGCCGCCCGGCGGCGGCTGATCTGCATCCGGCCGCTCGGCGAGGCGATCGAGGTGCCCTACGACCACCTCATCGTGGCCGTCGGCCTGCGCCAGTCGTACTTCGGCCACGACGAGTTCGCCGAGTGGGCACCCGGCATGAAGACGATCTCCGACGCCCTGACGATCCGCCGGCGCGTTCTCGGCGCGTTCGAGATGGCCGAGACTGCGGCCAACCCAGCCGAGCAGCAGCAGTGGCTGACGTTCGCGCTCGTCGGTGCCGGTCCGACGGGCGTGGAGCTGGCAGGCCAGATCCGCGAGCTGGCCACCAAGACATTGCGCGCCGAATACCGACGGGTGCAGCCCGAGGACGCCAGGGTCGTGCTGTTCGATGGCGGCGCTGCGCCGCTGGCGTCCTTCGGCCCGCAGCTGTCCCGCCAGGCCACCAGGACGCTGCGCGAGCTCGGCGTCGAGCTGCGCATGGACTCCATCGTGACCAGCGTGGACGGCGACGGTCTGCGGGCGCGGGCGAAGGACGGGACCGAGTCTAGGCTCGACGCGGCGACGGTGCTGTGGACTGCTGGCGTTGAGGCGCCGCCGATCGCCGCAGCCCTCGCGGCCGCGACCGGCGTCCACCAGGACCGGTCCGGCCGAATTCCCGTGCAGGACGACCTCACCATCGCCGGGCATCCGGAGATCTCCGTCGTCGGCGACCTGATGACTCTCCGCAAGCTGCCCGGGCTCGCCGAGGTCGCGATGCAGTCCGGGCATTACGCGGGGCACCGGGTCAAACGCCTGCTGACCGGGCAGGCCGAGGAGAAGCCGTTCAAGTACCGCGATCTGGGCTCGGCCGCGTACATCTCCCGTGGCCGGGCGGTAGTGTCCGCCGGCCGGCTGCACCTGTGGGGCTTCCCCGGCTGGGTCGCCTGGCTGTTCATTCACATCGCGTTCCTCACCGGGTACCGCAACCGGCTCGGCGCCATCCTCACCTGGTGGGTCGCCTTCACCCGCGACGTACGGCGGGAGCGCGCCTACACCACTCGCGGGATCGGGCGCGTCAAGGACCTGTACTACCCGTCCGAGGCTGAAAAAGCGCCGGCCGCCGCCGCCCAGGCCCCGGCGCTGCCGTCGTCGGGACGCTCGATGCCGCGCCCCGGCGACTGACCCAGGCGGATCTGGCCCCGAGCTGGCGTACGCGCGTACAGTACGGTTCGTGGCGGGTCAGCGCTCCGGCAGGATCGAGCTTGCTGCGCTGCTCAGGGTGCTGGGCATCGCGTCGGCCGAGCTTGCCGCGTGCTGGCAACTGACCGCGCACGCGCCGGCTGGATCAGCAGGACTGCTCGCGCTCGCGGCGGTCGCGCTGACCGGCGCTGCCATCGTCCTCCTGACGCGGTCCGGCTGGCTGCCAGCGCTCACAGCCGGCCCGCTGCTTCGCCGGGCCAATGCCCTGCGCCGCAAGTCCTGGGGCGCGGCGTTCCAGCGCCAGCTCGATCCCGATGCTGCCGGGCGAGCCCGGCCAAGAGCGCCATCGGCGGTCCCGGCGGCCGCCTGACCCCGCTTCGGCAGCAAGCACCGCTCCCTGCGGCTCCGCACGCGGCCGCCTCCAGCTGAACCCGGAAGTCTCCGAACCCGCTGGAGGGTACTACCCATGCTCGCACTCCTTGGCGCCCCGATCGGCGCCGCCTATCACATCGTGTTTGCGCTGACCCAGCTCCTCGCGCCGGTCTCCGGCAGCCTGGCGGCCGCTGCGGCGATCGTCGTCTTCACTGCGGCAGTGCGACTGCTGCTGTCCCCGCTCAGCGTGCTCGCCTACCGTGGCCAGGCCCGCATGTCCAGACTGCAGCCGAGGATCGCCGAGCTCCGGCGCAAGCACGCGCGTCAGCCGGACCGGCTCCAGACCGAACTCACTGCCCTGTACCGGGCCGAAGGCGGCGGGATGCTCGCCGGCTGCCTGCCGATGCTGCTCCAGCTGCCGTTCTTCAGCGTCATGTACCGGCTTTTTCTGTCGAAGACCGTCGCCGGGCACCCGAACGCGCTCCTGGCCAGGGACTTCCTCACCACGCCGCTCGGCAGCCACTGGCTGACCGGGGCCGGCCTCGTCAGCATCCACGGCCTGGTGTTCCTCGGGCTGTTCGCGGTGCTGGCCGGCGTCACGTTCCTGGCTGCGCGGGCGGCCAGGTCCCCTGTCGTAGCTAGCACGGGGGTGGCCAGCGCGGGCGCGGCGGCCGCGGTCGCGGCCGGCACCGTAGCAGCGGGCGGTCAGCCGGGACTGGGCTGGCTCGGCCAAGTCCTGCCGTACACCACGCTGATCATCGCGGCGTTCGTACCGCTGGCGGCTGTCCTCTACCTCGTCACGACGACGAGCTGGACGACGGCCGAGCGGGCGGTGCTGCGCCGCTGGCACCGCGCCGCGGGTCAGGTGGCCAGCCCCGGATAGGCCGCGGCGGCCGCCGACATCGCGGCCGCACACGCGGCGATGGCCGGGTGCGTCTGCGCGCCGCTGCGGCACGCGATGAGCGTCCGCCGGGTCGCGGAAAGGGCGGCGAGCGTCACGCCGCCCGGGCAGTCGGCCAGGGCGAGCTCGGGCACCACTGCCACGCCCTGGCCGGCGGCCACCAGCGTCAGCACCGCGGCGAAGTCATCGGCGTAGTGACGGATCCGCGGCGTGAACCCGGCCGCCTGGCAGAGCCGGACCGCCATCAGGTGGCAGAGCGTGCCCGGGCTGCCGACGATCCACGGCAGCGCCCGGCTGGCCCGGACCGGGTCGGCACCGGCGGGCACGGGCAGCTGAGCCGCGGAGGCCAGGTACACGGCCTCGGACAGCAGCGGCCGCGTCACGAGCCCCGGATCGGGCTCGGCCGGCACGTAGTCGTACTCGTGCACGAGCGCGACGTCCAGCAGCCCGGCATGGAGCGCATCTGGGGCCTGCGCCGGATCCAGCTCGGTGACGTGCAGCTCCAGCCGCGGGTGCGCAGCGCCCAGCGCGACGAGTGCGGCCGGCAGGAGCGTGCGCACCGCGGTCGGGAACGCGCCGATCCGAAGTTCGCCTGACAGCTCAGCCCTGGCCGACGCCAGCGCGGCCGATGCCTCTTCCAGCAGCGCGAGCACCCGGCCAGCCCGCTCCGCCAGGTCGGCGCCGGCCGGCGTCAGCACGACGCCGCGTCCGCTCCGCTGCAGCAGCGGCACCCCCGCCTCTCGCTCGAGGGCAGCGAGCTGCTGCGACACCGCCGACGGCGTGCAGAATTGCGCCTGCGCTACAGCGGCGATCGTGCCCAGCCTCGCCAGCTCGCGCAGCAGGGTCATCTTGCGCACGTCAAGCATTAGCTCAGCTTACGTGTTAGGCCAGAAACCTGAACTGGACCTGGACAATAACCGTGCGACAGGATCGGCTCATGACCCAGACTGAGAATGCGATGCTCACCGGGCTCTACGTCCCGCTGATCACCCCGTTCACGACCGACGGCGAAGTCGCCGCCGACGCGCTGGAGTCGCTGGCGCACCGGGTACTGGACGACGGAGCCGCCGGCCTGGTGGCGCTCGGCACGACCGCCGAGACCCCGACGCTCACCGGCGCTGAGCGAGCCCTGGTGCTGGACATCTGGACCGGGTCTGTCAGGAGCGCACGGCGCCGCTCGTCGCCGGGGCCGGGACCAACGACACGGCGCGGTCGGCAGCGGCGCTGGCGGGCCTGGCCCGCTACCGGCAAGTCCGCGCCGCGCTCACGGTGGTGCCCTACTACAGCCGTCCGGGCGAGGCCGGGGTGCTCGAGCATTTCCGGGTGCTGGCACACAGCAGCCCCGTTCCCCTGCTCGTCTACAACGTGCCCTACCGCACCGGGCAGGCGGTCAGCTGGCAGACCATGCAGCAGCTCGCCGCGGTCCCCGGCATCGCCGGGGTCAAGCACGCGACCGGCATGATCGACCAGGACACCATCGCGATGATGGCCGGCCGACCGCCCGGCTTCAGCGTCCTCGGCGGCGATGACCTCTACCTCTCGCCGTTGCTCGCCATCGGCGCCGACGGCGGCATCCTGGCCTCGGCGCACGTGCGGACCAGCGAGTTCGCCCGGCTGATCCGGCTCTGGCACGACGGCGCTGCCGCCGAGGCCAGGCAGCTCGGGCACGGGCTTACCGCGGTGGCGCAGGCGCTGTTCGCGGAGCCGAACCCGATCGTGATCAAGGCGGTGCTGCACCGGCTCGGCCAGATCCCGAGCCCGGCCGTGCGGCTGCCGCTCGTGCCCGCCAGCCAGGCGGCTGCGGACGCAGCCGCGTGCGTGGCCACGGGCTGACCGAGTAGGTTGTACGCGACCAGACGGCGCGGCGCGAACGGAGGCGAGGGTAGCCGTGAGCGGCGGACTCGACCACCTGATCCTGTCCGGTCCGGTGCTGCTGGCCATGCCAGTCGCCGCGGCAGCCGGAGCGATCACGTTCCTGTCCCCGTGCTGCCTGCCCCTCGTCCCCGGTTACCTCTCCTATCTCACCGGCATGTCAGGCTCGGGCGCCGCCGGGCCGGCCACCGAGCCTGCCCGCGCGCTCAGCCCCGCGGTGGCGACCGCGACCACGGGCGGCGGAGCGGGCAATGCGGCGCTGCTGGGACCCGGCCAGGCCGCCGGGCCACCGGGACCACCCGGATCGGCTTCGGCGGCCGCGGCGGCGCCAGTGCGCAGCCGGGTCATGGCTGGCACGCTGCTGTTCATCCTGGGCTTCTCCGCTCTGTTCGCCGTCGAAGGCGTGACAGCCGCCAGCCTGGGCGACACCCTGCGCCTGCACGCGGTCGGCCTGACACAGATCCTGGGCGGCCTCATCATCGTGCTCGGGCTGCTGTTCATCGGCCTGTTCGACCGGTTCAGCTTCGCTGGTCGCATCGTCAAGCCGGGCTTGCGGCCGCGGGCTGGCCTGGCCGGTGCCCCGCTGCTGGGCGTGCTGTTCGGCCTCGGCTGGACGCCATGCTCAGGGCCGACGCTCAGCGCAGTCCTCCTGCTAGGCACCACGAGCGGCACCGCCCTGCGCGGCGGCGTGCTCGCCTTCGTCTACGCGCTCGGGATCGGCGTGCCGTTCCTGATCGTGGCGCTGGCGTTCCAGCGCGGCGTCAACGTGTTCGGCTTCGCCCGGCGGCACGCCCGGCTGATCATGAGGATCGGCGGCGTGATGCTGATCGCCGTGGGGCTGCTCGAGGTGACCGGCGGCTGGGCCGCCGCGGTCACCTGGCTGCAGGTGCACTGGCTGAACGGCTACAACGCGCCCATCTGAGCGACGAGCTGCAGCGCCTCGTCAGGCGCCGCCAGCGTGACGTCCGCCGGCTCGGCCGCGTCGTACTGGTGGCCCCAGGCGGCCGCGGCGGCCAGGCCGCCGACGGCACGAGCGGCGCGCAGGTCGTTCGGGGCGTCGCCGATGTAGGCCACGCTGCTCGGCGGCACGCCTAGCCGGCTGGCCGTCAGCAGCAGGCCGTCGCCGGCCGGCTTGGGTCGCTCCACCTGATCTCCGCCGACGACGAGGTCGACGGCCACGCCGGCCGAAGTCAGCAGGATCGCGGCGGCGCGGCTGCTGGAGCCGGTGAAGACCGCCACCGGATGCCCTTGCCTGCGCAGCTCGGCCAGGACCGCCCGCACGCCCGGGTACAGCGCGACGTCCGCGCCGGCCAGCCGGCCGTAGTAGTCATCAGCTGCCGCGCCGGCCACGTCCTGGCCGAGCAGGTCGGCCAGGATCAGCTCCGGCGTACCGAGCCAGTAGCGCTCGACGACCTGCGCAGGCGTCACCGGCGGCCCGCCTAGCTGACGCACCGTGGCCACGTAGGCCGCCGGCACCACGACACCGGAGTCGATCAGCGTGCCATCCATGTCCCAGACCAGCTGCACGGCCGGCGCCTTACCGGGAACGGGGTGGCAGCGACGGCCGCCGCCGCGACGGGCGGGTGGCCGGGTCGGGCGGCCTGATGGCCGGCCTGTCGCGCAGTGCGGCGAGCGCGAGGCGGACGGCCGTCTCCAGCTGAACGTCCCGGTCAGCGGCCCAGTCGTCCGGCGTCGGGATGACCTCGACGTCAGGATCGACGCCGTAGTTTTCCACGCCCCAGCCGCCGGCATCGAACCAGGAGGCGAGCTTCGGCACGGTGATGACCGTCCCGTCCACCAGTTCGTGTGGCGCGTCGTAACCGACGACGCCGCCCCAGGTTCGCGCGCCGACTACCGGGCCCAGGCCGAGAATCTTGATGGCCGCCGTGACGATGTCGCCATCGGATCCCGAGCACTCGTCGGCGAGCGTCACCATGGGGCCTCGTGGCGCGTCTTCGGGGTAGGTGGACGCGGCGAGCCCGCGGGCGACATCCCAGCCGATGACGCGGCGGGCGAGTTTTTCCACGACCAGCTGGGAGATATGACCGCCGGTGTTGCCGCGGACGTCGACGATGATCGCGTCGTACAGCATCTCGCTGCGAAGGTCACGGTGGAAGTCCGCCCAGCCTTCGCTCACCATGTCGGGCACGTGCAGATAGCCGACTTGGCCGTCGCCGAGCGCGCGTACCGCAGCGCGCTTGCGGCTGACCCAGTCCAGGTAACGCAGCCTGCGGTCGCTGCCGAGTGGCACGGCCACAACGCTGCGGCGATGGCTGCCATCGGCGGCGGCAACCGCGAGCTCGACCGGCTTGCCCGCGGCGCCGACCAGCAGCGGGCCTGGCCCGTCCGGCCCGACCGGCCGGCCATCGATCGCGAGCAGCAGGTCTCCGGCCGCCAGACCGGCGCCGGGCGCCGCCAGCGGCGAGCGCGCCCGCGGGTCGGAACTCTCGCCACGCAGCACCCGGCCGATACGCCAGCTGTCGCCGTCCGGTGTCAGATCCGCGCCAAGAACTCCGAGTCCGTGATCGACGTCCTCGCCGCCGGGCACCATCACGTAGGCGTGCGAGGTGCCGAGCTCGCCGAATGCGTCATACAGCACGTCCGCGAACTCGGAGCTGGTGGTGATCCGGTCCAGCAGCGGGCGGTACTCGGCCGCCACGGCGTCCCAGTTGACGTCGGCCATGTCGGCGACCCAGAAGTCGTGCGCCACGATGCGGACCGCCTCGGCGTACGCCTGCTGCCACATGGCGGCGGGGTCGGACATGAACCGGGCCCGGCTGGCGTCGATGTCGACCCGGTCATCAGGATTGTCGGGATCCGCCTTGCGCTCCCCCGGTATCACCGTGAGCGTGCCCTGATCGCTGATAACCAGCCTGGTCCCGTCGCCGCTCGCCTCGAACCAGTCCACGTCGCCGACTAGCTCGCTGGCCTCACGCCGGCTGAAGTCGAAGTGCTCCAGGACCGGGCGCGGGGCGGCGTCGGTCGGCTGCGCGCCGCCTACGCCGAGGTTGCCGGTCACTGGCTCGCGCAGCCAGGCCAGCCCGTCCTTCACCGCGCGCAAGCGCGAGTACCGCGACTCGGGCACGGGCAGCGCGACAACGCGGTCGGCCAGGTCGGCCGGGTCCACGACAGTGGCCGCGGGCGCCTCGTCGCTGTCGCTGTCACTGTCGCTGTCGCGGTGCGCGTCCTTGTGCCCCGCTTCCTGGTGTGCCGCCTTGGCCTCGCCGAACGGCCGGCCGCCGGGCAGCGGGGCGAACGGCGACGGGGTCGACGCGGCCAGCGGGACCAGGTGGGGCCTGGCGCCGTAGGGAAACGACAGGTCGAAGAAATGGGCGTCGTAGACGGGATCGAAGCTGCGCCTGGACAGGAAAGCGAGGTACTTTCCGTCGTGGGTGAAGACCGGCTCGGTATCGAGGAACCGGCCGTCGGTGACGTCACTCACCTGGCCGTCCGCGATTCGGGCCAGGCGCAGCATGCGCAGCGGCAAGGTCACCCGCGCCGCCAGGATGCTCGGTCGGCTCGGACCAGGCCAGCCACGCCGAGTCCGGTGCAAAGGCGAGCCCGGTGACGCGGCCATTGGCCGAGGCAGCGATCTCCCTGACCTGACCCGAGGCGACGTTGACCAGGCGAAGCCGCCCGTCGTGGGCGGCGACGGCCACCACGCTGCCGTCCGGCGCGGCGGCCAGCTCGCTGATGCGGCCCAGCTCGCCGGCCGCGAGCCTGCGCCGCGGCTCGCCGGGACCGGCAGCAGTGGGACCAGCACTGATCTCCAGTGCATCGATGCCGTCGGCGTCGGTCGCCCAGGCAACCTCGCCGGCTGACCCGAGGACCTGCGGATACCTGGCGCGGACTCCGGGTGACACCGACAAGGCGACGGCCGGTCCGTCCCGGTGAGTGAGCCAGTGCACGGTGCCCCGGACCTCGACGGCGCTCGCGGTCCCGGCGCTGTCGACCGACAGCGAGCCCACGTGCTCCGACGCGGTGATCAGCCGGGGCGCCCGGCCGGTAGCCGGGGCGCCGAGCATGACCTCGAGCCGTCGCGGGCCGTCGGCGTCGAGGTCGTCGAGCAGCCAGAGCTCGCCGCCGCGGGAGTAGATGATGCGCTGCCCGTCTGTGCTCGCCTGGCGTGCATACCAGCCCTCGTGATCGGTGTGCCGGCGCAGGCCGGTCCCGTCGAGCGCGCACGAGTACACGTTGCCGGTGCCCTCGTGATCAGACAGGAACGCCAGCCTGCCGCCGGCGATCATCGGGCTGGCGAACTGGCCAGGCAGGTCAGCTAGCAAGCGGCGGAACGGCGCGGCGCCCCCGTTGGCGGACCTATCCGCCGGGCCGACCCACAGTCGCCCGGCGGTTCCGCCTCGGTAGCGCTTCCAGTAAACGGGATCGGTGCCGAAGCTGCCCCAGGTGCCGTTCAGCAGCGCGACGACGCCGTCTCCGGCGGACAGGTCCCCCACCGGGCCGTACGGCAGCACGCGGTCGGTGTCGGCGCCAGCGGAGATCGGCGTGCCGAGCGCCCGAGCCCACGTGTAGTGCCCGAACGGCTGGGCGGCGGTGCTCACGGCCAGCACCTCCCGGGCGTCTGTCCAGCCGGAGACACGCGCCCACGTCGCGCCCCAGTACGAGAGCCGGGTGCTCGTCCCGTCGCCCACGCTGCCCAGGTAGATGTCGGTACCGCCGTCACGGCTGCTGGCCCAGGCGACGTGCCCGCCATCCGCGGCGAATCTCGGCGTGCTCACCCTGGCCTGATCTGCGGTGAACCGCCACGCGCGGCCGCCCGTCACCGGGGCAAGCCAGACGTCGTCAGCCGCGACGAAAACGACCAGATCGCCGTTAATATGGGGATATTGTAGGTATCCGGGAGAAGCCACCAGGTCATCCTACGGCGTGGTGCTGGCTAGCCAGCGTGGCCTGCTGATCACCATCCGTGACCGCATTCCTCGGTGCGCTATTGCGCAGCGGGCGATAACCGTTCACCTAACACGCAGAAATGCGACCGCGCTGGAGATATTTCGCGCAGTTCCAGTAGCCATCGCCAGAAGCACCGAACGCCATTCTGTAACCCTGCGTACAGGACGACAGGGCTTGGCTGATAAGGGTTGTCTGCATCCGGCGACGGTGCGAGACTCTCCGTTGTGGCAATCGCGCTGGAGGGGAGTCTTCCCGATTCGGGCCGAGGCGGACCCGCTGGTCAGAACGACCCGAAACGGCTCGATGACCACGCCGGACGTAATGGCGAGGTTACTTTCACCTTAACGCAGGGTTATATCCCCCTTAACTCCGGCTCCGGCGATGATCTGCAGCCCGGCTCCGGCACGCCAGGCGGCGGCCAGGCGACAGCCTCGACCGCGCGGCGCAGTGCTGTCACTGCCGCCGACCTAGAGCCGCGGCTAGTAAAAGAATCCTTCGCCCGCCTGCTGCCCGAGGGCGCGGCCGCAATGGAGTATTTCTATTCGCGGCTTTTCACGGCGAATCCCGATTGCCGGACGCTTTTCCCGACGAGCATGACGGCGCAGCGACAGCGGATGTTCGCAGCGCTCGCCCGGCTCGTCTGGAGCCTGGACAATCAGCCGGGATGTGCCGAGCTGCTTGCCCAGCTGGCCCACGATCACCGGCGTTTCGGGGTGACGCAGCCGCACTACGCACCGTTCTTCGCCGCGCTGCGCGACACAGCCGAGCACTTCATCGGCCCCGGCTGGACGCCCGAGATCGCCGCAGCCTGGCAGGACGCGCTCGAGTACATCTCGGCCACCATGCAAGCGGCCGCGGCGGCGGAGGCGAAGGCATCGCCGCCGTGGTGGATCGCCGAGATCGTCTCGCACGAACTGCGCGCGCCCGGCGTCGCGGTGATCCGGCTGCGCCCGAGCGAGCCACTGCCCTACCGGGCCGGGCAGTACGTCCCGGTCCAGGTGACCAGATGGCCGCGCGCATGGCGGCCGTACTCGATCGCGAACGCGCCGCGGCCCGGCGGACTGATCGAACTGCACGTGCGCGCGATTCCCGGCGGACAGGTCAGCAATGCGCTGGTGCACCACTCCGTCGCCGGTGAAACCGTCCTGCTGGGCGCGGCCGCCGGCGCGATGACGCTGGCCGACTCCGACCGTGACCTGCTGTGCGTCGCCGGGGGCACCGGGCTCGCGCCGATCAAGGCCCTCATCGAGCAAGCGCTGGCGCCGTCAGCAGTGGCTGCTCAGCAGAGCAGCCCGCGCAAGATCACGCTCTTCGTCGGTGCGCGCCAGCGCTTCGACCTGTACGACCTGGCGGACCTGCAGCTGCTTGAGTCCTCGTGCCCGGCGCTGCGCGTGCTGCCGGTGCTGTCCGACGAGCCAGGCTACAACGGGCTGTCGGGCTTGCTGTCCGACGTGGTAGGAGGTCAGGGCCTGTTCGAGAACGCCGAGGCCTACATCTGCGGGCCGCCGGCCATGGTGACGATGACAGCCGCGCTGCTGGCCGCGAGCATTCCACCGGGCCAGATCCACCACGACCCGATCCGATAGCGCGCCTCGCAGCGGCCTCGGTCAGCCCGCGGGCTCCGGCTGGCCGTCCAGGTACGTGCCGAAGAAGGCAAAGATCCGCTGCCACGCGTCGGCCGCGTCGTCGGGCTGATACGACATCTTGCCGATCCTGGCGAAGACAGCGCTCACGCCCTCGGACTCGGTCATGAACCGGTGACCCGAGCCTGGGTAGACCTTGACGTCGTGCGGTACCTCGAGGACCTCGAGCGCGCGCTGCAGCCGCTCGGGATGCTGCGTGCCCATCGGGTCGCGGCCGCCGAAGCTGCCGACGACCGGACAGGCGCCGGCGAGGACGGTCTCGGCATCCTTCGGCACATCGCCGTAGCTGACCGCAGCCACGTCGAAGCCTGGCCGGGGCGCGCACAGCAGCGCGAAGCCGCCGCCGAGGCAGAAGCCGATCACGCCGGTCTTGCCCGTGCAATCCGGCCGGGCCGCCAGGAATGTGCGGGCGGCGTCCAGGGCCGTGAACGCCGGTCCGCGGCCGGTCCAGAGCTGGCCGAACGCGCTGCGGATGCACCGGATCCAGGACTTGCCGTCAAACAGGTCCGGCGCGAGCGCCAGATACCCGCGCGCGGCGAACTCGTCTGCCTTGGCCCGGATGTCGTCGTTGAGGCCGAACGCCTCGTGGATGACCACCACAGCGGGCCACGGGCCGGGTGAGATCGCCGGCACAGCGAGATAGCCGGGCCAGGCGCCATCGGCGACTGGGTAGCGAATGTCAGGCATGAGAGTTAGCGTGCTCCCGATTGAGGCGCTGGCACAATTGCAGGACATTGGCGATGATCTGGTGCCCGGCGCCGCCCGCCGTGGTCAGGATCGACTCGGGGTGGAACTGCACGCCCCACCGCCCGTGCGCGGCATCCTCGATCGCCATGACCACGCCGTCGGCGGTCACGGCGGTGACCTCGAAGCCGCCGGTCACCTGCTCTGGCCGCGCATGCAGCGAGTGGTAACGGGCCGCGGTGAACTCGGCGGGCAGCCCCGCAAGCAAGGCGCCGCCGAGCACCTGCACCCGGCCAGGCTTGCCGTGCACGGGCGTGGCCAGCAAGCCGAGTGACCCGCCCGCGTGCTCCACCATGGCCTGCAGGCCCAGGCACACGCCGAACGCCGGCAGCCTCCGCTCGTCCAGCGCGCTCAGCAGCTTGTCGCAGTCGAAGTCGGCCGGGCGGCCAGGTCCCGGCGATAGCACGACCAGATCCGGGGCGAACTCGTCCAGCAGCCCCGGATCGAAGCCGGCCCGCATGGTGGTCACGTCCGCGCCATGCTCGCGGAAGTAGCCGGCCAGGGTATGCACGAACGAGTCCTGGTGGTCGACGAGCAGGACCCGCATGCCGTCGCCAGGCCGCGGGCGCGGTGCGGCGAGGATGGTGCGGCTACCCCGTTCGGTGTCCGGAGAGTCCTCCCGGCCAGCCTCGGCGAGCGTCTCCAGCAGGGCCCGAGCCTTGAGCGCGGTCTCCCGCTCTTCCTCGGCCGGGTCGGAGTCATAGAGCAGCGTGGCGCCGACCCGGACGGCAGCGACGCCGCCGGTGATGTGCGCGGTGCGCAGGGTCAGGCCGGTGTTCATGCCGCCGTCGAAGCCGATGACGCCGACCGCGCCGCCGTACCAGCGACGCGGCGCGTCCTCGTGATCCTCGATGAACTGCATCGCCCAGTTCTTCGGCGCGCCGGTGACAGTGACCGCCCACATGTGGGTGAGGAACGCGTCCAGCGCGTCGAAGCCGGGCCGGAGCATGCCCTCGAGGTGGTCAACGGTGTGGATCAGCCGGCTGTAGAGCTCGATCTGCCGTCGGCCGATGACCTTGATGCTGCCGGGCACGCAGATCCGCGACTTATCGTTGCGGTCGACGTCGGTGCACATCGTGAGCTCCGACTCTTCCTTCGGCGAGGTCAGCAGCGTCCGGATCGCCTCGGCGTCCGCCATCGCGCCCTCGCCCCGCGCGATCGTGCCAGCGATCGGGCAGGTCTCCACCCGCTCGCCCGTGACCCGGACGTACATCTCCGGCGACGCCCCGACGAGGTACTCGTCCTGGCCGAGATTGAGGAAGAACTCATACGGCGCCGGGTTCCGCTCGCGCAGCCGCTCGAAGAACGCCGCCGGGGAGGTGCACGGCGCGTAGAACCGGTGACTCGGCACCACCTCGAACAGGTCGCCGCGAGCGAACTTCTCCCTGGCCAGTTCCACCACGCGGGCGTAGCTGCCCGGCCGCGGGTCGGCCGGCAGGCTGCCGCGGACGGGAACGGGGCCGTCCTTCGACCCGGTTGCCGTGCGCGCCAGGCCGAGCGTGCTGCCTGCCTCGGTCTCGAACTCGTAGCTCAGCCGGCTCGCCGTCTCACGCTTCCGGTCGACCGCGTAGATCAGGTCAGGCAGGTGCAGCACGAGGTCGCGCTCGGCGCTGGCCCCGTCTCGGCGGTGCTTCTGCCGCACCGGCTCGAACTGGAACGCCAGGTCGTAGCCGAACGCCCCGTAAAGCCCGAGGTGCGGGTCCGGCCCGGCGAAGGCGGCGATGACCTCGCGCAGCGCGGAGAACACGGTTGGCCGGCGGCTGCGCTGCTCCTCGGTGAAGATCTCATCGGTGTCGGGGATCAGCACCTCGACGTGGCGCGGGTCTGCGCCGGCGCCGGAGCTTGCGGCCGCGTGGCTGGCGGCCCCGTGATGGGCGGCCCCGTGATGGGCGGCCCCGTGATGGGCGGCCCCGTGATGGGCGGCCCCGTGATGGGCGGCCCCGTGATGGGCGGCACGGTGCAGCGCGGCGGCGATCGGCGGCAGCAGTATCTCGCCGCGCTTGTTCAGGGCGGTCGCGCTGATCAAGCGGCCACGGGCGACGATCTGGATCGGCGGGTCGAGGTAGGCCAGGTGCCACCGGCTGTAGCGGCCGGGGTACTCCATGCCGGAGCTCAGCACCCCGCCAGGCCGCAGCTGGACCTGCCGGGTGATCTCGGCGAGCTCGCGCTCGTCGAACGCGTCGGCTGTCCGGTGTACGCGCACGCCCCCGGCGGTCAGGTAACTAGTCTCATCCATGTCGGCCTCGCGGTGTCATGCCGACGGCCTGGCGACCGGCGCACAAAAGGCGGCCGCCGTGCCCGGCGGTCGCCTGTGTAGTGGTCTGCTGAATGCGCGAACCTGGCACCGCCTAAGGGCGGCGCCACCAGCCTGCTGCTGGAAGGTCGGCGCGCATGCGGCGAGCATAGCAGGCCCGCGCGGTCAGGCCAGCCTCCCTGCGGCGGCCGCCGCCGCGCCACAGCGGCATCGCTGTGGCCGCGACGTCGCTGTATAGGCAGTGGCGTCACAACCATGACGTTGCAGCCATCACGAGGCCGCGCGCAAATCGCCATATACCGCGCATACCGCTTCGCCGCGGCCGCGGCCGCAGTTGACCCGATCAGGCCGCGTAGACGACGGTGATCGAGACGCTGACCTGCTGGCTGCCGGGCGAGATCGGGACCGACCCTTTGGCCGCGCTGGCCTGCGCGCCGTACATGATCGGCATGGCCTGGTCGGCCGACGAGATGCTGATGACCTGGCCGAGTGGCTCACCGAGCGCCCTGGCGAACTGGGCCGCCTTGGCGTGCGCGTCCGTGACCGCGTTCGCGCGTGCGCTCGCGAGCAGCGCGCCGTCGTCGGAGAGGTTGAGCGAGATGTTGTTGACAGTGACGGCGTTCCCGCCGGCGTGCACGGCCGCCTCGATCTGGCTCCCGGCTGCGCTCAAGTTATTCAGCGTCGCCGTCAACGACTCGCTGACGCCGTAGCCCACCGGAACCTGGGAGTTGCCCTGGTAGTTCGGGTAGATCGACATCCCGGAGGTCTGGATGTCGGCGGCCGCGACGCCGCGGTCCAGCAGAGCTGCGGTCACGGCGCGGACCGCGGCGTTGGCCTGCGCCAGCGCCGAGCTGACGGACGCGCCGTTGACCTGGACGCCCATGGAGAGCATGAGCTGGTTCGGCGTCCCAGTCACGGTGCCGACGCCGGTGACGGTGATGCGAGCCGAGCTGGACGGCGCGGCGGTCAGCGTGGCGGCCTGCGCGGCGGGCGAGCCGCCGCCGCGGCTGTTGCCAATGCTGAAGGCGCCCACGAGGAGCGCAGCGGATGCGACGCCGATGGCGGCGGCGCGGTAACCGGGGCTGATGCTGATGGCCATGGCGAGACTCCTGCTCCGCGGGACTGTGCTGTCCCTGCGACGCAGCGGAGGCGCCAGTGGTTCCCTCGAAAAGACTGTGGTTCCCTCGAAAAGCCGGTGGTTCCCTCGAAAAGCCGTGGTGCCCGTCAGAAGGACAGCCAGGTGCCGATCTGCCCGGCTGTTCCCCGCGTCCTGGTCGCGGCGGCGCAGGCGCGGGCCGCCGCGGCGAGGTCCTCGATGGCGAGGCCAAGGGATTCAAAGACGGTCAGCTCTGCCGCGCTTGCCCGACCGTGCCCCGTCCCGGCGAGCAGCTCACCGAGCTCAGCTCTGATCTGGTCCGGCCCGACCGCGCCCGCCGCGGCGGCCAGCAGATAGTCACCGGACTCGGTCAGCATCGAGTCGCGGCGGTCGGCGAATAGCGCTGCCGCGGCCATTGTCGCGGTGTCGAGCTCACGCACGCCCGGCAGGCAGGCGCCAACCGCGTTGATGTGAGTGCCTGGCGCGAGCCAGTCATGGTCCAGCACGGGCTCGGCTGAGCTTGTCGCCGTGACCACGATCCCCGCGCCGTCGACCGCTTCGCGCGCGGTGTCGCAGGCGCGCACCGGCACCGTGGTCTGGCCGCGCAGCGTCGCGGCGAACTCGGCGGTCCGGGCCGGATCGCGGCCTGCCACCCGGATTGTCGCTAGTGAGCGCGCGCCGTCCAGGGCGAGTATGTGCGCTCTGGCCTGGACGCCGGTGCCGATGACCGCGAGGTCGGCGGCGTCGGGCCTGGCGAGCAGCTCAGTGGCGACGACCGAGACAGCCGCCGTCCGTATCTCAGTCACTGCCGAGGCATTCAGCAGCGCGACCGGCTCGCCGGTGTCGCCAGCCGACAGCAGCACGACACCCTGATGGGCGTCGAGGCCAGCGGCCGGGTTCGATGGCGTGATGCAGATGGCCTTCAGCCCGTAGGTTGCCGTTGCCTGGTGACCAGCCTCCCCCGGCAGGTACGACGGCATCAGCGCCACCAGGCCGGCCGCGCCCGCGGGCCTGGTCACGGTGCGCAGCGGCATCTGTGCATGGCCAGCGGCCAGCGCGAGCAGCGCCGCCCGCATGGCGTCCGCGCACTCGGCGAAACTGAGCGCGGCGTGCACGTCGCTGGCGGACAGCACCAGCAGTTCTTGTGTCACTGCTTCTTGTCTCCGTACTGCCGCCGGGCTGAACACCGGGCCAGCCATGCGGGGGATGATCAGGCACAACCTAGCGCGCTATGGTCGAGGACGTGACAAGCGTCGTCATCGTCAACGGTGCAGAGCAGCAGTTCACCGAGCGGCCGGGCCAGACGTTGCTCGCGTGGCTGCGCGACGTGGGGGTGACCGGGCCGAAGCTTGGCTGCGGCGAGGGGGCGTGCGGCGCCTGCACTGTGCTGATCGGCAGCCGTCCGGTGCGGGCGTGCCAGGTCGACGCCGCCAGCGCGGTCGGCCAGCGCATCACCACGGCCGAAGGCCTCGCCGAGGACGGCGTCCTGCACCCGGTACAGCAGGCGTGGCTCGAGACCGGCGCCCTGCAATGCGGCTACTGCACGCCGGGCTGGCTGACGGGTACGGCCGCGCTGCTCGCGCGGGTGGCGCACCCGGACGACCGCCGGATCAACGCCGAGCTTGACGGCCACGTCTGCCGCTGCTGTGCCTATCCGCGGATCCGGCGGGCTATCCACCGTGCCGCCGAGCTGATGGAGCAGCCGGAGCTGCTCCAGCCGGTGCCGTCCGGCGCGCCTGCCACGGCCAGTCTCGAGCCACCGGAGCCATGGGATCTGGCTCGTGCCAGACCCGAGTCGTTCGCGGACGCCATGCCTGAGGGGTTGCTGACCGTGGTGGCCGACAGCATGGCCGACGACCAGCCAGCGTTCGACGGGCCCGACGACGCCTGGGTGCACATCGGCGCCGACGGCATCATTACGGCGTTCACCGGGAAGGTCGAGGCCGGCCAGGGCACCCGGACGGCGTTGTCGTTGCTGGTGGCCGAGGAACTGGCAGTGCCGCCGGGCATGGTGCAGATGACGATGGCCGACACCGAACGTGTCGCCGTTCGACCTCGGCACCTTCGGCAGCAGGGGCATGCCGCACGCTGCCCCGCCGCTGCGGACCGCGGCAGCGGCCGCTTTCCGGATCCTGACCGAGACGGCCGCGCAGCGGTTCGGGCTGCCGGCCGCCGACCTGACCGCCGGCAACGGGATGATCGCCGGGCCGGACGGCGCGCCGAGCGCGAGCTACGGGGACCTCGTCGGCGGGCGGCGTCAGGTGGCACGGGTGCCTGCCGACGCGCCGGTCACGCCCGCCACCGCCTGGCGCCGTGCTGCCGGACGCCAGGCCAGCGCGGCCGGCGCCGGCGCCGCGGTGACCGGTACCAAGTCGTTCCCATCCGATCTTCGGCTCCACGGCATGCTGCACGGCCGGGTACTGCACTCCCCGGCTGCCGAAGCCACCTTGCTGCGAGCCGACACGAGCCGGGCGGCCGCGCTGCCCGGCGTCATAGTCGTCAGGGACGAGTCCATGACCGGCGTGATAGCGCGCGACGAGCCGACGGCGAGCGAGGCACTCGCAGCGATCGACGCGGACTGGACCGACACCGGCGAGTCCGGGCCGGATCCCGCTGACCTGGCCGCCTATCTCCGAGCCCATCAGGTGCCGGGAGAGGGACGCAACACGGCGGTCGAGTCCCGGGCCGGGAATCCTGACGCCGTCCTGGACGCCGGTGCCATCAGGCTGGCCGCTACCTATCACGCGGCCTATGTTGCACACGTCCCGCTGGAGCCGCGATCGGCGCTAGCCCGGTTCGACGGCGACCAGCTGACGGTCTGGACCGCTACGTCGACGCCGTTCCGCGCCCGCCAGGAGCTGGCCGCCGCGCTCGGCCTCAGCGAAGCCAGCGTGCACGTCGTGGTGCCGGACTTCGGCGGCGGCTTCGGCGGCAAGCACGGCTCGGTCGTCGCGGTGGAGGCCGCGCGGCTGGCCAGGGCCGCGGGGCGGCCGGTCAAGGTGCAGTGGACCCGCGCCGACGAGTTCACGGCCGGCTACCTGCGCCCCGCCGCCGTCATCGACGTGGCCAGCAGCGCTGATGTTGAGGGTCGGCTGCTGGCCTGGTCGTTCACGGATATTCACGCCGGCCCGGCCGGCCTGGAAACCCCGTACCGGGTGCCGCACCGGATGCAGCGCTACCAGCCCGCCGCGTCCCGGCTGGCACGGGGGTCCTACCGCGCGCTCGCCGCGACGGCCAACAACTTCGCCCGCGAGTCGCACATGGACGAGCTCGCCGACGCGCTCGGCATCGATCCGGTTGCCTTCCGGCACCGGCACCTCGACGACGAGCGCCTCGCCGCCGTCCTGGACGCGGCCGCCGCGGCGATCGGCTGGCCGGGCGGCGCTGGCGACGTGGGGGGCGCTGGCGACGTGGGGGGCGCTGGCGAGCCAGGCCAGATCGGGACCGGCATCGCGCTCGGTTTCGAGAAAGGCGGCCGGGTCGCGACCGCTGCGCGAGTGCACGTCGCCGAAGACGGCACGCTCACGATCCGCAGCCTGGTCACGGCCGTCGACTGCGGCGCCATCGTGAATCCGGATGGCCTGGTCAATCAGGTCGAGGGCGCAGTCGTCATGGGCCTCGGGCCGGCTTTGTTCGAGCAGATCGACTTCGCCGGGGGACAGATCCGGAACGGGTCGATGAGCGAGTATCGGGTGCCAAGGCTCGCTGACGTCCCAGCTGACCTGCGCGTCGTCCTGCTGGACCAGCCCGAGCAGCCGTCGGCGGGCGGCGGCGAGGCGCCGATCATCGCGGTCGCGCCGGCAATCGCGAATGCGATCTTCCGCGCCTGCGGCGTCCGGCTGCGAACGATGCCGCTGGTGCCTGGCGGGCGGGTGCCCCGATGAACTGAGCTCCATGACGTTTTAGCCACCCAACCCTAGGGGTACATGACGGTGCGTAGCCGTCTGACTACGTCAGGTAGTCAGATCGGCTCACACCTGTCCATTGCCTTCGGCGATAGAGCGCCTGTGCGGGCGGCCCTCGTGTCCACGGGCGCCCAGCTAGCCGCATGCACGTCATTGTGGATGCGTTTCTCGAGGTGTGGGTACATGACGATCGACGTCTCGACAGGCCAGCGTGATCTGGCGCCGGCAGACTCCCGCGGCTGGCCTGCTGAGGCGCGCGAGACGGTCTGCCACCTTGCCCACGACCTGTGCCAGCCAATCGCAGCCATCCGCGCGCTCGCCTACGCCACGCCTGCGGAGGCGGAAGCGCCGGTGCTCCAGCGGCTGCGCCAGATCAGCGAGGAAGCAGCCTGGATAGCCGAGATTGTCGATGATCTTCTTGGCGGGCCGCGAACTTCGCCTCTTCGCCGCTTCGATCGCACCGAGATCCACGAACTGATCCGCGATGTTGCTGCATCACAGCGGCTCACCTATACAGGACGTATCGTGCTGCATCAGGCAAGCGGCTCGGCGTGCTACGTCGCCGGATCGCCAGCGAAGCTGCGACGTGCGCTGGCCAATGTCGTCGCCAATGCGACCAGAGCGGCCGGCGCTGACGGTTCGGTCGAAGCTGACCGGCAGCACGCTGGAGGACATGGCGGTCATCGAAATCGCCGACAGTGGCCCTGGATTCGGACGCATCGCCCCCGTGCATGGCATTGGCCTGCGGATTGCCCGGCGCGTGCTGGCCGAATGCGAAGGGCACATCAGCTTCGAGCGCCGTCCGCCGGGCCAGACAGTAGTCCGGCTGCGGCTGCCGATCATCTCTGGCACTAGCGGGACTGCACGCCAGTGAGACTCGTCCTCGGCAACGATCAGCGGCTATGCATGGATGCACTGGCCGCGGCGCTCTCCCAGCACGGTGCGACGGTTCTCGCGGTGGCGCGCACCCCCTGCGACGTGCTGACGGAAGTCGCCAAGCATCAGCCTGACATCTGCTTGCTGGCTGCCCGCTGGCCTGCGGGAGAGGACGTGGACATCGTACGCGCGGTATGTACCCGTCATCCGGCTGTCAAGGTCGTCATCCTGACTGACGGTGCCGATTCCGCGGTCCTGCTAGCCGCCGCGGAGATCGGCGCAGCAGCCCTCGTCAGCCGCCGTCAGCACGTGACGGAGCTGGTGACACTGCTCCGGCGCGTGCGGGCATATGACAGGCCTCCTGGCGTCAGCTCGACTCTCGCCGAGGCCAGTAGTTTCGCCATGACTGTCGATGCCGAGAGTGCTCGCCGGCCGGGCCACCTCACTGTCCGTGAACAGGAAGTTCTGACCCTCATGATTGAAGGCCAGGCAACCAAGGAGATTGCCCGGTCGCTTGCTATCACTGTGCATACGGCGCGGACTCATGCGCAGAGCGTGCTAGTCAAGCTCGGGGCACATTCACGCCTCGAGGCGAGCGACGTTGTCGCACGCGGTCGCTGGCTCGGTCCAGCCGCTGACGGCACGCTGAGGCCAGCGTCTCGGCCGGCCAGCGCAAGCCGATGACTGCTCAGATGGGGCAGCCCAATCCGGCCGTGCCCAGGGTGCCCGAGCCGTCAACTGCGCGCCTGCTCGTCGTCGACGACTACGTCACCTTCGCCGATGCCCTGGCCGCCAGGCTGGACGCCGAGCCTGGCCTGCGAGCCTCTGCCGCAACTAGCATCGACCAGGCGCGCTGGGCGTTGCGCGACCGACATTTCGATGCCCTGCTGCTTGACCTCGATCTTGATGGGCATAGCGGGCTCTGGTTCGGGGCCGAGGCGCTGACCGAGCAGCCGGACCTGCGGATCGTCATGGTGACGGCCGCGGCGGGCGAACGAGAGGTCATTGACGCGATCCAAATGGGGGTCTACGGCTGGGTGCTCAAGGACTCGCCGATGGAGCATCTGCTGGCAGTGGTCCGTGGTGTGCTGCGAGGCGAGACGTGGATCCCGCCCCGCTTGCTCACCTGCGTCATCGCAGGGCTGAAGCGCGCGCATCGCGAGATGACCGAATGCGACCTGCTCCTCGGCAGGCTGACCCAGCGCGAGAAGGAGATCCTGGGCTTGCTGGTCGAAGGTCTCAGGTGCGATGCGATCGCCCGCCAGCTCTACCTTTCAAGGAATACCGTTCGCACGCATATTCAGCACCTGATGGAAAAGCTCAACGTCCATTCTGCCGTGGCCGCCGTGGCGGTGGCCCGCCGGGCCGCCTTGCAGGGTCCGCCAAGGCCGCGGTTTGATCCAGAAGATGGGTCAGGCCAGCATCGCTGAGCGACCCAGCCGGCTACACACCAGGAGATCCAGTGCTGAGCGGCTCACACCGAATTGTGCTACGCAGTGTTTGCGCCGGAGCCGCCATGCTTGTTGCGCTCGGCATCAGCAACCTGAGTGCTGTGTCGGCGTATGCGTCGACGACCTACGTCGTGGATGGCACGTCAGCTTCCTGCTCGGATACCGGCCAGGGCAGTGCGTCGCAGCCGTTCTGCACGATTGCCGCTGCCGCCAAGAAGGCGCAGCCGGGCGACACCGTTCTCGTTAGCGCCGGTACATACGTCGGAACGGCCGTGAATCCGGCTAACTCTGGCACGGCGGCCAGTCCGATTACGTTTACGGCCAACCCCGGCGTCACCGTGAGCGGAGGCACGAAGGCCTTCTCGCTTTCCAGCCGGGACTACATCGTCATCTCCGGGTTCACGATCACCGGCACGTCATCGGCAGGGATCTCGATCTCGAACGGCGCCGACGACACGATCGCTCATAACGTCATCACTGCTACTGGGTCCTACGGCATCTCCGTGACTGGCGGCAGCAGCGATACCGTCGCTGGCAATACCGAGTCCTTCGCTGGCCAGCCAGTGTCACAGCCGGCGGCCGGCATCTACCTGAGCAACCTGAACGGCGGGCTTATCCAGGGCAACGTGACGCACGACAACTCCGCGCACGGCATCTACCTGACCGGGTCGACGACGGGCGTCCTCGTTGCCGGTAATACCTCGTATCACAATGCCTATCAGTATGAGCGCAACGCCAACGGCATCGACGACATAGCGCCGTCGAACTCCATCATCGGCAACGTGACCTATGCCAACGAGGACACCGGGATCAACATCTACACTGGCGGTAACAATGCGCTAGTGGCGGACAACGTCACCTACGATAACGGCGATCACGGCATTGACGACTACGACGTCACCGGCGGACGTATCATCAACAACACAGTCTATTACAACTGCACCGACGGCATCAACGTCGAGGGCACCAGCGGCAATTACAACATCGCGAACAACATCTCGATGAATAACGCGACCGGTGCGGTCATCAACCCGACTCCCATTGCGCAATCCAACGGCAAGCCTGACTATACAAACTCGTGCAGCCGGCGAGTCGGCAACATTGGTGTCTACGACTCGGCCCCGGCCACGACAACGGCTGACTACAACCTGGTCTGGCAGAGCGGCGCAGGCGCCGAGTACACGTGGGCGGGCACGCCCTACGGCAGCCAGCAGGCCCTTTATTCCGCGACCGGGCAGGAGCAGCACGGAATATTCAGTAATCCGCAGTTCGCAAATGCCGGAGCCGGTGACTTCCGGCTGACCGCGGGATCGCCGGCCATCGACGAAGCGAATACCACGGTCTCCGGCCATCAGCAGTCAGACATACTAGGCGTCTCGCCATTTGACGACATGGGTGCGTACGAATACACCTCAGGGGGGACACAGACGGGGCCGACGGCGGCGCTGACCGTTAGCCCGGCCTCGGGTACCGCGCCCATTGCCGTCACCGCCGACGCGTCACACTCGGCCGCCGGCAGCTCGCCAATTACCAGCTATACATTCAGCTTCGGTGACGGCAGCACCCTCGGCCCGCAGCCGGGCGCCACCGCCAGCCACACCTATCAGAGCGCCGGGAACTACCAGGTCACCGTCACCGCCACCGACGGCAACGGCCTGACCTCGCAGGCAACTCAGGCCGTCACCGTCAGCTCGCAAGCCTCCGGGCCGACGGCTGCACTGACGGTCAGTCCGGCCTCCGGCTCCGCGCCGCTGGCCGTCACCGCCGACGCTTCACACTCGGGCGCGGGCAGCTCGCCAATCACCAGCTATACATTCAGCTTCGGTGACGGCAGCACCCTCGGCCCGCAGCCGGGCGCCACCGCCAGCCACACCTATCAGAGCGCCGGGAACTACCAGGTCACCGTCACCGCCACCGACGGCAACGGCCTGACCTCGCAGGCAACTCAGGCCGTCACCGTTAGCCCTCCCGCCACCACCGCGGCGAAGTACGTCAATCAGATCGCAACGAACTACTCCACGTCCTCGCACACCTCCGGCTACGTGACAGTCTGGCGCGCCGGCGGCGTCGAGGCCGGTGACCTGATCATCGCGACCGTTCAGCTCACCGGGACCTCCGCCGCCGGAGCGGTGAGCGGAGCTGACACGGTGGGCGACGTACTCAACGTGGTGAGCGATGTCTCTGATGGCAACGGCGATCGCCTCGTCACACTCGCCGGAGTCGCGCCGGCCGGCCTGCCCGTCAACGACCAGGTCCTGCTCAAGTTCCCGACGGCGGCCAGCTACCGGATCACTGCCGACGAGGTAGCTGGCGTGAGCGCGGTCGACCAGGCGGCAGCGGCCAGCGGAAGCAGCACCGCGTTCTCGTCAGGCGCGACGGGCACCACCGCCCGTGCCGGGGAATTTGTCTACGCGGCAGTTGCCACCTTCGGCAGCACGTCCGTCGGCTGGGGGCCCGGCTGGACCGGACTGGCGACTTATAGCGTGGGCTCGAACTCCCTGGGACGCGCTTACCAGATTCCTTCGGCTACTGGTACGTTCACCGGCGCGGGAACTGCCGGCGGGACGTGGCTTGCGCAGGTCATCACCTTCACGTGACAACTGCGAGCGTCGGTCAGGCGGTGACGCTAAAGTGGCCGGCCTTCGGGCACCATCCGGCGGGCGGGTCTTCACCCACCCGCCCGTCGACCGCTTCGCGCAGCAAGTCGGCGTGGCCGGTGTGCCTGCCATACTCCTCGATCAGGTCGCAGACCAGCCTGCGCAGGCTGGCGTGGTGGCCGGCGGAGTCGGCGAGGTGCACGGACTGGTCAAGTCCGCCGTTCGCTAGGGCCGCATTGAGCCGGGCACGGGATCGTTCGACGGCGTCATCCCACAGTTCGTAGAGCTCTTCGGGGGTGTCGTCGGCAGCGGACGTGAGCTCCCAGTCGTTGTCGCCGTCCCAGTCGGCCCCCTCCCACGGCGCGCCGATCGGTGCTCCGCTGAGCTTGACGGTGAACATGTAGTCCTCGCACACAGCGAGATGCTTGAGCAGTCCGCCAATGGTCAGCGCCGAGGCGCCGATCCTGACCTGCAGTCCGGCCGCGTCAAGGTCATCGGCCTTGAACCGGAACGTCGTGCGTAGCCGGTCTAGCGCGCCGGCAAGGTGCTCGGCCTCGGTGCCGGCCATGGGTGGGTCCCACGGGTAGTCGCTGTTCGTCATGTCGCCACCGTAGAACCCATTCCGGACGATCAGCATCCGGAATGCCCTGACACCGGCGCAGCTAGCGCGGGCAGATGAAGAAGGCCCAGGAGGCCGTCGGGGGCAAGAGCCCGGTGAAGCGCAAACAGGTTCGTTCAGGGGAACACTAACAAGCGGCAGGTGTCATTCGCCCTTGCTTAGCCGACCGCCAGGCTCGGGTGAGTTCTGAGCTTAAATCGGCACGAAAACTCCGCAACGGATAACGGGGCCGAGGGGGTCTGTAATGCGCAGGCTAAGACCGTCACTACTGAATGCGTCGAATCTGTGGCCTAGGGATCCTGCCCGGCGGTCGGTACGGTTCGTGAGCGCGCTCACGGTCGCCGTCCTCGGGCTGACGTTCCCCATCTTCATGCCGCTGATCAGCCCGGCTTCGGCGGCATCGTCACTGAATGTCTTCGTCGGGTACTTCGACACCCACTCCGTCCCCTCCAGTGCGAATCAGCCGAACCCATGGCCCTATAAGGACCCGACTAGCTTCGTTGGCACGCCCTGCCCTAATTTTCCGAATGATACGACCTGCTGGGATGCCAGTGCCATCCGCCTAGATAACCCGACGAGCACGGATATCACCGGCGTCAAAGTTGTTGTAACTATTGGCAGTAGAACCTACGCACTCTGGGGCTCCAGCCAGACCGTCAAGGCGCACGGAATGCTCGTGCTGACTGAAACAGGCAGTTCGAAGAACTCTACGAACTTCGACGGATCTGATTTTCCACCCAACTCATATAACGGCGGCAGCACCACCTCATGCGCAAATTCCGGCGCAATCCCGAATGTGCAGGTCACCGTTGGCGGAGTCACAACCAGCTACCTCGATACCGGTCAGGTGCTCAACACCAGCGGCGTCGACATCAGTCATTGCCTCAATGGCAAGTTCGTCTCCGGGCGCATGGATGAATCGCATCCCTGGGTCCAGATCGGCTCTGCATCAGTCGTGGCGCCATCCGCGCCCCAGTCGCTGGCCGCTACGGCTGGCAGCGGCTCAGTGAGCCTGACCTGGAGTCCGACGACATCCAATGGCGGAGCCGCCATCACTGGCTACAACGTCTATCGCGGGACAAGTCCAGGCGGCGAGTCCGCGACGCCAGTAGCGACAAACGTGACGACGACGAGTTTTACCAATACCGGACTGACCAACGCCACCAAGTACTACTACACGGTGGCGGCTGTGAACTCGGCTGGGACTTCGGCAAGCTCGAACGAGGCGAACGCAACGCCGATTCAAGTGCAGGCCACTGCGCCTTCGGCACCGCAGTCGCTAGCCGCGACAGGCGGCAACGCGTCCGCCAGGTTGTCGTGGACCGCTCCCGCGTCGAACGGCGGTTCGATGATAACGGGTTATAACGTGTACCGCGGGACAACTCCGAGCGGCGAGTCGTCCACTCCGCTAGCCACGAACGTCTTTGCGACGAGCTTCACTGACGCGACCGCGAACAACGGCTCGACGTATTACTACAAGGTCGCGGCGGTCAATGCCGTCGGCGTTTCCCCGCAGTCCAACGAGGCATCGGCCACCCCGCAAGCGACCGTTCCGTCGGCACCCACGAGCCTGGTGGCCTCGGGGGCCAGCGGGCGGGTGGCGCTGTCCTGGGCAGTGCCCGCCAGTGACGGCGGCTCGCCGATCACGGGTTACAACGTGTACCGAGGCACAAGTCCGGGCGGCGAATCGGCGACCCCAGTTGCCACCAACGTGCCCAGCAATAACTTCACCGACACGAGCGCGACTAATGGGACTACCTACTACTACGTTGTGGCGGCAGTCAACACGGTCGGCGTGTCGCTGAAGTCCTCCGAGGCATCGGCTACGCCGAATCAGCCCGCCACGGCACCCTCGGCGCCGACCGGGCTCACCGCGACGGGCGGGACCGGCAATGTCATGCTGACCTGGAGCCCGCCTGCATCGAACGGCGGGGCCGCGGTCACCGGATACAACCTGTACCGAGGGACGACCTCCAGTGGTGAGTCGTCGGCGCCGGTGGCCACCAGCATCACCGGGACCAGCTTCACCGACACCGGACTCACGAACGGAACCACCTACTACTACACGGTGGCGGCGGTGAACGCGGTCGGCTCCTCGCCGCAGTCCAGCGAGGCATCAGCCACCCCGCTGGCAACCGCTCCCTCGGCGCCGCTCAATGTGGTGGCAAGTTCCGGGAACGCGCAGGCGACCGTGGCGTGGAGTGTTCCCGCCTCCAATGGAGGTTCGCCGATCACGGGGTACAACGTGTACCGCGGGACAAGTCCGGGCGCCGAGTCGTCGACGCCGGTGGCCACCAGCATCACCGGGACCAGCTTCACCGACACCGGACTCACGAACGGGACGACCTATTACTACAGAGTGGCGGCGGTGAACGCGGTCGGCATCTCGCCGCAATCTAGTGAGGCATCGGTGACTCCACACGTGCTTTCGGCTGCGGCTTTCGTGCGCAGGGTGGTCTCGGCGACCGCCTCGTCTGCGCGGACGATAACGACTGCGACGGTCAGCTCGCCCGGAGTTCCGGCTGGCGACACGCTGGTGGTGAGCCTGCTACTGTCCACCACTAACTCGCTCACTGGCCCGGTGACCGCGACCGACTCGGCGGGCGATACCTACGTCGTCGCCCGGGACAATAACGACGGGTCAGCAGGCGACCGTACTGTGGTGCTGGTCGGCGTCGGCGTGAAAGCGCTGGCAGCAGGGGGGACAGTCACGCTGACGTACCCGTCGTCTGCCGAGACACACCTCGGCGTCGATGAGTTCTCCGGAGTAACCGGGATCGACACCTCGGCCGGGGCAACCGGGACGACCGCCGCCTTCTCGTCAGGTACGACTCCGACTACCGCCCAGCCCGCCGACATCCTCATAGGTACGGTTGGCATCGAGTCGGGAAAGGCACCGACCTGGGCCTCGGGCTGGACGGTACTTCCCGTCCTGTCGGTCTCGTCCGACTTCCTGGACACTGCCTACCAGATGGCCACCACCAGCGCTTCCGCTGCTACTGGCACGACCGGTGGTCAGTGGATGGCCAGCATCGTCGCGCTCAAGACCAGCTGACCGCTGCG
Organism: uncultured Actinomycetota bacterium; assembly: GCA_963843955.1. Lineage (GTDB taxonomy): Bacteria > Actinomycetota > Actinomycetes > Streptosporangiales > Streptosporangiaceae > JAJYUU01. Next base: position 168,538 of record CAWJMK010000001.1, read on the forward strand.
AGCTAACTCGTCGCCTGATGCGCTCGCCACCGACGGGGTTATGCCAGCCGTGCCGAGTGCGGCAGCCGGCCGCGGCCGGCTTACCCGGGCTAGGTACAACACCGTGCCGACCAGCCATCTGACGGTCAGCGTGAGCGTCGGGTTGGTCAGGTAGCTGAGATCCGTGGCGACCCGGTGCGGCACAAGCTGAGCCAGGTAGAAAGTCTCTACGTCGACGACCTCGCCGAGCACCCTTTCATCGCGCACGAGCACCTGGCTCGGGCCGGTGACGCCGGGCCGATACTGGAAGATGAACTGGTACTCGCGTGGGTAGCGGGCCGCCAGGGACACGGACTCAGGTCGCGGACCCACCAGTGTCATGTGGCCCAGCAGCAGGTTCACCATCTGGGGCAGCTCATCCACACTGGTCTTGCGCAGCAGCGCACCTAGGCGTGTCACTCGGTGATCACCGGGGGCTGTCACATCAGGACCTGAGATCCCTGGCCGCATGGTGCGAAACTTGTACAGCGTGAAGGGCGCACCGCCTTGTCCTACTCTGCGCTGCCGGAAAATCGGCGAGCCGCCGGTACTCAGGCACGCCGCCATCGCGATCGCCAGCAAGAGCGGCAGCGACAAGGACAAGATCAACACCGCGATCGCGACATCGAGGAGCCTGCGGCCGAGGCCAGGCCCGACTCCAGAGGGCCGCGCCGAATCGCCCTGGGCCAGGGCGCGCGGGGCTGACGGCATCAGAACGCCTCCAGTTCCGGCGAATCGATAGCTGCATTGGCGAATGCGAGCTTCTTGGTCACCAGTGGGTCGCAGCGGGCATTGATGCAGGCGCCGGTAAGGAGATCGAACTGCAGATTGTGTCCGAGACAGCGGATCATGCCGTCCGCCACGGTGCTGCCAGTCGCAAGGTCCTCGCCCGCGTGCGGGCAGTAACGACTGATCGTAAAGCGATCCCCGGCGGACTCGACAACGATCTTCTCGCCGGTTGCCCTGCCTCGCTCGTACGCTTCGACGCATGCCAGGGCCTCGGGCTCCGCGTGCTTGAGCAGCCCTATCAGGTAGTCGTTGTAAATGTCAGGATCCCGCCAGGCGGAGAACCGTAGCGAGAGGAGCAGATCTTCCCAGGCGATCTGGCCGAAGATCACGGGCGCGAGCCATCGTGAGTCGAGCCGGAACCGGTACTCGGGCCGCTTGGCCCGGCCTCGCAAGTCGACGCGCACGCCCTCAGGTCGCAGGTCGACGTCCCAGCGACCTTCGACTGCCCCGGTCAGCTCGAAGCGCACCGTCATGTCGATGCGCTCCAGGAAGTACGGGCTCATCTCGCCGAGGCGCCGGAAGTGCTCGACAAAGGCATCGCCGAGCTCCGCGGCCGGGTCCGGGAAAGCGGATCGAACGGACTCGACCTCGACGCGACGTGCGCGGGCGTAGGCATCCAGGTACTCGTCGCAGTCACTGACGTCGAAATCACGCCAGAGGCTGTCGGGTACATACCGATGCGAGAGCGGCTCGTACACGTCGCCGGGTAGCCACAGGCCGACGCGCTGGCCGCTCAGCCGCTGGCGCAGGAATTCCGCCGCCTGCTTCTGATCCGGGAACAGGCCCGGTGCCCGCAGCCAGCGGTTGTGCCGCCTGATCTCGGGATCAAGGAAGCACATAGGACCGGCGAAGGGGACGGCGAGCTCCGGTCTGACCACGCCGGCCAGCCTTGCCGCCGCCCGGAATTTACTGGCGCGCTTGGCTGCGGAGATCTCGGCGATCTGCTCGGGCGGGTACTCATAGCAGACTGGGTGCCAGGTCGCGCTCGACATCTGCAACGCCAGTACGTCCACACGGCCACCGCACTCCGCTACCGCCCGGCGTGCCTGGCCGGCCGTAAGCCGGGCGTCGTTGCAGTGGAGGAGCGATGCACCGCCAGCGCAGACCAGCACGGCCGCGTCGTGGCACATTGGCGACTGCTCAGGGATGAACGTCAGCCAGTCGCCGTGATCGTTGAGCCGGAACCTGCTCCAGGCAGGCACTTCCCGGACGTTGACCACACCCGCCGCGCTCAGGCGGTCGCGGAAGTTTGGCGCTGGATACCGGGGAATCAGTACTGTCGCCTTCTTGCCAAGAGCGGTGAGCACGGACAAGTCCATGTGGTCGAGGTGCTCATGCGAGACGGTGACGTAGTCGCAGTCCAGCAGCGCCGTCCGGTCGAGATGAGAGTTGGCCGGGAACTGAAACCAGGCGGCCTGGAATGCGCCCCGGTCAGACAGCCACGGATCCATCAGCAGCCGAAGGTCGGCCCCATCGACGCGCAGGCCGGCGTGACCGAGGCAGGTGATCCCCATCGAGTCTCCGCTGATCATCCGGTACCGGCCGGGAGAAAGACGTCGGTGAAGACGGTGGCGATTTCAGCAAGGTCGGCGCTGAGCCCGGACTCGACAGAATGCGGGCTCATGTGCGTGAAGAGCACGTCGCCAGCGCGCCGCAGTTGCTCTAGCTGATCCCACAGTGCGTTCGTCCGCATGCCCGGATTCATGAGCTGGTACATCTGGCCGTCGTACTCCTGGTGCCAGGTCCAGATATCGACGGCATGGGCGCCGCTGGCGAGCGGGATATCGGCGAACAGGTGCACGTCGGCGACAGCCTGAGCCGGGGTACCCGGGTAGTCGCCCGGATGGGCGAGGGCCTTGCGCGCCTGCAGTCGCACCAGGTGCGGCCAGCCGCGTCGGCCGACCTCCTGCCACGCAGCCTGCTGGGCCGCAGCCGCGGCCCAGCCCCACGCCGCGTAGGTGCTGTCCGACAGGAGGCTGGTGCTGAGATCGAGCACGTCAATCGCACGCAGTCGCAGGTAGCTATCGACCGCGGGCAGCGCGAGCTGCGGGTAGGCGGAGTCCGCCATGGCGGCGCACGCCGCCGCCGCCGATGCCGCGGCTTGGTGGCCCGGCATGCAGCCAAGCTGGGGCACCACCATGTCGATGAGGATCAGCTTCCCTGGCGCCGCCGCGTGCAGAGCGGTGGCGGTCTCGGACAGGAACCGCCGGATCCTGGCGGCGCTGTCCATCCCGTCCTTGTAGCCGAGCTCATCGGCGACCTTGATGCCGACAACTCCGGGCTGGTCAGCCAGCGCGGCCACTCGGCCCACGGCAGCATGAAACGACGCCGGTCCTTGTTGCCACCGCTTGACCAGATCGGCCTCGATCCAGACTCGCAGATGATCGGCCAGCGCCGTCGTCACAGCGTCGCGGTACGCGGCGATCGGCGCTAGCTCGGCCTGCGACGACGGCACGGACGCCGCCACCGCGGATCCCGGCGCGCTAGCCCGTTGATGAGCGCCCGCCGGCCCGCACCCAGCAGCCGTGATGGCGATGATGACGGCGCCCACAATCGCGACGGCCGGCCGCCTCGTCGCTGCCCCGGCCGGGAACCGGGCCGTCATGATGCGCGCGCCGCGGCTGTCTGGCGCCTGGGGCGCTGAACCCACCTTCGCACGGTGAAGTAGCACAGGAGCAGTGCTCCGCTGCTGGTCAGGTATGCGGCCGCCGACGCCGCGGCCGCGCCCACTGCGTGAAAGTGCGGAATGAGCAGCACGTCGAGCACGATCGTGATGACAACGGACACGCCGAGCGCGAGCGAATTGGCGCCCGGCCGGCCGACCCCGTACAGGTAAGCGCTGACCAAGCCAGCCACGCCTTCACCGACCAGGCCGAATAGCAGGATGTACGCAGGGATCATGGCGCCTTCGAAGGCACTGCCGTAGATCAAGGGCAGCAGCGGGACCGCGGCGGCCAGCGGAATCGCCGCGACCGCGGTGAAGAGGAACGCACGCGGCAGCAGCTTTGCTACGTCCGCGGCCGCCGCCTTGCCGTCCCGGACGGTGAGGCGCGGGTACAGCACGTACGTAATGGCCAGTCCTGGCAAGCGGAGCAGCTCTGCGTACTTCGAAGCGACCGCATACACGCCGAGCGTGCCCGGTCCGACGAGCGCCCCGAGTATCGCCACGTCAAGCCGCAGGTTGACCAGCGACAGCATCCCGCCGACCTGGCCCCGAATGCCGTACCGGCAGATCTCTCCGGCGAGCCGGACATCAGCTTTCCCCCAGCCGCGCAGGTATCCGCGCAGTGCGAGCCGGGCGGCGATGCCGGCGACAACGAGCACGTCCGCGCCGACCAGGGCGCACATCAGCAAGCTTGTCCCATGGAGGAACGGCAGGAGCAGCACGTACACAGGCAGGAACGCGGCTTCCTCACTGGCAATGGCCCAGTTAGCGCCGCGCATGTCGTTCTCGCCTTGCAGGAAGGCCTTGCCGGTCGCCACCCAGAGCTGCGAGAAGACGGGAACTGCGGCCGCCAGTACTACGCCGATGTGCCACGGCTGGAAGAAGATCCGGTGCAGTAGCGGGCTCAGAGCCAGCCAGCACGCGCTCGCAGCCAGCGATCCGACCAGTGTCATGGCGATGATGGTGGTCCGCAGCCGCGACTTGTCATCACCGCGGCGCCCGGCTAGGAAGAACGGGATGGCACTAGGCAGGCCACAGCCGACCAGCACGCCGACCAGGCCCGGCAGGACACGCAGCAGGGTGAGTTCGCCCAGCAGCTTGGGCCCCCCGGCATGCGCAACCAAGATGGTGGCGAGCGTCAGCGCCGCCAGAGCCGCAACGCGGGCCAGCACGTTAGCTGTCAGGACGGCGGGTACGAACTTGGTGACGCGGTCGGCGATGCGCTTCATCAGACCGTCGCGCTATCCGGGGCGGACCCGTGCGGCTCGCGGTGCCGGCCGTCACTGTCGCGCCGGCCCCACAGATCGACAGCCGCTACCACTCCGAGCAGAGCCCACAGATGCCGGAAGTGCAGAACCTGGTAGAGCGTCGCCGAGATGAGCATGGCGATCACGGCAGCAGCGAGCAGCTCAGGGCGGGGGAAGATAGCGGCGTAATCACGCCGCAGCGGCCGGGAAGCTATCCGGCGGCACCGGGCGGCAATGATGACCACCAGGAAAATGAGGGCCAGTCCGCCGAGGACACCGCGCTCGACAAGCGAGGCCGTGTAATCGTCATGTGCCATCTTGACGTAGGGGTCCAGGTGAGCCTGGAACGCGCTCTTGGTGCCTCCTGGCCCGAGGCCGAGCGGCGTATCGCCGGTCAGGTACAGCTGCTCCGTCTCTGCCAGGATGGTGCTGCGAGACCCGCTGCTCTCTGCCTGCCGACCGATCGAGTCTTTGAGCAATGGCGAGCTTGTCTGGGCCTTCTGCACGATGCTCGACACATTCACCTGCGGCCCGATTGCCACGCAGGCGACGATGAGCGTGCCTGCCGCGATGAGGGCTGGTACCGCGCCGCGGCGCCGCGCCATCCTGAATATCGCGCCGAGAACTGTCGCCGCGACGAGAACCAGCGCGCCGCCATTGGAGCCGGTGAGCCCGATGGCAGCCACGATCAGCGCGCAGCACGACCACCGGACCAGGCGGCGGCTCGGGTACTGTATGGCCCGCAGTACCAGCAGCGAGCAGATGAAGTAGTTGGCGGCCAGGTTTGGGTCGCCCAGAGTGAAGGCGGCCCGCACGCCGTCCCTGGCCGTCTCGCCAGACAGCACCGATAGGTGCCCGGACACGCCAATGATCATCAGGGCAGCCCAGACCGTCGCACTGATGACCCAGGCCCGGGTGATTGTCCGTAGTAGTTCGGCGTCGCGGCCGAGGTTGGCGATCGCGATGCCCCAGGCCAGCACGAAACCGTCCTGCACAAGGGAGACCAGACCGCCGCCAACGCTGTTGTAGGCGCGCGCATAAGCGACGGTACTGGCGAGAGCACCAGCCAGCACGGAGAGACCGACGGGGAAGATGTACGGGAACCGCATGACCTGATGCCGGCCGGCGAACCACACCGCTGACACGATGATGGCAGCGGCCAGGAAGACATCGGCGGGCGCCGTATTGCCAGGGCCGGCCGGAACCAGCAGCGGCATGGCCGCGATAGCCATGACCGTCACAACCTTGACGACAGTTGCTCGGCGGCGGACCGACCGCCGGCCGGGCTGATCCGGCGGCTGGACCCCCACGGCCTGTCGGCTTGCTGCCGGTGCTGGGGGTGCCGCCAGCCCGGTCATGACCGCACCTCGCTGGTCAGCTGCAGCGCCAGGTCACGGTGCCGAGCGGCGAAGTCGGGGTGATCGGCAGTGACGGCCACCTCGGCTATGCCGGCAAGCAGCACATCGCGCCACAGTCGCGCCGGTGCGCCCAGGCGATCCAGGGCGCCGGCCACGAAGTCGCGTACGACGCGCCCGAACCAGTGCTCTCCGGCGATCGCGTAACGGATGCCGGCCCCCCAGCCGTCGGCCCGCAGCCCGGGATGGCCGGCCACCGCGCGGCGCGGCCGGGTGTGCCGGTCCAGGTACAGGGCATAGCTCAGCGCGAATCGCGCGACGTCACCAAGCGGCTCGCCGGCCAGGTGACCGCTCGGCCAGTCGACAACGCCGGTGACCACGTTCCCGGTCAGCAGGATGTTGCCAGCCCAGAAGTCGCCATGGGCGACCGTGCGCGAAGTGCGGCCAGAGGCCAGCCGGGCAGCAACCGGCCCGAGCATCTCCGCGAGGGCGGCAGCACGGGGATCGGCGGGCCAGCGGTCCAGCATGAGCTGCGGTATGCCATCGAGCAGCGAGATCGGCGCAGCTTCGGCCGCGCTGTCGGCCTGAAGGTCGGCGAGCCAGCTGCTGGCGGCGGCGAAATCCGCGCGCACGAGGGCAGGACGCGCCAGATGGCGGTACCGGTGATACCGCGTCCGCATGGGGATTCCGGGCACCACCGACGTGGCGATCGCGAGCATCCCGTCCACCTCGAACACGCCGGCAGGCCGGGGCAGCGTCGCCTTGACCCTGGGCATCGGCCGGGGCCACAGCTCCGCCAGCAGCCTGGCTTCGCGGTCGATAACCTCGGCCGCCGCCTGGCTGGTGGCGAGCTTGACCGCCAGCTGAGGCTGGTCAGCTCCGGCCGGAATCAGTAGCAGGGTCAGTCCGGCATTCACGTCGCGTGAGCCGTCCAGCATGACGGTTCGATTGCCGGGCTCATTAATCAGGGCCCGCAGGTCGGTCAGCAAAGACTGGTGACGCGCCGTGGCCATCGGGACCGTCACGCTGCACGCCCGATGACGACTCGGCCTGCCGCCAGCCGGGATGCGAGGCGCGGACAGCGGCGCAGCAGCCAGATGCCGACCTGCGCCGGCCCGTGCGTCCAGGTCAGGCCGGGCGGCGGAGCCACCAGCGATCGGCAAGCGAAGCGCAGCGCGTTCGGAGAATCCTCGACCACTACGATGGCTGTCCGCAGCGACGGCAGCGCGATGTACTCGCGACCGCCGGTCAGGGCGCTGGCAGCGGCGACTTTGCGCGCCCGCAGGGAGCCGCGGCGGTGGTCCAGCAAGATCACCGGTGAGCCCGCAGGCCGCGCCCGCACTTGAGCGACAGCCTGACGGACGCCGCGCGGCCCCGATGAGATGCCGATGACGGCGGATCCCGCAGGCGCGAGCAGCCGCCAGCGCTGGCCCTGAGTCATCCACTGCGCGCTCACTGGCGCCCCTTAGTGCAGTACCGCAACTGGACGCATCCTGGCCACAGGGCGGACCAGGCCGCCACGGACAAGGACGCTAAGGACCTCATTCACGCCCGCGTCATCAAGTTGCGTGGCGTTCGCAGGCGCCGCGCCGTCATAGCGGAATCGCAGCGTGCTGCGCCCGCGGGGATCTGCGCCGGATATCCCCCGACGTGCGAAGTCGCTAACAACCGTGCCCGCGCCGTGGCACGCGGAGTGCAGCGCTGGCGCCGATCCGGCGCCAACGCAGAGGTACGACGACGTCCGGTGGGTGCCGGGAACCAGGACCGCCTGGCCGGTTTCGGCGAAGGTCGTTCCGGACGGCATCAGCTCAGCTGGGTAAGCGCGGCAGGAGTTGTGCCGGTGCACGACCGCCCGCTGCCCCGCAACCTGCTCCTCGTAGATCGAGTTATGCGGAGAATCGACCACCAGCGCTCCGCGCGAGCCGCCGAACACGTCAGCGGCGATCCGCTGCAGGCCGGCGTAGATGGCCAGCCGGAAAGCGAAGCCATAGTTCATCCCGGCGGCGTTGGCGAGCATCAGCCGGCGTCCCTCGTCGCTGTCCAGCGCAACGGGCGGGCAGCCGCCGGCGAAGTACAGCCGGTACCGCTGCCTCAGCTGCGCGGCGGAGCGAGCTGTCATGCCGTGGTACAGCGGTTTGACCAGCGACATTGCTATCCGGATCTGCCGGGGGTAGTGCTTTCTGCGGCCGAACATGGCGCCAACAGCGCCCGGCAGGACGCCGCCGCCGGCGTGATACTGCAATGTCAGCTGGCCCTGTGCCACGCCGAGTTTCGCCGCGGCGTCGGCGTCCAGCACCTCCTCCACCTCCTGCAACTCGATGAAGTGATTTGTCGGGCCGACGGCGCCGAACCTCAGCCGGGCAAGTTGCATCACGAGCGCAGGCAACTCGCGCCGGAGCCGGTCGGCGCCATCCCAGCGCTCCAGGTCGAGGGTGCCGAATTCCTCGACTCGCTCGAGGATCGCCGCATCGGCCCCGAACCGGCTGGCCGCAAAGCGGCCGCCGTCCGTCGCGCAGCTGAGCACATCCCTCGCGCTCAGTTCTGTGCTGGTGCCAGGCGGGTACGGGAACCGCTCCCGGACCCGCCGGTAAAACTCGTCGATCCCTGCTCGGTCCGGGCGGGCAGAGTCGAATGCCATCAGCGCCATGCCGCAGTTCACCGAGGCGCTGGTCAGGGTCGGCCGGATGGAGGCGCGCGTGGCCACGGCTACCGAAGACGGAAGCTCCATGTTGGCCTTGTGATGGAAGTCCGGTAGGACCACGGGCGGGGCGGCAAGGTCAGCGCCGTCAACAATGGTGCGCAAGTCGGCCAGCGCCCTGGGCGCCGCGGGTATCTGAGCGCTGTCGAACACGCAGGGATCCAGGTCCGCCGCCAGCGTCTGCCTGGAGATGACCGTCACGTCCATGAGGTCCTCGGGTAGCTTCATGCGGCGCCCGCCAGCGCAGCGTTCCGGCGCGGGTGCATGACGCCGACGCCGCCCTCGTAGCTCGCTTCCAGAACTTCGGCAAGGGCCTGCGGGGCGAAGCTGTCGCCGATCAGGCGTCGTCCTGCAGCGGCCATCCGGGCAGCCTCGGCCGGCTGGCTGAGCATGTAGCCAATCGCGGCAGCGAGCTGCCGCGGCCGCTCGGGGCTGGCCAGCAGCCCCGTCTCGCCTGGAATGACGACATCCGGGACAGCATTGACTGCGGTGGCCACCACGGGCAAGCCAGCGGTCATCGCCTCAGCGACAGCGCAGGGCAGCCCTTCATATCTGCTGGCCATGACGAAAACGTCCAGCCCCGCGAGCAGATAAGGCACATCATCGCGATGACCGGTGCACACGAAACGTCCGCCCAGGCCGAGGCGCGCGGCCCGCCGCACCATCCGCTGTCGCATGGGTCCGTCACCTATCCAGACCGCATAGACGTCGGGCCGGTCCAGGGCAGCGATCGCGTCAACGAAGCACTCCGGTGCCTTCTGGTAGTCGACCCGGCCGACCGTGCCTACAACCTTGCAGCCAACCGGTACGCCGAGGTCGGTCCGCGCGGCGGCCCGGAGCGCCGGAGTCGCGGTTGACGCCGGGCGGTCGATGGCCGGATTGATGACTCGCACCCGCTCGGGGGCTGCCACGCCCTTGCGCACGGCCTCAGCAGCGACCGAGGCGCCGACCGCCAGGAATACGTCGGTGCGACGGGCAAGGTAGCGCTCGACGCTGATGTAAGCGCCGCGACGCACCCTGGACTGGAATTCGTGGAACGGGAAGCCGTGGTAGGTATGGACGACTCGTGGCACTCCGGCCCGCCCGGCTGCGACCCGGCCGAGCGCTCCGGCCTTCGCACTGTGGGTGTGCACGACGTCGTAGCCGCCCGCTATCAGCTGCTCGGTTAGCCGACGCAGGGCACGAGCATCGTTGATCGGCGAGATCTGCGGCACCAGCTCAGGCACTCTGATGACGTGCAAGCCGGCCTGGGCGGCCCGCACGAGCAAGCTGCCGCCGCTGCCGTCGGCGTCGGCGCCGCCATCGGAGTCGCCGGCGATGATCGTCACGTCGTAGCGCAACGGGTCGATGGCAAGGGCTCCGCGCAGTGCCACACCGCCCGCGCCTGCCTGCAGGCGTGTTACGACGACAGCCACTGAGAGCTGGCTCACCGCACGCCTGCCGGATGCAGCAACTCGGCCACGCTTCGTCGCGAGCCATGCGCGACGCTCAGCTCAAGACAAGGCAGCCGCCCGGCGAGCACAGCGGCGACGCCTGACACGTCCGGATGCGCGGGCCCCAGGCCCGTAGCGAGTGCCAGCGTTGCCGCAAATGGCCAGAAGCGCCGCAGCTCGCCGGCCATGTAGGTGCCGGCGACCAGCGTGCGGGCTGCGTCCGCCGACTCCAGCGGCGCGACCGAGGATGCGGCGTCCGGCATTCCCCGCCGCAGCACGACTAGCCGATCCGGATCGAGCGACCGAGCTCGGCCCGGCAGCGGGCGCTCGGTACGACCGTGGGTCGTCGTGGCCAGACCGGTGCCGACGCTGAGTCTCAGTGGTTCGGCGAGGCCATGGGCACTGCGTCCGTCGCAGGCGCAGATGTTGTCGGCCGTCGCGGTCGCGCCGTGTTCCAGGCCGATCGAGAGCAGGGTAGATTTGCCGACCCCGCCGGGGCCGGCGATCATCGTGACGGACCCGGCGTCTGCCGTAACGGACACATGCAGCGGCACCCGCCCGCGCACTGACGCCCACCACAGCGCCGGGTAATGCACCAAGGTCTGCGCCGCTAGGAGCTTGAACCGCGTTCGGATGAGCGTGTTGGCGGCGCGTGTCCGCGGTGCGGGCCGGTAGCGCGCGGCGACATCGAGGGTCTCGCCGCGAGGCTCAACCAGCAGATCGAAGCCGGATGAGCATGCATCGACGATCAGTGCGGACGCCGGCGACGCCCAGCAACCGCGTCCGATCAGCGTCCATCCGTCATGCGTGAAAGCCTCGCGGCTCGCCTGGATTGCCACCCGCACGGTCCCGTCAGCGGGCTCCGCCGCCGCGAGCTCGCCACCCGTGCTGTCGGTCAGCAGCCTCGTCAGCCAGGGCAGCGAGCAGTCGACGACGACGCGCTCGCCGGCGGTGCTGAGCGCGCGCATCAGAAGCCGTCCGGGTACGGTGCGCCCACGCTGACCGGGGTCTCCGCGCAGTCGGCCGGCTGGTACTCCGGGACGAGCTGCCGGAGCAGGTGCTTTGTCTGGACCGCGTCGCCGTCGTCGGCCGCAGCGTAAAGGCTCGCCAGCAGCGCAGCGAAGTCGTCAGGCGGCTCCGAGCATCTAGCCGCCCAGATCTTGGGATGAGCGCTCGGCACCCGCTGCTCCGCGTCCGAGAACACCTTCTCCGCCAGCTTCTCGCCTGGCCGGAGGCCGGTAAACCGGATCTCGACGTTCGCCAGTTTGAGCTGCTCGGCATAGTTGCGTACGAGCGTGACGATCTCCACCGGCTCACCCATGTCTAGCACGAACGTCTCGGCGTACTCCGCCATCGCCGCTGTCTCCAGCACGAGGCCCACAGCCTCCTCGACGGTCATGAAGAATCGGGAGACGCCCGGATGGGTCACCGTGACTGGCTTGTCGTGAGCTATCTGGTCCGCGAGCACGGACAGGAAGGAACCGCGACTGCCAAGCACATTGCCGAAGCGGACCGAGGCCAAGATGACCGGGCCGCCCGCCGCCCGGCGGACAACCAGCTCGGCCAGCCTCTTGCTGGCACCGAGCACGGAGGCCGGATCCGCCGCCTTGTCGGTGGAGATGAGCACGAAATGGCTTGCGCCATGACGGACCGCAGCGTCCACGACGTTCTCGGTGCCGAGCACATTCGACTTGACCGCCTCGCACGGATGGCGTTCCAGCAGCGGCAGATGCTTATGCGCAGCGGCGTGAAAGATCAGCTCGGGCCTGATGGCGGCGAAGACCTGGCTTATCCGCCGCCGGTCGCGGACGTCAGCGATGATGATCTCGTCCGCGTCCAGCAGGCCGCTGCCCGTCATCTCGAGCTGCAGCCGATGCAGGTTCGACTCATCGTGGTCGAGCAGATACAGCGATGCTGGCTCGAAGCTGCGGATCTGACGGCACAGCTCGCTCCCTATTGACCCGCCCGCGCCGGTGACCAGCACCCGCCTGCCAGCGATCAGCGCCGCCGCCTTATGACTGACAACGTGCAGCTCGCGACGGCCAAGCAGGTCCTCGACCCGGAGCTGGCGCAGGTCAGACAGGCGCGCATCGCGCTCGACTGCGGCCAGGAACGACGGCAGATACCGCACGTGCAGCCCAACCGTTCCGGCCGACTGGACGATCTCGGCAAGCCGCGCCGCGGGCATTGACGGAATCGCCACGATGCACGCCTCAGCCCGATGCTTACGCGCGATCTCGGGCAACGCTGAAACGGGCCGGTACACCGGCAGCCCCATGACCCGGACGAGGCTGTGGGCATCGTCAACGAATCCGATCGGCGCCAGGCCATAATTCGGACTCCGGCGCAACGAGCGGGCCAGCGTCCGACCAGCTTCGCCCGCACCGACGACCAGCGTCGCCAGCCCGCCCGAACTACCACTAGGCCGTGTGCCGGACAAGCTCAGCAACTTCTCCTCCTCTCGCCCGTGCGCCGTCACTAGCCGCGGGATGGCGTGCCAGGGCCGCCAGGGCAGCCGCGACGTGATCGACATCGGCATCACAAAGACCCGGATACATCGGCAGCGACAGCAGCTGCCCGGCTACCTGGTCAGTGACCGGCACCGAGCGGATCTCCGCAGGGCGCAGGACGCGCCGATACCCGGAAAGCTGATGCACCGGAATGAAATGCACGGACGTGCCGATGCCCGCGCCGCCGAGCGCCTCAATGACGTCATCTCGCGAGGTTCCGAATTCTGGCGTCACGCGCACCTGATAGAGATGCCAGGCATGCCGGCCGGCGGCGGGCCGCAACGGCAGCACGAGGCCGGGCAGCCCTGCCAGCGCGTCGTCATATCGCGCGGCGAGCTGAGCCCGGCGCCCCTGCCATGCTGGCAGGCAGGCCAGCTGCGCCCGGCCGATCGCCGCCTGGATATCGGTGATGTTGGCTTTAAGCCCGGGCTCGGCCACGTCGTACCGCCAGCTGCCGCCTGGCTGGTACCGGCGCCAGGCGTCGCGGCTCATGCCGTGCAGCCGCATTGTTCGGGCGTAGTCGGCCAGCTCGGCGTCATCGGTCGCGATCGCGCCGCCTTCCCCGATGGGCAGGTTCTTGGTCGCGTAGAAGCTAAAGCACGCTGCACGCGACGCGCCGCCCACGCGAGTTCCGCGTAGCTCCGCGCCTAGTCCGTGAGCTGCATCTTCCACGACTCGACTGGCCGGGAGGCCCGCCGCAGCTGCCAGCATGGCCACGTCAGCGGGGTGCCCGGCCATGTGCTGCACGATCATCGCGGCAGGCCGGCCAGCCCTGCGCGCCGCTGACGCGACAGACTCTGGCGTCGGCAGCAGCGTCTCCGCAGCCACGTCGACGAGGACCGGGCGCAGGCCGGCCTGCAGGATCGGGGCGACCGCCCCGCAGAAGGTCAGGCTCGGGGTGAGTACCGTCGCGCCTGGCGGCAGCCGAAGCGCCCGGACAGCGATCTCGATCGCCGCGGTGCACGTGGCAACTGCTACGACGTGGCTGGCGCCCAGATAGCTGGCAAGTTCGCGCTCGAACTCACTGGTCTGCGGCCCCATGGTGATCCAGCCCGATCGCAAGGCCTGCAGCGCGGCCTGCTGAGCCGCGGGCACAATGTCCACTCGGGCGAACGGAACTGAGCGCGGCACCTCCGCCGTCAGTGCTCGTGTCATCCGCGGTGGTCCTCAGCATGTGAGCTGGCGGCGCCGCGCCGCTTGCGCAGCCGCGGGACGGCGACGACCCCCAGAATCGGCCATCCGGATGACACGGCGAGGCCGACGAGCGCCGAGATGCGTGACACCCTGGCCACCGGCCCCGACAGGACCAGGATCCCGACCGGGCCAGGCTCGGCGCACGACTGCATCTGCGCCATCGCGCAGACCCGAAGCACCGGACTATGCACGGCGGCCAGCTTGTCCATGACCAGCGTCGTCCCACCAGATCCGGAGCCACTGGTGGCGTCCCCGTGCCCATTGAGATTGTCAGTCGCCATCGGAGCAACTGCCGTCGGCCGATGGTGGTGCGGAGCAGGGGCCAGTGCATGCTCGAGCTCGCGAGCCAGCTCGGCGAGATCACGTTCACCATCGACATCGACATCGACCAGCGCGACCGTGGACACGTCCGCGTGCGAGGCCGCCAGGCGCACCCGTAGCGCGAGACTGGCGAAATCCGGCTCGTGTTGCGCGCGCAATTCAGGATCGATCAGCCGACCGAGCATCGGCACATCAAGGCGGCGGCTGACTCGCTGCGAGCCGGGCAGTGTTGGTCGAATCATCTCAGCAATCGCGGCCAGCAAGATGCCGACGACGAGGCCGAGGAGTCCGGCGAGGCCAAGCTTCTGCGGTAGCGCCTTCGATTCCGCGTGCACCGGCAGTCCTGGCTCATCGATAACGGACGCGAGGCCCGCCGTGCTCGCCTGGATCAGGAGCCGTGCGCGGTCGCCGGTGAAGTTTGCTATCACCTGGTCCAGGCCGGCCAGCTTGGCCTGCAACTGCTGGTCCTGCGGGCTAGCCGCCGCCCGGGCCGCGAGCAGCGCGCGGTTCTCCGTGAGCTGCACGAGGTCAGCGTCAATGACCGTCAGCGCCTTCGACATGCCACTCACGCCGACCTTGTTCAGCCCGGACACCACCTGGCCGGCGAGTGCCCGCGTCAGCTGCTGAGCAGCCTTCGGATTCGGGTCGGTCACTGTGAGGTTCACGACCTGCGAGGTACCGACGCCCGCGACGGAGATGCTGGCGATGAAAGCACCGAGGTTGCGCCGAACGCCCGCAGCCTGCAGTGCCTGACTAGCGGCCGTCTGACCCGTGGCGATGCCCTGAACCTGGCTCACCATGGCGTCGGCCGCAGCTGCGCTGGCTGGCACCTCGCTTGCGGTGATGATGCGTGCGCTCGCTGAATACGCAGCCGGCTGCCGGGCAACGATCACGCTCACGACGACGAGCGGCACCAGTACGCAGATGAGGAGCAGTGCCCAGTACTGCCGCAGGAGGCGCGCCGCGACCTCGTCTGTCTCCACCGGACCTCCTTAGCTCACCGTGGGCACGGTCGTTGCTGCCCGGGTACGGAGAGGCTAAGAGAGGCGCCACCTGCGACGGATCGCCCAACGGCACGAGTTCGCCTACTGAAAATGCATGAACACCAGGGAACGGCGCCGTGAAGCAAGAGTGTCTGATTGGCTAACTGTCGAGACAGCCAATCACAAGACCTTGCCGGGGTTCATGATGCCGGCCGGGTCAAGTGCGTCCTTGATCGCGTGATGCACGGCCATCGATTCCGCGCTGAGCTCATCGGCTAGCCAGCGCCGCTTGATCATGCCCACGCCGTGCTCGCCGGTCAGGGTGCCGCCGAGCGCGAGGGCCGCGCGGAACACCTCGTCGGCCGCCAGCCAGACGGCAGGCGGCACCTCAGCCAGTCCGCGGTCGAAGATGAACACCGGATGCAGGTTGCCGTCCCCGGCGTGCGCGACAGTCGCGATGAAGACCCCGTGCCGCTCCCCCGCTTGCTCGATGCGGGCGACCATGTCAGGCAGCCGGGTGCGCGGCACGCACACGTCTTCGACGAGCGGAACGCCGAGCCGCTCGATCGCCGGGTAGGCCAGGCGGCGCAAGTCGAGCAGCTGCCGCGACTCCGCCTCGGACTGCGACAGCTCTGCCATGACGGCGCCCTCGCGCAGGCAGATCTCCTGCATGAGCTGTCCGCCGCGCTCGGCTGACTCGCTGTCGTCTTGCGCGATCAGCAGCGCCTGCACGCTGTCGCCAAAGCCGGTGCTCTTCCAGTCGTCGATCGCGCGCAGCGTCGCCGAGTCCATCAGCTCCAGCAGGCTCGGGCGCAGCCTGGCCGCCAGGATCGCCGTCACCGCGATCGCGCCACTGGCGACACTCGTGAACCCGGCCGCGACCGTGACGGGGTACTGCGCAGGCCTCGGCCGCAGCCGCAGGGTGGCGGACGTGATCACGCCCAGGGTGCCTTCCGACCCGACGAACAGGCCGGTGAGGTCGTAGCCCGTCACCCCCTTCATGGTCCGGCGGCCGGTGCGCAGCACGCGGCCGCCCGCCAGCACGACCTCGAGGCCGAGCACCGAGTCGCGCGTGACGCCGTACTTGACGCAGCGCAGGCCGCCGGCGTTCGTCGCCAGGTTGCCGCCGAGGGTGGAAATCTCGTAGCTCGACGGATCGGGGGCATACATCAGGCCATGCTCGGCCGCGGCGCGGTCGAGGTCGGCGTTGATGACGCCGGCCTCGGCTACGGCGATCTCGTTGGCCGGGTCGAGCTCGCGAATCGCGGTCATCCGGGCGGTTGAGAGCACCAGGCAGCCGTCCGTCGCGGTTGCGCCACCGGCCAGGCTCGTGCCGCCGCCACGTGGCACCACCGGGACCCGGTGCCGCTGCGCCCAGGCCAGGGTGGCCGCGACCTGCTCGGTACTGGTAGTCAGGACGACACAGCGGGGCTGGCCGGCCGACACGACCGGCGTCTGGTCGCGCCGGTAGGACTCCATCAGGTCAGGATCGGTGATGACTCGGGCGCCCGGTGCGATCTGGCGTAGTTCGTCCAGTTCGTCGTCCATGCTGGCCAACTTTCTGCCGCCTAAGCCCATTATCCGCGCGCCTCTCTAGCCAGCCGGGCCGAGGCGAGCACGCGCTGGCCGTCCAGGAGCCACAGCGTCGTCTGGCCGTCCTCCCGGTCGGTGACTAGCCGCGGCAGGCAGCTGGGCAGGATCGCGCGCTGGTACTCGACCTCGGCCAGGGACGGCAGCCAGCCGCTGACGGCCAGCTCCTCCTCCACGACCGCCCAGTGCACCGCGTTGTTCACGTGTCCGGCGGTGTCGAAATCGGCTACCCGCAGCGGCCAGTCACGCGGCGGAGCACCGCCGACAGCCCCGTTCCGGTCATAACCGACGGTGTCGGGACGCGGATGCGAGAGACGGACGGACACCAGTCGCCCGGCCGCCGATGCGCCATAGATCGCGGTGAAGTCCGGCGACAACGGCACCGGCCGCCCGTCAGCCCGGCTGACGGCCGCCCACACGGCCGTCGCCTGCACGAGCGGCTGGCCGTCCGGCCGTGCCAGTGTGGTCGTCCGCTCAGCCCAGCGGGCGCCGGTGCCCGAGCAGAAGGTGCGGACCGAAATGCGCTCGCCCATGGCAGGCAGCTCGGTAATCCGCAGCTCACACCGGCGGACCAGCCAGACCACGGGCTCGACCAGGCCCGCGTCGGCCACGTCGTCTTCGGCGGCGGTCTGCAGGTACCGGGCCAGGGCGTCGAGCCTGAGCCGCCCGGACGGCACCACATCGGTGCTGCGGACGATCCGCCGGGTGGCGTAGACCCGGCCGGCGGAAGGCTCGGGCCGGAAGGCGGGCAAGGTCGGCTCCATGCCGGCATTCTTCCGGACGCGTCGGCCACATCAATGCGGCCGGTGCGGTAAAAAAGAGCCCATGAAACCCGCCGAGCTCCAGCTCCTCACCTCGCTTGAGGACCGCCACTGGTGGTACAAGGAGCGGCGCGCCATTCTCGCCCGCGAGCTTCGCCGGCTCCCGGCCACGGGCCAGGCACTGGACATCGGCGCAGCGGGCGGCGGCAACACGCGCGTCCTGCAGGAGCACGGCTGGCGTGCCCTGGCCCTGGAGTACTCCGACTCGGTCGCCGACGTGGCCAAGGCGCGGGGCATCAGCGCCATCCGCGCCGACGCCAGGGATCTCCCCCTGGGGTCCGCGAGCTGCGAGCTAGTGACCGCGTTCGACATCCTTGAGCACATCGACGAGGACTACCTCGCGGCTGCCGAGATCTTCCGGGTGCTGAAGCCGGGCGGGACGGCACTGATCGCAGTGCCATGCGACATGGCCCTGTGGTCGGCTCACGACGATGAGGTCGGCCACGTCCGTCGCTACACCCGCTACGGGCTGGTCAACGTCGTACAGAAGGCCGGGCTCACCGTCGACGAGGTCTGGAGCTGGAACGTCCTGCTGCGGCCGGTCGTCGCCCTGCGGCGGAAGAAGTCCACCGGCAGTGATCTTGACGAGGTACCGGCACTGGTCAACGGCGCCCTGACCGCGATCATCATCGCCGAGCGGTACTTGCCGACGAAGTCGCTGCCCGGCGTTTCGCTGTTCCTGCGCGCCCGGCGCCCCTAGCGAGGCAACGAGTCAGTCGGCGCGCAAGTGGTCGTGCACAAAGCGGATCGCGATCGAGCCTTCACCCACAGCCGAGGCGACGCGTTTGACTGACCCGTGGCGGACGTCGCCGACCGCGAAGACGCCGGGCAGGCTTGATTCCAGGAACATCGGCATGCGCCGCAGTGGCCAGTCCGCCCCCGGTCGGCCGTTCTCGAGCAGGTCATTGCCCGTCAGCACGAATCCCGCCTGGTCGCGCCGCACGGCGCTCGGCAGCCACTGGGTGCGCGGCTCGGCACCGATCAGCACGAACAGAGCCGCCGCGGCCACGACTTCGGTGGCGCCGGTCTCCAGGTCAGTGAGGGTCAGGCTGTCGAGGCGACTGCGTCCGGCGCCGCCGGTCACGGCGACCTTGTAGCGGACGGCGATGTTGGGCGCCGACTCGATCTCCCTGATCAGGTATTCGGACATGCTGTCGGCCAGCGATTGTCCCCGGACCAGCACGGTGACCCGCGCGGCGTACCTGGCGAGGTGGACAGCGGCCTGCCCGCCGGAGTTCGCGCCACCCACGACGAAGACCTCGCGGTCTTTCATGGCCCTGGCCTCGGTGGCAGCGGCGCCGTAGAACACGCCTGCTCCGGTCAGGGCGTCGAGCTCGGGGATGGCCAGGCGCCGGTAGGCCATGCCGGTGGCAACGATCACCGCCCGGCTGAGGACCTCGGTGCCGTCGGCCAGGGTGACAGCTAGCTGCGAGCCGTCGGCTCGCAGGCCGGTGGCGGAACTGCCGTACACGTACTCCGCGCCGAAGTTCCATGCCTGGGTGTACGCCCGTACGGCTAGGTCTCCGCCGCTCACCCCGGTCGGGAAGCCGAGGTAGTTGCGGATCAGCGAGCTCGTGCCGGCCTGGCCGCCGATCGCCTCTGGCTCCAGGATGACGGTGGCCAGGCCTTCCGATGCGCTGTAGACCGCCGCCGCGAGTCCGCCCGGCCCGGCTCCGATCACGGTTACGTCGTAGCGGTCGGCATGCGGCGTCGTGTGCACGCCGATCGCCTGGCCAACCTCAGCGTTCGACGGGTCCGCCAGGATGCGGCCGTCGAACAGGATCACTGCCGGCAGGGCATTCTGGCCTGCGGAGGCCTCGCCGAGCAGGCGCTGCCCATCCGGGCTGTCCGCGGGGTAGAAGCCAAACGGAACGCCGTTACGTCCGAGCAGTTCGCGCAGTTCATGCGACCGCGCCTCCCACTGCTCGCCGACGACGCGGACAACCTCCAGCCCCGGCAGGTTCGATCGGCCCCACTCGTCAAGCTGCTCGGTGACAAACCGGTGGAAGTGCTCGTCTGGTGGCGGCCCGGGCTTCACCACGTAGGCGTCAATGTCACCAAGGATCGTCGCCTGCAGCATCGGCTCGAGGCGCGCCTCGTCGCCCCAGGTGATGAGCAGCACCCGCCGGGCGCCTGGATGGAGCTGCCGGACCCGGCCAAGCAGCTCCGTCCCGGTCGATCCGGATAGCCACTGGTCGGCGAGCACGAGACTGACCTGGCGCCCGGTATCGCTGAGCTCGCCGAGGACGCCCAGCGCCGCGTCGACGGACGCGACCTTGATGACCTGGTAGTCAGCGCCGTAGCGTTTGCGCAACTCCGCCTCGACGCGGTCTTGCGTGCGCGAGTCGTCGGCCAGCAGCAGAACCGGTTCCAGAATCGGGCCCCCGATCTCCGAAGATCACGGCGATTCTAGCCACCGAGCGTCGAGCACCTCATCGCTGGCTTGGGATCCTCGCGATGGCAGCCAGGAGATCGGCCACGAGCTGAGGCTGATCGTGCTGAGGCCAGTGCGAAGCGGCTGGCACGACGTGCAGAGACGGGTCGGTGAAGAGCCCGGCGATCTCGGCTGCCAGGGACGGGTCTAGGTAGCGATCCGATCCGCCGAAGATGACGGAGACGGGGACCTGCAGATTGCGGAGCGCACCGGTGTTCACCAGCTTGTCCTGCTCGGTCAGAGAATCGAACAGGCCGGCCGTCCAGGCGCGAATGGCTGGAACGGCGTCGGGCTGAGCGGCGTTGCCAAAGAACTGCGGCAGGATCGACTGCACGGCCACGCCCTGCTGGTCATTGGCATCCACGCCCCAGTGATCGGCCGTGAACTGCAAGAGCCAGAGACGCTGGAGCTCGTCATTGATCATCGCGTCGGCGAGCGGCGTCAGGGCTGGGTCGGCGAGCAGCCGGATCATCTCTGGAAGCTTCAGGGACGGCAGGTGACCGAAGATCGTGTTGAGAAGCACCAGATGCGTAACGCGCTCGGGGTGGGCGACGGTGAACGCGACGGCGTCGGGGCCAGATGCGTCGTGACCGACGAGTACCGCCCGATCGATGTCGAGTTGGTCGAGCAGTGCCGCCAGTTCGGAGGCATGCTCCTGCAGGGAGAATCCCCCGAGCTGTGCGCGCTCTGATCGGCCGTAGCCGCGCCAGTCGAAGGCGACCGCTCGTCTCGGGCTCAGCAGCGGCAGCAGCCGATCGTAGATGCTGTGGTCGTCAGGGAAGCCGTGCATCAAGACGATGGGCGGATCGTCACCTGGGATCTCGCGGACGAAGACATTTCCCTTCGGCGTCTTGACAAGGTGATCACGAGGGGCAAGCGCGGTTTCAGCCATGGGAGCGTGTCCTTTCAGCTAGTCGTAGCGGATTCCCGGAGGCGGCCTGGGCGGACATCTGCCGGTGGATCGAGCCAGTCGTCTCGGCGCAACCGCTCGACTTCGGTGAAATCACCGAGGATGCGCACGCCCTGGCTCCTGGCCACGTCTGAGTCGAGGGCACCGGACATCAGTCCGATGATGAGCTCGGGCGGGCCGGTGACGACCAGGTCGGGCGACGGCGCGGGACCAGCGCGCACCTCCACGCTGCCAGCGGCTGACATCACGGTCAGCACCTCGTCTGCCGTCCGGATTTCGATCTGGAGGTCGGGCCGTCCCGGGTCGATGCCACCGAACATCAACTCCAGGGGGAGCTCGAGCCACCGAGCTCGAAAGGCGTCGGTGCCCTGTCCACCGAGCATCAGCGGCGCGGCCCAGCGCACGAGCTCGTGCACCGGCGCTGCCAGCTTTCGGCCCCAGTCGGTGAGCTCGTAGCGGCCGTCTGCGTCGCGACTTATGACCTCCGCGCCCTCGAGCTGGCGCAACCGCTCCGCGAGGAGGTTGGTCGCGATGCCCGTCAGGCCGTCTTGGAGCTCGCTGTAGCGACAAGGACGAACCAGCAGCTCGCGCACGATGAGGAGGCTCCACCGGTCGCCGACCACGTCAAGGGCCTTGGCGAGGGCGCAGTACTGGCTGTAGGAACGCATGCTCTCAGCTTACGCTTGAGAAACTCTATCGGCAATCCTTGTTTTTCTAAAGTTTCTGACAGGCTTCGAGACCTCTTCGCACGGCCCGCCACTAGCGGGCGAGGTAGGCTGCGGGCGGGCCGTGACTGGCGGCTGGGCACCTGCTGGAGGTTGTATGCCTACCCCCGAGTCGATCGCTGTACGCAGCGCACTCAGCGTGATTGGCGCCGTCGAGCCCGACGTGGCCGCCGCGATCAGTGCCGAGCTCGCGGCTCAGCGGGGCTCGCTCAAGCTGATCGCCAGCGAGAACTACGCGTCCATGGCGGTCCTGCTGGCCATGGGCAACTGGCTCAGCGACAAGTACGCCGAGGGCACCGTCGGCCACCGCTTCTACGCGGGCTGCGCGCAGGTGGACCGGGTCGAGGAGCTGGCAGCGATGCACGCGCGCGAGCTGTTCGGCGCGGAGCACGCCTACGTTCAGCCGCATTCGGGGATCGACGCCAACCTGGTGGCGTACTGGGCGATCCTCGCGCACCGGGTGGAGGCGCCGGCGCTGGAGCAGGCGGCGGTCCGCCATGTCAACGACCTGACCGACGAGGACTGGGAGCAGCTGCGCCAGCAGCTCGGCAACCAGCGGATGCTCGGCATGGCGCTGGAGGCAGGCGGCCATCTCACCCACGGCTTCCGGCCCAACATCTCCGGCAAGATGTTCAACCAGCGCACCTACGGCACAGATCCGGCCACCGGACTGCTGGACTACTCGGCCGTGCGCAAGATCGCCAAGGAGTTCAGGCCGCTCGTGCTGGTGGCCGGGTACTCCGCTTATCCGCGCCGGATCAACTTCGCCGCGATGCGCGAGATCGCCGACGAGGTCGGCGCCACGCTGCTCGTGGACATGGCGCACTTCGCCGGGCTGGTCGCGGGCAAGGTGCTGACGGGCGACTTCGACCCCGTTCCGCACGCCCATGTCGTCACCACGACCACCCACAAGACGCTGCGCGGTCCGCGCGGCGGGATGGTGCTGTGCCAGCAGGAGTTCGCTGACGCGGTCGACCGGGGCTGCCCCATGGTGCTCGGCGGCCCGCTGGCACACGTGATCGCCGCCAAGGCAGTCGCGCTCGCCGAGGCCCGGCAGCCCGCGTTCCGCGAGTACGCGCAGCAGGTCGTCGACAACGCTCAGGCGCTGGCCGTCGGCCTGCTCAGCCGGGGGGCCCAGCTGGTCAGCGGCGGCACCGACAACCACCTGATCCTGGTCGACGTCAGCGGCTACGGCCTGACTGGCCGTCAGGCGGAGAGCGCGTTGCTGGACTGCGGCATCGTGACCAACCGCAACGCGATCCCGCTGGACCCCAACGGCGCGTGGTACACCTCCGGGATCCGGCTCGGCACGCCAGCGCTCACGACGCGCGGCCTCGGCACCGGTGAGATGGATGAGATCGCCGGCCTGATTCACGCCGTCCTCAGCCAGGTCCGGCCCGGCACCACCGCCTCCGGTGGCCCGTCCAAGGCGTCCTACCAGCTAGATGCCGGCCTGAGCAGCCGCGTTCAGCAGCAGGCCGCCGACCTGCTGACCGGTTTCCCGCTGTATCCCAGCGTCGACCTCGGCTGAGTGTGCGGCTGGCCGTCAGGAGTGGGCCGGCCGTCAGGAGTAGGCCGGCGGCGGGGCCGTGCTGTCCCGGACTACCAGCGAGGTCGCCAGCTCGATGTGCTGCGGCTCCGGTCCGGCGTCGGCGCCCCCGGCCGGGCCGGCGTCGGCACGGGTGTCGCGCAGCATCCGGAACGCCGCCGCCGACATGGCCGCGAGCGGCTGGCGGATCGTAGTCAGCGCGGGGGAAGCCCAGGTCGCCACCGGCACGTCGTCGAAGCCAATCACGCTGACATCGGCTGGGGTACGCAGTCCCCGCTCGGCTACTGCCTGCAGGACCCCGAATGCCTGGGCGTCGCTCCCGGCGATGATCGCCGTCGGTGGCTGCGGCAGCGCCAGCAGCCGCCGCGCCTGCTCCCGTCCGCCGGCGGCGGAGAACTCGTCCCGGCGCACGAGCTGGTCATCCAGCTCGAGGCCGGCCGCGAGCATTGCCTCGCGGTAACCGGCCAGCCGCGCGCGGCCCGACCACACCTCGTCCTGGCAGATCACGGCGATGCGCTGGTGGCCGAGCCCGATCAGATGGCGGGTGGCCAGCACGCCGCCCTGCCAGTTGGTAGTGCCCACCGACCGGATGCCCGCGCCCGGTTCCTCCGCGGGATCGATCACCACCATCGGGATGTGCGCTGCTGACAGCCGCTGGAGGTGCCGGCCCGCCGGCAGGTGCAGCACGCACAGCACCCCGCCAGTGCCGCGACGGGTGGCCCGGTCCAGCCACCGGGTGAACTCCCCCGGCGACGTCACGGTCGTCACGATGACGCTGACATCGGCCTCGGCCGCCGCCTCCACGGCGCCGCGGATCAGCTCCTCGGACCACGGGCTGTGCAAGCTGCTGCCGATCAGCAGGTCGACGACGCCGAACCCGATCTGCGACGCGACTTGGTAGCCGTGCTGGCGCAGCAGCCGGGCGACCCGGGCACGGGTATCCGCCGCTACGTCCGTACGACCGTTCAGGACCTTGGAGACCGCCGAGACCGAGACACCGGCCTCGCCAGCGATGGCGGCCAGGGTACGGCTGCGCGTGCCGACTGTCGCCATAGCTAGCTACCTTTCGAAACTCTACCGGCCAACGTGCTTCAGCTGGCTCTCCTCAGGTTAGCAGCGGAACTTGCCATCTGGGGGTTGACCAAGCGCTACGGGTCAATCTAGCGTGAAGGACGGTCTTCGAATAGTTTTCGAAACTCA
The DNA here is from genome assembly GCA_963843955.1 of uncultured Actinomycetota bacterium. Taxonomy (GTDB): domain Bacteria; phylum Actinomycetota; class Actinomycetes; order Streptosporangiales; family Streptosporangiaceae; genus JAJYUU01. Next base: position 192,980 of record CAWJMK010000001.1, read on the forward strand.
TTGCCATTACTCAGTGCCTCGCCGTCGGTCCGGGAGATCCCAGAACCATGCTGACCAGTAACCCCCCTGCGTTGCAGTTGTACTCCGTCCGCGAGCAGCTTCCGGCTGACCGGACAGGTGTCCTCCAGCGGATTGCCGCCGCCGGCTACGGCGCCGTCGAGGCGGTGAATGTGCTCGATGATCCAGATAGCCTGCGCGCCGACCTGGATGCGGCTGGCCTGGAGGTATGCAGCGTGCATGCGTACCCGGCGGGCGAGCAGGCAGCTGACATCCTGGCCGCGGCGAAGACGCTGGGCACCGACACCGTCATCGTCCCGCACCTGCCGCCGGCCAGGTTCGCCGACGCTGCAAGCGTCGCCGCGGTCGCCACCGAACTCAACGAGATGGCGGCCCGCTGCGCCGACGCTGGCCTGCGCTTCGGCTACCACAACCACGACTTCGAGCTGGCGTCGCTGGTGGCTGGCCGGCCGGCGCTCGAGGTGCTGGCCGCTGCCCTAGACGACAGCGTGCTCCTGGAGCTGGACACCTACTGGGCGGCGGTCGGCGGCCAGGACGTGCCCGCGCTACTCGGCCGGCTTGGCGACCGAGTCCGCTACCTGCACGTGAAGGACGGCCCGATCACCAGGGACGACCCGATGACAGCCGTCGGCGCGGGCCGGATGCCGGTCGCCGACGTACTGGCAGCGGCGCGGTCGGCGGAGTGGCACATCGTGGAACTGGACAGGTGCGCGACGGACATGCTGACGGCAGTCGAGCAGAGCCTGGGCTGGCTGGCCCAGCGCGGCCTGGCCGAGCCGGTCCGGCGGGCCGCGGGCCCCAGATGAGGGGTCCCGTCGGCGTCGCAGTTGTCGGCTGCGGCACGATCAGCACTGCGTACCTCAAGAACCTGACCTCGTTCCCCGACCTGCGGGTGCTGTTCTGCGCCGACCTCGACATCCAGCGGGCCAAGGCACAGGCAGCCGCCTTTGACGTGCCAGCTGCTGGCTCCTTGGCCGACGCGCTGGCAGTCCCGGACGTGGAGATCGTCGTTAACCTGACGGTGCCCGCCGCGCATGCGGAGGTCAGCGCGGCCGCTATCGCGGCCGGCAAGAGCGTCTGGGTGGAAAAGCCGCTGACGCTCGACACCGCGTCGGCGCGGGAGCTCCTCGCCGCCGCGGGCGCCGCCGGCGTGCGAATCGGCTGCGCCCCCGATACCGTGCTCGGCGCCGGCCTTCAGACGGCCCGCCGGCTTATCGACGCCGGCACCATCGGCGCGCCGCAGACTGGCCTGGCCCTGATGCAGGGGCCTGGCCCCGAAAGCTGGCACCCGGATCCGGAGTTCCTGTTCCAGCCCGGCGCCGGACCGCTGTTCGACATGGGGCCGTATTACCTGACCGCGCTCGCCGCCGTCTTCGGGCCAGCGACGCACGTCGCCGCGCTGAGCGCGCGCAGCAGGCAGACCCGGGTGATCGGAAGCGGCCCGCGCGCGGGCACTGAGTTCGCCGTGGCGGTTCCCACCCACCTGTCGGCGCTGATCGGCTACGCGGGAGGCCAGATTGTCACGATGGTGCTGAGCTTCGACTCGCCGCTGCGCAGGCACGGCTTCGTGGAGATCACGGGCACCGCCGCCACGCTGGCGATGCCCGACCCGAACCGGTTCGACGGGGACGTCCGCGTGCACGAGCTTGGCGCGGACAGCTGGCGCGCGGTGCCTGCGGACGGCGCCGCCGACGGCCGCGGTCTCGGCGTCCTTGACCTGGCCCGCGGGCTGCGCAGCGGTGCGCCACACCGGGCCAGCGGAGAGCTCGCGCTGCACGTGCTCGAGATCATGTCGGCCATCGAGCGGTCGGCGGCAGGTGGCGAGTTCGAGCCCGTGCTCACGACATTCACCAGACCCGACGCGCTCGCGGCAGACTGGGACCCGCACGCTACGACGATCGCCTGACGAGCCGGTGCTTGACAGCTTGAGGGAGCCAGCATGACCGAGTCCGCGGGACGGCCGTCGCTCGGGATCGGCATGGTCGGATACGCCTTCATGGGCGCCGCGCACGCGCAGGCGTGGCGCACTGCGGCCCGGGTCTTCGACCTGCCGCTGGAGCCGAAGATGGTGGCGGTGTGCGGCCGCGACCCGGTCGCGGCCAAGGCAGCGGCGGACCGCCAGGGCTGGGACAGCGCCGAGACCGACTGGCGCGCGCTCATCGCCAGGGATGACGTCCAGGTTGTGGACGTGTGCACGCCTGGCGACCTGCACGCGGAGATCTCCATCGCCGCGCTCAAGGCGGGCAAGCACGTGCTGTGCGAGAAGCCGCTGGCCAACACGGTGGCCGAGGCTGAAGCGATGGCAGCGGCCGCCGAGCTGGCCGCCGACCGCGGCATTCGCTCGATGGCCGGGTTCAACTACCGGCGGGTGCCCGCGATCGCCCTGGCCCGCAAGCTCGTCGCCGACGGCAGGCTTGGCGCCATCCGCCACGTCCGCGCCAGTTACCTCCAGGACTGGCTGACCGATCCGTCGTTCCCGCTGACGTGGCGACTGCAGCGCGACCGGGCCGGCTCCGGCGCGCTCGGCGATCTCGGCGCCCACGTCGTCGACCTGGCCCAGTACCTGACCGGCGAGCCGATCACCGCGGTGTCCGGCAGCACCGCGACGTTTGTCGCGGAGCGGCCGCTGCCCGGCGCGGCGGCAGAGCGCGGCGACCGCACCGGGACGGTGACAGTCGATGACGCGGCGATGTTCACTGCGCGGCTGGGCTCGGGCCCAGCGGGCGGGGCGACTGTCGGCACGTTCGAGGTGACCAGGTTCGCGGCCGGGCGGAAGAACGCCCTGCGCATCGAGCTCAATGGCGAGCTCGGCAGCCTGGCGTTCGACCTCGAACGGCTGAACGAGCTGGACTTCCATGATCACGGGGCCGACCCGCTGACGGCCGGATTCAGGCGGATCCTGGTGACCGAGCCAGGCCACCCGTACCTGTCCGCCTGGTGGCCGCCCGGGCACGTGCTCGGCTGGGATGTCACGTTCACCCATGAGGTAGCTGACCTCGTCATCGCGATCGCGGCGGGCACCGCGCCGCAACCGTCCTTTGCCGCCGGCCTGCAGGTCCAGCGGGTCTTGGACGCAGTGCAGCAAAGCGCGGCCAGCGCCAGCGCGTGGATCACCGTTCCGTCACCCGGTCACTGACTTCGCCAGGGAGCCTGCCATGTCCCGACCCTTCACCCTCTTCACCGGCCAGTGGGCCGACCTGCCGCTCGCCGAGGTGTGCGAGCTGGCCAGCGGCTGGGGTTATGACGGTCTTGAGCTTGCCTGCTGGGGTGATCATTTCGAGGTGGACCGCGCACTTGCGGAGCCCGGTTACCTGGCTGGCCGGCACGAGCTGCTCGCCAAGTACGGCCTGCGCTGCTGGGCGATCTCCAACCATCTCGTCGGCCAGGCGGTCTGCGACCATCCGATCGACGAACGGCACCGCGCGATCCTGCCGGCCCGGATCTGGGCAGACGGCGAGCCCGAGGGGGTGCGGCGGCGGGCGGCCGCCGAAATGGCTGACACCGCGCGCGCCGCTGCTGCCTTCGGCGTGACGACCGTGGTCGGGTTCACCGGCTCGTCCATCTGGCATACGGTCGCGATGTTCCCGCCGGTGCCGGAGTCGATGATCGCGGCGGGCTACGCCGACTTCGCTGACCGCTGGAACCCCATCCTGGACGTGTTCGACGCCGAGGGCGTGCGCTTCGCCCACGAGGTGCACCCCAGCGAGATCGCCTACGACTTCTGGACCACGGCGCAGGCCCTGGCTGCGGTGAACAACCGGTCGGCGTTCGGGCTGAACTTTGACCCAAGCCACTTCGTCTGGCAGGACCTCGACCCGGTGGCGTTCCTGGCCGCGTACACCGACCGGATCTACCACGTGGACTGCAAGGAAGCACGCAAGCGCCTGGACGGTCGCAACGGCCGCCTGGGGTCGCACCTGCCCTGGGGCGATCCGCGCCGGGGCTGGGATTTCGTGTCCGCAGGCCGGGGTGACATCGACTGGGAGGACATCTTCCGGATGCTCAACTCGATCGGCTACGACGGCCCGATCTCGATCGAGTGGGAGGACGCCGGGATGGACCGGCTCCGCGGCGCCGCCGAGGCAATCACGTACCTGCGGCGGTTTGACATCGAGCCACCACAGGCGTCCTTCGACGCGGCCTTCAGCAGCGGCCCGTCCCGCGACTAGTGTCATCGGCTCGATCTTGGCCAGCAATGTAGGCGGCTCCGGACGAACCATGCTATTCTGCCGAGCGCTCCGGCCCAGGTGATCGAGGCCGCCGAGTACGGGCCGCGGTGGGTCCTGCCAAGCTGATCGGGTAAGAAGGCCAGAGGTCACTGACGTCCGGCTGGGTGGCTCGACCAGCACGCCAGCTCGGGATTTCCATCGGGGTTTCTAGGTAGGGTCCAGCCATGCACTCTGGTGATCAGTATTCGAGCGGTCCCGATCTGGCGCGGGCACCAGGGCGGGCGGCCACGCCAGGCGACCTCCAGACAGGGGTCAGCCAAGAGAGTCCCGCAGCGCCGGCGCCGCGCCGCTGGTGGATAGCGTCGGCGTGGGTTGGCTGCGGCCTAGTGTTGTTCGCGCTGCTGTTTCGGATATCGCTCAGCGTCCCAGCGAACGCGGACGGCGCGAACAATGCGTTGCAGAGCTGGGACATGCTGCACGGCAATCTGCTGCTGCACGGCTGGATCCTTAGCGACGCCGCCTTCTACACGTTCGAGGTGCCGCTGTATGCGATCGCGGAAATCTTTACCGGGCTGCACATCGTGACCATTCATCTGGGCGCCGCGCTGACGTACCTCATCGTCGTGGCCAGCGCCGTCGCCGTGGCACGGACGGGCAGCCGAGGCCTGTCCACGGCGATCCGCTGCGGAGTCGTGATCGCGGTGCTGGCCACACCGCTGCTGACGTCGCCAGGTATCGGGTTCGTCCTTGAGAATCCCAATCACACCGGGACCGTCGCGATCATGCTGGTCTCCTTCCTGCTGATCGACCGGGCTCCGGGCTGGCGCTTCACGCCGCCGCTGCTCTGCGCGATCCTCATCGCCGGCCAGGTCGGCGACGCCACGGTCCGCTATGCCGCGGTACCGGCGGTCCTGGTCGTCTGTGCTTATCGTGTCCTGGCCACAGTGAAGCTGCGCGGGGGCGTGAACCTCCGCAAGCGCGTGAACCTCCGGACGGGCGACGTGGCGATTGCAGCGGCCGCCGTCGCGTCCGTGCCGCTGGCGTCCCTGGCTCGCGCGGCCATAGTGCACTTCGGCGGCTACGCTGTACACCCGCCGAACACCGTGATCGCGGCGCCGGGATACTGGGGGCATCACGCGGTCCTGGCCCTGCAGGACATCCTGTCCCTGTACGGGGCGACTACTCTAGGCGCCGTAGTAGGCACCGCGGGAGCTGTCTTCGGGCTCGTCTGCTTGCTGGCCGCCGCATGCGGCTTCGCGAAGGTCATCTGGACCTGGCGCACCGCGAGCCGGGCCGAGCAGCTCATGTGCGTCGCGATCGTGATCAACGTCACCACGTTCATAATCTCCACCATTCCGGTGCCCGGCAACGCCTGGGAGATCGTGGCAGTGCTGCCTTGCGGCGCGGTACTCGCGGCGCGGGCCTTTGTCCCCGGCCATATCGCCGACGCGCGGCGTGCCCAGGTGGCGATCGCGGCGGTCGCCGTCCTCGCGCTGCTGCCGCTGGCCGCATCGGCCACCCTGCCACCCGCGCCGTCCTACACGGTTCGCCTCGCCACCTGGCTCGAGGCCCACCGGCTCACCTACGGCCTCGCCGGGTACTGGGATGCCTCCTCCGTCACGGTGCAGTCCGCAGACCGGGTTCAGGTTCGCGCGATCACCCTGGCGAACCCCGCCGGCCAACCGTGGCTTGGCCCCTTTGACTGGGAGACGCAGGTCTCCTGGTATGACGCCAGCCAGCACGATGCGACGTTCATCATTGCTGATCCGCCTGATACCGCCCCCTCCCCCAACCAGAACTTCACAGTCACCCAATTCGAGAAGTACTTCCATCGGCCGGTCGCGATCTACCACGTGGCAGGGCGCGTCATCATGATCTACCGGACGAACCTGCTCACGCGTCTCGCACCGGGCCAGCCCTAACCGGCCAGCCCCGATCGCCTTCGCTAGGCCGAGACACTGCTCTCGGACGCGCCTCGGTCGTGTCGTCGGCTGCCGGGAACGGCATGAGCACGCCCACGTGGTCGAAGTCGAGGTAGGCGCTACGGCGAAGGCCGTGCTTGTGGAGCCGGTACTCGGCACACGTGCGCAGGACGCCGAATCCGTAGCGGATGCTGCTTCTCAGGTCGATCGATGACGCGTCGGCCTGGTATCGGGTCGGACAGGAAAGCTCGCCTATCCGGGCGCCGGCGGCGATGGCCTGCGCGATGATCTGGTTATCGAAGACGAAGGCATCCGAGTTGCGCTCGAACGGCAAGCCGGCGAGCAGCGGGCGACTGAACGCGCGCAGGCCAGTGTGGTATTCGGATAGCTTCTGGTCGAGCACGATGTTCTCGACCAGCGTGAGGGCCCGGTTAGCAGCGTACTTGTACCGGGGCATGCCGCGCGCGACGGAGTCCTGGGCGAGGATGCGTGAGCCGAGCACGAGGTCGTACTCCCCGTAGGCGATCATCGACGCCATCGCCGGGACCAGCCGAGGCGAGTACTGGTAGTCCGGATGCACCATGACGATGACATCCGCGCCAAGCTCGAGCGCTCGCCGGTAGCAGGTCTTCTGGTTACCCCCGTAGCCGAGGTTGTTCTCGTGCCGGATCGGCTCCAGACCGAGCCTATGTGCCACCTCGACGGTTCGGTCAGTGCTGGCGTCGTCGACGAGCACGACCTCGTCGATAACGCTCCGGTCGAGCTCGGCGAGGGTTCGGGCCAGGGTTGCCTCTGCGTTGTAGGCGGGCAGCACGACGCCTATCCGGAGATGGTTAAGCATGGCCGTCACGATACAAGGTGGAGAGTGTGAAACTAGCGCAAAGGGACGACTTCGATCGGCGAAGGATCATCCGGCTCCACGACGGCCGGCGCCAGGTCTTTGATCCCTATGTAGCCTCTGATCTACCGTTATGGTCAGTAGCTGTGCTATCCTTCGGACCGTTTCTGCCCGGGCCCGTCCAGGTCGCCGGGCACCGCCAGCCGGGTAGCTGGGATATCCAGTCAGAGCTCCTAGTAAGGTCCGGGCATGCATTCTGGTGAGCGCTCTTCGAGCGGTCCCGATCTGGCGGGACCGCGAGGGAAAGCGCCTGAGCCGCCTCAGCTCGGGCCAGGCGTCGGCCCCCAGGATCCTGCAGCGCCAGCGTCGCGCCGCTGGTGGATTGCGGCGGCCTGGGTCGGCGGCGGTCTCGCGTTGGTCGCGTTTCTCTTCCGGATCTCGCTTAGCTACCCGCAGGACTCGGACGGGGCGAACAGTGCCTTGCAGGCGTGGGACATGCTTCACGGCAACCTGCTGCTACATGGCTTCATTATTGGCGATGCGACCTACTACACGTTCGAACTGCCGCTGTATGCGATCACCGAGATCTTTTTCGGGTTGCACAGCGTAACCGTGCATCTGGGCGCCGCGCTCACTTACCTGATCGTCGCGGCCAGCGCCGTCGCCGTGGCGCGAACGGACAGCCGAGGCGTGTCCACAGCGGCCCGATGCGGAGTCGTGATCGCGGTACTAGCTGCACCGCTGCTGACGACGGCCGGTGTTTATACCTTGCTCGAGTTGCCCGACCACACAGGCACCGCGCGATCCTGCTGGTCTGTTTCCTCCTGATCGACCGGGCTCCGGTCTGGCGCTTAACCCCGCTGCTCCTCTGCGCGATCCTGATCGCCGGTCAGCTCGGCGACGCCACCGTCCTCTACGTGGCGGTGCCGACCATCCTGGTCGTCTGTGCTTATCGCGTCCTGGCCACAGTGAACCTCAGTAATGGCGTGAAGCTCCGCACGGCAGTGAACCTCCGCACGGGCGACGCGGCGATGGCGGTGGCCGCCGTCGCGTCCGTGCCGCTGGCGGTCCTGGCTCGCGCCGCGGTCATGCACCTCGGCGGCTACCTGATGATCTCGCCGCACACCGAGATCGCGCCGATAGGACATTGGGCGCATAACGGAGTGCTAACCCTGCGGGGTGTCCTGACCCTCTTCGGGGTGGATTCTCAGGGTGCCGCATTGGGCACAGTGGGAGCTGCCTTTGGGCTGGCCTGCTTGCTGGCCGCTGTCTGCGGCTTCGGGAAGGTCGTTTGGACCTGGCGTCGCGCGCGCCGGGCCGAGCAACTGCTGTGTACTGCGGTCGTGATCAACATCGCCGTCTACGTCGTCTCCTCAATGCCGACGCTGGGCGGCCAGCGGGAGATCGTCGCGGTCCTGCCATGCGGCGCGGTACTCGCGGCGAGGGCCTGCGTCCCCGGCCACATCGTCGGCGCGTGGCGGTCTTGGGTGGCGATCGCGGCGGCCGCGGTTGTCGCGCTGGTGCCGCTGGCCGGTGCGGCCACCCGGCCACCCGCGACGCCCGCCCCGGCTCGCCTCGCCATCCTGGCTGGAGGCCCGCGGGCTGACGTACGGCATCGGCGGGTACTGGGATGCCTCGGCCGTGACCGTACAGTCGGGGGACCGCGTTCAGGTTCGGGCAATCGCCCTGAAATACGGCGCCGGTCCGGTGCGGCTCGCCGCATATGACTGGGAGACGAATGCCTCCTGGTATGACGCTAGCCTGCACGATGCGACGTTCGTGATTGCCGATCGGCCTCACAGCTACCCCAACGACGACTTCACAGTCGCCGTTTTCGAGAAGTATCTCCACCGCCCCGCCGCGATTTACCATGTGGCAGGGCACGAAATCCTGGTCTACCGGACGAACGTGCTCAGGCATGTCGTGCCGGCCCTGCCCCTGAACAACACCTGGGGTTAGCCCGCCAGTGGCCTTTCGTCGTGCGCTATGGCCGGGAGAGGACCACGATTATCAGTCCCGACACGACCAGGAGCGAGCCCGCCCAGGTCAGCAAATTGGCGCGTTCATGCAGGATGACGATGCTCGCGGTCAGGATTGCGATATAGCCGAGCGCGTTGAATGGATAGGCGACCGCCAGCGGTACCCGGGACAGCGCGGCCAGCCACGCTATCGCGGAGATGCCGAAGACGACGAGCCCCAAGAGCACCCACGGGGAGGTGGCCGCTTTGAGCACTAGTGAGCCGCCGGTATCGGCCGACCGGGCTGTTGCCATGTTCATGCCGTGCTTCAGCATGACCTGCCCAGTGGCCGCCGTGATGACGGCGAACAGCAGCAGCGCCACACTTGTTCCGGTCAAGTGACGTCTCCTCGAGGGTTCCTCATGATCAGGACGCTCGGTTGCGTGGCTCTCCGATGCCTGCACAGGCAGCCCGCTACGCAGCGTGGCCGAACGAAGCGGGCGATCCGCATCAGATGATTTTGACATGCACCATTTCCTTGGCGTGCGGGTCAGCCTGAGAGTGTACTGGCAGCCAGAAATGATAGGGCAAGTGCGGATGACGGCAAGCCTGTCTGGACGCCCCCCGGAGCTTACCCATCGTTCGCGCCGATTCGCGCGGCATACATCGGCTTGCCCGCCTGCTTCGCTGTCGCCGGGATGCGTAAGCTGCCCCCATGCGTGGCATCGTGCTGGCTGGTGGGACCGGATCCCGGTTGTGGCCGATCACGAGAGCCGTGTCGAAGCAGCTCATGCCGGTATTCGATAAGCCGATGATCTACTACCCGCTGTCTACGCTGGTGATGGCCGGCCTCACGGACATCCTGATCATTACTACGCTGGATGACCAGCCTCAGTTCCGGCGACTGCTCGGCGACGGCAGCCAGTTTGGCCTGCGGCTGAGTTACGTCGTCCAGCCACGTCCCGAGGGCATTGCCCAGGCCTTCGTGCTCGGTGCGGACTTCATCGGGACCGAGCCGGTAGCTCTGATTCTTGGCGACAATATATTTCACGGAACTGGCCTGGGCCGGCAGCTCCGGGAGAACACGTCATCAAGCGGCGGGCGGGTCTTCGCTTACCAGGTGGCTAATCCTGAGGCCTACGGGGTCGTCGAGTTCGCGGCTGACGGCCGGGTGCTGTCGATCCAGGAGAAGCCTCCCCGGCCCAAGTCCGGCTACGCGGTGCCGGGGCTGTATTTCTACGACAACAGCGTCGTCGAGATCGTGCGCGGCCTGACTCCCAGCAGCCGTGGCGAGCTGGAAATAACGGCGATCAACGAGGCTTACCGTCAGCGTGGTGAGCTGCATGTGACTGTGCTTGACCGGGGCACGGCGTGGCTCGATACCGGTACGTTCACTTCGCTGGTGCAGGCGTCAGAGTTCGTCCGGGTCATCGAGGAGCGCCAGGGCCTGAAGATCGGCTGCGTCGAGGAGGCCGCATGGCGGGCCGGCTTGATTACAGACGGCCAATTGCGATCGCTCGCGGAGCCGCTCGCACCGAGCGGTTACGGAGAGTACCTGCTCCGGCTGCTGGCAATGGAAGGCGCAGACTCAGCCCGCAGGCAGCACCCTTCCCTGGCGGCGCCTCCAAGCGGCTGATCGACGCTGATGACGAGGTAGCTTATCGGAAGCTTTGACGCGCCAGGCGCGGGCAGGGCTGCGGCAGAAGGGAGCAGTGGCGGCAGATGCGGGTCCTAGTCACCGGCGGGGCGGGTTTCATCGGCTCGCACTACGTGCGGGGTGTATTGACGGGGTCCTATCCCGGTCTCGAGGAAGCGTCCGTGACCGTCATCGACAAGCTCACCTACGCGGGCAACCTGGCCAGTCTCGACGCGGTGTCTGACGACCCCCGGCTGACGTTCCTGCACGGCGACATCTGCGACGCGGCACTGCTCGCCGCAGTCGTCCCGGGGCATGACCTTGTGATCAACTTCGCCGCCGAGACTCACGTAGACCGGTCGATCGCCGACGCGAGTACATTCGTGACCGCCAACGTCCTCGGTACCGAGACGATTCTCCGGGCGTGCCTGGATGCTGGCATCCCGCGCGTCATACAGGTCTCTACCGACGAGGTATACGGCAGCATCCCGGCCGGATCGTGGCGCGAAGACGCACCGCTGGCTCCGAATTCGCCGTACGCCGCGTCGAAGGCGGGCGGCGACCTGATCGCACGCGCTTATGCCCAAACCCACGGTCTGAATGTGAGCATCACCCGCTGCTGCAACAACTACGGCCCATTCCAGTTTCCGGAGAAAGTCATTCCGCTGTTCGTGACCAACTTGCTTGACGGGACGGCAGTGCCGCTCTACGGCGACGGTGGCAACATCCGCGGCTGGGTGCATGTGGACGATCACTGCCGCGGTATTCAGGTGGTCGCGGAGCGTGGCCGGGCCGGCGCCGTGTATCACATTGATGGCGGCGCTGAGCTGTCCAACCGCGAGCTGACCCAGAAGCTACTGGATGCCTGCGGCTGCGGCTGGGATATGGTCACTCCGGTCGCAGACCGGAAGGGCCATGATCGCCGGTATTCCCTGGATGACTCGGCTACCCGGGCCCTGGGCTACGCCCCCCGTACGCCGTTCGACCAGGGCCTCAAGGCCACGATCAGCTGGTATGAGGAGAACCGTACGTGGTGGGAAGCGCTGAAGGCGCGGACGTCGTGAGCGGGTGGCTCGTAACCGGGGCCGGGGGGATGCTGGGGTGCGACCTGGTGGCGCTCCTCGAGCGGTGCGGCACGGCCGTGACCGGGCTAGCTCGCCAGGATCTCGACGTCACTGATGCGGAAGCGGTCAGCTCCGCCGTCAAGCGCTTCCGGCCGGACATCGTCGTGAACTGCGCGGCGTGGACCGCCGTTGACCTCGCGGAGTCACACGAGGCTGAGGCCCTCGCTGCGAACGGCCACGGTGCGGCTCACCTCGCCGCGGCGTGCGCCTCGGTCGGTGCTCGCATGGTCCAGCTATCGACTGATTATGTTTTCGGCGGAACCGAAGGACGCCCATACGCCGAGGCCGATGCCGTCGGGCCGGTCAGTGCGTACGGCCGGACGAAACTGGCCGGAGAGCAGAGCGTCCTCGACCAGCTGCCTGACGCAGGTTATGTCGTGCGCACGGCGTGGCTTTACGGCGTGCATGGCCACAATTTCGTTCGCACCATGATCGGGCTGGAGCGCACGCAGGAGGAAGTCACCGTTGTAGACGACCAGCGCGGCCAGCCAACCTGGACGGCAGCTGTCGCCGATCAGATCTTCTGGCTCATGTCATCCGGCGCACCGGCCGGCATCTACCACGCCACGTGCTCCGGTGAGACAACGTGGTTTGGCCTGGCGCGGGAGGTGTTCAGCCTGCTCGGCGCGGACCCGCTCAGAGTTACGCCGACGACCACTAGCATGGTGGGCCGACCAGCGCCGCGCCCCGCCTACAGCGTCCTCAGCCACGATGGCTGGGTGCGGGCCGGGCTGCCTCCTCCAGCTGACTGGCGGACCGTGCTGCGCCAGGCATTTCCCGCGCTGGTCGAGGCAGCGGACTCCTAGGTTGCCGGAGGCCCGGCGGTGTCGCTCAGCTGTGCTACGTACGCCATCGCGGCCGCATATCTAGGCAGCTTCCCGGCCTTCTCAGCCTCCTCGAGGGTCGGGGCGGCGGCGTCCTTTGGCGAAAGCATGACCTCGCCCACCGCCGGCCAGCGGATCCCGATGGCTGGGTCAAGCGGATTCACGCCGTGCTCGATCTCGGGCGCATAGGGCGTGGAGCACAGGTAGGCGACGGTGGCGTCATCGGTGAGCGCCATGAAGCCGTGCCCGAGACCCTCGGAAACGTAGATCGCCTGCCGGGTCTCATCGTCCAGCCGCACCTGCTCCCACCGCCCGAAGGTCGGGGAACCGACCCTAACGTCCACGACGACGTCGACGATCGCGCCGCTCAGGCAGACCACGTACTTCGCCTGGCCAGGGGGAACCTGGGTGAAATGTATGCCGCGGATGACGCCACGACCGGACACCGAGCAGTTTGCCTGGCTGAGCCGGAACTGATAGCCGAGCTGCTCGCCGAGGTCAGCGGCCTGGAACCACTCGTGAAAGCTACCGCGGTCATCGCGATGAATCCGCGGCGTGAAGACCCATGCGCCATCGATCCCAAGCGAGTCCATAATCGGCTTCCTCCGTCTAGCTGCCGTAGGGCGCGGCCAGCAGGCTCTGACGCCCGAAGCATAGCCGCGGGAAACTTGCCACCTGCCATTGGTTCGACCACGTGCTGGCCTGCGGGTGACCGGTCCCCGGCTGGCTTCGCCGTGCCACGATAAGGCCATGCGCGTGCAGCGTTTCGCCGTCCGTATCGCTGCGGATCCTCGTGGCCACGCCGTCATCACGGTTCCGTTTGACCCGGACGAGGCGTGGGGTGCCAAAGCTGTCCATCATGTGAACGGCACGGTCAACGGCTGCCGGGTGCGGGTGACGCTGGCACCTGGCGGCAGCGGCTGGGCGTTCACGATGAACCCGGGCAGAATGCGCGGCCTAGGTATCGACATCGGCTCCGATGCGCTCGTCGAGCTAGCGCCGGAAGGCCCGCAGCGCGGCGACCTCGCCGATGACATCTCGGCGGCGCTGCAAGCCGACCCGGCAGCTGGTGCCTTCTTCGACACCCTGGCGCAGTTTTACCGCAAGGCCTACCTGCGTTACATCGACGCAACGGCCCGTCGGCCAGACCTGCGCACGGCGCGCATCGCCGAGGTGGTGAGCCTGCTTGCCGCCGGGATCAAGGAACGGCCACGATCGTGAGCCCCGCCCTGTTCAGGCGCCGTAGGCAGGCAGGATCGCTCCGCTCACCGGCGCCGCGGCGTCGCTGACGAGGAATGCGATAACCTCGGCGATCGCCTCCGGCGCGACCGCATTTGCCATCGCATCCGCGGGCAGCGCAGCCCGGTTCGCGGCCGTGTCGAGGAGCTGCGGCGCGACGGCGTTCACCCGGATCCCATGCGGCCGGAACTCGACGTCGAGAATCTGCGTCAGGTGCGCAAGAGCTGCCTTGCTCACGCTGTACGCAGCCATTCCGGCGGTGGGATCAAGCGCCGGGCGGGCAGTGACGTGCACGATGGCGCCTGAGCCGGCTCGCTGCATGTGCGGCGCGACCGCCTGGCTCAGCCACAAAGCGGTGCCGAGGTTAACGTCGACCATGAGCTGCAGCTCTTCAGGCGTAGTGCTGAGCACGTCTCCTAGGTGGAATACGCCGACGGTGTTCACGAGTATGCCGGGTGGTCCGACGTCGGCGGCGATCCGGTCGACGAGGCTCCTGGCCGAGCTCGGGTCAGTGGGGTCGGCAACCTCGCGCACGATGCTGTCGGGGAGTTCGTGCAGCCCCTGCTCGTGCCGGTCAACCGCCACGACGGTCAGACCGCGGGCGGCGAGATTAACCGCGGTAGCGCGGCCGAGCGAGCCGCCACCACCGGCCACCATCGCCACCTTGGCGCGCCTTGGATAGTCGGTCACAATTGGACCCCTTTCTGGCGTGGTGGTCATTCGAGCGTCATGTGTCGCGGTGCTGGCGATTCGGGCGCCGGGGGGAGCTGGCGAACCTCCAGCAGGTCAAGGCCAAGCGCCTCGATGTCAGCCAGCACGCCGTACAGGGCAGACTGATCCAGGACGCCCGTCAGAACGGTGACGGGGCCCTCCTGCTGCGTCACCATCGCCGGGAACGCCGAGAGCAACGTGGCCCCGAGGTGCCCGTTGATCCTGATCGCGTATAGCGCTGGGTCCATGCTGCCATCGTCGAGCGGGGCCAGGTGAGCCCGCATCGCCGGGATCTGGTGATCGCTCACGTACGCTGACTGGATGCTGGCACCGGCAGTCCGCTCGGCAGACCCAGATGCCTGATCCAGTCCCTCGCCGGCAGCGCTGGAGCCGGCTGCGCCGCTCCCTGTGGCAGTCGCCCCGCCCCCACGGCCAGCAACCCCGCGAGCGCGTGGTCGGTCCGCTCGAGCTCTTCTACGACCTCGCCGTGGTCGTGCTGGTCGCGGAGGACGCCGGTCACCTCGCGCGGCATCTAGCCTGGCGAGGAGTCGCCGAATTCGCCGTGGTCTTCACGCTGGTGTGGATCGCCTGGCTCAACGGCAGCCTGCACCATGAGCTACATGGTCGCGAGGACGTCCGTGCCCGCAGCACGTTCCTGCTGCAGATCCTCCTGCTCGCATCGATGGGCGCCTTCATCCCCGAGGCCGCTGGCCGACGAGGAGCGGCGTTCGCCATCGCCTCCGGCCTGTTGTTCTTCGTGCTGGCCTCGCTGTGGCTGCTAGCCGCACGGGGTGACCGCCCCGAGTATCGACGCACGAGCCGGCTATTCGTCGCCGGGACAGCTGCCTGTGCCATCCTGCTGGTCAGCACGGCATTCCTGCCGGCCGGCGCTCGCATGCCAGCCTGGGGCCTCATCGACGCCGCGTACCTGGCCGGATTCACTGCCGCGACCCTCACAGCCAGCCCCGAAGTCGCGGCCGCACTCACCATCACCGACGCGCTCATCGAACGCTTCGGGCTGCTGATCATCATCGTGCTCGGCGAAATCGTGACCGCAGTCGTCGCGGGATTGGCAAGCCAGCCGATTGGCGCGCTGACACTCAGCGTCGGCTTGGTCGCCGTCGTCGTCGGCTTCGGAGCGTGGTGGACGTACTTCGACTTCGCTGGACAGCGGCCGCTGCGGCCGGAGATAACGGCCAGCCTGCAGTGGATGCTGAGCCACCTGCCGGTCACAGCAGCCATTGCGGCAATGGGCGCCGCGATGATCAGCCTCGTCGACCATGCCCATGACAGCCGGACGCCAGCAGCCGCGGCGTGGGTACTGTGCGCGGGCGCCGCCGTGGTGCTGTGCGGAACGATGCTGGTATCAGGGAGCTTGCAGGCCTGGAACAGCGATCGGGGCCTCTATCAGCCGCTGGCTCGAATCTGCATCGTGGTGGCCGTGGCGTGCCTCGCGCTCGGCGCCGTACGGCCGACGCCACTCGTCCTCGGTCTCGCCCTCGTCGTCCTGCTCAGCATCCCGTGGGGATTCGCCGTGGCGCGCCGCCTGGCCAGCGGAGACGCACCTGTCGCGTAGCCGCCGGCCCGTTACCCGAGCTGAGCTTGCAGACTTCGAGAGCGAATCACGATATGAGTCACATCTTCTACCTGACACTCGAGCATGACGATACTTCCGTCATCGCCCGCCACGGGAGCATTGATCGCCGTCCAGTAATGCTCCTCCAGCACCGCTGCGTCTTGAGTATCCGGTAGGTCGTACCGCGTGAGCTCCATGACATCTCGCACGCCGCTGGACAGCACGGAACGCATCGACGTCAGGGCCGGACGTGGGTCGGTGCCTCGCTCGCGCGGCATCGCTGGGAACGCGTCGAAGACATTCCGGCCGATCAGTTCCGCCCGCGGGCGGCGGGCCATCATCTCGACGAAGTTCTCGTTGACGTCCAGCATGACGAAGCTCGGGCTCAGGAGCGCCGTGGCGCTGGGCTGGGTCCGGAAGACGCGCTGATAGTCGATATCTTCGGTCGTCATGGTCTCCCCCTATCAACCGTGACCTTGACCGTCGGCCGACCTCGCGAGGCGGGAGCGACATCGGCCGACGACCTCTGCGCCGCGGGTGTCTTAACACATTTGCACAGCGGGTACTCAGAATCCAGAGGTCAGAGCCTGCGGCCGAGGCGCTCCGCGCCGCCGAACCGCCGGGGGCACTCCCGCCATCTGCCGCTTAAAGCCAGCAGGAAAGGACCAAACATGTCCGATGTGAAGCTGGAGCACAAAGAGCTGGTGAGCCGGGACGAGGCAGCCAGCTGGCTGTTGCTGCTGTCCAAGGTGTTCATCGCCGGCGAGAATGGCGAGTTCCCGTTCGGGCCAGGCACCGTAAGCCTGCATATCCCCGAACGTGTCCGCGCCGAACTCGAGGTTGAGGTCGAGGGCGATGAGGTTGAGGTCGAGCTCGAGTTCAAGTGGACGATGGCCCGGCACGAGGCAGCGCCGGCTCGCGACGGTGCGGACCGGTCGGCCAGTCCTCGGCAGGCCAATGGCGCGCGCAGAGCTACCCGCAGCCCGCGATCGCGGGCAGCGGCCACTAAGGCGCGCTGATCAGGACCCAATGTTCGGCGCGTCGCCGCCGGTCGGCACGCCGGCTGCTGGCGGCCTCCCGGCCAGCTCTATGAGGCCGAGCACGACCAGCAGCAGCACGGCTATCACGATGACGACCGCACCGGTGGGCCTGCCCCAGAACACGAAAGCCAGGACCGCAAGAGTGGTCGCGCTGATCCGTAGCGCCTTTCGATGGGCGTACGTCCACTGTCCCACCGTGCCAGTGCGGACGCCGACCAGCTCACCACGTTCGCGCAGCCAGCGCAGGGCAGACGAGATCGACGCGCGGATCCGGACAGCGGTGACCGACGGCCCGGTGAGGAAGGCGGCGCCGGCGACGACGAGCCCGACCACCAGCAGCGTGCGCAGGCCAGCTCGGATGAAGCGGACAAGCGTGTCGAACAGCGCGGCGGCAGCATCTGCGGGCAGCTTGGAGCTTGGCACGCCGTTCAGGTAGCTGCCGCGGAAGATGAGCAGCCCCGCCGCCAGGGCGAACATGGAGACCGCGAGGCCGAGCCCGGCACCGATCAGGGCGCGCCGGTGCCTCGGCGCGACGTAAATGCCGACTCCGAACAGCAGCAAGGTCGTGAGCGGCAGAACGATCTTCAGGTCGTTGAGCACCCGGTAGCCTGTCTGCGCCTTCACCAGGTACTTCGCCGAGAATAGCGGGAACGTGGGGTTGATCGGCGGCAGCTTGTCCACGATTGTCAGGCCGCGGGCCGCGAGGCGCTGCTTCGCCCTGTCGATCAACGGGCCAAGGCTGACGGTGACCTGTCCGTTCTTAACCGTGACCGAGCTACTCCCCTGGCCGGACAGGACCTTGACCACCTGGGCATGCGCAACGGTGTTGAGCCGGACCCACAGGTTGGCAAACGCCGCGCTTGTCACGACCTTGTCCACTTGCGTATGAATGAAGCCGTCAACCGCGCTGGCGATTGACGGCGCGAAGCTGTTCAGCGCGGTCCCGGCCCGGCTCAGGCCGTTGCTCGACAATTGCCCCGCCGCGGCGTCGACATAGCTGGTGACGTTCAGGTGGGTGGTGATCTCGGCCGTGATCTTGTCGGTGAGTGCGTTCTGGATGGCCGGATCATGGACCAGTGGGGTCATATTCGCGACGTAGCGGCTGGTGTCAGACACCTGATTAGCGGTCCAGACGCTCACCACGGAAAGCGGCGCCAGCAGGCACGCGATGACGATCAGCAGCGTCGCGACCGGCGTACGCCAGCCGATCCGCCGCCGTCTGCGGCCAGTCGGCTGCCCAGCGAGCGGCCCGCCGCCGGCCGGCTGCGCACGCAGCTCCGTCACCTCGGCGCGCAAACGCTCCAGCTCGGCTCGCTCGCCGATGTCAAGACTGTCCCCGCCAGGCGTCGACAGGGACGTCCCGTCGGTCGCAGACACCCGGACGATCCTCCTGAGCTAGTTCACCCCAAGCATGGGCTGACTGAGCCGAGTGCTACATCACCCCAGGCGGGTGACCTGCGGTCCCGCCGTCAGCGTCGATAGCATGGAAAGAAATGGAGATCCGGGTTCTCGGGCCGTTCGAGATGGTCACCGACGATGGCCAGCTGCTGGACGTCGGCGGGCATTTGCCGCAGGCCCTGCTAGTCGCGCTGGCGCTAGCGGAGGGTCGGCTGGTGCGAGCCGATCAGCTGCTGGACCAGGTGTGGCCGGGAGATGGCCGCGGCGACCGCAACCGCCTCCATGTCCATATTTCCCGGCTGCGAAAGATGCTCGGCAGTGACCTCATCCTCAGCCGAGCAGGCAGCTATTCTCTGAAGCTCCCTGCCGGGTCTCTGGATGCTGCCCGGTTCGGCCAGCTCGCCGCAGCCGGCCGCGCGGCCTTGCAGCGCCAGGACGCCGCCGAGGCAGGACGGCTGCTGCGCCAGGCGCTCGGCTTGTGGCGCGGGCGGCCGCTGGCAGAATTCGCAGACACCGCCTTCGCACCTGGCGTGATCAGCCGGCTGGAGGACGCCCGGCTGACCGCGATTGAAGACCGGATTGAGGCCGACCTGATACTCGGCGGACATGGCGAGCTGACCAGCGAGCTCGAGGCCCTGGTCCGGGAGCATCCGCTGCGGGAGCGGCTATGGGGTCAGCTGATCCTGGCCTTGTACCGGTCCGGCCGGCAAGGTGATGCGCTCGGAACTTATCAGCGCGTACGCGCTGTGCTGGCCGATGAACTGGGTGTCGATCCAGGACCAGAGCTGCGGAAGCTAGAGGCCGCAGTGCTTGGCCAGGACCCGGCGCTCGAGGTACCAGCTAAGCCCGAGCAACATAATTCGGGCAATCTACCCGCGGCACCATCAGCGCTGATCGGGCGCGATGTCGAACTCGCTGCGGTCGCATCGGAGCTGCGCGTCAGCCGCCTGGTGACCATCACTGGCACCGGCGGAGTCGGGAAGACCAGGCTGGCGATCGAGGCGGCGCGCAGCGTCATCGGGCTGTACCGCGACGGAGTGTGGCTCGTCGAACTCGCCCCCGTCGGGGAGGACATGGCCGTGGCCGGTGCGGCTGCGGCTGCACTGGGCCTAGCGGCGGAGGCCGGCCGCGGCGACGGCGGCGGCCAGCTGCAGCGGCTGAGCGACTTCCTGGCGCGCCGGCAAGCGCTGCTGATCCTGGACAACTGCGAGCACGTCATCGCCGGTGCAGCGCGCCTTGCCGACAACCTGCTGGCCCGGTGCCCGGAACTGCAGATCCTGGCTACAAGCCGGGAAAGCCTGTCCGTCGCGGGCGAGGCACTGTGGCCGCTACAGCCGCTGGCCATCGATGGGGCGCGCGAGCTGTTCGTGGCCAGGGCCGGCGCATTCCTCCCGGGTTTCCGCGCCGATGAGCATGCGATGGCCACCATCACGGAGATCTGTGCCCGCCTCGACGGCCTTCCGCTGGCAATCGAGCTCGCGGCGGCGCGGGTGCGCGCGCTAGCTCCCGCCGACATCCTGGCTCGGCTCGCGGACCGGTTCCAGCTGCTCACCGGCGGATCCCGGACGGCGCTGCCCCGACACCAGACGCTGCACGCCGTGATCGACTGGAGCTACGATCTGCTCGTCGATGACGACCGGCGGGCGTTCGAGCAGATGTCAGCGTTCGCCGGGCCGTTCCCGCTTCAGGCAGCCGAGCAGGTGTGCACGGGCCGGGGCATTGCCAGGCAGGATGTGGCGGACCTGGTTGCACGCCTGGTCGACAAGTCGCTGATCACCGCGACCCTGACCGGCCGAGGCATGCGGTTCCGGATGCTCCAGACCCTGGCGGAATACGGGCGCGAGCGCTTGGCCGCGCGCGGGGAGCTGGCAAGCGTGCGTGCCCGGCACACGCACTGGGTGGCGTCGGTCGTTGATGTCCCCGACAGCGCCCGCGGTCCGGCGTGGTTCGCTACTGCCCGAGAGTTCGCCAGCGACATCCGCAGGGCCATGGATTCGGCGCTCGGCGCGGGTGACTCGGAGGCTTCGCTCGGGATCGCCGGGGCGATTGGCTGGTACTGGGCTAGCGGCGGGGCGATTGGCTCGGTCGAGGACTGCTGGCGGTGGCTGACCGCCAGCCTGGCCCTTTCGGAGTCGGCCACCGCGCGGCGAGTCCGGGCCCTGGCGGACGCCGAGGTGGTCGCCCTTGCACAAGGCCGCGGCGATGCCCTGGTCTACGGGGAACGAGCGGTCGAGCTCGGTCGGGCGGCCGGTGACCGGCCCGCGCATGCCTTCGCCGTGTGGGTGCACGGTTCGACGCTGGCCGGGGTCTTTGGCGAGCGACAGCGGGCGATCGAACTGCTCGATGAGGCCGGGGAGCTGCTCGAGGCCGAGGCGGATGACTGGAGCGTGGGGCTGGCGGCGCTGACGCGGGGCGTAGCCGCGCTCGCAGCGCGCGACCTCGGCCGGGCGCAGTTGCTGCTGCGCGGTGCCGCGGACCTGTTCGCGCAGACGGGCCATGCCCTGCCTGAAGGCGCCGTGCTGCGGCATCTCGCCGACCTGGCTGTGCTGCGCGGCCGCTACGACGATGCCATCTCCGCCCTGGAAGAGATGCTTTCCGTCCTGCCCATGGATGACCACCCGGCCGGGATCATCCGCATGGCGCAGCTCGGGTGCCTGTACGCGATCCAAGGCCGGCCAGGCAAGTCCGACCGGTGGCATGCCCGCGCCGAGGCGGCCGCCGACGACCAGCAGCATCTGCACCTGCGCGTGTTCGCCTGCAACGCACGGGGCCTCACCCTGCGGCTTCTCGGGCAGCTCGGGGAGGCCGAGCAGTGCCACTGGCATGCTCTCGAGCTATGCCAGGAGCGCAACGTCCCCGAGGGCCTGGCAATGGCGCACGCGTCGCTCGGATATATCGCGGAATCGCGCGACGACGCGAAGGCGGCCGAGCAGCACCACCTTGCCAGCCTGCATGCTGCCTGCGAGGTAGCCGACCGGCAGGCCCAGGCTCTCGCGCTGGCAGGACTGGCGGGCAGCGCCTCGCTCCGCGGCGACGCCAGTGCCACCGGGCGCCTGCTAGGCGCTGCCAGCGCCTTTCTTGAGGGAACAGTGGCCACCGTGATGGGCCAGGGCACCGCCATGCGGGAGACCATCATCGGCCGGCTCCTCGCCATGGAGCGGAACGACTCCGGCCGGGTGGCAGCACGCTTCGCCGGCGAGGCAGCATTCGACGCCGCCTACGCTGAGGGCCTGCGCGACCCGCTAGCCGTACTCAGCGCCGCCCGCCCATGACAGGACGCTGCAAGCGTTCCGCAAGGGGCGCCTGGCAGCGTAGGAGTCATGCGAGGCCCGCTGGCCGAGGAGCCTCGTCGACTGGGAGGTCGACATGCGGATATCCACCGAACGGGAGAAGATCCGGTTTCCTAGCGGCGGCACTGAATGTGCGGCCTGGCACTACCCGGGGACCAACGGCGCGTGCGTGATCATGGCAGCCGGGTTCGGGGTGACTAAGGAGCCGGGCACCGATGCGTTCGCTAGGCGCTTTCACGAGGCCGGGTTCACTGTCCTGGCCTTCGATTACCGGCATCTGGGCGAGAGCGGAGGGCGGCCGCGCCAGGTCGTGCGCATGCGCGACGAGCTGGCGGACTGGCAGGCAGCGATCGCATGCGCCGCAACGCTGGCGGGCGTCGATCCGGCCCGCCTGGCGATATGGGGGTTCTCCTCTTCCGGCGGCCACGTGTTCCGCGTCGCGTCGCGCAACCCGCAGCTGGCGGCGGCAATTGCCCAGACGCCTAACGCCGACGGTCAGGCGGCGGCGCGCAACGCAGCGCGCTACCAGAAGCCGCTCCCGATGCTTCGCCTCGCCGGGCGGGGCATCCTTGATGGTCTCGGCGGGCTGATCGGCCGGGCACCGCGGCTTGTGCCACTGACCGGGGCACCGGGGACCGTCGCGCTGCTCACGACGCCGGACTCACTCGACGCCGGCCGGGCGCTAAACCCGGGCAACATCTACCCGGACTGGCAGCAGGCGGTCGCCGCCCGGTCGGCGCTTCGCATCGGCTTGTACCAGCCTGGCCGCTCGGCATCCCGCGTGCGGTGCCCGCTGCAGGTCGTCGTGTGCGACCAGGATCAGTCCGCGCTAGCCGGGCCTGCCGTCCGCGCGGCAGGCCGCGCTGCCAGGGCGGAAGTGATGCGCCTGCCGGGCGGGCACTACGCGCCGTTCCTGGACGCGCATGAGCAAGCTGTCGGCGCCGAGTTGTCGTTCCTGCGCCGGCACGTGCTCGCCAATGCGCATCCAGGTCACGCCGCGGATGCAGCGCTCTACGGAGGGGCACGGCGATGAATGCCATCGAGTTGTCCGCCGGGACGATCGAGTACTCCGATACCGGCGGAGCAGGGCCGGTGCTGGTCCTGCTGCACGGGCTGATGATGGACGCCTCGCTCTGGGACGGGCCGATCACGGACCTGTCCGCCGACCACCGGTGCATCGCGCCGACGCTGCCGCTGGGTGCGCACCGCCACGCGATGCGCCCCGGCACCGAGCTATCGCTGCCCGCCATAGCCCGGCTGATCGCCGAGTTCATGGACCGCCTCGACCTGCGCGATGTCACCCTCGTCGGCAATGACACGGGCGGGGCGCTCGCCCAGCTGCTCATGGCCGACAGGTCACCGCACGTCGGGCGCGTCGTGCTCGCCTCCTGCGATGCGTTCGACAATTTCCCGCCCGGCCTGACTGGCAAGACGCTGCTGCTCGCCGGCAAGCTCCCCGCACCGATGTTCGGTCTGTTCATGCAGCAGCTGCGGCTTAGAGTGGTACGGCGGCTGCCAATCGCGTTCGGCTGGCTGACCAAGCGCGGCGACGCCACGACATCCCGGTGGATGAGACCCGTCCTCCGGCAGCCTGAGATCCGCCGCGACACAGTGCGAATGCTCCGAGCGGCCGCGGCAGACACCCGAATCCTGCTGACGGCGGCCGAGCACCTGCCCGGCTTTACGCAGCCGACGCTGATCGTCTGGGCCAGTCAGGACCGCGTCATGCCGCCCGAGCACGGCCGGCGCCTCGCCGAGCTCCTCCCGGACGCGCAACTGGTCGAGGTAGACGACAGCTATACCCTCATCCCCCTCGACCAGCCACAAAGAATCGCGCAGATCATCCGCTCGTTTGGTCAGATCGGCGTTCCGGGTGGGGATTTGAGCAGCGGCGTCGCCTCGGCAGGATAACCACCGCGGCCGTTTCGCAGCGCGCTCGCCGCGATGCGAATGAGGTGCGCCACCTTCCGCGATTTCAGCTGCGACAGGTACCCGAGCGGAGCCATCTGAACATTGTCAGCTGCCGAAAGGGCGTTGAGCTTGGACTGCTTCTTGGTGTCGGGGTTCTGGACCAGGTTGCGGAAGTCTTCCGTGCCCCCCAGTTGACCTGATAGGAACCGACCCGCGGCAGGCCAGCCATGCGGAACGGCCGCGGCATAAGACTGGGCCGTCGCCCGCATCGACAAGGCCCTTGGTTACCAGGACATCCGCCCTGGCCAGGTCGGAGTTCAGTTGAGGGAAGTTGGCCGGAGAATACCCACGAGGCTGCCGGTCTGGCGGTAGAAGGCGATCCCCTGGACCAACGCTGAGGTGTTGTTGCCGACACCGACCGTTGACTAGCATCCCAAATTAGGAATAATACGATTCCTCTGATCGCGGAGAGTGGCGATGACCGAGACCGTCGGCGGCAAGATCCAGGAGACGCAGATCCAGCGGTACCGGTCCACGCGGGGCATCAACTACGACTCGGTCCCGTGGAAGTTGTGGGAGAAGTCGAAGAAGCTCTTCTGGGACCCGGCCGACCTGGACTTCTCGCAGGACGCCATCGACTGGCAGGAGATGCCGGAGCTGGCACGGACGATTGTCGCGATGTCGGCTCGCGGGTTCATGGTCGGCGAGGAAGCCGTGACGATGGACATCGTCCCGTTGCTGCGGTGCATGTCCGATCTCGGACGGCTTGAGGACACCATGTACTTGTCGATGTTCGCGATGGAAGAGGCCAAGCACACCGACATGTTCCGCCGCTGGTTCGACGCCGTGGGCATCGACCCGGCTTCACTGGACGACCTCGTCCGCGCCCGGAACGAGGCGATCAGGGCCACCAACGGCAGTAATCCGGTTGGCGGACTGTTTGACGGCGTGCTGACGACGGTGATGCGCCGCCTGGACACCGACCAGTCACCCAAGGCGATCCTGGACGCGACGCTGGTCTACAACCAGCTTGTCGAGGGCGTTGCGGCGATCGCCGGCTACAAGCGGTGGAACGAGACGTTCCGCCGGCTCGGCAAGCTCCCCGGCCTGGAAGCGGGAATCAAGCTCACGCAGCGCGACGAGCGACGCCACATTGCCTATGGCACCTATCTGGGCCGGCAGATCCTCGCCGAGCACCCGGAACTCTGGGAGTTCACCGAACGTCGATGGAAGCAGCTCACCGACGGTTTCGCGGGCGGGTATGGCGGCCCGGCACAACCGGATCAGGCGGCCCCGCCTGGCTTCGACCAGGCCGCGGTCGAGGCACTGATCGACCGTCGCCTCGAGGCGCTCCGCGTCGCGGTTACCATGCGTCCCGACGACGTCGAGCACGCCGATCCGGAGACTTTCGTGCCCGAAGAGCTCGCGTCCATCACGTAGCGAAGTCTGGGGCGCACGGTAGCCGCCGCACCGGGCAGGCTGTGACAGATCCGCGCAAGCGGCCTCGTTCCGTTCTTAGGGTCGTTGTTGTCCGGCGCCGCGTCACCCGATCAAGGGCACCGCAAGTGCGAGCTGCGGGATAGTCCGTTAGAGACTGCAGTTAGCCTCCGTGATGACTGCTCGATCCAAGACCAACCGCGATTCGGATAGAAAAGGACGAGATCATGTCAGCGCCCACCACGGTTTCCATCCCGCCTGCCGGGACCTATCAGGTAGATCCGGCAGCTTCCTCGGTGACCTTCGCGACACGGCACATGTTCGGCCTTGGTGCCGTCACGGGCAGCTTCAAGCTTCTCTCCGGCGAGATCATCATCACCGACCCGGTGACCAGTTCAACCGCGACCGCCGTCATCGATGCCGCCAGCTTCGCTACCGGCAGCGCGGCGCGTGACAAGGACGTAAAGTCCGCGAACTTCCTGCACGTGCAAGACCACCCCGAGATTACGTTCCGTTCGACGGAACTGGAGGAAAGCGGAGAGGGCTGGGTGCTTCGCGGGCAGATCACCGCCCGCGGGCATGCCGCGCGGGCCGACGTGGCCCTGAGTGAGGTCCGAGCGGACACGAACGGCCTGACGATCCGCGCGACCTGCAGGGTCGACCGCTACGCTCACGGCATCACTAAGAAGAAAGGCATGGCCGGCCGCTTCCTCGACCTGGAAATCACTGCCCGCGCTATGCCGGTCTAACTCTGCCCGCCGATCAATGACCGCGCCTGTCCGGGTCCGACTACGAGATCGTGAAGATCGCCGCCCACCTCGAGCCGACTCGACTCCTCGAGCCCGCCGGCCTTGACCGGCTCGAAGCCGGCCGTTCGGATCAGCCGCTCAACTTCCTCGCCCGCCCGGTCGTCGTCGGTCGCGTAAAAGAGGACCGCCCGCTCCGGTGCCCGGTTGCTAGCGGACTCGAAGAGATCGGCCGACAGGGTTCCGAACGCCATGGCCAAGCGCGCGCCCGCCGGCAGCCACCCGGCTACAACCTCGCCGGAGGATTGCCCTGTCGGCAGGAGACGGGACACGTTGCCTTGCGCGTCGGTGCCGAGCGGGTTGCTCGGAACGACCACTAGCTTGTCGGTTAGCTGGTGGGCGATCTCGTCTGTGACTTCCTTCAGCACGCCAAACCGCAGCGCGAGGACGACGGCATCGGCGCTCTGCAGCGCGTCGCGGTTGTCGACGGCGACGACCGCAGCTCGACCGATCTGTCCAGCCAGGGTTCGTGCCGACTCATTGTCGGCGCTCGAGAGCCGCAGGTGCTCGCCGCCTGACGCGAGCTGGCGGGCGATCACCGAGCCGACCCCGCCAGTGCCGATGATCGCGGTGGTCATGACCGAGACTTCGAGAGCGTCACCGTGCTAGCACTGGCTACTGATCGGCGGGCGTGCTCGATGGCCAGTGAGCGGGCGACCAGTCCCCGTCCGGGTCCGTGGTTTGCCCGACTTCGATCAGATAACCGTCGGGATCGCGGATGTAGCAACGGATCTCGTACTGGTGATGTTTCGGCGGGGTCAGGAATTGAGCACCACGGGCGCTCCATTCGGCGTACACGGCCTCGATGTCTTTGACCCGGATATTGAGGAAGCTGCTGACCCGGTCGGGATCGCGCGGCGTCTCCAGGGTGACGGTCGGCTTGTCGTCGGTGGGGCCGCCCCCGACATTGATGATGATCCAGGTATTGGCTAGTGCGACATAGGTAACGTCTCCCGAGAAGACGACCCTGCCGCCGAGTACTTCAGTGTAGAAGCGCCGAGAACGCTCGACATCGTCCGAGACGATGAAGTGGGCCAGCACAATTCCCTCTGGGGGCGGCGGGAGCTCGGCCATCTGGAACCTCCACTGGTTGGGTCTCACACCCCGCTTACCCGGCCGATGGGGTCCATAAGCCAGGCATCAGCCCTCGGCCTGAGCGTGCCGGAATGGCGGGACCCGCGAGCTCTTAATAGGATCAGCCACGATATGGGCGATTATCGATTCTCTGGCCGCGACGGAGCAGCACTGGCATGCCGCGAGACCGGGTCCGGCCGACCGCTGATCCTGCTGCACGGGTTCATCGGCTCTGGCTCGCACATGCTGGAACACGGCCAGGCCCGGGCGCTTGCCCAGCTGGGATATCGCGTGATCGCTCCGGACTTCCGCGGCCATGGGGACAGCGCGAAACCGCACGATCCTGCCGCCTATCCGCCGGACGTACTGGCCGACGACGCACTTGCTCTTATCGAGCATGTCGGGCTCGGCAACGGAGAGTACGATCTCGGCGGTTACTCGCTCGGCGCGCGGATCGTTCTGCGGATGCTCGCGCGAGGCGCCAAGCCGGGCCGGGCGATCGTGGCCGGGCAAGGGCTCGCAAAGGTCAGCGGTCCTCAGGGCGGCGGGCCGAACCACCGGGTGCTCACTGCGCTCATCAACGGGGATGCGATCGAACCCGACTCGCCCGACGCGCCGTTCGCTCGCTGGATCTCAGAGTTCGGCGCCGATCCCCAGGCGCTGCTGTACGTGCTGAACTCGCTCGTCCCGACGCCTGAGACTGCCCTGCGCCAGATCACCATCCCGACACTTGTCGCGATCGGCGATCAGGACGAGCGCTCTGATGCCGACCAGCTCGCCGCGCTGCTGCAGGACGCCCCGTTCGTACGGGTGCCGGGCGATCACGGGAGCGCGTTCGCCGCGCCTGAGCTCGCCGCCGCGACTGCCGCGTTCCTCGCCGAGATCGGAGGCTGATCTTTGAACCTCAAGATCATGAAGCTGGTACCCGGCTTTCGATACTCCTCGGTCGCCGCTCCGAATTCCACCGGGAACGACCTCGGCGAGCGCTTGACCGTCGACGGCACGCGGCGGATTCCCCGCAGGCCGGCGGCGTCAAGCTGCATCGCGGCGTGACCTACGGCGGCGGATTGCGACTGGAGTTGCACACCCCGGCGGTTGCCGGCGTCCACTGCCCTCCAGCGTCCCCTTGAGCATCTCCGTCACCTGCTTGCCCATGGAACACCTCCTCCCACAACTACTCAGTATTATTGACTACCAGTAGATAGTATCACTGACTAGTCGGGGCGCAAGCCAGGACCGCAGGCGCTTGGATGCGGGTTTCACATCGCCTGGGGGCGAAGGCCGTCCAGTGCGGTTTCGAGGATGGGCTCGACGTAGCGGGCGTCAGCGTGGATCGTCGCGATAGCAACGATCATGTCGAGGATCTGCTCGAGGGCGAGGTCGTCCCGGACTTCCCGCGCTTGCTGTGCGGCGGCGAGTAGCGGTCGGCCGGCGGTGATCTGCTTTCAGTTCCGCTGCTGCGCGGCCTGATTCTTCGATTTGGCGTCGACGACGGTCGTCACCAGGCCAGTCTGGACGTCATAGACGTGACCGGATACCAGCACATTCGGTGAGATCTCCCCTGCCCACAGCACGCGCTCGACATCGGTCCGGACGGTGCGGGCCGGATCCAGGACAGGCGTGTCCGCGAGCGTTCTCTCGTCGATGCCGACCCGCTCGGCGAAGCCGTGACGCAGGTTGTCATCGGCCAGCAGGGTCGATCCGCAGTCGGTGTGATGAATGATCGCCACCTCGAACCAGGGGCCATTCGGCGCCTTGGATTTCTACCAGGTAGCTGACGTAGGCAATGTCGCGGATGACGGCCGGGGTTGCCCGGCCGCCGATGTTCCGCTGCACGAGCGCCTCGCCCAGCTTGATCTGGAGAGTCTCCGCCGGATCGACCCGGCAGTCGAGGCAGATGACGATATACAGGTGCAGCCGCGGGAGGAACGGAATCGGCATGTTCTGGCGGGCGTCCGTGCGGGCGAACGCCTGGTTACGGTCCAAAAGCGGAGCGATGTTAGACATAGCTGGACTGCCTTCCTCGGCTGGTGCGAACTGGCGCGCATGGCCACGCTGCGGATGGGCGTGGCGTCCGTCCCGGGAAGGTGTACCCGTCGATGATCGCGGATACCGGGTGGATCAGCCGATGGACGACTTGCTGACCACGCCCGTCACCGGCGCGGGGAAGAAGTCCGCGAGCGCCTCTGCCATCTGCGCCCGGACCGGCGCACCGGAGATGACGATGCCAACCATGGTCAAGGAGGTGTGAGTGTGTCCGCGGGCGCGGACGTGACGGACCGGCACCCCGGCCGCCTCAAGGGAGCGGGCGTAGGCGACGCCCTCGTCGCGAAGCGGATCGAAGTCTGCGGTGACGATGCAGGCCGACGGCAGATTTTCCAGGTTGCCGCGCAGCGGGGCAGCGCGGGGGTCGCCGCGGTCGGCCGGGTCGGCGTAGTGATCCCAGAACCACTGCATGAGCGCGCTGGTCAGGATGTACCCGTCGCCGTTCTCCGCGTAGGAGGGCCGCGTCATCTCGGCCTCCACCACCGGGCTAATCAGGAGCTGACCTGCGATGCGCGGTCCGCCGGCGTCGCGTGCCAGCTGGCATGCGACAGTCGCGATGTTGCCGCCGGCGCTCCAGCCCGCGACGGCGAGCTGGCCGGGGATGCCGCCCAGGCTGACGGCGTTGGCGTCCACCCACTGCACGGCCGTGAATGCGTCCTCCGCGGCTGCGGGGAAGCGCGCCTCGGGGGCATGGCGGTAGTTCACCGACACGACCACCGCGCCCGAGCGTGCGCACAGGTCCCGGCACAGGGGGTCATCGGAATCCAGGTCGCCGAGCACCCAGCCGCCGCCGTGGAAGTACACCACGATCGGGTGCGGGCCCTCCGCAGCCGTGGCCGGGCGGTAGAGCCGGTACGGCAGGTCCCCCCTGGACCGGGCATCACTCCGTCTATAACTTCGGCTACCTCGGGGCCCGGCGGGCGGGTTGCTGCGGCGGCGGCCATCAAGGCCCGCGCGTCAGCGGCCGACAGGGTCTCCATCGGCGGCAGGCCCAGCCCGGACATGATCTCCAGCACCATGGCGACATCGGGCTGCATGCTGCGGATCACACCGTCCCGGCACTGCTCCTCGCCGGGACCGGTCCTGCGGAATCCGACGTAGCCCTGCGAGACCACGTCGTCGCAGGCCTGGCGGTAGGCGTCCACGCCGCCGATGTAGGGCAGGAACACTCGCGGCTTGCCGGGGACGTTGGCACCCATGTACCAGGAGCTGGCGGTGGGATGGAGGGTAATGGCGGCGCAGTCCCGGACGTGCTCATCCCAGCCGGATTCGGCGACCACGGTCGGCTCGATGGTCTCGAAACCTGCTTCGCGCATGTCCTTGAGGCACCCGGCGACCCAGTCGACGTGCTGCTCGATCGAGACGGTCATGTTGGACAGGACTGATGGGCTGCCCGGCCCGGTGATCATGAACAGGTTGGGGAATCCGACGGTCATAATACCCAGGTAAGTGGACGGCCCCGGCGCCCACTTCTCCGTTAGGGACAGGCCATCGCGGCCGGTCACGTCCACCGCTGCCAGGGCACCGGTCATGGCGTCAAAACCAGTGGCGTACACGATGGCGTCGAACTCAAATGACTGGTCTGCCGTATCGATCCCCTGCTCGGTGATGCGGGCGATCGGCTGCGTGCGGAGGTCTACGAGCCGGACGTGCGGGAGGTTGTAGGTCTCGAAGTACCCGGTGTCCAGGCATGGCCGCTTAGTGCCGAAGTAGTGGTCCTTGGGGCAGAGCGCCTCTGCTGTCTCGGGATCGTCAACGGCAAGGCGGATCTTCTCCCGGATCATCGCGGCCACGATGTCGTTGGAAGCCGGGTTCACCCCCTGGTCGGCGAAGACGCCGAGGATGCCGAATAGCTCGCCCTGCTCCCAGGCCGCCTCGAAGCGCTCCCGGCGGACCTGCTCGCTGGCCGTGACGCCGAGGACGTCAGTCGGCTCAGCCGGAATCCCGCCCCGCGACCACCGGGCCGCATGCCGGTACCGGTCGCGATCCTCGCTCAGCTGCATGAGCCGCTCGGCCGGCACGGGGCCGTTGTGCGCCGGGATCGAGAAGTTCGGGGTGCGCTGAAACACCGTGAGCTGGCTGGCCTGCCGGGCGATCAGGGGGATGGACTGGATGCCCGATGAGCCGGTCCCGATGACCGCGACTCGCTGGCCGGTAAAGTCGACGCCCTCGTGCGGCCACTGGCTAGTGAAGTAAACCTGGCCGGCGAAACGGTCGGCGCCTTCGATCTCGGCTGACTTGGGAATCGACAGGCAGCCGCTGGCCATGATGTAGTACCGGCACCAGATCTCGTTCCCGCGATCAGTCGTGATCCTCCATCGGTTCTCGCCCTCATCCCAGCGAGCCGAGGTGACGGTAGTGGAGAACTCGATGTCAGCGCGCAGCCCGTGCCGGTCGGCCGCGAGCCGGAGGTAGTCCAGGATCTCCGGCTGCGTGGCGTACTTCTCCGACCAGGTCCACTCCTTCTCCAGCTCGGGGTCGAAGCTATAGGCGTAGTCGGTGGTAGGGATGTCACAGCGCGCCCCCGGATAGCGGTTCCAGTACCACGTCCCGCCGACATCCGCAGCCGTGTCGAAGCCCTTCACCGACAGGCCAAGCTGCCGCAGCTGATGGAGCATGTACAGGCCAGAGAAGCCGGCGCCCACAACCACCGCGTCGAATTGCTCTGAGGCCGTAGCTGGCTTGTTCACAAGGCGCTCCCTGAGCGTCACCCATAGACATCATCTGGCCGGCGTGGCACGCCCGTAGCGGCACCCTATTGATGACATTAGCTGATGTATATACGGGTGCAAACGCATGTGCATGAGCTCCTTGCGAGCGTGGCTGTCCTCTGGAAATGCCGATAAGCATGGGAACGCACTCGCCGACCCCCTACGGGCGGGTCCAGCGGCGGTGGGCTCGCCGGTCAGCTCGAGGTTCTGGCGGGCCGGGTCGAACAGAGCCCGGTCGTAGCCGAGGGCTGCGGCGAGGTTTCCGGCCTGCGGAACGCGGGCGCTCACGCAAATCCGGTGACCTCTTGCAGCGCGAGCGCGAACCGATCGGAAGTGGCGTGGTCCCGGACCGCGACGCGGATCCAGCCGCGTGCCAGTCCGGGAAAAGTCTCGCCGCGCCGGACGGCGAAGCCACGGGCATGCAGCCGGGTCCGGACGTCGGCGATCTCGGTGTGGAGCAGCGCGAACGAGGCTGACGGGTCGGGCACAACCCGGACTGTGCGCAGGCCGGTCAGCCTGGCCAGCAGGTATGCGCGCTCCCCTGCCAGATCCGTAGCCCAGGCCTCCGCTTCAGTGAGGGCAGCGGGCGACGAGGTGGCGACGCAAGCGGTGAGCGCGGGAGCTGAGACCGGCCATGGCGGCTGCGCGGTGGCCAGTTCCGCGATGACGTCGGGCGCGGCGAGCACGTAGCCGGCCCGCAGCCCGGCCAGGGCCCACGTCTTAGTCAGGCTGCGGATGACGACGAGGCCGGCAAGTTCCGGCTGGCTCGCCAGCGACTCACGCTCGCCGGTCAGGCAGTCGGCGAACGCCTCGTCAACGACGACGATCCGGCCGGGCCGAGTCAGGTCAAGGATCGTCTTGCGCGGATGGGCGACCGACGTCGGGTTGGTTGGGTTGCCCACGAAGACTAGGTCGGCGCCGGCGGGCACGAGCCTGGGATCAAGCCGGAACGGGAACGGCAGGACGACCCGACTGACCTGATGACCCGCTACGCGCAGGGCCGCCTCGGGCTCGGTGAACTGCGGGTGCACGACGACCGCCTGCCGCGGGCGCAGGACTCGTGCCAGCAGCACAAAGGCCTCGGCCGCGCCAGCTGTGAGCAGGACCTCGTCGCGCGCCCGGCCATGCCGGGAAGCGACAGCGTTCACTGCCGCCCGCTGGATCGGGGTAAGCGGCCAGGTCGGTGTCGCGGATCCGCGCGGCCAGCCATCCCGGTGTACCGGACGACCGGACGTTAACGGCGAGGTCGGTCAGGCCCGGAACCAGGTCCGCGTCACCGTGATGCGCCAGATCGGCGAGCGTGCTGTCGTGTCCCAGCCAGGTCAGCGGTGGTGCGCCTCATCATCGGACGACAGCCGCGCGCTCAGCGCAGCGCGCAGCGTCGACCGGTTCATGAAGTCCATCATGCACGCCTCGGGCGCTGGTCCCGGAAGGTCTACGGCAATCTGGTCATCGCCCCACCGAGGTACATCTGCACGGGCGCGATCTGGTCGCCCATGGCAAACTTCAACATCAACGTGGCCGGACTGTTGCGTCGCCGAGCATCACCGCCGACTCGGCCGAAGCGACTGGCCGAGAGCGGAAGGAGCGCGAGTCCCTCGTGACGACCGGTTCGCTACTCGTGTGCCGACACGAGGCGGCCTGCACGGGACTGGCCGCTGGCGGTCGGCCTGATAGGCGGCGCTGTCGCCGACGCGATCCTCGGGGACGCGGAGAGTGGTCATCCGGTCGCGCTGTTCGGCCAGCTCATGAACGCTCTCGAGCAGCGCGTTTACGCGGACCGCGCAGCAACGGGCATCGGCTACGCGGCCGGCGGCCTCCTGCTCGGCGCTGGGCCGCTGCTGGTGGCTGCGCACCTCACCCGAGGCAGCCGAACCGGCCGGGCCGCCATCACCGCGGCGACGGCCTGGACCGTGGTCGCGTCCCGGTCACTGTGCGCGGCCGCGAGGCAAGTCGGGACCGCGCTGAGCGCCGGTGACCTGGCGCAGGCCCGGGAGGCGCTCCCGTCCCTCTGCGGCCGCGACCGACAGGGCCTGGACCCCGCGCAGATCGCCAGAGCCGTCGTCGAGTCGGTGGCGGAGAACACCAGCGACGCCATCGTCGCGCCGCTGATCTGGGGAGCGCTGGCCGGCCCGCGGGCCTGTCGGGTTACCGAGCAGTGAACACCCTCGACGCCATGATTGGCCATCACTCGCCCAAGTATGAGCACTTCGGCATGGCATCGGCACGCCTGGATGACGTCGCCAACTGGATACCGGCACGGGTCACGGCGGTACTCGCGGCCGCCTGCTCCCCCGCGGTAAGCGGCCGGCCGGGGATCACGTGGCAGACGGCGCGCGACTACGGCCCGCGCCACCCGAGTCCCAATGCCGGCTGGTGCGAGGCAGCGTTCGCCGGAGCGCTCGGCGTTCGCCTCGGCGGTCTGCTTGCTTACTCCGGGCGCACTGAGCACAGACCGGAGATCGGCGCGGGACGCCTACCCCAGACCTCTGACATCGGCAGGGCGATCCGTCTTAGCCGCGCCGTCACACTCAGCGCAACCGCGCTGGCTGCTGCCCTGGCTGTCGCATGACGTGTGGCCGTGACCGCCACGGCTCGGACCGCTGATCATGCGCTGGATATTCGTTCAGGGCCGCGGGACCCGGCAGCGAGGAATGCGGTTCCGAAGCAGAGCTCTGTCCAGGAGACATCAGTCAGTTCTTCCTTCATGGCTGCGCGAATCGCCTCCCACGGACGGCGCAGGATCCACTCATCTATGGCGGCGAAAGGCCGCACAGTTGCGGTTCCAAGCTGCGCCAGCCACCCTGGCGTGTTGCCGGGAACTTTGAGATCCAGCACGACCCAGCGTCCGCCTCCGGAGAGGGCCGCGGCGCCGTGGGCGATGACCGCTGCGCACTCGGGCACCTGCGACAGGGCGTACGTGGACAGGATCGCGTCGACCTCGGCTGGGAATTCGAAGTCGACCGCGTCGGATTGCACGAGGCTGACATTGCGCCAGCCGTTCGCCTTTATCCGATCCTGGGCACGGGCGAGCATCGCGTCG
This sequence comes from uncultured Actinomycetota bacterium, assembly GCA_963843955.1. GTDB lineage: Bacteria > Actinomycetota > Actinomycetes > Streptosporangiales > Streptosporangiaceae > JAJYUU01. The sequence continues at coordinate 227,751 of CAWJMK010000001.1, forward strand.
GTCAGATCCACGCCGACGATCCGGCCCTCGGGACCGATCACGTCCTCAATCAGCCGGAAGTTCAGACCTGTGCCGCATGCCATGTCGATCACGCTGTCACCCGCGCGAAGGCCGAGCCCTTGGACGGCCAGGAGGCGTTGTGCCCGCTGGGGGTAGCCCGGCGCGGGGTAGAGCCGGGAGGTGATGTCGTAGTGCTTCGCCTTCTTGCGGTATGTCTCGATCAGGTGCTCTCGCGTACTGTCAACCTGGCTCACGGTGCGCTCCTCCATCTCGGCAGCGTCGCGGTAGGGCCGCGCCACCCCATCTAAGACTCCGCGCTTCCCCGCACCGCGGACTCGACCGCAGCCTTGATCGCCACCATCTCGCGATCGCTTACGCGCTGAATACTGCCCTTGAAAAGGCCGGGGACTGCGCGCATGATGCCCGCGAGGTCGACCTCGATCCACATCATGGCGTCGGTCTGCCTGTCGTCCACCGGCTCGAGTTCCATTCCCCAGCGCGCCGCGGACGTGCCCATTCGCCCGGCGAACGCCACGTAGCCGGGCGCCTCGACAGCGGTCACTTCCTGGCTCCGACGGTGAGTCCGCCACAGGTCCTTCGCCCTCTGCTCCACCCGCGCGCCGGGCTGAAGCGCGCCTCCTCCGCGAACCCGGCATTCGAGCACCGTTGGCGCCCACTCCGGCCAGCGCGCGACGTCACAGACATACGCCCACACCTCGTGGACGCTGCTGGCGACCGTGATACGGCTCTCGGTCCTGAATGACATCGAGCGCACTTTGTGTTGATCACTTTCCAGTTGCATAAAGTCTCCCGCGACGCTGCATCCTGACTGAGGCAGATCTCGCCGCCGGGCTCTGAGGTCGGAGTCAGCGTGAGCCACACCTGCGAGGCCACGTTTGACATCACGGACCGAGGCGGCGGGCGGTTCAAATCCGACCGCTGGCCTTTCCTGAGTGGTTGTTCACTCCGAGCGGCAGAGGCTTGCTGGGCGCCCATGGGCGGTCAGTGCGTTCGCTATCTTTTGCGTGGTTTGATCCCAGTCGTGCAGGTTCGACCGTCGCTCTCGTGCGGCGGCCCGTAGCCGGCATCGGTGGCGCTCGTCGCCCAGCCAGTCCCCGATCGCTGCGGCGAGGGCAGCCGGATCGCCGGAAGGGATCAGTTGGCCGGGCCGGGTGCCATCGGAGTTGGAGCCGAGCGCTTCGGGCAGCCCGCCCACTGCGGCGGCTATGACAGGCAGGCCGTGGGCGAGCGCTTCGCTTACAGCCATTCCGTACGTCTCTGAGCGGGACGGCGCGACGAGCAGGTCAGCGGTGGTATACGCCTGGCTGAGCACCGCGCCGGTCAGGACGCCCGGGAGCCGAACGCGGTGGCCATAGCCGAGGCGAGTGATACGAGTTTCCAACTGGCCGACGAAGTCCGGGTCGCGGTCGAGCGGTCCGGCCAGCACGCAATGCCAGTCCAGGTCACCCAGCTCGGCGAGTGCCTCGACGAGGAGATCCTGCCCCTTGTGGCGACCGAGCGTTCCGACGCAGATCAAGTGACCGCGGACGGGCCGAGCGGGCGTAGCGACCCGATCGACGCCCGGCTGGGCGACGTGCACCCGGCAGGCCGGAATCTCGTATCGGGTCAGGACCTGCTGGCGGGTCCATTCGCTCGTCACGACCACGCCCGTGGCCGCGCGAAGCACGTCTCGTTCAGAGCGCTGCGCGCCTGCATCATGGCGCGACTCAAGGCCAGTGACCAGTGGCATGTGCAGCAGCACTGTCATTCGTATCCGGCCAGCATGTGGCAGCAGCTGCGCCGCGGTCGGCGAGGCGATCAGTCCGTCGATCAGGGCGATCTCACCGTCCGGGATGCCGGAAATGGTGCGGGCCAGGTCGGCGCGGGCGCCCGAGTCGGGCGCTGGCCACGCCGCGGCCACGGTCGCGACCAGCACGTCCCAGCCGGCCTCGGCCAGTCCGGCGCAGACCCGCCGGTCGTAGATGTTCCCGCCGGTAGGCTGGCCGGGGTTGTCGAAACCCTCGGGGACTACTACGTGAACCCGCACGATGCTCCCGCCGTCGACAGCGCCTGCCGCACTGAGCCAGCCGCCAGGCTCCGGCCGATCTGAACTACACCGGCCCCCGATCCGTCATACCTGAGACAGGATCCGTCATACCTGACACAGAATGGTACGGAGAAGCGGTGGATGCGGTTCGACCCGAGGCATCGGCGTCCGCTCGGCACGGGCGCAGCGGTTTCTTGACGGCGCTCGAGCGGGCCCGGGCGGCGGCGTTCCCGGCGGGCGAGTATGTGGGCCAGGAGAGCTTCATGCGGGCGGGCGAGGTCCGCACGATGGCGGACCGTGCCGGAATCGGCCGCGGCGTCTCCGTGCTCGACTTGTGCTGCGGAGCGGCCGGGCCCGGCCGGATGATCACGGCGGAGTCGGGCTGCCGCTACCTGGGCGTCGATCACTCCGCCAGCGCACTGGCCATCGCCAGGGAGCTGGCCTCGAAACTTTCCTGCCGCTTCGAGCTGGCTCACATCCCGCCGTTGCCCGAGGGCCGCTTTGACGTGGTACTTCTGCTGGAGACCATGTTGGCGTTTCCGGACAAGGACGCCTTGGCGGACGCGGTGGCGCGCGTGCTGGCGCCGGGTGGGCGGTTCGCCTTCACGGTCGAGGAAGGCGGGCGGCTCAGCGAGCGGGAGCGCGCCCTGATGCCCGGCGCCGATACGGTCTGGCCTATTCAGCTGGCCCAGCTGACAGACGTGCTGCGCGAGGCGGGGCTGACCGTGACATGGTGGCGTGAGTACAGCTCCTCCCATCAGGCGACAGCCGCGGCTCTGCTTCGCTGTTATCGAGCTGATGCACTCCAGATCGCCGAGCAGATCGGGACGCGCGCTACCGCCGACCTGATCACTTCGCATCGGCTGTGGGCGGACTGGCTCGGCAGCGGGCGGGTGCGCAAGTACGCGATGGTAGCCGAGAAGCGATGACCTGCTTCGATGACGTGTCGATGACGTCCGGCTATGCGCGCTACCTGGACTCGAAGACGACCGTGGACGACCGGGCGCTCAACCGGCAGGTGCTCGCCGAGTTGCGCCGCCTGATGTCCGTCGGTGCGCCGCGGGTACTGGAGGTCGGCGCCGGCCTCGGGACGATGGTGGCCCGTCTGCTGGACTGGGGAGTTGTCGGCGCCGGCGAGTACGTCCTCCTGGATGCAGATCGGGAGCTGCTGGATTGCTCGCGCTTGTGGCTGCGCGACTGGGCGGCCGCGCGGGGTGTGCGCAGCGACTTGCTGCCAGATGGCCTCCAGGTCGGTGATCTGCGGGTGCGGCTGGTGCACGCTGAGCTCGGCGGTTACCTGGAGGCCGCGCACGGGGAGCTGGCCGATGTGCTGATCGCCAACGCCGTCCTCGACCTGGTGGACGTGGCGGCTGTCCTGCCTGGATTGTTGCGGCTGCTTGTCCCCGGCGGCGTTTACTGGTTCACGATCAACTACGACGGTGAGAGCATCTTCACGCCTAGCCACCCCCACGACGAGCAGGTCATGCGGGCCTACCACCGCGACATGGACGAGCGCATCCGCTACGGCCGGCGCCGGCGAAAGCTGCACGGGCCGTCGCCTGTTCCACCACCTGCGGGATGCGGGAGCGCCCGCAATAGCGGCGGGGTCGTCGGACTGGGTCGTGTACCCGGCCACGGACGGGAACTACCCAGCCGACGAGGCTTACTTCCTGCGCAGCATCCTGAGCACAATCCGGGACGCATTGCGGAATCGCCAGGATCGGGTGGATCCGGCGGACCTGGCCGACTGGCTGGCCGTGCGCTATCGGCAGCTGGCTGCAGGCGAGCTGGTCTACATCGCTCACCAGCTTGACTTCGCGGGCCGGTGGCCCGGCTAGCGATCCGCGATGTCAGCGATGCAATCGAGGATCTAGTTTCAGCGCTGAGATGCAGGCGGCGGGCTCTCCGCTCAGGCTGCGCACCAGGACGGCGCTCCCCTCGCCCGACAGAGGAATGTCAATATTGCGCTGGCCGGCCGGTAGCTGGACGTTCCTGACGGCCCGTCCGAGCTCAATGTGCAACGTGGTCGCGGCGCCGGAGTACGAGAGCCGGACGATCCAGGCGTAGCGGAAGACGTGAGCACTGAGCGGAATCTTCGTCGCCGCCGACCGTACCGGCCAGCATGCCCTTGCGCCGGAAGGCCGGACGCTCGAAGCGCCGACGTCGAGCGCCGGCCGCAATCTCCCCCGGCTGTCGAACATCATCAGGTTCGTGATGGCCTGGTTGGGAGCCGTCACGAAGCGGATCCCGGCGCGTTCCGGCACGAGCGGCCCGAGGACTTGCGACGTCTGCGTTACCGATCCCTGGAACCCGGCATACATCACGTACCACGGCGTGGGCGCCGACAGGATCACGGTGCCAGGTCTCGCGTTAGCAAGTGCGGACCGCGCAGTGCCGACGTAGGAGCGCGTCCTGGCGCTGGATGTGCTGCCGAGGTAGGTGATCCCGGACCAGATCGAGCCTGCGAGGAACGCTCCGGTCACGGCGAACGCGGTGACCGCCAGCGGCAGCGACCGCGGCCGTCTGGCGCGGTAGGGATCGTGCTCGCCAATGACGGGCCAGAACGCAAGCCCGACACAGACAGCGAGGACGGGTGCGGAGTCGGCCAGATAATACGTATCGGCACCCAGCAGGCTGGCGGGTAGCTCGGTCAGGCGCGAGATCGCGACCGGTCCGAAGTCGGCCAGCAGCAGCCATCCGGCCAGGATCAGCCAGGATCGCAGCGCATGCCGCCGGGACCACAGGCTCGCGCCGACGATGAGTGCAGCCAGCACCCAGGTGACCTGGGTTAGCACGGGAATCTCGGCTGCGAAGCCGTAGTCGCCGCCGGGCACGAACCAGCGCCAAGGTCCGCCCACGGCGGCCGGAATGAAGCCGGCCCGGAGCATGGTCGCAGCCAGCGACAGCACGCCCGAGACGTGTCTCGGGCTGACCGGCTGCTGGGCTGATGTCTGGAGCTTGATCAGGAAGAGGATGACGTACGCGGCGGTCACTGCCCCGTAGATCAGCCAGGCTCGCCGGAAACTCCGGAGGGTCCGCCTGGCCGCGGCCGGCCAGCGGCCAGGCACCAGATATGCCGACGTGAGGGCGAAGAGGACAAGCGACACCAGGGCGCCCTGCACGTCGAAGAGCAGGCCTGCACCGAGCCACCCTGCTGCGGCGACGACATGGCCGATGCGACCAGAGCGGACGTACCTGACGTGAGAATAGATCGCCGCCAGCATCGTCAGCTGCAACGGCAGCCAGTCCGTCACAGTGGTCCAGAACGACAGCCCAGCCAGCGTCAGCGGCGTGAACAAGAAGATGATCAGCGGGATCAGGATCGCCGGCCGGCTGCCGAACAGGATGAGCAGCAGCCGCAGCATCAGGACGCCTGCCGCCGCCAGGGCCGTGACGGTCACGATGGAGGCGAGCAGCCAGTCGTACGGCGACAGCCGGGTGATCAGCCAGAACACGACCAAGCCGCCAGGCCTCAGATGGCCGCCACTGAAGCTGAACAGGTACTTCAAGCTCAGACCGTGCGCCAGCGCGCGATCCAGCAGCAGGAAGTCATCCTGCCGGAAATAGAAGTGCGAGAGCAGGTAGGCCTTCCAGCACAACTGCGCGGCGATCAGCGCCACGGCCGCCAGGATGACACGATTCGTACGGACCCATCCGGCTGAGCCGGTGGCGGCACGCTGAACTGCCGCGGCAGGTAGCTGCCTTACATCCGGCACAGCCCGTAGCCTTCCACGCTTACAGCCGAGACACCCATGCTCTCATCGGGCCTCCAGCCCTAGGTCTGCCGGACCGGTGAGCGGACTCGCGTGCCGGTGCGGCTCGGCGACGCGTTCAAGTCCCCGCAACAGCAGATCATGACCCCCGCGCCGGGCCTTGGTCGCAAGGTAGGCGGCGTTGGCCCGGGTCAGGTGGAGCGCGGTAGGTACCTGGCTGGCGATCGTGATGCCGAGGCGGGCCAGCTGATCGCTCTTGTCGGGGTTGTTGCTCAGCAGTCCGATGCGGCTGGCACCTAGTGCGTGCAGCATCTGGGCCGCGCTGGTGTAATCGCGCTCGTCGGCGCCGTGACCGAGCGCGAGATTCGCGTCGTAAGTATCCAGACCATCATCTTGCAGCGCGTAGGCGTCGAGTTTGTCATACAGTCCGATGCCGCGCCCCTCCTGGCGCAGATACAGCACGTAACCGCCGTGCTTAGTGATCCGCTCGACCGATTCGCGCAGTTGCGGTCCGCAATCGCACCGCTGGCTGCCGAATACGTCACCGGTGAGGCATTCACTGTGCAGGCGGACCAGCGGCACTCGGGCCGCAGCGGGCCGGCCGAGCTCGAGGGCCACGTGCTGCTGCGCGTCGGTCAGGCCAGTGAAGCTGACGACGGTGGCATGGGTCGAGTAACCGTCAGCGAAGCGCAGCGGGATGCGAATACGCCGGCGGATCGCCGCCTTCGGGACCGCCCCGGTCACTAGGGATGGCTGGTCAGTCACGAACGACCTCCAAAACCCGGTGCGCTGGATCGGGACTTCTCGACTCGCCAGGTTGTCCCTGGTCGCGACGCCGGCGAACGGCGTCGCCCAGCAACAGGCCAGCGCCTGGGGCAACTGCGAGCAGCATGAGTACCGCATAGAGAGTGGCGATCGTGACCCCGGTGCCCGCGCCGAGCCCGGCTGCACTGAAGGCCCAGGCGGCGGCTCCTTCCCTCAGCCCCCACCCGCCGATACTCAGGGGGATCACCACTGCACACTGGACCACCATCAGTAGCGCAAGGAGTTCGCCCAGCGGTGCGGTCGACCCGGCAACCCGGGCCGCGATGACGAAAGTGGCCGTGTGCCCGGCGAGGACCAGCACCGACGCCAGCACAAGCCGGGGCCACACGTCTGCGGCTAGCAGCCCGCCACGCAGGTCTTCGGCAATGGCACGGGCTGCGCGGGTCAGCCGCGACCGGCCGCGGCGCGCGGCGCGCCACACGCCTAGCGCAGCAAACCCGGCTAGAACCGCGACACCTGCCAGGATGTACGGCAGGGCGGGCCGGAGCGGCGAGGGCAGCGTCAGCAGTACGACGGCGGTCACGACGCCCTGGATGACCTGACCCCACAGCCGTTCCCACGCCACCGCGCGCACCCCCCGCGCCACGTCTCCGGCGCGCCGGCCATGAGTGACCGCCCGGTGCACGTCACCGATAACCCCGCCGATGAGCACGGAGTTGAGGAACAAGGAACGGTAGTAGGCGCCGGTCGCGCTCGGCAGGCCAATGCCGATGCCGAGTGCGCGGGCGACGACCCGCCACCGCCAGGCCGAGCACACCGTAGTCAGCGCTGTGAGCGTGACGGCGGCCAGGACCGCCGGCCAGGTGACCGCCCGCAGGCCGTCCTCGAACGGCGCCCCGCCCACCAGCCGCACGAGAAACCACAGCACGGTGACGCCGGCGGCCAGGCGCAGCAACAACGGGCCGAACCGGCGGACGGCTCGACCGAACCGGACCGCAACTGAGTGCTCGGACGCCACACCGGTTATACGGACCCACTGGATAGATAGTTCAACCGTCTAATTCAACCGTCCGGCCGCGGTGGCCAAGCCGGTCCGGCGACCGGCCCCGCTGAACCAGCGGGGCCGCGGACCCGTTCTGCTGTCGGGAACGGCGGCAGACGGCTAGGCAGCAGGAGGCGCGGGTGCGCACGATTCAGGTTCCGTCGGGTACGGCAACCGACAACCACGCAGCCGGCCAGGCAATGCGCAGCATCCGTCTCGCCGCGACCCTGGGGATGCCCGCCACAGCCACCTTGCTCGGCGTCGTGTCCGCCACAGCTGGTCTCGGCGTCGCTGGCTGGATAGCGGGACTGGCCACCGGCGCGGCGGCGACCGCGCTTATTGCCACCGCCCGCGCGCGCAGCGACCAGCCAGCCATGCTCCCGGCGGACTGGGTCACCCTGACCCGGGCGCTGCTGATCGCCGGGGTCGCGGGCTTGGTTGCCGACTCGTTCGGCCGACCAGAGTCGATCACAGCCCTGGTCACGCTGTCCATTGTCGCGCTGGCCCTCGACGCGGTGGACGGGCAGGTGGCGCGCCGGACCGGCACTGCCAACCCGCTAGGCGGCCGTCTCGACGGCGAGGTCGACGCCTTCCTCATCCTTGTGCTCAGCATCGCCGTGTCGCAGGTCTACGGCAGCTGGGTGCTGGTCATCGGCGCCGCCCGCTACGCGTTGCTGCTGGCGGGCTGGCTCATCCCGTGGCTGGCCGCGCCGTTGCCACCCCGGTACTGGCGCAAGGTCGTGGCTGCGGTCCAGGGCATCGTGCTCACCGTCGCCATATCCGGGCAGCTCAGCCGCCTCGCCGGGATGATCGCGGTCGCTGCCGCGTTGCTGCTGCTGGCCGAGTCGTTCGGCCGCGACGTGATCTGGCTGTACCGCACCGGCGCCGGCCCGCGCACCCGGCTGGCGCTGCGGCTGGCTATTGCCGTGCTTGCGATCGCGCTCGTGTGGAGTGACCTCCTCGCGCCGGACCGTGCCTGGCAGATCAGCCCCGCCGCCTTCATCCGCATCCCCGTGGAGCTGCTGGTCCTGGTTGGTCTCGCGCTGGTGCTGCCGGTCTGGCCGCGACGGATCGTGGCCGCCGTCGCCGGAATCCTGCTCGGCGTGCTCACTTTCGCCAAGATCCTCAACCTGGCGTTCTACGAATACGTCGATCGGGCGTTCAACCCGGTGTTCGACTGGGGCAGCATCGGCTCGGCTCTGGGCGTGGTCCGCGACACGATCGGCCCCACGCGTACAGACATTGCGCTCGTCTTGCTCGGGCTCGGTCTCATCCTGCTCGTCGCCGCAATCACCGCCGCAACGATCCACATCACCACCGTTGCCGCCCGGCATCGCCGCGGCACGGTCCGCGGCCTCGCTGGCCTCACCGCGGTCTGGGCAGTGTGCGCAGGCCTGTCACTGCAGTTCATCCCAGGATCCCCGGTCGCCTCGACCAGCGCCGTCGGCCTGGCCGTCGCGCAGGTGCGCGCCACCCAGGCAGCGTTCAGCGACCAGCGCCTTTTCGCGCGGGCCATCCACAGCCCCGACCCCGAGGCCAGCGTCCCCGCTTCGGACCTGCTCACCGGATTGCGCGGCAAGGACGTCATCATCGCCTTCGTCGAGAGCTACGGACAGGTTTCTCTCCAGGACCCGAAGTTCTCCCCCGGCATCGACGCCGTCCTGCGCCGCAGCACCGCATCGCTGGCCCGCGCGGGCTGGTCCGCGCAGAGCGCCTGGGTTGACGCCCCTGGCTACGGCGGGATCAGCCAGGAGGCCCACTCCACCCTGCAGTCGGGGCTGTGGGTCAACAGCCGCCAGCGGTATTCGCAGCTCGTCAGCAGCAGCCGGTTCACTCTCAGCGACGCCTTCGACAAGGCCGGGTTTCGCACCGTCAACGACAGCCCCGCTACCGACGACGCAAGCTTCCCGTCCGGCACGCAGTTCTACCACTTCGACCAGCTTTACGACCGGAACAACGTCGGCTACCGCGGCCCGAGCTTCGGCTACGCCCCGATGCCCGACCAGTACATCCTTTCCGCGTTCCAGCGGCTCGAGCTCGCCCCGGGCCACAAGCCCGTGATGGCCGAGATCGACCTGGTCTCCTCGCATTCGCCCTGGGCTCCGTTGCCGACCATGGTGCCCTGGAACAAGGTCGGCAACGGCTCGATATTCGACCCGATGCCCGCGAAGGGGGAGGCTCCGCTCTCCGTCTTGGAGAGTGCCAGCAGGGAGCGCAAGGCCTACGGCACGGCGGTCCAGTACTCGCTGCAGGCCCTCACCTCATGGGTCACCGAGCTCAACGATCCCAACCTCGTGCTCATCCTGCTCGGCGACGAGCAACCCGACACCCCCATCACTAGCCCCGGGGCCAGTCACAACGTGCCGATCTCGATCGTCGCCCATGACCCGTCTGTATTCAGGCAGATTGCCTCCTGGCACTGGCAGGACGGGCTGCTGCCCGGCCACTCTGCTCCGCTGGAGCCAATGAGCGCCTTCCGCAACCAGTTCCTCGGTGCCTTCAGCGGGGCCACGTCCCAGACGGCGTCTACCCCTTGACCCGCAGCACCCGAACCGGCACGGTGAGCGCTGAACCATTGTGCTGACCTGTTCGTCTTGCCGGTTATAGGGACCGGTCGACACACATTGCCTCACACCCGCGGGACAGCCACATGACACTGGGCTGGGATAACCCCACAGCAGATCCCACTACCACCGTCCTGCTGCGGCACGGCGATACCGAACTGTCGCCTGAACACCGCTTCAGCGGGCTGCGCGACCTCCCGCTCAGCGCTAGCGGAACCCGGCAGGCGAAGGCGGCCGCTTGCCGCCTGGCCGCCGGTGCTCCGATCGACGCCGTCATCAGCTCGCCGTTGCGGCGCGCTGTGGCCACCGCCGACATCGCGGCCGCCGAACTGGGCCTCACCCCAGCCATCGATGACGATCTCCATGAAACCGACTTCGGTGACTGGGATGGCTTCACCCTGGCAGAAATCCAGGAGCGCTGGCCCGGAGCCGCGGCAGCCTGGCGACGCGATCCCGAACAGGCCCCGCCGGGCGGGGAGAGCTTCGTCGACACCGCACACCGGGTAAACCGGGCCTGTGACCGGCTGCTGCGGGACCACGCCGGGCAGAACATCCTGGTGGTAAGTCACATCACGCCGATAAAGATCCTGCTGTGCCGCGCTCTCGGCGTCCCGCTCGGCACGCTTTACCGGCTCTATCTTGGCTCCGCCTGCATTAACGAGATCCAATGGCACGGCCGCGGATTTGCCGCCGTCCATCGCGTCAACGACACCAGCCACCTGCCCTGACTCACGCGGAGCGTCAGCATCGTGCGCGATATCCGCCGAACGCGACGGGAGTTTCCCACACCCGCACCGCCAGTCCCTCGCCGCCTGCGGCAGCGACGGTGGGCGAGAGGCTGTCATGCACCCAGCGGGCGAACACCTCGACTGTGACCGCCTCGGCCGCGGCTGGGCGTATTTCCTCCAGGTTGCGGCCTTCGACCTGGCTCGTGAGCTCGGTCAGCGCCGCTTCTAGGACATCCAGATCACAGACCATGCCCCGGCCGTCGAGTTGCTCGCGGTCCACCACGATGTCAATGCGGTAGTCATGATCATGCAGCTGTCCCTCAGGCCCGGGCAGTCCCGGCATGATATGGAAAGCGCGGACGCTTCGGCTCAGCCCGACTTCACATGTCACCGGCAGCACTCCTGTCGTAGTCAAGAACGGCATGCATCAAGCCGGGTGTCCCCTCGTCCACGGCTCGGAACGCCTCGGCTGCGTGGCCGAATGCGAAGACGTGAGTGCACAGCTGGGCCAGCGGTAGTTCGGCCAGCAGCTCAACGGTCTCCCGGCGGCGCCGCGACGGCGTCCAGGTCCCGGACAGCCGGGCCGGCACCGTGGAAACCTGAGTGCTGCGGATGGTCAGACGCCGCCGGTGGAACGCGCCGCCGAGCGGCAGCACCACTGGTTTGGTGCCGAACCACGACGCGATCAACAGAGTTCCCTCGTGGGCCAGCATGTTCAGCGCCATCGCTGGCGCATCCGGGTTGCCGCTAGCGTCAATGACCAGCGGAACCTTCCGTTTCGCCAGTTCCTCCGGTGCTTCGGCGGTGGCGCCGAGGCTGCTGGCCAAGGCGCGGCGCCACACCTGCGGCTCGGCAAGCAGCGGCCGCCACCCGGAGCGCTGCAACAGCAAGGTGGTCAGCAGCCCGAGCACGCCGGCGCCGAGCACGATGACCCGGTCGCGATATCCGGTCCCGGCATCGAGCGTCACCTGCAGCGCTGTCTCGACCAGCGGGAACAAGGTTGCGGACGCGGGATCGATGGCAGGCAGCGGAATCAGGTCATCGGCCCGCGCCGCGAATACGTCCTGGTGCGGATGGAACGCGAAAACCGCCTGGCCGGACTCCACTACTTCGCCGACGCACGCATACCCATAGGCGAAGGGATAGGCGAAGGTGCCGCCAAGCGCGTCAATCGCGTCGTCCAGCGCCAAGTCGGCAGGGACCTCGCCGCGGTACACCAGCCGTTCAGTGCCACCGCTGATGCCAGAGCGCAAGGTGCGGACAAGGACCTCACCAGCCGCAGGCCGCGGTGGGGGCAGTTCCCTGATCTCCACGCAGCGCGGCGCGGTATGAAACAGTGCGCGGGCGGGCGAGGTTACGTCCGTAACGGTGGGTTCGGTCACGCGCGGTTTAGCCTCCTGCGGTGGATGGTCCATCTGCTACTGCCACGTCAGCGCTGCGCCACCGGTTCAGCGTCCCGGCGGGGACTATCAGGAATTTCATGCTGCATGGGGCAGCCGCCGCAAGTGAATCAGGCGTGATCCGCAGGCGTGTCGCCGCGGGTCAGTGGCCTGAGGATTGCCTCGACCTCGCGGTGTGCCGGGCTGCTTTCTCGCTGGCTTTCCTCCAGCGGTGTGGCGTTGAGCTGGGGGTCGCGGAGGTTGGCGTCGGCACCGAGTGTGAGCAGTCGCCGGACGCTTGCTGGCCTGCCGTTGCCCGCTGCGGTGTGCAGCGGCAGCCGTCTCCATTCGGCATCGGCCTCGTTGACCGGGGTTCCGGCCTCAACGAGCTGATCTATCACGGTCAGCCGCTGGTGGTCAGCCGCGAAGACCAGCGCGCGGATCCGGCTCTGGATGGTGAACCGGCCCAGCGGCCAGGCGCTGACGTCCCCAGCGGCAGCGGCCAGTTCCAGGCTGTCGATGCGAGCTCCGGCGCTTACCAGGACGTCGACGACCTCGGTCATCCCGAACACCGCCGCGTGGTCCAGCGCGGTGCTGCTGGGTACGCCGCCGGAGTCGGGCGCGGAGATGGCGTCGATGTCCGCGCCGGCCTCGATGAGCACCCTCGCGACGTCGGCGTCGCCGGAGCTCGCCGCGGTGATCAGCGGCGTCTCCTTGTCCCCGGGATGCCCGTTGACCGGGGCGCCCGCGTCGATGAGAGCCCTGGCGATAGCGCCGGTGCCGGGAAGCTCGCGAGGCAGGCCGAGCCGGTCGTGGTTGAAGCGCATCATCGTGATGTAGCCGAGCGGCTCGCCGTCCTGCCGGTCGGCCCAGTGTTCCATCGGCGCGGTGGCCAGTCCGGGGTGCTCGGCCAGCAGCCTGGTCAGGCGGGACAGGTTGCGGCTGTTGAGAATGTCCCGCCGTTCGACTTCCAGCGTGAGCTTGGCCCAGCTTTCGAACCCGTACTCGCGGGCAAGCGACAGCCGTGCCGAAGACAGGACGAGCCGCCGGGACGCCGTCCCGATCCGCGCCATGGCGCGGGGATCGCCACGCTGCGCGGCGTGCAGCAGATCCTTGGCCTGGTGGCGGAGCTGATCCAGGTCGGGACGGGCAGGCAGGTCAGGCATGAAGTCTCCGTGGTCCGCCGCGGGGCCGGCACCGGGCATCGATTTTATTCAATGTCAGCGTCTGCTGCGGGTCTAGTTCGACACTGATGGTCAACCGGCAGCGGGCCGTCGGACCGCAGCCGGGTGGCAGGCCGACCGGGCGACCGCGCTGATCATCGCCGCAATAGACGCCGCCGAAGCCTGGCGCGCCGCTCCCCGGCCCGGAAAATAGCCGCCACCCAGCGACGCCGTTTAGCCCAGGCGCATGCGATCTGTCCACCGGGCGCGGCAGGTCGCCACTTCCTCGGTGTGGCGCTGGACTGCGACACGCTTTCGGTGCTGGCCTGCAACACCACTATTCGGCCTTGCTAAGTACCGGTAGCTAGTGTTACTGTCTACCTGTAGTCAGTAAGACTGAGTAGTCGTGGGAGGAGGTGTTTCCATGGCCAGGCTGGTGACGGAGATGCTCAAGGGGACGCTTGAGGGCATCGTGCTGGCGATCTTGGCCGGCCGGGCCGCGTACGGCTACGAGATCACGGCATGGCTGCGGGAGCAGGGCTTCTCCGACATCGCCGAGGGGACCGTCTACGCGCTGCTGATCAGGGTCGAGCAGCGCGGACTGGTGGACGTGGAGAAGGTCCCGTCGGAGAAGGGGCCACCGCGCAAGGTCTACTCCCTCAACGCCAGCGGACGCGAATATCTCGACGAGTTCTGGAGGACCTGGAGCTTCCTCACACAGCGACTGGAGCAGCTCCGCGAAGGAGGCAAGTGATGGCACCGAAGTGGATCGACCTGGTCACCGGGTCGCTCGAGCAGAAGAAACAGTACAGGCAGTACAGGGCCCGCATCGAGGCTCTGCCTGAGCCGTACGGCAAGGTCGCCAAGGCGCTGCAGCGGTACTTCATGTACTACGGCGGCGTCACGGACGGCGAGACCGCGCTCAGGATGTTCGGCGACTTCGCCGACCTGTGGGAGCGTGCCGCGGCCGACGGCACGCCTGTGCGCGCAATCGTCGGCGACGACCCGGTCGAGTTCGCCGATGCCTTCGCGCAGGCCTACACCGGAAAGAGATGGATCGACAAGGAACGCGCCCGGCTGAGCAAGGCGATCGAGGACGCGGAGCGAGGGGAACAGGAATGACCACCGACGCAGCGATCCAGGTTCGGGGCCTGGAAAGGTCCTACAAGGAGCTGCGCGTGCTGCGCGGCGTGAACTTCGACGTGGCGCGGGGCAGCATCTTCGCCCTGCTCGGCTCGAACGGCGCGGGCAAGACCACGGCCGTGAATATCCTGTCCACCCTGCTCAGAGCCGACGCGGGGACAGCCACAGTCAACGGCTTCGACATCGGCGCGCAGCCCGCGGACGTGCGGGAGTCCATCAGCCTCACCGGGCAGTTCGCGGCCGTCGACGAGATCCTTACCGGGCGGGAGAACCTGGTGCTGGTGGCCCGGCTGCGGCACCTGAAGGGCGCGCGCCAGATCGCGGACGGCCTGCTGGCACGCTTCCAGCTCACCGACGCGGCGGCAGCGGAGGGTGTCGACGTACTCCGGAGGCATGCGCCGCCGCCTGGACATCGCCATGAGCCTCATCGGGAAACCGCCGGTGATCTTCCTGGACGAGCCGACCAGCGGGCTCGACCCCGAGGGGCGCATCGAGGTGTGGCAGGCCATCAGGGAACTCGCCGGGCGGGGCACGACGGTGCTGCTTACCACGCAGTACCTGGACGAGGCCGAGCAGTTCGCCGACCGGATCGCGATCCTGCACCAGGGGCGGATCATCGCGAACGGCACCCTCGCGCGAGCTGAAGCAGCTCCTCCCGCCCGCCAAGGTCGAGTACGTCGAGAAGCAGCCGAGCCTGGAGGACATCTTCCTCGCTATCACCGGCAGCGACGGTAATGGCAGCAACGACAGTCGCTGGCAGCGACGAGCACGGACGACTAAGGAACAACGATGAACACGCACTTCTTCGGCGACACCGCCGTCTTGCTGGGCCGCACCCTGCGCCACATCACGCGCAGTCCGGACACCATCATCACGACCGCGATCATGCCGATCGCCCTCATGCTGCTGTTCGTCTATGTGCTCGGCGGCGCGATCAAACACGGGTCGGGTGCGTACGTGACCTACCTGCTGCCCGGCATCCTGCTCATCACGATTGCCTCGGGCATCTCCTACACCGCAGTCCGGCTCTTCATGGATATGCAGGGCGGAATCTTCGCGCGATTCCAGTCCATGCCGATCGCACGCTCATCCGTCCTGTGGGCGCACGTGCTGACCTCGCTTGTCGCCAACCTAATCTCGATCGTCGTCGTCGTGCTCATCGCCTTCGCAATGGGCTTCCGCTCAGGAGCGGGAGCGCTGGCGTGGCTCGCGGTCGCGGCCATCCTCGTCATCTTCACCCTGGCGCTGACGTGGATCGCCGTCATCCCCGGCCTGTCCGCCAAGACCGTAGACGGCGCGGGCGCCTTCGCTTACCCGCTCATCTTCCTGCCCTTCATCAGCTCGGCATTCGTGCCCACCCACACCATGCCCGGCCCGCTGCGCGCCTTCGCCGACAACCAGCCCGTGACCTCCATCGTCAACACCATCCGCGACCTGCTCGCCCAGCAGCCAGTCAGCACCAGCATCTGGACCGCCCTCGCCTGGTGCGCTCGGCATCCTCATCGTCGCCTACGCCCTCGCCATGGCCGCCTACCAGCGCAAGACCGCCTGACGATGTGCTACCTCAGGCCAGTCAGTCATCAGCGACGATGTCGCCGCCAAGGAGGCCGGATGCTGGCAGATC
>CAWJMK010000002.1:0-354784 GCA_963843955.1 uncultured Actinomycetota bacterium
TCGAGGCTTCAGCGAGCCTTCCGGACCCTGCCACGCGTAATCGTCACCAGCGTGCCGTTCCAGATAACGTGCTGACCCCCACCAGTTGGCGCACCCGGGCGGCGCGGGGACTACCGGCTGGGGCCACAGGGTAAGTGCCCGGAAACCAGAGCGGCTGATGCTGGCAGGGGGAACAGGCCGTGGCAAAGAGCAAAGGTACCCGCGATCCGGTCAAAAGGACCAAGGACATCCGCGAGGCGGTCGAGAAGGAACTGGACTTCGATCCGCTGCTTGACGGGTCGGGCATCACGGTCATGAACATGAACGGAGATGTGGCGCTGAACGGCACGGTGACCAGCTACCCGCAGCACGCGCAGGCAGCCGCGGCGGCCAAGCGGGTCCAGGGCGTCACCGGGGTGCATAACCACCTGATGGTGGAGCTGCCACTCGCCGATTACCGGGACGACGCGATGCTGACCACGGCCGCCAACAACACGCTCTCGATGACTGTCACCGTGCCCGGCAGCGTCGAGGCCAGCGCCAGCGAAGGCAATGTCTGGCTGACCGGGACGGTGGGCAACCGCTTCCAGCGGGACGCGGCTGAGCAGGCCGTCGGAAGGCTGACCGGCGTGCGCGGCGTCGCCGACGACATCGAGATCTTCACCGACATCGAGGCGGCCGACGTGACCGACCTGGTCCAGGACGCCCTCGACAGGTACGGGCTGATGTCCGTCGACACCGACGTGCAGGTAGACGCCAGCGACGGCACCGTCGAGCTCACGGGCCACGTCCGCACCTGGTCCGAGCATGCCGCAGTCATCGACGCCGCCTGGCGGGGCGTCGGCGTGAAAAACGTCCATGATTACGTGGTGGTGATGGGCTGATCGCTTTTTGCGGCGCCAGCTGCTCGTCGGCTTGATGAGCTGACGATCGCCGCCAGGCTGCCCGTAGCGATGTCGGAACAGCAGGTAGGTCGGCCCGCCGGCCAGTACCAGCAGGCGCCTCACCAGATTTCACGCCTGCGCGGCGTCCCCCGGATGGGATAACGGGACTAGTCCTAGCCCTCGACCGTGCAGCACCCTCGGGTACTTCCCGGCGCTTGTCAGCGCCGCCGGCCGAGCGGGGTTACCGGGTCGGCATCGGCCGCGATCACTCCTCACGGCGATGGATCGATGTCGGCTTTACCGCCCGGCGCACCCCCGCGCTTGCGCGCCTTCCTGCGGCGGGCGGTGGCCGACGATACAACCCGGGCGTTTTAGACCAGAGCCGTGATCAGGTACCCGCCCGCAATGAGCAGGATGATCAGGGCGGGCGCGATTTCCTTGCCGTGGTCACCCGCTCGCCTGTGCATGATCAGGGCACCCACAAGCAGGAACGCCATCCCGGCGGCGGCCGCCAGGCCGACCGGATGCCACCACAGACCGGCCAGGACTCCCGCGGCGGCGGCCAGCTCCGCCACGCCTATGAGCCGGTAGCGCTGCCAGGGAATCCGGAAACGCCGGGCTGACTCCCGCATTCTGGGGTGGCCAGCCAGCTTGGCGGCGCTCGGCAGCAGGCAACCCATGAACAGCAGCACTGATAGAGCAGCAAACATGACAACCTCCTTGCTCGCGGCCGGGCCCGGCTGCCGACGGCCTTGAGATTCAGAAAATGAAGCGTATAATCAGTCTTGTAATTAATCATCAGTTATGATTAAGCTTGTGTCAAACGCTGGCCGCAGGGAGGCATTCCGCGTTGACGCCAGCCCAGCATCCGAAGGAGCCCAGTCATGTTGAAGTCGTTAAGCACGAGCCTGATCCTGCGAGGCATCCTCGCCCTGACCGTCGGCACGACGGCACTGGCCTGGCCTGGGATCACAGTCCTGGCGCTGGTCGTCCTGTTTGCCGTGTACGCCTTCATGGCCTCCGGCCTCGAGGCCCTGCGGGCGTTCAGTAGCCGTACCGCCGGGCCGGTACTCGGGCACGTCCTGGTCGGGCTGATTGACCTGGCTGCGGGAGTGGTCGCGCTGGCCTGGCCTGGAGCCACCGCCCTGGTTCTGGTGCTGATCGTGGCCAGCTGGGCAGTCATCGCCGGGCTGGTCGAGGCGTCAGCCGCGTCCGGGGCCAGCGCGCCGGTCGGTACCCGGGCACTGTTCATCCTCGGCGGCCTGGTCTCGGTCGCGTTCGGAGTGGTGCTGTTCGCCCACCCGGGAGTCGGCGCGATCACCCTGGCGCTGCTGTTCGGTCTGTTCAACCTGGTCTACGGAGCCCGCGCGCTCATGCAGGGCATCGAGCTGCGGCGCATACAGAACGCCGTGCATTCGGCCGTGCCCGAGCTCATAGCGGCCCGCACCACGTCCGGCGAGCAGCAGCACGGCTCGGCGGCGTAGCCGCGCCTGCTAGCTGGCGCGAGGCGGCGGCTACCACAGCCGCCGCTTTCGTGCGGCGCGGCGCGGTGTCGCAGTAGCCCGTTTCTGGCCCGAGCAGCGGGTGGACCAACTGGTGCTCGCTTGGGCTACGCGGGTGCCGGCCTGCTCGGGCTGATCCGGCGCCACCGGCGCCATCCCGAGCGAACCAAAGAAAACGTGGTCGGCGAGCTGCCGGGGCCTTCTTGGGGATGCTCGGGATCGCAGCGCCCGTGTCAATCGCCTGGCCGCACTGCCGCTCCCGGGAACCGGCTTCTGGTAGCACCGCGTCCAGTGCACACCGACGCGGTGTCAGGACTAGCGGTTGGTGCCCCTGGGTAGATCCCGGCAGGACAGAAAAGACGGGGCAGCAGAGTGATGGCAGGGAGGGGAATTCCCGTGGCACCGAAAAGCCCACGCCAAGCGGCTCAGATGAACAAGGACATCCGCGAGGCGGTGCAGAAAGAGCTGGAGTTCGACCCGCTGGTCGATGCGTCGGGCATCACCGTCAAGAACATGAACGGGGATGTGGCGCTGAACGGCACCGTGCCCACCTACCCGCAGTATCTGCAGGCGGCCGCCGCCGCCAGGCGGCTGCAAGGGGTCACCAGGGTGCATAACCACCTTATGGTGGACTTGCCGTTCGCCAGCTACCGGGACGACGTGCTGCTGACCACCGACGCCAACAATGCGCTGACGATGAATGTCAGCGTGCCGCCGGCCAGCGTGGAGGCCAGCGCCAGCGAAGGTAATGTCTGGCTGACCGGCATGGTGGGGAACAGGTTCCAGCGGGATGCGGCCGAGCAGGCCGTCGCCGGGCTGGCCGGCGTCCGCGGCATCGCCGACGATATCGAGATCTACAGTGACATCGAGGCAGCCGATGTGATCGACCTCGTGCAAGATGCCCTGATCCGTTACGGGCTGCTGCCGGGTGACACCGACATCCAGGTAGGCGCCAGCGACGGCACGATCACCGTCACCGGCCACATCGAAACCTGGGGCGAGCATGACGCGGTGCTCGACGCCGCGTGGAGGGGCACCGGGGTCAGGAACGTCCGCGATGACCTGGTAGTCACCGGCTGACCGGACGGACTTCCGCACCACTCATCGCAGGCGGAGGTCCCGCGAATCCGGCGGCGGACCAGATGTCCCGCCGCCGGTGCTGGCGCGGCACTCCGCAGGTTTCAGCCCTTACCTGGCGAGCTACGCCGAGCCGATAACCGGCCCCGGTGCGCGGGCGCGGCTCCGGTGAACTCCTACCCGGAACGCGCCAGTTAGCAGGTCCGGCCGGATTGGCGGGCGAGCCCAGATGTGTCACGGCTGGTCCGGAGGGGTCCCGCAAGGGTGATCTCCACGGCCGCCGCCTGCGACGGCTTGGCCCGGTCGTGGTCGCCACGCTGACGGCCGAGGGTTGCGACGTCCTCAATTCGCTATGTGCGTCTGTCGCTACCTTTTGATCATGCGGTGTCGAGGAACAGCTGGCCGAGGGCTTGGGCGCCTTTCTCCACGATGGGCGGAGCTGCTGGCGGTAGACCAGGTCGGCGGTTCGCGAGTTGGTGTGCCCGGCGAGGCAGGCGATTCGCTTGACGCGGACGTCGGAGTCGGACACGAGGCTCACGAAGGTGTGACGGAGTTCGCCCGTGTCCAGGCGCCGGGGATCCCGGTGCCTTTGACGGCACCGCGGAACTCGCTGCGCACGTTGGCCGCGTCGAGTTCGCCGCCGTCCCTGGTGGCGAACACCGGCCCGGTGTCCCGGCCTTCGCGTTCCCGCATCTGCCGTAGCGCGCCGGCGCGAAGTCCTGCATGCGCAGCGTGCGGCATGAGGGTCTTGGCGTCTCCGCCATTGCGCACGGATCGCCAGACAGCCACGTTGCCAAGGGCGCGGGGAAAGTGGCGTGCGGGTCGCCGCGCGACGGGCTGACGCACGGACCATCCACGCCCGACCGGTCAGCGCTGGTGATGGCCTTACGGCCGCACAACCTAGCGTCCGCACGGGCGCCAGCACACCACCGGCCAGCGCATGGACCGACATGCACTCCGCGCCCTCGTGAGCGGTCCTGTCCAGATGATTCAGCGCCGGTATCGGCAGATCAGCTCATGGCGGCGAGCCGCTGCGACCATCAACTCGGATGCTTACAATTCCGGATCGGACGGGATGGCGGACCGCACTATTGCCGTGCCGCTGAAACGGCCCATAGTCCCCCGGTCAATCCCCCCGGAGGTCCCGGCGGTTCGGCATTCTGCCTGATAGATCTGTCGGCGGTGCCGGAGGTTGAAGCAGTGACCTCTTCCATTACAGAGAAGTGCTAGACGTCGCTTGGCGGCTTGGAAGTGCCGCCTTGTGGCGTCTGACCAGGGTGTATGCCCCGCCGGGTGGCTAACCAGTGAATATGGAAGATGGCCAGCGACCCTGGCGGCTGATGATCTCTCACCGCCAGGAACATGCCGCTGACCTGGTCAAACTTGGTGGGCGGTACTGGGATTGAACCAGTGACCTCTTCCGTGTCAGCGAAGTAAGGGGAGTTACCGATCAGCTATGCAACGTCTCCGATTGCGCCTCTAGCTCCGGAAACGGTCGCGATCTGTCGCTGTGTGTCGCCTGGGATCGCTAGCAGTTGTCCCCCGGATAGTCCCCCAGAGGGGGATTCTGGGCACGTCGGAACGGCGCAGCAAGGGCGGCGACGCCATTTACTTTGATCGTGACGGGCCAAGCAAGGACGGTACGCGGCACCGCCGGTGCCCGGGAAGATGGCGCGGCGAGATCACCCTCGGGCGCAGCCCGCAGGGCCGGCGGCTGCGCCGCCGGGTGTCCGGGGTTAGCAAGGCAGCTGTCCAGGACGCCCTGAATGAACTGTGGAAACAGATCGACGGCGGCATTCCCTCGGCACCTGTGAATTACACGGTGCGCCGGTACTGCGTGGGTGGTCTGTCCTTGTCAGCGTGATGGGTCCGGCAGCCGGACGACTACGACATCCAGGCCGTCTATCTTCTCGAAGTCTGAGGGGTTGCAGGTATAGACGGGAAGCTGGCGGGCCAAGGCGGTCGCCGCGATAAGCGCGTCGTAGGCACGTGCGGCGGGCTTGCGGCCAGATCTGCGCAGTGACGCGGCGACCTGGCCGAAGGCGCGTGCTGATGCGCGGTCGAATGGCAGCGGGTCAAAGTCGGCCTCTGCCTCTTGCAGGTGCGCCTGTCTGGCGGCGCGTTCCTGCTCGTCGCGTGCGACTAGGGGCCCGGCTGAGAGTTCGGCCAGCGTTATGGTCGTGATGAGCGGTTCGGTCGGCAGCGCTGAGGCGTCAGTAATGCCGCGCATGGCGATGACGGCGGACGTGTCCAGAATTCCTTGAGCAGGGCGTTCGCCTGAGGGTGTCACAGGTCAGGGTCCAGTACCTCGTCGATTTCGGCTCGCATGGCGCGATAGTCCACTGGCGGCAGCCGCCGCCACCGGGTGAGCAAGGTTTCAGCCGTCAGGGGCTTCCGGGGGACCGGGCGGAGCTCGGCCACGGGCAAGCCTGCTCGCGTGATAGTTATCTGCTCGCCCTGAGCCGCACGGTCAACTACCTCGCCGCCGTGATTCCGCAGCTCGCGGATCGTGACCTCAGTCATGAGTCAACGGTATCACGCGTGATACAAGAACTGCGCGAGGGTCGAAGCCATCAGCGCGATGCCAAGCGTGCCGATGATGAATACGAACGGCGACGACAGGCCTGCCTTCCCGGCGATCAGGGACGAGATGAAGATCACGCCGATCGTCGGGGAGATGAACGCCAGGGAGATCGCCATGGCACTCGGCAGCCCGAGAGCGTTCCGCTTGACCTGGTTGTCGCTGGTCGCGCGCGCGGAGGCGGGAGCTGGGGAGTTAACAGCGGCCATGGCAGCCTCCAGGTGAGATATTTCTGAACCGTAAAGAAAGAAAGGGAAATGCTGTCAATAGCCGCCGTGGTTTCGTTACATGGTGGAAACGAGCGCCCCCAAGGGCATTACCGGGCCGCCGGAGACCCATCAAACGCCTGGAGGCAAGCTGCAGCACGTGCTGGCACTTTCTCGGTCTGCCGTCACGATCCGGCACTGGTTCGAGGTCGATCTCGACGACGCGTCGATGGAGCACGGTGCCCGGATAGAAGTCCGTGAGCTGCGTGAGCAGCAGCACCGCGGCAGTGAGTCAGCATCGCAGCTGATGACCGCCGATCGGACGCTTTGGCGCGCCGACCTCTTCGATCGGCTGACCCGACCGGGCCGGAACCTTCGCCGCAGCCCACTATCACCCCGAATTCGTCGGCAACGAGCCATGCACGAGGGTCTGGGACATCGCGCTCACTGCAGACCCGTGGGGCTGGCTGGGAGAGCAGATCGCGAATCTCGGTGTTGCGCCGGACCGGGCCGGGTGGCAGGTCAATCCCGACGACGTCCAGGATATGCCGAGCCTCGCCGATAGGGTCGTGGCCGTGGCCAGGCCATTCTCGCCAACAGCCTGTGGTTCGGCCGCCGCGTGCTTCCGGCTGACACGGGACGTCCAAGACGCAGTTCAGGTAATGATCGCCACACTCCGCAAGCCCAGCCTGCTCAACACCGAATGTGTGGCACGGTGGCTCCAGCCGTAGCCGCAGTTCGGACGCTGGCGTGCTGGCGACGTTCGCTCGATCCTCGCGGTCGGCAACGCCAGATCACGTCGCCGGGCGGGTGACACTCGAGCACGTATCGTTCCGCTACCAGCCGGCGATCCGCTGATCGAGGACTTCACCCTGACTGCGGAGCCGGGTCAGACCATCGCCATCGTCGGGCCCACCGGCGCGGGCAAGACCACCGTGGTCAACCTGCTGATGCGCTTCTACGAGATCGATTCCGGCCGGATCACCCTCGACGGCTCCGACTACCGCGACCTGACCCGCGACCAGGTCCGCCAGTGCTTCGGCATGGTGCTGCAGGACACCTGGCTGTTCGCCGGCACCATCCGCGGCAACATCGGCTACGGAATGCAAGGCGCCACCAGCGAGCAGATCACCGGCGCAGCCCGGGCCGCGAACGCCGATCACTTCATCCGGACCCTGCCCGACGGCCACGGCACGCTCCTGGACGAGGACGCCTCCAACATCTCCGCCGGGCAGAAGCAGCTCCTGACAATCGCCAGGGCGTTCCTGGCCGGGCCGCCGATCCTCATCCTCGACGAGGCGACCAGCAACGTCGACACCCGCACCGAGGTCCTCATCCAGGACGCCATGGCACGACTGCGGCAAGACCGGACCAGCTTCGTCATCGCCCACCGGCTATCCACGATCCGCAACGCCGACACGATCATCGTGATGGACGCCGGGCACATCGTCGAGCAAGGCAGCCACGACGACCTGCTCGCCCGCCACGGCTTCTACTACGACCTGTAGAACAGCCAGTTCACCGAGGCCACCGCCGCCGGCGTCGGGCGCTCGTGCCCGTGATGCGCGCTGGCGGACCGGGAGCATGCGCCATCAGCTCTGCGACACTGCGACGGCGCACAGCGCCTGAACGTTCTGGCCGAAGGCGGCGGCGTATGAGACGTCCGCCTGGTCTCCGCCGCGCTGGTATCCGCCGATGACGCCGATCACCGCGGCGTCGCCGGTAGCCGCGTTGCCGTCGGCGGCGAGCGCATCGAGCAGCAGGTGGAAATACACCAGCCCGCCGTAGGGCCGCCAGCGGCGCGAGAGCTCGGCGACCGCGTCGTACCCGGCGCCGGGAGCACGGGAACGCGCTGGCCCGCGGCGCCGACCCCGGACGGGTGATGGCCGAGCTGTTCGGCCGCACCGGCGGGCTGTCGCGGGGGGCGGGGCGGGTCGATGCACCTGTACGATCCGCAGATCGGCTGCTGGGCGGTACGGGATCGTCGGCGGCCAGATCCCCCCGGCCACCGGGGCGGCGCTGGCGCTGGCCTACCGCGGCGGCCGCGGGCCGGACAGCCAAGCGGTGATGTGCCTGCTAGGGGACGCCGCCACCAACATCGGCGCGTTTCACGAGTCGCTCAACCTGGCAGCTTTGTGGCGGCTGCCGGTCGTGTACGTGATCGTCAACAACCAGCTCGGCAGGGTAGCCCGGTTGAGGCGGCGTCGGCCGAGCCGGAACTCTGGAAGCGCGGCTGCTCCTACCGGATCCCTGGCCAGCGGGTGGACGGCAACGACGTGCTCGCGGCCGCGACTCCGCCCGCGCCGCCCCTGCAGCGGGCCTGGGGCGAGCACCAGCCGGCGCTGCTGGATCGGGCGCGCCGCGGTGCTGAAGCCGGGACGGGACATTACCGTCATCGGCTACTCCCGGGCCGCTGTGATCGCCCTCGACGTCGCGCGCAGGCTGGAAAGCGGCGGCATCTCCGCCGAGGTCATCGACTTACGCAGCCTCCGGCCGCTGGACCGGCAGGCGGTCCGCAAGACCAGCCGCGCCGTGATCGTCGAGGATGACTGGCTCAGCCACGGCATCGGCGCGGAGATCGCCGCGACGATCCAGGAGGGCGCGTTCGACTACCTGGACGCCCCGGTCCGCCGGGTCGCCGCCGCCAAGGTGCCGCTGCCGTACGCCAAGCCGCTCGAGCTCGCGGCCCTGCCCAACGCCGGGGCGCTGACCCGGGTCATCCACGAGACCCTCGACGCCACCTGTTTCGGCCGCTAGGAGGAGCCATGCCCGACGTGCTCATGCCCCGGCTCTCCGACTCGATGGCCGAGGGCACCCTGAGTCAGTGGCTGAAGCACGACGGTGACCAGGTCCGCAAGGGCGACATCCTGACGGTCATCGAGACAGACAAGGCCGCCATGGAGATGGAAGCCTACGACGAGGGAGTGCTCACCACCATCCTCGTTGGGGAAGGCTCATCGGTCCCCATCGGGACCGCCATCGCCGTCATCGGCCAGGCCGCTGCCGGAGTTCCCGCGTCCTCGCCCGCCGCACCGACGCCTCCAGCAGACATGCCGCCTCCTGGCGAGCAGGCGGCCGCTTCGGCCGCCCCGCCCCGCCTGGCGCGGCCGGCCACCGGGCCGGTCTGGACCTCACCGCTCGCCCGCAACCTCGCCCGCGGGCACGGCATCGACCTGACCGCTATCAGCGGCACCGGGGCTGGCGGGCGGATCGTCCGAGCCGAAATCGGTGACGCCATCCGCCAGCTCGATGCGGCGCAGCCCATGCCACAGCCGGCGGCCGCGGCACCCGCCGGCGAGCACGCAGGCTCACCCCGGACGAGTTCGCCGGCGGCACCTTCACCATCAGCAACCTCGGCACGTGCGGCATCCGGCAGTTCACCGCGGTGATCAACCCGCCACAGGCGGCGATCCTCGCCATCGGCGCAGCCACCCGCCAGCCAGTCGTGCGTGGTGACCAGGTCACGGTCGGCACCACCATGACACTGACCCTGTCCATCGACCACCGCGCCGTCGACGGGCCGCCGCCGCGGCAGCCTTCCTGACCGGCCTCAGGGAACTGATCGAGGAGCCGCCGTGCATCGTGGTCTGAGAACTGGCCTCCGCCAGCAGCGCCGCACGGCGCCGCCCGGCTGGAGGATGCAGCGGCACGGCTCTTCCGGAGACCTAATTTTTACTATCTACTCTAGTAAAAATTCGTTGAGCTTATGCTGGAGGTGAGACGGAGGTGCCAGATGACCGTCACTTATGAAGGCGCCACCGAGCAGGCCAGGGAAATCCTGCACCATCACGCGGTGCTGCGCCGCGGCCTGGAGCGGCGTCGCACGGTCTGCGACGCGGTGGAGAACGGCGTCCCGTATGAGCAGCCGCTGGCGAGGCTGCGGGAGTACCTGGAAGGAGAAATCCTGCTCCATGCCAAGGCGGAGGAACGCACCCTCTACCGGGCCGCAGTCACCCAGGCCCGCGGTAGCGACCTGGTGCGCGTCCTGACCGCCGAGCACTACGCACTGGCGTGCCTCGCCGGCCGGCTTCGGCTGCCCGCGGACGGCCCCACGGCCGCCACCATCGCGGAATGGATCACGACACTGTTCGCCGGCCATGTGGCCAAGGAAAACGATCTTCTGCTACCCGCGCTCACCGGTTCCGGCACCGACCTCGCGGCCCTGCTCGCGGACATGCACCACGCGCACGCCGAGGCGCGGGCCTGACCGGAGAACCCGGAAGCAGGCACCCGTCGCCAGGCGGGGCCCACGACGTGCCGCGCCCGGTGTACGAGGCGACCGGCGGGCTGGACGGCCAGGTGTCGATCGAGGTGGACCCGCGGATCGCGCGACACCAAGCGCACCGTCGCCGAGGCCCGGGCGTTGTGGTGGCAGGTAGACCGGCCCAGCCTCTTCGTGAAGGTCCCGGCCGCCCGGCAGGGCCTGCCGGCGATCAGCGCTTGTCTGGCCGAAGGGATCAGCATCAACCTCACCCTGATCTTCTCGCTGGCTGAGGTGATCGAGGCGTTCCTGACCGGGCTGGAACGCGCCCGCGCCGTGGGGGCGGGACCCGGCCGCCGCGCCCGCGGATCGGCGCCGGGGTCACCGTGCACCAGTGCCTGCGCGCCGCAGGCGAACTCGCCGCGGACCGGATCGCCGCCCGGGTCATCGGCCTTGTACACGGTCAAGCCGCTCGACCAGGCCACGCTGGCGGCCGCGGCGGAGGCAACCGGAGGCGGCTGGTCATCGCCGAGGACCACCAGCCCCGGGTGGCCTCGGCGGCGCCGTGCTCGATGCGCTGGCCGGGTCCGGGCAGCCGCTGCGGGTCCGGCAATGCGCGGTGAGCGGGCTGCCCGGCTCGGCACCCCGGACGAGCTGATGGAAGCCGCCGGCGTCCCGGCCCCCCGCATCGCCGCCGCTGCCCGCATGCTGGTGACCGGCTGAAGGAAGGAGACCGCGATGGGTACCGACATCCGCGTACGCCGCGTCTACGGCAACGCCTCACCCGGCGACAGGCCCGCGTCCCGGTCGACCGGGTATGGCCGCGGGGCCTGCCCAAGGACGCCGCGCGGCTGGACGACTGGGCCGAGGACGCCGCGCCATCCACCGGGCTGCGGACGTGGTGCCGCCACGACCCGGCCAAATTCGAGGAGTTCCGCCGGCGCTACAGCGCCGAGCTGGGCGGCCCCAGGCCGCGGGAGGCGTTCGGCCGGCTGCGCGCCCTGATGGCGGGCGGGCTGGTGACGCTGCTCACCGCGACCATGGACCTTAGCTCAGCCATGCGGCGGTTCCCGCTGGCGCAAGGGCCGCACGATCGGCCCGTCCGGACGGCCAGCAAATCCGGCGCCGCCGCTTCAGGAGCTTGCGATCACGCGTCCGGTCAGCTCGCCGGCTGAGTCCGCGGTTGGGCTGGCGGGGCCTGGCTCGTCGCGGGCTGTCAGGTGTGCGATGCACAGGCTGGGCTCGGCGAACGGCTCCAGTCGGTCAGCGGTGACCGGTGCCCGCATCTGGGCCAGCGCGCCCTCCATGAGCCCTAGATGCAGCAAGCACACGACGTCCTGGTGGCGCTGTGCTACCTCCCGGAACGGGCACTGGTGCAGGCACAGCCGGTACTGCTTGCCGTCGGCGACGGCCTGCGGGGCGAAACCCAGCTCCTCCATGATGGCGGCGAGTTTCTCGATGGCGTCGCCGGCGCCCGGCCGCTGGTAGGGGAGTGGCTGCTCGGCGAGGTAGGCGCCCCATTCGCGGCCGGCCGCCACGGCGGCCTTACCCGGCTCGGCCATGGTGCCGGCGATGAGGCTGGTGAGCATCTCGGCGAGCAGCCGGTAACGCCGCCCTCCCGCCGGCCCGCCGCCCTCGGCCGCCTGGTAGGTCATGCTGGGCCGGCCCGGCGTCCCCCGCGCCCGCGGCTCCCGGGTGGCCAGGCCCAGCTCCACCAGCCCGTCCAGGTGGAACCGGGCGGTGTTGGGGTGCAGCCCGGTGCGGTCGGCAATCTCCTGCACCCCTAGCGGCGAGCCCGCGGCGCACAGCAGTTGCAGCACCCCGGCCCGGCTTTGGCCCAGCGGGGAGCCGCTATCGGGAGCAAGCAGCGCCTGCGTGTCCATGACCCTATTTTACGCCAGGATGATAGTTGAAACTAACTTCCGGCGGTGCAATCGGCCTACCGGACACTCGGGCGTCTGCCGTCCGGGCCGCAGCCGGGCTGGTTACCGTCAGGAATACCGCCGGGTGCCCGCCCGGAGCGCGGGGCGCCGCGACGGATCGGAAGGCGTGATACGGATGGGGCCTTGGTGGCCGCGGCTGAGGACCGGGATCCGGGATCTCAACCCGGGGTACTTCGCGCCGGTGATGGCCACCGGCATCATCTCGCAGGCGATACGACTGGAGGGGGCGGCCAGCCTGCCCGGGTTCCTGCTGTCCGCCGGGATCGTGGCGTACCTGCTGCTGGTGATCGCCTACGGGTGGCGGCTGGCAGGCTACCGCCGCGAGTTCCTCGCCGACGCGGCCGACCCGCGGCGGGCGTTCGCGTTTTTCACCTTTACCGCCGCCTCCGACGTGCTGGCCGCCCGGCTGGCCGGTGACGGCCACACCGCGGCGGCGGTCGTGCTGCTGGCGCCCGCCCTGGCCGGGGCGAACGGCACCTGATTCATCTGGGTGGTCGGCACTCAGTCGATCGCGGTCGCCGCCGCCTCGCTGCACAAACTGCTGCCGGAGGGCCTGGCCGCGCTCGCCACCTGCTGCTAGGCGGTAGGGGTGGTGCTCTACCTGCTCGTCGCCGTGATGGTGGCCATCGCGCTTATGCAGTACCCCGTGCAGCCGGCCGAGCTGACCCCGCCGTACTGGGTGTTCATGGGCGCGACCGCGATCAGCGTGCTGGCCGGCGCGCTCATCCTGCGGCTGCCGCCCGCGTCGCTGGGCGCCGCCGTGCATGGCGTGGTCGCCGGCCTGCCGGTGGTGCTGTGGGCGTTCGGGACCTGGCTGATCCCGCTGCCGCTGGTCCTGGGGGCCTGGCGGCACCTGCTGCGCCACGTCTCGCTGGCCTATGAGCCGGGGATGTGGAGCATCGTGTTCCCGGCCGGCATGTGCGGGGTCGCCAGCCGGGAACTCGGTGCCGCCCTGAACGTGTCCTGGCTGGTGACGCTGGGACGCTATGAGGCGTGGCTGGCGCTTGCCGCGTGGGCCGTAGTCGCCGTGGCAATGACCGTGGCGTTGCTTGGGCTACCGGTCAGGCTCCCGGCTCGCCGGTCCCCGGGCGGTCAGTAGCCGGCGGAGGGCACTTCGCGCGCTCCCGCCCTAGCTGCGGGGTGCCGGCTCGCGCCGCCGCCAGCGCGAAGCTGCGAGCACAGGAAACGTGCCGAACCCGGCGAGCATGGCCGCCCACGCCGCGGTCCGGCCCCAGCCGCCGCCGGTCAGCGTAATCAGGGCAAGCACCCCGGCATTGCCGAGGATTGCGCGGGTGCGCCAGCCGCGTTCCAGGATCCCGGTAAGCCGCCGGTTCCCGGCTGGCCCGCCGCCGGCGGTCACCGGCAGCAGGAACGTCAGCGCGCGGGCCAGTATCTGGCCGACCACCCCGGCACCGAGGACGGGGATCAGCAGCCGGCCGAGCACCTGGCTGGCCGTGCCGAGGCCGGCGGCCAGTCCTGCGGTGTCCGCGGCGAGCGCGGCGACCAGCCAGGCGGTGCCGGCCAGCAACGCCCAGGCGGCGTCCGTATGCGGTGGCCTGGCCCGCATTTCCCGCGCCCGCTGGCAGCAGCGACGCCGCGGTGCCCGCCAGATAAGCGGCCAGCCCGGCGGCGAGCAAGTGCGCGCTGGCCAGCAGCGGGCTCGCGACGAGCGCGGCCACTGTCATCGCGAGCCCGCCGGCGGTGAGCGCGAGGACGTAGCGGGCGACACCCGGGGCGTCGTCGCTGATCCGGGTGCGCAGCACCATGGGCCACAGCATGAGCTGGGTGCCGATGATCGCGAGCCCCAGCCAGTCGAGCAGATTGACCTGCGTGCGCGAGCACCAGGGCGGCATCCAGTCCCGGCTAGCGTGCCGCCGGCGGCCAGCGCGGCACCGACCGCGACGTAATACCAGGCCGCGACGGCCACCGGGCCGGCGAGCGGCGGCGACCGGGTCATCGCGAGCAGGCTAGCCACATGCGCGATCACCGCGCTCACCACCAGCGCTGCCCCGGCTGGCGCCAGCCGACCTGACCGCTCGTGATGCCGCAGAGCACGGCCATTACGCCGATGTTGAGCACGCCAATCCGCAGGCGCGCGGGCCGCTCTGAACCTGGCCGGGCATGGAGCAGTGCCTGTGAGAAAGTCTGCTCCATAAGAACGCGGCGTTCGTAGCCGCGCCGAGCACCAGCAGGTGCAATGCCAGCCACTCCGGCACCGGTGCCACCGCATGGCCGGCGACCATCACGGCGGCGCCAGCAGGTAAGCAGCCAGGACCGTCCCGGCGGCGGTTGACCAGACGACCCGGGGCCGCCCGGTGCGCATGCCAGAATGCTCCGGGTGGGTCAGGCCGTTGCCCGGCCTGTTCGCAGGGATTGCCGGTCCTGGCCCGGTTCCGCTGTCGGCCGCGCACGAAGGCCGGCGACTGCGACTTCAGGCCCGGACAGGTCGCCGAGGTAACGCAGCCCGTCAGCGCCAGATCGCAGGATCCCGTCAGGGCCGATGACCGCGGGGATGACCTGGCTGGGCATTGCCAGCCACTCATCCCGCCAGTATTGGATCCGCCGCCAGCCCGCGGTGGTGAGCGGCCCGCCGTCCAGGGCGATGGTGCCGCCAGAGCGGCGCACGATGCAGGCAAGATCGGGGTCCCGGTTGAGCAGGCTCGGAATGTCCGGGCTCGCCAGCCGGTCAGTGATGTCTTCCGGCGGCCACATCAGGCCGGTGACCAGGCGGCGCACCTCGAAAGCAGTGCTGATGTGCCGATGTTCCGTCCAGATGGCACCAAACAGGCGGCGGCGGAGCTCATCGGCGATGCCATCGGATACGGCCTCGGCGTAGGCGGCCACCGCAGCGCCGGTATTGCTGACCACAGGCGGCGGCGCTTGCGGCGCGTGCTCGCCGGGCAGCGCGAGTGCGGCAACCTCGGCCAGCTCGCCCTCCCACACGGCACGGTCAGCCTCTGAGCGCGTCCCGGTGACAGCTAGCCGGAGGTCATGCTCTACAGGCCGCCACTCGGCCAGCGCTGTTCCAGCGCGGGCCAGCTGGTCGGCCCGCTGGCTGGCCAGGTAGGAGTAGGGACAGTTGAAATCCCCGTAGATGATCAACCTCATCATGCCCTCCTGCAGATATCCAATCGGCCCGCGCCAGGCCGGTCAGCTCCGGGACGAGGCCTGCCGGCCCGGTTCACCGTTGCGGGGGAAGCCCGGCGACGAACGGCGTGTCAGCGCCCACCACGCCCAGCTTCGCGGCACCGCCGGGTGAGCCGAGCGGCTCGCCGCGGCCGGGCAGCGGCTCCGCGAAGAACCGCGCGTTCTCCCCGGCGTAGCCCTGCCACTTGTCCGGGAGATCGTCTTCGCAGTAGATGGCCTCCACCGGGCACACCGGCTCGCACGCGCCACAGTCCACGCACTCGTCCGGGTGGATGTAGAGCATGCGGTCGCCCTCGTAGATGCAGTCCACCGGGCACTCCTCCACGCACGCCCGGTCCAGCACGTCCACGCACGGCTCGCCGATCACGTAGGTCATCGGTCCTCACCTCCCAGGCGGAATGCTCTTGCAGATAATTTTAACGACAGAAGCTGTTAAAAACAACCTATACAGTTGACGGTGCGGCTGCGTTCAGAGCCTCGTGACAGGCGGTACCGAGAGGCACGAGCGCGGGTGGCGACTCCCGAGGATGGCTCCGGCGCGGCCGCCGCAGTGCGGCCCGATCCCGGACGATGATCCGCCGATCATCTGCGCCAGGACCGGCTCGGCGGAGCGCTGATCGCCTCCGGCGTCGCGTCTACGCCTGGGCTGCGGAGGCGACACAGAGGCTAGGCCCAGCGTATGGCTGCAGTCGGCTTGCAGTGCCCGGAAGGCGTTATGCAGAGGTGACCTCGCGGTCCCGCGTGGTAGTCACCGTCCCAAGCGGCTCGGCTCAATCGCCCGTGCGTGCCCGGCCGGCGAGCACGACGTCCATATTTAAATACTAGTTCTATGGTGTAAACTGTGGGAAGAGCGCGGCCGGATCGTCGCGGAGGCAGGATGTTCCGGAGAGGCGTCAGCCACAGCTCCGTAGGCCCCCCGCACGGTGGCGCGGCTGATGGCGCCGCGGCGGCCGGCCGCGTTCCTGGCGGGCCTGAGAGCGCCGCTGGCCGGCCGCGCCACCCTCGCCGCAGCGGGCTGCGGGAGCAGCGCACGCCGCGCCGCCGGTGATCGCGGCCCGTCCCCTGCCGGGCGTGGGCGCCGTGCTGGTCACCGCCAGCGTCTCCCGGTCGTTGCCGCCAGGGTGCCGCAGGCCGGTGCCGCCAGCCCGGCCCGCCGGCTGCGCGTCCGGCTCGCTCGCGTGACTGCCTCGCCTGGCTGGCGGTTAGCGTTTCCCTCGGGACGAGCCTTGACGCCGCCGCGCCCAGCAGGGCAGGCTCTCCCGGATCGCCGCCGGCCCGCGATATTCCACCCGGCGGCTGACCGCCGGCGCACCGGCCGGGCGGTCTTTGTCACGGTCCTGCGGGGCGTGATCCCCAGCCCTGGCGATGGCCCTCGCTGACCATGGCCCCGTACGCGGGCACACCAGATGCGCCCAGCACGCTGCCTCATCGCGCTCTGGCGCGGCGGCCGCGCCCGTCACTGGCTCGGTGCCCGTCACGGGGCCGTCCTGGCACTGCGGAAGCTGCTCGCTCATGTGCGCGATCCTCTCCTGCCCGGGGGCCGCCCGTGCGGAGCTGACGCCGGGGTGCCTTGCCGTGGCGGGGTGCGGCGGACGGGATCTGTTCAAGCCGTGACCCCGGCCGGCGCGGCCACCCGCCGCACGGTCAGGCGGCAGCTCGCCCGGCGGGCGTCCCTGGCCGCGGGCCGCTCTACGGCCAGGCCGCCCAGCCCTCTGGCCAGGCCGAGGTGCAGTCGCAGATCGTGCCCGGATCGGTGGCGGCGACCCTTCGCGAATGGGCAGCGGCCTAGGACGAAGGTCATCCGCCGACCGCGCTCGGCGCGGGCCGGGCGGAAGCCGCGGCGCGCCATCTCCTGCTCCAGATGGTCGTCCGGGTTAGCCGGGCCGTCAGCTCGGCGGCGCGCCGGTGGCCGTGCTGCCTGCCTGGCGTGCCTCCTGCTTGACCCGGACGGCCCGGGCGAGCACGCCGGCGAGCCAGGCATAGCCCCCGGGGGTGCCCCAGCTGCGCGCAGCCTCGGGGTGCAGGCGGTACAGCAGGCGGGGGCCGGCCGGGACGGGACCGGTCTTCGGCTTCCTCGGTCTCCAGCCCGGCGTCCCTGGGCACAGCCAGGTGCCGGCGTACCGCGTTGTGGTGGAGCCGCACGTATCCGGTGAGCTCGGCCACGCCGACCGGCTGCGGCGCGTCCGCGATGCAACGGAACAGGCGATGCCGCGTCGGTTCCCCTGGGACCCGGGATTCGCGCTGCACGTCCGCTTCGGAGGCGGCTGCGCTGCGCGACCTGCTCGGGGCCGGTGCGATCGTCGGCCGCTCCGGCCGGGATGGACGAGCTTCTTGGCTGGCCGGCGAGCGGGACGCCCCCAAGCTTCTGGCCGAGGGCGCCCCCGCCTGACCGTGCACGAGGCAGTAACCTGCGCGGTCGCGCGGTGGCGGGCGCGGCCGACAAGCACGACAAGCCAGGCCAGGACGGCCAGGCGGCGACCGCCGCTGTCGATGACCGGCACGCTGCGGGGAAGGCAGCAGGCTCAGGCCCTGGCAACGGATCGCCAGGCCGGTCAGCGCCCGGCTCATTGCCGGGGCCGCTGACGGGCCAGGTCCGTCCGGCCGGGATCGGCAGCCGCAGGCGGGCGGTGCGTTAGTCATCGGGTCGGGAAGCTGACCCGGTGGCGACGGGGACACGGGTCCGGCCGGACTGGATGTGCGGGTAGTGCAGGTCGAACGCGGGCCGCTCGGACCGGATCCGCGGGATGGAGGTGAAGTTGTGCCGCGGCGGCGGGCAGGAGGTGGCCCATTCCAGCGAGTTCGCGAACCCCCACGGGTCGTCGGCGGTGACTGTCTCCCCTGTCTTCCAGGTCTTGTAAACGTTGTAGAGGAAGATGAACGTGCCAGCCCCGAGGATGAACGAGCTGATCGAGGAGATGTCGTTCAGCGTGGTCGCCAGGTGCGGCAGGAACGGGTAGTTCGCGATCCGGCGCGGCATCCCCATCAGGCCGAGCCAGTGCTGCACCAGGAACGTGCCGTTGAAGCCGAGGAACACGCTCCAGAAATGCCATACACCGAGCCGGTTGTCGAGCATCTTCCCGGTCCACTTCGGCCACCAGAAGTAGAACCCGCCGAACATGGTGAACACCACGGTGCCGAACAGCACGTAGTGGAAGTGGGCGACCAGGAAGTAGGAGTCGCTGACCGCGAAGTCCAGCGGCGGCGAGGCCAGGATGACGCCGGTCAGGCCGCCGAACAGGAACACCACCAGGAACCCGATGATGAACAGCATCGGCGCCTCGAACGTCAGCTGCCCGCGCCACATCGTCCCGGTCCAGTTGAAGAACTTCACCCCGGTGGGCACCGCGATCATGAAGGTCATGAACGAGAAGAACGGCAGCAGCACCGCGCCGGTGGTGAACATGTGGTGCGCCCACACCGTCATCGACAGGCCCGCGATGGCGATGGTCGCGGCGACCATGCCCTTGTAGCCGAACAGCGGCTTGCGGGAGAAGACAGGCAGGATCTCGGTGGCGATGCCGAAGAACGGGATCGCCACGATGTAGACCTCGGGATGGCCGAAGAACCAGAACAGGTGCTGCCACAAGATCGCGCCGCCGCTGTTGGCGGCGAACACCTGCGCGCCGAGCTTGCGGTCGATCTCCAGGACCAGCAGCGCCGCGGCCAGCACGGGGAACGCGACCAGCACCATGATGCTGGTGAGCAGGATGTTCCAGGTGAAGATCGGCATCCGGAACATCGTCATGCCGGGCGCGCGCATGCACAGGATGGTGGTGACGAAGTTCACGCCGCCGAGGATGGTGCCCAGGCCGGCCAGCACCAGGCCCATGATCCACATGTCGCCGCCGACGCCAGGCGAGTACGTGGAGCTGGTCAGCGGCGAGTACGCGTACCAGCCGAACCCGGGCGCCCCGCCGGGGGTGAGGAAGCTGGCCAGCAGGATCAGCCCGCCGAACAGGAACATGTAGTAGCTGAGCAGGTTCAGCCGCGGGAACGCCACGTCCGGGGCGCCGATCTGCAGCGGCATGATCTCGTTCGCGAACCCGACGAACAGCGGCGTCGCGAACAGCAGCAGCATGATCGCGCCGTGCATCGTGAACAGCTCGTTGTACTGCTGGTCGGACACGATGTGGTTGTCCGGGCCCATCAGCTGCGCCCGCATGATCATCGCCATCACGCCGCCGACCAGGAAGAACGCGAACGACGTGATCAGGTACAGGTGACCAATGATCTTATGGTCGGTGGTCGACAGCCAGTCCGCCAGCACCGAGCCCTTCCGGTAGCCGCGCGGCGCTGCCATCTGGCCCGGCTGGCCTGGCCGCTCATAAGTGGTCACCTGCATGCTCCCCACTCCCCACTGCGCTGTGTCGCCTGCCTGCATGGCATCCTCGCGGCGGTCCGTCACGGATGGCTCCGCCTGGCCGTGGAACCGGCTTGCGCATTCCCTGGCGGACGTGCGAGTCGCCAACGGCGGCTGTCAGCTCGCGCCCCCGCGCGGCTGCCTGACCGGCACCACGGTAACACCGGCGGGCGGCCACGTCCCGGCCCGGCACGCAAAGACTGGCACCGCGCCGCGGTGCTGCCCGGATCGCCCGGTGGCCGCGACGCGGGCGGCCGCTACGCTGCGGTCGCCTCACGGGACGCGGATACTGAGCGGGTGAGCGGTCATGAGGATTTTGAGCTCGGTACGGACGGCCCGAAGATGATCGTCGTCGGACTGGATGGCTCCCGTACATCGTGGCGCGCCGCGTCGTACGCCAACGGCCTGGCACGCCGCCAGCACTCCCGGGTGACGGTTGTCTATGTCGTGTCGCCCGGTGCCCTGGCCACGATGAGCGCGGATGCCGTCGCGGCGATGGCGGCGGAGGACATGAGCGAGGAGATAGGCGCAGGCCTGCGCGAGCAGGTGGAGCGCCTGGCGGCTGAGCGAGGCGTCGACACCGAGTTCCTGGTAGTCCGCGGAGATCCCTTCACCGAGCTGCGGAGAGTGGCGCAGGAGGTGCGGGCCGACGCCCTCGTTGTCGGCGCCTCGGAGCGGGCCGGTCACCGGTTCGTGGGCTCGCTCGCGGGTCGGCTGGTGAAGGCCGCCCGCTGGCCGGTGACAGTCGTGCCGTAGCTACGCCCAGCCAGCACGGGCCGTAGCCGGCGGCGACCGGTCCCGAAAAAAGCGCTGCTGCCGGACCCTCGCCGGTGCCTCGATCTGTGAGGATGTCAGTGGCCTTGTCACTTGGGTGCGTTGCTGTGTACGTGGCGCTCGTCGTTCGGGGTAGGAATCATGATCGGGACCGAGTCTGCGTTCTACTCGCGGGGATTCCGGGCTCCCGGTCTCGGTGGGCGCCGCGCCTTCGAACGCCTACGTCGTGGCGACCGTGGGGTTATAGGCAATCTTCCTGCCCCAGCCACTGGCCGCACCCATGGCGGAGCCGTGGCCCTGACACTCATCGGGGTGACTCTCCCTGCATCTTCCCAGGTTGATCTCGGCGGAGCCGCAAACTGGCTGGCGCGCGCCGCGATAGCGCGCGCGAAGGTTGCTTCCATGTCTATGGGGATCACCTCACCGGAGGGGCTGGCACCTTCCGGCGGCAGAAGGTAGCCGGAACCCGAGAAGCGAGGGACGTCACGCGCTAACGGCATGCACATCGGAGCCGCGCAGCAACGCCGCCGGCAAAGGCCAGCTAAAAGGCTGGCACCGATCCGGGGCTCAGGGGGCGGGGGCGGGGATCCGGCACCCGCCCGGTGATGTGCCGCCAGGCTCGAGCGGGCGGATCGCACCTGTTCCTACCCGACGATCATTTCACCTCGCTCTAGTGCGCTAGCCCGGAGCATCCCATCGGTTGCGAGACCGGCAACCGGCCGGCGGTGCACTGACTTGCCGAGCTGACCTCAGGCCTGCAGCAGATCGGCGAGTACGGCGGCTTCGCTGATCTCGGGTTGTCTGGTCGCGGTGAGCAGTGTCAGCTGGCGGTCCTTCGCAAGCTGACGCAGATGCGCCAGTGCTTCGGCCCGCTGGGGATCTTGCAGCTCGGCCTGGTAGCGACGGCCGAAGTCTTCGAAACGGCCAGGGTCGTGCTTGTACCACTTGCGGAGTTCGCCGGACGGCGCGACGTCCTTGCACCATTCGTCGAGGGCGGCCTTGGCCTTTGTCAGTCCTCTCGGCCAGATGCGGTCGACCAGGACCCGAGTGCCGTCACCGCGTTGCGGCTCCTCATATACCCGCCTCACCCGGACCTTCCCTCCCGTCATCGCCTGCCTCCTCACGCTTAGGTTCCCCCTGTAACCACAGTACCGCCGGGGTAGGCAGGCGCCCGGCGGCCAGGCCGTAATCACGGTCCCTACAGCGCGCGGACCATGTCCGTGCGAGCCAAGGCCGTCGGCTCCCGCGCATCGGGACGAGACGGCCGTAGACGGCAATATGCCGTCGCGCGCACGCATCCCAGCTGTAATCGCCGACTGCCTTTGGCCCGTGCAGTGCGAGCCCGTGGCGCATGCAGGATCAGCCACGACGGGGAGCATGGCCGGCCGAGGACGGGCAGTGGCGCCGGCGCGCGGTACCAGGACGGGTCCGCGCCGGAAGTGGCTTCCGGAACGAAAACAAAACAGGGATGTCTGCCGCGACGCCAGACCGGCAGCGGGCTCTGACCTTGAGCAGAACCAGGCCCAGCCCTTCCTTGACCGGCGGGAACACGAACGCGTTAGCAGAGTGCTGCCTGCCGGCCAGCTCATAGCCCGGAACGCCGACCGGACCGCGATGTCGTTGCCCGCCTCCGGGCCAAGGCCTGTTCCTGCTCCGGGACCGATGCGGCAAACCGGAGCAGCGATGCGGGGCGCTAAGCCGGCGGCGGAACATGGCCATGGTCTCAGCCAGCTCGCGCGTTTCTTTGCGAGGCTCGGCACAGTCGGCAGTGCGGAACAGTAGCGTCCCGTCGCGCCGGCCAGTTCGCCGGACGCTCGCCGAGGGTAGAGCACATGGAGCGGGCCCGGACGCGCCTGCCGCAAGGACCTGAAGCGAAGGCCGCAGTCTCGGGATGACAAGTATCGTGCCGGTGCTGCCGGTGCTGCCGGTGCTGCCGGTGCTGCCGGTGCTGGCGCGGTGAAGGCCTGCAAGCTGCCGCCGGCAGGCTGGGAAGGAGTCCGGCATGACAGACCCACTGGCGGCGCTGACCGAGGCGGGGGTATCGATCTGGCTGGACGACCTGAGCCGAGACCGGCTGACCTCGGGCAGCCTGGCTGACCTGGCAGCCCGCGACCACGTCGCGGGGGTAACGACGAACCCCACAATCTTCGCCGCGGCGATCACTGACAGGGCTGCCTACGGCCCGCAGTTGCGTGACCTGGCAGCGCGGGGCATCGGGGCGGGCGAAGGGCTGCGGGCCCTGACGACGTTCGACGTACGCTGGGCGTGCGACGTGCTGCGCCCGGTCTACGACGCGACCGCCGGGGTGGACGGCCGGGTGTCGATCGAGGTCGACCCGCGGCTCGCCCACGACACCGGGGCCACCATCGCCGAGGCGCGGGCATTGTGGTGGGCAGTGGACCGGCCGAACCTGTTCATCAAGATCCCTGCCGCGCGGCAGGGCCTGCCTGCGATCGCCGCGTGCCTGGCCGAGGCGATCAGCATCAACGTCACGCTGATCTTCTCCCTGCAGCGTTACGACAAGGTCATGGATGCGTTCCTCGACGGCATGGAACAGGCCAGGGACGCCGGTCACGACCTGGGCCCGATC
Organism: uncultured Actinomycetota bacterium; assembly: GCA_963843955.1. Classification (GTDB taxonomy): domain Bacteria; phylum Actinomycetota; class Actinomycetes; order Streptosporangiales; family Streptosporangiaceae; genus JAJYUU01. The sequence continues at coordinate 23,245 of CAWJMK010000002.1, forward strand.
GGGTCGGTGGCCTCGTTCTTCGTGTCCAGGGTGGACACCGAGGTCGACGCGCGGCTGGACAAGATCGGGACGGCGGAGGCCGCCGCGCTGCGCGGCCGGGCCGCCATCGCGAACGCGCGGCTGGCCTACCAGCAGTACGAGCAGGTGTTCTCTTCGCCGCGGTGGAAGGCGCTGCAGGCGGCCGGGGCCCGGCCGCAGCGGCCGCTGTGGGCATCGACCTCGGTCAAGGACCTGGCCTACCCGGACACTCGCTACGTGACCGACCTTGTCGCCCCGGGCGTGGTCAACACCATGCCCGAGGCCACCCTGCGGTTGGTCGCCGACCACGGCCAGGTACCCGCCGACTCGGTACACGGCCACTACGACGAATCGCGTCGGGTGCTCGGACGCCTGGGCGAGCTCGGCATCGACTACGACGACGTCGTGCTGGCCCTGGAAGACGACGGCGTGGCCAAGTTCGACGCCAGCTGGGACCAGCTCGGCGAGCGGCTCGCCTCGGTCCTGAGAAGTCAGTCCGGCAGCCGGTAGCGAGGAGCCGCTATGAGCATGCTGCATGACCTGGTCAGGCGGGTGGAGCGGATCGAGGCGCTTGACCGGCTGGCCAGGCCCCTGATCAGGGTGGTCAGCCCTGCGGTCCGGCCGCAGGCAGTCCGCAACCTGCTTAGCGGCACCTACGTGGGGCATCCGCTGCACCCGATGCTCACCGACGTGCCGATCGGCGCATGGGGAATGTCCGCCGTGCTGGACGCCGTCGGCGGGCCTGTGGCCGGGCCCGCCGCCGACCTGCTGGTGAAGGTCGGGGTGGTGGTTGCGGTGCCGACGGCGGCGTCGGGGCTGAACGACTGGTCCGACACCACCGGCCGGGAAACCCGGGCGGGGCTGGTCCATGCCATGGCGATGACCACGGCGCTGAGCTTGTACGCGGCATCCGCCGCGGCGCGGGCCCGCGGCCGCCGCCGCGCGGGCAAGGCACTGGGACTGGCCGGGCTCGGAGCGCTGCTGGCCGGCGGCTATCTCGGCGGTCACCTGAGCTTCGTCCATGGCGTGAACGTCAACCGCACCGCCTGGCAGGACGGCCCGCAGGATTGGACTCCGGTGCTGGCCGACGCCGACCTGGCCGACGGGGAGCACCGCAAGGTCGACGCCGCCGGCGTCCCGGTCCTGCTCTACCGCGCTGCCGGCACAGCTGAGCGCCCTGGCGAGCACCTGCAGCCACATGGGCGGCCCGCTGGACGAGGGCACGGTCGGCGACGGCTGCGTTACCTGCCCGTGGCACGCCAGCATCTTCCGGTTCGCCGATGGCAGCATCGTCCGCGGCCCGGCCAGCACGCCCGAGCCTCGTTACGAGGTGCAGATCCGGGACGGTCAGATCGAGGTCCGTGCCTCGCGATGATGCCCGCCTCCTGCCAGCCGGCAGGCCGCTGATCGATGCCGGAGCTACCCGAGGTCGAGACGCTCCGCCGGTGCCTGAGCACGGCCATTACCGGCCGGCTTGTCGTCTCGGTCGATGTCCTAGACAGCAGGATCTTCGCGGCGCCGCGAGCGGTGATCGACGAGGTCGCGGGTCACCGGATCGACCGGGTTGCCCGCCGGGGCAAGGTCCTCATCCTGTTCCTGCAGGACTCCGGCAGCCTGCTGATACACCCGAGGATGACCGGGCAGCTGGTGGTCACCGTAGCCGGGGTGACAGTGCTGGCTGGCGGGCATCCCACTCCGAGCCTGCTGCAGCCGATGCCCAGGCCGACGACCCGCGTCATTATGCGGCTCGACGACGCGGCCATCCTCTACTACAACGACTCGCGGCGGTTCGGCTGGATCCGCCTGGCCAGTGGCCGGCCTGACGCGGACGATCCGTTTCTGCGCAGACTCGGGCCCGAGCCGCTGACTGCCGCCTTCACGGCAGCTGTCCTGCGGGAGGGACTGGCCCGACATGCGCGGGCGCCGGTCAAGGCCGTGCTGCTCAACCAGGCCGTCGTCGCCGGCATCGGCAACGTTTACGCTGACGAGTGCCTGCATCACGCCCGCATCTATCCCGCCCGGCGGGCGGGCGACCTGAGCGAGCGTGAGATGCGCCGGCTGCATGCCGCGATCGGTTCCGTCCTGGGCGGCGCGATCGCGACTGGCGGCACCAGCTTCGCCGGCTATATCAACGACTTCCGCGGCTGGGCAGGTTACCTCGATCACGCGGAGGTATTCCGGCGTCAGGGCCAGCCCTGCCCGGCGTGCGGCACCTTGATCATCCGCACGAGGGTCGCGGGCCGCGGGACGAATTTCTGCCCGCACTGCCAGCAGCCGTAACTAAGCGATGCGCGGCGGCTCTTGGCCAGGGCGCGGCGACTGCTGGGGAACCCGTGCCAGCCCAGCGGCGGACCGCGCCGCGGACGCCTTGCGTGGACGTCGGGTACGGGTGGATGACCTCCATCAGAGGTCCACCCGATCCGGGCGCGGATCGCCAGCCGGGGAGTCCACCACCACGACCACCACGCTCGCCGGGCCCGCAGCGGATCCACCGACGAGGACTCCAGGCAAGTAACCTGTCGGCCACCACTCTCGTCACGCCAGGTCGGCTGCCAGGGCCATGCAGCTATCCCCGGAGACATCGGATTCGGCCCGACGTTAGCAATCCGGCCTTGGGGGCCGGTTGCGGTCGCGGCAGGCATCGCTTGGCCGCCGGCCGGGCATAACTGACTGGGCCGACACGGCGCTGTAACTACGGCGCCAGCGCGGCGCTGCGGTGGCCGCCTACGCCGAGGCCGTATCCGATGGCATCGCCGATGAGCTCCGCCGCCGCCTGTTTGGTGCCATCTGGACGGAACATCGGCACATCAGCACTGCTTTCGAGGTGCGCCGCCTGGTCACCGGCCTGATGTGGCCGCCGGAAGACATCACTGACCGGCTGGCGAGCCCGGACATTCCGAGCCTGCTCAACCGGGACCCCGATCTTGCCTGCATCGTGCGCCGCTCTGGCGGCACCATCGCCCTGGACGGCGGGCCGCTCACCACCGCGGGCTGGCGGCGGATCCAATACTGGCGGGATGAGTGGCTGGCAATGCCCAGCCAGGTCATCCCCGCGGTCATCGGCCCTGACGGGATCCTGCGATCTGGCGCTGACGGGCTGCGTTACCTCGGCGACCTGTCCGGGCCTGAAGTCGCAGTAGCCGGCCTTCGTGCGCGGCCGACAGCGGAACCGGGCCAGGACCGGCAATCCCTGCGAACAGGCCGGGCAACGGCCTGACCCACCCGGAGCATTCTGGCATGCGCACCGGGCGGCCCCGGGTCGTCTGGTCAACCGCCGCCGGGACGGTCCTGGCTGCTTACCTGCTGGCGCCGCCGTGATGGTCGCCGGCCATGCGGTGGCACCGGTGCCGGAGTGGCTGGCATTGCACCTGCTGGTGCTCGGCGCGGCTACGAACGCCGCGTTCTTATGGAGCAGACTTTCTCACAGGCACTGCTCCATGCCCGGCCAGGTTCAGAGCGGCCCGCGCGCCTGCGGATTGGCGTGCTCAACATCGGCGTAATGGCCGTGCTCTGCGGCATCACGAGCGGTCAGGTCGGCTGGCGCCAGCCGGGGCAGCGCTGGTGGTGAGCGCGGTGATCGCGCATGTGGCTAGCCTGCTCGCGATGACCCGGTCGCCGCCGCTCGCCGGCCCGGTGGCCGTCGCGGCCTGGTATTACGTCGCGGTCGGTGCCGCGCTGGCCGCCGGCGGCACGCTAGCCGGGACTGGATGCCGCCCTGGTGCTCGCGCACGCAGGTCAATCTGCTCGACTGGCTGGGGCTCGCGATCATCGGCACCCAGCTCATGCTGTGGCCCATGGTGCTGCGCACCCGGATCAGCGACGACGCCCCGGGTGTCGCCCGCTACGTCCTCGCGCTCACCGCCGGCGGGCTCGCGATGACAGTGGCCGCGCTCGTCGCGAGCCCGCTGCTGGCCAGCGCGCGCTGGCCATGACTCAGCGGCTTCCAATCACCAATGCGGCTTATGTTAATACGGGTAACGCTCTATGCCAGGCGCTGCCAACTCGGCAGTCGCGGAGAACGCGGGCAGCGCAGTGAGCCGTGGGCACACCGCATTGGGTACGTCAGCGTCTCGGCCAAGCCCGGGCGCGATGCCCGCGGGCGATCGGGTCATCGCCCGCGGGCTGCTGCCGCGGCCGATGATGCCTTCGGTGACATGTCGGACATCCCGAGCGGATTTGCGAGGGGAGAAAACGCCCACGCCTTTGCCAGGTTATGATGGAGAATGTGCAGCGAACGGCCGCCTCGGCCAACTCTGGAGGGTTGCTCCTGACCGGCGTGGCCGGACTTGCCGGCAGGCTGCGCAACTGCCCTCAGTGCTCGGCTTGTGCTCGCCGGAAAGGCACCGAGAATGAGACGCGCGTTCCTCGTGTTCCCGGCGGCAGCGCTCGTGCTCACCGGCTGCGGCAGCGCGCCGAAGGCCGCCGCCAGCCGCCAGGCGGCTGTCGCCACGACCACTCCGCCCGCTCCCACCACCACCGCGCCATCCGCTAGCTGGAGCCCGTCGCCCAGCCCTACCCCACTGATCGCTGATACCGCCATGGACGTGGCGACGTGCCGTCAGTTCGCGGCGGAGCGGGCCGGGCAGATGAGCGCTGACCAGTTCAATGCCTGGCTGCTGCAGAACGGCGGACAGACGACGATAGGCCCCAACTCGACTAACGGCCTGGACGACACGCTGAGCACAAACCTAGGTGACTGGTATGTCGTGCGGGCCACGCGACCGAGCGGCGACCTGCAGCCGGCCAGTTACTACGCGGCTGAGGTCGGCGCGGAGTGCCTGTCGATCGGCGCATAAGCGCCCGCATTCCTCCGCGCGGCCAAGCTCATCTCCGATCTCGCCGATCGGCGATGGCAGGCGAGCTGCGCCGCCGAGAACGACCGTCTCAGCGAGCGCCTCATCCTCGACGCGAGTGAGCTACGGGGCCGACCGCCGCCCGCGGGACGAGATTTACCTGGCCACCAACGCCAATATCGCCGCCGGCGCAGCCACTCGGTACCTGATGCGTCCCGGAACAGCAGCTCCGCGCCGTCCCTGTCAAAGTTCGATTCAGGAGAGAATGCCCTGTCGCTGGTGCCGCTCGCGCCGGGCAAGACCGGCGCCAACTGCTCGCGGTGCGCCTTCAGAACGGCGACGACGTAACCGAGGTCGATCACGGCAGCCTGGAACCTGGCGGCCAGCTCGTGCTGACCTTGAAATCAGCCGCGCAGGGCGCCACTAAGGCCGATGTCGCTGAGCTCACCGACCGCCTGCGCCGAATCGAGAGCCTGCTCAGCCCGGCCCGGTGAACCGAACACGGCGGCCGTCTTTTGCCTGCACGCGGCCGGCCGCGAGATGCGGCGCAGTCGAACCGGGTTTGGGCGTGCCTGCCTCGGGCAGCTTGCGGCGCGATCGCCGAGATGATGGGGGGAAGCGATGCCTGACGTGTTCGAGGTCCTCGGGGCTGCGCACCGCGAGGTGGAGCAGATGCTGGATCGGATGCAGTCCTTGATGGGCCTGCCCGGTCAGCCGGCGGCGGAGTTGCGCGATCAGGGTGGCTGGCTCGCCGGTGCGCTGATCAGCGCCGTGTCGCAGCACGAGGCCGCCGAGGAGAGGTACTTCTGGCCTGTGGTGAAGGAGAAAGCCTCTGACGGGAACTCGCTCGCCGCGAGCGGCACCGAGCAGGAAACCGAAGGCAAGGAGGTGCTGACCGAGCTGGACGGGATGGCGCCTGGTGACCAGGAATTCATTCCGCTGATGACTAAGTTCAGTCACGCCGCCCGCGCGCACATCGCCTACGAGGAGCAGCAGGTCTGGCCTGGCCTCAGGGCCGTGCTGTCGGCCGATGAAGCTGCCGATCTGGGCGAGAAGCTCGCCAGGGCGACGAAGGCCGGGCCGACCCGCCCGCACCAGCACACGCCGCCCAACCCGGTGGCGCTGAAGGTCGCAGGGCCCGCGGTCGCGGCGGCCGACAAGTTCCGCGACGCGGTCTCAGGCCGCGACGACTAGGACGACTACGGCGCCGGCGAGGCGCCGCTAGGAAGAGGAGGTGACGGTCGTGGCCAAGAAAGGTCCAGGGCCGAGCGTTAAGGACACAGGACTGTACGAGCGGCTCCGGGACGCGGGCGTGTCGAAGAAGAAGTCAGCGCGCGTCGCGAACGCCGCTGCCAAGACGTCCCGCAAGAAGGTCAGCAAACGCGGCGGCGCTGCAGGTTCCTACGACGACTGGAAGGTCCCTGATCTGCGGCGCCGGGCCAAGGAGCTGGGCATTGCCGGCCGGTCAGCGATGACGAAGAGCCAACTCGTCAAAGCCTTGCGCGCCAGCTGAGGATGCCCGCCGCCAGAACAGCCGCCCGAGAGGGCGGCGGACCGGTTCAGCGCTGCGCCTGGATGGGAGCGCGCGGCTTGGTTCCTGTCTTCTGCACTTTTGGCAGCTCGCCCGAGGGCTGTCGCCGGGCGCGCGCCGACGCTCAGCCGGCCCCTGATCGGCACGAGAAGATGCGGCAGGATGCGCACTGCAGGTGTCGCGGCAGCCTTTAATTCCGCACACAAGCGGGATATGTCGTCGGCAGCCTGGCCGTCGCGGTCGTGGCCGCCGGGATCATCGTCGCCGTTCGGGCCGGGCTGGCAAGTCGTGACGCAGGCGGAGGCGCTCAGGTGCAGCATTTCATCGGTGCTTACGGCTACTTCGCGATCTTCATCCTGATGGTGGCGGAGATTGAGGCCGGCCGCTCCTGCGGGGCTAGGGCTTGGCGAACGTGATGACGACGCGAACTGTCGTGGCGGGGCCTGACTGCTTGGCGGCGACGACAGTCCAGGCGCCCGCCCCGCTGGGCGGGGAGCAGCGGAAACCGTTCGAAGCAGACATCCTCCGAGCCGCTGAGCCTGCACGAGTCTGACTGGTGGGATGAACCGAGGATGCTGGGGAACTCCGCCACTACAGTTCGAGTACCCGTTCGGGGTCTGCTAGTTCGGGGAGCTGACGTGAGCCAGGAGACTAGTCGCGCGCTCGCACTCGGCACCACAGGCTCGGCCCCTGGCGCCGCGGCCAGCGTTTACCCAGGCCGGAGCCCGATCACGGTGCGGCGCCGACTACCGCGACCGGCCACTGACGTGGCAAACGAGCATCGTTAGCGTTCTAGACGTACAACCCAAACCCAGAGCGCCATCAGAGCGTCATGTGTTCCGTACACCCGACCAGCGTCCTGGCGGGCAAGAACCGCGGCGATATTCTCTGCCGTGAGCCCGTGCAGGTGAAGGCTCTGACCGCCTCACGCATGACTGCACAGCGTGCTCGCGGATCTGCGGGGCAAGGGGTCCTGGACGCCGCCGGCAACGCGCTCGGGCTAAGCTTTCGCCGGCCCCTTCTTGCCCTTCTTACGCGGATGCTCGATGATCGCATCCGGGCCGGGGAACACCAGCGCGGTGTGACCGTCGTCGAAACGCACCAGGTAGGGCGGCTCCCCGCCCGCTCCCCGGACCTCGACGATCTCGCCAGTCCGGCCCGGATGACCCACGACGTTGGCGTGCACGTGGAGCCGATCCCCGACGGCTGCCTGCATGCGCCCACCTCCTCGTCCGCACTCGCCCACGGCATGCGCGCATTCCCCGCGGTGCCCTGGCCGCAGGACACGCCGACGATGTACCCAGACTGGCACGGGCAAGCATCCGCGTCCATGCTGCTGGCTCGTACCGGCCATGAGAGGCGGTTGCCTCCGGTTCCTGCGAGTCCGGCATCCCGCAACCCGGTGGGCGGAACTCGGCGCCGCACAGGAGCGCCGCGGTTCCTCGCGCCTGAACCCGGGCGGGTACCTGGGAGAGATTCCTGGCACAAGTTAACGCCGCGGGGCTTCGGGATGGTCCTTTCCCGACTGACGTCGCAAACCCGGCCGTCCCTGCCCGATAGACACGCCATATAGCCCCGGCTCGAGCACGGCTGCGGGACCCAGAGTTAACGGGACCTCCGCGGTAGGCGCATCGGCGAGCTTTGAGACGCGGGCCTCGGCCGCGTTGCTGGTCTGTCTTACGGGTGAACAGTAGGTGAACGGAGCAAAGTGTGCGCATGATGGTCGCCTGCAGACCAGGGCGGGAGGAGGTGCCGGACGTGACCGTGGGCGACCATTTCGACCGGGTAGCCGCCGTCTACGATTCGCTCCGTACGACCGACGAGGCGCCGGTGCGGTGGATTGGCCGGCTCCTGCCTGACCGCCCCGTCACCGGCCTCGATATCGGCTGCGGGACGGGACGGTACTCGCGGCTGCTGCGCGGGCTGCTGCCGGTCGGCTCGCTGCTGGCCGGCAGCGACGTCTCGGCCGCCATGCTGGCACAGCTCAATGCTGGCAATCACGGCCACGCGCGTTGTGGTGCCGCTGGTAGCAGCCGCGGAAGAGCTGCCGTTGCGGACCGCCAGCCTCGACCTGGTCACGGCGTTCAACTGCGTTCACCACTTCGACCTCGGTCGCTTCCTGACCGCCGTCGCCCGGGTGCTGCAGCCCGACGGCCAGCTGTTCATCTACACCCGCACCCCGCAGCAGAACGGCCGGACGATCTGGGGCCGCTATTTCCCGGGCTTCACCGAGCATGAGCAGCGCTTGTACAGCGAGGCCCAGTTCCGGGACGCCGTCCGGCGAACCGACGGGCTCACGGTGGTCGCAACGCAGACCTTCCAGCATCCGCGCTCGAGCACGGCCGGGCGGCTCAGGGCCCAGGCCGAGGGCCACCATTACTCGACGTTCTCGCTCTACACCCCGGATGAATTGCGCGCGTCCACCGCGACGTTCCTGGCCCGCCTGCCCGGCCCCGAGGTCTCCTGGGTTGACGAGCACCTCCTGGTCGTCGTCGCCGGGAGCCGCCGCAACCCAGGCGGAGCCTGACAGTTCGAGCCGCCCGGCGAGCCGGGCGAACGAACCGGCCCTCCAGATCAGCGCCGGGCACGCCGGTGACGGCTCCCAGCAGGCGTCTGATCGTTATGAACTCAGAGGACGAACCGGGCCCGTTCGGCCCGGGCGGCCTCCACGGTGCGGAGGCTGTGGCGAGGCTTGCGGGACTTTCCTGCCTCGGCTGACGCAGCGATGGTCCTGCGGACGCGCTGGCCGGTTTCTCTGATTAACAGGCCGAGTCAACGCCGTCAGCTGACGGCTGTTGAGGGTCACTGCCGACGGTGAGCGCTGCTGTACTTCGCGGCTGTGCGGCAAGGGGTGGGACAGTGGCTGCATGGCAGTCTGGCATGACGCGCAGCCGACGATCGGCGCCTGCTCTCGTTCTCAGGACAACAAGCGCTTGCGCGCGGCGTGCGAGGTCGTTCCCGTGCCAGAACGGCAGCCCGCCGATCCCCGAAGGTACCGATGCCAGGGCTGAAGGACAGGCTGACCGATGCCGGATACGGTCTCGGCTGGTCGGTTGTCTGCCGCCTGCCCGAGTCCTGGGCCCGGCGGGGTTTCAGGCTCGCGGCCGACCTGGCCTGGCGCCGCCGGGGCCCGGGGGTCCGGGTGCTTGAGGGCAACCTGCGCCGGGTGATCGGCGCTGAGGCGCCGGGCGGCGAGCTGCGGGCGCTGTCCAGGGAGGCGATGCGCTCGTACGCGCGGTACTGGCTCGAGGTCTTCCGGCTGCCGGTGATGCCGGCGGGCCGGCTGGTCTCCGGGATGCGCGACAGCGGGCATGTCCGGGCCGCGTTCGAGTACCTCGCGGCCGGCCGCGGGGTGGTCTTCGCCCTGCCGCACATGGGCAACTACGACCTGGCTTGCGCATGGATTGTCGCCAGCGGGGCGGGCTCGGTTACCGCCGTGATCGAGCGGGTGAAGCCGGAGTCGGTCTACGACAGGTTCGTCGCGTTCCGCGAGGGCTTCGGCATGGAGGTGCTGCCTGCCAGCGGCGGCACGCAAAGGTTCGGCTTCCTGGTCCAGCGGCTGCAGGCCGGCAAGATTGTCGGCCTGATCTGCGACCGCGATGTCACCGGCGGCGGCATCGAGGTCGAGTTCTTCGGCGAGAAGGCCCGCATGATGGGCGGCCCGGCCGCGCTGGCCGTGCAGACCGGCGCGGCGCTAATGCCCGCGATCTTGTGGTTCGCGGGCGATGGCTGGGGCGTGCATATCCATGAGGAGATACCGGTGCCTGCCGAAGGGGACAGCAGGCAGAAGGCGGCAGTGATGATGCAGCAGGTCGCGCGCCTGTTCGAAGCGGGAATCAGGGCCCATCCGCAGGACTGGCACATGCTGCAGAACGTGTTCGTCGCCGACCTCGACCCGGAGCGGCTGCGGCGTGCGGCTCGGAGCTAGTCAGCGTTAAGGCAAATCGGCAGGAAGGCAGCGGCCGCCTGGCCTGCGCCGGCAAAGACAATCGCCTGCACGCCGGCAGCGAGGCCGGCGATGACGTCGCGAAGCTCGCTGAGGTCCTCCGGATGCAAGATGTTGAGCTTCTCCGGCCGGTCGAAGGTGATCCACGGCGGCACCCAGCTTGGCCAGCTAGCCACCCAATTCGGCGCCGGGCAGCTGCACCACCCGGTCGCTGCCCAGCACCACCTCGCCGACGCTGCGCAGGCACTCGCCCAGGCAACCGGAGGCCACGTCGGGGGTGCCATTACCCTGACACTGAGCCAGTCACAATAGCCAAACCACGTGGTCATGGTTTGAGATTCGCCGTACCTGCGACCCGGACGCTGCGGCCAAGGGCCGCCGGGTCAGGCTCGCTCCGTCAGATCACGAGGTAGGGCTGCCCTACATAGGAGCAGGGAAGGCGCTGTGCTTCGAGGAGAGCACGCGAACCCTCGGACGGCAGGACGCCCTGCAATCTATCGACCTGACACGCTACGACAGCCAGATCGGCATCCGCCCCGGCGAATTCCGCACCGACCTGCCGCCAAGGCAGCCGGCTCGTCCCAAGCCGCCCGAGGAAGCCGACCAGGCACTGAGTCGTCGGCGCTAAAGGCGAGAGGCCGCCGCCGGATCCGCTGGAGCGCTGGCAAGCCCAGGCGAACGGTGTCGGGGCGACCAGCCGTTCATGCATTCAGGTCCGGCTCGGCGGGCTCATCAGCCAGGTACTGCGCGTACCAATCCGGCCAGTCCGGGTCATAATGGCCGATGTCCTTCGCATGCCTGTCGTGTGCTACGGCTGCACGTCGTAGCGCGTCAGCCAGGGCGCCCACCGAGCCGTATGCCGCCAGCACAGAGGTCGTCCGGCCCGGGATGCGGGTGGAGACTTCCTGGACCACCCAGTTATTGCCCTCCCAGTCGTTGAATGAGACGTACGAGCCGAAGCTCTTGCGGCCCGGTGCCGGGCCGGGGACGCGCCTGGCGCCATCCAGGTGGAAGACCCCGCTGATTTCCGCGCCGCGCCCGGACAGCTCGGCCCGGGCCACGTCGATGTCGTTCACCACCAGGTCCTGCCCGGCGCGATTCCGGTGCTGAAGAACACCGGGCATGCCGACCTGGGCGGGGTCGCCGGAACCTTCCGACTGCCATGCTCGTCGCGGGAATCGAAGTCCATCCGCCACCCGAGCCCCTGATAGAAACCCTTGGCGCAGTCCATGTCAGCGACCGGTATTCTCACGACCTCAAGCCTGCAGTCGACAGCCGTGCTCCTCCCCAGCTGCCAGCAGCGGCCTGCCTGCCTCCGCGGCGCCCCTGGTGCACCAGGCTCGGCGACAATGCTCGGCGGGCGAGTACACGAAGCGGCGCAGCCGCATTCTCCGTGCTCCTCGCACCATTCCCGGCGGGAAGGATGACCCGCCGCCTGATCACCAGCGCAACCACGGCTGCGAACGCTGTCACATGGCGGCTGCGCCGCTTGTCGTCACATCGCCGTTGAGTCCGTTCGGGTAGAACCCGCCAGAGCTGGCCTGCCCTGGCGTGAGGTAGACGATGTTGAGTATGTCGCCGGGGGCGCGGCCGAAGGCCACGCCGTGCTCGTCGTCGGGCACGATGTTGGCCTCGCCGTTCACCGTGATGCCCTGATCGAGGTGCTTGTTGCCGTTGAGGCCGTCGCGCGCCTTCGAGATCGCATTCGCGTCGTCGGCGCCACCCCGTTCGAACAGCACGGTACGGACGGTCGCGGCGTGGTAGGCCTCCACGGCAAGAATGCCGGCCGCGGCATCCAGGTAGGTCTTGTTATCGATGAGCGGGGCGGCTCCCTTGAACGCCGTCACGCCGACGTCTTCGAATAGGAACGCGCCGCGCAGGAAGTTGTCCTCGTTGGCGAATACGTCGAAGGTTTCGCCTGACTTGATCAGGCCGGCCGCCATCGCCGCATCGGTGAAGCTCTGCTGCATGTCGATGGCCGGCTGGCTGGCGGCCGACGATCCCAGCGCCGTGCGGAAGAACGCTACATGCTCGTGCTCGTCGCGAGCGATCTCCTTAGCGAACTGCTTGATCGAGGTGCTCCCGAACATCACCTGCTTGCCGCCGTTCACTTCACCGTGCTGCCCGGTGCCGGTAGTCATCTCGTCGGGGAGCCCGTGCCCGTTCACGGCGTAGGAGTAGAAATTCGCCTCCAGGTACTCCAGGTTCAGCGCGAAATTCAGAATCGCGCTGTCGGAAATCTTGGCTTCGTCACTATGCCGGCTGAATATCGACGGGGTAGCCATCGACTTGGCCAGGCTGGCGCCGACCAGTCCCAGTCCCGCCGCGGCCGCGCTCCGCATGAATACCGACCGGTCCGCCGCATTTTCGGCGCTTCGGCGGATCAGCTCGTTTACATACCTCTTCCCGAACATCCGTGTCCCCTCCCGCGTTGGCCCCCATCGTGGGAGCAAGGAGCTGACTGACAGACGGCGGGCAGATTCACCGCTGTTCGCATCGCAAGACATGGCACCATGAAACCCGGCGTCCCCGCCGTTCCCCGCTCCGGACCGCGACCAGCGACGCCGACCGCGACCGACACAATGAGCGTAACAAAGCAGTAACGCGCGCCCCGGCGTGGGTGCCACCGCCATGCAGATGGCCGCGAACCATCCAGCTATCCGGCCGGCCGACTGTGGGCAAGCATCGCCAGAGTCCGCATCTGCTGTAACCAAGGCCTCATACGAACAAAAGCGACGGTACTGGATCGCTTTCGCAGTGCGACATCACCAGGCCGCACAGACAGCCGGCCGCGGCCTGGTGATTCCACGAGGCGACCTGGAACATCGGCCGGGCTGCGCTGGGATGGACGGGCGGGGAGTTTTAACGTCATGTCGGTTAAGCAGTCGGCGCGGGGGCGCCCGCTGAGAGTCGCTCTTCGCGGCTCCTGATGGGCCCGAAACAACTACGTCGCGTCCGACCAGGTGTACAACGAGCTGTTCACCACGCACGGCACGATCGTGTTGCTGCTGTCCGCCACCCCCTGTTCGTAGGGTTCGCCAACGAGATCATGCCGCAACTTCCCCGTCGGACGGCTAATCCAAGACGGACGGGAGGCCCTGATGTCCGAGTCCTATTCACTCCCCACTGAACCCGAAGGCATGGGCGCGTCGCTGCGTGAGCGATTTAACTCCGGCAAGGTCAGCGCGATGATGACCTTGTACGAGCCGGAGGCCGTGCTCGTCGCGAAAGACGGGCGAACCGTCACCGGTCACAGCGAGATCCCTGCAGAACTCGAGCGCGGACCTGCTGCGTCGCCAGATCGAGGACGGTGCGCTGACGGCACGTCTGCCGAGCGTCAAGTCACTGAGCCAGGAACATGACATCAGCCACATCACTGCCGAGAAGGCGCTGGCGGTCTTGAGGGACGAGGGGATCATCCACAGCGTCATCGGCAAGGGCTATTACGTGGTGGAGCCGTCAGCGTAGTCACTGACCGAGTTGCAACCCAGGTGCGAGCAACCTCACTCCGTGTGGCCGTAGCGCAGGATGGCACTCAGCGTCGACAGTTCGCGCATCTCTCGGAGGACTGGGTATCCCTCCCACGCCCGGAGCGGACGACCGAGACCGCTAGCCGGCGAGAACGGGACCCACGCCCATTCGGCTATAGCGGAAGCGCGGACAGCCCCGGACAGTTCGGGCGCGCCATTTCGCAGTCCAGCGGTGACGATATGGCTTGTTGCCGCACGGCTCGCCCAACGCGACAATGCCCGACACCCCTGTTGGGTTGCGGCTGGGCGGCCTGGCAATTCGCTCCGAGCATCAGGCAGTTACCATATCCCGCAGATAAGTGCGAGCCAGCAGTCAGGGACGGAAGCCCCCCGCCGGGCCTGCGGGCAGATGAACGCAACCGGGGGTGCTCAGTGACCACGACCAACCAGCCTGCGCCAGCGACGACGCCGCGGACCTACCGTAAGGGCTCGATCCTGGCCGACTGGCTGTCGTCGACTGACCACAAGATCATCGGTCACCTGTACCTGATCACGTCGTTCGCGTTCTTCCTCATCGGCGGCGCTGATGGCGATGATCATGCGCGCGCAGCTGATGGGCCCGGACAACCCCATCGTGTCCGACCAGCAGTACAACGAGCTGTTCACGATGCATGGCACGATCATGCTGCTGCTGTTCGCCACCCCGCTGTTCGTCGGGTTCGCGAACGAGATCATGCCGCTGCAGATCGGCGCGCCTGACGTGGCGTTCCCGCGGCTGAACCTGCTCAGCTACTACATGTTCACCTTCGGCGGCCTCATCCTGCTGCTCAGCTTCCTGACCCCCGGCGGCGCCGCGGCGTTCGGCTGGTACGCCTACTCGCCGCTGACCAGCGCCACCTACTCGCCCGGCATCGGCGGCGACATGTGGATCATGGGCCTGGTCCTGGCTGGCCTCGGCACGATCCTCAGCGGGGTCAACTTCGTCACCACCATCCTGTGCATGCGCGCGCCCGGCATGACGATGTTCCGGATGCCGATCTTCACCTGGAACATCCTGCTCACCAGCATCATGGTGCTCATCGCCTTCCCGGTGCTGGCCGCCGCCCTGCTGGTGCTGGAAATCGACCGCAAGCTCGGCGCCCAGGTGTTCGCCGCTAATAGCGGCGGCGCCATCATGTGGCAGCACCTGTTCTGGTTCTTCGGCCATCCCGAGGTCTATATCGTGGCGATCCCGTTCTTCGGCATCGCCACCGAGATCCTGCCTGTCTTCTCCCGCAAGCCGCTGTTCGGCTACAAAGGCCTGGTCGCCGCGACCATCGCCATCGCCGGCCTGTCGATGACCGTGTGGGCGCACCACATGTTCACCACCGGCGCGGTGCTGCTGCCGTTCTTCTCGTTCATGACCTTCCTGATCGCGGTGCCCACCGGGGTGAAATTCTTCAACTGGGTCGGCACGATCTGGCGAGGCCAGATCACGTTCGAGCCAGCGATGCTGTTCATACTCGGGTTCCTGGTCGTGTTCCTGTTCGGCGGCCTGACCGGCGTCATCCTGGCCTCGCCGCCGCTGGACTTCGCGGTCAGCGACTCCTACTTCGTGGTGGCGCACTTCCACTACGTGCTGTTCGGGACCGTGGTGTTCACCATGTTCGGCGGGTTCTACTTCTGGTGGCCGAAGTGGACCGGCAAGATCCTGGACTACCGGCTGGGTGCGTGGCACTTCTGGAGCGTGTTCATCGGGTTCAACCTGACGTTCCTGGTGCAGCACTGGCTGGGCCTGATGGGCATGCCACGGCGGATCGCGAACTACCCGTTCCTGCCGCACCTGGCGACGACGCTGAACGACGTCTCTTCGATCGGGGCGTTCATTCTGGGCGCGTCGAATTTCATCTTCTTCTACAACGTCTACAAGACCTGGAAGACGGGGGAGACAGTCACGCAGGACGACCCGTGGGGCTTCGCTAACTCGCTGGAGTGGGCGACGTCGTGCCCGCCGCCGCGGCACAACTTCACCTCGATTCCGCGGATCAGGTCCGAGCGCCCCGCGTTCGACCTGCACTACCCGCACATCAGGACAGGCCGGGACCGCGCCGCCGAACAGCAGGCCGTTGGCCCACACCGCTGAATTACCATCCGGCCACACAACCGTCAACAGACTCGAAGCCGGTCGAGCCGCATCTAAGGAGGACAGCAGAGGCTGCGCGATCGTTGGACGATGCGGCCGCATCGGCCCCGCTGCGATGGCCGGACCACTTCGTCACGTCCTGATGCGGCGAGCTCGTCCCGTGTCACCGGATCAGGCTCACCCGGACACCGGATCAGCGTTGTCTCGCCACGGGTCTACTAAATCAGATGGTGGCAGCTCTGGCCTTGCCGTGGAACGGCGAGGCCCGGCCGCTTTGACCGGATCTTGGCCGTCGTCGTGGACCTACGAGGCCGACGCTGTCGAAGTCCTGGAGCTGCTCAAGTTCGGCGCGGGTAAGCGAACGGCGTTGCCGAGTTCCGTGTCATGCGGAGGCTTGTGCCACCGCGATCGACAACCGGGCTCCTGGCAGCTCACAGTCAAGTGGCCGAGTTTGCCGTCAGCAAGCACGGGCGCGCAGTTGCAGGGCGTGTGGGAGACGATGACCAGGAACACAGCGCCCCATGGATGTCCCCGGCTGCACTGCGTTGGCCAAGCCCACCAGTCCGGCAACGCTCGAACACTCATTCCAGCATCCCAGCTCCGAGCTAAGATCTCGGGCCAGCATTCGCGTTCTATCCACCATCGGCGCTACTGTCACCGACCATGTACTGCGCGTACCAGTCCGGCCAGTTTGGGTCGGGCTGCCCGGTGTCGGCCTGATGCCTGCCGTGCGCCGCCTCCGCGCGGCGCAGCGCGTCGGCCAAGGCGGCCACCGAGCCGTAGGCCGCCAGCACTGATATCCCCCGGCCGGGCAGGCGGGTGGTGACCTCCTGCACCACCCAGGCGTTGCCGTCCGGGTCATTGAACGCGACGTACGAGCAGTAGCTCTTGTGGCCCGGTGCCGGGCCGGGGACCCGCTTGACTCCATGGCTCTGGAAAACCTCGCTCACGTCGGCGCCGTGCCCGGTCAGCTCGGCCCGGGCCGCGTCGATGTCGTCCACCACTAGGTCCTGGCCTGGCGGGATCCCGGTGCTGAAGTAGACCGAGCACGCCGACCCGGGCGGGGTCAACTGCACTGACCGCGTGCCATCCTCGGCGCGGACGTCGAAGTCCAGTCGCCACCCTAGCCCCTGGTAGAAATCCTTGGCCCGGTCCACATCAGAGACCGGTATCCTCACGACCTCAAGCCTGTAGTCCACGGCATTGCTCCTCTCCGGCTGGCACCGGTGGCGTGCGGGCCACCCGTGTCTGTTGCGACGGGTTTCTCCTGGCTTCGCTCACCGCCAGTTGTGCACATGCCGGGCCGTTCCGGCACCCGGCGATAATCACCGTGCCGGTCCGGTCACCAAGGTCGACCGATCGCGGCGGCGTCGAGCAGGCCAGGCCTCGCCACGTGGATGACGCTGATCCACGCGGAGGGCAGGATCGGTCGCTGTCCCCGAGTTCTTATGGACGAACGCTGATGATCGTCTTCCCCTTGCGTCGATCGGTCGGGTTGAGCGCCGCAACGGCGTCGTCGAGGGTCGCGACGTTGCCGATGTTTGTCCGCAGCCGTCCGTCCCGCACCCGCTGCACGATCTCACCCAGTTGGCCACGATCGGACTCGACAACAAAGTCGACCGCCAGCCCGTCGGCGGGCCGCGCCTCGGTCGGCCCGACGACGGACACCAGCGTTCCTCCGGCCCGGATCACGCCTGCGGACCGCTTCTGGATGTCTCCGCCGATGACGTCGAAAACCAAGTCGACGCCGCCGACGTCTTCCAGGGCGTCGTTGTCGAGGTCGACGAACTCCTGCGCGCCGAAGTCGAGCGACTTCTGACGGTCGGCGGCGCGTCCGGTGCCGATGACGTACGCGCCGAACTCACGCGCGAGCTGAGTCACCATCGAACCGACTGCGCCAGCCGCGCCGTGCACGAGCACGCTCTGCCCCGCCCGAAGGCGGCCGTGCTCGAACAGTCCCTGCCACGCGGTCAGGCCCGAGATCGGCAGGCTCGCGCCCACCATGAAGTCGACGTCGCCCGGCAGCGGCGCGAGGTTGCGTGCCTCGACGGCCACATACCCCGCCAAGGTGCCGTCGCGATACCAGTCCGTAAGACCGAACACCCGCTGTCCCACCGACAGCCCCGTCGTCCCATCCCCGAGAGCGGTGACCACTCCAGCCAGCTCATGCCCGGGGATCGACGGCGTCCGGTCACGGCCGGCGCGATCGGTCCAGGTCGAGGGCCACGCCAGCTCAGTAGGGACGAATCCCGACGCATGAACCTCAACAACGACGTCGTTTATCGCCGCCGGCGGCTCGAGCCGCTCCACCAGCGTCATCCCGGCCATTCCCGCAGCCCGGTCCGTCACCACAATCGCCTGCATCAGGCATCTCCTCTATCCAGTCATGGCCGCCTCGGGTAGGCAGGGATCGCGGAGCACGCCGACAACCCGCAGGAGCGCTTCCTCGCACTCGTCGTTGGCCCGCCTGACATTCCTGGCCTCGTCTGGGTCCTTCAGTCCACACTAGGCGCCCTGCTTCAGCGGGCCATCTGGAGCCATTCCCGGTAGTGCGTGGGCGCTAGCTGCGCCTCCAGTCCCGCGGTCAGCACGTCGCCGGGGACGCCCGCGAACACCCCGGCTTGGTCGTCGGTGATCACGGTCCGGCTGTCATGGTGCGCGGCCAGTGTGATCCTTGCGAGCTCGTCCAGGTGGTAGACGTCTGGGCCAGCGATGTTGAAGGTCCCGTTCAGCGGCGGGCCGGTGGCGATCTGGAACACCGCGTCGGCGACGTCCGCGCTGGCGATCGGCTGGATCGGGGTGTCGGGCAGCCGGACGGTGTTTGGGTCGGATGCCTCGGAGATGGTCGGCTCCATGAACTCGAAGAACTGGGTAGCCCGCACGATGGAGTACGGCGTCGGCCCGTGGCGGAGCAGGTTCTCCTGCAGCGTCTTGGCCCGGTAGTAGACCAGTTCGGGCACCTGATCCACGTGAACGATGGAAAGGATCACCTGGTGCCGGACACCGGCGCGTTCTCCCGCGGCGAGCAGGTTGGTCATCGAGGTGCGGAAGAAGTCCAGGGACTTCTCATCGAATGTGGGCGAGTTGGCGACGTTGATCACCACGTCGGCGCCCTCCAGCGCCTGGTCCAGGCCCTTACCGGTGAGCAGGTCGACGCCGGTTTCCGGTGCCGCGGCGATGGCTTCGTGTCCGGCTGCCTTGAGCTTCTGGACCACCTGTGAGCCGATTCGGCCGGTACCGCCGATGACTACCAGCTTCATTGCTCTCTCCTTTCCTGCACGGCGCGGTGTGCCGGTCATGGCTAGTTCCGGAGGAAGGTGAGCAGGTCGGCGTTGAACTGGTCCTGATGGGTGGTGGTCAGGCCGTGCGGCGCACCCGGGTAGTAGATCTCCCGCGCGCCCTTGATGAGCCGGGCCGACTTCCTGGCCGAGTCATGGACGGGAACGACCTGGTCGTCCTCGCCGTGCAGGACCAGTGTCGGGACGTCGAACTTCCCGAGATCCTCGGTGAAGTCGGTCTCGGAGAACGCCTTGATGCTGTCGTAAGAGTTCTTGAGGCCGGCCTGCATGCTCCACAGCCAGAACTGATCCAGCGCGCCCTGCGACACCTTGGCACCCGGCCTGTTGGCGCCGTAGAACGGGATCGCGAAGTCTTTGTAGAACTGCGACCGGTCCTTGTACAGGCCGTCTCGTAGGCCGTCGAGTACTTCCAGCGGAGTGCCCTCCGGGTTCGCCGGGGTCTTCAGCACCAGCGGCGGCACTGCGGAGACTAGGACCGCCTTGGCGACCCGGAGCGTGCCGTGGCGGCCGATATAACGGGCGACCTCCCCGCCGCCGGTGGAATGGCCTACCAGCGTGGCATCCGTCAGATCGAGTGCGTCGATCACGGCGGCCAGGTCGTCGGCGTAGCCGTCCATGTCGTTCCCAGATGATGCCTGGCTGGACCGGCCGTGGCCACGCCGGTCGTGCGCGACGGCGCGGTAGCCGTTTTGTGCCAGAAACAGCATCTGGCCGTCCCAAGCGTCGGCGTTCAGTGGCCAGCCGTGTGAGAACGTCACGACCGGGCCTGCTCCCCAGTCCTTGTAGTAGATCTCGGTGCCGTCGCGAGTGGTGATCGTGCTCATGGCTGACCTCCTTGCTCGGGTTGAAACAGAGGGCTTGCGCGCTCGCCACAGACGGCCAGGCCGGAGAAGCCGCCCAGTCTGCAAGACGGCTGCCCGGCCTGGCGACATTCCTCCGTGTGCTGCCTTACCTCATAGCGGCGGTGCTGGCGTGAAGGCGGCTGGAAGGGGGGTTCCGGTATCTGGTGAATCTACTTCGACGATGTCGTCACGCATCGGTGCCAGGTCACTCAGGAGCTCGTCCTGCTCGGCTTTGCCGACGTTGAAGTCATTGAGGGTTGCGACGAGGTCCTCTACGAAGGCGTCGAACTCGCCGCTGGTGACACCCATGTTCGTGTGCGACTGCTTCATACTGAGGCCCGTGTAGCTGCATGGTCCGCCGCTGTCCTGACATAGCTGGTCGACGAACTCTGTTGTGAGCCGCTCGAAGTTGGTCCGGGCGAACTTCTGGTTGATGCGGTCGTCTTTGCCGGCTCGCTGCTCGAAGGCCTGCGCTACGGCCTTGATCCCGCTGGTTCCGCCAAGTCGTTCATATAGAGAGCTTTTCAACGGTTTTCACCCCCGTGCTGCCGTTGTGAGCTTGTCTGAGCGTGGCTCGCATGGTTTGTCTCCGGCCAGCTGGCCGGGCGACACACGTTGAGTATCACCGCGGCCCGCTCTGTCCACACGCCGGAGTACTCGGCGAACTGTTCGCTGGGTGTTCGCACCGGGCATTTTTGACCTGTTACGAATCCCCGCAGCATGCAGACCTCGCCAAGGTCGAGCAGGAGATCATGGATTCGGTACCGAACCGCGGGTAGGTGAGTGGCCGCGAGCCGGCCGTGCAACTGCCAAGTTTCGCGCGGGAACTAACCGCCTCTTCAGCGCTGCAAAAGCTACATCGTCTTCAACACGCTGTCATCGGCATCAGATCCGTGCGTTGACCGCCGCCCTTCGCGGGGTCGCGGCCACTCGCCGGTTTGGGCGGGATTGAGCCGGGCGCTTGGGATGTCCCTCAAGCGGGCGCTGGCTTGGCAACTGGCGGGTGAGCTCAGATGTCGATGATGTGGCTGGCGGCGTTGGCGGTCTGGAGTAGGTGGTGGATGTCGGCGTGGTCGCCGGTGACAACGTCGGCGTGCAGGTCGGCCGCGGTGCGGGCGACGACGGCGTCGGTGATGTCGCGGGTGGCTGCTCGGCCCATGAGTTCGCCGGCGGCGTGGGCTTGCTGTTCGGTCAGGGGGATGATGTCGCATCCGCGCAGCAGCCGGCGGAGCTGGACCTGGCTGGGGGAGCGGCTGACCTGGGCGATGACGGGCGCGGGGACGACGGGGATGATCCCGGCTTCGAGCCGGACCCGGTGATCGGCCCACACCGCGCGGCTGTTGCGGTCGGCGGCGACCAGGACGCCGGCGTCATAAACTACCGGGGTCATGCGGTCCGGCGCTGCGTAGCCAGGCCCGCGCGGTGTCGCGCGGCGTCGAGTTCCTCTGGGGTCAGGGGGCCGTTGTCGGCTTCCCATTCGGCGACGGCGGCCAGCCCGGACCGGACCCGCAGGGCGCGCCGGGCGGCTGCGGTCATCCAGGCCGAGACGCTGACGCCTTCGGCGGCTGCTGCCTCGACGACCTCGGCGTGGACGTCGGGATCGACGGTGATGGCGAGCTTGGGGGACGGGTTACCGCGTGGCATGAAGCAAACTATACCACCATGGTACGACCGCTAGCTGGCCTGCTGTCGTGGTGTTCATGCGTGGCTCGCCGCGCCCTCTTGGTGGTCGACAGTCGCCTTGGGCTGTCCGCCGCTCCTCTTTCTGCTGTTCTGGCTGGCGTGGGGCCGCCAGGACGCCTCGTGCTAAGTAGGCGTTGCCAATGGTGATCTCGGCACGGGTCAGCAGCCGGTAGCCGTCAGGCCGCGGAGCCAGCGTTGAGAGGCCCGCCGGGAGCGGCCCGGTGTGACGGCAGACGCGCCGCGCGCCTCTTTCATCTCCTGTGCGAATGTGCCCGCCGAGTTCTTGAACGCTCACTCAGTGGCAGCGCCGGTTGGTGTTGATCATCGGACCGGACGCCTAGGTCGTCGTTGATACCGGGACCACAGGGCGGCCGTCGGGTGCCGAGTGCCTGGGCCGGGAGTGACACCTTGATCTGACGCGTCCGCAGCGAGCGCGTGTGCGCGGAGCCGCGAACGTCTGCACGCGTGCGGGGGCGCGTCGGTTCGCGCGTGTCTAGTTCGCGCGGTCGCGCGTTTTCAGCGCGACTCGCTGACGCTGCCCGATGCGCCGCTCTGGTGGCCGGTAGTCCCCCGAGTGGCTGCCGGGCTATCGATCAGATACTCGAAAACCAGGGGATGAACTGGTGGGCGGTACTGGGATTGAACCAGTGACCTCTTCCGTGTCAGGGAAGCGCTCTCCCGCTGAGCTAACCGCCCCCGAGGCGGAAGCGGGAATCGAACCCGCGTACAGGGCTTTGCAGGCCCTTGCCTAAGCCACTCGGCCATTCCGCCACAGGCCGACCCCACTGGGAGCCGGGCCGGTACCGAAGAGCCGAGCGGACCGTCGGCACGCGAGACGGCTTCCGGCACCTCCGAGCGGACGACGGGATTCGAACCCGCGACCCTCACCTTGGCAAGGTGATGCGCTACCAGCTGCGCTACGTCCGCTTGCTTCCGGGCCAACACCGCCAGGGCGGCCGACACCGTATGCGTTCAGAACTGTAGCCGATCCTGCTCGCCGGGCAAACTCGCATACCCGTATAGGAGGTCACGCGGGGCCCGCAAAACGCCCCGCCACGCCGCCAAGATGCCCTTGCCAGGGCGGGTTAGTGCGCTAGCGTCGTTGTCGTGGCGGTGTGGATGAACGGGGACCTCCTCCCCGACGACGAGGCCCGGATCTCGATCTTCGACCACGGGCTCGTCGTGGGCGACGGGGTCTTCGAGACGATCAAGGTCGCCGACGGTCAGCCGTTCGCGCTGACCCGGCACCTGGCCAGGCTCGGGCGGTCGGCGGCTGGCCTGGGGATTCCCGCGCCGGACCTGGATCAGATCCGGGCCGGAGCGCTCGCCGTGATCGACGCGTCTCCCACCGTGCCACTGGCACGGATGCGCATAACTGCCACCGCCGGCATCGGACCGCTTGGCTCGGAACGGGCTGGCTCTCCGCCCACCGCCATCGTCGCGCTAGCTGAGCAGAGCCGGCCAGCGGCCTTCGTCGACGTCGCAGTCGTGCCGTGGCCGCGCAACGAGCGCGGCGCCCTGTCCGGACTAAAGACCACGTCCTACGGCGAGAACGTGCTGGCGCTGGCCTACGCCGCCGAGCACGGCGGCAACGAGGCGATTTTCGGGAACACGGTCGGCGACCTGTGCGAAGGCACCGGCACCAATATCTTCGTCGTCGTCGGCGGGCGGCTGATAACGCCGCCGCTGTCGGCGGGCTGCCTAGCTGGGGTGACGCGCGCACTCGTCATCGAGTGGGTCAGCGCGGCGGAGGAAAACATAGCCCTGGCTGATCTGTCAAATGCAGAGGAAGCCTTCCTAACCGGGACAACCAGGGACGTGCAGCCGATCCGTAACGTCAATGGCGTGGCGCTGCCGGCAGTCCCTGGACCCATCACCCGAAAAGCCGCTGAAGTATTCGCAATGCGGGCGGCCGAGTCGCCCGATCCATGAAAATGGCCATGCACTGTCGGCATGGCCATATTCACGGGCGATTGTCCTTATGCGCGCCAGAGCAGCTCGTCAAGCTCACCATCCACGTCGATGTAGTCACTCTCGTGGCCGGGTGCGATGACCTCGTAGGTACGCGTCAGGAACGCAGCGGTCGAGGCGCGGGGGGCTTCGAAGTGAGCCTCGCCAAACGGGGACGACAGCGCGATGTTCAGCAGTTCGTGGCCATGCTCGTTGGCCGGCCACACTTGGACGTCACCCTCGCCTGCCGGGCCTTCCAGGCCGACAGCCAGCAGGTCACGGGCAAAAATCCACTCGACGGGCTCATCAGTCCCGACATGGAACGACATCCGGATGGCGTACGGGTCTTCAGCGCTGTAGTGAAGGCTCGCCACCAGGGGGACGGATCCGTGGTCGGGGACCACCAGACTCAGGCCGAGTTCGGCGGACACGGTCACACTGCTGTTCATCATCGGGTCAGACCTTTGCCTTGTCGTGTCCCGGATTGCCGGGCTTCACATATTGGTGCGCGGTTGCCTATCACTTAGGACATCGCTGTTCGCGCGGAATTGTTATCGCGGCTCTTTGATTCCGCGAATGACGTCGCTCGTAACCTCGGTCACTGATCAACAAACTGGCTACGACCTGGTCAAACGCTTCTCGATGTAAAACACTGTTTTAGACGCCGGAGCTTCCCCGTGGGTAACAAGGACTTCTTGTGACCTTCGTCTCACGAGGCCCCGGGAAAGCCCGTTACCGCCCGCAGGCTGGGGTGGCGGCAAGCGGAAGTCTGTATTTTCTGGATTTTGCATGAAAACACGGAACTATGCCCCAACGGCAAGCTGCACTTGCGGCGCGCGCTTATTCCATAATAACTTTTTCCGGATTTTGCACCTTTTAACGCTTATCTTGCTCAGCGCAAGCCGGGACCTGGCGGTCTAAGCGCTTGGTGGCGAACAAAGGGGGAGTGCGTGCCCTCCCCGCGTCGGGGCGGCTGTCGGCAAAGAGCGATCTGGGGCGGGCATGCGCTACTCTAAGATCGCTCTGCGGCCGGGACAGCGGCCGTAGCGGCATGGGCGATTGGCTCAGCGGGAGAGCGCCTCGTTCACACCGAGGAGGTCACTGGTTCGATCCCAGTATCGCCCACCCAGTGTCACCCGCCACGGTGCCGCCCGCGGCGGTGTCGCCCGCCACGGTGTCGCCCACCACAGTGTCGAGTGAGGCCGTCAGGTCCCATCGGCGTCGCCCAGTCGGCGTGCACGCCAGCACCGTTAGTGGTGGCCCGGGCCGGTGCCGCCGAACGGGCCATGTCCGTCAAACCCGCCCGGTCCGTGATGGCTGCCTCCGTGGCCGCCGATCCCGCTGTCGTGCCCGCCGCCCAATGAGAGCTGAAACGGTGCGAACTGAATACGCCGTGCCGCCTGGCACCGATAGCTGGAACGACGAGGTTGCCTTCGTAAGCGTCTGCGGTGCCGGGCAACGACGGCTTCCGGCGATCACGCCTGCACCTGCCGGACGACATGGACGATCCAGCCAGCGATGAGCACCCCGAAGAAGATCACGAGTTCTGTGCCGCTGGACACCGTCCGCCCCCATTCGCGAGCCGCCAGACTCAGCGTAGGCGCGTCAGTCCGCGGGTGTACAGGTCTGCGCGCCCGAGCCCGACTTGAGCTGCCGTCCGGCCGGGGACTCACCCCCACCGGCGGTCATCGACGCGAGCGCCGGGCCGAAAGCCTCCGCAGGCCGGGCAGATTGCCGGAAACCCATGGTCCGCAGGGATTCTCCTTACTCATCGTTTACGCGACTCATGGCTTTTCTCGTTCGCGGCTCGGGTACTGATGTGACGCTGAGTAACTAGAATGGCACGCTGAGCAGAGCTTCTGCTGAGCATCGTCCAGGCGCAGGCTGCGCGACACAGGGGCCAGTGTCCGCCTCGCCTGCGGCGGACTCGGCGTGCCACGGGACGGGGGAGTGGCGTGTTCGGACTGGGACAGCCCGATGATCAGTCGGAGAGCAAGGGGCCCGAGAGCGGCGACAGCGCAGCCAGTACCGAACGCCAGACCAGCAGCAAACCCAGACCCACGACCAAGGCCAGCAAGCGCGTCATCGCCGTCGGGGTGGCGATTGCGGCAGTAGTAGCGGCCGGCGTGACGTACGCGGTCACCCAGAACTCCTCGGGGAGCAACCAGCCGGCCGCGGCGGCAGCGCTGCCCCCGCCCCCGAAAGGCCCCATCCACGTGGTGTCAATAACGCCGACGAGCCGAGCCAGTGGCGTCGACGGCGCGGCTCCCATTGTCGTCAACTTCAACGCGCCCGTCGCGGCTGACTCGGCGCGCCCGCAGCTCACACCGAGCGTCGCCGGTCGCTGGAGCGCCGAGGGCGACTCGCTGGTCTTCATGCCGACCGCCGTGTTCGGCCCGGCAGAGCACGTGACCGTTCAGGTCCCGGCCGGTCCCGACGGCGTGCGGTCCGTCACGGGCGGCCTGCTCGCGGCGTCGGTCACCGACCAATTCACGACCGGCACGTACTCGCAGGCGGCGCTCGCCGAACTGCTGGCCAGGCTGGGTTACCTGCCGATGACGTGGTCGCCGCTGCAGAACGGCGCGACTCGGGCAGCGATCGCGGATCTGGCCGCAACCTCGACGGCCAGCCAGACGCCGGCCGGCCAGGCGTACAGCCCGCCGGCCGGGAATTTCCAGTGGGACCCTGGCTATCCGGCCGCAATCCAGCAGCTCTGGTCGCCCGACCAGGCGAACGTGCTCCTGCGTGGTGCCGTCATGGCGTTCCAGTCGGAGCACAACATGACCATCGACGGGAACCTGACTCCGCGGCTGTGGAATGCGCTGTTCCAGGCCGAGGCGAGCGGGGATGTCAACCAGAACGGCTATACCTACGCGATCGCCAGCAAGGGCTCGCCGGAGACGCTCACGGTCTGGCACAACGGCCAAGTGGTCTTGCACAGCCTGGCCAACACCGGGATCCCGTCAGCGCCGACGGTCGACGGCACGTTCCCGGTCTACGAGCGATTCCTCAACACGATCATGAGCGGGACCAACCCGGACGGCAGCCATTACTCCGACCCGGTGCAGTTCGTGTCCTACTTCAACGGCGGCGACGCGGTCCACTACTTCGCCCGGCCCGGCTACGGCTATCAGCAGAGTCTTGGCTGCGTCGAGCTGCCGTACAACGCGGCGCAGCAGGCCTACCCGTACCTGACCTACGGCAGCCTGGTGACCGTCACCGGCTAACGATCCGTGGCCTGACCGGCGCCAGCCCGGCCAGGCGCCGCCGCCCGTGCGCGGCCTCAAGCTACCGCCCGGCACCGCAACGAAGCGGTGCCGGGCGGTGCCATGGCGGCGGACGCCAGCGACCCCGTTCCCGCCAATCCAGCTGCGTCGACGACGGATCGGCTCGTCGCATCGGTGCCGGTGCGCCTGCCTCCGGTGCGCCTGCCTCTGGTTCGGACGGACGGCGTGCTGCCCGCGCGCAGGTAGGCTCGCGCGGGTGCCGTTACCTGCCCAGGGCAGCCTGCTTCGAGGCCGCGGATGTCCGGTGGCGCGTCCGCATTCGCCCCGTCAGGAATGGTCGGAGCTGTTTCCATTTCTTTACCCAGACCTCGGACGAGATGTCATAGATGGCATCTAGAGTCGACGGCAGGCTTGTCCTGATATACATCAGGTGAGCTGGTATGGCCGCCCGCGGCGATCAGCCGGGCTATGGCGCTGAACGAGGGAGTCTCCGTTGTCGTCACTGACGCACCTGCGCGGGCGGATCGTCGCGATAGGCGGCGTGATCGCTCTCTTGCTGGTCGCCGGCGTCTGGATCACGCTCACCCACGCTTCGGCGCAATCGGCGGCAGGCAGTGCGGCAGGCAAGGCCAAGGCCGCCGCGAGCACCAGCCCGTCATCGCAGGTCCCGTCGGGCCCGCTGGAGCTAGTGTCCGAGACCCCGGCTACCGGCACCGGGGGCGTGAGCGGCATGCCGGACATCAAGATCCAGTTCTCGGCGCCGCTCGCCACGAACTCACCGCTGCCGACGATCAACCCGAGCGTGGCGGGCAGCTGGCAGGGCACCGGCACGAGCACACTGCAGTTCGTGCCGACGGCCGCCTTCACCCAGCACACGCACGTGCTCGTGACGATCCCCGGCGGCCCGCTCGGCGTCAGGTCCGCCCACGGCAGCCTGCTGGGCGCCTCAGTCCAGGTCCGGTTCCGGGTTGGCGCCTACCAGGACGCTCGCCTCGACCAGCTGCTGGCCCAGCTCGGCTACCTGCCGCTGACGTGGAACGCCGCGCCGGGCGCGACGGTGCCAGCCGCCACGGACGCGGCCGGCCAGCTCGCGGCCGCCTACAACCCGCCGCAAGGCTCGTTCACCTGGCAGTCGGGCTACCCGAGCCAGCTGCAGCAGTTCTGGGATAACGGCGCGCTGACCGGCAAGATCATGCAGGGTGCGGTGATGGCATTCGAGTCCGATCACGGGCTCGCCCTCGACGGCGTGGCCGGTCCGCAGGTGTGGAGTGCGCTGCTCAGCGCCGTCGCGGCCGACCAGAACAACACCCACGGCTACACGTACGCGATAGCCGCTGAGGACAACCCCGAGACGCTGACGATCTGGCACAACGGTCAGATCGTGCTGCACACGCTGGCCAACACCGGGATCGGGGTGGCGCCGACCACCCTCGGTACCGACCCGGTTTACATCCGGTACTACTCCCAGATCATGAAGGGCAAGAACCCGGACGGCACGAAATACGCGGACCAGGTCTATTACGTGTCGTACTTCCGGGCCGGCGAGGCCGTGCACTACTTCGATCGCGGCTCCTACGGCTGGCCGCAGAGCCTCGGCTGCGTGGAGCTGCCGTTGTCGTCTGCCAAGGCGGCCTACCCGTACCTGACGTACGGCAGCCTGGTCACGGTAGCCGCGGGCAGCCTGACACCAGCGGGCAGCCCGTCCGCGAACTAGCGTCGGCGCGCGAGCTTCGATCGCGGATTCTGGCGCCGGCATCGCCAGGGCCGGCACTGGCCGACGCCGGGCGCCGGGCGTCGATAGCATCGGCGTCGATAGCATCAAGGCACCGGGGCACTCGCGCCTCGCGTGCCTGGCGCGTTGACCCAGACGACACGCGCTCACCCAAATGACAGAGGAGCCAGCCGTGCCTGCCGACAAGCTTCGCATCACACTCGCCGGAAGCGAGCTCGTGGTGGAAGAGGGCACGACGGCCGGCCTGGCGCTGGCCGACCGGGACCCCGAGGCCAAGCCCATCGCCGCCAGGGTCAACGGGCAGCTGCGTGACCTCGCCTGGCCGCTGGCTGACGGGGATCGAGTTGAGCCGGTCGCCATCGACTCTGCGGATGGCCTGAACATCTTGCGGCACTCGACGGCGCACGTGCTCGCCCAGGCGGTGCAGGACCTGTTCCCGCAGGCCAAGCTCGGCATCGGGCCGCCGATCGAGAACGGCTTCTACTACGACTTCGACGTGCCCGAGGCGTTCACGCCCGAGGACCTGAAGAAGATCGAGCAGCAGATGCGGCAGATCGTCAGGCAGGGCCAGCGTCTTCAGCCGCCGGGTGGTGAGCGACGACGATGCCCGCCTCGAGCTGGCCGACGAGCCGTACAAGCTGGAGCTGATCGGCCTGAAGGGCAGCGCCGGGCCGGACGGTTCCGCGGACGGCGGTGTCGTGCCCGGCGACTCTGGCGAGTCCGTCGAGGTAGGCGGGCCGGAGCTCACCATTTACGACAACCTCGATGCAGCCTCGCGGGAGCTGCGCTGGAAGGACCTGTGCCGCGGCCCGCACCTGCCGACGACCAGGCAGATACCCGGCGTTCAAGCTGATGCGCACCGGCGGCGCCTACTGGCGGGGCAACGAGAAGAACCCGCAGCTGCAGCGCATCTACGGCACCGCGTGGCCGTCGCGCGAGGCGCAGGACGAGCACCTGCGGATGCTCGAGGAGGCCGAGAAGCGGGATCATCGCAAGCTGGGCGCCGAGCTCGACCTGTTCTCGTTCCCGACGGAGATCGGCAGCGGGCTGGTCGTTTTCCACCCCAAGGGCGGCGTGATCCGCAAGGCGCTGGAGGACTACTCGCGGCAGCGGCACGAGCAGGCCGGCTACCAGTTCGTCAACACGCCGCATCTCACCAAGTCGAGCCTGTTCGAGACCTCCGGCCACCTCGAGTGGTACGCCGAGGGCATGTACCCGCCCATGGAACTGGAGGGCGCGAAGTACTACCTCAAGCCGATGAACTGCCCGATGCACATCCTGATCTACGCAGCGCGCGGCCGGTCCTACCGCGAGCTGCCGCTGCGGCTGTTCGAGTTCGGCACCGTCTACCGGTACGAGAAGTCCGGCGTCGTGCACGGCCTGACCAGGGCCCGCGGCTTCACCCAGGACGACGCGCACATCTTCTGCACGCCCGATCAGCTCCAGGACGAGCTGGCTAGCCTGCTGGATTTCGTCGTCGGGCTGCTCCGCGATTACGGCCTGACCGAGTTCGAGGCCGAGCTGTCCACCCGGCCGGAGAAGTTCGTCGGCGATATCCCCGACTGGGACACGGCCGAGGCAGCGCTCAAGTACGCCCTCGACAAGTCCGGGCTGTCTTACGTGGTCGCCGAGGGCGAGGGCGCGTTCTATGCACCCAAGATCGACGTGCACGTGAAGGACGCGATCGGCCGTCGCTGGCAGCTGTCGACGCTCCAGGTCGACTTCCAGGAGCCTGGCCGGTTCGGCATCGAGTACCAGGCAGCCGACGGCAGCAGGCAGCGGCCGTACATGATCCATCGGGCCTTGTTCGGCTCGATCGAGCGCTTCTTCGGGATCTTGACCGAGCACTACGCGGGCGCGTTCCCGCCCTGGCTCGCGCCTGTGCAGGTGGTCGGCATCCCGATCTCCGACGCTCACGTGGACTACCTGGAGACCGTCGCGACCCGGCTGCGCGAGCACGGCATCCGCGTCGAGGTCGACTCCAGCGACGACCGGATGCAGAAGAAGATCCGCAACGCGCAGCGGCAGAAGGTGCCGTACATGCTGCTGGCGGGGGAGGACGACGTGGCCGCGGGCGCGGTCTCGTTCCGGTACCGCAGCGGCGAGCAGAAGAACGGCGTGCCGGTCGTTGATGCCATCGCCGAGATCACCGGGGCTGTGGCCAGCCGGGTCCAGGTCTGACGCCTGTGCCCGATAGCGCGGCGCCGGATGACCTCGGAGGTAACGGGCACACCAGCCCGGCGCGGAGTGACGGCCCGGCGCGGAGTGACGGGGCCGTCGAGATCCCGGTCGAAATAGCGCCCGACGGTCTCATGCGGCTGTG
Source organism: uncultured Actinomycetota bacterium (assembly GCA_963843955.1). Taxonomy (GTDB): domain Bacteria; phylum Actinomycetota; class Actinomycetes; order Streptosporangiales; family Streptosporangiaceae; genus JAJYUU01. The sequence goes on from CAWJMK010000002.1 coordinate 54,181, forward strand.
GATGCCGCACCGGCTCGCTTACATCAAGGGCGAGAACAAGCCGGCTGACCGCGGACGCCGACGCGTGCCCGTTCTGCGAGATCCCGAAGATGAGCGACGCCGACGGCCTCATCGTCGCGCGCGGCGAGCAGGTGTACGCGGTGCTGAACCTGTACCCGTACAACAGCGGTCACCTCATGGTGGTGCCGTACCGCCACGTCGCCGACTTCACCGAGCTCACTGAGCCTGAGACGGCGGAGCTGGCGGAGTTCACCAAGCGCTCGATGACGGCGCTCAGGGACGCCTCGCAGGCGCAGGGCTTCAACATCGGCATGAACATGGGCAGTGTCGCCGGCGCCGGCATCGCCGCGCACCTGCATCAGCACGTCGTGCCGCGCTGGGGCGGCGACGCCAACTACATGCCGATAGTCGGCCACACGAAAGTCCTGCCGCAACTCCTCGCCGACACCCGGGTCATCCTCGCTGCTGCCTGGCCGGGTGCCTCATAACCGGAGCTGGATACGTCATGGCTGCGGATCTGCTGCTGATACAGCCGCAGTAGCGCCACAAGGACGACGTTCGCAGGCGTACCGAGGCGGCCGCGCGCGAGCGACGTCCGATCTATCTAAGCCCTTTGTCCTGATCTGTCATCACGGCCCACCGGAGGAGAAGATCAGCCCTTCTCGGCCGCCGCTACTTTCTCCGCGAGGTGCGACGGCAAGGGCTCGTAGCGCAGGTACGACCGGGTGAAGGAGCCGGTGCCGTGTGACATCGAGCGCAGGTCGATCGCGTAGCGGCTGACCTCGAGCTCGGGTATCTCGGCCTTGACCAGCGTGCGGCCGCCGGCGACCGGCTCAGTGCCGAGCACCCGGCCGCGCCGGGACGACAGATCCGACATGACCGCCCCGACGTAGTCGTCGGCGACCAGGACGGATACCTCGTCGACCGGCTCAAGCAGGAGCACCTGGGCCTTGGTGGCGGCGTCTCGGAGGGCAGCGCGGCCAGCCTTCTGGAACGCCATGTCCGAGGAGTCGACCGAGTGCGCCTTGCCGTCGTAGAGCGTGACCCGAACGTCGACCATCGGGTAGCCGGCCAGCACGCCCTGCTCCAGCTGGGACCGGACGCCCTTCTCCACCGAGGGGATGAACTGGCGCGGCACGACGCCACCGACGATCTTGTCGACGAACTCGAAGCCGCCGCCGGAGCCGAGCGGCTCGACCTCGACGCTGCAGATCCCGTACTCGCCGTGACCGCCGGACTGCTTGACGTTGCGGCCGAGGCCCTGGGCCTTGGCCGCGACCGTCTCGCGCAGCGGCACGCGCAGCTCGACAGTCTCGACCGCCACGCCGTACCGGCTGGACAGCCGGTCGAGCAGCAGGTCGGCGTGCGCCTCGCCCATGCACCACAGCACGAGCTGGTGCGTCTCGGGGTTGTTCTCCAGCCGCAGCGTCGGGTCCTCGGCCACCAGCCGGGCCAGGGCCTGGGACATCTTGTCCTCGTCGGCCTTGGACTTCGCCTGGATCGCCACCGGCAGCAGCGGCTCAGGCATCGCCCAGGACTCCATGAGCAGCGGCTTGTCCTTGTCCGACAGCGTGTCGCCGGTCTCGGCCGTGGCCAGCTTCGCCACCGCGCAGATGTCGCCGGCCGGCACAGCTGCCATCGGCCGCTGCTGCTTGCCGAGCGGCGAGGTGATCGCGCCTACCCGCTCGTCCTCGTCGTGGTCGGCGTGCCCGCTCGCCGCCCGGCCGTGCCCGGACACGTGCACGACGGCGTCTGGCCGTAGCGTGCCGGAGAAGACCCGGACCAGGCTGACCCGGCCGACGTAGGGGTCCGAGGTCGTCTTGACGACCTCGGCCAGCAACGGGCCCGATGGGTCGGAGGACAGCCCGCTGACGGGCTTGCCGTCAGCGGTGGTGACGGGCGGCAGCGGGTGCTCGGCTGGTGACGGGAACGCCTGGGTGATGACCTCCAGCAGTTCCTCCATGCCGATGTGGTGCGGCGCGGACGAGGCGAGCACCGGGTAGAAGCTGCCGCGGGCGACGGCCTTCTCCAGGTCCTCGATGAGGCCCTTGACCTCGATCTCCTCACCAGCGAGGTAGGAGTCCATCAGGGTCTCGTCTTCGCTCTCCTGGATGATCGCCTCGATCAGCGCGCCGCGTGCTTCCTCGACGCGGTCAGCTTGCTCACCGGGTATGTCGGTGTCCGCCCGGCTGCCGCCGGAGTAGTCGTAGAAGCGCTGCGACAGCAGGCCGATGAGGCCGCTGACCCCGCCCTGGCCGTCAGTGACCGGCAGGTAGAGCGGCGCCACCGAGTCGCCGAACGCGGTCCGGCAGGCAGCCAGCGCCTCGTCGAAGTCGCCGCGCTGGTGGTCGATCTTGGTGATCACGACGGCCCGCGGGGTGCCGACGGCTGCGCACTCGTCCCAGAGCATCTGGGTCAGGCCGTCGACGCCGTCGGCTGCCGAGACGGTGAACAGCGCGGCGTCGGCCGCGCGCAGGCCGGCCCGCAGATCACCGGTGAAGTCGGCGTAGCCAGGCGTGTCCAGCAGGTTCACCTTGACGTCGCCGTGCACGAATGGCACCAGCGTCAGGTTGACGGAGCGGCCCTGCCGGATCTCGACCTCGTCGAAGTCGCTGACGGTGCTGCCGTCCTCGACCCTGCCCTCGCGCTGGGTCGTCCCGGTCGTGACCAGGAGGGCCTCAGCTAGCGTTGTCTTTCCTGCTCCCGAGTGGCCGACCAGCACCACATTGCGCACGCTCTCGGGCTGGCCGGCCGCTGATGTCCGGCCGGCGGCTCCCGCTGCGTGAGACTTATCCGCCATCCGCATCGCCTCCTGAAGCGCTGAGTTAGGTTCCTACCCTGATCCGCCCTTGCTTGTAGTCGGCAGCCGCCCCGGTTTCGTCGCCGCGCGGTCCACTGCTGCACGCCCAGCCTTTACCTGCTGGTCGGCGATCACAAGTCCCTGGCCGCAATCACTACGAGTGTTCCGGTCTGTCCTGCGGTTCCCCTCCGGACGGGGTGTCACTCGCCAGTAGGATCAAGCCGCCATGCTCAAAGTCCTGCGGCCTGTCATCGCCCGCGTGCTGACACCGGTAGGCCAGGTCCTCGCCCGGACGCCGGTAACTCCGAACGCGCTGACGATCATCGGCACTATCGGAATGTCCGCAGGCGCTTTGTGGTTGTTTCCGACTGGCCATTTGTTCGCTGGCGTGGTGGTATGCACGTGCTTTGTGCTGACCGACATGCTGGACGGCACGCTGGCGAGGATCAAGGGCACGACGGGCAAGTTCGGCGCGTTCCTGGACTCGACGATGGACCGGGTGGCCGACGCGGCCGTGTTCGGCGGGATCGCGGCGTGGTTCGTGCTCGGCGGGCACAACAAGCTGCTCGCCGGAGTATCAGTGTTCTGCCTGGTGACTGGAGCGCTGGTGTCGTACGCGAAGGCCAGGGCCGAGAGCCTGGGGCTCAGCTGTGACGTGGGCTTCGCCGAGCGCACCGAGCGACTGATCATCGGACTAGGTGCCATCGGCCTGGCCGGGCTTGGCGTACCGTATGTCCTTCCCATCGGGCTGTGGCTGCTCGCTGCGGTCAGCGCGTTCACGTTCGGCCAGCGCGTGTGGGCGGCTCGTCAGTCGGCGGCCGCGATCGCGGCTGCGACTGTGATTGCCGATGCGGACCAGGCCGGACCCGCCGGCGATCAGCCGGACCGGCGGCCAGGAGGATAGGGATATGGCGGGACTGAAGGACAAGATCACCGACGTCGGCTACGGCGCCGGGTGGAGTCTTGTCTGTCGCCTGCCGGAGCCCTGGATGGCGCGGGCGTTCCGGTTCTTCGCTGACCTGGCCTGGCGCCGGGAGGGCCCGCGGCGTCCAGGTGCTCGAGGCCAACCTGGTGCGCGTACTTGGCCAGGACGTGGACGGCGCGACGCTGCGGGCAGCCTCACGGCAGGTGATGCGCAACTACGCGCGATACTGGCTGGAGATCTTCCGGCTGCCGATGATGCCGGTCGAGCGGCTAGTCGACGGCATGCACGACCCTGATGGTGCTGCGCAGGCGATCCTGGACACGGTCGCGGCGGGCCGCGGACTGGTCATCGCGCTCCCGCATATGGGGAACTGGGACCAGGCAGGTGCATGGATCATCGCTAAAGGGGCAGGCTCTTTCACCACAGTGCAGGAGCGGCTCAAGCCAGAATCGTTGTACGAGCGATTCCTCGCGTTCCGTGAAGGCCTGGGCATGGAGGTGCTTCCTGCCAGCGGGGGCGTGCGGCCATTCGGGATACTGGCCCAGCGACTGCGGGCTGGCAAGATCGTCATCCTTCCCGCTGACCGCGACGTCACGGGTAGCGGCATCGAGGTGGAGTTCTTTGGCGAGAAGGCCAAGATGATGGCTGGTTCGGCGGCGCTCGCCGTGCAGACCGGCGCCCCGCTGGTGCCCGCCATGCTGTGGTTCACCGACGACGGCTGGGGCGTGCGCATCGGCACGCCGATCACGGCGCCGGCCGAGGGCACCAGGCCCCAGAAGATCGCCGCGGTGATGCAGGATGTCGCCTCCTTCTTCGAACGCGGCATCAGGGAGCATCCGCACGACTGGCTCATGCTGCAGAAGGTGTTCGTGGCCGACCTTGACCCGGACCGGCAGGCGGCTGCGCAAGAGCGTGCCGCCGCCAACGGTCAGCTGGCCGGGCCCGGCCTCACCAGTCAGGACCTGCCGATGAGGATCGGCCTGGTCTGCCCCTACACCTGGGAGGTCCCCGGCGGCGTCCGCGAGCACGTCAGCGGTCTGGCCGAGGCGCTGATGGACCTCGGCCACGAAGTCTCCGTGATCGCGCCGGCCGACGATGACGCAATCTTGCCGTCTTATGTCGTGCCGGCTGGCCGAGCGGTCCCCGTTCCCTATAACGGGTCGGTCGCCCGCCTGGCCTTTGGCTTCCTGTCCGCCAGCCGGGTGCGGCGGTGGCTGAAGGACGGCGACTTCGACGTCCTGCACGTGCACGAGCCCGCCGCCCCGAGCCTGTCGCTGCTGGCCTGCTGGGTCGCCGACGGGCCGATCGTGGCGACGATGCACGCGGCCATGCCGCGCTCGCGCGCGCTGCACGCCGCGCAGCCGATCCTGGCCTCGGCGCTGGAGAAGATCAGCGGCCGGATCGCCGTCGCGGAGGCGGCCAGGAACACGCTGGTCGAGCACCTCGGCGGGGACGCGGTGCTGATCCCGAACGGGGTCAACGTGAGCCGGTACGAGAAGGCCGAGCCGCTGCCGGGCTTTCCCGGCACCGGCGGCACGCTCGGCTTCCTTGGCCGGATGGACGAGCCGCGCAAGGGCCTGGACATCCTGCTGGCGGCGTTCGCGCTGATGGCCGCGGAGCGACCGCAGCTGCGGCTGCTGATCGCCGGCCGCGGCGACGCGGACGAGGTGCTGGATCAGGTGCCGGCCGCGCTACCGGGACCGGGTGGTGCTGCTCGGCCAGGTCAGCGACGCCGACCGGGTCCGGATGCTGCACTCGGTCGACGTGTTCTGCGCCCCGAACACCGGCGGCGAGAGCTTCGGCTACGTGCTCGTGGAGGCCATGGCCTCCGGCGCGCCAATCGTCGCCAGCGACATCGACGCGTTCCGGCAGGTACTGCGCGGGGGCGAGGCGGGTGAGCTGTTCCCGGTCGGCAGCCCCGCGGGCCTGGCCGAGGCCGCTGGGCGGCTGCTCGACGACCCGGCGCGCCGGGCCACGCTCGCGGCAGCCGCCTCGGCCGCGGTCCGGGAATTCGACTGGTCGGTCATCGCCCGCGACGTGCTGCGGGTCTACGAGGCGGTCGCGCCGGCCGCCGGACGGGTCGCCGTGGCGCTATGACGCCGATGACCAGCATCATCGTCATCGCCGTTCTGGCCATCCTCGGCGTTTACATCTCATGGCGCGCTGGCCGCCTGGACCGGCTGCATGCCCGGCTGGAGGCGGCCAAGTTCGCCCTCGACGCGGCGCTGGTGCGGCGCAGCTCGATCGCGCTCGAGCTCGCGTCCTCGGGCTTGCTCGACCCGGCCACGAGCGTGCTGATCGCCGGCGCGGCCCACGACGCCAGGTCGGCGCGAGCTCGCCAGGGAGATGCCCGAGAGCGACCTGACCAGGGCGCTGCGGGCGGTCTTCAGCCAGCCGGACTTCCGGGCCCTGCTGGCCGGCCGCGAGGGCGCGGAAGAGCTGCTCACCGAGCTGGAGAGCGCCTCGCATCAGGTGTTCCTGGCCCGGAAGTTCTACAACGACGCGGTAGCCGCTACCCAGGCCGCCCGCCAGCGCTGGCTGGCTCGCGCGCTGCGGCTCGCGGGGCGGGCGCCGAACCCGGAGTTTTTCGAGATCGACGACTCGCTGGCGCCGGCCGCGGACTCGGGCGCGGGTCCGACCGCCGATATCCCGCACCTGACGACGTAGCGGCGGGCCGGGGTTAAGGACAACATCAGGACCGGAACGGGGCGCGTCTCCCCGGTTCACGCTCTCAATTTTGCGGTGGCCTGCGCTGACATCACGAGAGAAATTGCTATCGTAGTTTGTGGGCGACAGCAGAAGCACTTCTGAGCAAGTGCGAGAAGCGCTACGAGCGCGCGGGCGGACCGCGGTCTGCCGCCTACCATGAAACCATCGTCCATAGCTAACAAGTGAGGTCTGTCGTGTCCGTCGAGAATGCACCCCAGACGATCGCCCAGAAGGGCACCAGCCGGGTCAAGCGCGGCATGGCTGACATGCTCAAAGGCGGCGTGATCATGGACGTCGTCACGCCCGAGCAGGCCAAGGTCGCCGAGGACGCCGGCGCGGTCGCGGTCATGGCGCTGGAGCGAGTGCCCGCCGATATCCGCGCCCAGGGCGGCGTGGCCAGGATGAGCGACCCGGACATGATCGACGGGATCATCTCGGCCGTCTCGATCCCGGTCATGGCGAAGTGCCGGATCGGCCACTTCGTCGAGGCCCAGGTCCTGCAGGCGATCGGCGTCGACTACATCGACGAGTCCGAGGTGCTGACTCCGGCGGATGAGGCCCACCATGTGGACAAGTGGGACTTCACGGTGCCGTTCGTCTGCGGCGCGACCAACCTCGGCGAGGCGCTGCGGCGGATCACCGAGGGTGCGGCGATGATCAGGTCCAAGGGCGAGGCCGGCACCGGCAACGTGGTCGAGGCGACCCGGCACATGCGGTCGATCCGGGCCGAGATCCGCAAGCTGTCCACGCTGTCGGCGGAGGAGCTGTTCACCGCCGCCAAGGAGCTTCAGGCGCCGTACGAGCTCGTTGCCGAGGTCGCCGCGGCCGGCAAGCTGCCCGTCGTGCTGTTCACCGCGGGCGGCCTCGCCACGCCCGCCGACGCGGCCATGATGATGCAGCTCGGCGCCGAGGGCGTCTTCGTCGGCTCGGGCATCTTCAAGTCGGGCGACCCGGCGGCCAGAGCCGCGGCCATCGTGAAGGCGACCACGTTCTTTGACGACGCGGACGTCATCGCCAAGGTGTCCCGCGGTCTCGGCGAGCCCATGGTCGGCATCAACCTGGACACCCTGCCGCCGGAGCAGCGCTACGCCGGCCGCGGCTGGTGACGGCAGACGCCACCGCCCAGGCGGACGGCACGCCTGCGGCGCTCGCGGCGGCTGCGGCGGCCGCCGGGCCTGCGCCGGCCCGCAGCGCAGCGCCCACGGTTGGCGTGCTGGCGCTGCAGGGTGACGTCGCCGAGCACCTTCGCGCTCTGGCCGCCGCGGGCGCCGAGGCGGTCGCCGTGCGCCGGCCGGAGGAACTGGACCGGGTTGAAGGACTGGTCATTCCCGGCGGCGAGTCGACGACGATCTGGAAGCTGATCGACATCTTCGGCCTCGCCGAGCAGCTGCGGAAGCGCATCGCTGACGGGATGCCGGTTTTCGGGTCCTGCGCCGGGATGATCATGCTGGCTGACCGGCTGCCCGATCCGGCGTCGGGTCAGCAGACCCTGGGCGGCATCGACATGACGGTCCGGCGCAACGCCTTCGGCCGCCAGGTGGACTCGTTCGAGCGCGATCTGGACGTGCGTGGCCTGACCGGGCCGCCGTACCGCGCCGTTTTCATCCGGGCTCCGTGGGTGGAGGAGGTCGGGCCAGCCGTCGAGATTCTCGCCACCGACCCTGGCACGAGTAGGATCGTCGCCGTTCGCCAGGGCCGGGCGCTCGCCACGTCGTTTCACCCCGAGCTCACCCCGGACTGGCGCATCCACGAGATGTTCGTCGACATGGTGAGGGATCGGGCATGAGCGGCCACTCTAAGTGGGCTACCACCAAGCACAAGAAGGCGGTCGTCGACGCCCGGCGCGGCAAGCTGTTCGCCAAGCTGATCAAGAACGTCGAAGTAGCCGCGCGCAGCGGCGGCCCCGATCCAGCCGGCAACCCCACGCTGTACGACGCAGTCCAGAAGGCGAAGAAGAGCTCGGTTCCGAACGACAACATCGACCGCGCGATCCGCCGCGGCGGCGGCCTGGAGGCCGGCGGCGCGGCCTACGAGTCGATCACCTACGAGGGCTACGGCCCCGGCGGGGTGGCCGTGCTGGTGGAGTGCCTCACCGACAACCGGAACCGGGCTGCCTCCGACGTTCGCGTCGCCTTCACCCGCAACGGCGGCTCGATGGCCGACCCGGGCTCGGTCTCCTACCTGTTCAGCCGCCGCGGCGTGGTGATCGTCCCCAAGACCGACGGCGTGACCGAGGACGACGTCCTTGCGGCCGTGCTGGACGCGGGCGCCGAGGACGTCAACGACCTGGGCGAGTCCTTCGAGGTCATCAGCGAACCGGGCGACCTGGTGGCGGTGCGCACTGCGCTTCAGGACGCCGGCCTGGACTACGAGTCCGCCGAGCGGCCCTTCCTGCCGTCGGTCGAGGTCGACCTGGACGAGGAGCAGGCGCGCAAGGTGTTCCGCCTGGTCGAGTCCCTCGAAGACTCCGACGACGTGCAGGACGTGTACGCCAACTACTCGGTCTCCGACGAGATCATGGAGAAGCTCGGGTGAGTTTCTGAGCGGCCTGGAGATCCGCCCGCTCGGCCCTGATGACGACCTCGAGGCGGAGCTTGACCTGCGCAGGCGCGCGTTTGGCCCGATCAGCGCGGGCCGGCTGCCGTCCTGGACGCGAGGCCTGCAGGCCAGCATCGCGCAGGGCGCGCTCATCGGGGCGTTCGACGGCCGCCGCCTGATCGGCAGTGCGCGCTACCACCTGATGCGGCAATGGTGGCATGGCCGGTCGATGCCGATGGCCGGCGTCGCCGGCGTCAAGGTAGCGCCCGAAGAGCGCGGCCGCGGGGTCGGAACGGCCATGATGGCCGCCGTGCTCGAGCAGATCAGCGATCGCGGCTTCCCGGTGTCGGTGCTGTTCCCGACCACGGCGCCGCTGTACCGGGCGGCCGGCTGGGAGATCGCCGGCCGCCGGTATGAGGCCGTGCTCGAGGCTAGGTCGCTCCTGGCGCTCGCGAGTCCCGACCGGCTGATTGCTGGCGGCGTGGGCCCGGCGGCCCACGAGGCGCCGAAGGTGCGCCGGGCGACCCCAGCCGATGGGGCGGCGATCGTCGAGGTCGAGGGCCTGGTGCACGAGCAGCTGCGGAGCTGCGGGCCGGACACTCGCGAGCCCTGGATGGTGGCCGACCGGCTCGACGACGAGGACCGCTTCGCCTACCTCGCCGACGACGGCTTCCTGAGTTACCGGTGGGCCGACGAGGGGGACGAGATCGTCGTCGACGAGCTGATCGCTGCCTCGCCCGCGACGGCGCGGGCGTGGTGGCAGATCCTGGCCTCACACGCCACCATGGCCAGCCGGATCCGGGCCTGCGTCGCCCCGGATGACCCGGTGACGTGGCTCACCAGGGACCCGGACGCAGAAATCCGCCAGACGGAAGCCTGGATGCTGCGGGTGGTCGATGGCCCGGCGGCCATCGCCGCGCGCGGCTACCCGAGCCGCCGCGGCCGTGTCGGTTCGCGTCGATCTCGCCGACGCCGCCCGGCCCGCCAACTCGGGCCGCTGGGCGCTGGAGGTGTCAGCTGGCGCGGGCAGCCTGACCCGGCTGGCTGACCTGCCTCCTGCGCTGGACTCGCTGGTGCCGGACTCGCTTCAGCCGGGATCGCCTGTGCCGGACTCGCCTGTGCTGGGTTCGACTGCGCCGGATTCGGACGTGCTCAGGCTCGGCGCCCGCGGCTTCGCGGCGCTGTTCGCCGGTGTCCCGGTCTCCACCCTGCGGCTGGCGGGCCTCGCCGCTGGCGGCGCCGCCGCTGATGACGCGCTGGGCGCCGCGTTCTGCGGTCCGGCGTTCACGGTCGATCGCTTCTAGGACCAGGACTGGGCCGTCGGCCGCCCCGCGCCGCCAAGCCTCGGCCGCCTGTCGGCGTGCCGGCGCCTGAGCCACGCCTCATCCCGGTAAGGTGGCGACCGAACAGGTGTTCGCAGCGAGCGGGATGGTGACGGATGCGCGTGCTGGGCGTGGATCCGGGCCTCACCCGCTGCGGGCTCGGTGTCATCGAGGGCGAGCCGGGCCGCGCGCTCACGCTCGTCGGCACCGACGTGATCAGGACGCCAGCTGGCGACGAGATCGGTGCCCGGCTGCTCGCCCTGGAGACCGAGCTTGATCAGTGGCTGGCTCGTTACCAGCCGGACGCGGTCGCGGTGGAGCGCGTCTTCAGCCAGCACAACGTGCGCACCGTCATGGGCACTGCGCAGGCGGGCGCGGTCGCCATCGTCTGCGCCGCCCGGCGCGGCGTGCCCGTGGCCCTGCACACGCCGAGCGAGGTAAAGGCGGCCGTCACCGGCAGCGGCCGGGCGGACAAGCGGCAGGTCACCGAGATGGTCACCAGGCTGCTCCGGCTGGCTGATCCGCCGCGACCCGCCGACAGCGCAGATGCGCTGGCCCTGGCTATCTGTCATCTATGGCGCGGCACTGCCCAGCAGCGCCTGGCCGCAGCCAAGCTCGCCGCCGGAGGTCGCCCATGATCGCCCACCTGACCGGCTGCGTTGCCGCCGTGGCCCCAGAGGGCGCCGTCATCGAGGTAGGCGGCGTCGGCCTCCTGGTCCAGTGCACGCCCGGCACGCTGGCTGCGCTTCGGCTCGGCGAGCAGGCGCGGCTGGCGACCTCGCTGGTGGTCCGCGAGGACGCCCTGACTCTCTACGGGTTCGCCAGCGACGACGAGCGCAACACCTTCGAGCTGCTACAGACGGCCAGTGGCGTCGGGCCCCGGCTCGCACAGGCGATGCTGGCCGTGCTGACACCTGATGCCTTGCGCCGCGCGGTGGCGGCCGAGGACCTGGCCATGCTGATGTCGGTGCCCGGCATCGGCCGCAAGGGCGCGCAGCGGATCGTGCTGGAGCTGGCGGGCCGGCTCGGCGCCCCGGCTGACGTCGGCGTCCTCGCGGCCGCAGGCCGGGCGGCGCCCGCCGGGCCGCAGTGGCAAGAGCAGGTCAGGGCCGGGCTGGTGAGCCTCGGCTGGCAGGCCGAGGGAGGCAGATCAGGCGATCGCCGCGGTCGAGCTTGACCTGGCAGCCGAGCCGGGTGAGGTCGACGTCGCGATCGCGCTGCGGGCCGCGCTGCGCGCGCTGGGGCGCCCGTGACCGAGCCGTCCCCGACTGTGCCCGCCGTCACCGGACCCGCCGCGACCGGGGCATCCCCGACCGGGCCCGCCGTCACCGAACCCGCCGCGACCGGGGCATCCCCGACTGGGTCCGCCGTCACCGGACCCGCCGCGACGGGGCCGAGCGTCGCCAAGGCGGGCCTGACCGGCCTGGGCGACGAGCCCGACCGAGTCGTGTCCGCCCTGGCGGACGCCGATGACCGCGTCGTGGAGGGCGCGCTGCGGCCTAAGCGCCTCAGCGAGCTCGTCGGCCAGCATCGCGTCCGCGAGCAGCTGTCGCTTGTCCTGGAAGGTGCCCTTCGCCGCGGCCGGGTCCCCGATCACGTGCTGCTCTCCGGACCGCCAGGGCTAGGCAAGACCACCCTGGCCATGATCATCGCGGCCGAGCTTGGCGCGCCGCTGCGCATCACGAGCGGGCCGGCGATCGAGCGGGCCGGCGACCTAGCCGCGATCCTGTCGACCCTGACCGAGGGCGATGTCGTCTTCATCGACGAGATTCACCGGGTGGCCAGGCCCGCCGAGGAACTGCTGTACCTGGCCATGGAGGACTTCCGGGTAGACGTGGTGATCGGCAAGGGGCCGGGTGCCACTGCGATCCCGCTGGACATCGCGCAGTTCACCCTCGTGGGCGCCACTACCAGGGCCGGACTGCTGCCAGCAGCGCTGCGGGACAGGTTCGGTTTCACGGCGCACCTCGATTTCTACGAGCCGGACGAGCTTGGCGTCATCGTGCGCCGGTCGGCCGGCCTGCTCGGCGTGGCGCTGCGCGACGACGGCGCCGACGAGATCGCCGGCCGGTCCAGGGGGACGCCGCGTATCGCCAACCGGCTGCTGCGCCGCGTGCGCGACTTCGCCGAGGTGCGCGGCGATGGCGTCGTGACCAGGGACTGCGCCAGGACGGCGCTGGAACTGTACGAGGTGGACGAGAGCGGGCTGGACCGGCTCGACCTGGCGGTGCTTGGCGCGCTCGTGCGCCGCTTCGGCGGCGGCCCTGTCGGCCTGTCGACGCTGGCCGTCGCGGTGGGGGAGGAGGCCGAGACCGTCGAGGTCGTCGCCGAGCCCTTCCTGGTGCGGGCGGGCCTGATCGCCCGCACGCCGCGCGGCCGGGTGGCCACGCCGGCGGCCTGGGAGCATCTCGGGCTGCCGCTGCCCAGTAAGGCTGCGTGGGCCGGCCAGGGCAGTTTTGGCGTGGACTGGGCCGCAAGCCCCAGTGATGCAGACCACGGCGGACCAGGACGGCGAGGTGACCCTTTTCGACTGATTGCTGTGTGCCGCCCTGGGCTGAATTGTCACGCCGGGTCGCGGCCTGGTCACGATCACTCCTTAAACGCCGTAGCCTGTTGGTGCGCCGCGTGCGCGCCGCTACACTGCGGCAGTTGGTCCAAGACACGCCACTTCGGCACTGCCACGGGGTCCGCACCTGCCAGGTGCCCGCCAGCTTGCTGGCTGCCGGGGCAGCACTATTTGGAAGGATGCCCCTCCCATGGGGACTCAGATTCTCGCCGCCGCCACGGCAGCAAAGTCCGGCTCCAGCTCATCGAGCTCGCTCATCCTCATCGTGCTCGTCTTCGCGGTGCTGATGATCTTCATGTTCCGGTCGCAGAGCAAGCGCAAGCGGGCGGCGCAGGACACCCAGCGCCAGGTGATGAACGGGAGCCGGGTCCGCACTGTGCACGGCATCTACGGCACTGTCGTCGATGGCGACGACCGCAACGTCATGGTCGAGGTCGCGCCGGGCGTGCAGATCAAGATGCTGCGCCAGGCAATCGGCGCTGTCGTGCCCGATGACGAGCCCGATGGTCTCCACCCGACGATGCAGGCCTTTGAGGAGCCATCCTCGGATGAGGACTCGAGCGACGAGTCATCGGCCAAGTCCGGCGATCGCAGCATTTCAGCCGGCCGCAGCTGACCGAGCGAAGGACAAGGCACTCGTGGCTCCCCCAAGCACTCCCAACTCCCGGCCAGGGCGATACCTCACAGCCCTCCTAGTGCTGCTGGTCGTGATGCTGGCAGGCGTCCTCGGCGGCCGCATCTTCAACCCGGCGGACTGGCACAAGAGCTTCGTCGTCGGCCGCGGGCTTGACCTGTCCAGCGGGACCTCGATCACGCTGCAGGCGCAGACCAACAAGCCGGGCGTGGTCCCGAGCCAGGCCTCGATGACCAAAGCCGTGCAGATCATCACCAACCGAGTTGAGGCCACCGGCCTGACCGGCTCCTCGGTCGTCCAGCAGGGCAAGAACCAGATCGTCGTCTCGGTGCCAGGCGCAGGCGCGCAGAAGGTCGCCACCCTGGTCGGCGAGACGGCGCTGCTGCGGATGCGCCAGGTCCTGTACGTGGCACCGAACACCACCACGGCCGCTCCGAAGCCGTCGTCCTCGGCCGGCAGCTCGCCGTCGGCGTCGCCGAGCCCGAGCACGTCCGCCGGCCCGACCCTGTCGACCACCGCGGATGGTGAGGGCAACGCCGCGGCGCTGACTCCGACGACCGCGCGGCTGTTCGACCGGCTGAACTGCGCGAACAAGAATTGGAAGACACAGATTTACGGGGCCGTTCCCAGTGCCTGGGATAACCCCAATGTGCAGACCGTCAGCTGCAACGGGACTGAGAAGTACGCGCTGGCCCCGGCCGTCGTGCAGGGCAACGACCTGAGCGGGGTCGCGGCCCAGGACCAGGCCAGCGGCTGGGTCGTCGTCTTCAACGTCAAGAACCCCGCGGCCTCGCACCTGGGTACCCTCACGACGCAGATGGTCAGTCAGGACTACAACAACAGCGACCCGAACAAGCAGGTGCTTGACCTGCTCGCCGTCGTGCTGGACGGCGATCTGCAGGGCTCGCCGCCGCAGGTCACCACCGCGTTTTCCAGCTCCGGCGAGATCAACGGGGGCACCGGCAACGGCTTCAGCCAGGCGCAGGCCACCACGCTCTCGGACGTGCTGAAGTACGGCAGCCTGCCGCTGTCGTTCAAGAACCTGAACACCTCCTCGGTCTCGGCTTCGCTCGGATCCGACCAGCTGTCGGCTGGACTGTTCGCCGCTTTGGTCGGGCTGCTGCTCGTGGTGATCTACTCGTTCATCTACTACCGCGGCCTCGGCATCGTCTCGGTGTCGAGCCTGACGATCGCGGCACTTCTGACCTACCTGTCGGTGGTCCTGCTGTCCAAGTACGAGGGCTTCACGCTGTCGCTGGCCGGCATAGCCGGACTGATCGTCGCGATCGGCATCACGGCCGACTCGTTCATCGTGTACTTCGAGCGACTCCGGGACGAAGTCCGCGAGGGGAGATCGCTGCGCGCTGCCGTCGAGCGCGGCTGGACGAGGGCCCGGCGCACGATCCTGGTGTCCGACACCGTGTCGTTCCTAGCCGCGCTGCTGCTGTACATCCTGTCGATCGGCGATGTCCGCGGTTTCGCCTTCACGCTGGGCATGACGACGCTGATCGACATCGTCGTGGTGTTCCTCTTCACCAAGCCGATGATCACGCTGCTGGCGCGTACGAAGTTCTACGGCCAGGGCCACCCGCTGTCTGGCCTTGATCCGGCCCGGCTGGGGGCCCGAGCACCGTGGCGCGGCAGCCGCCGCCCAGTACCTAGTGCTGGCAGTGCTACCACCGGCGCCACCGCCCCTGCATCGCGCACCTCGACCAGCACCAGGGAGGCGTGATGTCGCGGCTGGGCAACATCGGCGGCCGGCTGTACCGCGGCGAGGTCTCCTTCGACTTCGTCAGCCGCCAGAAGCTCTGGTACACGATCTCCGGGTTCATCCTGGTCATCAGCCTGCTGGCGCTGATCTTCCGCGGCGTCGACTTCAGCGTCGACTTCAAGGGCGGATCGGTGTTCACCGTGCCGGCCGCCACGTCGGTGAACCAGACCAGCCTGGAGCAGGTCGTCACCGCGAATGGCGGGACCAACCCGACGGTGAGCGAGGTCAAGCCGTTCAACGGCAAGGCTCCGTACTGGCAGGTGCAGACCACGCAACTGTCCACCACGAAGTCGATCGAGATCCAGAAGGCCATTGCCCACAAGTTCGACCTCAACGTCGGTAATCTCTCGATCGAGACCGTAGGGTCGAGCTGGGGCTCCCAGGTATCGCAGAAGGCGCTCGAAGCTCTGATCGCGTTCCTGATCGTGATCGTCATCTACCTGTCGATCGCGTTCGAGTGGCGGATGGCGGCCGCGGCCTTCGTGGCGCTGGCGCACGACATCGTGATCACGATCGGTGTCTACGCCCTGACTGGCTTCCAGGTCAGCCCCGCGACGATCATCGGCCTGCTGACGATCCTCGGGTACTCGCTGTACGACACTGTCGTCGTCTTTGACAAGGTCCGGGAGAACACGGCGCCCATTCTCGGCACTCGCAAGACCACCTACAGCGAGGCCGCCAACCTGGCACTGAACCAGACCCTGGTCCGGTCTATCAACACCTCGCTCACCGCGCTGCTGCCGGTGGCGGCCATCCTCGTGGTGGGCACGCTCCTGCTCGGCAACGGCGAGCTGAAAGACCTCTCGCTCGTGCTGTTCGTCGGCATGCTGTCGGGCACCTACTCCTCGATCTTCATCGCCACCCCGGTGCTGGCGGACCTGAAGGAGCGGGAGCCGCAGTACAAGCAGCTGGCCAAGCAGGTTGCGCTTCGCGCCGCCGGCGGCCGGGCGGCGCTGCGCAAGGGCAAGCCAGCCAGCGCCGGTGCTCCCGCTGCTACCGCCGTCGGCGGTCCG
Source organism: uncultured Actinomycetota bacterium (assembly GCA_963843955.1). GTDB lineage: Bacteria > Actinomycetota > Actinomycetes > Streptosporangiales > Streptosporangiaceae > JAJYUU01. The sequence continues at coordinate 70,459 of CAWJMK010000002.1, forward strand.
CCGGGCAACGGCAGCGCTACCGCCGTCGACCTCGCGAGCGACGGCCCGGTCGAGGCTGATGGGCAACTGGAGGCGGGCGAGGAACTTGAGGACGAGTCGGTGTCCGCGTCCCAGCCTGCCGCGGCGGGCCAGGCGCGCGCGGCGAGTTCCCGGCCAGCTGGCGCCCGGCAGCAGCCGGTCCGCAGGCCGGCCGCGAAGAGACGGCCGAGCGGCAAGAAGAAGCGCAGGTAGGCGCTGGTGCCGGGCGATCGCGAGGTAGCTGCAGCCGCTGACCGGGCCGCTCCGGATGCCCAGCGGGGCGTTGCGTCAGGCCAGCGGGGCGACGTCACGGAAATGCTGCACGCCAGGATTCGCGATGTGCCTGACTATCCGAATCCGGGGATCGTCTTCAAGGACATCACGCCGCTCCTGGCCGACGGCCCGGCCTTCGCAGCCGTCGTCACCGCGCTGGCGGCCGGGAACGAGGGCGTGACCAAGGTGGCTGGGATCGAGGCGCGCGGCTTCATCCTGGCGGCCCCCGTCGCGTATGTGCTCGGAGCCGGGTTCGTGCCGGTCCGCAAGCAGGGCAAGCTGCCGGCCCGGACGAACGCCGAGTCGTATGAGCTTGAGTACGGCGAAGCCACGCTTGAAGTGCACGCCGACGTTTTTGGCCCCGGAGACCGGGTGCTGATCGTGGACGACGTCCTGGCTACCGGCGGGACAGCGGCCGCGACGGCAAAACTCGTCCGCCGCGGGGGAGCGACGGTGGCCGGAATCGCCGTCTTGCTGGAGATCGGCTTCCTCGCAGGACGGGCAAAACTACCTGATCTGGACGTGCGGTCCCTTCTGGCCGTGTGACGCAACGTACGGAGCCCGGCACTTCCTGAATCGTCCATCGATAGACTTGATGCTACGGCGGACGTGAGGAGCGCATGTGGCCGGTGACGTTGTGACGGCCGGGACGGCCGGACCCGATGTCACCCAGGACCTGCCCGCGGCGGATGTTGGGGTGACATCACCCGCAGGCATGCCCGCGCAGGCTCCGGACCGCGAGGCGGCAGCTCCGGACGAGCAGCCGGCAGCAGCCGAGCAGCTCCCCCCGAGCGACGGCGATTCCGATGCGCCGAAGGCTGGCAGGGGCGGTAGCAAGAAGTCCGCCGCCCGATCTGCGGCCAGCCGGGTAGCCCGCCGGTCCGCGCCGCCTGCCGAAGCCGCTGGCGGTGGCGGTGGCCAGGCGGCAGGGGATAGCGGGTCAGGTGCGGCGGCCGTGCGCCGCCGGCTGGCGCGGCTTGGCGCGACCCGCACTGGCGGCGTTAACCCGGTGCTCGAGCCGCTGGTCAAGACGGTGCGCACTACCCACCCGAAGGCTGACGTCCGGCTGATCGAGCGGGCGTACGAGACGGCGGCCAGGCTGCACGCGGGCCAGTCCCGCAATAGCGGCGATCCGTACATCACCCACCCGCTCGCGGTGGCCACCATCCTGGCCGAGCTGGGCATGCCCCATGACACGATCTGCGCAGCCCTGCTGCATGACACCGTCGAGGACACCCAGTACACCATCGGCGAGCTGCGTGAGGAGTTCGGCGAGGACATCGCCGCCCTGGTGGATGGCGTCACCAAGCTGGACAAGGTCAAGTACGGCGATGCCGCGCAGGCTGAGACCGTGCGCAAGATGGTCGTCGCCATGTCGCGCGACATCCGGGTCCTGGTCATCAAGCTCGCCGACCGGCTACACAACATGCGAACGCTTCGCTACATCCCGCGGGCCAAGCAGGAGAAGAAGTCGCGCGAAACCCTGGAAATCTTCGCGCCGCTAGCCCATCGGCTCGGGATGAACACGGTGAAGTGGGAGCTCGAGGACCTCGCGTTCGCGACCCTGTTCCCGAAGCGGTACGACGAAATCGCCCGCCTGGTCTCGGAACGGGCGCCCCGCCGGGAGATGTTCCTGCAGGAAGTGGTCGAGGACGTGCAGGACGACCTCAAGGACGCCAAGATCAAGGCTCAGGTCACCGGGCGGCCGAAGCACTACTACTCGGTGTACCAAAAGATGATCGCTCGTAATGTCAGCTTCGACGACATCTACGACCTGGTGGGCATCCGCATCCTGGTGGACTCGCTGCGGGACTGCTACGCCGTGCTCGGCACCGTGCACGCGCGCTGGAACCCGGTGCCCGGCCGGTTCAAGGACTACATCGCGATGCCGAAGTTCAACATGTACCAGTCGCTGCACACCACGGTGATCGGGCCCGAGGGCAAGCCGGTCGAGCTCCAGATCCGCACCTGGGGCATGCACAAGCGGGCTGAGTACGGCGTCGCGGCGCACTGGAAGTACAAGGAGGAGATGGTCGGCGGCGGCGGCACCACCGACATGACCTGGCTGCGGCAGCTCGTCGACTGGCAACGGGAGACCGAGGATCCGGCTGAGTTCCTCGATTCGCTGCGCTTCGACCTGGGCGGCGCCGAGGTCTACGTCTTCACGCCGCGCGGTGAGGTCATCGCGCTGCCGCAAGGCGCGACGCCGGTCGACTTCGCCTACGCGATCCACACCGAGGTCGGCCACCGGACGATAGGCGCCCGCGTCAACGGGCGCCTGGTGGCGCTGGAGAGCGCGCTGACCAACGGCGACACTGTCGAGATCTTCACCTCCAAGGCACCCGACGCCGGGCCTAGCCAGGACTGGCTAGGCTTCGTGCAGAGCGCACGTGCCCGGAACAAGATCCGGCACTGGTTCTCCAAGGAGCGCCGCGAGGCCGCCGCCGAGACCGGCAAGACCGCGATCGCCCGGATGATGCGCAAGCAGAACCTGCCACTGCAGCGGCTGGCCACCGCCGACGCGCTCAACGCGATTGCCACTGAACTGCACTACACCGACCTATCGGCGCTCTATGCGGCCGTCGGCGAAGGACACGTCAGCGCGCAATCGGTCGTCGCGAAGCTGGTGAAATCGGCTGGCGGAGTCGAGGGCGCGCAGGAGGACCTGGCCGAGGCAACCCTGGTCACCCGGGCGCCGCGGCCCGCCTCCCCGGCAGGCGATTCGGGCGTCGTGGTCGAGGGCTCGAATGACGTCTGGGCACGGCTATCCAAGTGCTGCACGCCGGTCCCGGGCGATGCGATCACCGGGTTCGTGACCCGCGGGAATGGCGTGTCGGTCCACCGGGCCGACTGCGTGAACCTCGAGCATCTGATCGAGTCCCAGGCTGAGCGCGTGGTCAACGTCCGCTGGTCACCGCGCGAGGGCTCGCAGTTCCTCGTCGCCATCCAGGTCGAGGCGCTGGACCGCACCGGGCTGCTGTCCGACGTGACCAGGTCGATCTCCGATCAGCACGTCAACATCCTGTCCGCCACGGTTCAGACGACCAGAGACCGCGTTGCCTTCAGCCGGTTCACGTTCGAGATGGGCGACCCCAAGCACCTCGGTGCCGTGCTGCGCGCCGTTCGCTCCATCGACGGCGTGTACGACGTCTACCGCGTCACCAGCTGAGCCCTGCTCTCCGTGCACGAAACCCGCCCTCAAGAGGGCGCGTTCAGCCGTGGATGTGGAGTTGGTACGCCTATAGCCGTACTAACTCCACTTTCATGAGCGGCCGATCGTCCGCCAGCGGGCCAGGACGGCGACGGGGTCCTTCCGGACGAAAGAATCAGCCAGCCAGCTCGGCGAGGGTTCGCTCGGCTTCGGCTAGCCAGGACTTCCGCGCCTCGATCGCCTCTTGCGCCTGCTGCTGCGCCTTCTGATCGCCGCTGGTCTGCGCCTTGGCGAGCTGACGCTCCAGTTGCGCGATCGCTGCCCGGATCTGCTCCACAGTGCCGCGGGCGCGAGACAGCGCCTCGGGGTTCGAGCGGCGCCAGTGGGAGTCCTCGGCCTTGCGCACGGTCTCCTCGATCTTGCGCATGCCGCCTTCCAGCCGCTCCTGGGCGTCGCGCGGCAAGGCGCCCGCCCGCTCCCAGCGCTCGAGGATGCCGCGCAGCTGCGACCTGGCTGACCTCGCGTCGGTGACGGGCAGCAGCTTCTCGGCCTCGGTGAGCAGCTGCTCCTTGACCACGACGTGCTCGCGCAGCTCACGGTCCTTCGCATCTTGGACCTCGGAGCGGGCCTTGAAGAACGCATCCTGCGCGCTCTTGAACCTGGACCACAGCTCGTCCTCGGCGCCTCTGTCCGCCCGGCCTGCTTGCTTCCAGGCGCGCATGAGCTCGCGATAGGCGGTAGCGGTCGCGCCCCAGTCGGTCGAGGTCGACAGTTCCTCGGCCCGAGTGGCCAGGTCTTCCTTGCGCGCGCGGATGCCTTCCCGCTCTTCCTCCAGGGTGGCGAAGTAGGCCTTGCGCCGCTTGGCGAACGCGTTCCTGGCCGCGGACAGCCGCTTCCACAGCGCGGCCTCGGCGGCGCGGTCACCACGCGGGGCGGCCTTCCACTCCTCCAGCAGCTGGCGCATCCGCTCGCCGCTTGCCTTCCAGTGGGTGGCTTCGGCGGCCAGCCGCTCGGCCTCGGCGACGATCCGCTCCTTGGCCTCGTGGGCCACGTTCTTGGCCTGCTCGCGCGCCGCCTTGTGCTCTTCCCGGCGATGCTCGATCTTGTCCGCCAGGGCTGCCAGCCTGGCCTTCAGGCTGTCCAGGTCGCCGATGGCGTGGGCGTCGGCAACGGCGGTAGTCAGCCTCGTGATGGTGGCCCTCGCCTGGCCTGCGGACAGGTCGGTGCTGGACATGCGCTGCTCGAGCAGGCTGATCTCGGTCTCTAGCGCGTCGAACTTGCGCTTGAAGAAGGCCAGCGCCTCATCGGGGCTGCCGGCCTGCCATGAGCCGATCTCTCGCTCGCCGTCGGCGGTTCGGACGTACACCGTCCCGTCGTCGGCTACTCGGCCCCACGGATCGTTTGCGGTGCCCACCGCATACCTCCTGCTCGGTACCTGATTAGCAGTCACGCCACTCAGGTCTTACTGATTGTCACGCTTTCGAACTCGACGCTTTCCTTTGGTTTGCCTCCGCCATAGGGATTTAGCGGCGCGCCGAAACCGTGGTTGCTCACATCCTGGAGCACGTTGAGCCCGCTCACGACCTTGCCAAACGGCGTGTAGCTGGGCGGCAAGCCCGTGGTCTTGATGACAAAGAAGAACTGGCTGCCGTTGGTGCCTGGCGCCACCGTTCGCCATCGCCAGGGTGCCAGCGGGATAGGTCGCGCCGGCCAGATTCTCGCTGTTGAACTCATACCCGGGGCCGCCTGAACCCGTCCCCGTTGGGTCGCCGCACTGCAGGATGTACAGGCCCTGGGTGTTGCTGAGCCTGGGACAGGGGGTGTTGTTGAAGTACTTCTGGCTGGCCAGCGACACGAACGAGCCGACAGTGCAGGGCGCCTGCTTGTTCAGCAGGTCGATGACGATGTCGCCGCGGTTGGTCACGACCGTCGCGGTGTACGTCGCCGAAGTGTCCGGCGTGGCCGGCGGCGGCGACACCTTGCGGGCGGCTGTGCCATTTGGCGTGTAGATGCACTTACCGTCCACCATGGCGGGGGAGCCGCTCGGCGATGGTGTCGCGCTCGGCGTGGCCGTCGGGGTCGTCGTGGCGGACGGGGTCGTTGTGGCGGCGCTGGCCGACTTGGCCGCGTTCGTGCTGAAGACACCACCGATCGCCGCTACGCCGACGCCGACCGCTGCGACGACAACGAAAGCGACGCCGGCCACCGCCCACCGCCTCGCTCGCCTGGCTCGCTCGACCTGGCGCTCCAGCCTGCGCTGATGCGCGTCCCTCGCGAGCTTGCGCTGGCGTTCCTTCTTCGTGGCCACCCGTGCGTTCCTCCTGCTCATCCGCAGTCTCCTGCGGTCTTCCTGGTCTGGCAACGCTCCGTCCGCGGGAGTCCAGCAGGCCCACGGCAGCACCTTGCGAAACTTCGCGAATCGTACCGTTGTGGCGGCACTGGTAACGCCGCCGTTACCTTTCGACGTCCCAACCGCGCCCAAGTCGTGTCCTGGCGACCCAAAACCCCTGGCCAGCAGTAGGACGACCCGCTGTTCTCGGTAGCCTGGGAGCATGCTGATAGCCGGGTTCCCCGCTGGCTCGTTCGCGGCCAACTGCTATGTCCTCGCCGCCGGACCTGGCGAGGAGTGCCTGATTGTCGACCCCGGGCAAGACGCTGAGCAGGGCATCGATGAAATCGTCGGGCGCTACCGCCTCCGGCCGGCCGCAGTGCTGGCCACGCATGGCCACATCGACCACATCTGGTCGGTAGCACCCGTCTGCGGCGCGAGGGGGATACCCGCCTTCATCCATCCCGATGACCGGGCGCTGCTCTCCGACCCGGCCCGAGGGCTCTCGCTCGGCGCAGGTCAGCAGCTGTTCGGCGGTCTGACCTTCAGCGAGCCAGACGACGTGCTCGAGCTCGCGGACGGGATGACGCTCGACCTGGCCGGCGTCAGCCTGGTCGTCGACCACGCGCCCGGCCACACGCCGGGCTCGGTGACCTTCCGGCTGCCCGCCGCGGCCGAGGCTGACACGCTGTTCACCGGTGACCTGCTCTTCGCCGGGTCGATCGGGCGTACCGACCTGCCGGGCGGAAGCTACGAGACGATCCTCGCTAGCCTGGCCCGGGTCTGCCTGCCGCTGGCCGATGAGACAGTCGTGCTGGCCGGGCATGGTCCGGGCACGACGATCGGCGCCGAGCGGGCCCACAACCCGTTCCTGGCCGGGCTGACTCCCGCGGCGGGCCCGGTGACTGGGCTGTGAACCAGGGCTGACCGGCCTGAGCCGGCCCGGCGTGCAGAGCGGGCCGGGCGGGGGCGGCAGCGTTCCTGTCCTGAGCTGGTTTGAGAGATGACAACAGAGAGGCTGGGCGAGCGATGATCCGCAGCCACGAGGCAGGCAGCCTGCGGGCGTCCGCGGCGGGCGAGCAGGTACGGCTGGCGGGCTGGGTCGCGCGCCGGCGCGATCACGGCGGCGTCGTGTTTATCGACCTGCGCGACGGCAGCGGCATCGTGCAGGTAGTCGTGCGCGAGGAGGACGTGGCACACGACCTGCGGGCCGAGTACTGCGTGCTGGTCGACGGCGCCGTGCGGCTCCGCCCGGCCGGGAACGAGAACCCCGAGCTGGCGACCGGGGAGATCGAGGTCGCGGCGAGCTCCATCGAGGTGCTGTCGCAGGCCGACCCGCTGCCGTTCGCGATCGAGGGCGGCGGCGAGCTGAACGAGGAAATCCGGCTGAAGTACCGGTACCTCGACATCCGCCGCGCCGACATGGCGGCCGCGCTGAAGGCCAGGTCGAGGGCCGTGTACCTGCTCAACGAGGTGATGGACGCGCACCGGTTCGTGACCGTCGAGACCCCGTTCCTGACCCGGTCGACGCCCGAAGGCGCGCGTGACTTCCTGGTGCCCGTGCGGTTGCGGCCCGGCAACTGGTACGCGCTGCCGCAGTCGCCGCAGCTGTTCAAGCAGCTGCTGATGGTCGGCGGCATGGAGCGGTACTTCCAGCTTGTGCGCTGTTTCCGGGACGAGGACTTCCGGGCTGACCGGCAGCCGGAGTTCACCCAGGTGGACCTTGAGATGTCGTTCGTGACCAGGGAAGACGTCGTCGTGGTCGCCGAGGACCTGATCGAGCGGCTGTGGGCGGACATCGCGGGCTTCGAGGTGCAGCGGCCAATCCCGCACATGACCTACGCCGACGCCATGGCGAGGTACGGCTCGGACAAGCCCGACCTTCGGTTCGGGCAGGAACTCATCGACCTGACCGAGTACTTCGGCCAGTCAGAGTTCCGGGTGTTCCAGGCCCCGCATGTGGGCGCCGTCGTGATGCCAGGTGGCGCGGCGCAGACGCGCAGGGAACTGGACGGCTGGCAGGACTGGGCCAAGTCACGGGGCGCCCGCGGGCTCGCGTACGTGCTGATCGGGCCAGACGGCCAGGTATCCGACGCCGGGCCGGTGGCCAGGCACTTGTCGGAGAGCGAGCGGTCGGGGCTGCCGGCCGCGGTCGGCGCGTCGGCGGGGGACGCGGTGTTCTTCGCCGCCGGCTCGCCGGCCGAGGCCCGCGGGCTGCTCGGGGCGGCCCGGCTGGAGATCGGCTATCGCTGCGAGCTGATCGATCCGTCGGCATGGGCGTTCACCTGGGTTGTCGATGCGCCGATGTTCGAGGAGGACGGGGAAGGCGGCTGGACCGCGGTGCACCACCCGTTCACTTCGCCGCTGCCGGAGTGGACGTCGAAGTTCGCGTCCGAGCCTGGCGGGGCCCTGGCTGACGCCTATGACCTCGTCTGCAACGGCACCGAGATCGGGGGTGGCTCCATCCGGATCCACCGGCCCGATGTGCAGCAGCAGGTGTTCGACGTGATCGGGCTGTCGCGCGAGGAGGCCACGTCTCAGTTCGGCTTCCTGCTCGAGGCGCTGCGGTACGGGCCGCCGCCGCACGGCGGCATCGCGTTCGGCTGGGACCGGCTGCTCATGCTCCTGACGGGGCGTGACTCGATCCGCGACGTCATCGCGTTCCCGAAGGCCGCTTCCGGGCACGACCCGCTGACCGGCGCGCCGACGCCCATCACCCCGCAGCAGCGCAAGGAAGCGGGCATCGACGTGATTCCGGCCGCGCCTGCCGCCGGCTCGGGCGGCGGCTGACAGCCATCCCGCAGGCCGGCGAGCCGCGGGCTGGCGTGGTTGCGGCAACCACGCTGCTGTTTGAACAGCAGATTCACAACCACGCCGTTTTCGGTCCCCGCGGCAGGCCGGGGGCACCCTCCGCGGGCTAGCCGAAAGCGCCGAATGCCCGGAATGCAGCCCGCACCTCGGCCACGAACGTCGACGGCTGCTCGAACGCGGCGAAGTGGCCGCCCTTGCCCAGCTCGTTCCAGTACCGCAGGTCCGGGTAATGCCGCTCGGCCCAGCGCCGCGACGACCGGAAGATCTCCTTCGGGAAGATCGAGCACCCAACCGGCACCTGCACGGAGCCTGGCAGCGGCGTGCCGAAGCTCTCCCAGTACAGCCGCGCGGACGACGCCCCGGTGGCGGGCAGCCAGTACAGCATGACGTTGTCCAGCATCTCGTCCCGCGACAGCGCATTGACGGGGTCGCCGTCGCAGTCGGTCCAGGCCCAGTACTTCTCCACGATCCAGGCGCACAGCGCCGCCGGCGAGTCGACCAGGCCGTAGCCGATGCTCTGCGGCCGGGTCGACTGCTCCTTGGAGTAGCCGGAGTCCCACCGGCGGTAGTACTCGAGCGCGTCCAGCGCCGCCCGCTCGGCCTCGGTGAGGTCGGCCATCGTGGCCGGGTCGGGCGGCGCGGTGACCATGTTGAGGTGGATGCCGACGACATGGTCGGGATGACGAATGCCGAGGCCGGTCGTCACGCCCGCGCCCCAGTCGCCGCCCTGGGCGCCGTAGCGCTCGTAGCGGAGCCGCGTCATCAGCTGATCCCAGGCGTCGGCGATGCGCTCGACTCCCCAGCCGGCCCGCGCGGGCTTGCCGCTGAACCCGAAACCCGGCAGCGACGGGCACACGACGTGGAACGCCTCGGCGGGGTCTCCGCCATAGTGGGCCGGATCGGTCAGCGGGCCGATCACCTGGCGGAACTCGACAATCGAGCCGGGCCAGCCATGCGTCAGCACGAGCGGCACTGCGTCCGCGCGCGGCGACCGGACATGAAGAAAGTGGATGTCCAGGCCGTCGATCTCGGTGCGGAACTGGCCGAGCGCATTGAGGCTCGCTTCGCAGGCGCGCCAGTCGTAGCCCGCCGCCCAGTAGTCGCACAGGTCGCGCACGTAGCTCAGCGGGCTGCCCTGCGACCAGTCGTCGACCGTCTCCGCCTCAGGCCACCGCGTCTGGCGGAGCCGCCGGCGAAGGTCGTTCAGGTCGGCGTCGGGGATTTCGATCCGGAACGGGGTGATTTCGTCGCTCATGCCCTCAGCATGGCTCGCAGCCGCGTTCGCTGTCACCGTCAGCTCTCGAGCCCGCGCATCCGGCCGCGGATGAAGGTCTGCTGAGCATCCGGTACCCCGAGCTCCAGTGCCGCTCGGTAGGCCGACAGCGCCTCGTGTGCGTCGCCGCGGCGGCGATGCAGCTCGGCCATGGCGACGTGTATCGGCGGCCAGCTCGCTAGCGCCTGGTCGGTCGCCAGCTCCCGCAGCAGGCGCAAGCCTTCGGCCGGGCCATCCGCCATCGCGACCGCGGCCGCGCGATTGGCAGCGACCACCGGCGTCGGCTCATATCTGAGCAGCTCGTCGTACAGGGTGACGATCTGGCGCCAGTCCGTGTCGTCAGCGGACGCGGCGTCGCCATGACACGCCGCGATCGCGGCGCGCAACTGATAGGGACCCGGTGCGCCAGCTGCCAGCGCCGCCTCGACCAGCGTTCGGCCCTCGTCGATCATTGCCCGGTCCCAGCTGCTGCGGTCCTGGTCGGCGAGCTGGACTGGCTCTCCCGCCGCGCCGACGCGGGCCGCCCGGCGTGCGTCGGTGAGCAGGATCAGCGCGAGCAGCCCCGTCGCCTCTGGCTGTCCGGGGAGCAGCCGGGCGAGTTCGCGAGCGAGCCGGAGCGCCCGGTCGCACAGCTCGTCCCGGACCAGGCCCTGGCCCGAGGTGGCCATGTGGCCCTCGGTGAAGACCAGGAAGATGACCCGGAGCACCGCCGCCAGCCTGGCCGGCAGGTCGACGGCCGGCGGCATCCGCATCGCGATGCCGGCCCCCGTGATCTTGCGCTTCGCCCGGACCAGCCGCTGGGCCATCGTCGGCTCCGGGACAAGGAACGCGGCCGCGATCTCCGCCGTGCGGAGGCCGCAGACGCTGCGCAGCGTCAGTGCGGTCTGCGCGGCAAGGCTCGAGTGCCGGGTGGCAGCACATGAAGATCAGGCCGAGCTGGTCGTCGTCGATCGCCCCGTCAGCAACTGCCGCCCCGGCTTCGCCCGGTCCAGGTGCGAAGTCGGTGACGGCGGCGACCTCCTTCGCCTGGCGCGCAGCCTCGCGGCGGAGGTGGTCGAGCGCCTTGTGCCGGGCGACCGCCGACCAGCCACGCCCTGGGGCTGGCGGGGATCCCGGCGGCTGGCCATTGCGCCAGGGCGGCGGCGCAGGCCTCCTGCACCGCGTCCTCGCCGACTTCCAGGTCGCCGACGAGCCGGGTCACGACCGCGACCGCGGCCCACCAGTGGTCCCGGAAGATCGCGTCGAACTGGCGGGTCAGGTCGGCGCCCCCAGCGGGATGACCGGCCGGACCTCCACCATCCCGGCGCTGGCCGCCGGCATGCGAGCGGCCCACCTCAGGGCCTCGTCCAGGTCTGCGCACTCCACCAGTGTGTAGCCGCCGAACTGCTCCTTGAGCTCGGCGGCTGGCCCGTCGGTGAGCAGCATCTGGCCGTCGCGCACGCGCAGGGTCGTGCTCGCGCTGGCGGGCTGGAGCGGCGCGCACGACACGAGCACGCCGGCCTCGCCCATCGCCTGCACAGTCGCGGCGTAGTCCGCATACATCGCAGTGTGCTCTGGCGTGCCCGGCTCAGGCAGCGGGCTGGCGCCATAGAGGAGGAACAGGTATCGCATTGGCTCTCGCCTTCCTTGTGCCCTGGCGGCTCGTCGCCGCCTGTCTCGATAAGTCGATCGGCCGGGCCAGTTCTCGACGCCCCGGCGCCCGGCAGTTTTGCCAGCGGGCTAGTCTCCGTGCGTGGCGTACGTAGATCAGTTCGATCACCTGATCCGGGCCGAGGACCGGGGCCGGGCGATCAAGAGCACGCGCACCATTGTCGTGTTCGACGACGGGCTGACAGTGTGTGCCGTCCGCGTCTACGGCGACACCGCACGGTCGGCGCGCGGCATGTTCGGCGGCCTGCGCCGGGCTGGCCGGGAGGCTGGAGCCGGCCGGGGCGACGAGCAGATCCGGCTGAGCGCGCAGACGACGGGCTCATGCCTCACGTTCGCTGCGACCTGGCCGAAAGCGCAGCCGATACCGCTCGACGTGATCGAGAAGGTCGTGCTGACGCGGCCGCGGCAGGTGAGCGAGCTGGCCATTTGCCAGCAGGCGGCTGACCCTTCGAGCCCGGCCGCCGCGACCTACCTGGGCGATCTGTCCGCAGACCGGGTGCGCGCTGCGCTGGCCCCGCTGCTCGGCGACCGGCTGGAGATCCAGGTCCCTGGCTAGGGCCGCGCGGCGGCCGGGGGAGCGGGCAGGATCTGACGCGGAATGACCGGCGCGGTGGCGCGGCGCCGCCACTCGCGTGGATAACCGAGCGACACCTCCTCGTGCCGGATCCCGTCATGCCACGTTGTCCGCGGGATGTGCAGGTGCCCGTAGACGACGGCCTGCGCCCGGAAGCGGGTCGGCCAGTCGGCCGTCCGCACCGTGCCGCACCACTGGGCGAACACCGGATACCGCATGACCGCTGTCGGCTCGCGTACCAGCGGGAAGTGGTTGACGAGCACGGTCGGCAGGTCAGACGGCAGCTCGGCCAGCCGACGCTCAGTCTTGGCCAGCCGGTCGTCGCACCACGCCTCGCGGCTCGGGAACGGATCGGGATGCAGCCACCGCTCGTCTGTACTCACCACGCCCGAGCTGTAGGCCAGCGCCAGTGCCTCGGCCGTAGAGCCCGTGCCGTCCGGGCGGAATGAGTAGTCATAGAGGACGAAAAGCGGCGCCACGACGACAGGCCCGTCCTCGCCGGCCCAGATCGGGTACGGGTCCTCAGGCGTGACGACGCCGAGCCGCCGGGAGGCTTCCACCAGATGCAGGTAGCGGTCCTCGCCACGCAGGCGTACCGGGTCTTTGCCGTGGGTCCAGAGCTCGTGGTTCCCTGGCACCCACACGACCTTGGCAAAGCGCTCGCTGAGTGTGCCGAGCACCCATTCGACATCCGCGGCCCGCTCGCCCACGTCACCAGCGACGATCAGCCAGTCGGCCGGCGAGACGGGCTGGATGCGCTCGGCGATGGCCCGGTTCGCCGCAAACCCGACATGCAGGTCGCTCACCGCGAGCAGCCTGGGCCCGGCACCGGCTTGCCGCTCAGCGCCCGATGGTGCAGACGTCACGACCGTCCTCGGTTCAGGGGTTTCCTGGAGATTACGCGAGTCCGGCCCACCGCAATCTGGCTGGCGCCGCAAATACGTACACGCCAGACATGCCGGATGTCGGCCAGTTTGAGCACCTGCAACGGATCGGGACGCTCGCTGATAATCGAGGTCCAGGACTGAGTGCGGGTACTGTCGCATCGTGCCGCGTGTAGATGATGGCTCGACCCGAAGCCTGTTCGACGCCTCGGCTGAGGCGGCCGAGCAGGCCACCGCGCCGCTGGCCGTCCGGATGCGCCCGCGCACGCTCGCCGAGGTCGTCGGCCAGGGCCACCTGACCAGGGACGGCTCGCCGCTGCGCAAGCTGGCCGACACCGACGCCCCGATGTCGGTGCTGCTGTGGGGACCGCCCGGCACCGGCAAGACCACCCTCGCCTACGTCGTCGCCAACGTGACGAGGCGCCGGTTCGTCGAGCTGTCGGCGGTGTCGGCCGGAGTGAAGGACGTCCGCGCCGCGATCGAGACCGCACGCGGCCAGCTCGGCCTGACCGGCGAGCAGACTGTGCTGTTCATCGACGAGGTGCACCGGTTCAACAAGGCGCAGCAGGACGCGCTGCTGCCTGCGGTGGAGAACCGCTGGGTCTCGTTCATCGGCGCCACCACGGAGAACCCGTCGTTCTCCGTGATCGGGCCGTTGCTGTCCCGGTCCCTGCTGCTGACACTGCGCCCGCTGACCGACGACGACATCCGGACGGTGATCGACCGGGCACTGACCGACGAACGCGGGCTGGCTGGCGCGGTCACCCTGAGCGGCGGTGTCACCGACCACCTCGTCCGGCTGGCCGGCGGCGATGCCCGCCGGGCCCTGACCTACCTCGAGGCCGCTGCCCTCGGCGTGCCGGCGGGCGGCGAGATCAGCGTCGAGATGCTCGAGCGCGCCGTCGACCGCGCGATGGTCCGCTACGACCGGGCCGGCGACCAGCACTACGACGTGATCAGCGCGTTCATCAAGAGCATGCGAGGCAGCGATGCCGACGCCGCGGTGCACTACCTGGCCCGGATGATCGAGGCAGGCGAGGATCCGCGCTACATCGCGCGACGGCTGATCGTCCACGCCAGCGAGGACGTCGGCATGGCGGACCCGACGGCGCTGCAGACCGCGGTCGCAGCTGCGCAGGCGGTGGAGTTCGTCGGGCTGCCTGAGGCCCAGCTGAACCTCGCCCAGGCCGTCATCCACATCGCGCTGGCGCCTAAATCCAACGCCGTCGCCCGGGCGATCGGGGCCGCCGGCGCCGACGTACGGCAGGGGCTCGCGGGGCCGGTACCCAAGCACCTGCGCGACGCCAGCTACGCGGGCGCGGCCCGGCTGGGCCACGGCAAGGGCTACCAGTACCCGCACGACGACCCGGCCGGCGTCCTGGCGCAGCAGTACCCGCCGGACGCTCTGGTCGGCAGGCGTTACTACGAGCCGTCCACGCACGGCGCCGAGGCGCGTTACGCCGAGCGATCTGAGCGCATCAGGGCGATCTTGCACGGCACAACTGGATCGGACGCGGACACAGGCTCTGGCGACCCAGCCGATAGCAGCCCCGCCAGCGCCGGCGCAGCCGACGCGGGCGAGGACGGCTGATCCGGGCGCTGCCGACAGGGTTCGCCGGGCGCGCCCAATGCGAAGCGGGCTTCCGCGATAAGGTCGGCGCAGGCGCACGCGCAGTTGCGGACTCGCGCAGCGGATAAGGAGCAGGCGTACATGAGGGGCGAGCGCAGGTGAACGCCGGGCAGCTGGCGGCGCTGATCGCCGCGGGATTCTTCGCCGTGCTGGCGTGCGTGGCAATGCTGGTGCTGCTGCGGTTCGGGCGGCTAGTGTCCGCGGTTACCCGGATGGTGACCGAGTACCGGGACCGGGCCGACCTGCTGATCGAGCAGGCCCAGGAGGCGGTGGACCGGACCAACGCGCAGCTGGCCAGGACGGACGCGATCACCGCGAGCATGGACCAGGTGACGGCGAACATGGCCGAGCTGTCCGGGCACGTGTCCGCCCTGGCGGGCGTGGCCAGGAGCATCTCGTCGGCGGCGAGCGCGCCGGTGACCGGGGTCTCGGCGTTCATGTTCGGATTGCGGCGGGCAATGATGGTCCGCCGCAGTCTCCAGGTTGCCGCCGTCGCCGAGCCCGTGGTTGCTCGGCCCGTGGTTGCGACGCCCGTGGTCGCGACGCCCGCGGTCGCGACGCCCGTCGTTGCGGGAGCCGTGCCGGAGGCCGCGCGCGAGCGCCAGGCCATCACCGGAGCCAGGCGGCCAGCGCGCGCAGCGAGCCGGCGATGATCAGGCGCGGTTTCTGGGTGGCGACCGGCGCGGTGCTAGGCGTGACCGGCTACCGCCGCGTCACGCGCCTGGCGAGCATGCTGAGTGCGCCGAAGTCGGCTAGGTCGCGGTCGGCACCGGGGTCGGCCGCCGGACGGCGGATGCTGCCTCCCGCGCCGGGGCGTGTGCTAGTACAGGCCACGCCGCGTCGCCTGGCACTGGGTGGCGTGGCGCCGGGCAGGGGCGTACGGACGAACCTGGCGCGCGCCATGGCAGCAGCCGGGTTCCTGCGCGATGTGCGCGACGGCATGGCAGAGTATTGGGATCTGCATCGCGGGCAGCCAGAGCCCCTCCGGACAGGCCGTACTCTCGAAGCGCAGACGCTCGAGACGCAGGCCCTCGGGACGCAGGCCCTCGGGACGCACACTGTCGAAGCACAGACCCTTGAAGCTAGTGGCGACCGGACCTCGTCCGAGGCACGCCAGCAGGGCCGCCGCGAGCCCTGATCGAGTCCGCTGGTCCCCGGTTGCCGCTGGCCGGGCCCTGTCAACGTGAAGGATGGCCGTGATGGAGTCGGCAGAGATCGTCCGCCGTTTCCTTAGTTACTTCGAGCAGCGGGGGCACACCGTTGTCCCCTCGGCCAGCCTGGTCGCCGATGACCCGACGCTGCTCCTGGTGAACGCCGGCATGCAGCCCTTCAAGCCGTACTTCCTCGGACAGCAGACGCCGCCGTTCCGGCGGGCGACCAGCTGCCAGAAGTGCGTGCGCACCCCCGACATCGAAGAGGTCGGCAAGACCACCCGGCACGGGACGTTCTTCCAGATGCTCGGCAACTTCTCGTTCGGTGACTACTTCAAGGACCAGGCCATCCCGTTCGCCTGGGATCTGCTGACCCGGCCGGAGTCCGACGGCGGGTTTGGCTTCGCGGAGAGCCGGCTGTGGGTGACCGTGCTGCACGAGGACGACGAGGCCGCCAAGATCTGGCATGACGTCGTCGGCGTACCCGAGAGCCGGATCCAGCGCCGCGGGCTCGCTGACAACTACTGGCACATGGGCGTGCCCGGGCCCGGCGGCCCGTGCTCGGAGATCTACTACGACCGCGGCCCGGAGTACGGCCGGGAAGGCGGGCCCGAGGCCGACGAGGACCGCTACCTCGAGGTGTGGAACCTCGTCTTCATGCAGTACCAGCTCGGTGCCGTCCGGTCCAAGGTGGACTTCGACGTCGCCGGCGACCTGCCGTCGCGCAACATCGACACCGGCATGGGCATGGAGCGCATGGCCGCGCTGCTGCAGGGCGTGGACAACATCTATGAGATCGACACCATGTGGAAGGTGCTGGAGCGAGCGGCCGAGCTCACTGAGACCCGGTACGGCGTGGACGACCGGACTGACGTCGCGCTGCGCGTCGTGACTGACCACGTGCGAACAGCCGTCATGCTGGTCGCCGACGGCGTGATCCCGTCCAACGAAGGCCGCGGCTACGTGCTGCGCCGCATCCTGCGCCGCAGCATGCAGAAGCTGCGGCTGCTGTCGGGCGCGCAGCGCGGCGGCTCCGGGCGCAGCCGGGGCGGCGAGGACGAGCGGTACATGCACGAGCTGGCCACGGTGGCGATCGAGGCCCTCGGCCAGCAGTACCGCGAGCTGATCAGGGACGCGCCGCACATTCACACGGTCATCGACGCCGAGGAGGCCGCGTTCCTGGCCACGCTGCGCACCGGCAGCGCCATCTTCGACGTTGCGGTGGAGGAGACGCGGCGGCGCGGGACCGAGACCATCCGCGGCGAGCAGGCGTTCCAGCTGCACGACACCTACGGCTTCCCGATCGACCTCACCCTGGAGATGGCGAGCGAGCAGGGCCTGTCCGTCGACGAGGGCGAGTTCCGCCGTCTGATGGCCGAGCAGCGGCAGCGTGCCAAGGCCGACGCCGCGGTCAAGAAGACTGGCAACGCCGACATCTCAGTCTTCGCGCACGTGCTCGAGCAGGCGGGCAGCGTGAGCTTCACCGGGTACGACGAAATCGCGACGGACGCCAGCGTCGTCGGCCTGCTGATGGGCAGCGTCGCCGTGCCGTCCGCTGGCGCGGGCACGGCGGTGGAGGTCGTGCTGGACCGTACGCCGTTCTACGCCGAGGGCGGTGGCCAGCTTGCCGACAACGGCGTCATCGTGGCCTTCGGGAGCGGCGCTGGCGACGACGCCCGGATTGAGGTGACCGATGTGCAGGCGCCGGTCCCCGGCCTGATCGTGCACCGCGGCGTCGTGACCGCGGGCGAGATCGTGGTGGGCGCGGCCGTGCACGCCGAGATCGACGTGGAGCGGCGACGGGCTATCTCCCGCTCGCACACCGCGACGCATCTGGTGCACCGCGCATTCCGCGGCGCGCTTGGCGAGTCGGCCGCGCAGGCGGGCTCGGAGAACGCGCCAGGCCGGTTCCGGTTCGACTTCACCGCCATGGGCGCGGTCCCGTCCTCGGTGCTGACCGCAGCGGAGGAAGAAGTCAACCACGTCCTCATTAACGACCTTGAGGTGCGCGCTTTCCATACCTCGATCGACGAGGCACGAGCGATGGGCGCGCTGGCCCTGTTCGGCGAGAAATACGGCGACCAGGTACGCGTCGTCGAGGTCGGTGACTACTCGCGCGAGCTGTGCGGCGGCACGCACGTCGCCAGGTCCGGCAACCTGGGGCTGGTCAAGATCCTCGGTGAGTCGTCGATCGGGTCGGGCGTGCGCCGGGTCGAGGCGCTGGTCGGCATCGACGCGTTCAAGTTCCTCGCCCGGGAGAGCGTGCTCGTCAGTCAGCTGTCCGAGCAGCTGAAGGCTCGCCCGGAGGAGCTGCCAGAGCGGATCTCCGGCGTGGTCACCCGGCTGCGGGACGCTGAGCGGGAGCTCGAGCGCTTCAGGTCCGCTCAGCTGCTCGGCGGTGCGGCCGAGGTGGCCGGGACCGCCGAGGACCTGGACGGCGTCGCGTTCGTCGCACACCGGGTACCTGACGGCGTCCCGGCCGACGGGATCCGCAAGGTGGCGCTCGACATCCGCGGCCGCCTCCCGGCTGAGAGGCCGGCCGTGGTCACCGTGATCGGCGTCGCCGACGGACGGCCGACCGTCGTCGTCGCGGCCAACGACGCTGCCCGCGGCCGCGGGCTGCGCGCGGGCGCGCTCGTACTAGCCGCCGCCGGTGCGCTCGGCGGCCGGGGCGGCGGGAAGGACGATGTCGCGCAAGGCGGCGGGGCGCCGCTCGGCGATCGGGCTGCCGAAGCGGTCGCAGAGGCGTTTAGCGCAGCTCGCATACTCATTAGCGACATAATGGGCGCAGGTACCGTAGGGTGAGTCCGTGCCTCTACCAGCTCGTGTCCCCAATGAGACCTGCGCTGTCCCGGCAGGGGATCTGGACCACAGTGTCCGCAGCGGTGGTGATCGTTTGGCAGGCACCGGCAAAGGCTGGCGGGCTGTGGATGTGAGGCAGGGCACCCGGCTTGGCGTCGACGTGGGCACGGTCCGGATCGGGGTGGCCAGGTCCGACCCCGGCGGCCTGCTCGCGTCGCCGCTGGACACGGTGCGGCGTGGCCCGGGCGACCTCGCCGAGCTGGCCAGGCTCACGACCGAGAACGAGGCGATCGAGGTCGTCGTCGGCCTGGCCATCGGCCTGGCCGGGCGGGAAGGCAAGTCGGCAGCGGATGGCCGCTCGTTCGCCTCGGCGCTGGCGGTCCAGCTGGCGCCGGTCCCAGTCCGGCTGCTGGATGAGCGGTTCACCACGGTGCTGGCGCACGCTGCGCTCCAGCAGGGCGGTATCCGGTCCAGAGCTAGACGACAGGCAGTAGACAAGGCCGCGGCGGCGCTACTGCTGCAGGGTGCACTTGATACCGAGCGCTCGACAGGCGAGCCGGCCGGGCAGCTGGTGGCGGGAGGCGCGACAGCATGAGCCGCGACGGCTACGAGCACTGGGCCGACGGGCCGCAGCCCGCTGACCCGGCCGGTTACGATCCGCGTGAGGGCCGCCGGCCGCGCCGGGCGGCCCCGGACGACGAGCCGTGGCCACCTGATTCGCAGCCGCCCGGGCGCAGCCCGCGGCAGGGCTCGCACCGGCGTTCCGGTGAGCATCCCGCCGCCGGCGACGCCAACCCGGGCTACGGCGACGCTGGCTACCGCGACGGTGGGTACGCCGACTCCGGATACCCGGGCGGCGGCCACGCAGACGGCCGGCACGGCGGCGCCGGCTACGACGGGGCCGATTACGACGCGGCCGGCTATCCAGGGCCGGGACGCTCCGACGCCGGGTACCGGGGGGCCGGATACGGCGAGCCGCCATACCCGGATGCCGGATACGGCGAGGCCGGCTACCCGGGCTCAGGCCAGCCGGGTCCCGGCCAGGCCAATGATTACCGCCAGCCTGACGGCTACGGGCAGGCCGCGGGATACCCCGACTCCCGGCACTCAGGTCCCGGCTACTTCGACGCCGGCCCACCCGGAGCGGGCCGGCCCGCGAGCGACTACCCCGGCGCCAGCTCCCGCGGGCACGGACGCTCGGGCGAGTACAGCACGGGCCCCCAGTACAGCACTGGCCCCGAGTACAACAGGGGCCCCGAGTACAGCACGGGCCCCCAGTACGGGCCGGGCGGCGAGTACGGCGCCGGCGGTGACTACACCACCGATCAGTACCGATCGGCCGGCCAGGCCGTCCCGGACGCTCTGAACGGACATCGCGACGGCGCCTTCCCGTCCGATGGATACCGGGACGCCAGCTACGGTCCTGGCGGCCCGACTCGGCCCGCGGGGCAGGACCCATTCGCGCCTAAGGCCCCGTTCCCGGCTCCGGATGATCCTTATGGTCCGCCGGACCCCTACGGTCCCGCCGACCCTTACCTGCCAGGGTCCGGTGGGCACACCGACCCCCGTGGCCAGGCGGCTCCGCGCGGACGCGACGGCTACGACGAAGACACCCTCGGCCGCGGGCGTCGCGCCAGGGGCGCCTACGGGCCAGCTGACAGCTACGGTGAGCCAGGCCGTTACGGCGAGCAGGGGGGGCCGGCTGGATACGAGGCCGGTGACCAGTTCGCCGGGCGCGACAGCCGTGGTCAGCGCGGCGCCAGCCAGCCCGGGTATGACGGTCAGGCCGGGTATGACCAGCCAGCTGCCGCGCAGTACAGCGGGGGCTACGACGATCACGCCTACGGCGCTGCCGCGGGCGGGGGCGACCGGGACGATCGCTATGACTGGCCTGGCCAGGCGGACGACTCCGGCGTAACGCGGCGCCGCGAGCGCGATCCCGAGGACGAGCTCGACCCCGACAGCGCCCGGCACAACGGCTTCTTCCGCGGCTTTGGCGCCGCGGAGGACGAGTTCGGGCATCGTCCGAAGCGCCGCCGGCGCAGCCGTGCGGGCATGGTCGCGCTCGTGGTGCTCGTCCTGTTCGTAGGCGGCCTCGTCGGGGGCGGCGCCTACGCCTACCACTGGTACTCCAGCCGGCACGCCGACTGGACCGGCTCCAAGGGCTACGGAACGGTGCTCGTCCAGGTCCCGGCGGGCGCGATCGCCTGTGGCTCGCTGGAAACCACTCTGGTCAGCAAGGGTGTCGTCGCGTCGGCCTCGGCCTTCTGCACGGCGGCCAAAGCCAGCAGCCAGTCGAATCTGCTCCAGCCCGGCACGTTCCGGCTGCACAAGCACATGGGCGCAGCGCTGGCCTGGAAGCTGCTCATCAGCCCGAAGGCGCGGGTCCAGACGACCGTGGCCATCCCGGACGGCATGCGGGCCAGCAAGGTGATCGCGCTGCTCGCGGCCAAGACCGGCATTCCGCTGAGCCAGTTCCAGTCGGCGCTGGACAACACCGCGGCGCTCGGCCTGCCGTCCTGGGCGAACGGCAATCCGGAGGGCTTCCTCTGGCCGGCTACCTATGACTTCCAGCCCGGCACGTCGCCCCTGGCGATGCTGCAGACGATGGTGAAGCAGTCCAACACCGAGATCGCGGGCCTGAACCTGGCGGCTAAGGCGAAGGCGGCCCAGTTCACCGAGTACCAGGTGATCATCCAGGCGAGCCTGCTGGAAGCCGAGGTGCCGCCGAAGTACTACGGCCAGGTCGCGAGGGTCATCGACAACCGGCTGAACCAGAGCCCGCCGTGGGACCTCGGGCTGGACAGTACCGTCGCCTACGCGGTCAACAAGTACATCTACAACCTGACCCAGAGCGACCTGAACGTGAACTCGCCGTACAACACGACCAAGCACGCTGGCCTGCCGCCAGGCCCGATCGACTCCCCGGATGTGGCGGCGATTCAGGCCGTCCTGCACCCCACGCAGGGCGGCTGGCTGTACTTCGTCACCGTGAACAAGCAGGGCCAGACGATGTTCACCTCAAGTTCCAGCCAGTTCACGATCTGGGCCAACGAAGCGACTAAGAACGGGGTCTGAGCCGGTGGCTTCCGGCCCGGCCGGGGACGCGGCTGTCCGGGCGGCCGTGCTCGGGTCGCCCATCGCGCATTCGCTATCACCCGTGCTGCACCGGGCCGGTTACCGCGAGCTCGGCCTGACCGGCTGGTCGTACGACGCCATCGAGTGCGACGAGCGGGGCCTGGCCGGATTCCTGGGCTCCCTCGGCCCGGACTGGGCTGGCCTGTCGCTCACCATGCCGCTCAAGCGCGCCGTGCTGCCGTTGCTCGACGACGCCGAGCAGCTGGCCCTCGACGTCGGCGCGGCCAACACCGTGCTGCTGCGCGGCGGCCGACGGCTCGGTTACAACACCGACGTCCCCGGCATGGTGACCGCGCTGCGCCAGGCTGGGGTTACTGCTGACGGGAACGCGCTCATCCTCGGCAGCGGTGCCACTGCCTCCTCGGCGCTTGCCGCGCTGCGGGAGATCGGCGCTAGCGAAATCTCAGTCGCGGTGCGGTCCCGGCCGAGGGCTGAGCAGCTGCGCGCTGTCGCGGCTCGCCTCGGTCTGGATGTCCGGCTGATCGAGCTCGGCGCGGCGCCTGGTGCTGGTGCTGGTGCTGGTGCTGGTGCTGGTGCGTGGTGCGGACGCTGGCGCTGGCGCTGGCCTCGGGCGAGCACGCTGGCAGCTGCTGATCTCGACGGTCCCGGCCGCTGGCGCTAGCGCGGTGGCTGCCCAGATCACGGCCGGGACGGTGCACGCTGACGCTGTCTTCGATGTTGTGTACGACCCATGGCCGACCGCGCTGGCCGAGGCGGCCGGAGCTGCTGGAATGCGCGTTATTTCCGGGTATGAGCTGCTTGTGCACCAGGCTGTCGGGCAGTTCGAGCTGATGACGGGCAGGCAGGCGCCGGTCGCGGCGATGCGCGCGGCCGGCCTGGCCGAGCTTGAGCGCCGCCGGAATATCCTGGCGGGCTAGGGCGCTTGTACCTGCTGGAATTCCAGCGGTGGCCGGGATGCGTTAGTCTTTAGAGACGACAATGCTCGGCACCGCGCGCCTGGCGCGCATCTGCCGGGCGTGCAAGCGGAGGACCACTCGGCCGCCTCCCACCTGGCCAGCTAGCGCTGGCGGGTATCCGCGCCGGGCACCTCGTCAGAGGTTCCCCGGTGTTCAGGTCGCCTTAGGGCGGTCTGATCAGGCCGGACGCCGCAGTGCCGGAGCAGGTGGGATGGCAAGTGGCGTAGCGGGTATGTCCGCACTCAGGTGCGTCCTGAGCGCGGCGGCGGACCCGCAGTGGTGGCCCCGCAGGCACGATATGCGGGGCCTTTCGGCATTCTGTGGCCGGCTGCGATCGGCGGCCACGCCGTGCTCCAGGACTCCGCCCGTTGTGCGCAGGGATGGTCTTTGCGCATAAGCACCGTGACACAGGAGGTCACATCAGCACCGAACCTCGTATCAACGAGCGCATCCGGGTACCCGAAGTCCGTCTTGTCGGCCCAGCCGGTGAGCAGGTCGGGATAGTCGCGATTAACGATGCGCTCCGGCTGGCCCAGGAGGCAGATCTCGACCTGGTCGAGGTTGCGCCCATGGCCCGGCCCCCTGTCTGCAAGCTGATGGACTACGGCAAGTTCAAGTACGAGTCCGCCTTGAAGGCCAGGGAGTCGCGCAAGAATCAGGCCCAGACGGTCATCAAGGAGATCAAGCTGCGGCCGAAGATCGACCCGCACGACTACGGCACCAAGAAGGGCCACGTCGAGCGGTTCCTCAAGCAGGGCGACAAGGTCAAGGTCACGATCATGTTCAGGGGACGTGAGCAGTCCAGGCCCGAACTCGGGTTCAAGCTGCTCCAGCGCCTGGCTGGCGACATCGAGGAACTCGGCTTCGTCGAGTCGTCGCCCAAGCAGGACGGCCGGAACATGATCATGGTCCTCGGCCCGCACAAGCGCAAGACCGAGGCCCTGGCGGCCGCGAAGGCCGACCGGGCGAGCAGGTCGAGCGCACGCAGCGCCGAGCACGCGGCTGCCACGCAGGCCGCGGCGTCAGCCGAGCCCGAGCCGGCCGAGCCCGAGGCCGCCAGCGCGGCGCCCGCCGGTCAGGCCACGCGCGCGAGTCAGGCCGCGCCAGCGAGTCAGGCCGCGCCAGCGAGTCAGGCCGCGCCCGCCAGTCAGTCTGATCCGGCTGCTCCGGCTGACCGGGCCGAATCTGCGACGTCTGCCGCTCCGGCTGACCGGGCGGAATCAGCGACGTCTGCCGCTCCGGCAGCTGAGCCGGCCAGCGCGCCGAGTGCGGCGCCGAAGCCAGCGACGGCTAGGTCTACTGCGGCCGAGACGCCGAGCCAGGCTGCCACGCAACGGCCGGCCTCGACACCGCGACCGGCCTCCACACCGCGACCGGCCTCCACACCGCGGCCGGCCGCTACGCCGCGGCCGACCGCCCCGCGCGCCACCCCGGCGTCGGCCCCGCGGCCGGGCCCGAACGGCACCGCGGCTCCCAAGCCGACGGCGCCGCGCGGATCCGCGGCCGCCGCCAGGCCATCGGCGAGCACCGCGCCTAAGCCAGGCCCGGCGCGCCGGGCAACTGACGGGACTGTGCCCGCGCCTCGCGCGGTCGCGGCCGACAGGGGCGCCGCGAAGGAGTCGGGCGAGGCCGAGAGCTAGACGACAGGCTTTGGCGGGCGGGCTGGGATGCCAGCCCGTCCGCCGTCATCCAGGGGCCGCCGGTACCGGGCCCCGACCACAGCCCAGTGGCGCACGCTGCCGGGCAGACGGAACCGTGCCTCACGGCACGCCAGATTGACGTGCCCGCGGCCGTGCCGATGGCACGCGGGAGCAGTGCCGCTGGCCCGGGCAACTGGGGTCAGCGGCACACAGGAATGGAGACACGGCGACATGCCGAAGATGAAGACGCACAGCGGTTCCAGCAAAAGGTTCCGGCTGACGGGCACCGGCAAGATCGTGCGCCGCCGTGCCAACCGCGCTCACTACCTTGAGCACAAGCCGAGCACGAAGACGCGGCGCCTGGCTGGCTACGTCGAGCTAGCGCCGGGTGACGCGAAGAAGATCAGAAAGTTGCTGGGCAAGTGACCCGGTCCGCACGCTAGGGAGAGTGTTGTTAATGGCACGCGTGAAGCGGGCGGTCAATGCCCATAAGAAGCGCCGGGTTGTACTCGAGCGCGCCAGCGGTTACCGGGGCCAGCGATCCCGGCTGTACCGCAAGGCGAAGGAGCAGCAGCTCCACTCCATGACCTACGCCTACCGGGACCGCAAGGACCGGAAGGGCGCATTCCGGCGGCTGTGGATCCAGCGGATCAACGCCGCCGTCCGAGCCGAAGGCCTGACCTACAACAGGTTCATCCAGGGCCTGAAGCTGGCCGAGGTCGAAGTCGACCGCCGCATGCTGGCCGAGCTCGCCGTCGCCGACCCGCAGGCCTTCACCGCGCTGGTGGCGGTCGCCAAGGACGCGCTGCCGGCCGACGTCAACGCCCCCGCGGCCTGAGCGAGCTGGCGACGGCGCTCCGGCGCCGATGACCAGGCCGTCGCGGCCTCCGCACCCGCAGGCGGGCGGTGCCCTGGGCATCCGCTCGCCGCGGGTCAAGGCTGCCCGCCAGCTGAGCAAGAGGGCCTTCAGGGAACGAGGCCGATTGTTCCTCGCGGAGGGCCCGCAGGCCGTGCGTGAGGCGCTCCGCCAGCCGGGTACGCTCACCGAGCTGTTCGTCACCGGCCCCGGCGGCGACCGCCATCCTGAGCTCGCCGGACTCGCAGTCAGCCAGGGCGCGCCTGTGCACGAGGTGAGCGGCGAGGTCATGGCCGAGCTCGCCCAGACGATCACGCCCCAGGGTGTCCTTGGCGTATGCCGGTTCGTCGACGTGTCACTGGAGTCCGTGCTGACGGCCGCCCCGCGCATGGTGGCGGTGCTGGCAAGCGTGCGCGATCCCGGCAATGCGGGCACCGTCCTGCGGACCGCCGACGCCGCGGGCGCCGACGGGGTGATCTTCACGGCGGCCTCGGTCGATCCCTACAACAGCAAGTGCGTCCGTTCGTCGGCTGGCAGCCTGTTCCACCTGCCGGTCACGGTCGGCGCACCACTCGCCCCGGCAATCGAGGGCCTGCGGGCGGCCGGCCTTCAGGTGCTCGCCGCCGACGGCAGCGCCGGGCAGTTCCTGGATTCACCCGGCGGCCCCGACATGACGCGGCCGACGGCCTGGCTGTTTGGCAATGAGGCGTGGGGACTCCCGCCTGATCTGCTCGAGCTAGCTGACGCCGTGGTCGCGGTGCCGATCTACGGGCGGGCCGAGAGCCTGAACCTGGCCGCCGCGGCCGCAATTTGTCTCTACGCTTCCGCTCGCCACCTGCGCGCGAGTCGCCCCTGATCCCCGTCGCCAACGGGCGGCTGATTCGCCGTGCGGCGAGGGACGGTCACACCGCTGTCGCGTATCGCGGGCAGCTGGGAGTGCCGGGCGGCAATGCGAATCCGCTAGAGTCTGATCACGTTGCGTCATGAAGTGACCGGCACCGGACGCGGGCAAGGTCGCGGTGGGCCATGCTCTGGCACCCGTGCCGGTGACGTGAAGTCACTGGCGCAGCTGCGCTGCGACGGCGGAGATCCCCCGACTCCGCCAGCCGGAGCCGTGGTCGATGCGCGGCGGCTGTGGGCCGCCGGCCTGTCATCGCGGCACGGGCGCGCGTGGGCCGTTCGGGGACAGGCAGTTCCCGAGCCTCCCGGAGGCGGCGCGCAAGTGGACGGGATCGTGACAGGTCAGGCGACGGCCAGGGTTGCGGGCATGGCCGCGGCGCCTGGCAGCGGACCGCCTGGCGCTGGACCGTCCGCCAAGCCCCCGTCCGCCAAGCCCCAGTCCGCCAAGCCCCCGTCCGCCAAGCCCCGTCCGCCAAGCCCCAGTCCGCCAAGCCCCAGTCCGCCAAGGTAGAGCCGCCGGACTTCACGAGCGGACTGGTGCTGGCTGATGACCTGCCCGACGGCCTCGTGATCGCTGACCGGAACGGCAAGGTGGCGGTATTCAACCGCGCGGCCGCTCGGCTCACCGGGATTAGCCCGGCCGCGGCCCTTGGCCAGGACGTCCGGCAGGTACTCCCGTTGCGAGACAACGAAGACCGCTGCTGGTGGACCATGACCCAGCCGTACGAAGGGTTGTCCACGCGGACGCGGCACCCGGAGCGACCGCTCTATCTGACCGACGGCACCGAACTCCTGGTCAGCGTCGGCTACGTGCGCGCACCGCGCGGTCGCGGCCCGCGGGAAGGCTGGTCGCGCGAGCCCGGTGCCGTCCAGCGCATCGCCGTTACGCTGCGCAGCGCCGAGCAGCGGATGCGGCTGGAGCGTAGCCGTGCCGACCTGGTGTCCACCGTGGCACACGAACTCCGGTCGCCACTGACGAGCGTCAAGGGCTTCACGGCAACCCTGCTGGCTAAGTGGCCGCGGTTCACCGACGACCAGAAAAAGGTCATGCTGGAGACGGTCAACGCCGACGCCGACCGGGTCACCAGGCTGATCACCGAGCTCCTGGACGTGTCCAGGATCGAGTCGGGCCGGATCGAGATCCACCGCGAGCTCGTCGATATCCCGAGCCGCGCCCTGAAGATCATTAGCGGCCGGGTAGCCGCCGGCGACTCACCTGACCGGTACCAGGTCGAGATCGCGCCTGGCGTGCCCGAGACCTGGCTCGATGTCGACAAGGTCGATCAGATCCTGGCGAACCTTATCGAGAACGCGGTCAGGCACGGGGCTGGTACCGTTACGACTGTGGTGGAACCAGTGGCCGTGGCAGGGGCTCCTGGCGTGGCCGTAGCGGTCCGCGACCAGGGTCCTGGCATCGCGCCCGAGGTTGCGCCCCGCGTGTTCGCCCGATTCTGGCGCGCCAAGCGCCGCGGCGGTGCCGGGCTGGGCCTGTTCATCGTCAAGGGCCTAGTCGAGGCGCACGGCGGGGAAATCATCGTGCTGCAGGCGCCAGGGGGCGGGGCTGAGTTCCGATTTACCATGCCCGCCGGGACGCCTGAGTTCGGCTAGCCGGCGGGCATTCGGGGTTGCCTGCAAACTGGCCCGCGCTCGGTGCCAGGATCTAGCTGCCGGCGCCTGGCGGATTCGGGCGCAACGCGCCCGGCATCGGCCCGCGTCAGGCAGCACTGAGAGCAGGCAGCGCACCGGGCTTGTGCCCCGGCCTGCCCTGCCCACATTGCTGCTTCATTGCCGTTGACCGCAGGAGATCAAGAAGCGATGTCCGCACCGAATAACACCTATGACCCCGTGGAGGTGGCCGTGCTGTCTCCCGAGGAACTGGAGCGCATGCAGGCTGATGCGCTGGCGGCCATCGCCGCCGCCAGTGACCTGGCTCAGCTCAAGACGGCCCGGATCGCGCACTTCGGCGACCGGGCGCCGCTAACGCTCGCCAATGCCGAGATCGGCGCGCTGCCGCCAGCGGCCAGGGCGGACGCCGGCAAGCGCGTCGGCGTGACCCGGGCCGCCATCAAGCAGGCGCTTGCCGAGCGGCAGGCTGAGCTTGAGGCCGACCGCGACCGGAGAGTACTGGTCGAAGAGGCCGTGGACGTCACGCTGCCCTGGGACCGGCACGTGGCCGGCGCACGGCATCCCATCACCACAGTGGGGGAGCGCCTCGTCGATGTGTTCGTCAGCATGGGCTACGAGGTCGCCGAAGGCCCCGAGATCGAGGCGGAGTGGTACAACTTCGACGCGCTGAACTTCCCGCCTGACCACCCGGCCAGGGAGGCGCAGGACACGATCTTCGTCGCCGGCCCTGACACTGCAGGGACTGATCCGTCCCAGTCGTCCGGGCTTGTGCTGCGCACTCACACCTCGCCTGTGCAGATCAGGGCGATGCTCACTAGGCCGCTGCCGCTGTATGTGGTCAGCCCCGGCAAGTGCTACCGGCGGGACGCGCTGGACGCCACCCACAGCCCGGTGTTCCACCAGATCGAGTGCCTCGCCGTCGACGAGGGCCTGACGATGGCTGACCTGCGCGGCGCGATCACCGCGTTCGTGGACGCCATGTTCGGCCATGGCCTGCAGACCAGGCTCCGGCCCGACTACTTCCCGTTCACCGAGCCGTCGGCCGACGTGTCGATGGAGTGCCACGTATGCCGCGGTGCCTCGACCAAGGCCGGCGCTGAGCCGTGCCGGGTGTGCCGGTCGCAAGGCTGGGTCGAGATCGCCGGATGCGGCATGGTCAACCCGCGGGTGCTCGTCGCTTGCGGCATCGACCCCGATCGGTACAGCGGGTTCGCGTTCGGGCTGGGCATCGACAGGTCCGTCTTGATCCGGCACGGCGTGGCCGACATCCGGGACACGCTCGAGGGTGACGTGCGGTTCAGCCGCGCATTCGGAATGGAGGCGTGATGCGGCTTCCGCTGTCCTGGCTGCTGGAGTACGCGGCCATCGACCTGACCCCTGACGACGACCAGGGCATCCAGGAGATGTCCATGCGGCTGACGGGCTGCGGCCTGGAGGTCGAGTCGGTCGAGCCGGTCGGTCAGGACATCGCCGGCGTCGTCGTCGCCGAGGTGCTGGACATCGAGGTGCTGACTGGCTTCAACAAGCCGATCAGGTACTGCCGGGTGTCGACGGGCGACGGGCAGGAGCGCCACGTCATCTGCGGGGCGAGTAACTTCGCGGTCGGTGACCGGGTGGCCATGGCGCTGCCCGGTGCGGTGCTGCCAGGTGGCTTCGAGATTGGCGCGCGCAAGACATACGGCCGGATCTCCGAGGGCATGATCTGCTCCGCGGCTGAGCTGGCGATCGGTGACGATCACTCCGGCATCATCGTGCTGTCGCCGGACGCGCCGCTCGGCACTGACTTTGTGAGCTACGCCGGCCTGCGGGACGTTGTGTTCGACATCAATGTGACGCCGGATAAGGGCTTCGCGCTGTCGGTCCGGGGCGTCGCCAGGGAGCTGGCGATCTCCTACCAGGTCCCCTACACCGACCCGGCCGATGTCGGCCTGCTCGCGGACGTCGGCGTCGTCTCGCCCGATGTCTACCCGGTCGCCGTCGAGGACACCACCGCGTGCGACCGGTTCGTGGTGCGCGAGGTTCGCGGCATCGACCCGGCGACGCCGACCCCGCTGGGCATGAAGATCAGGCTGGCCAGGGCGGGCCAGCGATCGGTGTCGCTGCCGGTCGACGTGACGAACTACCTGATGCTGGAGCTCGGCCAGCCGCTGCACGCCTTCGACCGGTCCAGGCTCACCGGCGCCATCGTGGTGCGTCGCGCCAAGCCGGGGGAGCGCCTGGAGACCATCGACCATGTCGTCCGCGCGCTTGACCCTGAGGACATCCTGATCACGGACTCCTCCGGGCCGATCTCCCTGGCCGGAACGATGGGCGGGGTCGACACGGAGGTGTCGGAGGCCTCGCGCGATCTCGTCATCGAGGCAGCGCACTTCTCCCCGCGCGGCATCGCCCGGATGAGCCGGCGGCACAAGCTCGGATCGGAGGCGTCCGCGCGGTTCGAGCGCGGCGTCGACCCGCAGCTGCCGGTGCGTGCCTCGGCCCGCGCGGTCACGATGCTGGCCGCCCTGAGCGGCGGCACCGTGGTGCCCGGATGCTCGATGGCTGGCGTAGACATCGAGCCGGTTGCCATCGCGATGGCGGCCGATTATCCCGATCAGGTCGCCGGCCTGGTCTACGGCCTCGACACCGTGCTGGCCAGGCTCCGTGAGGTCGGCTGCAGCATCATCCAGGCACCGCAGCAGGCAACCGGCGACGCGGCTGCGGCGCCGGTGGCTGGCGAGCCGATCGGCAGCCTCGATGCGCCGATCGGGCTGGCCGGCGACCACCACGCGAGCGGGCAAGCGCACCATGACCACGGCAGGCACGACAGGTCCATGGTCATGCTGCTGGTGACGCCACCGTCCTGGCGACCTGACCTGACTGACCCGGCCGACCTGGCCGAGGAAGTCATCAGGCTGGAGGGCTACCAGAGCATCCCGGTCCAGGCGGTGCGGGCAGCGGGCGGCCGGGGGCTGACCGGACGACAGCGGCTGGACCGGACGATCAGCCGCACGCTGGCCTACCACGGCTTCGTCGAGGTGCTGAGCTCGCCGTTCACGTCAGCTGCCGATTTCGACAGGCTCCAGCTTCCGGCTGACGACGCGCGCCGCCGGGCGGTCCGGCTGGCGAACCCAATCAGCGATGACGAGCCGCTGATGCGGACGACGCTGCTTCCTGGCATGCTGCGGACGCTGGCCCGCAACCTCGGCCTGGGCTTCAGCGACGTGGCGCTCTATGAGTTCGGCCGGGTCTTCTCGCCGCGGCCCGATGCGCCGCCTACCGCGCCCATCCTGCGCGTTGATCGCGGTCCGGCAGTGCACGAGCTGGCACTGCTCGAGGCGGCGCTGCCCGACCAGCCGCTGCGGGTTGGCGCGGTGCTCACCGGCGACATCGAATTGCCGGGTTACTGGGGCAAGGGCAGGCCGGGCGGCTGGCAAGACGCGATCGAGGCGGCGCGCGACGTCCTGCGGACCAGCCGGCTCCGGTTCGACGTCCGGGCCGACCAGCACGAGCCGTGGCATCCCGGCCGGTGCGCGGCGATCTTCGTCCAGACTGAGCAGGGCCACGAATGGCTAGCCGGGTACGCAGGTGAACTGCACCCGCGCGTGATCGCTGCGTTCGGCCTGCCCGCCAGGACGGCGGCGATGGAGCTGGACATGTCGGTGGTCGAGGCGGCGGCTGATGCCATCGGGCCGGTGCAGGCGCCCGCGCTGTCCACGTATCCGCCGGCCGTGCAGGACGTGGCGCTCGTCGTGCCGCAGGTCGTGCCAGCGGCGGACGTGGCACGGGCGCTGGCCGATGGCGTCGCCGAGGCCGGCGATGTGATGCTGGAGTCGCTGCACCTCTTCGACGTCTATACCGGCGACCAGGCCGGCGCTGGCCGCAAGTCACTGGCGTATACGTTGCGGTTCCGCGCGCCGGATCGCACGCTGACCGCGGAGGAGGCAAACGCGGCGAGGGACGCCGCGGTGGCCGAGGCCGCGCGACGGACCGGTGCGGTACTCCGAGGCGCCAGCTAACGGCGCCAACTGATACGGCCGACGACGGACGAGGTCCGCCACGGCGGTCGACGTCAGGACGGTGACTTCAAGATGGCGAGGATCTCGATGCCGTCCTTGCCGCACTTGGACACGTCGCCTGTCTTCAGCAGCTCTGGCGTCGGGAAGCCCTCGCACTTCCAGCCGTTCACGGTGACGGGACCACCGCCGCCATTTCCGGGCGCCTGGCCAGCCACGATCGCGGCGGCGTAGGCCTTCTCAACCGAGAGCGCGACGCTGCAGGACACCTGGCCGTGGGCGACCTCGATCTCGATCGGGACGTTCGCCGCGGTCTTGCCGGTGCCGCACGCCTGCGCGCTGGCGGCGGCATTGGAGGCGCCGGCGCCGCAGCCAGTTACGGCGACCGCGGCGACGA
Source organism: uncultured Actinomycetota bacterium (assembly GCA_963843955.1). Lineage (GTDB taxonomy): Bacteria > Actinomycetota > Actinomycetes > Streptosporangiales > Streptosporangiaceae > JAJYUU01. The sequence goes on from CAWJMK010000002.1 coordinate 102,474, forward strand.
TGGCTCCCAGAGCGATTCGCAGCGAGCCCAGTGTCAGCGAGCGCGGTGTCAGCGAGCCCGGTGTCAGCGAGCCGAGTGTCAGCGGGCGAGTGCCACGAGTCCGCGGGACCTGCATCAGCGGTGTCTCCCTTCCGGCTTCATCATGCCGTCCTGGCAGGCCCGGATACGGCTGGGATTGCAGATCTGGCTGCAGCCGGTTACGGACGGACAGCCACGTTTGCATAATCAGTCAGATGTCTGCATAATAATGCACTGAGGCAACGCAGGCACGCCAGGCTGAAAGGGTCGTTTATGAGCGCGCGGGTGGCGGTAGCCGGCGCGAGCGGATATGCGGGCGGCGAGCTGCTGCGGCTGCTGGCCGGTCACCCGGACCTGGACCTCGTGCTGATGACGGCGGACAGCAGCGCCGGGCAGACCGTGGCGCAGCTGCATCCGCACCTGGCCGGCGTGCCGGGCCTGGCGGGCGCGGTACTCGAGCCGCACAGTCCCGACGCGCTGGCCGACTGCGACCTGGCGTTCCTGGCGCTGCCGGCCGGACACTCGGCGGTTGCCGCGGCGCAGATCCCCGGCCACGTTAAGGTCGTCGACCTCGGCCCGGACTTCCGGCTGAGTGACGGCGCCGCCTGGGCCCGGCACTACAGCGGACCGCATCCGGGCCGCTGGGTTACCGGGCTCCCGGAGCTGCCGGGAGCTCGCGCGCAGCTGCAGGAGGCCGGCCGGGTGGCCGCACCGGGCTGTTACGCGACCGCGGCCATACTGGCGCTGGCCCCGCTCGTCGCGGCCGGTCTTGCCGACCCGGACGATGTCGTCATCGTCGCCGCGTCCGGGACCTCCGGTGCCGGGCGATCGCTGCGGACCGACCTGCTCGCGAGCGAGGTGATGGGGTCGATGTCGGCGTACGCGGTAGCGGGCGCGCACCGGCACACGCCCGAGATCGAGCAGGCGCTCGCCGAGGCGCGCGGCGGTGCCCAGGTCCGGATCAGCTTCACCCCCGTACTGGCGCCGATGCCGCGCGGCATCCTGGCGACGTGCACGGCCAGGCTCGGCGGGCCGGAGATCGCGGCCGACGACCTGCAAGACGCGCTCGCGGCCGCGTACGCGGGCGAGCCGTTCGTCACGCTGCTTCCGGCCGGCACCTGGCCCGCGACCGGTGCGGTCGCCGGGTCGAATGGCGTGCACCTGCAAGCATCCGTCGATACCCGCGCAGGCCGGGCGGTGGTCGTCGCCGCGATCGACAACCTCGGCAAGGGCGCCGCTGGCCAGGCCATCCAGGACGCCAACCTGATGCTCGGACTGGCCGAGACCGCCGGTCTCACCGCGATCGGAGTCGCCCCATGACCGTCACGAGTCCGCTCGGCTTCCGGGCCGCCGGCGTCGCCGCCGGGATCAAGTCATCGGGCAGTCCCGACGTCGCCGTCGTTATCAACGACGGACCCTCGGCCGCAGCGGCCGGCGTGTTCACCGCCAACCGGGTCAAGGCCGCGCCCGTGCTATGGAGCCAGCAGGTCCTGGCCGGCGGCGCCGTGCGCGCCGTCGTGCTGAACTCTGGCGGAGCCAACGCGTGCACGGGTCCGGCTGGCTTCCAGGACACCCACCAGACCGCCGAGCACGTGGCTGCCTTGCTCGGCATCGGCGCGGGCGAGGTCGCGGTGTGCTCGACCGGCCTGATCGGTGAGCGGCTGCCCCTGGACAAGCTGCTGGCAGGCGCGACCGCGGCCACCGCACAGGCCGCAGCCGACGGCGGGCTGGCTGCAGCGGACGCGATCCGGACCACCGACACGGTGCCGAAAACCTGCGCCGTCAGCGGCACCGGCTACCAGATCGGTGGCATGGCGAAGGGCGCGGCGATGCTGGCCCCGGCGCTCGCCACGATGCTGGTGGTGCTGACCACCGACGCGGACCTGCCGCCGGCGGCCCTGGACAACGCACTGCGTGCCGCCGTCCGGACGACCTTCGACCGCCTGGACACCGACGGCTGCATGTCCACCAATGACACGGTGCTGCTGCTGGCCAGCGGCGCGAGCGGCAGCACGCCCGACCCGGCCGAGTTCACCACGCTGCTCACGGCGGCCTGCGGCGACCTGGCCACCCAGCTGCAGGCGGACGCCGAGGGCGCGAGCAAATCGATCACCATCGACATCACCGGCGCTGCGAGCGAGTCGGACGCCGTCGAGGTCGGCCGCGCCATCGCCCGCTGCAACCTGCTCAAGTGCGCGATCCACGGCGAGGACCCGAACTGGGGCCGAGTTCTCGCCGCCGTCGGCACCACCAGCGCGGCATTCGAGCCGGACGAGCTCAATGTCGCGATCAACGGCGTGTGGGTGTGCAAGGCCGGCGCGCCGGGCGAGGACAGGTCGGCGGTTGACCTGCGGCCGCGCGAGGTCACCATCGCGGTCGAGCTCGCCGCCGGCCAGCACGCGGCGACGATCAAGACGACCGATCTGACCGCCCAGTACGTGCACGAGAACTCGGCGTACTCCACATGACGAGTACGGCGACCGGTACCGGGGCCGCTGCCAAGGCAGCCACCCTGATCGAGGCACTGCCCTGGCTCGAGCGCTTCTACGGCCGGATCGTCGTACTCAAGTACGGCGGGAACGCGATGATCGACGACGAGCTGCGGCTTGCCTTCGCTGAGGACGTCGTGTTCCTGCGCTACGCCGGGCTGCGGCCGGTGGTGGTGCATGGCGGCGGGCCGCAGATCAACGCGCACCTCGACCGCCTCGGCATGCAGTCGACGTTCGCCGCAGGCCTCCGCGTCACCACCAAGGAAACGATGGACGTCGTCCGGATGGTGCTGACGGGTCAGGTCAACCGCGAGATCGTCGGCCTCATCAACGCCCACGGGCCGTTCGCCGTCGGCATGTCGGGCGAGGACGCGCATCTGCTGACCGCGCGCCGGATGCACGCCGAAGTCAACGGCGAGCGGGTCGACCTCGGCCAGGTGGGCGAGGTCGTGGCGGTCAACCCTGGCGCCGTCCGGGCGCTGATTGCCGACGGCCGGATCCCGGTGATCTCCAGCGTCGCGCGCAGCGAGTCCGGTGAGGTGCTCAACGTCAACGCCGACACCGCCGCGGCGGCCGTGGCCATCGAGCTGGGTGCGGCAAAGCTGGTGTTCCTGACCGACGTGGCGGGGCTGTACCCGAGCTGGTCCGGCACTGACGCGGCGAGCGCGCTGACGGCCCGCCCCATCAGCCAGCTGACCGAGGACGAGCTCGCCGACCTCATGCCGGGATTGTCGGACGGCATGATCCCCAAGATGGCGGCCTGCCTCGCGGCGGTGCGCGGCGGAGTGCCGCAGGCTCACGTGCTCGACGGCAGGCTGCCGCATTCGATCCTGCTGGAGATCTTCACCGACTCCGGAATCGGGACGATGGTTGTCCCCCGCACCACCCCCCAGGCGACCAAGGGAGCAACTGATGTCAGCCACTGAGCTGCTGCAGGACCGGTACGGCGCCGTGATGATGCTCACCTACGGCATGCCCCCGGTGGCCCTGGCCAGCGGCAGCGGCTGCGTGGTCTACGACGTCGACGGCAATAAGTACCTGGACCTGATCGGCGGCATCGCGGTCAGCTCCATCGGCCACGCGCATCCGGCCCTGGTCGACGCGGTCACCAAGCAGGCCGCGACGCTCGCGCATACATCCAACCTGTTCCTGCACGAGCGGCAGGTGGAACTCGCTGAGCGACTGATCGGCCTGCTCGGCACGGACGGGCGGGTGTTCCTGGCCAACTCCGGCACCGAGGCGAACGAGGCCGCGCTCAAGCTCGTGCGCAAGGCGCAGGGACCGGATCGGCCGGTCATCGTTGCGGCCGAGAACAGCTTCCACGGCCGGACCATGGGCGCGCTCAGCATCACCGGCAAGAGTTCGATCCGGGAGCCGTTCCAGCCGTTCGGGGTGGACGTCAGGTTCGTGCCGTACGGCGATGCAACCGCGCTTGCCGAGGCGGTCGGGCCGGACTGCGCGGCCGTGTTTCTCGAGCCGACACTCGGCGAAGGCGGCGTCGTTCCCGCCCCTGACGGTTACCTGACGGTCGCGCGCGATGCGTGCGATGCGGTGGGTGCCCTGCTGGTGCTGGATGAGATCCAGAGCGGGATCGGCAGGACCGGCGCGTGGTTCGCGCATCAGCGCGAGGGCGTACTGCCGGATGTGATCACGCTGGCGAAGGGCCTCGGCGGTGGCCTGCCGATCGGCGCGTGCATCGGCATCGGCCGGTTCGGCTCGGTGCTGAGCAGGGGCGATCACGGCAGCACGTTCGGCGGTAACCCGATCGCGTGCGCTGCCGCGCTCGCGGTGCTCGACACGATCGAGCGGGACGGGCTGCTCGCGCATGCCACCTCCGTCGGCGCGCACCTGGCGGCCGGAATCGAGGACATCAGGCATCCGCTGGTGACCGGCGTGCGCGGCGCCGGGCTCTGGCTGGCGATCGGCCTCACCGGCCCGGCCGCGACGGCAGTGGCGGCGACGGCCCAGCGGCACGGGTTCCTGGTCAACGCGGTCCAGCCGGACGCGGTGCGGCTGGCGCCGCCGCTCATCTTGTCCGCCGCCGAGGCAGACTCATTCGTCGCTGCGCTGCCCGGCATACTCGACGCCGCCAGCGTCGTCCTGGCCGGGCAAGAGCCGTCGTGAGCAGCCCGGTGCTGAATGCCATGACCATGCCAGTGACCACCGCGGCGACCAGCCCGGCGGCCAGCAGGATCCGGCACTTCCTGCGTGACGACGACCTGTCGGCGGCCGAGCAGGCGAGCGTCCTGGCGCTGGCCGCGCAGCTCAAGGCGGACCGGTTCGCGAGCCAGGCGCTGGCCGGGCCGCGCGCCGTTGCGGTCTTGTTCGACAAGCCGTCGCTGCGCACCAGGGCGTCGTTCGCGGTCGGCATCGCCGAGCTCGGCGGCTACCCGCTCGTCATCGACGCGCAGGGCACGCACGCGGGCCGGGGTGAGTCCATCCAGGACATGACCAGGGTGCTGGCCAGCCAGGTCGCGGCGATCGTGTGGCGAACCTTCGGGCAGGACCGGGTCGAGGAGATGGCGGCAGCCAGCAGCGTGCCGGTCGTCAACGCCCTGACCGATCAATTCCATCCGTGCCAGGTCCTTGCCGACCTGCTGACGGTCCAGGGCGCGTTCGGGACGCTGGCGGGACGCTCGCTGACCTTCCTCGGCGACGGCTCATCGAATATGGCCCATTCCTACCTGCTGGGTGGTGCCACGGCGGGCCTGCACGTGCGGATCGGCGCGCCCGAGGCGTACTGGCCTGACCCCCGCGTAGTCGCCGAGGCGGCGGCCATCGCGCGTCGCACCGGCGGCTCGGTGCGCGTGACCGTGGACCCTGTCGATGCCTGCGCCGGCGCGGACGTGCTAGCGACGGATACCTGGACGTCGATGGGCCAGGAGGGCCAGGAGGATGCCAGGACCAGCGCCATGGCGGGCTACTGCCTGGATGCGCCGAAGCTCGCGCTCGCCAGCCCGGCCGGCAAGGTGCTGCACTGCCTGCCCGCGCATCGCGGCGAGGAGATTGCCGCCGAGGTCATGGACGGCCCAGCCAGCCTGATCTTCGAGCAGGCGGAAAACCGGCTGCACGCGCAGAAGGCGCTGCTGTGCTTCCTGCTCGGCCCAATCGGACTGCCCGGCAGGTCCCGATGAACACGAGCCCGCTGACCAAGGCAGCCAGGCACGCGCAGATCGCGTCGATTCTGAGCCACAAGTCGGTCCCGGTGCGGTCCCAGGAGGAGCTGGCCGAGCTGCTCGGCCAGCGCGGCGTCCGGGTCACCCAGGCCACGCTGTCGCGCGACCTGGAGGAACTGGGCGCGGTGCGCCTGCGCGGACCCGACGGCGTGCTGGTCTACGCCCTGCCAGGGGAGCCGGGACCCGGCGGCCTTGGCGGGACTCTCGGCGCCCTGTTGTCGGGCGGCCCGTTCGCGCCGTCGGCGGCAGACCCCGCGGCGCGGCTGACGCGTGTGGCTGCCGAGCTTCTGGTGAGTGCCGAGGCCAGTGCCAACCTCGTGGTGCTGCGCACCCCGGCCGGGGCCGCGCAGCTGCTCGCCTCGGCCATCGACCACGCCGGCTGGCCGGCCGTCCTTGGCACCGTCGGCGGCGACGACACCGTGCTCGTCATCGCCCGCGACCCCGCCGGAGGAGCGGACCTCGCGCAGGCGCTCCTGCGGCTGGCTGAGCGAAGCGGCCAGACGGCAGGGCGGAAGTTACCCGTATTACCTGTCACGTCATGACCAAGACACCAGATACAACGGATATGGAGGAGCTCCGGTGACAGAGAAAGTCGTACTCGCGTACTCCGGCGGGCTGGACACGTCGGTGGCGATCGGCTGGATCGCCGAGCAGACCGGGGCGGAGGTCGTCGCGCTCGCCGTCGACGTCGGCCAGGGCGGCGAGGACCTGGAGACGATCAGGGAGCGGGCCCTGGCGTGCGGCGCGGTGGACGCTGAAGTGGTCGACGCCCGCGACGAGTTCGCCGCCGACTACTGCATGCCCGCCCTGCTAGCCAACGCGCTGTACATGGACCGGTATCCGCTGGTCTCGGCGCTGTCGCGGCCGCTGATCGTCAAGCACCTGGCGCGAGTCGCGCACGAGACGGGCGCGAGCCTCGTCGCGCACGGCTGCACCGGCAAGGGGAACGACCAGGTGCGGTTCGAGGCCGGGCTCGCTGCGCTGGCGCCGGACGTGCGCGTCTTCGCTCCGGTCCGGGACTCGGGCATGACCCGCGATAAGGCGATTGCGTTCGCGGCCGAGAAGGGGCTGCCGATCAACGTCACGTCGCGGTCGCCGTACTCCATCGACCAGAACGTCTGGGGCCGCAGCTGCGAGACCGGGCACCTGGAAGACATCTGGAATGCGCCGCAGCCCGACGTGTACGGCTACTCCAGCGATCCGGCCAGCGGCCGCGCGGCCGACGAGGTCGTCATCAGCTTCGCCGCCGGGCTGCCGGTCGCGCTGAACGGCCAGACGCTGTCACCACTGGCGATGATCACCGAGCTGAACCAGCTGGCGGGCGCGCACGGGATCGGCCGGATCGACATGGTGGAGGACCGCCTCGTCGGCATCAAGAGCAGGGAGATCTACGAGGCGCCCGGCGCGATGGTGCTGATCGCGGCCCACTCAGAGCTGGAGAGCGTGTGCGTGGAGCGGGACCTGGCGAGGTTCAAGCGCCAGGCCGAGCAGCGCTGGACCGAGCTCGTCTACGACGGGCTGTGGTTCTCGCCGCTGCGGCAGGCGCTCGATGCGTTCATGACGGCGGCGTCGCAGCACGTCACCGGCGACGTCCGGCTCACGCTGCAGGGCGGCCGCGCGGTAGTGACTGGCCGGCGCAGCCCGGCGGCGCTTTATGACTATTCGCTGGCAACGTACGACACGGGAGATATGTTCGACCAGCAGCTGGCGAAGGGATTCATCGAGCTGTTCGGCCTGCCGGCCAAGATCGCGGCGGACCGTGACCGCAAGGTCGCCAGCTAGTGCGGGGTGCCTGCGCTAGCTGGGCGGACCTCGGATCGGACAGCCGGATCGGACAGGGAGTGCGACCGTGACATCTGACGCCCCGGCGGACTCAGCTGACATGCCAGACGCGGGCGCGGGCGCGGGCGCAGGAGCGGGCACGGGCGCGGGCACGCCGCTGCGGCTCTGGGGCGGCCGGTTCGAATCCGGGCCCGCCGAGGCACTGGCCAGGCTGTCCGTCAGCGTCCAGTTCGACTGGCGGCTCGCGCCGTACGACCTATTGGCTTCCGCCGCACACGCGCGGGTGCTGCACAAGGCCGGGCTGCTGACCGATGCCGAGCTCAGCCGGATGGTCGCCGCCCTTGAGGATCTCGGCCGTGCCTGCCGGGCCGGCACCTTCCGGCCGTCGGCACACGACGAGGACGTCCATACGGCCCTCGAGCGCGGCTTGCTGGAGCGGGCCGGCCAGCTTGGCGGCAAGCTGCGGGCGGGCCGCAGCCGAAATGACCAGATCGCCACCGACCTGCGGCTCTACCTGCGCGACCAGGTCCGGACTATCACCGCCAGGCTGATCGAGCTTGAGCTCGCACTGATCGGCCAGGCGGAGCGGCATGCCGGGCACGCCGGCGCCGGGGATGACGCATATGCAGCATGCGCAGCCCGTCCTGCTCGCTCATCAGCTGCTGGCCCACGTCCAGGCCTTCGCCAGGGACGCGAGCCGGCTGCGCGACTGGGACGTCCGCGCCTCGGTGAGCCCGCTCGGATCCGGCGCGCTGGCCGGGTCGTCCTTGCCGCTGGATCCTGAGGCTGTAGCCGCCGAGCTCGGCTTCGCCAGCGCCGCCGACAACTCGATGGACGCCGTCAGCGACCGGGACTTTGCCGCCGAGTTCTGCTTCATCGCGGCCTTGCTGGGAGTTCACCTGTCGAGGCTGGGGGAGGAGGTCGTGCTCTGGTCCACCCACGAATTCGGCTGGGTAGAGATCGACGACGCGTACGCCACCGGCTCGTCGATCATGCCCCAGAAAAAGAACCCTGATGTGGCTGAGCTCGCCCGCGGCAAGTCTGGCCGGCTCATCGGCGGGCTGACCGGCCTGCTCACCACGCTCAAGGGGCTCCCGCTGTCCTACAACCGCGACCTGCAGGAGGACAAGGAGCCGGTCTTCGACGCTGCCGACACGCTGCTGACCGTACTGCCGGCGATGGCCGGGCTGATCGGCACGCTGCGCTTCCACACGGAGCGGCTGGCGGTCACGGCCGCCGCCGGGCACGCGCTCGCGACCGACCTGGCGGAGCTGCTTGTCCGTCGCGGCACGCCGTTCCGGGAAGCGCACGAGGTTGTCGGCCATCTGGTGGTGTGGTGCCAGGTGCACGACTGCGAACTGGGCGACGTCAGCGATTCAGACCTGGACAAGATCTCGCCGCTGCTGACCCCGGATGTCCGGGACGTGCTGACTGTCGAGGGCGCCATCGCGGCGCGCGCCAGCCGCGGCGGCACCGCGCCCGTGCGGGTCGCGGAGCAGCTCGCCAGGCTGCGCCAGAACGTCCAGGACCAGGCCGCCTGGGCGGCACGCTGACCCGTGCCGGCGGCCTGCCTTCCTTCGGCCGGCCTGCCGGGCGGCCGGCCTGCAGGCTTCGTCGTTGTGACGGCCACGATGCTTGTATGGACAGCAGATTCACGGCCATGACCCTTCCGGGCTGCGGGCACTGCCAACAGCTGCCCACCCCCGCCTTGCCGCGACCGGATCGTTGCTGCCAGTACGCTCTGGACGGTGAACCGGCTGCCGCGCGAGTTCTTCGACCGGCCATCGACCGAAGTCGCGCCCGACCTGCTCGGCTGCGTGCTCTGGCACGACAGCCCGGCGGGCCTGGTCGCCGTGCGGCTGGCCGAGGTCGAGGCCTACCGGGGGCCGGATGACCCCGCGTCGCACGCCTTTCGCGGTCAGACGGGCCGCAACGGGGTGATGTTCGGCCCGCCTGGCCACGCCTACGTCTACTTCACCTATGGCATGCACTTCTGCGTCAATCTCGTCTGTCAGCCTGCCGGGCAGCCCGAGGCGGTGCTCATCCGGGCTGGCCAGGTCGTAGCCGGCGCGGACCTAGCTGGCCTGCGCCGACGCGGGCGCGTCGCTGATCCCGCCGCCGACCTGGCAGTGGCTGGCGCCGACGGCAGTCGCCGGATCCGCGAATTGGACCTGGCTCGCGGACCAGGGCGCCTGTGCCAGGCGCTGGGCATCGATAAGGCCCTGGACGGCGCCGACGTCTGCGCGCCGGACTCTGCGCTGGGCGTCGGGCCTGCCGGGACGGCGATTGGCCACGACCAGATCTGCACAGGCCCGCGGGTGGGCATCAGCCAGGCAACCGACCGGCCGTGGCGATACTGGCTGGCGGACGACGGCTACGTCTCGGTCTTTCGCCCGTCGAAGCCGAGAGGCGCGCGGCCAAAACCAGTTTCAGGCTCGGCTGCCAAAGATGGGACGATGCACCGGTGAGCGACATCATTGACGACCTGAGCTGGCGCGGCCTCATCGCCGTGTCCACCGACCTCGACCACCTGCGCAAGGCGCTGGACACCGGGACTGTCACCTTTTACTGCGGATTCGACCCGACGGCGCCTAGCCTGCACATCGGCAACCTGGTCCAGCTGCTCACCATGCGCCGGCTGCAACAGGCGGGGCACTGCCCGATCGCCATTGTCGGCGGCGCAACTGGGCTTATCGGCGACCCGGGCGGCAAGTCAGCCGAGCGCGTGCTCAACCCGCGCGAGCTCGTCGCCGATTGGGTCGAGCGGATCAGGGCCGAGGTGAGCCAGTTCCTCGACTTCGCGCCCGGCCCGAACGCCGCCATAGTGGTCAGCAACCTGGAGTGGACCGGCGAGCTGTCGGCGATCGATTTCCTGCGCGACATCGGCAAGCACTTCCCGGTGAACCAGATGCTGTCCCGTGAGGTGGTGCGCGCCCGGCTCGAGACCGCCGGGATCAGTTACACCGAATTCAGCTACCAGATCCTGCAGGCCAACGACTACCTCGAGCTCTACAGCCGGTACGGCTGCACGCTGCAGATCGGCGGCAGTGACCAGTGGGGCAACCTGGTCTCTGGTGTCGACCTGATCCGCCGGGTCGCGGGCACCGCCGTGCATGCCCTGGCCACGCCGCTGATCACCAAGCCAGATGGCATCAAGTACGGCAAGACCGAGGGCGAGGCCGTCTGGCTGAGCCAGGACCTGATGAGCTCGTACGCGTTCTACCAGTTCTGGCTGAACCGGGCCGATGCCGAGGTGCCGGGTCTACTGCGGGTGTTCTCCTTCCGCTCCAGGGCTGAGATCGAGGACCTTGAGCGGGAGACGGCTGAGCGGCCGACGGCCAGGCTGGGACAGCGCCTGCTGGCCGAGGAACTGACGAACCTGGTGCACGGCGAAGCCGAGCTGGCGCGCGTGCAGGCGGCGAGCGGGGCGCTGTTCGGTCAGGGCGACCTGCGGGCACTGGACCCGGCCACGCTGGCCGCCGCCGTGGCGGAGGTGCCGCACGCGGAGGTCGGCCGGCTCGCCGACGGCGGCTTGCCGCCGGTGGCGGACTTGATGGCCGCGACCGGGATCGTGGCGAGCAAGTCGGCCGCGCGCCGAGCCATCGCCGAGGGCGGCGCGTATCTCAACAACGACAAGGTCACGGCCGAGGATGCCGCGCCCACGGATGCCGACCTGCTCCACGGCCAGTACCTGGTGCTGCGGCGCGGCAAGCGGACCGTGGGCGCCGTGCGCATCCAATCGGCCTGACGCGCGCACCAGCGGTCAGCTCCACGCGCCTCTGGCCTCCCTAGCGCCGCCGCACGCCTCTGGCGGACCTGGCTGGCTCTGGAGGATCAGCGTGCCGCGGATCTACAGTGGAATAAGCCAACGGCGGCTTTTTTCCTGGGAGACGGTCATGTCGGGGCATGTTCCGGATTTGCCCGGCACCGAAGTCGTATTTCGCCGGGACCGGGCCGAGCGCCGACCGCTCCTGCGGCGTGCTGTCATCGCGGTGGTCTTCGGCGGCCTAGCCGCTGCCGCGGGCGCAGCGCTTGGCCCGCCGATGTTTGTGATCGCGGGCCTGCTCGGCCTGTGTGCAGCCGGATTCGCTGCCGCGTTCGCGTGGGAAGGTACGTTCCGCACGGTGCTGAGGTCGGACGGGATTCATATCCGCCGCTACGTCACCCGCGTCATCCCGTGGTCCGATGTGGCCGGCTTCCGGGTGCGCGGCCACGGGGACGACGGGGGGGTTCAGCCAGATCCGGGCGCGGACCCTGACGCCCGGCTCTCGGGGCCCCAGCTCGGTTTCCGCGGACCGGTGTGGAGTCACGCCCCCGACGAGCGCAGGCGGCGAGCGTCCGGGCGCGTCACGGTGGCCGTCGTGCGCGCCAACGGCCGGCCCATGGTGCTGCCAGCCCCGGTCGTGAGCGGTGATCAGGGTGACTACTTGTTCACCGAAAAGGTCCGGCAACTGGACCAGTGGCGGCAGCATTACGGCGGAGTGTCGCGCTCGCGCGCCATCGGATGACGGCGGCCAGCTCGCCTGGCGGTATCGGCTGCCACCGTGCCCGGTGTGCGGACAGACACAGCGGCGCGGTCCGTCAGCGGGCGGCAGCGGCCGCACAGTCTCGATCCGCGGCTGCCGCGTCGGCGGGGCTGGGCGTCCCGTGCCCGTCCGCAAGGCGCAATTTCGAAATGGCGGGCGGCGATTCTGGACAATAACGTGGCATTCCTCACAACGACGCAGTCCGGACAGCTCGGACGATCTGGGCGCCGGGCGGCTCCGCTACGCTGATGGTCAGCGGCCGCTGCGCGAAGGCATCTGGGCAGGTCACAGGCCAGGCGGGGGTCGTGCGCATGTCCCGGCTCGGTGGAACGCAGCGGCACGAGTCAGCGCCGATTTGACTTGCAAGCCTTTGCTGCCTAATGTTTCGTCCTGCCCCGAGAGAGCGGGAAGCCCGGCAGGGCCGACATGCTTCAGGGGCCAGCTATCTCCCCCCAAACAGCGGTGGCTTGATGCCGGGCACCCGGCATCGAGTAACCCAGGTGAGGGTATGCTGTGGGTACGGAAAGTTACCAAGCATGACCAGTCCGGCTAACTGACTTGACAACCCGTGGTTGGATCGGTAAGTTAGCAGGGTTGCCCCGGATGAGGTTGCCAAGACCTCGGACGGTGTGCGTCCGCTCCTTGAGAACTCAACAGCGTGCTAAAAGCCAGTGCACATGCACATCCTCGTCAATGGGAGGACAAGGCCGACTTGTCGGCTGCGTCTTCCTGAGGATTTATTGCCAGATCGCCTCGGCGGCTAACGTCTCCGAGGCATCTCTTCAAGTCTGCACTCCGCTAGAGCCTCCGGGTTCGAGCGGTTCTGCATATAGACATTCAACGGAGAGTTTGATCCTGGCTCAGGACGAACGCTGGCGGCGTGCTTAACACATGCAAGTCGAGCGGAAAGGCCCTTCGGGGTACTCGAGCGGCGAACGGGTGAGTAACACGTGAGCAATCTGCCCTTAGCTTCGGGATAGCTCCGGGAAACCGGAATTAATACCGAATACGACCACGGCTGACATCGGCTGTGGTGGAAAGCTTTTACGGCTAGGGATGAGCTCGCGGCCTATCAGCTTGTTGGTGGGGTAATGGCCTACCAAGGCGACGACGGGTAGCCGGCCTGAGAGGGCGACCGGCCACACTGGGACTGAGACACGGCCCAGACTCCTACGGGAGGCAGCAGTGGGGAATATTGCGCAATGGGCGAAAGCCTGACGCAGCGACGCCGCGTGCGGGATGAAGGCCTTCGGGTTGTAAACCGCTTTCAGCAGGGACGAAGCGAAAGTGACGGTACCTGCAGAAGAAGCGCCGGCTAACTACGTGCCAGCAGCCGCGGTAACACGTAGGGCGCAAGCGTTGTCCGGAATTATTGGGCGTAAAGAGCTCGTAGGTGGTCCGCTGCGTCCGCTGTGAAAATCCAGGGCTTAACCCTGGACTTGCAGTGGATACGGGCGAACTAGAGGTAGGTAGGGGAGAATGGAATTCCCGGTGTAGCGGTGAAATGCGCAGATATCGGGAGGAACACCGGTGGCGAAGGCGGTTCTCTGGGCCTTACCTGACACTGAGGAGCGAAAGCGTGGGGAGCGAACAGGATTAGATACCCTGGTAGTCCACGCCGTAAACGTTGGGCGCTAGGTGTGGGGTCCTTCCACGGATTCCGTGCCGCAGCTAACGCATTAAGCGCCCCGCCTGGGGAGTACGGCCGCAAGGCTAAAACTCAAAGGAATTGACGGGGGCCCGCACAAGCGGCGGAGCATGTTGCTTAATTCGAAGCAACGCGAAGAACCTTACCAAGGTTTGACATGCAGGGAAAAGCCGTAGAGATACGGTGTCCGCAAGGGCCCTGCACAGGTGGTGCATGGCTGTCGTCAGCTCGTGTCGTGAGATGTTGGGTTAAGTCCCGCAACGAGCGCAACCCTCGTCCTATGTTGCCAGCGGGTAATGCCGGGGACTCATAGGAGACTGCCGGGGTCAACTCGGAGGAAGGTGGGGATGACGTCAAGTCCTCATGCCCCTTATATCTTGGGCTGCAAACATGCTACAATGGCCAGTACAGAGGGCTGCGAGACCGCAAGGTGGAGCGAATCTCAAAAAGCTGGTCTCAGTTCGGATTGGGGTCTGCAACTCGACCCCATGAAGTCGGAGTCGCTAGTAATCGCGAATCAGCAACGTCGCGGTGAATACGTTCCCGGGCCTTGTACACACCGCCCGTCACGTCACGAAAGTCGGCAACACCCGAAGCCGGTGGCCCAACCCGTAAGGGAGGGAGCCGTCGAAGGTGGGGCCAGCGATTGGGACGAAGTCGTAACAAGGTAGCCGTACCGGAAGGTGCGGCTGGATCACCTCCTTTCTAAGGAGCACGTGGCGCGCCTGCAATGCAGTCGCGTCCAGAGCCATATCTCAGGCGACTGTCCTGAGGTGGCCAGCTCATTAGTGGAGCACTGGTTATTCGGTCCGAGCGTCACTGCCGGGTCTGCTAGTACGGCCGCCTATGGCGGCACGGAACGTGGGTCCGGGGGACGGACGGGCCGAGCACGCTGTTGGGTCCTGAGGGAACGGCCGCTTGGTGTCTCTGACACCAGATGGCCATACCTTCGGCCAGGACCGGTGCCTTCGCCGCCACGTGCGTCGCGGGGCCGGGACCGCCCGTATTTTGAGAACTGCACAGTGGACGCGAGCATCATCTGTAGTTGCCAAGTTGATAAGGGCACACGGTGAATGCCTTGGCACCAGGAGCCGAAGAAGGACGTAGGAGCCTGCGATAAGCCCCGGTTAGTCGGCAACCAGACATCGACCCGGGGATTTCCGAATGGGGCAACCTGATTGGGCGTAATGGCCCATCGCCCCTGCCTGAACACATAGGGCAGGTGGAGGAAACGTGGGGAAGTGAAACATCTCAGTACCCACAGGAAGAGAAAGCAACCGCGATTCCCTGAGTAGTGGTGAGCGAAAGGGGAACAGGCCAAACCGGTTACGTGTTAAAGCCAGCAGGCGTTGCGTGATCGGGGTAGCGGGACTGTCCAGCCGGAGCTGCTGACCCGGCAGGAAGTAAGAAATCGCGTTGATAGCCGAAGACGGTGGAAACCGTCGGCATAGAGGGTGACACCCCCGTAGGCGAAATCTTCGCGACTTCCGGACAGTATCCCAAGTAGCACGGGGCCCGAGAAATCCCGTGTGAATCTGGGGGGACCACCCCCTAAGCCTAAATACTCCCTGGTGACCGATAGCGAACAAGTACCGTGAGGGAAAGGTGAAAAGTGCCCCGGTGAGGGGTCGTGAAATAGTACCTGAAACCGTGTGCCTACAAGCCGTGGGAGCGAGTCGGTCTTCGGACTGACGTGAAGTGACCGCGTGCCTTTTGAAGAATGAGCCTGCGAGTTATGGTATGTGGCAAGGTTAACCCGTGTGGGGTAGCCGTAGCGAAAGCGAGTCTGAATAGGGCGTCTGAGTCGCATGCTATAGACCCGAAGCGGAGTGATCTACCCATGGGCAGGTTGAAGCGCGGGTAAGACCGCGTGGAGGACCGAACCCACCAGGGTTGAAAACCTGGGGGATGACCTGTGGGTAGGGGTGAAAGGCCAATCAAACTCCGTGATAGCTGGTTCTCCCCGAAATGCATCTAGGTGCAGCGTCGCGTGTTTCTTACCGGAGGTAGAGCTACTGGATGGTCTAGGGGGCCTACAAGCTTACTGAAATCAGCCAAACTCCGAATGCCGGTAAGCCAGAGCGCGGCAGTGAGACTGCGAGGGATAAGCTCCGTAGTCGAGAGGGAAACAGCCCAGATCACCAGCTAAGGCCCCTAAGCGTGTGCTAAGTGGGAAAGGATGTGGAGTTGCAGAGACAACCAGGAGGTTGGCTTAGAAGCAGCCACCCTTAAAAGAGTGCGTAATAGCTCACTGGTCAAGTGATTCTGCGCCGACAATTTAGCGGGGCTCAAGCACACCGCCGAAGCTGTGACATTCGCGTGATAGCCCGGCCCTTTGTGGTTAAGGTGGATGGCTGTCTTGACCGTTGTGGTTTCGGCCACTTCTGTCCTGACGGCGGCCGCTGGCGCCTTTAGGGTCCAGGTGCGCGGATGGGTAGGGGAGCGTCGGGTGGCGAGAGAAGCAGCGGAGTGATCCAGCTGTGGACGCCACTCGAGTGAGAATGCAGGCATGAGTAGCGAAAGAGGGGTGAGAAACCCCTCCGCCGAATGACCAAGGGTTCCTGGGGCAGGCTAATCCGCCCAGGGTAAGTCGGGACCTAAGGCGAGGCCGACAGGCGTAGTCGATGGACAACGGGTTGATATTCCCGTACCGGCTTTGAAGCGCCCATGCTGAATCTGGCGATGCTAAGCCCTCAACGCTGACGGATCCTTCGGGAGATGTCGGCTGCGACGGCGACCCAGACCGGTAGTAGGCAAGCCGTAGGGGTGACGCAGGAGGGTAGCTCTACCGGGTGTTGGACGTCCCGGAGTAAGGGTGTAGGGCGACGTGTAGGCAAATCCGCACGTCACATAGCCTGAGACCTGACGCCGAGCCGAGTTAGGCGAAGTGAGTAATCCCATGCTGCCAAGAAAAGCCTCGCGGCGAGCTTCTAAGCCGCCCGTACCCTAAACCGACTCAGGTGGTCAGGTAGAGAATACCAAGGCGATCGGGTGAACCGTGGTTAAGGAACTAGGCAAATTATCCCCGTAACTTCGGGAAAAGGGGAGCCGCGTCTGGTGAAGAGACTTGCTCTCTGAGCTGGGCGTGGTCGCAGATACCAGGGGAAAGCGACTGTTTACTAAAAACACAGGTCCGTGCAAAGTCGCAAGACGACGTATACGGACTGACGCCTGCCCGGTGCTGGAACGTTAAGGGGAGGGGTTAGTGGCTTCGGCTGCGAAGCTCTGAACTTAAGCGCCAGTAAACGGCGGTGGTAACTATAACCATCCTAAGGTAGCGAAATTCCTTGTCGGGTAAGTTCCGACCTGCACGAATGGCGTAACGACTTTCCCACTGTCTCAACCACGGACCCGGCGAAATTGCACTACGAGTAAAGATGCTCGTTACGCGCAGCAGGACGGAAAGACCCCGGGACCTTTACTGCAGCTTGACATTGGTGTTTGGGACGTCTTGTGTAGGATAGGTGGGAGACTTTGAAGCAGGGACGCCAGTTCCTGTGGAGTCAACGGTGAAATACCACTCTGGTCGTTCTGAATGTCTAACCTCGGTCCGTGATCCGGATCAGGGACAGTGTCTGGTGGGTAGTTTAACTGGGGCGGTTGCCTCCTAAAAGGTAACGGAGGCGCCCAAAGGTACCCTCAGCCTGGTTGGCAATCAGGTGTCGAGTGTAAGTGCACAAGGGTGCTTGACTGTGAGACAGACATGTCGAACAGGAGCGAAAGCTGGGACTAGTGATCCGGCGGTGGCATGTGGAAGCGCCGTCGCTAAACGGCTAAAAGGTACCCCGGGGATAACAGGCTGATCTTCCCCAAGAGTCCATATCGACGGGATGGTTTGGCACCTCGATGTCGGCTCGTCGCATCCTGGGGCCGGAGCAGGTCCCAAGGGTTGGGCTGTTCGCCCATTAAAGCGGTACGCGAGCTGGGTTTAGAACGTCGTGAGACAGTTCGGTCCCTATCCGCTGCGCGCGTAGGAGTCTTGAGAGGGGCTGTCCCTAGTACGAGAGGACCGGGACGGACAAACCTCTGGTGTGCCAGTTGTTCCGCCAGGAGCACGGCTGGTTGGCTACGTTTGGAAGGGATAACCGCTGAAAGCATCTAAGCGGGAAGCTCGCCTCAAGATTAGGACTCCCTCAGGGTTAACCTGGTAAGGCCCCCAGCTAGACGACTGGGTTGATAGGCCGGAGGTGGAAGCGCGGCGACGCGTGGAGCTGACCGGTACTAATAGGCCGAGTGGCTTGGCTTCTACTTATAGATCTTGTTTCGCGTCCACTGTGCGGTTCCCGAGATGCGGTCGGGCGCCTGGTTCCGGGAGTTATCCGGAGCTGAGCGTGATCCTGACATCTCCATAGTGTTTCGGTGGCCATGGCGAAGGGGAAACACCCGGCTCCATTCCGAACCCGGAAGTTAAGCCCTTCAGCGCCGATGGTACTGCCCGGGGGACTGGGTGGGAGAGTAGGACGCCGCCGGACATCTTCCCGCTGAGGGCCGTTACCGTTCTGGTAGTGGCCCTCAGCGCATTTTTGTGCTGTCTAAACAAAGCTTGTCCGGCCAGCCAGGCGCCCCCAAGGCGTCGTGGTGCGGCCGATATTGGAGGATGGACTGATGGCGGGCAACTCGCGCGGGTCCGGAGGCGGTCGGCCGACCGGCGGGTCCGGGCGAAACTCAGGCCGCGGCGGCAGTGCGGCTGGCCGCGGTGCCGCTGGTGGTCGCAGCACGGCTGGTGGTCGCGGCACGGCTGGTGGTCGCGGTGGCGCCGCTGGTGGTGCAGGAACCGGCGGCCGTGGTGCTCCCGGCAAGGGTCGTCCCTCCGTTGGCGGCGGTGCCGGCAGTTCTGGTCGTGGTGCCCCTAATCGCAGTGGCGGCCAAGGTGGGGGCGGCCGCAGTGGCGCAGGAGGCGC
Organism: uncultured Actinomycetota bacterium; assembly: GCA_963843955.1. Taxonomy (GTDB): domain Bacteria; phylum Actinomycetota; class Actinomycetes; order Streptosporangiales; family Streptosporangiaceae; genus JAJYUU01. The sequence goes on from CAWJMK010000002.1 coordinate 121,014, forward strand.
TTCGACGGGGCGCAGTGACCGAGCGGGTCGCGGCGGCGGCAGCGGGGCCGGCGGCTATGAGCCCAGCGGCCGTGGTGGCGGTTCTGGTGCGCGGGCCGGGAGCGGCCGGTATGGCACGGGCGGCGGCAGTCCAGCTAGCAGTCGCGGCGCCAGCACGACCGGAGGCCGGACCAGCAGAGGATCTGACGGGCCGCGCTCGAGTAGCCCTGCAACTCGGGGTCGGAGCGGGGCCAGCGGCGGGTACGGCGGCGCTAGTTCCCGGCGACCCGAGAATGACCGTGAATTCGAGCCTGGCCGCGACCGTGAGAATGGCGGCAGCCGATATGCCGGCACCCAGAGCGGCAACGGCGGGAATGACCGTGGTCGCTATCCGGCGACGAGCCGCGACAACGGCGGGCCGCGTTACGGCAATGGCGGCGGGAACGACAGTGGTGGCCAGCGCGGCCGCAGTTTCGGCGACCGGCGCACCGAGTCTGATCGGCCTAGTCGGCCGCGCACGGCGGGCAGCAGCTGGCAGGGCGGCGACCGGCCGCAGCGAACCGTTCGGCCAGCCTCTGACAGGCCCCAGCGCGGCAGCTGGCAGGGCGGCGATCGCCCCCAGCGCAGCGCCGGAGCGGCCGAGCGCAGCGGATGGCAAGGCGGCGACCGGCCGCAGCGAACCGTTCGGCCAGCCTCTGACAGGCCCCAGCGCGGCAGCTGGCAGGGCGGCGATCGCCCCCAGCGCAGTGCCGGAGCGGCCGAGCGCAGCGGATGGCAAGGCGGCGACCGGCCGCAGCGAAGCGTTCGGCCAGCCGCGACGGGCCCCAGCGCGGCAGCTGGCAGGGCGGCGATCGCCCGCAGCGCAGTGCCGGCCCGGCCGAGCGCAGCGGATGGCAAGGCGGCGACCGACCTCAGCGCGGCACATCGCATGGCGGCGATCGCCCGCAGCGTAGCGGTGACCGCGACGACCGTCGTGGTAGCTGGCAGGGCGGCGATCGCCCGCAGCGGAGCGCAGGTCCAACTTCGCGGGGCGGATGGCAAGAACGTGAGCGCCCGGCGCGCGGCGGCGACCGAGAGCAGCGCGGTACACGGCCGACAGCTGACGGGGATCAGCGTGGCGGACGGCCCCCGAGTGGCGATCGCCCCCAGCGCAGCAGCTGGCAGGGTGGCGATCGCCCGCAGGGTGGCGGCGGACGGCCAGGAGCGGACCAACGCGGCGGACGGCCAGGCGGCGAACGGCCTCAGCGCGACTCCCGGCCGGGTGGCGACCGCGCCCGACGGGATGACAGGACAGGCCCGGCGCGGACCAGCTATGACCGGCCGTCGCGGTCGGCCAACGACCGTGGTCGGCCGGGCAGCGGTGCGCGGTCAGAGCCGAGCGGCGGTTACCAAGGGTCGCCGCGCGTTGATGCGCGCGGGACTGGCGACGAGTACATCCGCCTGGACCTGCCTGACAGCATCACCGCGGACCAGCTGGATCCCGCGGCACAGGCGGAGCTCAGGACGCTGCCGGGCGACCTTGCCAGCGTGATTGCCAGGCTGCTGGTAGCGACGAGCGTGACCGAGGATCCGGACCAGGCGCTCCAGTACGCGAAGAAGGCACGTGGCCTCGCCGCCCGCGTCGGAGTGGTGCGCGAGACCTGCGCCATCGCCGCTTATCAGGCTGGTGACTGGACGGCGGCCCTAGCCGAATTCCGGGCTGCGCGCAGGCTGACCGGCCGACCGAGCTACCTGCCCTTGATGGCCGACTGCGAGCGCGCGCTGGGCCGTCTAGACCGGGCGCTCGACCTGGTCACCGGCCCGGATGCGCAGGCGGCCGACCACGCCACGCGGCTGGAGCTGCGCATCGTGGAGTCTGGAATCCGGCGCGATCAGGGCTTGCTGGATGCCGCGGTCGTGGCCCTTCAGGGCCCGGAGCTGACGGGTCAGCGGATACGGCCCGAGCACGCCCGGCTTTATTACGCCTACGCCGACGCGCTCCTCCAGGCTGGCCGCGAGGACGAGGCTCGTGACTGGTTCGGCCGCGCGGCGAGCGCGGACGTCGACGACGAGACCGATGCTGCGGAGCGCTACGAGGAACTTGACGACTTCAGCTTCGACGACCTCGACGGCGACGACGAAGACGAGATCGACGAAGACGAGCTCGACGAGCACGCGGACGACACAGCCGACAAGATAGACGACGTGGACCTCGACGAGGATCGCTAGGGCTTGTGCCGGCGAGCCACGGTCGATCTTGTCGGGCCAGTGCATGACCTGTCTGTAAGGGCAGCGCGCAATGCGGTCTGGTGTCGATGCCGCCAGTCGCTGCCGAAGCTCGGGCTAGCCTGACCTCGATGGAAAGCACTGATGCGTCCGATCCTCTGCGATCACAAGATGCCAGGGGCATAACCGGCCATCGGCAGGTCCGTACTGGAAGGCTCGACCTGCGGGCTGTCGCGATGAGCGACCTCGACCTGATCTATGGGCTGAGCTCCGATCCGCGCGTATGGACGCATTTGCCGAGCGGAGTTCACACCAGGCGCGAGCAGACCGAGGCGCAGCTGGCCCGGCAGGCCGCCGCGTGGGCCAGCGACGGGCTCGCTCAGTGGACGGCGCGTCTGCACGACGGCACTTTTGCCGGGATCGGCGGCTGCTCGATCAATGCTGGGGTGGCCTGGAACGTCTACTACCGCTTCGTGCCCGAGGTCCAGGGCCGGGGCCTGGCTACCGAGCTAGTCCAGGCCGCCCAGGTGGCGGCGCGGCAAGTTCGACCCGACCTGCCGGTCACCGCGCTGCTGCTGGAGCACAACCACGCCTCGAAGGCAGTGGCCGAGAAGTCCGGTCTGCAGCTGATCTGGCGCGGGCCCGACGTCGGGAACCCAGATTCTCACGCCATCCGGCTGGTCTACGCCGACCGCGACGTGACGCCAGACGTCGTGCACACGCTGCTGGTCCACTGACCCGCGGCCAGCTCGCGCTGGGATCGACGGCGCTCGGTGAGGGCAAGCTTGCCGCCGCGCCGCACGCACGAGGCGCCGCGGCGACTAGGACGCCGCCGGGAGCCGGTAGACCGAGACGTGGGACCGGGACTCGGCGGTGAACTCGGCCCCGGCCCAGTCCGCGTGCCGCGCCTCCAGCTCGAATCCGGCGAGCTGTGCCATCAGGTCCAGTTCTGACGGCCAGATGTAACGGTGCGGACTGCGGGAGAGGCGTGCCTGCTTGCCCGTGCCGAAGGTGAAGTGGTGCGAGACGACGCGCTGATGCAGCACGTCATAGGTATCCAGGCCGATATAGCCAGGCTCCGTCAGCCAGACCGTGGCCTGCTGTCCCGGCGGCAGCTTGCGCAGCTCCGGCACCCACAGCTCGATGACGAACCGGCCACCAGGCGTCAGGTGCCGGGCGGCGTTGCGGAAGCACGCCACTTGCTCGCCCTGGGTCAGCAGGTTCGAGATCGTGTTAAAGACGAGGTAGACGAGCGCGTACGTGCCCGGGGCTCTGGTGGTGGCCATGTCGCCGGCAATCACCGGGATGGCAGTCTCGTCTGCCTTGGCGCGCAGCTGCTCGATCATCGGACCGGACAGCTCGATGCCGGTCACCGGCACGCCGCGCTGGGCTAGCGGAACGGCGACGCGGCCGGTGCCGATGGCGAACTCCAGCGCTCGGCCGTCACCGGCAAGTTCAGCCAGTCGGTCGACGGTCGGTCCGAGCACCTCCGCGGCAAACATGCCCGTGCCCGGCGTCTCATATCGCTGGGCCTCGTCGTGATCCCAGATGTCCTCCTGCCGCATGGCAGCCAACGATGACAGCCTGGGCCCGATGCCGTCCAACTGTTTCGCGCGCGGGAGGGGCACGAGTCGGCGGCGAGCCACGCTCAGTCAGCCAGTCTCGGTCTTGTCGAGCCAGTGCATGATCCCTGCCACGTTGCCCCGGGCGCCGCTGACCCGGTCGTACTTAGCGGCGATCTCAGGATCGGCATCCTCGCCGAGCACGCGGTAACGCTCCCGCGTCCGCTCCGCCACCATCGCCGCCGCGTGGTCCAGATCCATTCCGGCCCGGCGCGCCCGGCGCGTCTCATCGACCCACAGGCTGATCTCCGCGGCTGACCGGTCGAGCGTCTCGTCGACGGCAGTGACCGGACCGAAATGGCTGAACAGCAGCCGCGCCGGCTTAAGCGCAGCGAACATGCGCAGCGAGGCGAGAGCCACGTCGAGGTCGAAGTCCGGCGGCGGCGTGGCTGGCCGCATGTCCCCGGTTTCCTGGATGTAGATGCCGGCCGCGTCGCCGACATAGAGATCACCGCTGACCGAGTCGATGAGGCCGACGTGATGCCTGGCGTGGCCTGGTGAGTAGTGGCTCTCGAGTCGCCGCCCGCCGCCGAGGTCGACCACGCCAGTGCGCTCGACGGCACGGATCCGGTCCGCGGGCGTGGGCATCAGCACGCCGAAGAGCTCGTCCAGCTCGTCGCCGTAGACCATGCGGGCGCTGGCCATCAGCCGGGACGGGTCAGCCAGGTGCCGCGCGCCAAGCTCGTGCACGACAACCTCGGCGGACGGAAACATCCTGGCGATGTCCCCCGTGCCGCCAGCGTGGTCCAGGTGGATGTGCGTCACCACGACCGTAGCCAAGTCGGCTGGTCCGACGCCCAGCGCCGCGAGCGCATCCCGGACGATCGGGGCAGACGGCCCCGTTCCGGTCTCGACTAGGCACGGCCGGTCGCCACGGATCAGGTAACCAGCCGTGATACCGCTGTAGCCGGCCATCCGCGTGTCGATCTGGAAGATGTCCTGGCCCAGATCGGTGATGAGGTCAGCAGCGGCAACGATCGGGGCGGCGTCGTCCATGCGCACATAATGTCAGCCTCGCCCCGATCCGGGCAGTCACGCGCAGGCCGGCCAGCGGGCGCGGGGAAGGCGCTGGACCACGTAGGAAAGCTGCCCTAGGGTCGGCTGGGTGATCAGCACGCGGGTGGCAACGGACGTGGAGACAGCAGCCTGGCAGGACGACTGGCGAGCCCGCCTCCAGACCTGGTACGAGTTGCCGGGCGCGCGGCCGGACTGGGTCAGTCAGCAGGTCGAAGGCCGGCTGTCACTGGCGCACTTCGCCACGTCGTCAGCTGTCTTCGCGCTCGAGTCCGGCGGCGACTACGTCGGCGTGCTAGCGGTCGCGCTGACCGACCAGGACGGCAGGCCAGGCGTCGTGATCAGCGACATCTGGATCGCGCCAGCGCACCGCCGCCGTGGTTACGGTACGGCGGCGCTGCGTCATGCCGAGTCGTGGGCGGCGGGCCAGCAGGCTCGATCAGTCTGGGTGCTGACCGATCCCGCCGATCCTGTCCACGCCGCGTTCTTCGCTGGCTACCCGGTGCGCGCGCGCCAGATGATCAAGGAAATCCGCGCGCCGGAAGATCTCGGCCGCGGACTAGAAGGCCGCCCGATGACCGACGCCGAGTTCGCCGACTGGCGAGCCGAGACGGTGCAGGGATACGCGGCCGACATCGCCGACTCCGGCACGATGTCGCCCGGCGACGCCATGACCGCATCCATCGCTGAGGTCGACCGCCTGCTGCCCGACGGCCTGCGGACCGAGCGGCACAGCTTCCTGTGCCTGCTCGTCGGCGGCGAGGTCGTCGCCACCAACTGGATCTACCACCGCCGCAGTCCCGGCGTCAGCTGGGTGTACGGCGTGGAGACGCACGAGGGCCACCGGGGCAAGGGCTACGGCCGCGCCGCGATGATCATCGGTGAGCAGGCCACGCTCGCGGCCGGCGACACCCACCTCGGGCTCAACGTGTTCGGCCACAACACGGTAGCGATCAGCATGTACGAGAGCATGGGCTACCGCGCCTACGACCATGGCCGCTCGATCGACCTGTAGAGCTTCCGGAGAGGGAACGGGGCCGCCCGCGCCGGTGCTGCCCGGTCCGCTCGCCCCCTAGGGGCACCAGTTCGCTACTGGTGCCCGACTAAGGGCCACACTAGATAACTCGCGCCCTTCCGCGACGGGGATCGGCCCCCACAGCGAGGTGATCACCCCTGCCAGACAGCACAGCGCCAGCGCTAGAGGTCGCGCGGCGGTGGTTCGAGGTCGGCGAGGTCGGTGACGGGGTCTTTCGCGTCACCGAGCCGTACGTGCATGCATACGTCCGCGCGAACGCCTGGCTGATCCGCGGCAGGGACGCGCACCTGCTCGTGGACACCGGCCTCGGCATCGGCCGGCTGCGCGCCGAGCTGGTCGAGCTCCTCGACCGCCCGGTCATCGCGGTCGCCACGCACTCGCACTTCGACCACTTCGGCGGCCTCGGCGAGTTCGCTGAGCGGGCGGCGCACCGGGCCGACGGTGAGGTGATCGAGCAGGCTGCGGACTACGTCACGCTCACTGCCGCGACCTATCCTGCGGCCCTGGTGGATGAGTTCGCCGCCGCTAGCCTGCCGGTGCCCGACGTCCTGATTAGCGCGCTGCCGCGGGCGGACTTCGACATCGGCGCGTTCCGGACGCCGGCCGCGACGATCACGCGCTGGCTGGCCGACGGCGACGTGCTGGACCTCGGTGACCGGTCGTTCGACGTCATCCACGCGCCCGGCCACTCGCCGGGCAGCATCTGCCTGTGGGAAGCCCGGTCCGGCGCGCTGGTGTCGGGTGACGTGCTGGTGGACGGCGAACCGCTGCTCGACGAGCTGCCGCGGTCAAACCCGGCCGATTTCGCCGCAAGCCTGCGTCGCCTCGCCGACTTCCCGATGCGCAGCATCTACGCAGGTCACGGTCCAGTGTTCGGGCGTGCTCGCGCGCTCGGCATCATCACCGACTACCTCGCCAGCCGCGGCCGCCAGGGCGGCTAGCCAGGGCTGAAGTCGGCGCCACCCGAGACTGCGCAACGAGGGGTTCAGCCCTCAGCGAACAGCCTCATGACCAGGCCGGTGCGCGGCTTCGGCCCGAACGAGGTCGACTTGCGCGGTACCCGCCGCCCCAGCGCCGCGACCTCGTAGACCTGGGTCGCCGACATGGCGCCGCAGATGATGGCCGTCCCTGCGGGCTCGGTATCGGCGGCCTTGATCGCCTCGGTCGCGTCGTGGATGGCGCGCACGCTGCGCGCGTCGTCCTCGATCGCCCAGATCCGCGCGAACAGCAAGCCCTCCAGCACCGCGGCCGGCAGTTGCTGCCAGAGCTCGGCCGGATAGTCGGGCACGGCGACGCTCACCTGCCGCGGGTCGGGGTCGGTGAGCAGGTAGACACGGCCACCGCCGGCCAGCAGGTACGCGATGGGATCCCGCTTGCACGCGTCGTCGAGCGCGGCCAGCGCAGCCTGCACGTCGGCGGTGCCGCCGGGCAGCTCGCGCACCGTGAACGCGCCCGCCGCCAGCCGCGCCGCGGTCTCGGGCACGAGGCCGGTCACCACGCGGTGGATGGCGCCGAGCTGCGGTGGATAGGCGGTCGAGTCCACCAGCAGGGCGAGGCCGCAGTCCCACGGTCCGCTCCCCGCGCCAGCCTGCCGCCGCCGGTCCTGCAGCTGCAGGTACGCCGCGTACCGATGGTGGCCGTCAGCGATCAGCGCGGTGCGCGGTGCCAGGTCGGTGGCGATCGCCCACAGCTCGTCCGGCTCGGTGATCGCCCACAGGCGGTGCCGCAGGCCGTCGGGCGTGCTGGCCTCGGCGAGTGGCTGACGGCCGCCGGCGATGGTGTCGACAAGCTGGGTAGCGGCCCCGTTCCCGCCCTGATAGAGGAGATAAATCGGCTCGAGGTTGGCCTGCGTGGCCTCCATCAGCTGTCGCCGGCCCGTGACCGGCCCCGGCGCCACATCCTCGTGCGGCTGTACGATCCGGGCCGCATAGGGCTCCAGGCGCAGCGCGCCGATCAGGCCGCGCTGGAGGACGCCGCGGCGGGGGACGGCCTGCTCGTAGACGTAGAGCGCAGGCACCGGGTCGGCCGCCAGGATGCCGTCGGCCAGCCAGCTGGTCAGGTCGCCGGCTGCGTCATCGTAGGGGCTGCCGGGCTGGCCCGCCTCGTGGCGCGGGAGGATCAGCCTGACCACATTGTGCGGATCGGCGGCCATCAGCTGGTCCTCGTTATCGGCCGCGATCACGTCGTACGGTGGTGAAGTGACCTCGGCGAGCCCGGTGATCCGGTTTATCGCATAACGGACACCGCGGAACGGCGCGAGCACGAGGCCAGGCGAGCCTGCCGAGCCCGGAGCCGCACTGGAGGGAAGAGTTGGCACATATGTCTGAAGGACCGGCGGGCGGTCGTGATTCCCGCCCAGAGGATCCTGCGTTGTCACACGATGCTCCAGATTCGGCTGCTGCTAACGGCGCTGACCCCCATCAGCTCTACAAACGAGGCCTCGACCTGCTCGGCCGCGGCAGTCCCGCCGCCGCCGCCCAGCTGCTCGAACGGGCTGCCGCCGCTGAGCCGCGGTCCAGGAGCGTCCTGGAGGCGCTTGCGCGGGCTCAGTTCGATGCTGGCCAGTACTCGGCCGCGGCCGGGAACTTCGCCCGCATCGTCGAGGCTAGCCCCACCGACGACTACGCGCAGTTCGGGCTCGGCCTCGCCCTCGCTCGCACGGGCGACCCGAGAGCCGCCGCCGAGCACCTCGCGCTGGCCGCCGCCATGCGCCCCAATCTCCGCCATTACACCGATGCACTGCGCAGCGTAAGGGCCACGCTGAAGGCGAGAAACGAACTGCGTAAAGGCCGGCCGGATTGACCGGGAACGGGGCCGTTCCCGCCGCTGGCGGCCTGCCCGGCCGCGGCCTGCCCGGCTGACCGGACTAGCCCGTCGGCCTGTCCCGCTCCGCTGAGCGAGTACTACGACGCCGCCCTGCTGGACCTGGACGGTGTCGTGTACCTCGGCGGCACGCCGATCCCGGGTGCCGCTGACGCCCTTGCCGACGCGGCCAGGCGCGGCATGAAGCGGGCCTACGTCACCAACAATGCCTCGCGCACGCCACACGCCATCGCCGCGCAGCTGACTGCCATGGGTGTCGCCGCGACCGCGGCCGACGTCGTGACCTCCGCCCAGGCCGCCGCGCATCTGCTCGCCGACCGGCTGCCTCCTGGTGCTGCGGTGCTCGTCGTCGGCGGCACCGGCCTGCGGCTGGCCATCCGTGATCGCGGCCTGCGTCCAGTGACGGCGGCGGCCGAGCGGCCGGCCGCGGTGGTGCAGGGCTTTTCGCCTGACATCAGCTACGGGCTGCTGGCCGAGGCCGCGCTGGCGATCCAGGCCGGCGCCCTCTACGTCGCCTCGAACGCGGACGCGACGCTCCCGACGCCGCGCGGGCCGCAGCCCGGCAACGGGTCGCTGGCGCAGGTCCTGATTCATGCGACCGGGAGCATCCCGGTCGTGGCCGGCAAGCCGGAGCCGCCGCTGCACGCCGAATCGGTCGAGCGCGTCGGCGCCGTGCGGCCCCTCGTCGTAGGCGACCGGCTCGACACCGACATTGAGGGCGCGGTCCGCGGCGGGGCCGACAGCCTGCTAGTGCTGACCGGCGTGACGACGCCAGCCGACCTGCTGCTCGCGCCGCCACAGCGCCGCCCGGCCTACATCGCCGCCGATCTCAGCGGCCTGAACGTCGCCCAGCCCGAGGTCGCGGCGCTTGACGGAGCCTTCTGCTGCGGCGGCTGGACGGCCGCCGCCGCTGGTGCTGATGCCGCCCGCGACGGGTGGCTCACCGTCGCCGGCACCGGGGACTGGATCGACGGGCTGCGCGCGCTGTGCGCCGCGGCGTGGACGGCCGGCCCGCCGCCCGGCGACGCGGCAGCGCAGCTTAGGGCGGCGGCTGCAGCGATCGCCGCGATCAAGCCAGCCGACCGCTGATCAAGCCGGCAGAGCACCGATCAAGCCGGCAGAGCACTGATCGCACCCTGATTTCATCGCTGGCCGTTCCCCTAGAGTTCCCGGAGATATCCCTGAAGCAGCCCGGACTAGGGCCAAGATCACCCTCCAGGCTGACTAACATCAGACCCGCGACCGACGCGAACTATCGCGTCTTGGCCTGACACTGGTCAAGCTGGTCCGGGAGATCGCCTCCCGGACCCTCTGTCCGGCGGGACCCGATGGCTCCTGCCGGACTCGCTGTCCGGGAAGGGGCAACCAGACATGATCGAGGCACGTGGCCTCACCAAGCGATACGGGGACACGCTGGCGGTCGACGACCTGTCGTTCAGCGTGGCGCCCGGCAAGATCACCGGATTCCTCGGCCCGAACGGGGCCGGCAAGACCACGACCATGCGGATGATCCTGGGCCTGGACGCGCCGACCGCGGGCCAGGTCACGGTCGCCGGCAAGCCGTTCGCGCAGCTGAACCGTCCGATGCGCGAGGTCGGCGCACTGCTGGACGCTAAGGCTCTGCACGGAGGCCGGAGCGCCTACAACCACCTGCTGTGCCTGGCCCAGTCCAACAACCTGCCGCGCAAGCGCGTCAACGAGGTGCTGGGCCTGGTCGGCCTGTCCGACGTCGCGGGGAAGCGGACCAAGGGGTACTCGCTCGGCATGGGCCAGCGGCTCGGCATCGCCGCCGCGATACTTGGCGACCCGAAGGTGCTGATGTTCGACGAGCCGGTCAACGGGCTCGATCCCGAGGGAATCCTGTGGATCCGCAACCTGATGAAGTCACTGGCCGCCGAGGGCCGGACGGTCTTCGTCTCCAGTCACCTGATGTCGGAGATGGAAAACACCGCCGACCACCTGCTGGTGATCGGCCGCGGCAAGCTCATCGCTGACTGCACGGTCGCGGAGTTCATCGCCGACAACTCGCAGCAGAGCACGAGAGTGCGGACCCCGCAGCCGGACCAGCTGGCGAAGCTGATTGCCACAGCCGGCGGCACGATCCGGGAGAACGGCGACGGCGTGCTGCTGGTGACCGGACTGTTCGCGGACGAGGTCGGGGACCTGGCGTACGAGAACGCGATCCGGATACATGAGCTAGCCCCCGTGCACGCCTCGCTGGAACAGGCGTTCATGGATCTCACGGCTTCCAGCGTTCAGTTCCGCGCCGACGTTCCCGCGCAGCCGGTGACGGCTGGAGAGGTGGCCTGAGATGGCAACGACATCGACTCAGCTCCCGGCCGCGACGGCCGGCCGCGTCCTGCCCACCACCGCGGGCCAGGCCACGTTCATGGGCCAGGTGCGCTCCGAGATCACCAAGATCCGCTCGGTCCGGTCGACTTACTGGACGCTGATCGCGCTAGTGGTCGTGACCGTCGGGTTCGGCGCGCTCGCTAGCTGGGGCGCCGCCACGCACGGGCACCCGGGTCCGGACTTCGACGCCACCCAGCAGAGCCTCACCGGCCTGTACATCAGCCAGCTCATCATGGGTGTCCTCGGTGTCCTGGTCATCACGGCCGAGTACTCCACCGGGATGATCCGGACGACGCTGATGACGATGCCCCACCGGGGGACGGTGATCGCGGCCAAGGCCGTGGTGTTCACCGTCCTGGCGTTCGTCACCGGGCTCATCACCTCCTTTGCCTCGTTCTTCCTCGGCCAGGCGCTGATGTCCTCACACCACCTCAACGCGACCCTGAGCCAGCCGCACGTACTGCGGGCGGTTATTGGCGGTGCGCTGTTCCTGACGGTATGCGGGGTGCTGGCGTTCGGCATCGGGCTGCTGATGCGGCATACCGCGGGTGCGATCAGCACGGTCGTGGGACTGCTGTTCGTGGTGTCGGTCCTGGTGAACTTCCTCCCGCAGAACTGGCAGAACCACGTGGACAAGTGGATGCCAGCCATCGCGGGCGGGCAGATCTGGTCGGTCGTCAGCAAGGGACCGAATCCGCAGGTGTTCACGCCGTGGGCAGGGTTCGCCGTGTTCTGCGGGTACGCGGCGATCGCGGTGATCGCGGGTCTGCTGCTGTTCCGCAAGCGGGACGCCTGACCCGGCACAAGCGCAGTGACCACGTACGGGGCAGTGGTCACTGACGGGGGCCGCTGGGGGAGCCAGCCTACTGGCCCAGGCTGGCTCCCCCAGCGCTATCACGTTTGCGCTGAGCTGGTCAGGAACGGCTGGCAGCGGGGGCACCAGACGGCCAGCCGCTCCTCGATGACGGGCCCGAGCGTCGCCTTCTGGATGAGCGTGCCGCAGCGCCGGCACGGCCGGCCGGCCCGGCCGTAGACCCACAGCTGCGCACCGCGGGCGTTGTTGCCGGTCGTGACCGTCTCCGGCCGCGCCTTGTTCGCCTCGAGCAGCCGCCTGGCCAGCTCGAGCAGCCCGGCCAGGTTGCGCACGTCGCCGACCCGCTGCCACGGGTTGACACCGCGCAGGAACAGGGACTCAGCCCGGTAGATCGTGCCGATGCCGGCGAGGTTGCGCTGGTCGAGAAGTGCCTCGCCGATGGTGCGGTCCGGATCAGCGGTCAGCCGGCGTACGGCTTCAGCCGCGTCCCAGTCCGCGCCGAGGAGATCTGGACCAAGGTGGCCGACCACCTGGCCCTCCTGGCTCGTGCGGACGACCTCCACGATGCCGAGGAGGACACCGACGGCCTGCCACTGCTCGTTCGCGAGGATCAGCCGGATCCGATGGTCGCGTAGCTGGTAGTTCGCGGCCGGGCTCACCCGCCAGTTGCCCTCCATCTTCAGGTGCGTGTGCACCGTGACGTCTCCCTCGACCCTGGTCAGCAGGTGCTTGCCGCGGGCGACGGTCTCGATGACTGTGCGGCCGGCCAGATCGGTCGTGGCATACCTCGGGACCCGGAAGTCGCTGCGGGTGAGCACCCGCCCGGTGAGCGCCTCATCCAGCTTGCGCGCTGTCCGCCAGACCACGTCGCCTTCTGGCATGACGCCAGCATGCCACTGCCGGCTCCGGGCGCAGCGGCCACGACATCGCTGCGAATCTCCTGCTGATACAGCATCGTCGGCGTCACAGCCATGACCTCTGCCCCGATGAACATAGCGATGCCCCGATGAACATAGCGGGCAAATCAGGAGATTCGACGCTCGCCAGCGGTGTCGCACGATTGTCACTGGTCGCTGGCAGGCTCCGGCCATGGGACGTTTATCGCAATTCGACGCGGACGCATTGACGCGGCTGCTCCTCAGGCAGAGCGGAGTGATCAGCCGGGGCCAGGCTGTCGCTTGTGCAATGACGGAGCCTGCCGTCCGGCACCGGATTCGTCCCGCTGGTCCTTGGCGGACGATACTGCCGGGCATCTACCTCACCAGCCAGGGGGTACCGACCGTGAAGCAGCGGGTGACAGCCGCTTACCTGTATGCCGGGAAGGCGATCGCCATCACCGGCCCAGCTGCGCTGGCTTGGTACTCGCTGCCGTCGGTCCGGAGCGAGAACGTGGATGTCCTGGTGCCGCTGAGCTGCCAGCGCAAGGATGCGCGGTTCGCCCGGCCACACAGGACGAGCATCGTGCCGGACTGCGGTCGCGAAGGTGTGGTCCGTTACGCGTCGCCGCAGCGAGCGGTGGCGGATACGGTGCGTCAGCTCGCTGAGTTCTCGGACGTCCGAGGCGTGGTGGCAGGGGGAGTACAGCGCGGCAAGATCACGGTTGCGGACCTTGCCAGGGAGCTCAATTCGGGTCCGATTCAGGGTTCGGCCCGGCTGCGCGCGGCGCTGGCAGAGGTGGCCGACGGTGTGCGGTCGGCCGCCGAAGGAGACTTGCACGCCCTGATCAAGCGCGAGCAGCTGCCCGTGCCGATGTACAACGCTCGATTGTTTGTCGATGACCGGCTGCTCGCCATCACCGACGCTTGGTGGCCAGAGGCGGGCGTTGCCGCCGAGGTGGACTCGCGCGAGTGGCACCTGTCGCCCGCCGACTGGGAGCGCACTCTGCTCCGGGATGCCCGGATGACTGAGCAGGGGATCCTGGTCCTGAGATTCACGCCGCGCCGGATCCGCACGGCCGGCCACGAGGTCGCACATCAGATCCGCGCTGCTCTCGGCGCGTCTGACGGTCGGCGGCTGCCGCAGATCGTGGCCAGGCCAGCGCGATGAGGACCGGCACAGGTGGCGGTTCTATCGTCACATCAGCTTGCGCAGGTGCAGCAGGTCGAACACGTTGCCTTGCACCTTGAGCTTGCCGGACAGCCAGGCTCGCATGAAGCTGCCGGGGTCGCCGGCGATGGCGACGACGACGTCACTGTCAGCGGTAAACCTCACCTGGGCCTGCGGCGTGCCGTTGGCGGCCTGCCTGATCGGCTCTGCGCCATCAGGCCCGAGCCTGGTGACGAACGTGACGCCGAGATCGGGCACACGGCAGCTCAGCGTCCGGTCGACCAGATGCGCGGCCCGGTCCTTGGCATCCATCTGTGCAATGCGCCCGGTCAGGCTCTCCAGCGCCGTGCGGCACTGCTCGGCTGTCGCCATGTATCCCCACCTTTCATGGTCATTCTCTGCCCCACCTGTCACGCCGGCCTAGCGGGGGACTTTACCCCGGCGCAGCCGGGCACTCCGCATGAGTCAGGTGCACCGGGCTGACGGCACCTGACGGCACCTGACGGCGGCTGGCGGTAGCGTTCAGGGAGGCGGTTCAGCGTCGCGCGGCCGAGTCGGCCGCGCGAGAGAGCGGTGAGGCAGATGGAGCACGAGACCGGGCCGGGCGGGCACGGGGAATCCGACGCGCCGGCGCCGGCTCCGGCTGGGCTGACGGCATCGGCTCCCGAGGCTGGCCGAGCGGTTCCGGCGGACCCGGTGCCACCGACGGGCGAGCCGCGGGTCGACGCTGCCCTCAAGCTGCTCGACCGTCTGGATGGCCTGCCAGTCAGCGAGCACCCCGACCTCTTCGAGCAGGTCCACGCCCAGCTCAGCGACGTGCTCGGCGAGCTGGACTCCGGGCCTGCCGGTGCGTGACCGGCCGGGCGCTGATCATCATGAGCAGGAGGCTGCGGCTTGATGCAGAACTGGTCCGGCGTGGCCTGGCCCGATCACGTGACCAGGCGGCCGACCTGATCGCGGCCGGCCGGGTCGCCGTCGCCGGCCAGACTGCCGCGAAGGCGGCGTCTCAGGTCGCGATCGATGCTGCCATCACCATCCAGCAGGTCACTGACGAGCCTGAGTATGTCTCGCGCGGCGGGCGCAAGCTGGCTGGCGCACTAGCCGCGTTCGACGGACTCGAAGTGGCGGGCAAGCGCTGCCTGGACGCCGGCGCGTCCACTGGCGGCTTTACTGACGTGCTGCTGCGCGCGGGCGCCGCCCACGTGGTCGCGGCCGACGTCGGTTACGGTCAGCTGGCCTGGTCGCTGCAGACCGACGAGCGAGTCACGGTGCTTGACCGCGTCAACGTGCGCAACCTGTCACCCGCCCAGGTGGCACCGCCGCCGGCCCTGGTGGTGGCCGACTTGTCTTTCATCTCGCTGACGCTCGTACTGCCAGCCCTCGTCAGGTGCGCCGCGCCGGACGCTGACTTCGTGCTGATGGTGAAGCCCCAGTTCGAGGTCGGCAAGGATCAGATCGGCGGCGGCGTGGTCCGCGATCCGGCACTCCGCGCGGCTGCCGTCGGCACCGTGGCGGAGGCCGCCGCCGGCCTCGGACTCGGCGTGGCCGGTGTCTCCGCCAGCCCGCTGCCGGGGCCGTCGGGCAACGTCGAGTACTTCCTCTGGCTGCGCCGCGGTGCGGGACCGCCAGACCCGGCGCTGCTGCGCGCGGCCGTCGAGGCGGGTCCGCAGTGACGGAGAAGAGCGCGGCCGGCGACGCTGACAGGATCATGCTGCTGGTCGCCCACACTGGCCGGACGGCCGCGATCCGCATTGCGCGCGTGCTGGTCGACAAGCTGACGGCGGCCGGCATCGCGGTGCGGGTCCTGGAGCCGGAAGCCGCCGACCTCGGCTGCGCGGCCGCGGTGGTGGTGCCGACGTCGCCAGTGGCCGCGGCAGGTACGGAGATGGTGCTGGTCGTCGGCGGTGACGGCACGCTGCTGCGGGCGGCCGAGCTGGCCCGGCCCGCCGGAGTCCCGCTCCTCGGCGTCAACCTCGGGCACGTGGGCTTCCTGGCCGAGGCCGAGCCCGAGGATCTGTCGGCCGCGGTCGCCAGCGTGGTGGCCCGTCGATACACGGTCGAGCAGCGGATGACAGTCGAGATCCAGGTCCGGATCAATGGCTCGCAGGTCGAGGGGACCTGGGCGCTGAACGAGGCAACCGTCGAGAAGTCCGCCAGGGAGCGCATGCTCGACCTGGTCATCGAGGTCGACGGCCGGCCGCTGTCGCGCTGGGGCTGCGACGGAGTGGTGTTCGCAACGCCGACAGGTTCGACGGCCTACGCCTTCTCGGCCGGCGGCCCGGTGATCTGGCCAGACGTCGAGGCGCTGCTGATGGTGCCGATCTCGGCGCACGCGCTGTTCGGCAGGCCCATGGCCGTGTCGCCGCACTCGGTGCTTGCCGCTGAGGTCATCGGGGCTGAATTCATGGCCGCTGGCGCCAGTCAAGCTGAGACGGCAGGTGCCGTTCTGTGGTGCGATGGGCGTCGTATGGTCGAGCTCCCGCCGGGTTCGCGAGTCGAGGTCCGGCGCGGCGCCCTGCCGGTCCTGCTCGCAAGGCTGCCTGCCGTGCCGGGCGCCGCCACGGCAATCGGCGCGAGCTTCACCGACCGGCTGGTCGCCAAGTTCGGGCTGCCGGTCGCGGGCTGGCGCGGCCAGGCAGGCCGGACGGTCGCGCCGGCTGAGGGCAAGCCGGGCGGGCGGCCCGGCCAGGGCAGATGACGCGGTGGTGGGCGAGGCGATGGCAGACACGGCAGACGAGGAGCCAGGCGGCCATGCTTGAGGAAGTGCGGATCACCGGTCTCGGCGTGATCGACGAAGCTGTGCTGGAGCTGTCGCCCGGCTTCAACGTCGTCACTGGCGAGACAGGTGCAGGCAAGACCATGGTCGTCTCCGGGCTTGGCCTGCTGTTCGGCGGCCGTGCAGATCCTGCCCGGGTGCGGCCGGGTGCCGACCGGGCCGTCGTGGAGGGACGCCTGCGGGTCGACCCGGACAGCACGGTCGCCCGTCAGGTCAACGACTCAGGCGGTGATCTCGACGACGACGGCAGCGCGCTGATCCTGCTCCGCTCGGTGAGCGCGGAAGGCCGGTCACGCGCGACCGCCGGCGGCCGCTCCGTCCCGGTATCCCTGCTCACCTACCTGGCTGACGATCTCGTCGCCGTGCACGGACAGGCTGATCAGCAGCAGCTGCTGCGCCCCGCCAGGCAGCGCCAGGCACTTGATCAGTTCGCCGGGCCGGAATTCGCCGAGCTGCTCGCCAGGTATCAGCGCTCCTATCACCGGCACTCCGACGTCCGCGCCGAGCTGGACGAGCTGACGACGATGGCGCGCGAGCGCGCGCGCGAGGCCGACGACCTGCGTCGCGGCGTGGCGGAGATCCAGCGTGCTGAGCCGGCCGAGGGCGAGGACATCGAGCTCATGGCCGAGGATGAGCGGCTGGCGCACGCCGACGCGCTGCAAGCGGCCGCGACAACTGCGCACGAGGCGCTCGCCGGTGACCCGGCCAGCGGCAGCTACGACGCGGTCGACGTGGTCAGCCTGCTGGCCGCGGCCAGATCGGCGCTGGAGTCGGCTGCCCAGCACGACGCGCGCCTCGGGGCGCTAGCGAGCCGAGTCGGCGAGGCTGCTTACCTGCTGGCCGATGTGGCGGCCGAGCTTGCCTCTTACATTCAGTCCGTCGAGGCAGATCCGGTTCGTCTTGCCGTCGTGCAGGAGCGCAGGGCAGAGCTGACCAGGCTCGTCCGGTCGTACGGCGCGGGCACGCCGGACGGACCGCCGGGCGGTGACCTGGCGGCGGTGCTGGCCTGGGCGAAGTCGGCTGGCGCTCGGCTGGCCGAGCTGGATAGCGACGAGGACAGGATCGGGTCGCTTGCCGCCCAGGAGGCCGAGCTCGCGGCGGCTGTCGCCGATCTGGCGGCGCAGCTCACGGCGGCGCGAACGGTCACCGCGACCCGGTTCGCCGCAGAGGTCACCGCCGAGCTGACCGCGCTGGCCATGCCGCACGCCAAGATCTCCGTCGCGGTCACGCCAGCGCAGGCCTTCGGCCCGCAGGGCGGGGACGATGTGGAGATCCGGCTGGCCGCCCATCCGGGCGCGCCCGCCCTGCCGCTGCACAAGGGCGCGTCCGGCGGCGAGCTGTCCAGGATCATGCTGGCCATCGAGGTCGTATTTGCTGGCGCGGATCCGGTGCCGACATTTGTTTTCGACGAGGTGGACGCCGGCGTCGGCGGCAAGGCGGCCGTCGAGATCGGCCGCCGGCTAGCCCGGCTGGCCCGGCTAGCCCAGGTGATTGTGGTCACGCACCTGCCGCAGGTCGCGGCGTTCGCCGATACGCATCTGGTGGTGGAAAAGACCGGTGACGGCTCCGTGGTGCGCAGCGGCATCAGCCGGCTGGACCAGGCTGGCCGGGTCCGGGAGCTATCCCGGATGCTGGCAGGACTGGAAGACTCCGAGTACGGCCGGGCCCACGCGGGCGAGCTCCTCGCGGCCGCGGCGGCAGAGCGGGCCGAGCTGGCCGGGCGCGGCTAGCCGCGGCTAAGTCCGCCCCGGCCGGGGACAGCTAGGCTCCGGGGGCGTCCGCGTAACCGGCCGAATGCAGTCCGCAGCCGCGGTGGGCGCCAGTGGCCTGGACATCTGGCAAAATGGCTACCCAATGAAGGCGCCGAACCTCAGTTTCACCGCGGCACGCCGGACCAGGTCCAAGGACCTGCCCGGGCTGATGGCGACGGCCCGGCTGGACCGGCGGACCAAGAACCTCACCAAGCGCCTGAAGCCTGGCGACATTGCGATCATCGATCACACCGACCTGGACCGCGTGGCGGCTGACGCACTGATCCGGAGCCAGGTCGCCGCCGTGGTCAACGCCGCGCCCAGCATCAGCGGCCGGTACCCGAACCAGGGCCCGCAGATACTCATGGACGCCGGCATCCCGCTCGTGGACGACGTCGGACCCGACGTCTTCGAGCTGGTGAAGGAAGGCCAGCAGGTCAGGCTCGATAGCGACACCTTGTACGTAGCAGAGACCGTGGTCGCCAAGGGGACCTGGCAGACCACGGAGTCCGTGGCGGCGGACATGACCGCGGCTAAAGAAGGGCTGGCTGAGCAGCTCAAGGCGTTCGTCAGCAACACCTTCGACTACATCAACCGGGAGTCTGAACTCCTGGCCGAGGGCATCCGGCTACCGGAACTGCGGACCAGGCTCGCCGGCCGGCACGCCCTGGTGGTGGCGCGCGGCTACCGGTATCACGAGGACCTCCAGGCGCTGCGCTCGTATATCAGGGAATTTAAGCCCGTCATCATCGGCGTGGACGGCGGCGCGAACGCGCTCATCGAGGCCGGGTACTGGCCGCACATGATCATCGGCGACATGGACTCGGTGTCGGACAAGGCCCTGAAGTCGGGGGCCGAGCTCGTCGTCGTCGCCTACCTGAACGGCCACGCCCCCGGCCTGCCGAGGGTGCAGGACCTGGGGCTGGCGTCAGTGACCTGTCCGGCGCCTGGTACCAGCGAAGACGTGGCGGTGCTGCTCGCCGACGAGGCGGGCGCCAGCCTGATTGTCACCGTCGGCATGCGATACGGGCTGGTAGAGTTCCTCGACAAGGGGCGCTCTGGCATGGCTAGCGCCGTGCTGACCCGGATCCGGGTAGGCGACAAGATTGTCGATGCCAAGGGCGTGAGCCGGCTGTATCAGAGCCGGATCTCGGCGAAGTCGCTCGGGTTCCTGGCTATTGCCGCGCTGGTGCCGATCATCGCGCTGGCGTGGACGCCGGTCGGCAAGCTCTATCTGGGATACCTCGGCCTGGCGTTGCACCAGCTGTGGTACTGGCTAACTGGACTGCTGTAGTGATCGATTTCAGGTATCACCTGGTCTCCATTATCGCCGTTTTCCTCGCCCTGGCCGTGGGCCTGGTCGTGGGTTCCACAGCGCTGAGCGGCAAGGCTGAAGAGACGCTGAGCCTCCTCCAGCGCCGGGCGGTCGCCAGCAACAACTCGCTGACCAAGCACAACCAGGAGCTGACCAATCAGGTGAACGCCGACCAGGCGTTCGCCGGGGCCAGCGCCCAGCGCCTGATCGGCGGCCTGCTCGCGCACGACAAGGTCGTCCTGGTCGTGGCCCCTGGTGCGAACGACGCGGTGACGAAAGGCGTGACCACCGCCCTCCAGCAGGCCGGCGCAACGGTGACCGGCGAGGTCGACCTTCAGTCGTCGTTCCTGACCACCAGCGCCGCCACCGAGGCCGATCTGACCACGCTTGCCCAGAGCCTGGCGGGCAAGGCGGGCCTGGCACCGCCCGTCCCGTCGCAGAGCCAGGTCGCCGGCCAGCAGGCCGTAGCCGCGGTTCTCGCCGCCAGCCTGCTCGACCCGACGGCTGGCAACAGCACCTTGTCGGCTAACGCGAGCGCGGACGTCCTGACCGGACTAGAGCAGCAAGGCTTCGTGTCGGTCAGTGGTACGCCTGCGACCGCCACCCAGGCTGTGCTGGTCGCACCGGGCGGGGCGGCGCCGCAGACGGGCGGCCCGGTCCTCCTCGCCGTGGCGGCCCAGCTGAGCGCGGCCAGCAGCGGCACCGTGATGGCAGGCGCCGTCGAGTCGATCGGCACAGACAGCATCATCGGCGCTGAGAACAACAGCCCACATCCGATCTCCACCGTGGACAATGCTGATACCGAGAGCGGCCAGATCATCGTGGTACAGGCGCTGAAGAACTTGCTCGACGGCAAGCCCCCGTCAAAATATGGCGTCGATCCGGGCACCGCGCCGAGTCCGGCGCCAACGCCGAGCCTGACGCCGACGACGAGCACGTCTAGTCCGGCCGCAGGAAGGCACTGATGAGCACGCATCCGGTGCGGTCGGCCCTGGTCGCCGCCGCCGCGGCGCGGCTGTCCTACGCAGTCCTGACGGTCAGACCGCCGGGCGGCGGTGCAACCTGGGACCGCACGAATCATCGCGGTGAGCCAGTCACGCTGCTCGAGGGCCCGGCCGTCGCGATCGGCGGTATCGCCGGCACGGTGGCGGCTGGCGGCTGCGCCCGCGACCAGATCGCGCTGGCTGTCGCCGGGGCGGGCGCCGCCGCGTTCGGCGGGTATGACGACCATGCCGGGAACGGGGTACGCAAGGGTTTCCGTGGGCATCTGGGTGCGCTGCGGGCAGGCGAGCTGACGACCGGAGCCGTGAAGATCGCCGGCATCGGCGCTACTGGCCTGGCTGCCGCGCTGATCGCCGGACCGGCCGCTGGAGCGCGCCGCGCCGACGGCGGCTCATCGGTACCGCTCGCGATCGCCGACACAGTGATCGACGCTGGCCTGGTGGCGGGCGGCGCCAACCTGCTGAACCTGTTCGACCTGCGGCCAGGACGCGCTATCAAGGTTGCGCTGCTCGCGGGCGGGCTGCTCGCCCAGACGCGCAGCGGCCGCGGGGGCGCTGCGGCGCCGCTATCGGCCGCGGCCGCGCTGCTGCCCGAGGACCTCGGCGAGCGCTCGATGCTCGGCGACGCTGGCGCGAACGCCCTCGGTGCCATGCTCGGACGCGCTGCCGCGAGCGCGCTGTCGCGCCCGGCGCGAGTCGGCGTGCTCGCCGTTGTGGTCGGACTCACCGCGGCAAGCGAGCGCGTGAGCTTCACCAGGGTCATCGAGCACTCCGGGCCGCTGCGCCGACTCGATATGCTCGGCCGCCGTCCCCAGCCAGGATCAGCAGCATCTGGACCCGCGACGGCGGCAGCATCGAACGCACCGCGCGGCCCGGCCGCGAACGGCACGGCTCCGCCGACCGTCGACGAGGCCGACGGCACGCTGGCTTCACGACGCCAGCGCTCGGCCGAGGCGCGGTGACCCGCCCGGCCGTCCCTGTCACTCAGGACGGTCAGGAGCCAGACCTCGGCAGGCCCGCCGGGACCAGCATCGGCCGTGCGGCCGTCCTGATCGGCGGGCTCACCATTCTGGCCCGGCTGCTGGGCCTGATCCGGACGATCGTGTTCGCGAAGACCGTGGGCGCCACCTGCCTGGGCACCGCCTACGTCACGGCCAACGCGCTGCCCAACATCGTCTACGACATCGTGCTCGGCGGTGCGCTGACGAGCATCATGGTGCCTGTCCTGGCCAGGCCAGCGCAGCGGCCGGCCTCGGACGCCGCGGCCGCTGCTGACGTCCGGCAGACGTCGTCGGCGCTGCTGACCTGGACCGTCGTGATTCTCGTGCCGGTAAGCGTGGCGATCGCGCTCGCGTCCGGGCCGCTGGCGAGCCTGCTGAATCCGGCGAACAGGCACGCGCACTGCGCGCAGGGGCCGCTGGTCGCCGTCACCGGCCACATGCTGGCGGTGTTCGCGCCGCAGATCGTGCTCTACGGACTGGCCGTGGTGCTGTACGGCATTCTCCAGGCGCACCGCAGGTTCGCGGCGCCAGCCCTGGCGCCGGTCATCTCGAGCCTGGTAGTCGTCGCGGCCTACCTGGCCTTTGTGCCGCTCGGCGGCTCTTATGTCAACGCGCTGCGTGGCCTCCCGCCGGCGCGCCGAGCTGACGCTGTCGGTCGGCACCACTGCCGGGGTCGCCGCGCTCGCGCTGACCGCGCTGGTGCCGGCCTGGCGGCTGCGGATCCGGGTTCGTCCTGCGCTGCGGTTCCCGCCCGGTGTCGGCCGCCGGGCCGGCGGCCTCGCCATCTTCGGGATCGTCGCGCTGCTGGCGCAGGATCTGTCGCAGCTCGTGGTCATCGTGCTCGCGAACGGCCACGGGCCGGGCGCGGCGTTCGTGCTGTACCAGTACGGCTGGCAGGTGTTCGAGGCCGCGTACGCCGTGCTCGCGATCTCGATCGCGATCAGCGCGTTCCCGGTGCTGTCTGTGCGCGAGGGCGCTGAGTTCGACCAGACGGCGGCCGCTTCGGTCCGGGCTGTCCTGCTCATGTCCTTCCTTGGCGCGGCGCTGGTGCTCGCGGTCGCCGTGCCGGCCGCGCATTTCCTGGCCAGCAGGCCAGCCCAGGTCCCGGCGCTGGCCGCCAGCCTGGCGCTGTTCGCGCCGGGCCTCGTCGGCTTCGGACTCGTCGCCTGCCTGTCTCGTGTCCTGCTCGCGGCGCGCCGCACCAGAGCGGCCGCGATCCCGGTGGCAGCCGGCTGGCTAATCGTCATCCTGGCCGACATCGTGCTGGTCACGCTTGCACCCGGTCGCTGGGTCGTGGCGATGCTGGCGCTTGGCAACACGATCGGGCTGAGCGTCGCGGGCATCGCGCTCGGGGTCGCCGTCCGGCGCGTGCGCGGCCTCCCCGCGCTCGCGGGCGCCAGCCGGGCTGCGGCGTCCGGGCTGGCGGCGGCGATTGCGGGCGCGATCGCTGGTACCGGGGTGGCCGCGGCGCTGCAGGTCACCAGGCCGGCGTTGGCCGCGATTGCGGCGATCCTCGCGGCCGGCGTCGCGCTGGTGGCGTTCACGCTCGTCGCCTACCTGCTGGACGCCGGCGAGCTGCGCGCAGCCATGGCCAGGATCCGCCAGGCGATGCCGAGGTGACGGGACCAGGTGAGATGACAGGGTCGGCTGGGGTGACGGGGCCGGCTGGGCTGACGGGGCCGGCTGGGCTGACGGGGCCGGCTGAGGTGCCGGGTCCGGCTGAGGTGCCGGGGCCAGCCGAGCCGCGCCTGACCGTCGTTTTCGTCCTTGGCCTCGCGTCCGGCGGCACGGCCAGCCACGTCAGCGCGCTGGCGGCCGGCTGCCGCGCGGCGGGCCTCGCCGTGAGCGTGCTCGGGCCGGCGCCGACGCTCGCTCGCCTGCCCGCGGGATTCGACACGCGGGCGGTGCCCATCGGCGACGTGCCGCACCCGGCGCGCGATGCCGCGGCGTTCGGCAGGCTCCGCCGCTGGCTCGCCGTGCGCCAGACCGACGTCGTGCACGCCCACGGCGTCCGAGCGGGCGCGCTGGCGGCGCTGACCATCGCGAGCCTGCGGCCGCGTGCGCGGCCGGCCCTGGCGGTCACGGTGCATAACGCGCCGCCCGATGGCCGGTCCGCCCGGCTCGTCTACACCTTGCTCGAGCGGATCTGTGCTCGGCGCGCAGACGTCGTGCTGTGCGTCTCCGCCGACCTGCTGGCCCGGATGCGGAGCCTCGGCGCCGCCGCTCTGCAGTTCGACGTGCCCGCGCCGCAGCGACCGGCACCGGCGGATGCGCACGTGGCAGCGACCAGGGCGGAGCTCGGCCCGGCTGGCCGGCCTGTCGTGCTGGCCGTGGCCAGGCTCGCGCCCCAGAAGGGCCTGGATGTGCTGATCGACGCCGCGGCCCGCTGGCGCGACCGCGATCCGCAGCCGCGCACGGTGATCGCCGGCGACGGCCCGCTGTCCGGTGACCTGCACGCGCGCGCGCGTCAGGCCGGCGCCGACGTCGTGTTCCTCGGCGCGCGCGACGACGTGCCCGCGCTGCTGGCCGCCGCCGACGTCGTCGTCGTGCCGAGCCGGTGGGAAGCGCGTGCGCTGATCATCCAGGAAGCAATGCGATCGGGCCGGCCGATCGTGGCCAGCCAAGTGGGCGGCACGGCCGAGCTGACCGGAACCGACGGCGCGCTCCTCGTCCGGCCCGGCGACGCGGGCGCCCTGGCGGGCGCTGTCGCGGCCGTGCTGGACGACGGGTCGCTGGCAGCGAGGCTGGGCGCGGCCGCCAGGGCCAGAAGCGCCACGTTCCCGGCTGAGCAGGACGCGGTCCGGGCTGTGCTGGCGATCTACGCGCGCCTGCCGGCGCGCCGGGCTGGCCGTCTACGCGCGCCTTATCGCGCGCCAGGCTGACGACCGCCACGCCATTCGCGCCCGCAGATAAGCAAGCTTGGGTAACAATCGGCTTGATCCACCTGATTACTCCCCGCTGGATGTGCTGAGATATCCCGGATAGGGCCGTGTGGCCTCACCCTGTTCGCGGCCCGGGAGTCTTAGTGTCCAGTGACACCTCGCCGCCATCGGGATTCCGGCTGGACAACCCGGCCCGGACCGCTGGCGCTGCTGGCGCGTCGGTCGGCGCTGCGCCCAGCCGCCAGACCGCTGCCGCTCCGTCCTGGATCAGGGTCATCGCCACCACCTTGCGCCTGTGGGTACGCCGGCGGATCCTGCGCG
The DNA here is from genome assembly GCA_963843955.1 of uncultured Actinomycetota bacterium. Taxonomy (GTDB): domain Bacteria; phylum Actinomycetota; class Actinomycetes; order Streptosporangiales; family Streptosporangiaceae; genus JAJYUU01. Next base: position 145,952 of record CAWJMK010000002.1, read on the forward strand.
TGCCAGATTCGGGCCGGATCGGGACGGGGCGCCTCGCCGGCATCGCGACCCTTGTCGTCGTGGTTATGGTGGCCGCCGCGGCCGCGATCCTGGTGGCGGTGACTGGCTCGCCCGCGTCGCCTGCGCCCCGGCGGCACTCCGTGACAGACCCGAAGCTGACACCGGCGCAGCAGCAGGCGCGCGCGAAGGCGGCTGCGCAAGAGGCGGCGAATGGCACGGCGGCCGCGGACTGGATAGCGGGTCAGCTCAATCAGCTGGAGGTCATCGGCTGCGACCCGGCCACGTGCGCGGCCATTCAGGCGACCGGCTACGCCGGTAGCAGCCAGGTCGTCCTGCAGCCTGGCGTCAGGCTCCCGGCAGGTGGCGCCGTGATCGTCGCCACCCCGGCGGTGCGCGCTCTGTACGGCGCCAAGCTCGCCGCCACCGCGCCCGCGGTGATCGCGGCATTCGGCACTGGCCCGGAGGCCGTGCAAGTCCGCGTCGTCGTACCCGGCGGCCAGGTCGCGTACAGCCAGGCGGCAAGCAGCGCCGCCGCGGCCAGCCACACGGCCGGCCTCAGCCTGCTGGCGAACCGCAATGTGCGCGTGCGCGCCGCCGCTCGCCAGGTCCTGACCGCAGGTCTCGTCGACGCGCGCCTGCTGACAGTGCTGCGCAACCTCGCGGCGCAGTACCCGATCGACATCAGCCGGTTCAGCGACACCGACCCACTGGGGGACAACTCAGTGCCGTACCGGATGGCTGAGATCGTCGGGCTGTCCGCCGCGCACGCGCGGCACCAGGCAAGCCCGCTCGCCGCGGTAGAAGCGCTGCTCCAGAGCCAGCTGGCCGGTGACCAGGCGACGCTGACGCCGGTGCCTCAGCCGAACGGCAAGTACAGCCTGGTCATCCAGTTCCCCGCGCCGAGTCCCGCCTAGGCCAGGCTGCCGCACTCGGCCGGCTCACGGGCCCGCGCACCCGGCCGGCGGGCGGAACCGGCGTAGCGCGAAACGCTGGCTGAGGTCTGGCGAAATACTCGCGGCAGTCCCCGCAGCGAGATCGGCCAGCCACTCGCCGAGCAGCGGCCCGAACTTGAAGCCATGCCCGGACGTGCCGCTGCCGACGACGACGTTGCCGATCCGGTCCACGACGAAGTCCTCGTCCGGGGCTGTTGTCGTAGACGCAGCGCTCGGTCGCGGCCGGCTCCGGGTCGTAGCCGGGCAGGTACTGCCTCGCGACCTCCGACAGCTTGCTGAGCAGGCGCGGATCCGCCGACTGCTCCTGCGCGTCCGGGTTAGTCGGCGGGCCGCTCGGATGAATCCCGATTTTGTACAGCGGTGATCCCGGTACCGGCAGCCCGTACGGCGCCCGGCCGGCGTGCCCGATGAAAATGGGCGTCTCGGCGACCGGCCCGGTCGGCTGGAGGTAGGCAACCTGCTCCAGCGTGGCACGGCCCGGCAGCGGCACGCCCAGCGTCGCCAGCAGCGCGCCCGTCCACGGGCCAGCGGTGATCACAGCGGCGCGCGCGGTCACCATGCCCGCGCTCGTGTGCACGGTGACGTGCCTGCCGTCGTCCGACAGGCGCAGCACGCGCACGCCAGTCCTGAGCTCCGGCACCGTGGCGGCGAGCGCCTGCAGCGCCCTGTCGGCCGCGATCACGCACGACTGCGGCTCGAGCAAGGCCGGACCGCCGACGCGGACGGCCGGGAACCGGTCCGCGGTGGCCGCCGCAGACAGCAGCTCACACCGCGCGCCAGCCGCTTGCATGGCGTCGTGCACGGCGCGCAGCCCGGTCCCGAACGTGAGCTGCGGCGTCGGCAGCAAGATGCGCTGCCCGGACTCGGCCTCTAGCGCGCGCCACAGCTCGCCCGCCTGCCGGGCCGCGGCAACGTAGGCCGGATCGGGATAGCCGAGCCGGAAGATCCGGCAGCTGCCCTTCGATCCCGCTGCCGGATGGCCGATCTCGGCCTGCTCGAGGACGATCACGTCGCGGCCCCGCGCCGCGAGAGCGCGCCCGGCAGCCAGCCCGAGCAGGCCGGCCCCGATGATCGCGACATCGCGCAGGTGTGCCATCTCCCGGCAGACTACTCAACAATGCGGACACGGCGAGAAGGCGGGCAATGGCTCATGAGCCAGGCGGAGATCAGTGGCTGGTGCGACCCGCGGTTTAGCGCTGTGCGGGAAGAGTTCGGCCGCAATTTCACGGAACGGGGTGAGATCGGGGCCGCCGTCTGCGTGACCGTCGACGGGGCCGTGGTGGCCGACCTGCAGGGCGGCTGGACCGACGCGCACCAACGCGAGCCGTGGTCGCCAGACACGCTCGTGAACGTGTTCTCTGTGGGCAAGGGACTGCTCGCATTGTGCGCGGCCAGGCTCGCCGGGCTCGGCCTGCTCGATCCGGACGCGCCCGTGACTCGTTACTGGCCGGAGTTCGGCGCGGCCGGCAAGGACGCCGTCACCGTCCGCCAGGCGCTGAGCCATCAGGCTGGGCTGCCCGCCCTGCGCGAGTCGCTGCCCGCGGGCAGCGGTCTTGACTGGCAGCTCATGACGTCCCTGCTCGCCGCTGAGGACCCGTGGTGGCCGCCGGGGTCCGGGCATGGCTACCACGTCAACACATTCGGCTACCTGGCGGGTGAGCTGATCAGGCGCGTCACCGGCCGGAGCGTGGGCGAGTACCTGCGGCAGGAACTCGGCGGGCCGCTCGGGGCCGACGTGCACATCGGGCTGCCGGCGGCCGAGCACCGCAGGGTCGCCGAGTTCCGGTGGCCGCAGCGCGACGAGGCGGCGGCGACGGAGGGCGACCCCGTTCCTATCCAGCGGATGTCGCTCAACGCTTACTTCAACCCGCCCGACTTCTCCGGCGCCGGCGTCGTCAACACCGCCGCCTGGCGCAGCGCGGAGGTCCCGTCGGCGAACGCGCACGCCACCGCGGCGGGCATCGCCCGCGTCTACACGGCACTGGCAGCCGGGGGCGCTCTACGCGGCGTGCGCGTGGTGACGAGCGCCGCACTGGCCGCGGCGACGCAGGAACAGGTGTACGGCGAGGACCTGGTGCTCGCGCGGCCGTCCCGGTTCGGGCTCGGGTTCCAGCTCACCCACCCCGAGCGCCAGCTCGGCAACGGGCCACGCTGCTTCGGGCACTTCGGCGCGGGCGGCTCGGTCGGCTTCTGCGACCCGGACGCCCGCCTGGCCGTTGGCTACGTGACCAACCAGATGGGGCCGCGCTGGCGCAATCCGCGCAACAAGGCCCTGATGGACGCGTGCTATGCCAGCCTGTAGCGGCGTGCCCAGCGGCCGCGGCTAGCGGTGCCGCCCCGCCGCAGTGCCGCCGCGCGCGGCGGCTACCAGCCGCGAGCGCGCCACTCCGGCACATGCGGCCGCTCGGCGCCGAGTGTCGTGTCGCCGCCGTGACCCGGGTACACCCACGCGCCGTCGGGCAGCACGGCGAAGACCCGCTCCTCCAGATCGGTCATGAGGCTGGCGAACCGCTGCGGGTCGTGCTCGGTATTACCAGGGCCGCCGGGGAACAGTGAGTCGCCGGTGAACAGGTGCGGCTGGTCGGCCAGCTCGCCGCCGCCGTCGTAGACCAGCGCGATGCTGCCTGGCGTGTGCCCGCGCAGATGGATGACCGACAGGCTGGCGTTGCCGACGGCCACGGTGTCGCCGCCGTGCACCGGCCTGGTGACCGGTATCGGCAGGCCAGGCGCGTCCTCCGGGTGTGCCACCGTCGCGGCGCCGGTGGCCTGCTGCACGTCCCGCAGAGCGGCGTGATGGTCCCAGTGCTGGTGCGTCGTGATGATGGTGGCCAGTGGCTCGTCGCCGATGAGGCGCAGCAGCGTGTCGGCTTCATTGGCCGCGTCGATGAGGGCAAGCTCGCCGGTCTGCGTGCACCGGAGCAGGTAGGCGTTGTTATTCATCGGGCCGACCGCCACCTTGGTGATGGTGAGCCCGGGCAGTTCCCTGGTGTCAGCGGCGCCGCCTACGGCCACGTTCCCGGTATAAGTCATGCTCTCCTCGTCTCCGCGCCCGTCGGTCGTCACCTGATAACTACCACGGCGGCAGCTTCGGCAGCGGGCCGGCCGGCGTCGCTGTCAGCCCCGCCCCGGCGCTACGTCCGGTCAGCCAGGCCAGCACCGCCCACGCTGGACCGCTGATCTCGATCGCCGGCGCAGCCGCTGGCGGGCCGATCTGGAGCACGAGATCCGCATCCGGGCTGCGCAGCCGGACGGCGGGCACATCCTCGCCGGCGAAGTCGGTGGCGACTCCCGGCAGCAACCCGGTGACGAACGGGAGCGGCCAGTCCTGCGGGCCGTATCCGGCACCCAGGTCGACGTGGTGAATCTCCACCTCGGTCAGCCGCCGCTGCAGCGTGAACCAGGCCGGATGCGAGGCACCGTGCCCGCGGAGCTCGGCAGCCCAGTCGGCTGGCCGGAGGGTGCCCGCTTCGGCGGCCAGGGCTGCTGCGGAGGCGTCCAGATCGGCCAGCAGCTCGGCAGCGGTGCGTCCGGCGCCCGCCTCGATGCCGCGCTCGCGCTCATTGTTGTCGGCGTACTGCGGCGTCACGACGCCGGTGCGTGCCCAGATGAGCAGATTGCGCAGGCTGTCGGCGTTCCTGGCGAGGTGCGTCAGCAGGTGCCCGCGGCTCCAGCCAGGCAGCCGCGATGGTTCGCGGGCCTGCTGATCGGACAGCCCGGCCGCCGTTAGCCGGAGACGCCCGGTCGCGTCGTCAACCCCGACGCTCAGCTCGGCGGCGGCGCCCGCCGGATCGGCCTGGTCGAAATCCCTGGGCACTAGCGCTCCTTCCGGCGGCACTGGGAATCCCAGCGAGCCTATCGGGGTTGTACCGGAACTGCCGGGGCTAGGCGGCCGGACCACGCTGTCCGGGACCTTGCCGCGAGACGGGGTTGCCGAGACGAGGTTGTGGCCACGGAGTCAGCAGCGGGTGCAGCCTTTAGCCCCCTGTTTTGTCGGACCCCCCGGATACCATGACCTGGCGGCCTTTCCCCGCCGGCACTTGCTCTACATACCGGGAGAACTGAGCGCAAAGTGGCAGATCGTCTCGTGGTCCGTGGTGCGCGCGAGCACAACCTCAAGAATGTCTCGCTCGACGTGCCGCGCGACGCCATGATCGTGTTCACCGGGCTGTCTGGCTCGGGTAAGTCGAGCCTTGCGTTCGACACGATCTTTGCCGAGGGTCAGCGCCGGTATGTGGAGTCTCTGTCGGCGTACGCGCGGCAGTTCCTCGGCCAGATGGACAAGCCCGACGTCGACTTCATCGACGGGCTGTCGCCAGCGGTCTCCATCGACCAGAAGGCCGCCGGCCGCAACCCACGGTCGACCGTGGGCACGATCACCGAGGTCTACGACTACCTGCGGCTGTTGTTCGCCCGGGTGGGCAAGCCGCACTGCCCGGTGTGCGGCCGGCCGATCGCGCGCCAGACGCCGCAGCAGATCGTGGACCAGATACTCGAGCTGTCCGAGGGGTCTCGGTTCCAGGTACTCGCGCCCATCGTGCGGGGCCGCAAGGGCGAGTACACCGAGATGCTGCGCGACCTCCAGGTCAAGGGCTTCTCCCGGGCGAGGGTGGACGGCCAGGTCATCCGCCTGGATACGGCCGTCTCGGGCGACCTGCCGGCCCTGAAGAAGTATGAGAAGCACGACATCGCGGTCATCGTCGACCGGCTTGAGGTGAAGGAGTCGGCGCGGCGGCGGCTGACCGACTCGGTCGAGACCGCGCTGGCGCTGGCGAACGGCGTCGTCGTGCTCGAGTTCGTCGACCTCCCGGGCGACGACCCGAACCGTGAGCGGATGTACTCCGAGCACCTGGCGTGCTTGTACGACGACCTGTCGTTCGACGATCTGGAGCCGCGGTCGTTCTCGTTCAACTCGCCGTGGGGCGCCTGTCCGGACTGCACCGGGCTCGGCACCAAGATGGAGGTAGACCCGGAGCTTGTTGTCTCCGACCCCTCGCGCACGCTGGCTGACGGCGCGATCGCGGTATGGATCGGCGGCCACGTCAGTGATTACTTCCTGCGCCTGATCGCCGCGCTCGGCGACACGCTCGGCTTCGCCATCGACACGCCGTGGGAGCGGCTGCCGGCCAAGGCACAGCGCGCGCTGCTGTACGGCTACGACCAGCAGGTGCACGTCCGGTACAAGAACCGGTACGGCCGGGAGCGGTCGTATTACACGAACTTCGAAGGCGCGATCCCGTACATCGAGCGGCGGCATTCCGATGCCGACAGCGAGTACAGCCGGGAGCGGTTTGCCGAGTTCATGCGTGAGGTGCCGTGCCCGTCGTGCCACGGGGCCCGGCTGAAGCCGGTGGCGCTCGCGGTGACGGTGGACGACCGGTCGATCGCTGACTACACGAGCCTGCCGATCGGCGAGCTCGCCAAGCTGCTGCTGTCCCTCCAGCTCTCGGACCGGGACATGCAGATCGCCGGGCGGATCATGAAGGAAGTCAACGCTCGGCTCGGCTTCCTCCTCGACGTTGGCCTGGACTACCTGACGCTGGACCGGGCCTCGGCGACGCTGGCCGGGGGTGAGGCGCAGCGCATCAGGCTTGCCACCCAGATCGGCTCGGGTCTGGTGGGCGTGCTTTACGTGCTGGACGAGCCCTCCATCGGCCTGCACCAGCGCGACAATCACCGCCTGCTCGAGACTCTGCTGCGGCTGCGCGACCTGGGCAACACGCTGATCGTCGTGGAGCACGACGAGGACACCATCCGGGCCGCCGACTGGGTCGTCGACATCGGCCCGCGGGCCGGCGAGCACGGCGGCCACGTTGTTGTCTCCGGCCCGCTCGAGGACCTGCTGGCCAGCAAGGAGTCGATCACCGGGGCATACCTGACCGGCCGGGAGAGCATCGAGGTGCCGGCGAAGCGGCGCAAGCGGACCAAGGCGCGCGAGATCGTGGTCAAGGGCGCGGCCGCGCACAACCTGAAGGGCATCGACGTCGCATTCCCGCTTGGCCTGTTCGTCGCGGTGACCGGCGTCTCGGGCTCGGGCAAGTCGACCCTGGTCAACGACATCCTGTACAGCGCGCTGGCCAGGGAGCTGCACGGCACCAGGATCGTGCCAGGCAAGCATGCCAAGATCACCGGCATCCAGCACCTTGACAAGGTCGTGCACGTCGACCAGGGCCCGATCGGCCGGACGCCGCGATCCAACCCGGCCACCTACACCGGGGTCTTTGACAGCGTGCGGAAGCTCTTCGCGCAGACCACCGAGGCCAAGGTGCGCGGGTACCAGCCCGGCAGGTTCTCCTTCAACGTCAAGGGCGGCCGGTGCGAAGCCTGCGCCGGCGATGGCACCATCAAGATCGAGATGCAGTTCCTGCCGGACGTGTACGTGCCGTGCGAGGTCTGCCACGGCGCCCGGTACAACACCGACACGCTGCAGGTGCACTACAAGGGCAAGACGATCGCCGACGTGCTGCAGATGCCGATCGAGGAGGCGGCCGAGTTCTTCGAGCCGGTCCCGTCCATCCACCGGCACCTGAAGACCCTGGTCGACGTCGGCCTCGGATACGTGCGGCTCGGCCAGCCCGCGCCGACGTTGTCTGGCGGCGAAGCACAGCGGGTCAAGCTCGCCTCCGAGCTCCAGCGCCGGTCGACCGGGCGGACCATCTACGTGCTCGACGAGCCGACGACCGGACTGCACTTCGACGACATCCGCAAGCTGCTCGGCGTGCTCGGCCGGCTGGTCGAAGCGGGCAACACCGTCATCGTGATCGAGCACAACCTCGACGTGATCAAGACCGCCGACTGGGTCATCGATCTCGGCCCGGACGGCGGCTCCCGCGGCGGGTACGTCATCGCCACCGGGACGCCGGAGGACGTGGCGAGAGTCGAGGAGAGCTACACCGGCCAGTTCCTCAAGAAGCTGCTTAACGTCTAGCAGCATGCAGGCGCGTATGTATGAAGGCATCCAGGCGCGGCACGAGGCGAGCACGCGGGGCGGTGGCACTCACGGCCGTGGCCATTGTCGCGGCCGGCTGCTCGGCATCCGGCCCTGCCCGTCCGGCTGCGCACGCATCGAGCGGCGCGACCGCTCCGCCGGCCAGGCCGGTCGGCGTCGTCACTGACTCGCTGCCTGCTTGCACGACCGCCGTCCAGCCGGCCCCTGAGCTGACGGGCGACACCAGGTCAGTGGCCGTTCCCCTCAACCCGTGGGGCGTCGTGGCCACGCGGGCTGGCGAGCTGGCGTTCGTCGCGCTGAACGGCGCGGACTCGGTCGGCTTGTACCGGGCGACATCAGATCCATCGCTAATCCGGCAGATCGATGTGACCGGCGCGGTCTTCGGTGAGGCGCTGACGCCTGACGGCCGTTACCTGCTCGGCGCCGACGGCGGAGCCGGAGCCTGGGTTATCGACGTCGCAGCGGCGGCGAAGGGCAGCTCCCACGCGGTTCTCGGCGACATGACCGATGGCAACGGCACCGGCGCGATCGCTGTCGCCGTGTCGCCGGACGGTCACTACGCCTTCGTGAGCCTGGAAGATGCAGGCCAGATCGCCGTGTTCAACCTCCGGCAAGCGCTGGCAGGCGGGCTCGGCAGCGCTGGCTACGTCGGCTCGATCCTGGTCGGGCCGACGCCGACGGACGTCGCGTTCTCGCCAGACGGCCAGTGGGCCTACGCCACCAGCGAAGGCCCGGCTCTCAATGTCGCGGGCTCCCTCGATGTCATCAGCGTGCGCACGGCCGAGACCGACCCGGCGGCCGCCGTCGTCGCCACCGTGCCAGCAGGATGCAATCCGGTACGCGTGATCACCTCCGGCAGCGGCGACGTGATCTGGGTAACGGCCCGAGCCAGCGACGCGGTGCTCGCGTTCTCGGCTGGCCAGCTCCGGACTGACGCGGCGCACGCGCTGCTCGCTGACGTCCGAGTGGGCGAGGCGCCAGTGCAGCTCGCGTTCGTCCGCGCCGGCACCCGGATCGTGGTCGCCGACTCGGACCGGTTCGACGTCCGGGGCGCCACCGCGAGCCTGGCCGTCATCGACGTGCCGGCCGCGCTCGCCGGCCTGCCCGCGCTGCTCGGCTACCTGCCGGCCGGGCAGTTCCCGCGCGAGATGGCGACGGCACCTGGCGGCAGGACGCTGCTGGTGACCAACTTCAGCTCCAATCAGCTGGAGTCGGTGGACGTGACGGGGCTGCCGTAGTCCCGGTCGTGCTCTGGGCGCTGGCGCGGTCCCCGCCGAGCAGATTCGTGGCGGCTGGCCACGCCGGCGTTACGCTGCCTGGATGCAGACCAGCACTGTGCAGATCAGCACCGGCGCCGGCCCCGCGCGGGCAGAGATTGACCGGCCGACGGCGGCCACGTTCCTGCTCCTGATGACCCATGGCGCTGGCGGCGGGGTCGAGACCAGGGACCTGCTGGCCGTCCGGGATGCGGCGGTTGACCTGGGCGGCGTGGTCGCGCGGGTCCTCCAGCCCTACCGGGTCCGGGGCGCTCGAGCCCCCGGCGCGCCGGGTCCGCAGGACGCGGCCTGGCTGGAGATCGTGGCCGGGCTGCGTAGGGAGTTTCCTGGCCTGCCGCTCGTCCAGGGCGGCCGCAGCAATGGCGCGCGTGTCGCCTGCCGGACCGCCGCGGAGGCGGGCGCGCGCTGCGTGATCGCGCTGGCGTTCCCCCTGCACCCGCCGGGGCGGCCCGAGCAGAGCCGGGCCGCAGAGTTGCGCGGCGCGGGCGCCCGGGTGCTGGTGGTCAACGGGGAACGTGACCCGTTCGGTATTCCGGCGCAAGAGGATGCCGCGCGCGTGGTCGTGCTACCGGGTGAGACGCATGCACTGACCAGGCATCCGGCCGCGGTCGGCGCGGCAGTCGGGTCGTGGCTGGCCGAACAGCTCGATGCTGCCGGGGGCTAGCAGTGCGATCCTTGGCGGCAGGAATCCGCTGACAGCGATCGGGCGGCAGGGTCGCCGACCTGGCAGGGCGGGGGCTGACTGGTCAGGCTGCCGAGCTCTGGGAGGTTGCTGCCGGTACCACGTCGGTGCTCGTCGCGGAAGCGGCTAGGTCCGTGGGGCGGTGCGGGGCTATGGCTGCGCCACCGGGAAGCAATTCACCGGTGTCCTCGAAGATGACAATGCCATTACAGAGCAGGCTCCAGCCCTGCTCGGGATGACTGACGACAGTACGGGCCGCCTCGCGATCCGGTCCACTCGGCTCCGGACACCGTGGCGTGTGCGGGCACATTCGCGTGCCTCCTGTTGCTGCTCGTTGTGGTCTTGATCACACCCTACTGTGCCAGGTCAGTGACTCGAACGGCATGGCCCGTTGTGACGGTTTTCCAGGTCGCGCTTTGTAGGTTTCAGGTAGTTCGCTTGACGTTATGCAACACCCGGCGACTGCGGAACGTAGCCAAATGCTGACCGTAAGTTGATTGTCAGCTGAATGGCCGGGAGCCCTCGCGGCGCGGGATTTTCGCCCAGAGCGATAAAGCGCCCGCGATGAGGCAGCACGCCTGTCGCGAGCCTGCCGAGCGTCAGTGGTGGCCGGCGGCCGGCAGGCGGGCAACCTCGGCGCCAAGCGCCTGGACCTCGGGGCGGGCCGGGAATCCGGTGAGCCGGTGGGTCTCGCGCAGCGTCAGCAGGCGCTCCGCCTCGTCGGTCCATGCATGCACGGCCTGCGTCGCCTTGGCCTTGCGGAAGTAGATCCGGTCCTCGTAGCCGAGCGGGCCGATCTCGGCGCGCTGAGCCGCGTAGGCGGCCCTCGTGGCTTCGGTCAGGGCCGCGTCCAGGCCTGCGGCCAGTGGGTACTGCACGCTGGCTGGCGCTCCGGTCGCCTGAGACTGCCGGAACGCACGCTCGGCCGTCTGCGCGCTGGCTAGCAGCTGACTGAAGTTGGCAGCCAGCGCGACGTCGGCCAGGTAACTGGCTTCGGCAGTGGCGCTGACCTTGACGCGACCTTTTTTCACGCCGCATAGCTTAGCGATACGTGGCCGCGCCCGTGCTGGGGCCGGGCCAGTCCTGAGACCAGGCCGGTCGCGCCGCCGGTCCAGTGCTCAGGCAAGGCTCTCCTGCCAGCTGGCATGCAGGGCGGAGTACTGTCCGTCACCGGTCATCAGCTCCGCGGGGGAGCCGTCCTCGATGATCTGGCCGTGCTCCAGCACTAGGACCCGGTCGGCGATCGCGACCGTCGAGAGCCGGTGAGCGATGATCACCGCGGTCCGGCCCGCCAGAATCGTCTGCAGCGCGTCTTGCACCAGCCGCTCACTCGGGATGTCGAGCAGTGAGGTGGCCTCGTCCAGCACCAGCACGGCAGGCGCGGCCAGGAACGCCCGGGCGAACGAGATGAGCTGACGCTGGCCGGCGGACAGCCGGCCGCCGCTCTTGCCGACCTGCTCGTCGTAGCCGGCCGGCAGCTCGGCGATGAACGAGTGCGCGCCGATCGCGGCGGCAGCCGCGACGATCTCCGCCCGGCTCGCGCCCGGCTTGCCGAGCTCGATGTTGTCCGCTATCGATCCGGAGAACAGGAAGTTCTCCTGCGTGATCAGGATCACTTCGCGTCGCAGCGAGGAGTCCGACAGCTGCCGGACGTCGACTCCGTCCAGCGTGACGTGACCCTCCTGCGGGTCATACAGCCTGGCCAGTAGCCGGGCGATGGTGGTCTTGCCCGCGCCGGTCGCGCCGACCAGTGCCACCGTCTGGCCTGCCGGGATGGTCAGGCTGAGACCGGGCAGCACTGTGGACTTGCGGTAGCCGAAGCGGACCGAGTCGAACTCGACCCGCCGGCCCCGGCTTGCCGGGCCGGCCGTGGCGGGCAGCGACACCGGGTGCTGCGGCTCGGCCACCTTCGGCTCCTCGTCGAGCACGCCGGAGATCTTCTCCAGGGCCGCGCCCGCCGACTGGAACGAGCTGTAGAACTGCGACAGGTCGATCAGCGGGTCGAAGAACCGCTGGAGGTACAGCAGGAACGTGACGAGCACGCCGACCTGCATCTGGTGGTCGATCACCCGGAACCCGCCGTAAAGCAGGACCGCGCCGATGGCCAGGTTGCCGACGAGCGTCACGCCGGGGAAGTAGATGCGCCAGCAGCCGCTGCGAGCGCAGGTTCGCCTCGGCGTTGGCCTGGTTCAGCTCGCCGAAGATGTCCTCGTTGCGGCGCTCACGGCGGAACGCCTGGACCGCCTTGATGCCGCCGAACGTCTCGACGAACTGGACGATCACCGAGGCGATCGTCGTGCGGGTGCGCCGGTAGGCGACCGCCGACTCGCGCCGGAACCAGGCCGACAGCCAGATCAGCGGCGGGAAGCCCGCCATCACCACCAGTGCCAGCCGCCAGTCCAGCAGCAGCATGCCGCCGCCGACCAGCAGCAGCGAGAGCACGGCCGAGACCAGGTTGGCCAGGCTCTCGTCGAACAGGTCAGTGATCGAGTCCATGTCGGAGACCTGGCGGGAGATGACCCGGCCGGAGGTGTACTGCTCGTGGAAGGAGATCGGCAGTTCCTGGAAGTGCCAGAACAGCCGCCGTCGCAGTTCCAGCACGATCCGCCCGCCCAGCCGGCCGATGCCGGCGATGTAGGAGCGGGTGGTCGCGGCCTGCACGATTACCGCCATCGCGAAGGCAGCGATGATCAGGGCAAGCGGGCCGGCGTCGCGAGTCTTCTGCAGCCGGGGGATGGCGTCGATTCCCGACGCCCACCAGCCACGGCCCGGCCAGCGCGGCCACCTGCGACACAACGATCAGCAGGAAGATCGCCAGCACCAGGCGCCGGTGCGGTCCGAGCAGCGAGCCCAGCAGCCGCCGGGACCGGCGCCGTAGCAGCGTGCCGAGCCTGCCGCTGATCTCGTCTTCTTGCTCGGAGGCGATGCCGCGCCAGGCTTCTGGCGGAGTGGCAGGCGGCGGCAGTGACGGAGCCGCCGGGGCTGCGCTCATCGGGTCGCTCCTGCGGTCAGGCCTGGCGCGGCGTGACCATCGTCGCCGGTCTGCTCAGTGGTGTCCGCGCTCATCAGATAGCGGTAGCGCGGCTCGGTCGCCAGCAGGTCGCTGTGCCGGCCGATCGCGGTGATGACACCGCCTCGCAGCAGCGCGACCCGGTCGGCCAGCTGCACCGTCGACGGGCGGTGGGCGACGATCAGGGCGGTGGTGCTGGTCAGGACCTCGGCCAGCGCGGCGGTGACCCTCGCCTCGGTGTGCACGTCAAGCGCCGACAGCGGGTCGTCCAGCAGCAGCACCTGTGGCTTGGACAAGATGGCCCGGGCCAGCGCGACCCGCTGCCGCTGGCCGCCGGACAGCGCCATGCCCTGCTCGCCGATCCTGGTGTCCAGGCCCCACGGCAGGTCGGCGACGAACTCTGCCTGAGCCGCGTCCAGGGCGGCGAGGATGTCGTCCTCGCTGGCATCAGGAACTCCGAAGCCCACGTTCTCCCGGACGCTGGCCGAGAACAGGATCGGGTCTTCAAAAGCACAGCCGACCCGGCTGCGCAGCTCGGGCAGCGGCAGGTCGCGGATATCGGTCCCGTCCAGCGTGATCCGGCCGCCGGTCACGTCGGCCAGCCGAGGCACCAAGTGCAGCAGCGTGGTCTTGCCCGACCCGGTGGCGCCGACCAGCGCAACGGTCTCGCCGGGCTGTCAGCTTCAGCGAGACCCCCCGCAGCACAGGCGAATTGACTTGCGGGTAGCTGAAGGTGACCTCGTCGAAGATCAGCAGGCCGGCCGCGCGCCGGCCGGCACGGCGGGCGGTCGTGGCCTTCGCGGCGCGGGAGTCCGCCTGCGACTTGAGGGCGGCCCTGGCGGAAGCGGCCTTCTTGCCGCTCTGCCAGCGTCCCGCCGACAAGCCCGGCCGGTCACCGGTCGCGCCGAGCTCGTGACTGCCCAGCTCGTGACTGGCCGGATCGTGACTGGCCGGATCGCGGATGGCCGGCAGGGTGTCGAAGATCTCGTAGATCCGCTGTGCGGCGGTTGCGGCTTCCTGGCCGGTGGCGATGATGAAGCCGAGCGACTCGATCGGCCAGACCAGCAGCAGGGTCAGCGTGACGAAGGCGACCAGGCCGCCCAGGCTGAGCTCGTGCCGGCTGACCGCCAGCGCGCCGAGCAAGAGGAGCAGGCCGATCACCACGTTCGGAACCATGTCCAGGCCCGCCCAGAACGTGCCGCGCAGGCTGGCCTTGTCGACCTGGGACCGGTAGACCAGCCGGGCCTGCGCCAGGTGCCGGGCGGCGGCTTCGTCGCGCCGGCCGAGCGACTTAAGCACCCGGATGCCGGTGGCTGCTTCCTCCACGTAGGTGGCCAGATCACCTTGCTGGTCCTGGTTCAGTCGGGACAGCACCCGGTACTTCTTCTCAAACCGCAGGCACAGGACGGAGACCGGCAGGAAGAGCAAGCCGGTCAGCAGCCCGAGCCACCAGTTGAGCTTGATCAGCAGCGCGACGATCAGCAGGAAGGTCCAGGTATTGGTGATGAGGAATACCACGCCGAAGCCGGCGAACCTGCGGATCGTGGCCAGGTCGTTGGTCGCGCGCGACAGCAGCTGGCCGGATTGCCAGCTGTCATGGAAGGCCGGCTCGAGCTGCTGCAGGTGGTGATAAAGGTCGTCCCGGACCGTCTTCTCCATGCCGATCACGGCCCCCGACACCGACCACCGGCGGAAGAAATTAAGCCCGGCCTGGATCGTGCCGAGTGCCATCGCGGCCACGCTGAGCGGGATCAGCTTGGACCGGATGCCCTGCACGACCACGTTGTCGATGACCGACTTGGTGATCAGCGGGATGGCGATCTCGGAGCTGACGGCGAGGATGGCGGCCGAGATCATCAGGAACAACGCGAAGTAATAGGGCCGCATGTACTCGCGCATGCGCCACAGGGCCTGGGCGGGCGTCTGGACGTGGGTCGGCGGCTGCGCTGCTGCGGTGGAATGAGCCTGGGCAGGCTCCGCACCAGGCCCGGACGGCGGTGTCTGGGCATGCGGCTGCGAACTAGCTGACGTCGGGGGCATTATCCGCAGATTAACCGGCGAGCCAGAGTGCTGTCACCAGAGTTTTCTCGCGGCGTACGCATGATCGCCCGCACGCTGGTGGCCGTCCGGCGCAGCGGGCGTGTTTTTTATCGCATCGAGCCACAGAAGTCTCGGCAGGTGTGCCGCGCCTGCAGTTCAGGATCTATATGCCTGCCCGTCACGGCCCGTCTGCCGGGCTGCCGGGCACACGTCGCGATTGCATCCATTGGGCGCAGGGTGGCGAAGAGCGGGTAACTCTGGCACGCTGGCCAGACGACGGCGCGTGCTGGTGCCGGAGTCGGCTTGGAGGGGGCCCGTGGAGCGCACCCATTTCTGGGAACTGGCCGCGCCGCTACGAGAGCCCGTCCCGGTCTTAACCGCTTATGACGCGGGGGTCGCGGCGATCTCCCAGCTGGCTGCGCAGTTTGACGAAGCGGCCTGGGGCGCGCAGACGCCACTGCCGGAGTGGCGCGCCTTCGAGCTCGCCGGACACCTGCGCTGCGTCGCCGACGATCTGCATGAATACCTCGACGAGGCGCCGGTCAGCCGGTACGCCCGGCTGATGGCGACCGGCGCGCACCCGGACACCCTCGGCCGCAAGATCGCCCGGCAGAACGCGGCGGAGCTTGCCGCGCTCGCGGACGCGCCGCCCGCCGAGCACATCGCCGTCTTCGAAGTGTCAGCGCGCAGGTACGCCGCCAGGCTTGGCGCGGTCTGGGATCTGCCGCATCACCAGTACCGCGACACCGTCGTGACGGTCGGCGGCATGGCCGGGGCAGCGTGCGCGGAGTGGCACCTGCACGCCTGGGACCTGGCTCGGGCGCTCGGAGTGGACTACCGGCCGGCCGATCCCGGCGCTGTGCTGGCGGGCTGGCGCGCTGGCATGCCGCACCTGCCGCTGCCACCTGGGTCGCCAGGGGCCAAGGCGGTGCGTCATCTCGACGCCTGGCATGCTGTGCTGGCGGCTTCCGGCCGCATCCCGCGCAGCGCCCAGGACAGTACAGCCGTCCCGGCGTGGCTGCTGCGGGCACTGCTGCCGGCCCGGCTGCGCCTCAGGCGGAAGGGATAGCAAAGACCGTGAAACTCGACGTGGCGGCTGTGCGGGCCGGCTATCCGGCGCTGGCCGACGGCTACGCCTACCTGGACGGAGCCGCCGGCACGCAGGTCCCGGCCGCCGTCATCGAGGCCATGAGCGAGGCGCAGGCTCGGGGTCTGGGCAACGCGGGGGGCGCGTTCCCCGCGAGCAAGCGAGCCGATGCGATCACTGCCGACAGCCGGGCCGCCGTTGCGGCGCTGACCGGCGGCGACCCTGGCGGCGTCATCTTCGGGCCTAGCATGACCGCGCTCACGTACCGGCTCGCGGCGACGCTCGCCAAGGACTGGGGACCAGGTGACGAGGTGGTCGTCTCGCGCCTGGACCACGACGCCAATGTGCGGCCCTGGGTGCAGGCGGCCGAGCGGTCGGGCGCGACGCTGCGGTGGGCCGACGTCGACCCGGAGACTGGCGAATTGCCGGCCGGCCAGTACGGCGAGCTCGTCACCGACCGGACCAGGCTCGTTGCGGTGACCGCCGCCAGCAACGTGATCGGGACCCGGCCCGACGTGCCTGCCATTACCGCGATCGCGCGGGCGGCCGGCGCGCTCAGCTACGTCGATGGCGTGCACGCGACCCCGCACGTGCCCGTGGACGTGCACGCGCTCGGCGCGGACTTCTACGCGACCAGTGCCTATAAGTGGTCGGGCCCGCACATCGGCATCGTCGTCGCCGACCCAGCCCTCCTGGAAGGGCTGCGCCCGGACAAGCTCGTCCCGTCCTCCGACGACGTGCCAGAGCGATTCGAGCTCGGCACCCTGCCGTTCGCCAGCCTGGCCGGCGTGACGGCCGCGGTGCAGCACCTCGCCGCGCTGGCCGCACCGTCGGACGGCAGCTCCGATGCGAGCCTCCGGGACCGCGTGCTCGAGTCGATGACCGCGGTCCAGCAGCACGAGCAGGAGCTGTTCGAGGTCCTGCTGGCCGGGCTGGACAGCATGCAGCAGGTGCGGACGTACGGCCGGGCCGTCAGCCGGACCGCGACCGCCTACTTCACTGTCGACGGCTACTCGCCGCAGCAGGTCGCCGAGCACATGGCCAGCCGGAAGATCAACGTCTGGCATGGGCACAACTACGCCTGGGAGCTGACCGGCGTGCTCGGGATCCGCGAGGCAGGCAGTGCGGTGCGAGCCGGCCTGGTGCACTACAACGACGGCACTGACGTGGACCGGCTGCTGACAGCCGTGGCGGAGCTGGCCTAAGCCAGGGCTCGGCTGGGCACGACCACCACAACTGCTCGCGGTGAGCATGGTTGTGGCAACCAGGTCGCTGTTTAGTCAGCAGAGTCACAGCCATCGACCTTACGCCGGGCCTAACGGACCGGATCCTGAGGCCAGGCCGCGCTGCACCAGCGGCGGGCTGAGCTGGGCAAATAGCGCCAGCGGGTAACTCCGCCGGCGCAGGGAAGAAACCCCCATGACGCTGACCCAATGTCAGGTTCAGGCGGTCGTCTGTTGCCAACCAGCCGTCTGGCGCCAAGCAGGGGGAGAGCCACATGGGAATGCTCGATGACATCACTGCCAAGCTCGGCGGGAAGCAAGGCCAGGAAGGCGGCCTGGCGTCGATGCAAAAGCTCATCAGCTCCAGCGGCGGGCTGCACGGCCTGACGTCGAAGCTGACCAGCAGCGGGCTCGGTCAGCAGGTCCAGTCCTGGGTGGGTACGGGGGAGAACAAGCCCGTCAGCGGCACCCAGGTCCAGCAGGCCATGGATCCGGCGCAGCTAGACGCCGCAGCCAAGCAGGCTGGCATGACGCCGGCCGAGACCAGCGACCAGGTCGCCAAGGCACTGCCAGAGATGGTGAACCAGGCGACGCCGGAGGGGCAGATGCCGGACCACGACCCGTTCACCAAGGGCGTGGACTCCCTCAAGCGGATGTTCAAGATGTAGCGCTGCGTCGGCGCGAGCGGCGCCGACGCGAGCGGCGGCGGTCCGGCTCGGCTGGGCCGCCGCTGTGTCTGCGGCTGCTGCCTGCGATTGCCGATCGTGCCGCAGGCCAGGCCCGCAGGCCGCGGTCGGCTCCGCTCGGCTCGGCGCCCGCGACTCAGCCGAAGGCATACCGGTACAGGCGCGTCTCACGCTGCTCAAAGCCGGCCCGCTCGTACAACCGGCCGGCCGCTTCCCTCGACGGGCGCGTCGTCAGGTCGACCGTCCGCGCGCCCGCCTCCTGGGCCAGGCGCAGGGCCTCCTGCGTGAGCAGCGCGCCTACCCCCTGGCCGCGGGCGGAGTCGTCAACGACCACGTCCTCGATCCACGCGCGCAGCCCAGTCGGGATGGGGAACATCGCCAGCGTCAGCGACCCGGCGATCCGGCCATCGGAGCGGGCAATCAGGACGGTGACCGCCGGCGACGCCACGATCGCGGCGAGAGCGCCGGCGTCTGGCGGCCTGGCCGAGCTGGACAGCTGCGGGAGCAACTGCCCGAACGCCTCGACGACCTCGTCAGTTACCTCGTCCAGTACTTCAATGCCGATTGTCACTCGGCGCACTCTACCTGCCGGGCCGCTGCGGCTTCGTGCCATCCTCCGCCAGCCACGCTGGCGGAGCCGGGCGCGGTTTAGCCGGGCGAGGCCTGCCGTCAGGAGATCCCGGCGGCCCTCAGCGCCGCCGCGGTGCCGGCCGCCGCGACGATCACCAGCAGGAATGGCGCGCGTAGCAGCAGCGCAACCACCGCTGCGCCAAGGCCTGCCAGCCGAGCGGGGTCGAGAGCGAACGCGTGCCCGCTGGTGGCGGTCTGCACCGCCGACAACGCCATGAGCAGCGCCACCGGCACTAGTTCGGCGAACCTGCGGACCCGCGGGCTGGCGAGGACGCGCTGCGGCACGGTGAGGCCGGCCAGTTTCAGCGCGTAGCACCCGGCCGCGGTGGCCAGCACCGCGATCCACACTCCGGTCACGGCGCGCTCCGCGAAGACGGCGGCGCGCTCTGCGCCATGACGGCGGCGCGCTCTGCGAAGAGTGCGGCGCGCTGTGCGAAGACGGGGGCACGGCTGGCTGCGTCGCCGGGCTGGCCAGCGCGCCGGCTAGCGCGGCCGTGGCGGCCAGGATGACCGGGACGCCGACCGGCAGCAGCGGGGTCGTGCCAAGCGCGATGGCAGCACCGGCCGCGGCGACGAGTCGCTCGGCGCGCCCGGTTCGCAACCGCGGCCAGATCAGGGCCAGGAACGCGGCTGGTCCCACGACATCCAGCCCGAACGACTGCGGTGACCCGATCCGCCCGGCGCCGACCGCGCCGGCCAGGGTGGCGAGGTTCCAGGTCAGGTACAGGCAGCAGAACGTGGCGGTGAATCCGGTCCGGGCCGCGTCCGGGTCAGGCTGGGCTAGCGAGACCGCGGTGGTCTCGTCGATGACGCCGAGCGCGAGGAGCAGCCGGCCCGGCCAGCGCGGCCGCAGCACGTCGGCTAGCCGCAGCCCGTACAGCGTGTTGCGGCTGCCCAGCAGGATCGCGCCAGCCGTCCCGGCCAGCAGGCTCCCGCCCGCAGCGATCGCTCCCGCCAGCGCGAACTGCGACGCACCGGTGAAGGCCAGCAGGCTGAGCGCGCACGCCTGCCAGACACTCAGGCCGGCGCTCACGGCTGCCGCGCCGAACGCGACCCCTGATACCCCGACGGCCAGGCCCAGGCCGACGCCGTCGCGGACCGGCCGGGGCTGACGGGCTGCTGCGGGCACGCGGTCAGGCGCGGACATACCTGAGATCTAAGCGAACGGCGGCCACGGGGTCTTGTATGTTCTTGCTCCCGGTGCCTAGCGGGCGGGCTGGCGGCGCTCTCGCTGGTACGCGGCCGGCGGAACGCCGACGACGCGCTTGAAGTGCCTGGTCAAGTGAGCCTGATCGGCGAAGCCGACCTGCGCGGCGACATCCGCGGCCGCGATGCCCGCGTCCAGCAGCAGCCGCGCCCGGCGGACCCGAAGCTGGTTGAGGTAGGCATGCGGCGGCAGTCCAGTCGCCGCGCGGAAGGCGCGGAGTACCGCGAACTGGCTGAGCCCGGTCATCGCGGCTAGCTCGGCCAGTGCAGGCGGGTCGGCGAGCCGTTCGGCCAGCAGGTCCCGGACGGCGCGGACAGCGGCGGGTGCGCGGCGAGCCGGACCGGGAGCAGCGGCCGGGCCGCCCGCCGCGTGCGCGCGCAGCAGGCCGGCCAGCGTGCTGCGCAGCAGCGTCGACGACGCGAGCTGGTCGCCATGCTCGGCCGCCTGGTGCGCCGTGCGCAGCAGCGTCGCTGTCGCGGGATCGTCAAGCACGGTCTGGGGGAAGCGCGGCGTGCCGGCCGGCCAGCCGAGCTCGGCGGCGATGTCGGTGACAACGCTGACCTGCGGATATAGCACGCGGTAGCTCCAGCCTGCCGGTGTCGCGGCCTGGCCGGTGTGCACGACGTCAGGATCCAGCAGCGCGACGGCGCCGGCGCTGGCGCGGAGCAGGCTGCCGCCGTACTCGAACTCCTCGACCCCGGCCTCGATCAGCCCGAAGGTGTACGTCTCGTGCGCGTGCCGCCCGTAGCGGTGTGTCACGAAGCGTGCGCGCAGCAGGTCGACGCCATCGACGGCCTCGTGCCGCCAGTACCGAGCAACCTCCGCCGCCATGACGTCATGCCTACCTGATCCGCGCAAGCCGATCCAGTGACGCCGGCCGATGAGGACAAGGACGTCGCAAATCTGCCGCCGCCGCCACGGCGGCGAGGCTAGCCAGCCCCGGCGGCTGGCTGTGCCGCCGGCACGTCAGCATCCGGCAAGCTCTGCGGGCTCGGTTGCGGCGCTGACGCGGCCCGGTACCTGGCCAATCCCGGCAGCGCGATCCCGATCACGCCCGCGAGCACGACCGTCGCCAGGCCACCGGACAGCGCGGCGAACGCCGGCGAGGTCAGTGACCCGACCGCGCCCGACTCCAGTCGGCCGAGCGAGTCACCGCCGACGCTCATGACGTATTCGGCGGTCGTCAGCCGGCCGCGCAGGGCCTCCGTGGTCTCGGCCTGCACGATAGTCGACCGGAACACGACGGTGAAGGTGTCGGCAGCGCCGGCAATGGCGAGCGTGCCGAGCGTGAGCCACAGGCTGCGGGCGAGCGCGAACCCGGCGAATGCGGCGCCCCAGATCACGACTGTCGCCAGCATGACCAGGCCCTGCCGCGCGACCCGGCTGACCGGGCCGGTGAGCGCCGAGCTCACCAGCCCGCCGACGCCGATCGCCGCCGTGAACAGGCCCAGCGTGGCCGGCCTGCCACCGAACCGCTCAGCGTTGATCGCCGGGAACAGCGCCACCGGCAGGCCGAAGACCACCGCGTTCAGGTCGGCCAGGAACACGCCGGCCAGCACCTGGCTGCGCCGGATGAAGCGAACGCCTTCCGCCACCGCGCGCAGGCCAGGCCGCGGGGCGCCGGGCTGCGGCGGCATCGCCGGCAGCCTGGCGACGCCGTACAGCGCGGCTCCGAAGCTCACAGTGTCGATGAGGTAGCACGCCTGCAGGTGGCCGCCCGCAGCCGCGGTGATGAGACCGGCCAGGGTTGGCCCGACGACCATGGTCAGCTGGAGGCTGAGGCGATTCAGGGCCAGCCCGGCAGCCAGGCTGCCCGCCGGCAGCAGGCTGGCTACGAACGTACGCCGCGCCGGGATGTTGACCGCGCTGATCGCCGCTATCGCCGCGGCCAGGAGGTACAGCAGCCAGACGGCTGCCAGGCCGGACAACGCCAGCGCGGCCAGGGCGGCGGAGATCACCGCGAGCGCGCTCGTGCACGCCAGTACCAGCTTGCGCCGGTCCACCGCGTCGAGAATGGTGCCCCCGAGCAGGCCAACCGCGAGCACCGGCACGACGGTGACCGCGCCGATGGCGCCGACCGCGAACGGTGAGTGCGTCAGGTCGTACACCTGGAGTGGCACGGCGAAGCTGGTCAGCGCGCTGCCGATGCCCGACAGCGCGGTGCCGGCGAACAGCCGGCGGAACTGCGGGTGCTCGCGCAGCGGGCTGACGTCGGTCAGCAGGCCAAGTCGCCGCTTCACCGGGCGCCGCCGATGGCCCGTCGCCCGACCGCGATCGCGGCGGCGAAGTCCGGATGCCCGATGGCCCACGGCGACTCCAGCATGCGCTGCCTGAACCGGCGTCTGGCCAGCGCCGCGGCGATCGCGGGTACCAACTCGGCGAGCGGGAACGGCAGCTCGGCGTCCAGCTCGGCAGCCGCGGACGCGGTAGCGGCCCACTCCGCATCGATCTTCGGCAGGAGCTCGCGCGTCTTCGCGGTGAGATGGACGACCCGCTGCCGCGCGTCCTCGCCGGGCGAGATGACGACGAAGCCGCGGCCGCGCATCTGCGCCACGGTCTGGCTCGCCGCGGAGTGGGTCACTCCGATGGCCAGGGCCAGGTCCCTGATCGGCACCGGACCGAGTGCGACCAGAGCCCGCACCACCGGGCTGAACCGCGGCCGGTACCCCGGCGTGCCGAGGTCGGCCAGCACCGTTGCGATGTCGCCGTCCATCTCGTCCAGCACGTGGCGCAGCAGCGTGCCCAGCCCCACCAGGCTTCCCGGCTCAGGGGTCCCGGACTCGGGGCTAGCCATGTCCGCCGGCCAGCCCGGCGAACTCGTCAGTGGCCGCGACGATGGCCGAGTTCACGGGGTCGCTCCCGCCGTGGCCGGCGTCGTCGATGAGGACAAGCTCGCTGCCGGGCCACGCCGCGGCCAGCAGCCACGGCGTGCCTATGAGGTTGATGAGGTCAAGGCTGCCCTGGATGATCAGGCCCGGAACGGGGCCGAGTCGGCCAGCCTGTGCCAGCAGGACGCCGTCGTCGAGAAAATGATCGTTGCTCCAGTAGTGCGTCACCAGCCGGGCGAAGCACAGGCGGAACGAGGGGTCGTCGTAACGCGGGTTGTGCGGTGACGTCGGCAGCATCGCCTCTTCCCACTCACACCAGCCACTTGCGGCCTGCGCGCGGACCGCGGGGTGGGAGTCCGCCAGGAGACGGCTGTACGCGCCGGCGAGGCTGCCGTCCCGGTCCGCTGGCGGTACGCCAGCACAGTAGCGGGCCCAAGCCGCCGGGAAGAGGCCGCCAAGTCCCCTGGTCAGCAGGTTGACCTCGGCCCGGCGCCCCGTCGCGGCCCCGGTGAGGACCAGTCCGGTGACGCGCGCGGTGTGCCGCTGCGCGTACGCGAGCGCGAGCGCGCAGCCCCACGAGCCGCCGAAGACTAGCCACCGATCGACGCCGAGGTGCGCGCGCAGTAGCTCGATGTCCGCTACCAGATGCTGGGTCGTGTTGGCCGCCAGGCTCACCGCCGGGTCGCTGGCGTGCGGCCTGCTGCGCCCGCAGTTGCGCTGGTCGAACAGCACAATCCGATACGCTGCCGGATCGAAATAGCGCCGCATGCCGGGAGTGCAGCCCGAGCCTGGCCCGCCATGCAAGACCAGGGCCGGCTTGCCGTCGGGATTGCCGCACGCCTCCCAGTAGAGGAGGTTCTCGTCGCCGACCTCGAGCATGCCGCGAGCGTAGGGCTCGATCTCGGGATACCGCTCTGGCACCTCCGGGCCGTCCTTCCCAGTCGATGTGACAGGAATACAACAGCACTAACATACTTGGTGTTGGGCGGCGATGCGGGAAGTTACCCCTTGACGAATTAGATGAACGTTCGTTTAATTCGTCTATGGGCCGCATCGCTGGCGTCACCGCTGCCGACACTCGTGAGCGGCTGCTGCAAGCGGCCGCCGAGGTCTTCGCCGCGCGCGGGTACGACGGCACCAGGGTGGCTGATATCGCCGCGGCCGCGGGCGTCAGCAACGGCGCGATGTACGCGCACTTCTCGTCTAAGGCAGACCTGCTCGTTGACGCGCTGCGCACGCACGGTCCGCGGCTGCTTGCCGATCTGTTCGCCGCAGATCCCAGCCGGTCCATCACGGACCTGCTCCTCGAGATCGGCCGCTGGCTGCCCAGGCGCCGCGACGCCCGCGGTTACCTCATCGTCGAGGCGCTGGTGGCAGCGCGCCGCGATGCGGACGTCGCGACGCCGATGCGCGACTATATCGGCGAACGAGCCGCCTTCCTCGGGGACCTGATGCGCGCCGCGCAGACCGGCGGCGAGATCGATCACGCGCTGTCGCCGGACGCGCTGGCTCACTTCTGCCTCCTGCTGGCCATGGGCAGCGCGCTGGTGACGCCGGACCTGCACGCGGTCGACGCCGGCGAATGGTCGGCGCTGCTCGGCCGCGTGGTGACGGCCTTCGCGCAGACCGGTACGACCGCAGAAGGACTAGCAAGTGACAGGACCAGTGCAGTGACAGGACCAGTGCAATGAAGGTGCAGATCGACTCCGCGCTCTGCCAGGGCCACGGCCGCTGTTATGACCTTGCCCCTGACCTGTTCGGTGACGACGATGAGGGGTTTGGCCAGGTGCTCGGCGACGGCAGCGTGCCACCAGGCGAGGAGCAGGAGGCGCGCCTCGCGGCTGCCAACTGCCCCGAGCGCGCCGTCCGGATTACTGATGTTTCAACGACAGGGGAGTCCTGACGTGACTGTCGACGACCGCTTCGCCCGCGACTTCCGGGAACCGCGCGACGACCAGCCGCTCGGCACGCGCAACGAGATCATCACCGGCCCGGTCGCCGACTGGGCCACCGACTTCTCCCACCTGGAATCGGAGTGGGCAGCTGATCCCTACCCGATCCAGGACGACCTGCGGCAGCGCTGCCCGATCGCGCACACTGACCGGTTCGGCGGCGGCTGGCTGCCGACGCGTTACGAGGACGTCGCGGCGGTCGCCTACGACACCGAGCACTTCTCCTCGCGCGCGATCATCATGAGCAACTTCCGGCCGCCGCACGAGCTGGCACCGATCGGCGGCTCGCCGCCGATTTCCTCCGACCCGCCGTTCCACCACGACGCGCGCAAGCTGCTGCTGCCGGCGTTCACCAAGACGGCGGTGGGCAAGCAGGAAGCGGCGACAAGGGCGTTCTGCCACTCCCTCATCGACGCGTTCGATGGCCAGGACGTCGTCGACGCTGCCCGCGACTATGCGCAGCACATCCCGATGCGGGTTATCGCCGACATGCTCGGTTTCCCGCCCGAGGACGGCCCTCAGTTCCGCCAGTTCGTGGAGAACACGCTCGAAGGCGTCAACCTGCCGCCGGACGAGCGCATCGCCCGGATGACGGCGCTGTTTGACTACCTGCTCGCGCAGGTGCACGACCACCTGGACCGTCCGCGCGAGGACCTGACGACGTACCTGATCAACGCCGAGCTCTACGGGCAGAAGCTCCAGCCGTCGCACGTCGTCGGGACGATGGCGCTGCTGCTGATTGCCGGCATCGACACGACGTGGAGCGCTATCGGCGCCTCGCTCTGGCACCTGGCGCAGACGCCGGCTGACCGCAGCCGGCTGATCGCCGACCCCGAGCTGCTGCCGACGGCGATGGAGGAGTTCCTGCGCGCCTTCGCGCCCGTCACCATGGCCCGGCTCGTGAAGGACGACACGAACTGGCGCGGCGCGGACATGAAGGCCGATGACTGGATCCTGCTGTCGTTCCCGGCCGCCAACCGGGACCCGGCGCAGTTCGACCGGGCCGGCGAGGTCGTCATCGACCGGGAGGTCAACCGGCACGCCGCGTTCGGCCTTGGCATCCACCGATGCGTCGGCTCGCACCTGGCGCGCATGGAACTCCGCGTCGCGCTCGAGGTCTGGCTCGAGCGGATCCCGGAGTTCAGCCTCGCGGACCCGGCCGGGGTCGAGTGGTCAGCCGGTCAGATCCGCGGTCCGCGCACGCTCCCGCTCCGGGTCGGGTGATACCTGGCTATCCCCAGATCGCCAGGTCAGCTTCGTTGCCCTCGGGATCGGCGAGAGTCCACCAGCCGGGCGCGTTGACGTCGCTAACGATCCGGCCGCCGGCCGCGAGCGCGGCGTCAATCCGGGCCTGCACCTGGTCGTGCGGCACATAGATGTCGATGTGGAAGCGGTTGCGCCCGGTCCGCGGCGAGTCCATCTGCTGGAACCAGAACGACGGCCCCTGGCGGTGCGCGTCCAGCAGGTCCTCGTCGCCCACCTCGGGGTAGCCGAGCACAGCGTGCCAGAACGGCCGGACCTTGGCGATGTCCATGGCGTCGATCGCTACTTGCACGTGCATCACGGCCGTCGGGTCGGACGGCGCCTGCAGCCGCGCAGCGGCGACCGAGATCTCCCTGGCCAGCTCAGCGTCCCGGCTGGTGAGGCCCTGCACCTCGGCTGTGGCCAGCCGGACTGTCACGCTCTCGGGCCGCACATCAACATCTGGGTCGTAGCCGGCCGCGGCCGCCACCTCGCCGATGGCGGCGATCAGGGTCAGCCCAGCGGCGAACGAGCCGGTCAGGAAGCGGGCCGCCGCGTACCCGGCGCCCCACAGCACCCGCCAGTCAGCGACGCCGGGCAAGGCTGAGAACTGCGCCGCGGTCAGCCGGCCGTTGATGTTGTCACTCGCGGAGAGCTCGGTATCGGTCATGCCTGCCACAGTAGGGCCGGTAGCGGACGATCAGCATCCGGATTCGATGGAGGTGGCGCAATTCCCAGTGAGCCCCCGGAGGGCGGCGCCGCGACGTTGTAGGCGCTCGGCGGGCTGACGGCGACATTGTAGGCGATCGTCGGGGACAAACCGATATTAAGCGGACGGAAAAGCCCGCTAATCGCCTACAAGGTGGCTTGGACGTGAGCTGGGATCGGGCGCCAGCCGGGCTGAGTTGGCTAGCGCGGGACCTAGCGCAGCGACAGTCAGTGCAGGGACAGGGCCGCGAGGGCGGCGTTCACGATCGAGCCGGAGTCCAGGTCGTGCGCGCGGTACAGGTCGGCGACCGCGCCGGACTGGCCGAAGCTGTCGACGCCGAGGCTGACGGCAGGGACGCCGAGCGCGGAGCCGAGCCAGCTCATCGTGTGCGATGCGGCGTCGTGGACGGTGACGACCGGGGCGCGGTCGGGGAACGCGCTGCGGATCGCGCCGGGGATCGACGGCGCCGTCGCGGTCCGGACGCCCTGGCGCAGGGTTCGCTGCCAGGCGCGGTACAGCCGGTCGGGCGAGGTGACATCGACGACTGTCGCGGCGATGCCCTCGTCGGCGAGCTCGGCGGCCGCGGTCAGCACTTCCGGCATGATGGCGCCGCAGCCGACGAGGTATACCGGCGGAGCGCCGGCGGCCGCCTCGTCGGCGGCGTCGACGAGGCGGTACCCGCCGGCCAGGACCTGCCGCCGCAGGATCGCGTCGCCGAGCCGGTCGCGGGCGGCCTGGAACGGCTGCTGGTCGATGCCGCGCGTGGTCAGCCGGAAGTAATACGACCCGGTCTCAGTCGGCTCGCCGCCGCCGCCCGGTGCGCCCGGCTGGTTGACGCCGGGCCGGTTGACGCCGGGCCTGGAAACAGCTGCCCCGGCGGCGGCGACCGACTGGAGCGCGCCGCAGAGCAGCCAGTCCAGCGCGACCGCGTAGGCCGGCTCGATGAACGTGACGTTGGGCAGCTCCATGCCGACCGAGGCCGTGATCGTGGACTGGTGCGCGCCGCCTTCGGGCGCCAGCGTCACGCCTGACGGCGTGCCGGCGACGATGAACCGCGCGCCGGAGTACACCGAGTAGATGAACGCGTCGAGACCGCGCAGTACGAACGGGTCATAGACGGTACCGACCGGCAGCAGCAGCTGGTCGGACAGGTCCCAGGCGAGGCCGAGCTGGCCAAGCAGCAGGAACAGGTTCATCTCGCTGATGCCGAGCTCGATGTGCTGGCCGTCGGGACCCTCGGCCCACTTGAGGACCGGGTCCTCGCTCCAGGCGCGCCGCGGCACCGGGCTGAACACGCCGGTCCGGTTGATGAAGCCGGCCAGGTTGGTCGACGTCGCGACGTCGGGCGCGGTCGTCACCAGGTACGGCGCAACCGATTCGGCCCTGGACAGGTCCACCAGGATGCGGCCGAACGCCTCCTGCGTGGAGATCGGCCTGGCCGCGCGCAGGCCGGTGGCATCGGGAACGACGACCCCGTTCCCGGTATGCGGACGGGGCGCCCTGGCCAGGTGCTCGCGCCGGGCCGCAGCCCACTGCCCGGCCGGGGTCATCGGGTCGAGCCGGTCCCATTCCGTAGCCGGCGTGAGCCCGAGGCGATGCCGCATCTGGTCGATCTGGTCGGTGGTGAGCAGCGCCGAGTGATTGCGCGGATTGCCGGCGATGGGCAGGCCCCAGCCCTTGATGGTGTAGGCGAACAGCACGCTCGGCCGGTCCTTTTCCGCGTCGCACTCGGCGAAGGCGGTGAGCAGCGAGCCGAGGTCGTGCCCGGCCAGGTCAGTGACCAGCGGAGCGAGCTCGTGGTCGGGGATGCCGGCGCAGAAATCCTGGACGGCCGGGGGAGCGCCATCCAGGAAGCGCTCGCGCACGGCGGCAGGCTCCAGGCCGAACAGCGACTGATAGTGCTCGTTCGGCATCGCGTCGATCCAGTCGCGGAGGCTGTCGCCGCCTGGCTGGCCGAACGCCGCCTGGAGCGCGCGGCCGTACTTGGCCTCCACGACGTGCCAGCCGGCCGCGCTCAGCTGCTGCTCCCACTGCGCGATCCGGACACCGGGCACCACCCGGTCCAGCGACTGCCGGTTCACGTCGACGATCCACAGCACGTCGCCCAGGCCGTCGGTGGCTGGGTCGGCGACTGCCTCCCAGATGTTCCCCTCATCGAGTTCGGCGTCACCGATGACCGCGACGAACCGGCTGCGCGGCCGGGCGCCGAAATGCGCGTCCACGTAGCGGCGGGTCGCGGCGGCGAACAGCGGCGCGGCCGCGCCGAGGCCGACCGAGCCGGTGGAGAAGTCGACGCCGTCGGGGTCCTTGGTCCGGCTCGGGTAGGACTGCAGCCCGCCGAACGCGCGCAGCGTGGGCAGATAGGACCGGTCCAGGTTGCCCAGCAGATACTGAATGGCGTGGTAGACCGGCGAGGCGTGCGGCTTCACGCTGACCCGGTCTGGCGCATCCAGGTAGGCGAAATACAGCGCCGTCAGCACGGTGACGAGGCTGGCGCTCGAGGCCTGATGACCGCCGACCTTGACACCGTCGCCGGTCTCCCGGTCGTGGTTGGCTGCGTCGACGATCCGGGTCGCGAGCCACAGCACCCGCTGCTGGATCTCGTCCAGGACGGCCGCGTCGTATCCGATCGCAGGCGGCGAGGTGGTCACGTGCTCCATGCGGCGGCTCCCGGCTGAACTGGTGCGGCGGAGAACCCCGTCGTTCTCAGCGCGCCGTTCAGGCAACGGTAACCGACCGCGCAGGCAGCTTCGTCTCGCCTGCGACCGGGCCGGCTAGGCGGCCGGGGACTCATAATCCGGTCGGCCGGGACGGGCTGGTTTCTGCCCCTTGACGCGGACTTGTGACGGGATTAACGTCTCGGTTGAATCAAATAGGAAACTTTCCTATTAATTTCCTCTCCAAGCCGTACTAGCCAAAGGGATCGCGCATGAGACGTCACTCCTCGCTCCTGGCCGGGCTGGCCGCCGCCGCCGCGGCCGCGCTGACGATCGGCTTTGCCGGCGGCGCCAGCGCCGCCACCCTGCATGCCCAGGGCGCCCCGCGCCCGCTTCCGTATCGGGTCTTCGCGCCGTACTTCGAGACGTATGACACCAGTGGCGGCCTGGCCGCGCTGTCGACGGCGTCCGGCGCGAAGTTCCTGTCGCTGGCGTTCCTCCAGACGGCCGAGGCCGGCTCGTGCACCGCCTACTGGGATGGCGACACCAGCACGCCGATCGGGCCGGCCAGCTTCGGTTCCGACATCGCGGCGATCCAGGCGGCTGGCGGCAACGTGATCCCGTCGTTCGGCGGCTACACAGCCGACACGACTGGCACCGAGCTCGCCGACAGCTGCACGAGCGTGCACGCGATCGCGCAGGTATTCGAGAGCCTGATCAGGACCTATCACGTACCCCGGATCGACCTGGACATCGAGGGAACCTCGGTTACCAACGCCGCCGGGATCAACCGCCGTAACGAGGCCATCGCGGAGACCGAGCACTGGGCGGCGGCGCATCATTTCCCGATCCAGTTCTCCTACACATTGCCGACGTTCCCGGCCGGACTGCCAGCCGCCGAACTGGCGGTCCTCCAGAACGCGGTCGTCGACGGCGCCAGGATCGCGACCGTGAACCTCCTGACGTTCGACTACTTCTCCGGCACGCAGGAGAACATGGTCCTCGACACCGAGACCGCGGCGGCCGGCCTCGTCGCCCAGCTGCAGGGCCTGTATCCGCGCGCCGACGCACGGCAGCTGTGGCACATGGTCGGCGTCACCGAGATGCCAGGTATCGACGACTACGGGCCGACCGAGACGTTCTCAACGGCTGACGCGGTCACGCTGCTGGGCTGGGCGCAACAGCACGGGATCGGAACGCTGTCGTTCTGGGCACTCCAGCGTGACAACGGCGGTTGCGTGGGTACGAAGGGCGCCGGCACGTGCTCGGGTGTGGACCAGACGGACTGGTACTTCAGCCACGTGTTCGAGCCCTTCACGGGCTGACTCGCGGAGAACCCGTGATCGTGGGCCGAGCGCCTTGGTGCTCGGCCCACGACGTGTGTGGGGCGCCAGCTGCGCATCGGGGTTATCCCTTACGCGCCCCGGATATCTCACCCATTGGAGTGCGGGGACCTGGTGCTGCGCGCCGGCCGTGCCTATGCTGCTGCTAGCGGCAGCGCACAGCCTGCCCGCTTCCGAGCTGCCAGTCGGCCCGCGCCGTGGCGGCGACGAGGACAAGGGTCCATGACTCGCCGTGCTTCCTTCTCCTGTCACGTCATTCACCGTGGCGGGCAGCCGCGGGCAGCCCCGCCCGGAAGAGAATGATCATGACTCACGACAAGGCTCTCAAGAACGCGATCCGCGCGCGCATGGCAGCGGCTGGCGAGCCGTACTCGGTCGCCAGGCGGGCCATCCTGGCCGATGACGCCGCTCACGGGGATTCGACGTCGCAGGACCAGGCGCCGGGCCCGGACGCGGCCGGCGATGACTATTACGCCCAGTATTCCCGCGAGGCCCGCGAGGCCGGAGTGCCGGAGGCCGACATCGCCGCCACGCTCCAGGCCATGATGGCGGACGAGCAGGCGGAGGAAGCCGCCGACGACGTCCAGGCGTTCGCCGCACGGGTGCAGCAGGCCGCCGACCGGGCGCAGCAGGCCGCCGACCGGGCGGAGGAACTGGCCGACCAAGCAGAGGAAGCAGCAGATCAGGCCGAGGAGCGAGCCGGCCGGGCCGAAGAAGCTGCCGAGATGGCACAGGAATGGGCCGACCCGGACGAGCAGGCACTTGCCGGGCAGCGGGCCGACCGCATGCGGGAGCGCCGCGAGCAGGCCAGGGAGATGGCCGAGCGGGCCCGCGAAGAAGCCGAGCGGGCGCAGGAGCGGGCAGAGCTTGCGCAGGAGGCTGCCGACCAGGCCTGGGCGGACGTCGACGAGGCGGACGAGGCAGACGAGGCGGACGAGTTCGACGACGAGGATGACGACCCGCGGGTCGGCCCAGGTGATCGGTTCGGCTGGCGCCCGCCGCAGCCGCCGCGGCCGCCGCATCCGCCGCGTGCTCCGCGCCCGCCGCTGGGAGAGGATCACGGGCCGCGGAACGGACCGGGCCGGCTCCTGCACCGGCTGGATGAGCTCCAGCATCGCCTCGGCACGGTCTGGGACCTGACCGACAGATTCCTGGACCGGCTCGGCCAGGAACCGGACGGGGACCGCGGCGACCGCTGACGGCCGCGGCGCCGTGCGCCGTGCGCCGTGCGCCGTGCGCCGTGCTGCATCCACTGGGCCGGATCGACTGGGCCGGATCGACTGGGCCGGATCGACTGGGTGGCAGGCAAAATGCTTGGTCGTCCAACAAAATTGGCCCCGTGCCCTGACACGGCCCGCTAGCGTCGGCTACGATGCGTTCATCATGCGGCGCTTCGTACTCATCCTTAGCAGCCGTAGCGGGACCTGATCAGGGCAGGCCGGCGACCCGCTACGGGGGTGAGGCGCTGGCCGCATTGCATTCCGGGTCCACTTCGCTTCGTGTCGCCCGCCCAGTAGCTGCGCAGCAGCTGACTGTGGTCCGACTCCTCACGTGGCGAAGGCGCGCGGCGCCCGCCGTGCCTTATCTCGCCGGAATCCCGCGGTTCGCCTCAGCTGGCCCGCCTCCAACGTGCCATGCGAGGAGAACCGCAGATGACCAGGACCCGCCCAGCCCCGACACCAGCCGAGACCGAGTCCGATGCGCGCGCGCGGCGCCGCGCGCAGGAAGCCGTGCAAGAAGCGATGGACCGCCGCGACAACGGCGGCGACGGCGCCACCATCACCGACAACTGAATCGCTTGTAACCGGACAACTGTCAACAACCGGGTAACTGCCAACAACCGGACAACTGCCCACACTCAGAAAGCGGAGGAATGTCAGCCATGAACGCCAGCCCGAGCGAGGACCTTGACTTCGAGATCCGTGCCAGCAGCGCCCCAGTTCCCGCGGCCACGCGGGCGCAGCGGCTGGCAGCTCCGGGATTCGGCAGCGTATTCACCGACCACATGGCGACGATCCGATGGTCGGAAGACGCTGGCTGGCACGACGCCCGCATCGAGCCGTACGGCCCGATCACGCTGGACCCGGCCGCGCAGGTGTTTCACTACGGCCAGGAGATCTTCGAGGGCCTCAAGGCATACACCCAGGCCGACGGATCTGTGGCCGCGTTCCGGCCGCAATCCAACGCAGCCCGCCTCAACCGGTCAGCCGCGCGGCTCGCCATGCCCGAACTACCCGAGTCGGTGTTCGTCCGGGCCATCGAGCTGCTCGTGGCTCAAGACCGAGCCTGGGTCCCGACCGCCGACGGGCACAGCCTGTACCTGCGCCCGTTCATGATCGCGACGCAGATCGGCCTCGGCGTGAACAGGCCGGCCTCGTCCTACCTGTTCACCCTCATCGCATCGCCGGTGGCGGGATATTTCGGCGGCGAGGTCAAGCCGGTCCAGGTGTGGCTGTCGCAGGACTACTCGCGGGCCGCGCCGGGCGGCACTGGCGAGGCCAAGTGCGGCGGCAACTACGCGGCCGCGTTCGCCGGACAGCAGCAGGCCCTGGATCACGGCTGCGACCAGGTCGTGTGGCTCGACGCGACAGAGCGACGCTGGGTCGAGGAAATGGGCGGGATGAACATCTGCTTCGTCTATGGCTCCGGCGCCGACGCGCGGATCGCGACGCCCGCGACGACCGGGTCACTGCTGCACGGCATGACCAGAGACTCGCTGCTCAAGCTCGGGCCGGACCTCGGCATACCGACCTTCGAGAGCAGGATCTCGGTGGATGACTGGCAGGCCGGCTCCGCCGCCGGCGAGATCACGGAGGTGTTCGCCTGCGGGACGGCGGCGGTGATCACGCCGATTGGCGCGGTCCGCAGCGTCGGCGGCGACTGGACAATCGGAGACGGCACCACTGGCCCTGTCACCGCCTTGCTCCGGGATGAGCTCGTCGGCATCCAGTACGGTCGCCGGCCCGACCGCTACGGATGGATGCACCGGCTGGGCTAACGCGCGCGGCTCAGGCCGGGCACAACTCGCGGGCGGCGGCGCGAACTGCGGCGACGAGGTCGCTGTCCTCGCCCAGTGCCGGGTCGAGTGCGCTCATGACCTGGCGGGCCGCGGCGTCGAGCGGCCCGCCAGCGAGCGCCGTCAGCTCGGTGCCGCGCGGGTCGCTGACCGGCACTCCGGCGCCGCGCAGGTGGCATAGCCAGGCGGCCAGGATGCGGACGGCGCCGGACGGCACGCGACCCCGGTCTCGTTCGGCGCGCAGCACTGGCAGCACACGGACGGGGAGCTTCTGCGAGCCGTCAGCCGCAATCTGGGCGAGCAGGTGCCGGATGCGGTGATTCGCCCACCTGGCGAGCAGCTCGCCGCGATACTCGCTGATGCTGGCGGCGGGCAGGACGAGGTGCGCCGTGGCCTCGTCCCACCACTCCTCGAGCCAGGCCGCGCAGACCTGGTCGCCCGCGGCTGCCGCGATGGTGTCATGTCCGCGCAGCGATCCGGCATAGGCGAGCAGGGAGTGGCCGCCGTTGAGCAGCCACAGCTTGCGCTGCTCATATGGCGTGATGGTGTCGGTGAAGACGGCGCCGGCGTGCTCCCAGCCCGGCCGGCCCGCCGGGAACGAGCCGCTGAGAACCCACTCGCTGAATGGCTCGGTCACGACCGGCGCCCGGTCGGCGCGGTGCGTTTGCGCGGCAACGACGGCGGGGTCGCCGACGCTGAGCCTCGGGGTAATGCGATCGACCACGGTGTTGGGGAAGCTGACCGATCCGGTGATCCACCGGGCCAGCCCAGGATCGACCACCTCGGCGAACCGCCCTACGATCCGGGCGGTGACGTGGCCGTTGTCCGGCAGGTTGTCGCAGGAGACGATCGTGATCGGCGCGCCGCCGGCGACGTACCGGGCCGCCAGCCCGGCGGTGAGCCGGGCGGCGGCTGTATGGACCGGCTCGGTCGTCCCGGCTCGCAGCGCGGCCAGGTCCGCCGCCACCGCGGGATGCCTGGTGTCCAGGCCACCGTCACTGCCGCGAAAGTAGCCGGCCTCGGTGATGGTGAGCGTCAGGACCCGCACCGACGGCGCGGCCAGGTAGCGCAGGAAGCTCTCGTGATCGCTGGCCGGGTGGGCAGCCGACAGACTGCCGATGACGGCGAACTGATCGCTGGCCGCCGCTCGGGTGACGAGGGTATACAGGCAGTCCTGGCTGGCCAGTGCGTTGGCCAGGGCGCTGCTCCGGCCGCTGAACGCGGCAATGCCCCACTGGTCGCGATCCGGGCTGTGCTCGGTGTACCAGGCTTGATGGGCGCGGAAGAAGCTGCCCAGGCCGAGGTGGACGTGACCAACCGGTGCGGCCGGGCGCCCGTCCCCGGCACGCCGGGCCAGGGCGTGCACGGCCGGTGAGATCGTAGCCATTACCGTGGCGAGAGTATCCACTCAGACATCGAAGCGCCGGGGCGGCCCGCCGCAGTTGCCCGCCAGCGTCCGCCCCGGCAGGGTGAGGACATGACGCACACGCATGGTCGCCGCACCCTCGCAGTCGGCAACGCAGCCGGGCCCGCCGCGTTCCTCGGCGGTGCCGACGAAGTGCTCAGCGCTGCGCAGGTCACAGCGTTCATCGCGGAGTCGCTTGCGGCGCTCGACCTTGACGGGCGCAGCGTGTGCGTGATCGTGCCGGACGGTACCCGCAGCTGCCCGCTGCCGCTCCTATTCGGCGCCGTCCACGCCGCGCTGCACGGGCGCGTCTCGGCGATGACGGCGCTGGTTGCGCTCGGCACCCACGCCGCGATGCCTGCTGAGCAACTGGCTGACTGGCTCGGCTACCCGGCGGGCCGGCTGGCCGACAGGTATCCGGGACTGCAGGTGCTCAATCACCAGTGGCACGACCCTGATACGTTCGTCGATCTTGGCACTATCTCGGCTGACCGGATCGGCGAACTGTCTGGCGGCCTGCTGCAAACCGCTGTCGACGTCAAGCTCAACCGGGCAGTCGCTCAGCACGACGTGGCGCTGGTGGTCGGGCCGGTGTTCCCGCACGAGGTGGTGGGCTTCTCCGGCGGTAACAAGTACTTCTTCCCCGGTGTCGCCGGACAGGACATCATCGACCTGTCCCACTGGCTAGGCGCGCTCATCACCAGCGCCAGCATCATCGGCACCCGCGGGGTGACTCCGGTACGCGCCCTGATTGACGAGGCAGCCCGGCTGATCCCGAGCCAGCGCCTCGCGCTGTGCGTCGTGACGGCGGCTACTGGTGGGCTGCACGCCGTTGCCTTCGGTTCGCCCGAGCAGGCCTGGGCGGCGGCGGCCGACGTCGCGGCGCAGACCCACGTCCGTTACCTCGACGAGCCGGCGCGCCGGGTGCTGTCGATCATGCCGCGAAAGTACGAGGACATGTGGACCGCGGCCAAGGGCTTCTACAAGGTCGAACCGGTCGTTGCCGACGGCGGTGAGGTCATCATCTACGCGCCGCACATTTCCCAGGTCGCGCGCATGCACCCGGAGATCAACAAGATCGGCTACCACTGCCGTGATTACTTCGTGAAGCAGTGGGACAAATTCCGGGACTTGCACTGGAGCGTGCTGGCACACTCCACGCACCTGCGGGGAGCGGGCAGCTGGGACGAGGCCACCGGCGAGCGCGGCCGGGTCACGGTCACGCTCGCCACCGGGATACCCGAGGATGTGGTCCGGTCCGTCAACCTGAACTACGCCGATCCCGCCCAGCTGGACATCGCGGACTTCGAGGCGGACCCGGATACCTTGGTAGTCCGCGAGGCTGGTGAGGTCTTGTTCCGGCTGCGCTGACCAGCACGGCCCGCTGGCCAGCACGGCCCGCTGACCAGCAAGGCCCGCTGACCAGCACGGGGGCCCGCCGCCCCGGCGGCGGTAGATTCCACTGGGAGCGTGAACTCGACAGACAGGCAGGATCACGAGATGGATGGCTCGCTGCACGGATCATGGTCGGCGGCGGACGCGGCAGCCGTGGCGCGGGTGGACAAGCTGCTCGACGGAATGGCGCCCCTCGGGGTCGCGTTCTCCGGCGGCGTCGACTCCTC
Organism: uncultured Actinomycetota bacterium; assembly: GCA_963843955.1. GTDB lineage: Bacteria > Actinomycetota > Actinomycetes > Streptosporangiales > Streptosporangiaceae > JAJYUU01. Next base: position 182,467 of record CAWJMK010000002.1, read on the forward strand.
GGTGCTGGCCGCGCTCGCAGTCCGGTGCCTTGGCGCCGGTCAGGTGACCGCGATCCTCGGCGTCTCGCCGAGCCTGGCCGCCGACGAGAGGTCGGCAGCCCACCACGTGGCCAGCGTCATCGGCGTCCGGGTTGTCGAGATCCAGACTCATGAGGGAGACCGGCCGGAATACCAGCGCAACGGCCCGGACCGGTGCTTCCACTGTAAGGACGAGCTGTTCACCCGCATCTCGGCCGAGCTGGTCACCGAGCTCGGACTTCGGGCCGTTGCCTACGGCGAGAACGCCGACGATGCCCGCCGCCCGGACCGGCCGGGCTCGCGCGCAGCGGCCGCGCACCAGGTCCTTCGGCCGCTGGCCGACGCCGGCGTGGACAAGGCCGCGGTCCGGCGGATCGCGCGCTCGCTGGCGCTGCCGTGCGCAGACAAGCCAGCGGCGCCCTGCCTCGCCTCACGCATCCCGCACTTCGACCCGGTCGACGCGGCGAAGCTGGGCCAGATCGAGCGCGCGGAGTCGGCGCTGCGCCGCCTCGGATTCGGCGATGTCCGAGTGCGGCATCACGGCGATATTGCGCGGATCGAGCTGCCCGCTGACGATCTCCCGCGCGTCGCGGCCGAACCAGCGCGGTCCGCCGTGCGCGCGGCGGTCACCGACGCGGGGTTCCGGTTCGTCGCGGTTGACCTGGCCGGCATTCAGTCCGGCGCGTTCACGCTGCCGCTGGTGCAGGGCCGGAATGACTGATCCGTGGCAGCCGCCCGCTGAGCTGGCTGCCTTCGCGCGGCTCGATCACGACCGGGCCGCCCGGCGCGGCTATCCCGAGGCCGTCTACGGGGAGGGCAAGACGACCGGCCAGCTCGCCGGCATCGCGGCGTCGGTGCGGGACCGCGGCGACGCGACCCTGTTCACCCGGCTCACGGCCGCGCAGGCAGCGACGGTCCTGGCCGAGCTGCCGGACGCCCGTTACGACGCGGAGGCCCGGCTACTTGCATGGCCGGGCGAGCCTCCGTCCCCGACCGGCGGGCTCGTGACAGTGCTCGCTGCCGGAACCTCCGATCTCCCGGTGGCGCGCGAGGCTGCCCTGACCGCGGCCCACCTGGGCCGGCGGTCCGAGCTGATCGTCGATGTGGGCGTGGCCGGCCTGCACCGCCTGCTGGCTCACCTCGACCTGCTGCGCCGGTCCCGGGTGGTGGTAGTCGCGGCGGGCATGGATGGAGCGCTTCCCAGCGTGGTCGCGGGACTCGTAAGCGCACCGGTCGTGGCGGTGCCGACGTCGGTCGGCTACGGAGCCGCGTTCGGCGGGGTGGCCGCCCTCCTCGCCATGCTCAACGCGTGCGCCCCCGGCGTGGCGGTCGTCAACATCGACAACGGTTACGGCGCCGGGCATCTTGCCGCTCAGATCGCGGCAGCCCAGTAAGTCAGCGGCGCACCGTCGGCGGCGGTCAGGCCGGCCCCGCGGGTATCGGCCCGCCGGGAACCAGGCCGCCAGGAGCCAGGCCGATCTGGGCCGCTGCCGCGTCCGCAAGCCGCAGCACCTGCCGCACCGGCAGCGTCAGCTGAGCGGCAGCGGCCTCGACGTCGCCGTACTCGGGAGTTGCCTGCCGGATGACCGCACCGTCGTGCGCCACCTTGATCCGGACAACCTGGCCGGTGATCTCGACCGGTACCCACATCCGGGCCAGCGCGTACTTGGCGACGCTGAAGCTCCGCATCCCGATGGTGCTGGTCTGCGCGAGCACGACCGCGCGCAGAGCCGCCGCGTCCTCGGGCCGGGCTAGTACGTGCAGAGTGTGGGCCGGACGGCCCTTCTTCATCAGGATCGGCGTCAGCCAGGCGTCCTGCGCCCCGGCCTGGAGCAGCGCCGTGAGCACGGGCGGCCACAGCCGTGGATCAAGATCGTCGACATTTGCCTCGATCACCACTTCGGCCGCCGGGCTACCGGCCACCTCGGCGTCCGCGTCACCGATCACCACGCGGACAACGTTGGCACGAGCCGGAATGTCCTTGCTGCCCGCTCCGACACCGGTAGCAACGACCTGCAGCACCGGCAAAGGGCCGCAGCCGCTCGCCAGCGCAGTCACCAGCGCAACCCCCGTCGGCGTGGCCAGCTCCCCGGGGCCGCCACCCGACACGGTCCACCCGCTGACCATCTCCAGCACGGCCGGCACCGGGACCGGCAGGACGCCATGCTCGGCGCTGACGGTGCCTGAGCCCAGCGCGAGCGGGCTAGCCTGGATGGCCGCGACGCCGAGGTCGTGGAGGCCAGCGCAGCTGCCGACGACGTCGGCGATCGAGTCCAGCGCCCCCACCTCATGAAAATGCACGTCGTCCGCGTCGATGCCATGGACCCGCGCCTCGGCGGCCGCCAGCCGGCTGAACACTGACAGGGAATTACTGCGGACAGCATCCGGGATCGGCGCCTCAGTCAGCAGCTGGCGAATGTCACGCCACGCCCGCGGGGCCGGATCGGCCTCCCGGAGCGACACGCTGACCTGCGTGCCGCGCAGCCCGGCGCGGGTCACCTGCCTCGCGGACAGCGCGACCGCGTCAGGCAGTACAGCATCCACCTGAGCTGCGATGAACTCCAGCGAAGCTCCGGCGTCCACCAGCGCACCGAGAACCATGTCGCCGGCCACGCCAGCCGAGACATCCAGCCACATCGTCCGGAGCTGTCCCGGCATGATCGCGCCTTCCCTTCGCCGCTGCGGCCCGACCCGAAGCTACCCCGCAGCAGAGCGCGCGGCGAGACCGCATCGGCAGACGGCGCCAATTGCGGGATACCTGTCGTTGACGTCATGGAAAGATCGCCGTCAGGCTGAGATGGGTCGATCCGCACAGGGAGCAGGCATGACGACGTACGGGCTGCTGATCTTCGACGGCGCCGAGGAACTGGACTTCACCGGGCCGTGGGAGGTATTCACGGTCTCGGGCATGGTGCGCGAGGGTGCCGACTCCGCCGTCCTGATCGCTGAGCGCCCGGACCCTGTCAGCTGCGCGAAGGGCATGCGGGTCCTGCCGGATCACACGCTGGACACGCATCCGCCACTGGACGTGCTCCTGATCCCCGGCGGCGAGGGGACCAGGCGCGAAGTCGGCAATCCGGCGGTCATCGACTGGATCCGCAAAGTTTCCGCCGTGGCCGCGTGGACCACGAGCGTGTGCACCGGCGCGCTGCTGCTGCACCAGGCCGGCCCGGCTCGCGGCCGGCGGGTGGCGACGCACTTCGCGTTCGAGGACGCCCTGGCGGCCCGCGGCGACATCACCGTCGTGCGCGACGCCCGCTACGTCGTCGACGGCACTCTCGTGACGAGCCAGGGGGTTTCTGCCGGGATCGACATGGCGCTATGGCTGGTCGGCCGGCTGCACGGCCGCGACCACGCTCGCGCCGTCCGACGCCACATCCAGTACGAGCCAGCGCCGCCGTACCTGGCCGACGAGCCGTCGGCCTAATCCGAGTCCGCGCTGACCCAGCCGGACTGTCAGCGCAGCGCTGACAGCTCGGCGCCGGCGGCGACGACGAGCGAGCTGAGCTTGCGGCCCGGCGCCTGGCCGAGCCGGCTGACAGGACCGGAGACGCACAAGGCCGCCAGCAGCAGGCCATCGCGCAGGACCGGGGCGCTGACGCTGGCCACGCCCGGCTCCCGCTCGGCCACGCTGGCCGCCCAGCCACGGCTGCGGACCGCGGCCAGCTCGGCGGCGGCCACACCGCCGCCAGCTGGCGACCACGCCAGCAGCACCTTGCCGCCGGACCCCACGTCGAGCGGTAGCAGGGCACCGACGGGAACGCTGTCGCGCAAGCCCGTGCCCGCATCACGCGCGGCAATGCAGAGCCGGTGCTCGCCCGACCTGACATACAGCTGGACGCTCTCCCCAGTCGCCTGGTGGAGGCGATCGAGGACCGGGCCGGCCAGGCTGGCAAGATCGAGCTCAGGGCCGGCGACCGCGGCAAGCTCGGTAAGCCGCGGGCCGAGCCGGAAGGATCCGGTCGGGTCCCTCGCGACCAGCCGGTGGGCCTCCAGGGCCACCAGCAGCCGGTGCGCGGTCGGCCTGGGCAGGCCGCTGGCATCGGCCAGTGTGCGCAGAGACTTGGGGCCGTCGGCTAGCAGGTCAAGCAAGGCGACGCAGCGGTCTAGCACGCCGACTCCGCTGATTCGGCTGGCGCCAGGCTTAGATTCGGATATGCTGTCCATAGTGTGAGCATGCTATCTCACTATATGAGACGGCGATACAGTGACACAGTGCTAGGCGACACCGTGCTAGGTGACACCGTGCTAGGCGAGAGCGAGGCGCAGATGACTGGACGCCTGTTTGACAAGGTCTGGGACCATCACGTGGTGGCGAGCCCTGAAGGCGAGCCGGTGCTGCTCTACATCGACCTGCACCTAGTACATGAGGTCACCTCGCCGCAGGCGTTCGAGGGGCTCGACCTGGCGCGTCGGCCGGTACGCCGGCCTGATCTGACGCTGGCCACCATGGACCATGACGTCCCGACCATCGGCATCGACAAGCCAATAGCCGACCCGATGGCCGCCGAGCAGATCGCGCGGCTGCGGGACAACTGCGCTAAGCACAACATCACCCTGCACGCGCTCGGCAGCGTCGAGCAGGGCATCGTGCACGTGATCGGCCCGCAGCTTGGCCTCACTCAGCCGGGCATGACCGTCGTGTGCGGCGACAGCCACACCTCGACGCACGGGGCGTTCGGAGCGCTGGCGTTCGGCATCGGGACGAGCGAAGTCGAGCACGTGCTCGCGACCCAGACGCTGCGTCAGGTTAAGCCGGCCGCCATGGCGGTGAACGTCGAGGGTGAGCTGCCGCCCGGCTGCACCTCCAAGGACCTGGTGCTCGGCATCATCCGCCAGCTGGGCACCGGCGGGGGAGTCGGCTCGGTGATCGAATACCGCGGCCCGGCCATCAGGGCGCTGTCGATGGAAGGCCGGATGACCGTCTGCAATATGTCGATCGAGGGCGGCGCGAGGGCCGGGATGATTGCCCCGGACGACACCACGTTCGCCTTCCTGGAGGGCCGTAAGTACAGCCCAGCCGGCGCGGAGTGGGAGCGCGCCCTGGACGACTGGCGCAGCCTGGTCACCGACCCGGACGCGGCGTTCGACCACGAGATCACGGTGGACGCCGCGGCGCTGCGACCCGCCGTGACGTGGGGCACCAACCCGGCCCAGTCGGTGACCATCGACGATGTCGTGCCTGACCCGGCCGCCTTCGGCAGCACGTCCCAGCGGCAGCTGGCCGAGCGAGCGCTGACCTACATGGACCTCAAGCCCGGCACGCTGATCCGGGACATCGGCGTCGACACCGTCTTCATCGGATCGTGCACGAACGGACGGATCGAGGACCTGCGCGAGGCCGCCGAGGTCGTCCGCGGACGCAAGGTGCACCCGGGCGTCCGCGCGCTAGTGGTGCCGGGCTCAGCCCGGGTCAAGGAAGCCGCCGAAGCCGAGGGCCTGGACAAGTTCTTCCTCGACGCTGGCTTCGAGTGGCGGTCGGCCGGCTGCTCGATGTGCCTCGGCATGAACGGCGACATCCTGGCCCCGGGCGAGCGCTCGGCCTCGACGAGCAACAGGAACTTCGAAGGCAGGCAGGGACCAGGCGGGCGCACGCACCTCGTGTCGCCAGCGGTCGCCGCCGCGACAGCAGTAGCCGGACATTTCAGCGCACCAGGAGATCTGTAATGGCAGGCATTCAGAAGGCATCGGGCCGCGCGGTCGCACTCAACCGCCGCGACGTCGACACCGACCAGATCATCCCCGCCGCCTGGCTCAAGCTCGTCGGGCGGACAGGATTCGCCGATGGCCTGTTCAGCGCGTGGCGAGCGGACCCGAGCTTCGTGCTGAACCAGCCGGGCGCGGACCAGGCCAAGGTCCTCGTCGCCGGAGCCAACTTCGGCTGCGGCTCGTCCCGCGAGCATGCCGTCTGGGCGCTCCAGGACTACGGCTTCCAGGTGGTAGTGGCACCGAGTTTTGCTGACATCTTCCGCAATAACTGCATCGGCTCTGGTCTGGTGCCTGCACAGGTAACCGAGGAAGCCTCGGCCCGGCTGTTCGCCGCGCTGGCGGCGGACCCGCAGGCCGACGTCGTCGTCGATGTCGCGGCTCGGACCGTGGCGGTGCCGGCCGCGGGCGTGAGCGAGCCCTTCGAGCTGTCCGACTTCGCCCAGTGGCGCCTGCTGGAGGGCCTGGACGACATCGCCCTGACCCTGCGGCATGACACGTCGATCGAGGCCTTCGAGTCGGAGCGGCCGACCTGGATGCCGCTAGTTACGGGCCGCTAGGCCTCACAGCTAGCGCAGGTGAAGAGCCGGCCTCAGCGGGCCAGCTGGCAGCTAAAGCTATTTTTGCCGGCCCCACCGGCGCTGGCGATTACCCGTCTGCCTGGCCCAGAACGTGAGGTCCTGGCGGACGGCGAGCGTATCCGGGTGCTTGGGACCGAGAATGCGATCGTAGACGGGCACGAGCGCGGCGTAGTGATTGCTGGCCTCGGCCGTATCCCCAGCCGCCCCGATCCACGCCGCCAGGCTGGCGCGCACGTTCAGGGTCCTTGGATGCTCTGGGCCAAACACGTGCTCATAGATAGGCACGAGTCTGGCGTACTGGTCGCGGGCTCCGCCAGGGTCTCCAGCCTGGCCGGTCCAGTGGGCGAGGTCGCTTCGGGCGGCCAGCGTCCGCGGATGGTCAGGGCCAAGGATCCGCTCGCGAATAGGCAACAGAGCGGCGAGCTGGTTCCGCGCCGCGGCGGCGTCCCCTGCCGCGCCCATCCATCGGGCAAGTTCGCTCCAGGCGGTCAGGGTATCCAGGTGCTCGCGGCCGAGCACTCGCGCCAGCACCGGCAGCAGGGCAGCCAGTTGATCTCGCGCCGCAGTGGCGTCGCCTGCCTCGCCGGTCAGCTTGGCCAGTTCGCTCCGGGCGGCCAGGGTGTCCGGGTGCTCTCGGCCCAGGACCCGCTGCATCGTATTCAGCAGAGCGGCCACCTCGTCTCGAGCCGCGGCCACCCCCTCCGCCAACGACAGTCACACTCCTCTCACCTACGATCTCACCTACGACAGAACAGTCGCATATCCGCGCGCGTTGCCGCGAGGGTTGGTAAGTAGATATCTCGCTCACGAGGATCGCAGGCGCTCGCCGCGCGCCGGGCCGAGAGGCGGCGCCACGCGAAGGTCGGGCTCGGAGCAGGAGTGTGCGACGCCGCATGCGGCGATGGCCGGGTATCCGTACCGGCCGGGCTAAGGGCGCGCTTTCGGGTGCGCCAACCGATCCGCTGCCTATTCAGATTCGCCTTCGACTAGCGCGAGCGATCGCGCGACTCCTACTCGCCGGTCCGCTCTGGCCCGACCACCATGGCAATTGGCCGCAGCCGGGAAGGCCGCGTCCTGCTGATACTCGATCAGGCCGTTGTGCATCGCGGCCATGAGAGCCTGCGCCCGGCTCGCCGCGCCCAGTTTCTCGTACAGGCGCGCCACGTAAGTCTTCGCAGTGGACACGCTGATAAACATTTCTAGTGCGATAGCCGGGACCGACAGCCCGTCATGCAGCAGGCGCAGAACTTCGGTCTCGCGCGGGCTGAGCGCTAGGCGGTCCTGCGTCGAGCGGCGCCGCGCGACGGCCGTCGCCAGGCCCGATGCGGTGAACGATGAGGCGGCGACGGCTGCATGGCGGATTGCGCCGATCACCTCGTCGAGCGGAGCAGTTTTCGCGACGAACGCCGACACCCCGTTCTCCAAGGCGCGGAATAGTACGTCGTCCGCCTGCTGCGACGTCAGGATGACGATGCCAAGGCCGGGGTAACGGTCTCGGAACTCACGGGCGAGTCTAAGCCCGTCGTCATCGGGCAGAACGACATCGACAGTCACTACGTCAGGCCGAGCGGTGGTAACCATGGTCGACGCCTCGGCCGCTGACTGGCACTCCGCCACTATTTCAATGTCAGAATGCTGCGAAACGAGCTCGCGCAAGCCATAACGGATGAGCGTCTGTCCGTCAATTATGCCGAGATGAATTGGCATCGCAACTTCCCCCCCAAGGGACGTTGACCGCCCATGCTATGAAAATAATCAGAAGTTCATACCAAAGACGTAGTTAAAGCCGATTTAGGATTTTTGTCTAGATAATCTTCCTTGAGTAACTAGATGATCTTCGTTTAGTGCCGACGCGACCCCGGACCCGAGGCGTGCGATATCACAGTCCACTCCTGCTAGATCAGCGCATGACCTGCATTGCCCTAACGTTATCTAAAAGTGACCTTTTGATCCGTAGTGGGCCAGCTACGCATAGTAATGCCCTGTCCTGGAATGAGCGGCCAAGCGGGCATTGTCGAGTGACGAGGTCAGCGTCGGCCGGCGAGCATCGCGAGGAGGGCACCGCCCAGGAGGAACGGGCCGAAGCAAATCGCGCTGCGCAGCGTGATGCGCCGAGCTGCCAGCAAAGCCAGGCTGACTACTGCGGAGAGCACGAAGCCGAGCGCAGCTCCGGCGATCAGGGTTGGCCAGCCGAGCCATCCGAGGGCTAGTCCGGCCACGCCGGCAAGTTTGATGTCGCCGCCGCCAAGCTGACCTGGACGCACGAGCGCCAGCACCAGGTAGGCGCCGGCCAGAGCTAGGCCGCCTAGCAGCGCCCGCAGCAACGCATCGAAATCGTGGCCGGCGATGGCTGCGCCGCCTAGCAAGGTGATCAAGATCGGGTAGGCGGGCAGCGTGAGAAGGTCAGGAAGCCGCTGGACCGAGATGTCTATTGCGGCCAGCGCGACGCCCAGTACGCCGAAGAAGCCAAACGCCACAACATCCGGCTGGCCGCCAAACCGGCCAAGCACCAGTGCCAGCACTGCGGCGGTACACAGTTCGAGGGCCAGTGGAGTGCCGAGGCTAGTTCTGCACTGCACGCACCGGAGGGCCAGCCGACGTCGGGTGGGCGCGCTACAACGCGGGCACGCGATTCGCTCGGGGTCGCCGCTCACCACTGACAACTTGAAGACTGTGCCCCTGAGCGCGGCCCCGGCCAGCAGGCCCACGACGGCGCCCGCGGCCGCCCACATCGGATTCATGTCGCTCCACCGTAGGTCTGCTGCGTGACGATCAGGACGCATTCGGTCAAAAGACCGGCCGACCGGTGTTCGGTGTCGGCCGGTCAGTGCTCGAAGTCAACCGATCGCCCGACGTGTCCTCTGATCGGCCTGATTGTCTGACCGCGCGACCGATGGCGCTCCGAGTTTGACTTCGTCCACAGTGTCCTTTACTGGACGGCTGGTGCCGTCCTGCGGTTACGAACGTGCTATATGCCTCTCGAACCCCGAAGGAGCACCAAATGCTCAAGGTCTTCGCGTTCCTGCAGAACTTCCTCGCTGAGCCCGTGCGCGCGGACGACCGTGGCGTGACGTCCGTGGAGTATGCCCTGCTGCTGACCCTGATTGGCGGGGTGCTGCTCGCGGCGGTAATCGTTTTTGGCACGTTTCTCTCCGGCGTCTTCAACAATTTCAAATTCTGACCGGGTGCCGTGAGCGAAGGACACGCATCGGCGGCCACGTCCCAGGCAGTGCGGCCGATCCTTTTCGCGCTGGTCATCCTTGGGCCCGTGGCGACGCGTGGCGGCTGAGCCAGTCGTCCGGCCACGCGCTGAGGTCCGAAGGAAGGGCAGCAGACGATGAACCGGCCACCATCTACCAGCCGCAAGGCACGGGATCGTGGCACTGCTGCGGTGGAGTTCGCCCTGGTGTTGCCGGTGTTGCTGCTGATCGTGTTCGGGATCATCGACTTCGGGCGCGCTCTGAACGCTCAGATAGAGCTGACGGGGGCGGCTCGCGAGGGAGTGAGGCTGGCGGCGTTGGGTTACCCCGACGCCGCCATCCAGGCTCGCGTGGCGGCGGCAGCGCCCGAGCTGAGCGGGGTCACCGTAACGGTAGCGGCGAGCTGCGCGCCAGGCGCTGGTCCGGCCGCTAACGCGCAGGTCGATGTCAGTTATTCGTTCACGTTCATCACCCCGATCGGCGCAGTTGCCAATTACATCGGGGGCTCAAGCCTTGGCGCTCCGATCGTGCTGACCGCACAAGGGGTCATGCCGTGCGAGACCTGATGATTTCGCTCGGTCGCCTGGTCCTGGTGCGGTTGCGGCGCGACGAGCGTGGGGTGGTCGCGGCAATTGTCGCGATACTCCTCGGTGCCGGTGTGCTGACCGGGATGGTCGCCCTGGTCGTTGACGTCGGCCAGATCTATCAGGAACGTGCTGAGCTGCAGAACGGCGCGGACGCCGCGGCGCTGGGAGTTGCCAAGAGCTGTGCCCTTGGTGCGTGCACGCCGGGTGTCGCCGGCCAGCTGGCCGACGGTAACGCCTCCGCCATCACCGGCGGAACGGAAGGCGTCCCGGTTGTCTGCGGGTCCGGCAGCCTAGGTAGCTGCCCTGGCAGCACGGGGAGCATCGCAGATTGCCCGCCGCCGCCGGCGGCTGGCACCAACTTCGTTGACGTCTCGACCGCCACGCAGACTGCCAGCGGCTCCACGCTGCTTCCCCCGGTTTTCGCGACGACGCTGCTAGGCAATTCCAGCTATCAGGGGACTGCCGTACGACGCCTGTGCTCAGGCCGAATGGGGCGCGCCCTCGGCAGCGACGGCCGATGCCCTCACGATCTCGGCCTGCGAGTGGGACCTGGCGACACAGCAGGGGGCTGTATACGCGCCTGCCCCGCCGTACTCGCAGAGTACGGTGCCCGCCGCCAGCTTCGATGAGGTACTCACGCTGGACCCGGGCAATGACACTGGCTGCGCGACAGAGCCGGCCGGGGCGGACGGGCCCGGGACCTTCGGCTGGGCGGGAGACGCAACGGGCAACTGCACATTGCCAGTCAGCGGACCCTTTCCCGAGGGCACGGGAACCTCGGTGATCGCGTCGTGCCAGGCGGCCCTGCAGAATGCGCAGCGAAGCCAGATCCCGATCCTCGTGCCTGTCTACGTGTCCCTGAACGACGCCGCCGGCACGTACGTCCTGCAGGGGTTCGCTGACTTCGTCGTCACTGGCTACAACATGCCTCCTGGCTTCTACGCGGCGGACTGGCTGAACCCGGCGGACTCCTGCCAGGGCACCGACTACTGCCTCACCGGCTACTTCGTCCAGGGAGTCATCCCGGCCACCGGCAGCCTTGGCGGCACCTACCTCGGCTCTTCCGTCATCAACCTAACCGGCTGAGCCGCAAGATCGCACCGCAGAGTGGAGACACGTTGAAACGACGTACGCTGACCATCGCGCTGGCTGGCATGCTGGCCTTGCTCGGCGCAGTCGCGGTGCTCGCCTACGCGCGGCAGGCCAATAACCGCGCCATCGCTGGCATGAAAGCTGAGACCGTGCTCTGGGCGACGCATGCCATCCCCCGGGGTACCTCGCTAGAGAAAGCCCAAAAGGAGCATTGGCTGGGCAGCGAGAAGGTACCGGCAGGTTCGCTGTCTGACACCGAGCCGGCGGTGAGCTCCGTCACCGCTGCTAACACCAGCATGGTCGTCAGTGCCAATGTGCCGAGTGGCCAGGTGCTGCTGCAGAACATGCTCGTGTCGAGGGCTTCCGTCGCGGCCAGCCCCGTCAACACCATCTCAATCCCTCCGGGCGACGTGGCGGTCACCTTGCAGCTGTGCGCTCAAGAGGCGGTGGCGAATTACCTCACAGCCGGCTCCTATGTCGATGTGTACGAAACCGCCCCTGTGAACCCTAGGGCGAACGTGCAGCGGACATGCGACACGGGCCACGCTGCGTTGCTGCCTGGTGACGCAAACACCATAGCGGTGTGGCAAGACGTCGAGGTCCTGTCCGTGGCGCATGCTCTGCCCCCTAGCGCTCAGAGCACATCCTCAGGCAGTACCTCGGTGGCGGCGGATCCTGTCGGCACAGCTTTGTCTCAGGAGGCCGTCGCGGTGACTTTCGCCGTGAAACCTGGCCTGGAAGCGGAAACGCTCATCACGGACGCTCAGGTGGAATTGCCGTACCTTGGGCTGCTGCCGGCGCCCGGCGGCGGGAATTGAGGAGAGAACCTTGCCAATACTGTGCGAGCCATCGTCCAGCGCCGGAGAGCTGCTCTCCGGCATCGACGGGGAAGTGCGCAAAGCGGATACTCTCGCGGCCGCGGCCAAGCTACTGGACGGTGACCCGCACGAGACCCTGGTGATCATCGGCCCCCGTGCCGTGACTGGCGACGCCCTGGCGTTTGCCGCAGCGCTCCGGCTGGCGCGGCCCGCTGTGGGGGTGATCCTGGCCCGCAGGGAAGTTGACGTAGCGCTGCTGTCGCGGGCGCTGCAGTCCGGTGTGCGCGACGTCGTGCCCGTGGGTGACGACGCTGCCATGGCAGCCGCCTGCCGAAGATCGTATGAGGTATCGCGACGGATGCTCGCGGCGCCGACGGACGAGGAGTCCAAGCCGGGTCAGATCGTCACGGTGTTCGCCACGAAGGGGGGCTGTGGTAAGACCGTGGTGGCAGTCAATCTGGGTGTTGCGCTTGCCAGGCACGGTGTGGGCCGTGTTTGCGTCGTCGATCTCGATCTGGCGTTCGGCGACGTGGCGATTGCGGTCCAACTCGACCCGCTGAGAACGATTGTGGACGCGCTGCCGATGGCTGGTCACCTGGACGAGTCGGGGGCCGCCTCACTGCTGACTCGTTACCAGCCTGGGCTCGACGTGCTGCTGGCGCCGGTGACCCCGGGAGATGCCGAAAAGATCCCGCCGAGGCTGGTCGGCGAACTGCTTGCTGTTTTGCGCGGCATGTACGACTTCGTCGTCGTGGACACGCCCGCCCAGTTCAGCGAGCACGTGCTGACCGCGCTAGACGTCTCCTCGGAGCTTGTGTTGCTGACGACTCCGGAAGTGCCTGCCTTGAAGAACCTTCGGGTCGCGCTGGACATGCTGGACATGCTGTCTTACCCGAGACAGATCCGCTCGGTCGTGGTCAACCGCGCTGACTCGAAGGTAGGGCTCAGTCTGGAGCATGTGCAGAAGGTGGTGCGGTGCCAGATTGCCGCGCACATCCCGTCAAGTCGTGCCGTGCCCATCTCGGTGAACAAGGGCGTGCCCATCGTGCTGGACAGCCCCGGCCATCCGGTCAGCCAGTCGTTGATGAGGTTTGTACAGCAGCGTCTGCTCGCCCCGCCGGCCGGACGGCCGGCGGAAGGCCGATCACGCGGCAAGAGGCGAGTCGCATGACCCTGTCCGACCGGCTTTCCCAGCTGGGGCTGGCCAGCGGGCCAGTGGTCGAGCGGCGCGGTGTACCCAGGCGCTCCGCCCGCTATGAAGACCCGTTCGGCCCGCTGAAGCGCAGTGTTCACGAGGCGCTGCTCGAAGTGCTCGGACCGAAGCTCTACGACACGCACCTGGACGAGCGTGAACTGGAGCAGCAGGTCACTCAGACCCTGCAGGCTGTGCTGCAGCGCGATGAGACCCCCATGACGACGGCCGACCGGGCGCGCGTGGCACAGGAGGTGGCCGATGACATACTCGGCCACGGACCGCTCGAGCCCTACCTGCGCGATCCTGACGTATCCGAGATCATGGTCAATGGCTACGACCAGATTTACGTGGAGCGGAACGGCCGTCTGCACCCGGTGGGAGCATCGTTCTCCGACGAGCCGCATCTGCGCCGCACCATCGAGAAGATCGTGGCGCGGGTCGGCCGGCGAGTGGATGAATCCAGTCCGATGGTCGACGCGCGACTGCCGGACGGCAGCCGGGTTAACGCCGTCGTGCCGCCGGTCGCGCTGGACGGGTCGCTCCTGACGATCAGGAAGTTTGGCGTCGAGCCCCTCACCATGGGCCATCTCATCCGATTCGGGACAATGACGCCGCAGGTAGCGGACCTGCTGCGGCTCTGCGTCCAGGGCCGTCTGAACATCGTGATCGGCGGTGGCACGGGTTCCGGCAAGACAACGACGCTGAACGTGCTGTCGGCCTTCGTTCCAGAAGACGAACGGATCGTCACGATCGAGGACGCTGCGGAACTGCAGCTGCGCCAGGACCATGTGCTCCGGCTCGAGTCGCGGCCGGCCAACCTGGAGAAGCGCGGTGAGATTACGATCCGTGACCTCGTCCGCAACGCGCTGCGCATGCGGCCGGACCGGATCATCATCGGCGAGGTGCGCGACGCAGCCACCCTCGACATGCTCCAGGCCATGAACACCGGCCACGACGGTTCCATCACCACCGTTCACTCCAACTCGCCGCGCGACACGCTGTCGCGGATGGAGACGATGGTGATGATGGCCAATGTCGAGCTGACCCAGCGCGCCATCCGTGAGCAGATGGCCTCGGCGATTGACTTGATCGTGCATCAGTCGCGGCTGAAGGACGGCTCCCGTCGTCTCACCCACATCACCGAGGTCCAGGGCATGGAAGGCGATGTTGTCGTGCTGCAGGACCTCTTCTTGTTCGATTTTCACGCCGGTATCGATGAGTTCGGCCGCTCACGTGGCGGGCTGCGTCCCACCGGTCTGCGCCCGATGTTCCTGAACCGCCTGGCCGACCGCGGGGTCCAGGTACCACCGGGAATCTTTCAGCCGCAGGGCTACGCAGAATGAGCGCGGTGAGCTGGCCACTAGCTGGCGGCCTGGGCGCGATCTTCGTGGCGCTGTTCATTTTTGCCGTAACGCTGTTCGGCTCACTGGCGCGTTCTGGCCAAGGACGCGATCTCGCCGGCCGGATCGCTAGCTATGGCCCACGGCATGGGTCCAAACCGGCCAGTGAGCATCCAGGCGTCCCCACTAACCCCAGCAGCGTCGCGTTGGACGTGACTAAGCGGCTCATGAGCCCGGCGGCCGAGCAGCGCCTCTCCGGCCGCTTGGAGCTGGCTGCAGTCACGCGCAAGCCCGCCGAATGGGTATTGCTCGGCGGATGCGTGGCCGTTGTCATCGCCACTGCAATCAGCGTGCTTACCGGCAACGTCATCATCGGTGTCCTGGTGGGGGCACTGGTCGGGTGGCTTAGCATGCGGATGCTGCTGAGCTACCTGATCCGCAGGCGTCGCGGCGCATTCGCCGAGCAGCTGCCGGACCTGCTGCAGCTTCTTGCCAGCTCACTTCAGTCAGGGTTCTCGCTGCTGCAGGCCCTGGATGCGGTAATGCGTGAGACTGCCCAGCCTGCCGCCGGGGAGTTCGCCCGAGCCATGGCAGAAGCCCGGCTCGGAGTCGCGCTCGAGGACTGTCTGGAGACAATCGCGGACCGGATGGGCTCTGACGATCTGCGGTGGACGGTCATGGCCATTCGCATTCAGAAGGGGATCGGCGGCAATCTTGCCGAGGTTCTGACGACTACCGTGAACACCATCAGGGAGCGCGGATATCTTCGCCGGCAGGTGCATGCGCTGAGTGCAGAGGGCCGGCTGTCCGCTTATATCCTCGTCGCCTTGCCGCTGGTGGTCGGGGTCTTCCTGTTCATCACCAGGCGCACGTACATGCGCCCGCTCTACACGACGCATGAGGGCGAGTTGATGCTCGCCGGTGCCTTCGTGCTCATCGTGCTTGGCGCGCTGATCATACGCCAAATGATCAAATTGGAGTACTAGAATGTCGGCTTCCGGGCTCCTCTACGGCGGGATCGCGGCACTCGTGGTCGCGGTCTTTGCGCTGGTAGCGGCTGTGATGCCGAGACGGCAGGGGAAGCCCGGCGTGGCCCGAGCGCTAGCTACGATCGACAGGCGGTACGCCCGCGATATCAGGACCGGCGGCCGCACCGGCGGCGGCGCCGACCTTTTCAAGCTGCCCGGCTGGCTGCCGGATATGGCGACGAAGCTGTCGCCGGCCGGCGCCCGCAATTCCCTGCAGCGCAGGCTGGACCTTGCGGGCAACCCAGAGCGCTGGACGCCGGACCGCGTCCTGGCGAGCAAGGCACTCGGACTGGTCGTACTCGGCTCGTTTGGAGCTCTAATCGCGGTAAGGCACCCGGCTCTGCTGGCCCTGACTGGAGGCGCTGGCGTGGCCGCGGGCTTCTTCCTGCCTGACGTGCTGCTCTACAACTCGGGGCTGAAGAGGCAGCAGCGGCTCGCGGTCTCCTTGCCGGAGGGGCTGGACCTGCTCACTATCTGCGTGGAGGCCGGTCTCGGTTTCGACGCTGCCCTCGCGCAAGTCGCTCGCAACCTCAACGGGCCGCTGGCTGCCGAGTTTGCTCGGGTACTGCAGGAGATGCAGATCGGTAAGTCGCGAGCCGAGGCTATGCGGGCGATGGCCGAGCGCACCAGCGTGCCAGAGCTGCGGGCGTTCGTCTCGGCTCTGACCCAGTCCAGCGAGCTGGGTATTCCGGTTGCCAATGTGCTGCGGGAGCAAGCCAAGGAAATGCGGGTGCGGCGCCGTCAGCGAGCTGAGGCGCAAGCCCAGAAAATTCCGGTGAAGATCACCTTCCCGCTGATCGGCTGCCTGTTGCCGGCCCTCTTCGTCATCGTCCTGGGGGCAGGCATCATCGAGATCACTCATTCCCTCTTTCACGTCCTGAAGTAGGAGGCATTGTGGGCGCAGCGTTCGGCCGTCTACGGCTCGACGTCGGCAGGCTGATCATGGTGCCGGCGTTCGCCGCGGCCATTGTTGCCGACGTGTTCAGGCTGGACCACGGTGCCCCTGCTGGGGCCGCCGGAGTGTTGCGGTCTGCCGGCATCGTGCTCGTGCTGGCTTTCTACGCGCTGGCCATCTGGTGCTACCTTCGGCGGGGTCCGGCAGTCGCCACCAGCGACTCGGTGACCGCGCACGTCGCAGCGATCGCCGCTACCTGGCTGCCGATCACGGTTCCGTGGGAACCCGGCGCGCCGCCGGGAGAGGGCCGCCAGGCTCTGTCTGACGTCCTGCTGATCTGCGGCACGGCGTGGGCTGCGTGGTCCCTGCGATATCTCGGTAGCAACGTGTCCGTACTTGCCCAGGCTCGCGACGTCGTCGCGCGGGGACCTTATCGCTGGGTGCGTCATCCCCTCTATGTCGGCGAGATCGTGTCCTCGCTCGGTCTTGCCATCGCCGTCAATACCTACGCGGCAGTAGCGCTCTGGCTGGTGTTGTGCGGCCTGCAGGCATACCGGGCTGTGCGCGAAGAGCAGGTGCTGCTGCAGGCGTTGCCGGCCTACCGCGATTACCGAAGCCGGACCGCCGCACTACTACCCGGCGTCTTCTGAATCGGGTGTCAAATATCACGTATTGCGAAATTCCGCGTGCACGCGGGACTTGGTTAGGAGTTGGGCCGTATGGGAAACGACGGAATCGGCGCACCGCTGTCGCGGCGTGTGCCCGGCGAGGCTCGTCCAGGTCCCGGTCAGCCGGCCAGGGCAGTCCTGCCGGAATCCGTGCTTAACCGCATGCAGGCTGCGATTGATGCCGAGCACGCGCATGCGGAAGGAAGGCAGCCGGGCGAACCCAATACGGAGCCGCTGCCCCGAGTGACAGGGTCCGGGTCACCGAGCAAGCGCGGCGCGAAGCAGGCACCGAGCCCGTCCGGCGTAGGCCCGGACTTTGAGCCGGTCGCCGACCAGGCTGCCAAGCCCGAAGGTGTGGCCAAGCCATCGCGAGCGCCCAGGTCACCGCGTGCCGACGAGCCACTGCGCGTCGCTAAGGCACTGCGTGCTGCGGACGAACTGCGTGCTGCGGAGGAACCGCGGGCCGCTTCGGCAGCGCGGGTGCATGCGGCCGAGCCAGAGCCGGTGCGTGCCGCGCAGCCACAGCCGGTCCGTGCAGCAGAGGCACCGCCTCCGGTGGAGCCTTCGTATGCGCCACAGCAACCGCACGCCGCCGAGCCGCCGGGCGGAAGGCTGCCAACGGTCACCGCCGCGTTTGAAACCGGCCCTACGCCGGGCTCGATCGGATGGCTGTGGCCCGAGGAAACGGACGCGCGCGGCGGCAATGGCGGCGGCGGCTGGCGGCCGCCGCGCAGGTCGAGCGGAGGGGGCGGCTGGCGTTACCGCACCGCCACGCTGGTCGCGCTGGGAGCTGTTCTGCTCGCAGCCGCGGGCCTCGTCATCGGGCTGTCCCTGCATTCCACGCCAGTGGCCGCGGCCGGGCATGGCAAGTCAAGACCCAAGGCAACTGCGAGCAGCAAGGCATCTGCGACGCCTGCCACCTCGCCAACTCCCGTTGTCAGCTCCCCGCCGGATCCTGCTATTGCGGCTGACCTTGCAGAGGCAGCGACCTGGGTCAGCCAGCAAGTGGGAACAGGTGCGGCCGTCGCGTGCGATGCTCAGACGTGCCCCGTGCTCACGGCGAGCGGGATACCTGCGGCCCAGCAGGTCCAGATCCAGCTGAACCCGCAATCGCTGTCGAGCGCCGGCATCGTCGTCGTGACCCCGGCGGTCCGCAACTTCTTCAGTAACCATCCCGGGCTCGGCGCCGACATCGCTCCAGCAGTCCTGGCCAGCTTCGGACCGATCTCGGTCCAGCCGGTCGATCCGGCTGGCGGGTCCGCTTACCAGGCCGCGCTCAGCCAGGACTTGCAGGCGCGGATTCAGGTTGGTGAGCAGCTACTGAACAGCGGCGATGTCACAGCCGCGCCGGTAGCCGAGACTCAGCTGGCCGCCGGCGATGTCGACTCGCGACTGCTGCTCGCGATCCAAGCACTCGCTCAGCAGCAGGCAGTTTATATCGTGGCTTTCGGCGACGCTGGCCCCGGCGCCAGCGCGGGCATTCCGTTCCGCGCGGCCGAGCTGCGAGAGACGGACCCAACGGGCGCGATGGCACCCACCGCGTACGTTCAGTCGATGATCACCCTGCTGAATGCGCACGCCACTTTCCCCGCCTTCGCACAGGCGAAGCAGGTAAACCTGGCCGACGGCCAGACCGTCGCGCAGATCGAATATGCCCTGCCGCTCCAGCTGGGGCTGCTAACGCCCTGATGGCGGCTAGCGCAGTGATGCTCGCCCCTGGTATCTGCCGGGGCGGGCTCATTCGCCGAGAGCAGGCCCAACTGCCTGCAGGAATCCGAGGATGCGGTAAGGTGTACTACCACTAGCCCTAGGCGGCGCGCCTAGACGGTTCTAGCAGGGTAGGTATCAGCAGTGAGTCCGCGTAGACACCTCGTACTTATTATCACGTAGCGCGAAGCCCGTATGGGCGTCGCGCTACAACCTCTTTGCCACACGGCAGGGAGGTTTTTTGTTGGACTACCAAGCAAATGAGGAGCCTCCCGTGCAAGAGCTCACCGGAGCCCAGGCACTCGTCCGCAGTCTCGAGCAGCAGGGCGTCGAGGTGGTATTCGGGCTGCCCGGCGGCACGATCCTGCCGACCTACGACCCGCTGCTCTCGTCGTCCCTGCGGCATGTACTGGTCCGGCACGAGCAGGGCGCGGGGCACGCAGCCGAGGGCTACGCCTGGGCGACGGGACGGCCAGGCGTGTGCATGGCGACCAGCGGGCCAGGGGCGACCAACCTGGTGACCGCGCTGTCGGACGCTTACATGGACTCGGTGCCCATGGTCGCGATCACCGGCCAGGTCGGGACGAGCCTGATCGGCACGGACGCGTTCCAGGAAGCCGACATCACCGGCATCACCCTTCCGATCACCAAGCACAACGAGCTGGTGACCGAGGTGGAGCGGATCCCGGCCGCGGTCGCCGAGGCGTTCCACATCGCCACCACCGGGCGTCCGGGCCCGGTCCTCATCGATGTGCCCAAGGACATACAGCAGGCCTCGGGGCCATGGCGGCTGGCCGACGGCGAGTGGCCGCCGGCCATGGACCTGCCGGGCTACCGGCTGCCCGGGCCCCCGGATCAGGCCGCGATCGAGGCCGCAGCGGTCATGCTGCTGCAGGCCCGCCGGCCCGTCCTGTATATCGGCGGCGGCGTGGTCAAGTCAGACTCGCACGGCGAGCTGCTCCGGCTGGCCGAGCTCGCGCAGGCGCCGGTGACCACGACGCTCATGGCCCGCGGCGCGTTCCCGGACGTGCACCCGCTGGCTCTCGGCATGCCGGGCATGCACGGCACGTACCCCGCAGTCGCCGCGCTCCAGGAGGCCGACCTCGTAGTCGCGCTTGGCGCGCGGTTCGATGACCGGGTCACCGGCAAGCTGTCGGCATTCGCGCCGCGTGCGCGGATCGTGCACGCCGACATCGACCCGGCCGAGATCGGGAAGAACCGGCGGCCGGATATCGCCATCACGGGCGACCTGCGGCTGACGATGGGCCGACTGGCCGACGCGGTCGCGGCAGAGCTGGCCCGCGGTGCGCAGCCTGACACCAGGACGTGGCTGGCCACGCTGGATGGCTGGAAATTCCAGTTCCCGCTGCGCTATACCCAGGACCCGGATGGCCCGCTGAAGCCGCAGTACGTGACCGAGCGGCTGTCGGCCCTGACCGGCGGCAACGCGATCGTGGTGGCCGGCGTCGGCCAGCACCAGATGCACGCGTCCCAGCACTACTCCTTCACCAAGCCGCGCAGCTGGATCAACTCCGGCGGTGCGGGCACCATGGGCTTCGCGGTCCCGGCCGCGATGGGGGCCCAGGTGGGCCGCCCCGGCGAGCTGGTCGTGGCGATCGACGGCGACGGCTGCTTCCAGATGACCGCGCAGGAGCTCGCCACCTGCGCGATCGAGAAGATCCCGATCAAGGTGCTGATCTTCAACAACGGCTTCCTCGGCATGGTGCGCCAGTGGCAGGAGCTGTTCTACGACGAGCGCTACTCGTCGGTCGAGCTCGGCACGGCCATCCCGGACTACGTGAAGCTCGCCGAGGCGTACGGCTGCATCGGGCTGCGCTGCGACCGGGCCGACGAGGTGGACACGGTGCTCGACAAGGCGCTCGCCCCGAGCGACGTGCCAGTGGTCGTCGACTTCAGGACGCACGACCGGGAAGGCGTCTTCCCGATGGTGCCGGCCGGAAAGCCGAACGACGACATCGTGCTAGGCCCGGAATTCACCGCGGACGAGCAGCGCGCCGCGACGCGCCGAGAAGTGAAGGGATGACCCGATGAGCACGCACACCCTGTCGGTCCTGGTGGAAAACAAGCCGGGCGTGCTGTCGCACGTCGCGGGCCTGTTCTCGCGGCGCGCGTTCAACATTTCCTCACTCGCCGTCGGTCCGACGCATGACGAGCGAGTCAGCCGCATCACGATCGTGGTCGATGGCGCGTCGACGCCAGTGGAGCAGGTCAAGACCCAGCTCGACAAGCTAGTCCGGGTCCTGAAGGTCGTCGAGCTGCACGAGGGCACCGCAGTCGAGCGCGAGCTGGCGCTGATCAAGGTGCGCGCCGATCCGGCGCTGCGCGGTCAGCTGCTTGAGGTCGCCAGCGTCTTCGGCGCCAGCGTCGTCGACATGGGCCCGACCACGCTCGTGCTCGAGGCGGTCAGCAGCCCGGCCAAGCTCGACGCGCTGCTCGCCATGCTCGACAGCTACGGCACCTGCGAGCTCGTGCGCACTGGGCGCATCGCGCTGGCCCGCGGCGCCGGTGTCATTACCGACGGCAGCCCAGCGCTGTCGCCCGTGACTGGAGCACCCGTGCCCGGATCAGCCGTGCCGACCGCGCACGATTCAGCCCAGTCAGCGGCCTGACCACCCCGTTCCCACTATTTAAGTCTGTTACGAGAGGACGTTTTTCGACATGGCCACCGTGTACTACGACACTGACGCAGATCTCGGCCTGATTCAGTCCCGCAAGATCGCCGTGCTGGGCTACGGCTCGCAGGGCCACGCGCACGCGCTGAGCCTGCGTGACTCCGGCTGCGATGTGCGAGTCGGCCTGCCCGAGGGCTCCCGGTCCCGCAAGCGCGCCGAAGCTGCCGGGCTGACGGTGACCACGCCGGACGGAGGCGAGCGCGTGGGCGGACGTGATCATGGTGCTGACCCCGGACACCACGCAGCGCAAGCTCTACGCGAATGCCATCGCTCCGCACCTGCAGCCGGGCGACGCGCTGTTCTTCGCGCACGGCTTCAACATCCACTTCGGCTACATCACGCCGCCGGACACTGTCGATGTCGCGATGGTGGCGCCGAAGGCACCGGGCCACCTGGTCCGCCGGCAGTACGAGGAGGGCCACGGCACGCCAGTACTGGTGGCCGTCGCGCAGGACGCCACCGGCAAGGCCTGGGACCTGGCCAAGTCGTACGCCGCCGCGATCGGCGGGACCAAGGCCGGCGCGCTGGTCACCACGTTCCAGGAGGAGACCGAGAGCGACCTGTTCGGTGAGCAGGCCGTGCTCTGCGGCGGCGTGACCGCACTGGTGAACGCGGGTTTCGAGACACTGGTGAACGCGGGCTACCAGCCCGAGGTCGCCTACTTCGAGTGCATGCACGAGCTCAAGCTGATCGTTGACCTCATGTACGAAGGCGGCGAGAGCTGGATGCGGTACTCGGTCAGCGACACCGCCGAGTACGGCGACCTCACCCGCGGACCGCGAGTGATCGGCGAGCCGACCCGGCAGGCGATGGCCACGCTGCTGGCCGACATCCAGTCGGGCGAGTTCGCCCGCGAGTGGGTGGCCGAGGACGACGCCGGGCGCCCCAACTTCGAGAAGCTGCGCGAGGACGCCAAGACCGCGCAGATCGAGCAGGTGGGCAAGCCGCTGCGCAAGATGATGAGCTGGCTCAACTCGGCCGCGAAGGAGATGGACGAGTAATGAGCGGCAATGTATCGGCTGGCGAGGTAGCCCCAAACGGCGACGCGGACGGGAAGCAGCGCACGCACGTCGTCACTCATTTGCCGGGTGACGGCGTGGGCCCGGAGGTCACCGAGGTCGCACGCGCGTGCGTGGACGCCGTCGGCGGCCGCCATGGCTTCACCATCGACTGGCGAAGCTGCGCGCTCGGCGGCCAGCACTACCTGGCCACCGGCGAGGTGCTGCCCGACGCGGTGCTGGCTGAGCTGCGTAACTCCGACGCGATCCTCCTCGGCGCGGTCGGCACGCCGGACGTGCCGCCGGGCGTGCTGGAGCGCGGGCTGCTGCTTCGGCTGCGGTTCGAGCTTGACCTCTACATCAACCTGCGGCCGTCAAAGCTGCGGCCAGGCGTCGGCGGCGCGGTTGGCAAGCACCGGCTCGAGGACCTGGACTTCGTCATCGTCCGGGAGAACACCGAGGGCCTGTACGCGGGCGCCGGCGGCACCGTGCACCGGGGCAGCGAGTTCGAGACGGCCACCGAGGAGTCGCTGAACACCTGGGCAGGCGTATACCGGTGCGTCCAGTACGCGGCCAGGCTCGCGGCGCGGCGGTCTGGCCGGCTCACGCTGGTGCACAAGACCAACGTGCTGACGCACGCGGGCGACTTGTGGCACCGCATCGCCACGCAGGTCGCCGCGGCGGAGGGCGTGCAGCTCAGCTACGCCCACGTCGACGCGGCGTGCCTGTGGATGGTCGACGACCCGGGCAGGTTCGACGTGATCGTCACCGACAACCTGTTCGGTGACATCATCTCCGACCTCGGCGCGGCGCTGACCGGCGGTCTTGGCTACGCGCCGAGCGGCAACCTCAACCCGGACCGCACCGGGCCCTCAGTCTTCGAGCCGGTGCACGGCTCCGCGCCGGACATCGCTGGCAAGGGCCTGGCCAATCCGGCCGGCGCCGTGCTATCGGCCGGGCTCATGCTGGCGCATCTGGGCGAGGACGCGGCGGCGGCAGACCTGGATGCGGCAGTCGATGCGGTGCTGGCCGCTGGCGCGCCGGCGAGCACAGGGGAGTGGGAGAAGGCTCTGCTCGGTCACCTCGGTCACCTCGGTCAGCTCGGTCTCGGGGGGACGTGATGACGATGCCGACACCGAAGGTAGAGATCTACGACACCACCCTGCGCGACGGGTCGCAGCAGGTCGGGCTTGACCTGACGGTGGCCGACAAGCTGCGCGTCGCGGCGGCGCTGGACGTCCTTGGCGTCGACGTCATCGAGGGCGGCTGGCCAGGGTCCAACCCGAAGGACGCCGAGTTCTTCGAGCGGGCGAAGAAGATTGATTTCACCCACGCGACGCTGGCCGCGTTCGGGGCGACGAGGCTGCCGGGCCGCAAGGTCGAGGACGACGCGAGCCTGCGCGCGCTGCTAGACGCGCAGACGCCGATCGTCACGCTGGTCGGCAAGTCCTGGACGCTGCACGTCGACGAAGCGCTGCGCACGACCAGGGCAGAGAACATTGCCATGGTCGCCGACTCGGTCGCCTACATGGCCGCGGCCGGACGCCGCGTGGTGTTCGACGCCGAGCACTTCTTCGACGGGTACTTCGCTGACCGTAGCTATGCGCTGGACGTGCTGGCCGCGGCCGCGGACGCTGGCGCGGACACGCTGGTGCTGTGCGACACGAACGGCGGCACGCTGCCCGACGACGTGGCGCGGATCGTCGCCGAGGTAGCGGACAGGTCGCGCACGGCGATCGGCGTTCATTTCCACAACGACGCGGCATGCGCGGTGGCGAACTCGGTAGTCGCGGTGGCGGCCGGCAGCCTGCACGTGCAAGGCGCCGCCAACGGCTACGGCGAGCGGTGCGGCAACGCCGACCTGTTCTCCGTGATCGCGGACCTGGAGCTGAAGCGCGGACACGAGCTGCTGCCGCCGGGCAAGCTGACGGCGCTCGCCTCGACCGCGCGTACGATCGCGGAGCTCGCGAACCTGCCGTTCGAGGCTAGGCAGCCGTACGTGGGCTCGTCGGCGTTCGCGACCAAGGCTGGACTCCACGCCTCAGCGATCGCCCGGCGCCCGGACGCCTACTCGCACGTCGATCCCGGCACGGTCGGCAACAAGGCGCAGGTGCTCGTCAGCGAGCTAGCCGGACGCAGCAACGTCGTGGCCAAGGCGGCCGAGCTCGGGCTCGACCTGTCCGGCGACCCGGTCCTGGCCGGCCAGGTGCTCGATCAGGTCAAGGAGGCGGAGCACCGCGGCTACGCGTTCGAGGCCGCTGATGCGTCGTTCGAGCTGC
Source organism: uncultured Actinomycetota bacterium (assembly GCA_963843955.1). Classification (GTDB taxonomy): domain Bacteria; phylum Actinomycetota; class Actinomycetes; order Streptosporangiales; family Streptosporangiaceae; genus JAJYUU01. The sequence continues at coordinate 207,272 of CAWJMK010000002.1, forward strand.
TCGTCCGCAAGAGCGCAGGCGTTTTGCCAGCCTGGTTCGAGCTCGAGGGCTACCGTGTCGTCATCGAGCGGGCCGGCGACGCCGACCGCAGCGAGGCGATCGTGCGACTACGGCTTGGCAGCGGCAGGGTGGTCGCGGTCGGTGAGGGCGTCGGGCCGGTGCACGCGCTCGACCAGGCGCTCCGGCGCGGGCTGGCTGAGGTCTACCCCGAGCTCGCAGGAATCCACCTGGTCGACTACAAGGTGCGGATCCTGGATGGCAGGGCCGCCACCAGCGCGGTCACCCGGGTGATGCTCACATCGGCCGACGCGGCCGGTGAGTGGACGACGGTCGGCGTGTCCGATGACATCGTTACCGCCTCGTGGGAGGCGCTGACCGATGGCGTGGTCTTTGGGTTGCTGCGAGCCGGCGCCGAGCCGCTCGCCGAGGAGATTTCGGAGGCTGTCTAGATGTCCCACCCTGCCCAGCCCACCAGCTTGCCCAGGCCGCGGTCGGGCCCGCTCACTACCGGGCCGTCCCGCGCGGCTGCCCGCGCGATGCTGCGCGCTGTCGGGCTGTCTGAGGAGGACCTCGAGCGGCCTCAGGTCGCCATCGCGTCCTCCTGGAACGAGGTAACCCCCTGCAACGTGCACCTCAACGGCCTGGCCGTGGCGGCTAAGGAGGGCGTCCGCCAGGCCGGCGCGGTGCCGCTGGAGTTCGGCACCATCGCGGTTTCCGACGGCATCTCCATGGGCACTGAGGGCATGAAGTCCTCGCTGGTCAGCCGCGAGGTCATCGCGGACTCGGTCGAGCTCATGGTGAACGCGGAGCAGTTCGACGCGCTCGTCGCGATTGCCGGCTGTGACAAGTCGCTGCCCGGCATGCTGATGGCGTGCGCCCGGCTGGACATCCCTGCGGCGTTCCTGTACGGCGGCACGATCCTGCCCGGCTGGGTCCGCGGCAAGGCAGTGACGATCCAGGACGTGTTCGAGGCGGTCGGCGAGCACTCGGCCGGCACCATGTCGGACGCGGACCTGCTCGCCGTCGAGCGCGCTGCCTGCCCCGGTGCCGGATCGTGCGCGGGCATGTACACGGCCAACACGATGTCGATGTGCGCCGAGGCGCTGGGCATGACGCTGCCAGGCGAGGCATCCGCACCCGCGGTCTCGGCCGAGCGGACCGATCTGGCGCGGCGGACCGGCGAGGCCGTCGTGCGAGCGCTGGCCGCCGGGCTGCGGCCGCGGCAGATCATGACGCGGACCGCGTTCCTCAACGCGGCGACGGTCGTGATGGCGACCGCGGGCTCGACCAACGCGGTGCTGCACCTGCTGGCCATCGCCAACGAGGCCGGCGTCGAGCTGTCCCTCGACGACTTCGACGAGATCAGCCGCCGCACGCCGGTCATCGCGTCGATGCGCCCGTCCGGCCTGTACATCATGAGCGAGCTGGACCAGGTCGGGGGCGTGCCCGTCATCCTGAAGGAACTGCTGTCCGCAGGCATGCTCGATGGCAGCGCGTTGACCGTTAACGGCCGCACGCTCGGTGAGAACGTGGCCGACGCCTTCGAGCCCGATGGCAAGGTGGTGCGGCCGGTCAAGGACCCGTTCAAGCCGGATGGCGGGCTCGCGATCCTGCGTGGCTCGCTGGCCCCGAACGGCGCGGTCGTCAAGACCCCCGGCATCGAGACGCTGCGGTTCGAGGGCACCGCGCGCGTGTTCGAGCGGGAGGAAGACTGCTTCGAGGCCGTCACAGCCGGGCAGGTCCGCAAGGGTGACGTCCTGGTCATCAGGCATGAAGGTCCCAAGGGCGGTCCTGGTATGCGGGAGATGCTGGCGGTCACCGCGGCCATCAAGGGCGCTGGCCTCGGCAAGGATGTCGTGCTGCTGACCGACGGCCGGTTCTCCGGCGCCACGTTCGGCGCCTGCGTCGGGCACATCGCGCCAGAAGCCTTCGACGGCGGCCCGATCGCGCTCGTCGCTGACGGCGACAAGATCGTGCTCGACGTGGTGAACCGGCGGCTGGACGTGCTGGTCGACGATGCCGAGCTCGCCCGGCGACGGTCCAGCTGGAAGCGGCCGGCGCCGAACTACACCAGTGGCGTCCTGGCCAAGTACGCCGCGCTCGTCTCGGGAGCCGACACTGGCGCCGTCTGCGCGGTGCCGGCCAGCTAGCTGACCCGTGCGGGCCGGTTAAACCGGCAGCGGCCGTGGTCCTCGAGTGGGGGCGGCGGCCGTCTCCGGCTCCCGGTGCCGGGTCGACGCGCCGCCAGCGCACCAGTAGCTGTCTCCGGCTCCCGGTGCCGGGTCGACGCGCCGCCGGCGTATCAGTAGCGGTCATAATTCGGGTCAAACTTCGTATTCTTGGTGCTGCTCAGCCACCGATCGACTCCCGTGGAGCGGCTGTCCGCGACATTTCCCGCGGCGCGTGCAGTTTGGCGCCCGACCTGCCCTTTTTGGGCGCACGTTAGCCGGGAAATGATGCAAGGCGCCAACAGCGCGAACAGCGCGAACAGCGCGAACCTCGCGAATCGGGCGGAGCGCAGTAGTCTCGCCGGCTAGCTGACCTGTGGTCTAGCTGACCTGTGCCTGGCTGACCTGTGCCTAGCTGACCTGTGCGGGAGGCAGCGCCAGGACCTCGGCGGCAGCACTCGCCTGCCGCAGGCTGTCCTTAAGCACCTGCACGGTCACGGCAGCCCGGTCAGTGAGCTCGTCGAGCTCCGCGACGGCCAGCTCGTCGGCGGCCGTCCGGGCGACCAGGTCCCGGTACCTGTCGTTGAGTCCGGCGAGACGCAGCGCCGAGTGCCAGTCGCAGTGCGCCTCGTCAGCGGCCGCGACCTGATCGGCGTAGCGCTCCAGCGCGACCACCCGGCTGCCCGCCGCCTCCGCGGCGAGGACCAGGGCCCGCTGCTGCGCGTCGAGCACGGCGGCGGTCAACGGGCCTGCGCGGGCGTCCGCGGGGGTCAGTCCCCGCATTTCGGTCAGCTCGCGCATCGCGCAGGCGATTTCCCATTCATGTCGCCGCAGCGCCGGCTCGTCGGGCTCCAGCAGCCCGGCCAATCGCACCTCGGAGCCGAGGATCGTGTCGACGGCGACCTGCGCCCGTGCCAGCAGCAGCCGGTCCGGCTGGTCCAGCTGGTACGGGAGGATCACGCGGTCGGCCTGGCGTCCGAGCTCACGCCGCTGCAGCCACCGCCGTGACCGGCTGACGGACTGTGGCCTAGTGACCAGCAGTCGCAGATACTCGGGCAGCTCCGGGTCGCACGCGGGCCGCGCCCACAGTGCCTTCCTGCCAGCCATCCGCAGCGCCCCCGGTTCAGGTCTGAGACGAGCGCCATGAGCTCACTGCGATCATAACCAGCGACGGCGGGGCGGGCTATCGGCCGTCGCCCTGGCGCCCGATCCGTGCGTCCCGACGTGTAATTGGTCACTCGCAGCCGGCGCGGACGCTGCCGACGGGAATCTCACCAGGCACGTCACATGTTTGAAATAAATGTAGGCGACACTAGCCCCGTCGTTCCTGCTGCGCCGGTATGGGCGGTACTGGCGGATCGGCAGGATTGTGCCCCAGCCATTGTTCGATCATTCCGGCAGCCAGCGCAGCTCTCTTTTTGGCGCGCACGTCCAACTTAGGGGTGTACAGGAAGTGACCGAGACCACAACAGCGGCCGGCGCCGCGGTGATCGAGGCCGATGTTCGTGAGGGTACCTACGGCGACAAGCTCGCCACGATTGAGCCCGGCGGGGCCGAGTACATCCCGCTGAGCGAGCGGCACGGTAAGCCGCACCAGCAGTTCTGGACCTGGGTGTCGCCGAACATGGAGTTCGCGACGATCTTCGTCGGCGTCATCGGCGTCTGGTTCTTCGGCCAGACGTTCTGGCAGGCCGCCCTCGCGATCCTGCTGGGCACAGCGCTCGGCTCGCTGTCGATGGGGGCGCTCGCCGCTCGCGGGCCGCTGTTCGGCGTGCCGCAGATGGTCCTGTCCCGGATTAGCTTCGGATGGTTCGGCAACATCCTGCCGGCCGGCGTCAACGCACTGGTGGCGGGTGTCGGGTGGTTCGCGGTCAACAGCGTCAGCGGCGCGTTCGCGCTGAACGCGCTGCTCGGCTGGAACAGCAAGCTATGCCTGCTGATCATCGTCGTCGTCCAGCTTGCGGTCGCATTCTTCGGGCACAACCTGGTACACGCGTTCGAGCGGTGGGCGTTCCCGGTCCTGGTGGTCGTCTTTGTCATCGCCTCGGTCGTGATCCTGTCCAAGTCGCACCCCGGCGCCCACATAGCCGCTCCGGTGGGCGGCCGGCTGGGTGGCTGGCTGATCACCTTCGGTGCCGCGTTCGGGTACGCGGCCGGCTGGAACCCGTACGCGAGCGACTACACCCGCTATCTGCCCAAGGACACTAACCGGCGGGCGACCGGGCTGTGGGCGGGCCTCGGCGTGTTCATCTCCTGCGTCGTGCTCGAGATCGTCGGCGCGGCCGCGGCGACCGTCACCAGCATTGACAAGTACGCCAACAACCCCACGGCTGGCTTCGTCAGTCACCTGCCGACCGGGATCGCGGACATCACCTTGCTGGCCATCGCGCTGGGTGCGGTCTGCGCGAACGCGCTCAACGTGTACTCCGGCTCGATGTCGTTCCTCGCGCTTGGCATCAAGCTGCCGCTGACCATGCGCCGCGCGATCGTCGCCATCGTGTTCGGCATCGCGGGCTTCTTCGTCGCCTTGTCCGGTCTGTCCGACGCCGGCACGAAGTACAACAATTTCCTGCTGGTCATCGCCTACTGGATCGGGCCGTGGCTGGGCGTGTTCTTCGCCGACCAGTTCCTGCGCCGCCGCAAGCAGGTGGCCGGCTTCCTGTTCGACCGCAAGCACAACCCGTGGGCGGGCTTCGCGGCCATGGCGATCGGGATCGGCGTATCCATCTGGCTGTTCGCCAACCAGTCTGACTATCACGGCCTGGTCCCGAAGCACCACCCGGCGTTCGGCGACCTCACCTTCGAGGTCGGGTTCGTGCTGGCCGCACTGCTGTACTGGCTCTTCTTCCGGATCCAGGGCCAAAGCGGACGGGAAGAGACCCTCGTGGTGCCTGGCGAGGCAGCACAGGTCGAGGCCTGATAAAGATCACGATCAGACCGGAACGGGGCCGACGGCGCCCGCCACCTCCTGGCGGGCGCCGTCGCTTATGTCCACCGTCGCTTACGTCCGCAGGAAGCTGACTTCCTCTTCGGCGCCGTCCCAGACGACCGTGTGCTGCGCGGGGGTTGCGCGCGCGACGACTTTGCCGCCGCGCAGCACCAGCGTCCGCGGCGCGATCAGGCGCAGCGCGTCCGCCTCGGACGGTGCGTCGAAGACGACGAGATCAGCCGGTCCGCCGGACCGCAGACCGTAGTCCGGCACGCCGAGCGCCGCGGCTGGATTCACGGTGATCATCTCGATCAGCCGCCGCAGTTCGCTGTCGCCTGACATCTGGCCGAAGTGCGCTAGCACGAACGCTGCCTGGAGCGGGTCGCCGTAGCCGAGCGGATACCACGGGTCCATGACTGAGTCGTGCCCGATGCAGACGTTGACGCCTGCCGCCTGCAACTCCTTGATCCTGGTGTGGCCACGGCGGATCGGCCCGGTGTCGAAGCGGCCCTGAAGCACGGAGTTGTCGAGCGGGTTCGTCACCATGTGCAGGCCAGCCCGGGCGATGTTGCTGATCAGTCGGTGGGCGTAAGCGTTGTTGTAGGAATGCATGGCGGTGGTGTGGCTCGCCGTGACCCGGCCGGACATGCCGCGGCGGATTGTCTCGGCCGCCATCACTTCCACGAAACGCGAATGCTCGTCGTCGGTCTCGTCGCAGTGGATGTCGACCGCCAGGCCATGCCCGTCGGCCAGCGCCATGGCGAACTTGACTGACTCGACGCCGTCCTCGCGCGTCAGCTCGTAATGCGGGATCCCGCCGACCACGTCCGCGCCGAGCTCGACGGCGGCACGCATGAGCTCCTTGCCGCCGTCGAACGCCAGGATGCCTTGCTGCGGGAACGCCACGAGCTGCAGATCGATGACGCCCCGAACCTCGTCCCGCAGGTCGGCCAGTGCACGCAGCGCGGTCAGCTTCGGGTCGCACACGTCGACGTGGCTGCGCACGTGCTGGACACCGCAGGCGAGCTGCCAGCGCAGGATCTGCCGCACGCGTGACTGGACGTCTTCGTAAGTCAGGTCGGCGACCCGCTCCGCCCACACCGCGATGCCCTCGAACAGCGACCCCGACACGTTCGGGCGCGGCTGGCCGACGGTGAGCACGGCGTCGAGGTGAATGTGCGGCTCGACCAGCGGCGGCGTCACCAGCCGGCCGGCCAGGTCGAGGACCTGCGCTGCGGCTGTATCCGCGCCGACCGTCGTGAGCACGTCATGGTCGACCCCAAGATCGGTCAGCGTGTCCTGGCCCGCGATCCGGGCATTGCGAAGGATCAGGTCGATCATGAGGCCATTCTCCGTGTCGGTCTGCAACTGTCATGAGATAAGGGATAAAGCATGTACAAAGCCATATGGCCGTCGCTAGAGTCTCACATCGCCGCTTCCATCGCGCAGCCCCCGCGGGGCGCTGCCTGCTTACCTCGGGGACGACCACATGGGGAATCTCAGCTTCGCTCATAACGCAGGCTTTTCCTGGTACTGCATTCTGCTCATGCTCAGCGGGATCGCCATGCTGGTGACCGCCGTGCTGCGGAATCAAGCGGTGCAGCGCCGGGTGATCAGGGCGATCTTCGGCATCGGCTTCTTCTGTTACGGCTTCTATTTGACCTTTGTCTTCGCCGGCGGCCACTACGTCCTGTTCTTCCAGGCCTTCATCGTTCCCGTGCTGCTGATCCTGGACACGATCCGCAGCCAGGCGTCGCGGCGCAGGCTGCGCCAGGGCGTCAGCGTAGGCGGCACGGGCGGCTTCGGCAGTGGCAATGTCGGCAGTGGCGGCTTCGGCGGCGGCGGACCGACGGGCTAACCAGAACGGGGCTAGCCCCGGAGTGGTTGTTGCCCGGCCAGGCTAGTCCGGCTCACGAAGTATCGGTTGACGATGTATCGGCCCACGGACTAGTCTGTGGGCATGATGCCTGAACCGACCTCCGGGGGTCAGCCAGCTGTCGCGACGGTGCCGACGACTTCGCTCAGCCGCCGGCAGCGTCTCGTCTTGACGTTGCTCGGCTTGCTGTTCGCGCTCTCCGTGCTGACTGCGCTGTTTGTTCTGCACCTGATGGCCGCCAGTGCCGCCGCCGTGACGGGGGGCTGTGGTGGCGGCTGAGCAGGCGGCGCTGGCTGGGGCCACTCCGCGCGCGGCCACTCCGCGCGCGGCCACTCCGCCCGCGGTCACGCCGGCCATGGCCACTTCGCGCGCGGCCACTTCGCGCGGCGCTCGTATCTGGCTTGCGGCGACCGTGGCCGTGTCGGTGTCCGCTGCCGTGGCTGCCATCGCGGCGGCCCCGCCGGGAACCGCGCGCGCCCCGGAGGGCCTCGCATTCTTGCTGTTCGTCGGCTCGTCGGTGCACGTCGCCTCGACCGGCTGGTTCTATACCGTGCCTGAGGTGCGCGCGTACATGCGCCAGCACAGGCCGAGGTACGTGTGGTGGCCGCTCGCGCTGATAGCAGGCGGCGGCGCGATCGCCATGCTGGTGCCGCGTACCGCTCTCGACTGGCTGCTCTTGCCGTACTTCGGCTGGCAGTTTTTTCACTATCAGAAGCAGAACCTCGGCATCGCCGCGCTGGCGGCGGCATCGCAGCGAATCGCGCCACTGCGGATGGCCGAGCGCCGGGCGCTGACCGGGGCAGGCCTGGCCGGAATCGCGGGCCTGCTGGCGCGGCCGAGCCTGCTCCAGCTGCCGGTACGGCCCATCCTGGCGCCGCTCTTCCCGGTGGCCACGATCGCGTTCGCGGGGTTCGTCGCGGTCGGCGTCGGCTGCCTGGCCGTGCGCAGTCCGGCCCAGCGGCCGGCCGGATTCTGCGTCGTCTACCTGACCTCGCTGGGATTCAGCGTGCCGGTGTTCGTCTTCACCTCGCCATACGCCGCGGTGGCCGGCCTGACGATTGCGCACGGCCTTCAGTACTTGCTGCTCATGGGCTTGATAGCAGCCGCAGGCCCGCGCGCAGCCGCAGGCCCGCGCGCGGCAACAGCCCGCCGGCTGGCGGGACTGGCGGCGCTGTGCAATATCGCGCTGCTGGGCGGCGCGGCGCTCTCGATCGCGTCTGATCAGGCGGCCGCCGGTCCGGCTCTCCGAATTCTGTTTGGGCTGTTCCTTGGTGCGGTGATGGCACATTTCGTGGTCGACGCCGGCCTATGGCGGATGCGCGAGGAGTTCCCACGGTCATTTCTCCACTCGCGCCTGCCCTATCTCGTCCCGGCCGCCGGACCAGCAGCGGACTACCGCCCACCGATCGATCGCCTGCCGATATAGGATGGTCCAGTGCCAGATCCCCACGCCGGATCGCTCGTCACGTTCGGCCGGTACGCCGGACCGGCCACGCTGATCTTGTCTAGCCTGGCCGACGGTGCCAAGCACGGCTACGCGCTGACCAAGGACATCGAGGAGTTCGCCGGAGTCAGGCTGGCGCCGGGGACGCTGTATGAGGCGCTCAGCCGACTCGAAAGCCAGGGCCTCATCGAGGCGCTCGCCAGCGAGGATCGGCGCCGCCCCTACCAGCTCACCGCGGCCGGAGCCCAGGCCCTCCGAGCGCATCTCGCCGATCAGCGCCGGGTGGCCGAGGTCGGCCTCCGGCGGCTGGCCCGCAGCTGGGGCCCGGCATGAAGCGGCCCGCCGACCCGGCGGCCCGCCAGGTCGCCCGGCTGCTGCGCTGGTATCCGGCGTCCTGGCGCGCTCGGTACGGCGAGGAGTTCGCCGAGCTGCTCCTGGCCGACCTCGGCGAGCGGCCCCGCAGCGCGCGCCGGACGGCCAACGTCATCGCCAGCGGGCTGCTCGCCCGGTGCACCGCGGCTGGCCTGACGAGCCATGAACTGCCGCCCGCCGAGCAGATCCAGGCTGGCGCCGCCACGATGTGCGCCGCGTTCGCGGTATTCCTGACCTTCGGCGTCGCCATGCTGGCTCAGCTGGCCACCGGCTGGCAATGGGTTTCACCGCGATCGGCGTCGGCAGTGGCTGGCACGGTCGCCATGTCGGCCGGCGCCGCCGTCCTGATGCTCATCGGCCTGGCCGCGGCCGCGCCGGTCGCGTGGGCCGTGGCCGTCGCCTTCGGCCATCGGGACCTCAGGCTGGCGAGACCGGCCGGGCTGGCGCTTGCCTGCGCCGCCGCGCTGGCCGTCGGCACCCGGCACTTTCAGAACTCGTGGCCGGGTACCGGCGGCACCGGCGCGCACCACCACCTTGTGCCAGCTGGGCTAGCGGCGTTCGGCTGGGCGTGGACGCTGTCGGTGTCATCGTTCTGGGCGCATCCAGCCCTGCTGGCAATCTTCCCGGTGCCAGAGCTGATCTGGATGGTCTTGAGCCCGGTCGCCGCGGTCGGCCTGGTGACGGGGCTTGTCATCGTCGTGCGACGGCTCGCGCTGCCGGGCGGCGTGCTGCGCTACCTCACGTATCTGGCAGTGGCGGCGAGCGCGGCCGCGGTGCCGTTCCTGGCGGGCGCGGCCAGCTGGGTGCTGGGGTCCGGGCCGGGTCAGGCCGGACTCTTCCGGCCGGGCCTGGTGGACGGCGCGGAGCTACTGATGATGGCGCTGTCCCTGGTGGTGGCCCTTCGGCTCAGCCTCGCCTTGCTGCACGCTCGCAGGCAGCTGCCTACCGCAGACTAAGACCTGGCCGCCGAGCTGTCACGGCGCGGCCTTGCTGCTGTCGAGGCTGACGCACTTGCGTACTGGGAGGACGTCGCCGGGATGCCTGCAGTTCGGCCTGCCAACTCCGGGGGTTATTGGCCGCTGACCCACCGCTGGGTCTGGCGACGATCCCGGCTCAGGCAGGCCATCGCTGATGCGGCCTCCGGCATGACCGCTGTGTTCGTGTGCGGCATCGCCGGCAACCAGACCGAGATGATGGACATACTCCACCAGGTGCTCCTGCTGGTCATCGACGAACAGACCCAGGAAGCACGGCTTGCCGGGAGTCCCCGGCAAGCCTCGCTGCTGTCAGGCAGCAGATCCGAGCTGGCTGACCAGTCTTCCAGGCGCACACGCTGTCGCAGGGGCGATCGCCTCGACGGGACAGCGCTGCCATCCGACCCCGCAGACACGCTGCTGGGCTATCTTGACCTTGCCAGCTTGCTCCTCGGGGCGAAACTCAGGATTGCCTTGCGTCCGCGTCCGGGTGGGTCATATCGAGCCGTCCGCCACCGCCCGCGTGATCCAGGGGATGACCTCGTCGAGCATCTGATCGAGAGTGGTGGTGGCCTCGAAGCCGAGCACCCGCTTGGCCTTGTCGGTAGCGGGCACCCGGCGCTGGACGTCGTAGTCAAACGGGTCGTCGTGGACTAGCCGCAGTGGTACGTCCGCCCCGTTGATCTTCCGCCAGAGGACTTCCGCAAGCTGTGTCACCGAGGTTCCCTCGGCAGTGGACAGGTTGAAGTCATCGTTCTCGGCTTGCGGGTGGGCCATCGCGGTGACAATGCCGCGAGCTAGGTCACCACCGTAGGTGTAATGCCGTATCTGCTCGCCCGAGCCGAGGATGTGCAGGGGGTCCTGACCCTTGACGATCTTCTGTACAAGGTCGGGGACAACGTGGCTCATGGCCAGCTTCACGTTCCCCGACAGGATCTCCGTGTCTCCCAGCGCCCGGCTCTCACCTATGCCGACGCAGTTAAACGGTCGTGCGATGGTGTAAGGGAGCTTGTATTGGTCGAAGGCGGCGCGGGCGAAGTACTCCACGGCCAGCTTCTGGAATCCGTACGACGACAGCGGCGGCGGGATCTGCCGCTCCTGGCCCTCGCCGGACGGCCAGTCCGTCGCGCTCTCGAACACCATCGAGGACGACAGGTAGGTCACCTTTTGCAGGCGGCCGTCCCGGTGCGCCGCGATGGCCGCATCGCACGATGCCGCGATGATCCGCTCGTTGGTGGCCAGCAGGTCGTACGGGTAGGTGTGGAAGTAGGAGATGCCGCCGATCATCGCCGCGCCCGCGATGAAGTGCTCGCAGTCGGAGAGCAACTTAGTCATGAGGTCGACGTCGCGGGCGTCACCTTCGACAAAGTGGTACCGGGGATGATCGTCATAAGACTTCCTGACCGGCCCGTACTTGGAGAAGTTGTCGATTCCTACGACCTCATACCCCCGGCCGAGGAGTTCCTCGACTACGTACCCGCCGATGAAGCCAGCCGAGCCGCTGACTAGGACCTTCTCCATCTGTTTACAGATCCCTCTCCACTTGTCCTGCTGACACTGCCGGCTCCGCTGCGGTCGACTTCGGTTCCTGCGCCTGCCCGGTCCGCGCGCGGATCTCCTCGGCCGTGAGCTGGCGGCCGAACGCGAACCGGTACCAGTGAAGGTACTTAGGTATCCACTGGGCGACGCGGAAGGTGGAGACCCCGGCCTGGCGGTCCAGCCAGATCGTCGGAATCTCGGCGACGGGCAGCCGCATGCGCCGAGCCTTGGCGGTGAGCTCGATGCCGATCTCGAACCCTGCCCGAGAATCTATGCCGACCTGGCGGACGAAATCCGCCGAGTACGCCTTGAACGAGTTCGTCGCATCCCTGGTCCCCACGTGCGTGAGCAGCCGCAGCGACCGGCCGGCCGTCTTGGACAGCAAGCCCTTCAGGTACGGGCCGCCGACCTGCTGGCCGCCTGGCATGTACCTGGAGGCTGCCGCGACTGCGACGCCCCGTTCCACCAGGCGGACCAGGTCATGGATCTGGCGGGCATCGTCGCAACCGTCGGCCATCGTGACCACCACCACCGGCGCAGCGGCACCATCGACTCCGTACCTGATCGCGTTCGCCGGGCCCGGCCCGTAGGTGTTGACCAGGTACTTCAGGCGCGGCTCCTTCTGGGCGTACTCGCTCACAACCGGGATCGTGCTGTCCTCTTCCGAGTCGACCACGATCAGCACCTCTGCTGGCAGCAGCACCGACTCAAAAATGCGATCCAGGACGGGGATCACGTTGCGGCCCTCGTTGTAGGCCGGGACGATCAGCGAGACGCGCGCACCGGGCATCGTCACACCTGCACACCCAGACCGAGGCTGTTCCAGATGTCGGCGGTCGGCTTGCCGGTCACCAGGCCCTCGTACTCGGGATGAGGCGCGCCGATGATCAGCAGGTCAGACTCGGCGATCACCGCGGCCAGCGGCAGGAGGCCAGGATCGGTCGTCACGTAGGGATCCGTGCACAGCACTCGCTTGGCCTTGAACGCCAGGATGCGCTTGAGCTTGTAGGACAGGCTCGAGCGGACGTCATCTGAGCCGCCCTTGAATGCCATGCCCAGGATGCCGACCGTCATGGCCGGCAAGTCATGCTGCTGCTCAAGCCGGTGCACGAGATAGAGCGGCATACCTTCATTGATCGCCATCGCGGTGTGCCCGAGCGCGAAGTTGTTGTTGTTATAAGCGGCGAGCTGCAGCGTGTCCTTGAAGAGGCACGGCCCAGCAGCGAACCCGGCGCCGGGCAGGTCCGCGGCCCGGGGATAGTCCAGCATCAGGCCCTGGCGGATCCGCTCGAAGTCAAGACCGCGGTCGTTGGCCATCATGTACAGCTGATTAGCCGTGGCGAACTTGACGTACCGCCAGACGTTCGTGAACAGCTTGGCCAGCTCGGCTTCCTCTGGCTCCATCTCGACGATCGTGTCCGTGAGCCGCCGGAACAGGGCCGCTGCCCGCGCGGCCCCGCGATCGTTCCGGCTGGACACAATCTGCGGCAGGCTAAACAGCTCGGTCATTGCCTTGCCCTCGGCGATGCGCTCGGGGCAGAAGGCTACGTCCACGTCGCGTCCGAGGGCGGCGACCGTACGCTCGACATGCGCGGTCACGCCCGGGTAAACGGTGCTCCGCAGGATCAGGATCTGGCCATCTCGCAGATACTGCGCGCACGCCCCGATCGCCCGGCCAACCGCGCCGTGGTCAGGGTTCAGGTGCTCATCAACCGGCGTGCCGATCACGACCACCACATGCTCAGCGGCGCTGACGATAGCCGGATCGGCCGATGCCCGCAGCCGGCCGTCCGACAACGCCTGCTTCAGGACATCGTCCGCGCCAGGCTCGGCGAAGGGCAGCAATCCATCGTTGACCATGCCCACCGCAGCAGCGCTGAGGTCGTAAATGCCGACCCGCGCGCCGCGGCTCGCGAAGGCGATAGCCAGCGGCAGGCCCACGTGGCCGCAGCCGCCGATCACTACCACATCAAGCTCGAAGGCGTCCATCACCAGGGGATCATATCGGCACCGCGGCCGGGTCGCGGCGGGGGCATATATTTTCTGCTGGCATCTATGCCCGCTATTTACCATTAGTAGGATTTACTACAATTTATAGTGAAGCGTTGACGGGGTTGCCAGCCTGCCGTCAGCTGCCACTGTCCTTACCCAGGTCAGTCCAGCACGGATGCGCGCGACGGCAGGACGTGCCGCTCAGCCGAGCACGAGCCTGGCGATGCCGAGGTCAGCTAGCCTGCGTTCGTCGGCAGGCGAGAGCGCGGTCCGGCCGGTCAGCCGGCCGATGAGACCTATGCGGCCGCAGCCCAGCTGCTCGCACAGCTGCGCCGCACTGCCGGCCGGCACCAGCAGTTCTGTCAGGATTACTGCGGCCTGATCGGTCAGCCACGCCTGGCGGTGCAGGCCGATGGCCAGGTCCAGACCGTGCAGTCCGAGCTCCACGACCCGAGTGCAAGCGAAGTCCGTCAGCAGCATCGGGTCGCCGTGCCGGGTGCGGACGGCGCGGTCGGCGCGCGCGGTCATGAGCAGGTCGGTCGATACCGCGCAGCGCCGGTCAAACTCGGCGGCCAGGGCACGCCCCCCGCCGGGAGCTAGCTGCTCGGCCAGGGCCTGTGCGGTCGCGATCCGGTTGGCATTAGTGGTGGCCGAGAACCTCTCATCAGGCCGGTAGTACTCCGCGGTACTGACCAGGCCCGTTCCCGTGGGCTCGGGCTCGGCGAGAGCCTCGCGGATCCGGTCGGCAGCCATCAGAATGTGACACACCAGTGCGCCGATCGTCCACGGTGGGCACGGGCTGGGTCGGCCAAGGTCAGCGCCGTCCAGCCCGGCCACTACCCGGGATAGCGCTGCCGCTTCGGCGGCTAGCGCGTCGGTGATGTCCTGCCGGGGCATGTGCTGCACCTTAATGGGAGAGGACGTCTAGGGCGATGACGACGGTCGGCCGTGCAGATGAAACCATCGACGGATGAGGCTGTCGCGGCGACGGCCGTCGGAGCCTGCCCTCCAGGGGCCGCCGACGGTACCTGACGGGCCGGCGGCCCCGAACGGGGGACCAGCCGCTCCGCCGCCCAGATTGCCTGGCCTGTCCGCACCGGCCGGCCAGAGCGCGAACCAAACGGCAGCGCTCGTGGTCGAGGATCAGCTCGAGCCGCGGATCCGGATACCGACGGACCTCCTGCGGTGCCTCACGGCTTTGATCGAGATAGCGCTGCTCCTCGGCCTCGGGCTCGCGGCCAGGGCGACCACGACGGGCGTCGAGGTCGACGTAGTCGGCGCCAGCCAGCATCTGGCCAGGGGGCTGGTTGCGCCGCTGCACTCACTGGCCTTCATCGCGCTGCTTGTACTTCCCGTCGCCCTGGCCATCAGGCTCGGGTGGATCGGCCAGCTGCGGCGGCTCGTCGAAGCGACCGCCATCGGAGTGATCGCCGGGGGAGTGACGGTCGCTTGCGACGCCATCCTCCGGCTGGGCTCGCTGACTCAGGTCTATAACGCGCTCGCCAGGAGCGGGGCCCCCAGCGGCTCGACGACGCTCGACCCGTACCTGGCCGGCCTGGCCGCCTTCCTGACGGTGATCGGGATGGCGGACAGGCGGCGGTGGCGTCTGTGGTTCTGGCTGGCCATCGGCTTTTACTGCCTGACAAGCCTGGCGCTGGAGCACGAGACGTCGACTGTGCTGTCATTGCTGATCACCCTGCTGCTCGGCGCGGCCATCGGATCTGGACTCCGGTACGCCATCGGCACCAACACCGACCGGCCGAGCGCGGCGGAGATCGCCACGGCCGTGAGCCTGGCCGCGGCTCCGATCGTCGAGATCCGCCGCGTCCCGGACAGCCGGACCGACAGTCGCCGCTACACGGCGGTCGGCGCCGACGGCGCGTGCCTCGACGTGATCGTGTTCGACCGGGATCAGCAGGCCGCCGACGCGCTGTACCGCATCTACCGGCGCCTGCGCCTGACCAGCCAGGCAGCCCGCAGCGCTCCCGTCACCGTGAGCCGCGCGATCGAGCGAGGCAGCCTCATGGCCTTCGCGGTGGAAGACGCCGGCGTAGCCACGCCGCGGCTGCGCGCCGCCGTGCGCGTCGGGCCCGAGGCAGGCGCCATCGCCACCACCCATCATGACGGGCCCACGCTCGCCGAGTATCCGTCGCCTACCGATCACCAGCTTGGCCGCGTGTTCGACGCGGTGTGCACGCTGCACAGGCACCGGGTCACGCATCGCTCCCTCACCGCGGACCACATCATGCTGACCGGCGCCAAGCAAGAGACGGTCATGCTTCTCCATCCCAGTGACGGTGATGTCGCGGCGAGTGATCTCCAGCTCAGGCTGGATCTGTCCCAGCTGACTGCGACCGTGGCGCTGCTAGTCGGCCCGGATCGAGCCGCCCGCCTGGCGCGGAGCAAGCTCGGCCAGGCGACGGTGGCCAGCCTGGTGCCGCTGCTTCAGCCGGTCGTGCTGCACCGCTCCACCAGGACGGCCCTGCGGCGGCACAAGGATGTCCTGCCCGCCTTGCGCAAAGGCCTGCTCGGCAGCGACCCGCAGACGGATGTGCCGCCAGTGCAGCTGGAGCGAATCCGGTTGCGCAGCGTTCTCACGCTCGTCGCCTCGATCTTTGCGGCGTACATCGTCATCGGCCAGCTCGGCAGCCAGAACTTCCGCACCGTGCTCAAGCACTCCGACTGGCGGTGGGTGCTGGTCGCACTGGCGCTGTCCGCAGTGACCTATGTCGGTGCGGCCTTCTCGCTGTCCGGCTTCGTCTTGGAGAAACTCAAGTTCGTCCGGACCCTCCTGGCGCAGCTCGCCGGATCGTTCGTCACTCTGGTCACGCCGGCGGCGGTCGGCGGCGTCGCGCTGAACATCCGGTACCTGAACAAGTCCAAGGTCGCGCCAGGTGATGCGGCCTCGAGCGTCGGCGTCTCCCAGGTCTTCGCCTTCGCGCTGCACCTGGTGCTGCTGGTCATCTTCATCACGCTGGCCGGCGGCTCCAGCAGCAAGTCGTTCCGGCCGCCGAGCTGGGCGTACATCGCGCTGGCGGTGCTCGGCGCCGTGGTCCTGGCCGTCCTGGCCCTGCCCGCCGGCCGGCGGCTGGCGCGGTCCAGGGTGGCGCCAGCCCTCGGCCAGGTCATCCCGCGGCTGCTTGACATCGCTCAGAAGCCGGCCAAGCTCGCCGAGGGCATCGGCGGGGCTTTGCTGCTGACGTTTGGCTACATCCTGTGTCTGGACGTATCCCTACGCGCCGTCGGCACCCACGCCAACTTCTTCGCCATCGCGGTGGTTTACCTCACCGGCAGCGCACTCGGCTCTATCGTCCCGACACCGGGTGGCCTCGGTGCGGTCGAGGTCGCGCTCTCGGGCGGCCTCACCACCATCGCGCACGTATCCGGTGCGTACGCCCTGAGTGCTGTCTTGCTGTTCCGCCTGATCACGTTCTGGCTGCCGATCCCCATCGGCTGGGTCGCGCTGAATTACCTGCAGCGACGCGACGCGCTCTGACGCTAGCGGGAGCCGCGCACCACTGCCATCACGAGGACAATCACGACGACTAGGACCACCGCCGCGACCAGGAAGCCGCAACCCTTCGCCGGCCTGACTGGCGCTCTAGGTGCGCGGTGTGCGCCTCTCAATTGTCGCGTTCCCTTCCGGGTAGCGAGAGCCCTTCATTGACTCACGCTTGGGGCGTAAATGCGCGCTTATCGGCGGGAGCCCTAGCCGCTTGCTCGTCCGTACGCGAAGCCACTGGCGCACGACTCGTCTCGTGCCGTGTGTCGTCCGACGGGCCGAGTGTGCCGCTTCCGTCGCCAAGGGTAGCCGGTATGCACCTACCTACAAGCAGACAGGTAGTGTGGCCTTCGTCACAGCACGGAGAGCCGGTAGATGGCGACGTTTCGAATGTATGGCCGAGCAACGGGCGAAGAAAACAGGGCCGACCCGAAGGCCGACCAGCCCTGACTCCGGTGAAGTTGGCGGCGCCCGGAGCGCACTCATGCCATTGAGTCGCGCCTGGCTTCCATGATCTGAACTAGATCGCTAACTGGCAGCGACAAGCCCGTGCCTGCTATGCGGACATGCCCTTGCTTCAAGCCCGCGTTCAGCCTTAGCAAGGCACGGCGGGGAAGCCGATGGCGCTGCAAGAACGCCGCAGGATCGCGGAGCGTCACCATGATCCATGAGAACGCTCCCCGCGAGTCGGTTTCGATTCCCTGCACTTCGTCCCATGCGACGAAACCGACGTCGACCGCATACTGCCGCACGGTAAACCCGTCCGAGCCAATGCTCAGCACAGGTGCCGGATGGACGGCCCTGAACACAATGTAGGGAAGGCAGATCACGCCGAAGAACACCACGCCGGGCAGCCCGGCAACCAGGCCCACTAGTCCGCCCCAGATCACTAGCGCGACGGAGGCTACCGACATGCCAGCGCAAACAGCTACTAGTGACCACCCGCCCTGAGCGTCTTCGGCTTCAACGACGGTGTCGCCGGGAGAATCGGTGGTCATGAGCTAACGGTAGGACCCGACTGCCGCCGTTCCGCAAGAACTAACGTCGAACATGTTGAGCCGAGATGCCCGCCCTACGTCCGGAAGAGTTGTTCAACTAGCCGGTACACCAGCCGGGCACATGGGGGCTGGGGTCGCGGTCAGCGCCTATGCAAAGGTGGCCACCGCCCAGTACGGCCGGTCGCCGGGTCACACTTATTCCTCGCTGCACATAATTGTGCGGCGGTCGGCCTGTCAACAAGGGGTACCCTCCCCACGGCAAGCAGCTGGCTGCGGAGGTTTGCTGCCGTAGCCCACGTCCGCGCGGGCGAGATTCTGGTCGCTGCCGGTCATGCTCGGCGTCGGCGATCAGGGGATTAGGCGAGCCTGGCTACGGCGAGCGCGGCCGCCAGCAGCACGATGCTCCAGGACATGGCGCGCAGGGCGCGCTCAAGCGGCTCGAGCAGTCGGCCCGCGCTCAGCGCGAGCGTGTCGCCGTCAGCGAGCGTGACGGTGCCGGTCACGCCAGTCGCCCGCCGGCGCAGGAGCCGCGCAGGGGTGCTGAGGCTGCGCTGGGCTGCCGAGAGGGCAAACGCGCCCGCCGCGGCCAGCACCGAGCCCGCCGAGAGCCTGCCGGTCTGCGCCACGTACGACGTCAGCAGCGGGAAGGCGCCCCAGGCGGCGGCGAATCCAGCATCGGTGTGCACGATGCCGCCGAAGAGCTCGGCGTTGTACGCAATGACGAGCAGCGGGCCGGCCAGCAGGAACGGGATGAGAACCCACCCGACCCGCAGCGTGCCAACCACGCCGAGGGCGACCGCGCCAGCAAGCCCGACGCCGGCCACGGTGAGCAGCACCGCATCGGGGATCTGAGTCCGCAGCGGACGGCCGTGGAACTCATCCAGCGCATGCGCCGCGATGCCGACGGCGAGGAAGAAAGCGATCAGGGTCGCGACTAGCGGAACCAGCCGCACGTGCGGTGCTAATGCGGCCCCGATCACGACATAGGCAAGGTGCCAGGCCGTGTACGGCGGGTGCAGCAAGGTCCACCAGTCGCGCCATCGGCCAGGGCCAGCCGCGTAAAACGCCGGCCTGCCGACTGCCCCTGGCGCCGGCGTCTCCTGCCCCGGCCCCCCGCCAGCCTGCCCGTCACTCACTCGCGCGAGTTCCCCACATGACCAGCCCGCCGCCCAGGCTCATTACCCGGTAGCCCACGTCGCGCATGCCTGCCTGCTCCCAGGCGCGCACCGTCCAGTCGATCGGATAGCGGCGGTAGTGCCCGGCGATGCTCGGGCCCAGGAACCGGCCGACGCCGTACCACTCCCGGCCGCCAGTGAGCAGCCCAGCCACTGGCAGCACCAGCCACGTGTACAGGCGCCACCAGAACCGCCAGAACGCCGACGGGGGAGCAAGGAACTCCAGGCTCGCCACGGTTCCGCCCGGCCTGACCACCCTGGCCAGCTCGGTGAGCGTCGCCTGCGGATCGGTCACGTACCGGAGCAGATACGTGAAGGTCAGCGCGTCCACGGAGGCGTCCGGCAGCGGCAGCCGCTCGGCGCGGCCCGACACGAGGGAAACGTGGTCGCTGACGCCAGCCGCCGCTACATTGCGCGCGCCTTGCCGGAGCATCTGCTCGGTCAGGTCCAGGCCGATCACTCGCGCGCCGGTGCGGTTGGCGATCTGCAGCGAGACTCCGGCCGTTCCCGCGGCCACATCGAGCACTACGATGTCGCCGCGGCGGGACGTCGCCTGCGGCATTAACCGGTCGACCATAGCGCGCCGCCACCGGCCGTTCTGGCCGAAAGACAGCCACTCCGCGAGCCGGTCGTAACGCGCCGGCAGCGGTGCGAACAGTTGCCGGGCGAAGCTGTTGCGGTGGTCGAGCGCAGGACTCTGCACGGCATCTCCTCAGTGGCCCTTGATCACCGTAGCCCGGGACCGCGCCTGGTGCGAAAGCCCGCGCCGGGTCAGGCAGGCCGGAAGCGGAGGGCGGACCAGACGTCGTCGAGCGACACTTGCCGTACCGGGCGGACGCCGAGCACGGCGACGGCCTCGGCGAGCGCGTCTCGATTGATGTCCGTGCCCAGCTGGCCGCCCTTGGGGTAGGCGATCCACGCCAGCCTGTCCTCGCGCGCGGCCTCGATAGCGGGTCTTGCGATGCCGGTCAGCTCGGCCGCCTGCGTCACGAACGCGATGACCGCGTCGGCCGAGGCCGAATCAGCGGCCTGCGGGCCGAGGCCGGACAGATCCGGGCCGTCCGGTCTGGGTGCCACCACGGCGACATCCATGCTCGGCTTGATCTGCAGTTTGGCGGCTAGATCCACTGGGTCAGTATGGGTGTTCGCTCTGTCGACCGCTGGCATCTGAGCGACAAGCAGACAGTCGGCCCCGTTCCTGTTCCTCATTGCCCGCATACCCCAGGCGGAGTGCCGGTGACGGATCGCGCCTCCGATATTGCTCAGTAACCTTGCGGGATGGGCGAATCGACGGACACCAACGCGGCAATCTGGCAATCGGGGGAGGTCGTTCAGACCTTCGTGGCGGAAGCGCAAGCCAGTGAGCGGAAGCGGGCGCCGCATCGGCGGCTCATGGCTGACCTGCTGCCGTTCGGCGCGCAGGATGCGTTCACGTTCCTGGATCTCGGCGCGGGGACTGGCGCCGCGTCGCGCGCGATCCTTGAGGCCTATCCGGGCAGCACAGCGATACTCGCTGACTTCTCCGCTGAAATGATGCGCGCTGGCGAGGACGAGATGCAGCCGTTCGCGGGGCGTTACCGCTACGTCGAGTTCGACATGACGACGGGGCAGTGGCCGACGGCGATACCCGCGGCGCTCGACGCGGTCGTGACGTCCATGTGCGTGCATCACCTGACGGACGAACGCAAACAGGGTCTGTTCGCAGAGATCTTCGGCCAGCTTTGCCCTGGTGGCTGGTACCTCAACTACGACCCCGTGCGGGCCGCGGATCCGGTGGTGGAGGCCACCTGGGAGCGGGTGCGCGACCGGGATGACCCCGAGGCCGCGGCGAAGCGCCGGCATCGCACACCACAGCAGCAGGCCCGCTGGGACAACCATGTCCGCTTCATCGTCCCGCTCGACCAGCAGCTGGAATACCTGCGCGCGGCCGGCTTCCGGGGTATCGACGTCTACTGGAAGCGGCTGGAGAGCGTCATCTACGGCGGGTACCGGCCGGCCCCGGCTGCAGGCGCGCGCTGACGGAGGATGATTTCGTGGCAGCGACTCTCCGCGAGGCCATCGACGCCACGACCGTCGAGATGCTCCGCGCCCGCGGCAGCTTCAAATGGACAGCTCCGGGACCGGACGGGTTCGGCGCAGCGGTGGCGGAGATGGATTTCGGTGCCGCGCCGGCGATCCTTGACGCGCTCGCCAGGCTGTCTGCCGACGCCAACTTCGGCTACCTGCCGCCGGCACTAGAGGCGGAGCTTGGCGTGGCATGCGCGGACTTTGCAAAGCGACGCTACGGCTGGGATCTCGATCCGGCCCTTATCCACTCTCTCCCGGACGTGGTCAGAGGGCTGGAGCTCGCGATCACGCACTTCTCGCGCCCGGGCTCGCCCGTCATCCTGCCCACCCCCGCCTACATGCCGTTCCTCACGGTGCCTGGCTCCCTCGGCCGCGAGATCATCCAGGTGCAGATGCACGCCGACGCCGGCTTCTTCACCGTCGACCTCGACGCGATCGAGGATGCGTTCCGCGCCGGCGGGCACCTGCTCATCTTCTGCAACCCCCACAATCCGCTCGGCCGCGTCGCAAGCCTGGCCGAGATGACGCAGCTCTCTGGCGTCGTCGAACGGCACGGCGGCCGGGTCTTCGCCGACGAGATCCACGCGCCGCTCGTCTATCCCGGAGCACGCCACATCCCGTACGCGTCCACCTCCGAGGCGGCGGCGTCCCACACCCTGACGGCCACGTCCGCCGCCAAGGCGTGGAACCTGCCCGGGCTGAAATGCGCTCAGGTCATCCTCACCAGCGAGCCGGACCGGCAGCGGTGGGAGGACCTGGACACCTTCGCCGTGCGCGGTGCCAGCAACCCCGGCGTCGTTGCGAACATCGCCGCCTACCGGCACGGTGTCGCGTGGCTGGATGACGTCATCGCCTATCTCGACGACAGCCGGCGCCTGCTCGCCGAACTGGTCAGCCGCTACCTGCCGCAGGTGCGCTACCGCCCGCCGGACGGAACCTACCTCGCGTGGCTCGATTGCACCGCCATGAACCTGGCGGATTCACCGGGCGCGCTCGTCACTGACCGCGCGCACGTCACGGTCGTCGACGGACCGGCCTTCGGCGAGGGCGGGGCTGGCTCGTTCCGGCTCAACTTCGCCACCCCGCAGCCGATCCTCACCACGATCGTCGAGCGGATCGCGGCCGTCCTCACGCCCAGCTAGATCGGCTGCGGGTTACTGATCCACCGTCGCCAGTACCCGCGCGGCGGAGACGGCTTCGAGCAGCCCGCGGTAGTCCTGCTCGTTCTGGTCGGCGTAGGCGATGGCGAAGTCGGCGATGGCGTGGTCGAAGTCCTCGGCGGTACCCAGGTAGCCGGAGATCATCGCGGCGCGCCCGGTCCGTGCGTGGGCACGGGCGAGCGCCCAGCCGCAGAGCCGCCCGTAGTAATTGAGCTGGAGCGGGTCCATCAACGGAACGCTCATAGCGCCCTTCATATCGCGCAGCTGCCGGACGTAATACTCCTTCGATTCCGCCGGCGGTCCTCCCTCGGATGCCGTCACGCTAGGCCCGATCCCCGTGGTCCAGCCGAGGAACACGTCGCTGGCCGCCTGCGTCAGGCGCTGGCCCCGGACCACCCGCTCCCCCTGGTGCTGGTACTCGCTCTTCCCGGCGTACGGAGCAAGCACCGATTCCTGCGCTTCCTTGAGCTGGAGGAACAGCGGCTCATCCTCGCGATCACCGAGCAGCAGGAGGATGAAGGCCTCGGTACCGACCGAACCGACTCCGACGACCTTGCGTGCGAAATCGCCGAAGTAGTAGCGACGCAGCACTTCCTGGCGGTCCTCCTCCAGCGTGTCCTGGTACTGCGCGATGGCGTGGCGAAGCTCCTCCAGGATGCCGGGGTCGCGCTCGATGGGATAGCGGACGATCACGGGATGCGCCGGCCTGATCCGGTACTGTCCGTCGACCTGGTCGCACATCTTGAGGAACGCTCTCAGGCTGGTGCTGCGATGAGCCTTCTTGATGTCGCGGTGGCGGCGGCGTACGGCCGCCTTGGGCTGGACCGCGTCAAACAGGTTGGTGACGTGGTGGACATCGACCCTGGAATACCAGACCTCGAGGAAGCGCATCGAAGCGTAGGTCGCCATTTCGGTGCGGTAGCTGCGGACAGCGGCGCGCGCGGCGGCGCGGGCGTCCCGGTCCCTGAACTCCTTGTCGCGAGCGGCGACGACAAGACTGGCCGCCAGCCGCTTGACGTCCCACTCAAACGGCGCCGGGAGCGTCTCGTCGAAGTCGTTCACGTCGAAGACCAGCCGCCGGTCGGGCGCCGCGAACATCCCGAAGTTCAGCAGGTGGGCGTCACCGCAGGCCTGCACCCGGATATCGGTCGTCGGCGTGTGCGCCAGGTCCCAGGCCATCGAGGCCGCAGCACCTCGGAAATAGGCAAACGGCGAGGCAATCATGCGTCCATAGCGGATCGGGACCAGGTCAGGCACGCGGCTCCTGGCCTGCTCCTCGAGAACCTCAACCGGATCCGGCCGGTCTGGCGGCGGCGTCCACTCTGCATGACTTGAACGGCCCACCAGTCGGCGTCGCTCGCGGCCACGGACTCGCCACTCATCCGGCAGGAGCAGCTCATGCGGCGGCGCAAGAACGCCCGGCGACATTCTGGTCATGAGGTCAACGACTCCCCGATAGTGACCGCCGAGAGGTAGCCCGCCGCGGTCCGGCCCATCGCGCCGAGGCCCAGCGCCGCTTCAGGGCCTGATCATGACCCCGATACTACGGTGACGGCAGCGTCACCCACCGTGGCGGGGGACGGTGCCCTGGCGGGCGCTCGGCCAGCGGCCGGGAGGCGGACAGGCATGTGCTTGAAGCCGTTGACAAAGTTGGACCGGAGCCTGCTCACCTCGCCGTCGAGCGCGATACCGGGCATGCGCTCGGCCAGGGCCGTCAGCATCACTCGCAGCTCGAGCGCAGCCAGATGCCGGCCTAGGCAGAAGTGCGGGCCACCGCCACTGAAGCCGACATGGGGATTCGGGTCGCGCCCGATATCGAACTCCTGCGGCGCGGCGAAGACATCCTCGTCTCGGTTGGCTGAGGTGAGGAAGGCCACGACTTTGTCTCCCTCGGCGATTCGCTGCCCGCTCAGCTCGGTATCGCGGATCGCGGTGCGGCGGACGAGGTTCGCCGGGCTGACCCAGCGGACAATCTCCTCGGCGGCAGAGGCCGCCAGCGCCGGGTCGGCGACCAGCCGCTGCCATTGCTCGGGGTGGTCGAAGAACGCGAGCATGCCACCCGCAGCGGCATTGCGGGTGGTCTCGTTGCCCGCGACCGTCAGCAGCAGAAAGAAGAAATTGAACTCCACGGTGGACAGCTCCTGGCCCGCGTCGTCGGGCTCCAGCAACTGCGTCGCGATGTCGTCGCGCGGCTGCTTCCTCCGGCTGTCGGCTAGTTCGCCCGCGTACGCGTACATCTCCATCACGGCTTGCATCTGCTCGGCCGGGGAGGCCGCCATCTCCGGGTCGTCGAAGCCGGAAGCACGGTTGGACCACGTGAAGATCCGGTCCCTGTCCTCGGCTGGCGCCCCGACCAGCTCGCAGATTACCTGCGTCGGCAGCGGCGCAGCGATCTGAGTGACGAAGTCCGCCTCGCGGTAACCGGCGATGTCGTCAAGCAGGCCGTGGCATATCTGGGTGATGTGCTCCTCGAGCTTGCCGATGATCCGCGGCGTGAACCCTCTGTTGACGAAGGCACGCTGCCGCGTGTGCTGCGGGGGATCCATGTTGATCATCATTAGCCGCATGCGCTCGACCGCCATGTCTGGCCACTCCTTGAACACCGCAGTGCGGCGGGCCGAGGAAAAGATCTCGGGGTGCCGGGTGACCTGCGTGACATCCTCGTGCTTGGTCACCGCCCAGAACCCGGGCCAGCCGACGGCGCCGCCGTCGGCGTGCCAGAACACCGGCGCGTGCTCGCGCAGCCAGGCGAACTGCTCGTGCGGGGCGCCGCCGCGCTGGTAGATGTCAGGATCAATGAGGTTGATCTGTCGCCCGATCGCCATCGCCCGCTGCCACCTTTCCAGCGCGACCACTAACCATGACGATACGGCCATCCCTGGCCAAGGCGGCAGTCCTGCGACACGTATCGAAGTGCGCCCGCCAGACCGTGACTCCGTCACGACTAGCCTTGTGCGACCTCAAACTGGGAGATAACGTTTCTTCCGCTGGGCGGGGCCGGTGACGCGGACCGCCACGACGGGAGACAGTTATATGAAGGTCAATCCAGCCAGCGCAGGGTTCGATGAGCGACGTCTCGAACGCATCACCGAGCACATCCAGACCCGCTACATCGATCCCGGACGCATCGCCGGCTGCCAGGTGGCGGTTGCCCGTCACGGCCATGTCGGCTACTACCGGTCATTCGGCGTCCGGGATCGCGAGCGGTCCGCGCCGGTGGCAGAGGACACGATCTGGCGCATCTACTCCATGACCAAGCCGATCACCGGTGTCGCGCTGATGTCGCTCTACGAGCGCGCGATGTTCCAGCTCAGCGACCCGGTGACGCGCTTTATCCCCGAGTGGCGAGACCTGAAGGTCCGCGAGCGGACCGAGGACGGCCAGGAGCGGCTTGTGGAGCCGAAGTCGCCGATGACGATCCGTGATCTGCTCATGCACATGTCCGGGCTGGGTTTCGCGGGCGGCCGGACACTACAGCAGCTGTTCTCGGCCGACAACGCCAAGCCGGGCGAGGCGCTCACGCCGGGATCCCGGCGAGGCCCGAATGCCACCCTCCAGAGCATGGTCGAGCGCTATGCCCATTACCCCTTGGAGTTCCATCCCGGCACGCGCTGGTTCTATTCAGTGTCGACGGACATCTGCGGACGCCTGGTCGAGATCATTTCCGGACAGCGGTTCGACGACTATCTGAGAACGACCATCTTCGAGCCGCTCGGGATGGACGACACCGGGTTCTCGGTGCCCGACGCCAAGGTGGACCGCTTCGCCGCGTGTTACCGCCGCGACGCGAGCAAGAATCTTGTCCTGGTCGATGACCCCCAGCGCAGTGGCTACCGAGAGCAACCCTCGTTCCTGTCCGGCGGCGGCGGTCTGGTCTCCACCACGGACGACTACCTGCGGTTCTGCCAGATGCTGCTCAACGGCGGCGAGCTCGACGGGGTCCGGATCCTGGGCCGCAAGACAGTCGAGCTGATGGCGTCCAATCACCTGCCGGAGGAGGGCGACCTGCAGTCAGTCGCGCTGCCTGGCGGATATGGCGAGGTGGGATTCGCCGGCATGGGGTTCGGCCTGACCGTGGCGGTCGCTAAGGCTCCGACTGCCACGCAGGTGATCGGCTCCGCGGGTGAGTACATGTGGGGCGGCGCCGCGTCGACGATCTTCTGGGTCGACCCGGTCGAAGACCTCACCGCGGTCTTCATGACCCAGCTCCTTCCGTCCGGCACGTTCAACTTCCGGGGTCAGCTTAAGACGCTGGTGTATCCGGCGATCATCGACTGAGGTCACCGTGGCGCCGGTACTCAGGAGGCGATGACGGCCACGGTGGTCCGCCCGCCCGCACCGGTGTGGAGTGGTTCGAGCGAGAGCTCGCCGTGTACCGAGCGCTGGCCGATGCGCAGCTGAGCGTTGTGCCTCGGCTGCTTGGCTACTGGGACGACCCGGCTCCGCGCCCGCCAATCCCACTGCCAGCGAAGACAGCAACTACATCGCAGCCTGCGGCTGTAGTACTGCGGCCGGCGTCGACATCGATCACAGTGCCGTGGGCGAAGGCGGCCTCGTCGCTGGCCAGGTACACCGCGGCGTAGGCGACAGCGTCGGGAGTCCCGCTCCTGCCCGCGGGAGTCCCGAGCATCATCTGCTCGGCCGGGTGCCTGCCGCTGTCGGACCCATCGGGATTCGGACTGCGGATGACGCCGGGGGATATCGCGTTAACCCGCACGCCGGCCGGCCCGAATTCCTCTGCCCACGCCCTCGTCAGGGTCTCAACGGCACCCTTTGTGGAGCTGTGGAGGGCGCTCGGGATGCCGAGCCGCGCGATCCACGAGCCTAGGTTGATGATCGCGCCATGGCCGGCCTCCGCCATACCCGGCGCGATGGCCGCCGTCAGAAAGTACGGCGCCTTGACGTTGACCGCGTAGACCTCATCGAACGTCGCCTCGTCGGTGGTCGCGGTGGTGGTGCGGGGGAAGATGCCGGCGTTGTTGACCAAGATGTCGATGCGGCCACCGAGCAGGCGCGTCGCCTCGGTGGCCAGATCTGCCGACGCCTTCGCCGACCCGTCCAAGCTGGCCCTGACGAAATCGGCCCGGCCGCCAGCAGCACGGATCTGGTGACGACCAGTCCGCCGCGCTCGACGCTGCGGCCGCTGACGACCACATGCGCCCCCTCCGCTGCGAAGGCGACTGCGATGGCCCGGCCGATGTTGCTCGTCGCGCCGGTGACCAGTGCTGCCCTGCCCTCAAGTCGCGCACCCATTGAGTCCTTCTGTTCTGGTCGAACTTCTGCCCTGGTCGAACCGTCCTGGTCCACGCTAGACGCTGGTCGCGCCGGCATACGATCGGGATCACCCGCCGTATCGCAGGAAGGCAGCCGCCGTGACCGACGTTCGCTGCGAGGTCGACAGCCTCGTTGCCACCGTGACGCTGAACCGGCCCGGTCGCCGCAACGCCATCTCCGCGGGCCTGCTGACGCAGCTGCGCGCCACGATGACCGAACTGGATGCGAACCCCGACGTTCGCGTCATCGTGCTGACCGGCGCCGACCGGCGTTCTGCGCCGGCCTGGACCTGACAGAGCTGGGCCAGGCCGACAGCCCGCTCGGCCGGGGGACGTCCGGCCGGTGCTGCCGCAGCTCAGCAAGCCGCTGATCGGGGCCGTGAACGGCGCCGCCATCACCGGCGGACTCGAGCTGGCCCTGGCGTGCGACTTCCTGATCGCCTCGGAGCTAGCGCGGTTCGCCGACACGCACGCGCGCATGGGGATCCAGCCTGGCTGGGGCCTGACAGCCGAACTGCCGGCCGCGGTCGGGCTGCGCCGGGCCAGGCAGATGAGCGCGACCGGGAACTTCGTCGACGCGGCGACGGCGCTGACCTGGGGTCTGGTCAACTACGTCGTCCCGCACGCGGAGCTGATGAGCTTCACCTGGCGCCTTGCCGCCGACGCGGCGTCCAACGACCCAGCCGCCGTGCAGGCG
This sequence comes from uncultured Actinomycetota bacterium, assembly GCA_963843955.1. GTDB lineage: Bacteria > Actinomycetota > Actinomycetes > Streptosporangiales > Streptosporangiaceae > JAJYUU01. The sequence goes on from CAWJMK010000002.1 coordinate 235,438, forward strand.
ATCTTCGCGACCTACCGGGAGGTCTCGCTGGTGACCGGCGCAGAGGCCGCCGCGGTCGAGCGGCGTGCGCACGAGCGCTGGCACGCCGACGGCATCGACCGCGATGAGGTCGCCCGCCGCCGCGAGGCCGTCATCCAGCGTGGCCGCTCCCAGACTGGCTAGCTCTTGCCGCTCAGTACTGGACGCTCAGGCCGGTGTTGTGTCCGATCTGGCTGGCGGGCGGCGGTGCCACCGAGAACCGGATGCCGAAATCGCTGAACGTGAAGTCGAGCGTGTAGATCGTCCCCGGTTTCGCGCCTGGCTTGCCGAGCGCGGCGAACGCGGTTGTCTGGACCATGCTTCGGACATGGCCCTGGCGGTCCACATCCACGGTGCAGGTGATGCTGTCGACGACGCCCCCAGTACCGCCCGGATGCGAGAGGCTGAACCTGTACCGGGTGCCAGTCCAGCCCGGGCCAGATACGGATCCTTCATCGCGTACCTTGGCATTTGATCTGAGGAGCGCGAGCAGGGCCTGGGGGTCGAAGGGCCGGTTTGAGTTGAAGTCCCACGCGACCTGCGCAGCCGCTGATCCGTACGGGGCCGCCGTTGTCTCCAGGGATTCCTCCGTCCAGAGCTTGCCGTCCGTTCCGTAGATCCTGGCCTGGCCGGGGGGAAGTTCCGTGTACGCCTTCCCGCCGACGATGCGGGTCTGCCAGCCATTGGATAGCGTCTCCTGGCCCACGGCCCGCTTCAGGTCGAGTTCTCCAGTGATATGCAGCGGCGACCGCATCACGGCATCGCCTGGCACCACGATGTGCTGCGTGATCTTCAGGTTCATCCGCAGGCTCCCCGCCGACGCCCGCATCAGTGCGCTGGTCACCGCGGCGAGCGCCTGCGACGCCCCGGCCACCGTCACTGACAGCAGTACCGCGGCAGTGGTTCCGGCCGCCACGGCTGCACCGCGCTCGCCGACACCACAGCGCGGGTCCGGCGGCGGCGTGCGTACTGGCGGTGGACTGCGCGCAGCAGGCCGTCGCCGGCTGTGGCGGGATCGGCGGGCAGGTCTCGAAGGCGGTCGCCAGGAGGTGCCGGGCATCGTGGTCCTCATCGACATGAACGTCTTCCATGCTGTCCTCCATCACAGGCCGCTGCCCACATCCACTCGCCTGACCGCCGGTTGCTGAGCGCGAAGCACTCCAGATCACCGAGCGACTCGCGCAGTGCCCGGCGCCCGCGATGCGCATGCGCTTGACCGCGCCGGCCGAACAGCCCAGCAGCAAGGCCACCTCGGCTTCCGGCAAATCTTCGCGATAGCGCAGCACCAGCACGGCCCGCTGCTGCATCGGCAGCCGGGCCAGCGCCTGCCGGACCAGCGCCCCGACCGCGTGCCGTTCGGCGGCGTCCTCGCCGGCCGCCGCGTCCGGTACCTCGGGCACCGGCGTCTCCTGCCGCCACCGCGTCCGCCACCAGGACCGGTGTGTGTTCACGATGATCTGCCGCAGGTAGGCGTCCGGCTCACTCGACGTGTCGATCCGAGACCACGCCCCGTAGAGCTTCAGCAGGCTGGCCTGCACTAGATCCTCGGCGGTGTCCGGATTGCCGGTCAGCAGCGTGGCCATCCGCAGGTGGTGCTCTCCTCGGGACCGCACGAAAGCGGTGAACCGCTCGTCGAACTCCTCGGCACCAACGCGCATCATCCCTGCTCTCCGCTCGGCCAAGTCTACACCTGACACGTGGTGGCCAGCCTGGAGGTTGACACGAGAGTGTCGCTCGTTAGCGTGGCAGACTCTTCCCATGACTTACGTAGCTGCGGCTGACCGCTATAACGACAAGATGCCCTACCGCCGCTGCGGACGCAGCGGCATTCAAGCTGCCGGAGATCTCGCTCGGCCTCTGGCAGAACTTCGGCGAGGAGACGCCTCTGGACACACAGCGGGCCATCATCCTGCGCGCATTCGACCTCGGCGTCACTCATTTCGATCTCGCTAACAACTACGGCTCGCCATACGGCTCGGCGGAGTCCAACTTCGGGGAGATCCTCCGCACCGACCTGCGCCCGTACCGGGACGAGGTGGTCATCTCGACCAAGGCCGGCTACGACATGTGGCCGGGTCCCTACGGTGACCTGGGCTCCCGCAAGTACCTGCTGGCCAGCCTCGATCAGTCGCTGACCAGGATGGGCCTGGACTACGTCGACATCTTCTACAGCCACCGGTTCGACCCGGACACGCCACTGGAAGAGACGATGGGGGCGCTGCACACCGCGGTGACCTCCGGCAAGGCCCTGTACGCCGGCATCTCGTCGTATTCGGCGGAGCGGACTGCCGAGGCGGCGGCGATCCTGCGGGCGATGGGCACGCCGCTGCTCATTCACCAGCCGACCTACTCCATGCTGAACCGCTGGATCGAAGGGGGGCTGCTGGACGTGCTCGGTGCCGAGGGCATCGGGTGCATCGCGTTCTCGCCGCTCGCGCAGGGCCTGCTGACCAGCCGGTACCTGGGCGGCATCCCGGCCGGCTGACGGGCGAGCCGCGACGGGTCCCTGTCGGCTGACCAGGTCAGCGACACAACCTGGCCCACGTCCGGGCACTCAACGAGATCGCGAAGGCCAGGGGCGAGTCGCTCGCTCAGCTGGCGCTGTCCTGGGTGCTGCGCGATCAGCGGGTCACGTCGGCGCTGATCGGCGCCAGCAGCGTGGCGCAACTGGAGGAGAATCTCGCCGCGGCGGGCGGTCAGCCTTCACGGCCGAAGAGCTCGCGGCGATCGACAAGCAGGCCGTCGATGCGGGCATCAATATCTGGTCGAACTCCAGCGAGGCCTGAGCAGGGCCGGGGCTCGCGCCGCGGCTGCGGCGCGGGCCCTTAGCCGATGCCGACGGCGGCTAGCAGGACGAGCAGGATCGTGGCTATGGCGAGGATGCCATGCAGCGCGATGACGAGGACTGGTGCTTTTGTTGGGAACGGGGCCGTCGACATCCCCGGAGCCCCTGCCAGCGCGGCCGCCTGAGTGCTGGTGGCGACCTGCTCCGGGCTGCTCGTCAGCAGTGTGGCCATGCCAAGGCCAGCGATGACCCAGGTCAGGCCGACGTCCGTCAACGCGAGTGCGGACGTGCTCGTCGCCATGAACGCGATCCAGATGCCGAGGCCAGTGATGGCCAGCCTGGCGTGAGCGAACGGCAGCCCCGATGTGATGCCGGGCTTGCGGGTCACTCGGCGGCGGCCGTCGCTGGTCAGCCAGCCGGACAGCAGGTACCCCCCGGCCGCTGCGGCGCCAGCCAGGCCGCTAGGGCGGCCAGGCGGATCGCAAGCTGGCTTGATGTTGTGGAGTGTCCGGCCGCCACGGATGCGGGCGGGGCGGCTGCACCGGGTGGACCAAACCTGCCAGGTACAGACTCTCGATGTCCGCCATCCGCCGCCCGATCACCTTGGGGTGCGGGCCGACGACAGTCCGGATAGCCCGGCTACATCCTCGTTGACCAGCGACTGGCTCAGGCCCGCGCAGGCCGCGGGCGTGACCGGACGACGACGTGGTTGCGCAGGGCGCTGACAGCGAAGGCGTAGCAGGCCTGGGAGCTAGCCGGGGCCGTGCTTGACTGGCAGCGCGGCGCGGCCGGCTGGGCAGCGGTTGGCTGGGCAGCCGTCGCCGCGCATCCGGTCAGTAGCAGGCCAGCGAGAAGCGACGCGGCTGCAGCCGTGCGGGTCGTCCCGCGCATCACCCCATCCTGGCTCATCGCCGGTACGTGTGCGTGCGCGGAGCGGGCATGATGACCCCGTGGACGGGCACAGCGGCGAGCGCGATCGGGTAATCGCCGACTTGCGGGCAGCTGTCGCTGCCTTCGACGCGGTCACGGCGCGGGAGATCGCCTCGCGCGGGCGGTTCCTGGCTGAGCTGGACCGGCTGGCCGATCCGTTCAGCCGGGACGGCGACCCGGTTCACGTCACCGGCTCAGCTATCGTGGCCGGATCGCGCGGCACGGTGCTGCACTGGCATAAGCGCATCGGCGGCTGGATGCAACCCGGCGGACACGTGGACGCGGGGGAGATGCCCTGGCAGGCGGCCTTGCGGGAAACGACGGAAGAGACGGGCCTGCCGGTACGCCATCCCGACGGCGGGCCCCAGCTGCTGCACCTGGATGTGCATCCCGCCGGGCCGCATGTCCACCTCGACCTTCGGTACCTGGTCTGGAGCGCCGACGACGACCCGGCGCCGCCGCCGGGGGAGAGCCAGCAGGTCCGGTGGTTCACGTTGGCTGAGGCGCTCGACGTCGCCGACGACGCACTGATCGACGGCCTGCGGCGGCTGCAGGAGTACCTTCAAACCGAGCAGGGTGGTGGACTCATGCCAGGATTCGCGCTAGCGCCAGGCGACGGTCCGGGCTATCTCTTCCACGGCGCCGCCGTCGTGATCAAGGCCGCGGGCGAGAGAACACTAGGCCAGCTGGCCGTCATGGAGTCGACGTATCCGGCTGGTCTGGCTGTGCGCGAGCATGTGCACGCCGGGGAGGACGAGATGTTTTACGTCCTCGCCGGCGAGCTGTCAGTGTTCTGCGGACAGGACCGCTGGACTGCTACGCCAGGCAGTTTCGTCTTCGTGCCGCGCGACCAGCCGCACGGTTTTACCGTCACGAGTGAGGAACCGGCCAGGGCGCTAATCGTCACAGGTCCCGCGCAGCTGGACCGACAGATAGCCGAGCACGGCCAGCCGATCACCGGCCCGTAGGTCGCGGGCCAGCGCCGTCCCGCCCGAACTAGCGCCGTCCCGCCCGAGCTAGCGCCTCCTCAGCCTGCCAAGCGAGAGCGCTGACAAGCTCGGCAGCCGGCGGCAGGTCGCTGATGAGGTCGATAACCTCGCTGGCCCACACCTGCCGCGGGGGCAAGTCGCCGCTGGCCACGCCTTCCTGGTAGGCCCGCCTGGCCGAGGCGTCGGCGGCCAGCTCGTCTTCCCGGCCCCGCCATTGATCGAGGAACGGGTGACCGAGGGTGCGCGCCGAGTACCGCAGCGGCCACTTCGAACCGCGCGCGATGTCCAGCACCGCGTTGCGCTCGGTGTCCTCTCCGCGGCCCGCCACGATGGCCGTGGTTGCCGACGGCTCCACGAGTGCCTCGGCGGTCGCCAGGAAGCGGGTCCCGATCAGCGCACCGGCGGCGCCAAGAGCCAGGGCTGCTGCCACGCCTCGGCCATCGGCGATCCCGCCGGCCGCGAGTACCGCCGTCGGCGCGGCGAGGTCAACGACGACCGGGACGAATGGCAGCGTCGACCGGCCGCGCTGAGCGCCGTGCCCGCCCGCTTCGGAGGGCGCCGCCAGTGAATCCGCCCATCGGAGCCGAGGCAATCGGGTGCCGCACGGACAGCAACCTGGTGAACGGCGTCGACAGTGCCATAGCCGTCATCATCGCCCAGGCCGGCGGCGCTGGAGCGTCGCTGACCCTAGTCGGATATCGGCTGCGCGATCTCCCAGACGTGACCGCTCGGATCGGCGAAGGTGACGGTGCGCATGCCCCAGGCGCGATCGCTGGGGCCACTGAGCAGGGCCACGCCGAGGGCTTCCAGTTCCGAGGTCACCGCATCGACGTCCTCGACGATGATCGCAAACTGACCGGCGCCCGTCAGCGCCGATTCGAGGACGGCACCCGCCGGTGGCTCGTCGGTAACGGCAGCGCCGTGCAGGAAGACGTACATGTTCGTGAATCTGAACATGACCGAATCCTCGTCCTCGTGCTGCGCCGGCAGGCCGAAGACCTGCTCATAGAACTTCTTCGCCCGGCCTAGGTCCGCCACGTGCAGGGTCATGGCGCCGATCTCTTTCTCCCACTTGCTCACGCGTGTGCTCCCTTTCGCTCATACAGATGGCCCGGTTGCGATCAAGCGACGAACGGGATCGGTCCCGATGGACATCCATGACTATCGGAGGATCAGAACCACGCTCGAACGGGCCCCCACGGCAGATGTATACGCTCAGCGTCTACACGCGATGTATGCTCCATGGCGTGACGGTGCCCCTGACCATCCTTGGCCTGCTCGAACGAGAGCCCAGCCACGGGTATGACCTCAAGCGCGACTACGACACCTGGTTCGGTCAGGACAAGCCCCTTCCGTTCGGGCAGGTGTACGCCACGCTCAAGCGGCTGGCTCGCGACGGCTTGGTGGCCGGCGGGGATGCGGAGCCGGGCGCCGGGCCGGACCGTAAGCGCTATGCCATCACCGAGCGCGGCGCTAGCGAGTTCGATACCTGGCTGGTGCGGCCCATCGAGCCAGAGCCGCACCTCCAGACGGTGCTGTTCGCCAAGGTCGTGCTCGCGCTGATGCTCGGGCGTCCGGCCGAGACCTACCTCGACACCCAGCGCGCTGCCCACCTGCAGCGCATGCGGGAGCTGACCGAGGCCAAGCGGTCAGGCGGCCTGATGGACGCGCTGCTCGCCGACCACGGCCTGTTCCATCTTGAAGCAGATCTCCGGTGGATCGAAGTGACCTCAGCCAGGCTCGGAGCCCTGGCGGAAATGGTGCGTTCGTCATGACTTCCCTGAACACGTCGCCGGTGCCGAAGGGCCGCCGCAACATCAGCAAGGCTGCCGACGTCTACATGTCGTTCGGCCGGACTCCGGCCCTGGCAGGCGCGACCCTGTCGGTGGCAACGGGCGAGATCCTTGCAGTGATGGGTCCAAGCGGCTCCGGCAAATCAACGCTCCTGCACTGCCTGGCAGGGATATTCACGCCGGACAAAGGCGAGGTGTATTTCGACGGCCAGCGACTGGACGTGCTCAGTGACGCCGAGCGCACAGGCTGCGGCGTACGGCATTCGGCTTCGTCTTCCAGTTCGGCCAGCTCGTGCCGGAGCTCACGGTCGCCGACAACGTCGCGCTGCCGCTGCTGCTGAACCGGGTGAAACGCAAGGTGGCGTATGCCAGGGCCGATGCCTGGCTGCCCCGCCTTGGCCTCGATGGCCTGGGAGGCCGGCGGACGGGGGAGCTGTCCGGCGGTCAGGCCCAGCGCGTCGCTCTCGCCAGGGCAGTGGTGGCGCAGCCGCGGGTGCTGTTCGCCGACGAGCCGACCGGGTCGCTGGACACGCTGACCGGCGAGATGGTGATGGACCTGCTGGTGGGCATCGCCCGCGAAGAAGGCATGACGGTCGTGCTGGTCACGCACGACGCCCGGGTGGCCGCGTACGCCGACCGCGAGGTCATCGTCCGTGACGGCAAGGTCATCGACCGGTCCGATGTCGGCCTTGAGGTGCGAGGCTGATGTATCGCCTGGGCCTGCACCTGACCCTGCGCAGCGGCCGGGAGCCGTTCGTGCGGCTGCTGGTGACGCGGTCGCGGTAGCAATCGGCGTGGCGATCATGCTGGCTGTGCTCGCCGATTTTCACGCCTTCCAGACCACGAACCACCGCCCGTCGTGGGAGTCCACGCAGGGGCAGCCGGTCGGCCCCGGCTACACGTCCGCGTCGCACTCCGAACTGTGGAACTACAGCAACGACATCTATCAGGGCCAGACGATCGAGAGACTTGACGTCGCCGGCCTCGGCGCGGGGGCGCCGGTGCCGCCGGGCATCTCGAGGCTTCCCGCCAGCGGTCAGTATTACGCTTCGCCAGCCCTGGCAGCGCTGATCCGCAGCGCACCCGCCGACGAGCTGGCGGACCGGTTCCCCGGCAAGCTCGCCGGTACCATCGGGCAGCAGGCGCTGACGGGGCCGACGGAGCTGGTGATCTACGTCGGCTATGCCCCGGCGAAGCTGGCGGGCCTGCCCGCCACCGTCCTCGTCGACAGGATCGCCACCGTGCCGGGGCGTCAGATCTGGTCGAGCTACTTCCGCGACGCGTTCGTCGTCGGCGCCATCGCGTTCCTGTTCCCGATTCTCATCCTGGTCGGTACCGCCACCCGTCTCGCGGCCGCCCGGCGAGAGGAGCGGTACGCATCGCTCCGGCTGGTCGGCGCCACGATGGACCAGGTCAGCGTCATCTCGTCAGTCGATGCCGTCGTCAGCGCCCTGCTCGGTGCCCTGCTCGGCACGGGAATCTTCAAGCTGCTGCAGCCTGCCCTAGCTGACACCGCGATTACCAGCGCACGGTACTTCTCTGACCAGGTCACGCCGACGCTGGCCGGCTATGTCGTGGTCCTGGTCGGCGTGCCAGCGGCGTCGGCTGTCTCCGGGTTGATATCGCTCCAGCGAGTGCGGATCTCACCGTTGGGAGTCACCCGCCGGGTGAAGTTCCCGGTGCCGACGATATGGCGGATCGTGCCGCTGCTCGCGGGCATCGCCCTGTTCCTTTGGGGATTGGCGCAGACGAGCACGCAGTCCATCGGCAAGCCTGCGTTCCCCGGGCTCATCGTGATCCTGATCGGCTTGATGGTGGGTGGTCCATGGCTCACCGCGCAGGCGGCGCGCCTGTTTGGCCGGATCATGACCGGCGCGCCGGCCATGCTGGCGGCACGACGGCTGGCCGACAACCCGAAGGCGGCGTTCAGGTCCGTGCGGGGGCTGGTGCTGGCCGTGTTCCTCGGTACCGTCGTCGCCGGTCTGCTGCCAGCCATCGAGTCGATTTCCGCTACCCCGAGCGCTACTGCGCTGAGCAATGTGCTGCTCGATGGATTTACCTCGGCTCCGGTCTGCGGTAACACAGTCAACTGCAGCGGCAACACGGGCGTCGATGGCCCCCAGCCTGGTGCGACGGCCCTCCAGCAGCGCATCGCAATGGAAGGGCTGCCGCCTGCCGATGCTGGCGCATTGCTCGGCGGCCTCACCGGCATCCATGGCGCAACGGTGATCCCCATCTACTCGGCGCCGCAGAGCGGGAACACGGGGCCGAGCAAGGGCCCTGGACCCGGCGGGCCCCCGGGCGGCAACGGCATCATCAGCTGCGCGGGCCTGCGCGAGCTGACGGTGCTCGGGCAGTGCGCCCCTGGTCGCACCAACGTCGTAGTGCCGTCCGGCAACCTGTTCGGCGATAACCCGATGTACACCACGCAGCCCATCGCCTCGCCGTCGAGTCCCGCCGCGACGGGCAATGTCAGCCGCCTCTACCTGCAGGCGGTACTGGTCAAGGTGAACAGCGCGGCGACGCTCGAGCGCGTCCGCACCTATCTCGTCTCGCACACCGCGCAGTCAGCATCGGGTACCGCGCCACGCACTTTCGGCGAGTCAGTCCAGGCGCGGCAAGGCGTCGCCGTGACCGTCCAGCGGCTGGTCTACATCGCGGTTGTCCTCACGCTCATCGTCGCGGGGTGCAGCCTCGCCGTTGCGGTCGGCGGCAGCCTGGTCGAGCGCAAGCGGCCGTTCACGCTCCTGCGCCTGACCGGGACGGCGACCTCGACGCTCTACCGAGTTGTGGTCCTCGAGGCAGTGCTTCCGCTCGTGGCCGCCACAGTCATCGCGGGTGGCCTCGCCTACGGCATTTCCGTGCTGACAGTCGGCAAGCTGGCGCCGGCCGGCACACCCGTGCCGGTCCCGAGCCACGCCTACTTCCTCACCATGGGAGCAGGCCTGATCGCCTCGCTCCTGGTCATCTGCGCCTCGCTGCCGCTGCTTGGTCGCATCACCGGACCGGATTCAGTGCGCTTCGAGTGAGCCCGGCGCTGCCGGTCACTCGAAGACCGGCAGCTCGATCGTGAACATGGTCTCGCCTGGCCGGCTGGTGACGTTCGCGGTCCCGCCGTGCGCCGCGGTGACCGCATGCACGATCGCGAGGCCGAGGCCGCTGCTGCCGGCGGCGTGCGACCGCGACGCATCGCCGCGCACGAAGCGCTCGAACACGTCCGGCTGGAGCTCGGGCGGGATGCCCGGCCCGTTGTCGGTGACGCTGAGGACCGCCACGCCAGGCCCAGGGCTGCCCGCTAGCGGCGCCTCTTGGTGCAAGGCCACTGTCACGAACGTGCCGGCCGGGGTGTGCCTGGCCGCGTTGCTCAGCAGGTTGGCGACCACCTGATGCAGGCGCAGGTCGTCGCCACGGACCGTGACGGGTTCCTCGGGCAGCTCCAGGAGCCACCGGTGGTCACCGGCCGCGACCCTGGCGTCGCTGGTCACGTCGATGACGAGCCGGGTCATATCGACAGGCTCGCTCGCCAGTGGCCGGCCGGCGTCGAGCCGGGCCAGCAGCAGCAGCTCGTCGACGAGCTCGCTCATCCGGGCGGACTCCGACTGCACCCGGCCGAGTGCGTGCTCGACGTCGGGCGGGAGCGGGCCGGGATGCCGGAGCGCCAGCTCGGCGTAGCCGCGGATGGCAGCGAGCGGGGTGCGGAGCTCGTGGCTGGCGTCGGCGGCGAAGGTGCGCAGACGTGACTCGCTCGCCTCCCGGCGGGCGAGCGCGGCTTCGACGTGGCCGAGCATCCGGTTGAAGGCCGCGCCGACCTGGCCAACCTCGGTAGCCGGGTTGGCGTCCGGGACGCGCTCGGGCAGGCTGACCTCGCCGATGCTGAGCGGCAGCTGCGTCACTCTGGTCGCCGTGGCTGCGACCCGCCGCAGCGGCCGTAGCGAGACCCGGACCCAGCCAGCCCCGATGATGCCGGTCAGCACCAGCGCCACGGAGAACACCGCGATCTCGGCGAGCGCGACCTCGCGCAGCGTGTTGGTCACGGAGGTCAGCGGCATGCCGGTCACGACGAGGCCGTCATCCGTGCTGCGGGCTACCACCTGGTAATCGCCGTAGGCGGATAGCTCGACCGACCGCGGGCCGTAGAGCTGCCCGCTGCTGGGGCGGTGGTCAGGCTGGCCTGGGGCAGCGCGGTGAGCAGCGCCTTATCGGCGGGGGAGAGGTGGCAGACGTCGGAGTTCGCCAGGTTCGCGGCCAGCAGGGTGCCGCCAGAGGCGAACACTGCATTGAGAGTGCTGGCGCTCTGCTGCTGAGCGCACGGCCCCGGACCTGGGCTGCGCGGCGGCTGCCCGTTGTCCTGGTCACCGTCCTGCGAACCCGGCGGAGGTGCCTGCAGGCAGTCAACGTACCGCTGGTTCGCGGACGAAAGCTGCGCGTTGAGGCCGCTGATGAGGACCGTGCGCAGGTGCGCATAGGTGACGACGCCGACCGTGGCGCAGGCGAGCGCGAGCAGCGCGAGCAGGCCAGCGATCAGCCGGCCACGCAGCGTCCGCGCTGCCAGCCACTGCCGGACTCGCGCCGGCCGGTCTGCGGGAGCGTGCGGCGTCACGATCAGGCCGGTGGCTTCAACACGTACCCGACGCCGCGCACCGTGTGGATCAGGGGCTCGCGCCCGGAGTCGATCTTCTTGCGCAGGTAACTGATGTACAGCTCGACGACGTGGGCCTGGCCGCCGAAGTCGTAGTTCCATACGCGATCGAGGATCTGCGCCTTGGACAGAACGCGCCGGGGATTACGCATCATGAACCGCAGCAGCTCGAACTCGGTCGCGGTCAGCTCGATCGGCTCCCCGTCGCGGCGCACCTCGCGCGCATCCTCGTCCATGGTCAGGTCGGCCACGGTCAGTTCGGTGCCGGAGCTTGCGCGCGCCATCCCGGCCCGGCGCAGCAGGCCGCGCAGCCGAGCGATGACCTCCTCCAGGCTGAACGGCTTCGTGACGTAGTCATCGCCGCCGGCGGTGATCCCGCTGACCCGGTCTTGCACCGAATCTCGTGCGGTCAGGAACACCACGCAGACATGCGGCAGGATCACCCGTACACGGCGAAGTACCTCAATACCATCGAAATCTGGCAGCATGATGTCCAGCAGGATCGCGTCCGGCTGGAACTCGCGGGCGGCACGCACCGCTGCGCTGCCGTCCGCGGCCGTGCGGATCTCCCAGCCCTCGTAACGGAGCACACTGGCCAGCAACTCGGCCAGGCTTGGCTCGTCGTCTACAACGAGTACCCGGACCGGGCTGCCGTCTGGTCGCTGGATACCACCATCGGCGGGCCCCGCCACGGTATCGCTGGCGATCGGCTCCATGGCTGTCATCATGCTCTCAGCTTGCGGGCAGCGTCTCCGCCGGGGATCTGAGCTGGCTCTGAATCTCCTCTGGATGCGCAGGTCACGGCCGGTCAGCCCGCGGCTGTGAGCCGGAGCGCGAGTGCCGGGCAGTCGGTCACCGCGCGCCTGGCGGCGCGCGCCAGCCGAACCGGCACCACGGCGTCCGCGATCAGCGGATAACCCCACTCGTCCAGGGCGATGAACTCAGGTAGCAGCTCCGCGCAAAGGCCGTGGCCGCTGCAGGCGACGCGATTGACACGCAGCCGCGCGCTCAGATCCGGCATGATCATCTCCAGTCAGACTCGGCCAGCGCCGGCGCGGTGACGGGCAGGAACAGTTCGCGGCGCGTCGCGGTGCACCGGCCGCTCGCGTGCTCGGCGATCTCCGTCCCGAAGACGGTCAGCGCGCTGCCGACGAACCGCACCGTCCCGTCCGGGTGGTGGCACGCACCGCGCCCGGTCACCAGGCCCGCCCAGCGCTGCAGGTTCGCCATGGCCTGGCCGGCCGGGCGCGGCTGCGCGAGCTCGGCGAGCGCGGCGGCGATGGCCGGCAGCCCGTTGAAGCACGGGCCGCACTGGCCAGCCGATTCCAGGGCAAGGGAACGGGCAACGCTAGCGGCCTCCGCCAGCCCGCAGTGCGCGGCCGGAAGCGCGATGAGGACGCCGGCCCCGGCGATCGCGCCAGCCGGACGCAGATCCGCGTTGCACAGGGCGACCCGGCGCGCGTCAGTCAGGGTCAGCCAGCCGCCGTGGTAGCCGCCGGATATCACGGCCTGCACATCGTCGCCGAGCCGCAGCAGCCAGCTCAGCGGCGTGCCAAGCGCGGCCTCGGCCACGCGCACCTGCCCGTCGGACTCGCGAATGGTGCACAGCATCGAGCCGGGCTCAGCCCGGGTGCCCACACTGCGGAACCAGCTTGCGCCGTGCCGGGCGATCAGCGCCAGGTGCGCCAGCGTCTCGACGTTCTGCACCAGGGTCGGCCGCCCGCCGATACCGCGCTGGAAAGGGCGGTGCTGCTTGTCGGCGGGCCGGGCAGAGCCTCCGTTGATCAGCGACACCAGCGCGGTCTCCTCGCCTGCGAGGAACCGGGCCGGTACCACGATAAGCTGCACGCTCGCGCGGTCTGTGCCAGCCGCCGCCCGCTGCGCAAGCGCCGCGTTGAGATGGCCGGGCAGGTCCGGCCCGCCACGGGCGTCCGAACCCGCGTGCATGTACAGGTACGCCGTACGGGCACCGACGGCCTCGGCCGCTAGCTGAAGGCCATCGAGGACAAGGTGCGGAGCGAACCAGAGCAGCGCGGCGTCCTTGCTGCTGGCGGGCTCGCCCTCGGCGCCATTGGCGACCACCACCGGGCTGCCGCCCGCGCTGGCGACCGCGGATAGCTTTCTGGCCACCGGGAACGCGGCGCCACCGCGGCCGGTAAGGCCCGCGGCGTCTACCTCGTCGATGAGCGCAGTGCCGCGGACCCCTGCCCGGCCGTGCCGGCGCAGGTGGGCGACCAGGTCGAGACCGGGCTCGAGGACGCCGGCGGCGCCAGGTCCGCGGGCCGCGGCCGGGAGCAGCCGCGGCAGGCCGGCCTCACCCAGCACCGCCGCGTGGCCGATTTCGGCGCTGTTGGTCGCGGTCAGGGCCGTCGTCACCGGGCACCTGCCCCGGTAAGCGGACGGCCGCCGGCGGCGCTTGCTTCTCCGGCCCCACGGTGGCCGGGCAGCTGCGCACCCGCTTCCGCGTTGGCCAGCGCTCGAGCCGCGCGCTCGGCCCGGCCGGGCGCGGCCAACGCGCTGGCGACCCGCCAGCCGGTAGCGCCGACCACGGCCGCCGTGCACAGGACCGTCAGCGCAAGGAGACCGCCGCTGAGCAGGTCGCCGCTCGACCCGACGCTGTGCAGGAGCGCCACCGGCCAGCTGGCGTAGGCGAGCCAGTGGACCGCGCGCCAGCTGCGGCGGCCGATCTTCGCCCTGGCCAGGCTGGTGACAATCAGCGCGATGATGATGTCCAGCGACACTGCGCCGAGGCCGATCCAGAGGGCCTTGTAGGCGGAGGTGAACGGGATGATCGCGGCGGCAATGCCGATGGTCACGTACGGGTCCGCGATCGCGGTGATCACGTGTATCGCGGTGAAGGCGACGGCCAGCAGCGACAGGCTCCGGTGCAGGCTCGTCGTGGCGAACCTCGGCAATCCGGGCAGCCGGCCGCGGCGGTTGACCAGGATGCCGAGCACGACGACTGCGGTCAGCAGCACCAGCGCGACCACGCCCGTAGCGCGGCTGGCGTACCAGAGCGCTGTGCTGGAAGTGATCCCCACTGCGTGCCTCCTGAGTGCGGGCGGCCTGGACCGCTCTTTCGGTACTCATGCAGGATGTGCTGCCCACCGGGGCAGGGGATCTGCGCAGCCTCTGTGCTACCTATGAAACCGGCCGCAGCCGGAGATGCTTCGCTATTCCCGCGGCATCCAGATTGCCTGCCGCGATCGATACCGTGAGGCGGAATGCCTCATCGTCAGTCAGGTCCAGGCAGTATCCGTTGATCCGCAGGAACACGACGGCGCCGAGTAGCGCCAGCCGCTTGTTGCCATCGACCAGCGCGTGATTGCAGCAGAGCGAATGCATGAGCGCTGCGGCCTTCTCTGTGAGCGTGGGATATGCCTCCTGACCATAGAAGGCCGCCTGCGGCCGGTGACAGGCTGAATCCAGCAGGCCAAGGTCGCGGACCGGCCCGGCGCCTAGTGCGCTCACCAGATCAAGGAGATCCGCAAGAGTCAGATACTCAGTGACTGGCAGTGGTCTGGTCACGCGCGACCGAGGCGGTCGAGAACGTCACCCCAGCGGTCAAGCATCTCGGCAGCTGCCTCCTGGACACGCTCGGTGTGCGCGATCTCACGGGCACTCCGGCGTATGGCCCGAAGCGCGGCCTCGTGCAGCGAAACGTGCTCGGCCTCAGCCAGAGCCTTGAGTAGCGCGCTGTCTTCGTCGTCGAGACGGAGATTCATGGCCATGACGTCATGGTACCAAAGTGGTACCACCGACTAGCCGCGGTGCTGAATCTGGCTGAACGGAATGTCCCGGTCGACCCTGACGTCGCCGGGCAGTCCGAGCACCTTCTCCGCCAGGATGTTCTTCTGGATCTCGTCGGTGCCGCCGGCGATCGACTGGCCTGGCACCGACATCAGCACTTCCGCGATCACGCCGCCGAGCGCAGAGTCCGGTCCGGTCAGCATCCCCTTCGCACCTGCGATCATCGCGTGCACCCGGGCAGACTCGCGCGCGATCGTGCTAGCCGCCAGCTTGCCGATGGAACCCTCGGCACCGGGGCGGGCCCCTAGCGCTCGGGCGGCCCGAGCGCGCTCGGCGGTCCATATGCTGACGCGCTGCAGCGTCAGCAACCGCGCGATCGCCTGCCGGATGACCGGGTCCTCGGCGACGCCCGCAGCGCGCGCATGCTCGATGACCAGGTCCGGCCGACCGGCCCGCTGGGGATACCAGGAGTACGTGGCGAAATGATCGTCAGCCTCGGCCCGCGCCTCGTCGAGCGCCCGGCCGGGCGCGGGGGAGTAGGCGGGTCGCCGCAGAGCGGAGAACCGGCGCTCGTAGGCCAGCGTCGTGAGCGCGGCCGTCCAGCCCTGGCCGACGGCACCGATCACGTTGTCCTTCGGGATGCGGGCACCGGTGAGGAAGACCTCGTTGAACGAGGCGTGGAAGTTCATCTGGCGCAGTTGCCGGACCTCCACGCCCGGCTGCTTCATTGGCAGCACGAAGTAGGTGATGCCCTGATGCTTAGGCACGTCCCGGTTGGTGCGGGCCAGCAGCATGCCGAGGTCGGCGTGATGCGCGCTGGTGTTCCAGACCTTCTGGCCGTTGATCACCCAGCTGTCGCCGTCCAGGACGGCGGAGGTGGCCAGGCCAGCCAGGTCCGAGCCAGCGCCGGGCTCGCTGAACAGCTGGCACCACGTCTGCTCACCGGTCAGGGTGGGCCGCAGCAGGCGCTCGCGGAGATCGTCACTGCCGTGCGCCAGGATGGTCGGCGCAGCGAGCCAGGTGCCGCTGCCGACCGGGATGCCGACGGCGCCGAGCCGGAGCAGCTCGCTGCCGACCAGATCGTCGGCCCAGGCCGGCAGCCCCCGGCCATGCCAGCGCTGTGGCCAGCTTGGGACCGCCCAGCCCGATGTCAGCAGCAGTTCGCGCCAGGTCCGCAGCGGCATCGCCGGATCCCAGTGCTGCGCCACCCACTCGGCCAGCTCGGCACTCACTTGCTCGGGTGCTATGCCCGCGCCAGCATGCTCGGTCATGCTCGTCCTTCCGCGGCCGTGATGTCGTCGAGGAACGTGCGCAGTTCGGCGTCGAAGAGCTCAGGCTTCTCCACGTTCGGCGCGTGTCCGGCGCCGGGAATCACGACCTTCCGCGCCTGCGGGATCTTGGCCGTCATGTAGTCCGCGGCCGCCAGGAATGGCGCGTCCTCGGAACCCACGATGACGAGCGTCGGCATGGCGATGCGAGGCAGCCCGTCCAGCACGTGCGAGTCACGCTGGGTGAGGGTGTGCCTGGCCGCCTGGATCAGGCCGCTGGCATCGCGGTGCTCGTTCGCGTGCAACTCGGCGCTGGAGCCCAGGGCCTCCGGTCCAGCTCCGGCGAGCCGCGCCGCGGTGGCCTCGGCCCGGCGGTTCCAGCCGTCTCTTGCGACGTCATTACGGAAGCCCGGTCCGGTGTCGATCAGCACGAGTCCCGCGACCCGGTCGGGGAACCTCAGGGCGAAGTCGAGCGACAGGTAGCCGCCAAGCGAGTGGCCGCCGAGAACGGCCCGGTCATGCTCACACTGGGTCAGCACGGCGGCCATGTCGTCGAGCGCGTGCGCCGGGCTGTAGTACTGCGAGTCCGCCGGGTAGTCACTGCCGCCATGGCCGCGCAGATCCCAGGTGATCACCTGGTGGCGGGCGGCAATGTCGGGCAGGTTCGCGGCGAACATGGCCGACGTCGCCGCGAACCCGTGCGTGAGCAGCAGGGCGGGGCTCCCGGTGCCGCTGACCTGGTAATGAATGGCGCCGCCGGGGCGGTCAAGAACGGGCATCGCAGCGGTCCTCAGCTGCCGGAGAACGCGGCTGGCCGGCGGGCGCTGACGGCGGCTAGCCCTTCTAGCCAGTCCGCGGTCTGCATGAGCCGCTCCTGCTCGGCCCGCTCATGCGCCATCGCGGCGCGCGCCTGGCCGGCGAGCTCGCGCCGCATCGTAGCGCGGATGGACCGGACGGCCAGCGGCGCCGAGCTTGCGATATCTGCTGCCAGCGCATGCGCCTGCGCTCGCGCCTGACCCGACTCGGCGAGCCGATCGGCGAGGCCGAGTGCGTGCGCCTCGGCCCCGCCGACCCGGCGGCCGGTGTACAGCAAGTCAAGCGCGGCCTGCTGGCCGACGACAGCTGGCAGCGTCACGCTGAGCGCGAACCCCTGGTGGATGCCGATCAGCGCGAAGTTCGCCGCGAACCTCGCCTCCGGCGCGGCCACCCGGAAGTCCGCCGCCATGGCGAGGCCCAGGCCGCCGCCGATCGCGGCGCCCTGGATCGCTGCGACAATCGGCAGCGGCTGCTCGAAGATGCGGATCGCGAAGTCGTACAGGTGCGAGCCGTCCGGCGTGCCGATCGCGTGGGCATCGCTGAAGTCGGCTCCGGCGCAGAAGATCCGCCCGGCGCTGCACAGGACGACGGCCCGGCAGCGGGCGTCTGCGGCCAGTTCGTCGCAGGCGTCGGCGATCTGGCGGATCAGTGCCGGGCTGAAGTGGTTGCTCGGCGGCCGGTTGATCTCCAGGGTTGCGACGTAGTCGTCGCCGAGTTCGATCGCCAGCTCGGGGCTCGCGTTCGCCGCCATTCCCAGATCCGTCATGAGCTCTCCCGGCGAGCGTGCGCAGTCCGACCTTTTTGCCATCGTAGATCCAGCGGTGGCGACGGCGGGCGGCGCCGGCTAAGACCCGCCGGATGTCACCTGACCAGACCCGGAGCTGCTTCCCGGCGCTGACGACCCCTGCAGGCCGCTGCTGGCTGAGCCTGCGGTGCCTGAGCCCGACGTGCTTGAGCCAGTCGAGCTCGACGACTTGCCCGAGCCTGAGCTGCCCGAGGCGGAACTCGCCGAGCTGCCCTGCTGGGTAGACGTCGCGTGCGCGGATCCGGGCAGGCTGTACGCGACGCCAGCCGCGGTGAGCACGCTCGCCAGGCCGGCTGCCGCGGTAATCGTGCGGAGCCGGGCCCGGTGGCGCTCCCTGGCCGCGATCCGCTGCGTCCGGCCGCGGTCGCGGGTTCGCCCGGAATCTGGCGTCATCTGGTGCCTTCCTCTCAGTGCTGACGAATTCAGCGCTGATGAATTCGGTGCTGATGACTCCAGCCTCGCGTCCTTTCTTCTGAACAGCCTCTGCGCACGCTGGCAGTCGGCCCGGGAAAAACCTGATGCTCATGCGCCTGACCAGCAGGTACGCTCGCCTCTCGTGCGTGCCTTGCCTGTTGCTGAGCCGGGCACGCCCGCAATCAGCTCGCCATGGCGATTCCTGGGCTGGCTAGTGGGGCGGCAGAAGGCCCGGATGGCCATGGGCGTGCTGTGGGGCTGCCTGTGGATGGTGGCCCAGTCGATCGTGCCGGCCGTCATCGGCGCCGCCGTGGACGCGCTGATCAGCAGGCAGACACACCGGTTCGCGCTGGACTGCGCCGCCGTCCTTGGCCTCGGCGTGATCACCGCGGCCAGCGGCGTGCTCCGGCACCGATGTGTGGTCGGCAACTTCCTGGACGCGGCCTACCGGACCATTCAGCTGGTCACCGACCAGGTCTCGCGCCTCGGCGAGACCATGGTGCGGCTGGTGAGCACGGGCGAGGTCGTCAGCGTCGCGGCGGGTGACGTGGCGGATATCGGCTCGGTCATCGATATGAGCGGCCGCGGCAGCGGCGCGATCGCCGCGCTTATCTCGACCGCGCTGATCATGCTGTCCAGGTCCGTGCCGCTCGGGCTCATCGTGCTGATCGGAGCGCCGGCCATGACCGCCCTGGTCGGGCTGCTGTTGCGGCCCTTGCACCGGCGCCAGCATGTCTACCGCGAGCAGCAGGGTGAGCTGTCCGCCAGGGCTGCCGACATCGTGTCCGGGCTGCGCGTGCTTCGCGGCATCGGCGGGGAAGAGACGTTCAGCGCGCGTTACGCCGATGAGTCGCAGCGGCTGCGCCGGACCGGCGTGCACGTCGCCGGCACGGAGTCCTACCTGTCCGGGGCAGAGATTCTGCTGCCCGGCATGTTCGTCACCGCCGCTACCTGGCTGGCGGCGCACTACGCGCTGAACCAGGCCATCAGGCCAGGCCAGCTGGTCACGTTCTACCTGTTCGCGGCGTTCCTGGCGCTGCCGCTCGCGACGCTGACCGAGGCCGCCGACAAGATCGTCCGCGGCTACGTGGCCGCGAGCCGCGTGACCAGGATCCTTCAGCTTGAGCCTGACGTCGCCGATCCCGCCGACCCGCGCCCCTCGCCGCATCCGCTCGCCAGCCTGCACGATCCGGTGACGGGCCTGACGACGGCGCCTGGCGAGTTCCTTGGCGTCGCCGCGGACAGTGCCGACGCAGCGGTCGAGCTCGCCGACCGTCTTGGCCGCTACGGCCGGTACGGCGGGCCGAGCCCGCAGCTGGCCGGCATCCCGATCGCCGACCTGCCGGTCAGGGTGGTGCGCGAGCGGATCCTCGTCGCGCCCGCGGACGCGCACCTGTTCGGCGGCCCGGTCCGCCAGGCCATCGCCCAGCCCACCTCCGCTGGCCGGGGCGAGGTCCGCGCCGATCCGAGTACAACCGACGCGGCACTGCTCGCCGCGATGGACGTTGCCTCGGCGACCGACGTACTGGCTGCGATTCCCGGCGGGCTGCGCGGCCGGCTCGCGGGTCGCGGCAGCTCGCTGTCCGGCGGACAGGCGCAGCGGCTCCGGCTAGCCAGGGCGCTGATCGCCGATCCAGAGATCCTCGTGCTGGTGGAGCCGACCAGCGCGGTCGACGCCCACACCGAGGCCAGGATCGCTCGTAGTTTGCGGCAGCACCGGGCAGGCCGGACCACGATCGTGCTGACGACGAGCCCATTGCTGCTCGACGCGGCGGACCGGGTCGTCTTCGTGCGCGATGGCCTGGTCGCCGCCGCCGGTACTCACCGCGAGCTGCTGTCCGTGAACGCTGCCTATGCCGAAGCGGTGACCAGGGGAGAAGACCAGTGACCGGCGAGACCACGATCTCGGCAAGCCCGATCGCCGATGGCCGCGGCGCTGGGCCCGACGCCTGGTCCGCAGTCGCACAGATCCTGCCGGTGGCGGATGGGCGCCAGGTGCGCGGTTACGTCCGCCGGGTGATCACGAGCCGGCGCCGTGAGCTGGCCGTGGTCGTCGCGCTGTACAGCGGAGCGACCGCGGCCGGGCTGGTGGCACCCCGGATGCTCGGCGACATCGTGAACGACGTCACAACGGGAACGACGGCTGGCCGGATTGATGTGCTCGCGATCGCCATCGCCGCATCGCTAGTGGTCCAGTCCGGGCTGGTCCGGTTCGGGGCACTGGCCGCCGCGAAGTTCGGCGAGGGCCTGCTTGCCCAGCTGCGGGAGGAGTTCATCGACCGTGTCCTCGGCCTGCCGTTGTCGGTCGTCGAGCGGGCGGGCGGGGGTGACCTGCTCAGCCGGGCCTCGCGGGACGTCTCGGCGCTCGGCCAGAGCGCACGATTCGCGCTGTCCGCGACGCTGACTGCTGCGCTGTCGGTCGTGCTGACGGTCGGTGCGATCGCGCTAGACAGCCCGCTGCTGCTGCTGCCGTGCCTCATTGTGGTGCCGCCGGTCTGGCTCGGCTCGCGCTGGTATCTCCGCCGGGCTACGGCTGGCTACCTGCGGGAAAACGCCGCCTGGGCGGAGGTCATCGACAGCCTCGCGGAGACGACCGAGGGCGCGAGGACGGTCGAGGCGCTGCGCCTCGCGCCGGCCCGACGGCGCCGCGCCGATGCCGACATGGCCGCCAGCTATGCCGCCGAGCGGTACACGCTGCGCCTGCGGTCGGCCTTCTTCCCGGTAGCCGAGGCCTCCTACGTGCTGCCGCTGGCCGGAACGCTCGTCCTCGGCGGCTACGCCTACCTTCGCGGCTGGTGCTCCATCGGGCAGGTCACCGCCGCGGCTCTGTACGCACGCGCCCTGGTGTCACCGCTGGATGAGCTGATCTCCTGGCTCGATCAGCTCCAGATCGGCGCCGCGTCGCTGGCCAGGCTGCTCGGCATCGCCGAGGTGACGCAGGACCTCGCCCCGGACGGCGCCGTGCCGCAGGGCACTGAGCTCGCGGCAGTCGGCGTCTCGCACGCCTACCTACCAGGCCGCGAGGTGCTCAGGGACGTGTGCGTCCGGATTAGGCCCGGCGAGCGGGTCGCGATCGTCGGCCCGAGCGGGGCTGGCAAGTCCACGCTCGGCAAGCTGCTGGCCGGCATCATCAGTCCGTCATCGGGTGATGTCACTGTCGGTGGTGCCAGCCTTGCCGGGATGCCGCTGCAGGAGCTGCGCAGTCAGGTAGCGCTGGTCACCCAGGAACACCATATTTTCCGCGGCACGCTGCGCGAGAACCTGACGCTAGGGCTCAGCGACGCGACGGACGAGCAGGTCGAGGCCGCGCTGACGGCAGTGGAGGCAGACGGCTGGGCGGCGGCGCTGGACGGCGGCCTGGACTGCGTCGTCGGCTCGGGCGGAGTCCGCCTCAGTGCCGCGCAATCGCAGCAGGTGGCGCTCGCTCGGCTGATCCTGGCCGACCCCCACACGCTGATCCTGGACGAGGCGACCTCGCTGCTCGATCCCCGGTCGGCGCGCCGCCTTGAGCGGTCCATGGCCGCCGTGCTCGCCGGTCGCACCGTCGTGGCCATCGCCCACCGCCTGCACACCGGGCATGACGCCGATCGCGTCATCGTCATGGCGGACGGCCAGATCCGCGAGATGGGCTCGCACCGCGAGCTTGTGGCGGCCGATGGACCGTACGCGGCACTCTGGCGGTCCTGGCATGGCGATCCGCGGCCCGTGGCCAGCGGCTCGTCCCCAGAGCCTGTGGACGAAGCTGTGCACAGCCCGGTGGAAAGCACCCGTGCACAGGGGATAAACGGCAGATGTCCTGTGGATGGCTAAAGAATCTTGAACTTCTCTCAGGAAAGGCCTTGTGCGCCGCAGCCGATTGGCAGTAGAAATCTCTCACCACCGAAGACGGGATCCGCCCCGAGGGAAACCACGGGAACGACAGAAGTGCCGGGCAACCGGCGCGGATGTCGGGACCACGGGACTCGACGGAAGGGCCGGGCAACTGGCGCAGACGTAGGGCCCACGGGAACGACGGAAAGGCCGGGCAACCGGTACGGACGTCGGGAATCTGACACTGGTGACGCTGAGTCGCACAGAGCATCTGAGCAATCGGCTTGCGAATGCGGCAAGGCAAGCGTCACGCAGCGCGCGGCGGCTGAGCAATCGGCTAGCTAGGGCGGCGGGACGTAGGCGAGGCCCCTCCATCTCATACATGGAGGGGCCTCGTCGCCGTTACGCGCCAGTGTGCGCGGCGGCGTTAAGCAGCTTACGTGGGGGTGCTTCCCGCGGCCGCCCGCCGGCAAACATGACCGGCTGCAGGCAAACCCCGTTCCGGTCTGTAAATCGGAGCAAATATTGGCCGGTCCGGCCGGCCGCGGCAAGGTGTCGCCTGCCTGGCGTGTTCAGCGCGTGATCGTGCGATCACAGTGCGAGACTGGTACGTGACGTTCCGTGCATTGCGCTGGGGCCGCTGACTCGGCCCGGCCCCGGCATCGCTGGCTGCTAGCCGGGCTGACCTGCGCCCAGGCGGCACCCAGCGGCAGAGCACGAGACAGCCGCAGCCGGGACGGGGGAGCGCGTGAGCACGAGCACCAGCCACCGCGTGGCCGGCCTGGGGCTGGCAGCGGAGCCAGCCTCGCCGCAGGCGGAATCCCCGGATGCATCCGGCGCCCCCGGCACGGCCGTGATCCGGCGCAGCTCAGTTCAGCCCTCCCGGCGGGCCGTGCTGCACGTGCAGGCGCCGGGCGATCCGGCGGCGCCGCCTGAGCTGGCGACCTGGTTCACCGAGCGGGCCTTCCACTACTACGCGGCCGGGCTGCGACTGGCGCCCGCGGCCAGGCTGACGGTGCGGCGAGCTGGCGCGGCGAGCTGGCCGGCGGGTTGGGCGTGAGCTGCGGGACGCCTGCACCGATCTGGACGCCGCGTGCGCGCGCGTGCGCGGGTCGGACGGCATGGCCAGCGTGATCGTGACAGCCCGCGGCCGCGCCGCGGTAGCTGCCGCGCTGTGGGCCGACAGCCAGCCATCGCGCGCCGATGCGCTGATCCTGTCCGCGCCTGCCTGGCCCAGGGGCAGCGTCCGCCTGGCCATCGCCTGCCCGGTCCTGGTCATCGGCCACGAGAGCAGCCAGGCCGCAGCCAGGCCGTGGCTGCGCCGGGCACCCGGTCGAGGTGTGCCGCCGCAGCTCGGCAGCCACGTGACGTGGCTGACGCTGGCGGGTGCGGGCGGCGACCAGCGGCGGCTCCTGGAGGAGCTCGGCCGGTGGCTCGGTGCGTACATGTACGGATCAGTACGTGACCAGCTGCTGTGAGCCACGCGGGCGGGTGCGCGGTGCTCAGCTCACCACGTTGACCAGGATCGACGGATAGCCAGATGCGCCGTTCGGAGGGGGCGGCTCCTGCAGTGACGTCTGGGTATAGCCGGTGCGGTCGGTGGCGCGCGCCTCGACCAGGTAGTTCCCTGGCGCGACGTTGACGTTCCACTCGTAGACCCACTGGCGCCAGCAATCGATGCCGGGCACCGCAGCCAGCCGCGCCTCCTGCCACGGGCCGTTCGCGATGCGGACCTCGACCGCATCGATGCCCTTGTGCTGAGCCCACGCGACGCCGGCGATCGAGACCTCCTTGCCCGTCTTCACCGGGTTGACGCCGGCGGGCACGTCGATCCGCGACTCGGTCTTGACCGGGGCCTGCGGCGACCAGCCGCGCGGCACCCAGTACGCCTGGCTCGCCGCGTAAGTGGTCACCTCGATGTCCACGATCCACTTGCACGCCGACACGTAGCCGTACAGGCCGGGGATCACCAGCCGGGCCGGGAAGCCGTGCTCGACCGGGAGTGCCTCGCCGTTCATTGCGACCGCGAGCAGCGCGTCGCGGCCGTCCATGGCCGTCTGAATCGGCGTGCCCGAAGTGAAGCCGTCCGACGACGTGCAGAGGAGCTGGTCCGCGCCCGCCTTGATCCCGGCTTCCTGGAGCAGGCTGCGCAGGCTGGCGCCGAGCCACTTGGCATTGCCGACGTAAGGCCCGGAGACGGGGTTCGACACGCAGCACAGCGTGATCCAGTCCTCGATCAGCGGCCGCTTGAGCAGGTCAGCGAAGGTCAGCACCAGTTCCTTGCGCACCATGCCGTGGATACGCAGCTGCCAGTGCGCGGGCAGGATCTCCGGCAGCACGATCGCGGTGTCGACCCGGTAGAACTGGCTGTTCGGCGTCACGAAGCTGCTCAGGCCCGGGATGTGGAAGTCGGTCCCCGGCGGCAGCGGCGGCGCGGCCTTGGCTGGCGCTGGCAGTTTCAGCGCTCGCTGGATGGCATTGACGTCCCTGGTGTTGGCCAGCCAGGAGCCGCCTGCGTAGGTGGCGAGTGAGACGCCGGCGACGATGGCGCTGGACAGCAGGAACCTGCGCCGGTCCGGGCCAGGCTCCGGCCGGCGCCGGACCGGCCCGGCGCGCCCTGACCGCCACGTGCCC
The DNA here is from genome assembly GCA_963843955.1 of uncultured Actinomycetota bacterium. Taxonomy (GTDB): domain Bacteria; phylum Actinomycetota; class Actinomycetes; order Streptosporangiales; family Streptosporangiaceae; genus JAJYUU01. The sequence goes on from CAWJMK010000002.1 coordinate 260,089, forward strand.
GCTGGCACCGGCGCATCTGCCGGGGGACGGCGCATCTGCTGGGGGAGGCGCATCTGCTGGGGGCGGTGAGCCGGCTGCGGGACGTGAGTCGGCCGGAAGCCACGTCGCGCCTGGCGGGACAGCGCGACCGGGCTCGGCTGGACCGGCCTGGTCCTGACGGGGCCGGTCCGGGCCAGGCTCTGCGGGCCCTGGCTGGACCGGTCCTGGCTGGGTGCCTCGACCCGGCTGGACGCCGGGGCGCGCCCAGGCGGCGGCGCGCGGCTGGGCCAGCCGTCGTGCGACGCCGCTGAAGTACTGCAACGCGAACGCGGCGACGCCGGCGCCGATCAGGGTCGGCAGGACGTCGCTGCCTTTCGCGGTCGGCTGGCTGAGCGTCGCGTACACGCCGACGGCGCCGAAGACCGCCAGGCCGATCAGCCCCAGCCAGAGCTTGCGGACGGCGAGCACGCCAATCACGGCGGCGAAAATGATCAGCACGCCGCGGATTCCCCAGACCAGGACGGTCTTGTCGTTGGAGCCGAACTCGCGAATAGCGAAGTCCTTCACGGCAGCCGGCGCGTTGTTGATGGACATCTCGCCGACAGCCGCGATCGGCTCGCCGACGGGCGAGGCGAGGATGGCGGCGATGAGCTGCGCGACGCCGAGCGCCACGAGGGCGGTCACGATGCCGACGACCGCGCCGACGCCGGCCACGGCCACGCGGCCGGACCCGGTGCCGCGCTGGACGCGCTGGGGGTTAGGCGGACGTTGCTGAGAGGTCACATGCGTATTCGTACCAGCCAGCCGGTCGGATTGCCGCCTTGGCCAAGTTGTCCTGATTGCGCCCGGCTAGGGCGCCGGTGAGGCCGCCGGCCAAGCCGCTCGGCTGCCCGGCGACGAATATAGGAGTGTGGACGTGCTAGGCGGTGAGCCGGACGGTGGGCGCGGGATCGGCCGCCCCACCCCAATTGACCATGCCCACGGTGACGGCGCGCCCGACAGCGGCAGGACGGCCGGACGCAGCCTTGAGCTCGTGCTCGCCGACGTCGCGAAGGGCGACCATGCGGCGTTCGGGGCCGTTTATGACCAGACAGCTCCGGCGGTGCTCGGCACGATCCGCCGCGTCCTGCGGGACCCGGCGCAATCCGAGGAGGTTATGCAGGAGGTCCTGCTCGAGGTCTGGCGGACGGCGGCGAGGTTTGATCCGTCCGTCGGCTCGGCGAGTGCCTGGATCATGACTCTCGCGCACCGCCGGGCGGTGGACCGGGTCCGGTCCGAGCAGCGAGCAGCGGCGCGCGAGCTGCGCGCCGCCACCGCAACGATTGACTACGACGAAGTCAGCGACGCGGCCCTGACAACGCTGGAGCAGGAGCGCGTCCGGCGCTGCCTGGGTGGCCTGACAGACCTGCAGCGCGAGTCCGTCACCCTGGCGTACTACGGCGGTCACAGCTACCGGGAGGTAGCCCAGCTGCTGGGCGTCGCGGTTGGCACGGTCAAGACGCGGATGCGCGACGGCCTGATCAGGCTGCGGGACTGCCTGGGGGTGGAGTGGTGATGCGGAGTCGGCGCGGGGCGCTGCACACGCTGGTCGGCGCTTATGTCATGGACGCTGTCACCGGCCGGGATCAGGCCGACTTCGAGCGTCACCTGCTGTCCTGCGAGCAATGCCAGGATGACGTGCGCGGCCTGCGGGAGGCGACTGCTCATCTGGCTGCGGCCGCCGCTGTGTCCCCCCGTCCTGAGCTGCGTGAGCAGACGATGCGCGCGGCCGAGCGGATGCGCCAGCTGCCGCCGATGGTGCCGGGTCAGCCGGCGCGACATGGCGTCGGGGTCGTGGCGCACTCGTGGCTGCCCAGGCTGGTGGCTGGCGCCGCGACGGTGCTGGCGGTGACGGCCGTCGTGCTGGGCATCCACCTGAGCACGATGCAGGCGCGGCTCGGCGCGCTGGAGCATCGCGATAGCGCGATCACCGCCATCCTGGGCTCGCACGATGCGACGACGCTGACCGCTGAGGTGCGGACCGGCGGCACCGCGACTGTCGTCATGTCGCACCGCGCCCGCGCGCTGGTGTTCACCGCTAACGGCCTGACCAGGCTGCCGACCTCGAAGGTCTACGAGCTGTGGCTCATGGGCCCGGGCGGCGCGACCCCGGCCGGCATGCTGCCGTCCGGACATCACGGCATGTCCGGGCCGGTGGTGGTGAACCGGCTCGCGCCCGGCGACAGGCTGGGGCTCACCATCGAGCCTTCGGCAGGAACGGGGCGGCCCACGTCTGCCCCCGTCGTCATGGTCGCGCTTGGCCCATGATCCCGCTGGCCCCCGTGTTTCGGCTGGCCCCCGTGTTTGGCTGGCCCCCGTGTTTCGGCTGGCCCCCGTGTTTCGGCTGGCCCCCGTGTTTCGGCTGGCCACCGCCACGCTGGCCAGCACCGGGGCGACAGCTGGTTCCGGAGCAGGCTAACGTGGCGACCGTGAAAGCATCCCCCGAAGCGCAGGTGCAACTGCTTGAGCTAGCAGATCTGGACGCGGAGCTCGGGAGGCTGGAGCACCGGCGCCGCAGCCTGCCCGAACATGCCGAGCTGAGCCAGCTTGAGCAGCGCGACCGTGAGCTCCGTGACGAGATCGCGGCGCTCGAGGCTCGGGAAGGGGACCTGAAGCGCGAGCAGAGCAAGGCGGACGCGGACGTCGAGCAGGTGCGCGCCCGGATTGCCAGGGACCGCTCACGGCTGGACGCCGGCCAGGTCAATTCCCCCCGCGAACTGGAGAACCTGCAGTCCGAGATCGAGTCGCTGCTGCGCCGGCAGTCCGATCTTGAGGACGTCGAACTCGACGTGATGGAGCGCCTTGAGGCGGCGCAGTCCAGACTCAAGGAGGCAGGTGCTGAGCGTGCGGCGGTCAGCACGGACCTCGAGGCCGTCACCGCCCGCCGGGACGTCGCGCTGGCCGAGATCGCCGGGCTTTCCGGCGTGGCTGCCGAACGCCGGGCCGCGGTCGTTGCGGAGGAGCCAGCCGACCTCATCGACCTGTACGAGCGGCTGCGAGCTCAGCACGGCGGCGTCGGCGCTGCCGCGCTGCGCCGGGGCCAGTGCCAGGGCTGCCATCTGTCGCTGAACACCGTCGATCTCAACGCGATCCGCGCCGCCGCAGCCGACGACGTGCTGCGCTGCGAGGAGTGCCGACGGATCCTGGTCCGGACCGATGAATCAGGCCTCTGACCCGCTTGGGGCTTCGCCGCAGGGCAGCGCGCGGAGGCTGGCCAGCGGCTGGCGGTCAGCGCAGGGCACGCCGACTACCACCCTGTTGCTTCGGCACGGGCAGACCGCGTTGTCAATAGAGCGCCGTTTCGCCGGGCGCGGCGACATCCCGCTCACCGACGTCGGTCTGGAGCAGGCGGCTGCCGCCGCGGCCAGGCTTGCCCGGCGCGGGAACATCGATCTCGTGCTCACTTCGCCGCTGCTGCGCGCGCGGCAGACCGCCAGCGCCGTCGCGGACGCCGCCGGCGTGCCGCTAGCCGAGGACGTCGACCTGGCTGAGACCGACTTCGGCAGCTGGGAAGGCCTGAACTTCGCCGAGGTCATGGCCCGATGGCCGGTCGAGATGGCGGCGTGGATGGCCGATGCGGATGCCGCGCCGCCTGGCGGCGAGAGTTTCGCGGCGGTGGCGGTGCGCGTCGACGCGGCGCTCGACCGGCTGCTTGCCGCGTATAAAGGGCAGACCGTCGTCGTCGTCAGTCACGTGACGCCTATCAAGACTCTCGTGTGCCGGGCGCTGCTCGCTCCGACCGCGGCGCTGTTCCGGATGCACCTGGATGTCGCTGCGCTCTGCGAGGCCGCGTGGTTCGCCGACGGGCCGGCCTTGCTACGGTCACTTAACGACACCGCACATCTGCAGTTGGACTGAGAGCCCGCTGCAGTCACGACCCGGCGGCCGCGCCTTCGCTAGGTCGTGAGTACAGGATGATTTCGTTCCGCTTGGGTTCATTGTTCTGAGCGATCACGTCCACGTGTGTGTAAATACTCTCCGTGTGTGGAATAGCACTCCTCGTAATTGATCAAGACGGGGGGAGATCAGTGGCTGTTCAGTCCACGACCCGTGCGGCGACCCGCCGAAGTTCGGCGAGTACCGCTCGCAGCAGGTCGGTCGGCCGCAGCGCGTCAAGGGGCGCCGCGAGCCGACCATCAAGTTCAAGCTCCAGGACGTCGAGCGCCACGCCGAGGACCGCTCGCAGCAGTGCTGCGAAGCCGGCCAGCGGCACGGCCGCCCGTGCGACCACGCGGAGCACCGCCTCACGGTCGACCCGCAGCACAGCATCGCGATCGACCGCGTCACGTTCTACCGGATCTCGCTCGAGTGCCGCAGGCCGGAGCACCGCGAGCCGTAGCTCGGCTACTCCGGCGACGGCAGCGAGGACCGTATCCTCGGCAGCGACCAAGGTGACCTCGGCAGCTACCAAGATGACGGCTGCCGCCACCAAGGCATCGTCGTCGGCACAGACGATGTCCACGGCCATGAGGTCGATGAACACCGCCACGAAGGCCATGATGACGGCAGCAAAGGCGCTGACCGCCGCGGCCAAGACGATGTCGTCGGCCAAGCCCGTGGCTGCTGCCAGCCCGGCCCGGCGCGCCACCTCGTCGCGTACCACAAGTGCGCGCAGGCCCGCCGCGAGAAGGACGTCAACCCGGCCATCGTCCAGGAGCACGTCGGCCAGGAGCACGTCGACCGGGACCTCATCGACTCGGACCCCATCGACTCGGGCGTCATCGACTCGGGCGTCGTCGACTCGGGCCTCGTCGACTCGGGCCTCGTCGACTCGTGGCTCATCGACTCGGGCCTCGTCCGCTCGGGGGTCGTCCACTCGGGCCTCATCGGCTCGGGGCCCGTCGACTCGTCGCGCCGCTTCCACCAGGACCACCAGGGCGGCTGGCACGACAGCGCGGGCGAGCGCCGCGATGCCGGACATGCCTGGGTCCACGCGGGTGGGCGCGCAGTCGCAGAACTCGGCGACGCCGAGGGCGACGACTGCCAAGCCGAGGGCGACGAGCTCACGGCCGCGATCGGCAACGCCGAAGTCGCGCCCGGCATCCCGCAGGTCGAGCAGCCGCCCGGCGGCGAGTCGGCCGGCCGCGACTGGGGTGCGCCCGGCGTCCTCGCTGTCGCTGTCCGCGCCGACGCAGTCGCGGAGCAACGGTGAGTACGGCAGCCTGCTGGGCAGCCTGATTCACTGAGCACGTCGTTCCCAGCTCACAAGAGGGGCGGGCGGCGCGGGGCCTGAGCCCGGTGCCGCCCGCCTTTTCCTGGCTGCCCGTATCATGGGCGCAGCGGGCGAGTTGGCCGGGCGGCCGCGTCGTGCCAGGCATGCCTGGCGCGCCGAGGAAGGTCCGGGCTCCGCAGGGCAGGGTGGTCGGTAACGCCGACCCGGGGTGACCCGCGGGACAGTGCCACAGAAAACAGACCGCCCCCGGACTCGTCCGGGGGTAAGGGTGAAACGGTGGTGTAAGAGACCACCAGCGCTCAGGGCGACCTGAGCGGCTTGGTAAACCCCACCCGGAGCAAGGTCAAGAGGGAGCACGCCGCAAGCGGCAGGCTCCTGCGCGAGCGATTGAGGGCGGCCCGCCCGATGCTCGCGGGTAGACCGCACGAGGCTGCCGGCAACGGCAGTCCTAGATGGATGGCCGCCGGCCCGCGCAAGCGGGCGCACAGAACCCGGCCTACAGGCCGACTCGCCCGCCGCCCACGCCGCTGACCTGCATCGCGGTCTGGGAACCTGCCGTCTGGGGGCACATCGGGCGCACATCCGCAGACGCGAAGGCCCGGTCCAGGGCATCCCGAGCCCGCCCGCTGGCCTCCGGAACCAGGTGCCCATACGAGTCCACGGTCGTTGTGATCGATTTGTGCCCCAGCCAGCGAGCGACCTCCGAACGGGGCAGGCGAGCGCCCATGGTGGTTCCGCGCAACTTCGTATCCCGTAAACCAGTTTCAATGCCGCGGCTCCCGGTTCTATCCTGCTCCGCGCCAAGAGCAGCGACGGTGAGGAGCAACGGATGAGGATGCATACCGATGAGGTCGACATCAGCGCCGACCTTGTTCGCAGGCTCGTCGCGGACCAGTTCCCGCTCCTGAATGACCACCCGGTAACCGAGTTCGAATCGACCGGCACCGTCAATGCCATTTACCGGTTGGGCAAGGAGCTATACGTCCGGCTACCTCGTGTTGAGCGTCGGTGGGCGCGGGGCCTGCAGAAGGAACTGAAATGGCTACCCGTGCTAGCTCCAGGATTCACGCTTCAGGTACCTGAGCCCGTGGGTGTCGGCAGGCCGACCGCAGAGTATCCGTTCACATGGGCCATCTTCCGGTGGATCGAGGGCCAAACCTATGAGCCCGGACAGGTAGACGATGAGCGCCAGATGGCCGCCGACCTGGCCGGTTTCATAGCCGAGCTGCGGAACAAAGAACTGCCTGCCATTGATGACGAGACGCCTTACGGCGGACGGCCTCCACTTGTCGAGCAAGATGAGGCAACCAGGGACTGGATCGCGCAGGCAGGAGACCTCATCGATGGTCCGGCGGTGATCGCGGTATGGGAAGACGCACTAGACGGGCCGGCATGGGACGGCACCTACAGCTGGATCCACAGCGATCTCGCGCCACCGAATCTTCTGGTTCGCGAGGGTCGTCTCCGGGCGGTGCTCGACTTCGGCGCGACCGGCCTCGGTGACCCCGCGACAGACCTCAATCCGGCGTGGAGCATCTTCAGCGAGGACTCTCGTCACGTCTTCCGTGACTTGGTCGGTGCCGACGACGACACCTGGCGCCGCAGCCGCGGCATCGCGATCAGTCAGGCAGTCGGGCTGGTTCCGTACTATGCCGTTACAAACCCAGCGCTGAGCGCGCTGGGCAAGCGCATGCTGCGCGAAATTCTCATCGACGCCCGACGCAACGGCTAGACGAATACATTATGCAGAGCACGACCCATGCTCAACGCAAACCCCGCACCTAGCGCACCATCGCATGCGGCCAAGCGTAGACGCTCGGCACGTGCCCGTTGGGTGCCCGATGGCACGTGAAACGGCGGTCGGCCGCGGTAGTAGGCGGCCAACCTCGCCAGGCGTGGACCTGCAGGAGGGCGCCGGTCCCGTCACACGATCCTGTGTGGTCGCCTAGAGCAGAAGGCCGGGCCGGGGCGCATCGAGCCGGGCGCTAGTCGCCTCGCCTCAGGCAAATAGGGCGCTCGCGAGAAGTGATAAGAATCGCGTGACAGTACGGGATGGCGAAGCTAAGCGCGTCGATGTCGTGGATCGCGTTCATGTTCCAGCGCCTGGCGACTCCCATTCCAGCCTGCTTGCTTCAATCTCCCGCACAGCTTCGCGCCGGTAGCCGTACTGCTCCCGCAGGATCGGAGGTAGTGAACCGTCGAAGCGGGAAGGCAAACGCCTCTATCGGCAGCGTTCCTTTCGCACGTACCGGCCCACAGTCGTGGCGGTGGCTCGCTTCGGGACGAAGAAGCCGGTTAAGCCGTCAACGTAGCGATGCGTTGACAGGACGCGGGGACCTAGACCGCCGGACAGGGGATGGTTCACCCGACGGAAGCGAGGATGTAACACTGGGTGGAGGGCACCCCAGAGTGAGGACAGCGTTATGGGCGCACCGACTGTGTACAAGGAGTCAGTCACCGTGCCGCTGCCGTCCGACAGCCATATCCGCGCGGTGATGGGCGATGACTACGACCCCGCCACCAGGCTTAATGTCCTGAAGATGTTCGCCGGGACTGAGGAGTTCTACCCCGTGCTGGTCGATATGGTGCGGGCGATATTCGGCACTAAGGACATAGACGACAAGCACCGCGAAATGATCATCCTGCGCGCCGCGTCCATCCTTGACGTGCCTTACGAGTGGCAGGCCAACAAGGTCATGGCCGAGAATGCCGGGCTGACTGCGGCCGAGATAGGCGCTGCCGCGAGCGACGGGCCAGTCTCCGGGATATTGCCCGATTACGTGCTGATCTGCACCGCAACCGATGAGCTGCTGCGGCGGGAACGCTTACTGACGACACGCTGAAAGCGATGCTCGACAGGTTCGGCGAGGTACTGACCAGAAAGTACATCGTCACCATCTCGTGGTTTAGCATGCTGAGCCTGTTCCTGAACGGCACGCGCACGCCGCTGGAAACGACCGACAAGATCGGCAACCACACCAGCCCGCTTGGCTAACACCAAAGGCTGCGTCGAATCGACCCACCATCGGTGTGCCCGCTGCGTCCCGATCGAGCGGCAACAGGCTGAGATTCACGATCACGCGCGGCCAACAGGCATGGCCGCTGCTCATTCCCAAGCAAACAGTCCAGTCGGGCACTTTCCGGGCATATGAGGCCGCTGCCCACCCCCGGCAGTTCGCCGACTCCGGGGCGGGCGGCATGCCGCGGTGGATGATTCGAGCCAGCCGGGCAGTGTGGCGTGGCCTCCGCGAACGCGGTCAGAGCCACCCACGCTCATCCGCGGTCCTGACCGCCTCGGCCCGGTTGCGCGTACCGGTCTTGGCTATCGCAGCGGACAGGTAGTTGCGGACCGTGCCCTCCGAGAGGAACAGCTTGGCGGCGATCTCGGCTACGGTCGCGCCGCCCCTGGCAGCCACGAGGACGTCGCGTTCCCTGACGGTGAGCGGCGATGCTCCGGCCGCCAACGTCGTGGCGGCCAGCGCCGGATCGACGACTCGCTGGCCAGCGGCGACCCGGCGGATCGCATCTGCCAGCCGCTCCGGTGGGGCATCCTTGACGACGAAACCGCAGGCGCCGGACTCCATCGCGCGCCGCAGGTAACCTGGGCGGCCGAACGTGGTGAGGATGAGCGACCGGCAGTGCGGGACTTCCTGAGCCAGGACGCCGGCCACCGCCAGGCCGTCGATTCCCGGCATCTCGATGTCGAGCAGCGCGACATCAGGCTGATGTGCCTTCGCCGCGGCGACCACCTCGTCACCGCGGCCGACGGACGCGACGACTTCGAAGTCGTCCTCCAGTTCGAGCATGATCCCGAGTGCGCTGCGGATCAGCTCCTGGTCGTCGGCCAGCAGGAGCCGGATGTGGGCTGTCATCTGCCGCTGTCGGGCGCCAGGCTGACCCGCAGCGCCCAGCCGCCCGTCTGAAGCGGGCCAGCATCGATGCAGCCGCCTGCCGCTGCCGCCCGCTCGAGCAGGCCGCTGAGGCCGTTGCCAGGCGGCACGTCGGCGCCACGCATCGGCCCGCCGACCCCGTCGTCCACGATCTCGATGGTGGACCGGGAGAGCCTGACGGCGCATGAACGGGCCCTGGCGTGCCGCACCACGTTCGTCAGGCCCTCCCGAACGGTCCAGCCGAACAGCTCCTGGTGCTCGGGATCGACCACGTCGGTGGCCGTGGGCAGGTCGGCGGCGATGCCCGATGCCCGCAGCAGTTCCCTGCCACGGGCTAGCTCGCCGGCCAGGGTGACATCCCGGTAGCCCGACACCGCGCTGCGCACGTCAGCGAGCGCCTGCCTGCACAGTTCCTCGACCTCGGCGATCTGGCTGACTGCGCGTTCAGGGTCGGTCGCGCCCAGTCGCCTGGCCAGGCCGGCCTTGACGGTGATCGTGGTCAGCGAGTGCCCGAGCAGGTCGTGCAGGTCGCGGGCGATCCGGATGCGCTCGTTCTCGGCAGCTAGCTGCGCCAGCTCGGCACGCGCCTCAGCGAGCGCATGGTTCCCGCGCAGTACCTGCATGACGGCGAACATGACAAAGGCCACCACCGGGATCGCGACCGGCGTGACGTCGTCGAACGACGCGCCCAGGCTTACATGCCAGGACGGGATCAGGACGGGAACTATCAGCGCGGTGAGCGAAAACGCGGCTACCAGAGGCAGGGAGCGGCGCCCATACCGTCCCACGCTGAGCATGGTGAGAAAGATGAATGCGACGAACCCAGCCGCGCGGGCAAACGGCAGCTCGGCCACGGAAAGCGCCAGCAGCAGGCCGAAGTAGGCCCAGTATCTCTGCCAGGATGCCTGCAGCGACAGCACCGCCGGGGCTGCGAGCCAGCACCCTGCGAACGCGGCGAGGATGACGTAGCCGGCCACCCGGCCCCCGCCGCGCGAGTTCTCAGTCACCGAGATGACCACGTAGACGAGGTAGACAAGCGGCAGCGCGGCCATGGCGACCCGGCGCCAGCCGCCGATCCACTTGCGCTGACTCGCCATCCACTCAGCCTCGCCTGGCGTCGGCGGCGGGACGTTCATGGCCATCTGGGATTCCATATCTCTGCAGCGTAACGCGGCGTGCGTGGTTCAGGCCCTGGCCGAATTCCGCCGGTAGGCGAGCGCGGCGAACGGTACCAGGATGACGGTCCAGGCGGCGATCACGATCCATGCCTCGGCTGGCCAGCCGCCGTTGCCGGTGACGACCGTCTTCCCGGCCTGCACGAGCCAGTACGACGGCAACGCCTTCATGACGTCAAACAGCAGGCCGGACGTCGCAAGCTGGAAGCCGTACACGCCGCCGAACAGGGAGAAGAGGACCACGATCCCGCCGAGCGCGGGCGTCAGCGCATCGACGGGCATGAGGTACCCGAGGACGAACCCGATCACGACAAACGGGATAAGGCCGACCAGGATCAGGCCGGTCATCTCCAGCCACTGGCTGGTGGTGAGGCGCACGCCAAGCGACGCGCCCGCCAGGTAGAGCAGCGCCAGCGTTGGTAGCGCCAGCAGGTAGGCGCTGGCTACCTTCGCCGTCAGGTCGGTACCTGCCCGCAGCGGCGTGATCCGCAGCTGCCGCGTCCAGCCCCCCGCTATGTCGCGCGCGATCCGCGCTCCGGGCCCGACGACGGCGAACATGGACCCGTACACCGCCATCGCCGTCATGAAGTACAGCGGGAAGCTTGTGCCGTTGAAGGTGGCGTGCCGCTGTCCGGACGCAACCCCGAAGAACAGGAGCAGCGGCAGCGCCACCGTGACGCCGTAGAAGACGCGGTTGCGGAGGGTGCGCAGGACTTCGTAGCGAAAGTGGATCGCGCTGGTCATCGTGCTGCCTCCATGAGTTCGGTCGGGCTGTCGCCGTGGTCTGCCGTCAGTTCCATGAACGCCTCCTCGAGGCTGCCGCCGCGGACCTCGATGTCCCGGACGGCCGGGAAGGCGGCAAGCAGGGCGCGGAGGGCGACGTCGGCGTCGGAGCAGGACAGGATGACCGCGTCCCCGTGGCGGTCAGCTGCGATCACTCCGGGCAGCGCGCGGAGCGCTGCCGTGTCGCCCTCGGGGAGCGTTCCCCTGATCGTCCGCGAGGCGGCCCGCGCCTTGATTTCGGTCGCTGAGCCGTCGGCGACGAGTCGTCCCCTGGCGATCAGCACGATCCGGTCGGCGTAGGCATCGGCCTCTTCGAGGTAGTGGGTCGCGAAGACGACGGTCTTGCCCTGCCCGGCAATCTCGCGCATCGACTGCCAGAAGTCGCGGCGACCCTCCACGTCGATGCCGGCCGTGGGCTCGTCGAGCAAGACCAGGTCGGGGTCGCCAACCAGCGCGGCCGCGAACCGGACCCGCTGGGCCTGCCCGCCGGATAGCTTCGTGGTCCACTGCCCGGCAAAGCCGTCAGCGCCGGTCAGCCTGAGTACGTCATCGACCTCGAGCGGTGCCGGGTAGTACGACGCTGTCAGGGCGATCAGTTCGCGCACCCGGAGATGATCGAGCGGCGCGCCGGTCTGCAGCATGCCGCCGATCCAGCCTGCCTGGACGGCCTTGGCGGGCGGGACGCCGAAGACCGAGACAGTCCCCTGGTCCGGCCGGGTGAGGCCGAGCATCATATCGATGGTCGTGCTCTTGCCAGCGCCGTTCGGGCCGAGCAGCGCGACGGTCTCGCCCGGGGCTATCGCCAGGTCGAGCGACCGGACCGCCGGCGCAGCGCCGTAGGACTTGGACAGGTGCTTGAGAACGATCCCGCCTGCGGGAGCTGTGTCAGTAATCATGGCACGAGCGTGGCCCAGGCCGGGCCCCCGGCTGTAGTGCCGCGGCTAACAGGTCCACGGTGACAAATGTCAGATACCGACCTGGCGAAGCTGCGCCGGTCATGAAGACGATGACGCCGTGACGTACGTGTGCCCGTGGATGCTGCTGCGCCGTCGCCTCGCTAGCCGCGGAAAGCGCGCGCCCTAGGCTGCCCTCCGGAATTCGATCGTTATCCTGGCGAAGTGGGGATCGAGGTGCTGTCGGCTGTCGGGCGGTGGGATCACTTCGCGTCGTTGATGGTGCCGACCAAGCCGGGCGGCGGCGGGTGCGTATGCATGGCTTACCGCAACTCCAGCCTCGGCATGCCTGGCCGGATCGCGCACATGCGCGGACTGTGTGAGGGCCAGCCCGGCCCCGGTGTCCTCGCGTTCGTTGACAGCGAGGTAGCCGGCTGGTGTTCGATCGCGCCGAAGGCCACCTATCGAGCCCTGGTCAACTCGCGCACGATTCCGCACGTTGATGACGCGGACGCGTGGTCGGCGGTCTGCTTCGTGGTGCGGCCGGGATTCCGGCGCAGGGGACTGATGCACGAGCTGCTCGATGGCGCAGTTGAGCACGCGCGGGCCAGCGGGGCGATCGTGATTGAGGGCTACCCGGTGGAGCCCGAAGGCGACCGCGTCGACCAGACCAGCGCGTACGTTGGCACGGTGGGCCTCTTCGAGGCTCACGGATTCGAGCGTGTCCTGCAGACGGGGGGCCGGAGAGGCGGTAAGCCGCGCTGGCTCGTCCGTCGTGAGCTCGCTCGAGTTCAGTAGCTGGTCCAGTCGCGGTCGAACCAGCGCCGTATGCGGCTGGTCCCGAACTCAGCCTTGTCGGCCATCAGCAGGTCGGATGGCTCGTCGAACTGCCCGTTCGGGGGCTGCCCGCTGACGAAGGTGACTTCGACGCGGGCGACCCGGTCGTGACCGAACTCGATGTAGCAGATTCCCTTGCCGTCGTACGTCGACGCAGCCCCAGCCTGTCCGTGCCGGGCGATCAGTTGATCGGCGACGACAGATGCCTGGCGCTCGGAGAAGACTCCCGCCTTTGGCGTACCGACGCTGGTCACGTCCCCTACCGCGTAGACGTCGGGGTAAGCCGTTTCGAGGGTGAGCGGGTCAACCGGGATCCATCCATCGACGCACATCCCGGACTCGGCCACGACCGCGGGCACCCGGTGGACGGGCACGGCAAGGAACAGGTCAAAGGGCATCTCCTCGCCGTCGGCGAGGATCGCCATCCGCCGCTGCGGGTCCAGCCTGCGCACCAGCCGGTCCGGGTACCAGCTGATTCCCCGCTCCGCGAATGCGGCAAGCAGTGCCTGCGATGCCGCGGGTGAGGGCGGGATCGGGACGCCGAGGGGCATGACGAGCGAGATCTGGCTGGCACCGCGCAGACCTCGCTCGACGAGGTAGTCGTGCAGCATCAGCGCGGTCTCGCTCGGGGCGGGCGGGCACTTGAACGGTGTCGACGTGACACCGACGATAATCCGTCCGCCACCGAACGAGTCCAGCAGGTCGCGGGTGGCGAAGGCGCCGTCTACGGTGTAGAACTCATGGCCGGCCTCGACCAGCCCCGGCGTCGCGGCCGGGTCGAGGTCAGCGCCCAGGGCCACCACCATGACGTCGGCTTCGAACGCGCCGGCGTCCGTCTCGGCCCGGCGGCGGGCCGGGTCGATGGACCGGATCGTGGTCTGGACGAACCGGACGCCAGTCTTGACCAGGTCACGGTACGAATGCCGGACCGCCTCCGCCGTGGTGCGGCCGAACATCACGTCGAGCTTGGAGAAGCCGAACACGAATCCGTCGGCTTTGTCGATCAGCACGATGTCGACAGCATCGCCTAGCTCGTCCGAGAGCCGGGTGGTCAGCTCCAGGCCGCCGAAGCCGGCGCCAAGCACGAGAATTCGCACTGGTCTTTGCGCTTCCTCTAGTGATTCCTGGCGGTCTTCGCCAGACGCGATCAGCTCACGCTGGCTGGGGGACGATCCTGATGTAGGGCTTGGGCTCGGTCCAGCTGCCGAAGATTTCCTTGGCCTGGTCGTTGGACACCGAGCCAGCGATCACGACGTCCTCACCCTGCTTCCAGTTCGCTGGCGTGGCGACCTTGTGCTTGGCGGTCAGCTGCAGGGAGTCGATCACGCGCAGGATCTCGTCGAAATTGCGGCCTGTCGTCATCGGGTAGAGCATGATCATCTTGATCTTCTTGTCGGGGCCGATCACGAAGACGCCGCGCACGGTCTGGTTGTCGGCCGCCGTCCGGTCGGCCGGGTCGCCGCTGACGTCAGCGCCCAGCATCCCGTAAGCCTTGGAGATGGTGAAGTCCGCGTCACCGATCATCGGGTAGTTCGGGGCGGTGCCCTGAGTCTCCTCGATGTCGGCGGCCCAGGCGGCGTGCTTGTCGACCGGGTCGACCGACAGCGCCATGATCTTCACACCCCGACGGTCGAACTCTGACTTGATGGAGGCCATATAGCCGAGTTCCGTCGTGCAGATCGGCGTGAAGTCTTTCGGGTGCGAGAAAAGTACGGCCCAGGAATCGCCGATCCAGTCGTGGAAGCCGATCGTGCCCTCGGTCGTCGTTGCCATGAAGTCCGGGGCAGTGTCACCGATCGTCAAGCTCATCGTGAGTCTCGTTTCTAGAGAAGTCGGGCCGTGGCCTGATGGCGTGCGGTCTCGCTGTCATCGGAGACGGCGCAGAGCGTCCGGAGAAGTCCCCGCCAGCACAGTGGCAAGTTATCACCGGGGCTGAGAGGTGGACTTGACCGCAGGCATCCTGATCACCATGTCCGGACCGGTGGACTCTCCTGCACCGGACAACTAAAACCTTGCTAAGTACTCTATTAACCCAACACCTGCGTCAGGATGTCGGGCTGTGACTCCTGATGCCGACGCGCCCGCAGCACGCTTCTCTCCCGGCCAGACGATCGTCCGCCGAGACATGTTCGGCGGGCGCGCCTGGTCTGCGACACCCGTACGGGTGATCAGCGACACGCCGGAGGCCCTGCTGGTCAGCCACTGGCCGGGCGTGCAGCTGCTGTCGCCGCAGCGCTACCTGGTTGCTCTGCAGTCAGGGCGGCCGGAAGAGCGGTTCCGGCTGATCCGCGAGCTGGCGGCGGGCAGCTGGGAGCTTTGCAAGCGGCCGTGGCGCGACACGACCGTCCTGACCAGGGTGTCGCCAGGTGACTGGTTCAGCGTGCACCGGTTCTATGACGCCGGCCAGCAGCCTGGCTTCTGGTACGTCAACTTCGAGCGGCCGGCTGCACGGGCGCCGACCGGGTACGACACCTGCGACCTGTGCGTCGACCTAGTCGTTGCCCCGGACCTGGCCAGTTATCGGTGGAAGGACGAGGACGAATATGCCGTCGGCCGGGAGGCCGGCTTCATCAGCGACGAAGAGCACGAGAGCGTCGAGCGAGCCAGGACTACGGTGCTGCAGTTGCTGGCGAGCCGTCTCGGCCCGTTCGCGGGCGACTGGTCCGTCTGGCAGAGAGACCCGGACTGGACGACGCCGGTGCTGCCGGCCAGTTCGCAATGGTGGCAGCGCTAACGGGCCGACTCGGAGATGGCGCCTCTGGCGTCGCCGCCTCTCGGTTCGCGGTACGGCATTCTCAGGCTATTGAGGAAGCAGATCGTCCGGGACCGGAGCTAAGGTGCGAGCCATGACAGCAGCCAACGATCCAATAGCCCCGCTGCCGGATTGGCAGGATAGCCCGATGGACGCACAGTTCGGACCGCACCGGTTTAGCGCCGGCGACGGCGGCGGCAGCACCGAGTTCCGGGCAGCCCGGTTCGACGTCGCGGACCTGCGCGGCGCCCGATTCACCGACTGTGACCTGACCGGTGTCACAATCCGGGACGGCTGCCTCGTCGACGTCACCATCTCCGGCTACCTGAGCAACGTGACCATCAACGGCGTCGACGTGGCCGGCTTCGTCAGTGCCGAACTGGACCGGCGGCACCCGGAGCGGGTGCAGCTGCGTGAGGTGCAGGACGCCGACGGCTTCCGCGCGATGTGGGAGACCATCGAACGACTCTGGGCGGAGGCGGCCGGGCGGGCCGGGCGGCTGCCCACGGCAGCGCTGAGCGAGCAGGTGAGCGACGAGTGGTCGTTCGCGCAGACGCTGCGCCATCTGGTGTTCATCACCGACGCCTGGGCGAGCCGCACGGTGCTGGACGAGCCAATGCCGTACCACCCGCTCGGCCTGCCGCAGAGCTGGTACCCGGCCGCGGCCGCGGCCGCGCTCGGCATCGACGTGGGAGCACAGCCCGGCTACGCCGAGATCCTGGCCGCCCGTGCGGACCGGATGGCCGTGATGCGGCGCATCCTCGCCGATCTGACCAACGGCGACCTCGGACGAGGCTGCCAGCGCTCGCCGGCGCCCGGCTACCCGGAGGAAGACAGGGCGGTGGCCGAGTGCATCGCCGTGGTCATGGAAGAGGAAATCGAGCATTACCGGTTCGCTGTCCGCGATCTGGCGGTGCTGGAGGCACGCTAGGCGTGCCGGGCGCGTGGCTGAGGCGCTAGCAGTCAGGACCGGAACGCCGCGTAGATGATCGCCGTCAGGCGGTCGATCATCTCGTCCCTGGGCAGCCGGACCTCGGCGCTCATCAGGTAGTTGATCCGCTCGAGCATCATCAGGCAGGCGACAGCGGTCAGCTCGGCATGCTGGGCCGGCGGGTGCTCGTCCGGAGACCCGGCCTGCGCTGCCGTCATGCCCTGTGTCATGACCTCGGACAGCCGGAAGAAGAGCTGAAGACCGTCGCTGAACACGCTCTCGCCGACGATCTCGGCCTGACTGAGGATCCGGATCACGGTCGCGTGTGCGGCGTAGGTGTCACAAAAGCTCTGCACCCACCGACGCAGGGCAGCACGCCCGGCTTCGTTGGCGGTCACCACCGGGAACTCGTCGGTGATGTCGGCCATGTCGACGAGGGCGTCGCGCAGCAGCGTCCGGAACAGATCGTCCTTGTTGGCGAAGTAGAGATAGAACGTGCCGTGCGACGTCTTAGCCCGCCGCACGATGTCTTCGACCCTGGCGGCCTGGAAGCCAGCCTCTTCGAACTCGACTAGTCCCGCCTCGAGCAGCCGGCGGACCGTGTCTTTCCCGTGTGCGCCGAGTTCACGCTGCAGCGCGGGGACGCCTCCGTCCAGCGACGGCCGCAGCGACTGAGGTGCGTCTGCCCCGCGCCCGTCCAGCTGCCCGGCGGCGGCCGGTTCCCCGGCGTCTCCGTTTCTCAGGTTCGCTGGGCTCGCCGTCATGCCAGCCTGAACTGCCATGGCGCCACCTTGATTCCCGGTCGGGACCTGCTGTGCCGTTCCTTGCTGGGGGCTGCCGCGACGCGGGGCGAGCGGACGGCCACCGCGCTGGATGCCCGTCGTCGCTGTAGCTGGTCTGCCTAGCGGGCCCAGGCTCGGTTCCCGGCTCATGCTCGGAGACTAGACCCTGGACGGCGTCCCGGGCCATGCTGGGGTGGCTGCTGTAACAACAGGTTCACATCACGATACCCAAAGTTCGCATTAGCGAAATAAACTCCTTAGTACCATAAGTGGTACGTCTACCATATACTTCGCGAGCTGATGCTGCTCCGCAGGTCAGCCGGGGTGTGCCCCGACATTGGCCACCCGAAAACTGACGCCGATATCAGGTGACGGCGGCGTCATTGTTTGCATCAAATTGGCGAGTCATGCGCAAATAGAGATCATGACTCGCGACCGGGCCGTCACCAAGGCGGTGCCAGCGCCGAATGCTGTGCGCGGACTGCCGCCGCCAGCGCCTGGTCGGCCATCCGCCGGAGGCGGCGCAGACCAGGCCCGGCTGCCCGGCGGCGATGAGGCCGTGCTCGCCGCCAAGGCCGCTGCGGAGAACTTCCCGGTGGCCCTGCGACTGCTGCCTCAGCAGTACCGCGGGCATCTGATGGCGGTCTACAACTTCGCCAGGACGGTCGACGACATCGGTGACGAAGCGCCGCCGGATGAGCGCCTCCAGCTGCTCGACGACCTGGATGAGGATCTCAGCCTCCTGTATGCGGCCAGGCCGGAAAGCCTGCAGCCAGGCAGTCAGCCCCGGCATCCGGCCGTGCGGGGGCTGGCCGAGGTGGTGACCGACTGCCAAGTCGGGGTGCAGCCCTTTCGGGACCTCATCGCGGCTAACCGTCAGGATCAGTTCGTGACCCGCTACGAGACGTTCGATGACCTCCTCGGCTACTGCGTCCTGTCAGCCAACCCAGTCGGCAGGATCGTCTTGCAGGTGTTCGGCGCCAGCACGCCCGGCCGGGCCGAGCTGTCCGACGCGGTCTGCAGCGGACTTCAGATCGTCGAGCACCTCCAGGACGTCGCCGAAGATCTGCGGGCCGGCCGTGTCTACCTGCCTGCGGCTGACATGCGCAGCCACGGCTGCAGTGAGCAGGATCTGGCCGGCGAGGTGGCCACGCCGCAGCTGCGCCGCCTGATCGCGGCTGAAGCTGACCGCGCCGGCGAGCTGATTGACTCCGGCGCACCGCTGGTCGGCCAGCTGCACGGCGCCGCCCGCGTGGCCGTCGCCGGATACGTCGCGGGGGGCCGCGCTGCCCTAGCGGCGATCGCCAGGGCCGGCTACGACGTGCTCGCGGCCACGCCGAAGCCAGCCAAAAGCCGCACGATCCGCGCGCTTGCCAGCACGCTAGTGCGGGGGCGGTGAGCCTGTGACCGACGAGGCGATGACCGTGAAGGCTGCCCAGGCAGCCGATGTCGCCGCCGCTTACCGGCATTGCGAGACCATCACGCGACAGCAGGCCAAGAACTTCGCGTATGGCATTGCGCTGCTCCCAGGCGCCAAGCGACGGGCGCTGTCGGCGGTCTACGCGTTTGCCCGGCGCATTGACGACATCGGCGACGGAACGCTCCCCGTTCCCGACAAGATCGCGGCCCTGACCGCCGCCCGCGGGTCGCTCGCCGACCTGGCCGCCGGCAATGCAGCCGATGCGGCCGCCACCGGCAACCTGGTGCTTGTGGCGCTGCGCGACGCGGCCGACCGGTTTGAGCTCCCGCTCGCGGCGTTCGGCGAGCTCATCGACGGCTGCGAGGCTGATGTGCGCGGCGTCAGCTACGCCTCATTCGGCGAGCTCGAGCATTACTGCCGCTGCGTGGCCGGCTCGATCGGGCGGCTGTCCCTGGGCGTCTTCGGCAGCACCGATCCCGAGGTAGCCCCGCACCTGGCCGATGAGCTCGGCGTCGCGCTTCAGCTGACGAACATCCTGCGCGACATCCGCGAGGACCTCGGGAACGGCAGGGTGTACCTGCCGGCCGACGACCTCGCGCGGTTCGGCTGCACGCTCATCCCGGCCGGCCTCGACGGCACAGGCGGCGACGGCAAGATCGAGGGTCCGATGGCCGACCTCATCCGCTTCGAAGCAGACCGGGCCCGGCAGTGGTATGCGACCGGTATGCAGCTCATGCCGCTGCTGGACCGCCGCAGCGCTGCTTGCACGGGCGCCATGGCGGGGATCTACCGGCAGCTGCTCGAGCACATCTCGGCCAGCCCGCAGACGGCACTGGCGAGCCGGATGTCGCTGTCCGGCCGGGAGAAGGCAATGATCGCGGCGGCGGCCCTGGCCGGCCTCGGCCGCGTTGGCAGAGCCCGGCGTGCGGCTGGAAGCCGGCCATGACCCGGGACCTGACTGGACGCCGGGCTGTTGTGATCGGCGGCGGGCTAGCCGGCATCACCGCGGCCATCGGCCTGCGAGACGCCGGCGTTTCCGTAACGCTGCTGGAGTCGCGCCCGCGCCTAGGTGGCGCCGCGACCTCCTACGCCCGGGCTGGCATGATGATCGACAATGGCCAGCACGTTTTCCTGCGCTGCTGTGACCATTATCAGGCCCTGCTCGCCCGACTCGGCGTAACTGACTCGGTCTCGATCCAGGACCGCTTCGACGTCACCGTGCTGTCGCCCGCCGGATCGGCCAGGCTCCGCCGCGACGCGCTGCCGAGCCCGCTGCACCTGGCCAGGGCACTGGTCAGGTACCCCTTGCTGTCGCCCGTCGAGCGGGCCAGGGTCGGCCGTGCGGCCCTGGCCTTCCGCTTCGCGGATCCGGCCAGCCCGGACCTCGACGCCCAGCGCCTGGGCAGCTGGCTCGCCGCCCGGGGTCAAGGCGAGCGCGCCAGGCGG
This sequence comes from uncultured Actinomycetota bacterium, assembly GCA_963843955.1. GTDB lineage: Bacteria > Actinomycetota > Actinomycetes > Streptosporangiales > Streptosporangiaceae > JAJYUU01. Next base: position 280,189 of record CAWJMK010000002.1, read on the forward strand.
CGGCTGTGGGACCTGTTCATCATCTCGGCCCTCAACATCGACGGCGATGAGGCGAGCGCAGGCCTCGCGGCGACGGTGATTAAGACGGCATTGCTCGGTGCGCGCGACGCTGCCGACATCGGCATGGCCACGGTGCCCCTGGGCCGCCTGCACGCCGAGGCTACGGCCGCGCTGCTTGGCAAGCTGGGCGCGCAGGTGCGGCTGGGCGCCAGGGCAGCGAGCATCGAGCGGCTGGCCGACGGCAGTTTCGGGGTGGGCCTGAGCCGCGGCGAGGAAGGTCAGGAAGCCGCAGGCGAGGGACAGCCGGTCGCCGCCGACGCTGTCGTGCTGGCAGTGCCGGCGGACCAGGCTGCCCGGCTGGCCGGACCCGCCGGCATCGCGCAGTCCGCTGCCTGGGCAGGCCTCGGCCAGTCGCCCATACTCAACGTGCACGTCATCTACGACCGGCGGGTAACCGACCTTCCCTTCGCTGCCGCGGTGGACTCGCCGGTCCAGTGGGTATTCGACAAGACCAGGCAGGCCGGCGTGCCGACAGGCCAGTACCTCGCCGTGTCGATCTCGGCTGCTGACGACCTCATCGACGTGCCCACGGCCGAGCTCAGGCAGCTGTTCGTGCCTGCGCTCGAGCGGCTGTTCCCGGCCGCAGCCGGGGCGGGCATTCGGGACTTTTTCGTAACGAGGGAACGTCATGCGACGTTCCGGCAGGCGCCAGGTTCTGGCGCACTGCGACCCGGTGCCGCAACCTCGGTGCCGGGACTTGCGCTAGCCGGGGCCTGGACGAGCACTGGCTGGCCGGACACCATGGAGGGTGCCGTGCGAAGCGGACATGCAGCCGCGCAGCAGCTCATCCGCGAGCTTGCCACGCTGCCGTCGGCCGACCGAGCTGCCGAACTCGACGACGCCAGGTCCGGTGCATCATGACAGTCGTGATGCCGGCCGGCGTGCAGACCGCTCGCGACCTCGTCGGGCCTGCGATCGCCGAGGCCGTCGCCAGACTGAGCCCCGCCGTGCGCACTGTCGCGTCGTACCATCTGGGCCTGGCGGATGCGACCGGCCAGCCGATCGCGGCCGGCGGTACCGGCAAGGCGCTGCGCCCGGCGCTCGCCCTGCTGTCGGCTCGCGCCGCTGGTGCCGCTCCGGATCGCGCGGTCGTGCCGGCTGCGGCAGTGGAGCTGGTGCACAACTTCTCGCTCCTGCACGACGACATCATGGATGGCGACACCGAGCGGCGGCACCAGCCGACGGCCTGGACCGTCTTCGGTGTCGGCGCCGCGATCCTGGCAGGCGACGCGCTGCTCGCGTTGTCGCAGGACATCCTGATGGAGACGCCGCCCTACGGCGTCTGGGCGGCGCGGTGCCTATCGGCCGCAGTGTTGCGCCTGATCGCGGGCCAGGGCTCCGACCTGGAGTTCGAGCGCCGAGACGACGTGCGGGCGGACGAGTGCCTCGACATGGCGGGCGACAAGACGGCCGCCCTCATGGCCTGCGCCTGCAGCATCGGCGTCATCTATGTGGGCGGCCCGGCGAGTCTGGCCATGAGCCTGAGCGGGTTCGGCGCGCACGCTGGCCTGTCATTCCAGCTCGTTGACGACCTGCTCGGCATCTGGGGCGCACCGGAGGTTACCGGCAAGCCAGTCGGGTCTGACCTGCGGGCCAGGAAGAAGTCGGTCCCGGTCGTGACGGCGCTCACCAGCGACACCACGGCGGGACGTGAGCTGGCGGTGCTGCTTGGGAAGCCCGATCCGCTGACTGACGACGAGGTCCTGCACGCGACTGAGCTGGTCGAGGCCGCGGGTGCCAAGGCACGCATCGAGGCGATGGCCGACGCGGAGCTGGCCTCGGCCCTGGCCTGCCTCACCGCCGCCGACATGCCCGACGACGTGCGGGCCGAGTTCGCGGCCATCGCAGAGTTCATCACGGCGCGCCAATGGTGACTGACCGCATCGGGATGATCGGCAGCCATCATTCCTCGCTGCCGACGCCTGAGGTTGACCGGCCTGCGCCTGACCGGCTTGCGCCTGACCGGCCTGCGCCTGACCGGCCCGAGGCTGGCCGGGTCGGGCCCGCGGCGCTGGCCGGGCTCCCGGCGGCCCGGCGGGCGCTGGACCGGGCGGTCAGGCACCTGACGGCGCTCCAGCATCCTGATGGCTGGTGGCAGGGTGAGCTGGAGACCAACGTCACCATGGACGCCGAGGACCTGCTGCTGCGCGAATTTCTTGGCATCCGCAGGCACGACGAGACCGCAGCCGCGGCCCGCTGGATCAGGTTCGCGCAGCGCGCCGACGGGACGTGGGCCAACTTCAGCGGCGGCGACGGCGACCTCTCCACGACCGTCGAGGCCTACGTCGCGCTCCGGCTGGCGGGCGATGAGCCAGCCGCCCCCCACATGGCCCAGGCGGCCAGCTGGATCAGGGACCGGGGCGGCATCGCGGCGACGAGGGTGTTCACGCGCATCTGGCTGGCCCTCTTCGGCGAGTGGCCCTGGGACGAGCTCCCGGTCATGCCCCCAGAGCTCATCTACCTGCCCCGATGGTTCCCGCTCAATGTGTACGACTGGGCCTGCTGGGCACGCCAGACCATTGTGCCGCTCACCGTAGTCAGCTCGATCCGGCCGGTACGGTCATTGCCGTTCAGCCTGGACGAACTGGACACATCGGCCGGACAGCGTGCACCGCGGCGTGGGGTGCGGGCTGCAACGAGCGCCGGCGGCGGGCGTGCGCCGGACGCTTGGGGCGCCGTCTTCCGCGGCCTGGACCGCGTACTGCACCGCTACGAGCGACACGCTGGTCACCTGCGCCCGGCTACTGCGGTCCGCACGGCGGCCTACCGCCGCTGCGCCGACTGGATCATTGCCCGGCAGGAGCGCGACGGATGCTGGGGCGGCATCCAGCCACCGTGGGTCTATTCCCTGATGGCCTTGCACCTGCTCGGCTACGGTCTCGACCATCCGGTCATTCAGCGTGGCCTCGAGGGCCTGGACCGGTTCACGATCTGGGAAGACGGCCCGGACGGCAAGATGCGTCGCCTGGAGGCATGCCAGTCCCCGGTGTGGGACACCGTCCTGGCCATGATCGCGCTGGCCGACGCCGGCCTGCCGGCCGACCACGAGGCGCTCCAGTCGGCCGCCCGGTGGGTACTGGCCGAGGAGATCCGCGGGCCGGGGGACTGGCAGGTGCAGCGCCCGGGCCTGGCCCCGGCCGGGTGGGCATTCGAATTCGACAACGACGGCTATCCGGATATTGACGACACAGCGGAGGTCGTGCTGGCCCTCGGCCGGGTGGAGCAGCCGGATGACGCGATGGCCAAGCAGGCGGGGGCAGCTGTGGCCAGGGCGCTGACCTGGCTTACCGGGATGCAATCGCGCGATGGCGGCTGGGGTGCCTTTGACGCCGACAACACCTCCCGGCTGGTGAGCAAGCTGCCGTTCTGCGACTTCGGCGAGGTGGTCGACCCGCCGTCGGCCGACGTAACAGCGCATACGGTCGAGGCGCTCGCGGCCGCGGGGCTCGGCGCCGGCCGGGCTGCACGGCGCGGGGTTGCCTGGCTGCTGCGCGCCCAGGAGGCTGACGGGTCGTGGTTTGGGCGCTGGGGCGCCAACTACGTCTACGGCACCGGTGCGGTCGTTCCGGCCCTCATTGCCGCTGGCGTGCTGCCAGGCAAGCCGTGCATCAGGCGGGCTGTGCGCTGGCTCATCGAGCACCAGAATCCGGACGGCGGCTGGGGCGAGGACCTGCGGTCGTACTCCGATGCTGCCTGGGCCGGCCGCGGCGAGTCCACCGCCTCGCAGACGGCGTGGGCGCTGCTGGCACTGCTCGCGGCTGGCGGCGACGACGCGATGGCCAGCGCGGACCGCGGAGTCGCCTGGCTGGCTGCGACGCAGCGGCCAGACGGGACCTGGGACGAGCCGCAGTTCACTGGGACCGGATTCCCCGGCGACTTCTACATCAACTACCACCTCTACCGGCTGGTCTTCCCGGTCAGCGCGCTTGGCCGCTACCTAGGGGGTGGGCAATGAGCAGGCTGACGGTCTGCGCGCCGCTCGGCGTGGAGGCCCGCGCGCTCCGGCGCGGCCTGGCCGCGAGCCGCGAAGACGCTGACGTGATCAGGACGGGCTACGGTCCGATCCGGGCTGCCGCCGCCGCAGCCCGGATCGCTGCATCGGCGCCCGACATGCTGGCCATCGGCGGAGTCGCTGGCGGCCTGACCACCGACCAGCGCATCGGCGACCTGGTCGTCGCATCGGAGGTGCGGGACGGCAGCAGGACCGTCCGCTGTCCCTCAGCGCCGCTGCTGGCGGGCGAGCTCCGGCGGGCCGGATTGGCGGCCCGGACCGGGCCCATCGCGACGGTGGACCACCTGCTGCGCGACGGCGAGCACGCTCAGCTTGCCGCCACCGGAGCCATCGCCGTTGACATGGAGTCCGCGCCGCTGCTGGCGGGCGCCGCGGGCAGCCCCGCGGTCGTGCTCAGGGCCATCTCGGACACCCCGGACCACCCGCTGGCCAGCCCTCGTATCGTGACAGGCGGCCTGGCGGCACTGCGGTCGCTACGGGCGGCGGCACCGGTGCTCGCCCAGTGGGCTGCCGCCGTCGGCCCGCGGCACGTGCTGCTCGCGAGCCCGCGATCCTTCTGTGCCGGCGTCGAGCGTGCCATCGAGATCGTCGAGCTGGCGCTGGAGCAGCACGGCGCTCCGGTCTACGTGCGTAAGCAGATCGTGCATAACGCGACGGTCGTGGCTGATCTCGAGCGCGCCGGTGCGATCTTCGTCGACGAGCTCAGCGAGGTGCCCGACGGAGCGATGGTGGTGTTCTCCGCGCACGGCGTATCGCCCGAGGTCCGGCAGGAAGCGGCTCAGCGTGGCCTGGACGCGGTGGACGCGACATGCCCGCTGGTCGCCAAGGTGCATGCCGAGGCGCGCAGATTCGCCGCCGACGGCTACCTGGTTGCGCTGATCGGGCACGCGGGGCACGAGGAAGTAGACGGCACGCTGGGGGAGGCGCCGGGCGCCATGGCCCTGGTCGAGACCACGGCTGACGTGGCGGCGCTGCGCCCTGCTGATCCCGGCAAGGTCGCCTACCTGATGCAGACCACGCTGGCGGCGGATGAGGCCAGCGGCATCGTGGATGCCATCACTGACCGATTCCCGGCGGCGACCGGGCCGGGCAGCGATGATATCTGCTACGCGACCACAAACAGGCAACGCGCAGTGCGCGCCATCGCGGCGCGATCGGACCTGGTCCTGGTGGCCGGCTCGGTCAACTCCTCCAACTCCCAGCGCCTCGTTGAGACTGCCGAGCGCGCCGGGACCACCGCCTACCTGGTCGACGGTCCGCAGGACATCCAGCTGGGCTGGCTCGCGGGCGCGTCGACGGTCGGGGTCGCGGCCGGGGCGTCGGCGCCGCCAGCGATCGTCGGCGAGATCGTGGCAGCTCTTGGCGGCCTCGGCGAGGTTCACACCGAGGACGTGGTCGTCGCTACCGAGTCCATTCAGTTCGGGCTTCCTAAGGAGCTGCGCAAGCAGACAGCCGACCTGGGCTGACAACCAGCCCGTGCGGCACGGCAGTACCAGCACACCGCAATACCAGCACCAGTAACTGATAACAACTGATGAGTCAGATGAGAAAGACGGTGCCATCGTGAGCATGCCACTGCGTCAGAGCCTGCGGGTCGGGACTTACCTGATGCGGCAGAAGCTCAGCCGCAAGGACAAGTTCCCGCTGCTCGTAGAGCTGGAACCGCTATTCGCCTGTAACCTCAAGTGCGCCGGCTGCGGCAAGATTCAGCAGCCTGCGAGCCTGCTGAAGCAGCGGATGCCGGTGGAGCAGGCGCTGGCCGCGATCGAGGAATGCGGCGCGCCCATGGTCTCGATCGCCGGCGGTGAGCCGCTCATGCACCCGCAGATCGAGGTACTGGTCAACGAGCTGATCAAGCGGAAGAAGTTCGTGTTCCTGTGCACGAACGCGCTGCTCATCCCCAAGAAGCTGGACAAGTTCACGCCGTCGCCTTACTTCGCGTGGGTGGTCCACATCGACGGGCTCAAGGAGCGGCACGACGAGTCGGTCTGCAAGGACGGCGTTTTCGACGACGCAGTCGCGGCGATCAAGGAGTGCCAGCGCCGCGGTTTCCGGGTCAACACCAACACGACGTTCTTCAACACCGATACCCCGCAGACGATCATCGACGTGCTCAACTTCCTCAACGATGATCTGAAGGTCAACGACATGCAGATCTCGCCGGCCTATGCGTACGAGAAGGCTCCCGACCAGGACCACTTCCTCGGCGTGACCGAGACGCGCGAACTGTTCCGCAAGGCCTTCGGCGACGGGAACCGCAAGCGGTGGCGCCTCAACCACACCCCGCTCTTCCTGGACTTCCTCGAGGGCAAGAAGGAGTATTCCTGCACCGCGTGGGGCATTCCCTCGTACTCGCTCCTTGGCTGGCAGCGCCCGTGCTACCTAATGGCGGACGGCTACACCAAGACGTACAAGGAACTGATCGAGACTACGGACTGGGACGCCTACGGCCGGGGCAAGGATCCGCGCTGCTCGAACTGCATGGCGCACTGCGGTTACGAGCCATCGGCCGTCCTGGCCACGACGTCGTCGCTGCGAGAGTCCATCCGGGCGGTGCGCGGCACCTGACAGCTGGCTGGAATGCTTCGCCTGTTCCGGTATGCCTAGCCAGCGTGGCGCTGAAGGAAGTCCAGGGTGCGCTGGTTGAACTCCTCGGTGATCTCGTAGATCGGCGCATGCGCGCAGTTCGCGAACACGATGAGCTCCGAGCCCGAGATGCCTTCCGACAGCGGTCCGGCGAATCGCGTTGACGTCACCATGTCGTGCTCGCCGAAGGTAATAAGAGTGGGCGCCTCGATGCGGCCGAGGGCGGTGGTCGCGTCGTGGCCGAGCACGGCGCCGGACTGCCGCAGAAAGGCGTCGACCGGCGGCATCGGGCGGCTGCGGACGAAATCAGCGAGCGAGTCGATGTACTCGGGCCGCGCGGCATAAAGCTCCGGGGTGAAGCACCACGGGAAGATGCCGGCGATCACCATCTCGGTCACGCTGCCCAGGCCGCTAGCCATGATCCGCCAGGTCTCCACGACCGAGCGCAGGAACGGGTCGGTTGCGTGCCACGCGCTGTGCAGCGACAGCGACTTCACCTGAGCGGGATGCCGGGCGGCCAGCCACATGCCAACTGCCGCGCCCAGAGAAAGGCCGGCGACGTGGGCGCTCTGGATCCCGGCCGCCTGCATGAATGCGGCCACGTCGTCGGCCAGCAACTCGGTGGTGTACTCACCCTCCGGCTTGCCGGACAGCCCGGCGCCGCGCAGGTCCACGGTGTAGCAGCTGAAATGCCGGGCGTAGTCGGCGACCTGGAAGGCATAGCACGCCTGATCGGCGGCCAGGTACGGAATGAGGACCAGCGGCTCGCCCTCGCCCTGCACCTCGTAGTACATGTCGATGCCGTTCGCCTGGACGACGGGCATGCTGACCCCTCTCGCGCCGGTGGCCAGCGCCTCGCCAGGCTGACCTGTTCCGATGGTGCCCTGCCCCGGCGAATCCTGCTAGCACTTCCGGCCGGCCGTGTGTAGCATCGCCGGGTGGCCGACAGGGTCCTGATCTATGGCGTCACCGGGTCGGGCAAGACCACGCTGGCGCGGCAGCTCGCCGAGCGGACCGGGCTGCCCTGGCACTGCGTGGACGATCTCACCTGGGAGCCCGGCTGGGTCGTTGTCCCGCCGGACGAGCAGCGGCGCAGGATCGCGGCCATCTGCGCGGGGGAGCAGTGGATACTCGACTCGGGGTACAGCTCGTGGCTCGACCTTGTGCTTCCGCGGGCTGACCTGATCGTGGCGCTCGACTACGCGCGCTGGCGATCTCTCGCCCGGCTCGGCCGCCGGACCTTCATGCGAGCCATCGACCACCGCCAGATCTGCAACGGCAACACCGAGTCGTTCCGGCAGGCGTTCTCGCGGGACTCCATCATCGGCTGGCATTTCCGGTCCTTCGCCCGCAAGCGCAGCCACATGCGCGCCTGGGCCGCCGACCCGGCCGGCCCGCACGTGGTCCGGCTTAGCACGCCCGCCGCGACGAGACGCTGGCTTGCCAGCATGAGCCAAGCCGCGAGTCCCGCTAGCGTGGCCCAGGCTCGGGATGGGACCAAGTTAGTATGACTAGTATGTCGGAAATGCCTGGCAGACAGCAGCCCGAGGTCGATGTCCAGACGGGGCGTACCTCCGGGCCTGACGCAGCTAACGCGCGCCGAGTGATCACCGTTGACCTCGACCGCAAGCTGGACAAGCGCCTACGGGTGCAGGCCCGATGGCAAGGGGTCAGCCAGGAAGATCTGCTTGCCGAGGCTATTGAGCAGTACCCGAGTATCTCCGACCAGCGGAGCCTAACCGTTCAGGTCAGCGACGCCGCCGCCACGCGCCTAGCGGCCACTGCGGCAACCATCGGCATGAGCGAGGAGGAGCTGATCGCCGAGGCGATCGACTACTACTCCCCGCCAGAGACGTATTCCAGATTCTGGCCTGCCCTCGGCATTCCCGCCCTGCTGGCCGCACTGCCGCTTGTGCTGATGTTCAGCTCGCCCGCTATCGCCCGTGCCCCGTCAGTAGCGGCCTGGGCTGGGTTCGCGTCGGCAATGCTCGCATGCTGTATCGGCGCGGTGTATCTGGTCTCGACCGTCCTGTATGCCGAGTGGGTGGTCATCAAGTACGGGATAACCGGCCTGGTCTCCGCGGCAGCATGCGGGACGATGGCGGTTCTGTCGGCGTTCGCGTACCTCTACTGGCTGCTCGAAGGCTTGAGACCGGCCTCCTTCACCCTGCCGTTGTCGCGCGTCGACGCGATCTACTTCACCCTCGGCACGTTTACCACGACGGGCACCGGCCGGTTCGCGGCGCAGTCATCACTGGCCGAGCTGCTTGTCTGCGGCCAGATCGTGCTCGGCTGGGGCTTCGTCGCTGTACTTGTGGCCTTGCTCGTGCCACGCGCCGCGGCAGCCCGCAAACGCCTGTCGAATGGCCGCATCATCGTCCGCACCGGCCCTCGGGATTAGGCGAGGCGGCCCCCAGTACCTGTTCCAGTGGGTCACCGCCACACAATGTGCTACTGTCTGAGCAGTTGCTCAAAGCATTAGGTCAGATGTTTCCGGCGGAGGGACGGCGGACGTGGCGAAAGCGGGGCCGCGAGCAAGCGGGAGCTCGAATAGCCGGGCGCAATCCGCAGCGGTCCGGGTGGCGCTGGTCACGGCTGCTATCGACGCGCTGCGTGAGGCGGGCTTCGCGGGCGCGAGCGCACGGGAGATCGCCGCCCGCGCTGGGTGCAGCCAGGCGCTGGTCTTCTACCACTTCGGCTCGGTCAACGACCTGCTGCTGGCAGCGCTCGACGAGGTGGGCGCGCGGCGCATGGACGCCTATCGCGGCATGCTCGAGCGAGCCACCTCAGTGACCGCGCTGGCCGAGTCTGCACGCGCGATCTTCGTCGAGGACCTGGACGCCGGCTATGTCCGGGTCCTCATCGAGATGATCACGGGGGCGCAGGCGGTGCCCGGACTCGGCGACCTGGTCGCCGAGCGGCTGCGGCCCTGGCGTGACCTCGCCGAGGACGCCGTCCGGCGCGCGCTCGGCCGGTCGGCCGCGGCCCGCCTGCTCCCTCCGGCCGAGGCCGGGCACGCACTGGTGGCCGGCTTCCTCGGCCTGGAACTGCTCGCGAGCCTGGACGGGGACCGGGCCGCGGCGGTCGCGGTGTTCGACCGGTTCCGCTCGCTGGCCCGGATGATCGACGTGCTCGGCGGGCTGCGCCTGCCGGCCGCTGGAAGGGACGAGAGATGACACAGACATCCGCAAGTCCGCTCGACGTAGTCACCGGCGCCTTCAGCTACTCGGGCGCGGCGATCGCACGTGAGCTGCTGGGACGCGGGCACCGGGTCCGGACGCTAACCGGGCACCCGGAGCGCGCGCCGGCCGGGTCGCCAATCGACACCCGGCCGCTGGACTTCGGCGCCGAGGCGGAGCTCGCCGCCTCGATGGCGGGCGCGCACACGCTGTACAACACGTACTGGGTCCGGTTCGCCCACGGCGCGGTGAGCCATGAGCTGGCGGTCGCCAACAGCAATGTCCTGTTCACGGCTGCGGCAAGGGCCGGCGTGCAGCGGATCGTGCACATCTCGATCACCAACCCGAGCCTGACGTCGGCCGACTCGTACTTCCGCGGCAAGGCCGAAGTCGAGCAGGCGCTAGCCGGCTGCGGTGTGCCGTACGCCATCGCCCGGCCGGCCATCCTGTTCGGCGGCGACGGTGTGCTGGTCAACAACATTGCCTGGCTGCTTCGGCGGCTGCCAGTCTTCGCCATCGGCGGCCGCGGTGACTACCGGCTGCGGCCGATTCACGTCGACGACCTCGCCGCTCTCTGCGCCGATCTCGGTGCCAGTACTAAGCAGGCCGTCACCGTCGATGCAGTCGGGCCGCAGGCTCTGACGTTCCGGCACATGGTCGAGGAGATCCGCGACGCAGTGGGCAGCCGGTCGCTGCTACTTCCGGTGCCGGGCGCGGCCATCCCGGTCATGGCCAGCGTGCTCAACCTGGCGCTGCGGGACACGCTGCTGACCGGCGAGGAGTACGCGTCGATGGCTGCCGGCCGGGCCGACTCCGCGGGCCCGGCCACCGGCTCGATCGTCTTCACCGACTGGGTACATGAGCACGGTGGCGAGCTCGGCCGCCGGTACGCCAACGAGCTGGACCGGCACTTCCGGCTGAGAAGACAGAGCGGCGCCACAGCCCGGTAGCACCCGTGCCCCGTTCGAGCCGGACGGGGTGATGTGACCCCGTTCCTGGCCAGAACCCATTCGCGGCCGGCTACTGGTGGTAGCCAGCCAGGAACGTGGCCAGCCGGCCGATCGCGTCGTCGAGCACGGGCACGCTGGCGAGGAACACGAGCCGCAGGTGATCGGTGGTCGGCAGGTTGAAGCCGCTGCCGTGCGACAGCAGCACGTGCTGCTGCTCCAGCAGGTCGATCATCATCTGCTCGTCATCGCGGATCGGGTAGAGCTCGGGGTCTAGCCGGGGGAACAGGTACAGCGCGCCGGCGGGCTGGTAGCAGGTAACGCCGGGGATGGCGGTCATCCGCTCCCAGGCGTGATCTCGCTGATCGCGCAGCCGGCCGCCGGGCTGCAGCAGGTGGGTGATGTCCACCCGGCCGCCGAGGGCCGGCTCGATGGCGTGCTGCGCCGGCACGTTCGGGCACAGGCGCATGTTCGCCAGCAACTCGAGCCCATCGAGGTAGTCGGCTGCATGCTCACGCGGTCCGCTGATCACCAGCCAGCCGGACCGGAAGCCGGCCAGGCGGTAGGTCTTGGACAAGCCGCCGAGCGTCAGCACCAGCAGGTCCGGCGCCAGTGCTGCAGCGGAGTGGTGCACCGCGCCGTCGTAGAGGATCTGGTCGTAGATCTCGTCGGTCAGGATCAGCAGGCCGTGCGTGCGGGCCAGGTCGAGCAGGCCGAGCAGCGTCTGCCGGGAGTAGACCGCGCCCGTGGGATTGTTCGGGTTGATGATCACCAGCGCCTTGGTGCGCGCCGTGATCTGCCTCGCCACGTGCTCCAGATCGGGTTCCCAGTCGGCTTGCTCGTCGCAGCGGTAGTGGACGGCGCGGCCGCCGCACAGGTTGATCGCCCCGGTCCACAGCGGGTAGTCCGGGCTTGGTACGAGCACCTCGTCACCGGTGTCCAGCAGTGCCTGGAGTGACATGACGATCAGTTCGGAGACTCCGTTGCCGAGGAATACGTCGTCTGGGCTGATCCCGGCGACGCCACGCCGGTCGAAGAATTGCGCGACGGCCTGCCGGGCGGGCTGGATGCCGCGGGCGTCGCTGTAGCCCTGGGAGTCGGTGATGTGCTTGACGACGTCGTTCAGCACGTCTTCGGGGGCGTCGAGGCCGAACGGGGCGGGGTTGCCCAGGTTGAGCTTGATGATCTCGTGTCCGGCAGCCTCGAGCTGGCGAGCTCGCCGCAGGACCGGTCCGCGTATGTCGTACCTGACGTTGCTAAGCCTGCCTGCCTGAGCAACCTGCACTGTAACGATCCCTCCGCTCTGCCGCCCGCCGGACCGCTGCCGGTCGCTAGCACAAGTCGTCCCTGGTCGCCGGCCAGCTGGTCGGCGCCAGGGGCGCTCGCTGTGCAGGCAAGATTACCGCGAAGTGGTCCAGATCACGCGGCGAGCCGGCCGGATGTGCTGCTGCTAGCGAGCCGACAGCACCTCGGCGATCTTGGCTGCGGCCGCGGGCGGGTCACTGGCGTCATGCAGGAGCTCGCCCCACGACCAGCGGTAATACCAGTGCAGGCGACCCTGGTCGTCGGTGCCCGGCACGCAGTCAATGCTCTCGGTCAGCATGGAGGCGCCGGGCATGAACACGTGCAGCGCCGCCGGGTAGGACGTCTTCACCGTGGCGTGGAAACCCTCAGTGTCCAGGGCGGTGGCGAGCTTATGCAGGTGATAGCTACGCGCAGTGATCTCTGGCACCGGGCTGCATGTCACCTGCTTCGGGGGTCGGCACATTGTGGGCACCGACGGCAGGGTCTTGTCAATCCCGGCACGTGCGTCGTCTGCCGGGGCCGCACCGGTCGGCTAGCGGGTGCCAGTCCCGTAGCCGGGGTAACCCTGGTACCCGTCCTGGCCGTAGGCCACGTCGGGTGCGCTATAGCCGGCCTGATCATACTGAGCTGCGTACTGGCCCTGCGGCCCGTAGCCGCCCGGTGCGACCGGGCTGGGCTGGTAGCCCTGATAGCCGACGTTCGGGTAATCAACGGCTGCGTAGCCGTTACCACCTGCGCCGTCGTTGGCCGCGTAGCCGTTGGCCGCGTGGCCGTTGCTGTAGCCGTTACCGCCGTGATCTCCGCTGGCGTAGTCACCGCCGGTGTAGCCGGGGGGAAGGTAACCGGTGGCCGCACCCGCGTGCCAGTTGCCATCGGCCTGCTGGCTACTCGGGTAACTGGATCCGTAGCTCGCGGCGTCCGGGTGGGATTGCCCGAGGTCCCGGTAGACCGGCTGCGGCGCGCTGACGTAACTGCCGTACGGGTTCGCGACTGGCGGCGACGCCGGGGCAACAGGGGCCGCCGGACGGACCGGGGCGGGATCGTGAGCGTACGGCGAGATCGGCTGCGGGCCAGCGTGCGGCCCGCTCTGGGCAGCACCGGGCCGCCGGGTGCGGTACGAGCGGCTGTCTGACGTGTTGATGGCCGGGAACGACGGGCTGGTCAGCGGGTCGTCGTCCAGAGGCACGGGCGTCCTGCCGTACCCATTCGGCTGCGGTGCCTGCGCCGCCGGAACACTGGGATGCTGAGGCTGCGCCGACCGCTGGCCGGGACCCGGCCGACCGCGGGCCGGACGGGGATCGGGCGCAGGCCGCTGGTCGCCGGCTGGACGCTGTCCGCTGCCGGGACGCTGTCCGCTGGCCGGGCGCTGCGCGCTGCCGGGACGCTGCCCGCTGGCCGGACGCTGGCCGGCGGGCGGCCGGGGCGCAGCGGCCGGCTGCTGGCCGGACAGACGTGCCAGCGCGGCCAGGCTCTGCGTGGCGGGCTCAGCGCCGTAGGCACGCGCCGCACGGACATCTAGCTGCTCATTCTGGCCGACCTCGGCAGGCCGACCGGATGGCGCGGCGGGGGCCGTGCGCGACGGATGCGACCTCGAGCGGACCGGCAATGGTCCAGTTGGCGGCGGGCCAGTCGGCGGCGCGGTGCCGGGCACTGGGCCAGAGCCGCCACGCTGCACAGCACGGCCGTCGGCTGCTGCCCGGGGCGCCGGACTCGCGTCCCGGCCACGCCGGGCCGTACCGGTCGGCCGCGGCGAGCCGGCCGCTGGCGGCGCAGGACTGACCTGAGGCTTGTCAGCAGCAAGCTCGGCCCAGTAGTCGACGTCGGACATCGAGTCCCACGCGGCCGTCGCCGCATCTGCGGCGGCGATCTTCGCTGGCTTTGGCGTGCGGGCACTGGCCGCGACCGGACGCAGACCAGCGGTCTGCCCGTTCTGGCGCTCAGGGGCCGCCGGACGCGCTCCGGTGTCGCGATCACGATAGCCAGTGGCCCGGTCGTCCGCCGCGCGGACAGGCCGCTCGTCGACGGCTCGGAGCGGGCGCTCGGCGGGCCGCTGCTCACGGTCAGGCTCCGGTCGCGGCCTGCGGCGGCCAGCTGCGGCAGGTACCAGTTCGCGTGGGGGCGCTGCGGAGGCGCGGCTCGAGCGGCTCGAGTCCGCCGGCATCTCGCCCAGCTCGTCGAAGGTGTCGGAGTCGTCGGCGCGCAGGAAGTGCAAGGCGAGGACAGCAATTATCACGATCAGCACGACCACGGCCACAAGGACAATCAAGATCGTAGTGATCATCACACCATCCCACTGATATGGCCTCGGGGCGGCGCCAGCCAGACTCGCGCGGCCATCTGCGCGAGTCTCCCCCGGAAATGCAAGCACCCTAGTTTTATTACTACGGCAGATCTGCCTGAACAGTGATTGTGTCGGACGCTATACGCCTTGTCACGCAATTCGGGAACTTTACCCAACTGCGTCGCATGTTCTGTCGCTATTGAATTACCGAGAGTAGCCAGGGTCGGCGGCGCTCATCGGCGCCGCGGCACCCGCGCCGCGGCGCGCTAGGTCCCCGGGGTGCGGCAGCTACTGAAATCCCGGATCGGACAGGCCCTGGCGGTCAGCGTGCCGCGCGCGGTCACGTGTGGCGCGATCGCGGTCAGCACCTGGAGCAGCCCGGGACTCTCGGGCAGCGAACTCCCGAAGGACGTGTTGAGCGCGTAGACGGTGAACCGGTAATTGTGGGGGGATCCCTTGGGGCATGGCGCGTCGTAGTGGGCGTTCCCGGCGCTGTTGATCGCCTCCCGCGCATGCGGGGGGAGCGTGCCGACCTGCAGGTCGGTCGTCGTGGGGCTGATGTCGAAGACGAACCAGTACACCCGCGGCGAGATCGGGGTCGCGGAGTCGTCGACGACCAGCGCCAGCGACTTGGTGCCCGGCGGCGGCGCGGACCAGAAGATCGGCGGGCTCACGCCGGTCCCGTAGCACGTGAACCGGGCTGGCATCACCCGGGTGGCGAACTCCGGACTGGTGACAGACATCGTCAGCGGGGCATCGGCGACCAGTGATGTTGTCTTGCCGAGCAGTCCGCAGCCCCCGAGTAGCAGGCTCATCGCCACCACTCCGACCAGCGACCTCGTCACCCTGCTGCTGCGGCGGCCAATTCCACCCCGGAGCACGCTGCCTCACCCTGTCCCGTATCTTGCTGCGGCGTCACCGCATCCGGCGGCCTGCATCCTACGCTCCGAGAGCGCGCGACCCGGCCGGACGCGCGGCACCCGGGCGCTTGGGACCCATGTACACGGCGCCCACGTACACAGCGCCCTGGCGCATGGGGCCCGTGCGACCCTCGGCACGCGCCGCCGTCCTAGTCAGGCTGGCGGGACGTCCCGAACATGATCTCGTCCCAGGATGGCACCGAGGCGCGCCGTGACCTGCCGCCCGCCGCCTTCTTGGCCGACGCCGCCCGCAGCTCCGCCGCGTCCGCTGCCGTCCCTGTGTCCGCCGCCGGCGCGTCCGCCGGATGCTCAGCGGCGCCGTCGGCGTGACCGGCGGGCCGTCCCGCGGACGCCCCGGCGGACGCGGCAGGCACCGCCCTCGCGGACTCGATGTCCTCGGACACGGCAAAATCGGCGTCTCTGGGCCGCGGTGCCGCCGTATTCCTGCGCTCGTACTCGCGTGCCTGGTCTGCGTATGGGCTGTGCTGCCGTGACCCGATCGGCGTGACTGTCGCCGTCGCCCGGCTCCGCTCGGCGAACGTCACCGCGGCCCACTCTTCCTGTGGCAGGCACAGCCGGACCGCCTGATCGTCGTCCGGGATCACATGCCGTCGGCGCGGATCGTAGATCCACTCGGCTGCGCTTGCCCGGCCGCCGATGCTGAACTGAAGCCGGACCTGCCAGTTGCCATCCGGCCGCTTGCGCGAGTCCCACTCGGCGCTGTCCGCGTGCGCGCCTACCCCGGTGAGCCGCTCGGCGACGATGTCGCCGAGCCGAGGTCCGGGTCCGGAATCGCCGCGGCCGCGAATGGTCGCGCGCTGTGCTTCCTGTGCGCGGTACTGCCGCTCCGCCAGCACGGGACCCTCGAACCGGCGCACCCGATCCGGCGGTATCCCGGCCGCATCCGCGATCTCGTCTGCCGTCTCGCCAGCCCGGATACGGTCCTGGATCTCCTTGGGTCGCAACGGATTCTCCACTTCGATCTCGTACTGCGCGAGCCGGGAGAACTGACCCTTGGCCACCGTCCTCAGCCGCTCATCTATGGGCAACAGGAACCGACCGCTGCGTCCCGGCACCGCAAGGATGGCGTAACTGCCGTCCTCGCTGACCGCGACGAGGCGCAGCTCCTGCATCGGTGTCCTTCCTGCGGCTGCCGGCCGCGCGGAGGCGGAGCCCGGACCTGCCCAAGCCGAGTCTGCCGGCATTACGGCTGGCAGGCCAGCACCGCGCCCGGCATGTCCCTGACTATCCTGGCTCGCGCCGAGGCGCCGGTCTTTGTCCCAGGCGGTGACCAGCGCTAACGGCAGGGTATTCGGGATACGGCCGGATGGCGCGCCAACGCCGGATATTAGCCACCGGCGAGCGCCGCGGAGCGACGGCCACGGCCGTCACGCTGGCTATGCTGTGGATCATGCCTCCCGAGCCCGCTGCCGGCGCTGTCGAGCCGGATCCGGCCGGGCTGGCGCTCGCTGACGCCGTCTCCAGGCTGCGCCGCGCCATGCGGCGGGCCGCGCGCGCCTACGGCCCGGGCGGGGCGCTGCCCGGCGGACTATCAGTGGCTCAGCTGGAGTTCCTGTCCTGCCTGGCGGAGAACCCAGCCGCCCGGCCTGGCCAGGTCGCCAGGCTGCTCCGGCTGGCGCCAAGCTCGGTCGCGACGCTCGTGAACGGGCTGGCCAGGGCTGCTCTGGTGGTCCGCGACGGGCGGTGTCGCCGACCGGCGTACCGCTGTACTCGACCTGACAGCGGCCGGGCATGCGGTCGTCGCTGACTGGCAGCAAGTCAACTCGCGCATCCTGGCGGCCGCCCTCACGGCACTGCCGGCCGCGAGCAAGCGGACGCCTGGTGTCGTCGTTGCCGGCCCTGCGCGAGCTGACTGGCGCGGTGGACGCGCTCGCCGATGACGTCCAGCCGGACGCGCAGCCGGCGCCAGGAGGACCGGCGTCCGCGACCGGATAATCCGCGTGTACGAGCGGATGCGCGGGCACTGCCGCGTGCGCCGCGTCACCGCGAGTTAACCCGGCGGCGCGCGGCCCGACACCCGTCCAATGCGTCTGGTCCCGTAGGATTCGTGCTCATGAACGTCGATGCGATCTACGGGGCGATCGGCCGGTTTAGTGTTCGCTTTCGCTGGCTAATACTGCTGCTGTGGATCGCAGGGGCAGTTCTTGCGGCGACCCAGCTGCCGGCACTATCGAGCGTCACCCAGGGCAATAACCAGAAGTTCCTGCCGCCCAGTGCGCCGAGCTCGCAGGCCGCGACGCTCGCGGCGCCGTTCGGCACCTCGAACAGGCAGCCGATCCCGGTCGTCGCGGCGACCACCAGCGGGTCGCTCACGTCCGCCGACGTCGCGGCGCTTGACCGGCTGGCGCACAAGCTCGGGACCGTGCCGGGTATCGCCAAGGTCATCAACGCCGGCCGGTCCACCAACGGCCAGGCCGAGCAGCTCATCGCCCTGGCCAGCGTGGCCGGCAGCGGTAACCCGCAGTACGCAAAGAACGTGGTCGACGGCCTGCGCGCACAGATCACCAGCGCCCACCTGCCGCCGAACCTGCACGCGCACGTCACCGGCGACCTCGCCGTCCAGGTCGACCAGCAGAAGGCCTCCGGCAACACAAGTAGCAAGGTGACGGGGCTATCGGCGCTGTTCGTCGTCTTGCTGCTCGTGCTGATCTTCCGCTCCTTCAGTCTCGC
The DNA here is from genome assembly GCA_963843955.1 of uncultured Actinomycetota bacterium. Classification (GTDB taxonomy): domain Bacteria; phylum Actinomycetota; class Actinomycetes; order Streptosporangiales; family Streptosporangiaceae; genus JAJYUU01. Next base: position 298,170 of record CAWJMK010000002.1, read on the forward strand.
GATCACCACGGTCCTGCCGGCGCTGCTGTCGGTGTCGATCGCCGGCCCGCTGGTGGCCGAGGCTGCCAAACACGGGCTCCAGGTCTCGCCGATCGCCCAGCTGCTGCTGATCGTGCTGGTGATCGGCGCCGGCACTGACTACGGACTGTTCCTGGTGTTCCGTGTCCGGGAGGAGCTACGCGGGTCCGGGCATGAGACCGGGGGAGAGCTCTATCCCGGCAGGTCGGGAACGGGGTCGAGCATGCTCGCCGACCTGGCCCATCCGCGGCCATCGGCTCGGGACGCCATCGTGCGCGCGGTCACCAGGGTCGGCGAGTCCATCAGCGCATCGGCCGCCACCGTGATCGCCGCCGTGCTGACGCTGCTGCTGGCCAGCTTCTCCTTCTACTCCGACCTTGCCTGGCCGTTCGCCATCGCGGTCGGCGTCATCCTGGTGGCCGGGCTGACGCTGCTGCCGGCGCTGCTGTCCATCCGGCTGTCACTGCTGGCGGTCAAGCGCTCGCTGTTCACGGCCATGTTCGGCAAGCCGAAGCTGATCCCGCTGAGCATCCAGGGCAGCGGCAAGCCCGGTGTCTGGGGCCGGGTCGCCAGCCGGATCGTCCAGCACCCCGGACCAACGCTGGTGGCTGGCCTCGTGTTCTTCGGTGGCCTCTCGTTCGCCGTACTCGGCTACACCGCCGCGGGCTTCGGCGGCACGACGACGCCGCCGGCTGCCAGCGACTCGGCCGCCGGCGCCGCGCTGCTGGCCAAGTACTTTCCGCAGTCATCGGCTAACCCGACCACGATCATCTTCAAGTTCCCGCAGCCGGTCTGGGACAACGCCGCGCCGCTGGCCAAGGCCACCAGCGAGCTGCGCGCCAGCGGCGATTTCACCCAGGTGACGGGCGCGCTGAACCCCGTGGGCGGGATCACGCTGACGCCCGCGCAGTACCAGGGCCTGTTCGGTGCCCTCGGTCCGCCCAACAAGCTCCCGGCTACGCCGGCCGCGGGCGCCTTGCTCGGCGGCAGGATCCCGGCGCAGGCCTACCAGCTCTACCGGGTGACGGCGAACTTCGTCAGCCCGGACGGCCGGACAGTGCAGTTCTCGACCGGGCTGAAAGCCGGCGATCCGGGCAGCACTAATGCGCTGAACGCCGTGCCTGGCATCCGGGCCACCACGACGCGGATCCAGCTTTCGGCGGGCGCGACCGCGTCGGGGGTCGCGGGGGAGGCCGCCGCCCTGCACGACATCAGCGTCATCTCGACGAGCGACCTGAAGCGCATCATCCCGTTCGCCATCGTGGCTATCGGAATCCTGCTGGCCCTGGTGCTGCGCAGCCTCGTCGCGCCGCTGTACCTGATCGCCTCGGTCGGCGTCTCCTACCTCGCCGCGCTGGGCTTGTCCGTGCTCATTTTCATCAAGCTCGGCCACAGCGGCGGCCTGGTGTTCTTCATGCCCTTCCTCATGTTCATCTTCTTGCTGGCACTCGGCGAGGACTACAACATCCTGATGATGACCAGGATCAGGGAGGAAGCGCACAAGCTGCCGCTCCGGCAGGCGGTCGCCAAGGCGATCGCCGCCACCGGCACGACCATCACGTCGGCCGGACTGGTCCTGGCCGGCTCGTTCATCGTGCTGACGGTCGCGGCCGGAAGCGGCTCGGGCGCGAGCCAGGTCCGCGACATCGGCCTCGGCCTCGCGCTCGGCATCCTGATGGACACCTTCCTGGTCCGTACGCTGCTGGTCCCGTCGACCGTCGTGCTGCTCGGCAAGTGGAACTGGTGGCCGTCGAAACTGCACCTGGACGAGCCGAGCGAGATCGACGTCGCTCAGCCTGGCCCACCTGCGCCGGCCACGGCTACTGGCGACCTCCGCTAGCGGTCCGCAGTGTCGGGCGCAGTGCTGCCGGTCAACGGCGCCAGCCTGCGTTACGAGGTGGTCGGAACCGGCCCGGCCGTGGTCCTTATTCACGGGTTCAGCCTCGACATGCGGATGTGGGATGCGCAGCTGCCCGACCTGGCGACTGCCTTTCGGGTGGTGCGGTACGACTGCCGCGGGTTCGGCGCGAGTGGACCGCTCGACCCTGATGTCCCGTACACGCACGCGGCCGATCTCATCGCGCTGCTCGATCACCTGTCTATCGATCACGCTGCGCTCGTTGGCCTGTCGTCCGGCGGCCAGGTCGCGCTCAGGACTGCGCTGCTTGCGCCCGGCCGGGTCCGGGCGCTCGTGCTTCTCGACTCACTGCTGGACGGGGTGCCGTGGGACGACGAGTCCAAGGCCGGGCTGGCCGAGCTCGGTACGCAGGTAGCGGCGGGCGGCGTGGCTGCCGGGCGCGAGGCGTGGCTGGCACACCCGCTGTTCGCCGCCGCGCGACAGCGACCGGAGGTGCAGGCCAGGCTCGCTGCGATGGTGGCGGACTATCCCGGCCAGCACTGGCTCGGCCTCGACCCGCACCTGCCTGACGATGCGCCTCCCATTGAGCTGCTGGCGCAGCTCACGATGCCGGCCCTCGTTGTCGCAGGCGAGCAGGACGTGCCCGGGTTCCTCGCGATGACCGACACGCTGGGGCAGCGCCTCCGAGCCGCCGACCGTGTCCTGATACCGGGCGCCGGTCACATGGTCAACATGGAGCAGCCAGCTGCCGTGAACGCGCTGCTCCTCCGCTTCCTCCAGGCACATCGCGCGTGACCGCGCGCGTCAGTGTGCTGGCCAGCTAGCGGTCGTCGCGACGCCTTCGGCGACTATGACGGTTACTGCTGGCGTGTCATCCGCCCGCCAGATCGTGTACTGGCCAGGCGGCAGGCCAGGGTAGACGGCCGCATACCGCGTTCCGCTGGCAACATGGCGGGGACGCACCATCGAGTGCGTCCGGTGGCCGGGCTCGCTGGCGGCGCCAGCTCGGCTGATCTCGATCTCGGCGCCGTTCATCTCCGCAGGCGTTTGGAGCACAAGCGTGCCCGCGCCGGGGCCCAGTTCCAGCACGACGGTGCCAGAACCGGACGGGCCGGCGACAGGCTCGGTATTGGTGTGCATCAGGACGGGTGGTCGTAGCCGTCGTAGGGCACGCCGAGGTAGGGGAACCTGGTGAGGTAGGGCCCGCCGGGTGAGGTGTCGGTCAGCCCGTCGGTGATGGCGCCCACGGCGGCGTCGGGCGTGAAGCTCGCGTCAACCAGCGGCAGGGTAGCGCCCGCGATCGCGCGCAGCTCGACAGTGACGACGTCGTCGAAAACCCGGCGGCCGTTGGGGAATCCGGCCAGGTCGCCGCCGATGACGCCGAGCGGGTTCAGCGTCTTCTTGGTGGCGGGGGGAATCGAGGTGTTGAGGCGGAGCAGGTCAGCCTGGACCGAGCCAGTGAAGTTAGTGAAGCCCGGCACGATCCCGGCCGGAATGCCGGTCAGCAGGATGGCTTCCAGGTCGGCGCGAACGGTGCCGGCGGTGACCGCGGCCTGCAGGTTCGGGAAGTTCGGTGCATAGATGGCGGCGATCAGCCCGGCCAGCTCGGGGTGCGCAACGAACTGAGCGAACTGCTTGTCGTGCACCGGATGCTGGGTATTCCAGAAGTCCTTCTTGCCCATGGGAATGATCACTTCGTTGATCAGCGGGTTGCCCAGCCGGGATACCTGCGTCTCCGGGCCGCTCCAGGTCCAGTCGCCACCGTGCTCGTCCCGGATGCCGACCCGGCGTCGGCTCGCCGTCGTCCAGACGCCGATGACCGGGCGCTTGTGCGCGGTGATCTTGTGAATGTCGACTTGGAGCGCGATCGAGTGGACGTTGAGGAACTCCGTCGAGTTCACCCCGGCGGCCGACATCAGGCCAAGGGCCTTGGCGAAGACGTTGAGTTCCTGGATCGGCCTGAGGTCCAGCAGGTCGAAGATCGAGCCGAGGTCGACGTAGAAGCCCTCGGCTCGCTGGCCAGCGAAGACCTTGCTGCCGTCGGACAGCCTGTGCACGGCCGGCTGCGCGAGCGCAGCGGCGTAATTCGGTGTCGACAGCGGGCCGATGTTGCACGGCGGGCTGGCCAGACCCGAGCCCAGGTGGTGCACACCCCAGCGGTCCACGCGAGTGACCGAGTAGAACTGCTTGCGATTCCAGGCCGGGCTGGACAGCGAGTTGATGACGCCCGTGTTGTACAAGAACGTGTCCGGGTTGCCCACCTGCGTGGTGAACCGGAACTGGTAGGTGATGTCGGGCTCAGCATTCCCGTTGGTGTCGATGTGGATCTCATACAGCACGTCGTCGCCGAACTCGTAGAAGTTCGGGCCGCCAGCTGGCGTCTGCAGCGGAACGTAGTTGGCGATGAGCGTCACGGTGTGCGGCCTGTCCGGGCTCACGAACGCGTAGACGTCGGTACTGTCGGCGACTGGATCCTTGGAGATCTCCGGGGCCTCGCGGTGCGATGACATTAGGTGTTCCCCTCTCGCTACTGGCTGGCCCTGGCCAGCCGGGCGGCCAGCGCACGGTCGTGTACGCGCACATAAGTGGTGCCGCGGTAGACGTCCATCTCCCCGCTGCGGACGTTGCGCACGTGCACCACGACCGCCTCGCCGTCCGCGACGTGGTCAGGCACCTGCTCGTCGGCCGGGTTGTCGGCGTGCGCGTGCTGGCTTGCGGCGAGGGCCGGGCTGGCGGCCAGCGCGGTGACCGCGAGGCCCGCGGCGCCAGCACTCGCGGCACCGCGCAGCACGGACCGGCGCGACAATGGCGCGGGCCGGGAGTCGCGCGGCGACGGGATGACAGGCGTCGCGGCGTCGTCTGGTAGTGGCATGGGGATCCTTTCCGAGTGGCGCGCAACTTGGCGATGCGCGAGCAGATTACTAGGAGTGAGCGCCCGATAACTGAAAGCGGCGAAGACTGGCAGCAAGAATCCGTGACCCGGCCAGCCGACGTCATGGCTGTGACGGCCACGACGCTGTATCGACAGCGTTGCCACAGCCATGCCGCCGGGGGGCGGTCGGGCGCGCAAAAAACACCGCGGACGGCGTGCTCGCCGTCCGCGGTGCCCGTCCTGCTGGGATTTGCCGATGCTGCTGGGGCTAGATGTGCTGCTGGGGTTTGTGCTGTCGAGGTGCTGTGCTCGGGCCGCGTTAGTGGGCGGCGGCGAACTGCTCGCTCTCGGTCGAGCCCGCGAGCGCAGTGGTCGAGGCGTCGGGGCTGATGGCGGATGTGACCTGGTCGAAGTAGCCGGTGCCGACCTCGCGCTGGTGACGGGTGGCGGTGTAGCCGTACGCCTCGGCGGCGAACTCGGCGTCCTGCAGCTCGACGTAGGCTGACATGCCGCGCTCGGCGTAGCCGCTTGCCAGCGTGAACATGGACTCGTTCAGCGCATGGAAGCCTGCCAGGGTGATGAACTGGAACTTGTAGCCCATCGCGCCGAGCTCGCGCTGGAACTTGGCGATGGTGTCGGAGTCGAGGTGCGCTCGCCAGTTAAACGACGGCGAGCAGTTATAGGCCAGCATCTGGTCTGGGTACTTGTCCTTGATCGCCTCGGCGAACTGGCGCGCGATCGCGAGGTCGGGCGTCGAGGTCTCCATCCACAGCAGTTCGGCGTGCGGCGCGTACGCGAGGCCGCGGGCGATGCAGGACTCGAGGCCGTTGCGGACCTTGTAGAAGCCCTCGGGCGTGCGCTCGCCAGTGACGAAGCGCTGGTCCCGCTCGTCAATGTCGCTGGTGATCAGCGTCGCCGCCTGCGCGTCGGTGCGGGCGACGATCAGGCTAGGCACGCCGCACACGTCGGCGGCGAGGCGCGCGGCGTTGAGCGTCTTGATGTGCTGCCCGGTCGGAATCAGGACCTTGCCGCCCAGGTGGCCGCATTTCTTCTCGGAGGCGAGCTGGTCCTCCCAGTGCACGGCCGCGGCGCCAGCGGCGACCATCGACTTCATCAGCTCGAACGCGTTGAGCACCCCGCCGAAGCCGGCCTCGGCGTCGGCCATGATCGGCGCGAGCCAGTGCGGTGCATCCTCGTTCTGCGATTCTGCCCAGGTGATCTGGTCGGCGCGCAGCAGCGCGTTGTTGATGCGGCGCACGACGGCAGGGACGGAGTTGGCCGGGTACAGGCTCTGGTCCGGGTAGGTCTGGCCGGCCAGGTTCGCGTCGGCGGCGACTTGCCAGCCGGACAGGTAAATGGCGCGCAGGCCAGCCTTGACCTGCTGCACCGCCTGGTTACCGGTCAGCGCGCCAAGGGAGTTGACATAACCGTCTTCCTGGAGCAGCGACCACAGTCGCTCGGCGCCGAGTCGGGCGAGCGTGTGCTCCTCCTGCACTGAGCCGCGCAGCTTGACCACGTCGGCGGCGCTATAGGTGCGTTCGATGCCAGCCCAGCGAGGGTCTGTCGCCCATTGCCGGCGCAACGCATTCGCCTGGCTGTCGATCTTGCTGGCCACCGGGTGGCTGTTGGTGTGCGCTTGGGCTGTGCCGTTCAGGGTGCCCTCGAGGCGACGGTCGCTCACTGTTAGTCCTCCTGGTCAGTCGTCCCCGGGTGATGCTTTCAGGCTGCCTGGCCGATTGCGCCTCGACTAGAGACCAAGGACCTGAATTTCGCCAACTCTTTGGCTATAGTGAAGAAGTGAAGATTTTCACCGATGAAGAATCAAGATCCTTGCCAGAATCTGGGCTTGATCTGGGCATGTTCGGCCAGCGGCTCCGGTACATCCGGCGCGCGCGCGGGCTGACGCTAGCCGAGCTCGGCGAGCGCGTCGGCCGCGCGCCGTCGGCGTTGTCCCTGCTGGAGAACGGCAAGCGGGAACCGAAGCTGTCCCTAATCGAGGCGCTGGCGGCGGCCTTGTCCGTGCCAGCCGACGAGCTGATGCGCAGGCAGCCGCCGAGCCGACGGGCCCAGCTGGAGGTCGCGCTGGCCGACGCTCAGCGCGATCCCGTCCTGGCCGAGCTGCGCCTGCCACCGGTGCGCATCGGCGCGAAGGTGCCTAATGACGTCATCGAGCACCTGCTTGCGCTGCACGCTGAGCTGCGCCGCCAGCGAGTCAGGCCGACCGCCACCCCGGAGGAGGCGCGGGCGGCCAATGCGGACCTCCGCCTGATGATGGCCGACCGGGGCAACTACTTCGCCGACATCGAAGCGGCCGCGGCGGACGCACTCGCGCCTGTCGGCTACTCCGGCGGCGCGCTATCTCAGGGCATGCTGCTGTCGGTGGTCAGCCACCACGGCTTCGCCGTCCGCTATGTTCAGGACCTGCCGCGCTCGGCCCGGTCCGTGACCGACCTGCGCAACCGGCGCATCTACCTGCGGCAGGAGACCCTCGGCATGCACACGCCGCGCGCCGTGCTGCTGCAGACCCTCGGTCACTTCGTGCTCGGCCACTCGGTGCCCGCTGACTTCGGCGAGTTCCTGCGCCAGCGGGTCGAGGCGAACTACTTCGCCGCGGCCGTACTCGTGCCCGAGCACGCGGCGGCCAGGTTCCTCCGCGAGGCGAAGGATGCGCGGGACCTGTCGGTTGAGGACCTGCGGGACGTTTTCTCCGTGTCTTATGAGATGGCGGCGCACCGGTTCACCAACCTCGCCACTCACCACCTGGATATCCCGTGCCACTTCGTCAAGAACGACGAGAGCGGCATCATCTACAAGGCGTACGAGAACGACGGCGTCGTCTTCCCGGCTGACCCGGCCGGGGCCATCGAGGGTCAGCGGATGTGCCGGCAGTGGTCGGGACGGCAGGTGTTCCACGCTCCGGACAGGTTCAGCCCGTACTTCCAGTACTCCGACACGCCATCGGGCACCTACTGGTGCACGGCTTTCGTCGATTCGGGACGGGAACGCGGCTTCGCCATCACTCTCGGTGCCCGGTACGACGACAGTCGCTGGTTCCGCGGCCGTGACACCACGCTGCGCACAACGTCGCGCTGCCCGGACGGCGAGTGCTGCCAGCGTCCGCCGACCGCGCTCGCCGCCAGGTGGGAGGGCATGGCGTGGCCGTCGGCCCGCGCCCACTCCCACATCCTGCTCGCGCTGCCATCGGGCAGCTTCCCCGGCGTCGACGAGGCCGACGTGTTCGAGTTCCTCGACCGGCACGCCGCCGACTAGCCGAGCCCTGCTTAAGCCGAACTGTGCTTACTCGAACTGGGGCGCTCGCTTCTCGCGCAGCGACGCCAGGCCTTCCTTAATGTCCTCGCCCAGGAAGGTGAGCATCTCGTAGGCCGCTGACTGATCGAAGATCGGCCCGGCGTTCCGGATCCAGCCGTTGAGCGCCCGCTTGGTCAGGCGGATCGCGAGCTGCGGGCCGGCCGCGAGGTTGTCGGCCACCCTCATGGCCTCAGCCAGGACTTCCTCGCGCGGCAGCGCCTTGGACACCAGGCCGATCCGCTCGGCCTCCTCGCCGGTCACCATCTCCCCGGTGAGCAGGTAATACTTGGCCTTGGCGAGCCCGCACAGCAGTGGCCAGATGATGGCCGCGTGATCGCCGGCCGCGACGCCCAGCCGGACGTGGCCGTCACCAAGGCGCGCGTCCCTAGCGCAGATGCTGATGTCTGCCAGCAGCGCCACGACGAGCCCGGCGCCGACCGCGACCCCGTTGATGGCCGAGACGATGGGCTTCTCGCAGTTGGCCATGTTGTAGACCAGGTCACTCATTTCCTTGAGCATGCTGGTGACCAGGTCGTAGTTGCCGATCTGGCGCTCCACCATGCCGAGGTCGCCGCCGGCCGAGAACGCCCGCCCGGCGCCCGTCACGACGGCCACTTTGGTGTCCGGGTCCTTGCTGACGTCCGCCCAGATTTGGGCCAGCTCGGCGTGCATCTCCTCGTGGGCGGCGTTCAGGACGTCGGGCCGGTTCAAGGTGATGAGCAGTACGCCGTTCGGCTGCCGCTCGAGCTTCAGGTGCTGGTAGCTGGCAAGGTCCAATTGGATCGGTTTCCTCTCCCAGGCGGGCGCTGTCTGTGCTGCGGGTACTGCCGGTGGCCACACGCTACAACTCGACGGGAGCAGGTCGCGGTACGCTCATTTATATGCATGCACATACATCTAGCTCCCAGGGCGAGGCGCTGGTCGCGGAGCTCAAGTGGGTGCACCGCCTCATCCGCCGCGACCTGCAGACGGTCCGTACCCTCGCCGCTGATCTCGGCACGGGCTTGGCCGGCGACGATGCTCTGGCGGTTGTGCAGTCACTCGAGGTCGCTGGCCCGCTCTGGCAGCTGAAGATCAACTGCCTGCAGTACTGCCGGTTCGTGCATGCGCACCATCACGCCGAGTCGGCGCTGCTGTTCCCGCGCTTGCGGGCCAGCAACCCGGCGCTGGGGCCCGTCGTCGACAAACTCGAGGCCGACCACGCGCAGGTGTCCGATCTGCTCGACGAGGTGACGACCGCCGTAGGCGCGCTGGCCGACCAGGAGGAGCCGGCGAGGCGGACGCGGCTGATCGACGCGCTCGGCGGTCTGAGTTCCGTCTTGCTCGCACACCTGGACTACGAGGAAGAGCACATCGCCGGGACGCTCCGGACCTGGGCAGGCTGGGGATGGTAGCGACCAGTCCGGCCGCTCGTGGCGAGCGTGTGCGTGGCGACGAGTATGCCTGCGCCCGAGCGTGGGTTGCGCTGTCGGCCGCGCACGCGCACGTAGCCGGCCGTCTCGCGAGCGCGCTCGCGCGGGAATGCGCGCTGACGATCAACGAGTTCGAGATCCTCCTGCGGCTCGACCAGGCGGGGGACGGGGGGGCGCGCCTCGGCGAGTTGCTGTCCGCTGTGCCGCTTACGCAACCCGCGCTGAGCCGCGCGGTTGGCCGGCTAGCCGGGCGCGGCCTGCTAACCAGGGCCGGTGCGCCTGGCGATGGCCGTGGCGTCGTGATCCTGCTGAGCGAAGCGGGTCAGCAGTCGCTGCATATTGCCATCGCGGTGCATGCAGACGTGCTCCGGACTGCGCTACTCGATCAGTTGTCTCCCGCCGAGCAGGACGTCCTGGTCCAGGTACTCGGCCGGATAACGTCGGCCTAACGCACACAATCCCAGACACGCCGGACTTGTGCCGCTAACCTGGGGCCCGTGACGGTACGCCACATGCAACAGCTTCGCACGCGGGGCGAGGTTGCTGAAGCTTCCGGAGCCGATCCGCAGTGCATGTGGGCGGCGCAGGCTCTGTTAACTGGCGGCTGTGCCTGGGCATGCGATGGAGCTGTCGTGGTCGGCGGCCCTGGCCTGTGCGGGCGCGATCGCCTGATCGTCCGCGGTCCGGCCGAGCCTGCTGCGGAGCTGGTGCGCACAGTTATTGACGTGGTCGGTCCTTCCTACCTCGTTATCGGTGATCCGCCGCTGATGACCGCCATGCTGGCGCGCATCAGTTCGCTGGAGCCGCGCGGCTTCTTTGGCTGGATGGATTGCATCCGGCGGCCGACGTGCCGACCCGTGCACCAAGCTCGGTGGCTTGCCCGGCAGGAGTGGCAGGCTGCCGATCGCGTGCTGAGCGTCGCCTATCCGAAGTCATTCGCGCGCCCTGGCCTACCCGGCGTCAGCAGGTGGGCTGGCATCGCGGCTGATGGCGGGGCGCTGACGAGCATCGCCGCGGACGCCTGGAGCGCACCCGGCCTTGGCTTCATGGCCGGCCTGGCAGTCGTCCCGGAAGCCAGGCGGACTGGCCAGGGGCGGGCCGTCAGCGGGTTCGTGCTCAGCTCGCTCATGGCTGTCCACGGCCGCGTCGCGATGATGGTTCGGGACTCGGACCAGGCCGGGATCGCCATGTATGCCGACCTTGGACTCACGTACCGGCATCAGCAGGTACTCGGCGTCCGGCCGGGCTCGATTGGCGAAAGCTAGCCCGTTCCCAGCTGGTATTGCCCTTAGTAGCGCGCCGCCGCGCAGCGGCATAGAGTTTGATTACCAATGGGTAACTTAGGCTGCGAGGAGCGAGATGAGCAGTCCTGGCGAGAGCGCTGGCGGGTTCTCTCTCACGCTGTCCGATGATGTCCGGCAGACCAGGGACTGGGTGCACGCCTTCGCCAGGGACGTGATCCGGCCCGCCGCGGCCGAGTGGGACGAGCGTGAGGAGACGCCGTGGCCCATCATCGAGGAGGCGGCGAAGATCGGGCTGTACTCGCTCGATTTCTTCAGCACCCAGTGGTTCGACCCGAGCGGGCTCGGCACGGTTGTCGCCTTCGAGGAACTTTTCTGGGGTGACGCCGGGATCGGCCTGTCGCTCGTCGGGTCGGGGCTAGCCGCGATCGCGGTGGCCAGCAGCGGCACCAATGAGCAGATCGGCGAGTGGCTGCCGCAGATGTTCGGCAGTCCAGGCGACGTCAAGCTAGGCGCCTTCTGCTCCTCCGAGCCCGATGCCGGCAGCGATGTTGGCGCCATCCGCACCAGGGCTACCTACGAGGCGGCGACCGACGAGTGGGTGATCAACGGAACGAAGACGTGGGCGACCAACGGCGGGATCGCGGATGTGCACGTCGTCGTGGCCTCCGTCGCGCCCGCGTTCGGCAGTCGTGGTCAGGCCACGTTCATCGTGCCGCGCGGCACGCCCGGCCTGTCGCAGGGCCAGAAGTTCCGCAAGCACGGCATCCGGGCGTCGCATACGGCCGAGGTGATCCTCGACAACGTGCGAGTACCCGGCCGGTGCCTGGTCGGCGGGAAGGAGCGCCTCGACGCCCGGCTCGCCAGGCTCGCGGAGGGCGGCAGCAGCGGCGAGCAGACGGCGATGAAGACGTTCGAGCAGTCGCGGCCGACCGTGGCGGCGATGGCCGTCGGCGTTGCGAGGGCCGCGCTGGAGTTCGCCACCGAGTACTCGACGCAGCGTGTGCAGTTCGGCCAGCCGATCGGCCAGAACCAGGGCGTGGCGTTCATGCTCGCCGACATGCAGGCGTCGGTAGACGCGGCGCGGCTACTCACCTGGCGCGCCGCCTGGATGGCGCGCAACGGCATCCGGTTCGAGCACGCCGAAGGATCGATCTCCAAGCTGGTCGCGGGCGAGACGGCGGTCAAGGTGACCGAGCAAGCTATCCAGATCCTCGGCGGCAACGGCTACACCCGCGAGTTCCCGGTCGAGCGCTGGCATCGGGACGCCAAGATCTTCACGATTTTCGAGGGCACGTCGGAGATTCAGCGCATGATCATCGGCAGGGCCGTCACCGGGCTTGACGTGCGGTAATAACCGCAGGTCGTGGCGGTGGTGCGGATCTCTAGAGGTGCCGTGAACTTCGGTTCCTGGTGGTCGGCCGTTTGCCCGTTATTCCTGGTTGGTTCCCGCCAGTTCCCGATAGCGCGCTGAGTTGGTGCTGACCCCCTAACCGTTAGGGCGGCGTCTCCGATCGGCCGAGAGGCCTGGGAGGGCGGGCGTGGATCCTGGCCTGTAGTGCAGGCTCCGATGACAGCAACGACCGCGCTGCCGGCCCCCCGCCGCCCGCCCGCGGTAACCGCCGGCACCCGGCCGCCCTCACCACGGCCGGCATCAAGTGGCAGCCGGGCGCGGCCGTGACCCGGTCAGATGCGGACAGCGAGCGCGAGGACGTGGCCGCAGTATGGCCGCAGCTCCAGCGTGATAGTGGCCTCCAGTTCCACGGCCGCCGCCGCAGCCGGGCCCAGTTCAGCTTCGAGCGCCTCACGCGCGGCGACCACTGCCTTATATCCGGCGGTGACCTGTTCTTGCCAGTCCGGGATCTGCTCGTAGCTCACGATGCGGAATCCCGCCCGCTCCAGCAGCGGCCTGTAATCCGCGACGGGATCGCCCCAGACCGGAAGCCCGGCGACGCGGTCGCCGTCTAGCTCGAATGCCGCCAGCGCGAACCGCCCGCCGCGCCGGAGAAGCCTGGCCACCTCGGCCAGCGCTTTCGTCTTGTCGGGCGCGTACTGCAAGGCATCGACGGTCATGGCCGCGTCGGCTGACTGGTCAGCAATCCCGGTCTGCTCAAAAGTTCCCTGACCGAACTCCGCGCGAGCCTGCATTCCCAGGGCCGCGGCGCTTTCGAGGGCCCGCTCGACAGCAATCGGCGACAGATCGCGCCCCACCAGCCGCGCACCGGACTGCTTCGCCACCCACAAGCCCGGACCGCCCGCACCGCACGCCAAGTCCGCGAGGACTTGTCCGGCGGCGAGATCGAGGCCTTCAGCGAGCGCTCGCAGCTGCGGCAGCGAGAGGAAACTGATGTGGGCGAACTCTTCGGGATAGTCGGGGCCCGTCACGTGCTCCCGCCAGATCCGCCGCAGCGTCGGGCTCCGGCCCCAGACCGCATAGAACGAGTCGTAACCCATCGCGACCACGTCACGCTCGTCGGACACCTCTTCACCCTAGATGACCCGGTGCGTGATCCTTGGTCATCGGTCTGGTCACGTGTGCGCGGAGCACCCGATCCGACGGCCCGGATGTTGTCATCTCGACCAGCTGCGCCACCAGCTCCGATAACGCTGATCTGATCTCCGAGCTGTGGCTGGTGGCGATGGATGCAGTGCTGTCGTGGCCGCTACGACCTCGTTTGCCTACGGCCCTCGTTGCTGTCGGCGCACGCAGGAGTAGCGGCCGACCGGATCAAGGCTCAGCGTGCGGGACGCAGAGTCAACGGACAACAAGGCAGCAGCTGCTGCGGGAACCGGACCGCGGCCAGCCGGGCAACCCAATGGGTCAAGGCGTCAGGTGTTCCGGTGAGGCGATGGGCCGGAGTTGTCGTGAAACGATCAGTTGCCGTTCGGGGCGTTTCTGGTGCGCGGACACTGCGGGCGGCCGGGCTAGCTGTCCGGGGGCGGGGCCTTCCGATCATGGCGCTCAGCCATCGCCGTCCCGGCGGAGATGGCCACTGTCGTGTCGCCGTCGCGAGCCTGCGACGGGTAGGCGGGCTGCATCCGACGGCTCGACCGTGATATCCGGACGCGACCCCCCGCAGACAGGGGATGATCCTGCATGATCACGTAGGCGGTCATCAGATTTGGCGACGCTGGCTTTGTCCCACCGCTCGCCGCCATGGCGTGCGCATTACTCGGCCCGCAGGGCCGTGGCCGCAGCGGCCCGGGCTGCCCAGCCGGCGGGCAGCAGCGCCCCGGCCACGGCGATCACAAGGCCAGCCAGGGCGAGCAGCGCGAGCTCGGGACCGGTGTAAACGGCGATGTAGCTGGCCGGGAGGTTGGTGGCCGCGGCGTGCGCCATCACCGGGAGCACGTACCGGTGCACGGCCATCCCGGCTGGCACGGCGACAAGCCCGGCAGCGAGCCCGGGCCCGGCGACCCAGCAGATGACCATGACGATGGTCTGCCGCGGTGTCATGCCGATCGCCCTGAAGATGCCGAGGTCGTGGACTCGTTCTCTGGTGTGCAGCAGGACGGTGTTGAGGACGCCCAGCCCGGCTACCACGGCAAGCAGCAGGGTCAGTAGCGCGATCAGCGCGGTCAGGGTCAGGACGAACGGATCATTGGTATTGAGGCTGAGGGAACTGCCGGGCCCGAGCGACCGGCCAAGGCTGGCTGCGTACGCGTGCAGATCGGTCCCCGGCCGGACTCCCACGTCGTACGTCGCAGGCGTCAGGGCCGGATCAGCCGCTGCCAGCGTTTGATAGTCGGTCAGTATGGCGAGGCCTCGGTTGTCCGTATCGAAGACCTCGCCGGTGATCCGCACTGGGATCTGGTGCCCGGCATCCTCGACGGTGACGGTGTCGCCGATAGCCGTGCCGGTGACGGTGAGGAAATTGGTCGAAACGACGGCCTGATCGGGCCCGGTGTACCAGCGTCCGCTGATCATGTCGTAGCCGGTCCACCGCCCGTTCCCGCGGAACGCGGTCACGTCCACCTGACCGGTCAGGCCCGGCGATGCCGACCCGCTGGTCGGCCTCGGCAACGTACCGGAGCGTGGCCGGCTGCGCCCGCAGCGCGGCCTCGATCGCCCGCTCCTGCGCCGCCACCGGAAGCGATGCCGGCTGGCCCGAAGCGAGGTAATTGGCCGGGCCGCCCGACCCCGACCCCAGGTACACCTGCACGGGCTCGGCCTGCGAGTGCGACTGGCCGACCACCACACGGTTGAGCGAGCCGGTCAGGCCGGCCGCGAAGGTGACGGTGGTGGCGCCAAGCAGGACGGCCGTAAGGGTGACCGCGGTTCGCGCCGGGCGGGCGAACGGCGCGGCGAGCCCGATGGTCACCGGCCGCGGGAGCCGGAGCCGGGCCAGCAGCCGGTGCGCGGCATACCCGCGGCCCTGCAGCGCAGCCCGCCCGGTCGCGATCGCCTGGACAGCGCTGAGCCGCCCGGCCCGGATAGCCGGAGCAATCGCTGCAAGCCCGGCCAGGCAGCACATCGCCACCGGCACGGCGACATCCACCCAGGGAGGCACGGCCAGAGCGCCAACCTGATAGACGCTCGCGGTCCGGCCGAGCAGAGGCACAGCCAGCACATTGCCGAGCACGACTCCCACCAGGCAGCCGACCAGGGCTGGTACCGCGACCTGGGCGGCGTAGGTGGCGACGACCTGGGCAGGCGTGAATCCGATGCTCTTCAGCACCCCGATCCGCCAGTAGCCCGCCACGACGGCGCCACTGACGACGTTGACGACGATCAGCACCGACAGGACCAGGCCGATGAGGCCGAACGCGACGACGAACGGGACGATCGGCGCGATGCCCGTGTCCACCTGCTGCCGGACGGCCAGATACGACTGCGTCGCCACGATGGCGCCGCGGGGCAGCGACCCGGCCAGGGCGCGGAGGTAGGCGCGGAGCGCGGCGGCCGTGCCGGCGGAAGCGAACCGGTACAGCAGCTGCGCGGTCGCCGGGTTGCCCGGCGCGCGCAGTGCCGGGACCTCGGCGGGCAGCACCCAGCCGTCCGCGGACTGGCCGACGGAGTTGGCGACACCGACGAGGGTCAGCGCCGGTGACCCGGGCACGCCGTGGGCGGTGATGTGTGCGCCGAGCTGCAGGCCAAGGCCAGAGTCGCTGGACAGCACGAACTCACCGGGTCGCTGCGGCCAGCGGCCGTGAATGAGCGTCAGGTCATCGACCGGCCCGCCGGGCGAGGGCCGGCCGACGAGCGTGATCGGCGGCGCGCTGTAGCCGGGCCCGCCAGAGCCACCGCCAATGACCGGATTGACCGTCACCTCGCCGAACGGACCGGATAGCGCCGTGACGCCGGGCACCTTTCCGGTCGCTGTTAGCTGTGCCAGAGTTGCCCGGCTTGTATCGACGGTGACCGCCAGGTGAGCGCCGCGCTGCGCCGCGAACGCGGAGGCGAACGGTGAGCTGGAGTCGACGACAAGCCCGAGGGCAAGCGTGCAGGCGGCGGTCGAGACCAGCACGACGACGCCGATCACGATCGTGGTTGCCCGGCGCCGCGCCACGGCCCCGCGGGCGGCGACCGCCACCGCACCAGGCCGCCAACGCATCATCGCCCTGCCCCGTTCATGACGTCGGCGGCGACCGTGCCGTCGACGAGCTGCACGGTCCGGCTGGCGTAGCGAGCCGCCAGCTGCGGGTTGTGGGTGACGAGAAGGAGCGTCTGGCCGGCCCGGTTGAGGTCGAGGAGCACCTCACCGATCTGGTCGCCGGCCGCGGTGTCCAGCGCGCCGGTCGGCTCATCGGCGAGCAGGAGCGCCGGCCTGTTCACCAGCGCCCGGGCGATCGCCACCCGCTGCCGTTCACCGCCGGACAGCCGGGCCGGGTACGCGTGCTGATGCTGGGAGATCCGCAGGGCGGCGAGCAACTCGCCGGCCCGCGCCCTGGCGTCGGTCCTGCGCACCCCGGCGATCTGGGCCGGCAGCAGTACGTTGTCGAGGACGGTCAGGTCGTCGAGCAGGTTGAAGAACTGGAAGATCATGCCGATCTGCTGGCGGCGGAACCTGGCCACAGCTGCCTCGGTCAGCCTGTCGATCCGCTTCCCGCCAACAGTGACCGCGCCACGAGTCGGCCGGTCGAGGCCGGCGACGAGATTGAGCAGGGTTGACTTTCCGCTGCCGGACGGTCCCATGATGGCGACCGCCTCGCCGGCCGCGACCTGGAGGCCGATGCCGTCCAGGGCGGGCCGGCCGGCACCACCGTAACGCTTCGTAACACCATCGAGCCGTATCAGTGCGTCCATGGCGTGCACGGTAGGCGGGCGCTGGCGCGCTGCGCGTCCGCCGAATGCGGCAATCTCGCTACCACATCAGGCGGACCAGGGCCAGGCATCATCCTTTTGAGGTAACGAGCTACCGCCAGCGGCGGACGCCGCAAGTGGTCGCGGAGCGCGAGAATAGGGGCCATGATCAGGCTTTCCGAGCTGCGCAGCTGGACTGCCCGGCTGCTTGCCTTCGCCCGGTCCACCGAGCCGCGACGCGCGCCGAGCGCTACGGCTCTCGGTTTTGATGCGCTGCTAGCGTGCATTGCCGCGACGGCGTCACTGATGATCCGCGCAGCACCGGAGGTAACTCGCTTCGAGGACCATCACCCATGGCTGTACGGCTCGGTGACGGTGGCGGTCGTGCTGCCCCTGGCGCTGCGCCGGGTCTACCCGGTCGCGGTGTTCTGGGTTGTGCTGGTCGCCATCATGGCCGACAACCAGAACGCGAACTTCATCTTGTTCGTCGCCATCATGCTCGCTGCCTACTCCGCGGTCGTGCATAGCCGGTTCCGCGGCGCGGCGGTGATCAGCGTGGTGGCCGCCGGTGTCCTGGTTACGGCCGCGTTCACGGACACCGAGATACCGCAGCCCGGCAGGCTCACCGCCCTGTTCGTGCTCATCCCCGTCGTGCTCGTCGGGACCGCCGTGCGGCGGTGGCGGCACCAGGCGGGAGCCTCGCAGGAACGGCTGGCGCGTGCCGAGGCCGAGCACCGCGCGGCCACTGTGCGAGCCCTGGCTGCCGAGCGCTCCCGGATCGCGGGCGAGCTGCACGACGTCGTCACCCACAATGTCAGCGTCATGGTCGTGCAGGCCGGCGCCGCCCGGCGGGTTCTCGCCGGGTCACCGGACGACGCGAGGGCCGCACTGCTGGCCGTGGAGGCGAGCGGCCGCACGGCCCTGGTTGAGCTGCAGCACCTGCTTGGGCTGCTGTCCCCGGTCGAGGGCATGCAGGCGCAAACCGACGCCGGTGAGCCGGACGCACCCTTGCAGCCCCAGCCCGGTCTTGATCTTCTTCAGTCGCTCGTCGACCGGGTCGCCGCCGCCGGCCTGCCGGTTGAGCTGACCGTCACCGGGCAGCCGCGGACGCTGCCGCCTGGCCTCGACCTCACGGCTTACCGGGTTGTGCAGGAAGCCCTGACCAACGCCATGAAGCATGCCGGGCGGGCCGCGGCCGTCGTGACACTCGACTATCGCGAGGATGCGGTGGTCGTCGACGTCAGCGACAATGGCGGGCGCGATCACCGGCCAGGCCGGGCAGCGAGCTCAGTCAGGACCAGCCCGGCCGGCGTCGCGGGGAGCGGGCGTGGTCTGCTCGGCCTCCGCGAGCGGCTGTCGCTCTACGGTGGGGAGTTCGACGCCGGGCCGCGCCCGGCCGGGGGCTGGCGGGTGCGAGCGACGCTGCCTGACGTCGCGGTCGCCGCATCCTCATGAGCGTCCCCGGCCCGGTGGTGCTGGCCGGCGTGGCCGGGCAGCCCACGGTGGTGATCGCCGACGATCAGGCCCTGGTCCGGGCTGGATTCCGGATGATCCTGGCCGAGGCCGGCATCCGGGTGGTCGCGGAGGCCGCCGATGGCGCCGAGGCCGTGAGCGCGGTGCTGAAGCACAAGCCGGACGTCGTGCTCATGGATATCAGGATGCCGGACATGGACGGGCTTGAGGCGACCCGCCGCATCCTCGCGGCGCGGCCGGCCAGGGATTGCCGGATCATCATCCTGACCACGTTCGACCTGGATCAGTACGTTTACGCGGCGCTGACCGCCGGGGCCAGCGGATTCCTGCTCAAGCACGTGACGCCGGAGTACCTGGTATCCGCGGTCCGGCTTGTGCGCTCCGGGGATGCGCTGCTATCGCCGTCGATCACCCGCCGGCTGGTGGAGCGGTTTGCGCCCGCCGACCCCGTGAACGTGCCGGTCCATGCTGACCTGACTGCGCTCACGCGCCGTGAGCTCGAAGTGCTGCGGCTGCTCGCTCATGGCCTCAGCAACGCCGAGCTGGCCGGCCGCCTCACCCTCAGCGAGGCCACGGTCAAGACGCACGTCGGGCGCATTCTCACTAAGCTCCAGCTCAGGGACCGGGTCCAGGCTGTCGTGCTGGCTTATCAGACCGGACTCGTGGGACTTCACGAGGGGACGCCGGAATGAATCGCCGGCCCTTCTGACCTTCACTGCCCCGCAAGCGGACGGATCTCGATACGCCCGACACCGTGGGCAACCCCCGCCGGCTCCAGCGCTTCCTGAACGCATTCTGGCTGCGGCCTAGCAAGAAGCGAGAGTGCCGTAAGCGCCGCGCCTGGCGCCTCGCCTGACACGGTCAGGCGCTGGACCTGGCGCAACCTAAAGGCTATCTCCGAGAAACTGAGTCTCGTCGAGATGTTCCCCTCAGTCGGCCATGAGCTAAATAGCGTGCTGAGTTGGTGCTGACCTCCTAACCGTTAGGGCGGTGTCTCCGATCGGCCGTGGTGCCTGGAAGGGGCGGGGATCCCCAGCCTGTCGCACTAGCTCCGATTCGGCCGGCGGATCTGTCCTCGGTGAGCACAGTTGGGCGAGAGTCGGTTGATCCTTTTGACATATGAATCACTATCCGCATAGCATTCCCAATGTGAGTGAGAACGAAGCCGGGGCTCCGCGGCGCCGCCTCAACCGGGCGGAGGCGAAGGCCAGGACGCGCCAGATGCTGCTCGACGCAGCGGCGCGCACGTTCGCGACGAAGGGCTATGCCGGCGCATCGGTCGAGCAGATCGCCGAGGATGCGGGGTTCTCGATCGGTGCCCTGTACTCGAACTTCTCCGGGAAGAAAGACCTGTTCCTGGCGCTGATGACCGAGCGGGCTAGGGACCGAGTCACCGACACCGCGCGCCTGCTTGAACAGGACTACCAAATGGGGACGTCCGTATGGACGGCGCTTGGCCAGCAGATGGTCGACGTCGCGGACAAGGACTTCGAGCTCGCGCCCCTGCAAGCCGAGTTCTGGCTGTTCGCGGTCAGGCACCCCGAGATCATGGAGACCTTCGCTGCGCAGCTGCGCTCGCGGCGCGCGCCTCTGGAGGAACTGATCGCGGCTGGGCTCGCCGCGGACGAAGGTGAGTACTCGGCCGACTTGCCCGGCCGAGTCGCCATCGTCATCTCCGCGTTGTTCCAGGGCATGGTGCGGCAACGCCGGATCGATCCTGCCAATGTCCCGGCCGAGTTGTATAGCGACGCACTGCGCTGGTTGTTCACCGGACTCCGGGAGTCCGACTCTGCTCGGTGTGGCCGCCCTGATGTCCAGATGGACGGGGAACCGTGGTGACCTTCGATCGTGCGCAGCAACTGCGCGTGCGCTATCTCATGGCCGGCGCCGTCCTGGCTGCACTGTGGATCGGGCACGCCAATGAGCCGGCGTGGGCACACGCGCTGCGCATCGGCTTGATTCTCGTGACCGTTCGCCCGCTGGTGATCCTCAGCCGCCGGTATTACGCGCGGCGATGGGGTTCGGAAGCGAGCCAGAGGCGGGCGATAGTGGTTCTCATTGGCACCAGGCTGCTGGCGCTGGCCGGCGCACTGGTGGTCGGGACACTGGTCGAGCGGCTGATCACGCATCAGCCGGACTCATTTAAGTTGCTGACGTTGCTGCGCGTCGGCCTCTTGCTCGCCACGATCCCGTTGCAGCTGAAGTTCATGCGCAACCGGGCCGCAAGTCGTCAGGCCGCGGCGATGCTCAAGAGTGCCCGCTGGAACTGGATGCTGGTGGCCAAGGCCGCGCTTGTCGCTGCTGCGCTTGGCCTGCAGGTCGCGCTTGACGCAGTCCTGGGCAGCCGCGCCGACCTGATAGTCGCAGTTTTGATGCTCGTTGCCGTGGCAACGCTCGGACCGCGACTCCACGCCCGCATCTTCGGGACAAGCGGCGCCGTGCCGGTGCGGCCATCGCCCGCCGAGTCACTGTCGGCCGAACCTTCGTCGGCCCAACCTTCGCCGGTGGAGCTGTCGGCGACGCAACCTTCGCCCCCGAGTCAGATGAACTAGCCGATTCTCGACGGTATGCAGCGCCGCCTGGGCGGCGGGCGGCTCGCGATGGGAGCGTCCGGCCGGAATGCTCACGCCGCTCACGCCCGCGGCTCGGCTGGGAGTTGGGACTCAACAGGACGCACCAGGTCGGCTCCCCGCTATGGGACCCGTACCTCCGGGGCTCGATGACGAAGCCTTTCGGCGCCTATGTACGGCAGTGAATCAGCGAAGGCCTATCTAGCGTGATTGGCAGATTCCAGCCATTCCGGCATGGAAGACGGGCCGGCGGTGCGACCGGTGCGGCGACTGGCAGATCCGGGTTAGCGGCCCGACCAGGCCCCCGCCTGGTTTCCGCCGCAGGCGCGCACCCCACCGGGAATGCACCCGAGTTACAGTCGGCCACCTGGATCAGGGCAACGATGCCCTGCGCGCTGATCGTGCTGAAGCCGCGGGCTGTGCCCTGCCCGGCGTCGACCACTTGCAGGCCGTGGCTGCCGGAGAACTGCGCGACACCCCCCTTGCATGCGGCCTGCGCAAAACGTGTCAGGGCGGTAGCGGTAGGCGTGGAGGTCACTCGGAGGGCGCGCGTCCCGTGCCGGAGCGGCGGCGCGCGGCTTTCACGACGGCGATCGTGATGACGATGACGGCGACGACGAGGATGATGCCGATCGCCTTGAGGTGGTGGCCGTGGCCGGGCTGGCTGGCGGCGGTGATGAATGCAGTGGCGGCCGCGGAGGCTTGGTGCCCGGCGCCGGTCAGATATTCTGGCATGGCTGCCACTTTAGCAGAAAACGGCAGGCATGCCAGTTCTGGCATACTGGTGTGATGAGCGCAGGCGACGATGCGAGCCGAACGGGACGTCGCGAGGCAAACAAGCAGGCAACCAGGGCCGGGCTGCGCCAGGCGGCGGAGCGGCTAGTCGCCGAGCACGGCTTCGAGGCCACCACGGTGGCGCAGATCGCCGAGGCCGCCGGTGTCGGGGAGCGGACCTTCTACCGGTACTTCGACAGCAAGGAGGACCTGCTCGCCGAGCGCGCGATCACCTGGATCGGCCTGCTGGGCGAGGCGATCCGGGCGCGCCCGGCCGCGGAGACGCCCTATCAGGCTGTCGCCGGGGCGATGAGCGTGATGGCCCGGCAGCTCACCAGGGGCCAGCCGGAAGACCAGGCCTGGATCCTCGGCACGGCCCAGCCGCTGGCCGGGATGCGCCGGGTCGAGCCGCGGCCGCTGCGGCGCCTTGAGCAGACCATCGCCGAGGCCGTGCTGGCCCGCCTCGACGCCGCGGCCGGCCTGCAGCCGCCGACCCCGCAGGCCGAGTTCGAGGCACTGCTGCTCGCCCGGGTCGCGGTCGCCACGCTGCGGACGGTGATTGTCAGCCAGCGCGCGCGCGGCGGCCGGCCAGCCCGCCTGGACACAGCACTCGCCCGGGCGTTCTCGCGCCTCAGGCAGCTGGTCAGCAGCGGCCCGTCGGCGGAGCTGACGGTCTTATAGGCCGCGCCCCGCGACGCTGTGCCGCGGTCCCCGATGACTGGCTAGCTGCGGGGTACGACGAGCTGCCGTCCTGGCGTGAACTTGACAGGGATGCCTCCGTTACATAACGTTCGCTATGTGAATAGCGAACGTTATGAGAGCCGGACACGACTCTCGAAGGCAGAAGCCAAGGCTCGCACGCGCGAGCTGCTGTTGAGCGCGGCTGCGCGCACGTTCGCCCGGAAGGGCTTCGCGGGCGCGTCGGTGGACGAGATCGCTGAGGCTGCCGGGTACACGGTCGGGGCCCTGTACTCAAACTTCGGCAGCAAAGAGCGCCTGTTCGTCGAGCTGATGCGCAGCCGGGCCAGCGACCGGATCAATGAGGTGCTGCAGATCATGAGCGATGGCGACCTCGACGGCCGCCGGCTGCAGGCGATCGGGCAACTGCTGGTGAACATCGCCGATAAAGATGTCGACTTCGTCCCCTTGCAGGCCGAGTTCTGGCTGTACGCGGTGCGGCATCGCGAGGAGATGCAGGAGCTGGCGCTGCCCCGTCAGCAGCAGGACGCCATGCGGCCCATGATCGAGAATGCCCTGCGACGCCACGGCCGAGATCAGGACGTCTCCGCCGATGACGTGTCCACGGTCGTGCGCGCCCTGTGCCAGGGCCTGGTGCGGCAGCGCAGGATCAACCCGGACAGCGTGCCGGAAGAACTGTTCGGCCAGGCGCTGCGCTGGCTGTTCTCCGGGATCGAGGCGAGCGGGCCGCACGGCGCGCCCGCCGACCGGCCCGAGTCAGGCCGCGCCTGAGCACGCGTGAGTGAGAGGCCACTAGCCGAGGAGGAAGACTGTGCCGCAGCCTAACATCTTGCTGATCATGTCCGACCAGCACCGGGCCGACGTGATGGGCTGCTCCGGCGACCCGGTAGTGCGGACCCCGCACATTGACCGGCTGGCCGCCGAGGGCATCCGGTTCGAGAACGTCTACTGCCAGGGGCCGCTGTGCATGCCGGCCCGGGCCTCGCTGCTGACCGAGCGGTACGTCCGCGACCACGGCGTCTTTCAGAACAACATGGACACTCCCGACTCCATGCCCACCTTCGTCCGCGATGTCGCCGAGGCCGGGTACTACACCTCGTGCATCGGCAAGATGCACCTATGGGTGCATGGGAAGCGCGGGACGCGCGACACCCGCGAGCGGATACCGCTCATGCAGGCCTACGGCTTCGCGGAGCCGATCGAGACCGTGGGCAAGCTGGCCACGGTCAGGATCGGCAGCGAGTACGCCGACTACCTGACGGCCAGGGGCCTGTATGACACGTACCGGGAGTGGGTCGGTGCCCGCTCTTATGCGAAGACGGCGGTAGACCTCACCGGCAGGCAGGTCAAGACGCTGCCGCTGTGGACCACCGGGTCCAATCCGGTGTCCGGCGATGACTACATCGACGCCTGGCACGGGCGCCGGGCTGCCCGGTGGATCGAGGAGTACGACCGCCCGCAGCCGTTCTTCCAGTGGGTGGGCTTCCCCGGTCCGCACGATCCGTGGGACGCCCCGGCAGAGTACGCGGACCTGTACCGGAATGTGGAGATGCCGATGCCCGCCTCGCTGGAACGGCCGGAATTGCCTGCGGACGGGCCGTTCCGGCAATTCCTGGATTACTTCCTGAACGTGCACAGCGACTCGCCGCACCTGACCGATGCCGTTATCTCCGACATCCGCAGGTTCTACTACGGCAACATCACCGTGATCGATGACGGCATCGACCGGATCCTGCAGGCGATGGAGCGGCGCGGTCTTCTCGACAACACCTGGGTTATCTACACGTCCGACCATGGCGAGATGATGGGCGAGCATCGCATGCTCACCAAGATGGTGTTCTACGAGCAGGCTGTCCAGGTGCCGCTGATCATCCGGCCCCCGGGCGGCTGCGCCCCGCGGGTGGTCACGGAGCCCGTCGAGCACCTGGACCTCTCCGCCACCATCCGGGACATCGCCCGGTCGGCCGGCCACCCGTCCTTCGGCGGGCAGTCGCTGCTGGGCTGGGCCGGCGACGGCACGGGCTCATCCAGGTCCGCGATCTTCAGCGAGAACTTCGGCCTGGGAATGGTCCGCACTGCCGACCGCAAGCTCGTGTTCGTCGAGGAATCCGGCGAGCCAGTGCAGCTCTTCGATCTCCAGGCCGACCCGCACGAAAACCTCAACGTCGTCGGCCGCGGCGACTACCGCAAGGATCGCGACGAGCTGATGGAAAACCTGGTCATCCCGTTCCTGTCTGCAGGGCTGGACGGGCCCGGCCCCAGGATGCCCGGCCAGCGCTAAGGCCCGCGTCCCGGTGTCACGGTGACATCGCGACCGGGACGAACACGTAACAGAGGGAGACCAGGGAACATGACTGAACTCGCAGCCCGCGCGGCGGACCTGCCGACACTGATGGCGCTGTTCGAACCAGGGCAGGTCACTGATCCCTATCCCGCCTACCGCGAATGGCGCATCCAGCAGCCGGTCGCACGACCTCATGAGCGGCTGTTCGTCCTCAGCCGGTTCGCCGACTGCGAGGCCGTCCTCGCCGACGCCTCCTCCTTCGGCCACGCCGAGCCCGGCGAGACCAGGCTGTTCGGCGGGCGGGTGCGGCAGCCCAAGGCCGGCTCGTTCCTGCGCATGAACCCGCCTGACCATACCCGCCTGCGGCGCCTGGTCTCGCGTGCGTTCACCCCCGCCCGGGTCAAAGCGCTGACGCCCGATATCGAGACGATCACCAGGGAGCTGCTGGACGGGATCGACAGCGAGGCAGGTCCGTTCGACCTCGTGGAAGGGCTCGCCCTGCCGCTGCCGGTGCGGGTGATCTCCGAACTGCTCGGCATCCCGCCCGCCGATCGCGACCTGCTCACCCAGTGGTCGGCCGCGCTATCCCGCGCCCTCGACCCGGACTTCCTCCTCACCGACGAGGACCGGATCAGCCAGCGCGATGCCCGCGACGCCTTCAGGGCCTACCTGCGCGACCTGCTGCCGGTGCGCCGACGGTCCCCTGGTGAGGACCTGATCTCCGCCCTCGTCCAGGTGCACGATGAAGGGGACACGCTGACCGAAGATGAGCTGATCGCCACCGCGATACTGCTGCTGATAGCCGGCCACGAGACCACGCGCAGCCTGATCAGCGGAGGTGCGCTGGCGCTGCTGCGTCATCCCCGCCAGCTCGCCGTCCTGCGGGAGCAGCCAGAACTCACCGAGCAGGCCGTAGTGGAAATGCTGCGCTACGACCCGCCGGTCCAGCTTCTGTCGCGCTATGCGCTGCATCACGCGCAGGTCGCCGGGACCGTGATCCCCGCCGGATCGTACGTCCTGCTACTGATCGGCGCCGCCAACCGCGACGAGGCCGTTTTCCGCGACCCCGACAGCTTCGACGTGCGCCGCGACGCTCACCGCCACCTGGCGTTCGGCCACGGGATCCACTTCTGCCTCGGCGCACCGCTGGCCCGCCTGGAGGCGACGGTCGCGCTGCGCTGCCTGCTCCCGCACCTGTCACGCGCCCGGATCGCCGGCGAGCCGGACTGGAAACCGAACACCGTGCTGCGCGGACTTCAGCATCTCCGGCTCGACGGTGCGCGGAAGCAGCTTGTAACGTCAGGTGTCTAAATGATCTTCGTTGTGATCGCAGGACTTCAGGGCGAAAGTGAAGATCGGGCATGCCGACCGCCAGGCGCGCTTTGGACAAGGCGTCGCCGCTCCGCGCCCGGGGACCGCAGATTACTGGTCGCCCCGCGCCATCCACTTCTCAGGCTTCTCGCGGCGACAGTGCGTGCTTGCGCGAAGCAAGCTGCGGCAAGGCGCGCGTGATGAATCCGGGATGCCGGCAGGCTGAAGTCGACGTGCTACCAGCCAGCGCGAGTTCCGCTCTTCGTCAGCGGCTGGCGACGCTGCCAACGACCTCGCTGATGGTGCGACAGCAAGGACGTCTGCTCTTCAGCTGGGGAGACACCACCATCCCTAGCTACATCGCGTCGATCCGCAAGAGCGTGCTGTCACTACTGATGGGACGGCACGTTGCGTCGGGCCGTATTCGGCTTGATGCCACGCTCGGTGACCTGGGAATCGATGACGTGCAGCCACTCACCGACATCGAGAAGACAGCGAGAGTGCGTGATTTGCTCTGCTCCAGATCGGGGGTGTACCACCCGGCCGGCAGTGCCGGCGGCGACGTCCCGCTAAGACGCGGCGCAAGAAGGCCGGGCGAACAATTCGCATATAACAACTGGGACTTCAACGTGCTGGAGACGATCTTCGAGAACGCGACCTCGCTGAGCGTTCACGAGGCGTTCGAGCAGGATCTGACCGGTCCGCTGGGGCTCACCGATCACGCCCCGTCAAGCCACCGCGTCCTGGGTGACCCGTGGAGGTCGCGGCACTTGGCACACCACTTCTTTCTGTCGGCACGCGAGCTAATGTCGATCGGCCAGCTTGTCCTTAATCATGGCGACGCCGCGGGGTGCAGTACCGTCCCGCCGGAATGGCTGACGCAGGTTCTCACGCCTCACGTTAACGCCGAGGACATCGGCATTTCGCCGTTCGGCTCCGTGCCTGCCGCTTATGGGTACCTGTGGTGGCTGCCCCGGATGGACGGTGACCCGCGATGGAGCGGTGCAGCTGTGGCTGCGGGCAACTACGGCCAGTACGTCCTGATTCTGCCCAGGATCTCGACGGTTATCGTGCACCGCCGGTTCGTCAGCAGGGAGTTTGCCATTGGCCGCAACAACCGACGTGCGGATGTT
Source organism: uncultured Actinomycetota bacterium (assembly GCA_963843955.1). Classification (GTDB taxonomy): domain Bacteria; phylum Actinomycetota; class Actinomycetes; order Streptosporangiales; family Streptosporangiaceae; genus JAJYUU01. The sequence goes on from CAWJMK010000002.1 coordinate 325,368, forward strand.
CCTGGCGGGAAGGGGCCGGCGGGTGTGCGAGGTGCCGATTTCCTCCGACTCGCGCGAATCGCCGTGGATTCCGTGATGTGAGCCGCCACGAGGGGTGGACAGGACCGCTGGCCTTCACATCCCGTCGGAAGCCGTCTCGCCGGATCAGGCGGCCAGGTACGTCGCGCTCGCCGATGGTGCATGAGCTGCGTGCTGGGGTCTTTGGGCGCCGAGAGCTAGCGGTCAGGTGAAGATCCGGTCGAGATGGTGTTCGAGCAGTGACTGGGCGGCCTTAGGTGCGCACATACCGATGAGGAGCGGTCCGACCAGGCCGTGGGTAAGCCAGAGCAGGGACGCGGCCTCCTGCCGTGCGTCAAGGTCCGGTCTTGTGTGGCCGCTGTGCTGGGCGGTGCGCAGCTGGTCGGTGATGATGTCGAGCAGGTCCGCGAGGCCGCGCCGAAGGGCGGTCGCGTAAGCGGGCGTGACGGCCGCACGGGAGTAGAACGCGACGGAGATGACCGCTTCGGCTCTGGTGTCCTCGTCGGCAGGCAGCAGCTCGGCAAGTACCGCGCGGACGACGTCACGGGGCCCGGCGTCCGCCAGGTCAGCGAGACGGGACCGCAGCCGTCCGGCGACCCGGTCGCGCATGTGGTCGAGCGCGAACAGGAGCATCTCGTCCTTGCTGCGGAAGTAGTGCTGGACCAGGCCCAGCGACACGCCCGCCTCTTCCGCGACTTCACGCAGGCTGACCGCGTCCGCACCGCGGGCGGCGGCCAGCCGGAATACCGCCTGCGCGATGCTTCGACGCCGCGCGAGGGGATCCACCCGCTTGGGCATCTGTAACCCCCTTTGGCAATACAATCGTATTGCTTCAGTTCCGCTGGCACGTTAGCATGTCAACTGTATTGCCAATAGCGCCGTGGAGACATCCGTGACCGTGTCCTATGCCAGCAACGGCGGGGCAAAGATCGCCTACCAGGCCTTCGGGCCAGCCAGCGGGCAGCCGCTGCTGCTGATCATGGGCCTGACGTACCAGATGACCTGGTGGCCCGACGGGTTCACCCGGGAGCTCGCCGCGCAGGGGTTCGCGGTCGCGTGCTTCGACAACCGCGACTGCGGCCTGTCGACCCACTTCCCGTCCCCTCCTCGTGGCATCGTCCGGACGCTGCTGGGGCTGGGCCGCCCGGCCTACCGGATCGATGACATGGCCGACGACGTCGTTGCCGTCATGGACGCACTCGTCTGGGATTCGGCTCACCTGCTCGGCGAGACACTCGGCGCGACCATCGCTCAGGTCACCGCGATCCGGCATCCGGACCGGGTCCGCAGCATCGTCTGCGCCATGGCCACCGGGCCTTACGGCCCGGCCGGCAACCTGCGCTACCTGAACATCGCCACCCTGCTGCGGCTCGCCCGCAAACGGTACGACAACACCCGCGAGGGCGGCATCCAGCGACTGGCCGACACCTACCTAGCCCTGTGCTCACCCGGGCACCCGGTTGACGAGCAGTGGGTGCGCCAGACCGCGGCGGAAGCCCTGGCCTGCGAGCAAGACCCGTATGCGACCGGACGCCAGCTTGCCGCGTTCCGGACCGCCGGCGGCATCCGGGCCCAGCTGCGCCGCCTGCACGTGCCGACGCTGGTGATCCACGGCGAGGACGACCCCTGGATTCACCCCCGCGCCGCACTCGCCCTCGCCAGGACCATCCCCGGCGCCCGGCTGATCATCTACCCGGGCACAGGACACGAATTCCCGCAGCACCTGTGGCACACCATTGCCAACGATGCGCGCGACGCCGCCTGGCAGGCGGCGTCTCCCTGTCCCCAGGCAGCCGCTAACGACACCACCGCCTTGGTGCCAGCGAAGGCTCCCACCCGGCCTATTCGGCGTTAGGCTCGCCGGGCGACCGGGCTTGACGTGCGGTAATAACCGCTGGTCATGGCACTGGTGCGTGGTCTGAACGGGGCGCGCTATTTGGGGCGACGCCTGCAGGCAGGTGCCTAAAGGTCAGCGGGTACGTTCCCGGTAATTGAAGATCAGCGTTCCCGCGGTCATCGCGGCGGCGAACATTACGCCGATGACGGCGGCGTCCAGCGCCGGGCTGGTCGTCACGAGCTGCTGGTAGCCGGGCGTGCCGCGGAAGTAGAGGCCCCGGATGAGGTCCACGGCGTAGCGCAGCGGCATGGCCCCGGCGATGATGTCGAGGTATCCGGGCACCCCGTGCAGCGGTACGAAGACGCCTCCCAGCAGATACTGCGGAATGATCAGGAACTGGAACACGTCCATCGCGGATCGCTGGTTGGGCAGCGAGGCCATGGTGACCAGCCCGAACGCGCCGCCGAGCAGACAGCAGGCCAGGCAGGGCAGGACCAGCGCGGCCAGCCGTCCACCGGTCATCGGGACGCCGATCGCGCTGGCGAATGCGGTGACGCAGCCGCCCTGGAAGAGCGCGACAAGGGCCTCGCCGCAGATTTTGCCTGTGATTAGTGTGAGCTGGGTGACGGGGGCAACGAACAGTGTGCGGGAGAAGTCGGTTTCCCGGTCTGCGGCGATCGAGATCATGCCTGCGGCGGTGGACTGGAACAAGGTGGCGGGTAGCACGCCGGTGAAGGCGAGCGCGACCGCGGATACGCCGGTCACCTTTCCGACCGTTGGCTCAAGGACGCTGCCCAGGCCTGCCACCAGCAGGATCGGGAAGGCGAGGTTCACCGCGAGCCTGGGCCGATCCCGCAGCAGCTTGATGAGGTCGCGCTGGGCGATGGCCAGCAGCGCCCACAGCTCGGGTGCGAGCCGGCCCGTCACCCTGCGGCCTGGCATGGCTGCCGTCATCCGTGGCTCCCGAGCATTGCCAGGTAGGCCGCTTCGAGGGTGGGGCTGGCGTGCCGTGCCTTGATCTCGGCAGGGCTGCCTCGCTCGAGGATGCTACCTGCAGACATCACGCACACTGCGTGGGCGGTCTCTGCTTCTTCCAGGTAGTGGGTGGTCAGCACGATGGTCGTGCCAAAGTCGGCGCGGGTCTGGGCCAGGTACTCCCACAGGCTGCGCCTGCTGTGGGCGTCGAGCCCGGTGGTGGGCTCATCGAGGAACAGCACCTGCGGCTGATGCAGCAGGGCACGGACGATTTCCAGCTTGCGGCGTGTGCCTCCGGACAGCGACCGCACGGGGCGGCCGAGGGCAGCGGTGATGTCGAGGACCTCGGCCAGGTCGCATACCTGCTGCCGGTAAGCCGGCGGCATGAGCCGGTACAGCGGCCGCCATGGGTAAAGGCCGTAGAGAACGGCATGCAGGCGGATGTTCTCCTCAGCGGTCAGGTTCGCATCGAGGGACGATTGCTGGAATACGATGCCGATGCTCCCGCGGATGTCCGACTGCCGGCTGGCCAGGTCTCGTCCCGCTACTCGCACGTGCCCCGACGTGGGTGTCATTACTGTCGTGAGAACTGAGATGGTGGTGGTCTTGCCGGCGCCGTTGGGGCCGAGCAGGCAGAACAGCTGCCCGCGCGGAACATCGAAGCTGATGCCGTCGACCGCGTTGCTGTCTGCGCCGTGGTAGCGCTTGACCAGGTCCCGGACCTCGATTGCCATCATCAGAGCTAGTGCGTGTTCTTCGGCCGTAGCTGCTGGTAGCGGCTGGCGCGGCCCAGCGCTCCCGCGAGCCAGCCGAGTGGCTGCAGAACGGCACGGACCAGCGGGGCGGGCAGGTATGGTGCCCGCACCTCACGGTCGAAGTCGCGCATGAACAATGCCAGGTCGAGCGGCCGTGGCAGCGCTCGGCCCCTAGCGTGCTGGTCACGGGCGAGCGCTGCCGCGGTTGCCAGCATCGCTTCGGTGCACAGCGCCGGCATGCTTTCCACCAAAACGCGCGCAGGAGTCGTGCCCGGGTTCGCGAAATGATGCACCGTCCCCGGCGGGACCACGACCAGGTCACCGGGCCGGGCCAGCCGCCGCCGCCAGCCGATCCTGAATCGCAGCATGCCGTCTCGGACGGTGAACCTCTCTTCCTGCTCGGGGTGACTGTGGCTGTTCGGCACGCGGCCGCCGGGGGCGAGCACAAGTTCCCACACCAGCGCGTCTCCAGTGACCTGCGGACGCTCGATAATCGTGATCCGCTCGCCACTGACCGGGTTCTCGATGACCTGGTTCGGTGAAGTCATGTCTGCTAGCCTGCTCGGCCGGGCACCCCATGGCATCAGCCGACAGGCCTGATCTCCGTCGTCGTGCGTCGCAGCGAGGCGGCCGCCATCGCTGGTTCCTGTCATCCCCGAGGACAACGAGACCTGCAGAAGCGTACGACGGTTGATGTAGGCAGGCTCTTAATGAAGGGAACGGGCGCCGGCGCCAATCGTCGCGTCAGCATTCAGCTGATCACGCTCGCGGGCGGCCAGCAAACCATCCGGTTAGCTATGGCGTCCGGTGACTGCGACGCGCTTACTCCGACGCCGATCATTGCGAGGCCACCGGCTCCGGCCCACTGCTGCGAGACGGCGCAGGTTGCCTGCGAACCAGGATCGCACCCCGCTTGCCGCGATCGCCCATACGCTGTCGGAGACCAGCGCGATCCCGAACGATACCGGCGCAAGCAGGAGCATCTGCTCGGGCACGCGCCCGGCTGAGCGGTTGACGAACTGCGGCGGCACTGCACCAAAGATGATCAGTGCTTTCGGGTTGGCGATAGATCCCCAGCTGTGATCATCCTCAACCCTAGCCCGGCAGCGCAGCCTCTCAGCCACGCGCACTATCAGGGGTCTGGGGCGGAAGGGCCCCGCCACTACTCAGGTCCCCGCCGGTGAGGTTAAAGAAGGTGCTTTCCAGGTCGTGGCTGCCGGTGAGCGCGGCCAGTGGTCCCTCGCGAACCAGGCGGCCATGGTCGATGATCACCACGTGGTCCACGGTCTGCGCGGCCTCGGCCAGGATGTGGCTGGACACCAGCACGGTGCCGCCTGCTGCGGCGAAGCCCTGCAGCAGGTCACGCAGCCAGCGCACGCCCTCGGGGTCGAGGCCATTGGCGGGCTCGTCGAGGATCAGGACCTCCGGGTCGGCGATCAGCGCCCCGGCCAGGCTCAGCCGCTGGCGCATGCCGAGTGAGAACGCACCGACTCGCCTGTTCGCGTCGCTAGACAGGTGGACGAGGTCAAGCATGTGGTCGGCACGAGACGGCTCGACGCCTGCGGTCAGCGCCAGGATCCGCAGGTGGTTCCGGGCAGTCCGGCCTGGATAGAAGCCGCTCGACTCAAGCGCCGCACCGACTTTGCGGAGCGGTTGGGGCAGCTTGTGGTAGGGCAGGCCGTTGATGCGGGCAGTGCCCGCTGTAGCTGACTCCAAGCCGAGGAGGATGCGAAGGGTCGTGGTTTTGCCTGCACCGTTCGCCCCGAGGAATCCAGTCACCGACCCTTGCTCGACGTCGAAGCTCAGACCGCTGACGGCTTCCACAGAACCGAATCGCTTGACAAGGTCGCGGATCTCGATGGTTGCCATGGGGGCAGCCTGCAGCGCGCGGTCCTGCCGTGTCGTCACCCAGATGGCTCTGCCCGATGATCCAGGTGGTGCAGCCAGCCGCAGCGCACGTAGCCCGCCAGACTAGGCGGAAAGTCGCCCCGGAGTGATCATGGCGCCTGTGCTTCCCCCTGTGACCAGTAAGAGCGCTTGCAGCGCTGACTTCACTCACTCCAGCCAGGCCTGGCGAGGCCAGCCTGGTAGGCGAGCACGACGAGCTGGGCGCGGTCGCGGGCGCCGACCTTCGCCATCGCTCTGGTGGCATGCGTCTTAGCTGTCGCCCGGCTCACGTACAGCTTGCCGGCGATCTCTTCATTGGATAGGCCTTCGGCGGCCAGGGCGACAACTTCGCGCTCCCGCTGAGTCAGCTGGTCGATGCCCGGAACGGGGCGGACATCGCGGGTACGGGCGGCAAACTCGGAGATCAGCCTCCGGGTGACGCTCGGCGACATAAGCGCCTCGCCGTCGGCGACAACCTGGATCGCGCGCAGAAGTTCCGCCGAATTCGTGTCCTTGACCAGGAATCCGGCCGCGCCCGCCCGGATCGCTTCGAAGACGTATTCATCCAGGTCGAATGTGGTCAAGATGATCACATGCGTCCCGGCGAGTTCCTCCCGTGCGGCGATCCGCCGGGTGGCCTGGATGCCATCAAGGCCGGGCATCTGGATATCCATCAAGATCACGTCCGGCCGGGTACGGACGGCCATGCCTACTGCCTCCAGTCCGTCGGAGGCCTCACCGACCACCTCGATGCCTTCCTGCGCCCGCAGGAGCGCGGCAAAGCCCGACCTGACCAGCTCCTGGTCGTCGGCAAGGATGACCCGGATCACTGGTCGTCTCCGCTGATGGGCAGCACTGCCGTAACGCGGAACCCGCCGCCGGGCCTGGGTCCGGCTGTTAGCCGGCCGCCGAGGCCCTGAGCCCGGTCAGTCATCCCGGCGATTCCGCTGCCGGTGCCAGCCTGCCCGGCCGGCTTGAGACCGTCCACTCCATCGTCATCCACCCTGATCTCCATCTCACCGTCGCGGACGCGCACCATGACCTGCGCCCGCGCCGAGCCGGAGTGCTTGGCGCTGTTCGTGAGCGCTTCCTGGATGATGCGGTAGGCGGCCAGGTCGACGCTCGCGGGGAGGGGCGCGGGACTGGCCTGCGTCTCCAGCTCGACCTTCAGTCCGGCCGCGGCCATATTCGCGGCCAGCACGCCAAGGTCCCGCAGGCCGGGCACGGGGGTGCGCGCCGCGGCCGGGCCGTCGGCGCGCAGGACGCCGAGCACTGAGCGGAGCTCGGCGAGCGCCTGCCTGCTGACGTCGTTGATGGTGGCTAGTGCCTGCCAGGCATGCTCTGGCTCGTGGTCTGCCAGGTGCAGTGCGGTATTGGCCTGGACGTTGATCACGGAGATATTGTGCGCGACCACATCGTGCAGGTCCCTGGCGATCTGCATCCGTTCTTCGCTTGCCTGCCGCAGCAGTTCCTGCTCGCTGATGCGCTGCGCGGCCAGTCGGCGCTGCGCCGCTGCGCGAACGAGCTCTGCCGCGCTGAGCAGCGCCAGCAGCCCGCATAGCAAGGCGAGCGCGAACGCAGCCGAGGCGTGCCCCCGAGTACTGATCAGCCACGGCGGCCAGACTGCGGTCAGGTAGCCGATCGTCAGAGCGCCGATCACGGCGACCCGCCGCCGGGCCCTGACAGCGGAATAGAGCGCCACGATTACCGGCAGCCAGGCCGTCGGCGGTCCTCCCACTGCCGATGACACCAGCGCGACCGCCAGGGTCACGCCAAGTACGGCGGCCGGAAACCGCCGCATGGCAACGAGCGAGGTACCGCCCGCGATCAGGAGAAGGACATCGGTAAGGTGTGCTCCCGTGTCCCGTTGGTGCCAGGACTGGGCGTAATAGCCAGCGAGCGATACTCCAGTCACCACCGCCGCAGTCGCTGCGTCCGCCAGCCATTGGTGCGCAGGTGACCCTGACGCGGCACCGGGGTTCGAGCGCAGGGCGGCCGCAAGCCACGGCGGACGTTTACTTAGCAGCTCGCGCATGGCTGTACCCACAGTATGTCAGCCTGGGCTGAGCGGACATCGCACTTCCGGGTGCCGTTCGCGGCGGCTGCGTACTCCCTGTGGCCTGTTGTTTCCGGCCCTCGCAGGCCGGCCGGGCCAGCTATCCGGCCACCGGAACCTACCTGCCGGCCCCTGCCTCTCACGTGCCGGAGCCAGCCAGGATCCGGCTGAATGCGTCGAGGTAGTCGGAGTCCCCTTGCCGGACGCGGAGCACCCAGTATTCCGAACCCCAGAACAGGTAGGCCGCGGCGCCCGGCGGGTTCTGCCGGCTCCAGCGCACGCAGCGGTTATAGCTGGCGATCAGGTGCTCGGGCAGGCAGCTGTACATACCGCGCCCGGCCGGGCTCGGCGGTACAGTGACCGCCTCCCACGGTTCGGCCTGGATCTCCGTCATCATGATCTGCCTGCCTGCAGCAGCGGCCCGTCTAGCCAGGTTCCGGTACCGTCGCGGTCCGATCGGGCTGGCTGCGCCGTCCAGGTACAGAGACCAGCGGCCCCGGGCGGTGAGCGCGTGCCGGGGGTAGTAGTCGACGCCGATGGTGTCCGCCAGCCTCGCGGCCACAGCCAGGGAGTCGCCTTGATCCCTGGTACGCCACCACTGCGACGCCGCCACCGTGGCGGTGGCGGGCAGAAATCCGTTCATGAGCACCGGCCGGGACTGGTCCGCCGCCCGGGCCGCAGCTACCTCGGCGGCGGCGAAATCGGCCGACAGCCGCCAGGAGTGCTCCATGCCGAGGGGGTCAGCGACCTCGTGCTCGACCTGCCAGGCGATCACCGCGCTCCGCTCCGCGTACCTGCGGATGATCTTGGTAATGAAGCCGATGGCCGCCTCCAGCAGGGGCCCATGGGACTCGGGGGTGATCAGCCGACCCTCTGGCAATGGCGCAGGCAGGTGATGAGCCGGGACGAAGAACTCCGGATAGCCGAAGGCCTTGATCGGTCCGGTGCAGATGATGATCTGCTTGCCCGCCCGCTCGGCCGCGTCGACCTGCCAGTCCAGCCAGGACGGGTCGAACGTCCCTGGGTCAGGCTCGATCCGGTCCCAGTAGGCGGCGAGCCGGATCACACCGAACGGGTAGCCGAGCAGCTCAGCAAGCACGTCCCTCGGCTCGAGCCCGAGCGCCAGCGCCTGCAGAGGCCGGAAGCTGGTGCCGAGAGGAACCCCGGCAGCCGGCTCCACGGGCATGTCCTGCCATCGGCCGGACACGTCCTGCTCGGGCCGGGCAACCCGGAGCTCAGCTGCGCGCGGCAAGACGGCGGCCAGGCGTGCTAGCCGCATCAGTCGTGAGTGGGAGTCCGTCACTAGCTCAGCATGCCTGCCGTGCCCGTGGTTCGTCGTCGGCCCGGGAGACAGCCCGCCTACCGCACCTGCGGTAGCCCGCAGCTCCGCCTATCCCACCCCTGGCTACCGGACTCGATCCGATCAGCCGGCGATTTCGGTGCGGTGCGGCATCCAGAGTGACTGGTGTCTTCAGTCGACCCATAAGAACCCGCAAGGGAGGACCCATGAACATCTGGCTTCTGGCCGCGCAGGCCAGCTCAGTAGAGGCGGCTGGCAAGCTCGGGGCGAAGTTTTTCGGCTTCTGGATCATCGTGCTGCTTATCCTCGTCGCGATCGCCACCATCCCCGTCCTGCTCATCCGCCGTAGCCGCACACGACGGGAGCGTGCTGCGAAATGATCAGGTTGCTGAGGGTCGAGCTGCTGAAAATTCGCACGGCCAGGACGCCGTTCGCCCTGCTGGCCACCTCCGCCGGGATGACTGCGCTCATTGCATCGCTCGATGCTGCCCGTGCCGGGGGCAAATTCACCCCGCCGCTGACGACCAGCGCAGGTCTCTCGTTCATCGTCACGATCACTGGCTTCGCGCAGCTGATGGCGCTGATCATGGGGATCCTCGTCTCAAGCGGCGAGTTCCGTCACGGCACCGCTACGCTCACCTACCTCGCCGCCCCCAGGCGGGGCCAGGTCCTGGTCGGTAAGCTGCTCGCGGGCTTCAGCATCGGGCTGATCTTTGGTGCCGTTGGCGCCGTCACGGCGGACGTGGTTGGCCTCGCCTTCGCCGCGGGGAAGGGTGACGGCGTTGTGGTGGCGGCGGGCACCCTGACCCGCTTCGGCGTCGGCGCGACACTTGCCGGCGGGCTGCTGGCCGCCCTCGGTGTAGCAGTCGGCTCACTGGTCCGTTCCCAGCTACCTGCCGTGGTCGGCGCGCTGGTGTGGTCTCTCCTCGTGGAGTCCGTGCTGAGCGGCGTATTCGGCTCGGCGAGCCCCTACCTTCCGTTCACTGCCGCTTCCACGCTCGGAGGCTCCAGGCTGGGCGGGGGCGACATCGGCTTTTACTCCTCGAGTTCGGTCCAGCCGCTGAACTTCGCTGTGGCTGCTGTCCTGGTCGCCGGGATTGCCATCGTCATCTCTTTCACGGCGTCGGTCACGAGCGTCCGGGCCGACATCAGCTGAGGAAGGCACTCCGTGTCCGTCAGGAGCGAACGCAGTTCATCCTGACGGACACGGAGTGCCGTGGCGGCGCATGCCACGTCAGCGATCAGGGCAGCGACTTTGTGCGCCGCATATGGCCTGGCAAGACGCGCGGCCGAGGCGCGCATCGAGGTCAGGGTCCCAGGGTCCGCGCGCAGCCAGGCGAGTCCGCGAATGAGCCGACCGACGCTCGGCCAGTACACCCCCGCGCCCGCTCCAGTCACGTAGTCGACATTGCCCTGCTCCTGCCCCGGCACGTAACCAGTCAGTGCCATGGCCGTACCGCAGCACGCACTCTCAGCGATCGTGGCAGGCCCGGCCTTGGTCGCGACCACGTCGGCCGCGCGCAGCCAGCTACCCATATCCTCGACGAAACCGTGCACCGACAGTCGCCCGCCGTAGCGCGCCACCCGCCGGCGCAGGCGCCAATACAGAAGCCGGTTCCTTCCGCATATCACCGCGACGTCCACATCCGGCAGCCGGCGCGCGATTGCTGCTGCCCTGCGCCTGAGCCGCCCGGAGCCCTCAGCGCCGCCAACCAGCAGAACCAGGAACGTCGCCCGGCTGTGCCCGAGCCGACTGCGCCGCGCAGCCCGCTCGGCCAGACTTGGCGGGGCGTCAAGGAACGGCGAGCCAACGGGGACGCCGACATCTGCGGCAGCCACAAGCTGATCCGCCTTAGGCCAGGTCCACGTCGCATGCGTCCGCGTGAAATCGGTAATCACCGTGACAGCCGCGGCGCCCGGCGCAGCCACATCCCGCGCCCGGATAGCTGTCTGACCTAGGAGCGGATGGAACGACACGATCGCTGCGGGCTTGCATCCGGCAATGACGTCGGTCAGAGTCCGGCTCGCAAGGCGCGCGATCGCCTGATGGAGTAGCCGCGCCGCTAGCTGCGAGTTGGTGAACTGGTAGAGCAGCCCCCACGCTGGCGGCGCACACCGAATCAGCCAGCCGTAACTGCGAGCGACCCATCGCAGTGTCCGAGCGGACCCTGGGCCTGCGAGCGGATCGAGTGTTATCGGCGCGTACTGGTTCGGATACAGGCGCTCCAGCGCCTGCGCCACTGCGGCCGCCGCGGCACCGTGGCCTCCGCCGGTCACGGACGTCAGGAACAGCAACGGCACCGGTCTGCCCGCAAGCCAGTAGGGCGCGGCGTCGGCCGCGACGGCCGCACGCGGGTTCGATGACATCACCGGCCTAGCATCAGCGCCAGCAGCCGCGCGCGTCGCCGGCCAGGCGGACAGGGCTGAGTACTCGCCACGCCGTAGCCCAGACGGCCGCGGGTTATCCGCATGACGTAGCCGCGCTGCCGCAACATGACCAATCACGCGATCCGCGGGGTGTTTCGGTGGGTGCACGCCGGGTTCAGGCCAGTCAAGAACCTGCGCGGGAACTCGTCGGCAGGTAGTTGCTGACCTGGCGCAGCCACCTCGTGTAGTAGCGACTCACCAGCCGGCTGGGGGTGAGCTTCATCAGCCAGGGCCGGTAGTTGTTGACGTCCTCCTTCCCGGCCGATCTGGCGACGAACGACGCTTTCGGCGACCGGGCTCGCTCGTAGCTGCGGAGGCCTGAACTCACGTCGTCCGCGTGGCGGAGTGCGAGCGGAGGAACGAGGCCGATGACCCCGCCGCAGAACGTGCAGCGCCGGCGCGTGCTCGCCGACGCTGCGATTGAGGTGCTAGGGAGCCGCGGCATCCACCAGCTCAGCCATCGCGCTGTCGATGAGGCGGCGAACGTGCCCCCGGGCACCGCAACGAACTACTTCAAAAGCCGCGAGGACCTCCTCGACGCCGTAGCCAGGCGTGTCGTTGAGCTCCAGCTCGAGGACTTGGCGCCGAAGCCGGCGACCGAGATGGCAGAAGCCGTGGACGAGCCCGCGCTGGCGGAGCTGATTGGCCAGGCCTTGCTCGAGGCGGCGACCACCCACCGGACGCGCTTCCTGGCCATCTTCGAGTTGGTTCTCGAGGGAACCCGCCAGCCCGCCTTGCTAATCGCCCTGTCGGGCCTGGCGACCTCGACGCTGGGCGCCGCCATCGCGCACCACCGCGCACTCGGATTGGAGAGCTCATCCGGGCAGGTGCAGGCACTCATCATGCTGTACGGAGGGGTGCTCTTCAGTCTGCCGCCGCACTCCGTGGACGTGAACCTGTCTGCGAGACGTGGCCTTATTCTGCGTGGGGGGCCAGATCGGATCTGGCCCCCCGGGGGATCTTGCCTGTAGCGGTCGTTGCCCGGGCATTGACGGTCATGCGTCACGGAGCCGCAGCAGCAGTGCGGCGGCGAGCAGGGCGGCGGCTGCCCATGTTGCGAGGACGCCGAGCCCGGGCCAGGGGGCGATCGGGAGGCTGGCAAGGTTGCGGGTCGCCTGGATCGCGAGGCCGGCGGTCATGGGGGCGATCTGCTGGATGTGTCGCTGCCAGGTTGGGTCGTGGATGAGTTGCGCGGCTATCGGTGGGAGGTAGAGCAGGGCGAACACGGCACCGATTGATGCTGTGGTGTCGCGGATGATCGTGGCGACGCCGAGCGCGAGCAGACCGATGAGGACGAGGTAGATGACGGTGCCGGCTGCGGCCCGCAGGGTCGGGGCGTGGTCGAGCGATACGAGCGCGTATCCGTGGGCCGGGTTGAGTCCTGCGTCGGGGAGCAGCAGCCTGCCGGCGATCAGGCAGCCAGCCGCGGCTGCCAGCCCGGCCGGGATGGTGAGACCGGCCAGGGTGGTGGCCTTGGCGGCCAGCAGGTTTACCCGCCGCGGCATCGCGGCGAGGGTGGTTCGGATCATGCCGGTGCCGTACTCCTCCGAGACGGTCAGTACGGCGAGAACCGCGATCACGGCCTGACCGACGTAGATTCCGGTGAGGCTGAGCTTGGCGGGATCGGCGCTGCTGCCGCGGTTGACGTGCCACGCGGCGGCCACGATCGCGCTGACGGCGATCGTGGCGCCGGCGGCAGCGGCGAGCAGCCAGGCGGTGGAGGGCAGGGTGCGCAGTTTGGCCCACTCGGCCCGGACGGCGGCGATCATGCGTCCCTCCGGTTCAGCAGCACCGTGGCCGTGGTGAGCGCGAGCAGGGCGTAGCCGCACAGCACGGTGAGCCCGGCTAGCGGGGAGAGCGGGTAGTACCCGTTGCCGAGCGTGTAGGTGTAGCTGACCTGGTGGTATTGGGTCAGGGCTTGCAGCATCGACATCCCGGCGGCCGGCGTGAGGCGCAGCAGCCAGTCGGCGATCCCGCCGCCCGCGGCGGAGGCAACGATGAACGGCACGAGGATCACGCCAACCCCGGCGGTGATCGCGGCTGCGGGCAGGCGGAGGATCGCGGACAGCGCAGTGACGATGATCGCGGCGATCCCGATCAAGGCGCTGGCCCCGACGATGATGCGCGCTTCGGTGAACGTGCTGGCGGAAAACACGTAGTTGCCATGGGATCGCAGCAGGTGCTGACCGAGAGGAACGACCACGGCCATCACCATCACCGAGAGGACGAACGCAACCCCGCCGAGAACCAGCCCTTTGGCTGCCAGGTCGCGTCCCCTGGCCGGGATCGCGGTGAATGTAGTGCGGATCAGGCCACGGCGGTACTCACTGGTGACGAACATGGAGGCGATTACGATCACCACGAGCAGACCGACGATCAGCCCGAACGACAGGCTGCTCGATGCCGTGTAAGTACCCAGCAGGCCGGCGACGATGGCGGGGGCGATGTCACCGGAGCCGCTGACCACGACGGAGCTGCCTACTTGGTGGTAGCTGCCGATCCCGAACGTCGGGTAGAAGGAGGTCGGGGCGGTGCCGATGTCCTGGCCGAGCCACGAGTTCGCGGCGGCCGGGGAGCCGTTGACGGTGATGTGGTCGAAGGCCGCGGTCGCGCGGGTCGGATATCCGGTGGCGGCGCGGAAATCGGTCGGCGAGGTGACGAATATCCCGACCTGGATTGCGGCTTGCAGTCCTATCAGCCGCGTTGAGCCGACCTCGGTCCAGCTGTGTCCGTCGGCGGACGTGTAGCCGGTGATGGTGTCGCCGGATCGGACCAGGCGCACCCAGCGCGGGGCTGCGCTGGTAACCGCCGTCTGTGGTCCGGCGGTGTCGTGGGTGTAGTCGTACTGGAAGTGGACGCCGTGGCTGCCGGTGGCCATCACCGCGGCGTAGGCCGATCCCTGCCGCGTGCTCGACGTGACCAGCAGTCCAGCTTTGGCCCATGCGGTCAGACCCGGCTGGCTAGAGGAGAGACCTGCCTGCCCGTTGGCCGGGTTTGTCGAGGTCACGCCTGTGAGCGAGGTGATCTGAGCGGTGATGGTGCCGTTGCCGGCGAGCGTGCGATGGACGAACTCGTAGGTGTCGGCCACCCCTGCGCCACCTGGCCCGGCCGGTATCACAGTTCGCGGACCATTAGAAATGGCACCGGCCGTGGGGCCGTTCGCGACCAGGTAGCACAGGGCGAACGTGGCTGCTGCACCGAGGACGAGCGCGATGATCCAGCCTCGGACGGTGTGCAGCTTGACCCACTCCGCGTGCAGCACCGACCGAAAGCCGTTGCTCGCCGGTGAGCGGGTCGGCCGCGGCGCTGTGCTGGTGTGCCTCATCGCGCGACCCTCCCGTCCGAGCCGGCGCGGTACTCGGTCTCGCTGCCAGTGAGCTGGAAGTAAACGTCCTCCAGGCTCGCCCGCCGGGTCGTCACCTCCGCAAATGTCACGCCCGCCCGGCCGAGCACTTCCACGACCTGCCGTGCTGCGATCCCGGTTATCGCGAGCGTGCCACGGTCGGTGCCCGCCACCGTGGCTCCCGCAGACTCAAGTGCGACAGCCGCCTCGGATGGCTCTGGCGTTTGCAGCAGGACCTGATCTCCCGCGGCGGCGGCCAGCAACTCCTCGACGCTGGCGGACGCGACGACCCGGCCGCGACCGACGACGACCACCTGGTCGGCCATGTCTTGCAGTTCGCTCATCAGATGACTGGACACGAGCACCGCCCGGCCCTCGGTGGCGAGCGAGCGGAGGAAGTGGCGTATCCAGATGATCCCCTCGGGGTCCATGCCGTTGAACGGCTCATCCAGGATCACCACCGGCGGATCGCCGAGCATAGCGGCGGCGATCCCGAGCCGCTGGCGCATCCCCAGCGAGTAGCCGCCGGCCTTGCGCCGCGCCGCGCTGGCCAAGCCGACCAGCTCGATCACCTCATCGACTCGTCGTGCGGGCAGCTCCTGGGATCGGGCGATCCACAACAGGTGGTTGCGTCCGGTCCGGCTGGGCTGCAGTGCGGCGGCATCGACGAGCGCGCCGACGTGGCACAACGGGTGGTGGAGATGCCGGTAGGCGGTCCCGCCGACTAGCGCCCGGCCCTCATCAGGGGCGTCGAGGCCGAGGATCACCCGGATCGTGGTGGATTTCCCGGCGCCGTTCGGGCCGACGAATCCGGTTACTTGGCCGGGCTTGACCGTGAAGGTCATGCCGTCCAGTGCCTGGGTCGCGCCGAACCGCTTGCGCAGCCCGGAGACCTCGATGTTCTGTTCCATCACGTACTCGTCCGTTCTCGTTCGTGGGCAGAGTCGAGATCGTTTCTACGGCCCGGCCGGTCGCAACTCGGTTGCAGCCGCTGCGACCGACTTGCGACCGAGCATCCGCCATGCTTGAGCACATGCAACGTTCAACTGCTCACGGGCCAGGCCCGCCGGCCCCGGCGCCGAAGGGTGAAGCCCGGTGAGGGTCCTTGTGGCCGAGGACTTCGAGGTCTTGGCCGACTCGATCGGCATGGGGCTGCGCCGTGAGGGCATGGCCGTCGATGTCGTCCTCGACGGCACCGACGCGCTCGCCCATCTCGCCATCACCCGTTACGACGTCGTGATCCTCGACCGGGACTTGCCCGGCGTCCACGGCGACGACATCTGCCGCCGGATCGTCGCTGACCGCCTGGACACCCGGGTGCTGATGCTGACCGCGGCAGATACGGTCAAGGACCGCGTTGATGGCCTCGGGCTCGGCGCCGACGACTACCTCCCCAAGCCGTTCGCGTTCGCCGAGCTGGTCGCTCGCGTCCGCGCCCTCGGCCGCCGGAGCACCCCGCCGCTGCCGCCCACCCTCACCTACGACGACATCACGCTCGACCCGGCCAGCCGCGTCGCGTCGCGGGCCGGAAAACGACTGGACCTGAGCCCCAAGGAGTTCGCGCTGCTCGAATGCCTGCTGGCCTGGCCCGGCGTGACCCTCTCCGCCGAGGAACTGCTCGAACGGGTCTGGGATGAGTTCGCCGACCCGTTCACCAGCGCCGTCAAGCACACCATGCGCCGGCTGCGTGCCAAGCTCGGCGACCCGCCTGTTATCCACACCGTCCGCGAGGGCGGCTACGCAATAGGAGACAAACCATGACCGCCATCAACATCGACCCCACCAAGCACCGGCCGTCGCTGCGGATACAACTGACTGGGCTGTACGCCGGGCTGTTCGCCGTGCTCGCCGTCGCCGTCCTGGCTGTCAGCGGCCTGCTCGAAAGGCAAGGATCAACCAGCATCGACGGTGGCTCCAGCTCCCGCAACGCCGTCTTCGGCCAGCACCTCGAAGTAGGGCCACTGATCGTCGCGGTGGTCGCCGGGATCGTCGCCGTGGGCGCCGCCTGGTGGATCGCGGGCAGGTTCCTGCGCCCGGCCTCACCGTCGGCGAAGGCGGCTGGCAAGTAGGAGGCGAACCGTGACCGCTAACAACACCGGTCCGTCCAGGCGCCGGCTGCGCAGACCGCCGCTGCGCGTGCAGCTGACTGTGCTTTACGCCGGGCTGTTCGCCGTGCTCGCCGTCGCCGTCCTGGCTGTCAGCGGCCTGCTCGAAAGGCAAGGATCAACCAGCATCGACGGTGGCGCGAGCTCCCGCAACGCGGTCTTCGGCCAGCACTTCGAGGTAGGGCCACTGATCGTTGCGGTGATCGCCGGGATCGTCGCCGTGGGACTAGCCTGGTGGATCGCGGGCCGGTTCCTGCGCCCCCTGCGCACCATGAATGCCGCCGCACGCGAGATATCCGCCACCAACCTCCACCGCCGCCTCGGCCTGGACGGGCCAGCCGACGAGCTGACCGGGCTAGGACAGACCCTCGATGACCTGTTCGGCCGTCTGGAAGCGTCCTTCGAGGCTCAGCGTCACTTCCTCGCCAACGCCTCCCACGAGCTGCGCACCCCGCTTGCAGGTCTCCGGACCCTGCTCGAAGTAGCGCTCGCAGATCCCGGCGCTGACACCGATACCCTGCGGTCGGCCTGCCAGAAAGCGCTCGCCCTGGGCCAGCACCAAGAACGGCTCGTCAACGCCCTGCTCACGCTGGCCACCAGCGAACGCGGTGTCGAGGTCTGGGAGCCATTCGACCTCGCCCAGGTAACCGAGACCGTCCTGACCGGGCGCAGGCACGAAGCCGACAACCAGAGCATCCGCATCCAGGCCAGCCTCCCCGCCGCTCCCGCGACCGGCGACCCCAAGCTCGTCGAGCTGCTGGTCGCCAACCTGATCGACAACGCGCTGCGCCACAACAACCGGGGCGGGAAGATCGACATCTCCACCATCTCAGCACCGGCCCGCGCCACCATCACGGTCACCAACACGGGCCCGACCGTCCCAGCCAGCAAGATCGACCGACTGTTCCAGCCCTTCCAGCAGGCCGGCAGCGAGCGCGTCGGCCACACCAACGGGCACGGATTCGGACTCGCCATCGTCGGAGCCATCGCCAAAGCCCACCAAGCCAAGATCACCGCACACCCCCGGCCCCACGGCGGCCTCGACATCGCCGTGACCTTCGGCCCCTCGGAACACTGATCACCGTCAGCAACAGTCGTGGCCATCCTGAGGAAACTGACGGAACGGTGAGGCCAACGCGCTGCCAAAACAATGAGACACGGCGCCTCATCCCAGGCCTCGGTAGCGAATCCGTGAGCATCCTGGCTGCCCATACCTCCAACTACTTCACGATTTCGAGGGCACCTCGGAGATCCAGCGCATGATCATCGGTAGGGCCGTCACCGGGCTTGACGTGCGCTAATAGCAGCAGGTCATGGTCCTGGCCCGGTCGGGTATCGACGAGGCGCGCCGTAATACCCATCGCTGGCAGCGATGGGTACGGCGTCGCTAGCGTCCCTGCATCCGGGAGCCTCAGGTGACGTCCCGGTGGAGGGTGGTGGTCGAGGCGATGATGGTGAGGATCAGGACAACGGCGGCGACCAGGCCGGCGACGGCTCCGGGCGGGAGCGGGCTGAGCCCTTTGGGTAGGGGCGGCATGCCGCCGTTGGCGGAGCCGGCCATTGTCTCGGATGCCATCAGCGGCAGGTACGACGCGAGGGAGCGGAAGACGCCGCCGAGGATCTGCTCGACGCCGAACCCCCAGGCGAACACCGCGATGATCGCTGCTACCTGGTTCGGGATCAGGGCTCCGATGGCTGCCCCGGCGGCGGCCAGCAAGCCGGCCCCGACAACGGCACCAGCTCCGTAGCGAATGATCGTGCCGGCCGCGATGACGACGTGGCCGTGACCGGCGGCAAAGGCCAGCCCGACACCGGTGGTGACGATGGTTCCGGCGAGCCCGAAGACCAGGCCGGTGAGTCCGGCGGTGATGACCTTGGCGATTAGGACCCGGCGGCGGTTGGGGTCGTCGAGGTAGGTGTCGGTGATGGTGTGGTGGCGTCGCTCGCTGCTGGTGACGGTGGTGCCGTAGGCCGCGGCGATGATCAGCGCGAATCCGGTGCTGGTGAGTACGTCGCGCAGGCCGGCGGCGGTGGCGAGGCTGGGGACCATCCCGCCGGGACCGGCGCGGGATGCCTCGATCGCCGCGACCAGGCCGGTCCAGCCAGCGGCGACAGCGAGCATCCCGGCGGCGAGGCGCGTGGTGCGGAGCTTGAGTAGCTCGGTGCGGATGGCGGTGATCATCGGGTTGCCTCCGAGGCGACAGTGCTGGCGGAGCCGTTAGCGGTGCGAGTGAGCTGGAAGAAGACGTCTTCGAGGTCGGCGTCCTCGCTGGCGCATTCGAGCACGGGGATGGACTGCTGGGCGGCGAGCTTGGCCACCGTCTCCGGATCGGCGCCGAGGACGCGCAGGCCCTGCTCAGCGGGCTCGGTTTGCAGTGCCTGCGCGTTCAGTACCCGGGCGAGCGCCTCTGGCTCGGGGGTTCGGACCTTCACTCGCTGCGGGGCATGGCGGAGCAGGTCCTGCAGCGGGGAGTGGCTGACCAGCCGGCCGGCATCGATTATCAGGACCGAGGTCGCGACCTCGGCGACCTCGGCCAGGACGTGGCTTGAGACCAGCACGGTCCGGCCCTGCTGGGCCAGGCCGCGGAGCAGCCCCCGAAGCCAGCGGACGCCGTCGGGGTCCAGGCCGTTGGCGGGCTCGTCGAGGATCAGGACCTCCGGTTCCCCGAGCAGCGCGGCGGCGAGCGCCAGGCGCTGGCGCATGCCCAGTGACAGCGTGCCGACCCGCCTGCCGGCGGCCCCGGCCAGCTCGACCTGTTCGAGGACCTCGCCGATCCGCCGGCTGGCGACTCCGGTCGCGCTGGCCCGGACCCGGAGGTGGTCGGCGACCTTGCGGCCCGGGTGGATGCCCGACGCGTCGAGCGCTGCGCCGACCCGGCGGGTTCGGTCGGGCAGCTCACGGTAGGGGAGACCGTCGATCGTCGCCTCGCCGGCATCCGGGGCGATCAGGCCCAGGAGCATGCGCAGGGTCGTGGTCTTGCCGGCCCCGTTGCGACCGAGGAACCCGACGACGCTGCCGGCGTCGATTGCGAAGCTCAAATCGGTGACGGCGCGCACTTTGCCGAATCGCTTGACCAGCCCGCTGGCCTCGATCACCGCCATGGCTGCCCCTCCCGGTTGCGAAGCGGCTGGCTCGTCTCGGTGCGGCCCGGGTCCTGGCTCTGGCGGCGGCTCTTGCGATGCTGGTGCAGCGCGAACGCCGCGAGCGCGGCCACGATGACCAGCACGATCGGGATCATCATCATCATGCTGTTGCCACTCAACGTTCATTCCTCCTTGGTTAGATACTTGCAATGATGGGTGTATGCCCATCATTATGATGGGCGTTCGCCCATCAAGTCAAGCGGACGTCGCCTGTCAGGCGGCGGGAGTTCGGAAGGCGCGGATGGTGAGCGGTACCAGCACCGTCGCGGTAATCGCGAGTGCCGCGAGCATGTGGATCCCGTCGGCGCCTGCGTGACCGGCGCTCATCAGCCGCTGGCCGGCGGTGATCACATAGGCGGCCGGATTAGCGTCGGCGACCGTTCGTATCCAGCCGGGCTGGAGGCTGAGGGGAAAGAACGCCGAGGACAGGAAGAGAACCGGGAGGGTGAGAAAGAACCCGAGGACCATCGTCAGCTCCGCATTGCGGCTTCGGAGCGCGATCAGGTTCGACAGGCACCCCCAGATCACGCCGAAGGCGACGGCGGACACGGCCACCAGGGCGATCGCGCCGGCGCCAGCGTGGTGGCTGGCACCCATGGCGGCGGCGATGCCGAGCACGATCAGCGTCTGCACGACCATCAGCACCGCGTCGGCGTACAGGCGAGCGGCGAGCACTGCCCAGCGGGGGATCGGGCTGGCGGTGAGCTTGTCCATCATCCCGGTCGAGATGTCGGTAACGGTGGCCATGCCGGACTGCAGGGCGGTGAACAGTACCGAGAGCACGACCATCGCCGGTGTGAGGAAGCTCAGGTAGGAGTGGTAGCCGAGGTGTTCGAGCTGCGGGCCGCTCCCGAGCGCACGGAAGGTCTGGGAGAACAGCAGCAGCCATACGACCGGCTGCAGCAGCGACACCGCCACCATCATCGGGGCGCGGACCGTCTTGGCGATGTTGCGGCCCCCGAGCAACATGACGAGATTCAATGACTGGCGCATCACTGGCTCCTAGCGGCGGCCGCGCCCGTGCGCGACAGCGAAGATCCCGCTCGCCGCGCCCCGTCGCTGCTGCTCGTTGCGCGGCTGGCGGCCGGTGTAGGCGAGAAACACGTCATCCAGGCTGACCTGCGACTGCTCCACGCTGGACGGCTCGATCCCGGCCCGCCCCAGAGCCGCGAGCAGCGGCCCGAGGTTCCGGTAGGCGTCGGCCACGGATACGACGAGCGGATCGCCCGCGGTGACGCCCACGACGCCCGGCTGGCCCTCGAGCAGCCCAGCGGCACGGCCGCGCATCACCTCGTCGTCAAGGCTGAGGACCAGCCGCCCGCCGCCGACCGCCGCCTTCAGCTCCGCAGGTGCCCCTACCGTGACCAGCCGGCCGGCGTCGATGATCGCCACCCGGTCACAGGCACGGTCGGCCTCCTCTAGATACTGAGTCGTGAGGAAGACCGTCGTGCCCTCCTCACGACTGAGGCGGCGCAGCTCCCCCCACAGCCCCGTCCGCGACTGAATATCGAGCCCGGTCGTCGGCTCATCGAGGAACACCACGGCCGGGCGGTGAACCAGCGCCTGGGCGACATCGAGCCGGCGCCGTTGTCCACCCGACAGCCGCCCGGCCCGAACCGTCGCTATCTGGGTGAGGGCCATGGCCTCCAGCAGCTCCCCGGCGCGCAGCCAGGCGTCGCGGTGGGAGATGCCGTGCACGATCCCCTGAAGGGCCAGGTTCTCCAGGCCAGTCAGGTCGTCATCGACGCCGACGAACTGGCCCGCGTACCCCACCACGGCCCGTACCCGCTGCGGCGCTCGGGCGACATCGAAGCCGCCGACCGTTGCCCGCCCCGAGGTCTGGCGCAACAGCGTGACCAGGATCCGCACCGTCGTCGTCTTGCCCGACCCGTTCGGGCCTAGCAGCCCGAACGTTTCCCCGGCCGCCACCGAGAAGCTCACGCCGTCCAGCGCCGCCTGACTACCCCGGTACTCCTTCACCAGGTTCTCGACCTCGATCATCGAGCCGCGGCTCGCGCCAGTCGCGGCACGGGCACCCGTGCGGGCGTCTGCGGGAGCGCCCGGGACGGGTGTCGCCTGGCCCTGATCGCGGGATCCGGCTCCCGCTCGCGGTATGATGGGCATGTGCCCATAGTATGGGCGATCGCCCATCATTGCAAGCGGCCGCGTTGCGGAGGTCCTGAGAGCCCATGCCGAGAGGACAGGCGATCCCCGACGCCGCCGCCGCGCTGTTCGACGCCGCCGACCGCATCCTGGCCCGCCAGGGGCCGGAAGGCATCACCAGCCGCGCGCTGACCGACGAAGCCGGCGTCGCCAAGGGCGTGCTGCACAATCACTTCCACGACCTCGACGGCTTCCTGGCCAGCTACGCCGCCGACCGGATCACGACCGCCGTCTCCCGCGCCGAATCACTGGTGGGCCGCGCCGGCAAGCGCAACGTCGCCGACAACCTCACTGACGCCGCCACCGACCTGTTCGGCTCCGGCACCCTGACCGTCTCCGCGCTCATGAGCTCGCGGCCCGCCGTGTTCGCCCGCGTCCAAGCGGCGCTGGCCGACAACGGCCAGGGCTTTGACCGACTCGAGCGCTCCTTCGCCGCCTACCTCGACGCCGAGAAGAAACAAGGCCGCCTCGCCGACGACGTCGACAGCCAGATGGTCGCCTTCCACCTCATCGCCGCCGTCCACCACCTGTTCTTCGTAGGCGGAGGCCAGCCGGTGCAGCGTCGCCAGGTCAGCCGTGTAGTGGCCTCGCTCATCGACCAGCCCTGACCGCCGATTCCGAGGGCACGTCGGAGATCCGGCGCATGATCGTCGGATGGATGGGGCGCTACCGGGCTCAACGGGCGCAGGCGGTCGGCGGCTGTGTAGCAAGCCGACGGCGACGACGACGTGACCTCGAACCTAGCCGTGCCTGACCAATGTGATGGGCTCGCCGCCTCGTAACGGATGGCCAGCTCCACGATCGGGCACGCGTAGACACAGTCAGGGTTGATGTCGCGTCTAGAGGCGCGTCGCCAAGTCGAAGATGGTGACGATCTCTTTCGCGTAGCTGTTGATGTCGAGTTCCGGATTGAGGGCCAGCCGGGACGGCACGGCGTCGATAACGGCTCGGATCGTTACTGCCATGACGCGGGGATCGAAGTCGGGGCGAAACTGGCCGACTTTCTGGCAGCCAGCGAGCAGGTGCTCGAGGGCGCGGACTGCGTCGTCCACATCGCTGTCGCCGTAAAAGATGCGTCGCCCATCCGGGGCTCGCGCGATTTCCACGATCGCGATCAGGCCTTTGCGGTGCTCGCTCATGTAAGCGAGGTTCGATTCGATGTAGGCCCGCAGCATGGTCGGGCCGGTTGAGCGGGCGACGATGCGTGGACGCATGTAGGCAATGCCCTGTTGGACTACTTCGTGGACGACCTGCTTGATGAGGTCGTCCTTGCCGGCGAAGTGGTAGCTGATCAGGCCTCGGCTGATCCCCAATCTTTCAGCGATGCGGGCGAAGGACGCTTGTGCGTAGCCGACGTCGGCGATGGTGTCGATCGCGGCCGCGACGATCTGCGCCCGCCGGGCGGTCTCGATAAAGGTCCGGTTCTCGCCGTCGGCCGCGGTTCCTGGCTGCATGACCAATAAACTAGCAAGCTGCCCAGCCGGTCTGCTACCGTCCAGCTATGCGCGCCACGGAAAGACGCCCGCTCGTACCGGAACGCCGGCGCGTTCCGGTCGACCAGCGAGAGGCCCGTGACCCTGGAGCCGGCAACTCAAGTGACCAGTCGCGCTGAACCGATTACCGAAGCGTCGGCCCTCGACGGCTCGAAGGGCGAGTCCGCTGTGGTGGTCGAGCACTTGACCAAGCGCTTCGGCGAGCGCGTCGCCGTCGATGACGTTTCGTTCGAAGTTGGCTACGGCGAGGTGTTCGGCTTCCTCGGTCCCAACGGGGCGGGGAAGACGACGACCGTGCGCACGCTGGGGACGCTGCTCGCGCCGACCTCGGGCTCCGCGATGGTGGCCGGCATCGAGTTGCGCCCCGAGAACGGACCGGCCATCCGGTCGCGGATCTCGATCATGCCCGAGTCGCCGGGTCTCTACCTGCGCCTCACGGTGATGGAGAACCTGCAGTGCTTCGCCGGGCTGTACGAGCTGGACGACATTCGCGGGCGCATCGACCGGACACTGCGGGCGGTCAACCTCGCCGACCGTGCAACCGATCAGTGTGGTGCGCTGTCGAAGGGATTGCGTCAGCGGGTCGCGCTCGCGCGGGCGCTCCTCAACGACCCGGCCGTGTTGTTCCTTGACGAGCCGACGTCTGGCCTTGATCCCGTGGCCACGCGCGAGGTCCACGAACTGATCGGCTCTTTGCGCGAGCGGGGGGTGACGATCTTTCTCACCACGCACCGGCTGGAGGAGGCCGAGCGGCTGTGCCATCGGGTGGCGATCCTGAGTACCACCTTGCGGCTGATCGGCCGGCCCGACGAGCTGCGCGACCAACTGTTCAGCCGATCGCTGGACGTGCGAGTCCGCACGCCGCTGGAAGATCCGAACGTAGTGCTCAGCGGTTTGCCCGGGGTCGAACGATGGGAACAGGCGCCATCCGGCTACACGCTAGCCGTCTCAGACCCCGAGATCGCCGCCCCGCAGGTGGCACGGGCGCTGGTCGGCGCCGGCGCTGACATCCTCTCGCTCGCCGAGTCCCACCACTCGCTGGAGGACGTCTACCTCGAGCTGATCGACGAGGACGTGGAGGCCAAGAGCCGATGAGCTTCAGCTGGACGCGCGTCCGGGCGATCGCCGTCAAGGAACTGCGCGACTATCGCCGCAACCGCTTCGTAATCGGCACGATGACGGTGTTGCCGCTTCTCTTCATCGTCCTGCCGATGGTCCAGTTGTTTCTTGCCAATGCGGAGGCGGACACCGCCAACCTCAACAGGCGCATCGGACTCTCGCTCCTGTACATGTTGGTGATCCCGGCGTTCCTGCCCTCTACCCTGTCCGCCTACTCGGTGGTCGGAGAGCGCGAGCAGGGCACCCTGGAGCCCGTCCTGATCACCCCGATCCGCCGCGAGGAGTTCCTCATCGCCAAGGCGCTGGCCGCTTTCGTTCCGACTCTCGTCATCGCATACACGGTCTTTGGCATCTTCCTCGCCGCCGCGGCCCTTTTTGCCCATCCTGTGATCGCCTCCGCGATTTACGCGGGCACGCACGTGCTGGTCCAGTTGCTGTTCACCCCGTTGCTTGCCGGCTGGGGGATCTGGGTTGGGATCGCGGTCTCCGCCCGCTCCGCGGATGTGCGCGCCGCCCAGCAGCTGAGCGTGCTCGGTAGCCTGCCGCTGCTGGCCATCCTGGCGCTGATGTCGCTGAACGTGATACCCGTGTCGACCGCTCTCGCGATCGGCCTCGCCGCCGCCCTGCTGGCCGTCGACCTGCTCGCATGGCGGGTAGTAGCGGCGATGTTCGACCGCGAGCGGCTCATCACCGGAGCCAGGACGTGACGGGCCGGGCTGCGGCACGAAGTTCTCCGAGAAGGCGCACAACAATCGAGATGCAAAGGAGAACAGCAATGTCCGCGACCCTGCGGCTGACGCGCGATGTCGGCTCCGCCGCCTTCGAGCTTCGACGAGGACGGTTTGACATCTCGGTTGATGGCAACCCTGTCGGCTCGCTCGCGAACCACGAAACGGTAGAGACCCAGATCGAACCCGGACACCACAACGTCGTCTTGCACAAGGGCCGGTACTCGAGCCGAACCCGCAGCTTCGACGCCGCCGACGGTGAGGTCGTCAACTTCCGGTGTAACGGCGCCAGGATCTGGCCGACCTACGTCGCCTCCATCGTCAAGCCCGACCTCGGGATCAGCCTGAGGCGGGGATGAGCAACCGCGCGGAACCCGGTCGGCGAGCACAAGATGAGAGCGCTTCTCAATAGCTACCTGGCATACAGCGCCGCTGTGCCGCGTGAACGTCATCGTCTTTGTCTCGCGGCGCCGGACGGATCTCCGCTCGGTTGGCCGACGTGCGAGATGGCGTCGGTGGCCAAGTACCGAGAGAAAACGCCTTTCCTAAGGTAGAGAAGGAGATCAACGATGCCGGCAACGCTGAGACTGGTGCACAAAGCTATCGGAGCTGAGGTCCGTCGCGGCACGTACGACGTCATGATCGACGGAAAGCGTGCCGGATCCGTTGAAATGAACGAGGCCATCGACATTCCGGTCGAACCTGGGCGTCACGTCCTGCAAGTCCGCAACGGCCGAAATTCCAGCCGAACCAGGATCGTCGACCTCGCCGAGGACGAAATCGTCGCCTTCCGCTGCACCGGAAAGAGCGTCTTGCCGATCTTTCTCCTGTCCTTCATATTTCCCGGTCTGGCACTCTCGCTCCGTCGCGAGTAGACCACCATGCGCCGGCCGCGGCCGCGCTCCGAGCCTGTCGTCCCGTCCGGCTCGGTGTCACGGGCGGACGGCGACCACGTAACGCAATAGGGCAGCTGGCCCGAAGACTCGACCCGGTATCCGGCTGCGGCGGCGAGGTCTTCCAGCGCGCCGACGGCGCTGGCCGCCGTGCCCGCCAGCATCGCGCTCATCCACGCATGCAACGACGCCGTTCGGGCTGGCCGGATCGACCCCGGCGACGCACTGCGGATCCTGACCACCTCGGTCCGCGACCTGTTAACTGGCACCAGCCCGGCCGGGCGGAAACCAGCCGGTGACTATGCGCGGTAGACGGCATCTTCCGTCATGCGCACGGGCGGTCGGTATCGAGTCCGGCGAATCAGCATTGACAGTCACGCAAGAGACTCGCATTATAAAAGTAAGCTCCTATCAAGAGAGTAGAGCAGAGAGTGAGGTTCTGATGTCGTCTGCTGAGATCTTTCGCACCTACTTGCAGCGATTCACCTCCGGCGACACGGCCGGAGCTGCCGAGCTGCTCACCGACGATTTCCGTTTCAACGGGCCGATGCACCAGTCCCAGGGCAAGGCAGCGTTCCTGGAGGGCTCGGCACCGTTGGGCCCGATCATGCGCGGCGCCGAGATCCGCCGGCAGTGGGAAGACGGCGGCGAGCTCTGCTCCTTCTACGACTTCAAGATCGAGACCCCGGCTGGCGCCGGCTCGATCCCGATGGCCGAGTGGAACTCATTCCGCGACGGCAAGCTCGCCTCGGCCCGCCTCATCTTCGACACTGCGGCGATGGCCGCACTGATGCCCGGCTCCTGAGGCCTCGCTGCCAGTTAGGTGAGCGCGATGCCTAGCAAGCCCTGGAGTGGCTACGGGCGGTTCTGCCCGCTGTCGCGCGCGCTGGATGTGATCGGCGAGCGTTGGACGCTGGTGATCATCCAGGAACTGCTCAAGCAGCCGCGCCGTTACGGAGCGCTGCTTGACCGGCTTCCCGGCGTCAGCACCAGTGTGCTCGCTGCCCGGCTTCGGCGTCTGGAACGGGCGGGCGTGGTGGCTCGGGAGCCGGGCGCGGTCGGCGCCGGCGTCGTGTACGCGCTGACCGCGCGCGGGCAGGAGCTGGAGGAGGCGCTACGTGCCCTGCGGCGGTGGGGGGCGGGCTTCCTGGCCGACCCCACTGCCGACGGCTCGGCACAGCAGAGCTTTGATGTCAGCTACGTCGCCGGCATCCAGGCGCTCGCCGACGGCCAGTTCCAGCTCGTCGTCGACGACCGACCCGCGACCTTGCACTTCGCCGCGGGCAAGCTCCGGCAAGAACCTGGTGCGGCGCCGGGCGCCGAGCTCATCGTTCGCACCAGCTCGGCGTTCGTCGACCGCTGGGCCGCCGGCGAAGCAAGCTGGGACGACGGCTGCGCCCGCGGCGAAGTGATCGTCGAAGGCCCCCCTGCGGCGTGGCGGCGCTGGCTGGCCGCCACCGGCTACCTGCTGCAGGTTGAGCCGGACACCGGCCAGGAAGGAGTCATGGAGGTCCTGGAAGGACGGCATGACTGAGCAGCCGGCCGATTTCTTCTGGGAGGTCAGCGCGGCCGCGCTGACCCATAGCGACGTGGTTACGGGAACGATGATGGGCTTTCCCTGCCTGCGCGTCTCGGGCGCGTTCTTCGCCTCCTGCGACCACCGCTCCGGCGACCTCATCGTCAAACTCCCCAAACACCGCGTCGAGCAGCTCATCCGGGCGGGCGCGGGCAAGCCGTTCGCCCCTGCGGGCAGAACGTTCCGCGAATGGGTCCTCATCGGCGACCGTGACCCGGCGCGATGGGCGGAGCTGATCGACGAAGCCCGCGCGTTCGCGGGCGCACGCCTTGACTTAGCCAATCGGTTAGGGAATGCTAACGGTTAGTGGATGCTAACCGAGATGCTGACAGTTGGGGCGCGCTTGCCGATGGAACGCGCCGGGCGATCGTGGCATGCCTGGCCGACGGGCCTCGGGCGGTCGGGGAGCTGGCGGCTGGCCTGCCAGTGAGCCGATCGGCGGTGTCTCAGCATCTGAAGATCCTCAAGGACGCCGGGCTGGTGGATGACGTGGCCGCCGGGACACGCCGGATTTACCGGCTCAACCCAGTTGCTCTCGCGGCGCTTCGAGATCAGCTCGACACGTACTGGCGGCGGGCGCTGACCGGGTACGCCGATGTCGTAGAAGCACAGACCGAGGAGAAGTTATGGGCCAGACCGAAGCAGTGACGGTCCGCAAGCGGATCGTCGTCGACGCGCCGATCGAGCGTGCTTTCACCGTGTTCACCGATCGGTTCGGCGATTTCAAGCCGCCAGAGCACAACATGCTCGGGGCGCCGATAGCCGAGACGGTGTTCGAGCACCGTGTTGGCGGCAACATCGTTGACAGGGCATCGGACGGCGCTGAATGCCGATGGGCGCGGATCCTGGCTTTCGACCCGCCAGACCGGGTCGTGTTCAGCTGGGATATCAGCCCCCGGTGGTCTATCGAGACCGATCCGGCGCAGACCAGTGAGGTCGAGGTGCGGTTCTACGCCGAGTCGCCGACCCGGACGCGGGTGGAACTGGAGCACCGCCACATCGACAGGCATGGTCCCGGGTCGGAAGCCGTCTTTGACGGTGTCGACGGGCCGGAGGGCTGGCCTTTGTATCTGGACCGCTATGCAGCGCTGCTCGCGGGAGGTCGCTGACATGCCGGCGATCGTGGCCAGCACGGAGATTGAGTGCCCGGTCGCAGAGGTCTTCGCTTACGCCACCGACCCGACTCGGTTCAGCGAGTGGCAGAAGGGGGTGGTGGACGGGCACATGGAGGGTGCTGCCGACGCTACCGGTTCGCCTGGCGTGGGTGCACGTTGCCTCACGACCCGGCGCATCGGCGGCGCCAACCGCGCGAGCACCTCCGAAGTCGTGCATATTGACCCGCCCAGGACCTGGGGCGTGCGCGGCGTAGACGGTCCGATCCGCGCCGCAGTCAATGTACTCGTCGAGCCGGTCACCGCCTCCCGCTGCCGGCTGACCATCAGTGTCGACTTCACCGGTCACGGCCTGGGCAAAATCCTAGTGCCGCTGGTGATCCGCCGGGAGGCACGTAAGGAGATGCCAGACAACGTCGCAGCTCTCAAGCAGAGACTGGAAGCAAGCAAGCGGTCCAGGACGCGGTGATCCAAGCCGATGCCTGA
>CAWJMK010000003.1:0-66516 GCA_963843955.1 uncultured Actinomycetota bacterium
GAATAGTGGGGCGACTGTGCTGGTGCACGCCCGTCGTGCCGACGACGCCCAGCGCGCTGTCGACCTACTGGTCAACAACGGCAACGGCAAGGGCCAGTACCTGCCCGTAGCCGCAGACCTCGGATCTCTGGCAGGTGTTCGGGAACTCGTCGACGCTGTGCACGAGGCCGCGCCGAAGGGACTCAACGGACTGGTTAACAACGCGGGCGCCGCGTTCTCCAGCAAGGCGCTGTCACCCGACGGGTACGAGCGGACCATCGCCATCAATCACGTCGCGCTGGCGGCACTGACCGACGGGCTGCTCGACCTGCTCCGGAAGGGCGCTGATGATTTCGCCGCGCCCTCGCGGGTGGTCAACATGACCGCCCTGATCGAGTCGCGGGGCAAGCCGATCACCGACTGGAGCTACCCGGGTAAGTACAAGCAGATCCAGGCCTACGCCGATGCCAAGCTGCTGGCCCTGATGTACACCTACGCCCAAGCTCGCCGCCATGAGGGCGAGGGCCTGACGTTCAACGCAGTCAGCCCGGGCGCGGTCAAAACCAGTCTCGGCAGCAAGGCCGGCGGGCCGTTCAAAACGATTCAGGCGTTGACCAATCCGTTCGTCGGGCCTCCGGAAAAGGGGTCACGCGGCTGTGTGCGGCTGATGGCCGATCCGGAGCTCGCGACCGCGACCGGGGGCTACTACAGCTCGGCAAAGTTGAAGAAGTCCTCGAAGAAGTCTCTCGACCCCGAAGGCCAGGAACGCATCTACGCCCAGACCGAACGGGAATTGCGCGCCCACCCCTCAGCCGGCGGTCACCTACCGATGAGACGCTGCTCAAAGACCTGAAGGTGCCAGCCCGCGACGCGCAGACGATCCTGGGCCACACCAGGATCAGCACCACTCTGGAGATCTACACCGACACTGACGAAGCTGCCCGCCGTGATGGCCTCACCCGGCTCCATGACCTGCTCGATAATGGCGAGGATTAGGCCGCTGCTACATGTAGTAGCTACAGTCGGGCAGTTCTCGATCTTGAAGCCCCGTGTTTCTGCTGGCGCGCCTGGCAGGACTCGAACCTGCGACCGGCTGCTTAGAAGGCAGCTGCTCTATCCGGCTGAGCTACAGGCGCCTACGCGCACATTGTGCCCGATCCGCATCACGTACCGGACACGCCTTGCGGTTCCGGCGGCTGCGTTCTTGGCGGGGAGAGCGATTAGGCCGCTGACTCCTGCGGTTGCGCCGCCGCGAGCTCACCCGCCGGTCCGGCGAGCGTCGCGTTGCGCAGCGCCGGGATCAGGGTCCCGAGCACCAGGGCGCCGGCGACGCAGGCGAGTCCGCCGCTCACCACGGAGAACACCGGAGATACCAGCCGAGCGACCCCGCCAGCCTCGACGTTGCCCAGCGCCGGGGCGGTGGTGA
Source organism: uncultured Actinomycetota bacterium (assembly GCA_963843955.1). Lineage (GTDB taxonomy): Bacteria > Actinomycetota > Actinomycetes > Streptosporangiales > Streptosporangiaceae > JAJYUU01. The sequence goes on from CAWJMK010000003.1 coordinate 1,406, forward strand.
CCTGCGCCAGGTACAGGCTGGACACGCGGCCGCGGAGCTGATCAGGGGTGTAGATCTGAAGCAGCGCGTTGCGCAGCACCTCGGAGATAAGGTCGCCCATCCCTGCCAGCGCGAGGAAGAACAGCGCCAGCGGCAGGCTGCCGACGAGCCCGAACGCCGCGATCGACCCGCCCCAGATGATCCCGGCGACGATCACGACGACGCCGGGGCGCCTGAGGTGGCCGGTCCAGCCGCTGGTGGCGGCGCCGACGAGCGCGCCGAGGCCGGGCGCGGCGACGAGCAGCCCGAAGGTCGCCGAGCCGCCGTGGAAGTGCGTGCTGGCCATCGCCGGGAACAGCGCCGACGGCATCCCGAAGAGCATCGCGTTGGTGTCGACGAGGAGCATGCTGGCGACGACACGGTTGTGCCGAACGTAGCGGAAGCCCTCAGCCAGCGATTTCAGGCCAGGCCGCTGGGCCTTGATAGTGGGCGGCATCGGGCGCAGCCCGATCATCGCCAATCCGAACAGCGCGAAACAGACGGCGTCGATCGCGTAGCAGCTGGCCAGCCCTGGCCCGGCGATGAGCAGGCCGGCGATGGCGGGCCCGCCGAGGCTGCCCAGCTGGCTGGCCGTCGCATTAAGTGCGGCAGCCGCCGACATCCTGTCCTCGCCTACGAGCGCCGGCGTGGCTGCTGTCGATGCCGGGGAGCTGAGGCCGGACATGAGCCCGATGCCGAACGTGATGACGTACAAGGGCCACAGCGCCGGGTGCCTGACCAGGCTGTTGACCATGAGCAGCGCAGCGAGCACGGCCTGCGGCAGCCGGACGGCCATCAGCAGCGTGCGGCGGTCGTGCCGGTCGGCGAGCATTCCGCCGGCCAGCAGTCCGATGAACATGCCCGCGCTCGACGCCAGCGTGAGCAGACCGACGGCCAGGGAGTTGTGCGTCAGGCTGTAGACCTGCCAGTCGGCCGCGGTGGTGGCGATCGCGTTCCCGGCCATGGACACGAACCGGCCAGTGAACAGCCGGCGGAAGTCCCGGCTCTCCCGCAGCGGGGCGATGTCGATAGCGATCTGCCCGATGCGCACGCCAGCTCCGAGGTCGGGGGAACGGCCTGACTAATGCAGCCGCACGCCCGTCCGGCTGACGGTCGCGTAGGCAGGTTACTTGCCAGCCGGCAACGGTCGCCTCGCGCGGCAGCTGATCTCGGGCGTGCGCCGACCAGAAGTGCCGAAAGGCTAGGCCTCGACGAGCTCAGCCTTGTCGAACTCCCAGAACGCCCGCAGCGAAACGAGCTGCCCGGTCCCGTTGCTGCGGTAGGTGTAGACGCCGTGCACGACCGCGACATGCTTGCCGCCAGGCAGCACCGTCCGGATGACACCGACGTCGGCGACCTCATCGCCGCACAGGTACGAGGCCTCGATCTCGAAGGTGATCAGCTCGTTCGGGGCGATCACCGTGTCGTAGAACGCCGCGATCGCGTCGGGCCCGCGGTGCCCGGCGCCGTCCGGATCGAACGGCGACGGGCCGATCGGATCCTGCACGACGGCATCAGGCGCGAAGAGGCTCAGCCACCCCTCCCGGTCTTTCACCTTGACCGCCGCCTGCGATCTGCGCGCCAGTTCGCGTGCGGTGCAGCGCTCGTCCGGCATGGGCGTTGCCTCCTCCGGTTCGCCGGGTCCCGTCGCAGGCTCGCCGGGTCCCGTCGCCGGAAAGTAGAACAGGTTCTAGGCCGAAGTTCAACCAGCCGCCATCGCAGGAGGACTCCGCTCGCAGGTTCCTCGTCTCCCGGACCGCATACCCGGCAAACCGGCAGTCAAGATCGCGCAAAACCTGCGAAGTCCCGGCGAAGGCTTCCGGCCGCGCCCTCGATCCGTGTTCGGCGCCACGCCGGGATAATTTGGCCGGATAAATCATACTAACCAGCCGGTGATCGGTCCGCAGCCCGCTGACCAGCAGGAATGCATGCTGGCGACGTCAATGCCCGACACGAACGTGGCTACCACCTGCAGCAGCGGGTATGTGGGACAGTTGATCGACTCAACCGAAGGAGTGACATGGCTCTGCCCACACTTACCCCAGAGCAGCGCGCGGATGCGCTGGCCAAGGCCCAGGCGGCCCGCAAGAAGCGCAGCGAGCTGCTGGCCTCCGTAAAGGCCGGGAAGACGAGCATCGCGCAGGTGCTAGCCAAGACCGACGACATCACCAAGAAGACGAAGGTTGCCCAGGTCATCAAGGCCATGCCCGGCTACGGCCCGGCCAAGGCCGCCGCAGTGATGGAAGAGGCCGGCATCGACGACAACCGTCGCGTCGGCGGACTGGGCGAGCAGCAGCGCAAGAAGCTGCTCGACGCCGTCTCAGGCTGAGCTGGGACCGGGCAGCTGCGGTAGCTGCGCTGCTCGGCTCAGCGTTTTCCCGGCGCCGCTCGAGATGCGCCGCGTCGCCCGCGGCCCGAGCCCCCGGCCCCGAGCCCCCGGTCGGCTCGACGGCGCGATCACGCCGTCACGTCTGCGTGGCTTGCTGGCTGGGCATGATGAGCCCAGCGCAGCCACGCGGCCGCCGTGACGGACAGCCGGTCAGCTGCCTCGCACTGGAGCTGGCTGGGTAAAGGAGCGCGCGATGCATCAGCCGCCGATACCGCACGTCGCCGGTACTGACCCAGACATCGCCGAGCTCATCCAGGCCGAGGCGAGGCGGCAGCGCAACAAGGTCAGGCTGATCCCGTCGGAGAACTACGTCTCCGTGGCGGTCCTCGAGGCCAGCGGGAGCGTGCTGACCAACAAGTACTCCGAGGGCTACCCGGGCCGGCGGTACTACGAAGGCCAGCAGTTCATCGACCAGATCGAGCGGATAGCGGTCGAGCGGGCTGAGCAGTTGTTCGGCGTGGACCATGCCAACGTCCAGCCCTACTCAGGCTCGCCCGCGAACCTGGCCGTCTATCTCGCCTTCATGTCGCCTGGCGACACGGTGATGGGAATGGCCCTGCCGATGGGAGGCCACCTGACTCACGGCTGGCCGGTGTCGGTGACGGGCAAGTGGTTCAGGGCGGTCCAGTACGGCGTGCGCGCCGATTCCGGCCGTATTGACCTCGACCAGGTGCGTCAGCTGGCCAGGACCGAGCGGCCCAAGGTGATCTTCTGCGGTGGGACCGCCATCCCGAGGACCATCGACTTCCCCGCCTTCGCCGAGATCGCGAGGGAGATCGGCGCGATCCTGGTCGCCGACATCGCGCATATCGCCGGTCTGATCGCCGGCGGTGCGCACCCCTCGCCGGCTGGGCTTGCCGACGTCATCACGACGACGACGCACAAGACGCTGCGCGGACCGCGTGGCGCGATGATCATGTCGACGGCAGCGCACGCGGCCGCCGTCGACAAGGCGGTGTTCCCTGGTCTGCAGGGCGGACCACACAATCAGACGACCGCCGGGATCGCGGTAGCACTCCGCGAGGCCGCGCAGCCGTCGTTCCGCGGGTACGCACGCCAGGTGGTGGCCAACGCATCGGCGCTGGCTGACGCGCTTCTCGCACGCGGGTACTCGCTGGTCTCCGGCGGCACGGACAACCATCTGATCCTGATGGACCTCACGCCTCAGGGGATCGGGGGCAAGCCTGCCGCCAAGGCGCTCGACCTGGCCGGCATCGAGGTGAACTACAACACCGTGCCGTTCGACCCGCGTAAGCCCTTCGATCCGTCCGGCATCAGGATCGGGACCCCGGCCATCACCACCCGAGGGCTCTGCGAGCCGCACATGGCGCAGATCGCGGCCTGGATGGACGAGGCCATCGTCGCGGCGGCCAAGGACGATGAGCAGACGATCGAGCGCGTCGCCGGCGAGGTCCGGGAACTGCTGGCAGGCTTCCCGATGCCGGGCTGGGCGGCCCCGGCCTGAGATGATTTCGCGCCACGAGCCTCGGCTTGAGCGGGCGGCGGACGACCACGGCACCGTTCCCTCCGATTGGGACTTGCTCTGGGCGATCAGCGAATGTATGTTCGAAAGAAGTAAGCCTGCCTGTCTTCCCCTGGGCGGAGAGTCGGCGCCCGGCGCGGCGCCTTGCCTGGGAGCGGCAGAATGCGCGGCATCCGCGGCGAGCCAGCGGGGGTCTGGTTGCGGGACGGCAGGCCCGCCAGGTTCGTGTGGCGCGGGCGCATGTACACGGTCATGTTCGTGCTGGACCGGCAGCTGTCGCCGGGCGCGGCGCCGGCCGAGCCGGCTGACCTGGGCGTGGCCCCGGCCAACCCGGCGGCCGCCGGGCGTGAGTGCTGGCGGGTGGAGGCCACGCCCGAGCGGACGGTGCCGCCGACAAGGTTCGAGCTGTGTCACGACCTGACCGCCGACAGCTGGTCGTTAACGCGCGGCTGAATGCTCCTGCTGAGGGGAGTAATAAAGGGAACGGGGTCGCGCTGCGATCGCCGCCGGGTCAACAATCCGGGCGCCCGAAGGGTTTCAGGGTAAGCCGCCCAGAGGTTCCCGTACTGTATAGGGGTCTGACCAAGCACCGCCTTCCGCCATTAGGACATTGATGAGTTCGCTCCCGGACAAGATCATCCATGCCGCCTTGCGCCTGATGCCTGCGTCGATGCAGCGCAAGCTGCAGACGGAGGCGGGCAAGCGATTCACCCGGTTCTTGCTGGTCGCCCTCGTCGCTGTGATCACCAGCCAGGTGGTGCTGGGCCTGCTCACCGGCCCGATCGACCTGAATTCTGCTGGCGCTGCAGGCGTCATCGCGTCGATGATTGCGGCGCTCGTCAGCTACCTGCTGAGCCGCTGGGCCTGGGAGCGGAAGGGTCGGCCCGACCTGCTCCGGGAGACGGTGCCGTTCTGGCTGGTCTCGGCGGCGGTATGGGCCATCCTCGGCCTGACGTCTCACTTCGCGAGCGTCTTTGCGCACACAGAGGGCTATACGCACTTCAAGAAGCACCTGGTCGTGCAAGGCGCGTATTTCCTGATGAACTGCATCACCTTCGTGGCCCGGTTCGTGTTCTTCCACTACGTGCTCTTCGCGAAGAAGGCCAGCCCAGCTAGCGCGTCGGCCCCGGCCGCCTCATCGGCGCCGTCCCCCGGGTCGGACCCCGATGGCGCCTTGGACCTGCCGGCGCTTGCCAGCGCCGACGCCGCGCGTGGCAGCGACACTGGCCCGATGGCGCTGGTATCTGGCGACTCGGGACCGCCCCGGTCATAACCAGCCGGCTGCGTGATGGCCCGGCCAGCCAGCGCCGCGTATGCAATGCTGAGAATCCGATGGCGCCGGGCGGGGCGCTGCCAGTCGCGCCACCGAAGGTTACTTCTGCCTGCGGGTCCGAGGAGGTGGGGGCGGCGTGGCCTGGCCCGACGAAGCGCCAGCCGAGGCGATATCGGTCACCGAGGAGTCGTACCGGATTCTGCGGTCCCGGATCGACCTGTCTCGGCTGCCGAAGTTCAGCCGTGACGTCGCCGAGCGGGTCATCAACGCCAGCGCCGACTTCGACTACTTCACCGATCTCGTCTGCGACGAGGAGTCGCTGGCCGAGGGGGTGGCGGCCCTGGTCGCTGGGGCTCCCGTCATCGCGGACACGATCATGGTGGCGGCCGGGATCACGGCCAGCCCGGTGCTGTGCAAGATCGGCGAGCCCCTGACGCAGCGGCTCGCCAGGACGGCGTCGATCAGCAGGGCAGCCGCGGCCGTGCGCCTGGCGTTCGGGGAGGCCGGGCCAGGTGCAGTCTGGGTGATCGGCGGGAGCTCGGCTGCGCTGGCGGAGCTCCTCGTCCGCCAGGTCGAGCCGGCGTTCGTCGTCGGGCTGCCAGTCGGCTTCGTCGGCGCGGCTGAGGCCAAGGACGCGCTGCGGGCCAGCGGACTCCCGGCAGTGAGTAACGTGTCCGAGAAAGGCGGCCCGGCCGTGGCCGTCGCCGCCTTCAATGCCCTGCTCCGGCACGCCCTGGCGGCGGCCGGATCGCGGGCCGGCTGGGACCCCGGCGGCCAGCCAGCCGCCCTTGCAGACGACGACGGCGCAGGCTGGTAGCGCCAGGACGGAGGCCGGGATTGATGCCCGACGACCGAGCTGAATCGGCGGGCACCCGGTCGCCTGATCCGAATTCCTTCGCCGACGCTGAACGCGCCGCTGTCTACCGGGCGATAGACGAGCGCCGCGACGTCCGACGCGACTTCGTTCCGGATCCAATACCGTCCGACGTGCTTGAGCGGGTGCTCGCCGCCGGTCACCGCGCGCCTTCGGTTGGCTTCTCCCAGCCCTGGGACTTCATCGTGATCGACCGACCCTGGCCGGCGGGCCAGGGTCAAGGCGCTGGCCGAGCGGTCCAGGGACGACTTCGCCGGGTCGCTGCCAGCGGCCAGGGCCCGCGCGTTCGATCGCCTGAAGACCGAGGCGATTGTCCAGACGCCCGTGAACATCGTTGTCACCTGTGACCCCACCAGAGGCGGCCGGCACACGCTGGGCCGGCACGCACAGCCGCAGACGGCGGCCTACTCCAGCGTGCTTGCCGTCGCGAACCTGTGGCTTGCGGCCCGCGCGGAGGGCCTCGGTGTCGGCTGGGTGAGCTTTTTCGACGAGCGGGAGCTCGCCGCCGAGCTCGGCCTGCCGCCGCACCTGGAGGTTGTCGCCTACCTCTGTCTCGGGTACGTCACCAGCTTTGCGCCGGAGCCTGAGCTTGCGCAGGCCGGCTGGGCCCGCCGTCGCCCGCTGAGCTGGGCAGTGCACGCCGAGGAATACGGTCGCCGCCAGCTGCCCGGCCGCGAGGCCGCCAGCCTCCTCGACGAGGTGGTGGCGGCGATCCGGCCACTGGACGGCGATGCCGTGGCCGCGGCCCGGCAGCGGCAGGCGCAGATGACCAAGCCGGCCGGATCGCTCGGCGTGCTCGAGGACCTTTCCGTCCAGCTGTCGGGGCTGGCGGGCACGTGCCCGCCCCCGATGCCCGAGCCTGCTGCGGTGGCGATCTTCGCGGCTGACCATGGCGTCCACGCACAAGGGGTCACTCCGTGGCCGCAGGAGGTCACCGGCCAGATGGTGGCGAATTTCCTGGCTGGCGGCGCCGTGGTCAACGCCTTCGCCGCCCAGGCGGGCGCCGAGGTTCTCGTCGTCGACGTCGGGGTCAGCTCGGATCTGGACCAGGTGCCAGGGTTGCTGCCACGAAAGGTCGGCAAGGGTACGGCTGACTTCACCGTTGGCCCCGCGATGAGCCCGGACCAGGCGGTGGCGGCCATCGGAGTGGGTATCGAGGTCGCCAGGGACCTGGTGGCGGCGGGCAACAGATGCCTGCTGACTGGCGATATGGGCATCGCGAACACCACCGCCTCGGCGGCTCTCATCTGCGCTTTCACCGGCCGGGATGCGGCCGAGGTGACGGGTCGCGGTACCGGCGTGGATGACGTCACGCTGGCCAGGAAGGTGGCGGTCGTGCAGCGCGGCCTCGCCCTGCACCAGCCTGATCGCGGCGACCCGCTGGGCGTCCTGACGGCATTCGGCGGGTTCGAGCATGCGGCGCTGGCGGGCTACATCATCGGCGCTGCGGCACTGCGGGTCCCGGTCATCCTCGATGGGGTGATCGCCGGCAGCGCGGCGCTCGCGGCCTGCGCGCTGGCGCCGGGCGCAGCGTGCTGCCTCATCGCTGGGCATCGGTCGGCTGAGCCAGGCCACACCATCGCGATGGCGCACCTCGGCCTCCGCCCGCTGATCGACCTGGACTTGCGGCTTGGAGAGGGAACGGGGGCGCTTCTCGGGCTCCCGATTGTACAGAGCGCAGTCCGGGCGCTACGCGAAGTTGCCACCTTCGACTCGGCCGGAGTCACGGAGAAGTAGTCGGTCAGCCGCCCCGAACACGTGCTCGAAATGCCGTGATTAGCGGCTATGATGATGTCCAGATCCTCGTGGCACGGGGTGGTTCCGCTGCCGACGAGGCGGAGTGCTGGCGCCGCCTGGTCGTTCCGCCAGTACATGTTGCCGCTTTGCTGCCGGTAATCTGCCCTAGCAGCGCACAATTACCTCAAGGCCGGATACTGTCGCCCGGGGGCTGGACAATGGCGGACTTTACGTTTGAGAGTCGTGGTGATGAGGTCTGACCCTGCTCGGCCTCATGCAGTGAAGGGACGGACGGCATGCTGAGCGTCCATTTGTGGCCGTCTCGCAGGCGACCAGCAGATATGTCACGTGGTTACGCCACGCCCAGGCGATGAAGCGGAGCAGGGCCGTCCGACGATGATTAATTCGGCTGGGGTGGGAGACCCGCGAGTATGACCGAGCGACAGGACGCTAGTGGGCCGGCGCTATGGAAGCGTGTCCGTCGGCTGCCGGCAACCCCGGATGGGGGTCACGGCGGCGCCGAGCGGACCAGCGCCGGCAACGCCCTGCCCGGCGGTTCCCTGGCCTCGAACGAGGCGACCGAGAGTGCGCCCGGCTTGGTGGTCACGTCCGTGAAACATGGCGGGACTGGCTGGCCAGGACCCGAGTCAGCCCGCTCCGGCGCCGCTGATATCGGTGCCCCTGAGTCCGGTGCTGCCGAGTCCGGTGTGGTCGAGTCCGGTGCTGCCGAGTCCGGTGTCGTCGAGTCCGGCGTAGCCGGGCGCGGTCCGCGCGAGCCTGGCACGCGCCGCCGTTCGGGAGGCAAGCCGGACGAGGGCCAGCGCGACGCAGACTCGCCGGGGAGCCGGCCAAGGGGACGGCACAGTGCCACGCAGCCACCGGCCGCGGCGCAGCCGCCACCGGTCCGGGCTGCGACGCCCGCTCCCGCAGCGGCGCCCGCTCCCGCAGCGGCGCCGACCCGCACAGCAGGGCCGGCCAGGCCACGGACCACCGCGGCTGGACCGGCCGAGCCAATGCCAGGTCGGTCCGAACCGCCCCGGGCGCCGACTTCCGGCGCCGGTTCTGGCGGCATCTGGGCGGCTCGCGCCGAGCCTGCTGGCCAGGCGCACCCGCGCTCGTCAGCCGGACCGGGCCGCAACGCGCGGGCTGCCGATCAGGATGAACAGGATGAGCCGTTCGCCCGGGTGGATGCCCGGAAGCTGGAGGCCGCGCTGCTCGGCCTGCGGCATCCGATCGTGACGGTGCCGCTGCTGTTTGATGCACCGGGCGTTGCCGAGGCACGGGCCGAGCGAGTCAAGCTGCTGAGCCAGATCGATGACTACCTGCTGCCCCGGCTCCGCCAATCCGGCGCGCCTATCCTCGTCGCCCTGGTCGGGTCGACGGGAGCGGGCAAGTCCACGCTGATGAATAGCCTGGTCGGCAAGCAGGTCAGCGCCACCGGCATCCGGCGGCCCACGACGAACAGCCCCGTCCTTGCCTGCCATCCGGATGACATGCGCTGGTTTGCCGAGAACGTCTTCCTGCCGACCCTCCCGCGTGTGCGGCAGCAGGGTCTGGCGATGCCGGGTCGGGACGGATTGCTCGTACTCGCGGCCAGCGAGGGAATGCCCAAGGGAGTCGCCCTGCTGGACACCCCCGACATCGACTCTGTGGTCCAGGCACACCGCGACTTCGCCCACCAGTTCCTCGACGCTTCGGACCTGTGGCTTTTCGTCACCACCGCCCGCCGCTACGCCGACGCCGCGGTCTGGGAGATGCTCCAGGTTGCTCGCGACCGCGGCGCCGCGCTGGCGCTGGCGCTATCCCGCGTCCCGCCAGCCGCGTCCTCGGAGCTGGCTGATCATTTCGACGCCATGCTGGAGGCCAATGGGCTGGGCGATGTTCGCCGCTTCATCATCCCGGAGACGATCATCGCCGAGTCTCAGCTGCCGACCGAGGTCGCTGCGCCGATCCGGGACTGGCTCGCCGACACCGCGCGGCGAGAGGACCGGCGGGTGGCAGTACTGACCCAGACCATGTCCGGCGTGCTCGATACCTTCCGCGGCCGGGTGCCGGCGCTCGCTGATCAGGTGGCCGAGCAGGTCGAGTGCCGGCGGGGCCTGCGCGACGCAGTGGACGCCGCCTATGCCGGGAGCCTCGCTGACTTCAGCGAGGCAACCAGGGACGGATCGCTGCTGCGCGGCGAAGTTCAGGCCCGGTGGCAGGACTTTGCCGGTACCGGGGATCTGCTGCGGACCCTTCAGGTGCGACGTGGCCGGGGCAGCGGGAAGCAAAAGAGGCAGCGCACGCCCGCGCGAGCCAGCGCGCTGAAGCTGGCAGTCCGGACCAGCGTGGAGGCGCTGATCGCGGCCGCCGCCGACCGCGCCGCCGAGCTGGTCGTGACGCAGTGGCGGGAGCATCCCGCTGGGGCCAGGCTGCTTGCTGATATCGACGCGACGAGCAAGCGCAGTGCAGGGAACGAGGCCGACTTCGTGGCGACGGCGCTGGCTGACCTCGGCGTCGTGAGCGCGACAGCGGCCGGCGGAAGCAGGCAGGACTCGGCCGCTCTTGCCAGGTCCACAGCCGGGCTCGCTCCGCTGGCCGAGCGTTTGGTCGCCAGCTGGCAGGAGTACGTCGCGCAGCTGGTGAAGCAGGAGAACGTCACGAAGCGCTCGATCGCACGCGTCGTCTCGTTCGACGAGGAATCGCTGGCTGTCGCGCTCAGCGTCGGGGTCCTCGGCTACCCGGATGCCGATGCCGAGGATGGCGAGACGGCGGTACCGGAGCGCCTGCTCGCGTCGCTGTTTGGCGCCGGCCTGCTCCGCGACATGGGCGCGCGAGCGCGGCAAGATCTGCACGATCGGGTGAGCAGCCTGCTCGAAGCGGAGACGCTTCGGTACTTTGCCATCGTCGACGCCGCCGGGATCCCGAAGGACAGCGCGGCTGCCGAGTTGCTTCAGGCTGGATACGCGCTCGAGGCAGCCCGATGACGACCACGTTGACGGCTCAGGTTCCAGACGCGGCCGACCGCGTGGGGATGTCCGCGCGCCTGACCGCGCTGTCGCGACTGGTGGGTATCGGATGGGAGCGGCGCGGGCAGGACGAATTCCCCGAGGAGCTGCTGTCCGACGCGAGCGACCTGCTGGACCGGGCCGGACAGCGGCTCATGCTGTCCTCGAATCACACGGTGGTGTCCCTGGCCGGTGGTACCGGGAGCGGGAAGTCCTCGCTGTTTAACCAGCTGGCCGGCGCGGATTTCTCCACTGTGGGCGTGACGAGGCCGGTGACCAGGGACGCCCACGCCTGCGTCTGGGGCGTCGCGGGGTCAGGCCCGCTGATGGAGTGGCTAGGCGTGCCGCGCAGGTATCGCTACGCAAGGTCGAGCGCGCTCGGCCGCGGCGAGCAGTCCCTGGCGGGCCTCGTTCTGCTTGACCTGCCGGACCACGATTCGGTCCTCGGCCACGCCACTGACCTAGTCGACAACCTCGTCGGCCTGTCAGACCTCATGATCTGGGTACTCGATCCGCAGAAATACGCCGACGCCGCGGTACACCGGCGCTTCCTCGTGCCGCTCGCCGGGCATTCCGAGGTCATCGCCGTCGTGCTCAATCAGGCTGACTTGCTCACCGCAAGCCAGATCGAGGACTGCGTGCAAGACCTGCGCCGGCTGCTCGATTCAGAAGGCCTGCACGATGCGCAGATCCTCGTCACCTCGGCCAAGACCGGCGATGGCATCGAGGAGCTGCGCAAGCTTCTGGTCAGCACCGTGTCCGCCAGAAAGGCTGCGGTTGCGCGCATCGCCGCCGATGTGGACAAGCTGGTGTCCCAGTTCGAGCCGTACGGGGCAGTCGACAGTGCTGACGGTGACAGCCCCGACGACACGCTGCCCGCTGGCACCGCGCGGCAGCTGGCGACTGCGTTCGCCGCCGCCGCTGGCGTGGGTGGCATCGGTGACGCGCTGCGCAGCGCGCGTGAGCTGCGCGCGCTGGACTATGTCGGCTGGCCGGTGAGCTGGCTGGTCGAGCGCCTGACCAGCCGCGATCCGATCAGGAAGATCAGGCTCGGGAAGATCTGGGCCGAGCTGCGTGGCGTCACGGCCGGCCCGTCCGGCATGCAGCAAGCTGAGATCGATAACGCGCTCACCCAGGTCGCGGACGAGCGAGTGCCATCGTTGCCCAAGCCGTGGTCGCGTACCGTGCGGACCGCGGTCAGGTCGAAGGCGGCGGACATTCCGGCCGCGGTGAGCGCCGAGATTGGCTCCGCGCTGCCTGCCGACGCCGCAGTCGACCGCTGGTGGCGCACCATCGGAGTAGTGCAGGGCTTGCTCCTTGGCTGCGTGCTCGTCGGACTCGCCTGGTCGGTCGCCCTGCTCATCCTCGGGGTGGCGGGCGTTGGCTCGGCGAGCATGCCGAGGCTGTTCACCACCAGCTGGTACCTGCTGCCGGCCGGCGGCCTGGTCGTCGTCGGTCTCGTCGGCGGCTGGCTGACCGCGAGGATCTGCACAAGAGCCGTCAGTGCCGCCGCCAACCGGGAGATGGACCTGCTGCGGCGGGACATCGACGAGCGACTGACAGGCGTAGCCCGTGAGATGGTGCTGGCGCCCGCTGAGCAAGAGCTGGCGGAGCTGGACCGGTTCCGGGCTGAGCTGCGGATCGCTGCGGGCGCGCCGCCGCAGTAACCTGCCCGCGGCCTGGAGTTGCTGACTCGGTCAGTTGCGCGACGGCCTGGGCTGTGTCGCGGTGACGCGAGATTCTCCCACTGTCACGATTCACTCGGTCAGGCCCGTCCACAGGCCCTGGCCCGCATACCAGCGTTATGCACAAAGTGCCCGCTGGCGCGGCGCAGTCATCTCGGCCTGGCAGATGCTGGGTTCGCACGCCGGCGGCAAAGGGCCGCCGGCATCCTGCGGCGGACGCCCGCAAGCGACGGTCGCCGCGCTGGACGTTGAGGAGGCCGGAGATGGCCAATGAGGCGCACTTCAGCGTGGTCGGGTTCGTCGCCACGCAGCCGAGGAGCGGATACACCAAAGGCGGGTCGCGCAGCGTGTCCATGCGGGTGGGCTGGACACCGCGCTCATTCGACCGGGGCACCGGCGAGTGGGCTGATCAGCCCAGCTCGTTCATCACGGTGCAGTGCTACAAGAAGGTGGCCGAGCACGTCGCCGTCTGCCTCCGACGGGGTGACCCGATAGTGGTCCGGGGCACGCTGCGGGTCCGCGAGTTCGTCGACCAGAGTGGCGCTCGGCGCAGCTCGGTCGAGGTAATGGCCGACTCGATTGGTCATGACCTGTCTCGGGGCATCAGCTTGTTCACCAAGACGCCGGCGCAAGTCGAGCGGACGGCCGCCGAGCATGAGCAGGCTATGGCGGCTGAGGCGGAGCGCAACCCGCTGCTGGGCGATCGGTCTGCACCGGAGTCAGATGCCGAGCATGAGCAGGACACCGACGATAGCGCTGAGCTGGCCGACGTCGCCGAGGTGAGCGAGCTCGCGGAAGCCGAGCCCGGCGGCGGGCCTGACGCCGAGTTCGGCGCGACCGGGGCGTTCGACGACGCGGTCATGGAGCTGATGGCCGATGTGGGCGACGCGCCGGTGCCCGTCGGCGCCTCAGCCTGACGGAGCTGGCCTGGGCCGCTTCGGCCGGCCCAGGCCGCCCGCGCCGAGCGGGCCTGCGGGAGGTGCCGAGTTCGGCTGGGCGCCGGTCGGTTCGAACCCGTGATCGGGAGCCCCTACCCTTGGTGACATGCCGGAATTCATCTATCAGATGAGCCGTGTCCGCAAGGCGCACGGCGACAAGGTCATTCTCGACGACGTGACGCTCGCATTCCTTCCCGGAGCCAAGATCGGCGTCCTCGGTCCTAATGGCACGGGCAAGTCGACGCTCCTGCGCATGATGGCGGGGGTCGAGCACCCGTCCAATGGCGATGCCCGCCTGATGCCCGGCTTCACCGTCGGCATCCTGGACCAGGAGCCCAGCCTGGACGACTCGAAGACGGTGCTGGGCAACGTCGAGGAAGGCGTCGCCGAGACCAAGGCCTTGCTGGACCGGTACAACGAGATCGCCGAGCTGATGGCGACGGACTACTCGGACGAGTTGCTCGAGGAGATGGGCAAGCTTCAGGAGCAGCTGGACCACAAGAACGCGTGGGACCTGGAGAGCCAGCTCGATCAGGCCATGGACGCGCTGCGCTGCCCGCCGCCCGACGCCGACGTGAGCGTGCTGTCGGGTGGCGAGCGCCGCCGGGTCGCGCTGTGCAGGCTGCTGCTGTCCCAGCCGGATCTGCTGCTGCTGGATGAGCCGACCAACCACCTGGACGCCGAGAGCGTGCAGTGGCTGGAGCAGCACCTGGAGAAGTACCCCGGCACTGTGGTCGCGGTCACGCACGACCGGTACTTCCTGGACAACGTGGCCGGCTGGATCCTCGAACTGGACCGCGGCCGCGCTTACCCCTATGAGGGCAACTACTCGACCTACCTGGAGACCAAGGCGGCCCGGCTCAAGGTCGAGGGCCAGAAAGACGTCAAGAAGCGCAAGCGCCTGGAAGACGAGCTGGAGTGGGTCCGCTCCAGCCCTCGCGCACGGCAGGCCAAGAGCCGCTCGCGTCTGCAGCGTTACGAGGAGATGGCCGCCGAAGCCGACCGGGACCGCAAGCTCGACTTCGAGGAGATCCAGATCCCGCCGGGCCCCCGTCTTGGCACTCAGGTCGTCGAGGTCAGCGGCCTGACGAAGGGCTTCGACGACCGGACCCTGATCGAGGACCTGAGCTTCAGCCTGCCCCAGGGCGGCATCGTCGGCGTGATCGGGCCCAACGGCGTCGGCAAGACGACCCTGTTCAAGATGATCATCGGCGAGGAACAGCCGGACGCCGGGGCGATCAAGGTCGGCCCTACCGTCGAGATCGCCTACGTCGACCAGTCCCGCGGCCGGATCGACCCGGACAAGAATGTCTGGACGGTCATCTCCGACGGCGAAAGCTACATCACCGCCGGCAAGACCGAGATTCCCAGCCGGGCGTACGTCGCCGCGTTCGGGTTCAAGGGCGGCGATCAGCAAAAGCCGGCCGGCGTGCTGTCTGGCGGCGAGCGCAACAGGGTGAATCTCGCGCTCACGCTCAAGCAGGGCGGCAACATGCTGCTGCTGGACGAGCCCACCAACGACCTGGACGTGGAGACGCTGTCGTCGCTGGAGAACGCGCTGCTGGAATTTCCCGGCTGCGCCGTGATCACCAGCCACGACCGGTGGTTCCTGGACCGGATCGCCACCCACATCCTGGCCTGGGAGGGCGGGGCTAGCTGGTTCTGGTTCGAGGGCAACTTCGAGGCCTACGAGAAGAACAAGATCGAGCGGCTAGGCGCCGACGCGGCCAGGCCGCACCGGGTTACCTACCGCAAACTGACCAGGGACTAGCCCGGCACCGGCGCGGCACGGCGTCGGCCTCGCATGGCACTGCGCCAGACTCGCTAGGCATGGCAACCCTCAAAACGGCTGTGCAGCCCGGCACCTTTTAGGCGCGTATGCTCTCCTGAGCCGTCTGGCGGGCGCTTTGTGCTAGCCAGGCGCGCCCAGATCCCGAGCCCGGATGGGAGCACGCATGGCCATCGGTGAGCCCATCGTCAGTCAGGTCGGCTCCCGGGTGCCCGACCGAGCGCGGGTCGTCGTCATAGGCGGCGGCATCATCGGCACGTCGGTCGCCTACCACCTGGCGCACCTCGGGGTGCGCGACGTCGTCCTGCTGGAGCGCGACCGGCTGACCTCGGGCACGACCTGGCACGCGGCAGGCCTGATGGCGACGTTCGGCTCAACGTCGGAGACCTCGACCGAGCTCCGCAAGTACACCCGTGACCTGTACCTGCGGCTTGAAGCCGAGACCGGGCTGGCCACCGGGATGCGGCAGGTGGGCCTCATCGAGCTGGCGATCGAGCCCGGCCGGCTCGAGGAGTACCGCCGCGTGTCGGCCTTCAACCGGCACTGCGGGGTTGAAGTGCACGAGATCTCCGCGCGCGAGGTGGCCGAGCTGTGGCCGCTGGCGCGCACCGACGACGTGCTGGCCGGCTTCTACATCCCGGCAGACGGCCGGGCGAACCCGGTCGACGTCACGATGTCGCTCGCCAAGGGCGCGCGCCAGCAGGGCGCCCGGATCATCGAGGGCGTCCCCGTCACGGGCGTGCTGACCAGGCGCGGCGCCGTGACCGGGGTCAGGACGGCGCACGGCGACATCGAGGCCGAAGTCGTCGTCAACTGCGCCGGGATGTGGGCCCGCCAGCTTGGCGAGCTGGCCGGGGTCAGCATCCCGCTGCAGGCTGCCGAGCATTACTACCTGCTCACCGAGCCGATCGCTGAGGTCAGCCGCGACTGGCCGGTGCTGGAGGACCCGGCCAATTACGGCTACTTCCGCGAGGAAGGCGGCGGTCTCATGCTCGGCATGTTCGAGCCGGTCTGCGCGCCGTGGCAGGTCGACGGCATCCCGGCCGACTTCTAGCTTCGGCGAGCTGCCGCCCGACTGGGACCGGATGGCCCCGTTCCTGGAGCGGACGATGTCCCGGATACCGATCGCTTCGCAGGTCGGCATCCGCAAGTTCTTCTGCGGCCCGGAGAGCTTCACGCCGGACCTCGCGCCCGTCCTCGGCGAGGCGCCAGAGCTGCGGAACTACTTCGTCGCCGCCGGCCTGAACTCCATCGGCATCCTGACCGGCGGCGGCATCGGCCGGGTCATGGCGCACTGGATCGTCAATGGCCGCCCGGATGTGGACGTCACCGGGATGAACATCGACCGGCTGCACGCTTATCAGGCCAATCCGGAGTACCGCGCCACGCGCACCGTCGAGTCGCTCGGAATGGTCTACGCCACCCATTACCCCGGCCGGTCAATGCGGACCGCCCGCGGCGCGAAGCTGTCGCCGGTCCACCACCGGCTCGCCGCCCAGCGCGCGTTCTTCCGGGACGTCAGCGGCTGGGAGGGCGCCGACTGGTACGCACCCGAGGGTGCCATTCCCGGTGGTGCGGCCCCATCGGCCGGGGAGCTGTCCTGGGGCCGTCAGGACTGGTACGCCCACTGGGAGGCCGAGCATCATGCCTGCCGCGACGGCGTGATCCTCATGGACATGTCGTTCATGGCCAAGTTCGCCGTCCAGGGCCGGGACGCCGGGCGCGAGCTGGACAGGCTGTCAGCGAACCACGTCGACGGCGAGCCGGGCATCATCACGTACACGCAGTGGCTCAACCCGGCGGCAAGCTCGAGGCGGACCTGACGGTCACCAAGCTGGCCGACGATGACTTCTATGTGATCGCGTCGGACACCGCGCACCGGCACGCGCTGACGTGGATGCGCCGCCATTTCGCCGAAAGCGGCGCGCACGCGTTCGTCACCGACGTGACTTCGGCCTACGCCCAGCTGAACGTGCAGGGTCCACGCTCGCGTGCCTTGCTGGCGGCGGTCACCAGGGCCGACGTCACCGACGAGGCGTTCGGCTTCCGGGCGGCCCGGTACATCGACATCGGCTTCGCGCGCGTCCTGTGCATCCGCATCACCTACCTGGGGGAGCTCGGCTACGAGCTGCACATCCCGGCCGAGCAGGCCGTGCACGTCTACGACCGGCTGGTCGAGGCTGGCCGTGACCTCGGGCTCCGGCACGCTGGCCTGAAGGCGCTCGCCAGCCTGCGCATGGAGAAGGGCTACCGCGACTACGGACACGACATCGACAACACCGACACGGTCCTTGAGGCCGGCCTCGGTTTCGCGGTCGCGCTGGATAAGCCGGGCGGCTTCATCGGCCGGGATGCCGTCCTCGCCCAGAAGCAGGCCGGGCCGCTGGCCAAGCGCCTCGTGCAGGTCCTCCTGAGTGACCCTGACCCGCTGATGTTCCACGCCGAGATCGTGCGCCGCGATGGCCGCGAGGTCGGCTACATCCGGGCCGCGTCGTACGGGTGGACCCTCGGGGGTGCCGTCGGCCTCGCCATGATCGAATCCGGCGGCGCGCCGATCGATCAGGCCTGGCTCGACGCCGGCGACTGGACCGTGCAGGTCGGCGACCGGATCGTCCCGGCCAGGGCGTCGCTGCGGCCGTTCTACGATCCGGCCAGCAAGCGCATCAGGATGTAGACAAGGTCAACTGAGAGACCCGCGGCGGCCAGGAGGCCTTCGACGCGGCGGTCCCGCGAGGCGCTAGATCCTGGCTTGCGCCACTGCCATCGCCACGGCGGACGGGGGGACTGCTGGGCCGTCCACCTCCGCGACGATGGCCATTGCCCTGGCGATCGCGCCGAGCACGGTCGCACTCGAGCCGAGCCGGGAGATCACGATGTCCGGCGGCCGGAACACGCCCGCCGAAACGGCCGAGCGCAGCTCGCCGAGCCACGGCTCAAGCGCCCTGCCAATGCTGCCGTCGAGGATGATCCGCTCGGGGTCAAGCAGCGCCGTGATCCCGCTAATCGCCGCGGTCGTCTGGCTGATCAGCTCGCCGACCACCCGGCTGCCCACCGGGTCGCCTCCCCTGGCGACGGCGAAGATGTCGGCCACGTTGTACTCGGGACCCAGCGCGCTCGCCGCCCCGCGCCGGATAAGTTCCGCCGTCCGGGCCAACAGCGCAGGTCCCGAGGCCACCTCCTCGAAGCCGGCCGTGGCCGTCGCGCCCGAGCGCGGCACCGGGAAGTAGGCCGCCTCACCCGCCGCGTTGTGCCTGCCGCGGATCACATGCCCGTCCACCACCACCGCTCCGCCGATGCCGGTTCCGAGCGAGAGCAGCACGAACGAGTGTGCGCCGCGCCCGTCGCCGCGCCACGCCTGCCCGAGCGCGCCGAGGTTGGTGTCGTTGTCGACTTCGAACGGCCAGGTGAGGGTGCCGCGGAGGATGCCCAACAGATCCAGGTCCTGCCAGTGCACGTTCGGGCCAGCGGTGGCCAGGCCAGTGTCCGGGTCGATCAGGGCCGGGATGCCGACGACCGCCGCACGCACCGGCATGGCGAGCTCTGTCGCCCGCGCGTCTAGCACGGCAATGCACCTGAGCAGCGCGCCTACCGCAGCGCTGCCCTCGCCGGTCGGCCGGAAGTCTTCCGCGACAATGCTCCCCGCAAGGTCCGCGAGCGCGCCATGGCAGCGGGTTCCGCCCAGGTCAACGGCGATAACGCCGCCAGGAGGCCCGACGAACCGCAGGATCGTCGGTGTCCTGCCGCGTACCGCCCCGGGCCCCGGTTCCTCGGCGATAAGCCCGGCCATGAGCAGCCGCTTGACGATGCGGCTGACCGACGCAGCAGACAGCCTGAGATCGGTGCCGAGTTCCCGCCTCGTAGCCTGCCCTCGCGACCTGATGGCGTCTAGCACCAGGAACGTGTTCAGCTCGGCGATGTTGCCGATATCCATACCAACAGTTTCTCGCGATCCAGCGGTGTCAGGGGAAAGCGCGTAAGTGTACCCGGGCATCTCCACCAGCCCTCATGCCGGTCAGACGGGCCCCGCACGCGCCGGGACGGCGCTCCCGCCACTCGTCCGCGTGTAGGGCTGGCCCTAGTCGACGCTCGAGGCTTGTCATTCCGCGTCGGGAGCGGTAAATTTCCCAGCACTTCTTTTCAAGTTGAGAAAAAGAAGTGAGGTCAGCAAACACCGTCGATGGAGGGCAAGATTCGTGCGCGCTTTTTGGTCGCGTGTCGATGTCGTGCCTTCGTGCATGGGAGCCGGGGTGGCTGGCCGGGTGTGAGGGTCGAAACTGGTCCGCAAACGCGACGAGTTCTGCCCGATCGCGCAGACCTTGACTCCATTACTGTCTTCACGACCGGAAGGACGCAATGTTGAGTAGTCATATCCATGGCAAGGGGGGCAGAGCTCGTAGCTTCGTCGCGACAAGCCTGTTGTTGGCCACCTGCCTGATCGGCATGCTGGCATTGAGCGCGGTCGCGTCAGCGGCGCCGGTTAATAGCGGCGCACCGACGATCTCGTACATGATGTCGAACGAGAACCCTAACTCCACCGGATTGCAGACCTTGATCCCGGCCGTCGATGCGGACGGCAACGCGATTACAGGACCGCAGGTGGGCTTTGTGCTCCTGGCGAATCACGGCAACTGGACCGGCGACAATCCCGGTGACTCGATCACGTACACATATCAGTGGTGGACGTCGACGACCGCGAACGCGAGCGCTGCCGGGACGTCCATCTCCAAGAGCGGCAAGGCGTTGGATTTCGCGCCGACGACCGCCCAGATCGGCGCCTACATCGGAGTGACGGTGACGGCCACAGATACCACGACCGGGACGTCAAGCACCGCGATCGCCGAGACTGCAACGCCAGGCGTTGGCCTGAACCCGGCGCAGACGAGCAAGTACACCACGACCATGAACCAGCCTGAGTCCGGCGGCGGTCTGCCACCGTACGACACCTTCGCCTATCTGACGGCGTACGGCTTCCCGGATAACACGCCCCCCAGCGCGGGCATCGCCTTCCCCGCGACTAGCACGACGACGTTCCCGAACAACTCAACAGGCACAGGCATCCACACCTCCGCGAGCGGCACCGGCACCTACAGCGACCCGGTTACCACGGCGGACTACACCAGCATGCTGCCGGCCGGCTCGGAGATCTACATCCCCGCCGACCAGAAGTACTACATCGTCGAAGACTCCTGCACTGAGTGCAGGAGCGATATCACCGGGTCAGGCACGAATAGCGATGGCACGCTTGGTGTCGGGCAGGACGGCGGCCCGGGGCTTGTCCATTTCGACCGGTGGGTCGGCGGGGACGGCGAGGACTTCGCTGACGTCGTCGCCTGCGAGGATCAGTTGACGGGCCAGAACCAGTATGGCGGCCCACTGATGACGCCGATCATCCTCAACCCGCCGAGCGACGAGCCGGTGAACACGAACCCGGTCTACGACGCAGCCAACAACACATGTGACGGCAAGCCGCTGCAGGGTGGAACGGTCGGCGAGTTTACAAACGCCATCGCGCCAGGCTCTGCCGCAGCGACGGGTACCTGGACCGCGAGCTCGACTGTGCCGGCAACCAGTCCGCTGCCGGACGGCACCGGCGATTGCATGACCGACCCCGGTAACAGCGCGGATGCGGGCACTCACATCCTGATGAAGCGGTGCCACCCCGGCGCCGCCAATCAGAATTTCTCGTTCTGGGGCTCGTACATCATGATCAACAACATGTGCGTTGACATGGGCAACGGCACCGCCGCCAGCTCACCGTCCGGGACTACCCCGCTGGTGACCACGCTGCGGAAATGCAACGATGACGCCACCCAGCAGTGGTCGGAAAACCCTGACGGAACGATCAACGATATCCAGAGCAGCAACTGGGGGCTCGGAGAGCTCGTCAACCCCGCAACCGGTCAAGAGCAGCTCTACGCGTTGAACGTCAGCGGCACTTTCTACGTGGACAACTACTGGAACTACCCTGGCCTGGTCGCCGCCGACGGCACCACCGACCCCGGCAGCACGGCCCCGGTGAGCGTCACATCAGTGCCGAGTGGCTCACCAGTGTCGAGTCTGACGCTCGGCCGGGACGGCGCCTCGCGGCACGTTTCGGTCCGGGTGAGGGGTCTGACGACGCCGAGCTTCCAGCTCGAGCTGGCGCCGGATCCTGACCCAGCCCCTGGTGTAGACGACATTGCCCTGCATGCCACCGCGAACCGCTGTGCCAGCGGCGCGACGTTCCCGAGCACCGCGGCTGTCAATTCCGCCGGCAATCCGTACCCTCCGGTCGCCGACGAGCAGAAGGAGTGCTCGAATGGCACTTGGTCGGGTACAGTGACGATCCCCAACGACGGCTCGGTCATCACGGGTACGTATCAGGTCATCGTCAGCAGCCAGGTTGACTTCCTGCCGCTGCAGAGAAACGGGGCCACAACCGCAGTGGTGTCCGGCGGGACGATCAGCGGCACGACGCTCTCCGAGTTCAGCGCGTCCAACCTGACGACTCCGATCACCGGGGCGTCAGACCCCATCACGGTGACGGTGTCGGCGGCGCCGGCGAGTTTCAACGGCGGGTAGTGGCGCCGGTGAGTACCGGCTAGGACGCTCTCTGGTGGATCGCCGCGGTAACCCGCGGCGATCCACCAGAACCCAGTTGGCGAATAGCGCCCTGGCGGGAGCGGGCGAATCGGCTCCGGTGGGTGTCGCGGCCGAGGTTGCCCGACTGCGGGCCGAGAACGCACTGGTGGCGGAGGCGCTAGCTAACCCGCTGCACGTTGGTGGCGCTGATCACGCCGTTGGTGACCGTGTACGTGCCCTGGTAAGTCTTGACGGTGCCATTGGTCTGCGTCGCGGCCAGCCGGGCAGTGACAACGTCACCGCTGGTCGACAGGATGGTCACCGTGTCGTGGGCGGTCCCGACAAAGCCGGTCCTGAACGTCGCATACGACTCACTGGCGCCGGCTAGCCGCCACGCCGCGAGGTAGCGATGGTCGTTGATGGCCGCGAAGTAGTCCCGTACTGTCCGCGCCGGATCCTGCTTGACGGCTGGCACCGTCCGGTAGACAGTCACCGGCGGCAGCGAACGCTCGTTCCGGTGCGACAGCTTGTACGCGATCCCAGCGACCCCGCCCACCCCTACGACAATGATCAGCAGTGCGAGCGCGACGTTGCGCCCACGATGGCGACTCGGCCGGCCGCGCCCCGCCTGGCCCGGGCCGGGCCGCGGCGGCCGCGTAACTGGTGTCACGCCATCGTGCCTGGTTGGCGGCGCGCCGGCGGGCCAGGCAGCGTCGACGGCTGGCCGGAAGGGCGCCATCGGGACCGGAACGGGGCCGTCTGCGCCACCGCCGCCGTCCCGCCAGCCGGGACCGACGGTCCGCTCAGCCGCCGCCAGCTCGCCGTCGCTGCCGCGGAACCAGTCACGCGGTGCCTCGGACCACCGATCCGCCGCGCGTGGCGGGCTGGAATCGGCCCCGAAGTTGCCAGCCCGGAAGGGATCGGCCGGCCTGGCGTCGGCCTGCACAGGATTCGCCGGGTAGGAATCGGCCGCGTAACGATCGGCTGGATAAGGATCGGCCGGGTAGTGGCTAGCCGGGTAGAGATCTGCAGGGTGATGATCCGCCCGGCGGTGATCGCCCGGGTGCGGGCTAGCCGAGAATGGATCCGCCGGGACCGGCTGGGCCACCGCCGTCGTGGGCCCCGGTCGGTGCCGGTGCTCCTGGAAAGCGCCGGCCAGCGCGGCGGCGAATTCTCGGCACGTCGCGAACCTGCCGTCCGGCGACTTAGACATCGCGGCGGCGATCACCTCGTCGACCGCCCGCGGCAGGTCAGGGCGCCGGTCGGTCAGCCTTGGCGGCGCCGCCTCGAGCTGCGCCCACATCAGCGCCATGCTGTCGCCTCGGCTGAACGGCGGCGCGCCCGTCAGCATCTCGACGACCGCGCAGGCCAGCGCGTACTGGTCGGCCCGGCCATCGACGGGCTGACCCTGAATCTGCTCGGGCGAGACATAGTCAAGCGTGCCGAGGAACTGCCCGGTGGAGGTCAGCGTCGAGGGCGTCAGGGAGTGCTTGCTCAGCCCGAAGTCAGACAGGTAAACATGATCGGTGTCACCGCCGCTGGCCTGGCCTAGCAGTATGTTGGCGGGCTTGACATCGCGATGCACCAGGCCATGGGCGTGCGCGGCGTCCAGCGCCGAGGCGACCTGGCCCGCGATCGTCGCGGTCCGCTCCGGGGTCAGCCGGCCCTGCGACTCGATCAGCTTCCGGACGTCACCGTGGCCTACATATCGCATGGCGATGAACAGGACACCGGAAGCCTCGCCAGCCTCGAATACCGGGATGATGTGCGGGTGGTCGACGCCGGCGGCCGCGCGCGACTCGCGCATGAAGCGCTGCCGGAAAGCTTCGTCCTCGCCGAGGTGCGGTGCCAGCACCTTCAGCGCGACGAGGCGGCCGAGGCGCAGGTCAAGGGCACGGTAGACGACGGCCATGCCGCCATGGCCGATCCGCTCCTGGATCTCGTACCCGGCGAGCTGTGCCCCCGGAGCGAGATCCCCGGCTCCGGACTGGGTGTCCTGTGTCACTGCTAGCCTCCAGTGGCGGGGCTTGCTCGGCACCCTGGACCAAGCGTCGGCAGTGCCACGGTCGTGCCAGGCGAAGAACTGGGTGGTCCCAGTATCTTGAGATGCGGCTGCCGCCGCAAATAGCTAGTCCCGACTCTGGGCACTTTCCCGGGCACGGCCGGTGGCCCGAGGCAGCCCGTCAGGCCGGCGTGAGCCCGAGGTCGGGTCCGCCGTCCCGCTCGCCGAGCTGGTTAACCAGGCTGCCTGCGGCCATGACCAGGTAGTCCCAGAGCTCGGCGGCTGCCGCCGCATCCAGCTCAAGCTCGTCCATTGCGGTCCGCATGTGCCGGAGCCAGGCGTCCCGCTCGGCCGGGCCGATGGCGAAGTGCGCGTGACGCATCCGCAGCCGTGGATGGCCCCGCAGCTCGTTGTAGGTAGCCGGGCCGCCCCAGTACTGAATCAGGAACAGCCGCAGGTGCTCCTCAGCCGGGCCAAGGTCCCGGCTGGGATAGACCGGCCGCAGCTTGGGATCGGCGGCGACCTCCTGGTAGAAGCGGTGGACGAGGCGGCGGAAGGTCGGCTCTCCGCCGACTGCCTCGTACAGGCTCGCGGCTTGCGTCTCGCTCATCGGTTCCAGGGTATCCGGCCTCAGGCCAGGCGCAGTCCCGTCTGGTCCGCGGCGAAGGCCAGCGTCTCCGCCGACAGCGCGATGGCCCGGCTCAGCGAGCGGGCGCCGTGGCCGACCTGGGCCTCGTTCCGCAGCAGCACAGGCCGCTGGGCTGGCGGAGAGGCGGTGGCGTACTGCATGGCCGCGCACATCTTCCTGGCATGCATGGTGTCGACCCTGGTATCGCCGTCGGAGATCGTGAACAGCACGGCCGGGTAGCGAACCCCAGGGCGGACATGGTGGTACGGCGAGTACGAGATGAGCCAGCCGAACTCTGACGGGTCGGCGACCGTGCCGAATTCGTCGTTCCACGTCTCGCCGAGGCCGAACCGCTCGTACCGCACCATGTCCAGCAGGGCCCCGGAGCAGACCGCGGCCGCGCACAAGTCGGGCCGTTGCGTGATCGTGGCGCCGACGAGCAGCCCGCCGTTGGACGTGCCGGACACAGTGAGCTGCTCAGCGCTGGTCCACCCGGCGTCGATCAGCCCCCGCGCGGCGGCGTAGAAGTCGTCGAAGACATTCTGCTTGCGGTCCCGCATCCCCGCCCGGTGCCACTGCTCGCCTTCCTCGCTGCCACCGCGCAGGCCCGCGACGGCGTAGACGCCGCCCGCTTCGACCCAGGCGAGAACCGAGGCGGCGAAGGCGGGCGTCTGGCTGAGGTTGAAGCCGCCGTAACCGTAGAGGATGGCCGGCCGCGTCCTTCCGGGAACGGGGTTGTCCGACGACCCCGTTCCCTGCCTGCTGGGGTTGGTTGTGCTACCCGAGACGACGACTACACGGATCGTCGTGCCGTCCGCGGAGGTGCAGGCGATCTGATGGGCGGTGACGGCAGGGACGGCCACGGCGCCGGGAGCGCGCTGCCACTCCTGCGTGGTGCCGGCCGAGGCGTCGTAGCGCAGGACGACGCCCGGCGTCGTGTAGTCGGTGTAGGCGAACCATGCTTCGTGGCCGCCTTCGGGCCGCTCGGTCAGGCCGTCGACCGTGCCGAGGCCCGGCAGCTCGAGCTGCCCGAGCTGGTCGCCGAAAGCCAGGTCGTGCACGGTGACCTCGCTGATCGCGTGCCGTGCCCTGGTGAGGAGCAGGACCGGCTGGTCCAGGCCGGGTCCGTCGATGATGGCGAGGCCAGTCAGCACGGCATCGCGGTCTTCGGCGACCAGCTCCTGCCAGCTGGCGTACTCGGGGAACGCCGGATCACCCGGCTCCGCCACGGCGATCCGGCCGCGCGGCGCGTCCCGGTCCGTCAGTATGTACAGCCGGCCGTCGCGGGCTGGTCGCAGCCACGTGGCGGCGTCGACTCCTTCCTGCACTACCTGAAGGTTGGGCGCCTGCGGAGAGCTGGCCGACAGGTCGGCGATCCAGGCGTCGTTGCGGGGCGCTGTCCCCGCCGACGCCGTGAGCGTCAGCCAGCGGCCGTCATGGCTCACTGCCACGCCGTAGTAGTTCGTCTTCTCGAGCCCGTCGCCGAAGATCAGGACGTCCTCGCTAGCCGGGCTGCCGACCTGGTGCAGGTAGACCCGGAAGTGGTACTGCTCCTCGCCCGGCGGCACGGCGTCCGGGGCGAGCCTGCGGGTGTAATAGAACGCCCCGCCGCCCGGCAGCCAGGCGACGTCGGAGTACCGGCACCGGTCGATCGGACCATCCACGTCCTGGCCCGTGCTGATGTCCATGACCTGCAGCACGGACTCCTCCCGGCCGCCCGCCGACAGCTGGTAGGCCAGCAGCCGCCCCTCGTGGTCGGGCTGCCAGGCGTCGAGGGTCGTGAGGCCGGTGGGGTCGAGCACGCTCGGGTCGATCAGGGCGCGTTCAGCGCCGGCGGCCGAGACCGTGTACAGCACGGCGTGCTCCTGGCCTGGCGCACGGCGGGTGAAGAACTGCCGCTGGCCTCGCCAGGACGGCGGACTGACCTCGCCGGCCCCGAGGAGCTCGCCAAGCCGCTCCGTGAGCTTCTCCCGTCCCGGCAAGGTCTCCAGGTAGCGCGCATACAGTTCCTCCTGCGCCGCCAGCCAGGCCTTGGTCTCGTCGCTGTCCCGATCTTCCAGCCAGCGGTAGGGGTCGGCGACCTGGCGGCCGTGGATCGTCTCGACGAGGTCCTCGCGCGGCGCATCGGGATAGGACGTCATACCTGGCACCTTAATGTTCGGGAGCCGGTTGCCATCCGCGCGGCGACCGCGGCGCCAAGATGACCGCGACGCACGTAGGCTGAGCCAGGGCTGCCGCAATGTCCAGAAGCCCACCGGCCATTTGGTGGTGGCGATCTGGTCGGCCGGCAGTCACACTGGTCACGGGTGCCCCCGGCGGCGCGACGCCGGCGGCACCGTAGTGAATGTTCGGACCCGTCCTGACGGGAGGTGCAAGTGCGCAGGGTGCTGCTGCTCAACATCACCTATGAGCCGCTGACGACCGTCGGCTTGCACCGCGCCGTGTGCCTGGTGCTCGGGGATAAGGCGGACGTCATCCACTCCGACTCGGCCGGCCTGCAACTGCACTCCGCCACCACGAGGCTGGACGCGCCATCAGTCATCCGGCTGCGCCGGTACGTGCGCCTGCCGCATCGCAGCCGGGTGCCCCTGACCAGGGCAGCGCTGATGCGCCGGGACAACTACCTGTGCGCGTACTGCGGCACCAAGGCCGACACCATCGATCACGTCGTGCCTCGCAGCAGAGGCGGGCAGCATGCCTGGGAGAACTGCGTCGCCTCGTGCAACCGCTGCAACCACCGGAAGGCCGACAGGCTCATCGAGGAACTCGGCTGGACGCTGCCGCGAGACCCGGCGGCTCCCCGTGGTCCGCATTGGCGGCTCATCGGTGCCATCAACGACGGCGACCCCCAGTGGGTCGCTTATCTAACTGAGCCGAGCGCGGCCTAGTTTTCGGGCCGCCGTCAGCGCGGCCGGTGCTGCTCCAGGCAGATCATCGGCTGGTCACACCGCCGTGGCTGACGCCCGATCCGGTGCCCACAGACACCCGGTGTCGTCTGGGTCACCGGTCCGGTACTCGCGGTCCTGCTTGCAGGAGCCTGCTGGCCTGGAAGCCCGGCCTCCCATTGCTGGCTGGTCTCCGCCGACATCGCGAGGCTGAATCTTGTCGGCGACAGTACTGGATGGTCGGCCTGGCGAGTTCGCCGAGTCGCGCGGCGTGCGGCTCGCTGACCGCGGCGCCTGCTGGCCGCGGCGTCCAGGCGTGGCCGCGGCCGCCGGAGCATGCACCGGCGATGTCGCTCGGCGCGTCGGCTCCCGTCGCGGAGTGCTGGACCTGAGCCAGCCGTCCGCGAGCGACCGCGATAGTCGCCGTCGGCCAGCACCTGGAGTCGGCCAGTCGCGGCCGAGCACGTCGTCGCGAGCGCTTCGGGCGTCCGGAGCCCGAGGCGGCGATCTGGCCGTCCACCAGCAGCACGAGCCGGTCGGCGAACTGGCCAGCCAGGGTGAGGTCATGGATGGCGGACAGGACTGTCAGGGACCGCTCGCGGCGCACCTCATCGATGAGCTCGAGCGCGTCCATCCGGCGGCCGAGATCCAGCGCACTGGTGGGTTCATCGAGCAGCAGCACCGGGGCCTCCTGGGCGATCGCGCGCGCGAGCACGACCCGCTGGAGTTCGCCGCCGGACATGGTCTGCAGCGTCCGGGCTGCCATCGCGCCGAGGTCAAGCCGGTCGATGGCAGCGCCGCAGACCCGGCGGTCCGCGGCGGTCTCCGACCGCAGGTAGCCAATGTGCGCGGTCCGGCCCAGCAGGACATAGTCGCTCACCGTCATGTCTGGCGGCAGCAGCGGCCGCTGCGGCACGTAAGCGATCAGCCGGGCTAGCTCCCGCCTGCTGAGCCGGCCGGTCGGCCGGTCGCCAACAGTGACCGAGCCCGTGTAGGGCGTCAGTCTGGCTATTGCGTTGAGGAGCGTGGTCTTGCCGGCGCCGTTCGGGCCTATCAGCCCGAGCCACTCGCCGTCGCGTACCTGGCCGCTGATCCCCCCCAATGCGGTCGTGCCGCCGTAGCGGACGGTCAGCTCGGTGAACCCGATCACGACAGATCCTGCTGTGAGCGCCGGGACCTCAGCACGAACAGGAAGAACGGCGCTCCAGCCACCGCCGTGATCACGCCGATCGGGACTTCTGACGGTGCCTGTACGGTCCGCGCGGCGACATCAGCGAGCACCAGGAAAGCAGCGCCGCCGATCATCGAGACTGGCAGCAGCACGCGGTAGCTCGGCCCGGCGGTGAGCCGGACCGCGTGCGGGACGATGATGCCGACGAACCCGATCAGCCCGCTGACCGCGACAGCAGCCGCGACCCCGAGCGTCGCCGCCACGACGACGGTGAGCCGCAGCCGGTCCACGTTGATGCCCAGGCTGGTCGCCTCGGTCTCGCCCACGCGCAGCACGTCCAGAAGCCTGCGGTGTACCAGCAGGGCGATCGCGGAGACCGCGACGTACGGAAGGATCATCCACACGTCGGACCAGGTGGCGGCGGACAGTCCGCCGAGGATCCAGGAGTAGACGGTCGCGAGCGTCTGCGAGTGCTCCTGCTGAAGGTAGGTCTGGAACGCCGTCAGCATGGCCGCGACCGCGATGCCGGCCAGCAGGATCGAGCCAGTCCCGCTGCGACCGGCTAGCGACTCGCCGCCCCGTCCCGCGCCCGCACCCAGTAGGTAGGTGAGGGCCACTGCGCCGACGGCGCCGGCGAATGCAGCAGGCGGCGTCAGGGCCAGGCTCCCGCCGGAGACCACCACGATGGTCGCGCCGAGCCCAGCCCCGGCGGCCACGCCGAGCAGATAGGGATCGGCGAGCGGATTCCGGAAAATGCCCTGGTAGGCCGCACCGCCTCCGGCCAGCATCGAGCCGACCAGCACGCCGAGCGCGACCCTCGGCAGCCTGAGCTGCCACACGATGGCCGTGTCGAGCGGCGGCACCACGACGTGCGGATGCCACGGCAGCCGTACCGCGATCGCGTCGACAACCTGGTGCGGCGAGAGTCCGGCCGGTCCGACGGCGACGCCGATGACGACCGCCGCCAGCAGCACGATGCTCGCGACGAGGATCGCTCGTCCGGGCCTGGTCCGGACGACTGCAAGGCCGCCGCCCGCTGCTGCGGCCGCATCGCCGCTGGCGGGTGGCAGCCCGGCAGGTGGCAGCCCGGCAGGTGCTCGCCCGCCAGGGGCTCGCTCAGCGGGAGCCTGGCCAGGACCGACCGGGCCCGCGGCGGCGGGCCCGGTCGTGTCCGGAGTAGCTGTCACGACGTACCGGGCTTGATTCCGGCGGCGACGGTCTGCAGGAGCTGCACGATCCGCGGGCCCCAGCGGGACGCGATGTCGGCATTGAGCACGACGACGTGCTTGTCCTTCACCGCGGTCAGCACCGACCAGCCTGGTCGGGCGCTGACGGTGGCGGCGGACTGCCCGCCGCCGGTGCTGCCCGTATCGGACAGGATGATGTAGTCGGGGTTCGACTTCAGGATGAACTCGGCCGACAGGCTTGGGTAACCGCCCGCGGCCGCGGCGCCCGACGCCGTGTCCGCGATGCTCTTCATGCCGAGCAGCGAGAGCAAGCTGCCGATGAAGGTCGAGTCGGTCACCGAGTAGTACGGGTCCGTCCCGAGCTCGAAGTAGTACGTCAGCGGCGCTGAGCGGTGCGGCTCGGACGACACGATCTGGCTGACATCCGCCTTGAGCTTCTGATCCTCGGTCCTGGCCTGAGCCGCATGGCCGGTCGCCGCGCCGAGCTGCGTGAACTCGCTGTACACGCCGGACACGTTGGGCGCCGCGGGCAGATCGAGAACCGGGATCGACAGCGCGGTCAGCTTGGCAGTGATTCCGTCGATGTCATTGGAGATGATCACCAGGTCGGGCTTGTAGGCGGCGATCGCTTCGGCATTCGGCTGGTAGGCGGACAGCTTGGTGTGCGGCGCGTTCGCGGGGTAGTCAGAGTCGCTGTCGACGGCCTTGACCTGGCTGCCCGCCCCGATCGCGTACAGCATCTCGGTCGCTGACGGCGACAGCGAAATGATGGCGCCAGGCCGCGAGGTGAGGTGGGCCTTCCCGCCGGCGGTCGTGACGGTGACAGGAAAGCCCGCGGTTGATCCGGCCGCGGCTGAGTTGCCCGCCGCGCCGGAACTAGAACTGGCAGCAGAACTGCTGCACGCCGCGCACGCGACGGCGAGTGATGCGACCACCATGACGGCCGGCCGCGCACGGGAGAAAGCCCGCATGATCATCATCCTCCGTTGATTCTGGAGGACGAAGTGCGTTCGCTGCGACGCCAACCCGGCGTCGGAACGAGCCGCCCTTCCTCCGAGGACAGGTCGTTGGCGCAGGCCAGGCGTCCGGGCTCGTCCGCGGCCGAGTCAGCTCGGCCGGGCATCACCGTTGCGGGACAGCGCCGGGATCACACCGGCTTCGCTGTGCACAGCACCCGCCCAGGGACGTTCGGCCCTGGGATGGCGGAAGCTTATCGCGTGGATGTGGCGGCGCACGCGGAACGGCCGCGAGCGGCAACGTCAAGGCCCCTCCATCTCATACCTGGAGGGGCCCGCGACCATTGTCCGGCCGGACGTGCCGCTGGCCCGGCTGCGACACGCCGGTTCGCGCAACTGAACAGAGCGGCCGAGAACGCGAAAGGGCTCGCCCCTTTACGAATTGCAATCAACTGGTAACGCGCCGTGCAATCCGGGCCGATAATGAGGGCAGGCGCAGGCGGCGTGGGTACCCCCGAGCTCACGTCGCCGCGTCTGCACCTGGCGCCCTGCCGTGCCGGCAGTGCGCCGCCGCGTCTCCGCCCGGTAGCGTTCGGTATATGACCGAGACAGCGAACCCGGCCGGCGACCCGGCCTCAGCGCCTTTCGGGCGCATGCTCACGGCGATGGTCACGCCCATGGATTCCCGTGGCGGAGTGGACTACGACGGCGCCGCACAGCTCGCCGAGTACCTGGTCACCGACATGCGTAACGACGGCCTGGTGATCAGCGGCACGACCGGCGAATCCCCGACGACGTCGGACGAGGAGAAGGCCAGGCTGCTGGCCGCCGTGCTCGAGGCCGTCGGCGACCGGGCTACCGTCGTCGCTGGCGTCGGCACGAACGACACCGCGCACACGTGCGAGCTCGCCCGCGCCGCCGAGCGGGCAGGCGCACACGGGCTGCTAGTCGTGACGCCGTACTACAACAAGCCACCGCAAAGCGGTCTGGTGGCGCATTTCAAGCGGGTCGCCGACGCTACCGGCCTGCCGAACATGCTGTACGACATCCCGGGCCGCACCGGCACGCCGATCGCCGTCGATACGCTGCTCCAGCTCGCTGAGCATCCGCGGATCGTCGCGGTCAAGGATGCCAAGGGCGACTTCGCTGCCGGGTCGGTCGTCATGGCGGCCACGCCGCTGGTTTTCTATAGCGGCGACGACATGGTCAACTTGCCCTGGCTCTCGCTCGGCGCGGCTGGCTTCGTCAGTGTCGTCGGGCACGTCGTCGGCGACCGGCTGCACGAGATGATCGATGCCTACCGCGCCGGCCGGGTTGCTGACGCGCTGCAGATCCACCGTGACCTGCTGCCGGTCTATACGGGCCTGTTCAGGTCCCAGGGAGTAATCATGACTAAGGCCGCGCTCGGCCTGCTTGGTCTGCCCGGCGGAGTGGTTCGCCTGCCGATGCCCGATGCCACCGACGCCGAAATCGACCGGCTGCGGGCGGACCTCGCTGCGGGCGGTGTGAAGCTCAAGTGAGCCACCCGCATCCCGAGCTAGGGCCGCCGCCGCCGCTAGCCGCTAACGGCCTGCGTCTCGTCGCGCTCGGCGGCCTCGGCGAGATCGGCCGCAACATGACCGTCTTCGAGTACGCCGGGCGGCTGCTCATCGTCGACTGCGGTGTGCTGTTCCCCGAGGACAATCAGCCGGGCGTCGACCTGATCTTGCCCGACTTCTCCGCCCTCGAGGGCAGGCTGGACCAGATCGAGGCGCTCGTGCTCACGCACGCGCACGAGGATCACATCGGCGCCGTGCCGTACCTGCTGAGGCAGCGGGCGGACATCCCGATCGTGGGGTCGCGGCTAACTCTCGCGCTCCTGCGCAGCAAGCTCACCGAGCACCGGATCACCCCGGTGGACGTGGAGGTCGAGGCCGGCGGCACCCAGCGGTTCGGGCCCTGGGATCTGGAATTCCTCGCGGTCAATCACTCCATTCCGGACGCGCTCGCCGTGGCCATCCGGACCCCGGCCGGGCTGATCCTGCATACCGGTGACTTCAAGATGGACCAGCTCCCGCTCGATGGCCGCCTGACCGACCTCGGCGGGTTCGCGCGGCTCGGCGCTCTCGGGGTGGACCTGCTGCTGGCCGACTCGACCAACGCCGAGGTGCCGGGCATCGTGACCTCAGAGCGCACGATCGGCCCGGTGCTGTCCGAAGTCTTCGCCGCCGCCGAGCAGCGCATCATCGTGTCCTGCTTCGCTAGCCACGTGCACCGGGTCCAGCAGGTCATGGACGCCGCGGCCGAGCACGGCCGCAAGGTCGCGCTGGTCGGGCGCTCGATGGTGCGCAACATGGGTGTGGCACGCGACCTCGGCTACCTGAAGGTTCCGTCCGTCCATGGCGGGCTGCTCGTCGACCTCAAGGAGGCCGAGGAGATGCCGCCGGATCAGATCGTGCTGATCTCGACCGGATCGCAGGGCGAGCCGATGTCCGCCCTGTCGCGGATGGCAGGCCGCGATCATCCGATCCGGATCGCCGAGGGTGACACGGTGATCCTGGCGTCATCGCTCGTACCGGGTAACGAGTCCGCCGTGTCCCGGATCATCAACGAGCTCACCCGGCTCGGCGCGCGCGTCGTGCACAAGGGGAACGCCCTGGTCCACGTCTCCGGCCACGCTCCAGCGGGCGAACTGCTGTACGTGCTGAACCTGGTCCGGCCGAGCAATTTCATCCCCGTCCACGGCGAGTGGCGGCACCTGAAGGCTCATGCTGAGCTGGCCGCGCTCACCGGCGTGCCGCCGGAGAACATCGTGATTGCCGAGGATGGCGTCGTGGTCGACCTCGTCGACGGCCAGATCGCGGTTACTGGCATGGTCCCGTGCGGCTACGTGTACGTGGATGGGCTGTCGGTGGGGGAGGTCACTGAAGCCTCGCTGAAGGACCGCATGATCCTCGGCGAGGAGGGATTCATCTCGGTGGTGGTAGTGGTGGACTCGACCAGCGGCAAGCTGGTCGCCGGCCCGGAGATTCACGCGCGCGGGGCGGGCATCGACGACGCCAGCCTGGCCGAGGTGCGGCCGCTGATCGAGGAGGCGCTGGCCAACGCGGCCAAGGAAGGCATCACGGAGGTGCATCAGCTCCGCCAGCTGCTCCGCCGGGCGACAGGACGCTGGGTAAGCGACAACTACCGCCGTCGACCAATGATCATCCCGGTCGTGGTGGAGGCCTGAGCTCGGCTCGATATCCGCATTCTGGCGTCTTTCCGCTGGTCAGGCGCCTATCCTGGGCGAGCATTGACCAGGCCCAGCGAGGACGGATACGGCCGTGCCACCGAGCAACCAGTACCGGCGCGACGCTGAGTCCGGCGAGCCTCGCCCGCGCCAGGCGGCTGGCGCCCGCCGGTCCGCGCGGTCGGGCTCGGGCTCGCGCTCGGCTCCGGGCTCGCGCTCGGCTCCGGGCTCGCGCTCGGCTCCGGGCTCGCGGCGGTCCCGGACTCCGGGCGAACCCAGGGCAAGCACGTGCTCCTGTCGGTCGGCATCGTCACGCTCGTGGCCGCGCTGGGCGGCTGGGCCCTCGTGGCGACGAAGGGCAAACCGCCAGCCAGCCCGGCTGATTCGGGCGCCCGCCCCGTTCCGGTCGTGGCACACTCGTCGCCCGCCGCCACGCCCGCCCAGCCCACCGTCAGCATCACCTGGGTCGGCGACATGACCTTCGGAACGCTCAACGCCTGGCCGCCCGCCGGCACCGGATCACTGCTGGATGACGTCAAGTCCGACCTGTCCAGCGACCTGACGATGGGCAACCTGGAGTCGGCGCTGGGCACCTTGCCGATGTCCAAGTGCGCGCCCGGCGAGACGGACTGCTACCAGTTTGAGGCGCCCGACGACACCGCGACGGACCTGAAGAACGACGGGTTCGCGGCCGTTAATGTGGCGAACAACCACACCCTGGACGCGGGTGCGGCCGGCGAAACGAGCACCGACGCCGCGCTGCGGGCCGCGCAGCTGATGTGGGCCGGGCGGCCTGGCCAGATTACGTACTTCACCAGGAACGGCATCAAGATCGCGCTGCTCGGCTTCGCGCCGTGGTCGTATGACGCAGACGCGCTCAACATTCCGGCGGCCGAGGCGCTCGTCCGCCAGGCCAAGCAGCATGCCCAGCTCGTCATCGTGATGGAGCACCTCGGCGGCGAGGGCGACGGCGCCCAGCACGTCGTGCCGGGGGCGGAGTACTTCCTCGGCCAGGATCGCGGCAACTCGATCGCCTTCACTCATGGGGTGATCGACGCCGGCGCGGACCTGGTCGTGGGCTCTGGCCCGCACGTGCTGCGCGGCTTCCAGTGGTACCACGGCCACCTGATCGCCTACAGCCTGGGCAATTTCTGCGGCTACAACACCCTCGGCCTGGACAGCATCACCTCGGTCAGCGCGATGCTGCACGTCACGCTCAACGCCCAGGGCCAGTTCGTGCGGGGCAGCATTACGCCCCTACGGCTCGAGTCGCCCGGCATCCCGCAGCCCGATCCGGCTCACGCCGCTATCACGGTGATCAATGCACTGTCGCAGGACGACTTTGCCGGGAACGGGGCCGCCCACATCTTCGCCGGCGGCCGCATCGAGCGGCCTTAAGCCAGTCAGCCGGGCTGGGCTTCGCTGGGGGCCTGCTGACGGAGCCGGAATCGCTGGAGCTTGCCGGTGTTCGTGCGCGGGAGACTCGTGACGAACTCGACCGCCCGCGGGTACTTGTAGGGCGCGATCCGCTGCTTGACCAGCTCCTGGAGCTCGCGGGCCGTGGCCTCGTCGCCAGTCATGCCACCGGTGAGCACCACATATGCCTTGACGATCTGCCCTCTGGCCTGGTCGGGCACGCCGACTACCCCGCACTCGGCCACGTCCGGGTGGCTGAGCAGCACCTCTTCGATCTCCGGCCCGGCGATGTTGTAGCCACCGGAGATGATCATGTCGTCTGACCGGGCCTGGTACCAGAAGTAGCCGTCCGTGTCGCGGATGTAGGTGTCGCCGGTCAGGTTCCAGCCGTCCTGCACGTAGGTGCGCTGGCGCTCGTCGTTGAGGTAGGTACACCCGGTCGGGCCCTTGACGGCCAGCCGGCCGGGCTCGCCGTCCGCGACGGGCTTGCCGTCTTGGCCAACGACAGCGGCGGTGTAGCCGGGCACTGCCTTGCCGGTCGAGCCCGGCCGGATGTCGTCGTCGGCCGACGCGACGAAGATGTGCAACATCTCGGTGCTGCCGATGCCGTCGATGATCTTCACGCCGGTGGCGTCGTAGAAAGCCTGCCAGGTGGACTTCGGCAGGTTCTCGCCCGCCGATACCGGGCGACGGAGGCCCCGCAGCCGGTCGGCCTTGCCCGCCGCGAGCATCGCCCGGTAGGCGGTCGGCGCGGTGGAGAGCACGGTCACGCCATGCACGGCGATCGCGTCGGCGAGCTCGGCCGGGCTCGCCTTTTCCAGCAGCAGGGTCGCGGCGCCGACGCGCAGCGGGAACAGCAGCAGCGCCCCGAGGCCGAAAGTGAAAGCCAGCGGCGGTGTCCCGGCGAACAGGTCGTCAGGCACGGGCTTCAGCACGTGCGCGGAGAACGTGTCGGCGGCCGCGAGCAGGTCGCGGTGGAAGTGCATGGCGGCCTTTGGCTTTCCGGTCGTGCCGGACGTGAAGGCAATCATGGCCACGTCGTCGGCCGCCGTCTGAACCGAGGCGAACTCGGTCGGCTGCGCCGCGGCCAGCTGCGTCAGGTCGCCGGCCGCGGTGCCCCCGAACTCGACGATCTGCAGATCCGGGATGGCGGCAGCGCGCAGATCGGTGGTGAGCCGGTGATCGCACAGGGCCAGCCGAACCTGGGCGATGTCAGCGATGCTGGTCAGCTCGGCGGCGCGCAGCATCGGCATCGTCGCCACCGCGACCCCGCCCGCCTTGAGCACGCCTAGCCAGCACGCCGCCAGCCAGGGGCTGTTGAGCCCGCGCAGCAGGACCCGGTTGCCGGGCACCAGGCCAAGATCGCCAGTGAGCACCCCGGCGATCTGGGCCGCGCGCTCCGCCACCTCCCCGTAGGTCCACGTCTGTTCCGGCGAGAGCAGGCAGCGCCGGTCAGCGCCGCCAGCTTCGATCGTCGGGTTCAGCAACTCGTCCGCCGCGTTGAGCCGGTTCGGGTACATGAGCTCAGGCAGCGTGAAGTCCAGATCCGGCCACTCGGCGGGTGCGGGCAGATTGTCCCGGCAGAACGTGTCGGCGTGTGCGGACGGGGAGAGCTGCATGCCCGGACCTCCTCGGATGCCACCACGACGGTCTCAGTATTCCGCCTTTGTGACGATAGTCAATGAAGCAGCGCACCGATCCAGTGCCAGGCGTGCGACGGCGGCCAGGGCAACGCTAGGTTCTGACGGTGACCATCTCCGACCCGCCCGGCAGCGACGGCCTCACGGCCCAGCCGCGCGCGCTCATCGTGACCATCTACGGCCTGTATGCGCGCGATACCGGCGGCTGGTTCAGCATCGCCGCGCTGATCAGGCTCATGGCCGAGCTCGGCGTGGAGGAACCGGCGGTCCGGTCGGCGATCTCCCGGCTGAAGCTGCGCGGCCTGCTGGAATCCCGCCGCGTCGGCGGCGCAGCCGGCTACGGCCTGTCAGCCGGCGGCCGCAAGATCCTCGCCGACGGCGACCGGAGGATCTTCCGGCCGCCGCGCGCGAGTGCTGACGACGGCTGGCTGCTGGCGGTCTTCAGCGTTCCTGAGCACGAGCGCGCACGGCGGCACGCGCTGCGATCCCGGCTTGCCTGGCTGGGCTTCGGCACCGTCTCGGCCGGCGTCTGGATCGCACCGGAGCACCTCGCCGACGAGACACGCGACGTGCTGGCTACCGACGACCTGACGGCGTACGTCAGCCTGTTCACGGCCAGCTACCTCGCCTTCGGTGATGTCCGGGCCAAGATCGGCCAGTGGTGGGACCTGGCCCGGCTCGAGCAGCTCTACCAGGCGTTCATCGACTCGGCCGCGCCGGTCCTGGTGCGGTGGCAGCCGGCCGACGGTGATCCTGGCCAGGCGTTCGCGGATTACGTCCGGGTGCTCACCGCGTGGCGGCGGCTGCCGTTCCTCGACCCTGGCCTGCCGCCGGAGCTGCTGCCGGCCGACTGGCACGGAGCGCGGGCGGCTGAGCTCTTCGGTCGCCTGCATGCCCGGCTTGGGGGCCTGGCCAGGGACAACGTACTCGCGGTGACGGGCGCCGGACCGATCTGATCAACTGAGGTGGTAGGCAGTCCAGTGACGTGACTAGGCTGTGCGGTGCCGCGAGGCGACCTGACCAAGGAGTCACGATGACGTATCAGCCGTACCCGACGAGCGGGTCCGAGCAACTGCCCCAGCAGCAGCGTCCCGCCAAGCCGCCGTCCATCAGTACCGCGGTCAAGCTCATGTACGTCGGGGCAGCGCTGAGCGCGCTGGAGTTCATCGTCGGGCTGGCGACGGTCGGCAGCCTCAAGCAGGACATCATCAAGGCATCCACCAAGCACCTGACCGCCACTCAGCTGCATACCGCGCAGGTCGTCGGCATCGCCACGATCGTCATCCTCGGCCTGATCGGGATCGGCCTGTGGATCTGGATGGCCCGCGCGAACGGCGCTGGCAAGAGCTGGGCCCGGATCGTCGCCGGTGTCCTGTTCGGACTCAACACCCTGGGCTTGCTGTCGGCAGTCGCCCGGCCCAACGCCGCTGGCACGAAGATCTTCGACGTCCTCGGCTGGCTCGTCGGGCTCGGCGTCACGATCTTCCTCTGGCGCCGCGATTCCTCGGAGTACTACGCTCAGAGTCGGTAGCGTCCCGCGCCTGGTTGAAGCCCCGCTGAGGTCGCTCACCTGTGCGACCACGCAGTGGCACGCGGCAGCTTGGGGCCATGGATGACGTATCAGCCCTAC
The DNA here is from genome assembly GCA_963843955.1 of uncultured Actinomycetota bacterium. Classification (GTDB taxonomy): domain Bacteria; phylum Actinomycetota; class Actinomycetes; order Streptosporangiales; family Streptosporangiaceae; genus JAJYUU01. The sequence goes on from CAWJMK010000003.1 coordinate 39,869, forward strand.
CAGTACAGGGGCCGCCTCGACACCGGCCTGCCCGTGGCTCAGCCGGAGCAGCCACCATCACTGCGCTACGCCGTCTACCTCATGTATGTCGGCGCGGGCGTTGCCCTGCTCGGCGTGATCACCGCATTCAGCCTGAGCAGCAAGATCAAAACCGACATCTTCAACCGGGAGCGCACGAACAGCCGCCAGGTCGGTGCTCCGTACAACATCGCGCAGCTGCACAGGATCGCCGACGGCTCCTTCGTGATCCTGGTCGTGGCCGGCCTGATCTGCGTGCTGCTGTGGTGGTGGATGGCCTGGGCCAATCACCGGGCCAGCGGCTGGGCCCGGATCGTCGCGTCCGTGTTCTTCGCCTTCATGACCGTCGAAGCAGCCGTCTCGCGAAGCGAGGCACCGGTGCCGCTGATCTCCGTCGGCTTCATAGTGCTGCAGTGGGTCGTCGGGCTGGCCGCTGTTGTGCTGCTGTGGCGGCGGGAGACGACGGCGTACATCGGCCCCGGCTGAGCCTCGGCTGCGCCGCGGGCGCCTCGGGCGCGCTACGGTGACGGTCAGCTGCTGGCGCCGATGACGGCGAAGCCCTGGAGCTCGACCAGGGCTGCTGGATCCCACAGCCTGGACACCCCGATGGCGGCCATCGCCGGATAACTGCGCCCGGCTAGCCGCCGCCATACCGCGCCGATCTGCTTGCCGTGGTCCCGGTAGTCGGCCAGGTCAACGGCGTAGACGGTGAGGCTGGCCAGGTCTGTGGGCAGCCCGCCGGCGGCGTCCAGGGCCGTGAGCAGATTCGCGAGCGCCTGCTCGAACTGCTCGACGACCGTGTCCCCGACTATCGCCCCCGCCGCGTCCAGGGCAGTCTGGCCGGCCAGGAACACGACCTGGCCGCCGGTCGCGATCACCGCGTGCGCGAAGCCCGACGGCGCCGCCAGCGACGGCGGATTAACTCGCTCGATGCTCATCGGGCCATCCTCCATCAGTCCGCGGCCGATTCAGGCGGCGAATCGCACGAATGAATGTGACGTAGCTACGGCTGTGGCCGTACCAACTCCGCATCCATGAAGATCATCTCGGTGCTGGGGTCGTCAGCCGGGCGTCAGGGGCGCCAGCGGGCGTGCTTGGTCCCGGTGACGCCGGCCCGGATCAGCTCAAGCCGCGGCCGTGGCCCGTCGATTCGGCTCGTGACAGGCGCCCGGCGACCAGCCTGCCACTGGACGGGCCAGCGGGCGCCGGGCCCGGAGTAGCCCTGCTCGGCCGCCGCGTGCAGGGTCCAGTTCGGGTCGTACAGGTGCGCGCGGCCGAGCGCGCACAGGTCTGCGCGGCCGGCCAGGAGGAGCGAGTTCACGTCGTCGTAGGAGGAGATCACGCCGACCGCGATGGTGGCGACGCCGACCTGGTTCCTGATCGCGTCCGCGAACGGGGTCTGATACGACCGGCCGAAGGCCGGCCTCTCCTCGGGCGTGACCTGTCCCGTCGACACATCCACGGCGTCGGCCCCGGCGGCCGCGAAGGCAGCAGCAATGGACACGGCGTCCGGGCCGGTGATGCCGCCCGGCACCCAGTCGCACGCCGAGATCCGGACGGTCATGGGCTTGTGGGCCGGCCAGACCGAGCGGACCGCGGCGAACACCTCCAGCGGGTACCGCAGCCGCCCTTCCAGCGAGCCCCCGAACGAGTCCGTCCGCTGGTTCGACACCGGCGAGATGAACGACGACAGCAGATACCCGTGCGCGCAGTGCAGCTCGAGCAGATCGAACCCGGCCCGGTCCGCGGCCTCGGCGGACGCGACGAACTCGGCCAGGATCTGCCGCATCTCCGCGATCGTCAGCTCGCGCGGCGTCTGGCTCAGGCCCGGCGCATACGGAAGCGGCGAGGGGCCGCAGACCGGCCACGTTCCCGCCGTCAGTGGCTCGTCCATGCCTTCCCACATCAGCTTCGTGGCACCCTTGCGGCCGGAGTGCCCGAGCTGAATCCCGATCCTGGCGCCGGACGACTCGTGCACGAACGTCGTGACTCGCCGCCACGCCGCCTCGTGCTCGGGTGCGTACAGGCCGGCGCAGCCGGGCGTGATCCGGCCGTCGGCGCTGACGCAGACCATCTCGGTCATCACCAGGCCAGCGCCGCCGAGGGCCTTGCCGCCCAGGTGCACCAGGTGGAAGTCCGACGGCACCCCGTCAGCGGCCGAGTACATGTCCATGGCCGACACCACGACGCGGTTCGGCAGGTCGAGGGAGCGCAGCCGGAACGGCTGGAACATCGGCGGCACCACGTCGCCGGCGCCGAGGCCGCGCCGCTTGCACTCGCCGGCGAACCAGGCGTCCATCCGGTCGGTGAACTCGGGATCGCGCAGCCGGAGGTTGCCGTGGGTGACCCGGCGGCTGCGGGTCATGATGTTGAACGCGAACTGCTCGGGCTCCTGCCCGGTGTACTGGCCGAGGTTCTCGAACCACTCCAGGCTCGCCTGCGCCGCGCGCTGCGTCGAGGCGACCACCGGCCGGCGCTCGGCCTCGTAGGCCGTCAGCGCGGCGGCGACAGCGTCGCCGCCGGCCTCGGCGCCGTGCTCGTACAGGCACGCGGCCAGCGCGAGCGCGTCCTCCATGGCGAGCTTGGTCCCCGACCCGATGGAGAAGTGCGCGGTGTGCGCGGCGTCGCCGAGCAGGACCATGTTGCCGTCGTGCCAGCGGTCGCAGCGCAGCGTCGCGAAGCTCAGCCAGCGCGAGTTGTTGGCCTGCAGCGCGTGGCCGTCGAGCACGCCGCCCAGCAGTTCGGCGATCCGGGTGATCGAAGCCTCGTCCGACTGGCCCGGCGCCAGGTCCGTCGCGGCCGCGGCCAGCTCGGCGAAGCCCGCCGCCCGCCAGACGGCCTCGTTCATCTCGACGATGAAGGTGCTGCCCGTGGCGTCGTAGGGGTAGCCGTGCACTTGCATGACGCCGTACGGCGTCTGCTGGACATAGAACTTGAAGGCGTCGAAGACCAGGTCCGTGCCCAGCCACATGTACTTGCAGTTCCGAACATCAAATTCGGGCCGGAACGTCGTCGCTCGACTGCTCCGCAGCCCTGAGTTCAGGCCGTCGGCAGCGACGACCAGGTCGTAGCTCGCTGCGAGCTGCTCTGGCTCAGGCGCAGGCGTGCGGAACTGCACCATCACGCCGAGGTCGGCGCAGCGTTGCTGGAGGATCTCAAGCAGCCGGCGGCGGCCCATGGCCGCGAAGCCGTGCCCGCCGCTGGTGATGACCTCGCCGCGATAGTGCACGTCGATGTCGTCCCAGCGGGCGAACTCGCGCTCCATCTGGCGGTAGATGCCGGGGTCGGCGTTCTCGATGCCGCCGAGGGTCTCGTCGGAGAACACCACGCCGAAGCCGAACGTGTCATCGGGCGCGTTGCGCTCCCAGACCGTGACGTCGGCGCCGGGCAGCAGCTGGCGGGCCAGCGCGGCGAAGTAGAGCCCGCCTGGTCCGCCACCTGCGACCGCGATGCGCACGCTGCCCCCTCGCCCGCTCGGATAGGCCGAGGCTATGCCGCATGTGCGACGACCGTCAAGAGAACGCGACGTGGGCTAGCCGCGCCGACGACGCACCTGCCAGGCGCAGAGCCAGCCAAGCCCGGCCGCGAGGACCAGGTAGATCCCGGTCTCGATGAGCTGGAGCGGCCAGAACCTGCTTGCTGGCTGGTAGGTGATCAGCTGGCGCAAGTGCAGGCTGTCCAGCCAGTTGGTGCACTGCTCCTGAGTGGAGTTTCCTGTGCATGCCGCGGTCGCCGGCCCGGTGAACACCTTGCCGGCCGGAGTGATGGTCTTGTTCGACAGCATCCAGGCACCGGGCTGGCTGAAGTCGCCCACGACGGTCATGGTGTTGCTGGCGCTGGTGAGTTGCCCGCGCTGAGCTGATCATGATCTCGTTGGCGGTGTTGGCGTTGAACGGAGCGGTCACCTGCACAGGCGGGATGAGGTGCGGCCGCACGAAGTTTGGCATCAGGAACTGCACGGCGGCGAAGATCACCAGCGTGATGGCCATCGCCGGCAGCGTCTTGCGGATGAGGACGCCCGCGGTGACGCCGAGCGCGAAGGCGAACGCGGCGTAGCCGAGCGGCGCAACGCCGCGGGCGGCGAACACCAGCGGGCTGATTCGGGTGAACACCGAACCGAGTGGGCTGCCGCCGACGAGTTCATGCGCGTGGTCGATCGGGCTAGCCCACCAGCTGATCATGAGACTGAGCAGGCCGGCGGTCGCGACAGCTGCCAGCCCGATGAGGCCCGAGCTTCACGGCGGTCCAGCGGGCGCGCGTGATGCTCTGGTTCCAGGCCAGCCGGTGGGTGCCTGCCTCGAACTCACGGGCAATCAGCGGCGCGCCCCAGAAGATGCCCATCAGCGCGGGCGCCAGGTACATGAGCACGACGCAGCCGAAGAACAGCGCGGCGTACGGGCGTGCCGCCTGAGGTCGTCGAATGAAATTGCTGGCCAGCGAGCTGCACGCGGCGTGGCAGGCGCTGAGGCCCGCCTGGTCAAACCGGGTGCTGAGGCCAGACCCGGTGGCGCCAAGCGCGATAGCGAGTACAGCAAGAACCGCGGCGGCGGTCACCGCCTGCCAGCGGAACTGTCGCCAGGTCAGCCACATCATCGCTGCTCCTCCATGATCTTGTGGCCAGTCTCGACGCTGGCGGTGGTGTTGCCCATGTAGGCGAGGACAAGGTCTTCGAGGTCGAGCTGGCTGACGGACCACGTCGGGTCGAGGACCGGCTCGGTGCTGCGAACCAGGATCGTGCTCTGCCGATCGGTGTGGCTGGCGCTGATCACCTCCTGGCTCGCGGGTAGCGTCGCGGGATCGCGGCGCGCCCCGCTGAGCAGGTAATGGGTGGCGAGCATCTCGTCGATGTCGCCGGTTACCTGCACTCGGGAGCTCATCAGGACGATGAGGTAGTCGGTGACCCGTTCCAGGTCGGCGACCAGGTGCGACGACATGAGCACGCTGATCTCGTGCTCGGCGGTGGTCTCCATCAGCGCCTGAAGGAACTCGCGCCGGGCGAGCGGGTCGAGGCTGGCGATCGGCTCGTCCAGGATCAGCAGCTCAGGGCGCTTGGCGATGGCCAGCGTCAGCGCGAGCTGCGCTCGCTGGCCGCCGGACAGCTTGCCGGCCTTCTGCTTCGGGTCAATACCAAGCTGGCTCATCCGCTTGTGCGCGAGAGCAGCGTCCCAGCCGGGGTTCATGTGCGCGCCGAACCGCAGATGGTCCTCGACGCTCAGCCCGGCATAGGTAGGGGTGTCCTGCGCGACGTAGCCAACCCTGGCAAGCTGCTCCGGCCCGCTGGCCGGCGTGCTTCCCAGTACCGCGATGCTGCCGGTCGTCGGCGCCAGCATGCCGGTCGCCAGGTTGATCAGCGTCGTCTTACCAGCCCCGTTAGGGCCGACGAGGCCGGTGACACGCCCGGCCGGAATGCTGAGGGTGCAGTCCGACAGGGCCCAGCGTCGCCCGTACCTCTTGCCCAGACCGAGAGCTTCGATGGCTGCGGTCATAGTGCTTCCTCCTGAACGGCGGTCCGGATGGTCCGCTGAAAAATGGCGCCGATGCTCTCGTCGTCCAGGCCCGCCCCGCGGGCCTTGCTGAGCCAGCCCTCGAGGTCGCGGCTGAGCTCGGTGTAGGCGGCGATCGAGTCGCTGCTCAGTGTCTTGGTCACGAACGTGCCGACCCCGGGCCGGGCCGCGGCGAGGCCTTCGTACTCCAGCTCGCGGTAGGCCTTGAGCACGGTGTTCGGGTTGATCGCCAGCGAGCCGGAGACGTCCTTCACCGTGGGAAGCTGATCGCCCTCCCGGAGCAGCCCGAGCCGGAGCGCCTGCCGTACCTGCTGGATCAGCTGCAGATACGGCGCGACCCCGGACCGGCCGTCCAGATGGAACTCGATCACCGTGCCTCCCATTTAACTAGGTGACTAGCACAATAGCTACCTCAGTGGCTCGCCGCAACTGGTCTCGACCAGCTGCGGACGCGGAACTTCGCGACACGCCGCGGGCGTTGCGATGCTGTCGGCTCTGCGCTCGTTACGGTTGGGGATCATGGCGACTCGTGCGCCCAAAGGCGCAGCGCGCCCTCGCGGCGGCACGACCAGTCGGTCTCGACAGCCGGCCAGTTCGACTCGTCGCGGGTCTGGCTCCGCCGCGCGCAACCGCCGTGGTGCTGCGTACAGCACGAGCCGGAGGCGTCCGAGTAGCCGGGGCAAATCAACGGGCCGACGCAACACTCGGCCCGCGCCTTCGACCAATCCGTTCGTGATCCTGGCGGGCTGGGTCGTGAGCGCGGTCGCCGCGATCTGGATGGCGCTCGCCCACACGGTCGGCACCGTCTGCTCGTGCTCTCGGCCGCAGTGCTCGTGACCTCGACCCGCTCCATCGCCGGGACGGCGCGGGCCTTACCGCGCTGTGCGCCGCGATCGTCGCGGCGGTGGCGACCTGGTGGCACGCGAGCCGGGCCGATCAAGCCACTGGCGACTGGGCTGGTGACGCTGTTCGGGTCGGGCACCTGGACCATCCCCCTCTTGCTGGCACTGCTCGCCTGGCGGTTCCTGCGCCATCCCGACAGCAACGCGGACACCGCCCGGATGGTCATCGGCTGGACCGCGCTGCTGGCGGGCGTCCTCGGCCTGGTGCACGTGGCGTCCGGCACGCCGGAGCTATCGGCGGGGCTGCCCGCCATCCGGTCGGCTGGCGGCGTCGTCGGCTTCGCGGTGTCCGCGCCGCTGGTGGCTGTGATCACCAAGTGGGCCGCGATTCCGGTGCTGGTTCTCATCGCCGGATTCGGCCTGCTCGTGGTGACCGGGACGCCACTGCACCGCGTTCCCGACCGAATCGCGGAGCTGCACGGGTTCATCCTGCGCCGGCCGGTGCCTGCCGACGCGGACGCCGACGGTGTGGCCGGTCAGGACACCTCCGGCGCGGCAGCCGGCCCGGCTGTCCCGGCGGCGCGCCGAGGCGCTCGAGGTCGGGGCCAGGGACCGGGCGTACGACACGCCGCTGCTCGGTGGCCTGCTCGGCCGCCGCGACGCGAACAAGGACCTGGAGTCGGCGAGCGAGGCCGGCGTCACCGCGGCCGAGGCAGCGGCCGCGGCCGCGGCGCTGCGGGCCCACGCCGCGGGCGCAGACGCTGCGGGTGGCTGGCACGACTGGTCGGCGCCGGCCGATGGCGCGCGACGGCGCGGCCGCGGCGAGCGCGCAGCCGAAGAAGGCCGAGCAGCTGACGCTGGCGGCGACCACGGACGGGAGCTACACGCTGCCGCCGGTCGCCCTGCTGAAGCCGGGCACGGTGGCCAGGCCGCGCACCAAGGCCAACGAAGCGATGGTCGAGGCGCTGTCCGCGGTGCTCGAGCAGTTCGAGGTGGACGCGCAGGTCACGGGCTTCACCCGGGGCCCGACGGTGACCAGGTACGAAATCGAGCTGGCGCCCGCGGTCAAGGTGGAGCGCGTCACGGCGCTGTCCAAGAACATCGCGTACGCGGTCAAGAGCGCTGACGTCAGGATCCTGTCCCCGATCCCCGGCAAGTCCGCTATCGGCATCGAGATCCCCAATACCGACCGGGACATCGTCAGCCTCGGCGACGTGCTCAGGTCGCCGGTGGCGACGAGTGACCAGCACCCCATGGTCGTCGGCCTCGGCAAGGACGTCGAGGGCCGCACGGTGGTGGCCAACCTCGCGAAGATGCCGCACATGCTCATAGCCGGGCGCGACCGGGTCGGGCAAGTCGGTGTGCATCAACGGGCTGATCACCTCGATCCTGCTGCGCTCGACGCCGGACGAGGTGCGGATGGTCCTGATCGATCCCAAGCGGGTCGAGCTCGCCCCCTACGCCAGCATCCCGCACCTGATCACGCAGATCATCACCAACCCGAAGAAGGCATCCGATGCCCTCCAGTGGGTGGTGGGGGAGATGGACCGGCGATACGACGACCTGGCCGCGTCCGGCTTCCGGCACATGGACGACTTCAATAAGGCGGTCCGGGCCGGCCGGTTGACGGCCCCGGCCGGGTCGGAGCGCGTCTACGTGCCGTACCCGTACCTGCTGGTCATCGTCGACGAACTGGCCGACCTCATGATGGTGGCACCGCGCGATGTCGAGGACGCGGTGGTGCGGATCACGCAGCTCGCCAGGGCCGCGGGCATTCACCTGGTGCTGGCGACCCAGCGGCCGAGCGTCGACGTCGTCACCGGCCTGATCAAGGCCAACGTTCCGTCCAGGCTGGCGTTCGCCACCTCGAGCCTCACCGACAGCCGGGTCATCCTGGACCAGCCCGGCGCGGAAAAGCTGGTCGGCCAGGGCGACGCGCTGTTCCTGCCGATGGGCACGAGCAAGCCGATCCGGCTCCAGAACGCCTTCGTCACCGAGAAGGAGATCCGCGAGGTCGTCGCCCACTGCAAGAAGCAGGCGGAGCCGGCCTACCGGGAGGACGTGGTCGACGCCTGAAGGTCGGCAGCGCGAGATCGATGCGGACATCGGCGACGACCTGGACGACCTCTTGCGCGCGGCCGAGCTGATCGTCAGTACGCAGTTCGGCTCGACGTCGATGTTGCAGCGCAAACTTCGGGTGGGCTTCGCCAAGGCTGGCAGGCTCATGGATCTGCTCGAAAGCCGTGGCGTGGTCGGCCCGAGCGAGGGTTCAAAGGCGCGCGATGTGCTGATAAGGCCGGACGATCTGGCCGGGCTCCTCGCCTCCTTGCGCGGCGAAGACTGAGCTAGCCGCTGCGGCCCCGCCGGCTTCAGCTCGCCAGCCAGCACGCGGGTGCCACCCCGATTCCTGGCGCTTCCCTGCCGGAGCGTAACGGCATGTCTACACTTGGTGACCGATCCCAGTCATGGGAATCGGGGGATACCAACGACGGGGCAAGTGGGCCGCTTGGCCCTGGCCCGGGGGCGGGACGCAGCATGACTAGTGGAGGCGTCGCGTGAGCATCGGTGACGAACTGGCGGCAGCGCGCCGTCAGGCGGGTCTCACCATCACGCAAGTCAGCCAGCGGACGTGCATCAGGGAGACGATCGTCCGCGGTATCGAGCGGGGGGACTACTCGGCCTGCGGTGGTGACTTCTACGCGCGCGGTCACATCCGCAGCATCGCCCGCACGGTCGGGCTCGATCCCGAGGCACTTGTCCGGGAGTACGACGCCACCCAGGCGCCGTCGCAGCCGATCACGGCAGCCGATGTCTTCGAGCCGTTCACGCCGGTGAAGCTGACAGAGCGGCGGCGGCCAAGATGGAGCGTCGTGCTGGTGGTCGGGCTGGTCGCGGTGCTCGGCATCGTCGGCTTCCGGTACTTCGGGCACCGGAACAAGACGAATTCTCCGCCGCCAGCGGCGCACAGCAGCAAATCGACCAAGCCAGTGACGACCACGCCGGTGGCGAACACGCCGCCCAAGAGCGTGCACCTCACGCTCACCGCCTTGACCGGGGCCCTCACGTGGGTGCAAGTGACGAGGTTTGACGGGCACGTCATCTTCCAGGGTGACATCGGCGCGTCCGTCGGGATCACGAGCAAGTCGTGGACCACGCTGAACCCGGTCACCCTGCAGATGGGCAACCCAGGCGGCGCGGTGCTCTACCTGAACGGCAAGCGGCAGACCTACGAGACGACGAACCCGATCACGCTCAGGTGCTCAAGGACGATCTGCAAGCCGTAGGTCGCAGACTGGCTGGCACCCAGTCGCGGCTGCGTGCCTCGCGCCGACCGGGAGGGCGTTACTGGTGCGCTGGCACGCGAGGAGTTACCGTAGTCTGCCGGTGTGTCGTTTAGTCAAAATCCAGGTGCCACCAGGCGAGTTGTCCGGATGGTGACACTTGGCTGCGCCCGCAACGAGGTCGACTCGGAAGAGCTGGCGGCGCGGCTCGAGGATGGCGGCTGGCAGCTCGCCGACGACACTGACGATGCCGCTGTCGTCCTGGTCAACACGTGCGGCTTCATCCAGGCGGCAAAGCAGGAGTCCATTGACGAGCTGCTCGACGCGGCGGCTGGCGGGGCGCAGGTGGTCGCTGCCGGATGCCTGGCCGAGCGCTACGGCTCGGGGCTGGCCGAGGCCATGCCCGAGGCTCAGATTCTGAGCTTTGACGATTACGAAGATATCGCGGCCCGGCTCGACTCGATCGCTGCTGGCCAGCGATGGGACGCGCATGAGCCACGAGACCGGCGGAAGCTGCTGCCACTGTCACCTGCCGACCGGCCCGGCAACGCGACGCACCAGCCCGGACATGCCCAGCCCGGACCGGCCCAGCCCGGAGGTGCCCAGCCCGGACGTGCCCAGCCCGGACGTGCCCTGGCCGGCCGGAGCGAGATAGCCGACCTGCCGCCAGGCGTAGCGCCGGCTTCGGGCCCGCGAGTGCTGCGACGCCGGCTCGGCGGTGGAGTGGTCGCACCACTCAAGATCGCCTCTGGGTGCGACCGCCGTTGTACGTTCTGCGCAATTCCGGCATTTCGCGGAGCATTTGTCTCCCGCCGTCCGGACGATCTGCTGACTGAGGCCGGCTGGCTGGCCGATCACGGTGCGCGTGAGCTGCTCCTGGTGAGCGAGAACTCCACGTCTTACGGCAAGGACCTCGGTGACCTACGGCTACTGGAGTCGCTCCTGCCGCAGCTGGCGGCGGTCCCTGGCATCCGCCGGGTCCGCGTGAGCTACCTTCAGCCCGCCGAGGTCAGGCCGGGTCTCATCGAGGTACTGGCGGGCACGCCCGGCGTAGCGCGGTACTTCGATCTGTCCTTCCAGCACGCCAGCGGCGGCGTGCTGCGGGCTATGCGCAGGTTCGGGGACCGCGAGCGGTTCGGACAGCTCATCGAGCAGATCAGGACGCTTGCGCCGGATGCCGGGATCCGGTCGAACTTCATCGTCGGCTTCCCCGGTGAATCCGAGGAAGACGTGGCCGAGCTCGCCGCCTTCCTGGCTGAGGCGCGGCTGGACGCTATCGGCGTTTTCGGCTACTCCGACGAGGATGGCACCGAGGCGGCCGCGCTGCCCGGCCAGCTCCCGGAGGAGGAAATCGCCAGCCGAGTTGAAGAGCTCGCCAGCCTCGCTGACGAGCTCATGGCCGAACGCGCTACGGAGCGACTCGGCGCGACGGTCGACGTACTCATCGACGAGGTCCTCGGTGATGGGCGTTATCTCGGCCGGGCTGAGCATCAGGCTCCTGAAGTCGACGGGGCGACGGAGGTGCGCAGCGATAGTCAGCTCGCGCCCGGCGATATCGTCAGCGCCGTCGTCACGGGCAGCGACGGCGTCGACCTGCATGCCGAGGCGATCGCAGTCGTAGGGGCGGGGGACCAGCCCGCGGGCGCACGTTGAGCTGGGCGACTCCCGGAACAAACGAGAACGGTGATCGCTGGCCGGATGAGCCCGCTCCGGCTGCCACAGCCCAGGCCGGCACCCCAGGCAGGCACGGCCCAGGCAGGCACGGCCCAGGCCGGCCCGGCTCCGAGTGCTACGACCCGGGGGGCGTCGGCCGCCGCTGGGGCAGACTCCGCCGATGCCCATCCCGCGCCTGACGTCCTGCCGGCGCCGGGATTGCTCAACGTGGCGAACGAGCTCACCGTACTGCGGCTACTCCTGGTGCCTGTCTTCGTGTGGTTCCTGCTGGCTGGCGGCACTGCTGACCGATCGGTCGCGTTTGTCGCGTTCGCGCTGGCGTCGGTAACTGATCTGCTCGATGGCGAGCTAGCCAGGCGGCGCGGCCTCATTACGGACTTTGGCAAGATCGCGGATCCGATCGCCGACAAGGCTCTGACGGGATCCGCCCTCATCACGCTGTCCTACCTCGGCGAACTCGCCTGGTGGATCACCGCCGTCATCGTGGTCAGGGAAGTGGCGGTCACGGCCCTGCGGTTCTGGGTGATCCGGCGCGGGGTCATCGCTGCAAGTCGCGGCGGCAAGGCTAAGACCATGCTGCAGGTGATCGCCATCAGCTTGTATGTGCTCCCGTGGCACATCGTGCTAGCGCGCGAGATCGTTATGGGGGCCGCGCTGGTCGTGACCGTGGTGACCGGGATTGACTACACGCTCAGGGCTTTCCGGCTGCGCCGGGCAGTGCAGTGACCGAGCCGGGACCCGATGCTGGCGAACTAGCCAGGCTGGTCGTGGCACGCCTGACAGCGAGCGGCCAGACCGTCGCCGTGGCCGAGTCGCTGACAGGCGGGCTGGTCGTGGCGGCGCTGACTAGCATTCCGGGCGCGTCGATCGTGGTCCGTGGCGGCGTCGTCGCTTACGCCACGGACCTGAAAGCGGCGCTCCTTGGCGTTCCGGGCGACCTGCTCGCCCGGTATGGCCCGGTCGATCCTTGCGTGGCTGCGGCCATGGCGGCGGGCGCGCGAGCCCGGCTCGGCGCGTCCTATGGCCTGGCGACGACGGGCGTAGCGGGTCCCGGACCGGCGGACGGGAAACCCCAGGGAACCGTCTTCATCGCGCTCGACGGCCCGTCTGGACCCGCCGGATCGGGATTGCAGCTCGACGGAGACCGGCAGCAGATTCGGCAACAGGTGGTGCTGTCGGTGCTGTCGTTGCTGGTCAGCGCGTTGCGGGAAGATGAGATCTGATTACAGTGTTACGGTCCTGTGAACACGCAGCTGCGCCCTCTCCCGCACGGTCCGCAAGGGCAGGTACGGTAGAGGAGTCAGCGGATCGACCTCACGGAGGGAGAGCGACGATGGTCCTGCTTCGTCACTTGCTTGGTGACGCGCTACGGCGACTGCGTCTTCGCCAGGGTCGCACCCTACGTGAGGTCTCGGCCACGGCCAGGGTCTCCCTGGGGTACCTGTCCGAAGTCGAGCGGGGGCGGAAGGAAGCTTCTTCCGAGCTGCTCGCATCGATCTGTGACGCCCTTGGCGCCCCGCTCTCGCAGGTCCTGCGCGAAGTGTCCGACGGGTTCGCCCTGGCGGAGCTCCAGAACGAGCCTGCGTTCGGTGTGCCGCTTGAGCCAGCGCTCGCTGGCGCGCGTCAGTCCGACGGGTCTGACACCGACGCCCCGGCGCGGTCCGGCTCCCCCTCCTCGCTCCGCGGTGCCGTGCGACTGCAGCAGGCCGTGAAGGGGCAGCCTGGAACGCCGCATCTCGTCATGCCACAGCGGAAGGTCACCGTACGCACGGGCCAGCGACTGGCCCCGGCGGAACCAATGCTCGAGCCGGTCACGCTGCCTGGCGCCGAGTCCAAGTTCGACAAGCTCGGCCGCGACGTCACCGACATGGTGCCCGTCTAGCCAGTCTCACAGTCAGATAGCGGCCCGTGCCTCGTCGGCGCGGGCCGCTGGCGTTCGGGGATAAGTGCGACCGGGGACAGCTGACGCTGCCTGGCTGCGGCAACTGTGGCCATCAAGGCCGATGATCAGGATCTTGGTTGCGAAGTCCAGGCCGCTGGGTTGTCCGCTAGCTTCTGCACGCTCGGCGGGAGGGTCCCGGACACGACGTGCTCCAGCGTGACCTCCTCCAGGATGGCCCTCTCGTTAGCGCGCAGGGCGATCCAGACAGTCTGCAGCGGCTCGGCGGCACCGGTGTAGCCAAGATTCTCCGGCCGCTCGCCGCGTACCCCTAGCAGCGGCCCGTCGATGGCCCTGATGACATCGGCCAGTGAGATCTCAGTCGCCGGCCTGGCCAGCCAGAATCCCCCGTCTGGGCCACGCTGGCTGCGCACGAGCCCCGCCCGCCGTAGCTGAGTCAAGATCGCCTCGAGGAACTTGCCGGGGATTGCCTGCGTCCGGGCAAGCTGGTCGGCCGTCACGTGGCCACTGCCGGAAGCGGCTAGCTCGATGACGGCGCGCAGCGCGTAATCGGAACGTGCGGACAGACGCATATGCAACATTATGCAGGTAACCGCGGCTGGACTGCTGATGGCGCTCCGGTGAAGGGCCGTCGCAGGCGGTGGCCACGGATCGTCTTCGCCACCTGGGGCGGCAAGGACGGAGCGGCTAGCGCTCGGCCAGCCCCAGGATCTCGGCAGTCGCGCGGGCATTGTTGCGGCCGGCGCCGTAGCTCGTCACATAGCTGATGTCGCCCGGCCGCCACATAGGCAGCCCCATCTCCACGACGATTGCGTCCGGCCGTCCTGCCAGCATGAGCTGGACCGCCTGCCTCGCCACAGCGTGCCGGTGCGCATCCCGAACGACGATGATCAGAGACCGGTCGTTCGCCTCGGCGAGCAGACCCGACACGATGTAGGGCAAGTCGTCGTCAGCCGTCGCTGTGCTCACCTGGCGGTAGCTGTCGGCCGGGACGAACGAGCCCAGCCCCCATGGCACCGGCCCGACGGCGAGATTCGACGGGGGCACGAGCTGCACGACGAGGGGCTGGCGGACGGCTGGGCGGACGCCGTGGATGGTGACGGCCCGCCGGGCGGCGGCGAGGCCGATCGCCGACGTGGGCGCATCATCTGGGACTGGCCGGCCAGGGACGCCAGCCGACGCCGGGGCCCCGCCCGCGATCCGAGCCTGAGCCGGGATCGCACCGGCGGGGAGCGTGCCCGCACTCGCTGCGCGCGCTGCCGCCGCCGTCGTCCATTGCCTCAGTTCGGCTACGCGCGCGGCAGCCTCCTCCAGCCGCTCACCGCGGAGCCTGCCGGATCGCACCGCCGCGACGAGCGCGTTCCTGACCGCGAGGAAGCTCAGGTGGTCCTGATCCCGGCCGAGACACAGCAGGTCGGTGCCGGCGATGACGGCCCGCACAGCGGCTTCTGGAATGCCGTACGGCTCGCTGACGGCTCGCATTTCCAGGCCGTCAGACACAATGACACCAGTGAAACCTAGCTCGCCGCGCAGCAGGTCCGTCTGAGCGCGCCGCGACAGCGAGGCTGGCAGATCGCCGGTCAGTTCGGGGACGCGCAGATGACTGGGCATCACAGCGCGGACGCCGGCGGCGATCGCGGCTTCGAATGGCGGCAGGTCCCTCGCCCACAGCACGCTGAGCGGTGCGTCCACGGTGGCAAGAACCAGATGGGAGTCCAGCGTCGTGCTCCCGTGCCCGGGAAAGTGCTTGGCACAGGCGGCAACGCCGGCCGACTGGAGGCCCGCCACCGCCGCCGCGCCGTGCCGAGCGACCAGCGCCGGGTCGGCGCCGAACGACCGGGTGCCGATCACCGGGTTGTCCGCTGCCGTGTTGACGTCGACGGCCGGTGCGAGATCCAGGTTGACGCCGAGCGCCGCCAGGTCGGCCCCGAGGGCCGCGTAGACCGACCTGGTGAGGTCGGTGTCGTCGACAGCGCCAAGGGCTGCGTTCCCCGGATATTCACTGCCTATCTGATGCGAGATGCGGGTGACATCGCCGCCTTCCTCGTCGATGGCAATGATCGGCTCGATCGCAGCGCTGCGCAGGCTGGCCGTCAGCCTGGCCAGCTGCGCGCGGTCCTGGACGTTCGGGCCGAACAGAGTCACGCCGCCGAGTCCGTCGCCGAGGGCGGCACGGACCCAGTCGGGCTCCTGGCTGCCGGGGAAGGGCGGTATCAGGATCGCCTGAGCTAGCCGGCCCAGACCTGGGTCGGCAGCGATCTCCTGGGTCATCCCTTCACCGCTCCTGCGGTCAGGCCGCTCACGAGCCGCCGCCTGACAATCAGGAAGAAGATGATCACCGGGATCGTGTACATCGTGGAGGCCGCCATGATCGGGCCCCACTGCGCGCCGCCGCGGCCGAAGAAGTACGTCACGTAGATCGGCAGGGTGTAGTCGCTGTGCGCCTGGCCGAGGAAGGTCAGCGCGACGATGAACTCGTTGTACGCGGTGATGAAGGCGAAGATGCTGGTCGCGACCAGGCCAGGCGCGACCAGCGGGAACAGGATCCGCCAGAAGATGCGAAAGCTCGTCGCGCCGTCGATGGCCGCCGCTTCCTCCAGCTCGCGCGGGATCGTCGCGACAAAGTTGCGCAGCATCCAGATCGAGACTGGCAGCGCCTGCGCGGCATACACGATGACGAGGCCGAACAGGTTCTCCAGCAGGTTGAGCCGCTTGAAGTCGAGGAACAGCGCGATGATCAGCGCCTGGGCCGGGATCATCTGCACGATC
The DNA here is from genome assembly GCA_963843955.1 of uncultured Actinomycetota bacterium. Lineage (GTDB taxonomy): Bacteria > Actinomycetota > Actinomycetes > Streptosporangiales > Streptosporangiaceae > JAJYUU01. The sequence goes on from CAWJMK010000003.1 coordinate 55,857, forward strand.
AGCAGCATGACCAGGAACGACGCGCGCAGCCGGAAGCGGAACCGGGCGACGGCCACCGAGGCCAGCAGCGACACCAGCGAGGCCACCAGCACGGTGGCCAGCGTGACGGTCAGGCTGTTGCGGAAAAACAGCCACACCGAGCCGATGCCCGATACCTGGCCACTGATCACTTCGCGGAAGTTGCCGAGTGTGGGGTGCGCGGGCACCAGGCTGGGCGTCAGCGAGTAGATCTCGCTGGAGGGCTTGAACGCAGTCGAGAGCATCCAGAACAGCGGGAACAGCGTCACCAGCGCGATGATCAGCCCGAACCCGTTGAGGCTGGCCGAGCGGAAGCGTCGCCGGGTCCGGGCCCGGCGTGCGCCTGGCGCGCCGACGTGCGCATCCGCCGCGGTACGGGCGGATGGCGAGCGCAGGGCGGTCACGTCCGTGCTCTGCGCGCTCATGTCAGGGCCCCCTGCCGGACGGAGGTGCGTACGTAGCCGATCGTGATGACCAGCAGGATCAGCGCGAAGATCAGCGCGATGGCGCCGCCGAGGCCATAGCTCGGCGGGAGGCTGGCGAACGCCTTGTCATAGAGGTACGTGGACAGGTTGTACTCGTTCTGATTACCGGGGAATCCGGTGACGATGTAGCTCTGCCCGAAGATATTGAAGTCCCAGATCACCGACAGCAGCAGCAGGACCATGAAGATCGGCTTCAGCAGCGGATAGGTGATCTTCCGGAACACCCGCCACGGGCTGGCGCCGTCGACTCTGGCGGCTTCCATGAGCTCCGCCGGGATCGTCTTCAGTCCGGCCAGCACCGAGACGGCAATGAACGGGAACGACTGCCAGACCACCAGCACGGCAATCACGACGTAAGCCTGGAACGCGCCGTTCGTGGTCCAGTTGTATTGCGCCCAGTTGGTGCTGCCGACGAGCCAGTGCGGCAGCTTCGACAGTACCCAGTCGACGACGCCCCCGTCGGGGTTGACGAGCCAGTAGAACAAGACGGCGGCGGAGATCGGCGGCGTCGCCCAGGCCATGAGCGCCGCGGTGCTGACGAAGGCCGCCATCTTCTTGCCCAGGCGGTTCAGCAGCACGCCGACGATCGTGCCGGCGACCAGGGTGGCGGGCACGACGACTAGTGCGAGCGCCAGCGTGTTGCGCAGTGACAGCCAGAACTCTGCGTCCTTGAAGGTGCTGGTGAAGTTCGCCAGGCCGACCCACTGGGTGGGTGCGGCGCCGGTGATCTGCATCAGGCTGTAGTTCTGGAACGAGAAGATGACGACCTGGACCAGCGGCCAGAGCAGGACCAGCGCGATGCCGATGAGCGCGGGAGCAAGGAGCAGATACGGCGCAAGCTTGTGCCGGCGAACGAAGGCACCAGCCCGGCTGCGCTGCGCGGTCCGGCCCGCCCGGTAGCCCGGCTGGCAGTCCCGCTGGCAGAACGGCGTGCTCCGGCCCCATTATCCCGGCCATCTGGCTCGTCAGCTCCCTTCAGTGGCTTGGTGCTCCCGGGCCCCGCGCGGGCCGCCGGCTTGTGCTCCCGGTCGGCCCGCGCGGTCCGATGGCCTGGCGTCCCGGCCGGCCCGCGTGCTGCGGGCCGGCCGGGAGTCTTGCTGGCTAGATCAGGACTCGCTTCCGGTGTTCAGCACGTTCTGCAGTTCGGTGTTCGCTGTATTCACGGTGGTCGTGAAGTTGGCGCCCTGCATGAGTGCCTTCATCATGTCCGGAATGATCTGATCGGTGGCGTCAGCCGTGCCCCAGTTCTTCGAGTTGAGCGGAGAGATCTGGGTGTAGCCGGCCGCCTTGGCGAAGCCTGACAGAATCGGGCTGCTTGAGTAGGCCGGGTTCGACAGCTGCGACGTGAACTCAGGGAAGAAGCCCTGGGAGTTCGCGAAGGTGGTGGCGTTGGACGTGCTGTCCATCACCGAGAGGAGGTCCCAGGCCGCGGTCTTGTTCGGGCTCTTGGCCCACACGCCGAGGTCCGAGCCACCAGCGAAGGCCGGAGCCGGGTTCGGCCCGTTCTCGCTCGGGATCGGGAACGACGCCCACTGCGACTTGTTCGCCGTGCTGACCGCCGCCAGCGAGGACTCGGCCCACGGGCCGTCGATGTACATGTCGAGTGTGCCCTTGGCGAAGTCCTCGTTGCTGCCGCCGGAGGTCGCGCCCGGCGCCCCCAGTTCGGTCTGGCCGATGTACTTGGTCGGGGAGACCTTGTCGGTCAGCAGCAGGTCGGAATAGAACTTGATGCCAGCCTCAGACTGCGCGCTGTTCAGCTCGGCCTTCCACTTGCCGCCCGACTGCACCGCCACCTGGCCGCCAGCGCCCCAGATAAAGCTGACGATCCCGTTGGTGAAGTTGCTCGGCGCGCCGAGCCCGTAGGTGCCGGGGTAGGCCGTCATCAGTGCCTTGGCATCGCTGACCAGCTGTGCCCAGGTCGTGGGGGGTGCCGAAATGCCGGCCTTGGCGAACTGGTCCTTGTTGTACCAGATGCCGCGCACGCCGCCGAACCACGGCACTGCGTAGTTCTGGCCGCTGACGGTGTCGTTGGCCAGGTTGCCGGAGATGATGTCCGAGCCGTTAGACCAGGCCTTGACGTCGCTGGTGATGTTGGCCAGCGCGCCCTGGGTCGCGATGCCCGGGGTGTCGGTGTTGCCGAGCTCGGTGATATCCGGGCCGCCCTTCCCGCTGGTCAGGGCGTTGGTCCAGTCGGTGGTCCGGTTCCCCCACGGGATCCAGTCCACGCTGACCTTAGTGGTCTTGTACTGGGGGAACTTGCTGTGGAACTGCGCGATGACGCCATTCATCCAGGTGACCTGGGACGCGACGGACCCTCCCATGCGCCATACGACGAGCTTGGCGGGGGCCGCTGCCCCTGATGAGCTGTTACTCGAGCCGCAGCCCGCGATGCCCGCGGCTGCTCCCGCGAGCGCGACGGCCGCGCCCAACGCGGCCGCCGATCTGGTGAAAGTCACTGACCGATCTCCCTTCCCGGCTGTGTCAGCGGAAGCGACGTCCTCCGGGCGGACGTCTCCGGCCGGGCTATGCCTGTCGGCCGGCACCTACGCTAGGTGGCGGGTTTGAGTTGTTCGACCCGTTCCGAGCTCATGAGTACCTGCCGGGGCCGAGCCCCGTTGAATTGCTTGGGCAGAAACTAACAGGAAACTTTCCTATAAGATAGAGTCCGTTGCCAGATTGAGACACAGACTGCATTCGTGCAGGCCAAAGAACGTGAACCAGCAGTCCCTGGCCGTACAGTCGGGTCTGTCGGTGCCAGATGAGGGGTGGGGCATGCAGCGACGGCCGGGAACGCCGAGCCTGTTGCGGGAGCTGAACGACCGGTCAGCGCTGGAGCTGCTGCTGTCTGGCGGCCCCATGACCAGGGCGCAGCTCGGCGAGCACACGGGCCTGTCCAAGGTCACCGCGTCCCAGCTGCTGGCCCGGCTGGAAGAGCGCGGCATCGTCGCCGTCGCGGGCGAGCTCGCGGGCGGCCGCGGCCCCAACGCCGCCCTGTACGCGGTCGTACCGTCCACCGCATACGTCGCTGGACTGCACGTCGAGCAAGACGAGATCAGCGCTGGGGTCGCCGATATTACCGGGAACGTGGTCACGCGAATCTCGGTCGATCCGAGTGACGCGGAAGACCCCGTGGCGCTGGTCCGCGGCGCCGTGCTGGCCGCCTGCTCCTCGGCCGGCGTGCCGCCGGAGTCGCTGCGCGCGTTCGTGATCGGCACCCCTGGCGTGCTGGACCCGCGAACCGGCGATCCCCGCCTCGCGGTGAACCTGCCGGCCTGGCACGAAGGCGTGCTCGATGCGCTGCGGACGGACCTAGGCAGGCCGGTCACGCTCGAGAACGACGTGAACCTGGCCGCTATGGCCGAGCGCGCGGTCGGCGCCGCCACCGGGGTCGCGGACTTCGTCTTGGTGTGGCTCGGGGTCGGACTCGGCCTCGCGACGGTGCTGGACGGCCGGCTGCACCGCGGCGTCGGGGGCGCGGCGGGCGAGATCGGCTACCTGCCCGTGCCCGGCGTGCCGCTGCCGGAGGACGTGACGCACCCGGCTACCGGAGCGTTCCAGCGGCTCGTCGGCGCGCAGGCGCTGCTCCCGCTCGCGGCGCAGTACGGCTTCAATGAGCCGACAGCCGCGGCCTGCAGTCGCCGCTGCCGTCGCCGCCGCGGCAGCGGGTAAGCCGCAAGGCGCGGAATTTCTGAGCGAGCTCGCGGGCCGGGTCGCAACCGGCGTCGCCGCGGTCTCGGTCGTGCTCGACCCTGGGCTGGTCGTCCTCGGCGGCGCCGTGGGGCTAGCGGGCGGCACTGACCTGGCGGACCGAGTCGCGGCCGAAGTCGGCCGGATCTGCCCGGCGCGCCCCCAGGTGGTCCCGACGGCGGTGGGCGGCGGTCCGGTGCTGCGCGGTGCCATCCTCGCCGCAGTCGACCAGGCGCGGACCCAGTTGCTCGCCTCCGTCGCCGAGCCCGCCTGACAGCAAGCCCGTGCGCCGGCCGGCGGGAGCGTCAAGCCCGACAGCACCGGTGCGGGACTGCGATAGTGGCTGGGTGAGCCCGCGTGACCTTGCCGACAGCGTCGCCCGTGATTACGCGAGCGCTTTTGGCCACGACCCGGCCGGCGTCTGGTTCGCGCCGGGCCGGGTGAACCTGATCGGCGAGCACACCGACTACAACGAGGGATTCGTACTGCCGTTCGCGCTCAGCGCCGGCGTCGCGGTCGCGGCGGGCCGACTCGGCAGCGGCATCACCGTGTCATCGCGGCAGTGCGCTGGCGCCGTTGTGACAGCCCCGGTCAACGGGCTGGCCCCCGGCGCCGTTCACGGGTGGGCCGCGTACCCGATGGGCATGGTGTGGTCACTCACCCAAGCCGGGTACCGCCCCGGCAGCACCACCATCGCAATCGATGCGGACCTGGCCGCTGGCGCTGGGCTGTCGTCGTCAGCCGCCCTGGAGTGCGCGGTTGGCCTCGCCGTTGCCGAGCTGCATGGGCTCCCGGTGGTCCGGGCGGAGCTGATACGGCTCGCGAGCAAAGCAGAGAACGAGTTCGCCGGGGCGCCCACCGGGATCATGGACCAGTCAGCCGTCCTGCTCTGTCAGGCGGGCCACGCTCTGCTGCTCGACTGCCGCAGCGGCGCCTCCGACGATGTGCCGCTTGAGCCGGCCGCAGCCGGACTCGCGCTTCTGGTGATCGATACCGGCGTCCGGCACGCCCTCACCGACGGGCGGTACGCAGAGCGGCGGCGGTCCTGTGAAGCGGCCGCGCTCGCGCTCGGCGTCAGCTCGCTGCGCGACCTGCCCGACGGCCCAGGCGACCTCGAAGGGCTGGCCGATCCGGAGCTACGGCGGCGGGCCCGGCATGTCATCAGCGAGAACCGCCGGGTCCTCGCCGCAGCCGACTTGCTCAGGCGCGGTGACCTGGCGGCTGTCGGCCCGCTGCTGACCGAGTCGCACGCCTCACTGCGGGACGACTTCGAGGTTTCCTGGCCGCAGGCCGACGTTGCGGTCGAGGCCGCGATTGCGGCCGGGGCGGTCGGCGCGCGGATGACGGGGGGCGGATTCGGCGGCGCGGTGATCGCGCTCGCACCGGCAACCGCGGTCGCCGGCGTGCGGATGGCGCTGGACGAGGCCTACTCTCGTCATCGCTGGGAGCCGCCCGCGATCTGGCCGGCCGCTCCCTCGCACGGTGCGCGCCGCCTGCGGTAGACCCGTCGTTGCCGCCGGCCGCATGAATGTGGCATCCGGTAGGCTCCGCCCGGTAAGGACAACTCGGGCAGTCTGCTGGGAGCTGATACCGGATGCGCGTGACTGATATCGCCACTCCGGCCCTGCTAGTGGACGCCGACGTCCTCGATCGCAACATCGCCACCATGGCCAAGGCGCTGCCCGGACCGCGGTTGCGCCCGCATGTCAAGGCGCACAAGTGCACTGGACTCGCGCGGCGCCAGGCCGCTGCCGGCCACCGGGCCTTCACCTGCGCGACCATTCGCGAATGTGAGGGCATGGTCGCGGCCGGCCTCGGCGACGACCTGCTCCTGGCCAACGAGGTCCTGGACGCTACGCGGCTTGGCCGCCTCGCCGCTGCGGGGGCCCGGATCACGCTCGCCGTGGACTCCGAGCAGACCATCGCGGCCGCTGCGGCCGGCGGCGTCCGTGAGGTTCTCGTCGACGTCAACGTCGGCCTGCCCCGCTGCGGCTGTGCGCCGCAGGACGCAGGCCGACTCGCTGACCTGGCGCGACGGCGCGGACTCGAGGTCCGCGGCGTCATGGGCTACGAAGGCCACGTCGTCGGGCTCGTCGATGCCGCCGAGCGCGCTGAGCGGTGCCGCACGGCGATGGAGCTGCTGGCACGGGCGCACGCCGACGTCGGCGGTGAGCTGATCTCCGCCGGCGGCACCGGCACCTACGAGCTCAACACCTGGGCAAACGAGATCCAGGCCGGCTCCTACGCGCTGATGGACACGGCTTACGGCCGCCTCGGGCTGCCGTTCGAGCAGGCCGCTTTTGTCCTCGCCGCCGTCATCTCCAGCTCGCCAGGCTGGGCCGTGGGTGACGCCGGGCTGAAGGCGTTCGGGATGGATCATGGCAATCCCGAGGTCAGAGCCGGAACGGTGATGTTTTGCTCAGACGAGCACGTCACCATCACGCCGCCACGGCCGGTCGGGGACCGGGCCTGGCTGGTCCCCGCCCACATCGACCCGACGATGGCGTGTCACGAGCGGGTGCAGGTGTTCTCCGGCGACGCCGTCGTCGATGTCTGGCCCATCGATCTGCGCGGGTGGTGAGGACTCCATGAGCGAGCTGCCGCGTTACCAGGACCTGCCGGCCGCGCCGCGTGGCGGCCGCAGCGCCTGGGGCCTGTTCGGGCCCGACGACAACCTGGGCCTGGTGAACCTGATGACGCCCGAGCGAGTGGCGGCAGCGGCCGGGCTGGTCCGGACCGGACAGATGTTCCCGCTGGACCTGCCGCTCGGCAGCATCGCGCCCGCGCTCGCACGGTACCGCGGCACGCCACGGCACACGATCCTGCATCAGCCCGGGACCGCAGCATTCGACGACCTGTACGACAACTTCTACCCGCAGGCATCCAGCCAGTGGGACTCGCTCGGCCATGTGGGATACGCACCGGACGAGTTCTACAACGGTGCCACCGAGGCGGACGTGCAGGCCGGCGCCAGGAACACCATCGATCACTGGGCCAGGCATGGCATCGCGGGCCGAGCCATCTTGCTGGACATCCCGCGCGCCATGGCCGAGGCGGGCCGCCCGTACGAGCCTGGCGAGGCGACCGCGATCGGTGTCGAGGAACTCGAGCTGGCCCGGCGCCGGACTGGCCTGGAGTTTGCCGCCGGGGACATCATCCTGCTGCACACTGGGTTCGCCGCCTGGTACGCCGAGCAGCCGGCGGCCGTCAGGGAGCGGCTGCACGGCCGGGTCATCGCGCCCGGGCTCGCGCATACGGAGGCCGTCGGCGAGTACATCTGGGATACGCACGCGGCGGCCATCGCCTCGGACACCTTTGCGGTGGAGGTGTGGCCGATCGATCCGAGCCCGGCCGCCCACCCGTTCGGCTTCCTGCATCACTTGCTCATCGGGCAGTTCGGGATGGCGCTCGGTGAGCTCTGGTGGCTGAGCGACCTGGCAAGCTCCTGTGCGGCCGACGGCGTGCACGAGAGTTTCCTCGTTAGCGTGCCGATGAACGCGCCCGGCGGCATCGGCTCACCTGCCAACGCCATGGCGATCAAGTGAGCTGACTGCCGGCCGAACGACGGTCGGCCAAGACCATGCAGGCGGATGCGCGCTGACCATGTCACCGCGGTGCTCGCGGAGCCTGGCCGCTGGCGTCAGCTGCCGGGCACGGCGGCTGCGAGGTCGGCCCTCGCTGTCGGGCGGCGCGCAGATCCTGCGGAGCATCGCGCACGCAAGGGACGGAACGAGCTGAGCGAACTCGCGCATGTGCTGCTGCACCTGCGCAGGTGACATGTGCAGCACAGCCCGCAGGTAGTCGGCCACGAGGTACCAATCGTCGCCTGCTGATGCCCGGGCTGCCCGGCGGCCCATTGCCGCGCCGTCGATCAGGGCAGCTAGCTTCTGCCTATCGGAGGGCGATACAGACGGCTCGGAGTTGACGATGGCCATCGCGACGAGCGCCGTGCCGTCGGGTGCAGCGACCGCCCCGCCAGATGCGGGCGGGACCTGCCCGTTGGCCGGGACGTCTCCCTGGCCCCAGGTGCCGAAGCCCAGGAAGTGGTAGGTGGCCGGATCGAAGATGATCATCGCTCCGCTGCCCTGGTAGGGCCAGTAGATGCCGACGCCGCGCCGTCCGAGTATGTCCGCCGCATCGCGGACTATCTGGAATCCCGGCGTCTGGGCCAGCAGCTGGAACAGCGCAGATTGCTGGGCGGGCAGCAGGTAGGTGCTCTGCAACAGCCCCGCGACTGCCTTGCCGGTGTCGTTTGCCAGCCAGTTCGGCGTCGTCTGCCCGGCCGGCGGCGTGGCTGCCGCTAGCTGTAGCCGAGCCAGATACGCCGGTATGGCGCTCGCGTTGAGCGGCAGCCCCGACAGGTACCCGGCCTCCGGATTGCAGCCGGTCGCCGCCGCCTGCGCTGCGGTGCAGGCAGGAACGCTGGAACTGCTGGCCTGCGGGCCCAGGACGTCCAGGACGCCTGTCCTCGAGCCGTCAGCGGACAGCCACTCCCGGGCCCGTCCGTTACCGGCGCCACCGTCTCGGTGTAGACGTACTGGTCCGGCGCTGGCGGGGACCCAGCATGCTCGTGCCCCGTCGCGGCGGCCGCTGCGGTCAGGAACTGCACGGCCGTCAGGGTCGCGGGCACGGACTGGCCGTGGCCGCCCGCCTGCGTCTTGCCGCTGGTCCCGGCGCTGACGGCGAGGGTCACCGCGCAGGCCACTGCCACGCCCGCTGCCGCGGCTGCGCCGACCACCATGCCCCGCCTAAGCCGCGGCGCCGCGGAACGGCGCCCCGGTTGTGCGTACTGCGGTAGGAGTGCAGGCGCCTGGGCGGAAGCACCCCCGGGCTCGAAAGCCAGCGTCGTCATCAGCCTTGATCGGGCGGCCGCCAGGTCGCCTTCATCGGGGAGCGGCACCGCTGGCCGCAGGCTGGCGATCAGGTCGAGCTCAGTCATAGGTCCAGGACCTCCTTGATAGTCGCGGAAAGCTCGGTGCCCGCCAGCGCACTGCGCAGCCGCATCCGGGCCCGGTTGAGCCGAGATCTGACGGTGCCCACCGGGATGGCCAGCGCACGGGCAACCTCTTCATAAGTGAGCTGCTCCCAGGCGATCAGCAGCAGCACGTCCCGGTCTCCCGCCGGAAGGCTCGCGAGGCCCTCCGCTAGGGCTCCTCGCATGGCAGCGGCAGTGACGTCGCCGGCTACCTGGTCGCCGTGACCGGGGTCGTTCAGGTCGGGGACCGCGGCCAGCCTGATCCGCAGCTGCCGCGCGTCCTCCCGCCAATGCTGAGCGAGCACGCGGGTGGCCACGCCGTAGAGCCACGGCCGGGCATCGGCACAGGCGAGGTCGTAGCTGTCTCGCCGCCGGAAGGCGGCCAGGAAGGTCTCCGCCGTCAGGTCGTCGGCCACCTCGCTGCCCGCGCGCCTGGCGAGGTAGCGGTAAATGACCGGCGCATGCCGGTCGAACAGGGGCGCGAACCGCTCGGGTTCGGCCAGCGACGCACGGATGACCGCCGAGTCCCCGGTCGGCCCTCCGGTCTGGCCCCGAGGCGCTGGCAGCGGGTCCCCGGTCGCTCGGCGCGGCCCGGCGGGCAATACGCGGTTCACGCGGTCTCCTCAGCCATGCCCAGCCTCTCGTCATGATTGGCTTCGTCACTGGTTATCCGCGAGTTCGCGCGAACGAGTTCGCGATGCGGGCTGGCAGCGATCGGGCTGGCTGAATCTCGCCGTTGGGGCGGATGGCCGCGGTCAGCCGCGCAGCCGGAGGCCGCGCGGAGTGGGCCGGAAGCCGGCCGTCTCCAACGCTCTCGCGAGCGGTGAGTCGTAGACGCCGCCGCCGTCGGCGCGCTCGACGGTCAGCCGGCCGAGCGCGCCCGCGCGCACGGCAGCGGCCAGCGCGGCCGTGGCCGGCTCCAGGAGATCTGGCTCGCTAGTCCAGGACAGCAGCGTCTTGCCGCCGCGCTCGACATACAAGACGAGCTCGCCACCTGCCAGGACGACGAGAGCGCCAGCCTTGCGGCCGGGCCGGTGTCCGGTAGCGCCCTCACCTGGTCGCTCCGGCCATGGCAGGGCAGCGCCGTAAGCATTAGCCGGATCGGCGGCCGCTAGCACCACGACCCGCGCCTGGAGCTGTCCCCGCGCGCCTGCTGAGCGCGCATCCCAGGGATCGCGCGGCGGGCCCCCGGTGTCCCAGGGATCGCGCGACGAGCCGTCCGCGGCGTCCCACGGGCCTGCCGATCCGGCCGCCGCTCGCGACGAGTCCGCGGCTGCGCGGGCCGAGTCTGCCAGCGCCCGCATCCTGTCCACCGCGCCCGGCAGCGCGAACTGGGCCGCACCCAGTCCTTCGACAAAGTAACCGCGCCTGCACTGCCCGCCGTCCTCGAGAGCACGCAGCACCGGGTAGAGCGCGCCGAATCCGCCCGTTACCCGCTCAGCTGCCGCCGCGCCGCGGATCAAGATGCCGTGCCGCTCCAGCAGCGCAAGGGCCT
>CAWJMK010000004.1:0-463273 GCA_963843955.1 uncultured Actinomycetota bacterium
GCCCAGCCGGATTCATTCACGACGGTCGTACCGACCGTCCTAACAGCACGGACGCCCGTCCGCTATGCGTCCGTGGACAGCGCAACATGACGGTCTATAGCGCGTCAGGGTGACACACGGCGGGGCAGATCAGAAACGTCCCGCATAGCCGAGAACTCCCAGCTAGCGGGCCGTCTTCGCAGGTGGCAGCACCAGGTGGTGGCAGGTGTCGGGTTCGAACCAACGCAGGCTGACCCGACGATTTTACAGACCTGCGGCTCTAGTGCCTCTACGTGCGTGGCAACTTGCCGACTGCGCCACTTGAATATGTATTGAGCGTGATCTTGGCGGCCTAGGACCACCGCTCGGGGCTAGGAAGATCACTCCTTCGGCACATCTCGTGCCTGGCGAACACCGCTTAGGACCCCTCTCATCCGTTTCGGTGGTGCACGGCCGCTGCACGTGCAGACCCCGATGGGCGGTCTTCGAGATGATCGGGGTGCTCAGCTCCAAGGCATGCGTGTCGTCAAGTGATCTGGCCCCGGCTGCCGGCATGAATTTTGGCGCCACTGGTGGGCAGAGCTGAAGGCCTCGGCGGATGGTCGGGGGTGGGCCGGCTTGCTGGCTTTGATGTCGTGGCGGCGCTAGTCGGCCTGCTGAGTTGCGTCAAGATCGGCTTTGGTGAGTACCGCCCGAACGGCGACTCCGGCTGCCGGCAGCACGCTCTGGCCAGGCGCAGACCGGTCGATTGCGCAGACGACGGTGGTGACCGTGGCGCCCAGCTGCCGGAGCGCGGACGCCGCGGCGAGCACCGCGCCGCCGGTGGTGATGACGTCCTCGACCAGGACGACGTGCTGTCCGGCGGGATCGTGGCCCTCGGCGAGCTTGCGCGTGCCGTACTCCTTGGCCTGCCTGCGGACGAACAAGGCCGGCAGCCCGGTCAGCTGGCTGAGCATGGCCGCGATCGGCACGCCGCCGAGTTCCAGGCCGCCGAGCGCTTGGGCGTCTGGTGGAACTAGGTGGGTCATCTGCTCGGCAACCCGGCGCAGTAGCAGCGGATCGGCCTCGAACAGGTACTTGTCGAAGTATTCGTCCGCGATCTGGCCGGAGCGCAGCACGAAGCTGCCGTGCAGCCGGCAGCGCGCATCAATGTCGCGGGCGAGCTGATTCGTGTGCGCGTCGGCCATGCCTCGATCCTGGCTTACCAGCCGCTGGCCACAGTCTGCCGGGCTGTCTCGACGGGGCGCGGCGGCAGTCAGCGGGCAGTCTCAGACCATCACTCCAAAGCTAACGGGATCGCTTGCGACTGCTGGTCGTGCTGGTGGCGAGCCGGTAGGACTGGGTGCCGGTTTCGATGATGTGGGCGTTGAAGGTGACGCGGTCGACGATGGCGGCGACGAGCCTGGGGTCGGGGAACACGGTGCCCCATTCAACTGCAGGTTCGTGCCGATGGCGATGGAGGCTCGTTCCTCGCGTTCGGTGATGATCTGGAACAGCAGTTCGGCGCCGCCGACGTTCCGAGGACAATGCACGACTGTCCGGGCCACGAGGACAACCTCGTACTCGACCTCGCCGCCGAGGTTGGGGCACTGATCGTGGTCTCCAACGACACTGATCTGCTGGCCATGTCGCCCTGGCGCGGAACGCCTATCATCGAGCCACGAGCATTTGCCGCAAAGGTCGACGCCATGCGCCGGCACGCCAGGCGGCCTCGGCGCTAGGTCTCGCCCGTCCGTCTGCCGGTACGACAGCGGCGCCGCCCGCACCACGCTCCCGCTTGAGGCCCGCTCGTCTAGGCTGCTGCGTTGTGAACGATGGCGAGCTGCTGATCGGGGATGGCGTCACCCAGGGCATCGTGCGGATCGGGGACACGGTGCGGCGGCCGCTTAGGCCGTTCACTTTGACCGTCCAGGCATACCTGGCCCACCTGCGCGACGCCGGGTTCACCGGCGCGCCGCTGCCGTTCGGCATCGACGAGCAGGGCCGCGAGATGCTGTCGTTCGTCCCCGGTGACGTCCCGCGCAACCCGCTGCCGCCGGAGACCGCGGGCGACGAAGTGCTGGTCGCCCTAGCCCGGCTGATCCGTGCGCTGCACGAGGCCTCGGCCGGGTGGGTGCCTCCGCCCGGCGCTGTGTGGGGCGGGACGCCGGCGAACCTGGGGCGCCCGACCGTCGGACGGACCGAGCTAGTCAGCCACCGCGACTACTACCCAGGCAACGTGGTCTTCCGCAACGGGCTGCCGGTTGCGCTGATTGACTTCGACCTGGCTCGCCCGACCACCCGGCTCTACGACATTGCGAACGCGTTGTGGTACTGGGCGCCACTGCGTGATCCGCGGGACCGGGCGCCCGCGTTCGCGGACGCTGACATCCCGCACCGGGTCGCGGTGTTCGCCGACGCCTACGGCATGACGGCGCGGCATCGCGCGGAGCTGGCGCCGTTCGCCATCGACATGGCACGCCGCTATCACGAGGATTCCCGCGCCTCGGCCGAGCTGGACCCGGTGTTCCGCAAGCTATGGGAGGACGGCGCCAAGGACGAGCTGCCGCGCGCGGGGGCGTGGCTGCGCAAGGCTGCCCCGGCGATCACCGCTCGCCTCGGCCAGCCGGACAACGAGCAAGCTTCGGCTGATTACTGACAGTTACTCAAGCATTATGACCGGATCAGTCTGATACGTACGTGTCTTGAGGGCATCGGCGGATGGCTACTCTGGCACGGTGACACGGGCCCTGGAGTTTGAGTACCGGCGCGCCCAGCTTCGGCCCGGCACCGATCCGGCGGCGGTTGAGCCCGGCAGGCAGAGCGTTGCTCCGGCCCCGACCGGCGAGCGACCGCTGATGGTCGAAGAGGGGCCGCTCGGTTGAAGACCATCATCGTCACCGGCGCGGTATCACTGCTGCTAGCGCTGTTCGGCACCCCGGTGCTGATCAAGGTGTTGCGTAAGTACGGGTACGGCCAGCCGATCCGGGTCGAGGGTCTCAAGTCGAACGAGACCAAGCGCGGGACCCCGACCATGGGCGGTGTGGTGATCGTCCTGGCCGCGCTGGTCAGCTACGTCGTCGGGCACGCGTCGACGAATGACCCGATCAGCGTCTCCGGCGTGCTTGTGCTGGGCCTGATGGCCGGCCTCGGCGTAGTCGGTTTCGTCGACGACTTCCTCAAGATCTTCCGCCAGACCAGCGTCGGTCTGCGCAGCGGAGCCAAGCTCGGTGGCCAGATCGTCATAGGCGCGGTCTTCGCGCTGGAGGTACTGCAGCACCCTGACGGCCTTGACCTCACTCCGGCCGATGCGCACTTGTCATTCCTGCGTGACTTCGGCCCTGCGCTAGGCACGCTGCCTTTCGTCATCTGGATCGTGATCCTGATCGCCGGGGCGTCCAATGGAGTGAACCTGACCGATGGGCTGGACGGGCTGGCAACCGGTGCCACGGTCCTGGTGCTGGCCGCCTACGTACTGATCGGCGTCTGGCAAGAGCGCAACGACTGCACCGCGTTCCTGTCCAAGCAGTGCTACCAGATCAGGGACCCGCTGGACCTAGCGGTGGTCGCGGCCGCCGTGCTTGGCGCGTGCTTCGGCTTCTTGTGGTGGAACGCACCGCCGGCCAAGATCATCATGGGCGATACGGGCTCGCTTGCCCTGGGCGGTGTGCTGGCCGGCCTGGCGGTCTGCACCAAGACGCAGCTGCTGCTCGGCATCCTGGGCGGCCTGTTCGCGATCATCACGCTATCCGTGGTCATCCAGGTGAGCGTCTTCAAGGTGACCAGGCTCAGGACCGGGCAGGGGAAACGCGTCTTCAAGATGAGCCCCCTGCACAATCACTTCGAGATGGTCGGCTGGGCCGACACGACCATCGTGATCAGATTCTGGCTGATCTGCGGCCTCTGCATCGCACTTGGGCTCGGCATCTTCTACGCCGAGTGGCTGACTACCTAGCCGACGTGCAGCGCAGCCGGGCATACGACGGGGCAGCTATGACAACGGGATGCATGGACCGGTGCACGATCCCGGCCACCTGGCTCGACGGAAGGCGGTCACCGCCATGACGGCCATGCCGAGGGACTACGACTCCGACCCTGGACGGTTCCTGGCCAGCATCGACGTGCCAACCGACGACGTGCACCCCGCGGTGGCAGCCCGGCTCGCCGCCGCTGGCGCCCAGGTGGTCCTGGACGTCGGCGGAGGCAGCGGCAAGCTGGCCCGCTTGCTGCCCGGCCTGTCCATGCGCTGCTTGCTGATCGATCTGTCGCCGACGATGCTTGCGCTGGCACCTCGTCCCGCCGCCCGAGGAGACGCTGCACGGCTGCCGGTCGCGGACGCGTGCGTCGACGCCGTCGCGGCGCTTTACATGCTGTATCACTTCGATGATCCGCTGGTGCCGATCGCAGAGGCCCGCCGCGTGCTTCGGCCAGGTGGGCTGTTCGCGGCCTGCGCCCCTAACCGCGACAGCAATCCTGAGCTTGCCCGCGTCCTGCCAGACTGGGGCAGTTCTTCTCCGTTCGATGGAGAGGACGCGCCTGCCATCGTCGCGGCTGTGTTCAGTGACGCCGGAGACGTAGTTGAGGTCGACAGATGGGACGCTCCGCTGGTCACGCTGTCAGCAGCCGAGGAGGCTGCCGCGTTCCTGCGCGTCCACGGCATGAGCGACGCAGCCGCGCATCAGGCCGCAGCCACGCTAGACCTGCCGCTCACACTGACGATGCGAGGCTGCTTCGTGTACGCCACCAAGGCCCGCCAGCCGTTGCCGTGAGCGCTCGGAGTGGCAGGCCAAGCGGTCCTAGCCGAGCCGGCCAGGGCCGTCGAGAAGCCGCAGGCTCTGCTCGAGCTGCGCGCCCGGCGAACAGGACAATCGTCGACGTCGACGCAAGCGAGACCTAGCCGGCGGACGGCGCGCAGCATCATCTCGTTGTACCGAATCGAGCGTCCTACGAACTTGTCCACCAGGATCGTGGCGTCGACGCCCAGCTCCGCGTATCGACTCGCCGAGTAGATGCGGCCGCGCACAGTTGCCGGCGAAGCTGTCAGCCAGATCGCTGCCACCTTGGGGTCACTGATCTCAGCAACGCGGTCCGGCCACACGCCAGAACCTTCGACGATGAGGCCGCCGGCGTGATCGCGGGCGTGAGTCTCGATCAGCGACCTGATCTGCGGCCACATCCGCGCGTAGTGGCGAAGCTGCTCTGTTGCTAGCTCCTCGATGGACAGCGACCGATAGTGCTCCGCCACGTGAACGGGGACCTGCCCGTCCGCAACCGTCCACGGCCGGCCTGGATGACGTCCGAGGCTGTCCGTTGATACGCAGCTCCACCCGAGCCGCCGAGTGAGCGCCTGAGCGAGGGTGGACTTCCCGACGTTCGATGTCCCGCCGATCAAGACAACGCTCAGGTCTGGCTCGAAGATCAGCTTGCCGCCAGTCATCACGCCACGGAGTGTCAGCTAGGCGTAGATGGAGTCAAGCCAGCTCTTCAGCGCCTCCGCGGCGGCCGCGGAATCCACATCGTCGCGGAACACGTGCGCGCTCATGCCGACCACGCTGCCGAAGTGGTTGCGCCCGAAGAAGCGGTACAGGCTGTCCTTCGTACGCACGCCGAGGAACTCGGGCGTCAGGTAGTCGATGACGCCGTCGAGCGTGCCCGCCTCGCTGAGGTCAGCGTGGACCGCGTCGCCGATCGCCGCACCGGTGCCGATGCCGAGTGCCGCTCGCAGGGTCTCCATCGCGTCCGCCGCTGCGGCCGCCTTGGGGCCCTCGATGCCGGCCGACGGCTGACCCACGTAGGTGACGCGACGGCCGTTGAAATGCTCCAGGTACTGCCCGAGCGTGTGCAGGTAGAAGTCCGTGTGGCCGTCGATGGCGTCATACTGGTCCGCCCAGTCGTCGGCGAGGATCCCGCTGTGCACGTAACGCAGGTGAGCGGTCCCGCCGCCACGAGCCTCGATCGCGTAGTCCAGTGCGTTGAACGTGCCGTCCGGCGACTCCATCCGGATCACGAGCCGCCGCGGCGGATCCCACGTCTGGATCGGCGCGCCAGCAGGCGGCGTGGCACCGGCGGGGATCTCCATGCCCGTCGGGAACTGCCAGGCGGCCGTGTCGGCGGTAATCGCCGTCCAGACGTCCTCCGGGCTGGCGGGCAGGTCGACTTCGCGGCTGATCTCGAATGCACGGCTCATGGCTAAAGCTCCTTGGTGATCTTCGGATGGAGTGCGACAACGAAACGGTGCTCTCGGCCACCAGGCGCGGTCTCGTCGTGGTAGCGGGCGACCAGGTCGTTCACCGCCTCAGCGAGCTCGACGGCGAACGCCGCTCGGTCCCCGGCGGAGGCAAAGCGCACCTCGCTGTCTATGCCGAGCGTCGCCACTGGCTGGCCGGCCGCGCCCGACCGGGTGATCAGCTCGCCAACCTCGCGGACCAAACGCCCGGCGACCGCAAGCAGCCATCGCGCCGAGCGCTGATCCGGCGCGCGCGACGGATCCGGCGCGACTGCGGACAGCGCGGTGGGCGAGATCACGTAGGACGCGGCGGTGGCCTGGAGCACCCGCTCGGTGCAGTTGCCCTTCCGGCGCTCCTCGACGAGCTCAACCAGGCCGTGGCGCTCAAGCTCGCGCAGGTGGTAGTTCGCCTTCTGCCGGGTGAGCCCGACGCGCGTGCCGAGAGTGCTGGCTGATCCGGGCTGGGCTAGCTCGGCGAGCAGGCGAGCACGGATCGGATCCAGCGAGGCTTCAGCAGCGGCGGGGTCGTCGATGACAGTGACGTCGTACATAGCCATAGCCTCACACCGACCGATATTTTTGTCAAGCCTATTAAATCTGTCGGCGATGGCTTGCGGTCACAGGCGTGCTGGCTGTACGTGGGGCGGACCACGACCCGACGCCCGGCCAGTGGCCGCCGATTAATCGGACATCAATCTCAGATGCCTTTTTCGACCCAAAATAGTGTCCATTTTATTTGCTGGACGCACTTGCGCCGTGCAACATGCTCCTGAACAATATGTAGTCGATTAGGTACGCGGCGTACGCCCTGCAGGTCACGGACGATGAGGGGCCACCAATCGTCCATGCGGTTCCTGGAGTGCGATATCGGCGGCGTACCGAGCTGAACAGGTGCGGGCAGTACAGGCAGAGAGTGACGAAGCTGGGCCTTCTCAGTGGGGGAGCTGTGGCGAGGCGAGGGCGATTGCCCAACTTGTACGGAGAAACTGGCGACTGCCCGTCGGGGCCTTACCGGCCTCGGCATGCGGCGCCGCCCATGATGGCCAGACTTCTGCGCCGGGCCGGGCTGGCACTGGTGAGAGCCGATCGCGTGAACATCGCGACGCAAGCCGGCGGCATGCAGGCCAGGGACGCGGCCCTCGGCATGCAGGTGCGCTGGCTGGAGATCGTTGGCCGCGAGACCAACGCGACGGCTGGCCGGAGGCCACGGCTGAGCATGATCCCGGCTCCGGTAGCCGCCCAGGTGGGCGGTCGCCGAGCGTGGTAACACCCCAATACTGATAGGAACGGGGTCCGTCTCGCCGGTCCACCGCACCAAGATTCGCGGCCGGTATGGTTCGGACCATGACCATCGTCCCGGACAGCAAGGACTGGACCTGGGTGTTGCAACGGCCATGCCCGGAGTGCGGTCTCGACACCCAGAGCTTCGCCCTGACTGCGATCCCGGCGATGCTTGGCGTCAACGCCGGCCAGTGGCATGCCCTGCTGACCGGCCCTGGCGATCACCGGCAGCGCCCTGAACCGGCGAAGTGGTCAGCTCTGGAGTACGGCTGTCACGTGCGCGACGTCCTGCGCTTGTACGACACCAGGCTGAGCCTGATGCTGACGGCTGACGGTCCGCATTACCCGAACTGGGACCAGGACGCCGCAGCGATCGAGGACCGGTACGCCGACCAGGACCCGCCCTACGTAGCGGCCGAGCTCGTGTCCGCCGCCGACTTCATCGCGGCCCGGTTCGCCCGCATCACCGGCGATCAGTGGCAGCGGACGGGCTTTCGCAGCGACGGCGCGGCGTTCACGGTCGAGACATTCGCCCGGTACTTCATCCACGACCCGGTTCATCACCTCTACGACGTGACCGGCGTCCGGCGGACCGCGGCCTGAACTCCAGGACGACGAGGGCCGCGACCCTGGTACGGTGCTGAGCGCTGACGACCCCGTTCCCCTTCTGATTGGGTTTTGTGGACCTCGCGCCCAGCCGGCATGTCGCGTTCGAGCGACTGCATAACTTCCGCGACTTTGGCGGCTACCCTGCGGCCGAGGGGCGCCAGGTGCGCTGGGGGCGGCTATACCGGTCCGACTCGCTGGGCAAGCTGGCCGGGGCCGACCTCGCTCAGTTCGCCGCTCTCGGCGTGCGCACGGTCATCGACCTGCGGCATTCGTGGGAGATCGACGCTGGCGGCCGGGTGCCAGCCGCTGCCGGGCTGGACTACCACAATCTCAGCATCGAGCACCGGCCTTATGACCAGTCAAAGCTGAGCGACGTCATCGATCCGGTACGGTTCCTCGCCGACCGTTACGCAGAGGTCGCCAGTGACGGCGTCGCCGAGATCGGCCAGGCGCTTCGCGTGATCGCGGAGGCCGACCGCGCTCCCCTGGTCATCCACTGCGCGTCGGGCAAGGACCGCACCGGCATGCTGGCCGCGATCGTGCTCGTCACTGCTCGGCGTCGGCGATGAGGACATCGTTGCCGACTTCGCGCTGACCGGGCTGGCCACGGAGCGGCTGATCGCCGACTGGCACGCGTTCTACCCAGGCCGGGAGCTGCTCTGGCCGCATTACGGTACGGCCCCGCCCGAGCTGATGCGCGTCTTCCTTGCTGAACTGGCGGAGACGTTCGGCTCCGTGCGCCAGTACGTCACCGGCTATCTCGGCGTCTCAGATCTTGTCATCGCCGATCTCGCCAGGCTGTACCTGACCGGCGAGTGCAGCGGCTGAACGGCTGTCAGGCCGCGCCGGGCCCGACCCGGCCGACGGGGCCCCACCAGGTAGTCGTAACCCAGATGCGCGGCGAGCGCGAGGACCCAGAGCGCCGCAGTCACCAGACTCCCCTGCGCCCAGGGCTGGCCATCCTGCGTCCACACCCTGACCGTGGCTGCACGCGCAGCGCCGAAGACAGCCGCCAGCACCAGGCTGCCCGCAAGCGCGACGATGGCTACCGAGACTGAGTGCAGCTTGTGCAGGTACTGCACCGCCTCGATCAGGCCGATCGCGGCGAGCACCAGCACCAGCCGCTGATTGCCGCGGACCGGCCGGGCCCGCAGCTGGCGATAGATCAGCAGAGCGAGGACGGCTACGCCGATGATGAGGTTGGCGCCGTCTGGCTGGACATGGTTCCCCTGTCCGCTGCCCCGCGAGAGCCCGGTAGCTCGTCGCACGCTGTCGGGGTCAGCTCCGCTCCTCAGGTTAGAGCCGCGGCGCTGATCAGAGCATGTGCGCGGCGTCCGGATCTGGGCATGACAGATGTCACTGTTGGCCAACAGCCCGGTCACAAGATGATCACAACCGGCCTGTTAAGTTGTGCCAGGGGGAAATCGAGGGGCCTAGATCGGAGGTGTTTTCTCGATGGGCCTGCCTGTTCGGCAACGCAGAGTGCTCGAGCGCATCGATGGCGCGCTGCGGGGGTCAGACCCGAAGCTTGCGGCCCTGTATGCGATTTTTGCCCGGCTGACTCGGGACGAAGATATGCCCAGGGCCGAGCAATTGCGACATAGGGCGCTGGTTGTGTTCGCCCGGCTGCGGCTGGTCTTGGCGGCTATCGGTCGTCGGCTGCACATCAGGCTTGCGCCGCGGCAGCGCATCGTGCTGCTCTTCCCGCTTGCCATAGCGCTGGCGGTCACGTCGATCGTCTTCGCGGCCCGATCCAGTTCGGGCATGTGCACGCCAGTCAAGTCCGTGGCCGCGACTAAGACCGTTGCCAAGACCAAGCTCTGCAAGGCGCCGACCGTGCCAGGGCTGACCTTCGGCCACTGAGGTAGTCACGCTCAGCGGATCAACTGCCTGTCGTTGAGCCCGATTTATCTCGATCTGATGAGCACCGCGGCAAGCTCCGGCTGGCTGCAGGGCGGCGGCGCCGCGGTGCCCGATGCAGGCCCGACCTGCGCGCACGTCGCTAGCAGCGCGATATCAGTCGCCGGGCTGGCGCTGCCGCCAAGGCCGGACAAGTCGACGAAGAAATGCGGCCACGGCAGCGCCGTGGACGTCCAGATCACCCGCCTGCTGCTGAGGCTGTACCCCCAGGCTTCGCCGAGGGCATTCTGATCGAGGCCGAGGGCGACGCCGTCACTGACCCAGTAGAGGCTGGCAGCCACCGAGATAGCTGCCGTGCTGACCACAGCTCCGTGCTGGCCGGCCTGGAGACCGGCCAGCACGGAGCCGTCCGCGACGTAGACGACGCCCGCCCCGGCGTCGGCCAGTTCCGGGACTGCCGATTCCTTGTGCCAGAGGAGGCTACCGTCCAGTCCGTAAGCGGTGACGCCGCTAGCTCCGGAGAAGATCAGGACGACTTTCGGCGGCTGTCCGCTGGCCTGGGCGACGTCGATCACGTCGCTCAGCATCCCGGCGAAGTTCCCTGAGCGTGGTCGCACGATCTGCACACCGCCAGTCAGCAGGCTGATCCGCAGCAGCGCAGGCACGCCCGCGGCCGCGTCTTTGCTGCCGGTGTCGGCGACGTAGAGATACTGGCCTGCGACGCGCCAGGCGGGCGACCCGGAGCCGATGGCGCGCCGCCAGAGCACCCGGCCCGAGGCGTTGGCGTAGGCGCGGACTTCTGAGGTGCCGATGATGACCGTCCGCTCGGCGTCGGCCTCGACGGCGCCTCCGTAGGCCGCGGCCTGATACGTCCGGATCTGCCGGCCCGCCCCCGCCGACAAGATCACCTCGTATCGCACGGCATCGCCCTGCCCGGCAGGCGGCTCGACGCCGACCGCCACGACACCGGAGAAGGCGCGGATGCTCACGATCGCCGAGCCGGCTGGTACCTCGGCCAGCCCGACATGCCAGAGCAGCTTGCCGTTACTGGCCTGAAAACCGGTCACCTCTGTCCCGGATCCGACCACGGCGACGCCGCCCCCGACAGCGGCGTAGGCGGCTTGTCGCTCCGTGACCGTGCCCGAGACGCCCGACTGCGCGATCCACGACCCGGGCATGGTGTGGGTCCACAGCACCGAGCCCGCCGTTGTACAGCGCACTCCCGTGCAGTGCGCCACCTGCTGGCTGCTAGCTCGCCCGGGGATCACGGCAGCGCCCAGCAGGACGACGACAAGCAGAGCCCGCCTCGCCCATGCGCTCGGCCTGCGCGCGACCTTCACGATCTTCTGCACCTTCCCTGACTCGGGCGACCAGCCCTGGCTCGGGCGACCAGCCCTGGCTCGGGCGACCAGCCCTGGCTGGGCGACCAGCCCTGGCTCGGGCGACCAGCCGGTCCCCTGTTCATCGGGACATCCAGCCGGCATCAGGTCGCCCGCGGACGGCCCCCAGGCATGCGCCCCTGCCCCGGCTCGGCGCAGCCTAGCCCGAGATGCCGCGCGCAAGCTGAGGTGCACCCCCCAGTTGCCCGGGTGATCCCCTGGCTGCACAGCTGCCACACCACGGTAGCTGCTTGGGCCTGCGCCAGCAGACCGTTTTTAACCGATTCGGGCCCAGCGGCGACAGGCTGAACCATTGCGGGGCAGCGATTCGGGCGGTCGCCCGCCCCGCCCCCTCTGACAGTTCAGTAGGTTGGGTCCGGCCACGATGGCCCGCGCCAACTGGAGGAACTGATGACAGATCGCGCTCCGCTCCCGCACGACTTCCTGCCGGACGTGCCGACGTTCACCGTCGAGAGCGACGACGTCGCCCACAGCGAGCAGATGTCCGACGCGCAGGTCTACAACAGCTTCGGCATGAGCGGCGAGAACATCTCGCCGTCGCTGCGCTGGCATGGCTTCCCGGCGCGAGACCAAGGGCTTCGCGGTGACCTGCTATGACCCCGACGCACCGACCGGCTCGGGGTTCTGGCACTGGCTGGTGCTTGACATCCCGGCGTCAGTGACCGAACTGCCGCGGGGCGCGGGCAGCAGCGGCGGGCCAGGGCTGCCGGCCGGCGCGTTCTCGGTGCGCAACGACTACGGAACCAAGGACTTCGGCGGCGCGGCGCCGCCGCCCGGTGCGCCCCACCGGTACGTGTTCACGGTGCACGCGCTCAGCACCGACCACCTCGGCGTGGACTCTGACGTCTCGCCCGCGGTGGCTGGCTTCAATCTCACCTTCGCCACGATCGCCAGGGCGTCGATCGTTCCTGTGTACGGGCACAGCGGCTGAACCGGGCTCGCTGAACCCGTGACTGTCGGCTAGCGAGCCTCAGCTCCGGCGGACTCGCCTGGGTTTGCGGGCTCGCCTGGGTTTGCGGCCTCGCCTGGGCCACCCGCCTCGCCGGGGCCACCCTCCTCGCCGCGGCCACCCTCCTCGGCGGGGCCGAGAAAGGTGTCGCGCAGGAAGTGGCGCAGCGTTCGGTGCGCCGTCATCAGGGTGGCGCGCTCGGCGGGACCGACCTCGTCCAGGTCCGCCAGATCGGCGCCGATATCAGCCAGCACCTCGTCCATGGCGGTCAGCAGCTGCTCAGCATCCCGGATCGCCATCAGGTCCCGGTCCTGCCGCAGCATGACCTGGCCGCGGACCAGCTCGTCCGCGACCTCCGGGGAGCAGTTAAGGCCGGCCTGGAGCAGGTCACTCCACCGGCGGCAGATCGACCTGATCCCGGCCGTCGACCGGTACCCGACGAAGATCGCCTCGAAGGCTCCGGCGACGAATCGGTCCCAGCCGAGCTCGTCGATATCCGCGGTGTCGGCGTAGTACACATCGCGCAGCCTACGTCGAGTCGCGCGCCCGCGCGGAAAGCGTGCCGGCCTGGCCGGATTCAGCCGGGCAGCAGCGTCGCGATGCGCTCGCCGCACTGGGTCACGGTGTAGCCGGGCAGGCTCGCCAGCTGGTCGAGCAGCCACGGTGATGTCAGCGCCCGCAGCAGGCCCTGGACCTCGCGGGAGCTTGCGTGCGCAGCGGGCACGACCAGGTCGAAGCGCTCGGCAGTAAGCGGCACGAATGCCAGGCCGTAAGCGAGGGCGGCCGGCTCGCTCGCGATCCCGGCGTCCGCGAGGCCGGCCGCGATGGCCGCGGCGACCTCCAGGTGGCCTGTCGCCTGGGTCTGGTACCCGGAGAGCTGGCCGACGTCGACGCCCGCCCGGCTCAGCTCGCGATCCAGCACCCGGCGGGCTTCCGCCCCCGGCTCCCTGTTGACGAGGCGAAGCCCGGCCGCGGCGAGGTCGGCCACGCACGTCACCTTGCCTGCCAGCGCCGGTCTCAGCACCAGGCCCTCCCGCCAGGAGCAGAAGCCGATGACGTCAGCACCGCCGCGCAGGAGTTCCCTGGCGGGCCCGGTGTTGTAGTCACCCGACCGGCCCCGCAAGTGGGCTCCGGCGACGTGGACCAGTCCGTCGCTTGCGAGGCTCAGCGCCTCCTGACTAGCGCACGGCCACCAGACGAAGGATATGGGTGGGTCGAGCAGGCTCAACGGCTGCTCGAGCAGCGGCAGCGCGGGATCACAGCCCGCCACGACGAGCGTCGGACGCGGCGGCCCGAGCGGGACGACCTCGCCTGTATCGGTGGTCCGGCCGCCCGCCGAGGCGAAGCCCGCGCGGGCGACCGTAGCGCCGGCCAGCGGCAGCGCCACGAACGAGTCCCCTATCGGCGCAAGACAGACCCGCGATCCAGCCGGCCCGAGAGGCGCTAGCGATCGGACGCCAACGACTGGCTCGGGGATCGCCGGCCCGAACAGCTCCTCGACGGTCACGCCAAGGGCGCGACTGAGCGCGAGCGCGACCCGCAGCGACGGGTCGGACAGCCCGGACTCGACTGCCGATACAGCCTGCCTGGATACCTGGGCCATGCCAGCGAGTTGCTGCTGGGAGAAGCCCCTGGCCTGGCGGGCGAGCCGCAACCGGGCGCCAGCGCGCGCTCCCGCCTGGTTCGGGTTAGCCGCGGCTACCGGGTCGCCGGTCACGGTCACACCTCCCTGCGAAGCCCGGCGGCCATGGTATCGACCGCGGAGCCGTCCCGCCCGAACAGCGGCGGATCAAGCGCAGTCACCGTGATGGGACTGCCGGGCGGGCCTGGCCGCTCCGCGAGTCTGCAGATCACCAACGAGTCGGGCAGCTGAATGTCAGTCTCCCAGCCAGCGCCTGCTGGCCGGGACGCAGCGACCGTACCGGCGAGTACCGGGCCGCGCTCTGCGACGGCCCCGGCCAGGACCCGGTCGGGATGGATGCCCGCGGCCAGCTCGCCTACCTCGGCGAACCCGAGATATCCGACGAGCTCGGCCACCCTCGTCGACACTGGGCGCAGGACGATCTGATCGGGGTCGCCGATCTGCAGTACGCTGCCGCGGTCGATTACGGCCATCCGGCTGGCGAAAGCCTGCGCGTCCGCCAGTTCGTGGGCGACGAGCACGGCCGGCACGCCTCGCTCTGTCACTAGCCGGACCACCAGCGCGGTCAGCGTCCGGCGCGCGGCGGCGTCAAGTCCGGCGTAGGGCTCGTCGAGCAGCAGTGCATCGCAGCGGGCCAGCAGCAGCCGGGCCAGGGCGGCGCGGTGCTGCTGGCCGCCCGACAGCCGGGCGGGCATCGCTGACAGCAGCTCGCCGATCCCGAGGGCGTCAGCGAGTGATGTCAGCTCGCCCCCGCGCGAGCCCGCTGGCCTCGCGTAGGCGAGGTTGTCCCGGACCGACAGGTGGGGGAAGAGGCCGGGATCCTGGCGCAGCAGCCCAACCCCGCGCTGCCACGGCGGCACGGCAACGCGCGGCTTGCTGGTCCTGGTCAGCGTCCGCCCGGCTAGCTCGACAACGCCGGCCTTCGGGTCGACTAGGCCGGCAATCGTCTCGAGCACCGTCGTCTTCCCCGCTCCCGACGGCCCGAACAGAGCCAGCCGCTCCCCCTGCGCCACCTCGATCGAGGCACGCACGGTGAAGTCCCGCCGGTCAACCTCGACGTCGGCCTTGAGCACGCGCGCTCCAGACGTAGGCGGCCAGCGGCAGGGGCAGGGCGACGACCAGCAAGACCAGCGCATAGGGGAGAGCGGAGGCCAGCCCCGTTTCCTGGAGAGTGGTGAAGATCTGCAGCGGCAGCCCGTAGGGGTGATAGGCAATGATAATGACGGCCCCGAAGGCGCCCATCGCCCTCGCCCAGGCTACCGACAGGGCCATCGCCAGGCCAGGCGCGGACAACGGCAGCGTCACCCGCCGGAATACCCGTCGTGGCCGGTCGCCGAGCAGCTCCGCCTGCTGCTCGAGCCGCGGGTTGACCGAGCCGAAGGCCGCCTGCGCCCCCACGACGTAATAGGGCGCCGACTCGTAGACCTCGGCGATGACCAGGGCCAGGAAGGTATTAGTCGCGGACAGGTTGAAATGCCCGATCAGGTCGCCGAACGGGGTGTACGGGCCGACCATGAAGACCAGCAGCAGGCCAATGACCAGCGGCGGCAGCAGCAGCGCACACAGAACGCCGGCCTCCCAGATCCGCGGGAACGGCAGCTTACCGCGGGCCAGCATGTAGGCCAGTGGCGTACAGAAGACAAAGAGCACGGCGAGCGTGACGCCGCCGGATTCGAGCGAGACGATCAGCGGATCCAGCGCACCGGGGTAGCTGAGTGAGCTCCTGATCGCGTGCCACGACAGGTGCGTCAGCAGGGTGATCACTGGCCCGAGCAGCACGATCCAGATCAGGCCCGCCCCGACGATAGACGCGGCACCTGAGACGGAGCGGATGCGGCGCGGGAAGGCCGGTCCCCCGTCGGCCCGGCCGGGCCGCCCGGGGGGTCCTCCACCCCCCGGGCGGTACCGGCCGGAGCCGGGCTAGCCGCCCAGCTCACTACTGACAGCCGCCGGTATTGCGCTCGTCGTGCCGGTGGCAGCGGGCGCCAGCAGCGTAAATCCGCCGGCCTTGTACAGCGCCAGTCCGGCCTTCGAGAGCGTGTACTTGACGAAGGCGATCGCGGCTGGGGTGGGCTTGCCGATGATCGTGATGTCAATCACCTGCGGCGAGCCGCTCTTGGTCGTCGGGGCGCTGCCTGCTGGCGTGACGGTGACGGTCGCGGTCTTGTACTGCGCGGCCATCGAGGCGTCGCCAAGGTTGATCTGGGGCGGCAGCGGAATGTAGTCCAGGTGCAGCTCGATGGCCTGAGTGATAAAGGCGCTGGAGGCGTCGAGCTGGCCTGACTGGAGCGTCGAGTCGAGCGATGACTCCGCGTAGATCTGCGACGAGGTGGAGGAGCCGGCCGGGCCGCCGAGAATCTTCGTCACGGTGTCCGATGGCAGGTGATAGTAGTTCTGAGCCAGCTCGAGCATGTAAATGAAGTCGCGGCCCTGCGGGTCGATGGCCGGATCGGTGCGGCCCAGCTTGAAGCCCGGCGTCTCCATCAGCGTAAACAAATCCGTCAGCGGCTTACTGCCATCGGCAATGGCCTTGAACTGACTGGCGTACTTGCTGTTGGGGTTGTAGGCGACGACGATCGACGTGCCCGCGTACTGGACGTACCACTTCGTGAATTTGGGGAACAGCGGCGTGACGTTGTCGCCGCCGACGCTCTCGAAGACGTTCGGGTGGATCTCTCCGCTGGCGATCTCCGACGACAGCGTGCCGGACGCCGCCCCCTGGCCGGAGTACTTGTAGCCCTCGGCCTTGGTAAAGGCGGGGCCGACTACCTTTTCGTTCAGGTACTGGAGCGAGGAGGCGTACGCCACGTTCACGGTTCCGGTCACCTTGGCGGTGGCGCTACCGCTGGTGCTCGGGGCGGAGCTGCCGCAGCCGACCGCGGCAAATCCGATGCAAGCCAGTGCAAGAAGCGCGCCGATCTGCGCGCCGCGTCGATGAGACAAGGTCGTCATCCAACGAACGATAGCTAGCGTACGTTGCGCATCGCAAGAAACATGGACACAACTTGGGCACAGTCCATTCCAGCGTTGCTCAGGACCGGGAGAACGAGCCCTCAGCTAACCCTCAGCTGGATCCGGTTGCATAACCTTCCATAACAGAGGCGGCTGCACTAGTTGCGGCGGCTTAGCATTGTGTGCGGCACATTACTCGCGGACATGCGGCTAGCCACCGGTGGCGCAGCGCTGGCCGGAAGGGGCCCCGGCAAGCGTGCCAGCGAGACAACCCCCCATAAGCAAGGCGAGGCAGGCATGGGCAAGGCTGAGCGGATCCGGCGGATGAACGCCAGGGAGAGGATCGCTGCGCAGCAGGCTGCCGCGCGGCGCGCTGAGGCCCGCAAGCGCATGTACCTGGCGAGCGGCAGCGTCCTCGGCGTGATCGCCATCGTGATCGGCCTGATCGTCTGGAAGAGCGCGAGCTCAAACCAGGCGTCGGCGGCGTCGAGTAGCAAGGCCACCGCCGCCGAGGTGAGCCTGGTCACCAGGCAGCTCGCCACAGTGCCGGCCGCGACGCTGAACGCTGTCGGCAAGGGCAGCGGCGTCAGTCCGCTGACCGCGACCACCGGGCAGGCCGCTCTCACCTCCGGCGGCAAGCCCGAGATCCTCTACGTAGGCGCGGAGTACTGCCCTTACTGCGCCGCCGAGCGCTGGGCCATGACCGTGGCGCTCAGCCGGTTCGGCTCGTTCTCCAATCTGAACCTGATCCACTCGTCGAGCTCTGACATCTACCCGAGTACTCCGACGCTGAGCTATTACAAGTCGAGCTACACCAGCAACTACGTCCAGTTCACGCCCGTGGAGTGGTTCGGCCTCCAGAACAACGGCGTTGTCTTGCAGCAGCGGACGGCCACCGAGGCCGCGCTGATGACGAAGTACGACGCCCCGCCGTTCCTCCAGGTGTCCAACGACCCGTATCCGTTCGTCGACATCGGCAACCAGTACCTGATCAGCGGGTCTCAGTACCTGCCGAGCACGCTGGCCAAACTGACCTGGGCTCAGGTCGCGGCGGACATCCGGGACCCCAGTAGCGCCGTCGCCAAGAGCGTCGACGGAACGGCCAACGCCATCACTGCCGCGATCTGCAAGATCACCAAGAACGCACCCGCCGCTGTCTGCAACTCGGCCAGCGCCAAGGCCGGGGCAGGGTCGTTGTAATGGCCGGCCAGAAGCCAGCCGGGCGCGGCCGCACTGGCACTGCCGCGCAGGGCGCCGGCAACCGCTCAGGCACCGGCAGCCGACAGGCAGGCGGCAACCGCCAGAATCAGGGTCAGCCGCGGCAGGGCGCTGCCACCAGCACGACCAAGCCGAACAGGACCGGGGCCGGGTCAGCCAAATCTGGTCCCGCGACCGCGGCCAACAGGGCGAGGCCGGCTAGCACGACGGCCGCAGCCAAGTCGAACTCGGCCAGCAAGGTCGCCAGCCCAGCTGCGTCCGGCCTGGTCGGCAAGGTACTCGGCCCATTCCGCTCAGTCGGCTTCGTGCCGCTCGCGACGTTCGTGCTCTCCCTGTACGCGCTCGGCGCTTCGGTCTACCTGACGATTGCCCACTACGACACGCACGTGACGCTGGCGTGCTCGGACAAGGGCCTGGTGAACTGCGCCGAGGTCACGACGAGTGCACAGTCGATGGTGTTCGGCGTCTTGCCGGTGGCTGTGCTCGGCCTGGCCTTCTACGTCTTCATGGCGGCGCTGAACTCGCCGTGGGTCTGGCGGCTTCAGCAAACCGGCCCAGACCAGGTCAGCAAGATCCTCCGCTACACCCGGCTCGGCGCCATCGTGACCGGCATGGGGTTCGTCCTGTACCTCGTTTATGCCGAGCTCATCCAGATTCGCGCCATCTGCCTATGGTGCACCAGCGTTCACGTGGCGACGTTCCTGATCTTTGCGCTGATCGTCTTCTACACGTCGTTCTCGTCGGTCGGGCAGGTCTCGCCGAAGCGGGGCTGAACCTCGGCGCGGCCGTGGCCGTGACATGATTGGGGCTGACGGAGCGTAGCGCCACGCTTGAATCTCTTCTGGCGGCGGCAGACGCGAGCAAGCCTAAGCGCCGCGTCCTAACCGGGACGCTCACCACGACGTCAAGGGGTCGGTTCTCAGCATGGCCAAAGGTGACCGGAATCGGGCCGAGTCCGCGCGGGCGCGGATCGCCGCGCAGCAGGCGGAGCAGCGAGCCGCCGAGAAGCGGCGCCGGATGCTGGCCATCGGCGGAATCACCATCGCCCTGCTAGTGGTCCTGGGCATCATCATCGGCGCCGTCGTCAACAACAATGGGAGCAAATCCAAGCAGGCCGGCGCCAGCAGCGGCGCACTCCCAGCCGGCGTGCAGGCCAACCTGACGGTGCCGGCCAGCGTCCTGGCCCAGGTCGGCATCGGCAGCTCCAGCACCAAGGCACTGACGCCCGGGTCCGGGTCTGCGCTCACCGCGGGCGGCAAGCCGGAACTGCTCTACATCGGCGCCGAGTGGTGTCCGTACTGCGCCGCCGAGCGGTGGGCCATGGCGGTAGCGCTCAGCCGGTTCGGCACCTTCTCGCCGCTCAAGGGCATCCACTCCTCGGCCACGGACATCTTCCCCAACACCGCGACACTGACCTTCTTCAACACCACCTACACCAGCAAGTACCTCGACTTCGCCCCGGTAGAGAACCAGGACGTGAATCACAACCTGCTGCAGAAGCCGACTGCGGCGCAGCAGGCGATCTGGAACAAGTTTGATCCCACCAACGGCTATCCGTTTATGGACTTCGGCAATCAGTTCATCGCCGGCACCACCTATGGTCCGCAGGTGCTGCAAGGCCTGAGCTGGAGCCAGATAGCCGCGGACTTGCACAATCCGTCCTCGCCGGTGGCGAAGGGAGCCGACGGCTCGGCCAACCTGTTCACGGCTGCGATCTGCCGGATGACCGGTAATCAGCCGGGCAGCGTCTGCAACGCAGCGCCCGTCGCCGCGCTGAAGGGGCAGATCTAGTACCTGGTGCTTTGCGCGGTTCGCGTTGTGGGTAGCCCCTTAATGTCGGATCCCCGCGAAGGAGGCTCCTGTGACCACGCCAGCCAGGCTCCGCGGAGTGTCCGCATTACGCGAGTACTTCCGCACCAACCAGCGGCCGATCTACTTCGTCTCGCCTACCGCCTTCAACCTGCTCGGCATCAACCGGTGGGTCCGCCAGTTCCGCTACCTCTGCTATTACGACTCCTTCGACGGCGGCCACCCGAACGTCTTCGTCCCGGCCGACCGGCGCGCGCCTGAGTTCGACTCGATCGAGGACATCTGCAACTACCTGCTCCGCCATCCGGAGGTTCGCAGCCTCGTGCGCTCGGGCGGGCCGGGCGGGCTCGTCACGTTCGTAATGTTCGACGAGCAGACCGAGGCGCTCGCGGCTGAGATCGGCTTGCGGGTCGCCCATCCGGCAGCTGCGCTCCGGCACCGGCTGGATTCCAAGATCGTCACGACCCAGCTCGGCAACGCGGCCGGCGTGCCCAGCGTGCCCAACGTGCTCGGCCGGGCGGACAGTTTCGCTCAGCTCGTGCAGCTGGCCGCGGCGGCGGGCCTCGGCACCGACCTGGTCGTCCAGATGCCATACGGCGACTCGGGCAAGACGACCTTCTTCATCGCTGATGCTGATAGCTGGTCGGCGGCGGCGGCCAAGGAGCCTCTGACGACCGCGGAGCTCAAGGTGATGCGCCGGATCGAGCACCGCGCCATTGCCGTCGAGGCCGTTCTCACTCGGCATGGCACGCTGGTCGGACCGCTGATGAATGACATCACCGGTCATCCGGAGCTGACCCCCTACCGCGGCGGCTGGGCCGGCAACGACTACCCGGCTACTCTCACCGTCGAGCAGAAGCAGCGCGCCAGGGAACTGACGCGCAAGCTCGGCGACCAGCTAGCCGCTGAAGGCTACCTGGGCTTCTTCGAGGTCGATTACCTCGTCGATACCGGGTCTGGCGAGCTGTACCTGGGCGAGCTCAACCCGCGGATCAGCGGGATCAGCCCGATGACCAACGTGACGGCCGGCGCGTACGCCGACATGCCGCTGTTCCTCTTCCACCTGCTCGAGTACCTGGACCTCGACTATGAGGTCGACATCGAGGAAATCAACGAGCGCTGGTCGCACGAGGCGACCGTGGACGTCTGGAGTCAGCTCATCCTGAAAGAGACGGCCGACGGCGTCGACCTGCTCACGGCCGCGCCACGGACGGGTGTGTACACGATCGCGCCAGACGGCAGCGCCGACTTCCGCCGCCACGCCTACGACTGGCACGGCATCGTTGACGAGTCCGAGGCCTTCTACCTCCGAATCCTCGCGCCGGGAGACTTCCGCTACTCCGGCGCTGATCTCGGCGCCATCGTCACTCGCGGCCGGCTCCAGGCTGACGACAACACCCTCGAACGGCGCTGCGTGCAGTGGATCAGCGGCATCCGCGGCCACTTCGCCGGGACACCGGTCGTGCCGCTCCAGCCCCAGCCGCCGGTCCGCGAGTCGTTCAAGATGGCCTGAGGCGCGCACGGCCCGCCGGGCGCCGCACGGAGAAGTCGAGATAGGCCTCAGGCGGGCCGCGGAAGGGCAAGAGTTATCCGGTATAGCCCCTAGTGGGGCACCAATAGCGAACTGGTGCCCTATTGGAAGGTGCTACGCGGGGACGTGGCTGACGGCTTCGACGTTGTTCCCATCCGGATCGCGCACAAATGCCCCGAAATAGTCCTCGTGGTACTCCGGCCAGACGCGCGGCGCATGCAGAATCTCCGCGCCGCTGAGCACGGCTGCGTCGAAGAACGCCCGCACAGCGGCCCGGTCAGGTGCCGTGAAGGCGAAATGCGACTCGCGGAAGCCGTCACCAGTCGCCTGCCGACCGATCCAGAACGTCGGCTGCGGCGGCAGCCCGTACCCGATCACCTCGCCGAGGTCCATGATCCGCGCGCCGCCGAGCGGCGCCAGGACCGCGTCGTAGAAGGCTGCGCTGGCTGCGAAGTCCGCGCACTGGATCGACACGTGGTCGAGCATGGCAGTCACCCCGTATGTATCGGCTGGCCGGTCAGGAACGCGACGATCGCGGCGGTGAGTGCCGAAGCCAGCACGCGCTGGAAGTCCGGGCTCGTCAGGAGCGCGGCGTCGGTGGCGTTGGGCATGTTCCCGCATTCGATCAGGATCTTGGGGACCGTGGTCAGGTTGAGGCCGGCCAGGTCGTCGCGCTCGATGATGCCGCCCTGGCCGTAGTAGTCGCTCGCAGGCATGGGGGTGTCCGCGAGCATCGCAGCACGCACGTCACTCCCGAAGGCGACGGACGCGCTGATCACCTGGTCGTTCGGGCCGTCGGCGACGGGCTCAAGCACGGTGAAGCCCCGGCCGGAGACAGGGCCACCGTCGGCGTGGATGTCGATCGCCACGTCCGCGTGCGCCTGGTTGATTATCTGAGCCCTGGTGGTGACGCACGGCCCTACGCCGTGGTTGGTGTGGCGGGTCATGACGACCTGAGCGCCGTCAGCGATCAAGTCAGCCTGCAGGTCGGTGGCGACGTTGAAGTTGAACTGCGCTTCGGTATAGCCGAAGGCCGTCTGCGTGCCGGTCGTGTCGCACGTCTCCTCCTCCATGCCGTTCCAGATCATCGTGTTGATGTAGCCAGGGTCGTCGAAGTTGCCGCCATTGTGACCGGGATCGATGCCGACGGTCTTGCCTGCCAGCGGCAGGGCGGCCGCGGTCGGAACCGGGGAAGCCGTGGGGCTCGCGCTGCCGGAGGGCGACGCCGAGCCGGCCCCGCCAGCAGCACCAGACTGCGCCGCAATGGCGGCAGATGAGCCGGCCCCACTCGAGGCCGCTAGCCGGGCATCCGACGTAGCGCAGCCCGCGCACGCGAGAGCCACTGCGCCGAGGACAGCAGCCGTGCGCCTCGTCAGGTGCATTGTGCGAGCCTAGCCGGGCGTGCGGGCCGACGAGCCGCCGCGCACCGATTGCTCAGGGGCTCGCCCACTCCTCGCTGCGCTGCCAGAGCCGCACGCCGAGCTCCGGCGTCGCGACCGGGCTCGGCTCCCGCTCTGCGCAGGCCTCGTAGTACCGGCCGCTGACCTGCGCTAGCTCCGGAGCCGTTGCGCAGTACAGCGAGGTCTGGGCCCCCTGGTCCACGGTTAGCATGCGCCTGGTGATCAGCGGGCGGATCGGCCAGGGCACCCGGCGCCAGATGTCGGACGCGACAACGCCCGGGTGCAGCGCATACGCCGTGACGCCGGTGCCGGCGAGCCGCCGGGCGAGCTCCTGGGTGAACAGGACGTTGCAGAGCTTGGAGACCGCATACTCACGCATGGCCGCGATGGTGCGCGCGGGGCGGCGCAGCCGGTCGAAGTCGACGCCGGGCGCCTGAAAGTGAGCGTCGCTGGAGACGTTGACGATCCTGCCCTGACTGCTGGTCAGCCGGTCCAGCAGGGCTGTTGTGAACGCGAAGTGGCCGAGATGATTGACCCCGAACAGCAGCTCGAAGCCGTCCTGGGTCACGCCTCGCCGGCCAGCCACCCCAGCGTTGTTGATCAGGACATGCAGCGGCTCCTCGCGCGCCAGGAAGCTCCGTGCGGCCGCCCGGACCGACCCGAGGTCGGCAAGGTCAAGCCTGAGGAACGCAACCTGGTCGCTGCCGGTGGCCGCCGCGATAGCGGCGACGGCCGCCAGGCCCTTCTGCTCCGATCGGCAGGCGATATGGACGCGGCCGCCGCGCGCAGCCAGCGTCTGGGCCGTCGCCAGCCCAATCCCAGTGTTACCACCCGTGACCAGGAACGTCCGTCCGGAGAGCGCTGCCATAGCGGAGATTATCCGGCAACCGCGGCGCGGGGGTGACCGGAGTCAGAACCCTCGGCCCGAACGGCCGCGCACGGCTCCGACCTATACTTCGCCTGATGCCATTCGCCAGTACACCGCCGGCTGAGCAGGTCACCAGCCGGGACAAGCGCCTCATCGCGGTCGTGGTCGCCGCGGTGCTGCTGGTCATGGCCGCGGTCGGCGTGTGGGCCGCGGTCCGCCCCGGCACCTACGGCAGTTCGAAGGGCGGCTGCATCACGGTCACCGTGCCCAGCAGCACGGGCGGTGGCCTGCTGCACCAGTGCGGCCAGCCCGCGAAGGCCACCTGCCAGCGTGCCTTCGCCGGGACGGACAAGATCTCGGTCCTGACCCGGCCGCAGTGCCGCCTGGCCGGGATAGCGCCCTCCCGCTAGCGCGCTAGCCGGCCAGCAGCACGTCCGCGTCGAAGCAGCTGCGATCGCCGGTGTGACAGGCCCCGCCGGTCTGATCGACCTTGACCAGGACCGCGTCGCCATCGCAGTCCAGCGCGACCGAGACCACTTGCTGGATGTGCCCGGAGGTCTCGCCCTTGACCCAGAACTCCTGCCGGCTCCGCGACCAGTACGTGCAGCGGCCGGTCGTCAGCGTGCGGTGCAGCGCCTCGTCGTTCATCCAGCCCAGCATCAGCACCTCACCGGTGTCGTGCTGCTGGGCGATGGCCGCGACCAGGCCGTCGTCGTTCCGCTTCAGCCGGGCGGCGATCTTGGGGTCGAGCCCGGACCCCGCGGCCTCACTCTGCATTCGAAGCCTCCCTCGCTGGCACTGGCCGGACCAGGTGCCCCGCCGCTGCCAGCGCATCCTTGACCGCGCCGATACTCAGCTCGCCGAAATGGAACAGGCTCGCGGCGAGCACGGCGTCGGCCCCCGCGTCGATCGCTGGCCCGAAATGGCTCGCCGCCCCGGCACCGCCACTGGCAATGACGGGAACGTGCACCGCTAGCCGGACTGCCCGAATCAGCTCGAGGTCGAAGCCGGATTTGGTCCCGTCCGCGTCCACCGAGTTCAGCAGGATCTCCCCCGCTCCGGACTCGGCGGCCTGGCGCGCCCAGTCGACCGCGTCGATGCCGGTCCCCCGCCGCCCGCCGTGCGTCGTCACCTCGAAGCCGGACGCAGTGCCTGGCGACCGGCGAGCGTCGACCGACAGCACGACGCACTGCGCGCCGAACCGGTGCGCGGCCTCGCGGAGCAAGTCTGGCCGCGCGACCGCCGCGGTATTGAGCGCGACCTTGTCCGCTCCCGCTCGCAGCAGCCGGTCGACGTCGCTGGTGCTGCGAACGCCCCCGCCTACCGTCAGCGGGATAAACACCTGGTCGGCCGTGCGCCTCACCACGTCGTACATGGTCTCCCGGTCATCGCTGGACGCGGTGATGTCGAGGAACGTCAGCTCATCCGCGCCCGCACGGTCGTAAATCGCGGCCAGCTCGACCGGATCACCGGCGTCCCGCAGGCTGGCGAAGTTGACACCCTTGACCACCCGGCCGCCGTCGACGTCCAGGCACGGAATGACACGGACCGCGACCGTCACAGCGCGACCGCCACATCCGCCGGCCCGGCCGCAGCGCCGATCCCAGGCTTGCAGGCGAGCGCCTCGACCTCGACCAGCATCCGCGCGTCGATCAGGCCGCTGACCTCGATCATCGAAGTCGCGGGCCGGACGGCGGCAAACGCCTCGCCGTGGGCCCGGCCGTAGTCCTCCCAGCGGATGATGTCGGTGACGTACATCCTGGTACGCACCACGTCTGCCAGCCCGGCACCAAGCGCTTCGAGCGCGGCCCGGACATTGGCGATGGCCTGGACCGTCTGCGCGTAAGCATCGCCAGGGTGCACGAAGTCGGCGCCGACCACCGAGGTGCAGCCGGACACGAACACGAAGTCGCCGACCGCGACCGCCCGGCTGTAACCGGCGACTGGCTCCCATTTCGTGCCGCTCGACACACGCCGGACTGCGGTCATGACGCCACCGCCGCGAGCGCCTCGGGCAGCGTAAACGCGCCCGCGTACAGCGCCTTGCCGACGATCGCGCCCTCGACGCCGAGCGGCCCGAGCCCCGCGATCGCACGCAGATCAGCCAGGCTCGATACGCCGCCGCTGGCGACAACGGGCCGGTCGGTCCGCGCGCAGACCCGGCGGAGCAGATCCAGATTCGGCCCGCGGAGCATGCCGTCCTTGTCGATGTCGGTAACGACGTAGCGGTGGCATCCGGCCGCCTCAAGTCGGTCGAGCGCGTCGTCGAGTTCGCCGCCATCGGTGGTCCAGCCGCGCGCGGCCAGCCGGGTGCCGCGGACGTCGAGCCCGACGGCCACCCGGTCGCCGTGCTCGGCGATGACCTTGGCGACCCAGTCCGGGTCCTCCAGGGCCGCAGTCCCGATCACAACCCTGGTGCAGCCGGTGGCCAGCGCCGCGGTCAGCGCCGCCTCGTCCCGGATGCCGCCGGACAGCTCGACCCGTACGTCGAGCCTGCCGATGAGCCCGGCGAGCTGCGGAGCGTTCGATCCGCGGCCGAACGCGGCGTCGAGGTCGACCAGGTGAATCCAGTCGGCGCCCGCCTCCTGCCAGGCCAGCGCGGCGTCGACCGGGTCGCCGTAGCTCGTCTCGGTCCCGGCCGCGCCCTGCACGAGACGGACCGCCTGGCCGCCTGCAACGTCCACCGCAGGCAGCAATTCCAGCATTGTCACAGTGTCTCCGGAGTTGTCACAGTGTCTCCAGCCAGTTCGCCAGCAGCGCGGCGCCGGCGTCAGCCGACTTCTCCGGGTGGAACTGGGTCGCCATCAGCGCGCCGTCCTCCACGAGCGCGACGAAGTCCTCGCCGTGCGTGGTCCAGCCGACGACGGGCTCGGGCTCACCCGGCCTGGCCGGGACCTGCGTGGCGGCGTAGGAGTGCACGAAGTAAAACATGGCGTCTGCGTCGATGCCCGCGAGGAGGCGAGAGTCCGGGGGGGCAGCGACCCCGTTCCAGCCCATGTGTGGCAGGACGGGAGCGGTCAGCTTGCGTACCACGCCAGGCCAGCAGCCCACCCCTGCGGTTGTCTCGCCGTGCTCCTGCCCGGCGCCGAACAGGATCTGCATGCCGACGCAGATGCCAAGGACGGGGCGGGCGTCAGCCAGTCGCTTGGCGATGACCTGGTCGCCGCCGGCTGCCCGCAGGCCGGCCATGCACGCGGCGAACGCCCCCACGCCCGGCACGACCAGCCCGTCGGCTCGCAGCGCCGCGTCGGCGTCCGCGCTCACTTCGGCATCCGCGCCAGCCCGCTGGAGGGCGCGCTGCGCCGACCGCAGGTTGCCCGAGCCGTAGTCGAGCACGACCACGCTCGGCCGACGGCTGGTCACGGCAGCTCCTGTTCCTGATCCTGATCGCGCACTGGCCTGGCCCGATGCCGGCCGGCCCAGCTCCAGGCTATCGACCGGCGCGACTGGCCGGCGGGGTCGGGCCTGCCCGCGCCGGGTACTGTGCGACACGGAGAAACTCGCGACGCCAGGAGAACCCATGGACATCACCCAGCTGATCCTGGACGACCATCATGAGCAGCGCCGTCGCTTCGCGATTCTCGAGCAGATCGACCCCGCGAACGTGACCGCCCTCGGCGACATCTGGTCGCGGCTGGCGGTCTTCCTCGAAGTGCACGCCGCGGCCGAAGAGGCAATCTTCTATCCCGAGCTCGTCGAGCTGGCTGTCGGGCCGCAGCCCTTGCCCAGCGCCGAGCCGGAGACCCTCGACGCGATCCACGACCACAACGAGATCAGGGACGCTATTGCCGTCGTCGCCCAGCACCGGGCTGGCAGTCAGGGCTGGTTCGACGCGGTCGCCGGGGCGAACCGGGCTAACTCCGACCACATGGCCGAGGAGGAGCGCGAGGGCCTGACCGACTTCCGGCGCCGCGTCAGCCTGGCGGAACGGCATGCGCTGGCGGTGGCGTTCGCGGCATTCGAGGCGCGGAACTTCGCCGGCGTTCGGCCGGTGGACAAGGACCCGGAAACCTACGTCCGCGAGCAGGAAGAGGCGGCGCAGGCTCGCGTCGGCCCCGGCTCGCTCGGCATCGGCGACCTCAAGGGCGGCTGAGCTAGGCGGCTAGATCATGATCTCGTAAACAATCTTTCGCCGGCGATACGGTTGTTTTACGTGCAGGCGAATTCGCTGTCTCCGCGCGATCAGAGCACGCCCTTCGTGCTCGGCACTTGCCCGCCTGAGCGCGGATCCGGGGCCGCAGCAGCGCGCAGCGCCCGGGCGAACGCCTTGAACTGGGCCTCGACGATGTGATGCGGATTGCGCCCGCGCAGCACATCGAGGTGGACGCAGATGGCCGCCGAGTGCGCGAGCGACTCGAAGAAGTGCCTGGTCAGCGTCGTGTCGTAGGAGCCGATCAGCGGCGACATCCCGGCCGGCTCAGTGTGCACGACATACGGCCGCCCCGACAGGTCGACGGCGGCGCGCACCAGCGTCTCGTCCAGCGGCACGAGCGCGTCGCCGAACCTGCAGATACCGAGCTTCTCCCCCAGCGCCTCGCGCAGCGCCTGGCCGAGCGCGATCGCCGTGTCTTCGACGGTGTGATGCGCGTCCACCTCGATGTCGCCGCGCGCCTGGACCGTCAGGTCGACCAGCGCGTGCCGCCCGAGCTGGGCCAGCATGTGATCGAAGAACGGCACGCCGGTCTCGGCCCGGCCCACGCCGGCACCGTCGAGGTTCAGCTCGACCAGGACCTGCGTCTCGCCGGTGACTCGCCCGATCCTGGCCGTCCTGGTCACGGCCGCACCCGCGTCACGCCCGCACCACGCTCACGGCCGCGCCACGCGCGCGCCGCCGTCGAGTACACCGGTCAATTCGGACAGGAACGAGGCCGTTTCCGTCGCGGTACCGATGCTGACGCGCAGCCATTGCGGCGGGCCAGTTTCGCGGACCAGGATGCCGTGGTCGAGCAGCGCCTGCCAGACCGCACGCCGGTCAGTGAACCGGCCGAACAGCACGAAGTTCGCATCGGAGTCCGGCGCGGCCAGGCCGAGGCCGCGCAGGTCGCCGACGAGCCGGTCGCGCTCCGCTCGGATGGCGGCGACCGAGGACAGCAGCTCGGCTGAGTGCCGCAGCGCCGCCAGCGCGACCGCCTGGGTCACCGCGGACAGGTGGTAGGGCAGCCGCACCAGGAGCAGCGCGTCTACGACAGCCGGGTCCGCGGCGAGGTAGCCGACGCGCGCGCCCGCCATCGCGAACGCCTTGGACATCGTGCGCACCACGACCAGCCGCGGGTAGCGAGGCAGGAGGGCCAGCGCGCTACCGCCGGTGTCCCTGGCGAACTCGGCGTAAGCCTCGTCGATCACGACCATGCCGGGCGCCGCGGCGCAGACCGCCTCGATGACCGGCAGCGGCGTCGCCGACCCGGTGGGGTTGTTAGGCGAGGTCAGGAACACCACGTCAGGCTGGTGGCGGCGGACCTCGTTCGCGGCTTGGCCGGGATCCAGGCTGAAGTCGCTCGGCCGCTGCGCGGCGATCCACCGCGTCGACGTCGTCTGCGCGATCAGCGGGTGCATGGAGTACGACGGCTCGAAGCCGAGCGCGCTGCGGCCTGGCCCGCCGAATGCCTGCAGCATCTGCTGGATGATCTCGTTCGAGCCGTTGGCCGCCCACGTGCTGGCCGCGGTCAGCCCGTGCCCGAGGTAGCCGGCTAGCGCGGCTCGCAGCGCGATCGCGTCCCGGTCCGGATACCGGTTCAGGCCGCCGGCCACGTCACGGACCGCCGCCGCGATGTCAGCCACGAGGGCCGCCGACGGCGGATACGGGTTCTCGTTGGTGTTGAGCCGGACCGGCACGTCAAGCTGCGGCGCGCCGTAGGGCTGGCGGCCGGCCAGGTCGGCGCGGATCGGCAGGCCGGCCCGTATCGGCTGACCAGGCCGGGTCGCGGCAGCCGCCTGGTCCGCGGCCGTCATCGCTGATCCCCGCTGTCCGGCACCCGCACCCGCACGGCCTGCACGTGCGCGGCCAGGTCCTCGGCGCCGCCGAGCGCGTCGATGTACGGAGCCGCGTCGGCTAGCGCGGCCTGGTCGCACTCCACGAGGTGCACGCACCGCAGGAATGTGAGCACCGACAGGCCGCCGGTGTAACGGGCGGTGCCTCCCGTCGGCAGGACGTGGTTCGAACCTGCCAGGTAGTCGCCGAGTGACACCGGCGCCCACGGCCCGACGAAGATGGCCCCGGCGTTACGCACCCGGCGGGCCAGGATCGCCGCGTCCGCTGCCTGGATCTCCAGGTGCTCAGGCGCCCAGGCGTCGGAGACCGCCAGGGCGGCGTTCGCGTCGTCGACCATGACGCAGGCTGACTGCCCGGCCAGCGCGGCCTGCACTCGCTCGGCGTGCCGCGCCTGCGCCGCCGCCTTGGCCAGCTCGGTCTCCACCCGGTCGGCCAGCGCCGCGCTCGTGGTGATCAGCAGGCACGCTGCCAGCGGGTCGTGCTCGGCCTGGGCGACGAGGTCGGCGGCGATGAAGCCGGCGTCCGCGCCGTCATCGGCGACGATGGCGATCTCGGTCGGGCCAGCCTCGGCGTCGACGGCGACGCGCTCGCGCAGCATCCGCTTCGCCGCCGCGACGTAGACGTTGCCCGGCCCGGAGATGACGTCGACCGGGGCGCACTCGTCGGTGCCGTACCCGAGCATCGCGATAGCCTGCGCGCCGCCGGCCGCATGCACTTCGGTAATGCCGAACAGCGCACACGCGGCGAGGATCGCCGGGTGCGGCAGGCCGCCATGCTCGGCCTGCGGCGGCGAGGCGACCGCGATCTCGGCGACGCCGGCCACCTGGGCCGGGATGACGTTCATCAGCACCGACGAGGGATAAGCCACCAGCCCGCCTGGTACGTAGACGCCCGCCCGGCGGACCGGCAGGTACCGCTCGGTGACCGTCGATCCGGCGGCCACTGCGGTCCACGTCTCGGCCGGCACCTGCGCCTCGTGCACGAGCCTGGCGCGCCGTGCTGCCTCGGTGAGCGCCGCCCGGACGGCTGGATCCAGGGCGGCGAGCGCGGCGGACAGCTCGCGTTCGGGCACCCTGGTGCTGGCGACGTCTACTCCGTCGAACTTCTGCGTGTACTCGCGCACCGCCGCGCCGCCGCGGGCACGGACATCCGCGCAGACCGGACGGACCGCGTCCAGCGCGGCGCCGACGTCCAGGACCGCGCGGGGCAGCAACGCGGCGAGCTCGGCCGGCGCCAGCGCGGCGGGCTTGCGCCCGCGCAGGTCGATTCGGCTCAGCACGCGCTACTCCACGATCTTGCTGATCGGGATCTCCAGGATGTCCCGCCCGCCAGCCGCCTTCAGCGCCGGGATCAGCGTGTTGACGCCGCGCTTGGGCACTACGGCCTCGACGGCGTGCATGTCGCCGCGGGCCAGCGAGGTGATCGTCGGCGACGACATGGCTGGCAGGATCCCCGTCACAGCCGCGAGGTCGGCAGCGCTGACGTTGAGCTTCAGCAGTACGCTCGCGCGCGCCTCGATCGCGCCGCGCAGCAGCAGTGCGATGTCCTCCATGGCATCGCGCTTGACCGGGTCGGCGTAGGCGTGGTGGTTGGCGATCAGCTCGGTGTAGCTGGTGAGCAGCGTGTCGAGGATGCGCAGGCCGTTGCGGTGCAGGGAAGCGCCAGTCTCGGTGAGGTCGACAATCGCGTCGACGATGTCGGGAACCTTCGCCTCGGTCGCGCCGTAGGACGGGATCACGACAGCCTTCACGCCGCGTGCTTCGAGATAGCGGCGCGTCAGCGACGGAAACTCGGTCGAGATCCGGACTCCCTCCGGCATATCCGCCGCCGTCTGCCACGGCACCGTCGCCGGGACGGCGAGCACCACGCGAACGGGCTCCGACGTCGCCTTGGAGTACTGGAGCTCGCCAAGCGACGCGATGTCCGCGCCGGTCTCGGTGATCCAGTCCCGGCCGGTGATGCCGAAATCAAACAGCCCCTGCTCGACGTAGGACGGGATCTCCTGCGGCCGCAGGAAGCGCACTCGCTCGATCCGCGGGTCGTCAATGATGGCGTGATAGTCACGCTCTGAGGATCGCCGAACCGTCAGGTCAGCAGCATCGAACAGGTCGAGGGTGGCTCGCTCAAGCGAGCCCTTCGGTATGACCAGAGAAAGCAAAGTCGCAGCCCTTCAAGCGCGGATTCCCGCGGAAGTTCCCGGCCCAGACTACCGTGGCCGCGGCGGCCGGCTTTGCGCAGTACCTGCTGGCAGCGGGCCGGAAGGGGGCAAAAGCCAATGGCGGGGGGCACGGAGAAGCCGCTGATGCCGGGGCAGCTAGCTGGGCTGGAGCTGAGGGCGGAGCACAACCTGGCCGAGCACGCTTGCTACCTCCATCGCGGAATGCCCGGAATGACCGTTCGGGCGCGCGCGGACCTACTGATCGCCGACAGCGGCCTGGACGACGACACGTTCAACTTCGTCGGCGCTGCCGCCTTCACGCCGACCTCGGCGGCGGCCCGGATCGGCGAGACGCTGCGGGAGCTCGCCCCGACCGGGCGGCCGTTCACGTGGCGGGTCGGCCCGGCGTCGACGCCCGCTAACCTCTCCGGCTTACTGGCTGCCGCTGGCATCCCGGCCACGGCGGACGAGCCGGCCATGTGGGCGCGGCTGACGAGCGTTCGGCCGGCGCGCTTGCCCCGCGGGCTGGACATCGCCGTGGTACGCACGCGGGCCCAGCTGACAGACTGGTCCTGGGTGCTGGCGGCGAACTGGGATCCGCCCGCGCAGACCGTGCTGGAATTCTTTGCCGCGACGGCAGCCCGGGCGCTCGCCGGTGGCGGCCCGGCACGGTACCTGATCGGCTACACCGGTGGCCGCCCGGTCTGCTCTGCCGAGGTGCTCGTGCACTCGGGCGTGGCCGGGCTGTACAACATCTCGACCGTGGCAAGTCAGCAGCGACGCGGTTTCGGCACGGCAATCTCCGTCGCCGCGATGCAGACGGCGGCCGAGCTCGGCGCGCCGATGGCCGTCCTCCAGGCGTCCGAGCAGGGCGAGCCCGTCTACCGGCGGCTCGGCTTCCGGGTGTTCGGCCACGTGACCGAGCATGCCGTCATGCCCTAGCACGGACTTGGCTAGCCTGGAGCGGTGGGCGACCTTTCGCAGGCACGCGAGTTCGCACTGTCGCTGCCGGGTACGGCCGAGCAACCGCACTTTGACATGACCTCGTTCCGGGTCCGCGGAAAGATCTTTGCGACCGCGACCGCCGACGAGACGAGGCTGCACGTATTCGTCGACGAAAGCGAGGTCGCGGCGACGGTTGCCGAGCACGGTGGCC
The DNA here is from genome assembly GCA_963843955.1 of uncultured Actinomycetota bacterium. Lineage (GTDB taxonomy): Bacteria > Actinomycetota > Actinomycetes > Streptosporangiales > Streptosporangiaceae > JAJYUU01. The sequence continues at coordinate 33,007 of CAWJMK010000004.1, forward strand.
CTCAACACGGGGGGCGGTCAGGAGCCGCTCGCGTTCGAGCCGCTGCTGTGGGGCGAGCGCGTACGCGGGCTGCGGATCACGCTCGCGGCCGCGCCGGAGGACCGGGTGCGCGAGCTCCTGGCCGAAGCCTGGCGACGCAAGGCCGGGCCACGCCTGGTTGCGCAGCTCGACGCCGCTGGCGGGCCTCGCGCTGACGCGGGCGAGTAGCTGGAGGAGCGAGATGGCCGAAGCGGCTGACGTCCTCGTGGTCGGGGCTGGCCTGGCCGGCCTGGTCGCGGCCCGCGACCTGCAGGCCGCCGGACGAACGGTACTGCTGCTGGAGGCCAGGGACCGGGTCGGCGGGCGGATCGTCAACGACGAGATCGGCGCGGGCAAGATCGTGGAAATGGGCGGCCAGTGGGCTGGCCCGACGCAGGACAGGCTCCTGGATCTCGCGGCCGACCTGAATGTCGCGACCTTCCCGACGTACGACGCGGGCAAGAAGGTGCTGCACTTCAACGGCAGGCGCGGCACCTATGCCGGTGCGATCCCGCGGCTCAGCCCGCTGGTGCTCGCTGACGTCGGCCGGGCCCAGGCACGGCTTGAAGCGCTCGCCAGGAAAGTGCCGACCGACGCGCCATGGACAGCCGCGGGAGCCGAGAAGCTGGACGGCCAGACCTTCGAGACCTGGGCTCGCCGCAACACCGCGAGCCGGAGCGCCCGGATGTTGCTGACCCTTGCGGCCGAGGCGGTGTTCGCCGCCGAGCCCGGCGACCTCTCCCTGCTGCACGTGCTCTTCTACAGCCACTCCGGCGGCTCCTTCCAACGGCTTATCGAGACCACCGGCGGCGCACAGCAGGACAGATTCGTCGGCGGCTCGGCCGTCATCGCCGACCGACTGGCCGCGGCGCTTGGCAGCGTGGTCAGGCTGGATGCGCCGGTCAGCCGGATCGAGGTGCGCGGCGAGAAAGTCACGGCGACCACGCCGGCCGGCCAGTTCGAAGCGCGGCAGGTCATCGTCACGGCGCCGCCGCTGCTCGCCGGGCGGATCGACTACGAGCCAGCCCTGCCGCCCTGGCGCGAGCAGCTGACCCAGCGCACGCCCATGGGTTCGGTCATCAAGTGCCAGGTGGTCTACGACGAGCCGTTCTGGCGCCGGCCTGGCCTGTCCGGCCAGGCAACTGGTGACGGCACGGGCTCGCGCGTGGTCTTCGATAACTCACCCCCCGACGGGTCACCCGGCGTGCTCCTGGCCTTCCTCGAGGGCGACGAAGCTCGTCGGCTGGGTCGCGAGCCGCTGCCTGTCAGGCGGCAGGTTGTGCTGGACTCGCTGGTCCGCTACTTCGGACCTAACGCAGGCAGCCCCGAGCTGTACCTCGAGCGCGACTGGCAGCAGGAGAAATGGAGCGGGGGGTGCTACGGCACGCTGTTCGGGCCTAACGTCTGGACCCGGTACGGACACGCGCTGCGCCAGCGGATTGGGCCCATCCACTGGGCAGGCACGGAGACAGCGACCGTCTGGGCGGGCTACATGGAGGGAGCGATTCGGTCCGGCGCCGATGCGGCCCAGGCGGTACTGACCAGCCTGGGCTGAGCTGCTAGGCGGAGCCAGCGCCTGCGGCCGCGGGCGCAGCTGAGGGGCCGACCGCACGGCGCTGCCGGACGGCGACGGCGGCGACCGCGGCTCCGATACCGGCGGCCGCCGTCGCGTACCAGCCGTGGCGGAACGCCGTCAGCTCGGCGGCCGGCCCGTGCGGGCTGCCCAGCACGGCCACCAGCATCGCCACGCCAACCGCGAACCCCACCTGCCGCAGCATGTTCACAACGGCCGAGCCGGTCGCGAACGAGTGCGGCGGCAGCGAAGCGGCGGCCGTCGACATCAGCGACGGCAGGGTCAGGCCAACGCCGATGCCGGTCACCAGCATGCCCGGCAGAAACATCAGGTAGTTCGGGTGCAGCTCGGCGACCGCGGCCCACCAGATGAGGCCGGCGGCGAACACCGCAGCGCCTGCTCCGATCACGACCGCGGGCCCGTACCTCGCGAGCAGCCGCCCGGTGACCCCGAACGTGAAGACCGGCACCATGATCGGGCCCGGCGCGATGGCCAGGCCGGTCGCCAGCGCGGACCAGCCCCACACATCCTGCATCCACAGCACGACAGACAGCAGCATCGCGCCGAAAGAGACCGAGAACAGCAGCGTGGCGACGGAGGCGCCGGAGAAGGTGCGCACGCGGAAGAGCTCAGGCGCGATCAGCGGGTTGTGATGCCGCAGGCAGCGGAGCGCAAAGAGCCCGAGCAGGATCGCGGACGCAGCCAGCACGCCAACTGTCGCGGCCGAGCCCCAGCCCCAGGCGCCGCCACGGACAAGGCCGAGGGTCAGGCCGCCGACCCCGGCCGTGACCAGCACCGCGGATAGCTCGTCGGGACGTGGCCCTGGATGGCCGGGCACGTCCGGCAGCTTGCGCCAGCCGACGACGAGCGCAGCAATGCCGATCGGCACGTTGACCAGGAACACCCATCGCCAGCTCGCAGCGACGAGCAGGCCGCCGATCACCGGGCCGAGGGCGGCGGCCATGCCGCCAGCCGCGGTCCAGGCACGCACGGCACCGCCGCGCCGCTCGCGCGGGGTAGCTCGCGAGGACAAGGCCGAGCGAGGTTGGCGTCAGCAGCGCCGCGCCCGCGGCCTGCAGCAGCCGGAACGCGATCAGCATGGGCACGCTGACGGCCGCGCCGCAGGCGGCCGACCCGACCGTGAAGATCGCCACGCCGAGCAGGAAGCCCTTCTTGCGGTTGTGCTGGTCAGCTAGCCGGCCTGCCAGGACAAGCAGAGCCGCGTAGATGATCGCGTAGCCATTCAGCACCCAGGACAGCGTGCCCAGGCTGGGCTCGCGCAGATCCACGGAGATCTGCGGCAGCGCGACGTTGACGATGAACAGGTCCAGGCTGGCCATGACCACCCCGGCGGACACGATCACCAGGACCTGCCCAGGGCGGATAACCCGGCCCGCGCCCGCTGCCCCGGTCGCGCCGGCACCGGGCTGCTGGCTTAGCACGCTCATAGCCAGCGACCCTACCCGGCTAGCTTAGTGAGACACAAGCCAGCTAGACTTCGGTTATGCAGTCGATACCTGGGTCACCGCACACTGTCCAGTTGTCTGGTTCGCTGTATCCCCGCGACCGGTGGCAGGCGACCGCGTGCTCGATGGCGCGCGCACTGGATGTCGTCAGCAGCCGGTCGGCGCTGCTGATCCTGCGGGAGGCGTTCTACGGGACGACCAGGTTTGACGACTTCGCCGAGCGGGTCGGCATCAGCGAGCCGGTGGCCGCGGCCAGGCTCCGTGAACTTGTCGACGATGGCCTGCTGGCACGCGAGCCGTACCGGATGCCAGGCCAGCGCACCAGGATGGCCTACCGGCTGACGGATAAGGGCGCGGAGCTGCTCCCGGCGCTGGTGGCGCTCATGCAATGGGGTGACCGCTGGCTGCAGCCCGGCGGGGCGCCCGTGGTGCTCAGGCACGGTGACTGCGGAGCAGCCGTGCACGCGCGCCTGTGCTGCGAGGACGGCCACGAGGTGAGCGCCGATGGCCTCGAGCTTGCCGCCGGGCCTGGCCGAAACTAGCCGCCGCGGCCGCGCCGGCGCGGCCAGCGAGTAAGACTATGCCGCCGGGTAGATACTCCCGACGATGAGCGCCCACCAGTACCACAGCAGCAGCAGCAACGAGCCGCCGCCAGGCAAGGACCTGCCTGAACGGGCCAAGGGCCTGGCTCATTCCGTCGATCGAGCGCAGCAGACCCGGCCCTGGCTGGCGATCGCGGTAGCCACCTGGAAGAAATTCAGCGACAACAAGGCTGGCAATCTCGCCGCGCTGATCGCCTACTACGCGTTCGCCTCGCTCTTCCCGCTGCTGCTCGTCGCCTATACGATTCTCGATCTCATCGCCAAGAACAACGCGAAGCTGGCGGAGCGGCTGACCGAGGCGCTGCACCAGTACCCCGTCATCGGCATGCACCTGGGCGAAGGCCCGAGCCACGGCCTGGGCAAAACCGGGTTCGCCCTGATCATCGGCATCCTGCTCACGATCTATGCCGGCCGCGGCGTGGCCACGGCCATTCAGAATGCGATGAATACGGTCTGGGGAGTGCCGCAGTTCCGGCGACCGAGATTCCCGAAGAGCCTGCTGCGCAGTCTCGGCCTCATCGCCGTGCTCGGGCCAGGCGAGATCGTGACAATCGCGTTGTCCAGCGTGGCCGGCGGTATCGGTCACGTCGGCGGCGTGCTCGCCAAGGTCGCGGCGGTCGCGGTCTCCTTGCTGCTGAACGTCGTCTTGTTCTGGCTCAGCTTCCGCCTGGCTACCTCGAAGGAAGTGAGCAGCCGGGACATGAGACTGGGCGTGATCCTGGCCGCGGTGGCCTGGCAGATCCTGCAGTTCATTGCCACGACGTTCATCGGCCATGCCACCAACTCCGCCTACGGCGTGTTCGGAGTCGTGCTCGGCCTGCTCGCGTGGTTCTACCTGCAAGCGCAGATCACGCTGTACGTGGTGGAACTCGACGTGGTCCGGGCGCGCCGGCTCTGGCCGAGATCACTCGTCCCGCCGCCGCTGACCGAAGCGGACATGCGTGCGTACCAGGCGTACGCCGAATCGGGCCTGCTGCGGCCGGAGCTCGCGGTCGAGGTCCGGGAGGCACCGCGTGCCAGCGAGGACACCCCGCCCGGCCAGCAGTAGGCTGCCGGGTAGGCGAAGTACCGCAACCGGGGAGCCTTCATGCCACTCTTCTCTAACCAGTCGAATCAGAGCACGGCGACGTGGGAGCCGCAGGCCGCCGATACCCGGCTCGCGCAGACGGCGGGCGCCAGCCCGGCCGGGGTGTTCACCTCCGACCTGTCGGTATCGGAGTACGTGCTGCTGGGCGAGGCCGGCTTCGAGCCGCTCGGGTTCGTTGTCGGCTCGTCGATCTACCACGTGGGCATGCAGGTCGGCCGCTGGAGCCAGAACCAGGAACTGCAGGTTCTCACCCAGGCCATGTACAACGCGCGCGAGCTGGCGATCGCCAGGATGCAGTCCGAGGCCGACCACCTGGGCGCCGACGGCATCGTCGGTGTGCAGCTGCGGATGCAGATGTACGCCTGGGGTCAGAGTTGCCTGGAGTTCGTCGCGACCGGCACCGCGGTCCGTCATCTGGCCGGCACCGGCGCGCACCGGGCGCCCGACGGGCGGGCGTTCACCTCTGACCTGTCCGCCCAGGACTTCTTCCGGCTGCTCGCCGCTGGCGCGGTCCCGGTAGCGTTCGTGCTCGGCACCTGCGTCTACCACATCGCGCATCAGGGCGTGATGCAGTCGCTGCGCCAGACCGGGCAGAACCAGGAGATGGTCCAGTTCACCCAGGGCGTCTATGAGGCGCGCGAACTCGCGCTCACGCGGATGCAGGCCGAAGCCGCGCAGGCCCAGTCGTCCGGCATCGTCGGCGTGACCGTCGAGGTCAAGAACCACGTCTGGGGCGAGCACGCGACCGAGTTCCTGGCTACCGGCACGGCCATACGCCGCCTGAGCGACGAGCACCGGCTGCCGGAGACGTCGCCAAAGCCAACCTTCACGCTCGGCCTCGACAACTAGGTCGCTCGGCGCGGCGCCTGCTGCAACTGTGGCGCCGGCTGCAGCTGCGGCGCCGTGACCGTACAACTTGTCCGTGCCTCCGGCGGTGGCAGCGCCCGGCCCGCCGGCCGCAGCACATTGTTGTTGACCAGCAAGGCGGCCAGCACGGCCGCGACCAGCAAAACGCCCGCGCTGATCGCCGTCGCAAGATCAAATCCATGGTTGAACAGTGCTGGCTCGTGGTAGCTCGCCGCGGTCAGGCCCACGGCTGCTGGCAGCGCGGCAACGGCGACTAGCCCGGCCGCCCTGGCTACCGCGTTATTCACGCCGCTGGCCACGCCGGCATGCCGCACGTCCGCGCTGGCCAGCACCGTCGCTGTCAGCGGCGCCACGGTCAGGCACAAGCCGAAGCCGAAGACCACGACCGCAGGCAGCACGTCGGTGACGTAGCTGGCGTGCAGCCCGATGCGCATCATGAGCAGCATCCCGATCGCGAGCAGCGTGGCCCCGATGGTGATGGGCCAGCGCGGGCCGATGCGCTGCGCCAGCGAGCCTGATCGCGCCGAGAGAGCGAGCATCAGCACGGTCACCGGGAGCAGGGCTGCCCCGGCCTTCAGCGGCGAGAATCCGGAGACGACCTGAAGCTGGAGCACTAGCAGGAAGAGCAGGCCGCCGAACGCTCCGTAGACCAGGAACGTGATGACGTTGATGACGCTGAACTGGCGGGAAGCAAAGACGTCAAGCGGCAGCATCGGGGTGACTTTGTCGGGCGCGCGGGTACGCCGCCGCTCGACGAGCACGAACGCCACGGCGGCCGCGACGCCGAGCAGTCCGGCGACGGCAACGACGGCCTTGCTTTGCTTCTCCGGCGCCTCGATCAGCGCGTAGGTGATGCCAGCGAGCGCCAGCGCGGCGAGCACCGCGCCCGCGACGTCAAAGCCGCCGCGCACGGTGGTATCCCTGGTCTCCGGCACATGGCGGATGGTGACCACGACGACCGCGGCGGCCAGCGGAAGGTTCAGGAAGAACACCCACTGCCAGCCGGCGACCTGGACAAGCCAGCCGCCAACTACCGGGCCGATCGCGGACGCGACACCGGCGAGGCCTGACCAGGCGCCGACAGCCCGCGGCCGGTCGTCGGCGGCGAAGGTGGCCTGAATGATGGCGAGCGAGCCGGGAGTGAGCAAGGCGCCACCGACGCCCTGGAGCACTCGCGCGCCGATGAGTACGCCGATACTGGGGGCGAGCCCGCATAGCGCCGAGGCCACCGCAAACCACACCACGCCGGCGAGGAAGACGCGGCGCCGGCCGAAGCGGTCGCCGAGTGAGCCGCCGAGCAGGATCAGCGCGGCGAGCGTCAGAGTGTAAGCCGTGACCGTCCACTGAAGTCCGGCCAGCGAGGCGCCCAGGCTCCGGCCGATCGTCGGGAGCGCGACGTTGACGACCGTCGAGTCGAGCAACGCCATGCTCGACCCGAGTACGGTTGCGAGCAGCACCCAGCGGCCGGCTGCGCTGCTCATACGCAACTGCGGGACTTGAGCAGAATCGTCGGCGGCCATTAATCCGATCATCACACTCCGGGGTCCGCCGGGGCCAGTCTTCTGCGAACCGGCGGCGCGTGCCAGGTCGCTGACTTCACCCGCTCCCAGCGGCTCCGTAGGACCGCCCGCAGCGACCGCCCGCGAGGCGGCTTCACCTCGCGGGCGGTCCTACGGAGCGGCCCGGCGCCGTCTCCGGCCGTACCTACTTCGCGTCTTTGGGCGGATTCCTCGTGCTCCCGGGCGGATTGACCGGCCCCGTCGCGTCGTCCGGGCCGCCCGATGGCGTCCCGCTGGAGCCCGCTGCACCCCCGCCCCCGGCCGTCTCGCCCCCGGCCGTCTCGCTCCCGGCCGGCTGGCTAGCTGCTGGCGTCCCGGTGCCTGTTCGCATTGCGGTCCCGGCCGGCGGCGCCTCCTCATCTGCGCCCGAGACCGTCATGGCCGGCTGAGCGCGCATGCGCCGCGCCGCGAGTTCACCCATCGACACGCCCTCGCCGGGGTGGAACAGCATGAACACGCCTGCCGCGAGCACGGCGCCGACCAGCGGCGCGATGAGGAACAGCCAGAGCTGGCTCAGCCAGGGGCCCCCGGCCACAATGGCTGGGCCGAAGCTGCGCGCCGGGTTTACCGAGGCACCGTCGATCGCGATGCCCATGATGTTGACCAGGGCCAGCGCGACGCCGAGGACGGCGCCCTGGATGGCGACGTTCGCCCTGGCGCGGGTGGCGCTGAGAACTACGAGCACGAACACCGCCGTGATGATGATCTCGATGAGGAACGCGCCGCCACCGGACGCGTGCAGCAGCGAGAGGCTGCCGTACCCGTTTGCGCCGAGCCCGATCCGGGACCTGATGTAGAACGGCGAGGTGTGGAAGACCCATAGCAGCAGGAGCGCCCCGAGGAGAGCACCGATGAGCTGGGCAATCACGTAACCGACCGCGTCGATCGGGGAGATCCGCTTGGCGAGGAACTGGCCGAGAGTCACCGCGGGATTGACGTGACAGCCCGAGATGGGGCCGATGACGGCGACCAGGCCGAGCAGGACGAGCCCGAATGTGAGGCCCGTCAGCAGGATCCCGGCGGCGACGCTGCCGCCGAAGGCTCGGAACCCGAAGGAGATGGTCGCCATGCCCGCTCCGAAGAACACCAGCACCCCGGTGCCGATGAGCTCCGCTGTGTATTTGCGCGCCATGTTCGCATCGATCACGAGTTCGGATTCATGCTGTCCGGCGCTGGGTTGAGGATGCCCCGCGCCGGGTTGCGGTTCCCCGGCCGTCGACCTGAGCGCCATCGTGCCACCCCCCAAGAGCGTGTTCCGGGCTTTGCCTGTCAGATATGCCCACTGACCGGAGTCGCAAAGCTACCAAGAGTGATCACAGGCGGCAGGTCACCCATCGCGCCGAGCAGGACCCGAGGAAATGCCAGGATTGCGCTGAGATTGGCTAGAGGGCTGGCCAGGCGTGCGCCGGCTGGTTGGAGGCCATCCGCTCGATGTAACCCTGGGTCATCCGGCGCAGCGCCTCGCGCCGGTCGACCTGACCCCGCTCCAGGGTTCGGACCGTCTCGACCTGCCAGGTCGCGCCTGTACGGCCGGTCAGGCAGCGTTGCTCGATGATGCCGAGCATCCGGTCGGCGTCCTTTGCGTCGACGCCCCATTGGCGCAGGCCCTCGAAGGCTTGCGGCAGCAGCCTGCGCAGGGTCAGCTCCGTGACCGGCGCCTCGCCCGTCCCCGGCCAGTAGACCCGGGCGTCGATCCCATGCCGCGAGCCCGCCACCAGGTTGTCAGCTGCTGCGGCGAACGACATCTGCGTCCAGACCGGGCGCTCGGTCTCGGCCAGCGCGCGCACTAGCCCGTAGTAGAAGGCGGCATTGGCCACGACATCCGCGACCGTGGGACCGGCCGGCAGTACCCGGTTCTCCACCCGCAGGTGCGGCCGACCGTCATCGACGGCGTACACCGGCCGGTTCCACCGGTACACGGTCCCGTTGTGCAGCGTCAGCTCGGCCAGCGTCGGCGCCGCGCCGCTATCCAGCGCCGCGGCCGGATCCTCGTCCTCGCGCAGCGGGAGCAGGGCCGGAAAGTACCGGAGGTTCTCCTCGAACAAGTCAAAAACCGACGTAATCCAGCGCTCGCCGAACCACACCCGCGGGCGTACACCCTGCTGCTGAAGCTCCTCCGGCCGGGTGTCCGTCACCTGCTCGAACAGCGGGATACGCGTCTCCCGCCAGAGCTCCCGCCCGAATAGGAACGGGGAGTTGGCCGCCAGTGCCACTTGAATGCCCGCCACGGCCTGTGCGGCGTTCCAGTAGTTCCCGAACGCCTCCGGGCTCACCTGGAGGTGGAACTGGACGCTCGTGCAGGCCGCCTCCGGCATGATCGAGTCGACATGCGTCAGCAGCCGCTCGGCCCCGTCAATGCAGATTCGCATGTCCTCACCGCGGGCCGCGATCATCTGCTCGTTGAGCAGCCGGTACCTGGGGTTGGCCGACATTGCCTCGTCAGTGACGTCAGACTCGCGCAGGGTTGGCAGGATTCCGATCATCACCGGTCGGCTCCCGGTGCCCTGCGCCCGGGCCGTGGCGTGCGCGAGCTTGCCGACGACGTCGTGCTCGAGCACAGTCAGCGCATCGCCAGTCAGCTGCCGTGGCGGAACGTTGATCTCAAGGTTAAACCGGCCAAGCTCGCTAGCCCAGTCAGGATCGGCGATGGCCTCCAGCACCGCCACGTTCGTCATCGACGGCATGCCGTCCGCGTCGACCAGGTTCACCTCGATCTCGAGGCCGACCTGCCGGGGCTCGGTGTCAAACCTGGACTCGCGAAGCATCCGGGCAAAGACGTCAAGACACTGGCGGACCTTCTCCCGGTAAGCGCGGCGATCCTGCTGACTAACAGTGATGGACGGGACATCCCGGCCCATAATTGACCCCTCCAACTGCTGCCTGGGCGGGGGACTCGATTACACATTCGCACGTAACAGGCCAACTGACCAGGTTTGATAGGTACCCGCCCAGACGTGCGGCCCTACCGACCGACAGCCAGCACCGCCTGAAGTGGTCAGGCCAATCGGTCGGCGTCGTCGCAGGCCGCCAGGCCGGCGGCCGCCAGCACTTGCTCGTTGGACCGCGGGCGCGCGCGCACGCCGGCGACGACGCCCCGGACGAGGGATGAGCGGAGCACGCGCCGGTCGGCCGAGCGGACGTAGGTACGGATCCACCGCCGTAGCGTGGCGCCTCCGTAGAGGGCTCGCTCTGGCAGTGCGAGCGAACCCGTCCGGAGGGTCCAGATCTTGTTCCGGACCTCGTAGAAGAACCTTTCCCCTGGGTCAACGTCGGTCGAGCCGAAGGTCTTGGTCTTGTGCACGACAACGCTGGCGGGGCAGAGTAGCCCGGTGCCGCTCCGCAGCAGCCGGGCGGTGAACTCGAAATCGTCATTCCACAGGAAGAAGTCGGCCTGCGGCAGGCCACGCTGCCGAACCTCGCTGGCCTCGACCAGGACCGAGACGAATGACGCCGAGCGGATCGGAATGCAGCCGGCGGTCGCGGCTGCCAGTCGCTCCGTCTTGCCCGCGAACGGCTTGGGACGGGGCGTGTTCATCGGGTGCGCGCGCCCGTCGGTCCACTGCACGCTGCTGGCGACCAGCGCGGGCGGCCGGCCAGGATAGTCATTGCGCGCTTGCAGCAACGCCGCCAGCGCCCCCGGCGCTGGCACCGTGTCGTCGTCCATCACCCAGATCAGGTCCGCGCCGCGGGCGAGGGCCAGCGCCATCCCGTAGGCGAAGCCGCCCGCACCGCCGTAGTTAGCGTCCAGCTCAGCCAGGTGAGCAGCCGGGAAGCTGGCCCGGACGGCTGCCGCGGTCCCGTCGTCCGACGCGTTGTCCACGACGATCACGTCGGCCGGCTCGCGACGCTGCGCGGATAGCGCCGCTAGCGCCTCGAGCAAGAGGTCGCGGCGGTTGTAGGTGGGAATGACCGCGATCACTCGCGGCTGATCGCCCGCCGCCGCCTGGCGGCCATCGCTGTCCGGCATCGCTAGGGGTTGTTCCGTGCCCTGGACCGCTCCAGCACCCGCCACGCCAGTATCCGCAGCTGGCGCACCGACGAATGGCGGCTGCTGAGCTCGCGCACCGTGCGCTTGATCCGGGGCGACGCCGCGACGGTCGACTCCAGGCGGTCGGCCAGCGCGCCGCGTCCGATCAGGCCCTTCTGGGGCCTGGCGGCCGGGTGCTCTTTCTGGTACTGGTTCAGCACCAGCGCCGCCGCCGCCTGGACCGCCGCGTCGAGTATCTGCTCGACCGGCTGGTCGGCCGGGCTCACGGCCGGCTCGGCGGAGGCCTGCGGCCGCAGCTCGTCAAGATCACCGACGAGGTCGTACGACGACGCTTGCAGGCCCGAGATCAGGCCTTCGGCGTGCTGCCTGGCCCAGTCAAGGCGCGCCTCCGGCAGGACGAGTCGCACCCCGGTGGGACGCGAGGCCAGGGCCTCGTGCGCGACCGCCTCCTTGACGTTCCACATGTAGAACCAGTCAGGCACCTCGGCGGAGAGCTCCCGGTTAAGGCGCCGGATGAACTCGACCTCGGCGAGCCCCAGCGAGGCATTGGCTCGAGCCCGGCTGAGGTCGACGCTGTCCGGCTCGACCTCGAGCAGGGCCGCGAAGCGCCGCCACAGCAGCCCCGGGTCCGCGCCGCGGCGGGGGGCCGTGATGAGGTGCACTCGCTCGGCCGGGATGTGGCGTGACCAGAGATCGAGGATGGCGAGCGTGTCGTGCACCCGCCAGAACCACCAGTCGCGCCGGTCAGGGGCCACTGACTCGCGGTCGATCACATCCGCGAGCCAGTCCTCCCAGCTAGAAGCATTGCGGTGCTTGACGGTCTCCTGCCACTCGGCTGGCAGCAAGGAGCCCATGTCACGGACCGTGAGAACGAGATGGACCTCGGCCGGCTCGAGTGATTTGACGGCCTGCTCGGCCTGGTAAGCGTCCGCGGCCGAGAACAGCTCGTGCGAGATGACGGCGGCCCTCGGGGCCCGCCTCGCCTGCGTGGCCAGGATCTCCCATTCGCCTGCCCATGAGCCTGCTGGGTCGCTATCCAGCTTCTCGATGCCGCGGAGGTCCTGACTGCCACGGAAATGATCTTGCGGGTGATGGCCCGGCAGCACGACGCCCTGATCGGCGAGCGCGGCGCGATTGCGCCAGATCACCTGCTGTAGGAAAGTCGTCCCGGTCTTGGGCTCGCCGATGTGCAGGAAGACCTTGGGTCGCCGGGCGGCGGCGGTCACGGCATTGCCAGCCGTGGCCGGTGCGTTGCCGGACTGATCACGATCGGTGACCTCACGCGCCATTCAGCTACCTCGCCGGGGTCGGTTGCGGGCGCGTCAGGCCGGGACGGCCAGGCCGCGCGCTGAGAGCTTATGCCCCAGAAGGCAGCCAAGGGACGGCAGCTGCGGGGCTGGTAAAGACGAGGCCTGTAGTATAGGCGCGCATCGGGGGAAGTGGCATTTCAGCGTGTCCTGCACTATCCTCGCGCCTGCGTACTGGCCGCCTGGTCGCGAAATCACCCCCCACCGGAGGTTTCCCGTTGCATGAGCCGTTCTCGTTGCTGCTCTCGGTTTACGACGGCGACAGACCGGACTACCTTCGCCGGGCGGTGCGCAGCGCAGTCGACGATCAGACTGTACGCCCGGATCAGCTGGTCATCGTGCGCGACGGCCCGGTCCGTGCCGAACTCGCGGAGTGCCTTGATGAGCTGAGGGCCAGCAGCCGCGTCCCGGTGACCTACGTTCCGCTCGACCGCAACGCCGGCCTCGGCCCGGCCCTTGATGAGGGTCTCGCGGCCAGCTGGTTCGACGTCGTGGCCCGGATGGATGCCGACGACGTGGCCATGCCGCACCGCTTCGAGGTGCAGCTGCCGCTCATCGAGGATGCCGACATCGTCGGGGCCGGGCTCCTGGAGTTCGTTGCCGATACCGACGACATCGTGGGCCAGCGCGTCCCGCCTACTCATCCCGGCCAGATTGCCCGGTATGCGCGCGTGCATGATCCCTTCAACCACCCGACCGTGGTGTACCGGCGGAGCGCCGTGCTGGCTGCCGGAGGCTACGGTGACTTCCCGTTGATGGAAGACTACGCACTGTTCGCGAGGATGCTTCAGTCCGGCGCCAGGCCGGTCAACGTGGCCGAGCCGCTCGTGTTCTACCGGGTTGGCGCGACCGCCTACAAGCGGCGTGGCGGTACCAGCCTGCTCCGCTCCGAACTGCGGTTGCAGCGTGAGTTCGTCCGCAGCGGCTTCATCTCGCGAGCCGGGTACGCTCGGAACGTGCTAGTCCGGGGCACTTACCGGATGATTCCCTGGTGGCTGCGCCGCGCCGTCTACCGGCCGCTCGTGGCCGTGCTGTCCAAGCGCCCGCCGCCTGCTGCCGCCGTTGCGGCCGAGCCCTCGCAGCCTGACTGGGAGTACGCCGATGAGTGGCACGACCCGGACATGATCGCGGCTGGGATGCGCCGCGAGCCAGGGCAGCCGGTGATCCGGTGAACCACGACCTGGTCGTCGTCGGGTCCGGGCTCTTCGGACTGACGGTTGCCGAGCGATGCGCCAGCGACCTCGGCCTGCGCGTGCTCATCGTGGAGCGCCGGAGCCACATCGGCGGCAACGCCTACAGCGAGGCGGAACCGCAGACCGGCATCGAGGTACATCGTTACGGCGCACACCTTTTTCATACCTCGAACGCACGGGTGTGGGATTACGTCAATCGTTTCACGGCATTTACCGGCTACCAGCACCGGGTATTCTCGGCCTATAAGGGGCGCGTTTACCCGATGCCGATAAACCTGGCCACTATCTGCGAGTATTTCGGCCGGATCATGTCGCCGGCTGAGGCCCGGGCACTCGTTGCCGCGCAGGCTGGCGAGGTGGCACCTGACGCCGCCGAGAACCTGGAGCAGAAGGCGATCTCGCTGGTCGGCAGGCCGCTGTACGAGGCGTTCATCCGCGGCTACACGAGCAAGCAGTGGCAGACCGATCCGGTCGACCTGCCGGCCGAGATCATTACGCGCCTCCCGGTGCGCTACACCTTCGACAACCGTTATTTCAGCGACAAGTTCGAAGGGCTGCCGGTCGACGGCTATACCGCCTGGCTGGAGCGCATGGTTGACCATCCCGGCATCGAGGTCCGGACCAATACCGAGTTCCAGGACGTGCGCGGCGAGCTGGCTGGGCAGGTCCCCGTGGTCTACACCGGGCCGCTTGATGCGTACTTTGGCTACTGCGCAGGTGATCTCGGCTGGCGGACTCTTGATTTCGAGCAAGAGGTGCTCCCGATTGGCGACTTTCAGGGGACACCGGTGATGAATTACGCGGATGATGATATTCCATTTACCCGAATTCTTGAGTTCCGGCATTTCCATCCCGAGCGCGACTGGTATCCCGGTGATATGACGGTCATCACCCGGGAGTACTCCAGATTCGCCAGCCGTGGGGACGAGCCGTATTACCCGATCAATGCCGCATCGGACCGGTCCCGGCTCCAGGCGTACCGGGAGCTGGCCGCGACGGAGCAGGGCGTTCTGTTCGGCGGGCGCCTGGGTACCTACAAGTACCTCGACATGCACATGGCGATCGGATCTGCGCTGACCATGTATGACAACCGGCTCCGCCCGCACTTTGCCGACGGGGAGCCGCTGAACCGACCCGGAGAGGGCGCATGACCGACACCGACAGTGCTGGCGGCCTGCGGGTCCTGCAGCGCGTCGTCTTCCCAGGCGACGATCTTGACATCGTTCCGCTCTACGTCGAGACCAACATGGAGCGCGGTGCCAGCGAGCTGGCCGCCGAGCTAGCCAACGAGGCACTGACTGGCGGCAAGGCCGGCACCGTCAGCGTGCCGGTCGCCAATGCCGCGGTCGGCGAGACGCAGTCGAGCATCCGGTTCGGCGCCGATGTGCCCGGCTACCTGATCGACGATGCCGGGCCGCGTCGCAGCGCGCTGATCCGCGAGGGCTGCCGGGTCTCCTTCGCCACCTACTTCAACGCGTTCCCAGCCAGCTACTGGCGCCGCTGGACCACAGTCGAATCGGTCACACTGCGCATCCGGCTGGCCGGCGAGTCGAAGATCGTCCTGTACCGGTCCACGGCCAAGGGCTTCAGCCATCCGGTCGAAACGATCAGCGTCGACGCTGACGAGCCAGAGACGATCCAGCGCACTCTGCCGCTTGCCCCGTTCATCGATGGCGGGTGGTACTGGTTCGACATCATCGCCGGGCCGCGGGGCACGACGCTGATCGAGGCAGACTGGCTCGGGCTGGCCAAATCCGCCCCGAGCGGCCGCGTCAGCCTGGGCATCACCAGCTTCAACCAGCACGATTACATGCTCGACAAGCTGCGCATCCTCGGCGACGCCAGCGAGATCCATGAGCTGGTCGACCGCGTTTACGTGGTCGACCAGAGTGCGGAGCCGCTGACCGACCAGCCTGGCTTCGCTGACGCGGCCAAGAAGCTCGGCGACCGGCTGCAGGTCATCAGGCAAGGCAACATCGGCGGGTCCGGCGGGTTCGCGCGGGCCATGGACGAGACGGTGCGGGCCGGGCGGGCTGACTACGTGCTGCTGAGCGACGACGATGTCAAGCTCGAGCCCGAGGGCATCCTGCGGGCGGTCACGTTCGCCGATCTGGCCCGTAAGCCGACGATTGTCGGCGGCCACATGTTCAGCCTGCACGACCGGTCGCTGCTGCACGCGTACGCCGAGGCCGTCGAGCCGCACAAGTGGTGGTGGGGTCCCGCGCCGAACACCAAGGCCCGGCACGACTTCGGGCGGCGGAACCTGCGGAACACCCCGTGGCTGCACCGCCGCGCGGACTCCGACTACAACGGCTGGTGGGAGTGCCTGATCCCCACCGCGGTCATTAAGGAGATAGGGCTCTCACTGCCGGCCTTCATCAAGTGGGAAGACGCCGAGTACGGCGTCCGGGCCCGCAACCGGGGCTATCCGACTGTGTCCCTGCCGGGAGTCGGCTCGTGGCAGGTGCCCTGGGACGACAAGGATGACGCCAGGGACTGGCAGGCTTACTACCACCTGCGCAACCGGATCGTCTCTGCGCTGCTGCACTCGCCGGCCCCCAAAGGCGGTGCCCTCATCTCGGAGAGCCTCGAGCGGCAGCTTCAGAGCCTGCTATCCATGCAGTACTCCACGGCTGCCGTGCGGTTGCTCGCGATCGAGGACGTGCTGGCCGGGCCGGGCCACATGCACCCGGCGATGGGGACCAAGCTCGCGCAGATTAGGGAACTCCAGGCCCGGTACCCGGACGCAGCGAGCGCTGCGGACTTCGACGCGTTTCCGCCGGCCAGGCGCAAGGCCCCGGAGGCGGTCAAGAGCTCCACTACCCCGACCAACAAGGTCAACCTGATGACTAAGGCAGCCTCGGGCACCATGCGGCAGTTCAGGCGGCCGCGGGACGGGGCCATGAAGCGACCGCAGATGGCGCTGCCCTACCAGGACGCATCCTGGTGGGTGCTGGCCAAGCTGGACAGCGCCGTGGTTTCCACCGCTGAGGGCACCAGCGCGGCCTGGTACAAGCGAGACCCGCGGCTGTTCCGCTCGCTCGGGCGGCGCAGCCTTGTGCTGCATCGCCGGCTTCGCCGGCAATGGCCGAAGCTAGCAGCGCAGTACCGCGCCGCGGCGGCTGACTTCAACTCGCCCGAGCGCTGGCGGGAGACCTTCGCCGCGTCGCTGAATCCGCCACCGGACGGGCCGTGAGCTCAGCGCTCACAGGTGAGAACGCGCCGGGACCGGGCGGCCAGGGTGGCAAGTCCCGGCCGCAGGCGGGCACCGGCGCGCACCCCGCAGCTGGCCGGGCGGCCGCTTCGGCCGCCGCCAGGTACGGCCCGATCGTGGTTCCGGCCGCGGCCATGGCCGTGGCCGGGGTCGTCGGTCTGGCGCGTGCGTCCTCGATGGGCAACGACGAGGTCGCCACCCGCTGGGCCGCCCTGCTGAGCGTGCGAGAGCTCGCGCACCTGCTCAGGCATGTGGATGCCGTGCACGGCCTGTACTACCTGCTGATGCATGGCTGGGTGGCAGTCGGTAGCAGCCCTGCCGTGTTGCGGATCCCCTCAGTCATCGCCATGGCGGTGGGCGCGGCCGTCGTCGCGATCCTGGCCCGCCGCCTGACCGGCTCGGGCTGGGCCGCGCTGTTCGCCGGCCTGATCATGGTGCTGACGCCCACGATCACGTACTACGCGCAGACCGCTCGTTCCTACGCTCTGGTCTACGCTGGCGTCGGCCTGGCCACGCTGGCCCTGTTGCACGCCATGGAGGCCGAGACGCCGCAGAGCACTGGCCGGGCCGGGCCGCGCTGGCTGGCCTACGCGGGGCTCGTCACGCTCAGCGCCTACCTCAACGAGATGGCGCTGCTCGTGCTCGCGGCGCACGCCGTCACGGTACTGCTGGCCCGTTACGGCCGTCGGGCCTGCTGGCATTGGGCAGCCGCGGCGTGCGGCGCTGGCATCCTGGTGCTGCCGCTGCTGGCGCTTAGCGTCACCGAGCGGGCCGCGATCTCGTTCCTCGGCCGACCAGGCCTCGGCGCGATCAAGACTCTCTTCCACGACTACTTCGGCGCGACCACCCTCGTGGCCCTGCTTCTGCTGGCTTGTGCCGTCATTGCCGTGCTGCCCGTCGGACCTGCCTGGCCGACGCGCCTCGCCGCCGGCCCGACCGGCCCGGCCGGCCCCGACGCGAACCCTGAGCCCACCGCGTGGTGGCGAGGCGGTATCTCACTCCCGTCGGTGGCCGTGCCGCTCCTGGTTGTCCCTGCCCTGCTGCTGCTCATCGAGTCGCGCGTGCTGCCGCCGCTGTACATCGACCGCTATGTGCTCTACGGCGAGGCCGGCGCCGCGCTGCTGGCCGGCGCGGGCGCGTACCGGATCGGGCAGTGGCTGGCCCAGGATAGGCGCTGGCGGGCCCTGATCTGGGTACCGGGCACGGCCATCTGCGTGCTGGCGCTGGTCCTGCAGCTCGGGCCGCAGACGCGGATCCGCGCGCCGCAAAGCCGGGCGTACGACTTCGGCGGACCGTCGCGCTACGTGGCCGCGCATGCCCGCCAGGGCGACGGGGTGCTGTACTTCGGCACGCTGTTCCGCAAGGCGGAGCTCGGCTATCCGGCCGACTTCCGCAAGGTTAGCGACTTCGCTGAGGCCATCTCGCCCATGCAGGCCGGCAACTTCCGCGGCACCGATAAGTCCCTGGCGGAGACAATCCCGCTAATGCTTGACCACCAGCGGATCTGGGTCATCGGCGAGCGGCCGTCTCAGCAGCTGTCCCCGGCTGCGCTCAGCCAGGAGAGCGCGACGCTGGCGGGAAGCTTCCGGCTGATCGCCAGCCGGCATTTCCGCGGCATCAGCGTGACGCTCTGGCAGCACCGCTAAGCGACGCCGGAGGACCCGAGTTGGGCCAACTTCGCGCGCAATGGCGCGGCGTTCGTCATGACGGCTGGTTCTGGTAGATGAAGTCTTCCTAGAAGTGCTGGAGGAGCCAGTCGTGGATCTCGCCAATTCGGCCGATCATGGTGAGATGGCCGTCGCGGTCGCTGATATCGGCCTCCGCGCCAGGGATGGCTGCCGGCCAGCCACTGGCCGTGCTGCACGGGGACAAACCGGTCTTCACGGCCGTGCCAGATCTTGACTGGCACCTGGATGTCGCGGAGATTGAACCCCCAGCTAGTCAGTTTCGCCGCTCCGTCATCCCACCAGCCCTGGTCGCCCGCGGCGAGGGCGACCTGGTGGGTCTCGGCGAGCCATCGGGCCAGATCCCCGGTCAGGACCTCGGCGTCGACGGGTGAGAGGAGACTCTCGAGGTCTTCAGCGAACTGCTCCGGCGTGGCCGCGAGAATCTCGTCCCTCCCCTCGCGCAGATCGATTCGAGATGCCGCCGGGTCGGAGAAGAACATCTGAAAAGCCTCAACGTTGGACTCGCCCATCCCGGCGAAGTAGTCGAAGCCGTCGATGCCGTAGGGCGCAAGCGACGCCACGGCCGCGACAGCGACCGCCACGTCGGGCAGCAGCGCCGCGCACGCCAGCGCGTACGGGCCGCCCCCGGATATGCCCCAGATGCCAAGCCGGTCGTGGCCGAGCGCCTCCGCGATGGCGCGGACATCCTGTGCTCCCGACGCCACGGTGTAACCGGGATGCGCGGTCGAGCCGCCGTAACCAGGCCGGTCACAGCCGATCAGCCGGATGCCCTTCTGCTCGGCATCGGCGATCCACCCGCCGTACAGGCGCCGTGACATCGGCTCGCCAGCGTGGACCAGGATCGGCTTTCCGTCAGGTTCACCGGCCACCTCCACGCACAGTTCCCGCCCGCCGCCGACCGCTATGGTCCTGGTCTCGACCCCGATGGACACCCGTTGGTCCGCCCTCTCGCCGAATGGCTAGGAGCCGGTCGTAGCCGACGCCGCTGATCATGACAGGCGATTATCGGGTGCCTGCACCCGATAACGCCAGCGGTTTTCGGTGGCAGCGTCACCAAGCGACGCCGGAGGACGGCGGACTCCCGGTGCCGGACGGGCAAGGGATAGGTCCGAGTCGGACTCGCGATAGATCCAGGCGGGCTGTCGATAGCGGACCGCAGCCGAGCGAGCAGCCTAGCGGCTCAGCCGCCAGCCAAGGACGCTATGGATCTGAGTGGTAGGCGGACCGAACAGCCGGATCAGGAAGCGTCCGAGCGGCGTGCCGGGCGAGGTGTCGGCCACCACGGCGGCAGGCTTCATCGCTGCCAGGTCGGCGTGAATCTGAGCTGGCGACGGGGCGGTAACCCCGGTCTCGCCCAGGTACAAGTCGTCCATGTAAGTCGTGGTAGGCGTCAGCCCGGCTCTCCCGGCCCGGTTCTGGTTGCCTGGCGCCCCGGCGGCGATGAAGTCGCCGCCGATCATCGTGGCCGGCTCCCCCGTGACCGCTTGCCAGCGCATCACCTGGGTCGCCCCTTCCCACGGGAACGGCGCGATGAGGACCGGGTCGCTCTTGGCCAGGTGCAGCGCGGCGAAGGTAGCCCGCCAGCCCGTCGGCGGATGGCCGGCGCCGAAGTAGTGGTACTGCGCGGGTATGACCGGCACCAGCGCGAGCACGGCAACGCCGGTTGCGATCATGCCGCCAAGCTGGGTGCTGCCGAACGGCCGGCCTTCGCGGCGGGCAAGGTCGAGGGAGAAGGCCAGGACGACGGCGGCGGCCGCGTCCGCGAGGATGCACAGCCGGTCGGGCACCATCGCGGACAGCACGGGCAGATGCTGCAGCAGCTGCCAGGGCAGCAGGAATCCGGGCAGGCTATCGGCGTGCGGCACCAGTTGCTTCGCGCCCAGACCCAGCCACTCCAGGACCAGGCAGGTGAGGCCGGCGGACCGGATCGCCAGGTTGCGCCAGAAGTAGATGACAGCCACGACTAGCAAGATGATCAGCGGGACGCCGAGATAGGCCAGGTACTCCGGGTTGGGCTGGGAGTAGGCGGCCGCGCTCTGCGCGCTGCTCGTCGTGTGCACGAGGACGGTGTTGGACGGGGTCACGAAGGCATACGGCAGCGAGCCCAGATTGGTGAGCCGGTGCTTGTAGTCGAGCACTACCGTGGCAGGCGCCCTGCCCCCGGAGAAGCCGTGGAACTGAACCCACAGCGCGCGGGCGCAAAGCACGAGCGCGACCCCGGCGGCCGTGCCTAGTCCGATGGCCGTCGACCGGACCCGCTGCCCGACCACCCGCGGCCGGCTGATGGCCAGCACCACCAGCAGGATCACGGCGGCAAGCGCAGTGTCCACGAGCGCCTCTTCACTGATGAAGAGCTGAGCGGCCGCGAGCAGGCCGAGCCAGATCCCGTCCCGGACGGCGCTGCCGCGGCCGGTCACGATCCGCAGCAGGCGGTCGATCAGCAGCGGCGGGATCATGGCCAGGACCAGGGAGTAGTGCCCGAGGCCCGAGTTCACCAGGGCCGGGGAGAAGCCGTAGAGCAGACCGCCGAGCGCGGCGGCGAGCACCGACGATTGCCAGCGGCGCAGCACGTAGAACATGCTGGCCGCCGAGCCCGCGAACCCGACCACCAGCAGCGCCGTCAGGCTGACCTGCGGGCCGAAGAGCAGCGTGACCGGCGTCATCACGCTGCCGGGCAGCAGGATCGGCGTGTTCCACATGAGGTTCACGCCGTGCGGCGCGTTCATGGCCGTGGTCGTGAGCGCCGGAAGCCGGAAATGCCTGATCGCCGTCGCGGCGTAGCGCATGAACCAGGTCGCCTGGTCGACGTCCTGGACGTCGCCAAGCTGGCGGCGGCCAGCTGGATTGACCCATAGCCTGGACGTCACGAAGAGCCCGCCCAGCACGTAGAGGGCCGGGACGATGACGTACCAGTGGCTGCTGACCCAGGCCGCGGGCCTGGAACTATCGAGCCGTCTTGGTGCGCGCGCCGTCTCGGCGGCTACTCCCGCCAGTGCTGCCTCCTCTGCGACCGTGGTCCGCCGTGTGTCAGCCATTAGCCGGGCGGCCAGGCTATGCCCAGGCAGCCGCGATCAGCCCCGCCGTGAGCTCGCGCGGGGTTGCTCCGCCCTGCGACACATAGAGGCTGTTGCCTGCCAGGTACAGCAGCCAGCCCCCGTCAGAGCTTACGTCAAGGCTGGTGTGTTCGAGGCTGACATAACCGACAGCTACCTGATGGACCAGCGTGCCCGCATTGGTGACTTCCCACATCAGCCGGGAGGTGTTGTGGACCGGGTCGCCGGCGCAGCAAGCGCGGCTGACGAACAGGTCGCCGTTCGGCATGTACACGCCCTCGCGCAGGTAGCTCTGCTGCGCGGTAGGACTACCGGTGGCCGGCACGCTCGTCACTCCGGCCCCGGACAGGTAATACTGCGCCCGCGAGGTGTCGACCATGTTCAGGTTCCAGCCCTCGTTGTCTTCCGGGGCGGAGATCGAGACGGCCAGATGGTCGTTGTCCGCGGCCCAGGACAGGTGCGAGATCGGGTACGGCAGGCCGCTGTCCTGGCCAGCGGCGAGCATCGGGAGCTTGACGGTCGCGCCGGAGCTGAGGGTCCGGATGTCGAGGTGGAACAAGGCCACGGGGTCCGACGCGTTCACGGCGCAGCCCGGCCTCATGCTCGGCTCGTCGGCGTACGCCAGTTTGGTCCCATCCGGGCTGACCGCGGGCAGGCTGCCCGGCGTGATGTCGATGACGGACCCGCCAGCGACGGGTATCGCCTCTATTTCCTCCGTGCAGCCGCTCTGGGCGGCAAAGTAGACCAGGCCCGTGCTGGACACGGAGATCTCATCGCCCAGGACATGAGACGGCACCAGCGTATGAGTGATGACGCCAGTCGTCGGGTTCAGTACGACTAGGGCGCCGGCGGTGGTGACGCCAACCATGCCGGGCGGCGTCGCCGCGGCAGCACTGGCCGACGAGCCGCCAGACGCAGCCGCGCTAGTGGTAACAGTGACGGTCGGAGCTGGGTTCGGGCTGCTGTTTCCACAAGCGGACAGCGCGATGACCGCGGCGAGCGCGACCAGCAACGCGGTCGCCGCAGACCGGTAAGTGGCAGGCATCTGACATCTCCATAGGGTGAGAGCGGCGGTACAGGGGTTAGAGCGCGCAACCACCCCGCTACCAACAGAAATTCAGGTCACGATCGTGACAGTGCCGGGCAGCACGCGGCAACATGTGTGCGCGATCGTGACCAATCGCTTCAGACGACGCAAGCTCAGCCGGAGATGACCGCTGCCATCCGGTGCACCGCTTCGGCGATCAGCTCAGGCGAAGTGCCGATATTCAGCCGCGCGAACCCAAGGCCCTCGGAGCCGAAGTCGGGGCCTGGGCTGAGCGCGACCCGGCCGCGGGTCAGGAACTCGGCGGCCGGGTCGTCGCCAAGCTCCATCTCGCGGCAGTCGATCCAGGCGAGGAAGCTGGCGTGCGGCGGCCGGTAGCGCGCGCCGGGCAGGTGCTCAGCCAGCAGCGTGGTCAGCAGCCGCGTGTTCGCGTCGATCTGGGCCACGACAGCATCGAGCCAGGGCCGGGCGTTGCGCAGCGCCGCGATCGTGGCGTGCACGCCTAGATGCGAGGCGAGCAGCGCATCCCACCGCAAGGCCAGGACGGCGGCGGCGGCCTGGTCGGCCGTCACGGCAATGCCGCATTTGACGCCCGGTATGTTCCAGCCCTTCGTGGCTGACGTGAACACGACCGCGCGGCGGGCCGCCGGGTGGTCCAGGCTGTGGAACGGCACATGCACGGCGCCAGGCAGCACGAGCGGCGCATGGATCTCGTCGACCAGGACGGGTACGCCGCGGCGATCGCACAGGTCGGCGATCGCGGTCAGCTGGTCGCGCGACCAGACCCGGCCGAGCGGGTTGTGCGGATTGCACAGCAGGTAAGCGCCGACCCCCGGCTCGCGCAGCGCCCGGTCAAGCCGGTCCAGGTCCAGGTCGTAGGTGCCGTCCGCGGCAGCGAGCGGCGCCTGCACGATTCGCCGGCCCAAGAGCTCCAGGCGGAAGAAGAACGGCGCGTAGACCGGCGGGTTGATGACAACGCCGGCGCCCGGCTCAGTGACCGCCTGAATCACCTCGGCGATGCCCGTCATCACGTCCGGGATCGCGAAGATCAGGTCCGGATTGGGCGACCAGCCGCCGAGGCGGTCGGTCGCGAACTCGGCGAACGCCGCCCCAAGGTCACCCTTGTCCGGGTAGCCGAGGTCACCAGCGGCGAGCGCAGCCCGGATCGCATCCTTGATGGGCTCGGCGGGATCGAAGTCCATCTCGGCAACGAAGGCGGGCAGTACGTCGGCCGGGTACGTGCGCCACTTGTGGCTCGTGCGCGCGCGCAGCCGCTCCAGCGAGCAGTCACCAAGAATCGGATCCACCCTCAGGATCGTAGTGGTCCGTGCGATCGGGCCGACGGCCGCGCGCGGTAGCCGGGTGGAGCCGAGTCGGCCCCGTTCCCGTGCTGTTAGGTTCCGATGTCGCCGGCGAGGTAGCGCTCGATCGCCGGCCCGACGGCCGCCGCCAGCTCATCGGTGCTCGCTGCGGCGACCGGCCCGAGTTGGAGCACGTACCGCGTGATGGCAAGGCCAAGCATCTGCGTCGCGACAAGGGAGGCACGGAACGGGGTGCTATCGGGGTCCGCCCCCGCTACTACGCTCGCCACCGGCTTGAGTATCGCGTCGGCCAGGAACTCGCGCAGCATCGCGGCCGCCTGCTCACTCGTCAGCGCAGATCGCAGCAGCCCGGTGAGCGCGCCACGCACCTCCGCGGTTTCCCACAGCGCGAGGGCGGACCGCACCATGTGCTCGCCGGCCGATTCGCCAGGCCGGTCCGCGATCTCGGCGAGGGCGGCGGTGATCATCTCGCTCGGGACGAACGGCAGCTGCATCGCGGCCGCGAAGAGCCGTTCCTTGCTGCCGTAGAAGTGATGGACGAGCGCGGGATCCACCGCCGCGGCCGCCGCGATCGCCCGGATCGTCGCGCCGTCGTAGCCGTGCTCGGCGAATTGCTCCCGGGCAGCGGCGAGTATTGCCTCCCTGGTGCCGCTATCTCCGGTCCGGCGGCCGGTGCGCGTCATGCGGTCGCCCGTGACCGTTCGGCCGCCAGCGTCAGCTCGAAGAACCGCTCCTCCAGCGTCGCGGGCTCCTGGTAAACGCGATCGGCCTGGGCGCTTCCCGATAGAGCCGCGGTGAGCACGCGCTCGACGTCGTCCGTGCCGACCCCGGCCACGCGCAGCGTCTGCCCGGCCAGCGCGACTGGCAGCCCGGCCCGCTCAAGCTCGCTGAAGGCGGCAGCCCAGTTCCCCGCGTCGACGACCGTCACCTGAGCAGCACCGATGATCTCGCTGGCCGTTCCAGCCGCCACAACCTGACCGTCCGCCATGATGATCAGCCTGTCGCACTCCCCGGCTTCTTCCATGTAATGAGTCGACACGAGCGCGCCCGCGCCAGCCTGGACGGCGCCGGCGATGGTCTGCCACAGCCGGGCCCGGCCGAGCGGGTCGACGCCGGAGGTGGGCTCGTCCAGGATGAGCAGCTCGGGCCGGTGCGCCAGCGCCTCGGCGAACGCAGCCCGGCGCTGGACGCCGAGCGGCAGCTGGCCGACCGGGATCGCCGGGCCGCCCCTCAGGACGGCCGCCTGGTCTGCCTGCCCGGCCGCGCGCCGACGCGGCCTGCCGGCCAGCCGCTGGTGAGTCGTGCCAGCGCCGAAGACGGCCGCCGCGAACTCGAAGTTCTCCGCGACGGTGAGGTCGTCGTACAACCCGAGACCCTGCGGCACGTAGCCGATCCGCCGCCGGGTTGCCCGGCTGGGCGGCTCGCCCAGCAGCAGAATCTGGCCAGTCGTCGGCGGGATCAGGCCGAGCAGCATCCGGATGAGAGTTGTCTTGCCTGCGCCGTTCGCGCCGAGCAGGCCGACGATCTCGCCGGGGCGCACCTGGATGCTGACCTCGCGAACGGCGGTGACCGCGCCGAAGACGCAGCTGACACCGATGCTCTCAGCCAGCGTCCGCGCCTGATGCTCGCTCCGCCAGCTCCGTCCGCTCGGGCAACTCGGTGCCGTCGGCCTGGTCGGCTGCCCTGGCTCGTCGGACTCCCGGCCCCGGCCGGCGCGTGCCAGCGCTACGACGGTGACGGCATCCTGCAGGTCCGGCAGGATCCGCTCGCCGGGATAAGAGGTTCCGGGCGGGCACCAGACGCGCCAGGACGCACCGCGCCGCCACGCGCGCAGGCCAGCCTCCCCCGCCGGGCGCGCCGCCGTCCCGACCACGGTGCCCGGCATAGCGGCCACAATCTCGGCCGGCGAACCGGCGGCGAGCTGACGGCCGGCGTCGAGCACGAGCACCACGCTCGCCCGCTGAGCATCGTCGAGGTAGGTCGTCGCGAGGATCACTGCCGCGCCGTCCGCCGCCGCCGACGCAATGAGGGACCACAGGTCGGACCGGCTCACCGGATCGACGCCAGTGCTGGGCTCGTCGAGTATCAGCAGCTGCGGGCGGTGCAGGAGGGCAGCGATCACACCGAGCTTTTGCCGCATCCCGCCAGACAGCTGGCCGGCGAGCCGGTCGCGGGCGGCGGACAGTCCCGCGCGCGCCAGCAACTCATCCGCCCGCTCGGTCGCAGCGTCACCGGGCATCCGGTAGGCGCTCGCGCGGAAGGCGAGGTTCTCTGCCACGGTGAGATCGGGATAGACACCAGAGCTTGCGGGCAGGTAGCCGATCCGCAGTGAGCCCGGGCTGCGTACGTCGCCGGCGTCCGGCCGGACGGCGCCAGCCAGGCACCGCAGCAGCGACGTCTTGCCTGCACCGTCGCCACCGACGACTGCGGTGACCTGACCGGACGCGACGGTCAGCGACACATCGTCGAGCGCAACCGTATCGGCGTATCGCAGCCGCAAGCCGCTCGCGCCGAAGCTGGCAGCCGGCTGCCCGATCATGCCGGCTGTCCCTGGCCCTGCGCGGCGACATGCTGCGTGGCGGCGTCCGACAGCACGCCGCTAGCGCTTCCCCCGGTCCGACCTCGCCGATGCTGGCGGCGTAGTCCGCCGCGGGACGGCGCGGGAGCCAGGTAGGCGCGGAATCGCAGTATCGCGAGCGTCACGACGACCAGGCCGAGCAGCGCCAGGAACGCGAACTGCTGCCACAGCGGCCCGAGCGGCTCGGCCCGCAGCATCACCCCGCGGGAAATCTCGTTGAAGTACGTCAGCGGCAGGAGGTACGCGATCCAGCGAACGCCTGCCGCGATCGAAGCCAGCGGGAAGATCAGGCCGGACAGCAGCACTTGCGGCAGCATCGTCATGACCGCGAGCTGGATTGCCTGGCCCTGGTTCTGCGAGACGGTGCTAATCAGCACCCCAATGCCCAGCGTGACGAACAGGAACAGCAGTGCGCCTAGCCCGAAGGCCAGCACTGACCCACGGAACGGCACGCCGAACAGCGCGATGCCGACGCCGAGGACTATCGCCAGGTCGACGGCCGCGACGACGAAGTACGGCACAATTTTCCCGAGGAAGACGTCCCTCGGCCGCAGTGGCATGACTGCTAGCTGCTCAAGCGTGCCCGACTGGCGCTCCCTGACGACGCCCAGGCTGGTGATGATGGTGCCGATGAAGACGAGCACGACGCCAGCCAGGCCGGGGATCATCACGTACGACGTCTTCAGCGCCGGGTTGTACAAGATCGCGACCGATGGAGCCGGCCCCGAGGCGTGCGAAGACCTGGCGGCGCGCAGCTTCGACAGCGCGGTTAGTGTCGCCTGTGCGGTGAACAGCTGACTGCCGTCGACCAGCACGGCTGAGACGCCCGGGACACCCGGCGCGCCCGAGACGCTCGCGATGCCCGCGGCACCGGTCACGAGCGCCGCTGCCGCGTGACCGTCGCGCAGCTCCTCCGCTGCCCAGCTGCGGCCGGCCGCGGCGTCGGTGGTCACCACGCGGAAGGGCGACGGAAGCGATCGCGCCACGGCGGCGGCGTCCGGCCCCGCCACGGCAACCGGAATCGAGCTGACATCGAAGCTGGCCGCGTAGCCGAGCACGACCAGCAAGATCACCGGCATCGCGACCATCATGGCCAGCGTTCGCCGGTCGCGCCGCAGCTGCCGGAACTCCTTCACGATCATTGCCCACATGGGAGCCTCCGGACGACGGTGCGTGATGTCAACGTGCGATGAATTCTACGACCGTTGAATTATTTCATCAAGGCCGGCGCGTTCTTGGTGATCATCACCAATGGCAGGATGGCCTCATGGTCGTCACTCGGCACTCGGGGCGCTGGACGTTAGAGGACCGGTTCAGCTCGGCGTGGCACTACCTGCCGTTCGACGTCCCGGCCGGGGCATGCGCGGTACGAGCCGAGCTCGAGTACGAGCGGTCGGGTGCCATCATGGACCTCGGCTGCCTGGGCGCGGCCGACTTCCGCGGCTGGTCCGGCGGCGCGCGCCGGTCCTTCGTCATCACTGACACGGCCGCCACGCCCGGTTACCTCCCCGGCGAGCTCGAGGCCGGAAGCTGGCAGGTGATGATCGGCTTGCACCGGGTCCCGCCGGGCGGTGCCGACTACACGCTGACGGTCGAGGTGTCCAGTATCCCGGGGGAGCTGGCCCCGGACGAGCCGCCTGAGCAGATGCCGCCGCTCACGGACCGGCCGCCACGGCGCGATCTGCCCGCGATGCCTGGCCGTCGCTGGCTTGCCGGGGACCTGCACACCCATACCGTCCATTCCGACGGCGTGATGACGGTGCCCGAACTGGCCAGGTTCGCCGTCGGCCGGGGGATGGAATTCATCGCCGTCACCGATCACAACACGATCAGCCACCACGCCGAGCTCCCGGCAGCGGCGGCCCTGCACGGCATCACGCTGCTGGCCGGCCAGGAAGTCACGACCGAGTCCGGCCATGCGAACGCGTTTGGCGACGTCGGCTGGATCGACTTCCGGCAAGCACCCGACGAGTGGCTGGACGCCTGCGAGCAGGCCGGCGGCCTGCTCTCGGTGAATCATCCCTACGGCGGTCAGGTGAGCTGGAACGCACCGATGAAGCGCAGGCCACCGCTGCTGGAGGTGTGGCACTGGAGCTGGCTTGATACCCGGTGGACAATGCCGCTGGGCTGGTGGCAGGCATGGGACCCGGCGGCGATCCCGGTCGGCGGCAGCGACTGGCACCGGCCCGGCTCGGATGCGCCGCCAGGGTCGCCCACCACCTGGGTCGAGACCGAGGACGAGGATCCGGCGGCCGTCCTGGCGGCGCTGGCGGCCGGACGGACCGCGATCTCGGGCAGCCGGGACGGCGCAGTGCTGCTGCGAGTCGGCGACGAGCTCATCGCCAGCGGCGGCGACGGCACCATCCTGGCCGGTCCCGAAGGGCCGTCGGCCAGAGTGCGCGGCCAGCTCGCCAAGTTCCCCGCCGCCGAAGGCTGCCATCGCCTGGTCGACGAGACCGGTGCGACGCTCGCCCTCACCGGCTAGCCGTCGATCGTCTGTCGCACCGAGCCGAAGACGCAGAGCCGCTGCTGCCCCGGGCGCGGCGGACTCCCAGGCCGGGCGACACTCTCCAAAGCCGATAAGTGCTTCGCGCTTGCCCCTAGAGTCATCCCGCGCTGGATGGCTTTTGCCGTGCTAAGAGACCGCGCGGTCTTGGCGGGAGCGACGCTCGCGCCGACGGAGCTCACTAGGATCGCCAGCCTTCGCGGCGGCGATCGCTTGCCGGATGTCCGGGTCGTTCAGCATGGCCAGTTCGACCGGGCTGACGGTGATGGCCGGAGTGAGAATCAGAGTCCCGTCTGCCAGTTCCTCGGCTGTGTACCTGTCGTAGTCATGGCTGCGGACGCGGGCCAAGCTCGTCCGGCCGCGCTCGTCAACGACTACCTCTCTGGCTGGCATCCGTTCTTCCTGATCTGTTCGCGGTGTCCCTGGCGCTTCGTTCGTTGCTCGCCTGTTCGTCTTGACGGTATCACGGTACAGCGGCTATGACCATGACACCAACTTTGGCAATGCCGCTATGTGGTTTTTTGACGATAGGGTGTCTCGTGTGGGTTACGAACTGCTCTACCGGCCCGAAGCCGACGAAGCCTTCAAACCGCCGAGGGCGCCGGAGTTAGTGCCACCCCGGTCAGGTTCGATGGCTGGTACATACTCTGGCGGCGCGGCCCACGGCCGCGAACCTTGGAGATCATCGCGGTTGCCCGGCTGGAGGTCCTCGGCCACGGCTGCTAGCGACCGGGTCGAAGGTGCCAAGCCAGCATCTGGGCTGACCCGGCGAGCACGCCGCCGGGTGGTGCCGACGACGTGCTCGTTCCGGTCCTTATGCCAGTTAGGCAGGCGCCAGTTCGGGGCGGGACCGTCGCCAGCCCGGCAGCCTCCTGGCGCCGGCGGCGACCCCCACGGCGATCACGACCTGCACGGCGAGCACCACGATGAACGCTGTGCTGATGCCAGTGCCGTCACCAGCGAGCGCCAGGAACAGGCCGCCCAGGGTCGCGACCCCGAGCGCCAGCGCGCTTTGCTGCGTCGTGGTCAGGACGCCGGCCCCGGCCCCGGCCAGGGCGGACGGCACGTCGGACAACACGATGCCGAACAGCGGGCTCATCACCAGTCCCTGCCCGAGACCCGCCACCGCCAGCCCGGGCGCAAGGTCCGCCACAGCCAGGTGCGGCCAGCCCAGGTACACCGTGAGCGCGAGAATGACCAGGCCCGCAGCCTGCAGCAGGCCGCCGGCGAAGAGCACCTTGGCGCCGAAGCGGGCGAGCAGCCTGGACGTGGACAGCGACGCGAGCAGGAACGTGGCCGCCATCGGCACCAGGCCGAGACCTGCGGTCAGCGCGCTGGCGTGCAAACCATCCTGCACCAGCAGCGCGTAGCAGAACATGAACGCACCGAATCCGGCGAAGAACGGCAGCGCCAGCAGGAGGCCGCGGCGCATGCCCGCGTGGCGGAGCAGCGAGGGCGGCACCAGCGGACTGCGGCCGGCTCGCTCAGCCCGGCGCTCCACGCCGGCGAACGCGGCCGCCGCGACTGGCGCGAGGACCAGCAGCGCTATGGTCCACCAGGGCCAGCCCAGCGAGCGCCCTTCCGTCAGCGGCACCAGCAGCGGCGAGCACCGTGACACCGAGCAGGATCGTGCCTGGGCCGTCGATGGGGGCAGGCGCCCCGTGCCGGGTGTCGGGCACGTAGCGCTTGGCCAGCACCAGCCCGGCCAGCCCGATCGGGACGTTGACGAGGAAGATCGGCCGCCAGCCAAGGCCATCGATGTTGGCCGACACCAGCAGGCCGCCGAGCACCTGGCCGAGCACGGCGGCCAGGCCGCCGGTGGCGCCATAGCGGGCGAGCGCGCGCGTACGACGCTCGCCGCTGGTGGCGGCCTGGATGGTCGCCAGTACTTGCGGGACCATCATCGCCGCCGAGGCACCCTGAGCGACCCGGCCGAAGACCAGGAACGTGGCCGTGGGTGCCAGCCCGCAGGCCAGCGACGTCACAGTGAACGCGGCCATGCCGGCCAGGAACAGCCGCTTACGGCCGAGGCTGTCCCCGAGCCGGCCGCCAAGGACCAGCAGCAGCGCGTAGGCCGTGGCATAGCCGGAGACCACGAGTTCGAGCAGCGGCTGGCTGGCTCGCAGATCGGTGTCGATCGTCGGCAGCGCGACGTTCACGATGAAGAAGTCGATCATGGGGAGCAGCACGCCCACGAGGATCACGGTCAGGCCGGCGGCCGTCAGCGTCCGCGGCTCGTGGGTCCGCTGTTGATGCGCGCCAGGGGCCGTGACTCGGACAGAGGAAGCCCGGACAGAGGAAGCCCGGACAGAGGAAGGAAGTGTCGACGAAGGTACTGAGGAAGGCATGCCCTTAGACTGCCGCAGAATTCGAGCCAGGTACTAGAGCCTGTTTATACTGGTACCAACAGTAACTGGCAACATCACTCAATGAAGGTCATACTAGTAGCCGTGAGCGAACTAGCCATGACTGAACAGACGCTGATGAGTACCGAGATGCCTGAGACCGAGATGCCTGAGACCGAGATGCAAGAAATATCGGTGGCGCCAATCGGGCGCGGGCAGATCGCGGCGGGCCGGCGGCAGGAACTGGCCGCCTTCCTGCGCAGCAGGCGCGAGCGCATCGCGCCCGAGCAGGTGGGCATGCCGCCAGCCTCCCGGCGCCGCACGCCGGGCCTGCGCCGCGAGGAGGTAGCGACCCTCGCCGGGGTCGGCGTCACCTGGTACACGTGGCTGGAGCAGGGCCGCGACATCAATGCATCCCCGCAGGTGCTCGACGCGGTGGCCCGTACCCTGCTGCTTGACCCGCACGAGCGCGATCACTTGTTCCGCCTGGCCGATGCGCCCGACAGCACCGGGCAGAGCGAGTGCAAGACGCTGCCGCGGACAGCGCAGCTGCTGCTGGATCAGCTAGCGCCCTTCCCGGCCTGCATCCGCAATGCGCGCTTCGACGTGCTCGCTTACAACCAGGCCTACGAGGACATGCTCGGCCCGCTGGGCGAGCTTCCGTTCGAGGAACGCAACTCGCTGTGGCGCATATTCACCAACCCGGCGTGCCGGACGGCCTGGCTCGACTGGGACGAAGGCACGCGCCGGGTGGTGGCCGAGTACCGCGCCGCCATGGCCGAGCACGTCGCCGAGCCGGCCTGGAAGTGCCTGGTCTCCCGGCTTACCAAGGCTTCGCCCGAGTTTGCTGAGCTGTGGGAGCGGCACGAGGTCGCCAGCCCGGAGAACCTGACCAAGCGCTACCTGCACCCGGAGGTCGGGCTGCTCAACCTGAACTACACCCATCTGTGGCTCGGCCAGCGCCTCGGCACCCGGATGACCACCTACACGCCAGCCGATGAGCAGACCGACGCCAAGCTGCGCAACCTGCACGACCGTCGCCCGCTGCTAACCGCCGGCCTGGCTTAGCAGGCCGGGCAAACGCTGGCATACTCGCAGCCACACCAGAATGCTGCGAAGGGACGCCGATGGGATCGCAAACTCGCTGGGGCCTGACTCTGCCGCTGACCGGAATGCCATTGGCCGAGCAGCGCGATCTGGTGGCGGGACTGCCCGACCTTGGCTACACCGATGTCTGGTCCGCCGAGCTCAACGGGGTCGACGCCTTCACCCCGCTGACCCTGGCCTCCCAGTGGGCGCCGCAGCTGCGGCTCGGCACCGCGATAGTCGGCATCTACGGCCGGGCACCCGTGACGCTCGCCGTGCAGGCCGCGACACTGGCCGGTCTTGCGCCGGGCCGGTTCGTCATGGGCATCGGCACGTCCTCGAAGGTCGCGGTGGAGCAGTGGAACGGTATCCCGTTCGAGAAGCCGTACCAGCGCTCGCGAGACATGCTGCGGTTCCTGCGCGAGGCACTCGCTGGTGGCAAGGTGACGCACGAGTACGAGACGTTCTCCGTCGACGGCTTCCGGCTCGACCCGGCGCCCAAGGTGCCGCCCGCGCTCGCGCTCGCCGCGCTACGGCCGGGCATGGTGAAGCTGGCAGCGGAGGAAGCCGGCATCGCCATCACCAACTGGCTGGCACCATCAGACGTCGCCAAGGTCCGCGGCGTGGCCGGCCCGGACTGCGAGCTCGTCGCCCGGATCTTCGTCCTCCCCACGACGGACACCGACACCGCGCGAGCCATCGGCAGGCGGGTCCTCGCTGCCTACCTCACGGTCCCGGTGTACGCGGCGTTCCACCAGTGGCTCGGCCGCGGCGACATCATCGCCCCGATGCTGGCGGCGTGGGAGGCCGGCGACCGAAAGGGCGCGCTCGAGGCGATCCCGGACTCGCTCGTCGACGAGCTGGTCATCCACGGCGCCGCCGAGCATTGCCGGGACCGCGTCGCGGCTTACCACGAGGCCGGCCTGGACACGACAGCCATCGCGATCTTGCCGACGCCCGGCATCAACGTCCCCGACGCGCTCGCCAAGCTCGCGCCCGCCTGAGATGGCACCCGATCCAGGCGACCGGACAGTCGGCCTGGCATCCAGCACCCGCCCGCGCGCTGTTCTTCCTGTTCTCGGCGAGCAAGCCGCTGGTCGCGCTAGCGGTACACATGCTCGCCGAGCGCACCGCGCTGTCGCTCCACGATCCAGCTAGCCCGCGCGGTTACAGCTCATCGACGCGTTCGACGTCGAGGTTGCGGAATATCGGCGCGAGGTCACTGAGTTCGGCGAGACGCTCGGCAAAGTCGGCAGTCTCGGGCAGCGCCGAGTTGGCCATGGCATCTTCGTAGGAGGGGAACTCGACGATCAGGATGTAGGTGTCGGCCTCGTCCCGGTCGCGGGTGACGGTGCTGCGGCGCGCAGTCCGGCGGCCCTCGGTGCGGGACCGCCAGCTCTCGGCTAGCGCCTCCATCTCGTCCCGGCGGGTGGTAGTGGCCTCGATGAGCTGAATGAACGTCATGACTGCTCTCCTCCCTTTGGCGGAATATCTCACGTCCCGCGATCAGCGCATGGGCGGCAGCTTCCATTGGCCTACCCGTTCCTCGCGGCCGGCCCCTCGACCGGCCGCGATTCACAGATCAACCGGTCAGGGGCGTGCCTCGTACACGATGTTGAACGGCGTCTCGGCGACCCGGCGGAACCGCGCCAGGCCGGCGCCGGTGACGACGCCGCGGATCCTGGCCTCGCCGGCCTGCGCGCCGAGCGCCAGCCCGACCTCCTGCGACAGCGACGCCGGAGTGCACAGCAGCGTCGAGAAACCGTAGTAGGCCCGGCCGACGGGGTTGATGTTGTCCTCCACCCGGTCGCCAGCGGCCGGCTCAACGATCATCCAGGTGCCGTCGGCGGCCAGCGACTCGCGCACGTGCCGTGCCGCGCCCACCGGGTCACCCATGTCGTGCAGGCAGTCGAACATCGTCACCAGGTCGTACTCGTCGCCGCCGTAGGACGAGGCAGGAGCGACTTCGAAGGTAACGCGATCCGCGACGCCTGCCTCGGCCGCCCGCTGGCGCGCGGTCTCGATCGATCCCGCATGGTAGTCAGAGCCGACGAACGTTGAGGCCGGGAACGCCTGCGCCATCAGAATTGTGGACGCGCCATGGCCGCAGCCGATGTCGGCTACCTTCGCGCCATCGTGGAGCTTGCCCATGACGCCGTCCAGCGTCGGCAGCCAGGCCGAGATGAGATTGGCGTTATAGCCGGGCCGGAAGAATCGTTCGCACCCGTCGAACACATCCTGGCCGTGTGCGTGCCAGCCGAACCCCTCGCCGGTCCTCGCGGCCTCGGTGATTCTCGGCGAGTCGAGCACCGAGCCGAAGGCGGTCTGGAAGAGACCAGGCAGGTACGCGGGACTGGACTCATCGGTCAGCGCGATTGCGTGCTCCGCGGGCAGGGTGTACCGGCTGGTGTCCGGGTCATACTCGACGAACCCGCCAGCCGCCTGAGCGTTCAGCCACTCGCGTACGTATCGCTCGTTCGTGCTGGTGCGCTCGCTCAGTTCGGCGGGCGTCAGCGGGCCCGCCCCGGCCAGGGCCCGGTACAGGCCGAGCCGGTCGCCCATCACCACCAGCGCGGTGTTGAGCGTGGCGCCGACCTCGTCGACTGCCCGGAACACGAAGCCCATCAGCTTCTCCATGTCGACGGCAGCGGGCTGCTCGGTTGCGGTCATGATGTGTTGCCTCCTCCTGCACAGGTGCCTTTGGCCGCACGCTAAGGCCGGTGGCGACGCGCCGCTTCCGGGAGACCCCCTAGTCCGGGCGCGGTCGTTCCATCGCTCGTATCAGGGCACGACGCCTACACTCGCTGCATGTTGCTCGGCCGGGAGCGGGAGCAGAAGGTGCTTGGCGGGCTGCTGCAGGACGCCCGCGAGGGACGCAGTGCTGTGCTGGCCATCGCGGGCGAGCCCGGCATCGGCAAGTCCGCCCTCCTTGCCTTCGCGCACGAGCAAGCGCACGGCATGAACGTGCTGCGGGCGCGGGGCGTGCAATCGGAGGCACATATACCCTTTGCCGGCCTGTTCGAGGTGCTGCGTCCTGCGCTGGCTTGCATGGATCAGATCCCGGCCCCGCAGGCGGCCGCCCTGGAAAGTGCGCTGGCGCTGCGGCCGGCCGCCGCTGGCCAGGACCGCTTCGCCATCGGTGCCGGGACGCTGAGCTTGCTGGCCGCGTACACGGAAGTGGCTCCGGTGGCCGTGTTGCTCGACGACGTCCACTGGCTCGACGGGTCCAGTGCGGACGCGCTGCTGTTCGCTATCCGGCGCCTGATCGCCGACCCCGTGGCCGTCTTGCTCACGGTGCGCGAGGGCGAGCCGTCGCTACTCGACGGCGCCGGCCTGGAGACGCTGCGCCTGACCGGCCTGGACCGGGCCGCGGCGGCCGAGTTGCTACGCCAGGCCGGCGAGCCGGTCAGCGACGAACTTGCCAGCCGGCTGCAGTCCGAGACGGCCGGCAATCCGCTCGCACTGCTCGAACTCGGCCGGGACCGGAGCTGGCTGGACAGCGTGTCGCTGGATGCGCCGCTCGCCACCGGGACGAGCGTGGCCGACGCCTACGTCCAGCGCTTCCGTTCGCTGCCGCAGCGCGCCCGCGATGTGCTGATCCTGGCTGCGGCGAGCGACAGCGGCGAGATGCCGACGCTGGCGCGAGCCGCCGCTTCGCTGGGGTTGGACGTCGACGACCTGGTGGCGGCTGAGGCAGTCGCGCTTATCACCGTTCGTGACGCCCGTGTCGAGTTCCGCCATCCGCTGGTGCGTTCTGCTGTCTACGGCGACGCGCCGGCCGCCCAGCGACGCGCGGCGCACCGGTCCCTGGCTGATGCCCTGCCCGACAGTGAGGCTGACCAGCGTGCCTGGCATCTTGCGCTGGCCGCGTTCGGCCCCGACGATGTCGCCGCCTCCGCGCTCGAGCAAGCCGGCCAGCGCGCGCGCTCGCGCAGCGCCTACGAAGTCTCCGCTCGGGCATTCGAACGCGGTGCCCTGCTGGCCTCGCAGGAAGCAGAGCGGGGCTGGCTGCTGTACGCCGCAGCCGACGCCGCGTGGCTCGGGGGGCTCGCCGACCGGGCCGAGGCCCTGCTATCCCGTGCCCGGAAGGACGCCGCCGGAGACGACCTACTCCTCTCGGTCGAGCAGTTGCGCGGGCACATCGCGACCCGACGCGGACCAGTCGGCGAGGCACAGCAGATCCTGCTGGCCGCCGCCGAGCTGGCCGCGCGGTCCGACCCGGAGCGCGCGGTCGTCATTCTCGCCGAGGCGGCGAACGCGTCGTTCTACGCGGGCGACACCGCGACCATGCTGCAAGCCGCCAGCAGGGCTGCCGCCCTCGTGCCGCTGGATGCTAGCAATCGCACGATATTCTTCGCCTCCATCGCGCAGGGCACGGCGCTGATATTCGCCGGCGAGGGCGCCAAAGGCGCACGCGCGATCCGAGACGCGGTCGAACGGCTGGAGCGCTCCGACGAGTTGCGGGACGATCCCCGCCTCCTGGCCTGGGCGGCGATGGGGCCGCTGTGGCTGCGGGAGGCCGACACCGGCCAGGCGCTGACCGGCCGGGCGCTCGCGACTGCACGCCGGCAGTCGGCCGTGGGCGTGCTGCCGTTCCTGCTCACGCATGTGGCGATCGAGCAAGTCTCCGCAACCGGCCGGTGGGCCGAAGCGCAGGCCGGCTTTCACGAGGCGATCGACCTTGCCCGCGAGACCGGCCAGCGCACGGACCTGGCGTCCGGCCTGGCGCGGCTAGGCTGGCTCGAGGCGTGGCAAGGACGGTCGGACCAGAGCCGCGCCCACGCTACCGAAGCCCTCGCCATGTCCCGCGAGCTTGGCCTGGTCATCAGCGAAGTCTGGGCGCTCGCCGCGCTCGGTGACCTAGAAGCCGGCCTCGAACGCCCGGAAGCTGCCGTCACCCGGTTCGAGGATCAGCTGGCCGTGCTGCGTTCCCATGAAATCCTCGACGTTGACATCTCCCCCGAGCCGGAACTCGTCGACCTATACCTCCGCCTTGGCCGTGGCCAGGAGGCGGCCGAGGCGGCCGAGGCCTTCGAACGCGGTGCAAGCACCAAGGCCCAGCCGTGGGCGCTCGCCCGGGCTGCGCGGTGCCGCGGCCTGCTGGCCGCCGAAGATGACTTCGACCACCACTTCAGCGCTGCGCTGGCACTGCACGAGCAGACGCCCGACGCCTTCGAGACCGCGCGCACCCGGCTCATCTACGGCTCACGCCTACGGCGCGGCCGACATCGCATCCTCGCGCGCGAGCAGCTGCGCGCAGCTCTCGATACCTTCGAGCGACTGGGCGCCGTTCCCTGGGCTGAAATGGCGCGGGCAGAGCTGGCCGCTACCGGCGAGACCGCGCGCCGACGCCACCCGGCGGCACTAACCGAGCTGACGCCGCAGGAGCTGCAGATCGCGCTGCGGATCGCCGGCGGCGTGACCACCCGCGAGGCAGCTGCCGCGCTATTCCTCAGCCCCAAGACGATCGAGTATCACCTGCGCAACATCTACCGCAAGCTGGCGGTAACGTCGCGCACCGAGCTGGCGGCAGCCATGCAAGGGCTCCGCTAAAAATACGTTCGCTTAGGCGGGCTTGGTCAAGCTCAACTTCGCTCCGGAACGAACTGTCATGCGGTCGTGTCTTCCGCATCGAGGCCGTGCTGGCGCAGCAGGCCACGCAGGCGGTCGATTTCGCTACTCAGCTCAAAGCACTTTTCGGCCAGGGATGCCAGGTCGGGATGCGCGGCCGACCACTCCTCCTGGCGAGCAGCCTTCTCGGCCAGCAGTTGCGTTCCCCGGTCCCGCAGTGAGGCGGCCAGCTCGTACTCTTGGACGTCGGCAGCGGCCTCTCGCTCAGAGCGGGCCTGGTCGATCTGCCGGTCCAGGTCGCTGGTGTCTGGCCCGGCGCGCACGCGCTGCTCGATGACCGTCAAGCGTGACTCGATCGCTTTGACCCGAGCTTGCAGCGCAGCGAGCAGCCGGCGCTCGCTACCGCCCGCCGGGCTGGATCCCAGCGCGGTGGGCGCGGTTTCCAGTTCTCCGCTGGGCCGGCCGTGCACTAGTTGGATGACCTGTCGGCGGACCCGGTTCAGGTCGGCGCCGAGGCGCACCAGCACCTGCGCGGCGACACCCTCGC
This sequence comes from uncultured Actinomycetota bacterium, assembly GCA_963843955.1. Classification (GTDB taxonomy): domain Bacteria; phylum Actinomycetota; class Actinomycetes; order Streptosporangiales; family Streptosporangiaceae; genus JAJYUU01. Next base: position 71,622 of record CAWJMK010000004.1, read on the forward strand.
CTTCCCTGATCAGCCCGAGCAGGATGTGCTCAGTGCCGATGTAGTTGTGGCCAAGCTGCAGCGCCTCACGCAGGGAGAGCTCAAGAACCTTCTTCGCCCGCGGCGTGAAGGGAATATGACCAGACGGCGCCTGCTGGCCCTGGCCGATGATCTCCTCAACCTGCTGCCGCACTGCCTCCAGGCTTATCCCCAGTGACTCGAGTGCCTTGGCAGCAACGCCCTCGCCCTCGTGGATGAGGCCGAGCAGGATGTGCTCAGTGCCGATGTAGTTGTGGTTGAGCATCCTGGCCTCTTCCTGAGCCAGGACAACAACCCGCCGCGCCCGGTCGGTAAACCTTTCGAACATCTCGTCGCTCCGCACCGCGGGTGAGCACTCGCCGCCCGAGACTGGGCGGAGCAGCTCGGCCTCTGCCGGGAACCAGCAGATGACCATTAAAGAATAAGCGTCAGCGACAGGCGCTGAAGCCGCCGAGGATCAGGGCCGCGGACTCGGCGAGCCCCGGCCCGCTGGTAGCTAGCCCCGCACGCGTGCTGACTGCCGCCGTAGCCGCCAGACGGCCAGCGCCGCAATCGCCGCAGTGATGAGCAGCAATGGCAGAAGCTGTGCTGCGAAGTAGCCCGCGATCGTGATGTTGGCTGCACCCAGTTGCACGAGGGAGAGCACGAAGTAGGTGATGAAAGCGATGGCCGGGCGGGCATCGACGGCAATCCAGAAAACGGCGGCAAGGACGATTACGAGCATCACCTCGCTTGGCGCGAGCCGGAAGAACGAGGCGAGGTGAGCCGAGCCCGGCGCAACCCACGCCAACAGCAACAGCGCCGCGATCGGGCCGACCAGCCACAGCCACCGTCGTGACGGCCGCCCGGTAGGCGGTATGAGCGCGACCAGCCCCGCCAGGCACACGAGCTGAATCACCGCTGGCTCGACCAGCTGGCCACGGGCCAGCGCAACGTAGGAGACGGCGGCTGCGGCTGCCAAGGCGCCGGTCAGCGCGATGAAACGTGGCGTGGTCCAGGCCAGCAGTACTGCAGTGGCGATCAGCAGCCCGGTCAGCGCCGCCGGCCACGCGTGCCAGGCCGCTGCGCCCGCCAGGCTGCTCAGGTACCGAGCGACCCAGAAAGCCAGGAACAAGGCGACGCCGACCATCACTGCGACGCGTAGGTTGGCGGCAGTCGTGCTGTGCTGGTTTTGCGCCGCCCGTGCCCGCAGACCGCCCGTGGCCAGCGCGCGCACGTCGCGCGGTCGCGGCCAGGCGCGGCCTGGCGGCGCGGCTTCCAGCAGCGTGCCGATGATTTCCTCGCCGCGTGCCCGCCGGTACGCGGCCGGGTAAGCGCGAAGCAGCCAGCGACTGCTGCGCTCAAGAGCAGTCAGGCGATCCGCTGTGGCCGGATTGGGATCCTCGCTGGGACCATGATCACTGGGCATTCGTCGTCGTTCCTCGCGCGGACTGACGCCGGAGCAGCCACGCCGCCAGCGCGCCAACACCGCCAATAATGAGCAGGAACGGGATCAGACCAGAGTCGAAGGCCAGTGCCTGGTAGGCGTAGAGCGTCAGGCAGAAAGTGGCAACCGCTACTGCCAGCCGGGCATCGATGGCGATCCACGCGATGCTGGCGACGCCGAAGGCGACTACAGGCGCAACTCGCAGCACCTGAAAGCCCCAGCCGTACAGCGGGTCTATCGCGAACCAGAGGACCGCCACAGAAAACGCGCCGATCAGCCACAGCCATTTGCGCGGTGGCCGGCTTTGGCGCGGCGCTAGCAGGACGATCACGGCGAGAGAGACAAAGACCGGCATAAAGGGCCAGAGCAGATGGGCTGGGCCCCTATCCAGGAAGTAGACCGCCACAGCCGCCGCTAGGGCGCTGATCGCAGCAATGGCGGGCCGGGTGACCCAGGCCAGCAGCACAGTCGCCGCGAGCGACGCCCCGACGAGCACCGGCCAGTACCAGGCGGGCATCGGGTTTAGTCTGAGTTCGCCAAGGCCTATACCGAGAAATTCGGCTGCGAGCATCACCAGGTAGAGGCTGCTGCCTGCCATGACGGCGACGCGGAGATTGGCCGCCGCGGAGATGCGCCGGTTCTGCGCGGCCCGTGCCTTCAGGCCGCCAGCCACGAGTGCGCGGACGTCCTGCAGCCTCGGCCAAGCGCGGTCCGGAGTTGTCTCCAGCAGCGTGCCGATCATCTCCTCGCCGCGCTCACGGCGGTATGCGGCTGGGTAAGCACGCAGCAGCAAGCGACTGCGACGCTCAAGCGGGGTCACGCGGTCCGCCCCTGCGGGACCGCGTCCCTTGCTTGCCCGTCCACGGTCGGCACTCGCCATCACGTTGTCCTCGGCTGGCGGCCGAGCCGGGTAGCGCGTGGGCTAGCTTCCCTGCTGGTGACCAGCCGGGCCGCCGCGGCCATTCGCCGCGCCTCGGCGCTCAGGGCCGCCGCGCCGTCATCGGTCAGCCCGTAGGATCGGCGGATCCGGCCTGCGACTATCTCCTCGCTGACGAGCCGGACGTAGCCCTCGTCCGTCAGCCGGTCTAGCGCCGTGTAGAGAGTCCCGGTAGCGAGGCGGACCCGGCCGTTCGACATCTCTTCAGCGCGCTTGATGATCGCGTAGCCGTGCAGGGGCCCTTCCAGCAGCGCCGCCAGCACGAAGTATGTCGGCTCCCGCATGGCGGCAGGTGACTTGGCCATGTCCGCCAGCATAAGTAGGTAGCCGATGCATTGTCAATCTGCCTATCGCACGTACCTTCGGCTCATGATCACGAAGACTTTGCGGGCCCTGAGCCACAAATGTTTACGTGCTGATGACTGAGCCGGCTCACCAGCTGCCGGGCAGCGGGCCGCCGTACCAGGTCTCGATGATGCGGTGCGCGATCGAGACTGGCGGCGGCAGCAGCAAGTCGCCGCTGCCCACCGCGGCGCGCAGGTCGTCCCGGCTGTACCAGTGCGCTTCGGCGATCTCGTCGGCGTCCACCGTGATGTCGGTGCTGCCGGTGGCCTCGGCGCGGAAGCCCAGCATCAGGCTCTGCGGCATCGGCCACGGCTGGCTGCCCAGGTAACTGACGGCGCCGACGACGATGCCCGTCTCCTCGCGCACTTCGCGTGCCACTGCCTGCTCGGCCGACTCTCCCCCTTCGACGAAACCGGCCAGGATGGAGACGCGGCGGGCCGGCCACATCGCATTGCGAGCCAGCAGGCAGCGGTCGGCGCCGTCGGTCACCAGCACGATCATCGCCGGATCCACGCGCGGGAAGTGCTCGCTGCCGTCGACGGGGCATTTGCGGGCATGACCGGACGAGATCGGGGCCGTCACGGCGCCACACCGCGGGCAGTGCGTGAATGTCTCGTGCCAGTTAGCGAGCGCCACCGCATGCGTCAGCAGGCCCGCATCGCGATCGGACAGCAGCGGGCCGGCCTCGCGCAGCGGGACCGCCCTGACGGTCTCCCGAGGCGGCTCGGCCAGCGGCCCGGCGACTCCGAAGTACGCGACGTCGTCGTCGTCGACGCCGAGCAGGAACTGAACGCCATCGGGTGCCTGCAGCGGCGAGACGAAGAGCAGGCGGGCCAGCTCGCGGCCCATGTCGCACAGCACGCGGCCGTGCTCGACGACGAGCACCCTGCTGCGCGGTTCTGCCCAGGCCGCGGCCAGCCAGGCCTGGTCGGCTCTCAGGTGCGCCGACCTGTCGAGCTCGGCGCGCGCGAGGACAAGGTCGGTCAGTGCTGGCCCGGACAAGCCTGGCCCGGCCACGACTGACCCGTCGTCCTCCGGCAAGCTGGCCGCAGCGCTCACCTGCCTGCCGTCAGCTCACCGGCCACGGCGGCCAGTTCGTCCCATAGATACGCCGACGCCTCGGCGCCCTTGAGCAGAAGTTCCATATCGACCCGCTCGTTTGGTGCGTGAATTCTGTCCGCGTCAAGTCCGACTGCGATGAAGACTAGCGGCGCGGTCAGGATGTCAGCCAGGTCAGCCTCCGGCCCGCTGCCGCCTTCTCTGGTGAACAGGACCTCCTTACCGAAAGCCCGTTCCATGGCCCGCAGGCCCGCGCGTACCGCCGGCGAGTCCATCGGCGCGAAGCACGGCCGTACGCCAGGCCCGCCCGCGGTCACGATGGCTTCGACACCAGGCGGCGTGCGGTCGCGCACGTACTGGCGCAGACCCGCGATGACGTTAGCCGGATTCTGATTGGCGACCAGCCGGAACGACAGTTTCGCGTGCGCCTCGGCCGGCACGATGGTCTTGCCGCCAGGCCCGGTGTGACCTCCCCACATGCCGTTGACCTCGGCCGTGGGCCTGGTCCAGACGCGCTCGAGCGTGCCGTACCCGGCCTCCCCGGCTGACGCCCCGCTGTGGCCCGCATCGGCGAGCCACGCCTTCTCGTCGAATGGGAGCCGGGCGATCAGGTCCCGCTCGGCTTGCGATAGCGGCAGCACGTCGTCGTAAAAGCCGGGCAGGGTCACCCTGCACTCACTGTCGTGCAGGCCCGACAGCAGGTCGGCCATGACATGCAGCGGATTCGGCACGGCGCCGCCGAACGAGCCCGAGTGCAGGTCGCGTTCCGGGCCGCTGAGGCCGATCTCGGCATCCACGACACCGCGCATGCCCACGCACATGGACGGCACGTCGGCCGCCCACATCGTGGTGTCCGACACCACGATGACATCGCACGCCAGCCGGTCCTGCCTGCTGCGCAGCAGGTCGGCGAAATGCGGCGAGCCCGACTCCTCCTCGCCCTCGATCAGCAGCTTCAGCGTCACCGGCGGGCCGGCCGCACCCGACGCCGCCAGTCTTGCGCGCAGGCCAAGCGCATGAAACAGGACCTGACCCTTGTCGTCAGAAGACCCGCGGCCCAGGAGCAGCCCGTCACGCTGCACCGGCTCGAAGGGCGGACTGTCCCATTCCGCGAGCGGCTCGACCGGCTGCACGTCGTGGTGGCCGTAGACCAGCACGACCGGCGCGGCCGGGTCGGCGGCCGGCCATTCTGCATACACCGCCGGCAGTCCCGCCGAACCGGCCTCGCCCGTCGGCCATACCTCGACGATCGGGAACCCCGTTCCCTGCAAATAGGTCTGTAGCCAGGCCGCGGACCGCGCGACGTCGTTGTGCCGCGCCGGATCGGCTGATATGGAGGGGATTGCCAGCCACTGACTGAGCGAGGTGAAGAACTCCTCCCCGTGCGCCTCGATGTACTGGCGAACATCCATGGTGCTGCTCCTTCGCAGGCAAGACCCGGCCGGGCGACGACGTTCGCGGAGTGCTCGCCGCTGCGCAGGCTCGCGGCGGCTGGCCGCCTAGATCGGGTTCTCGGGGTGGTGGAAGTCCCACTCCTGGAGGGCAGCGACCGCGAGCCAGTCCAGGCCCCGGCCGACCTCGGCCTCGATGCCGTGCGCCAGGGCAGCCATGGCAGCGGCGGCCGCGTAGCCGTCGACCTCGTCTGCCTGCTCGTTGCTCCCCTCAAGGGCGTGCACGAGCATCTCCTTGGCGGCGGTGGCCCTGGCCGGCCCGTGCGGGTAGGAGTTTGCCAGGTGCGAGATGGCGCGTCGGACAACACGTTCTGCGATGCCATCGCTCATGGCCACTCGTCGTTCCGTCACGGTGCCTGCCTCCATAGCGTCTCCGGAATGTTACCCGCTTCGCGGCCGTTCCCCGCGGCCTCAGCCGCTCGGCGCTGCCGTCCATTCGACCAGACCGAACCGGACCAGCTCGGCGTTGTCCAGTACATCCCGGCCGTCAGGGCCGGTCAGGACATCCTCGAGCCCGATCCGCGTGGCCAGACCGAGCCGGCCCGCGTGCGCCACTAGCGGCCAGCATCCCTCGTCCGCACCATGCAGCAGCACGGGCGCTGTCAGCCTGGCCGCGTACAAGACGTCCAGAATCTCATCCGCCCGAATGGTCGCGTTGGCCGAGGTGGCGCCAGTGACCTCCACCAGGATCCGCAGCCACTGAGCCGACGGCTCGAAGCCCGCTGTGGCCTCGGCGTCGGCGACGGACCCGACGCCCGCCTCAGCTGCGATCCCGGCGTCGGCGAGGATGACCGTGAGCTCCTGCCAGCCGTCCTCGCTGACGTTGACCGAGGCAAAATCGGGCCGTTCGGCGGCGTCGAGGCCGGCCCAGCTCATGACCTCATCGCGCCGCGTCCAGGGGTCTCCGGTCACCCACAGGCCGGTCGTGACGCCGACCGGCGTGCCCGGGCATGCCGCCCGTGCGGCGGCGACCGCCGGGCCGACGTCGGCCATGCGCAGTGACTCGCGGCCGTCGCTGTCACGCGGATGCAGATGCACGGCTTCGGCGCCAGCCGCCACCGCCCCGGCCGCGGCAGCGGCTAGCTGGTCAACAGTCACCGGTACGGCCGGGTGATCCGCCGGGTGACGGCTGCCGTTCAGGCAGGCCTTGATCCGCCAGATGCGCTCCGCCATGGTTGTGGTCCCGTTCGCTAGTCGCGGCCGCCGCGTGCGCCGCTGGAACAATGGAATCGCATGTGCTCGGGCAGTCACGACTCCAGGTACTTGATGGCGGCGATGACCCGCCGGTTGTCATTGTCGGAGGGGGCGAGCCCGAGCTTGGCAAAGATGCTCGCGATGTGCTTCTCCACGACGCCGCCGGTGATCACAAGCGCTTCGGCAATGGCAGTGTTCGAGCGTCCCTCGGCGATCAGCGCGAGCACCTCTCGCTCGCGCGCGGTGAGCGCGGCCAGCGAGTCGGCCCGGCGGCTGGCCCTGAGCATCTGCCTGACGACCTCGGGGTCCAGGACCGTGCCTCCGTGCGCGACACGTCTGACTGCCTCGATGAACTCGCTGACGTCCGCGACACGGTCTTTGAGCAGATAACCGACGCCCGCCGGTGCCCCTGCGATGAGCTCGGCAGCAGATCTGGCCTCGACGTACTGGGAGAAGACGAGCACGCCGACACCGGGATGCTCGCTGCGGATGGAATGTGCGGCACGCAGCCCCTCGTCGGTGTGGGTGGGCGGCATGCGGACGTCGACGACGGCGACATCGGGCTGGTGCGACGCGACCGCGTCGAGCAGCGCAGCCGCGTCGCCGACAGCGGCGACGACGTCGTGACCGCGCCTGGTCAGCGTCTGCGTGAGGCCGTCCCGCATGATGGCAGCATCCTCGGCGATGACGATGCGCAGCGGAGCCAGGGCGGGCATCAGGCATGCCTTGGCAGCGCTACGGTGACGGTCGTCGGGCCCCCGTCGGGACTGGCCAGGGCGAGGCGCCCGTCCACGGTCTGGACGCGCTCGCGCAAGCCGGCGAGACCGCCACCAGCCCTGATGCGGGCACCGCCCGCCCCGTCGTCTGTGACGGTCATGACAAGCTCTCCATCCTGCTCGATTACGGAAATGGCGGCCCCGGTCGCGCGGCCGTGCTTGGCCACGTTCGCCAGTAGCTCGGCCGCGCAAAAGTACGCGATCGTCTCGATCGCCGGTGACGGGCGCTCAGCGATGCTGACCGAGAGCTCTACCGGCGTCGCGCTCGTCCTCGCCAGCGCGGACAGCGCGGCGTCCAGGCCCCGGTCGAGGACCGCCGGGTGAATGCCCCTGGCCAGGTCCCGCAACTCCGCAAGCGTCTCCTTCGCGTTGCGGTGCGCGGCGCCGACGAGCATCCTGGTGCGCGCCTGACCAGCACCGTCGTGGTCTTCCGCCGCGTCCACGTTCTCCTTGATCTCGCCGAGGGCCAGCGCGAGCGCCGCGAGCCGGACCTGGGCCCCGTCGTGCAGGTCCCGCTCGATACGCCGCAGCCGGGCGGCCGCCTCGTCGACAGCGCGAGCGCGGCGCTCCTGCAGCTCGCGTGCGCGCTCAGCAGCCGCTGCGATCCTGGCTTGCGCGTCACGCTCGGCCTCCAGCCTGGCCGCGCGATCCTCCAGCGCGGCGTAGTAGGCGACCCGGTACCGGTAGGCGACGGAATCGCCGAGCACCCACGCCGTCAGTGACACGCTGCCGAGCAGGATGACGGCCGCAAGGATCGATGTGCCCGGGTGTGGCGCGCTGGCTGGGATAGCCGGGTTGGCTGGGTTGGCCGGGTTGGCCGGTCCCCAGCGGGAGATGGCCACAGCCGACAAGACTAGGCACGTCACCAGCCCAGCCACCGAGATGCGCCGCCGGGCATGCGCCGCCAGCGTGTACAGCAGCACGGCAAGCGCGATATCCGCCACGGTGGGCTGCCAGACGCCGAGGTAATACCCGCCCTGCGGCCGCAGGCCGAACACGACCTGGATGGCCGCGATCGCGGCAGCCGCCGCGAAGGCCTGGACCGGGTATGTCCGACGCGCGATCAGCGTCGCCGCGAGGGCGAGGCTGACCACGCGTATCAGCGGGTCGCCGCCGGTTTGACTCAGGCTGGCGAGGAATACCAGGGCCGCCAGGGCAAGATCCGCCTCCCACGGATGGCTCCGCTGCCACGTCCAGATGCCCTGCACGGGCTCAGGGTACGTGCTAGCGCGGGAGGTCGTCTGCTGCCCTGGCGGCCGCATCATGTGTCAGGCGTCCCTGCGGCGCAGCAGCACGGCCCCGGCGATCAGCGCCACTGCCGCGTAGCCGGCGAAGACCGCTATCTCGCCCCAGGTGGAGAACAGGTGCGAGCTGATCGGCGGGCCGCTGGTCGAGATCGCGCCGTCGAACTGCCCGCCCGGCAGCCATCGGATGGCATCGTTGTACCAGGTGGTGGGCAGCGCCCTGGCCAGCTGCGGCAGCAGGAACATGAAGCCGTAGGCCGCCGTTATTGTGCCGGCGGTGCTGCGCAGGACCGCGCCGAGCCCGTAACTGAACAGGCCGCAGAGCACCACGAAGATGGCGCTGGCCAGGACAGCCCGCAGCACGTTCGGCTGCCCGAGCGTGGCCTCCGCGTGCGTGCTTGCCAGTAGTCGCTGGCCGACGAACCAGGTGAGGAAGCTTGCCGGGAACGCGACTGCCACCGCGACAGCGGCGAACACTGCTGCCTTTGCCCCGTACACGACCCCGCGCCTCGGCATCACCGTCAGCGACGTCCTGATCGCCTGCGTCGAGTACTCGGCGGTGATCGTCAAGGCGCCGAGGACCGCGATCACTAGCTGACCGAGGAGGACCAGGCCGATCACGCTGGACTGCGTCGGGTCAAAGCCGGCCCGAGACTGCGCCGACATGTGCGCCCAGTGGGCCGCCGTTCCTGCACAGAAGGCGATGCTCCAGACGAGGCTGGCCACCACCAGCAGCGCGAGCGCCCAGTAGGTGGACCGGACTGAGATTATCTTCGTCAGCTCCGAGCGGAGCGTGCCAGCCAGTCCAGCCCGCCTGCGGCGCGCCATTCTCGCGTGGGGACGTACTTCCTGCGTCGTGACCGCGGTCATCGTCGTGCCTCCGTTGAATGCTGAGCGGGCTCCCGGCTGGCGGGTAGCTCCGCGTGGTAGTCCACGCTGTCGGCGGTGAGTTCCATGAATGCCTGCTCCAGCGACACCTTCGTCGGCGCCAGGTGATGCACGCGGACGCCGTTGGCGAAGGCCAGCTCGGCTACCTGGTCCTCAGTGAGGCCGCGCACGGCCAGTTCGTCACCGCTGTTGCTGACTGTGCCGCCGGCGGCCGTGACCGCGGTGGCCAGCACGTCGCGCTGCGGCGTACGGACCAGGACGGCCTGACCGGAGCTGCGGGCGATGAACTCAGCCATGCTGCAGTCGGCGATCAGGTGCCCGCGTCCGATCACGATGAGGTGATCAGCGGTGTTCTCCATCTCCGACATCAGGTGGCTGGACACGAGAACTGTCCGGCCCTCCGCCGCCAGCGACCGCATGAAGGTCCGGATCCACACGATGCCCTCAGGATCGAGCCCGTTCACCGGCTCGTCGAACATCAGGATCTGCGGATCGCCGAGCAGGGTGGCGGCGATGCCGAGGCGCTGGCTCATGCCCAGCGAGAATCCCTTGCTCCGCTTCCCGGCCACATCCGCCAGTCCGACGATGCCGAGTACCTCGTCGACCCGGCGGCGGGAAATGTCGTTGGTCTGCGCCAGGCTGAGCAGGTGGCTGCGTGCGGTCCGGCCGCCATGTACGGCCCTGGCCTCGAGCAGCGCCCCGACTTCGCGCATCGGGTAAGCCAGCCGGGAGTACGGCACTCCGCCGATCGTGACGGTCCCTGCCGTCGGATAGTCGAGGCCGAGGATCATCCGCATGGTGGTGGTCTTGCCCGCGCCGTTCGGCCCAAGGAACCCGGTCACCACGCCCGGCCGGATCGTGAAACTGAGGTCGCTGACGGCGGCTGTCCGGCCGTAGCGTTTCGTGAGACTTCGCGCCTCGATCATCGGGTGTCTCCCCTAGTTAGCGTGTTTCGCTCTATCAGCCACGCTAGGGAAGGCGCCGACCAGGCAGCAGCCGGCTAACTCCCATCCTCACCTGGGGGTTTACCCCCAGGTTGCGGCGGAACGAGCGCGACGTCATTGATCAGAGCGGCGAGGCCGTCCTTGTCCAGCAGGTCCGCCGGCCGGACCGTCAGGTCGTCGCGCACGTAATAGAACGCGGCGCGAACGTCGGCCACCGGAACCCTGGCTAGGGCAGCCCACGCGAGCCGGTAAGCGGCCAGCTGCACGGCGACCGCGCGCTTCTCCGCGGCCGAGCCGGGCTGCCTGCCGGTCTTCCAGTCGACGACGTCGAATCCGCCGTCGGCGGAGTCGGCGAAGATGGCGTCGATTCGGCCCCGGACAAGGCGGTCGCCGATCAGCGTCTCGAACGGTACCTCGACCTCGGCCGGCCACCGGCTCGCCCACTCGCTCGCCTCGAACTGTGCCTTGAGCCCGGCCAGATCCGGATCACCTGGCTGCGGCGGGAACTCATCGGCGGCTCCTGGCAGGTCGTCGGCATCGATGAGTTGCGCCTGCCCGAATCGCTGCTCCAGCCACTGGTGGAAGGTTGTCCCACGGGCCGCCTGGGGCGCCGGCCGACGCGGCATCGGTCGGCGGACCTGCTGCGCCAGCTCGGCCGGATCCCTGGCCATGGTCACTAGCGACGAGACCGGCAACTGGCGGGGCAAGGTGACGAGCACTTCCGGGCCTGCCTGGCGGCGGGCACGCTCGGCTAGGAGCAGGTCGGCATCGCGCGTCCAGGCGGCGATCAGCTCGTAATGCGGGTCGGCCGGGCCGGCGTCGGCAGCACCCGCGCCGGCGCCTACGGCGGGCTCGGGTGGCGGCAGAGCCGCGGGGCCGGACGCTCGCAGCTCACGAGCCGCCGCTTCTACTAGCGCGCCCGCCTCGCGGATAGCGGCGTGCCGGGCGCTCGCTGCGGCCGCCGCGGGCCAGAGCGCAGTGGGCGGATCGGTGAGGGCTGGGTTGACAGCGTCTGCGTCGGGCTCCGGGTGCCAGTGCGTGACCTGCCCGGCCCCAGCGTCGCAGGAGGCTCGCACCTCGGCCAGGAACTGCGACGGACCGAGCCGGGAGACGCCATCCGACCACCAGTAGCCGGAGCAGCCCAGCAAGAAGGCGGCCCTGGTCGCGGCGACGTATCCGAGCCGGCGTTCCTCGGCCAGATCGCGCTCGGTGCATGCGGCGCCAAATGCCGTCAGCTCAGTCGGGGTCAGTCCCGCCAACTGCGGGAGGTCGGCCGCGTCCCCGCGCAAACTGAACGGGAGCAGCCGGGCATTCTCGGTCCACCGGGTAGTCACTCGCGGCTTCGCCGGGAACAGGTGCCGCTGGGCGCCGCCGGCCAGACCAGGCACGAAGACAGCGGCCCACTGAAGTCCCTTCGCCGCGTGCACGGTCGCGAGCTTGACCGAGTCGGTCTCGCCGACCTGGCCGGCCTCCAGGCCGAACTCCTCAGACTCGGCCGCCTCGAGATAGGCCAGGAATGCGCCGAGCGTCGGCTCGTGAGCGTCGCCCGCGAACGCGGCCGCCGCATCGGCGAAGGCGTCAAGGTCTGCCCGCGCCGCCGCCGGGTCGCTGCCGGGCCGTGCGGCGACCTCGATGTCGAGGCCTAGCGTTCGCTCGACCTCCATGACAAGCTCAGCGAGTGGCCTCGCCACGTGAGCGCGCAGCACGCGCAGCTCAGCCGCGAGGGCGGCCATCCTCGCGTAGCCGGCGAACGAATACGCGGCCGGCGTCCCCAGGTCATCCACGGCCTCGACGAGGCTGCCAGTGTCCTTGGTCAGGTCGCCGATCGCGCCCGAGACCAGGTCCCGCTGCCCGGCCTCGCCCACGTCGCCGCGACGGGGGCCTGCCTCGGCCCCGCCCGCATGACTCGCTCCGCCCGCATGACTCGCGGCGCCGGCAAGCGACCTGGCACGCCGCCCGAGGGCGACGAGGTCGGCCGGCCCGATCCGCCAGCGTGGCGACGTGAGCAGCCGCGCCAGGGCGCCGGACGCTGCCGGGTCGTGCATGACCTGGAGAGTAGCCACGATGTCGGCGACCTCGGGCACTGTCAGCAGGCCGCCTAGGCCGACGACCTCGACCGGGACGCCGCGTGCCTCGAGCGCCGTCCGCAGGGCGGCGAACTGGGAACGCTTGCGGCAGAGCACGGCGATGTCGCTCGCGCGGACCCGTGCATCGCCGCCACCGGGCCAGGGCTCGCCGTCCGGTGCCAGGCCCGGCGGGAGCTCAAGCAACGCAGCGACCTCGTCGGCGACCCAGGCGGCCTCGTCGTGCATCGATTCCAGCAGCGCGCATCGCACGACGCCACGCTCGGCCCGGCCATGCGGTGCGACCAGCAGCGGCACGTCGGGCGCAGCGGCCCGCAACTCCGCCTGGATGGCCCCGGCCGCGAGGAGCACGTTCCCGGTGTTGCGAAAACTGGTCGACAAGACCTGCACCGGGGCAGGCTCGCCGTCGCCGGCCGGGAAGTCGCGGGTGAACCTGCGCAAGTTGCCTGCGCTGGCGCCGCGCCAGCCGTAGATCGACTGGCATGGGTCGCCGACCGCAGTGACCGGGTGCCCGGCGCCGAACAGTGACCTGAGCAGCACGAGCTGAGCGTGCGATGTGTCCTGATACTCATCCAGCAGAACCACCTGGTAACGAGCCCGCTCAGCGACTCCCACGAGCGCATGCCGCGCCGCGATGCGGGCCGCCAGGGCCATCTGGTCCCCGAAGTCGATGACCTCCCTGGCTGCCTTGGCGGCGGCATAACCGGCGACCAGCGGCAGCAGCTGCTCTCTGGTCCGCTGGTGCTTGAGCACGTCGGTGACTGCCTTCGGCACCCTGCCTGTCAGGCTGCCCGCTGATGCCGCCAGCCAGCGGCCGACGGTCAGCACGTCCTGCTGTCCCTGAAGGTGCTCGGCCATCTCGCCAGCCAGCGCGATCACCGCAGCGGTCACCGTCGCGGGCGTCCACTCCAGAGCATCTGTGGGACCGTCATAGGCCGCGACAACCCTGGCCGCCAGCTGCCAGGACACCGCCGGCGTGATGAGCCGCAAGGTCGGCTCGAGTCCCTCGCGTAGCGCATGGTCGGCGACTAGCCGCCCGGCGTAAGCGTGGTAGGTCGAGATCACCGGATCGCCAGCGAGCAGGTCCTCGTCGGCTGGCGACAAGGCGCCCGCCGCTGCGAGCGCACGGGCATCGGGCCATGCGAGCCCCGCTCGGCGCAAGCCTGCCAGCCGCGCGCGGACCCGCTCGGCTAGCTCAGCCGCCGCCTTGCGCGTGAACGTCAGGCCGAGGACTCGCTCGGGCCGGACGAACTGGTTGGCGACGAGCCAGACAAGCCGGGCCGCCATGGTCTCGCTCTTGCCCGAGCCAGCGCCGGCGATCACCGCCATCGGCGCGAGGGGGGCGCCGATGACCGCGGCCTGCTCCGAAGTCGGCTCCTGCGCGCCGAGCATCCTGGCCAGCTGCACCGGGCTGTATCTCGGCTGACCGGTCCTCATGGCGCCACCTGCCCGCCGCGCTCGTCAACCGGGCAACTGGACGCCACGGGGCAGACCCGGCAGCCAGGATTGGCGGTCGCCCGGAACACCGGACCCGCCATTCCAGCGGCGACCGTCTCGACCAGCTCGCGCGCCCAGCCCGGGTCGGGGTCGCCGCCGAGGCCGCGCTGGGCCTGGACACGCACCGTGGCGGAAAGGCCGGCCTTGCCGACCTGGACGAGCTCAGCGCCGCCAGGCTCACTGAGGCCGAATTGCTCGAACGCGCCGAGCAGTACGGCCAGCTGGTAGACGCCAAGCTGCGGATTGCGATCGAGGTCGGCGTCGGCAGGCCTGGTTGTGCCGGTCTTGAGATCCACGACGATCGCAGCGCCGTGCTCGTCACGCTCGAGCCTGTCCACTTGCCCGGTGATGCTGATCTCGCCCATGCTGACCCGCAGTCGCTGCTCGACGGCAACCAGCTCGCGCGGGTTGCTGCGGTGCCAGCTCAGGAACTTGTTGACCATCCTCTCGGCTTGCAGTCGCTGCCGTGCGGTGTACCAGGAGCTGCCGAAGTCGAGGTGCTGCCACAGCTCGTCCACGCGCTTGGCTACTTCGCCGTCATCGGCGCCTTCGGCTGCGAGTGCCGCAGCAGCATGGATGACGATGCCGAGTCCTTGCGCAGCGCCAGACGAGCTGACGCCCACCGCTGCCTCCAGCAGCCAGCGCAGTCCGCACTTGGTGAAGGTCTCGACGCGCGACGGAGAGACGTGGACACTGCCGGGAAGCCGTTCGCCCGCCGCGGTCAGCTCGGTCAGCGCGTACCAGTGCCGCGGACTCGCGCCCCGAACTCCGGCAGCGGCCAGCCTGGCGAGCTGCGTCGCGGCTGCGGTCCGGACGTTCGCCGGCAAGCTCGCATCGGCTGCGGCGCGACGCAGGTCCGCGGTGAGCGCAGGCAGCGACAGCCAGCGGCGGCCGGTACTGGCCACGTGCTCGATCTCGATGTCATCGCCGGCGAGCTCGGTGAGGAATCGCGATGGCCGCTCCTCACTGTCCGCGGCTCCGATCGCGGTCACTACCAGCTCGCGTCGAGCCCTGGTTACCGCGACGTAGAAGAGCCGGCGCTCGTCGGCGAGCAACCTCGCGGTGGCGGCCACGGCAGCCACATCGTTGCCCGGTGTAGTCTCACCCGGCTCACGACCGGCGACGACCTCGACAAGCTCGTCCATGCCAAGCAGGGAGCCGCGCTGGCGTACATCCGGCCATGTCCCTTCCTGCACGCCAGCGACGACCACCAGATCCCACTCGAGTCCCTTAGCCCGGTGCGCCGTGAGCACGGCGACGGTCTCGCCGCGCGGGGCGCGCTCGGCCAGCGTGTCGCCCACGATCTCCTGGCCGGCCAGGCTGTCCAGGAACAGCCGCGTCGATCCGTGCGGCAGCCGCGCAGTGAACCGCTCCGCAGCGTCGAAGAGCGCCACGATTGCATCGAGGTCGGCATCGGCGAGCGCGCCGCGCTGGCCGCCTGCCTTGCTCGCCGCCTCCGACTCCGTCGCCAGCCCCGATGCCTCCCACACTGCCCACAGCACGTCGTGCGGCGTGCCGCTGCGGTCAGCCGTGCGGGCCACTTCCAGCAGCGCAGCTACCCGCCGAGCCGCCACCACCGCCGGGTCCGCTGCCCCGACATCAGGCCGGTCATCCGGGGTACTGGCCGTGCCCGGCCAGGCGACCTGAGCCAGCTCGCGCGGATCGCGCAGTGCGTCGGCAAGGGGCTCCGCGGCCGGCGGCTGGCCAGCCGCGCGCGCCGCGGCCACGAGTCCCCGCCTGAGCCTGCGCAGGCCGAGCGCATCGGTGCCGCCAAGCGGGCCGGTGAGCAGCTCGGCGGCGGCCTGCTCGTCGAGCGCATCGGCCCGGATCGCGCAGCCGAGCAGCCGCAACAGCGGCCTGGTACCGGGCTCGACAGTGAGCGGCAGCTCGTCCCCGGCGACGCTGACAGGGATGCCGGCCGCGGTCAGCGCGCGCTGGAGCGCCGGGGCCTGACGCACCGCCGATCTGACCAGCACCGCCATTTGCGACCAGGGGATGCCATCGAGCAGATGCGCGCGGCGAAGCGTATCGGCAATCAGGGCGGCTTCCTGGCTCCAGCTAGCCGCGGTGATCAGCTGTACGCGGCCTGGATCGACCCGGTCGAGCGGCCGGAGCGCCCTGTGCTCGCGGTTGGCGGTCAAGTCCGGGTGGCCCACAGCCACCGGCAGCCTGGCGGCGACTCGCCGGGATGCGGCCAGCAGCGCGGCGCCGCTGCGGCGGCAAGTGCGCAGGGCAACGACATCGGCCGGCCTGCCGGCTGGCGTTCTGAAGCGGTCTGGGAACCGCCGGATCGCCGCGACGTCCGCACCGCGAAAGGCGTAAATCGACTGGTCGGGATCGCCGACAGCGATCAGCTCCCGGCCATCGCCAGCGAGCTGCACGAGCAGCTCCTCCTGAGCAGGATCGGTGTCCTGATACTCGTCTACGAGGACCACGTCGTAGGCATCGCGCTCGCGCGCCCGGACGGCGCCACGGCGCAGCAGTCCGCCCGCGATCCTCATGATCTCGGCGTAGTCATAGGCGGGCACCGGTGCGAGGTCGAACCGGGCTGCGTAAGAGTCAAGGAAACGCCCGGCGGCGACCCAGTCGTCTCGGCCGTGGCGCCGGCCAAGTGCCGCCAGGCCGTGACCGTCCAGCCCGCGCTCGGCCGCGCGCAGCAGGAAATCCCGCAGCTCCGCGGCAAAGCCCTGCGTCCCGACGGCGGCCCGCAATCGCTCTGGCCAGCCGTCGGCGCCGTCGCTCGCCTCGCCGCGCAAGAGTCGCCGGACCTCAAGTAGCTGCTCCGGTCCCGCCAGCAAAATCGGCGGTTGCTCGCCAGCCAGCGCGTACTCGCGCCGGACCAGCCCGTACGCGTAACTGTGGAACGTCAGTGCCAGCGGCTGTCGCAGGGTGCGGTCAAGGCGGAGCGTGATGCGCTCGCGCAGCTCGGCTGCGGCCTTGCGGCTGAAGGTGAGGACGAGCACGCGACTGGGATCAATGCCGCGACGGGCCACCCGGTCGACGACCGCCTCCACGATCGTCGTGGTCTTGCCCGTACCGGGACCGGCGAGCACGAGCAAGGGCCCGCCGTCGTGCTCGACCACTCGGCGCTGGGCGTCATCGAGGCGCGGCGGCACCACCGTCGGCGGTGGCTCGCGGACGAGTCGGTAAGCGGTCGAAATAGTTTCCATCTCGCTTCGCATTCCAGCAGACGGTGCCGACATTGGCCGCCATTACCGGCGACTGACGCGCCGGCGGCGCCCGCCAGCCCTGCCCATCCGCCAGGCGCGACCACAGGCGGGACGTCAGGCGCGCCGACGGGCGTGCGGCATGTCAATCCGCGCCTGACCGCCGCCCGCCGGGTAGCGCAGCGGCGTGCCCTCGGCCTGGTAGGCGGCGAGCGCGGCTCGCTCGTGCCCAGCCAGCAGCGAGCCGTCAGCATGGACGACGCGCCACCAGGGGACGCCGCCGCCCCAGAGGGCCATAATCCGGCCTACCTGACGCGGGCCACCTTCACCGAGGAACTCGGCAACGTCGCCGTAGGACATGACGCTGCCCGGCGGGATCGAGTCGACCACGTCGAGTACTCGGCTCGCGTAGTCGTCGACGCCAGGCCGAGGCGCATCCTCGCTCGGGCGGCCGGCGTGACGCCGGTCAGCCGTGCTATCGGCGGAACCGGACGGTCGCCTGCTCACGAGGGCACGTCCGGATGGCTGCTGCGGCGAGGGGGCGCAGCGTGTCGCGCAATCGTCGATGGCGCCGCCGAGGGTAGAGGGCGCGCGTCGTCGTCAGGCCTGCTGCGAGCCTGCTGATCTGGGCCTCCCGCCGCCAGCTCGCGCGTTGCCAGCAGCTTGCTCGTCGCCGACCGCGACCAGGCCGAGGCAGCCGACAGCCAGCAGGCAGTACAGCACGAGTCCGGCTGGTCCGCGCGGGGCGACCGGTACCGGCGGGATGGCCGCAGGTCCGCCGCCAAAATGCGCCGCCGCGGCCATGCCGCTCGCCGGCCGCGGTGCGGCCGCGAGGTGACCGGCCGCTGTAAGCGCGGCGGCAGCGTCCACGACGCCAAAGCCGATCTGCTCGTTCCAGCCGCGCGGTGGCCGCGTGCGTGGCGCCGTGCTGCTCGTGATCGCTGAGATGACCTGCGAGTCGGTCAGGGCCGGATACCTCGCCTTGATCAGCGCCACGACGCCCGCCGTCAGCGCGCACGCCGGGCTCGTGCCGCTGACGTACCAGTACTGTCCGTCCCGGCCCTGGGCCGGTACCCGAACGCCAGGCGCGGCTACCTGCACCGAGAGGTTCTCGCTGGAAAAGCTCGACACCTGGCCGCTGCTGTTCACGGCACCGACCGCGAGCACACCGGGGTAGTCGGCTGGGAAGGAATACGGTGCATGTCCGGTGCCGGCCGCCCCGGCCGCATCACCGGAGTTGCCGGCCGACGCGACAACCACGACGTTGTGGTCGTAGGCCAACTGGAGCGCGGCTCGCACCGGGCGGCTCTGCAGGCTGTAGCCGAGCGACATGCTGATCACCTGGGCTCGGTGATTGACCGCGTAGGTGATGGCGGCGGCGAGCTCGCGCTGACCTCGGCCGGCCGACTGCGCCTCGTATTTCACGTAGTTCGGATCGCTGGTGTCGGTGATCACTCTGAGCGACAGCACTGTTGACTGCGGCGCGCTGCCGATGATGCCGCTGTCACCGCCGTCGTGGCCGTGGCCGGCGATCAGGGACGCCATCCACGTGCCGTGCACGCCCCAGTTCGGGTCTGACCGCGGCGTATCGACTCCGGTGAAGTCCGGCCCCGTCGTGACGCTCCCGGCCAGGTCGGAGACGGCCGGGTTGACGCCGCTGTCGATGACCGCGACGACGATGCCCTTGCCTTGCGACACTGACCATGCCGCTGGGAGGTTGAGCTCGCTGAGCACCCAGCTCTGCGTGCTCCGCACGATGTCGGCCCTGGCCGGCGCCCCGCCCAGCATCGGTGCTGCGAGCCCGGCCAGCGCCGCGACCACCAGCGCCGCCGCGCTGCGCCGCCGCCCCGCCGCCCGGCCCCGGCCCCGGCCCCGGCCCCAGGGCCTCAGCATCCAGGCGCTCCTGGACAGACGAGCGGCGGCAGCGGCTTGCCTAGCGCGCTCTCGGTCGAATCAGCCAGGCCGGACGTCAGGCTCGACATCTCGTCGTCCAGATACTGATCGGCGGCTACTCGCACATGATGCCTGCCGTCGGCAAAACCGGCCGTCGACAAGATCACGTACGGTCCGGCGCCGACGGCGTAGCCATCGTCGGCCAGGTCCTCGACGACCACACGCTGCGCAGCGGTGCCGGACAGCGCGGCTACCGTGACCGTGGCTATCAGGCTGCCGGACGAGTCGACGTAGGTTGCTCGCATAGCCGCCGTGCACCCATGCTGGCTCAGGGTCCGTGCGGCTGGCCCGGAGATGGCTCCGGCACAGCTGGTGTTCGGGCTGATGCTCAGCAGTCGCGCCTGCAAGGTGAGGCTCCTGCTCGAGTTGAGATCGGCACTCGGCACGGTGTAGCTGACCAGGTCCGGGAAGATGGCCCCGGCGGGCAGCGCCCGCCATCGTCGGTTGAGCTCCCAGGCCGCGATCTGGCGCCGCTGCGCGACAGTGAACTCGCGCGGCAGCAGGTTATGGGCGATCCCGACGGCGGATACGGCCAGCCCCGCTAGGCCCGCAGCCAGCAGGACAGCGAATGCCGCTAGCCTGCGGCCGCCACGCCGCCGACCGACCGCCCGCGCCTGAAACCGAGCATCAGGCAGGCCAGAGCCGATATTGCTGGCGGGGCCGTCCGGCGAGCTCTGCTCCGGCTCTGGCTGCCACGTCACACGGGGATTTTACGGCCTGGCTGGGCTTGCATGGCTCAGCTCAGGACCTAACGCCTGACCTGGTCAGTATGTCGGCAGGCTCGGGTCGACCTGATTGACCCAGGCGAGGACGCCGCCGCCGACATGCACTGCGTCCGCGAACCCGGCGGTCTTGACCACTGCCAGGGCCTCCGCGCTGCGCACGCCGCTCTTGCAATGCAGCACGATCCGCTTATCCTGCGGGAGCTTCTCCAGGGCCGCCCCGGTGAGGAACTGATCCTTGGGGATCAGCGTCGCGCCCGGAATCGAGACAATCTCGTACTCGTTGGGCTCACGCACGTCGATGAGGAAAATGTTGTCGCCCCGGTCGAGCATGCCCTTGAGCTCGGTCGCGGTGATCGTCGAGCCCGAGGCAGCGGCCGCGGCGTCCTCGGACACAGCGCCACAGAAGGCCTCGTAATCGATGAGGCCGGTGATGGTCGGATTCTTCCCGCAGATCGCGCACTCAGGATCCTTGCGGACCCGCACGGTGCGGTAGCTCATCTCCAGGGCGTCGTAGATCATCAGCCGTCCGGCCAGGGTGTCGCCGACCCCGGTGATGAGCTTGATCGCCTCGGTGACCTGGATCGACCCGATTGACCCGCAGAGCACCCCCAGCACGCCGCCCTCGGCGCAGGACGGCACCATCCCCGGCGGCGGCGGGTCCGGGTACAAGCAGCGGTAGCAGGGGCCGTACTCGGCCCAGAAGACACTGGCCTGGCCATCGAAACGGAAGATCGAGCCCCAGACATACGGCTTGCCCAGCAGCACGCACGCGTCATTCACCATGTACCGGGTGGCGAAGTTGTCCGTGCCATCAACGATCAGGTCATAACCGGAGAAGATCTCCAGCACGTTGTCGTTGGTCAGCGCGTCGGTGTGGACCTGGACGTTCACATAGGGGTTGATCTCGGCGATGCTGTCCCTGGCGGACTCGGCCTTCAGCCGGCCGATGTCGGACTGACCGTGGATGATCTGCCGCTGCAGGTTCGACTCGTCGACCACGTCGAAGTCGATGACGCCGAGCGTGCCTACTCCCGCCGCGGCCAGGTAGAGGAGGGCCGGCGAGCCGAGCCCGCCCGCGCCCACGCACAGGACCTTGGCATTCTTGAGCCGCTTCTGGCCCGTCATCCCGATCTCGGGGATTATCAGGTGGCGCGAGTAGCGCCTGACTTCGTCGACGGACAGGTCGGCGGCCGGCTCGACCAGCGGTGGCAATGTCGACACGATGTCTCCTGGTTGGTTTCTCATCACTAGTTCCCTGAACCAGCGGGGAGGCCACGGCATTCCGCGGCCGGAAATGTCACCGCTGGCGAGTACAACTCATCGCATGCAGCAGATTCCGCCCCCGCAGTTACCCTGGCACGGTCCCGAGCTTCCGGCCAGGCCGACCGACATTCCGATGCTGCCCACCCGCGTCCAGCAGCCGGGTCGGCAGGCGCCCCTGCCTGATGCCGTCGCTATCCGGCAGTGTCCGGTTCCGGTGACGGCACCGCCCTTTGATCCCGATGTACCGGCCGATACTGACTGGCACGGGAACGGGGCCGTCACCGCGGCTACAAGCCCGCCAGACCTCGGCGACGCTGGGCCTGCACCGGGGAGGCCAGCTGGCGTCAAGTCCGACATCAACGACTCAGACGCGGATGAAACCGGCCGCGCCCAGCCGGGCCCAGGCGGCAGCTGGCCGAGTCAGTTCGCCCAGGTCCTGGCCGAGACACTGGCCGGATCGCGGCCCGCCCGGCAATTGGCGCCCTGGACGACGGAGCAGACGCGCAAGCGCATCCAGCAGCTTGGCCCGATGCTCGCCTCGGATCAGCGGCCGAAGGTCCGCCGCGTCATGACCTCGGCGCCAGCTTCAGATGTGCTCGAAATGACCGCTGTGGTCGGGTTCGGGCCTCGTGTCCGGGTGCTGGCGCTCCGGCTGGAACGCGAGCAGGTCCGGGCTTACCGGGAGGGCGGGAGCCGATGGCGTTGTACCGCGATCGAGTCCGCCTGAGCTCAGCGGGCCTGGCAGTTGGCTCCTAACGCAGCTGTTCCTATCGGTTACGAGGGTCGCCGTGGCACTGCTTGAACTTGCGTCCCGATCCGCAGGGACACGGCGCGTTCCGACCGACGTTGGCGAACTCCGCGCCGACGGCCGGGCCTGTCGTGTGCTCGGCCCGGCCAGTGGCGTCCTCGTTCGGCGCGCTGTAGCTCAGGTTCCCGGACCGCTGCGGGCGCGCGAGTCCGCGGGCCAGGCCAGCCGGGAGTCCCGGCTCGGCGCCAGCATCCGCGGCGGCAGGCCGCTGGGCTGCCTGGCCAGGCTGCCTGCCCGGCTTGCCCTGCTGCCGGGCCTGCGCGGGCTGCCGGGCCTGTGCGGCCTGCCGGGGCTGTGCCGCCTGCCGGGGCTGTGCGGCCTGCCGGGACTGTCCTGGCTGCCGGGATTGGACCTGCTGCTGGGGCTGGACCTGGCTTGGCTCGATCGCCGGGGCGGGAGCTGCCGCGCCGGGAGCACCCTGGGTCAGGCTGACGGCCGGCCCGGCCGGGCTGCCGTCGGCGCCGTCCTCGGCCATGATCGGTTCCGGCACGACCTGCACCTGGAAGTTGAACAGGCTGATGACCGTCTCTTCCATGATCCCGTCCATCATGGCCGTGAACATGTCGTAGCCCTCGCGCTGATACTCGATCAGCGGATCGCGCTGGCCGTAGCCGCGCAGGCTGACGCCCTCGCGCAGGTAGTCCATCTCGTACAGGTGCTCGCGCCACTTGCGGTCCAGCACCGACAGCACGACGCGCCGCTCGAACTCGCGCATCTGGTCGGGCGTCAGTTCCTGCTCCCGCCGGGCATAGGCGCCATGCGCGTCGGCCTTGACCCCGTCGGCGAGGAACTCGCTGGTCAGGTGCGCGCGCTCGCCGCCCGCTTCCTCGACTACGTCGCTGACGGTGATACTGACCGGGTACATCTGCTTCAGTGCCCGCCAGAGCTTGTCGAGGTCCCATTCCTCCGGGAAGCCCTCGCCGGTCGCGCCCCGCACGTAGCCGTCGACGACGTCGTCGATCATCCCGCTGATCTGAGGCTCGAGGTCGGCGCCTTCGAGCACCGCCCGCCGCTCGTCGTAGACCACCTTGCGCTGGCGGTTCATGACGTCGTCGTACTTCAGCACGTCCTTGCGGATCTCGAAGTTCAGCGCTTCGACGTTGGACTGCGCGGACCGGATCGCCCGGCTGACGGGCTTGGATTCCAGCGGCATGTCCGGTGGCGTCTTCATCAGCTGCATCAGGTGAGCGATCTTGTCGCCGTTGAACCTGATCATCAGCTCGTCCTCAAGCGACAGGTAGAACCGGGACTCACCGGGGTCGCCCTGGCGGCCGGACCGGCCGCGGAGCTGGTTGTCGATCCGGCGCGACTCGTGCCGCTCGGTGCCGAGCACGTACAGGCCGCCGACCGACACGACTTCCTCGTGCTCCTCGGCGACGGCCTTGCGAGCCTTCTCCACTGCTTCCGGCCACGCAGCCTCGTAGTCCTCGGGGGTGTCCACCGGTGACAGGCCGCGCTGGTGCAGCTCAAGATCGGCCACGAACTCCGGGTTGCCGCCCAGCATGATGTCGGTGCCGCGCCCGGCCATGTTCGTGGCGACCGTCACCGCCCCCTTGCGGCCGGCCTGCGCGATGATCGCAGCCTCTCGCTCGTGGTACTTAGCGTTGAGCACCTCGTGCGGCACCTCACTGCGCTTGAGCGCCCTTGACACGCGCTCGGACTTCTCCACGCTGGTGGTGCCGACGAGCACGGGCTGGCCCGCCGCGTGCTTCTCGACGATGTCCTCGACCAGCGCGTCGTACTTGGCTTCCTCGGTCTGGTACACCAGGTCCGCCTGGTCGTCCCTGATCATCGGCATGTTTGTCGGGATCGGCACGACGCCAAGCTTGTAGGTCTGGTGGAACTCGTTGGCCTCAGTCAAGGCAGTCCCGGTCATGCCGGAGAGCTTCTCGTAGAGGCGGAAGTAGTTCTGGAGCGTGATCGTCGCGAGCGTCTGGTTCTCGTCCTTGATCTGCACGCCCTCCTTGGCCTCCACGGCCTGGTGCATGCCCTCGCTCCAGCGGCGCCCGTGCAGGATGCGGCCGGTGAACTCGTCCACGATCAGGACCTCGCCGTTCATGACGACGTAGTCCTTGTCCTTGGTATAGAGCTCCTTGGCCTTGATCGCGTTGTTCAGGAAGCTGATCAGCGGTGTGTTCACGCTCTCGTAGAGGTTGTCGATGCCGAGGGTGTCCTCGACCTTCTCGACGCCCGACTCGAGGATGCCGACAGTGCGCTTCTTCTCGTCGACCTCGTAGTCGCCCTCGCCATCCTCGCCGCGGCGCAGCCTCGGCGCGATCTTCGCGAACTCCTGGTACCAGATGCTGTTCTGGTCCACTGGACCGCTGATGATCAGCGGGGTCCGGGCCTCGTCGATAAGGATGGAGTCGACCTCGTCGACGATGGCGAAGAAGTGTCCGCGCTGGACGCACTCGTCCAGGCCCCAGGCCATGTTGTCGCGCAGGTAGTCGAAGCCGAACTCGTTATTGGTTCCGTACGTGACGTCGGCGGCATAGGCCTTGCGGCGCTCTTCGGGATCCATATTCGACAAGATCACGCCGACCTCTAGGCCCAGGAACCGGTGCACCCGGCCCATCCACTCGGCGTGGTACTTGGCCAGGTAGTCGTTGACAGTGACGACATGGACGCCGCGGCCGCTGATCGCGTTGAGATAGGACGGCAGCACGGCGGTGAGGGTCTTGCCCTCACCGGTCTTCATCTCCGCTATGTTGCCCAGGTGCAGCGCGGCGCCGCCCATCAGCTGGACGTCGAAGTGTCGCTGGCCCAGCACCCGGGTCGCTGCCTCGCGGACGGTAGCGAATGCCTCGGGGAGCAGGTCATCGAGCGACTCTCCGTCAGCATGCCGCTGCTTGAGCTCGTCGGTCGTCGCGCGCAGCTCAGCGTCGCTCAGAGCCCGGAAGTCATCCTCGATCGAGTTGACCTGGCTGACGACGGCCTTCAGCTTGCGCAGCGTCTTGCCCTCGCCAGCGCGAAGGATGTTGTCAATGATGGCTGGCACTTGTTGTCGCGCTCCCTGCGGATCCTCTGGCTATATGTCTGGCCTTGCCATTCCCCCGCTGGCCACCAGCTAGCTGTCTAACTGCGGCTGAGCATGCTAGACAGCGACGCGGGGCCGTGGGGCAGCTCCCGTAAGCAGTTCAACGCCATGGCGGTATCCGGCGTTCCTGCCTCACCGTCATGGTAGGCGAGATAGCCGGGGAAGCCGAGTCCGCAACGGCGCAGACCGTCCCGGCACACTCAGATATGGGGCCGAGTACGCACCATGAGTGGCCACTGACCACAATGATAGGTGCAACGACAGGCGGTAGGAGAGGAGCAGCGCGCATGACGAACCAGGTGGGGCCGGCCACAGCTGGTAGGTCCGTGGCAGGCCCTGGGTCAGGCGCGGCGGGTGCTGCGGGTCCTGGCGGCATGACCCAGGCCGCGACGGTCGGCGGCGGCCAGGACGTGGCCTTCGTCTCCCAGGTGCCAGGAACGCCGGTCTCGTTTCCGTCATTCCACGGCCGGACCGTCTCGTGGGTGGCCGTCACCCTCATCTGCGTGGCGTTCCTTGGCGGCGGCCTGGCGCTGGTATTCGGGCCGACCTGGTGGCTGTTCTGGGTCGCGCTCGGCGTCGCCGCACTCGGAGCGCTCCTCGCCGTGTCGACCGGCATCTTCGACGATTGGTATTAAGCCGGCGAGGTTGCGACTAATGCGACTGATGGCTAGCCGATAATCGGGATAAATTACTCATATAGGTGAACTGTCACCGATCCCCGGTAGCCTCCTGTCGTGGCCGGTCCCCCTTTGCCAGCGTCTCAGTTCAGCCTGAGCCGGGATGAAGCGCGCATTATCACCCTCCGCGCGCAGGGATTCATCGGCGCCGACGCCCGGAAGGGCGGCGTAGCGGCCATGCTCAGGCGGCTCGGGGCCGTCCAGCTGGATACCATCAGCGTCCTCGCGCGGTCGCATGAGCTCGTCGCCTACGCCAGGCTCGGGCCGATCTCGCGAGCGCAGATCGAGCGGGCGTACTGGCATCCGCGCCAGCCGGCCGCCTTCGAGTACTGGTCGCACGCCGCGTGCGTGCTGCCGCTGGAGGAATGGCCGTTCTACGCCTTCCGCCGGCGCGCTTTCGCCCGGCGGGGGATGCGCTGGCACCAGAGCCACCCCGCAGTCTGCGAGCGTGTGCTGGCCAGGCTCCGGGCCGAGGGCCCGCTCACCGCGACCGAGCTCGGCGGCGCCAAGAACGGCGGCGCCTGGTGGGACTGGTCCGACACCAAGATCGCGGTCGAGTGGCTGCTGGATACGGGCGACGTAATCTGCGTACGGCGGAGCGGCTGGCGGCGCGTCT
The DNA here is from genome assembly GCA_963843955.1 of uncultured Actinomycetota bacterium. Lineage (GTDB taxonomy): Bacteria > Actinomycetota > Actinomycetes > Streptosporangiales > Streptosporangiaceae > JAJYUU01. Next base: position 97,731 of record CAWJMK010000004.1, read on the forward strand.
ACGACCTGCCGGAGCGGGTTCTGCCAGCCGACCTGGCCGCAGTGGAGCTCACCGACGGCGAGTGCGTCGCCCGCCTGGCTGGCGTGGCAGCCCGGGCGCTCGGCCTGGTCACCCAGGCTGACCTGGCGGATTACCAGCGGGTGAAGCCGAATGGCAACGAACTGCGCCGGGACGATGCCGATGGCCCGGTACTCACGGCCGCGGCGGCAGCAGAGGTGGCTGGTCTCGTCCCCGTTCAGATCGCTGCCGGGCGCACCGGCGCGCCGCAGCGTGCCTGGGCTGATCCGGCCGTCTTCGAGCCAGCCAGCCAGCCAGGCAGCGGGGCGGTGCCGCGCGGCAGGCACCGGACGACGCTGCTATCGCCGTTCGACTCGCTGGTCTGGGACCGCAAGCGGACGCTGCGCGTGTTTGGCTTTGAGCACAGCCTGGAGGCTTACGTCCCGCAGGCCAAGCGCGTACATGGTTACTTCACGATGCCGCTGCTGGCAGGCGGCCGCCTGGTCGGGCGCGTCGATCCCGCGCGCGATGGCAAGACGCTTGTCGCCCGCAAGCTCACGCTCGACAAACCCGGCGCGGCCGAGCCAATGGCGCAGGCGCTGGCCGCGGCAGCATCCTGGGTCGGCTGCGACAACGTCAAGCTCCAGCAGGTCGCGCCGGCGAATCTCGAACCTCGGCTAAGGTCGGCGCTGGCCGAGCACGGCGCCTGACCGCAGTTGGCCATGCCAGGCGTGCGCTGACATGGGTCCTGGCTCGCAGCGGTCGCCGGACAGGCATCAGCCGAATTCGATGAGCTTCTCGCGCACGGCCACCATCACGGCCTCCATCCGCGAGTGGATCTGCAGCTTCTCCAGGATGTTGCGGACATGATTCTTGACCGTGTTCTCGGAGATGAAGAGCTCTTTGGCGATGTCACGGTTGTTCATCCCCCTGGCCACGAGCCGCAGGACCTGGATCTCACGGTCGGTGAGCCTTGGCGCCGGGACCTGCTGCGGCGGCTCCTCTTCGTCCCGCCTGGCCAGAGCCGCAAACTCAGTCAGCAGCTTGCCTGCCATCGACGGGTTGATCAGCGACTGGCCGCCATGCACGGCCCGCACGGTGTCGGCGACCTCGTCGAGCGGGATGTCCTTCAGCAGATAGCCGCTCGCCCCCGCTCTGATGGCTTCGAACAGGTCTTCTTCCTCGTCGCTGATCGTCAGTATCACGATCTTGGTGCTGGGCGCCAGGTCTTTCATCGCCCGGCAGGCCTGGATCCCGCTGCTACGCGGCATGCGGATGTCCATCAGCACTACGTCGGGCAGCGACTCGCCTGCCTTTATGACAGCTTCCTCGCCATCGCTAGCCTCACCGACCAGCTCGATGTCGGGCTCGGATTCCAGGACCATCTCGAGGCCGCGCCGGAACAGAGCATGGTCATCCACGATGAGCGTCCGGATGGGCTCGGCCGCCGCCAGCTTGCCATCTTGGCCGTCAGAAGCGCCGGCGTCCGCATGCCCGCTCGCTGGCGCCCGCCTGTCGTCGGGGAAGCCCGCTCGATCATCCGGTGCCCCAGGGCTGACCCCGGCGCTGCGGCCCATGATCCTGCCTTTCCTCACGGCCGGGCGAGCCGTGGCCCGCCCAGCCGCGCCAGACTCGATCCCGCGATGCCCGTGCCTGAACTCTCGCCGACGTCGGCGCCTGTTGCAAGCCGAGGCGACGCCGCGCCCGGAGCGCTCCCGCGTTCCGGGGCACGGCCGCCGGCGCGGGCCGCGGCGTGGCGCTCGCGCTGGCGCAGGCTTAGTGATCGCTGATGTTAGCCGCTCGTCGGGACCGGTGGCGCGCCGGCCGGCACACGGCTGGACTGCACTGGCCTCGACGACGGCGGGCCTGGCGCCGGGGCCGGGGCCGGGGCCGGGACTGGCGCCCGGCGAGAGGCCGGTGCGCGCTCCGGAGTCCCCGCCTGCTGAGGAGGCGGCGCCTGGCTCGCGGAGGGCTGCGCGCCGTTGGCCGACGACCGGTCACGGACGGGGACCTGCGGGACGTTGGCGCGCGGATCTGCTGCCACCCCGGCGGCGTGCTCCGCCACCAGCCTGATCACGCCGTACTGATAGCCGCGACGCCGGTACACGACGCTCGGCAGGCCGGACGCGGCGTCTGTGAACAGGAAGAAGTCGTGGCCGACCAGCTCCATCTCGAACAGTGCCTGGTCAATGCTCATCGCCACGGCCGCATGGAACTTCTCGCGCACGATGAGGGGTCCATCACCTTCCATGTCGACCGCGACAAGACCCTCGGCGTCGGGCTCTGCCGGGGCCGCGGCATCCGCCCGGTCGGCGGCCTCAGCCATGTCTGCCATCGCCGCACTTGCGCCGTGACCGGCCAGGAGTCCGCCGCCAGCCCCCAGCCTGATCGCGGGCAGTTCTGCGTCGGATGCCAGGTCGGCCTCGGGCAGGTCGCCGAGCCGGACGCCGTCGTGGTGGTCCTTGCGCCGGCCGCATGATCGGCGAAGGCGGGATTCCAGCTTCGCGAGGGCCATGTCCAGGGCGGCGAACCTGTCCTCCGCCGCCGCCTCGGCGCGAATCTTCGGCCCGCGGGAAAACACGGTGAGCTCGACTCGCTCCTTCTGCCCTGACAGCCGCGGGTTGTGCTCTTCCATCACCTCAACGTCGACCCTGATGGCTTTGCTGTCGAGCTTCTCGATCTTCACGAGCTTGGCCGTCGCGTGCGTCCGGAATCTTTCCAGCACCTCGGTGTGCCGGGCCTTGAAGATGATGTCCACGTAGGAACTCCCTTCGTGTCCGGTCATGAGCGGCACCCGTCCGGCCGACCTGGTCTTCTACCCCACATTCGCCTGCTGAGGGGCTCGCGGCGGCTTGTGCCACTACTACCCTTCTCCCTTACCCAGGGGATATCGGATCCCCCGGCGGGGCAGGACTTACTTCTAAGCCGCACCGTGATCGGTCGACAACAAGTCGCCTTACGTGGACCGCTTTGCCTGCGGCTGGCATCGGCTAGCCAGGCCATCAGCCCTGCTGACAGGGCGGCTGACCGGACGCAACCACGGACCCGGACGGGTGCCATGACACGACGTTATCCGCACCTCAGCCGAATGTCAGGACCGGATAGCGCCCAGCCGCTGGTCTTCGGGTCCTGACCAGGCACGGACCAGCCCTAGCCCGGATAAATGGGATCCGAGCCAGTTGTGATGGGGGACCAGCCAGGCGAGTTGAGCGACGAGCCGAACAGCTGGCCGTCGCCGGTCCCTGCCACCAGTTCAGAGCCGTCAGTGGTCAGCGTCTGCGCGCCAGCGGGCGCAGTGCCGAGCGACTGCGGCGAGCCGCCAGGCTGGAGCCCTGCGCTGCCGGTGAGCGGCACGGAAAAGATAGCGCCGCCGGCCAGCACTGCGACGTGGTAGGGGTCCAGCCAGCTGACCGCGATCGGGTCAGCCCCGCCGGCCCCGATACTGACTGGCTGGCCAAATGATACGAGGCCGTGATCGAAGCGGACGGCCGCAAGGAGCAGCTCGTTCCCGGCCGGAGTATGCACAAGCAGCGCCGCCCGCACGCCATCTGGCGCCATGCGCAGCGCCAGGATCCGGCTGCCGGACTGACCGATCGCCGGTAGCTGGGCCACGCCAACCGCGACGGGAGTTCGATTCTGCGGTTGCAGCACCCAGGCTGCCTGACCGGCCGCCACCCACAGCCTCCCGTTGTTATCCCAGCTCAGCGACGTGCACGCGCCGCCGGTCGTGGACAGCACGTCGGCGTGGTAGAGCTGCTGGCTGGCCGATTTCAGGTACACCGCGCAGCCAGCCCGGTCCTGGACCGCGACGGCGAGCTGCGCTGGGTGGTCGCCAGGCTCGGCCGCGATGGCGGTGACGCGCGCCCCGCCGAGCTCCGCTGGGCCCAGCTTGGACGCCGGGATGGCACCGGGCCGCGGGCTGGGTCCCAGCTGGCCGACGGCACCGGAGCCGGTTACCACGAACAATGGCCCGGTAGCCACCGCTGGGACCAGGTCAATCTTGGCGGTGTCGGGATTGGCGTACTGCAGCTTGTGGTCGATGGAGAGCTGGACGTGATTCGCCAGCGGCTGCGAATAGCTCTGATCGCCGAGCGTCGCCTGCAGCTGGTCCTCCATCTGCTGCACTGCAACCTTCGTGGCGTGCACCGCGGCGCCGCCGAGGTCGACCTTGGCGAGCCGCCCAGCGATGGTGACCTGCCCGATCAGGCGACTGTCGGGCGGGAACGCCGACCACGTGGCGCCTCCGGACAGCCAGTCGCCCTGGCCCTTGAGAAGGCCGTTCACCAGCCCGGTCGCGAGGTTGGTATTGAGTGCGCTATTTGAGCTCTGCAGCGGCGCATAAACGGGGTCGGGCACCAGTACGCCGGACGACGCCGACGTATAGAAGAACAGGTTCCGCGCCTGGTACACGGCCTCGAAGTCGGACTGGGTCAGCAAGAGACCCGGCTGGCCGGCCGGCAGCCCTCGGATCAGCCAGACTCCGTCGGTCTTGGACAGGGTGAACTCGTACTGGACGTCCTGGCCTGGCGAGTACTGGTACTGGCCGGTCTGACTGAGCGTTGCGAGTCCCTGACCGGTGACCTTGACGGTCTGGAGCTGCTGTGCAGGTCCCGGGCCGGGAATCTGCGCGCGGTACGGCACCGCGCTAATGCGCGGCTGCCCGCCCACCACCGCGACCGGCCCTTGGCCCGGCCGCCACTTCTTGCGCAGCGAGGGCACCAGATACCGCTCGGCAGCGGCCGGGTCGAACGCGTAGCTCGCACTGGCGTGCAGGAAGCCGAGGACGACGCTGGCGGGCATCCAGGAGCTCGTCGGGCCGGGCGGCGGGAGGGGCTGCACGTACGCCCGTACTTGGCTGCCCTCACCGGTCGCCCGGCGCGGCGGTCCGCCGGACGGGGCAGTCGCACACCCGGCGACCGCCACCACGACACCAACAGCCGCGAGTAGCAGCGGCATTCGCCGCCGGAGCGTGCTAGCCACGGGCCGCTACCTCGCTGGCAGGAGTCGTCCCGGCAGCGGAGTCGTCCTGCACAAGGTCAGCGAGGCCAGGCAGGACAACTCCGGCAACCCCGGCAACCCCGGCCAGTCCCGCAACGTCGTCAGCCGCGAGCGCGGCACCGTCACCCGCGAGCACGGCACCGTCACCCGCGGGCACCACGGCACCGGCAGCCGCAGGCAGCACGGCGCTGTGGATACCAGGGAGGGTCACGGCGTCGATGCCGACCGGATGCGGGCTAAGCGGCAGCGGCGACCCGTGCAGCTCGCCGCCGGCGATACGCGGCAGCGTCAGCCGGAACACCGAGCCGTTCCCCCGCTCGCCCCATGCCTCCAGCCAGCCGCCATGCAGTCTGGCGTCCTCCAGCGCGATCGCCAGGCCGAGACCGGTACCGCCCGAGGTTCGGGCCCTGGCCGGATCCGCGCGCCAGAACCGGTCGAAGACCAGCAGCTCCTCGCCAGGAGCCAGACCCACGCCGAAGTCCTGGACCGTGATCGCCACCGCCCCGGAGTCCAGCGCCGCGGTCACCACGGTGTCCCTGGTCTCCCCGTGCTCGACCGCGTTGAGCAGCAGATTCCGCAGGATTCGCTCGACCCGGCGCCGATCCACCTCCGCGATGCACGGCGCCGCTGGCAGCCTGAACTCGATCTTCGTGCCGCGCCGCTCGGCCAGCTGCTGCGCCACGTCCGCGGACTGGAGGATGATCGTGCAGACGTCGACCGGCTCGGCGTCCAGGGTGGCCGCGTTGGCGTCGTACCGGCTGATCTCGAGCAGGTCGGTCAGCAGCGACTCGAACCGCTCGAGCTGGCTCTGGAGTAGCTCCGCCGACCGGCTGGCGGCCTGGTCCATCTCCGCCTTGGCCGCGTACAAGACGTCCGAGGCGATCCGGATCGTCGTAAGCGGCGTACGCAGCTCATGCGAGACGTCAGAGACGAACTGGCGCTGGACCTGCGACAGATCCTGCAGCTCGGCCAGCTTGTCCTGGAGGCTGGCAGCCATCTCGTTGAACGCGGTGGCGAGCGCGGCCAGCTCGTCGGTGCCCCGGACTTCCATTCGCTCGCTGAGCTGACCGGTCGACAGCCGCCAGGCGCCCTGTGCCGCCAGCCGGACCGGGATCACGACCCACCGGGTCACGAGCCAGGCGATCGCGGCGAGCAGGAACACCACAGCGATGCCGACGAGCAGCAACGTGCGCTGCATGCTCGCGATGCTCTTCTGCTCGGCCGCCAGGGGGAAGAAGTAGTAGGCCTGGTAGGCGTCGCCAAACGGAGCGCCGATCAGCAGCCCAGGCACGGGCTTGCTGCTGGCGGCGACAGCCATGCTCGTCCAGTACTGGAGCGGGTACCGGTGACTGGCCGGCTCGGCCAGCACCCTCGAGACCAGCGTCTTGGGCAGGCGCGGTGGCAGGCCGTAGAACCCGACTGCGGCGCCCGCACCGTAGACGGGCGGACCCTGGTAGGACTGCGGCAAGGTGATCTCGAGGGCGTACGGGGTCTCACCGGTCGAGGCGAGCTGCTGGGCGAGCCCGTACATTTCCTCCCGCGTATTCGGATTCGGCGGGGCGGTGAACTCGCCCGAGTTGGCTGCGCTGCTGCCGAGGCCCGCATCGACGATGTTCACCGACGACGCGACCTTGTCGTTGTAGAGCTCGGTGATCAGATGCTGCATCAGCACGTAGCCGAGGACGCTCACGACGATGGCCGACAGCATCAGCGTCGCGGCGATGACGCGCAGCTGGAGAGAGCGGCGCCACCGGTCGCTGATCCGCCGGAGCCTGGCCCGCCAGGCAGTCAGGAGCACGAGCCGGGGCCGGTCTAGCCAGCTGCGGTACCCGGCTGTGACGCTGGCTGCTCCCCTCATATCCCTTCCCTGCGAGATAGTCGGCCCCGCGCCTTCCGAGAACGGCGACCCGGCACTGTCGCCCGAGACGGCGGGCCGGGTGAGCGCCTGCGCCCGATCAGCCTGGGCCCGCCTTGTATCCAACGCCCCGAACAGTCACGACGATTTCCGGTCGCTCCGGATCTTTCTCGATCTTGGCGCGCAGTCGCTGGACGTGGACGTTGACCAGCCGGGTATCGGCCGCGTGCCGGTAGCCCCAGACCTGCTCGAGGAGGACCTCCCTGGTGAAGACCTGGCGCGGCTTGCGGGCCAGCGCCACCAGGAGGTCGAACTCGAGCGGCGTCAGGTTCAGCGGCTCGTCAGCGCGCTGCACCGAATGACCGGCCACGTCGATGGTCACGTCACCGATGGTGAGCGTCTCCGGGGCCGGATCGTCGGTTCGGCGCAGCCGAGCCCGCACTCTGGCGATGAGCACCTTGGACTGGAACGGCTTGACGATGTAGTCGTCGGCCCCAGATTCGAGGCCAAGCACGACATCGACGGTGTCGCTCTTGGCTGTCAGCATCACAATCGGCACGCCCGACTCGGCGCGGATCTGACGGCACACGTCGATACCGTCCATGCCCGGCAGCATCAGGTCCAGCAGCACCAGGTCCGGCTTGGTGTCACGGAACGCATCCATTGCCCGGTCCCCGTCAGCGACGAATGTGGGCTCGAAGCCCTCGCCGCGCAAGACGATGCCGAGCATCTCGGCCAGAGCGGCGTCGTCATCGACGACCAGCACGCGACCCTTCATAGTCCTCATCGTTCCATGTAGATGGTGGCTTGGGGAGCCGCAACGGCGCCGTTGGCCACGCCCAGGATTCGCAGATTACCCGCAGTAACGGGCTGCATCACCCCTAGTTCGGTGACGAGGGCAGTAAGGAGGGCCGGCGGAGTCACGTCAAAAGCCGGGTTATAGGCCTGTGTGCCGGGGGGCGCAACCCGCTGGCCAGCCACGCTGGCGACCTCGTCAGCAGACCTGTGCTCCACGCTGATCGATGCTCCGTCCGGGGTGTCCAGGTCGATCGTCGACGCGGGCGCCACCACAACAAACGGCACGTTGTGGTGCCTGGCTAGCACCGCCAGGCTGTAAGTGCCGACCTTGTTAGCCACGCTGCCGTCGGCGGCGATCCGATCGGCCCCGGTCAGCACCAGGTCGACCGCGCCGGCCGCCAGCAGCGACGCGGCGGCGCTATCGGGCAGCAGCGCGTGCGGGAGGCCTGCCCGCCGCGCCTCCCACGTGGTCAGCCGCGCGCCTTGCAATAGCGGCCTGGTCTCGTCAACCCACAGCTGGGCCAGGCGGCCAGCCCGGTGCGCGGCCAGGATGACCGCGAACGCCGTGCCCGCGCCAGCCGATACCAGAGCGCCGGTGTTGCAGTGCGTGAGGATCCGGGCGCCCGCTGGCACGAGGCCGAGTCCATGGCGCGCCATCGCCTCGCTCGCGGCGGCGTCGGCGGCGGCGATCGAGCGGGCAGCGTTCAGGGCGGCTTGCGCGCCAGGATTCGGACCGGGAACGCGGTCGGGTCCGGCCGCCGCCGCTCGATATGCCGCCAGCGCTTGCCCGACACCCCAGCCCAGGTTCACCGCCGTCGGGCGAGCGCCGGCGATGTCGGCCGCCGCAGCCTCGACATCGTCGCCTCGCGCCGCCGCCAGTGCCACGCCGAAAGCGCCGGCTACGCCGAGGAGCGGCGCGCCGCGCACCACCAGACGGCCGATGGCGTCGACGAGCAGGGGTACGTCGGAGCACATCACGAACGCCTCGGTGGCGGGCAGCCTGGTCTGATCGAGCAGCTCGATGGCCGGCCCGCGTGGCGGATCATGCCACCGCAGCGCCAGCATCTCCGGTCCAGTCTCGCTCGTACTCGCCATCCCCTGAGTGTGCCGCTGGCAAGCCGGGCCGCCAAGTCAGGCAACGGTACGAGAATTTCATGCTGATAACACCCGTTTAGCTGGCGATAGCTGGCAGGCCGGGAGCGTGCGTGCGACTATTGGCCGGGCCGGAGCCGTGCCGCGCGCTACCTGGGCCGTGAGGAGCACACGTGACCGAGCAGATGCCGCCTGGGTGGGAGAACCAGGTCCCGCCGGGTCCCTACGGGCAGCCCGGTTATCAGCCTTTCGGCCAGCCCGCCCCGCCAGGACCGCCGCCTTATCCGCAGCCCGGCTACGGGCAGAGCGGACACGGGCAGGGCGGATACGGACCGCCGGGTCAGGGCGGCTGGAACGCCGCACCGTCTCCGGGCGGCGTGCCGCTGCGGCCGCTAGGGCTTGGCGACATTCTTAATGGTGCCGTCACGCTCGCCCGCCGTAACCCGGCGGCGACCTTCGGACTCGCCGCGATCGTCATGACGGCTTACGGCGTGATCTCCACCGCCGTGGCGGGCATCTACCGGACCCGGCTGGCGACCGACGAGACCGCCTTGCGCAGCGGCCAGTCGCTGACGTCACAGCAGGCTGCCCACCTGTTCGGCTCGTTCTTCGCGGCGCTGGTCCCCATCGTAGGAGTCACGGTGGTGCTCAGCCTGGTGCTCAATGCGGCGCTGACCGGCATGCTCAGCGCCGTCATCGGCAGGGGCGTGCTCGGACGGACGACGGGCCTGCGCCAGGCGTGGGAGGCGGGCCGCGTCGGCGCCGTCCTCGGCGCGACATTGCTGCTGTTCCTGCTCGGCGTCGCGGTGATCGTGCCGTTGGCGGCCGCTGTCGTCGTGCTGGCGCTGCTGCACCTCACGCCGGTGGCCGTGCTGATCGGCGTGCTCGGCGGGATCGGCGCCGTCGTCTTCGAGATCCTGCTCGTCATCCGCCTGAGCCTCACGCTGCCGGCGGTGGTCCTGGAGCGCATCTCGCCGGTCGCCGCGATCAGGCGATCGTGGCAGCTCAGCCACGGCAGCTTCTGGCGGCTGTTCGGCATCCTGGTGCTGACCGGGATCATCGTGGCCGTCGCCGCGGACGTACTGGCGATACCGTTCACCATCCTCGGGGCGGTCATCGGCGGCGGCTCGGCCGGGCTACTCGGCGCCGCGACGACGACATCGGCTGCGGCGCTGATCATCGGCGCGATCGGGTCGATCCTGGCCGCCACCGTGACACGTCCCATCAGCGCAGGCGTGACCGTCTTGCTGTACGTCGACCTGCGGATGCGTCGCGAGGGCCTGGACCTCACGCTCCGGGACGCAGCCCAGAATCAGACGCTGACGGGCGAGGAGTTCGGGGCGATCTGGCGTCCGCCCGCCGCGAGCCAGGGCACCCCGAGCGCCTGGTGACGGGCAGGCCAGCCAGCGTGATAGCGGGGATGGCCGGCGGCCAGGGACCAGAGATCAGCAGGCTGCGCGGCCAGCAGTTGGCGCGCCGCGAGCTCGCGCGCGCCATCTACCGGCCGTCGCTGCTCACCCGCCTCTGGCACGACATCACACGGTGGCTGTCCTCCCTCGTCAGCACCAGCTCGGCCGGGAGCCCGAGCTGGTGGGGGCTGATCCTTCTCGCGGTCGCCCTGGCGGCTGCCGTCACCGTGGCGATGTACTGGCTGGGCCCGGCCAGGGTAAGCCGGCCAGGTCGGAACAGACCGGTCCTGGCGGGCAAGCCGCGCGGTGCTGACGAGCATCGCGGCGACGCTGACCGGCTCGCGGCGAGCGGGAATTACGGCGAGGCGATCGTCGAGCGGATCCGGGCTATCGTCGTCGACCTGGAAGCCCGCGAGATCCTGCTCCGCAGGCCCGCGAGGACGGCGAGGGAGCTCGCGGTGGAAGCCGGGGCGGCGTTCCCGGCTGAAGCTGACGGGCTGAGCGATGCCGCCAAGAGCTTTGACGCTGTCCGCTACGGCGGCCGGCCGGGCACGGAAGCTGGCTACCGGACCATTCGCGACCTCGACGTCCGGCTCAAGGCGGCCGTCGCCATCGCCGCCGTCCCGGCCGGGAGCTCGCCAGGACGCATGCCGTGAGCAGCGCCGCGTCGGCACGGCAGCAGTGGCGCAAGTGGCGGACCTTGCTAATCATCGGCCTGATCGTGCTGCTCGGCGGGGTCGGCATTGCGGCGGCGCACCAGCAGCCGGCGAACCAGTACCTGAACCCCGGCGCGGTGACGGCGGACGGAACGCACGCCCTCGCCGACGTCCTGACCGGGCTGGGGCACCAGGTGATCACCGCAACGTCGGTCCCGGCCGCGGTCCAGGCCGCGATCCCCGGCTCGACGCTCGTCATCACCAGCCCGCAGTACCTGTCCGCCGACGAGCTGTCGGCACTCGCCAGGGTGCCCGCCAGCGTCCTGCTGGTCGGGCCGGATCACGCCGCGCTGACGGTGCTCGCGGCTCCGGTGAGCGTCATCGGCGCCACGGAGCCTGTCGTGGTGACCGCGCCAGCCTGCCGTCTGCGCGCCGCGACCCTGGCTGGCACGGCGGACATGGGTGGCCGGAATCTGCTCGTCGCCGATCCCGCGGCTGCCGCGGCGCAGTGCTACTCCTCTACGTCTGGTCCCACCCTGGTGCAGCTGCGAGTCGACGGTCGCGCGGTTACTGTGCTCGGGACCGGCGCACCGCTGACCAACGCCGAGCTCGCGAGGGCGGGCAACGCCGCGCTCGCCGTCAACCTGCTCCCGAGCCACCGGATCGTCTGGCTCGTGCCCGCCGTCGTGGCCGTAGCCGCCGCGGCCACCGCCGGTCCCAGGACCTTCACGAGCCTGCTGCCGATGTCCGTTTACCTGGTCGCGATCCAGCTGGCGGTCGCCGCGCTGGCGGCGGCGGCGTGGCGGGCGCGCCGACTCGGCCAGCTCGTCACCGAGCCGCTGCCCGTTGTGGTCCGGGCGGCGGAGACGACCGAAGGCCACGGCCGCCTGTACCAGTCCAGGCGCGCGCGTCCGCAGGCGGCCGAGGCGCTGCGCGGCGCCCTGCGCAGCCGGCTCGAGCGAGCCATCGGACTGCCGCACGGAGCCGATCAGGACGCTGTCGTCGAGGCTCTGGCTCGCCGGTCTGCGACCGAGCCGGCCCGCATATCGGACCTCGTTTTTGGCCCGCCGCCAGCCAACGATCAGGCGCTGCTGGTGCTGGCCCGCGATCTTGACAAGCTGGAGCGAGAGGTAGGCACGACGTGAGCAGTGTAGATACCGGCAGCCCGTGGCCAGCGGCTGGCGCTGATGCGGTCACAGCCACCGGGCCGGAGCGGGCGGCGCTGATCGCCGTGCGCGAGGAGGTCGCCAAGGCTGTCGTCGGGCAGGATCAGGTGGTCAGCGGGCTGCTGGTAGCGCTGCTGTGCCAGGGTCACGTACTGCTCGAAGGTGTGCCAGGCGTGGCCAAGACCCTGCTGGTGCGAGCGCTCGCCGCCGCGCTGGCGATCGACAGCAAACGAGTCCAGTTCACGCCGGATCTGATGCCCGGCGATGTGACCGGATCGCTCATTTATGACGCCCGCACCGCAGAGTTCCAGTATCGCGAGGGTCCGGTGTTCACCAACCTGCTGCTCGCCGACGAAATCAACAGGACGCCACCGAAGACGCAGGCCGCGCTGTTGGAGGCGATGGAAGAACGCCAGGTCTCGGTGGAGGGAGTGCCGCGTCCGCTGCCCGTCCCCTTCCTGGTAGCGGCGACGCAGAACCCGGTGGAGTACGAAGGCACGTACCCGCTGCCGGAGGCGCAGCTGGACAGGTTCCTGCTCAAGCTCGCCGTGATCGTGCCGGACCGGGCCGCCGAGATCGACATCCTGTCCCGGCACGCGGCCGGCTTCGATCCGCGTGATCTCGGCGCGGCCGGCATCCGGCACGTTGCGACGGCGGCCGACCTCCGTGCCGCCCGCGCCGCGGTCGGTCAGGTCCAGGTCTCCGGCGAAGTCACCGGCTACATCGTGGATATCTGCCGTGGTACACGGCAGTCGGCCTCGATCCAGCTCGGCGTCTCACCTCGCGGCGGTACCGCCCTGCTCGCAACGAGCCGCGCGTGGGCGTGGCTGTCGGGGCGGGACTACGTCACGCCCGACGACGTCAAGACGCTCGCCCGCCCCACCCTCCGGCACCGGATCCAGCTGCGCCCCGAGGCAGAGCTGGCGGGCGCGACGGCTGACGGCGTGCTCGAGAGCGTGCTGTCGTCGGTGCCGGTGCCCCGGTAGCGACGCCATGGCCCTCACCGGACGCGCCGCGCTGGTCGCGCTCCTCGCCACGCTCGCCGCCGTGCTGCTGCGCACGGTGCCGGGTCTGGTCACGGTCGATGGCCTCATCGCCGCGGCCATCGTCGCCGACGTCGCCCTGGCCGGCAGTGTCCGGCAGCTGCGCATGTCCAGGGCTGGTGACACTCGGATCATGCTCGGCGAGCGCGGCGCCACCACGCTAACGATCGCCAACCCGGGCCGGCGCAGCGTCCGCGGCCTGCTCCGCGATGCCTGGCAGCCCAGCCTCGGCGGCACTAGCCGGGCCCAGATCACCATCCCGCCGGGCGGCCATGCGACGGTGACCACGATCATGCTGCCCACCCGGCGCGGCGACAAGGCCGCCGGGAAGGTCACGGTGCGGTCGGTGGGACCGCTCGGCCTCGCGGCGCGTCAGGCCAGCCGCGCGGTGCCATGGACAGTCCGGGTGTTGCCGCCGTTCCTGAGCCGTCAGCACTTGCCGTCGAAGCTCGCCAGGCTGCGCCAGCTCGACGGCCAGCACCTGAGCCTGATCCGCGGCCAGGGCAGCGAGTTCGACTCACTCCGCGAGTACGTGGTCGGGGACGACGTCCGCTCCATCGACTGGCGGTCGTCGGCCAGGCGTTCCGATGTGGTGGTGCGGACCTGGCGGCCCGAGCGCGACCGGCGTGTGGTGCTCGTGCTTGACACCGGGCGCACCTCGGCCGGCCGGGTCGCGGGCGTGCCGCGGCTGGACGCCGCGATGGACGCGGCGCTCCTCCTCGCTGCGCTGGCGTCCCGCGCGGGCGACCGGGTTGACTTGCTCGCCGTCGACCGGCACGTCCGTGCCAGGGTCATCGGCGCAAGCCGGAACGAGGTCCTGCCGAGGATGACGGACGCGATGGCATTGCTCGACTCCGAACTAGCGGAATCTGACGGCGACCTCATGGCCAGCACGCTGCTCGCCACCGCGCGCCAGCGTTGCCTCGTGGTGCTGCTCACCGACCTCAACTCGACGGCACTCGAACTCGGCTTGCTGCCCAGGCTCGGGCTGCTGATCCGCCGCTACCAGGTCGTGGTCGCCGCGACCGCCGATCCGCGGCTGGCCGAGCTTGCGTCGTCACGGGACGATGCCGCTGCGGTGTATCAGGCGGCGGCCGCCGAGCGCGCCAGCGCGGAACGCGCCAGGGTTGCGGCGCTGCTGGTCCGGCGCGGCGTCGAGGTTATCGATGCGCCGCCGGACCGGCTGCCGTCCGCGCTCGCCGATTCGTACCTCAGCCTGAAGGCGGCCGGCCGGCTCTGACTGCTAGCCCAGCGTGGGCGCGTATTCAGGCGCCGCCGCGATGTCGACGGACAGGCCCAGGCGCCGCGCGCGCCGGCCCGCCACGATGACGTAAGTCAGGAAGCCGGCCTCGGCCACGGCACCGATGCCAATGCGAGCCCAGGATGGCAGCGCGGACGGCGTGACGAACGCCTCGATGGCGCCAGACGTCGCGAGCACCACGATCAGCCCGAGGACGATCGTGACCGTGGCACGACCCTCTTCGGCCAGCGCCTGGACGCGCCGCCGCGGGCCGGGATCGATCACCGCCCAGCCCATCCGGAGGCCGGCGGCTGCCGCGAGGAACACCGCGGACAACTCCAGCATGCCGTGCGGCAGTATCAGCGTGAAGAACTCGACGGCCTTACCGTGTCCGACCATCAGGCCGCCGTCGACCCCCAGGTTCAGGGCGTTGACGAGCAAGACATAGATCGTGCCGATCCCCAGGAAGGCGCCGAGGATCAGCGTCTGCGCGGCGACCCATACGTTGTTAGTCCAGACCTTCAGCGCGAAAGCTGAGGCGGTGTCCTGCGAGTAGTAGTCCCGGAACTGGTGGTTGACCAGGCTCGCCACCTGCGAGTGCGAGACGAGACTCGCCTGCACAGCCGGCGACGCCGCGATCCACCGGCCGGCGATGAGCGCGACCAGGATCGATCCGGCCGCCGTCGCGAGCCACCACCACCGCGCCCGGTACGCCATCGCGGGGAAGGCCACGCCGAAGAACTCGCCGACCGCGCGCCAGGCCGGCGTGTGCGAGCCGGTGACTGCAGCACGAGCGCGGGCGAGCAAGCCAGACAAGCGCGCGGTCAGGGCCGGATCGTGCCCGCCGCTGCGCAGCGCCGACAAGTGCGTCGCGGTCCGCTGGTAAACGGCCACGAGCTCGTCGACCTCGTCCCCGGACAGCCGGCGCCGACGACTGACGAGCGCCGCGAGACGATCCCAGTCGGCCTGGTGCGCCGCCGCGAAAGCATCGACGTCCACGATCAGGAGACTACTGCGCGGCTTGAGTAATCTTGGCCCGGTACCTGCAGGCACGCGGGATGAGCGAGGAGCGGTCATGGCCGACGTGATCACCGGCGAGGCTGTCGCGCTTGAGCTGCCGGTAGCGACCTTCCCGGGCCGCATCGCCGCACTGCTCATCGACATGGTCGTGCAACTCGCGCTGCTGCTGATCGTGATCATCGGGCTGGCGGGCGCGTCCGGGTCGGTCAGCAGCGACTACGGCGCCGCCGCGTTCGTCACGGCCTACGTTCTGGTGCTGGTCGCCTATCCTACGGCGTTCGAAACGCTGAGCCGGGGCAAGACGCTCGGCAAGATGGCGCTCGGCATTCGCGTGATTGGCGACGATGGCAGCCCGGTGCGGTTCCGGCAGGCGCTGGTGCGCGCCCTGGTCGGCGTCTTCGAGATCTGGACCCTGGTGCTGGCGCCCATCGGGCTGATTACCTCGATCATCTCGGCTCGCGGCAAGCGCCTCGGCGACCTGTTCGCCGGCACCTACGTCATCCAGGAGCGCGTCCCGGCCAGGCGAGCGCTGCCAGTGGAGTTCGCCGCCGTCCCGCCGCCACTGGCGGACTGGGCTCAGCTGCTTCAGGTATCCAGGCTGTCGGACCAGACAGCGGAGGCCGCTGGGGGTTACCTCCGCCGGTTCACCGAGCTGAGTCCGCGGGCGCGGGACTCACTGGGCGTCCAGCTGGCCAACGCCGTCGCCGCGCAGGTCAGCCCGCCGCCGCCCGCCGGGACGCCGCCGGCCGCCTATCTCACCGCCGTGCTTGCCGTGCGACGCGAGCGCGAGCAGGCGAGGTTCGCTGCGCTGCCGCCTGTGCCGCCGACCCCGTCCGCGACCGCCTCGCCCGAGCCGCAGGCGCCCGGGTTGCCGCCTCCGGCCTAAGACCCCTGCCGCCAGGACTGCAGGTAACGCAGCTGCGCGTCGGTCAGCTCGTCGATCCGCGTGCTCAGGGACGCCAGCGTCAGCCTGGCGACCTGCGCATCTATGGGTGCCGGCACACTCGAGCACCGAACCCGCGGCGGTTGCCCCGCCGTTGTCGCGGACCTCGTCCGGCGCAGCGCGAGCTAGCCAGGCCAGCGCCAGCGCCTGTACGGCGAACGAGGTATCCATGACAGCGGCCGGGTTGCCCTCGCCCGCTACGAGGTTGACGACCCTGCCCTCGGCCAGCAGGATGAGCCGCCGGCCGTCGGCGAGGACGTACTCGTCCGCGTGCGGCCGGACGGCCGGGTGTACCTCCACTGCCGCAGCGGTCAGCGCGGCCATGTCGATCTCCACGTCGAAGTGCCCGGCGTTAGCCAGCATCGCGCCGTCCGGCAGGGCGGCGATCTCAGCCGCGCCGATGACCTCGCGGGAGCCGGTCGCGGTGATGACCATCTCGCCGAGTCGAGCAGCGGCGCTCATCGGCATGACCCGGAAGCCCTGCATGATCGCGCCGAGTGCGCGGACGGGGTCGACCTCGGTGACGAGCACCTGGGCGCCGAGCCCGCGGGCGCGCTCGGCGATGCCGGAGCCGCACGGGCCGAAACCTGCCACCACGACGGTCTTGCCTGCCACGAGCGTGTTGGTCGCGCGCAGGACGCCGTCCAGTACCGACTGACCGGTGCCGTACTTGTGATCGATCATCCGGGTGATCGCCGACAGCTCGGCGGCGATCATCGGGAAGCCCAGTGATCCGGCCGCCGCCATGCGACGCAGCCGGGCCGCCCCCGTTGACGTTGCCTCGCAGCCGCCACGCACGCCGGCGACCAGCTCCGGGCGCGCCTCGTGGAGCGTGTTGACAAGGTCGCCGCCGTCGTCCATCAGCAGGTCAGGCTCGCTGTCCAGGACCCGGTGGATGTGCTCGTAGTAAACGCCCCGCGCCACGCCCGAGCGCGCCTGCACGGTGACGCCGGGTTCAGCGGCCAGCGCAGCCGCGATGTCATCCTGCGTAGACAGCGGATTCGACGCGGCCAGGTGGACCGTCGCGCCACCAGCCGTGAGCGTCCTGATCAGCACAGCTGTCTCCGCCGTGACGTGCAGGCAGCACGCGACCGTAAGCCCAGCGAATGGCTGCTGACCGGCGAACAGACTGCTGACCGGCGAAGGACTGGCGGAGCATGCCGAGCACCGGCATCGCCCGCTCTGCCCATGCGATGCCGGGCTGGCCAGCAAGAGCCAGCCCGGCATCGGCGACGTCGGATGCCCGGCCGCCAGGCCGGTCAGTACCGGTAGTGATCCGGCTTGTACGGGCCATCGACCGGGACGCCGATGTAGGCGGCCTGCTCCTTGGTCAGCACGGTGAGCTTGACGCCGAGCGCGTCCAGGTGCAGCCGAGCCACCTTCTCGTCCAGGTGCTTGGGCAGTACGTGCACGCCAAGCGGGTACTCGTCGGTCTTGGTGAACAGCTCAACCTGAGCGATGACCTGGTTTGTAAAGCTGTTGGACATCACGAAGCTCGGGTGCCCGGTCGCGTTGCCGAGGTTCAGCAGCCTGCCCTCGGACAGGACGATCACCGCGTGCCCGTCCGGGAACGTCCACTCGTCGACCTGCGGCTTGATGGTGAGGCGCCTGCACGCCCGGCAGCCGGGACAGGCCCGCCATGTCGATCTCATTGTCGAAGTGCCCGATGTTGCCGACGATCGCCTGGTGCTTCATCTGGCTCATGTGCTCGGCCGTGATGATGTGGAAGTTCCCGGTCGCGCTGACGAAGATGTCGGCAGTGCCGACGACATCTTCCAGCCGAGCCACCTGGTAGCCGTCCATCGCCGCCTGGAGCGCGCAGATGGGGTCGATCTCCGTCACGATGACCCTGGCACCCTGGCCGCGCAGCGACTCGGCGCAGCCCTTGCCCACGTCGCCGTAACCGCAGATGACAGCGACCTTGCCGCCGATCAGTACGTCGGTGGCCCGGTTGATGCCGTCGACCAGGGAATGCCGGCAGCCGTACTTGTTGTCGAACTTCGACTTGGTCACCGAGTCGTTCACGTTGATGGCCGGGAACCGAAGTGACCCGTCCTTGGCCATCTCGTACAGCCGGTGGACGCCGGTGGTCGTCTCCTCGGTGACGCCCTTGATCTCCGCAGCCACCGCCGTCCACTTGCCCGGAGTCCGCGCGAGGGACTCCGTCAGCACCGTCAAGATAACCTGCCACTCCTCGGCGTCGTCGTCCTTGGCGGCGGGCACCGAGCCGACGGCCTCGAACTCAGCGCCCTTGTGCACCAGCAGCGTCGCGTCGCCGCCGTCGTCGAGCAGCATGTTGGGCCCGGCCTCGCCCGGCCAGGTCAGGGCCTGCTCCGTGCACCACCAGTACTCGGGCAGCGTCTCGCCCTTCCAGGCGAACACCGGAATGCCCTTCGGGTCCTCCGGCGTGCCGTCAGGGCCCACTGCGATCGCCGCGGCGGCGTGGTCCTGGGTGGAGAAGATGTTGCAGGAGGCCCAGCGGACCTGGGCGCCGAGCGCCACCAGGGTCTCGATCAGCACCGCCGTCTGCACGGTCATGTGCAGCGAGCCGGTGATCCGGGCGCCCGCGAGCGGCTTCGAGGCAGCCCACTCAGCGCGGACCGTCATCAGGCCCGGCATTTCGTGCTCGGCCAGCCTGATCTCGCGACGGCCGAAGTCGGCTAGCGACAGGTCGGCCACCTTGAACGGGATTGTCTCCGCGGGCATGCGGGCTCCTTGGTCTGTTGCGGATTGGTCTGTTGCGTAATCACGGGTATCCGGCCCCGATCCGGAGCCACAGCACGACGTTACGACAGGTTGCCTACCCACGGCACGTTCAGCGCATCGTTTCTGACAACAACTTGTAAGATTAGTGCATGCGGATCACGGAGGCGGCGCGGCGACTGGATCTCACCCCCCGGATGCTCAGGTACCGGGAATCGCTCGGCCTGCTCCCGGCGCTGCGCCCGATCCGCGGCCGGGGCGCCGCGCGCAGGCCAGACCGCGGGCCAGTCCGGGCCAACGCAGTCCAGGCCAACGCAGTCCAGGCCAACGCAGTCCAGGCCAACCCGGGCCGGGCAGATGCGGGCCGGGCGGGCACGCACCGGCAGTTCTCCGACGCCGACGTGGCAGCCGTCGCACTGGGCTTGTCGCTGGAGCGGCGCTACGACATCAGCCCGGTGGCGCTCGCCTTCGGCGTCCGCGTGCTCGCCGATCCGCGGGTCCGGGCCGAGGTCGCCGAGCTGGGGCGGCGGATCGGCCGGGTCCAGTCGCCGCCCGCGCGGGCCCTGGACTTCGAGCAGGAGCGCGCGCTCCGGCTCCTGAGCCGGCCCTAATCGGATCATTCTCGATCTGTGTGCATTCGGTGTTGCTAGGGCAGCACTCAATGCACACGGACGGGCGCGTCAGGCGCTCTGGCGGAAGTACGCGGCCGGCGTGACGCCGGTCTCGCGGCGGAATGCCTGCACGAACGCGCTCTCGGAGTCGTAGCCGACGTGCCGGGCTACGTTGCCGACGGGCTCGCCGCGCGCCAGCGCGGCGAGCGCGGCCTGCACCCGAAGCAAGGTGCGCCACCGGCCGAAGCTCACGCCGGTGTCGGCGACGAATGCCCTGGCTAGGGTGCGCTCGCTGGCGCCTACTTCGCGGCCCCATTCGGCCAGCGTCCGGCCGTCGGCCAGGTCGGCGGCAATGCCGTCCGCGACCAGCCTGGCCCGATCGTCGGCCGGCAAGCGCACCTCGATCGTGGTCATGGCGACCGGCCGCAGCAGGTCCACGAGTACTGCCTCGGCATTCGCCCGCTGGTCGGGCTCCAGATCGGGGTCTTCCAGGTAGCCGATGAGCTCCGCCAGCAGCGCACTGGCCGAAACCGGAGTCGGCTCGGTCCAGCTGATCGGGCACCGCGCGGGCCGGACGTAGGCGGACCGCATCGTTGCCGTTCCCGTCGAGAGCGTCTCGTGTCGCAGACCCGCAGGTATCCAGAGCGCCCGGGTGGGCGGCAGCACCCAGGCCGACTCCTGCGTGCGGACGGTCAGCACGCCGCTGGCGGCCCACGCCAGCTGGTGATCTTCGTGCGAGTGCCAGTCGAAGACAAGCCCGGCGGGCATCGGAAAGGTCGCCACCACGACGGCCGCGGCCGGGTCTATCTCGTGGGCGGCGCAGTAGTCATCTCGGTCAGCCATGGGGCTATGTCCGTCTTGCGACACAGCTTGGCAGCCTACGCCCTTGGCCAGCGGCTGTGCAGTTCCTAGCGTCGTGGGCATGAACGATAACCATGCACGGGTATGCACGAGCCCAGCGTGGGCGCTGCACATCCAGACCGACATCCTGCCGGCGCTGACCCGCGACGTCGACCTCGGTGACCACATGCTGGAGATCGGCCCTGGGCCGGGCGCGGCAACCGAATGGCTCCGCAGCCGGGTCGGCACCCTGACGGCGATCGAGGTCGACGACACCGCGTCCGCCCTGCTGGCCAGCCGGTACGCCGGCACCAACGTCGAGGTCGTGACTGGCAGCGCCGCCGAGCTGACCTACCCGGATGCCAGTTACGACAGCGTCGGCTGCTTCACGATGCTGCATCACGTGGCGACGATGGCGCTGCAGAACAACATCCTGGCCGAGGCGTTCCGGGTGCTGCGTCCCGGCGGCGTGCTGATCGGGTCCGACAGCCTCGCCAGCAACGACCTCCATCACTTCCACGCTGACGACACCTACAACCCCGTAGATCCGGCCTGGCTACTTGGCCGGCTCCAGACTCTTGGCTTCGGCGCGATGACGATCGAGGTGGACGATGTCCTGAAGTTCGTCGCGACCAAGCCGGCCAGTCCGGCGTGTGCTGCGGCCGCAGCTTCGGCCATGGCGGAGGACTGCAAGTGACCGGCACCGACCGCCTGCGCGCCGCGGTGACGGGACTGATTGGCATGGCCGCGACGGCAGAGCAGGAGCTCCTGGCCGAGCCTGAGCAGGCGGTCACCGGCAGCGCGCAGCACTGGGCCGCGATGCCGGTGATCGCGCACAACACAGAGTTCCGGCGCCAGCAGGTGCGGCGACTCCGTGCCATCCGCGCCGGCCAGGCACCACCGGAGTTCGCAGGAAGTCGATCATGCTTCGGCAACGCTGTACGCCGAGCTGGCGGCGCAGCCGGCTGACGCCGTCGCCCGTGATAGCTGGCGCGTGGCAGGCGAGCTGGCCGAGGAGATGCGCCTCATCAGCCACGCGGACCTGACCGAGCCGGCCAGGAATCCGTGGCTGCGCGGCAGACAGCTGTGGCTGCAGGTCGTGGTGCGCGGTTTCTGGCATCCGACTGGGCATCTCAGCGACTACTACCTAGGCCACGGACGGCCCGATCGGGCCGTGGCGCTGGCCGCGCACGGCGTCATGACCGCGGCCTACCTCAGTGCGCCAGCCCCGGCGCGCGGCATGGCCAGCTACAACCTGGCGTGCGCCCAGGCACGCGCCGGGCTGCTCGACGAGGCGACGGCGGCCCTAACGGAAGCGGTGTCGCTCAACCCCGACGTGCGGGCGAATGCGCGCCGCGATAGCGACCTGGCGGCGGTCCGGGACACTGGCCAGCTGACCGCCCTGCTCGACGGAGCGCGCTAGTCCGGGCGCTTGCGTACAGCGCGGGGTACCAGCCGGCCGGGCCCGCGCCGCGAGCGCCGCCTGGCGGCTCTGACTGCCGGATCCGCCGGGTCGGCGCGGCCGGGGCGGTAGATATCAGGTTCCAGGAAGATCAGCTCAGCGATCGGGACTGCCGCGCGGATCCGGCGCTCGGCGGCGTCGATGCCCGCGGCGACGCTCGCCGCGCTGTCGTCATGCAGTACGCCGATCTTGGCCGCGACGAGCAGGGTCTCCGGCCCGACGTGGAGCGTCCGCAGGTGTATGACCCGGTCGACCTCCGGGCCGGCCTCGATCGCTGCGACGATTGCCGCCTCGACGTCGGCGCTGGCCGACTCTCCGATCAGCAGGCTCTTCGTCTCGGTGGCGAGCACCACGGCGACGGTAGCGAGCAGCAGGCCGATGGCGACCGACCCGGCGCCGTCCCAGACGTCGTCGTGCGTGAGCGTCGCCACCGACACGCCGATCAGGGCGAGCAGCAGGCCGCTGAGCGCAGCGACGTCCTCCAGCAGCACGGCCGGGAGCTCGGGTGCCTTGGCGTGCCGGATGAAGCTGCGCCAGCTAGCCCGGCCGCGGCTATGGTTCGACTCTTTGATTGCGGTTCGCAGGGACAGGCTCTCGAGCACGACAGCGATTCCCAGCACGCCAAGCGCGACCACGGGCGAGACAAGCCTCCCCGGGTGCATGATGCGGTGGACGCCCTCGTAGACCGAGAACACGGCGCCGACGGTGAACAGGACGAGCGCAACAATGAATGCGTAGAAGTACCGCTCCGCGCCGAACCCGAACTGGTGCTCTTCGGTCTCCTCTCGCTGCGCCCGGCTGCGACCGATCAGGAGCAGCGCCTGGTTGCCGGAGTCGGCAACTGAGTGCACAGCCTCGGCCAGCAGCGAGGCGGACCCGGTGATGACGAAGGCGACGAACTTGGTGACGGCGATGCCGAGGTTCGCTGCCAGCGCGGCAAAGACGGCACGCTTGCCGTGGTCTGTGTTATCGGCGCGTGTCGCGGAGCCGCGCACGTCGCTTGTTGCGATCGGCCATCACTCCTGCGCGTCGCCCGCTGCCGGGTCGCGTGCCTCGTCAATCAGCAGCACGGGTATGTCGTCGCGCACCGGGTACGCCAGGCCGCAGTCCGGTCCCGTGCACACCAGCTCGCTGGCAGCGTCGTCGGCACGGAGCGGTGAGTGACACTTCGGGCAGGCCAGGATCTCCAGCAGCCAGCTATCGATCTTCATAACCATCTCCAGTCGCTCGTGGTGGCCGGACGCCTGCTCGCTCCCGAGCATCAGGGATCTTACCGGTGCACCGTACGCACAGGCGCACCGATGATCCCTCCCCGGGGTCCCGGAACGGCCCACCTGACGTCGTCGCGCGTACCGAGGCCTAGCGCAGCCGGCCGCCATCGGTGGGAGCCGACCGCAGGACCCGCAGGTGGCCTCGGCGGCCGACCTCGACGCCCTGACCGGTAGGCTCGGCCGGCACGCTCGGCGGCGTGGCCTCGCGCACGGCGTTGGCGAGCGCCTCCAGGTCATCCGCGTCGGCCGGCTCCTCGGGCGGGTCCCCGAGCGGGAGCCTGACGACATCCCAGCCGCGTGGTGCCGTCATCCGGTCGGCATGCCGCGCGCACAGGTCGTAGCAGTGCGGCTCGACGCAGGCGGCGAGCGGGCCGAGCACCGCCGTCGAGTCACGGTAGACGTAGGTCAGGGTATACACGGCGACCTGCTTGCAGGCCGGCCTGGAGCACTGGCGAGGGGTCAAGGGAGCACCGTCCCGGCCTGGTGCCGCCGCCCGGAGGCGAGCGGTACTCGGGCGCCGGTGGCTAGGGGGTCGTGATGGTCCCTCACAACGGCTGACGGTATCGATCGGCAGACGGTAACGCCACCACCCGGGGCACACTGCGCGATCGTGTCTCCGGCTGCCAGATTGCAGGGACGAAACTTGCCATCTACGGCTGGGATACGCTGAGTTACTGTGCATGACGGCAACGGCATCGGCCGCCCGATAGCGGGCCGGGTTCGCCGGCGCGACCGGCATGGCCGCGGTCTGCGTGGCTCGCTCGTGCCGCCCGAGGTGCCGCTGCACCGGTCCCGGTCCGAGCGATTCGATGATCTTGTCCTGCTGGCGGTCTCCCAGCTGGAGCCGCGCTGGGAAGCCGAGCTGTCCGGGATCGAATTCGGCGTCGAGGAAATCCCGCCGGTCATCCCCGACAACGACGATCCGGAGCCGATACCGCTTGCCAGGCTCGAGTCCGGTTCTGACCGGCCAGGCGTGCGGGGGCACGGCCGGTCACCAGGCCCCTGACCTCTCCGGGCTGACCGACCTGGCCGGGCTCCCTGACCTGGCCGGGCTTCCTGACCGGCCGGCCAGGATCGTGCTTTACCGCCGCCCGCTGCTGGCTCGCGCCGATGGTCAGGAAGAACTGGCCGAGCTCGTGCTCGATGTGATCGTCGAGCAGTTCGCCCACTGGCTTGGCGTGGACCCGCAGACCGTTGATCCTGGCTACCCGGCCGAGGAGTAGCCAGGCCCTGCCGCGCGCCGGCTAGCCCAGGATGGCTGATAGCGAGTCGGTCACGCCGGGGAGCGGTATCGACGTCAGCGCGCTCGGCACCGCCAGGACGGACTGCACGGTCCCGCCTGCGGTGACGATCCGGCCGGCGTAGACCGGTCCGCCGGTCAGCGGCGTCACGATGACCGAGAACTCGGTGGCATTGGCGCCGGCAGGCGGGCCGACCGGGACGACGACCGATGAGCGAGCGGCGATCTGCACGGTCTGGCCCTGCTGGCCGGTCGCCGACACCGTAGCGGTCGCAGTCGTGATCCGGACGGTCGCGGCATGCTGCGGAGCCGACAGCACAAGCTGGGTCCGGCCAGCCGATTTGGCTGGGTTGTCAGCCGCCACGCCCTGCTCGGTGATCGGTCCGCTGCTCGCCGCCAGCGCTCCGGGTGAGCCCGCGGGTCCACCTGAGATGAGCAGCGTGGCAGCGACGGGCACGCTGGAAGAGATGCTGATCGCGCCTGCCACCCCGCCCAGCGAGGGCAGCGGGATGGAGACGGCCGATCCGCCCAGCAGGTCGATGCCCGTCCCGCCGGTGGGCTGGTAGGAGCCTTTGGCGGTGACCGCGGTGACCTTTATCTGGGCCGAGATGGTCCCTGGCACGGCGATGTAGAGCGCGGGCGAACCGCTGACACCGGGCATTCCGGGGATCACCAGGTGCTCGGCAGGCGCCCCGGTCGGGGGCAGCCAGATCCCGCTGTCGTTCGGCGGCCCGGTCTCCCTGACCGCCGCTGTCACCTGTCCGACGCTCGTGCTGACGTTGAGCGCCATGACCTTCGAGGACTGCAGCAGCTGTCCGAGCGACTGGACGACGATGCTATGGGGCGGCACCGTGATGCCGTTGTCGACGTTCCCGAGCAGCGGCGGGCCCTTGGTGACGTCCGTCAGCACAGACAGCTGCGCGTCAGCCGCCTGGTTGCCAGTGTTCGCCAGGTACAGCTCGATCGTCCCGGCAGACGCCTGGCCGGGCCCGACGAACCAGAAGCTAGTGCCGGGCGCGCCGCACTGCGCGGTGACGAGGCCGCCTGGACTCGTCTGCTCGACTTCCAGGCCCTGGGCCATGGCACCCTTCGCCTCGACCTCAACTCCGCCGCGGGCCGCGCTCGTGGTGACAGCTGCACTCGAGCCCGGCTGCCCGGCCTGCTCGGCCGGCGACAGCGGGTCCGCCGGCCTGATGCCCGTGATCTGCAGGAGACCCGGCCGGGTGTCAGTGGCGACCACCGGCCCCGGCGTCGTGCTGCCACCTGGCGTGAGCCTCGTCACGACGGCGCTGCCCGCCGAGGTAGTGGCGGGCACGGCTGCCACCGCCACGGAGGCGGCTGTCGGCCCGGCCGAGCCGACCGCGGGGCAGACTCGCACGGCGCTCGAGACGACGGCACGGCTGGACTCAACGGTTCGGCGGGCGGCCTGCCGGGCGGCCGCCAGCGGATGACCACTGCCCGCCGCGAAGTAGACCCCAGCAAGCGCCAGGACGACGAGCACGGCGAAAGCCGGGCGGGCATACCGCGTCCGGGTCACCATGCATCTCCTTCGCCGTCACGCCCCGGCGCAGGCCAGCCCCGGGCAGGCCGGTCGTCACGGCCGGGCCAGTCGTGATGTACCTCGTCGGCTGGCGGCAGCGCCTCGAGTTCGTCGCCTTCGCCGGCCCATTGCTCGTGCTGGTAGTCCTGCGGCCAGCCACCCTGCGGCGCTGAGGACGGCCAGGCCGAGGACTGGTCGTCGGAGCCCCAGCTGGCGGGCTCCCCGCGAGAACCAGTTGCGTCCTGATAGCCGGGGCCCCGCTGATGGTCGCCGGGCTCCGGATAACTACCGCGGTCCTCGTAGCCCGCCCGACTCCGGCCGAAGTCCCGCGCGTCGCGGTGGCCCGGCGGACTTGAGTAGCCAGGTTCGTCGGGATATCCCGGCGTCCCGGTGTACGCAGGGCCGCCCGGGTACGCGGGGCCGCCGGTGTACGCGGGGCCGTCGTTGTACCCGGGCTCGCCGTAGGGCGGCTGACGGTGGGCTCGCGGATCGGCGGCGTTAGCGTCATCCGGATACGGCGACCCGGACGGCGACCGGCCCTGGCCGGCGCTTGCGTAGCGATCCCTGCCGCCCGGCGGGCCGGATCCGTAAGGCTCGTCGTATGGCATACCCGACGGAGACGGTGCGCTGCGGCGAGGTGCGTCGCCGTAGGGAGCCGGCGGGCCGTAGGCAGGGTCGCGGCCCTGGCGGGGGTCGCCGTAGCCAGGCTCGCCGTAGCCAGGCTCGCCGTACCCAGGCTCGCCGTCAGCCGGCCGGGCCGCGGCGGCCAGCGGGGTCGCGGCGGCCAGCGATCGGCGGCTGCTCGTCGCCGGCGTAGGAACTGCCGTCGGGCATGCGCTCCCGGCTACGCGGATCGGCCGGTGGCACCCATGCCGCCGGCGGCTCGCCGATGAACCGGCTGGCAGGTTGGCCAGCAGGCCAGGCCGCGGCCGTGGTCCCAGGCGTCGCGCCCGCGCGGGCCGCGCGGCCGGCTCCTGCCGGTCCCGCAGTGAAGATTTCCGTGGCGGCACCGCCTGCCGCCGTGGCCGCCGCACCGCCCGCCGTCGCGGCACTGGCTGCCGCTGCGCCGGCTGCCGCCGCGGCAGCGCGACCGCTTCCGGCGCTGGGTGCTGCGCCATCGCCGGCGCGACCGGTCAGCCTGGCTCGCGCACCGCGGCGAGCACCTGATCGTCCGAGTTTCTTTCCGCGCGCTGCACCCTCCCGGCGGGAGCCGCCGACCGCTCCGCCTCGGCCTGCCCGGCCTGCCCGGCCCGGCTGGCCTTCCTGACCCGCCGGACTAATGGCCTGGCTGGTGCTGCCCGCCGCGCCCACGAGGACGGCCTCGCGCTCGACGCCGACGTCCTCATCTGGTTCGCGAGCTTCGCCGCGCCCCTCGCCGTCGTCCTCTTCCGGTCCGCTCGCGGTGGTAACCGCGGCGGCCGCGGCCTCGATCTCGGCGGCCGTCCGGATGCCCGGCAGGGCAAGCGCTGCGACGACGACGAACGCCAGCAACTCAAGCGCCGTCACCAGATCGTGCAGCAGGGCACTCCGGCTGACTGTCAGCGTGCCGCCGCCGGGGGGCAGCTTGAACGCCTGGGCCCAGCTCCCAGCCGGCGAGGCGGCCGAGGCGAGCGCATGACCGTTGACCGAAGCCGACCAGCTCCCGGCCGGCTCGGCTAGCAGCACCGTGCCGCCCGCGGCCGGAACCCTGGCGCCAGCGACACCGACTGGTCCCGACGTCACCGGGACCACCGCGCCATCTGGCTCTAGCACGCTCACCCTCGATGGCAGGTCGGTCAGCCGCCACAAGTCGAACTGCCCCGTCACGCTCATGCTTACCCCGGTCAGGCCAGGAACCCCGTCGAGCACGCTGGCGAGAGCGGTGTCGATCGGGGCACGCATGAGCACGAAGCCAATGTCGAACCTGGCCAGCTGCTGGCTCTGGTCGACCGCCTCGCCGCCGTTCGGTGCCACCAGGGCGGCGACAGCCCTGGCGAGCGCCTGCTGCGCCGCGGGCGGCGGGGCCAGTGCGGGATCGGCGAACTGCGGGCTGCCCCCGCGCAGCAGCAAGAAGGACACGTGGCCGCCCGTGGATGTCAGCACGAGCGTGCGAAGCTGCCGGCCAGCCCCGCCCGTGCTCGATACCAGCGACGGCACGACCTGGCCCGCGGCCGACCCGATCGGACCGCTCACCCCGTTCATGAGCCAGTAGGAGGCTGCAAGTACGGGTGCCGTGCAGGCCGCGAGCGCCAGGATGGCCACCGGCACCCCGCGCGCGGATCTGAGCCGCCGCAGGCCGGTACGGCCGCCGGCAGACAGCCTGCGCCCGCTGCCATCCGCGGCCGCTGCCGCCGCGAGCACCAGGCCGGCCGCGGCGACGGCGAGCGGCACTCCCGGCCACGCCGCCACCGGCTGACTGCCGGCCGGTGTGACCATCACTCGGCTGGCGAGCAGGCCGAAGGCGAGACCGGCGATCGCGACCAGCCAGCCAGCCACGATCAGCGGCCGTCGCCGTGACGCCAGGAGCGCGGCCAGCCCGGTCAGCAGCAGGGCCCCGCTCACCCAGTACGCCGGCAGGCCCGGTCCGCCAGGGCTCAATAGCAGCAGCGACCGGGCCGGCAGGCTCGCCGACGCCAGGCCCGGCTGCTGGATGCCGGGTTCCAGGAGCAGCCCAGCGGGGTGCTCAAGCAGCGGGAGCAGCCATGGGAGCAGGAGCACGAGCGGCGTCAGGACGACGATGGCGAGGTTCGGCACCAGCGTCCGTGCCTGCCGGCGCAGCCCGAGCCCGGCGACAACAGCGCCGGCCACGGCCATCGGCCATAGCAGCGGCACGAACGCGGCGGCGACGGTGACCGCCAGACCAGTAGCCCACGCGGCCCGCCTGGCCAGCTTCGGCGGCTGGCTGAACATGCGGCCAGCCTGCAGCCCGATCAGCGGGATGAGCACGAACGCGACCGCGCTGCCGAGCCGGCCAGCGGAGATGGCGCCGAATGCGATCGGCAGCAATGCATAGGAGGCCGCCGCCCAGATGCGGATCGCGACCGATTTGGTGACGCGGCGCACCGCGAGGAATGCGGTGGCGCCGGCCAGCGGCACGCAGCCGAGCAGCAGCACGTCGATAGCCAGCCAGGTCTTGCCGAGCAGGATGCTCGATATCAGCGCCAGGAATCCGACGTACGGCGGGCCGGCGCTAGCCGAGCCGATCCCGGTCGGATGGTAGGCGCGCAGGAATTGCGACCATAGCCCGGAGGCGCCTTCCCAGGCGGGTAGCAGCGCCCCGCCGCCCAGCGTGCCGCTGGTCACTACGGAGCGCTCCGCGACCGCGGCAATGACGATCAGCGCGAGGACCAGCAACACGCCGGGCCTGGTCAGCAGGCGCTGCAGGAACCCGGTGTCGACCAGCAGCGAGTCGTCATCGGTCGGGTCGTCGCTCGCATGATGCGCCCCGGCCAGATCCTCAGGGGCAGGCCGGGACACGACCGTGGCGATGAACTCGGCCACCCGCCGGATGGACCGGCCCGCGGGCAGGTCAGGGCGCAGCCTGCTGTACGCGGCGCGCCTGCCACGTGCCCGTCGCCGCCTCGCATTGCTCAGCTTGAGCGGATGGCCGACGATGCTGAGCACGGCCGCCGACTCATCGAGTGCCGCCGCCGGCCGCTTGGCCACCAGGTAGAAAATCGTACGGGCCAGCGACAGCATGAGGTTGCCGACCAGCGAGATGAGCATCGCGGCGAGCGGCAGGTTCCCCAGCAGCGTCACCAGGCCGTTGCGCCGCTCGAGCAGGCGCTTGCGACGCCCCACCGAGATAGCCCGCCGCCCGCGCGTCGCGGCGTTGGCGTGGAAGACGACGGCATCGGTGATCACCCGGACTCGGTGGCCCGCCGCGTGCACCCGCCAGCAGAAGTCCACGTCCTCGCCGAACAGCGTCATGCCGGGATCGAAGCCCGCCACCTGCTCCCAGACGTCGCGCCGGACGAGCATGCCGGCGCTGGATACGGCCAGCACGTCCCGGTCGCCGTCGTGCTGCCCCTGGTCGATCTCGCGCGGCTCGATGCCGGTGATCCGGCGCCCGGCCGTGTCGATGGTCTGCCCCGCCTCGACGATCACGTCCCGGTTGGCCCAGTCCATCAGCTTCGGCCCGAGCACCGCCGCAGCCGGGGTCTCGGTGGCCCCGCGCAGCAGCTGCTCAAGCGCATCGGCAGCGGGTTCGCAGTCATCGTGCAGAAGCCAGAGCCACTCGATCTGATCAGCGTGCCCGCGGCCGGACTGGCCACCGGGCACCGGCAGGCTTGCGGCCTTGTGCTGGACCGCCCGCCGCACGGCCGCCGCGTAGCCGGTGGACCGGTCCATCCCGAAGACAGCGGTCTGCCCGAGCAGCGCCGCCAGCACCGAGCCGCTGCGGTCGCGGCTGCCGGTATCCACGGCGACCACGCGCTGCACTGGCTTGGTCTGCTCGTTGACCGCTTCCATCAGATGCGGAAGCCACGCGGCGCCGTCGTGCGCGACGATCACGGCGGTCACCACATGCTGGGAATACGAGTCGGTTGGCGACAAGAGATTCGCTTGCTGTCCGGGGGTTGACTGGCCGGGCCGCCGGCCGGGAGCTGCCGACTTGACCTGGTGGGGTACCCGTGAACAATACGCGAATCTGGCTCAACTGGATGGCCAGACGCAATGGCAGGCCAGCCTGGTGCCTGGTGCCCAGCGCGCTGGCTAGACGGCCTGCCGCTTCAGCCTGCGGCGCTCCCGCTCAGACAGTCCGCCCCAGATCCCGAAGCGCTCATCGTGGCCAAGGGCGTACTCCAGGCACTCAGCCCGGACCTCGCAGCTACGGCAGACCCGCTTGGCCTCCCGGGTCGAGCCGCCCTTCTCCGGGAAGAACGCTTCCGGATCCGTCTGCGCGCACAGCGCGCGATCCTGCCAGCTCTGCTCCTCGGCATCATCTGCGCCGATGCCGAGTCCGTCGTGCACCAGCGAGACGATGACGTCTGCCACTGCACACCTCCCTGCCGTCAGTTCCCCGTGCTCCCGCCCCCGTCTGTTTCGGCGCGAGAATTACATGAGTGAAATTACACGCGCGTGTCTTGCTGCTCGTCAAGGGAGATACGTGATAGTGGCCACCTGGATGCCCTGGATGAGGAGAAAGTCCGCGAGATTTATTTCGGGAACGGGGTCGGCTTGCCTCCATCCGCGCTTCGCCGGTTCGCGGCCCTGCTGTGCCAATCGGCGGGGTAGCGCGCGCGATGCCAGCCCGGGTTGCAAGACTTTCGTGCATGCGCATCACAGTTCTGGCCGGCGGGGTCGGCGCGGCCAGGTTCCTGCGCGGCCTGCGCGCCGCCGTGCCGGACGCCGAGATCACTGTCATTGGCAACACCGGCGACGACTTCACTCCGTTCGGCCTGCATGTCTGCCCGGACCTGGACACCGTCATGTACACGCTCGGCGGCGGCATCAGCGAGGAGCAAGGGTGGGGGCGCGCCGGGGAGAGCCACGTGGTGCTGTCGGAGCTGGCCGCCTACGACGCACAACCCAGCTGGTTCGGCCTCGGCGACTTGGACATCGCCACCCACATTCTGCGTAATCAGCTGCTCGCCGAGGGACTGCCGCTGTCGGCCGTGACGCGGCGGCTGTGTGACCGGTGGCAGCCCGGCGTCACGTTGCTGCCGATGTCCGACGATCCGGTGCGGACGCACGTTACCGTCGAGCTGGACGGCCGCGAGGAGGAGCTGCATTTCCAGGAATGGTGGGTCAGGCTGCACGCCGCCGTCCCCGCTCGCAAGATCGAGGCCGTCGGCGCCGCGGCGGCCCGGCCAGCGCCTGGCGTGCTCGAGGCGATCCATGCTGCCGACTTCGTGCTGTTCCCGCCGTCTAACCCGGTCGTCAGCACCGGCGTGATCCTGGCCGTGCCGGGCATCGCCGAAGCGGTCGGCGCCAAGACCGTGGTTGGTGTGTCCCCGATCATCGGCGGCGCGCCGGTGCGGGGCATGGCTGACGCCTGCCTGGCGGCCATCGGCGTGCAGACGTCTGCCGCCGCGGTCGGTGCGCACTACGGACGCGAGCTGCTCGACGGGTGGCTGGTGGACGATCAGGATAAGGACGCGGTGGACGCGCCTGAACTGGCCGGCATCACCGTCCGCAGCCGCCCGCTGTACATGACGACCGTTGCGGCCTCGGCGGAGATAGCCAGGGCTGCAGTCGAGCTTGCGCTGGAGGTACAGCGGTGACGAGCCAGCAGTTCACGCCAGGCCCGGCTGAGCTCACCGTACTGCCGGTCACCGGGCTGCCCGAGATCGTCGCGGGCGCCGACCTGGCCCCGCTCATCGCCGACGCTGCGCTGGCCGGTCCCGGCCTGCTCGAAGGCGACATCATCGTGATCACCTCGAAGATCGTCAGCAAGGCCGAGGACCGGGTGATCAGCGGCAACCGTGATGACGCGATCCGGGCCGAGACTGTCCGGGTCGTCGCCCGGCGTGGCCCGACCACGATCAGCCAGACCCGGCATGGCCTGGTGATGGCCGCAGCCGGGGTCGACGAGTCCAACACCGAGCCGGGCACGCTGGTGCTGCTGCCAGTCGACCCCGATGCCTCCGCCCAGCGGCTGCGCAAGGCTATCGGCGAGCGAGCCGGCGTCCGGCTCGCGGTGATCATCACCGACACCATGGGCAGGCCATGGCGGGCCGGCCAGACGGACGCGGCGATCGGCGCTGCGGGGATCACGCCGCTGCGGGACCATCGCGGCCAGACCGACACGTTCGGAAACCTGCTGGAGGTCACGGTCGCTGCAGTGGCGGACGAGATCGCGGCGGCCGCCGACCTGGTCAAGCAGAAGACAACGGGCGTCCCGGTCGCGATCGTCCGCGGCCTGTCCGAGCTCGTCACCGACGCCGCGGGGCCGGGCGCGAGCGCGATCATCCGGCCCGCTGCCGAGGACATGTTCCGGCTCGGCGCTGCGGACGTGCTGACGGCCCGGCGGACCGTGCGCGAGTTCACGTCCGAGCCGGTCTCTCCCGACGCGGTCCGGCGCGCCATCGCGGCGGCCATCACTGCGCCGGCGCCGCACCACAGCCAGCCGTGGCGGTTCGCCGTCCTGGAGTCGGCGCAGGCACGGATCAGGCTGCTCGATGACATGCTCGCGGCCTGGCAAGCTGATCTGTCTGCGGACCGCTTCACGCCCGAGCAGATCGCCAGGCGTGTCCGCCGCGGCGACCCGCTGCGCAAGGCACCGCTGATCATCGTGCCGTGCCTGGCTGCCGACGCGGCGCATACCTATCCCGACGCCAGGCGCAACGCCGCCGAGCGAACGATGTTTGTCGTGGCGATGGGCGCGGCCATCGAGAACCTGCTCGTCGCCCTCGCCGTCGAGGGCCTGGGCAGCTGCTGGATCTCCAGCACGTTGTTCTGCCGCGAGATCGCGACCGAGGCGCTCGGCCTGCCGGCCAACTGGGAGCCCATGGGCGCGATCGGCGTCGGGCACCCCGCCGCGCCTGCCCCCGACCGCCCGGACCGCGATCCCGAGGAGTTCGCGGTGCACCTGTAGTCTCCGCACGCAGGCCACCTCAACCCGGAAAGGCTGTTATCAGTGGACTACGCGAATCTAGGTCGCTCTGGGCTGTCGGTCAGCCGTCTTTGCCTCGGCACGATGAACTTCGGGCCGCTGACGCCGCCCGCCGAGGCGGACGCGATCATGGATCACGCGCACGAGCTGGGCATCAACTTCTTTGACACCGCCAACCGTTATGGCGGACAGTTCAGCCCGCCCGGCCAAATCGGCCAGCATGAGCAGGCGCACGTGGGCTGGACCGAGGAGATCATCGGCGACTGGTTCGACACCGGCGGCGGCCGCCGCGAGCGCACGGTGGTGGCGACCAAGCTGTACGGGAGCATGGGCGACTGGCCTAACGACGGCAAGCTGTCCGCGCTGAACATCCGCCGCGCCTGCGACGCATCGCTGCAGCGGCTGCGGACCGACCACATCGACCTGTACCAGATGCACCACGTCGACCGGGACACGCCGTGGGACGAGATCTGGCAGGCGATGGAGGTGCTGGTCGCACAAGGCAAGATCCTCTACGTCGGCTCGTCCAATTTCGCCGGCTGGCACATCGCGCAGGCCAACGACATGGCTGCGGCACGCGGGTTCTTCGGACTGATCAGCGAGCAGTCGATCTACAACCTGATGACCCGTGAGATCGAGCTCGAGGTGCTGCCTGCAGCGATTGAGTACGGGGTCGGCGTCATCCCCTGGTCGCCGCTGCACGGCGGCCTGCTCGGCGGCGTGCTGCGCAAGGAACGCGAGGGCCGTCGGCGTCAGGCGGGCCGGGCGAAAGAGGCCATCGAGCGGAACCGCGAGCAAATCGAGGCCTACGAGAGCTTCTGCGAGGAACTCGGCGAGGAACCGGCCACCGTCGCGCTCGCCTGGCTGCTGCATCAGGACGGGGTGACCGCGCCGATCGTCGGACCACGCACTCTCGGCCAACTCGACGACGCGCAGCACGCGCTGGCCCTCCGGCTGGACGCGGACGCACTCGCCCGACTCGACGCCATCTTCCCTGGCTACAAGTCGGCCCCCGAGCACTACGCCTGGTGACCCGTTAGACATCTACTCTGAAGGAGTGAACTTCGCGGTCTGCCCTGATGATGGCGCGCACCTCAAGGCCGTGCAGCTCCGACCGCCGCCCCCGCTGCTGGTCTGTCCCACCTGCGGCAAGCGATTTGAGCTGACCGACCAGGGCGTTGTCGAGGTTCCCCGAGGTCGTGCATAAGCCGTGAAGACCGTCTCAGTGACGACAGACATCGACGCTGCCCCGCTTGAGGTATGGGCAGTGCTGACGGATCTGGCTAGCTATCCGCAGTGGAATCCGCTGTTCACGGAGGTGAGCGGTGAGCTAGGCGTGGGCAGCGCCGTCACGTTGAAGAGCGTCCAGGCTCGCGGCCGGACCATGACCGTCAAGGCGACTGTCCTCGCCGTGCAGCCCTGCGCTGAGCTCCGATGGACCGCCGGTCTCAAGGGCATCATCGGCGGTGAGCACGCCTTCATGTTGAGCCCGCAGGGCGGTGGCACGCGACTCGAGCAGAGTGAGTCCTTCGGCGGCCTGATCGTGCCACTCTCCGGCCGGGTCCTGGCGCGCGCCGAGGCCAGCTTCCGCGAGCTGAACGAGGCCATCAAGGCACGCGCCGAGCGTCGCTGACGCGGCTGCGGCGCCACGCGCTCCGATCAGGTGACCCGAGTTGGCTCCTTATCCCCGCCGGGTTATCCCGGTCACCACCCAGGCTCGACCAAGGGCACTGCAATACAAAGCCACAATGACGAGGACCAAAGCCTGTTGCAGCGCGGCGCTCTTGGTGTTCGCCAGGAGCGCTACGGCGAGGCCGAGCTGCACTGAGTAGGCCGCAACCGAACCCAGCGCGAAGGCGATGTTCAGCTTTCTGGATCGCAAGCCGCGGGAGAAATTTCCAGCCCGCTTTGCCCTCGGTATCAGCCGTCTGGTGGCCAGCAGGCCGACGGTTGCCAATGCGAGGCTTGATAACCCGAAGACGACGGAGCCCCCGGTCAAGGCCACGATCGAGACCAAGAAGATGTCCACCAGGGCGACAAACGCGCTCCCGGCCAGCACAGTTCGCAACTCCCGAGTTGTGGGGTTCGCGTCATCCGCGTTCACGACCGACACGGCGACGACCAGCAGCCCCAAGATGGCAGCGGACGCGCCCGCGCTGGTAATGAAGAAGTTCTCATAGTGGCCCACAACACCACCCTAGGGGGGCGGTGCCAGGTACGCCGATCAGGTGAGCGCTCAATGCCTGCCCGTGACAGCTAGGGCTTGCGCGCGACGCCGGCCCACAGGGCCGCCGGGCTACTGGCTTCCTCGTCGGTGTCGGGCCGCCAGTCCGGGACGTTCCTCATGCCGGGCTCGATGAGCTCGAGCCCGGCGAAGAACGGCGCCACCTCGGCCTGGCTGCGGAAGGTGACCTTCTCGGCCATCATCTGGTTGAGCCGATTAGCCATCTCCGCCATCTCGGCCGCGTGGATGTCCCGTGCCGGGTGAGACAGCGCGAGATAACTGCCAGACGGAACAGCGGCCATGAGACGGCCCACGACTTCGTACGGATCGTTGTCGTCGCTGAGGTGCTGCAGGATCGCCATCAGGATGATGGCCACAGGCTGAGCGAAGTCCAGGGTCTCCCCCGCCTTGGCCAGGATCTGATCCGCGGTCCGCAGATCTGCGTCGATGTAGTCCGTTGCGCCCTCGGGCGTGCTGGTCAGCAGCGCCCGCGCGTGCGCCAGCACGACCGGATCATTGTCGACATAGACGATGCGGCAGTTGGGCGCGACGGACTGCGCCACTTCATGGGTGTTGTTAGCGCTCGGGATGCCGGTGCCGATGTCGAGAAATTGCCGGATGCCGGCGGTGCCCGCCAGGTACGTTACCGCCCGGCGCAGGAAGGCACGGTTGGCGCGTGCCGAGTGCACAATGTCAGGGAACGCGGCCATCGCCTGCTGCGCCGCTGCACGGTCCGCGGCAAAATTGTCCTTGCCACCGAGCCAGTAGTTGTACACGCGTGCCACGTGCGCCACGCTCGTGTCGAAGGCCGGCGCGTCACCCGGCTCGGGCGAGGTCTCCCTGGCTGCCGCTGCGCCTTCAATGGCCATTACACAGCCCTTTCCCTGCGTCGCGCTCCGCTAGATCTCATTGATCAGTATCTTCAGCTGTCGTGCGCTCTCGGCCGGCGTCTCCGCCTCGGCACTCAGGCTGTTCATCACCTCGCGGTAGTGATCGGCCTCCTCGAGCCTGTCCAGGTACAAGGCACCAGTCAGCTGCTCGATGTAGACGATGTCGGGCAGCTCAGGCTCGGCGAATCGGAGAATGGAGAACGACCCGCCGGCAGCTGAGTGCCCGCCTCGGTCGAACGGCATGACCTGAAGCGTCACCTGCGGCAGTTCGGCGACCTCGACGAGCCGGGTCAGCTGAGCGCGCATGACGTCGCGGCCACCGAGCGGCCGCCGCAAGGCGGACTCGTCGATCACCGCCCACACTCTGGGCATAGCGTCGGGCCGGGTCAGGACCTGCTGCCGCTGTAGCCGCAGGCTGACGCGCCGTTCTACCTCGTCAGCCGACGCCGAGCGATGGCCAAGCACGGTGACCGCGCGCGCATAATCCTCGGTCTGGAACAAGCCAGGCACGAACTGCAGCTCGTAGGTCCGGATCAGCGACGTCGCCTGCTCAAGGCCCACGTAGGTCTCGAACCAGTCGGGCATCACATCGTCGTACCTGGACCACCAGCCCTGGCTGTTAGCGTGCTGCGCCAGGTTGAGCATGCGCCGGCGCTCCGCCTCGTCGGTGACGCCGTAGAGGGTAAGCAGGTCAGCGACGTCGCGTTCTTTAAAGCTCACCCGGCCGTGCTCGACCCGGCTGATCTTGGAGCGCGACGCCCGGATCTCATAGCCAGCCCGGTCAGGCGTGATCCCGGCCGCCTCACGCAGCTTGCGCAGCTGCCCGCCCAGGAAAATCCGAAGTACCGTCGGGCCGCCGATTGCCTCTGGGGAGTTCAGCTCGTCATCCGGCTCGTCACCCGACTGCTGGACCACGCTCACCTTCGCTCCTGCGTTACGCCACAGGTCGCGGCACCACGTCCCGCCATGCCAGTCCCTGCTCCGCTGTGCCCGCGCGCACACCTAACCTCCTGCGGCAATGCCAGACAATGGCTCGCAGGCGGACTGCACGCTCAGAGCACGTTATCACCTGGTCCGGGGACTATCGGCGTGCTGTAACCGTCTTGTCACTTCCTTCACACGAGCGCGTTATCAGGCGAGGTCGTCGAACTCACCATTCCGCACGCCGGTCAGGAAAGCGGCCACTTCTCCCCGCGTGTAGACAAGCGCCGGTCCATCCGGATGGCGCGAGTTCCGCACCGCTACGCCGCCATCAGCCAGCGCCGCGACCTCCACGCAGTTGCCGCTCGGATTGCTCGCGCTGCTCTTGCGCCATTTCGCGGCGACCAGGTCAGCCGCCGACATGCCATTCGTGATCTGCATCGAAATCTCCCCGGTTGAGACAGGACGATCGGTTGCGCGCTCGGTCACTTGCGCGTCATGAAAATGCAAACCTAGTGCTGTGATTGCAAATGCATGTGCACCTGCACGGAACGGCAGTAGCTTAGCGCGCACGGGGCGAGCTAACAACTCAAATGCACGTGCAGATGAAGGTTGCGACTGCCCTGTGCATGAGGCAGGATATGGTCATTAGCGCCTTATTTATCGGTTCCGCGTGCCAGCTACGACTTGGACCTGCGATGACTACGCGCTCAGCCGCTTTAGCGCCCGCCAGCGCTGTTGACTGGCGGTGGCTTCAGTCGGCCGTCCACACCGCCTGGCGCGCATGCCGGGACTGGCCGTGCGAGCGCGGCGGCGCTGACGGCAGCTGGACGGCCATGCCGAGGATCGCAACGCATACGCCCGCCCCGGAGTCCCACGCCATCGGTGCCGCGCGAAGCTTCACCTTCCAGACGATGCACAAGTGGGGCGTCACCGATCGCGCCGACGACATTGCCGCCGTCGTCACAGAGCTGCTGACCAACGCCATCCGGCATGCGCTGCCGCAGGCTCAGCACGCCACCGGGACGCTGTCGCCGTGGCCGATCAAGGTCGGGCTCCTGCATCCGGGCTCTCACGTCATCTGCGCGATCGCGGACCCAAGCACCGAGCTGCCTGAGCTGCGCGCCCCTGACTGGCAGGACGAGTCAGGCCGCGGGCTGCTGGTGGTGTCGTCGCTCAGCGATCACTGGGGCTGCTCCGCCGCCCCCGACGAGCAGGGCAAGGTCGTGTGGGGCGCCTTCGCAACTGCTGCTCGCCCCTACTAACAGGACAGCTGCCGCCGCTCGTCAGGCCGGCAGCAGCGGCAGTGACGTGCGGGCGCCGCGGACGGACGCGCAGACGCCGTCGCTGGCGGCCGCCGCGGCCATTCGCGCGGCAGACGGCGTGCCATACAGCGTGGTCCGCTGCCGGAGCGGGCGTCCCGTCGGCGCCACTAGCTCGGCGAGCTGGCTGATGGTCTTGTAGGAGCCGTTCTCCGAGCCGGCCATCCGGCTGATGGTCTCCTCCATCAGGGTGCCGCCCAGGTCATTCACCCCGCCGCGCAGCACGTCCTGGCAGACGTCGGCGCCGAGCTTGACCCAAGAGCACTGGATGTTGTCGATCGCGCCGTGCAGCATGATTCGAGCGAGTGCGTGCACGGCGCGGTTCTCCCGCCGGGTCGGTCCGGGCCGCGCCATCCCGGCCAGGTAAATGGGCGAACTTGCGTGCACGAACGGCAGCAGCACGAACTCCGTGAAGCCGCCGGTGCGCTCCTGGATCCCGCGCAGGACCCGCAAGTGCCCCACCCAGTGCGCGGGCGTGTCCACATGCCCGTACATCATCGTCGAGGTCGTCCGGATGCCGAGCTCATGTGCGGTGGTCATAACCTCGATCCACGCCGAGGCCGGGAGCTTGCCCTTCGTGAGAACCCAGCGAACCTCGTCGTCCAGGA
Organism: uncultured Actinomycetota bacterium; assembly: GCA_963843955.1. Classification (GTDB taxonomy): domain Bacteria; phylum Actinomycetota; class Actinomycetes; order Streptosporangiales; family Streptosporangiaceae; genus JAJYUU01. The sequence goes on from CAWJMK010000004.1 coordinate 137,114, forward strand.
TCTCCGCCGCCGTGCCCGGCAGCGAATCCACGCCGGCCGCACGCGCCCGGATCAGCCACTCCCGCACGGGCAGGCCGGTCCGTGACGCGCCGTTCATCACCTCCATCGGCGAGAACGCGTGCACGTGAATCTCCGGGCACCGTCGCTTAACCTCGCCTGCGATGTCGAAGTAGGCCGTGCCCGGCAGGTCCGGATGGATACCGCCCTGCATGCAGACCTCGGTGGCGCCTGCCTCCCACGCTTCGGCGGCACGGTCGCCGATCTGCTCCATCGACAGCGTGTAGGCGTCCGCGTCCGTCCGGCGCTGCGCGAACGCGCAGAAGCGGCAGCCGGTGTAGCAGACATTGGTGAAGTTGATGTTGCGCGTGACGACGTACGTCACGTCATCACCCACCGTCTGGCGACGCAGGTCGTCGGCCAGCGTTGCCACCGCGTCCAGCTCAGCGCCGTCGGCGTCCAGCAGCGCCAGCGCCTCGGCATCGCTGATCCCGGCCGGGTCACGCTCGGCGCTGCGCAGCGCGGCCAGCACCTCGGCCGGAGCGCGGCGCGGCGCGGCGCCAGGCTGACCGGTGGCGGCTCCGGCCGCGCCGGCCGGCCGGGCCGCAGGCTCGATCCGCGCGCCGACCTCGTCCCAGTCGCCGTAGACCTCGGCGAAGTCATCCCGCCGGTCGTTGGTCCGCCCGGCCGTGTCGATCGAGGTGAACAGGTCGGTCCGCCCGCTCGCACCCCACGTGCCATCCTCGGCAAAGCCGCCGTCTGGCTCCTGCCACGGCAGGCCGCTCGGTCGGGCTCCGGGCATGGCCAGGCCGGTTGACGGGTCCGCCAGCGCCGCCACGTGCCGGGTCAGCCGCGGGTCCAGCCAGGGCTCGCGGATGTAGCCCGGGTAGATCGTCAGCCGCTCGGCGAGCTCGAACCCGCCCGCGGCTGTCCGCGCTGCGAGGTCGTCGATCTGCGGCCAGGGCCGCTCGGGGTTCACGTGATCGGGAGTCAGCGGCGAGACGCCGCCCCAGTCGTCGATGCCGGCCGACAAGATGAGCTGGTACTCATCTCCGATCAGGTTCGGCGGCGCCTGGATCCGGGCGGACGGGCCGAGGACCAGCCTGGTCACCGCGATCGTGGCCGCGAGGTCGGCGAGCTCGGCATCCGGGACGCCGCGCATCTTCGTATCCGGCTTGGCCCGGAAATTCTGCACGATCACTTCCTGAATGCCGCCGTACTCGCGCGCGACCTGCCGGATAGCGAAGATCGACTCTGCCCGCTCGGCGAGCGTCTCGCCGATGCCGATCAGGATTCCGGTGGTGAACGGGACACTGCTGCGGCCTGCATCCTGGAGCACTCGCAGCCGAACGGCCGGGTCCTTGTCCGGGCTGCCGAAGTGAGGACCACCCCGTTCCGTAAAAAGTCTTGTGGAGGTTGTCTCGAGCATCATGCCCATCGATGGCGCGACCGGCTTGAGCCGCTGGAAATCCTGCCAGCTGAGCACTCCGGGGTTCAGGTGCGGCAGCAGGCCGGTCTCCTCCAGGACCCGGATCGCCATCGCCCGCACGTAGGACAGGGTGTCGTCGTAGCCGTGCGCGTCGAGCCATTCGCGCGCCTGCTTCCATCGGGCCTCGGGACGGTCACCGAGGGTGAAGAGCGCTTCCTTGCAACCGAGCGATGCGCCGGCCCGGGCGATCTCTAGTACTTCGTCAGGAGACAGGAACGGGGCCGATAGCCGTCCCGGCACTGTCACGAACGTGCAGTAGGCACAGCGATCCCGGCACAGTCGTGTCAGCGGGATGAAGACCTTGCGCGAGTACGTGATCACGCCGGGCCGGCCGGCTGCCGCGAGGCCCGAGTCCCGCACCCGGCCGGCGTGGGCCACCAGGACGGCCAGATCGTCACCGCGCGCCTGGAGCAGGATGGCCGCCTCGCCCTGGTCGAGCGACTTGCCGTCCCTGGCCCTGGCCAGGGCGCGCCGCAGCCCGCTCGGGCTGGCTACCGGGTCCGCCGGGGCCGGGCGCACGCTGGCGGGACTCGACTCGCGGACTGTTGCCTCGTCGGCGCTGATGGCAGTACCTCTCTCGTCTTCGGGCTTACGCCCTTGTCCCAACCCTAGGCTGCGGCGCGCGACCGGCCCAGCTGAGGCCGACCCGAGCGATAACGAGAGAAACCCCGATGTGCTTCCCATTCGGATCACACGGTTCTGATCACGGTTCTGATCACGGTTCTGATCACGGTTCTGATCGCGCGGTTCTGATCGCCCGGGTCAGATCGCCCGGTAGTCGCGGACGCTCATCCTCGGACCACGGCGCGGCGGCCCGGCGACGCCCAGCTCGATGAGGCGCGTGGCCCGGTAACGCTGACCGGCGTAGGGCGCCAGCAGTGCCAGCATGCCCGCGTCGTCGGTGATCTCGCCCGCCAGGGCCCAGCCCACGAGGGCAGGGATGTGATAGTCACCCACGCTGACGGCGTCGGCGTCGCCACAGGCCCGCTGCCTGATTTCGGCTGAGGTCCATGGCCCGACTCCGGGCAGGGAACGCAGTCGGCGGTCGGCCTCGGCGGCAGGCAGCGCGCAGATAGCCTCCAGCCGGCCAGCGACCCTGGCCGCGTTCACGATCGTGCGGGCGCGCACCGCCTCGACGCCGGCCCGGTGCCAGTCCCAGGACGGGATGGCCTGCCAGGTCGCGGCCGATGGAACTACTCGCATTCCGGCCGGCGCCGGACCGGGTGCCGGCGATCCGTGCCATCTCAGCAGCCGGCGCCAGGCTCGGTGCGCCTCGATGCTGACGACCTTCTGCTCCAGCACAGCGGGGACCAGGGCCTCCAGTACCCGCTCAGTGCGGCTGATCCGAAGGCCAGGAAGCTGCTGCACGAGATCGCGCAGCCGCGGGTGCGCAGGCCGGAAGGCGGCCGGGTCATCGCGCGCCCCGAGCAGATCCGGCAGGGTATCCAGCAGCCACGCGGCGCCGTCGCCCCAGGCGGCGGCGCGGATCCTGGTGCCCTCGGCCGTTGCGTCCGCAGGCCAGATCCGGGCGAGCCGCAGCGTGCCAGGCCCGTCCGGTGTCAGCGACGTTCGCCAGATGGCGCCGTCGTCGATGCGGAGCGTCGGATCGCCAGGTCCGCGCCTATGCACGAGGAGCGTCAGGCGCACGCTGATCGGGAACGGCGCGTCCCAGTCGCGCGTGAGCGCGGTCTGCGCGCCGGTAATTACCGGCTCGCCACGTGGCGGTCCTGCTCGCACACCCACCACCCTGGCCCTCGATCCGTATGTGCTCGCGTCGTCTTCGCCCGCTGGCGCGCCCGGCTGCCGTACGGAGCGCGCCACACATCGGGCATAGTTGGCTAGATGCTGTACTCCACGATTCTGGCAGGCGGCAGCGGCACCCGGCTGTGGCCGCTATCACGCGCCTGCGAGCCTAAGTTCTTTCACGCGCTCACCGGGACGAACCGTTCGCTGCTCCAGGCCACGGTCGACCGGGTCAGCCCGCTGTCAGCCGCTGACCAGGTTTACGTGGTCACCGGTACCGCCCATGCCGCGGCCATCTCGCGCCAGCTGCCCGACGTGCCAGTGGCCAATATCCTGGTCGAGCCGTCGCCCAAGGACTCGTGCGCGGCGGTCAGCCTGGCCTGCGCCGTCCTGGCCAGGCGGGACCCCGGCGCTCTCATGGCGGCGTTCTCCGCCGACCACCTCATCGGCGACCAGACGCGGTTCATCGAGATCATCGAGCAGGCGGCGGCGGCCGCGCGGGACGGGTACCTGACGACAGTCGGCATCCGGCCCGCACATGCGGAGATCCGGTTCGGCTACCTCAAGCTGGGCCCCCCGCTGCGCGGCGAGGCGCGGACAGTGGCCGAGTTCAGGGAGAAGCCCTCCCGTGAACTCGCGGCGAGCTACCTGGAGTCCGGCCAGTACCTGTGGAATGCCGGCATCTTCGTGTTCGGCGTCGACGCCTTCCTGGCTGAGCTGGCCAGGCAGCGGCCGCAGCTCAGCGCGGGCATCAACAGGATCGCGGACGCCTGGGACACGGCTGAGCGGGATGCCGTGCTGGCCGAGGTCTGGCCGGGCCTGGAGAAGATATCGGTCGACTACGGGGTACTCGAGGGCGCGGCGGCCGTGGGCAACGTCGCGACCGTCCCGGCCGATATGCCGTGGAGCGACGTCGGCGATTTTGACTCGCTGGGTGAGTCGCTGCCCACTGACGAGTCGGGCAACCTGCTGATCGCCGGCCAGGCCGAGATCATCGCGCGCGATGTCAAAGATGCCGTCATCGTCTCGACCACCGATCGCGTGGTGGCGGTCGTCGGCCTCGACAATATCGTCGTGGTGGATACCGCGGACGCGACCCTCGTCTGTGCCCGGTCGCGAGCGCAGGAAGTCAAGCAGGTGGTGGAAGAGCTCCGGGACCGCGGGCAACTCGGCCGGCTGTAGCGGCTCCGCTAGGCAAGCGCGAGTGCGCCGCGTCGCTAGTCGGAGCCCTGCGCGGCAGCCCGCTCGTAGCTGATCATGTGGGCCTCGGCGGAGGCAGCCCAGCTGAACTCCATGGCCCTCGAATAGCCCGCGTCCCCTAGCGCCAGACGGCGATCTGGGTCCTCGAGCAGCGACTGCAGCGCTGCCTGGATGCTCGCGGCGTCAGGCTCGGTGTAGGCGACGGCGTCACCGCCCACCTCCGGCAGCGCCGTCCGGTGCGTCGTCAGGACCGCGGCTCCGCAGGCCATCGCCTCCAGCGCGGGCAGCCCGAATCCCTCGCCGGTACTCGGGAACGCGACAACCTGTGCGCCCCCGAAGAAGCCAGGCAAGTCGTTGAAGTGCAGGTAACCAGGACGGACTAGATGCAGGTGAGCGGGCACGGAGGCGATCGCCTCGTCGACCTCCTCGCTCCAGCCGCTGGCGCCCGCTAGTACCAGGGCGGGCGGGTCGGTCATGTCCGCCACTGCGGCCGCCCAGCCCGTGATGAGGGCGGGCACATTCTTGCGTGGCTCTAGGGTGCCGAGGTAAGCGACGTAGGGCTTCCCGTGCAGGCCGAGGCGGTCCGACACCTGCCGCAGCTGCCGCTCGTCGGGCCGGTGGAACAGGTCATGATCGACGCCGTGGTAAGCCACGTCGATCCTGGTGGGATCGGCGGCCAGCACCCGGACCAGCTCGTCCCTGGTTGCCTTGGAGGGGACGATAAGCCGGGTGGCGCGCCGGGCCGACGTGCGGATTGCCGCCTTGTAGAAAGTTGCGATGACAGGGCTGTGCGCGTCCGGCGCGGTGAAGAACGTCAGGTCGTGCACGGTGACCACGACGGCAGTATTCGGTCGCAGCGGCATCGAGTAATGCGGCGAGTGAATGACTCCGGCCCCCACCTGCTGGGCGACCAGCGGCAGTCCGCTCTGCTCCCAGGCCAGCCGGGCAGGCCGGTGCGCAATCGCGGGTGGCCCGGCGACAACCCTGGCGTTCGGCACCAGTCGGCCGTATCGCTCCTCATCTGCCCGCTGGCAGGCAACGGCAAGATCGGCCCCGGCCGCATCAAGCGCGCTGACCAGGCCATCCACATAACGGCCCAGCGCACCGCGGTCGGCAGGCACCGCGGTCGCATCAACCAGCACTCGAGGCGTCACGACCAGTACCGCTCCTTTCCCCTCCGCTACGCGAGGACGTACCTAACTGGGACCGGCACACGTCAGGACCGGCTCATTCCAGGCCGCGCTGACGCCAAGACGCACCGACATAACCGGAAGCCCCGCCCTGGATGTCCCGTCAGATCCGAGCGTACGCCCTTGGCGGCGCGGACGCGCCGCGGTGGCGCCGGGTCTGCGCACAGCTGGGCAGTACGTGCGCAATGGTCTGCCGGAGTTCAGTCCTGACCTGCCAACTGTTCAGTCGGAGCCGGGTGGCCGTTCACGGTCTGGCCGGGCCTGCTGGTACGCGGCGTTAGCACGACGGGACCGGCTTGCCCTGCTCGATGGCCCGCAGATCGGTGACCGCGCCCGCCAGCGAGCTGACCTTCACCAGCCGGAGCCCGGCCGGGACGGCGCCTGGGGTGTCCGCGCAGTTGGCGGCGGGCGTCAGGAAAACCGTGGCGCCTGCTGCCCTGGCCCCGGCCATCTTCTGCTGGATGCCGCCGATCGGCTGGACCGCGCCGGCTGGTGAGATCTCCCCGGTTCCGGCAATGAAGCGACCGTCGGTCAGGCTGCTGGGCGAGAGCTTGTCGATGATCCCGAGCGCGAACATCATGCCAGCGCTAGGCCCGCCGATGTCGGGCAAGTTGATCTTGACGGTGAACGGGAACACGTACTTAGGCGACGCGAGCTGGATCCCCACGACCGCCTGACCTGACACGTCCTTGGTGACCAGCGTGATCGTCTTGGTCACGCCCTTGCGGTCGATGGTCAGCGTGACCGGCGTGCCAGGATTTCGGTCCCGGATCATGGTGACGATGTCATGGTGGCAGCTGACCTGCTGACCGTCCACTGCGGTGATCACGTCGCCCGATTGCACCGTCCCGTAGGCCGGCGTGCCCTTCACGGTCGCCGCGACGCTGTCCACAGTCTTGTAGCTGATGTTCAGGTAACACAGCGCCGCGGCAGTGGCATCTTGCTGCGAGCCCAGCATCTGCTGAGTGTCCTGCTGAACAACCTGCTGCTGCGTCTGGCCCGAGGAGAAGATCTCGCTGGACGGCACGACGGCGTTATCGGGTGTCAGCCAGGCCCGCAGCGCGCTGAAGATGTTGAAATCCGTACCGGGCCCGCCGGTGTACGACACCGTCACCAGATTGAGATTGCCGGTGGTCCGATAGGTGCGATGCCCGATGATCTGGATGATGGGCTGCTGGCCGGTTTGCTTGCCCAACGTGTTCAGCGTGGGCCCAGGCGTCAGCGCAACATACGGGACCGGCGCGACCGCGGCCACGACGAGCCCGGCCAGCACGCACACTCCGGCGATCAGCAGCGTGACCAGGCGACGGGACATGGGGGGTAGCCGAGGGGGCACGGGCCGAAGCCTACGCACTATTGACCCACTCGCTCTCACCGCCCGTGAAGAACTGGTTCTTCCAGATCGGCACGGTCGCCTTCAGCTCGTCGATCAGCGCGTGGCAAGCCGCAAATGCGACATCCCGGTGCTCGGCTCCGACGGCGGCGACCACGGCGAGGTCGCCGATCTCAAGATCGCCGGTCCGGTGCGCGACGGCCAGCGATACGATCGAGTAGCTGGCTGCGATCTTCTCGCAGACCCGCTCGAGCTCAGTCTGCGCTGATGGATGAGCGCTGTAGGACAGGGCAGTCACGCCTCGGCCGTCGTCATGGTCCCGCACGGCGCCGATGAACACCGCGATCGCGCCAGCCGCCGGGTCGGCGGCCGTCGCGCGGATCTCATCGACTGAGAGCGGCTCGGCTCGTAGCTCGGTCATCCTGATGACGCTCACCATGACAAGTTACAGGCATCCGGCGGAACCCTGAGCAGCCGCTACCAGGAGTCGGGCGGCTGCAGCTGGTCACCGGGCGGCGGCGATCGGTGACGGGGGTCAGGTCCCGCGCCGCCGCCGCCGGACCTGCCGGACCACTGCGGCCGTCCCGATGACCGCCACGGTCGCCCCGGCTGCCGTGATGGTCGCGTCCTTCTTGCCCAGCCTGCGGCCAGCGACCGCGTGATGCCCGGCACGCTGCGCCAGCAGCACCTCGAGCGCCGTCGAGTTGTCATAGTGCGGCTGCCAGCCCGCCTCCCGCAGCGCTTTACAGTCGACGACCCACGGGTAGACGACGTAACGCAGGTCAGCGACAGGCGCCGGGGTGATCCCGGCCCGGTGCAGCCGCTGGGCGGTCGCGAAGGTGAGCCCGGCTGGGAGCTCGATCCGGCGCAGCCCAGCGATCTCTTCGAGCTCATCTTGCTCAAGCCAGCCGTCGGAGCCGACAGCGAAAGCGCCGGTTACCTTGCCGTCCACCGCGAGCTCGAGGGCCGAGACCAGGTCATCGATGTGACAGAACTGCCAGCGCGCCGCGCAGCCCTTCACCGCCAGCAGGCGGGGCGCTTCAAAATGCCTGGTCACCAGCGTGTCAATGCCGTCGCCCACGAGCGCGGCAGGCCTGGCCACGCTGACCTGCAGCCCGAGGTGAGCCCGCGGCGATCGCTCCGCGAGGTGCTCGATCTCGAGCAGGTCGCTCACCACGCTGTCGTCTGAGTCGGCGCTCAGCGGGGCATCCTCAGGCAGCGGCACTGAGTTATCCGCCCGGGCCCCGTAGACCATGGCGCTCGTGACGAGGATGACGCGACCGACACCGCCCGCCGCAGCAGCGGTGAGCACCGTCTGAGCGCCGCGCACGTTGAATGCTCGCCTGACGCGGGCATCCGAGTCAGGCGAGAAGTCGACGTCGGTATGCACCACGACGTCGACGTCCGACAGCCGGCCGGCCAGAGCCGGATCGCGGACATCGGCAATTCGCCAGGTCACGCCGCTGACGTCGCCGCGGTTGTGGTCGATCGCGACGACGCGCCCGACCAGCGGCGACTGCGCCAGGCGCGCGGTAAGCGCCAGGCCAAGGCCGCGCGCGGCGCCGGTCACGGCGATGACCGGCCGCGCTGCGTCGGTGCGCCGGCCGGACAGATCAGACTCGGCCGGCCCGGATTCGCCTTGTTCGCCGGTGACCGCGTCGTCGGCGTGGTCGGGCGCAGTGACCAAATCCCGCGCCTCCCGCCGACCGCGGGTCGCCGCCGGAGCCCTGGATCCGGATTCAGGGCTGCGCTCAGGGCGAACCTGAGCTACTCGGTTGCTCACCGCGGACCGCTCCTGGGATAGCTTGGCCAGTGTGGACCCTTCCATCCTGCCTGAGAGTTCGGGCAGATGACCCCGAGAGGCTAGGCAGATGACTGAGCCTCCCTTCGGCTTCGGCCCTGGGCGTAACTCCGGTGACGATCCGGACGTGCCCGGCGGCTCCGGCGGCTCTGGACCTGGCGGCGGTGGCCCGGTCGGGCCCTTCGGCGGCATGGGCCCCCTTGGTCCCATGGGCGACCCGCAGCAGTTCGCAGACGCGCTGCGCCAGTTCGCCGATCTGATGTCCTGGCAGGGCGGTCCGGTGAACTGGGACCTGGCCAAGAACATCGCCCGGCAGACGGTCGCCCAGAAGGGCGACGCGAGCGTCCTGGACATCGACCGCAGCAAAGTGATCGAGGCGCTGCGGCTCGCCGACCTCTGGCTCGAGGACGCCACCGAGTTCCCGAGCGGGATCCGGACATCGCAGGCCTGGAGCAGGTCCGAGTGGGTCGAAGCGACCCTGCCCGTCTGGTCGAAGCTGTGCGACCCCATCGCCGCGCGGGCCGTCGACGCGATGAGCGGGCTGCTCGGCGATGACCCGGCAGAGCTCGGCGCGGACATTCCGCCCGAGATGCAGGCGATGCTCGGCGGTCTTGGCGGCCTCGGCGGCCTTGGCGAGATGATGCGCCGCATCGGCGGCATGATGGTCGGCGGCCAGACCGGCGCTGCTGTAGGTGCCCTGGCCGAGGAAGTCGTGAGCTCGACCGATGTCGGGCTACCGCTCGGGCCGCAGGGCACGGCCGCCTTGCTGCCGGCGGGCGTGGCCGCGTTCGGGTCAGGCCTGTCCGTCAACGCCGACGAGATCCGGCTCTTCCTCGCGCTGCGCGAGGCTGCCCATCACCGCCTGTTCGGCCACGTGCCGTGGCTGCGGGCCCGACTGCTCGGCGCGGTCGAGGACTACGCGCGCGGGATCACCGTCGATGCCGCTGCACTCCGAGACGCGATGCCGCAGATCGATCCGTCCAATCCCGAGGCGCTCAACGAGGCGCTGTCAGGCGCCGCGCTATTCCAGCCGGAAGACACGCCCGAGCAGAAGGCCGCCCTCGCCAGGCTGGAGACCGTGCTCGCGCTCGTCGAGGGCTGGGTCGCGACCGTGGTTGCGACCGCCGCAGGCGACCGGCTGCCGCAGGCAGAGGCTCTCGCCGAGGCAATCAGGCGGCGGCGCGCCACCGGCGGCCCCGCGGAGCGCACGTTCGCCACGCTCGTCGGCCTGGAGCTGCGGCCGCGCAGGCTGCGCGAGGCCGCCGCGATCTGGCAGGGCCTGACTACCGAGCGCGGCATTTCCGGGCGAGATGCTATCTGGGCGCACCCGGACCTGCTGCCTACCGCCGATGACTTCGACGATCCCGACGGCTTCGTTCGGGGGCGGCCGGAGCTCGACATCTCGGATCTGGACCGGCCTGCCGACGATGGCCCAGATGACGCCGGCACAGATGACGACAGTCCAGGACAGCCCGGCAGCACGCCGGAGCCCCCCAGCGAGTCCTGACGCCGGTGCTGGCGCGCTAGCACTGGCGCCCTAGCGCTGGCCGCCGTCGTGGTGGCCGCCGAGGTACTGGCGCCGTGGGTACTGCCGCCACGCCGCGGCTGTGGCCGACAAGAATCAGTCCGCCGGACCGGCCGGCCTCCGTCGGCTGGGGGCCCTCAGCTCAAGTTAGCCGCGGGCAATCTCCGTCCACAGCACGTGGACGCCATCCTGGCTGATCAGCAGCCTCCCCGACCGATTTTGTCCGGGCAATTCACACCGACGTACACAAGTATCCACAGCGACGCGCCGTGTGCTCCCCACGTTGTGCACAACGGCGTCCACAGGGTGGGCTTGACCTGCAGGACCAGCGAGCCTAGCTTCGCCAGCCAAGGGGTCCCCGGGCCCTGGGCCGCTTGCTGCTTCTGGGGAAGGGGGGCGAGCGGCCTGGCGACCCGGGGACTTGCGGCCCCGTTCCCTGCCTGAAGCCCTTGCCGTCCGGACTGTCGGTCCGCGGTGCCATCCTTCCAGCTATGAGGCCGGCCTTGAGATCGGGTCTTCAGCCGCTGTGGCGGGACCGAGACACTGTGCAAGTGGGCGTCGACCCGCGCCGGGCGGCAGCCGTCTCCGGCATGCGCGGAGCGGCCGACGTCATCCGCCTGCTAGACGGGAGCCGTCGCCGCGATCAGGTCGTTGCCGAGGCGAGCCAGCGCGGCGTGCCGACGGCCGTCACCGAGCGCGTCATCACGCTGCTCGCAGCCGCTGGCGCCATCATCGACTTCCCGGCCGACGCCCTGCGGTCGCTGCCGCGTGAGCTACGGGATCAGCTCGCCCCGGTGCTCGCGGTCGCGTCGCTGGCTGGCCAGGACGCGGATGGCGGCGTGCAGTTACTCGCCCGCCGGTCGGCGACCACGGTGCACGTACGCGGCAGCGGCTTGATCGCGGACCTGGTCACCGACCTGCTCACCCGGTCGGGCCTCGCGGCCGCCGCTGACGTTGAGCGACCGTGGCACCGGGACCGTCAGCCGGATCTGATCGTGCTGGTCGGCCACCCAGGGCCAGCAGAGGTCGCCGAGTTGCAGCGCCAGCGGGTGGTGCACCTCGCCGTCTGCGTCAGCGAGGCGATCGGCGTGGTCGGTCCGCTAGTTCGGCCCGGCCGGACGGCGTGCCTGCGCTGCCTGGATCTCGCTCGCGCCGAGCGCGATCCGGCCTGGCCGCTAATCCTGGCCCAGCTGCCAGCCGACCGAATGGACGCAACCGCCGGTGATGCCGTGCTCGCGAGCGCGGTCGCGGCACAGGCGGCGGCGCAGGCGGTGGCGTTCGCTGACCGATCCGAGCTGGCCGGCGCGACCGCGGACGGGACGCTGGAGCTGGCTCTGCCGGCCTGGCAGTGGCGACGCAGGACCTGGCGGCCGCATCAGGCCTGCACGTGCGGCAGCTGGGCGTCAGCTGCGGGCGGTTGAGGACGACCGGCGCAGGCGCAGCCCGGTCCCGATGGCAAGCACGCCGACGAGCGCGATGATCGGCCCGACCGTGGCCCACACCGAACTGCCCGACATCATGCTGCCGCCTAGTACGCCGAAGCCCTGCAGGGCGAAAATCACACCGACGATCGTGGCTAGCGCTCCCGCAATGATCAGCAGTCGGCTCAGCATGGCGGCGGCTCCTAGGTTGCCAGGGGTGACGTGCGGGTGCATACGAACGTAACGGACCGCGCCGAGTCATGGTTCAGCGCTATTTAGGCCGGCCGGCAAAGGCGGTAAGGGCAGCCCCGTCGCATGCGGTAGCCCGGTTAGCCGACAATAGAGATCATGACTGACCTCCCGCGTCTAGCCGTGACCAGGACCGCCAAGCTGGCCTCGCTGCCGGTGGGGATGGCGGGCCGCGCCGCGCTAGGACTTGGCAAGCGGCTTGGCGGCAGGCCCGCGGAGATCGTGGCGCAGGAGCTGCAGCAGCGGACTGCCGAGCAGATCTTCCGCGTTCTCGGTGAGCTCAAGGGCGGAGCGCTCAAGCTCGGCCAGGCGCTGTCCATCTTCGAGGCGGCACTGCCGCCCGAGATCGCTGGCCCGTATCGCGCGACCCTGACCATGCTGCAGGAGTCCGCCCCGCCGCTGCCCGCCGCCGCCGTGCACAAGGTTCTGGCGGCCGACCTAGGTCCGGACTGGCGAGATCGGTTCGCCGAGTTCGACGACAACCCGGCGGCGGCCGCGTCGATCGGCCAGGTGCACCGCGCGATCTGGCACGACGGCACGCAGGTCGCGGTCAAGATCCAGTATCCCGGCGCTGGCAAGGCGCTCAGCAACGACTTCACCCAGCTCAGCCGCGTGGGCAGGCTGTTCGGGATCCTCATGCCCGGCCTGGACGTCAGGCCGATGCTCGATGAGTTGCGAGCCAGGGTCGTCGAGGAGCTCGACTACCGGCTGGAGGCGACAGCGCAGCAGGCATTCGCCGACGCGTACGCCGGCGATCCGGATATCGCGGTACCCGGCGTGATCACTGCCACTGATCATGTCCTCGTCACCGAGTGGATGGACGGCACGCCGCTCGCGACGATCATCTCCTCGGGTACGCAAGAGCAGCGCAACGACGCTGGCATGCGCCTGGTCCGGTTCCTGTTCTCAGGCCCCGCCAGGGCGGGGCTGCTTCATGCCGATCCGCATCCGGGCAACTTCCGGCTGCTAGCCGACGGGCGCCTCGGTGTGCTCGACTTCGGCGCCGTGGACCGGCTGCCCGACGGACTGCCGCCGATCTTCGGCAAGCTGCTCTGGCTGATGCACCACGACGGCGACATCGAGATGGTGGAGCAGGAGCTGCGCGAGCACGGATTCCTGCGCCCCGGCGTGACCGTGAGTCTCGAGGAGCTGCGCGCGTTCCTTGCGCCGCTGGCCGAGCCATCGCGGGGCGAGAGCTTCTCGTTCAGTCGCGACTGGATGCGCGGCGAGGCGACGAGGGTCGCGGACCTTCGGCCGGCCAATGTCGCCCGGCGGCTGAACCTGCCGCCGTCCTACGTGCTCATTCACCGGGTCTCGACGTCCGGCATCGGCGTGCTGTGCCAGCTGGAATGCTCCGGCAGATTGCGCGCTGAGGTGCTCCGGTGGGTGCCCGGCTATGGCCCGCCAGGCAAAATCGTGACTGACTTGCTCACCGGTCCTGACGTGGTCACCAGTCCTGACGTGCTGTCCGGTCCTGAGGCACTAGGCGGTCCTGAGGCACTGCCCGGCGCCGATGCGCTGGCCCGGTCCTGACGTCGCGACAGCCATCGGGCCCGGGAAGTCCGCTGACTCCCCGGGCCCGGCCCCTGCTGACTCCCGCTACCGCACCGACTCGATTAGCTCGAGGGCAGCCCGCAGCCGGGCTGCCTGATCTGCGCGGCGGGTCTGGAGTCGCTCCGCTCGCTGTGCCCGCCGTGCGATCCGGTCGTGCATCCACGCCCGGTTGCCGTCGCGCTGAGCGGCGGCCATCGCGAGGAGGGCCTGTTGTCGTTCTCGTGCTAGTTCGGGTTGTACATGCGCCATTGCACTGTCCCCTCGGTGAGTGAGTTGATTACGTGGCCGTGTCGGCCAAGGATCAGGCCGCCACCGCGTCCTTGCGCGGACGTCCCCGCGGCCGCTTGCGCGGGACGATCTCGCCCCGCAGGAATAGCTCGCCGCCCCAGACGCCCCACGGCTCCGCTCGGGCGATCGCCCCGGCAAGGCAGACCATCCTCGCGGCGCAGCTGCCGCAGAGCGACTTCGCGAACTCCACGTCCTCTGGTGACTCCGCGAAGAACAGCTCCGGTTCATCCCTGCACGGCAGCTCAGCTGCGCTGAGTGCCTGGCCGTCAAGGCCAGTCCCGCTGGGAACTCCGGCTAGTTCCTCCAGCACGTCCGTTGTGCCGGGCCACTGCATCGGTGCCATCCCCTCTCCACTTACTCGTCGAGCTTCTCGTATGCCTCTGACAATCTGTGGCCTTGCATAACGAAGGCCGCGGACCCTTTATCGGGTCCGCGGCCTGGAGGGGATCTGGCCGGTCTGTGCTCAGACCGGTACTGGTTCCCTCGCCGGATGCGGACCCACTCCACCCGGGATAACCGGGTACTGGCGAGCCATCTGGATGAAGTTGTGGGTGCCAGCCTGGACGGCGTCCACGGGGACAATGCCGAGCTGGGCGATGCTGACCTGCGTGCCGTCGACGCGGCTATTCGTGCACGCGGCGTCGGCGAAACCCGCCTTGGCGCCGCCTGCGACGGCCACACCGGTAGACGGCTTAATCCGCGGCACTGGCAGCGCAGCGGCCATCTTGCTGACCTGAGAGCCAGAGCAGGCACCATCACGCGAGAAGGCGCCCGCGCCGAAACCGGCGAGCGGTCGCTGAGCGGCCTGCGAGGCGTAAGCGTCGACGGTCTGCACCGTGGTGGCTCCTGCCATGGCCGGGGTAATGTTCAGCATCTCGGGCACCTCCTCTCGGGGCGTAAGGGATCCGCTTGCGGACAAGCAGAAGCCTACGTAAGCCTCCGGGACCGCGGCAACTCTTTTTCTACCTGGGACTTCTTCGTAGTCAGGCTGCGGCCGGCCCGTTACCTGGCCGGCTCGCTGCGGCGCAGCAGTCCCTCCTGGACCACCGACACCACCAGCTCTCCGGTCTCTGTGTAGACCTCACCCCTAGCCAGTCCCCTGGCCCCGCTGGCGGTCGGTGAGTCCTGGACGAAAAGCAGCCAGCGGTCGATCCGGAACGGCCGGTGAAACCACATGGCGTGATCCAGGCTCGCGCCGATGGCGAGGCTCTCTCCCCAGGACGCTCCGTGCGCCAGCAGCACAGTGTCGAGCAGGGTCATGTCTGACGCGTAGGCCATCAGGCAGACATGCAGCAGCGGATCGTCAGGAAGCTCTCCGTCGGCCTTCAGCCACACCACGCTCCGGGAGGAAATCAGCGAAGGGTCCCTCGCCGCCTCCGCTGTGAGCGGGCCGACGTACCGGATATCGATGGGGTTCGCTCGTGCGTAGTCCTCGACGCCCGACCCGTAGAGTCGGCGGAGCCGGTCGGCGGTCGGCTCGATCTCGTCCGGGCCCGGCACCACAGGCATGGCGTCGGAGTGCTCGAATCCAGGCTCCGACAAGTGGAAGGACGCAGACAGCGTGAAGATCGTCTTGCCGTGCTGGACCGTAGTGACCCGCCGCGTCGTGAATGACCTGCCGTCTCGGACCCGTTCCACGACGTATACCAACGGCACCGCGGGATCGCCTGGCCGGATGAAGTAGGCGTGCAGCGAGTGCACCGGCCGGTCGGCAGGTACTGTCCGCCCAGCCGCAACCAGGGCCTGACCGGCTACCTGTCCGCCGAACACGCGCTGCCGGCGCTCGCCCGCCGGGCTCCTGCCGCGGAAGATATCCAGCTCGATCTGCTCGAGATCCAGCAGGCTGACGACTTCATCGAGCGCCTTGGTCATGGCCCTGTCCGAGCATCCACGTCGGCCGGCTGGCCCGTCCCCGCTGGCGTGCGAGCTGCCTGCGCGAACTGACCGCCCGGTTCGGCGCAGATCGCCAGCACGGCGGCGCCGTGCCGGTCAAGCTTGACCGCGCCGACACCTGGCACGCGCGCGAGCTCCTCGCGCGTCACGGGCCGAGTGTCAGCGATGGCCTGGAGCGTCGCGTCGGAGAAGATCACGTAGGCGGGCACAGCGAGCTCCTTGGATCTGGTCAGGCGCCATTCCCGGAGCCGACGGACAAGCGGATCGTCAGCATTGAGCTTGCTGGCTGCTGCTTCCCGGCCGCGGCGGCCAGCGCCATCCTTGGGCCCGACCGATCTATCGCCTGCGCCACCGCCTGGCGTAAGGCCGTTGAGGAACCTCGACGGCTTGCGGGTCCGGCGCCCGCCCTGAGTCCTCGCGAGGGACCAGGAGAGGTAGAGACGCTCGCGCGCCCTGGTGATGCCCACGTACAGCAGCCGGCGTTCCTCCTCGATCGCCTCGTCGGTCTGTGCATAGATGATCGGCACCGTGCCGTCGGTCAGACCAGGCAGGAAGACGGCCTGCCACTCCAGGCCCTTGGCCGCGTGCAGCGAGGCAAGTGTGACGCCAGCCATCGCTGGTACGTGCCCGATCGCGCTCCGAACCGCGAGCTCGGTGGCAAGGCCATCCAGGTCCGCCTGCGGATTGGCGGCGAAGAAGTCAGCAGCAAGCTGCGCAAGTGCTTCGAGTGACTCCCAACGGTCCCGGGCCGTGCCGCGGCCACCGGGCGCCTGCGGCGTTAGCCCGATGCTTGCCAGGATGTGGCGGACTTCCGTCACAGGCTCGTCAGACGCCGACGCCGACCTGGCAGCGGCCCGCACCAGGCCAACGGCCTGGCGGATCTCGGCACGGTCGAAGAATCGCTCCGCGCCCCGGAGCTGGAACGGCACGCCAGCTGTCGCGAGGGCCTGCTCCAGACCCTGGGTCTGCGCATTCGTCCGCACCAAGATGGCGATCTCGCCAGCCGAAGTGCCGCCCTTGATCAGCGCGCGCACCTGACGGGCGACGGCCGCGGCCTCGGCCGGCTCGTCCGGGTACTCGGTTAGCTGCGGCGCGGGACCGGCGGGCCGCTGCGCCGCGAGCGGCGTCTGGTCCACCGCCGTGCCTGCCACAAGCCTGTTGGCCAGGGTGACGACCTGAGGCGTCGACCGGTAGTTCCGCACGAGGCGGATGACCTGTGCAGACGGGAACTCAGCCGGGAAGCCCGTCAGATACGACGGCGTCGCACCGGTGAACGAGTAGATGGTCTGGCGCGGATCACCCACGACGCAGATCTCATCCCGGCCGCCGAGCCACATGTCCAGCAGCAGCTTCTGGAGTGGATTCACGTCCTGGTACTCGTCGACGACGAAGACGGTATAGCGGTCGCGGACGGAGCGAGCGGCTGCTGGGTACTCGGCCAGGATGCCTGCGGTCAGCTCCAGGACCGATTCGAAGTCGACCAGGTGCCGCTCGGTCCGGAGGTCCTCGTAGCTGGCGTAGATCCTCGACATCGTGATCGGATCCAGCGGCGGAGTGCGGCCAGCCTTCGCGCTGGCCGCCGGGAAGTCATCGGGCCGGACCTGGGTGACCTTGGCCCACTCGATCTCGGCGGCCGCGTCTCGTAGCTCAGGCAGGCCGGCCGACACGCGCAGCCGCCGTGCCGCCTCAGCCACCAGGCCAATCTTGGACTCGACGACCTCTGGCGCCCGGCCGCCTACCGTCGACGGCCAGAAGTGGGTTAGCTGCCGAAGCGCGGCCGAGTGAAACGTCCTGGCCTGCACTTTGTCCAGGCCCGCGCCTGGCGCGACCTGTCCCAGCTGGCGCAGGCGTGCGCGCAACTCACCGGCCGCCCTAGTGGTGAATGTCACTGCGAGCACCCTCGCGGCATCAGCCTGGGCCGTGGCCGCGAGGTAGGCAATTCTGTGGGCGACAGCGCGCGTCTTGCCAGTGCCTGCCCCGGCCAGCACGCAGACGGGGCCACGGGCTGCCAGCGCGACCTGGCGTTGCTCTGGATCGAGGCCAGCGAGCACCGCCTCCGGGCCCTCGGCGGCCGCAGCGGCAGCCGATACTGGCGTTAGCGCCTGAGCGTCCCGATCTGGCACGTTCGCGCAGCCTCCCCTCTGTAGTCGCTGGCACAGGCCGGGTAAATCACCCTGGCGCCGCCAGACGACATACTTCCGCATGCCACCGACGCCTGCGAGCCTGGCCGGGAAGTGCGCAGGCGTCGTCGGCGTTAGTAAGGTTGTCCTGGACGTTGTGGATGAGGAGAGTCGGAGTGGCGCAGCCGCTGACCATGTACACCACGACCTGGTGTGCTTACTGCCGGAGACTCAAAAGCCAGCTGGCAGCCCAGGGGATCGAGATCGCCGAGGTGAACATTGAGGAAGACCCAGCCGCAGCGGATTACGTCATGTCGGTGAACGGCGGCTTCCAGACTGTCCCGACTGTCCTGTTCCCGGACGGCAGTGCTATGACGAACCCGTCGATGACTGCGGTCAAGCAGCGCCTGGGCGAGCTCGCCGGATCGAGATGACCAGCAAGCAATGACCACCAAGCGCAGCCGCCGCACCAAGGCGGCCAGAGCAGCGGATGCCGCCGAGGCCAGCACCGACACGGCCGCGATAGAGACCGGCGACGTCTCGGCGAGCGCCGCAGCGGTCAGCGCCGACGGCAGCGCAGTCGTAACCGGCAGCGTGATCAACGCCTCGGCGGCGAACGGCGCCCCGGTGACTGCTTTCGTGCCCGATAACGCCGTGGTCCGGCGCACCAAAGATGGCTGGCGGGTCGGCAGTGACGACCTGCCTGACCTGACTTGTGCCATGATCCTCGCTGATTTGCTCGCGGCGGAGAACGGGATGACCGACGCCGCCCCGCGTAAGCCGGCCTGCGAGCCAACCCTCGCGAGCGAAGCCGGCCGGCTGCGGGCCACCGTCGGCCAGCTTGAGCACGCGCTGGCGACCCGGATCCGGGTCGAGCAGGCAATCGGCGTGCTCGCCGAGCGGCATCGCATCAAGCCGCGTCAGGCGTTCGAGCAGCTCAGGGAGGCGGCCAGAAGCCGCGGCCGCAAGGTCATCGATATCGCTGGCGACGTCGTTGCGAGCGCGACGAACCCGCTGCTCCAGCTTCCCGATGAGCTGTCCCGCCCGCGTTCGGGCCCGCGCCGGGGCGCGCACCAGCCCTCTGGCGCTCAGTAACACTCGTCCCCTTCAGGGCTTTTGCTGGGCTGATGCTGCCCGCGCTCAGCCCGCCGGTACCTGCCATGGCTCTCTGGGGCGCTCTGATGGGGCACCGGTTCGCTATTGGTGCCCCACTAGTGGCAGCAGTGGTCAAGTCTTGCCCCTAGGGCGCAGCGCCGGCGACCGAGGCCGGATCCCCGGCGACCGAGGCCGGATCCGCGCCGACGGCGGCCGGCAGAGGCTGGCGGCGATTCAGGCGTCCCCGTTACCTTCCGTCATGAATTATGCCTTGGGGTTGACGCGATGTAACCGGGGGTAACTAGCCGTTCGTGGACCGCGAGGTCCGGGACGAGGGCGGAGGACGTGGACGACGGGGCATCGCCAGGTCGGCTGCTCATCATCGGCGGGGCGGAGGACCGCTGCTGCGGCGCGGGCCTGCTGGAGCGGTTCGTTGAACTGTCTGGCGGCGACGAGGCCCGGATCGTGCTCGTCACGACGGCGACGAACATGCCCGAAGAAGTACTCGCCGACTACGAGCGGGTCTTCCGCAAGCTAGGCGTCGAGCAGATCAGCGAGCTGCGCCTGCGCGGCCGCAGCGACGCGGACGGCGAGGACGCGGCAACTTTGCTGTCGGATGCCACTGGCATCTTCTTCAGCGGCGGGGACCAGTCCAAGCTGCGCACCCTGGTCGGCTCGCGCGCCAACGACATCGTCAGCGACCGCCTGGCCGGCGGCGGCCTGGTCGTAGCTGGCACTAGCGCGGGCGCAACGGCGATGGGCCGCACCATGATCCTGGGCGGTACCGGGCCCGGCGTGTCCGCGGCCGCGGTCCGGACCGGCCCTGGCCTCGGGCTGATCCCGAAGGCGCTGATCGACATGCACTTCGTCGAGCGCGGGCGGCTGCCGCGGCTGCTCAGCGCCGTCGCACTGGATCCCGACCACCTCGGCATCGGCCTCGATGAGAACACCGGCGTCCTGGTGGAAGGCCACCACTTCGAGGTCCTCGGCAGCGGCGTAGCGACGGTCGTCGACGCCGAGGACGCGACGGTGGTACATCCGGCCGGGGACTGCGATCCCATCACGCTGTTCGGCGTGCGGCTGCACCTGCTGCCCGCCGGGTGCCTGTTCGACTTCGATACGCGGACGCCGACGATCGGGCCCGCGCACGACCGGTACTGATGCCACATCCGGCGCTGGTCCCACGACCGGTACTGATGCCACGACCGGTGCCGATGCCACGACCGGCGCTGGTCCCACAACCGGCACCCATCCTCGCGACCCGACCCAGACACCACCGAGACAGCCGAGGGAGCGGACGTGCGTTTCATTGACCTGCGGCACCTGAGCGGGCCGAACGTGTTCACGGCGAGCCCGGTGGCCGTCGCGCGGCTCGAACTCGACGACCTGACGTGCAAGGAGACCACCGACTTCGGCGGTTTCGCTGAACGCCTGACCGAGGTGCTGCCCGGCCTGGCAACGCACCACTGCGCGGCGGGGCAGCCAGGCGGGTTCCTGTCGGCGATGGCGAACGGCACCTACTTCGGTCATGTCACCGAGCACGTCATGCTGGAGCTTTCCGGTCTCGCCGGCCGTCCGGTGTATCTCGGCCGGACCATGTGGGCCGGGGCCGACGGCCACTACGACGTGATGACCGAGTGTCCGCAAGACGAGCCCGCTGACTCCGTCGTGCCGGCCGAGCTGCTCCGCCTCGCGATGCGAGTCGTGCGCGAGCTGCTGGCCGACAGCGACGCTACTCCGGACTTCAGCGCTGACCTGGAGCTGATCACCGGGATCTGCGAACGGGAACGGCTCGGCGTCACCACTGCGGCCATCGCGGCCGCGGCCCGGCAACGCGACATCCCGGTTCGCCGGATGGCCGGGCTGAGCTTGCTGCGCTTGGGCTACGGAACCCATCGCCAGCTGGTGTGGGCAGCGCTGACCAGCCAGACCTCGGCAGTTGGCGTCGACGTGGCGGCCGACAAGCAGCTCACCAAGCAGTTGCTGGCCGGGGCCGGCATCCCGGTCGCCGACGGGGTCACCGTCAGGAGCCCGCTGGAGGCGGCGGCGGCGCTGGCCGAGATCGGCGGCCCGGTCGTGATCAAGCCGCTCGGCGGAAGCCAGGGGGCCAGCATCACCGTCGGCGTGCGCACCGCCGCCGAGGCAGCAGCCGCCTACGGCAAGGCCTCCTCCGTCAGCGAGGCCGTCCTGGTGGAGGCGCTGGTACCTGGTACGGACTACCGGGTGCTCGTGATCGATGGTCAGATCGCGGCCGCCGCCCAGGTACGCCCGGCCTCGGTCACCGGCGACGGACTGCATACGATCGGCCAGCTCGTGGCGGACGCGAACACCGACCCGCGGCGGGGTGCTGGCCACTCGCGCGAGCTCACGATGATCAGGCTCGATGCGGACGCCCTGAGTCACCTGGTCGCCCTCGGCCTCGACGATCACTCCGTGCCCGCCGCGGGCCAGGTCGTGACGCTGCGCCGCAACGCGAACCTGTCGACTGGCGGAACGAGCAAGGACGTCACCGACCTGGTCCACCCTGAGGTCGCCGAGGTCTGCCGCCGGGCCGCGGCCATATCCGGCCTGGACATCTGCGGCATCGACCTGCGGCTGGCCGACATCGCCGCGCCACTGCACGATCCGTTCGGCCACGGCTCAGCTCAGCCGTGCGCGGTACTGGAGCTCAACGCCTGTCCCGGCCTGCGGATGCACCTGTCCCCGACCGAGGGCAGGCCGCGCGACGTGGCCGCGGCCGTCGTCGACAGCCTGTACCCGCCAGGTGCCCCGGCCAGGATCCCGGTGATCTCGGTGACCGGCACGAACGGCAAGACCAGTACCGTGCGCATGATCGGGCAGGTGCTTCAGCATGCCGGTCTCCGAGTCGGCATGGCCTGCACGGATGGCGTGTACGTCGGTGGCCGCCTGGTCTATGCGACCGACGCTTCCGGGCCGAGGTCGGCCGAGATGGTGCTCGACGATCCGACCGTCGAGGCAGCCGTGCTCGAGACGGCGCGCGGCGGCCTCGTCCGCCGCGGTCTCGGCTACGACCGCGCCGACGTCGCGATCGTGACGAATATTGCCGCCGACCACCTCGGCGATGACAACATCGACGATCTCGACGAGCTGATCCACGTCAAGGCGCTGGTCGCCGAGGCGATCAGCGACGGCGGATCGGTCGTGCTCAACGCCGACGACCCGGCCACGGCGGCGCTGGCAGAACGGCCTGCGGTCCGCGCGCACGCCCCGGTCGTGCGGATGTTCAGCCTGAGCCCGGACAATCCGGTGCTGGCGAAGCACCGGGCGGCAGGCGGCGCGTGTTACGAGGTCGCCGACGGGCTGCTCACCGAGACGCTGGCCGGCGAACGGCGCGCTGTGCTGGCCGTCGACGACCTGCCCGGCGCGTTCGGCGGGCGGGCTGCGCACGTCGTAGCCAACGCGCTCGCCGCCATCGCGGCGTGCCGCTCAGCCGGGATCAGCGCCAAGGACATCGCCCGCGGCCTGGCCGCATTCGCGCCCGGTGCCGACAACCTGGGCCGGGCCAGCGTGTTCGAAGCCGGGACCAGCCCGGTGATCGTCGACTACGGGCACAACGCGGCGGCGCTCGAGGCGACTGGGCGCCTGGTCCACGAGGTCTGGCCCGGACAGCCGGTCGCAGCCGTGACGCTGCCTGGCGACCGGCGCGACGACTTGCTGGTGGCGAGCGCAGAAGCCATCGCGCGCTGGTTCCCGGCCGTGGTCCTGTACGAGGACAGTGACAGGCGCGGCCGGCGCAGCGGCGAGATGCTGACTCTGATCGGCAACGCGCTGCAGGCGGCCAGGCCCGGCATCGTCTGCCGCGCGGCGGAGAACCCGGCCGATGCGCTGCGCGCGGCACTGGAGCTAGCCGACGGCGGCCCTGTGCTGTTCGTCTACGAGAAACTCCCGCTGGCCATGGACGCCTTGGCCGCCGTCGGGGCGCGGGCGTGGCCAGACGACCGCCGCACCGGCACCGGAGGTCAAGACAAGAAACCCATCACCATGGGAACGGGGCCGACAGACGCCGCCGATGCCGCCGAGGCCGCAGTGGCGAGCGCAACTGCTGTCGTGGCCGGCGCGGCGGAAGCAGCTGAGGCCGCAGTCGCGGACGCAACCGCTGTGGTAGCCGGCGCGGCCGCGGCCGCCATCACCGACGCGGCCGATGCCGCTCTGGTCCGGCCCCGCCTCGCGCCCGATCGACCCGTGGCGGCGGCGGCGCAGGCGGCTCAGGCGCAGGCGGCCCGGGCGCAGCCGACCCGGGCGACCCAGCCGGAGCCGACGCAGGCACAGGCGGCTCAGGCGCAGCCGACCCAGCCGGCAGCCAGCCGACGCCAGGCGCAGCCGACCCAGGCGCAGCCCACCGCGGCCACTGCGTCACCTGCAGCTCAGGCGGCTGGCCGCGACGACGCTCAGGCTCACGACGCGTCAGCCGACTACTGCATGTGAGCGAGCTCTTCATCGCCTGCCGTGCCCCTGGCAGGCGCTCCGCTTGACACATGCCCATATGGGCATATGATTGAGCCATGGCACGAGCGGCGACCACGACGGACGCCTTCAACGCGATAGCCGAGCCGAGGCGGCGGCAGATTCTCGATGCGATTGGCGGCGGCCAGCGCTCTGTGACTGATCTTGTCGCCATCCTCGACATTCCGCAGCCCCTGGTCTCCAAGCATCTGCGCGTCCTCAGGGAAGTCGGGATCGTCACGGTGCGCGACGATGGCCGTCATCGGCTGTACCGGCTCGACGGTCGCGCGCTCAAGCCTGTCTATGACTGGGTGAAGGACTTCGAGCAGCTGTGGTCGGAGCGGTTCGCCCGGATGGACGTCGTACTGGCAGAGCTCAAGGAGTTGGAGTACGGAGATGGTTCAGATGACGACGAGCAAGTCGGCCGTGGTGACGCTCCCGACTGACACGCAGATCCAGATCACCAGGGAGTTCGACGCGCCCCGGCACCTGGTGTACCGCGCGTACACGACGCCGGAACTGATCAGGCGCTGGTGGAGCGGTGAGCGCGGCGAGGTGACCAGCGCTGACGTTGACCTGCGCCCCGGCGGCACCTGGCGCTACGTAATGATCGCCAACGGCGGCTTCGAGGTCGCGTTCCACGGCGAGTACCAGGAGATCGTCCCGGACGAGCGCATCGTCAGCACCGAGGTCTTCGAGGGAATGCCGGACGCGGCGGCGCTGACGACCACGACCTTTACCGAGAAAGATGGCCGCACGACGTTGTCGATGCTGGTCCAGCACTCACGCCAGGAGTACCGCGACGCGCACATCAATTCGGGCATGGAAGGCGGCATGCAGGAAGCCATGGACAAGCTCGAGCACGTCGCCCGCTCGCTGGCCTGAGCCGGTTGATCCGGGCCGCCCGTCGGCAGTTAGACGCGGGCGGCCCGGTCAGATCCGGTGCGTTTCGCTCTGACAGTACGGGCACTCAATCCGGCTGACCCCGACCGGGAACGACAACGGCGCACCGCAGGTCTGGCACGGCGTCTCGCCGCCCGCGATATCCAGCTTCCGGCCGCACGACTCACACACGACCGCTTGCGCTTCCGGCACAACCTTCAGCTCGTCACCGCAGCCACCGCATTTCCTCGTCTCCGCGTCGGTGACGTTCACCCGTGCGTACTCGCTGGTCAGCCCGAACATCGCCAGCAGGTGATCGGCCTGCGCGGGCACTAGGTGCGGCACCCAGCCCTGGCAGAAGGTCGAGTACTCCATCCGGATCGGCACGCCAGGCGGTGCCTCGTCCGGATCCATCGCGAGCACCCCGGCCTCGTCCAGCAGCTTGTAAGCAGCCTCCATCTGCTGCTTGAACAAGTCCGCGACCTGCCAGATCGCGTCACTGACCAGCCACGGCTGGCCGTTGGGCATGGGCCGCCGCTGCAGCCCGCGGACAGCCATGTTGAACTGCACGTCGAGCATGGCGAGGTTCGGGTCGAAGTCCCGCACCACCATGCACTCGGCGAGATAGCTCGCCATCCGCTCGCGGAAATCGTCGTCTGAGGCCACCCGCGGCGACGCCGCCTGCGGGCACTGCCGTAGCCATTCGAGGAACACGCCCCTGGTGAGCTCGCGGTACCGATCCTTGTCCTGGAACGCACGGGCGCGATCGATCTCGGGCTGCACGGGCCCGACGAGCTGGCGATAGACCGTGTTGGTGTACCCCGCGTTGGTGCCCATGTTGGCGAGCCGGAAGTCGTAGTCGACCAGCGAGCCGCAATGGTCGCAATACAGGTATGCCGTCTTGGACGGCAGTCGCTTAGGCGCGCCGCAGCGCGAGCAGTCAACCTTCTTGACGAACTCGGTATGGGCGAACAGTGACGCGTTGCCCGATGTGGTGATCAGCTGTTGCAGGTTGTCCGCCACGGTCGGCGGCGCTGGCTGGGCCGCTGACGTGGGCGTCTTGAGCTTTCTGAGCAGACCCATGACCGGATGCTAGCCGCCGGCGCCGGGCCGGTCAGTAGTAGCGAGCGCAGTAGACACCCAGGTGACACGGGACAGAGACCTCCCGGTCCGCGCGCGCAAGTAACGCGTGTACCGCTAGGGCAAAACTTTCGCCCCGCAGGTACATGCGTTCTCCACGCCCTCGGTCGCAGCTCGAGCTAATCACGCATAATGGATAATTCCGTCATCGGCAGCTAGCTACGATGCACGGCGGGGGCCCACAGGCCGGTCATGTCCTGCATCGGCGCCTCGCACGGCCGGCCGTCGGCAACCAGCACTTGGGGGACGCCGGTCGCGGACGCCGGAACGCTGGCGATCATCCCGGACCTCGTACCGTACCCATCGGCGTGCACGCACGCGGCCGACAGCGACGCCGGCCAGACCCGCCCTTTCGCATCTGTCCTCGGCTGCGGCACCGCGGGCTGGTGATTGCCGAGGACCACCTCCAGCGCGTCGATCGTTGCCGCGGAGTCGTCTGCCGGGCGAGCCGCCAGGGCTTCGGCCACTAGCGTGCGGATGTATTCCGCCTTGGCCGACGCCGATCGCAGTGGTGCGTTCTCCAGCACGTGCAGTCCGGGGTCGAGCTGCTCGACTTCGAACTTGGCGCCGCCGGATACGCCGATCGAGAACAGCGACTCCCGATCCCCGACGAGCATCCAGCACGGGTTGTAGGCCGCCGGATCTAGCTCGCCGCGCACGGCGGCCACGGCCTCAGCGGCGCTCGGGTACGCCGCAAAGGCCAGGGGTAGCTCCCCGCGCGATCGCTTCGTCGGGTCGCGGCCGTCGGCCGACGGCTGATTAGTCAGGCCCGCGATCACGCCGTGCTCGTTGACGGCCAGCCAGGTCCCGCCGGCCAGTTCGTCCCGGCCGCCGAGTATCCGCGGCTCGCGCTCGCGAAGCACCGTCATCGGCACGGCAGGGCGGTCGAGCCGCTCGTCTCGGTTCGCCGCCACGATCAGCGGCGCATCCGGCACGACCTGGAACATCGCGATGAGGAGGCACACGCTCTGACGCTAGCCCAGTCGCTCAGCGCGGGTAAGGCCGGACGGCCGCGTGGGTGAACACTTCCTGCCACGCACAAGGCATGTATCCGAACACTGCGCGCGCCGCATTGCGCCGCCGGCGCCAGCAGTTCAGGCTGGATAGAAAACAGATCCTGCCGGGCGGAGGCAGCGGTCTGAATGACGCGCCAGAGAACGGGGAGCCAGCCATTGACGCCGCGGCCGTGCACGGATTCGAACCCGCCTGGCTGCGCGACAACTGCCAGTGCATCCTCTGCCGCGACCCGGCGAGTGGGCAGCGGCTCACCGTCATCACTGAGCAGGCCCCCGACGTGACCGTCACCGGCGCTATCGAGTCTCCCGACGGCTTGCACGTCACGTTCGGTCCCGATGGCCACGAATCGGTCTTCACCAGGACGTGGCTGACCGGCCATACCATCGCCGAGCCGGACGCCCGCAGTGAGGACGCCAAGCGGCTCTGGTCGGCGCGGGACTTCCCGGCAGGGCCGCAGCCGACGTCCTGGCAGTCGTATCTGACCAACGACACAGTCCGCCTCCGCTGCCTGCGCGAACTGCTCGCCACCGGGTTCATGCTGCTCACCGGGGTGCCCGCCGAGGCCGGCGCAGTCCTCGACGTCGCCGCCACCTTCGGCTACGTACGCGAGACCAACTACGGCCGGCTGTTCGACGTCCGAACCGAGGCCACCCCGTCGAACCTGGCGTATACGGACCTGCCGATCGGCCCGCACACCGACAACCCCTACCGTGACCCGGTCCCGACAATCCAGCTGCTGCACTGCCTCGGGAACGCTGCCAGCGGCGGCCAGTCCGGGCTCCTGGATGGCTTCCGGGCTGCCGCGCAGTTGCGCGCGGAGGACCCGGCCGCGTTCGAGTGCCTGACCCGGACCCCGGTCACTTTCGCCTACGCCGATGCCACCGCCGACCTTCGCGCGAACAGGCCGATGATCGAGATCAACTCGATCGGCCTCATTCGCGGCGTCCGGTACAACAGCCGCTCGATGCAGCCGATGCGTCCGCGGGCGGGCGCTACGCCCATGCAGGCGGCCGAGGAGATGCGCGAGTTCTACCTTGCCTACCGGGCCTTCGCGTCCATCCTGGTCCGCCCGTACCTCACGGTCAGGTTCGAGCTCGCGCCCGGCCATTGCGTGGTCTTCGACAACACGCGCGTCATGCATTCGCGCACGGGCTTCGCCGGGAATGGAGAGCGGCACCTGCAGGGCTGCTACGCCGACCTGGACGGCGCTGAGTCTGCCGTTGCCGTCCTGGCCAGGAGCTGCAGCCGGCACGCCCGATAGCCGCGACACGGCACCAGGCCGCTAGTGCGCGAGCCGCCGCCGCACCCAGATCATCAGCTGACCGCTTTCGCCTGGCGCCTCTGGGTGCCGCTCCTCGATGCGGTCAAGGCGGTAGCCGAGCTTGCGGGCGATCGCTGCGCTGGCGAGATTTGCCGCATCGCAGTGGATCTCGACCCGGTCCACTCCCGGCAGCGCCAGCGCGACGGCGGTCAGCGCCCGGCCGGCCGATGTCCCGTATCCCCGCCCTGCCTGGCTGGATGCGATCCAGTAGCCCATCTCGATGCTGCCGTCAGCGGGCCGCCGGTGCAGCGCGATCTCGCCGACGAGCGTGCCCTGATCCGCGGTGAGCACCGAGTAGACGTACCCGATCCCCGACTCCCAGTTGTGGTCCGCCTCGGCCACGCGCGCCAGCTGGCTGGCACGCCCGGCCGAGTCCGACGTCGCCCACGGCATCCACGGCCGCAGGTAGTCGAGGCTCGTGCTCACGGCCGCGGCGATCGCGTCCGCGTCGGTAGCGCGGACTCGGCGGACCAGCACGGGGCCGGCCTCGACCCGTTCCGGAGGCGCGTCGGAAGTCTGCTCTGGCACCGCTCCATCGTAGGGACCTGGCCGGCCTGATCGACCGCCCGGCAGCCGTGGCCGAACCCAGGGCAAGATAGCGACGTGGCTGATCCGCACTTCCGAGCTGATCTCTACCGGGGCACCGCCGGGTGCTATGACGCCTATCGCCTGCCCTACCCACAGGAGCTGATCGACGATCTGGCGCACCGGGCCGGCGCGGACGGCACCGGGCGGCTGCTCGACCTGGCCTGTGGCACCGGGAAGGTCGCGTTCGCGCTGCGCGACCATTTCGCCGAGATCTGGGCGGCCGACCAGGAGCCGGACATGATCGAGATGGCCAGGAGCAAGGCGGCGGCGAGCGGGGACGCGGCCTGGTTCCGGTTTCTGACCGGCGCGGCCGAGGACCTCGACCTGCCGGCGGGCGGCTTCGATCTCGTCACCGTCGGCAACGCCTTTCACCGGCTGCGGCGGGACGTCGTGGCCGGCCACATCCGGCGCTGGCTGCGGCCGGATGGTCACCTGGCGCTGCTGTGGGGCGGCACCCCCACCGATGGCGACGAACCGTGGCAGCAAACGCTGCGGGCGGTCATGCAGCGGTGGCAGGACGGGAACGGGGTCGACCAGCGGCTCCCGCCCGGCTATGTCGCGGCCCGCGAGGCGCGCCCGGACCTCGTCGTGCTGGCCGAGGCCGGCTTTGAGCTGACTGGGGAGACCCAGGTCGGCTACAGCCGATCCTGGACGCTGGACGAGATCGCCGGCTTCGTCGCCTCCACGTCAGTGCTGTCCGTCGCCGCCCTAGGCAACCGAACTCAGGAGTTCGATGCGGACCTGCGCGCCGCGCTGCGTGCCTGCCAGCCCGGTGACGGGCTCCGCCAGGACGTGACGTTCAGATATCAGCTGGCTCGAGTGTCTCCACCGGAATCGACTGGATAGCCGCGAGCAGCTCGGTCCAGAAGAAGGCAGCTGTGAAGAACATCAGCGTGTCGCCCTTCTCCAGCATCAGCTTGCGGTACATGACCATCTTGCCGACGTCGTAGCCATTGAGCATGGCCAGCCAGTCCGCGTAGTCGCCGGCGAGCAGGAAGACGGCGTCCGGCTCCGCAGTACCCCGTTCCTGAACTGAGGCAGCGGTCACCGTGCCGCCCTCGAAGTCCAGCACCAGGGTGTCCCCGTCGCCGCCGGGCGGCAGGTCGCGGACGGCCAGCGCCAGCCGGCCCGTCACGAACGGGCGGATCATGTCGATCCAGTCCCAGAAGTCCTGCAGCTTGCTGGCCTTGCGCTCCGGGTCGGGCGAGTTATTGATGACCCGCTGGCACTCCTGCGCCCATTCCTGCGTCATGAACCGGGTCACGTCAGCCTCCTGCCAGCGTGGGCTTCACGTCGGACAGCATGTCCTGCATGTCTGGCGGCAGCGTCACGCCGACCATCGCGAGCTTGCGGTTCAGCTGGTTCATGAACAGCTCGGTGACCCGGTCGTCTGACCAGCCGAGTGGCTCGTAGTAGATATAGCTCGACCGGGCCGCGCTCATGGTGAGCAGCGTCCGCAGCGTGTCGAACAGGTCCTTGACGTAGGCAGGATCCTCGTTCAGGAGCTCGCGCACGAACCGCAGCCCGCCCTGGACGTGCCGGGCCTCGTCGCGGCAGGTGGCAGTGAAGCCGGTGTAGAAGCCCGGCAGCACCTTGAAGTCGCGCGCATAGTTGAGCGTGATCTTCATGACCGAGAGGGCAAGGACGCCCTCGATCCAGATGACGTAGCAGGCCGCGTACTTCATCTGGAGGTGCTTGTTATACGGGTCGCGGCGCAGGTCATCGGTCAGGTACGCAAGCAGCCCGAACGGCCCGACGAAGGTCTCCTGGATGTAGGGCCAGGACGCGTCCAGGATGTCCATGATGCCGTCGCCTTCGAGCCCGACGACCTCGCGGTAGAACCGGTCGAAGAACACCGTGTGCCGGGCTTCGTCTTCAAGGTGGCTCGTCAGGAAGATCTTGTAGTCCTCCGGCACGCCGAACAGCAGCGGTGCCAGCTCCACTGCGACCTGGCGCTCGCCGTGATGGAAGCCGGATGCGATCGACAGGAACGAGTTGCGCGAGTCGTCGGTCATCCGCTCGGTCCAGTCGCCCTTGTCCGCGGAGAAGTCGAGCTCGTTGACGTTCCAGCGCTGGCGCAGATACCGGTCGTACAGGCTCATCCACTCAGGCAGGCGCGCGGTCGGGACGTGCACGTACTCGATCACGTCATCGATGTCCACGCGGCCGAGGCCGGCTAGGTCAAAAGCCTCGATGCGAGCGAGCCGTTCCTCGGCGACAGTCATGCGATTGCTCCCTCCGTGACCCGCCAGCCCCAGCAGCCGCGAGCGAGGCGGATGCCGCAAGCAGGCACATTACTGATTGGTAATGCTAACCCGCCAGCACGCCGGGCTTCTACGGCTGATTTCTGAAATCGGGTTCTAGAAGTCGGCGGGAGCGCACGTGCCGCTGGGTCCGCAGGCGGTGCCGGGGCCTGGCGCTGCCGCAAACGGCCGCCTGATTTGCGACATTTATCCACCGCCTGAGCCGGTGGGCGGGGCTTGTTCCATGATCGCTGGGCCCCGCAGGGCTGCCAGGGTGCTCTACTGGGGCACCGCTTCGCTACTGGTGCCCATCAAGGGGCAGCAGTGGTCAAGTGTCGCCCTTAGAGCGGCGACCGGCGCGTAAGTTCCGACACAGCCGACGGTGCCGAATCTTTCGGCGAAACGCGAAACCCGCTGGGTTCGCCACTAGTCCAGGCCGCGATCCTCGCTGTCTGCTGGGACAGTCGGCATGTAGGCGGCGGACTCGGCTGAGTCACTGAGGGTGGACAGCTGCTCGGCAGTGACAGCGATCATCCGAAGACTGTCGCTCCATCCTGTGTGACGGCTGCTCACGGGCGGCCGCGCTGACGAGTACAAGCCCTGCTGCAGTAGGGCCGGGCTCGAACGTGCAGCGTCGCGATGCTGACCGGCGTCAGGACCGGCGCTGCGCTGATGATCCGTCATCTCTGAATTACCTGACCGGAAATCGGTTGCTGCCGTAATTTGCGTTCACCCGCAATCGGGAGGCTATGAGGCGTAGTCAGCAGGCCAGTGACTACTACGCGAACGCCCATGGGACGGGCGAGGTACAGCTGTCACCCGCGGAGTCGTGCGGCGAGCTCCAGAGCATGTAGCCGTGTCCCCAACGCATCTTCGATGATGGGTGCATGGAGTGGACCTTCACCGGCGAGGTGATCGAGTGGCGCGGACCGGCCCCGTACCTGTTCGTGGCCATGGCGCGGGAGGAAAGCGAAGAGCTGAAGGAGGAAGCCCGCAGCCTCATCTACTGGGGCCAGGTGCCGGTGCACGTCACCATCGGCGGCACCGAATTCACAACTGCTCTGTTCCCCAAGGACGGCCGCTACCTCGTGCCGCTCAAGGTCGCGGTGCAGCGAGCGGAGGCGATCGAGGAAGGCGCGGTCGTCGAGGTGGTCGTGCGTCTCAATGTCGCGCGCTGGCAATGACGAGCGGATGGAATATGCCGAGCCGCCGGCCACCTGATCCCTAGCGGTCTGGTCCGCAGTTTCGGCAAGCAACGGCGTCCACGCGGCGGTTTACGACCGCTGCCGCGCGGTTGCGTCCGGACCGCGGCTCCCAAGGTCGGCGGGGACGTTCGCCAGACGCTGGTACTAGCGGGCACGAGCGCGCTCGGACGGACAAGCGCCGATCACAGAGCGCGACCCGTGCCATCTAACGAGGAACGCCAGCGTGGGCCCAAGGTCGGGTGAAGCCGACGGGGTCGCGCCCGCCATACGGCGCGATTCTGATCGGGAAGCCGGTCGCGTAGGCCTCGATCATCAGTCCGCCGCCGATGACTAGTCCGACGTGGCCAGGTGAGGCTGGCGTGCCGTCCGAGCCGGCGAAGAACACCAGATCCCCCGGTTGTACCTGGCTCGCGCTGACCCGCGGGCCCCAGGTCCATTGCTGCTGTGCGGTGCGCGGGATGTCGACGCCGGCCGCGCGGTAAGCCATCATGACCAGGCCGGAGCAGTCGAACGCGTCGGGGCCAGTACCGCCCCACTGGTAAGGCTTGCCGAGCTGCTGGTCGGCATAGGAGATCGCGGTGGCCGCGGCGGTATCGGAAGTCAGCGTCACGCCGGGCAGGCATTGCGGCGCGCTGTCCAGGGCGGCCGGGCTGACGGTGTAACCACCGGTGGCGTACAGATTTGCCCAGTTCAGGACGGCCTGGACGTAGGCCTGCAGATGGTTGTAGGCAAAGATCGCCTGGTCGACGTTGTCGAGCACACCATGCTCGAGCAGGTACTTCGCGGCGCCGGCGATGGCGTCAGCTGGGTCATAGACGCTCGCCGTTCCGTCGCCGTCGGCATCGGTGGCGACGCCGTTCACTTTCTCGCTGGCCGGGTGCACCGGCGCCCCGCCCCACTGGTTGCCAGCCGCGCCGCCGATCCCGATCTGCATCGGGCCGGCGGCCCCGAAGGCGTTGGCGCCGCTGTGCACGCCGGGCAGGGTGGTCTGACCGTCGTCGCTCTCAACCTTGGCGATCCCGCCTAGGATCACCCACGGCACCTTGTATTGCGCGCCAATTGACCGGAACAGCGCCAGGTAGTTTGCCGGTATCGAATTTCGTGCTGACTGGCTGGCGACGGGCTGAGCGGTGGTGGCCGTGCCCGTCCTGCCAGATGTGCACGAGGTTCCGCTCTCGGCCAGGAGGCCACTGCTAGCGAACATCATGACCGGCGCCAGCAGAGCCGCCATCAACAGCAGCGCCGCCGCGCACAGGAGAGCGATGACCAGGCCGCGGCGCGGGCCGCCCCGGTCGCCAGCCGGCCCGCCCGGCCAGGTCCAGCGGCCCAGCCCGGCGATCACGAATTACCTGCCGACTGCAGCTCGACGTCGGTTACCTGCCAGCTTGTGCCCGAACCGGTGACAGTGACGGCGTAGACCATGGTCTGCTGACTGCCGCCAGCGGTGTCAGTCAGCTGCTGAGCGACCTGGATCAGGAACGTCAGGCTGCTCGGGCCGAACGCGCGGATCGACGCGATCATCGCGGTCCCGACGGCGACCTGCTTGCTACTCGCGCGCGCCGCCGCGACGCCGGGCGCCGAGTAGGCCGCCTCGATCTGGCCGACCAGCTGCGGGGCGGTGATCGACACGAGCGGGGCGGTGTAAGCGGTCGCGTTCTGCGTATAGGAGTAGCTGCCATAGGCGTCGCCGAACCGGACGACAACCGACGCGGCGGCGGCGAGTCCGGCCTGCGTGAACGGCAGCCACTGGTAGATGTCGGGCTGGCCGTCGGCCGGTGTCGACGCCGGGCCCGATGCCGTAGCTGCGGGCCTGGATGCTCGCGGCGTCGGGCTGCGCTGCGGGCTGGATCGGCCGACTCCGCGGGCGACCGGCCCGAGCAGGTACGCGCCGAGCGCCACAAGCACGCAGACGATCAATCCGAAAATGAGCCGTCGTCCTAGGGGGCTGATGTCCATCGGCCGGCTACTTCCGCCGTATGGGCCGCAGCCAGAACGGAACCTGGCGGTCGGGCTCGGCCGGCGGCCGGGCGAGAGGCCCAGTCATTGGCTGGCCCTGCCAGGGAGCGGCCTGACCCGGCGACGATCCCGGCTGACCTGAGCCAGCCCTGGCCTGACCGGTATGCCGAGCCTCGCCCTGACTTCCGCCAGGCGGGCGCTCCGGCCGCGGGCGTTCGGCCGGCGCACGGTCGGCCGGGGCGCGCTGTGGCGCCGCGCCCGCTGACCGCCGGAGGCGCAAGCGACCGGGCGCGGGTGTTTGGCCGCGCGATTGCTTGGGCTGCGATTCGCGGGGCTGCGATTGGCGAGGCTGCGATTGGCGAGGCTGGGATTTCGGGGCCTGCGATCGCGGGGGCGGTGATTGCCGCTCCCCGCCCTGCTGTGGCACGGCCTGCTGACCTCTGGCCTGTTGCGGCCTTGGCCGCTGTGCCCGTGTTTGCTGCGCCGGTGCCCGCTGCGGCCGGGGCTGCTGACTGGGCGCGGGCGCCTGGGCACGTACTCGCTGCGGCCGCGGCGGCGGGGCGTTGGAGGGCCCCGCGCTTCCTGCGGACTGGGCGCTTCCGGCGGACTGCGGGCGACTCGGGCCGCTCGCTGCAACTCCGGCCGATGGCGGACTGGCCTGCCGCGGCGGCGGGTCCGCAGGCGGCCGCAGCGACCCCTGAATCGTCGACCCGACCCCGCGGCCGGCCGGCCAGGCTCCCGGCGCCGCGGCGCTGGCCAGGCCCAGGCCACCAGCTGACGAGGCACCGCCAGCAAGCGATCCGCGGCCGGGTAGCGAGTCGCCGGTTCCGGCATTGCCGTGACCTGCGGTCGAGCGCGCGGCGCCGTTGCGAGCGGGCAGGTTGAGCGGCGGCGGCTCGGTCGGCGAGGCAGCCGACGCGGCCGCGGCCCTGGCTCTGGCGGTGAGGGCCATCCGCCCCGTTCCGTCCCCGGCTGGTACCCCGGACGCCACGCCTGCCGATGCGGCCGACCCGGGCGCGGCAGCCGTTCCGTCGCCAACGGTGCCATCGGCCGCCGCTCCGGAGGCGACCTCGCCAGCCTGCAGGCCCGCCGCCACCGCCGCAGCACCGCCGGAGGTGGCGGCCGCCATCGCCAAGTTCGCGGCCTGGGCCGGGTTACGGCGCGCCCAGCGACCAACGCGGTAGGCGGCGAACGGCGGCACTGCGGCCGTCGCGGCCGCAACGGTATTGGCACGTGCGGTCGCTCCGGCCCTGGCCAGATCGGCCTCGGCCCGGTCCTGCGATCCGATCACGCCATATCCGACCGCGGAGAACAGGTGCTGGAACGGCTTGCGATAAATGAACGCAGCGACCGTGACCAGCGCGATCATCAGGATCTTCAGCGCCCACGGCAGCACCGCATCGCTCGTGCCCATGATGAGCGCATAGCAGTACAGCAGCACGCTGAGCACGAGCGCGATGGCCGCCTGCTTAAGCAGCACGCCGATGAGCAGCTCGACCCAGCGCAATGCCACCACCCGGCCGAAGCCCGGATGCGTGCCGATCAGCAGGAAGAACGGCCCGACGATCAGCAACAGCAGGAAGCTCAGCTTGAGCAGGATCAGCGTCACCGAGATCAGCAGCACGAGGATGCCGGCGACGGCGGCGGCGAAGAGGGCGGCGAACCCGACCTCCAGCCGCGTCGTCCACTGTTTCCCCTGGAATAGCGGGTAGGCCGCCGGATCACTGGCCTGGATGCTGCTGGCGATGCCCGCGTAGGCGTCCTGTTTGGCCTGGATGAGCGCGGGCGTGGCGTGCTCGTCCACCGCGATGGCCTGCGACCACAGCAGCGCCCGCCCGTAGGTATTCACCACCGTCGGCTTGGCGGTGCCCGTCGAGTACACGGACGTGCCGAACTCCCCGACCAGCCAGGGCTTGCAGACGAGCACCGTCCACAATTCGTCGGCGTTCTGATCGACGACCGTGCTGCCGGAGGTGTAGCTGTACGTCGTCGGCTGGACCTGCGGATCGCCTTTCTGCACCGGAACGCAGCTGGCCGGACCAGGGCTGGGCAGCTTGGCGAAAGCGACGTTCAGAGCTTGTGAGACGCCGTCGGAGACACCGCGGCCGATGCCAGTCACGTCCGCGGGCTTGCCGATGAGGAAGATGGCCGCCGCGCAGGCGACGACCATCCACACCGTGCCCTCGATCGTGCGGGTGGCCCGCTTGCGGATCAGCCCCTGCCACGCCAGCCAGATCGCGGCGAGGATGACCACCACGGCCAGGTAAGGAAAGTAGATCGCGTTGCCAAGGCTCGTGATCAGGGTGTCGGTCACACGCTGGAGCCAGCTGAGGATGCCTTCGCCCGCCGCCGATTGGTAGACGGTAATCGTCACCCGGTCGATGGACTTCGCCGCGTCGAACACCATGCCCGCGACGTTGTTGCCGATTAGCGACGTCATGTCCGAGCACTGAAGGTTGGTCGCCGCCCAGTAGTCGCCGGCGACGCCGTACTGGTCGTACAAGGTGGCCGGCTGCTTACCCGACGACGGCGGCGCGACCATCGCGTCGATGCCGGCGTTGGCTGGTTCCGGGTCAGGCAGCGATGGCTGACAGACGTTGTTCAGGGCGCCGATCACGCCGGAACTGCCCGCCGCGCAGAAGCCGAGGAGTCCGCCGATGTCTCCGATGCCAGGCACCGAGCACAGCCCGCCGGTGGCCGCATCCACGTCGGCGGCCCTGGCCGTCGCCGCGCTTGCTGTTGCGGTGCCCGCGCCGGCCGTTGCGGCGCTCGCGCCTCCGGTCCGCAGGGCAGCTGTGAGCGTGGCGGGGCTGGTCGCGATGGGGGCGGCGGGCCGATGCGCGAGGCCACCAGCCGCTGACCCGCTCACCTGGCGGGCGGAGCCCGGCACGACGAGGACCGCCGCGAGCGCGGCTACGGCAATGGCCGCCAGGCGCGGAATGCGGTGTCTGCGCATCCGGTGGGCTCCTGTTGGGGGGGTAATTGTCGCTGCCCGGTAGCAGCGCTTAGCTGGTCCCGGGCTGGACCGGCTCGTTGTGGGTCTCCTCGCCCAGCCGGGACCGGGTTGGGTTGGTGTCGAGACTCTGGCGCAAATCGTCTGTGATGAGGTCGACGCCGATCCGGCCAGCTCGGCCGTCGAGGTCACGGAAGACGCACTCGCCGTTGCCCAGGGCGCGCAGGGCGGCCTTGTGCTCGTTCGACTGCTCGAGCCCGAGCAGCGCCAGCACGCTTGCGACCTCGGTTTGCTCGGTCGACCGGAACGCGAAGACGCTGGAGATGCAGTTGGTGACTTGCTCGTTGAGCAGGTCGCCGGCGTTCTGCGACACCATGATCAGCGCGGTGTTGCGTGACCTGCCCATGCGCGAGACTTCGGGGATCAGCTTGGCGCCCTGCGGGGTTGAGGTGATGGCCCACGCCTCGTCCAGGAAGATCGCCTTCGGCAGTCGCCTGTCCATGCCGTTCAGCAGCCGCCGCGCGAACTGTGACACCAGATAGAGCAGCGCTACCGACAGCCGCTGCTCGTAGGAGTAGTCATCCCGGCCGACTGCGGTGTCCGGCAGGGTGAGCCCGCCGAGCGTGAACACGGTCGTCCAGCCTGCCGCGTCGATCCGCTCGCCGCCTGACGGCGCAAAGCACAAGCGAGCTAGCCGCATCTCCGACATCGACCGGAGCACGGCGCCAAGGTTGACCGACGCCGGGTCGTCGGAGTTCTCCAGATGGCCGACCACCTGGCCGAGGCTGGGCTGGTCGCCCGCCGCCACCGCGGCGACGGCCTGGATCATGGCGCTCTCGCGCTCCTCGCTCATGCGCGGCAGCAGCAGCCGAAGCGTCTCGGTCGCCATCGTCCGCCGCTCGGCCAGGTCGTCGCCGAACGAGAACGGGTCGAGCAGGCCAGGCGCGGCGCTGCCCAGCGGCACGACCCTGGCCTGGCGGCCACGCTGGGCCAGCCACGCGGCCAGGGACTCGGCGTCGCCCTTCGGGTCGATCACGGCCACCGTTACGCCTCGGAGCGCGAGCTGCAGGATCATGAGCAGGGCGAGCGTCGTCTTGCCACCACCCGGCTCGCCGGTGATCGCCACCGCGGTCGGCCTGTTCCTGGCCGCCGCTACGAGCGGGTCGAAATGCACGACGGACCGGGCGCGGCCAAGCGTCTCGCCGATGTACGGGCCGATCCAGCCGGCATCCGGGGTGATCCGGTCGCCGAGGTCGACGGTAGCGGTCGGCATCCCGCCCGCAACCGTGTAGAGCGGCTGGCGCTGGAGATAGGACGTGAGCCGCACGCGGTCACCTGGCAGCGATTCGCAGAGCAGCGAGAACTGGTCGCCCGTCGAGTTGACGACGTCGATCCCCACATCGCGGTAGTGCTCGATGACCGCCTCGGACCGACGCACGCACATGTCGCGATCAGGCGCGGTCACCATCAGCCGATGCCAGCCGTAGACGAACGGCAGCCGTTCCTTGGTGATGCCGTGCTCGAGCATCCTGGCGGCCTCGATCTGCTCAGCCAGGGCGATCGGCAGGTCGGCGCCAGCCTCCCTGATATGGGCATCCATGTCCCTGGCGTGCGCTAGCCGTCGGCTGACGTCCTTGCTCGCGCGGGCCGGGGCGATCAGCTTCATGCGCAGGCTGGCCTCGACCGGGAACGGCAGGGCGTCGGCGTAGTGCAGCCAGGGCTCGCCCTCCGGGAAATACATGACGTCCGGGAACCGGGCAAAAGACAGGAACGCGGCCCATGATTCGCCGGTCGGGTGCGACAGGCGCAGCACCGTTCGGCCATTGCCGATCTGTCCCTCGAGCAGCGACTCGATCTCCCCGGCGCCCCAGGTACGACGACGGGCGGCCGAGGGCGGCGGCTCGGTAACAGTCCCGGCGAGCGCGTGGCGGTACAGCCACGCCATATCTTCGGACGTCGCGTGCGTGGCGGCGAGCGCACTTGAACCCAGTGCCCGGCCTAGTCGTTCCGCCTGCTCGGTCCACCGGCTGATCTCGGCGGCCGGCACTGCTTCGTCGGTCAGGCCGAAGGCTTGCTCGGCGACTCGGTAGGAGTTGGTGAGCTGAGCGAGCAGGCCGCCAGCCAGCTGCGCACGCATGCCGCGCTGGCCGAGCCGCACCCCGAGGTATACCTCCTTAGTCCAGAAGTCCTTCGCCCAGACATGGCGGTACATCTCCTCGAGGTAGCCAACCCAGCCGGGGCCGCCGTCCGAGGTGGCATCCAGCTTTGTCGCCCACTCCGCAGCCGGGTACGGGCGATGCGCGATCCGCAGATGCACCTCAGCGTCGGCCATCCGGATCGCTGCGAGCGCGACCGTGATGCTCGCCGCCAGGGCCTCGCGCTCAACCGGAGTGGTGAACTCGTAGGAGACCGTGGGCACTCGGTAGTAGGCCCAGGCGTGCGTATCGGTCATCACGATCCGGTCGTCGAGATACCGGACGGAGAGGCGAGCCCTCCTGGCCGTGCGCGCGCTCATCGGCGCCCGCTCGGCGTCGGCGCGCCGACCGCGCTAGCTGGGTCAGCAAGACCGGCGATGAGCACGCCAGCGAGCGCCGTGTACGCGTGCACCGTCGCCGAGCCAAGCGCGCCGCCGGCCGTCAGCCTGTCGTCCCACGGCACCTGGACGATGGCGCGGCACCGCCCGGCGGCCACGCTCGCCGCCTTGCCCACGTACGCGGCAGTCGCGGCGCTGACACCGTTCAGCACGGTAACGGCGTCGCGGGCCAGCTGGGCGTGGCCGTGCGCCTCCAGCCACTCCATCGTCATGGCGAGCGATCCCGCAGCATCGGCGCTGGCCGGAGCGACCAGTACCAGCTGATCGGCGACGTGCGCGGCTCGCGGCACATGTGCCGCGGCGGGATCGGCGATGGTGATCCGGTACCGGGCGACAACGGCATCGATGAGCTTCCCGGCGTCGGCCGGCTGGTCGACTGGCGCGTCGGCGGTGACGACCTGCAAACCCCGGTCCGCGCCTGATCCTGCGGCGCCAACGTCACGGTGACTCGGCAGCAGGCGCGGGACCTGCCGCGCAAGCTCAGTAAGTGAGCCGGGGCCCGAACCGATGTCCAGCACGGCCACGGCTTCGCCGCGGAGAGTCGCGAGCAGCTGCCCGGTCAGCAGGGTTGTCGTCGTCTGGCCCGCGCCCGCCGTGCAGCCAAGGACGACGATGCGGACGGGTCCCGGCAGCGGGAACCTGGCCCGCGCCTGATCGCGCTGCATCTGGTCAGGCTTGCCGGGGCGGTGGCCACCGGGAACCATGACCACGCGCTCGTGCCAGCCGGCCCGGTCGCCTGGCGCGTTGCGCAGGGCGCGCTCGACGACCGGCAGTGGGCGCGACGGGTTGCCGTCCGAGCGCACGGTCACCACCGGCCGCCCGAGCGGGCGTGGCCGCACTGGGGCCGGGGCGGTCTGCCCGGCGTCGGCTGACGGCTGCCCGGCGCCGGCTGACGGCTGCCCTGCGCCGGCTGGCGGCTGCCCCGGCTGCACATGAGCGGCGGGCACCTGGGCTTGGGATGCCTGGGCTGCCTGCGCTGGGGATGCTTGGGCTGGGGGTGCCTGGGCTGGGGGCGCCTGGGCTGGGGGCGTTTGCCTGCGCGGCCTGTTTTTGCGTCGCGGGCGCTGGCGCAGCAGGGGCCGCAGCAGCGGGAGCCGAGGTGCCGCGCTCCGGCTGGGGCGTCCGAGGACCGGGAATCGCTGGCGCCGACCTCACCGGCACCGACGTCACCGGCGCCGACGTCGCCCGCGCTGACGTCGCGGGCGCCGCCAACCGCGCTGGGTCGGCCGAAGTACCTACGATCCGCGGCGACGGTGGGCCGCTGCGGCGCGAGCCAACAGCAGGCCGAGTCGGCCACACCGGCCGGATGGCGGCGGCGGGCTCAGGGTCCGGGTGAACGGCGTGCGCTTGGGCCACATCGTGCTGCGAAGCCGGTCTGGCATCGGCCGACAGGTACAGATCGCGAAGCGCGGAGCCGGTCGCCGTGGCCGCAGGTGCGGCGACGACTGACCGGCGCCACACCCTGGCCGTGACGAAGATCTGATCTTTCTCTGCCAGGGCCGCCATCCGGCACCAGGTGCGCGGCTCGGACAGGTAACGCAGCTGGGACACCACGAGCTCGGGCAGCCGCTTGCCTTCGAGGACGGGTCTGGTCACCAGCCAGGCCAGCACTCCGGGCGGCAGCACGTACAGCCACACCCAGGTGTGGCTGAACGGCATCCCTGCCATCGTGAGGATGACCATGTACGGGATAGCGATCGCCAGGAACGCCGCTACCTGGCCGACGGGCACGGGCATAGGCAGGCGGAAGTCATACAGCTTGTAGAGCCGCTTCTCGATTTTCCAGATGTTGGTATAGGTCGGGAGTTCCACGTGCCGCCTCCTTCCGTCCGCTACCGCGGGACCGACCGCAAGCCGGCACTGGCTTAGTGCACGCCGAGCGCATTCGCGATGCCGGACGCGATCGTCTGCACGATGCTGGGCGTGTAGAAGACCACGGCAATGGCGATCGCGAGCACGATGAATTGCACAAAACGGATGATCTCGCGGGTGAAGAGGAAGAAGATCGCGACGATTCCGACGATCCCAAGGAAGAGCGGACCAAAAAGTCCCTGCAGATACGAGACAAGGCCAGTAGTGCTAAGTGCCAGCGGATGTACAGCAATAAGCAGGTGAGCCGACATCGAATCTCCGGTGGTGAGTGAGCGCGGCCGTCGGGGGCGGGTGCTAGCTTGCTGTGCCGTCGCGTCATGGCGGCCCCTGCGTCAGTGCGGTGGTGGACGCGCCGATTGACTGGACATCCCAGCTGCCTTGCTGGCGGACGACCGTCATCTCGTAGGTCATCTGCACCGACGCTGACCCGGCCCCGACTGAGCCGGCGGTCGGCGCGGCCTTGGGCAACTGCCATGTGACGGTGACCGCGATCTGCCGGCGTGAACCGCCTGCCGGGACGTACACGCTGTCAATGGCGCCGAAGGAGACGGCACCGTCGAGGCCGTTGATCTGCGCACCCGGCGAGCTGAATCTCGCGAGCGTAGTCCGGTCGCCGCTCGCGAAGGCCTCGAAGAAGGCTGGCAGCTGGCTCGCCAGGGCGGTCGCCGTCGCCTGATCGGCGGCCTGGCTCGCGGCCGGAGGCGTGACCTTGGCCGGCGCTGGCAGTAGCGCGGGATCCCCCGACACGATCATGCCGCCATTTGCGGCGTACACAGGGATGCCAAGCTCGATGAGGCGGCCGCCACTCAGCCGGGCCAGCAACGTCACCACTCCGGCGTGAGGCCCGGTGACCGATACGCCTGCTACCTGCTCGTCGAGGACTCGCTGGGTGCCTACCCCGTTCCAGCCGAATTGCGGGTCTGTGCCGGGCGGCAGGAAGTGAGCCAGCTCCCGGCCGCGCAGAGCAGCGGTGGCCGGGCTGAAGTTCAGATACACATCGCCGAACTGCAATGCGTAAGCATCGGCCAAGGTAACGGGGAACTGCGTGTCATTAGGCGTCGAAGTCGGGCCGGCTGGCGCAACCGGGGATCGCCCGTCAACAATCGCCAGGATCCCGCGATAGCCAATCAGGAGGATCACGGCCCAGACGATGGCGCGCGCAACCCAGACAAGCCATCGGCCGCCAGCACCCCGCCAATGCGCTGCCGCCTGATCGGGACGCGCTGGAAGTGGCTGGCTAAGGGGCAGTGCCTCATCGTCGGCTGAGACCAGATCGCCACGATCGAGGAGTGCCCTGCGAACCATCACACCTCCGTCCGTTCTCCCGCGTCCGCGCAGCAAAGAACTGACGCGCGACGATGTTCCTGTCCGGCACCATTCTGCGGCAAATCGCCCACGCAACCCCGGCATTGACGCGGCCGGCGCGCCGTCGGGATTTGGAAAAAATGGGCTTCCGGCTTCGATGTCAATGGCGTCAAGGTCGTCAATGCTGTCCAGAAGCCAGTCCAGGCGGTCCGGCGAGTTGCTCGCGGCATGCGGACCGCGCGCGGCGTCCTCGTCGCTGCCCGGCGACCACGATTGCGTCAGGCGGCCAGTGCAGCCGGCCCGCCGACCGGGCTGGGCCGCGTCCCACTCTGGTGCCCGCGGACCGCGGGGCCGCCAGCCTTGCCGCCGCGGTCCATCGCTGCCCGACCTCCTCATCTAGCGCGGCCCGCCGCTGCGCGGCCTGCACGGCTGGCGCGGCCCGCGGCGTGGTCTGCATATCCAGCTGCCGAGGCCGCGCATGTCCGACGGGCACCGGCCCGCCCGGTGCGGGGAAGGCGCGATGGGCTGGAGCGGGCTCAAGATCGCGGTCGTGCGAGCGATTGCGCATGGGCTGTCCTTGGTCGCGGCTCACCGGGCGGACCGGCTCGTTGTCAGCCGCAGCAGATCAGACGCCGTGTGACCTTCGCGTGACAGCCGGCTGCGCGTTCGGGCGCGGCTGGCGCGACTCGCGGAGCGGCTGATTGGCGCGGTCGACTGGCCGGACCTGTCAGGTCTGCGGGGCGCTCCAGCGGGTTTCGCGTTTCGCCGAAAGATTCGGCACCGCCAGCTGTGTCGGAACTTACGGCATCATGGAACAAGCCCCGCACTACCGGCTCAAGCGAGGGATAAGCCTCGCAAATCAGGCAGCAGAACGACCGGGGAACCTGCCCGTCCGACCAGCCCGGCCGGGACCAGATGCCCGCCTAACAGGATTACGCGGCGGCGCCTGCGGTGGCGACAATCCAGGCCAGCACCATCGCTTCCTCGTGCCACTTGTCGTAGCGGCCGGACCGGCCTCCGTGACCTGCTGTCATCTCAGTCCTCAGCAGGAACGGGCCACCCTTGGCCGCTGCCTGTAGCCTGGCGATCCACTTGGCGGGCTCGTGGTAGAAAACGCGGGTGTCGTTCAGGCTCGTGACGGCCAGGATCGGGGGGTAGCCCTGGTCAGGGTTGACGTTCTCGTACGGCGAGTACGACTTCATGTACCGGTAGACCTCGGCGTTATGCAGCGGGTCGCCCCACTCTTCCCACTCCGGGACCGTCAGCGGCAGCGTCGGGTCCAGGATCGTGGTCAGCGCGTCCACGAACGGCACCTGGGCCACGATGCCGCCGAAGGCGTCCGGCGCCATGTTCGCGACGGCGCCCATCAGCAGGCCGCCCGCTGAGCCGCCGCGGGCGATCAGCCGGTCCTGCGTCGTCCAGCCGTCTTTCACCACGTGCCGCGCGCACGCGATGAAGTCCGTGAAGGTGTTGACCTTGCTCAGCATCTTGCCGTCGTCATACCAGCGACGGCCCATCTCGCCGCCACCGCGGACGTGCGCGATCGCGAACACGAACCCCCGGTCCAGCAGCGAGATCCGCTGGATCGAGAATGTCGGGTCGTTGGAGATCTCGTAGCTGCCGTACCCATAAAGCAGGAACGGGG
Source organism: uncultured Actinomycetota bacterium (assembly GCA_963843955.1). GTDB lineage: Bacteria > Actinomycetota > Actinomycetes > Streptosporangiales > Streptosporangiaceae > JAJYUU01. The sequence continues at coordinate 181,196 of CAWJMK010000004.1, forward strand.
CCGTTCCGTCTCGCGGCGTGTCCTTACGGCGAACCAGTGACAGCGGGACCTGCGTGCCGTCGTCCGCCGTTGCCCACACGCGGTGCTGCTCGTACTCTGCCGGGTCGTACTCAGAGCCGTCCGGGCCGGGTAGCACCTGGGTCCGCTTCAGCAGTGTCAGCTCGCCAGTGGCCACAGCGCAGTCGTAGACGGAATTTGGCGTCACCATCGACACGTAGTGCAGCCGGAACTTGTCCGTGTCGTACTCCGGGTTCGTGCCCGGACTCACGTCGTAGATCGGCTCAGGGAAGTCGATCTCGTGGACGGCACCGATCGAGGGCATGATGCGCAGGCCTGTCAGACCATCTCGGCGGAAGTACACCACCAGGTGACTGGCGAACGCGTCGACGCTGAGCAGCCGGGTGTCCTCCCGGTGCTGGATTAGGGGTGTCCAGGCAGCCGGGCTGTCGAGCTGCGCCTGGGCTAGCTCGAAATTCAGCGCGCCTTCGTTGTGCATGATCAGCAGGCGCTCGGTACCGTCCGGCAGGATCTGGTGCTCGACGTCGTACTCCACGCCGACACGGCGCGGTGCGACGACGGTGAACTCGCCCGTCGGGACAGCGGCATCGAGCAGCCAGACCTCGCTCGTCAGCTTGCTCGACGAGCCGATCATGACGTAGCGCTCGCTACGGGACAGGCCAACGCCTACGCCGAACTTCTCGTCGGCTTCCTCGTAGACGATCACGTCTGCGCTGGCTGGCGTGCCGATCATGTGGCGCCACACCCGGTAGGGCCGCCAGGCGTCGTCGACCGTGACGTAAAACAGCGCGGACCCATCCGCGGACCAGGCGCTGCCGTAGAACGTGTCCGGGATCTCGTCCGGCGTCGTCTCGCCGGTCGCCAGGTCCTTGAACCGCATGGTGTAGCGCTCGTCGCCGTCCAGATCGATCGAGTACGCGAGAAGCCGGCTATCGGGGCTGACATCGAAGGCCCCGATCGCGAAGAAGGGATTGTCGCCAGCGAGCTCGTTCCCGTCGAGAAGGACTTCCTCACCGTCTAGCGGCCCGCCGTCCGCCCGCATGGGCGGGCCGTCATCGTCGGACCGGACAGCGCGGCGGCAGTTGAGCGCATACTGCTTGCCCTCGACCGTCCTGGCGTAGTACCACCAGCCGTGGTCCCGGACCGGCACCGACAGGTCGGTCTCCTTCGTCCGGGACTTGATCTCGCCGAAGATGGCCTGCCGGAGCCCCTCTTGCCCGGCGGTGATGGCTTCGGTGTAAGCGTTCTCGGCCTCGAGGAAGGCGATCGTGTCCGGCTTGTCCTTGGCGGTCAGCCAGGCGTACTCGTCGACGAAGGTATCCCCGTGGTAAGTGCGCTCGGTTGGTACCCGCTTGGCAGCAGGCGGTCGCGGGTTCGCTGGCGGCTGGTCGCTCATGAGCGTCGAGCTTACTGCGGCTCCCCGCCAGGGCCATAGACACAGGGTCGGCCGGCTGAAGCGATGGCGGTGCCCAGGTCGCTGCCGCCCCCCCGCAGACAGCGACCTGGGGCACTCACCCGACCGGAGCCGCTAAAGCTCCGAGTCCCGCAGATATGCCAGCACGGCCAGCACTCTGCGGTTTTCGTCCGGCCCCGGGCTCAGGCCGAGCTTGGTGAAGATGCGGGCGATGTGACTTTCGATGGTCCGCTCCATCACGGACAGCCGGGCCGCGATGGCGGTGTTGGACAGGCCGGCGGATATCAGCTCGAGGATCTCGAGCTCACGAGGTGTCAGTCGTTCGAGCCCCTGCTTGCCAGGCCATGGGTTCATGGCCTGATCGCGCACGCCCGCACTCATGTCGATACCTCGCCGGCTCCCGCGGCTCGCGCCGCGTGGTGATCTGCCCGGGTCGCCGTCCGGCCCGGCGCAGCAAGCATCGCAACGTCCGATGTGCTGCCGATGTGCTGGCGATGTACTGGCAGGTCAGGGCCATGCCACGAGGTCCACCGGCAAACACGCGAGGGCCATCCCAGGTCCGCACGGCCGGCGTGCGTTCGGCGTGCGGACCCGGTTTTGCCCATCATGGGCCAGCCGGACCAGCCGGGTCGTCAGTGCTAGCACTGCATTTCCCGGCTAGCCTGGCTCGGTGCCCGTCGTCATCTTGCTCGTGGTGGTAGTAGTCGTCGTGATCCTGGGTGGCCTGGCCACCTGGATCAGGCGGGCGCGGTCGTCTGCGCGGATCATCGAAGCCCCGGCCGGCGAGGAGCAGAACATCTTCCACGGCGGCATGATGAGCAAGAGCCTGACGACCAGCGGAGCCATGGTCCGGCTCGAGATCTTCGACTGGGGCGTCCGCATCCGCGGGATCAAGCTAGCCCGCTGGCTAGTGCCCACCTGGGAAGCCCGCTACGACGAGCTGGCCATCGCGGAGCTGGTGGCAACGCCGTTCAGCCGGATCGCCGTCTGGCTCCGCCTGCGCGGCGAGCCGGACGGGATGGGATTCCTGAGCGACCGGAGCCAGGAGATCCTGCGAACTCTGGAGGCGCACGAGGTCCCGGTGAACCGGACGCTCGCCAAGATCAAGCGCGTTGACGACCTCTACGGTAAGCCGAGGTAACTCGCCAGCAGAGTCAGGACCCCATCGTAATCGCGTTGACGCGGACCGGGCGGATCGTGACCCTGACCCTTGCCTGCCCTGGCTGATCATGGTCGCGAAGATTCGACCCGTACTTCGCGCCGACCTGATCGGCGAACGAGTAGTCATCGTCCGGGCTCACCTCAGCGTCGCCGCGGATCTCCAGGTAGCGATACGGATTGGCGAGATCGAGCAGGAACAGGTTCACGGCCGGGTTGGCCATCAGGTTCTTGGTCTTCTGCCGGGCCGTGTTGAGTGACAGGGCGACCGTGTCGCCGTCGGCGAGAAACCAGACTTCCGACAGCTGCGGACGCCCGTCGGCACCAACGGTGGCAAGGGTGGCGAACTGGCCCGCGAGCAGGTCGCGGTGTGATGCGGGGACGGCGGGGCTGATGCTGCTCTCCATCGCGCCAGGCTAACGTCGCGGTCCCCGCAGATCATGGTCGACCCCGGCGGCGCGCGGAGGCGGGCGAAGACGGTGACGGCCCCGTTCCAGGAAAGCCTTGCCGTTAGCAAACCGGCAGACCTGGGCAATGATGTGTGGGACAGAGGCTCTTTCGGAGGCTCGGATCGGTCAGGAGGCGTCGGCGGTGGCTACGTACAAGATGGTCTACGGAGATGACGAGAACGTCGCGCGAGGAGACGCTGGCGGACATTACCTCGGTGGAGAGCGAGGATGGCTGGATCGTCCTGTTCCGCGGAAACGATGCCATCTTGCGGGTCCAGGAGAGCCACGTCCAGGCACTGGAACTAGTCCTCGCTTAGGCCAGGCGCTGTCGGACTGGCGCCGCGCAGCCCATGCCGTTACCTCTTGGCCGACGCCTTCTTGCTCTTCTTGGTCGGGTGCTCGATCACGGCGTCCGGCCCTGGGAATACCAGGGAGCTGTGACCATCCTGGAACTGCACCAGGTACGGCGGTTCCCCGCCCACTCCGCGGACCTCGATGATCTCGCCCATCCGCTCCGGCTGCCCCACGATGCTGCCATGTACGTGGAGCCGGTCTCCGACGACTGCCTGCATGGTGCCTACCCCCTGGTCCGCGTTACCTCTGTGTGGCGTTCTGGCGCGTCATCCGTTCACGTCCGCACACCCTCGCTATACCCAGACCTGATCGGCGCGCACATCACTGGCCGCGGACCCGCTCAGCGGCGATGGCGAGCGCGTTCTTCCTCGTTCTGGCGGTCTGCCTCGCGATCCTCCTCCCGGCGCTCGCGTGTCTCGGCGCCGTGCTCATCGACGCGCAGCCGGCGTTCCAGCTGCTCGGCGCGGCGTTGCTCCTTCGGCGTCGAGTGGCCATCGCGCTCCTGCTCGCGCAGCGCGTCGAGTTCATCCTGCAATGCGTCGTCACGCGGCCTAGGTGGCTCAATGGGATCAGTCATGATCGGTTCCCTCCTGGTCGTCTGACGGGCGTGCCCTCCTCTCCATGAGATCGCGCCCTCGGCAGCCTGCCAGCGCCGGGTCCCCCTGCGGCGATAAGAGAGGACTGATCCGCGTTTGGTGCACTGACATGCGAAATGATGGTGACGATCCGTCTGAGCCCGGCGAGGCTCGTCGAGCCGATCGCGCGTTATTAGCCTTGTCCGCCCTGGGGTACAGCGGTTAGGAGCGTCGCACCCGCCACTGGTGCGGGCACATTGGGTCTCCTTAGGGGAGGGCTGCGGGCATGTCTCATCACCTGGATACTCCACTGGCGCGGCAGAACGGGCAGCTGTATCTCGATGACCTGTACGTGTTTCCGGGCGATCACAGCACCGTGTTCATCATGGACGCCAACTCCACGATCAGCGGACCCGACGTGCAGGCAGGCTTCCACCCGGAGGCGCGTTACGAGTTCAAGGTGCATTTGGACGGGGCCGACTTCGAGACCCTGACGTACCGCGTGTCGTTCGGCGAGCGGGACTCCGCCGGCGGGCAGGCGCTGCAGGTGCGCGCCCTGACCGGTTGACGAGGCACGCCAGGATGGCGCCGCAGGCGCGCTGGTACTCGAGGGCCGGACTGGCGAGCCAGCGAGCCAGGACGACACCAGGATCTGGGCCGGGCGCATCGGCGACCCGTTCTACATCGACCTGGACGAGCTCGCGGTCATCGACGCTGCCATCAAGAAGGGCACGGCGCCCGACTTCTCCGGGTGGCGGGCCGACAAAGCGCGGAATAGCTTCGCCGGGACGACAGTCGAGTCGATCGTCCTGGAGGTCTCCCACCAGCATCCGCAGCTACACCGAGGAACGCGCGCCGGAGTCTGGTGTGCTACGAAGCTTGCTACCGACGCGGGCGGCTGGCGGCAGATCAACCGGGCTGGCCATCCCATGATGTGGCCGATCTTCTGGCCCGACGACACCGACTTCTCCAACCCGGCCAACGACCGGCACCCGTCCGCCGATCTCAACGCCGAGGGAAAGACCATCGCCGATCTCGTCGCCGCGGTCGCCGCGGCCAGCGGAAGCACAGCTGACCCGCACGTCGTACCACGGTAGGGCTGCCAGTCGCATTCAACCGGATCTACCGATCGCGTCTGCCAAGCAGATCGTCGATCACCTTCGCGCGGGCTCTCATCTGCTCGGCCTTCTGCTCGGCAGGCAGCGCGACGCCGACACCTGACTCCCCACGGCGGACGGCTGGCGCCGCACGGCTCATCAGCCGTCGCTGCCGGGCCGTCGGCCCGTAGCCGGTCAGCACGTGACGCAACGCCGAATGGCACCACCACCTGGTAATCGCGGTCGACCAGGGATTGACTGCTGCGCTCAGTCGACGCCGGAGCCGATTCATCTTGTCTCCCGCTTGTGTCCGGATCCGTCTGCACTCCATCGTCCGCCTCAAGCGGCCAGGAAGCGAACCGGCAGCCGCCTAGCAGCGAACGCGCACGGCAAGGAGCCGCTAACCGGTGGTCGCGGACCCGGACCGGCCGCAAAGTGCCGCTACTGCGTGCCGTCAGACGTTGAAGCGGAACTCGACCACGTCGCCGTCGCGCATGACGTAGTCCTTGCCCTCAATCCGCGCCTTGCCGACGGCGCGGGCCGCGGCGATCGACCCGGCCGCCATGAGGTCGTCGAACGACACGATCTCGGCCTTGATAAAGCCCCGCTGAAAATCGGTGTGGATGACGCCAGCGGCCTCCGGTGCGGTCGCGCCGACCGGAATTGTCCAGGCACGGGATTCTTTCGGCCCCGCCGTCAGGAACGTCGACAGCCGCAGCGCCGCGAAACCGGCTCTGGCCAGCTGCGCCAGGCCCGGCTCCCCCAGGCCTAGCTCGGCCAGCAGCTCCGCCGCCTCGGCGGGTTCCAGCTCCGCCAGCTCGGACTCGGTCTTGGCGTCCAGGAAGATCGACTCGGCCGGCGCCACCAGCTCTGTGAGCCGCTTGCGCAGCTCGTCGTCGGCGAGCTCAGCGTCATCCTCGTTGAACACGTACAGGAACGGCTTGGCGGTCAGCAGCTGCAGCTCGCGCACATCGGCCAGATCGAGGCCGGCTCCGGCCGCCCCGGCGAACAACGTCGTCCCGCCGTCCAGCACCGCCTGCGCCTTCTCGGCCGCCGCGGCCATCCTGACGCGCTCGGGATCCCGGCCGGACTTCGCCTCCTTGGCCAGCCGCGGCGCGGCCTTCTCCAGCGTCTGCAAGTCGGCCAGCATCAGCTCGGTCGCGATGGTCTCGATGTCACGTTCCGGGGACACGTCCCCGTCCACGTGACTCACGTCGGGATCGGTGAAGACGCGCACCACCTGGCAGATCGCGTCGGTCTCCCGGATATGAGACAGGAACTGGTTGCCGAGGCCCTGGCCGGCCGAGGCGCCGCGGACCAGCCCGGCGATGTCCACGAACCGCACGGTGGCCGGCACGATCTTGACCGAGCTGTACAGGTCCGCGAGCGCGGCAAGCCGGGAATCGGGAATGCCAACAATGCCGACGTTTGGCTCGATCGTCGCGAACGGGTAGTTGGACGCCAGGGCGTTCGCCCGCGTCAGCGCGTTGAAGAGGGTGGACTTACCGACGTTGGGCAGGCCGACGATCCCGATAGACAGGCTCACTTGGGGAATTGTATTCGGGGACGGGAACGGGGCCGTCCGTGCATCCGCCGCCCGCCCCTCGAGCCGCCAGCTCGATGCGCATGGGGCGGCGGATCCCCGAGGGACGCGCGCGGCCGGGCGTGTCGGACCTCAAAACTGTCGGGACCGGCTGCAAGCATGCTGGACATGGACGCGACTTCGCTGCTCATCGGGCTCGTGCTGGGAGCCGCCATCGGCGGCGCCATCGGTTACCTGCTGGCTCGCGGGCGGCTGACGACACTCGCCGCAGAGCTGACTGGCCAGGCCAGGACGGCCGACGAGCGAGCCCGGGCAGCCGACGAGCGAGCCGATCTGCTTGAGCGGGCGGCCCGAGAGCGAGCTGACCTCATCGACGGCCAACTCGCCGCCAGGTTCCAGGACCTGTCGGCGCAGGCGCTCGACCGCAGCACGAAGACCTTCCTCGAGATGGCGGAAGGCCGGCTGACCGCAGCGAACGCCAGGGCCGCTGGCGACCTGGACAACAGGAAGGCTGCGGTCGAGCAGCTGGTGCAGCCGTTGCGGGACACGCTCGCCCGGGTGGAGAGCCAGTTGCGCGAGACTGACGCTGCCAGGCAGTCCTCACATGCCGCGCTGACAGAGCAGGTGGCGATCGCCCGGCAGAGCTCGGACCAGCTACGGGCGCAGACACAGGCGCTCGTGACCGCCCTGCGCCGCCCTGAGGCTCGGGGCAGGTGGGGCGAGATGCAGCTGCGCCGGGTCGTCGAGCTGGCCGGGATGAGCAGCAGGTGCGACTTCGATGAGCAGGTCGGCGTGTCCACTGCCGATGGTGCACTACGCCCGGACATGGTGATCAGGCTGGCGGGCGGCAAGAACATCGTCGTCGATTCCAAGGTGTCACTGGCCGCCTACCTGGAGGCCGCCGAAGTATCCGACGAGAGCATCCGCGACGCCCGACTGGCCGCGCACGCCCGGCACCTGCGCGAGCATGTCGACCGCCTCGCTGCCAAGGCGTACTGGGCCGCGGTCAGCCCGTCGCCGGAGTTTGTCGTGCTGTTCATTCCTGGCGAGGCGTTCCTGGCGCCGGCGCTGGAGCACGACACGGCGCTGCTGGAGTACGCGATGGCGCACAAAGTGCACATCGCTACGCCGACCACGCTGGTGACGATGCTGCGCACGGCGCAGTACGCGTGGCAGCAAGCTGCGCTCTCAGACAACGCGCGGGCCGTTTTCGACCTGGGCCGCGAGCTGTACGACCGCATCAGCGGACTGGGCAAGCACATCGACGGACTCGGCAAGGCGCTGACCAACGCCGTGTCCAGTTACAACAGGACCGTCGGTTCCCTGGAGACGCGCGTGCTCGTCAGCGCCCGCAAGCTGAACGAGCTCGGCGTGGTCGACGCCGAGCTGGAGCAGCAAAAGCCAGTGGAGGACACGGTCCGGGCGCTGTCGGCTCCCGAGCTAGCCGTCGAGGCAGGACCCGAGCTTGTGCTGCCCGCCGCGCTGGCGCGGGAGCCAGCCACGCAAGCGCAGCTGTTCGGCGGCGGCCGGGCCATCAGCGCGGCAGGCTAGGAGCCGAGCGGCATGCCGGACTGGATCACCAGGATGGTCGGCCGCCGGTCCTACAGCAACGACCGGCGCCCCGCGGCCTCGTTCCGATCGCACGTCACCAAGCGGGGCGCGCTGCTCGGAATGTTCGCGGTCTGCCTGGTCGCTTGCCTGCTCGCCGCGTGGCTGCACGCGGACGCGGTCGCGGGCGTCGGCTTCGTCGTGACCGGGATCCTGGCGCCGGTCTATGCGCGCCAGAACGCCCTGCTGCACATCGTGATCTCCGCCCCGGTCATCTTCCTGCTAGCCGAGATCATCACGCAGCTGATCACCGCGCCAGGCACATCGGGCCGCAACTCGGTGATCTCGGTGCTGGAAGGCACGTTCCTGACGCTGGCCGACGTCGCGCCCTGGCTGTTCGCGGGCACCATCGTCTGCATCGGCATCGCGATGACGCGAGGACTGCCGCAGTGCGTCCGCGACCTGCGGGCCGGCCTGCGCGGTGACGCCCGGGTGTCGAGCCCGCGACGCGACTAGCCGGTCCTTATTAAGCCTGGCCGTCCACGGGCTTGCGCAGCTCACGTGGCAGGCCGAAGACCATTCGCTCCTTCACTGCCTCGACTTCCTCAACATCGGTGAAGCCGCTGTCAGCGAGCCGGGCAAGTACGCCCGCCACGAGATCCTCTGGCACCGAGGCGCCGCTGGTGACGCCGACCGTGCTCACGCCATCCAGCCAGGACGGGTCAATCCCGGACGCGTCGTCAACCAGGTACGCAGCGCGAGCGCCAGCATCGCGGGCTACCTCGACGAGGCGAACGGAGTTCGACGAGTTCAGCGACCCGACCACGATCATGACGTCGGAATCGGCGGCGATCTGCTTGACTGCGGCCTGCCGGTTCTGCGTGGCGTAGCAGATGTCGTCACTGGGCGGATCGAGTAGCAGCGGGAATCGCTTGCGCAGCGCGGACACGGTCTCGGTCGTCTCGTCGACGGACAGCGTGGTCTGCGAGAGCCACGCGACCTTGGCCGGGTCACGGACCTCGACCGAGTCACTGCCCGCTGGCCCGTCCACCAGGTGAATGTGCGCGGGAGCCTCGCCGGTCGTGCCGACGACCTCCTCGTGGCCCTCGTGGCCGATCAGCAGGATGTCGTAATCCTGGGCGGCGAACCGGCGGGCCTCGTTGTGCACCTTCGTCACCAGCGGACAGGTGGCGTCGATGGTGCGCAGCCCCCTGTCCCTGGCCTCCGCCCTGACCTCAGGAGATACGCCATGAGCGGAGAAGACCACCACCGATCCTTCGGGAACGGCCTCGGTCTCGTCCACGAAGATCGCGCCACGGTCCTCAAGCGACCGCACGACATGAGTGTTATGGACGATTTGCTTGCGGACATAGACCGGCGCGCCAAAGCGCTCGAGGGCCTTCTCGACGGTCAGGACCGCGCGATCGACGCCCGCACAGTAGCCACGGGGCTTGGCGAGGAGCACACGACGCGACTGAGCTGGCATGGCCCCAGTCTAGATGATCATCAACGGGGCTGATCCCGGCACCGCATTACCGGCCCCGTCCGCCCATGACCGTCCCGATCAACGACAATGATCGCAGGACACTGCTTGTCTTTTGCCCGGCCGCCGCCGGGCGGATCGAGCCGCCGGAGCCGGGCAGCTATCAGGGCAAGCGAGAAGGGAGAACAGTCGGTCATGGGCATCCCCCAGGTCCCCGAGCAGGTGAGGCGAGCGCCGATCCTCGCACTGCGCGCCGTATTCGCCGGGATCGGCCGGATACTGCTGTCGGCCGACCGGGCCGGAACAGGCAGCGCTGAAGCAGGCAGCGCTGAAGCAGGCAGCGCTGAAGCAGGCAGCGCTGGACCAGAGCCAGCTGCAGCACAGCCAGCAGCCACCGCCACCCTGGACCAGCAGCGGCAGGCCGCGGAGCGGCGCCGGTCACTGGATCATGGCGGCAACGTCCGGCTGCTGCCGGCTGCGGCGAAGGTCAGACCCGCGGCCGCCCCGTCGGCAGCGGCCTCGGCGGCAGTGCCCCCCGGGACGGGCGACCACGCCGCCAATACGCCAGCCCTGCCGCTGGCCAACTACGACTCGCTGTCGCTGGCCTCGATCCGGGCACGGCTGCGCGGCCTCGACCCGAGCCAGCTGAAGGTCCTGCTGGACTACGAAGCCGCCAACGCCGAGCGGCCGGAAGTTCTCGGTATGTTCGAGCGGCGCATCGAGAAGCTCGAGTCCGGCAGATGACCGCCGCGAACCGCGTCCGGGCGCGTCCGTGCCGCTAGCGACATCAGAGCAGGCCCCGGTCCCGGTCCGCACGGTCACGCGGCTGGTGGGCGAGTGGATCGGCCGCCTGGGCACGATCTGGGTTGAGGGTCAGATCGCCGAGCTCACCCGACGCGGCGGCACTGTCTTCATATCGCTGCGGGACCCGGTCGCCGCGGTCTCGGTGCGCGTGATCTGCGCCACCGCGGTCCTCGACGCGACCTCCCCGGCGCCCGGCGTGGGCGCTCGTGTTGTCGTGTGGGCCAAGCCGGAGTTCAACGCCGCCCGCGGCTCGTTCGCGCTGGCGGCGCTTCAGCTCAAGGCCGTGGGGATCGGCGAGCTGCTGGCCAGGCTGGAGCGGCTGCGGACGGCGCTCGCGGCCGAGGGGCTGTTCGCCACTGAGCGTAAGCGCAAGCTTCCGTTTCTGCCGAGATCGGTAGGTCTCATCTGCGGACGCGATTCCGCGGCTGAGCGCGATGTCCTGCGTAACGCCGCCAGGCGGTGGCCAGCGGTCCAGTTCCGGGTGGAGCAGGTGTCCGTCCAGGGCCCGCGTGCCAGTGAGGAGATCATCGAAGCGCTCCAGCGGCTCGACGCCGACAAGGCAGTCGACGTCATCGTCATCGCGCGCGGCGGCGGCTCGGTGGAGGACCTGCTGCCGTTCTCCGACGAAGATCTGGTCCGGGCAGTCGCGGGCTGCGTGACGCCGGTGATCAGCGCGATCGGGCACGAGCAGGACGTGCCGCTGCTTGACCTGGTCGCGGACGTTCGCGCCTCGACGCCGACCGATGCGGCCCGGCGGGCAGTGCCCGACGTATCTGAGCAACTGGAGCTGATCAGCCAGCTCCGCGGGCGTGCTCGCCGGTCTGTGGCGGGCCGTCTTGACCGGGAAGGCTCCTGGCTCAGCGCGATCAGGTCCCGGCCTGCCCTGGCGAGCCCGCTACGCGAGATCGACCGCCGGCACGAGCAGGTGCTCGGGCTGGCCGAGCGTGGCCGCCTCGCGATAGCCACCGGACTGGACCGGGCGGGCGACGATCTGGCACACATCAGGGCCCGGTTGCTCGCGCTGTCGCCCGCGGCGACCTTGCGCCGCGGCTACGCGATCGTTCAGCAGGCGGACGCCACCGTCGTGCTGTCGGCGGCCCAGATCAGCGACGGTGAGGCGCTGACTGTGCGGTTCGCCGCCGATCAGCTGAGCGTCACAGCCGGCCAGCCTGTCGCTGGTACCTAGCCTCGTCAGTTGTGGGGCCCGTCGAGCCGCCAGCTCGCCGGTGACCACGGGTACCGGCGGTACCAGCAGCTGCCAAGGTCGGCAAGGTAAGCGGGCGGCGTGCGCAGCGCCTCGCAGCGGGCGCGCGGATGGCCGGGGCTGAGGGGAACGGGCCTTGTCAGCGACGTCGGCTGACGGCGGCGCCGGCTAGCGGGCCTGGTGTTGCACAGCGTGGCCAGGGATGCGGCGCATGGCCGCCGGACACCGGGATGCTCATGGCTGTTCATGTTGTCCCTTCGCCGATTAACGGCAGAGCGGCCCCGCGCTCGCTGATTGATCGGCGCGGCCGGCCAGCACGTTACGGGCGCACTAGGCTGACGTGGTGGCAGCGGCACCCGGCGGCTCCGGCAAAAGCGAGCGGCCGCCCTATGAGCAGGCGCGCGACGAGCTAACTGAGCTGGTCAAGCGGCTGGAAGCGGGCGGACTCACCCTGGAGCAGTCACTTCAGCTCTGGGAACGAGGTGAAGAGCTGGCCGCCATCTGCGAAGACTGGCTCGAGGGAGCCAGAGCCCGGCTCACGACCGCGCTTGCCCAGCACGAACAGGCCCAGCACGAGCAGGCTAAGAACGAGCAAGCCACGAGCGAGCAAGCGCAGCAACGGCGTGACCGCGCAGGGCGTGACCAGGGCCAGCAGGACCCGGGCGCCCCGTTCTGAGGCCGCGTCCGTTCTGAGTCCGCGTCCGCCTTGAGTCCGCGTCCGCTCTGAGGCTGCGTCCTAGCGTCAGGCTGGTCCCGGCGCTGGCGTGATGCGCAGCCGCGACAACACTTCGATCACTCCGTCTGCGAGCTGCCTGGCCCTGGCCGCGTCCGGGGCGAGGGAGACCTCGGCGACCGCGAGCATCATCGCGCCGGTCATCACGATCGCGGCCGCCTCGTCTAGCGGCTCGCCGCTGCGGGCGAAGAACTCGGTATTCCGGCTGACCCAGTCCGACAGGCGCTGCCGCCACAACAGCTCAAACCCCGGTGGCCCGTCCCCGCGGGCGAACATGCCGGCCAGGTCACGCTGCTCGATACACACGTCGAGGTAACCGCGGGCGCCCGCTAGCAGCAGCCGCATGGGATCGGTGACGCCACGATCACGGCACTCTCGTACTGCCTTGCGTGTGCGGATGTCGTATTCGTTGTGGAGTTCCTCGAACAGCGCGAGGTATAGGTCGGCCTTGCCGGAGAAATGGTGATAGAGGCTCCCGACGCTGGCGCCGGCTAGCGCGACGATGTCGGTAACGCCGGCCTCTGCGTAGCCTTCGAGCATAAAAACCTGCCGCGCCGCCGCCAGCAGCACGGCCCGCGTCGATGAGCCGCGGTCTGCGGTTCGGCCCGCAGCCGCCTGTTCAGTAGTCAATTCGCTCCGGCGTCCTCAGGCAGTCCCACGCGGGGCGGCAGGCCAACTGGCGAGCCTGCTACATAGGATTCCACCACGGCCCGCCGACAGGGAAGGTGCGTTGGCCATGAGCGACGATCAGGCAGCAGCGCTGCCCGGAGTATCCGGCGTCGCAGGCGCTCCCGGCATCCCCGGACCTGCCAGCCCCGGCGACGTTGGCGTGATGCCCGAGCCGAGCAGGCACGCGCCCGACCGTAACCTCGCGATGGAGCTCGCCCGAGTTACCGAAGCCGGCGCGATGGCCTCGGCGCGCTGGGTTGGTCGCGGCGACAAGAACGGCGCCGACGCCGCCGCCGTCAACGCCATGCGGCAACTGATCAACACTGTCTCGATGAACGGCGTCGTGGTCATCGGCGAGGGCGAGAAGGACGCCGCGCCCATGCTTTACAACGGCGAACACGTCGGCGATGGCAGCGGCGCGTTGTGCGACGTCGCCGTTGACCCGATCGACGGCACCAGGCTGACGGCCAACGGCATGCCCAACGCGATTTCGGTGCTGGCCGTCAGCGCACGCGGCTCAATGTACGACCCGTCCGCGGTCTACTACATGTCCAAGCTGGTCACCGGCCCCGAGGCGGCTGGTGTCGTCGATATCGACGCGCCCCCTGCGGTCAACATCGCCGCTGTCGCCAGGTCCAAGAACTGCTCGTCATCAGACGTGACCGTGGTCATCCTCGACCGGCCCCGGCACGCCGAGCTGATCGCCGACGTACGCGCCGCCGGGGCGAGGATCAAGCTCCTCACGGACGGAGATGTAGCCGGCGCGATCATGGCGGCTCGCGACGGCACCGGGATCGACTTGATGCTCGGGATCGGTGGCACGCCCGAGGGCATCATCGCGGCGTGCGCCATCAAGTGCCTCGGCGGCGTGATCCTGGGCAAGCTCGCGCCCCGCGACGACGCCGAGCGGGCCAAGGCGCTGGCTGCTGGTCATGATCTCAGCCGGGTGCTCAGCACGGACGACCTGGTGACCTCCGACGACGCGTTCTTCGCGGCAACCGGGATCACCGATGGCGAGCTGCTAGCCGGGGTCAGGTACAAGTCGGGCGGCGCCACGACGCATTCGCTGGTCATGCGGGCCCGGTCTGGCACTGTCCGCAACATTTACGCCGAGCATCAGCTGTGGAAACTGAGCGCCTACAGTTCAGTCGATTTCCGCGGCGACCAGCCCTGCGCGGGCTAGCCGCAGCGCAGCGCATTGGGCGTCAAGTTGGATGTGCTGCCCAAACAAGGGCAGCAGATGCACCCTGGCGCCCTATGAGTCGCGGCGCAGGCCGCCGAGCCGGCGCGGCCGCTTAGGGGACGTCACCTTGATGGTCCCGCCGAAGCCAACCGTCCGTACCTCGACGACAGGCTGCGGGGCGTCGGACTGGCCCCGCCCGGCCCCGTGCTGGACGGCCGGGGACCACCGCGAGCCGGGCTGCCGAACGGTCCGGTTGATCTTCCTGACGAGCACCGCGGTGCCGCTGGTCTGGACCGACACGCCGTCGGGCACGATCAGGTGAATGGTGCCGCCGATGAGCGTCGCGTACACCACGATCCGGCCGCTTTGGAGCAGCGCCTCGCGCAGGTCCAGTTCCACCTCGCCAAAAATGGCCACCACCGGCAGGCTGTCCGGGACCACCCAGCGGCCTTGCCGGCTGTCGCGGCCGAAGATGCCGGTGACCGCTCGCCTGCCGTCAAGCTTGATCGGCTGGGCATCCGGCCCGACCAGGTCCGTGGTCAAGCCGGCGAGTTCACCGAGGGTCCGGGCCTGATGGGCGCGCCCTACCCGCTCGCTGTGCTCGTCGGGCGTCAGCCTGCCGTCACCAGCAGCTTCCGCCAGTAGCGTGATTACCCGGTCGCGGTCATAGTCGGAGGCACGAAGATCGCGCGGCGCCGGGCGGTATGTCACTCTCCGAAGATACTGCAGCCGCAGGTCATCACCGGGTCCGGCAATGGGCCTAGCGGCCTGCCGGTCGCCCGCAATCGCGCCGCCAGCCCGCGCGGGTCCGCCCGGGCGCCGCGCCCGCCGCTGCTGCCTAGTATTTTGGTATGCGCAAGTAATCCGGACGGCGCCATCCAACCACCGGGTCATTCCAACCACCGGGAGCAATCGGGTGAGTCAGGCGATCGGCATTCAGGACACCGGCGGGCGCGGTCTGCAGGACGGGCGATACAAATGGGTCGCCCTCTCCAACACCACCCTCGGCATGCTCGCGGCGACGGTCAACGCCTCGATCGTCATCATCGCCCTGCCCGCCATCTTCCGCGGCATCCACCTCAACCCCCTCCAGGCCGGCAACGTCAGCTACCTGCTCTGGATGCTGATGGGCTACCTGGTCGTCTCCGCTGTGCTGGTGGTGACCCTCGGCCGGCTTGGTGACATCTACGGCCGGGTGCGCATGTACAACGCCGGGTTCGCGATCTTCGGACTCGGCGCGCTCGCGCTGCCGTTTGACCCCTACACCGGGTCCAAGGGAGCGCTGTGGCTGATCGGCTTCCGGGTCATCCAGGCGGTCGGCGGCGCACTGCTGATGGCCAACTCCCCCGCCATCCTCACCGACGCGTTCCCCGCCAACCAGCGCGGCACCGCCATGGGCATCAACCAGGTGGCCGGTATCTCCGGCCAGTTCATCGGCCTGATCCTGGGCGGCCTGCTGGCGGCTGTCGACTGGCGCCTGGTGTTCATCGTGTCGGTGCCGATCGGCCTCGGCGGCACGATCTGGTCGTACCTCAGCCTGAAGGAGGTCGGCGTGCGGACGCCGGCCAAGATCGACTGGCTGGGCAACATTACGTTCGCCGTCGGACTGATCATTCTGCTCACCGGCATCACGTACGGGATCCAGCCGTACGGCGGTCACTCGATGGGCTGGACGAATCCGCTGGTCCTGACCGGCCTGATCGGCGGTCCGGTGCTGCTGGCGGTGTTCTGCTTCATCGAGACCAAGGTCGAATCGCCGATGTTCGACCTGCACCTGATGAAGATCCGCGCCTTCGCGGCGGGCACCATGGCGACGCTGCTGGCCTCGATCGCCCGCGGCGGCCTCCAGTTCATGCTGATCATCTGGCTTCAGGGCATCTGGCTGCCGCTGCACGGCTACGCCTACAAGGACACGCCGCTGTGGTCGGGCGTCTACCTGCTGGCGCTCACCTTCGGCTTTGTGGTCTCCGGTCCGCTCTCGGGCTGGCTGTCAGACAAGCACGGCGCCCGCGCCTTCGCCTCAGGCGGGCTCATCTTGTCCGCGCTGGCCTTCGGCGGGCTGCTGCTGATCCCGGTGGACTTCAGCTACCCCGAGTTCGCCGCGTTGATCTTCGTCGCCGGAGCCGGCATGGGCCTGTTCTCGGCGCCTAACGCGGCCGCGATCATGAACAGCGTCCCGGCCAAACAGCGCGGCGCGGCATCGGGGATGCTAGCCACCTTCCAGAACTCGGGCTTCGTGCTGTCGATCGGCGTGTTCTTCTCGCTGATGATCGCCGGCCTCGCCGCCACGTTGCCGACGACGCTCACCAAGGGCCTGACCGCCCAGGGCGTGCCGCACGCAATCGCCCACCAGATCGGCTCGCTGCCGCCGGTCGGCAGCCTGTTCGCCGCGTTCCTCGGGTTCAACCCGGTACACGAACTGCTGGCGCCCACTGGGGTGCTCGGCCACCTGCGGGCCGCGAACGCTGCGCGGCTGACCGGTCAGACTTTCTTCCCGCAGTTGATCTCTCAGCCGTTCCACCATGGCCTGGTGATCGTGTTCAGCATGGCGATGGCCGTGCTGCTCATCGCCGCGGCGGCATCGGCACTGCGTGGCGGGCGGTTCGTGCACGAAGAGAGCGCCGAGGCTGCCGCGATCGCAGTCGGAGCAGCTACGTCGGGCGCTGGCACCGACATCGTGTCCGACGATTTCGCCGCGGCCGATGCGCCTGCTGATCAGGCCGCCGCGAGCGGAACCGCGACTACCACGGTTGCGCAAGAGCCGCGATAGCCGCGGTCGCGCAAGAGCCGCGATGACCGCGCATTGCTGTCCCCCGCAGCGATTCACCTTGGTTCCCGCGGCCGGACAACCAGGCCCTGGCGCTAGCGAGCGCGGCCGAACTCGCGACACTGGCCGCTGCGGCCCCGTTCCCTTCTGATTGTCAGGTGCGACGTCCACGGAGCGAGCGCTTCCTATATAGTTAGCTCTGTGAACGATTCATCTGCTGTCGCAGCGGCCGGCCTGTTCGGCGCGATCGGGCTGCTACGTCGTGCCGCGCGACGGTCAGCGCGTCAGGCCTGGGGCCAGCAACCGCTGCCGCCGGCGCAGTCGGAGCTGCTCAGGCTGGCCGCGCGCAGGCCAGGGATCGCTGTCGCCGACGCCGCGCAAGAGCTGCGCCTCGCGCCCAACACGGTGAGCACGCTCGTCGGCAAGCTGACGACGGCCGGCCTGCTGCGGCGAGGGCGCAGCGCCGCGGATGGCCGTACCGCGCTGCTGACCGTGACCGACCAGGCGCGTGAGCGGCTGGCCGAATACCGCGACCTGCGCGCCGAGCTGGCGGGTCATGCGCTGGCCAGGCTGTCAGTGGCCGACCAGCGCGCGCTCGCCGCCGCCGTGCCGGCGCTGCTGCGGCTGGCGGAAGGGATAGAGGCCCATGCGCAGGCCGCTTGATGCTGCCGCCGGCGCCCCGAGCGCGGCGCCTGGTCAGGGAAGCGCTGGAAGGCGGCGGCAGCGCGGTCGTGTGCTCCGGGCTCACGTACCGGTTCGGCACGCACACCGCTGTCGACCATGTGGACCTGCGCATCGAACGCGGCGAGACCTTCGGCCTGCTGGGCCCCAACGGCGCTGGCAAGACGACGACGATCCGGATGCTTGTCACCCTCCTGCGGCCGATGGAAGGCACCATCAGCGTGCTCGGCGTCAACGCCGCCGAACGCCCGATGCTCGTCCGCCGGATGATCGGCTACGTACCTCAGCTGCTGTCGGCCGATGCGACGCTGACCGGTCGGGAGAACGTCCAGTTGTTCGCGCGCCTGTTTGACGTGCCGCGCTCGCTGCGCGGGGACCGGGTCGAGAGCGCGCTGGCCGCGATGGGTCTCACCGAGGCCGCCGGCAAGCTCGTCAAGACCTACTCCGGCGGCATGATCAGGCGCCTTGAGCTAGCGCAGGCGCTAGTCAACTCGCCGAGCCTGCTGGTCCTTGACGAGCCGACCGTTGGCCTCGACCCGATCGCGCGAACTGACGTCTGGGAGTACATCGCCGGGCTGCGCGAGCAGGCAGCCATGACCGTACTCATGACGACGCACTACATGGACGAGGCCGACATCTACTGCGATCGGATCGCCCTCATGCACGCCGGATCCATCCGGGCCACAGGGACGCCCGGATTGCTCAAGGCGATGCTCGGGGAGAGCGCGACGCTCGACGAGGTGTTCCGGCACTACACCGGCGGCACGCTCGACGACGACACTGACAAGGGAGGCATCCGTGACGTCCGCCGCGCCAGGCGTACCGCCCGCCGTCTCGGCTGAAGCAGGCCACTCGGTCGCGGTCGGGCCCGGCCATTTCGGCACTGTGCTGTTGCCGCCGGCCGATACGCCGGCCGCCGTCGCCCGGCGGCTCGCGAGCCGGATCGTGACGCTGTGCTGGGTGGAGCTGCGCAAGATCAGGCACGATCGCACCGAGCTGTACACCCGGGCGATCCAGCCGGCCCTATGGCTGCTCATCTACGGCGAGGTGTTCACCAAGATCCACGCGATCCCGACGCCGGGCGGCATCCCGTACCTTGCTTACCTGGCGCCGGGGATCCTGGCGCAGTCGGCCTTGTTCATCGCGATCTTCTACGGCATCCAGATCATCTGGGAGCGCGACGCAGGAGTGCTGACCAAGCTCATGGTCACGCCGACGCCGCGGGCCGCGTTGATTAGCGGGAAGGCGTTCGCCGCCGGGGTCCGGTCCATTGTGCAGGCCACGGTCGTCGTGATCCTGTCGGCGCTCCTCGGGGTGACCCTGACTGACAATCCGCTGAAGTTCCTCGGGGCGGCGCTGGTCGTCATCCTGGGGTCGGCGTTTTTCTCCTGCCTGTCGATGACGATCGCCGGCATTGCCCTGTCCAGGGACCGGCTCATGGGCATCGGCCAGGCCATCACCATGCCGTTGTTTTTCAGCTCGAGCGCGTTGTACCCGGAGAAGATCATGCCGGGGTGGCTGCAGGTGATCAGCAAGTGCAATCCGCTGACGTACGAGGTCGACGCGCTGCGCGGCCTGCTCATCGGCACGCCGGCGCATCTGGGGCTGGACTTCGCCGTGCTGGCGGTGGCGACGGTCGTCGGGGTCGCCGCGTCCGCGGCGCTGCTGCCGCGCCTGGCCAGGTAGAACCCGTGCGCGGCGGCGACTATGCGGCTGGCTCCTGAGCTTCGCCCGTGAGTTCAACCGACCGCCAGTTGGCGAGCAAGGCGAGCACCTTCGTCAGCACGTCGCGCTCGAGCCTGTCCGCCGCGAGATCGACCGCCGCCCGAACGGAGATCGTTTCGCCCGAGTTCAGCGAGTCGACCAGCTTGGTCAGGCTGGGGCTTGACCGCGCATAACCGACCCGGCCATCCGCGGCGAGCCAGGAAGTAGCGGCATCCCTGCTGGCCAGAACGATCGGATAGACGCCATCACGCGTGAGCGTGTGGTCCGCTCTCAGCGCGACATTGCGGGTGGGCGGCAGGGCCGTAAACCCCAGTCCGGTTCGGCGGCGCAGCCAGGCCGCGATGAGTTTGTCACGGACGACCCCCGAGTCTCCGTAAGCACTGATCACCGACTGCACACTCGATTCGAAGGTCGACGGCAGCCCGAGCTCGTGCGGTCCGAACTCGGACCAGCCGGGGCTGATGCCAGGGGCTATCTCAGCGTCGAGGTCGGTCCTGGTCCCGGCCAGCAGATCCTGAATAGTAGGCGGCTCGGCGAGCACGGCAATATGCAGTCCGGCGGTGCTTTGCACCGGTGACTCGCCGACATGCCAGTGCATGGCCGGCCAGTAGACCAGCCGACCGGGCTGGCACCGCAGCCGCCTCGCGGTCTCGGTCGACTGCTGATACCGCGCTGTCCCCAGCGGCAGGTCGGTAGCGTCCGGCGGCCAGACCAGGATGTCCTTCGAACCGTGCACCATCGAAACGAAGACGCCGGAGCGCTCGCGGTGAATCCCCGGAATCGTGTTGGGATAGCGACCAACAAAGACCTCGACGTCGACGCCGCCTGGCAGTGCACCAGTGGCCTCGTAGAGGCTGGCGAGAAAACGGGCCGCCGTCTTCCAGATCTGCCTGCTCGCCACGTGGGCGCGCTCAACGGCGAGGAGATAGGGCTCGCCGTTGAGTTCCTTCTCCATCCGGGCCATGTAACCGTCGAGCGACGCGTCGTCCGGCCTCGGGAGGTACTCGTCAGTGTCAGCGATAACCTGCCGCTGGCCGACGTGAACGCGTAGTTCGGGATCTTGCGGCCGGCGGCCGCGGCTAGCAACCGCGCCGATCAGCAACTGGAACAGCTCGGCGGGGGTGACAGCGAGGTCCGCCGCCGGCTTGTCGGCCACGCATGGCTCGCGGGCGTAGTAGCGAGCCGCAAAGGATGGCCAGAATTCGCCGGAAGTCCCGCTGGCTGGGTCATCGACGAATGGCGGGGCCCAGCCCTGATCGCCTACTGCATCATCCTCAGTTGGCTGCACCGATCAGATCACCACAAGTTCGGCCTGATGGGCGGCGGTCCGTCGGAGCGGCTCGGGTCCGTCTGCGTCCGGCCCGCTGGCTCCTGACTCGCGCCAGGCTCCGCGGACTCGGTGGGCTCATCCGTGCCCTCGTCCAGGGAGACGACAAGGTTGGTGTCCGCTACTTGTGTCATCGCTGCGCCTTCCGAGCGGGCCCGCACACGTCCACGCGGCCGATTTGATACGTCTTTTCACAGCTTGAGCGATCCTATCAAGTTTTGCAACGGTCGCCGTGCGATGAGCTCGCACCTGCATACGGATAAACACGTTGACTGTGGGACATTACGGTTGCTTTCTTACTAATATGGCGCTGTGTCGTCTAGGGTCGCTGGCGGCAGGCTATATACGCTTCCTTTCATGCACACTGAGCCTGGCGATCTGCACGTCGGGCTGCTTGGTCCGGTCGAGGTGCACGTAGCCGGCCGGGCTGTCCCGATCACTCAGCCCGGGCTGCGCGCCCTGCTCGCGCTGCTGGCGCTCGCACCGAACCGGGTCAGGTCAGAATCGACGCTGATCGAAGGGCTATGGGGGCAGCCCGCAACCCGTCCGCGTGGCGGGAATCTGCACGCTCAGATCTACCAGCTCCGCAAGCGGCTCATTTCCATGGAGCCATGCCGTGCCAGCCCGCGGCTCATCACCAAGCCACCCGGATACGAGCTCACACTGGGCCCGGAGGAGTCGGACCTGGCGCAATTCATGGCGCTGGCTGCACGTGGCCGGGAGGCGGTGCGGTCCGGGGACTCGGTGAGCGCCGCCAGACTGCTTGGGCAGTCACTCGCGCTGTGGCGCGGCCCGGCGCTTGCCGATGTAGCCGGTACGACAGTCCAGCTAACCGCCGAGGCCGCGGCACTGGACGAGCAGCGCCTGGCCGTGCAGGCGGATTACGCTGATGCCGCGCTGGCCGCGGGCATGCACGGCGAGCTGGCCGTCGAGCTTGCGTCCCTCGTCGCGCGGCACCCGCTCCAAGAGCGACTGCGTGGCCAGCTGATGCTTGCCCTGTACCGGTCCGGCAGGCAAGGCGAGGCACTGGCGCGCTATCAGGAAGGGCGGCGCATACTCAGGGCCGAGCTCGGCGTTGAGCCCGGACCGGCGCTCAAGGAGCTGCAGGACAAGATCTTGCACGCCGATGCGTCACTCGCCGCGCCATCGCCAGCAATCCGAACCGGGGCGTGGCGGATCGTCCCGCGGCAGCTGCCGGCCGGAGTGCGGCACTTCGCCGGCCGCGAGTCCGAGCTGAGCCAGCTCGACTCGGTGTTTAGTGAGAAAGTGCCAGGCGGAACCGCGGTCATCGCCGCGATCAGCGGCACCGGGGGCATCGGCAAGACGGCCCTCGCGCTGCACTGGAGTCATCAGGTCGCAGCGAGATTTCCCGACGGTCAGCTCTATGTCAACCTCCGCGGGTACGACCCCAGTGGAACGCCGCTCCCGTCGGCCGAAGCTGTTCGCGGCTTCCTCGACGCGCTGGGCGTACTTCCAGCGGAGATTCCTGAGGCGCCGGATGCGGCGGCCGCGCTGCTGCGGACCATGCTCGCTGACCGGCGGATGCTGATACTGCTCGACAACGCCAAGGACCCCGACCAGGTCCGTCCGCTGCTGCCTGCATCGGCCGGCTGCCTGGTCATCGTGACGAGCCGCGCGGAGCTGACCGGGCTGAGCGTCACCGACGGTGCTTCGACTGTCCCGCTTGGGCTAGTGAGCGCGGCCGAAGCAGAAGCCATCCTCGCCGCACGGGTTGGTTCGGACCGGCTGTCAGCCGATCGCGCCGCGACGTCCTACCTCATTGACCAGTGCGCGCGTCTACCCCTGGCGCTGACCATCACCGCGGCGCGCGCCGCCGCGAACCCGACGGTTCCGCTGGCCTCGTTCGCCGCCCAGATGAGCACCGAGCACGATCGTCTTGATGCCTTCGACATTGGCGACGTCGCGACGAGCGCTCGTGCCGTGTTCTCCTGGTCAGTCAGCCAGCTGAGCGCGGCGGCAGCCAGGCTGTTCCGCCTCCTCGGCCTGCATCCAGGCCCAGATTTCACGGTGCCCTCCGCAGGCAGTTTGGCCGCCTTGCCAGGGCCGGAGGGACATCGGCTAGTTAGCGAGCTGGCGCGGGCAAGCCTGATCTCTGAGCATGTGCCCGGCCGGTACGCGTTCCACGACCTGCTGCGTGCGTACGCCTGCGAGCAGGCTCGCAGCTTTGAGTCCGAGACCGACCAGCTGGCCGCACGGCAGCGGATCCTGGATCACTACCTGTACACAGCCCGGGCAGCCGGCGCGTCGATTTTTGCCGAGGACCTGCCGCTGCCGGAGCTGGTCCCGCTGGCGGATCCGGGGGTGAGCCCCGAGCAGCTGGCGACGACGCCAGGGGCAATTAGCTGGTTCCGTGCCGAGCACCAGATCCTGGTAGCAGCCACTTTGCTCGCTGACGGCTGCGGCTCCGACCGCCATGCGTGGCAGATACCGTGCACGATGACGCAGTATTTCCGCGCGGTGGTCCGGACCCGCGACTGGGCGAGCCTCGACGGCGTTGCGCTCGCTGCCGCGACGAGACTCGGCGACGATCGGGCGCTTGGCCGCGTCTACTTCAGCATGGGGACCCGATGCCGCATAACCGGTGATTACGATGACGCGCTGCACTACCTCATGCAGTCGATGGCGCATCTGCGTGCTATCGACGATCTTGCCTCGCAGGCGTCGGTTGATCTCGCTATCTCGACCGTCTACCGCTCCCGCAGCGAGTTGCTGGCCGGCGATGCAGCAAGCGAGATTCCGGTCGCGCTGACGCATGCCAGCAAAGCGCTCGACTGGTGTTCCGCAGCCGGCGACAAGACCGGGCAGGCACGGGCACTGGCGGATCTGAGCAATCACTACCTAGCGCTGGGAGACCTTGCCACGGCGGAGGACCTCTGTGCCAGGGCGCTGGAGCTAAACGTCGAGATTGGTCACATGACGGGACAGGTCGATGCCCTCGACACGATGGGCCGCATCCTGCTCAGCCTGGGCGATTATGACCAGGCCATCTCGTGCCTCTTGGCTGCACTGCATACGTGCAGCCAGGCTGGTATACCGGTCCGTCCGCCGCACATCCTCGAGAGCCTGGGCGACGCTTACCTGGCTCACGGAGACACTGCGGCGGCGCGCGCGACCTGGCAGGAGCTGATCGAATATGTCCGCGGCCAGCAGCGGAGCGAGCACCCGTGGCAGCGGCTCGCTCGTGTGCTGTCAAAGCTCGAAGGGCTCACGGCGAGCCAGCCAGCTGACTCCCCCGAGCATGTCGGCAATCCGGCGACCTGACCGGCAGCGTCTGTCCAGCGCTCACCACAAGTACGGGCGCGTCTCTGGCTTCGCTGGCGGCTCGCTCGGCTCGGCTGGCTCCGCGGGCTCCTCCGCCGGCTCGCCCGGCTCCGCGGGCTGCTCCGGCTCCTCCGGCTCTGGCTCGGTCTCGGGCTCGGGCTCGGGCTCCAGGCTCACGACGCCGCCGGCGTCGACCACGTCGAATCGGCCACGTCCGAAACAACACTGTCCTCCGCCGCAGGCTCGTCACTCACCTGTGTCATCGTTGCCCCCTTCGACTACATCTCATCGTCACGATAGCCAATGCATAGGCCATTTCGGCATCATATGTCACTAGAAATGGGCCGGGTCGGTTTACCCGTTTCGGGCGCTAGTCCGCCAGATCGCGAGATCGGGCCCGCGGAACTCACCCGGCCGACCGCGAGTAGTCGCCGCCCCTAGCGGTTACATTCCGTAGCGCAGATTGAACCTGTGGCTGTTTCCAGCGTTGGCAGGTGCCCATGAGCAGTGACGACGAGCCGTCGAAGGCGAAAGGGGCCCGGCACGCCCTGACGGCGCCGCTGAGGTCCGGTCAGCTCCCTTCGCGGCCAGGATCTCCTCGCCTCGTGGCGCCTCCCGGCACGGCCAGGGCGGTGATCGCCCGCCGGGCCCGGCTAGCCGCGTCGCGGCGCAGGCCGTGGTGGAAATGGCTGCTGATTAGCCTGCTGCTGGTTTTCACCGTCACGACAACCGGGCTCTACGCTGCAGGGCTCATCCGCGACATCTCGTTGCATCACTGGGGATCCGCGCTTGACGAGTCGCGTGACGCGGTGCCGGCCGCGGTGGGGTGGGCCGCGCTCCTCCTGCTTTTCTTCCCGAAGCAGTCGCCGGGGGCCGAGCGGCTGCTGTCCGACGACAATCACGCGCTGAGCGAGAAGCTCCGGCAGGCCGCCAGGGACCAGGCCTCGATGGACAAGGCCGAGCAGAAGATGCAGCGACTGACGGCCAGGCTGGCACGGCTGACCACGGCCCAGCAGCGGGCTACGTCCGTTGGCCGGCCCGCGTCGGGTGAGACCGCTGCCCGGAGCGATGCTGGCGTGACCTATCTGGATCCCGGCGCCCCATACCTGGAGACTGACGACGCTGAGCTTTGTCATGAAGTCGCCGAGACGACGGCCCGGCTAGAGCAGGCCCGGCAGTGGCTGGCGAGTGCACGGGACGCAGTGGCCACCAGCCAGCGGGCGGTAGCCGACGCCGAGGAGCGGCTCATGGCCGATTTTCCTGAGCTGGCGCGACCGCCGGACCGGACAGCTCGCAAGCCTGCCTAGCGGCTTGGCTGCCGGCGGCGGGTACCGGGCTGAAAGCTGGCCTACAAGGAGCTGCCGAACCCGCTGCCCAGCACGACGCGGAGGATCTCCTCGGCGGCGTCCGCAGCCGCGCGGGCCGTGATCACGTTCGTGTGCGCCTCGTCCAGGTCGCCGAGGCCGATGCAGGTGGCCGCAACGGCGATGTCATGGGCGGCAAGGTCAAGCTGCCGGGACGCCTCCGCCAGGTCCACGCCGCCGTAGACCTGCGCTGAGTGAACGCCAGCCGCGGGCAAACCGGCCTGCTCGAGATAGGGGCCCTGCTCGGGGTAGCTGCTCACTGCTGTCCGTCCTCACCGCCGCGGTTGGTCCGGATGGCCGGCTGACACCCAGTCTGGGCCAGGCGGCGGCGGCCGGCCACCCGGCGCGCGCTTGCTACCCAGCAATGGCACGGACATTCCAGTCCGCATCGAGCCGCGGCCCGTCGGCGATAGGCCCGCCGGTGAGTCCGCCAACGCCACGCGGCTGAGGCGGCCAGCTAGCGCGGAGCCGTCAGCACGCTGCCGATGACGAGCGACAGCAAACGTTCGGGCTGCTCAGGGTCAGACTGCTCGCTCTCGGTCGCCATGATCAGGCCGTGGGCGAGCCGGAAAATGTCGGCGTACCTCACCTCGGGCCGCGCCTCGCCGGCGGCCTGAGCACGGCTCAGAAGTTCATCGGTCCGGCCGCGCAGAATCATGCTGCACGCTGACATCAGCTCGGAGTTCTTCCCGATGGTGCCGACCAGCGCTGCGCTCAGGCTGCGCTTCGTCCGGCCGAACGCGACGAACGCTCGCATCCACTCCCCGAGCGCGGCGCCGGGCGACTCCGAGGTGAGCAGCTTGGCGCCCAGCGCGTCGAGCCCGTCGACCTGGTCCTTATAAACCGCCTCCAGCAACGCCTGCCGGGCTGGGAAGTGCCGGTACAGGGTGCCGATACCCACGCCCGCGCGGCGGGCGATCTCCTCAAGCGACACGTCGTCGGCACCGTGCTCGGCGAAAGCCGCGGCCGCCGCGGACAGCAGCCGATCATAGTTGCGGCGCGCATCAGCCCGCTTTGACTGTCCGGCCTGGCTGACCGGCTCGGCTGCGCCCATTACTAACTCCAGAAAATATCGAGTTGCAAAGCGGAGGCATCCTCCGTATAGTTACCGGAGGGATCCTCCGCATAGAGCTTAGCTCACTCCAGCCGCCAGGCCAAGGTAACGACCAGCCCTGGCGGATCGACTTCAGCCGTCTCGGCCAGGGCAGACAACGCCCTGGCGGTCCGCTTCAGCCTGTTCCTGGAAGGAACAATGTCTTCTTCGCTCGCTTCTCCCTCGCTCACTAGTTCCGGCTCGAGCGCCCGTCAGCGCGACCGACGGAACATCACCCTCGCCGTGGTGTTGTGCGCCCAGCTCATGATTGTTCTGGACATGACGGTGGTGAACGTCGCGCTGCCGTCCATGGCAACGGGCCTGCACCTGTCCGCGACCAGCCTGTCCTGGGTGCTCAACGCCTACGCACTGACCTTCGGCGGCCTGCTGCTGCTGGGCGGCCGGGCCGGCGACATACTCGGCAGGCGGCAGGCCTTCATGGCCGGCCTGGTTATCTTCACGCTGGCCTCCCTGGCGGGCGGCCTCGCGACGTCCTCCGCCACCCTGCTGGCGGCTCGTGCAGTCCAGGGCGCTGGCGGCGCCATCGCCTCGCCCGCCGTGCTGGCGGCGATCGTCGGCAGCTTCCCTGAGGGCCGGGAACGGGTCCGGGCCCTCAGCATCTTTACCGCGGTGACGATGGGCGGCTCATCTCTAGGCCTGGTCCTGGGCGGCCTGATCACGCAGCTGGCCTCCTGGCGCTGGGTTTTCTTCATCAACGTGCCCATCGGCATCGCGGTCGTAGCGCTGGCACCGCGTCTGCTGGCAGCGTCGCAGCGCCAGCGGGGCCGGTTCGACGCCGCGGGTGCCATCACCTCGACCGCCGGGATGTCAGCGCTGGTGTACGGGTTCATCAGCGTGGCCTCGCACGGCTGGACGGCCACGATCTCACTCGGCTCGTTTGCCGCGGCAGTCATCCTGCTGACCGCCTTCGCGCTGATCGAGACCAGGAGCAGCCAGCCGATCACGCCGCTGTGGCTGCTGCGCGACACTAGTCGCGCAGCGTCCTACGTCGCGCGGCTGCTGCTGGTGGCTGGCATGTTCGGATCGTTCTTCTTCCTGACTCAGTTCGTCCAGGAGGTGCTTCGCTTCAGCCCGCTCAAAGCAGGCCTGTCCTTCGTCCCGATGACGGCGGCGCTGTTCGGCACCTCGCGGCTGGCACCGAGGCTCGTGGCCAGGTACGGGCCGAAGCCGCTGATGGTCGCTGGCCTGCTGCCGGTTGTCGCCGGCATGGCCTGGCTCGGCCAGCTCACCACCGGCACCGGTTACTTCCCCGGCGTGCTGATCCCGATGCTGCTGCTGGGCATCGGCATGGGCGTGGTCTTCGTGCCGCTCACCATGGCATCGCTGGCAGGAATCCCGCCGCGGGAGTCCGGCGCAGGGGCCAGCATGGTGAACGTGATGCAGCAGGTCGGCGGCGCCCTCGGGCTGGCCATCCTGGTCACGATCTACGGCACGGCGAGCCGCGCGGCGGCCCGGCACCCGATTCTCGGGGCGAGCGCGGCGGCCCAGGTGCAGCACGTCCGGGTGCACGGCATGGCGGCGGCCTTCACTGCGGCCGCGATCTTCGACGCGATCGCGCTGATCGTGATCGCGGTGGCCATCCGGATCCGCCAGGCAGGCGCTCCGGCCAGCCAGCCGGAGCCTGCCAACGCGGAAGTGATCACGACCGACGCTCTCGAAGCCGAGTTCCTGGAGTCCGAGGTTCTGTAAGCCTGTGCAGGCCTCGTACCCGGGCATCCCCGCCCGGCAGGGCTGCCGCCGCGACCCGCGGCGGCAGCCCTGTCGCAAATAGCCTTGATGCACGTATAGCTGCCAATCGGGACTCGCAGGGCTAAAATCGCTGCGATACCAGCGAGCCAACTGGAGGCCCCGATGACTGGTGACACGTCGGTGTATCTAGAGTTCACGCCTCCAGACCGGTCAGCTGCCGGCTGGACCGGCAGCGACCTGCTCGTCGGGACCAGCCTGATCGTGCTGCTCGTGGCGCTGTTCATGCCCTGGTTCAGTGGCACCGAGCAACTCGGCGCCAACGGGGCCTCGCGAGTCCTCGGCAGTGCCGACGGCCCGAGCGCGCATGGTTATGTCTGGTTTGTATTCGCGCTGACGATTATCGCGCTCATCGTGCTCGTGGCCCGCGACGCCATCAGCCGGGTGCCCGGCAACGTGCCGAGCCCGGAGCAGATTCTGCTGGTCGCGACCGGCCTCGCGCTGCTGCTGACAATCCTCGCGGCCGTTATCAAGCCGTCGTCCGGCCTGGACGTCGTTGGCCAGACCTTCCAGCTGTCGCCGTCCCTGCCGGCCGTCTCGATCGGCTGGAGTTACGGCGGCTTCGTGGCGATAGTGGCAGCGGCGGTGGCTTTCATCACAGCGTTCCGGGCCGCGGGGCCGCTGAGCTCGGCCCGAGGCGTAGCCCGGGCAGTGCAGCATGACCTGGGCGCTGCAGAGTAGCAATACCGGCTCGCGGCGGATCGGCGTACCAGGTCGCCAAATATGATGAGAGGGTCAAACGCCGGCCACAAGGATGTGCCTGTATGCCCGAGTTCTCCTACACCGACATGCTGCCGACGGCCGCCGATGACACCGAGTACCGGCTGCTCACGACGGACGGCATCAGCGTGCAGCGGGCGCTCGGACGCGATTTCCTCCACCTCGAGCCCGAGGTCTTGACTCAGCTCACCGCCGCGGCCATGCACGACATCGCGCACCTGCTGCGACCGGCGCACCTCAGGCAGCTGCGCGCGATCCTGGACGACCCGCAGGCGAGCGGCAATGACAAGTTTGTCGCCGGCGATCTGCTCAAGAACGCCTGCATTGCCGCCGGCGGTGTCCTGCCCATGTGCCAGGACACCGGCACCGCGATCGTCATGGGCAAGCGCGGCCAGCAGGTCCTGACCGACGGCCGCGACGAGGAGCACATCGCCCGCGGCGTCTACGACGCCTACACCAAGCTCAACCTCCGCTACTCCCAGCTCGCGCCGCTGACGATGTGGGAGGAGCGCAACACCGGAAGCAACCTGCCGGCCCAGATCGAGCTCTATGCGACGGCTGGCGCGGAGTACCGGTTCCTGTTCATGGCCAAGGGCGGCGGCTCGGCCAACAAGTCTTACCTCTATCAAGAGACGAAGGCAGTGCTGAGCCCGGCACGGATGGCCACGTTCCTGGAAGAGAAGATACGGTCACTCGGCACGGCTGCGTGCCCGCCGTATCACCTGGCGATCGTCATCGGCGGTACCAGCGCCGAGTACGCGCTCAAGACGGCCAAGTACGCTTCGGCCAAGTACCTGGACGCACTGCCCACGACCGGATCGATAGACGCGCACGGGTTCCGCGACCTTGAGCTTGAGCAGCAGGTGCTCGAGATCACGCGCAGGTCAGGCATCGGCGCGCAGTTCGGCGGCAAGTACTTCTGCCACGACGTCCGCGTTGTCCGGCTGCCCCGGCACGGCGCTTCCTGTCCGGTCGCGATCGCGGTCTCTTGTTCCGCGGACCGACAAGCTAAGGCAAAGATTTCCCGGAACGGGGTCTTCCTCGAACGCCTGGAGACTGACCCCGCGCAGTATCTGCCGGACACTGCGGAGACCGAGCTCGACGGCGACGTCGTCCGGATCGACCTGTCGCGGCCGATGAGCGAGATCCGGGCTGACCTGTCCCGCTACCCGATCAAGACGAGGCTGGCCCTGACCGGGCCGATGGTGGTCGCCCGCGACATCGCCCACGCCAAGATCAGTGAGCTGCTCGACGCCGGCCAGTTGATGCCCGCCTACCTGCGCGACCACGCCGTGTACTACGCAGGGCCAGCGAAGACACCGGAGGGCTACGCGTCGGGGTCATTCGGCCCGACCACGGCCGGGCGGATGGACTCCTACGTGGACAGGTTCCAGGCGGCCGGCGGATCGCTGGTAATGCTCGCCAAGGGCAACAGGTCAGCTGCCGTGACGGCAGCCTGCCAGGAGCACGGCGGCTTTTACCTCGGCTCGATCGGCGGCGCCGCCGCCAAGCTGGCCCAGGACTGCATCACCAAGGTCGAGGTCCTGGAGTACCCCGAGCTGGGCATGGAAGCGGTGTGGCGGATCGAGGTCCGCGACTTCCCCGCCTTCATCGTGGTCGATGACAAGGGCAACGACTTCTTCGCTGACGTCACCGCGCCGAAGGCGCCGCTGCTGACGATCGGCTCGGGACCAAGCTGAGGGACTCATGACTGATGGCCCGCCCGCGACCGGCGTTCCGCCTGGCATGCGCATCGAGCATGACTCGATGGGCGAGGTCGCGGTGCCGGCCGACGCACTGTGGGGCGCGCAGACCCAGCGGGCCGTGCAGAACTTCGAGATCTCCGGCGAGCCGCTGTCGCGCGAGATGATCGGCGCCCTCGCGTCGATCAAAGGCGCGGCGGCCATCGTCAACGGCGAGCTCGGCGTGCTGACTGCCGACATGGCGCGCGCGATCCACGACGCGTCCGCCGACGTGGCGCGCGGGCGATATGACGACCAGTTCCCTATTGACGTGTTCCAGACTGGCTCGGGGACATCGTCGAACATGAACGCCAACGAGGTCATCGCGACGCTCGCCAGCCGTGCGCTCGGGTACGCGGTCCACCCGAATGATCACGTCAACGCGTCGCAGTCGTCCAACGACGTGTTCCCGTCCGCGATCCACCTGGCGGCGAGCCGCCTGATCGTGATGTCGCTGCTGCCCGCGCTCAGCCATCTCGCCGATGCCCTGGAGGCGAAGGCTGCTGAGTTCGCCGACGTGGTCAAGAGCGGCCGCACGCACCTGATGGACGCCACGCCTGTCATGCTCGGCCAGGAGTTTGGCGGCTACGCTGCGGCGGTGCGCCACGGCGTCCAGCGCGCCCTTGATGTCCTGCCGGACGTCGGCGAGTTGCCGCTCGGCGGTACGGCCGTCGGGACCGGGCTGAACGCGCCCGCTGGCTTCGCGGCCGGCGTGATCGACCACCTCGCGGCCGACATGCGGCTGCCGCTGACCGAGGCGCCGAACCACTTCGAGGCGGCCGGGGCCCGTGACGGCCTCGTTGCCGCCAGCGGCGTCGCCAAGACCGTAGCGGTCAGCCTGTACAAGATCTGCAACGACCTGCGGCTCATGGGGTCCGGGCCGCGGACCGGACTGGCCGAGATCCGGATCCCTGACCTCCAGCCTGGCAGCTCGATCATGCCGGGCAAGGTCAACCCGGTCATTTGCGAGGCTGTCTGCCAGGTCTGCACGCAGGTCATCGGCAACGACGCGACGGTGGCGTTCGGGGGTGCGGCCGGCAACTTCGAGCTGAACGTGATGATGCCTGTCATCGGCCGCGCCCTGCTGTCCTCGCTGCGGCTGCTGGCTGCGGCTGCCACGGCGCTGGCGGATAAGTGCGTGTCCGGCATCACGGCCGACGTCGCGCGGCTGCGCCGCAACGCGGAATCCTCACCGGCGATCGTCACCGCGCTCAACCCGTACATCGGCTACGAAGCCGCAGCAGCCGTCGCCCACGAGGCACTGGCGACGGGCGCGACCATCCGGGACGTGGTGATCGCGCGCGGCCATGTGGCCAGCGGCGAGATCAGCCAGGCACAGCTGGACGACGCATTGGATGTCGCAGCTATGGCCAGGCCGCTGCGGCCAGCTGGACAGTAACAACTTCGACCCCGGCGGACGCTAGTGTCACGTCCGCAAATTCTCATCCTGCTCACAGGACACTGAGCGTCGGCTGTCGATAGGGTCCCGCCATGCATGCAGTTATGGGGAGCGGCCGACTGATTGCGGGCCGTTACCGTTTGGAGGGGCAAATCGGGCGGGGCGCGATGGGTATCGTGTGGCGCGGCCGCGACGAACTGCTCGCCCGCGATGTCGCGGTGAAGGAGGTGCAGATCACCGCGCTCGCCTCCGCTGCCGAAGCAGAAAGCATCTACCAGCGGACGCTGCGCGAGGCACGGGCCGCGGCGAGGCTGAGTCATCCGGCTGTGGTGACGGTGTTCGATGTCGTGGCAGAGGACGGCAGTCCCTGGATCGTGATGGAGCTCGTCAAGGCGCGCTCACTGGACCGGGTCGTCATCGAGGACGGCCCGCTGGCCCCAGTTGATGCGGCCGAGCTCGGCGCCAGCCTGGTCGGAGCGCTGGCCAGCGCGCACGCAGCCGGCGTACTGCACCGGGACGTCAAGCCCAGCAACGTGCTGGTCACCGACGAAGGCCGGACGGTGCTGACCGACTTCGGCATCGCGACATTCGCGGGGGACCCTGGCACTACCCAGGTCGGCATGGTGGTCGGCACTCCTGGATTCACTGCGCCCGAACGCGTCCGCGGCGGTGCCGCGACACCGGCGTCGGATCTGTGGTCGCTGGGCGCCACCCTGTACGCGGCCGTTGAGGGCCGCGGCCCGTTTGACCGGCTCGGCGGAGCTACTGCCATAACGGCCGGAGTCGCGACACAAGACGCACCGCGAGCGCCGTCCGCTGGCCCGCTCGGCCCGGTGATCGACGCGCTGCTGAGCCGCGATCCGGCGACCAGGCCCAATGCGGCGACTGCGGCTCTGCTGCTGGCTGAATCGGCGACCGCGGCGAGGACGGACGCTAGGTCACCGTGGCCGGCGGCCGAGGCAAGCCGGGCTACCCGCGACGGCGCGCCAACCGCGGCAATGCTCGCGCCAGCCGCTGCTGAAGCAGCTGGGACAATTGAGCAGCGTGTGACCTTCCTTGATCCGCCCGTTTTCGCTGAGCTGTCGATGCCGGACCTCGCCGGCCCTGACCCGGCCGGCGCTGACCTGGCCGGCGCTGACCTGGCCGGCGCTGACCTGGCCGGCGCTGACCTGGCCGGCGCTGACCCGGCTGCGCTGGAGCCAGTCGGCTTCAATCCGGCCGACGAGGCAGCCCCGCGGGCGAACTCGGCGGCCGGGATCGGCGCGGAGGCCGCGGCGGACAGGATCGACGCCGAGGCCGCGGCGGACAGGATCGACGCCGAGGCCGCGAAGGCTGGCGGAGGCGGCGCAGCTCGCGCGACCGGCGAAGCCTTCACAGCTGGCGCGACTGGCGAAGTCGGCGTCGAATCCGAGCAGCCATGGACCAGTCTGGACGAGAGCTACAGCCCGGTCTACTGGCAGCCGCTCAGGCCGCCCGGCGCCGGAATGGCCGACGAATTGGGGGCGGCCAGGACCTCCGGCCCGAGCACGGACGGTCCTGGCCATAGCGGCTCGGGTGGCTCTGGAGGTTCAGGCGGGGGCGACGACGATGGCGAGCGGGGCCCGCGGTGGCGGCGCGGTGCCGCCAGGCCGGCGGCTGGCCGCTGGAAGCTGATGGTGGCAGGAGCGGGCGTCGCCGTGCTCGCGCTGGCCGCCTTCGTCGGCTGGGATGTCTTTACTCGTATCCCGACTACGCAGGCGCTTGGCAGCCCGGCGGTGCCTGGCATCGCCGTGGCCGGAGGTTCCGCGTCCGCGGCTGACGGCCCGGGCGGATCAAGCCCGGCCGGGCATCAGTCCAGCACGCCGGCGGCAAGCTTGCCAGCTCGCTCGAACTCGCCGGCCACCAGCAAGCCGAGCTCCAGTCAGTCAGGCAAGCCCAGTTCGAGCCCGTCGTCTCACTCTGCTTCCCCGAGCCCATCGTCGTCACCGAGCGCCGGTCCATCGCCATCGCCGGATCCAAGCCCCACCGGGCCGGTCCTGCCGGCGGGTTACGTCTGGCATCGATTCACCGCAGCGGCCATGGGCTCGACCGCCGGCTTCGAGATCGGCATGCCGATCCTGTGGCAGCAGTCGGTGACCGGCCTGTCGGCCTACCTGACCGAGCCCGTCACTGATTTCCACCTGACGGTCAACCTCGCGCCCTGGACCGACAGCGGGCCGCTGGCCGAGGCGCAGTACCTTCAGGGCAAGTTCGCCACTAGCGACAAGGGCTACAAGAAGCTGACCCTCGGCACGATCGGATTCAAGTCCATCGGCGGGTTCGAAGCGGCTACGGCGGCCGAACTGGAATTCAGCTGGACCGGGTCGTCAGCGACCAAATTGACCGAACTTGTCGTACTGGTCACGCTCACGACCACGTCTGGCGCCCAGCCCTACACCTTCACGCTCTGGGCTCCGTCCGCCACATTCGGCACAGCCCACCAGGTCTTCCTGACGGCGATGCCGACGTTCCGGCCACTGCCCGGCTGAACAGACTGCCCGGCTGCACAGGGCGCCCGCCTGGCACCCGGCCGAGCCGACGCAGACGGGCTAGTACCAGCCGTCGGCTTCCTCGTGCGACCAGGCGCCGCAGGGAGTCCCGTAGATGCCCTTGATATAGCCGAGGCCCCACTTGATCTGCGTCGCCGGATTCGTCTGCCAGTCAGACCCGGCGCTGGCCATCTTGGAGCCCGGCAGAGCCTGCGGTATCCCGTAGGCGCCGCTCGCGTTCTCCGCGTTGTATCGCCAGTTGCTCTCCTGGGTCCACAGGTCGTTCAGGCAGCCGAATTGATCCGTGCTGAAGCCAAACGAAGCCAGCATGTTGTAGGCGATGCCGCGGGCACTCGACGGGTCCGGCGGCGGGCCGCTCGGCACGAGCGCGGAACTTCCGCCGCCGCTCCCAGCAGGCGCAGGCGGCGGAACAGTGCTGATCTTCGGCGCACTCGTCACACTGAACGCCTGCGTGGCCGCGTCCTGGAGAATGACCTGCTGGCGTTCCGCCGCGAGCTTCAGACCCTGCCGACCGCTCGATACCTGGGCTACGGCGGCGCCTAGCGGGTCTGTCGAAGATCCAGGACGGCCTGCAACCACGAGAAGAGCAATCGCCACCACGACGACGGTCGCCGCTGCCGCGGTGACCATGAAGACTCCCACTCGCCTGCGCTTCGGGCGCTTGGCTGAAGGTCGCCTCCGGTGCTGTGACAATGCGGTCCTTCCGTCGGCCATGCGTGCCAGGCGGAACGCCGCGCACGCGGACCGCTGCGGTTCAGGGCAGCGAGTCGCACGACAGCCGGGCCATCAGCTGGCGGCGCCCCGATGAAGAACGGAGCGGGCTTGCATTAGTCCTAGCGCTGTCGCCGGTTAACGTTGCCAGAACTAGACCCGCAGACAAAGCGTTTCCGCCGAAAAAGCTGTGGTGGAAACCTTTGATTGGTGTCACGCAGATCACAGTTTGGCAATACGTACCGTAACAATTACTCGGCGTAATGACCGGCCAGTTGTGATCACAGTTCGCCTGCCCCGGTGGCAGCGACACGCCGGCCAGCCGGCGTGTCGCCCGCGGTCGAGCGCGTTTTCGGGTGAGATGTCGGTCGCCCCGAGGCCCACTGGTCACGTTCGCCTACCGCGCACGCCTCCAGTGCGGCTAGCTTGTCCTCAGTGTCAGCCATGCCACGGCGTCAGTGGCATCAACGGGCAGGGACGTGAAGCATGACCACCCCCCGGCATCGCGCGTGGGCGCTGGGCGGCTCAGACGCCGAATCTGTGCTGGCCGAGGCGCGCAGGGCGCTGTTCGTCATGGTCGCTTTCCTGGCCATTCTGTGGATAGTCCAGGTTGCCAACGCGCTTGACCACTATCAGCTCACGAACGACTACGGGATTCGACCGCGCGACCTGGGCAGCCTGCCGGACATCCTGGCTGCGCCGTTCCTGCACGTCAGCTGGACGCACATCGAGGGCAACTCCGGTCCGCTCTTCATCTTCGGGTTCCTGGCCGCCTACCGCGGCGTTGTCCGGTTCCTCGGACTGACCGCCATGGTCATCGTCGTCAGCGGCCTTGCCGCCTGGTTCTTCGGCGACCCGAGAACGATCGGCGTCGGCGCGAGCGGAGTTGTCTTCGGCTACCTGGGCTACATCCTGGTCCGCGGGTTCTTCGACCGCCACGGCATCGACATCCTGATCGGCGCCGTCATGGCGCTGTGCTTCGCCTACCAGTTCACGGTGCTGCTGCCGCACGCTGGCATCGGGTGGCAGGCCCATATCGGCGGGCTGGTCGCGGGCGTGGTCGGCGGCTGGCTCTTCCGTGACCGCAGCGCACGCCGGCCAGCCAGGAAGCAGGCCAGGGCCGGCGCTGCCGCGGCGGCGGCTGTGGTGCCGGGCGCTGCCATTGCCGCGCCCGCAACCCCCGCACGCGACGGGCCCACACTGAGTAAACCCGCACCGAGCAAGCTTGCGGCCGGCCCGCAGGCGGGCAGCGCGGGCGAGGTGTATCAGGGTCCGCGCGGCGATCTCCACCGGCAACTCGACGACTTTGGCTACTGAGGCAAGCGCCCGTGCCGGTCAGTAGCGCGCCGGTCAGTAGCGTGCCGACGGGCGCGCCGATCGTCGACGCCCACCAGCACGTCTGGGACCCGTCAGCGCACGCGCAGCCGTGGCTCGACAGCGACGACGCGCTGTCACCCCTCCGGCGCCCCTTCTCGATCACCGAGCTCGTGCCGCAGGCGGCTGCCGCCGGCGTAGTCAGCACCGTCGTCATCCAGACCATCACCGAACCCGGCGAGACGCCCGAGCTGCTGGCCCTGGCGCGCAGCCATCCGCTGGTCGCCGCGGTCGTCGGGTGGGCCGATCTGACGGCCGCAGGGGTGGCCGGCGCGCTCGACGATCTTCGCTCGCTGCCGGGCGGGGAGTATCTGGCCGGCGTTCGCCATCCACTGCTCACCGAGCCTGACGCTGACTGGCTCGACAGACCAGACGTGCGGCGCGGCCTGGCCGCGCTCGCTACGGTCGGCCTGAGCTTCGATCTCGTCCTGCAGCCCAGTCAGCTGCCCGGCGCGGTCCGGGCGGCAGCTAGCCTGCCCGAGCTGACGTTCGTGCTCGATCACCTCGGCAACGTGGACGTCGAGACCGGGCCCGACCTGGATGAGTCGTGGGCGGCGCCGTTCCGCGATCTCGCCGCGCTGCCGAATACCGTCTGCAAGCTCTCGGGCATCCTGAGCGTGCCCGGCCGCGACCCTAGCCCCGCCCAGCCCCTGACCGGCCCGAAGACGCCGGGGCCAGCGGTCGGCCACTTGCGGCCCTATGTCGACCTGGCCGTGGAGTCCTTCGGCCCGGAGCGGCTGATGTTCGGATCGGACTGGCCGGTCTGCACGCTGAGCGCCAGCTACGCGGACGTGGTAGCCGCCGCGGCCGAGCTCACTCGCGAGCTGAGCGAGCCGGAGCAGGCAGCCATCTGGGCCGGCACTGCGCGCTCGGTCTATCGCATCGCCGCGGGCTGACTAGTCCGCGCGGGCAGCCGGGCGGCGCGGCTAGCCCGCCCGTTCCAGGTCTTCCAGCCTGGTCAGGGACTCCCGCAGGTTCGCCTTGGACGTCAGCCGCGCTGCCTCAGCCGTCGACAGCCACCGCAGCGGCGCGTCTGGTGTCTCGGCCCGCATCGCCAGCGGCGATGCGGTGGCGAGCACGAACCTCAGGTCGGCGTGCTCGTGTGCTGGCTCACCCCGGCCGGCCGCCACGGGCACGATCACCGCATGCAGCAGCGCGCGATCCGGCCACGGAACGAGGTCGGCCAGGCCGGTCTCTTCGGTGCCCTCGCGGAGTGCCACGGCCAGCGGATCTTCCTCGCCTGGGTCGCCGTGCCCGCCCACCTGCAGCCAGGCCTGCTGGCGCTGATGCCAGCGCAGCAGCACGCGGCCGGTGCCGGGATGGACGATCAGTGCCGATGCCGTGAGGTGCAGCGGCGTCGCGCGTGACCACGGATCCGGCTCAGTCCGCAGGATCTGCAGGATCCGGCCGAGGTCGTCAGCTTCCTGCTCGGTCTGCGGCTGGTAGTCCGCGAGCAGGTCGGCCACGGGGCTCGCCATGGCGGCACCGTCCGTTCGTCGGAAGTTCGTCGTGAGGCGGGCTAAGCCTGGCATGTCGGCCTTGCGGCCGCGCGGCGTTCGCGCCCGCCCAGTGGCCGGCGGGCAGCCCCTACTTCAGGATCTGCCGCGCCATCACCATGCGCTGGATCTGGTTGGTTCCTTCATAGATCTGGGTGATCTTGGCGTCGCGCATCATCCGCTCGACCGGGTAGTCGCTGACGTAGCCGTAGCCGCCAAGCAGCTGGACCGCGTCGGTGGTGACCTCCATCGCGACGTCGGAGGCGAAGCACTTGCAGGCCGATGAGATGAAGGTCAGGTCGGCGGCGCGGTCGCCATGCATGGCCCGCTCGGACTTGGCCGCGGCGGCGTAGGTGAGCTGCCGCGCCGCCTCGATCTTCATGGCCATGTCGGCCAGCATGAACTGCAGGCCCTGGAACTCGGCGATGGCCTTGCCGAACTGCTTGCGCTCCTTCACGTACCCGGTGGCGTAGTCGAGCGCGCCCTGGGCTATGCCAAGCGCCTGCGCGGCGATCGTGATGCGAGTGTGGTCGAGGGTGGCCAGCGCTGTCTTGAAACCGGAGCCCTCGGCGCCGATGATTCGGTCGGCCGGGATCCGGCAGTTGTCGAAGTACAGCTCCCTCGTCGGCGAACCCTTGATGCCGAGCTTGTGCTCGGGCGCACCGAAGCTGAAGCCGTCGTCGTCCTTGTCGACCACGAAGGCGGAGATGCCGTTGGCGCCGGCCGAGGGGTCCGTGACCGCCATCACCGTGTAGTACTGCGAGACGCCGGCGTTGGTGATCCAGCGCTTCGTGCCCGTCAGCACGTAGCTGTCGCCGTCCGCGACTGCCCGGGTCTTCATCGCGACCGCATCCGAGCCTGCCTCGGGCTCCGACAGCGCGTAGGAGAACATAGCCGCCCCGCTCGCCACCGGCGGCAGGAACTGCTGCTTAAGCTCCTCCGACGCCGACAGCAGCAACGGCACGGTGCCCAGCTTGTTCACCGCCGGAATGAGCGACGAAGAGGCGCAGACCCTGGCCACTTCCTCGATCACGATCACGGTGGCGATGGCGTCAGCTCCCGCGCCCCCGTACTCCTCGGGAATGTGGACGGCGTGCAAGTCGGCCTTGACCAGGGCGTCATGAGCTTCCTGCGGGAACTGCGCTGCCTCGTCTACCTTGGCCGCGTACGGCGCGATCTCCTTCTCGGCCAGGGCACGCACCGACTCGCGAAGCGCGTCGTGTTCCGCTGACAAGGCGTAGGCAGGAAAATCTTGGCTCATGCCCTCGATAGTAGGACGTCCTACTGATCACGCCAACGCGTCGGCCCGGCTCGGCGCAGGCGGTGCTGCGCAGTCGGTGCTGCGAGGGCCGGGCTGACCGTCGCCGGGAGCACCGAGACCGCAATGATGAGCCCATGAACCACGCCGCCGAGCTGCTCACTCCCGCAGGCGAGGAGTTGCTCGACCGGCTGCGCGGCGTGACCGTGACACCCGAGCTGGCCTTGCGGCTGGCAGAGGAGTTGCGCGATCGCTATCCGGCCGAGCTCGTCGCGGCCGCGCTGACTCAGCAGTCGCTGCGGATCGCCGGACGGGAGAAGTTCAGCCGGGCCGACGACATGTTCTTCACTCGGGCAGGTCTCGAGCAGGCCTCCGCTGAGGTGCTCGCCAGGCACAGCGCCCGGCGGTTTCTCGGGCTGCCGCTGGTGGCGGATCTGTGCTGCGGCATCGGCGGCGACCTTATGGCGCTGGCGGCCAGCGCGGACCGGGTGCTGGCCGTCGACGCCGATCTGAACACGCTGCGGTTCGCGCGGCGGAACGTGGCGGCGCAGGCGTCCGCTGCCTCCGCAGGTACCTCCGCAGGTCCCTCCGCCGCCGATGCTTCCGCCGGTCCCTCCGCCGCCGATGCCTCTGCCGCCGGTGCGTCCGCCGCCGATGCCTCCGCCGTCGATCAGTGGCATGGTGGCCGCGACGAGCGCCGTGGCCCCGGTCTGCGCCCTGCTGCCGTCGGCTTTGTCTGCGCTGATGTCCGCGACCTGCCGCCGACGATGCTGCGCGCGCTGGCGGGCGCCTTCATCGATCCAGCTCGCCGGACCGGCGACCGTCGGCTACGCGCTGGCGATTCCCAGCCACCCCTCGACTGGTGCCTCGGCCTCGCGGGCCTGGTGGCGCGGGTGGGTATCAAGGCAGCACCAGGCCTGCCGCACGATCTGGTACCGGCTGGCTGGGAGATGGAGTTCGTCGCTGTCGGCCGGGCGCTCAAGGAGGCACTGCTGTGGTCACCTGGCCTCGCATCAGCATCTCGCCGGGCCACCATCCTTCCCGCCGGAGACAGCCTTGTGGCCGCCACCGCGGACGAGTCGGTCCGAGTGGCCGATCCCGGTGAGTTCCTCCTTGACCCGAGTCCGGCGGTTACCAGGGCTGGGCTCGTTCAGGAGCTGGCACGCGAGCTTGGCGCCTGGCAGATCGATCCGATGATCGCGTTCCTGTCAGCCGACTGTCCTATCGCGACGCCGTTCGCGCGCACTCTGCGAGTGCTCGAGTCCATGCCGTGGCACGAGAAGCAAGTGGCCGCGAAACTGCGGGAGCTAGGCGTTGGAGCAGCGGACATTCGCCGCCGCGGCCTGGCAGGCGACGTCCAGCTAATCCATCGGCGGCTCGGCCTGCGCGGCGACAAAAGCGCGACCGTAGTGCTCACCCGTCGCAACGGCAAGCCGTGGGGGCTGATCTGCGCGGACGTCGCCCGTTCCGGCTCGGCTTAGGCGACCGACCCTGCCGACCCGCGCTGACTGCCCGCGCGGAAAGCGTCCCGGATCGCGGCCGCGACCGCGTCCGGCTGGGAAACGATATCCCCCCACTCGAAATGCACCACCTCGTAACCCGCCGCCCGCAGCCGCTGGTCCCGCCGTAGCTGTGTCCTGGCTCGGTACGGGTCGGTGTACTTCATCACGCCGTCGACCTCGACGATGGTCCGGTATTGCGCCCACAGGAAATCGACCCGGCCGATGAACTCAGTACCCACAATTCGGACCTGCAGAGATGGCGGCGGCAGCTTGCAGTCGTGGAACACAACTCGCGCGATCGACTCCAGTGGCGACTCCGCGAGCCCGTCAGCGAACTCGACGACGGCTGCCGCTCGGCGGCACCCACGAACCTGCGGACACTCGGCCAGCACCGCGCGGAGTTCGTCCTTCGACGTCAGGTGCTGGTGCAGGGCGCAGTCGGCGACGACGACGCCTTCGCGGAACGGCGCGGTCCTGGCGAGATCGACGACGGTCCTGGCTACCGTCGTGATGGGCAAGGCGAATCTCTCGAAGACATGGCTGCCTGGTAACCGGGCGACGTACAGGTGCACCCCGGGCTTAGCCGAGTGGCTGTGGTGCTCAGCCGGGCGCGTAACCGTCACGGTGGTGCCGGGCTCAGTCAGCAGGTCGAGCCCGTGAATATGGGCGGCCGTGCGGTGGCTTGCCACGGTGCCCGCGCCCAGCGCGCCGACGATTGCGTAGGTGCGGAGGAAGTGCTCGCCGAATGTGAGGACCCGCATCCGCTCGGTGAAGTCCGCCGTCGCGTAGTAGCCACGGCCGATGCGGACAAGGTCCCCTCGGGCGACCGCGGCGCCGATCTTGCGCGACGATCCTCCGGCTGCTATCAGATCAGCTGTGGTCATAATTCCGGCTAAACGCCGTATTCCCGGCGCAGATTCGCTGTTCACAGGCCCCAGGATGACGGCTGGCACCGACATTTCCCGCGGCGCGTGCGGCTTGGCGCCCGACTTGCCGCTTTTGCGCGCGCGTTAGCCGGGAAATGTTGAGCGACCGGAGCGTAAACCGCGCGAATCGGGCGCGCTTGGGGCCGTGACGGCGTCTGCTGGCGACAGGCGCAATCGGAAACCTCGCGAATCGGGCGCGTCAGGCTGCCGGCAGGCGCGTCAGGCAGGCGGCGGGCCCGTCAGGCAGGCTAGCGGGCGTGTCAGGCGGCAGGCGGGCGCGTCAGGCGGCCAGCGGGTGCGTCAGGCGGCCAGCCGGCGCGTCAGGCGGACCGCGGTCGGCTATAGCTCGTGTCCGGGGGCGGCCGGCGGCGTGAGCTCGTGGCCGGCGCGCAAGACCCGCACCTTCGCGTGGAGCGACTCGCCCTTGGCCTGGGCGGCCGAGCGGAGGTCACGCTGGAATTCGGCCATTCGCTCGCTGAGCTGAGGATCCGCGGTGGCGAGGATCCGCAGGGCCAGCAGTCCAGCGTTGCGTGCGCCGCCGATCGCTACGGTCGCTACCGGGATCCCGGCCGGCATCTGCGCCATGGACAGCAGCGAGTCGAGGCCGTCGAGATGCTTGAGCGGCACCGGCACGCCGATGACCGGCAGCGTGGTCACCGAGGCGAGCATGCCCGGCAGGTGCGCGGCGCCGCCTGCCCCGGCGATGATCACTTTCAGGCCCCGGCCGGCGGCTGCCTGACCGTAGCTGATCATGTCCGCCGGCATCCGGTGCGCCGAGACGACGTCGGCCTCGGCGGGCACGCCGAATTCCTCTAGCACCTCGACCGCCGCCTGCATCACCGGCCAGTCGGAGTCGCTGCCCATGACTACGCCTACCACCGGTCGTGCGCTCATTTCCCCGCTCCTCGCTGGCCTTCGGTCACGGCTGCTCGGTTCCCGCGGCCGGGTCCTCGGTTCCCGCGACGAGATACCTGGCTGCCCGCCTCGCCCGCTCCCGGACCACGTCGACATCGCTGCCGAGCGCGGTGACGTGGCCGACCTTGCGGCCGGGCCGGACTGGCTTGCCGTAGAGCTGCACCTTCAGGGCGGGATCGGCTGCAAGCACGTGGTTCAGCTTGCCGTGCAGGTCAGGGTCATCGCCGCCGAGCACGTTCGCCATCACGATGCAGGGCGCGGTCGCGATCGGCGCGCCGAGCGGCCAGTTCAGCACAGCGCGCAGGTGCTGCTCGAACTGCGACGTCCGGGCTCCTTCGATGGTCCAGTGGCCGCTGTTGTGCGGGCGCATGGCGAGCTCGTTGACGATCAGTCCGCCGCCCGTCTGGAACAGCTCCACGGCGAGCAGCCCGACGACATCGAGGTCGCGGGCCAGCCGGAGTCCGAGCTTGATGGCGTCCTGGGCCACGTGATCCGCAAGGCCCGGCGCCGGAGCCAGCACCTCATGGCAGATACCGTCACGCTGAACTGTCTGCACCACCGGGTAGGACGCCCCGTGTCCGCTAGGCGACCGGGCGATGAGTACCGCTAGCTCGCGTTCAAACGGCACGTATTCCTCGACCAGCAGGCTGAGGCCATGTGACATCACGTCGGCCACTTCATCCGCACCGCGGCAGATCCACACACCGCGACCGTCGTAGCCGCCGGTTACCGCCTTCAGCACCACCGGCCAGTCGGTCCGGTCAGCGAGCGCCAGCACGTCGTCCACGCTGGCTACCGGCTCGAACCGAGGGCACGGCACGCCGAGCTCGGTCAGCCGGGCACGCATGGCCAGCTTGTCCTGGGTCAGTCGCAGCGCCGCCGCGCTCGGCCGCACCGCGAACCCGGCCTGCTCGAGGGCGGCCAGCTGCGGCTGCGGTACATGCTCATGATCAAAGGTGATCGCATCGCAGCCCGCCGCGAACGCCAGCAGATCGTCAGTGGACCGGTAGTCACCAAGGACGGTGTCGGCGCACACCTGCGCGGCGCTCTCGTCCGCCGTGGCCGCGAGGACGCGGAACCTGATGCCAAGCCCGATCGCCGCCGCAGCGGTCATCCGGGCGAGCTGTCCGGCTCCGATCATGCCCACGACCGGCGGCCTGGCGCCGCCTCCGCCGGGCGACGTCCTGACCGCCGTGCTCACCTGCGCCAATGGCAGTTCCCGATCATCCATTACCCGCCGTAGCCTACGGCCAGTCTGGCCAGGCTGCGCTAGGCAGGCCCAGCGACGGCCGGCTGCTCCTCGGCGTCGGCTGTCGCATGGGGCAGGAACAACGCGAACACCGCCGGCCGTGGCCGGACGAGCACGACCTGACCGCCGTCGGCGGCAGCGATCGTGCGCGCCAGCGCCAGCCCGAGGCCGGTGCCGGTGGGCGACCCGCTGACGCTTCGCTCGAAGATGCGCGGCGCCAGCTCGGACGGCACCCCGCCGCCCTCGTCGCGCACCTCGATCACGACCGAACGCCGCGTGCGGGAGGTCCGGATCGTGACTGTGCCCGCGCCGTGCACTAGGGCGTTATCGAGCAGAGTGGCGATCACCTGGGCGGCGCCGCCTGGCGTGGCGTAGGCAAACAGGCCTTTCTCCCCGGCCACCGCCAGCCGCCGGTTCTTCCGCCGGAACGCCGGCTCCCACTCGATGACCTGCTGCCCGACGATCTCGTCGACGCTGGCCACGGTGGGAGCGCCGGGCGCCGTCCGGCGGGCCCGGCCGAGCAGCTGGCCCACCACGTCGGCGAGTCGCTCGGTCT
Source organism: uncultured Actinomycetota bacterium (assembly GCA_963843955.1). Lineage (GTDB taxonomy): Bacteria > Actinomycetota > Actinomycetes > Streptosporangiales > Streptosporangiaceae > JAJYUU01. The sequence continues at coordinate 225,810 of CAWJMK010000004.1, forward strand.
GCGCGAGCGCCGCCGCGCCTTCCTCGCGGACCACCTCGGGATAGTCGGCGGCGGCCATCATCTCCTCAAGCCGCATGGACAGCGCGGTGAGCGGTGTCCGCAGCTGGTGAGAGGCGTCCACTGCGAAATCACGCTCCGCCGAGAGCAGGTCGTTGATCCGCTGCGCCGAGCCGTCGAGCCCCTCAGCCACCCGGTCGAGTTCCTGAATCCCGTACCGGCGGCCGAGCGGGCTCGAGTCGCCAGATCCCAGCCGGTCGGCTGCGCCGGCCAGCTCCTGCAGCGGCAGGATGATCCGCCGGGCGTACAAGAGCCCGAGGACGACCGCGACGCCCACGGCCAGCAGCGCCACCACGCCGACCAGGAGCAGCTCTTCCGCCACGTCGCCGGACAGGGCGCCGTTGGCGGCGGCCACATAGACCCTGAAGTTGCTGCTCGTCACCGTCGCCGACCTGAACGCGGGCGGCGGCGGGGGCTGCCCCGTCCGCGCCGCGAGGTGTCCGTTCTCCCAGATGACGACGTACCGGTCGGTCAGCCCCTTCGCCAGTTGCCCGGCCGGGACGGGCAGGCCCACGGCTTGGCTGTAGTGGTCCTGCAGCTGGTTGGCCAGCGTGGAGGCGTCCCGATGCAGCGTCTGGTTCGCCTCGTCAACCTGCAGGCGGCCGAGGACGAAGCCCAGCGGAATGCCGAGCGCCAGCACGGCCACGATGGCGACGGCCAGCATCGAGATCAGCAGCCGACGCCGCATTACGCCTGCTCCAGGTTGTCCGACCCAGCCACAATACGAACCTCAGCGGTGGTTAGTCCCCGCGCTCAAATCTGAAGCCGACACCGCGAACCGTGGTGATGTACTGCGGGCTGTGGGCGTCGTCACCGAGCTTGCGGCGCAGCCAGGACACGTGCATGTCGAGCGTCTTGGTCGAGCCCCACCATTTGGAATCCCACACCTGCCGCATGATCTGATCGCGGGTCACTACCTTGCCCGCCTCGGCCACCATGAGCGCCAGCAGGTCGAACTCCTTCGACGTGAGCTCGATCTCGGTCTCGCCAAGCCACGCGCGCCTGGCGTCGGTGTCGACCCGGACGCCCTGCACGGTCTTGGTCTCGGTCGCGCCGCGCCGCAGCAGCGCCCGTACCCGGGCGAGCAGCTCGGCCAGCCGGAACGGCTTGGTGACGTAGTCGTCGGCGCCCGCATCCAGGCCGATGACCGTGTCGACCTCGTCTGCCCTCGCGGTGAGGATGAGCACCGGCACAGACTGCCCGGCCGACCGGATCCGCCGGCACACCTCGAGACCGTCGATCCTGGGGAGGCCGATATCGAGCACGATAAGATCGATGCCCCCGTTCTTGGCGGCCTCGAGAGTGCCCGGCCCATCGGCCGCGACGTCCACCTCATAGCCTTCACGCCGGAGCGCGCGGGCTAGTGGTTCGGAGATTGCCGGATCGTCCTCGGCGAGCAAAACGCTGGTCATGCCTTCGATGGTAGGGCCCAGCTGGCAATTCGCAGCCTGCTACACGCACCGCAGGCCGATGTCTTGCCCCTCGCTTGACCTTGAGTTGCGCAAATGCGCGGCTTCGCGTCGGTTCCGGCGAGGGTCCAGGCGAGCGGCCGAGTAGGCGCAGGAAAGTCTTAGACCGGGGTCACGCCGTGACGGCGGCGCGAGAAGGACCGGTCCTTGCCCCGCGCGGCCGCGAACCGCCGGATCAGCTGCGCGCGCAAGTCTTCGGGCTCGATGACATCGTCGACGACCAGCTCCCCCGCCAGCCTGAGCACATCGATGTCGGCCTCGTACTCGTCGCGGAGCCGCTGGGTTTCGGCCGCTCGCGCCTCTTCCGAATCCAGCGCCGCCAGCCGGTTGTAGTAGACAGCGTTGACGGCGGCCTCCGCACCCATCACCGCGATCTTGGCGGTGGGCAGCGCCAGCGTAGCGTCCGGCTCGAAGCCAGGCCCGGCCATGGCGTACAGCCCGGCCCCGTAGGCCTTCCGTACGATCACGCAGATCTTCGGGACGGTCGCCTCCGACACCGCGCTGATCATCTTGGCGCCGTGCCGGATGATCCCCTGCCGCTCGACCGCCGTCCCGACCATGAAGCCCGGCACGTCGGCCAGGAACAGCAGCGGCACGTTGAAGGCATCGCAGAGCTGGACGAACCGCGTCGCCTTGTCGGCCGAGTCAACGAACAGGACGCCGCCCTTGAACATCGGGTTGTTCGCCACCACGCCGATCGGCTGGCCGTCCAGGCGGGCGAACCCGACGACGAGCTCGCGCGCCCACAGGGCGTGCACCTCGAACAGCGAGTCCTCGTCCACGATGCCCCGCACGTACCTGCGCATATCGAATGCCTGGCGCTCGCTGACTGGCACCATCGCCCGCAGGTCGATCGCCTTCGGCGGCCCAGGCGGGGCCGGCGGCGGCGCCAGCTGCCAGTTACCCGGCAGGTACGACAGGTAGGACCGGACGGCCCCGATCGCGTCGGCCTCGGTCGTGGCAAGGTAGTGCCCCACGCCCGACACCGAGCAGTGCATCCGCGCGCCGCCCATCTCCTCCAGCGTGGTGTGCTCGCTGACGACCATCTCGACCATCCGGGGACTGCCCAGGTACATCGAGGCGTTGCCATCGACCATCGCGACGAAGTCGCAGAACGCGGGGATGTAGGCGCCGCCCGCCGCCGACGGGCCGAACAGCGCGCACACCTGCGGGATCGATCCGGATGCCCGGACCTGCGTGTGGAAGATCTTGCCCGCGCCCCGGCGACCGGGGAACATCTGCACCTGGTCGGTGATGCGCGCGCCAGCCGAGTCGACCAGGTAGATCATGGGCATCCCGTCGGCGTACGCCTGCTCGATGACCCGGATGATCTTCTCGACGGTTCGGGCGCCCCACGAGCCCGCCTTCACCGTCGAGTCGTTGGCCATCAGCGCGACGGGCCTGCCCTCGAGGGTCGCGGTGCCGGTGATCACGCCGTCGGCGGGGAGCTCGCTGGCCAGCACGTTGGCGAACGCGCCGTTCTCGGTGAAGCTGCCGGCGTCGACGAGAAGCTCGATCCGGTCCCTGGCGAACAGCTTGCCTCGCGCGGCCGCCTGCTCGTGGTAGCGCGGCGCACCGCCGCGGGAGATCCGGGCCCGGATCTCGGCCAGGTCGGGATGGCCGGTCCCAGGCTCCGGTCCAGTCCCCGTCTCGGGCTTGGTTACTGCTTCTTCGTCGGTACTCACGTTGGCGAGCGTATGACAGTCGTGCCGAGGCGGCCGGAGTGGAGTGACAGCCGCCCCGGCACGAGTCCGGAAAATAGCGATCGAGCTAATGGATGTGCAGGCTGACCCCAAGAAGGACGAGCGGCCACAGGAAAACCGCCAGCAGGGCCGACAGCAACAGCTTGAGCAGGAACACCGTGATGTAAGTGTGCGTCCACGCGACTACCAGGCCGACGATTACCCAGATGACGATGAACCAGCGGCGGCTGAATATAGCCATTGTTTTGACTCCGATCCGGCCTACCGGTTTGTTAGCAGCCACCAGTTGTCCGGAAAGACGCCGATCAAACATGGCCGGCCGCGGCGAGCACTGCGCCGCGGTTACTACACCCCAACAATCCGGGAACGGGGTCCTGCTCGCAGCACTTGCGACGGCAGCTGGCGGCCGATGATGCGCTCGGCATCCGCCGCTACCGCGATCATCGCCTCGAGGTCGATGCCGGTCCCGACGCCCATATCCTCGACCATGTGCACTAGCTCCTCGGTGGCGATGTTGCCCGTCGCGCCAGGCGCGTACGGACAGCCGCCGAGGCCGCCGACGGACGCATCAAAGTCGGCCACGCCGAGCTCCAGCGCGGCGAGGACATTGGCCAGCCCGGTGCCCCTGGTGTTGTGGAAGTGCAGGTTCAGGCTGACGTCCGGGTAGGCCGAGCGGAACTCGCCGACCAGTGCGTAGACCCGGCCGGGTGTCGCCATCCCGGTCGTGTCCCCGAACGAGATCGTGTCGGCGCCATCGGCCACTGCCCGCCCCGCGGTAGCCACCACCCGCTCGACCGGCACGTCACCCTCGTACGGGCAGCCCCAGGCCGTCGACACGATCACCTGGCAGCTGGCGCCGCGCTCATGCGCCAACGCGATGACCTGGGCGATGTCGTCGAGAGACTCCGCCGTGCTCCGGTTCACGTTCTTACGGTTATGGGTGTCTGAGGCTGACACCACGGCCTCGATCTCGGCCAGCCCGCTGTCCAGCGCGCGGCCGGCGCCGCGCAGGTTGGGCACGAGCGCGGAGTATCGGACACCGCTGGCGCGCTCGATACCGCGCCAGACCTCATCTGCGTCGGCCATCTGCGGGATGGCGTCGGGCCGGACGAACGAGACGGCTTCGATGCGCTGTACCCCAGTCGACGAGAGCCGGTCGATCAGCTCGATCTTGGCTTGCGTCGGCACGGGATCCTCGTTCTGGAGCCCGTCTCTCGGACCGACCTCGCGGACCGAGATCTGGCGGGGCAAGTCTGACACCGGCGGCCTCGTTCCCGGAATTATGTCCTGGCAGCCAGGCTAACTCGCTAGCCGCTACTGCTGTTCCCTGGCCAGCCGGGCCTGCTCGTCCTCGACAAGCTGGAACAGCGTCGCCTGCACGTGCTGGACGCTCGGGATCTCGGTGAGCACCAGCTGGCCGTGCTCGCCGGGCGACTCCACCACCAGCCGGCCGCAGCCGAGGAGCCGGTCGAGCAGGCCCTGCTTGAACGAGACATCGCTGATCCGCGTCAGCGGGAAGTCGCGGCCCGTCCTGGTGAGGACGCCGGCCCGCAGCCGGAGCCGGCGGTTGGTCAGCTCGTAGCTCGTCGTACGCCACCGCAGCAGCGGAACGGCGACAAAGACGATGACGACCACCAGCGCCACCGCGCCGAGAGCGAGTCGCCCGGCGGCGGCGTCCCGGACTGAGGGTACGGCCAGCAGCAGGACCAGCAGCGCCACCACGGTGGCAGCAAGGATGAGCAGCGGCATGAGCACGGTCTTCCAGTGCTGATGCAGCTTCAGGACGAGATGCTCTCCCTCGGAGAGGCCTGCCGCGCTCGCCATACGGCCCATCGTGACATGAAACGCAGCATTATGCGCGCGCCGCGCTCAGAGTTAGGGCCGCTCTCGGGGCACGCTCTCGGGCACGGTCTCAGGGCACGGGCCGGACGTGCACGACGTCCCCGGCGCTGACCGCGTGCATGCCGTCGGCCGCCTTGACCAGCAGCCGCCCCACGCTGTCCACGTCGCAGGCTCGACCGGCGAGGGCACCCCCGCCGGGCAGCTCGACCCGGACGTCGCGGCCGACGGTCGAGCAGGCGCTCAGGTAGGCCGCGCGCAGCCCGGAGTCCTCCGCGTCCCCTGGCTCGAGGCCGTCAGCCCAGCGCAGGTACCACTGCTCGAGTTCGCGCAGCATGGCGACGAGGATGTCCTCCCGCCGAATGTCGGCGGCACCCTCTAGCCATAGCGACGTGGCCTGGCTTGACGGCAGCTCGTCCTGGCCGGCGCTGACGTTGAGGCCGACGCCGACGACGATCGCGTCGCCGGCCTGCTCGGCCAGGATGCCGGCGAGCTTGCCCGCACCCTCCTGCGCGCCCGCGGCGGCCAGCACGTCGTTGGGCCACTTGAGGCTTGCGCCCACGCCCGCCGACGACCGCAAGGCCGACGCCACCGCGACCCCCGTTAGCAGCGGAAGCCAGCCACGGCGGGCAGGCGGAACGCGGGCCGGCCGCAGCAGCACGGAGTAGGTCAGCGCCGCGCCCGGCTGGCTCTGCCAGCTGCGGTCGAGCCGGCCACGGCCCGCCGTCTGTGCCTCGGCGACCAGGACCGTTCCGGCCGGAGCACCTGCCCGCGCGGCCGCTAGCAGGTCAGCGTTAGTAGATCCGGTCCGGCGACCACGTCCACGGCCGTGTACAGGCGGGACCGGGACAGGACGGCGGCCCGGATAGACCCCGCCGACAACGGTGTCCGCTGCGGCTGCCGCGTCGGGCTAGTCATGGGATAAGCCTCTCGCGGCCAGCGAGCCGGTGGCGCGGCCGGGGCTGGGCTTGGCCACCCGTCGCAGCAGCCGGCGGCAGTTCTGCCCTAACCTGTCCCGCATGGCCAACGATGCATCCGCGCCGCTGGGCGCATTCGACCCGGCCGAGCCGAACCTGCACACCACCGCAGGCAGGCTCGCTGACCTGGAGAAGCGCAGGTACGAAGCGGTGCACGCGGGCGCCGCCCGCCAGGTCGAGCGGCAGCACGCCAAGGGCAAGATGACTGCGCGTGAGCGGATCGGCATCCTGCTGGATCCTGACTCGTTCACCGAGTTCGACGAGCTGGCCAGGCACCGGGCGACGGACTTCGGGATGGCTGCGAGCCGGCCTTACGGGGATGGCGTGGTGACCGGGTACGGGACGATCGACGGGCGCCCGGTCGCCGTGTTCAGCCAGGACTTCACTGTCAACGGCGGCTCGCTCGGCGAGGTCTTCGGCGAGAAGATCGTCAAGGTCATGGACTACGCGCTGAAAACCGGCTGTCCGATGATCGGGATTAACGACAGCGGCGGCGCACGGATCCAGGAGGGCGTCGTCGCGCTCGGCCTGTATGGCGAGATCTTCTACCGGAATGTCATCTCCTCGGGCGTCATCCCGCAGATCTCCCTCATCATGGGGCCGTGCGCCGGCGGCGCGGTGTACTCGCCAGCGATCACCGACTTCACGCTCATGGTCGACAAGACCTCGTACATGTTCATCACCGGGCCGGACGTGATCAAGACGGTGACCGGCGAAGAGGTCAGCCAGGAAGAGCTCGGCGGCGCGCACGCGCACAACGTGAAGTCCGGCGTCGCCCATTACCAGGCCGCCGACGAGCAGGACTGCCTGGAGTTCGCCAGGGAGCTGCTGTCCTACCTGCCGTCTAACAACCTCGACGAGCCGCCGGCTGGCCCGGCAGCGCCTGACCCAGCGGCCGCGCTCGAGCTCACCGACTCCGACGCCGAGCTCGACACGCTGATCCCCGACTCGCCGCGCCAGCCTTACGACATGCACGAGGTCATCCGGCACGTCCTGGACGACGGCGAGTTCCTGGAGATCCATGCCGGGTTCGCGCAGAACATGCTGGTCGGGTTCGGCCGGGTAGACGGGACGTCAGTCGGCGTCGTCGCGAACCAGCCCATGCACTCGGCCGGCACCCTGGACATCGACGCTTCGGAGAAGGCCGCCAGGTTCGTCCGGACCTGCGATGCCTTCGGGATCCCCGTGCTGACTTTCGTAGACGTGCCAGGCTTCCTGCCGGGCACGGGCCAGGAGTGGGGCGGGATCATCCGGCGCGGTGCCAAGCTGATCTACGCATACGCCGAGGCAACGGTGCCCAAGATCACCGTTATTACCCGCAAGGCCTACGGCGGCGCCTACGACGTGATGGGCTCCAAGCATCTCGGCGGTGACATCAATCTGGCCTGGCCCACGGCCCAGATCGCAGTCATGGGCGCTGACGGCGCCGTGGACATCCTCTACCGGCGCGACCTGGCCGCCGTCGCCGACCCGCAGGAGCGGGCCGCGCTGCGTCGGGAGAAGTCAGCGGAATACGAGGACACGCTTTTCAACCCTTACATCGCCGCCGAGCGGGGGTACGTCGACGCCGTCATCAGGCCGGCTGAAACCCGCTCGCAGGTCACGCGGGCACTGCGAGCGCTCCGCACCAAGCGGCAGACCCTGCCGCCGAAGAAGCACGGCAATATCCCGCTCTAGGCGAAATCACGTCTCGTCGCCGGATCCAGCTTCGGCTCGCCGCTGGCGCGCCCGCCATGCCCCGGCGATGGGTCTGACCAGGCGAGATCGACACATCGTGACCGTATGATTGCGCTGCGGTACTGCCTTCTGGCGGCTCAGGGACCCTCGAAGCGATTAGAGTCGTCAGTATTATGACCGAGACTGCCCCGGCGCTCCCGCTGCTGTCCCGCTACGCGATCATGGTCGACGTCGGGTACATCTACGCGTCGGCTGGCGAACTACTGTTCAGCGCGGCTTCCAGGCGTGAGTACCGGGTTGACGCCGACAAGCTCATCCAGGCGCTCACCAGGCATGCAGAAGATCACGTCCGAGGCGAGCTCCTGCGGGTCTACTGGTACGACGCGGCCAGGGACCGGGTGCCGACCATCGACCAGCGCGTCATCGCCCAGATGCCATGGGTCAAGCTACGCCTCGGCAACCTGAACGCTCGCGGCCAGCAGAAGGGCGTGGACGCCCAGATTCGCGCCGACATGGAGGCGCTGGCCAGGCACCGGGCCATCACCGACGCGATCTTGGTGGCGGGCGACGAGGACATGGTGCCGGCTGTCGAGGCGGCCCAGGCCTTCGGCGTCCGGATCCACCTGTGGGGCGTCGAACCGCCGTACGGCACGAACCAGGCCGAGCGGCTGGTGTGGGAGTCTGACACGGTCGACGTCCTCGAGCGCTCGTTTGTCGAGCCGTTCTTCACCCGCCAGCTATCCCCCGAGCCGACGCCCGCCGCTGCCTCAGAGCCGGGACCGGCGCGGTCCGGCCAGGCGGCCCCGGCCCAGACGGTGCAGGGCGCTCCGTCGCCGGCCCAGGTGTTCGGGGAACGGCACTCCAGCCGGCAGTTCTCCAGGCCGTTCCCGGTCCCGCACCTGCCGTCGGCCCGGCTCGGCCCGGACCGCGAACGGGTCGAAGAGGCGGGCGAGCACGTCGCGCAGAAGTGGATCCTGACACGCGGCGAGGACAACATCCGCGATCTGCTGCCGGGCCCGATCCTGCCCCCGGTCATCGACAAGGAGCTCCTCGTCGACGCCGAGAAGGAGCTCGGGCTGTCGCTTCGTGCCTATCAGGAGGCCAGGGAATGGCTGCGGGATGCCTTCTGGGCTAGAGTGCATCGCCAGTTTGGCCTCGGTGTAGGCAAGTCGAAGGGCTGAATTCATGTCGCAGGGTCCGGCCGAGCCCTCCGCCGCGCAGGCACGGCCGCTGCTGACGGTCGTGCGCGGCGCACCCACGGCGCCCGAGCTCGCCGCCGTCGCCGTCGTGATCGGGGCCCTTGCGCGCGGCGGCAGTCAGCGCCCGCTTCCCCAGCAGTCCCGTGGTGCCCGGTGGGCCGCCAGGGATCAGCTGATGCGGCCGCCGCTGGCGGCCGGGCCCGGCGCCTGGCGGGCCAGCGCCCTGCCTCGCTAGCCGGACATATCCGCCGTCATGGCGGGCCGGGGCGGCCCAGCCGGCCGCCCGGTCACCGGAGCACGTTCTCACCTAGACTCCTCACAGTCGAAAGGAGACGATGCGGTGCACAAGGTCCTGATCGCCAACCGTGGCGAGATCGCCGTGCGGATTGTGCGGGCCTGCCGCGACGCCGGCCTCGCCAGCGTGGCCGTGTACGGCGAGGCTGACCTCGATGCACTGCACGTCACCATGGCCGACGAGGCGTACGCGCTCGGCGGGCTCAGCGCGGCAGACAGCTACCTGGACATCGCCAAGATCCTCAAGGCAGCCGCTGACAGCGGCGCGGACGCAGTACACCCCGGGTACGGCTTCCTGGCCGAGAACGCCGACTTCGCCCGCGCGGTCATCGAGGCCGGGCTGACCTGGATCGGGCCGCCGCCGGCCGCGATCGAGGCGCTCGGAGACAAGGTGCAGGCGCGCCACATCGCCAAACAGGTCGGGGCGCCGCTCGCTGCCGGTACCGACGGCCCGGTCAGCGGCGCCGACGAGGCGGTGGCGTTCGCGGCCGAGTACGGATTGCCCATCGCCATCAAGGCCGCGTTCGGCGGCGGCGGCCGCGGCCTCAAGGTCGCCTGGACTACCGATGAGATTGCCGGGCAGTTCGAGTCAGCGGTCCGTGAAGCTGTCGCTGCCTTCGGCCGCGGCGAGTGCTTCGTTGAGCGCTATCTGGACAAGCCTCGGCACGTCGAGACCCAATGCCTGGCTGACGCGCACGGCAACGTCGTGATCGTCTCCACCAGGGACTGCTCGCTTCAGCGCCGCCATCAGAAGCTGGTGGAGGAGGCTCCGGCCCCGTTCCTGACTCTGGAGCAGGACAAGCAGCTACGCGCGGCCTCAGCCGACATCCTGCGCGCTGCTGGCTACGTGGGCGCCGGGACCTGCGAGTTCCTGATCGGCCAGGACGGCACCGTGTCGTTCCTGGAGGTGAATACCCGGCTCCAGGTCGAGCACCCCGTCACCGAGGAAGTCAGCGGCATCGACCTGGTCCGGGAGATGTTCCGGATAGCCGATGGCGAGCCGCTGACCTACTCCGACCCCGAGGTCCGCGGGCACTCGATCGAGTTCCGGATCAATGCCGAGGACGCCGGCCGCGGCTTCCTGCCCGCGCCGGGCACGATCGCCGGCTGGCGGCAGCCATCGGGTCCTGGTGTCCGCCTGGATGCCGGCTACACGGCCGGGATGACTGTGCCGCAGGCGTTCGACTCGCTGATTGCCAAGCTGATCGTGACGGGCGCGACCAGGACGCAGGCGCTGGAACGTGCCCGGCGGGCGCTGGCCGAGTTCGAGATCGACGGCATGCCGACAGTGCTGCCGTTCCATCGCGCTGTCGTCTGTGATCCGGCCTTCACCAGCGAGCCGTTCCGCGTGCACACCCGCTGGATCGAGACCGAGTTCGCCGCGGCTATCCCGCCGTACACGGGCGACACCGCGGGGGCAGCCAGTGATCCCGAGCCGCGGGAGCGGATTACCGTGGAGGTCGGCGGCAAGCGGCTTGAGGTCACGGTGCCGGCGGGCCTGGGCGGTGGCGGCGCTGCGGCGTCGGCGCGGCCGAAGGGCGGCGGACGTCGCGGCGGCGCCGTCGGAGGCGCCGTCAGAGGCGGGCAGAGCGGTGACGAGCTCGTGAGCCCGATGCAGGGCACGATTGTCAAGATCGTCGCTGCCGACGGCGAGCAGGTCGCTGTCGGCGACACCATCGTGGTGCTGGAGGCGATGAAGATGGAGCAGCCGCTGACCGCGCACAAGGCCGGAGTAGTGACCGGCTTGTCGATTAGCGTCGGCCAGACGGTACCGGCCGGAGCCGTGATCTGCCAGCTGCGCTGATGACCAGGCTGCCCGGCGATCCCGGCGTCCTTTCCTGGCTTAAGTTCTCGGCCGGATTCCGGCTGCCGGCCGAGAACCTGGACTGGGTGCGGCACGAGCTGACCGACGCCGGCTGGCGCAGCCGAACGGTGCTGCGGCACCTGGCAGTGATCATCCCGATCTGCGCGCTGGTCGCGGCGTTGCTGCTGCTGCTATCGCCCGCGCCGGCCTGGTTCGCCGTGATGATGTGCCTGCTCATCCTGTGCGGCAGCGTCTTCACGGTCGCTGCCTACGCCGACGACATCCGGGCAACGCGGCTGCGCCAGCACGGACTGGAAGTCCCTGACGACCCCGATCTCGGCCGCCCGACTCACTAGGAAGACCCTCGGTCGCTGCCAGCGGCGAGCGTTTTACCCTGTTTGATTCGTTTGGCGCTGCGGTCTGCGAGGCTCGGCGCGCCTGGATAGCGCGTTTTGTCCATTTCTAGTAACCGCCCGGACGAACGCATGTACCTCCGGAGCAAGGAATTTGCCCGCGCGGTACACGCGTTCGCAGGCGCTGGACTCTCGGAGAGCGCTCGGTATCCTTCTTTGCCTTGTTTGCGGCTTACGGGGTGCCCTCGGCGGGCTGCATGAGCCTGCGCGCGGCTTCGGTGATGCTGCCGGACAGCGATGGGTACACAGCGAACGTCTGCGCGACGTGAGCGACGGTCAGCTGGCGCTCGACCGCGAGCGAGACGCCGAGGATCAGCTCGCTGGCGCGCGGAGCCACGATCACGCCGCCGAGCACGGTGCCGCTGCTCCGGCGCGCGATCAGCTTGACAAAGCCGTCGCGGAAACCCTGCATCTTGGCCCTGGCGTTCGTCGCGAGCGGAAGCTTGACGACGACGGCGTCCGGGATTTCGCCTGCGGCAACCGCCTGCTCCGGCACCCCGACGGTCGCGATCTCGGGTTCGGTGAAGATGGTGGCCGCTACGTTCGTGAGGCGCAGCGGCTTGACCGCCTCGCCGAGCGCGTGCCACATCGCGATGCGGCCCTGCATGGCAGCTACCGACGCCAACATCAGCACACCCGTACAGTCGCCAGCCGCATACACCCCTGGGGCGGACGTCCGCGAGACCTTGTCGACGTGAACGAACCCGCGGCTGTCGACGTCCACGCCGGCCTCGGCCAGGCCAAGGCCGCCGGTGTTTGGCACCATCCCGACCGTCAGCAGGCAATGCGTGCCCCGTACAGTCCGGCCGTCGCTCAGCGTGACGGCCACGCTGTCGCCAGTGCGGCTGACGCGCTCGGCCCTGGACTGGCTGAGAACGGTCATGCCGCGGCGCCGGAACACGTCCTCCACCACCACAGCCGCGTCCGCGTCCTCCTGCGGCAGTACCCGGTCGCGCGACGACACGAGCGTGACCTGCGATCCGAGCGCCTGGTAGGCGCTGGCGAACTCGGCCCCCGTGACACCCGAGCCAACCACGATCAGCTCAGGCGGCAGCTGCGTCAGGTCGTACAGCTGCCGCCAGTTCAGGATGCGCTCGCCGTCTGGCTCAGAGCCGGGCAGCACCCGCGGCTGCGCGCCGGTCGCGATGAGCACGGCATCCGCCTCGATCTCGGCGTCACCGGCGACGACTCGGTGCGGGCCAGCCAGCCGGGCTGTCCCCGAGATGACCTTGACGCCCTCGGCCGACAGCCGCGATGCCACGTCGGCGGACTGAGCTCTGGCCAGCGACCGGACCCTGGCATACAAGCGGGGAGCATCGAGGAGGCCAGCCCCGTCCCCGGCGGCGTTGACCCGGATACCCAGGCTGGCCGAGCCTTCCAGCGCAGCCATCATCCCGGACGTGGCAATCAGTGTCTTGGATGGCACGCAGTCGGTGAGCACGCAGGCACCGCCAAGGCCGTCCCGTTCGACGACGGTCACCTCGGCGCCGAGCTGGGCGGCGACCAAGGCAGCCTCGTATCCACCCGGTCCGCCGCCGATGATCGCGATCCTCGCGCGCGGCTGGCTCACGTTGTCCAATTGTGTCGCATCCGCGCCGGGACGGCGACAGCGGCACCGCCTCGGAAGCGCTGCGGCCATGTTCGCCACCAGCGACCACGACTGCCTCGTACGCTTGTGCATCGTGGCGATATACGCGGCTTACGGCAGCAACATGGATCATGCGCAGATGGCGCGCCGCTGCCCGCACTCACCCCAGGAGGGCACTGGCTGGCTGGAAGGCTGGCGGCTCACATTCGGCGGGGCAGACATTGGCTGGCAAGGGGCGCTTGCCACCGTCGTCGAGGACGAGGGGAATCGCGTCTTTGTCGTCCTCTATGAAGTGTCCGAGGCCGACGAGCAGGCACTCGACCAGTGGGACGGCGCCACCTTGGGCTATTACCGCAAATCGAAGGTGCGCGTCAGCACGCTCGACGGCGAGGTCGTGGCCTGGCTGTACGTGCTGGACGACTACGAAGGCGGCCTGCCATCGCCCCATTACCTTGGCATCATGGCTGATGCGGCGGAGGCGGCCGGGGCCCCGTCGGACTACGTGGCCTGGCTGCGCAGCCGCCCGTGCGCGTCGTTGGGCAACTAGGTCCGGCGGGGTGGCCTGGCAGGCGGGGCTACCTTGCAGGCACGGCTACCTGGCCAATACGAGCGCGAGCAGGAGGGCGGCCGGCACCAGCAGGTAGGCGACGGGCAGCCACGCCCACCGGCTCTCGATCGTCGCCAGCGGCACACCGCGCTGCTTCGCGTCAGCTGACCTGCGGCCAAGCTCTGCAGCCATGAGGTTCACCGCGTCCGGCTGCTTGTACTCGCTGATCTCCGCCGCGGTCCGCCAGGTGACCCGGGCCTCGCGCCGCTCCGCGCGCAGCTGACCGCGCCGCCGCGAGCGCCGGCCTGAATACAGGGCCCAGCAGTAGATGGTCTTGTCCTTCTTCGGACTCGGGCGAGCGCAGGTGAGTTCCACCGAGTCGCCGAGGAATACGCCGTTCAGCGCGCCCCACCGCACCAGGTGATCGCGGTAAGGGTTGTACACGTGGATCGCCTCGTTATCGGCGACGACCCGTGGCCGCAGGGTGCAGGCGTACGCCACCGCGGTCACGGCCAGCAGTCCAGCCGTTAGCTCATACGAGAAGTAGTCATGATCCCGGACCGCGACGTCGGCAAAGTTGAAGGCCGCGAACGCGACCCACAGCCACCACAGCGCGAGCGGTCCGCCGCGGCGCAGGACGGCCTTGCCATCGGCACGTGCTCTCCATGGGAGGCTGGCGGCGGCTGTGCCGCGCAGGGCGGGGCGGCGGCTGGCGGACGGCGCTGATGCTGTGAAGGCGGGCTCGGCTGAGGGTTCGGCGGGAGTCGGTGCGCCGGGTGCGGACCCACCCTGTGCCGCGGGTGCCGGCTCGCCTTGTGCCACGGGCGCGGGCTGGCGCTCTGCCGCGGGCGCGGGCTCGGGCTGTACCGCGGCGGCGGGTATCTGGTCGGGCCGAGGTCCAGCATCGGCGGTTCGCGGCGCCGAAGCCGCATGGCCGCGCATGGGTGCCTCATCGGCGTGGGACGACATGGGTGCCACCTGCCACTCCACTAGCTCAGCTCGGGTGCGCGAGCTGCCAGCTACCTGGTGCTGAGCCCACGGCCGTCGCCAGACCGCACGACCTGGGGGCCGCGATCTCGGCCCCTCACTGTATGCGCAATGACCGGCACTGGTCGATTTGTGCCAAACCGGCCGCAGCCTGCCGACGTTGATCCGTACGCGGCTGGGCCGCGCGCCGTTCAGGTGACAGCGGCATCAGCTATCTGGCCCTGGCTGGCGGTCGCCCCTGGGACAGCTCCCGGCGCGATGGCGCCGCCGTCGTGCATCGCCGTGAGCGCTGTTGCCGCCATGAGCCGCACGCCGTAGCCGATCGACCGCTCGTCCACGTCAAATATTGCTTGGTGGATGTCGAAGTCGCCGGTCGAGCCCGGCGTCCTCGTGCCAAGCCGGGCAAGCGCGCCCGGAATCGAATCGAGGTACCAGGCGAAGTCCTCACCGCCCAGGCTCTGCGGCGCCTCAGTGATGGAGTCAGGGCCGAGCACCCGATCGGCCGCGGCCTCGAACATCGCGGTGCTGATGGCCTCGTTCACCGTCGGTGGCACGTTGCGCTGGTAGCTGATCTCCGGTACCACGCCGTACGCGCTAGCAACCGACTCCAGCAGCGCCTTGACGAGATCGGGTGCCTCGTGCCAGGCGGCGTCGTCCAGGCACCGGACCGTGCCCTCGACCACGCCGTCGTCGGGAATCGCGTTGGCCGCGCTGCCCGCGCTCACCCGGCCCCAGACCAGGCTGAGGCTCGAGCGGGGGTCGACTCGGCGCGAGAGCGCCGCCGGCAGCTCGGTGATGATCTTGCCGAGCGCGTAGACCAGGTCAGCCGTCAGGTGCGGCCGCGCCGTGTGGCCGCCCGGACCGGTGACCTTGACCGTCAGCTTGTCGCACGCCGCCGTGATCGGACCCGTTCTGGTGCCGATCTTGCCGACGTCGAGCCGCGGGTCGCAATGGAGCGCGAAGATGCGGTCAACCGATGCGATGCCGCCCGCCGCCATGACGTCGATAGCACCGCCGGGCACCTCCTCGGCAGGCTGGAAAATCAGCCTCACCTTGCCCGGCAGGACCCGCGCGGCTGCAGCGCGAGCCAGGAACAGTCCGGTGCCAAGCAAGATGGCGGTGTGCACGTCGTGCCCGCATGCATGGCAGGCCCCCCGGTTGAGCGACCGGTACGGCACGTCCTTCTCGTCGTTGATCGGCAGGGCGTCGATATCAGCGCGCAGCGCGACGACTGGCTCGCCAGGTGCGCTCTCGCCGATGTCGACGGTAAGCCCGGTGCCCTTCGGCAAGATGGCCGGGCGAAGGCCGGCCGCCTCAAGCCGGAGCGCGATCCGCCGGGTGGTCCGGTACTCGTGATACCCGGTCTCGGGGTGCGCGTGCAGGTCCCGCCGGAACTCGATGAGCTCCGGCTCATGTCCGGCGAGGAACGCGTCGAGTTCCCCTTCGAGATCACGCTCAGCCATGCGCTGCCTCCCCGTGGGCCACGAGACATCCTGACTCGGCCTGCCGGGTGATTCTTCTGCGCCAGTCCAGGCCGGCGCTGAGCGGCGTATCCATCAGAACCTCGTATTCACTCCAGCCCGCTAGCAAGCGTCGCCGGGACAGGAGATCGATGCCGCCAATGTTGGCATCAGCCCCCAGGTCCAGGCCCGGTAACATGCCCGCTCCAGAACTGTCCCGGCGCCACGCACCGGGCAAAACGCGACAGGTCAGACTGGCAGTGCACTCGCGCTAGGTACCAGCCTGTACTGCCGCCAAACCTATCCGCATGTGCCCGCGAGTCCGCGCATCCTGCTCGCACGCACATCGACGTGACTGGCAAGACTATCGGGGGCACCCGCAGGCGCCCCCGAGGCATCTCGACAATCGCTTACGAGATCCGCTCTTCTGGGCAGCATCGTACCGCTCAGGCTGCCGATCCGCTGCGGATGCGGGATTGTCGCCTGCTGCCAGGGCGACTCTTCTGTCCTGCTCAGAGCCTCGTGCGGCCCGTCGCTCCTGGCAGCTAGTAGACCTCCGGGGGCTTGTAGACGCCCCACACATCGCGCAGCGCGTCGCTGACTTCCCCGATTGTGGCCAGCGCGCGCAAAGCAGCACGCAGCGGGTACAGGAGGTTCTCATCGGTACTCGCGGCGCGTTTGACGTCATCCAGACGGCGCCCGACCTCGGCAGAATCGCGTCGATCACGCAGCTCAGCCAGCCGCGCCGACTGCTCCTGCTCGATGGACGGATCCAGTCGCAGGGGCTCGTATGGCTCCTCTTGCTCGCTGGTGAAGGCGTTAACCCCGATGACCTTGCGCTCGCCAGAGTCGACCTCGCGCGCGATCCGGTATGCCGACCGCTCGATCTCCGCCTTCTGGAAACCCTGCTCAATGGCGGCAACGGCGCCGCCGAGAGAAGCCACCGCAGCCAGCAGGTCGCGCGCCCGCGCCTCGATGTCGTCGGTCATGGACTCGATCGCGTAGGAGCCGGCGAGCGGGTCAACGGTGGCAGTCAGATCGGTCTCGAAGGCCAGTACCTGCTGGGTTCTCAGCGCCAGCGTGGCTGCCTTCTGGGTCGGCAGGGCAATCGCCTCGTCGTAGGAATTCGTGTGGAGCGACTGGGTCCCGCCGAGCACTGCAGCGAGCGCCTGCAGCGTCACCCTGGCCAGGTTGACCTCGGGCTGCTGCGCTGTGAGCTGGACGCCCGCCGTCTGCGTGTGGAACCGGAGCATCTGGGATCGCGGATCCTGCGCGCCGAATTCATCGCGCATGATGTGCGCCCAGAGGCGCCGGGCCGCGCGGAACTTCGCGACTTCCTCCAGCAGCGTCGTCCTGGCGACGAAAAAGAACGACAGCCGGGGCGCGAATTCGTCGACCGCGAGCCCGGACGCAATCGCGGCCCGCACGTATTCGCGCGCATTGGCTAGCGTGAACGCGATCTCCTGCACCGGCGTGGCACCGGCCTCAGCCATGTGATAGCCGGAGATGGAGATGGTATTCCAGCGCGGGATCTCGGCCCGGCAGTACGCAAACGTATCGGCGACAAGGCGGAGCGAAGGCTGCGGCGGGTAGATGTAGGTGCCGCGCGCGATGTACTCCTTCAGGATGTCGTTCTGGATGGTGCCCGTAATCGCTGCCGGGCTGACCCCCTGCTCCTCCGCCACCAGCTGGTACAGCAGCAACAGCAAGGCGGCGGGCGCGTTGATCGTCATCGAGGTCGACACCTGATCGAGCCTGATGCCGTCGAAGAGCAGCCTCATGTCCTCGAGCGAGTCGATCGCTACTCCGACCTTGCCCACCTCGCCGCGCGCCTGCTCGGCGTCGGAGTCGAATCCCATCTGAGTCGGCAGGTCGAAGGCCACCGATAGCCCGGTCGTGCCCGCCGCGATGAGCTGGTGATACCGGCGGTTGGAGTCCGCGGCGGTGGAAAAACCAGCGTACTGGCGCATCGTCCACGGCCGGGTTAGGTACATGGTCGGGTAGACGCCCCTGGTAAACGGGAACGCGCCCGGCTCGCCCAGGTCGGCCGCCGGGTCAAGGCCCGCGACATCCTTGGGACCGTAAACGCCCTCGATCGGCGCGCCAGACTCCGAAGTGCGACTCATGGTGCCAGCCTACGGCGATCGCGCTCTGGCCACTGTTGTGAAGTACGCCACCTCGCGCCGAGCACGGCTGGCGCCAAAATGCACAACCAGCCGCATCGGACCGGCCATTTGTGGCCACGCGCCCAATCAGCCGACGTGGCGCAGCACAAGCTTTCGCAAAACTGGCTGCAGGTCGTCACGCCTGCGCCTGATACGGCCGGAATATCGCGCGTGCCAACAGCCGCTCAGATGGGAAGCTCACACAGCGTGACTCACACAGGCCTGAGGGCCCAGGCATGAGGCTTGCGGTCGGGAAGCCTGCCACGGCGATCGCCGTCGGCGCGGCGCTGGCCGCGCTGGCTGTTCCCGCCACCGCGTCCGCCAGCGCCTCGCCAGCACCGCAGGCCCGGCCGACCGCAGCTGCCGCGGCCATCCCCAGCCCGGGCAGCGTGGCTGCCGGCCTGATCGGCGGACCGCTGATGGCGAGCCAGGGCACCGTCGTCGAGCAGCCCGCGCAGGGCGGCATGCCGCTGCCGAACATCCCGGCTTCGGCGTGGGTGATCGCGAATGCCGGCACTGGCCAGGTGCTGGCTGCCAAGGACCCGCACGGCGAGTTCGGCCCGGCCAGCACGCTCAAGGTGCTCACCGCGATCACGTTGATCCCCTTGCTGAACCCGAACGGCATGGTGGTCACGAGCCAGCTGGCCGCCGCGCAGCAGCCCGCGTCCGCCGGGCTCGTTCCGGGCCGCGCCTACCAGGTCTCCGAGCTTTTCGATGCGCTGCTGCTGATCTCGGCGAACGATGCGGCAGTCGCGCTTGCGCAGGCAACGGGCTCTTTCGCGCGGGGCATGGAGCTGATCAACGCCGAGGCCCGCAACCTTCAGGCCTATGACGTCGATGCCAAGCTCCCCAACGGCCTGCCTGCTCCCGGTCAGGTGACCTCGGCCTACGACGAGGCGCTGATCGCCAGGCAGGCACTGGCCATGCCCGCCTTCATGCGCTACGACCAGACCCTGACCAGAAGGCTCGAGATCAAGCCCGGTGACTGGGAGACCATGGTCAACCAGAACTACCTGCTCACCAAGTACAAGGGCGGCATCGGCGGCAAGATCGGCTGGACGGTCGGCTCCGAGGCGACCTACATCGGAATGGCCAGGCGGAGCGGCGTCACGCTCATCGCGACGGTGCTGCACTGCACGTCACTGCAGGAGATCACCTCGGCCGAGCGCCTGCTGACCTGGGGATTCGCGATGAACGGCAAAGTTACGCCAATCGGCACTCTCGTGCCGCCGCTGGCGACAGCCACGGTGGCGCAGCATCCGCACGCCGACGTCGCGTCCCGAACCATTGCGCTGAGCACGCCGCAGCCAGGCTCGGGCGTCAGCAGGTCCAGCTATGCCCTGGTGGCCACCGGCGTCGTCGTCGCCGGGCTCGGCCTTGGCAGCCTGGCCCGCACCCGCCGACGCACGGCGGCCACCCAGCATCGCCCGCAGTAACCGCCGCTCCCGGCCGGCCAGCGCCGGAGCTGGCCCGGATCACTGGGCCGCCGGCTCACTAGGCCCGGATCACCGTTACTGCGGCGTCCGCCTTGGCTTGCGCCGCCTCGGCCTTGCTGAGATCTGCCTCCGCAGCCGCCCTGCCCGCGGCGGCATTCGCGGCGGCACTTTCCCGCCTGGCGCGCAGCACCACCGGCACGGCCCGGACCTTCGCCATCGAGCGCGACGCCGCGCCGGTACCTACGGACGTGCCCGACCGAGCCGCGGTCGCACCCTTGTGAGCTGCGGCCGCGTCGGAGCGAGCCGTGGACGCGTCCGACCGAGCTGCCGACGCGGCCTGCCGAGCTCCGACGACGGTGAACCGGCCCAGCGCCAGCGCCGCCACGAACACGATCACGATGCCGAGGCCGGTGAAGAAGCCGATCTGCTCCAGTGCGGCCCGGGTTGCACCGCCAGTCGGCGTGCCGGGCTGCGGCAGACGGGCCCACCGCCCGGCGATGGCGTCGCCCGCCGCGAACCAGGCACCGGCCACCGCCGCCAGCCACGCGCCCAGGACGGCGGTCGGGCGGAATCGGCTGACGAGCACCACGATGCCGCCGGCCATGGTGACGACGCCGGGCAGGACTTCTAGCCACATCCGGGCGGACGTGGCCACCCACGCGCGATCGGGCGTGTACGCGTAGTGGAAGTAAGGGCCTACGAACGGGATCAGCGCGCCCCAGATGCCAAGCAGCACCAGCAGCGCGCCGCTGAGCGCGCCCTGGCTGCGGCGGACGCGAAGCGTCCCAGCCATCATGATCACTCCCTGGGCAGGCGTGGGGGGTGGGGGTGCCTGCCGCTGCGCAGCTACCCGCAGATCCCTCCCTTACACATCAGGGAACGGAACGGGGCCGACCACGCTGATGCTGCCCGGCCCAGCCGGGCCGTGACCGCGAGCGGGCCAGTTACCCGGTCGCGGCCGGCAAGAACCCCACCCGATCGCGCACGCGGCCCATCGTGGCCGACGCGAGGGCTTGCGCCTTGACCGCGCCCACGGCCAGGAGCCGGTCGAGCTCAGCCTCGTCGGCGAGCAGCTTCTCGGTCCGCTCCCTGATCGGCGCGAACGCGTCGACGACCACCTCGGCCAGGTCCTTCTTGAAGGTCCCGTAGCCCGCGCCGGCGTAGCGCTTCTCCAGGTCGGCGATCGGCTCGCCGGTCAGCGCAGAGTAGATGCGCAACAGGTTCGTGACGCCGGGCTTAGCCGCCTCGTCCGAGCGCACCTCGCCGTCGGCGTCAGTGACGGCCCGCATGATCTTGCGCCGGATCGACGCCGGATCCTCCAGGACGTCGATGATGCCCTGCGGCGACGAGGCCGACTTGCTCATCTTGATCGAGGGATCCTGGAGATCAGTGATCTTGGCGACCTCGGCGAGGATGTACGGGCCTGGCACCACGAATGTCGGCCCGAACCGGTGATTGAACCGCTGCGCGAGGTCCCTGGTCAGCTCCAGGTGCTGGCGCTGGTCCTCGCCGACCGGTACCTGATCGGCGTCATACAGAAGGATGTCGGCGGCCTGCAGGACCGGGTAGGTGAACAGGCCCACGCTGGCGGCGTCCGCGCCGCCTTTCGCCGACTTGTCCTTGAACTGGACCATTCGGCTGGCCTCGCCGAAGCCGGTGATACAGGCGAGTACCCAGGCCAGCTCGGCATGCTCAGGCACGTGGCTTTGCACGAAGACGATCGACCGCTCCGAGTCCAGCCCGGCGGCGAACAGCTGCGCTGCGGCCACCCGGCTCCGGCGGCGCAGCTGAGCGGGTTCCTGCGGGACCGTGATGGCGTGCAGGTCCACCACGCAGTACACCGTGTCGTGGGTTTCCTGCAGCGCCACCCACTGGCGCAGTGCGCCGAGGTAGTTGCCGATGTGGAAGGAATCCGCGGTCGGCTGGATGCCGGAGAACACGCGTGGTCTGGGCATGCGCCGAAGTCTAGTCGCGCTGCAGCCGCCGACAGCCGCCGCAGCCGCCAGGGGCCGCGGGTCGCGTGAGGCCGTCAGCCCCTCCGTAGCGGTCCGTCCCGGCGCACCGGCCAGCCCGCGCGTAGTTGGCTAACGAGCCGGGACACGGTCTCCGACCTCAGGAGCTGGCCAGGCTCCAGATACGGAGACTGCTGACTTCGAGGGTCGACGGCACGCCCGGCTGATCACCGAGGCGCCCCTGGTAGGCCGACAGGATGACGTTCATCGGATCGTTGACAACGACGCCCGTCATCGTACTGACCAGGCTGCCGTCGTAGTACGTGTCCCACTCGCCGGCCTTCCACACGCCCGTGATGGTGTGCCAGCCGGGAGCCGAGGTCACGGAGAATCGTATGATCGACCGCAGCATGCCGTTGATGCCGTAGTGATAGGCGACGGAGAGGCCTCCGCGCAAGCCCTCGGCAAGGTCCATCTCGCCGCCATCAGGCCAGCTGACAGCGCCAGACCAGGCAGAGCTGAGCCAGAAGGCAGGCCAGTCGGCGATCTTGCCGTCGCTGGCGCCGGGGAAGTAGATGCGGGCCTCGAAGATGCCGCTGGTGTAGGTGTTCGGGCTGATCATCGAGTAGCCGTTCGCGTTGGCGCCGGACGTGGACAGGTAGAGCACGCCGTTCGAGTGCGTCATCGTGCCGCCGGTGCCGCGCTGCTGCCTCGGCCAGCTAGCCAGGTTGTCGCCAGTGTCATTCACCAGGAGCTTGCCAACCTCAGAAGCACGCACGCCTGACGGCATGACCTGCTCATGCCCTCCCGCAATCCCCAGGGCCCGCTCCGATGGCCGGGCGGGCACGGCGCCGGGCTGGCCAGCAGTCGGGACGGTGGCGAGCGGGCCGGAGGAACCGATCTGAGCCGCGCGCGGCTGGGGGGCATGCTGCTGCGCTGCGGCCGCCCCCCCCAGCCCCCCGCCAACGATCAGCAATGTCCCCGCGCCAGCCGCCAGCCTGCGGCCCGTCATCCACCCAGCCACGCCCGCGCCACCGCCTTCCTGCCGCCGGCACCCCGCGGCACCTCAGTACCGGGCCGCAACAGCTAGACCTGGTCTGCACCACGCCTCCGCCGCCTGCGCGGACCGAGCAAGCCGATGCCAGCCAGCACACCGGCCTCGCGCAACCGAACTGGGCAGGATCGACCACACCGGCCTTACTACCCCGCCTATGGCCGGAGTCCCCAGGCTGGCGATCCAGCGAAAGGCGGCATCCAAGGTCAGGTCCGGCGCACAAGGGTCAGCACCGCGATCCACACACGCAGCCGCGGCCGCGGCAAACCCCGCAACTCCGGCCGCTCCATGTGCCCGCGTGGCCACCCCGTTAGCCACCAGCACTACGTAACCAAGCTAATACGAACCGTGAACGGCGGCACCGACGCCTGCTGAAGCGGATGGTCTTAGCCTCCCAACTCATGATCCTGAGCGTCAGCTGTGCGGCGATGACCGAAAATGTCTGTTTCGTTATAACGGGCAACGGGATGTCTGTAGGGTTATCTCCCAGCAACGGACGTCTGTGCAATCTTCGTGCGCCATGCCCCTGCAACGGAGTGTCTGTACAGTTTCATGCGTTTCGTTGTGGTTCGCTATCCCGAAGGGATACATATGCCCCGGCATAAGCTGCCCACTCATAAGCTGGCCAACGCGCCCCGTGCTGGCCGCGTCGTCGCGCTGCTCACCGCCGTGTGCGGTGTCATCGCCGCGCTGACCCTGGTCGTGACGAACTCCTCTGCAGCGCGCGGCGCGCGCACCGTCGCGCTGGACCAGGCGTCGCTGTCGGCACGGTCGTCCTGGCACCTCGCCGCGCGCTGGCGGCATCACCACGTGAGGCCGAGCCCGTCGCCTAGCTCGTCCGCGCCAGCGACGGCGCCGTCCAGCCCGTCGAACAGCCCGTCCCCGACGACGACGCCAACGAGCAGCCCCACGCCGACCCCGTCCAGCCCGCAAACCACTCCCAGCACGAGCGTGCAGCCTAATGGCGTGCCCGGCAACTGGTCGCTCAAGTTCGATGACGAGTTCAGCGGCACTTCCCTCGATACGTCGAAGTGGGACGCCTTCAACTTCGCCTGCCCGCTTAGCTGCCACAACAACGTCGGCCTCACTCCGGCCAACGTGACCGAGGGCAACGGGGTGCTGAGCCTCAGGCTCTCGACCTCAACTGAGGGCGCGCTCGTGTGTTCTTCCAACGTCCCAGGCGACTGCCAGTCGGCTACCCCGGCCGGGTGGGCTCTGCCCGTAGGCGGGTTCGCTGAGGCGCGCATCAGCTCCCCGGGCTCGGGCACGACGGTTTACAACTGGCCTGCGTGGTGGGCGTGCCAGATGCCTGGCGGCTGGTGCAGCAACAACGCAGGCGAGATCGACATCGCCGAGGGTCTCGGCACTCTCACGGTGAATTATCACTCGCCATCGGCCAACACCGGCTACGGCACGGTACCCGGCATATGGGCTGGTGGTTTCCACACCTACGGGGTGTACCGCAGCACCGCCCACACCGACATGATCTACTACGATGGCAAGCTGGTTAAGACCGTGACGACCAGCGACAACGGCGGGCCGGAGGACCTGATCCTCGAGGCTAGTGAGGCCAGCGGCCGCACGCAGCAGATCCCGTCTACTATCCAGGTGGACTACGTGCGCGGCTGGACCGGAGCGCCGAGCTAGGAGTTCAGGGGGCAGGCATCCCTTCCCAGGGCTGCCTGCCCCCTCTCCTTGCCCATACGAGGTATGCGATTACAGCGGGTGCAATCACAGTGCAGTGGTACTTCTGATGATGGTTACCGGCCACGCTGGCTTCAGCCTGCGGGCACCCGCCGCAGACCGGTCCATTCCTGGGCTCGGTATGGCGGGGTTACTTGATCATCAGACCGGGCGGCTCGGCGAGCTGATCAAGCAGGCCGTGGCTAAACGCCGAGTGAGCCGGGACGGACGAGATAGCTAAACCACACCGCATCTGTACAGACGGCCAGATTTGTGGCTATGAACCCGGAACTACTCAATTTGATTTCGTCGGATCGGGGTAGGTCCCGAACCTAGCTCCGACGAAGCGTCCGGCTGGCGTCGGAATCGTGACCACGGCCTCGATGACATTCCCGCCCGCCTGGGTAGGAGTCGCGGTCTTGGTGCCCGCTTGGCGGGTAGTAACTTTGGTCATATAGCCGCTCGGGGGACCTGTGATGACCGTGACCCACGAACCGCCGCGTCTCAATTGGATCGGCAGCCGCATCAGCGCGACCTCGTAAGCCGGCGTACTGATGCGCCAGTCCCGAAATACGGCCGCGCTCCTCCGGGAAGAGCGGCCTGCCGACAGCCCCTCGAGGGCCTCGTTGATCCCGAGCGGCACTCTGGCTGATCTGCTGGCGGTCGGCCTCGTCGCGGTCGGCGCCGCCTTGGTGGTCTGGGCGTACCGCATAGCGACGACCGCCAACATCCAGTCTTATGATCCAATCTTCTGGGCAGGAATGCTGCTCGCGTATCTGGCGGTCGCGTGGCGGGCGCTATCCGGACGCCATGCCGTCGTCTGGCTTGGATTCCTCGGGGTATTCACCCTGCTGCCGAAGTTCTGGATGAGCCGGGGTGGTCCGCTCTACTTCGATGAAATCGCTCAATTCTCCCTGCTGCAGAACACCATTTCGGCGGGTCACCTCTTCCAGCACACGCCGTTGCTGCCGATCGGGACCTTCTTCCCAGGATTGGAGAGCGCCGCAGCCACAATCCACTGGCTGACCGGCCTTTCACCGTGGGACTCGGCCCTGACCCTAACTGCCGTGGTGCACTGCCTGCTGCCGGTACAGATCTACTACCTAGCGCGAGCCCTGTCAGTTCCCCATCGGTGGGCGGCGGCGGCCGGCCTTGTTTACGCCGCCAATCCGAGTTTCGTCTATGGCGACGCCATGTTCGGTTACGAGTCCTTTGCGATCCTGCTCATGCTGACGATCGTCCGGCTATACGTGGAAGCTGTGGCGGCCGAGCGATCCGGCACCCGCACCTGGAGGCAGAGGCTATCGACGGCACTACTAATAGGAGTGATCTCCTTCGGTCTTGTGGTGACACACCACCTCTACAGCGTAATCGGCATCGGCCTGATCTTGGCGGGCGCGCTTGTCCTCAAGCCGATAAGCGGGCTGGCCGACCGCAAGGGTGGTTGGCGCCGCCTCTTCGTCCGGTGGGTGCCGGTGCTGGCGCTGGCGACGTTCTTTGCGTTGTGGATTGTCTTCGTCGCGCGAGGAACGGTGCGCTACCTCTCGCCCTGGATTTCAGGCACTGCATCAGACCTTGTCGCGCTGGCCAGTGGCTCCAAGCGCGCTGGCGTAACGCGGACGATCTTTATTCATTCCAATATTCCCTTCTATGAACATGCCGCTGCAATCGCCGCGCCAGTCATGATCGCGGTCGCGTTCCTCTTTGCGGGAATTCGCTGGCTGCAGAAGCCCTCCCTCCGCTCGAACTTCCTGTGGTCGTTCGTGCTGATAGCGGCCTACTTGGTGAGCCTTCCGCTGACGCTGACGGTCCAGGGGGAAAATGGAGCGCACTTTACCTGGGCCTCGACGTACGTCGGGGTCGCTCTACTGCCCGCGGCCCTCGTCATTCTGTTTGAGTTGGACAAGCGCAGTCCGTGGCTAAAGCGTACGGCCGCGACGGTAGGCGCGGCCGTATTCGCTGTGCTGCTCGTCGGGAACGTCGGAGCGGGCATATCGGTCGACCATCGATTCCCTGGGCCTTACGAATTCGGCTCTGACACCCGCAGCGTCACGCCCGAGACCCTCCGGTTTGCGGAGTGGGTTCAGGCGCACCTGGGCTCTGGTGCGCATGTGGTGACCGATCGCTTCACCGCTCTGGCACTTACAGCTCACGCCGACGCCGTCACCCCGATGCAAGTCGCCGGCGGCGGGGCGGGGCTGCAATTTGCGAGCATCTGGTATGTCCCCCGTCTGCCAACACCGGCCCTTATGTCCGCTATGGAGCGTCAGCGAGACGGCTACCTGGCCGTCGACATTCGCGACGCGCAGCACAATTCCACATTCCCGCCCCTGTTCTACAACACCGAACCGAACCGGGTGCCACTGCAGAACATCACCCGTCTGGCGCAGTGGCGGTCGTGGCTGCGACTCATCTACTCCTCACAGCACTATCGCCTATACAAGATCGATTACCACGCGTACTTCATGCAGTATCCCTCCCATGTCAGGGATCATTGACGTGCCTCGGGGACGGTGGAGCCGCATGCACGTGGCGCGAGACCCAGGACTCCTAGCCTTCGTCGGAGCCATCCTGCTCATATGCGCCCCAGCCCTTCCAGGGCTCTCACGGCTGGTTGTCCTGCCCGCACTGTTGCTCGCTCCGGGTTATGCGCTCCTGCGTCTGCTCGGGCAGGCTACGGGCCTGCGGTCGATCTCCGTAGCGGTGCCTGTGTCGCTCGTGCTCGCCGTCTGTGCGTCGCTGGTTCTCAACGTGACCGGCGTTCGGCTCGACCCGCTCTCTCTCGGATATGTGCTGGGCGCGGTCACGGCAGTTCTCCTGGCCGGCTCCTACTGCCGACAGGCGGTCGCCGACCCGCGAGGGCAAAATCAGAGAACACCGCCCGACGACTAGGAGGTGGGGCGTGGTTTGAGCTCCTGGGGTTCCTCTCGGCCCTGCGGGCGATACCTACTGAGGTGAAAGACAACCTTGGCGTCTCTTCTAAGAGTGAGGAACGAATTTGGGAGGGCAGGAGTGTCGCGGTTGGGCCCGAGTCCGAGGCCTCCGCCGACGTCTAGGCCTTGGTCCTCGACACTCCGGGCGCCACCCTCATGACAACGCTGTGCCGACGGCACAGGGCGATCAGCCAGGAGCGATCAATGCCGCCCTGCGTGCCATGTTCACTCGTGATTTCATCTACCTCGGAGTAACCGCCCTACAGGTGGTCCTCGCCGCGCTCATAACGCCCATTCTGAGTCGGCGCGTGGGTGTAGGCCAGTTCGGGCAGTTGGCGCTTGCCGTCGTGGTGGCGCAACTCCTAGGGGTGACATTTAGCTTCGGTCTCCCCTTCGCGGCGGAAAAGGTATTCGCGGGAAAGGACGGCGATCGCCAGTCTCGCGGCGTCCTCGCGATCTCCGCCGTCCTTGCGGTCGCCGGTTCGCTTGTCGTCGTCCTCGCTGCACCGGCGTGGGGCCCCGCCGTCGGCCTAGACCGGGTGCTGAACGCGCGTCTGGCCGCATCGTGGGCCGCCTGCTTCGGGTTGACGTTGACGTCACTCGCCATGCTCCGGTCCAGAGACAAGCTGAGGATGGCGATCTTCGTCGCTGGCCTGCAGTCGCTGGGAGCGCAAGCCGCCGGTGTACTTCTGCTGTATTTGTGGGCGCCCACCGTTACGAGTTACCTCTGCGGCCTGATCATCGGGCAAGGTGCTGCTGGTTTTGTCGGCTTGCTAGCCATGAGGCCGGACTGGTCGGCACTGGCCGCGATCCGGCGCTACAGCGGGACATTCCGTTTCAGCCTGCCCATGGTGCCGCAGCAGCTCAGTGGCTTCATTCTCGGCGTCGGCGACCGAGTAGTCGTTCGCCACTTCCTCGGGTCGGCAGCCGTCGGGCGCTATACCGTCGCTTACAACCTGGGCAATCTCGGCTTCATTCTGCTCGTCTTCGTCAATCAGGCGTGGATGCCACGCATCTACGCTGTGGCTGACCGAGGGGCACGATCCCGGCTCCTGGCGAGCAGCCGCGACATCATGAACCTGTTGTTGATCCCTGTGGTCTGTGGCCTGGCTGCGGGGGCGCCATTGGTGCTCGGAGTTTGGGTTCCACAATCGTTCCATCCAGCGGAGCTGACACCGATTGTCGCGATCGTAGCGATTTGCACGTTCCCTTTCGGGCAGTTTCTCGCCAACCTGCGAGCGCTGATGAGCGAAGGTAGGACTGGAAGGGCCGCGGTGGCAACGCTCGTCGCAGCGGCGGTGAACATCGGCCTGAACGCCGTGATGGTTCCGTTCCTCGGCATCACCGGCTCGGCTATCGCTACGGTACTCTCCTTGCCCTGCTTGCCCGACTTACCCGGCCGCCCGCGAGCTCGGGTCTACATGTAGCCGGTGCCTCGGCCTTCCTCCGCCCGCTCATCGGCGGTGCCATCGTCGTCACGTTGGCGCTTGGGGTACTGCCGACCTCACCAGTGTGGCTCGCTGTCCGCCTGGCTGTGGGTGCCGGGTGCACAGTCGCCTTCGCCTTGCTGCTGCGCCGCGCGACGGCAGGGTTTGAAACATCTGGCCCACTCCTGACACGGGTCGCCGTCCGCCAGCAAGGGACCCCGCTCACCCCCCACCCCATAGGTCAGCTGAAGGCAGGGTCGGCGAAAGCCGAAAATAGCCGCTTCCGGAGCGCAGTCTTGCGGAACAAGCCAGAGTCGCATTGGGCGGCCGCTGGACGAGCGATCATTTAAGTCCGGTCGCGCAGGCGCTCAGCAGGAATGAGAAACTGGTTCAACCGCTGAGGTGCTCCGCCCACCTCTGCGAAACTGCGGCCATCGAATTCCATTAGATGGTAGTCAAGCGGTTCCAGGATCTTATGGGCGTCGCTCCCGCATCGGATGGTCTCAGCCATTATGATCGGCCGATATGTTCGGATTGTCTCCAGTCCTCCAGCAAGAACTCGATATTCCAGCCCTTGGACATCGATCTTGATGAAATCCGGCTGCAATCCGCAGTCATCGAGACGAACAAGACCCAGTCGCTTGGACGATACTGTGAGCTTCATCGAATCGAACCGCAATACACGGTCTGACCTGAGCCAGCTCCTCGCACTCTCGTAGTCGAAGGATGCCAGTCCAGTGAGTGCGTTGCCGTTGTACGTGGGGATGAACAATTCCGCTTCGCCAGTTTGGTCGGAAAGTCCTTTAGGAATAACGGTTAGACGAGGGAACTTCTTTGTCAGTCGCTGAAGTTTCTTGAATACAGCGGGATTCGGCTCGAAGCTCACGACCTTCGCAGCCGGAAATACGCTATAAAACGACAGTACTGACTGTCCTATATTTCCACCGACATCGACCAGCACGGGAATATTACTCAGGTCCAATAGGCGAAGAGCCCGGAAATCATCTTCGTGCGGACGTCGCATCCAGTAGAGCAGGATATACCGCCACTGAAGATTAACTAGGTCGTAGCCACGCGGAAGCCGAAGCACCATCATGGCGGCGAACCGTCTCGTAAAATCATTAAGACTCATAGAGATCGTTTCCTAACTAACAGGCGTGTGCGCGGTCGTCTCCAGTGCCTCCTCGAACGGGCCGGTAGCGTGTGCCGTGGTGAACTGGCGCCCGTGCAAACGCCCAGCCTGACCCATCGCCTGGGCCCGGTCGCCACAGGCGAGCAACTCGGCGAGTCGGTCCGCGAGAGCCCGTTCGTTGGCGGCTGGGACCAGCCAGCCGGTCCGCCCGTCGAGGACCTGCTCAGGTATCCCGCCGACTGCCGATGCGATCACCGGGACGCCGCAGTTTTGCGCTTCGCTGACCGTCATCGGGAGCGAGTCCGGCCCCACCGACGGAACTACCACGCAGGCGGCCCGCACCATGGCAGCGATGACGCTCTGGTGCGCGATGCTGCTCCGCACCGTGACGCCAGCCGGGAGGGACTCAACAGCCGGAGAGGTCGGGTGTGGCGTTCCGAGCATCACCAGCGGCGGGGGGGATGGGACTCGTCGATAGGCATCGATTAGGACATCAACGCCCTTGAATCGAGATAGTTGCCCGACGTAGAGGAGGTAGCCGTCTTCGGCAGGCAGGAACTCCGGCCGCTGCGCCTGCCAGCCGCTCTCGTAGAGGCCATCGGGCACGAATGAATGCAGGGTGTGGACTGGCTGGCCAGCTATCTGGCCAATGATGGGCGACAGCCGGTTCGCGACGTAGTCGCTCACCGCCGTGAAGGTGGACACCTTCTTGAGCAGGCGGAGACTGGACAGGCTCGCGGCCGCCAGGGCATTGCCCTTGACCGGGCCGTACATGGAGCGGGCACATGGCCCGCAGCGCCGCCAGGACGGGCCGGGACACGGGGTACCCGACTTGTGTACGAGCGACTTTCTCGGCGCACGCCAGACTGTAGTCGGTGAGCGGTCACCATAACGGGTATCCGCGGGAAGGTGCGGGCCAAGCAGGAGAAGATGCTCCAGGCGTGGGCATGAATGACGTCCGGCTTGACCTCCTGGACGACCTCGGCGAGCATACGCCTGAACAGAGGGTCAGGAGCCGGCGGGTGAAGTGGCCGGGCCGCATCTTGGCTCAGGCTGGGTGCCAGCCTCCGGTAGAGCAGCGGAAACCTGTGCACGGTCACACCGGCGGACGTCTCGGCCGCCTCGGCGTCCGGCAGCCGCGCTCGTCACCACATGCACCTCGTGACCGCGGCGGGCGAGTTCCTCGGACAGCAGGGCGACGAAGCGCTCTAGGCCGCCGATCACCGGCGGGTACATGTCGGTCAACTCGATCAACCGCACGACATCAACTCACAGACCGGTAGATCGCCTCAAACCGCCCAGCCATCGTGGACCAGCCAAACCCTTCATCCGGCAGCGGGGTCAGGGGTCCCATGTCGACCTGACTGTCCAGCGCGGCCGCGACGGTGGCCACATCCGGCGGCAGGACGTCCATATGCGAACCGACGCGCCCCAACCGGTGCGCCAGTTCCGCATGGGCGGGGATGTCGGAAGCCACGATCCGGCTGCCCGCCACGGCTGCCTCCAGGAGCACTAGCCCGAAAGCCTCCCTTGCCGACAGGCTCAGCGTTGAGGTGGCAGTGCGCTGCCAGCGGCGCAGCTCTCCGTCGCTGACCTGACCCCGAAAGGAGACCTTGCTCGCTATCCCCAACTCCTGGGCAAGGCGCTCCAGCGCCGGCCGGTGGGTACCTGTTCCGCAGACAACCAGTTGCGCGTCCTTGCGCGTAGACGCGAATGCCCGTATTGCCGTGTCGACGCGCTTGTAGGCCTCCAGGCGCCCGGCAACCAAAACGATCGGACGATCGGTCTCGAATGGCTCGGCCGCCAGGAGGGCCTGGGTATCCACGCCGAGCGGGACGATGGACAGCCGAGGTTCCACGGACGGATAACTCCGCAGCAGCAGCTCGGACTCTGCCACGGAAACGCAGGTCACCTTGTCGGCACGGCGAAACAAGAGCGTTGCCAACGGGTCGTACACGGTGTGCAGGGCGGATGCGGCCCTGGTGTGACCGACGGCGTGAAAATGCGGGGTGAAGACCAGCGGCACCTTCGGGACGGTGGCGGCCATCATCGCAGGCACCGCGTGGAAGCTGTGCGCGTGGATGACGTCAAACAGCCCTCTGTCTCGCCACAGCGCGCGGGCGAGCCCGGGCGCGACCGGAAACTGCCGGGAGCCACTCCAGTCGGCAAACCGGCGCACCGGGTAGTCGTGCGAAGCCGGAAACGAGGAGCCACGGGGTCGCTGTGCGTAGACCGTCACCTGATGGCCGTGCCCGCACAGCTCGTCGGCCAGGTATCCGACAACCACTTCGACGCCACCGAGTTGTGGCGGGAACCCAGGGGAGACGAGCGAGATCCTCATCGGAACGTCCGATGGCAGCGCGTCCCCGTTCGCTCCGGGTGTCCGGCTGGCAAAAGGAACGGGCCGGACAAATCGAGCTGTGGGTCTATCCGGCTAGGTGCCAAAGCTCCCACATCCCCACTCCGAACCGAACCGGCAATGTCTGCTAGCTGGCATCGTGACCAATGGCCCGATACACAGCCGATGGAAGTTGGGTCACCGGAGCCTCACAGCGACCGGTTCCGTTGCTTACCAAGTACATCCGCCACCCACAGCCCGCTGCCGCATGCATGCGTCAGCTGGACTCCGCTGCTTTCTACCCCGGCTGAACGGTCCCAAGTCATCGCCGCCACGCCCTTACTCCCCAGCCGCCGCCAGCCGGACCACTTGCCGTAACGCACCAGTGACCGCGACCGCACGCTCGGACAGGCCGCCGACCGTAGGATCAGAGCCCAGAAACTTACGGACACCGTTGGGGGACGTGCATGTGCGGAATCGTCGGCTGCCTGGCGCTGGCCATCGACGCCGACCCCGATCAGGCCTGGGTGGCGAGCGCGACTCAGCGCATCGCCCACCGTGGGCCTGATGACGAGGGCTTCTACTCCGACCACGACGTCGCCCTGGGCTAAAAGCGGCTTCGCCATTCGACCTGCCGCCGGGTGGCCATCAGCCGATGCGATTCGGCGAGGATCGCTACCTGGATGGTGTTCAACGGCGAGATCTACGACTACCGCGAGCTGCGCGCTGAACTGCTGGAGCAGGGCGCGGCTCTCCAGATCCCGACGCGACACCGAGGCACTCCTCCAGACCTAGGGAGGAGTGCGGCGAGGCCGTGGTGCACCGCCTGCGCGGCATGTTCGCGTTCGCCATCTGGGACAGCTGCACGCGGGCTGTCGCCCGGGATCACTTCGGCATCAAGCCGTTCTACAGCGTGGCCCAAGGGCCGCAGCCGAGCCCGCCGGGCGCGGCGGCGCGAAGCGCGCTCCAGCACCAGACCGGGCGCGGAAACTGGTGCCGGGATCCGGCGAATTTGTCGGAGGTCCATACCGGACACCCGGCGAAGGCGTATTCTCTCCCGCCGCTCAATCCCGACAGACTGGTTTGCCCCCCGCCGGCGGCATCCAGGAGGCGGCGGCCGCGGCCGCGCCAGAAACGGCAACGCCGCAGGCTGGCTGGCCTAGTTCCACGATCATCGTCCGCGGTGGGCGGGCGCCAGCACCACCAGTGAGTCCGCCGGCCTGCTGCCCAGGGCAGGCGGCGGCGCCGAACCGGCGGGGCCCGAGCGGATCTGCGCTGCGCGTCGGAGCGCAAAGCCCTCGGGGACCCGGGGGAACTGCGCGAACTCGATCGCGAGCGCTACGCCGGTACCTGAGCTTCGAGTATGTCTCGGGCCCGAGACCATGGCCTCGCCGATCCAGGCGCTGCCGCCGGGCTCGCGATGATCGCCCGGCCCGACGGAGCGTGGGCGTCTATCGGTACTGGCGGGCAGGCCTGCGGCCGGCCCGCGCCCCGTGAAGAGCACCGCCGCAGGACATTCTGACTGCCTGCGCGACTCGGTCGCCGCGCATCTGCGCAGCGACGCCCCGCTGGCGCTTCCTGTCCGGCGGCATCGATTCGGCGGCGATCTGCGCTCTCGCCGCAGAGCATAAACCGGATCTGCTCACCTTTACCGTCGGATTCGACCGCGAAGGTTACAGCGAGAACGACCTTGCCCAGGAGACGGCCGCTGCGATCGGGCTGAGGTCGGTCCCGTCGTCGTCAGCCAGGAGGAGTTCTTCCGTACCTGCCGCGGATCGTCTCGCACCTGGACGACCCCATGGCGGAGGTGGCGGCGGTGCCGCTGTGGTTCCTCGCCCGCGAGGCCAGCAAGCAGGTCAAGGTGGTGCTGTCCGTGAGGGTCGGACCAACTCTCGGAGGATGTCATTTACCACGACCTGGGGTGGTGCGGGCGGGTGAAGCACCTCCCGGGCTGGGCCCGGGACCCGCTGCAGCGGGCCGCGTCGAGCTCCCACCGGCATCAAGGGGAAGGGCCTGCTGGAGCGATTCCTCCCCGCTAGGCGCCGCTACTTTAGCAACCCCTCCTGCCGGCGACCGCGACCACCGGGGCAGGCCGCGGGGCCGGGCCTGGGCCTATGACATGACTGACCCGCTGTACAACCAGGCCGAGGCGGCCGACCTAGACGACGTCTCCACCTGCAGCTGGTGGATATCAACACCTGGCTGCCCGGCAGCATCCTGGTCAAGGCCGACCGGATGACCATCGCGCACAGCCTTGAACTGCGGGTTCCCTTCCTCGACCGGGAGGTGATGGCGGTCGCGGCCCGGCTGGCCCGGAAGGAGAAGACATCCCGGCCGCGGACTTGGCGGTCTTTATGTCCGGACCTCTAAGGGGCGCTGCGCACGGCCATGAGCGAGTTGCTCCCGAAGGCGGCCGCGAAGAGCCCCAAAGCTGGAATTCCGGTCCCGATCGGCCACTGGCTGAAGGGCGATGCCTACGCCTTCGCCGACCGGCTGCTGCGAGAGGCGCAGACTTAGCCGTGGCTCGAACCGCAAGGAGGCGCTGGAACTGCTGCGGGCGTTCAAGGCGGGCGACCCTGCCGTGAACGAGCGCCACATCTGGGTGCTCATCGTGTTCTCGCTCTGGCACCAGATCTACGTCGAGCGGGCCTACGACCCGATCGCCCTCGGCTCGGAGAGAGCGCAAGGCGCCGCACGTTGACCCGACCGAGAGGACCGTCAAACGGCGCGTAAGGCCCGCGCGAGGATCGAAGCGTGGACCAAACAAATACAACTGGGCCGTTTGGCAGCGGAGGAGTCGCCGAACGGTGAACCCCAACGCCCTTATGAGTAAGCCTCAAGCTCTCCATTCGTGACGTAGCTAACTTTCGGGTGCGCACTGATGTAACGAAACACCTTTTCTAGGCGCTCCCAGTCATCATGCTCATCAATCTCCCAACTATGACCCCAAATATGGTATATGCCGCCTTCCTCTATGACCTGATCGAACATAGCTTTTG
Source organism: uncultured Actinomycetota bacterium (assembly GCA_963843955.1). Taxonomy (GTDB): domain Bacteria; phylum Actinomycetota; class Actinomycetes; order Streptosporangiales; family Streptosporangiaceae; genus JAJYUU01. The sequence goes on from CAWJMK010000004.1 coordinate 260,943, forward strand.
CCAAAGCGTCCCATTGGAGGCAGCGCACAAGCTTTATGGGCTGGAACTTCACAAAACGAGCGCTCCGCCATAGGTCGAACCCGAACCGGTGGTTATAGACGTGCAAAGAAGTTCCGGCCTCGTAGGGATGGTCCGCTGTAAACATGTACCTGGCCACTGTTCGCGCATACTGGTACCCGGCGTCCTTGACCAGCTGCACATGCAACTTGGTATAGGCGCCACCCGGATAACAGAAAACCTTGATCTCCTTGCCGGTAACATGCTCTAGCACTGCCTTCGACTCGGCTATCTCCCTCACGGCCTCCTGTTCAGAGATGGTAGGCAGCCGACGATGCGTCATCGAGTGAGCGCCGATCTCAAATCCCGACTCGATCTCTGATCTCCGGGAAGGATAGAAGCTCATGCTTCCGCAAACTCTTGATTCTCAGGGCCACGTAAAACGTCGCCTTGAGCCCGTGCTCTTTAAGCATCCGTGCCAGCCTCACATCACACCTGTGGCCGTCGTCCCAACTGGTTGTCGGTCGCTCTTTCATTCAAATCCTCCGCTTATTGGCCATGTTCTACCACTCTGGCTGGGCGACATCTTCGACCGGCCGTGGATTGTCGGCGTTGCGTACCTCTTCAGTACCCATAGTGATCAGGTCGGGGCCAGCTTTCGGTCCGCATACTTCGGTCTACCATCCCGCCACGTGCTCGCGCAGTAGCGGCCGGCGTAAGATCGCCAGCCTGCAGGGCCACAGCAAGGAGGAGGTCTTGCATCACTGCCCGAATGTCTCGCGAGAGATCATGATGATGCTCTACGCAGATGGGTCCACCGGCGCGCTTCGTTTTCGGTTCGGCCATGAGGGATTACCTCATGCCTGAGGCTCGCCGGAACATCAGGGCGTCTGTCGTGTGTGTGTTTACACCGAAAAGCGGCTGCCGCAGATCCGCGCGGCACTCGACAGCATCGCCCGCCAGACAATGCCACCGTGGCAGGTGATCGTAGTAGCCGACCAAAATCCGGCACTATGCGGTCGCCTCGCGGCCGAGTATCCAGACCACGAGGTGATTCCCAACAAGTTCGCGAAGGGTCTGTCCGGTGCCCGCAACACTGGTGTCGAGCATGCAGCAGGCGATGTCGTCGTCTTCCTCGACGATGACGCCCGCGCCCAGCCCCAATGGCTGGAGACGCTGCTGGCTTCGTACGACGACGAGTCGGTCCTCGGCGTGGGCGGACTGGTCCTTGCCGACTGGAGCTCGCCTGGCAGGCCTGCATGGTTGCCGGATGAGTTTCTCTGGGTTGTCGGCTGCAGCTACCGAGGACAGCCCGAGGTCAAAGCTGAGGTTCGCAACCCTATCGGAGCGAATATGTCATTCCGCCGATCAGCCTTCGAACAGGCCGGGCTTTTCGATTCGTCGGTAGGGCGCACCTCCACATCATCCCGCCCGCTCGGTTGCGAGGAGACCGAGTTCAGCATCCGCCTGCGCAGGCTGTCGCCGCCGGGTGCACGCATCATCTATGAACCACAGGCGGTGGCTTATCATCATGTAGACCAATCTCGTGCCACATGGCATTACTTTCTAGGCCGATGCCATGCGGAGGGATGCTCTAAAGCCCATGTATCACGGCTATCCGGAGCTTCGGCTGCACTGAGTACGGAGCGAAGTTATATTAGCCACACGATCATCCGGGCTATGCGCCGGGAACTGAGTGGGGTTTTTCGGCAAGGCTGGAGGGATTCGATGATGCGCCTCGTCGCCATATCCCTAGGAACCTTGTCGACTACTGCAGGCTACTTTAAGGAAATGGCGCTGCAGAATATTCGCGATCTGAGAAGGAACGACGGTCTATGACGTGGCATCGGAGCCGGTGCGCTGCATCACCGCCCGGGAACCCGTCGTGGTCTGATGCGATGCACGTCTTACAGTTCCATCTGGAGATGAACACGACTGCGGAAGGGGGGCGGCCGTGCCAAAGCCCCGGTTGGTTCACCTTGCCTGGCTGTATATCCAGGACTGGTTGTCTGTAACTCCGATTTTCCTACTCACCGTCAGGTTTCGTCCTGCCCTGCAGGAACCTGAAGACCCTCACCCCTGGGTCAGCCCGACAACCGAGATCGTGATAGAAGGATATCCGCGCTCGGGAAACACGTTCGCTGTCGTGGCATTCCGGCTGGCTCAGGGTCGCAAGATCGAGATTGCTCATCACCTGCATGCCGCCGCTCAGATTAGGCGCGCCGCTCGTCTTGACGTTCCGGCGATCGTGCTGATACGGGAGCCATCTGAAGCGATCCTGTCCTTGATGGTCAGGGACCCGCATGCCTCGATACGGTGGGCTCTTCGCAGCTACATACGCTTCTATTCCGCCGTTGTTCCTTACCTTGAGAAGACAGTGGTAGCGCCCTTTGCGACGGCTATATCGGATCTCGGCTCGCATTATCCGCGTAGTGAACACACGCTATGGAACGGCCTTCAAGGAGTTTGAGCCAACTGACGACGCGCTGAACTCGGTTCGGCAGACCGTCGAGTGGATGGGCCAGCGGGATTCGATGATGACAGGGCAAGATTACCGTCTGGGCGTCGGGCTGCCCAGCGAGCAGCGCCGACGCGCGAAGGACGCACGCCGGACCGAGTACCTGGACGAACGCAACAAGCCGCTCCGGCTTACGGCGGAATCGCTCTATGAGCGCGTTATGCAGTACTCGCGCAACTGACTTCCGACCTGTTCGCCCGAGGGTTATGCAGTTATTACCCGGCCAGTCGATCCAGATGCAATGAGACTACAATTGATTGCTGGTGGCCATAACGGGGGAGGCCAGAATTGCGGCAGGGACGGCGTGGATTTCGTTAGTGAACGTCGGTCAGCGCCAGGTGCTTGTGCGCCCGGACCGGCAGGAGTCCGCGCATGGGTGACAACCCCGCGGGGAAGTTGCTGCGTACGGTGGAAGGCGCCGCCTACTGGGCGGCAGTCTCGTCGGCCCTGGCGCGCCTGCCGGCCGGCCTGGGCTACCGCATCGCGAGCTGGCGCGGCGAGATGCTCTTCCGGTGCCAAGCCGGGAAGCGTACCGAGCTGGCACGAAACGTGCGGTTGGTGCTCGGGAACGAGCTTAGCCCGGCGGCGGCGCAGCAGGTAGTCCGGGACTGGTTCCGGCTAACCTCCTGCAGCACGGTCGACGTAAAGCGGCTGCGGCGCGGAGCATGGCCACTACGGCGGCTGGTCGAGATCCGTGGGCGGGAACACCTGGAGGCGGCGCTGGCGGCGGGAAAGGGAGCCATCCTATGCTCCGCCCACTTCGGCTCCCTCGCCAGCGGGCTGTCGGTACTGCACGCCAGCGGCTTCCCAGTCACTCACATCGGGCGCTGGGACCACAACTATCGCTATCACTACAGGGTCAAGTACAACCGTAGGGTCGGGCTCTCATCCGTCGAGCGGTGGTTCTGGGAACTGGTCTACGCCAGGCCGGTGCTGCGCTATCGGCAGCGGCCGAACATCGAGCCATGGCCTGGCCGGCCCCAGGTCGCGATGCTGGCAGCTGCCGCGCTCCGCGCCAACGAGGTGGTGTCGATCTCGATCGACGCGCCGCCGCTGGACAACGAGCGGGCCCGCGCCGTCGATGTTCCCTTCCTCGGCCGCCAAGCCCAGCTGCTGCCAGGGGTCGTGACCCTTGCCCAGCTGACCGGCGCGCCGGTGCTCATGGGTTTCCTGTACCGCGGGGCCGATCACCGCCACCAGGTGTGGGAGATCTCCGCGCCAGTGCCGCTGGAGGGAGAAACCGCGACGGCATTCGGGCGCTGCGTCGCCGAGGTGAGCGCCGCCATCCGGAGAAGCCCGGCCCACTGGAACCTTTGGCACACAGTCGATATTGCCCGCCTCGGGCTGATCGAGCCGCAGCGGGACAGGTCACCAGCCGCGGGCCGCCACGAGACTGGAGATCCCTCCGATGCATCAACAGGCAGCGTCCCGGCGCAGGACTGACCTACTCCCGGCCTGGTTACCCGTCACGTTGCTTCCGCAGGTTCCGCGATGCCTCGGTTGAACTCTTCCAGGGCGCTCAGGCTCTGCGACAGGCTGGCCTCGTCCGCTGTCACCGGTTCGATCTCGCCGGCGGCGAAACGGCTGTAGGCACCCAGGTCCAGCAGGCCGTGCCCGCTGATGTTCACCAGGACGACCAGCGGCGGCTCCTGGCGCGGGTGCCGCGACACGACATCCATCATCCCGGCCACCGCGTGGGCGGCTTCAGGAGCGGGCAGAATGCCCTCGGTCTCGCAGAAGAGCATGCCGGCCCGGAACGACGTGAGCTGGTCGATGGCCATCGCCTCCACGGAGCCGTCCGCATACATGGCGCTCGCCAGCGGCCCGGCGCTGTGGTGCCGCAGTCCGCCCGCGTACACCGGCGGCGGCACGTAGGTGCTGCCGAGCGAGTAGATCTTGGTGATCGGGGTTGTGCCCAGAGCGTCGCTCAGGTCGTAGCAGGTAGCGACCTCGTGTCAGCTTCGGGCACGCGGCCGACTCGACGGCGATAAGCCGAATCGACCTCCCGGAGTCCTTCGCCGCACCTAGGAAGGGCAGCGCGATCCCGCCGAAGTTCGATCCGGCGCCCATGCACGCAATGACGCAGTCGGGGAACTCGCCCAGCGAGGCCATCTGCGAGACGGCCTCCTGGCCGATGACGGTCTGGTGGAGCAGCACCGAGTTCTCGCCGCTCCCGACGGCAAAGCGTGATTCGCTGTCCTCGCCTGCGAGCGCAAGAGCTTCCCCGGTGGCCCCGGCGAGGGTACCGATCGCCTCCGGGTCCTCCTTGAGCGCCCTCCGCCCGACTTCGGTCAGGTTGCTGGGGCTCTCATGGACGACCGCACCGAAGAGCCGCATCATCTCGCCGCGGATGGGCTTCTGACGCAAGGTGGATCTGACCCAGAAGATCGTGCAGCCGAGGTTCATGACCTGGCACGCGTAGGCGAGAGCGGTCCCCCACTGCCCCGCGCCCGTGCCCGTGACCAGGTGCTTCACGCCTGCGCGGGAGTAGTAGTAGGCCTGCGCCAGGGCGGTGTTGAGCTTGTGGCTCCCGGTGAGGTTGGCGCCCTCGTACTTGTAGTAGATGCGAGCGTTGGCGCCGAGGCGCTCCTCCAGGCGCACTGCCCTGCGCAAGGGCGTCGGACGGTACTGCGCATACAGGTCCAGGACCTCGTCGGGGATCGGTATGAACCGATCGGCCGTGTTAATGGACTGCCGGGCGAGTGACAACGGCTGCTGGAGCAGTGCGCCCTGTCCCGCCGCTTTCACCTCTCCCCCCAATCGTGATCTCGACACAGCCGAGGTCACGTACTGCGGCCGGTCATGCAGGATGTTGAACCAGTGAGTGGGGAGCTGCGGGTCTCGTGGCACGCGGTTGTCACCCATGCGCGGCCTCCTTTCCGGGCTCACGGGCGCGGAGGTAGGCGCAGATGGCGTTCACGCTGGCGAAATTCTCCGGGAGCAGATCCGCGTCGCCCATCGTGATCCCGAACCGCTCTTCCAGGAAGACCACCAGCCTGAGCAGGCTCAGCGAATCGAGGATGCCGCTGTCCAGCAGTGATGTGTCGTTCGCCAGCGGCAGCAGCGCCGCGTCCGGGACGAGTTCCCGGCTGATGTAGTCGTTGATGACCGTCTCCACTCGGGCACGCTCCTTTCGTTGTGTGTCTGCTAGCCCTTGTTCCGTCGGCCGTCTCCGGCCGGCTCCAGCTCGTTCTGCTCCTGGGCGAGGCCGGCCCGGTCGACCTTGCCGGTCGAGGTTCTCGGCATCTCCTCCCGGAACTCGACTATGTCCGGCACCATGTAGCTCGGCAGCCACCGTCGGCAGTGGTCCAGCACGTCCTCGCGGGTGAGGTTGCTGCCGCCGTCCGCGGTGACGACCGCCCGGAGGCGGCTGCCGAGCAGCTCATCCGGCACCGGCAGCACCGCCGCCTCCCGGATGGCCGGGTGCCGGTACAGCGTGGCTTCCACCTCGCCCAGCTCCACCCGGTAACCGCGGACCTTCACCATGCTGTCCCGGCGGCCCAGATAGGCATAGTTCCCATGCCGGTTCCAGGGTCACCAGGTCACCGGTCCGGTACACGAGCTCGTCGTACTCTGCCCGGAACGGGTTCCGGACCAGCGCCTCGCTGGTCTTGGCCGGCTGTCCCCAGTACCCGCGCATCAGCGAGGGACCCCGCACGTACAGCTCGCCCTCCTCGCCGGGCCGGGACACCCGGCGGCCTTCGCTTGTGACCGCGAACACCTCGGTGTTGGCGCAGGCCTTCCCGATGGGGGCCGGCTGGGCGTCAGCCCAGCCCGCGGGCACCTCGAACGCCGTGCATACGTTGGTCTCGGTCGGCCCGTACCAGTTGAGGTAGCGGGGGTGCGGCAGCTCGGCTATCAGCCGGGCGAGGTGCTTGGGGGGGAACACCTCCCCGGCGAAGATCACCATCCGCAGGCCCGACAGGTCGAACTGCTGCAGGCTGCCGTAGCAGGCCAGCAGCGTGAGGACCGAGGGCACCGAGTACCAGACCGAGATCCGTTCGGCTTCCAGCCACCTCGCGATCGATACCGGAAAGGTGGCTGCTCCTTCCGGAAGCACCGTCAGGCACGCGGCAGCCCGGCAGGCGGCGAAGATGTCGAAGACCGACAGGTCGAAGTGCAGCGGCGCGGGGCTGCAGACGCGGTCCTGCTCGCCGAGCTCCGCGGCGGCTGCCGCCCAGTCGACAAACGTGAGCGAGTTGCGATGGGAGATCATCACCCCCTTCGGGGTGCCGGTGGATCCCGACGTGTACAGGATGTACGCGAGGTCGGTCTCGATCGCCCGTTCCTCCGCCAATGGCTCTCCTGATTCCCCAGCCACCGCGGTCCACGGCACAATGGCCTCGCCCTGGGCCGGGACAGTGGCCGCCTCCTCGCGCTCCGGGCGGCCGGGAACGCTCACCACCACCACACCGGGCGGCCGGGGAACGGCGTCGGCCAGGGTGGCTGCCTGGGACGTCCTTGCCTCGTCCGCCACGATCACGGCGGCGCCGCTGTCCCGCACGATGTGGCTGAGCCGCCCAGCGGGTGCCTTCGGGTCGAGCGGCACATAGCAGGCCCCGGCCTTCAACGCCCCGTATATCCCGACGACCGCAGCGGCCGACTTGGGGGCGAGGATCCCCACCCGGTCGCCGGGCGCCACGCCCAGGCGCAGCAGCGCCCGGGCCACCTTGTTGCTCAGCCGGTCCAGCTCCTGGTAGGTGAGCAGGCAGCCGTCGGACGCTACCGCCGGCCGCTGCGGCTGCCGCGCCGCAGCCTCGGTCAGCAGCCGCTGCAGCAGATACGCCATCACGCTTCCTTTCCTGGCTGCCCGCCGGTGATGCCTCGCCTGCCCGGGTGGCTCAGAGCCCGAGCATCCGGGCGATGACCACCCGCTGGATCTCCGACGTGCCCGAGTAGATGGTGCCGGCGACCGCATCCCGGAGGTCCCGCTCGATCCCCGCGTCCTTCAGGTAGCCCCAGGCCCCGTGGATCTGGATCGCGTCCTGGCTGGAGCGCACCCACGCCTCGCTGATGAACAGCTTCGCGGCGGCCGCCTCCGCCGGGGCGGACCTGCCCTGCTGCTTCAGCCATGCCACCCGGTAGATCAGCGACCTCGCCGCCTCCAGCCGCACGTACATGTCGGCCAGCTTGCCGGACACACCCTGGAACTTCCCGATGGGCTGGCCGAACTGCTCGCGTGACCGCGCATACTCCACGCACGCCTCGAGCTGCCGCCGCATCGCGCCCACGACGCTGGCAAAAAGGCAGCTCCGTTCCCAGTCCATGGACGAGTTGAAGATCGCCATCCCCGCCCCTTCCGGCCCCAGCCGGCTCTCCGCGGGAACGACGCAGTCGTGCAGCGTTATCTCGCCCATCGGCGAGGTCCGCAGGCCCATCTTCTCGAAGCTGCTGCTCACCGCGAGCCCCGGCGTCGCTGCGTCGACGAGGAAGGCGGAGATCCCGGATAGTCCGGGCCGGCCCGGGTCCACGGCGTAGACCAGCAGCACGTCAGCGACCGGGGCGTTGGTGATGTACTGCTTGGCCCCTTCGAGGACGTAGTGGTCACCGCGCCGCTCGGCGCGGGTGCGCATGTGCAGCGCGTCGGAACCGGAGCCAGGCTCGGTCATCCCGTGCGCGCCGATGAGGTCCCCCGACACCATCCCGGGCAGGTACGCCCGCTGCTGCGCCGGGGTGCCGAACGTCACCAGCGGCAGCTCGACGCTCCACATCTGCGCGTTGAGGGAGAAGAGGAGCCCGTTGTCCTGGCACCCGTATCCCAGGGCCTCCATGACCAGGGCCGTCGTGACGACGTCGGCGCCGGCCCCGCCCAGCTCGGCGGGAACAGGCAGGCCCTGGACCCCGAACTTGGCACACTTCCGCCACGCCTCCCGCGGGAACTCCCCCGCATCCTCGCGCTTCACCAGATCCTGGTTGAGCTCCCGCCGGGCGAAGTCGGCCGCCGCCTCCGTCAGCTCGCGCTGCTCGGCGCTCAGTGAGAAGTCCACGCCGTCCCCCCGCCCGCAGGCCTGGCCGCACCGGCAGTCGTGGCCCTCGCCCCGTCCTGGCAGCCCTCAGCGTCTAGCTCGCGGCCGGGTTCTGACCACTGCACTGGCCGGAGTGAACATGGCGAAGGTATTCGCTCAGTACCGTGCGCAGCACGCGCAGGCCGTCAGACCACGCTCTCAGGTTCGGAGGCCCTCCAGCCGACCGCGCTCGAAGCTCGGGACCTCCGCCACTTTCAGCCCGGACCTGGCGGCCCTGATGTTGAGCAGAGTTTCGACCTCGAAGCCGTCGCTATTCACGTCCAGCCTCGGCAGGCAGCGGGTCCAGAACGCGTTGAAGCCGTAGCACAGGTCGGTGTATCTGGTCCGGAACAGCGCGTTCACTAGGCACACGAGTGCGCGGTTCCCTCCTTTGCGCAGCGCCGTGATGTCGGCCGAACCACCCCCCGGCGCGAAGCGGCTGCCCTTCGCAAAGTCGGCCCCATGCTCGCAACGCCTCAACGAATCGGGGTATCTCTTCTGGCACTGTCGAGCCATCGGCATCGAGCGTTACGATGACATCGCCGAGGGCGGCGGCGAAGCCACACGCCAGCGCGTTGCCTTTACCGATTCCGCCTTGCTCGACCACCCGTATGTCCGGTCGGCAGCTTCTGGCTACAGCGACAGTGCTGTCATTGCTGTGGCCATCGACCAGGATCACCTCGAAAAGGTCAGTGGGCAGGCGCGCGAGCACGAACGGAAGGTTGGGGGCTTCGTTACGGGCTGGGATTACCACGCTAACACGAGGGCGGAGAGCCGTGGCCTGGCCATCTGGCGAGGAGGACCCCGCAAGTGTATTCACAATTTTACTCCCCCGGTTCTTTACTCCCCCAGTTCTCCTGTAAGCCTTCCCGCCGGATCAGACCGGCAAGCACTTAGCTATTTCGCTTGGCCGCGGTGGCTTATACTCTGTTACTCCTGCCGGAGTAATTGAGAGTCCAGGCTGGCGGAAAAACTGAATACCGTGACCGGATAGCTACGAAGAGCGCGCTACGGAAGCGCCGTGATTCCCCATCCCGCAGAGCGACCTGGTTGCCGGGTCCGGTGGCAACCAGGTATGCCTAGCAACTCGATCACCTATATCGCATACCGTCAGCTATAAGTATCTTTTTTATGATTTTCGCCTGCGCGGCCGACGGGTTTGTGGCTCAAGCTAACAGTGATGCGGTCTACCCACCGCCGATAAGACAATGCTGTCGCTAGCAAGATTTCTTAGGGCAAGTCTCCGCGCAGATCGCTTCATCGCCGCAGCCGGTCGCGGTCCGGACCAGCGCGGAGGCCGCCGCGGCTCGCGCCGAGCCGCGGGCCTAGAGAGACTCTTGCTAGCTCGCGCGACTGCTAGCCATGGCGCTGCGACCTGGCACCTCGTCGAGCACGCCGTGCCGGACAGCGAAAGCTGCGGCTTCCAGCCTGGAGTGGACACCCAGCTTGACCAGCAGGGCCTGAACGTGGGTACGGACGGTCGCCGCCGAGACGTGCCTGGCGGGACGGATCATCCGCGCCGGCTAGCTCGCGTAACTGCTGGCCAGGTCGCGTCGGCCAGCCGCCTCGTCGAGCAGGCCGTGCTGGACAGCGAACGCCGCGGCTTCGAGCCTGGAGTGGACGCCCAGCTTGGTCAGCAGCGCCTGGACGTGGGTACGGACCGTCGCCGCCGAGACTCCGAGGCGGCTGATCATCGCCGCCGTGTCCTGGCCCTCCACCAGCAGTTCCAGGCACTGCCGCTCGCGGGCCGTCAGGTACCCGGCGAGCCGCAGCGCATCCTGCTGGCGAGCTAGCTGGGGCCGGATGCCCGGCGCGGCCGGCACCTCGATGACGATCTCGCCGCGCAGCACCCGCTCAATCGTCTGCTTCAGCACCGCCACGCCCCGCGTCTTGTGGACATAGGCAGCTGCGCCGGCCCGCATCGCCCGCATGATGGAGTCGCTATTACCGTCGGCGGACAGGATCAGCACCTTCGTCCGGGGAGACGCGCCGGAGATCTCGCCAAGCGCTCCGAGCCCGTCCGCACCGGCCGCGAAGTGGCGGTCGACGAGGCAGACGTCAGGCTGTCGCTTGCGGACGGCACAGACGGTGTCCGAAATGGTGGTCGCCTTGGTCACGGCGCAGCCCTGATCGGCCAGCACGGTAGCTAGCGCGTCAAGGAAAACCGCGTGGTCGTCGCCTATCACTACCTCGATCAGGTGGGCGACGTCATTGCCCGCCTCTACCGGGGCGGCGCGCATCGCGTTCTCGACAATGTTCCTTTTGACCTGCATGTACGCCGGCCGCCCAGGCCGCAGCGACGACGCGTGTGTTCCTTCAGAACGGCCGAGAGACGTCTCGGTCATCAATTCCCTCCCGTTTCTCGCTACGTGCTGATGCCCGCGTTGAGCATGAAATGAACCGGCCGGTCAACCGCGCATCCGAGAATGTCCGCAGTCTCGTACGTCACGCGGACGAGGACGCGGCTCGGCAGCGATGCGCTACGTCCTAACAGCGCCGTTCTGCGATGTGGCACCACATCCGGGCAGATGCGCAGGTAGCCCGCTAGATGGGGTCATCGCGGCGCGCTCTGGGCACGCCCGAAGGTAACCCGCACGCACGTACCGCCGGCTGGCGCCTCGCTGATGTCGAGGCGGCCGTCGGCCGAGTCCAGCAGCTGGCGCACGACGGTGAGGCCAAGGCCTGCCACGCCAGGCCGGCCAGCTCCAGGGCCGGGACCGCTATCGGTGACTTCCAGCGCTGTATCGAGTTCGTGCTCGATCCTGATGGTGACGCGCCCGCCAGGCCCGGCGGCACGAACGGCGTTGTCCACGAGGTTGGCCAGCACGCGCCACATCACGGATGCGCTGATCTGCATCACCGCGGGGCTGCCCGGCGCTACGGTCACCGCCGTGTCGTAGGCAAGGTCAGCCAGCTGCGCTACCTCGTTGGCCAAGACGCGTATGTCGACTGGGCTGGGCGCAGCCGGCCGGGGGTCCATCGGCATGGCATCGGCGATGATGTCGACAATACGAAACATTTCCTGCATCACCAGTTCCATCCGCTGCCGGGAATCGGCAGATAGCGCGCTATCGTCGCGGACGGAATCGGCGAGGAGCGAAAGCGTCATCAGCTGGTGACCGAGATCGTGCAGAAGGCCGCGAACGTTGAGTTCGCTATCGGCTGCGCCGCGCCGCGCAACCTGATGGTCCAGCGATGGTCCAGTCACTGTGCGTCATCCCCCGTGCTAGGACGTTGGCCCCCTGGACGCCGGCGCATCTCGGCGTTGCCCGACGATCAATGCCATCCCTGGCCGGATCGTACGCAGCGTAGTCAGGTCGTAACTAGGTAGCTAGCCTATGTGGCGTCCGCGAGCCATCCCACTGGGGGCTCGCACCACTCGTAGCTGGCCGATCAGCACCTGGGGTGTACGCCGTCGCCAGCGCTGCGCAGAGAGCCGGCACGCCGTACCGCGCCCCGATACGGTTGCGCGCCGCTCTCGCCATCCTGGCCGCCTCGGCTGGCGAGTCGAGCAGGTAACGCACCGCGGACGCCATCAGGTCTGGCCGCTCCGGGGGGACCAGCAGGCCGGTAACCCCTGGCTCCACCAGGTCCGCCACCGCGTTCACCGCGGTAGCGACCACCGGCACGCCTATCGCCATGGCCTCTGCGATCGCGGTAGGCAAGCCCTCGTAGCGACTCGGCAGCGCAAAGACGTCGAACGCCGGCAGCAAGTCCGCGACGTCGCTGCGGTCGCCGCATAGCACGACGCGCTGGCCTGCCGCCCGGGCCAGTCGCGCCGTCGCAGCGGCACGCTCGCCGCCGCCGATCCAGACGCCGACGACATCCGGCCTGCGAAGTGCGCTGATCGCCGCGACGAAGTCCTCGGGCGCCTTCTGATAAGTCAGGCGACCGACTGCGCCCACGATCAGGTCGCCGTCCGCGATGCCGAGCCGCCGCCTGGCACGGGCCACGTCAGCGGGCCGCCGAGACCTGCCTCGTACATCGACCGGCACGCCGATCGTCCGCACCCGCTCGGGCGCGATGAGGCCGCGACGAATCGCCTCCACCGCAACGCCGGTCCCGACGCACAGCCCGACATCGGTGAACCTGCCGAGGCGCCGCTCGACCTCGACGTAGGCACGCCGCCTGGCAGCCCACTGGAACTCGTGGAACGGGAACCCGTGGTAGGTGTGCACGATCGTGCGGATCCCGGCCCGCCGGGCGGCGAGGCGGCCGATCGTCCCGGCCTTCGCACAGTGCGTGTGCACGACATCCGGCCGGCGATCAGCCACCGCAGCCGCCAGCCAGCGGGTGGCGCGCAGGTCACTGAGCAGGTCAATGGCCGGCTTCAGCCCCGGGTGCACGACGACCTCGACACCGTGCGCCGCGGCCTGCTCAACCAGCCTGCCGCCACTGCCAGTGACGATGACCTGCTCGAACTCGACCCGGTCGAGGCCGAGCACGCCGCGCAGGGCCAGGGCACCAGCGCCGCCTTCGAGCTTGGTGATGACTGTCACGACCCTGGTGGTCATCAGCTACCGACGTCCTCGAGCGGCTCCAGGCCGGCCGCACGGGCCACGCTCACCGCCTCCAGGCGGCTGTGCACGTCGAGCTTGGCGTAAATGTTCTGCGTGTGCGTGCGCACAGTGTCCGCCGAGATATGCAGGTCGCCCGCGATTTGCCGGCCTCGCCGACCCGTCATCATCGCCCGCAACACCTCGGTCTCACGCGTGCTGAGCACTTCGAGTTCATTGCCATCGCGGCCGGCGTCAGCGCGCAGACTGCGCAAGATCTCGCCGAGCATGTCCGGTGGGTACGAGGAGTACCCGCGGGCCGCGCCCCGGATCACCGACTCGAACTCCGTCGCGTCCTGCTCCTTGGCTACCCACGCGGCGGCGCCGGCGCGGGCCGCTGCGACGGCGTGCGACACGTTCCTGTCGGCGCTCAGAATGACGACGCGTACATCCGGGCTGAGCGCCCCAAGTCGCTCTACGATCTCGCCGATACCGTTGCCGAACGGCTCCGCCTCGATGGCGATTACATCCGGCCGGACCCCCTTGACGATCGCGAACAGATTGGGGTCCGTCGCGGCACAGCGACCGGCGACCCAGATATCCGGCGCGGCCGAAAGCCGCGACGCCAGCGCCTCAGTGATCATGAGGTGGTCGTCGGCGAGCAAGAGCCGGATGGGGTTCATGGCACCAGCCTGTCGCGGCAGGGCCAGGGCGTGCTCATCCAGATGCATGACCACGTTCCCTCAGATATTCGGACGAAACGGGTGCTTCCTGGTGGGCCGGTGCCGTCGTCGCCGGCTCCAGGTCCGTGACCGCCGGCGTGCCCGTCGCGATCGAGGCACGCGCAGGCGCGGGCTCGAACGCCCGCCGGGTCGGGCTCTGCCAGATCCCGCTCGAGCGGACAAACCAGCCGCCGGCACGGCCGACAGCGCGATCGCGGCGTCGATCACCCGCAGGACCGGGAAGAACAGGCCCAGGAACAGCAGGCGCGGCCGGCGGTCCAGCACGGCGACCAGGCAGGTCATGGCGTAGTCGGGCAGCAGGACACCGAACAAGATAGCCGTGAGCGTCATGTGCGCCGCGACAGCCGAATGCAGATCCGCGAACGGTGGCCAGGTCAGCACGATGTTACCGGCCAGATCAGGCAGCACCAGGACAAGCACGATCAGCGGCAGCAGCACGAAGATCACGCTGGAGACGACGAGCTCAAACAGCAGCAAGGCCAGCATCGCGGTGAACAGGTTGGCACGCGGCGGATGCCGCCGGACCGTCTGCCACAGGCCGACCGCCCACCGCCTGGTCTGCTTCACGTAGTCATGCAACCGATCCGGATCCTGAGTGATGGCGACGGCGGACAGCGTGAAAGCGACCTTGCCGAGACTCTTCTGGTAGACCTCGAAGGTCATGTTGAAATCCTCGATGACCAGGCCCGGCGGATTCAGGTCGATGTAGGGCAGGACTTCTGTGCGGTACATGCTCGCGAAGCCAGGCACGATGTGCGTGGCGTTGGTGCGCAGGTACGTCTGGCCGAATTTGAGCAGGCGCTGGCCGATTGTGTAGATCCGCTCCCGGTGGCCGACCAGGATGTTGCCGATCAGGCTCAGTCGCCGGTCACGAGCAGTCCTGACGCACCCGGCCACGGCGACCACCTCGGGCGTATCGAACAGCGGCAGCGCCGCGGTGAAGTAGTCAGGCTGCACTCTGGTGTCGGCATCCAGCAAGAGCACGACCGGGTAGCGGTCGATGAGTCGGAACCGCTCGATGGCCTCTCGCAGCGCCCCCGCCTTGCCGACGTTGCGCTCGGTCTCGTGCACGTGCACGCCTGCCCGCCTGGCGATCTCCGGCGTGTCATCGGTAGAGCCATCGGACACGACATGAATGTTGGCGGCCGAGACGAGTTTCATGATGGCGTCCAGGCTCTCGCCGAGCACCGCCGCTTCGTTGTGCGCCGGCATCAGCACGGCGACGTCGTTCACGCTGACGGAGATCCTCCGAATGATCGGGCCCGGGTTCCCGGCGCCGGGACGGCGGGACCGCCGGACGCGCCTGGCCGCCGGGCGCGCCAGTTGCCGCCGGTACCGCCGTGCTACGCGCACCGCCCGGGACTGAGCCAGCCGCATCGCGCACGTCATGCCCCAGATTGCGACGTTCACCCCGAGGGCGAACACCGCGCGCCGTGCCATGCGCCCCTTTCGGGACTCGGCCAGCCGGATCACCCCGACCGCGCCCCAGAGGACGAAGTTTGCCCCGATGACGAACACGGCCAGAAACCACCAGGGCAAGGCGGGCATCAGGGCACCGTGGCCGAGGTGCTGGTGGCGGCCAGCCCCCCGATAGGCAGTACGGCACGCAACGGCCAGGTGCCGGGATCTTCAGGTCCGTACTTCCAGCTCACCACGGGACCTCGCTACGCCATAGCGGCAGCGGCCAGGGCAGACTGCTGGTCGGCGATGACGGCCCGAATGATCTCGTCCAGCGACTTCGTGGCCGCAAATCCCACCAGGTCGCGGGCCAGATCGCAGTTCGGCACCCGGCGCTGCATGTCCTCGTAGCCGGTGCCGTAGGCCTCCAGGTACGACGTCTGCTCGATGGTGCTGGCCGAGCCTGTGGCCTCGATCACACGCCTGGCCAGCTCGCCAATCGAGACCTGCTCGGAGCTGCCCAGGTTCACTGCGAGCCCGACAGCGCGGTCGGTGCCGACCAGCCGGATCAGCGCAGGCACCACATCCTGCACGTGGCAGAAGCACCGAATCTGCTCACCGGAACCGAAGACGGTCAGCGGCTGCCCGGTCAGTGCCTGCCGGACGAATCGCGGGATGACCATGCCGTAGCGGCCGGTCTGGCGGGGGCCGACGGTGTTGAACAGCCGCACGATCACGGCCTGCAGGCCGCGCTCACGCACGTACGCATCGACCAGGCTTTCGTCGATGGCCTTGGCTTCGGCATAGCTCCACCGGGATCGCAGCGGCGAGCCGACGATCCTGTCGTCATCCTCCCGTAGCCCGACCGTCATGTTCTTGCCGTAGATCTCGCTGGTCGATGCGACGAGGAGCCGCGCACCGAAACGGCTCGCGGCGGCCACGACGTTCTCAGTGCCGTGGATGTTGGTCCGCAGGCTCTCGAGCGTCTTGTCCCGGATGACGAACGCACCCACCGCAGCGGCGAGGTGGAAGACGCTGTCGGCTCCCGCCGTAAGCTCGTCGACCGCTTGCTGGTCAACCACTGACCCGCGCTCCAGCTGCAGCCGCGGATGGCCTGCTACGGCAGCGAGGTTCTGTTCCCGGCCGGTACTGAAGTCATCCAGGCCGACAACCACGTGCCCGGCCGCGATCAGGTCCTCGACAAGATGCGAGCCGATGAATCCGGCCGCACCGGTCACAAAGCACTTCATGGCTGCTCCCCCGCGGGCTGCGCCGACTGAGCGGGCACCGGCTCACCAGGCACCGGTTGACCAGGCACCGAATGTGCGGGCACCGCCGGTCCCGGTCCCGGTCGCGTTGCGCGCGTCCGCGCTGGCCCCGGTCGGGTCGCGGGCCTCGGCGCTGGCCGGGTGCGCGGTGGCCGGGCTTGCGCTGGCGGCACCAGCCCGGCTTGCAAAGCGGCCTGCCGCGCCGCGAGAGGGGCGGCGGCGGGCGCTGTGGGCTGAGCCGCGACCCGGGCTCGGGCACTCGCCTCCTGGCGAGCGCGCCGACGCGGCCTGCCAGCCAGCGTCCGCCACGACAGCCGCGCGGCGAGGCGCTCATACAGATCGTCGATGCGGGCGGTGACGGCGGCGATGCCGAATTCCCTGGCGACCGCCGGCTCCGGCGCGCGGACACTCGGACCTGCCGCGATCTCCTCAGCGATTGCCTTGCCCATGTCCTCCATGGGCACGTGGCGCGCCAACGTGACATCGATGCCCGCCAGCGCCGGGCATGTGGTGTAGAGGACCCGGATGCCGTTAGCCAGCGCCTCGAGCACGCTCAGCCCGAATGTCTCCTGCCGCGAGGACGCCACCACGAGGTCGGCTGCTGACAAGACAGCGGCGACATCGTGTCGCTCCCCCGCGAAGATCACGTAGTCGGCGACACCGCATCGGCGGGCCGTCTCCTCCAGGTGCTCGCGTTCGGCGCCGCCGCCGGCCACCAGGACCTTGGCCGCGTGCGACAAGCTCGGCGCCGCCGCCTCGATGGCCTGGTCAAAGCGCTTGTTCTGATCGAGGCGCCCGAGCAGCAACAACACGTAGTCATCCGTGCCGATGCCGAGCTCGGCGCGAACTCGAGCACGGCCGTCCGCATCAAAGGCCACCCGGTCGAGGTCGACGCCGTTCGGGATGACGGTCAGCTTGCGCGCGCGAACCCCCCACCTGGTCATCCGGTCGCGCACCGCCGCCGACACCGCGATCGTCATGTCGGAGAACAATTCGGTGGCAAGGTAGAGCGCCTGGACTGGCGGGGTCATCCGCCTGCGCTCGAGGTGCGTCTCGCCAATCGAGTGCTCGGTGCTGACGATGACCGGCGTGCCGGCCAGCCAGGCGGCCGACCGGCCATAGACCTGCGAGCGGTACAGATGTGCGTGCACCACGTCGTATCGGCCAGCGCGGATGATGCGGCGCAGCCGGAGCACAGCGGACAGCTGGGTGTTCCGGCGCATGCCGAGCGTGCGCACCGCCGTGCCTTCAGCGCGGATCATGTCGGCGACCGGCCCCGGGTTGTAGAGCGTGACTACGTCTGCGTCGTGCCTGGTCTGCTGGAGCACGGCGCGCAGCTGGAGCTCAGCTCCGCCGACGCCCAGACCAGTGATCACGTGCAGGACCTTCATCGGGTGCCTCCCTTGGTCAGTACTCCGGACAGCGCCGCCAGCCCAGTGCGGCCGAGGATGAGCAGGTCAAGCCAGATGGACCAGTACTCGATGTAGAAGTTGTCGAAGCGGGCCCTGTCCTCGATCGAGGTGTCGCCGGTCAGGCCGTTAACCTGGGCCCAGCCGGTCAGTCCGGCGCGCACCCGCTCGCGCTGGCCGTAGCCGCGAACGTCGCGGCGCAACCGACTCGCGAAAAACGGGCGCTCCGGTCGCGGGCCTACCAGCGCCATGTCACCGCGCACCACGGCGGCTAGCTGCGGCAGCTCGTCGGCATGCGTCGTCCGCAGCAGCTGGCCAAGCCGTGAGGACTGCCCTGCGGGCACCACCCAGGTCGTTTCCGGGTCGCCCGCCGGCCGGAGCGTGCGCAGCTTGGCGATCGTGGCGAGCCTCCCGCGGCCCACGACCCGGACCTGCCGGAACATCGGCGGCAGCCGTAGATCGAGCCACACCGCAAGCGCTAGGAACAGCATCAGCGGCGCGGTCGCCAGGAGCAGGGACGATCCGACAACGAGGTCCAGCATGCGGGTGACGGCGCGGCGGCCTGGGCCGTCCGAGCCAGACCGGAGCGGAACGAACGGAATGCCCGAGATTTCGTCCAGGCACGCCATCGGGACGGCCAGTCCGAGCTCGGGCAGCTGCGGCAGCACGCTCACCCTGACGCCGCGGTCGCGGCACGCCTGCAGGGCGACGGCGAGTTCGCCGGCGGTCGCCGCCGGCGCGCACACCAGGACCTGCGCGATCCTGAACCTGGCCAGCGTCGCGGCAATCGTCTCGATCCGGCCGAGTACCGGCAGCGCCGCATGGGATGCGCGCGCCCCGCCGGCGGTCGGCCCGCCGCCGGCGGCCTGCATCCGGTCAGCCGCCAGCATCCCGTCAGCCGCCAGCATCCCGTCAGCCGCCAGCATCCCGTCAGCCGCCAGCACTCCGCCTGCCGCCAGCACTCCGCCTGCCGCGAGCAGCTGCCGGGCCGCAACGGGCCGGCTCGCCGACATCGCTTCGCTGACTGGCTCGTTGTCCAGCGCCCCGCACGGGCGCAGGCCGAGCTCCGGGTGCTGCCGCAGCAGCCGGTACACCTCGCTGGCGGGCTCGCCCGCGCCGATGATGAGGGTCTGCCAGGTGGCCAGCCCGCGTCGGCGAGCGGACCGCTGAAGCGCGGCCGCAGCCACGCGCAACCCCATCAGCAGCACGATCGTGCTGCCGGCGAGGGCCAGCACAGTGTGCTCCGCTGTCCAGCCCAGCAGCGCAAGGGCCGGCAGCCCAGCCGCGCTTGCCAGTCGTCCGGCCTGATCGCTGACCCGGCCGCCGATGCGCGGCCGGTAGAGTCCGCCAGCGGCAGCGGCGGCGAGGACAAGAACGCCATAGCAGGCGCCACGGAGCGGACCCGGTGCCGTCACCAGGGCGGCCACCGTGACCGCGATTGTGTCGGTGCCGGCCAGCAGCCAGCCGGAGGCCGACCGGACCCGCCGCTGACCGGGCGGGGCTGTCCAACCGGGCTCGCCCTGCGGGTCCGGCTCAGCGTACGGACTGGCCCGGCCAGGCGCCAAGCCGGTGGCTGTCACCTGCCTGCCACTCCCGCCAGCGGTTTCACCGGCGCCGGGGCTGCCGACCCCGCGGTCGCCGCCAGCCGCCTCGTCACTGTCCGGGCGGCGTGGTCGCTGCCGTAGACGAATCGCATGACCGGGCCGAACACCGGCGCCACCGCCGGTCCGATGACGTACAAGCCGTCGATCGACGTCTGGTAGCCCGCGTCCACGGCAGTGGTTCCGTCAACGGTGAGCAGTCGCGCGCGCAACTCGTCGTCGATGAAGGTGAGGCGCTGCAGGTCCGGCCGGTAGCCGGTGGCGGCGATGACATGGTCGGCCCGCACTTCCGACCGCTCGCCGTCACGCGCGACGAGCATCACGCGCACGCCATCTGCGGTCGCCTGCACACCGTCAACCTCCTGGCCAGTGCGGACGGGGATCCGGCCCGCCACCCGCTCGCGCAGCCAGCTCGCCCCGGCTGGCCCGAGAGCGGTGCGCGCGCGACGGATCCTGGTTTGCTCCGGCAGGCGACGGAACAAGCCCGGATGGCTGGAGTAGAACCACGTGCTCCAGCCGGACCCGAGGCCGGCTTCTGGCTCCCGCAGGCGCTTCAGCAGTGCCCGGTCCGGGGGTAGCGGTTGTTTGTTCCAGGCGACAGCTGCTGACCTGGTGATGATTTCAACCTCGGCGCCGTTCTCCCGCAGCAGCGCAGCGGACTCCAGGGCCGACTGACCGCGGCCGACGATCGCGACCCGCCGGTCGCTGAAATCGGACGGCTCGGTGATCGTCGAGCTGTGACTGACTGACTCATGACCGGACAGGCTTGGCGGCGTGTGCGTGAAGTGCTCTACCCCGGTCGCCAGTACGACGCGTCGGGCGGTCACGGTCCGGCCGTCGGCGAGGCCGAGCTCGAACTGCCCGTCACGGCCGGTCAGTTCCGTGACCATCGTGTTCTCTACGCCGTCTGCCGCTTTGCTGGCAAACCAGAAGCCGTAGGCGACGAAATCGTCCAGCGACACCGGCAGGCCGTAGTCGGCATAGGGACGACCGCTGGTGCTGCAGAATGCGGCCAGCGTGTGCGCGCCACCCGGATCGGACAGGTTCGACGCGAACCCCTGCGACTTCAGGAACATGCCGCGAGGCATCTGCGTACGCCACAGGTGCATCGGCCGCCCGAATTGGCGGAAGTTCACCCCGGCTGCTCGCAGGTGCGCGGCCAGCGATAGCCCGTACGGTCCCGCGCCCACGATGGCCACGTCGACGGCGTCGCTCACAAATCATTCCCCCTTGTGCTGGTCAGCTGGCGGCCCGCGCCATGCGGGCAGCCTTACTCCGGCCGCGACGCAGTCGCGGTCTCGCCGGACGGTCTGGATACGGCTGGCTGGCGCGCTGAGGCGCCGCGACGGCACGCAGGAGCGACCTCGTCAGCATCCGCCAGCCCATGCGCAGGCACATGAGCCCGAACGGGCGCAGGTCGTCGCGGGCGAACCAGGCCATCTCGTCCACTTGCCGGGTCGCAGCCAGCAAGGACCGCAAGCTGATCTCGCGACGACGCCAGTAGCTGATCGCGCTCAGCAGGTCGTAGCTCTCCACCATGAAGGTGCGGCCGCTCTCCGGTTCAGCGCCGGTCACGCGCTGCCCCGTCAGGTCCAGGTAGGCCGCGCGCACGACGTCGAGGCCGCCCGGCCCGGTGAAGAGCCGGAACTGAGCACCCAGCCGGGGATTGAAGTCCAGCAGCTTGTACTGCCCGTCTCGCTCGTCGAAGCGAAGGTCCAGGTCGGCGATTCCGCGGTACCCGAGCTTCGTCAGCAGGCTCGTCACGCCATCGCGCAGCGCAGCGTTGGGCACGCAGCGGCCGTAGCTCGTCAGCCCGGCGTGCGCCGGGTATGACCGGTCCTTGATGCCGGTGCAGGCCGGCCAGCAGGACCCGGCAGCGGCCGCGTAACCGTGGAAGAACCAGTCATGGCCAGGCGTCGCCGGGATGTACTCCTGGAGCATCAGCCCGGCCGCGCCAGCCTGGCTGGCCAGCCAGGCATCCTCGAGCCCGGCGCGGTCGCGGATGATCTGGGTGCTGCACTGCAGCGACTGCGACCGCCACGGCCTGGCCAGCTTGGCTACGACCGGATAGCCGTAGTCCGCTGCCGCCTCCGCTGCCTGCGGCAGCGACGAGGGCAGGCACGAGCGGGGACTCGGGAACCCTAGCTCGGCGCACAGCACGTGCAGCGAGTGCTTCCCCGCCAGCTGTCGTGGCAGGCTGGCGGGCTGGTCCGGGAAGAGAAACGCGTCGCGCAGTGGCTCGCCGTGCTCGGCGAGGAAGACCGCGCCAGCGTCGTCGGTCGCGATCAGCACTGACGGCCTGCCGATCAGCTCGGCTAGCCGCAGAAGTCCGGCCTGCACCCGGTCCGCGCTGAGGCCCCCGGGTCGCCAGAGCACCTTCCCGCCCAGGTAGCGGGAGTGACCAGCGGGCGCCCACGCGGACTCCTGCACGGCGTAGACCGGGACGCCCATCCGGCCGAGGCTGCGGATCGCGCCGAGCCCGCCGTGGTGCATGACGTTCGGATCGAACTTCAGCACCAGCGCAGGCACGCTCGCGTCGGCTCGCCCCGGCGCTGGCGCGTTGACCGGCCGGTTAGCGGCGACCGTCGTCATAGGCCGGGCCTCACACCACGGCTCGGTGCGCGGCGTCGTCGAACTGGTAGGTGGCATCCAGCACGTGACACTCCCGCGCCCACGCGTAGTCGACGTCCGGATGCACGGTGTGCACGATGACCAGGTCCCAGTCGGTGCCCGGGCTTGGCTCGCTGCTGAGGGTGTGCCCGCCTGGCACGGTCAGCATGGGCACCAGCGGGTCGTAGTAGTGGACGTCCGCGGCCTTGTCCAGCAGGCTGGCGATGATCGGCACGGCCGATGATTCGCGCAGGTCACGGACGCCCGGCTTGTAGCTCGCGCCCACGACGATTACCCGCGCGCCAGCGAGGTCCTTTCCCGCCGCGGCGAGCACTTCGCCGGCCCGCTCAACGACGCGGTCGGGCCGCTGGCGGATCGACTGCATCGCCTGCTCGATCAGCGGAGAACTGCGACCCTGCTGGCCTAGCTGCCAGAGCAGGTAGTGCGGATCGCACGGGATGCAGTGCCCGCCGACGCCGGGGCCAGGGAACGCCGCAAGGAATCCATATGGCTTGGTAGCTGACGCAAGGGTCACCTCGATGGGGTCGAGGTGCAGAGCGCCGCACGCGTCCGCGAACTCGTTGGCCAGCGCGAGGCTCACAGCACGGAAGATGTTCTCGTAGAGCTTCGTCGCCTCGGCTGCGCCGGTGGAGCTGACGACGTACACCTGGCCCGTCATCAGGCTGATGATCCGGGCCGCCCTGGTCGCACACTCCGGGGTTATGCCGCCGACCACGCGGGGCGTGTCCTCGGGCTGATGGTCGGGATTGCCGGGGTCGATGCGCTCCGGGCTGAATGCCACGAAGATGTCCGTGCCGGGCTCCAGGCCGCGCCGTCTGAGCGGCTCGGCCAGCAGTTCGGCGGTGGTGCCCACATACGTGGTCGAGGTCAGGATGATCGTCTGACCCGCCCGGGCGTTGGCCACGACGTCCGCGCACGCACCGGTGAGCGCCGTCAGCTCGGGCTGGTAGTCGGCGTCCACCGGAGTGGGAACGCAGATGATGACAGCATCGGCCGCCGCGATGGCCGCCGGGTCGGCGGTCAGCCGGAACGTGCCTTCAGCGAGCGCCGCCGTCAGCTTCGGCCGGTAGGCGTCGGGCAGATCAGCCTTGCCTGCCGCGACGACTTGCAGCCTCTCGCGGCTACTGTCGATTCCGATGACCTCGCGGCAGCGGGGAGCGAGGCCGAGCGCGCTCGGCAGCCCGACGTAGCCAAGGCCGACAATTGCCACTCGCAGCTCACTGCCGGGGCGACCGTTGCCGTTGGCGTGCCCGGTCCCGGCTGTTTGTCCGGCCAGCGGGAAGGCGACAAGCCGGTGCCGCAACTGGTGCTCGCGGCCGTTGACAGCGAGCCCAAGCTGAAGGTCGGCCATCTGACCCGTTCCCCCTTTGGCGAAGCCGGCCGCAGTTTTCATCCCCGTGCCCCGGCGCGAAGCGTTACCTGAAGCCTGCGGGACGAGCCGTATCGTGCGCTCAGCTAGACGTCGTAATCTGCTTACGCAGTGCGACGTAGTTCGGCCTCAGGTATCTCAGCCGTTTTCGCATTCGCGCAGGTCAGCCGGTGTCGGAGCCACTTCGCTCGCAGCCGCGCAGCGCCGTCGGCGTCCCCTACGTACATGCGCGGAACGGCGTACTGGCCGGTCAGCTCGCTTGCCCAGATCGCGCACGCGTACTCGTAGCCCGCATCGTGCACACCGTCGACGACCCGGCCGTTGAGGTGCCCGTACGGATAGCAGAATCCGTCGATGGCGGAGCCGGTAATGTCCTGAAGTATCTGTCGGCTGAGCCGCTGCTCGCGGATCAGCGCAGGATCTGCCGCATAGTTCAGCGTGACATGTCGTAGTCCGTGCGACCCGATTTCGATACCCGCAGCCGCGACCGCACGCAGCTGGGCGGCGGTCATCAGCGGCTTGCGCGGCCCGCGCGCGTCCCAGGAGTTGACGCCCCCAAGACGCCCGGCTATCACGAACGAGGTCGCGCTGAAGCCGTATCGCTGCAGTACGGGCAGCGCATACCGGAGGAAGTCGTCGTATCCGTCATCAAAGGTAAGGCCGACAAGTCCGGCATCGCAGTGCTGCCGCCGCGCCGCCAGTAGCTCGGCCATCGAGACCCCGCGCAGTCCGCGCCGGTCCAGCCACCGCATCTGCTGCTCGAACCGCAGCGGGCTCACAGTCACCTGATACGGATCCTCGGCGTACGGCGCGATCGAGTGATACATGAACACCACCGGCTGACGCTGAGGTGGAGGTTCGATCCTGAACTGACTTAGTTGCGGCGTCATGGCGCACTCCCCCGAATTGGCCACCGGAGCACGGTACTGCCGCCTCGCGCTCAGCCCATCGGCCGAAGGTGCGATTCCGGCTACGACATCAGTCGGAGCGCCTGCACTAGCCAGGGCGCACCCGGCACCTCAGTCAGCCGGGGTTCGCCGGGTGCGGCAGCGGGCGTCACGTGGCTAGCGCCAGCCGTGCAGCTCAGCGCGCCTCGGGCAAGATCAGGGAAGCGTCGCTGAACCTGTGCCAGCCCGCAGAGCATCTGGTGAATGCCGGTGACCCGGGCGCGCCACTATGCGGTGACGCCGTCGCCGTGGACTACCGGGACGATGTCGGGGGCGCCGAGGCGGATAGCGTCGGCGTCCTGGTCGGTGTCGGCTTCCTGGGAGGCGCGTTCGGCCGCGACGCGCGCACGGTAGTTCTCTAGTTCGCGTGCTACCTGGCGAGACTTCCACTTCATCGGGCCCGCCATGAGGGTCGCGGCTTCCTCAGCCGCCGACAGGCCGCGATCCCAGGTCTCGATCGAGGCGTGGGTCCGGCGGGCGAGCACGTCGTCCAGGTGCCGGGCGCCCTCATGCGACGCGGCGTAGACGATCTCCGCGCGTAGGTAGTCATCGGCCCCGGCCAGGGGCTTGCCCAGGCTCGGATCGGCGGCGATCAGCTCGAGCACCTCGCTGATCAGCGAGCCGTACCGGTGCAGCAGGTGCTCGATCCTGGCCACGTGCAGTCCGGACGAGCGGGCCAGCGTGTGCCGGGCGTTCCACAGCGCGATGAACCCGTCGGCGCCAGCGAGCGGCACGCTGTCCGTGCACGACGGCGCCACCTTCCCGTCCAGCCCGTGCGCGACCGCGTCCACCGCGTCGCGCGCCATCACCCGGTAGGTGGTGTACTTGCCGCCCGCGATCAGCACCAGGCCGGGAACGGGGTGGGCGACCGTATGCTCGCGGGACAGCTTGGACGTCGATTCCGATTCCCCGGCCAGCAAGGGCCGCAGGCCCGCGTAGACGCCCTCCACGTCGTCTCTGGTCAGCGGCACCGCGAGGATCTTGTTGAGCTGACCGAGCACGTAGTCGATGTCGTTCCGGCTGGCGGCCGGGTGCGCCTTGTCCAGCGACCAGTCCGTGTCGGTCGTGCCGATGATCCAGTGCCGGCCCCAGGGAATGACGAACAGCACGCTCACCGGGGTCCGCAGAATGATCCCGGTCGTGGAGTGAATGCGGTCGCGCGGCACGACCAGGTGCACGCCCTTAGACGACCGGACATTGATGGACCCGCGGCCGCCGACCATCTCCTGGATCTCATCGGTCCAGACACCCGTCGCGTTGACAACCTGCTGCGCCCGGATCTCAACCCCGTTCCCGGTCTCCAGGTCGGTGGCACGCACGCCGGTGACGCGCTCGCCTTCGCGCAGGAAGCCGGTGACCTGGGTGCGCGATGCGACATGCGCACCGAAGCCGGCTGCCGTCCGTACCAGGGTCGTGACGTAGCGGGCGTCGTCCACCTGGGCGTCCCAGTAGACCAGCGCCCCGGTCAGCGCTGAGCGCTTGAGCGCCGGCGCGAGCCGCAGCGCGCCGCGGCGGGTGAGCTGGCGGTGACCGGGCAGGCCGCGGGTCTGGCCCAGCGAGAAGCCAAGAGTGTCATAAGCGGTCACGCCAGCTCCGACGTAGGCGCGCTCCCAGCCGTGGTGGGTGAACGGGAACAGGAACGACACCGGGTGCACCAGGTGCGGCGCGAGCCACTGGAGGAGCAGCGACCGCTCGCTGAGCGCCTCACGCACCAGCCCGACGTTCAGCTGCTCGAGGTAGCGCAGCCCGCCGTGGATCAGCTTGCTCGATCGCGAAGAGGTGCCGGAGCCAAAGTCCCTGGCCTCGACGAGCCCTACGGTCAGCCCTCTGGTGACCGCGTCGAGCGCGACTCCGGCGCCCACGACGCCGCCGCCGACGACCAGCACTTGCAGCTCCGTGCCGGCCAGCGAGTCAAGCGCGGCCGCGCGCTCGGCCGGGCCGAGCCGCGTGGTCGCCCGCGCCGGGCGGCTGCTAGCCGACTGGCCGTTGCCGGCCTGCTGGCCGCCAGCGCGGCCGCCGGGCCAGACCCGGATGTCAGCGCGGCGTCGCACTGGGGGTCACCACGACCTCCACCCGCTGGAACTCCTTGAGGTCCGAGTAGCCCGATGTCGCCATCGTGCGGCGGAGCGCGCCCATGAGGTTCATGGACCCGTCCGCGACAATGGACGGCCCGTGCAGGATTTGCTCCAGGGTGCCGATCGTGCCCACCTTGAGGCGGGCGCCGCGCGGCAGGTCCGGGTGGTGGGACTCGCTGCCCCAGTGATAGCCGCGGCCGGGTGCCTGGGACGCTCGCGCGAACGGCGAGCCGACCATGACAGCGTCGGCCCCGAGGGCCAGCGCCTTGGCGATGTCGCCGCTGCGGGTCATGCCGCCATCGGCGATGACGTGAACGTAGCGTCCGCCGGACTCGTCTAGGTAGTCCCGGCGCGCGGCCGCGACGTCCGCGATCGCCGTGGCCATCGGGACCGCGACACCGAGCACGGCGGCGGTCGTGTGGCCGGACCCGCCGCCGAAGCCGGCCAGCACGCCAGCCGCGCCCGTGCGCATCAGGTGCAGCGCCGCGGTGTAGGTGGCGCATCCGCCGACGATGACCGGCACGTCCAGCTCGTAGATGAACTGCTTGAGGTTGAGCGGCTCGGCCGTGCCTGAGACGTGCTCAGCTGAGACAGTCGTGCCGCGGATCACGAAGATGTCGACGCCCGCGTCGATGACGGCCTTGTAGTACCTGACAGTCCGCTGCGGCGAGAGCCGCGCCGCGGTAGTGATGTCCGCCGCGCGGATCTCCTCGATCCGAAGGCCGATCAGCTCTTCCTTGATCGGCTCGGCGTAGATCTGCTGGAGGCGCCGTGTCGCCGCCTCGTCGTCGAGCTCCGCGGCCTCGGCGAGCAGCGGCTCCGGGTCCTCGAACCTGGTCCACAGACCCTCGAGGTCAAGCGCGGCCAGCCCGCCGAGCCTGCCGATGGCGATCGCCGTGGCCGGCGAGACGACACTGTCCATCGGGGCAACGACCAGCGGCATCTCGAACCGGTAGGCATCGATCTGCCAGGCGATCGACACCTCTTCGGGATGCCGGGTCCGGCGCGACGGGACGATCCCGATCTCGTCGAGCGCATACGCCCGCCGACCGCTCTTGCCCCGCCCGATCTCTACCACGCTCACGTTGCTCTCCCGCCCCTGCAGGTACAGTCGCGCTCCTGCATGCGCGCACAGGCCTGGCAGCCAGGATTGACGTGCCAGGGCTAGCTTCGCCGACCGCCGTAGTTCGGTGCCTCGGCGACCATCTGGATGTCATGCGGATGGCTCTCGACCAGTCCCGCGCCCGTGATCTGGGTGAACTGCGCCTGCTGAAGCTCGGCGATCGTCCGCGCGCCGCAAAAGCCCATCGCCGCCCGCAGGCCGCCGGTCAGCTGATGCGCCACCGCTTCCAGCGGGCCGCGGTAGGGCACCTGCGCCTCCACGCCTTGCGGCACCAGCTTGTCCTCGCGCAGCACGTCGTCCTGGAAGTACCTGTCCTTGGAGAAGGATCCGCCCCGGCTCGCGTTGCGCATGGCGCCGAGCGACCCCATCCCGCGGAACAGCTTGAACTGCTTGCCGTTGACGAAGACCATCTCGCCGGGTCCCTCCTCGCAGCCGGCGAGCAGCTTGCCGAGCATGACCGTGTCGGCGCCAGCGGCGATGGCCTTGGCGATGTCCCCCGAGTACTGGATGCCGCCATCGCCGATCACCGGCACGCCAGCCGGGCGGGCGGCAAGCGAGGCCTCGTAGATCGCGGTGATCTGCGGAACTCCTACTCCCGTTACCACCCTGGTCGTGCAGATCGCGCCGGGGCCGACCCCGACCTTGACGGCGTCGGCACCTGCGTCGATGAGGGCCTGAGCGCCGCTCCTGGTCGCCACGTTGCCGCCGACGACCTCGACCCTTGAGTTTGCCTTGACCTGCGCGACCATGTCGATGACACCCTGCGCGTGGCCATGCGAGCTATCCACCACGAGGAAGTCCACGCCAGCGTCGATCAGGGCCTCCGCCCGCCGCTTGGCATCCTCGCCGACGCCGACAGCCGCGCCCACGACCAGCCGGCCTTCGGCGTCCTTCGTCGCGTTCGGGAACTTCTCGCTCTTGGTGAAGTCCTTGACCGTGATCAGGCCGCGCAGCCTGCCCGCTTTGTCAACCAGCGGCAGCTTCTCCACCTTGTTCGTGCTGAGCAGCCGCAGCGCCTCGGCCCGGTCGACGCCGACGGGAGCGGTCACCAGCGGCATCGGGGTCATGATCTCGGCAACCCGGCGCCGGTGATCGGACTCGAACCTAATGTCGCGGTTGGTGACGATTCCAACCAGGACTCCGTCCGGATCGGTTACCGGTACGCCGGAGATCCGGAACCGGGCGCACAGTTCCTCGACGTCGGCCAGGGTGGCATCGGGACGGCAGGTCACTGGGTTGGTGATCATGCCGGCCTCGGAGCGCTTGACCATGTCGACCTGCTGAGCCTGCTCCTCCACGGACATGTTCCGGTGCAGCACGCCGGCGCCACCCTGGCGGGCCATCGCGATGGCCATCCGGGCCTCGGTGACGGTATCCATCGCCGCGGAGACAAGCGGGATGCGCAGGGACAGGCGCGGTGTCAGGCGCGCGGTCGTGTCCGCTTCGCCTGGCACTGTCATCGAATGCGCGGGCAGCAGTAGAACGTCGTCGAAGGTCAGGGCGGGCGGGCCGAACTTCTGGTCGCTCATCTCACGTTCCGGGTCCGGGGTCTGGGATCCCTTCATCCTAGTGACCGGCAGCGCCAGATCATCCGGGACAGGCCGGCCGCCGGACGCAGCAGCGGCGCAGAAGCACCCACCTGGCCCTTTGCCCGATTTGCCGGTCTGGACAGCGCTGCCAAGATCACGCCAGTCGGCCGAACGTCATGGATGTGGCAGCGCTGCCGGCGAGCGGGATCTGGCTCCTGCCGGGGCTGGGATCCCTGCCACGGGGGAGCAGGGATCCCAGGTGCCCCGGCAGGCCGCGATCCGCGACGGGGGGTTCGCGGACCGCCTTGGGTACGCCAGGCGGAGCTTGGCGTCAGGCGATCGACTCCTCCACGGCGATGGCTCGAAGCCGCCTCAGTGCGCGGTGCTGCGCGACGCGGACCGCGCCCGCCGACATGCCGAGGGCGTGGCCGGTCTCCTCGGCCGACAGCCCGGACAGGACGCGGAGCACGAGCAACTCGCGCTGGTTCACGGGCAGCCTGGCCAGCAACTTGCGGGCCCGCTCCGCCTCGAGGTAGGCGACCGCTGTCTCCTCGGGTCCCGGCCGTTCATCCGGGCTGTCAGGCAGGTCATCGGTCGGGATGGCCAGCCGGGACGCCGACCGCATCGCATCGGCCACCTTGTGCGAGGCGATACCGAAAACGAATGACGCGAACGGGCGACCCATATCCTGATACCGGGGCAGGGCCGACACAACGGCTATGCATACCTCCTGCGCCACGTCATCGGCAGCGTGATAATGGCCGGAAATGTGCCCGAGACGCGACCGGCAATAGCGCAGGACCATTGGCCTGATCTGTCGCAGCAAGGTATCTATTGCGGCAGGCTGACCACGTACGGCCAGCTCGGCCAACATGCCCATATTGCCATTCCTGGTCCCATCTAGCTGCGATTCCACCTGGCCCCCTGACTCAGTGGCGGTCCCACGTATCTGTCTGTACAGGACCGTGATTCCCCATGCACTGAGTAAAGGCAACATCAAAATAGGCAACAGAAAGGTCACAATAAGGCGACACGCCGATACCTAGGTAAAGCAATTACCAGCAGTAGTTGTGCAACTACTCAACGTTTTAACGGGCATCCCTTAAATAACTCTGTAAGGAGAGAAGTAATGTGCTGGGTAGCAATGAGATGCCTAGTACTTACAATACCAGCCATGTCATGACGTGCCGGGGTGCGAGCTCGACTCAGGCTGTCGGGCTCAGGCTGTCGGGCTCAGGCTGTCGCCAGGTCGTCGGCGTCGGCCCCCGTGCCCGGACCCGATGCTGGCCCCAGCGCGCCGAGCACGTCCGCCAGGTCCAGCTCAGCAGCGCTGCTCAGGACAAGCTCAGCAGCCCCGAAGCGGCGGATGTCGGCGTGCTTACCAGGGATCGCCACGCAGCGCAGGCCGGCCCGGTGGGCCGCGGCCACGCCGTGCGCGGCGTCCTCGATCGCGACAGCATGCCCAGCGGCGAGGCCAAGCCGGGCCAGGGCGAGCGAGTAGACGGCCGGATCGGGTTTCGGCGCGGCGACCTCATCGCCGCACGCGATGACCTCGAACTCGTCGAGGTAGCCCAGGCGAGACAGCAGGCCCCGCACCCAGGCACGCGGGGAGCTGCTCGCGACCGCGAGTCGCAGTCCGATCACGCCCGCCTGATCGAGCCACCGGGCGATGCCCGGCAGCAGGCCGAGCTCGGCATTCAGGCCATCGCGGAAGGCGACCCGGCGCTCGTGACTGGCCTGCCGGTCGTAACCGGCACCAACCGCACGAGCCAGGTCCGCGTAACGCTCCCCGGTGACGTCGCCGCCGTGGTCGGCAAAGAACGTCGTGGTGTCGAGCTCCAGCCCGTGCTGCCGCCACTCGAACTGCCAGCTTGCGAGCATGGTGCCCTCGGTATCCACGAGCAGCCCGTCGAAGTCAAAGATGACTGCCTGGATCGCCACCTGCTCAGTATGCGGGGCCGGGCGCGGTGGGCACGACCGGATAAAGGTCGAGCCCCGCTACCGCGCCGTCAGGCGCGGTAGCGGGGCTCGGGCCGAGTGACAGACTCGACGCGCCAGGATCAGTGCTGGTGGCCGTGTCCGTGCCCGTTGGCGGCCGCCTGCTCGGGCTCGGGCTTCTCGCTGACGAGCACCTCTGTGGTGAGGAGCATGCCGGCGATCGACGCGGCGTTCTGCACAGCCGACCGCGTCACCTTGACCGGGTCGATGACGCCCTGCGCCATCAAGTCGCCGTACTCGTTGGTCGCGGCGTTATAGCCGTGACCGACCGGCAGCTCGGCGATGCGGGCGACGACCACGCCGCCCTCGACGCCGGCGTTCTCGGCGATCCACCGGGCCGGAGCCAGCAGAGCGCGCCGGACTATCTGGACGCCAGTCGCCTCGTCGCCCTTCTTGCCGAGGTCGCCAAGCTGGCCGGCCACGTGAACGAGCGCCGAGCCGCCGCCGGGGATGATGCCTTCCTCGATGGCGGCCCTGGTCGCCGAGATCGCGTCTTCGAGCCGGTGCTTCTTTTCCTTCAGCTCGACTTCGGTGGCAGCGCCTGCCCGCAGTACGGCAACGCCGCCTGCGAGCTTCGCCACTCGCTCCTGGAGCTTCTCCTTGTCCCAGTCCGAGTCGGTGTTCTCGATCTCGGCCCGCAGTTGCCGGATCCGGTCCTGGACCGCATCCTGCTCACCAGCGCCGTCGATGATCGTGGTGTTGTCCTTGGTGACCACCGCGCGGCGGGACTGGCCGAGCACGTCGAGGCCGACCTGGTCCAGCTTGAGGCCTACCTCCTCGCTCACGACCTGGGCGCCGGTCAGCACGGCCATGTCCTCGAGCATCGCCTTGCGGCGGTCGCCGAATCCTGGCGCCTTCACCGCGACGACGTTGAGCAGGCCGCGGATCTTGTTGACCACGAGCGTGGACAGCGCCTCGCCGTCTACGTCCTCGGCGATCACCAGGAGCGGCTTCTTGGTCTGGGCGATCTTCTCCAGCAGCGGCAGGAAGTCCGCCATCGAGGAGATCTTGCT
This sequence comes from uncultured Actinomycetota bacterium, assembly GCA_963843955.1. Classification (GTDB taxonomy): domain Bacteria; phylum Actinomycetota; class Actinomycetes; order Streptosporangiales; family Streptosporangiaceae; genus JAJYUU01. Next base: position 293,063 of record CAWJMK010000004.1, read on the forward strand.
CCCGGTGAGGAGGATGTAGGCGTCCTCTAGGACGGCTTCCATCCGCTCCGGGTCGGAGACGAAGTACGCCGAGATGTAGCCCTTGTCGAACTGCATGCCCTCGGTGAACTCGAGCTCGATGCCCATCGTCGGGGCTTCCTCGACCGTGATGACGCCGTCCTTGCCGACCTTGTCGAAGGCCTCGGCGATCACCTCGCCGATCTTGGCGTCCTGGGCGGAGATCGTCGCCACGTTGGCGACTTCACTCCGCTCCTCGACGTCACGGGCTGCCTTCATCAGCGCCTCGGCGACGGCGGCCGACGCGGCGTCGACACCGCGCTTGAGCGCAATCGGGTTGGCGCCAGCCGCCACGCTGCGCAGGCCCTCGGCGACCATCGCCTGGGCGAGCACCGTCGCGGTCGTGGTGCCGTCACCGGCTACGTCGTTGGTCTTGGTCGCGACCTCCTTGGCGAGCTGCGCGCCAAGGTTCTCGGTCGGGTCCTCTAGCTCGATCTCGCGCGCGACGGTGACCCCGTCGTTGGTGATGGTGGGCGCGCCCCACTTCTTGTCGATTACGACGTTGCGGCCCTTCGGGCCGAGCGTCACCTTGACGGCGTCTGCAAGGTGGTTCACGCCGCGCTCGAGAGCGCGCCGGGCATCCTCATCGAATACTAGGCTCTTGGCCATCTGGTACCCCAGTGTCTTTCTATGCAGGTTCTGTCCTGCGGATGTAGGTAAACCGTGGCTTTCACGCCACCGCCCCGGACCGGGCCGCGGATCGCCGGAGTTGCCTCCACGAGCCGCGAGCCGAGCCGGGGCGGTGCCGGGCCAGCAGGTGCCAGCCCGGCGCGGGCCAGGCCCGCGCGCGAAAATCCGCTCGCTACTTCTCGATAATGGCGAGTACGTCACGGGCGGAGAGCACCAGGTACTCCTCGCCGTGGTACTTCACTTCGGTGCCGCCGTACTTGCTGTACAGCACGACATCGCCGACCTTGACGTCCAACGGGACGCGCTTGGCACCGGCGTCGTCGAAACGGCCAGGACCGACAGCCAGGACTTCGCCCTCCTGGGGCTTCTCCTTGGCGGTGTCGGGAATCACCAGACCCGATGCGGTGGTCTGCTCGGCTTCGAGCGGGCGCACCACGATCCGGTCTTCGAGCGGCTTGAGAACAACCTTGGTGGCGGTCGTCACGATCTGACCTCCCCCTCCGGAAAGGGCTAGCTGAATTAGAGAGTCGACCATGTCGGCCTGCCGTCGCGGGTGTCAGACCAACCTTGTCGCGTTAGCACTCTACCCTAGTGAGTGCCAGTCACGCACACTAGCCCGGCTATTACGAGCACGTCAACACGGCGGGTATAGGCCAGGCTAAGCAGCGGTAATCACTGTCACTGGCAGCGAGGAGTCGGCCGGGAACTCCAGCGGCGAAGGCGGCACCCCGCGCGCCACGAGCTCCGCGCCGAGCGCGGCCACCATCGCGCCGTTGTCAGTGCACAGGCCCGGCCGCGGCACGCGTAGCTGCAGTCCGGCCGCCTCGCAGCGTTCGGCTGCCAGGGCACGCAGCCTCGAGTTAGCCGCGACCCCGCCGCCGATAACCAGGTGCGACACGCCGTGCGCCCGGCAGGCGTCAACCGCCTTCCTGGTCAGGACGTCGGCGACGGCCTCGGAGAACGATGCTGCCACATCGGCCAGCGGGACCGGCTCACCGGCGGCTTCCCGTGCCTCGACCCACCGGGCGACCGCGGTCTTCAGGCCGGAGAAGGAGAAATCGCTCGTGCCATCGGAGTACTTGCTGCGGGGAAAGGCGATGGCGGCCCCGTTCCCTGCCGTAGCCGCCCGGTCGATGTGCGGCCCGCCAGGGAACGGCAACCCCAGCACCCTGGCCACCTTGTCGAAGGCCTCGCCCGCGGCGTCGTCGATGGTCGAGCCCAGCGGGATGACCTCGGTGGCCACATCCGGCACGAGCAGCAGCGAGGAGTGCCCGCCCGACACCAGCAGCGCGATGGCCGGCGCGGGCAGCGGGCCATGCTCGAGCTGGTCGACGGCCACGTGCGCAGCGAGGTGGTTGACGCCGTAGACAGGCTTGCCGGTGGCGAGGCCGTACGCCTTGGCCGCGCACACGCCGACTAGCAGCGCGCCGGCCAAGCCTGGCCCCGAGGTGACGGCGATGGCGTCCACCTCGGACAGGCGGACGCCCGCCTTGGCCAGCGCCCGGTCCACCGTCGGCACCATGGCCTGCAAGTGCGCGCGGCTGGCGACTTCCGGCACGACACCACCGAACCGCGCGTGCTCGTCCACGCTGGAGGCCACCGCGTCGGCGAGCAGCTCGTGCCCGCGCACCAGGCCAACGCCGGTCTCGTCGCAGGACGTCTCGATGCCGAGGATCAGGGGTGCGGTCACGATGCCTCAGTCCCGCTGCTGGCAGGCCGCCGGAGATCGAGGCGCATCACGATGGCGTCGGTCCCGGACGGCTGATAGTAGGCGCGCCTAATGCCGATCTCGCTGAATCCCCGCCAGCGGTACAGCCGCTGCGCGCGCGTGTTGTCCGCCCTGACTTCGAGGAACACCTCGGTGCAGCCGCGGCTGCTGGCCTCGGCGAGCAACCGGTCGAGCAAGGCCGTGCCGACGCCCTGGCCCCAGCGAGCGGCCGCCACGGCGATCGTCAGCACGTCGCCCTGGCCACCAGCCGCCAGCAGCCCGGCATAGCCGACGATCTTGCCGTCATCCTCGGCGACCAGGTAGTACCGGCTGGCCGGCTGCTGGCCGAGCTCGCCCGCCAGCATCTGCCGCGACCAGGCCTCCTCGCCGAACAGGTCCAGCTCCAGCCCGAGCACGCTGTCCAGGTCCGCCGTGGTCATCGGGCGGAACTCCGTCTGCGTCACGGCGTCACCCGCTTGGGCTTGCCGGGCTCCCTGGCGTCGGGCCTGCGCAGATAGAGCGGCTCAGGCGAGCGTGGTGGCTCGCCCGCGGTGGCGCGCGCCGCGGCCAGGCCGGCGAGACTGGCCGCAGCCGGGTAATGGGGGCCTATCGGCCGGCTCGCCAGCTCCGGGTAGAGCACCGCGCCCTCGCCCGCGACCGGGAGGCCCGGCGGCAGGTCGGCGGGCCGGCTGACTAGCGGACCGTCGGCGCGCTGCCCCGCCGCGGTGTAGCGGGCCCAGTAGACCTCGCGCCGGCGTGCATCCGTGGCCACCAGGAACTCAGACCCGGCCGCGGCGGCCCGGGCATCGGCGGCGATCACGTCGAGCGAGCAGATCCCATCGGCCGGAATCTGCAGCGCGCTGGCGAGCACCCGGGCCGTGACCAGGCCAGCTCGCAGCCCGGTGTACGGACCGGGCCCGGTGCCGACGGCGACGCCGGTCAGGTCGCAGCGCCCGGCTCCGGCATTTCGCAGGACCTTGTCGATGAAGACCGCCAGCAGCTCGCCGTGCCGCCGCGCATCGACGGCAGACTCCTGCGCGATGACGGCGGAACCGTCATGCAGAGCCACGGTTACCGCCGACGTTGCGGTGTCGAATGCGAGCAGCAGCACGGTTGACCAGCCTAGTGAGCCTGGCCGGGTGGTCGTGACCGGCCGTTACCTGGACAGTCAGGGCGCAGAACCGACGGCATCGCCTGGTCAGGCTGTCGGCTGCGTCATGACCTTGGCCAGCATTGCCTTAGCCGCCGCCTGCGCACCGGCCTGCAGCGTGGATACCGGCACGGGACCGAAGCCGTGACCGGACTCCTGACCAGACATGCTGGCCGTGATGACCACGTTCCGCTCGCGGATGACCACGGTGACGACGTCGGTGACGATTCCGCTCACCCGCTCGTTCTGCAGCGCCATGAACGACTGCTGGCCAACCCCGGCCAGCCGGCTGATCTGAGCTGGCGGCAGCGGCGACTTCTTCAGCGGGTGGGCGAGTCCCTGCTGCGCCAGCGCGAAGTTGTCCTGCGCGTTCCCGGACGCGCTGCCGTCGCCCGCCGCGGCCGCGAACGGCTCGTACGACTGCGCCTGCACCTCCAGCACGAGGAAGTTTGGCTTGGCGTCGACGGTGAAACTGCACTGGCTGTTGGTCGTGCTCGCCAGTTCGCTTGTCGACGTCCGGCCCGCCGCCGGCAGGAACTGGTTGAGCACCGCCGTACTCACGCTGCCACAGGCGCTCGGCACGGACTTGAACTCACCGCGCTGAAGCGAGGTCACATACAGCGCAGGCTTGGGCGGGTGATGCGTGACGATCGCGGTGACCCCGGCCGCGACGATGCAGGCCGCGATCGCCATGACGCCCCACCGGTACACGCGGCGGCGAGACTTGCGTAGCCGGGTCGCGGCTGCCCGACCCCGGCGACGGCCAGACCGCCGCCCGCCGTCCTGGACCGGTGCCTGACCGGCCTCCCCGCCTTCTGCGGGTTCGCGGTAATCCTCGTCTTGATGCTGCCGCGACGAGGCAGGGCGCCGCAGCGTGCCCGTCGGCCGGGCAGGATAGACGACCGGGCCCGCCCAGGGCGGCAGGTCGCTGTCGGTATCCGGGTCGGAGCCGAACGGGTCGAGCTGCTCCCAGCCGGCCCGGACCGGGCGCTGCCGCTCGGCGCGGCGCGGGCGATCGGGCCTGGATCCGGGGTCGGGCCGGGGTTCGCGGTCGGGCCGGGGTTCGGGGTCGGGCCTGGATCCGCGGTCGGGCCGGGGTTCGCGGTCGGGCCTGGGTACGCCGTCGGATCGGTGTCCGCCATTCGGCCGGGGCGCGTCACCGGCGTACGGATCGCCGCCTGGGTACGGATCGCCGCCGGGGTACGGGTCCGCGGCAGCGTACGGGTCGTCACCGGCGTACGGGTCGTCGCCGGGGTAGAGGGCACGGTCGTAGCCGTCCTGCGGGCCGGCCGCGGGCTCCCGCGAATGGCGACCGGGCGGGAAGCCCTGCTGAGCCACGGCGCGCCTCCTGGCTTGGCAGATAAGACCGCGGGGTCACCACGGCGATACTGGCTGGACGACCCGAAGTGTAGTAGTGCGAAGGGTGCTGCGGAGGACAATTCGGGACCGAGCCACGGCAGGGAACGGGGTCGTCTTCGCAGCCGAGGCTCTCCCGGCCACTGCCGTCGAGGCCATTCTCGTCCCCGATGCGAGGCTCGCGCCGGGAATTGGCTACTGTTCCTCGACGCCGTCTGCGGGCCGTCAGGTCGCGGCGGCCAGAGCAGCCCGCGCGGCAGCGGCCGCCGCCGGCGCTCGCCAGCGCTCGCCCCAGCCCTGGATGCGCACGGTCCGGGGCACGTCGAGATCCGCGGCCATCTCACCAGCCGGGTCGGCAGCAGCGGCCATCGCGACCAGTTCGCCGTCAGCACGGATGCTGACCGCCAGGAAGCTCGGCGCCAGGTCCTCTACCAGGCCCTCGCCCCACTCCACGACGGTCACGGAGGTCGCGAGGTCTGCGTCCAGATCCAGGTCATCTACCTCGGCCCGGCTGCCGAGCCGGTAGGCATCGGCGTGGACCAGGTCAGGCCCGGCGTCGAGACTCGGGTGCACCCGGGCGATCACGAACGTCGGCGAAGTCACCTGTCCGCGTACTCCGAGGCCCGAGCCGATGCCCTGGGCCAGCGTTGTCTTCCCGGCGCCCAGCGGCCCGGACAGCACTACCAGATCGCCCGCTTGCAGCACCCCGGCGAGGCGGGTCCCCAGCGCGCGCATCTGGCTAGCGGTCGCGATAACAACCTGCTCGTCAACGCTCCCTTCCGGGCTGGCCGCATCGGGCTCGGCGCTCACGCGGGCCGCCGCCTGCTGACTGCTACGTCGAGCGCGGCCGCCGCAAGGTCGGCGATCGCCTCGGTCACCACCTCGGGCCGCTCCAAGATCACCATGTGACCCGCCTCAGGCACACTGAGCAGGCTGGCACCCGGGATCGCGTCGGCGAGACGGGCGGCCTCGTCGGTCGGGATGAGGCGGTCCTCGGCACCGGTGATGACGACCGTCGGCACCCGGCCAACGGTGGGCAGCGACAGCCGCTGGTCATGCTCGAGGAGCGCCAGATAGAAATCTGCCACGACCTCGATCGGGGTAGCCCTGATTACTCGCTCGAGGAAGTCGACCACAGTCGGGCTGACGTCTGGGTCCCCGAAGGCGAGATACCGCGCCGAGAGGAACGCCAGATCGCTCGCGCTCTGCCGGACCCACTCAGTCAGCGCCGCGCGGCGGCCGCGGGCTGAGCCGCGCAGCAACGAGGGGCCGGCCCAGCGCGCGACCGGTCGCAGCGGGCCAGGCAGCCAGCTGGTCGCGTCCACCACGTGAGCCGCTGTCGAGATCAGCACCACCCCGATGACCTTCGGGCCGAACAGCTCCGGCTGCTGCGCAGCGAGCGCCATGATCGTCATGCCGCCCATTGAGTGCCCGACCAGAACGACGGGCTGGCCCGCGGGGACAGTAGCCGCCAGCACCGCGGCAAGATCAGCGCCGAGCTGATCGATGCTGACGTGTGCCGGGTCGGTCCGCCCGGACCTGCCGTGACCGCGCTGGTCCCACAGGACGAGCCGGGTGTCGGCCGCCAGGTCCTGCTGCTGGTAGTGCCAGACGTCCTGGCTGAGCGTGTACCCGTGGCAGAAGACGATGGTGACCGCCGCGTCCGGTGGCCCGAAGATCTCAGCGTGCAGCGCCACGCCGTCGTCGGCGACGACCTCGACAGGACGGCCCCGTAGCTGCCCGAACGGCTCGTCCCGCGCCGGATCTGGCCGTAGCCGGATGCGGCCGACAGCCACCTTCTCGGCGGCGATGACAGCGCCGGCCGATGCAGCCGCTATCCCGGTGGCTAGGCCAGCGACGCTAGATAGCCGCCGCCACCTGGCCATCGGTTCTCCCGTCCGGGTCGAGAATCGACCGGTTGCCGGCCGCAGCGTCATCCTCGGCCGCTGTTACTCCAGAGTAAGTTCTCGGCACCTTACCCGTAAACCGGGTGACGATCTCATACGAAATCGTGCCAAGCAGGTCCGCCCATTCTTGCGCCGTCGGCTCACCGCGATCACCGGGCCCGAACAGCACGACCTCGTCGCCTGCTTCGGCCGGCTCGTCGCCGAGCTCCAGGATGATCTGGTTCATGTTGACCGTGCCCGCGATCTTGAACCGCCTGCCGCGAAGGAATACCCAGCCCTGGTTGGTCGCGTGCCGCGGGATGCCCTCGTTGTAGCCGAGCGGCACCAGCCCGAGCGTCATGTCGCGATCAGTGATGTACCGGTGCGCGTACGACACGCCTGTCGCCGCCGGCACGCGCTTGACCTGGATCAGCCGTACCCGCATCGTCATCGCGGGGCGCAGCCAGCTTGGCGCGCCGCCGGGCAGCGTCGATAGCCCGACCACGGCGCCACCGGGCCGGACCAGGTCAAAGTAGGACTGGGGCAGCGTCAGCGTGGCCGGCGTGTTGGCCATGTGGCGTACCTCTGGCCGCACGCCGGCCCGCTCGGCGAATGAGAGTGCCTCCCGGAACGCAGCCAGTTGCGCCTCGATCGACGGATGGCCGGGGATGTCGGCGCAGGCGAAGTGGGACCACAGGCCGACGATCCGCACCAGCCCAGCCGCCTCAGCCGCCCGTGCCGTGTGCACGAGGCCGGCCCAGTCGGCCGCGGTCGCGCCGCCCCGGCTCATGCCGGTATCGGCTTCCAGGTGCAGGCGGGCTGGCTTGCCTGCACCCTCGGCCGCCAGCGCGATCTGGTCAACTAGCGCTGCGGTGCCGGCAGTGAGATCTACGTCGTGGCGGATCGCCTCGGCGTGCGGGGCGTCCGGGCTGCCGAGCAGGCTGAGCACCGGCACGGTGAAGCCGGCCCGGCGCAGCGCGATGGCGTCGGCGACGTGCACTACGCCGAGCCAGGTCGCGCCGCCGGCGAGTGAGGCGGCGGCCGACTCCAGCATGCCGTGGCCGTAGCCCTCGGACTTGACCACGGCCATGACCTGAGCGGCTCCGACATGCCTGCGGAGGGCGGCGACGTTCGCCTGAATCGCGTCCAGGTCAATGAGAGCTTCGGGATGACCGTCCATGCGTTTCAGTGTGCCAGGGCCGGCCAGCCGATCGGCCGGACCGAGCGCTATCGGCTCTGTGGTCCGCGGCCCGCCGCGCTCCCCAGTGTGCGCCGCTGACTCGCGGGCTCGAAGTGGATGGGGCACCAGTTAGCCACTGATGCCCCGCTAGGGGCCATATTAGGTAACTCGTACCCCATTGTCGGCGCGCAGACGCACACACCGGGTGGCCTGCCCGCATTCGCGGCGTGATAAGCATTCCGACATGTCTCAACTGATCCCGCTGGCAGTCCTGTTCGGCAACCCGGAGCGGGTCAGCCCGCGCCTCGCACCGGACGGCACTCAGCTCGCCTGGATCGCGCCGAACCACGGCGTGCTGAACGTCTGGCTCGCCCCGATCAGCTCGCAGACAGGCGTCGACTGGGACGCCGCCCAGGTGGTCACCGACGACACCGACCGGGGCATCCGGCAGTTTGCCTGGGCGCATGATGGCCGCCATCTGCTGTATCTCCAGGACGCTGGCGGCGACGAGAACTGGCGCCTGCATGACGTCGACCTCGCGACCATGGACCGACGAGATCTCACTCCGTTCGAGGGCGTCCAGACGCAGCTGATCGCGACCGAGAAGGACTTCCCGGACGAGATCCTGATCGGGCTCAACAAGGACAACCCGCAGCTGCACGACGTCTACCGGCTTGACCTGCGCACCGGCGAGCTGACGAAACAACTCACCAATCCTGGCTTCATCGACATGGTCGCCGACTCCAAGCTGACGGTCCGCGCGGCGCTCCAGCCGCAGCCGGACGGGTCCATGGTCCTCGTCGTCCGCGACAGCGCCGACAGTGCGGAATGGCGCCCGCTAGTCACCATCCCGGCCGATGACTCGCTGACGACAGGCCCGGTCGGCTTCAGCGCGGACGGCACTTCGCTCCTGCTCATCTCCTCGGTGAATGCCGAGGCTGCCGGGCTCGTGCGGATCGACCTTCAGACCGGCAGCAGCGAGGTGCTCGCGGCCGATCCGGAGGCAGACATCAGCAGCGTCCGGCTCAACCCAGACACCCGCGAGCCGCAGATCGTGACCATACGCAAGGCCCGGTCGGAGTATCGCGTGCTTGACCCCTCGGTGGCCGGTCACCTCACCGCGATCCGCGCGCTGCATCCGGGTGACCCGGTATTCGCCGACGCAGACGACGCCGATCTGGTCTGGCTGATCGCCTTCACGAATGACGCGGGGCCCGTCGCGTTCTATGCGTATGACACCGCCACCGGCGCCGGCAGCTTCTTGTTCGAGCATCAGCCCGAGCTGTCTACGTACACGCTCGCGCCCATGGAGCCGTTCTCCTACCAGGCCCGCGACGGTCTCACTATCAACGGCTACCTGACGTTCCCGCCCGGCGTAGACCGGCTTGAACTGCCGGCCGTCCTGCTGGTCCACGGCGGCCCGTGGGCGCGCGACGCCTGGGGCTTCGACCCGCAAGCCCAGTGGCTCGCCAATCGGGGCTACCTGTGCATGCAGGTGAACTTCCGTGGCTCAGCCGGCTACGGCAAGGCGTTCCTCAATGCGGGCGACCGCGAGTGGGGTAACAAGATGCAGGACGACCTCAGCGACGCCGTGGCGCATGGCATCAGCCGGGGCTGGGCGGATCCCGCCCGGATCGCGATCGTCGGCGGCTCCTACGGCGGGTATGCCGCGCTGGCGGGCGCGGCGTTCACGCCCGATCTGTACTGCTGTGCCGTCGACATCGTCGGGCCTTCCAACCTGATCACTCTCATCGAGACCGTCCCGCCGTACTGGGCACCGCTGATCGCCCAGTTCCATAACCGGGTCGGCGATCCGGCCACGGACAAGGATTTCCTCTGGTCCCGGTCACCGCTCTCGCGGGCCGACCAGATCCGGATCCCGCTGCTGATCGCGCAGGGAGCGAACGACCCCAGGGTCAAGCAGGCAGAATCCGAGCAGATCGTGGCGGCGCTAGAGCAGGCGGGGATCGAGCATGAGTACATGCTGTTCCCCGACGAGGGCCACGGCTTCGCCAAGCCGGAGAACAACCTGCGATTCTTCGCCGCGGCCGACAAGTTCCTCAGCCGCTATCTCGGCGGGCGGGCCGAAGGTCAGTAACCGGGGCCAGCTGGCTCGCCGCTGGTCACCGCGCGGATCGCGGCCGGGATGCCGCCGATCAGGTCGCTGGCACCTATCGGTGCATCACGCGCCGCGAGCCGGCCCGCCATCCCGTGCAGATAGGCGGCCGCGGCCGCGGCCGCGGGCGGCGGCAGGCCCTGCGCAAGCAGGGAGCCGGCCAGGCCGGAGAGCACGTCACCAGACCCGGCCGTCGCCAGCCAGCTTGAGCCCGTCGAATTGACCTGGACCGGGCGGCCCGCGTCTGGCTCTGCGATCACCGTGGTGGAGCCCTTGAGCAAGACAGTGACGCCAAGCTCCGCGGCGGCGGCCCTCGCGTAGTGCAGTCGGCGTGCCTCAATGGCGGCCCGGTCGGCGTTCAGGAGCCGCGCCAGCTCGCCCGCATGCGGCGTGATGAGCGTCGGCGCCTGCCGTGACAGCAAGTCCCGGTGCGCGGCCAGCACGGTGATGCCGTCCGCGTCGACCAGTACCGGCACGTCGCTGGCCAGCACGGCGGCCAGCAGGGCGTGCGCTGTCTCCCCCGTGCCGATGCCCGGACCAACTGCCCACGCCTGGACGCGCCCTGCTTTGTCGATTGCCGGCCCCGGCAGGTCCGGGTCGTACGTCGTCAGCACTGCTTCGGGCCAGTGCTCCCGGACGACGGCGATGGCGGCCGCGGCGGACACTAGCCGGACCATCCCCGCGCCGCCCTTGATGGCGCCACCTGCTGACAGCACGGCCGCGCCGGTGTACTGCTCGCTGCCCGCGACAAGCCCGAGTACGCCGCGCCGGTACTTGTCAGACTCGGCCGAAGGCCGGGGCAGCATCGCGGCGACATCCGCCGCCTGGAGTGACACGACAGCGGACCCAGGCAAATACGGGCCAAGGCCGATGTCGATCAGCTCGGCCGGTCCGGCGCGCTCCGCGCCCGGATCGATCAGCAAGCCGGGCTTGAGGGTCCCGAAGGTGACGGTCACGTCCGCGCGGATCGCGACGCCCTGCACCTCGCCAGTATCGGCGTCGATGCCACTCGGCAGGTCGACGGCGATCACCAGGGCACCATCGCGGCGGGCGCGTTCGGTCAGCCGGGCCAGCGTCGCGGCAGGCTCGCGCAGGCCGCCATGGCCTCCGATGCCGGTCAGCCCGTCGATGATGAGGTCGGCCGCAGCGATCGCAGCGATCGCAGACTCGCCCTGCGCGGCGACCGATGACTCGCCATGCGCGGCGACCGACTGCTCCGAACCGGCGATCGACGGCTCCGCACCGGCGATGACGCGGCCGCCGCGCATGAGCAGTTCCGCCGTGGCGGACTCGTGCAGCCGATGACCGGCCGCGATCACGATCACGCTCGCGCCGCGGCCCGCGAGCCTGGCGCCAGCATAGAGAGCGTCGCCGGCGTTGTCGCCGCTGCCGGCCAGCACGACAACCCGTGCGCCATAGACGCGGTCGAGCAGAGTGGCGCAAATCGCCGCGAGGCCAGCCGCGGCGCGCTGCATGAGGGCCCCGTCCGGCACCTTTGCCATGAGCGCCTGCTCGGCAGCACGCACGTCCGCCACCGTGTGCGCGCTTCTCATCTCTCCGCTACCACCATGGCCACGCAGATGCCCGCGTCGTGGCTAATCGACACATGCCAGCCGGTGACGCCGAGCTGCGCGGCCTCGGCGGCGACCGTGCCGCTGACCTCGAGCCGCGGCCTGCCCCGAGCATCGTGGCTGATGACCGCGTCGGTCCACAGCAGTCCGGGCGGTGCGCCGAGTGCCTTGGCGACGGCTTCCTTCGCCGCGAAGCAGCCGGTGAGCGAGCGGACCGGCAGCTCGCGTTCGCTCTCAGCGAACAGCCTGCTGGCCAGTCCCGGCGTTCGCTGCAACGCGACCTCTAGCCGCGAGATCTCCGCCACGTCCACGCCGATGCCTACGATCATGCGTCAAGCCTGCCATGGCCCGCAGGTATCAGCTGGCGCCACGCAGCGGCCCGCTCCCGCCCCGAGCTAGCAGGCGAGCGACACCGCCAGCGGCGACCGCCTAGCCTACTCGCTTGATCGCGTCAGCAAGGCGGCCGGCCAGGCGCTCTGCCTGGGCCGACTCTGCTGCCTCGACCATCACGCGGACGGCAGGCTCGGTGCCGCTCGGCCGCACGAGCACCCGGCCGCCGTCGCCGAGCTCTGCCTCGGCGGCAGCGACGGCATCGGAAAGCGCCACCGACGACGCCACCCGCACCTTGTCCACGTCTGGCACGCTGATCAGGACCTGCGGATACCGCGTCATGACGCTGACCACCTCGGCCAGCGGCCGGCCCTGCCGCGCCGCCTCGGCGAGCAGGTGCAGGCCGGTCAGCAGCCCGTCGCCGGTCGTGGCGTGGTCGAGCATGATGATGTGGCCAGACTGCTCGCCACCGAGAACGTAGTTGCCATCGAGCATGGCAGCGATCAGGTACCGGTCACCAACAGGAGTCTGCACCACGTCGATGCCGGCGGCGCGCATGGCGTGGCGGAAACCCAGGTTCGACATCACCGTGGCGACCACCGTGTCGCCAGCCAGGCGGCCCTCCGCCTTCAGCGCGATCGCGAGGACGGCGAGTATCTGGTCCCCGTCGATGATCTGACCAGATGCGTCGACCGCCAGGCAGCGGTCAGCGTCGCCATCGTGGGCGATACCCGCGTCCGCGCCAGCCGCGACGACCGCGGCCGACAGCGTCGCCAGGCTCGTCGACCCGACGCCCTCGTTGATGTTGAGCCCATCGGGCTCGGCGCCGATGGAAATGACGTCGGCTCCGGCGCGGCGCAGCAGGTCGGGTGCGAACGACGCTGCCGCGCCGTGAGCGCAGTCCACCACAACCCGCAGCCCGGCCAGCGGCGCGCCAGAACTGGCGGACAGCGTGCTGAGCAAGTGAGAGATGTACCGCTCGACGTGGCCATCCGCATCGGTGACGCGGCCGAATCCGCGCTTAGGCACCCCGACCGGCCCGTGGCTGCGAGCAGCTGCTCCGTTCAGGCCTGCGAGCTGTGCCTCGATCTTGTCCTCGACCGCATCAGGCAGCTTGACGCCGCCGCGCGCGAAGAACTTGATTCCGTTGTCAGGCGCCGGGTTGTGGCTCGCCGACAGCATGACGCCGAACTCCGCGTCCAGCGCAGCGGTCAGATGCGCCACGGCCGGCGTCGGCACCACGCCGAGCCGGACGACGTCCACGCCGGTGGCGGCCAGCCCGGCTACCACCGCTGCCTCGAGGAATTCACCAGAGGCGCGCGGATCGCGCCCGACGACCGCGAACGGCCGGCGCCGGCTGTCAGCCGCGCCTTCGCCAGCCGCGCATAGGACGCTCGCCGCAGCCGACGCGAGGCACAGCGCGAGCCCAGCGGTGAGCTCACGCCCTGCGGCGCCCCTGACTCCGTCCGTGCCGAAAAGCTGACCCATACCCGCCAAGATCCTCCGTGCCGTGCCGTGCTGGCGGGGCGCGGTTAGCGCTTGGAGTACTGCGGCGCCTTGCGGGCCTTCTTCAGGCCGGCCTTCTTGCGCTCGGTCACCCGGGCGTCCCTGGTCAGGAATCCGGCGCGCTTGAGCGTTGGCCGGCTGTCGGGGTCAACGAGCGTCAGCGCCCTGGCGATGCCGAGGCGCAGCGCACCGGCCTGGCCGCTCACGCCGCCGCCGTCGATGCGGGCTACCACGTCGAACTGGTCTTCAGCGCCGAGCGCAACGAACGGCTCGCTGATCAGCTGCTGGTGGACCTTGTTCGGGAAGTACTCCTTGAGCGACCGGTCATTGACCTTCCACTGGCCAGTACCCGGCTGGATGCGAACCCTGGCGATGGCCTCCTTGCGGCGGCCCGTGCCCAGCGCCTTGCCCGTCACGACCGGCTTGCGCGCGGCCGGCTTGGGCTGCTGGTTGTCACCGGTCTGGGTGGTGTACTCCGACAGGTGCTCCTCAGCGGCCAGCTCGGCCTCCGGTCCCGTCTCCAGCGTCTCAGTGGACTCAGCCACGTTGTCTTCCTCGTACTTCCCGCTTGACTCTTACCTGGGCTCTGACATCGGCAGCGGCCGCTACTTGGCGGCGCCGGCCTGCTCGACCTGCGTGATCTCGAACGGCACTGGCTGCTGCGCCGAGTGCGGGTGCTCGGCGCCCGCATACACCTTGAGCTTGCTGAGCATCTGCCGGCCGAGGGCGTTCTTTGGCAGCATGCCCTTGACCGCCTTCTCGACAGCCCGCTCCGGGCTCTTGGCCATCAGCTCCGCGTAGGACATCGAACGCAGCCCACCCGGGTAGCCCGAATGCCGGTAGGCCATCTTGTCGCGGAGCTTGTTACCGCTCAGGGCCACCTTGGCCGCGTTGACGATAACGACGAAGTCGCCAGTGTCGACATGCGGGGCGAAGATCGGCTTGTGCTTGCCGCGCAGCAGCACGGCCACCTGGCTTGCCAGGCGGCCAAGGACGACGTCTGATGCGTCGATGACGTGCCATTGGTGCTGGATGTCAGCAGCCTTCGGGCTGAAAGTGCGCACAGTCATAAGCCTTCGCGTGTGAGTCCTGAATCCTGGCCCGCGCCGGGGACATATCCTGCCTTGGCGCGGGAATCCGCAGGTACCGGCTGCAGCTCTCCAGCCCTTGGGGCTCGACGGGCATGCCAGTACGCATGGACGCCTCAGCCAGGATACCGGCCGCGACCTGCAACGGTCAAAGCGAGGGCTCCACCAGGTACCAACCCCCAACAGGGCAGGGAACGGGGCCGCCTGTCCCAGTGTGACCTCTCCCGTCCGCCGGGCGCGCGAAAGGCGCAAACCGTGCCGCTTATGACCACTCGCCGCGGGACCGCCTGGGCGCATGCGCCGGGCCACAACCGAGGCCGGGCGCCTCAGCTGGGGAGTACCGCTCGGCCTGAAACAACTCGGACCAGCCGAACTTCGCCCCGCGGAGCGCTACGCTCAACCGCATGCGTAACCCGCTCGGCGATGGCGCGGACCAGCGGCGCACCCGTCGGCGCGGCAAGAATGCTGACCAAAGCGACCGCGGCGACAGTGGGCCGGCCGATGCTGGGCGCACGGGCGGCCGGAGCGACCGCGGGCGGGCGAGCCACGATAGCGAACCGGGCCGCGCCGGCAGCGACAGCGAACCGGGCCGCGCCGGCGAACCGCGGCGCACAGGCCGCACCGACGGCGGACGCGGCGGCGGAAACGATGCGACCGATCGTGGCGTGACCGGCGGGCCGGGCAACCGGGCCGGCCGCGTGCCCTCGGCTGGGTCGCTGTTCGCGCCCGGTTATGGCGCGAGCCCGCCCGAGTCGCCGGACCGCGGCGGGGCCGGAGGCCGGACCACCGGCGCGAGCGCCTGGTACGGCTCGGCGGCGGGTGGTGCCGCCGGCCGGGGCCCGGTTCGCGGGTATGCGCCAGTTCCGGGTCAGCCGCCGCCGATGTACCCGCCCGGCCAGTTCGCCGCCTGGAATCGAGGGCCAGGCCGGGCCGCCGCCCAGTCAGGGCCGAACGGGCCGGGCTCCAGGCTTCCAGGACTGCCGGGAAACGGCCGCGCAGCTCAGGACAGCCGCACGGCTGCCGGAGGTGCGGCCAGCAATCCGGGCTTCCTGCCGTCGGCCTGGCCGCCAGGGGCCGCAGACAACGAACTGGCTAAGTCGCGGTACTACCCTCAGGATCTCGGCTCCGGTGCCGAGCCCGGTTACTCGATGCTGGCCGTCAGCGACCCGGCCGCGGACATGACCTCGACCCAGACCTGGCAGGCCGTGGGCGACGGCCGGGCGACCGGGATGTGGACAGCGCCGGCCCGGCCTGGCAGTAGCCCGCCAGGTGACACTCGCCGAGAAAGCCGCGGGCCGGCGATTTCCGATCCTGGTTCGACGCCGGATCAGGAGCAGGCCGAAGCCGGGTCCGGGCGCCGCGGACTTGCCGACCTGGGCGACGCGACAGGAGTTCTCGGCGGCGTGGCTGGCGACGCACGCGATACTGCCAGCCGCCCGCGCATTGCAGCCAGCCATGCGGGCGTCGCCAGCGACCAGGCAGGTACCGAAGCTGCCGACACCGGCCACCGCGGGGGGCGCGGACACAGCGGCGCGCACACGAGCCCTCGCCAGCTTCCGCGCTCTCAGCGGCGCGTAGAGCAGCCAGCCCGGCCCGACGAGCCGCAGCGTCGGTCAGGCACCAAGCCGCGCCGTAAGCACCCGGCTAGTGTCAAGGTGGCCATGGCCACCGCCCTTGTCCTCGTACTCGTGGCCGCGGCCGCGCTGTCTTATGCCGCGCTCCGTAGCTCCGGACGGACCGCGGCTGCCGGGGCGGGCGGCAGCAAGTCCACCGTCAAGCCGAGCCTGAGTACCTCGCCCAGCCCCAGCCTCGGCCCGTACGGGCACATCGCGTCGCGCCAGGCCGATCCGGCGCCCCTGACGATCGCTGCCCTCTACCCGACCACGTTCACCTCCAGCGGTACGACCGTGGTGCGGACCGCGGCCAGCAGGAATCCCAACTGCGCTGCCAATCTCGTCGGGTCGGGCATCCAGTCTGCGATCGGCTCGGCCGGCTGCAGCCAGGTGATCCGGGCGACCTACCTTGCCTCTTCGCCGGGCCTGATGGGGACGATCGGCGTGCTGAACCTCAGCACGGCGAACGCGGCCACAACCGCGGCCCGCTCCGCCGATGCCAGCGACTTCATCAGCCAGCTCACCGCGGCGAGCGGCCCTACCAGCAAAATTGGCCAGGGCACCGGCATCGAGGAAGCCGCGGCCAAGGGCCACTATCTGATCCTGATCTGGGCTGAGTTCACGAGCCTGCGCAAGCCACGGACGGCGGCTCAGCGCACCACGATCGAGCAGTTCATGACCGAGTTGCTGGAGAACACCGCCAATGTCAGCCTCACCAACCGGATGCTGACCGGTACGCCCTGATCGCCGGACGAGCCCGGCACGCGTCAGCCCGGCAGTTCCGGAGCGCGCAGGGTTCTCAGCCGCCTTGTCGAGGCAGCACGACTGGCCATCGCGGCCGGCTCGGGATAGCCGACTTCCTCCAGGCAAAGCGGGTGCGGCGGGGCGACCCGGACGGCCGGGTCGCGCTCGCCGGCCGCGAGGACGTGCCCGAGCCACTCCGGTGGCCTGGTGCCGTCGCCAACGGACAGCAGGGCGCCGGTCAGGGCCCTGACCATGTTGTGGCAGAACGCATCCGCGACCACCGTGGCGACCGCGACGCCAGGCTCGGCTCGGGCCCAGTCCAGCTGCATGAGTTCGCGGATGGTCGTCGCGCCCTCGCGGCTCCGGCAGAATGCGGCGAAGTCGTGCTCACCGAGGCACGCCACGGCCGCGGCGTTCATGCGGTCCAAGTCGAGCATGTTCCGGTACCAGAGCGTGTCGTGCCGCCGCAGCGGATCAGACCGGGCCGGATCGTCACAGACCCGGTAGGAGTACCGACGCCACAGCGCCGAGAACCTGGCGTCGAAGCCCTCCGGGGCGGGAGCCATCGAGGCGACCCGGACGGCAGGCGGCAGGAGGCGGCCCAGCCGTCGGGCCGCCGATCCGGCCGCCGCCGTCCAGTTCGCCGCCGGCACATCCACGTGCCCCACCTGGCCGCGCGCGTGGACACCTGCGTCGGTGCGCCCGGCAACCGTGACGGCAGGGGCCTCGGACAGCGCTAGCACACGCCACAGCGCCTCCTCGAGGGTCTGCTGGACCGTCGTCAGGCCAGGCTGGCTGGCCCAGCCATGGAACGCTGAGCCGTCGTACGACAGATCGATCCGGAGCCGAAGCGAGGCGAGCCCGGCCGGTGTTAGCCGGCCGGGCTCGCCCTCAACTGCCTGGTTATTCGTCGGTCGCCTGCTCGTCGCCGGCCGCGGAGTCCTCGTCCTCGGCCTCTGCGGCTGCGGCCGCCGCGGCCTCGCCCGCTACCGCCGAGTCAGCGTCGGCGTCAGCCACCTCGTCGCCGCCAGCCTCGGCGGCCGACTCGGCGGTGCTCTCCTCGTCGGGTGCCGCCTCGCCGTCAGCAACTTCTGCTGCTTCAGCGTTCTCATCGGGCCCGACTTCGTCAGCCGACTGCGCTGCGGCAGCCGCCTGCCCTGCCTGACCACGGCCGCCCCTGGTCGCCGCCGCGGCGGCGGGAGCGCGGCGAGCGCGGCGGCGGCGGGTCTTGGGCTCCGCCTCCTCGCGCACCAGCTCGATCACCGCAAGTGCGGCGTTGTCGCCCTTGCGGGGCCCGACCTTGGTGATCCGGGTGTATCCGCCATCGCGACTGGCAAAGCTCGGCCCGATCTCGGCGAACAGGTTGTGCACCACCGCCTTGTCCGTGACGACGGTGAGCACCTGGCGCCGTGCGTGCAGGTCACCGCGCTTGGCAAAAGTGATCAGGCGCTCGGCCAGCGGCCGCAGCCGGCGGGCTCTGGCCTCGGTCGTCGTGATCTTGCCATGCTCGAACAGGGCGGTGGCCAGGTTAGCCATCATGTGCCGCTGATGGGCAGGGCTGCCGCCAAGTCGGTGGCCCTTAGTGGGCGTGGGCATCGAAGGATTCTCCCGGTTCAGTACTCTCGTGCATCAAATACTGTCGTGCATCACTGCTGGCTAACCGCACAGTACTGGCAGGCCGTAAGCCTGTCAGTACTGCTCGGTCAGTACTGCTCGGTCAGTACTGCTCGGTCTCGACGTAGTCGTCCTCGTCGTCGGCCCCGTAGCTGTCGGCCGCCGAGCCCGGGTCGAATCCGGGCGGGGAGTCCTTCAGGGTGAGGCCCATGTCGACAAGCTTCTGCTTGACTTCCTCGATCGACTTAGCGCCGAAGTTGCGGATGTCCAGCAGGTCCTGCTCGCTGCGGGCCACTAGCTCGCCCACGGTGTGGATGCCCTCGCGCTTGAGGCAGTTGTAGGACCGAACGGTGAGGTTCAGCTCCTCGATCAGCAGCGCGAGATCTGCCGCGAGCGCCGCGTCCGTCGGCGACGGACCGATGTCGATGCCCTCGGCGTCTAGGTTGAGCTCCCTGGCCAGGCCGAACAGCTCGACCAGCGTCTTGCCGGCGCTGGCCACCGCGTCCCGCGGCCGCATGCTCTGCTTGGTCTCGACATCCAGGATGAGCTTGTCGAAGTCGGTCCGCTGCTCGACCCGGGTCGCCTCGACCTTGTAGGTCACGCGCAGCACCGGGGAGTAGATGGAGTCGATCGGGATCCGGCCAATCTCCTGGCCCGGCTGCTTGTTCTGCGCCGCCGACACGTAACCCCGACCGCGCTCGACGGTCAGCTCCATCTCGAGCTTGCCCTTGCCGTTGAGCGTGGCGATGTGCAGGTCAGGGTTATGGACCTCAAGTCCAGCGGGCGGCGCGATGTCCGCGGCCGTGACCGGGCCTGGTCCCTGCTTGCGCAGGTACATGTGCATCGGCTCGTCGTGCTCAGAGGAGACGACCAGGTTCTTGAGGTTCAAGATGATGTCGGTGACGTCCTCGGTGACACCCGGCACGGTCGAGAACTCGTGCAGGACGCCCTCGATGCGGATGCTGGTGACAGCCGCACCGGGGATGGACGACAGCAGGGTACGGCGCAGCGAGTTGCCGATGGTGTAACCGAAGCCCGGCTCGAGCGGCTCGATAACGAACCTGGACCGGAACTCGTCTACCTGCTCCTCGGCGAGGCCGGGGCGCTGTGCGATAAGCATGACTCTCCCTTTCCGCGCTGCCCGCTATATGACAGTCGCGCCTGGCGCCGGCGGGGTAAGCCGCCGGCGGTGCGGGCCGCGCCGCGTCGCGGTCGGCCCTGGTGGTGCTGGCCTGGCCAGGTCGGCCAAGCGGTGTGCGGGCCCGGCCGCAACGCGGCCGGGCGGTGTGCCTACTTGGAGTAGTACTCGACGATGAGCTGCTCCTGGACAAGCGTGTCGATCTGGGCACGCACCGGCAGGGTGTGCACCAGGACTCGCATCTTGTCCGGGATGACCTCGATCCAGGCCGGCGGCGTGCGGTCGCCCGCCTCGGCCTTAGCCACGATGAACGGGGTCATGGCCTGGGACTTCGGCGCGATCTCGACGATGTCGCTCTCGCTGACCCGGTAGGAGGGGATGTCCACCTTCCTGCCGTTGACCAGGATGTGACCGTGGCCGACGAGCTGGCGGGCCATGTCCCGGCTCTTGGCGAAGCCGGCCCGGTAGACGACGTTGTCCAGCCGGGTCTCGAGGATCTGCAGCAGCGCGTCGCCGGTCATGCCGCGCTTGCGGGCAGCTTCCTCGTAATAGTTGGCGAACTGCTTCTCCAGCACGCCGTAAATCCGCTTGGCCTTCTGCTTCTCCCGGACCTGGAGCAGGTACTCGCTCTCCTTGGGCCGGTTCCGCCCGTGCTCGCCCGGCGGGTACGGCCGGATCTCGATCGGGCACTTAGGGCTGTCGCACTTAGCGCCCTTGAGGAAAAGCTTGGTCTTCTCGCGGCGGCAGCGCTTGCAGTCCGCACCGGTGTATCGAGCCATGTATTGCTAACTCCTCAAACCCGGCGCCGCTTAGGCGGGCGGCAGCCGTTGTGCGGAACCGGGGTGACGTCCTGGATGGACCCGACCTCAAGACCAGTCGCCTGCAGCGACCTGATCGCGGTCTCGCGGCCCGAGCCAGGACCCTTCACGAACACGTCGACCTTACGCATGCCGTGCTCCATCGCCCGGCGCGCAGCGGCCTCGGCGGCCATCTGGGCGGCGAACGGAGTCGACTTCCGCGATCCCTTGAATCCGACCTGCCCGGACGAAGCCCAGGAGATCACGCTTCCACCGGGATCGGTGATCGAGACGATCGTGTTGTTGAACGTGCTCTTGATGTGCGCATGGCCATGCGCGATGTTCTTACGTTCCTTCCGGCGAACTTTCTTGACGCCGGTGCGGCTCTTCGGAGGCATTCTGCTCCCTCTACCTTGCTGAGGTGGTCGGACCAGCTGCTCGGCCCGCCATCATGCGGCGCGGGCCCGCGGCAGCGGACTACTTCTTGCCGGCCTTCTTCTTGCCGGCCACTGTCTTCTTCTTGCCCTTGCGGGTGCGGGCATTGGTCTGCGTGCGCTGACCATGCACCGGAAGGCCGCGACGATGCCGGATGCCCTGGTAGCAGCCGATCTCGATCTTGCGGCGGATGTCAGCCTGCACCTCGCGGCGCAGGTCACCCTCGACCTTGTAGTTGGCCTCGATCCAATCCCTCAGCTGGATGACGTCGTCATCTGTGAGCTGATGCACCCGGGTGTCGCCACTAATGCCAGTGGCGCCGAGCGTCTCAAACGCCCGGGTCCGGCCGATGCCGTAAATATAGGTAAGCGCGACCTCAAGCCGCTTTTCGCGCGGCAGGTCTACGCCGACAAGGCGTGCCATCGTGGGCAGTGCTCCTTCTCAATCTGCGGAGGTCCTGCGCGCCGCCCGCGTCCCTGCCCGGACGCGCCCCGGCCTCCGTCCGGGGGTGCTCCGCTGCCGGCCTGGCCGGCAGCGGATTGCGGTGCGTGAGTCATTCAGTTGTCGCGCGGGGCAGTGCCTCAGCCCTGACGCTGCTTGTGCCGCGGGTCAGAGCAGATGACCATGACCCGGCCGTGCCTGCGTATGATCCTGCACTTGCTGCAGATCTTCTTCACACTTGGCTTGACCTTCATTGCCTGGTCTCTTCCTCTGGTGCAGCCGACCTGTGGCCAGCTGCGCCGTTCTCGTTTTACTTGTACCGGTAGACGATCCGCCCACGACTGAGGTCGTAGGGGCTCAGCTCGACGACGACCCGGTCATCGGGCAGGATCCGGATGTAGTGCATCCGCATCTTGCCGCTGA
Source organism: uncultured Actinomycetota bacterium (assembly GCA_963843955.1). GTDB lineage: Bacteria > Actinomycetota > Actinomycetes > Streptosporangiales > Streptosporangiaceae > JAJYUU01. The sequence goes on from CAWJMK010000004.1 coordinate 314,846, forward strand.
TGTGGGCCAGGACTTTGTGCCCATTGTCCAGCTCCACCCTGAAAAAGGCGTTCGGGAGCGACTCCACGACCGTTCCCTCGATCTCGATGGCGCCGTCTTTCTTGGCCATGCCCTCCGCGCTTCGCTGCTTGTACTGGCCAGCTTGCTGTTGCCTGCAAGCTCACCGCTTGTGGTTGGCTGATCTGCGTCCGCGTGCAGGCCCTGGTTGCCCTGGGACCTGGCCGCCCGATCCCGGCGGGAGCGGATGGCGTGCGCGCCTCCTGCGCAGGTGCAGATGCACTGAGGCAAATGGCACTTGGACAAAAGCACGGACGGCCCGGCTGACTGAGGTCGCATTGCGCGGCGGAAACCCCGCACGCTAACAACAGCTCATGGGCCGTGAGAAAGTCTACTTCAGGTCCGGTAGCAACGCGAACCCAGCCCGACAGCCGGTGATCGAGGGGTGTAACCAGGCGAGGGACCGAGATATTCCGGCGACGTCTGTGTCCAATCTCAGGCCCCGCACAATCTCAGGCCTCGCACAATCTCAGGCCCCGTCCAGTCTAGGGACCCGGCCTGCCCGGCAGGTCCTCGTCGCCCCGCGGCAGCTGGGCGTGACCCGATCCGCCGCCGACGGCGCCCCGGCCGGGGCCGCCCCGGACCGCCCTGGCCGTCACCCAGCTTCCGGCCAGTACAGCGCCCAGCGGCGCGGCCACCCACAACGGCCAGGCGTAGCCGGGCGCTGTGGTCAGGCCCCAGATGACAAAGCAGACCAGGCTGACGGTGAACCAGACGGCCCAGGCCGCGCGCCACGCCCCGGACCCGCGCCGGTCAGAGCTCGGTCGAGACGGCTGCCGCTGCCGCGGCTGGCGAGTCAGGACGGCGTCGGGCAGCCGGTACAGGTCGATGGTCGGCAGGTCTTTCAGCAAGCCGTCGATCTCGCCCACCGTCTTGGCGGCGAAGGCCCGGTCCAGGCGGTCGCCGAACTCTTCCGCCGTCAGCCGGCCCGCCGCGTGATGCTCCCGCAGCAGTGAGGCGGCCCTGTCCCGGTCGGTGTCCGAGACCCGGACATCAGGGTTATATGCCATCGCCCGCCCCCTCCGCTGCGGCCACCCGGATGGCCCCGACCTGCTCAGGCGGCGCAGCCGTGTGCCCAGACCGCAGCGCGGCGAAGCCAGCCACGCCACCGTCCTCGGCTGTCAGCACGACCGGTCCGTCCTCGGTGACCGCCACGGTGTGCTCGAAGTGAGCAGCCCAGCTGCCATCCTCGGTCACGACGGTCCAGTCGTCGGCGAGCACGGCGGTTTGCGGGCTGCCGAGCACCAGCATGGGCTCGATCGCCAGCGCCATGCCCGGCATGAGCACCGGGCCGCGACCCGGCCGGCCGTAGTTCGGGACAGGGGGATCCATGTGCATGGCCGTGCCGATGCCGTGCCCGGTGTACTCCCTGATGATCCCGTACTCGCCGGCTGCCCGTGCTGCCTGCTCGACCGCATGCGAGATGTCCGTCAGGCGGCGACCAGGCACCGCCTGGGCGAGCCCGCGCCAGAGCGCGAGCTCGCACGCATGTACCAGCCCGACCAGTTCCGCCTCGCTGTACTGGCCAGCCTGGCCCGCCTCGGGTGCCTGGCCCGTCGTGCCGACGCGCAGCGTCAGCGCCGAGTCGCCGTGCCAGCCCCTCACGATGGCACCGCAGTCGATCGACAGCAGGTCGCCGTCGCGCAGCACCTGCTCCGGACTCGGGATGCCGTGCACGATCTGCTCGTTTACCGAGGTGCAGATGGTGGCTGGGAAGCCGAAGTAGCCCTTGAAGGAAGGCACGGCGCCCGCCGCCCGGATCTCACGCTCGGCGATGGCGTCCAGCTCGGCAGTACTGATGCCGGGCTCGACGGCGTCAGCGACCGCCCGCAGCGCCGCCGCCGTCACCAGCCCGGCCTCACGCATGATGGCCAGCTGGGCTGGGCTCTTGAGCTCGATCGGGTCATCCCGTCTCAGCCGCATAACGCCTCCCGTGCGATGACTTTCACGGTACCCCGCCAGGACGGCGAGTGTTTCAGGTGATGAACCGGCGCAAGGCGGCCATGGCGCGGGCCGTGATCTCCTCGACCGGCCCGGTCGCGTCGACGCCGAGCAGGATGCCGTCGTCGGCATAGAAGCTAATCAGCGGCCGCGTTTGCTCGGCGTACACGTCGAGCCGGTGCCTGATCGTCTGCTCACGGTCGTCGTCGCGCTGGAATAGCTCGCCTCCGCAGTCGTCGCACAGGCCAGCCCTGGTGGGCGGCTCGAACAGCACGTGCCAGATCCGGCCGCAGACCCGGCAGGTCCGGCGGCCAGACAGCCGCCGGACGACCTCGTCGTCGTCGACGACCAGTTCGAGGACGATGTCGAGCTTGCTATCCCAGTCCGCAAGCAGCTTCCGCAGCGTCTCGGCCTGCGGCACATTGCGCGGAAAGCCATCAAGCAGGAAGCCGTTCTGGGCGTCATCTTCCTGCAGCCTGGCCACGACCATGGCGATGGTCACCTCGTCCGGCACGAGGTCACCGCGATCCATGAACGCCTTCGCCTGGCGGCCAAGATCGGTTCCTGTGCTCACGTTGTACCGGAAGATGTCGCCTGTCGAGATCTTCGGGATCGACAGGTGTGAGGCTATGAACTGGGCCTGTGTCCCCTTGCCCGCACCGGGGGGCCCGACGAGGACGAGTCGCACTACCGCAGGAAGCCCTCGTAGTTACGCTGCTGGAGCTGGCTCTCGATCTGCTTGACGGTGTCGAGGCCGACGCCGACGGCGATCAGGATGCTGGTACCGCCCAGCGGGAACTGGGCCGTGGCACCGAGCAAGCCGATGGCGACCACCGGGATCAGCGCAACAAGCGCCAGGTACAGCGAGCCTGCGGCAGTCAGCCGGCTCAGCACGTGGCTGAGGTAGCCGGCCGTCGGTCCGCCAGGTCTGATGCCGGGGATGAAGCCACCGCTCTTCTTCATGCCGTCGGCCACCTCAGTCGGGTTGAAGGTGATCGACACGTAGAAGTAGGTGAAGAAGAGGATCAGCGCGAAGAACGCGGCCGCGTAGGCAGGCTTGTCGCTGACGACGAGGTTCTGGTCGACCCAGAGCGGCCAGCCCGATGTCGCGTTATGCCCGAACAGCTGAGCCGCAAGCTGGGGGATGTAGAGCAGCGACGAGGCAAAGATGACAGGGATGACCCCGGCCTGGTTGACCTTCAGCGGTATATAGGTCGATGTGCCGCCATACATCCGGCGGCCGACCATGCGCTTGGCGTACTGAATCGGGATCCGCCGCTGCGCCTGTTCCATCAGCGCGACGAAGGCAATGATCGCGACCCCGACGATGAGGACCATCCCGAAGACGAACGCGCCGCGCTCGTCGTAGATCAGCTGCATCTGGCCGGGGATCACGGCGATAATCTGCGTGAAGATCATGATCGACATGCCGTTGCCGACACCGCGGTCAGTGACGAGCTCGCCGAGCCACATGATCACGGCGGTGCCCGCGGTCATGATGATGACCATCGTGGTGATCGTGAAGACCGACGGGTTGGGGATGAGGCTCGAGGTGCAGCCAGGGATCAGCTCGCCCGACCTGGCCAGCGCGATAATGCCGGTCGACTGCAGGATGGCGAGGCCGATGGTCAGGTACCGGGTGTACTGAGTGATCTTGGCCTGGCCGGTCTGGCCCTCCTGGCGGAGGGCCTCCAGCCGCGGGATCACCACCGCGAGCAGCTGGAGGATGATGCTGGCGGTGATGTAGGGCATGATGCCGAGGGCGAAGACCGTCAGCTTCTGCAGCGCGCCGCCGCTGAACAGGTTCACCAGCTGGAGGACGCTGTTGTTCTTGCTGGTGTTCAGGCAGGCCTGGATGGCATGCTCAGACACGCCCGGCGTGGGCAGCGCGGCGCCGAGCCTGAACACGGCGATGATGAAGACCGTGAAGAGCAGCTTCTTGCGCAAGTCGGGCGTTCGGAACGCCCGGATGAACGCGGTCAGCATGCGCCGTCCCCTACTCGATTGCTCAACATCATCTGCCGCTCCTGTCGCGGGACAGCACAGCCAGTCGCCAGCTACGCCACCCGTGCGCCTGGCACTGTGCTCGCCGAAGTCTAACGTGCCGATCAGGGTCCGATAGCCATGCAGCATGCACGGAGCCAGCCGCACGCAAGCCCGGGCCAGCGGAGTCTAAGCTGGCCCGGACCTGACTTCAGCGGCAGTCATCTCACAGTTCAGTAACAGTTCCGCCCGCTGCGGTGATCTTGGCGCGCGCCGAAGACGAGAATCCGTGGGCGCTGACTTGCAGCGCCGTCGTCACTTCGCCCTGGCCCAGCACCTTGACCAGCTCGCCGGCCCGAACCGCGCCGTTGGCGACGAGATTCTCCGGGGTGACCGCACCGCCCTGCGGGTACAGCGCCGCCAGCCGGTCCAGGTTCACTACCTGATAGGTGGTCTTGAACCTGGCGTTGGAGAACCCCTTCAGCTTGGGCAGCCGGCGGTGCAGCGGCATCTGGCCGCCCTCGAAGAACTCCGGGATATTGTTGCGGGCCTTGCTGCCCTTGGTGCCGCGGCCAGCCGTCTTGCCCTTCGAGGCCTCACCCCGACCGACTCTGGTGCGCTCGGTGCGCGCTCCCGGTGCGGGACGCAAATGGTGAATCTTCAGCCCGGCCTTGCCGCCCGGCTCGCTGGCCTTGCGGGCGTCGGTGTCTGCCATCGTTAGTCAACCTCCTCCACGGTGACCAGGTGGCGCACCGCCTTGATCATGCCGCGGATCTCTGGTCGGTCCTGCTTGACGACCACGTCGCCGATGCGATGCAGGCCGAGGGAGCGCAGCGAGTCGCGGTGCTCCTTCTTGCCGCCGATCTTTGACTTGATCTGAGTGACCTTCAGCTCTGCCATCGTGTCGCTCCGCCTCAGCTGTTCTCGGCCGGGCCGCCGGCAGCGCCCGCAGTCGCAGCCGCCGCCCGGGCCCGGAGCATCGCGGCGGGCGCGACGTGCTCGATCGGCAGGCCGCGCCGGGCGGCGATCTCCTCCGGCCGGTTCAGGCTCTTGAGCGCCCGGACAGTGGCGTGCACGACGTTGATCGGGTTGGACGAGCCGAGCGACCTGGACAGGACGTCGTGGATTCCGGCGCACTCCAGCACCGCGCGGACGGGGCCGCCCGCGATGACGCCGGTACCGGGGCTGGCGGGCTTCAGCAGCACGACGCCAGCTGATTCCTCGCCCTGCACCGTATGCGGGATCGTGCCAGCGATGCGCGGCACCCGGAAGAAGGCCTTCTTAGCTGCCTCGACGCCCTTGGCGATCGCGGCCGGCACCTCCTTGGCCTTGCCGTAGCCGACGCCGACCATGCCGTTGCCGTCGCCCACCACGACCAGCGCGGTGAAGCTGAACCTGCGGCCACCTTGTACGACCTTGGCCACGCGGTTGATGGTGACCACGCGCTCAAGGTAAGCGGTGCCCTTCTCCGGCCCGGCCCCGCGGCGGTCGTCGCGGCGCTCGCGCCGTTCGCCGCCGCCACTGGCGCCGCGCCGCGGTGTTGCTGCCATCAGATTTTCCTCTTCTGTCGTTGGGCGCGAGGTGTCGCGTAGCCCGCTGCTGTGCTCGTCATCTACAGGGCCAGCCCGCCCTCGCGCGCGCCATCGGCGAGCGCCGCCACCCGGCCGTGGTACGCGTAGCCGCCACGATCGAATACCACCGTGCTAATGCCGACCTGCGCGGCCCGCTCTGCCAGCAGTGCGCCGACCTGCTTGGCCTTGGCCGTCTTGTCGCCGGCCGCGCCGCGGATCGATTCCTCCAGCGTAGACGCCGATGCCACCGTCCGCCCCACCGTGTCGTCGATGAGCTGGGCAAAGGTGTTCTTGGCCGAGCGTGTGACCACCAGCCGCGGCCGGACGGCACTGCCCTCGACGTGCTTGCGGACGCGCAAGTGCCGCCGCTGCCGCGAGGCAACGCGTGGCGCGGTGCGTCCGGTGATCCGGCCGTGCGCCCTGGTCTTGGTGCCAGACATGTCTTACTTACCAGCCTTCCCGACCTTGCGGCGGATCTGCTCACCCTGGTAACGCACGCCCTTGCCCTTGTACGGGTCGGGCTTGCGCAGCTTGCGGATGTTCGCGGCGACTTCGCCTACCTGCTGCTTGTCGATCCCTTCCACCACGAACCTGGTGGGAGTCTCGACCCGGAAGGTGATCCCGGCCGGCGCGGGCACCGGTACCGGGTGGCTGAAGCCGAGCGCGAACTCCAGGTCCTGGCCCCTGGCCTGGACGCGGTAGCCAACGCCCACGATCTCCATGGTCTTGCGATAGCCGTCGGTGACACCAGTCACCATGTTGGCGATCAGCGACCGGGACAGTCCGTGCAGCGCCCGGATCTCGCCCTCGTCGCTGGGCCTGGTGACGGTGATGACGCCGTCGGCCTGCTGAACCTCGATCGGCGCGGTCACCTCCAGGTGCAGCTCGCCCTTCGGGCCCTTGACGTGCACCTCGCGGCCGTTGATGGTGACATCCACGCCGCTCGGCACTACGACCGGCAGCCGTCCAATTCGCGACATAGCTGGCTCCCCTACCAGACGTAGGCGAGGACTTCTCCGCCCACGCCCTTCTTCTTCGCCTGCTTGTCAGTCATCAGGCCTGAGGACGTCGAGATGATCGCCACGCCGAGGCCGCCGAGCACCCGCGGCAAGTTGTCCTTGCGCGCGTACACCCGGAGGCCGGGCTTGGAGACGCGCTTGAGGCCCGCGATGGAGCGCTCCCTGGTCGGCCCGAACTTCAGCGCGACCACCAGGTGCTTGCCGACCTCGGCGTCTTCCACCTTCCAGCTGGCGATGTAGCCCTCCTGCTGGAGAATCTCCGCGATGTGCACCTTGATCTTCGAGTGCGGCATCGTCACGGAGTCGTGGTAGGCCGAGTTGGCGTTGCGCAGACGGGTCAGCATGTCTGCGACCGGGTCGGTCATGGTCATGGCCTGATGGCCCTCCTCGCCGCGGTTTCCCTGTGGTTCCTAACACCGGGGACCTTCGGCGTGGTCGGTGGGCGCTTATCGCGCCCAGATTGGTCGTTCCGGCCGGACGCTCGCGCGTCCGAGTGCGCCGCTCGCGCGGCTGTTACCAGCTGGACTTGGTGATGCCCGGCAGCTCGCCGCGATGCGCGAGCGACCGGAAGCAGATCCGGCACAGGCCGAACCTCTGGTAGACGGCCCGCGGACGGCCACACCGGGAACACCGGGTGTAGGCACGCACCGCGAACTTTGGCTTGCGGTTGGCCTTGGCGATGAGGCTCTTCTTCGCCACTGCTCAGTTCTCCTTGAATGGGAAGCCGAGTCGCCGCAGCAATGAGCGGCCCTCAGCGTCGGTGGTCGCGGACGTGACGACGGTCACGTCCATGCCGCGCTGCCTGTCCACCTGATCGGGGTCGATCTCGTGGAACATCAGCTGCTCGGTCAGGCCGAAGGTGTAGTTGCCGCGGCCGTCGAACTGGCGGTCGTTCAGGCCGCGGAAGTCACGGATCCGGGGCAGCGCGATCGACAGCAGCCGGTCCAGGAACTCCCACATCCGGTCGCCGCGCAGGGTGACATGCGCTCCGATCGGCATGCCCTCGCGCAGCTTGAACTGCGCGATGGACTTACGCGCCCTGGCCACGGCCGGCTTCTGCCCGGTGATGATCGTGAGGTCCCGGACCGCGCCGTCGATCAGCTTGGCGTCCCTGGCTGCCTCGCCGACGCCCATGTTCACGACGATCTTGGTGACAGTGGGGACCTGCATGACGTTCGGGTAGCCGAATTCCGCCAGCAGCGCGCCGTGGATCTCGGCGCGGTAGCGCTCCTTCAGCCGCGGTTGCACGCGGGGCGTGGCAGCGTCGCTGGTCGTGGTGGCAGTCATCAGATGTCCTTACCGCTGGCCCGGGATACCCGGACCTTCTTGTCCCCGTCGGTCCGGTACCCGGCCCTGGTCGGGGCCTTGGTGTCCGGATCGATCAGCTGAACGTTGCTGACGTGAATCAGGGCCTCCTGGGTCACGATGCCGCCTTCCTTGGCACCGCGCTGGCCCTGGTAGTTGACCTTGGTGTTCTTCTTGATCAGGTTCACGCCCTGGACGAGCACCAGCTGGCGCTCCGGGCGGACAGCGATGACCGTGCCCTCACGACCGCGGTCCTTGCCCGCGATCACGAGGATCTTGTCGCCCTTCTTGATCTTCATCCGGCGCGCCTTCCGCGGCTCCGGCTTCTTTGCCCCGGCCATCACAGCACCTCCGGTGCTAGCGAGATGATCCGCATGAACCGCTTCTCGCGGAGCTCGCGGCCGACCGGGCCGAAGATGCGGGTACCGCGCGGGTCCCCGCCATCTCTGATCAGGACGGCAGCGTTCTCGTCGAAGCGGATGTAGGAGCCGTCGCCGCGGCGCCGCTCCTTGCGGGTGCGCACCACGACGGCCTTCACGACGTCGCCCTTCTTGACCCCGGCACCGGGGAGGGCATCCTTGACGGTGGCGACGATGATGTCGCCGATGCCTGCGTATCGCCTGCCCGAGCCGCCGAGCACCCGGATGCACAAGATCTCCTTGGCTCCGGTGTTGTCGGCGACCTTGAGCCGCGACTCCTGCTGGATCACGTCAACTCCTGCTTCTTCACGCGCCTGCCCGCCCGGTTGTCCCGGCTGGCCGTTGCTACTTAGCCTTTTCCAAGATCTCCGCGACGCGCCAGCGCTTCGTCGCTGACAGCGGCCGGGTCTCCATCAGCAGCACCCGGTCACCGACGCCGCAGGCGTTCTCGCCGTCATGTGCCTTGTACTTCTTCGTCCGCCGGATGACCTTGCCGTACTTGGGGTGCTTCACCCGGTCCTCGACCTCGACGACGACGGTCTTGTCCATCTTGTCGCTCACCACGAGGCCCTCCCGGACCTTGCGGTAGCCGCGCGCCTGCGCGGTGGTGGTCGCGTCACTCATCGGCCGACTCCTCACTTTCGACAACCACGATGCCGAGCTCTCGCTCGCGCTTCACCGTGTAGATGCGCGCGATCTCCTTGCGGATAGCCCGGAGTCGGCCATGACTCTCAAGCTGGCCGGTGGCCGCCTGGAAGCGCAGGTTGAACAGCTCGATCTTGGCTTCGGTGAGCTTCAGATCCAGCTCTTCCTCGGTCGAGGTCCGCAGGTCAGCGGCTGCCAGTGCCTTGGCCATCACGCCTCCCCGACTTCACGCTTCACGAACTTGCATTTCATTGGCAGCTTGTGCATGGCTCGCCGCAGAGCCTCCCTGGCTACTTCCTCGGGCACGCCCGACAGCTCGAACATGACACGGCCCGGCTTCACGTTCGCGATCCACCACTCGGGCGCGCCCTTGCCGGACCCCATCCGGGTCTCGGCCGGCTTCTTGGTCAGCGGACGGTCCGGGTAGATCGTGATCCACACCTTGCCGCCACGGCGGATGTGCCGGGTCATGGCGATACGAGCGGCCTCGATCTGCCGGTTGGTGACGTAGGAGTGCTCGACGGCCTGGATGCCGTATTCACCGAAGGTCACCCTGGTGCCGCCCTTGGCTACGCCAGAGCGGTCCGGCCGGTGCTGCTTGCGGTGCTTGACCCGCCGCGGGATCAGCATGACTTAGCCCTCCTCGCCTGACGTGCCCGCAGGGCTCGCGGGGGCCCCGGCCTCGGGTGCCTCTGCGCCGCCCTCGGCCGGCGCTGCTGCGGCTGGCCGGTCGGTCCCGTCCGGCGAGCCAGGCCGGCGGCGCTGCTGGCGCTGCGGGCGCTCCCGGTCGCGGTCGCGGCCGCCGCCAGGGCCGCCGCCGGGCCGCTGGCCGGCCCGCAGGGCTGCCGCGGCAGCCTCGCGCTCGGCCCTGGTCGCCGGGGCCTCGCCGCGGTAGATCCAGACCTTGACGCCGATCCGGCCGAACGTGGTGCGCGCCTCATAGAAGCCGTAGTCGATGTCCGCGCGCAGCGTGTGCAGGGGCACCCGGCCCTCGCGGTAGAACTCTGACCGGGACATCTCAGCGCCGCCGAGGCGACCCGAGCACTGGACCCGGATGCCCTTGGCGCCGCTCTTCATCGCGGTCTGCATCGCCTTGCGCATGGCGCGGCGGAACGAGACACGGCTGGAAAGCTGCTCGGCCACGCCTTGCGCGACGAGCTGAGCGTCGATCTCGGGGTTCTTGACCTCGAGGATGTTGAGCTGCACCTGCTTGCCGGTCAGCTTCTCCAGGTCGCCCCTGATGCGGTCGGCTTCCGCGCCGCGCCGGCCGATGACGATGCCCGGCCGCGCCGTGTGGATGTCGACCCGTACCCGGTCCATGGTCCGCTCGATCTCCACCTTGGAGATGCCGGCCCGCTCCATGCCGCGCTGAAGCAGCCGCCGGATGGCAACGTCCTCGGCGACATAGTCCTTGTAGAGCTTGTTGGCGTACCACCGGCTCTTGAAGTCGGTGGTGATGCCCAGCCGGAACCCGTGCGGGTTCACTTTCTGGCCCACTAGCGGGTCCTCTCCCTGCTCCTGGTCGCACCGCTGCTTGGCGCACTGCCATGCGATGCCCCGTGGTCGGAAACGATGACCGTGATGTGGCTGGTGCGCTTGTTGATCCGGTAGCCGCGGCCCTGGGCTCGCGGCCGGAAGCGCTTCAGCGTTGGTCCCTCATCCACCCAGGCGCGGCTCACGACCAGCGAACTGGCGTCGAGGTGGCTGTTGTGCCCGGCGTTGGCGATGGCGCTGGCCAGCACCTTGCCGATGGGGTCGCTCGCTGACTGCGGCGCGAAGGCAAGCGTCGCCTGCGCCTGGTCGGCAGGCAGGCCGCGGATGAGATCCACCACGCGGCGGGCCTTCCGCGGCGTGACGCGTACAAACCGCGCCTTAGCCCTTGCTTCCATCTCAGTCTCGCTCTTCTCGTGTCCGGCGTTGCTGTGTCGTAGGTCTGTCGTTAGCGCCGGCTGCGCCGGTCGTCACGCACGTGGCTGCGGAAAGTACGGGTGGGCGCGAACTCGCCGAGCTTGTGCCCGACCATCGACTCGGTGATGAACACCGGCACGTGCTTGCGCCCGTCATGCACGGCGATCGTGTGGCCGAGCATCGCCGGAACGATCATCGAACGGCGCGACCACGTCTTGATGACGTTCTTGGTGCCCTTGTCGTTCTGGACGTCCACCTTCTTCTGCAGGTGATCGTCCACGAAGGGACCCTTCTTAAGGCTACGAGGCATCGCTAGGTGCTCCTACCGCTTCTTCTTGCTGCGCCGGCGGGTGATCATCTGGTCGCTGGGCTTGTGCGCTTGGCGCGTGCGGCCCTCTGGCTGCCCCCAGGGGCTGACCGGGTGACGGCCGCCCGAGGTCTTGCCCTCGCCGCCGCCCATCGGGTGGTCGACCGGGTTCATGGCGACACCGCGAACGGTCGGCCTGCGGCCCTTCCAGCGGCTGCGGCCGGCCTTGCCGAGCTTGATGTTGCCCTGCTCGGCGTTGCCCACCTCGCCGACCGTCGCGCGGCACGCCGCGTCGACCAGCCGGATCTCGCCGGACGGCATGCGCAGGGTCGCGCGGTTGCCCTCCCTGGCCAGCAGCTGCACGCCGGACCCGGCCGACCGGGCGATCTTGGCACCGCCGCCTGGCCGCAGCTCGATGGCGTGCACCACCGTGCCGGTCGGGATGTTACGCAGCGGCAGGCAGTTACCCGTCTTGATGTCGGCGCCCACGCCGTTCTCGACCCGGTCGCCCTGCTTGAGGCCGACCGGCGCGATGATGTAGCGCTTCTCGCCGTCGGCGTAGTGCAGCAGCGCGATCCGCGCGGTCCGGTTCGGGTCGTACTCGATGTGCGCGACCTTCGCGGGCACGCCATCCTTGTCCGCCCGGCGGAAATCGATCAGCCGGTACGACCGCTTGTGCCCGCCACCCTGGTGCCGCGTCGTGATGCGGCCGTAGACGTTCCGGCCGCCGTGACTGATCAGCGGGCGCACCAGGCTCTTCTCTGGCTCACTCCTGGTGAGCTCAGAGAAGTCGGAGCCACTCGCGCCCCGCCTGCCGGGGGTAGTCGGCTTGTACTTTCTGATAGCCATCTGGTGAAAGCTCCTCGTGATCGCCGGTTAGCTGACCGGTCCGCCGAAATGCTCAATCCGGTCGCCAGCGGCGAGGCTGACGATGGCGCGCTTGGTGTCCGGCCGCTTGCCCCAGCCGAACCGGGTCCGGCGGCGCTTGCCGGGCCTGTTGATCGTGTTAACGCCGGTCACCTTCACGTTGAAGGTCGCCTCCACCGCCTGGCGGATCTGGGTCTTGTGCGTGCCGGGCGCAACGATGAACGTGTACTTGCCGTCGTCGGCGAGCCGGAGGCTCTTCTCCGAGATAACGGGGCGCAGCAGGATGTCGCGCGGGTTGACCGTCTTGTTCACTGCTGCTCGTCCTCCTGCTTCGCCGTCGCGCGCGACGCCGCGGGCTGGGCCGCACTGGAGTCGGCCGGCTGCGCGGCCCCGCTGGTGCGCGCTACGAAGCCGTCCAGCGCTTCCTGGGTGAAGACCACGTGGTCGCTGACCAGGACGTCCCTGGTGTTGAGCTGGCCCTCCGCGAGTACGTGCACGCCCTGAACGTTGCGCAGGCTCAGCCTGGTGAGGCTGTCACCGGCGGTGATCACGACCAGCACGTGCGCTGCGGACCCGGTCAGGCTCGCGAGTGCGGCGACCGCGGTCTTGGTCCTGGGCGTCTCGCCGTCGACAAGCCCGGCGATTACATGCACCCGGTCGTGCCTCGCCCGATCGGACAGCGCCCCGCGCAGCGCGGCGGCCTTCATCTTCTTCGGGGTCCGCTGGTCGTACGAGCGTGGGTGCGGGCCGTGCACGACGCCACCGCCGGCGAACTGCGGCGCACGCGTGGAGCCCTGCCGGGCGCGCCCGGTGCCCTTCTGCCGGTACGGCTTCCTGCCACCGCCGCGGACCTCGCCGCGACGCTTGGTGGAATGCGTGCCCTGCCGGGCGGCCGCCTCCTGCGCCACGACTACCTGGTGGATCAGCGGCACATTGACCTTGGCGTCGAAGATCTCCGCTGGCAGCTGAGCTGTCGCGGCCGCGGCCGCCTTGGGCTTGGCAGCCCTGGGCTTGGCCGGCGCTGCTCCCTCAGCTGCGGAGCTCGTCTGCGCGGGGCTCATTTCGCCTCACTCTTCACTGGGGCCTTGGCGGCGTTGCGGACAAGCACGAGGGCGCCAGCTGGCCCGGGGACAGCGCCCTTGATCAGCAGCAGCCCGCGGCCGGCATCGACGCCGTGCAGGGTCAGGTTTGCCGTGGTAGTGCGCTCGCCGCCCATCCGGCCGGCCATCCGCACGCCCTTGAACACGCGGCCCGGGTAGGCGCAGCCGCCAATCGAGCCGGGTGCGCGGTGCTTCCGCTTCGTGCCGTGCGACGAGCTCATGCCCTTGAAGCCATGCCGCTTCATGACACCGGCGAAGCCCTTGCCCTTGCTGGTGGCCGTCACGTCGATCAGCTCGCCAGCGGCGAACGTCTCAGCGGTGACCTCCTGACCGAGGGTGTAGTCGGTGGCGTTGTCGGTCCGCAGCTCCACCAGGTAGCGGCGCGGCGTGACGCCTGCCTTGGCGAAGTGCCCGGCGACCGGCTTGGTCACCTTGCGCGGGTCGATCTCGCCGAAGCCCAGCTGGACGGCCGCGTAGCCGTCAGCGGCCGGCGTCCGCACCGCGGTGACGACGCAAGGGCCGGCCGCGACGACCGTCACAGGAACCATCCTGCCGTCATCGGCGAAGACCTGGGTCATGCCGAGCTTGGTGCCCAGGACCCCTTTGATCTGCTTGGTCATCACAGTGCTTTCTTTATCTTCACGGCAGGCTTCTTCATCCCGGCAGTCCTGCTACAGCTTGATTTCGATGTCGACGCCAGCCGGCACGTCGAGCCGCATCAGGGAGTCGACTGTCCGCGGCGTCGGGTCGATGATGTCGATCAGCCGCTTGTGCGTGCGCATCTCGAAGTGCTCGCGCGAGTCCTTGTACTTGTGCGGCGAGCGGATGACGCAGTAGACGTTCTTCTCGGTCGGCAGCGGCACCGGGCCTGCGACCTTGGCGCCGGTACGAATCACCGTATCGACGATCTTCCGCGCCCAGCTGTCAATGACCTCGTGGTCATAGGCCTTGAGCCGGATGCGGATCTTCTGTCCCGCCATGTGGCTTCGATGTCCTTCGCTCGTGTCGCGCCGCTTCTTGCCTGCCGTCCCCGCCACCCGGTCAGCCGCGCGTGCGGCCTGCCGTGAGGCGGGACGACCGTGGAACGGGCCCGGGTTTCCCCGGGCCCGTTCCCTTACTACTTGATGATCTTGGTAACCCGGCCGGCGCCAACGGTACGGCCGCCCTCGCGGATAGCGAAGCGCAGGCCCTCCTCCATGGCGATCGGCTGGATCAGGTCGACCTTCATCTCGGTGTTGTCACCGGGCAGCACCATCTCGGTGCCCTCCGGCAGGTGCACCACGCCCGTGACGTCGGTGGTGCGGAAGTAGAACTGCGGCCGGTAGTTGTTGAAGAACGGCGTGTGCCGGCCGCCCTCGTCCTTGGACAGGATGTAGACCTGAGCATCGAACTCGGTGTGCGGGGTGTTGGTGCCGGGCTTGATGATGACCTGCCCGCGCTCGACGTCCTCGCGCTTGGTGCCGCGCAGCAGCAGTCCGGCGTTGTCGCCAGCCTGGCCCTCGTCGAGGATCTTGTGGAACATCTCGACGCCGGTGACCGTGGTCTTGGTCGCCTTCTCCTTGATGCCGATGATCTCGACCTCGTCGCCGGTGTGGATCACGCCGCGCTCGATCCGGCCGGTCACCACGGTGCCGCGGCCGGTGATCGAGAAGACATCCTCGACCGGCATCAGGAACGGCTTCTCGATGTCGCGCACCGGCTCGGGGATGCTGTCGTCGCAAGCCGTCATCAGCTCGGCGACCTTCTCGCCCCACTCGGCGTCGCCCTCAAGCGCCTTGAGCGCCGACACCCGGACCACCGGTACGTCGTCGCCGGGGAACTCGTAGGTGCTGAGCAGCTCGCGCACCTCAAGCTCGACGAGCTCGAGGATCTCCTCGTCGTCGACCATGTCGGCCTTGTTCAGCGCGACCACGATGTAGGGCACGCCGACCTGACGGGCCAGCAGCACGTGCTCGCGGGTCTGTGGCATCGGGCCGTCGGTCGCGGCCACGACCAGGATGGCGCCGTCCATCTGCGCGGCACCGGTGATCATGTTCTTGATGTAGTCAGCGTGACCGGGGCAGTCCACGTGCGCGTAGTGCCGCTTGTCGGTCTGGTACTCGACGTGCGAGATCGAGATGGTGATCCCGCGCTCCTTCTCTTCCTTCGCGTTGTCGATCTGGTCGAACGCGCTGGCAGTGTTGACGTCGGGGTACTTGTCGTGCAGCACCTTGGTGATCGCCGCGGTCAGCGTCGTCTTGCCGTGGTCGATATGACCGATGGTGCCGATGTTGACGTGCGGCTTGGTCCGCTGGAACTTGGCCTTCGCCACTGGTGTCTCCTCGTTGCGATCGTTTCCCCGCCGCAGCGGGGCCAGGCGCTCACGCGCACTGCTTGCTTCGTGTCGTCGTTACTTCTGACTACTCGCCGCGTGCCTTGGCGATGATTTCCTTGGCGATGCTGGGCGGGACCTCGGCATACGAGTCGAACTGCATGCTGTAGTCCGCCCGGCCCTGCGTCCGGCTGCGCAGGTCTCCCACGTAGCCGAACATCTCAGACAGCGGGACGAGGGCCTTCACGACCCGCACCCCGGACCTCTCCTCCATGGCCTGGATCTGGCCACGGCGGCTGTTGAGGTCACCGATAACTTCGCCCATGTAGTCGTCAGGTGTCCTGACCTCGACCGCCATCAGCGGCTCCAGCAGGACGGGATCGGCGTGGCCGGCGGCCTTCTTGAAGGCCATCGAGCCGGCGATCTTGAAGGCGAGCTCGGACGAGTCGACCTCGTGGTAAGCGCCGTCGGTCAGGGTGACCTTGACGTCCACCATGGGGTATCCGGCCAGCACCCCAAACTCAGCGGCTTCCTGGCAGCCCGCGTCTACCGACGGGATGTACTCCCGCGGGACCCGGCCACCGGTCACCTTGTTTTCGAACTCGTAGCCGCCGCCGTCGCCGCCCGTCGGCTCCAGGTTGATGATTACCCGGGCGAACTGGCCGGAACCGCCAGTCTGCTTCTTGTGGGTGTACTCGACCCGATCGACCTTCTTGCGGACGGTCTCGCGGTAGGCAACCTGCGGACGGCCGATGTTGGCCTCGACCTTGAACTCGCGGCGCATCCGCTCGACCAGCACCTCCAGGTGCAGCTCGCCCATGCCCGAGATGATCGTCTGGCCGGTCTCCTCGTCGGTCCTGACCTGGAAGGTCGGGTCCTCCTCCGCCAGCCGCTGGATCGCGGTGCCGAGCTTGTCCTGGTCGGCCTTGGTCCTCGGCTCGATCGCCACGTTGATGACCGGCGCCGGGAAGGTCATCGACTCGAGGATGACCTGCTTGGCCGTGTCGCTCAGCGTGTCGCCGGTCGTGGTGTCCTTCAGCCCCATCACGGCCACAATCTGGCCAGCCACCGCGGTCGGGCGCTCCTCGCGCTTGTTCGCGTGCATCTGGTAGATCTTGCCGATCCGCTCCTTGCGGCCCTTGGTCGAGTTCAGCACCTGGGTGCCGGACTCGAGCGTGCCGGAGTAGATGCGGATGTAGGTCAGCTTGCCGAGGTGCTGGTCGGACATGATCTTGAACGCCAGCGCGGCGAACGGCTCGGCCGTGTCGGCGTGCCGCTCGATGACGGTCTCCTCGTCGCCGACCGCGTGACCCTTGATGGACGGGATGTCCACCGGGCTCGGCAGGAAGTCCACGATCGCGTCCAGCATGGGCTGAACGCCCTTGTTCTTGAACGCGCTGCCGCACATCACCGGGGTGATGCTGCTGGCGATCGTGGCCCGCCGGATCGCGGCGACGAGCTGGTCGGCATCGGGCTCGGTGCCTTCCAGGTAGAGCTCCATCATCTCCTCGTCGTTCTCGGCGATGGTCTCTACCAGCTTGTCCCGCCACTCGCGGGCCGCCTCGGCGTGGTCGTCCGGGATCGGGACAACGTCGTAGGTATCGCCCTTGCCCTCGGTCTGCCACAGCAGGCCGCGCATGCGGATCAGGTCGATGACACCGCGGAAGTCCGACTCGACGCCCCACGGCAGCTGAATCACCAGCGGGGTAGCGCCTAGCCGGTCAGTGATCATCTCCACGCAGCGGTGGAACTCGGCACCGACGCGGTCCATCTTGTTGACGAAGCAGATGCGCGGCACGCCGTAGCGGTCCGCCTGCCGCCAGACAGTCTCGGACTGCGGCTCGACACCGGCGACGCCGTCGAAAACCGCGACCGCCCCGTCGAGAACGCGCAGCGAGCGCTCCACCTCGACGGTGAAGTCGACATGTCCCGGCGTGTCGATCAGGTTGATGGTGTGGTCACGCCACATGCAGGTGGTCGCGGCAGACGTGATCGTGATGCCGCGCTCTTGCTCCTGCTCCATCCAGTCCATGGTGGCTGCGCCCTCGTGGACCTCACCGATCTTGTAATTGATGCCGGTGTAGAACAGGATCCGCTCTGTGGTCGTGGTTTTGCCCGCGTCGATATGCGCCATGACGCCGATGTTCCGGACGTTGGCGAGTTCGCTAGCGGTCTGTGTCGCGGCCACTGCCTGTGATCCTCGATCCTTAATCTCTTGGGATGCTCACTACCAGCGGTAGTGAGCGAATGCCTTGTTGGACTCGGCCATCTTGTGGGTGTCCTCGCGGCGCTTGACGCTCGCTCCGAGTCCGTTGCTGGCGTCCAGCAGCTCGTTCATGAGCCGCTCGGTCATGGTCTTTTCCCGCCGTGCGCGCGAGTAGGTGATGAGCCAGCGCAGCGCGAGCGTCGTGCTCCTCGAGGCGCGGACCTCAACCGGCACCTGGTAGGTCGCGCCGCCAACCCGGCGGCTGCGCACCTCCAGCGTGGGCTTGACGTTGTCCAGCGCCCGCTTGAGCGTGACTACCGGGTCGTTGCCCGTCTTGTCGCGGCAGCCCTCGAGCGCACCGTAGACGATCCGCTCGGCGAGCGACCGCTTGCCGTTCTTGAGAACCTTGTTCACCAGCGCGGTGACGAGCGGCGAGCCGTAGACCGGGTCGGTCACTAGCGGCCGCTTAGTCGCGGGGCCCTTGCGCGGCATGTCAGCTCTTCTCCTTCTTCGCGCCGTAGCGGCTGCGTGCCTGCTTGCGGTTGCGGACACCCTGGGTGTCCAGGGAGCCGCGGATGATCTTGTAGCGCACGCCGGGCAGGTCACGGACGCGGCCGCCGCGCACGAGCACGATCGAGTGCTCCTGGAGGTTGTGCCCGACACCTGGGATGTAGGCGGTGACCTCGATCTTGCTGGTCAGCCGGACTCGCGCGACCTTCCGCAGAGCCGAGTTGGGCTTCTTGGGCGTGGTGGTGTAGACGCGCGTACACACCCCGCGGCGCTGCGGGCTGCCCTGCAGCGCCGGAGTCTTGTTCTTGGCTACCTTGTCCTGCCGGCCCTTGCGGACTAGCTGCTGGATCGTGGGCAACGCGTCTCCGTCTTTTCTCTACCGCGCGCCTTGCGGCGCTGCTGTCGCCTGCTGACTACGACCGGGCTAGCCGTCGGCTGACCCGGCGCCGCGCCGGTGGCGCGGCCACTCTAGTGCTGTGCCCTGCGACACAGCGTTTGCTCCCGACCACGCTCTGAGCGCGACCTAGGACGTACTTGACCTGCTGGTTCCTGCCTCGGTAGCTGCCCGCCCGCCCCCCGCGGTCGGGCGTGTCGCAGTGTTCACGACGCACCCAGGCCCGAAACGGACCCGGAATCCGGAAGGGAAGTCTTGCTGCCCGCCTGGCCACGCGGCTCATCGACGCTGGGTTGATCAACGCTGGGTTAAATCCAACCCTGCGCTAACCACGCTGAGGTCGCGAGACCGCGGTCACACAGACGTGCACGCACCCATGAGGCATGGGCACGGAGAACCAGAATAGCCAACCCCTGGCTCGCTGGTCAAAACGGGCTGGCATCTCGCTCTTCGCTGGACGTTAGCTTAGCAAAGCCTTACTAGCGCCATCGCACATTTGCTGCGGCCTGAACCAACGCGGCCAGAACCACCGCGGCCACAGCTGTCCGCAGACAGGAGCTTCAATCAGCTTTTCGACGGCTTTATTCCCAGACGCCCGTGTCTTTAGTGACGCTGGAGCAGGGCACTCTCAGTCCAGGAGGTCCCCGCTGTTGGACTGCGCGGGCTACCGGCCTGTCCGGCCTGATGGACCACTCGGAAGGAGGGACGCCTGTGCCGCTGCTCGTCGGCACGTCAGGCTGGCAGTACCGGGACTGGCGCGGGGCGTTCTACCCGGAACGGCTGCCGGTTTCCCAGTGGCTCGAGTATTACGCGACCCGGTTCCCTACCGTTGAGAACAACGGAACGTTCTACCGCCTGCCGGTCGCCGGCACCTTTGCCTCCTGGCGCGCCCGGACGCCGGCTGGCTTCGTCATGGCGGTGAAGGCGAGCCGGTACCTGACCCATATTCGGCGGCTGCGCGAGCCGGCCGAGCCGGTTAGCCGCCTGCTGGGCGTGGCCGCGAGCCTCGGTGACCGGCTAGGGCCGGTGCTCTTGCAGCTTCCGCCGACCATGCGCGCCGACCCGGCCGCTCTCGACGAGTGCCTGCGCCAGTTCGCAGTGCAGTTCACCAGCCTGGCACAGAGCGAGCTAGCACAGAGCGAGCTAGCACAGAGCGAGCTAGCACAGAGCGAGCTAGCACAGAGCGAGCTGGCACAGGGCGAGCCACCAGAGAGCCAGCCAGGGCAGCGGCGCGTCTGCGTCGAGTTCCGCCATGAGTCCTGGCTGACGCAGGACGTCAGGGACATCCTGGCTTCTCACGATGCCGCGCTGTGCTGGTCAGACCGGCGCGGCAGGCCGCTCGGCCCGCTGTGGCGGACGGCGACCTGGGGATATGTACGGTTCCACGAGGGACGGGCGCACCCATGGCCGCGCTACGGCCGTCAAGCGCTGCGCACTTGGCTCGGCCGGATTGCGGACACCTTCCCGCCCGAAGCCGACGTGTTCGCCTATTTCAACAATGACCAGCACGCCGCGGCGCCGGCCGACGCTGAGGCGCTCATGAAGCTCGCCGACCGGGCCGGCTGGCCGCTCCAGCTGGCCGCTCCAGCCGGCCGCCAGCAGCCGGCAGCACCGGCGGGCCGGTCAAGAGCCGCCAGACGAGCCCTAGCTGAGCGCGCTGAGCTTCCAGATAGGGCGTCGTTGTGACCCTGCTGCCCATACAGCCGCCTGGTTGCCACAGCCATGACACCCAGCAGCCGAGCGCGGTCAGCCCATACGGCCTATATTGGCGTATTTCGGCGTACACGCTTTGGCAGCTTCGGCCGGTCGCCCCGTTCTGCTGGCCAATCGGCAGGCTTCGCCGCCTCAGCTCGCAGCGCGCGGCCGCCTGGCCACAGGCCGGCCCGGCCGAAGAGCGCCACGAGGGCGGGCACAAGCAGGGAGCGCGCCACGATCGCGTCGATCATGATGCCAGCCGCCATCGCCACGGCTACCTCGCGGAACTGGTCCAGCGGGATGAGCGCGAGCAAGGCGAAGCTGGTGGCCAGTGCCACGCCGGCCACCGTGATCGCGCGCGAGGCCTGCGAGCTGGCCACGGCGATGGCTTCGCGCAGCGGCCTGCGCCGAGCTTCCTCCCAGATCCGGCCCACCACGAACACGTTGTAGTCCGCGCCCAGCGAGATCAGCAGCACCGCCACCGTGAACGGCACGTAGTACACCAGGCCGTCGTAGCCGAGGCGGTGCTGGAAGATCCAGACCGTGAGGCCGAGCGTCGCCAGCAGGGACAGCACACTGGCCGCCAGCAGGTAGAGGGGCGCAAGCAGGGCCCGCAGGAAAAGGGCGAGCAGCACGAACGTGATGGCCAGCATGATCAGGGCTAGCTGGCCCAGGCTGCCCGTCGTCGAGCTGACGGCCTCGCCGACCGCAGCGGTCTCGCCGCCGACCTCGATCCGGGCGCCGGTCAGGCCAGCGGACCGGACGAGCGCCGGCAGCCTCGCCTGCAGGGACGCGACGTCGCTGACGGCGGTCGGCCCGAGCGGGTCGGTGCGCTCGATGATGCCAAACCGGGCCGCGTTCCCGGATTTCGCCAGCATCGGGTTTGGCGGGCTCGCCGGGAGGCCCGCCGGAAAGCCGGCCTTCGCCAGTGCGGTCGGCACCGTCGCCGGGCCAACCACGCCAGCGACGCCGGGCTGCTTGGCGAGCAACGCCTGCAGCCGGCCGAGGGCAGCGGTGTCGTGACCCACTCCGGGAGCCAGCAGCAGGATCTCGGTGGGCGACATGATGCCCACGGCGAAACCGTGAGCTGCGGCTGTCTGGGCGCGCGCCTGCTGTGTGCTGCCCGGCAGCGCCGCCACGAGCGGCGCGCCCAGCCGCAGGCCGGTGGCGTCGAGCGCGGCCGCGAGCAGGCCGAGGACACAGACGGCCACGATCACGAGCGCAACCGGCCGCACCGCGGCGAACCTCGCCAGAGCTTCCCGGATAGTCCACGGGGACCGCGGCGCCGGCGCCGAGGCCCCGCCGGCAGCCTGCGCTGCAGCCGCACGGCGGGCCGCCTTCCTGGCCACCCGGAACCAGCGCGGGCCCGGCCAGTAGAGGGCGCTGCCGAAGATGCCGATCAGCGCGGGCGCGAGCGTTAGTGACACCAGCATCGCGGTCAGCACGGTCACCGCCAGCGCCGGCCCGAAGGCGCGGATCAGCTGCATTCTCGCGACGCCGAGTGAGGCCGTCCCGGCTGTGACGAGGAGGCCGGCCGCGAGAATGATCGGCGCGTACTCCGCGGTCGTCAGCCGGGCTGCCTGGACGCGCGACAGGCCTTCGGCCAGGCGGTTCCGCATGCCCGACATGAAGAAGACCGAGTAATCCGTGGTGACCCCGAGCAGCAGCACGACGAGGACTGGCTCGACGTCCGGCGGCAGCGTCACGTGCATTTGCTGCATCACCCAGGCGACAACGCGGACGGCCAGTAAGTACGCGGTGCCAGCGCAGGCCAGCGTCGCGAGCGGCGCACCTGGCGAGAGAAAGAAGAAGCCGACGATCAAGAAGATCGCCAGCACGGTCGCCAGCTCTACCCACGGCAGGCGCTGACCGATGATGACGCCCTGCTCGTAGATCGCCGGCGCCACGCCGGTGACACCAACCAGATGATCGGCGGGCGCGGACGCGAACCGGCGGGCGTAAAGCTCGCCGCCGAGCGTCTGCGCGGCGGGCGACATGCCGGGCCGGAAGTACAGGAACGTGACGACGGTCGTCGACCGCTCCCGTGAGCCCGGGAAGGCTCCGGCCGTGTTCGGGATCGGCAGCGCGCCGGCCAGGCCGGCGATCGCGGCGCCTGCTACCTGGCCGGTGTCGACGGAGACGGCGTTGCGGACGGCGTCGGCCTGGGCTCTCGACGTCAGGCCGCGCGCGGCGCGCTGGACGACAGCCACCTGCGCGTCGAGGGGCTCGCCGAAGATCCTGGTGGCGGTCACCTCGGTCTGGACCGCAGCCGCGGTCGAGGGAACGAGGCTGGCCGCGCCGCCAGACTGACTGAGCTGGGGCAGGTAGTGCATGGCCGCGACCACCGCGATGATCCAGCCGGCGACGATCGGGTACCGCAGGCCGACGATGACAGCTCCGCACGCACGCGCCAGCGCGCCGGTAGCGGCCCGTTGCCGTGGTTGCCGCCGAGGCGGGGACCAGGACCGGGAACGGGGCCGAATCCGCTCGGGCGTCCTCACGACCCCGCCCACTACCGCAAATCGAGTCGCGCAAACGCGCGCGGCCGATCAAGACAGCAGACGGCGCCGCGACCAGAGGTCGCGGCCCCCTCCCGGAAAGCAGAACGGCGCCGCGACCGTCAGGTCCCGGCCCCCTCCCGGAAAGCAGAACGGCGCCGCGACCGTCAGGTCCCGGCCCCCTCCCGGAAAGCAGAACGGCGCCGCGACCGTCAGGTCCCGCCCCCTCCGAAAGCAGAACGGCGCCGCGACCGTCAGGTCGCGGCGCCCGAGAACGAGCCGGTCCTACCTGTTGTAGGCCCCGAAGTCGTACTCCTCGAGCGGAATGGCCTGACCGGACACCGGGCCGAAGGAGTACTCCGCCGGGCTGTCGTAGGAGGTCGGCGGGTAGACCGCTGCCTTGGCCTCCTCCGTCGGCTCGACACGCAGGCTGCGATAGCGCTGCATGCCGGTACCGGCCGGGATCAGCTTGCCGATGATCACGTTCTCCTTCAGGCCCACCAGCGAGTCCGACCTGGCGTGGATCGCCGCGTCGGTCAGGACCCTGGTGGTCTCCTGGAAGGAAGCCGCCGACAGCCACGACTCGGTGGCCAGCGACGCCTTCGTGATGCCCATGAGCTGCGGACGGCCTGCCGCCGAGGTGCCGCCCGCCTCGACGACAGCGCGGTTGACCTCCTCGAACTTCGGCCGCTCGACGAGCTCGCCGGGCAGCAGATCGGTGTCGCCGGACTCGATCACGTTCACGCGCTTGAGCATCTGCCGGATGATGATCTCGATGTGCTTGTCGTGGATCGACACGCCCTGAGACCGGTAGACCTCCTGCACCTCGTGCACCAGGTGCAGCTGCACCTCGCGCGAGCCGAGGATGCGCAGGACCTCGTGCGGGTTGACCGCGCCAGCGATGAGCTGCTGGCCGACCCGGACGTGGTCGCCGTCCGCCACGAGCAGCCTGGACCGCATCGAGACCTGGTACGGCACTTCCTCTGAGCCGTCATCCGGCACGATCACGATCTTGCGAGCCTTGTCCTGCTCGTCGATCCTGACGGTGCCATCGACCTCGCTGATCGGCGCCAGGCCCTTGGGAATCCTGGCCTCGAACAGCTCCTGGATTCGCGGCAGACCGTGGGTGATGTCCAGGCCAGCCACACCACCGGTGTGGAAGGTCCGCATGGTCAGCTGCGTGCCAGGCTCGCCGATGGACTGGGCGGCAATGATGCCCACCGCCTCGCCGACGTCGACCCGCTTGCCGGTGGCCAGCGAACGGCCGTAGCACTTGGCGCAGATACCGACCTTGGCCTGGCAGACCAGGACCGAGTGGATCCGCACCGACTCCACGCCCGCCGCGGTGATCGCGTCGATCATGCCCTCGGTCATGTCCGACTCCGCCGTCGCGAGCACCGTGCCATCGGGGCCGACAACGTCCTCGGACAGCGTCCGCCCGGTGCCGGTGTTCTCGATGTTCGGCAGCTTGCGCAGGACGCCGTCGGAACCGTGCTCGGCGATCCGCATCGGCAGCGACCGGTCCGTGGCGCAGTCCTCCTCGCGCACGATGACGTCCTGCGCGACGTCCACCAGCCGCCGGGTCAGGTACCCGGAGTCGGCAGTACGTAGCGCGGTGTCGGCAAGGCCCTTGCGGGCACCGTGCGTGGAGATGAAGTACTCCAGCACCGACAGGCCCTCACGGAAGCTGGACTTGATCGGCCGCGGGATCGTCTCGCCCTTCGGGTTCGACACCAGGCCACGCATACCGGCGATCTGCCTGACCTGCATCAGGTTGCCGCGGGCACCGGAGTTGACCATCATCCAGACCGGGTTGGTCTCGGGGAAGGCCTTCTCCATGTCCTGGGCCACATCGGCGGTCGCGTGCGTCCAGATCTCGATGAGCTCCTGACGCCGCTCGTCGTCGGTGATCAGGCCGCGCTCGTACTCGCGCTGCACCTTGTCGGCCCGCTTCTCGTAGGTGTCCAGGATCTCCCGCTTGTTCGGCGGCGCGGCCACGTCCTCGATCGAGATCGTGACCCCGGACCTGGTCGCCCAGTGGAACCCGGCGTCCTTCAGCGCGTCCAGCGCCGCGGCCACCTCGACCTTGGGATAGGTCTCGGCGAGCTCGTTGACGATCGTGGACAGCTGCTTCTTGCCGACCTCGAAGTTGACGAACGGGTAGTCCGCCGGCAGCGTCTCGTTCAGCAGGCAGCGGCCGAGCGTCGTCTCGATCCGCAGCGGCCGGCCCGGCTCCCAGCCCTCCGGCGTCGCGAAGCCCCGCGGCGGCGTGACGTCGGACAGCCGCATCTGGATCTTGGCCTGCAGGTCCAGCTCTCCGGTGTCGTAGGCCATCAGCGCTTCGGCCAGGCTGCCGAACACCCGGCCCTCGCCGGGCGCGTCGGCCTTGTCCCTGGTCAGCCAGTAGATCCCGATCACCATGTCCTGGGTCGGCATGGTCACCGGCTTGCCGTCGGCGGGCTTGAGGATGTTGTTGGTGGACAGCATCAGGATCCGCGCCTCGGCCTGCGCCTCGGCCGACAGCGGCACGTGCACCGCCATCTGGTCACCGTCGAAGTCCGCGTTGAACGCGGTACACACGAGCGGGTGGATCTGGATGGCCTTGCCCTCGACCAGCTGCGGCTCGAAGGCCTGGATGCCGAGACGGTGCAGGGTCGGCGCGCGGTTCAGCAGCACCGGGTGCTCGGTAATGACTTCCTCGAGCACGTCCCAGACCACTGGCCTGGCCCGCTCCACCATCCGCTTGGCCGACTTGATGTTCTGGGCGTGGTTGAGATCAACCAGCCGCTTCATCACGAACGGCTTGAACAGCTCGACCGCCATCTCCTTGGGCAGCCCGCACTGGTGCAGCTTGAGCTGCGGGCCGACCACGATGACCGAGCGGCCCGAGTAGTCGACGCGCTTGCCCAGCAGGTTCTGGCGGAACCGGCCCTGCTTGCCCTTGAGCATGTCGGACAGCGACTTCAGCGGCCGGTTGCCAGGACCGGTCACCGGGCGGCCGCGGCGGCCGTTGTCGAACAGCGAGTCCACGGCCTCCTGCAGCATCCGCTTCTCGTTGTTCACGATGATCTCGGGTGCGCCGAGGTCGAGCAGCCGCTTGAGCCGGTTGTTCCGGTTGATGACCCGGCGGTACAGGTCGTTCAGGTCGGAGGTGGCGAACCGGCCACCGTCTAGCTGAACCATCGGCCGCAGGTCCGGCGGGATCACCGGGATGCAGTCGAGCACCATGCCGAGCGGGCTGTTGGTGGTGTTCAGGAACGCCGAGACGACCTTGAGCCGCTTGAGCGCCCTGGCCTTCCGCTGGCCCTTACCGGTCCGGATGATCTCGCGGAGGTTCGCGGCCTCGGCCTCGAGGTCGAAGCTGCCCACGCGCTCCTGGATCGCCTGCGCGCCCATGCCGCCGCGGAAGTACCGGCCGAACCGGTCCCGCATCTCGCGGTAGAGCAGCTCGTCGCCCTCCAGGTCCTGAACCTTGAGGTTACGGAACCTGGACCAGACCTCCTCGATCCTGTCGATCTCGCGCTGGGCGCGATCGCGGATCTGCTTGCACTCGCGGTCAGAGGCCTCGCGAACCTTGCGGCGCGCGTCGCCCTTGGCGCCCGCGGCCTCAAGCTCGGCCAGGTCCTTCTCCAGCTTCGCCTGGCGCGCCTCGATGTCGGCGTCCCGGCGCTGCTCCAGCTGGCTCTTCTCGACCGTGATCTTGGCCTCGAGGCTCGGCAGGTCACGCCCGCGCGCCTCGTCGTCCACGTAAGTGATCATGTAGGCGGCGAAGTAAATGACCTTCTCCAGGTCCTTCGGCGCCAGGTCGAGCAGGTAGCCGAGCCGGCTCGGCACTCCCTTGAAGTACCAGATATGGGTGACGGGAGCGGCCAGCTCGATGTGGCCCATCCGCTCGCGGCGCACCTTGGCGCGGGTAACCTCCACGCCGCATCGCTCGCAGATGATGCCCTTGAACCGGACACGCTTGTACTTACCGCAGTAGCACTCCCAGTCCCTGGTGGGACCGAAGATCTTCTCGCAGAAGAGTCCGTCCTTCTCCGGCTTGAGGGTCCGATAGTTGATCGTCTCCGGCTTCTTGACCTCGCCGTGCGACCACGTCCGGATGTCGTCCGCCGTGGCAAGGCCGATGCGCAGGTCGTCGAAGAAGTTAACGTCTAGCACGTTTGCATTCCCCTGGGGTAGTTCGTCGGACTTCTCGTAGCTGATCAGACCTCTTCGACGCTGCTCGGCTCCCGCCTGGACAGGTCGATGCCGAGTTCCTCCGCAGCGCGGAAGACGTCTTCGTCGGTGTCACGCATCTCGATGGCCGCGCCGTCGCTGGAGAGCACCTCCACGTTCAGGCAGAGCGACTGCATCTCCTTGATCAGCACCTTGAAAGACTCAGGGATGCCTGGCTCGGGGATGTTCTCGCCCTTGACGATGGCCTCGTAGACCTTGACCCGGCCGAGGATGTCGTCGGACTTGATGGTCAGCAGCTCCTGGAGCGCGTAGGCCGCGCCGTAGGCCTCCAGTGCCCAGACCTCCATCTCACCGAAGCGCTGGCCACCGAACTGGGCCTTACCGCCGAGCGGCTGCTGGGTGATCATCGAGTACGGGCCGGTAGACCTGGCGTGGATCTTGTCGTCCACCAGGTGCAGCAGCTTGAGTATGTAGATGTAGCCGACCGCGATCGGGTCCTTGAATGGCTCGCCGGTCCTGCCGTCGAAGAGCGTCGCCTTGCCGGTGGCGCCGACCAGGCGGTCGCCGTCGCGGTTCGGCAGCGTGCTGGAGAGCAGGCCGGTGATCTCCTCCTCCTTGGCGCCGTCGAAAACCGGCGTCGCCACCGCGCTGCCCGCCGGGGCAGCGTGCGCGTTGATCTTCTTCAGCCGCTTCTTCCAGTCCGCGTCCTGCCCGTCGACCTGCCAGCCGGTGGCGG
This sequence comes from uncultured Actinomycetota bacterium, assembly GCA_963843955.1. Classification (GTDB taxonomy): domain Bacteria; phylum Actinomycetota; class Actinomycetes; order Streptosporangiales; family Streptosporangiaceae; genus JAJYUU01. The sequence goes on from CAWJMK010000004.1 coordinate 342,497, forward strand.
CGACCCACCCAAGGTGGGTCTCCAGCACCTGGCCGACGTTCATCCGGCCGGGCACGCCGAGCGGGTTGAGCACGATGTCGACAGGCGTGCCGTCGGTCAGGAACGGCATGTCCTCGACCGGCAGGATCTTGGCGATGACGCCCTTGTTGCCGTGCCGGCCAGCGAGCTTGTCACCGTCGGTGATCTTGCGCTTGGCCGCCACGTAGACGCGGACCAGCTCGTTCACGCCAGGCGGCAGCTCGTCGCCGTTGTCCCTGGTGAAGACGCGGACACCGATGATCTTGCCGGACTCGCCGTGCGGGACCTTGAGGCTCGTGTCGCGGACCTCGCGGGCCTTCTCGCCGAAGATGGCGCGCAGCAGGCGCTCCTCGGGCGTCAGCTCGGTCTCGCCCTTGGGCGTGACCTTGCCGACCAGGATGTCACCGGTGACGACCTCGGCACCGATCCTGATGATGCCCCGGTCGTCCAGGTCAGCCAGCACCTCATCGGAGACGTTGGGGATGTCCCTGGTGATCTCCTCCGGGCCCAGCTTGGTGTCGCGAGCGTCGACCTCGTGCTCCTCGATGTGGATCGAGGAGAGCACGTCGTCCTGGACGAGCCGCTGGGACAGGATGATCGCGTCCTCGTAGTTGTGGCCCTCCCACGGCATGAAGGCGACCAGCAGGTTGCGGCCGAGCGCCATCTCACCGTTGTCAGTGCACGGACCGTCGGCGATGACCTGGCCGACCTCGACCCGCTGGCCCTCGATGGCGACCGGCTTCTGGTTGAAGCACGTGCCCTGGTTGGACCGGCGGAACTTGGCCACCAGATAGTCGGTCCGGGTGCCGTCGTCGTTGGCCACCGTGACGTAGTCGGCGCTGACCTGCTCGACGACGCCGGCCTTCTCAGCCACGATCACGTCGCCCGCATCGACAGCCGCGCGGTACTCCATGCCGGTGCCGACCAGCGGCGCCTCGCTGCGCAGCAGCGGGACGGACTGGCGCTGCATGTTCGAGCCCATCAGCGCCCGGTTGGCGTCGTCGTGCTCGAGGAACGGGATCATGGCCGTCGCCACCGACACCATCTGGCGCGGTGAGACGTCCATGTAGTCGACCTCGTCCGGGTGGATGTAGTCGACCTCGCCGCCCTTGCGCCGGACCAGCACGCGGTCCCCCGTGAAGCTGCCGTCAGGCTCGATCGGCTCGTTCGCCTGGGCGATGACGTGCCGGTCTTCCTCGTCCGCAGTCAGGTAGTCGATCTGGTCGGTCACCTTGCCGGACCGGACCTTGCGGTACGGCGTCTCGACGAAGCCGAACGCGTTGACGCGGCCGTAGGACGACAGGGAGCCGATCAGGCCGATGTTCGGGCCTTCTGGCGTCTCGATCGGGCACATCCGGCCGTAGTGGCTGGGGTGCACGTCGCGGACCTCGAACCCGGCCCGCTCACGAGACAGTCCGCCAGGGCCAAGCGCCGACAGGCGGCGCTTGTGCGTCAGGCCGGCCAGCGGGTTGGTCTGGTCCATGAACTGCGAGAGCTGGCTCGTGCCGAAGAACTCCTTGATGGAGGCCACGACCGGCCGGATGTTGATCAGGGTCTGCGGCGTGATCGCCTCGACGTCCTGGGTCGTCATCCGCTCCCTGACAACCCGCTCCATCCGCGCCAGGCCAAGCCGGACCTGGTTCTGGATGAGCTCGCCCACGGTGCGCAGGCGGCGGTTGCCGAAGTGGTCGATGTCATCGGTCTCGACCGGGATCATCTCGCTGCCGGACTTCATCTCCTCCTCGCCGACGTGCAGCCGGACGAGGTACTCGATGGTGGCGACGATGTCTTCCTCGGTCAGGGTGCCCTGGCCGATGTTCTGCGACAGCCCGAGCTTCTTGTTGACCTTGTAGCGGCCGACCTTGGCCAGGTCGTAGCGCTTGGGGTTGAAGTACAGGTTTTCCAGGAGCGCCTGCGCCGACTCCTTCGTCGGCGGCTCGCCTGGCCGCAGCTTGCGGTAAATGTCGAGCAGCGCGTCGTCCTGGCCGGTGGTGTGGTCCTTCTCCAGCGTGGCCCGCATGGACTCGAACTGGCCGAACCGCTCCAGAATCTTGGCCTCGTCCCAGCCGAGTGCCTTCAGCAGGACCGTCACGCTCTGCTTGCGCTTGCGGTCGATGCGCACCCCGACGCTGTCGCGCTTGTCGATCTCGAACTCGAGCCACGCCCCGCGGGACGGGATCACCTTGCAGCTGTAGATGTCCTTGTCCGAGGTCTTGTCGACCTGGCGGTCGAAGTAGACGCCCGGCGACCGGACAAGCTGTGACACAACAACGCGCTCGGTGCCGTTGATGATGAAGGTGCCCTTAGCCGACATGAGCGGGAAGTCGCCCATGAAGACGGTCTGGCTCTTGATCTCGCCGGTGGAGTTGTTGATGAACTCCGCGGTGACGAACATCGGCGCGGAGAAGGTCATGTCCTTGTCCTTGCACTCCTCCGCGGAGTACTTGGGCGGCTCGAACCGATGATCACGGAACGAGAGCGACATGGTCCCGGTGAAGTCCTCGATCGGGCTGATCTCCTCGAAGATCTCTTCGAGGCCGGACTGCTCCGGCAGATTCTTGTGTCCCGCCTTCTTTTCCGCATCGAGCCGGGCGCGCCAGCGCTCGTTGCCAAGCAGCCAGTCGAACGACTCGGTTTGCAGGGCAAGGAGGCTGGGGACTTCTAGGGGCTCGTCGATGCGAGCGAAGGAGACACGACGTGGACCAAGAGCGGTAGCTGAGGCGCTGCGCGAGGCTGCCAACAGGGGTCCTTCCGAGCTTGTGGCGGACGGTGCACCGCGCGCACGCAAAACGCCCTGCGGCTACGCCGCTAGGGGTTTAGGGAGCCGAGGACGAGTTAGTGCAGCGCAAATTGGCAGTGTAGTCGAAGGCCACACCGCTGGTCAACTGTACGTCACTATGAGGTTCACGGTTGCAATGGAGCATCGCTCGTTCGAAGCAAAACGTCAAGCCCTGGATGCCTTGTGTCGCAACCTGAAACTATGAGACGAAGCTCACACTCACCAGCACGTTTCGATCCCGATGGCGCGGGTAGGGGAATAGTTTCGGTCGCTAGTTCCAGCGTTACAGGGGCCAGAAGTATTCCCCAGATGCGACCATCGCCCCAGCTTTCGACGCCCCGCGGAGTACTTTCTGCCTCCTGGAGCAGGGTTTCCGGCCGCCCGGACCAGGCTCCGCCAGCTGCCCCAGGACCGGGTCTCCAGCCTCGCGCCGCACGGTCCCCGGCCTCGCGCCGCACGGTCCCCGGCCTCGCGCCGCACGGTATCGGGCCTCCCCCAGCCTCGCCCGGTATGACCGACTGGCGGCCCTAGCCAGTCCGGGCGGGATGCTCCATGATCACGAAATATCCACCCACAGCACGCTGTGCCGGATCCTTCGCCAGAATTGCGGGCCCTGCCGAGCGGCAACCCCGAACTCGGCAAACCGGGTGAAAGCAGCCCCGCTTCGCTACCGCCCCATGCCCCGCCGGGCGATCGTGATGATCTCCGGGCTCGCCGGCCCGACCGGCGGGCCGTCTGCATGCCTACTAACGTCCGATTCGCGAAGTTTAGGCACCAAGCCTCGCGTCATTTCCCGGCTAACGTGCGCCCAAAACGGGGCGAGCCGGGCGCCAATCTGCACGCGCCGCGGGAAATGTGCACGGCGCGACTGGGGACGCTGCTGTCAACCGCCCCAAGGCGTCCGATTCGCGAGGTTTAGGTAACCGCCGCAGCCGCACAACGCCTGCCCGCGCGCACGAAGGCCCGCCAAGCTCGCATGGGCGCGGACTCGGCGGGCCTTCGGACTGGGGCCGTCCCGGCCGGCTAGTGCCAGCCGTTGCGGACGACCACCGTGCGTAATGACTACTGCGGTAATGACTACCGCGGTAATGACTACTTGACGGTGACGGTGGCGCCGGCGCCCTCGAGAGCGGCCTTGGCCTTCTCCGCCGCCTCCTTGTTCACGCGCTCCAGCAGCGGCTTGGGCGCGCCGTCGACGAGGTCCTTGGCCTCCTTGAGCCCGAGGCTCGTGAGGGTCCGGACCTCCTTGATGACCTGGATCTTCTTGTCGCCAGCGGCCTCGAGGATGACGTCGAACTCGTCCTTCTCCTCGGCCTCTTCGGCCGCGGGGGCGCCACCACCAGGGGCGGCAGCCGCGACGGCAACCGGCGCGGCGGCCTTGACGTCGAAGGTCTCCTCGAACTGCTTCACGAACTCAGAGAGTTCGATGAGCGTCATCTCCTTGAAGGCCTCGAGCAGGTCGCCAGAGCTGAGCTTTGCCATTGTGGTGCTTCCTCTTTCGTTCATTCCGTGTGTCGCCGGTGGCCGTCCGGCCACCTGCTGGATCTGGTCAGGTCACCCAGGGTGACTAGTTAGCTCTCCGCGCCGTCCGAGGCTGCCGCCTCGGTGGTGTCGGTCGCCTCGGTGGTGTCGGTCGCGTCGCCGGCTTCGGCCACCTCTGGAGCGTCGGCTGCGTTCGCGACGTCGGGCGTCGCGGCGACATCGACCGGGGCCGCCTCGGCTACCGGGGTAGCAGGGCTTTCCTCGGCGCGCTTGCTCTCCAGGGCTGCGAGCAGCCGGGCCATCTGGACCGGCAGCGCCGCGAACGTGCCCGCCGCGTTGGCTAGGGACGCCTTCATCGCGCCCGCCAGCTTGGCCAGCAGGACTTCACGCGATTCCAGGTCAGCCAGCTTGACGATCTCGTCCGGTGTCAGCGGCTTACCGTCGAGTACGCCGCCCTTGATAACCAGCAGCGGGTTCGCCTTGGCGAAGTCGCGCAGGCCCTTGGCGGCCTCCACCACGTCGCCCTGCACGAACGCAATCGCCGATGGTCCGCTCAGCAGGTTGGTGAGCTCCGGCGTGACCCCCGCCTCGGCGGCGGCGATCTTGGTCAGGGTGTTCTTCACGACCGAGTACGTCGCGTTGGCGCCCAGCGACTGGCGCAGTTCGCCAAGCTGTGCCACCGACAGGCCGCGGTACTCGGTCAGCACCGCTCCTGACGAGCTCTGGAACCGCTCGGTCAGCTCGGCGACCGCGGCCACCTTCTCTGCCCTCGCCACGGGCCTCCCTCCTCGATCCGTGCTCGTCGACACGCGACGGGCCCGGTTATGTACGGCGCCGGCCGGCCCGCAGACATGCGAACGCCCCGTACGCAGGCGCACGGGGCGTGACTCGGACGGGCGTATGCCGACATCCAGGGTCTAGCTCAGTCGCCTACGTGGGCCGCCCGCTTGCGCGGGCCTTCGGTCATCGCGCTCGGCGCGCGGTGACAGCCGACGGTCTATGGCAGGCCTTCAGGGTACGTGGCTGATGCCCGGCCGGCCAAATCGGCTTGACCGCGATCGCCGGGCGACGCGGAAGGGCCCGGACCCGCCGTCTGAGACGGCGGGCCCGGGCCCTGAGCGGAGCGGTGGTGCCGGAGCAGGTCAGACGGCGGCTGGCTGCTCGTCAAACTCGGCCGTGAGCCCTCTAGTCAGGCTGGGATCGACCTGGATGCCAGGACCCATCGTGGAGGTAATCGCGACCTTCTTGAGGTACTTGCCCTTAGCTGCGGCCGGCTTGAGCCGCATGACCTCGTCAATCGCCGCGGCGTAGTTCTCCACCAGGGCTCGGTCAGGGAACGACGCCTTGCCGATGATCAGGTGCAGATTGCTGTTCTTGTCCACCCGGAACTCGATCTTGCCGCCCTTGATCTCGGTCACGGCCTTCGCCACGTCCATCGTGACGGTGCCCGTCTTCGGGTTCGGCATCAGGCTGCGCGGCCCGAGCACGCGGCCAAGACGTCCTACCTTGCCCATGAGGTCCGGCGTAGCGACGACCGCGTCGAAATCAAGGAAGCCGCCCTGGACACGCTCGATTAGTTCGTCAGCCCCGACGTAGTCGGCGCCGGCCGCGCGGGCCTCCTCGGCGCGCTCGCCAGTTGCGAAGACAAGCACGCGGGCCGTCTTGCCAGTGCCGTTGGGCAGGTTGACGGTGCCGCGCACCATCTGGTCGGCCTTGCGAGGGTCGACGCCGAGCCGGAAGGCGACCTCGACGGTGCCGTCGAACTTGCTTGTGGACGTGCTCCGGGCGAGCGCAACCGCCTCGGCCGGGGTGTAGAGCCGGTCGGCGTCGATCATCTCGACGGCCTTCCGGTATGCCTTACTGCGCTTCATTGCATCTCCTGACTGTGGTCCAGGTTGTGGTCAGCGGGCCAGCGCCTGGCCCTGCCACCTGCCACGTCGCCCTGTGGCGGCGCGACAGTAATCATTCGGGCCGGAGGCTCAGCCCTCGACCCTGATGCCCATCGAGCGGGCCGTGCCAGCGATGATCTTCTCCGCGGCCTCGATCGTGTTCGCGTTCAGATCCGGCATCTTGACCTGGGCAATCTCCCGGACCTGCGCGGCCGTCATCGAGCCGACCTTGGTCTTGTGCGGCTCGCCGCTCCCCTTCTGGACGCCTGCGGCCTTCTTGATCAGCTCGGGTGCCGGCGGGGTCTTGGTGATGAAGGTGAACGACCTGTCTTCGTAGATCGTGATCTCCACCGGGATGACGTTGCCGCGCTGGCTCTCGGTCGCAGCGTTGTACTGCTTGACGAAATCCATGATGTTGACGCCGTGCGGGCCCAGTGCGGTACCGACGGGCGGGGCCGGCGTGGCGGCACCCGCGTTCAGCTGCACCTTAACCAGCGCAGCGACCTTCTTCTTCCTCGGAGCCATCTCTGGGTCCTTACCTCACTGTCCTGTCTTGATCGACCTGGCTAGATCGATCTTACTGAGCTAGATCTTGCTGACCTGATCGAACGAAAGCTCGACCGGCGTCTCGCGGCCGAAGATCGACACCAGCACCTTGAGCTTCTGGGTATCGGGGTTGATCTCGTTCACCGTGGCCGGCAGCGTCGCGAACGGCCCGTCCATCACGGTAACCGACTGGCCGATCTCGAAGTCCACCGCGGCGGCGCGCACGGCCTCGGCCTTCTTCGCTGCCTTCTCCTCTGGCACCGGCGCGAGCAGATTGGCCACTTCGTCCAGGCTGAGCGGCGACGGCCTGCTGGACAGGCCGACGAAGCCGGTGACGCCCGGGGTGTTACGGACGGCTGCCCAGGACTCGTCAGTCAGGTCCATCCGGACCAGGATGTAGCCCGGCAGTACCTTCTCCTGGACCTGCTGGCGCTTGCCCGACTTGATCTCGATCACCTCGTGCGTCGGGACCTCGATCTGGAAGATGTAATCCTCCATGTTCAGTGACTGAGTGCGGCTCTCCAGGTTGGTGCGAACCCGGTTCTCGTAGCCCGCGTAGGAGTGGACTACGTACCAGTCGCCCGGCAGCAAGCGCAGCTCGGTCTTGAACTGCTGGACCGGGTCGCTCTCCTCGGGCTCCGCAACCTCGGGCTCCGCAGCCTCGGGCTCCGCAGCAGCCTCGCCAGCACTGTCGCCCGCCTCGGCAGCAGGCTCGGTCTCTTCGGCGGCCGCCGCTAGGTCGGCGAGCGAAAAGTCGGGCACACCGCTGGCCTCGCCGTCGGTCGACTCATCGGCCGCCGGCTCATCGGCCGTCGGGTCGCCTAGCGGCAGTTCGGACTCGGACACGATTCTCTTTCTCCCCTGCGGTTCTGCCTGGACCTCGGCGCCACCGGACTTGTGCCGCGGCGCAGGCTGCGGCCCTCTCGATCATGCTGCCACGCTCGGTGAACGACTGGACACCCAGCCGTCAAACCTCAGCCGAAGAGGGCGAACACCAACCTGGTAAACCCGTAGTCGAGGCTGGTCACGATGCCGACCATGATCAGGATGAAAACCAGCGCGACCGTCGTATAGGTCACGAGCTCCTTGCGGGTCGGCCAGACGACCTTCCGAAGCTCATCCCGCACCTCGGTGACGAATTGAGCCGGAGTCGTCCGGTCCCGCTTCGCCGGGCGGTTGGGCTTCGCGGCCCTGTCGGGGGCCGGTCCACGTGTCTGAGTCGCCATGTCCTCACCTGAGCAACAGTCTATTGTCGGCTAGCGCCGCCATCTACCCGTGCACGCACAGGCCGTACTCGCAGGGCAGGAGGGACTCGAACCCCCAACCGCCGGTTTTGGAGACCGGAACTCTAGCCAATTGAGCTACTGCCCTGTGACGGCTCGCGCGGGCATGCACGGGCCACTGGTGGACACCACCAGATGCAGAAGTGTACGTGGCTGCGAGCGTGCCGTCGAACCGCCCAGGTGAGCCGTCGGCCACGCCCGGCCCGCACGTCTACTCCGCCGGTGCCGGCTTTGGCGGGCTGGCCGCCCCACCTAGAGCTCGATGATCGCCTAGGATCCGGCTGACACCGCGGCACCAGGCCGCGGGCATGGCCAGCGGGCGGGCAGGCAGATGCGGCTGCGCGAGCTAGGACTGAGCGTTGGCTTCGGCACGCCCGCAGCGCACAACGCCATCACCGACGTGGCCGGCGTCGCTGTCGGCCACACGACCCTAATCAGCGGCGCCGGACGGCTGGACCCCGGTCGCGGGCCGGTGCGTACCGGCGTCACCGTGATCCGGCCAGTTCCCGGCTACGTCCGCGAGACTCCCATGCCTGCCGGAGTTCACACTCTCAACGGCAATGGCGAGCTGACCGGCATGGCCTGGATTGCCGAGTCGGGCTTGCTGACTACATCGGTCGCCCTGACCAACACCCACAGCGTGGGCGTGGTGCGTGACGCGCTGGCGGCCATGGACAGCGCAGAAGGCAGGGCCAGGACGGCCGGCCGAGCTTTGTACTGGTCGATGCCCGTCGTCGGCGAGACTTACGACGGCATGCTGAACGACATCGAGGGCGCGCACGTCCGGCCCGAGCACGTGGCGGCGGCTTACGACTCAGCGGCATCCGGCCCGGTCACCGAGGGCAGCGTGGGCGGCGGCACCGGAATGATCTGCCACGAATTCAAGGGCGGGATCGGGACAGCGTCCCGCGAGCTGCCTGCGGCTGATGGCGGCTGGACCGTCGGCGTGCTAGTCCAGGCCAATCACGGCAGCCGTGCAGACCTGCGCGTCGACGGCGTCCCGGCCGGGCGCTTCCTGCCTGGTTCGGTGGTGCCAGTACCGGGCGACTACGCGGCGGGCGGTCGCCTGGAACCTGGCGCCGGGTCGATCATCGTCGTCATCGCGACTGACGCGCCTATCCTCGGCGATCAGTGCCGCCGCCTCGCGCAGCGCGCAGCCATCGGCATCGGCCGGGCTGGCGGCGGGACATCCGACTCCAGCGGTGACATCTTCCTGGCCTTCTCCACAGCACGCCAGCCCGTGCCGCCTGAGCATTTCCTGTCCGGCACCCGGTCGCCTGCCGTCATCGAAGTGCGTGCCCTGCCACACGATCGCCTCAGCCCGCTGTTCGCCGCAGTGGCTGAAGCAACGGAAGAAGCGATACTCAACGCGCTGCTGGCGGCCAGTGACATGACCGGCCGAGACGGAATCACCGCACACGCCCTGACGCCAGACCTGCTCAGCCGGGCGTTCGCGCAGGCTTCCGATGACCTCGCGAGCTCTTCGGCCAGGCTCGCCCGGACAGCGGGACATACGGCATCGCAGTGACCCATACAGCGCGTAACCAGGCGGCGCAGCAACGGCACTGAGCCACCGCGCCGGAGCGCACCGACCAGCCAGGCTGAATATGCGGATGAGCCACGCCGCCGGGGATGGGATCATAGGTCACATGGCTTACGCACCCACCAGGATCTCTGCCCGGATTGGCGCGATCGCCGAATCGGCCACGCTGGCTGTTGACGCCAAGGCCAAGGCGCTGAAGGCAGCTGGCCGCCCGGTCATTGGCTTCGGCGCCGGCGAGCCGGACTTCCCGACTCCCGACTACATCGTCGAGTCCGCGCAGCGTGCCTGCGCGGAGCCGAGGTTCCATAAGTACACGCCGGCTGCCGGCCTGCCTGAGCTGCGAGAAGCCATCGCCACCAAGTTCGCCCGTGATTCTGGGCTGACCATCGCCGCTAGCCAGGTGCTGGTGACCAACGGCGGCAAGCAGGCCGTCTTCCAAGCGTTCGCGACGCTGCTCGATCCCGGCGACGAGGTCTTGCTGCCCACGCCGTACTGGACCACCTACCCCGAGTCCATCGCGCTGGCCGGCGGTGTCCCGGTGCTCGTCCATACCGACGAGACGAGCGGCTACCTGGTGACAGTCGACCAGCTCGAAGCGCAGTGCACGGACCGCACGAAGGTGCTGATGTTCGTGTCGCCGTCCAACCCCACCGGCGCCGTCTACCCGCCCGAGCAGGTCGCCGAGATCGGCAGGTGGGCCGCAGCGCGCGGCATCTGGGTGATCACCGATGAAATCTACGAGCACCTGGTCTACGGAGACGCGCGGTTCGTCTCGATGCCGGTCGTCGCGCCCGAGATCGCCGACCGGTGCGTGGTGCTCAACGGCGTCGCGAAGACATACGCGATGACCGGCTGGCGGGTCGGCTGGATGGCCGGCCCAGCGGATGTCATCAAGGCCGCGACCAACCTGCAGTCGCACTCGACCTCCAACGTCTGCAACGTCGCTCAGGCCGCCGCGCTCACCGCTGTATCCGGCGATCTTTCGGCCGTCGGCCAGATGCGCGCAGCGTTCGACCGGCGGCGCCAGGTCATGACCGCCATGCTGAACGACGTACCCGGAGTGGTATGCCCGCTGCCCGAGGGCGCCTTCTACTGCTATCCCTCGGTCAAGGGCGTGCTCGGCAGGCAGATCGCCGGACAGCGGCCGACGACATCCAGTCAGCTCGCTGAGCTGCTGCTCGACGAGGCCGATGTTGCGGTCGTGCCTGGCGAGGCATTTGGCACCGACGGCTACTTCAGGCTGTCCTGCGCCCTCGGCGACGCCGATCTCGAGGAAGGCGTCTCCCGGCTGGCCAAGCTGCTGGGCACCGCGCACTAGGCGCGGCTGAGTCCGGTCCAGCCCGGCTGACCGACGCGGCCAGGCCGGGCTGGCAAACTTGGCAGATGCCACGGCCGATCGCCGCGCTACCCAAGGCGCACCTGCATTTGCACTTCACCGGCTCGATGCGGCACGCGACGCTGGTGGAGCTGGCCGGTGAGCATGGCGTGCACCTGCCCGAGTCGCTGACGCAGGAGTGGCCGCCGCAGCTCAGCGCGGCCGACGAGCGCGGCTGGTTCCGGTTTCAGCGGCTGTATGACATCGCCAGGTCTGTCGTCAGCACACCATCAGACGTGCGGCGGCTGATCGGCGAGGCCGCGCAGGATGAGCGCGCAGAGGGCTCGGGCTGGCTCGAGCTTCAGATCGATCCGTCGGGCTACGCGCACCGCTTCGGCGGACTGACGCCGATGCTCGAGCTCGTCCTCGACTCCGCGGCGGCGGCCACGCAGGCAACAGGCGTCGGCATCGGGATTATCGTGGCCGCCAACCGCACCAAGCATCCACTCGAGGCTCGCACGCTGTCCAGGCTCGCGGCAGCTTACTCAGGTCAGGGCGTCGTGGGCTTCGGCCTCAGCAACGACGAGCGCCGTGGCGCCATCGCGGACTTCGTTCCGGCGTTCCGGATTGCCGGCCGGGCCGGCCTTCGATCGGTCCCGCACGGCGGCGAGCTCGCCGGGCCCGCCAGTGTCCAGGCCTGTGTCGACGAACTGCATGCCGATCGCATCGGGCACGGCGTGTCAGCCGTCGCGGACCCGATCCTGCTGCAGCGGCTCGCGGCCAGCCAGATCACGCTGGAAGTCTGCCCGACGTCCAACGTGGCGCTCGGGGTCGCGGCCACTGCCCACGACGTGCCGCTGCTGCCGCTGCTCGAGGCCGGAGTCCAGGTTGCGCTCGGCGCGGACGACCCACTGCTGTTCGGCCCGCGGCTCGCGGCGCAGTATGAGCTCGCCCGTCAGGTCTACGGGCTAGCAGACGCCGACCTCGCCAGGCTGGCGCGGATGTCCGTCCAAGGGTCCGCCGCGCCCATAATCGTGCAGAAGGACTTGCTGGCCGGCATTGACTCCTGGCTCGCTGCACCGCAGGCCTGACCCAGTCCGCTGGCGCCGGCGCGCCGCGGCGGCTAACGCGAGCAGGTCATAGCTGGACTCCTACCAGCGTCGGCTCGCTGGCCAGCTCGACCCCGAACGCGGCGCGCACGCCATCGCGGATCTGCCCCGCTAGCCGAATCAGGCTGGCAGTCCGGCCGGTGCCGACGTTCGTCAGCGCCAGCGTGTGCTTGGTGGAGATCCGGACACCGCCCGGATCGTCGGCCAGCTCGTATCCCCGGCTAAAGCCCGCCTGCTCGATCAGCCAGGCCGCGGACACCTTGACCCGGCCGTCCGCCTCGGGCCAGTGCGGGATAGCGGACTCGGCAGTGCCGCCACGCCCGTCAGCGGCGCTTGCCGCGCGACCATTGTCCGCCGCGACCCTGGCCGCTAGCTCCGCGTACTGGCCAGCGGTCACGATCGGGTTGGTGAAGAACGAGCCAGCGCTGCGCGTGTCCGGATCAGCGTCGTCGAGCAGCATTCCCTTGGCGCGGCGCAGGTCGAGAACCGCCGCGCGGGCGTCAGCCAGCGGGACCTGGCCGCCTTCGGGCACATCGAGCACGCGACTCAGCTCGCCGTACCGGACTGGACCCGATAGGGGGCTGGCCGTCAGCCGGAACGTCACGTCGAGCACGACGAATCTGCCCGTCGCCGTCGCCGGGTTCAGCGCGGCGCCGCGCGCGCCCCGACCCGGCCCTCCGTTCGCGGTCGCCTGCCGCTTGAACTTGCTCGTCCGGTAGCCGAACTCGCAGTCGGCGGCGCTGAGCCGGACGACCCGGTCGGCCAGCCGATCGTAGGCGCGCACCAAAGTGATGGTCTGCGCGACTTCCTGGCCGTAGGCGCCGACGTTCTGGATCGGCGTGGCGCCGGCCCGCCCCGGGATGCCGGACAGGCACTCGATGCCGGACAGGCCAGCGGCCAGGCACTCCTGCACCAGCTCGTCCCAGTCCTGACCGGCCTCCGCGGTTACCTCGACGGCGTCGCCGGCCGCGGCGAAGTCGAGCCCGGCACCGGCGACGAGGACGACCACGCCCGGGAACCCCTCGTCGGCGACCACCAGGTTGCTGCCACCACCGAGCACCAGCACCGGCTCAGGCTCGGCGTCGGCGGCCCGGACCGCCTCGATCAGATCCTCCTGTGTTGCCGCCTCGAGGAATCGCGCGGCGGGGCCGCCCAGCCGCAAGGTCGTGTAGTCGGCCAGCCGGACCTGCTCGGTCGTGGTTCTCACGCCTGCCAGCATGCCGCACGCAGCAGTGCGAACGTGGTGCGGGCTTCGCAGTCAGGCCGACAGTCGGGGGCTGACAGTCGGGCGACAGCTAGCCGATCCCCGCCACCTCGCGCAGGTCCGGCTCCGCCGGATAGCCGGCCATCTCGTCCTCGGCCGACGCCAGCGCGGCGGCCGAGCGGGAGCGCAGGCACCGCTCGTAAGCGGCGGCCGTCTCCTGGCTGATCCGCTGCAGGGAATACCGAGACCGGGCTCGGTCAGCGGCGGCGATGCCGTACGCCTGCAGCAGCGCCGGACGCGCAAGCAGCATCCGGACCCGGTGCGCCAGCATGGCCGGGTGCTCGGGCGCGACGAGCAGGCCGGTGACGCCGTCGACCACTGCGTCGGCATGAGCGCCGACAGCCGAGACGACAGTCGGCGTGCCGCAGCCCATAGCCTGCACCACCGCCGTACCGGCCGGCTCGTACGGCGACGCGCCGACCATGATGTCGGCCGACCTGAGCAGCGCAGGCAGCGCTGCCTGCGCGACCTCGCCAGCGAACGTCACCCGGCTGCGCACGCCGATCGCGCTGGCAAGCCGCGACACGTCGCGGACCGGACCGGTCCGCGGCATATGCCGCGCGTCCGGGCCGCCGACGATGACCAGCTCGGCGTCGGGCAGCAGCGCGAGGGCGCGGACAACGGATTCGAGCCCTCGCCCGGCCTCCCCTGGGGCGAAGGTGATCAGCTTCGGCCGCGGGCCGCGCTTCGCCCGGGCACCGTCCGGGCTGAACAGATCGGTGTCGATCCCGCAGGGGATGACGCGGATGGCTGAATTGGGGACGCCAAGCCTCGCCAGTTCGTCGGCCTCGGCGACCGAGCGGGCGAGCACGGTCGCCGCAGCGCGGCCGATCGACGCCTCGATCTTGACCCGGCTGGCCGTCACGTCGGCACCGGTGAGATGGCGCCGCTCAGCTGAGCCGAGCGACTCGAACGTCTGGAACACGGGCACGTCCAGGCCGCGGGCGGCGCCGAGTGCCACGAGGCCCGCAGTCCAGGAGAACGCGTGCACGACATCCGGCCGCCTGACCCGCCACTGGCCGGCGAGGTGGTCAGCGAAAGCGGGCAGGTACCTGGCAGCCTGGTCGGCCGGGACTGGCCTGGCCGGCCCGGCGGAGATGTACTGCGCCGAGGCGCCATTGCCGAGTATGGCGGTGCGGGGGGAGCCAGAACTGTCGCGCCGCACGTAGACGGTGACGCGGTGGCCGTGCGCGGCGAGGGCGCGTGCCAGCAACGTGTGCTGGCCAGGCTGGCTACCGGATGCGTCGGCTGACGCTAGCGGGCAGTCGGTCGCGATGAGGGCGATCCTCATGGAAGTGCCTCCAGATGATGTCGCAACGCCAGCGACACTGCGCAACCACCATCGGAGGCCTGACATGCGAAAGGCACACCCTCTGGGTCGCACCGTGATCGCTGCGTACTGCGGTTGCACCGGGAAACCGGTGCTACACCGCGTACTGCGTTGCAGCGTGATCAGTGCACACGCCATAGCTGGCGTGAGGGCGTGCCTTCGTCGTAGACACCGCTGTCAAACGTTATGCCCAGGCGTGGCCGAGCACAAACCCGCTGCGCCTCGTGCGGATTGCCGGCACTATTCCTCGATGTACTGCTCGATCGTGTCACTTTCGACCGGAGCGTCCGCCGCCACCTCAGCGGGCCCGGCGCCCCGGCGCTCGGTGATCAGGCCGCCCGGCACTAACAGCGGGGAGAGATTCTGCTGCCGTAGCTCGATCTCCTTGCGCTGACCAGCGGTGTTCAGGACCAGACGGCGTCGTAGCCAGCCGTAGCCGCGTCGCGGGATGGCCACGCCGGCGATCCCGGTGAGCATGAGCACCCAGCCGGCTATGTGGAAACTGAAGAAGGAGGGTTGCGCGGTCACGGCGAAGGCGAGGATGGCGCCTATCGCCATGACAGTCAGCGCCGTCGCGGTTTTCATCGGGGGCTTCCCTTCGCTAAGGATTGGCGGCGGCGAACACGCTGGCCTGGAGCCAGGGTGACGAGGCGCCGCTGCGCACTCATGCCGACACCGCGGCCGGCTCGATGAGGTGCCCGCGCAGGTACGACAGCGCCTCGGCCAGCAGCCGGGACACATGCATCTGGGAGATACCGAGCTGCGCGCCGATCTCGGCCTGGGTCATGTTGCCGTAGAAGCGCATGAGAAGCATCTGCTGCTCCCGGTCGGGCAGCTCGGACCAGTGCGACCACACGGCTTGCATGTCGAGCACGTGCTCAAGCTGGGGGTCTTCGTCGCCGAGCAGCTCACCCAGGCTGGCTGAGCCATCCTGCGTGGTTACCGGTGAGTCCAGGGACGCGGCCTGGAAGGCCAGGTCAGCCTGCCTGGCAGCGCGCACGTCGTCGACTGAGATAGTCAGGTGCTGCGCGAGCTCGGCATCCGATGGGATGCGGCCGAGCTCGTTCGTCAGCTCGGCGGCCGCATTGCGCAGCTCAAGCCGCAGCTCCTGAAGCGATCGTTTGACGTGGACCTGCCACTGCTTGTCGCGGAAATGACGCTTGATCTCCCCGCTCACGCAGGGTTGGGCGTACCCGGCCAGGCTCGTACCGAGGCCCGCATCGAAGTTGTTGATTGCCTTCAGCAGGCCCACATAGCCGACCTGCATCAGCTCCTCGTGCGGCTCGGTGCTGTTCCGGTACCGCAGCACACAGGACCGCACTAGTGGCCGGTACCGCGTCACGAGCGCTTCACACGCCGCGTCGCGCGCGCCGTCGCCATGGGGCAGGGACTGGATCGTAGTCAGCAGTTCGGCGTCATCGAGTTCGTCGAAGTCTTCGGGTCGCATCGTCGCTGACGTAGCCATCGTCACCATCTCCACTCCTACCGTGGGCGGGAGGGGGACCCGCTCGCGAAGATTCGTGCCCGCTGTGTAGCGCTCAAACATCCTCGTTACGGCCTGCGCGCTCTGGCGGGCCGGCGCGCACTGGGCTCTGCAGGCCGGCGACAATGGCCCGGTGCCAGACCGGCGCCCACCGTCACCAGGGTGCCGCGGGGCCGCCAGGACGAGCTGGCCCTCGGGGGGCTGGGCAAGGGGCAAGGCAATGAACGGGTATGAGCTTGCTATGAACTTCGCCATGGAGGGACCCTGCGGGCACCTCTCAGCGTCAGGTCCGCGTTAGCTGGCTGATGAGTTGGGGCAGATGTCGCAAAATTCCCCGGGGGACATCAAATGTTTGAGCCGCAGAGCCTGCTGCTTTTCTTCCTGCTGATATTTATATTCGGCGGGCTGACGTGGTGGCTGGTCCGAGTCCGGCATCTGGCCGTGCGCATCGTCGCGGCGTGCCTGTCTTTCGTCGTGGCCGTGCAGTTCGGCATCCTGGCCGTCAACAAGTACTTCGGCTACTACGCCACCTGGGGCGCGGCCATTGCTGATTTCTCTAACCAGAGCACCAACGCGGGGCCGCAGATCTCCGAGGGCAGCCTGCTCGCTGGCAACCGCACGCTGGCGTTTGACCCGCGAGCGGTCTACCTGCGGCTGGCCCTTCAGCAGGGCTATACGCTTCGCCTGACGGTGCCGGGCAAGCTGAGCCACATCACCAGGACGGTGTACGTCTACCTGCCGCCCCAGTACTTCGAGTCCCAGTACGCCAACTACCGATTCCCCGTCATCGAGCTGATCCACGGTGAGCCGGGCGAGCCGCAGGACTGGATCAACGTCGTTGGAATCCAGGTGACCCTGGACGACATGATCAGGCACGGGCAGGCCAAACCAGTGGTGCTCGTCATGCCGGACGCGAACGGCGGCCACCGGATCTCGCTGCAGTGCCTCAACCAGGTCGGCGGCGCGCAAGACCTGACCTACCTGGGGGTGGATGTCCCCCAGGCCATCTCGCGCGTGGTGCGCGTCCAGCCACCTGGTCGCGCCTGGGGCATCGCCGGGTACTCCGAGGGTGGCTATTGTGCGGCCAACATGGCCCTGCGGTACAGGTACCGGTACGGCTTTGCAGCGTCGATGAGCGGATACTTCAGCCCGATGTCCGACCAGCTGATCAACCCGACCCGGTCGGTCGACCCGTTCCGCGGCAACAAGGTGCTGCGAGCGCAGAACACTCCGACCGATGAGGTTCGCCAGCTGGCACCCGGTGCGACCCTGCCCCAGTTCTGGCTCGGCGCAGGCCAGGGTGACAAGGCAGACACGAGCAGTGCCGAATACTTCGCCCAAGAACTTCAGCTACACCTGGCCAACGTGCCGCTGGTCCTGACCCCTGGCGGCGGTCACACCATGGGGACGTGGCATGCCGAAGTGCCGCCAATGCTGGCCTGGATGAGCAACGGCCTCGCTGGCGCTGCTGCCAAGGCGGCGAGCCTCGCGAAAGCCAACGCCGTGCCGACCGCGCCCGATGGTCAGAAGCCAGCCGGGCCGGATGGCAAGTCACCGACCGCCCGTCCGTCGGCGCGCAAATAGCCGCGGGCCAGCGGGCCCGGGCTCACAAGGGCTCGCCGACCATGGCGTTTAAGTCCCGGTTCGCGAGGTAGCTTGCGTCCGGCCGGATGCAGCCTCGCCCGGAGCCCGCTTCGGGCATCGGCAGCAGGCGCTCTGGCTGAGGCGGCGATCAAAGCGATCGCCCCGCGACCGGAGGCGATCATGCGGATCATCGGCGTAGTACTCGTCGTCTGGCTCATCATCGGCATGCTGGCAGGACTGCAGCGGCACTACTACAACGGAGCCGTGAGCTGCGCGCACGCGGGCACCGTCGCGGCTACGATCGCCGCGGGCCCGCTGAACTATGTAGGCGCGAACCCCAAAGTGAATTGCGCCGTCCCGCAGCCGAGCAAGTGACGGAGCCGCGCAGGTGACAGAGCCGAGCAAGTGACGGAGCCGCGCAGGTGACAGAGCCGCGCAGGTGACAGAGCCGCGCAGGTGACCGAGCCGAGCAGGTGGCGGCGCCCCGCCGACGCTAGCGACGGCGTGAGCCTTCGTCCCCAGCGTTCGCGATGATGGCCGCGATAGGCGGGATAAGCCCTACTGCGACAGATATTGCGACCGCGGCCGTGACGGAGAAGAGCCGTACCACGGTCCAGGCGAGGACGACGGCGCCGATGCACACGCCCATCAGGATGAAGTAGATGCGGTCCCGATTCACCGCACAGCCTGTGACCGGCTCATAACTAGCAGGCTTACCTGATCTGCCGCCAGCAAACACGAAGCATGGGGGACGATGAGCGGATGACGGATCGAGGCGCCGGACGAGGGCACATCGGCGCTCGACGACTCGTTGGCGTGGTATCTATCCGATCCGGGTTTCGCAGGTCACAGGCCGTCGTGCTAACGATCGCCGACGGCACGTACTGTATTGCCGGTGACGCCGTGGTGACCTACCAAAACTTCGAGCGCGGACGATGAGCTGGGTGTATGTCGCGGCGACCGTCGTCGCTGCGATGCTCTCCGGGTTCGGCTTCGTGCTCCAGCAGCACGCCGCCGAGCAAGTCCGGACTGCCGAATTCCTCCGCCTTGGCCTGATCGCCAAGCTCGTCCACAATCGTCGCTGGCTGGGCGGACTCGCAGCGCTGGTCGCCGGGGATCTCCTCGGTGCCTGGACGCTCGGCCACCTGGATCTGTCCATCACCGAGCCGCTGCTCACGACCAGCCTGATCTTCGCCCTCGTGCTGGCGGTGCCGCTCAGCGGGCAGGCGCTGCGCCGGACCGAGATCATCGGTGCGGTGCTGCTGACCGCGGGCGTGGCGGCGCTGTCGGCGACGAGGACGGTGCGTTCGCCGGGCGAGTCATTCGGCTCGGTCTCACACTGGCCTGCCGCCGGCCTCATCGCGCTCATCGCGGCCGTCCTCGTCTACGTGGGCCGGCGTCGGTCCGGTGTCTTGCGAGCCGCCCTGACCGGCACGGCAAGCGGACTGGTCTTCGGTATCGCCGACGCCCTGACCCGGACGAGCGTCGAGACTCTCGACGGCCGCAACCCGGCGCACCTGCTGCTGACATGGCCCGGCTATGCCACGGTGGCCACTACCTTGGTCGGGCTCTGGCTGATGCAGAATGCCTTCAACGCCGCGCCGCTGAACGCGTCGCTGCCGGCGGTGACTGCTGCCGAGCCGGCCGCGGGGATCGTACTCGGCGTGGTGGTCTTCGGCGACGTCGTGCACGTCTCCACGTGGCTGCTCGCGCTCCAGGCGGCGAGCATCGCGGCGATCGTCGGCGGCGTCATCCTGGTCGCCAGGGCGCCTGTGTTCCGCGACCTGCGCCTGCGCCAGCTACCGCATGTGGCCCTGGAACGGCTTCAGCATCCTGGTCCGCATGGGCAGGCTCGCGACCCCCGCGCGGCAGACCCGCCCGGTGGCGCCGGCGACGGACGCCCGCGCGGTGATGTGGGCGAAGGGCGCCCGCGCGTGCTCGACGACCTACCGCCACTGCCCGGCGGCGAGCCACCGGTGGCCGGTGGCGAGCCACTGATGCCCGGCGGCGAGCCACTGGTGCCAGACGGTAAGCAGCGTGAGGGCACGGCCTCTTAGCCCGTCATCGCCAGCGGCGCGCTGCGTGATGGCGACGACGCACAAATGTGGCGAACGCCTCAGTACAGCCCAGTTTGCGAGCCGCCGCGCCGGGCACCTTGGCCACTGACGGCGGGCGCGGCAGGCCCGCCGCGACAATCAGGTGAGGAGCTCATGACAGGAAAGGCGTGGCCAGGGGTCAGCTACCCGCTCGGCGCGACCTATGACGGCGTGGGCACGAACTTTGCCCTCTACACCGAGGCCGCCGACCAGGTCGAGCTCTGCCTGTTTGACGCCGCCGGGCCAGCTGAGTCCGGCCCGGGGGAACGGGTCGCCCTCACGGAGGTCGACGGCTACATCTGGCACGGCTACCTGAACGGCGTCGGGCCAGGGCAGCGCTACGGATTCCGCGTCCACGGCGACTACGACCCGCCCGCCGGGCAGCGCTGCAATCCGGCCAAGCTCCTCCTCGACCCCTACGCCAAGGCGATCGAGGGCGACGTCCGGTGGGGCCAGCCGGTTTTCGGCTACCGCTTCGGCCAGGAGCAGGAGCCTGACGACAGCGATTCCGCTCCGTCCGTGCCGCGCTGCGTGGTCGCGAACCCGTACTTCGACTGGGGCAACGACCGGCAGCCGCGCATTCCGTATCACCAGAGCGTGATCTACGAGGCGCACGTGCGCGGCCTGACGAAGCTGCACCCGGCGGTGCCGAAGGAGCAACGTGGCACGTACGCGGGTCTCGCCCACCCGGCCGTCATCGAGCACCTGGTAGGGCTCGGCGTCACGGCTGTCGAGCTCATGCCGGTGCACCAGTTCGTCAGCGACGGCTTCCTCGCCGAACGGGGATTGTCCAACTACTGGGGCTACAACAGCATCGGGTTCTTCGCGCCGCATAACGCCTACTCGTCGTCGGGTCAGCTGGGCGAGCAGGTGCCGGAGTTCAAGTCGATGGTGCGAGCGCTGCACGAGGCCGGGCTGGAGGTGATACTCGACGTCGTCTACAACCACACCGCGGAGGGGAACCAGCTCGGGCCGACGCTGTCGTTCCGCGGCATCGACAACGCCAATTACTACCGGCTAACACCGGCCCCGGATCGCAGCCACTACTTCGACACCACCGGCACTGGCAACAGCCTGCTGATGAGCAGTCCGCACGTGCTGCAGCTGATCATGGACTCGCTGCGCTACTGGGTACTCGACATGCACATCGACGGCTTCCGGTTCGACCTCGCCTCGGCGCTGGCCCGGCAGTTCCACGAGGTGGACCGGCTGTCGGCGTTCTTCGACCTGGTCCAGCAGGATCCGGTGGTGTCGCAGGCCAAGCTCATCGCCGAGCCCTGGGACGTCGGCGACGGCGGCTATCAGGTCGGCAATTTCCCCCCGTTGTGGACTGAGTGGAACGGCAAGTACCGGGATGAGGTGCGCGACTTCTGGCGCGGCGAGCCGGCCGCGCTCCCGGAGTTCGCTTCCCGCCTGACCGGCTCGGCGGACCTGTACGACAGCGACAACCGGCACCCGATCGCGTCCGTCAACTTCGTCACCTGCCACGACGGGTTCACGCTGGCCGACCTGGTGAGCTACGACCATAAGCACAACGAGGCCAACGCCGAGGACAACGCCGATGGCACCGACGACAACCGGTCGTGGAACTGCGGTGCCGAGGGCCCGACCGACGACCCGGCCGTGCTGGACTTGCGCGCCCGGCAGCAGCGCAACTTCCTGGCG
The DNA here is from genome assembly GCA_963843955.1 of uncultured Actinomycetota bacterium. Taxonomy (GTDB): domain Bacteria; phylum Actinomycetota; class Actinomycetes; order Streptosporangiales; family Streptosporangiaceae; genus JAJYUU01. Next base: position 363,883 of record CAWJMK010000004.1, read on the forward strand.
ACGCTGCTGCTGTCGCAGGGCGTCCCGATGCTGCTGTCCGGGGACGAGTTCGGCCGTTCCCAGGGTGGCAACAACAACGGCTACTGCCAGGACAATGAGACATCCTGGGTGCACTGGCCGGCGGACCGTGGCACCGGGACCGATCTCACCGACGACAAGCAGGGAACGGGGCCGTTCCTGGATTCCTTCGTTCGCTCGCTGATCCGGCTCCGGGCTAGCCACCCCGTCTTCCGGCGGCGCCGGTTCTTTACCGGGGAGGCCGGCCGCAGCCGCGCCGATCATCTCGGTGACATCCGCTGGCTGACCCCGTCGGCGGACGAGATGACCGACGAGGACTGGGCCGCCGGGTTTGCCAAGTCGCTCATCGTCTTCCTCAACGGAAAGGCGATCAGTGAGCCCGATCAGCGCGGCGAGCGAATCACCGACGACACCTTCTTGCTGATGTTCAACGCCGCCGAGCACGATCTGGACTTCACCATTCCGCCAGCCGAGTTCGGCGATGAGTGGATAGGCGAGATTGACACTGCGGATCCGCAGCTGCCGGCTGGCGGCGCCGTGGCCGTTAAGCCGGGGGAAACAATCACCCTACTCAGCCGCTCGCTGCGGTTGCTTCGCCGTGCCTGATCATCCCTTAAGGCAGCCGGCCGTGCCGGGGTCGACCTACCGGCTGCAGCTGCACGCAGAGTTCGGTTTCGCCGATGCCGCCGACCTGGCCGGCTATTTGTCCAGCCTCGGGGTGACCCACGCCTACCTCTCGCCCATCCTCCAGGCGGCCCCGGGTTCGCGGCATGGCTATGACGTGGTCGATCACTCGCGCATCTCGGCGGAGCTGGGCGGCGAAGACGGGTTCCGCTATCTGGCCCGCCGCCTCGCCCGGCACGGCATCGGCCTGGTGGTGGATGTCGTGCCGAACCACATGGGCATCCCGTCGCCGGAGTACCTCAACCGCGAGCTGTGGTCAGTCCTGGCCGCTGGCCGCCAGTCGGTGCACGCGCACTGGTTCGACATCGACTGGGCGGCGCTGAACGGGCAGATGCTGCTGCCGATCCTGGCCGGGCCGCCCAGGTTCTGCCTGGACGACTTGAAGGTTTCCCGGCTCGCCGAGCTGCCAGGCGCTGCGGCGGTGGCAGGTGATGACGACGCGCCGGTGCTGTGCTACGAGGACCACGTGCTGCCGCTGCGCGGCGGAACCGAGCAATTGCCGCTGCCCGACCTGCTGGCCGCCCAGCATTATCGGCTGGCGAGCTGGCGCGCCGCGTCGACGGAGCTCAACTGGCGCCGGTTCTTCGACGTCAGCTCGCTGATCGCGGTGCGGGTCGAGGAGCCTGACGTGTTCGCTGCCACTCACGGCTTGCTGCTCGGGCTGGTCGCTGAGGGCCTCATCGACGGGCTGCGGATCGACCATCCCGATGGCCTGGCCGATCCGCGCGCGTACCTGCGCCAGCTGACCACAGCCGCGGGCGGCCACTGGATCGTCGCGGAGAAGATTCTCGCTGCCGGGGAGGAACTGCCGCGCGACTGGTCCTGCGCGGGCACGACAGGTTACGACGCGCTGGCGGCCGTCGGCGCGGTCCTCACCAGCCCGGCCGGCGCCGACCGGCTCGGCGCCGGGTACCACCGGTTCGCCGGCGGGCCGCCGGACTTCGCGACCGCTGCCGCCGCGGCCAAGCGCGAGATCGCCGACCAGCTCATGGCGGCGGAGATCGGCCGCCTCGCCCGGCTGATCGGCAGGCTCGACGAACCTGCGCTCGCCGCCCTCCCGGCCGAGCACCTGGAGGCGATCCTGGCCGAACTGGTCGCCGGGCTCACGGTCTACCGGGCGTACGTGATGCCGGGAGAGCCGCCGCCAGCCAGTACCATCGCGCAACTCGCCGCGGCCGCCGCGGCAGCGCGCCGGCACCTGGCGGCCCACTTGCACCCCGGCGTCGACGCCATCGCCACCCTGCTGCTCGGCCGCGGCATTGCGGAAAGCCGGCGTGCCGTCCGGGACGAGCTGATTGTCAGGTTCCAGCAGACGTGCTCGGCGGTCCAGGCCAAAGGCGCCGAGGACACGGCCGGTTATCGATGGACCCGACTGGTGTCAGCGAACGAAGTGGGCTCCGATCCCGATCGCCCGGCCATGTCCACGGCGGAATTCCACGCCTTCGCGCGGCGGCTGAGCGAGGACTGGCCCGCGACGATGACGACCCTGTCCACGCACGACGCTAAGCGTCAGGAGGACGTCCGGGCCAGGCTCGCCGTGCTGACAGAGATCCCGGCGGACTGGGGGCGCGCGGTCGCGGCCTGGCACGACCGGGCTGTCCTGCTCGCCCGCGCGCAGCCGCCGGATCCGCCGACCGAGTACCTGCTGTGGCAGACGCTGGTCGGCGCCTGGCCGATCGACGGCGACCGGCTGACCGGCTACCTGCGCAAGGCCATGCGCGAAGCCAAGCTGACGACATCGTGGACGGAGCCGGACTCGCGCTATGAGGCGGCGGTCATCAGCTTCGCGCAGCTAGCCCTCACCGACGCCGAACTGTCCGGCCGGATCGCCGCCTTCGTCGCCTCGATCGGTGCCGACGCGGAGGCCAACTCGCTGGGCGCCAAGCTGGTGCAGCTGACGATGCCCGGCGTCCCCGACGTCTACCAGGGCTGCGAGCTGGCCGGGCTCGCCCTGGTCGATCCGGATAACCGCCGGCCGGTGGACTACGCGCGACGGCAGACGATGCTGGCGGCGCTGGACAGCGAGCCAGCCGTGCTGGTGGCCGGCCTCGACGCCGCGAAGCTGCTCGTGACATCGCGTGCCCTGCGGGTGCGCCGCGACCACCCAGGCTGGTTCGCCGGCGACTACCAGCCGCTGTACCGCAGCGGCGTCGCGGCCGCGCACGTAGCCGCGTTCTGCCGGTCCGATCGGGCCGTGACCGTGGCGACCAGGCTGCCGGCTGGTCTGCGCCGGGCAGGCGGCTGGCGGGACACCGCGCTGCGGGTGGCGCCCGGCCGCTGGCACGACGTGCTGACCGGTGTCCACCACGAAGCGGCGCCCACCCGCCAGTCGCAGCCAGGCGGCTGGCTCCGGCTTGACGGCTTGCTCGCGCATCTGCCGGTGGCACTGCTCGTGCGAGCTGAGGCAGCATGACGCAGTACGGCATCACCGAGTTTCGGGTCTGGGCGCCGGCCGCGAGCCGGGTGCAGGCGGAGGTCGTCGGCAGGCTGCACGACATGGCCGCGGACACGGGCGGCTGGTGGACGGTCGCCGTGCCGGACGTCGATCCGCAGGCCTTGTACGCATTCCGCCTCGACGGCGGCGCCCTGCTTCCGGACCCGAGGTCGCTGCGCCAGCCGGCCGGACCGGACGGGCCTAGCCAGCGCTACGACCATGGCGCGTTCCAGTGGACCGATGCGGGCTGGCGCGGCAACCCGCTGCCGGGCTCGGTCATCTACGAGCTGCACATCGGCACCTTCACCGCCGGCGGGACCTTTGACGCGGCGATGAAGCAGCTCGATCATCTGGTCAACCTGGGCATCACGACGATCGAGCTGATGCCCGTGGCCGCGTTCCCTGGCCGACGCGGCTGGGGTTACGACGGCATCGGGCTGTGGGCCGTCCATGAGCCCTACGGCGGGCCGGACGGACTCAAGCGGTTCGTCGACGCCTGCCATGCCCGCGGGCTCGCGGTCATCCTGGACGTCGTCTACAACCACGTGGGGCCCGGCAACCGGCTCGCCGAATTCGGCCCCTACTTCACCGATGCGCACGCCACCGGATGGGGGCCGGCGGTCAATCTGAACCAGCCGGGTGCCGACGAGGTCCGGGCTTTCATCGTCACGAACGCGCTGATGTGGCTGCGCGACTACCACCTGGACGGACTGCGTCTCGACGCCGTACACGCGCTCGAGGACCGCGGCGCGGTGCACCTGCTGGAGCAGCTGAGCACCGAAGTGCGGGCGCTGGCGGCGCGGCTGAACAGGGCGCTTGTGCTGATCGCCGAGTCCGACGCCAACGATCCCCGGCTGGTCACGTCGCCGGAAGCGGGCGGCTACGGCCTGGACGCCCAGTGGAACGACGACTTCCACCACGCCGTGCACGCCGCCATCACCGGCGAGCGGCGGGGCTACTACCGCGACTTCGGCTCGATGGCAGCGCTGGCGAAGACGATGACGCGTGTGTTCTACCACGACGGGACCTGGTCGTCTTTTCGCGGCCGGTCCCACGGCCGCCCGGTCGACGTGTTCCGGGTGCCTGGCTATCGGTTCGTTGGCTATCTCCAGGACCACGACCAAGTCGGGAATCGCGCCGCCGGCGACCGGATCGCCGTCGGCAGGCCGACCGGCCTGCTCAAGGTGGCCGCCGGTCTGGTGCTCACGGCACCGTTCACGCCGATGCTGTTCATGGGCGAGGAATGGGGCGCGCTCACGCCGTGGCAGTACTTCACCGATCATCAGGACCCAGGGCTGGGGCAGGCTGTGGCCGCAGGGCGGCGGGCCGAGTTCGCCCGGCACGGCTGGCCGGGCGAGGTGCCCGATCCACAGGACGACGCTACCTTCGAGCGCTCCCGGCTGAACTGGGCGGACCTGGATGAGCAGCGGCATCTCGACGTGCTCGCCTGGTACCGAGCGCTGATCACGTTGCGGCGCCAGCAGCCCGAGCTGACCGATCCGGACGTCAGCCGGATCGAGGCGAGCTGGGACGAGCCTGCGCAGTGGCTGCTCGTCCGCCGCGGCCGGCTGCGCGTCGCGGCCAACCTAAGCCCGGACGCCCAGCGCCTGCCGCTTGGCGCAGCAGCCGGTGAGGTGCTGCTGAGCTCGGCTGATGGCGTCGCATCGGTCGGCGACGCCCTGCGCATGCCGCCAGCCTCGTTCGCGGTCGTGCGTGTGTGATCCGGCGATGGGCTGCCGTTGCCGCCGTTGTTTGAAGCGACCGGATAAGGAAAGCAGGAGTGGACCCAGCTTCAGGAGGTCCCATGTCCAGCGGAGTTATCGCCATCGTCATCGCGGCGGTGATCATCGTCGCTGCACTGATGACGGCCGCCGCCCTCACGGCCCGGCGCCGCCGGCTCCAGCAGCAGTTCGGGCCCGAGTACGAGCGGGCCGTCACCGAGCAGAGCAGCAGGCTGCGCGCCGAAGCCGAGCTGACCGGCCGACAGCGTCGCGTCCGCAAGCTGGACATCAGGCCGCTGACGGACGAGACCAGGCAGCACTACGCCGCCGACTGGACGGTCATCCAGGAACAGTTCGTCGACTCACCGCAGACTGCCGTCGGGCGTGCCTATGACCTCGTCGCGAGGGTGATGACGGAGCGCGGCTACCCGACTGACGACAGCGAGCAGGTTGTCGCCGACCTGTCGGTGGAGCACGCCGCGACGGTCGATCACTTCCGCGCGGCCCAGCAGATCACCAGCGCGGCTGCGTCGGGCGACGCAGCGACCGAAGACCTGCGGCAGGCGCTGATCCACTACCGGGCGCTGTTCTCCGACCTGCTCGGCGAGACCAAAGCCACAGACAGCTCAGGCGCAGACAGCACCGAGCGCAGACAGCACAGGCGTTCCGGTGGCCGAGCCCACCTGCAGCGCTCAGCAACGACCCGCAATGGAGGTAAGCACGTGACATCGCAGCCTTACACGCCGCAATTTGAAAGCCCAACCGAGCCGTCAGCAGATAGCTCGGGAGCTCCGGACACCATCTCGGAGTTCGACCCTGACATCGTCGTGCTGGATGACGACGACGTGGAAGACGTCACCGGCGTGACAGCGCCACAGGGTAGCCACGTGCTGACTGAGCCGGGCCTGGATGAGCCAGCCGGCAATGAGCCAGTCCTCAGCGAGCAGTGGCATGACATCCAGGCCATGTTCGTCGATGACCCGCAAGGCTCCGTAGACCGCGCGGCAGCGGCTGCTGATGACGCCGTCGGTGCTCTGGTCGCATCGCTGCGCCAGCGGCTGCCGGCGGGCCTGGCTGGCGATCCGGGCGACACCGAGCAGCTGCGCTCGACGCTGCGCAGTTACCGGGACTTCTGTCAGCGGGTCGCCGACCTCGAGGAGGAGCTACTGCAGGCCGGCTCGATGGCTCGCTGAGCCAGCTCCGCCCCGCAGAACTGGCCAGGTGCGCCGCGAGCGCGCCTGGCCTTCGTCTGCTCGGCCCGGGTCAGCAGGGCTACTGGCCGGGAAGGCTACTTGCCGGGGAAGGCAGCCGGTCCCGCAGTGGTGGGGCACGACAGTCGCCCGTAGGCAGCCGCGCGCTGGACAGACGCCGATCCGCACCCCGCTGACCCGTGCCAGCTGATGCCGACCAGGACCATCAGGGCCACGAACGAGATCACGACGTGACACGCGAACAGCGTCGAGCGCCAAGTCAGGCGCTCGCGACTGGCGCGCAGCTGCTCTCGGCCGGGCAGAGCCTCGCTCGAGCAGAGGCGGGTGAAGATGGCGTACATGGCCGCGAGCTTGGGCTCGCTGCGTCGCAGCCGGTCAGCTATTGAGTCGAGGGTATGCTGCTGGGCTGCCGGCAAGCTCATGTTCGTCACTCCAAGCCATCGTCGCTGCAGCTCTGCAGCTACCCAGGCGGCGAGAGGCAAACCCGCCGCCAGCGACGAATTGGCTGGCTATCGGCGGTACATGTGCAGGCGAATGGTGGTCCCGAGCTCGCTCGACCTGATCTCCGCCAGATCACAAAGCTGGTTGACCAGCCAAAGTCCCTGGCCGCCCGGCACGTCATCGGAAGGTCTCCACTGGCCCGCCAGCGGGTCAGTGATGTACCCGCGGTCCTCGATCTGACAGAGCACCTCGGCATCGGTTTCCCAGAGCCGGACAACACCCTCCCCGGTCGTATGCCGGAGCGTGTTCGCGGCGACCTCGCTAGCCGCTATCACCAGATCGGTGCTGCGCGCTGGTGACAGACCAGCCTGGCCCGCGACCGTCGCGACGAGCGCGCGAACCGGCCGCAGGTCTGCTTCGTAAACCAGCATCTCCGCGCTAGCCGGGGCCACGAGCAGCTTGGCCAGGCCGTCAGGCCAGCCGTAATCCGGGTTAGCGTGCTCACCGTCTACGTCGTGCAGCGTCGGATGCGCCCCGCAGGCGTCGGCGAGTACCGCCGGCGACAGCTCGGTCGCGTTATACGGGCAGAGGGCGCTGATCTGCGCGCCGGCGAAGGCAAGGTTGAGCAGGCTCTCGTGTCTCGCGGCTTCTAGCAGCTCGGCGCCGGACCGATCGGCCCAGGCAGGCTCGCCGAGATACCGCACCCGCCGACCGGGGAAGCGGTCTGCGAAAGCGCGCAGTGCCGGAATGAGCCGCGCCGGATTACCACCCAGTTCCCGCATATCTGCAACTGTCACGCTCGGCGCGCGCGGGAGCCAGTCACCCGGCAGCTGGGAGCCGGGGACCACGACGAATACCGGCTCGCCACAGGCGAGCCCTGCCTGCACGAACTCCCTGATGCCGCCGAGGTACTCGGCGCGAGCGCGGTACAGCCAGGCCGCGTGACGGAATCCGCCACCGCGCCCGGCCTGTTCCGTCACCGTGTACCCCCACGCGTTTGCCGGCCACCGCTGCCGCCTGCCCGCGGTACCTTCCCGTCGCATTACGGTATATGCAACGGGCTATGTGGGCGCGCGCTCCTACTATGGGCCAGTAGAGGGTCAATGTGCGGATTACCAGCCGGGGGTTGAGCGTGGAAGATACCGGGTTCTCTGCCGAGAGTCGTGGTGACAGCATGGTCATCACGATCCATGGCGACCTGGACATCGTGACCAGTCCGCAGCTGGACGAATGCCTGACCCGCGCCCAGAGCACCCACCGGCGGATCATCCTTGATCTTGCAGACGTCGACTTCCTGGACACGAGCGGGCTCGCCGTCATCGTGGGGCACTGGAAGAAGCTCGAGTCGGCCGGCGGGACTCTGGCGCTCGCTGGGGCTCGATACCGGTACAACAAGACGCTGTGGATCACTGGCCTGGCCGACAAGCTGACGCTGTATCCGACGGTCGAAGAAGGTCTGCGCGCCCAGGCCGAGACGGCCACGCCCGAGGGCCCCTAGCGGAAGGTAGCAGGTGCCGAGTTCCGATCTCGCCGACCGCGCCGCGGCGTTGCTCAGCCTGGCCGCAGCTACGGAGGAGCGGTCGCTGAGCCAGCTCACCGCCCTGGCGGCCAGCCAGGTCGCCGGCTTCGCCGCGGCCAACGTGACCGTCTGGCGCAATGGCGAGCTGACCAGCCAGGCCGCGAGCCATCCGGAGCTGTCCCGGCTGGTCGCCGTCCAGGTGGCTGCCGGGCGGGGTCCCCTACTCGACGTAGTAGCTGGCGAAGACCCGGCGACCGCCGGGGCCGGCGGTATGAACGGCTCGGGCGCGGCCAGGGGCACCGTAGTGAGCTGCACCGACACGCTGACCGAGACGCGGTGGCCCGAGTTCAGCGCTGCGGCGCTCCGGATGGGCGTCCGCAGCAGCGTCTCGCTCAGCTACCGCGGACAGGCCGTCGTGACCCTGACCCTCGCCGGGCTGCGACCGCGAGCGCTGGATTCCGATCAGGTTCAGCTCGCCGAGCTGCTGGTCGCCTACGGCGGCGCGATCGTCGGCGCCGTGGCTGACTACGGCGACTCGCGGCGAGTCGCCGACCAGCTGCAAGACGCCGCGGATTCCCGTGCGATCGTGGATCAGGCGAAGGGGATCTTGATGCACGCCCTCGGCTGCAGCGCCGACGAGGCGCTCGAGCGGATGCGCGAGGTGTCCCAGCGCAGCAACATCCGGGCGACCGAGGTCGCCAGGCGGGTCATCGACGCCCACAGCGGCCGATCCGGCCGCGCCGCCCGCGACAGTGTCACCCAGCTCGCCGACCTCGCCAGCCGGACCCGGCGAACTCCGACGGATCGGCAGCGCCATGGCCGCGCCTGACTCAGCAGCGCCCGGCGATCTCGGCGACCTGAAGTCCAGGGCCGCGGCACTCCGGCAGGCCGCGGCGTTGCCGCAGGCCGACCAGCAGGTGCTGCTGGCGGCTGCGCTGGCCGAGCTGGACGGCGCCATCGCCGCGCTCGACGAGACCGCCGGCAATCCCGCAGCCGTGGCCGAGGGCGGCCATGCGGCGAGCGGGCTGCATTCGGAACGCCGCCTGCTGCACGCGATCTTCACGGCAACGCCGGTGCCGCTCTACGTCGTTGATCATGACGGGACGGTACTGCGGGCCAACATCGCTGCCAGCGAGCTGCTCAGTGTCGGGCCGGGATACGCGACAGGCAGGTCGCTGGCCGCGCTGGTCGACCCGTCTGTGCGGGCGGCCCTACGATCGCAGCTAGCCGCCGCCGCGCGCACTGGCATGGGCACCCGGCTCGGCTGCGGCATGCTCGCCGACACCGGCCTCGTTCGCTGCCAGCTGGAGATCCGGCCGCTGACCGTCCGGGGCGATGCCGGCCGGCTGCTGGTGGCGGTCACCCCGGATGAGGCCTCGCAGCGGCCTGATGTCACGGTGGCCGACGCGGCCAGTGCCGACCCTTCCGGTGCCGCCGATGCCGACGCCGCCGCGATCGCGGCGGTGCAGCGGCTCGACCTGCTCGCCACCGCGGCGCGGCAGCTGCTAGAGAGCAGCTCAGTTAGCGAGTCAGTCCTGCTGCAGCGGTCGGCCCGGATGCTGTCCGGTGCACTGGCTACCTGGGCAATCGTGGACGTCCGGCGGCGCGGCCAGCTGCGGCGCCACTATGTCGCGGGGCCTGACGACCCTGACTCTGCCCGCCTCGCCCAGCTGGCGGCCGCCGCTGACCCTGGCCCTGGCACGGTTCCTGATCAGGTCTTCGAGTCCGGCCAGACGCTGGTCCTCACCCACGTGGATGACGACCGCGCCCTCGGTCAGCCCCAGCAAGGCCCGCCCCTGCTGGCGCTGCTCGGCGGCGCATCACTGCTGGCCGTGCCGATGACCGACGGGTCGCGCCGGTTCGGTGTCCTGACGCTGATCCGGCGCGCGGACGACGGCCAGTTCAGCCTTGCGGATGCCGCGCTTGCGGAGGAGATCGGCGCGCTGCTCGGCCTCGCCATCGCCGCCCGACGCGTGCTCAGGCAGCGGACCGAGACAGCCGACGCGCTCCGGGCCAGCCTGCTCCCGCCCGTGCTGAAGCCGGTGCCTGGCGTCGAGATTGCCTCCGCGCACCTCGCGCCCACCCGCGGCCGCGAAGTCGGCGGCGACTTCTACGACGTGTACCCCACGCCCGGCGGTTGGGGCGTCGCGATCGGAGACGTCTGCGGCAAGGGCGAGGACGCGGCCGCAGCGACGGCGACAGCCCGGCACGCGATCAGGGTGCTGGCGCATTCCACCGCTAGTCCGGCCGACGTCCTGCGCGGCGCCAACGACATCATGCTGGCCGAGGAGTTCGGCGGCCGGTTCGTGACGGCGAGCGCGGCCCACCTCAGCTGGCACGATGGCACGCTGAAGGTTGTGCTGGCCAACGCGGGTCATCCGGCGCCGCTCATTATCAGGCCGGACGGCCGGACCGAGCAGGTACCAGGCGGCGGCGTCCCGCTCGGGATCTTCCCCGACCCTGAGCCCACAACAGTGGAGCTTGAGCTATCCGACGGGGACGTACTGTTCTATTACACAGACGGCCTGGCTGACGCGCGCAGTCCGCAGGCGACGTACCTAGAAGACAGCCTCGCCGACTGCCTCGCGCAGCTGGCCGGGCGGCGCGCCGCCGACATCGTGGCGGAGATGCGCAAGGTCGTGCTCGACTTCAGCGACAACGTTCTGCGCGACGACCTGACCATGCTGGTCCTGCGCGCCGGGACCCCGCCCGCCGCCTGACGCAACCGGCCGCGCCGCCGTGCGAACGCGGGAGCAGCAGGGTCAGCTCCGGCCGCGTTTCGAGTGCGCCGGTCGCGGTAGCTACGGGCCCGTGGCGACACCTCCGCAGGCAACCTCCCCGCATCCGGCTCAGGCTGGCCAGACCACAAAAGCAGAACCGACCGGGGACAAGCTGGCTGAGGCTCTCGCGGCCGCCGAACAAGCTCCCGGTCTCGGCCGGCCAGGCCGGCCGCTGGACCGGCGTTCGCCGTTCTTCATCGGCATGGCCGCTGCTGCCGGCGTTGGTGTCACGTACGGGCTAGCCGAGCTGCTGATCAAGGCGCGGTCAGTCTTGGTGCTCGTCGGCCTGGCGCTGTTCATCGCGGCCGGGCTCGACCCCGTGGTCAGCTGGCTCACCAGCCGGCGGCTGCCCCGATGGGCTGCGGTTCTGACCGTCATCGCCGCCGCAGCGGCGGTGCTGGCCCTCTTCGTTCTCGCGGCCATCCCGCCGCTCGCTAGTCAGACCGCCGCCCTAGCCCACCACCTGCCGCAGTATCTGCACGCCCTGCGCGACCCGCACTCCGCGCTGGGGCGCCTTAATGTCCGCTACCACATTCAGCAGCGGCTCACCCAGCTGATCACCAGCCGCGGCAGCGCAATCGCCGGCGGCATCCTCGGCGCTGGCCTGGCGTTGCTCAGCACCGTCACCTCGCTGGTCGTACTGTCAGTCCTGACCATCTACTTCCTGGCTGGGCTGCCGCACATCAAGATGTTCCTGTACCGGCTCGCGCCACAGTCACGGCGCACGAGGGTGATCCTGCTCGGCGACGAGATCTTCACCAAGGTAGGCGGTTACCTGCTCGGGAATGTGCTGACATCCGTCATCGCCGGGGCTGGCACCTATCTCTGGATGGTGTGCTTCGGCATCCCCTACCCAGCCCTGCTCGCGCTGACGGTCGCGCTGCTTGACCTGATACCCGTCATCGGCTCGACAATCGGCGGCGCGACCGTGACGCTAGTAGCCCTGACAATCTCGCTGCCCGTGGCCGGCCTGACGCTGGCCTTCTACGTGGTCTACCGGCTTGCCGAGGACTACCTCCTCGTGCCCCGCATCATGGGCCGGACGGTCCGGGTGCCAGCGGCCGTAACTGTCGTGTCGGTCCTGATCGGCGCTACGCTGCTTGGCTTGATCGGCGCTCTCGTCGCCATTCCGGCCGCCGCGGCTGTCCGCCTGCTGCTGCAGGAAGTCACGTTCCGCCGGATGGATAAGACCTGACCCGCTGCCCGTGCCCGCTTGACTGGGTCTAGCTGCCTAGCTGACCTGCAGCTCGAGCTTTCGCCGCCGCGCGACGATCTGGCGCCGCTCCGCTTCGCTCGTGCCACCCCAGATGCCGTCATGCTGCCGGGTCGCTACGGCGTAATCCAGGCATCGCTGCCGGATGGCACATCGCGCGCAGATGGCCTTAGCGCGCGAGACCTCGCTGGCGCCGTGGCCGACGCCGGAGACGGGGAAGAACAACTCGGGGTCCGCCGCCCGGCACGCCGCCAGGCTCCACCAGTCACCGAGGCCGGACCGTATCGCCATAGCAGCACCTTTCTGCGCAGATGCCGACAGCTGCCCTCGGTGCCGCTGTTTACACGTCCACGCGCCGGGAAAGCTAGGAGCCGGACCGCGATGGAGAGGACCATGCTCGCTGATGCCGCATCGCTGAGCGGCCGCTCGGCGATCGTCCTCGGCGGCGGCGGCGTGTTTGGCGCCACTCAGGTGGGCATGCTGCGCGCGCTGCTCGAGTCCGGCTTCGAGCCCGACCTCGTGATCGGGACGAGCGTAGGCGCCCTCAACGGCGCTGCGATCGCGGCGAACCCCACAACGGCGGGAGTCGATGTTCTCGCCGATCTATGGGGCTCGCTCGGCGAGGAAGGCCTTTTCACCGAGACAGTGCTCGCCAGGGCCAGCACACTGGCGCGCTACCGGACCCACCTGTATTCGCCGGCGCCGCTGCGCAAGTTGCTCGCCAGCCATCTGCCTGCCACCTTCGAGGACCTGACCATTCCGTTCCAGTGCGTCGCGGCCAGCATCGAGCGGGCCGTCGCGCACTGGTTCAGCGCAGGCAGCCTGACCGACGCGGTCATGGCGTCGTGCGCGGTGCCGGGGCTGCTGCCACCGGTCGTCATCGACGGCGAGCACTTCCTCGATGGCGGCCTGGTGCATTCGATTCCGATCGGACGAGCGCTGGCCCTCGGGGCTACCGAGATCTACGTGCTTCATGTGGGCCGCATCGAGCAGCCGCTGACCGCGCCGCGCTCGCTCTGGGACGTGTGCCTGACCTCCTTCGAGGTCGCGCGGCGGCACCGGTTCGTCGAGGAGATGTCCAACCTGCCGCCCGAGGTCCGAGTCCACGTGCTGCCGAGCGGTGAGGAGAAGATGCCGCTGGTGTCCCTGCGCTACCGGCACGCCAAGGCAGTTGCCACCCGCGTGCAGCGAGGCTACCAGGCCGCCGCCGAGTACCTGTCCAGCCAGGCAGACACCGCATGAGGCCACCGCCCGCGATTGTCCGCCGGGCCGTGCTGGATCCGCTCTGGATCCCGCTCGCGGCCTGCCTCGCGCTGCTGCTCCTCGCGGCGTCGGCGGCCGGGACGCTTGTCGCGCCGCTCAGCCGCCGGCGCCGACTGCCGCGGCTGTGCCTGTTTAGCGCGCTATACCTGGTGGTCAACGCGAGCCTCGTGCTCTGGTGCGCCGGGTGCTGGCTGAGGTACCCGGTTGCCCGGCACCGTGACCTAGCCCGCTGGTCGCGGCTGCATCAGGCAATGCTCCGCCGGGCGCTTGCTCTGATGGTGGCAGCGGCGCGGCCGCTGCTCGGCTTCCGGGTCCAGCTGGAGGAGCCGCCCGACCACGACCAGATCGCGGGCCGGCCGCTGCTGCTACTTGCCCGGCACGGGGGACCAGGCGACTCGTTCGCGCTCGTGCAGCTGCTGCTATCGCGATACCGGCGTCGGCCAGCCATCGTGCTGAAGGAATCGCTGCGCTGGGATCCCGGCCTCGACCTGCTCCTCGGGCGGCTGCCGTCGTGCTTCATCCGGCGCGGCGAGGGCAAGACACCCGAGCGCCTCGCTGCCCTAGCCCGGACGATGAGCACGGACGATGCGATCCTGCTGTTCCCCGAAGGCGGCAACTGGACCCCGGGCCGTCACAGCCGCGCGATCGCGCGGCTGCTGCACGCCGGGCGACGGCAGGCGGCTGCGGACGCGGCCGAGAATCGAAACGTCCTGCCGCCGCAGCCGACGGGCATGCTGGCCTGCATGTCGGGCCGGGCAGACCTGACCGTCGCCGTGGTCGCACACACGGGCCTGGAAGACCTCGTCACCCCCGCCCTCGTGTGGCGCGCGCTACCGGTCACCGCCAGTCCGATGATTGTCCGCTGGTGGTTTCAGCCCGGCCGCAGCCTTCCGGCCACCGATGACGGCCGACGAGAGTGGCTCAGGCTCCAGTGGGCGCTGGTCGACTCCTGGATCGACGCCAGGAAGGCAGCCAGGGCCGGCCTGACGGTGCCAGCCGAGGCCCCAGCCGACGCCACAGCCGTCGAGGCCGGTGCGCCGCCGCTTGCCAGCACTGGCGCCGACGAGCTCTGAGCGCAGGCCCCGGCGGCCACGTCCGGGGCACTGGCGATCGCGGCCTCGTTCCCGTCCTGACGTTTGCCACGTGACCCGACGGGCAGATGCGTGCCGCCCCCGGCACAGCGCACGCCTGTACCTGAGGCCAGGTCTAGCACCGGCGGGGGCGCTCCGTCGGTCGCTTAGGCTGCGGAGACGACCCGCTTCGAACCGACGGAAAGGTCTTCGTGCTCGCAGCGCTCGTTCTAGCCGGGATCATCGCCGCTCCCATCGGGACGGCCGCGTTGCTCGTGCAGTCACGCCGCCGGGCCCGCACCTCCGGCGCGTGGCCGTCCATCCGGCGGTTTGCGTTCGCGATCGTCGGCACCATCGCGCTGGCCGGCGCGGTGATCGGCGCCCTCCGGCTCCTCGGCGACTCGCAGCACCTGGCCATCGACGGGGCGGCCGGCATCGTGGTGGCGAGCCTCGTCTGGCTGCCGGTCACCAGGCGGTGGAACGCTCGCGGCCACCTATGCTGGTCGTCGACGATCTTCCTGTTCGTCGTCTACCTGGCGTTCGTGCTCAGGTGGACGTTCGACAGCCACCTCGGCGTCGCCAGCACGGCCGGGGGCCTGCTGCTCTGGCTGTTCGAGCTGTTCGCCGCGATCCTCGCCTGCGCTTACCTGTGGGAGATCTGCGACGCGCTCGGATCGGAGCACTGGCGCCGCCGGCTGAACAGACCAGAGCCGGGCCGCGTCCCGGACAAGGACCTGCCGTTCGTCAGCCTGCACGTACCGGCACATAACGAACCACCCGACATGGTGATGGACACGCTCCGCTCGCTGGCGCGCCTGGACTACCCGCGGTACGAGATCGTGGTCATCGACGACAACACCGATGACGAGACGCTGTGGCGCCCGGTCGAGGCATGGTGCAAGCGGCACCAGGTGAAGTTTGCGCACCTGGAAGACTGGCCCGGCTACAAATCGGGTGCCCTGAACTACGCGCTGCGGGAGATGACTGACCCGCGGGCCGAGGTCATCGGCGTGGTCGACTCGGACTATCAGCTCAAGCCGGGCTTCCTGCGCCGGTGCGCTCCGTTGTTCGCCGATGCCTGGGTGGGATTCACGCAGGCGCCGCAGGACTACCGCGGCTGGTCCCGGTCACGCTACTACCGCCGTCTGTTCTACTCCTACCAGTACTTCTTCGCCGTCTCGCAGCCGTCGCGCAACGAGCGGGACGGCGCGATCTTCGCTGGCACCATGGGGCTGATCCGCCGGGTCGCGCTGGAGCAGCTCGGCGGCTGGGATGAGTGGTGCATCACCGAGGACGCGGAACTGTCGCTGCGGCTGCTGCGGGCCGGCTGGTCCGGCCTGCACGTGGACGAGTCGTGGGGCCAGGGGATCATGCCGCTGACGTTCGAGGCCCTGAAGGGCCAGCGGTACCGGTGGTGCTTTGGCGGCATCCAGATCCTGCGCATGCACTGGCGCGCCATGCTGCCGGGCCGGGCATCCGCGGCGAACCGGATGAGCACCGGGCAGCGGTGGTCCTACCTGGCGGGTGCGGTGCAGTGGTACGGCGACCTCCTCGGGCTCGTCTTCCTGGTCTTCCTGCTGGCCGGCGCCGCCAACCTGGCGACCGGCGGCGGCGAGCTGTTCCGCAAGCTGACGGTGTTCCTGGTCGCGACCGTGCCGGTGCTCGTGCTGCTCGGCCTGGTCCGTGCCGTGGCGCTGCTTCGCCGCGGTACCGGCGCTTCGTGGCGCGACGCGCTCGGCGCGTTCTTCATCTGGCAGTCCACATCGCTGGTGGTCGCGCGGGCGTCCGTAGTCGCGCTGTTCGCCCGGAAGGCAGCGTTCCTGCGGACGCCGAAAACCAGCGAGAAAGCGAAGTGGTGGGAGGCGCTGCGCGCGAACTGGGCCGAGTCGGCACTCGCCCTGCTGGGCTTTGCCGGGATCGGCTGCGCGCTGTCCAGGGCGACGGAGCTTGCGGGTCCGCTGCTGGCTGGCCTGCTGCTGTTCCCGACGCTGGGCATGGCCGCGGCGCCGGTGAACAGCTGGGCGGCGCAGCGAGCGGCGCTGCCTGCGGACCTGCGGGCGTGGCGGACATCGGAGTGGAAGCGGACGTCAGGCCGCCGCGCGTTCGTCCGGGGCGCAGCCACCGGCGGCATCATCACGGTGGGTGCCGTCATCGTTGCGGCCGTGGCCCTGCTGCTGACGCCCGGCAAGCATCCGGTCCAGCCGCCCAGCCTGGTGACGGCGCCAAGTCAGCACAGTTCCCAGCCCGCCCGGCACCACCGACACCGCGCTCCCGCCACCACCTCGCCATCACACACGGTGTCACCAAGCGCCAGCACGACGCCGACCGTCAGCCCGTCTTCGGGGCCAACGTCAACGGTGTCGCCGACGCAGAGCTCCAGCCCAGCTAGCTCCGGTGCACCGACGTCGCCCTGACCCATAACGGGTCGGCCAGCGCCAGTACCAGGACAAGAAACGGGGCAGGAGGCTCGCCTCCTGCCCCGCTCGAGACCGTCGGGCCGCGGATTATGCCGCTGCTAGGCACACCGCGATCGGAAAGAACACGCGGGAGAAGGTGTCGAGGTCGGCGACCTTGACCTGCCAGTCGTTGTTAGCGATCGGCGCACTGGTCGGAATGACCCAGTCCTGGCCGATGCTCTGGATCACGTGGCCGCCGCCGGTCATCAGCTCGTTAGCGCCGCAGGACACATCCGCGGTCTGGACGGACATCGGTGCGACGGTCGCCATCGTGTCGACGCTACTGACCGCGAAGGCTGTGACCGGATTGCCGTTCTTCTTAGCCAGGCACACCGCGAACGAGTCGTACGTCGTCGTGAGCGGGACCTCGTTGTCGATCTCGACAGTCCAGACATTGCTCATGGACGGCGCATTGAGGTAGATGCTCCAGTTGCTGCTGATGTTGTCGACCTGGTAGCCGCCGCCGGTGAGCAGCTCACCGGCACCGCACGTCGCGTCAGCCTCGCCAGTGATACCGGCCGGCACGTCAACCTGTGCTACCACGACGTGTGTGGTGTATCCGCTGACGCCCTTCATGCCGGGGACCGACTTCGCGCAGATCGCATACGCCGAGAAGCTCAGCGGCTGGGCATCGTTGTTGACCAGCTCGACGAGCCAGGACTTGCCGTTAAGCGGCGCGTCGATGAAAACCTGCCAGTCGGTAACCGCGCTGTTGATGACGTAGCCGCCGCCGGTGCGGAGCTGACCGGCGCCACACTTCGCTATCGCCTCGCCCGTGTTGCCGGCAGGCGCGCTCGCCGTCACGACAACGGTGTGCGTGGTGATGCCGTTGACGCTGACCGGCCCCGCCAAGGCCGGACTGATCGCGGCCAGCGCACCCGCGATCCCGATGCCGACTGCCGCAACGCCAGCCGCAATTTTACGTTTCTGCACGTGCTTCCTCCTGCTTGATGTCTGCCCAACACCGTTAATGGCGGTCTTGATCGGGAGACTAGCTGCTATCGACCGACTAGCATGTCAAAGACACATTTAAGGCTGCGAGCGCCATTGTTCTTCGCAGCAGCCGCCCGCCCCGGGCCGGACCCCGTGGGGAAGTTATGTCCGGTTTAGCTTGCGGATGCGGTCCGCTGAGTGCTACCTCTTACTCAGCGGCCTGCCACCAATAACGGCGCCGCCGCGGGTCAAAGACGCGGCCCGGCACAATCCCTCGTCCGACTGGGGTGCTGGCCGTGTCTGCGTATGGCGAACTAGCTGACGCCGAGAGCGATACCGGCGGGCAGGCCCCGCATGCCGCCAACTGGACGGTAGTATCCCTGCCCGCCGAAGTCGACATCGCCAACGCCGACCAGGTGCGCGCTGACCTCAGCGCGGCGGTCAGGCTTGGCTGCCCCGTCGTCATCGCCGACCTGCGCCGCACATCGTTCTGCGATTGCGCCGGCGTCAGCCTCCTGATGGCGGCGGCGAATCAGGCGCTTCGCGCGGGCGCTGAGCTCCGCATCGTGGCCAGCGCGCGGTCAGTGCTGCGCACGTTCAAGCTCACCGGCCTGCCGCTCGCGATCGAGGTGTACCCGACGATCACCGATGCGCAGCGTGGTCCGCCCGCACCACCGCGCCGCGGCTCAGGCGTCGCCCGCGAGCTGGTGTCGGTTGATCTTCCCAGCGACCAGGTCGGCGGCGATGTCCTTGAGCTTCCTGTTGGTGTTCTGGGAGAGCGCGGAGAGCCGCGTGAATGCCACATCGGGCGAGTAGCCGTGCTCGGCGACGAGGATCCCCTTGGCCTGCTCGATGACGGCCCGTGATTCCAGCGCTACGCGCAGGTTGTCGACCAGTTGCCTGCAGTTGCGGTACAGCGTGGCGTTTCGTAGCGCAACACCGCCCTGAGCAGCGAAAAGGAGCGCGAGGTCATGACCAGAGCCGGCAAAGCAACCCCGTTCCCGTCCGTAAATAGCCAGGACACCACCCGGCGCCCGGTCGGTGCGCAGGGGCAGTACCAGGCAGCTCAGCAGGCCCTCGGTCGCCATGGCTGAGCAGATCTCAGGCCAGCGGTCCTCGGCGCTGGCGTCGTCGATCCGCCGCGCCTCGCCGAACCGCAGCGAGTCAGCGACGGGCCCGGTCCCGCCAGTTAGCTGCCTGCGGTGCAAGCTGACGACGGAGGGATCGGACCCCGCATGCGCCCAGTCGTTGTCCCCGGCGACCACGATGCCGACGGCGGCGCTGCCGGGCACCAGCTCGAGGGAGAGCTCCGCCAGCTGGCTGAGCTGCGCATCTGAGCTGTCGTCGCAGAGCAGCAATTCGGCCAGGGCAGCTATCCGCTCCGCGAGCGCCCTCGTCACCGTGACCATGTCAACCTCGTTTCCTTGCGCGCGTACTTGCCGCGCCGCTCTACCCCCGTTCGCCTGGATTGCACATCGCCAGGGACCCTGGGCTGGCCCGATCAGGTCTGAAGGGCCGGTCATGCTGAGTAGTTTTGCTGGTGAGCTGCGACCAAGGCGGCAGTCCGCCTTATGCTGACTCACGCTGAGACCGGTGCCTTTGCACCCAGTGCGGAACGAGAACGAGCAGGTCGAGATGGTGGCTGAAGGCGTCAGTTCAGGCGGGATGGTGCGCGCCGCGCTGCCCGAGCCGGTTGCGCCTGAGCGCATGCGCGTCCTGCTGATCGAGGATGACGACGGCGATGCGCTTCTCGTCGAGGAGCTCCTCCTCGATGCGGGCGAGCCGTTCGTGATGACGCGGGTGCGGACCCTCGCCGATGCACGCAGGCTCGCTGCCAGTGCGGGGTGCGTGCTACTCGATCTCGAGCTACCCGACTCCCGCGAGCTGCAAGGTGTCCGGTGGCTCCAGAACTTGTGGCCGAATCTGGCGGTCGTGGTGCTGACCGGACTGTCTGATGAGCACCTAGGCGAGGAAGCCGTCGCGGCCGGCGCACAGGACTATCTGGTGAAGGGCCAGGTTGACGGCTTCCTGCTGCAGCGCGTCGTGCGGTACGCCGTCGAACGCCAGCGCGCCGAGGAGACGCAGCGCCAGCTGCGGGAGGCGCGGATGTACGCGGCGGAGAACTCTCGCCTTGAGCGCGGCCTGCTGCCGTCGCCGGTGCTGACCGACCGTCGGCTGACCGTGGCGTCGCGGTACCGCTCCGGCGGGCAGCAGATGCTGCTCGGCGGCGACTTCTACGACGTCGTGGAGGCCCCTGACGGCTGGGTGCACGCGATGGTCGGCGATGTCTGCGGCCGGGGCCCGGACGAGGCAGCACTCGGTGTGTGCCTCCGGGTGGCCTGGCGGACCATGATCCTGGCCGGCCGTCCGGTGGACGAGACGCTGTCCGCTCTCCAGCAAGTGCTCGAGCACGAACGGCAGCACGATCGTTTGTTCGCCACTCTCTGCATGCTGTCGGTGGCGCCCGACCGGACCCGCGGCTACCTACGTCTGGCCGGCCATCCGCAGCCGCTGCTGATCACCGCGGACGCCGTCCGAGAGCTCGAGGCACCGGTCAGCCTGCCGCCCGGCATCACCCACACGACCGAGTGGCCGAGTGCCGAGGTCAAGCTGGGCGACTCCTGGTCGGTGCTGATGTACACCGACGGCCTCATCGAGGGAAAGATCGGGGCCGGGGCGGACCGGCTCGGAAGTGACGGCCTGATCAGGCTGATCGAGAAAGAGCGCGCCCAGCAATCGACTAGTGCGCCACCAGATCGGCCAGCCAGCGAGCTGCTGATCGACGCGTTGATTACCAGAGCTCGCGAGCTCAATGGCGGCGACCTCGATGACGACCTGGCTGTACTTGCCTTGACCTGCGCGCCGGCAGGTCCATGAGCGGCGAACCGGTCAGGCAGCCGGCCGGGTCCGGGTCAGGCGGATCGCGACCGCAGCGACCGCCCCGACCGCCCCGACCGCCGCTGGCGATAGCGCGCCTTGCCGCGGCGGAGGACGCTGCCAGTCGCTGGCCGCTCGGCCGGATCATCGGCGTCGCCATGGCAGCGCTCGGCGCCGTCCTGATCGCGGCCATCGTTCTCGGGGCCGTGACACTTGACAGCCTCAGCACGAGCCGCGCGCAGGTCGTGGACAAGATCGATCCCGCGGCCGTTCACGGCGCTGAGCTCTACGCCGCCATGCTGAATCAGGAGACTGGAGTCCGGGGATATCTGCTCAGCGCGCAGCCATCTTTCCTCGCGCCCTACACCACGGGCGTGGCCAATCAGGCGGCACAGGTCAAGGCGCTGCGCCCGCTGCTCGTCGGGCTCCCGGCCGCGCAGCGCGATCTCGCCACGGCCCTGAGCCGGATCTCGGCCTGGCGGTCCGGCTACGCCGAGCCTGCCATCCGCGGGGTAGCGGCAACTGGCAAGCCGCCGTCCGGCGCGAACGATGTGGTCGGCAAGGCGGCCTTCGACAGCGTCCGCGCACCGCTGGCGGCGTTTCAGAGTGCCGTCAGCGCGCAGCGCAAGACCGCCGTCGCCCATCTGAATTCGTCCGCGTCGGCACTGGACTCCATCGGGATCACCATCGCGGTCGCGCTGCTGCTGGTGATCATCGCACTGGGCGTCGGCTTGCGGGCCGCCGCCATCACGCCGCTGACGAGGCTGGCCGCTGACGCCCGCCGGGTCGCGAGCGGCGAATTCGGACATGAGGTCGACCCGAGTGGTCCGCGCGAAGTGCACACGCTGGCCGTAGACGTGAACCGAATGCGCCAGCGGATCCTGGCGGAGCTGTCCACCGTCCAGGTCGCCAAAGAGTCCCTGGAGGCGCGGGCGCTCGATCTGGAGCGCTCCAACGCCGAGCTGGAACAGTTCGCCTACGTAGCCTCGCATGACCTGCAGGAGCCGCTGCGCAAGGTCGCGAGCTTCTGCCAGCTGCTCCAGCGCCGTTACATCGGCCAGCTCGACGCGCGGGCCGACCAGTACATCGAGTTCGCGGTGGATGGCGCGAAGCGGATGCAGGCGCTGATCGACGACCTGCTGACCTTCAGCCGGGTCGGTCGGATCGAGCGGGAAGCCGCCCTGGTGTCCGGCCGGCAGCGCCCTGTCGCAGGCCAGGGTCAACCTGACGGCTGAGATCCGGAAGTCCGGCGCGGTCATCGAGACGGCCGAGCTGCCGTCGGTGCGTGCCGAGTTCTCGCTGCTGACGTCGCTGTTCCAGAACCTGATCAGCAATGCGATCAAGTTCCGGGGCGATCGCTCGCCGGTCATCACGATCGCGGTGGCCCGGCAGGACGAGGGCTCTTGGCTGTTCTCGGTCGCCGACAACGGAATCGGCATCGAGCCCGAGTACGCCGACCGCGTCTTCGTGATCTTCCAGCGGCTGCATGACCGGGCTACCTATGCCGGGACCGGCATCGGGCTTGCCATGTGCCGCAAGATCGTCGAGCACTATGGCGGGAAGATCTGGCTAGACACCGCCTACCAGGACGGGGCAAGATTCTGCTTCACGTTGCCTGTCACGCCCGCTGACGATGAGGAGCCATCGTATGACTGAGCGCGTCGGGCTGGAGCTCGTTGACGTCCTGCTGGTCGAGGACGATCCCGGTGACGTGCTCATGACCCGGGAAGCCTTCGAGCACTATCAGATCCCCAACAACCTGCACGTCGTCGGGGACGGCGAGCAGGCCATGCACTTCCTGCGCAAGACCGGCGGTTACGCCGATGTGCCGACACCCGGCCTGATCCTGCTCGACCTGAACCTGCCCCGGCGCAACGGCCTCGAGGTGCTCGCTGAGCTGAAGGCCGACCGCGACCTGCTGGCGATTCCCGTCGTGGTGCTGACCACCTCGCAGGCCCAGGAGGACATCCTGCGCAGCTACGCCCTGCATGCCAATGCGTACATCAGCAAGCCGGTCGACTTCGAGAAATTCGTCGGCGTGATCGGACAGATCGACGACTTCTTCCTGACCCTGGTGAAGCTCCCCTACTCGCTCAGCTGACCTGTTGCCTCAGCTGACCTGCTCGCTTAGCTGAGGGACCGCTCGTCGTAGATCGGATCGGTCGCCGGATAGGCGCCGCCCATCTGCGGGGTCCGGACCGAGCGTGCCGCGACACCGCTGATCAGCGAGCCGATCGCGACGCCCAGCACCAGGCCCACCACGGCGGTCGCCGCCTTGGCGGTCAGCGGCGCGCTAGTGCTGAAGGGCACCAGCACGACCAGCACCGTCGCCAATGCGATGATCCAGCCGAAGAATGTGAGCGGCCGCGGTGTGCTCAGCATCAGCAGGTGCACAAGCCCCGTGGCGGCGAGGGCCGCGGCGGCGGCCAGCAGCACCAGCCCGGTCGTGTGCGCATCGCCGTAGGCGCCGTCCTGCTTAGGCGCGAGCAGCGGAATCCCGAACAGCCACCGGCAGACGAGGACACCGACGACCGCTACCAGCCCGGCCACCACCGCCGTCGCCACGCCGCCCGCCCAGAGCCTGCCTGCGTCAACCTGCGGCCGCTCCGGGCGCGGCCGACCGCCGCCGGGCCGCTCGCGCATTGGCTCATTTGGAATCGGAGCCGTGGTCATCTGAAATACCTGCTTTCCGGCCGCCGGATGGCGGCTGGCGTGCTACTCCCCGCGCCGCCGGCATTCAAACCTGCCAGGCAGGGTGCCTCCGCACCGGGAGGGAACGGGGTCGCGCGATGTCAGGGCAGCCGGACGATCGCCCGTGCCCGAGTGAGCACCTTCGTGTCAGCGGCCCTGGCTGTCAGCGCGACCGCCACCCTGTTGCCGTCGAGCTTCTCCTCGATCTGGCCGCTGACCTGGATCGAGGCCCCGGCGTCGTCGTCGGGCACTACGACCATCGAGGAGAACCGGACGCCGAACTCGGTCACGACCGCCCGAGGTCCGGCCCAGTCGGTGACGAACCGGCCGGCCTGGGCCATCGTGAACATGCCGTGCGCGATCACGTCGGGCAGGCCGACGGACTTGGCGATCCGCTCGTTCCAGTGGATCACGTTGAAGTCGCCCGAGGCGCCGCAGTACTTGACCAGGCTGAGCCTGGTGACCGGGTAGCTGACGGGACCGATCTGGCTGCCGGCCTCGACGCTGTCGTAGGTGACCTGCTCGCTCACGGCGCGAACCTCTCTGCTGGACCGCCGCCGCCGGTCACCCGGCGGGCCGCAGGCTGCGGCTAGGCGCCACGCTCGACGATGGTGGAGTAAGCGGTGCAGACCAGCTCGCCTGCGACGGTCGTGATGTCGGTGCTCGTCGTCAGCATGACGTTGCGCCCGGCATCCCGGATCTCGGTCAGCGTGACCTGAGCCGTCACCACATCCCCTGCGGCCAGCGGCCGGGTGTAGGTGAAACGCTGCTCGCCGTGCACGACCATCGCGTAGTTCAGGCCCAGGCCAGGGTCGGCCAGGGCCGCGCCCGAGCCGGCCATGCTGATCACGATGGCAAAAGTCGGCGGCGCAATGACGTCGGCGTGCCCGGCAGCCAGGGCCGCCGCCCGGTCGCGGTAGACCGGGTTGGCGTCACCAATGGCCGCCGCAAACTCGGCGATCTTGACCGCGAGAGACCTCATACGGCTCCGACGCCGGGAACACGCGACCGGCGTATTCGCGGTTGATGGCCATGCCACTCCAGCCTGGGCAGCCAGCTCGCTCGCGTGCTGCTAGCGCGTCTCGCGATGCGGCTGGTGCTTGCGGCAGAAGGGGCAGTACTTGCTCAGCTCAAGCCGGTCGGGGTCGTTACGCCGGTTCTTGCGCGTGATGTAGTTGCGGTGCTTGCACTCCTGGCAGGCCAGGGTGATCTTGGGCCTGACGTCAGTCGCAGCCACGTGGCGCGCCTTTCTACTCGTCCAATCATCGGAAGCCGGCCGGGCAGCGGCCCGGTAAGGCCGGCTGCCCGGCTAGGTTCCGTAGCGGAGGCCGGACTTGAACCGGCGACACAGCGATTATGAGCCGCTTGCTCTGCCTGACTGAGCTACTCCGCCGCCCTGCCCGCCAGGCTTAGTCCAGATCCGACGCTGCCGGCTGGCCCCCGCCATAGCCCTGGGGCTGACCTAGCTTACCGGGAAAAAGCCGCGCCATCGATTCGGGCACCTGCTGCCCGCATCCAGCGTCCTCGGCAGGCCGCTGGCGGCGGATCACGACCTCATCCTATGTGGCCCGGCAGCGGCGGCAGAACACGACGCCAGCGGGCCCGCCGTTACCAATTTGTCACCAAATCCCCCGCGCCCGCCGGTTCCTTGATCCCTAGCGGGTAACATTCGTCTAGACCGCTATGCTCTCGTGCTGCCGTACACCTGCATCCTCCGGGCTGTACGGTCAGTAAACGGACAGGGCCCGCCTGCCGAAGGCGAGCGACTAGTGAATGATGTCGGCGAGTCCAAATCTGCGGCTATTGTGGACCGTCATAACCGTCGGCCGGGACTGGAGAGACGACGCAGATGCCGAGGCGAGAGCCACCAGCTGACGTCACGTACCGCGGGCTGCGAGAGGCGCCGGATACGGCAGCTGTCACCACCGCGGCCCAGCAGGCCTTCGCGCGCGCGCATCCGGACCTCAAGCTCCAGCCGCTGGTCGTCGTCATCGCCGCTTACAACGAGGCCGACAACATCGGCGCGGTCCTGGACGAGGTACCGCAGCAGATCGCCGACGTACCGGTGTCGCTGCTCGTGATCGACGACGGCAGTACCGACGCCACGTCGCAGGTCGCCGAGCGCCATGGCGCGCTGGTCTGCACGCTGGCTGCCAACCGCGGCCACGGCGTGGCCCTCCGGCTCGGCTACCGCATCGCCCGCGAGGGCGGCGCGCAGTACATCGCCACCCTCGACGGCGACGGCCAGTGGGACCCGGCCGATCTGCCCGCGATGGTCGCGATCATGGAGAGCGGCGAGGCGGACTTCGTCCTCGGCTCCCGCCAGCTCGGCCAGACTGAGAACACCGACGCGTTCCGCAATCTCGGCGTCAAGTTCTTCGCCAGGGTCATCAGCGCGCTGACCCGCAACCCGGTCACCGACACCTCGAGCGGCCTGCGGCTGATGCGCGCCGACCTCACCGGCACCGTGACCCAGACGCAGCCGCAGTACCAGACCTCCGAACTGCTCATCGGCGCCCTGCTCCAGGGCTACCGGGTCGCCGAGGTACCGACGGTCATGCGGCAGCGGATGTCCGGCGAGAGCAGGAAGGGCCGCAATCTCGCCTACGGCCTGCGGTACGCCCGCGTCATCACCGAGACCTACCTGCGCGAGCGGCGCGCTGCCATGCCGACTGCGTTGAAGCCTGGGCCCGGCGAGCCGCCCGCCGAGAGTGCTCGGGCTTCGGCGCGCGCGGCAGCGGGCGTCAGCGTTGCCCGCGTAGCCACTGACCACCAGCAACGGGCCGACGAAGAACCGTCCTCCGCATCCTGAGCCAGCCCGCCGAGCGGCCGCTGAAGCCCGAGCAGTTATCGCATCCCCGCCGGGCCCTGGCGGCTGCCTGCCCCTAGCACTCGATGACGTTGACGGCTAGTCCGCCGCGGGCGGTCTCCTTGTACTTCACCTTCATGTCGGCGCCGGTCTCCCGCATCGTCTTGATGGCCTTGTCGAGCGACACCTTGTGCTGGCCGTCGCCGCGGACCGCCATCCGCGCGGCGGTGATGGCCTTGACTGCCCCGATGGCGTTGCGCTCGATGCAGGGGATCTGCACTAGGCCGCCGACCGGATCGCAGGTCAGGCCGAGGTTGTGCTCGAGGCCGATCTCCGCCGCGTTCTCCACCTGCTCGGGCGACCCGCCGATCACCTCGGCCAGGCCGGCCGCGGCCATCGAGCAGGCCGAGCCCACCTCGCCCTGGCAGCCGACCTCGGCCCCGGAGATCGACGCGTTCTCCTTGAATAGCGCCCCGACCGCGGCGGCGGTCAGCAGGAACTTGATCACGCCGGCGTCGTCGGCGCCCGGCACGAACCTGGTGTAGTAGTGCAGCACCGCCGGGATGATGCCGGCGGCGCCGTTGGTCGGTGCCGTCACTACGCGGCCGCCGGCCGCGTTCTCCTCGTTGACCGCGAGCGCGTAGAGCGTGACCCACTCCATCGCGTACAGCGGATCGGCCAGGTCGCCGCTGTCCTCCAGCATCTGCTGGAGCGCCCTGGCCCGGCGCCGTACCTTCAGGCCGCCGGGCAGCACACCGTCGGCTGCGCAGCCGTTACGCACGCACTCTTGCATGACCGCCCAGATCCGGAGCAATCCCGAATCCACGTCGGCCTTGTCGCGGCGGACCAGCTCGTTGGCGAGTGTGACCCCGCTGACCGGCAGGCCGGTCCGGTGCGTGATCGCGAGCAGCTCGGCTCCGCTGCTAAACGGATACGGCACCGGCGTCGGGTCGGCCACGATGGCGGGGCGACCGGCCTCGTCCTCCCCGAGCACGAAGCCGCCGCCGACGGAGTAGTAGGTCCGTGCGGACAGCTCTGTCGCCGGCCGCGTCCAGCGCGGCGAAGCGCATGGCGTTGGAGTGGAACTCCAGCCGCTTGCGCCGGTGCAGGATAACGTCCTCGTCCACGTCGAACGCCAAGGGCACGCGCCCGAGCAGCGGCAGCGTGCCCGAGCTCCGGACACGCGCGACGAGCGGCTCGGCGGCCGCCGGGTCGACTGATTCGGGCTGCTCGCCAGACAGGCCGAGCACGACGGCCTTGACGCTGCCGTGGCCGTGGCCGGTCGCCCCGAGCGAGCCGAACAGCTCTGCCCGCACCCGGGCCACCCGGACCCCGTCGACGCAGTCGAGCAGGCCGTCCGCTTCGAGCGAGCTGGCGAACATGAAGGCCGCGCGCATCGGGCCGACCGTGTGCGAGCTGGACGGGCCAATGCCGATCTTGAAGAGATCGAAGACGCTGACGGTCATCGGACCACTCCCCTGCTGCTAGGACAACGCTGTCCTGGTGGACGGGGCCGTCGGGCCGAAGCTAGCCGGCCGCGCGCAGCGACCAGCGACACCAGCGATCGGCTACCCACGGTCGCCGCCCTTGATTTTCTTGCCTGCCGGGTCATAGGGCGGCCGCAGCCCGACTGTGGCGCTGACAAGCTGCCCGCCGACGTTCACGGCATAGGTCCCGGCACGCGCGAATTCGGCCGTCACCGGGCCGCCGGCCGGGTCGCGCAGGTAGGCCATGCCTACCGCGGCGCCCAGCGTCTCTCCCCACGCTGCCGAGGTCACCTGGCCGGCCGGCGCGCCGTCACGCAGCAGCAGTTCGCTGCCCCACATCATGACGTCAGGGTCGTCGAGCGTGACTGACACTAGCCGCCGTCGCGGGCCGTCTGCCTTCGCCTTCTCCACCGCCTCGCGGCCGAGGAACGCCGTGCGTGACGCCAGCTTGCACGCGAACGTGAGTCCGGCCTCGACCGGGTTGTAGTCGGGCGTGAGCTCACGGCCGAACGCCCGATAGGCCTTCTCCAGCCGCAGCGACTCGATCGCGTAGTAGCCGGCGTTGGCCACGCCCAGATCCCGGCCGGCCGACATCAGGTCCTGATACACCGCGACCGCGAACTCGGCTGGCACGTAGAGCTCCCAGCCGAGCTCGCCGACGTAGGTGATCCTGGTCGCCCGGACCGTCGAGTAGCCGATGTCGATGAGCCGGCTGGTGCCGAATGGAAAGGCGTCCTCGCTCAGATCGGCGGCGCTCAGCCGGGACAGCAGCTGCCGCGACGCGGGGCCCATGACGCCGTACACCGCGTACGCCGAGGTCACGTCCACGAGGCTGGCCTGGCAGCCGGGCAGCATGTGCCGCCGGATGTGATCGGCGTCGCGCTCGGTCGTCGCGGCGCTCGCGACCAGCATGAACTCGGTCGCCGACAGCCTGGTCACGGTGATGTCCGACTCGTAGGTGCCGTGCCCGTTGAGCAACCCGGTGTATACGGTGCGGCCAGGCGGCACGGCCACGTCGTTCGTGCAGAGCCACTGGAGCGCCGCCTCGGCGCCAGGCCCGGTCACTAGGTACTTAGAGAACGAGGTCTGGTCGAATACCGCGACCCGCTGCCGGGTCGCCACCTGCTCGGCCGACGACCATGGCTGCCAGTTCTGCTTGTCCCAGGAGTACTCGATCACCGGGCGGCGCCCGGGCGGCGCGAAGAAGTTAGCCCGTTCCCAGCCCATCTTCGAGCCGAAGCAGGCGTTCGCCTCCGCCAGCAGCTGATAGGCGGGCGAACGGCGGAACGGGCGGGCCGTCTCCAGCTCACGGTTCGGCCAGCCGATCGCGTAATGCAGGCCGAGCACCTCGCCCACCCGGTCGCGCAGCCACCGGGAGTTGCCGTTGAACGGGGCGAAGCGGCGGATGTCGACCCCGGTCAGGTCGGTGTCCGGCTCGCCGTCGATGATCCACTGCGCGAGCGCCAGGCCTGCGCCGCCGGCCGAGGCGATGCCGACGGAGTTGAAGCCGGCCCCGACGTAGAAGCCCGCCAGTTCCGGCGCCTGGCCGAGAATGAACTGGTTGTCGGGAGTGAAGCTCTCCGGGCCGTTGTAGAACTTGCGGATGCCGGTCTGTGCTAGCGCCGGGATCCGGTGCACGGCGCTGTCCATCAGCACCGAGAAGTGGTCCCAGTCCTCCTCGAGCAGCTGGAACTCAAAGGGGTAGGGCAGCTCGTCGGGCGACACCCACGGCTTCGCCGTGGGCTCAAAGCCGCCGACCACCAGGCCGCCGACCTCCTCCTTGAAGTAGGTATAGCCGTCGGGATCGCGCAGCACGGGCAGGTCCGGGTGCACGCCGTCGATCTGGTCGGTGACAACGTAGAAGTGCTCGGCCGAGTGCAGCGGCACGGTGACGCCCGCCAGCGCGCCGACTTGCTTCGCCCACTGTCCTGCGCAGTTCACCACCACCTCAGCCTCGACGTCGCCCTGGTCGGTGCGGACGCCGCGCACGCGGCCGTCGCGGTGCAGGATGCCCGTGATCCGGACCCGCTCGCGGATGGTGGCGCCGCGCAGCCGGGCACCCCGGGCGAGGGCCGCGGTCAGGTCGACGGGGTTGGCGCGGCCGTCGGCGGGCAGCCAGATGGCCCCCGCGAGGTCGGCGGCGTTGAGCAGCGGATAGCGGCGCGCCGCCTCATCCGCGCTAATCAGCTCGCACTCGATCTGGTAGGCCTGCGCGGTCGAGGCGGTCCGGCGCAGCGTCATCATCCGGTCGGCGGTCCGCGCAACGGTCAGCCCGCCGCACCGCCGGAACCCAGTGGCCTGCCCGGTCTCGGCCTCCAGCTGCTCGTACAGCGCTGTGGAGTACTGCACCAGCCTCGTGCCCGCCTCCGATGCCCGCAGCTGGCCGACCAGCCCCGCCGCATGCCACGTAGTTCCGCACGACAGCTGTCCTTGCTCCAGCAGCAGCACGTCGGTCCAGCCCAGCGCCGTCAGGTGGTAGGCCACGCTCGTGCCGATCACCCCGCCGCCGATGACCACGACCTGGGCCCGGCCGGGCAGTGCCTGCGCCATTTCGCTCTTTCCCCTGTCCGTCAGTCGGTGCTCGTCAGTCGGGCGCCTGCACGTCGGCGAGCAGGCGGTCGAAGTCCGGGCTGGTGAAGCCGGCCGCCGCTGCCTCGAACCGCTCCATCGCCCAGGACCAGAAGTCGAACTCAATCTCGCTGGATGCGTGCTGGATGGCCCCCCACAGCGTCCAGCCGTACCTGGCCACCAGGCTGTAGAGCTTGGCCCGCGCGATCCGGCTGCGGCGTGGCCGGCCGTAGTACGCGGTGACCAGCGCGGCCAGCGCGTCGTCGGTCAGGCGGCACTCCCCCGCGACGTTGCCGAGCTCGAAGCAGGCGTCGTTGTTGCCCGAGTACTCGTAGTCGATCAGCCAGATCCGGTCGCCGCCATCGATGAAGTTGGCGGCCAGCAAGTCGTTGTTGCAGGGCACCGTGCCCTCCGCGCGAGCAGATAGCGCCTGCCGGGCGGCGGCGAAGGCGGGCAGCAGCTCGGCATAGCCGGCCGGGATGCGCATGCCCGCGTCTGTGGCCGTGGCGTAATAACGCGGCTGGATCTCGAACATGTCGAAGTCGGCGGCGAACCGCTCGGCGCCATGCAGCCGCCGGCACGCCGCGGCGATCCTGATCAGCGTGGCAGGCTCGGCCACGTCGGCGTTGGTGAGCGTCCTGCCCTCGACAAAGCCCAGGACCAGGACGCCGTCGTCGGGGCAGTAGTCGATGACCGGCGCGCCCACGCCGGCCGCCGCCGCGATCAGCGAATTCTGGTACTCGTGGTCACGGTCGATGGCGAGCAACTCGCCGCCGTCGGAGAAGACCCTGGCCACGAACATGCCGTCCGGCGTGGTGACCTTAAAGTTCCGGTTCGTCAGGCCGCCCGGCAGCGGACTGACCAGCCGGGGCGTTCCGCGGAGGCTCGGCACCCTGCCGAGCACCGCGAGCACGTCGGCTTCGCCCGTCGCAGCCAGGCGCTGTTCAGTCACGATCGCAGGCTACGAGCGATGAGCGAAAAGGTCTAGACGGAAGCGACCGTTATCGGCCAGTTCCGCAGAAGCTCCCAGAAGGCGTTGACAGGGAACGGGGTTCGTTGTCGCGAATGTCGGCTCTTAGGGTCTGGACAGTTAACTCGGTCACGCCCTACGCTCCTGCCAACCGAGGTCACTCAGGTCACCCGCCAGCTGGCGAGGAGGAGTTGCCGTGAGCGCAAGCCCAGATGTCAGCAGCAGCCACGAGCGTGACTCTGCCGACCTAGCCAGGTTCGGCTATAAGCAAGAGCTCAAACGATCGCTCGGCACGTTCAGCTCGTTCGCCGTGGCCTTCAGCTACATCTCGCCGTCGACGGGCATCTTCACACTGTTCGCGCTCGGCCTGATCACGATCGGCGGGGTGTTCATCTGGACCTGGCCCATCGTGGCGCTCGGTCAGTTCATCATCGCGCTGAACTTCGCCGAGGTGTCCAGCCACTTCCCGGTAGCCGGCTCGGTGTTCCAGTGGACCAAGTACATGGCGAACCGGGCGTACTCGTGGATGACCGGCTGGGTCTACCTCTTCGCCGGCATCCTCACCGTCACGGCAGTGGTGGCTACCTTGCCGATCGCGCTCGTCCCGGCGCTGAACGGCCTCGGCTGGCACAGTCTCGGCGCGGGCAGCGCGAGCACTCAGCTGCACACCTCGCTGATCGTCGCGGGCATCACGCTAGTAGTGATCACGATCCTGAACATCTACGGCGTGCGGCTCGTCGCCATCATCAACAACACCGGTGTGCTGTTCGAGATCCTCGGCATGTTCGTGTTCGCGATCATCCTGATGATCTTCCATAACCACCAGGGCTTCCACGTGGTCACCAACAGTGCTGGCCTGAGCGTCAAGCCGAGCACGTTCCTCGCTGCCATGTTCATGAGCCTGTTCGTGATCTACGGCTTCGACACCGCGTCCACGCTGGCTGAGGAGACCCGCGACCCGCGGCGGGCAGCGCCGAAGGCCGTGCTGTTCTCCGTGATCGGCGCGTTCATCATTGGTGGCGTGTTCCTGCTCGGCACGCTCGTGGCGATCCCGAACATGGGCACCGCGGTGAAGGACGGCTGGGGACCTGCGCAGATCATCGAGGCGAACTTCTCCCCCAACTTCGCGACTATCTACCTGCTGGTGGTCTCGGCCGCGATCTTCGTGTGCTGCCTGTCCATCATGGCCGCGACGATCCGGCTCGGCTTCGGGATGGCGCGCGACAATCAGCTGCCGTTCTCCAAGCCGCTAGCCAGGGTCTCGCCCGGACTGCACACCCCAGTGTGGATGTGCATCACCATCGCGGTCGTGGCGGCGGTCCCGTTCATTCAGTACTCAGGCGCTGGCACTATCGCGATCGCGGCCACCGGCATGATCTACCTGAGCTACTTCCTCGGCAACCTGGCGATCCTGAATGCGCGCTTGCGCGGCTGGCCGAAGACGCTGGCGCCGTTCCGACTCGGACGGTGGGGCCTGGTCGTCAACATCATCGGCTTGCTATACGGCGGGGCGATGCTGGTCAACTTCGCCTGGCCGCGCGCGGCCAGTAACCCAGAGCCGAAGCAAACCGCCGCCCCGGCGCAGCTGAACTTCCACATCGGCTTCCTGAACGACATACCGATCTTGTGGACGGTCGTCATCTTCATCGCCCTGGTTGGCGCTATCTATTACGTGATCACCGGGCGGCGCAAGCAGTTCGTTGCCGTGACCGTGCCCGCCGATGAGCCGGTGCCGGCGGGCGGTGCCGCCTAGCGACGGCGCCACCTGGCGAGGGTGGTCAGGACTTCTCGAGCGGATGGCGCGCTGTGCTGGCAGGCGGGAACTGGGAGGGGCCCGTGTGCCGGCGGGGCGGGCGGCGCGCCTTCCCCCGGACGGCGGATCGCAGCAGCCGGGAGGCATCTGTGGTCCGCCGTCGGGCTGCGCGGCGGGGAAGGGACACTAGGACTTATGCAGCGTCGACAGCACTCCTGGCGCGGCGCAACGGCGGCCGCGCTCGTCACGCTGCCCAGGAAGCCGCCGATGATCGTCCGGCAGCCGGGCGTGACTGCGCACGCGCAGATCGAGGACTGGCTGGCCGATGCCATTGCGGCCGGTCAGCTGACGCCCGGCGACCGGCTGCCCACCGAGCACGATCTCGCCGCCTGGCTCGGGGTGAGCCGGATGACGCTCCGGCACGCACTGAGCGAACTGGCCCAGCGCGGCCTGGTGACAAGGACGGTTGGCCGCGGCGGCGGCACGTTCGTCGCCGAGGCCAAGCTTGAGCAGGACCTCACGACCCTGGCCGGATTCTCCGAGCAGCTGCGCAGGCACGGCAAGGTCGCCAGCGCCCGGGTCCTCGCCGCCACGCGAATCCCGGCCAGCCCTGCCGCCGCGGCGGCACTCGAGCTGGCCGAGGGGGCCGCAGTGCATGACGTCAGGCGCATCCGGCTCGCCGACGGCAGGCCGATCGTGATCGAGCATTCGCAGTTCCCGGCTGATCTGTTCCCCGACCTTCTGGACTGCCGGCTCGACGGCTCGCTCTACGAGCTGCTCGCCGACAACTACGGGCAGCGGCCGCACCGGGCGCGCGAATCGCTGGAGCCGGTTGTAGCAGGCGTGCGGGAAGCCGAGGCACTCGAGGTTGACGAGGGCGCTCCGCTGATGCTGGTGGAGCGAACCGCTTACTCGATAACCGGGCAGCCGCTGGAATACGCGCGGGACCGGTTCCGGGGTGACCGGACCAGGGTCGTGGTCTGGACGTCCGAGCTCAGCCGGCGATCTGTAGGCGGGCTGCACCTGCCTGGTGACAGAACCGGGCACGAGCGGTAGCGTCCCGGACATGACGATCAAACTTGTGGTTCTCTACACGCAGCCGGCTGACCCGGCCGCCTTCGACGAGCACTACCTCAGCGTGCACATGCCGCTCGTCGCCAAGCTGCCTGGCCTGGTGCGTGCCGAGACCGGCAAGTTCACGATGGCGCTGGATGGCGGCGAGCACACCTACCACCGGGTCGCCCAGCTGTACTTCGCCGACCAGGACGCGATGAACGCGGCCTTCGGATCGCCTGAGGGCGCGGCGACCGCAGCCGATTACGGCGAGATCGCGCCGCCCGGCTCGCGGATGCTCATCCAGGCGCTCGACGACTGACATCGCACTGGCGGGCCTGGCCGGCCCGGTCAGCCTGACCGGGCCGGCCATGCCGTCGGAATGACCTCGATGCTGACTGGCTCCAGGCCGGTGATCTCCCACTGCCCCTCGCCGACGTCTACGGCGAGCCTGGACTTGCCGACGCGGAGCCCGCTGACGCGCAGGGGAAGGTACCGGTCGGGGACCTCGGGTGCGCACCAGAGCTGGCGGCTGTCCACGTCGGGCGTGAAGCGGAGCAGGCTGTGCAAGAGCAGCAGGGGTGCGCCAGCGGCCCAGGCCTGTGGTGAGCACGAGGTCGGGTACGGTACCGGCGTGGCGAACTCGTCCCGGTCGAATCCGCAGAACAGTTCGGGCAGGCGGTACCCGAATGCCGCTGCCGCATCGACGATCGCCTCCGTGACGCGCTGGGCCTGCTCGACGTAGCCGTAGCGCATCAGCCCGGCCGCGCAGATCGCATTGTCATGCGGCCAGACCGAGCCGTTGTGGTAGCTCATCGGGTTGTAGGCCGCCATTGATGACGCCAGCGTGCGGATGCCCCAGCCGCTGAACATCTCCGGTGACATCAGCTGCCTGGCGATGGCCGATGCCTTGTGCTTGTCCGCGATGCCCGTCCACAGGCAATGGCCGATGTTCGAGGTCAGCGAGTCGATCGGGCGCTTGTCCCCGTCTAGGCCGACCGCGTACCAGCCCTTGTCGGGCAGCCAGAACCGCTCGTTGAAGTCCCGCTTGAGCTGCTTGGCCTTCTTGCGCCAGTGCGTGGCGCCCACGTCATCACCGGCATGCCGCGCGAGCTGCGCCCTCGCGCGGTAGGCCGCGTAGCAGTAGGCCTGGACCTCGGCCAGTGCGATAGGCGGATTGGCGATGGTGCCGTCGGCGAAGTTGATCCCGTCCCAGGAGTCCTTCCAGCCCTGGTTAACCAGCCCGTGGCTGGTCTTGCGCGAGTATTCCACGAACCCGTCGCCGTCGGCGTCTCCGTACGTCTCGATCCATTCCAGCGCGCGGTCGGCGTGCGGCAGCAGCGCGGCGATCGCGTTGTCCTTGCCGCCCCAGCGCTGCAGCTCGGCGAGCAGCATGACGAACAGCGGCGTCGCGTCCGCGCTCCCGTAGTAAGCACTGCGGCCGCCGAGCGCGAACGAGGCAGCCGGGCCAAAGCGCACCTCGTGCAGGATCTTGCCCGGCTCTTCCTCGGAGGCAGCGTCGAAGTCGCTGCCCTGCCAGGCGGCCAGCATCCGCAGCGTGCCAAGCGCGAGACCCGAATCCCACGGCAGCAGCATCCAGGCCGTCAGCAGCGAGTCCCGGCCGAACAGCGCCATGAACCACGGCGCACCCGCGGCCACGACAGGCCAGCGCGGGTGCTCGGGATCGAAGATGCGCAGGGCGCCGATGTCCTCGACGCTGCGGCCGAGCACTTCGGCAAGGTTGCGATCGGGCGTGCGCACCTGCGGCCCGCGCTGCCGCCATTTGCGCAGCCGCTTGGCCGGCAGAGTCCGGTCGACAGCATGACCGCGCGGGTGGCGTAGCTGCATCGCCACGCCGTCATCCACCGGCACGGCCTCGATCGTCACGGTGCGCTCGGAGTGACCGGCCACCAGCAGCCGCCACGCCAGCGCGCCGGAGTCGGTCACCGTCGGGCTGTGGTCGCCGACGATCCGCAGCTCCTGCCGGCGTTCCCGCCGGCCGCTGGTGATGA
Organism: uncultured Actinomycetota bacterium; assembly: GCA_963843955.1. GTDB lineage: Bacteria > Actinomycetota > Actinomycetes > Streptosporangiales > Streptosporangiaceae > JAJYUU01. The sequence goes on from CAWJMK010000004.1 coordinate 399,846, forward strand.
CAAGGCCGGAGTCCGCGAGCGCGGTGCTGGCCCCGGCCCTCGGCTTCGAACGCCCTTTGACCTCGAAGAGATCGGCGAAATCAGCCTCGGCCGTCAGCGTCACCTGGAATCGTCTGGACCTGGCTGAGGTGTTGCGCAGGGTGATGTCCTCGCGCATGCCGTCCCCGACGTAGCGCCGCCTGATCACGAGCAGCGTGCTGTCTGCCTTGCCGGCTCGCGGCGGCATCCGGCCGACGAACGAGGCAGCGTAGGGCTCGGCGTGCTGCACTGACAGCGGCTGCGGCTCGATCCCGTCCACTGTCAGCTCCCAGCGCGACAACATGCGGGTGTCCCGGACGAATAGGCCCTGAGACCGGTCGGGCACGATGTCGCCGCCCGGCTCGCTGATGCAGAAGGTCGACCCTTCGATCAGCGTGACCGGGCTGCATGCGGCGCCTTGACCTGGGGGTAGCTCACCTGACGACCATGGCTCGCTCATCTGGCTGTCCTCCGACTGCCCTGTGCTGCCTGACTGCCCTGTGCTGCCTGACTGCCCTGCGCGGCCTGACTGGCCTGCGCCGCCTGACGGGGGTGGCCGCGCCGCGGCACGCCGCTGCGCGCGGCCATGAGGCCGCGCGCAGCTGGGCCGTGCGTGTTAGGCGTTGATGAGCCGGCGCCCGGCCGCCGGGATGCGCCGCATGAGGCTGGACTCCCGGTCCAGCAGGCGACGGTAGAGCCGATCGTGTTCGCGCGCCATCCGCTGCAGCGAGAACCGCTGCTCGGCCGCGCGGCGGCACCGGTTCCGGTCGATCTCGCCCACCCGATCAAGTGCGCTGACCATCTCCCCTTCGTCGCGGCAGAGGAAACCAGTCCTGCCTGGTTCAATGATCTCCGGGGCGGCCCCGTTGGGGAAGGCAAGGACAGGTGTTCCGCACGCCAGGGCCTCCGCCATCACCAGGCCGAAGGGCTCGCGCCAGGTGATTGGGTTGAGCATCGCGTCGGCGCCCCGGAGCAGCTCGATCCGGCGCTCCAGCGGGATCTCGGCTGGCATCTCATCGCCAGGGTCGAGTAGCGGCTTGATCTCCGACTCGAAGTAGGCGATCTCGTTGTCCTCGCGCATCTTGGTGCTGAGCACCAGCCGCTTGCCGGCCTTCTTGGCGATGCGGATGGCGTGGTGCACGCCCTTGTCGGGCGACATCCGGCCGATGAACATCACATAGCCGCCGCCGCCCGGACCTGCCTTGTAGAGCTCGAGGTCGATGCCGTGGTGGATAACTCCGGCGATCTGGGCTCCGCCGTACATTTCGGCCTGATCGGCCTGGGACTGCGAGATCGCCACGATCGACGCGTGCCTGGCGATCTCGCTGAGCACCGGCTGCGTCTCGCCGGTGAACGGGCCGTGGTTGGTGTGCACGACCGGCGGCCTGCGTAGCCCGCGCAGGCCTGAGATCAGCGGCCCGAGGAACGTGTGGTCGTGGATGATGTCCATGTCGGCCAGCGACTCGTAGGCAGCCAGGGCGTGCGCTGTCTCCGGGACGGTTACGCCGATCGGCGCGATGGCCTTCGGGTACAGGTAGTCCGTCGGCACCGGGCACTGCGACTCGCCTACCGTGAACAGCCGGACCTCGTTCCCGAGTTCCTGCAACCCCCGGGCGAGGTTATCGATGACGACCTCGGTCCCGCCGTAAGCGGGCGGCGGTACTGGCACCCAAGGCGGGGCAATCAGGCCGATTCGCATCTGCACTGCCTCCTCGTGTCGAGCTGCGTGACCATCACGCTCCGCCAGGACCCTGGCAGCAAAGCGCCAGCACCTGGCGAATGTTGGGCGCGTGCCGACCACCCGCGTCGTTGGCCCGGAGCGCCTGGCTGGCGCTCGGCATGGCGGCACGGGCACACGGCGGCACGGGGAATGCGTCCGGTAGTGCCGGTCGTAGCGACCGAGTCCCGGCTCCGCGCTCTGTGCACCCGCGGGGAAGTGCCAGAGTTAATAGGCGCCGCACCAATTACTGTGCGTATGGAGCCGTTAACCGAATGCAATCTTCCCGGCGGAAAGGCGCGGCAAACGTCCGCTGTCGGCAAGATGATCATCAGCCGCGGCCGGCCAGGCTGGCCGCCGACGCCCGCGCTGGCCTCGGACCTGCGGCTGCTGGCTCGCACGTCACGGTCAGGCCAGGACATTCGGTCCGAGCGCCCGAGGCAGCATCGTGCCAAATTTGTCGTATGACCGATGCGCCCCATAGATCCGGGTCGACCCGCCTCGCCCTGCCCCATAAGTCGTAGGGGCGGCCGCGGCGACGATTGCGCCTGTCTATGACTTGATTGTCGGCTTCGCCGACCGTTTGCTCCGGGCGCGCTACCGCCGCGGCCGGGTCGCTCCCGCGCCGAATGATTCCGATGGGCTGGCCAGGCCCCGCAGCGTCCGGCTGCCGCGCCAGTCTGCCAGCAGGTGCGGCGACCGGTAGAAGCTGAGGTCGCTGCCGCCGCAGCCGCACCCGACCATCGACTTCTGCGCGCACCCGACCATTAGCGGCGCCACTACCTGACCATCATCGGCTACCTGGTGGTGCTGACGGCCGGCCTGACACGGCGCCGCCGGCGGAGGCGATGTCACCGCGTCTGCCGCGGCTGGCCAGGTGTTCTCGCACGTCACGTGTATCAGGCGGGGAGGTGCCGCCTAGGTCGCGACGTGGTCACGGTTCGGGCTGCACTTCCCATCCTGGTGGCCGCGACCTGCGAATGGCCTTTTACTGCCGCCAGGGGGGCTTGCGAAGCGCCAAATGGACGCAGTCCGGACCGGCCATTCCCGCAAATGCCAACGGATACTTCGTCGCCGCGGCGCTGGCGAGCAGCCGGGACGCGGATCCGGCCGCTCCGGAGGCACGAGCATTCCCGCAGTCCAGGCGGAATGTGCCTCCGGATATTTGGTCATCAGCAAGGCCCGGAAACTATCCCAACACGACATACTTCCCCCGTACGATTCGCTGCAACCGCATCCGCGGTCAGAGCTGAAGGGGAGGCAGTGATCCTACGGAGGATGTACTCGGTTCCCGAGCACATCACGATGTTCGGACTGGGCGCGGGCCTGGTCGGCTCGGTCTACCCCATGATCATGGCGCACACCGGTGACCGAGGGATTCCCTGTCCCTTGCGAACGCTCACCGGAGTGCCGTGCCCGTTCTGCGGACTGACAACCGCGACGGTCGCGCTCGCCCACGGTCACTGGGCCACCGCAGCCGCCACCAGCCCGCTCGCGTATCTGGTCGCCGGCCTGGTGGTCGGCACGACCCCAGTCCTGGCCTTCCGGGTGGCGGGGGTCGCAAGACCGCCGCGTCCGTGGTCGGACACGGCGCGCAAGCGCGCCCGGTACGCGGCCTACGTCGTCGTGGCGATGAGCTGGGTCTTCCAGCTACATCGGTACGGATTCCTGTAGATCCGTCACTGGCACCGAATACAGCAGCAGCCCACACCAGAAAGGTCAGCCGTGACTGATCAGTTCCAGTCCCAACCGTATCCGTCCACCCCCGGCGGCAACGTTATGACGTCCGCCAGCCCGTATGCCAGCTGGATTCAGCGGGTCGGCGCCTATCTGATCGACGTTGCCCCGATCATCATCCTTGAAATCATCTTCTCCCGGATCCTGGTCCTTTACGTGCTCGTCCTCATCGCGAGCCTCGGCTGGACGATCTACAACCGCTGGTATCAGGCCGGCACGACCGGCCAGTCGCTGGGCAAGAAGGTGCTGAAGCTGCGCCTGGTCAGCGAGGAGACCGGCCAGCCCATCGGCATGCTGATGGCCTTCGTCCGTGACATCTGCCACATCATCGACAGCATCATCTGCTTCATCGGCTACCTGTTCCCGCTGTGGGACTCCAAGCGGCAGACGATCGCCGACAAGATCGTGAAGACTGTCGTCATCCCGGCCCCCTAAGGCACCGTGCCACGATCGGGCCCGCGGCGTGATCGCCGCGGGCCCGACGTCCTGGCACCGGAATGCTCGACGGCACGGCCGGAGGCCCGGCAGCGCTCGAAGTCGCCTGGTTTGACGGGGTCGCCGCGGTCCGCAAGGCCCGGCGTAGCCGGCGGAATATTGCCGCGACCTAGTTAGTTGTCATAAAGCAAGCGCTGCCCGACATCTTCCGCGGCATCGGCGTCAATCCGCTGCAGCCAGGCAACACGAGCCTGCTGCTCTGGCTGATCATGGGCTATCTCGTGGTCACCGCGGTGCTGGTCGTAAGCTTCGGGCGCCTCGGGGACATGTTCGGCCGGGTCAAGATGTTCAACCTCGGGTTCGCGCTGTTCGCCCTGTTCTCCATCTTGCTGTCGGTGACCTGGATGCACGGCATCGCCGCGGCCTGGTGGCTGATCGCGATGCGAATCTTCCAGGGTGTTGGCGGCGCCATGCTCCTGGCGAACTCCAGCGCGATCCTCACCGATGCGTTCCCGCCCAACGAGCGCGGTCTGGCGCTCGGACTGAATCAGGTGGCCGGCATCGCCGGCTCGTTCATCGGCCTGGTGCTCGGCGGCGTGCTCGGCCCGATCGGGTGGCGGTACGTCTTCCTCGTGTCGGTCCCGTTCGGCGTGCTCGGCGCTGTCTGGTCCTACCTAAAGCTGCAGGAGCGCGGCATCCGCCGACCCGCACGGCTGGACTGGGCGGGCAACGTCACGTTCGGCGCGGGCCTCATCGCCGTGCTCGTGGGCATCACCTACGGCATTCAGCCGTACGGCGGGCACACGATGGGCTGGACGAGTCCTCTCGTGCTGAGCCTCATCGGCGCTGGGCTGTTCGTCCTAGCTGTCTTCTGCCGGATCGAATCGCGCGTCGGCGAGCCGATGTTCGACCTTGGGCTGTTCAGGATCCGCCCGTTCACTGCGGGCAACATGGCTAGCTTGCTGTCCGGCCTCGGCCGCGGCGGGCTGATGTTCACGCTGATCATCTGGCTGCAGGGCATCTACTTGCCCATCCACGGATACGGCTTCAGCCAGACCCCGCTGTGGGCCGGCATCGCGATGCTCCCGTTGACGATCGGCTTCCTGATCGCCGGGCCGGTATCGGGCTGGCTGTCTGATCGATTCGGCGCACGGCCGTTCGCCACCGGCGGCATGGTCCTCGCGGCGGCTTCATTCGGGCTGCTTGAGCTGCTGCCGATCAACTTCGCGTACTGGGAGTTCGCGGCGATCCTGCTGCTCAACGGGATCGGCATGGGCTTGTTCGCCTCACCGAACCGGGCCGGCATCATGAACAGCCTGCCGCCCGAGCGCCGCGGCGTCGGCGCTGGCATGAGCGCGACCTTCCAGAATTCGGCCATGGTGCTGTCCATTGGCGTCTTCTTCACGCTGATCATCCTCGGCCTGGCGGCGTCGCTGCCGACTGCGCTTGACCACGGCCTGATCGCCCAAGGGCTCCCGCACGCCGACGCTGCGCGCATCGCTGCGCTGCCGCCGGTATCGATCATGTTCGCCGCACTGCTCGGCTATAACCCCGTGCAGACCTTGCTCGGCCACGCGATCAGCAAGCTGCCCGCCGGCCACGCTGCCTTCCTCACCGGCCACACGTTCTTCCCGTCGCTGATCTCCGCGCCGTTCCAGCACGGGCTGGCCATTGCGTTCGACTTCGCGATCGCCTGCTGTCTCGTCGCGTCCGTAGCCTCGCTGATGCGTGGCAAGAAGTATGTGCACGAGCTACAGACGACGCCCAATTACGGCTGCTGCCCGCCGCTGGTCAGTGGCAATCGCGGGTCGGTCGGCTGACCCGGCCACGTGTCGCGGATCCAGGCGTGTGCCGGGTCGTCGCAGATCAGCCATGCCCGCTCGGCGCCGGGGCCCGCCATCACGTTCAGGTAGTACATGTCGTAACCCGGCAACGCCATGGACGGCCCGTGCCAGCCGTACGGCACGAGCACCACGTCACCGGACCGGACCTCGGCCAGCAGGTCCGCGGGACGGTCGTCACTGCTGTAGACCCGGTGGTAGCCCAGGCCGGGACCCGATGGGCCCGCGCCGATCTCGAAGTAGTAGATCTCCTCCAGCACGCACTCCCCCGGCCGCTCGGTGTCGTGCTTGTGCGGCGGGTAGGACGACCAGTTCCCAGCAGGAGTCAGCACCTCGCAGGCGATGAGCCGGTCGGTCTCGAAGGCCGCAGGCGTACAGAAGTTGTTGACCTGCCGCGAGCATGCGCCACTGCCGCGCAGCTCTACTGGGACCTGGCTGGCGGGCCCGTAGCGGGCGGGCAGGCGCCGCCGTGCTACCGCGGCCGGCAACGCGAACCTGCCGCCGCGGTCGGAGCTGACTGTGGCGCTCGCATCCTTAGGCAGGTAGGCGAAGTCGGTAATGGCGCTGAACACGCTGTCGCGGCCCGTCAGCTGGAAGCGCTGGTCATCGCATTCCACCAGGCAAGACCCCGCAAGAGGCAGGACCAGCATCTCTTCGTCGCCGGTTGCGACGTCGGCCGACTGGCCGGCGCGCAGCTCCAGCACGCGCAGTGCGGAGTACGACCAGCCGGCTTCCTGCGCCGTCAGCACGAGCGAATACGGGTCATCCGAGAGCGTGCCTGCCCGCCGGTAGAGCGGCATATCCACCGTGCCTCCTGGTCCATTGCTGGTGCTGACGCTAGGGGACTGAGGACGCTGGCACCGCAGCGGGGCGCCTAGCCGGGTTGCTCGGCCGGCCCGTCGTGAATCGACTCCCACCACTGGTGCCCGTCGAGCGTGCCACTGGCGATCTCGGCAGCCAGCTTGCGGACGTAGTCGAGCTCGGCCTCCCGCAGGACCGTACGGAACTCTTCCTCCACCCAGGCCAGACGCGGCACCTGCTGCTTCTCGGCCAGCTCACGTGACGCGCGCGCCTGGACGATCTCTCGCTCAAGGTGCGCGGCGCGTTCGCGCAGCAGACGCGCCACGTCGTCCGGCGGCAGCGTGGGCAGGAAGGAGAGCGCGGCCTCGAAGCTGGTGTAGTCCTTGACCGGCGTGGACAGCAACTCGGTCAGCCAGTCATGGAGCTCGACCCGGCCCGACTCGGTGAGGCTGTACACAGTGCGCTCAGGGAGGTGGCCGCTCCGCTGTGTGCCCATCGGGGCGATCAGCTTGCGCTTCTCCAAAGACGCGACGACGGCGTACAGCGAGCCGTAGTTGAGCCGCACGCTTTCATGCTTCTGCCGCTGGCGCAGCGTGGCGGCCGCTTCGTAGGGGTGCATCGGCCGCTCGGCCAGGCAGACAAGCACGGCGAGGGCCAGGGGATTCCTTCGGTGTCCGGCTGGCATACGTGTTAGTGTACTCTAATCAGAGTATCCTGTCCGGGAGTGCAGCGGCTGGGAGTGCAGCGTCTGGGAGTGCGGATGGACGTGGGTGACGTTCTGGGCCTGGTGAGCCTGCTGGGAGCTGGCCTCCTTGCTGGCGAGGAGATCACCATCCGTTACGGCGTGCGAGCACCGCTGGCCAGCCTCGATGATCAGACACACATCCGGGTTCGGCAAGCACTCATCCGCAGGCTGCGCGTCCTGGTGCCGGCTGTTTATCTGGCGACGATCGGCTCCGCGGCCGCCACCGCCATTGTCGACGGCACCGGCGGTGGTCTGGCGCTGCGCAGCGCAGCACTGGTCGCTCTCGTCGCCTGGATCACGGTCACGCTCGGCGGTACCGTCCCGATCAACTCGGCGGCCCTGGACTGGGAGCCGAGCGCGCCGCCGGGCGATTGGCGAGTGCGAGTCGACCAGTGGGAGCGACTGAACACCGTCCGAGCCTGGCTAGCAGTCGCGGCTTTCGCGCTGTTGCTCGTCGCTACCGCGCTTCATGCGGCGAACCGCGGCGCCCGCTAGGCGCCTATCCACACGGTCTTGATATTGCAGAACTCCCGGATGCCTTGCCTGGATAGCTCCCGCCCGAATCCGGACTGCTTGACGCCGCCGAAGGGCAGCTGCGGATACGACGTCACGTTCCCGTTGATGAAGACCATGCCAGCGGCGAGGTCCCGGATGAGCAGGCGCCGCTCCGCCTCGTCATTGGTCCAGGCGTTCGCGCCGAGGCCGAACTCGGTGGCGTTGGCCAGGTCGATCGCCTCGTCGATGTCGGCCACCCGGAAGAGGCTGGCGACCGGCCCGAAGACTTCCTCCCCGAACGCGCGCATCTCGGGCGTGACGCCGGCCAGCACGGTCGGCGGATAGTACGAGCCCGGCCGATCGGGCGCGGCGCCGCCGCACAGCACCCGTGCGCCGTTGGCGGCGGCGTCGGCGACCACCGATTCGACGTCATTGCGCTGCTCCTCGGAGGCCAGCGGCCCCACCTCGGTGTCCGCACTCATCGGGTCACCCACCACCTTGGCCGACATCTCCTTCACGAACAGCTGCTCGAACTCGTCGTAGCTGGCCTCGTGGACGATGAAGCGCTTGGCGGCAATGCAGGACTGGCCGTTGTTGATGCACCGAGCGAACGCCGCTACCCGGGCTGCCTGGCTCAGATCGGCCGACGGCATGACGATGAACGGGTCACTGCCGCCCAGCTCGAGTACGACCTTCTTGATCTCGGCCCCGGCGATGGCCGCCACCGACTGCCCGGCGGGTCCTGACCCGGTCAGCGTAGCGGCGACGACCCGCTCGTCGCGCAAGATCGGCTCGACCCTGGCCGAGCCGACAAGCAGCGTCTGGAAGGTCCCGTTCGGGAATCCTGCCCTGGCGAATAGGTCCTCCAGGAACAGGGCGGTCTGCGGCACGTTCGACGCGTGCTTGAGCAGCCCGCAGTTGCCCGCCATCAAGCCGGGCGCAGCGAACCGCATGACCTGCCAGAGCGGGAAGTTCCACGGCATGATCGCCAGGATCGGCCCGAGTGGCTGGCAGGTCGCGTAGGCCTGGCCGGCCCCGACGGCAGCTGCGTCGCCGAGCTCGTCGGCCAGGAACTCGGCGGCATGCTCGGCGAAGTAGCGGCACGCGCCAGCGCACTTCGCGACCTCTTGCCGCGCGGACGCCAGCGTCTTGCCCATCTCGGTCGTCATCATCGCCGCGATCTGGTCCTGCTCGGAGTCCAGGATGCCAGCCGCCGTGCGCATCCACCGGGCCCGCTCGTCGAAGCTCGTCAGCCGGTAGCTGGCGTGCGCGCCAGCGGCCGCCGTCAGGCGCCGGTCGACATCTGCCTCGCTCATCTCGTCAAATGTCCGTACGGTCTCCCCCGTCGCGGGGTTGACGGTCGCGATCGCCACAGTGTCCTCCTCTGCCAACCGGCTCCATTGCCGCAGGGCCTACCAGGCCCTTGCCCCGACCGCGAGCCCCCACACGGGCGCATATGCCTGACGTGGTCGCGTGCATCGCCGCGAGCTGGAGGAAGGGAACGGGGCAGCGGCGGGCGTTCCCGTCATCAGTGGCCGCAGTCCGTTCGGCGGGTACTGTCCTGGCCTAGCATGTGGTGATTTGACGGAAAGGATTTCGCAGATGCCTCGCAGCCCCTGGTCGGCGCGCGGGAACCCGCTGGTGCGCCGGTCCCCGGCCGGCGCCTCGGCCGGGGAGTCGTCGGCGCGACAGGCCGACGCCGTTGCCGGCCTGCCCGGCCTGGTGCGCGAGTGCCTGCTGCGGCCGCCGCAACCGGACACCCTGCACGTGGCGCGGGCGGGCGCGCGTGAGGGCAGGCAACTGCAGCGGGCCAGGACCTCCCATCGCCTCGAGCCGTGGGAGGAACTGATCGCGGTATGGCAGTGGGCGCGCGTCCTCGGCATGATCGCCGCGCCCAGCAGTCTCATCTTCACCAGTGAGGGCATCCGCATCGCCGAACCGCGGCTGCGCCTCAGCATCAGCTACGACGCGTTTCGCGAGCACACCTTCAGCTACGAGTTCACCCCCGGCGGGCGCACCGGCCCTGATGTGTGCGAACTGGTGATCGCCGGTCCGACGTCCTGGCGATCGCCGAATGCGGATCAGAGCGCCGAGCTCATCGCCGCCGACCTGACCCGCATCAGGGAACTCACGAGCCTCGCCACGTGAGCCCTGCCGCTCAGGTGCTCGTCTTGCTGGGCGTCGGCGTGCTCGCGGGAATCGTCAGCACGGTCGCCAGCCTCGCGTCTGTCGTGTCCTACCCGGCGCTACTGGCGCTCGGATTGCCACCGGTTAGCGCGAACGTGACCAACACCGTGGCGCTGATGTTCACCGGCCTCGGCGCGGCCGCCGGCTCACGCCCGGAGCTGGCTGGCCAGAGCCGCCGGGTCCGCAGCCTCGGCCTGCTGACTGCAGCGGGCGGCGGGGCCGGAGCCGCCCTGCTGCTGCTGACCCCGGCTCGGGGTTTCGAGTACGCCGCGCCGGTCCTCATCGCCGTCGGATCACTGGCAATCTTGCGCCGTCCAACCGCGCTGGAGCCGGGCGCCGCCGATGCGAGCGGGTCCGGCGCGGATGGGGGCTGGCTCTCGCGCGCTGGGGTCTTCGCCGTGGCGGTCTATATCGGGTATTTCGGCGCCGCCGGCGGCATCTTGATGCTCGCCCTGCTGACCCGGATCTTCGCGCAGTCCCTGGCCAGGACCAATGCCCTGAAAAACGTGATCTCGGGCCTGGCTAACGCGATCGCCGGGATCGGGTTCGCGATCTTCGGCCCCGTGCGGTGGACTGCGGCGCTGCCGCTGGCGGCGGGCTTCCTGATCGGCGGCTGGATCGGACCGGCGTTGGTCCGCCGGTTGCCTGCTCAAGGGCTGCGCGTCTTCGTCGGCATCTGTGGTCTCGCAGTCGCCATCCGCCTTGGCTTCGGCACCTACGTGTGATCAGTGCTGACGGCGCTCAGCTAGCGTCGCCTGCTCAGCAACCAGCGGACGGCGGCGATGCCAGCTGCCAGCGCGGTGCCGATGGCCATCGCCAGGAATCCGCTCGCGATCCACCTGGCGGCGTTGACGGTCAGCTCGGTCCCTGACGTGTCGGCGGCCCGGTCGTGGATGAGGCCGGCGATAACCGCGCCTGCCAGGTACGCGAGCGCCGGCGCCGGAACGATCCAGTAAACGCCGCGCGCGCGGACGACCAGGCAGGCGGCGATTGTCCCGATCACTACCAGCAGGCCCAGGGCGAATCCGGGGTCGCTGCCGGTCAGCACGGTGACCAGCGTGCCGACTACGGCTGAAGCGGCAACGAGCACGACGCCGCGCACAGGCGCCAGCGCCCCCCAGCGCGGTGACGAAGGTCCCGGCGTCGGCCGGCGTCCCGGCAGCTCCCGGCGGGCCGGCGGCTCCCGGCGGGCCGCGTCAGCGTGGTCCGGCCGTCCTGGCCCAGTGCCAGGCACTGCACGGAGCGGCTGGCGAGTGCCCGTCTCATGTGGCTGTGGCTCACTCATGTGATCCCTGTTGGTAGCCGGGCCGGCCACTTCTCCGTGGGTAGTCTAACCGGTGACCATGAAGGGGCCTGGCGCGGACGGGAGGGGCATGGCTGGCGCGAGCAAGGCCCGGCGCAGCCTGGCGTTGTCGCTCTTGTACGCCCTGAGCTGCGTCGTAGCCGCTGTGGTCCTGGTGATCAGCGGCTTTTCCTATTTTGTCGTAAACGACGTGGCCAGTATCGGTTCCTCACACGCGATCGTCAGCGGCCCGTCAATTGGCCCGCAGAACATCCTCCTCATGGGACTGGAGAGCCGCCGCGACTGGGCCGGCAACATCCTGCCAAACAACATTCTGCAGGCCCTGCACGCCGGCAATGCGCAGGCAGTCGCGAACGGCGCGGGCGGCAACGACACCAATACGCTGATCCTGATCCATATATTCGCCGGCGGGAAGAAGGCAGTCGGCTTCTCCATCCCGCGCGATGACTGGCTAAATTTTGCCGGTACTCTCGGCCCGCAGCAGGTCGGCAAGATCGACCAGGCCTACGGCGTGAGCCTCTACTACGAGCAGCAGAAGCTCAAGGGCCAGGATCCGGGCATGAGCCAGGCTCAGCTTGCTTTCCAGGGCAACGAGGCCGGGCGGGCGGCCGCCGTCGCTACGGTCGAGCAGCTCACCGGCGTGCATATCGATCATTTCGCCGAGGTCAACCTCGACGGGTTCTACGAGCTCGCCAGGGTCCTCGGCGGCGTCGAGGTCTGCCTCAACCATGCGACCAGTGACAGCAACTCAGGCGCGAATTTCCGGGCCGGCTACCAGCACCTGGATCCGAGGCAGGCACTGGCGTTCGTGCGCCAGCGCGACGGCTTGCCCAACGGCGACCTGGACCGCACCCATCGGCAGCAGGCGTTCCTGGACGCCGTCATGCAGCAGCTGCGCACCGAGGGCACCCTGAACGACCTGACGAAGGTGCAGGCCCTGCTAGCGGTCGCCAGGCAGTACCTCATCACCGATGCCGGCTGGAACCTCCTGGACTTTGCGTCCCAGATGCGGACCCTCACCAGCGGCAACCTCGTCTTCCGCACGCTGCCGATCCAGGGTTACGAGACGATCGATGGCCAGGACGCAAACGTGGTTGATCCCGCCGCTATCAAGTCGATCGTGCACGCAACCTTCTACCCCTCGCCGCGCTCGCCAGCTCCGGCGTCCCTGGTGAGCCCCGGCGCGAAGCAGACGTCGCCGCCGGTCGTGATCCCCAGTACCGGCCCGCAAGGTGGCGCCGTCAGCGCCAAGAACGGCATCCCCTGCGTGAACTGAGCCCGGGGCACTGCTGCGTCCGGCCTCAGCCGAAGCGGCCGTGGACATAGTCGGACGTGCGCGGATCTTGCGGCGAGCTGAACATGTCGTTGGTGGGGCCGTGCTCGACGATGTAGCCCGGCTGGTTCTGCTCGGCAAGAAAAAAGGCGCACTGGTCAGAGACTCGCTGCGCCTGCTGCATGTTGTGGGTGACGATGACGATGGTGACCTCCTTGCACAGGTCGGCCATTGTCTCCTCGATCACCCTGGTCGAGGTGGGGTCGAGCGCCGAGCATGGCTCGTCCATCAGCAGCACCCTCGGCCGGATCGCCAGCGACCGGGCGATGCACAGCCGCTGCTGCTGGCCGCCGGACAGCGCACCGCCTGGCTGGCGAAGCCTGTCCCGGACCTCCCGCCACAGTCCTGCCTTCGTCAGGCACTCCACCACTAGGTCGTCTCTGGCGGCTCGGCTCGCCTTGACGCCAGTCAGCTTCAGTCCTGCCAGCACGTTGTCATAGATGTTCATAGCGGGAAACGGGTTGGGCTTCTGGAACACCATGCCGATCTGGCGCCGGGCCTCGGTGAGGCGCTGGCCCTGATCGTAGATGTCGATACCGTCGAGCAGCACCTCCCCGGCAAGCGCCGCTCCTGGCACGAGCTGGTGCATCCGGTTGAGGATGCGCAGGAACGTGGATTTGCCGCATCCCGATGGTCCGATGAGCGCGGTCACCTGGCCGGCGTGCATGGTCAGCGACACTCCATCGAGGACCATATGGTCGCCGAACCATGCGGTGATGTCGCGCGCCTCTAGCTCGGCAAGCGGAGCGCTGAACTCAGCGGTGTCATATGCCGCACTGGCGTCGCGGCCGGGCACGAACCCGTCTGACGGTTTGCCCGCGCCACGCCGGAACCTCCGCGGCTGTGCCGAGGCCGCCACGTCATCCAGCCGGGTGGCGTTTGCGTCATTGTCTGGTTGGTCGGTCACAGCGTGTCGGTCCTTGTCTGGTCGCGGCGAGCGCGACGACAGTTGCGAGGTTGAGGCCATCTCCGGGGATCACATCAGGTTCGGCAGCAGCCGAGTTATCTGGTCGGCGACTTCCAGACCAAAGTAACCGAGGACAGGGACGGCGACAGCCCAGGTTTGCCAGCGGCCCCAGCGCGAACCGAGCCAGCCCATTCCCGCGGCGGCTAGCACGAGCCCTTGGCCCCATAGCACGAGCTGCGCCCACGCCAGACTATCGATGCCCAGCACAAGCTCACTCGGCTCGATGTCGGCGGCAGACACGACCATCGCCGGAGCTGGCTGCGGTTTGGAGATGAGGTTGGCGTCGATGCGGACTACTCCGGCGGGCGCGAATGCAGGCCCGTCGGCGGTAGCCAGGATCAGCCGTACCTGGCCCGACGACACCGTTGGAACTGGGTCCCCCGCCCGGCGCACGTCGAGCACGCGGTAGCGGAACACGCCCTGCCCCGTGGTCACGCTAAACACCTGTCCTGGGCTAAGGCTCGACAGGCGGGCGAACGGCCCGCCGTAGGCTGCCCGCCTGCCGATGATCTCGCTGAATCCGACCTGGCCGGGCAGCTGAGTGTCCCGCAGATGCCCCGGGCCGCCTTCCAGCACCGCCCCGCTGGTGCCCTCGAGCACGACCACGTTGAGGCCGATCTCCGGGATCGTCAAGATAGCGACCGGCGAGCCGGGTGTCAGCAGCTGCTTCGGGTTTGCCGGATCGGTCGGGCCGGTCGGTGCGATCGCCTGAGCCAGTTCGGTGCGGAACGTGGCGTAGGCGTCATGCTGGACCCGGTCGTAGTACAGATGCGACCCAGCCATGATCCACACGGCAAAGCCCAGCAGGCTAGCGGCCAGACTCAGGACTGCCGACGAGAGCACGACCTGGGCTGCGGGGACTCTGCGCTGCGCCGCCGGCTGCTCGCCTCCTGCTGCGGTAACCGCGTTCGCCCGCGAGGCATCCCCGCCCGGCGCCCTGGGCGCGCCAGGCGGGGGTGCCTGCACCAACGTCATGCCTTGCCCTGGGGCTCGGCCGATGATGGCTTAGCCGACTGACCGAGGAGGCGGCGCTCGGTCTCCTTGCGAGCACGCTCAGCCACTTCTGCTAGCGTCGCGCCGAGCCGGCGGCGCCGCCAGCGGAGGAGCTGCCAGAGGCCGACGATGAGCCCGGCGACCAAGATGATCACTAGGAGCAGCCCCCATGGCACAGCGAACAGAGAAGCAGATTCCGTCACGTGCGCCAGCGGGAAAGCTAGGTGCGCCTCCCCTGGCGGGGCAGCAGGGCTGATGCTCACGTGCGCATTAATGGGACCGAACGGGTACAGCTTGCCGGGCGTGACCGTGAGGCGCACCGAGTCGCCGGGCAGCACCGTAGGCAGCGGCTTCGAACCGGTGGAGAGCGACGCGCCGAAGAGCCCGCTGACGGACACCAGCGCGCTGCCGGCCATCCGCACGTTACCGGTGTTATGCACCGTGTAGGTGACACTGGTCGCGGTTGAGCCCACCGGGCTGATCGTGCCGCGAGCGCTGACCGATACCGCCTCGATGCGCAATCCAGGGCTCAGCGGGCCGGCCACCCGGAGGAACATGGGCACTCCGAGCCGGTGCTGCTCGGACACCACCGCACCGTTCTTTGCCCTGGCATTGAAAGTCACCGAGGCGAAGAGCGCGCCGGTATGGTCGCCGGGCCGGGCGTTCCCTGGCACGGAGACCCTGAAGGGCTCGATCACGCCCTTGTCAGCCGGGATTATGACCGACAGCTTGCCGGCGTGCCCGTTCACAGTCACCCACGAGCCGATGTCCACCGGTGTCGCGGTGGCTGGCATGAGTATCAGTGTGTTGGACGCCGTGGTGCCGGTCGCGTCGGTCGCGTAGATCGTGAACGCCACCGACTGATTGCTGCGGTTGACCACGGCTACGTGGTCGGTGATCGTCGTCCCGGGTTTGACGCTTGCGTAGTTGAAAGTGTTCCGCGTATCCGGCGCGGTGGCGCTCGCCGGAATCTCCGACCAGCTGATCGCTCCGGTGGGCGTTGATGCGGTTGTGCTCAGCTTTGCGGACCGCGCCGCAGCCGATGAGGGCGCGGCGCTAGCCGCCGGCTCGACGGCCAGGACAGCCGCGCCAGCCGTCGCGAGGAGAAGGAAGCCGGTCACGACGCGGGCACCAATGCGACGCGGCTTCGCCAGGCTGTCGGTGATCAGCCTGCGGCCTGCGTGCGCGCGGCGGTGGTGGGAGGGGTTCATCGGCGCATACCGTCCATTCACGCTGGGCGAGCCCAGGCCTTTCGAAAGAGCGGAGCGGCGCCGCCAGGTTCGCGGCACCGTACTGTCCTGGTCAGGTGACCCGGAAAGCGCAGGCAGCATGATCACTGCCTGCGCCCCGGTCCCCATGCTGCGCTGGGCCGGCTCAGTTTGCCCGGACCCAGCGCAGCGTCAGGCCACTTCGATCACTAGGCCTGTGCGGAGAGATAGGTGACCAACAGGTTGCCGGTGTATGCACCGGCCGTGGTGGTCGGCGGGATGTCCAGCGTCAGGTTGGCGCTGAGCACATCGGAGGTGGCGCCGGACGGGTCAGCGCCCGTGCCGGCGTGGGCAAGGGCGAGCACGGCCGCGGTCGTGCCAAGCCCCGGGCTCCCCGCAGCGACCGTACCGCCGAGAATCGCGCCGTTGGGCAGTGTTGTCGACGTCGGGACCCACCCGAGCTGGTTGCCCGAGATGGGGGTCGCGGGCGTGGCGCTCGACGTGAACGCGGATTCCTGACCCATGACTGACCAGCCTGGGAAGTTGTTCCGGGTGTCCTTGACAGTCACGTTCGGCAGCGTCCCGGTACCGACCAGGCCCGCAACGGTCAGGTTCACCGGGCCCGGCGCCACCGTGACGGTCAGCGAGCCGGTTGCCGCGACGGTCGCGTTGATCACGACCGGGTTGGTCCCGCCAGCGTTGTTGCTGCCGGCCGTCGAGACGGTCAGGGTGATCGGCGCCGACGTGGACCCGGCGTAGGTGGTGGGTGTCGGGGTGAAGGTCGCCGTTAGCGGGAAGCTGCCCGACGACGCGAAGGTGGTGGAGGTAGCGGCCGTCCCGGTCGCCCCGGTCCAGACCACCGCTATCGGACTGGTGTTGATCGCGGTGGCGCCGTTGAAGAACGTCACCGTGCCCGCAGGCGCGGTGCCGTCAGCAGCGGTCACCGTCGCGGTGAGCGCGACGCTGGTCGCCGTCGTCACCCCAGCGCTCGGCACCACGCCCAGGACGGTATTGGTCGCCGTCTGCACCGGTGCGGTCGCGCTAGTGGTGTACGTGCCGGCGGCGGTCGCCGTCACGTAGATGGACCCCTGATGGTTCGGGGTACCGGTACCGGCGCCCTGGTTGTAGCAGTCGACCACCCACTCCAGCGTGCCCGGGCTACTCGCGCTGATCCCGGCCACGCCCAGCAGGCCGCCCACGCTGCCTTGCAGCAGCCCGGTGAACGGGACCGTGACGCTATTAGCCACGCCCGACACGGTGCTGACAAAGCCGCCGGACAGCGTGTACTCGTCGACCTGGGCCGATACGTTGGAGCCGGACGGGCACGCGTCCGCGCTGGCGAACGTCGGCGTCGAACTCAGCGCCCCGGTCGCCGGCACCAGCGACAGCACACCCGGCAGGGTACCCACCGCCGCCATCGCCGAGCCAGCAGTCGCCAGCCCCGCCCCGGCCGCCGTGAGGCCCACGGCGGCGAGGACTACGGCGCCGCGGCGCAGCCGCCCGGCCGTCGTCCATTTCCGTTTTTCGTTCATTGCAGGAGTTCTCTCCCTTTCGGTAGGCGGCCGCGCGGAGCGCGCGCCCGCTGGTGGCTCGTCCCTGCTGTGGGACGATGACCAGGTGCCTGCCCGGACATTCCGGGTCCGGGCAGGCACCCAGCCGGCTCTAGATCACGGCAAACAGAAGGATCTGCTATCCGTTCGCCGCTGCGTTGTTCATCTGGGTACGCAGGCCGCTCGTGGTCGCGCCACACGCGTCAGTGAACGCGCTGCCCGCCAGGATCGGGAAGAAGCCCTGGTTCTCGATCGTGAATGTGGAATGGCACATGCTGGATCCCGCACCCACAAACAGCCCGGCGAGTGTCGGGTTGAAGGCAACGTTGTTTGTCCCGGTCGGGGTAGCGTTGACCACCTCGTAGTAGTTCATCACGTTATAGAGCTCGCGAGTAAGCGGGAAGCACGCGCTCTGGGTGAAGCCAGTGGCCGTGCAGCCACTGACGTTGATCGTGCCGCCGCTGTTGAGGGGCTGCACCACGGTGCCGGGCGATCCGGTGGAAGTCATCGCCTGGAGCACGTCGCCGTGCCGAAGGTCCGTCGTCACGCCGGAGTTAGCCGAAACCCACCGGGCGATGGAGATCGGCTCGATGCCATCAGGGTCGCTGGCGATAGCGCTACCGTCATGCTCCTCGACAGCAATGCCGATGCCGGGGCCTGCGACGATCGACTGGTGCCAGCAGGATGCCGGCGCTGTCAGGTTGAAGGTGAGTTCCCAGAAGGCCAGCGTCCCGGATCCGGGCTGCGGTGCGTAAAGGTCGACGTTACCCAGGGTGGCAACGCTGCCCGAGCCCGTTGAGGTGCTGGCAATCGCGGTGCCGCCAGACGTAGCGGCTAGCGAGAAGGTGGTAGCGGTGGGAGCGGGACTGCTGGCGACGAAGTACACGGACTGAGTGCTGAAGCCGCCAGGAGGGCTACCCTGCAGAGTCACCTCTGTGCCGGCGGCGAGGCTACTGCTTGTCGCCGTGGTGAAGACGGCCGGGCTGGCGCTGGTCGCGGTGAACGAGAATGAGGTGCCCGGGTTGAGGGTGGTGCTGCCCACGGTGACTGGCTGGCACAGACCGTACAGCGTGTCCAGCTGGGCAACGGAAAGGTTGAGGTTCTGAGCGATGTGGGTCGGCGTCGTATTGAAGGTGACCGTGCCGATCGTGTTGTTAGGCGCGGTGGAGCAGGCCGGGGTTAGGCTGCCTACGCACTGGATTGTCTCGGAAGTTGCCGCCACCGGGCCGGTGGCGTAAGTCACCGCGTCAATGGCGTACGGGATATAGACGAAGTTGCCGGTGGCAAGGCTGGAGCCCGGAGCGCCAGCGGTCGCCGAGACGCTGCCCGGAGGGCTGGACGAGCGGCTGATGCTGATGCAACCCGCCTGCGGCGCCGTGCCGTTCTGCCCAAGACTCGTCGTGCCGCTCGCGCTACCGACGGTGAAGGCGTAGGACATCGCCTTGTAGCCCCCGCCCGAGCCATTCGGCCGGGTGAAGCTGCAGGGCGAGGAGGCGCTTGCGCTGGTGGCACTGGCAAGCTGCGGCGTGATGGTCTCGTTCCCGATTTGGGTGCTCGGGTTCACGGCGTCGTATTCGCCGATCACGCCGCCACCGACCGTGTTCGCAAAGGCGTCCATCAGATACTGGGTCGTATCTGAGCCGACCTGGACGAACTGGAACGCCGGGTCAGCCGACGCCGGCCCCGCGGCTGTTAGCGCCGCTCCGGCGAAGCCCAGCGTCACGGCGCCGACCACCGCCAGGCTCTTGAGCCTGGTCGACCGGCGACCGAGCCACCCGGACCGTACGGTCCGGGTGATGGGGGGTTTAAACATCTGGTCCCTTCCTCTCGTTGAGGACGTACCGTGGGGCACGCCCTGCTGCTGCCCGCCGCCTGTACTGGACGGGCTGCCCTGGCCGGCATCCCGCCGCCGGCCAAGCTGTCGGTTCCGTGGGTGCCGCGGCCGCCGGCCTGCGGCACCTTAGGTCGACGGACGCTCACGGCCGCATCCGGCTTAGCCACCGCGCCGCGCCGCCAGACCGGAGCACAGTTCCGCTCACCGCACAGGCTGCGCCTGCTATGACCACAGCGAGAAGTAGCCACCGGACCGCGCCGACCGGCTCCCGAGCGGTGCTCTCCGCAGCCAGCTGCGCATGCGGCGGGGTGATGCCGAGGCCTACGGTCGCAGGAGGAGCGCCGCTTACTTGCCTCCCGCCGCCTGACGGTGCCGGCACGGTTGTGCCAGGGCCGCTTCCGGACGTGCGCGACGTGGCTGTGCTGGTCGAAGACGAGCCCTTCGACTTCGACGGGCTGGCATCGGCGCGCAGCTGCTTGACCACGGCCGTGGCCTTGTCTTGGAGGCTGGCCGGGAGCGGCAGGTAGCCGGGAGGTAGCTCGCCGGGGGCGACACCGGCTTTCTGCCCGCCGCCCGCCGCGTAGGCGATCAGATCGGCGTCAGCAGACAGGTCGGCCGCAGACTGGTTGGTGGCCACGGCGGCGTACACCACCTGCGTCAGCGGATACCCGCCCGCACCAGAGCTAGCGGGGTTGACCTGGAGCAGGCCGGCGCTGTCGGGCTTAGCGGCGTCGAGGGCCGTCGTCAGGCTGGCGGTGCTGGGGCCGACGCAGCTGGTGCCAGAGTCATCGCAGAGCCGTGCGTCGATCAGGCCGTAAGCGGCCAGGTCAGAGGTGTCGGAGATGCCCCAGATCCACCTGCCGCCGATCGGCTCCGGGGGGTTCTGATCCCACCATCCGTTCGAGCCGTCAGGGGCGATGTCCTGTGAGTTCCAGTTGGTGAGTACTGGGTTGAATGCGGTGAGGATATTGGCCGCCGCCTGGTCGTAGCTGTTGACGTACGGCAGCAGGTCCAGCGAGCACCTGGTTATCGGCTTCGGCGGCGTCACGCTTGTGTCCTCGCCCGCATTCAGGCAGGTGCTGTAGGCGCGCGGGAAGGAATCGATCGCTGGCGGCGTGCCGAGCTGGAGTGTGGTGTAGTCCGGGTCGGCATCGGTGGTGTCAAAGGTCGGCAGGTCGGGCGTGCCCTTGTCGAGCCAGGCGCTTGCGCCTGGGTCCGCCTGGATCCACTGCCAGATCTGCTGGTTGAGGGCTGAATGATCCTCGGTGAGCAGCGGCGCCAGCGAGAAAGTTACCGGGAAGTTCCAGATGGCGGAATCGGTATTGAGTCGCTGGAACTGCCCGTCAAAGCTGATGTTCAGCGGGTCACCCGCCGACCATGCTGGTCCGAAGACGGGGCTGATGCCCGGTACCGTCGGGTTCGGGTAGTAGTCGGGCAAGTCAGCCAGGTAGACCTGGCTGAAAGCCTTGGCCAGCAGCTCCGGCGAGAGATTGACCGGTGTGGTGACAGCACCGCCGGCCGCCACGCTGATGTTGAAGCCCAAACCGACGGCCGTCACGGCGACCGGGGCATACAGGATCGGCGGCAGGGAGGCCGTGCCGCCGCTGCCGCCGGGCCGCGCCGCCTCACTGCCGATCGGGATCGTGGTGAATGCCAGCCCGACTCCGCTACCCTGTGCAGACAACTGCTGCGTAGTGGTGGCTTCCGGGACGGCGGAGTAGCCGTAGATCCTCGAGCACTTCGCGGCCTGGTTCAGCGAGAGCTGCCAGGATTGCACCGCCCTCGCGACCAGCTGGGTGCCAACCGTTTCGATCTCATTGGTGCCGGTCGGGCAGAATGCCTGCAGCGGGGCGTAGTCGAGATGGATCTGGATGCGCATCGCCCAGTTCGAGGCGCCCAGCGGCGAGGAGTTGAGGAAACCTGATTCGCCCGCGGTGATGTTGGGATTGATCTGGAAGCCGTTGGGCTCGAACTCGCCGCGAGGCACAATGACGAGCCAGCAACTCTGCGGCTGGCCACTGCTGTCCAGCTGCCCGCACCCGAGGCCTGGCGCCTGGGTGTCCGTCAGGGTCTCGAACTGCAGCTGCCCGGTACCGTCAGAACCGGTGACGGCCCCCTCCACCTCGTTGGTGTTGTTCTGGTCGAAGAACTGGTTGGTGTCGGCCGTGCTGTAGGCCGGGCAGCCAGCCTGCTGCGGAGCACAACCGCCCACCGGCACGAACGGGACCGTGTATTGCTGGGCGTTCGCTATCGCCGGATCGATGTCGGGCTGGCTCGCCCCCTGCACGGGCTCCTCCGGGTCGCAGCCGGCCCCCGGCCCAGAACCGTCCAGGCTGAACAGCCCGTCGGGGGCACTCGGGCCGGAGTTGGCTGCGCAGAGATCGCCTGAGCGCGTGCCGACGCCAAACGAGTTCCTGTTTCCCAGCTGGCTGTGGGTGCCGAACTCGCAGTCCTGTGGGGACGGCCCGGAGCTGGAGTTGCCGTAGCACTCCATCATCTGCAGGTAGTCGTCCTCCAGGCCGCCAGGGCCAATGCCGGTCTGCTGGGCGCCCTTCCAGGCGATTGTGATGCCCTGGTGCGTGATGTTCTGCGTCTGGCTGACGGTGACCTGGAGACTCTGGAACTCCGGGTCCTGATACATGAATGACAGCGGACCGGTAGGGCTGCTTCGGATCGCATTCGCGGCCGCAATGGGCTGGTTGGTGTTATCGAGCAGGCCCTGTTTCCAGGACACGCTGACCGCGGAGCTGGTCGACCCAGCTCCGGTGATCTGGTCGAAGCCGGGTCCGCTTCCAGTCGCTGCCCGGGCGTCGCCAGGTGGCCCGATGGCCAGCAACGCGGTGAGCGCCGCGAGGGCGGCTAGCGCGCCGGACAACCGGATGCGCCAGACGATCGCGCCGCTCTTGGATCGCGTGGTCACCGCAGCCCTCCCGGGGTTCCGGGCAGGCCCGTGCCACCGGGCGGCCGTCGCCGTCGACTCGCCTGGGCAATGAGCGGGGGCGCCAGTATCAGCCCGAGCAGCAGGACGGCAGCCAGCACCATGAGCGCAACCTGGAGGCCGTCGCCGAGGCTGACTGGTGCCGCAACGGTGACGCCATTGACCGTCTGGGCAGCAGCCTGACCTGCCTGTCCAGCCGAACCGCAGTTGCCAGAGTCGGGGCTACATCCCTGACCTGACGAGCCGGTCCCGGTCCCGGTCCCAGTGCCGGTCCCGGTGCTAGTACTGCTGTGCGCGCCTGGGCTTGCGCTCGCCGAGGTGCCACTAGTCCCCGACCCGTTCGCGCTCGGCTTGACCGGAGTGGATGTTTTGGCGCCGCCAGTGCCCGCTGAGCATTGCGTCGGGCCCTGCTTGTCGCAGGCAGGCGGATTCGGATCTGTGTCGGCCAGGGTGTTCGTCCCGTTGGTCGAGAACGTCGGGTTGTTGCACTTCTGAATCTGCGCGGCAGTCGTGGTGGCCACCTGGCTGCCGGGGATGTGCTGCAACTGCGTGAAACCCGCCTCCACGAGGTTGATAGGCAGCGCTGAGTAGCCGAGGGCGTCGAGCGGTACCTGGCCCTGGCACAACAGGTATGAGCCGAACGCACCGAGCGTGTTGCCCTTCGCGGTGGTCATGGGGGAGGCCGTGGTCGTCGGCAGGATCATGTACGAGTAGGACGACAGCGGATAGGTGCGCGGATCGGTGTCGGTGTAGACCCCCGAGAGGTCCGCGGTCAGGTACAGCGGGTTGTTGCCGGGATTACTGCAGACACCGGTGTCCGAACTGCAGCCCGTGATCTGCGCCTTGAGCAGCGACACCGCGACGTTCTGCGCTGTCGGTTGGGTGTAGTAACCGGCCTGGTTGAGCACGAGAGCAACCGGGAAGCCGGTCTCCAGCGCGTAGGAGTACTCGACGTAGCCGATCGCACCGTCAGCCTGTTGCTGGCTGACGTAGCCCGACACCCCGAGGTCGCCAGACTGGCCGAGCATCGCCGAGTTCGGCAGTACCGGGTAGGCCGAGGTCTGCGTGCACGGGCTGCGGCCAACCTTGGCGCAGTACGCGTTCCAGTACGACGGCTCGGTCGCGAGCATCCACTGCGTGAAGTCGGCCGTTGCGCCGGAGCCGTCAGACCGGACGACCGGCACAATCTGAAGGTCGGGCAGCGTCAGGCCGGGGTTGTCCGCGACGATGATCGGGTCGTTCCACTTTGTGATGACGCCGGTGAAGATCCCGGCGATGGCCTTGCCGGACAGCCGCAGGTTCGTGACGCGCGTGTTGCCGATCTTCAGGTTGTACATGAACGTCGTGCCGCCGGCGGTGTCCGGCATGTATGCGTAGCCGCGCGAAGGCGCCGGGTCGGAGATGTTGCCGTCCTTCACGCCGTAGGGGATCTCGGAGGCACCCCAGTCCGTGGTGCCCTCCGCGAATTCCTGCCGACCACCGGTGGAGCCGACGGGCTGGTAGTTGACCACCATGCCGAACTGGGCGACGTTCGTGATCCAGTTGTTGATGGCGTTGTACGACCAGGTGGAGCCCGCGCCATTGATCGGCACGTACGATGCAGCCGGCGCAGCCGACGCCGGCTGATTCGCCGGGTAGACCGAGAAGGTCACGATGGCCGCTGCCACCACGACACCCGCCGCCAGCCGACGCCCCCGAATCCGGATCGCCCACCTCATGTCCTCACTCCGCACGTCTCGTACTGGCTAGCCCGACCGACTGGCCCGCCGTGGCCCGCTCGGTGTACCTGGTCAGATCGCGACGGGAGGCGGCCATCCGGCGGCGCACCTGACCCTTCGTCAGCTGTCCGGCGCCGCGGCCGCCGATCGCACGGGCGATCACAAACAGCACGACGACGAGCGCTAGCAGGACAGCGGCGGCTCCGAAGCCGCGCGCGACAAAGTTCGGCAGCCCACTCGCTACCAGCGTGTACGCCTCCAGTGGCAGCGACATCATCGGCCCGCTCACGGGATTGAAGTTGAGATATCCGGTGGCGCCGGCCGTCAGCAGTACCGGCGCGGTCTCCCCGATCGCTCGCGCGGCACCGAGGATGACCGCGGTCGCTAGCCCGGATCTCGCGGTCGGCAGCGTGACGCGCCACACAGTGCGCCAGTGCCCAGAGCCGAGTGCGTAGGAGGCCTCGGTGAGGCCGCCCGGCACAAGCCGCAGCACGACGTAAGCCGCCCGGCAGACGATGGAAAGCACAGTCACCGCGAGCGCGCATCCCGCCGCCAGCCCGGAAAGACCAAGGCCGAAGATCAGGATGAGGGTGGCGTAGATGAACAGGCCCGCGAGGATGTCGGGCAGCGCCGTCATGGCGTCGACCACAGTGCGCACGACGCGGTTCAGCGGGCCAGGGACCTCGTTCAGGAACACCGCCGCCAGCAGTCCGAGCGGGACCGCGATGGCCATGGCGATGCCGACTTCGATGAGCGTGCCGACGATCGCATGCAGGACGCCGCCTTTGCTCAGGGGGTCAAAGGCCAGTGTCCTGTGCAGGTCCTGTGTGTAGAAGTTGACGTGCGCCAGCGCCTTCGCACCTTTGAAGACTGTGTAGAGCACAATGAATGCCAGTGTCAGAATCACCACGGCGGCAAGCGAGTGCGCGGCGACTGCCGAGATACGGTCACGCACCGTCGGCTTATTGTTATCGAATGAGACGAGCAGCGCATAAATCAGCACGAACAAGAACCAGCTGACGACGATGTAGCCGAATAGGCCGGTGAACGGGGCAAGCTGCGTCCACAGCAGGCCGGTGGTCGCCAGCGCCGCTGCCAGCGCCCCTATCAATGCCAGCACGTCCTCGCGGCGGACCCCGGCGATCTGGCGCCGCGTTTGCTGCGGCCGCGGCGCGGCGCGAGACGGAACCGTCGTACGCGACGCGCTTGGCTGACCCGGGAGGGAGGCCGCCTCGGTATCACCGGCCCGCGATGCGGACGGCGATGGCTGATCTACGACGGACATCGGCTCAGGCCTCGCTCACTGCACCGGAGCGGGACCGGGACACGATCACCGCGGCGATGAGGTTGACCACCAGGGTCAACGCGAACAGTGCGAGTCCGGCTGCCATGAGAGCGCTGACCGCAAACGGGGTCGCCTCGGAGTACTGCTGCGCGATCAGGCTCGAGATCGAGCTTGTCCCATGCTGCAGAATGTGCGGCTGGATCACGAACACCGGCGAGATAATCATGACCACCGCGATGGTCTCGCCCAGGGCACGGCCCAGACCGAGCATCATGCCGCCGATCATCGCCCCCGCTCCGAATGGCAGCACGACCGCGCGGATCATCCCCCAGCGCGTCGCGCCGAGCGCGTACGCCCCTTCGCGCTCGCCGGGCGGGGCCTGGCTGAACGCCTCCCGCATGATCGACGAGGCGATAGGCGTGATCATCAGCGCGACGACAATGCCGGCGATGAAGGTGGAAGATGTGTAGGGGGCGGCGCTCGGCTGCGGATCGTGCGGCGCTACGCCTTGGACCCTGAACAACGGAATCCAGCCGAACCAGTCGTGGATCCAGCGGGACACGGAGACGATGTGCCACTGCACGAGGAAGGCCCCCCACAGACCGAACACCACGCTTGGCACGGCGGCCATCAAGTCGACTACTGAGATTAGGAAGCGCCGGATGCTTCGCGGCGCGTACTCAGAGACGTACAGGGCGGTGCCGAGAGCGAGCGGTGCCGCTACCACCACGGCCACGACAGCTATGAGAATCGTGCCGACTATCACCGCGGCGATGCCGAAGCCGCCGCCGTTCGGGTTCCAGCTCTGCGTCGTCAGGAACGAAAAGCCTGCCTTATGCAACGCCTGCGATGCGCGGTAGAAGAGAAACGTGCCCACTAGACCCAGGAGTACGAGCACTACTACGCCGCCCGTCCGTGCCACGCCGTGGAATGCACGGTCGGATGCGCTGAGCCGAGCGGTGAGCTTGCGCGGGACCGCGCCTGTACGGCTCCCAGCTACGGACGGCACATCGGTTCGCACGAAACTGTCGCTCTCTTTGTTAGCGGCCTGAAAGACCGCACGCCCGCCCTAGTCCGTGGGTACCTGACCACCTGACTATGGGAGCACTGAATCACGCGGGACACGGTCTTGGATGACTCGTCAGGAAAGCGCAGGTGAACACTGGAGTGCGCCGCTACAAGAGCCCGGACCCCTCGGGCCCGTTCGCCTAAATCTCACCGCGAGTACGTGCAGGATTTAGGTCTGCGCAGTATGGTCCCTGGCTATGTCAGTGACTCAGACCTTCTCGGGCGCTCTGCGCGACGCGACTGCCAGATGGCGAACTGCCAGGACAACCCGACGCGCCATCCTTGTCCTCGGGACGATCGGCATGACCGCCGGGGCGGGCTTGGTCACAGCCGGGTTCGCACTGGCTGCCACCGGCACCCTGCCGGGTGTCCTATCGCTGGTCCCGGCCACCGGAGCGCTGACCTCGACGCCGAAGTTCGCCAGCGCGGACGCATGCCCGTCCAGCGCCAACGTATCGGCGCAGGTCGACGAGTACACGCTCAGCGGGACCCTGGTCAGCACCGTGTCGGGCGTGGCCAACAACGTCACGGTCCCGTTCACCGGGCTACTGCAAGGCAACATGGGCGCCTTGCTTAACGTTGTCCCTGGCGGGATCAGCCCGACGAACCCGGGCACGCTGGAGTGGGTGGTCGACTGCTACGACCAGGGTGCCGGCACCGGTACCCCGAACCATCAGGGATCCATCTACGTCTCGGTGGCCGCTGGCGCTACCACGTACACCACGAGTTCGATCCCACCCTCGGGATCTCCGAGCCCGTCCTCGTCGCCGAGCCCTTCATCGTCGAGCCCGTCCTCGTCGCCGAGCCCGTCATCATCACCAAGCCCCTCATCGTCGAGCCCGTCATCATCACCGAGCGCCACACCAACATCAACCGACACGTCCGTACCGACTGCCCCGCCCACCAGTTCTAATCTTCCGTCGGGTGCTCCGGCAACGGGCGTCGGCGGAGCAGCTGGTCCCGGCGGCCCCAATGACCTGCTCATCGCCCTTGGTGCCACTGCGATGGTGGGATCGGCAGCCGCAACAGGCCTGGCGATCCGCCGGCGACGCGGGCTACTCGGGGATGACCATCAGGTTGCCAGCGATCCGGGCGGGAACTGGTGAGCTGGCCTGCTCGGCCCGGTGGAGAGAGTGGAACGCGTCGCCGTCCGCTGGCGGCGACGCCGGGCTGAGCGGGCCAGCGCCGCGGTGGGCGGCACGCGGGCGACGCCGCTGGTGGTTGGTGGCGATCGCCTTGCTGCTTGCCGCGGCGGCGGCCTTCGTTCTTGGCCTTCGCGGCCAGCAGCGCTCGCTGGGTGGTCCCCGCTTCATGGCCGGCTGGTCGGCCGTCCCGGCAGCGGTCAAGCCGACGGCCCGGTCGGTACCGGTCGCTCTGAGCATTCCGGCCATTCGCATGAGCGTGCCGCTGAGTGAACTCGGACTCAACCCGAACCACACCGTTCAGGTCCCGACGAACTTTCAGGAACCCGGGTGGTACAAGTACGGCCCGTCACCCGGCCAGATTGGTTCGTCGGTCATCCTCGGCCACGTTGATTCGTACCTGGGTCCGGCGGTCTTCTTCCAGTTGCGGTCTCTGCGGCCGGGGGACCCCGTCAATGTCACGCTGGCCGACGGCGTCGTCACCCACTTCGTCGTGCGCCAGGTGGCGATATATCCGAAGGCGAATTTCCCGACCCTCTCGGTCTACGGTTCGCATGGTTACAGCGGGCTGCAGCTTGTCACCTGCGGTGGCGTGTTCGATACCCAGGCCCGCAGCTATCTTTCCAACGTCGTCGTGTATACCAGCCTGGTCTCAACCAGCTAACTTCGATTCGTTCTCCTACTGCTCACCACGAGTATGTGTGGGATTTACGGTCTGGGCAGTACGTTTCGGACCATGCCAGTAACTCAGATCGTTTCGAGCGCTCCGCAGGGCGCGAGAGCCAGATGCCGCACCGCCATGACATTCCGACGGGCGGCCTTCGCCCTCGGGGTCATCGGCATGATGGCCGGGGCCGCAGTCGTAACCGCTGGTCCCGCTCTTGCCGGCGTCGGATCTGAGCCCGGCAACGTGAGGTTCAGTCCCGGCAGCGGTGCCACCACCTTGACGCCCACGTGGTCGACCACCGACGGTTGCCCGACGGGCTACCAGGGGTCTGCCCAGATGTCGGTATTCACTTCCGGCGGAAGGTTCCTCAGCAGCATCTCGGGCGTCGCCTACTTCGTCACGAAATCGTTCAGCGGCAAGCTCGATGGCTCCATGGCCGCAATCCTTAAATTCGCGCACATCCACCAAGGCGGAACGCTCGCGTTCGTCATGGGCTGCTACAGCCGGACGGCTGGTACGGGCAAAGTCAAGTGGATCCAGTCAGCCGTCGTCACCCTCGTGTCAGGCGGCAAGTCGTACACATCCAGCGCGCCCAGTGGCCAGCAGGGGTCCACCTCCGGCCAGCAGGGGTCCGCCTCCGCTCAGGCTGGTGGAGGTTCGGGGGCTAATGCAGGCGCGGCGGCAGCCAACGACGCAAGCGACTCTGCAACTCATACGGGCGGCGGCATGGGCGCGCCAGCTGTTGCAGCCTGGATCGCAGCCGCCTGCGCGGCCGCGGCCGCGACCGCTGGACTCTTCTGGTACCGCCGGCGGAACCGCAGCCGGCTTATGTAACATAGCCTCACCGACGGCCAGCCGTCCCAGGCCGTGCCAGGGCCACCCGATGGCCCCCGCGTATGCGAATAGCGCCAATCGCCGCGCCCCACACAGATCAACGATCTCGTCATCCGACTGGATGGCGACGGCGTCGTGGTCGGGTCGCTCGGTCACGAGCGCAAGTTCTTGGCCAGTAGCGGACCGGCCACGACCATGCCGACCATGTCCACGTAATGGCGTGCGCTCACATCAGGTTAGGCAGCAGCCGTGCCACCTGGTCGGCCACAGCCGCGCCCAGGTAGATCACGACCGGAACCGCGACGATCCTTGTCTGCCAGCGACCCCATCGCGAGCCCAGCCAGCTCAGCCCCACGCCGGCGAGGATTAGGGCCTCGCTCCAGAGCACCATCGGCACCCGCGCCGCCGTGTCGACGCCGAGCGCTTGCTCGCCAGGCGACAGATCCGCGGCGGAGATCACCATCGCTAGCGGCGCCTTCGGCGCGGAGATCAGATGGGCATCGACATCTAGCACGCCTGTCGGCACGAACGGATACCCGCCAGCTGTGACCAGGATCAGCCCTCCCCCGGCGGAGACAGGCGGAACCGGGTCACCCGGTCGGCGTACATCGAGCACGCGGTATCGCGACACGCCCTGCCCTGTCGTGACCGTGAATATCGCGCCTGGGTTGAGGTTCGAAATCCTGCCGAACGGCCCGCCGTAGGCAGCCTGCCGACCCATGATCACGCTGACGCCCCGCTGACCGGGCAGCGGTGTACCGCGCAGAAGGCCAGGCCCCTTTTCGAGCACGCTCCCGGTGGTTCCCTCAAGCACTACAGCGTTGAGGCCAATCTGCGGGATGGCGAGCACGGCCACCGGGCTGCCCATCGGGGTGGGGCCGGTGGGCGGCGTGGCTTGGGCCAGCTCCACCCGGAAGCTGGCAAAAGCCTCGTGCTGCGCCCGGTCGTAGGACAACCGAGACCCCGCCCCCAGCCACGTAGCAAAGCCGACCAGGACAGCTCCGAGGATCAGGATGGTCGTAGAGACGATGTACCACGCTGCACTTCCGCTGCGAGCGCGCCGGGACGCCGCAGAGTGAGCTGCGTCCGTCGTGGCGTCTCCCGGCGAGTCCCTCTCCACAGTCTGGCGCTGTGAACCTAGTCGCCCGGCCATCGCAGTTACTGAATCACAGGGCAAGCGGTCGCGGACGACATGTGAGGAAAGCGAGGGTGAACACTGGTATCCGGGGCCTGGTCG
This sequence comes from uncultured Actinomycetota bacterium, assembly GCA_963843955.1. Taxonomy (GTDB): domain Bacteria; phylum Actinomycetota; class Actinomycetes; order Streptosporangiales; family Streptosporangiaceae; genus JAJYUU01. Next base: position 429,899 of record CAWJMK010000004.1, read on the forward strand.
CGGAGGTGCTCACGACCGTCGGCCCGCCTGCTGCACATAAGCGCAGAACGGGGGTGCCGCGAAGCGACCTAGCCCCAGACAACGCTCCGATAAGGCTCACGAGCATGCCCGTACCTGTGACGACCGTCGCCGCGGCGAGCATGCCTGCTGGCAGGCGGTGCACGAATACGAGGCCGCTGGCCACGTCGATCACGCCGGCAGCGAGCCCCCCCGCCATGCCTAGCAGCGTCGCCTCCCAGGCGACCAGCCGTACCACGCCGCCGGCAGACCAGCCGATGGCCTGCAGAGTTCGCCGCTCGATTAGCCGTCGGCGAGCGCTCTGCCAGTCGAGTTCGGCGACCGTGACGGTGGCAAACACCAGGGTCGTGATCACGACCGAAGTGTCGATCGGGTCCGCCTGCAACCACACCGTGTGGCCAAGCCAGGGGGCTCTGAGCGTGCCACCGAACGCCCACCGCAGTGCGAGTTCCTCGCCCAGTGCCCCACACGACGCCGCGATGACGAGCACCCTGAGTGCGGTGCGCTTCGGCGCACGCAGCAGGTTGCGGATTGCCTGGCCTAGCATCCACGGCTGCCCACGGGGCCAGTCGGCTGGCCGGTGAACTCGTGCAGTCTCCATGGGGTCCGCCGCCGCCGTCGCCTGCCGCACGGGCCACCAGGCTGCGGCGATCGTCATGACGACACCTGCGGGGATGGCTAGCACGTCCCACGCCGACGGCGACGTGTGAACGACAACTGCTTCGCACATGCAGGCAACCAGCAGCGCGGCCAAGCTCATCACGAGCGCCAGGAGCGCGAACTCCCGGAGCAGGCGACGACTAATCTCGCTTCGTGCCCACCCGAGCGCGCGGAGCGTTCTCAGCTCCCGTCGTCGCCCACGCAGCTCGGCCGTGGCTCCGCTCGTGACAATGACCCATCCAGCCGGCAGGATGAGGAAGGACAGCGCAACGCGACGCGGCATCGGGCGGATCGCTGCCGGAGCGGCATGCACGCTGCGCTCGGCCCCGGTCAAGCTAGTCGTGACGACTTCCGGCGGACCCCGGCACATCGCGTGCCATTGGCCGACGGCGGAAAGGCCGGATAGTGGTGGCGCATATTCGCTCGCACACGTCACGCCAACTGAACGGACAGCCGTCGCCAGAACGCCCGCCCGCGGGTCGAGGACGTGGATCCGCGCACGTACACCAGCTGCCGACATCACGACCAGCGCGACGGGCCGGGCCGCACCCCGCTGCCCCGGCCGGCCAGGAGAGCCGACGGGCATGCCAACGTGCCTACGACTGACCGGCGCTGCCTGGCCGTTGAGTGTAGCGGGCTGAGTAGCGGTGGCAAGGCTCAGCATGGTGAAGGCCGCCGCTGCGGCAGCAATCCAGGCGCTGAGAGTCGTCGCTCGGCCTGTCGTTGATCGCAGGGAGCTGCCCGGCAGTCGCACCGCTGAGTCAGCCGATTCGATCGATGCGGCCGCGGGTCCAAGCGTCGTCGCCGGCAATCAGCTCGTCCTCGATGATTTCCCCGTCTCGAAAGCTGACCAGCCGCTGGCAGCGCGTCGCCGTGGCGACGCGGCTGACGCCCAGTACCAGCGTGAACCCGAGCAGTGCGTGCACTTCCATGAGCAGGTCAAGGACCGCGGTCGCGCTGCTGGGATCCAGGCCAGGCGTCGGATCCTCGGCAAGGACGAGTTTCGGAGACTGCACGAGCGCCCTGGCGATCAGGATCCGCCACTGCTGCTCCGCCGTGAGCGCCCCTACCGCCCTCGCGGCGATATCGGCGGTGCCCACGATGGACAGCAGCCAGGTCGCCCGCTCGCGCGTAGCAGCGTCAACCCGTCGCGACAGCATGGCAGCCAGTACGTTGTCGGTCACTGACAGCGACGGCAGCAGCGGCCATCGCGTCGAGAGCAGCCCGCGGCTGCTGCGGTAGCGATCCAGCTCGAGGCCGCGGAGCCGGTGCACGGCAACGTCATCCACGAACACCTGCCCGGTCCGAGGCCGCTGCACGGCGCCGATGACATCCACGAGATCGGCTGCAGTGGTGACGGAATGGCTCAGCAACGCGACGCTCTGGCCCGGCGTGACTTCCAAGCTCACGCCAGCCGCAGCCCCGCGGGACGGCGCCTGGCCTCCGCAGACGACGCCCATGAGCGCCAGCGCCGCTCCCCGGTCGCTCATGCCACCAGGCTGCGACGGCATGCAGTCAACCGTTGGTCCGCCCTCTACCACGGACACATGATGCCTCGTATGTCCACTACCTAGGTAGATGACAACGCGGCGGACACGCCCGAGGCTTAGTGATCTCGTCAGCGTCACGCCGGGCCTGGGCAGTTCGATATCGTCTGTGGGTGGCGTTTCAGCATGTGATCCTCGCGCTGCTCGAGAGCGGGCCCAGCCACGGCTGGGAAATGAAGTCGCGCATCGAGGCTGCCTTGGGCCCGGAGTACGGCGGGCTAAACAAGGGTTACATTTACGAGGTCATTCACAAAATGGAACGTGAACGCACAATCTCCTCGCACGTGGAGCGCCAGGAAGGGATGCGGCCGGACCGCAGCGTGCACGAGATCACGGACCTCGGTCGCGAGCAACTCACCGAGTGGCTGGACGAGCCCGTTCGGCGCAGCGCCGGCTTCCGTGACGAGTTCGTCCAGAAGGTGCTCGCGGCGAGCATGCGCGGCAGCGACGAGGTCCGGCACTTCTGCCGTCTGCAGCGCCAGTCGCTGCTCGCGGAGTCCAGGACGCTGCAGACGCTACGCCGCGAGCGCGGGGACGACTCGGGCGCGGCTTTCACGATCGAGGTAGCAATCCTCCGCACGAACGCCGAGCTCGAGTGCGTAGAGGCCGCCGAGGCGCGCGCCGGGCAGCGACTCGTCGACTTGCCTGCCACCGGCTCGCATGAATCGCAGCCCATCTCGGCAGCTGACACGCAGCAACCAGGCGTGCGCCCTGCCAAACGAAGCTACGGCCATCCACGAGATTTGGGCGGCGACCGTGCGGCCGGTGATTGAGCTCTTGCGGCCGCAGGCATGAATGCGGGAATGTCCGGGTGACGTTGTGGCCCGGAGCGGGGTAAAGGCGTAGCGCGAGCCGTCGTTCTTGTAAGCCATAATCCGCAGTACGCGCTGATTATGGCTGCCAGAACGTCCTGGTTACCCTCAGCCCGGCCGGCCAGCGGTGTCCACTACAAGTGGATAGCGCTGTCCAACACGACCCTCGGCGTGCTCATGGCGATCACCTACATCGAGACCGCCCCGTAGCTCCGCCTAGTGCTCAGATTCGTACCTGGCCAGCAGATCCGCAGGAATGCGTCCGCGGTCAGACACCTGAAGACCCTGGGCGCGAGCCCACGCGCGCACGTCAGACTGGCTACGCCGAACCGGACGGGCGCCCTGTGCCGATCGCCGCGCCGCTGGCACCTTACGCGCCACGTCAATATAAGGGCGGATAACCCTGGCGAGCTCGTCGGCATGCTTCTTGCTCAGGTCAATTTCGTAGGAAGCGCCGTCGAGCCCGAACCTGACTGTGCCGTCGGCCTGGCTGCCATCAATGTCATCGATATACATAATCTGCGTCCGCTGAGCCACTGCCATCTCTCCGCTTCAGGGATTGGGTTACTAGGCAGGCTATCAGGCAAAGCCTCAGCTAATGCCTGGCTCTGCCTAATCGCGCTGTGGAAGCCTATGCTAAGGAGCTTATTTCGCTTTCTGAATCCGACTCGGCAGGTCACCTCACGCGTGGTGGCCGCCTACCCTTGCCGACATGCCGGTATTCGGGGTGATGCGCGAACTGTGGGAGCGCGTCGGTGGGACGCAGGCCGTTCCGTCTGTCTGGGTGATAGCGGTAAGCGGCGCGATCGCCGTGCTGATCGTGCTGGACGCCCGCCTGTGGCGCCTGGCACGGAACTCGATCACGATCGCCCACGAGGGCGGTCACGCGCTGGTCTCCGTCCTGAGTGGGAGGCGGCTCGACGGGATCCGCTTGCATGCGGACACCTCGGGCGTGACGTACTCCCGCGGCAGGCGAACAGGTCCGGCAGTGGTGCTCACCTCGGCGGCAGGCTACGTCACTCCCTCCCTGCTTGGCTCCGGGGCCGCCTGGCTGCTGGCGGCGCACCACGTGACCGCGATGCTGTGGCTGCTGCTCGCGCTGCTCGCCGCGACGTTCCTGGCTATCCGCAACGCTTACGGCGTCGTGGCCGTGCTCGTCACTGTCGGTGCGGTCCTCGCAGTGAGCTGGTTCGCCGCAGCCGCGATCCAGGCGGCGTTCGGCTACACGGCCGCGTGGTTCCTCCTCCTTGGCGGGGTCCGCGCGGTCGTCGAACTGCAGAGCCAGCGCCGCCGCAGCCGGCGCCATCGCCAGGTCAGCACGTCGGACGCCGACCAGCTCGGCCGACTGACCGGGGTGCCCGGCGGAGTCTGGGTCGCGGTGTTCATGCTGGTGTCCGTCGCCGCGCTGTTCTTCGGCGCGCGTCTGCTCATCCCCGGCCTGCTGCACTGACACTTCATTACGGTCTGCGCTACGCGGCCAGGACCGCGTAGCGGCCGTTGTCGGCGACGAGACTTGTGTGCGTGCCGGACTCGATGATCCGGCCGCGATCGAGGACGACGATCTGATCGGCGTTGCGCACGGTGGAGAGCCGGTGGGCGATCGTGATGGTGGTGCGACCTTGGGCGAGGGTGTCGAACGCCTTCTGCACGGCGCGCTCGGTCTCGGAGTCGAGAGCGCTGGTGGCCTCGTCAAGCACGAGGACGCGAGGGTCGCGCAGCAGCGTGCGGGCGATGGCGATGCGCTGCTTCTCGCCACCAGAGAAGCGATGCCCACGTGAGCCGACCATGGTGTCGTAGCCGTCCGGCAGTCCAGCAATCAGCTCGTGGATCTGGGCGGCGCGAGCGGCGGCCTCGATCTCGGCGTCGGTCGCGCTGGGCCTGGCGTACCTGAGGTTCTCCCGCACTGTCGTGTGCAGCAGGTAGGTCTCCTGGCTGACGACGCCCACGACCGCGGCAAGATCGGCAAGTCTGAGGTCGCGGATATCGATCCCGTCGATGCGGACGCTCCCCTCGTCAGGGTCGTAGAGGCGGGCGATGAGCGAGGCCAGCGTTGTCTTGCCAGATCCGGTCTCGCCCACGAGAGCGACCGTACTCCCCGCCGGAACGTCCAGGTCAATGCCGCTGACCGCGGCCCGGTCGGCGCCGCTGTAGCTGAAGCTGAGGTTCTCCAGCCGGACATGCCCGGTGGTCCTGGCTGGGTCGATGTCGACCGGGCGGGCGGGTTCGTCGATGTCGACGGGCAGGTCGAGGTACTCGAAGATACGGGCGAACAGCGCCAGTGAGCTAATCACCGAGACGCCAGTGTTCAGGAGGCCAGTCAGCGGCCGGAACAGGTTGTTCTGCAGGGTGGTGAATGCGATCAGCGTGCCGATCGTCATCACGCCCGCGGTGACCGGCAGTCCCGCTGCGAGGTAGATAATCGCGGGAATCGCGGCGAAGATGATGCTCATCGACGCCATTCGCCAGCGACCGGCCAACTGGGATCGCAGCTCCAGGTCGATCAGCCGGGCTGAGGACGCGGTGAACCGCTTCACCAAAGACGGCCCGGTGCCCATCGTCTTGGCCAGCTGGACGCCGTTAATCGACAGTCCTTCCTCGATGGCGACGTTGAGGTTGGCCAGCTCGCGTTGCTGCTGCGTGGTGATGGCCCGGCGCATGTTGGCGACCTTGCGGCTCAGGAATATCGCGGGCGGCATGACGACCAGCGAGATCAAGGACAGCCGCCAGGAGAGCGCGACCATAGCGACTGCGGTAGCGACCGCGGTGGTCAGGTTCGCGGCGATGGAGGTCGCGGTCGACGTTACGACCGATTCCATCCCGCCGATGTCATTCGTAATGCGGGACTGGACCTCGCCGGTGCGCGTGCGCGTGAAGAACGCGATCGACTGCCGCTGCAGGTGGGCGAAGACGCCGGTCCGCAGCCCGTGCATGACCTGCTGACCGACCTTGGTACTGATCCAGGTCTGGACGACCCCGAAGGCGGACGTGACGGCGGCGACGGCGATCATGCCGGCCACCAGGAAGGCAAGCAGCCGCAGGTTCCTATCCGGCAGCGCGGTGTCGATGACGGCCCGGAGCAGGAACGGGGAGACGACACCCACCAGCGATGAGGCCACGATAATGGCGATCACAACCGCCATCTGCCAGCGGTAAGGGGCGAACAGCCGTCCGATGCGGCGCAGCGATACCTGGTGGGCCTGGGCTTTCTCGGCGGCCGTGACGGTTCGCTTGCCGCGACCGCGGCCGGTATCTGGGTTCATGGGGCGTGATTCCAAAGGGCTACTCGATTCTTTCGGGAGAGGCGCATGTGGCCGTTGTGCTCTTGCTGTGCCATATTGCTGAGGTTACCTCAATGTGAGGGTACAACAAGACTCGCTGATATGCTATTCCCATGGCAGGCCCGGATGGCGAAACGACAGACCAGCCCGGCTCGGACGGGGACGAGACGTTGTCAGAAGCCCTCATATCCGTGGCGCGGCAGCTGCGGGGCACCTCGCAGGCGACGCTGGCGCCCTGGGATATCACGCCCGGGCAGCTGCGAGCGCTGCGTGTGCTGGGTCACCATGGCGCCCTGCGCATGTCCGAGCTCTCGGATCACCTGCACATCGCGGCTCGCTCGACCACTGAGGTGGTCGACGCGCTGGAGTCTCGTGGCCTGGTCGAACGGCGGCCTGATCAAGTCGACCGGCGGGCCACGTTGGCCGAGTTGACTGAGCGCGGCGCCAGCGTCCTGAGTGCGATCCGCGCGGCCCGGGGAACAGAAGCCGAGCGCGTCTTCAACCGCCTCAGTGAGGCGGACAAGGCGCACCTCGCCCGCATCCTGCGTACGCTTCGCGATTGACCGGTTGCCAGCCGAGCGGCATCACGTCCCGCCTGGACCGCTGATGACTACGTTGTTCGCGGTCGAGGAGATCATGGTGGCGCCGGCTGCGACTAGGACCGGAGTAAAGGCCGTGCGCGTCGTCCCGTCACCGACTTGTCCGGCGAAGTTGACGCCCCACGCGTAGACCTGCCCGGTCACCGAGAGCGCGTACGAGGTAGCCGAGCCGGTGGCCAGAGTCCTGTAGGTAACCCCGGCGGGCGGGTAGAACCGGATCGGAGACGCTTGGTTCCCAGTCGCGCCGTTGCCCAGCTGACCGTGGACGCCGGCACCCCAGGCCCACAGCGAGCCGTTCGACAGCATCACCAGCGTCTGCCCGTTGACCCAGATGGACCCGCCCTCCGCGACCTGCGTCACCGGGTGCGGCAGGTCCACCCGGACCGGGACGTCGGAAGTCCGGCCGGTGTACCCGTCGCCGAGCTGGCCGTCTGCGTCGTATCCCCAGTCGAAGTACTCCCCGTCGGCCAGCAGCGCGCCGGAGTTGGCGAACGAGGCCACCAGCGTCTCGACCGGTGAGCCACCGAGACCGGACACGAGCTTCGGTGTGGTGCTGCTGAGCCCAGTGCCGTCGCCTAGGTCCCCGTCCACGTTCTGCCCGCACGCATAGACGGTGCCATCAGCGTCATACACCACGTGGTTGCTGGCCCCGGCCAGGGCGGTCACGTCAACGAACGGGAGCTCGACGGGCGTCGTGTAGGCCTTCGTGTCGCCCAGGCACAGCTCGCCGCCGAAGTTGTTGCCCCAGCCCCAGACCCGCCCGGTGGTGTCGACGGCCAGCGCCGTGTCGTACGGCATGGCATCCACCGGTATCGACGCGATCCGCACACCAGGCGGGAAGCGCACCTGCACCGGCGCGGTGAAGGAGCTCACAGTGCTACCGTCCCCGAGCTGGCCCTCGTTGCCCATGCCCCAGGCATACAGGCTGCCGTTGGTCAGCAGCGCATACTCGGTCGAGTTCGAGCTGCCGATCTCGGCCACGGTGCCGGGAACGGTGACGCCGACCGGCGAGTTCTGCTGGTCATCTTCAGCTGCCGCACCGCCGAAAAAGGCCCCCCAGTGCTCGACCACTGACAGCCCCTCGGGCACCGCCGGCCCCTCCACCACCGGAGCTGCTGATCCCTGGACTGGTTCGTCTGCTGGGAACTCGACCACCGGGGCTCCTGATCCCCGGGCTGCCGTGCCTGGTGAACGCTCTGCCAGCGGGGCTGACGTTCCCTTGACCGGCACGCCGGTACCTGCGCGTCCGCCCTTGGCTTTGTCGATCGGCATGAGCACAGACTGGGTCTGCTGCCAGGTTCGCTGGGCCGGGATGGCCGTTGCACAAGCCGCGACCAAGCCCAGGATGAACAGGCCAGCTACCGCCAGGCCGGCCAGCCGAAGGCTGCCTCGGTCACGTCGCACGCAGGCAGTCTTTCGCCGCGGTTACGACTAAGCCGCATCGTTCACGTAAATGTGACGTTGCGAAGGCACAGCTACTTGACTGGCAGACCGCCTGTTAGCTGGCCAGGTCGGCCCGTTCCGGTCTATATCGGAAGTCAAGTCACCCCGCGGTCGTGGTGGATCACCTTGCCGCCGCCGTCACTGCGGCAACCGTCGGAGGGACCTATCGGCCGTGGAAGCGCGGATCGCGTTTGTCGACGAAGGCCCCGGCAGCCTCGCGGTGGTCCTCGGTGAGTGCGGTGTGGACATGGTGGGTTACTTCGAGGTCCATGCAGTCACCCAGTTCCCCGGTCACGGCCCGGTTCAGGTTTTCCTTCATGTATCGGTAGGCGACGGATGGCCCAGCCGCGAGGCGGCGAGCTCGCGCCATGACCTCCTGCTCGAAGCCGGCCGCGGGGATGACGGCGTTGACGATACCGAGCTGTTCGGCCTCCTCGGCGCTCAGTCGTTCCGAGAAGTAGTAGAGCTCCTTGGCCTTGCTGCTGCCCACCAGCTGCGTCAGGAACCAGGTCCCGCCGTAGTCACCGGCGAGCGCCACCCTGGCGAAGGCCGTGGTCAGCACCGCTGACGGCACCGCGTAACGCAGGTCGCAGGCAAGCGCTAGCGCCAGGCCGGCCCCGCCGCCGGGCCGCTGATGGCGGCGATAGTCGGCTTGGGCATGGCCCACAGGCGCCCGCTTGTGGCTCGCTGGCTGAGTCGCTGCCGGTGGATGCGCGAGTCGACCGACCTGCCCGCGCGGGCGTCCCCGCGGTCCGCCGGGACGGCAGCCATGTTCTTGACGTCACCGCCAGCGCAAAAAGCCCCGCCAGCCCCGGTGAGCACGACGCAGCCGACTGCCTCGTCTGTTTCCACCGCGGCAAGGACCGCACCCAGCGCCGAGCTCATCGCTTCGGACAGGGCGTTCCGCCGGTCAGGACGATTCATGGTGATGACAGCGACGCCGTCGTCGACCTCGGCACGCAGATCCTCTGTTCCGGTCTCGAACGCGGTCATGTCATCCTTCCTCGGGAGCGAAGCTGACCCCGCCGATCCGCATCGGCCCATCGGATGGCAGACCCGCGATAGTCACCCCGGTGATTCCCTCGCCGTGATCAGCCGGGGCTGGCGTGAACCGCAGAAGCTGGCCCGAATCTGCTAGCTCGACCACTGCGGTCTGGCCATCGCGACTGGCGGGAATGCCGAGTACCGCCGCCCAGCGCTGTGCCGCGGCGAGCGGGTCGCGGACCTCGATCGTCAGTCCGGTCACACCGCCAGGGCCATGCTCGGCCGCGCGCCCTGTCCACGACGGGCCCGCCCACCGCCACGACTCCGCCGGGTCCGCCCAGTCCAGCGACACGATGGCGCCGGGGACGTCCCTCGGATGCAGGTGCATGCCGGCGATGTCAGCCAGGTCGGCCGTCCAGACCACCCGGACGCCGAGGAGATCCACCCGGCGGCGGGCCACCGTCAGGTCGGGGACCTGGAATATCGCCATGTAGCCGCCGCCACCACCGCGCCGCTCAAGGTACCGGCCTGCAGTTGTGCCCGGCTCGACGGGCGCCACAACCTCGACGAACGTGTCGCCAGCCGCGAACACGGCATTGCAGAGACCGAACCGTGCCACTCCCGGATCAGCGAACGGCTCCGGCCAGCCGAAAACCCTTCGCAGCTCGGCGGCCACCTGCTCGCAGTCGGGCGCCACCAAAGCCACCTGGCGCAGACGTGGACCGGCGAGCACACCTTTACAGTAGATGATCCGGTCCTGTCCGGTTCGCTTGTCTACAGGCGCGTCCTCATCGATTCGAGTTAGCCGAGCTCCCGCGGTCCTCAAGTCCCAGGTCACGGACCTGGCTGTCCGCCTGGGTGACCAGGGTGCGCAATGCGTTGCCCAGCTGGTGAAGGGCGTCCGCCTGATCGTGGTCGGCCTCGATCCGAGATCGGATCACGCGTGTGCCCAGTCCGGCGGCGGCACCGAGCGGATGGACCGCAACCGCGAGCGTGACGGTCGCGCTGACCGCATGCGAAATGCCGGTCTCCTTCAGCTGGCTGGACACCTTGCGCGGACGCACGGCACCGACCGACGATGCGTACTGCAGCGCCACGCCGGCCAGGTACTGAGCGACGAGCTCCCAGTGGGCTTGTGTGCGGCACGTGGCTACGACCGTGCTGCCGTTGAGCAGCTCGAGCTCCATGCCGGGCTTGTCGCTAGCTGAGGATTCGGCCAGGCGCACTCGGTCGGCTTGTCCGCACAGCGGGCCGAACGCCCCCTGGTTGATCAGATTGACGACCAGGCGGGCAAACTCCAGCTGCCTGTCCGGATTCTGCAGCATCGCTTGCTCGGTGGCGGTCAGCTGAGCGTCTAGGCCTCGTCGGGTTCTCGGCGTGAAGGGTGTCAGGCCGAGACGTTGCATTGGCTCGGTCAGTTCCGCTGGCCACCGCGCGGGTGCCGCGTCGTCATCACCTATCAGCCCCGCGATCAGCGCACTGTACAGGTAGTAAGCAGCCAGCCGCTGAAGCCCGACATCCTCGATCACCTGGCTGAGCGCGGGCGGATCAGGCGCGAGGCGGATGGCGTCGTCGCGCACAGCGGCAAGCTGGGCGTCAGCCATCGGGGCGAGCGCCAGGCTTGGTTCCGGTCCGCGTCTGAAGTTCCTCAACGCGGCTGAGGAGATCGATGATCAATGCGTGATGGGCTCGGGCAACCTCGGTCAGCTGCTCGACGTCGGCGCGCAACTCCTCCCACGCGTCCTCCTGCGTGACCTTCCGCGATACGGACTTGGATGCCTCCTGGGCCCGCGCGGCCACTTCCTGCGTCACGGCGGCGGCCTGCTTCACATGGTCGTCCTGCCCAACGTCCGACAAGACCGATCGCGCCCTCGCGGCGAGTGATTTCATCCCGTGCGGGTCGTTCTCAGTCAACGGTCCCACCTCCTCGGCAATCGGGCCCGGATGCCTGGGCAGCGCCAGGCCCGGCCGCACGGTCACCTACAGCGGGCGAGGCGCCATCAACAAGGCGGTCATGCCCAGGCCAGCGAGCCCTGATCGCGCGAATGTGGCCGACGGCGAGAATTTGCTTGCGCCCGGCGCTCCAAAAGAGCCGATATCAGGCTCTAGTTGGCTGAAGGCGCGCAGGCGCGCCGCGAGGCCGCATGCCAGGCATTGTCTTACAAGCCGGCCTCGGCGATGTGCATCTTGATGACGGAGTCGAAGTCTGGATCCGGCGCGAGGCCGAGGCGGGCGGCCCGCTCGCTGCGGAACCGGGCGGGCCAGCTTGTGATGATCGCTGCCACGGCCGGGTCGGGGATCCAGTCGATGAGTGAGCTGGCGGCGGGTCCCGCCGCGCGCTCGAGTGCGGCGGTCATTTCCGCGACCGTGACGGTCAGCGCAGGCAGGTTGACGGCGGTCCGGCCGCCCCAGGCCTGATCGGACAATGTCGCGGCGCACAGCAGCCCGCTGATTGCCCGGGCCGGAGAGGCGAGCGCCACCTCGGTGGTCGGGCTGACCGGGCAGACGGCCCGATGGCCGGCGAGCGGTTCCCGGATGATCGCCGACAGGAAGCTCGACGCGGCGGCGTTGGGTCGTCCGGGGCGGACGCTGACAGTCATCAGCCGCACAGTCCGGCCGCGGACGAATCCCTTGCGGGTGTAGTCGGCGAGGAGCTGCTCACCGATTACTTTCTGGACGCCGTAGCTGGACTGGGGATTGGGCATGGTGTGGTCGTCCACGACGGCGGGCAGCGGGTGCTCGACAGACGCGCCGAACACCGCGACAGAGCTGGCGAATACCACGATGGGGTTCGTCGCGAGCTCTCGGCACCGGGCGAGCAGCCGCTCAGTGGCGCGCAGGTTCGCGCGCATGCCGAGATCGAAGTCTGCTTCGCATTCCGCGCTGACCGCCGCGGCCAGATGGAAGATCACGTCAGCTCCGGCGAGCGCGTCGCATCCGCCGGGATCGAGCAGATTGTCGAGGTCGCCTCGCAGCACGCCGACCCGATTGTCCGCGGCCAGGTCGGACGGAGCTGGCGCCCGATCGACAATCGTCACCCGCGAGATGGATCGCGGCTCACTGCCAGCCACTGCGAGCGAGCCTACGGAGAGCAACTGTCGGGCTAGGCGCGCGCCCAGGAAGCCGGCTCCGCCGGTCACCACCACGTTCGTCACTTCACCCTCCGGCCTGGAGGCGCGGACGGAGCCTCCAATACGGTGATCGTATGTGTCGGCCGCGGGCCAGCGGCGGAGGAGCAGGAAGGGTCAGGTTGGCGGGAGAGAGGCCATCGGCCGCGGCGGAGGTATTCGCGGGGCTGCCGCCAGCACGATCCGACGGTCCGGCCCTGCGGGCGTCGGTTCGCGCGATGCGAGCCGCGGATGGCCTGCTCCTGGGCGTGCTTGACGATGACCCCACGGGTTCGCAGGCTATGCACGATGTGCAGGTCGTCACCGTCCTGAAGGAGAGCAGCTACGAGGCCGCGCTCGGCGGTCCGGCTGCGACGTGCTTCGTCCTGACCAACACCCGCAGCCTGGACGAGCCGGCCGCGATCCAGCTGACCACGCACGCCGCCCGCGGCCTCATGGCGGTGGCGGGACGGCGTGGCAAGCGGATCCAGCTGATCAGCCGCAGTGACTCGACGCTCCGCGGCCATGTGATGGCCGAGGTAGCCGCGCTGGACGCCGTCCGCCGGGAGGTGCTCGGCCGCGGCTTCGATGCAGTCCTGCTAGTTCCCGCTTTCCTCGAGGCGGGACGGCTGACGGCTGGCGACGTGCACTGGGCTCGCACCGATTCTGGCCTGGTCGCTGTCGGCGAGACCGAGTTCGCGCGGGATCCCGCCTTCGGCTATAGAGCGTCGAACCTGCGGGACTTCGTCGCCGAGAAAGCCGGGCGGACGATAGGACGCAACGAAGTCCGCAGTATCAGCCTGGCTGACATCAGGACCGGCGGCCTCTCGACGGTCCAGGATGTGCTGGCCAGCGCGCGCGACGGCGCCTGGGTCGTCGTCAACGCCACCGAGTATTCCGACCTAGAGACGGTGGCATGCGCCGTACTGCAGGCCGAGCGGGCTGGCAAGTCGTTTCTGTTCCGCGGCGGGCCGTCGTTCGTGCGCGCCCTCGCCGGCATCGAGCCCAAAGCACCGCTGCGAGGCAACTCACTGTCGCCTGCTCGCCGGCCGGGCCAGCACGGCCTGATCGTGGTCGGGTCTCACGTCGGCCACACCAGCCGGCAGGTTGCCGTACTGCGCGCCCTCGGCACCACCACCAACATTGAGCTCGACGTCCCCGCCATCGTCAGCGGCGCCGCCAGTGAAGTGGTGGCGGCCACCGCGCGGAGAGTTGCTGACGCGCTGCGCCGCTCCGACGTCCTGCTCTACACCAGCCGCGCCTTCGTCGCCGCCACCGATGTTGCGGACCACCTGGCCATCGGCCAGGCAGTCTCCGCCGCACTGTCCCGCATCGTGCGCGAGGTACTGGCCGCCAGGCCTGCCTGGGTCCTCGCCAAAGGCGGGATCACCTCACATGACGTCGCCCGGCACGGCCTGGGCATCCGGCGGGCCGAAGTGGCCGGCCAGCTGTTCCCAGGGATGATCTCAGTATTCCGCCCCATCGATTCTGCACCTGCGGCGCGCGGCGTGCCTTACGTCGTCTTCGCCGGAAACGTCGGCGACGAGACAACGCTGGCACGGGCCGTGGCCATCCTCAACGGCGAGCACGACGACTCCTGACCTGTCCAGTTCGCAGGAGGCGCGCGAGTAGCCTGGAGAATCTGCGAAGCACATGGGCAGTGGGCCGATGCGAGGAGCGTGCGGATCTGTGGCTGGCGAGCACTGGAAAGACGAGCCAGAAGCGCAGGACTTCCCGGCCGCTGAGTCGTACCTCTCCCTACTGGTCGGGCCCGCCGCGGCGGCCGGACTTGCCAAGGCTCTGCGCAAGGAACGAACGCTGCAGCACTATGCGGCGAAGGACATCCTGCGGGCCGCCGGCCTGCCGCTGCTTGGCCCGGACGACTCGGAGGTCGTCGCCGATCTCGACAAGGTCAAGGCCGGCGCGAAACTGTCTCCGGTGCTGCTGGTCTGGGGGATGCCCCTATGGGTCGCTGACGGCTACCACCGGGTGTGCGCGAGCTACCACCTCGGTGAGAAAACCTGGGTGCCATGCCGGGTTGTCGCCCGCACGCCTAAGGGCTGACTGGCACGCACGCGCCAGAGCGGCCTGCCGGCCTCCTAGGCTGAACTCATGCTAGGAGAGCGGCAGAAGGCAGCGGCGGCAGAGGTGGCGCAGTGGTGGCACGGGTTGCGCCATGGCGGCATCGGCTCGCAGGCGGTCCTGCTGGCCGCACCCTCGGGCTGGGGGCGGTCCACTGTCCTTGACCAGCTGCCGCAGATCATCAGCAGGGCTGACGGTCCGATCAGCCTCGAGGTGCGCATTAACGCCAGGTCGCTGCCCAGCGAACCGGGTCAGCAGGCTCTGGCTCTCCGGGACGGCCTGCTCGGACCAGAATTGCGGCGGCAGGCTGCCGCGCTGCTCTGCCGCCGCCAGCTACGCGGCGCCCCGCGACTGGGCATCGGTAGCCTCCTGGTGTCCGGGATGGCCGGCACGATCTCGCTGCTGGCGGCCGGGCTGGCGGCGGCCGCCGCGGGCAGCGGCGTGGACGACAGCCCGGCGAGCGAGAACTCCGCCTCCGCGCGCGCTGCCAGAGTCGTAGCGGCGGTGTCCGCATCGGCGCCGGCCCTGGTGATCATTGATGACGCTGACTACCTGGAAGCAGGCCTGGCCGTCACCATGATCGAGAACCTGATCGACCACAACGACAGCCGGGTCCTGGTGGTCGCTGCGGTCGACCTGGGCAGCGATCTCGCGGCGGCCATTACCTCCCGCGCCCGGTATGGCCCGACCGCGGGGCGAGTGCACCGGGCCGAAGCTGACCCCCGGATGGGATACCAATCCCGCGCTGAGCTCGCGGGCGAGCTAAGCCCGCACCTGACACCGGCGCAGGCCCAGGAGCTCGCGCGGCAATCCCGAACATTCGCAGAGATCTTCGCCGCCGCTAGATCGGAGCCACGGCCTTAGGCCATCCACGGCCCCGCGGGCGATCTGCTGCGCCGCGGAGTGCCCTCAGCTGCGGCCACAGATACTCGAATGCCTCGCCTACCTCCATGGCTACGATCTGCGCTATCTCACGCTTCGCCGTCATCCGAAGGGCTTGATCCCCGTGGTCCCGTCCGCGGCGAAGATTCCCACCGCGCCTAGCGCGACGCCGAGCCCGTCACTGAGGACCAGCAGGCGGCCGGCAAACTGCTGCACCTGTCCATCCGCTCCATCCGCGCACAGGACCGGTATGTCAGCTGCCAGATCCTTGACCTGCGGCGCACGCATGGCTCGCCGGAACCCGGCCCAGTGCCGCGCCCGCAGCGCACTGGGCACGATGAGATCCAGGCTCTGGCCAAGCGCGTCCGCCGCGCGGTGCCCGAACAGCGCCTCGGCACCAGGACTCCAGTACGTGATGTGCCCATCTGTATCGACGACGACGATGGCGTGATCCGTCACGACTCCTATCCTGTACCGCTCCAGGCCTTCTGGCTGTGTACATTGCGAGGCGTGATTGTGGTGGTCGAGTACGATCCGGCGTGGCCGCAGCGCTTCGAGCGGCTGCGCCAGGAGTATGCCGGGGCGATGGCGGCCGCCGGAGTGCCGGTGGCAGCGATCGAGCACGTCGGCAGCACGTCGGTGCCGGGCCTGGCGGCCAAGCCGGTAATTGACTGCGACATCGTAGTCGCCGGACAGGACGTGGCCGCGGCGTCGCAGACCTTGATCGCGCTGGGTTTCGCGCCCCGAGGGGAACTCGGCATCCCGCTGCGGTGGGCGTTCAGGGAGCCGCCTCGGCTGACGGGGACCAACACCTATGTCGTCGTCGAAGGGTCGCTGTCGCTGCGCAACCACCTCGCTGTCCGCGACATCTTGCGGACCGATCCGCAGCTGCGCGAGCAGTACGCCGACGTCAAGCGGCGGGCCGGTGCCGCGGCGGCGACCATCGACGACTACGGCCGGGCGAAGAACGCCATGGTTCAGCAGCTCCTCACCGCTGCCGGACTGACCGACGCTGAGCGGGCCTCCATCGACGCCAATCAGGTGCCGTCACACGATGAGGTTCCCCGATAACGCTCCAGGTTTGACCGCGGATGGCTCACGTTGATTCCCCCGTGGATCGGGGGTCGCGGCGCAGCGGGTGATCGGGAGGAACCTCGACCAGGACGATGCGGACCCCGTCGGGGTCCTCGATCCACATCTCGGTCAGTCCCCAGGGTTCTGAAGTAGGCCCGCGTAGAATCCGGGCGCCGGCCGCGGCCAGCCGATCATGCTCAGCGTTCACGTCCCTCACCTGGAGCCATATCTGCACCGACTGTCCCGGCGGGCCCGCCGCCAGCCCGGAGATTTCCAGCAGGCCGCCGCCGATGAAGAACACCATCGAGGGGTCGGCCGGCGAGCCAAATTCTCGGTAGGGTGCCAGCCCTAGCACGTCGCGGTAGAACTGCCGGCTCCGGCTGAGGTTGGCGGGATGCAGGAGGATCCTGCTGCTCAGTACGTCCACGCGACCATCCTGGCAGCCGGCGATGATGGCCCGGCGGAGCGCCACCGTGCGGCTACGGCTTAATGGCTCGTATGTGCAGGAACAGGGGAATGCGCTGCCAGCGCCTGACGGCGGGGTCGCGGACAGCAGCCTGATCTGGTACCCGCACTTCCCTGATGGCTTCGATGTAGAGTCCGCTGTCCTCGATCGCCCTGGCATAGGACTCCAACGGCCGATGCTCGCTGTGGAAGGTCAGGTGGATGCCGCCGCGGTCGGCCACCATCCGCAGCGGGCCGGCATCCAGGTAGGAGCCAGAGATAACGAAGGGTGCATCCGCATCCCGGTCGGCAAACGAGCCGGCTGTGCTGACGGGGTGCGGGATCGCGGCGCACAGTCGGCCAGACCGGCCGAGGACCCGCGCGATCTCGGCGACCGCTCGCGGCATGTCATCGATGTCGTGCAGGCACATATAAGCCACCGCAAGATCAAAGGCCCCGTCCGGGAACGGCAGGCCGGCGGCATCGGCCACCAACGCCGGCGCCGAGCCGTCGTGGCCGGCGGCGAACCGCACCATCGTCGGCGAGGCGTCGATCCCCACGACCCGGTGGCCCAGCGATCGCAACCGCCTGCTGAGCCTGCCCTCCCCGCATGCCACATCCAGCGTGCGTCGGCCCGGCGCCGGAAGCAGGCCCAGCAGGGCCGGCAGATTAATCTCCTCGTGCGCATGGTCATGGCCGGGCGTGCGAGCGAAACTCACCCAGTTCGGCGCCTCCGACTCCCAGCCCTGCCGCATCGTCACCCCGCGAAGCCTGCCACAGCAGACCAGTCGGCGCACGACGTCAGTATCCGCTGCGGTCGGCTCCAGGACCCGGCTAGCTCGGTGGCGTGAAGCCGACGCCGTCGTGCAGGCGTGACCGGCGGGTGGCGGACTGGCCGGCCGGCTTGCCGTCGTCAGCCTCCGGCGGCGGTGCGGCTACGTCACGAACGATCTCCTCCGCCATCCCGTACAGCAGCGGTAGAGCCCCGGCTACGACACCGCCGGTATGGTTGATGTGCGCCACGCCAGGACGGATTATCTTCGCATGGCCGTCGATCTTGCGGACAAGATCTGCCGAGTCGTCCAGATTCACTGCGATCCGGTTCAGCAGTGTCCCGACCCAGAAGAGATAGAGGGCCAGGCCGCCGGTGAACACCGAGATGACGATGACCGTCAGCACCACCAGGCGCTTCACCGGTTCACCGTCCCGAGCACACGCCCCAGGAAAAGATGGTGCTCCAGGCCCTCGGCGAGTACGGCGTCGAGGCCGTCGGCGACCTGCGGGATGAGCGCCGCCTCCGCAGTAGTTGCCTCTGCTCCGCGCAACGAATCCCGCACCTCGATCACGCGCCGGTCGATGCGACTCACCCGATAGACGAGAAGGCTGAGCAGCGTAGCCACCGCGGCATCCACGGCGAAGCCAGCGGCAATCGCCCGCAGCCACGCCGAGCGGTCGTAGGGCGACATTGCTAGCCTCCCAGCCGGGCGCGGCCACGCTGCAGGCCGCCCACTATCGCCGAAGCGTCGTCGACGGTGGTGCGCAATGCACCCAGCGGCGCCGTGTTGCGTTCAGCGTCCTTCAGCGCCGCATTGATCTTCGGTGCTTCATCGGCAATCGACTGCGCGTAGCCCAGAATCGCTGAGACCAGCGCTGCGACTGCAGCTACCACGGCGGTGCCGATGGCGTAGCCAGTTATCCAGCCGGATTTGCGCGCGCCACCAGCTGCCCGCCGGGCCTTGGCGTGTCGCTGCACGGAGTCCACCCCCCTCGGCCTGGCTCAGACCGTGTCGCAGAAGTCACGGACCGGCTTGAGGCTTGCGTTGACCGATGTGAGACGGTCCGGCACGGTGCTGGTCAGGTCCGCGACGGCCTGGGCTGCGCCAGTAGTGGCGGCGAGATTCGCCCGAATTGCTCGCAAGTGGAAGATGACGCGGATCAGGCCCACGGCCGTGATGCCGACGATGAGCGCGGAGCTGACGAGCGTCGTCTGGGCGACGGGTCGCATGAACGGCACCTCCTTCGCTTACCCCAGTAGCTTGGCGACCGAGCCCGCGTACCGGGTGGCCCCGGCAGAGACATCCCGGACGGTTTGGTCGGTGGTGGCGAGCGCTTCCGGCACCCCGTTGAGGTCGGTGACTAGCTCCGCGCCGTCGGCCAGAATCTCATCGCTAGCGTGCCGGATCCGTTCTAGCGCCGCCAGCACGCGGTTAAGCAGGTAGATCACCAAGGGCAGCACCAGCAGCATGAGCATCGCGTTACCGATCCGCCACAAGCGCATGACCATACCTCCCCCTGATCGGCCCCGCAGCGCACGAGCTGCGTCGGTTGGGGGTGTACCCCAGAATCCGCGCA
Organism: uncultured Actinomycetota bacterium; assembly: GCA_963843955.1. Classification (GTDB taxonomy): domain Bacteria; phylum Actinomycetota; class Actinomycetes; order Streptosporangiales; family Streptosporangiaceae; genus JAJYUU01. The sequence continues at coordinate 449,181 of CAWJMK010000004.1, forward strand.
GCGCACGCATCGAAGACCTTGGGATGCACGAACGCTTGCCGCAGTGACCCACCCAAGGATCAGGACCGGAACGGGGCCGCTTGTCCGGGCCGTGCGTTATTCGGGTCGCGGGTCCCAGCGGAACCGCCGGACGGCCACGATCGCGCCGAGTCCGCCCCAGGCCGCCAGCACCGCTAGGTGCCCCCAGTCGGCGCCCGTGTGCAGCGCGAACGGACCGGTCAGCGCCTCGTTGAACGGCCGCACCGGAAGCCAGCCGGAGACGCGGTTGAGCAGTGCCGAGTGGATAGGCATGTACGTGCCCGAGATAAACATCAGCGGGAACAGGACCAGCTGCGCTACGGCCGGCGCGGCCTCAGCGTTGGCGATCACCGAGGCGACCGCGACGCCGAGCGCGCAGAAACTCGCGGCACCGAGCACAAGCGTGACCGCGATGGCAAGCCAGTGCGAGGGGAACGGCACGCCATACAGCCGGCCGACGCCCACGATCAACGCGATGTCGATGACGCTCACCAGGACGCAGTGCGCCAGCAGCCCGGCGAAGTAGGCCCACGCGGGCAGCGGCGTTGCCCGGACCCGCTTCAGGATCCCCGCTTGCCGCCTGGCCGCGAGCGCCACCGCAAGCTGGCCGTAGCAGGAGCCGAGCACCGACAGCGCGGCGATCGTCGGCACGTAGTACTGGAGGGCGGACAGGCCGCCGAAGTACGAGGACTTGCCCACGCTCCCGAACAGCGCGCCCATGATGGCCACGAACAAGACAGGAAAGATGAACGTGAAGATCGCGCTCTGCGGGTTGCGCCAGAACGACAACTGCTCGTACCCGACCTGGTGCGCCAGCAGGCGCAGGTCGGAACGCAGGCGGCGCGGGCTGGCCGCGGCAGCGGTGGCAGCGGCGGTGGTCATCGGGTGCTCCCTTCCGGCGCGCTCGCGAGCGCGTGATCGCTAGTGAGGCGGAGATACACGTCCTCCAGCCGGGGCCGGTCCACGGTGAGCCCGGCGAGGACCGTGCCGCGCTGCACGGCCCAGGCGGTCAGCTCATACAGCGCCTGGGTCGGGCTCGGCGTCTGCAGCACGAACCGGCCGCCGACGAACTCCGCCGTGACCGGCAGGTCGCCCGGCGCGTATCCGCCCGGCAGCGTGAAGGCGATGCGGACCCGCTCGCTGTCGCAACCGCCAAGCTCGTCTGGCCGACCGTCGGCCACGACGACGCCTGCGGACAGCACGACCACTCGGTCGGCCAGCGCCTGCGCCTCCGCCATGTCATGGGTCGTCAGCAGGATCGTGGTGCCGCCCGCACGCAGCTCGCGCACCAGCTCCCACGCATCCCGGCGGGCAGCGGGATCGAAGCCGGTGGTTGGCTCGTCCAGGTACAGCAGCTCCGGGTCGCCAATGAGGCCAAGTGCCAGGTCCAGCCTGCGCTTCTGGCCACCCGACAGGGACCTGACTTTGCGGCGTTCCAGGCCAGCGAGGCCGACCAGGCCGATGACCTCCGCAACGCGACGAGGTGCGCGGTAGTAGCCGGCCGAGCGTGCGATGGTCTCGCGGACAGTCAGGTAGGGCTCGACCGCGATGTCCTGGAGCACCAGGCCGGTCCGCTCGCGCAGTTCGCGGGCGCTGGACCGGTCGCCCGGGTCGAGGCCGAGCACCCTGGCGACGCCGGCGTCCCTGGTGCGGAACCCTTCCAGGATCTCCAGCGTGGTGGTCTTGCCGGCCCCGTTCGGCCCCAGCAGGGCGACGATCTCGGCACTGCGGACCGTGAACCCTATGTCGCGCACGGCCTGGACCGAGCCGTAGCTCTTGCGCAGTCCGGCGACTTCCAGGGCGTCAACGTCGTAGTGGCCTAGCTGGGGTGTGAGCTGTTGGGTAGTAGCCATGTCCCTATCGCAGCCCGGCGGCTATAGCGCCCGGCAGGGCTGCAGGTGGGCTCCGCCCACGACGAATGGATGGCCCGCAACATCGGCCTGCAACTTTCGTAGGGTCCTGGCCGGCCGAAGGTTTCGCGTTCTCGGGCATCGGGGCGAGATGACATAGCGTGAACCGCATGAGCCAGCGATCTTGGTGGCGAGGACATCCCATGACGCTCGATGTCGTCCTCGCTGCCTTCTTTGTCGCTCTTGACACCGTGGCGACGCTCGCAGGCGGGTCCTGGTGGCCGGCGCATCCCAGCACCCTTGCCTGGGTCATGCTGGCCTGCCAGGGCCTGGCCGATGCGTCACTGGCCTTCCGTCGCCGCGCGCCCATGGTCGTCATCGCGATCCTGGCCGCGTTTACTGTCGCCGTGTCGCTGCTGATCTCCCCGGCCGGCCTGCTGACACCCGAAAATGCTGGGAACGTGTGGGCGCCGTACGGGACTGTCCTGGCCGCCTACGGGCCGTTTTACTATCACCGGAATCCGCGCGCTGCCTTCGCCGCTGTCGGCAGCCTCACCCTCATCGTGGCGAGGATCTGGGAGCCGTCCGCGGAGGTGATCACGATCGGGGTACTGCGGACGGCGGTCGGGCCGCTGCTGGCGCTCTATTTCACCGCGCGGCACGAGGTGCTTCAGGGCCTGCGCGACCGAGCCGATCGCGCCGAGCGGGAGCAGCACTTGCTCGCGGAGCAGGCACGGGCGGACGAGCGGGCCAGGCTCGCCGGTGAGATGCACGATGTCGTTACGCACCGGGTCAGCCTGATGGTGCTCCAGGCGGGCGCGCTCGGGATCACCGCCGCTGACGAGGCAACCAGGCGGGCCGCGGAAGAATTGCGGGCGGCGGGCTGCCAGGCGCTTGAGGAGCTCCGGGACCTGGTCGGCATCTTGCGCACGGAGCCGGATGGCGGCCAGGCGCCGTCGATCTCGGGACTGCCCGCTCTGGTCGCCGAGTCGTCGGCCGTCGGCACGCCTGCTGAGCTCATGCAGGAGGGTGACCCCGGACTCGCCTCCCCGGTCGTCGGCAGGACCGCCTACCGGGTCGTCCGGGAGGCGCTGACGAACGTGCGCAAGCACGCGCCGGGCGCCCGCGTGCTTGTCAATGTCAGCTACGGCGAATCGCAGGTCTGCCTGGTCATCACCAACGGGCCGGCGCCGCCAGGCGCTGTTAGCGAGCTGGCCACGACGGGCTCGGGCCTCGGCATCGCGGGCCTGCGGCAGCGCATCGATCTCATGCAGGGCAGCCTGTGTGCCGGCCAGACCTCCGATGGGGGTTTCCGCCTGGAGGCTACCTTGCCGTCCTACGTCCCGACTGCCGAGCCGGCCGCATGACCGACATCGTGAAGGTCGTGGTCGTCGACGACGAGCCGATGGTCTGCGCGCATCTGCGCACGATCCTCGGGTCCGACCCCGGCATCGAGGTCGTCGACGAGGCCCATGACGGCGCGGCCGGGGTCGAAGCCGTTGTGCGCAGCCGGCCAGATGTGGTGCTCATGGACCTGCGCATGCCCGGCGTCGACGGGATCACGGCGATCGAGCGGATCAGCAAGCTGGACTCGCCGCCGGTCGTGGTGGTGCTGACCACCTTCGACGCCGACCAGTACGTGCTGCGTGCGCTGCGCGCCGGTGCGGCCGGATTCCTGGTGAAGTCCACCTCGCCGCAGGACCTGATCGGGCTGGTACGCGTCGCTGCCGAAGGACACACGGTGCTGTCCCCGGCCGCGGCCAGGCGGCTTATCACCGCGTCATCTGACAGCCAGTCGGCTCGTGAACGTGCCCGTGAGCTGGTTAGCGGGCTCACCGAGCGGGAGGCCGAGGTACTCGCGTGCCTTGGTGAGGGGCTGTCGAACGCCCAGATCGCGAGCCGGCTGTACCTGTCGGAGGCGACGGTCAAGGGCTACGTCTCGCGGATGCTCGACAAGCTCGGCTGCGCCAACCGCACGCAGGCCGGGCTGCTCGCCCACGACGCGGGCCTAGCCAGTCCGTAGGCTCGCTGATCGGGCATACCGGGCAAGATCACGCATCCGTCGAGAGCCGGTCGTTTGCCACTATCGACGCGGATCGCGCGTACGCCCGTTCACTGGATTTCGCGCGCGCTCGCTAGGCAACTACCCAGGGCCAGGCACCTTCTGCACCGCTCCGAGATCGCCCGCTTCGAGTGACGACAAGTCGTCTGGGCACGCGCGAATGTTGGGTACAGGGTCACGAAGCGAGGAAATGCGACACGGCTGTTCTCGCACGCTTTGGGGTGATATCGAAATGCCAATTGCCAGAACGATCTTCAGTGAGATCTTCGCTAATGACGAGGCTTTCCAGTTGTTTTGCTCGATCGCTGCCCGCGGCGAGGCGCAGGGCGGCTGGGAGAACGGCCGGATCGCGGCGCTTGTACCCGGACCGCAGCAGGAGCTGGCGCCGAAGATTGCCCGGCATGGCGCCGACGAGGACAAACACGGCCGGCTATTCAATGCCTTGCTGCGCGAGCGTGGCCTGGATCCGGTCGTCGTGCCGCCGGAGACGGACTACACCATGCGGCTGGAGTCAGCCGGCATCGGGCTGGCCCACAGCCGGCTGCGAGCCGACCTGGAGCTGACCGAACAGGACATCGTCGCCTACCTGGCCCACAGCCGGGTCACCGAGCAGCGCGCCTCGGAGCAGATGCAAGCCCTGTGCAAAGGTGCCGGCGACCGGCCAGACATCGGCCGCGCTGTTCGGATGATCTCCAACGACGAGGACAACCACCTGGCCTACTGCCACGAAGAGCTACTGCGGCTTGCTAAGGCCGGGCATGCGGAGTTCATCCAGCGCACCCTGCGCGCGACCGCGCTGGCCGAGATCGCCATCTATCGCGACGTCAGCACAGCAGTGATGTCTCACCTGAGCCGCATCTTGGGCTGGTCCAGGACAAAGTCAGCCCTGCTTACCGCAGGCATTCAGGCCGTGTACCTCTACGAGCGGCTGGGTGGCTGGCGGCGGATGGTCTCGTTGCGGACGCCTGCCCGGCATGACGCGCTCGGCGGCCCGCCACCGCCACACAGCGCGTTCGCCAAGCGACAGGCCAGCGAACCGGGGCGCGCGGCCGCCAATCTGTAGTTTCGAGCCCAGCGGTCTTGGCAATCACGGGGCAAGACGATCGACGGTTTCGCGGTAGTGTCTGCGCTCGTGTCCGGCGTTCTCCGACACCCTGAGTCGAGACCGGGGCGAATGATGAAAGCAGTCCGTTTCAGTCAGTTCGGCGGGCCGGAGGTCCTTGAGATCGTGGATCTCCCCGACCCGCATCCCGGTCGCTGCCAAGTCCGGATTGCGGTGCGCGCGGCCGGCGTCAACCCGAGCGACTGGAAGAAGCGCAAGGGCATGATGGATCGGGAACTGCCGCAGACCCTGGGCCACGAGGCGGCGGGCATCGTCGACGAGCTTGGCGCGGGTGTCACGGACGTGACCGTCGGCGATCGCGTGTTCGGCTTGTCCGCCGATGGTGCGGCGCAGGCCGAGCTGGCGGTGCTCTCCTACTATGCGCGTATCCCGCCGTCGCTCGACTTCCCCGGCGCTGCCGCGCTGCCGGCCGCTCTCGAGACGGCCACGCGCACGCTCGACCAGTTCGGCGTCGGGCGCGGCAGCACGCTGCTCATCAACGGCGCCTCCGGAACCGTCGGCAGCGCCGCGGTTCAGCTCGCCGTCGTGCGGGGCGCGCACGTGATCGGCACCGCCAGTCTCGCCAGCCATGACTACCTGCGCTCGCTGGGCGCCGAGCCGGTCGCCTACGGCGGGGGCCTGGTCGAGCGAGTTCGCGCGCTCTCGCCTGACGGCGTCGACGCCGCGCTCGATGTCGCCGGGAACGGCGTGCTGCCCGAACTGATCGAGCTCGCCGGCGGCCCGGAGCACGTCGTGACGATCGCGGACTTTGGTGGCGCGCAGCAGCACGGGGTGACGTTCAGCAGCGGGGAAGCTGGCCGCGCCGTCCACGCGATCGCCGAGATAGGCGAGCTGATCGAGTCCGGGCGCTTCTCGCTTCCGGTCGCGCAGACCTTCCCGCTCGCCGAGATCGCGGAGGCGCACCGCGTCAGCGAGGACAGTCACGTGCGCGGGAAGCTCGTGCTCGTGATCGGTTAGCTGCTCAGGAGCGAGCGGACGCGGCGGCCAGCCAGGTCAGCGCCTCCGGCGCGCTGTCGAGCACCGTGATGTGGCCCGCGTTCGGCACGATAGACAATTCGGCTGCCGGGCAGTGGGCGTTGAGCCATTCGCCGTGCGCGCACGGGACCATCTTGTCCTTCGCTCCGTGCATGATCAGGACCGGGACGCGGACGGCATCCAGCCGGAACTCCCACGGCCGGACGCTGGCGAGGGTGTCCTCGAGAAGTCCCTCGCTACCCTGCTCCATGGCCTGGCCGGCCACGCCTGCCAGCCATGACCAACTGCCGGCGAGGGCCGCCATGTCGCCCTCGGTGAAGAAGGCGCCCATGTCCTCGGGCTCAGCCCCGGCCCAGTGTGCCTCGAGCGCGGCCCGCCCGCCCACTGCCGCCCGGTTCTCCGCCGCGATGCCCGGCGACCAGCCCGCGAACCAGTCCAGCCCGTCGGCGTCGAACGGCGCCGGCCCGGACACGCTCACCGCTGCGATGACGCGCTCAGGCAACAGCGCGGCGCAGGCCAGCGCATGCGGGCCGCCGCCGGAATGGCCGACCACGGCGAAGCGGCCGATGCCGAGCGCGTCCGCGATCGCGGCCACGTCCGCGGCTGCCGACGCGACCGCCCGGCCGTCGTGCGGACTTGAGCCGCCGTAACCGGGCCGGTCGTAGGAGACCCAGCGCAGGCCGTTCGCTTCGGCGGTCGCGAACAGCGGTTCAGGCGGCGAGCCGATGTTCGGCGAGCCGTGGAGCCAGAACAGCGCGACTGGCGACTCCGGGGCGCCAGGGCTGGCGATCCCGTCGGCACGGGCGTCATAGGCGTGCAGCGTCCGGCCGTCGACCAGGAGGATGTCAGCCTCGGTGACCATGCTCGCCAGCCTACGGGGCATGTCATTCAAGGGCGCGCCGTCTGACGCCCGCTAGGCGTCCCGGACGGGCCGGTAGGTGAGGTAGACGATGCCGCCCTCGATGGCCTGCGGGTCGCACAGGTGCATGGGCTTCTGTCGCCCCTGAGCACCGTCGAGTTGTTCCAGGAGGGATGTTCGAGGGTCGAGGACACGACGTACTTGGACACCCTGTTCAGCCTGTCCGCCAACTCGCCGCTCCGGGATGGCCACCGCGCGGCCAGCCACTCGTAACTGCGCCGGCCCAGCAGGAAGGCTCCTGCGGCCAGCGCCTCGTTGAGCGCGAGCTTGGCAAGCTGTGGGCTGTTCCCGATCAGGCCTACCCAGCCGCCGACCCGGAAGCCCTCGTCACCGGCCGGGTCCTGAATGACTCCGTCGAGCGAGACGTTCTCGCTCACGACGATCTTTCCCATTTCGGTTCTCCTTCTGATTTGGTGTTGCTGGCTGCCGACGCAGGCGACACCGGCGGTCGGAGTCGGCGTGGTGTTTGGTCATTTCGCTCCTGATCTGGTCACCCCGTCTCCGGCAGCAGCAGTCCTGGCCGCCGTGCCCGGCTCCGGCAGCTCATTCGCTGCTTTTCGCGGGCGGCCTGGGAGCAGGAGCGCCAGCGCCAGGCCGATGCCGGCCAGCACGGCGCAGGCCACGAAAGCGGACTGGTAGCCAGCGGCCAGCGCGGCGAGCGGGTTCGCGTTCTCGTGCGCTGCCAAGTAGTGCTGGGAGCGCGAGACGGCAGCGGTCGTCACGATGGCCACTCCGAGCGCCGTGCCGATCTGCAACGCTGTGTTGCTCAGGCCCGAGGCGAGCCCGGCCTCATGCTCGGCGACCCCTGCGAGCGCCGCGACGGTGGCGGTCACGAAGGCCAGGCCGATCCCCAGACCAGCACAGCAGCAGTCCGAGGAAGATGTCTGGGAGCAAACGGCCAGCCCGCGTTCCGCGCCTACCTGCGCGCCCCGGCCGGCATCCGGCACGCGACCGCGTGCTACGTGCTCACCCTTGCCGACGATCGGATTTGCGCCATCACCCGCTTCGACAACGCCGTGCTGCCGTGGTTCGGGCTGCCGCGATGGCTCCCGAGCCGATAGCCAGCTCGAGGGCCACGGATGTGCGCGGCAGCGTGGAGCCTTCTCAGCGCGGGTCCTCGTCGGGGAAGGCGAGTACTGTCTGCGCGGTGTCGTACGCGACTGGCGGTTTGCCGGGCTCGGTCACCACGAACACGGTCAGGCCGAGTAGCTCGCCCCGCTCGTGCGCCTGGGGCATGCGTACGATGACGCGGCTGCCCGGCGCCACGACGACGCGCTGGATCTCGGGCGTACGCGTCACGAAGTGGCCGACGCCTCGCCGTGTCTCGGCCAGCCCGATCTCGCGCAGGACCTGCGTCGACCGCCTCACCGTGTCGCGGCTGACCTTGTACCGCTCGGACAGTTCCGGCTCGGAGGGCAGGGGCGCGCCGGGCGGGAGCTGCCGGACGATGATCGCGCCCCGCAGGTAGATCGCGAGCTGCAGGTATGCGGGCAGCATGCTACGAGGGTTGATGACGGCGACGTCGATAACGTCGCTCACGCCATCAACCGCGCGCTGGTCCTCGGCCGTGAAGTGACGTTCGTCACGTTGCTCCATCTTTGCCTTCCCCTGGCTGAAGATCCAGGATAGGTTCGGCCAACCTTGTCCGGTCAACCCTACAAGCCGACAGGTAAGCCAGTCCACGGAGGTGCATGAGCAGGCCAGATCTCAGTTGTACTGGCTGTGCGCTCAGTCAACCGGGCGGACGCATAGGAGAGCGGAACAGCACAGATGAGGGGAGGCGCCGTCAGCCTCACCATCACGTAACGCTCTCCGAGCCGAATCCCCTGCTGGCCAGGACTCCCCGGCCGCGCGGGCGGTCCGGTGCCGACGTGAGGGGGCGGCGCCGGCCCGCCTGCCCGACCGCGCCTTCGAGCACGAGCTCAGCCGGATGGGTTGACCGGGGACCACATGCCGAACCACTGATCGGCGCCGTAGGCTTCGAACCGCTCTACCTCGGTGAACCCCAGTTTCGCCGCGAGGCGCATCGAACGGGCGTTGGCGGTCTGGGTAAAGAGCACCACCGGCTCGCCAGGAAGCTCGTCGGCGAACCAGCCGAGTGCCGCTGCGCACGCCTCGGCGGCGTAACCGAATCCCCACGCCTCCGGCAGGAACAGGTAACCGAGCTCGGCCGCCCCGGCAGCAGCCGGAGGACCGTGCCCCGTTGACTGCCTGAGAATGATCTGGCCGATCATGGCGCCGTCAAGATCGACGATGAAAAGGCCGGGGCGCCGCTCGGGCGCCCCGGGCATCTCGCGCTCAAGCTCGTCACGCGGCCGCGGGCCACCGAGGTAGGTGCCCACCTCTGGCGAGGCCAGCAGCTCGATGAACGCTGCACGGTCCCGAGCCTCGGCCTCACGGAGCACGAGGCGCTCGGTTCTGATCGGGGCGGGCGGCCAAGCGACCGGTCCCAGGTCTGCCACGCGAACACACTAACGCGGGCGATCGAGTTGGCGGCCCGTCAGCGGCCGAGGATGGCCAGATCGGCTTCAGCGATGCGGCGGGCGTCATCGATGAGGTCGATGGCAACGATCTTCGCACCGGCGATCGTGAACGCTATGAGCGTGATCGGCCTGCCGTTCGCCGCCGTGACGACGCCGACCGTGCCGTTGATCAGTGCGGGCAGGGTGACCTGGGCGATTCGCATGAAGGGGAACGCGCGTCGGGCCACCGCGGCCGCACCTCGGACCGCCTCGGTGCCGTTGGAGCGCACTACGACGCCAGGGTCGAGGGCCGCGAGCAGCGCGTCGAAGTCGCCGTTGCGGGAGGCGGCTAGGAAGGCGTCGGCGATGGCCCGCTGCCGGGTCAGCTCGGCGCCGAGAACCGGAGCTGCGCCATGGACGCGCCGGCGGGCGCGACTGGCCAGCTGGCGGGCCGCGGCGGGCGAGCGCCCGACGATGGCCGCGACGTCATCGAACGGGACGGCGAAGATGTCGTGCAGGATGAATGCGAGCCGTTCGGCGGGCGTCAGTGTGTGCAGGATTACCAGCAGCGCGGGACCGATGGAGTCGGCAAGCACCGTTTCGGCTTCGGGGTCGATGCCGTCCGCGTCACTGACGACTGACTCGGGGAGGTGCAATCCGACTGGCTCGTCCCGGCGCGACTGGAGCATGTTCAGGCACACCCGGGCGACGACTGTCGTCAGCCATCCACCGAGATTTTCGATGTTGCCGGGGTCGGTGCGGCTCAGCCGCAGCCAGGCTTCCTGAACGGCGTCATCGGCCTCGCTGGTGGAGCCGAGCGTCTGGTAGGCGACCGCCCGCAGCCGGGCCCGGTGAGCCTCGAACCGTTCCGCGAGCACGTCATGTTCGTCCATCGGTCACATTCTCTAGTCGTGGTCGGACATAGAAGTGACCGGCCAGGCCCCGCCGATGTGACAAAGGGCTGCTTGATGTGTTCGGTATCCCGGTTCAGCTCGAGTAAGGAGAGCCCATGGCCTCGCCCGTCCTTGTCACCGGTGGCACCGGTCGCCTTGGAAAGCTTGTCGTCGCGCGGCTACAGGACAGCGGTTGCCACATCCGCGTGCTCGCCCGGCACGACCGGCCCACCCCGCCGGGCATCACCTTCTTCACCGCAGACCTCCGAACCGGTCAGGGCATCGAGCCGGCCGTGACCGCCGCGGCGACCATCATCCACTGCGCGACCAGCACCAGGGGCGACGCCGAGGCAACCCGCAACCTCGTCGCGGCCGCGGCCCGGACGGGGCCTGCCCACCTGGTGTACGTGTCGATCGTCGGTATCGACCGCCTCGGCTCTTGGGGCTACCCGAGGGCCAAGCTCCGGGCCGAGCAGATCGTGGCCAACTCCGGCCTGCCCTGGACCATCCTGCGAGTCACGCAGTTCTACGACTACTGCTTTACCAATGCGCAGAGGCTGAGCCGGTTCCCCGTGGCGCCGGTGCCAGCGGGCTTCACCGTCCAGCCGGTTGATCCCCGCGACGTGGCGGACCGACTCGTCGAACTGGCGCTGGGCGAGCCGGTCGGCCGCGCGCCGGACATGGCCGGACCACAGGTGAGCAGCTGGACGGACCTGCTGCGCGGTTACCTGACAGCCAGCCATCGCCGCCGATGGGTGCTGCCGGTTCGGATACCGGGCACCCGAGCAGTCCGCAATGGCGCTTTGCTGCCACCGCCAGGACACACCGTCGGCTCCCGGACCTGGGACCAGTTCCTCACCACCGAGCTGCGGCAGCAAGCCAATACAACCGCCTGACCCGACCCGCAGGCCGACAAGGACAAGGATTGCCGCGACCGCTGCCAGTCGTCAGAACGCGGTGCTTGCCAGCCAGCCATCCACCACGGCGCTGACCCCGTAAACGGTCACTGCCGGATCGGAAACCGGCCTTCGCCGCATCAGCACGAGCAGCAAGCTGGCGGCAGGCCCGGTAAGGGCGGCATCGCCCTTGCTATGAACCGGCTCAACTGTCAGACCGCCCGCGTCGTGCCGGATCATCCACTCGCCGCGGCCACCAAGTCCCTCGTCGGTTGCGTGTATGTGCAGGCCAGCACCGGAGGTTAGCGCCTTAGTCCGCTCGCCGCCGGTGCCGAGAATCCCGCCGGCCAGAAGCGTCAGCCATTCGTCGATGGCATCGGCAGCTATCTCCGCTTCAATGACTGGCTCGGGCTCGGCACCCGCAGCGAGCTGGGCGTCGGCTCGGTGCACCAGCGTCTCGTGCGCCATCCGGCGTATCCAGAAAACGGCAGGCGTCGGCCCGGCGAACGACCAGACGAGATCACTGCCTGCTTCCCGTACAGCGTCGACGATCAGCGCCGCGCCGGCATGCAGCCAGCCGCGCCGCTCGGCGCGATCGTCGGGCAGCCGGCCGTCCGGTACCTCCCGGAACGGAATGAGCCTGTCAGACCTCGTACGCGTGATCTCGGCGGCCCACCGGTGCGCCCTGCCAACGTGCGTGACAAGCTGACGCAGTGTCCATTCCGGGCAGGTGGGGATCGGCAGGCCCTGATCATGCTCAGCCAGGATCTCCGCCAGCCCTGCTGTGCTTGCCTCGATCTCGGCGACGTAGCGGTCGGCAGTGAGCTGCGGCATGGCGTTCCTTTCTGGTGACCTGCGGCGGCTAGCCTAGCCGCGCCGTGACTGTAAGCCTGTCCAGGCTCCACAGGGTCTGCGTGCTGGCTGATGAGCAGGGCGTGGGTCCGCGCTTGGTCGCGCTCAACAGACGGCATCGAGCCTGACCATGTCCTGCACTACCGGCGCAGCGGCAACTGTCTGAATGCTGGGTAACCAGGGGTTCCCGGCTCCCGCACCGTTCTCATCTGGCCACATACGCCGTGCGCGGCTATCGGGTTCCGCGCGCGGAACGCTATTGGTCAAGCTCATCGTGGCTTGGAAACCGGCCGCCCATTTGGCCAGGTGACGAAAGTAATCAGTACTTCCCGGCCGATCAGGCGGGTCGCCAGCGGCTGGGTCAGCGTGCCCTTCTGCAATCCCGGCGCCACGTCGGTATCCAGGACCACCGGATCAAGCGCCCCCCTCAGGCCAGGTCGCGGTGAACGCTCGGCGTAGGTGAAGGCCGCCCTGCACTGGGACGCCGTCAACTTCGGCGACCCGCACGCCACGAGCGAGGTGGTAGTTACGGGCCTAGGCCTACCCCTATCCACCTGAGCGATCCATAAGTGGCAAAGATCAAATTCACCAAAACTCTAGGGCTTAGCTCTACTATTTCAATCCATTGGATCTTGCAGGAGTGAGTCATGACCGAGGCTGACGGATCATCTAGTTTCGACAGCGCACCGCCGACTTCCGCTGCGCCGCCCGGAGCTCCGATGCAGGATCCGGGCCCGACCGGTGACATTGAGGCAGCGGGGTCCGCAGAGTCAAGCGTCGCGGCCGCCTTGGTTACGGGGTTGCAGTCACCCGACGGGCGGACCAGGCGATGGCGTGGGGACAGGAAGATCACCCTAGTCATCGCAGCGCTCGTTTTGGGCGGGGGCCTGGCCCTATGGCACATTCGCAGTTCTCACGAGAGTTCCAGTCGCATCGTTCTGCCCAGCACATTGCTCGGAGCCAGCAAGGCGAGCGGGTCGGATGCCCAACAGACCGCGCAAAACCTGGTGGACTACGAGCAGGCAAATTCGGATCTGGTGGCCAACCCGGTGGCAGCCATTTATGGTTACCCCGGCGGCAGCTTCGCCGTGATCGTCGGCCGTCCGAACCCCGGCATACTTCCGACGGCGCAGCAAGCTGTGCAGGACCTGAGGGCGCAGGGAGATGCAGACGCCACCGCATTGGCGCCGGGTCCGCCGGGCGGCCTCCTGATGTGCTTCTCCAGCACCGGCCAAGGCGGCATTCAATGCTCGTGGATCGATCAAGCCAGCGCTGGCGAAGTCTCGTTCACTGGCAGAAGCCCGTCAACTCTTGCCGAAGCTGCCGCGAAGAGCGGTCGATTGCGAGACGCCCTCGAGCACTAATGTCGAACGACCATTGGGCGGCGTCATACGCGCGGTCGCGCGCGATAGCGCTCGGGGTGAGTCGCAGTGGCGGGGCCATCGCGGGTGACTAGCTGTCGCCGATGCGACCGGCATGCGCGACTTCGTCGCGGACGACTTCAAACCACGAGGCATGGTCATGCTCGACTGCGCCCTCCGCCGGTAACGTTGCGAACTGTGCTCGATCCGGTTCTGCCCGGCAACGTGAGCGCGACCCTGCCCGGCGCGTCGTGGCAGCGGTACCACACCCGCTACGCCGACAACCTGATGTCGGTCACGCCGAAGGCGTCCTGGCCGTGGGTGAAGATCCTGCTGCACTCGGTCTACGACCAGCCCAACGCCTAGGCCGTGCACGCGCAGAACAACCGCCTGCTCAGCGGCGGCAGCTCTCGGCGGAACGGGACCGACTCTCCTGCTTGGGACACTGCGGCTTATCCCTTGCCTGTTTCCAGCGACTGGGGCCGAGACTGCCTGCTCGGCCGTCAATCGGTAGCGCTCGTCTAGAGCGGCAAGACGGGCCAGGACCGTCTCGCGGTCCCGCGTACTTGTCCTGTGCCCCGGCCGCCACACGGCCGTGATGGCGCCTAACCTGGTTAACCGTAAGTAGGCCAGTCAGTCTGGTTCGGGCGCCAGACCTGGCCTGCGCTTCCTGAGGTCGTGC
>CAWJMK010000005.1:0-674725 GCA_963843955.1 uncultured Actinomycetota bacterium
TATGCGCCGCCGGCACCTCGGGATCGCTCGGACGCCGTAACACAGCGTTAGAGACGGCGACCGCGACTGCCGCGCGCTGAGTTGCCGTGGGGCTCGGAGCCAGTGGCGCTCGTCAGATGCTCGCCGAGGCCAAGGTGATCTGGCGGTGCGGACCCTGCGGGCGTTCCTTAATGACCGGGACTCACCTGGGACGGCCGAGCGAACCCAGGTGCCAGCCGCAGGGAGGGCCTTTGACTGTTCAACAAGAGTCTCCGCCGCGTCGAACAGGCGTGTCATCGAGAGTCAATCTATGAGGCTGAGTGCCAACTCTTAACGTCGAGAACGACGGTCAACTGACGGTCAGATGATCTTGAGAGTGACGCCAGACTGATTAGAAGTTCCGCCTGACCTGCTACTTTGTGGAGCCCCCTTACGGAATCGAACCGTAGACCTTCTCCTTACCATGGGCACATGGCCAGTCGTGCGCGTGAATGCGCGTCAGGCCGGAGGGATCCCCCCGATGAGGACCGCGACGGTTCTCACGGTAGCGGCGATAGGCGCAATCCTTGCCTTCGCTGTGACAGCCCAGCCGGCACCACCAGGAAATACGCCGAGCACCAGATCGGCTGACGGCACATGCGCCACATCGCAGCACGAAGCGCCGAGGAGCTGGCGGCAAAGCTGGCGATGGTCATGAGGGGCGACGCCCCTTCACCGATGGCGCGGACACGAGCTCATCTCGATCTCGCGGTTCTGCCTGCCGCCGTCTTGGTGCGGTTCACACTGGAATGGCATGTGCCGCCGAGGCGGCGGGTGCACATCGAGGCGGGAGTAATAGGGATAAATGCTTCAGGAAAGGACCGACCACACATCCGGGAACGGGGCCGGGTTGTCGGTCTAGCAGACGACCTCCGGGTAGTTCATGAGCGCGCACAGCAGGTTTCAGCTTCGCGCCTTTAATCCGCGGGCATGTCGGTGTCGCTTCTGGCCGTGGCGAGCAGAGCCAAGAACGGGCCGACCTGGTGTCCTTCCTGGGCAGGGTGCCGGAACAGGCTGTCGCGGTTCACGGTGTACCGGACCCGCCGTCCGGTCCGGGTGCGGGTGATGTAGCCGGCGGCCTCCAGGTCGGCGACGATGGCCTGGGCTGTGCGCTCGGTGATGCTGGCAGCGGCGGCGATGTCCCGGATCCGGGCCCTGGGGTCGCGGGCGATCTCCACGAGTACGTGCCCGTGGCCGGTCAGGAGCGTCCAGCTGCCGCCGCGCTCGTCGGGAGAGCTCACGCCAGAGAGTATATCCTCGCGAGATAATCTTCGCGAGCAGAAAAACACGAGCTATTTCTCACGTGTCTATTGACAGGCTCCGATCTGTTCGCTGATCCTGGACGTGGCTTCGGACCGGTCATAGTGCTGGCAGTGGCACCTACGACAGGCATCCGAGGCAGGCGATCTTCTCAGGCTCCAAGCTAGCGGGCCGCCCACGCTAACTACACGGGCCCGAACCGCGTGGTTCAGCGGCGTTGTGTTTGAGCGCGGCGGCGGCCGCGCTGGCGATCACAGGAGGTGACGCACATGCCTGAGGACAGGTTCGCGGTCCAGGTGGTCGGCGGTATGCCGGTGGTGACCACGCCCGAGGAAGTCGACATCAGCAATGCCGAACTGCTGCGGACAGCTCTGCTCGAAGCATCCGCGCATGGACGCGGCACGCTTGTGGTGGACATGTCCGGGACGCAGTTCTGTGATTCGTCCGGGATTCACGTCCTGGTACGCGCGCACAAGCGCGCCCAGGCCGAATTCGGCGAGCTGCTGCTGGTCCTCCCAGCGACAACTGTCTTGCGCGTCTTCGCGATCACCGGCATTGACCGGGTGATCCCCAACTTCTCCAGCCTCGAGGACGCCCTCGCGCAGGCGCATGCCGCGGGCTTTACCCGCGGCAGCCCGGCACTTGCGGGCTCCGAGCCCAGTCCGTCCCTGCCCTCCCAGCAGCCGCCCGGCCTCCCCGCGCAAGAATTGGGTCACGGTCGAGCGGCCGACCTGACCGCGTCGCTTAGCGACTGATGCTGACCTTGCTGACGGCAACTGCAGCGAGCGCCCGCGGATTTAACCTCTTCAAACAACGGACATCGTGGCTCCTCTGCTGCCAGGTAGCTGTCATTTCACCCGGCATTCTCAGCAGTAATTTCCAAAACGCCGGAACGACACAAGCCAATGTTGACCTCCGGCATGGGAGTAGACGAATGACCGTCACGAAGGGAGAGGAATAATCCGATGGCAATCGTTCTGCTCGCGCTACTAGTCGTCTTGATCTTGGGCGGCCTCGGCTTTGCGATCCACGTGTTGTGGTGGGTCGCGCTGGCGACACTACTGATCTGGCTGCTGGGGTTCGTTCTCCGTGTCGGCGAGACTGTAGCCAGACCGCCGCGGCGTCGCTGGTACTTCTGGTGATCACCACCGCTGCGCCAATACCGCGCGTCCGCGCCGGCGATGATTGGCGAAACGGACCGCGCGCATACCTTATGCCACAAGCTCCTGCCGTGCGGCAGCAAGCTCCTGCTCTGCGCAGAGGAGATCGACATCGCGATCAGCAAGCATCTGGGGAACTTCCCGCAGGCCTTCACGCACCTGGCCCTGATCGAGGTGGTGTCGCTACCTAACTGCGTCCGAGCCGGAGGATGACCGCACACTCTGATGGCTCGCATGCGGACCACTCGTGACGCATCTAGGCTCGCACGCCACTCCGACCGGGCTGCTAACTGCCGCGTTCCGGGTTGACGTTCACCGGAGCCGCGACCGCGCAGCGGAGGCTGAATATCGGCTCGGCGTAGCTCGCCAGGTAAGACTGAAACCCCGCGGAGAGCCGTGCCGGCACCGGCGGCGGGGCATCTGGCCCACCGCCGGATTCGCGCGACGTCCGCCTTGCGGCGGCCTGCGATGAGTGGTGCGGAAAGTCCGTCCGGGTCAGCCGGTGACTACCAGGTCATCGCGGACGTTCCTGACCCCGGTGCCCCTCCACGCGGCGTCGATCACCGCGTCATGCTCGCCCCAGGTTTCGATGTGTCCGGTGACGGTGATCGTGCCATCGCTGGCGCCTACCTGGATGTCGGTGTCGCCCGGCAGCAGCCCGTAACGGATCAGGGCTTCTTGCACTAGGTCGGTCACATCGGCCGCCTCGATGTCGCTGTAGATCTCGATGTCGTCAGCGATGCCGCGCACGCCGGCCAGCCCGGCGACGGCCTGCTCGGCCGCATCCCGCTGGAACCTGTTCCCCACCATGCCGGTCAGCCAGACATTACCTTCGCTGGCGCTGGCCTCGACGCTGGCCGGGCACGGTGACGGTCATGCGCGAGCGCGTTGTTGGCGGCCGTGGTCAGCATCGGGTCGTCCCGGTAGTCGGCGGGCGGCAGGTCCACCATCAGGTGGTTATGCACCCTGGTGACCCCTTGCACCCGCCTGGCGGCTGCGGCCGCCTGCAGGTACTGCGGGTAGGCGGGCACGGTGCCGTTCAGCGCCACATCCCCGTTCATGTTCTTGACGGTGATGTCCGACGCATCGACCAGCGGGTCGAACTCCAGCTCTTTCTGCACCGCCTCGCGGATGTCCTTGTTCATCTGAGCCGCTTGGCGTGGGCTTTTCGGTGCCACGGGAATTCCCCTCCCTGCCATCACTCTGCTGCCCGTTTTTCTGTCCTGCCGGGATCTACCCAGGGGCACCAGCCGCTAGTCGTGACACTGCCTCGGTCTGCACTGGACGCGGTGCTACCAGAGGCTGGTTCCTCGGAGCGGCTACGCCGCCGCGCTGTGCTCCTGGTCGCCGGACGTGGTGTGGGCCGCCATGCGCTCGGGCACGGCCGAATGCACCGCGTTCCGGATGCGCCGCAGCTCGATGCCCTGCATGAGCGCGCGGGCCCCGTAGACCAGGTTGAACAGACCGAACAGCAGCGCCAGGGTGATCGCGCCGACTCCCGGGTGCGCGAAAAGCACCATTCCGAACGCGACCGAGACCAGGCCGCCGAGGATGAACAGTGCCCGGGTACCGGCCGGCGCGCTGGCCCCGGACGCGGCTGACGCCTCGACCAGCCCGGCGATGACTGCCCAGCTGGCCACGATCAGCACCAGAACCAGGGCGGTGGGTCCAGGCCAGGCCAGCGCGACCACTCCGGCAGCCAGGTCAATCAGCCCGACCAGGACGTGCCCGAATACCGGCCCGGCGGTACGGCTGCTGAATGCCCGCAGGGCCTCGAGGCCGGAGGCCATGAAGGCGTACACGGCAAACAGGACGACCAGCGCCAGGACTGTGATCCCAGGCCAGGCCAGTGCCATCGTGCCGACGGTCAGGGCGAGGATGCCTCGCAGGATCAGGCTCGTGCTTAACGACTTCAACATGACTGCGCTCCTTCGGTTGCTGGGCTGGCGTCAACGCGGAATGCCTCCCGCGGCCAGCGTTTGACACAAGCCTAATCATAACTGATGATAAATCACAAGACTGATTCGATGATTCATTTTCTGAAGCCGAGGCCGTGCGGGCAGCCGGGCCCGGCCGCGAGCAAGGAGGTTGTCATGTTTGCTGCTCTATCAGTGCTCCTGCTCATGGGTTGCCTGCTGCCGAGCGCCGCCAAGCTGGCGGGCCACCCCAGAATGCGGGAGTCAGCCCGGCGTTTCCGGATTCCCTGGCAGCGCTACCGGCTCATAGGCGTGGCGGAGCTGGCCGCCGCCGCGGGAGTCCTGGCCGGGCTGTGGTGGCATCCGCTCGGCCTGGCGGCCGCCGCCGGGATGGCGTTCCTGCTGGTGGGTGCCCTGATCACGCACAGGCGAGCGGGTGACCACGGCAAGGAAATCGCGCCCGCCCTGATCATCCTGCTCATTGCCGGCGGGTACCTGATCACGGCTCTGGTCTGAGCGCCCAGGTTGCATCGTCGGCCAGCGCCCCGCCGCAGGAATGCGCGCAGGCGGCGGTGTGCGCCGGCCGGGATAGCCGGCATCGATCCATCGCCGTGAGGAGTGATCGCGGCCAATGCCGACGCGGTAACCGCGCTCGGCTTCGACGCTGACTGTCAAGCGCGAGGAAGAACCCGACGTGCTGACGGTCGAGGGCTCGGATTAGTCCCGTTATCCCATCCGGGGGACGCCGCGCAGGCGTAAATCGGGTCGGGACGCCCGCCAGCTCCGCAGCTCTTCTCCAGACTGACGAGGGGCACAGACCGCAATGCCCGCCGCGCGGTCGCGCGCCGGGCTGCCGACCGCGGCCCATCGCATACGAGCATGCGGCTGAAATCCAGGCCGAACCGAGCGTGGGGCGCTCGGCTGGTGATCGTACCAACGCCCCAGCTCCGGCAAAGGTGGGCGCGTGGTCCACGTGGCTGGTCCCTTCTTGCCCTAGGCATAGGCACTGAGCTGAGAGCCATGCCGAACCGATTCACCAGGCACAGCAAGGGGACGACCCGCCCGCGCCAGGCGACCGAACCGGGCACGGCCGTTGCCGGACGACGATGAGTTATCAGGCGCGGTTTCCCGCCAGAGGTCGCGTATGACGGTCTGAAGCGCAGCTGCGGTCGGGATCGCGACCAGGGGCGGCACGAAGGCGCCGAAGACTCCGCCCAGCAAGCCGCCAATCGACGCCCGACCAACACCGACACGAGAACGAACAGCGGGCTGACTGGCACGGTCTTGCTCATGACGACCGGATTGAGCACATGGTTCTCGATCTGGGTGTAGACCAGCAAACAACTGCGGTGACAATGCCCGCCGTCAGCGAATGGGCCAGATCCTGGCCGGATTTGACGAGCTTCGATTCATTGCGGCGGACCCACGCGGCGACGTGGTACTGGCGCACGAGATGGCCGGCCCACCCTCGGCCGTGCTTGGCCTTCGCCACATACCCCCGCATGGCGTGCGCCAGATGAGTGATCCCGCGCGACAGCGGTATACCGAAGGCGGCTGCTATGAGAGCAAACACCAGCACCGCAAGCACTGTCACGACAAAGACTGCCATACCTCGGCGCCGGATTCCCAGTGATGCAGACCAACGACGAGAGGGTTCAAGAGCACCGCGGAAAAGCCCCGCCACTACGAGCAGCAAGACAACATCGCGCAGCCGGTACAGCAGCTTTCCGCCAGGTACGCGGCGGCGGCGGCGACTGCCACAGTTGCGACGATTGCTTGCAACGGAATGCTCTCGGCATTGGCACTAGCCCAGAACCTTTCCGCACGCGAGGCCGACCGCCGATCCTTTTCCATGTAGCCACCATGACAAGCGGGATTGAGCAAAGCGCAGACGCCTTGCTGTCGTGCTGGCGGCTTTTTCGGCAGACTAAATGCGCAGACTGCTATTGCGGCGCTTACCCAAAGCACCCTGGCACTTGAGCTAAACGATAACTATCTCGAGTACGCCCCGGCGAACAAAGCGATCAGCCGATCACCACCACGTAATCATGGACGTTTTTCACGCCGACGCCCCGCCAGGCGGCGTCGATGACTGCGGCATGCTCGGACCAGGTGCGGACGTGGCCCGTGAGCTCGACGGTGCCGTCGCTGGCGTCTACCTGCACGTCGGTGTCGACGGACATCAGCCCGTACCTGTCGAGGGCGTCCTGGACCAGGTCGGTCACGTCGGCCGCCTCGATGTCGGTGAAGATCTCGATGTCGTCGGCGACGCCGCGCACGCCGGTCAGCCTTCCGACGGCCTGCTCAGCCGCGTCCCGCTGGAAGCGGTTGCCCACCGTCCCGGTCAGCCAGACATTGCCTTCGCTGGCGCTGGCCTCGACGCTGCCGGGCACGGTGACAGTCATCGAGAGCGTGTTGTTGGCGGCCGTGGTCAGCATCGCGTCGTCCCGGTAATCGGCGAGTGGCAGCTCCACCATCAGGTGGTTATGCACCCCGGTGACGCCCTGGACCCGCTTGGCCGCCGCGGCTGCCTGCGCGTGCTGCGGGTAGCTGGTCACCGTGCCGTTCAGCGCCACATCTCCGTTCATGTTCATGACCGTGATGCCCGACCCGTCAAGCAGCGGATCGAAGTCCAGTTCCTTCTCGACCGCCTCGCGGATGTCCTTGGTCCTTTTGACCGGATCGCGGGTACCTTTGCTCTTTGCCACGGCCTGTTCCCCCTGCCAGCATCAGCCGCTCTGGTTTCCGGGCACTTACCCCGTGGCCCCAGCCGGTAGTCCCCGCGCCGCCCGGGTGCGCCAACTGGTGGGGGTCAGCACGTTATCTGGAACGGCACGCTGGTGACGATTACGCGTGGCAGGGTCCGGAAGGCTCGCTGAAGCCTCGATGCGATCTGCTCGTACAAGATCCGGTGCCACCAGTGCTCATCGACAACCTCCGGGACCGCGACGGCCAGCGTCAGGTCTGGCCGCTGCCGGTGCAGGGCCAGGATGTAGTTGACTAGCGGGGCCACTACAGCACGGTGCGGGGAGACGATGACCTCGAGAGGCAGGTGGTCTCCCCAGGCGTGCCAGTAGCTGACGAACCGGTCTGCCTCCTCCGTCGTGTGGCTGACATGGACCGCGAGCGCGGGCTGGCCGAGTGTGGCAGCGTATGCCAGGGTCCGCATGGCGGCCCGGTCCATGGCGACGAGCGGCACGATGGTGAGCTCGTCGATCTGCTCCGGGTTCTCAGCAGTGCCGGCCCCGCTGATCGCCTCAGCGGCCTTGGTTCTGTCCCCTTGACGGTCGTCGGGACCTTTTCGTGGCGCGATCCGGTCGGTCGCGGTGGCTGGCGCTGCGGCATCCTCAGAGCGCAGCGCTAGCTGCTGGCCGGCCAGCTCGTAGTACCGGTGGGTCCGCAGGGCGATCGCCATGATCCCGATGATGAGAAATACCGCTACCCACGCGCCTTCGGTGAACTTAGTGACGCCCTCGATGACGAACACGATGCCCGACAGCACCGCCCCGGTGGCGCTGTAGACCATGCTGCGGCGCCAGTGTGGCTGGTCGCGGTGCCGCCGCCAGTGCATGATCATGCCGGTCTGCGACAGGGTGAATGCGAGGAACACCCCGACCGCGTACAGCGGCAGCAGGGTCAGCGTGTTGCCGCCGAACCCGATGTAGATGGCGGCCGCGGCGGCCGACAGCAGCAGGATGCCGTTTCGGAAGGTGAGCCGGTCGCCGATATGCAGAAACGAGCGCGGCGCCTGCCGGTCGCGGGCCATCAGGAACAGCACCCGCCGGAACTCGTGGTAGGAAGTGTTGGCGGCCAGCAGCAGCACGGCCGCGGTGGCTGCCTGGATATAGACATACATCGGCCCGTTCCCAAAACTGAGGTGGGCGAGCTGGGACAGCATCGTCTGGCTTGCCACCGGCACTACTCCGGCGAGCCTGCTGATCGCCAGCACGCCGGCGAACATCCCGATGAGCAGGACGACCATCCAGGTCAGCGTGATCCGGGCGTTGCGCCACTCGACCGGCTGGAAGGACGGCACGGCGCTGGAAATGGCCTCGATGCCAGTCATGGCGGTAGAGCCGGAGGCGAACGCGCGGAGCACCAGCAGCACGCTCAGGCTCTCCGCGATGGCCAGGTGATGGCTGGGAACGGGGCTGAACCCGCGCGCGGCCGAGTGCACCAGCCCGGCGATCACCAGCGAGCCGACCGCGACGATGAATGCGTAGGTGGGCACGGCGAACCCGCTGCCAGCCCGGCCCACGCCGCGCAGGTTACCGGCCAGCAGCACGACGATGACGGCGACGCCGATCCACACGGCCGCCGGCTGCAGGGACTGGAATGCCGAGGTCATGGCCGCCACGCCGGACGCGATCGAAACGGCGACCGTCATGACGTAGTCGATCAGCAGGCCGGCTGCGGCCATCAGGCCGGGGATGCGGCCAAGCTCCTCGGTGGCGACGATGTACGACCCGCCGCCTTGCGGGTATGCGCGGATCGTCTGCCGGTGGGAAACGCCGACCGCCAGCATCAGCAGCACGACCGCTCCGCCGACCGGCAGGGAGTACGACAAGCCAGGCAGGCCAGCTAGAACCAGGACCGCGAGCATCGCCTGCGGCCCGTACGCCACGGAGGACAGGGCGTCAGCTGACAGGACCGGCAGCGCGACGAGCTTGCGCATGCGTTCTGCCGCGAGCGCGCTTTCGTCCGGCGGCGGTCCCTCGACCACGCGCCGCAGTGCATCGTCGGCTCGTCCCAGCCGCGTGCTGGGAATCTCGGAGACGCTCGTAGTCTCGATCGGGCGAGCCTGCCCGTCCCGGCCCGCCACCGACACGACCCGGGTGAACCGGCCCGTGCGGAACTCGTCTTCGTCGGCATACGCGCCGACGGCCGGATCGACCGGCAGGGCGTCCCGCCACACTTGCGGGCTAGCGCTGACCTTGTCCCACTCACGTCCGACGGTGCGCAGGGCAACGAGCTGACCTTCATCGAGGAAGGGAACCTTTGCGTCGGGCCGCGGGCCGCCCCCGTAGTCGTCGCCACTGCCACCGGCCTGGCTTCCGTCGTGATCCTGGCCGCCGTCGGACTCGGGCCAGTGCTGGTCATCGCCGGACATAACGTGGCATCCCGCTTATCTAGGGCGTCGCTACGGACGCCCGGGCTGACGAGCGCTCCAACTCTTCCGCGCTCATATACCCAGGCCAAGTCCACAAGCCGTCCCCGCGCGGGCCGTGAGGCAAACGGCATCTGGGCGCAGGCATGTAACGCCGACGACCCGATCGATCGGCAGGCGTCCCGATTCGTCTCCGCTTTGCTGACCTGGCACCAGGAATAATCAGTAAGGAAGATCAGGGTTCGCCATCGGCCGGATGGGCGACGGCCATCTTGCGTCGGCCTGGGGGAGGTCGCTGTGGAGGAAGACTTTATCTGGATGACGACACGCCGGATCAAGCCAGGCGCGCTGGCTGACTTCAAGCGGACCTGGCGACCCGAGCGTCATCCCGAAGGCATGCTGCACGCGTACGCGTACTGGTCCGACGACGAGCAGGAGATCATCGCCGTGTCGTCGTGGGATTCCCGGGAGTCCTGTGAAGCCTGGCGGGGGTCGTGGGAGGAAACGCGTCGGCGTGCGGCGATGGCTCCCTACGTCCTGAGCGAGCACGAGGGGTTCTACCGCGGCCGCGAGCTGATCGTCCCGGCAGTGCCGTGATTGTGGAGTCAGCTCTTTGATCTCCTGAGCTGGGCCTGGGGCTGATCCCGGCTCCGTCATATCCGTCGCGCTCGCGCAGGCATTAAGCCCGGCCCCGCCGCCCACGATCAGCACCGGAACTTCCCCATCGACATGGGCTGATGGCTGCATCGCGGCTCTCCTTCATCACCTGAACGGCAACGTCTCGCGGCGGCATGGTTGCTGCCGACATCTTTCTGCCGCTTTCTGTCGGCGTGGTCACTCAGCGGATCGACGTGATGATCAGGTAGACGGCCGTGATCACCGCCCCGCCAGGGCAGGCACCGTCGTCTTGACGTCATCCTGCGCTGTACGGTGCGCGACCAGGGCGGCTGCCGGCGGTATCGCCATCCCGCACGCGGCGGCCACGCCGAGCGGATGCCGCCAGAGTCCGGCCAGCACCCCGGCGTCAGCGGCCCGTCTGCCCGGCAGGGTCCGGACGGGTGGCATGTGCGCTAGCCGAGGGCCGCGCTTTCAGGTGCGGCCGGATCGGCCATGGCACCACGGGCGGTTGGCATCCGGCCGCCGCCGCGGCGATCACGCGGTCCGGGCGCACGAGGACGGCCAGCGCCGGATCGGCGACAAGCGCCCGCATCGGGCCGGACAGCTCGCCGCCAGCCAGCCGGACCTCAATCCAGCGGTCCGGCTGGCGTGCGCCAGATGAGCACGGCCAGGCCGGCTCGTCCGGTGTGGTCTCAGGGCGAACGCGCAGCAGCTGGATGCCGTACCGGTCGCACAGCTCCGTCAGAGCCCCCTCGGGCTGTCGGGCGGTTAGCACGGTGGTCCGGCCGGCCAGGATCGCGTCCAGCCGGACTGGCTCGGCACCGGGTGCACGGACCAGCGGGTTCGGGATCAGGCTGCCCGGCCGTACCCGCGATCCGGGCCGGGCCGACATCCGCTGTCTTGCGGGCCGCCGGAGCGCCCCTGTCTTCAGCCGCGGCGTCGCGGTCGCGGCCAGGGCGTCACGGACCGGTGCGACGCGCACGGCGGCAGCAAGCGCCACCCGGCGGACGGCGGCGGCCCGGTCCTGGCCGCCGGTCATCGCCCAGCCGATCATGACGGCCTTCTTCACCATCGCTCGCGCATGCGGCCGGCGCTCGGCGTCGTAGCTGTCCAGCAGATCCTCCCCAGACCGGCCGGTCAGCACATGCGCGATCTTCCACGCCAGGTTGTCGGCGTCGCGCAGGCCGGCCGCCAGGCCCTGGCCGATGAACGGCGGGGTCAGGTGCGCGGCGTCACCGAGCAGGAAGACCCGGCCGGCCCGGAAGCTGGAGGCCAGCCTCGCCCGGAAGACATAGCTGGAACTGCGGACGACTTCCAGGCCATCCAGGTCCGCCCGCCCGGTCCATGGCGCTAGCAGCCCGCCGAGCGCGGCCGGGGTGAGCAGGGCGGATTCGTCCTCGTCGTCGCGCAGCTGGAACTCCCAGCGGTACCGGTCGCCGGTGACCTGCATGAAGGTCGCCGCCCGGGCCGGGTCGCAGACCTGCTCAACGCCGTCCCAGGCATCGAGGCCGCCTGGCATCCGGATGTCGATCACAAGCCAGCGCTCGGTGAAGCCGAGGTCCTCCATGGTGACGCCGACCAGGCCCCGGACCGTGCTGCCGGCTCCGTCACAGCCCAGCACGAGGCTGCCCGCGAACTCGCGTTCCTGCCCGCTGGCCCCGGTCCGCGCCGTCACCGTGACGGGCGATGAGCTGATCGCGCCCGCCGGGCCGCCGAGCCGGACGACATCCGCCGTCCGGTGCAGGGTGATGAGCGGATGCCTCGCTGCCCGGCCCAGCAGCAGTTCCTCGAGGTCCGGCTGGTGGAACATGTTGGCCTGTGGGACGCCGTGCACGCCGGACGCCGACCGGCCGAGCTCGGCCATGACCTGATGCCGGGCGTCTAGCAGCCGCAGGCCGCTGCACGACCGGGACCGGGCCAGGAACTCCGCGCCGACCCCCGCCTGGCACAGCGTTCGGACCACCTCGTCGTCCAGATGCACCGCCCGCGGCAGCGGGTGCGGCCTGGCATGCCGTTCGAGCAGGATCACGCCGACTCCCGCGTCGGCCAGCAATAGCGCGGCCGTGGTGCCGACCGGGCCGGCGCCTACGATGATGACCGGCCCAGTCGGCTGCCCCACTACGGCTGCGGTGTCCACCGCTAGCTCCCGGCCCGGACGGTGAGCGGCAGGCCGGCCAGGGCGGACCGCACCTCGCCCGGATCGGCGCCGGGCACGGTGACGACGAGGCCGGCCTCGCCTGGCGTCACCGTGATCTCGCCCGCCCTCACCCCCGCCTGGTCAAGGGCCTCGGCGATGACGTGCCGGGCGGCGTCGGCCGCCAGCGCGGGCTTGAACTGCTTGCCGACGGCGGTGAGCGGGATGGCCGGGATGGCGTAGATCCGCTTCGGCCGCGCGGCTGGTTCGCCGATGGTGCTCGCGGCCCACTCCAGCAGCCCGGCCTCGTCGAAAGCGCCCGGATCGGCCGGGACGACGTAGGCGACGGGCACCTCGCCGGCATGGGCGTCGGGTGATCCGACCGCTGCTGCGGCGGTGACAGCGGGATGCTCGAGCAGCGCTTCCTCGATCACGCGGGGATCGATGTTGTGTCCACCGCGAATGATCAGGTCCTTGGCCCGGCCGGTGAGGTACACATAACCGTCGGCGTCGATGTGGCCCAGGTCGCCGGTGTCCAGCCAGCCGTCGCGGACTGTGTCGCCCTGGCTCACCCGGGAGCCGCCGCCGCGCGGGTCGGTGACGTACCCGGCGAATACGGCCGGCCCGCCGATCGCCAGCGCGCCGGGCTCCCCCCGCGCGCAGTCCTGCCAGCGTCCGCCGGCGCCGGTTCGGACCGCCTTGACCTGCTGGCCGGGCAGTGCCTGGCCGACCGAGCCGGGCCGGTCTGCGCCGGGCCGGTTCCAGGTGCTGGCGCAGGTCGCTTCGGTGAGCCCGTAGCCCTCGAGCAGGCGCCGCCCGGTGTGCCGGGCGAACCGTTCGCGGACCGCTGCCGGCAGCGGGGAGGCACCGACGATCGGGATGCGCAAGGAGCTGATGTCCGCGTCCACTGGCACCTGCGTCAGCGCGCTGTAGACCGTGGGCACGGCCGACATGGCGGTGATCTGGTAATGCTCGACTATCTTCCAGAACCGCTGGTAGAGCGCCGGGTCGCGGTACGCCGGCCGGGCCCGGCCAGACGACCCGGGTGCCGTTGAGCAGCGGCGCGATGCCGGTCACGATCAGGGCGTTGACGTGAAACAGCGGCAGGCCGGCCAGCACGCCGTCGCCCGGCCCTAGACCGGACCACTCCGCGATCCCGCGGGCGCAGGCCAGCTGGTTCGCATGGGTATGCGCGGCGATTTTCGGCGCCCCGGTGGTCCCGCCGGTGTGCACGAACGCGGCCAGATCGGCAGCGCGGGGCGGGCGGACTGCGGCCAGGGACTCGGCCGGCTGGCCGTCGGCCAGCTCGTCCAGGTACATGGTCGTTATGCCGGGCTCACCGACCAGGGCTGGCGGGAGGCCGGTGGCGCCGTCGGGCCGCAGCGCGATGATCGCGCGCATCCGGGCCTGGACGGCGACCTCGGTCAGCTGCTGCCAGAGCAATGGGTCTGCCTCCGGCCCGGCTGCGACCAGGATCGGTGAACGGGTGCGCCCGATCAGCCCGGCGATCCGGTCTGCGCCGAGCGCTGGGCTGACCGGGGCGGCGATCCCGGCGGCCTGCGCGGCCAGGGTCGCGGCGAGCAGCGCGAAGCAGTTCGGCCCGCACAGCGTGACCGCGTCGTCGCGCTGGATGCCCAGGCGGGTCAGGCCGTTGGCGATCCGGGTGACCGTGCTGGCCAGTTCGGCGTAGGTCCAGGACTGGCAGCGGGCATAGTCCGCTGGGTCCGGGATCCACTGGGTGGCGACGGCGTCAGGCCAGGTGCTGGCGGCATTCGCCAGCAGCCCGTACGTCGATTCCGGCACGGCAGCGGCGGGCGTGGTCATGGCGTCTTCCCGGCGACGGTGCAAGACTGCGTGCCGAGGTCGAGCTCGCCGTCGGCGCTGGCGATGTTGGCCGTGACCAGGTCGCCGTCGCGCAGGTAGCGGGGGTTGCCCGCTTGCCGGCGGAAGAACATCTGCCACTTGACCGGCGCCGGCAGCAGGCCGGCCAGCTTTTCGACGGCCTTCGGCGGCGCTTTCAGGGCGGTCCCGCCGGGGGTCCCCGTAAGCAGCAGGTCGCCGGGCGACAGCGGCTGGAATCTCGACAGCGCGTTAAGCGCCTGGGCCGGGGTGACGATCATCTCCGAGGCCAGGGCGTCCTGGCGGACCTCGCCATTGACGCTGAGCGTCAGCCGCAGCGAGCCGAGCCTGGCCAGGTCCGCGGCATCGACCAGGGCCAGCCACGGCCCGACCGGGGTGAAGGTGGGATAGGACTTGGCCTCGTAGAACTGCGTCTTGGTGAGCTGGATCTGCCGCGCACTGACGTCGTTGGTGACCACGAGCCCGGCGACGTAATGATGCAGCGTCTCCTGCGTCACGGTCGTGCCGACCGGCAGGTCTGCGCCGATGACCAGGCCGAGCTCGACCTCGTAGTCGAGGAACCCGAGGCCGTCCGGTCGGATGACGTCCCCGGCCGGGCCGGTCAGCGAGTGTGAGGACTTCCGGAAAAACACCGGCGGGATTTTGTCCGGGTCGAATCCCGACTCGACCGCGTGGGACCGGTAGTTCACCGCCTGGGCGACCACCCGGGCCGGCGCGGTCACCGGGCTCAGCAGGTCCACCGACCCGGCCGACACGGCCAGGCGCGGATCCGCGGCGGCCGCGGTCCCTGCTGCCTCGACAGCAGCAGCGAGGTGATCCTCGTCCGCAAGCAGCGCGCCTGTTGTTGCCGTTTCCAGGCCGAGGCGGACCAGGCCTGCCGGGGTGAGCAGCCACCAGCCGTCCGCGGTCCGGGCCAGCCGGGCCCTCATGAGCTCATGGCCTTGACCAGGCCCCGCAGGGACGCGAGATCGATGTCGTTGCCCTTTTCTCGCAGCGCCCGGATTGCGGCGAGCACAGTGCCTGGGTCGCGGGCGCCGGTGAACTCGGCTGTGGCACGCGGCCCCCACTGCGCCAGGCCGCTGACCGATAGCGCCGCCCACCCAGCCTGCTCGGTGCAATCGAAGACGTCGCCGTCGGCGTAGTGCTCGAACATCAGCTTGTCGGGGTCGCGCCAGTAGTCGAAGATCTGGCTGCCCTGGATGTGACGGCCGATTCCCCACGAGTGCCGGTAGCCGCGATCGCGCAGGTACTGCCCGCTCGCCGCGACCTCGTCGAGATCGGTGACCTGGTAAGCGGAGTGCACATAGCCCGTCTGCGGTGCCAGCAGCATCGCCAGGGTGTGATGGTCGGTCGGGACGCTTCCCTGGTCGCAGCGGATGAACGCCATGACCGGGCCGCGCTCACGCTGGCCGTCCAGGTGCAGGAAGTCGCTCACGATCAGGCCGAAGGTGTCCAGGTACCAGTCCAGCGCTGCCCGGAACCGGCTGGTGCCAAGGACGACATGGCCGAGCCGCTCGATCTCCGCGGGCCGGCGCTCCGGCCGCTGGGTGGCATTCACCCGAGCGGCCGATGCCCCGAAGTTCAGCGGCAGCGGGGCGCGCTCGGGCAAGGCCGGCAGCTCCGGGACGCCGTAGCTGACGGTCACCGGGATGCCGCTTGGATCCGTGAGTTGCAGCGCGTGCCCGCCGCGGCGCGCGGTGACCGTGCCGCCGGTCCTGGCTGCCAGCCGGTCGAGGTCCGCGCGCGCTGCGGCCTGGAAAGCCGGGCCGACGAAACGCGGCGTGCGCCCGCGGCGCACGACCAGGCACGGTGCGACAGCCTGGCGGCCGCGGAGAACCAGCGCCTCTGGCGTCCGGTCGGCGACGGTGAACCCGAAGTCGGTTGCGAAGCGCTCGGCCCTGCCCAGATCTGGCTTCTCGAACTCCAGCCAGGCTAGCCCGGTGACCTTTATCAGCGGGTCGCGCGAGCGACCCGGGTGCTCACCGCGCAGCGCGCCGGTCCGGCTGTGCAGCGCCCGATGCGGATCCTGGCCCTGGCTGGCCGGCGGGCCGGCCCTGCTGCCCTGCGTGACCATGGGTCGCTCCCTCAGCTTACGTTCGTGTATTGAAGCATCAATATTGATGCCTAGTATCAGTTATGAGCTTCGAATCGTCAAGGATCGGTCCTGCCTGCGGCGTCAGTCTCGCAAACGGGATCAGGCAGAGTTGTCTGGTACGATCAGTTCTGTCACTAGGCGTCAGTAATGATGCCGCGGACCGGCGCGGCAGTTCGGGCAGCGGCCCGCACCGTGAGGACGCCCGGAGCCAAGGAGGCACTGATGTCGAATGCCGCACCGGCCGATGCGCCGCAGCCCACCCGGCTCGACCGGCGGAAGGCGCGCACGAGGCAAGCCCTCATCGACGCCGCGGTGGAGCTCATCGCCACCGGACGCGGAGACCGGGCCAGCATTCAGGAGATCACGGACGCCGCCGACATCGGCTTCGGTTCCTTCTACAACCATTTCGACAGCAAAGACGAACTGTTCGCCACCGCCTCTGCCGAGCTGCTGGAACGCTGGGGCCAGATGATCGACCGGGCTTGCGCGGGAATCTCTGACCCTGCCGAGATCTTCGCCGTCTCGTTCCGGATCTCGGGCAGGCTGGGCTGGACCAATCCCGAGATGGCGCGCTTCATCACCGGTTCGGGTCTCAGCCTGCTGGATGCGCGCACCGGACTTGCGCCGCGGGCGCTGCGGGACATCCGGGCCGGCCAGAACGCCGGGCGCTTCGCAGCGCTCGACGCTGACGTTGCGCTCAGTGCCGTGGCCGGCGGCCTGATCGGCTTGCTGCGGCTCGGACAGGATGACCCGGAACGGATGAACGAGCAGGCCGTAGACCAGCTCGCCGAAGCTGTCCTCCGGCTCCTCGGAGTCCCGCCCGATGAGGCAGCCAGGCTCGCCGTGCTCCCGACGCCGGAGCAAGGCGGCTGGTAGCAGGCAGGTGGGCTCGGACCCGGGTCCCGCCGCCGCGGGGCGCGGGGCGGCGCCCTGTCAGCGATAGCGGCACGGCCAGCCAGCGGTCACTGGGCCACGACCACGACATCAGGGGAGCCTCACGGGTGCGGCACCCTCGGTGGGTCGGCATTGAGGTCTGCCCTGCCGCTCGGCGCACCGATGGTCGGAGTGTCCATCGGAAACCCGGACCCACCACTGCGAGCAGTTTCCGGCAGCTTGCCGGGACTTCAACTGGCCGGCCGACGGTCATCCCCTGCTCGTTCTGGTCGGCTTAAGGCCTCCGCGAGCGGTGCCGCCCGACCGACGTCGTCGATCACCACGGCCGGGACGATGCCCAGGCCGATCGGATGAACCGTGCCCGGTCCGCGCCCCTCCTCCGGTGACCGGGCTCATGGCACGTCCTCGCCGAACACGCGCCGCTGGATCTCGCGGCGGTAATCCTTGAGCGTGTTGTCCAGATGCAAGTGAGTGGCCTCGACGGCAGCACCAGGCTTCCCGGTCTGGATGGCACGGTAAATGGCCTCGTGCTCCTCGACCGCCTCGGCCGCGTGACCGCCGACGCCCCTGATTCCGATGACGCTCGAGTGGCGCTGCAGCCGACGCGCCTCCCGCACTGCCGCGACAAGGAAGAAGTTGTGCGAGGCGGCAGCCACACCGAGATGGAAGTCGTCGTCGCCCGCCTCGAATTCCGAGTTGTCGCGGCTAAGGTAGCCGTGCCGGCAGGCCTGCACGGCGGTCTCGATGGCCCGCAGATCGGACGGACTGGCCCGGCTCGCGGCGAGCCTGCTGGCCTCTGCCTCCTGGACCCGCCGGAACTCGAACAGCATGAAGATGTGGTCCAGGTTCGTGGGCTGGAAAAAGCCGCCGAACCGGGTCGCTCCGAGCAAGTTCTCGCCGTCGGCAACATACAGGCCGCGGCCCTTCTGAGCGCTGACCCTGCCGGTCGCCGACAATATCTTGACTGCCTCGCGCACGACGGTGCGACTGGAGCCTAGCTGAGCTGCGAGCTCGTTCTCGGTGAACAGGCGATCGCCGGGTGCGAGCCCGAGGTCGGCGATGAGCTGCAGGATCTGCTCCGCCACGACCTCATAACCCGGGCGGTAACCGGCTCGGCTGACGTGCCTACCGTCGGCGTCGCGCGACGTCCGGAGAATCGCGGGAGCCGCGCTTGCATCGACACTCGACAGCTCCGCATCCACCGGTCTGACTCCCCTCTGCTGGCTATGGCCGCCATTATGACTGCAATGTGGCAGCGGTGTTGATCGTATCTATTGCTTTAATAGACGTCAATATAAGTATGGAATAATTGTTGCACTTGCATCACGAAGAGCCAATCCATAGTTGGTTAAATAGGTCGATATACTCACATTGAGGCAGTAGAGGGCGAACACGTAGGGAAAATTAGGTCTGTGAAGGTCTTGACGACTTGGTAAGTCCGGTCTGCTAATTATGGGCAAGCACGTGCCAGGTTCAGCCGCTGACCGGAGAACGCTCGGGCAAATCTCAGTTGGCCCCATAAGGGGCCGAAAAGCGAGCCAAATAAGTAGTACACATTTAGACGGTCCATCGGCTCCCCCGAATGGCAGCCGTCTTGACGACACGAGCAATGGAGCTGCCAATGCCTCCGATGAACGGCACCATCCGGGTGCTCAGTCTGACAGGCTCATCCCGCCGGCGCGCCTTCGCGGCCGCAGGCCTGGCCGCCATGGTCGCAGTCGCGGTCGCGGCGTGCGGCGGCGGATCGTCATCCTCGTCAAACAGCCCGATGAAGGACGGCTTCAGTCAGGCGCCGCAGTCCTCCTCGGGCGCCCTGACCGTCTGGGTGGACTCCACCCGGGTCCCGGCCGCGCAGGCCTACCAGAAAGCGCATCCAAATGTGAAGCTCAACATCGTCACCTACGACGGCGATGCTAATGGCTCGAACTTCCTGCAGACCAAGGTCGGCCTGTACAACCGGACCGGCAGCGGCTGGCCCGACGTCGTGTTCAGCACGCAGCAGAACGAGACGACCTGGGCCGTCACCGCCGGGTTTGCCGCTCCGCTGAGCGAGGGCCTCATCCCCCAGTCCACACTTAGCAACTTCGCCACCGGATCCCTGAACGTGTGCACGGTGAACGGCAAGGTCTACTGCGTCCGCAACGACCTGGCCCAGGTGGTGCTGTGGTACAACGCAACGCTCATGAAGAACTGGGGCTACCAGGTGCCGACCACCTGGCCCCAGTACCAGGCACTCGGCCTTGAGGTGGCCAGGCAGCATCCCGGTTACCTGGTCGGCAACGCCGGGGACACCTTCACCCCCGAGATTTACCTTTGGGCCAGCCAGTGCCAGGGCAGCGACATCACCGGCCCCATCTCGGTCACAGTCAACGTGACCAGCCCGGACTGCACGCGCATGGCTTCCCTGCTGGACACGCTAATCAAGGCCGGCTCGATGTCAAAGCTAAGCGTGTTCAGCACGGCCTTCGACAAGAATGAGCAGGGCAAAGTGCTGATGCTCCCCGGCCCGGCCTGGTTCTCCGGCGCGGTCTTTGACAGCACATCCGGCCTGAACGTGCCGAAGGGCCAGATCGCGGCCGCGCCCATCCCCCAGTGGCCCGGAAGCTCGGCGCCCAGCACAGGCAACGTCGGCGGCGGCACCTGGCTCCTGTCGGCGCACTCCAAGCATCTGGCTGAAGCGGTCAACTTCATCACCTGGGTGACCACGAACAATGCATACCAGGGGGACCTGGCTCCGGGATTCCCCGCCTACGTACCGGCGGCCAAGGTGTGGGTCGCACACCAAGCCAGCTCCGGTTACTTCGCTGACGACATCACTCCCGTACTCGAGCAGGCAGCCGGCCAGGTCTGGCCCGGCTGGAACTACGGCAAATGGAGCAACGAGGCGATCTGGGCCGCCACGATCGATCCAGGCCTGACGGCCGGCAAGACCATCGTGTCGATGCTGCCCGCCTGGCAGACCGCGATCACCAACTACGCCACATCCGACGGCTACACGGTCAGTCATTGAGCTCCGCCGGTACTGACCAGCCGGGGCGCGCCGCGCAGGCGCGCCCCGGTCTGGTCTCGGCGGGCCACCTTTTCGTCGCCGGCTATGTGCTGCTGCTCATCGCGTTCGGCATCCTGCCGACTGCCTACGGCATCTACTTCGCATTCACCCACGCGGGGAGCACGTTCGCCGGGCTGTCCAATTTCGCCGGCGCCTACCGGGACTTCCGCTTCCTGCCGGCCGTCGGACACGTCGGGATGTACCTCACGACCTGGCTGGCCTTCCTGGTCGTCCTCGTGACCGGCCTGGCGATCATGCTGCAGCAGCTGCCCGCCCGGCGGCTGAGCAGGATGATCCGCTTCCTCTACTACATCCCGGGCGCTCTGGCGGGCGCCGCCAGCGTCATGGTGTGGCTGTTCATGCTCGACCCGACCGTCAGCCCGGCCGCGCCGCTGCTGCGGCTGCTCGGCTACGACACCTTCGGGCAGGTGATCGAGCCCGGGCATCTGACGATCCTGTTCGCGATGATCGCGTTCTGGACGGGCGCGGGCGGCTGGATCGTGGTGATGTCCGGGGCCCTGAACAACATCCCGCCCGAGATCATCGAGGCAGCGCGCATCGACGGCGCCGGCGGCTGGAGCATCGCCCGCCGGATCCAGATCCCGATGCTGCGCAAGTGGATCGTCTACATGGTGATCCTGGCGTTCGCCGGCGGCACCCAGCTCTTCGTGGAGCCCCAGCTCATTTCCGAGGCGAGCCTCGGCGTGGCCGGCCGCGACTACTCGCTCACGCAGCTGTCCTACGACTTCGCGTTCCAGAACAACAACGTCAACTACGCCGCGGCAATCTCGGTCGAGCTGCTCCTGGTCTGCCTAGTCGTCGCAGCGCTGTTCGTGACCCGGTCGAGGTTCTTCGATGCGAGCTGACACAATCGCACCGGCTGCGCCGACGGCGTCCGCCGGCAGGCAGGCGCGCGCGGTGGTTCGCAGGCTGCCGCGCCCCGCCGCAGTGCCCGGCTACCTGGCGGCCGCGGTGGCGCTCGCCGCCTTCCTGCTCTTCTTCATCCTGCCGGTGCTGTGGCTGCTGCTCGCCGCGACCAAGACAGACCAGCAGCTGGTCTACCGCAGCCCGTTCTCCTTCGGGTCCTGGCGGGCGCTGCGGGAGAACTGGGACGCGCTCACCAGGTTCCAGGGCGACACGATCCTGCTCTGGCTGCGGAACTCAGCGATCCAGGCGTCGCTTGCACTGGTTATCACCCTGCTAGTTGGCATCCCGGCCGGCTACGCGCTGGCCATGATCGAGTTCCGCGGCCGGCGCGCCCTGCTGATCCTCACCCTCGTGGTGATGCTGATGCCGGCCACGACCCTGGTCATCCCGTTGTTCGTGGAGATCAACGCCGTGCACTTGATCGGGACGGTCTGGTCAGTCGTGCTGCCGTACTCGTTCTATCCGTTCGGCGTCTACCTGACCTATATCTACTTCAGCACCGCCTTGCCCCCTGAACTGCTCGACGCCGCCCGGATCGACGGCTGCACGGAGTTCGGGGCGTTCCGGCGTGTCGCCCTGCCGCTGGCGGCGCCGGTCATCGCGCTCGTCGGGTTCTTCAGCTTCGTGGCGAACTGGACGAACTACTTCCTGCCCTACGTGATGCTGCCGTCGAGCAACCAGTACCCGATCCAGGTAGGCCTCGGATTGCTGATCACCGACGTCCCGCAGTTCAACCCGACCGCGGGCACGGCGGCGGTGCTCCGGCCGGAGATCGCGCTTGCCACCCTGCTGGCGATCAGCCCTGTGCTCCTGGTCTTCCTGTTCGCCCAGCGGTTCCTCATCACCGGGCTGCTCGCCGGGGCCACGAAAGGCTGAGATGACAATTCCGGCCGTAACCGCCTCGGTGCCGCTGCTGGAGCCGCCCGGCTGGGCGGTGGCCGAGCGCGAGCTATTCGAACTGCTGGACTACGCATGGCGGCGGTTCGCCGCCGACTTCACCGGGCCGGACGGACGACTGAACTACCGGCATCAGCTCAGTTCCCGTGACGGTGCCGACGACTTCTACGAGACGTTCTTCAACTGGCCGCAGCTGTATTTGCTCGGCGGGGCCGACGACCTGCTGCCGCAGGCCGAGCGGCACTGGGAAGGCGTCACGGCGCAGCTCACCGAGCTCGGGCTGCTGAAGAATGAGTACGAACGCGGTTATGACTGGTTCCATCAGGGCGAGAGCTTGCTGCTGCTGTACTTCCTGTGCATGGCCGCGCCGAACCGCTGGCGCGAGCGCGCCGTCCGGTTCGCCGAGCTCTATGTCGACCCGGCGCAGGGCAACTATGACCCTGCGCACCGGATCATCCGCCGGCCGCACAACGGATCAGACCCGGACCGCACCGGCTTGTTTGACGGATCCCACTATCCGTGGCTCGAGCACGAGGAGCGGCTCTACGGCTTCCCGCTGGACTGGCTCGTGTCCGACGCCGTGCGGCCGCCGCGTGCGGCAGACCCGCGGCTGGCCGGCGAGATGAGCGCTCGGCTCGGCGCCGGGGATACTGCGGTGAACCTGGCGTCAGCGGGGCTCGTGCTCAACGCCTGGATCCTCACCGGAAAGCGGCGCTACCGGGACTGGATCATCGAGTATGTCGGCGCCTGGCGCGAGCGGGCAGCCGCGAACGGCGGATTGATTCCGGACAATGTCGGGCCGGACGGCGTGGTCGGCAGCCAGCTCGAGGGCCGCTGGTATGGCGGGCACTACGGCTGGAGCTGGCCGCATGGCTGGTACAGCGTCGGCCAGGCGGCCACTGTCGGTGCACTGGCCGCCGCCGCCGCGAGCGGCGAGCAGTCATTCCTCGACCTAGTGCGGCCAGCGCTCGACACGCTCATCGGCGAGGGGCTGGTGAAGCCCTTCGCCGAGTCAGACTCCTCACTCCGGTCGAAGTGGTACCCGCAGCTGCGCGAGGACGTCGCGGTGGCGACCTTCCTTGTGCCATTCCGCCGCTCCGACCGCGGCTGGTTCGACTACAACCCGCTGATGCCCGCGGTCCCGGTGGCGCTGTGGCATCACAGCGGCGACCCGGCGGACCTGAGCCGGCTGACGGACCTGCGGAAACGGTCCGGATACGACTGGCGCACGGTCCGCCCCTTCCGCAGCAAGGAAGAGGCAGGCCACGAGGGGGCGTGGCTCACCTTCCTGGCAGGCGAGCATCCCGAGTTTCCGGAGCTGATCCTCGCCGCCGCCCAGGCGCAGGTCCGGCACCGGCTCGCCCGCGGCCGGGCGTACCGGGACATCGACATCGCCGAGGCCGACATCCACGTCTGGCAGCAGTGCAACCCCGTCGTCACCGAAGCCCTGGTGCAGCTGACCTGGGGCGGACCCCAGGTGATCTATAACGGCGGCATGCAGCAGGCCCGGGTCCGGTATTACGACGCCGAACGACAGCGACCCGGACTGCCGAACTCTGTCGCCGCCCTTGTGTCGGCCATCGACCCGGAAGCCACCGTCGTCGACCTCGTCAACCTCGACCCCGAGCAGGACCGCACAGCGATCATTCAGGCCGGGGCCTTCGCCGAGCACACCATCGAGGACGTCCGCTACACCGCGTGCCCGGACCCCTCCTGGATGGGCGGGCTCTACGACTACGGCCACACCGAGCCGGTCATCGCCCACAAGCAGGCCGAGGTAGGCGGGCCATGGCTGACTATCCGGCTGCCCGCCTCGACCCAGATCCGGCTGACCATTCGGCTCAGCCTGCGGACACAAACGCCGTCCTACGCGACGCCATTCGACGGAGCGCCGCCCAGTCCAGCCGCGCCCGAGGCTAGCGCAGCCAGTCACTACGCACCAGCGGCGTCAGCGCTCAACCCGGCCGCGCAGGCTGCCGACGGCCTAGGGGTGCCGTGAGAGACTGGACCCTCGGCCGATGCGGGCCGATGATCTCCGAGCTCGGTTTCGGCGCGTCCGGGCGGGCTACTTTGCAGTCGTGCCGGGTCACTGGCGGCCCGATCTTGTCACGGCAACCCTCGGGCACGACGCCGAGCTTGCGCGGGTAGCTCAGCCGACTGAAGTCGTCGGCGAGACTGGCGTCGGCGCGGTGCTCGCGGCCGGGACGGGGGA
Source organism: uncultured Actinomycetota bacterium (assembly GCA_963843955.1). Classification (GTDB taxonomy): domain Bacteria; phylum Actinomycetota; class Actinomycetes; order Streptosporangiales; family Streptosporangiaceae; genus JAJYUU01. The sequence goes on from CAWJMK010000005.1 coordinate 24,148, forward strand.
CAACATGGCGGCCGCCCTCGGGCTGGCCCTCCAGCCTGGCGAAGTCGTGGTGCCGATCGGTACGTCGGGCACGGTCTTCGCGGTCAGCGAGGCGCCGTCCGTCCATCCCTCAGGCGCCGTCGCCGGGTCCGCCGATGCCACAGGCCGGTTCCTGCCGCTGGTCTGCACCGCGAACGCAGGGCGAGTGCTCACTACATGACGGGTACAGACCTTCCGGGCTGGCGGAGCGCGCACTGGCTGCCGAGCCTGGCTCGGGTGGCATCACGCTGCTGCCCCTATCTTGATGGCGAGCGGACACCAGACCGGCCCGGTGCCACTGGCATACTGACCGGCCTGACCACGTCGAACGCGAAGCCCGAAAACCTGGCCCGGAGCGCGGTCGAGGGAGTGCTTGGCTCACTCGCCGACGCCATCGACCTGCTAGCCGACTGCGGCGTCGGCTTCCAGCACGCAATGCTGATTAGCGGAGGCGCCCGGTCCGCCGCGATCCGTGAGATCGCCCCGGCATATTCGGCCGGGATGTCGAGCTGCCGGAGCCGGCCGAGTACGTCGCGCTCGGCGCCGCGCGTCAAGCGGCCTGGGCGCTGGCCGACACCGCCCAGCCGCCGGACTGGCCGAGGCCGCCTGCCGCCGATACGTCGGCGAATTACACCCGGAACTCCGGACGAGGTATGCGGTCTTGCAGTATGCCAGCATTGCCTGGTACTGACATGGGGGCAGGCAACGGGTTCGCGGTGTGATCAGCATGACTTTGCGCCGGTGAGGGTCGCTACGGCCTCCCCGTTACCCGCTGAGCCTCGCCAGCAGTGCGGTGGTAGTGTCCCGCGAGTGGCGGCAGGGACAAGGACCGCCTCACTGGGGACGGGCCAAGACACGGCACCCGGAAGCGATGCACACCAAAATCAGCAGCTAAGCGTCGCGGCAGGCAAGGCGGCGCGGCAGGCTGCGCCGCTGGAGTCTCACCGAGATTTCTGTGGTCCGGCATCTAGGGCCCCGATAGGGCTGCTGCTTGAACAGGATGAGTCCCGCGTGCCCGAGCTGGTGCCGGTGCGCTATGGCCGGATGCTGGTCGCGCCGTTTGCCTACTACCGCGGCGCTGCGCGTCCGATGGCCGAAGACCTGGCCAGCATGAAGTCTCCTGGGCTGCGGGTGCAGTTGTGCGACGATGCCCACCTGTCGAACTTCGGCGCCTTCGGTTCACCGGAACGGCGGCTGGTGTTCGATCTCAACGATTTCGATGAGACGCTGCGCGGGCCGTTCGAGTGGGACGTCAAGCGGCTCGTGGCAAGCATGGCTGTGGCCGGCCGCGACAACGGCTTTACTGCTCAGAAAAGGCGCAAGGTCGCCGTGGCGACCGCTGCGGCGTACCGTGCCGCGATGCGGCAATTCGCCGCCATGTCGATACTGAACGTCTGGTACGCGCGCGTCGACGCCGACCACGCCCTTGCCGAGCTCAAATCCGCGTGCCCAAGAAGGCAGTGCGCCAGACCAAGGCTCAGATCGCCAAGGCCCGTACTCGGGACAGCATGCATGCGCTGGCGAAACTGACAACCGTCAAAGACGGGCGGCGAAACATCATCAGCGATCCGCCGCTGATCGTCCCGCTCGAACAACTGGCCAGCCAGCTGGACGTCGACGCTGCCTACCGGTTCCTCCGCCGCCTGCTCGCTGGCTACACGCGGACCCTGCCGGCCTACCGGCGCCGGCTGGCAGAGCGATTCACCTTGACCGGCGTGGCCCGCAAGGTCGTCGGCGTCGGCAGCGTCGGCACCGAGACGTGGATCATGCTGATGGAACCCGATGATGGCCTCGACCCGCTGCTCCTGCAAGCCAAGCAGGCCCAGTGTTCGGTGCTGGCCGACTACGCAGGCGACAGCCAGTACCACAACCAGGGCGAGCGTGTCGTTGCCGGCCAGTAACTCATGCAGGCTGTGAGCGATATCTTCCTCGGCTGGCAGAGCGCGACCCCTCCCGCTCGCCGCTCTGCCGACTTCTACGTCCGGCAGCTGCGCGACCGGAAGTACTCCGTCGAGATCAACCGCATGACGGTAGCGGCGATGACCGGCTGCGGTCGCATGTGCGGCTGGACGCTCGCGCGCGCCCACGCCCGCCCCGGTGACCGGATCGCCATCGCCGCCTACCTAGGCGACTCAGACGCATTCGATCAGGCCGTCGCCGATTTCGCCGAGATCTATGCCGACCAGACAGAACGCGACCACGCGGCACTGGCCGATGCGGTGGCCTCCGGTCGCGTCCAAGCTCAGGCGGGCATTTAACGAGCCGCCAAGGGATGATCGCCACCCAAACAACGACTGATGGTCGGCGCCGCAGGCAGCGAAACCAGCCCGCGCGAGATTCGACGCTCGTGGGCCTCGCGCCTTCACTCGGGCCGAATGGAGCGGGGGTTTCCGCCAAGGCCGCGAGGAATCGGCTTAGACGCTGGCCTCCGTGCCGCAAACCGCGCTGATGGTGACGCGCCTGGGTGGCGGCGCGAAATCCGGACGCGCAGCGATGCTGGCCGGATGGCAAATCGCAACGGCCCGCCCAGATCGGCTGCTTCCCCGTCGATCCCGGCGTGCACCGTTGCCGGCGCGCTCACCTCCAGAAACGCCGCCGTCCAGGCTCGTGCCGGGAGGCGCGGCCGATCGGCCGGCGCATCGAGCACAAGGATTCCAAGCTGGCCGGTGTCGAGCGCCAGGCGGGTACCGCGGGCAACGGGCTGGTCAAGCGCGTAAGGGTTGTTCGAAACCAGCACCATAGCTGGCTGGTGGTGCTCGCGCCCGACATCGTCGGTGAGCGACAGGTCCGGTGCCTGGGCGCTGGGGCCCGTGACTTGCTGAGCGGTCTCCAGAAGGGTGCGCACTTTGGCATCGCGGTAGGCCGTCTTCTGGACAGCGTCGCCGTAGATGCCGAGCGAGACGTTATTGAGGAACACGCGGCCGTTAACCTGTGCCACGTCGATCCGACGCTCGACCCCGTCGCTGAACGCGTCGAGCGCGCCCGGGACGTCATTCCGGTCCACTCCCACGTCGAGGGCGAAGTGATTGCGCGTCCCGGCGGGGATACATACGAACGGGAGCTCGTGCGCGGCGGCGGCAGCGGCCACCACCGCGAGGGATCCGTCCCCGCCAGCCATTCCGAGGGCATCTGCGCCGTCGGCTACCGCTGCTTCAGCGAGCGCTCCCAGATTCTGGCCCGGGACCAGGACCACAACCTCGATATCCTGCTCGTGCGCCCGCTCAACGATCCCATTGCGTGCAGCCGACCCCCCGCCAGACCTGGGATTGACAAACAGCACTGGCCGCCGCGGGCGTTCGGCCCCGCGCCAGCCGCGACTCAGCCAGCGGTGCTCGACCCCTTCGGGCGGTGCTGTCGGCTGTGCAGATGATCGGATGGGCTGCCACCCCCCTGGGCAAGATCACCAGCGCGCGCGGACAGGTAGATCGTTTCATAGCCCGGCATGCCGACGGCCAGCAGGCTTAACTCAGGGCTCGATCGATGCTCACTCGCTGGCACTGCATTTCGGGGTAAGCGACTCAAGGTCGGCAGGCGGGAAATGAGGCTCCGTGGGTAGAAGTGCCGTCAACGGTTAGCACTGGTGTGAGGCAGTTCTAACCTCGCCCTCGTGAGCTCGGCGGGCTGTGTTTGCTTACTACTCGGGACTGATCGATATGACGGGCCACCCAAAAACGGGCGAGATCGCACGATTCGACGCGGACGCCCTTGTTCAGCGGCAAGGCGCCAAGGTTGGAATGCACGTCGATGGATGTCCGCGGTGCCGCAAGGCGAGGGAGCGTATTGCAGCAGTCAGACGGGCGCTGGCCGCCGCTAGTTACCCCCCGATGCCTGACCTGGTGGGTTCTGAGATCGGGCTCGCCCTTGCGATCGAGACGGCGCAACGCAATATTCCGGATGCGGCATCCGGGCACTCCGGGTTCAAGCGGGAGCGAAGCCACGGCGTCGCCCGGTCTGCCGCCGGACTCGTCCAGTTCGCGCATCTGGCCTGGGCCTATCACGACAACGAGGAGCTCGCGGCACGTGCTATCGAATCTGCCGAAGACGGCATCGCGGCGGGCCAGTACGTGGAACTGGTTGGACTTGGCAGCATGGAAAGGCCCCATGGACCGTTCAGACGGGTGATCAGGAGCAGCATGGTGCGCCGGGCGCTCGAATCTGGCCAAGCCGTGCTGCGCGACACGGCTGGCTTTTACCAACTAGCTGGAGAGGTGGTGGATGCCGAAGCGTCAGTAGCACGCCGGGTCGCTACGTCGGCAGATGCGCTTGCCGCGGGGCACAACGGTAGTCGCATTATTGTCGATTGCACGGCCGCCGCCCAGACCCCGCAGCGGGCCGACGCATTTGCCCGCTACGAGCATCTGCTCGACAAGAGGGTCATCCAGCAGCCGATTGCCACTCTGTGCGCCTACGATGCGCGGGCTCTTAGCCTCCGTGCAGTTGCCGAGCTCGCGTGCATGCATCCCTACGCCAGTCCTCGCACCACGCCGTTCCAGCTATACGCCGAACACGATGCAGCGTTCGGTCTAGCCGGCACGCTTAGCGACGGCTCTGTCGCCTTGTTCTTGACGGCGCTGCGTCGTCTCGGCAAGCCGGCCGGATCCGAGCTGGTGATTGACGCGCGCTCGGCCGCGTACATCGGCCAACAGGCGCTCAGCGCCCTGAGCACGCACGCTCAGGAGCTGAACGTGACGGCCCTACTACGAATGAGCCGACCGCATGCCTCGCGCATTGAGTTGCCATACCCGGCCCTGACGATCGCAGGCGCCTTATCCCGAGGGTCTAAAGAAATACTAAGCAAGCAGAAAGTGGCTACCAAGGCAGATCTTGCCCGGCTTGCCGCGACGGCTCGTCAGGGTTACCAAGCGCTTGCACCTCGCGCCTGCGGCATGCGACAGAGCTTCGCTGTGACAGCAACGCCGCGATTGACTGCAGCGCCTAGCGAGTGTGTACGTCAGGATTAGAGCTGCCGTGGCGGCCAGTGGCGGACGAGTTGTTCCGCAGAGCCCATGGAGAATCAGGAAAGTCGACGTAGCCAGCGAGAGGATTACGGGCACCTGGGCCCCGAGCTCCTGCGCACCGGCCGTGGATGTTCTACGGCGCGCAGCATCGGCGTTCGGCGCCGTCGCCGCGCGGCGCCGCGCCGGCATCGCCCAGCGCCGGACCGCATGACGCAGATCGTCTACGACGCCGGGATCCTGGTCGCCGCCGACCGCGGCGTCCGCACGGTGTGGGCCGACCACCGGGTCCGGTTGGAAGCCGGGATCATCCCCATAGTTCCCGCGCCCGTCGTCGCTCAGGTCAGCCGCTCCCGCGCCCAGGTCCAGCTTCGGCGGCTCCTGCGCGGATGCGAGATCGTCCCCCTGACCGAACAGAAAGCCCATGCCGCCGGCGAGCTCATGAGCCGCGCCGCCACCCGCGACGTTGTCGACGCCGTCGTCGCCCAGACTGCCGCCGATCTGCGCGCCGACGTGGTCACCGGAGACCGCGCCGACATCCACCGCCTCCTCCAGGCCGCAGACGCCACGAGCCAGATCATCGACGTATAGCCTCGCTGACCGGCACGAACTGCGAGGCTCGCGGCCTATCTCCAGCAGGATCATTCCGGCTGGAGTGCCGATTGCCCGTCACTAAGGAGCCAGGGAACAGCATCGCGATGGCTAATCGCGATGCTGCCGAGCCGGATCGGCGCCTTGGGCGCGCAGGTTCGGCACTCCCCCAGGTCGGGTCACGGCGTCGCGGACACATGCGCGGCCCGACGCCCCAGGCGAAAGGTACGCGCATTGACGCGAGCGAGTTGGATGAGCGGCTCGTTGCGTCAGAAGCCCATGCGCACACGGAGCCGACGGCCACCGGACTGCGTATGGACCAGGCAGGCGCGCTTGTTGTCCGTGCTCACCTCGCCGCGCGTCGCAGAAGTCCTTATCGGCCCGGCCGGCTGCCGCCCGGCACGCCATCGGCACGCAGCCGCGTTGGCTAGCTGCGTCTCTCGCCGATGTCAAAGGCCCAACGGCCCTGACCACGGGGACCTTTGCTGGCAGCGAAGGCCGGGCTGGCGGAGCAGCATGGAATGGACCTAGCAAGTTGCCGGTGGACGAGTCACCGGCCCAAGCAGCGGCTGCGAGGTGTGCCATGGTTCGATACGCCACTGATCGCGCGGGGCTCGCGATCCTGCCGCTAGATGATTGCTTGCGCCTGCTCGGCTCGGTTCCGGTGGGGCGTATCGGCTTTGACGCCGACGGTGAGGTGATCATCTTGCCGGTCAACCACGTGGTCGACGGGCAGAGTGTGGCTTTCAGGACGGCCGCCGGGTCGAAGCTGTCGGCAGCAGAGGGCCAGACACAGGTCGTGTTCGAGGCCGACGACTACGATGCGGGGCGCCGCGCCGGCTGGAGTGTGCTGATCAACGGCCATGCCGAGGTGATCTACGAAGATGCCGAGATCGAGGCTCTGAACCGGCGTGGCCTGGACTCCTGGGCGGACGGGGCCGACCGGCCGTTCTGGATTCGCGTTCGGCCTGAGTCGGTGTCGGGCCGCCTGATTGCCGGGCGCGGGTCACCCGGCGTCGGCGAGGTGCCGCTGGCTCGCGCCTCGGCGCCGGATCCCGATGACACCGTGTTGCAGGTATTCAACGTCCTGCGGGGCGAGGCACGTCAGATCAGGCCCACGCCGTTCGGAGATGTGGGCACGGTCTTCTCCGGCCGCGGTATGGAGCTCGTGTGGGTGAGCAAGCACGGCGAACCCGTCGACGACAGCTGGTTCCGGATGAAGGCGGTCGACCTGATCATGGTCCTGCAGGGCCAGCTCAAATTCGAGTTCGAGTCCCTGGGCCTGGACGACCGAGTCCTCGGGCCGGGCGAGGTGCTGATCCTGCCGCCCGACGCGCGATGCCGTGCCTGCCGGTGGCCACGCGATGCCCGCCAGGCCACGATCTTCGTGGCCGCCTACCCGACCTTCGACCTAGCGGAACACTCAGCCGCCGGCTCAGTCCGCTCTGAGCCATGATCGGGTGAATGTATCGATGGCCCGGGCGATGGCCTGGGGCGCCGGGCCCGGACACCAGGAGCGGTATCGTGCGGGCTCTTGCAGGGCGCGGGCGTCGCGCCGGGTGCCCAGGCACCGGGAGGTTACTGGATGAGGAGGCTGGGTGGATGAGCCGGCGGTCACGGCTGCCCCGTGGCGTGCTCATCGCTGCTGGGCCAGTGGTTCTGATTGTCGGCGGAATCACTGGCTACTTGAGCTTTGGCTATTCGCCGTGGGCGGCGGTGGCCATGACCCTGCTGACGCTGACGACGGTCGGGTTCGTCTCCGGCAGTCATGTCCCGACGGATGTGCTGGTCTTCACTGCCGTGCTGGCTCTGCTGGGCGTCACCTTGTTCCTTGTGATCATCGGGTTGGTCGCGGCCGCGATCGTGGATGGCCGGTTGACCTTGTTCTCACGGAGCCGCCGGATGCGCCAGCAGATCGGTGAGCTACGCGGGCATTTCATTGTCTGCGCGTATGGCCGGGTCGGGCGGGCGATCGCCCGGGAGCTGGAGGCCGAGGGCGTGCCCTTCGTCGTCGTCGACAGCAAGCCTCAGCTGGAACCGGATCTGGAACGCGACGGCGCGTGCTACCTGATCGGCGATGCGTCGGACGAGGCGGTGTTGCGGCAGGCGGGGATTGACCGGGCGCAGGGCCTGATCTGCGCGGTGGACTCGGACGCCGAGAACGTCTTCATCACCATCGTCGCCCGCTCGCTCAGCGCGGCTCTGCTCATCGTGGCCCGGGCCGCGCGAGAGCATTCCGCCGATCGGTTGTACCGGGCGGGTGCCACCCACGTGGTCTCCCCATATGTGACCAGCGGACGGCGGATGGCGAATCTGGCGATCCGGCCGCACGTAATGGAGTTCTTCGACATCGCGCGCACCGGCCAGCCCGGCCTGCGTCTGGAAGAGCTCGAGATTACAGAAGGGTCTCCGCTGGCAGGCCGCAGCCTTCAGGACCTGGGCGGGCCTGCGGTGCCACTGCTGGTCCGGCATGCCGACGGGCAGCTCATCGCCAGCCCTGCGCCCGAGCTTCAGCTACGGGCCGGCGATGTGCTCGTCGTATTCGGAGAGGTCAGCGACCTGAATCCGTTTGGCCCTGAATTAGGTGCAAGCTGAGCCAGCGCCACGGAACAGGACTGCAGGACTGCAGGACGCCGACGGTCGAAGTGGAGCAGGATGCGATCGTCGGACTCGTGGTCGACATGCTGACCAGCTAGCTGGGGTATGGCAAGTTCAGTGTCGATGGCAGAGCCTACGAGCCAGACCTGACGGCACGGCATCCCGCCGACCTGCGCGGGCGGCGGGCAGCGGTTGTGGAACGCAACCCCGCTGGGCGACTATCCGGGGGCAACTGCCAGCGACTGCGGCCGACGCGCGGCGACTGACAGCGGACGCATCCACAGCTAGACCCGCCTATTGAGCTGCCCGCCTTAGCTGGTCCGTCGGATTCCCGGCTTCGCTGACACGGAGGAGCCCACTGGTTCAATCCCGAGATAGCTCCTGCCTTCGCTGCCGCGGGCCGGCATGGTAAGCAAGGTTTGGCCTCATGGCGAGGGACCGGCCGCGGGCTTTACCCTTTCGGTAGACAAAGCCCCATTCGATGCCTTCGCGGTCAGCGACCTACACCAAGGGATCGAAAGCCAGCCGACCATCCCGGCCTCAGGATGCGGGACTACGCCGTGGACGAGGCGCCCACTGGCGTTTCGAGGAGGAACCTTGCGATCTTGCTGAGTTGTTGTGCTCCAGGGGGCTGTCGCATAATCGCGGCTGGCGGTGCTGCGTGGTGCCTGGCCTGGTAGTTCAGCGTTTGGGATCATTTTGATCATGGCGTATGGGTACCGGGTGGTGGACCGGGAGCAGCCGTTCCTGCTGCCGCCGGATATGCGGGACTGGCTGCCGCCGGGTCATCTGGCGTGGTTCGTGATCGACGCGGTGAGCGTGCTGGATGTGTCGCGGTTCGCGCCGCGGGCGACGCCGGCCGGGTCGGCGGCGGGCCGGGCGGCGTACGATCCGCGGATGCTGCTGGCGCTGCTGGTGTATGGGTATGCGCGCGGGCTGCGGTCGTCGCGGAAGATCGAGCGGGCGTGCACGGAGGATGTGGCGTTCCGGGTGATCTGCGCGCAGGACGGCCCTGATCACGCGACCCTGGCCCGGTTCCGGCGGCAGCACTTCGCTGACCCGGACGCGATGGCGGACTTGTTCGCCCAGGTGCTGGCGATCGCGGCGAGAGCCGGGCTGGGCCGGCTGGGGCTGGTCGCGGTGGACGGGACGAAGATCGCCGCCAGCGCGTCGAAGGACGCGAACCGGACCGAGGCGAAGCTGGCTGAGCTGGCCGCGGAGATCCTGGCCGAGGCCGAGGAGGCCGACGCGGCCGAGGACGTCTTGTTCGGCGACGCGCGCGACGATGAACTGCCCGCCGGGCTGGCCGACCCGGCCACCCGGCGGGAGCGGATCGCCGCGGCGGCGGCGCAGCTGCAGGCCGAGCTGCAGGCCGCCGAGGCGGCGGCGGACGCGCGGGCCGCTGAGTACCTGGACAAGGCCGCGGCCGGGCGCCGGCCGGGCGGTCATGTGCCGGCCGGCGCTGATGTCGCCGCCGCGCAGCTGCGGCTGGATCAGGCACTGGCCGCGCAGCCGGCGTACGGGCGCAGCCGCTAGGCGCCGTTACTCGCTCAGCAGGCCAAGGGTTCGTCTCGGACACACAGCGCCTTGCTAGTCGGCGCGGTGGCTTCGGGGTGCCCGGCTCGCGCGGCTGTTTGTCGTGTAGTACCGGCGGTAAATGATCTTGTACAGCGGGATCAGGCGTGGGATGCGGTTGATGCCGGGGATCCACGGGGCGAACATCGGGAGCAGGAAGCCGAGCAGGACCATGAGCAAGCCCACATCGAGATCGAGGTTGGCGTTGCCGGACGGGTTGAGCGCCGGTACTTGGTACATGCCGCTGTAGAGCCAGAGCCATACCTGGCCAGGGAAGTTCCATACCTCGTTCATGACGCCCCACTGCGAGCCGGCGATTCCCTGGCCCATCGCGATGGTGGACCAGAGGGTTCCGTCGCTGAAGAACATCGTTGCTTTGTAGGTGTTGGTGCTTAGCTGCTGCTGGCTTCCCTGGAAGTAGCCGTCGAGGCTGCCGTTGCGGGCCGCGACCAGCTCCGCCGTGATGATGACGGGCACCGGTCCGTAGTTGCCGGGAGCCACGCTGATCGAGGTCGGAGTGACCTTGGCACCCTTGCCCGCCAGAGACTTCGCGAAGTTTGCTAGCCAGGTCTGCTGGGTGGGCGAGGCAAGCATGGTAGCGGGGGCGCCGGCGGCGAGGTCCCCGCCCGCGGCCTCGTAGGCACTCACTGCGCGTGCCACTGCGGGACTGTAGGGGGCGACGATCTGCGACAGTGGCGCGAGCACGAAGTCGTGCGCGGTGTTGATGGGCAAGGTGAGGCCGAAGATGTACTTGGCGATCACCGCGGGCTTGATCCCGATGAATTCCTGCGACGATCCGGTCTGTGTGAACGGGGGGCCGTAGCCGGCCGTGGTCGTCATGCCCTGAAGCTCAGCCACCGCTGTCGCGGCCAGGTCCGTTGGATCCTGGGCGTCCCAGTATTTTGCGCTGAATGCCTGGCCGGCTGGGGATTTCGGGCCGCCGGGATAGGTCAGGCCCGCGTTCGGCGACCCCCAGATGATCGCTACCACAATGCAGGCAACCGCCACGAAGACGACCGCGATGGTGCCCTCGACGATCAGGTCGTAACTGCGTTCCCTCCCGGTCCAGTGGCTGACCGGGTAACGGCGGCGGCCGCCGGTCACCCGCCATCGCCTCCCGCCGCGGCGCGTGCCTCAGGACGGTCCGGCACCTCCAGTGACTCCGCGCCCGGCGGCGGGACGACGCCGCGGCGCCGGACCAGCCCGAGGTGCACCGTCACGACCAGCAGAAGCAGCACGACCGTCAAGACAACGTGCAGGGTGAACTGCTGGCCGGCGTTCATCACATTCCACAGCGCGCCGATGCCAAGCCCGTTGAACGCGTCTTTGGCCTGCTGACCGATCCACTGGCTATCCCAGTTGGTCATCATCAAGAACCCAGTGAACGAGGTGAGGATGCCGAGGATGAAGCAGAAAATACCCGTCACCCAGGTCCAGCCCCGGCCGCCGCGCCAGGCCATGATGAAGAAGTTGAAGATGAAGTGCACGGCCATAAAGAGAAAGAACAGCTGCACGCTCCAGAAGTGGATGCTGTTCATCAGCGCGCCGAAGCTGTTGGTATGCCAGAACGAAACTCCGCCGAGCGCTATCAGGGCACCGCTCAGGATCGCGACGATCAGCCCGGCCAGGGAAAGTACTCCCATGGTGTACAGCAGGGACGACACGTAGGCGGGCTCGGCGTCGGGCAGCAACTTGCGCAGCGGGAAGTTCCTGACCAGCGCCGCACGAAGCCATGGGCTCGGACGGGACCAGGACAACTTCGGATTTGTAGCCTCTGGCGGCAGGTCATTATCGCCGGTTCCGACCGCGCTGGCACTCACCGTGTGGGTGCCCGTCCGCGTCGGGAGCGATCAGGCAGGTTAATGAACATCCCGGCGACGAACAGCACAACGACCAGGACGATCTCGATCAGGTTCGGGATCTTGATAAGTACCCAGCCGAAACTGACTGAGGCGAACCCGCCATTCCCAACCAGGTCAAAGAAGGCTCCCCAGAGCTGATGTATCACAACATCCCCCGAATCCCAGGCCAGCTCAACCATCCGATGCGGCATCAGCGACACGCATCGCACCTCAACGGAAAGGGCAGCTACCCGGCCGGGGAGTCCCCATCGCGGCACTTCCTCAAACCACTCATTACCTAAAGATTGACCGCCGCTTGACCTCCGGCAGTTACATGGCAGCTAGCAAGGAGCGGAGGGACCAGATAGATCAGTCAAATCAGAGCGTCGACGCGTCCAGGGGAAGCCGCTTCCAAGGGAATCCCGGTGAGTTCACAGGTGGCCGACGCCCCGCTGCAGGAACAGGCAGACTTCGACCCGCTGCAGGCGGTGACGAGCCGGGCGGAGGCGGTTCGGGTGCGGCAGGGCATGGACTCGGCCAGGTCAGTCAGCGAGTGGGACCAGGAACACGCCGAGCGGGCGTGACGGCGGCAAGACCCGCCGGGACCGGCAGCCGTCCGTGGTCGACGTGATCGGACAGTTAGATCATGACGCCTTGGGGCCGCATCCCGAACGCGGCAGAGACAAGCTTAGGGTCGAGGCCTGATACCAGGTCGGTCAGCCGGGTGCTGCGCAGCAGCCGCGGCCGGACGCCTGCCGGGTCCAGAACGTGACTCGGGTGGTACGGCGATGCCGGGGCCGTGGTGCTCTTGGTCTGCCTGCTTCCTGCTCGGTCGCGGCGGCGGTGAGCGGCACCGGCTGATGACCAGCATCCCCGGCCGGCCGGGCACCTGTGCCGGGGTCAGGGCAGCCATCGCGCCCGAATCTCCTCGTCGGCTACGGGCTCACCTCAGCGCCTGGACGGGCCAGGGTAGCGGTTTGCTGCTCTGCGCGGCCGTCGTTAGGGTTGTCGAGTCCCCGCCACGGGTCCGGATCAGTGCCTGGTCTTCCCGATGATGACCGGCAAACCAGCTACGGTGCTCTGCCTGGCAAGCGGCCGGGCTGCCGGGTCGCCCGCCAGAGGAGGAGTCGGATGACGCAGCCGGAGGACCGCCCGATTCGCTGGGGAATCCTGGCTACGGGCGGCATCGCCCATGCCTTCGCGCATGATCTCGCGCTGCAGCCCGACTGCGAGGTTGTCGCCGTCGGGTCACGGTCCCGGGCTTCGGCGGAGGCGTTCGGCGACGAATTCGGCGTACCGCACCGGCACGCGAGCTATCAGGCTCTGGTCCACGATCCGGATGTCGATGCCGTGTACGTGTCAACGCCTCACCCCGGCCATCACGACGCCGCGCTGCTCGCGATCAACGCGGGCAAGGCCGTGCTGGTGGAGAAGCCGTTCGCCATGGACGCCGCCCAGGCGCGCGAGATGATCGACGCCGCGCGCGACCAGAAAACGTTCCTCATGGAAGCAATGTGGACGCGCTTCCTGCCGCACATTGCGCGGGTGCGGGAGATCCTGGCCGCGGGAACCCTCGGCGATGTCGTCTACCTGACCGCCGAGCACGGGCAGTGGTTCGCCCCCGATCCTCAGTTCCGGCTGTTCGCGCCGGAACTGGGCGGCGGGGCGTTGCTGGACCTTGGCATCTACCCGGTCTCGTTCGCGAGCCTGGTGCTCGGCGCGCCGACGCGGATCACCGCGGTCAGCCATCCGGCGTTTACCGGCGTTGACGCCACGACGTCGATGATCTTCCAGTACGACAGCGGCGCCCACGCGGTGCTGACCACAACCTTGCTGGCCGCATCGGGCAACCCCGCCGCCATTTACGGCACGGCAGCCAGGATAGAGATCGACGGCTGGTTCTACACGCCGACCTCGTTCCGCGTGATCGCGCGTGACGGCGCCGAGCTGGAGCGCTTCGACGAACCGCATGAAGGGAGCGGCCTGCGCGGCGAGGCCGCCGAGGTGGGCCGCTGTCTTCGCGCCGGGCTGCTAGAAAGTCCGCTGCTCCCGCTCGATGAGACGTACACGATCATGCAGGCCATGGACGAGGTCCGCCGGCAGATCGGATTGTCTTATCCGCCGGCTGATCGCGCCCAGCCCTGAGGTTCGCGACGTCCCGGCCATGCCTGGCCCGCAGCACACACGCCATCATCGCTCCGCCCGGGCACCAGTCGGTTCTGCTGCGGCTGCCGGAAAGCGGCAACATGATCATCTGCGGTGACGCTGTCTACTGTCAGGAGAACTACGACCACGACGCATGGGGGCGGCCAGGTCGACCCGGAGACGGCGCGCCAGTGCCCTGGCCCTGCGGGACAAGGCGGACTAGGAGAGCGCTTCGATGATCTACGCCCATGACAGAAACCAGGCCAAGACCCTTCGCTTTTCAACCGACTCCTGCCGGTAGCTTCGCGCCTCCAAGCGGCCAGCCGCCGAGCCATCGTCCGATGGTCATGAGAAGTCGTACCCTTCTCGATGGCATTGGCGCCCGGATCTTTGCACGACTACGTGCAGGCGTGCTCCGCCCCTCATGCGGCGCCAGGCGCGAGCGTCCGCGCCAAGTTCCGAGCGAGATCTCCGGCTGATCCGCACGGGATAAGCGATTCTGGTCGAAGTATGGTGCGGCAACGATTGCGCCGGGCTGTCTGCCACGTGCGGGTCCTCGCCCCACGCCACCTGCCGGCCGCGCAATGTCGGTGTGCGTGACTACGGCGGGCCTGAACATGCCTGTGGCCCAGCGAGCCCTCCGTCAAGCCTCGCCGAGCAGATGGCATCATCGTCCAGCCCGCCAGGGAGCTGCTCGAAGGGCTGGCCGCGTAGCCGCCCGTGATCCAGCGCAAGGCACTTACTGAGCGCCGGCAGGGATGGGATCGGGCAGGTCTGTCTGTCAGCGACTCGTGACCTGACCGTCAGCCACATTGATCCTGCGGTTTGTTGTCACCGCTTCCAGCATCCGGCGATCATGAGTGACCAGGAGCAGCGTGCCGGGATAGGAGTCAAGGGCGGACTCCAGCTGCTCGATCGCCGGCAGGTCAAGATGGTTCGTCGGCTCGTCAAGCACTAGGAGGTTGACGCCGCGCGCTTGCAGAAGCGCTAGCGCCGCCCGGGTTCGCTCACCGGGTGACAGAGTCGCGGCAGGGCGCATGACGTGCGCTGCCCGCAGGCCGAACTTGGCCAGCAGGGTACGGACCTGTGCTGTCGACATCTCCGGCACCGCCGCGCCGAAAGCCTCGATGAGCGGCTCGTCCCCGAGGAAAAGGCCGCGGGCCTGGTCGACCTCTCCGACCACGACGCTGGCGCCCAGCGCGGCATGACCCTCATCGAGCGGTATCCGGCCGAGCAGCGCCCCCAGCAGAGTCGTCTTGCCTGACCCGTTCATGCCGGTGATCGCAACTCGGTCGGCCCAGTCGATCTGCAGGCTGACCGGGCCGAGCGTGAAGGCGCCGCGCCGGACGACCGCTCCGCGCAGCGACGCCACGATCGTGCCCGCCCGCGGCGCTACCGCAATCTCCATCCGCAGGTCCCACTCTTTGCGCGGCTCCTCGACCGTGTCGAGCCGCTCGATCAGGCGCTCGGTCTGACGGGCCTTCGCTGCCTGTTTCTCGGTTGCCTCAGCGCGGAACTTGCGGCCGATCTTGTCGTCGTCCGGGGCCTTGCGGCGCGCGTTCTTCACACCCTTTTCCATCCACGCGCGCTGCGACCGGGCGCGTTCCTCCAGACCCGACCGGGTGTCGGCGTACTCGCCGTACTCTTCGCGCGCGTGCCGCCTGGCCACCTCCCGCTCCGTCAGGTAGGAGGCGTAACCGCCGCCGTAGGACCTGACTTCCTGCTGAGCCAGGTC
This sequence comes from uncultured Actinomycetota bacterium, assembly GCA_963843955.1. GTDB lineage: Bacteria > Actinomycetota > Actinomycetes > Streptosporangiales > Streptosporangiaceae > JAJYUU01. Next base: position 39,606 of record CAWJMK010000005.1, read on the forward strand.
GAGCTCGACGACGCGGGTGACGGTCCTGGTCAGGAACTCACGATCATGGCTGACCAGCACGGCGCCTGCCCGCAGTCCCCCGACGAAGGACTCAAGCCGGGCCAGGCCCTCGAGGTCCAGGTCGTTGGTGGGCTCGTCGAGCAGGAACACGTCGTAGCGGCTCAGCAGCAGCGAAGCCAGGCCGGCCCGCGCGGCCTGGCCACCGGACAGGTCCGTCATCTCGCGGTCGAGATCCACCCGCAGGCCCAGGCCGGCCGCGACGGCGTCGGCGCGCTCGTCCAGATCCGGGCCGCCCAGCGCAAGCCACCGGTCCAGCGCATGCGCGTATTCATCGTCGGCACCAGCAGCCCGGTCCGCGAGCGCGTGCGCGGCGGCCTGCATCGCATCGTCGGCTGCTGTCACCCCCGTGCGCCTGGCCAGGAACTGCCGCACGGTCTCGCGCGGACGGCGATCAGGCTCCTGCGGCAGATAGCCGATCGTTGCCTCTGGGGGGCTGACCGTGACGGCGCCGCCGTCGCTGGCCGCGATCCCGGCAAGTACGCGCAGCAGAGTCGACTTGCCCGCGCCGTTCGCGCCGACCAGGCCGATGACATCCCCAGGAGCCACCACCAGGTCAAGGTCAGCGAACAGCGAGCGATCGCCATGCGCCGCGGCCAGACCCCTGGCGACCAGTGTGGCGCTCATAAGATCGCCAACCCTACCCGGACTGGCATGGCCTACTTGCCGCTCTCCCCCAGCTGGGCTTAACCGAGCCCGCCCTGTCCGCGGCTAGCGGACATGTTCGCGATTGGTGCTGAGCGTCTCGCGCTACGGTCCGTTGGCTTGGTCGGGTGCGTCAGCCGCCGGATCCTTCCAGTCATCGGGAGGTACGATCTTGGCTTCGATCTCAGCGTACTCGGCAAGGAGATAGAGGAGGTTCGCTCCATCGATGAGTTCGATCGGCTTGTTTTGAGCGAACTGGAAGCTAGCCTGCCCGTAACCTGAGGTAGTTACCAGGATTCCCTTGCTGGCGCCTTCGTTCTGCAGCGTCCCGAAGAGGTCGCGCACTGCGGAGACACCGACTGTGTTCTTGTACCGCTTAGCCTGGATTACCACTTTCCCGCCAAAAATGGGCCTCGGATCCCAGGCGACGCAATCTACGCCGCCATCGCGTGAGGCTCGAGTCTGGCGGGCTTCCAGTCCCATCTTGGTGAACAGGTTCTGGATGAGCGTCTCGAACTCGGTTGGCGACAGATCCATGAGGTTCGGCCGCTGGTCGAGTTCTGATAGTGCATCACTTTCGGCGACAAACCGGGGATCTACCATGCTGAACTCAAGTACCGGCCGCACTGGCAGTAGCTCTGCCGGGCTCTTGGATACGCCGGCTGACAGATGCTTCAGGCACGCCAGTGGCTCGACGTGCGCGAGATCCATGGCGTTGAACAACTCGCGCGTTGTCCGCACTGTTACCAGGCACGGCAGGACGCGGCGACCGCTTCCGGGGTCGGTCGTATCGACGATTCCGTTGAATACGACCGTGTCGACGTGTCCTGCTGCGTCGGCCTGGAACAGTTCGCGCAGAGTGCGGATCACGAGCTGAGCCACAACTGACGTGTAGATCGCTTTGATCTGGGCCTGAGGCCTTGCGGTCTCCGAGATGACATCGGAGGCTTTCAAGTACTTATAGGTCTTGACAGTCGGCACGGCTGCGACTGTTGGCATCTCGTACTCGACAACTACCTGCCGTGACTCAGGTACGTAGGCGAGCCTGAAACGCTGCGGGAACTCATCGGGATATCTCGAGCCATCGAGCACCATTGAGCAGTAGGACACAACCGCGTCGAGGTCACCGCGGCGGTAGTCCGCCTCGAATGCGTCGATCTCCTGATGCTGCCTGGCAGCCTCTGCCGCCGCGGTGTCGACAGCGGCTTGCCATTCGGCGCGTGCTTTCGCCAGTGCTTCCAACCGGTGCGCCTCGTGCACTCCATGGTGCTCGGTGGCTTGCTCATAGGCCAGACGGGCAGTGGCGAGCGCTTGTTCATGTTTGCCCTTGCCCGCCCCGAAGACCTTGGACAAGCCGGTGGGTGGCGGCGGCTGGAAGGACTCGAATATCGGCGCGGGCTCGGATCGTTCAAGGTCTGCATGTAGCCACGGGGGCTGAGAAGCCGACTTCTTCAGCACTGAGAAACCGACCCGATTATCAATGGTGAGCGAGGCAACCAAAAGGTTCTGCAGCACGCCGACCACGTTGTCGACGTCATCATTCATTGCGGCGACGTCTGCAGCACGACTCTCGGCGTACAGCCTCTTTCGTTCCTTCTCCTCAGCCGTCCGCGCACGCAGGTAGGCGGCGCGCGCGCGGTCCGCCTCCCGCCGGGCAGCCGTCTGAGCGCGCACCTGCGCAGCCTGCGTGCGAGCCCCTTCCCGCTGCATCTGGGCAAATGCCGACGTGAATGAGCGACGATATGCCACTGCAGCTCCCTAGGCCCGACCTAGTCTGAACGGCTGGCGAACTCCTGCCGCCCGCGCCCGACGAAAGTGCCAAGCATGCCGGGTCTGGGCCATTTTCCGCGCCATTCAAGCAGGAGACCAACCGCGATGACTTTGGTAACCAGACGTTTATAGCGCGATAATCGCGAATCGGCCAGGTTTCGGCGCTGGCGTGCCTTGCCAGTCCGGCGCCAGCAGTCGGCGGACCTGAGTCGTCACGTCCGTGTCTCGGTCGAAATGTCTGAGCATCTGACAACGCCTCGACTCGCGTAGCGCGAGCCGACTGTATCCCCCACGACCCGGCCCTTCACCGCGTGGGCGAGGCTCTGACGGCCCGCCCCGCCTCGCGGCATCGGACGTCCGCCGGCGAACCGGGCGCCTGCCGAGGCCTAGGGGTGGGTCGCCTACGGCCTGATGTTCAGTCAACGCGAACTATGCGGCCAAAGGTCGGGTCGACCTGAATCTCCCAGTGCTGGGGTCCTAGTGCGGCGCCTTCCTCGCGTTCTCACAGGAGGGTGTGTCTGGTCGGCTCAGAGCCGCACCATCGCAGTTGCGGCTCGAACATTGTCGATCTCTGTGCAGCATTTTCAAGCCAGGTTCCTATATCATTGCAAGCCATGATCGAACGCGTCCGGCTGTTAAGGTACAAGGGATTTGAGGACTTCGACCTGCGCCTGGGTCGGCAAGCTGTATTAGTTGGACCCAACAACGCGGGCAAGACAACCCTGGTGCAGTCCCTCCGGCTAGCTGCGAGTCTGCTGCGCTTCGCCCGTAGGAGAAACGCCTACGAGGGATTCGAAGATGACGTACTGGAAACATATCCGCGTAATGTTCTAGGCTATCCGATTGCACATGTCGGCGTGCGCGAGCTGTCGTGGTACAAAGACGAGAATCTCCGTCATGAATTCCGCAGCGAGCCGACTGGCCTCGTCGTCGCATTTAAGTCGAAAGCTTGCCTCCGGGTAGTGTGGCCCGTGGACCAACCCGCCTTCTTTTACGTCGATAAGGCGCCGGGGCTCGTTGCGCGAACCGCAGCTGAGGTCCGCAAGTACGTTCCGACCATTGGTGTCGTACCTACGCTGTTGCCAGTCGAGGAGCGAGAAGAAGTCCTCGATGCTCATTACGTATGGGAAAGCATCGGAACGCGTCGAACCAGTCGGCACTTCCGAAATCAGCTGTACCATACTCGTGATAAATCTACAGCATCCTTTGAATCATTCGTCAACTTCGCAATCGCTAATACGCCGGAAATAAGCAGTCTTTCTCTGCGGGACGTGTTCGCTGCATCAACACACGAACTGGACCTGTTCGTAATCGAGACGGCCACGGGCAAAGAGAAAGAGATCTACTGGCTGGGTGATGGACTGCAGATATGGCTGCAGGTGCTGCTTCACATTTGGATCAATGGCGACGTAGAAACGCTCATCCTTGACGAACCCGACGTGTTCCTGCACCCGGACCTACAGCGTCGCCTCGTCACTATCCTTGATGAGCTTGACAAGCAAGTTGTGCTCGCAACGCATGCCCCCGAGATCGTCGCTGAAGCGAGCAAGGACGCTGTGGTATGGGTTGACCGCACTCGTCGAAGGTCTCGACGTGCAGGCGAACCTGCCGTTCTGAACAAGCTTAATGCCGTTCTCGGAAGCGGCTTCAATCTTGGGTTGGCACGCGCGCTCCGCTCTCGTGTGGCACTGTTCGTCGAAGGGGAGGACATGAAGGTGTTGCGGAACCTCGCGCGCGCCGTTGGCGCTGAGGATCTGCGCAACGAGCGAGGGCTCGCCGTGATCCGACTAGGCGGATTCTCGAATTGGCATCAGGTGGAGCCTTTCGCTTGGCTTAGTCGTGAACTGCTTGGAAACACTGTGAAGATCTACGTATTGCTAGATCGCGACTATCGCGCTGACGCGACGATAGAGGCATTGCAGGATGCGCTCAAGGGAAGCGATGTTCAAGTCCACGTATGGCACAGAAAGGAACTCGAGAGCTATCTACTTGTACCTGAAGCAATCGCACGCGCCAGCGGTCTCGAGGTCGACGTGGCTGTGGGGCTGTTGGAGAGCACAATCCAGGAACTCCGCGTTGACGCGCAGGCTTCGTTCATGTCAAGAAGACAGCTCGATGCAAAGCGCGGAACTGATTTTAAGACTGTAGCTCTTGGCGCTCTTCCTGAGTTCGAGAAAATGTGGGCGAATCCACAGGAGCGGATGAAATTGGTGCCGCCGAAAGACGCGCTGGCGGCGATTGCTCGCGAGGCGCAGATTCTCGGCGCGAGGCCGGTTTCGGATCGAAGCATCTCGGCAGCCATCAAGGGCGATGAGGTGAACGATGAGATGAGGAACGTACTGCTTGATATTGAGTATGCTCTCGCCGCACCCATCTGATCGTCCGAAATGACTATGCAAGCGTGTCGGGCCGAGTAGCGGCGTGCCATCAATGCCGGGTATGTCCGCCGCGGGTGTAGCTGTGCTGTTCGAGGCGAAAGTACTTTCCGACATCTCCTGCCGCATCGAGTACGACGCCACACGCAACCAGATCGCCCGCACCATCGACGTGATGCTGGAATGCAACGCCGGCTTCACTGACGATGATGACCTGCTCGGAGAGTGCCGACCGGACTGGTCGTTCTTCGTCGCCGGAAATTCCGGTCCGACCCGGAATACCCCGCCGCCCGGGCGGCCGGCAGCAGCCGCTTCGCCGAGATACGCGCCGCAGTCTTAGCCACGCGCTCGGCCACCAGCACGGCCACGCCGTCATAGTTGCGCGGCCGCGGCAACCGGGCAGGGACGCTGCCGCCCTCTTCGTGCCTGGCGATCACCCGCCGCACCGTCTTATGCGTCGTGCCGCTGATCACAGCGGCCCCGCGGAAAGTACCTGCCTCACGGTAAGCAGCAATGATGTCCATCCGTTCCCTCGCAGACTTCAATAGGAGCTCCCGGGCGGTGCGGTGACTGGGTGGCACCGCCACCGTCACCGCCCGGGCCCGTAACTCCGGGACGACACGACGAACGAGGGATGGGGACTTTTAACTGGCCACCAGCGGGGACCTAGACCCGGCCACACACGGGGACTTTCTCATGGCCACGGACAGCGGCCTGACAGCAACCCGGCTGCTGACCCGTGCCGAGATCACGATAGGCAACGCCTACATGGCGCGAGGCGTCCTGGCGGCCCGACGCCAGCCAGAACAGCAGAAAGAAGAGCGGCGGACAGCCGGCGTACTGCCGACCATTCAGGGGCGCAGCGAGCCACGCATGAGCGGCCCGACGGCAGGTCAGCTAACGGTCGTACCGTGGTAGTATACTTTGGTGCATGCCGCGCGGTAACCCGTCCCCCAAGCTCGCCATCACCGTTGATCCCGACGTGCACGCCGAGGTCGTCGAAGCCGCCGCCGCCGAAGGCGTCAGCATCTCGGCATGGATGACCGCCGCCGCCCGGCGGGCGCTGCGAGTCCGGTCCGGGCTCGCTGCCGTCACCGAATGGGAAGCCGACAACGGCCCCCTGACCGCAGAGGAACTCGACGCCGCGCGACACCGCGCCGGCCTCAACGCCCAGCGCGGGACCGCATGACCACGGTCGTCTACGACGCCGGCGTGCTGGTCGCCGCCGACCGCAACAGTCGCGCGGTGTGGGCCGATCACCGGGTCCGGCTCGAAGCCGGGATCATCCCCGTCGTCCCCGCGCCCGTCATCGCCCAGGTCAGCCACTCCCCCAACCAGGTCCAGCTCCGCCGCCTGCTGCGCGGATGCGACATCATCCCCCTGACCGAACAGCAAGCCCACGCCGCCGGCGAACTCATGGGCCGAGCCGCCACCCGCGACATCACCGACGCCGTTGTCGCCCGCACCGCCGCCGACCTGCACGCCGACGTCATCACCGGCGACCACGCCGACATCCACCACCTACTCCAGACCGCCAGCGCCACTAGCCACATCATCGACCTCTGACATCACCTGCCAGTCGCCAAGCCGGCGCCCGCTCGAAGAACATCCCAAGCGCCTCGCTCGATCTTGCTCAGACCGGCGAGTGGCCGCGACCCCCGCGAAGGGCGGCGGTCAACGCACGGATCTGATGAGCGAGCGGACTGGCGATCCTGGTCGCTAGGCTGAGGTGTGATCACTTGCGTCGTTGAGTACGTGATCGATCCTGCGAAGATCGACGCCTTCGAGCGCTTCGGCCGCCGGTGGATCCAGCTGGTGGACTCGCATGGCGGCACGCATCACGGCTACTTCCTTCCGGCCGAAGGTGCTAGCGACAAGGCCCTCGCCCTGTTCAGCTTCCCCAGTCTCGCTGCCTATGAGCAGTACCGTGCTCTGTTTGGCACCGATCCCGCTTTCCTCGAAGCCGACCGCATCCGGGACGAGAGCAACTGCGTATTGCGCTACGAGCGGACGTTCATGCGCCCGCTGCTACCCGGCCATTGACAAGGCAGGCGGTCCTCCCAACGGTCCGGAGTGGCAGTTGAGGCCCCGGCTCGGGCCGTGTCCCGGCTCTGGCACGAGATCCCCTCTACGCCGCAGTCAATGTCCCTGCCTGGAGCCCGGTCTTCGTTTAGGGGCGCCGACTTGGCGGCATGTGCTTGAACGATGCCTCGCATCCGCCTGGCTCCGCGGGGTAGTTCTGAGCGGAGCGGAGCACGCTTGGCCTAGGCGGCCGGCCCAGCCGGGCCGCCGATGCGCCAGTACTCACCGTCGGCTCGGTCCTTGAACTCTTCGTCGACCAGATACCTGCGCAGTGCCGCGTAGTCCGGGTAAATGGCTCTGAGGTATTCGTTGACCGCTGGCTCGGGGTAACGGACGCCCGGCTCGAAGATCTGCGCAACCTCGGCGAGCAGTTCGAGGCGCCGCGATCGCCTGGCCGGCATCGCGTCGATCCCGGCCCACCCGGACAAAGCCGCGCAGCTGATGGTTGCTGGCGATACTGTCGAGGACGGCCGCAGGGTCTTCGGTCATGGCGGCGTCTTGCCCGCGGCGACCGGCCGCATTCAAGGCATTTCTGCCGTCACGCGCGGACAGGCGAGCGGCTGAGACGGGTGGTTCATCTTCTCCAAGGGCGGCCCGTTCACGACGCGGGAGACCTCGCCGGGCAAGCCCGCGAAGTCAGCGCCCAGATCAGGGCGCGAGCGGGCCGCCTGGCCGGACCTTAGCAGTGCGCGTGATCTTCGGTGAGGTCGTTTCGCGGGTGCCCGGCGTCAGGCTGGCAGCGGCTGGTGGGGAAAGCCGGGTGAGCGCTGCTGGAACGACAGGATGCGCGGGTTCTGGATAACACCGTCGCGGACCTCGATGGCGCGGCGGACGGTATCGTCGGCGTCCCATGACCCGGGTCCGGCCAGCACCGGCGTCAGGAGCGGCAGGAGCGCCTCGCTGATTTCCCACGTGGCTGAGTCCCACAAGTGGGACGGGCTGTGGTCCACGCCGTAGTAGCGGACGTTATCGCCGACCGTGAACATCGGCTCGGTGAAGGAAGTCGGCCGTGCCCAGCTGAATCCCATGCCCTCATCGCAGGAGACGTCGACGATGAGGGTGCCGGGCACGAAGGAGCCCAGCTCGCCTGCCGTGGCGAACATTAGCGGCGCATCGGTGTCCTGCAGGACGCAGTTGACCACGATGTCGTGCTCGGCGAGGAAAGCCGCCAGCGGTATCCGGCTGCCTTCGCGCAGCACGTGGCAGCGGCTCGGGTCATCGTCGTCCACTGCGAAGTGCACGATCCGCGCGGAGTGGATCGGCGAGGCTACCGCGTTGATGGCACGATGCGTCAGCACATCGACGTCGCTCACGCCGTGCGCGTTCAGAGCGGTCACAGCGCCCCGCGCGGTCGCCCCGAAGCTGATGACGGCCGCCCGCAGCCGCCGGCCATATGCACCGGTCACCCCCGCCAGCTCCAGAGCGTGCAGCACCGAGCAGTATCCGGCCATCTCGTTGTTCTTGTGAAAGACGTGCAGGCTGAAGGAGCCGTCGGCCGCCCAGTAGTTCATCGCCTCGAACGCGATCAGCGTGAGCCGGCGGTCGATGCTCAGCTGGGTGATTTCCTCGTCCTGAACACAATGCGGCCAGCCCCACAAGACCTGTCCCGCACGCATGTCCTCAAGGTCGGCGGCCTGCGGCTTGGGGAGCAAGATGACGTCGCAATCCGCGAAAAGCTCGGCACGGGTCCGAAGGCCCGCGACGCTACCGGCGAGCTGCTCGTCGGAGACGCCGAAGTTCTCTCCGTAACCTCGCTCGAGATAGATGCGTTCCCGCAGGTCAGCAGCGATCCGGTCGACGTGCAGTGGGTGGATCGCGAGCCGGCGCTCGTTCTCCTTCCGCGACCGGCCCACAACACCGAGCCTGAGCTGATCCACGCGCGCTCCCTTGTCTTGACCTGTCTAGCCACCACCCGCAGTCGCGCAGCCCCCGGCAGCCACACCGCAACGCTGCGTCCTAACGCGATCGACCCGGGGCACGCCCCGACAGCGGGTCGACGGCAAGAGTCCTGCCGCCGGCCCGGCCGTTCCGATGACGGTAGCAATGCAAAGCAGCAATGGTCACGGTCAGCGCCAGCGGCTCGCAGTCGGTCGCTAGCCGAGATGCGTGTCGATCAGCACCGGTGGCCGCCAGGCCGCGCCATCATGCCCGACGCGCGCGCCAGCTGCGGCCACGGATCGCGACTAGGGCTGGCAGTCCGCTGGAGGACGGCGCCCGATGTCAGCCACCAGCGGCCGAAAGCTGCGTCTCAGGGATCTGCACGGCGACCTCCCCGCTGAGCCGGGCCTCTCCGCACAGGCGCAGATCGTCCCCGCTCCAGAACCGGCCCGCGTCATACCAGTCCGGCCGCCGGCCGCCCGGCAGCAGGCCCATGGCCTGGTAGGTGACGGCGACGATCTCCGCGCAGTAGGCGGTTTCCAGGCTAGCGTCCCGCTCGTCCCGCCGCAGCGGCGGCACCCGCCCGCGCAGCCACCCGGAGGCGAGCCGGGCCACGGACGGAAACGGGGTGCCATCCGGTCGCGCGATGGTGCGCAGCAGCGCATCCTCCATCGCGCGACCGGGCGCAGGCTCCAGCTGGCGCAGCCACGCTCGCTGGCCATACCTGGTGGCCCAGACCGTGACCGCAGCGTCGGCGCCCACCTCGCCCTCAGCCTCGGCACCGGCATCCGCACCGAGGAAGCCCGCCCCCCAGTGGGAGAACGTCGACTTCGGCGACGCATCCGCCACTCCCCCGCAGCCCGCGAGCATCGCAGTCTGGCGGTCAGTACGGCAGCATGGCGATACCAAGACCGCCCGGTCCAGGCGCACCATCGGCCTGCCAGCCTTCGCGACCGACGCGCTGCGCCACCTCGCCAACACCGAAGGCGTGACACTGGCCTTGTGTTCGCCACCCGCGAGGGGGGCGAACTCGACGCGGCCAGCGTCCGCCGCGAGTTCACCGCCGCCGGCCCGTCATGGAAAAGGAGGCCAGGCCATGGACCAGATCTTCCCGCGCACGGCATGAACGTCAGCTGCAGAAGCTCTTCTCAGCATGACAGCAGGAGATGACCGACTTGCTGCTGATCTCCGGTGAGCGGCGTCTAGAGGACTCTCGCCGGGACCGCCGGCCGTGAGAGGGTCAGGATGACCGGAGCCCGATCAGGGCGCGAAAGGCTGTCGCGACCTGATGCTGGTCAAACTCCCCTGGGCGGTACCACCAGTGCATCCAGCTCATCATGCCGAGGATTCCCTCACTGATGATGCGCGTGGGCTGGTCAGCCGGCAGGTAGCCGGCCCGCTGAACGTCACCGACCAGGCTCTCGAAGCGCTGGACATAGGCGCGCTGGTCGGCACTCACCTCCTGGGCGACCGCTGGCGGCAGCGAGTAGTACTCCTTCCAGTAAACCGCGAAGGTTCGCTGGTTCAGCACCAGAGACGCGACGAACGAGTCGATGACCGCGCCGAGCTTTGCGACCGGGTCGTCATGGGCGCCGAGCGCTGCGTTCAGGGTGATGGTGAAGTCCCTGGCCACCTGGCGGGCGATCTCCACCATCAGGTCTTCTTTGGAGCCGACGTAGTGGTAGATGCTCGGCTGGCTGATCCCGACTTTGGCCGCGATCTCCTTGGTCGTCCCTCCGGTGAATCCGCGGCGAAAGAAAACCTCCGCGGCGGCGTCGAGGATCTCCCGCCGCTTGCGATTCCAGTCATCACTGGGCGGACGTTCGGTGCCGCCCTGCTCGGGACGGGGAACCGCCGACTGCCGGGAGTTGCTGGCCACCAGTGCTCCTCGGGGTTCAAGCCGGACGTCTGGACGGAACCGAAGTCTAGGCTTCTTCCGGCCGATCGATTGATGGACGCTTGTGCGCAGCGTGAGCGCGCCGCTAACCTCAGTCTATTGATTGATCGATAGAATCGGATGGCCCGATGCCAGACCTAACTGTGGTACCGGCCGGCCGTACCGTGCCCGCCGCCGCGCGCCCGGCGCGGCAGTGGCGGACTGGCACGAAGCAGAGCAAGTACGCGTGATCGGCAGTGGCGGCGTCAGCCACCGCGCCGGGACCGCCGAGATGCGCCGGAACGGCCGAGATCGGAACGACGGCGACCTGCACCCTCTCACAGACCTCGCGAGTTCAGAGGTCGTGACGTGAGCATGCGGACCCCGGACGCCGCCGCTCAAGCACCGGAGGCCGTTCTCGTGGAGGTCTGCCGTACGGCGGACGTGCCCGCCGGGAGCATGCGGCCGGTTCGGCTTCCCGGAGTAGAACCGCTGGTGGTCTACAACATCGACGGCACGTTTCACGTCACCGCCGACACCTGCTCACACGCGCAAGCCTTTCTCAGCGACGGCGAGCTCGAGGGAGACCGGGTGATCTGCCCGGCGCACTGGGCGGAATACCACGTGCCCACCGGACGAGCGCTGTGCTTCCCCGCGACTCAGGGAATCGCAACTTACCCGGTCACCATCAAGAGCGACGCCGTTCTGGCCGACCTGTCCTCGCTGCGATCTAAGGAGGCGAAATGACGGCGGATCCCGCTTCGCGCGAGCTGAATGACGTCCTGCGACTGCCCGGTCTGCGGGACGGGTGGCTGGATCGCCGGGTCTTCACCGACCCCAGCGTCTACCAGCTCGAGCTTGAACGCATCTTTGCCAGGTGCTGGCTGTTCATCGCGCACGAGTCCCAGCTGCCGAAAGCAGGATCGTTCCTGACCACCTGGATGGGCGAGGACCACGTCATCGTGGTCCGCCAGCGAGATGGCGGCGTCAACGCCTTTCTCAATTCCTGCCCCCATCGCGGCAACCGGGTGTGCAAAGCGGAAGCGGGCCACGCTCGCGGCTTCGTCTGCAACTACCACGGGTGGTCGTTCGGCCTCGACGGCGACCTGACCGGCATGCACGAGGCGTCGGTGTACGACGCAGAGCCCGGCTTCGACCGGTCACGCCTGGGTCTCACCCCGGTCGCGCAGATCGCGAGTTACAAGGGCCTGATTTTCGCGACCTTCGACCCTGCAGCGCCGAGCATCCAGCGACTACCTCGGGGACTTCACCTACTACCTCGATGTCATCCTTGACAATGACCCCGCTGGCACAGAGTTCGTCGGTGGCTCGATCCGGTCTGAACTCGGCTGTAACTGGAAGATCGCTGCCGAGAACTTCGCCGGTGACGCGTTGCACGCCGGATGGACGCACGCCTCCGGCGCCGAAGCCATGCTAGGCCAGAGCGTGCCCCAGCTCGGCCACCCCGACGCGGTGAGCTATCACGTCAACACCAACGGCCATTGCTGGGAGTTCAATCTCGACGCGGTCGGCAACGCGGCCACTTTCGGCGACCGGCTAGTCATGCGGTACCTCCGGGCTCATCATGACCAGTTCCGTCAGCGACTTGGTGAGACACGGGCCCGAATGGTCGGCTCGATCAGCTCGGTCAACGTCTTCCCGAACTTCTCCTTTCTGCCCGGGCAGAACACGTTCCGCACCTGGCAGCCCAAGGGACCCAACCGGACCGACCTGCACACCTGGGTGCTGGTGAACAAGAGCGCCCCGGACGAGGTCAAGGAAGCGTGGCGCAAGGGCGCCATGATGACTTTCTCCCCTGCGGGACTCTTCGAAATGGATGACGGCGAGAACTGGGAGGCCGCCACGCGAGCGAACCGGGGCGTGGTAACCCGCCGGCAGCCCCTGCATTACGGCCTCGGCCTCGGCAGCCGGATCGACCACCCGGAACTGCCGGGCAACGTTTACCAGGGACAGATCAACGACGCGAACCAGCGCGCCTTCTACCAGCGGTGGTCAGACCTCATCCAGGCGGCCACCTGGGACGAACTCGACCAGTGGCGCGGACAGCGGCCAGCGCCCGGACAGCGGTCAGCCGTGAACCGCCGCGATGAGACGATGCCGGCCGCCTCGTCGAGCGACCTGCTCGCTGAAGTGAGCGCCTTTCTCGCGTTCGAAGCCCGGCTTCTCGACGAGGAACGCTACGACGAATGGCTCGCGCTGTTCACCGACGACGCCCGCTACTGGGTGCCAGGAGTCGAGAACCGCGCCCGGCGCGACGCCGCGGGCCCGGTCAGCGAGGATCACATGGCCTACTTCGACGATTCGCTAGCCGACCTTCGCCGGCGCGTCACCCGGCTCATGTCGTCGACGGCGTGGGCCGAGGACCCGCCGACGCGGCACCTTCACCTGATCTCGAACATCGAGGTCGAGACGACCGCGCACCCGCAGGAGTTCCAGGTCCGGTCGGTCTTCGTCAACTTTCGCGGGCAGGGCGAGTCCGACCAGGCCACCCTGTACGGCTCGCGGCTCGATCTGGTCCGTCGCGACGAGGACAGCAACCTCCGCATCGCGCGCCGGAAGGTCACGCTGCGGCACAACGTCCTGCCGGCCAAGAACATCAACACCTTCTTCTAAATGGGGTGCGGCTAAGTGAGCGCGGCGCCCAGGAGCTGTCAATGACCGGACGAGACACCAGCGCACGCACGGGCTCTGCCGGGCGGCTGACCGGTATGGCCGCCGTCGTCACCGGCGGCGGCAGTGGCATCGGACGAGCCGTCATAGCGCGCTACGTCGATGAGGGAGCCAGCGTCTCAGTCCTGGAACGGGATGCGGACCGCGCCAGGCTGCTGACCGACGCCTACGGCGACCGGGTCGTGGTGACAGTTGGCGACGTCCGGGAGCCGGACGCGCATGCGGCCGCCGTCAGCGCAGCGGTCGACCACTACGGCCGGCTCGACGTTTACGTTGGCAACGCGGGAATCTACGACTTCGGCCGCAGGCTCGAGCGCATGTCACCCGAGCAGATCATCGCCGGGTTCAGCGAAATCTTCGAAGTTAACGTGCTCGGCTACCTGCTCGGCGCGCGAGCGGCGATCGGCCCGCTGCGCGAATCCAGGGGAACGATGATCTTCACCGTCTCGTCCAGCGGCACCTTCGCCGGAGGCGGCGGCAGCCTGTACGTGGCTTCCAAGCATGCTGTGACCGGGCTGGTCAAGCAACTGGCCCACGAGCTAGCGCCAGACATCCGTGTCAACGGGGTGGCGCCTGGCGCGTCGCGCACCCGGTTGTCCGGCGTAGCAGGGCTGGAATCCGGCGGGCGCATGCTCTCCGGCGAAAACGACCTCCTGGATGCCATCGCGCGGCAGCTACCGCTCGGGTTCGTCAGTGAGCCAGAAGACCACGCCGGCCTGTACGTGACCCTCGCCAACGCGCGAGACTCCCGGTTCATGACCGGCGTCGTGATCGCCTCCGACGGCGGGCTCGGGGTAGGTCCGCCGCGAGCACCCGCGACGCCGCAGTCGTCGCACCGCCCGCAAGCTCCCGGAGCGTCGGGCCGATGACACGCCATCTGCCCCGACTGTCGGTGTCGCTGGGCATCTGGCAGGACCGGCCCGCCAGGGAGGCACTGCTCACCGCGTCAGCCGCCGACGAGCACGGATTCGGCGAGCTCTGGATCGGCGAGATGGCGACTTACGACGCGTTCGCCCTCGCCACGGCCGTGGGCCTGCGAACCCGGTCGATAGGGCTCACTGTCGGCCCGCTAGCCGTGGCCGTGCGTGATCCGATGATGCTGGCGATGGGTGCGGCGTCGGTATCTGACCTCATCGGGCGAGACGTACGGCTGGCATTGGGGACGTCGAGTCCCAGGGTGGTCGAGGAGTGGCACGGGCGCGATCGCAGCCGATCGGTCACCGCGCTCCGCGAGACCCTGACTGCGGTGCGCGTGCTGCTGGAGGGCCGCGCCGGCGACGGCTCAGGAACGATGGTCCGCACCAGGGGATACCGGTTGCGCCTGCCGCCGCCGGGGCCGCACCTGACGATCGCCGGATTCGGCCCGGGTGCGCTGCGTCTCGGCGCGACCTCAGCTGACCGGGTGGTGCTCAGCCTGGTCACCGTCGACGAAGCCGCGGCCCTGGCCGCCCAGGTCCGGCAAGCAGCCGATCAAGCCGACCAGAAACCCCCGGCGATCGCGGCCTGGGTTCCGGTCGCGGTGGGCGACGAAGAGCCTGCGATGAGCCAACTGCGATCGATGCTGGTCGCTTATCTTGCCGCTCCCGGCTATGCGGCAATGTTCGAGCGGGAGGGCTTCAGTGATCTGGTCGAGTACGCCCGCAGCCGCCCGCACCCGCGGTCCTTGATGGACCGGATCCCCGACACGCTCCTGCTGCGGGTGGCGGCCCTGGGCTCCGCGCAGGCCGTGCGACGACGTCTGGAGGACTACGGTGAGCACGTCGACGAGGTGGCCTGCATACCGTGCTCTACCGAGTCAGACCCTGCCGGGCTGCACACGGTCGCGATCCTCGCCGCGCTGGCAGGCGCGGCGCCGGCCGATAGGTGGTCGCAACCGCCGCTTCTTTAACCAGCCTGGGAACGTGGCCGGATGGCTCACTGCATCCAGCAGGCTCGCGCCGAGACGCTAAAACGGATTGCAGCCCGCAAGCTCCTCGAAGCATCATGCGGTATGTGCCTCCGGTCCTGGATATCGCGGCGTGCGGGGACCCGCCAGAATTTCGCCTGAGACCGTAGCTCCCTGCGGACATGCCGGACTTGCTCGCCGCCATGGCGCTCGAAGACCCAGAAGGCCATCCCTGGAAAGGCGGTCACTGGGGGCATCCCGGTGTACGCGTCGCTGGCCCGCACGGCCGGACCCGCCCCATGAACTGCTGACGTTTGGCCGACTGCGGACGCCGCCCCGGCCCCTTCTTAACCCGACGAGATGACAACACAACCCCTGATGATCGGCCGGACGGCAAGCTGGTCCAGCGCGGGCGCTGTGCTTCCGGCAGCCCACCCGGATGCCGGTATGGGCGACGATGATGTCGCAGGACAGCGCCAGTTCCAGCCCGCCACCGAGCGCGTCCCCGTTAAGCAGCGCCACCATCGGTTTGGGGCAGCCGAGGATGCTCTCGTACGGGCCTGGCATGACGGGCGAACGGCTGCCTGGCCAGGTCGCCTGCCATCTCCTTAAGGTCGGCGCCAGCGCAGGAGGCGACATCGCCGCCGCGTATGACCAGCGCCCCGGCTTGGTCGTCGGCCGCCAGCCGCCGGACAAGATCGCCCGGGTCGGCGAGACCATTGGCGGGTCAGCGCGTTGCGGCGATCCTCGGCGCTGATGATCGCGGCCCAGACTGGCGGCTGCGTCGCGCTGATGAGCACGAGCGAATGCTCACAGCGCCGGCGTGGCCCGCCGGCGCAGCCCGTCCGTCTCGACGTCCGCCAACCGCGCCGCGACCTCGCCAGAGAACAGCTCCATCGCGCCGAGCGTCTGCGCGGCGGGCTGGCCGCCAACGTTGAACCAGCAGATGACCTTGTTGATGCCAGTCCGCTCGTTGTACTCGGCTAGGTCGTCGACCAGCTTGGCCGGGGGGCCGACCAGGACCGCACCGTGGGTGAGGAAGTAGTTGTAGTCCTTGCTGTTATGCGAGAAGCCGAACATGGCCCGGTTGTCGAGCGAACTCATGTACCACATGAGCCCGCGCTCGAATTCTCTGACGGCCTGCTCATAGGTCGGCGCGACATGCACCGGCCGCATCTGCCAGGTCTGGGCGATCGTGGCTTCGATGTCCGCGCGGGAGTGGCCGTGCCGTTCGGCCGTCTCGGCGTAAAGCTCAAGCCGGGCGCGCATGTCGTCCCAGCCCGGCCCAGACCCGATCACGATCGGCAGCAGCCGTTCCGCCGCCCAGGTCACGGATCGCTCGCTGCCCGAGACCATGATGTACGTCGGCAGCGGCTTCTGCTGCGGGAGCGGGATCAGCTGGCCGTCACCGAGGCTATAGAACTGCCCGTTATAGGCGGTGCGCCCGGTCGACCACATCTGACGCACGGCGTTGAACGTCTCTTCCCAGCGCTCCTCACGCTCGGCGAAGTTGACGCCATAGGTGGTGAACTCGTGCTCGTCGTAGCCCTTCCCGACGCCCCAGTCGACCCGGCCGCCGGACAGGATGTCGGCGTAGGCGAGGTCCTCAGCCAGGTGCAGCGGGTTGTGGACCGGCAGCCGGGTCACGGCGGTGCCGATGCGGATCCGCGTGGTCGCGGCCGCCAGCGCCGCGGCCACGATCACTGAGTTACCGATAAAACCGTACTCGCGGGCGTTGTGCTCGGCGATCCACACCTCGGCAAAGCCGAGCCGGTCGGCAGCCAGCATCTGCTGAAAGTGCTCGTGGACGATCGTGCGTGGTGGCCTGTCCGCTGGCGCCGAATGGAGATGGAACGTACCGAAATCCATAAGGCGCGGGTCTCCTCAAAGCGTCCGAACCACCACCCGGCCTTCAGTTTAGAGGGTTATTGAGGTGTCTCTAAAGCTAACTTGGCTGAGTATCGGCTTCAACGCCTGATCTCGTCCGGCGGCTGCGGAGCCGCTGGCGACGGGAAACCGCGCGTGGTCCGGACCACGTTCCCCTGCTCAGGGAAGGAACGTGGCCGTTGCGCTCTCGGCACGCCGTTGCTTGCGGCCCTGGCTGCTGTTCCTCGGCTTTCGTACACTCCCATTAGCGCATGAATGTCTTCGGCGAGCGGTACCTGCCCAGGGTTTCCTAGGGCCGGAGACTGAAAATGACAAGTTCGTTCCCGGCATCAGTACGGTGCGCTACCACCGCAACGACATGACCATAGAAGTCGTTCACGTTGTCGGACACATGGGCGAGACCTACGTCGAGACCAGGTGCCGCCGCGAGGCCGATGAAAATGGGCAAGGCGACTTGACCCATCTCGGGCGTAACACAACACACACGGGCTACCAGCTCCGACGCGCCCTCGACCGCCAAGCAGAAGCGATCTGCTCCCGGCTTGGCGTCACCTAAGTAAGGGCGGTCGACCCATTCAAGCCGTGAGGTTCGACGATGGGCTGTACAGCAACTGCGCCGGCGAGGCCTACGTCGAGACCAGGTGCCGCCGCGAGGCCGATGAAAATGGGCAAGGCGACTTGACCCATCTCGGGCGTAACACAACACACAGGGGCTACCAGCTCCGACGCGCCCTCGACCGCCAAGCAGAAGCGATCTGCTCCCGGCTTGGCGTCACCTAAGTAAGGGCGGTCGACCCATTCAAGCCGTGAGGTTCAACGATCGGCTGTACAGCAACTCCGCCGCCGGTCAGCTCACACTGCATGTCCCGAACTTCAAGCTGGAGCTACCAGCGCTAGATCCTGTACTACTTTGTCCAGATGGAGCAGTCAGTCTCAGTTGGCCTATGGCACGCGGCGACCATGAGCAAGACAGACGCGCTAATCACGTCAACGTGGGACGGCAACCTCGCCGTGCTAGCAATGGAGGCACCCGGTCCGCACCTGACCCTGCGATCGACTGGCCGCGATTTGTTCGACGCCCTGCAGCAGCTCCGCCTGCAACTGGAGCCGCTTGGCTGGATACCTCTCTGCAATGGTGCTCGGACGGACTGCTATCCATCGGGCATGGCACGGGACATGGGCGGAGGCAACGCGGTGTACGAGCTGGTGATCGGCAAGGCCGGACGGCATCCGCTACTCGGCTTGCTCGAACCCTCCTCGCCAGACAAGGTGGGGACCGTCGCGGAGCAAGACGCGTACTTCCGCCGGTGGCTCGACGCCCCAAAGAAGCGGCTCCGGTGGCCTCGCTAGGGCCAGCCCCTACATCTGCCCTAGGACAAGCGGGTCGACAGGTGTTCGCACGGGGAACATGTCGCCTCGGTCAGGCCCACACCCCCAGGTCAAATAGCCATTTGAGCCACATCCGTAACCGTGCCGACACCCTGACACGGAAGAGGTCACTGGTTCAATCCCAGTACCGCCCACCAGTTGAGCCCCAGGTTTTCCAGCACCTGATCGATGGGCCTGGCACCGACTCGGGGGACTATCGGCGCGCGGGCCTGATTTCGCGTGGCTATGCATCATAGGCGCCTGCCGGAACCTCGCTAGCCGCTGGACACGACTGGTGTCGCCGGCCGCCCGGGATGTCGCTTTCGCCTCCTGCACGCCATCACTCAGTTGTCCCAGCCCGTCCCTGGGAGAGGGCCCGAACACAACCAGCACATCGTGGCAGTCGTCGTCGACGGCCTACGATGCCGAGGCACGCAACAGCCGCCCACATACTGACTTGGGCAGCCATGCGGGTCGGCCGGCCCGGCAGGATCTGGCTGACGACGCTTCCGGATGCGAGGATCATGGACTACGTGAGCGATTCCGGGCGAGAAGGCTTGTTTGACGGTCTGTTCGGCCGCGGCGCGGTCGGCACGAGTGATCGCGACTGGCTGCAGGCGATGCTGGACACCGAAGCGGCACTGGCCAGGGCAGCGGAGCGGGCCGGGCTGGCACCAGCCGGGACCGGCGCCGCGGTCACCAGTGCCGCGTGCGCGGACCAGTTCGACATCGCCGAGATCGGCCGCGCCGCCACGCTCGTGGGGAATCCGGTACCGGCGCTGGTCCGCGCCCTGAACGCCAAGCTGCCAGCCGAGGCGCGCGACGCCATGCATCGCGGCGCGACGAGCCAGGACATCATCGACACCGCCGCCATGCTGCTCGCCAGACGGGCCATCGATGCCATCGGCGCTGACCTCGTAGCGGCAGCTGGCTGTACGGCGCAGCTCGCGCGGGCCCACGCGGGCACGGTCATGGCCGGGCGCACGCTGCTCCAGCAGGCAGTGCCGGTCACATTCGGCCTGGTGGCAGCGGGCTGGCTGACCAGCATCGAGGAGGCCCGGCGCGAACTTGATCGGATCCGCGCGACCAGGCTGGCGATCCAGTTTGGCGGTCCGGCCGGCACGCTGGCATCTCTCGGCGAAAGCGGTCCGGCCGTGGCGGCGCTGCTCGCCGACGAGCTCGGGCTGGCCGAGCCTGCGCTGCCCTGGCACAGCGACCGGCTGCGGATCGTGCAGCTGGCGGCCGCGCTCGCCGGAACGTGCGCGACGCTTGGAAAGATCGCCAGGGACGTGACGCTGCTCGCGCAAACCGAGGTCGCCGAGGTCGCTGAGCGAAGCGATGATCCGCGGCAAGGCGGCTCATCGGCGATGCCGCACAAGAAGAATCAGGTCGCGTCTGTCATCATTCTCGGCTGCGCGAGGCGAGCGCCCGGCCTGCTGGGCACCCTTGCCACCACGGCCGAGCACGAGCATCAGGGCGCTGCCGGGAGCTGGCACGCCGAATGGGAGACGCTGTCGGACCTGCTCCGGCTGACTGGCTCTGCGGCGTCGTGGTCGGTGAAGCTGCTGACGGGGCTTAGCGTCGACGCCGTCCGGATGCGCGCCAACGTGGACGCGACCGGTGGCTCGCTGCTGGCTGAGCACGTCGCGGCGGAGCTGGCGCCGTCGCTCGGCCAGGTGGCAGCCCATGACCTGGTTGCGGCCGCGGCCGCCCGGGCCGACGAGCACGGCACCTGCCTGACAGCGGCACTCCTCGACGACGCCGACGCCGCTGCCGCTCTCCGCCAGGCTGGCCTCGGCGAGGCTGAGCTCGCCGCCGCGGTCGATCCGGCCGGATACCTTGGGGCGTCAGCGGAGTTCATCCGCCGCGCGCTGGCCGCGCACGACTCCGGGCACATTGTGGCCCACGCAGGTCATTTCGCGTCAGACTTCGGGTACGCCGCGCCAGACGCGGTCACATCAGAAGCGGCCGGCCCGACATCCGTCCGCCCGACTACCACAGCCAGATCGATGACCGTCCGTCCGACGAGAGCGAACTCAACGGGAGCCCGCCCGAGGACGGCCGCAGCAGGGAAGGGGGGCCATCTGGTGAACGATGACGAACGGACAGCGGTAGGCATGCGCATGCGCCGCGCGGTACTCGGTGATGAGCACGTGGACCGAGCTGCCGCGAACACGACCGAGTTCACGGCCCCGTTCCAGGATTTCGTCACCCGCTATGCCTGGGGTGAGCTGTGGAACCGGCCAGGGCTGTCACGGCCGGAGCGCAGTATGATCACGATCGCGATGCTGGCGGCGCTCGGCCGGGACGAGGAATTGGCCCTGCACGTCAGGGCCGCGCTCCGGAACGGACTGGGCGCGGACGAGATTTCCGAGGTGCTGTTGCACGTTGCTGTGTACGCTGGCGTGCCGGCCGGCAACCGTGCGTTCGCGATCGCCGCTGCGATCATCGATAGTTATTCATAGTCCGGCAGATTGACCTCAGCAGGCGGGCGAGGGTAATCCCGGGCGTCGCGTGCCGACGGCATTGGCGGCGAGCGCTTTGGACACTCCGCGGGCCGCGGCAACCACGGCCGGGGCTATGCGGTCCATCCGCGCTCGCCCGACAGGGCTCGTCACCGACAGCGCGGCGACAACACGCTGGTCGGGGCCGAATACCGGCGCCCCAGCGCACATAAGCTCGACGCTGGCCTCCTGATGGTCGAATGCGACGTGCCGCGCTGCCACGCTCGTGAGCTCCCGCTCCAGCCGCCCGGGGGAGATGATCGTGGCATCGGTATAGCGGGCCAGCCCGCGCCGGACGACGTTCTGTACAACGTCCGGCGGCGAGAAGGCGAGGATGGACTTGCCCAGCGACGTGCAGTGCGCCGGCATCCGGCCGCCAACTCGCGACAGGTTCGTGACCTTGTGATGGCCGGAGATCTTGTCGATATACAAGATGTCCAGCCCGTCCATGATGCCGAGGTGCACGGTGGCGTGCGTTGCCTCGTAAAGGTCCTCCAGGAAAGGCAGCGCGGCCTCGCGTAGTTCGGTCCGGACCGGGCTCAGGCCGGCGAACTCGAACATGCGCGTCCCGAGTGAGTACTGGCCCTCGGTGTAGTTCAGCCAGCCGAGCTTGATCATCTGCTGGGCTGTCCGGTGCGCGGTTGACTTAGGCAGCCCGGTGCGCATCACGATCCCCGACAGCGACAGTGTGCGATGCCGCGGGCTGAAGGCGGACAACAGTGCGTTTGCCCGTTCTAGCACCGACTCATGCGAAGTATCCCGCTCAACGGCATGCACGCTTGGAGCATAAACCCGGTCTCGATTGAATGACATAGGTGACATCGTTAACGATTCTGTAACATGCGTGTCCTGTTAGTTCTCAAATGCGGCTTAGGCGTGGTGTCGTCTAAAGGAGCTCAACGTGCTGAACGCGGCGATTGTCGGATCCGGGAACATCGCCACTGACCTGCTGTTCAAGCTGCAGCGATCGGAGCGGATCCTGCCCCGCTGGATGATAGGCATCGACCCCGACAGCGACGGTCTGCGCCGTGCCGCCGGACTCGGCGTGGAGGCGACGGCCGAGGGTGTCGGCTGGCTGCTCCGGCAAGACCCGTTGCCTGACCTCGTCTTCGAGGCCACTTCTGCCAAGGCGCACGCGGCCAACGCGCCGCTATACGCCGAGCGCCAGATCACGGCGGTGGACCTGACACCCGCTGCCGTCGGTCCCTACGTCGTGCCGCCCGTCAACCTGACCGAGCACATCGGCAAGCCGAACCTCAACATGGTCACCTGCGGCGGCCAGGCGACGATCCCGATGGTCTATGCGGTCTCGCGGGTGACGGATGTGGCGTACGCCGAGATCGTGGCCTCGGTGGCGTCCGCCGCCGCGGGCCCGGGCACCAGGGCGAACATCGACGAGTTCACGAGGACCACAGCAGGAGCGGTGGCGCAGCTCGGCGGCGCGGGCCGGGGCAAGGCGATCATCATCCTGAACCCTGCGAAGCCAGCGGTCA
Organism: uncultured Actinomycetota bacterium; assembly: GCA_963843955.1. GTDB lineage: Bacteria > Actinomycetota > Actinomycetes > Streptosporangiales > Streptosporangiaceae > JAJYUU01. The sequence continues at coordinate 62,117 of CAWJMK010000005.1, forward strand.
TCATGCGCGACAGCATCTTCGTGGCGGTACCGCGCGACGTGGACCAGCAGGCCGTCGCCGACTCGGTCCGCGCGATGGAGGCCGAGGTGCAGCAGTACGTGCCCGGCTTCCGGCTTACCGCGGACCCGCAGTTCGACGAAGGCCGGGTCGCGATCTTCGTTCAGGTCGAGGGCGCAGGCGACTACCTGCCGTCATACGCAGGCAACCTCGACATCATGACGGCTGCCGCCGCGAAGGTCGGCGAGGAGATAGCGCGCAGCCAGCTGGCCAGGGCGAGCTGATGCGTGCTCCCCGCGGTGTCAGCGGCCGGCCAGATCCAATCCGATCCGGAGGTAACCAGAGCAATGCCTTACTCTGCCGATCTCGATGTCCGCGTCACTGACAGCTGCCTGCGCGACGGCTCGCACGCGGTCCGGCATCAGTTCGACGAGCATCAGGTGCGATCGATCGTGCGCGCGCTCGACGATGCTGGCGTGCCGGTCGTGGAGGTCAGTCATGGCGATGGCCTCGGCGGCTCGTCGATCAACTACGGTCTCAGCGCCGTCGACGAGCGCACGCTTATCAAGGCCGCCGCCGACACGGCTCGCGAGATCAAGATCGCGTGCCTGATCCTGCCTGGCCTCGGGACAGTGGACGACATCAGGGCCGCACGCGACCTTGGCGCGTCCATCATCCGGGTTGCGACGCACGCGACCGAGGCGGACATCTCAGCTCAGCATTTCGGCATCGCCCGCGATCTCGGCCTGGAGACAGTCGGTTTCCTGATGATGGCGCACTCGATTCCGGCAACTGACCTCGCGATCCAGGCGAAGATCATGGCGGAGGCCGGCTGTCAGTGCGTCTACGTGGTCGACTCGGCGGGCGCACTGATCCTGGAACAGGTGACCGACCGCGTCCTGGCCATGCGGGCGATCCTCGCGCCGGACATCCAGGTCGGCTTTCACGGCCATCAGAACCTGTCGCTGGGGGTCGCGAACACGATCCTGGCGATCCGTGCGGGCGCGCAGCAGGTAGATGGCTGCACTCGCGCCTTCGGCGCGGGGGCGGGCAACACCCCTACCGAGGTGCTGGCGGCGGTATGCCACCTCCTCGGCATCAGGACCGGCATTGACGTCTTTGCGCTCGCCGACGCGGCCGAGGACATCGTCCGCCCGGCCATGGAGCGTGAGCCGGTCATCGACCGGATGTCGCTGATCATGGGCTACGCAGGCGTGTACTCGAGCTTCCTCCGGCATGCCGAGCGGGTGGCGGAGCGCTACGGCGTATCCGGCGCCGAGGTGCTGGTGCGGGCTGGCCAGCGCAAGCTGGTAGGCGGCCAGGAAGACATGCTGATCGGCATCGCGATTGAGCTTGCTGCGGAACAGGCAGCAGGCAGCCCGGTCCGGGTCGCCGCGCCGGCCGCAGGCTGTGCGTAGGTCGTGCCGATGAGCGGGACCGCGCATTGTATGGCCCTTCTGCGCTGGTCAGACTGACGATCACCATCCGTACCCACCTGGGAGGGAGTATGGAAATTAAGCACCTTCGTATACACGTGACACTTGCGGCGCTGTGCGTGCTGGCCCTAGCGGCTTGCGGATCGTCTGGCGGCAGCGGATCGTCTGGCGGCAGCGGCTCATCGGGCGGTGCATCCACCGGGAGTTCGGCGGCCGGGAGCTTCGGCACACTAGGGAGTGTCTGCGGTCACGGCACCGCTAAGGGCGCCACCGCGACCGGCGTCACCAACACCAGCATCGAGGTCTCGGTCATCGCCGACATTAACGTTCCTGGCGCACCCGGCCTGCTCCAGCCGATGTGGGACACCGCAACGGCTTACGTCGATTGGTGCAACGCCGCCGGCGGCATTAACGGCCGCAAGCTGATCCTGGACAAGCGCGACTCGGCCGAGACTAACTATCTCCCGCAGGTCGAGACAAGCTGCACAGCCGACCTCGCCATGGTGGGCACGATGGGCGTACTCGACAACACGGGGGTCGCCGCGTGGGAGAAGTGCGGGATCCCGAACTTCACCGCTGCGACGGTCAGCTCGGCGGCGGCCAACGCCAAGCTCATGTACCCGTCCAACCCGCTGCCTGCCGACCAGGAGAACATCGGCGGCTTCCCGGTCATCTTCCAGCAGAACCCGGGCGTCCAGGACCACATCGGGACGCTGTACGCCGCGGGCGCTGCCGCCGCCAGGGAGCAGCACACCTACAACGAGGCGATCGCCGCTGACGGCGGCAAGGTGGTCTACACCGCCCAGTACAACGCGCTAGGCCAGGTCAACTGGGCTCCGTACGTGGAGGCCATGAAGAAGGCCGGCGTGCAGATGATGTTCCTCAACGACACGATCCCAACGTCGGTCGCACTGGACCAGGCCATGTCCACGGCGGGCTGGTATCCGAAGATCCAGATCTCGCCGCCGCAGGACTACGACACCAGCTTCCTGACCACCGGCGCCTCGGTCGCGAAGAACTACTACGTGTACATGCCGTCGGAGCCGCTGGAGGCGGCCGGCGCGATACCGGCGGTCGCCCAGTACGAGCAGATCGTGTCGAAGTACGTGCCGACCGCACACCTCGGGTTCTTCGGCGAGATGGCCTTCGGGTCCTGGCTGCTGTTCTCGGAGGCGGCCAAGGCCTGCGGCTCCAGCCTGACCAGGACCTGCGTGGAACACCAGGTAGCCAAGCAGACCAACTGGACCGGCGGCGGCCTGCAGGGATCCGTCAACCCGGCCTCGAACAAGGCGAGCGACTGCTTCATCATCATGAAGATCGAGAACGCCAAGTTCGTCCAGGCGATCCCGTCGAAGCTCGGCCAGTTCTACTGCAACCCGGCGAACGTGCCGTTCGTGAAGCCGTAGGCACCTGGCCATCAGCGGATGCGGTGCGCTCATCCATCCCGGTCAGGGCGGCAGCAGCTGCCGTCCTGGCCGGGATCGGCCATCGAACTGAGCTGGACACCCCTGGCAGGAAGCGGGACCGGTACACGCGATGAGTGAATTCCTTACCTATACGATCGTCGGTCTGGTCACTGCCGCCATCTACGCGATTGCCGCCAGCGGACTGGTGGTCACCTACACCACCTCGGGCGTCTTCAACATCGCGCACGGAGCCGTGGGCATGTTCGGGGCGTTCGTATTCTGGCAGCTGCGCTGGGGGTGGAATTGGCCGGCGCCGCTCGCGCTGGTCGTCGTCATCGGCGTGCTAGCCCCGCTGTTCGGCTGCGGGGTGGAGAAACTGCTTATGCGCAACCTCGCTGATGCCAGCGAGGCTACAAAGCTGGCCGTGACGATCGGCCTGCTGATCGCGATGGAGGGCGCGGCCCTGTGGATCTGGAATCCCCAGACCGCCCGCCCGTTCCCGCCCTTCTACGTCAACAACAAGGTGTCATTGTTCGGCACCTACGTCACCTGGACCCAGCTCATCACCCTCGGCACGTTCGTCCTCTGCGTGCTGGTCCTGTGGTTCATCCTGTACCGGACCAGAATCGGCATCGACATGCGGGCTGTCGTGGACAACCGCTCGCTGCTGATGCTCGTCGGCGGTAATCCGAACCGCGCCTCGCGCCTGAGCTGGATCCTCGGCTCATCGCTGGCGGCGGTCGCCGGCATTCTCATCGCGCCGACGCTCCAGCTGTCGGTGGCGCCGCTGACGCTCCTGGTCATCAACGCCTATGCCGCGGCCATCATCGGCCGGCTGAGGAGCCTGCCCTACACCTTCCTCGGCGCCGCGATCATCGGACTAGCCGACAGCTACGTGGTGGGCTACCTCCCGGTATCCACCGTGAACTGGCTGCAGAACCTGCCGCTGGCCATTCCCATCATCATCTTGCTCATCGCCCTGCTGCTGCAGCCGCACGAGCGACTGCGCGGCTACATCGTCCGGCGCAGCCGAGAGTCGTTCCCCGTTCCGTCCTACCGGCTGTCGCTGACCGGAGCGGTGATCCTGATCGCCGTGTGCGCCGCGCTGGCCCCGATACTGTCCACCCAGCCGCTGTATTTCGCCAGCATCGGCCTAGCGCTGGGAGTGGTCGGGCTCTCGCTCGTTCCGCTGCTGGGCTACGCAGGCCAGATCTCGCTGTGCCAGATGACCTTCGCCGGAGTCGGAGCGCTTGCGTTCGCGCACGCAACCGGCGGCGGCAGCCTGCTCGGCCTGCTCGTCGCGTTCGCCATCGCCGCGGTAGTCGGCCTGCTCGCCGCCGTGCCCGCCATCCGCCTCCGCGGGCTCTACCTGGCACTGGCGACTGCGGCCATCGCCGAGCTCTTCGACTCCTGGATCTTCGGGCTGCCGTCGGTGACCTGGTTCGGGCACACGCTGCCGCTGTTCGAGAGCGGCGCGGTGCCCATCGCGAGGCTGAGCATCCCCGGCATCAATCTGACCAGCAACCGAACCTACCTGATCGCGCTCGCGGTGATCTTCAGCCTCGTCGGGCTACTGGTCGTGGCCATCCGCCGGTCGCGATTCGGTCGTGCATTGCTGGCCATGCGGGAGAGCCAGGCAGGCAGTGAGACGCTGGGCATGCGCACGACCGCACTGAAGCTCGGCGTTTTCACCCTGTCCGCGGGCATCGCGGGCGTCGGCGGCGTGCTGCTCGCGGGTGTCTACACGCAGGTCACTCCGACGCAGTTCTCCTTCCTGGCGAGCCTGCCGCTGCTGCTGCTGATCATGGCCGGCGGCGCCGGGACTGTCGGCGGCGCAACCTTCGGCGCGCTGGCGCTTGGTGTCTTCGGCTACATCGGCACGATCTCGACGTTCATTTACCAGATCTCGCAGCTGCTGCCCGGCCTGGTTGGCGTCGGCCTGGGCAAACAGCCCAATGGCGTAGCCGCCGACATCTCTGCCAGCCTGGCCAAACTGGCCGCGCGGCTCCCCGGCCATGCGGCCGAGCGATTGCGACTGGCTTCGATCACGGCGCCGGTCAGGGTAAGCGGCCCGGTCAGCGCGGCCGGGCTGGCCAGCCCCGGTACAGCCGCCAGCCCGAGTCCGGCGCACGCCGCGAGTCCGGTGGACGGCGCCAGTCTGCCGGTGCCCGCGGGCTCGGGTGAGGCGGGCGTACCCAGCGGCGGGATCACCGATGCCGGCATCACCTTGGAGGGGCGCTCCTGATGGCTCTTTTCGAGGTGCGCGACGTCACCGTCCGGTACGGCGGCGTGACCGCCCTGCGGAGCGCGACCGTCACTGCCGAGCCGCACGGCATCCACGGCCTGATCGGCCCGAACGGAGCCGGCAAGTCGACGCTGTTCAATGTCGCGACCGGACTCGTCGCGCCCTCTAGTGGCCACGTGTTTCTGGACGGCGAGGACGTGACCCGGCGCAGCCCGCACGCACGCGCCCGGCGCGGCCTGGCGCGCACGTTCCAGCAACTCGAGCTCTTCGGCGTGCTCACAGTGCGCGACAACCTGCTGGTGGCGGCCGAGCTCCATGCGCGCCGACACGGTGATCGCACTGATCCGCGCGCCGCGGTCGAGGCGATGCTGGACCGGATGAACCTGAGCCAGTTCGGCCCGGCCCGCGCCGATCACCTACCCACCGGCATCGCCCGCCTGGTCGAGGTCGCACGGGCGCTCATGACGCGGCCGAAGGTCCTGCTCCTCGACGAGCCGGCCGCCGGGCTGATCGAGGAAGAGACCCAGGCGCTCGGCCGCATGCTGCGCGAACTGGCCGCCGAGGGCCTGTCAATCATCTTGGTGGAACATGATATGGAGCTGGTCATGCCGGTGTGCTCGACCGTCACAGTGCTAGATCAGGGCGAAATTCTGGCCAGCGGCACACCCGAGGAGATCCGCCGTAACAACGCGGTTGTGCAGGCCTATCTCGGCGTCTCAGCCGAGGCCGCGCAGTGAGCGCGGACCAGCAGGCCCCGATGCTGGAAGTGACCGGCCTGACTGCCGCCTACGGGGCTATCGAGGTGCTGCATGGCATCGACCTCAGCGTGCCGAAGGGCGGCCTGTTCGCCGTGCTCGGGCCTAACGGCGCCGGCAAGTCGACATTGCTGCGGGTCATCGCAGGTCTGCACGCGGTCGGAGCCGGCTCGGTCGCCGTAGACGGCACCTCGATCGCTGGCGTCCAGCCGTACGACCTGGCGAGGCGCGGCGTCTGCCTGCTGCCGGAGGGACGTGGCGTGTTCCCCAATCTCACGATCGCTGACAACATCCGGCTGGTGACCCACCTCGGTGGCACGCTGGCCGACATCGAGGCACGGGTCTACGACACCTTCCCCGTACTGGCGACCAGGCGGCGGCAGCTCGCGGGCACCCTTTCCGGCGGTGAGCAGCAGATGCTAGCGCTGGCCAGGGCCGTCGCCACCGAGCCGTCCTTTCTGCTGCTGGACGAGCTGTCCACCGGCCTGGCGCCGCGTGTCGTGGAAATGCTGTACGGGCAGGTGGTCGCCATGGTGGGCGCCGGGACGACCGTGCTGGCAGTGGAGCAGTTCGCCCGGACCGTGCTGGAGATCGCCCACACCGGCGCCGTCATGGTGACCGGACGGGTGGTGGCCGCCGGCGCGCCGGCCGATCTGAACGAGGCGCTGGCCAGCCTCTACCTTGGGGCGGCCTGACCGGAACGGCCATGGCGACAACGACGGACATGGATCTCCCTTAGCCTGCAAAGATCGCATTCAGCCCGGGCGCGACGTCACGATAGGTCCGGATTTTACGCAGCCGGCCGCGGCCGAGCCGGGCCAGGTCTCGGGCAAGATCCGGGTCCTGCTCGCCGGAGGTGTCCAGCAGCACGTCCAGCCGTGGCAGCCGGGCGCTGAACGGCCTGGGATCCGGGCCGGCGTTGTGCACGCAGTCGGACAGCAGCACGACCCTGGCATCCGGGGCGGGAACGCGGGCAAGCTGACGCGCGGCCACGAGCAAGGGGAATGCCATGTTCGTGAGCCCCTTGGCCGGGATGCGCAGCATGGTATCCAGCAGCTGCAGGGGCGGGACCCGCTGACCGAGCTGGCACAGTACGACTGCGTCCGACCAGAACGCGACCACAGCCAGGTCATCACGCGCGAGCTCGGCGGCCAGCGCACCCACGGTGGCCGCGGCCGTGCGGACCCGCTCCCCCCGCATCGATCCCGATACGTCGACCAGCAGGACGACCCTGCGCCTGGTCCGCATCCGTTCCCGCACGATGATGTCGTCATCGTCAGGAACGGGGTGCTCGACGAGCTGGTCGACCGTCGCATCGAGGTCGATATCGTCGGAACCGCCTCGGTAGCGGACGCTGGCCAGCTCGCCGATGCCGCGCCGCGCGCTGGTGTCCCGCCGCGGCCGCGGCACCGCCAGCCGGCCTGCAATCTGCCGGGCGCGGCGGACAGTCTCCGGATCGGGCTGGCCATCGTCGGGCACGGCCGCGAGCAGCGTGCCCTCTTCGGTCGTGATCGCCGAGGCGCTGCTGCCGGGGCGGGTGGCGCGGCCGGACGGGCCGCACGGGCCGGACAGCACGAAACCGCCCGCGCCGCCCGTTGCTGGCGTGAGCAGCTGCGGCTGCTGAACGAGCACCTTGGGCTTGCGGCGCAGCGGCTGCAGCAGCCCGCGGCCGGGCTCGGCTCGGCGGCAGACCACCGAGTCAGCCTCGACTTCTCTTCAACCAGGCGCAGCGGTCGCGGGCTCCAGCACGAACCGGTCCGCCCAGATCTGCCGTAGTACCACCTCAGGCGTCGCATCCACGCTCTCGTCCAGGAAGATCCGGCCGGACAGCGCGACCACCATCGCGTCGTAGACGATCTCCGGGTAGCGCTTGTCGTCGCTGGCCGTCACGCCAGCCAGGTCCAGCAGCTGCCCGGCCACCAGCACGACGTCGATGGCGCCGCGGACGCTGCTGCCCTGCCGGACCTCCGCCAGCTCGCGGGTGGCCCGGGTCACCGCGACCGCGTCGGCGATCAGCCGGTCGTACTGCCCGGCCGCCAGGTCCGGCCGCGGCGCGCGCAGCGCAACGATGCCGCGCTCGGCCTCGGCGTCCTGGTAGCCGACCGCGAGCCGGCACAGCCGGTCAAGCACCGAGGTGGACAGCCTTGTCGTGCCGACGTGGTCGTAGGGGTTCATCGACGCGATCACCCGGAACGTGGGCACCGCCGTCACGGCGCCCGCCCGCGGCACCGCGATCTGCCGTTCGGCCATCGCCGTAAGCAGCGTGTTGAGGGTGTCCTCGGGCGCGCGGTTGAACTCCTCGATGTACAGGAACCCGCCCGACCGCATGGCCTCCAGCAGCGGACCGTCGACGAAGTTGTCCGCGCTGTAGTCCTCGCGCAGCACCCGCGCCGGGTTGTGGTGGCCGACCAGCTTGGCAGGCGTCAGGTCCGCGTTACCCTCGACGAAGACCAGCGGGATCCCCCACTCGGCGGTGATCCCGCGCAGCAGCGTGCTCTTGCTGGTGCCCGGCGGGCCTTCCAGCACGATGTCCCGCCCTGCCGCGACCGCCGCCAGCACCAGGTCAAGCTCATGTTCACGGCCGACCAGGTGCCGGCGGACCCGGTCCCGCACCTCGGTGATCCGGCCCGGCTGGTGCACGCTGGGCACCGTCATCATGCACTCCGTCCGCTGAACCGGCGGGCGGGCCTGCCGCCTGCACGTCAGGAGGGGACACGCCCGCCTGCAGCTATTTGATGGTGTACCCGGCGTCGATCTTGAGCTCGGTACCGGTCACGTACCGGGCCTCGTCCGAGGCCAGGAACAGCACCGCGTTGCTGACGTCGACTGGCTCCACCCACGAGACCGGCAGCGCGTTGGTCGTGGTGAAGACCTCAGCCGCGTCTTCCTGCGTTGGATGCTCCAGATGGGGCGCGACTAGCCGGAAGGTCGCATCGTTAAGGATCATGGTGGTGGCGACGCCGGTCGGGTGCACCGTATTGACCCGGATCCGGTGCGGCGCCAGCTCCAGTGCCAGCGTGCGCATGATCCCGACCACCGCGTGCTTGCTCGCCGTATAAGCCGCCGCGTGCGGCGTGCCCTTGAGCCCGGCGGTGGAGCTGGTCAGGATCATCGATCCGCCGGTGCCTTGCTCGATTAGGTGCGGGATCACCGCCTTGCAGGTATGCCAGACGCCGGTCTGATTGATATCAGTGACGTCCTGCCAGTCCTGCTCGCTGGCCAGGTGCGTCTCGCCGCCGAAAATGAAGATGCCGGCATTGGCGCTGACGATGTCGATGCGGCCGAGCTGGGCCACGCCGTCGTCGAGCGCCGCCTTAAGCGCCGGGTAGTCCCGGACGTCGGCCTTGGCGGCAACGATCCGCCGGTCCAGCGCCTCGACGGCCGCGACCGTCTCGGCCAGGTCAGCCTCGGTCGCGCCGGGGTAGCAGCGGTCCACGCTGGGCACCGACTCGCACAGGTCGATGGCGATGATGTCAGCGCCTTCCTGTGCGAGCCGGATAGCATGGCTGCGGCCCTGGCCGCGCGCCGCACCGGTGATGAAGGCAACCTTGCCCTCTACTCTCCCCGCCATGATGCGATTCCTCTCCTGCGGGATGACGTGACCACGCCGACTAGGCCCTGCTTAGCTGATGTGCATTGGCGAAGTTCTCCATCGGCATCAGGCCCGCCGGGGAGCTGGTGACGATGATCGAGCCGCCGATGCCCGGGCAGTCAGGCTGCCGCGCGAGTCCCCACGTCCTCCATGTCGACGATCCGCTCGGATAGCTGCCAGCCCGCATCGCCGCGGGCGAATGCGTCCAGGTACCGGCCGAAGACGAGGACCTGCGGGCCGTCCGGTGACTCGTGCACCATCATGAAATAGGTGCTGGCGGTAGCCGCCTGGCCATCCTCGGACAGGGTGATCGAGGGCAGCCCGAGCACGTGCTTGTGGTACACAGCCGGCGCCGAGGTGTGGCCGGTTGCGAACTCCGCCAGCGCCTCCGACCCCTGGTGGCGGAACAGCGGCTCGCCGCGTCGGCGCACGTCAAAGACGCCGTCAGCGGTGTAGCACGCCGCCCACCCGGCACTGTCTCCGTAGTCAAGCGTCTGCGCGTACCTGACCATCGTTTCCCTGATCGCCTGCTCGGACTCCAGCCGCTCGAGGCGCCCGGCCAGGCGATCCAGCACGTCGGCATCGGTCATCTGATCACTCCGTTCTTGAGCTTTACTTGCGGCTTAGGCAGCGACGTCCAGCAGCTCGATGCGGTTACCCTCGGGGTCCTCGACGAACGCGAACCGCGAGCCCGGCTTGAACTCGGTCACCGGAATCGGGACCGCCGCCCCGAACCGCTGGCACTCGGCGACAAGATCTTCAATATTGGAAACGAACAAGCTCATATAGCGGTAGCCGGTGGCGGTGACCTCGCCGGGAGGGCTCGCGGCCGTCGGCTCCTCCTTGAACAGGAGCAGCTTCACCACCGACGTCCCGGCCTGGAAGCGCCACATTTTCGCCACCCCGAAGTCCAGGTCGCCGAGGTAGGCCAGGCCGAGTACGTCGCGGTAGAACTCCAGGCACCGGTCGACGTCGCGGACGACCACGCCGATCTCGATCGCGTCGGAGCTGAGTTGTGCGGCCATCGCCTTCTCCTTATTACTAGTGCTGTATTACTGGTGCCGTTGACGCGACCGGGGCGGGCAGCGGCGCGACGGGCATCCGGAGCCCGCCCGCTCACCCGCCGAAGTCATACGACACCTCGCCCATGGCGCCGGCCGCGAGAAGCCCGCCGTCGATGACGAAGTCAGCTCCGGTGATGAAGGTCGCCTCGTCGCTGGCCAGGAACGCGACTAGCGCGGCGATCTCGTCCATCGCCGCACCGCGGCGCAGCGGTGTCGCAAGCCGGATCCGCTCGGTGGTCTCGTGAGCGCCATCGCTCATGGGCGAGACCACCAGGCCGGGGTGGACGGCATTGACCCGCACCCCCCAGGTCGCGAACTCTAGCGACGCCGTCTTGGTCAGGCCGCGCAAAGCCCACTTGCTGGCGTTGTAGGCGGGCAGCGCGAACCCGTAGAAGGCAGCCGCCGACGCCGTGTTGATGATGGCCCCGCCACCGGCGTCCCGCATGACCGGCGCGACCGCCTGCATGCCGATCAGCGCGCCCTCGAGGTTCACGGCCATCACCGCGGACCACTCCTCCGCCGTGACCGACGCGATCGTCTCAGCGATGCCGATGCCGGCGTTGTTGACGAGCACGTCGATGCGGCCGTACTGACCGACGACCTGCTTCACGACGCTGGCCCAGTCATCCCGGGAAGTGACGTCCAGCTTCGCGTAGCTGATGTCCGGTCCGACGTCGGCTTCGTCGTGGACGTCGACGGCAATAGTCGCCGCGCCCTCGCGGCTGAAGCGCTGCGCCTCAGCCAGGCCCTGGCCGCGGGCACCGCCGGTGACCAGCGCGACCTTGTTCTCGAACCGGCGCTCCCAGAACGCGGGCGGGCTCACGACGCGTCCCTGTCCGGCTGACCCGCGGCGTGGGCGCCGGCCTGATAGGCCCAGACCAGTGCGTTCCCCAGAGTGGCGCCGCCCGACCAGTACGCGCCGTGCCCCGGTGACCCCGCGCAGTTGCCGGCCGCGTAAAAGCCCCCGATCGGCTCCTGGTCCGGGCCGACCACCTGGGCGTTCTCGTTGATGCCGGGGCCGCCGTTGGTGTCGAAGCCGGCCGCGCCGATCAGGATCGCGTAGTAGGGGCCGGAGGAGGCGAACGGGTACATGGTCCGGTTCACCCCGCGGGTCAGGCCCATCACGCTGTAGCCGTGCTCGGCCTGACGGTCGCCGCGGAAGAAGTCATCGTCGTGGCCGCTGACGGCAAACGAGTTGAATCGCGTCACGGTGTCCGTCAGCCGGTCCGCGAACCGCTCGTCGAGCTTGACGCCGCCCGTCCTGGCCGCGATCTTGGCGAGCCGGGCATCGATGTTAGCCGCCAGCTCGGCCCAGGTGCCGCCGGTGATGACGTGCTCGCCAGACTCGCCCGGGAACGGCACCGGGTACTTCACGCCCATCTCCGGGTTGCCGGCGACTGCCGCGTCATAGACCTGGAAGAGCACGTTGTTCTCGTATTGCTTGGTGCTGGCGTTGTAGGCGCTGTGGATGCGGCCGCGCTCGTTGTAGTGCGCTTTCTCGTTGACGACCCGCTGGCCGTAGCGATTCACCAGGACCATGCTGTCGCCGTACAGCCAGAAGGCCATGTTGTCGCTGCGCTGGGCGTCCAGGACCTCCTCGATACCCATCTCCCCCCACCAGCAGCTGTCGGTGTTCTCCATCAGGGCGCCGAGCTGCTCGGCGATCGTCATCAGTGCGCCGGTGTTGGTGTACGGGGCGGTGGCGCCCCAGACCGTGCCGCGCAGCAGCAGGGTGCGGAGCGCGGCGTTGTGGAAGAATCCGCCGCTGGTGAAGATGACGCCCTTGCGGGCCCGGATCGCCTTCGCCGCTCCGCCGGCCTGCGCCTCCACGCCGACAACCTCGCCGCGGGCGTTAGCGAAGGCGCGGTTCACCACATGACCAGTGCGCAGGTCGATCCCGGCCCGGCCGCCGTGGGCCACGAGCAGGTCAACCGTCTGCTGGCCCTGGCCGGGCCCGTGCGTTCCGCCGGTGTCGGCCATCAGCGCCCGGCCGTATTCGATCTTGTTCTCCGGCAGCTCCGCGTGGTACTCCAGGTGCCCCATCGGGTTGAACACGCCGTCCGGCGTCACGCCGTCGCTGAGTACCGAGCCCATGGCGCCGATCTGCGTGAGCTCGGCGACGGCCGGGGCCGCGACATCGTAGTAAGTGGAGATCTGGCGGAACGCCCGGTCCTGCAAGCCGAGCGTGGGTGACTCAGGGTCATACCGCGTCGGATAGGACAGCCGCGCCATCATTCGGAGACAGTCGGCTCGCGGATCCTCGATGCCGGCCTCGCGGAGGTAGGCGTTGTTGGGAATCCAGTACTCGCCGGAGGAGATCCGCATGATTCCGCCGGGCTCGTCCGCGGCTTCCAGCACGATGACCTCGCTGCCGCGTCCTCTCGCGGTCGCGGCGGCGACGAGGCCGGCGAAGCCGCCGCCCACGACGATGACATCGGTCTCGCTGTCCCACGAGGACGGGGGGCGCTCATTAGCTGTGCTTGTCATTGCTTCGACCAGACCCTTTCTCGGGGTGAGATGTCAGCCGGAGAACCCTCCGTACTGGCTGCGGAAGAACAGGAGTGGCCCGAACCCGGGGCCTTCGCCCACATACAGCGGACGGCCGGTGACGATGTCGTGGTCGCCGCCCGCCATCACCGCCTCCAGGCGGCACTCGATGTGCGCCAGGACCCCGGACAGGATCGGCGCCCCGGTCACCCCGGGCGACCAGGCGACACCGTCGAACTTGTCAGCGCCTGAGACGGCGAACTTGCGGCAGACCGCCTCCTGGTCGGCGGCCAGGATGTTGACGGCGAAGGTCCCGACCGCGCGGATGCGCGGCCAGGTCTGGGATGACTGCGCCGGGCAGAACATCACCAGCGGCGGGTCGAGCGACACCGATGAGAACGACTGGCAGGTCATGCCGATGGGCTCTCCGTCATGCGCCGTGACCACCACGATGCCGGTCGCGAAGTGGCTCAGTATCCGCCGGAACGTGCCGACGTCGCTGATCAGGCGCCCGGCCGGCGGCATCGGCTTGCTACCGCCCATGCCCGCTCCGGCTGCGGCGTGCGTCCTGGCGGCTAGCATCACGACGCACCGTCAGAAGCTCGCGCGAGTGTAAAGCCGCCGCGCGTTGCCCTCGAAGATCTTGTACTTGTCGTCGGCCGACAGCCAGTCCACGTCTCTCACCAGAGCCAGCGTGTCGTCGAAGGGCCGGCCGGTCACCGGGTCGACAGCCTGGGCGGTGCCGAGCATCTCGGTGGCGAACAGCACGTTGTCCGGGCCCATCCGCCGGATGGTCAGGTTCATCGCGTCGGCGTCGTAGACGGCCGTGTCGAAGTACAAGCGCCGGACTGATTCCTCGAACGGCGTGCCCCGCCCGGCTGTAAGGCTGCGCAGGCGGTTCCAGTGGAACGGGACGCCGCCGCCGCCGTGCGGGATGATCAGCTTGAGGTCAGGGAAGTCGGTCAGCACCGGCGAGGTGGTCAGCTCCACTACCGCGGCCACATCGGTGTTGACGTAGTGGGCGCCGTTCATGTGCAGGTGCGGGTTCAGCGTCGAGCCGGCGTGAATGAGACCGGGGACGTCAAGCTCGCACATCTTCTCCCACAGCGGGTACCACCAGCGGTCGCCCAGGGACGGCGTCAGCGGCGCTACGCCGCCGGAGATATCGGGGTTGATATTGCAGCCGACAAAGCCCATCTCGACGCAGCGTTCCAGCTCGGCCAGTGAGTTCGCCGGGCTGACGCCGGGCGACTGGGGCAGCTGGCAGGCCGGGATGAACTGCTCGGGGAACATGGCCGCCGCGCGCGCGATCAGGTCATTGTTCACCTCGGTCCAGTTGCGGCTGATGGTCTCGCTGCCGAACTCGTGGCCCATGAAGGCAGCCCGCGGCGAGAAGATCGACTTGTCCACACCGCGCAGCGCCATCGCGTCGATGTGCACCTGCAGGGTCGCCTTAAGCTGCTCGTCAGAGATGCCGGGGTTACCCTTCGCCCCGCCCCTGGCCAGCTGCAGGATCTGCCGGCCCCGGTAGGCGTCGAGCTCGGGCGGCACCTTGGTGTAGTGCCCGTGGACGTCGATGATCACGTCGTCACCCGCCGCGCGGCGAGGCGCTGGCGGCCGATCTCGGTGGCCCGGTGCGTCCGGCCCGGATTCGGCATCAGCCAGCGGAACCCCTGCTCGATCCGCTTCTCAACGTTCTGCTCGGTGACGTGCGGGATGCCACAGGGCACGCCCGCGTCCGCGCAGATAGCGAGTACTTCAGCGATCGCCGCCTCAACGTCCGGGTGCTCGTAGGCGCGGGGATGGCCGAGATCCTGGCTCAGGTCACCCTCGCCGATCAGGACCACGCCGATCCCCGGCACCTGCGCCAGGATGTCCGGCAGGTTCCTGATCGCGGCCACTTCCTCGCACATGATCACGGCCAGGATGTCGCCGCCTGGCGCGAGCGGCCAGGTGTCCGCCCGCCGGTAGTACTCGGTGACATCGACGCCCCAGTACCTGGCGGCTCCGAACGGCCCGTCACCGCGGACACCCGGCGGGTCGTAGCCAGGCGTGCCCTGCGGCCGCGGGTACCGGCAGGCCGCCACCGCGTTGCGGGCCTCGGCCACCGTGCTCACATGGGGCCAGATGACGCCGTAGACACCGGAGTCCAGTACCTGCTTAGCCAGCCACTGGGTCATCTCGGATCCGTTGGCCGGGATCCGCACGAACGGGGTGACCTGCGGACGGACGTCACCCTGCGCGGCGATCAGCCGCCGGTCCAGGAGGAACTGCAGGCTGACCCGCAGCGCGGCAACATCGAACGGGTTGTGCTCCATCTCGAAAACGACGACGTCATAGGGCCCGGCCGCCATCGCCTGGGCGTTGCCGATGTCGGCGGGCGCGAACGAGGCGAAGACCGTGTCGCCGGCGTCCAGCTTGGAGACGGCGCCGTTGAGGTGCACGCTGCTGTCCATCAGGCCCCCTGCCCGGCCGGCTTGGCCGGCCAGTAGCCCCAGTAGCTGAGGTTGGTCAGCTCCCTGGTCACCCAGTTGTTCTCGTCGACGTGCCGTCCGTGCACGCCGAACTCGAACTCATAGCCGCCCGGGCAGAACACGTAGAACGAGAGGACCTCGTCGTTGGAGTGCTGGCCGATCTCGGTCTTGAGCGCGCCGGCCTCCCGGGCCCGGGCATACGCCCGGCCGAAGGTCTTGATCGAGTCGACCTCGATCATCATGTGGCGCATGCCCTGCGGCGATGACGCCTGGGTCAGCGCGATCGTGTGGTGGCGCGGGTTGCAGCCCAGGAATCGGAGCCGTATCGGCGGGATATCGGGGATGCGCACGAGCATCGAGTCGCGGTGCGAGAACCCGGCGACCTGCGTGTAGAAGTCAAAGGTCGCGTCCATGTCGCCGGCCGGCAGCACGACGTGCCCGGCACCCAGGGCGCCGGTGACGAACTCGCCGCCGTGCGGAAGGCTGAACGGCAGGCCGTCGATCTGTGCGCTGTAGAACAGCTCGAGCGGGTTGCCGCCGGGATCCTCGAGGCTGACGAACCGCTCGACCAGCCGCTCCTCGGCGTCGGCGGCGGTCCCTTCCTTCACTGCGATGCCAGCCGCGCTGAGCTCGGCCACCGCGGCATTGAGCGCCGCCTGATCCCGCAGCTCCAGCCCGACCGCCGCGACCTTGTCCGCGTCACCCGGCACGATCACGATCCGGGCTGGACGTTCGTCCATGCGCAGCCGTAGCGAGCCGTCCGGGCCGTCGTCGGCGTGCATGCCGAGCACGTCCTCAGCGAACCCGCGCCACTGGCTGGTAACCGTCGACTCCAGCCGCACGTAGCCCAGGCTGTGAATCTTCATTCCGCTGTACTCCTCGTCTTGCGATCCTGGGCGGCAGCGTTAGCCGGCCAGCAGGAAATCGGTGGTGACCCGCTCGTATTCGGCCCGTTGCTCAATGTGCGCCCAGTGCCCGGCTTTGGGGAGCACGTAGAGCCGGGCGTTCTGCAGCATCCGGAAGGTGAGGAACGCGCCGTCCAGGGGCTGGACCCGGTCCTCCCGGCCCCAGATGACCATCACCTCGTGCTGGACCTTGGATACCTCCCGCCACAACTCGCCAGACTCGGCGAAAGCCGGGTTGCGGTTGGCCCGCTGCATGGCGGCCAGGCCGTCGGTCGCCGGGGTCGTCGCGGCCTGGAACCGTTCCTCGATCAGTTCGTCGGTGACGAGGGACTCGTCGTAGACCAGGGTCTTCAGGAAGGCGGCCATCTTCTCCCTGGTCGGCCCGGGCGGCGCGTGGAAGTCCATGATCCGCCTGATGCCCTCGCTCGGCCGCGGCGTGAACAAGCCGATCGACAGGGCCGAGCCCGGGCCCATCAGCACCAGCCGGTTCGCCCGGTCCGGGAAGTCCAGCGCGAACCTGACCACGACCGCCGCGCCGAGCGAGTTACCGATGAGGTGCACCTTGTCCAGGCTCTGGTCGTCCATGAACCCGGCCAGCATCGCGGCGGTCCAGCTCATCCAGTGCCGGTCGAACTCGGCTGGTGTCTCAGTCCCGCCGAAGCCTGGCTGGTCGATGAGGTAGGTATGAAAGTGCTCGCTGTAGCCGGGCAGGCTGCCGGAGAAGTTGCTCCATGCCGACACACCGGGACCGGCACCGTGCAGCATGAACAGCGGCTCGCCGCTGCCGGCCTCGTGGTAGTGCACGGCCAAGCCGCCGACCTTTGTGGTGCGGCTGGTCTCTTCGTAGCTCAGTGACTCAGGCATGGCTGCTCCAGGGCGGGGAGTTGGAACTGAGGACGGCTAGATTCCGCTGTCGGCTATGGACAAGCCGAACGACATGGCTCCGTAGGCCATCAGCATCGGCTCGGGGACGTTGCTGTTGTGCTGCGCTCCCGCGTGGATGTCGCGCCAGGCGCGCTGGATCGGGTTCAGCTCGTGCAGCACCCGGCCGCCGGAGTTCTGGAACACCCGGTCGACGGCGGAGATCGCCAGCTGGGTGGCGCGAACCTGGTCGAGCCGGGCCCTGGCCCTGATCTCGACCGGGATGTCCTTCTCGTCGCGGGCCAGCGCGAGCATGTCGTCCAGATCGCGCTTCAGCTGCAGCCGGGCACCATCCAGCTCGCCGGCCGCCTCGGCGACCCTGGCCTGCGTGAACGGCTCCTCCGCCACGCGCGAGCCCCTGGTGATCCGGACGCGCTCGGCGGTCCAGGCGATGTGGTCGTCCAGTGCGCCCTGGGCCGCGCCGAGCAGCGGCGCAGCGATCCCGAAGGTGAAGACCGGCCCGAAGGGCAGCCGGTAGATGGGCGAGTCGCTGGTCACGCTGCCGGACCTGTAGTCATGGGTGCGGTGCTCGGGCACGAAGGCGTCAGCGACCACGACGTCGTTGCTGCCAGTCCCGCGCAGGCCGACGACACGCCAGACGTCGTCAACGACGTAGTCCGAGCGCGGTACCAGGAAGCACAGCCGCCGGACATTGCCGGCATCGTCGGTGGCCGCGCCGCCGAGGATGGCCCACTGCGCGTGGTCGCAGCCCGAGGAAAACGACCACCGGCCGCTCAGCCGGTAACCGCCATCCACGATCTCCACGTTCCCGCGCGGGGTATAGGAGGAGCAGATCAGGACGTCCTGATCCTCCCCCCAGACATCCTCCTGCGCCTGCTCGGACATGAGGCCGAGCTGCCAGTTGTGCACGCCGACGACGGAGTACACCCACCCGGTTGAGCCGCAGGCAGCGGCAATGATCATGGCGGCTTCCAGGAAGACCTGCGGATCGAGCTCGAAGCCGCCGAATCTGGCGGGCTGCAGGATCCGGAACATGCCGGCTTCCTTGAGCTCGGCCATGGTCTCGTCGGAGATCCGGCGCGCCTGCTCGGTGGCGAAAGCTCGCTCACGCAGCACCGGAGCCAGCGACCTGGCCCTGTCCAACGCATCGACTGGACGCATCCGCAATCCTTCCGTGGGAACAGCTGACGGCCCGGTGCCGCCAGGCCCTTATCTATCACTGTCTGCCGGCGGGCTTGGGCTGTCATCAACTCATCCCGGTCAGCGGCACGAACGGGCCAGCAGATGCGGCAGCTGGGCAAACTTGCTGTCATGACAGCCGCATTTGTGACCGGCGCGGGCGGCGGCATCGGCCGTGCGGTGGCTCTGCGCTTCGCCCGGGCCGGGTCCGCAGTCACCGTGGTCGATATCGATCCGGCCGGGGGCGAGGAGACCGCAGGGCTGGTCCTGGCGGCAGGCGCCCGAGCCTTGTTCGTCCAGGCCGATGTCGCCAGCAGCGAGGACATCGAGGGCGCGGTCCGGCGCACGGTCGCTGAGTTCGGCAGCCTGGACTTCGCGCACAACAACGCCGGGATTACCGGCGACCGGACGCTGGTACACCAGACGAGCCGGGCGGACTGGCAGCGGATCCTGGACGTCAACCTCACCGGAATCTGGAACTGCATGCGTTACCAGATCCCGGCGATGCTCGCGGGGGGCGGCGGAGCGATCGTCAACACCTCCTCCGCCGCCGGGCTGACCGGCACGCCTGAGCTGTCCGCCTACGCGGCCAGCAAATTCGGGGTCATCGGGCTGACCCGGTCGGCGGCGGTGGAGTACGCGGCCGACGGAATCAGGGTGAACGCGGTCTGCCCGGGCCTGGTCTGGACGCCCATGCTGGCCGCCTTCACTGCGACCCACCCGGACTGGCTGACCGGAACGCACCTGCCGCAGGGCCGGATGGCAGACCCGGACGACATCGCAGCCGCCGTGTGCTGGCTCTGCTCCCCCGACTCCGGCCACATCAACGGCGTCGCGCTGCCCGTGGACGGCGGTGTCCTGGCGGGCGGCCCGCGACCATCGTCGAGGGGCAGAGACTCATCGGCAGCGCGGACCGGCAGCGGCTAGCGCACGCGATCGGGCACCTACGGCACCGGTGCGCGCAGATGCTGGCTCACGTCACCGACGTGCTCGATAGTGATCAGCCTGTCAGTGAAGTGCCAGTTGCCGTCTGCATCGCGAGCAAACGTGTCCTCGTACCGGCCGGCCACGATGGGCTGCAGCGGCAGGGACGGCCGGCTCTGCAGCACAGTGAAATAGGCCCGTGCCGATGCGGTCCCGGCCGTCTCGTCCGCGTCGACGATGAGGTTCGTCGTCACGTGCTTGGTCGATGGCGTGCCCGCCTCGAACCGCTGCACGCTGCCGTCGAACGCGGCCAGCACCTCGGCCGCGCCGGTGAAGGTCACGCCGTCCCCGGAGGCCGTCCGCAGGTGCGCGCCGTCGAACAGGGCCGCCATCCCGGCCAGGTCCCCGGCGTCAAGCCGCTCGGCGTAGCCGAAGACCAGCCGCGCGATCGCAGCGTATGCAGACTCCATATGCCGACGATAAAGCGCGCTCCGGCCAGGACGAGGCTGTCGTCCCCTCCAGCGGGACACTAGCGGTCATTAGGCCGCGAGGCACGCTCACTCCGACGGCAGATCGGCCGCGAGGTGGGCCACCGGCAGCTCGAGCCCTCCGGCCGCTGGGCCGCGGCGCATAACGACGCGCGCCCCGGGTTCTGGGTCCGGGGAGATGCCCCGCACCAGGTTGCAGATGAACCGCGGGCCCTCATCGAGGTCGACTAGCGCGACCAGGTAGGGCAGCCGGTCACCTACCGCCGGGTGGGCCGCGTGCTCGACGCTGGTGAAGCTGGCGAGCCGGCCACGCCCGGATGCCTCGAACCAGCGCAGCTCATGCTCGCTGCCGCCGGGGCATACCGGCGCCGGGGGGTGCAGCACGACGCCGCAGGCGGCGCAGCGCTGGAGCAAGATCACGCCGCGCCTGGCTGCCGACCAGTAGGCGGCCGTCAGCGATGTCTCGGCCGGCCCGATCCGGCCGGCGGCAGGCCCGGTGGTCATGGTGCCAGCACCACGGCGCTCGGGCCGGAGCTGACCAGCACCGGTCCGGTCCGGCTGATCTGATTGGCTGACTCGCCGCGGCACTGCCGGACCGCCTCGGTGACCAGGTTCATGCCGTGCACGTAGGCCTCCGAGAGATGGCCGCCGCTGGTATTGACCGGCAGCGGGCTAGCCGGGCCAATTCCGTGCGCGGCTACCGCCCGCCAGGACGTGAACGGCTCGTGGAAGCCGTATGCCTCCAGGCCGAGCAGCACAGAGATCGTCGTGGCGTCATAGATCATGGCGGCTACGATGTCCGACGGTGCCACGCCCGCTGACCGCAGCAGCCGGACGCCGATACGCCGGTACTGTGGCCCGTTGCGCAGCTCGCCGTAGACGGAAATCGACTCGGCATAGGGGAACAGGCCCTGCGCAGCGGCGAGCACCCGCACTCCTGGACGGCCGAGAGCCGCAGCTACCGACGGCGCGGCAACCACGACAGCAGCAGCGCCATCGGATTCAAGCGCCAGGTCGAAAAGCCGCAGCGGGCTGGAGATCATCCGGCCGGCCAGGTAGCCCTTCATATCCAGCGGCCGGTCCCGCATGACGGCCCTGGGATTGGCGCTGGCGTACTGCCGCTGGTCGATGGCTACCTGGCCGAGCGCGCCTGCGAGCTGCGCATCGGTCAGGCCGGCTCGCCACTGGTACTCCCGCGCCCACAGCGCCATCACCTGGCCGGGACTGAGCAGGCCGTAGGGGCCGGCGAAGGCGCCCGACGGAGCTCGATCACCCGATGCCACCAGGTCCCGGGGACCGCCGCCGTCACCTGCACCAAGGGTCCGCTCGGCACGGCCGTACCTTGTCCTGGACCAGCCGTTCAGTGATCGGTAGCAGACCACAACGCGGGCCAGGCCGCTCGCAATGGCGGCACAGGCATGTCCGAGGACGGCAGGTGCTCCGAGGCCCCCGTAGCCGGTCTGAGAGTAGTAACCCAGCCGAAATCCGAACGAGCGGACGAGCATCGCCTCGTCCACCTCGTCGTAGGAATACCGGACCAGCCCGTCGACGTCGCTGGCGGCCAGGCCGGCGTCGGCCAGCGCGCGTCCGACTGCCTCGACGGCCAGCTCCCACTCCGAGCGGTCTGTGCCGCGGCAGTACGCAGACTCGCCAACGCCGACAACCAGGGCAAGGGACTCCTGGCCCGCCATGTCACAGCACCGCGACCGGATTGACAGCCGACCCGGTGGCGCGCCGGACCCGCAGCGGGCAGACGACAGCGAGGAACTCCCGCCGCCCCTCGGCCGCGCACGCCGCCGCGAGGTCCTCTAGCCAGGCATTGTCCAGCAGCGGGAGACCGAGCAGGACCAGCGCCCCGGCGTGTACCGGCATCGGATGCGGGGCGCCGCCCGGTGTCATCTGATCCGACACCGAGTCACTGCCGAGCAGGGCGATGTCGTGGCGGCGGAGCCAGGGCAGGCAGTCGGCGGCCAGGCCCGCCGATCCCGCGATGACCGGGTCGACCCTGCCGTGCCTGGCCGCCCGTGCGTCCCGGCCGACGCGGATCAGCAGGATGTCACCGGGAAGTAGCTCCGTCCCGAGTGCCGACGCGGCGGCATCCAGGTCGGCAGGATGCACCTGCTCACCGGGCTCCAGCCACGGCCGGTGCTGCGCTGCCGGGAGGTCAAGCAGCACGCCACGGCCCACGATGCCAGCCGCTAGTGCCTCGACCGAGCCGGCCGCGGCGCCGCGTGACGTTGTCACCAGTCCGGCGGGCTGCCCGTTGTACATGGCAGCGTCGAAGAACTGGTGCGAGAACGCGTCGATGTGGGTTACGGCGAAGCCGTGCGGTGCCAGCCCGAGCCAGTCGCTGGCGTGGCTTCCGCCCCTGGCCGGAGCGGCCTCGCCGGATGCCTTCATGAGCTGCAGCGGGGGCAGCGGGTCGTCCGGGTGCGGGCCTCCGCCGATCCTGCGCCCGAGGGCAACGCAGGTACCGCTCTGCACGAGCGCGGCCGCCGCGACACGGCGCTCCGGAGTGAGCAGGTTCAGGGTCCCGAGCTGGTCGCCACTCCCCCACCGGCCCTGGTTGGCCAGGGATGCGGAGTAGCCGTCGAGCTCCGCCAGCAGCTCAGGCGTCCATCCCGGCGCTGCCGCCAGGTCACCCGCCATCAGATCACGCCCTGGTCGCGCAGCTTCCCGAGCTCGTCCTCGGTGAGCCCGAGCCGTCCGTAGACGATCTCGTTGTGCGCGCCCAGGCGCGGCCCCGCCCAGCGGATCGTGGCAGGAGTGCGAGACAGCCGGAACGGCGTGCTCACCATTCGCAGCGGTCCGAGATCGGGGTCCTGAACCGTCGCGATCGCTCCGAGCGCCGCGTATTGCGGGTCGGCGAGGATGTCGCGGACGTCGTACACGGTCGAGATCGGCACGCCCGCGCCTTGGCATGCGGCGAGAACGTCCTGATGGTCCAGCGCGCCGACCCAGCCGCCGACGATCTCGTCCAGCTCGTCGGCGTGCCGGGCGCGCTCGGCGGCGCTGGCGAACCACGGCTCACTGAGCACGTCCGGCCTGCCGATCAGGTCGAGCAGCCGGTCAGCCGTCGACTGAGTGCTCGTCGACACGGCCAGCCAGCGGCCGTCCCTGGACAGGTACATGTTCCGCGGCGCATTGACGGTGGACCGGTTGCCCACTCGCTGCGCCACCCGGTCCAGCTGATCGTGCTCGATGATCTGCGGCTCCAGGACCGTCAGCAGCGGCTCGATGATGGAAACGTCGATCTCCTGGCCAGTGCCGCTTGATCGCCGCTCCCACAGGGCCGTCATGATGGCAAGCGCCGTCGTGATGCCGGTGACGGTGTCGGCGAGACCGAACGGAGGCAGCGTCGGAGGCCCGTCGGCTGGCCCGTTGCGATGGGCGAACCCGCTCATCGACTCGGCGATAGTCCCGAATCCGGGCAGCGCCGACAATGGCCCGGACTGACCGAAACCAGTGACATGCGCCATTACCAGCGACGGGTTGACCGCTCGCAGCGCAGCGAAGTCGATCCCCCACCGGGCCATGGTTCCCGGCCGGAAGTTCTCCACGACGACGTCAGCCCGGCTCGCGAGCTGGCGGAAGATGTCCTGCCCGGCCAGGCTGCCGAGGTCGAGAGTGACGCAGAGCTTGCCCCGGCCGAGCTCCTTCCACCACAGGCCCTGGCCGTCCTTCTGCCCTCCGTGATTGCGCAGCGAGTCACCCGCAGCGGGATGCTCGATCTTCACGACCTCCGCACCAAGATCGGCGAGCAGCATCGTCGCCAGCGGCCCGGCTATCAGGTTCGACGCATCCAGGATCCTGACGTCCGACAGCGGGCCGACGGCCTCAGCCGGCTCTGTCATGCGCCCTCCGTCTTCATCGCCGTACCGCCCTACCCGATCGCCGGGATGACTTCCTGGCCGAACAGCGCGATCGACTTCATGACCTCCTGGTGCGGGATGTCCCCGAGCTGCATCGCTACGAGCATCTGCGTTGCACCCGCCTCCTGGAAGCCGCGAATCCGCTCGGCGATGGTGTCCGGCGAGCCGACCAGGATCATGCCGTTCTCCAGCAGGTACTCGAACTTCGCCTGGCCCGACCTGACCGGGCCCTTCTGCAGCGCGGTCGCATACCACTCGTAACCAGGAGGCAGCTCTCGCTTGGCGCCCCAGCGCAGGAAATGCTCCACGGTGACGTCCAGGTACCGGACGAAGGATTCCTGACAGATCTCTCGCGCTTCCCTCTCTGACGCGGCGCAGAAGCACATCATGAACACTGCTGCCTGCTCGTTCTTCGCTGATATCGGGCGAGTGGAGGCCGCCATGGCGGCCTTCCATTCCGCGAGCCTGCGGCCCATCGCGTCCTTGTCCACCGCCATCCCGAATGCCAGCACGCCGAGGCCATAGTCCCCGGCCAGGGCGTAGCTCGGCGGGCTGGTGGCCGCCATCCACATCGGGGGGTGGGGCTGCTGGACTGGCCGGGGGAACACCTTGCGCGGCGGCAGCTCCAGGTGCTTGCCGTGAAACTCGACCTCGGCCTCGCCACTCGTCCACAGCTGCTGCAGGAACTCGACGGCCTCTGCCCACATGTCCCTGGTGTCGCCTGGATCGATGCCGAACCCGCCGATCTCCAGCTCGGCGATCGACCGGCCGGTGCCGAACTCGACACGCCCGCCGGACACGATGTCCAGCGCGCCGATCCGCTCGGCTACGCGAACCGGATGGTTGAACGGCGTCGGCAGCAGCACGATGCCGTGCCCGATCCGTATCCGGCTGGTCTGCTGCGCGACCGCGGCCAGCCAGATCTCGGGCGCTCCCATGTGGGAGAACTCCTCCCGGAAGTGATGCTCAACCGCCCACACGTGGGTAAAGCCGGACTGCTCGGCAGCGACAGCCTGGGCCATCGCGTTGCGGTACGCATCAGCCTCCGTCGTCGGCCCCCACGGCTTGGGCACCGGCATCTCGAAAAGCAGACCGAAGTCCATCCGACCTCCATTCGGCCGCCAGTACCTGGCGGCTTGCGTAGGACTCATGCTTGACGACGGCTGCGCCGCCACCAAGCCCGCGTCCTGCTTACCGGGATACTCAGGTGGCGGTCTTGCCGCCGTCTATCGTCACGACGCTGCCGGTCATCCACGCGGACTCGTCGCTGGCCAGGAAGAGAGCTACCCCGGCCACCTCCTCCGGCGTGCCTGTGCGCTGCATCGGGTACAGCAGGCCGACGCTCGCCATCTGCTCTTCGTGAGTCGTGCCCTGAACCAGGCCCGCCCCCTGCTCCCACAGCCCCCGGACCAGTGGCGTCGGGATCGTGCCGGGCGCTATGGCATTGACCCGGATGCCGTGCGCACCGTAGTCGACGGCCATCTGCCTGGTGAGACCGATGACGCCGGCCTTGCTTGCGCAGTAGGCGGCCAGCCGTGCGACTCCCTGAAGGCCGCCGATGCTCGCCTGATTGACGATGGCGCCGCGTCCGGCCGCCACCATGTACGGCAGCACGTACTTGCCGCAGAGCCAGACGCCGGTCAGGTTCACGCCCAGGATCCGGTGCCATTCGGCCTCGTCGGCATCCATCGCCGATCCGATGCCGATCACGCCAGCGTTCGCATACAGGACGTCGATCCGGCCGAACTCGGCGATCGCCCGCTCGGCCATCTGCTGCACCGCGCTCGCGACGGTGACGTCGGTGTGCTGTGCGACGGCGGTACCGCCAGCCGCCCGCGCCTTGCTGGCCGTCTCCTCATTGCCCTCAGCCGCGATGTCGGCGCAGACCACGGCGGCACCCTCGGCGGCAAACCGGAGCGCGGCCGCTCGGCCGATGCCCGACGCCGCGCCCGTGACAATAGCTGCCTTGTCTGCAAGCCGGCCGGTCATAGCCCACCTCCCGCCACCGCGGCTCCGAGCCGCCGTCCTGGTCAAGCTCAGCTTCAGTGGTCCGGTGCGCGTGCGCCATAGAGCGGTCAGGTGAGTGGAACAGATATACCTGCGGGCCCTGCGGCCGGGTGACACTAGAGGAAATATCGGCCGACTGACCGGAGCATGCGGTGAAGGTGTACCAGAGCCTCGCTCGCCTCTTGCATGCCGCCGGAGTCACGGCCGTCTTCGGTGTCATGGGTGACGGCAACATGCACTGGCTGGCCGACTACTCCGCGCTGCCGGGCGCCCGCTGGTACCCGGCCTGGCATGAGGCAGGAGCCGTCGGCATGGCCGATGGGTTCGCCGTAGCGGCCAGCCAGGCCTGCGGTCAGCCAGCTAGCGGCAAGCACGGGGGCGGGACGCTAGGCGCGGCGACGGTAGGCGTGGCCACGGTGACGATGGGGCCAGGGGTTGCGCAGGCGCTCGGCGCCCTGACGGCCGCAGTCCGCACTCGTTCCCGCATCCTGATCATCACCGCCGAGCCGGACCATATCTCGCCGCCGGGCAGCCAGGACATCGACCAGCGCGCCTGGGCCAGGACAGCGGGAGCAGCCTACCGGCTGGTGACCGGCCCGGACGACCTGCGGAATGCGCTCAGCGAGGCGCTGGCGTGCGCCAGCTCAGGTCGTCCCGCCTTGCTGGCCGTGCCCGTAGGGATGATGGAACGCGACGCCGACCAGTCGGCTGGCGACCCCGCCCTGGCGACCCCGTTCGGGGCTTGGCCCGCTGCCGCCGACGGCGACGACGTTGCGACGCCGAACTCGGCCGCAACGGAACCCGCGGCGCTGCACGCAGCGGCAGGGCTGCTGGCCGGCAGCCAGCGTCCGGTCGTGCTGCTAGGGCGCGGGGCAGCGCTCGGCGGCGCCATCCCCGCGGCGGTCGGCCTCGGCCGCCGGATCGGCGCTTGCTTCCTCACCACGGTCCCGGCGAAAGGCTGCCTTGCCGCCTTCGACGATCCCTTCGACCTCGGCCTGACCGGGACGATGGCGCACCCGGCCGCCCGCAGCGTCGCGGGGACAGCCGACGTGGCGCTGGTCGTCGGCGCCGCGCTGGATCGCCACAACACATCCGGATCCTTTTTCGGGGACGCGCGGCTGATCCGGATCGACTGCCGTCCCCCGGCCCAGCTCTGGTCGCCGGGCCAGCCAGTCACCGACATCACGTCCGGCTCGGCGGCGGCCATCGCGCGGCTGAGCGAGCTGCTTCCGCCCGGTGACGGACCCGGCCTGCGTACCGCTGAGACCGCCGGGCTGCTGGCCAGCGAGCCGGCCCGGCGGGCAGCACTGGCAGCCGCCCGGATACCCGACGGCATGAATCCGTGGGCCGTAATGGCGGCGATCGACGACGCGATCGCCGACACGGCGCACATCGTGACAGGCGTCGGTCATTTCTGGTACTTCGCGGCGCCCTACCTGTCGGGCCGGGCCGGCCGGAGCTTCCACTTCGGCTATGGCTTCGGCATGATCGGCCAGGGCATTCCACTGGCGACCGGGGCGGCAGTGGCGGCCCTCGACGGCGACCGCCCCACCATCGCGATCGAGGGAGACGGCAGCTTTGTGATGAACCTGCAGGAACTGCAGTCCGCCGTCCGGTTCGGCGCCGACCTGCTCGTGCTGGTCCTCAACAATGAGGCCTACGGCTCGGAGTTCCTCAAGCTGGGCATCGCGGGCCTTGACCCGTCCGGCGGTACCTTCGGCCAGCCGGTAGATATCACCGCGGTCGCGAGCGCCTTTGGCGCCCGGGCCCGCCGGGTGCGTACCCTGGCTGAGCTGCAGGATGGCCTCGCCGTCTTCAGCCAGTCCGGGGGTGTCCGGGTACTCGACATCGCCATCGCGCGGTCAGTCATGAGCGAGGCCTACCAGCGCATGCACGCGTCCGGCGGCCACGCCGGGCACCCGACGGCGGCAACCGAGCGAACGGGAGCCTCGCGGTGACAGGCCCATTTGACCGGATCGAGCTGGCACTGGCTGACATCGCCGGCGGCCAGCCGGTGGTTGTCGTCGACGACGAGGACCGCGAGAACGAGGGCGACCTGATCTTCGCGGCTGAGAAGGTCACGCCCGAGCTGGTCGCGTTCATGGTCAGGGAGTGCAGGGGCCTGGTCTGCGTGCCCATGACGGGCGCCGATCTGGACAGGCTGGCGCTGACCCAGATGGTCAGCCAGAACTCCGACCGGATGGGCACCGCATTTACCGTGTCGGTCGACGCGCGTGCAGGAGTGACAACAGGCATCTCGGCAGCCGATCGCGCGACTACGATCGGGCTACTGGCCGGCGCGGCGACGACCGCGCAGGACATCGTCCGGCCCGGCCACGTATTTCCGCTGCGTGCGCGCGATGGTGGCGTGCTGCGCCGGCCGGGGCACACCGAGGCCGCCGTTGACCTGGCGAGACTGGCTGGCCTGCGGCCAGCCGGGGCCATCTGCGAGATCATGAACGCCGATGGCACGCTCGCCCGGCTGCCCGAGCTCGTCGCGTTCAGCGAGCGGCACTCCCTCAGGCTCATCTCGATCGCCGATCTCATCGCTTACCGCCGCCGAACCGAGAAGCAGGTCGAGCGGGTTGGCGAGGCCAGCCTGCCGCTGCGGCAGGGGACCTTCACGGCCGTGGGTTACCGCAGCCTCGTGGACGACTCCGAGCACATCGCGCTGACCGTCGGCGATGTGGCTGACGGCGCGGATGTGCTGGTCCGGGTCCACTCCGAATGCCTGACCGGCGACGTCTTCGGCTCGCTGCGCTGCGACTGCGGTCCCCAGCTCGCCGCGGCACTTGCCGCCGTGGCGGGCGAGGGCAGGGGCGTCGTCCTGTACATGCGCGGCCAGGAGGGCCGCGGCATTGGCCTGCTGCACAAACTGCAGGCGTACCAGCTCCAGGACCGGGGCGCCGATACCGTCGACGCCAACCTCCAGCTCGGCCTTCCCGCCGACGCCAGGGACTACGGCACGGGTGCCCAGATCCTGGCCGATCTCGGCGTGCGCACCATGCGGCTGCTGACCAACAACCCGACCAAGCGCGCGGGTCTGGAAGGCTACGGGCTGTCGATTGTCGGCCGGATACCACTCCCGGTCCATGCCAATCAGCACAACCTCCGGTACCTGCGGGTCAAGCGGGACCGGATGGGACATGACCTGCCCGGCCTGCCCTGGCACGATGACGAGGTCTCCTGGGCATCGCTGGCGAGCCGGCCTGCCGCGCCGGGCACTAGCCGGGCCAGCGCCGATCAGGTGACCATGTTCGGCCTGGACGCCAGCGACTTAGCGGCCGCGGCGCCCGTCGTCACTACGGAACGCGGCTACCCGCCCGTCGCTGCTGACTGCCCGGCCCGGCGCCCGAAGAAACTGCAGTCTCCTAGAGATATCCCGCTGCAGTAACCCGAGACGGCCAGGCCAGAGGTCGCTCGTCCGGCCGCGTACAGGCCGCCGACCGGCGAGCCGTCTGGCCTTAGCACCTCGCCGCCGACCGCCGTGCGCAGGCCGCCCATGGTGAAGGCGGACATCGGGAAGGTCTGCTCGCGCAGGTCCAGCACGGCATAGGGGGGTGCCAGCGGCTGCAGCCACCGCTTCGCTTTGTGGAACAGCGGATCATCGCCGCGCTCCGCGTAGCGGTTGTAATAGGCCACGGTCTGCTGCAGTGCTCCGGCCGGAAGCTCCATCTCTTTCTCCAGCTCAGCGAGCGAGTCAGCGGCCCAGGACGGCCTGCGCCAGGATGTGTCGAGAAACGTCGACTCGTCGAGGAGAACGTAAGCGATCGTGCCCTGGCGGAACGCGGCCTCCGCACCCAGCCGCCCGTAGTAAGTGTCTTCGTTGATGAACCGCTGCCCGAGCGCATTCACGAGAATCCCGCGCGCGTAGGACATCGGCGGCGTCAGCACCAGCGTGATGTCCGCGGTATCCATGTGGATCGCGTCTGCGCCGGCCGCCTGCGCGAGCTGGATACCCAGGCCGTCCTGGCCGCCATGGCCCAGCTTGCTGACGGCCAGCATCGCCGGGCTGTGCCGGGCCAGCATGTCGTCGTTGTAGATAAAGCCGCCCGTAGTGAGCACAACCCCGCGGCGGGCGCGCACCCGGACGAGCGAGCCGAACTTGCGGGCTTCCACTCCCACGACCGCGCCGTTCTCGTCGACCACCAGCCGCTGGACCGCAAGGTTGTATTCGGCCCGGACGCCAGCCTGCTCAGCCGCGCGCGCCAGGCACTTCAGCACCGCTCCCTCGAACAGGTCCTCATCGCTATCGGGATCGCGGGGAATGTGCCCTCGAGGCGCCGGCCGCACCTGCGCGCTGAAGGGGTGCGCCTGCTCGCCGCCGGTCCAGACCAGGCCGCCGCCCGCGTACTCCTGGCCGCCGACGTTGATGAAGCCGTCATCCTCGGGCGAAGCCAGCATCGTGCCTTCTTCGTCCGGGCCCGTCACCAGCGGGACGCCCTGCCGAACGAGCCAGTCGTAGTGCAGCAGGCTCTCGTCGCAGTACACCCGCAGCTTGTCCTCGTCGACTCCGGGACCGAGCGCTGCGAGCAGGAAGGCGTACATCTCCTCCGTGGTGTCGTCGAACCCCATCGCCTTCTGCATAGGCGTGCCGCCGCCGAGGTAGATGATCCCGCCGCAGGTACCCTCCGGGCCACCGCCGCGTTCCACCGCCAGCACATCGCCGGTCACCTCAAGGGCGCCAAGCGCAGCCGAGGCACCGGACATGCTGAAACCGACGATCACGACGTCGGCTTCAAGATCCCAGGACGAAACCTCGGCTGCGTTGCGCGGCCTGGTGGACAATGGCTCGGGCATGGATGGTCCTCCCCAGGACGAATGCGTGTCGCGTACTGCCACGTTCGCAGGGTTAGCGCCAGATGCACCCTCGTTTCCCACTGTGTGGGAAAGTTCGGTGCCAGGCGCCGTGAGAGCAATCGGATCGAATCGGCCGTGAGCATGATGCCAGGAAGCGTGTCCGCAGGCGGAGATTTGGCCCAGGGCCGACCTGACCCTAGCGGCCATGGTCGTGCCTTTAATCGAAAACGGCCGTCACGCTCCCGAGGCCGTCAATGGTGACCGTGCACGCATCACCGGCCGCGACAGGGATAGCGGCAGTGATCGACCCGGTGAGGATGATGCTGCCCCCGGCAAGTTCGGCACCGCGCGCGGTGAGAGTGTTCGCCAGCCAGGTCGCCGCGTGCCACGGCGACCCCAGTACGGCCGCGCCCGCCCCGGTCCCGACGATGCGGCCGTTGCGGCGGAACACGCATCCCGCCAGGGCCAGGTCGCGGCCACCGACAGGGACCGGGCTCTGTCCGAGCACTAGCCCGCCGCTGGAGGCGTTGTCCGCGACGGTATCGACCAGCCCGATCTGCCAGTCGGTGATGCGGCTGTCGATGATCTCGATGGCGGGCAGTGCATACCTGGTTGCCGACATCACGTCCGCCACCGACAGTCCCGGCCCGCGCAAGCTGGACTGAAGGATCAGCGCGATCTCCGGCTCGGCCCGCGGCTGGCGGAACCGGCTGACCTGGATCGGCGCGTCCGCGGGGTGCAACATGTCGGTGAGCAGGTGACCGAAGTCCGGCTCGTACACGCCCATCTGCTGCTGCATGGCCGCCGACGTCAGCCCTACCTTGTAACCGATGACCGCCGCACCGCCGGACACCCGGCTGGCGATCTGCAGCTGCTGGACGGCGTAAGCGTCGTCAACGGTCAGGCTGTCGTACGTGCTCGTCAGCGGGGCCAGCGTGGGCTGCCCCGGCTGGTAGGCGGCGGCCAGGCAAGCCGCGATCGATTCAAGATCAGCCACCGGCCGAACCCTCCTCAGGCGCAGGTAGGACTGGAGCACGAACCCCTGGCATAGGTCAGCTACTCGGCGCAGTTGATCCCTCAGCTGCAGGGCATGGTTCCTTCGCAACAACCGTACTTCTGCCCGACATCTGCGGGCACCGGCACGTGCCGGCTGCCGGAACTGACTCGCCGACAGAAGCCCGTCCGAACTATGGGGGACCGCTCAGCGGGCGGTCGCAAATCGGCAGGCTCAGCCGAGGCGATGAATGCCATGGCCGGCGGAGGCAGGAGAATCCGCATGACCCGCATGGCCGCGGCCGAACCTGCGGACACCTGCGACGTAGGTCTAGTACTCCGACGCCAGCCGCGACATCGGATCATCGGCCGACAAGGCCCGGCACGCCCATACAAGATGCTGCACACCGTGCGTTACTCGGATCAGTATTCTAATCCAGTGACCAACAGAGCCCACCGCGGCAGAGATGAGCAGGTGAAGTGGCTGACCGTCGCGGAGGTGGACTCATGGTTGTCGGTGGTGCGGCTGATGACCTGGCTTCCCTGGTCGATTGATCAGCAACTCCGCCGCGACGCGAACCTAGGAATGGTCGAGTACCAGGTCATGGCCAGGCTTTCGCAATGCCCCGAGCGGACCATGCGAATGAGCTCGCTCGCAGACCTCGCCAACTCGTCGCTGTCACGGCTGTCGCACCTGGTCAAGCGCCTCGAGGAGCGCGGGCTGGTGCGCCGTGAACCTGATCCGGCAGACGGGCGATTTACTATTGCCATCCTGACCGACAAGGGCTTCCAGGCGCTTGCCGAGGCGGCGCCCGGGCACGTGACCCATGTGCGGTCGCTCGTCATCGACGTCCTGTCGCCCGAGCAGCTGCGCCGCATGGGCCTGGCCGCCGACCGCATCATGTCGCATATCGACACATCCGAAATCAACTAGGCACCGCTCCGCCGCAGCGGTCCGCCGTCCGGGATCGACGCTACGCAGTCTCCGGAGCGTTGTCCGTAGTCGCACGGACAGACCGGGCTAGGACGAGACTCCGCGAGCCTACGGGTACCGCACAACGGGAAACTTGACTTGACAGCTCAAGTTGACGTTACTTAGAGTCAAAGTTGAATGTTCAAGTTAACCGGAAAGGCCCAGCGCGAAAGGTCGACCACGATGACTATCTCGGACAAAACAGTTGCGATTATCGGCACCGGCAACATCGGCAGCAGGCTCGCGGCAGGCTTCGCTGCGGGTGGTCAGGACTTCCTGCTGGCCGGCCGCGACCTAGAGGCTGCGCGCAAAATCGCCTCCGACCTCGACGACCACGCCCGAGCGGTGAGCGTCGACGAGGCCGTCGAGCGTGCCGACGTGCTCGTGCTCGCAGTCTGGCTCGACGCCTTTAAGCAGTTCATCGCACAATACGGCCAACGGCTGGCCGGCAAGGTGATCGTTGACCCCACCAACCCCGTCGGCCCTGATGGCAACGGCAGCTACGCGAAGATCATCGGCGAGCAGGAGTCCTCGGGACAGATCCTGGCCGACCTGCTGCCCGCCGGGGCGCGGCTCGTCAAGGCGTTCGGGACGCTGTCGGCCGACTCACTGTCTGCAGCCGCACGGCGGGAGCCTGAGCGCGCGGTGCTGTTCTACGCCGCCGACGACGACGCAGCCGGTGACCTGATCACAGACCTGATCCGCGCTGATGGCTACGAACCGGTCCATGTGGGCGGGCTGGACCAGTCCATTCGCCTTGAAATGTTCGGTGACCTGCACGAATTCGGTGCGCTGGGTCGAGTCGTGACCAAGTCGGAAGCACTAAACGCGCTCTGACAGCTGCCACGCGCCAGTCGGGGCGCTCAGCTCCCCGACGTCGCCGACGAAGCCGGACTGGCCGGCGGCACGGCGCTCACCTGTGGCAGGCGTCCGGGGGCAGCCAGACCTCACTCGGTGCGGGAGAAACACCCGCGGCCAGGGGCGCCGAATTGCACGGAGACCGCGGCTCACCGAGCGCCGGCGCCGGGGCCCTCGCCGACGGCGAGGAGGTAAGACACCGGGCCGCTGGCGATGCTAATAAAAGGACAGGGGCCGAGCGGCCCGCGATGGCGCGTTCACTGAAAGGACACATGCCATGACCGTGACACTCGGCATACTCGCGACGCTGGAAGCCAAGCCCGGCAAGAGCGTCGAGCTCGAGGCGTTCCTCAGCGCCGGCCGGGAACTGGCCGTCGCCGAGGAAGGCACCGTCACCTGGTACGCGTTCAAGATCAGTGATACCAGCTACGGCATCTTCGATACCTTCGCCACTGGCGACGCGCGCACCGCGCACATCAACGGCCAGATACCAGCGGCGCTGGCCAACGTGTCGGCCGATCTGCTGGCCAGCGAACCAGACATCCGGCCGGTCGACGTGGTGGCTGTCAAGTAACGGCCAGGTGGACGATGGCCTCGGCAGCCCAGCTCCGCACCGCGCCCAGTCTGGTTCCGCTGGCAGGAGCCGCGGGTCGAAGTCGAACCGGGCTGGGAGCCAGTCCCAGTCTTCGGCGCCTAGCAGCAGAACTGGGTGACGCCAGGAAGGCCGGCCGATCTTTGCTGACACTTCGAAGATCACGAATCTGTACGGCCAACCGCCCTCGGCCGCCCGGCTGCGTGCCCCTTGTCAGGTGGTGATTGGTGACTGACGCCGCCACTGCCGTGCCGCCCGACCGCAGCGCGATCCGGAGACTCCTGTCCGCGGTGCAGGAGGCACTCGACCTGCCCGTGCCTGTGCGCGCTCGTGACCAGCTGGTTACCTGAGGCTCGTGGAGCGGCGCGCACTCCTCGTCGGCGCGAGCTTCGGCAGACTAACAGCCGACCCGCACAGCGACGCCCTGGACTATGCCTCTGAGGCAGAGCACATCCTGCATCAGCTCGCCGACTTGCCGCCGGCTACCTATCGGCACCACGCGCAACAACTGTGAGTGCCGCCAGGCATCCTGGTTCCGGCGTGGACCGCCCTGACGGATCCCTGCAGCTAACTGATTCTCGCATGCTGGAGGCCGGTGATCTTGTGGCCGACCTGATGCGGATCTGCCTGGCAGCGGCCACCATTGCGGTGTGTCCGCGGACGGCAACCAGGCACGCGTCCGGCCGCCAGCTCACCCGGCACGGCCGGTTAGCCGGCCGGTGCGGCAGCGCTGCCGAGCGCCCGGACCTTGCCGCCGGGAGCGGAGACCATAAGCCTGATCAGTTCCTCGGTGACGCGGGGCTCGAGACCCTCGGTGTGCCCCTTGTCCAGGCGCAGGACGTCAGCGATCACCCGGCCGTCCCGCCCGCTCGGGTACACCCACACCTGGGCTGTTCCCGGAGTCGGCTTGCGCCCCCAGCTCAGTGCCGGGTTGGCGTCGTAGCGAGCGTCGTGGATCTTGCCTGGCTGGTCGTCCACCACATCGGGCTGCCGGACCCGCGGCCCGGCACCGTACCGCTCGGCCCACTCTGAGGTATCGGGCAGCGAAGCGATCTCATGCTCGCCAGTGGTGAAGATGAAGGAGAAGTCGGCAGTCGGAGTCGGCGGACGCTGAAACACGCCCCGGCTGGCCATGGCCTCCTCGAACGCCTTCCGCTCTTCCTCAGTCCGGGGCGGGCCGAAGTCAGGCGCCCGCTCGGCCGGCCCGAGGCGGCCGCCGGACAGGCTTAGCCATCCGTCCACCCGATCGGCGAAGTAGTCGTTGCCCGCCAGGAGCCGGTGGGACGTCATCCCGCCCTGAGAATGGCCGACCAGCCAGAAGGCGCGCACGCGGCTGCGCCCGAGCCGGTCGAGCACAGACTCGACCAGATCGGCCAGGTACTCGTCGTCAGCATCAGCCGCCCAGTGGCGGGTCGGCTCCTTGGTCGCAGCCGACGGCGTGGCAACCACGAGACCGTACCTGTCCAGGTAGTCGTAGGCGGGGAAGTACTCTCGCTGCCAGTGCCCGACTGACCCGCCCCCGTGCAGGTTCAGCACGAAGGTCACTTCCTCCTGGGCGGTCAGACCCGACGGCAAATCCAGGTAGCACTTCCGGCCGGTCTTGGCGTCAACGGCGGTTTCTGCTGCCATGCGTTCCGTCTTTCTCCGCGATGGCCGTCTGCGGCCGGCCTGACTATGCGTGCGCGAGTTTGATCGTAACCGCGTGCTGGCCGGTGTCTACCCCCGCCAGGCTCGGCCTGGCGGCAGCTGCCGCCAGGCCGGTCAGCCGACGAGGCTGCCCGAAGATCGGCCCTAGGCAGCCTCGTGGAAGAGGGTCGGCCATGGCCAGATCCAGCGCGGTATGTCGTTGTTACCAGCAAGCGCCGCACCGCACGACCGCAGTCGTCTATGACGCCGGCGTCCTCGTCGCCGCCGCCCGCAACGTCCGCTCTTTTGCAGCTCCGCCGCGCGGGATGATCGGCAGCGTGATGTAGGAGGGATGCGCGCCGTCGTGACAGATGGTCTGCTCGGCTACGACGAAGTCCCGCGCCGTAGCGGTCGCGGCCGGTGCGCCGTTGCCCGGGTTGCGGTCGAAGCACGGAAAGTTCGAGCTCGAATGTCCACCCGAAGCCGGTGGCCCGCCTTGAACACCTGGCTGGTGGCGATCAGATCGATCGTGTACTCGTAGATGCTGTCAGGACTGATCGCCTTGGCCCGGCCAGTGCCATCGCGATGGCGTGCGCGCACGATGCCATCGGCGATGCCCATCGAGCGAGGCTTTCCGGCAGGTGCTCGGCCAGGACGGCGCCGGCGAGCCCGACATCGGCAGCGGTGGGCTCGGCGGCCGAGGAGGCGCGGAAGGCCCGGCGGTCGGCCGCCGGGCGGCAGCAGGACGTCCAGCGGTCGGCTGGCGGAGGTCAGGTCGGGTGCCAGCAGGTGCGAATCGGCCCGTTGCCGGGCGCTCTCACCGCTCGCAGGCAAGCAGGCCCGGGTCGACCCGCTCAAGCAATTGGCAGGGCGGTTATGACGATCAGAGAGCCATGGGCGGACACCAACTCAGGTCCTGTGCCGTCCGACTTCTTTGGCGCCCGGTTAGAAGGCACCCTCAGGATTGGTTGAGGCCAGATTCCTGAGGGTGCCCGCAGTGCGTCTCCAGGATTGCTAGCGAGCGATCCGTGGAGGCGTCTGACGATGAGCGAACATCGCGGGCACCTCCTTCCTGATACAGAGGACATTTCTTGCCGCGCGGCGCGGCCACTGTAGGACTGGACGCTGGCAGGCTGCAACGCATTTACCGGTCGCCAAGATCGTCACGCGAGCGCCAGTCACATCAGCTTGCCGCCAGGCGCAGTCGCCACGACGCGAGCCTCAACCCGTGCCGCTTAACCGGAGTCGCCGCCTTGGCCGGACTCGCGCACCTTGCCCAGCCCGCTCCGCGGGAAGAGCAGACGCCCAGGCGAGCCGATGGTACGCCTAGAGGACCACAATCCCCGCGTAAATGGCGAAGGGTTCAGGCCATCCTCGGGACTGCGGGCCGTTCTGGCGGCCTGGATTCCTAGCCTCAGCGCTGGAAACTGGCCGCACGATGCGTGAGAGACGCCACGGATGGCTGAAGCTGCTCATCCGCGGGCATCGAGAGGGGCTGTCCATTGAGCGCGATCGCACTCTGGCGGTCAGAGATTGACCAGCCGTAGCCGGTGTAGTCCACGAGAGTGCAGACGATCCGCCGGTCCGTAGTTACCGTCAGGATGCTGCCCGAACTTCCGCACTGCGGTGTCACCCTCAGCTGCGCATGATGCGAGACGGGCGTCCCGATCGACTTCGACGCGGCCGAGCGTGAATGGGGCGCGGAGTGGGGCGCAAGTTCGGCACAACGGTGCGCGGTGCACCGGCACTCCGGCCACAGGTCACTGCCGGGCGAGGAACATGACCTGGTCGGCCTGGATCTGGACGCCGCTGTCAAAGAGAGCGCCCAGCGCGCCAGCGACTGCGCCGACGAAGCTGCGGTCCTGCGGGAAGGTCTTAGTGGAGACGAGGATCAGCCCGGCGTGTGACTGCCCGGCCGCGCGGTACTGCCCGTCCAGAGGCATGAAGTCCTTGATGTTGGCGGTGACGAGAGCGCGCACAGCCGACGCTGCGTGAGCCAGGATCTGGTCGTCCGGCAGGGAAACCAGCGCCGGATCCGCGACGACCGTGATGACGTCATGGCCGTTTGCACGCAGCTGCTCCGCGATGGCGCTGGTGAACATCTCATCCAGCAGCAGCGAACAGCTCACCGGTTACCGGCCGAGCAGCTGATGCTCGCGGTGCCACGCTTGCTCGGCCGCGTGCTCGGCGGCGTCAGCCGCCGAGATCTCAGCGTCGACTTCCTCGGGGTAAGACGACCAGTACCGGACAGCGGCCCGGACCAGCCGCAGCGGAGTGCCGGTGTTGTCAGCGACCAGGCCGAGAAGGCCGTCGTCGGCGAGCTCAGGCTCGGCGTCCCGCGCGGACTTGACCGCGCGGACCACCTCCCATACATCGGGGCCGCCGGCGAGCGCAGCGCGCCGCCCGGTCGGACCCGGCCGGAACATGATCCCCGGGTGCTCGCTCATGCGGAGCGCCTCATCAACCAGCCGGTTCGCCGCCGATGACAGGGACATGCCCGGGTTGGCGGCGGTGAACGAGGCGAGCCGCTCGGCCACCGGTCCGTCGAACCGTACTGGGGTCGCGGCGCGCTTGCTCATGACTACATCGTAGTTGGTTCAAGTCATCGCTGCAAACCCGGTCCGCGGGTCCCAGGCAAGGCCATCATCGCGCCGGGTGGCGCAGCCGCGCTGCGAACGTCTCGCCGTCCCAGGTAATCGGCGGCCCGGACACGGCGAAGAAGATCCTGCATAGCTGCGCGGACCTCATGAAGCCGGCCTGCCTCGAGCTCGGCGGCAAGTCAGCGAACATCGTCTTCGACGACGCGGACCTGGACGTCGCGTGCTCGCATGGCACGTTCATGGCTGTTGCGGTGCTGTCGGGCCAGGGTTGTGCGCTGCCGACCCGCATGCTGGTGCACGAGCCGGTCTACGACGCCGTTGTCGGACGGGTCGCGGAGATCGCCAAGGCCATCACCGTCGGCGATCCGTTCGACCCGGCGACCGTGTCCGGTCCGGTTGTCAACCGGGCGGCGCTCGACCGGATCATGGGCATGATCGAGCAGGCGAAGCTCGACGGTGCGCGGCTCGTCAGCGGCGGCGCCCGGCTCGAGGGTGCCCTGGCTGCCGGTTACTTCATTGAGCCAACCGTGTTCGCCGACGTGGATCCTGAGTCGCAGCTGGCTCAGCGCGAAGTCTTCGGCCCGGTGCTGGCAATCACCCCGTTCCGTTCTGAAAGCGAAGCCATCGAAATCGCGAACAGCACACCGTACGGTCTGTCCGCCTACATCCAGACCACAGACCTGCGCCGCGCGCACCGAGTCGCGGACGAGTTGGTTACCGGCGAGGTGCTGGTGAACGGCGCGGCGAACCTCGGCGTGCACCGGCCCTTCGGCGGCGTCGGGCTGAGCGGCTTCGGCAAAGAGGGCGGCCGGGCCGGCCTTGAGGAGTTCCTGCAGGTCAAGAGCGTCGCGATCGTCTGAGGAGAGATTTTTCATGGGAATGCTCGACGGCAAGGTCGCCTTCATCTCTGGCATCGCGCGTGGCCAGGGCCGCTCGCACGCGCTCCGGCTCGCCAGCGAGGGCGCGGACATCATCGGCATCGACATCTGCCATGACATCGAGTCGATGGACTACCCGAACGCCACGCCTGCCGACCTAGCGGAGACGACCAAGCTGATCGAGGACCTCGACCGGCGGGTCATTACCAGCGAGGCCGACGTACGTGACTTCAGCGCGGTGCGGCAAGCAGTCAACGTCGGCGTCAACGCGCTCGGCCGACTCGACATCGTTCTGTCCAACGCCGGCATCGTCAGGCTGCACCCCGACGCTGACGACCCGGCGCAGCTGTGGCAGGACATCGTCGGCACGAACATGACCGGCGGCTTCCACGTGATCAACGCGACGGTCCCGCACCTGATCGCTGGCGGCCGCGGCGGCGTCATCGTACTAACCGGCTCAACGGCGGGTGTGCGGCCCGTCGCCAACCCCGGCGTCGGCGCCCTGGCCTACACCGCGTCCAAGTGGGGTCTCGCCGGAATGTGCCGGCAACTCGCTGCGACGCTGGCCGAGCACTCCATCAGGGTCAACATCGTCCATCCCACCGGCGTCGCCTCCGGCATGACCATGAATGCCGCGATGGCCGAGCTCGCCGCCCAGGCCATGGCGGGCGACGGCGGCGGCCTGTCGGCCATGCAGAACGCCATGCCGGTCCAGATCCTGCAGCCGGAGGACATCTCTGACGCGATCGCGTTCCTGGTCTCCGACCAGGCAAAATGGATCACCGGCGTGTCTCTGCCAGTCGATGCCGGATTCTCGGTGCGCTAGGCGGGCCACGACGCCAGGGCATGGCGTCCTGGACTCAGCGCGGCTCGAACACGAGAGCCTCAGCAGGTCCGTCGGGCGGCTCTGAGCCGTCGGCGGAGGTCAGGTCATGATCGAATACCCGCGTAACAGAGTTGCCGGCCGGGTCCTCCAGAGCGGGGTGCACCACAAGCTGGTGCGGCCCAGCAGCCCAGGGCTGCCGAGGCAGCAGTCGCCAGGAGCATTCCTGCTCACCGGTTTCTGCTATGCCGTCGACTGGCCTGCCGTCAGGGCCGGTCACTCGCAAGCACCGGCCAAGCAGGCCATGGTCGAGCGGCCGGCCAAAAGTGACCTGCAGCGGCCTCATCGAGCCGACTGCCGGTCCGGAGACTTTCCAGGTACTGAGGTCGACGCGGCGGCGCTCGTCGGAACCGACCTGGTAGCGCCGCCGCGCGGGGGCCCTGAGCCGGGCGCCGCTCGCGTCAAGGAACCCATCGCCGACCACGATCTGAACCGGCTTACCTGGCTGCAGCGGATAGCCCGCCTGACGGTGCGCGAGGAGGCCCCGCTTGATCCGCGCCGGGTCGAGCAGCACGGTGAGCCTGCAGCGGGCTGCGTCCCAGAGCTCATACTCTGCGGGCAGCACGGCGCCAGCCAGCGGGGAGTTGGCGTCATCAGTCAGCTGGAGGTGCCTGCCGGCCTGGCCCTCGCTCATCGGTCCTGAGAACAGCACGTACAGCCGGAGCAGGTTGCGCGGCACCTCGGCCGCGGTCGGCCAGATCCCGATTACCTCGGTGACCGCCAGCCGCTCAGGACGGGGCCGCACGAGGACCGCGACGTCCGTGCCACCGGCGGTCACGGTGTAGGCGGTGCCTTCGATGAATGCGAATCGCGGTACGAAACAAAGGTCATGGCCATCGCGGACCACGCTGCCGGCCATGCCGGGCAGCACGCCAGCCGTCAGGCCGACGGACTCGGGCGCCCGCGTCGGGCGCACCTGAACGTTCGTGTCGCCGACTCGGCCGGCAAGGCGGATGCACTCCGCGCCGCCGTGCCGCGACCAGGTCACCGTCCCCGTGCGATCGGGCGGGTATCTGCCCACCACCAAGCCCTCTGCTTACAGCGACGCAGTCTTCAGAGACCGAAGGTGCTGGTGACCCGAGGCGTCGGCCTGCAAGACCAGCACGTGGTCGCTGCCCAGATTGGCTAGCCGTCGGATGCCCTGCAGATCCTTGGCCTCCCGCGGAACTCCCACTGGCTCCGTGGGTTCGGTCAGCGGCTCCTGGCCGTCGATGTCGCGGCAGGCGATCTTCACCAGGCCGTGCGCACTGTTGGCGACCAGCAGGTACTCCTGCCCGTCGCGGGTGAACGACACCATGTCCAGCGGCTGGTTGACCGCGCCGAGCTCAGCCACCGTGCGGCCTACAGTCTTGGCACCGTCCGTCAGATCCGCCAGCGGAAAGTGCACTATCGGCGTGCACGTGTAGCTGGCCAGGATGCTCGTCCCGCCGGCGTAGGGCACGAAAGCCCGAATAGGTGCAGCTGTCTCCCACTTGCCATGCGAGACGTGGAAGATCTCGAGGCTGCTGGCAGTGCCGTCGCCGGTGAACGGGAACGGGATACGCCGCAGCCGCGACGAGAACTCCTCGTTCGACAGTCCGGCAACCAGCAGCGTGTCGTCCACGTAAGCCATGTCGGTGACCGTCGAAGTGCGGATCGGCTGACGCAGGATCCGGATGGTCCGCTCGCCGACCTGGAACTCCTCGCCCTCGGTGCCGAGCGGCAGAGTGATGTCCAGGCGCTCGTCGTCTGCAGCCGGAGCGTCGGCGATGGCTGCCTCGGCGAGGGGCACCGCGTCGAGTGGCACGTCGGCGATCGTGCCGTCTGCGCTGCCAATCCTGATCAGCACTGCCTGGCCGGCATCGCCACCGCCGCGCTGTACTGACAGGTACACATTGTGCGACAAGGGGTGCACGGCGATGTCCCTGATAACCAGGTCCTCACTCGCACAGCCGAGGAACGAGCTGACCCTCGCATCCACACCGTCCATATCGAACGGCTCAGAACCGGCGACTTCTCCAGAGTCAGCCACATCAACCGCCAGCACTCGCGCCCCGGCGTTGTCGGCGACGAACAAGATCCCGTCGGGTCCGAACGTGATCGGGCCAGCCGATCGGATATCCGCCCCGCCGACCTCAAGCCCGTATCCGCCCATGCCTGCCTCCCGCGTCGTCACGACGTCCAAACTCCGTCTCCAGCAGGCTAACAGCAGCGGGGGACGGGCCGATCCGGCAAGCGCGCGCACCACGGCCTCCTGGACGGGTAGTAATACCTGGCAGACTTACAGGACGCGGTTCTTCGCCTGTGCTCTGGTGATTGCCCTGGTCAGCGCCAGGTGCGCCATCGCCACCGTCGAACTACTCCGCGAGGCCGCAACTCCCCCGGAGCCGGTGAAATTTAAGCTCGACGAGAACGTGCCCGTCTCGGTCTCGGCCGCCGCCATCCTTCAAACCGCGGGGCACGACCTCGACACCGTCACCGCCGAAGGCCTGACCGGAGCGCCCGACCCGGACGTCGTTGCCGCCGCGACCGCGGCGGCCGTACCCTCATCTCCCTCGACCGCGGGCTGGGCTACATCCGCGCCTACCCGCCGGGAAGCCACGCCGGCGTCCGGCTAAGCGACCAGTCCCCGGGCGCTGTCAGCAAAGCTGTCACCGATCTGGCCAGCCTCACGGTCCCCGCCAATCTCACCGGAGCCGTTGCAGTCCTGCAACGCGGACTACTCCGCATCTGCCATCCCTGACTTACCCGCGACAAGCTGGCACCATCGCCCCCTCCGGCGAAGCTGAACTAGCCGACGAAAGCCTGAAGTAGGTCTGATCTGGCGTCCGACGCCCAGCAGAGCTGGGATGTCTGCTCTTAGTGCCCTTGCTGTCACCTTTGTCGACGGACCTAAGCGCGGACTAGACTCCATCCGGTGAAAGGGAGGTAGCCATTGAGGCCGCCGGTGGCGCGATCGCCAAGGCGCCCTACAACGACGCGCACGAACGCCGCGTCGTGGTGTACGACAGCCAGGGCAATGGCCTGGTTTTCTACAGCCCGCTGCCGCGGTAAGCGGAACAGGACCGGGCTGAGCCAGCCGGCTTGGCAGTGAGATCGGAAGCCGGCCGACGCCAGCGGAGTAGAACGTGACCAACGTGGCTCGCCCGATCGACCCCAGGGTCTCTCTGAACGGCGTCTACGACCTGGATGCGGCACTTGAGGCGGATGTCGATCTGTGCCGCCAGACCGGCATTACCAAGCTGGGCATTATCGACAGCAAGATCGACCGCCTCGGCCCGCGCGAGTCGGTCCGGCTCGTCGAGGGCGCATCGCTGGGCGTGACCACGATCTGCCATCCCAGCGCCTTCACTCTCGACGACCCTGGGCGGTGGGCTGATGAGCTGGTCTCAGCCAAACGGTCAGTCGACTATGCCGTGGCCCTG
Organism: uncultured Actinomycetota bacterium; assembly: GCA_963843955.1. GTDB lineage: Bacteria > Actinomycetota > Actinomycetes > Streptosporangiales > Streptosporangiaceae > JAJYUU01. Next base: position 105,437 of record CAWJMK010000005.1, read on the forward strand.
GGCGCACCTACGGTCTACGCCACGACCGGGCCGCGCGGACGGCTCACGTGGGACCGCGCCGCTGCGGCCTTCGTGGACGCGGTCACCGACTGGGCCAGCTACGCCAGCGATCACTCGGTGCAATTGCTGATCGAGCCGACCACCCACTTCGGGTCGGACCTCTCCATCCTGCATACCCTGGGCGACGTAGTCTCGTTGGCGAACGCCGCGGGCGTCGGCATCTGCCTGGACGCCTTCGCCTGCTGGTACGACTCGACGTTCGGCACCTGCCTGGACGCCGCCGTGTCCAGATGCGGGTTGGTCCAGGTCAGCGACTACACACTGGGCGAACGATACGCCCGGGTGCGCGCGGTGCCGGGCGACGGGATCATCGACTGGCACGCGATTTTCGCCGCGCTGTCGGCCAGTTCCTACGCCGGCAACTTCGACATCGAACTGCTGGGTGATCATGCCGAGGGGATGGCCTCGGCCTTCCGGCGCGCCGCGATCTGGATCACTGAGCGGCTGGTGGAGTACCCGATGCCGGGAGATACCTCTGGCAAACCACGTTCCTAGCCAGGAACTTGCCGTCCGTGGCTGGAGTTGGCATCGCTTGCGGCGGCGCCGACGGAAAGGTTCGCAAGACGGCTACCGTGGCAGCGCAAGTTGTCCTCGGGTAGTCGCATCCGGGCGATGCTGGTTGAGTCTGCTCTTTCAGGTGCTGCACGCGGCTAAGCCAGGTTACAGAACGGGAGTTCCGCCCCTTCCGACGACTACCCAGATCGACTGCGATTCCTCATCAAACGGGTTTGAGAGCCGATGCGGAGTAGCAGACTCGAAGCTAATCGAGTCGCCAACGCTGAGATCGTAGTGCGCAAAACCAACCTGGATATGTAGCTGCCCGCTGATTATGTAGCCGTACTCGCAGCCGCGATGGTGGATCAGCTGATCTGCGGGACAGGACTCGCCGCCAGGCCTGTACAGGACATGAAGGAAGTCGTTGGCAGGATCATGGCCGGCAGTAAGACGGCCCCAGACCGCACCGCCTATGCGCAGTTCCTGGCGACGAGCCGCGAGCTGAACCGGCGAGTCGGACTGGTCGGACCAACCGTTGCTCGATGGCAAGGGTGGCGCGGTCGGCATGGTCTTCTGAGTAACGTCAACTCCCGGCGCCAGGCGACTCATGGGGAGATCGGCCGGGGTGACTGGGCTCGGCTTCACTTGGCCGTTCCATGGCCTGTCATCAGCGTCGGCTCTTGATTCGGCCGTCCGCATGAGGTGATCGAGCGACACCCCAAGTTCGGAGGCGATCGAATAAAGGGTGCCGACTGAGGGCATCGTTTTGCCCAATTCGAGCTGGGAGATGAAGCTGGCAGAGACATCGACCCGCCGCGCCATCTCGCGAAGGGACATCCCCACGGCCAACCTGGCCTCACGCAGTTGCTGGCCAATACTGACGATCGGTTCTGTCTGACCGGATGCCTGAACTGGCGTCTCGTTTGGCCGCGTCTTCTCGGCCGCCGACTCCCGACTCATGCTTTTACTCCCTTGCCCAGGCCACCAGGCCATGTGCCTGTCTCGGCCGCACATAGTGACCCGGTCTATTGATGCCATTCTCAACCGTCGCCAAGCACCTCGTGCGCGGCCGCGACGATACTGATGGATGTGGGTGTCCACGCTCGCTCGAGAGTAGGTGCGTAAGGTGCCGGTGACCGAGGCGCGCCAACCCTGATGACTGGGGCATCGAGCGACCAGAAACCTTCGCGTGCCGCCAACGCCGCTATCTCGGCACCCGCACCGAAATCGGTGACGGCGTCATGCGCGACAACAAGCCTGTTGGTACGGCTCAGCGAGGACAAGATGCACCGCCGATCGAGGGGCACAATGGTCCGCAGATCGATGACCTCGGCCGCGACGCCCTCAGCGGCAAGTTCTTCCGCAGCCTCGAGCGACCGCTCCACCATCTGCGACCATGCCACGATTGTCAGGTCCGAGCCGGGCCGCACGATCCTCGCGTGACCGAAGGGGACGCGGTGCTCGCGGGCTGGCATCGCGGTTTTCCGCTCGTAGAGGAGCCTGTTCTCGATAAAAATCACTGGATTGTCGTCTTCGATGGCCGTCCGCAGCAGACCGTAATAATCATCGCCATAGCACGGCATGACGACCGTCAGGCCGGGGATGTGAGCCAGCAGCGCCTCCAGGCTCTGTGAATGCTGGCTGCCTGACGATCTGCCCGAGCCGAACTGAGTTCGGATCACCAGCGGCAACGTCACTGCGCCGCCGGTCATGAACCGCAGCTTCGCCGCTTGGTTCATGATCTGATCGAGGCATACGCCGATGAAGTCGATGTACATGAGTTCGACGACGGGCCGCAGGCCAGCCATCGCAGAGCCGACTGCCAGGCCCATGATCGCCGTCTCCGAGATAGGAGTGTCAAGCACCCGGTCTGGCCAGCGATCCTTCAACTGCCGAGTCAGCCCGAACACGTTCCCGGCGGCAACATCGATGCCCGCCAGGAATATGGTGGGATCGTCAGCGAGCGCGTCATGCAGTGCCTGGCCGATGACACGCGCTACTGACACTCGCGAGTCTTCGGCGGCGGCCTCGGTCCGGCCGGCAAGATGGCCGCCCACGTGACGGCTGGCCCTATCGAGGCCTACAAGGCGTGGCTTGATCACGTAGTCGAGTAGCGTCGCCGGATCCGGTGCCTGAGCAGTTCTGGCGTAATGTTCAGCATCGGCCACGGCGGCTGCCGCTTGCCGGTCGAGCTCGTCAGCATGACGCTCATCGACGCCCTCGCGTGCCAGGTGACGCCGTGCAACAAGCAGCGGATCCTCCGAACTGGCAGCTTCGAGCTCCGACTGATCTCGGTAGCGTTGCGGGTCTCCCTCGTAGTGACCGCGCACACGCAGTGTCGTGGCCTCGATGAGGTATGGCCCGTGGCCGCCGCGGATATCGGCCAGGACGTCGGCCATTGTGTCGGCGACCGCAGCCACGTCATTCCCAGCGACCTGCCGGAACGCCACGCCGTAGCCGACAGCCCGGCAGGCTACCGGTACCGGGTGCTGGTCCTGGGTACGGGAAAACTCCGCAAAGCCATTGTTCTCGCAGACGAAAGCGACGGGCAGGTGCCACAAGGAGGCCAGGTTGAGTGCTTCATGGAATGCGCCTGTGGCGATCGCCCCGTCGCCGAAGAAGGCGACCACGACGTGGCGACCGCCACGAGCGCGAAGCGCGTGCGCGGCGCCGACCGCGATAGGCAGGCCCGCGCCGACGATGCCGTTAGCGCCGAAGATCCCAAGAGCGGGATCCGCGACGTGCATCGACCCTCCGCGGCCCTTGCACGCGCCGGCGGCCTTGCCCATCAGCTCAGCGAGAATGCGTCGGGGCTCTAGGCCTTTCGCAAGCGCATGGCCATGGCCCCGGTGCGTGGACGTAATGATGTCATCGGGCCCGGCGTGGAACAGCGAACCGACGGCCACGGCCTCCTGTCCGACGGAGGTATGCACGAAGCCCGGCACCTCGCCTTCGCGGTACAGGACCGCGACGCGCTCCTCGAGCGCGCGTATCAGCGACATCTGCGCATAAGCGGCCAGCAGCTGCTCAGAATTCACCGGCTCTCGCCCTGCCCGCTGCCCAGCTGCCGGACGGCGTCCTGGCTCAGCATGAACTTCTGGACTTTGCCGCTAGGCGTTCGGGGCAGCTCGGTTGTGATGATGAGGTGCTCGGGAATCTTCTGCCGCGCAATGCCTCGCTCGATGAGAAAAGCGGATACGTCGGCAAGCGTGGGGCGAGCACCCTTGGCGATCACGAAAGCGCAAGCGCGCTCGCCGAGCACCTCATCTGGCACTCCCACGATGGCCACGTCGGCGATCTGCGGGTGCTCCGTCAGGTAGTCCTCGACTTCCTTGACGCTGATGTTCTCACCGCCCCGGACGATGATGTCCTTGACCCGCCCAGCGATGGTCACCGTAGGGCCGGGGCCAATGCGCGCTAGATCACCGGTACGAAACCAGCCGTCCGCGGTAAACGCCGCAGCAGTGTCCGCCGGGTCGAGATAACCCAGGCACAGCTCCGGACCGCGGACCTCAAGCTCGCCGATTCCATCAGAGGTGCAAACAAGGCGAGCCTGCGAGGAACCGATGAGCCGTCCATCGGTGTCAGCCTGTACCTCAACCGGATCCCTCGGACTACCGCATGTCAGGGTCGGCATCTCCGTGAGCCCGTACGCGCGCACCACGGTGCAGCCCAGAACGCGCTGGGCGTCGCGCACGAGCGCTGGAGGCACATCGGCGCCGCCGCAGACGAACCCGGCCAGGTGTGAGCAGCTGCCAGCCGCCAGATAAGCGTCCGTAAGCCCGCGCAGGAATGGCGTCGCGCCGACACTGAACGTGCAGCGGTGCTTCTCGATGAGTCGCATCCCCACCTGGGCTTCCCACTCAGCCTGGAGTACGACCGTGCCGTTGATCAACAGCGGCATCAGCACGCCGTAAAGCAGACCGGTTATGTGCCCTATCGGCGAGGGCATGAAGACCTTGTCAGCAGCCAGGCTGAAAAGGTCTGCGATACTGCGAGCTTCAGCCAGTAGAGTCCGATGGCTGTGCAAGACGCCTTTCGGGTGGCCTGTCGTCCCCGAGGTGAACATGACCATGCAGACGCCGTCTAGGTCTGCGACCAGTTCGGGCTGATGCGACGACTCGGCCAGTTCGATATCGGTGACGTGCCCATGGACAACCGGAAGCCACGGCACTGAAATCCCGGCCCTGTCCGCCGCATCGGTGACCATCGGACCGTAGTTAGCGGACCTGAAACGTTGGGGGCTTATGTAGGCCGCCACCGGGACAGCGGCCAAGATCGCCGAGATTTCTGCGGTTCGGTAGTTGACCGGGACCGGGCAGAGGACCGCGCCCATTCCCCAGGCGGCGTGGGCGAAAGCGATTGCCTCCCACCAATTCGGCAGCTGGGTGCACACGACATCGCCGCGACCTACCCCGGCTGCGCGGAGCCGATCTTGCTCGCGGCTGACCGCCGACATCAATTCCCGGGCGGTCAGCTCGTGGTCCGCGTCTGCTATGACCGTACGGTCGGGGTCTACGGCGGTGTACTGGTCCAGCAATTCTGGGGTGGCCTGCTTGATAGCGTCCGTCTCCGCATATCGCTGGACCGTCCGCCAGGTCGGCTCAATGAGCGGCATCGCTACTTCAAAGGTCGTGAACCGGATCGGCGTTGATGCCGGGCAAGATCATGTGGCCGCCGTCGACCGGAAGTGCGACGCCGGTGACATCGGCTGCGTCGTCGCTTGCAAGCCACAGTACGGCCTTGCTGATGGTTGCCGGGCTGAGCGCTCCGCGACCTGCGAGGACGGACCAGTTATGCGCCCCCGATTGCCGGTCCTCGCGCGTGCCGCCAGGACCGCCGGCCATCATGTCGTAGGCGCCCTGCCAGTCGTTCATTTTAGTGTCCACGAAGCCAGGGCACACTGCGTTGCAGCGGATGTTGTATCGACCGAGCTCCAACGCCGCGTTCCGCATCAGGCCAAGTACGCCGTGCTTAGCTGCTACGTAATGGCCGAAGCCTGCACCTGCTTCGAAGCCATTAACGGAGGACGTGAGCACGATGGAGCCACCGCGGTTGGCGATCATCGCAGGAACTACCGCCTTGATGCTGCGCCAGACTCCGGTGAGGTTCACGTCGATCATGTCTTGCCACTGGTCGTCGGTCAGCTCCCAGAGCGGGCCAAGCGCCCAGATACCCGCGTTGGCTACCAGGATGTCGATCTTGCCGAAGTGACTAATCGCAGCTTCGACTGCTCCGTCCAGCGCGGCGCCATCCCGCACGTCACATTCCAGGCCGATGGCGCTCCGGCCAAGCTTCTCGACCTCTGCCACGGTGCCGGCCAGATCGTCCGGTGTGGCCAGCTCATAGGGCACGGTCGTGATGGGCTTACTGATGTCTGTGGCAACGATGTCGGCGCCCGCTGCTGCCAGCGTGAGTGCGTGCGAGCGTCCCTGCCCGCGAGCAGCACCGGTGATCAGCGCCACTCGACCGGTGATGTCGGTCATACGCTACCTACCTCCTGCGTTAAGAGCTGACATGTGGCTCTGTGCCTGATGGCATTCGGCTTGCCGATGCGGGGTTGGCCAGGGTCTGGACGTACCAGCGGGCTGCGGCGCGTGCGGCGAGGTCCAGTGCGGTGAGATTGCTGTAGAGCACCATGTGGCTCGTGCTTGGCAGCACGACAAGTTCCTTGACCGAGCTGGGGATCGCTTCGTAGGCGCCGATCTCCTGGTCCCACATGGTTATGTCATCGTGGTCAGCCACGATCATCATCACCGGCACGTTGATCACGCGGGGGGCATACGGAGCCGCGTTGTACTGCATGAGCAGCTCCGTCGACTCGATGGTGTTGCGGTGCTGGTGGCGCGGTGCCTCAGTAGCCTGAAGCTCGCTGAAGACTTCACGCACCTCGCTGTCGGGCCAGACGGTGAGCTCGGCTTTGGGGTTGTCTGGCTCGCCGGACATCGGCATGTAGCTGTGTGCGCCAGAACTAGTGCGCTTTCGCCGCTCTTCAAGGAGCAGATGCTGGAGCTTGCGGAACCGGACCGTGCCATGCATGCGCCACATGGTCTGGTAGCCGTCGATGACCGGGACATTCGAAACGACAGACTTCACCCGCGGGTCGGTAGCTCCCACAATTAGCACGTGGCCGCCGCTATAGGAGATACCCCAGATGCCAATGCGACTCGCGTCGACTTCCGGGACGTTCTCGGCGAAAGTGATCGCGTTCTTGTAGTCCTCTATCTGGTCCCACGGGTTGATGTGCTGGCGCGGCTCGCCGTCGCTGGCACCCAGACGCCGGTAGTCGAAAATCAGGGCAGCGATGCCGTTCTTGACGAACTCGGCTGCGTATCGAGGTTGCCGGAGCTCCTTTACGTAGCACCAGCCACCGGCCATCACGACGACCGGGAATGGCCCGTCGCCGTCAGGCAGCAACAGGTCACCTCGGACGGTATCCCCGCCGCTGGTGAACTCGACTTCGCGGTGTGGCATCTACTGAAACCCTCCAGTCCGTTTGTGAAGGCTGCGCCGAACAATGACATTGACAAGGGCCGCGCCTGCGTCGCGGATATCTGACCGAAGTTCGGCTAGGCGATCGTCCAACCGCCGTCGACCACGTACGCAGCGCCGTGCACAAACGAGGCCTCGTCGCTGGCCAGCCAGAGCACTAGCCTGCCGATCTCTTCTGGCGATGCCCAACGGCCCGCCGGCGTACCTCCGATTGCAGCGTCAACGTGCGGGTTCCGGCCCTCGTCGGTGAACAGGTACTCCGTCATACCCGTACGTGTCGCACCTGGGCATACCGCGTTGCAGCGGATGCCCTTGCTGCCGTAGTCGAAGGCGAGCTGCCTGGTGAGGCCGAGCACCCCGTGCTTCGAGGAGGTGTACGCAGCTCCGCCGCCGCCTGCTACGAACGCCGAAATCGAGGCGATGTTGACGATGCTTCCGCCCCCAGCCGCGAGCATGGCTGGTATCGCAGCTCGAGACATGTAGAACGGGCCGCTGAGATTCACGCCGATGATCTTGTCCCATAGTTCATCAGACGTTTCTGTTGCCGCTGTGTAGTCGTCGAGTACGCCAGCGACGTTGCACAAGACCTCGATACCGCCCAGAGCCCGACGTGCTGCCTCGACCGTGGCCGAGACGTCGGCGCTGTCGGAAACATCCACCGCGATCGCCGTGGTCGCGCCGATCTCCGCAGCGACTTTATCGAGTGCATCCGCGTTGCGATCTAGCACGGCCACGCGATCACCAGCCTCGGCGAACAACTTCGCAAGGCTCCTGCCGATGCCCGAGGCCGCGCCCGTGACGATCACGCTTCTGTCCACTAATTACCCGTTCCCCTCCTGAGCTCCGACGCCTTTGCGTGCCACTGAATGCTGCTACCCGGTCCCGCTCCTGATCCGGGGACGGCAATGGGCCCCGACAATTGCAAGCGATGCCCGGGGAGGGTGTGAAGTTCGAGAACTTAGCCTTTGCCGCTATGGACATGGCGCGTCCAACTGATCCATATTCATAACGTAATGCCGTGACAGCGAGACTACGTCTGAGCGATATGGTGTGTCAAGTATTAGTTCAAGTCATGTGAATCAATTCTTCACACGACAGTGGCAGCCCTGTCATTTTGGGAACCCGTCGGTTCCAGGTTCGGTGTTAGCCGCGCGATCTCCAGCATCGAGGCAAGGGCGCGGAAGTGCTAAGAAGCTTCTTCCCGGCTCTGTCGTCTCCGGCCCGGACGCCGGACACAACCCGCGCGGCGCCAGTGGCCGGCCCGGTCCCCGGTATCCGCGGTCCCCGACAAGCGCTGCCGGGATCTAACAGTCGTAAAGTGCTTGCACGCCTGCCCGTGGTTAACAGCTGGGCCGCTAGATTGGAGCAGCAATGAAGGTCGCGATCGACATCGGCGGTGCCGCGTCCGGCAACAGGCGTGACTGGCCGGAGCGAGTCCGGTTCGCGCTCGAAGCCGAGCGCCTGGGCGCCGACTTCTGCTGGTCAGCTGAGGCCTGGGGCGAGGATAGTGTCGCGCCGCTCGCCTACCTGGCTGCGCAGACCAGCACCATGTTTCTCGGCACGGGAATCATGCAGATCAGCGCCAGGGTCCCGTCGATGGCAGCGATGACGGCCCTGACCATGGCTGCGATTTCCGCCGACCGTTTCATCCTCGGTCTCGGTGTCAGCGGGCCGCAGGTCGTCGAGGGCCTGCACGGCGTAGCGTTCAGCCGTCCGCTCGGCCGCCTGACCGAGTATCTCGACATCCTCGACCTTGCCTTCGCCGGCGAACCGCTCGCCTATTCCGGGTCGCATTACACGCTCCCGGTCCCCGGCGGGGAAGGCAAGGCGCTCCGGCTGACCCAGCGGCCCGAGCGGAGGATTCCCGTGTATCTCGCCACGCTCGGGCCGAAGGGTCTCGAGTTGACCGGCGCTCGCGCCGACGGCTGGCTCGGGACGTGCTTCATCCCGGAGGCATCCGACTCCTACCTCGAGCCTCTTCGCCGGGGCGCTGAGCAGGCCGGCCGGCACCTCCGCGATCTCGACCTTCAAGCTGGCGGGCTGGTCAGCTTCGGCGACAACGTCCCCGAGTTGCTAGGCCAGGTGAAGCGAAGCGTGGCATTCGCGCTCGGCGCGATGGGCTCGCGCGAGCACAATTTCTACAATCGCGCCTATCAGCGGGCCGGATTCACCGCGGAGGCACAGCTTGTCCAGCGCCTGTGGCTAGACGGTCGCCGCCCGGAAGCAGTCGCGGCAGTGCCGGAAGAGATGGCCCGGCTGTCGTCGTTCGTGGGCACCGATGACATGATCCGGGACCGGCTGCGCGCTTTCAGCCGAGCAGGCATTACGACCGTCCGGGTCGAGCCGGCCGGCCGGACAACCGATGAGCGGCTCGAGACGCTCCGCAGGTTCATCCCGCTCGTGCGCGAGCTAGCCGCGCCCTGACGGATCATGACGGGGAGCAGGATGTGACGGCCCTCAGGACCGGGCCTTGAAAGCCATCTTGTTGCGGAGGGTTCACCATCGGGCTCGAGGAGGGGCTCATCGCTCGTGCCCTGCCGACGCTGCCCGTGTGGGGTCGCGATGATGATTTCGAGCTTGTCTTGTTCGCCAAGCGCTACGTCCGCGCCATCCCGAGGGCAGCTGCCGGAGGCCGCTAGCTGCGCTGGCCGTGCCGGTAATGCATGCTGGAGCGCAGACGAGCCTCACCCTGCAGATACTCCAGCCCGACGACATCTCCGACGCGATCGCCGTCCTGGTCTCCGACCGGGCAAAGTGGATCACCGGGGTATCCCTGCCGGTCGACGCCGGCTTCTCGGTGCGCTAGCCCCGACCCGCACGGTATGCCATGATCCCCAGCGGAGGACCCACATGACCGATAGCACAGGCAACGACGAGTTCGCGTCGCTCAGCGAAGTGGCCGCCGAGCTGGACCTTGGGCCTGCGGCCATCCTGCCGACAGCCCGGCGGTCAGTCGAGGTCGGAGAGGATCAGCAACTCAGCGTGCTGGTCTGGGGCAAGGCCGAGCCGGAGCTGGTGTTCCTGCATGGCGGCGGGCAGAACGCGCACACCTGGGACCTGGTGATCACCGCGCTCGGCCGGCCGGCTATCGCTATCGACCTGCCCGGCCACGGGCACTCGTCCTGGCGGGAAGACCGGGACTACGGGCCCGTCACCAATGCGCTGGCCGTGGCGCGGGTGATCAGCGAACTCGCGCCCGCCGCCGCGGGCGTCATCGGCATGTCGCTGGGCGGGCTGACGCTGATCCGGCTCGCCGCGACCAGACCAGACCTGGTGCGCCGCGCCGTCATCGTGGACGTCACCCCCGGCTCGACCGCGGCGCATGCGCGGATGACCAGGACCGAACGGGGCACCACCCAGCTGATCAGCGAGCACCGCTCGTTCGCCAGTCTCGACGAGGTGGCCGAACTCGCGGTCCTGGCCTCACCCCGGCGGCCCGCCACGGCCGTGCGGCGCGGTGTCCGGCACAACACCCGCCAGCTGCCGGACGGGACCTGGACCTGGCGTTATGACCCGCAGATCGGGTCGGCCCAGGGCAGCCACGGGACGCTCTGGGACGAGCTCCCGCGGCTCGGCATGCCCGTCATGCTCGTGCGCGGTGGTGACAGTGCCTTCGTCACGGCTGAGGACCTCGGCCGGGCGACCGCGAGCCTGCCCGGCATGCGGGTCGAGGTCGTACCCGGTGCGGGACATGCAGTGCAGAGCGATCAGCCGCTAGCGCTCGCCGCCCTGATCGGCGACTTCCTGCCCGGAAATGACTGATCATGCACTGCGGCCACCTTTCGCCGTCACCGATCTTGCGGCGGCCGCGTTCGCCTCCGCGGGAGCTGCAGTCAGTGAGCTCGTCGCTGCGACCGGGGGTCCCGTGCCTGCCGTGCATGCGGACAGGACCCTGGCCAGCGGGTGGTTCGAGCTTCCGGCAGGAACATCGCGGCCGGTCGCGGAGGATCGCCGACAAGGCAGCGGCGTCGCCCGGTGGATGGCAGAGTTCGAGACGAGGCACCCTACGGCGGCGGCCGGACGTTCAGGGTCAACGGCTTCAGCGTCACGTCGAACTCACACCGGCCCCGCTTCCGCGGGCGGCAGCGGTCAGGTGCCTGCGCGCTTCAGGTACTCGATCGCCATCTCCCGCAAGCGGGTCTTCATGACCTTGTCGCCGTTGGCGCCAGGAGTCGTCGGAAACTCCGTGACCGCGATCACCGCGTCCGGCACCTTCCAGCTCGCCGCTTGCGACCGGCAGTGATCACGGATGACGCGCTCCAGGTCGGCCGGCGGATTGTCGTGCCGGACGAAAGCCACCGCGCGGTCCTCGCCGGTCTCCGGCCGTGGCACGCCCACCACCTGGACATCGGTCACCGACCCGTGCAGCAGGATCAGATCCTCGATCTCGGCCGGGGATACCAGATATCCCCGGAGGCGCAAGGTATCGGCGAGCCGGCCCGCGTACGTGAGCGCGCGCCCGCCCTCGGACACCATGCCGAGATCGCCGGTCCGGTACCAGCCATCCGCGGTAAAGGCCGAAGCATCGGCGTCCGGGTTGGCCAGGTAGCCGCTCGTGACGTTGTAGCCCGCGAATTCCAGCTCGCCCGGTTCGCCGGCAGGCAGCACCTCGCGGGTCACCGAGTCGACCGCCCTGACCGACATGCCGTCACTGATGAGACGGCCGCCGGCCTGGATTCGAACCGCGACCGGCTCGGACGGGCGTCTGGTCGCGGTGAGCGCGAAGAGCTCCGACGAACCGTAGGGATTCGTCAGGGCGACACCAAACTCGTCCTCGGCCCGCCGGATCAGCCGTTCCGCGGTGAGGCCGGCCACGCAGCCTTTGCGCCAGGACGCGAACGCGCTTGCCTGCGCCCGCGGCGAGGCGAACAGGTCCCGGAATACTGGTTCCAGCGCGAACATGCAGGTGGCGCCTTCGCTGGCGAACGCGTCGATCGCATTGCCGACGGAGTAGGCCGGCAGGATCGCAGCCCGGCCGCCGGCCGACAGCACCGACATCAGCGCGACGAAGCCGTAAACCCCGCAGAACGGCAGGAACGCCAGCATGACCTCATCCGCCGCGAACTCCAGCGCTGCCGCGGCGTCGCGGGCATGCCGCACCACCGACTGCTGATCGTGCCCGGCGAGCTTGGGGAACGACGTGGTCCCCGAGGTACCGAAGACATTCACCACGTCGGCAGGCAGGCCGGCCGGAGCGCCCGCGGCCCGGGCAGAAACCATCAGGTCGGGGAACGTGGTCGTGCGCAGCCCGCCCGCCGGTAGCCAGCCGCTGCCCGAGTTGCCAGCGAGGATAAGAGTCTCAAGCGCGGGGAGCCGGGTCTCGGCCAAAGCCTGATCGGCCACGTTCCCGTAATCGTGGTCGTGGAACTGCCGGCACATGACGATCGCGCGCGCCTGCGCGACGGCGAGTAGGTGGCCGATCTCGCGCGCCTTGTAGCGCGGGTTCAGCGCGACAACCAGCAATCCGAGCCGCGCGGCGGCGAATTCGGCGATCACCCATTCGATGCTGTTCGGTAGCCACACGGCGACGGCGTCGCCGCGAGCGAGCCCGAGGGACGCAAGCCCGCTAGCGAACCGCTCCGCCTGCTCAGCGAGCTGGGCGTAGGTGAGCGCGGCGCCGGCCTCACCGGCTACCGTCAGCGCGACCGCGCCCGGGGTCCTGGCCGCGCGTTCCGTGAGGAGCTCCCACAAAGTCCCGGGCACGAGCGCCTCCTCCGTCGAGGTGATGCCTGCGCGCCCGGCCTACGGCCGGGGGCAGCACTGCCGTCATCCTTCCCCGGGTCGCCTCCCGCCATGGCGCCGCCCCCCGCGACAGTGCTGGCCTGAGAGACGGGGCGGATGGTTTTCACGACGGGCGGGTGTGTCGAAGTGATCCTGCGCTCCGTCAGTCCTGGTGAGACCGGGCCGCAGCGCATTGACGCGAATGTTGCGCTCGCCCGCTCATCAGCCGCGACCCGGACGAGCGGCGGTCCGGCCGAGCAGGGCAACCGACGCGCCCGCCTGAGCGAGCCTGATGGCCGACGTCCGGCCGAACCCTCCCCGCGCGGGTCACCAGCGCCGCAACTCCCGACAGATCCGCCAGCATCTCAGCACCTTGCCTTCAGCGGCCGTTCCGGCCCATCCGGGGACTATCTTCGGTGCTTGCTTGACACAAGCATCAACCTGTAGATTCCTGTACATGTGACGGATTCGCAGCAATGCTTAACCTGACCCGGTCCTTATCGAATCACTATGGAGTCGCCAATGCCGGCAGGTGCGTCCGCTGAGGTCGTCATCGTGGGAGCAGGCGTGGCCGGACTGTGCGAGCTGCATCATCTGCGGGCCCGCGGGTTCTCGGTGGTACTCGTCGACCGCTCGCCCGACCTGGGCGGCACCTGGTACTGGAATCGCTACCCCGGCTGCCGGTTCGATTCTGAGAGCTACACCTACGGCTACCGCTTCTCCCCCGACTTGCTGCAGGACTGGAGCTGGCAGGAGCGGTTCGCGCCGCAGCCGGAGACGCTGGGGTACCTGAACCACGTGGCCAGCCGGTTCGACCTCCGGCCGGACATCGTGTTCGGTTTCGAGGTGACCGGCGCTTCGTGGGACGAGGCGAGCTGCCGCTGGACGCTCACGGCGGCGGACGGCCGCGAGGTGACCGGCCGGTATCTCGTGACCTGCATGGGCATCCTGTCCTCGCCGACGCTGCCGCGCCTGCCTGGCATCGATTCCTTCGCCGGACAGTCGTTTCACACCTACTACTGGCCGCATAGGCCGGTCGAGTACGCGGGCAAGCGCGTCGGCGTCGTCGGCACCGGCGCCACCGGCGTCCAGCTGATCCAGACCATCGCCCGTGACGTCGCCGAGCTGACCGTGTTCCAGCGGCGGCCGAACTGGACAGCGCCGCTCGGCAACGGGCCGATCTCCGCGGCCGAGATGGACGGCATCAAGGCCCGCTACGACGAGATCTTTGCCGCCTGCGACCGCAGCCCGGGCGGCTTCGTGCACGACCCTGACCGGCGCGGCTTCTGGAACGTCCCCCGCGAGGAGCGCGTCCGGTTCTGGGAGGAGCTGTACCAGCAGCCCGGCTTCGCGATCTGGCTGGGGAACTTCCGCGAGATCTTTACCGATGCGGCAGCCAACGCCGAGCTCTCCGAGTTCATGGCGGCCAAGATCCGGCAGCGCATTCACGACCCGGACCTGGCCGACCGGATGATCCCGGCCGACCACGGCTTCGGCGTGCAGCGACTGCCGCTGGAGACCGGGTATTACGAGGCGTACAACCGTGACAACGTGCACCTGGTCGACCTGCGGGACACCCCGATCGAGAAGGTCACCCCGGCAGGCATCGCCACCACTGACCAGCACTACGACCTGGACATCATCGTGTATGCCACCGGCTTCGACGCGGTCACCGGCGCATTCGACCGGGTGGGCATCACCGGGACCGGCGGCGCGACGCTGCGCGACCTGTGGAAGGACGGGCCGCAGACCTACCTCGGCCTGTTCGTGCACGGGTTCCCGAACCTGATCGCGGTCGGCGGCCCGCAGGGCGGGGGCTCCGGTTCTGTGAACTTCCCGCGGGCGATCGAGCAGCAGACGGACTGGGCGGCTGACCTGCTGGAGCACATGCGGAAGACCGGGCTTCGCCGGTTCGAGGCGACGCCGGAAGCCCAGGCCGAGTGGTTCGCGCACGTGGTCGAGATGAACCAGCTGATGCTGCTGCGGAACGCCAGGAGCTGGTTTACCGGGTACAACTCCAACGTGCCGGGCCACGACAACGGCACGCCGCGTTACCTGCTCTACAACGGCGGCGCGTACAAGTACCGCACGACACTCCAGCAGGTGGCGGAGAGCGGCTACGCGGCGATGGACCTCAGCTAGGCCCGGCCCGAGCCGGCTCGGGCCGGGCGGGTAGCGGCCCGGTTAGGGGACTGCGCCGCCGTCGACCGGGATGACGGCGCCGTTGATGTAGTCAGCGAGATCGGTCACCAGGAACTCGATGACGCGGGCGCAGTCCTCGGGGGTCCCCAGCCGGCCCAGCGGGATGTCCCGGAGGAACACGTTCAGGCCTTCCTGGTCGTCCTCGTACAGCCCCAGCAGCCGGCCGGTCCCGATGGGTCCCGGCGCGATGCAGTTCGCCGTGATGCCGAACGGACCGAGTTCCTGGGCAAGATACCGCGTGTACATCTCGATGCCCGCCTTGGCCGCGCCGTAGTGGGCGTACGTGCCGCCCCGGTTGGCGCGACGGCCTGCCTGGCTGGAGATAGTGACGATCCGGCCGTATTCCCGCTGCTTCATGTACGGCACCACGGCGCGGCAGGTGTTGTAGGTGCCGTACAGGTTGCGCTGCAGGACCTCGTCGAAGAGGTTCGGAGCCACCTCCGACGCTCTGGTGTCGCGCGGCTTACCGGCGCCCGAGCCGGCGTTGCAGATCACGATGTCGATATGTCCCCAGTCGGCGGCCAGGCCGTCGACCGCCGCCGCCACCGCGGCTGCGTCGGTGACGTCCGCCGTCAGTCCCGCCGCCTCGCGGCCGAGTGCACGGATCTCCGCCACCGTGCTGTCGGCCGTCATCGCCTCTTGCTCAAGTTCGAAGTGGCGGAACGACTCCAGATCCAGGTCGAGGATCGCGACGTCAGCCCCCAGACGGGCCAGCCGGAGGGCGTAGGCCCGGCCGATGCCGCGCGCACCGCCGGTGACCAGCGCGGTCTGGCCGGTGAGCTTTTCTTCCATGAAGCGACTCCTCGCCTGGTCCGGACCTTCGGGCGCAATGGTGACGTGACGGCATTGTTGCGCAGCTAGTGGCGCCCGCGCCAGAAGCGGTCCCACTGGGTGAAATCGCTGGCCAGTGCCTCGACGCGGCCGCCTGGCGTAAATCTCGGGTGGCTAGGATCGCCCGCATGACGGGCATCCAGCCGGAACTGTGGATCGATCGCAGGCTAGAACGTGCCGCCGTCGACGACGATCCGCTGATCGTTGACGTAGGCAGCATCCGGGCTGGCCAGGAACCGGACGACTGAACCGATCTCCTCCGGCGTGCAGACGTGCCCGAACGGGCTCCGCTCGTTGAGCTCGTCGATGTCGTCGACGCCGCGGGTGGCGCGAGCGAGCCGCCGGCCCATCTCCGTCCGCACTAGCCCAGGCGCCACGATGTTGACCCGGGTGCCATAGGAACGTTCTTCCTTGGCCAGGGTGTGAGCCAGCGCTTCGACTGCGGCCTTGCCCATCGCGTACGGCGCGCCGCCGGCCGAGTAGAGGTCCGTGGCGACGCTGGAGATGAACACGATGCTCGACCCCGGTCGCTTACGCAGGTGCGGAAGTGCGGCCTGGCATAGGTTGTGCGGGCCCAGAGCGTGCACCTTCAGGACTCGCTCGAGTTCGGCCGGGTTCGTCTCGGCGATCTGATTGCCGCGGCTGGCGATGCCCGCGTTGCTGACCAGGATGTCGAGGCGCCCGAACGCTTCTACGGCTTCCCGGACCGCCGAGGAGCAGTCATCGGGATCGGCGACATCGGCGTGGATCGCGACCGCGGAGCCTCCGGCACTCTCGGTCTGCGCTACGAATTCGTCGGCCAGCTCCCGGTTGCGTATGTAAGTGACGGCGACGCCGCACACCGTCTGCGACCAGGGCCTCGCTGATCCCGCGGCCGATCCCGCGGGCGCCACCGGTGACAAGAGCCACCCGGCCGACGCCCGTCCGGCCCTGTACTCCGGCCACGATGTCACTCACCCCTGTCCTCACGATCCGTCGGTCACAGGGAGGCTACGCGAACCGGTCAAATCTCGGCAACGGCCCGGCCGCCTCGATTGTGGATCAGAACATCGCCGGTGTTTGACCGGCCCGGCCTCGGCTGCCGCCTCACCGGTTGAGGTGACCTCCGAGCTGACTGACCAGCCTGCGGCAGGCAGCCGGAGGCGGCCGAGACTGGCAGAGCTAGACGCGGGACGACGACCCGCTGCTGGCCCCTCAGGGCCAGAAGCGGGACGGCCATTCAGGGATCGCCTCATACGACTATCGCCTGCTGCGGCCGCCGCGCAGACCTCGGCGATCGGCGGCGGCGTCACCGCCCCCGCGATCATGCCCCGGCGGCCTCGCTCGCGCACGCTGCCTCGCTCGGCGCATCGAGGCCAGTCCCGGTCCGTGCCCCGCGGAAACCCAGGCGCGCGGCCAGGCCGGCCGGGCGGGCCAGCAGTACCTGACAGACGACAGCGGCGATCGGCAGTACCAGGATCAGCGTGATCATCGGCGTCGCATCAGCCGTGCCGCCCGTGCCCGCCAGCGGCGCGATGATCGCGGCTACGCCGAACTGGAACGAGCCGAGCACGGCGGCGGCCGATCCGGCCGCCTGCGGGTAGCGCTGCATGGCCAGCGCCGCGGCACTGGGCCCGACGAAGCCGAACCCGAACATGAACGCCCACAGCGCCGCGATCACGGCGGGCAGCCCGCCGATCCTGGTCGAGACCGCGGCGAACAGCACAGCGCCGCCCGCGATCATCGTGACCAGGCCGGACGTCAGCAGACGCGCCGCGCCGAGGCGCCCGGTCAGCCGGCCGCTCACCTGCGCGCCGATCACCATGCCGAACGCGCAGAGCGCGAACACCAGCCCGTAGGCCAGCGCCGACAGCCCGTAGACGTCTTGCAGCACGAATGAGGAGCCCGCGATATAGGCGAACGTGCCGCCCATGCCGAGGCCGCCCGCCAGCACGTAGCCGAGGAACACGCGGTCACGAGCGACCCTGGTCATGGTCCCGAGCGACGACCAGACCGACCCGGTCAGACGCGCGGCCGGCGGCAAGGTCTCGGGCACCCGCCACCACGCGGACACCAGCAGCAACGTCCCGAACAAGGCGAGCACCCAGAAGACGCCCCGCCAGTCCGTGACGGCCAGGATCCAGCTGCCGATCTGCGGCGCGAACACCGGCCCGACGCCCGTGGCCAGCATCAGCGTCGCGAAGAACCTGGCCAGGGCCACTCCGGAGTGCAGGTCGCGGACGATCGAGCGCGCGATCACGATGCCCGCGGCACCGCCGAGCCCCTGGACCAGCCGGAAGCCCGCCAGGGCGTAGATGTTCGGGGCCAGCGAGCAGGCCAGGGACGAGACGACGAAGGCGGCCAGGCCGGCTAGCAGCGGCGGACGGCGGCCGAGCCGGTCGCTGACCGGCCCGAGCAGCAGCTGGCCGACCGCGATACCGATCAGGCACGCGGTCAGCGTGAGCTGCACAGCCGACGCGCTGGCGTGCAGTTGCCGGCTGATCTGCGGCAGCGCCGGCAGGTACATGTCGATGCACAGCGGGCCGAAGATCGACATGGTCCCGATCAGCGCGACCCGGCGCCACCCGGCCGGCATCACCCTGGTGCGGCCCTCGCCTGCGGAGATCTCCGCAGTCGCCGCGTCTGGTCCTGCGCTCAACGGCCAGCGTCCAGACAACCCCAGGGCATACCGGGAACGTGGTTCACAACGAGCACAACATCTAGACGCCCAGTCCATTCCCGCGCACGCGGCTCACCGCCCGCGGCCGGCGTCAGGCAGGATGTGGTAACAACTCGCCCACCACCGGCTGGAGTAGCACATGCCCGACGATGGCCGCGGTCCCCGCAGCACCGAGGTGACCTTCTCGCGCTTGCTCACCCTCGATGACCGCGGCGACGGCCGGTACCTGGGCATCTGCCACGAGGGCGCGCCCGCCCGCGCCTTCGGCGGGCAGGTGGCCGCGCAGGCCTTCGCGGCCGCGGCGGCGACCGCGCCGGACCAGCAGACCCCGGTCTCCCTGCACGCCTACTTCGCCAAGGCCGGAACCGCAGGCGAGCCGATCGAGTACCGGGTCGAGCGCACCGGCGATGGCCACAGCCTGAGCACGCGGTCAGTCACCGCGGTCCAGCGCGGGCGCACTGTGCTTCTGCTGATGGCGTCGTTCGGCCGCCCGGAGGAAGGCCCGGCCCGGCAGCGAACGCCGGCGGCGCTGAGCACGCCCCCGGCCGAGCCAGCGGCCGGGCCGCCGGGCCAGCGCTCGGTCAGGGAGCGGGCGGTCGAAGTCGCGCCCGCCAGCGCTGACGGCGCCGGCCAGGAGCCGGGCACCGGGTACTACGCGCGATGGATGCGCGCCCGCTCGGCCATCGGCGACGACCCGGCTCTGCAGGCCTGCGCGATTATCTACATGGCCGATATGGTGCTCGCGCGCGCGGTCCTGCAGCCGCACCTCCAGGAGCCGGACGGCCAGGAATCCCGCAGCGGGGCGCGGGCGGCGTCGCTCGATCACTCGGTGTGGTTCCACCGCGAGATCCGGGCCGACGAGTGGCTGCTGCTCGAAGCCACGAGCCCGGTCCTGGACGGGTCGCGCGGCCTGGCCTTCGCGCATATCTACAGCGAGTCCGGCGTGCTCGTGGCCACTGCCGCCCAGGAGATCCAGGCCCGCCAGCTCGGCTAGCGTCCCCGGCACCCGGCCCGGCCCGGCCGGGAACCGCTCAGAACGAGGCGTAGCCACCCAGCCGAGCAGCAGGGCGTTGGCCCGGACGCCGTAGCGAGCCAGTCACCCCGGAGATGCGGGCGTTCAGCGAGGAGCTGTTCGGCCGCTGGCCGCGCGCGTTGCCGACGAGCTCGAGGTCGGCATGGTCTGGATCAACCGCATCGAGGGTGGCGGCGCCGAGCTGCCGTTCGGCGGGACCAAGCGGTCCGGCGTCGGCCGGGAGCTCGGCCCGCTCGGCATTGACGAGGTCGTGAACAAGAAGCTCATTCACACCAACCCGCCTGGCAGCTGGCGGCGATACCGGGCGGCGGGCGGCGTCATCCGCCCGGTACCGCGAGCGCGACCACCGCGCTGCCCCGGCAAAGGACAACCGACTCGTCCGTCTCGACGCGCAGGTCGAGCTCGACGCGCCTGCCGTCATTGCCGTCGGCGACCCGCACCACGACCGCGCGGGCGGTCACCAGCTGGCCGCGCAGGTTGGGCGCCCGGAACTGGCAGCTGGCCTGCACGATCCGCCCCTGGCCGCCGAGCCAGTCGCGCAGGACATTGTGCAGATAGGACCACAGCAGATAGCCCATGCCGATAGCCGTCGGGAAACCTGCGCGCTGGCCGCCGGCATCGTCCATATGCTGCGCCGAAAACTCGTCGTTGACGGCGGCGAAGCGGTTCCAGTTCGCCAGGTCGGTGCGCCGCGTGAACTCCGGGAGTTCATCGCCGGCGCGCACGTCTGCGGCGGGCACAGGCTGTCCTTTCTAGTAGGAGATGAGTGTCAGGCGGACGCGCTTGATCAGCCCGGCGTCCTGGCTCGTCCAGAGCTCTTCGACTGTCCGGAAGAGCAGGCGCCCCTTACGGCCGTCCCGTTCGGAATAACCCACCAGGTGCGAGACCGCCGTGATGACGTCATCAGCTCTCATCCGGGCGCCGTACTCGACTTCGATCCCGCCGTTGACTGTCGCGCTGACCGCCGGACGGGCGATGCCGAGATAGGTCTCCGGATCATGACCGGTCGCGTGCCACGACCGATCCCCGGCCGCGACCGACCAGGCGAACGGGTTGAACTCATCAGGCGCGAGGACTCTGCCGTCGCCGTCCCGCTGTAGCGGTGGCGGCGGCTCGGGCCAGTACACCGCGATCAGCCACTTGCGGATATCGGAAACGGAAATCGGATGGGAAACGAACCGGGCGATCTTCCGGCCAGCGGCCGCTTCCATCGCGGCGGTGATGAACGTGACCTTGCTGCGCTCCGGCACCGACTTAACTCCCGGCGGGCTCGACCTCTCCATCTCACCTCAACCTATGTCCCGGCCTGGCCGCTAGACTTGAACTGCTTGAATCAGCCAACATTCTTAGGGCGCAGAGATGGATCAGAGAGACGATAGCCTGCTCCAGATCCGGGCGGCCGTCTTGACACTGTTCAAGCTCGGACGCAACCGGCGCCGGGTTGCCCGTCACAACGAGGTCGCCAGCCGCGAGCTTCGGCTGCGCGGGATCGATGCCAGCGTTTCCGTATCTGCGCCCGGCTATCTGATCTTGCTCGGTCTGGGCGAGAACGAGCCCTGCCGTGTCTCCGACCTCGCCCGCGTCACTGGCCAGGACCTCTCCGCCGTCGTCCGCCAAGTCCAGGCCCTGGAAAAGGCTGGCCTGGTCGCCCGCGGTTCGAGTCCCGAGGACGGCCGCACTGTCCTCATCACCCGTACGCAGGCAGGCAAAGCCGCGCTTGAGGTCCTGGAAACGGCGGCCACAGCCCAGATCGGCGACACGGTCACGGACTGGACTGACGCGGAAGTGGCGCAGTTCGCCCGCCTGTTCGCCAGGTTCGTGGAGAACTCCCTGAAGGCTACCTACGACGCCTGAACTCTGGCTCACTGAGCCACGGCGCGCACCCGCTGTCATGCCGGCGAATCGGCCTCCTGGTAACGGCGCTCGGTCTCGTAGACCTCCGGCAGGCCGAGGATGTCGGTGATCGACTGCCTCGGCGTTACCTGGCCATTGTCCGCTGGCACGGCGGGCCGGTGCAGCTCACCAGAGGCGTGCACCTGCATCAGCGCCTCGTAGATGGCCGCGAACGCCGGGACGAACGACGCTCCGGCCAGGATCTGGATGGTGAAGCCAGCATCCTCGGCTTCTGCGGCCGGGATCAGCGCCCCGTTGTACAGGGCAGGCAGCCCGGCCCGCACGATGCGGGCAATGTAGTTGTCGAGGTCGTCGCGCGTCTTGATGCCGTCGACGAAGACAACATCCGCGCCGGCCTCGCGATAGGCGTGCACGCGGTCTTCGACGTCAGTCCAGCCCGTGACCGCGAGCGCGTCCGTGCGGGCGATGACGACCAGATCGGTTCCGTCGCGAGCGTCGCAGGCCGCGCGGATCTTCTGGGCATGCTCGGCCGCCGGGATCACCCGCTTGCCCTCGAAGAAGCCGCACTTCTTCGGGAAGACCTGGTCTTCCAGATGCAGCGCGGCGGCGCCGGCGCGCTGGTACGCACGAACGGTCCGCTGGACGTTGAGCACATTGCCGTACCCGGTGTCCGCGTCGGCAATGACCGGCAGTCCGCTCGCCTCGGCGACTGTCGCTACCTTGGCTGCCATCTCGCTGAGGGTCGTCAGCCCGACATCCGGATACCCCAGGGACGCGGCCACCCCGTACCCGGTCATATAGACAGCGTCGAAGCCGATGGCGCCCGCGACCTTCGCCGACAAGCCGTCATAGACGCCAGGGGCCAGAATGAACGACCGTTCGCCGGCCCGCCAGCTTGCCCATGCAGTACTCATCGTCGCCACCTTCGCCAGGTCACCAGCTGCGCTGGACATTCACGTCCGTCCGCCATTGTTTCCGGCGGCCGGGGATCTCGCTAGCCGCCCGGGGCGGCCAGCCGGCCGGGCCTGATGAAAATGACGATCGTGTCTTGCCGCCTGGCACCGGGACGATTTGAATGGAACCGCCATCGATCGTCCGGGCATCTCACGTCTCTTCCCGCGGTGCCGGCCGGGGACGACCCCCCGGAGCCCCGTGCCCAGGAGCGCATCGCAGGCGGACGGAGGATGCTGAGCTCATGGGCATGACCATCGCCGAAAAGATCCTGGCCGCGCACGCTGGTAAGGCTGCGGTCAAGCCGGGTGACTACGTCTGGTGCAAGGTAGACGCCACATCTGGCCACCTGCTGGGCGCGCTGGAGCGGACCGGGCTCGATCAGGTCTGGGATCCCGATCGCGTCTACCTGGTCGAGGATCACCTCGCGCCGCCGCCGACTGTCGAGGCGGCCAACGCCGCCACGGAACTGCGCCGCCTGGTCAAGAAGTACGGGATCAAGCACTTCTACGAGTTCGGCCGCGGCGGAATCCTCCATCAGCTGTTCCCCGAGAACGGCATGATGGCGCCGGGCGAGCTCATCGCGATGGGCGACTCGCACTCTACGAGCGGCGGTGTCTTCAACGCCTGCGTCACCAACGCCAACATCGATTCGCTGTACATCCTCGCGTTCGGCGAGCTCTGGTTCCGCGTGCCGTCGAGCGTCAAGGTGATCGTGGACGGTCAGCTGCCGTCCTGGTGCGTCGGCAAGGACGTCATCCTGGAAATCGCCGGCCAGCTCGGTACCGATTTCGGCTTGTACAAGTCCATCGAGTACACCGGGACCGCCGTCCGGCAGATGACGCTGGCGCAACGCTGGACCATCGCCAACATGGGCGTCGAGGTCGGCGCCAAATTCGCTCTGTTCGAGTACGACGACAAGGTCGGCGAGTGGCTCGAGGGGCGCGTCGGGAGGCCCTACACACCCGTCGCCGCGGACGACGATGCCGAGTACGAGGAAGTGCACAGGTTCGACGTCACCGGTCTGGAACCGATGGTGGCCTTTCCCCACGACCCGGGCAACGTGCATCCGGCCAGCGCGGCGCAGGCCGAGAACATCCGGATTGACCAGGCCTTCCTCGGGTCCTGTACTAACGCGCGGCAGGAAGATCTCGAGGTCGCCGCGCGGGTCATGAAGGGCCGCAAGGTCGCCGACGGAGTCCGGATGCTGGTGAGCCCGGCCAGCCAGGAGGTCTACCGCGATGCTCTCAAGGCCGGCTGGCTGGAAGTCCTGGCCGACGCGGGCTGCCTGGTCGAGCATTCGACCTGCGGGCCGTGCTTCGGCGGCCATCTGGGCGTTCTCGGCGACGGCGAGACCTGCATCTCCTCAAGCAACCGGAACTTCCAGGGCCGGATGGGCAGCGCGTCCGCCCAGGTCTACCTGGCGAGCCCGGCGACCGTCGCGGCGTCGGCGATCGCCGGCCACATCGTCGATCCTCGTGACTACCTCAGCTGACCGGAGGGGAGCCAGCGGCATGGAGACAGTCTTCACCGGCCGGGTGTGGAAGTTCGGCGACAAGATCAGCACCGACCTCATGGTGCCCGGCTCATATGTGCTCGCCCGCCGCGACCTCGATCGCCGTGCGGCGGCGCTCTACTGCATGCGAGCTAACCGGCCAGACTGGGCCAGCCAGGTCCGTCCCGGCGACATCCTGATCGCGGGCCGCAACTTCGGCTGCGGGTCCAGCCGCAACGGCTCCGAGCCGCTCATGGCGCTCGGGATCGCCGCCGTCATCGTCGAATCCGTGGCCCGGATTCACCTGCGCAACGCCGTCAACACCGGCTTGCCCACGCTCGTCTGCCCGGGCATCCTCGACCTGGCCGAGGAAGGCCAGACGGTCCGCGTCGACATCGCGAGCGGCAGCGTCCGCAACCTTGACACGGGCGCCACCCTCGACGGTGACCGGTGGGAAGCCGACAGCCCGCCGTACCAGATCCTGATGGCGGGCGGCTTCATGCCCTTCTTCAAGGCCAGGCTTCGCGAGGCGGGCCTCATCCCCGACGGCGAGCCGCAGGGAACCCGACCGTGACCTGAGTGCCAGCGCCCGGCTCGCTTGTGCTCGTCAGCGTGCCCCGCTGGGCCCTGACCAGCTCGTCGACGACGCTCAGGCCAATGCCGCTGCCGCCGACCACGGCTGCTGACCGTACTCCGCGGAAGAACTGGCACAACCGCACCGCCGAGAACGCCGTAATGGTCGGTGTGCTCGTCAGCGCCCGGTAGCCCTGCCTGGCTGTCGTCAACTCGCCCTCGCGCCGTTAGTGTCGTAATAGTCGTCGAATTTCGGAGGTTGCCGTGAGCGAAGCGTGGCTCATCGATGCGTGCCGTACGCCCCGAGGGATCGGCAAGGCCGGCAAAGGCGCCCTGACTGAAATCCATCCGCAGCACCTGTCCGCGACCGTTCTGCGCGCCATCGCCGAGCGGAATGACCTGGACACGGCCGACGTGGATGACGTCATCTGGGGCACGAGCGCCCAGGTCGGCACCCAGGGCGGCGACCTCGGCCGCATGGCGGCGCTCGACGCCGGCTACGCCACCGCATCGAGCGGGGTCACCATCGACCGGTTTTGCGGTTCCAGCCTGACGGCGGGCAACCTGGCTGCCGGAATGATCATGTCGGGTCTCGAGGACGTCGTCGTCGCCGGCGGTTGCGAAATGATGTCCGCTGCCAGTAAGAACCGCGCGGTCACCGCCTTCACCGTCATGGACCGCGGCAACCTGCACCTGCGGCAACTGCATCCGCAGACCCAGCAAGGAATCGCTGCCGATGCCATCGCGACGATCGAGAAGATTGATCGCGAGACCGTCGACATCCTCGCGGCCGAGTCGCAGCGCAGGGCCGCCGTCGCTATCAAGGAAGGGCGGTTCGACCGGAGCCTGGTGCCTGTCTTCCATCCCGACGGCACCCTGGCACTCGACCACGACGAGTTTCCGCGGCCAGGAACCACTGCCGAGACGCTGGCGGGACTCAAGCCCTCGTTCGCGGGACTGGCCGATCAGCCAGTCGACGAGTCCGGAACCACGTTCGGGGACCTAGTCCGCTTCCGTTACCCGGACGTGGACATCGAGCACGTGCACCACGCCGGAAACTCCTCGGGCGTCGTCGATGGCGCGGCCGCGCTCCTGTTCGCTAGCCAGGCCTATGCGCAGGCGCACGGCCTGACCCCGCGAGCTCGGGTCCGGGCAATCGCGAACATGGGCGACGACCCCACGCTCATGCTCAACGCGCCCGTGCCGGCGGCCCGCAAGGTCCTGGCAAAAGCTGGCCTCACCATTGATGACATCGACCTGTTCGAGGTCAACGAGGCGTTCGCCGTCGTCCCTGAGAAGTTCATCCGTGACCTCGGCGTGGACCGGGACAAGATCAATGTCAACGGCGGGGCGATCGCGCTCGGTCATCCGATCGGCGCCACCGGCAGCATGCTGATCGGCACGGCGCTGGACGAGCTCGAACGCCGCGCGGGCAGGTTCGCGCTCATCACCATGTGCGCCGGCGGCGGCATGGCACCCGCGATGGTGATCGAGCGGCTATAGCGGGCTCAGGACGTCTCCCCGCGTACCGCGGCCGCGATCGCGCTCAGCTTGCCTGCTAGCCCGGCCGGGTTCTCCGTGCGCGGGAGCCCGACCAGGAAGTCCGTGACCCCGGCCAGCCGCAGCGGGGCGGCGCGCGCGGCCGTTGCGTCCCGGTCGATCGTCCCGTCGCCCGACAGGACCGGCTCGAACGCCGTCGTCACCTGCACCGATTCCGGATCGCGCTGCCGCTGCGTCATGGCCGCCCGCATCCGGGCAATGCCGCCGGTGATATCGGCGGCGTCATCGCCCCAGGGGATCCAGCCGGCGCCGTACCGGGCTAGCCGGTCCATGGCACCCCCGTTGACCGTGCCGCTCACCCAGATCGGGACGCCGCCAGCCTGCGCCGGCTTCGGCATCTGATGAATCCGGTCGAGCCGAATCTCCGCGTCCGCGTAATCCACGCAGTCGTGACTCCACAGGGCCTGGCAGACGGCGAGATTCCGGTCCAGGCGGCGCCCGCGCCCGGCGAAGTCGCGTCCCGTCGACTCGTATTCCTCACGCTGCCAGCCGACACCGACGCCGAGTTCCAGGCGGCCGCCCGACAGCACGTCTATGGTCGCCGCAGTCTTGGCCAGCAGGACAGGACTGCGCAGCGCCGCCAGCAAGATGCGCGTCGCGAACCGGACGCGCGACGTCAGCGCGCTGAGGTAGGCGATAGTCGCGAGCGGGTCCAGCCAGGAACCGTCAGGACCGGTCGGCTGCGTCCCGCCCCGGATCCCGCCGAGTTCCGGGCGGGCGTAGTTCTCCAGGCGTTCGCCGAGAACGACATGCTCGGACAGGATCACGCGGTCGATGCCGGCCTCGTCAGCAGCCCTGGTCCACCCGATCAATCTCGCGAGGTCGGGAACCGGCTCGGCGTCGAAGTTGAGGAGGTATAGCGACACGGTTACCGGTTCGGTCATGCAGACCTCAGATCTCAACGAAGGTGTTTGTAGACCACTCGATCTCGATTGCGCGTTCCTCGAAGCGCCACGATGTACCCTCCGTGCGACGGTACTTATCCCGGTACCGGATGTAGAGGATACGGTCGACTGGAACAGCGCCATCGTCGTCAATGTGATGGGCCTCGCAGTAGACCCGCCCGGTCGCGACGTCGCCGGAGGCTTCGTAGAGGTGATTGGCGACCACGTGCAGGGTGCGCAGACTTTGCTCAAGCCGGTCCGGCACGAGGCTCAGCTCCGCATGACCTGTCCACCTCGCCAACACTTCGTCCGCGTCCCGCCGCCGACGCAGCATCGTCAGCACCGCGTCCTCCGCGAAGAGCGCCACGAAGCCGGCCCGGTCCCGGTTATCCAGGGTGCCCGCGTAAAGGAACGAGAGCCGTTCCAGTTCCCGCTCTGTCTTGTCGTCCACGCGATCGCCGGTCACAGGGCGGGGGAAGCTGCCGGGGCGGCCTGCGGTCCGCGGATCAGCCTTCCGGGCAGCGCATCGGTGGGCTCGCCGTCCCGGTAGGTTTCCTGGCCCGCGACGATCGTGTGCCGGTAGCCATCGGCGCGCTGCAGCAGCCGCCGGCCGCCGGCCGGCAGGTCGAAAACCATCTCCGGCCGGTGCAGCCGGACGCTCTTCATGTCGATGACGTTGATGTCCGCGCGGTATCCCGGTGCGAGGACGCCGCGGTCGTGCAGGCCAACCGCGCGGGCGGTGTCACGGGCTTGCCGCTGGATCACGAACGGCAGGCTCAGGCCGGCCTCGCCGCGGTCCCGGGCCCAGTGCCCGAGCAGCGTCGTGGGGAAGCTGCCGTCGCAGATGGTGCCGACGTGCGCGCCACCATCGCTGAGGCCCGGAATCGTGTACGGGTGCTGCAGCATCTCGCGGACCACGTCCAGGTTGCCGCCCGCGTAGTTGGCAAAGGTGAGATAGAACATGGCCTCGCCGTCGCCGGCCGCCATGATGTCGTAGGCCAGTTCCTCCGGGGTCACGCCGAGCCGCTCGGCCCGGGCCGCGATGGACTGGGCCGGGTCAGGCTCATACACCGGCGGGTCGGTGACCTCGTACATCAGCTCGTACTTGTGAATGAGGATGCCGCCGAGGCGCTGCCGGTTCTTCGTCCGGGTCTGCGCGCCAAGGATCTCGCTACGCAGGCCCTCCGAGCGCATCAGCCTGGCCTGCCCGGCGGCATCCAGATCCGCCAGGCGCTGCCAGACCGGGTTTTCCATGTAGGGATGGAGAGTATTGCGCAGCCCGAGCAACAGGCCCACCGGCCGGGGCGCGACCTGGGCCCGGATGGACAGGCCCTCTTCCTGGCACTGGGTAACGAACGCCAGGACATCGCGGAACCCGCCAGGGGCCAGGTTGTTCTGGACCAGCGAGACCGACACCGGCAGCCGGCCGGCCCGCATAGCCTGCCGCAGCAATGCGAACTCGGCCTCGTTCTCGGCCTCGAAGAAATCGGAGACCACCTGCATGACGCCGCGGCCAGTCTGTCCCACCGCGCGAGCGATCGCGACGAGTTCGTCCTCGGCGGTGCCGTAGGAAGGGGTCAGCTCGCCGTCGATGCTCTTGTGATTGAGCGTGCGCGAAGTGGTGAAGCCGAGGGCCCCCGCCGTCACCGCTTCTCCGGCCAGGCGCGCCATCTCGGCGGCCTCTTCCGGCGTTGCCTGTACGTGCGCCGCCGCCCGCGCGCCCATCACCTCGACCCGCAGCGCCGCGTGCGGCACCTGGGCCGCCACGTCGACGTCGTAATGGCGCTGGGCCAGCACGTCCAGGTAGTCGCCGAACGACGCCCAGTTCCAGGTCAGTCCCTCACGCAAGGCTGTGCCCGGAATGTCCTCCACGCCTTCCATGAGCTCAACCAGCCGGTCCCGGTTCGGCGGCTGCACCGGCGCGAAGCCGACGCCGCAGTTGCCCATGACCACGGTGGTAACCCCGTGCCACGAAGACGGCTGGAGCCGGGAGTCCCAGGTCGCCTGACCGTCATAGTGAGTGTGCACATCGACGAAGCCCGGCGCGATGACGGCCCCGGCGGCATCGATCTCTCTGGTCCCCCGGCCGGAGACGGCCCCGACCGCCGCGATCACGCCGCCGTCGACCGCTACATCGCCCTCGAACGGCTCGCCGCCGTTGCCGTCGACGATCAACCCGGAGCGGATGATCAGATCGTGGTCAGTCATGGCCGGTCCTCACCGCCCCGGCCCTGGCCGGCGCATGCTTCCGCGCTGATTGTAAACCAGCATACTGATTGTAGGTCAGCGCCGTCTCGCCCGCCACAGCCCGTATAGCGCGTCCTCCGCGTCCGGCCCGTGCGGACCACGCGGCAGAATCTAGGCAGATCGAGACCGACTACCTAGCCGGAAGTACCACAAGGCCCGAAAGTGCCAGCGGATCCCGTGCCACCGAGGTGAGTGACAGCGCTGCAGAGCCCCTTGCGCCCTGAGCCGCCGGCCAGGGATCCTTACCTAACATCCGACTTATGAAGGGCAAGAATGTGGGATTTCTTGAGTCGCCGCTGTTTCACGTCACGCAGATAATCGACTCCCTGGATTCTGCCTTCGACAGTCACCGCCGACTGTTCTGCCGACCTGTGTTCTACGTCGGATACTGGGACGTTGCCAGGCGTGATGCGATTGCCACCATTGTCGGCGGGGTAGTCGTTGAAGGCATGGTCCCGGATCAGCGGAATGGCAATTCCTCCTTCGCGGGTCAGGAGCTCAGCCCGTTCCTGAATGCTCCTGGCGGCGGCCACCTTCATTCTCTAGCCTGGTACGCGGTGGGGATCGACGATTTCGCGGGCGAGCTCCGCAAGAAAGGCGTCCGATTCGTCGAGACTAACGGCGAGCTGATCACTGGCACTGTACCAGCGCACGGGCCCATTCCCGTGGTTCCCGGCTCCTCTATGCGGTATCCGCCAGGATGGACATCGGCTGTTCTGTATACCTATTTCGAAGACAGCCCCGGCTTGATCGAGCTCTGCGAACCATCGTCGCGCCACCCTGGAATAAGGGGGCAGCGAGACCCCAATACCCCGGTTCAGGGATACCGGGACGTCGACCCGCTGGGCATTGAGCGAGTATCACATCAGACGGTGGCCGTTCCTGATGCGGAAGCTGCGGCGCGATTCTTCGAGGACATTTTCGACGGCGAGCGGGTTTATGCAGGCGAGAGCGAGACGGCCGTAGCCCGGACCGTCATCGTGCGGGTCGGCGATGGTGACGGCACCTTTCTCGAGCTGGCCGAGCCATCCGGGCCAGGTCCGGTGCAAAGTGATCTGGATCGGTTCGGGCACGCCGTCCTGCACGCCTGCACATTCAAGGTCGCTGGCCTCGGTGCGGTGCGTGAGCATCTGGAACGCGAGGAATTCGCGCTGGAATCCGAGACGGCGACGACAGTGGTGACGGATCCGCTTGGCGCATCCGGCAGTCGGTTCGGATTCACCACCACCGGCATGGCCGATCTGACGGCGCACGGCAACGGGTGACCGGCAGTCGAGGCCGGTCCGCGCGCTCTGGTCGGTTTTACCTGGTTGGCACGGAAGCGGAACGATCTCGACACTTTGCCATCGCAACCTTAAGCGAGATCTGTCCCTCGCCGCGAAGGCACAGGCACAGCCCTCGCCGCCCCGGACGGCAATCGGAGGCTGACGGTGACAAAGGAAGCGGTGACGACCGTGACGGCCGGACGCGTGGAGTACGTGGCGATCCGCCAGCACGGATCCCGCGCGCTGGTGGTTGCCTGGCGCTACCGGGTGTCGCGGGCTGGACGCTGGTTCACCTGCGGTGCGCTGGTCCTCGACGGCGGTAATTTCGTCGTCCAGGGCTGGGACGGAGGAGCGATCGGCATGGCTGCGACGGTGCTCGAGGGCATCGAGACAGTCAAACGCCACTACTCCCTGCTCGCGATCGGTTCCGCGGAGCCGGCGCGGCGCCTGCCCTACTGACTGCCGGCACGTCGGCCGTGCGCCGGCCACGCCAAACCTTCGCCAGCGCACTGGCCGGGAGCTAAACGCAGTCGTCCGGCCGCGCTGGCCACCGCGGCCCGAGATCCGGCAGGTCGGCGCTCACCCGCAGCGGGAACCGGGCTTGCCGCTTCTCCAGGAAGGCGGTGACTCCCTCTGCGGCGTCGGGTCCCTTGCCCAGCAAGTAGATGGCCTTGGAGTCCGCGCGGTGCGCCTCCCAGGGCGATTCCGCACCGAGCATCCGCCACATCAGCTGACGCGACGTCGCGACCGCGACGCCGGAGGTGTTGTCCGCGATCTCCCTGGCCAGGGCATAGGCGGCCGGCAGCAGCTCGGCGGCCTGGTAGGTCCGGGCGACAAGGCCGCCGTGCAGCGCCTCCGCCGCGTCGAAAATGCGCCCGGTCGACACCCACTCCAGGGCCTGGCTGATGCCGACTACGCGCGGCAGGAACCAGCTGGATGCGGCTTCCATGGCCAGCCCGCGCCGGGCGAACACGAAACCGAACTTCGCGGTGTCGGCGGCGAGCCTGATGTCCATCGGCAGGGTCATGGTGATGCCGACGCCGACCGCAGGGCCGTTGATAGCGGCGATCACCGGCTTCAGCGACGCCGCCACGCGCAGGCTGACCGCACCGCCGCCATCGCGCGGCACGCCGTCGATAGTCTCCGTACTGATCGTTCCGGCCTGCTGACGCTGGTCGGCGTTGAAGGTGCCGCCGCCGCCGGACAGGTCAGCGCCCGCGCAGAACGCTCGCCCCCGGCCGGTGACGACCACAGCCCGCACATCGTCGTCGGCGTCGGTCCGGTCGAAGGCGTCAATGAGCTCACCACGCATCACATGCGTGAAGGCATTGAGCTTGTCCGGACGCTGGAGGGTGATCGTCGCAATGCCGTCGGCGACGAGATAGTCGATCTGCGAGTACTGTCCAGCCGTATCCGCGCCGTCACCGCGGCGCGCAGGTGTTAGGTCTGTCACCGTGTGACCGTAACACCAGCAGTTCGTCCCATGGCAGCTCCCTACGCCGGAAAGCCCGGCGGCCGCGCGGTCTCGTTCCACAGGTCACGCCACCACTCGCGCACCGGGCCAAGCGGGTCGTCGGCCACGGCAAGCGGAGTACCGAGGATCTTCGTGGCCCGCCGCCCCGTTTCGTACCCGGGCCATGGCCCCGACAGAGCCGAGGACGGATCACCGGTAGCGGCAAAGGCCGCCCAGGCGGAGCGCATCGCCTGACCGAGGGACCGCCCTGCGTCGTCTACTCCCACGAACTCGGCCCAGCCGACCCGGTCGAAGGTGTCAAAGGTGAACGGGATGTCGACAGCGTGGAATGCACCCAGGTCCGCGCCGGGGTGATGTGACTGCCAGTTGAACGCGTAAGCGTAGGTCCGCGGGTTGTGCGCCGACTGAGCGTCAGCCAGCCGCAGGGCCGGCAGCCGCATGCCGCCGTCAGTCGTCAGAGCCGTCCAGAGGTCAGCGATGCCGTTCCGGCTTGTGCCCTCGCCCAGCTTCGTGTAGCAGTCCAGCAGCGCTGTCACCCGCTCCTGCGGCGGTGCCGTGCCGCCCATCCGGTTCGTCAGGTAACGGGTCGTCCACTCCGTTAGCTCGGCCCGGCTGATGTCGTTCGCGGCCGGGTCGAGGTACAGGCGCATCTCGTCCGTCGTCGAGCCGATCAGCAGGTCGATGCCGGCCGCGTCGCCGCGGGCAAGGGCGACCGATGGAGTCGCCGCCACCACGTCGCCGTCGATGACCGGATGAAAGACCATCGCCCCGTACTCAGCCATCGAGCTGAGCGCGACCGCTTCCTGGGCGGCGAGGATCCGGTCGGCGGGTACCTCCAGCAGTTCCTTAGCCGTGGCGGCGCCCAGCTCGGTCAGCAGCCGTCCGGCGATGATGGCGGCAGTTTCCGGCGTCTGAGTGAAGTCCACGCCAGGGCTCTGAGCGATCGCGCGAGCGATCGAGCCCCTCGCGCCAGCCGAGGAGATGAGATGGATGATGCATCCCGCCCCGGCTGATTCACCGAAGACCGTTATCCGAGACGGGTCGCCGCTGAATGCAGCGATATTTTCCGTTACCCAGCCGGCGGCCAGAAGCTGGTCGCGGAGGCCGATATTGGCCACCGCGCCGATCTCGGCCCCGCCGTGATTCCGCAGGTCCAGGAATCCGAAGGCGCCAACGCGGTAGTTGGCACTGACAACGACGACATTCTGCTCTGCGGCCAGCCGCGCACCGTCGTAACTCTCCAGTGAGCTTGAGCCGATCGTGAATGCACCGCCGTAGAACCAGAGCAGGACGGGAAGCTTCTCCCCGGCACCGGCGGGACACCAGACGTTAAGCGTCAGGCAGTCTTCGCTGACCCGGTCGGGCGTCATGCCGGGCACGAGGCCCGCCATGGGACCCTCGGTGGCCTGGAACGGCGCCGGGCCGAAGTCAGCCGCTGCGCGCACGCCCTCCCACGCCGGTCCGGGCTCGGCCGGCCGGAAGCGCATCGCGCCGGCCGGGCTGGCCGCATACGGGATCCCGGCGAAACGGTGTACCGCTCCGCTGGGAGTCTCTTCAGTTGCTCCGGCAAGCTCGCCCTGACTGATCTGCACGTGCGGGTTGGACATCGCATTTTCCTGTCTGAGAATGTCTGCTGAGATCAGCACGCATTCGCGTGCGCCGTCAATCCCCGTCGTCTGCGAAAAACGCCAGCATCGCCTTGCGGGAATCTGCGTAACTGCCCAGCTTTTCCGTGTAGCCCTGCTCAAGCTGGTAGGCGTCCTTAAGCGGTAGCCATTCGGCGCGATTGAGAGATGCCTTGGCCAGCCGGATGGCCACGGGACTCTTCGCGGCGATCATGGCGGCCAGTTCATACGCCCGGCGGACAAGCTGGTCACTGGGCACCACCTCCGAGATTGCGCCGCGCGCCAGCATCTCGGCCGCTGCGATCGGCTCGCCGGTGTAGAACGCCTGGCGCATCCGGGTGGGTCCCACCAGGCGGAGCAGGAACGAGCCACCGCCGAGCAGCCCGACGTTGATCTCCGGAAGCCCGAAGGTTCCCCTGGGCGACGAGAGGACGACGTCGCAGCAGGCGATCACCGCGAGCCCGGCGCCCAGGGCGGGGCCGTCCACCGCGGCGATGACCGGGACCGGGCAGTCGAGTACCGCCCAGAACGCCTGCCGCGTCAGCCGCTGGTGATCCAGATCGTCGGTCGCGTGATGCCCCGGGCGAGGCCCCTCGGCCGGATCGAGGCGGGCTTTGAGGTCGGCTCCGGCGAGGAAAGCCCGCGGCGACGCGGAGGTGAGAACGACAACGCGGATGTCCTCGCGGTCCTCCAGGCCCAGGAACAGATCCCGCAACTCGCGGTAGACCTGGCGGTTCATCGCGTTGACGGGCGGCCGGTCGATGGTCACCGTGCCGATGCCGTCGGCGACTTCCAGCCGGAAAAAGTCCACCCAGTCCTCCTTGCCAGGTCAGCTATCGCCGCCGGTCAGGAAGCCTTCCACCGCCGCGACAAAGGCATCCTCCTGCTCGATCATCGGGTAGTGGCCGGCCCCTTCGATGACGTGGAGGCGCGCATCGGAGATCAGGCTGACCATTTCCTCCGCGTACGGGAGGGGCAGCAAGCCGTCCGAGGCCCCGTGGACGACGAGCGTCGGCGCGGTGACGTACTTCAGGCGCCGCCGCAGGCCCCGCTCCGCGATCGGCCACATGAATTTTGTCGCCGTAGCCCTGTTCTGGGCTTCGAACAAGGCACCCGCGTCCGGGTCATCCGGGTCGGGCACGAAGATGGTGGGCTCCGGGTCGGGACGGCTCTCCGGGTCATGCCACTTAGCCGCGAGTACCCGCCGGGGCGAACCGAACGGGTCAGGAGCCGGCAGGTCGTCAAGCCACAGCCCGAAGGAGTCGACCAGAACGAGCCGCCGGACGACCTGCGGGGCCAGGGCGGCCAGCTCGGCCGCGAGCATCCCGCCCGTGGAGTGCCCCACCACGTCGATCTGGCTGATGCCCCACGACCCGATCAGCGACCGGTAGAACAGGACCAGGTCGGTCATGTCGCGGATCTGCTCGAAGCCCGTGGAGCTTCCGTAGCCCGGCTGTTCAGGAGCGAGGACCCGGTACTTCTCCGCCAGCCTGGTCAGGAATGCGGCGCTGCCCGGGTGGCGCTCGTAGCCGTGCAGGAACAGCAGGGGCTCGCCCGTTCCCTCCGACCAGACGTTGACATCAAACTGCCCGATGCTCTGGCGTTCGACGGCCATGGTGATCTACCTCTCTGTACTGGCTGACGGTTCGGCGCCGGAGACTGGCTTGGCCCACGCGTCAAGGACGTCGCGGGTGTGCTGGCCGATCTCCGGCGGGTAAATGACCTCATCGGGCGCCTTGGGCACCGAGGCCGACTGAATGATCCACGGCAGCGACTGGGTGAGGTAAACCTCGCTCGTCCCCGGCCACGCCGTGCGGTGGAACAGCCCGCGCAGGACGAACTGCTCCTCCCCCAGCGTCTCGTGCGGCTGGTAGACGCGGCCCCACCCCATCTTCATGGCCTGTCCCTCGCGGTAAGCCCGCTCGGCGTCGATCGACCGCAGGAAGTCAGAGATCACCTCGCCGGCGTGCTGGCCGGGAGCTGAGATCACGAACGGGTTCTGGCCCCGCAGTTCCATCAGGTCCGCGTAGGCCGGCTCGTCGAGGTCCTGGATAGCGCCCTCCCGGCGCATCCAGTCCTTCAGGTCGGTCCACTCCCGCTGTGTCCGCGGCAGCAGCCCGAGCGGGTAGAAGTAGCTGCCGTCCGAGCTGACGAGCTGCCAGCGGCCGGTCGGGAACGGCGTCGCGTAGCCGCCGCCGCGGCGGTGCAGGACCTCCCGCCGGTAGACCCAGCACGAGAACAGCTGCTCGGTGCCCTGGAAGGCAGCCGCCTGGGCGGATACATCGAAAAGCTCGGCGGTCCGGCCGCGGCGCACGGCCAGGAGGGCGGCGATGGCGCCGTAGAGCCCGGCCGAGTGCATCGCCTGCTCGACCGGCGGGATGATCGGGCTTGAGCTCTCTTCCGGCCCGTAGCCGGATAGCCCGGCCGTCCCGCCGCGGGCGGCCACGTGCAGCTCATCGGCTCGCTCGTCATCGCGGTGGTCCAGTCCGTAGGCCGAGAGCGCCACGACCGGCGTGGACCCGAAGCCGCCGGGCAGCGCTGCGGAGAGGCGGTCGTAGCTGTCCGCGCCGGCCAGCACCACATCCGCCGCCGCCACCAGGCTCGCCGCCGCGGACCGCCCTTCGGCGGTCTCCAGGTCGAGCGCAACCGACCGCTTGCCCGCGTTGAAGTGCCAGAAATAGAGGCTGATCGGCTGGCCGGCCGGCGACACCGCCAGCGGCCACGCCCGGCGCAGTTCATGGCCGCCGGGCGGTTCGGCCAGCACGACGTCCGCGCCGAGCTGCGTCAGCAGCTTGGCGGCGAACTGGCCCCACCGGTCGGTGAGGTCGAGGACGCGTAGCTGCTGAAACGACGGGAACGGCTGGCGCACGAGAACCTCAGATCACTGCTTCGGCGGCGAGCTCGCGGATGTGATCCGGTGACATGCCGAGCAGGCCGCCGTAGATGTCGTCGTTGGCTTCGCCGAACATCGGCCCGGCGCGCCGCAGCTCGGGTCCCGCCGGCGACTGAATGCCGCCCATCTGGAATTCCCGCGGGCCGAGCAGCGGGTGGGTTGCCTCCTGGTAGTAGCCGCGCGCCCGCAGCGCCGGATCGGCCAGCATTTCCTCGGCGGTCAGGACCGGCGAGCAGGGCACGCCGGCATCGGCCAGCTCAGTGACGACCGCATCCCGCGTCCTCGGCTCCGTCCACGCGGAGACCACCTGGTCCAGCATCGGACGGTGGCCTGCCCGGCTCTTCTGGGCGGAGAGCCGCGGGTCGCGGCCGAGATCGTCGCGGCCGATGACCCTGGTGAGCGCCGCCCACTGGTCATCGGTCCGGACGGAGATGGCGCACCAGCTGTCCTCCCCCTGGCAGCGGTACAGGCCAGCAGGGGCGTCATCCGCGCCGAACGGCACGTTGCCCCAGGCGCTGAACGGCCGGCCGTTGACCTGGTAGTCGAGGATGGCCACCGACGTCAGCGCCACCGTCGCCTCGACCTGGCCGAGATCGATCATGGCGCCGTTGCCCGTGGCCTCGCGGTCCTGCAGCGCCGCCAGGACGGCCAGGGCCCCGAAATACCCGGCCGTGTAGTCGGCGTAGGAGTAGCCGAGGCCGCGCTCAGCCCCCGGCCGCCCGGTCATGCCATGGATGCCGCTGATCGCCTGCATGACTGGCCCGTAGACGAGGTAACCCTCGTTCGGGCCGCCCAGGCCGAAGCCGGTCATGCACAGGTAGATCAGTCCCGGCCGCACGGACTGCATGACCTCCCACGACAGCCCCCAGGACTCCAGCACATGCGGGCCCATGTTGGCCACCACGACGTCGCACTGCGCCACCAGGTCCAGGGCGATGGCGGCCGCCCTCGGATGGCGCATATTCAGCGTGACGCTGCGCTTGTTGCGGTTGAGGTTGTTCCACAGGCCGCCCTCCTCCCAGGAGTCCGGGTCGGTGCCAGGCGGCTGACCCCGGTTGCGCATCCCGTCGGGATAGTGCGGCCACTCCACCTTGATCACCTCAGCGCCGAAGTCGCCCAGGATATGGGTGCACTGCGGCCCTGAGATGACCCAGGTGAAGTCGAGGACGCGGATGCCCTTGAGTGTCAGGCCCGGCATGTCACCGGCCCGTGTAGTGGGGCGTCCGCCGCTCGTTCCAGGCCACCACCGCTTCCTTGCTGTCCGCCAGGTCCCCGAGGAACCACCGGGACTCCTGCTCCTTCTTCAGCATCTCCGGGCTGGGCACCGCGCGCATCTGTCGCATGAGGGCCTTGGTCTGCCGGACGTGCTGCGGCGGCAGGGCGGCCAGCTTCCCGGCCCAGCGCATCGCCTCGTCCATCAGTTCCTCGTCCGGCACCACGGCGTTGAGGAGGTTGAGCGACAGCAGCCGCTCGGCCGGGACGAGCTCGCCGATGATGGCAAGCTCGGCCGCGATGGGCCAGGGGATGCCCTCCGCGCCGGCCAGCCAGTACGGGCCGAGCGCACCGGTCGGCACCTCGGTCATGCCGAATTTGGCGCTGGCGGCGGCAATGCGGATGTCGCAGTCCAGCATCATGTACCAGCCGAGGCCGATGGCGAAGCCGTTGACCGCGGCGACGATCGGCTTGTCGGTCTCGGTCATGCCGAACAGGTTGTACTCGCTGGTGTAGGTGAGCGGCTTCATCTTGCCCTCGCCCTGCGAGTAGCCCTCGGCCTGGTCCTTCATGTCCCGCCCGGCGCAGAACGACCGGCCGGTGCCGGTCAGCACGGCGACCCAGGCGTCCTCGTCATCGATGAAGGTCCGCAGCGTGCTGACGAACTCTGTCTTCAGCTGCGCCGAAAAAGCGTTCAGCCGTTCCGGCCGGTTCAGCCGGATGACGGCGATGTGATCGGCCAGGTCGTAGGTGACAAAGTCCATTCAGCTCTCCTCAGTGGTGGTGTCGGCCTGGCTCACGGCCCGGCTGTCTGCCGCTGGCGCCGGCGGAGCCTCATCGGGCTGCCGGGCCTGAATTTCGTAGGCATCCTCAAGCTCGTCCAGGCTGACCGCGCTTGCCTTGGTCGCCAGGGCGAGCTGCCCGTAGGAGAGGACGATGATGTCGTCGGCCACTTCCTGCGACCGTTTGACGTACTGCTCGATGATGAGGAACGTGGTTGACCCACGGAACTCGGACACGACCGTGAACAGTTGTTCCACGATGGCCGGGGCCAGGCCGTGCGACAGCTCATCGACGACGACGAGCGCGGGCTTCTGGATCAGGATGCGGCTGAGCGCCAGCATCTGCTGCTCGCCGCCCGACAGCATGCCGGCCCGGTCCTTCGCGCGCTTACCCAGGAAGGGGAAGATCGCCGCCGCCTGGTCCACTGCTTCCTGGCGCCCTCGCCGGCTGAGCCCGGACCGGCCGACCACGATGTTCTCCAGGACCGTAAGCGCAGGAAAGACGGTGCCCTGCTCGGGAATGTAACTCACGCCCCGGCGGGCCCGGCGGAAATGCGGCTCCCGGCTGATGTCGGCGCCGTCCAGCAGCACCGAACCCGGGCTGGTGGCGAGGGTGCCGGCGACACAGGAGGCAAGAGTCGACTTGCCGGCGCCGTTCGGGCCGAGGATGGCGCAGATGCTGCCCGCCGCCACCTCGAACGAGACATCGCGCAGCGCGTCCAGCCCGCCGTAGGAATGGCTGAGGCCGCGGATGGTCAGGGCCGCGCCGCTGACCGCACCTGCCGGTGTCCCGGCCACCACATCCGCGGTGGTCATTCCTCGTCACCTCCGAAGTAGGCGTCACGGACCCGGGGGTCCTTGATGATCTCGGCGGCCGGCCCGTCGGCGATCTTGACGCCGAAGTCGAGGACGACCAGCCGCTGGGCCAGCCGCATCACTGACTCCACGTCATGCTCGATCAGCACGACCGTGACGCCAAGCCGCCGCTGCACGTCGAGCAGGGCGTCGCCGAAGCTGTCCCGTTCCGTCTGGTCGAGCCCGGACAGCGGCTCATCCAGGAGCAGCAGCTTCGGCTGGGACGCCAGCGCCATGGCGAGTTCCACGATGCGCAGCCCGCCCAGGGACAGGCCGGACAGGCGATCGTCGGGGCTGAGGCCCCAGGGCGCGGCCGCCACGAACGCCGTCAGATCGTCGGAGTTCGACAGGCTGCTGTCGCCCGCCCGCGACTTGAGTCGGCCCCACAGGTTCGGGATGTCCCTGGCCAGCGCGAGGTGCTCCGCCACGGTCATCTCGGGGAAGAGCATGGCCCGCTGGAAGGTCCGGGACAGGCCCAGGTGCACGCGCCGGTGCACGCTGACCCGGTTGCAGGCCGACGAGCAGATCGAGAGCGAGCCCGCCGATGCCTTGACCAGTCCGGTGATGACGTTCAGGATCGTGGTCTTGCCCGAGCCGTTGGGACCGATCAGCCCGACGAACTCCCCGGCCGTGGTGGTGAGCGAGATGTCCGACAGTGCGGTCAGACCGCCGAACCGGACGGTGATCCCCTCCAGCCGGAGAGTTTCCTCGGTGCTGGTGGTGGTTTCCACGGTGGCGCTAGTCACGACGGCTCCCGCCGCCCACGACAACCGGGGCACCGGCCGCCGAACCGGACGAGAGGGCGAGCGATTGCGCGGGTTCTCGGCGCCGGATCAGTTTCTGCAGGATCTCCGACCACTGGGCCAGGAAACCGCGCGGGTCACGGGCGATGCCGATGGCGCCGAGGCCAAACAGGACGGTCGGAAGGTTGCCGAATCCGTTGATCGTGACGAGCTCGAAGGCGGCCGGCGCGATGGCGAACATGAGCCCGGCGACCAGCGCGCCGCCGTAGCTCCGCACGCCGATCGTGACCACGACGGCCAGCCAGACCAAGCCGGTCAGCAGGGCGAAGTCAGCCGTGCTGACGTTGCCCTGCTCGATCCCGATCAGCCCGCCGCCAAGGCCGGCGATGCCCGACCCGAGGGTGAACACGCCGACCCGGAAGGCGCGCACATTGACGCCCAGGCTCTCCGCCTCGATCGGATTGCCGCGGATGGCGGTGGACACCCGGCCGAACCGGCTCCGGCGGAACCAGACGACCAGAAGCGAGAGCACCGCGAAGAGGACGGCCCCGAGCAGGATGTCGCTCTGGGACGTGTTGAGCCCGCCGATCGTGAAGACCGGGTAGTTGACGCCCGCCAGCGGAATCAGCGCAGTGAGGTTGAACGTGAAGGTTTGGCAGAACAGCGCGAAGGCCAGCGTGACGAGAGCAAAACCCACCTGATCCAGCCGGGTTCCGACGGCGCCGAGGACCAGGCCGCAGAAAGCCGCGCAGAGCACGGCGATGACCAGGCTCAGCGGCAGCGACAGGCCTGCATCGGTCGCCAGGCGGCCGGCCACAATCGCGCCCATGGCCGCGATGCCCGCCTGCCCCAGGCACAGGACGCCGCCGTTGCCGGTCGAGATCGTGAAACTGAGGAAGGTGACCGCGAAGGCGATCCCCGCCGCCAGCGTGGCCGTCCAGTACCCGTTGAACGCGTACATCGCCACCAGCGTGAACACTGCGCCGGCCACCAGGGCAATCACAAACCGGCCGGGTCTCAGCTTCCCCAGCGTCGGCAGCCGGCTAATCAGCGCCTGCCCGAGGGTGTCCCCGTAGGCGCGGACCGTTCCCATGCTGGCCGTATCCTGCCGGCCCCGCAGGCTGGTGCGGCCGACGAGCAGCAGGCCGGCCAGCAGGAAGAAGGGCAGTGCGGGCACCAGGCCGTTCGCGATCACGCTGCCCTGCGGCGCGTAGCCGGTGATCTCCGAGGCAAGCACCCCGAGCGCCAGGCCGGCGATCGTGGTCACCAGCAGGGAGCGGAACCTCCCGGCCAGGGCCACGCTCAGCGCCGCCACCGATAGTGATGTGTAGATGCCCGGATCCAGCTGGAGCAGCGGGCTGAGCAGTATGCCGGCTGCCCCGGTGAGGAACGACGTCAGGATCCAGGAGAAGGCGCTCAGCCGGACCGTGTTGATGCCGGCCCCGGCGGCGAGGCCGGGCC
Source organism: uncultured Actinomycetota bacterium (assembly GCA_963843955.1). GTDB lineage: Bacteria > Actinomycetota > Actinomycetes > Streptosporangiales > Streptosporangiaceae > JAJYUU01. The sequence goes on from CAWJMK010000005.1 coordinate 146,804, forward strand.
GGTCCACGACGGCCCGGATGGACAGGCCCAGTCGTGTCTTCTCGACGGCCAGGATGAGGCTGCCGAGAAGCACGACTGCTCCGATGACCGCGGCCAGCTGGTCGCGGGTCGTATTGAACGATCCGAGCCGCAGGACGGCGAACCCGTTAGGGACGATGCCCGGCGTCTGATACACGTTCGCCGTCGGCAGCGCGAACAGCATCAGCGCCGGGAGCGCTACCGCGATCCCGATGCTGGCTGTCAGCTGGACTATCAGATCTCGGTTCTCGATGTAACGGAACACCCCGGCCCAGATCAGCAGACCGAAGACCGGCGCTGCCAGGAGGCAGAGCACGACCGCCGGAGCCAGAGCCCAGTGGTTAACGGTGACCAGGTGATAGAAGAGGTAGGCGGTCGCATACGCGGTGGCGCCTACCCCCAGGTTGATCACGCCGGTGAGGCTGTAGGTCAGCGTGATGCTCCCGCCCAGCAGGGCGTACAGAGCACCGATCACGATGCCTGGATATAGATACAGCAACGTCGGCAGCTTTCACTCGTCGTTATAGGACTCGTCTGGGCCGGGGTGGCGGGTTGCTACGCCGGCTCGCCGACGCCGCACTCGAACGGGTTCGTGGCGTTACCGGTCACGATCTTCCACTGGCCGTTGACGATCTGGGCCAGCGCGAAGCACGGGTTGAGCTGCGTGTGCATCTGCGGGAACGTGACCGGCGGGAAGAGCCCGTCACCGGTGTAGCCGCTCATCTTGTTGCCGGCCGCGATGAGGTTCGCGGGGGTCGGCGAGTTCTTCCCGAGCAGGTCGACTGCGCCCTTGAGCATCATCATGTTGGCCCAGCCATTCAGCGCCTCGGCGTTCTGCACGTTGGACGGCGAGTACGTCTTCATGGCCGAGTTGTAGGTCTGGATGCCCGGAACCTGCGGGTTGTACCAGGTGGCGCTGAACACCTCGGAGAGCAGGCCGTTGATCGTCTTGCCGAACTGCTGCGGGATCGCCGGGCTGACGCCGAGGGAGCCGGCGACCACCCAGGCGTTCGGAGAGCCCACCTGGGCCATGTCCGCCTGCAGCTGCGGGGCCGCGGTCCCGTAGACATTGGTGTAGACGCCCTGGGCGCCCAGGCTGTGCAGCTTCTGGGCCAGCGATAGCAGGGCCGCCGAGCTGGTGTCATCCACGGTGTAGTTGGTGTAGATCAGGTCGCCGCCGGCCGCCGTGACGCCCTTGGCTACCGAGTGCGCGGCGACCGCGTTGCCGGAGTCCGCGTCCGACACGACCGCGATCTTCGTGTGGCCCTTGCTCACCATGTACTTGCTCTGGACGTTGGCCTCGTACCCGATCCAGTTCCCCTCCTGGGAGAAGAACCCGTTCGTGCCGGGACCGTAGAACTGCGGCACGATGCCGGGGCCGAACACCGGGATCTTCTGCGCCTCTAGGTACGACGTCGCGCTGCCGAAGTACACGTCCTGGCTGACCATCGCGTCGGCGCCGTTCCCGACTGCCAGCCGCGCGTCGGACAGCACCGAGCTCGCGTTGCTCTGGGTGTCGTAGACCGACAGCTTCATCTGGTGGCCGTCCAGGCCGCCGTGTGCGTTATAGTACGAAACGAACGCCTTGACGCCGATAATCTGCTGGCCGAACGTGGTGGCCAGAGTGCCAGACTGGTCGCCCAGGTACGCGACATTGATCACCGAGCTGGTATTGCTGGTAGTGCTGCCACCGCCACCGCCCCCGCTGCTGGCACAGCCAGCGGACAGGGCGGCAACCAGGGCGAGCCCGGCCACCGGGGCAAGCACGCCCCGCGTCCGGAATGCACGGCCATTACGGCCCGAGCGCATATCCTTCATAGCTGTTCTCCTTTGGCACGATGCGTGCACATTGAAATATATACATATATGCGTGTGTGTCCGGCAGCGCTGGCGGACACCGTCCGGTCAGCGCCAGTCAGTTTCATCGGCCACGGAATCGGCAAGCAGGGCGAGGGACTCATGCTCAGAGCCCCACGCCAGTGACCGCTCCTTGGCCCGCCTGCTGAAGAAATGCAGTGGGTACTCCTCGGTCATGCCCATGCCGCCGTGGAGCTGGTGCGCCGTCAGCGTCACGAAGACCCCGGTCCGTGACGCTGCCGCCTTGGCGGTGGCCAGGTCAGCTGCGGAGCATGTGCCATGCTCGACCTTCCATACCGCCTCGTACGTCAGGTACCTCGCCGCGTCGAGCGCGGACACCATGTCAGCCGCCTGCTGCTGCACGGCCTGGAACGTCCCGATCGCCCGCCCGAACTGCACCCGGTCGCGCACATACGGGATGGTGAGATCGAGGGCCTGCTGAGCGAAGGCCACCAGCTGTACGCAGCACAGGACCGTCGCGGCCTGCGTGAGCAGGGCGGCGGCATCATCGCCGCCGGCTGCGATCGCGGGCACGCCCGCGTAGGCAGCGGCCGACTGCGGTGTCTGCCCGACGTTGTCGAGCGGGCGCTGGGTGACCCCGGAGTTGCGCGCGTCGACCAGCAGCAGCTGCGGGCCGGCCGGGCCGGAGGCGCTGACCAGGTGGTGGGTGCAGGCGGGCCCGTAATCCACGTACCGGATCGAGCCGGACACCGCGCCCTCAGCGGAGAGGGTGATCTCGTCAACGGGCCCGGCCAGCGCCGGGGCGACCGCACCGGCGTTCTCGACGACGGCCTCCGCGAGCGCGGCCTGGGCGTCTTCGGTCCCCCGCCGGGTCAGCGTGTAGACACAGGCCATCGTCTCGGCGAACGGCACGACGGCTGCCGACTTGCTGATCTCCTCCAGGGCCACGGCCACGTCAAGCAGGTCGGCCCCGCCGCCGCCCATCGACTCCGGGAAGGCAAAACCCAGCCAGCCGTCGGCAGCGAGCCGCTTCCAGAGGGCGTCGTCGTGACCCCCCTCGGCGATCACCGCGCTGACACGCTCCCAGGACACCTCGCGCTGCAGCTGCTGCCGCATGCTGTCCCGGATCATCTCCTGGGTGTCGGACAAGCCAAGGTTCACGCGGGCCGCCTTTCTCGGGGCAGGCCAAGGCCTCGCTCGGCGATGATCGTGCGCTGGATCTCGTTGGCCCCGCCGGTGAACCGCTGAAGGGCGGAGAACCACAGCTGCTTCTCCAGGCGCCCGCGGACGGGCGAGTCGACCGGGGAGCCTGCCACCTGCGTGCCGTCCCGGCCGAGGAGGTCCATCATCGTGCCGGTCATGCGCGTGCCGAGCTCGGTGGCCCACACCTTGCTCGCCGAGGCCTCCTTGCTCGGGGCCTGGCCGCTGGCCACGACCGATCCGGTGGTCATCACCAGGGCCCGGAGCATGGACAGGTCGAGCCGGATCTCGGCCAGCTTGCGGCGGGCGACGGGATCGGCCAGAACGTCAGGCCTGGTCGCCTGCAGGTAGCCGACCGACCACTCGAAGACGTGTACCAGGTCCATGTAGTTGTTGATGGCCATGGTCGCCCGCTCGTGATCGAGCGCGGTTGCCAGCATGTACCAGCCGCGGTTCTCCTCGCCGATCCGCCAGTCGGCCGGCACCACGACGTCGTCGAAGAACACCTCATTCGTGCGGTGGTGGAACATCATCTCGATCGGCCGGATCGTGATGCCCTTGAGGTTGAGCGGCACGATGAAAATCGAGATGCCGCGGTGCTTCGGCGCCTGCGGGTCGGTCCGGACGGCGAGGTAGACGTGGGAGGTCCAGTGCGCGTCCGAGGTCCAGATCTTGCTGCCGTTGATGATGTAGGAGTCGCCGTCCCGGACCGCCCGGGTCCGCAGGGACGCCAGGTCAGACCCGGCGTTGGGCTCGGAGTAGCCCAGCGCGCAGGTGATCTCGCCGCTCCAGATCTTCGGCAGGTACTCCGCCCGCTGGGCATCGGTGCCGAACCGCTGGATGGCCGGGCCGATCATGGACGACGTTCCCCGGCGGCCGTAGTGGACGTCGGTATAGGCAAGCTCGATCGCCAGCAGGAACTGGTACCAGGGGCTCATCTCCTGGCCGCCGAGGTCCTTCGGCCACGACCGGCGCAGCCAGCCGCGGCGGTCCAGTTCGGCGAGATTCTCCCGGCTTTCCGCCGAAGCCCAGTTCTCCCGGTCCTCGTCCTGATCCCAGGAAGGCTTCTGGCTGCGCTCAGCCGCGAACTGGCGAACCGCGTCCCGGAACTCCGCCTGCTCTGGCGGCCAGTCGAAGCGCACAGCTGTCTCCTTTACGACCGCGCAGAAGCGGGAGCAGCCTGCCGGGCGGCGAACTCCGCCACCTTGGCCTGGCTGATCTTGGGCGTCCAGCGGTCCTCGTACTCCGACCACAGGTCCCGAAGCTTGGGGATGACCTTGGTGCCGAAGAGCTCGGTGTTCATCGCCGCCGTCTCCTCCGGCAGATCCCCGAGGTGCATGCACGTGATGAGCTGCCCGAGGCGCAGGTCAGTGGCCAGCTCGCGGACGCGCTGCTCGACGCGCTCGGGCGACCCGGCGATGATGTAGCCGAGTTCGTCGTACTCCCAGAAGCTGAGCTCGCCGCGCAGCGCCTTGCGGCGCTGCTCCGCCGACTGGCTCTTGGAGCGGCGCAGCGACTCCCGGTAGGACGCCTGGGTCATGAAGCCGGGCGGCGTCGCGAACTCGAGCGGCACCGGGTTCTGCTGGTGCCAGTACTTGATCGAGTCGTAGTACAGATCCTCGGCCTCAGCGTCGGTGTCGGCGCAGCAGATGATCTGGGTGAACGCCATCCGGTGCGGGTTGAGGTTGGCGCCCGCCTTCTCGGTGTGGTCCCAGAAGCCCTTGACGATCGGCTCGGCCGCCTGCTTGCCGGAGAACGACAGGTAGCCGTAGCAGTAGTCGAACTCGTTGACCAGGTCCCAGGTCTCGAGGCTGCCCGAGCCCGGAATCCAGATCGGCACATTTTCCTGGACCGGCCGCGGCCAGGTGTTGACGTAGCGGAGCTTGGTGTAGTTGCCGTTGAAGCTGAACGGCTCGTCGGCCGCCCAGGCCCGGAGAATGAGCTCGCGGGCCTCGTGAAAGCGCTCGCGCAGCTCGGCCGGCGGCGTGCCATAGGAAAAGGCGCTGTCCATCGGCGTCCCGAACACCATCCCGGCGATCAGCCGGCCGCCGGACAGGCAGTCCAGCATCGCCAGTTCCTCGGCGACCCGCTGCGGTGGGTTGTAGAGGGCCAGGGAGTTGCCGCAGATCGCGATCGCCGACGTCTCGGTCGTGGTGGCCAGGATCGAAGCGATCAGGTTCGGCGACGGGGTCATCGCGTGCCACGTCTGGTGGTGCTCGTTGAGCAGCAGCCCGTCCCAGCCGAGCCGGTCGGCGCCCTGCATCAGCCGCAGGTACATCTTGTAGTCACGGCCGATCTGCTCGGGATCGGCCATAGCGGTCGGCGGGGTGACCCACGCGCTGCGCACGTTCTCGGTCGCGTTAGGCGGCAGCTTGGTGTAGTACTGCTGTGCGAACCAGTGGAACTTCACTTTTCTGATCCTTCTGGACATTGGCGGTCGAGCGCGGGCACTATCCGACGGGCAGGTTGCGGGCGTCGTCCTACTTTGGCGAGAAGTACGGGATGACTTCCTCGCCAACCAGCCGGATGCTTTCCATTACGGCAGCGTGATCAAGGCCGCCGACCTGCTGGAAGCACAGCAGCCGGTCGGTGCCGATGTCGCGGTAACGCTCCATCTTGCGCCGCACCGTCGCGGGGTCGCCGATGATGACGGAGTCCTGCTTGTTGAGGACGCTGAAGACCTCTTCCGGCGCCATCTCCTCGCCGCGGGCCAGGCGGCCGACGATGGCCAGGGTGGCCTGGGTCAGGTCCGTCTCCTCGACGCCCGCGGGCCGGATGTCGCCGATGAGGCCCGCCCCGGCATTGAGCTTGACGCCGGCATCGGCGGCGGCGGTGCCGCCGGCTGCCCGGATCGCCTCCTCCTGCATCAGGAGCAGCGCTTTGAGCTCGAAGAACTTGACAATGGCGTTCTGGTACCACGCGCACGCGGCTGCTGCGCCATTCTGGATGGCCTGGTCCATCGTCTCGGCGCAGTGCACGAACGTGAACACGCCGGTCTGCGCGTTGACGAACGAGCCGACGGGATCGGCCGACTTGAGCGCCTCGCGGTAGATCTGGAAGAGCTGCGCCATGGCCTCCAGGGGCAGCATCAGCGTGACGCCGAGCACGCCGACGCCCAGCTCGCCGGCGGACCGGAAGCCCTCCTCGCTCGTGCAGGTGGACCACATGGCCGGGTGCGGCTTCTGCAGTGGCTTGGGGATGACGGTGAGGTCCTTGATCTTGATGTCCTCGCCGTCCCAGCTGAACTTCTCGTTGGTCCACATCTGGGCGACCATCCGCATCGCTTCGATCTGCTGGCGGCGCGTGTCGTCCGGGTCGATCTGGAACGTGCGCCACTCGGGGATCGTGGACCGCGCGAAGCCCATCTCCAGGCGGCCGCCGCTCAGGTGGTCGAGGGTGGCCGCGCGCTCGGCGATGCGCACCGGATGGTTGATGTTGTGCGGGGCCAGGACGGCGGAGTGGCCGATCCGGATCCGGTGGGTCCGCTGGGAGATGGCCGTGAGCATCAGCTCGGGCGCCGAGCTGTAACTCATCTCGACCGCCCCGTGGTGCTCCACCTCCCACCAGCAGCCGTAGCCCATCCGGTCAGCGAGCTCGGCCTGGGCCAGTGTCTCGCGGATGAGCTGCCCCTCCTGGCCGGGCTGCAAGCCCGCCTTCTCGACCTCGCAGAAGATGTCTATCTCCACGCTGACCTCCTCGGGGCTGGCGATCTCCCCGACGTCGTTGCGAACTAGCTAACACTAGACAGTAAGTGAGCATACGGTTTCCCGCATTCCCGGTCAACGGTGTTTCGGGGAGGTAAATACGCCGGCGGACGGTAATCGCGCCATAGCCGGCAGACATGCGATGCGCGGTCCGCCGATGCCACCCGCGCGGCCGAAACCACGAGGTCATTGCGGTGCCGTGGAGCCAGCAGGCTCGCCCTCAGCTGTCTCATGCTGGCCACCGCCCCAGGCCGCCGCGGCCCAGTCGTCGTGCTCGCCTAGCAGGGGCGCTCGCCGGTACCAGGCCCCGCGCGGGACACCAGCCTCGGTCCAGGGCAGCGCCAGCAAGAACGAGCCTTCGTCAATTTCCGGATGCGGCAGGCGGACGAAGGTGCCGCGTGCGGCCAGCTGAGGATCGTCCGGCAGCACATCCGGCCTTACCGCTGTGTAGGCGGGCACGCCGGCTCCCTGCAGACTGGCGACCAGGTCGTCGATGTCCTGGCCGGCCCGCTCGCGCAGGAACACCTCGGCCGTGCTCGCGGTCACCGGTTCCGCGCCCCCGCGGCCAAGCGCCCGTCCGACCGCGTCCGGCCAGGAACTCCCGGCAGGCGCGGAGACGGCAAGATAGCGGTTATCACCCAGGTCGACAATCGCCTCGTCGAGGTCCGGAATGGCCGCGGCGGCGAGCGCCGTCATGCGCACCGCCATGACCTCCGCCATGGACAGGTCGATCGTGTAGGCGCCACGGCCTCCGCCGAGCCACCAGCCGGCCACGAGCGTGGCCGCCCACATCGCACTCGCGTAGTCAGCCATGACGGTCCGGATGGTGAGGTCCCGGCGGCCAGCCAAGGTCACCACGGCATCCTCGGTCCCGGCCGCGGCCTGCACGTTCGGGGCGTAGCCACGGTACCCGCCGCCCAGGCCGGTCCGGCCGAAGGCTGAGATCGAGAGCATGATCTGCTCCTGGTCGCTCGCCTCGATGTCGAGCCCGATCCCGGATCGCTCCAGCCGCTTACGCCCGGTGTTCTCGATGACCGCGTCGGCCCAGCGCAGCGAGCCGTCGGTGTGGAGCCGGGCCACCCCTTCGGTCACGCTGCGCTTGCAGTAGTTGGCGCCCTGGAAGTAGGCACCGCGATTGATTCCGGGGATCCCTCCGGCGAACGGGCCATTCTGGCGATAGAGCTCGAGGCGCTCGGTCGGTTCCACCCGCGCCACGTCGGCGCCGATAGCGCCGAGGACCGCGCCCGTCAGGGGCCCGGCGAGGACGTTGGACGACTCAAGCACGTGCAGGTTGCCGAGCACCGGCGGCGAGTCCGGCAACGGCCGCGCCGGCCGGCTGCGAGCGGCCGGGGTGATCAGGGCCGGCACGGCCAGGGGCTGCTCGTCCGGGGCCGGGGGCGCCCATCCCCTGGACTGGAACAGGGCGGACATAGCGACCTCGTCGGCCGGGCGGACAGCGGTAGCCGAGACCCCGCGAGACTGGAGGTAGGCCTCGAGCTCGTCCTTAGCCCAGGTGCTGCTCCACTCGGCCACGACCTCGTCGATCATCTCCGCGCCGGCCACCCGGTCGGGTACCTCCGGGAAGATCGGGATCCAGTCGGGCCGCCCCATGGCATTGCAGAAGGCCGTGAACTGATGGTTGTCGACGACGATGATCTGGATCCAGCCGTCCTTGGCGGGGAACGGCCCGGACGGCGCCGAGTATCGTCCTGCGACGCCGGCCGGGATGCCGCACTTGTGCAGCACGTGACTCGGCGTCTGCTGGTTGGTGGCGAAGGCGACCGCGTCCTGGGCCGACAGGTCCAGATGCACGGGGGTGCCCCGGGTCCGGCTCAGCGAGACGCCGTGCAGGGCGGCCAGCGCCGCCGCGTAGCCGGCGCTCTGCAGGGCCTGCCCGCCGGGGATCCGGTAGACCCCGCCCTGACTGTCGTAGACCCCGGCGAGCAGTCCGCCGGCGGCCGCGCAGACGAGGTCGGTGCCGAGATACGAACTCGCCGGGCCGGTCAGGCCGAACGCGGACGCCGTCACCCAGCAGTGGCGGACCAGGCCACTGCCATCGCCGAGCTGGCGGGCTACCAGGCCGAGGTAGTCGTCATCGGGGGCGCGGACCTCCACGCGGTCGCAGATCACGACGTCGCAGGCAGGCCCGGTGAAACCCGCCGGGTCGGCGATCTGGTCGACCGTCGCCCCGAGCGCCGCCAGGACGCCGACCGCCACCCTCGCGGCCGGACCGGTCCCGATCACGCAGGCCCGCAGCCAGGTCAGGTAGGCCGGGCTTCGCAACCCGGCCGGACCCAGGTCCGGCGGATCGCTGAACGCCGGGGGGGTCGCCACGACCGCCTCAGCCACGGGACGCCACCGGCAGCCAGGCGGACAGCGGCCAGACAGGAGCACCTAGCGCTGGATCGTAAAGTACTATAACGTGCACCACGATGCGACTGTAAAAGCCGCGAACGCCCAGTGTCAACAACTCCTCCTGGACGGTGCGAGATGCTCATCGGGGCAAACCTAATCGTCAACGAGGCCACGCCCTCGATCATCGACCTCGCGCAGCGAGCCGAGGACCGGGGCATGAACTGCATTTTCCAGGGCGAGCACAGCCATATTCCCGTGACTACGGAGTATCCGGCCACCGCCGGGACCGGCGGGAAGATACCGGAGTTCTACCGCCGGTTCCCCGATGTCTTCGTGACGCTGGCCGCTGCTGCCGCGGTGACGACGCGGATCCGCCTTGGCACCGGGGTGGCCCTCGTGGCGGAGCACAACTCGTTCCATCTGGCCAAGGCGACGGCCACCCTCGACCTAATTTCCGGCGGCCGCCTGGACTTCGGCGTCGGTTACGGCTGGAATCCGCCGGAACTGGCGAACAACGGCGTGCCCTGGGAGGACCGCCGCCAGGCTTTCGGCGAGAAGCTCGCCGTCCTGAAGCGCCTGTGGACAGAAGAGGCCGTCGCGAGTGACAGCACCTACAGCTCGTTTACCGAGTCGTGGGTCTGGCCGAAGCCCGAGCAGCAACCGCACCCGCCGGTCCTGCTCGGCGCGGCCGGCTTCCGCTGGCAGCTGGAGGATGTCGTCCGGCTGTGCGACGGCTGGTACCCCATGGACAGGCCCGAGGTGCCAGCCCGGCTGAAGACCCTCCGGAAGCTGGCTGCCGATATTGGCCGGCCCCAGCCGACGATCAGCATCAACATGATGGCCGGGCAGATGCCGGGCGCGTCATGGTACTGGCAGGACGCCGCCGCCATGGCGGAGCTACTGCAGAAGGCGGCCGCCTACCAGGAGCTGGGCGTGCAGCGCATCGTGGTCGGGATCCCGATGGACACCCTGGACAACGCCACCCGCGGCCTCGACGCCCTGGCCACGCTCATCGACCGCTTCGCCTGACCCTCACCCTGACCATGACCGTGGGGGGCTGCCCGGCGAGCCGGGCAGCCCCTACGGCCGCTACCTCTCAGTACTTTGAACCGCCGGCATCGATGGCGAACTGGGCCCCGGTCACGTAGCGGGACTCGTCGGACGCGAGGTAGAGCACGGCATTGCTGATGTCGATCGGCTCGAGCACGCTGACCGGCAGCAGGTGCTGGAACATCCCGCCCAGTTTCGGATTGTCCGCCAGGGCCTGGTGGAAGGTAGGCGCCCCGACCATCGGGGTGTTCACGCCGCCGGGGTGAATGCTGTTGACCCGGACGTTGTACTCAGCCAGTTCCATGGCCAGCGAGATGGCCAGGCCGGTAACGCCCCACTTGCTGGCGACGTACGACGGCATGAAGGGCGTACCGCGCAGGCCCGCCGCGGAACTGGTGATGATGATCGACCCGCTGTTCTGCGCGACGAGGTGGTCGGCGCAGGTTCTGACCGTGTTCCACACGCCGGTCAGGTTGATGTCGATAGTGTCCTGCCAGATCTCGTCGGTGCACTCGTTCCATGGCGTCGGGAAGCAGATCCCCGCGTTCGCCACCACGATGTCGAGCCCGCCGAGCTCGCTGACCGCGGTCGCCGCGGCCGACTCGACCGCTGCCTTGTCGCGTACATCCAGCTGAATCCCGATCGCCCGGCGGTCCAGCGCCTGGACTAGCTCGACCGTCTCGTCCAGCTGATCCTTGGTCGATCCGGGGTACGGGGAGTTCCTGAATCCGGTGCAGATGTCGACGGCGACGATGTCCGCCCCCTCCTCGGCCAGGCGCAGCGCATGGCTGCGGCCTTGTCCGCGGGCGGCTCCCGTGATGAGTGCGATCTTGCCGGCAACGCGTCCCATGCTGTGGCCTTCCTGTCTTCGACGGCTGGGTCTGGAGAATCTGCGGAGTCACGCGGACTTCGGGGTCTCGCCGCGCCCCCATTCCGCAGCTCGCTTCATCACCTCGTTGAAGGGCCGGTCGGTGTCGTACGAAGGCTCGCGCGGCAGGCCGAGGACCCGCTCGCTGATGACGTTGCGCATCATCTCGTTCGTCCCGCCGGCTACGGCGATGGCGCGCGCGCCGAGGTAGTCGGTCACCGGGACCGGCTGCCTGTCGGCGGGCGCCCAGGTCAGGCCAGTGCCCCCGCCGATCTCGATGCCCGCCAGCGCCCGGAGCGGGGTATAGATACCAGCCGCGAGCTTGGGATAGCAGGCCAGGCTGGCCGAATCGCGGCCGCCGACGGCCGCCAGTTGCGCCACGCGCGTGCTTAGCTCGGCGTGGACGGTGTCGTGGATGTGGGCCTGCGCGATCAGGTCTTGGACGTGCCGGTCGCCATCCCGGCCGGCCGACCGGGCCAGGGTGGCCAGGTCGGCAGCCGGCTGCCGGGCGACGGCGGCCGGACGCGGTTTAGCCCGCGCGCCGACCTGGCGTTCCATCACGAGCATGGTCCGGGCGACCGTCCAGCCATGATCCACCTCGCCGACGACGTCGTCACCGCTCAGCTCGACGTCGTCGAAGAACTCCTGGCAGAACTCCGACCGGTCGTTGATCTGCCGGAGCATCTGCACCGAGACGCCAGGCTGGTCGACCTTGACCGCGAACCAGGTCAAGCCCCGGTGCTTCGGGACGTCCCAGTTCGTCCGGGCCAGGCACAGGCCCCAGTCGGCGTAGTACGCGCCGCTCGACCAGACCTTGGATCCCCGCAGGAGCCACCGATCGCCATCGCGGACGGCACGAGTGCGGACACCAGCCAGGTCGGAGCCTGCGTCAGGCTCAGAGAAGAACTGGACCCAGAGTTCCTCGCCGGCCAGCACCTTCGGGACGTGCCGGGACAGGAACTCGGGCGATGCGTGCGCCAGCATGGTCGGGACGCAGATCCCCCACGTCGTCCGGCCCAGGATGCCGAACTCGGCGACCCGGAAGTCCCGCGCCGCGTCATCGAAGGCCTGCTGGTGCGCGCGGCTCAGGCCCTGGCCACCGTATTCCTTGGGCCAGGTGATCCCGGCGTAACCGCCCTCGAACAGCATCCGCTGCAAGGCCCGCTCCCGCCGGTCACGCTCAGGTGACCAGTGCTCCGGGTCAGCCCCGGCTGGGTCGTCGGCCGCCCGCGGCTCAAGGTGCTCGGCCAGCCAGGTCCGTGCCCGCTCGCGGTACTCCGCCAGGTCGGCGGTCAGCTCAGCCACGTCCGTCACTGCCATCTGCCTCCGGAAGCTCGTAGTGGCGGGCGAGCCGCCGACGATGCCAGGCCGCGTCGCCGTAGAGGGCGGCGTCCATCGTGAGTCGCCGCAGGTACAGGTGATGGTCGTGCTCCCAGGTAAAGCCGATACCGGCGAACACCTGGAGGCAGTTCTGGCCGAGCGTGAGCCCGCTGTCGCTCACGTACGCCTTGGCCACGCTGGCCACCTCGGCGCCAGAGTCGCCCGCGGCGACGGCCCTGGCCGCAGCGTCGCTGATCACCCGGCTCCCCTCGAGCAGCATGCTGGTGTCAGCGAGCAGGTGCTTGACCGACTGGAACGTCCCGATCGGGCGGCCGAAGGCGATCCGGTCCCTGGAGTACTGCAGCGCCAGCTGGAAGTCCTGCTCCATGGTGCCGACGGTCTCGGCGGCGGTGAGAACGCACGCCACCTGAAGCTGGCGCTCGGCCGCCGCGGCCCCGCCACCGGGCACCCCGACTACGGCGTCTGCCCGAACCGCGACGCCGGTCAGTTCCACCTCGCTGAACGACCGGGACAGGTCGATGCTGCTGACCGGCCGGACGGAAATGCCGGGAGCTGAGGCCGGCACCAGGAACTGGCCGATGCCGCTGCCGGACCCGGCAGTAATGAAGAAGTAGTCGGCGCGTTCGGCGTCCTGGACGAGGGCCGCGGTTCCGGTCAGCGCGTACCCGCCAGGGGCTGGCTGCCACCGGAGTGCCTCGCCCGTCTCCCAGTGACCTCCCGGGCCGGCGGCCAGCCAGGCCACCACGGTCGTACCCTCGATCACCCCGGGCAGAATGTCGGCCTGTTGCGCAGGTGACCCGTCGCGGGCCAGGGCGTCGGCGACGACGTTCATCGGGACGAACGGGCCCGGCTGGAGGGACCGGCCCCGCTCATGGGCAACGACCGCAGCGTCCACCAGGCCCGTGCCGGAGATGCTCCCGCCGCCGTGTTCCTCGGGCACGAGGGCTGCGAACCAGCCCAGTTCGCCGGCCCGCTGCAGGTATCCGGTCTCGATCGCAGGCCCGCCGTCGGCCGCCGCCCGCAGCTTCTCGATTGGCCACTCACTCTGAGTGAAGCGCAGGGTTGCAGCCCGGAGTATGTCCAGGTCATCGGATAGTGGCAAGTCCAGAATCGGGCACCTCACACAGCTAAGCTGATCACCGCTATATGGTATAGTACTGTGCGATGTCTCAGACGGCCAGACATGGTTGGCGAGAGGGGCCTGTGGATCGGGGATGCAGGTTGGTCAGCCCTCAGATTGTTCGCCGCCAGGGCCCAGCGCCGACCCACCTTCGGCCGTCCGCACGCAAGCTGTACCTCTGGGTGATCCAGGCTGAACAGTGTGCGAAGCAAGCTACAGGCAGCATCCGCAAGGGCCGCCTTCGACAGGAGCCGGGCGGCAACGCTCGCCCTGTGCTCGGAAAGGAGACATGGTGCAACTGCGTGCCGGCATGCATCTGGTGAGCGTCGTCAGCCCCGCCAGCGTTATTGTCCTCCGCGCCCCGAAGAAAGATGTCGAGGTGTGCTGTGGCGGTGTTGCCATGGCGGCAGCGGACAATATTGCGCGCGATATCGAAGTGCAGACCGCCGGCAACGGCAACGGCCTGATCCTCGGCAAGCGATATGCGCATGAATCCTCAGACCTGGAATTCCTGTGTACGCGGGCCGGCGCGGGCGAGCTCACAGTAGACGGCGAGCCGTTCATCTTGAAGGACGCCAAGCCGCTTCCGCCCTCTGATTAGCGGTACGCCTGCCGGAGGATTGGGTCCATGAACCTGATGATGCTGCTTGAGATGGCGACGTCCCATGACCCGGACAGGGCAGCCGTCAGTGCACATGACATGCCGCTGACCTACCAGGAAATGTACGGGCGAGCCGGCGCCGGAGCGAGTTACCTGCGCGAGCGCGACTACCAGACCGTCGCCTACCTGGGACCGAACTCCGCCGCGTTTGCCGTCACGGTGTTCGCTGCGGCCGGGGCCGGAATTCCGTTCTGGCCGCTGAACTATCGCCTGGCCGGCGATCAGATCCTGAGTCTGCTCGATACCGACGAGCGAGTCCTGGTTCTGGCGCACCAGGACTCGGTGGCGGCCGTTCGCGCATGTCGGCACGATGTCATCTCAGCGGATAAGTGGCTCGAGCTGACTGCTGGCGGTACGCCGCCCGGGGAATGGCCGTCCGATCCGGACCTGGTGGCCGTGCTGCTGAACACGAGCGGCACGACGTCGAAGCCCAAGACAGTCGTCCTGCGGCATCGCCACCTTGTCTCGTACGTGCTGGGCTCAGTCGAATTTGGCTCCGCTGACCCGGCGGACGCAGTCGCGGTCAGCGTTCCCCCGTACCACGTCGCCGGCATCGTCAACCTGCTGACGAACATCTTCGCCGGCCGTCGCATTGTCTACCTCGATGCGTTCGCGCCCAGTGCCTGGCTGGAAACCGTCCGCCGCGAACGGGTGACGCACGCGATGGTCGTGCCGACGATGCTGGCGCGGATTGTTGACGAGCTCGACGGAACGCCAGCCAATGTGCCCAGCCTGCGCACCTTGTCGTACGGAGGTTCGCGGGTCGCCGCCACGACAATCCTGCAGGCACTCAGGCTCTTCCCCGGCACTGACTTCGTCAACGCTTACGGCCTGACTGAGACAAGCTCGACCATCGCGATCCTGAGTCCCGAGGATCACCGCTCGGCTCTGCACAGCGACGACGAGGCAGTCAGGGCCCGGCTTGCGTCGGCCGGGCAGGTCATTCCCGGAGTTGAGGCGCAGATCCGGTCAGCCGACGGCCTGCCCTTGCCGCCGGGAGAAGCGGGCGAGCTATGGCTGCGCGGCGACCAGGTCTCCGGCGAGTACCTGGCCGGAGAGTCGCCGCTCGATGAGAACGGCTGGTTCCCGACCAAGGACCGGGCCTACTTCGACAGCGCGCAGTACCTGTTTATCGAAGGGCGCGCAGACGACACCATCATCCGCGGCGGCGAGAATATCGCGCCAGCCGAGATCGAGGACGTCCTCCTGCAGCACCCCGCTGTCGGCGAGGCAGCCGTCGTCGGCGCACCCGATGAGGAGTGGGGCCAGACCATCGTTGCCTTCGTCGTCCTGCGAGAGGGCGCCGACGCCGACACCGAGGAGATCAGGTCCTTCGTCCGTGGCAAACTTCGGACCTCGAAGACGCCCGACCGCATTATCGAGCGCGACCACCTTCCCTATACCGACACCGGGAAGCTGATACGGCGAGTGCTGACCGCTGAGCTGTAAGCGCCTTGCGCGTGAGGTCTCGCAACTGAGAAGGGTGTCAGGCAATGCATTGTGGCGTGATGGTCACCGGGTACAACCAGGGCGACTGGGAACGGCTGATGGCCGGCGATTACAGCCGGCCGCCCGCAGTCCCGGACTACGTCCAGCTCAGCAACACCCTTCACCTGGGAGACCTGGTCGAGCCGCTCGGTTTCGACTCGATCTGGGCTACCGAGCATTACGGCTCGGCCTACTCGATGCAGCCCAATCCGCTGCAGTACCTGGCGTTCTGGGCCGGGCGCACCAAGCGTGTTGACGTGGGCACCGCCGTGATCGTCGCGCCCTGGTGGAACCCGGTGCGGCTGGCCTCTGAACTGTCGATGCTTGATGTGCTGCTGCAAGGCAGGCGCCTGCATCTCGGCATCGGCCGGGGAATTTCCCAGCACGAGTATGCGTCGCTCGGCATCCCGATCGAGGAGTCCCACGACTACTACTACGACGTTGTCGACGCCATCCGGGCCGCGGACGGGTCGCAGCGATTCAGCTTCGACGGCAAGATCTTCAAGATTCCGCCCACCTCGATCCGCCCGCAGGGCCCGCACTTCGGTGACCTGACCAGCAACATCAAGGTCGCGTTCACCACGAAGAAATCCGCCCGGCTGGCCGCCGAGCACGGACTTGGCCAGATGTTCGTGGCCGACGACGATGTCCACTCCATGGTCGCCAGGGTCAGTGAGTTCAATGAGATCCGCGCTCAGCTCGGCCTCGGGCCCGCTCAGCCGACGACGTTGCTGTGGATGTACTGCGCCGAGACCGAGGAGGAGGCCGCCGAGGGCTGGCGCTACTACGAGGCCCAGCAGGTAGCAGCCAAGCACCACTACTTCGAGTGGAACAACAGCGGCTTCGCCGGGGTCAAGGGCTACGAAGAGTACGCCGTCCGGCAGGCCTCGGACGCCGGGATCGGCGGGCGCGGAAGCATGCAGAACACGCAGCCGATCGGGACTCCCGGGCAGATCATCGAGCGGATGCGGGCTCTCCAGCGGAGCATCAACCTGGAGGAGCTGGTCATCCATGTTTTCTACGGCGGGATGCCCGTGGAGAAGGCCGAGCGCAGCATGCGGCTCTTCGCGGAGCGGGTGCTACCGGAGATCCACGCCATCGATACCGCGCCGCCGACCGCGAAGGAAATCACGAGATGAGCCGGGCCAACCACGTTCCGCTGTCTCCCCTGACCTTCCTGGCGAGGGCACGGCACGCGTTCGGAAGCAAGCTCGCCGTCGTCGACGGCGACGGCAGCCAGGTGAGTTACGCCGAGCTTGGCCGGGACTGCGACGCGATGGCCGGTGCCCTGCGGGCCAGCGGCGTGCGGGCCGGCGACCGGGTAGCGGTGCTCGACTACAACAGCCGGTCGCTGCTCGCGGCTCATTTCGGCGTGCCAGGGTCCGGCAGCGCGCTGGTGGCGCTGAACACGCGGCTCGCAGCCGCTGAGTACCGTCAGATCCTGGCCCACTCGCGTCCCAGGGTGCTGTTGCTGGCACCCTCGCTCATGCCCGCGCTTGGCGTGGCTGACGCCGGCGAAGTCCCGGCTGATCTGGTGGTGATGCTGCCCGGACCCGGCGAGAGCCTGCCCGGCGCGTTGTCGTACGACGAGTGGCTCAGCCACGCAGACGGTGCCGGGCTGGCGGCGCCGGAGGATGAGAACGACCCGATCGCCGTGAACTACACCAGCGGCACAACGGGACGGCCCAAAGGCGTTGTGTACACCCACCGGGGCGCGTACCTCAACGCGGTCAGCGTGGCGCTGGAGTTCCAGCTGTCCGGGGATAGCTGGTTTCTGTGGACGCTGCCGATGTTCCACTGCAACGGCTGGTCCCTGGCCTGGGGGGCCACAGCAGTGGCCGCGACACATGTCTGCCTGCCGTCATTTGACGCGCAGCAGGCACTGGAACTGGCCGACCGCTATCCGGTGTCTCACTTGTGCGGCGCCCCGGTGGTGCTGTCCGAGCTGGCCAGAGCAGGCCGGCAGCAAGGGTTCTCCGCACGCCGCCTGATCCGCGCTGCGGTCGGCGGCGCCCCGCCGACCAAGGAGACGATCAGCGCGGTTCAGCAGATGGGAATTCAGGTCACCCACCTGTACGGGCTGACCGAGACTTACGGCCCCTCCCTGGTGTGCGAGTACCAGCCTGGCTGGGCTGAACTGCCCGCCGCTGAGCTGGCCGAGCGGCTCAGCCGGCAAGGAGTTCCCACCGTCTCGGTTGCCGAGGTGCAGGTCGCCGACAGCCGCCTTCGAAGGGTGCCCGCCGATGGCAGGACGACAGGCGAGATCCTGATCCGGTCCAATACGGTCGCGGCCGGATACCTCGACGACCCGCAGGCGACTGAGGAGGCTTTCCGCGGTGGTTGGTTCCACACCGGCGACCTCGGCGTGATGCACCCCGACGGATACATCGAGCTGACCGACCGCAGCAAGGACATCATCATCAGCGGCGGCGAGAACATCGCCTCCGTGGAAGTCGAGAAGGTACTGTCCGCCTACCCTGGCGTGGCCGAGGTCGCTGTCGTCGCGGTGCCGCACGACCGATGGGGTGAGCGGCCGGTCGCTTTCGTGACCGCTGACGGCAGCGTCACCGAGCATGACCTGATTGACTTCGCCCGGGCCCGGCTCGCGCACTTCAAGGCACCCGATCAGGTGTACTTCGAGCCGCTGCCCAAGACCTCTACCGGGAAGATCCAGAAGCACCTGCTGCGCGAACTGGCCCGCGGCCGCCAGGCCCGGCCGGGGGACGCGACACCCGCGACAGGCTCCGCTGAACTCGGAACAGGAACTGCTGAATGATGCCGGGGCGAATCAGGCCGGCAGTGACTCCGGGGGCTCGCTGGCGATCTCATCGGCGTTCGCCTGGACTGCCAGGAGCAGGCTGATCAGCCGGTCACTCTGCTCATCCGTGAGGCCCCGCCGCAGGTCGGCGGCCGTCTTGAAGTAGAGATCGTACGCCTCGGCCGAGATCGTCTGGCCCTGCTCGGTAGCGGAAACGATCCAGACCCGCCGGTCATCGGGGTCCCCGTCCCGCTGAACGAGGCCACGGGCCTCCAGCCGGTCAACGAACTGCCCCGCCGCCGCCCGGCCGATGTACAGCAGCTCGGCGAGTTCACGCTGAGTAAGCGGCCCGAATCGCTGAATGGTCGCCAGCAGCGCTCCCTCGGTCATGTTGAGCTGGATGCGGCTGAACCGTGCGTCGAACGCGTTGCGGACCGCTCGTCCCGCCGTCAGGATGACCCGCTCCGCGTATGCCGCGGGGTCGCGCAGCAGTGGAGCGTCCTGGGTCATACCGAACACCTATGGCCCGCCACGCTGGCGGGGGCACGGCTGGCAGCGGGGGCTGGCCGGACTGAAGGATAGGAAAGCACTACACCATCTTAACGGCTGCGCCTGGGTCCGGCGAAGTCCGATCTGCGCGTGCTGGACCCGCCGGAACCGGGGCCCGGATCTGGCCACAGACTCCTCTAGCGGGTATATTGCATAGTGCTATACTGTCGTTCAATGAACGAGATAGTGCGCGGAGCGACGATGATTGAGGCTCCCAAGTACCGCGCCGCCCTCGGCCACTTCGCCAGCGGCGTCGCCATTGTAACCGCGATGTCTCCCCGCGGACCGGTTGGCCTGACCTGCCAGTCCTTCTTCGCTTTGTCGCTGGACCCGCCACTGGTGGCCATCGCGACGGGCCTGTCCTCCACGAGTTGGCCTCAGGTCGCCGACGTTGGTGCCTTCTGCGTCAACATCCTGTCCACCGACCAGGAGCCAGTCTGCCGGGGCTTCGCGGTATCGGGCGCAGACAAGTTCTCCGGCGTCCGGTGGTCACTCACGGACAATGGCTCGCCGCGGATCGAGGGAGTCCTGGCCTGGCTCGACTGCACGATCGAATGGAGCTACCCAGCCGGTGACCACTACCTCGTCGTCGGAAGGGTGCACGATCTGGGCACCGGCACCGGTGACCCGCTGCTCTTCTTCCGCTCGGGCTTCGGAACGTTCGCACCTTAGCCCCATAGTTGTCCGCGTCCTGTCTTGACGCTTACAGTATAGCTATAGACGATATTGTCCTAGCGTGGTGCCGAGGTCGGGGCGTAACGCCGCAATGATCATCAGAGAGAAAGCATGGTGCGCGTCGTGAAGTTCGGCCTGTTCTACATCCTTCAGCAGCCGCCCGGGAAGTCGGCCGTTCAGGTATACGAGGACAACCTCGAACAATTCCGGGTGGCCGACGAACTCGGGTTTGACGAGATCTTTCTCGGTGAGCACCGCATTTCGGAGTACGGGACCCTGCCCAACCCGATGGTGCTGGCGGCCGCTGCCGCGCGCGTGACCAAGCGCATCCGCCTTGGGACCGCGGTGATCATCCCGGCCTTCACCCACCCGGTCCGGGCGGCCGAGGAGATCGCGATGGTCGATGTGCTGAGCAACGGCCGGTTCCATCTCGGCGTCGGCCGCGGCTACCAGGCCAGGGAGTTCGCGGCCATGGGAGTCGATCAGAACGAGAGCATGGGCCGGTTCCTCGAATCGACGACCATGATCGAGCGGCTGCTGACCGAGGAGAACGTCACCCAGGAGGGCCAGTACTGGAACCTGGACGACATCACGGTGTATCCCCGGCCCGTCCAGAAGCGCGTGCCCATCTCGGTCGCGGTCTTCAAGACCCAGCAGACGTTCGATTTCGCGGTCGAGCGCGGGTACGGGATCCTGGCCGGCAACCCGTACTCCGTCCAGGCCGAGATCGAGACGACGTACAAGGAATACATGCTGGCCCGCCGGCGGGCCGGGGCAGCCGAGACGACCGAGCAGGCCTGGGGCCTCGCCTCCACCTTCGTAGACAACGACCAGGCTCGCGGTGAGCGGCTGCTGCGCCAGACCTCGATGAACTACATGGCCCAGCTCGGCCAGCACGGATCGGTGATGGGCAAGGACGGCGTCATCCCGGCGAGCTACGAACTGCACGCCGACACCTGGTGGGAATCGAACGTCAACCACCCGCTCGACGTGCTCGACGTGCCATCGACGCTCGTCGGGCACCCCGACAAGGTGATCGAGAAGCTGCACCGCATGTACGAGGAGTTCGGTTTCCAGAACGTCATCCTCAGCATCAACATGGGCGGCGACCTCGAGCAGCGCGACGTGCTGGCGACCTACGAGCTCATCGCCGACAAGGTGTTCCCGGCCGTCCGCCATCTCGGTGCCGATGTTCCCGCGTCCATCCCAGCCTGAGCCGGGAGGATCCGTGGAGGAGGCGCTCGAACCGGATCTGCCGATCTGCGATACGCACCATCACCTCTACGACGAGCAGTCGGTCTTCTACGGGCCGTACTCCGTCGCCGACCTGCGCCGGGATTTCGGCGGTCACAATGTCGTCAGCACGGTGTACGTCGAGACGCAAACCGGGTTCCGGCCGAGCGGTTCGCTGCTGTCCATGGCCCCGGTCGGCGAGACCGAATGGGTCATCGAGCACACCGCGGGCGACGACCTGATCCAGGGGATTATCGGCGCCGGGGACCCACTGCTCGGCGCCGGCGTCGGCGACGTGCTCGACGCCCACATCGAGGCGGCTGGCGGTCGGTTCCGCGGCGTCCGGTTCCGGGAGAGCAATTTCAACCTGCCCACGCTGCTGCCAGGCTGGCTGCTCGGGCCGGAACTGCAGGCGGCCATCAAGGAGCTGCAGAAGCGGGACCTGGTGCTCGAGCTCTTCGGGCTCTGCACGGATCTCCCTGATGTCATCCGGCTCGCCCGATCGGTTCCTGAAATGCCGATCGTCCTCGACCACATCGGCACGCCGGTCCTCCCTCACGTCGATCCGCGGCTGGCCCACCTGACCTGGAACGAAGTGCTCGACCGCTGGCGGTGCGACATGCGGGCCTTGGCCGCCTGTCCCAACGTGGTGCTGAAGGTCGGCGGCATCGGCATGACGGTCGTGACCGATCCGGCCATGATCGACGGACCCGTGACGTCGGAGTCCATCGCCAAGTTCTGGGGACCGGATCTCCGGAGCATGATCGAGTGGTTCGGGCCCGAGCGCTGCATGTTCGAGAGCAACTTCCCGTTCGACGCTGGCCTCTGCGACCTAGTGACGCTGTGGAACGCGTACAAGCTGGTCACCCTTGACGGCAGCCCGGCCGAGCGGGCCGCCTTGTTCCACGACACCGCGGTCAGGGTCTTCCGCCTGTAAGCCCGGCTCCGGGCCGGCAGTGAGGCTGGTTGCATGATGACGAGAATCGCGATCCTGGACGATTACCAGGGTGCGAGTGCCCGCTACGGCGACTGGGCCGCGCTCAGCGACTGCGCCGTTGACGCCTTCCCCGATCACGTCACCGGCCCGGATCTGGCGGCCCGCCTCCAGGACTATGACGTCGTCGTAGCGATGCGCGAGCGCACGCCGATCGAGCGTGCCCTCATCGCGGCGCTGCCCCGGCTCAAGCTGATCGTCACGACCGGGATGAGCAACGCGGTGATCGACCTGACGGCGGCGGCCGATCATGGCGTCGTGGTCTGCGGTACGTCCGGGATCCTGTCGAGCACCGTCGAGCTCGCGTGGGGACTGATCATCGGGCTGCTCCGGCATATCCACGCGGAACATGAGTCGATCCGGGCCGGCGGCTGGCAGCACACGGTCGGCGGTGACCTGGCCGGCCGGACCCTGGGTCTGGTCGGCCTCGGCCGCACCGGCACGCAGATGGCGCGCGTCGCAGCTGCCTTCGACATGAACGTAGTGGCCTGGAGCCAGAACCTCACTGCTGAGGTAGCGGCCGAACGCGGCGCGACACTCGTGGACCCGGACGAGCTCTTCGAGACCGCCGACGTCGTCAGCATCCACCTGGTGCTCTCCGAGCGCACCCGCGCTCTGGTCGGCGCCGCGCAGCTCGGCCGGATGAAGCCCAGCAGCGTGCTGATCAACATATCCCGCGGGCCGATCGTCGATGAAGCTGCGCTGATCCGGTCGTTGCAGGACGGCAAGATCTCGGGCGCGGCGCTCGACGTCTATGACGTCGAGCCGCTGGCCGCCGATCACCCGCTGCGCCGTCTGCCGAACGTCCTGCTCACGCCGCATATCGGTTACGTCAGCGACAGTTGTTACCGCATCTTCTATGAGGAGATCGTGGAGGACATCGGCTGCTGGCTGCGCGGCGCGCCAGTACGCGTTCTCCCGGCGGCACCCTGACCTCGTGGCCCGTGCCGACAGCCCGGCGCCGCGCGTCCGCGCAGTACATGCTGCTGCGTGCGGGCCGCCGGCCGCTGGTGCATGCTGATCGTGATGCGCCTGAACCTGGATCCGGCCACCCTGGCTGAGCTGACAACGTCGCCTGCTGTGAGTGAGGAACTCACGGCGGCCGGGGGCTGGCCGCTGATCGTGGTGGATGTGCCGGACGCGGCGGCCGCCCGGTGCCTGACCGGCGTCGATATCACCGCGCTGCCCGCGGTCGTGGTGGCGTGCGTGCCCGATCCCGGCGGTTTCCCGGCCGCGGCAGCCCGCGCCGCGGACGTGATCCTGACCGCGGACGAATGTGCCCCGGCCCCGTTCGTGAGCTGGCCTGGCGGTCCGGCCGCGGCGACCGGGCTGATCGGGGACGTGCTGGCCGCGGCGCCGGTGGCGGGGACGACGCTGGCGCTCCTGATGCGGAGCGCGGCCGGGCTCACGGTTCCGGCTGCCCTGGTGGCCGAGTCGGCCGCCTACTCGGCTTTGCAAGCGGGCGGGGAGTTCGCCCGCTGGCGGGCCGCCCATCCGCCGCGGCAGCCCCCGGCGGGCGACGCGGCCAGACCGCGGGTGCGAATTCGCAACGCCGGCGGCATCCTCGAGGTGACGCTGGACCGGCCGGCCCGGCGCAACGCGGTCGACTGGCGGATGCGCGATGCCCTGGCCGCGGCGCTGACCGGCCCGGTCAGAGAAGCGGGCCTGCGGGTCGAGCTGCGCGGCGAAGGGCCTGACTTCTGCGCCGGCGGTGATCTGGACGAGTTCGGGTCCCGTCCCGATCCGGCCCTGGCCCACCTGATCAGGCTCACCCGAAGCCCGGCACTGCTGCTGCACCAGCTGGCCGCCAGGACGACCGTTTTCTTGCACGGCGCGTGCCTGGGCGCCGGCATCGAGCTGCCGGCCTTCGCTGGCCGCGTGGTGGCCAGCCCGGACACCCGGATCGGCCTGCCGGAGATCCGGCTTGGCCTGATCCCGGCGGCGGGCGGAACCGCGAGCCTGGCGGCGCGCATTGGCCGGCACCGGGCCACGTTCCTGGCCTTGAGCGGGCAGGTGATCGGGGCGGATCAGGCGCTGGGCTGGGGCCTGGTGGACGCGGTCGAGACAGCGCCGGGCGAGCCCGGATGACCGCCGGCCAGCTGATGGCGGCGTGCCTGGCCGACCCTGCCCGTGAGCACGAGCACCTGGCGAGCCTGCTCCCCCATGGCACCATGAGTCACAGGCCCGCCCCTCCCGGCGGCAACGGCAGCAACTGCGCAGTCTTGTCGTGGGCCCGGTCGGGCCTGATGGACTTGACCGGCCCACCGGACGGACCGCCGCTGGCGCCGCCGTTCCCGGTGCTGACACGTGCCGCGATGCTGGCCGGCGCGATCGAGGACCTGGCCGGCGACCTCGGCCGTCCGGTCCGGCTGGACCTGCGGGCCATCTTCGCCGGCCGGGCGGCCGACCTCGGCTGGCGCCGCGGCGGCACCATCTCGGGCAACCGAACCTGCCACCTGCTCGCCGCAGCCGATGGCTGGCTGGCGGTGAACCTGGCCCGGCCCGACGACATCGCCAGCATCCCGGCCCTGCTCGGCCGGGAAATCGGGGGTGACACCTGGGCCGAGCTGACGGCCGAAGCGGCGGCTTGGCCTGCCGCCGAACTCGCGGAGCGCGCCCAGCTGCTGGGCATCCCGGCCGCAGTCGTGGCGAGCGCGCCGCCGGCACCCATCCGGTTCGCTCAGACGGGGCCGCGTGGCACCGCGGCCACGCTCGTTCTCGACTTGTCGGCGCTGTGGGCGGGTCCGCTGTGCGCGAGCCTCCTGCGCCGGGCCGGCTGGCGCACCCTCAAGGCTGAGGATGCCCGGCGGCCGGATGCGGCGCGGTCGGGCTCGCCGCGGTTTTATGCCGGGCTGCACGCGGGCGGCCGGGCCGTGCAACTGGACTTCGGCACCGAGAGCGGTCGGGCCGAGCTGCGACGGCTGGCCGGTCAGGCGGGCGTCGTGGTCGAGAGCAGCCGCCCTCGTGCGCTGCGACGCCTCGGCCTGATCGCCGAGGACTGGCTGGCCGCGGCACCGGGCCGGGTTTGGATCTCGATCACCGGGTACGGGCGGGAGGACCCGCAGCAGCGCGTCGCGTTCGGCGATGACGCCGCGGCAGCCGGCGGCCTGGTTACCCGCGGTCCCGGCGGGATACCCGCGTTCTGCGGCGACGCGATCGCCGACCCCCTGACGGGCATGTTCGCCGCCCTCGGCGCCCTCGCCGCGGTCCGGGCCGGCGGCGGGGTCCTGGCCGACCTGTCGATGGCCGGCATCAGCGCCGATCTCGCCCGGCCGGGCACCGGCCCGGACTGGCCGCATTGCATCACCAGGGATGCCACCGGCTGGGTGGTCAGCCACGGAAGGTACCGTCAGGCGGTACTGCCGCCGTGACCACCCTTCTGATCAGGAACGTGGCCGTCCGGCGCCGGTCCGGACTGGATGTCCGCGTCGGGCCGGACACGATCCTGGCGGTCGAGCCCGGGCTGCGGCGCGGACCCGGCGAGCAGGTGATCGACGGGCAGGGCGGCGCCCTGATTCCCGGTCTGCACGATCACCACGTTCATCTGCGGGCCGCGGTCGCCGCCCGCGAGTCGGTAGACGTGACCGCGGTGAAATCTCCGGCCGAGTTCGACCGCGTGATCGCCGCCGCGGCCGCCGCAGTGACGGCCCGGAGGTGGGTCCGGGTCACCGGCTGGCACGAGCCAGCGGCCGGGCCGTTGAGCCGGGCCCGGCTGGACATGCTGACCGGCCCGGTTCCCGTTCGGGTGCAGCACCGAAGCGGTGCCATGTGGGTGCTCAACTCAGCCGCCCTGGACCTGGTCGGCGCCGTCGGCAGCGGCTCGCCCGGGGTGGAGCGCGACGAACGCGGCGAACTCACCGGCCGGCTGCTGCGCCTCGACGGCTGGCTGCGCGAGCGCCTGCCCGCTGACCGTGGTCCTGACTGGTTCGCGGCGCGATTGGCTAGCTACGCCGCCGAAAGCCTGCGGCTCGGGATCACCGGCTGGACTGACGCCACGCCGGACCGCGATCCGGCGGACGCGGCCGAGTTCACCAGGCTCGCCGAGGTCGGCGTCTTCCGGCAGCGGCTGGTGCTGATGACGGCGAGCCGAGACAGTGCCCCCGCGGGCCAGCCGGCCGGAGCGGCGGCCGCCGGGACTTGCCGGGTCACGTCCGGGCCGGTCAAGGTCATGCTCGATGACCTCACGCTGCCCTCGGCGGGCCAGCTGGCCGCGGCCATCAAGGCCGCGCACGCCTCCGGCCGGGCGGTCGCCATCCACTGCGTGACTGCCGAGCAACTGGTTATCTCCGTAACCGCCGCTGGTCAGGCCGGACCTCCCGGCCAGGAGTGCGCCGGGCCGGACCGGATCGAGCACGCCGGGATCGTTCCCCCCGGCTACAGTGACGAGCTCGCCCGCCTGGGCCTGGCCGTCGTGACGCAACCCGGATTCATCGCCGCCCGCGGCGATTCCTACCTGCGCGAGGTCGCGGCAGCCGAGCGGCCCTGGCTCTACCCGGCCGCATCACTGCTGCGGGCCGGCGTGACCGTCGCGGCCGGCACCGACGCCCCGTTCGGGCCCGGCGACCCGTGGCAGTGCATCGCCGCCGCCGTCACCCGCCGGGCGCCTGGCGGTCACGTGCTCGGCCCTGAGGAACGGGTCACGGCGCGCATGGCGCTGAAGATGTTCCTGGGCATGCCGGGCGATCTGCGGCGGACCAGAACTGTCGCACCCGGCCAGCCGGCCGACCTGTGCCTGCTGCGCTGGCCGCTGCCGCAAGCCCTGGCGATGCCGTCGGCCAGCGGCGTCCGTGCCGTCGTCAGCGCAGGCAGACTCGGCTGACCGGGCTTGCGCCGACGATCAGCTCGGGCTGCGCGCTCACCGCGGTGCCATCCGGATCGCGCCGTCCAGCCGGATCGTCTCGCCGTTCACGTAACTGTTCTCGATCAGGCTGGCTGCCAGCTGACCGTAGTCGCCGGGCTGGCCGAGCCGCTTCGGGTGCGGGACGGAAGC
This sequence comes from uncultured Actinomycetota bacterium, assembly GCA_963843955.1. Taxonomy (GTDB): domain Bacteria; phylum Actinomycetota; class Actinomycetes; order Streptosporangiales; family Streptosporangiaceae; genus JAJYUU01. The sequence goes on from CAWJMK010000005.1 coordinate 173,626, forward strand.
CGCGAGTCCCTCGCGGATGTCCTCGCGCAGGCGGGCGAGCATCGGCGTATCGAAGGTCCCGGGCGCTATCGTGTTGACCCTGATCTGCCAGCTCGCCAGGTCGCGCGCCGCGACCAGCGTCATGCCGTGAATGGCGGCTTTAGACGCGGTGTAGGAGGTCTGCCCGATCTGCCCGTCGAAAGCCGCCACGGACGCGGTCAGGATGCATACTCCGCGATCGCCGTCGACGACGTCGTTGTAGCTCATAGCCGCGGCGGCCAGCCGGAGCACGTTATAGGTACCGACGAGGTTGACCTGGAGTACCTGATGGAAGGTCTCGAGGGCCCCGGGCTTGTGCTCCCGGTCGATGATGCGGGTGCGGTCACCGCCGCGTCCGGCGCAGTGCACCAGGGCCTGCGGCGGGCCGAGCGAGCCTGCGGCCTCGACGGCGGCACGAACTTGCTCCTCATCGGTGACATCGGCCGCCACGAACTGCGCGCGGTCGCCGAGTTCCCTGGCTACCGCGGCGCCGGCGCTGTCAGGCAGGTCGACGATCGTCACCGCTGCGCCACGCCGGGTTAGCTCCTGGGCCGTAGCCAGGCCTAGCCCGGACGCACCGCCAGTCACGATCGCCGAGATGCCGTCGATTCGCATGTCGCTCTCCTTTTGACACAGGGCGGCCGGTTTGCACAGGGCGGCCGGTTTGCACAGGGCGGCCGGGCGCTCAGGAACTGGGCAAGCCGAGCGACTTGCTGATGATCGATTTCATGACTTCGCTGGTGCCGCCGTAGATTCGCGTCACCCTCGCGTCGGCGTAAAGCCGGGCGATGCCCGAATCATTGATGTAGCCGAAACCGCCGAACAACTGCAGGCACCGGTCGACCACGCGACCTTGGAGCTCGGTGCAGAAGAGCTTGACCATCGCCGCGTCGGCCGGGCTGAGTTCGCCGGCGACCAGCTCGGCTATGCCTTTGTCCAGGAGCGCCTGGCCGGCCTCAATCTCGGTCGCCATGGCCGCGAGCTCGAACTTGGTGTTCTGGAAGCTGCTGACCGCCTGGCCGAAAACGCGCCGCCCCGAGACGTACTCGATGGTGAGGTCAAGCGCGGCGCGGGCCTGCGCGACCGAGCCGACGGCGATCGCCACGCGTTCCTGGGCCAGGTTGACTCCCAGGTAGCCGAACGCCGTTCCCTCCTCGCCCAGCCGGTTGGCCACCGGGACGATGACATCGGCAAACGAAAGCTCGACCGTGTCCTGGGCTTTCAGCCCGATCTTGTCGAGCATCCGGCCCCTGGTGAATCCGGGCATCCCCTCTTCGACGACGAGCAGGGTCAGCCCGTTCCTGCGGTTAGCCTCGTCGGTCGAGGTGCGGCACAGGACGATGAACAACTGGGCGAGCGAGCCACCGGTGATGTAGGTCTTGGCCCCGTTCAGCAGGTAGTGATCGCCCTCCCGTACCGCAGTGGTCCGGACCGCTGCCAGGTCCGAGCCCGTGTCCGGCTCGGTAAGCGCGATGGCCGTCATCACCTCACCGGTACAGATGCCAGGGAACCATCGCTGCCGCTGCTCTTCGCCGGCGTACCGCCGGAAGTAAGGCAAGACGACGTCCAGATGAGTGCGCAGCGAGCCGATCGTCACGCCCGCGCGAGCGGTCTCCTCCTGCAGCACCACGTTATAGACGTAGTCATGCTGCCCGGCCCCGCCCCACTTCTCATCCATGTTCATGCCCATGACGCCGATCTCGCCGAGCCGGCGGAACATCTCCCGCGGCGGGCACCCCGCAGCCTCCCACTGCCGGTACACAGGCACGACCTCGCGCGTGATGAAGGAGCGGACTAGATCACGGAAAGCCTCGTGCTCAGGCCTGAACAGAGTGCGTTTCACCCGGCCCCCTGACCGGAGAACCGGCGCCGGGTCCTCACGCGACCAGTTCGACCAGCGTGGCATTGGCGGTACCGCCGCCCTCGCACATGGTCTGCAGACCGAAACGGATAGCACGGTCGCGCATATGATGCACCATCCGGGTCATCAAAGACGCACCCGAAGCGCCCAGCGGGTGGCCAAGCGCGATCGCTCCGCCCAGGGGGTTGAGGCGGTCGGCGTCGGCGCCGGTGTCGCGCAGCCACGCGAGCGGGACCGGAGCGAACGCTTCGTTGACCTCGTAGACGCCGATCTCGGACAGCGCGACGCCAGCGCGCTTGAGCAGCCGCTCCGTGGCCGGAATCGGGCCGGTCAGCATCAGGACCGGGTCCGCCCCCACGACTGCCCCGCTGTGATAGCGGACAATCGGGGTCAGCCCGAGGTCACGAGCGCGCTGCGGAGTCATGACCAGCAACGCCGCCGCGCCATCGGATATCTGCGAGGAATTGCCCGCGTGGATCACGCCATCCGGCTTAAACGAGGGTCGCAGCCCGGCCAGGGTGTCGACCGTGCTGCCCCGGCGGATACCCTCGTCCGCGGCGAAAGGCGCTCCGTCAACGTCGACGGGCACGATCTGCTCGGCGAACGCACCCGAGTCGGTCGCAGCAGCGGCCTTCTCGTGCGAGGCAACGGAGAACTCATCGAGTTGCCGCCGGGTGAGCCCCCAGCGTTCCGCGATCATCTCGGCGCTCAGGCCCTGGTTAAAGGAGAAGTCGTCGTAGCGCGCCCGGACCCGCGGCCCGTAAGGCATGCCCATCTCTCGCGCAGCCCCGAGCGGAACCCGGCTCATGGCCTCGACGCCGCCCGCGATGACGATCTCGGCCTGACCCGCCATCACTGCGTACGCCGCGTAGTCGAGCGCCTGCTGGCTTGAGCCGCAGGCCCGGTTGATTGTCACCCCCGGGATGTCAGCGGGCCAGCCCGCCGCCAGGACAGCGAATCGCGCGATGTTGCTGGACTGGTCACCCAGCTGCGTCACGCAGCCGATGGCGACGTCGTCAACAAGCGCTGGATCCAGTCCGGTCCTGGCGACCAGGGAGTTGAGCACGTCAGCCATCAGGTCAACGGGATGCACGGAAGCAAGCGTGCCGTTCCGCTTGCCGTGAGCACTTCGGACCGCTGCAACTATGACGGCATCGCTCATGACTCGTGCCCTCTCCCAGCCAGGTTGTGCGCTAGTGTACCGATCGGTCAGTACACTATCGGAGCAATGTTCGCCCCGCTAGAGGCCGGGAACCTTCGACGGACGGACGATCATGGTGCTGCGTGACGGCGACTCGCCGCGGGAGCGGATCCTCGCCGAAGTGACACGCCTGTTCATCGAGAACGGCTACCACGGCACTGGCGTCCAGGAGATCTCCGACGCGGTAGGGCTCGGCCGGGGCGCCCTCTACTACCACATAGGAAGCAAGGAGCGCCTCCTGTTCGAGATCAGCATGAGCCTGCTCCAGGAAGCCATCAGCTTGGCCCGGCCGGTAGCCGCCGGATCTGAACCGGCGGACCTCAAGCTTCACAGCCTCGCGTGTGACCTGCTGCGGCACCACGCTGTGCACGGCGACGGCTGGTCAGTGGCCATCCGCGAAGCGCGATTCCTGTCCGACGTGCACCGCAAAGAAGTCAACTCCGCGCGAGACGACTATGAGAACATCTGGCGCGGCGTCATGGACGAGGGATCAGCGGCGGGGTTGTGGCGCCAGGTCGATGACCTCGAAGTCCGCGGCATTCTCGGCATGTTCAATTCTTCAGCGCGGTGGATGAGCCTGGACGGGCCGCTCCGGCCCGAGGAGATTGCCGACCGTTACATCGGCCTGTTCCTGGACGGCCTGCGGCAACGAGAATGATCCCAGCTGGGCGCCACGCAGTTCACCCACTTAACGCACGTGATAGGGCGGGAAGAATGGACACCGTCAACGTCGTCGTGATGGCACCGACTTTGGGCGCCAATCTGTCGTACGTCTCCGCCGTCGACCCGCGGGTCCGCGTCATCGACGCGAACCACGCCGCCGGGACAGCACTCGATGCTGCCCTGGCTGTTGCAGACGCCTTTCTCGTTGGCTACCCGGTGCCTTCGCTTGTGGCCGGCAAGGCGCCGCACCTGCGCTGGGCCCACCACACCCAGGCCGGCGTGTCGAACTTGCACGACTCTGACCTGTGGACGTCGAACATCACTCTCACCAGCAGCCGCGGCGTGATGGCCGCCGGCGCGATCGCGGAATACGTCGTGGCGGGTGCCGCCTTCTTCGCCCGCGGCCTGCACGAGGGCACCCGCCAGAAGCAAGCGGGACTGCTGACATCCAAGGGCTATCAGATGGCCAGGCTGCGCGACACCACCATGGGCATCGTCGGCCTCGGCGGCATCGGCGGCGAAGTCGCGCGAGCGGCCAAGGGACTGGGTATGCGCGTCCTGGCCACCCGGCGTTCGGTGACAGACCCCAGCAACGACACCGACGGCGTCGACTGCCTCCTGCCCGCCGATCGGCTGCACGAGATGGCAGCTCAGAGCGACTTCCTTGCGGTATGCGCGCAGTTGACGGCCGAGACGACTGGCATGATCGACGCGGGCGTGTTCGCTGCCCTCAAGCCGGGTGCGGTGCTGATCAACGTGGCCCGCGGCGAGGAGGTCGACGAAGACGCGCTTGTCGCGGCTCTGACCGGAGGCGACCTGCGCGGCGCGGTCCTCGACGTGTACGACGGGGAACTGGCCGGACGACAGCCACGGCGCGAACTGACGGAACTACCGCAGGTCCTGCTGACGCCGCACATCTCAGGTCGTGGCGATCCCGCTAGCCGGGAGCCGCTCCGCCGACTGTTCACCGACAATCTGCGCCGGTTCCTCCTCGGCGAGCCGCTGCTCAACACCGTCGAGCGGCAGCGCGGATACTGAGCCGTCAGGCCCCGCGGAAGCTGCCCTGTGCTTACGCGTCGCTGACGTGGGCCTGCACATGCGTGCCGCCGGATTCAGCCAGCCGTGACTGCCCGTGAACTTCACCCTCGCCGCGAAGCCGTCCGCCGCAGCCGGCGCCTGATCAGTGGCGATGGCCGCCAGGCACTCCGGCGTCGTAGCGTCCAGCCAGGCATTGTCCGCGACCAGCGTGCCGAGCCCGGAGGCGCTCAGCACCTTGCTCAAGTCGTCCCGCCCCAGGTTTGTCGCGACGCGGAGCGAGCGCACATCGCTGGCCTCGCGCAACGCGAGGGTGACTTCGTCCTGGCCAGCCTCAAAACGGCAGCCTCGCGTGCGCCGGTGCCTGGACGCTTCGACGCACATGCGTTGCCTCCGCGATGGGTTCCTGTGCGCGCGAGACGACGCGCGGTTCAAGTCTCGTGCCGCCGATCCGTAGTCATATGCGAGTCATATGCGGGGGCTGGTGGGACCGTAGGGACAGGCGTGCGAAGGGATACGCAGATGAGCATGGAGTCGCGGGCGCCAGTGCCCGTGGCAGGTTCGAGCCTGTGCTGGACCAGATGGCCGGGCCCTGGTGGATGTAACCGTGGCGCCTGGCCCGAGCCCGAGATGTGGAACTACGGGAACGGCACCAGGACGACGTCGTCGTAGTCGACGACGTTCCACCCGTCTGACGGCGACCGGCTCGAGATCCTCGGCCGCGAGAGCGAGTCCATCGCCGCCGCCAGGCCGAACAGAGAACTGAGAACGCTACTTCGGGGCCTGGCGCTCAGCTTGATTTACCAGAACCGGGAACCTCAGAACAGCGAGACGCCTTCCTGGATTTCCGTCAGGCCCTCCTGCAAGGAACGCGAAGGCAGGATGTGAATCTGATTCCACTGGGCGAGCCGGGAATCAACCAGGAAGTCATCCAGGCCATCGGCGCGGTCGGTCTCCACGATCACCACGGTCATGTGCTCGCGGTTGACGTACGGCCCCGCCACGATGTTCACCCCGTGCTTCTGGGCGATGCTGGGTATCTGCGGGGCCAGGTCCAGCAGCAGTCCTTTCGTCTTGGCGTTACTCGAAGGGCATATGTCGGGCGAGTGGCTGGCGAGAACGACGAAGTGCACTTAAATCCCCCTTGTGCTCGGCACTGAGACCTGCTCGGTGCCTGGCTAGCCGTCTAGCTTGATGGCTATATACCCACGCGCGATCGCGGCGACATCCCGGCCGGCGGCGATACGGTCGACGTGGTCGTCCGCAAGCGCCGCATGGTCTGTGCCGAACCAGCGTGCGGCCGGCAGACGTTCACCCAGGCCACCGAGCAGTTGGCGGCCCGTGCCCGATGCCTGATCCGGCTGCGGGAGCACCTTGCCGATGCGGTGCTGGACTCGGGCGTGCTAGCGCACCGGCCGCGGCTGCCGCGAGCACCGGCACTACCAGGTTCGTATCCTGCTGCGCAGCCGCCGGCAGACACGCCGGCGGCGCACACGCATGAGTCAGCAGGCCACCACGGCCAACTGCGGATGAGTCGGAAAGGAGGAGGCGCTTGATGAGTGAAGCGTTCTACTCGCACGCGAGGCTGTATGACCTAATGTTCGCGGGCGGCGGGCCCGCAGTCGACTTCTACTGGGCCGGCGCCGATCGGCAAGGCGGGCGCGTACTGGAACTCGGGTGCGGCACCGGGCACAAGCTGATCCCCAACGCGTCTCAGCTGGTCAGTGTCGTAAGCGGCACACCGTCCGGCTTCGACGACAGGTTGTAGCCGCGCATGTCGGGCGCGACAACGCGGAATCCCGCGGCCGCCAGCGGCTTGATCTGCTGCCGCCAGCCGTACCAGTACTCGGGAAAGCCGTGCAGCAGGACGATCAGAGGCCCGGCGCCTGCCCCGACATAATGCAGGCGCTGGTCGCCGATCTCGGCGTAACCTTCACGAAGTTCGCGTGTTTCGTCCCCCATCGTTGCCCCCGTGGCTAGCTTGCTGCGCTCCTGAGCCCCTGCCCGCGGGCGGGCGCTTCAACCCGGCAACCCCAGGCGAGTCAGCCACTTCGTCACTTCGTCGACCAGATGCGGTCATCGCCAGGCCTGGCCCGATTCCTGGGCGTTGACGACGCGAGGTCACTGACCCGCAGCTATGTGGGCGTCCAGCCGCCAGCGACCATCACGCCGTTCCTGGCCCGCATGACTGCGGTCCGCGGCGGGCATACCAGCGGAAGGAGCTTGAGCATACGTGACCTGGACCAATCTGGTCTCCGGCGCGACCGCGAACCGTGGCAGCAACGAGCACCTCGCGGTACTTGTCGGCACCCTTTTCGCCGCCGGTAGCGGGATGCAGGTCGGCTGGCGGGACCGGTAGCCATGGGCAAGGCAATCGGATGGGTCGTCATAGTAGGCCTGGTACTCGTGCTCGGCACACATCCCGGCGTCATGGCCGGGTTCGTCCACCACTTGCTCGCGATCTTGCGAGGCGCCGGGAACGAGCTTGCGTCGTTTCTGAGCAGGCTCTAACAACCCTGAAACACCGCCGTCTCGCCGGCTTCCGACGTTAGCCTGGCTATCCCGGCACCACGCCATCGTCGTCGCGTCCCGTGGCATGGCCTTCCCGCAGGGCGCGTGCTCCGGAGACCAGTAACTGTTTGACGGCCGTTCGGTTAATGGCAGAACGTCAATCGCTGGAGTGTTCGGAACGTAGAGATCGAACTGGGCATAGCGATGTCAGCTCGGAAGCACCGGTCTTTCCTGTTGACGTCGAATGGTTTACGGATCCCGATCGGGGAAATCTGCCGGGCCGGAGCGCAGTCCCAGGGAGGTTTCAATGTCCCGTATGAAGCGTAACCACGAGGCCGGCGGCACACCGGGCCGCGCGCGCGAGGCGCTGGCCCAGGTGAAGCCGGCTGCTGCTCAGGCGAAGACGCTTGCCGGCACCGCAGGAACGGCCGCGCGGCGAAGCGTCTACAAGACGCGCGTCTGGGCGGCGCCGCAGGTCGACCGAACCGGGCAGGTCTTGCAGGACAGGGTCGCACCTAAGGTCTCGGCCGTGCTGTCCGCGGCCGCCCGGCGGCTCGAGCCCGGAAAGCCAGAGCGCCGATCCTGGCGCAAGCTTGCCGTCGGCTCTGTGCTGACGACGGTCGCGAGCGCGGTAGCCGCCGTTGTCCTCAGCCGCAGGAAGCCGGAGGCCGCCACCCCCGAGGACGAGGCGAACGCCGACAAGGCGAATCCCGCCGTGGAGACGCTTGACGGGCAGGCCAGCACCGGCAACGAAGCAGACGCCGACGGGCGCGTCCGTACGCCCTGAGGCCGTCCAGCATCGGTGATCGGCGATCAGCGACGGCCGACGATCAGATCGCTACTGGGCTGCTTACCAAGCGGGACAGCAGCCACTATCCATGGCGTGCCGCCGTATCTCACCTGGACGTCATGCACGGGACACAACAAAGCCTTGCACCGGCCCTGGACCTGAGTGATATCCCAGGCCACCGCGCCGAGCTCCGTACATGGAGTGTGCCAGGTCGTCCTGGTCATCATGTCGGGACAGATGACCCTCCGGCCGGCGGCGCACATGCCCGTGAATTCGCGACACTGGTCGCAGAAGCCGAGCTGCGCAGCGACCAGATCCCGGATCCGTAAGCCGCAGGCAGGGCAGCCGCCGACCAGGAACGGACGGGATGCCACATCGCGCCGACGGCGGAGCAGGCCGGACCTGCTACCCCCCGGCCTGCGCTGGCTGGAGTCAGAGACGCCGCTGGCGGCTTCGTCTTGGCTGGACTGAGGATTGGGCGCACCGTTGGCCTTGCGGGACATAAGGTCCTGCCTCTCGCTCCTCCTGCCCGCCGGACGGCAGGCAAGCGTGCCGGGCGGTCAGAGCTGCGGGTCTGCGCATCGGTTGACTCACCGACGTTGACTACGTTCAGTGACTGCTTTGATACATCTTGTCATCGCGGCTCTCAGCGTGGCACGCGCAGAATGACCTGTCCAGCGATGCGGCTGGTCGCGAACCACAACGAGTTGTATGAGGCCTATGTCCTCGGCGGCACGCACGTCTCCGGGGACCGGCTAGCGGCGCGCACTGACCAAGTTGAGTGCGGCCATGCCGATGGGCAACCGCGGGCAGGTGATATCCGGCCCAGCAACGGCTGAGTGCGTTCGGCTCAGCGTGCGCGATCCGACCGCGCCCGCGATCCAAGGCATTCGGTGGCCGCAAAGAAGTGAACCCCGCGTGGCTGGTGCGCTAGGACAGCACCAGCCACGCGAGGCCGGACGCGCTGGCCTCAGTGGCCAAGCGACATGGTCTCCAGCGACAGATAGGTGTGCGCAGCCCAGGACACCGGGTCGCGCGCGAAGTCGCGCTGGATGGCGCGGTTGTTGAGCGCGTTGTCCAGCGCAGCCATGATCATGGACTGATCAAGCACCAGGTAGCGATGGCCGATCGCGCCGGTGGCGGGGTTCACGGCATCAAAGAACCCGTCGACGCCGTAGACGCCCGGATAGAGCGCACGCAGCGCGTGGATGTTCGCGTAGGCCGCCTGCGGGGCGACGTCCAGCGCCAGGAACGACGCATGTGGCGTGACGACGTCCTCGGTCGCGCAGCCATGACACTGCGACAAGCCTTCGTTCGGGTTGCTCGCGGTGGCGCCGGTTCCGAAGTACGGGAACGCCAGGCCCTCAACGCCATAGCCGGAATAGCTGCCGGTGTCATCCGCAGTGCTGGACGGAGACATACCCCATACCGGGTAATGCAACTGCTGCGTGGCGTACTTAATCTGCACGTCAGCAGTGCGGACATCGGCAAGCCCGAAGCTGCTCGTTCCCCAGCTCGTCTCGGGAACGACCTCGTTCGGCATTAGCCCTTCGAACATTCCGCCGGAGTAGGTCGGGATGAACGTGAGGTTGGAGCCTGGATAGGTGTAGTGACCCTCCCACACCTCGAACTTCTGGCCGGACTGCGGATCGGTGTAGGACTGCCAGTAACCGCCCATCGGCCACTGTCCCTGCCAGGAGAAGTCGGGGTCGGTCGTCTGGCAGTCGGTGAACGGCGCCGGCGGCGGCAGTTCCCGCCAACTGCGCCACCACACGTTGCCCGGCATCTGGTGCAGGCCCATGCCGATGTACGCAGAGATCCGCGGATCGCTGTAGAAGGCGCCGTTATGGTAGTAGTAATTCACCGCGTTGTTGCCCTGGTCAGGCGGCAGCCCAACGTAATATCCGCCGTACATCTGGCCCGTCGGCTGGTTCCCCGGGATGGCCGGGTTGGTGTTGCACTGCGTCTCGGCCCGGTTGTCGTAGAAAATCCCGAAGTTCATCGGCGCCATCAAGCTGTCCACCAGCTCCGCCAGCTGGGGCACGGCCTGCCGCACCACGATGAGCCCGGAGGCGTACCAGCCGTTATCGACGTTGGAGACGAAGAAGCAGTTGTTGTTAGTCGGGGTCGCGCCCGCCGGGCAGTCGGCCTGACCAGGGTTGCTGAGCACGGCTCCGTTAGTCGTGTCGTACCACTGATAGAGGAAACCGTCGAAACGCTGCAGGTGCTGCACCTCGGTCAGCGTGGCCCGGATCCGCGCGGCCGCCTGGGGCGTGCTGATCAGCCCGAGATCCCTGGCCGACACCACGGCCCACAGGTACACCCCGATGTTGGCGGCCGAGGTGTACCTGCCGTACGTCGTGGGCGTAGCCGAGCCGCCAGCAAACGTGACGTTGTCCATCGGCAGGTTCGTCGCCGGGTCCACATCGACGCTGTAGAACTTCCAGGTGTCGCGGGCGATGGAGAGCAGGTTCGCCTGCTGCGCCCGGCTCAGCCCGGAATAGCTGGCCACCGGATAGCCGGCCGTGCCGGCCGAGTCGGCCACGCCACCCGCATTGGCTCGCTGCAGCGGAACCAGCGCCGCGACGATGACGGCCGCCGCGATGACGAGCCAGTACCTCGGCCGCGTGCGCTTTAATGACCTGATCATGATCTGCTCCTGTCTGTGGACGGGATACTTGCCGATCTGTGGCCAGCGGCGGCCGCGAACGGGTTCGCCACCGCGTCGAGCAGCTGGGCTGTGTAGCTGTGCTGGGGGTTTTGCAGAACCTGCTTGGTTGGTCCGCGCTCGACAATTCGCCCCTGATACAGCACGAGCAGCTCGTCGGTAATCACGCGCGCGCTGAGCAGGTCGTGCGTGATGTACAGCAGGCTGAGGCCGCGCTCGCGGCGCAGCTCGGCGAGCAGCTCCAGGATGCCGGCCCGGAGTGAGACGTCGAGCATCGAGACGGGCTCGTCCGCGACGATCAGCCCCGGGTCGCAGGCGAGCGCGCGGGCGATGAGCACGCGCTGCCGCTGCCCGCCGGAAAGCTGGTGCGGCAGCTTGGCCGCGAACTGGCTGGCAGGGGTGAGGCCGACCGTTTCGAGCAGCTCGCCGACCCGCTGCCGAGCTTCGCCTGCCGACATGGCCAGGAAGTTCTGGCACGGGCGCATCAGCGTGTACTCAACGGTGTGCAGCGGGTTGAGCGCGCCGTATGGATCCTGGAACACCATCTGCACCTGATGGTGCAGCTTGCGCAGCCCGCGCGCATGCAGGCTGGATATGGGTACGTCGCCGAACGTGATAGTGCCCGTCGTCGGCCGTTCAGAGCCGGTGATCATCCGGGCCAGCGTGGTCTTGCCGCTGCCGCTCGCCCCGACCAGGCCGACGGCGGCGCCGGGCTCGATCGTGAACGAGACGTCATTGACCGCCGTGACAGTCGTCCGGCCCCGGCCCCGGTCCCGGTCCCGGCCGCGGACACGGTAGGCCTTGGAGACGGCGCCAACGGTCAGTGCTGGCACGCTGCTGGCGGGCGCTCTGGTCGCGGGTCCGGCAGAAGCTGGCTCGGCGGGAGCTGGCTCGGCGGAAGCTAGCTCGGCGGGAGCTGGATACGAGTTAGCCGCAGGACTGATATCAGCTGACACTGCCGACCTCCACTTCCAGCGAGGCCGCGCGGGCCCGGACATGGCACGCCGCCCACCCCGGGCCAAGCGGGGATAGCGGCGGGTCCTGGTCGAGGCAGATCGGCTCGGCTAGCGGGCAGCGCGGCGCGAACGAGCAGCCCGCCTGCGGGAGCGACAGATCGGGCGGCGAGCCGGGGATGCCCGCGAGCTCGACGACGTCTGCGCGCGGATCTGCGTAGCAGTCCAGCAGCGCCTCGGTGTACGGATGATGCTGCCCGGCCGCGATGGCAGCGGCCGGCTGATCCTCGACGATCCGGCCCGCGTACATGACCATGACCCGGTCGGTCGCCTCGAGTACCACGCCGAGATCGTGGCTTATCAGCACGGCAGTAAACCCCCGGTCGCGCTGCAGGTCCTTGATCGTCTGCATCACGGCCTGCTGCACGATCACGTCGAGCGCCGTCGTCGGCTCGTCGAACACGATCAGCCGCGGCTCCAGGGCCAGCGCCAGCGCGATGGAGACGCGCTGCCGCATGCCGCCGGACAGCTCGTGCGGGAACCGGCCAAGTACCCCGGATTCGAGCCGGACGGCCTCGAGCAACCCGGCGCCACGGCGGGCGATGCCGTTGGCCGACAGGTCATCGCCCGGCCGGGCGTGGGCCTTGAGCACGTCCCCGAAGTGGTGCTCAACAGTGCGTACCGGGTTGAGCGCGTTCATCCCGCTCTGCAGGACCAGCGCGAACCCGTTCCGCCGCTGGCGGCGTAGCTGCTCGCCGCGCAGTGTGGCGATGTCGATGCCGTCAAACCTGATGACGCCGCTCTCCAGCCGGGCTGGCGGCCGCAGCATCCGGGTCAGCGCATAACCGAGGGTCGTCTTGCCGCATCCAGACTCGCCGACGACGCCAACGAACTCACCCGGCTCGAGCGCGAGATCCACGTCGCGGACCGCCCAGATCCGCTGGCCCCGGCTCGGCTCGTAGGCGACGTTGACGCCGCGGCATTCCAGCAGCGCCATCACTTCTCCCGGAGCCGTGGGTTGGAAAGCGCGTCGACGCCAAAGTTGATCAGCGTGAGCGACACCATGAGCAAGACGATCGCCAGGCCGGGCGCCAGTATCATCAGCCACTGGCCGGTGAGCAGCGCGTTCTGCTGCTCTGCGTAGTACAAGATGGTGCCCCAGCTGACCGTGCTCGGGTTGCCGAGGCCGAGGAACTCCAGGCTGGCCTCCGCCAGCACGGCTGCCGTGGCCGCGGCGAAGAAGCTGGCCGCGACCAGCGAGGTCATGTTCGGCAGGATTTCCCTGAACACGACCCGGAAGAGCCGCTCGCCGGAGAAGACGGCGGACGTGACGAACTCTCGGGTGCGCAGCGTCGACGCCTGGCTCCGAATCACCCGGGCGCCTGTTGCCCAGCTAGTGAAGGCGACGACCAGGACGATCGTCCAGACCGAGCGGCCCTGCAGGTACGCGGCCAGGACGATCATCAGCGGCAGCGCGGGGACGACCAGCGCAAGGTTCGTGACGAACCCGAGCAGCTCGTCGACGATGCCCGGCCGGTACCCGGCGACCAGTCCGAGCGTGACTGCCACCAGCGTCGCGACCGCCCCGGCGCCGAGGCCGACGACCAGCGAGACGCGCGCGCCGTAGATCATTTGCGAGAAGACGTCCTGGCCGGCTTGCCGTGGTGCCGAAAAGGTTGACGGAGTCCGGGCCCCGGTACGGAGGGAACGTGGTAGCGGTCGGCGAGTGCGGCGCGATGACCGGGGCGAATATCGCAATGGCGATGATCAGGCCGAGGATGATCAGCCCGACGCGGGCCTTGCCGTTGCTCCACAGGGTGCGCAACGCCCGGCCGAGGAATCGCAGCGGGCCGGGAATGGCAGGGTGGCCGGTGCCGGTCGGCACGCTCACGGCCTTGCCCGGTGCTTCCGGCGGTGGCACGGCGGTGATGATGGTCATCCGGGACCTCCGTGCGTGCAGTGGCCGACAGTGCTCATTGGCGCACTCGCGGATCGAGACGGACGTAGAGCAGGTCGACGATGAAGATCGCGACCAGCATGCTGAGCGTGAAGACAAGCAGCAGCGCCTGCATCAACGGGAAATCATGATTCGTGACGGCGGTGAACAGCAGGCCGCCCACGCCCGGATAGCTGAACACGCCCTCCACCAGAACGGCGCCGCCGACCACCGCGCCCAGCGACAACCCGAACGCGGTGACATTGGGCAGCACCGCGTTGCGGGCCGCGTACAGCAGCGCGACGGTCCGGCTGCGCAGGCCGTTGGCCTCCGCGAAGGTGACAAAGTCCTCGCCCAGCGTGTTGATCATGTTGTTGCGCATGCCGAAGACCCAGCCCGACATGGTGGTGATGACGAGAGTCAGGGCAGGCAGCACGCTGTGCCGCAGCGCGTCGGACAGGAACGACAGGCTGAGGTTCGGTGCCGTGCCAGGGCTGTAGCCGCCCTTAAGCGGGAACCAGCCGAACTTGAACGCCAGCAGGTAGAGCAGCAGCAGCGCCAGCCAGAACGGCGGGAACGCGCCGAAGAAGGTCGCGCCGACGGTGATCGAGGAGTCGGCGAACCGGCCGCGGTGCCAGCCCGCGTAGACCCCGAGCAAGGTCCCGATGATGAAGGCAACGATCGTCGTGGCTCCCACCAGCACCAGCGTCCACGGCAGCGCGTTCCCGATGGTCTGGGCAACCGTCTGAGTCGGGAACGAGTACGACGTGCCGAACCGCAAGGTGGCGATGTTCCGCAAGTAATCGAAGTACTGGGTCACCAGGCTCGCGTGCGGTACCCCGAGCTGGATCTCGATCGCCTGCCGCTCGGCGTTGGTGATGGGCACGCCGGCCGACGCGAGCTTGCCAAGAGCCGCGTCGACCGGCGAGCCAGGCATCAGCCTGGGCAGGATGAAGTTCAGGGTGATCGCGGCCCACAGGGTAATGATGAACAGCACCACCTTGCGGAGCGTGTACCTCATCCCTCGCTCCCTTCGGCCGGGATCAGCTGAGCGGGCAGATCAGGCCTTCTTCAGGTGGGTGACCACCGTCAGGAGCGCGTTGTTGTAGTTGGTCGGCAGGGTGTAGGGGTTACTGGCCGATGGCCAGCCGGTGAAGTGCTTGGTCGAGAAAAGGCCCCAGCTTCCGCCGTAGTACAGCAGCACGATCGGGACGGTGTTGTACATCGTCGTCTCGAGCGTGTCGGTCGCCTGCTTTTGCGCGGCCGGGCTGGTGGCAGAGGCGAGCGTCGCCAGTGCCTGGTTGACCGCGGGGTTGCTGAACCGCTCGAAGTTGTTCGCCGTCGGCGTGTTGATCGGAGCGGCGTAGGTGCTGTTCAGCGCGTTGTTGAAGTCGGTGTACGGGCTGCCGGTCCCGCCGAAGCCGCCGATCGCCGCGTCGAAGGTACCGGCCTGGATCTCGGATGAGTACTGCGCGTACTGCGGCAGGTCCAGGTTCACGTTGATGCCGATCGCGGTCAGCTCATTCTTGACCTCGGTGGCTGCCGCCACCCAGTCACTGAAGCTGTTCGGCAGGATGATCGTCAGGCTGGCCTGCGTTCCGCTCTTGTCGGTCAGCTTCCCGCCCTGCAGCGTGTATCCGGCCTTACTGAAGGCTGCCATGGCGGCCGTCTTGTTCTGGCTGATCAGTCCCTGGTTGGGCAGGCTCGGGTCCAGCCACTTCTGCAGGTTCGGCAGGATGAGGCCGGACAGGCTCGCCTGCTGCATGTAGCCGTTGACGGCCTTCTGCGCGATCGTGGTGCGGTCCAGGGCCTCCGAGACGCCCTGGCGGAAGTCCACGTTGCTGTTCGGCGACTTCGTCAGGTTCAGGTAGAGACCGATCGTGCCGCCTGGCGGGAACCAGTAGGTGTTGTGCGCCGGGTCGCGGTCCACATAGGTCTTCTGCACATCCGGCAGGAACGTGTAGGACCAGTCAAACTGACCGCTGCTCACGTCCAGCTGGTTGGTGGCCTGGTTGGTTGCCTGCGCCGGGAAGACAACCTTCGACGGCGCGATCGCCGATGCCTGCCAGTAGAACGGGTTCTTGGTCAGCGTGTACTGGGTAGGCGCGAACGAACTGAGCATGAAGGGCCCGGCGCCGACCGGATGAGTGTTGGTGTACTTCACCGGGTTCGTGATCGACGACCAGATGTGCTTAGGCACGATCGGCGTCTGCGCGATGGTGTTGGCGAACGGCACGTTTGGCGCTTTGAACGTGAACGTGACCTGGTTGCCGGCCGCGGACACGGCGCTGATCTGGGACCAGACTCCATTACCATCTAGCGCGGGGTACTTCTTCAGCAGGTCGAAGGTGAAGACCACGTCGGCTGGCGAGAATGGCTTGCCGTCACTCCACTTGGCCCCGGTCCGGATCGTGTAGACGAGCGTCGTCGGGTTGGTGAAGCTGTACCCGGTCGCGAGGTACGGCGTGTAGCTGCCGTCGACTGGGCTGACGATCTCCAGGGGCGCGTAGATCAGGTAGGTGCCATGCAGTTCGGTCGAAGACTGGAACGGGTTGAAGTTCTCCACCAGCGTCGGGCTGCCGTTGTCACCCTGGATGGTCAGCGTGGGGCCAGCCGCGGCGCTGCTGCTGTTCGCCGGGGTGGACGAGCAGGCGCTGGCGACGACCGCGAGTGCTGCGGCGACGCTGACCCATACCAGGACAGATCTGGAGTGCGGGGGGTGTCTCATCGTGGTTCTCCTCAGTCATGCCCGGGCAGTGGCGTGCCCGGCACGCAAACGGATCCGGGCGACGCCCGGCATAGGCAGGTCAAAGTCGAAGTGCGCGGTACCGCCGCCTCCGGTGACGTCGGGCAGCCGCTCGGAGTACAGGCCGTCGTTCTCCCGAAGCCGCGCCCACAGCGCTTCGTCTGGCCAGATGACATCGGCGGGGCAATGGGCCACGACGTTCGAGTGATGCTCGTCGATCCGCGCAAGCCAGGCCTGATAGACCATCGGGCCTAGCCCTGTGATGGTGAGCTGGACCGACCGATCCAGCCGTGAGTCGCCCGCCACGAGGGCGGCGTTGATGGTGCCGTTCCACACCAGGACATCGACGGTGCCGTCGTCGTGCCTGGTCGCCCAGGCCTGCACGAGCGTTCCGGCGCCGTCGCCGGCGAGCCGCGCAGTGAGCACCTCCTCGCCTTGATGCGCCGCCAGGTGCACGGCCCAGTACCGCGGCTTGCGCAGATTGCCGACGCTGAGCAGGCCGAAGCCGTTGTGGAACAGCCGCGGCGGCCGGCCGAGCTCCTCGAAGTGATCGCTGATCACCCAGTACGCGACGGCATCCAGCCGCCCCTGAGCGCTGTGGAAGCCGCTGAGCACGAACGGCGCGCCCAGCACGCTGTCATGGACAGGGCCGAAGTGAGTCGAGCCGACCCCCCACTCGGTCCACCAGATCGGAACGCCGCCGAGTCCGTGCTGCCGTAGCTGCGGCCGGACATCCAGCGGCAGATTGCCGTAGGTGTGGGTGGAGACGAAGTCCAGCGGCAGGCCGGAGTCGGCTGCATACGCGGTGAGCAGCTCGATCCACTCGCCGGCTGCGGTGGCAGGGCCGCCGACCCGCAGCCGCGAGTCGACGGCCTTGACCGCCTGCGCCGATTCCGCGTACAGCCGCAGGTATTCGTCGCGAGCTGCCCGGCCAGAAGACATCGAGATTCGGCTCGTTCCAGACTTCGAAGGCCCACTGCGCGACCTCGTCGGCGCCGTACCGGTCCACGACGTGCATCGTGAGTTCGGTCACCAGCTGCCGCCACTCCGCCCAGTCGGCGGGCGGCGAGATGATGCCGCGGTAGGTGAAGACGGTCTGGTCCGCGTCGCGCGCCAGCGCCGCTGGCATGAAGGACAGCTCCACGACGGGGCGCAGGCCAAGACCGAGCACCTGGTCGTAGATCGCGTCGACCCTGGTGAAGTCGAACTGCAGGGCGCCGGCTGCATCCCGGCGCACGACTGCGTTGTCGTCGTGCAGGATCGCGTGCGCCCGCACCATCGTCGAGCCGAGATCGGCGCGTGCGAGGCGGAGCGCTTCGGCGAACTCGGTGGCGATCTCGCGGCCTGGCCCGGTCCCGTCAGAACGCAGCTGGGACAACCGCTCCGCGCCGATCATCCGCCACACCCTGGCGAGCTGGCCGGACACGGCCGACGCATCCACGCTAATCAGGACGGGAGCTGCCGCACCGGTGGCGGTACGAGCCGCGACCGGGTCGGACCAGGAGCCGACAGCCTGCTCGGCCTCGGCTACCGCCCCGATCCGGTACCGGTATTCGGTGTCGTCGGCGAGCCCGGTATCCGCGAATGGGGGCGCGACCACCGCGGCCACGTCGCTGCCACCGTGCCGGACGATCTGCGGCAGCCCGCCGTCTTCGCCGGCTCGCTCGATGACGTACCCAGCCGCACCCGGCACCGGATCCCAGCTGAGCCTGATGTGGCCGACCGCTGACTCGGCGGTGACTCCGGCCGGGGCGGGCAGCGAGACCTGGCCATCGGTGCCGTCTGGTCCGGCGTGCCGCTGGTAGATGCGCTGTTCCCAGTCGGCCCGGACGTCGATATCACCTGCCTGAGCGTCCCGTCGACTGCCGGCGCCCGCAGCACCGCCGGCGTTCATGCCTGGCTCCGCTGGCGGCTAGCTGTTTGACGGCTGCGGCAGCCGCAGCTGCCGCGGATCACGACCTGCGTGGGCAGGATCAGCGAGTGCGGCGGCGCGCCGGGATTGGATATCCGGTCGAGCAGCAGCTGAACCGACCGCTCGCCCAGTTCACGCATCGGCTGGTGCACGGTGCTGAGCCCGGGCCGGACGTGCCGCGTCGCGGCGATGTCATCGAAGCCCGTTACTGCCACGTCCGCGGGCACGCGCAACTTAGCGGCCCGCAACGCGACGAGCGCGCCAATGGCCATCTCATCGTTGCCGCACACGATCGCCCTGGGCGGACGCCGCTCGGAGAGCATGGCCTGCACGGCCTGCTGCCCGCCGGCTTCGGTGAAGCCGCCAGTCCAGGTCGGCGCTTTCGGCGCGGGCAGGCCAGCCTGCCGCATCGCGTCGCAGAATCCGGCGAAGCGCTCCTGCGAGTCTGGCGAGTCCGTAGGCCCGCCAAGGAACGCCAGGTCGGCATAGCCGTGCACCGTGATCAGGTGCGCGGTGATCTCCCTGGCCCCGCCGCGGTTATCGGTGCCGACGAAATCGAGTCCGCCGCGGACGCCGCTATTGGCCAGCATGACGATTGGCACGCTTCGCGAGATCGCCTCGATGTCGTCGTCGGAGAGGCTGCGTGCCATGACCACCAGGCCGTCGACCTTCCCGGCGACAGAGAAGGCAAGTTCGCGGCCCGATGCGCTCTTGGTCGCAGCGATCAGCACCGCGTCGCCTACGGCTGTCGACGCGCGTTCGGCGCCGCGGATCACCTGGTCGATGTAGAGCGGCGATTCCTCTTCCGCTTCTCCGGAACGGCCCAGATCCGGGAACATCAGGCCGACGATGCCGGCCCTGCGCAAGGACAGGCCGCGAGCCGGCCCGCTCGGTACCCAGCCCAGTTCGGCCGCTATGGCGAGGACCCGGTCGCGGGTGGCTTCGGAGTAGCCCTTGCCATCGGACATGACCCGGGACACGGTCGCCGTCGACACACCGCTTCGCTGTGCGACTTCGTAAATAGTCGACCGGTCAGCCACGCTGCGATCCCCGCATCCGGGTTAGGTAAGCGGATACTCTGGTTAACCGCTTACTCTGGTTAACCGCTTACGTAACCACCGGAGCGGGAATGTGTCAAGACCTCCTACATCGGGACTCTTCAGCCGATGTCGGTGACGCCGCCCCCCTTCACCCGACACCCCGCCGGCGCGTAGTCTCGGGGTCGGCGTGCGGGGCGCCGCCGGGTCCGCGGACAGGGCCGAGCCCACCCGAGCAGGATTGTCACGAACGGTGCTGGCTCATCAGCCTCCTTTCGGCCTGACGATGCGGACCGCAGGCGGTGAAAGGGGGTTGGCAACATGCCATCCGTATCTTTGCCCGACGACGCCAGCCTGGAGCAGCTCCGTAAGCAGGCCAAGGACGTGCGGGACCTGGCCCGCGCGGGCGTGCCCGGAGCTCTGGATCTGGTCGCCGAGTATCACCCGAAGGGCGCGCACCCGGTCACGCTGACCGGCGCGCAGCTCGTGGTCGCCCGGCACAACGGGTTCGCGTCCTGGGCGCGGCTGAAGCAGCACCTGGAGATGATCGAGCGGTACCGGCGGTCCCCCGACGAGGTCGTCCAGACTTCCGGAGCGGCGGATGAGTTCCTCGCGTTCGCCTGCCTGCGCTTCGGCGGCGACGACGAGCCCTCCCGCTGGGAACGAGCGGCCCGGGTGCTGGCCGACCACCCGGAGCTGACCCGCTCCAGCATCCACGTCGCGGCCGCTGCCGGGGACGAGGCGTCGGTCCGGGCGCAGGTCGCGGCCGACGCGGCGCTGGCCAGCCGCGAGGGCGGCCCGTACGGGTGGGAGCCGCTGCTGTACCTCGCGAGCGCCCGGCACGACCCAGGGATCACCGAGGACGCCACGCTCGGCACGGCTCGCGCGCTGCTGGAGCACGGCGGCGACCCGAACGCCGGCTACCTGTGGCACGGGCTGTACCCGCCCTACACGGCGGTGACCTGTGCGCTGGGCAGCCACGACGAGGACGAGCACCCGCACGCGTTCGCGCTCGCCGAGCTGCTGCTGACCGCGGGCGGCGACGCGAACGACGGGCAGTTGCTATATGACCGCCAGTTCGGCCGCGACGACCGGCACCTGGTGCTGCTGTTCGAGCATGGTCTCGGCCGGGGGGACGGCGGGCCGTGGGCGATGCGATTCGGCGACAAGGCCGACTCGCCGCGCGAGATGCTGCGCGGGCAGCTGTGGTGGGCGATCGTGCACGACATGCGGGACCGGGTCCGGCTGCTGGTCGAGCACGGCGTCGACTTCCGCACGCCGTACGCGGCACCGGGCGGACGGCCGACGGCGCTGCGGAACTCCGACGGGCTTACCCCGGCCGAGCTGGCGAAGCTGAGCGGGTACCCGGAGCTGGCCGGGTGGCTGGTCAGCCGCGGCGCCGCCCCGCCGGCGCTCGACGAGGTCAACTCGCTGATCGCTGCCGTCCTGGCCGGAGACCGGGACACTGCGACCCGGCTGCGGGCCTTCGCCCCCGAGGCACGCGAGCGGCGGCCCGGCCTGATGGCGTGGGCGGCATCGGGCTGCAAGCTCGACGCGATCGCGCTGCTGGCCGAGCTCGGCTTCGACGTGAACGCCCGCGGCCGCCTCGACATCCCGCTCGAGCAGCAATGGTTCACCCCGCTACACGAGGCGGCGCAGACGGGCGACGTCGAGATGGCGCGGCTGCTGCTGGGGCTGGGCGCCGACCCGAACATCAGGAGCGAGTGGGGCGCGACACCGCTGGACAGCGCCCGCCAGCACGGCCGCGAGGCGGTCACCGAGCTGCTCGAGCCCCTGACCGCTACGGCTACGGGCCGTTGACCATGGATGTCAGGCTGGCGCGGCTTGCGGACCGCGGATCAGCCGCCCGGGCAGGTCGCCTGTCTCGCCGCCGTCGGCGTAGGTTTCCACGCCCCGCACGAACGTGTGCCGGTAGCCCTCGGCTCGCTGTAGCAGCCGCCGTCCGCCGCCCGGCAGGTCGTGGTGCACCCGAGGGCGGCGCAGCCGCAGGCCGTCAAGATCGATGACGTTGAGATCAGCGCGGTAGCCCCGAATCGCCAGGTCGTGCTCGGCCATGGCTACGTCCTCTCGTGCCCGCGCATTAGGGGAACGCCCACCTTGTGCGTTAGCCGCTACGTTCAGCCTGGCGCACGAGCCGGACTTCGCGGTCGGCTCACGTTCCGGGCGCGCGCCGCGTCTTCCGCATGAGCAAGTACCTGGAGCGGAGACCGCCATGGAGATCAAGAGCAGCGACCTGAGGATCTGGCATACCGTCGCGCAAACGTCGATGGGCGCGCTGACGCTGGTGCGCGACGCAAAGGCAATGCGAGGCCTTTACTACCCGCACCACTGGTACCTGCCGAAGCAGTCCGCCTTCGGACCTCGCTCTGAGGACGGTTTCGGCGACGTTATCCGGCAGCTCCGCGAGTACCTCGACGGGCAACGCCGCACCTTCGACCTGCCCTTGGATCCGCGTGGCGACAATCTGCAGCAGCGGGTGTGGACGCAGGTCCAGGGGATCGCCTACGGCCAGACCACGACGTACGGCGACCTGGCCAGGCAGCTCGGCGACGGCGTGACGCCGCAGCAGGTCGGGGCAGCGGTGGGCCGTAACCCGCTGTGCATTCTGATCCCGTGCCACCGCGTCGTGGGCCGCGACGGGCAGCTCACCGGGTACGCCGGCGGCATTGACCGCAAGCGGCGGCTGCTAAAGCTCGAGCACGACCAAGGGGCGAAGATGACGGGAACGCCGGCACGAGAATCGGTCATCACCTGACCTCACGAAAGCTGAAGGCAAGGCGTCTACATAGCGTGCCAGTCAAGCAGCCTTTCGAGGCAGTCGTCGCGGTACACGGGTCAGCCGTGCTGCGCGTCTGCCGGGCGGTACTCGGGGCCGTCGACGCCGACGATGCGTGGTCGGAGACGTTCCTGTCGGCCTTGAAGGCCTATCCGGACCTCCCGGCCGACGCCAACGTCGAGGCGTGGCTGGTCACGATTGCGCACCGCAAGGCCATCGACGTGACCCGAGCATCCGCCCGTCGCGCGATCCCAACCGACGACCTACCCGAAACCGGCACGAAACCAGTTGCCGAACAGGACCCCGATCTCGCCGAGGCGCTCGCGAAGCTGCCAGCGAAACAACGACATGCTGTCGCCTACCACTACCTGGCGGGCCTGCCCCACGCCGAAGTGGCCGCCATCGTCGGCGGCAGCACCGACGCCGCCCGGCGCGCAGCCGCCGACGGCATCGCGAGCCTGCGACGCACCTACCGAGGCGCCACCGCCAGGAAGAGAGAACCCGATGAACACCGAGCATGACCTGACCCGAGAGCTGGCGCGGGCTTACGACGCCGCACCGGAGCATATGCGGGCGCTTCAGGCCCGGCTCGCCGCCGCCGCACAGGCCGACGGCATCCTCGACGTCGCCTACTGCACCGTCGACAGCCCGGTCGGCTCGCTGCTGCTCGCCGCGACCGAAGCCGGGCTCGTCCGGGTCGCTTACGCCAGCGAGAACCACGACGCGGTCCTGCAGACCCTGTCCGACCGCATAAGCCCCCGCGTCCTCAACGCCCCCGCCCGCCTCGATGCCGTGGCCCGCGAGCTGGATGAGTACTTTGGCGGCCAGCGGCACGGCTTCGACGTCCCCCTGGACTGGCGTCTGTCGGCGGGTTTCCGGAGCGCCGTGCTGCATCGCCTGCCCGAGATCGGCTACGGACACACCGCCAGCTATGCGGCGGTGGCTCTGCTCGCCGGCAACCCCGGGGCCGTCCGGGCCGTGGGGACGGCATGTGCGACCAACCCGCTGCCAGTCATCGTGCCCTGCCACCGCGTCGTGCGTTCCGACGGAGGCTTGGGCGGCTACCTAGGCGGAGCCGAGGCCAAGCGCACC
Source organism: uncultured Actinomycetota bacterium (assembly GCA_963843955.1). Lineage (GTDB taxonomy): Bacteria > Actinomycetota > Actinomycetes > Streptosporangiales > Streptosporangiaceae > JAJYUU01. The sequence goes on from CAWJMK010000005.1 coordinate 196,846, forward strand.
CTGCTCACTCTGGAGGCCGCAGCATGACCGCCGCGCGCACCAAGACCCGTCAGACGTCCGCGACGGCCGTTCCCTTCAGCCCGTGGCGGGACCGGATCGCCGCAGTGGACTGGACCACCGTTGGCGCCGACCTCGACAACTACGGCTGCGCCCTGACCGGCCCCCTGCTCAGTCCGGCCGAGGCCGCCGACATCGCCTCTCTCTACGCCGATGACACGCGTTTCCGGTCCACCATCAACATGGGCCGGCATCGCTTCGGCGAGGGTGAGTACCGCTATCTTGCCGAGCCATTTCCTGACGCGGTCACCGAGCTGAAGCAGGCGCTCTACCCGCGACTGCTGCCCATCGCACGCGCATGGTGGACCAGGCTGAGCCGCGACACGCCATGGCCGGACACCCTGGACGAGTGGCTGGACATGTGCCACGCCGCCGGACAGGCCAAGTCGACCCCCATCCTGCTCAAGTACGGCGAAGGCGACTGGAACGCGCTGCACCGCGACCTCTACGGCGACCTGGTGTTTCCGCTGCAAGTCGTCATCAACCTCAGCAACCCCGGCGTCGATCACACCGGCGGAGAGTTCCTGCTCTACGAGCAACGCCCGCGCGCCCAGTCCCGCGGCACCGCCACCCTGATCCCCCACGGCCACGGACTCGTGTTCACCACCCGCGACCGGCCGGTGCAGTCCAGCCGCGGCTGGTCGGCCGCACCGGTGCGGCACGGGGTATCCGTGATCCGCTCCGGCCAGCGCCTCACCCTCGCCCTCGTCTTCCACGATGCAGCCTGATGGCACCGATCAGCCAGCGCTACACGCTGTTCGGTGCTGATGGGCGCCCATACCCCAGCGCGACGCCCGGCGCACTGGGCGGCCACCGCAAGAGGAAGATCTACGGCCACCTGAACTGTCCCTCGGCCCTGCGCGCCATCGCCACCGGCGGCTACGTCGCCAACCGGGTCTTCTTCGCCAGCGAGCCGGCCGCCGTAGCGGCCGGCTACCGGCCCTGCGCGGTGTGCATGCCCGACGCTTACCGAACCTGGAAATCCGCGCAGTGAAGAGAGCTACATCGAACCCGGCACGAGTCGCCAGGGCCCATGCTCATGACGACACCGTGGTGAGTGTGGCGGTGACTGGCCGCGCTGTCCGCGAAGCCCTGGCCAGCGCGGACACCGACGTGATGTGCAGGGCGAGCAGCAGCGGCACGGCGGCCGTCGGGATCAGCGCGAGCGGGAGCTCGCTGATCGGCGCAGCGGACGGGGTGACGTTGAGCAACGCGAATCCAGTGAGGGCGCCGAGGGTCAGGGCGTTGATCAGATCGGTCATGCCGAACCCGGTGAACCACAGGGCGCCGCGGCGGCCAGTGCCCTGCGCAAGCCTGCGGGCGACCAGCGGCGCGGCGATGCCGGCGGCGATGTCGCCCAGGCCCGCGGGCAGCGCGAATAGCGCGGGCAGATGACCGAGAAACATGGTGGCCAGGAAGGCCGACCCCTCGATCACCCGGAACGTGTGCGGGAGCTCCAGGCGGCTCACCATGCCGGGCGCCGTCAGGGCCCGCGCCACTACCGGGATCCGGCGCAGTGCCAGCAGCAAGCCCAGGAACCCGACCACCGCCACTGGCAGCCACGGCACGCCGTGGCCGAGCCGCGCCTGGTACCAGCCGTGAGCCGCGATCACCGCGCTGGCGGTGAACCAGCCGCCGAGCACGGCGGCCGCGCCTCCGGCGAGCAGCGCCGCACGGCGCCGGCTGAGGCCGGAGCGCACCGCGCCGCCGTACAGCACGAGGCAGGTTGCGGCCGGGATTGCGATGATCCCGGCGATGGTGAGCGCCCACAGATAGCCAGGCGGGTCATACATGACGTCCTCCTCGGGTCGAGAGGTTACTATCTACAAGATAGTAGCTTGCAAATAGTATCTGTCAACTAGTATGATGGTCGACGTGACTAGGAACGTTTCCACTTACGACCACGTCTGCGTGGTCGCACGCGCGCTGGAACGCGTCGGCGACCGATGGAGCCTGCTGGTGATCCGCGACCTTCTGACCGGCGCCAAGAGGTTCACCGACCTGATGAATCGCCTCGGCGGGATCACCCCCAAGACGCTCAGCCAGCGCCTGCGCGAGCTCGAAGACGACGGGATCGTCACCGCCGACCGGGAGCCGGGCCGACGGGAGGTCTGGTATGACCTGACGCCGACCGGGGCTGACCTCGGACCCGTCATCGACGCGCTCAGCTGGTGGGGGCTGCAGCACGCCTGGCGCTGGCCGCAGCCTGGTGAGCCGCTGCACGCCGAGCACCTGCTCCGCTCCGTTATCCAGGCCATCGACCTCGCCACCGACGATCACCGCCCCGCCCGCTGGCACTTCCGGCTCGATGGTGCGGACTACGTGACCGAAAGCGATGGCCACCAGTGGTCGCTGTGCGCGGGCACCCCGTCCGCGCCGGCCGACGTCACGATCACCGCGTCGACCCAGGCCCTGACCGCTTTCATCTTTTCCGGGTCAGACGCCGGCCTCGAGATCACCGGCGAAACCGGGCCAGTCCAGCGCTTCCGGCAACTCATCAGCACCCTGGCGACCGTCGTACCTCCCGGCTAGCTGAAACACTGCCAGAACGGCATGTCCTCTCGGGCCGGCAGATGGGAGCAGTAACACATGCGGTATATCAAGGCACATCGCCGCGGCCATGCTCTCTGGATCACCTTTGACCGGCCGGACAAGCTCAACATCGTGCATCCTGAGGACCTGAGCGAGCTTCGCGACGTGATCGCCGACCTCCCTCCTGGCGTGCAAGCCATTGTCTTCACCGGCGCAGGCCAGGCGGCCTTCAGCGCCGGCATGAACATCGAGGCCTTCATCGGCCTGACAACTGCCCGAGCACGGGCCCTGATCGGCGATCTCGCCCAGGTCATGCGCGCCGTCCGGCACTCGCCCGTCGTCACGGTTGCCGTAGTCAACGGATACTGCCTCGGGGCAGCGTTCGAACTGGCCCTGGCGTGCGATCTTCGCGTCGTAACCCCGGCCGCGTCATTCGGCCTGCCGGAGATCAAGGTCGGCGTCCCATCAGTCATCGACGCCGCCCTGCTGCCCGCCTTCGTCGGGCTCAGCAAGGCCCGCGAAATGATCCTCACCGGCGACATCTACACCCTCGATCAGCTGCCGCCCGGCACCATCGCCAACGTCGTCGCCGAGCCCCGCGAACTCGCCGCCGCCGTCCAGAGCTTGCTCGACCGCGTCGCGACACACCCCCCGGCGGTGACCGCCGCCCAGCGCCGGCTGTTCGACGTCTGGCTCAACAACGGCCACGATGCCGCAGTCGACGCCAGCACTACCGAGTTCGCCAGCGTGTTCGCAAGCCAAGACACCCATCAGCAGATCGCTCGCCACCACAAGCGGATCACCGGATAGCCCGGCCGCGAGCTATTACCCAGGCTCAAGAAAGCCTCATCTCGAAAGCCGCTCAAGCCTGACGCCAGCCGGGATCGCGGCCAGATAGCCCCAGCAGCTGGTCGAGCGGCGGCGCCGTTGCAGGCACTGGGACCCGGATTCCGAACGGCTTGTCCTGACCCTGGTAGTCGTCGGTGAGCATGGCAGGCGCGAAGTTCAGCGACTCCTGCGCCGCCTCGGGCAGCGGCGACCAGGGCTGCCCGGTCGCCTGCGCAAGATCCCAGCCGTGCGTCAGGTACTCCCACAGGATCATGCTGAGCGCCATATCACCGGGCATGGCGCTGTCGCCGAGCCACAGCGGCCGGCTGGCCGCGCCACCGCGGACCGCCGCGATGAGTCTGTCCGCGGCCGCGCGGACCTCGGCAGCAGCGCTCGCCGCGTCGGCGGACGCGGCGTAGCCGTCTGCGCTGGTGCGGGGAGCCCGGCCGGCCGGATCGGCGAAGCCCGCGGCGAAGGTGTCCAGCCAGCCCAGCGTGTGATCCCGGAGTTGCTGGACGTCCCACTCCGTGCAGGGCGTCGGATCGTGAAATTGTCCGGCGGTGACACCGCTGATGACTGTGGCAAGGTCAGCGAGTACGGCCGCGAGCAAGTCGGCAGTCTTCTCGGTCGTTTGCGTCATGGCAATGACCGTATGGCGCAGGACAGGCGGCGGGCTTGAATATTTGCGTCAGGTCACCGGGTTAGGGTCAAGGTCGTGAGCAGCTCTCAGCCTGCGCCGGTTGAGCGCGACAGCCGCGGAATCCTCGACCCGTGGCTGCTGCGGCAGCGAGTCCGGCTGACCCGGTACCCGGCCAGCCCCGCTCTGGCCGGATTCGTGGACCGGTTCTGGGCGGTCCGCTGGGACCTGCCGCCGGGGGTGGTTCACCGCCAGCAAGTGCTCACTCATCCGGGCGCGAATATCAGCGTCGGCAACGCCGATGCGCGGCCCGGTGACCGGGAGGCCGGGCCGATCGAAGCGCGCCTGAATGGCGTCGCGCGCCGCCTGACTACGCGCATGCTCGTCGGCCAGGGCTGGACCATCGCCGCGATGACCAGGCCCGGCGGGCTGGGAGTGCTCGTCGCCGGGTCCGCGGCTGACTTCACCGACCGGATCGTCGGGCTGGGGCAAGCCGTCGGCGTCGACGAGGCGGCGCTGACCGAAGCGATCACCAGCGAGCCGGATGAGGCCGCGCGCGTCGGCGTGCTGGCGGCCGCGCTAGAGCAAGCAGTGGATCCGCAGCGGGTCCAGCCCGCCAGCGAGGTCGCCGATCTCGCAAGGCTGGCCGAGACCAGCCGCGCGATCCGCCACCTCGCCGACCTGTGCGCCGCCGCCGGCCTGGGGCAGCGGACGCTCCAGCGGATGTTCCTGCACTATGCCGGCGTGTCCCCGACCTGGGTGATCCGCCGGTACCGGCTGCTCGAAGCGGCCGAGGCGGTGCGAGACGGCAGCGCCGTGTCCTGGGTACAGGTAGCCGCCGATTTAGGCTACGCCGACCAGGCCCACCTGATCCGCGACTTCCGAGCCGCGATCGGCCAGACACCAGCAAGGTATGCGCAAGCCCAATCGTCTCGCTGAGTCAGTCGTCACCGGCACGGCTGGCGGATTAAGCGTGTACCACCGGACGGCGGTCCGCCCACGGTGCGGATTGCTCGAGCTGGGCGGCGACCCTGATCAGCAGATCCTCCCGGCCGAAGGCCGCGACAAGCTGCACGCCTACTGGCAAGCCGGCCGGCGTCCAGTGCAGCGGCAAGCTGATGGCCGGCTGGCCAGTCATGTTGAACTGCGCCGTGTACGGGATGAAACCGACGACCCGCGGGCCTTCCGACCCTGCTCCCCCGGCGGTGAACCAGCCGAGTTCCGGCGGCGGCGCGCCCACGGTGGGCGTCACGAGCAGGTCGTAGTCCGTCCACCAGTCGGCCATCCGCCTGGCCCAGGTCCCAAGCCATGCCCGGCTCTGCAGGTAGGTGACGACCTCCATGGTCCGGCCGATCGCCCGGTAAACCGCGTTGCGCGGCTCGATCTCGTCATCGGTGATCGGCCGGCCGAGGGCAGTCTCGAACGCGCGCATCGACGTCTCGGTGTCGGCGGCGATGATGAGGGTGAAGTGGTTGATGAATTCCTCGTCGAACATCGCTGTCGGTCCCGAGGCTTCGACGTCATGACCGAGCGACTCCAGCAGCCGCCCAGCGCCCGTTACCGCAGCGCGGCACTCCGGGTGGTCAAGGAAACCCTCGCCATCAGGCCGGTCAAGCAGTCCGATGCGCAGCCGGCCTGGGTCGGCCCCGACCTCCTGAGCCAGCGGACGAGGCCACGCCGGGGCGTAGTACGGCTCGCCGGGGAGCCGGGCACTGATCGCATCCAGTACGGCGGCGGCGTCTCGCACTGAGCGTGTCACCGCGCCATCGATCGTCGCGCCTGCCCAGCCTTCTCCTATCAGCGGCCCCTGACTCACCCGGCCCCGAGTTGGCTTGAGCCCGACGAGCCCGCATTCGCTCGCGGGGATGCGGATGGATCCGCCGCCATCGTTGGCGTGTGCGACCGGCACCATCCCGCTGGCTACTGCTGCCGCCGAGCCGCCGGACGAGCCGCCGGTCGAATGGCCGGTGTGCCAGGGGTTGCGGGCGGGTGGGAAGCTGCGCGCCTCGGTCGTCACGGTCGTGCCGAGCTCGGGCACGTTGGTCCGGCCAAGAGGGATGAAGCCAGCCGCACGGAACTGCTCGGCAAGGTAGGACGTCACCGGCCAGGCCAGATCGCGCAGCGGCCCGAGGCCGAAGGACGTCGCCTCGCCGGCCACCGTGCAGCCAAGGTCCTTGAGCAGCATCGGCACGCCGCGGAACGGGCCATCGGGCAGATCGCCGGCTGCCTCCGTGCGCGCCTGGTCAAATCGGGTGCGCAGGACAGCGTCCAGCTGAGGATTCACCGCTTCAATCCGGGCGATGGCCGCCTCGACGAGGTCCTTCGACGTTACCTCGCCCCGGCGAACAAGGTCAGCCTGTGCGGTGGCATCGAGCCAGGTCGTATCGATCGCATCGGTCATGTCCGGACGGTACCAATAATCCTCCGCGCCCAGGATCACTACCTCGATGCCGCGATGGCGACCCCATCAACGCGCCGGGCTAGCCCGGCTCCTGACGACTCGGCGAGCGCGTGCCGGGGACTCCGCGATCTCACGCGGTCTCCGCGACCGACTCGCCGAGCGTCTTGCCGGCGACCTGCAGCGCTTCGAGGATCTCCTCGGGTACCAGGTACCCCGTCAGTGGAGATGGTCAACTTCGGTCTCCGCTTAACCTCGACGCGTCATCACCGGGAGGTGGGCACATCAAGCCAGAGCCCGCCGTTCAGGTTGATGTCGTTTCCGTTTGCCTGGCCCGGAGCCGAGTCACCAATATAGGTGTATAGCGGATGCCCGTTGTAAGTGAGCTGGAGCGTGCCGTCGGTCCGCTTGATGGTGGCGGTCTTTCCGGGCAGGCCTGAACCCGCGGCGGCAGTGCCGGTCACCGGCGGCCAGTAGGCAGCGCAGCTTCCGTAGCACTTCGACGCGGTCGGCGTGTCGGGCGCGAATGAGTAGAGCGTGAAGCCCTTGGCGTTCGTCAGGACCGTCGTTCCGCCGATCACGGTGGTCTTCAGGGTGGTACCGGCGGCCGCTGCCGTTGACGCTGCCGGAGCGCTCGCGGCGGTCACGGCAACCCCGAGCAGTACAGCTGCCGCCACCGCCAGTGCCGCCGCGCCTATCCGGGCGCTTTCGGCGATCGCCGGAGAAACCCGAATGGGGAATCCGGCCGGCGCCGTCGGCGCCCGATCCGTCCAGCCAGGAGCGAGCGCGAGCGCGGCCAGCACCACGAAGGCGGCCACTTCCACCGCGCCGGCGACGATGCCGGCAGTCGTACTCACCTCCTTGAACCCGAACAGGCCGATCCAGACGGACAGCAGATAGCCACCGAGCGTCGACAAGGCGAAGAGCGCCCCCGCTGCGGCAGCGAGGCGGCTGGGAATCACGAGCCTGCCAGGGATGGCGAGCACCGCCAGCCCGAGTCCGAAGGCGGCGATGACCTGCAGCAGGAACAGCCAGCCGATTGTCGGGATCGTCCGGTAGCCGGTCAGGTACAGGTCGAGATGTATTGCTCCAGCGGCGATCAGCAGGCCCGAGCCCGCTACGCGCAAGATGACTTGCAGCCAGCCAGGCGCCGAAGGCGCTGCGTGTTCACTCGCGCTCCGAGGCTCAGCCATCGCCATTCTCCGCATGGTTGTCGTGACCCGCCGTGTCATCGCCTCGCTCCGTTCGGTCGTTGCGCTGCAGTTCCTCACATTGCGCTGGTGGTGCCCTGGTCAGTACCCGTAGCCGCCGCCACCCGATGGCGACGTGCCGGCCGGCGCTGTGCCGGACGCGGGTGCTTCGTGCCACAGTCCGCCGAAGGCGTTGACGCCGTTGCCCTTGGCCTGTCCGGCAGACGAATCGCCGACGAAGGTGTACAGCGGGTGCCCGCGGAAGGTGAGCTGTGTTGAGCCGCCGGATCGCGTAATGGTGGCGAACGGGGCCTTGACCACGGCAGTATTCGCGGGCGCCGCTACCGGCGGCCAGCTCGTCGCGCACGCTCCGTTGCAGGCTGACTTGGTCGCCGTGTCTGGGGCGAATGAGTAGAGCGTGAAGCCCTGGGCGTTCGTCAGTACCGTGACGCCGCCAACCTTCGCGGTCTTCAGGCCGGACGCGGCGGCCGCAGCGGAGGTGGAGGCGGAAGGAGTACTGGCGCCGGAAGAACTAGCTGAGGTGCCGGACGAGCCGCACGCGGCCAGAGCCGCGAGGCCTGCTGCGCCAGCTGGGAGCACCAGCAGCGCCCAGCGGCGGCGCTGGCGGATTCTCGGTCTGTCATGTGACGTGGTCATGTGCCTTCTCCTTTGCTCGCTGGCCTCGCCCTGACCGCCGTGTGCGGGAGCGGCGCTGAGAGTCGTGGCATAAGACCGACGATGCCGTCCCTGGCGGCTCCGCCGCATCGCTGCGAGCCCCCAAAGACATCACCTGGCCAGCAGGAACTCCCGATTACCCGCTAGCAGCAATAGACCGAGCCGCAGTCCTCAGCGGGCCTGCAGGAACGTGATAACGGCGAGCACGCGGCGGTGGTCGTCATCGGCCTCGGCCAGGTTCAGCTTGGTGAGGATGGACCGGACATGTTTCTCGACGGTGCCCTCAGTTACCCATAGGCGCCGGGCGATGCCAGCGTTGGAACGTCCTTCTGCCATCAGCGCGAGGACCTCCCGTTCACGCTCACTGAGCACGGCAAGCGGATCGTCGCGATGCCGCGCAGAAACCAGGTCCTGCACCAGCGCGGGGTCCACGACCGAGCCGCCGTCGGCGATCCGCCGCAGGGTGTCGAGGAACTCGTCCACATCAGTGATCCGGCTCTTGAGCAGGTAGCCGATCCCGCGCCCGCTGGCCAGCAGCTCCATGGCGTGCTCGACCTCGGCGTAGGCAGACAGGACCATTATCGCGATATCGGGGCGCTCCGCACGGATGACCCGCGCCGCCTCGAGCCCCTCGACGGTATGGGTCGGCGGCATCCGGATGTCGGTAACGACCAGCTGGGGAGCCGTCTCGCGGACCATCGCGAGCAGCTGCGGCCCGTCGGCGGCCTGCCCCACCACCTCGAAACCGGAGCGGTCGAGCAGGCCGGCCAGCCCCTCCCGCAGGAGGACATCGTCTTCGCTCAGAAGGACCCGCAAGCCGGTCACAGCGCGAGCCCCCCCGGTGTACCCGAGCGGCCGGACTCGAGGCTGCCAGTCATGCTCTGCATTATGGGCCGGCCTTGGCCTGTCTCACGTGCTGGGGCGCGGGCCGCGGCCTCTGCACCCAGCCGGGCTGTATGCAGTGGTTTACGGCATAAGGTCGATGCCTCGAACTATCGTGCAGCCCGGCGTCGGAGACTCCGGGCTCGGGTGGCAGTGTCGATATATGCCAGGGAGCTTTCGCCAGGCTCTGCTGGGTGCCGCAAGCCGTCTACCCAGGTCGCCGAGTGCCGTCTCCGCTGAGCCCCGCGGGCGTCGCAGCCGACTCGGGGTAGAGGTCGTCCTGGCCCTGGCCGCAGGCGTAGCCGCGTTCGTACTCGCTGCCGTGGTGGGGGCCGCCGCTCGGGCACACGTGCCCGACGTGCTCTTTGGCGTCCTTCTGCTGCTAGTTGTGCTGGCGGTCGCCCGTTTCGGCGGGGTCCTCTATGCGCTGCCGGTCGGGACGGCGACCATCCTGGCGTTCGACTGGTATTTCCTGCCGCCCCTGCGCAATCTCGACGGCCCGACTGTGCTGGTGCTCGGCTTGTTTCTGGGGATGGCGGTGATAGTGGGCGCGTTCGCGGCTCACGCGGGCCGGCGGGCGACCGGGTCGGAGGAGGCCCGCGGCACACTGGCGCAGGAGCAGGCGGCGCTCCGCCGGGTGGCGACGCTGGTCGCCGGCCACCGCTCGTCGGCGGAGGTCTTTGCGGCAGTCAGCGAGGAAGCCGGAAACCTCCTTCGCCTCGATAGCGCGCACCTGGTCGCTTATGACCGGGATGGGACTGCGACTGTGGTCGGGAGCTGGAGCCTGCAGGGCGCCGTGACGCCAGTCGGCACGCAGGTGTCGCTGGAAGGCGATAACGTCCTCACCCGAGTGTTCCGGACGCAGCGGCCTGCCCGGATCGATCACTACACCGACGACCCTGGCGACCCGGTGAGTGAATACGTCCGCATCATGGAGGTTCGCGCGGCTGCCGGGGCCCCGATCTTGGTCGAGGGACGGATCTGGGGGGCAATGAACGTCGCCTCATCGCGGCCAGAGCCGCTGCCAGCTGGAACAGAGCTGCGTGTCGCGGCGTTCACTGAGCTCGTCGCGCTGACGATCGCGAACGCCGAGGCGCGCAATGAGCTTGAGCGCGTCGCCGCCGAGCAGGCAGCCCTCGGCCGGGTCGCGACGCTCGTCGCCGAAGCTGTACCACCGGGCGAAATCTTCGCCGCCGTTGCCGCGGAGGCGGCCGAGCTTTTCCATGTCTCGCTTGTGCGGCTCTACCGGTACCAGACCACGGGCGTCGCGGCGCTCGTCGCCAGCGCCGGCGAACTGGGCCGCGACCCGGGCCAGAAGCTAACGTTTCCGGCTGACGACCCCAGCGTCGTCGCGTCGGTGCAGAGAACGGGCCGAGCGCACAGAGTCGACGACTCCTCGCAGCTCGATATCTCCGGGTCGCTTGTGGTCAGGGACCTCGGCATCACCATGGCGGCCGGCGTTCCCGTCATCGTCAGCGGCAGGGTCTGGGGCGCGCTGATCCTGGCGGCCAGGCGCGATCGCCCGCCACTGCCTGCCGATGCGCTGGACCGCCTCGAGAAGTTCACCGAGCTTGTGGCCACGGCCATCGCGAATTCCGCCGCGCGGACTGAGATCGAGCGGCTCGCACAGGCACAGGCCGCCCTGCGGCGCGTTGCCACACTCGTTGTGCAGGGCGCGCAGACGAGCGAAGTCTTCGCCGCGGTCGCTCACGAGGTCGCCGAGGTGATGCACCTTCCCATTGCCGCGGTCCTGCGCTATGACGAGGACGAAACGATGACGGTTGTCGCAGCCCGGAGCGACCGGCCGCATCCGCTCGAGCCCGGTACCCGCCACTCGTTCCCGCCTGCAGGTGTCGCCGCGCGGGTCAGGCAGACAGGTCGTCCGGCAAGATCGCAAGACTATGAAAACCGCCGAGACGCCTTTGGCGCTAGAGCGCGGGAGGTCGGGCTCCGTAGCCTTGCCGCCGCCCCGATCATCGTGAACGGCGCGGTCTGGGGATTGATGGTCGTTGCCTCAACGGCTGGGCCCATCCGCGATGACGCGGAGGATCATCTCGCCGAATTCACCGAGCTCCTCGGCACCGCGGTCGCGAACACCCAGAGCCGCGCCGAACTCTCCGCTTCCCGCGCTCGCGTGGTAGCCGCCGCCGACGAGACCCGGCGGCGGCTGGAACGTGACCTGCACGACGGGATACAGCAGCGCCTCGTGGCGCTGGCACTGAAGGCCCGCACCATCGAGACAATGACATCCCGGCCCGCCCACGAGATCCAGTGTGAGCTGTCGGTCCTGGCTGATGGTCTCGGCATTTCGCTGGACGAGTTGCGGGAGATCTCGCGCGGCATCCACCCGGCTATCCTGTCGGAGGCCGGCCTCGGCCCGGCTCTCAAGGCACTCGCCCGGCGCTCTGCGGTCCCGGTCGAGCTGCAGCTGGATCTTGGCCCGGACCTGGCGGAGCACGTAGAGGTAGCTGCCTACTACATCGCGTCCGAGGCGCTCACCAACGCCGCGAAGCATGCACGGGCTTCTGTCGTTCAGCTCCGGGTTGAGCGCACCGACGGTGCCCTCACTCTGTCGATCCGCGACGACGGCATCGGCGGGGCAGACCCCGCCAACGGCTCTGGAATCATCGGCCTCAAGGACCGGGTCGACTCACTGGGCGGATTGATCTCGGTCACCAGCCCACCCGGACTCGGAACGACCCTTAACGTCCGGCTTCCGGCCAGCTAATCTTCCCGCGCGGCCATCGATGATCTGCCGGACCGCGTGGGCCGACAGTTCCTGCTTCGGCAAGAACCCCGTCGCCACGCTCTGGGCGATCAGATCGGCAAAGTCGGCCTCCGAGTAGGTCGACATCAAGATCACCACGGGTGCGGCGTTGTCGCCGTACCCGGCCAGGCTCCGCGCAACGTCGAATCCGCTCTCCCCCCCGAGTGCGATGTCGACAAGGACGGCGTCCGGCCGCAGTTCGGCTGCCCCTCGGAGCGCCTGCGCCGAAGTTGCGGCAACGCCGACGACGCGCATGCCCTCCCGTTCAAGGAGTGCGCGCGCGGCCTCGAGGAACGACCTGTTGTCGTCCACGATCAGGACACCAAACGTCACCCCAACAGCGTGCCAGCGCGTTCGACGCCGCGCATTGCTGCCAGCAGGAATCCGGCGCATCCGGAGTGCGGGCCAGATTCCCGGCTCAGGCTCGGGCTGGCGTCCTCGTCGTCGCCGCCATGGCAGGCGGATAACAGCACGCATGTCCGCCATCGGCGACTAAGTCGGCACGGTCCGGATTGGGGTGGCCGGCGCGCCTTTCCACGCGGTCTACACGCGTTCCATATACAGAAGCCACACCCGCGGGCTGATCTGAGAGGTGCATGGGGAGGCGTGCACTGCATGGTGGCGGCCGTGGGCAAGCCGACGTATCAGGGGGGCGCGCTGAGATGCTGCACGTGTCCGTGCTGGGCGAACAAGCGATCGCGGATGACCTGACGGGCCCACGGATGGGCTCCTCTCGCGCGATGGCCCTGGTCGCCTACCTTATGATCCATGCCGAGTCCCGCCTGCCTCGGCAGCGGATCGCCGGCTTGCTGTGGCCGGAATCGACGGACGCGCAAGCTCTGACGAACCTCCGCCGCGAACTGCATCAGCTGCGTCAGGTGCTGCCAGGCGAGGCTTCGCTAGTCGTGACGTCCGCCGATCTGTGCTGGCGCGATACCCAGACGTGTCGCGTCGACCTGCGGATCTTCGAGACCGAACGCCAGGCTGCCCTGGCTGCAGCGGCGGACGACAACGGCGACGCGGTCATCGCCCATGCCGACAGGGCCATCGCGCAGTATCGGGGCGAGCTGCTGCCAGGCGTGTACGACGACTGGGTGCTTGAGGCCAGGACGCAGCTCGAGCGGGATTGCGCTGACTTGTGCGACCTGCTCTGCAGCGCGCGCACGAAGAAGGGCGATCTGGCCGAGGCGTCGCACGCCGCGCGCCGGCGGATCCAGCTGGAGCCGCTGGAGGAGGCCGGCTATCGCGCGCTCATGCAGCTGCAGGCGGACATGGGCGACCGGGCCGCTGCCGTCACCAGCTATCACCACTGCGCCTCCGTCCTGGAGCGAGAGCTCGGGATCATCCCGGACCCGGCGACACGGCTGGTGTTCCAGCGCTTGCTCACCGACGCCCGCCCTGGCGGCGCGGGCCTGGCAGGCATCGAGGGTGCGGGCGCGGCAGGCGTCCAGCGCGCGCTCCCCCGCTCCGGGCCGCCCGCGGTGCAGCTTGTCGGCCGGTCCGCCGAAATCGGCCTGCTCCAGGGCCTCTGGCGGGCTGCAGCGACAGGACGGCCTGGTCTCGCCCTGGTCTGCGGCGCGGCCGGCGTCGGGAAGACCCGGCTGATCGCCGAGCTCGCAGACCTGGCGCGGGCGCAAGGCGCCGTGGTCGCGGGCAGTCAGTGCTTCGGCAGGTCGGGGCGGCTCGCGCTGGCTCCGGTCGCGGACTGGCTCCGAAGCCCAGCCGTCTCGGCAGTCACGGCCGGGCTCGACGAGAGCTGGCGCGCTGAGGTCGACCGGCTCATTCCGTCCGGGCGCCGCACCGAACGTCCGGTCGTCCCGGCCGTGCTGGCCGACGCCTGGCAAGGCCATCGCTTCTACGAAGGACTAGCGCGCGCACTGCATGCTGTGGACCGTCCGATGTTGCTGCTCCTGGAGAACCTGCAGTGGTGCGACCAGGAAACGCTGGCATTCCTCGCCTTCTGCCTGGGCTTCGCGCCTACCGCCAAGCTTCTGGTGGCCGCGACGCTGCGCAACGACAACCCCGTTGACCATGCGCTCGTCGACTGGACTGACAGGATGCGGGCCACGGGACTGCTCGCGCAGATTACGCTCAGCCCCCTGGAGGCCGCCGACACCGCGCGCCTGGGCGACGCGATCTCCGGCCGGCAGTTGAGTGCGGCCGATAGGGATCTGCTCCAGGCGACAACGGGCGGGTTTCCGCTCTACATCGTCGAGGCGGTGCGCGGCATCAGCGCACCTGGCCCCGTTCCCATTCCGGCTGGTGATCTCGCCGCGGTGCTGCGCAACCGGCTCGACCAGGTGACATCGCCCGCCCGTGAGGTGGCCGGCCTGGCGGCGGCCGCGGGCGGCGACTTCACCCTCGACCTGCTCACAGAGGCGAGCGATCTGGATGCCGATGTCGTGGTGGCGGCGGTTGACGAGCTGTGGCAGCGGAGGATCTTGCGAGAGTTCCGGGATGGTTACGACTTTTCCCACGACCTGCTCCGCGAGACTGCCTACGACCAGGTGAGCCCGCCGAAGCGCTGGCTCCTGCACCGGCGGATCGCGCAGAGCCTGGAACTACTGCACGCCGACGACGCGGACCTGGTCGCGGCCCCCCTCGCCGAGCAGTACGCCCGCGGCGGGCGGCCAGCGCGGGCGGTGGCGTACTACCAGCGGGCGGCGAGCGTGGCCGCGAGCATGTTCGCCTATGACGAGGCGATCCGGCTCCACAAGGAGGCGCTGTCGATTATCCGCTGCCTGCCGGCCGGCCGGGGAAAGGACGGCCAGGAGCTGGGCGTTCTGCAGGCAATGGCGGCACCGCTCAACGCCAGGTATGGCTACTCCTCGCCGGAACTGCAGCAGACTCTGGAGCGGTCGATCGCGCTCGCTGAGTCGCTGCGCCGACCGGACTCGACTGTCACCGGGCTGGTTGCGCTGTGGACGTCGCGGTTTGTGCAGGGCCGCACGGCCGATGCGTACGGGACCGCGACTCGTGCCCTAGAGCTTGCCGAGCCTGGTTCCACGCTGAGCGGCCTCGCGCACTTCGCCGTAGGCGGCTCGGCCCTGAGCCTCGGCAGGCCAGCTGAGGCGGTCCGGCACCTTGACCTCGCGGTGAGTCTCACCACCGGGGCGGTTTCGCTCAGCGTCGGCACCCGGCCCGAGGTCCACGCCATGGCCTGGTCCGCACACGCGCACTGGCTGCTTGGCTACGACGACGATGCCCAGCTGACCAGCGACGGAGCCGTCAAGCTCGCACGTGCCATCGACCATCCGTACAACCTCGCCGTCGCGCTGGCCTACTGCGCTATCACCCGCCAGATGCGCGGCGATGTGGCAGGCCTGCGGGACGCTGTTGCCGAGCTGCGCGAGCTCTGCGATCGGCACGGGTTCGCCTACTACCGGGAGTGGGCGCTGATCCTGGCCGGCTGGTCGCGGCGGGACGAGTCAGGCATCGCCATGGCCCGGCGCGGCATCGACAACCTTAAATCAGCAGGATCTTTCGCCCGGATGCCGTACTGGTTGTCGCTGCTCGCAGACCTGTCCGCCCAGGGCTGCCAGCCTGGTGCGGCGCGAGCCACGCTGGACGCCGCCGTTGTCGCCGCGAGGACGCGATATGACCTGTGGTGGCTGCCCGAGGTCCTACGGCTGCGCGCTGCCTTCGACCAGGGACAAGCGGCCATCTCCCGGCTGCGCTCCGCAGCGCAGCTGGCCTCGGCCCACGGCAGTACGGCCCTTCTTCGCCGCTGCGAGCGCGACCTCACCGACGCGGGCGCCTGCGCACGAACGCTCCGCGAACGGCACCGAACCTAGCGTGGCCGTATTCGCATCATCCAGCTACGCATGCGAGGGAACCATGACCACGACAACAGCGAGCACTACTGCGGCATACGATGACCTATCCACCGTTTTGCGAGGTGATCTGATCCTGCCGGGCGACCCCGGCTATGACGACGTCAGGGCGGTCTACAACGCCATGATCGACAAGCATCCGGCTGCTATCGCGCGCTGCCGCGACGTGGCCGATGTCATCTCGTGCGTGCGGTTCGGCCGCGAGCACGGCGTCGAACTCGCCATCCGAGGCGGCGGCCACAACGCGGCCGGCCTGGGCGTCGCCGACGATGCGCTGGTCATCGATCTGTCGCTGCTGCACAGCACTACGGTCAACCCGGAAGATCACACCGTCCGCGTCGACGCCGGGTGCACGTGGGGAGACGTCGATCACGCCACCGTCGCGTTCGGCATGGCCACCCCGTCCGGGTTTCTCGCGTCTACCGGCGTCGGTGGCCTGACGCTCGGCGGCGGCATCGGCTACCTGGCCCGGCGCTTCGGCCTGACCGTCGACAACCTGCTATCCGCCGACGTGGTGCTCGCCGATGGCAGCTTCGTGACCGCGAGCCCGACGTCACACAGCGACCTGTTCTGGGCTCTGCGCGGCGGTGGCGGGAACTTCGGCATCGTGACCTCGTTCACCTTCCGCTGCCACGACATCGGCGACGCCGGCACGATCATCGGCGGCCCGGTGCTGTACGACCTCGCCGACACCGCCGACGTCATGCGGTGGTACCGGGAACTGCTGCCTTCCCTGCCGGAGGAGCTAAGCGGCTTCGTAGCTCTGCTCACCATCCCGCCCGCCCCGCCGTTCCCCGAGCAGCTGTGGGGCCGCAAGGCGTGCGGCATCGTCTGGTGCTACACCGGATCCCACGACCAGGCCGACGAAGTGCTCGAGCCGGTCACGACCTACGGCTCACCGCTTCTGGTCGGCATCCAGCCGATGCCGTTCAGCATGCTGCAGAGCGCGTTCGACGCCCTGTACCCGGCCGGACTGCAGTGGTACTGGCGCGCGGACTTCTTCAACGAGATCTCCGACCAGGCGATCGACGTCCACGTCAAGTACGGCCAGCTGCTGCCGAGCGGCCATTCGACCATGCACCTGTACCCGATCGACGGCGCGGCCAGCCGCGTTGCCGGTAACGCGACGCCCTTCGCCTACCGCGACGGCGGCTGGGCCGGAGTGATCGTGGGCGTCGACCCCGATCCCGCCAACGCCGACGTCATCTCCCGGTGGGCAAAGGATTACTGGTCGGAGCTGCACCCGACGTCAGCAGGCGGCGGCTACATCAACTTCCTCATGGACGAGGGCCAGGAGCGGATCAAGGCGTCCTACCGCGGCAACTATGACCGACTCGCCCAGGTCAAGGCCCGCTATGACCCGGACAACACCTTCCACGTCAACCAGAACATCCAGCCTGCGGCAGGCGCCACGGCGTAACGCACGGCGGCTGGCGACGGCCAGCGACGGAGACGGACGGAGAAGCGGATGTCGCGACCCATAATCTTCGTAATCGATGACGACGCCGGGGTCGTCCGCGCGCTCCGCGGCGATCTCAGCCGACGGTTCAGCCAGGACTTCGCCGTCATCGGCGAGTCATCGACCGTCACCGGACTCGCGACGCTGCGAGAGCTAGCCGAGGATCACCAGACTGTGGCGCTGCTGATCGTCGATCACAACATGACGGAGATGCCGGGAACGGACTTCCTCGCGCTGGCCCACCAGGTGCACCCGCAGGCGAAGCGGGTGCTCCTGGTCGAGCGGGATTACTCGGTGCGCAGTCCGGTCGTCCGGGCCATGACCCTTGGCCAGGCGGACTATCACCTCACCAAGCCCTGGATGCTTGAACAGGATCTCTATCGCGTCATCAGCGAGTTCCTGGCGGACTGGGCCAAGGATCAGGAAGCCGGCTTCGACCTGTTCCATGTCGTGGGCCTGCCGACGGACCGCGGCACGCACGAACTGCGGGAGTTGCTCACTCGATTCAGCGTGCCGTTTCATTTCGACACAGCCACCAGCGACCATGCCCATCAGCTGCTCGCCAGTGAAGGCCTCGACGGGTCACGACTGCCAGTCATGATCCGGCACGACGACTACACGATGGTGGAGCCGACGCCTGCTCAGATCATCGAGGCAGTCGGCGGCAGCATCTCCAGCGACATCGATCAGTGTGAACTCGTTATCGTCGGTGCCGGACCGGCGGGCCTGGCAGCCGCCGTCTATGCCGCTTCCGAGGGCCTGCAGACGGTTGTCCTGGAGGAGACCGTCTCCGGCGGCCAGGCCGGAAGCAGCCCGATGATCCGGAACTATCCCGGCTTCCCCTACGGCATCAGCGGGCATGAGCTGACGCGCCGGGCGTGCGAGCAGGCCTGGATGTTCGGCGCGCACATGGTGTTCTCGCAGCCCATCCGCGGCCTGGAGATCGAGGGCGGCGAGCGCGCCGCCCTGCTCGATGACTGCGGCAAGATCACAGCCAGGGCAGTCATCGTCGCGACCGGCATCGCGTGGCGCCGGCTCGGCGTGCCGCACCTGGAATCGCTGGTCGGCTCCGGTGTCTTCTACGGTGCGGCCGGCAGCGATACCCAGGCCATGGAGGGGCGCGACGTCTTCGTGGTGGGCGGCGCCAACTCCGCCGGCCAGACGGCGCTGCACCTGGCCCGATTCGCCCGGCACGTGACGCTCGTCGTGCGCGGAGACAACCTGGCGCGGTCAATGTCGGAGTACCTGACCCAGGAGATCGCTGCCACGCCGAACGTCTCGGTGCGCCTGCACACCGAGGTCACCGACGGCCACGGCGAACAACAGCTGGAGGCTCTCACGCTGCATGACAGGCTGCACGACCGCACCGAACGCGTGCCGGCAGTCGCGCTGTTTGTGTCCATCGGCGGCGAGCCGCGTACGCAGTGGCTGCCCGCAGCGATCCAGCTCGAGCGCGGCTACATCCGGACCGGCCGCGACGTCAATCGTGATGACCCTGGTGCCGCCCGGTGGCCGCTCGACCGGGCCCCGCTCCCGCTCGAGACCTCGGTGCCCGGCGTATTCGCTGTTGGCGACGCCCGCTACCGCTCGATGAAGCGGGTGGCGTCAGCCGTCGGTGACGGCGCGACAGCGGTTCGGCTCGTGCACGAATATCTCGCCGCCAGCGACGCCGACGAACCGTCGCCGGCTCTGACCCGGACCTGAGGCCGCTAGCCCAACACGAGCCCAGACGCCCGGATCCGATAGGGCACGAGTTCCCCACTGTGGCCCCATGAGGGGCAGTAACAGCTCGTGCCCCATCGGATGGGGTAGCACAGTCGCGCCGGTCAGATGTTCCGATATGCCCAGATCCAGTGGCCTATCCCCTCAGCGGCCGCACGTCCTCACGGCTTGACAGCTGGATAGGCCATATGTAAGTTCTACCTGACAGGTGAAACTCCAACCTACGGAGCCGACGCTGACTACCGAGTCCGAGCTGCTCGCCGTGCTGACGGCCATGGCCAATCCGCTGCGAATGCGGATAGTGGCCGAGCTGTCAGGCGGCCGGGTGCATGTGAGCGAACTCGCTCGCAGGCTCGGGATCTCCAGGCCGCTGCTGTACATGCATCTGGATCGGCTGGAGAAGGCGGGTCTCATCACTGGACAGCTAGAGCTATCCGAGGACGGCAAGGCTATGAAGTACTTCGCGCTTGCGCCCTTTGAGGTCCGGCTGACGGCAGCTGAGATCACGGCGGCCGTCCTTGCGGGGCGAGCCTCAGGCCAGGACGCAGTCCCATCGACCGACGAGCAAGAAACCGAGACGAAAGTGAGCGACAGATGACCGGGATCCTGGCGTCTGCCCAGACCGCCGCCACCCACGGCACGAACTACACGGCGATCGTCATCAGCATCGGCATCCCGCTTGTGGTGCTCGGCACGATCGCGATCATCGTCAGCGCCTACTTCCGGCTGCAGGCACACCGCGCCGATGCCCTGGCGATGGCGCACTACCGCCAGCTCGCCGAGAATGCGGTGACCAACCAGCAGGAGCTCCGCACCGAGCTGACCAAGCTGACCCTGAAGGTTGAGGCCGTCGAGAAGCTGATGAGAGATGTCGGATGACCGCCATGACTCCCCCAGCGGTCGAGTGGCCGGGCGCTGACGGCTACGGGATCAGGTTTTTCGGCAACCCCCTGCGGCTGGCGTTCTCGGCTAGCCCGTGGCGATCAGCGGCATTCCTGTTCAGCTACCTGATCATGAGCGGCGTGCTGTTCAGCGTCGCATTCACCGCGGCCGTCACAACAGCCGCGCTCGCGTTCACTCTGATCGCCTTCCCGCTGCTGATCGCGGCAGCGAACGTCGTGCACGCGTGCGCGGCTGCCGAGCGCACGCGGCTGCGATGGGTGCTGGCCCAGCCAGTCCGTACCAGCTACCAGCAGACCGCCGGGTCTAGCCTGCGGGCGCAGGCAAGCGCCAGCTGGCGGAATCGCGGCACCTGGCGCGAGCTTGCCTACCTGACCGGGCTCTGGGTCCCGCTGATGGCGCTGGACATGATCGTGGTCAGCATCTGGGCAACCTTCCTGGCCGGCGTCACCTTGCCGCTCTGGTACTGGGCGCCCTGGGAGGAGTTCGGCAACGGGCAGCGCGCACACGGGGTGCAGCTCGGCTATTTCCCGAACGGCCCGAACGGCGCCGGCGGCCACGGCCTCTACGTCAACACGCTGCCCAGGGCGCTGCTCGCGGCGGCCGGCTTCGCCATTTTGTTCCTGCTCTTTAACTACGTGCTCGTCGCCACCGCGCGGATGCATGGCCGGGTGGCCAGGGCATTGCTGCGGCCCCCCGCCGATCCGCTGGCTGAGGTCCGCACGGTACTGGCCGGCGCCGGCCCGCTTGGTCCCATGACCGGAACGGGGCCGCTCGAGCCCGCGGGCCCGGCAAGCGGATAGCCAGCGCCCTCGCCCGCGAGTGCCAGCTCGCGGGCGAGGGCCACCACACGACACGCCGCACAACTCCCAGGAGAGGTCACCATGCGCCAGTCGCAGAGTTCAGTATTGCCCGAAACAGGATTGCCCGAAGGGGACCATGCTCGCCAACACCCCCGCCGCAGGGGCGCGCCGGGCCGTCCGCCGCTAGTCGAGCGGATCGCCGGGTGGAGCTCTCGGTACCGCAAGACCGCGGTACTCGGCTGGCTCATGCTGGTCGCCATCGTGTTCGTGGCTGGCCAGGCGATCAGCGCCAAGAACGTGCCGTCCTACGACCCCGGTCAGTCCGGCACAGCCGAGCGGGCGCTGCAGAAGCTGAATGTCAGCGGGCCGCCGCCTGCCGAGAGCGTCCTGATCGAGACCCGCGGCAGCAGCGCTGCCAGCTTCCAGGACAACCCGCAGATGCACCAGGCTGTGAGCCAGGTGGTCGCGGCGCTGCGCACGCTGCCCCGCTCCACGGCCAGCGATATCCGCTCGCCGCTCAGCGCGGGGAACAGCAGCCTGATCTCCGCAACTGGCCGGGCGGCCCTGGTGACGTTCAATGTCACCGGAAGCAACGAGGACCAGGCCGTCGGCCCCGCCCAGCGGGCAGTCGCCGCCGTCCAGGCCAGTCATCCTGACCTGCTGATCCAGGAGGCTGGCGACGCCAGCATCGACAAGGTGGTGAGTAGCCTGATCAGCCGTGATTTCCGGAAGGCAGAGACGACCTCGCTGCCGGTGACTCTGATCCTGCTCCTCGCGGTCTTCGGTGCTCTCATCGCGGCCGGGATCCCGCTGTTGCTGGCCGGGACGGCGGTGATCAGTGCGATCTCGCTGACATCCGTCGTCGGTCAATGGCTGCCGACCGGGCAGAGCACCTCGGAAGTGGTGCTGATCATCGGCATGGCTGTCGGGATCGACTATTCGTTGTTCTACCTTCGCCGGGAGCGAGAGGAGCGGGCCAGGGGACGCAGCACCAGCGAGGCGCTCCGGATCGCGGCCGGCACGTCTGGCCGGGCCATCGTGGTCTCCGGCGTCACGGTGATGATCGGGCTGGCCGGGCTGTTCCTGAGCGGGTACTCGGTGTTCACCGGGATCGGCATCGGTTCGATCATCGTGGTAGGCGTCGCGGTGGCCGGATCGCTGACCTTCCTGCCCGCGATGCTGTCCTGGCTCGGCACCTGGGCGGACCGCGCCCGCATACCATTCCTCGGCCGCCGGCGCACCGCGTCCGCGCCCTCGAAGCTGTGGGCGGCGCTGGTGCACCGGGTCGTCCGCCACCCGGCCGTCTGGGGGGCCGTGGCGGTGGTCGGGATGCTGGCGCTGGCCGCGCCCGCCCTCGGCATGCGGCTGGGCAACCCGCCCAATGGCGGGTTCCCCGCCAGCCTGCCGGTGGCGCAGACCATGAACAAGATCCAGCAGGCGTTTCCGGAGGCACCGTCGCCCGCGCAGGTAGTCGTCACCGGCCGCGACCTGACCAGCCCGGCGGTGCGGCATGCGCTGGCAGATCTGGCGCGCTCGGCATCGGCGCGTGGCGCGATCCGGCCGCCGGTCACCTTCGGGTCTGTCGGCGGCGGCAGGGCGCTGGTGGTGAACGTGCCGCTTGCGGGCAACGGGACCAACGCGGTGTCCGACAGCGCACTGCTGACGCTACGGGACGACCTGCTGCCGGCCACCCTGGGCAAGGTGCCGGGCATCTCCTACGCGGTGAGCGGGACTACCGCAAACAACTACGACGACATCGCGTCGCTGCACTCGCGGACCCCGCTGGTTCTCTCGGTGGTGGCGGTGCTGGCGTTCGTGCTGCTGCTGGTCGCCTTCCGCTCGCTCGCCATCCCGCTGGTGTCAGTCGGGCTGAACCTGCTGTCGGTAGGCGCTGCCTACGGCCTGGTCACGCTGATCTTCCAGGACGGCAGGCTGCAGGGACTGCTCGGCTTCACTAGCTACGGCGCGATCGTCCCGTGGATACCGCTGTTCATGTTCGTGTTCCTGTTCGGGCTGAGCATGGACTACCACGTGTTCATCCTGAGCAGGATCCGGGAGCTGCGCATGCGCGGCGCCGACACCAAGGAAGCGGTGGTGGGCGGCATCGCCAGCAGCGCTGGCGTGGTGACCAGCGCGGCGGTGATCATGGTAGCCGTTTTCGCGATCCTGGCCACGCTGTCGATCATCGCCCTGAAAATGCTCGGCGTCGGGCTTGCTGCCGCCGTCCTCATCGACGCAACCGTAGTGCGGGGCATCCTGGTGCCGTCGGCCCTGGCGCTGCTGGGCGAGCGCAGCTGGCAGGTGCCGAGATGGCTGGCCTGGCTGCCTGGAGGCGGGACCGCGGCGGCAGTCGACCACGCCCATACCGGCGCCCACACCCACGCAAACCAGCCCAGGGAGGCTCTGGACAGGGCGTAGCCACGGCGCTGAACAGCCGAAATCCGGTGCGACTCGATATGATGCACCGGATTTCGGCTGCCGGCCGAGCGAGACTGTCTCGGACGGCTTAGACTACCGTCGGGTGCCCGATAAGGTCAGATTGTCGTGACTCACATAACTGTTCTGCTAGCTGGCCGGTACCGGCTGGTCAATCGGATCGCCGCCGGTGGCGTCGGCGAGGTCTGGCGTGCTGAGGACCAGATGCTGGCCCGGCCCGTTGCGGTCAAGCTCCTGCGGGCCGAGTACGCCCAGCACGCGGAGACGCAGGCCAGGTTCCGCTCCGAGGCCCAGCACGCTGCTTCCCTGAGTCATCCTGCGATCGCCCAGGTGTACGACTATCACGAGGGCGACGCGGAGTTCCGGCCCTTCCTTGTCATGGAGCTGATCGACGGACCCTCGGTGGCCGACGTGCTGGCCGACGGTCCGCTTGACTCGGAGCGGGTCATGGACATCGTCGCCCAGGCCGCAGCGGGCCTGGACGCCGCTCACCAGTCGGGACTCGTCCATCGCGACATCAAGCCAGCCAATCTGCTGCTGACGAGCGACGGTCAGGTCAAGATTACGGACTTCGGGATCGCGCACGCGGCTGGGTCGGCACCGATCACCCGCCACGGGCAGCTGATGGGCACGCCCGCGTATCTCGCGCCGGAACGGGTCACCGGCCGGACGGCCGGCCCGACCAGTGACCTCTACTCCCTCGGCATCCTCGCGCATGAGTGCCTGACTGGCGCGCGGCCTTACGAGGGCACGCCGATGGAGATCGTGCTCGCGCATGGTCAGCGGGAGTTGCCCGCCTTGCCATGGTCAGTGCCGGCTCCGGTTGCGAGCTTCATCGCAGAACTGACCGCCAGGGATCCGGCAGCCCGGCCCGCCAGCGCTCGGCTGGCCTCGGCTCGGGCGGCTGAGCTGCGAGATTTGCTGGCCGCGGGTCGCCTAGACCAGAACGGCTACGTTGCAAGCCACCGGGCCGGGCCTGCGCTGACGATGGCTCTCGAGCATCCGGGCGTTCTCGGGGACGTGCCGCCACCGTGGTACCCAGACGACGTGGATGGCTTGCCTTCGCCGCGCCAGCCGGGTGATCGCACCTGGCCCCGTCGCAGAGTCGCGCTGGCCATCGCGGCGGCGTCGATCGTGGCAGGCCTAGCCGGCTGGCTCGTCAGCACCGCGACAGGAAGAGCTACGCCAGCGGTAACCCCGCCCGCGACGTCGCCCGCGGCCAGTCGGTCGAGCAGTCCGGCCGCCGACGTGGTGACTGTTGATTCCAGCGCCCTGATCGGGCAGCCCGTCGGCACGGTGGTGGACACGCTGCGGAGCCTCGGCCTGCAACCACAGGTCAGCTACATTCCGCAGAGCGACCAGTCGCAAGTCCCCGGCACGGTGGTGTCAGTTGGGCCGAGCGGACAGGTGCCGGCCGGCAGCCCCGTGACCGTGACCGCGGTCCTCCAGCACGATCACGGCGATGGGCAAGGCGGACACGACCACAGCAACGGCGGCAACTAGCTGCGCCGTCAGAGGGGTGTGGACCGACCGCCGTCAGAGCGTCCTGCGGTACGCGAGCCAGCCTCCGTGATGCGTGATATCCGTGTATGAGCCGGGCCCGCCCCGCCGCAGCACCATGCCGAAGGACAGCTGCGGCGTCAGCGCCCCTGCCTCCTGGGCATCCAGCTCGACCATCGACAGCTCGAGTTCGGGTGGCTCGTTTGCGAGCAGCGCCCAGAGCTGCTCCATCGGGACGTCATACAGCTCACCCAGGATCGGCTGGCCTCCGTCGCTGACCGGGCAGAGCGCGGGGTACTCGTCCCTGACCGAGTAGAGCCGGTAGCGCGGCGCGGTCCGCCGCTCGCCTATCAGCGGCGCGCCGGAAATGTGGTGGTGCAACGGGCCATCGCTCATCCCGTTGCCGGTGAGGAACATCAGCGCCACGTGGGGTCTCCTTCCGCTCTGACGGTGGGGGCCGCGTTCACGTCCGCTGCACCGGACGCCAGCGCGGCCAGGTCGATCGAGCCGGTCAGGAACGCGGGATCGGGCACCGGCTCGCCGTGCACGCGGAACCTGGCTACGCCGCCGTCGGGATAGATCGAGAGCCGGACGTGAGTCCAGCGCGATGCTGGTCGTGACCGGATACTCGTTCGCGCGTGCCGCCGCGCGGCGAGCTGCGCGCGACAAGCGGCTGCCAGCTCATCAGCGGCCAGCTCGGCGCGGCGACGGATAGCCGTCGGCGCACGACCGCCTCGACCGAGACTGCGGGCGGGTAGTTGCCGAGGAAGAACGACGGTGTCCACGACGACGCCGTGCACGACGCCGGGCACGCCGAGCCGGACGATCGCGTGATCGTGACCGGGTTCGCGGCGGCGCCGGGTCTCCCAGCCGTCGTAGACCTTCCCTTGTGGCCCGAATTCACCGGCCGCGAACACCGGCGGCCCGGCTTGATCAGGTTCTCCTTCTCGGCGAACAGCTCGTCATTAGCGAACGACGACGCTGCCGCCAAGCTGGCGGGAGGCGAGGTCAGGCAGCGGCAGTCATCGGCGCATCGCGTCATAGCAACTCCCCTGCGGGGCACCGCCGACGGAACGTCCCGGCCGCGCAGCCACGTCCGCCTGACGACGCCGGTCAAGCCGCTGGCCCAGGTACGGCGTGAGCTTGTGCCGGTGGCGCAGCATGTCGGGCGTCACGACGAACTCCGCGTCCGGCGCGAACGCCACCAGGTCAGCGTCGCGGCCAACCGCGATCGCTCCCTTGGCCGCCAGGCCTGCGGTCTTCGCCGGCACGGCCGCCATCCAGCGGGCGACATCGGCCAGGGAACAACCCCGCTCCCTGCCGTAAGTCCAGACCACCGGCAACGCGAGCTGTACGGACGCGATGCCGCCCCAGGCCGCGCCGAAATCGCCTCCGCCGGCCGCTTCAGCTCCGGCGGGCAGGGCGAGTGATCCGACACCACGCAGTCGAGCACGCCCGCGCGCAGGCCTTCCCACAGCAACTCGCGGTTGGCGCGCTCCCGGATCGGCGGGCAGCACTTGAACTCCGTAGCGCCGTCCGGGACGTCCTCGGCCGCGAAGCGCCAGGTAGTGCGGGCACGTCTCGGCCGTGACGGCCAGCCCCTCACCGCGCGCGCCGGCGCAGCAGCGGCAGCGCTCTCGCCAGCGGATACGATGCAAGATGTGCGCCCGCGACGCCGGTCCGCCGCGGCGACGTCGAGGACGGCGGTGATCGCGGCCGTCTCGGCCTCGGCTGGCCTGGACCGCAGGAATGTCGCGTAGTCAGCACCGCCACCGTTGGCTCCCGCCGCGATGCAGGCCGGCGTCCTCGGCGTGCACGAGCAGCACGGCTGCCAAGGTCAGCGATGTGCCGCGCGGCGCGCTCCAGCCCGGCACCGTCGAGCGGCGGGAACTCGGGCACGCCCGAGTCGACGAGGAAGCACTTGAAGCCGAGCGCGCCCGCGTCGTGCATGCCGCGGCTAGCTCGCCGCGTTACCCGGCACCGCACCGCCCCAGAAGCCGACGTCGACCTGGCACTGCCCGCCCGCCGCGGCCCGCTTCAGCGCAAGCGCCGTCGGCGTCTGTGGTCGGCGGCAGGCAGTTGAGCGGCATGTCGACGACCGTGGTGACGCCGCCGCCGCGGCCGCCGCGGGTCGCCGTCGCGAACCCCTCCCAGTCGGTCCGGCCCGGCTCGTTGACGTGCACGTGCGTATCCACCAGGCCCGGCAGCAGCACCTCGTCCGTCGGCAAGCTCGACTACCGGCACAGCCGGGGTCGGTCTCATACGGCAGCAGGTCGCTGATCTTCCCGTCAGCAACGACAACCAGGACGGGAACGGGGCCGTCCGGGGTAACTGCCCGCCTAGCCCGAGAGTCAGATCCGGCCGGCCGGCCGATCTGCATCACGTACCAGTGATGTGCTCGGGCCTGATCGGGATCCGGGTCAGGCCAGGCCGGTTGCTGCCCGGATGGCCGCGGCGATCGCAGGCCCGGACGAGATGGTCGGTGGCTCGCCCGACGCCGCGCAGGCCGTACGGGCGCGTGCGGGTCGGGGTACTCGAGCACATCGACCGGCATGCGGCGGCATGTCCAGGATGGTGGGGATCAGGTAATCGGTGAACGAGGGGTTCTGCACCAGTCCGCCGGACACCTGGATCTCCTCCATGACGCGCGAGTCCGAGGCCCTGCGCGCTGCCACCGTGGATCTGGCCGAGCACCGCATCCGGGTTCATCGCCTTGCCGACGTCCTGCGCGCAGGCCAGCTCGACGACCTTGACCAGGCCAAGCTCGGTGTCCACGTCGACCACGGCGCGGTGTGCGGCGAAGGCGTACTGCACGTGCGCGAAGCCCTGCCCGGTCTCCGGGTCCAGCGGGTACGTGCGGCCGGTGCCGCCACTCCACGGTCTCCTCGATGGCCGCACCGCGCCAGCACGTCGGCCAGCGACGGCTAGCTGCCGCCTCGGCCTCGGACACGACGCTCGCCGTCCGCCAGCCGCAGGTCGGCGACGGTCCGGCCGAGGCGTTGCTCGGCGCAGCACGAACACGCGCTCGCGGATCTGGCTGGCAGGCCGCCTGCACCGCGCCCCCGGTCACGTAGGTCTGCCGGGACGCCGAGGTCGAGCCGCCGGAGCCGACTGTCGTGTCCTTCGGGTGGCTCACCACCCGGTCGCACGCCGAGTTCGGTGCGGCAGATCTGCTGCTTCGACGGTGATCAGGCCCTGGCCGACCTCAGCGGCCGCCGTGTGCACGGTCACCGGTCGGCTCGCCGCCGGCCAGTCTCCAGCCGGACCCGGGC
Organism: uncultured Actinomycetota bacterium; assembly: GCA_963843955.1. GTDB lineage: Bacteria > Actinomycetota > Actinomycetes > Streptosporangiales > Streptosporangiaceae > JAJYUU01. The sequence goes on from CAWJMK010000005.1 coordinate 224,737, forward strand.
GGTGGAGTAGTCGTCGTAACCCTCGGAGAAGCCGACGTTCTTGTAGGCCGACCGCGTAGCCGACCCCGCGCACGCACGCCCTCGCCGTGCGTGGTGTTCGCCGCGCCTCCTGGCAGCTCGCAGGTCACGGTCATCGCGCCGGCCGTCATGCGGTGCTGGCGGCAGCGGGCCTGGCCGGCAGCACCAGCCTGAGCAATTCGGCCACCGGTGCCGGGCTGTCCACGACCTGCCCGGTCGGCGCCTCGGCAGCCCTGGGTCATCCCGTTGCGGCGGCGCAACTCGACCGGGTCCAGGCCGCAGGGCAGCGGCCAGCTTGTCCATCTGCGCCTCGTACCCGAACGCGGCTTGCACCGCGCCGAACCCGCGCATCGCGCCGCACGGCGGGTTGTTGGTGTACACGCCGTAGGCATCGACGTGCACGTTCGGCACGATGTAGGGGCCGATGCCCATGGTGCCCGCGTTGCCGACCACGGCCGGGGTACTCGACGCGTACGCGCCGCCATCCAGGTACGAGCTCGGCCCGGACGTACACAAGCCGGCCGTCGCGGTTTGCCCCGTGCTCGTAGTACATCGTCGCGGGGTGCCGGTGCACGTGGCCGAAGAAGGACTCCTCACGGTTGTAGGACATCTTGACCGGCTTACCGGTGTGCAGCGCAAGCAGGCACGCATGCACGTGCATGGACAGGTCCTCGCGGCCGCCGAACGCGCCGCCGACGCCGGCGAGTGTCAGCCGGACCCGATCGGGCGGCAGGCCGAGGCGCCGCGCACACCTGGCGCTGGTCGACGTGCAGCCACTGGGTCGCGACGTGCAGGTCGACGCCGCCCTCGCCATCCGGCACGGCCAGCCCGGCCTCCGGGCCCGAGGAACGCCTGATCCTGCATGCCCACCTGGTAGCTGCCCCTGACGACAACGTCGGCGGCGGCGTCGGGCGCGCCTTTGCGCAGCTTGAGGTGCCGGACCAGGTTGCCATCCGGCTGGACAGCCCGGCGCGCCGTCCGTTGAGCGCCGCGACGGCGTCGGTGACGGGATCGGTGACCTCGTAGTCGATAACGATCTTCTTGGCTGCGCGCCTGGCGATCTCCGGATGGTCAGCGGCGACGATGGCCACCGGCTCACCCTGGTACCGCACGACGTCCTCGGCGAGCACGGGCTGATCCGCCAGGTCGAGGCCATATCTGTTAACGCCCGGAACGTCGGCGTGAGTGAGCACCGCGAAGACGCCGGCCGTACGCAGCGCAGGCCCGATGTCGATCGATCTTGATCCGGGCGGAGGGGTGCGGGCTGCGCAACGTCACGCCCCAGATCATGCCGTCGATCCACAGGTCGCTGCCGTAAGCGAACTGGCCCAGGACCTTCAGCGTCCCGTCAGGCCGCGGCGGACTGTCCCCCACCCCGCCAGCCGCCGGCCGACGGAGCTCGTTCGGCCCGCGGAGCTCATTCGGCTCGCGAACGGGCGCGCGCGTGGGTGCAGTCACAGCCCGAGCCTAACGTCCGCTTTTCGGGCGAGGCCCGTGCTGGCGAGCGCCGTGCTGGCTAGCGCGGCGCGCTGCGTCGGCAACCTGGCCCTCGTCGACGGTGACGAGGTGATCATTCTCGACGACCGTCACGCCGTTCACGAGAAGCAGCTCGAGTGGCGCGGGCGGGCCGAGTACCAGGGCGGCCACCGGGTCGGCGATGCCGGCGTGGCCGATCGTGTCCAGCCGCCACAGCGCGATGTCCGCAAGCTTGCCGGGCTCGAGGGAGCCGACCTCTGCCTCCCGGCCGAGCACTCGGGCGCCGCCGATCGTGGCCAGCTCCAGTGCCTGCCGGACCGTCATGGCCTGCGGGCCCCCCGCTGCCCTGGCCATCAGCGCCGCTTGCCGCACCTCGCCGAGCAGCGAGCTTGCCTCGTTCGATGCGGCGCCGTCCACGCCAAGGCCGACGTCGACTCCGGCGTCCAGCAGCGCCCGCGACCTGCAGATGCCAGCGCCGAGCCGGGCGTTGGATGACGGGCAGTGCGCCACGCCGGTCCCGGTGGCCGACAGCCTGGCGATGGCACTGTCATCGACGTGGACCACGTGTGCCAGCCAGACATCGTCGCCCAGCCAGCCGAGCGATTCCAGGTACTCGACCGGGGTGCAGCCGAATCGCTCCTTGCAGTAGTCCTCTTCGTCGATGGTCTCGGCCAGGTGGGTGTGCAGCCGGACCTGGCGACGCCGGGCCAGCTCCGCCGCTTCCACGAGCAGGTCGCTGGTCACGGAGAACGGAGAGCACGGCGCGACTCCGAGCCGCAGCATCGACGCTGGCGATGGGTCATGGAAATGCTCGATAGCTGCCTGGGTGGCCGCGAGGATGTCGTCTCTGCTCTCGACTACCTCATCTGGTGGCAGCCCGCCCGAGCTGGCGCCGAGGTCCATCGATCCGCGGGTCGGATGGAAGCGGAGCCCTACCGTCCGGGCGGCCGCCACCGTGGCGCCGAGGACGTCCCCGCCGTCTCGCGGGAACACGTAGTGGTGGTCCATCGTGGCACGTGCAGCCGGTCTTGGCTAGCCAGCCAAGCGCTGCGGTGGCCGCTGCCGCGACAAGCTCGGCGTCCATCGCCGCCCACACCGGATACAGCTCGGTCAGCCAGCCGAACAGCGTTGAGTCGGCTGCCATCCCGCGAGTCGCCCACTGATACAGGTGATGGTGGGTATTGATCAGGCCCGGCGTCGCCAGGCAGCCGGCGGCGTCGATCCGGCGGACATCGCCGCCCTCCGGCCACGCCCAGGTCAGCGGGCAGGCCGCCCGGCCCGACCGCGGTGAGCCGATTGTCGTCGAGGACGACGTACCCGCGTGTCGTGCTCGCTGCGTCGGCCGTCCATCGTCACGATCGCGCAGCCGTCCAGGATCAGCCGGCTCATCGCGTGTTCCCCCTGATTGTGCTGCTGGATCGCAGCAAGCCTGACCGCAGCCATGATCGCTTCATAGCCCGTGCAGCGGCACAGGTTGCCCGCAAGAGCCTCGCGAATCTCGAGGTCGGTCGGGATTGGGCACCCTGGCTCAGCAGGTCATGCGCGGCCACGAGCAGGCCCGGCGTGCAGAAGCCGCACTGGACTGCGCCGGCCGTGACGAACGCCTCCTGCACTGGATGCAGCTGCGCCCCGCTCGCCAGTCCCTCCACCGTCACGATGCTCGCGCCCGGCCGCCTGCCCCGCGGCCACCAGGCAGGCGCAGACCGGCACTCCGTCCAGGTACACGGTGCAGGAGCCGCACTCCCCCTGCTCGCAGGCATTCTTCGAGCCGGGCAGGCCCATCCGCTCGCGCAGGACGTACAGCAGGCTCTCGCCTTCCCAGACGTCGTCGGCCTCACGCAGTTCGCCGTTGACCGTCGCTGTCAAGCGCATCGCCTCGTCACGCTCCCTCCGCGGTCGGCATCCGCCGACGGTAGTCCTGCCATGTCCAGGCCAGCGTCCGTCGGGCCATCACGGCCAGTGCAGTGCAGCCGGTAAGCCGCGGTGCCGCGCACATCGTCGATTGGCTCAGCCGCTTCGGCGACGAGCGAGCCGAACTCGGCGGCGATGGCGGCGGGCAGTTCGGCTCGCGACTCCCACAGGCCCGCCTCGGCCAGCGCTGCCGGCGAGGAAGCTCTCGGCTTTCCGAGCCCGCCTGGGGGTCGGCGCCGCCGACCCGATGCCCGTCCCCACCTGCTGTCGCCTCGGGTGCAGCGCAAGGCTGAACGCCGCGACGGCGATCACCATCGCGTTCCGCGTGCCGATCTTGCTGAACTGCTCCGGGCCTGACGGCAGCGGAAGGTCGACGGCCGCGATCGAGCTCGTCCGGCTCTAGCGCGTTCCGCTTGACCCCGGTATAGAACTCATCAGCTCGGATCAGGCGCGTTCCCGCGGACCGAGGCTGCTTCGATCACCGCGCCCGCCGCCAGCAGCGGCGGATGACAGTCGCCGGCCGGCGACGCGGTGCCAAGGTTCCCGCCCACGGTGCCCCGGTTGCGGATCTGCGGGGATCCGATCGTGCGCGCGGCCATCGCCAGTCCCGGCAGCATGCCGCCAAGCTCGGTGATGATCCGGGTGTAGCTGACCCCCGCGCCGAGCCTTATCCGGCCGTCGGCGATCTGCCAGCGGTCCAGCTCCCCGATCCTGGTCAGATCGAGCAGCGCGGCGGGCCGGCGGGCGTCGAAGTTGAGCTCGACCATGACGTCGGTGCCGCCCGCCAGCGGCACGGCGGCTGGCAGCTCCGCCTTGATGGCCAGCGCATCGGCCCAGCTTGTCGGCTGAATGAAATCCACAGCGACTCCTTCGGACGCCCACAGCCTTACGCAAACGTGGCCGGAACCTCCCAGGCTGGGCCGGCCGGCGGGGCGTCGTCTCGCTGAACTGCACACTGGATCAGCCCGTAGGGCCGGTCATCAGCGTGAAACGTAGCGCCGGGATTGTCCAGCCCGAACGGTGTCAGGTCGACCAGGAAATGATGCTTGTTCGGCGCTGACAGCCTGATCTCGGCTATTACCGGGTGCGCGGCCAGCGCTGCGCTGCCCATCTCCCACAGGCTCTGCTGGAGCGCGAGGCTATGCACGGTAGCGAACTGCTCGACGAGCGTCTGGCGCACGCTGGCGTTGACAGTCCTCCAGTCGGCGTCCGGCTGGCCATACCGCCACCGTGCGGTGAGCGACGTGGCCAGCACCCGGTCGTGGGTCTCGGCCAGCGTCGTATAGCGATCACGCAAGAACCCGGCGAACTCCGAGCCTGTCGACTTGAGCAGGACGAGATCCCGCAGCCCGGACAGCACCCAGATCCGCTGCTCATCGGCCCGGCCTTCGACGATGGCCGTTGCCGTGCGGACCTCCTGGCCGGACCGGACGAAGGCATGCGGGTGCGGGGTCCCGCCCACGCTGATCCGCTCCCACAGGTACTCGTCCACGTCCACCCTGGCACCGTGAACCGGGTGGACGTCCTCGGCAAAATGCCGGGCCAGAGCCAGGGCGTAGTCCTCGATCTCGCCGACGCCGCGCTCCATCGCGAAGGCATAGGCGGTGTTCTTCTGGGTGTCGGTTGGCAGCACCTGCGCCTGGTCACCGTGCAGGTACGCGTCGGCGAAATCGCCCCGTAGCGAGGTCGACACGTTGAGGTCGCGAATCTGATGCGCAGGCCCGTCCCGGTAGATCCGTACGAGGCGGGTTTCTGCCTTCCCGTACTGGTGCGGGCCGAGCACGATGCCCACCGTCAGCTCCCTCGGTAGGTGGCGTAACCGAACGGGCTCAGCAGCAGGGGAATGTGGTAATCCCTGGTCAGGTCCCGCACGGAGAAGGTCACTGCGACCTCGGGGTAGAAGGTCGTGTCGCGCTTCTCGCCGTCTGGCAGGGCCGATGTATAAGCGCCGGTGTCGAAGACCAGGCGGTAGATACCTGATCCGATCGGAGCCGTGCTGAGCTGCGCCACCCGGCCGTCACTGTCGGTGCTCGCGCGGCCGAGTTCGATACAGCCGGACTGCGGTGACGTGCTCGAGCCGCACCGGCACGCCGACGGCAGGCCTGCCCAGGGCAGTATCCAGCACGTGGGTGGTGATGACGCTCACGGTGAGCCAGCCAGCAGCTTCCGCAGCCTGACCTCGTTAATCTTCTGCAACTCCGATCGAACGACCTGCCACTCCGCCGGCGCGTCGTTCTGCAGCCGGCTGCGCAGCAGCGAGAGCAGCTCCGCCCCGGTGCGGCCCGATGCGCACACCAGGTAAATATGCCCGAACCGTCGCTCATACTCCAGGTTGGACTCCGCTAGCGCACGCGCGGTCTGCGCGTCCGCGTTGGTCACACCCGACTGTTCCTGAGCAGACCATTCGGCCGAGCGGACCGGACCGTGGCCTGCCTGCGTCCGCTCGCCTATCCGCGGGTGGCTCGCCAGCGCCGCGGCCAGATCCGTCACCGTCATGCCCGCGACGATCATGGCCGACTGGCGGATGGCATCGTGCGCCGAGCAGTAAGGCCGGCCTGCTGCCATCTGCTCTGCCCATGACGGCGCGGCGAAGCACGCCAGCAGCTCGTCTCTGGCCGCCGGCGCTGCCAGCTCATTGAAGTGTGTCAGCCGGTCCCCGCCCATGGGTTCAGACTCCCCCGCTGGCACGCCCCGCGGCAAGCAACGCGCTCATGTTCGACGTGCCCCATCCCGTCGTAAACTCTGGGGAACCCTGGGCGCTTGGCCGGTAATCGCCGGGGGAACCGGAGGTCACCATGCCGCCACGCAGGGCAACACCCCATCTTCTTGCCGTCGCCCGCGGCGATGAGCCCGCAGATCTGCTGCTGACCGGCGGCCGGATCTTCGTACCCGGCACGCGCGAGTGGCTGAGCGAGACCCTGGCTATCGCCGATGGGAAGATCGCTGGCTGGGGAATGCGGGATGCCCGCGAGGTCGTGGACGTCGGCGGCGCTGCCCTGACGCCAGGATTCGTCGACGCGCATATGCACCTGGAGTCGACCAAGCTGTGGGTGGACGAGTTCGTCCGCGCCGTGCTGCCGCACGGGACGACGGCGGTCGCGGCGGATCCGCACGAGCTGGCGAACGTCTTTGGTGTCCGTGGCGTCCGAGCACTGGCCGATGCGGTCGCCGGGCTCCCTTTCACCTTCGGGATCTGCGCATCGAGTTGCGTGCCGGCCTCGCCGTTCGAGAGCCCCGGTGCGGAGGTGCACGCTGCTGAAATCCTGGCGCTGCTGTCCGAGGACGTTGCTATCGGCGTCGCCGAGGTGATGAACTTCCCCGGCGTGGTGGCCGGCGACGCCGAGCTGCTGGCCAAGATCGCCGCTGCTGGAGACCGCCGGGTAGACGGCCACGCGCCGGGCCTGACTGGCCGCGCGCTCGACGCGTACCTGGCCGCCGGGGTTGAGTCGGATCACGAATGCACGCTGCTCGAGGAGGCGCAGGAGAAGCGCAGGAAAGGGATGTGGATTTTCGTCAGGCAGGGTTCGGCAAGCAAGAACCTCGCCGACCTGATCCCGATCGTGCTGCAGCACGGCACCGAGCGGGTCGCGCTGTGCAGCGACGACCGGGAGCCGGACACCATCCTCGCGCAAGGTCACGTCAATGACTGCGTGCGCCTTGCGATTGCCTGCGGGGCGACCGTTGAGGATGCCCTCGTACTCGCTACCGCTAACCCGGCGCAGTACCACAATTTCCACCACCTTGGCTGGCTTGCGCCCGGCTACCAGGCCGACGTGCTGTGCTTCGACTCATTCGCCGAGGTTCAGCCCGCCCGCGTCTACCAGGCAGGCCGCCTAGTGGCCGAGGGCGGCGAGGTGCTCCCCGGCGTCGTTCCGGACGTGCCCGCCCCGCACTGGATGCGCGACTCGGTACACCTCCCGGTCCTGCCTGGCCGCCGGGGCATTCACGCTCGAGCCGCCGGCCGGAGGACGGGCCCGGGTCATCGGGATCCATCCGGACACGCTGACGACCAGGCACCTGGTGCTGGACGTGACGGATCCAGGCTCTGGAGTGGCCAGGATCGCGGTCGCCGAGCGGCACCTTGGCACGGGCCGGGTCGGCCTCGGCTACGTGCGCGGCTTCGGCCTGAACCGCGGCGCTATTGCCTCGACGGTCGCGCACGACGCGCACAACTGCATGATCGTGGGCGAGCTCGGGCCTGCCGGACCAGCTGAGATGGCGGTCGCCATAGCAAGGCTCGCCGAGCTCGGTGGCGGCCAGGTCGCGGTGCTGGACGGGAAGGTCATCGCCGAGATAGCGCTGCCGATCGGCGGGCTGATGAGCGATAGGCCGGCTGCCGCGGTCGCCGCCGCGGTTGAGCACCTCGAGCATGTCGCCGCAGCGGAGCTCGGTGTGACGATCGGCGCGCCTTTTATGCAGCTCAGCTTCCTCGGCCTGTCGGTCATTCCTGAGCTCCGGATCACCGATCGCGGCCTCGTGGATGTCGACAAGTTCGCCCTGACCAGCGTCGCGCCAGGCTAGTCGGCGCGCAGGCGCGTGCGCGATGTCGGTCCGGTCGTCGCGCTGGCGCTGGGCCAGCGCGACGACCGTGGCCGAACCTGCGATTCCTGCTGTCGCGCCGCCGTCAGCAGGTCAGCAGGTCTTGTTACTGCACGTCCAGAACTCCGGGTAGAACATGTTCAGCGGGTTCTGCGTGACGTTGTGCAGGTTGATGTTGACTGCCTGCGTTCCGACGGACCACGGCATCCAGAGCACGGGCACCTGGGTCGCGGTGTAGTTGGCGTACTGGCGGAAGGTGGCCAGGCTGCTGCTGGTGTGGGTGGCATTGATCAGCGAGTCCATCGTCGGGTCCGAGTAGCTGCCGGAGTTGCTGGGCACGCCCGTCTGGTACAGCGGCTCGCCGGTCGGCTCGAAGCCGGGTCCGTTGAACCCCCAGCCGCCCAGGTACAGGAACGTCCAGCTGCAGCGCGATTCGCTCGGGGTACAGGGCGAGGTGTCGCCCAGCAGCGAGTTGAACGTCTCGGCCTCGGGCGTGAGCTGGATGCCTGCCAGCGCGAAGCCGGACTTCAGGACATCCACCATGTCCGCCTGGATCGAGATGCCCGAGGTATAGAGCATGCCGAACTTGGCTTGCGTTCCCTTGGCGACGCCGGCCCCGCAGTCAGCGGCGCCAGTGCCGGCGGTCTCGCAGGTCAGCACCCCGCCGACCTTCTGCCAGCCATGCGCGGCCAGCAGCGCCTCGGCCTTGGCCGGGTCATAGGGGTAGGGGCCCTGGCCGTTGTTCTCCGTCATGTCCGAGGACACCCACTGGCTGAGTGGCTCGGGCGGCACGCCCGCCGGGGTCGGGTACCAGTAGCCGCGGCCGACGGAGGTGGACATGCCCTGCTGGTTGTTCAGCTCCATCAGCGCCTGCCGGAAGTACAGCTGCCTGAACGCCGGCCCGTAGCTCGGGTTGTTGTAGTTGATGTAGGCGAAGCCGGTGGCGAACTCGTAGGCCGGCTGCAGTACATAACCAGCCGAGGCCAGCGGGTTGGACGGCGGCAGGAAGCCCTTGCCGGCCGGCGCCAGGTCCGTGGATGGCACATCGGTCCCGTTGGTCTGCGCGCCGCCGGTGCTCAGCGCGCCGGTTTTCAGCGCCGTGTAGACAGCGGTGTCGGAGGTGTAGGTCTGGAACTTCAGTTCCGCGATCGACGGCTTCGGGCTGCCGGAGTACGTCGGGTTCGGCACGAACGTGTAGTTGCCGTCGACGTTGTAGGACGTCAGCTTCCACGGGCCGTCCACGACCTGCCACAGCGGATTGGTCGCATAGGTCGCGGTGTCCTTGTTCTGGGAGTCCAGGAACGTCCAGACTGCCTTGCACTTGGCCCAGCCATCAGCCGCGCTGTCGGTCGCGCAGCCGCCGCTGCCCGCCGCCGCGCCGGCCTTCGAAACATCCAGCGCCATCGGGAACGGGGTCAGGATGGCGAGCTGGTTGTAGGTGAACCAGATGCTGGAATACGCCTGTTTGAGATCCATGGTCACCTGGTCGGGCCCGGTCGCCGAATATGACACCAGGTTGTCGGGCAGCAGGCCGGGGGTGTAACCGGCGTAGTTGGCCTTCTCCCCTTCCACCATGTTCAGGTCGAAGATCAAGTCCTTGGCGTCCACGCTCTCTCCGTTGGACCATTTCCAGCCCTTCAGGTTGATCACGACGGTCTTGCCACCGTTGCTGTACACCGGCGCGTCAGCCGGGGACAGCGGGTAGTTCGCCGTGATCGAGGTGTTGCTGTTGCCGCCGAACATGTACAGCGGCCGGACCATGAGGTACTCGAAGTCCTCGTAATTCGTCACGCTGTAGCACTGGGTGGTCTCAAGCTGGAAGATGCAATTCCCGCCCGCGCCGTTCAGGTTCGCGAGCGTCGCGACCGCGCCCTTGACGGAGGCGCCGGACGACGAGGAAGAACTACTACCGGTCGAGCTGGCGCCGCAGCCTGCGGCCAGCAGCGCCGTCGCGGCTACGCCCGCGACTCCCGCGACGCGCAATTTGCGTCTGAGTTCAAGCATTGTGTACTCCTTCGATGCGAGACGTGTGGCACGCCCGAGCCGCCCCTGTCCGGCGTGACGCTCCATGCGCGTGGCGGCTTCAGCTTGCCCGCGCCGACTTGGCGCAGGCTTGGCGCAGGCTTGGCAGGGCTAGCTGCGAACTGGAGGTACGGCCAGCTGCCGGCACGGGACTGCGCTGTGCCAGGGAACGGATTCGCCTGGCGGGGCAGGGCAGCCGAGGCGTGGATGGCGGGCCTTACGCCGCAGCCTCATGGCGTCGGGGTGATGAAGGTCATCGAGGATGGCCAGCGACTGCCGCCAGGAGTCACCCGCGCCGCGAGTATCGCCCGCGGCCTCCCGCGCATCGCCGAAGTGGTCAAGAATGATCGCCTGGTTGAGGCGGTTGCCGAGATCACGAGACAGCTTCAGCGCATGCTCGTAGCAGGTAGCTGCCTGGTCATAGTTTCCCAGGTGGTGTTGCACATAGCCAAGGCTGTCCCAGGTCGCGGCCTCGCCGTTCCGGTCACCGAGGTCGCGGCACGCATCTAGTCCCGGGCGGCAGTGCGCGAGAGCACGCGGGTAATCGCCGAGCTCGGCGTACAGCCATCCGATTGTGCTCAGGGCGTTTGCCTCCTCAACCGCGTGGCCGGTGGCCCGGGCCAGGGTGAGGACTTGCCGGGCATGTTCCAGCGCCTTCTCGGGGCGGCGCTGAAAATCGAACGCCATCGCGTAGCTGAGGTGGATGGAGGACTGGCCGAGCTGATCCCCTAGCTCTCGGTACAAGCGGAGTGCTTGCGCCAGGTGCGCGTGTCCCGCCCGGCCGGCGCTGGACACCGATTGCGCACAGCCCAGGCCATGGTGCGCTCGGGCTTGCGCGGCCGGATCGCCCAGCCGCCGCGCGGCGGCCAGCGCAGTGCGCTGAGTGCTGGTCTGGTCCTGCCAGTGCCCGCGTCTGGAGAGATAATCTGCCAGCGCCCACGGCAGCTGCCACGCGTGCGCATCGAAGCCGGCTGCCGCGGCCTGGGTGATCACCGCCAGCAGCACCTGGTGCTCGGCCTCGAACCAGGCCAGGGCCTGACCGTCGTCCGCGATGCGCTCCGGCTCGGTTCCTGGGCGCGCGCCACCGAGGACGAAAGCAGGGTCTCGGCCCGGACACAACAGAAGGGACGCAGACCAGGCAGTGCGCAGATAATGATCGAGCATCCGGTGCGTGGCCTCGAGTTGCTCCGCCTGGTGCTCCTGACCCTGAGCCTCCTCCATGGCATAGGCGCGCAGCAGGTCGTGGAAGGCGAACCGTCCCCGGGCGTCCTGGGTGAGCAGGTGCGTTCCCGTCAGCTCGGCAAGGATCCTGCGTGCCTCGGTGCACGGAACGCCCGCCAGGCTCGCCGCTGCGGGCAGTGAGATGTCTGGCCCCGGGTGCGTGCCCAGCAGGCGGAACATCTGTGCTGCCGGGCCGCTGAGGTTCTGGTAGGACCAGGAGAACACCGCCCGTACGCTGCTCCCCGGATCCTCCGCGTCCAGCGCATCCAGCCGGCCGCGCATGTCCCGCAGCTGCTCAGTCAGCGAGGTGAGGGCAAGGCCCGGGCTGGCCGCAGCGCGCACCGCCGCGACGGCCAGCGCCAGCGGCAGCCGTGCACATAGCGCGGCGAGCTCGCTGACAGCTCCTGGCTCCGCGGCGACCCGCCCTGCGCCGAGCCGGGCGGCGAGCAGCTCGCCAGCCTCCCGCTCCGACATGAGGTCCAGGCAGACCTGGAGCGCGCCCTCGGCCGCAGCGAGGCCGGGCAGCGGGCGCCGGCTGGTGACCACCGCGAGGCAGCCCGCCGAGCCCGGCAGCAGCGGCCGCACCTGCACCTCGTCGGCAGCGTTATCGAGAACCACCAGCATCCGCCTGCCGGCCAGCATGCTGCGATAGAGCCCGGCCTGCGCATCCGTGCCGGCCGGGATCCGATCCCTGGAGATGCCGAGGGACTCGAGGAACCCGCAGACCGCCTCTCCGGCCGTCATCGGCGGTCCGGACGGGCCGAAGCCCCGCAAGTTGACATAGAGCTGCCCGTCTGGGAACAGCTCCGCTACCTGGTGAGCCCAGTGCACCGCCAGCGCGGTCTTGCCGACACCTGGCGTCCCGCCAATCGCTGAGATCACCACCGTGCCATCGGCCCTGCCCAGCCGCGCAAGCGAGCCGGACAGCATGCTGAGCTCTCCATCCCTGCCGGTGAAATGCGCGACCGCCGCCGGCAGCTGTCGTGGTACGACCGACAGACCACCGCCGCCGGCCCCAGCCGCCGACTCCTCTAGGCCGGCCAGCGGCGAGGTCATCCGGGCCACGTCGCCGGCCGGGGCCTCCAGTGCGAGATCACCGGCCAGGATCCGCTGATGGAGGCGCTGCAGCTCCGGCCCGGGCTCGACCGCCAGCTCACCGGACAGCCGCTCGCGCATGTCGCGGAAAACTTGCAGCGCGTCAGCCTTCCGCGCGCTCCGGCACAAGGCGACCATCAGCATGCCGGCGAGCCGCTCGGCCAGCGGATTCGCGGCGAGCAAGGCAGCAAGCTCCTCGGCCGCTTCCCGGTCCCGGCCGAGATGCAACAGGGCGCTGACGCGGTCCTGCATCGCCGACAGCCGCTCCGCGGTCAGGCCAGCCCGGATGGCCTCGATCTTCGCTGTGCCAGGTACATCAGCCAGCGCTGGCCCGCGCCACAGCGCGAGCGCCTGATCGAACGACGCCACCGCGGCCCGGCTATCACCTGCCTGACGCGCGATCCGCACGAGCGACCGGAACCGCTGCGCGTCGACCTCAGCTGGCGCCATCCGCAGCCGGTAGCCATCCCCGCACCGCTCCACTCCAGCGCCGGGCAAACCTGTGAGGACGCGGCGCAATCCGGTCACCAGAACCTGAATACTTGCTTGCGCTGAGCGCGGCGGTTCCTCGTTCCAGACCGCGTCGACGAGCTCGCCGACCGGAACCACCTGACCGGCCTGAAGCGCCAGCACTGCCAGGATCAGGCGCTGCTGAGGCGGTCCGGCCAGCCAGCCCTCACCCGCCCGCACTTCGACAGGTCCGAGCACCCTAACGACGACGTCGCCTGCCACGCTGCCCTCCGAAGACCGCACCTACATTCCACGGAACCAGCATCCGCGGCGCGCCGGAAGGCCGCGTCCTAGATCGTGACCGGCCTGGCACGGGTTTGTTGCCAAAGCACCTCCCGCGAAGGCGCCCGGTCGGCCGCCCCGGCGACCTGGCAGCTCGCAACCAACAAGGACTGTCAGTGGTGCCTGCCAGGATGGCCACCTCCAGAGCGGAAAGGCTCAACCGATGACCATGACCAAGACCGACGGCCGGCAGGACTTCGACTTCGCCATCGGGCGGTGGCGCGTCCACAACCGCAAGCTCGCTAACGTCCTCGACCTGACGTGTACCGACTGGGTCGAATTCGACGCGATCTGCGAGATGCGCCCGATCCTCGACGGGCTCGGTAACTTCGACACCTTCGTTCCGATCGGAATGTCCGAGGACAAGCACTACGAGGGCGCGACGCTGCGCATGTTCGACCCTGCAACTGGCCTGTGGCGCATGTGGTGGGTATCGAGCCGGACGACCGACCGGGTGGATGAACCCGTGGCGGGGCGGTTCACCGATGGCCACGGCCAGTTCTTCTGCGACGACGTGATCAGCGGGACGCCCGTGAAGGTCCGGTACGACTGGTTTGACGTTGCGCCGGGGTCCACGCGGTGGGAGCAGGCCTTCTCCCGCGACGGCGGCGCGACGTGGGCGACGAACTGGGTCATGACCTCCACCCGCGAGGACGCGCCGTAACAGCTCAGCCAGCCGGCACGTTCGGGTCGAGGCTCTTCCGGTGCTGCTGCGGGCAATGTCCGTGGCCGGTGCCGGACAGATGCCAGTGCCGGTGACAGTAGGCGGCGTCGCACTGCTCGCAGAATCCCGCGTCGTCGTACAGGCCAGCCGTGTGCACCTGCTCAAAGCGGTACGGCCGCCGGAACGCCTCGATGATGGCCTGCGCGCGGTCGGCGGTGACCGGATCGCCGACCCAGCCGTTACCGCCGGCGACGCCTGCGAACATCAGGTACCACTGCGCCGGATCGCGGTGCTGCTCGAAGGACTGACGGTGCTTACGGCTCCAGCGGCGCCACCGGGCGGGCAGCTGGCCTGGCGGCACTACCTCGACCCGCGCGGCGACCTCACCGCAAGTCGCGCACAGCGGTTCCGCCAGGATCCCGACAGCCATGCAGTCGAGTATGGCCGGCCGCCTCCTCACGGCCCCGCGCGGTCAGTACGTTTGGAGACGACGACCTCGGAGGTTAGCGGTCATGACTCAGTCGCAGACTCATACTCTGGACGCGCCGGGCGCCGTGCTGCACTACGACGTGCACACCGATGACGGCAGTACCCGGCCGGTGCTGCTGCTCCTTGGCTCGCCGATGGGCGCCGCGGGCTTCGTCACCCTGGCCGGGCATTTCACCGACCGCACGGTCGTGACGTACGATCCCCGCGGAGCGGGGCGCAGCAAGCGCACCGACGGTGCGTTCGAGACCACGGTCGAGGAGCATGCCGACGATCTAAGCCGGCTGATCGAGGCGCTCGGCGCCGGGCCGGCGGACATCTTCGCCAGCAGCGGCGGCGCCGTCAACGCGCTGGCCCTGGTGGCCAGGCGATCCGAGCAGGTCCGCATCCTGGTGGCGCACGAGCCGCCGGCCGCCCAGGAACTGCCGGACCGCGAGGCGGCGCTGGCTGTGTGCGAGGCCATCAAGGAGATCTACCTGCGCGAGGGATTCGGCCCGGCGATGGCGAAGTTCATCGCGCTCGTCAGCCATCAGGGCCCGATCCCCGCCGGGTTCGCCGACCAGCCGGGCCCCGATCCGGCGGCTTTCGGATTGCCGACCGTGGACGACGGTGCCCGCGACGACGCCCTCCTGCGGCTGAATATGCCCTCCTGCCCTGGGTACTGGCACGACTTCGGTGCGCTCCAGGCCGCATCCACTCGCATCGTCATCGGCGTCGGATCGCAATCCAAGTCCGCCATAGCCGGCCGCGCGGCCGTGGCAGTAGCCGGACGGCTCGGAACCGAGCCCGTGACCTTCCCCGGCGGGCACGATGGATTCAGCGGCGGCGAACAAGGCCGCACTGGCGAGCCGGACGCCTTCGCCGCCACCTTGCGCGAGGTCCTCACCGACTGATCGATCGCCAGCATGTAAATTCCGCTGGCGCTGGCGCCAGAGAAGTCTTCGTGATCATGACCTGACGACCTGCCCTGTGAACAGCGGTGCGTTTTCACGAACACACCGCTATAGTTCTGAACATGGATGTTCAGATTCGAGTACGGCGGTCGCTGCTCGATGCGGTGGCCGAGGTGCTCGTGGCTGATCCTGGCGCGTCGCTGGCGGAGGTCGCCGAGGCTGTCGGGATCAGCCGCACCACCTTGCACAACCACTACGCCACCAGGGTCGACCTGCTGCGGGCCGTCGGCAATCGCGTCATCGACCTCTGGGAGCAGGCGATCGACAAGGTCGAGGATGGCCCCGACGGCGGCCTGCGTGCGATGACCGAACTG
The DNA here is from genome assembly GCA_963843955.1 of uncultured Actinomycetota bacterium. GTDB lineage: Bacteria > Actinomycetota > Actinomycetes > Streptosporangiales > Streptosporangiaceae > JAJYUU01. The sequence goes on from CAWJMK010000005.1 coordinate 240,228, forward strand.
CTGGTCCCGCTCTGCCCGCAGCTTGCGTTCCTGTGGCGTAACCCGAGCTTCGACAAGCTGCCCGACATGGAGGAACGCTGGATCGCGGCCGAGACGCGTGGCCTCGATGTACTGAAGCGAGCGCAGAAATGCGGCGTCATCGTCGCCACTGTGCCCGAGTGGTGGCTGCTCGGGTCGTTCTACTCGCTGCTGTATGTCGCGGCAGAGAGGGTGACGAGCGGCCGACTTGCACCGCTGGATGCCCCAGACCTCGTCCTGAGCACCTATCTGAACGGCATCGGCGCGGACCCGCAGCCAGGAGGAACCGATCATGAGTGACCTCGGCGACGCGGCTAAGTTCGCGATCGACCTTTACCGGCAGCGCGCGGACATTGCGCTAGCCGCATACGTCCGGCGCGACAAGCTGGCCCGGTTGCAGCTGAGACCGGGACGGGTCGATCCCTATTCCATTTACAGGGAGGTCCGGGCGGCAGGTGCCATCCTGCCCACCCGCACCGGCGGACTGGTTACTCCCAGCCACCGCGTCTGCAACGCAGTCCTGCGCGACCGGCGGTTCGGAACCAAGCCGCCGGAGGGCTTCCAGCGCAGCGAGCAGGACAACATTGAAGCGTCTTTCCTGACGATGAACCCGCCAGACCACACCCGGCTGCGCAAGCTCGCTCTGCCATCGTTCAGCCCGAAGGCCGTCGCGACCTACGACAAGCGGATCACGCAGACCGTGGGTAACTTGCTGGACACCGCGCGCAGCGCCGGCAGCTTTGACCTCGTGTCTTCTTTCGCTGTCGCACTGCCCATAGCGGTGATCACTGACCTGCTGGGCATCCCGGATGGCAGCGCCGCGGAGTTCGCCCGGCACGGCGCGCTGATCGGCAGCGCAATCGACGGCATTAACTCGTTGCGGCATGCGGCCGCTCTCATGGCCGGCGAGGCCAAGATCCACTCATTGTTCGACGGTCTCGTCGAACTACGTCGCCGCGAGCCGGGCGAGGACATTATCAGCCGCCTGATCGCGGCCGAGGGTGACCAGATCCAGCCAGCCGAACTCTGGCCCCTGTTCATGCTGCTGCTCATCGCTGGCTTCGAGACCACCGTCAACCTGATCGGCAACGGCGTGCTCGCTCTTCTGGATCACCCGCAGCAATGGCATGACCTCTGCGCCGACCCGGCGGCGCTAGCACCGAAGGTTGTGGAAGAGACGCTGCGCTTCGACCCGCCGGTGCAGCGCACGTCGCGGTATGCACTGGAAGACCTCGAGCTGGACGTCACGCCCGTGCGCAAGGGCCAGGAGGTGACGACTCTGCTGGGTGCCGCGAACCGGGATCCGGAGGTGCACGATCAGCCAGACATCTTCAACATCCACCGTGAGATCACGACCGACCATCTCGCGTTCTCCAGCGGAATCCACTACTGCCTCGGCGCTCCGCTAGCGCGCCTGGAGGCCACCATCGCCTTCCAGTTGCTGGCCGAACAGATGCCAGGACTGCACCGCACCGGGCCGGTTCGCCGCCGGAACGCCACGACAATCCGTGGGCCGGTGCACATCCCGGTCGCCGCCGGCAAGATGGGGATGTGACAGTTCTAGAACCAGACGCGCCCCACGTACGGCTGACCAAAGCCATCGTCCTCAGCACGACTGAGGATGCCTGCACCGTGTTCGCTGCTGGCCAGCGTGCGGTGGTGCCCTACGCCGACCCGTTCCCCACGCCCCGGGTCAAGCGGGTGACGCCGGGTCATCTGGTGGCTGTCGCCAGCGGGGCCAACGGCTCTGGGGTTGTGGTCTGGCGCTGGTTCGACGCTGTCGTGCTGGAGCAGGCTGGCGGATCCGTCAGCCTCTGGGAGCCGGGTCACGGGGTGGTGCTCGCTGAGCCCCGAGACTCGCAGCGCATCTACCGGCCGGGTACCCGGGCGTACCTCTCAGCCGGGCTGCCAGGAGCACAGTGGTGGGTGGCTGGTCCCGCAGCCGACCGTGCGGAGGACGCAGAGGTCGAACTCGACGAGGTCGAGCAGTTCTTCACCGGACTCGGCCTGTGGGCCAGCCTCAGCTGAGCCTTGGGTCGAGCTACGGGGCGGCCGGCGGATTGCCGTCGGCCAGGCAGTCGGACTGGACCCGAATCATGTCGGTCTGAGTCTGGTGTCCGACAACGTACCTGGTGGCCGATGACTCCGGCGTGCCCGAGGCAAACTCGGAACTGCGCACCACGGCCAGGAGAGTCTGCAGGTCAACTCCGAGCTTGGGGTCGGATGCATTGGCGGCGGTGACCGCGGCGACATCGAGGGTGGAAATGCTGCCGGCCGGCGAGCCCTCCCAGCGGAAAAAGGTCTGGCACGCCTGCGCGGTCAGGCTGGCCGGGGCCGGCATCGTCCAGATTCCTGGCATCCCGGCGAGCGCGACGGCGGCCAGCGCGATGATCGCGCATGCAACAAGCCTGGCGACCGAGTGCGCCTGGGGCCTGGACGGCGCCCTCGCAGGCCGGCGCGCAACCCCCGGGATTGGCCAGGCAGGGATATCGGCGGTGAGCGAAGCCAGGTCACCCCAGGTCCGCGAGACGAGCGTCTGGCCAACCCGCAGGTCAAGCTCGTCCCTGCTCAGCCGACCGTGGACGAATGCAGTTTTCAGCATGTCGAGCACGCGGTCACGGTCGCTATCAGAGGCTCTCAGTCGGCCACGGCCCCCCGTGGTAGCAGCAATCTCATTTTCCGCTCTCACCGCCGCTCCCTCCGGTACACAGCAAGCGAACGAACCTGCGATTGCCGGATGCCGGCCAAGGATTCCAGGTTAAGTCTGTCGTCCGCCGTTGTCTCCTGCGGGTCTCCAGGTGTCAGTTATTCCGGAGTTGCCCCGGTCGTAAATGATCAAGATTGACTGCATCAGAGGTGCTGTGTACTGTCCACGGTATTCCGTCGCCTTTGAGCAAGCCGACGGGGGGACCATACCAGGAGGCGGTTAACAGGTGCCTGGAGCGCTCCACGGGGTCCGCGTCGTCGAGCTCGCTACCGGTATCGCCGGGCCGATGGCCGCCATGCTCCTCGCCGACTTCGGCGCCGAGGTGGTGAAGCTGGAACCGCCTGGCGGCGACGCTGACCGCTCGCGGCCTGGCTTCGCCATGTGGGGTCGCGGCAAGACCAGCGTGACGCTCGACCCGGACGGGGAGCAGGACAGGGAACGCGCGCGAGCTCTGCTGGATGCCGCCGACGTCTGCATTGCGGTGCCGGAAGTAGCTGCCGCTGGGGCGTGAGTGCCCAGGCAGCGACTGCCTGCAATGCCAGGCTGATGTACCTCTCGGTCACTGCCTACCTTGACACCGCTCCGTGGGCCGGGAAGCACGAGTCGAACTCGCTGCTCTCGGCTGCGATGGGCGGGTCACTTCGCCAGTCGTCGCATGACGGCGGCCCGGTGGATCCGGTCTACCCGCACCTGCTGTACATCCAGGCGATATGGGCAGCGTGCTGCGCCACCGCAGCCCTGGTGGAGCGCGAGGAGTCCGGCCACGGGCAGGTGGTCACGGTCGGAGGCGTCCACGGCGCAATGGCCGCGAGCCCGCTGCAAATGGTCGTCCGCCCTGGCGCGCCTGACCCGGACAGCGCCGTTGGTCCCGGCGGGCACAGCTTGACGTACACCCGCTACCGCTGCGCGGACGGCCGCTGGCTGTTCCTCGCCGCGCTCACGCCGAAGTTCCAGAAGATCGCGCTAGCGGTCCTCGGCTTCACCGACCTGCTGGACCAAGCCGAGACTGCTGGCCTGGACGCCGTCGTCGGACCGGCCAGGCGAGCCGACATGCGGCCCCGGTTCGCCGCCGCGTTCGCGAGCCAGAACTGCGCGGAGTGGGAGGTGGCGTTCGAGGCGGCCGGATGCCCGGTCGCACCGCTGGCTGAGCGGGAGCACTGGCTTGACCATCCCCAGATCACGGCCATCGGCATGGCGGCCACCGTGGACGATCCTGACCGTGGCCAGATCACGATGCCCGCCAACCCGATCTGCCTGAGTGCGACTCCGGCGCGCCAGCCCAGGCCAGCGCCGCGCCTCGGGCCCGACGGAGAAGCCGTCCCCGACTGGCCGAGACAGCCGCCGCCCGATAACGGCCCCGTTCCCCGCCCCGGACCGCTGTCCGGCACTCGGGTGCTGGACGCGGGAGTCGTGCTCGCGGGACCATACGCGGGCACGCTTCTCGCGGAGCTCGGCGCCGACGTCGTGAAGGTCGAGATCCCTGACGGCGACAGCTTCCGGCGACAGGGCTTCCCTTACATCCGTGGCCAGCGCGGCCTCGCGCTGGACCTGCGCGCGGAGGCGGGGCGTGCGCTGTTCCATCAGCTAGCTCGCACCGCCGATGTGGTCATCGACAACTACCGGCCCGGAGTCGCGCAGCGCCTCGGTGTCAGCTACGAGCAGCTCCGCCAGATCAAGCCGGACATCATCTCGATGTCCATCAGCGCGTTCGGCGACAGCGGCCCGCTGCGTGACGACGCGGGCTTCGACACGGTGCTCCAGGCGATGAGCGGCATCATGACCGCACAGGGCGGCGATGGCGAACCCGTCCTGCTCACCCTGGCCGTCAACGACACTGCGGCTGCGATCCTGACGGCGCTCGGCGCATGCGTCGCGCTCTTCCACCGACGCCGTACCGGCTCCGGCCAGCGCGGGTCGGTCTCCCTGGCAGGCGCGTCCGCGCTGATGCAGTGCGAGGAACTGATCCGGGTCGACGGGCGGGCGGCCCCGCAGCGCGGCGGCCCCGACTTCCGGGGACCCGGCGCGTGCGACCGCTTTTACCGGACGTCAGACGGCTGGATCAGGGTTCAGGCCAAGTCCCCTGCGGCGAAGGCGGCGCTAGCCGAGCTGGCCGGCCCGCAGGCGCTTGAGAGCTTCCTCGCCGCCCGGTCCTCGGCCGAAGCAGAAGCTGAGCTCGACGCTGCCGGAGTGCCAGCGACGAGGGCACGGCGCTCGAGTGAGCTGATCACTGACCCGGTCCTCGCTCGCTGGTCGGTGCATCATCAGATCAGCGCCGGCACTGAATCTGACCTGCATGTCTCAGGACGGATGGCGAGCTTCTCGCGGACCCAGCGCGGCGACGCTCTCGTCCCGCCCGGGGTCGGGGAGCACAGCTTCGAGATCCTGACCGAGGCAGGCCTGCCCGAGCAGGAAATTCTTAGCCTGATTGCGGCCGATGTCGTCCGTTCCGGCCAGCCGATGACGATCGCGGCAGTGGCGCCGTACCGATGAGCCGTGTGAACTACAGGAGGATCCATGACACACCAGCGACGTGATCACCGGGCCGGTGCGGCGGCCGCGCAACCTGGCCGCCCACATCGTCGGCAGCATCCACGACGATGACACGGCGGCAGCGCTCGGTTTCCGCGGCGGCACCGTGGCGGGCAGCGTGCACCTGGACCAGTTCCCGCCACTGCTGCTGCAGGCGTTCGGCCAGCGGTGGTTCGAGACTGGCAGCCTGTCACTGTACTTCCGGCACGCGACAACCGACGGCGAGGCCGTCCAGGCGTTTGTCGAGCGTCCGCCGCCCGGCGCTGCCGACCCGCAGGTCCGCGCCTGGATGACGACTCCAGCCGGCGAGCTGGTCGCCGAGGGAACGGCCGCAGCCGGGGACCCACGGGCTGCCTCGGCGTTGCACGAACGGGATCTGCGCCCGATCGATCCGGCCGAGCTCAGGATCCTGAAGGCGCTCAAGGCGGGCGACGTGCTCGGCGATCTGCGCGCGGCCGTCAACGGCGACCGACAGCGATCCGTCATCGAGCAGCAGGCGATGACCGAGCCTCTCGACTGGTACAGGGGCCCGTCGCCGTGGGGTGGCCCCATCGCCTCCCCGTCAGGCGTCGTGGGACTGCTCTACACGCAGTTGCTGGCCGATACGAAGGAGACCATGGGCGAGCACGTCGGCCTCTTTGGCGCCATCGAGATCCGGTTCCGCGCTGGTCCGGTCTTCCTCGACCGCGACTACCGGGTGACCGGCGAGGTGGCAGCGGTCAGCCAGACGCCAAAGACCGAGGTGCTGTGGTTCGACAGCCGGGCGCTTGACGATCGCGACCAGCCAGTGGCCCAGATGCGGATGATGCTGCGCCAGATGAAACAGTCCTCGCCTCTCTACCGCGGCGAGGCGACCGGCGAATGAGCGCAGCGGAGGCTCTCGCCCGGATCGGGACAGCCGACCTAGGCGAGGAAGCGCACGACTTCCGGATGCAGATCCGCAGCTGGATCGCCGACAACGTGCCGCCAGGGCTCGCCGAGATGGCCCAGTGGAATCTGCCTAACAACCGCTTCGACCACCGCGCCCAGGCACTGGCCAGCCCGGAGTACCACCAATGGGAGAGCAGGCTGGCGGACGCACACCTGATCTGCCCAAACTGGCCTGTCCAGTACGGCGGGAGCGGCTTCACGCCGGTGCAGATGCTGGTGTTCGCGGAGGAGTGCGTGCGCGCGGGCATCCCGAGGGTCGAGCGAGGTATGGGCGAGCGGCTGGTCGGGCCGGCCATCCTGGCGCACGGCACTCCGGAGCAGAAGGCTTGCTTCCTGCCGCGGATCGTGTCCGGTGAAGATATCTACTGCCAGGGGTACTCCGAGCCTGACCATGGCTCCGACCTCGCTGCGGTCCAGACCAAAGGAATAGTCGACGGCGACGAGATCGTCATCACCGGTCAGAAGATCTGGACGTCAGGCGCGCAGCGAGCAAACATGATCTTCATTCTGTGCCGGACCGACCCGGATGCGCCAAGGCACCGCGGCCTCAGCTACGTGCTCGCCCGCTTCGCGCCCGACAACGGCATCGAGTGGCGTCCGGTACGCCAGCTGACTGGCGAGGCGAACTTCTGCCACGACTTCTTCGACGGCACCCGGGCGCCGCTGTTCAACGTCATCGGCGGCGTCAACAACGGCTGGCGACCTGCCATGACGACGCTCGGCTTCGAGCGCGGCGGCTCAGCAACGGTGATCTATCTCGGCTTCGAGCTGGAATTCTGGGACCTCGTTCACGACCTTCAGCGCGCCGACCTGACCACCGATCCGCTCGTCCGCCAGCAGTTGGCCTGGGCTTACACGCAGGTTGCGCTCATGCGCTTCCATGGCCAGCGGCTCGCGGCACGCATGGTGGCCGGCGGTCAGCCCGGGCCGGAGGCCGCCATCGTCAAGGCCTTCCGAACCGAGTACCACCGGCGGTTCGGCGAGATAGCCATCAACCTGACCGGGGCCGCCGGGATGATCCGTCCCGCTACGGAGAACTATTCGCTGAGCAGGTGGCAGGAGATATTCCTGGCCAGCAGGGCGGGCACGATCTATTCAGGCACGAGCGAGATCCAGCGCAACATCATGGCGGAACGGGGTCTAGGGCTTCCGCGGGAGTCCGCCTGACCGCGCCCGAGTGTCGCTCGGGGATGATCACTGGTCGGCGATCCAGCTGCCGTGGAACCCGAGCGGGATCCTGGCTGGCAGGTGCACGCGCGCGACTGGCTCAGCGCTGAAGTCCTGCGCGGACAGAATGACCAGGTCGGACGCGTTGCGGTCGGGGTTGTGGACGTAGGCAAGGACGTACCCGTCGTCTTCGGCGGCGCGGCCGCCACCGGCACGAAGACGGCCTCGCCGGCCGTCGCATCCCGGCCGAAGTTGTGCGTCTGCACGGTGCCGCCGGTCAGGTCGTGCTTGAGGAGCGCGTTGGCGAACGCCTCGTCGGCGAAATCACCGGTCAGGGGCGTGATGGCCTGGCCCACCGCGCCGATCACGGCGCTGTATCCGTATCGGTGCGGCCGCGAGATGACCCGGTCATCCACGCGAGGAAACTCCTGCGCCCGGTCGTTGATGGTCTGCTGATGCACGGTGCCGGCGGACGCGTCGATGGTCCACCGGTCCAGGCTCGCGGGCCCGTGCCCGTCCCACAGCGTGGCGACGTCGAACGGCTGCGGGTACTGACAGAGATCGACGACCACCCGCGCGCCGTCATCGAAGGCGTTCAGGGTGTGGAACACCCAGCAGGGACTGATCTCCACCCAGCGGACCTCGGCCGTGCTGCCGTCGCGAGGGAGCAAGCCGACCCGCGCCTGATGGGCAGGATTCCAGGTGTAAGGGAGCTCCCGGCCCGCCGAGACCGCATCCAGGCTGAACGTCACCGGCAGATCGAAGAACACGACGGAAGAGTCGGTGAGGGCGAAGTCATGCATCATCGGGCCGTCAGCCACCGGGATGTCGGTGGTGCGGCTCACCTTCCCGGCCGGGTCGACGACAACGTGCTGGACATGGTCCCAGGCCCAGAAGTAAGCGATAGCGTGCAGCTCGCCAGTCCGGGGGTCGGTCTTGGTGTGCGCGGCGAAGCCGCCGGGCAGTGACCCGCCGAAGTCGTACGCACCGCGAGTCTCGAGCTCCTCGGACAGCTCGTACGGCAGCGGGCAGGCTTCGACGGTGGCCAGGGTGCGCCCGGCGTGGGAGATGATGTGCGTGTTGGCGGCGAAGTCCATCCCGGCGTGCACGGGGCCGCCCGGCCAGGTCTCGCTCATCGCCTCAGCGACTGCCTTCGAGCGGACCCAGCGGTTGCGGTACCACTCGGCGCGGCCGTCTCGCAGCCGCACCCCGTGGACCATGCCGGCACCCAGGAACCAGTGGTAGTTCGGGTCGTCCAGGCCGAGCGGGTTCGGCCCGTTACGCAGGTAACGACCGGTCAGCTCGCCCGGCAACCGGCCAGTCACCGGCAGGTCGAAGGCGGTGACCTCCTTAGTGACCGGCGCGAACGAGCCTTGCAGGAAGCGATTCTGGGCCGGCATGGCATTCTCCTCGGGCGCGAGCGGGCCGGGCGGGCGCGGGCTCAGGCATGGCTTCCGTCGTCACCGCATCTCACCGCCACGCCTGAGAATCTGCCCGCTGACCGCCACGCTCAAAGCGGCGCGTGCGGCTCCTGACCCCCCGGACCGGCTGGCTAGAGGAGCTCGAGGATGGTGGCGTTGGCCTGGCCGCCGCCCTCGCACATGGTCTGCAGGCCGTACCGGGTGCCGGTGGCGCGCATGTGGTGCACCAGCGTGGTCATGATCCGGGCGCCGCTGCCGCCGAGCGGGTGACCGAGCGCGATCGCGCCGCCGTTCGGGTTCAGCCGCGCCGGGTCGGCGCCGGTCTCGGCCAGCCACGCCAGCGGGACCGGCGCGAACGCCTCGTTGACCTCGAACGCGCCGATGTCGTCGATGGACAGGCCGGAGCGCTTGAGCGCCAGCGCGGTCGCGGGGATCGGGCCGGTCAGCATGATCACCGGGTCGTCGCCGATGACGACGGCGGTGTGGATCCGCGCGATCGGCGTGAGGCCGAGCTCGGCGGCCTTCTCGCTGGTGGTGATCAGCAGCGCGGCCGCGCCGTCGGAGATCTGCGAGCTGTTCGCCGGCGGTGATCGTGCCGTCCTCGGCCGGAACGCGGGCTTGAGCGCGGCGAGGCTCTCGAGCGTGCCGCCGCGGCGGATGCCCTCGTCGGCCTCGACCTTGGTGCCGGCCGGGGTGCGTGACCGGGGCGATCTCGGCCGGTGAACCGGCCCTCGTCCTGCGCCGCGGCGGCCTTGGCGTGCGAGCCGAGGCTGAACTCATCGAGCTGGGTCCGGGAGAAGCCCCACCGGTCGACGATCATCTCCGCGCCGAGGCCCTGGTTCGGCGCGATGCCGTGGTAGCGGGCCCGGAAGCCCTCCCCGAACGGCCACTGCCCCGCCGACCGACATGCCCATCGGCACCCGGCTCATCGACTCGACGCCGCCGGCGACGACGACGTCGTAGTGGCCCGCGATCACGCTGGCCGCGGCGAAGCTGACCGCCTGCTGCGACGACCCGCACTGCCGGTCGACCGTGACGCCGGGCACCGACTCCGGCCAGCCCGCGCCGAGCACCGCGTTCCGGGCGATGTCGAGCGTCTGCTCCCCGACCTGGCCGACACAGCCCCAGATCACGTCCTCGACCAGCGCCGGGTCGATCCCCGACCGCTCGGCGACCGCCTTCAGCACGTGCGCGGACAGGTCAGCGGGCTGAACCTCCGACAGGCCGCCGTTCCGCTTCCCGACCGGCGTCCGGACCGCCTCGACGATGACTGCGTCGCGCATGTGACCCTCCAGGGGTATTGCCCGCTGGCTCCCCAGGCAGGCCTCGAAGCTCGATACAAAGGTAGCTAACTACGATAGCTAACTTGGTGCAGTGTGGCGAGAGGTGCGGTGTGGCGAGCGTGCGTTGCGCCCGCGCTAGCTGAACATGTCCAGCACGGTCGCCGACTTCAGCTGCTCCGCCAGCAGCGTCCGGGCGGCCACATCCATATGCGTCCGCCAGTGCTGCTCCGCTCCTGCCGCGTCCTTGGCCGCCACGAGCGCGAGCAGCTTGCGGTAGGACCGGATCACCTTGGTGAAGCTCCTGACTGCGGCCGCGTCGCCGGACTGGCGGGTGGCGAGCAGCAGGTGCGCCTGCACCACCTCGCGCAGGACGGTGCTCTGGATCGCCAGGGTCTTGTTGCCAGCCCGCTCCACCAGCAGGTCATGGAATCGCTGCGTGCACAAGGTCCAGGCAGCTACGTCAGCCGGCAACCGGGGTGATGTCACCAGGGCCTCAAGCTCGTCGACGCAAGCGGCCATGTCCGTCAGGTCCTGCTCAGTCCGCCGCCCCGCTAGCAGCCTCGCCGCGCTCGGCTCCAGCAACGACCGGGCCTCGTAGACATCGGTCAGCGTTGTCCCGCACGTCTGCATGAGCAGGCCGACATATCTGGCCGCGACCTCGACGCTGGGCGCGGTGATGCGTGCGCCGCGGGCGCCGCGCCTGATCTCGATCAGCGACTCGGTTTCCAGGATCCGGAACGCCTCGCGCAGCGTCGGCCTGGACACGTCGAACTGCCGCATCAGCTCGACCTCAGCCGGCAGGTACGCGCCCTCGGCCAGCTCCCCGCGGACGATCTTGCCACGCAGGTAGGAGGCGATCATCTCGCCGGTCTTGACCGGCCGCATGTGCTGGCCGATGGGCCGGGTGTAGCTGACCATCGGTACCAGCTCCTCCCGGCATCTGCGCGTCCTCCGTTCAAGGTAGTACACCAAGTCGGCTACCTTCCCGCAATCGCCAAGCCGGGAGTCTGCGAGCTACTGCAGCGCGACGATGCGCATCAGACAGCCGTGAGCCCGGCGACAAAATCCGCCAGCTCGTCGAGGTTCGCGCGCTCGTTGACCCGCCTGCCCTCCTCGATGTCGTGGATGATCCTGGCGACCTTGTCGAAGATGGGGCCGTTGATGTCGCGCAGCACTTCGTCGATCTCGGTCTTGCGCTTGCGCACCACGAGGTCGCGGTAGATGCCGCTGTACTTCTTGGCGCTGTTGCGGTTGAACTCGGCCAGCCGGTCAAGAGACCCATCGAGGTCGTCCGGGTCGAAGCCGTCGAAGCTCTCGACCCTCACCGGCGCCTGTGCGAGGACCTCCCGCGCGATGGCGATCATGACCGGCCGGTAGCGCACGTCTTCAAGGTGCTCGACGATGGTCAGATCGGAGACCGCGCCGGCCCACAGCATGGCACCGTAGGCCTCCTTGCCCCACAGGAAGCCGAGCACGTTGTCAGTGGGCTTCGCGTACGGAAGCGCCTCGGCGAGGTCCAGCACGCGCCGGGTGATCAGGCCGCCATCGAGCTCGCCGACGCGGAACGTCCCGACGTTGCCCTGCATGATGCGCCCTGGGGCCATGACGTCGGCGCCGAAGTTGACGAACGACGAGATGACCCGGTCGCGGCCGACTGCTTCGATGAGGGTGTGGGCGGTGAGACCGTTCTGCACGGTGAGCACATAGCCGTCGGGGGCCAGCCGGTCGCGGAGCAGGTCAGCGGCAGCGCGGGTGTGCAGGCTCTTGACGGCCACGATGGCGCGGGAGATGCGGTCGGGGAGTTCGTCGGGAGTGATCGCGTGCGCAGCCACAGTGAACTCGTCGACCGGGCCTTCGATGATCAGCCCGCGTTCGCGGATGGCGGCGACGTGGGCCGCGTCGGCGTCGCACAGCGTGATGTCGTGGCCGGCGCGGATCATGTGGGCGCCGAGAGTGCCGCCGATGGCACCGGATCCGATGATGGTGATTTCCATGAGGTGAGTTATCCGCTCTCGTTACGCGACGGGCGCGCTGTCGAGGAAGTCGCGCACAGTGGACAGGAACAGCTCGCGCTCCTCGATCTGCGGCGAGTGGCCGGACTTCTCGAACACCACCAGCTTCGCGTTCGGTATCAGGGACGCGATGGTCTCGGCGGCGCTGACCGGGGTGACCCAGTCACGCCGCCCGACGGTGACGAGCGTGGGCACCGTGATCGAGGGAAGCTGTGGCTTCAGGTCGTAGTTCGGCTGGTTGTGCTGGAAGCACCAGTTGTGGGCCTCGTGGCGGTAGATGCCGGCCTCGACCCTCGCCGCGGAGCGGACGGGGTCGTATTCGTAGTCGTACAGCGGGATGATCTCCGCCCAGCGCGCCTTGAGGTCCTCGTCGTCGCGGATCTGCCCGGACCAGTAGCGGTTGAAGTTGTCCCAGTTGATCTCGACCCGGTCCTGGTTCCGCGCGTTCTCATAGAGGAGCTCGTTGTTGGTCGCGTCGGCGGAGGTGTCGCGCAGCACGATCGCCTGGACATGCTCGGGGTACGCCACGGCATACTCCAGGGCGATGAATCCGCCGTAGGAGCCGCCTGCGATGACGATCTTGTCCGCGCCGATCCACTCGCGCAGGCCGTCGACGTCGGCAGCCCACTGGGCGTGGGAGTACGGCGGCATGCCCTCGCTGTGTCCGCAGCCGCGCGCGTCGAAGATGACGACACGGAACCGGTCGGACAGCGGACCGAAGGTGGCCTTGGGTTCGGCCAGGGAGCCGATCCCGCCGCCGCCGTGGTGGGCGATCAGCACCGGACCGTCCTCGGGTCCCATCACCTCGACGTTCAGCTCGCAGCCGTTGATGGTCACTCTCATGCTCATGCCTCCGTGGCGGTCCAGCGCTCGATCTCGCCATCGAGCACGGTGAGGGGGATGGCTCCGTTGCGCAGCACCGCGTGGTGGAACCGGCGCAGATCGAATCGCGGCCCGAGCGTGTGCTGCGCCCGCTCACGCAGGCGCACGATCTCGCGCTTGCCGGTCACGTAGGCGAGCGCCTGGCCGGGCCAGGCGATGTACCGGTCGACCTCATTGCGCACGTTGTCGCGCGTGGTGGCGGTGCGGGTGTACATGAAGTCGATCGCCTGCTGACGCGACCAGCCCAGGTGGTGCATGCCGGTGTCCACGACGAGGCGGCATGCTCGCAGCGACGCGAAGGACAGCATCCCGAGCCGCGCGATTCCGCTGCTGTACAGGCCGATCTCGTCCGCAAGGCGCTCGGCGTACAGGCCCCAGCCCTCGTTAAAGGCGCACAGCTCGGCGTCGATGTGGCGCCGGTACCGCGGGATGTCGAGCGTCTGGGCGGTGGCGAGCTGCAGGTGGTGCCCGGGCACCGATTCGTGGAACGCCAGCGCCTCGTACTCGTAGCGGTAGCGCTCGCCCGGATTGGTCGTCAGCAGGCAGTGCGCGCCCGGGCGGCTGCCATCGACGGCCGGGGGCCGGTAGTACGCCATCGCAGCGTTGTCCGCATCGATCGGGTTGATCTCCTCGATGACGCAGGCGGGAATGTCGTAGTGCTCGAAGTAGGTGTCACGTGCCCACTCAGCGCGGTCGAGGGCGTCCTGGACGACCGCGATGATTTCCTCGCGGGTATGGAAGCGCAGCGCCGGGTCGTCGCGCAGCCGCGCGGCGATGGTGGCAAAGTCGCTCTCACCGAGTGCTTCCTGCCCGATCTGCGACCACAATCCGGCCAGCTCGTCGAGTTCCGCCAGCCCGATAGCGTGGATGTCCTCAGGCGAGAGCGTGGTGGTGGTGTGCCGCGCGACCGCGGCCAGGTAGCCGGCTTCACCGCCGGGGATCTCGCGGATGCCGACCCGGTCGTCCGGCCGGGCGAGCGGCGCCAGTTCGCGGCGCAGCAGCTCGGCGAGCCGCTGCATGGCCGGCCTGATGGTCTCGGTGACATGGGCGGTTGCGGCCTCGCGCACAGCGGGTTCCGCGTCGCGCACAGGCTCGAGCAGGGCGTCTTCGAGACACCGGCAGGGCGAGGTACCCCTGCAGCTGGCGGATGGCGTGATCGACGCCGACGGCGGTGGGGGTCCGCCCGTCCGCGGCCTCCGCCAGGTACCGCTGACCGAGCGCGTCGAGGGTCGCGCCGATCTTCGACAGCCTGCTGAGGTAGCGTGCTGCGGCCTCGGGGGTGGCGACGGTCATGGCGGGCACCGCCTGGAAGATCAGGCCCTGCCGGCTGACGTAGCTCTTCGCCGACGCGTTGGCGGCCCAGAGCGAGTGCTCGGCGTCGGAGCGGGCTCCTTCGACGAGGGCGGTGAGCACCCCGTGGTCGACGCGCTGGGCGCCGGTGAGGCCAGCGGTGTCGATCTCGCGGACCTGGCGGCCGATGGCCGCGAGCTCCTGCGCGGTGCGCTCGCTCGCCTCCCGGCTCGGATCGAAGGACAGCCCGTCGAATTCCGCTACGCCGAGCAGAGTCGCGTTGTACGGGTCGTAGCTGTGCTGGGTGGCGAAATACGCCTCACCGAGCCGCGCGAGTTCGGCTGCGGCCGCAAGCTGTCCCATGCGTCAGTCTTCTTTCTGTTGCTCATGCGGTCCCGTCGCATCTCCAGCCGGTCCGCGGGCACGGAAGGCCCGGTAGATGTGCACTGATCGCTCCCAGTCCGCCATCCGCTCAACGGCCGCCTCGCCGGCACCATGGAAGACGGCATCAACAAGACTCTCGGTGAGCACGACCAGCCCGGCGAACGAGTCGAAGGGAATGCCGTCGACGGCGACCGGCAGCACGATGTCCGCCTCTTCCGCCGACGGGGAGAGCGACTCGTCGGTGATCAGGATGACGCTGGCGCCGCAGGCCTTCGCCATCGAGACGACCTCGTTGGCGGCCAGTTCATGCCGGCGCAGGTCAAACACGATCGCGACCGAGTCGCGCCCGGCGCGCAGGTACTTCCCGACGTCTGCGCCGAGAGGCTCGTCGGCGTAGTCCACATTGGGGATCAGCTGATCCAGCTGCATCGCCATCATCCGGGCGATCAGCCGCGAAAAGTATCCGCCGGAGATGATCACGTGCTTCGGGCGTCCGGCCAGCAATGAAACAGCTCGGTCGATTTCTCCAGGCGGCACCGTCTCCTGCAGCCGCGTGACGAGCTGGGCACGCTGTTCGACCGCGCGATGGAAGACGCTGTCGTCGGACGGCGCCGCCCGGCGGGCCAGTGCCCGGCTCAGCGGGCTCGCGCTCATGGACCGGGTGACCTCAGCACGCAGCCGCTCCTGGAAATCGGGATAGCGGCCGAACCCGAGCCTGGCCAGCAAGCGCAGCACGGTTGGCTTGCTCGTGCCTGCCGCGACTGCCAGCGCCGCCGTGCTCTCGAGACCTGCAGCCGGATAACGGGCCAGCAGAGTGCGCGCCACCTTCCTCTCGGCCGGCGTGAGCTCGTCCATCCGCTGAAAGATCTCGTCCCGCAACGGCAGTTTCTCCGCGGGCGGCTCGGTCATTTCGTCAGCACCGGGTCATGTCGTCAGCACCGGCTCAGGACCCGTGCCGCGTGCGGAGAACATCGCCGGCGAGTTATGTGCCACGACGATGCGGCCGTCGCCGCCGACGGCGACGAGGCCTCCGGTGGACCCGCGCCGGGTGAGTTCCTGCTCAAAGGTCCCCCGGACCGCCTCGGCGAGGTCCGCGCCGGTGTAGCGGATCCGGGCGGCGACGTCGTACGCAACGACGCCGCGGATGAAGGCCTCGCCGTCTCCGGTACACGAGATCGCTACGACATCGTCGCGGGCGTACACGCCCGCGCCGACGATGGGGCTATCCCCGATCCGCCCGTCGGCCTGGCCCGTCATCCCGCCCGTAGAGGTCGCGGCGGCGACACGGCCGCCGGCGTCACGCGCCACCGCGCCGACAGTTCCATGGCGGGCGGCGACGACTCGGCCCTCCATGACCCGGTCCAGCTGCTGCTGCCGCGCCTGGGTGATGAAGTAGCCGCGCTCGACTATCTCGAGTCCATAGCGCTCGAGGAACTCGACATCCGGATCGACGATGAGGACGTGCTCGGTGTGCTCCATCACGGCGCGCGCCAGCCTGACCGGGTTCCTGGCGTACTTGGCGGCGGCGACCGCGCCCGCGCGTCCGGATCCCGTCATCACCGACGCGTCAAGCTCGGCGTGCCCCGTCGCGGTGAGCGCGGCGCCACGGCCGGCATTGAACAGCGGCTCGTCCTCAAGTACCTGCACGCTCGCGCACACGGCGTCGAGGGCAGTGCCGCCCGCTGTGAGCACCTGCCACCCGGCGCGATAGGCGGCAAGCAGTCCCTCTGCATAGGGCGCGCGACCCGTCAGGGTCTGGTCCCCTATCCGGCCGCCGGCCCCGCCGTGCAGAGCCAGGCTCGGTCCCCCCGCGGACGGCGCAGCCTCGAAAATCTCCATGGCGATCGGCTCCCAGTGCTGCGGTCGGTCCGGAACCACCCGGCCGTTACTCCCATTCGTAACAGCATTGATGATTCTAAGCAAGCATGTATCAGATGTTACAGTTTCGCGTTACAGCGTCGCGACCGATAGCGACTGGTGCCACGTGCCCGCTCACTCGCCGAAGGCCAGCTAGGTCGAGTCGTGGCAGGACAGCCGGCAATAGCACGACGACGTGACCGGGACGTCCGCGTAGGCGGAAGCGACCTGGAGCTGATTGGCGATCACTCCAGCCAGCTCTTCCTTGCCCAGGCGGACCAAGCATTCGTGATAACCGTGCAGACTCCACAGGTTGCCTGGGTGCTGGCAGGCGCGCGCCAGGGTGGCGTCCAGGCCAAGGTCAGCCCGGTACACCGACTCTGCTTCGGCTACCCGGCCCTGCTCGAGTAGCAAGGCACCATAGGCGTGCCTGGCCGGCTGCATCCAGCCCCACGGCTCGTCATACGGCAGGCCATCGTCTAGCTCTACCGCACGCCGCAGGTGCCTGAAGGCACGCTCGTAGTCTCCGTTGCGGTAGTCGATCTCGCCATCGAGCATGGCTGCAGCGATCTCGAGAACGTCGGCGCACGTGTTGTTGAAGATGGTGCGTGAGCTCGGCACTCGCGCCACGGCAGCGCGGAAATCCTCGCGCGTCTCCTCAGCCAGCCGCACGTTCCCGGTCGCCGCATGCGCCACCCCACGGGAGTACAAGATGATGGCCGTGGTCACGCAATACAGATCCGCGTCGATGGGCAGCTGCGTGTCGATGATCTCCTGCCAGCGGCCGAACCGGATCAGCACATGCTGCCGCATGGGAACGAAGCCCTCCAGCATGTCCGCCATCGCAGGGTGCTCAACCCGCAGCAGGTCCGCCGGAATGCTCGCGGCCAGCTGCTCGGCGGTCTCTAGTGCGACCTGCGACTGGCCCAGGAACATCGCCCCGTACAGCTTGAAGTGGTAATTGTGCACACGGTAGAGGCTGTAGACGTTCATCGCGCCCTCAACCGCGAGGTACTTGTCATCAGCAGCAATCGCACGGGAGTTGGACGTCACGACCTGGTGATAGTCGCCGCACAGCACATCCAGGTGCGTCGGCATGTGAATTAGGTGACCAGCATCGGGCACGAGCTCGCGCAGCAGGTCACCAGCCGGCAGCGCGAGCTCAGGGTGCGGCGACATTTCCATCAGGTGGATGTAGAAATGCAGCAGTCCCGCGTGCTCGCGGCCCGGGTTAGTCGCCAGCGCGCGCTCGAGGACTGCCCTGGCCTCGCTCGTGCCGGACGCCGCTGACGGCGCACCCGTTCGCTGGTCCCACAGAGCCCACGGCGCCAGGTTCATGAGCGCATCGGCGAACAGCGCAGCCACGTCGAGGTCGTCGGGATGCTCGCGGTACACCTCCCGCATAGCATCCGCGTAGGCCACACTCCAGGGTGTACAGTCGGGCGGCGGCACAGCGGCCGGGAAGCGCGCGGATAGGGCCGTGATGAGCGCCAGCTCGGTCGGCTGAGTGCGGTGTGCGCGCCGCCTCCCCTGGGCGAGGGCAGCATGCGCCCGTGCTACCGCGGTGGCCAGAGCCTCCTCGTCGAAGGCCTCCCACGGCGCGTTGTAGTTCGGCCCGACAGCGTAGGCCAGTCCCCAGTAAGCCATCGCGCAGTCCGGGTCATACTCAATGGCCCTCTCAAAGCAGCGCATCGACTCCTTGTGATTGAAGCCGTACGCCCACGCCAGGCCCCGGTTGAACCACCTGCTCGCTTGAGCCGACCGCGTACTTACACGCCGCCGGTAGCTGCCAAGATTGAAGTATCGCGACACTCATCTCCGCCTTCCAGCCCTGATTTCCCGCAGCGAGACTGCCGACCTTCTCGTCCAGGGTGGCACGGACGGCGATGGCACGTCATGGCCGCAGCAGCGGTTCTGCGATCATGACCCAATGCCGTCACGACGGATGGAGTGGGCGCTGGCGACCGCCCTGGCCGGCTGGGCGGCTGCCCGGCTGGTGGGAGCGGATCGTCTCCGGTTCGCCGAAGCCTGGGCCGTGCCAGTGCTGTCGTTCACTCCGCAGGTCACCGCGGGAGCCTGGGCCTGCGCGCTGCTGCTGCGCGGCGGCCCGGCGGTGACGACCGCGGCCGCCGGGGCTGCGCTCACGGTCGCGGTAGGCCCTCGCGCGGTCCCATCCCGCCAGCCGCCGGCGGCGGGGCCGACGCTGCGCGTCCTAACGGCGAACCTGCTCCTCGGCCGGGCCGCGCCCGAGTCCGTCGTCGAACTGGTGCGCCGCACGCGCGCAGACGCGCTGTTCGTGCAGGAGCTCACGAGCGAGGCGGCAGCAAGGCTCCAGCGGGCCGGGCTAGGTGACCTGCTCGCACACGGCGTGGTTCAGCCGATGCCGAACGGCACGCGAGGCAGCGGCATCTACGCCCGCTACCCGCTGCGCTGCGGGCTGCCCGCCGACTCCGTATCTTCAGCCCCCGTGTCTGCAGCCCCGGTCTCTATTGCTCCGGTTTCCGCGGCCCGGTGTACCGCCCGGCTTGAGCTTCCGTCCGGCCAGTCCGTGCAACTGGCCTGCATTCACGCCGGGCCGCCGAGGCCGCCCTGGTCGCCGGGCGCCACGGCCCGGTGGCGCGGTCAGCTGGCCGCGCTGCCGGCACCCGGTGCCGGTCCGGTGATCCTCGCCGGAGACTTCAACGCCACGCTCGATCACGCGCAGTTCCGCCTGCTGCTGCGCCGCGGCTACGCGGACGCCGCCAGCCAGGCCGGCCAGGGGCTAGTCCATACCTGGGGACCACGACCCGACTGGCGGCTGACCCTGCTCGCCATCGACCACGTCCTCGTCGACCGGCGCTGTCAGGTACTGACCACGTCGGCGTACCGGGTAACCGGCAGCGACCACCGCGCGCTCTACGCCGAGCTCCGGCTGCCCGCGCCAGCGCAGATCACGGCCCGGAGCACGGAGTAAGTCAGCGCCAAAGACGTCGCTACAGAAGCGCTGGGTGTCGCCGCCGTCGCACCTTTACGAAGCCACCTCACTGACGGTTGGGTCGATTTCCGTGTCGTCCAGATGGATCAAGCCCACGTCGATGACACGCTGCGGGTGAGCGAGGTAGAGGTAGACCAGATAGGCCAGGCCGATGACCATCCAGACCGCTACGGCCGGTCCCATGTACGAAAGCGGCGCGGGCAGCGGGCTGATCCAGCTGATCCCGGCGATCTTGATGCCGGCTCCGGCGCACCACGCGGGCACGAACACCACGATGCCCAGCACGGGGATGATCAGGTGGGACACGATCTTGAACTTGTGGCTGCGGCTACGCGCGAAGAATCCGATGCAAGCCGCGTTCATGACGATGTAGATAGCAACGAGCAGGATCACCAGGGCGGTTCCCACCATGGCGAACGCCTCGGTCGGGCCGTAGTGGAGGCCAAGGCCGAGCATGGCCGCCAGCGAGATCACGGTGCCGAGGTAGATCGCGTTGACTGGTGCTCGATGCCGGGCGCTGACCACGCCTAGAAGGGACGGGAATGCCTTGATCCGGCCCATGGCGAACGCGGTCCGGCTGGACACGTTCTGACCGGCGTTGGAGTTCGCCAGGGTGGAGTTGACGATCGCGAGGAAGACCAGGATCCAGAACAGGCCGTAGAACGACCTGGCCAGGCCCACCCACGAGGCGCTGCCGGTGCCGGTAGTGAAGCCGGCGAATCCTTTAGGCCCGAAGGCGACGTCCGCAGCGTAGGTGGTGAACACGTACAGCGCGCCGATCAGCAGCGTGGCCAGCAGCACCGCGAGCTGAATTGTCCGCCTCGGGTTGCGAGCTTCCTCAGCCAGCGGCGCGGCGCCTTCGAAACCGCCGAAGGCAAGGATGCTGAAAACCGAGCCGGCCACGACGCCGGACATGCCGTGGAAGGCAGTTGGCGTGTACTTAGTGGTGAAGACCGAGAGGGTGTTGTGGCTGCCCGCGTGGAAGACGAGAAGCACGCCCATGATGAGGAACACCGCGATCTCGAAGACGCCAAGGATGGTGCCGAACCGCGTAGAGCCCCGGATGCCGAAGTAGCCGGCCGCGAAGATGATCAGCAAGCCGAGGATCGCCCATGGCCACCACAGGTTCGCCGGGTAGCCGGAAATCTCAGAGTGCAGCGTGCCAGCAGTCGTGAAGCCAAGCTGCAGCAGCACGAGCGGCGGGATGAGCCAGCCCACCATGGCGTAGCCCCACGCGGTGAGGAACCCGAACGAGGGATGCAGGCCTCGCGCCGCGTAGGTCGCCATCGAGCCAGATGACGGCAACTCGCGGGCCAGCTGGCCGATGCTCCAGGCTGAGAAAAGGCAGGCGATCAGCGCGAACACGACCGCGAGCGGAAGCGCGCCACCGGCGAATGCGACGCCGGCCGGGATGGATGCGGCAATGGCGGCACCAGGCGCCATGTCGGTGATGCTCTGGAACAGAACCTCACGCAATCCGATCGCGTCCGCGCGGAGCCCGGTCTGTGTCGCGACTGGAGCAGATGCGGCCATTGATGCCTCCATTTGCCAATGGGGTCTTCGTTACGGCGATAATCTCACGTCGGGGTCGTCGGAAATAGCCGAAATCTGGGCTGCTCCTGCGTCCCGGCGCACCCACCGGCCCTGCCCGGGCTGTGCCGTGACGCGGCCGTCGGCCAAGACGATCTGGCCGCGGCGGAGGACGAACCGCGGCCAGCCCTGGACGGTCCAGCCGTCATACACCGAATAGCCGGCCCGCGATTGCATCCGCGCCCCGTCGATGACGCGCCGCTCGGCTGGATCCCACAGTGCCAGGTCGGCGTCCGAGCCGACTGCGATCGCGCCCTTGCGTGGATAGAGGCCGAACAGCCGGGCGGCGCTGGCTGACGTCAGCTCGACGAACCTGTCCAGCGAGATCCGCCCGGCCAGAACGCCCTCGGAAAACAGCATGGGCATGAGCGTCTCGAGATCGGCGACGCCCTGCCGCGCGGTGACGACGTCGAGGGCGGGGTCGAGCTTGGCCGCAAGCGTCCACGGCGCATGATCGCTACAGACGGTATCCACCTCCCCGGCCGCCAGCCCGCGCCACAGCGCCTCCCGGTCAGACTGGTCCCGCAGCGGCGGCGCGCCCACGTACTTCGCGGCGTCCGGCTCCTCGAAACGCTCCCGGGTCAGGTGCAGGTAGAGCGGTCTGGTCTCCACATAGACGGGCAGTCCCGCAGCACGGGCCGCCCGGCACCGGTCCAGGGCGGCAGCCGAGGACAGGTGCACGATGTAAATCGGCGCCCCGGTCTGGCGGGCCAGGCCGATGGCCTGGTCTACGGCCTCAAGTTCGGCGCTAACTGGCCGCGCGTCAGGGAAATGGCTCATCGCGCCGCGTCCCGATTCGATCAGGTCCTGGCCCGTCCGCGTCAGTATGCCGGCATCCTCGCAATGCAGCAGCGTCAGTGAGCCGGCGCGCCCGGCCGCCGCGATCGCATCAGCCAGGCCCGGCGTACCCGGCGCGTACTCAGGTTCGGACAAGAAGACCTTGACGCTGGCATGCCCGTCAGCGGCGAGGGCCGCGAGCTCTGCGACAGCGTCGTCGCCGAGGCCGGTCAGCACCGGATGCAAGAACCAGTCCACCGCGGCCTCGGCGCTTGCCCCCGCCATTTCCCGACCGATCGCCGCGGTCATCGACTCACCGGGCAGCGCGAAGGTCATGTTCCCGATCGTCGTGACGCCCCCCGCGATGGCGGCAAGCGAGCCAGTCCAGAAGTCGTCGACCCAGATCGGCTCCTGCTGTGCTGGCTCGTCTTGGCCGAGCGCCGTGCATACCAGGTGCACGTGCGCATCGATGCCGCCGGGGACAACGAGCAGCCCATGAGCGTCGAGCTCGTCCTGCCCGGACATGGCGCCGCCGAGCTGGACTATCCGGCCGTCCCGCACTCCGACGTCGGCGATGCCCCGGTGGCCAGGAGTGACAATCTCGCCGCCTCGGACGACGAGGTCCATGGGGGCAGAAGCCGCCGCCTGGCTCGCGCTAGTGACGATGTCCACCGGTCGATCAGCCGCCGCCCGGTCCCGGCACCACGGCGTCGACCGACAGCACGTGATACTTCGGGTGCACGCAGGTGTATCCGTTGAACGGCAGGCCGATCGAGGTAGTGAGATTCGGCGGGTAGACCAGAACTCCGCTCGCTGTCGTCAGGCCGCACGGGCCCGGCGAGTAGTTCTGCGCGTCTACGACGCTGATCTCCGCGCTGGCGACGGCGCCTGGCGGCAGCGTGACCAGGGCGGGCTTGCTGGCCGGATTGCGGGTCGCAGCTGGCCCGACCTGGACGGCGTAGGTCTCGCCAGTGAAGGAAACGCCGGGAAATCCGTACAGCGTGCACGTCGCGGCCGAGACGTTAGTGAAGAGGATCTCGTAGAACGCCGTGCCCGCTGCGGCGTTGCCCGGCCCCAGCGTCACCTTCAGCGCGCTGGACTGGCAGGGTCCCGGGCCAGCGGGCGTCGTCGTGGTCGTCCCGCCGCTCGGACTCGCGCTCGCCGACCCGGTCGCGGTAGCGGTGACAGTCACGGTCGGCGCTGCGGCCGGCTTGCCGCTTGAGCAGCCCGCGATCAGCGCCGCGCCAGCCATGGCAACGATGAGCAGGCGGGAAGACCGTGCATATGAACGCATCAACAACCCCTCGGCAGGCTGACAGAAGTAGAGCAGGCAGCCTCAGGCAGGTCAACTCGGCCGGAAACAGACGCGAGTGACGAGGTCCTGCCAGCTCCGTGCGATCCGCTCGGCGATGCGCGCGGCGGCTTCGGTCAGGTCAGTGGCCGACAAGTAGAGCAGCAGGGGCCCGTCCAGGGCGGCCGTCAGCTGGACGGCCAGCACATCGAGGTCCGGCGCGTCGAGGCCCAGCTGCCCGAGCAGCATGCGGATGTGCAGCTGGGAGATCGGCGTCTGCGATCCGGCCGGCACCAGCTGGCTGCCGTCCAGGGCAGCCCTCGCGATCTCCCGGTGCTCAATGAGGAACCCGGTCCTGGCGCGGCCGTAGCTGATAAGCCGGTCCAGCGGCGGAGCACCTGGACCGAGCGGCGGCGGCCCGGACAGGACCTGCTCCTGAAACGCCCGCTCGTCGTCATCCAGAAGCGCCTGGAAGATCCCGGCGCGCGTACCGAACCGGCGGAAAACCGTGCCTTTACCCAGACCCGCGCGCTCGGCGAGCCCGTCCATGGTCAGAGTGTCGGCGCCCTGCTCGGCCAGCATCTCGCGCGCGGTGGCCAGCAGGTGCAGCCGGTTACGCGCGGCGTCAGCGCGCTCGCCGCGCGGCGCTGCCAGTGGCACGACGGGCTGGTCCACGCAGATCACTCTACCGGCCGGGAATACTAACCGGGGTATAGTCCGTTTAGCTGCACGACCACGGAAGATGACCGGCCCGCGGACCAGAGATCTTCCTTTATGCCAGGGAGGACCAGTTATGAGCACAGTGCACGCAGCCGACCCGCACGCAGCTGACCGCTTCACCGCGCTGCCCGATGACGACACGCTCGCCGCCACCGTGCTGGCGCTCGAGGAGCATGGCTTCAGCACTGAGGTCGTCGACAGCCTCGACGCCGCGCGCGACGCAGTGCTAGCGCGCATCCCGCACGGTTCCTCGGTGATGACGAACACCTCGGTGACGCTGCAGGAGACCGGGATTGCGGATGCGATCAACGACGGTGGCCCCTACGACTCAGCCCGTAACGCCATGTTCGCGCTCGACTTCGCCACCCAGGCACAGGAAATGAAGGCGATCGGTGGTCAGCCCGACTACGCACTCGGCAGCGTGCACGCGATCACCCGAGACGGCACGCTCGTCATCGCCTCGGCGTCCGGCAGCCAGCTGGCGTCCTATGCGTGGGGTGCCGCGAACGTCATCTTCGTCGTCGGCGCGCAGAAGCTGGTGCCCAATCCCGAAGCGGCCCGCGAGCGCATCTACCAGCACAGCCTGGTACTCGAGGACGCACGCGCGCAGGCCGCCTACGGGCAGCACAGCTCGGTCGGCAAGATCCTGGAGATCCACCAGGAACTGCCCGGCCGCATCCACATCGTTCTCGTCCGCGAGCCGGTCGGGTTCTGACGAGCTATGCCTGCGCAAGGCCAAGCACGCACGATAGCCCAGCCACGCACGATGTTGCCTCGGATCGCCGTGCTCGGGGCCGGCCACTCCGGGCCGGTGCTCGCGCGGGTCGCAATGGACGCGGGCTATCCGGTGACGATCGCCGCGTCCGGTGACCCGGCGGATATCGAACTGATCACGCAGGTACTGGTGCCAGGCGCCGAGGCGCGATGGGCGGCAGATGCGGCTGCGGATGCCGACATCGTGGTGCTCGCGATTCCGCTGCACAAGTTCGCGACACTGGACCGGTCGCTGGTGGCGGGCAAGCTCGTCGTCGACATGATGAACTACTGGCCGGCCGTGGACGGCGTTGTGCCGATGTTCCAAGACCATCGGCTCGGCAGCAGCGAGATCGTCCAGCGCCGGCTGCCCTCCTCGACGGTTGTCAAGGCGCTGAACCACATCGGCTACCACGAGCTTGACGACGAGCGGCGGCCCGCAGGCGCGCCCGACCGGCGGGCGCTTGGTGTCGCGGCCGACGACGCGCACGGGCTCGAGGTCATCGCAAGCCTGGTCGACCGGATCGGCTACGACCCCGTCCGGCTGGACAGCCTGGGCGCGGGCCGCATCCTCGAGCCCGGCGGTCCCGTCTTCGGCGCATCGCTGCGCCGCTCCGAGTTCGACCAAGCCGCGCGGGCTGAGGCTGCCTAGCGCGACTCAGCCCGTTCCCGCCAGTACAGATGTGAAAGGAAGCCTGCACGTGACCCCGCCACCGTCAGCTGACGCAACGCTCGTTCTCGGCCTCGACACCTTCGGTGACGCAATGCATGACGAGCGCGACCGGCCGCTCTCACACGCCGCGACAATCCGCAACGTGGTCGAGCAAGGAGTCCTGGCCGAGCAGGCCGGGGCGGACTTCTTCGGCATCGGCGAGCACCACACCAGCGATTTCCCGATGCCGGCCGCTGACGTAGTGCTCGCCGCGATCGCGGCGCGGACCACCCGCATGCACCTCGGATCGGCCGTCACCGTGCTCAGCTCCGACGATCCGGTCCGGGTGTTCCAGCGGTACTCCACCCTGAACGCGATCTCCGGTGGCCGGGCCGAGGTCATCCTCGGCCGGGGCTCCAGCATCGACTCGTTCCCGCTATTCGGCTACGACCTCGCCGACTACGACGACCTGTTCGAGGAGAAGGCCGGCCTGTTCGCCGAGTTGCTCCAGGGCGGCCCCGTCACCTGGCAGGGCAAGACCCGCGCGTCGCTCTACCATCAGGACATCGTGCCGCACACCGAGTCCGGCCCGTTCCCAGCGTGGATCGGCGTCGGCGGCAGCCCGCAGTCGGTCATTCGCGCCGCCCGCTACGGATACTCGCTCATGCTGGCCATCATCGGCGGGTCTCCGGCGCGGTTCGCGCCATTCTCCCGGCTCTACCGGCAGGCGCTCGAGCAATTCGGGCGTGCTCCGCTGCCAGTCGGCGTGCACGCGCCAGGCCATGTCGCCGTGACCGACGAGCAGGCCCGCGAGGAGTTCTGGCCGCGCTACCGCGATGTCATCGCCAGCGTCGGCGCAGCCCGCGGTTTCGCGGTGCCGACTCCGGACACATTCCAGCGCGAGATCGGGCCAGCGGGCGCCCTGTACGTCGGCTCCCCCGAGACAGTTGCCCAGAAGATCGCCGCCAACCTCACCGTCCTTGGCGCGAACCGCTTCGACCTCAAGTACGGCATGGGCGGCCTCTCCCATCCGACCCTGATGACCGCCATTGAGCTGTACGGCACGCAGGTCATCCCGCGCGTCCGCGAATTGCTGGCCAGCTAGCCGCAGATTCAAGATCATATATTTAGTTTTTGACTTCCAATAAACTATGTAATGGTCTTGACAGCGATGTCGGGCCAGGGCTCTACTACGGGTGTTCGGGTCATCGGTCACTCTCGCGGCACCTGCATCCCGGGCCGCCCCGAGATGCGCGCCGCGGCCGGATCTTCGAGCGAGAGGGCCGAACAGATGGCAGCTACCGAGCCCGCGCCACCCGGGGCAGGGACAGTGCAAGCGGGAGAGACCAAGCCGCAGCTCGCCCGGGGCATCCTGAGCCTGCGCAACTGCCTCGCACTATCGGCCGCCGTGATGGCGCCAGTGCTGGCCGTGATCCTGAACGCGCCGGCGGCCGGCGCGGACGCCGGGGCCGCGCTTCCCGTCGCGTTCCTGCTCGCCTTCATCGCCGCGCTGTTCGTCGGCAACACAGTGATCGAGTTTGCGAAGAAGCTGCCGACCGCGGGCTCCTTCTACACCTTCTGCAGCCGGGCGCTCGGAAGTCTGGCCGGTTTCTTCACCGGCTGGATGTACGCGGGCGCCTTCGTCGTGCTGACCATCGGGCTGTTCACGGCTAACGGCGCCTTCCTGCGCTCCTACCTGCAGTCGACGTTCCACTGGAACGTGCCGTGGGTCATCCTGGGCATCATCCTGCTGGCGATCGCGATGACGCTTTCGGTGCGCAGCATCCGGACATCGGTACGGCTCGACCTGATCCTGCTCGGCCTGGAAATGTTCATCTTCGCCCTGCTAGCGCTGATCGCCATCATCCGGGCCGGGCACGGCAACAGCATCTCCTACTTCAACCCGACCTCCGGGCCGACCGGCTTCTCCGGCGTGGGCCTCGGCGTCGTGTTCGGCCTGCTGTCGTTCATCGGCTTCGAGGCCGCGGCCGTGCTCGGCGAGGAGACCGGCAACCCGAAGCGGAACGTTCCGCTCGCGGTTCGCGGCGCGCTGCTCGGCGTCGGCGTGTTCTTCGTCTTCGTCATGTACGGGCTGGTCGCCGGCTTCCACATGAACACGGCGGCCGGGCTGAAGGCCTTCCTGGCCAGCCCCGCGCAGTTCTCCACGCTGGCGGGCCAGTACGCGTCGTGGCTGAAGCAGCCCGTCGACCTCGCCGCGATCGCCGGGCTGTTCTCCTGCATGCTCGCCGTCCTCAACACCACGGTCCGGGTGATGTTCGCGATGGCACGGGAGCGGGTGCTGCCGCCGCAGCTGTCACGGGTGCACGACCGGTTCAAGTCCCCGTACATCTCGATCTACGCGCTCGTGGGATTCTCGGTCATCGTCGGCGTGCTGCTGTCGGTCTGGCTTGGCTCCGGGCTGACGGACGTGTACGGCTACACCGGCTCGATCGGCACGATCGCGATCATCCTGGTCTACGGCATGGCGAACATCGGCCTGATCCGGTTCTACTGGGGACAGCCAGATTTCAGCGTGTGGAGACATCTGGTCGCGCCGATCATCGGCTGTGCGGTGCTCCTGTATCCGCTGTACGAGACCGCCAAGCCGGGCCAGCCATTCCCGTACAACTTCGTGGCCGAAGTCGTGCTGGCGTGGATCATCATCGGCTTCGCCGTCTACTCCTATCTGCGCTCGAAGTCACCAGAGAAGCTCGCCGCGCTAGGTGCCACGATGGCGACCGACGAGATCGACTTCGCCGAGGCTCACTCGGCCAGCCTCTCGTCCGGCGGCAACCCGGAGCTCTCTGAGCCGGAGACGCCATGATCGAGGTGGCCGGCAAGCAGGTATTCACCGAGCTATCCGAGATCGTCGACCCCGCCCACACCGCGCTGCTCATCGTCGACATGCAACGCGATTTCTGCTGTCCGGGCGGTAGCTTCGACCAGTTCGGCGTCGACCTGTCCATGTACCCGCCGGTGATCGAGCGGATCGCCGAGCTGATCGCCGCGGCCCGCGAGTCGGGGGTCATGCTGGTCTTCATCCAGATGACGGTCCTCCCCGGCCAGGCCAGTGACTCCCCCGCCCAGATCAGGTTCAACCTGCGCTTGCACGACGACCACCATGGCGAGGCCGAACCGCTGACCTACACCCTCGACGGGTCGCAGGGCCAGCAGTTCGTGCCGGGCCTCGAGCCGGCCGACGGCGAGCTGGTGGTGAAGAAGTACCGGTCCAGCGCGTTCTGGGGGACCAATCTCGACTTGCTGCTGCGCAGCAACGGCATCAAGTCGGTCGTGGTCACCGGGTGCACGACCGAAGGCTGCGTCGAGTCCACGGCGCGTGACGCGATGTTCGCCGACCACTACGTCGTCATCGTCACCGACGCGGTGGCCAGCGATGATCCAGCCCAGCATGAGGCATCGATGTATCTGATGGCCCGGCGGTTCGACCTGGCGACGTCGGACGAGATCCGCAAGCTCTGGGCAACCTGACGCCAGCTCGCCACATCGCGTGCAGGCCGGCCCGCGGCCGCCGCACCTCCAGCGCCCCGCGGGGCCATGACCGGAATCGAGGCACTGAGCGTGGCCGGGAAACTCAACGGGAAAACAGCGATCGTCACCGGTGGCGCGCGCGGGATCGGCGGCGAGATCGCGATGGCGTTCGCCGCCGAGGGCGCCGACGTGGTCATCGCCGATCTGCTCGCTGCCGACGTGGCGGCGCCAGTGCTGTCGTCGATCGCCGCGTCGGGCCAGCGCTCGCTCCTGGTCCGGACCGATGTCAGCGACGAGCAGCAGGTACGCGCCATGGTAGACGCGGCCCTGGCGGAGTTCGGCCAGGTGGACATCCTGGTGAACGACGCCGGCACGTTCAGCCAGTGCGCGTTCGCCGAGCTTGAGGTCGGCGAGTGGGACCGCGTCCTTGGGGTCAACCTTCGCGGCGTGTTCCTGTGCACCAGATTCGTGCTGCCGGGCATGCTCGAGCGCAAGCGCGGGAAGATCATCAACGTCGCCTCGCAGCTGGGCCAGATCGGCGGCATCGAAATGGTCCACTACAGCGCCAGCAAGGCCGGCGTCATCGGGCTGACGAAGGCCCTGGCCCGTGAGGTGTCGACGCAGGGCATTCATGTCAACGCGATCGCGCCCGGCCCGATCCTCACCGAGATGATGGCGCAGGAGACCGAGGAGTGGGCTGCCCGCAAGCTCGCTGAGCTGCCGATCGGCCGGTTCGGCGAGGTGCACGAGGTCGCTCCGACTGCGGTCTTTCTCGCCAGCGATGACTCCTCGTACTACGTCGGCCAGACGCTCTGCCCGAACGGCGGCGACGTCATGCTCTGACCCAGCTGCGCCGAGCGGCCGGGACGTCATCTGGTGAGGGAACGAGGACAGCATGTTTGATCTGGACGGCCGGGTAGCGGTTGTCACCGGAGCAGCCTCCGGCATCGGCGCCGCGACGGCGCGCGCCTTCGCCCGCGCTGGTGCGAGCGTGGCACTCGCCTGGTATCCGCCCGACGGCCACGATGTGCGCCAGGTGCAGGACGCGATCACCGCGGCAGGCGGACGCTGCCTGGTCGCCGCTGTCGATGTCCGCAGCACCGCCGACGTCACCGCGATCACCGAGCAGGCCGTGGCCGAGTTCGGGTCCATCGACATCGTGGTGGCCAACGCCGGCATCGCCCGCAAGGTGGACCTTGACCAGCTCGACGACGCGGCCTGGCAGCGCGTGATCGAGGTCGACCTCAACGGCGCCTGGCGCTGCTTCCGCGCCGCGCTGCCGCACATGCGCAGGGCCGGTTACGGCCGCCTGCTGGCGACCTCATCGGTCGCCGGAACGGTGCAGGCGTGGCCAGCGCATCCGCATTACGCGGCGGCCAAGGCCGGGCTGGTCGGCCTCATCCAGACGCTCGCAGTCGAGTACGGCCCAGACGGAATCACCGCCAATGCCGTCGCGCCCGGCGTGATCGATACGCCGCAGGCTAATGACCCGGTGAACTCGCTGGGGCCGGACGGCGTGCAGGCCGCGGCATCGAAGGTGCCGTCGCGGCGAGTCGGCCGCCCGGAAGATATCGCGCACCTGTACCAGTTCCTGGCCAGCGAGGAGGCGTCCTACGTCAGCGGCCAGCTGATCGTCGCCGACGGGGCGCGCCACCTAGCCGGGCTGGACTAGCCGATGTCGGTCTTGCCGGCCTCGGGAGTCATCTCCTTCGCGCGGGGCATTCCGGCGCCGGAGATGTTCCCTGCCGACGAACTCGCGGAAGCAGCCCGAATGGCGTTCCGGCGGCACAGCGCGACGGCGCTGAACTACGGGCCGCCGGGCGGCTTCGGGCCGTTGCGCGAGTGGCTCGGCGACCAGCACAGCGCGGCGCCCGGCCAGGTCGTGATCACCCCCGGATCCTTCGTGCTGCTCGTGCTGCTGGCCCGGGTGCTGCTGCGGCCGTCGGCGCCGGTGCTGGTCGAGGTGCCCAGCTACGACCGCGTCAACAGCCTGCTGCGGCAATCCGGGGCACAGATTGTGCCCATCCGCCGCGGCCGGGACGGCCTGGACTTCGAGGCGCTTGAGCGCTACCTGCTGTCCGGGGGCGAACGCCCGGCCTTCTTCTACGTCATGCCTACCTTTCACAACCCGACGGGAACGACCCTGTCGCCAGCCGCCCGGCAGCGGCTGGCGGACCTCGCCGTCCGGCACGACCTGCTGCTGATCGAAGACGACCCGTACGGGCTGCTGAGGTTCGACGGCCCGGCGCCGCCTTCGCTGCGGACCCTGCTTGAGGCCAGGGGCGCCGGACGGCTGTCGGTGTTGACCTCGTCGTTCTCCAAGGTGATAGCGCCGGGGCTGCGGGTGGGATACGGAGTGCTCCCCGAGCACCTGGCCCCGAGCGTCGCGGCTGCGGCGCTCGATACCTATGTGTCGCCGCCGATGTGGCCGCAAGCCGAGGTCTACGAGTTCCTCAACGCGGGATTCCTCCCGCCGCAGCTGACGCGGATCCGTGAGCTGCTGCGGCAGCGACGCGACGCCCTGGTCGAGCGGCTGACCGCAGGCCTCGACGGCTGGACCGGTGACTGGTGGGCCCCCGACGGGGGGTATTTCCTGTGGCTGGAGCTGCCGCGCCGGATGAGCGCGGCCGCGCTGCTGGCAGACTCCGAGCGAGCTGGCGTGACGTTCGTGCCTGGCTCGGGCTTCTTCTCAGGCGGCGGCGGTGACGACAGTGTTGGTGACGCCAGTGTTGGTGACGCCAGTGCGCGCCTGTCGTTCAGCTTCCCGAGCGTCGCTGACATCCGCATCGGCGCGGACCTCCTGGCCGCGACGGCGCGCCGTCACCTCCTCAGCCACGGAGCCGTGTGATGGAGGAGCGCTGGGGCGACTACGTGGCGACGGACGACGTGTCCCGGATGGACCTGGCGCGCGTTCACCAGTGGCTCTGCGAAGAGGCCTACTGGTCGATGGGCAGGACCCTCGAGGACGTCGTCGCGTCAGTCCGCGCGTCGCGCACCTACGGCGTGCTGCTGGCTGGCCAGCAGGTAGCCGTCGGGCGAGCGATCACCGACGGAGTGACGTTCGCCTACCTGTGTGATGTCTTCGTGGCCGGGCCGTACCGCAATCGCCAGCTCGGCAGCTGGCTGCTGCGATGCATGCTCGCCGACCTGCGTGCGGGGAGGATCCGCCAGGTGATCCTGGCCACCAGGGACGCCCACGCGGTGTACCAGCGGGCTGGCTTCCACCCGCTGACCCGGCCCGAGCGCTGGCTAGAGCTGGACCCGACAGCCGAAAACTCATGAGGAGAGCGCGATGACGCACGATGACGCATTTTTCCGGCGTACCGACCTGGCGGAGGTGGCCGGACCTGCCCGCGAGATCGCTGGCTACGGCGAGCACCCGCCGATGGTTCGGTGGCGCGGGGACGCCAAAGTCGCGGTCCAGCTCGTCGTCAACTACGAAGAGGGCTCAGAGAAGACCTATGCGATGGGCGACAACACCAACGACATCTTGTATGAGCTGCCGTTCGCCCTTGAGGGCCAGCGCGACCTCGCCGTGGAGTCCATGTACGAGTACGGGTCCCGCGCTGGCATCTGGCGGCTGTTCCGGATCTTCGACAACGCCGGCATCCCGGTCACCTTCTTCGCGGCGGCGGTAGCGCTGGAACGCAATCCTGCTGTCGCGACGAAGCTTGCCAGCCGCGGCGACGAGGCCGCGGGCCACGGCTACCGCTGGAGCAATCACTTTGAGATGACCCGAGATGAGGAGCGAGAGGCCATCAGGCTCGCGATCACCTCCATCGAGAAGACCACCGGATCGCGGCCAGTCGGCTGGTACTGCCGCGAGATGAGCACGAACACCAGGGAACTTGTGGTCGAAGAAGGCGGGTTCGAGTACGACTCGGACTGCTACAACGACGACCTGCCCTACTGGACGACGATCGGCGGACGCTCGCATCTGGTGGTGCCGTACTCCCTGGTCGTGAACGATGCGAGATACATCGTAGGAACGGGGTACGCCAACCCTGATGACTTTTTCCTGACCGCCAAGGCCAGCCTGGACCGACTACGGGCCGACGGCGACGATCTCGGCCGGATGATGTCGATCGGCATTCATCCGCGGGTCAGCGGCAACCCCGCGCGATCGGACGGCCTGGCACGCTTCATCGACTACGCCCGGCAGTTCGCCGATGTCGCGTTCATGCGGCGCATCGACATCGCACGGGAATTCGCCGAGCAGCATCCCGCGTCCACGGCGCAGTCCGTGCCCGCAGGCGACTAAGGCATGGGCGGTGCTGGGTACGAAGCCCTCTTCGAGCGTGACGGTGTCACCGTCTCACGTAGTCCCTGGGGCCCCGATGACAACGTGGGACGCCTCAACCTGATGACGCCGGCGTCGCGTCAGGAGGTCCTCTCCCGTGCCGACGGCAGCCGGGTGTTCGACCTCGCCGTGGACTACTTCGTCGGCATGCCGTCATGGGCGGCGGCCGGCGACCCGCGTTACCAGATGTGGATGACCCACACGCCGCAGGGCTCGGTCAATGACCGGTCCTCCGGCGCGCCGGCGCAGGTGCACGAGAAGTACAGCTACTGCGGCGACTCGATCAGCATGTACACCCACACGGGCACGCACATCGACATGCTGAATCACCTGGGTCACTTCGGCCGGTTCTGGAACGGCCGCACGCCAGATCACGACCTCGGCAGCCGGCAGTGGCTCCGGGGCGGTGCGGATGAATGTCCGCCAATCGTGGGTCGCGGCGTCCTGCTCGACATCGCCAGGCTCAAGGGCGTGGCCTGCCTGGCTGATGGCTATTGCATCGAGCCGGACGACCTGGCCGAGGCGGCGGAGCGGCAGCACACCGAGCTGCGGGCCGGCGACATCGCCCTGATCCGGACTGGCCGCATGTCCGTGTGGCCCGACCTCGATGGCTACCTTCACTCCACGCCGGGCATCGGGCTGGCGTCGGCCAGGTACCTCTGCGAGGAGGTCGGGGTCATGTGCCTGGGCACCGACGCAATCAGCATCGATGTCGACCCGCACCGGGAGCCGGATTCGTTCGTTCCGGTCCACGGCTACCTCTTCGCCACGGCGGGAGCGCCGGTCATCGAGGTGCTGAACCTTGAGGAACTCAGCGCCGCCGGAGTGTCTGAGATCGCCTTCATCGGCATGCCGCTGAAGCTGCGCGGCGCCACCGGATCGCCGATCAGGCCTATCGGCCTGGCGTTGACCGCCTAAGCGACGGGCCTGGATCGTGTCCGCCGGCGGCCAGCTCCGCGTCGCGATTGCGCAGTTCACCGCGGCGATCGGGGACGTGCGCAGCAATCTGGCTGACATGCGCGCGCTCCTGGCTGAGGCCGCAGGACGGCGCGCTGACCTGATCTGCTTCCCTGAACTGTGCCTGCCCGGGTACCTGCTTGACCCGGCTGGCTATGACGCAGCGTTCCTGGCCGATCTCGGCCGCGCGGACGAGACGCTGCAGTCGGATGCCAGCCGCCTCGGCGTCAGGATGGTGTACGGCACCGCCCGGCGACAGGCCAGCCTGCTCTGCAACGTGGTGCTCGTCACCGAGCGGGATGGCCGCCAGACCGACTACGCCAAGACCCACATGGTCGAAGCCGAGCGCTCGGTCTTCGCCGCCGGCCAGGAGCTTGTGCTGACCGCCGACGGGGAGCTGGGACTCGGCTGCTGTTACGACCTGGCGTTTCCGAGGTTTTGTGCGGGCCTTGCCGATGCTGGCGCCAGCGTGCTGGTTTTCCCGATGGCCTGGGAACGAGAGCGCGCGTTTGTATTCGAGAGAATCGTCGCCGCGCGCGCCATCGAGAATGTCGCCTACCTGGTGTGCGCTAATCAGAACGGCGCACCGGGAACGCTAAGATTCCATGGCCGAAGTAAGATCGTCGACCCGTTGGGAAATACCATTATGGAGATGGGCGAGCAGGCCGGCCTCGCCGCGGCTGAGCTTGACCTGCACTGGGTGCGCCGGCTGCGGGCTTCGCTCGATCGTGCTACTTATCCGCTGCTGGCTGACCGGCTACCAGATATGCCGCTCCGGCGGGGCGCTGGCCCGGTTCGCACGGGCGTTAACTGAGGCGGTGGACAAACCATGGACGGGTACGCTGATCCCGTGACGGATCCGATGAAGAGGCCCTGGGCAGAGCCTCGAAAGTACAGTCGGCATCGTCCTCAGCTGGGCGCCGAGGTGGAGTCATTCGTGCGCGACCTGATCGTGTCCGGTCAGCTGCAAGGCGGGGACTTCATCCGCCCGGAGTCCATCGCCCAGGAGCTCGGTATCAGCGCGACCCCGGTCCGCGAGGGCCTGCTGGCGCTGCGGACCCAGGGCGTCGTCCGGCTCGAGCCACGACGCGGGTTCGTGGTCGTCCCGCTCACCGGTGACGATATCCGAGATCTGTTCTCGGCCCAGGCCCTGCTAGCCGGCGAGCTCGCGGCCCGTGCCGTGAAGCGCTGCGACGCCACCGACGTCGCGAACCTGGAAAAGCTCCACCTGGAGCTCGAAGGAGCTGCTGACCGCGGCGAGCATGACGAGCTTGAGGAACTCAATTTCCGGTTTCACCGGGCGGTCAACTTGCTGGCCAACGCGCCAAAGATCGCGTGGTTGCTCGGGATGGCCGTGAGCTATGTCCCGGCGCGCTTCTATTCCGTTATTGATGGCTGGCCGGCCGCCACCGTGCACGATCACCGTGACGTGCTGGATGCATTTCAGCGCGGCGCTTCCAAGTCAGCGCGGCAGGCCATGACAAAGCACATCGAGCATGCCGGGGAATTGCTGGCCACTCATATCGAGACCGGCGCGGCGGAGCGCGCGAGGATCGATGGTTAATGATGGCAGGCAACCGCGCGCGTCTGAAGAGCAACGACTCGACTGGCAGCTTGCCGTCGCCGACACGCTCACGGCGCGAGGTGTCACGGTAGCCGCCTACGTTCCGGATACCAGGTTGCAGGGAATCCTGTCCCGGCTAGCGGACAATGGCGTGGCGATGCGCTCGCTGACTCGCGAGGAAGAGTGCGTCGGCTACGCCGCCGGGCAGCGGATCGCGGGCCAGCGGCCGGTCGTGCTGATGCAGAGCTCCGGCCTCGGAAACGCGCTTAACGCGCTGGGCAGCCTGGCCGTTCCCTATCGCCTCGGGCTGCCGCTGGTGATATCGATGCGAGGCACGCTCGGCGAAGCCAACCCGAGCCAGGTTCCGCTCGGACGCGCCACTGTCCAGCTCCTCGGTGCCCTCGGCATTCAGGCCTTCTCGCTGCGCGCCCCGGCAGCCGCCGTACAGGCCACCGCTGGCACGCTCACCCTGGCATTCGAAGCGGGCGAGTGCGCAGCGCTCATGCTCGAGGCAGAGCTTGGAGGTGGCCGTGAAGGCGGCTGAGGTCGCGCAGGCCATCGTCTCGACCCTGCCTGACGCTCGCTGCGTGTCGTCGCTGGGCACGGCTACCTCGGCAGTGCGGGCAGCATCTGGCGACGGCCCGCACTTCTACCTCGGCGCCGCGATGGGCTCGGCGCTCGCAGCCGCCATGGGCGTTGCCGAAGCGCTGCCTGACCGGCTCGTCGTCGCGGTGCTGGGAGACGGTGAACTGCTGATGGGAGCCAGCACGCTCTGGTCGGTGTCGGCGTACCGACCAGGCAACCTCATCACTGTGGTGCTTTCCGACGGCGGCTATGCCATCACCGGTGGCCAGCAGCTCAGCGCGCCGCCCAGGTTCGCCGCGGTGGCACAGGCGATGGGCGGGATGACCGGGTTGCGCGTCGGCTCCGAGCCGGAGCTGCGGCAAGCCCTGCGCGAGCTCGAGCGGCCGAGCCTCATCGAGGTGGAACTCACTGAGCGAGAGTGGCCAGGGCCCTCGCCCTTCGTCGACCCTGCGCAGGTCCGCCTGGCTTTCGCGGCCGGCCTAGCCAAGGTGCCGCCGGCATGACGGACGTCGCGCGACTGGCGCAGGTGGCCGCGCGAGGCCTGGCTGAGGCCGGCACCGGGATCTTGTTCGGGCTGCCGGGCGGCGGCAGCAATCTGGAGATCATCGGCGCGGCCGAGACGGCCGGGCTGAAGTTCGTGCTGACCCACGGCGAATCAGCGGCCGCCATCATGGCGGGCGTTTATGGCGAGCTGAGCGGGCATCCGGCCGCCTGCGTCGTGACGAGGGGTCCGGGCGCCGCGAGCAGCATCAACGGCGTCGCGCAGGCACTGCTCGACCGCCAGCCGGTCCTCGTGCTGACCGACGCTGTGCCAGCGTCCGACATCTCGCGGGTCTCGCATCAGCGGCTCGACCACCGGGCGCTCTTCGCGCCCGTCACGAAGGGCTCGGGTGTCCTCGGCGCCGGCGATCCAGCGCAGGTCATGCGGGACGCGCTGAGCATCGCGACATCGCCGCCGCAGGGCCCGGTCCACCTGGACATCGACCCGACCGCCACCAGCCAAGGTCCCCGCCCGACCGCGCAGCCCGGGGCGGGCAGCTTCGCGGCCATCAACACGGTGCTTGCCACTGCCAGGAAGCCCGTCGTGCTGATCGGCGTAGGCGCTCGGCACGAGACAGCCGCGATCCGGGCGCTGCTGGCCGGGACCAGCATTCCGGTCCTGCAGACCTATAAGGCGAAGGGAACGATTCCCGATTCGTCGGTGAACGCTGCCGGGATCCTGACCGGGGCGACGATCGAGGCGCCGGTGCTGCACGCCGCGGATGTGATCGTCACGATTGGCCTCGACGCGGTCGAACTCATACCCGGCTCGTGGCCCTACCAGGCGCCGGTGCTCGCGGTCGGTTCGTGGCCGCAGCAGATGTCGGTTCCACGGCCAGCGGCAACGGCAGTGGGCCCGCTGGCCGAGCTGCTCGCCGGGCTGCGCAGGCTGCCAGATGGCTGGGATCCTGGCTTTGCCCAGCGAGAGCGCCAGCGCGGACTCCGGGTTCTTCAACGCGGCCCGGCAGCCGGCGCCGGGCTGGCCCCCTGGGAGATCGTGCAGGAGCTGCGGTCCATCGCGCCGCCGGGCTCGGTGGCCACCGTGGATGCAGGTGCGCACATGCTCGTCGCCATGCCGCTATGGAGCACCGAGAACCCTGGCGAGGTGCTGGTGTCGTCGGGCCTGGCGACTATGGGCTTCGCGCTGCCCGCGGATCGCCGCAGCGCTGCGCCGTACAGCGGCCAGTTCCTGAAAGGGTTCTTTATTTCTGCCTGCGTCGGGTGATCGCGCGGCCTCGGCATGGTGCTCGGCGACTCGACAGACTCAGCGCCGTAGCCAGGCCGGCTGCCATTGACTATCGGCGGTCTTTTCCGCGGTGTTCTTGGCCTTGTCCTGTGCACTCATCTTGCTACCTTTCTGTTGGGGTCCCGGAAGCGCCCGGATCAGGTGACCCGGGCGCCAGATCGTGCCGTAACGGCCAGGTGCAGCTGGATTGGCAGCGACGGACTGCCGAGAGCGGCGCGGGCGTGGCGGAGCGCCCCTGTTTCGATGCGCTGCCGGACGGCGGCCAGGTCCGCGGTTTCCTCTAGCGTCGCCGCCACGACGAGTTCAGGTTCGAGGCCGTTGCCGATTAGCCGGGCTCGCGCCGAGTAGACCCCGACATAGGTTTCGATCTCTTCCGCCACTGCCTCCGTGAGCGCGCCGGCGGCAAGGGTCGTGCGGCCTGCCAGGTCGGGTGACCGGATGGGCAGGTTGCCGGAGCGATCGGTGGAAAACAGGAGCGCGAGCAGCCAGCGCAGCGCCAGCACCACCACGATGGCTGCTGCCGCGGCGGTGACGGGCCATAGCCAGCCGCCCGCGGACCCGATGAAATGCCCCACTGGGTTGGCCATCAGCCGACGGTGTTGGGCGAAAGTCCCGAATGCGCCAATGAGGCCGCCCGCGCTCAGCCTCATCAAGACAAGCAGTGCCAGCAGGAGCACGAGCGTGGAGCCGCGGCGTCAGCTACGGCTCCGGGGACGACTTCACCGACAGCGCTGATGCGTGCCGAAGACTTAGCGCTGCCAGGCGCTGGCGCGCCGCGGTTGTGACAGGTTCGCGCAGCGTCCGGGCAGCAGCTTTGTCTTGTGCTGCGGCGGTCGCCCCGATCGTGACCTTGTGCCGGGTGACCTTGACTGAGGCGTCGCGGACACCGTCCACATCGGTAACCGCCGACCGGATCGCGGCGGCCACGCCCCGGCGGCGTAGCCGTCAATGTCGGATGCGTCAGCGTGCGAAGGAAGTGCGGCGAGGCGCGACACCCTCGCAGGCTTGAGCTCGGCGATCAAGAGCACTAGGACTGCCACGATAAGGACTCCTGCTGCCACGCGGATGCTGCTGGCGATCCACGCGGTCCGCGCGGCCCAAATTAGGCCGCGTGCCAGTTGACGATGACTGCCTGCTGGCCCGTTCGCGCGGCGATGACCCGATGACCAGAAGTACCCCCGCACAGGCCACTGCCAGGCTCAGGAGGGCCGCCAGAACACGGTTTGCAAGTCTCATGTCACTATCCCTGCTGTCGGCGCACCGGAGGAGTCAGCCCGGTCGCCAGGTCGGTGACCGAGATGGACACTTCCGTCACTTCCAGGCCCGCCAGAGTCCGAAGCCGGTCGCGGACGTGCTTGCGGACCGCCACACTCACGCCAGGAACGGAGGCTGGCCAGCGGATGCTGACCCACAGCGCCAGAGCCGCCGTCGAGCCGTCAACCTCGGCCTCGGCTCTGGGCAAGGCGGTCAGGCTGGTCTGGCGTCCCCCGAGCGCGCGGGCACCGGTGACCGAGCGTCCCATGACCCGCGGCGCCGCGGCCCGAGTGGGAACCTGGACGGCAGCCCGCGCCGCGAGCTTCTCCACTACGCGGCTGCTGATGCTGATGGTGCCGAGATCGCTGCGTCCAGGGCGCACATCTGGTGGCGCCAGCGTCAACGTCGGTATCGCTGGTCATCGGCTGTTGCGCCAGCGCGACATCCGGGGTGACATGGGCGTCGCAATCCAACACCTTGGCGACGACAAACGGCGACGGCAAACATGGCCGACGATGACACTGCCCGAAGCTGCCGAACGTTCCAATCCACAGCCCCTGGCGACGCCGACGAAAATTCCGAGAGCGGTACGTGTCATGTCATCTCACCTTCACAGGTTCTGCGGGCGTTGCTCGCGGGT
The DNA here is from genome assembly GCA_963843955.1 of uncultured Actinomycetota bacterium. Classification (GTDB taxonomy): domain Bacteria; phylum Actinomycetota; class Actinomycetes; order Streptosporangiales; family Streptosporangiaceae; genus JAJYUU01. Next base: position 280,040 of record CAWJMK010000005.1, read on the forward strand.
CGGCCACGTCAGCGACAACGACGTCGATCCGGCGCGCGCCGCCAGGGGCGCGAGGACGACGCGGACCTGGCGGGCCAGTTCTGCGGCGGGAACGCCTGACTGGCTGCAGACGGAGACCAGACGTGGTCCTGGCCAGACCGGGACCCACGGCCGCGGCGCCCGGAGACCACAAGCCAGGGTCCGAGCACAGCCGGTCGACGGCCGGGCAGCCCCGAGCAGCATCGGCCACAGCATCCAGATCGACGCCCTCCGCCACAGCTGCCGCAGGGGCCGCCAGTGTCGAGGCGGTCCCGGTCATGACACCCGCGACGACGAGTCTTGCTGCTGATCGTCCTCGCCGGGCAGGTAGAGGTCATCAACGTTGATGTTCACCTCCATGACGTCCAGGCCCGTCATCCGCTCGACAGCCTGCTTGACGTTGCGCTGGATGCTCCTGCCGAGGTCGGCGATGCTGACGCCGTCCCCCGCGCCGTGGTTCTCGATCCGGCTCTCTGCGACCCCAACTCTTACCCGCAGACACCCTGGACGTTCGGGCCGGAGCTGCCCGGTATGCGCTCCCGGACCACGCCGAACTCAGACGGTCGAACGCCCATGGCATGGACGCCGCTGATCTCCCGGCAGCGATTCCGGCGACTTTCTGGACCACGCCCTCGTCGATTGTGACCTTGCCGCCATCGGCCGACCGCCTCTCCGCGGACGGCTCGCTGCCATCGGCGGTCATCGGTGCCGCTGGCCGACACGGCGGGTATTGACTCAGTCATCTGGGAAGCACGCTTTCTCTGATCGGTAGCGGAACGAGGCGGTAGCGGCCGCACAGGGCCCGGATGCCACCTCAACCTGGCTCTGTCTTGTTAGACACCCGTGGCGGCCGAACGTCGCACGTTTTTTTCTCCTGGCGAGGGAAGGTCAGCCTGAGCTGCCCGGTTTGGCGCTGAGCACGCCGCTGGCGCCTTGCCCGGGTAGGACGAGTCAGCGGGCACGGGAGGAGTCGTGAGAGCGGACACTAAGGACGGCTACCTCGTCCGACAGGCCCAGGAGGGCTATCTCGATGCGTACGGCGAACTTGTCGACCGGCACGGCCGACTGGCCTACCGAGTCGCTCTGCGGCTCCTGGGCAACCATGATGACGCCGAGGACGTCGCCCAGGAAGCTCTCGTTGCGGCCTGGCATCAGCTGCCCGACTTCAAGGCCAAATCCAGCTACTCGACGTGGCTATATCGGATTGTCACCCGCCGAGCGCTGAACCGGATCACCCGGAACCGTACCGAGGAGTCCCTCGACGTGCTGGGTGACGTGGCCCCCGCCGCTGAGGAGCGGCCCGAGACGTCGAACGCGACCTGACGGTCGACGCCGTTACCGCAGCCGTGGCGGACCTGCCGCCGCCGCAGCGGGTCGCCATTGTGCTGCATCACCTCGAGGGCATGGCCAACCAGGAGATTGCCCGCATAACCGGCAGCACGGTCCCGGCCGTTCGCAGCCACCTGTTCCGGGGACGGCGCACACTGACGAGGACGCTTCAGGAGTGGAGGTTAACGTACCGGAATGACCGATCCTGCCCGGCCAGCCGACGGTACCCATTGCTGCCCGACGGCGCTGTCTCTCGCCTCGCCGCGGGGCCGACGTGGATGAGCTGATCGAGCAGGCTGCCACGGGAGGGCGGGTCGTGGCCCGGATCGCACGTTGCGGCACGCCAGGTCCCGGTGTCCGGGTCGCTTTCGGTCGTGGCGCCGGACCGGGATACGCCGGGGCGGGCCGAGGCCGCGACCCTCGGGCACCGCCACCCTCACCAAACTGTCATGGTCCGCCCTGCGCAACAATGCCAACCTTACGGACGTCTGGGTCAACGTCACTATCGACGATGTCATCACCTAGAAGCCCGCCGCGCTTTAAGCCGCATTTGTCTTGCCGGGCAGCAAGGGCCTGGTGGCTGCGGCGACGCCGACGGGTCGGGGTGGGGCGGCAGTGGAAAGCGATTCGGCCATGGGCAGACATCCGGCACAACAGGCCGAAGTATGCGAGCTGGCTGCGCCCTTCGATGCATAAGCCGTGCCTCAGGTGGCAGAGAGTGAGGATAGATCCAGAGTCCAGCGTGGAGGGGTCATGGCAGGGGCAGGCACCGCGACAGGCACCAGGCGATCCGGGCACGACTTGCTCGGCATCTATCTTAATGATCATCTGGCGGGTGCGACCGGTGGGCTTGAGCTGGCACGCCGGGTGGCGGCGTCACACCGAGGCCCGGCGGCCGACGGCGCTTTGCAGCGTTTGGCTGCTGAAGTCGCGCAGGATCGCGCCGCGCTGGAGGACATCATGGCCGCACTTGGCATCCCGGTCCGCGCCTACAAGGTCTACGCCGCGTGGATCGGCGAGAAGGCCGCCCGGCTGAAGCTCAACGGCTACCTTTTCACCCGGTCGCCGCTCAGCAGCCTGGAAGAGCTGGAAATGCTGCGGCTGGGCGTGGAAGGCAAGGCCGCGGGCTGGCGCACGCTGCGGGTTCTGGCGGAGGCGGACAAGCGGCTCGACTCCGGTCGGCTGGATGAGCTCATCGCCAGGGCCCGGCGTCAGGCGGATCTTCTCGAGGAGCTCCGCGTGCGTGCCGCGGGCCAGGTCATCGGCTGGGGGCCGCAGCCGGTGGCTCATGAGCGACATCGCCGCGGCGTGATCTTCGCGTGGACGATCCTGCCCGCCAGCAGGAACGGCACGATGTCATGCCCATCTCCGCAGCGCGCGAGGATTAGCCGCTCCGGCGTAGTGATTAGTGTGCCGCGCTGCGGGTAGCGCCGCGAAGACAAGGGGACGTGCCCGGCTGTTCGCCAACCTGGCTGTCGGCAAGGCGACTGATGCACAGCTCAGTGCGTGATCAGTGCGGTAAGAGGTCCCGTACATCAACGCCGGGCGGCCAGGGGCCGGCCTCCAGGCGGGAAGAAGAAGGGACGCTGAGCATGTGGGTTTTTCTATCTGCCCGGCTGCGGACCTGGCTGCTGCTGGCCATCGCACTGCCGCTGGCCCGGCTGCTTGTCCATCGCCTCGCTGTCGCCGCTGAACGCCATGACCCATCCGCCCGAGGGCGAAATTGCTCCGCCGGGCCGACTCGGCAGTGACCGCGGTGTCCGGGCGCTCCTCGCGCAGGGCCAGACGCTGAGACCGGCGAGGGACCGCCAGATGGCCGAATCGTCCTCCTCAACGCCGCGCTGGCCCGGGCCATCACCGTTGCGTTGCCTTGTCACCGGGGCATCTGGCTACATCGGCGGGCGGCTGGTGCCGGAGCTGCTCGCTGCGGGGCACGCCGTCCGGTGCATGGCACGTGACCCGGGGAAGCTGAGTGACCGGCCCTGGTCCGGCGACGTTGAGATCGCGGCGGCCGACGCGCTGGAGGGGACCGGGGTGCGGCGCGCTCTGGAGGGTGTGGATGTGGCCTATTACCTGATCCACTCCCTGGGCACCGGCGCGTCGTTTGAGCAGCGGGACCGCGAGGCGGCGGGCATCTTCGCGGATGCCGCCATGTCCGCCGGGGTCAAGCGCATCGTGTATCTGGGCGGCATCGTTCCCGGTGATGGCAGCGGCCTGTCGCCGCACCTGCGCTCGCGCGCGGAGGTTGGGGACATCCTGCTGGGCGGTGGCGTGCCGGCGGCCGCGCTGCAGGCTGCCGTGATCATCGGCAGCGGGTCGGCGTCGTTCGAGATGCTGCGGTATCTCACCGAACGGCTGCCGGTGATGGTCACCCCGAAATGGGTGGAAACCCGCATCCAGCCAATCGCCGTCCATGATGTGCTGCGTTATCTCGTCGGCTGCGCGGCGCTGCCTGCCGGCGTCAGCCGCCGCTTCGACATCGGCGGTCCGGACGTCTTGACGTATGCGGAGATGATGCGCCGGTACTCCGAGGTGGCCGGGCTGCGGCCGCGGGTTCTGGTTCCAGTGCCGCTGCTCACGCCGCGGCTGTCGTCGCTGTGGGTCGGGCTGGTGACGCCGGTGCCGGCCGCCCTGGCGATGCCGCTGGTCGAATCGCTCAGGAACGAGGTCGTGTGCTCCGAGCACGACATCGCCTCGTACGTGCCGGACCCGCCCGAGGGCCTGCTGCCCCTCGACCGTGCCATCGCTTTGGCGCTGCGGCACACCCGCGAGGGCGCAGTCTCCACCCGCTGGTCATCGGCCGCTACGCCCGGCGCTCCCAGCGACCCGCTGCCCAGCGACCCGTCGTGGGCAGGCGGCTCGCTGTATGTGGACGCGCGGATCAGTGCCGTCCGCGCTTCGCCCGCGGCACTGTGGCGGGTTATCGAGGGCATCGGCGGTGAGACCGGATGGTATTCCTTCCCGGCCGCATGGGCCGTACGCGGGCTGCTCGACCGGCTCGCCGGCGGCGTCGGGCTGCGCCGCGGACGACGTGATCCGCGGCACCTGCTCGTCGGCGACGCGCTGGATTTCTGGCGGGTAGAGGCCATCACGCCGGGATCGCTGCTGCGGCTGCGCGCGGAGATGAAGCTGCCCGGCCTGGCCTGGCTCGAAATGGCGGTCGGCCGAGACCATGACGGCATGACCACCTACAGTCAGCGGGCTATCTTCCAGCCGCGCGGGCTCGCCGGACACGCGTACTGGCGGTCCATATCGCCGTTCCATGGCGTCGTATTCGGCGGGATGCTCCGCAACATCACCGCAGCCGCCGAGCGGGCCGGCCGCGCGGCGGACAAGCCCGCGCTAGCTGGGCACTGAGCAGCGCGGCAAGTCCATGCCGTCGGGACGGCACGCGCCATGGCGCCAGCGGTGAAGTGCCTGCTTCATCTGAGAACTTAGAAGTCCGCGTTGATCTTACCGGCGACGCGCTCACCAGGCGGTCGGCGTACCCCTATGTCGCACGCACGATGCTAGGACTGCGTCGCTCTGCTCGAGGAGTTCCATCGCCTGGCGAATTCCGTTAGCGGAACGGCCGACGCGCCGCGCCCGGTACGGGATCTCACGCAACTCTTGTGCCGCGACCGATTCGGCCTCTGTTGCGAGCGGCCGGCAAGTCGCTGTAGGAATCGATCAATACCTCGGCATCGAGGGTAAGCAATCGCAATCCCAGCAGCTTCGCTATCACGCGGGCTCGCAGCACGATTCACCCTGGCGGGGATGCTGCCCGCCCGCTTGGCGCAGGCGGGTGGAGCGCAATCTGATCGCAAGCGGCCTCGCCTCAGGAGATACCGCGGCACTCGACCGGGCCATTGGCTACGCCCCAGGCGGCCGATGCGCCCGAGAGTCAGCAAATGCCTCCAGGCGCGCTCCGTAGGCCTCGAGCCGCTCTCGCGTACCGGAGGCCTGCGAAAGCCTCCCGCGCACCGCGAGCTGCCGCATGGAGCTGGTCGTAGCGCTCGCGGCCCGCCTTTGCTCCAAGGACGTAGCCGACGGCTACGGCCGCCAGCGGAAGTAGCTTCATGCCTGCCCATCCCGGTCCCGTGCAGCGGATACCGCGGCGCTCGCGACTGTGGCGGCCACCGCGCCCCCGACCACGCCCACGGTCACCTTTCCCGCCTCGCGGATGCCGCCACGGGCCGCCGCTGACGTGACCGCGTCCATGATGCGGTCCCACCTGCTCTTGCGCCGGAAAAGCTTCATCGTTTGTCCTCCCTTGCATTTGCATGCGTCCTGCGAGCGGGCGTCTCGGATGTCCTAACGACCCCGATGAGCTGGTCCTTCGTCATGGACGCTCGGACCTCCGAACCCTTATCGCGACCGATGCGGAGCAGTTCGCCCTTGGTCAGCGCATCCAGGTCGAAGTCCCCGCTTGCGGCCGATCGCCTGAATGAGATCGGGCTTAGTCATGGTGGCGTGGCCGTCAATCTTGAGATCGCTAGCCAGCCGTTGCAACTCGTTCTTGTGGAGAACGTCGAGGTAGTCTCCCGCGTCCTCAGCGGCCCGGCGGGACGAGGCGGCGCGAGCCTGAGGCGTTGGCCGGCCGTTACCTGCCGCATCATCCGCTTTCTGCCGCAGCTGATCTGCCTCGGCGGTCCGCCGTCTGGCCTCGCTGGCGCGGTCACTGGCCTGGGCCGCCAGCCGGTCGGCTTCATCATTGGCCTGCCTAGCGGCCTGCTGAGCTGCTTCGGAGGCGCGGTCGGCCAGGCCTCTGGCGAGGCTCATCGCTCTCTCGGCTTCTGCGATGGCCTCAGCCGCGCGCGCCTGGGCGCGCTCGGCCTCGCGCTCCTTGGCGCGCACCCGGCGGCTAGCCTCGGCTTCCGCTAGTTCGGTGGCCTTGATCGTGTCGGTGACTTCTGCACGCCGTTCCGCCTCGACGAACTCGTCGGCGTCCTGGCGGGCCTGCCTGACCCGTTCCTCTTGATCCCTTATCGACGCTGCGACGCGCTGATCCCCGGCCGCGCGCGCCCGCTTGACCCGAGCCTCAATCTTCCGTTCGGCGTCACGTTTGGCCTGCTCCACGGCCCGATCTGATTCGCGGGCCGCCGCCGCGGCCTGGTCGGCCGCTTGCTTGGCCTCCTGGGCCAGCGACACTGCTCGGGCCTCCTGCTGCTGGGCGCGCTCAACGGCATCGTCAGCGCGCCGCATTAGCGAAGCGACCGAGTCGTCGCCGACGCCAGGAATCCCTTCGGCCATCGTCCGCATAGCACCCTTGGCCTTACGGCTTGCGCCAGTGGTCCGGCGGCTCATGCTCGAGGTCGCGTCATGCGCGGACTGAGCGGCGGCGGAGGCAGTGTCCGACACGTTCTGCAGGACCGCAGCAGACGCAGCCGACGAGTCCCTAGCCGCCGAGGTCGCTGGCTTCAGAGCCCGGGAAAGCACCCAGGCTGCGTTGCCCGGCATGTCGGCCAGTCCGGCCCTCGCGGCATGCCAGAGCTGACCACGTTTTCTGGATCTGGCCATCGAAAACTCCCCCGAACTGCATTCAGATTCACGCTCCATCCCCGCTCTGCTAGTGGCGCTACCCTCCTGACTCCGCCTCAATCACCCCGGCGGATCGGCAACAAGGCACGCTAGCCGTCCAGGCTTCGGGATAGCTGGGATATGCGCCCGGCAGTCGCTCGGATCGGCGCAGCGCTGAGGCGCAGTCGCCGGGCCGAGGCGCTAGGACTTGAACGCGTCCTTAACCTTCTCGCCGGCCTGCTTGAGGTTGCCCTTGGCCTGGTCAACCTCGCCTTCGGCCCGCAGGTCTTCGTCTCCTGTGGCCTTCCCGGCCTGCTCCTTGGCCCGCCCCTTTAGCTCCTGGCTCTTGTTCTTTGCCTTATCCGCCAGGCTCATCGAACGCTCCTTCCTTCCAGGTGGTCACCGCTGCGGCCCGCAGCCGCCAGGGTCAAACAACGCGTCCCCTACCTCGTGGCGAGTCGGTCTAACATCAGCACCGCGCCGAACCCGTCGCCTGGCACCGTCACCGACCGCTCGTTTGCCCGGTAGTCGCTACTGGGCGCGGGCGCCATTCAGCCGTTGGCTGAGGCTAGATCTGCTGTACGTGCGAAGCCGACAACCACAGCGTGCGCTCATGGCCGTATTCGACGGCTGAGCACCTGTATCGGTATCGCCGGGCGGGCCGGAGGCGGCGACCCTCGGGCACCGAGACCCTCACGAAACTGTCGGCTTTATGGGACGCACGGCCGTGGTCGATCTCGCCATCACCACCCAGTTCGGCAGGAACTTGACGGGGTCAACCGCGGAGCCCAGGAACGCGCTATCGCCGCCCTGCGCAACAATGCCGGCCTTACGGACGTCTGGGTCAATGTCACTATCGACGATGCATACCTAGAAGCCCGCCTCGGGCAGAATATGTGGAATGACTTTCAATCGTGACGAACCACCGCTGATCGCCGACGAGCGAACCCTGCTGACCGGATTCCTCGACTACCAGCGGCAGACACTCGGCTGGAAGTGCGCCGGGCTGACCGACGAGCAGCTGCGCGAGCACGCCGTCCCGACCTCGAACCTCACGCTGCTCGGCCTGGTCCGGCACATGGCCGGGGTCGAGAACTGGTGGTTCCAGGTTGTCATCGGCGGTGAACCGGATGAGCCGATCCTGTCCGGCCAGCCCGATGACGACCGGGACTTTGACTTCAACGCCCTCGACGGCGCCGATGTCGCGCGCGACTTCGCGACCTGGAGAGCGCAGTGCGACGCGTCGCGCACGACCACGACCGGGCACGACCTGGACGCTACGGGACGCCACCTGAGCACCAACGAGGAATTCTCGCTGCGCTGGGTGCTCATCCACATGATCGAGGAATACGCCCGGCACAACGGTCATGCCGACTTGATCCGCGAGGCCATCGACGGCGCGGTCGGCGAGTAGCCGGGCCGGGCCGCGGTGGGGAGACGCAGAGTCAGCGCGCAGCCCAGGGCCGGAGCTTGTCGGGGTTGCGTACGGCCCAGATGTGCTTGATCCGGTCGCCTGCGACGTCGAAGGCGAGCACTGTCACGGTGACGCCGTCTTGCTGAGCCACCAGGCCGGGCTGGCCGTTGACCGTGCGCTCCAGGAACGTCAGGTTGCTGGGTGCCCGGCTGGCGATCTCGGCCACGTAGCGCGCGATCTGCTCGCCGCCCTCGATCGGGACCAGTGCGGCGCTGACGCGGCCACCGCCGTCGGCGGTCATGGTGGCACCGGGGTCGAGGAGTCCGACGAGGGCGTTGATGTCCTTGGCTTCCCATGCCTTCTTGAAGTCCCTGACCAGGCCGGCCTGCCGGGGCGTAGGGCTCGCGGGCGGCTGCGACGCGCGGATGCGACGTCGGGCCGATGACGCCAGCTGGCGGCATGCCGCCGGGGTCCGGCCAGTGATCTGGCCTACTTCAGCGAAGGCGTAGCCGAAGACATCGTGCAGGATGAGCGCGACTCGCTCGGCCGGGGTCATCGATTCGAGCACGACCAGGAAGGCCATGCTGACCGACTCATCGAGGGTGACCCGGTCGGCCGGGTCCGCCGGCGCTCCGCCGGCCGCCCGCTGATCCACTCCGCGGGTTCGGGTAGGGGCTCGGGGATCCACTCGCCCACGTAGCGTTCGCGGCGGACCCGCGCCGAGCCGAGCAGGTCCAGGCAGATGCGGCTAGCGACCGTGGTCAGCCAGGCGGCCGGCGACTGGATGGCGTCCTGCTGCTGCGCGGACATGGCATACCAGCGTGCGTAGGTCTCCTGCACGGCGTCCTCGGCCTCAGCCAGCGAGCCGAGCAGCCGGTAGGCCAGGTTGATCAGCTGACGGCGTTCGCTCACGATCGCATTCAGGGTCGGATCGGGCCCGCCGCGGTCTGGCCCGGATCGGGTGGTCATGGTGCCGCCCTCCTTGGTCGCATCTGTCTCTCGTCAGTTCGACGAGACAGCGCGCCTGATTGTGAGGCCAGCGCGTCGCCTGACGTTCCGGGGGGCCGCGTCGTCGTACTTCTGAACCGGACACACCAACGGCAAGGAGACGACAATGGACGCTCGTATCGACTATCTCGCGAGCCCTCTGGCGATGAAGCTCGTCAAGCACATCAATGCCGCCGGGGCCGTGCTACGTGATTCGACCGTGCCCGCCGCGACGCAAGAGCTCGTGCGCCTGCGGGCCAGCCAGATCAACGGCTGCAGCTTCTGCACCGACATGCACACGAAGGAAGCCCTCCATGCGGGCGAGAGTCAGCAGCGGCTGAACCTCGTCGCGGCGTGGCGGGAAGCAACCGTCTTCACCGACGCCGAGCGAGCCGCGCTGGAGCTGGCGGAGCAGGGCACCCGCATCGCCGACGCTGCTGGCGGCGTCAGCGACGAGGCCTGGGCGAACGCGGCCAAGTACTACGACGACGACCAGCTCGTCACGCTGGTGGCGGGCATCGCCCTCATCAACCTCTATAACCGCCTCAACGTCATCGTCCAGCAGCCCGCCGGGGACTATCAGCCCGGCCAGTTCGGCTAACCCGGCCGACCGCGACCCAGCTGATCAGATGCCGCCGAGCATGACGATGAGCTGGATGATCTGGTAGGCGGTCGGGTAATCCGGCGCCGCATACCGAGGGTGCAGCCGCCGGTTCGCTCGATGCCGGGGATGAGCAGGGCCCGCTCGGTCATCCGCGGCTGCAGGACGTCGACTTCGGCGACGACGGGGCCGTCGAAACGCAGCGGCTTGATGGCGGCGCGATCGGCCAGCGCGATGGGCACTTCCCGCTCGATCCGCTCGCATGCCTCTTCGGGATGCAGCAGCGCCGCCGCGCTGAAGCCGAGGGCCCGCTTGACCACCACCGCGTGGATGCCCGGCACCACCGAGGCCGCTTCGGCGGCCACGGTGTCGTCGCCGGATACCAGCACCGCGGGCACCCCGCTGTGGGCGGCGAGCGCGGCGTTCAGGCCGATCTCGCCGACTGACTGCCCCTGGCACCGCACGTCGGCGACGACCCCGCCGTGGATGGTGTGGGCGAGCACCGAGCCCGCCGTGCCGGCCTTGCCGTGGTATCCGATGAACAGGACGGCATCAGCGCCACCCGCTAGGCCCGCCAGCATGCCGTCGGGCTTCGGCTTGCCCCGCAGCAACTCGGCACGTCGGTCCAGCGACTCGGGCAGCAGATTCCGGAACCCCGCGTGGGCTTCCGTCACGAGCACCTGAGCATCCGGGTCAGCTGCGAAGACGCCGCGGACCGCGGCACTGGCCTCGGCCGTTATCAGCCGCCGGTTGCGCTCGTACTCGCCCTGGCCTGGTCTGACATCCTCGCCGTCGACCACGCCGGCGACGCCCTCCATGTCGACCGAGACCAGTACCCGCAACCTATCGCTCCCGTCACCGGCCGCAGGTGCGACCTAACGGTCAGGCTAGTCCGGCCTGATCCGAGATGCGGAAGGAAAGATCGCCTTGCTCGTTGACTTGCGCGTCGAGCGCCTTGTCCTCGAGCGCACCGGCCGCGGCGGGTTCGAGGAAGACGCGTGCGCCGCCCTCCTCAACCACCTGATCGCCGGCCGCCGGGCCTTCGGTCAGGGCCAGCTCGAACGAGGGTGCTGCACCCTGCTTCATGATGCGCAGGCCGGTGTCGACGGGTAGATCCGGCTGCGACGTCAGACTGCGGATCGCAGAGACGGCGTTGTCGGTGATCGTGAGCATGGCCAAGCTCCTCCCTACAGGGTCGGGCAATGGGGCTGGCCGTACCCACTGCCAGATCGGCCGAACCTGCCCGGCCGATTTCTCGGCTTGCTATGCCAGGTTCACAGGGATTACGGCCAGTATGAGCCGGACCGCTGATTCAGCGGCAGCGGCGTCAGGAGCACGTCGTACACCGGTGAGCCCGGGCCGGACTCCTGCGTCCGGGCGACCTTGTGCCAGCCCCAGGCGCGGAAGGCATTCTGTGCCGGGACGGCGGCCGGCAAGACGGTAAGCGTCGCCCGTTCTTCGGGCCTGCCGCCGAGGATGAGATCGTGCAGCGTCCGGGCGTTGCCCTGCCGCCGCCACGACGCGCGCACCAGCAGCTCAGTCAGCGCGAATGTGCGGCCCTGGTGCTCGGCCGTGACCTCAGCCGGCAGCGGGGCGGTCAGGTCCCGCCACCAGGACGTCGACGGTCGCAGCGGCATTCCGCAGGCCCAGCCGATGAGGAAGCCCCCATGACGCGCCGCCACCAGGACAAAGCCCGGCTGGCGGCGCTGGACCCGGAAGCGGCCCGCGAACTGCGCGCTGTCACCGGTGCGGCCGTAGGGCGGGTCGGCGTAGACCTCGGCGTGCAGGGCCTGCAACTCTTGTTCATGCAGGCCGGCCTGGATCCCGTCGAGCACCTCGAACGACGTACCCGACACTTCAACTCCCCCCAGGCTGGGGACGATAGGGCCATGAGCTCAGGTCAGGCCACCTCACCACGCGGGAAGAGCAAGCGGGCCTCAGGTCAGCCGCCTGGCCGCGGCAAGCAAAGCGCCGCTGCACTGAGTCACAACCTGCCGGGCGACAACCTGCCGGGCGACAAACTGCTGAGCGACAATCTGCCAGCTGGCCGTTACCTGGATCGCGAGGAGAGCTGGCTCAGGTTCAACCAGCGAGTCCTCGAGCTAGCAGAGGACGAGACTATCCCGCTGCTCGAGCGGACGCGGTTCCTGGCCATCTTCGCGAGCAACCTGGATGAGTTCTTCATGGTCCGGGTGGCAGGCCGGGTCCGGCGGATGGCAGCCGGGCTCCCGGTAGAGAGCGCTAGCGGCACGCCGCCGGAGCGGGTACTAGACAACGTCCTGACGACCGTGGGCGAGCTCACCCGGCGGCATGCCGCCTGTTTCAGCGACTCGGTGCGGCCTGCGCTGGCCGCCCAGGGCATCGAGATCCTGCGCTGGAAGCAGCTTGCGGCCGGGGAGCAAGAGACGCTCCACCAGCTGTTCCGGGACCGGATCTACCCGGTGCTCACGCCGCTGGTGGTAGATCCCGCTCATCCCTTTCCCTACATCTCGGGCCTGTCGCTCAGCCTGGCCGTGACGATCGCCGATCCGCGTACCGGCCGGACGATGTTCGCGCGAGTCAAGGTACCGCCGCTGCTGCCCAGGTTCGTTGCCGTGGCGCCGTACCGGTTCGTGCCAATGGAGGACGTGATCGCCGCGCACCTCCAGGACCTGTTCAAGGGCCTGGACGTGATCGAGCAGCACGTCTTCCGGGTGACCCGGGCTCGCGATCTGGAGATCGACGAGGACGTCACCGAGGACCTGCTGAAGTCGCTGGAGCGCGAACTGACGCGCCGCCGCGTCGAGCCCGCGGTCCGGCTTGAGGTCGAGGAGCCGATGTCCAGCGACATGCTGGCGAATCTGGTGGCGGAGCTCAGCGTCGACGGCCGAGCCGTGTACCGCCTGCCCGGCCCGCTCGACCTGTCTGGGCTGAGCGCCATCGCCGATCTCGACCTGCCGGAGCTGAAGTACCCGGCCTTCCTCCCGTCCGAAACGGCCGTACCGCGCGACACCAGCATTTTCGCCGCGCTCGCCGAGCGGGACGTCCTCGTGCACCTGCCCTACGACTCGTTCGCCGCCAGCGTGCAGCGCCTGGTCGTGTCGGCGGCTGCCGATCCGCGGGTGCTGGCGATCAAGCAGACGCTGTACCGCACCAGCGGTGACTCCGAGATCGTCGACGCCCTGATCGATGCGGCCGAGGCAGGCAAGCAGGTCGTGGTCGTCGTCGAGCTGAAAGCCCGCTTCGACGAGCGCCCCAACATCGCCTGGGCGCGCCGGCTAGAGGAGGCGGGCTGCCATGTCGTATACGGCTTCGTCGGCATGAAAACCCATTGCAAGCTGGTGCTCGTCGTGCGGGAGGAGGCCGACGGCGAACTGCGCCGGTACTGCCACATCGGCACCGGCAATTACCATCCCAAGACCGCGCGGCTGTATGAGGACTTCGGCCTGCTGACTGCCGACCCGACGGTCGGCGAGGATGTCACCGACCTGTTCAACCACCTCACCGCCTACAGCCAGGAATCGGCGTACCGCCGGCTGCTCGTCGCGCCTGACCATCTGCGTCCGGGCCTGGTGGCGCAGATCAACGAGCAGGCGGAGCGGGCGCGGCGCGGCGACCCGGCCCGCATCCGGATGAAGTGCAACGCGATCACCGACGAAGCGATCATCGACTCCCTGTATCGCGCATCCCAGGCTGGCGTGCCGATCGATCTGTGGATCCGCGGGATCTGCTCGCTCCGGCCCGGATTGCCCGGCGTGTCGGAGACGATCCGGGTGCGGAGCGTGCTGGGCAGGTTCCTGGAGCACTCGCGCCTCTACGAGTTCGGCAACGCCGAGGAGGGCACGCCGAGCGGCGATGTCTGGATCGGCAGCGCCGACCTCATGCACCGGAACCTGGACCGGCGGGTCGAGTCGCTGGTCCGGATGACCGACCCGGTCCAGCGAGCCGAGCTGAGCGGCCTCATCGACCTGGCCATGGACGAGGGCACCGCATCGTGGTGGCTGGGCGCGGACGGCGCCTGGACCAGGCACCACCTGGATGCTTCCGGCGCCCCGCTGCGGGATCTGCAGCAGCAGCTGATCCAGGTCCGGCAGCGACGCACCGCCGATTCCTGACCCGCCTGCGACACCCCCTCCCCGCGAAAATCCATCACACCAGGGAACGGGGTCCTTGACGACCGACGCCTCGATGTCCGAGGCGTCGGTTAGTGTGGCGGGATGCTGGAGTCGTTCCATCCGGCAGTGCGTGCCTGGTTCGAGCGGCAGTTCCCGGCCGGGCCGACGGTGCCGCAGGCCGAGGGCTGGGCCGAGATTGCCGCGGCGCGGCACACGCTGATCGCAGCGCCCACCGGGTCGGGCAAGACGCTGGCGGCATTCCTGGTCTGCATCGACCGGATCTACCGCGCGCACGAGGCAGGCATCGAGTCGGGCGCCGATCCGGCGGCCGGGCCGCAGGTCGTGTACGTCTCGCCGCTCAAGGCCCTGGCCGTCGACATCTGGCAGAACCTCGAGCGCCCGCTGGCCGAGATCGCCCAGGTGGCCGCCGAGCTGGGGATGACCGCGCCGCACATCAGGGTCGCGGTCCGGACCGGCGACACGGCGGCGGCTGAGCGGACGGCGATGCTGAAGCGTCCGCCCGAGTTCCTGATCACCACGCCGGAGTCGCTGTACCTGCTGGTGACGGCGGAGCGCAGCCGCGCGATGCTGCGCGCGGTGACCACGGTGATCGTCGACGAGATTCACGCGGTCGCGGGCAACAAGCGCGGATCGCACCTGGCGCTGACCCTGGAGCGCCTGCAGCACGTGGCGGAGCATTCGGTGCAGCGGATCGGCCTGTCGGCGACCCAGCGCCCGATCCAGGACGTGGCGCGGCTGCTGGTGGGGGCGGGCCCGGATCGCTCGCAGCCCGATGGCTCGCCGCTGTGCGCGATCGTGGACGCCGGGCACCAGCGGGAGCTTGATCTGGGCCTGGAGCTGCCGGGCGACGAACTCGGCGCGGTCGCCACGACCGGGCAGATGGCCGAGATCTGCGACCTGATCGCTGGCCATGTGCAGGAGCACCGGACGACGCTTGTGTTCGTCAACACCCGGCGGATGGCCGAGCTGCTCGCCCATCAGCTCGGCGAGCGGCTCGGCGACGGCCAGGTCGCGGCCCACCACGGGAGCCTGTCGAAGGACCGCAGGCAGCGGGTCGAGACCCGGCTACGGGACGGTGACCTGCGAGCGCTGGTGGCGACCGCATCGCTGGAGCTCGGCATTGACATCGGCCCGGTAGAACTGGTGTGCCAGATTGGCTCGCCGCGGAGCTTTGCCACCTTCCTCCAGCGTGTCGGGCGGTCCAATCACACCAGGCACGGAGTGCCGGCCGGACTGTTGTATCCGACAACTCGCGACGAGCTAGTCGAATGCGCCGCCCTCATGCGCGGCGCGCGGTCCGGCCGCCTGGACCGGCTCAGGATTCCGGCGTGCCCGCTGGACATCCTGGCCCAGCAGATGGTGGCCGAATGCTCAGCCGCTGAGTGGGCTGCTGACGACCTGCTCGCGCTGGCCCGCGGCGCTGCCCCGTTCGCGGCGCTGTCCGCCGCGGACTTCGAGGATGCCACCGAGCTGGTGTCGGAAGGTATCCGGACGGGCCGCGGCCGCCGGGCTGCCTACCTGCACCGGGATCAGGTGAGCGGGCAGCTGCGCGGCCGGCGAGGTGCCCGGCTGGCGGCGCTCACCTCCGGCGGTGCGATCCCCGAGCTCGGCGACTACCGGGTGCTGGCCGAGCCGGACGAGGTCCTGGTCGGCATGGTGAACGAGGACTGGGCAATCGAGAGCATGGCGGGCGATGTGTTCCTGCTCGGCACAACGTCGTGGCGGATCCGGCGGGTAGAGCCAGGCGTCGTCCGGGTAGTCGACGCCCAGGGCGCGCCGCCGTCAGTGCCGTTCTGGCTCGGTGAGGCGCCCGGCCGGACCGTCGAGCTATCCGAGGAGGTCTGCGCGATCCGCACCGGGGTCGCCGAGCGGCTGGCGGCCGGAAGTGCTACTGCGGCGGCGAACTGGCTCGCCGGCGAGTGCGGCATCGGCGACGACGCCGCGGAGATCATCGCGGCCTACCTGAGCGCCGGGCTCGCGCAGCTCGGCGTCCTGCCCACGATGGACACGATCGTGCTGGAGCGGTTCTTCGACGACGCGGGCGGCATGCAGTTGGTCGGGCACGCGCCGTTCGGCGCCCGGCTGAACCGTGCACTCGGCCTGGCGCTGCGCAAGCGCTTCTGCGTCACGTTTGACTTCGAGCTGCAGGCAGCTGCCAGCGACAACGCGATCCTGCTGTCACTCGGGCCGCAGCACAGCTTCCCGCTCGATCGGGTCCCCAAGTTCCTGGCATCGGGCACCGTCGAGGATGTCGTTCGGCAGGCGGTGCTGACGTCGCCGATGTTTGCCGCCCGGTGGCGCTGGAACCTGAATACCTCGCTGGCCGTGCTGCGCATGCGCGGCGGCCGGAAGAACCCGCCGGCCATCCAGCGGATGGAATCAGACGACCTGATGGCCGCGGTCTTCCCCACGCTGGCCGCCTGCCAGGAGAACGTCGCGCCCGGCCCGCTGGAGATCCCCGATCACCTGCTCGTCCGGCAGACCCTGCAGGACTGCCTGCGCGAGGCCATGGACATCGACGGCCTCAAAGACCTCGTCGCCGGGATCGAGTCCGGACGCGTCCAGGTCATCGTCCGCGACACCACCGAGCCGTCCGTGCTGGCGCACGAAATCCTCAACGGGCGGCCGTTCACCTTCCTGGATGACGCACCGCTGGAAGAACGCCGCAGCCGGGCCGTGCCGCTGCGCCGCGGCCTGCCGGTCGAGCCGCACGAGCTGGACACCCTTGATCCGGCCGCGATCGAGCGCGTCGCCGACCAGGTCCGGCCCGACCCGCGTGACGAGCACGAGCTGCACGACCTGCTGATGAACCTGGTGGCGATGCAGCCCGCGGAGGCCTGGCGACCGTGGTTCGAGGCCCTCATCGCCGGGCGACGGGCCGTCGAGGTCCACACGGCAGCAGGCGTGCTGTGGTCAGCGGTAGAGCGACTGCCGGCGATTCAGGCACTGTTCCCCGAATCGCACCCCGTTCCCGCCCTGCCCTGCCCGGTGCCCGCCGAGCCGCCCGATGAGGAAACCGCAGCGGCGGACCTCCTTCGCGGGCACCTGGAGGCGCGCGGGCCGTCGACAGTGCCGGAGCTCGCGGCCGACTCCGGGCTGACCGCGTCGCTGATCACGCGCGCACTCGCGCAGCTTGAGGCGGAAGGCTTCGCGATCCGCGGCCACTTCACCAGCCCGCACGCGGAGCAGTCTGGCAGCACGGAGGAGTTCTGCTCGCGGCGGCTGCTGTCGCGCATCCACGCCTACACCCGGCAGCGGCGCAGGCGCGAGATCGAGCCGGTCACCGCGCGGGACTTCATGCGGTTCCTCCTGCGCTGGCAGCACGTCGCCACAGGCACCAGGCGAGAAGGCCGGTTCGGCGTCCTCGCCGTCATCGAGCAGCTGCAGGGCTTCGAAATCGCGACCGGTGCCTGGGAAAGGTCAGTTCTCGAAGCGCGGGTCGAGGGCTATCGGCGGGAGTGGCTCGACGAGCTGTGCATGTCCGGACAGGCCTGCTGGGGCCGACTGTCCGTCCGCGACACCGAGCCGGACCTCGCGGAACGGCGCAGCGGGCTGACTCCGTCGCGCGCCACGCCCATCACGCTGGCCATCCGCGACGACCTGCCGTGGCTGCTGCGCGCGGCCCGCGGCGAGCTCGCCCCAGCCGAGCCTGCCACCGGCCGGACCCGCGACGTGCTGGACGCGCTTCGCCAGCACGGGGCGCTGTTCCGACCCGATCTCGCGACGCTGACCAGCCGGCTGCCGTACGAGGTCGACGAGGCACTGTGGGACGGCGTGGCCCGCGGGCTTATCACCGCCGACGGGTTCCGTGCCGTGCGGTCTTTGCTGCGACGCGGCAGCGCGCAGCGGTACGCGCCGACCCGCGGACTGCGGCGCGGCGTCCGCAGCGCCGCGGGCGCATCCGGGCGCTGGTCGCTGCTGCCCGCACCAGATCTCAGCGCCGACCGCGACGAGCTGGCCGAGGCGGTCGCCGAGCAGCTCGCGGCCCGCTGGGGCGTGGTATTCCGGGACATCGCCGTCCGGGAGAGCCTCGCGGTCCCCTGGCGTGATCTGCTCTGGGCGTTCCGGCGCATGGAAGCGCGGGGAACGATCCGCGGCGGGCGGTTCGTCAGCGGCTTCAGCGGTGAGCAGTACGCGCACCCGGACGCGATCGACGTGCTCAAATCAGTACGCAAACAGCCGCACCTCGGCGAGACGGTGCGGATCTCCGCCGCCGACCCGCTGAACCTCACCGGCATCGTGCTGCCGGGCCCGCGCGTCCCCGCCATCGCCGCGCACACCGTCACTTTGCTCGACGGGGTCGTCGCCGACCAGGTCAGCGCCTGACGAAGAAGCTTCTGATGTTGGCCAGGAGCAGGACGACGGCGGCGATGATGAGCACCACGGCAACGGCAAGCCGCCAGTTCCCGATGACTGCCTCCGCGACCAGGAACGCCGCCAGCGCGACGGCAGCAGCGCCGATGAGCCCGGCGACAAACTGCCAGAGATGCCGTTGGGCGAAAGCCTCGATGCACAGCATGGCCCCGGCTAGGCCCGCGAAGGCCGGCAGCAGCGGACCGAAATGACCGAGGATGACGACGGCCGCGCCGGCCAGCAGCACGGACGCCGAGATGCCGGACCAGACGCCGAGTATCCGGCTGCGCGTGCGCACCGGGTCGACGTTCGGCAGGGCCCGGTGGTGCAGGTGAGCGTGCGGGTCGCCGCGGGGAAGGCCGCTGACCGAAGCGAGCGCAAGGGCGATCCGTTCCTCACGTAGTGCCTGGCGGCGAGCGCGGGTCTGCTCAACCGACGACTCGAGCCCGGACAGGTCCCCGCGGCGGCCCAGCGCGCGGCTGCCGACCCTGGCGCGGCGCAGCTCATCGCCGCGCGCATCGAGCTCCGCCGCAGCGACGGCTAGCTGAGCGTCTAGCTCGACAATCCGCTCCTCCATCGCCTGGTGTTCAGCCGCCGGCGATGGTGTCTCCTTGTCCAGGCCAGCCCATCCGACTGGGTCCGACCAGCTGAGCCGCACCGAACCGTCCCGCTCGTAGCGAGGGCCGGCTGGCGCGCGTTCCCCGCCGAATGGATCTCCGGTGTCCAGACCCCACAGGCCGCGGTAGTCCCGCACCCATGGGGTCGAGTCGTCGGCGACGACTCCACACCACTGCAGCTGCTCGCCCGGTCCTACGCCGGGGCCATCGCCCCGCCGGTAGTCGATGAACGGAATGCCGAACCCACGGCCGGCCTGCGCGCGCGTCCACGGCAGCAGCAGCCGGCTGACCCGGCGGAATGCGGCAGCCACTCGCCTGAGCGCTGGCGGCTCGACCGTGACCAGGTAATCCCCGGCCACGTAAGCGCCCGAGTGGGAGCCAGCACCCACGAACACCACGGGATGAGTGTCCCGCCATTGCAGATCGGGGTCGTCGGACCGACGGCGCAAGTCGTCGCCGACCTCGTCATGCGAGGAGAAGGCAATCCATGCTGGCCGGGCCGTGGGATTCGGCGGGTCGGGCAGGTCCGGCGGGTCGGGCAGGTCCGGCGGATCGGCGAGGAACAGCGTGACCTGTTCCCAGTCGGCCTCGTGGTCGTTGACGCCGCCAAAGGTCGATCGCCAGTCGTTCATCGCGTAGAAAAACCAGTACTGCAGCACGACGAAGCCCCGATCACGGACGACCCGGCCGTAATACGGGCAGCTGCCGGGGTCTGCGGCCGCCCGGTAGCTCTGCTCGGCCGCCGCCGTGGTGCCGCCTGGCACCCGCCCGCGCAACAGCAGCGACAGCCTGAGCACGGCGTCGATCAGCCGGCTGCAGCAAGCCGACGGCCGCGAACCGGCTGGTGCCGGCCGCCAGCCGCGGGCGGTCGGGATCGCGCCGCCAGCCGCGAAGCTCCCGCCGGCTCAGCGAGCGCTCCGCGAACCGAAGCCAAAGCCCCTGACTAGCCGGCGCGCCAATCTCGACCAGGCGCGCCGGGGTGAGCTCCCCTGCCGCGCACACCCGCTCCGGCTGTGCCCTGCGGCCCGCGCGGCCGCCCGCTACCGGGCGCCACAAGCTGGCTCGCTCGATGTAGCGCTCGACCGGCATCGGCAGGAACAGCTCGCCACGGGTGAATCGCAGGACTGGCTCGTACCGTTGCAGCAACTGGAGGTCCTCGGCCGCAGAGCTCAACGCCGGGCTACCGGCCGCCCCGCGATAGGCAATCACAGGCCTCCCCTTCCCCGTCGGTCCGGTCGTCACCCAACTCGCGCAGAAGGCTGCGGCGAGGAACCCTGGAGAATCCACCCGGCGAGTGCTCAGCGAACCGCAAGGTTGCCCGGCCACAGTGGGGCCATGATGACGTCTCCCGGGCCTGGAGAGGTGACGGCTGACTCGCGCGAGGCACGGCTCCTGGTGGTGGACGACGAGCCGACGATCTTGGAATTGCTCTCCGGATCGCTGCGGTTCGCTGGTTTCGACGTGGTGACGGCCGCGAGCGGCGCGGACGCATTGCGCGCCGCGGCCGCCAGCCGGCCTGACCTGATCCTGCTGGACGTGATGATGCCGGATGGCGACGGCTTCGAGGTCGTCCGCCAGATGCGCGCCTGCGGTCCGCATTGCCCGGTGATCTTCCTGACTGCGCGCACGGCGGTGGGCGAGCGCGTGAACGGGCTGACCCTCGGCGGAGACGACTACATCACCAAGCCATTCAGCCTGGATGAAGTCCTCGCGCGCATCCGGGCAGTCTTGCGGCGCAGCGGCCGGGCGGCAGCCGGCTCCCGGCTGAGCGTCGCGGACCTGGAGCTCGATGAGGACACCCATGAGGTCAGGCGCGGCGGCGAGCTGGTATCGCTGACGCCGACTGAGTTCAGGCTGCTGCGCTTCCTGATGATCAATGCCGGCCTGGTGCTCAGCCGGGGCCAGATCCTCGATCAGGTCTGGGATTACGCCTCCGCGGCGGGCGGCAACGTGGTCGAGCCGTGCGTCAGCTACCTGCGGCGCAAGGTCGACCGCTGCGGGCCGCAGCTGATCCACACCGTCCGTGGCACTGGCTATGTGCTTCGTATCCCGCCCCCGTGACATCCCGCGCCGTGACGTCCGGCCGTGACGCCGTGCGGTCGTCGCGGCCTGTCCTGCGTGCGGTGCTCGCCAATGCGTCGCTGCGGGTGCGGGTCATGGCCGCTGCGGCCGTCCTGGTCGCCATTACCTCGCTCGCGACCGGGCTACTGGGCACGACGCTGCTGCGCGATTATCTGCTGAACCGCGCCGACACCCAGCTTCAGGACTTCGCCGCGATGGCGAGCCGGACCCTGGTTCGCGCTCATGAACCGGTTCCCCGCGGCGGCGTGCGCCAGGGGCTGCCGACGCTGTTCCTGGTCGAAGTGGTCAGCCCCGACGGCCGCATCCAGGTCGAGGGCGACCCGCTCTCCCACGCCGCTGCCCTCAGGCTGCCTGCTGCCCAGCTAGCCGAGAGCAAAGGCCCGCTCACGGTCCAGGCCGGCAACCCGGCGCACTCCTGGCGGGTTGTCGTCAAGTCCCTGCCCGCCGGACGGCATGCCGTCATCGCTTTTAGCCTCGATGACCTTTCCAGCACCGTCACGCGGCTAGAGGTCGCAGACGCGCTGGCTGGCATCGTGGCGGTCGCGCTGCTGGCCGGTATCGGCGTGCCACTTGTGCGCACCAGCCTGGGCCCATTGCGGCAGATCGAGGCAACAGCGGCGGCCATCGCCGCAGGCGACCTGTCCCAGCGCATCGACCATCCCTCCACCCGTACCGAGGTCGGCAGGCTTGCGGGCGCCCTCAACTCGATGCTGAGCCGCATCGAGACGGCCTACCAGGCCCGCGAAGAGGGCGAGGCCCGTGCGCTGGTCTCCGAAGCGCGGATGAGGCAGTTCGTGGCCGACGCCAGTCACGAGCTGCGCACGCCGCTGACTTCACTGCGGGGGCTCGCCGAGTACGCCCTTCAGCAGGGCACGCAGGCAAGCCCAGACGAGCTGCTGCGGCTGATGGGCCTGGTCCAGCAGGAGTCCGCCCGGATGGGCCGGCTCGTCGACGACCTGCTCATGCTGGCGCAGTTCGACCTGGACCGGCCCCTTGAGCACCGGCCCGTCGACCTGTCCAGTATCGCGGCCGCGGCGGTCAGCGCGGCCCGGCGCGTTGAGCCCGACTGGCCTATCACGCTCGTCGCGGTGGATCCCGTCATCGCGTGGGCGGACGACGGCCGGGTGCGCCAGGTCATCGACAACCTGATCGGCAACGCCCTGCAGCACACCCAGCCCGGCTCGCCCGTCATCGTGACGGTCACCGGCTCGCTCACTCACGGGCAGATCACCGTTGCTGACCGCGGGCCCGGCATGACGGCAGAACAGGCAGCGCACGTGTTCGAGCGTTTCTATCGCACCGACCAGGCGCGGGCCAGATCCCGCGGTGGCGCGGGACTGGGCCTGTCGATCGCGTCGGCGCTGGCTGCCGCCCACGGCGGAGGTATCACCGTGGACACCGCTCCCGGGCAGGGCGCAGCCTTCTGCGTCACGCTCCCGCTCGCGATGACGGCCGCGACCGTCAGTCACGTCTCGTAGCGATCTGACTCATTCGGGCCGACGGCCGCCGGGGCGAGGCGGCGGCTGGCTCAGGCGGCCACGTTCCCGTCCTGGTGTTCATCGATTTCACAGCTGCCGGCGGCAGCCAGCGAGCTCATAGCCGGCCGCAACGAGATCACAAGGCCCTGGCACTTGACTGCATGACGGCAGGCCATCACGGCCTGCTCGTCGCTATCCAGGGAGATGCCCTTGACAGGCCTATTCCGCAGATCCACGACCCGGCCTGCGTCGGTCCGCCTGCTCGCGCCCGTGGTGCTCGCCGCGACCGTCGCCGCGGCCGGCTGCGGCGCCACTAGCGCGGCCCCGGCGCCGTCGAGCTCCGCCAAGGGCAGTACGTCTGCCTTCCGCCAGTGCCTGGAAAAGCACGGCGTCACGCCGCCCGCTGGCCGTCCGGCCGGCGGCACACCCCACGCCCGGCCGGCTGGAGGCGCCGCGAGCTCATTCCGCAAGGCCATTCAGGCCTGCGGTGGCTCATTCGGCGGCGGGTTCGCCGGCGGCGGAGGCGGAGGCGGGTTCGGCGGCGGCTGACGGGCTCACTGATCTCGCGAGAGGAAGCTAGATGTTCATTACCTACCTGGTTCGAGAACTACGACGACGGATGCGGCAGGCAATCTTCGTCGCCGCAGGGCTGGCACTCGGGATCGGCCTGGTGATCACGGTGATCGCCGCGTCGACCGGGGTATCCAACAGCCAGGGCGCCGTCTTGCATTCGCTCTACGGCGTCGGCACCGACGTTACGGTCACCCAGGCGCCAGCGGCCGGTTCTGGCCGGCCACCCAGTTTCGGTTTCGGCGGCGGCGCCGCAGGCCAGGCGGGCAGCGCCTTCAGCCGGAACGTCCTGCGGGCACCAGGCCTCGGCACGCTCAAGTCGTCGTCGGTCACCACTATCTCCGGGCTGACAGACGTGTCCGCGGCATCCGGCTCGCTGTCCCTGACCGACCTGTCGCTGTCCGGGACCATACCGTCCGGGTCTCAGTCGTCCGGGTCTCAGGCGTCCGGGTCTCAGCAGGGCGGGTTCGGCGGCGGTGCCAGCGGTTCCATTTCGAGCAGCACGTTCACCGTGACGGGCATCAACCCGGCTGGCGACGCGCTCGGGCCGCTCAGCTCGGCGACTATCACGTCCGGTCATGGCATCACTACCGCCGAGTCGAATGACAACGTTGCGGTCGTCGACTCGAACTACGCAGCGTCGCAGAACCTCAAGGTCGGCTCCGCGATCACGGTCGCGGGCAAGACCTTCACGGTGGTCGGCATCGCCCAGGCCGCGCAGTCCACGAACACGTCGGACGCCTACATCCCGCTCGCCCGCGCTCAGTCCCTGGCCGACATGCCGAACGAGGTGAACACCATCTATGTGTCGGCGGCGAGTTCCGCTGACGTCACCACCGTCTCGAAAGAGATCTCAGCCTCGCTGCCCAAGGCGACCGTGACCACCTCAAGCGACCTGGCGAGCCAGGTCACCGGATCGCTGTCGAGCGCATCCAGCCTCGCCAACAGCCTCGGCAAGTGGCTGGCTGTGGCTGTCATGGCCGCCGCCTTCTTTATCGCCAGCATCCTCACCATCTCGGCCGTCTCCCGGCGGGTGCGCGAGTTCGGCACGCTCAAGGCCATGGGCTGGCGCAGCCGCCGGATCATCCGGCAGATCATGGGCGAGGCGCTCGTCATCGGCATCGCGGGCGGTATCGCGGGGGTGGCGCTCGGTTACGGGGGCGCGGCCCTTATCCAGTCTCTCGCGCCGCCGCTGACCGCATCCACTGCCGCGCCCACGAGCGGCGGCGCGGCGGGCGGACCTGGCCAGTTCGGAGCAGGCGGCGGCGGTGGCCTTGGCCGTGCGGCGGCAGCCAGCCACACCGTCTCGGTGCACCTGACCGCTCCGGTCACGCTCGGCGCAGTGGGCCTGGCCGTCGTGCTCGCCATCCTCGGTGGCCTGATCGCCGGCTCGTTCGGCGGCTGGCGGGCTGTGCGGCTTCGTCCCGCCGCAGCGCTAGCCCGAGTCGAGTAACCAGCAACAACAGGAGGGCACTCCCCCATGTACAAGCTCACTGCTGTTACCAAGGACTATCCGAAGGGCCGGCGGACCGTGCACGCGCTCCGGGGCGTCGACCTAGCTATCGAGGACGGCGACTGGCTCGCGATCCAGGGCCCGACCGGACACGGCAAGAGCACGCTGCTGCAGATTCTGGGTGCGCTCGACCGGCCCACCTCCGGCACCGTGGAGTTCCGCGGCCAGGACCTCGGGAGCCTGCGGGAAACCCAGCTCACCCACGTGCGCGCAACGTCGATCGGGTTCATCTTCCAGACCTTCAACCTGATACCGACGCTGTCGGCTCAGGAGAACGTCGAGGCGGCCCTGGTCCCGCTTGGCGTCGCGGACGCGGAGCGGCGAGAACGCGCCGCGCAGGGCCTGGCCGAGGTCGGCCTGGCCGACCGGGCGCGCCATCTACCCTCTGAGTTGTCCGGCGGGCAACAGCAGCGAGTAGCGATCGCCAGAGCCCTGGTCAAAAAGCCTGCGGTCCTGCTCGCTGACGAGCCGACGGGCAACCTAGACGAGGGCACCCGTGACGAGATCATGACGCTGCTGGCGTCCCTTTGGGAGGAACGGGGTCTGACTCTGGTGATCGTCACCCACGACACATCGGTCGCTTGCCGGGCTCAGCAGACCGGCGTGATGAAAGGGGGCCGCCTGCGCCTGCGGGCCAACGCCCGTGATGCGACGGCGTAGCTGGTACTCGCCGCCACCTGGCTGGTCGCTCAGGTCGTGGCCGCAGGCAGGAAAAGGCGGCCCCGCCACGCGCCGTGCATGGTGCGAACGCTGACGATGGCCCAGGCCGCGACCAGGCCGAGGTAGAAGACGACCGCGCCGAAGCGGAACGCGTCCGCGCCAGTATGCAGCGCGAGGGCCGACGTGCCCGTGACGAAGGTGCCGATCGGGAAGGTGAACGACCACCAGGTCAGGCTGAACGGCAGCCGCTGGCGAGCCGCGCGAACCGTCAGCGTGGCCGCCAGCGCTGCCCAGAGCAGGGCGAAGCCCCAGACCGGGACGCCGTAGATGACGCCGAACGCCTGAAATGCGGTGGCATACGGAGCTGGGAGGGCAAGGTGAGCCACGCCGCCGAGGAGGCTAGCCGCGGTAATGGACTGTCCGAGCGGGCCGAGGACGATCCACAGCGTGGGCAGCAATGCGGCGGGGCCGACATCGTCGTGGATGAGGCGGCGCCATAGCTGCGTGATCACCAGCAGGCTCGCGATCAGACTGCAGCCGAACATGGCGTAGCAGGCCAGGACCAAAGTCAGGCGCAGCTGTCCGGCGGGCGCGTATGGCACGAGGAGGGCGCCGGTGGCCGCGCTGACCATGGGCGGGACCACCGGCATCAGCCATCCGCCGAACACCTCGGCCGGGCGGGTCCGTACCCTCGTGATCAGCAGATACGGCACCGCCAGGGCGCTGCCTAGGCCAGCCAGGGTGCCGAGGATCCACAGCACCACGTCGATGCGGACCGCGGCATGCGTGCCGATGAGCGGCGCGCCGAGCAGCAGGGTGCCAGCCCCGACGGTCAGCGCGGCCATCGGCGGCGCGCCGTAGAACTGCACCATGACCGGGTCTTTGGCATCGCCCGCTGCGGCTGCGCGGTAGCGAGTCCACCGCACGCCCCACGCGACGGTAAGGGTCGTCAGCCAGGTCGCGGCGAGCAACCAGATGGCCGTTGCGAAACCGCGCAGGCCTGGCCACTGGATCGGCAGGCTCACCGCCGCGGTCGCGACGATGCCGGTGCCCATGACCGAGGCGAACCAGTTCGGTCCGAGGCGAGCGAACACATCCGCCGGGCTGGCCAGGTCGCGCAGCGGTCCCCGGCGGGCCGGGCCTGGCATGGCGTCGGCAGCCACGGCCTCAGCCGGCCCTGCCTCAGCCGGCACGCCCTCGGCCGGTACTGGCGGGCTCTGGGTCTGGGCGGTCATGCCTCCAGCCTCAAGCCGTTCGGTCGTGCGCGCTAGGCTGCCCGTCCTTGGCAACCCACAAGCAACGGTTGTGGGCGTGGCTATCCTGACGTCGTGCCGTTGAGCCCGCACGTACCTGACCTGGCCACCCTTGAGCTGTTCGTGGGGGTTGCCAGGGAGGGCAGCATCGGGGCCGCGGCACGGCGCGCTGGTATCAGCCAGCAGGCGGCGTCCGCGCGGCTGCGCACGATGGAGGCGCAGGTCGGAGCGGTGTTGCTGGACCGCGACCCGCGCGGATCGCGGCTCACCCGAGCCGGAGCCCTGCTCGCGGACTGGGCGGTGCCGCTGCTAGCCCAGGCTGACGAGCTCGACACCGGCATCGCCAGCCTCCGCCGGGCCCGGGATGCTCAGCTGCGGGTCGCAGCCAGCCTTACCGTGGCCGAGCACCTGCTGCCGGCCTGGCTGGTCGCCTTGCGGGCCGAGTACCAGCAAGCACGGCGTACCGCTCCCGAGGTGACGCTGATCGCCACCAATAGTCTGGCGGTGCCGGCGCTGCTGTCCGGCCGCGAAGCTGAGCTTGGCTTCGTCGAGGGACCGTCCGCGCCGCGCGGGCTGCGGTCCAGGGTCGTGGCCCGCGATCGACTGGTCGTTGTCGTGCGCCCCGACCATCCGTGGGCACGCAGGAAGGCGCCGGTCAGCCCGGCCGAGCTCGCAGCCACGCCGCTCGTCGAGCGCGAGGAGGGCTCGGGCACGCGCCAGTCACTGCACCAAACGCTGGCGGGCTGCCTCGGCAACGACTTCGAGCTTGCCGCTCCGGCCATGCAGCTAACCACGAGTACCGCCATCCGCCAGGCCGTCGGCGCCGGTGCCGGCCCGGCGGTGCTCAGCGTCCTCGCCGTGCGCGACGTGCTGGCCGCCGGCCTGCTGACCGTGGTTCCGGTCGCCGGGGTGGACTTCCACCGGAAGCTGCGCGCGGTCTGGCTTGGTGCCCCTCAGCCGCCAGCCGGCCCGCCTCGCGATCTCGTCGCGATAGCAGCACGGCTGGGCGCGCCGTCCGATCCGGAGCGGCAGCCGTAACTCAGATGGCGAGTCCGAGGCCGCCGTCGACCACGAGCGTCTGCCCCGTGGCATAGGGAGTGGAGATGAGCGCCAGACATGCGTCCGCGATGTCCTCGGGTGTAGCAACACGGTGCAATGGCGCGACGAGCTGTACGCGAGCCTTCTGCTGATCCCACCCCTCGGTCCACGGGGTGTCCACCAGACCCGGCGCCACGGCATTCACCCGCACCCCGCCATCGGCATGCTTGGCCAGGATCGTCGTCAGGTGATTGAGGGCCGCCTTGGACACGGCGTAGGGCAGCGAGCTGCCGGTCTGCCGGACGCCGGCCAGGGAGGTGATGTTGATGATCCAGCCGTCCCCGGACTGGCGCAGAAGCGGCAGCGCAGCCTGACAGACGAGGAAGGTGCCGATGACGTTCGTGCGCAGGACCTTCTCCCAATGCGCGGCCGTCACGGCCGCGATATCGGGCATGGGCACCTCGATGGTGACCCCGGCGTTGTTGACCAGGCCGTCAAGGCGTCCCCATCGCTCCTCAGCGGCCGCCACGAGCGCGGCAGCCGTGGCCGGGTCGCCGATGTCGCCCTGAACGTAGACGGCGTCGCCAAGCTCGGCGGCGACGCGCTGGCCGGCCTCAGCCGAGGTAGCGGAGTTCACGATGATGCCGGCGCCCAGGCCAGCCAGCCGCCGAGCGACAGCTGCTCCGATGCCACTGGACGAGCCGGTCACGATGATCGCCTTACTGGTGAGATCCACAGTCATCTTCCGTTCAGTCATCTTCCGTTCAGCACGCGGCGGGTTTGACCGCGAGCCTAGCGAGCGGCAACGTGCTCTGGCCGCGCCGTAGTGGGCGTGGTCAGGCGGCGGTGGGTGCGTGGCTGTGGAGGGTGCGGTCGCCGAGAGTGGCGGTGGTGGTGCCGTCGGGGTTGAGGCGCAGCTGCCAGCCCCACCGATGGACGGCTATGAGGTGATGGAACGCGCAGAGGAGGCAGCAGCCGTCCAGCGTGGTGGGTCCGCCGCGGGATCGGGGGACGAGATGGTGGACCTGGCAGGCGGCGGGCACCTGGTCGCAGCCGGGAAACGCACAGTGCTTATCGCGGGTGATGATCGCGCGGCGCAGCCAGGCGGGGACGGTGTCGGTGGACTTGCCGACGTCGAGGGGCAGGCTGATGCTGGCGGCGGGCTGCGGGAGCAGGGTGCCACGGAGGTGGGCGGCCAGGCCTGCCGGGCCGGACAGCAGCCGGGTGGCGCGGGTGAGCAGGAGCTCGCGGGCGGCGGTGCGGGCCATGGCCGCGGTCTCGGGCCGCAGGCGGCACCGGCTGCCCGCGCGCGGGTGGCTGTGGTCGCCGCAGACCGGGCACCCGCCCGGCCCCCTGTCGCTGCCGGACTTGCTGCCGCCGTCCGCGCCGCTGCCAGTGTCGCGGCTGCGGTCGGGGGTGAGGAGGTCGCGGGCCTGGCGGTCGAGTTCGGCGGGGTCGAGGTGGCCGGTGACGATCGGGGAGATCGACGCGTCGCAGTCGGCGCCGGCCGGCGCGGCCGCGCCGTAGCCAGCCCAGGCGGCGGCAGCGGCGTCGCCGCCGGGCAGGTGCAGGAGCTGGTCGAGGGTCATGTGCAGGTGGATCTTGGTGGGCTGGCCAGCCCGGTCGGGCAGCCCGCCGGCGATGAAACGGCGGCAGACTTCGGCGAGGGCGTCGTGCTGCCGCTGGGCCGGCGTGCGGGTGTCTTCAGGGCCGGCCTTGGCGGACAGGGAGTCCAGCACGGCCCGGAGCGCCGCGGCGCAGTCGGCGGTCAGCTCGCCGTCCAGGGTCCCGGCGCCCCGGAAGTGGGTGAGCAGCCGGACCCGCCGGTCGTTAAACCCGTCGCCGTCGTCGTCGCCGTCCGGCCGGGCGAGTCGCTGGTGCAGTTGCTCGGCAAGCCCGGCCAGGTCGGGCAGGCGGGCGCCGCCGGCTGCCGCGTCGAGCAGGATCTGGTCCGCGCCCGCGCGGTGCTCGGCGGGCAGCCGGCCGGTCCACCCGGCGAGCTGCCGAGCCCACGACACCGTCAGGTCCCCGGCGGCCAGCGCGGCAGCCAGCGCCGGGTGGGCGTACAGGTCCCGCATCCACCCGGCGCTAGCGGCCGCGGCGGCGCCGGTGACCCGGGTCTGCCACCGCAGCCACGACACCGGGCTGCCGGCCCCGTCGTCCTCGAACCCGCGGCTCGCAGTGAACGCGGCCAGCACCACGGACCGGGCCGCGGTCAGCTGCGCGGTCAGCCGTTCCAGCGCCCGAAGCGCATCGGCCTGCTCGGCGGTGGTCAGCCCGGTCGCGTCGGCGGCCGCCAGCCAGCCCAGCGCCGCTGACGCCGACGCGAGCGCGTCACCGGCACTAGCCGGAGCGGTGGCCTGGCACATGCGGCGCCTCCCGGGACCTCGATCGGCAGTACGGGCGAGCTAGCCGCCAGCAGTTCGAATCTATGTACGATTCTAGCCCCGCCCACTGACATTCCGCTGCCCTGCCACACCGCCCAGATCCCCTCGTGGACGCGCCAGCCCGGAGTGCGTCGCGGCTGAGTCTGCGATACGACGACTCCTGTCCGACTGGCCGGAGCCGGCTTCTGCAGGCGCTGCCCGTCAGCTTCGATCCAGGTCACTCGCTGCTCTCCTCGCCAAGGCGGGTGGCCGGCAGCAGCTCGATCAGGCTAGCTAGCCGATCGCGGCTTCGTACTGTTCGACCACACTCGCGGGGATACGCCCCCGGTCACTGATCGCGATGCCCTGAGCCTTGGCCCACGCCCGGATGTCGCCGCTGCGCTCACGAGCCGACGACGGGCGGGCTGAGCGGCGCCTCGACCCGCGCCCGGCTCGCCGGGCGTGCTCCACGAACGGCGCCAGCCCGGTCCGGAGTGCCTTGGCGTTCTTCCGGCTCAGGTCGATCTCGTACTCCGCGCCGCCGACCCCGAACCGCAGCGTCTCATCCGCCGGGCCACCGTCAAGATCATCTTCTAGCGCGACCGCAATCTTCGTTGCCATCTCACCCTCCACGACTGCGCTGAGCTCCCCACTGCACCGTACCGAGCAACCGCCTCGCCGCCACGACCGCAACGCCGCCACGCCGCCACGCGCCACGACCGCAGCGTCATAACTTCTGCATCGATGCTGTCATCCCCTCGACCGCGCCCTGACAGCGCAATGACGTCAGCGTGAGCGCGACGCGCGCTGCAAGCGGTCAGATTCGACCAGCGCCCGCGCTCTGGCCTCCCGCACTTCGGCGGAGAGCGTGTCAATGTCATAGGCGGCGTAGTGGCGCTTCCCATTGATGAAGAATGTCGGCGTGCCGGAGACGCCGCTGAGGTCTGCAGAGTCCGTGTCGGCGATGATCTTGGGATCGACGGCGCCAGAACGGAGGTCACGGCGAAACCGGCCCGTGTCCAGGCCGATGACAGCTGCGTAGTTGACCAGGTCCTTGGCCGTCAGCGCGCCCTGATGGTCCAGCAGCTGGTCATGCATCTCCCAGAACTTGCCCTGCTGGGCCGCCGCCTCCGAGCCCTCGGCGGCAAGCATCGCGTGCGAGTGCACATCGGTGAGCGGCAGATGCCGCCAGACGTAGCGGAGATCGCCGTAGTCGGCCAGCAGCGCCCGGATGACGGGCTCTGCCTGGCCGCAGTACGGGCACTCGAAGTCGCCGTACTCGACCAGCGTCACCGGTGCCTTATCTGGGCCGCGGATATGGTCGCTCTCGGCATCCACCGGCACCGCCAGGTCGATGATGGTGTCGGCGGTGCCGAGCAGGGCTCGTAGGCGCAACTGCTTCGGCAGCTTCGCGGTGATCCGGAAGACGAGCCAGCCCAGCAGCGAGGCGCAGGCGGCCGCGGACAGGACGCCGACCTTGGCCTCAGCGAGCTGCGTGCCCCGGAAGGCAAGCGAGGCGATCAGCAGGGAGACGATGAACCCGATGCCGGCCACGACTCCGGCACCGGTGACGGCCGCCCAGCCGATAGGCGGGCGGATCCGGCCACGGCTCAGCTTCGTCAGCAGCCAGGCGCCCCCGACCGTGCCGACCGGCTTGCCGACGACGTAGCCGGCCAGGATGCCGAGCGTGACCGGCGAGGTGTAGGCGCGGGCCAGGAAGCCGCCATTGATGGTGATCCCGGCGTTCGCCAGAGCGAACAGCGGCACGATCAGGTAGCTGGTCCAGGGATGGAAGAGCTGCTGCAGTCGGTCGTTGGGCGAGATCGCCGTCCTGACGCTCTCCCTGGCCTCGGCTGCAAGCTCTGGCGTCGGCTGCTCGCGGAAGAGCCGGAAGGTCTCCGACGCCTGCTCAAGGTCCGTCCTCGCGGCCGGATAAGCCAGCGCGAGCAGGCCCATCGCCAGCCCGACAACGACCGGGTCGACTCCAGACTTGAAGAACGCGATCCAGGCCACCAGACCGAGCAGGAAGTAGGCCAAGCCGTTGCGGAATCCGCGCCAGCGTCCCACGAAAACTACGCCGATAATGGCGAGGCCGATGCCCAACGCTGTGACGTCGACGTGGCTGCTGTAGACCAGCGCGATCACGACGATCCCGGCGACGTCGTCAACGATCGCGAACGTCAGCAGGTAGGTACGCACCCGGTCAGGGACGCCGCGGCCGACCAGGGCCAGCAGGCCGAGCGCGAACGCGGTGTCCGTGGACATGGCCGTACCCCAGCCGGACGCCGACGAGCGGCCGGAGTTGATGGCGAGGTAAATGAGGATCGGCACGACTATCCCGCCAAGCGCCACCACAGCCGGCAGCACCAATCGCCGCCTTTCGCGCAGCTCGCCCATATCGAACTCACGGCGGGCCTCCAGGCCAGCGACCAGGAAGAAGAACGACATCAGGCCTGAGTTCACCCAGCCCTGCAGGTTGTCGGCCAAGCTCGCGGTGCCGACCCGGATCGATAGCTCAGTGCCCCATGCCGCGGCATATCCCGACGAGTCAATGTTCGCCCAGGCCAGCGCCGCCACCGTGGCCGCCAGCAAGACGGCCGAGCTGCCGGTCTCGGTTCGCAGGAACCGTCGCAGCGGCGTTTCCAGGCTCCGCCCCCACCCCGTCCGCAGCGAGAACGACGGCGCAGCTGAGCCGGACACGGTCATCCAAGGATTCTCTCCCGGCTGCGGCGGTCAGTCACGCGCCGCCCGTGCGCGGCTAGGTGTCCGCATTGTGGCCCGCACCGATGACATGCTCACATATGCACGGCGTTTGGTTCTCGCGAGTGTGGCGCAAGCAAGTGTGGTGGCGCACTTTTCCCGGCCGTCAGGTACGGGGAAGCTAGTAGAAGTTCCCGCCTGGATGCGCACCCGGGGGTGATCATGAACTGTACGCACCAGCCAGCGTGTCCGCCAGCGAGCGCGCCGGACTGCGAGGCCGCCATCGTCGTGGCCTCCCACCCAGAGCAAGGCTGGAGCCTGCTCTGTAATGGCGTAGTCGTTTTCGAAGACACCGGCGACCTGCTGCCTGATGGCCGGGTCGTCGCGCCCCACCGGGCCGAGGCCGACCATGAGCTGCTGTCGCTGTGCGGCCCCGCGAGCTAGGACGGCCGCCGCGGCACCAGCCTGGACAGCTGCCGGGAAGACATGGGCGCAGTGCTGCTGACCGGCCCCGCTGCCTGCATGCCCGCCAGCTGGATGTCGAGGAATCGCCGCCAGGCCTCGGGAGCGATCTCCCCAAAGCCCTCGACGAGGCCGCGCATTGCCCAGATGAGCGCCGTCACATCGCCGCCAGTGATGGCCGGGTTGACGGTGCCGACGGCAGCCGCGCGCGCGGTCAGTTCGTCGATCGCAGCTCGCATGCGGCGCGCGGTGGCAGGCTCGGTCGGCCGCTGGAGTAGCAGGCTGGCGTAGCGCGCATGGTCGGCGAATGACTGGCCGAGTGCGCGCAGCAGTTCCTCGAGACCGTGCCCGTCAGTGCGCGCCAGCGCCCGGTCGACAGCCGTCAGAATCTCCTCGAGCGCTAGCCGAAGCAGTTCGTCGACCAGCGCGTCCTTGCTGGCGAATCGGCGGTAAACCGTGCCGACGCCCACGCCTGCCCGTGCGGCGATCTCCTCCATGCTGGCGTCAGCGCCTGACTCCCCGAGCACGTCACGGGCGGCATCGAGGATGCGGTGATAGTTCCGCACGGCGTCGCGACGTGCGGCTGGCGGGTGGCGCTGCACTGTGCCCTGGGGTGGCGCCGGAGTGCTCACGTCGCCACCCTGGCCGGTTCGGTCACGCCGCACACCGACTGCTCCGTCACTCGGCGGTGCCGCCGGCGAGCGACCCGCCGGCGACGGCGGCCACCTCCGGGTGCTCCGGCCCGCTAACCGCGCGCCGGACGCCGCGCGCGGACGGTATCAGCACGCCCGCGAGCGCAGCCAGCACGAGGCCGGCCGCCATCACGGCGAATCCGGTCGTATAGCCGGCCTCCCTGGGCAGCCCGGAGGGCTCGAGCTGAGAGGTAACGATGCTGGCCATGACTGCCGCGCCAATGCTGCCGCCGATCGTGCGGATGTTCGCGTTCATGCCACTCGCCACGCCCGTCTGCCCGGCCGGCACCGCGGCAACAATCAGGGCGGACATCGCCGAGAACGCGAGCCCGAACCCCACGCCCATGATGGCGCTAGACACGAAGATTTCCCATTCTTGCGCGTGCGCGAACGCCAAGATGGCCATAGCCATGGCTCCGATCAGGCACCCGGCCATCACGAGTACCTTGCCCCCGAGCTTTCTGGTCAGCCGCCCGGCGAAGATGCCCACCGCGAACATGGTGAGCGCCGAGGGCAGCAGCATCAGTCCAGACCGGGTAATGCTCGCGCCAAAGCCGTAACCGGCCTGGGTGGGCGTCTGCACGAACTCGGGCAGGAACGCGAATGTCGCATACATGCCTACCCCGATCAGCAGCGCGACCAGGTTGTTCGTCCACACGGCGGTCCGCCGCATCATCTTCATGTCGATCAGCGGCGTGGCCGACCGTAGCTCGGCCATCACCCAGCTAGCGGCCAGGACCACAGCGCTGGCAAGCAGGCCCATCACCCGGCTGGAGCCCCAGCCCCACTCCGGTGCCTCGCTCAGCGCGACCAGCAGTGCCACGAGCCACGCGGACAGCAGCAGCGCCGGAAGCCAGCTGATCCGGCCGGGAGATCGGACCGGTGACTCGGGAACGACCAGCACGGCGGACACCGCGGCAACGACTGTGAGGATCATGGGGAGCCAGAACAGCCAGTGGTAGCCCAGCACATCGACGATCGGACCGGCCAGGACGATGCCCAGGCCAGCTCCGACAGCGGTGAGCGCGGCGATCGATCCGACCGCGCCGGCGACCTTCTCAGCCGGAAACTCGTCGCGGATGATGCCGAACGCGACGGGCAGCATGCCGCCTGCGATGCCCTGGATCACCCGTGCCACGATCAGGACGCCGATCGTGGGCGCCACCGCCGCCAGCAGCGAGCCGATTGTCAGTGCGACGAGCGTGGCGACGAAAACCCGCTTCTTGCCGATCATGTCGCCGAGTCGACCCAGGATCGGCGTCATGATCGACGCCGACAGCAGATAGGCAGTCAGCACCCACGTCGCGGTGCCTTGCGTCGTATGCAGCTCGTGCTGCACGGTCGTCAGTACCGGAATCACCAGCGACTGCAATAGCGCGAACGCCGCGACGCCAGCCGACAGCACCGCGAAGGTCACCTGATGATGCGCACGCGCGCTCTCCGCGGCCATGCCACGTCCTCCCGAAACGGAACGATCCTTCCGGAACGACGGTAACATAACCGGAATCAGGATTCCGGTGCTGGCGGCGATCGCGGAACTCAGGCGCGCCAGGCGTGGGTTCGCGGCCGAATCCGACATCAGGGCCACAACTACCGGGTACCTGGATAGGTCACGGCTAGCGGGCCAGATCAGCTAGGACGGCCAGCGCCGCATGGAAAGCCTGCCGCCGGGCGGGACGGCTAGCGCCGGGCGGGAAGGCTGGGACTGTTGCCCGTGTTATCGAGAAAGCCTGTTATCGAGGAAGCCTGTTTCGGCGCTGCGGCCCCGCTGGGTAGCGCAGCTGCCGACCCGGACCGGAGGGGATGGTGACCGTGGCGCTGCCCTACGACTCCGCGGCGAAGTTCCAGGACTACGCGCGCCCGGAGATGCTCGTCAGCACCTCGTGGCTGGCCGAGCACCTGGACGATCCCGGACTGGTCGTCGCCGAATCCGACGAGGATGTCCTGTTGTACGAGACTGGCCATATCCCAGGCGCGGTGAAGCTTGACTGGCATACGGAACTGAACAACCCAGTCACCCGCGACTACGTCGACGGCGCAGGCTTCGCCCGGCTCATGTCCGACAAGGGCATCAGCCGGGACACGACACTCGTCCTGTACGGCGACCGGAATAACTGGTGGGCGGCCTACGCCCTGTGGGTATGCACGCTGTTCGGCCACCCTGACCTGCGCCTGCTGGACGGCGGGCGGGCCAAGTGGATCGCCGAGGGCCGGGAATTGACCACGGCGGCACCACAGCGGCCCCGTACCGATTACCCGGTCATCGAGCGCGACGACAGCACCGTCCGCGCCTTCCGCGACCAGGTCCTGGCCCATCTGGGCCAGCCGCTTATCGACGTGCGCTCGCCGGGCGAGTACACCGGCGAACTGCTGCACATGCCCGACTATCCGCAGGAAGGCGCACTTCGCGGCGGGCACATCCCGGGCGCCAGGAGCGTCCCGTGGTCCCGCGCCGCTGCCGACGACGCGACCTTCCGGACGCGCGAAGAGCTTGAGGCGATCTACGCCGGCGACGCCGGGCTGCGCCCGGACGACGATGTGGTGGTGTACTGCCGGATCGGCGAACGGTCGAGCCATACCTGGTTCGTCCTGCACCACCTGCTGGGCTATCCGCGGGTGCGGAACTACGACGGGTCGTGGACCGAATGGGGGAACTCGGTCAGGACACCGATCCGCCGTGGGGAGGAGCCGTGACAGCCGGCCCTGGCACGCTGACCCCGCGGCTGCAGGAGATCGCTGACGATTTCCGCGCCCTGCCGGACAGTGACCGCCTCCAGCTACTGCTCGAGTTCGCCCAGGACCTGCCGCCGCTGCCGACCCGGTATACCGAGCATCCTGATCTCCTGGAGCCCGTGCCGGAGTGCCAGACACCCCTGTTCCTGGCGGTCGAGGTGGCGGACGACGGCACAGTGCACTTGTTCTTCGACGCCCCGCCGGAAGCTCCGACGACTCGCGGTTTCGCCGGCATTCTCTACGCCGGGCTGGACGGCCTCGGCGCGGACGAGATCCTGGAGACGCCAGGTGAGTTTTCCGCTCAGCTCGGCTTGCGGGATCTGGTCAGCCCGCTGCGGCTGCGCGGCATGG
Source organism: uncultured Actinomycetota bacterium (assembly GCA_963843955.1). Classification (GTDB taxonomy): domain Bacteria; phylum Actinomycetota; class Actinomycetes; order Streptosporangiales; family Streptosporangiaceae; genus JAJYUU01. Next base: position 316,871 of record CAWJMK010000005.1, read on the forward strand.
CCGCCATGCTGGCCCGGATCAAGCGTCAGGTGCGCGAGCAAAGAGCCTGAGCGCGACGCCGCGATCAGTCATCCTGTTCCTCGCGGCGCAGGCCCGCCTCGGCGAACTCGACCAGCAGGTCACTGATCGACACGCCGCGCCGCTCGGCGCTGGCAGCAAGCCGGGCGACGAGGACCGCGGGCATGACGATGGTGCGGCGGACGTAGTCGTCGCTCTCCCAGACCTCGTCGGGCAGCTCAGTCACGCTCGCTCCGCTCCGCGGCCACCGGCGTCGGATGCACCAGGCGGACATACCGGCGCAAGATACGGTCGCTCAGCAGGCCGAGACAGCTCAGGTTCGGAAACCCCGGTCCCTGCGCGAGGGATGCGACCAGCGGCAGGTGCAGCGGAGGGCTGAGTCCGGCGACGGACAGATCGAGGTCGATCCGGCGCTCCAGCCCGTCCTCGCCAAGCGCGTCGTCGTACTGCTGGCGAGCCCCGCCGCCAAGCAAACTCTCGAACCAGCGCGCGTCAAAGCCGACCGCGACAACCACCAGGTCGTACGCCACCCGCTCGGTTTCGCTGTCGTAGCCGATCGTGACGACGACCTGGCGCTCGCCAGCGTCAATCGCGACCGCGCGGCCGGCCAGCGCCCGGTAGCCAGGCGACTGGTTGAGAATCGCCTCGGCCTGGAGCGAGAAGACGCCGCGGTCGGTGCGCTCGATGAACTCACGCCGGTGCGACTCGGCCAGTCGCGGCCAGTCGCCTGGATCAGAGAAGTAACGGTTCTCGTCGTAACTCTCCCCGCGCGAGTACAGGACGCCGCGAGCAGTGAGGACGTCGACCGTCGAGCGCTTGTGCGCCTTTCGCAGCAGGCTGATGACCACCGAAGCCGCGGATTCGCCGCTGCCGATCACGCATATGCACTGCGGTACTTCGGCCCCGAGCGCCCGCTCCGCCAGCCAGTAGCTGCGCCCGTCGAAGACCCGCGGATGGTCCTGCGGCTGGCCAGGAACCCGGATCGGCGGCCCACCACCGGTGATGACGACACCGTCAGCCCAGATCGTCTCACCGGATCCGAGCGCCAGCCGCCACCGCCGGTCTGCTGACTCCAGGCCGACGACCTCATCGGCGACGATCTCAGCGTCCGCCCGCAGCGCGACGGCACGCAGGTAGGAACTCCACTCCCGGTGAGTCGGCCGCAGCCGGCCGCGGTCGACCCAGTCGGCATACGCGCCGATAGTCGTTAGATGCCGCTGCCAGCTATAGCCCGACATCGCCGCCGTGACCGCTGGCGACACCGCGGCCCACGATTCGGCATAGGGGAAGCCGATGTCCTTCTCCGGCGGCGTGCTCAGCGGCAACTGCCCGCTGGTGTAGCCCTGCTCGCCGGTCCAGTTCCCGGCGACCGGGCCCCGGTCAACAAGCACCACATCCGGCACTTCCAAGCCAGCGGCTTCGAGGGCACGCGCCTTGGCGGCGATGGCAATGCCCTTCGGACCGGCACCTACAACCGCCAACGTCGGCATGGCCGTGAGCCTAACCGCCGGCCGAGCTGGCGCCGTGTGGCACCCGCCATCGCCGCCCGGAGCAGGTCAGAGCGCCGCGTCGATCCGGTCGACGGCGGTCGCGATGGCCCGCGGGTCCGGGCTGACCGGGACGCCCCCGACCAGCACTGTAGGCGTAGCGCTGACTCCAGCAGCCACAGCGCGCTCAGTCACGTACGACGGCCAGTCCAGGTAGGTCCCCGCTGACACGCGGGCGGTGAACGCCGCAGCGTCGAGCCCCGCGGCAGTGCCCAGTCCGGCCAGATCAGCATCGGTCAGGCCAGGACCGCCTTCCGGCGGCTGACTAACGAACAACGCATGCGCGTACTCCATGAACCGTCGCTCGTCGGCCGCGCAGCCGGAAGCCGCCGCGGCCCGAGTCGAGTAGCCCGTCGTGGAGGCCTCGTCCAGGAAATTCATCGGGTGGTAGGCAATCCTGGCCCGTCCGTCGCTCACCAGCCCGGCCAGGACCGACTCAGCAGACAGCTCGAATCGCTTGCAAAACGGGCACAGGAAGTCGATGAAGGCGTCGACCTGGACCGGTCCGTCGCCGACGAGCACTCCATCGCCCTCAGGCGTAGCACCCGTAGGAACACGGCCAGGCGTCATTTGGTATGTCATGGTTCCTCCGGATATCACCCGGCCGCCAGTTGGTCAGAGCGCCAAGCTCACTCGTACCCAGCGGCGCAGCCTCGCATCCGCAGCGGCGAGACCACCGGGCGAACTCGCGATCTCGACGACCCGGCAGGCCAACACCGCCCCGTTAGCGCCAGAATTCGATGAGCTGCTCGGCCAGGGCTCTGCCTTGGTCGTAACCGGCTCGAGCAGCCGGCTGACGCGTCGACAGATCCATCAGATTGGTGCCGAATGCGTGGCGGGAGTCGCTGTCCGGGAGGACGGTTTCGACTGTGCTGCCGCCGGCGCGCAGTTCGTCGACCTGTGCGGCAAGATGCATGCCCCAGTCCAACGGTGCCCGTGACCTGCCGCCAAGTGGTGACAGCACCAGCACCCGCCCGTATCCGGCTGCCAGATCGGCATTCTCGCTGGATCGCCGGTAGCCGCCGTCGATGTATCGGCTGTCGCCAATACCGTAGGGAGGGACACCGAAGCCGTTGGCACAGCTGGCGGCGACGGCGTCCGCCAAGTCGACTCCGCTGTGGCGGTCGAACACGACCGGTTGCCCGGTACGGGCATCGACAGCCACGATCAGCACCGCTCGTTCCGGCCAGCCCTGACTGGGCAGCCGAGCGGCGACCGTAGCGCGCCACCGCGTTTGCCCGGAGCCGTCCGACGCGGCATCCATCTCGAGCGCCGCCGCACCCAGTCTGCGGCGCATGTCGGCCGCATCCTCAGCGCCGGCGATGATCTCGCTCGTCCTCCGCATATGGTCGGGGACTGGCCCAATGGGAACGCGTCCACCGTCGGATCCGACCGGACCAGTCCGTTGCGGGGGCGCAGCGGCAAGGATGTCGGCAAGCAGCTGGGTCGGACTCGCGCTTGTTATCTGGGCAGCCGCCGTCGATCCGGCCGACGTCCCGACGATCAGATCGGCTTCGGTCACATCCAACCCGGCGTCAAACAGGCCGGCGATGACGCCGATCGACCACGCATTGCCTGCCGATCCGCCACCACCGAGGACCAGCGCTCGCTCACCCGAGGCGCGCACCCGGCTTGTGGCGTCGGCCTGCAGCTGATCCTGGTCGGACCTCGGCCGGCCGGACGCCGTCGTCGAGGTGACGTGCAGAGTTGAAAAAGGGATTGTGTTCATGGGAGTCGCCCTTCGCGAGTTGCCTGGCGGGCGCTCCCGGTGGCGACTACCTGAGTCGCGCGATCGTGGACGGCAGCGGAGCGCCCACTGCGGATACTGCGTTCATGGGACTCACCTCCTGCCGATGGATCACGACCGCCACGACGTTACCACGCCAGCGACGCGTTTCGCGGCCGGCCTCATGCCGGCTGCCGTCTCGCTGCCGACCGCGCAGCCGACCGCCAGCTGATCGGCGCACTGTGAGCGAGGTCACGCTCGGCAAGCGCTTGCACATCAACTTCCCTGGCTGAGCGGGCCTTTTAGGTGTCCGCGACCGTCGCTAACGATACGGTTGCCGGCTTTGCGTTCCGAAATGTGGTTTGACCTGCATATATGCGCTGTGGCTTGATTCAGCGGCGGGGGCCGGTCGGGGTACGGCGCTTAGTGCGTGCGGGGAGTTTGCACGGCGTCTGATCCTCCCGGCCCCTGCTTCCAGCGCACCACGGCAATCGCCGACACGGGCCAGCCAAGCACACTTCGGAAGTAGGTAATGCGACCATGACCAAATGCCAGGGCGCGCTTATCGCAGCCGGGATCGGCGCCGCGCTAACCGCGACGGTCGCGGGTTGCGGCTCTAACCAGCCTGCCGACTATCAGGCCGGTTACAGCTTCGCCCAGCAGCACACGACACAGTTTTACGAATCCGGCGATTTGCCAGCGATCTTTTGCAACATAAGGGTCCCGCTTGACTATGGCGGCCGAGAAGGCGCAAAAACCGAATGGATCGCGGGTTGCGTCGCCGCCGCGCGCAAGCTGTAGGAGTAGCGCAGACCATGACCACGAGGTGGCTCGGAATCGGCGACGGTGCGCCCGTCCGGCGGCCTAGTTAGCCGCCGGTTCGGCAGGCGATTCGAACGCCTCGAGCCGGGGCGCGGCGCGGGCGGACAGGGCCAGCGCGATCTCCGGTGGCAGCGGCACGGTCGAACCCTGGAACCCGCGGAATGGCCGGAACAAGCCAAGCTCTGCGCTGGCGAGCAGTTCCGCGCGCAGCAAGGGCGGATCGATACGGTAGTCAAACCGGATGTCAGTCCGCCACCGCCCATAGACCGAGTTAGTCGCATGCCACTGCGGATCCTCGTAGGTCGGAGCCGTGATCGTCGCCACGTAGTAGATGCCGGGGTGGTCCCGTCCGACGATCTGGAGCCAGACGCGGTCGCCGGCGGCGGTCCGATCCCGATAGCGCGGAGTGCTCCACGAGTGCCGCCGGGACGCCGCTATGCCAGCGTCCAGGTCGGACCGCTTCCGGTTGCCCTGGAAGATCCACTCCGTCATTCGGCGCTCCCCATGGGCGCCAAGTTACGCCAGGCATTTGGCCCGTGCGGGCATGGAGCCAGCCGTCGCCGGGAATCAGGACCGCATTCGGCGTCCAGAACGACTGGCGATGGAGGAATCAGATGGCCGGAAAGTTCAGTACCGCGCTCCACGATGTCAACGAGATCACCATCACGGTGACCGGCCGGGTCACGGGCCGGCAGATCTCCGTCCCTGTCTGGTTCGTCGCGGACGACGGGAAGGTCTATCTGCTGCCCGTCCATGGCTCAGACAGTGACTGGTACAAGAACATGGTCAGGAATCCGGCCATGCAACTGACTGCGGACGGCGCAAGCCTCACGGCGACCGCCACGCCCATCACCGAACCCGCCGGCGTCAGCTCGGTGGTCGAGAAATTCCGCGCAAAGTATGGCGCCGACCAGATCGCCGCGTATTACCCCAAGACGGATGTAGCCGAGGAAGTGGACGTAACTGATCAGGCATAGGCCGGCCCGAGCCGCGTGCTGCCTCAGTCGACGGGGCCCTGCTTCACCGCACGCCGTAGAGGTGCTCGAGGGCGAGCTGGTCAAGATGCTCGAATGCCATACCGCGCTCTGCCAGCGTCGCGATATCGGGCTCGAACCCGGCGACGTCCCGCCAGGTCTCCGCTGGCGCCAGGGTCGGGACGGCGAGCTGGTCCACGCGGGCGGCGCGTAGCGCTTCCTGTACCTGCGGGTCGGCGCGGAACGCGTGCACTTTCTCGCGGAGGATCAGGTAGTTGCGCATGCACGCGGCGGCGGAGTCCCACACGCCGGCGTCGTCTTCGGTCCGCGGCGGCTTGTAGTCGAAGTGCACCGGCCCGTCGTAGCCGCCGGCTTCGAGCGCGTCGACGGTCCAGAACGCGCCGCGGGCGTTACCCGCGCCGAACCGCAGGTCCTGGTCGTAGCGGGGGCCGTGCTGGCCGTTGAGGTCGATGTGGAACAGCTTGCCGTGCCACAGCGCCTGGCTGATGGCATGGGCGTAGTTGAGCCCGGCCATCTCCTCGTGGCCGACTTCGGGGTTGATGCCGACCAGCTCGGGGTGGGCCAGCTCGGTGATGAACGCCAGCGCGTGCCCGGCGGTCGGCAGCAGGATGTCGCCCCGCGGCTCGTTCGGCTTGGGCTCGATCGCGAACCGCAGCGAGTATTCCTGGTCAAGGACGTACTGGGTCAGCACGTCGAACGCCTCCTTGTACCGCTCCAGCGCGGCCCGGACGTCCTTGCTGGCCCCCGACTCCGCGCCTTCCCGGCCGCCCCAGCACACGTACACCCCGGCCCCGAGCTCGGCCGCCAGGTCGATGTTGCGGATCGTCTTGGCCAGCGCGAACCGGCGGACGTCCCGGTCATTCGCGGTGAACGCGCCCTCCTTGAAGATCGGGTGGCTGAACAGGTTCGTCGTGGCCGTCGTCACCACCAGGCCGGTATCGGCCAGCGCCGCCCGGAACGCCGAGACCTGCTTGTCCCGGCCGGCGTCGCTCGCGTCGAAGTCGAACACGTCGTTGTCGTGGAAATTGACCCCGTAAGCGCCCAGCTCGGCGAGCTTGCGGACCGCCCGATCAGCCGGCATCGGCGGGCGGACCGCGGGACCGAACACGTCGACCCCCTGCCAGCCCACCGTCCAGATACCGAACGAGAAACGGTCAGCTGGCGTCGGCACATACCCATCCGTGGTCATGAGCTCAGTCCCTTTCGTCCGGCTCAGCGCGGTATCACAGGTCGATCACCGTTGCTGGCGTCGTGAGCGCGCGCTCACCGTCAACCTGCCGTTCAGGCCCGGCTAGCTCGATCTTGCCGTGTAGCCGCAAGTCGACCGAGGAGGACCCGATCCCGACTTCGATCAGCCCTGCTTCCACGATCCGCGCTCCCGATACCCCGTGGAACGCCGTGCGATCGGCGTGCAGCCGGAAGATCACCCGGCTGGCGCCGCCTGGCTTGAGCCCGACCCGCGCGAAGCCCGCCAGGAAGCGCACTGGCCGGGTCACCTGCGCGACCGGGTCGCGCAGGTATAGCTGCACAACTTCGGTGCCGGCTACCCGGCCGCTGTTGCGGACCGTGCAGGCGATCTCGACCGCGGCATCGGTGCCGATCCGCACCTGCGTCCTATCTGGGCCGGGGTTCTGTGACCCGAGGTTCGCTGAGACCGGGCTGATGGCGAGGTCGGCGTACTCGAACGAGGTGTACGACAGGCCGTGCCCGAACGGAAACAGCGGCGTCGGGTCGACCGAGCTCACGCTGGTCCGGGCCGCCAGCGGCGGCGCCAGGTAGGAAGGTTGCTGAGCGCCGGCCAGCGAGGGCACCTCGATAGGCAGCTTGCCGCTCGGCACTACCCGGCCCGACAGCACGCCGGCGATGGCGCGCCCGCCCTCCTGGCCGGGAAAGAACGACTGGACCGCGGCCGCGAGCCTGCCCGCGGCCGGCCCGAGGGCGTAAGGCCGCCCGGTGATCAGGACGAGCACCACGGGCTTGCCAGTCGCGACGAGCTCGGTCAGCAACGCACCCTGGATCCCCGGCAGGTTCAGGTCGCTGACGTCGCAGCCTTCGCCGGAACTCCCCCGGCCGAACAGCCCGGCCTCGTCGCCCAGCACCGCGATCACCGTATCGGCGGCCCGAGCACACTCGAGCGCAGCCGGGACGCCAGCCCGGTCGTCGTCGCGCACATCGCAGCCGGGCGAGTGGGTGATCTGGGCCTGCGGGAGCTCCTCCTGCAGCGCCGCCAGGAACGGCATCAGCGGGATGCCGGCACTGGCGCCCGGGTGCGCATGGCCGACGTGCCGCGGGAAGGTGTAGCAGCCGAAGAACGCCAGCGGATCGGCGGCCAGCGGGCCGATGACGGCGAGTCTCGCCGCCGGGTCAAGAGGCAGCTCGCCGCCGTTGGCGAGCAGCACAATCGAGTTCTCCGCTAGCGTCCTGGCCAGGTCTCGATGTCCTGGCGGGTCAAGGTCGATATGTTCCGCGCGGGCGTCCGCGCCGTCGTGGTCGCTGTCCGGGTCCAACAGGCCTAGCTCGAATTTCTGCCGTAGTACCCGGCCGACCGCGCGGTCGACGAGCTCCTCGGGAATCTCCCCGGCAGCCACCGCAGCCGCCAGCGGCGCACCGTAGCAGCGCGCGTTCGGCAGCTCCACATCGACTCCCGCCCGCAGCGCTACGACCGCGGCCTGCGCCGGGGAGCCCGCCACTGCATGCAGCGTCTCCAGGAACGAGATTCCGTAGTAGTCAGAGACAACGACGCCATCAAACCCGAGCTCACCGCGCAACACCTCGGTGAGCAGCCCATGATCGGCCGCGGCGGGCACTCCGTCGACGTCGGTGTAGGAATGCATGACAGCGCGGGCGGCCCCGTTCCGAATCGCCATCTCGAATGGGACGAGGAACACGTCGGCAAGCTCACGCCGGCCTACGCTGACCGGTGCCATGTTGCGACCAGCCCTGGATCCTGAGTACCCCGCGAAATGCTTGAGCGTCGCGATCACGCCCGCCGACTGCAGCCCTCGCACGTAGGCCGTTCCCAGCACTCCGACCAGATAGGGATCCGCGCCAATCGTCTCTTCCACCCGGCCCCACCTGGGGTCGCGCGCCACGTCGAGGACCGGGGCCAGGCCCTGGTGGACGCCGACCATGCGCATGCTGTGACCGATCGCAGCGGCCATCTGCGACACGGTCTCCGGGTCAAAGGCCGCGCCCCAGGCCAGCGGGGTCGGGAACGCGGTCGCGGTCCAGGCCGCGAAGCCGGTCAGGCACTCTTCGTGCGCGATCGCGGGAATGCCAAACCGGCTGTGCTGCACGATGGCCGCCTGCAGCCGCGCAAGCTCGTCCGCTCCCTCGACGGGATGCAGCGGGCGGGTGCCGAAGACGCGGGTCAGCTGTCCGAGTCCGTCCCTGATCAATTCGGCGAAGGGCGGCATGTCCTGCGTGAACTCTCCCTGGAATGGCGCGACCCCGTCCGCGCCGGCGGGACCACTCAGCCACAGCGACCTCAGCTGGGCAAGCTTCTCCGCCATCGTCATGCGAGCCAGCAGGTCATCGACCCGCGCAAGCACGGGCAGAGCAGCATCACGCCACGCTTCCGCCGTTGCCGTGACAACGGTCACGGACCTGTCCTCTGCTGGGCTGTCGATCGAGGATGTGGTCGTGGCCAACGGCACGTCACGAGTGGTCATCGCGCGGGCAGTTCGACGCTCGACTCCCGGACGATCAGCTCGGTCGACAGCTCGACGCGCTGGCTGCGGAGCGGGATGTCCTCGATGAGATCGCCGAGCATTTCGGCGGCGACGCGCCCCATGTCAGCGAGCGGCTGACGGACCGTCGTCAGCGGCGGCGACACCCATCTCGCGGCCGGCAGATCGTCGAAGCCGACCACGGACAGATCCTGCGGGATCCGAAGTCCCCGCTGCCGAGCAGCCTCGTAGACGCCGAGCGCCTGCTGATCGCTGCCCGCGAAGATCGCGGTTGGCGGCTCAGCCAGATCCAGCAGCTCGCCACCGCGCAGGAAGCCGCCCTCGTGCTGGAAATCCCCGTGCCGCACGAGATCTGGATCGAACGCCGTGCCGGCCCGCTCGAGTGCCGATCGGTAGCCGTCGATCCGCGCCCGGCTGCACAGGTAATCGGCAGGCCCGCTGACGGCGCCGATCCTGCGGTGGCCGAGGCTGAGCAGGTGGTCGGTAGCCGCGATGCCGCCCGCCCAGTTCGTGGCGCCGACGCTGGGAACATCTGGATCGGGCAGGTTCACCGGATCCACCACCACCAGGGGGATGCCATCCGCGCGCATCTGGCGCAGCTGCGGGCTGGTGAGCTCCGACGTGACGAGGATGACGCCGTCGGTGTCGTGACTTGCCAGCGCGCTGGTCCAGCTCGCTGGCCGCGCGTTGCCATGCCGGACAGCGGAAACGGCCGCGCCCATGGTGTGCGCTGAGCACCAGTCCTCCACGCCGCGCAAGATCTCCACTGCCCACGGGCTGTCGAGCCCGTTGAAGATCACGTCGATGAGACCTGCCCGCCGCCCACGGCGCGGGCCCGGACGCTGGTACTGACGTTCGCCGAGCAACCGCTCGACCAGGGCTCGCGTGTCCGGCGCCACGTCGGGGCGGCCGTTGACGACCTTCGACACTGTCGGCAGCGAGACGCCTGCCTCCGCGGCAATGGCAGCCAGAGTCGGCCGACGTTTCCGGCTCGCGCCAGGCGCGGGGCCCGTCCTCATCGGCTCTGTGCTCGACACGTTCCCCAACCGCCTCTCGAAGCTGCTTTCTCGAAACTTTCGATATCCTAGTATCGGTAGCTCTCGACGCGCTACCACCGTTACATCCTGCCTTGCTCGGGCGGCGTTCGCAATCGGCCCAGGTCACGGCTCTGTTACGACCGATACACGCTTCAGCGGAAAATTTGTGTAACGAGTCGGAAACAGGGGGTTGACCGCGAAAGAGCAGATTCCTACGATGACGGCACATCGAAATGTTGCTGAAAATTTCGAATGGTCAGGGCGGCGGCGACCTGCCAACGGTGGCGGCTTGACCGACGTCCGTGCTAAGAAACGTAACTCGGCCGTCAGGAGATGACGAACATGCGCAGCACCCGGACACCGCGAAAATTCGCGGCCGTGGCCATGGCTTCAGTTGCGGCGCTCCTCCTCGCTGCGTGTGGCAGCTCGGGCTCGTCGGGCGGCAACTCGGCGAGCGCCAAGGTCACGCTCACCTGGTGGAGCAATGCCAACGCCAACCCGCTTCTGGGCGTCTTCCAGACGCTCATGAAGAGCTATCACGCAAGCCACCCCAACGTCTCGTTCACCTACGTTCCGATCCAGAACGAGCAGTACGACGCAAAGATTCAGGTCGCGCTCCAGGGCAACAATGCGCCGGACGTCTTCTTCCAGCGCGGCGGCGGCTTCATGGCGACGCAGGTTAAGTCCGGCGAGATCAAGAACCTGACCCCGTATGTGTCGAGCTGGATCGGTGAACTGGGATCGCAGGCGCAGGCCTGGCAGATCGGCGGCGCTCAGTACGGCGTCCCGTATGACTTGCACACGGTCGGCTTCTGGTACCGCAAGGACTTGTTCGCCAAGGCTGGCATCACCAGCGCCGCCAGCGACCATGCCGGAACTGGAGTCCGACGTCACCAAGCTGAAGGCCGCGAACATCGTGCCGATCGCTGTCGGCAGCAAGGACCAGTGGCCGGACGCGTTCTACTACGACTATTTCGCGGTCCGCGAGTGCTCCGTCGCCACCCTCGAGGCCGCGGTCAAGAACGTCACGGCGAACGCGCCGTGCTTCGCCAAGGCAGGCACCGATCTGAAGTCGTTCATGGCCACCAACCCGTTCCAGCCCGCCTTCCTGAACACTCCGGCCCAGACCGGGGCAGGCAGCTCGGCGGGAATGGTGGCCTCCGGCAAGGCCGCGATGGAACTGCAGGGCGACTGGGACCCGAGCGTGTTCCAGGCGCTAGTGCCGAAGAGTCAGTGGCAGTCTGACACCACTGATCTCGGCTGGTTCGGGTTCCCCGCCGTTCCCGGCGCGCCCGGCAATGCCACCGCCCTGCTGGGCGGCAGCGACGGCAACTCCTGCTCGAACAGCGCGCCCGAGCCGGCCTGCGCCGACTTCCTGCAGTATCTCGACAGCGCGTCTGCACAGAAGCTGGTCGCAGGAGCGAGCCTGCTGCCTGCCAACCCGGCCGCCGCCTCGGCGGTGGGCCTGTCGGCGGACCAGAGTGTCCTGCAGGCGAGCAAGTCATCGTCCTTCACCCAGGAGTACCTCGACCTCGCCTGGCCGACGAATGTCGGCACGGCACTCGACGCCGCGGTGGCGACCTTCTTCGCCAAGCCCACCACCACCCCGACGCAGTCCATCGTCGCGGCCATCGATCAGGCCGCGACCCAGCAGTAATGACCGAACTCAAAGGAGTGACGGCTGCCGCAGGCGCGCCTGCGGCAGCCGTTACCCCGCCCGCCTCGCCAGCCAGGCGGCGGCACCGGCCGCGCCGGCCGCGCCGGCAGGTCGTCGAGCTGGTGGTACTGCTCGGCCCGGCGCTGGTGCTGTTCGCCAGCTTCGTCTTGCTTCCGATCTGCATCTCCGCCTACTACGGGCTCTTCAACTGGACCGGCTACGGGCCCCTGTCCGACTTCACCGGCCTGCACAACTACAAGCTGGTGCTCGACGACCCGGTCTTCCGATCCTCGCTGCTGCACAACCTGATCATCGCGGCGCTGTCGCTGGTCATCCAGCTTCCGATCAGCGTCGCGATCGCGCTGCTGCTGAACCGGCGGATGCGCGGCGGCTCGTTCCTGCGGATGGCCGTGTTCGCGCCGTACGTCGTGTCCCAGGCGACCACAGCAGTGCTGTGGCTGCTGCTGCTGCAGCCGGGCGGCTTTGTTGACGAGCTGATGAAGGCGGTCGGACTCGGCGGCCTGGTACAGGAGTGGCTGGCTAACCCGACGATCGTGCTGTACACCATGTTCGTCGTCTTGACCTGGCAGTTCATCGGCTTCGGCGTCATCTTGCTGCTGGCCGGCCTGCAGAGCATCCCGGCGGAGCTGCGGGAAGCGGCCGCGATCGACGGCGCGTCCGCGTGGCAGACGACCCGGCGAATCACGCTGCCGCTGCTCGGGCCGACCGTCAGGATCTGGATCTTCCTGTCGATGATCGGCTCGCTGCAGGTTTTCGACCTGGTCTGGATCATGACCCTCGGCGGTCCCGCCAACGCTTCCAGCACGATGGTCACCTACATGATCTTCTTCGGCTTCCACAGCCTGGAGTTCGGCTACGGCAGCGCTGCGGCGGTCATCCTGTTCGTGATCAGTTTCGTACTCGCGTTCCTCTATCAGCGGTTCGTGCTGCGCCGTGACACTGACGGCGCCCTGACCCGGGCAGTGAGGTGATCGGCAGTGTCCGCAGCAGCTGACGCCGTCCGGCGGCCGCCTGCACCTGCCCGGCGGCAGCTGCGGCTCCGGCCGTCGATTCCGCTGAGCTACCTGGTCGCACTCGTGATCGTGGCGATCACGCTGGTGCCGATGCTCTACGTGATCGTCGGCGGGTTCCGGACCACCGCGCAGCTCAACGTCGCGCCGACGGGGCTGCCGCATCCGTGGGTGTGGCAGAACTACCAGTCGATCCTGACCTCGGCGACCTTCTGGCAGAACCTCGGCAACAGCGCGCTCATCTCGATCGTGGTCACGGTCCTGGCGGTCGGGCTGGGAGCGATGGCGTCCTTCGCGCTGTCCCGGTACAAGTTCCCCGGCCGGGAGGCCTGGTACCTGGTGTTCGCGGTCGGCCTCCTGTTCCCGGCGAACGTGGCATCGCTGCCGGTGTACTTCCTGGACAAGCAGATCCACCTGCTCGACAGCTGGCTCGGCGTGGCGCTGCCGGAGGCGGCCTTCGCGCTGCCGATCACGGTCATTATCCTGCGGCCGTTCATGCGCGCGGTGCCAGGCGAGCTTGAGGACGCCGCCGTCGTCGACGGCGCGACCAGGCTCACCTTCTTCCTGAAGATCCTGATCCCGCTGGCCAAGCCCGCGATGATGACGGTGGCCGTCCTGGCCTTTGTCACCAGCTGGAACGCCTACCTGCTGCCGCTGCTGGTCTTCACGACTCCGACCCACTTCACCCTGCCGCTGGGCGTGGCAACCTTCCAGTCCACCTACTCGCAGGACACCGCAAGCGTCTTCGCGTTCACGGCGCTGTCGATGCTGCCGGCGCTGGCATTTTTCGTGCTCGCGCAGCGAAGAATCGTCGGCGGCTTGTCAGGACTGGCCGGCGCGGTCAAAGGTTAGGTATGCTCGCCGACCTCCCGCTGTCCGAATTGCGGCGTTACCGGCCTGACGTACCCGAGCCCGCCGACTTCGACGAATTCTGGTCCGGGCAGATGACCACGGCGAGGGCAGTCCCCGCCGAGCCGGAGTTCCGCGCTACGGACAGTCCGGTCCAGCACGCAACGGTCCTGGACGTGACCTTCGCCGGATACGGCGGCGACCCGATCAAGGCCTGGCTGCTGGATCCGCAGCAGGCCGACAGCAACGCCGCCATCGTCGTCGAATACGTCGGCTACGGCGGCGGGCGCGGCCACCCGTTCGACTGGCTGAGATGGAGCTGCGCCGGACATCCGCACCTGATCATGGACACTCGCGGCCAGGGCGGCGGCTGGCGCAGTGCCGATACTCCCGACCCCGGTGATGGCGGCGCACCGAGCACGCCGGGCTTCCTCACCCGCGGCATCCTGGACCCGCCCGGCCACTACTACACTCGCCTGTTCGTCGACGCAGCCAGGGCCGTCGATGCCGTGCGCCGCTGGCCAGGTGCCGCCGGCCGGCCAGTTGTCACCACTGGCGCCAGTCAGGGCGGCGGCCTGGCGATCGCGGCAGCACACCTGGCAGCTGACATCGCCGCGACCGCGCCGGACGTGCCGTTCCTCGCCCATCCGCAGCGAGCGCTTGAGGTCACCGACGGCCGTCCCTACTACGAGCTCGCCGAGTACTGCAGAGTGCACCCGGACAAGGTGAGCCAGGTCTTCGCTACGCTCGCCTACCTCGACGTCGTCAACCACGCCAAGCGCGCCAGCGCCGCGGCCCTGTTCTCCGTCGGCCTGGCCGATACCATCACTCCGCCGTCCACCGTGTTCGCCGCCTACAACCACTACGCGGGACCCAAGGACATCGCCGTCTACCCCTACAGCGGACACGAAGGGGGCGGGACGCATCACTTTCTCGCGCAGCTCGCCTTCCTCAGGCAGGCGGGCCTGAGGTAGTCCGCGCACGCTGCGCGTTCGTCGTCGCTTGTCAGCGAGCTCGCAAGCCGCGACCAGGCGTCGCTGCCGACGGCGAGCAGGAGAATGACCGCCGAGGGCGATCTGCTCGTACAGGGGGTTGAGGCCCAGCAGGTCGGAGCCGTTGCCGATCAGCGCGATGAACAGGACGCCGAGAGGTGCGCCAGATCGCGCCTCGCCGCCGAGGATGCTGGTGCCGCCGACGACGATCCGGCGAGCACGGTGAAGGTCAGCGTGGTCTGGCCGTTGGATGCCTGCGCGCTGAGCACCCGGGATGTGTCGATGACGCCGCCGAGCGCGGCAGCACCGCCGCTCAGGACGAAGGTGGCTAGCTTGAGCAGCTGCACGCGGACGCCGGCGAGGCGGGCTGCCTCGGCGTTGCTGCCCGCCGCGTACATGTAGCGCCCGGCGTGGTCGGCGACAGCACGACCGCGAGCAGCGGCCACGGCGGCGACCATGGTCCAGGTCGAGGTGTTGACGGTGAGGAACGAGCGTGCGCGCGAGATCACCGAAGGCCTGGCGCGGCTGTAGGCGATGATGAGATTCCCGCTGGTGACCAGGCTGGCCAGGCCGCTGATCACGAACGACATGGCGAGCGTGGCGATCAGCGAGTTGATCCGGAAGAAAGTCGCGATCACGCCGTTGACCAGGCCGACGACGAGCCCGACCGCGACGCCCGGCGAGCGATGGCGAGCGCGGGCGGCGATGATGAGCGCGAGCTGGGCGGCGGTGACGCCGGCGAGCGCGTAGATCGCGCCGACGGACAGGTCGATGCCGCCGGCGACCAGCACGAGCGTGCCGGCCGCGGCGATGATCAGCGTCGACGCCTGCTGGTCGAGGATGTCGAGCAGGTTGACCTTGGTGAAGAACGATCCGCTCGCGACCGACAGCACGACGAACAGGACGAGGAACGGGAAGACGATGCCCGCCCTGGCGCAGCCCGGTCCAGCAGCGCTGCGCGGCGCGGCGGACGCCACTGGCTCGCACCGGCCGTCAGGGCCGGGCGCTCCGTGGGGCGTGCGGCTCGGCCGTCGTCAGCGTCCGTGGCTGGCTGGCGTGTCGCCTCCTCGCTCGGTGGCGCCGAACGCGGCCGCGAGGATCGCCGCCTCGGTCATCTGCTCGCCGGTCGAGCTCGGCGACGATCTGGCCCGCGCGCATCACCAGGACTCGGTGGGCGAGACCGAGGATCTCCTCGACGTCAGAGGAGATCAGCAGCACGCCCAGCCCGTCGGCGGCCAGCGAGGCCAGCAGGTCGTAGATGGCGCGCTTGGCGCCGACATCCACGCCGCGGGTCGGCTCGTCGGCGATGAGCACCTGCGGCTTGCGCAGCAGCATCCGGGCGAACAGCAGCTTCTGCTGGTTGCCGCCGGACAGCGTGCCGGCGGGCGCGCCCTGGCTGCGAGCCGGACGTCGAGCTGACTCGAGCACCTGACGCGACGGCCCGCCGCTCGGGCGCGCGGCCGGACCACGCCGCCGCGGCTGAGCTGGTCCAGGCTGGACAGGCTGACGTTCTCCCGGACTGAGCGCCGCGAGCAGCAGACCCTGCTCCTTGCGCGACTCCGGGATCATCGCCACGCCGGCCCGCAGCGCGATGCGCGGGCTGCCGGCACCGGTGCGCTGCGTGCCGCAGCTGCGCGGCTGCCTGGCGCCTGACGATCCCGGCCGCTGACCCGGTGCGCTCGGTAGACCGCGCGCGCGAGCTCGGTGCGGCCCGCGCCGACCAGACCGGCGAGGCCGAGGATCTCCCGGCCCGCAGGTCGAAGCGAGACGTCGTTGACCCCGGGTGCGGTACAGACCGCGCGACCGACAGCGCGACCGGGGCGTCAGGCGCCGGCGGCTGCCTGACCGGGAACGCGGCGCCCAGCGGCCGGCCGAGCATCGCGCTCGAGCAGCGAATCTTCGGTCTGCGTCCGGCCGCCGTGAGCGGTGCGCACCAGCGCGCCCGTCGCGCAGGATGGTCACCTCATCGGCGAGCTCGAGCACCTCGCCGAGGAAATGCGAGACGAGCACGACGGTCGTGCCGGACCGCGCCAGCTGCGCGGATGATCATCGTGCAGCCTGACCACGTCGGCCTGGGACAGGGCTGCCGTCGGCTCGTCCATGACGATCAGCTCGCGCGTCGCCGGCTGAGCGCGCGCAGGATCTCGACCTTCTGCTGATCGGCGGTCCGCAGGCCCCGGCGTTTGCCTCGCCGCCGAGCTCGAATCCGGCCGCTGCCGGCCAGCTCGTCGAAGCGCCGGCGCAGCGCGCGCCGGCGCAGGAATCCGGCCCGTGCGCGGCTCGGCGCCGAGGAACACGTTCTGGGCGACCGACAGCGCCGGGCACACCGACAGCTCCTGGCGCGATGGCCGCGATGCCGTGGGCGATCGCGTCGCGCGGCGAGCGGAAGCGCACCGGCTCGCCGTCGAGCAGCAGCTGCCCGCCGTCCGGGCGCGATCGCGCCGGCGATGATCTTCCCAAGCGTCGACTTGCCCGGCGCCGTTCTCGCCGACCAGCGCATGGATCGACCCGCGGCCGATCCGCGAGGCTGACCGCCTCCAGGGCGCGCACGCCGCCGAAGGACTTGGCGAGGTCCCGCAGCTCGACGTGCGCGCCCTGGCGGCCCGGTTGGCTCTGGCGTCGTCAGCCCGGCCACTCGGCGGTGAACTGGGTCGCGTTCGGCCTTGGTGACGACGCCGCCGTCGGGCAGCTAGGCGACCGGGTCGACGCCGCCGCTGCTCTTGCCGGTGCGCAGCGCCTATGACCTGCGCCTGCACGGCCAGCCGGCCCTCGCTGGCCGGGAGCCTGGGCGACGTCGGCGTACCAGGCGCCGGACGCGACGCCCGCCAGCGCTGCGGCGCTGGCGCCGTAGCCGACCAGGATGACCTTGCCGGTCGGTGCGCGGCTGCCAGCTGCCTGCGCGCCGCCCTCGATGCCCTGGTCGGAGCCGACGATCAGGTTGAGGTTGGGGTTGGCCTGCAGCATGTTCTGCACCGCGGTGAGCCCCTCAGTCGGGCTGAAGAAGCTCTGACCCTGGGCGACGACCTTGACCGCCGGGTCGGCCGCGATCGCCTTGTTGAAGGCGCCGCTGCATGGCGACGTCCAGCGCGGACGCCTTGATGTCGTACAGATAGCCGACGTTGCACGGGTTGAGGTTCTTGGCCTGGCACGCCTGCACGACGAGCGCGCCGAGCTTGGTGCCGATCTCGGTCGGGACGAACGTGACGTTGCCGACAGGCCCGTCACCTGCGGCTGGTCGGTGGACAGGTCCGGCCCGAGGATCTGGTCCATGTTGACGACCTTGATCCCCTTGCTGATCGCCTGCTTGACGAGGCTGAGCAGGCCGGTGCCGAAGATCGGCTGCACGATGATGCCGCTGTACTGGCCGGAGTTGATGACGTCCTGCAGCTGCGAGTACTGCGTCTGCGGGCTGTTGTTGGCGTCGAACACCTTCAGCGACGCGTTGTGTCGCTCGGCCACGGCCTGGGCGCGGCGAGCATGGGCGCGTCGTAGCTGTTCTCGACGGCGAACGAGAGGTAGGCGATGTGAGCGGTGGGCGGGAGGTGAGGGAGGGGGGCGCTGGAGCTCCCGCAGGCAGCCAGGGCCAGGCCCGCTGTGACGGAGAGCACGATAGTGGCGCGATGGCGAAGGCGCCGGATGGCAGTGTCGTTCGTCGACCGTGAAGCCACGGCTAGACTCCTTTGTGCTTACTCGCTGGATGGTGGGTTAGCGATCTGGCCGGTGAGTCGGGTGGCCGCCCGGCTCACCGGTTTTTTGGCGGCGGCATCGTCCGCGCCGCCGTCACGGCGGGATCATCACGGCGGTCAGGCGGGACCGTCACCTCGGATGCCGCCTTTCCACTGCGCCGAGCCCGCGTCCCACTCGGTGTAGGTGTACGGGTTATCCAGCACAGCGGTCGACGGGACCTCCGGGTGCATTCCCTCGGTCCAGGCCTCGGGTCCGAGCTGACCCTGCAGGTAGTCGACAGTCTGGTCGACGACCTGGCGGGCCTTGGCGAGGTCGGGCCCGGTGAGGCGATGGTTGTACTTGACCACGCGGCCGTTGATCATGACCGTGTGCACATCGCCCCGCTGTGCCTGGAAAGCGACGTGCCCGTACGGGTTGAGCAGCGGGAACATGACCGGGGAATCGTCATTCTTAATGAGGACGATGTCGGCTTTCTTGCCCGGCTCGAGCGCCCCGACGATCGAGTCGAGGCCCAGCGCCTTCGCGCCGCCGCGCGTGGCAAAGGCGACCACGTCCTCTGCGCGCAGGTGACAGTTGGTAATGGTCTCCTGCCTTGCGTGCGCCTCCAGGTGCTCACGCGACCGGTCGGCGCCGAGCGTCGTCCGCATCGCGGAGAACAGGTCGCCGCTCCACCACACGCTCGTATCCATCGACAGCGACACCGGGATGCCGTGCTCGCGCAGCTGCCAGGTCGGCGGGTAGCCCTGCCCGGCGCTCTGCTCGCTCTCGGTGGAGACCGAAGCCGATCCGCCGGTAGCGGCGATTCGGTGATAGGAGTCCCTGGTCAGGGTCGCCGCGTGCACGTAGACCGTGGCCGGTGTCATGAACCCGTTGTCGTGCATAAGCCGGATTCCGTCGTCATTGGTGGCGCCCCAGACCCCGGCGTGCGTCGTGACCGGGACGCCGAGGTCGCGAGCCACTTCAAAGGCAGCCCGCTCAGGGAAGGCCGGGTCGCCGGTGACGTCGAACGCCATCTGGAAGCCGAGCATGTCGCTCGTGGCGCCGAACCGCCTGCTGACGAAGTCGCGGAACTCGGGCGCGGCGGACCACTCCCACGGACCCGCCTGGATGTTGCCGTAGGCGAGTACGAACCGGCCGGGCACCTCGGCCAGCGCGTCCACCGCCGCCTCGGCGTGGTCGACCGTCTGGAGCCCGTGGGACCAGTCCACCGTCGTGGTCACGCCGGCGTCGATAGCCTCGATCGCGGCGAGCAGGTTGCCCGCGTAGATGTCTTCGGGCCGGAAGACCTTCCCCCAGTTCAGGTAGTACCAGACGAAGTACTGGGTGAGAGTCCAGTCGGCCCCGTATCCGCGCATCGCTGTCTGCCACATATGCCGGTGCGTGTCGATCATGCCCGGCATCAGCAGGCCGCCGCTCGCGTCGATCTCCGCCGCCCCGTCCGGCGCCGCCAGCTGCCTGCCGATCCCGGCGATTCGCTCGCTGATGACCAGAAGATCGGCGTTGTGCTCGATGGTGTGCGCGTCGTCCATGGTGAGGATCGTCGCGTTCCGGAAGACCAGCGGCCGACCTGCTTCGTCGGTCGTCACTGCTTCGGACATTGCTTCAGATGCACCTGCAGACCTCCATTCTCACCGGGCAGTTTGCCGGTCTCACGGACAGGTGTCCGGATCACGACTACATGGAGCCTGACCGGAAGCGTGGCCGGTTTGCGGACCGGTGTCAAGAGGCAACATTCCACCATTAGCATCGGCTCGCAACTGAGGCCGTCCGCATAGCGGACAGACCGCCCGGCCCGCGCTACAGTCGTTGCCAGTCGTCGCTGCGACAGCGTGGATCGCCGCGGACCGCGACGAGCGCGCACCGGGCAGCACAGCCGGCAGCCAGCGCAGCGGGAGGGAGTTGGCATGGCACGGCAGGACACGAGCCCGGACTTCATCGAGGCGCTGGCCCGCGGCCTCGAGGTCATCAGGGCCTTTCAGCCGGGTCAGCCAGTCATGACCCTGGCCGCGGTCGCCACCGCCGCCGGCCTCGCCAGGCCGACCGCCCGCCGAATGCTGCTGACCTTGCAGGAGCTCGGCTACGTACGGGCCGCCGGCGGCGGCTTCGAGCTGACCCCGCGCGTGCTTGACCTCGGCATGAGCTACGTGCTGTCGCGTGGCCTGTGGGAGATCGCCCGCCCGCACATGGAGGCGCTCGTCGCGCAGACCCACGAATCGAGCTCGATAGCCCAGCTCGATGGCTCTGACATTGTGTATGTGGCGAGGGTCGCGGTGCCGAAGATCATCGCGCTGGCGGTGACGATCGGCACCCGGTTCCCGGCTATGCAGACATCCCTCGGCAAGGTCATGCTCGCCGCCCTGCCGCCGGCCGAGGCGGAGCGAGTGCTCGCCGAGCCGAGCAGATCGGGCATCGCCGCTCGCTGGCAGCCGGACGACGCCGAGCGGGTCGCCGAGCTTCGCGACGTCCGCGCTCGCGGCTGGTCGCTGACCGACGAGCAGCTCGCGCTCGGGATCCGCTCAGTCGCCGCGCCGCTGCGCGATGGCAGCGGCCGGGTCATCGCTGCCATGAACGTGACCGTCCACGCCGCCGAGACCCCGGTTGAGGTCCTGACCGGGCAGTACCTGCCGCTGCTCCTCCAGACCGCCGGGGCGATCAGCGCCGACTGGGCCGCCAGCCAGTCGCCGCCTCAGGTCACCGTCTCCCTGGGCCAGGCCGCCTCTTGACATGACGGCACGCGCGAGGCAACACTGGCACTTCTCCGGACTAGTGTCCGTTCAGCGGACAGAGGGAACCATCACTGCCCATGAGCGAGGCCGAATCGATGGCAAAGCGGCCGGCCGAGGAGTGGTTCAGCGAGCTCATCTCGGCCGGCGTGCCGTGCGGACCGATCAACACCGTTGCCCAGGGGATCGCGTTCGCCGAGCAGATCGGCCTGGCGCCGGTCGTGCCCGCCGGCCGCGGCGACGCCGCCGTGCCGACGATCCGCCATCCCCTGGCCTTCTCGGGCAGCGCGCTCCGGTATGACCTGCCGCCACCACGGCTCGACGAGCACGGCGAGCAGATCCGCGCCTGGCTGACGGGAGCCGATCGATGACGCAAGAGCGACCACGGCCACGCGGCAGCGGTGCCGGCTTCCGTACCTCGCTCAGCACCTCAGACGCGGACACCATCACCCTGCTCGGGCGTGATCTGGCGGCCGACCTGATGGGCAAGGTGGGCTTTGCCGAGCTGGCCATGTGGCTCGTCACCCAGCAGCGGCCGACCGCGGCTCAGGTGCAGGGTGTTCGAAGCGGTCCTGGTGGCGCTAGCCGATCACGACTACACCCCGACGGCCATCGCCGCAAGGCTCACGTACCTGAGCGCGCCGGACTCGGTGCAAGGTGCCCTGGCCGCCGGGCTCCTGGGCGGCGGCTCGCGCTTTCTCGGCGTCACCGAGGATGCGGGGCAGTTCCTGGCCAGCGCGCTGGCTGGCCAGGCTATCCCCGGCGATGACGAGGGCTATGACGCGCTAGCCCTGGCGGCCATCCGGGCGGCCCGCGCCGAGGGCCGCCTCGTTCCCGGTCTTGGTCATCCCATCCACAAGGTCACCGATCCCCGCACCCCCGCGCTGATCGCCATCGCCGACGACGCGGGACTGCGCGGGCCGCATCTGAAGTTGTTCGAGGCCGTCGGCCGCGTCCACCCCCAGATACTCGGCCGGACCCTGCCGCTGAACGGGGCCGGCACCTGCGGCGCGGCCCTCGCCGCCCTGGGCCTGCCGGTCGAGCTCTTGCGCGGATTCGCGCTGCTCGCGCGCACGGCCGGCCTGCTCGGCCAGCTTGCCGAGGAACGTCGCAACCCGATCGGCATGGACGTCTACCTGACGGTGGAGCAACATGCCGAGTATGTGCATCCCGGCGGGGACGAAACCGACCGGCCCAGTATCTGAGGAGCGCCATGGCGACAGTCGCCGCGGTCATCGCATCGACGCATCACCCGTTCTACTACAAGGCAAGCACGTCGGCCGGGGCGGACCGGCCGCCGTTCGCCGACGAGTGGGTGGCGAAGATCGAGGCCTTCCGCGAGACGCTGACCAGGGCTAACGCGGACGTGCTCGTGATGGTCGGCAGCGACCACTTCCATCAGCTGTGGCTGGACAACATGCCGCAGTTCCTGATCGGCAAGGCGCCGTTCTACGACGCGAACTGGTACAACGAGGAGCGCGAGTTCGGGCTGCCGCGGATGCTCCTGCGCGGGGACGAGGGCCTGTCGGCCTACCTGCTGCGCCAGGGCATGGACGCAGGTTTCGACCTGGCGTTCAGCAACGAACTGCGGATCGATCACAGCATCACCTGCCCGCTGATCACGCTGCGGCCCGCGGCGGACCTGCCGATCGTGCCGGTCTACACCAACATCTTCGCGCCGCCGCTGCCGCAGCCCAGCCGGTTTGTCGAGCTTGGCCGGACGCTCCGGCGGCTGGTCGAATCCTGGCCAGTCGACAAGCGTGTCGCCATCATCGGCACCGGCCACCTGTCGCTCGAACTCGGCGGCCCGCGCCAGTTCGGCCCGCACGGACCCGATCCGGAGTTCGACCGCAAGGCGGTCAGCTGGATCGCTGCTGGCGACCTGGACTCCGCGCTCGCCGAGGTCAGCCTGGACAGCCTGTGGCTGCCGGGCAACGCGACGCACGGCTTCATGGATTTCATGCTGATGATGGGAGTGGCCGGCGACAAGGTCGCTGCGGACTACGTGGACTCCCTCGACCTGTTCCACACCATGGAGGCGTACTTCACCTGGTATCCGGAGGGCGGCGCGGCGTGAGCAAGTACCTGCTGGACAAGTTCCTCTACACTATCGACCGCGACCCGGACCTGGTGGAGCGTTACCGGCAGGACCCGCGCGGCACCGTGCAGTGGTGGGAAGACGAGCGCGGCAGCGTGATACTGAACGGCACCGCGGCTGAGCGGAGCACCTGGCTCGAGTTCACGCCTGCCGAGCGCGAGGCACTGGCGACACATGACTACGTGACGCTGTTCGAGCTCGGCGCGCACAACTTCCTGCTGCTCACCCTCTTCATCGCGCTGTTCGAGCGCGACCACGCCGAGCCGCTCGGCTTCCAGCGAGAATTTGCGGCCCGGCTCAGCCACTGGAGCCTGCCCTACCCGGACATCGCCACCTGACGGTCGGATCTTTTCGGGATCACGGAGTGCGCGGCCAGGCCGCCGTTCAGGACCCGTGCGGGACAAGCACTATGGGGCACTTTGCGTGCTCGACGAGCTCGTGGCCCACTGAGCCCAGGACCAGCCGGGCCAGGCCGCTGCGGCCGCGTGAGCCGATGACGAGCATGTCCGCATCGCTGGACGCATCGATCAGCTCCTTGACCACAAAGCCGCTCAGCGCGCGCACCTGCACGGACGCTGGCTTGGCGTCGCCCAGCCGGCTGACCGCCCGCTGCGTCATCTCCTCGGCGGCACCCTGGAGGCTATCCGCGATCGGCTGGTCGGCCGGGCCGACGACGGGGATGTCTCCCCAGTAGCTCTTCGCGACCTCATGCACGGCGATGACCGTCAGCGAGGCATCCAAAGCGGCTGCGTGCGCAAGCGCCCAGTCCAGCGCCCGTTCCGAGTTAGGCGAGCCATCGACGCCCACGACTATTCCAGCCACAGCCTCCTCCTTCTTCTCTGCGGCCTTTCTGGGGCCACTGATCCACCCGACCGCGAGCCGTCCCGCCATCGTGATCTAGCTAACCATGATCTGGCTACCCCGCCGCGGCCGCAGGTGATGAGGGATTTCTAGGGCTATGCCGTGGTCGCCGCGAAAATTACCGCGACCTCACCGGGCCGTAGGTGAAGACTGAGTGACTGTGCTGCTCACGATCTCCACTTCCCACGATCCGGCCACGGACGTCGGCTACCTGCTGCACAAGCATCCTGACCGGGTCCAGGCGTTTCCCCAGTCCGTGGGGACTGCGCACGTCTTCTATCCGGAGCGCACGCGCCGCCGCTGCACCGCCGCCCTGCTACTCGAGGTGGATCCAGTCGCCCTGGTCCGCGGGCGGCAAGGACCGTCCGGCGATGGGTTCGCCCTCGGGCAGTACGTCAACGACCGCCCGTACGCCGCGTCCAGCATGCTGGCGATGGCGCTCAAGGACGTGTTCCGGACAGCGCTCACCGGCCGCTGCGACGCGCGCCCGGACCTGGCCGCGTCCCCCATGCCGCTGGAAATCCGCCTGCCCTCCGTCCCGTGCCGTGGCGGCGCCGACCTCTTGCGCCGCGTGTTCGCGCCGCTCGGCTGGGAGGTCTCGGCGGTCGCCATCCCGCTGGATCCCGCCATTCCGGAGTGGGGGGACTCGCGGTATCTCGACGTTCACCTCGCTGGCCGCATCCGGCTCGCTGATGCGCTGAATCACCTGTACGTCCTGCTGCCGGTCCTCGACGACGCCAAGCACTACTGGGTCAGCGACGACGAGGTCGACAAGCTGATCCGGGCTGGCGCCGACTGGCTCGGCACGCACCCGGAGAAGGTCCTCATCACCACCCGATACCTGGCGCACCGGCAGCGGCTGACGCTGGCAGCGATGGCCCGCCTCGCCGACGTCGACGAGACTGATGTCGACGAGATCGACAATGCCACGCAGGACGCGGCTGTCGTTGACACAGCTGTCGTCGGCACGCCGGACCGTGCGATCCCGCTCGCGGAGCAGCGCCGTAGCGCGGTCCTCGCGGCTATCCGCGCCAGCGGAGCGCGCAGCGTCGGCGACTTCGGCTGCGGTGACGGTGCGCTGCTCAAGGACCTGCTCGCCGAGCGCGCCATCGAGCGGATCGTCGCGGCCGACGTATCGGCCCGAGCGCTCCAGCTCGCTGCGCGCAGGCTGCATCTCGACACGATGCCGGAGCGGCAGCGCGCCCGCCTGCAGATCCTGCAGTCAGCACTCACCTACCGCGACGACCGGCTGTCCGGCCTGGACGCCGCCGTGCTCATGGAGGTCATCGAGCACGTCGACCCGTCCAGGCTCGAGGCGCTTGGGCGGACGGTATTCGGCGCTGCAGCGCCGCAGACGGTGATCGTGACGACCCCGAACGCCGAGTACAACGTGCGGTTCCCGACGTTGCCAGCCGGCGCTATGCGACACCGTGATCATCGGTTCGAGTGGACCCGCGCGCAGTTCCGCGCCTGGGCAGGCGAGATCGGCGCGCGGTACGGCTACGACGTGCGCTACCTGCCGGTGGGCGAGGAAGACACCGAACTCGGGCCGCCGACGCAGCTGGCGATCTTCGGTAAGGCAGCAGCGGCATGACCCGCGACAGCGGCATCACCCGCGACAGCGGCGTCACCCGCGACAGCGGCGTCACCCGCGACAGCGGCGTCACCCGCGACATCAGAGTCCCGGAGCTGAGCCTGATTGTGCTGATCGGCATTAGCGGCGCGGGCAAGTCGACCTTCGGCCGGGCGCACTTCCGCGTGACCGAGGTGATCTCGTCGGACTTCTGCCGAGGGCTCGTCGCCGACGACGAAAACGATCAGGCGGCGACTCCGGCGGCGTTCGAGCTGCTCCACTACATCGTGGGCAAGCGACTGACGGCGGGCCGGCTGACCGTCGTGGACGCGACCAACGTCCAGCCCGAGGCACGCAGGCAGCTGGTCGCGGTCGCCCGGGAGCACGACGTGCTGCCCGTGGCGATTGTGCTCGACGTGCCGGAGCGGGTATGCATCGCGCGGAATGCCGGCCGGCCTGACTGGGACTTCGGCACACATGTCATTCGCCGCCAGCATGACCAGCTGCGCCGCGGCATCAAGGGACTGCAGCGGGAAGGGTTCCGCGCCGTGCATGCGCTGCGCGGCGAGGAAGAGATCGCCGACGTCACAGTCACCCGGACGAAGCTGTACAACGACCTGCGTCATGAGGCAGGCCCCTTCGATGTCATCGGGGACGTCCATGGGTGCCGCGCCGAATTGGAGGCGCTGCTAGCCGAACTCGGGTACGAGATCAGGACCGACGCCGGCGGCCGCGCCATGGGCGCGCACCACCCTGGCCGCCGGGCGATCTTCCTAGGCGACCTCGTGGACCGCGGTCCCGATACCCCTGGCGTGCTCCGGCTGGTCATGGGCATGGTCGCGGCCGGCGACGCGCTCTGCGTGCCGGGGAACCACGAGGCCAAGCTGCACCGCGCGCTACGTGGCCGCGGTGTCCAGGTCACCCACGGTCTGGCCGAATCGCTGGCCCAGCTGGCGGGCGAGACGCAGGAGTTCCGCGCCGACGTTGACCGCTTCCTGGACGGCCTGATCTCGCACTACGTGCTGGACGGCGGCCGTCTGGTGGTGTCGCATGCCGGGCTGACCGAGCGCTTGCAGGGCCGGGCGTCCGGCCGGGTCCGCGAGTTCTGTCTCTACGGGGAGACGACGGGCGAAACCGACGAGTACGGCCTGCCGGTGCGCTACCCGTGGGCGCAGGATTACCGAGGCACGGCGATGGTGCTCTACGGGCACACCCCGGTCCCGGTGCCGGAGTGGATCAACAACACCCTGTGCCTGGACACCGGCTGCGTCTTCGGCGGGCGCCTCACCGCGCTGCGTTACCCCGAGCGCGAGCTCGTTGCAGTTCCGGCAGCGCAGGTGTACTACCAGCCGGCCCGGCCGTTCCCGGCCAACCGGGACGCGGTCGCGACTGATACGGGCGCGGCCACGGTGGCCGGGCGGCGCGAGCCCGACGTCCTCGACATTGCCGACGTGACCGGCAGCCGAGTCGTCGAGACGGCGTACCAGCGGCGCATCGGCGTTCGCGCCGAAAACGCGGCAGCGGCACTAGAGGTGATGAGCCGGTTCGCGATCGACCCGCGGTGGCTCGTGTACCTGCCACCGACCATGAGCCCGGTCGCCACCGCGGCGCGACCGGATCTGCTCGAGCATCCGGCGCAGGCATTCGAGGCGTTCCGTGCGGACGGCGTCGACCAGGTGGTGTGCGAGGAGAAGCACATGGGCTCGCGCGCCGTGGTGCTCGTATGCCGGACGCCGGAGGCAGCCGGGGAGCGTTTCGGCGTCCCGGCCGGCCAGCTCGGTGCCGCCTGGACTCGCACCGGTCGTTCCTTCTTCCCCGATCAGCTCGGCGCGGCGTTCGTCGACCGGGTCAGGAACGCAGCGCAAGCGGCCGGGCTCTTCGATGCGCTCGGCAGCCCGTGGATACTGATCGACGCCGAGATCCTGCCCTGGAGCGCGAAGGCCGGTCAGCTGCTGCGCGATCAGTACGCCGCCGTCGGCGCAGCGGCGCGGGCCGCGCTGCCGGCCGCGTTTGGCGTGCTGGAGCAGGCCGCCGCCGACGGCCTTGACGTGGGCGGACTGTACGAGCGCACCCGCGCTCGGGCCGCGAACGCCGAGGCGTTCACCGCGGCCTACCGGCGGTACTGCTGGCCGACCGACGGTCTCGCCGGCCTGCGGATCGCACCGTTCCAGGTACTGGCCGCGGAGGGAAGCACGTACCACGACCGGGCGCACGCCTGGCACCTGGAGCTGGCCGACCGGCTGGTGGCTGCCGATGCGGACTTCGTGACACCCACGCGCAGGGTCTTCGCCGCGACCACTGATCCGGACTCGGTGGCAGCCGCGACGCAGTGGTGGTCTGACCTGACCGCGGCGGGCGGCGAGGGGATGGTCGTCAAGCCCGCCGCGAACCTGACGCGCGGGCGCAAGGGTCTCGTCCAGCCCGGCCTGAAGGTCCGCGGCGCCGAGTACCTCCGGATCATCTACGGCCCGGACTACACCGAGCCGGCGAATCTCGACCGGCTGCGTACGCGCAGCCTGGGGCACAAGCGGTCGCTGGCGTTGCGTGAATACGCCCTCGGGCTTGAGGCGCTGGACCGGGTCGCACGCGGTGAGCCGCTCTGGCGAGTGCACGAGTGCGTGTTCGCCGTGCTGGCGCTGGAATCCGAGCCGGTCGACCCGCGGCTCTGAGATACGATGCCGCCAAGCCAGGCCAGCTGGCAACATGCAGGCCGCAATGCTGGAGCGCCGATGCCAGAGCCAGCCGTGACCTTGAAGGACGTGGCCCGGCTGGCTCGCGTGCATCCGGCGACCGCGTCGAGGGCGCTGAATCCGGAGACGCGGCTGCTGGTCAGCGAGGAGACGGCTCGCCGGGTTCTGGCGGCGGCGGCCGACCTGGGGTACCGCCCCAACACCGTTGCGCGCAGCCTGCGCACCCGGCACTCCCACACGGTGGGCGTGCTCATTCCTGACCTGAACAACCCGCTCTTCCCGCCGATGATCCGCGGGCTGGCCGACCGGCTCGAAGCCGACGGCTACATCGCGCTGATCGGCAACACCGACAGCGATGACGCCCGTGAGCACCGGGTGTTCGAGCAGATGCGGGCCAGGCACGTGGATGGCTACGTACTGGCGACCGCGCATCTGCGCAATCCGCTGCTTGACGACGCCGTCCGCGCTGGCGTCCCGGTAGTGCTGATGAACCGGATCGCCGAGGACTACAGCTTCCCGTCGGTGACCGTCGACAACGAGCGCGGCGTCAAGATGGCCATCGGCCACCTCACCGCGCTTGGCCACCGCGCCATCGCCTGCATCGCCGGGCCGCAGGACGTGTCCACCGGGCTGACGCGCTATCGCGGATTCCAGGCTGCGATGGCCGGCGCCCGCCTGGAAGTGCCGCCGGGCCGGGTCGCCTTCGCCCACGCGTTCACGATCGAGGAGGGCTACCGCTGCGCGCAGGAGATCCTCGCCGCAGGCGGCGACTCCACCGCGGTCGCGGCGGGCAACGACATGCTGGCTGTCGGCTGTTACCTCGCGCTCGATGAGGCCGGGCTCAGCTGCCCCGCCGACATGTCTGTGGTGGGCTTCAACGACATGCCGTTCATCAGCATGCTCCGGCCGCCGCTGACCACGGTCGCGTTCTCCCACTACCAGGTCGGCGCCGAGGCCGCCCAGTTGCTGCTCGAGCGGCTGACCGGGGCCGACACGGTCAAGGTGCTCTACCTGGCGCCCGAGCTGATCGTGCGCGGCTCGACCGCGCGACCGTCCTGATCCGCCGCGCGGCCGCCTGGTTCTGTACGGTCGCGCGGATCGCGCGATTTTTACCATTGACAACCGTATTACTGCTACGCCACTCTCTCTCTATTGCAAACGACTGTCATTGCAAACGATTGTCGCAAACGATTGTGGCTAGCCGACGACAGCTAGCCGACGACAGCCAGCCGACGACAACGAGCCACGACCATTCTCGCGATCAACGAGCACCCGTGGGGCGCGCATGACCGATCACCCGCAGAGCCAGGTCGGCTGGCTAGGAACCGGACGCATGGGCTCGATGCTCGTGCGTCGGCTGCTCGTGGCCGGCCTGGACGTTTCGGTATACAACCGGACGAAGGCGAAGGCCGAGGTACTGGCAGCCGACGGCGCCAAGGTCGTCGAGCAGGCGGCTGACCTCGCGCGTGCTCGGGTCGTCTTCGTGATGGTCGGCACGTCGCAGCACCTCATCGACGCCCTCTTAGGCCCCGCCGGGCTGCTGGCGGGCGAGCAGGCGCCCGCAGTCGTGATCGACCTGTCGACTGTCTCGGTCGAGGCGTCGGCGCAAGCGCGGGCCGGGCTGGCCGCACGCGGCACCCAGTTCCTGGCCGCACCCGTCATGGGCAACCCGCGCGTCGCCGCCGCGGGCAGGCTCACCTTCGCCGTGTCCGGTGACCCAGCCGCGGCCGCCGAGGCCCGGCCCTACCTGGACATCCTCGGTGCCGGCGCCAGCTACGTCGGACCGGGCGAGATCGCGCGCACGGTCAAGCTGTGCCACAACCTGTTCCTCGGCACGGTGATCCAGTCACTGGCCGAGGTCACCATGCTGGCGCAGAAGGCTGGCGTCAGCCGCCAGGCGTTCCTGGCCTGCATCAACGACAGCGTGATGGGATCGACCTTTACCCGGTACAAGTCCCCCGCGCTGGTGAATCTCGATTTCCATGCCACTTTTACATCCGAGCTGCTGCGCAAGGACTTCGACCTCGGGCTCGCGGCGGCGCGCGAGCACGAAGTGCCCATGCCCGTCGCCTCGCTCGTGCATCAGATCGTGCAGAGCCTGGTCGGCTACGGATACGGCCAGCAGGACTTCGCCACGGTGATCGAGCTGCAGGCCAGAGCATCCGGCCTGGAGCTCGTCAGCGAGAACGCCGACGTGCCCGACGGGCTCGAGCCCGCCGGCGCGAACGAGCACGACCATCCCGAATGACAGCACACGGTGAGCCTCCGGTCTCGCCACCAAAGCCCGCCCCGCCCTGGGCTGGCATACCGTAACGATCGGGTTTTATCCGATATGGAAGGAGCACCGGGATGAGGACGCATACGCATCACGCCCGGTATGTAGCTGTTGGCACAGTCGCGCTACTCGCGAGCGGGTTGCTGGCTGCTTGTGGCAGCTCAGGATCTGGCTCGTCGTCGAAGGAAATCGTGATCGGCACGTCGCTATCGCTGACCGGTGACTTCTCCACCGACGGCGTGGCCTTCGAGCGCGGCTACGAACTGTGGGCGAGCGACGTCAACGCCCACGGCGGCATTGACGGCCGCAAGGTCAAGCTCGACATCCTGAACGACAACAGCAGTCCGACCCAGGTCGACACGAATTACACCGACCTCATCACGGTCAAGCATGTGGACCTGACCTTCGGGCCGTTCTCGTCGCTGCTCACGGCGCCGGCGGCCGAGGTCGCGCACCGGTACGGCTACGCGTTCGTCGAGGGCGCTGGCGGCTCACCGCTGGTCTTCAGCGAGAAGCTGCTCGAACGTCTTCGACGTCGCTCTCCCCGTGGCCAACTCGCTTGATCCGCTGGTGAACTGGCTGAAGTCGCTACCGGCCGGGCAGCGCCCGACCAGCGCCGCCTACCCGATCGCGAACGACCCGTTCACGATCCTGCAGGTCCAGCGCGCGCAGGGATTCCTGCAGCAGGCCGGCATCAGCACCTCGTATTCGAAGATCTTCCCCGAAGAGGTGCCCGACTTCCTCCCCAACGCCAACCTGGTGGCCGGGAAGAATCCGCAGATGGTGATACTCGGCTCGACTGCCGTGCCGACCGTGGCCTCGTTCGTCAAGGCATTCGCGCAGCAGCATTTCAGTCCGAAGCTGATGCTCGCGACAGCCGGGCCTGACCAGGGCGCAGCATTTCTGTCGGCCGTCGGCGGCGCGGCGGTAGCAAACGGGATCATGGTGCCCAACCTGTGGTACCCCGGCTACACCGACCCGACGAGTCAGGCGATGGTCAGCGAGTACGTCGCCAAGTACGGCGGCACGGCGTCCGGGGTCAACGCGGACGTGGCCGAGGCGTACTCGGTGGGCCAGATCACCGCGGATGCGGTCAAGGCGACCGGCGGCACGACCGGCTCGAAGATCATCGCCTACCTGCACGGCGACCGCACCTTCGCTAGCGTCGAGGGTCCGGTCAAGTTCGACAGCGTGGGCGAGAACATCAAGGCAATCGCGTTCGTCTTCCAGTGGCAGAACGGCAAGTTCGTGCAGGTGCTGCCCGTGGGTGCACCCGGCTCGGTGCCGATCCTGTACCCGAAGCCGAACTGGTAACGGCGCACCGATAATGCAGACGGCACGGAGCTGAGATGGGAACCGAGATCGCTCACGCGATCGCCGCCGGGATACTCGGCGGTGGCGTGTACGCGCTGATGGCGGCCGGCCTAACGCTGATATTCGGCGTGCTGGACATCATCAACGTCGCCCAGGGGATCCTGGTCGTACTCGGCGGCTATCTCAGCTACGTGCTGTCTGTCCACCTGCACATCGACCTGCTGCTCGGCCTGCTCGTCACCGTGCCGGCGATGTTCGTCATCGGGGTGGTGATCTACTGGCTGTTCATCAGGCCGCTGCGCGGCGCGGAGCGTACGTCGATGACGCTCCTGGCCTGCTTCGCTGTCGCGCTGATCATCGAGGGCGTGCTGTACCGGGAGTTCGGCTCGAACTACGTCTCGCTGTCCGCCTGGTACATCACGTCAAGCGTGCACATCTTCGGTTTCTACCTGTCCGATATCTACCTCATCGGATTCGGGCTGGCTGTCGTCGCCATCGCGGCGCTGTACCTGATCTTGTACCGGACAACGTTCGGTCGCGCGGTCCGCGCGACCATGCAGAACCAGGCGGCCGCGCGGCTCATCGGCATTGACGTCAACCGGGTCGCGGCCGTCACCTTCGGCATCGGCACGGCCGTCACCGCGGTCGGCGGCATGGTTTTCGGCGCATCCAGCGGCGGTTTCAACCCCAACAGCGGCTACGACCTGATCTCCCGGCTGCTCGCGATCATCATCCTGGCCGGCATGGGCAGCATCGGCGGCGCCCTGGTCGCGGCAGTTTTCATGACGACGGCTGAGGCGCTGGTGGACATCTGGCAGCCCAACTGGTCAGTTGCGGTGTTCTACCTGGCGCTGGTGATCATCCTGACTGTCCGGCCAAGCGGGCTGTTCGGGCGGCGGGCGGTGCGGGCACAATGACGGGGCAACTCGGGGCTGAAGCACCGCTCGCTACCGACACCATCCAACCGGGAACGGGCTCGCTGCCACGGACTCGGCGCCGCACGCTCGCACTCGTCGGCGTGGCAGCGGTTGCCGCCATCCTCGTCGTCTATCCGCTCGTCATCACGAACGCGACCGCGACGAACTTCGGCGTCGTCACTCTCATCTTCGTGGCCGTCGCCTCGGCCTGGAACCTGTTCTCTGGGTACTCGGGATACCTCTCACTCGGGCACGCGGTTTTCTACGGCACCGGCGCCTACTTTCTGTGCGTCGCCGCGAAGGACTGGCACCTGTCCGGGTCGGCGGTCTTCTGGCTAGTACCGCTCGGCGGTCTCGCCGCAGCGGTGATCGCGGTACCGCTCGGCCTGGTGGCGCTGCGGGTACGCCGGCACACATTCGTCGTGATCACGATCGCGTTCTTCTTCATCGCACAGCTGTCGGCGTCCAACCTCGGGGTCACGGGCGGGTCGAGCGGGATCCTGGTGCCCGCTCCTGGTAGCTGGGACCCGGCCACGTACAACAACCCGTTCTACTACCTGGCCCTGATCATCGCGGCGGCCACGGTGGCGCTCGCCTGGCAGGTGCGGCGATCGCGCTTCGGGCTGCAACTGCGGGCGATCCGCGATGACGAGGACCGCGCCGCTGGTCTCGGCGTCAGGGCCATGCCGGTCAAGCTGACCGCGCTGGTGTTGTCCGCCTTCATCACCGGCATGGCGGGCGCGTTGTGGGTCTACTTCATTGGCGAGGCATTTCCCCAGTTCGTCTTCGACCCGCTGTTCGACCTCGCGGTCGTGCTGATGGCGTTCTTTGGTGGCCTGGGTACGATCGCCGGCCCGGTATTGGGCGCGCTGATCCTGGAGCCGACGCAGCTCTGGCTGAACCTCCAGCAATCAAACAGCTACGAATCGGAGATCCTCTTCGGCGCCTTGTTCCTGGCGGTGATCCTGTTCCTGCCGCGCGGCGTCGTCCCGACAGCGTCGGAGTACGCCACGAAATTGCGTGCGCGGTGGCGCCGGAGTCGCGAGGACACGCCATGACCGCGGATCTACGGGCGGAGGGCGTGACCAAGTCGTTCGGCGGCGTGCACGCATTGGCTGACTGCTCGCTGACCGCGCCGGCCGGGCAGATCACAGGCCTCATCGGGCCTAACGGGTCCGGCAAGACGACGCTGTTCAACGTCATGACCGGCTATGAGCGCACCGACACCGGACAGGTGTTTCTCGGCGACCAGCCGATCACCGGCGCCCCGCCGCACCGCGTTTTCGCGCTGGGCGTCGGCCGTACGTTCCAGCTGACGCGTGTCTTCCACCGGCTAACGGTGCTGGAAAATATGCTGGTGCCAGCCCAGCGCGGCCGTTCCAGACGCCAGCAGCGGCAGCGCGCGCTTGAGCTGCTTGCGTTTACCGGCATTGCGGACCACGCGGACGCGCTCGCCGGCACCTTGTCCTACGGCCAGCGCAAGCTGCTCGAGCTCGCCTACGTCCTCGTCGCCGATCCCGCGGTCGTGCTGCTCGACGAGCCGGCCGGAGGGGTCAACCCGTCGCTCATTCATCACATCGCCGACCGGATCCGCGAGCTCAACAAGCAGGGCCGCACCTTCCTCATCGTCGAGCACAATATGGATTTCGTCATGGGGCTGTGCCATCAGGTCACGGTGCTGGACTCCGGCACGGTCGTCGCGTCCGGGCCGCCGGCGGAGATCCGGGCCAACCCCCGCGTGCTCGATGCTTACCTGGGCACCGACGAAACGGGCGCCGATGACTGAGATCGCGCTGACAGTCGACGGCATCACCGCCGGGTACGGCGGTGGCGACGTGCTGCACGACGTCTCCTTCGAGGTGCCAGCCGGCGCCATCACGTGCATCGTCGGACCGAACGGCGCGGGCAAGTCCACGCTGCTGGCAGTCATCAGCGGTGTGCTGCGGCCGCGGTCCGGCCAGGTACTTCATCGCGGGGAACCGCTCACCGGCAAGAGCCCTCGCGAGGTGCTGCGGGCAGGCGTGGTGCAGGTGCCGCAGAATCACAGCCTGTTCCCCGACATGACCGTCCAGGAAAACATCGACCTTGGCGGCTACCTGCTCGGCAGCCGCTCGGAGGTCGCCAGCAGGCGGGACAGCGTCGAGGCGCTCTTCCCCGATATCGCCGCCTGGTCGAAAAAGAAGGCGGGCAGCCTGTCCGGCGGCCAGCAGCGGCTGGTCGAGTTCGCCCGCTGCCTCATGCTCGACCCGGCAGTCGTCATACTCGACGAGCCGTCCATGGGCCTCGCGCCGAAGATCCTGCGCGTCGTCTTCGGCGCGGTGCAGGAGATGAACGCTCAGGGCAAGACCGTGCTGCTGGTGGAGCAGAACGCCAGGGCCGGACTGCGCATGGCCGGCTACGGCGTCGTTCTCGAAACCGGGCGCGTGCGGCTCACCGGCACCGGCACCGAGGTGCTCGAGCACCCCGAGATCGGCCTGCTCTACCTTGGCGGCCAGCCCAGCCAGTCACTTGACCAGGACCCGGCCACGCCAGGGCCGGCGGCGTGATCCTCGACTGCCACTGTCACGTCATTCCGGCCGGAATGCTCACCGAGGCGGTGCCATCCGACTGGCGGCCGGTGCTAGGCCAGGACGCAGGCCAGCGGGTCGTGTCGTTCCAGGGTCGTCGGCTCACGTCGATCACGGGCGAGTTCTGCGACATCGACCTCATGCTGACGCAGGCGGCCGTCGCCGGCGTCAGCCACCTGCTGATCTCCCCGTGGATCCTGCTCGTCCCGGTCCTCGCCGAGCCCGCGCTTGCCGCGCGGATCTGCCGCGTGCAGAACGAGAGCCTGGCCGAGGCCTCGGCTGGCCGGGCCGACGGCCGCGTGCTCGCGCTCGGCGCGGTGCCGCTTCAGGACCCGGCCCTTGCAGTGGCCGAGCTCGAACACCTGATCACGCTGCCCGGCATGCGCGGCGTCGAGGTGCCCGCCAGCGTTGCGGGCAGCTATCTCGGCGAGGAGCGCTTCGCGCCGTTCTGGGCGGCTGCCGCCGACACTGGCGCGGTGGTGTTCGTGCACCCGACCACGACCGGACTTGGGCTTCCTGCCCTCGACGGCCACTACCTGTGGAACTCCGTCGGTAACCCCGTCGAGACGACCATAGCGGCCGCCCAGCTCGTGACTGGCGGCGTCCTGGCACGCCACCCGGACCTGAAGATCCTGCTCGCGCACGGGGGCGGCGCGCTCATGGGGCTGCGCGGCCGACTGGACCGCGCCTTCGCAGTTCGTCCCGAGGCACGCGCCGACAGCGCCAGCACCCCGGCCGAGCTGTTGCGCGGCCTGTACTACGACAGCCTGACGCACGACCGGGCGGTGCTGGCCGACCTGGTCGAGTTCGCCGGGGCCGGGCATGTGCTGCTCGGCTCCGATCGGCCGTTCGACATGGGCGCCGACCGGCCGGCCGACGACATCGCTGCGCTGGGCCTGAGCGAGGACGACGAGCAGCTGGTGCTGTCAGGTAGCGCGCGCAGGCTGCTCCGGATAGCACCAGACGAGTGAGGTGGACTGGCGATGACGATTCACACCTACGGCGCGAACGCGGTCGACTGGGAGCAGCGGGTCGACCTGGACAGGCTGCGGTCGGAGCGGCTGGCCCGACTTAAGGCGCAGCTAGAGGCGTCGTCGCTGGGTGCGCTGCTGACCTTCGACTTCGCCAACATCCGGTACATGACGGCCACGCACATCGGCACGTGGGGGATGGACAAGCTGGTGCGGTTCGCGCTGCTGCCACGCGGCGGCGAGCCCGTCGTGTGGGACTTTGGCTCGGCGGCCCGGCATCACCAGCTGTACAACCCGTGGCTGGATCACACCGACGGTCCGCCGACGCCGGAGGGCGCGCGGGCCACCGGCGCGCGGGCCGGGATATCGACGCTGCGCGGTGCGCTGCATCCGGACGCGGGCATCGCGGCTGACGTGGCGGCCAAGGTCGCCGGCGTGCTGCACGAGCACGGCCTGGCCGGAGAGCCGGTCGGCGTCGACGTCGCCGAGATGCCGGTGCTGGCAGCTCTGCAGGCGGCTGGCATCGAGACGGTTGACGGCCAGCAGGTTTTTCTGGAAGCCAGGCGCACCAAGACCAAGGACGAGATCTCGCTGCTCAGCCAGGCGTGCGCGATGGTCGATGCGGCGTACCAGCAGCTATATGAATTCCTGCGGCCGGGCGTGCGGGAGAATGAGTGCGTGGGCCTGGTCGCCAAGGTGTTGTATGACCTGGGCAGCGAGTTTGTCGAGGGGGTGAACGCGATCTCCGGCGAGCGCTGCTCACCGCACCCGCACGTGTACTCCGACCGGCTGATCCGGCCCGGTGACCCGGCGTTCTTCGACATCCTGCACAGCTACCTTGGCTACCGAACCTGCTACTACCGCACCTTCGCGGTCGGCAGCGCGTCGCGGGCACAGCGGGACGCCTATGTGCGCTGCCGCGAGTACATGGACCAGGCGATCGCCATGGTGAAGCCTGGCGTCACGACCGGCGACATCGTCTCGCTGTGGCCGCGGGCGGAGGAGTTCGGGTTTGCTGACGAAATGGCGGCCTTCGCGTTGCAGTACGGGCACGGCGTCGGGCTGTCGATCTGGGAGAAGCCGATCTTCAGCAGGCTGGTGTCGCTCGATCATCCCGAGCCGCTGGAGGAGGGAATGGTGTTCGCGCTGGAGACGTACTGGCCAGCTGCTGACGGCTGGTCGGCAGCCAGGATCGAGGAA
Organism: uncultured Actinomycetota bacterium; assembly: GCA_963843955.1. Taxonomy (GTDB): domain Bacteria; phylum Actinomycetota; class Actinomycetes; order Streptosporangiales; family Streptosporangiaceae; genus JAJYUU01. The sequence continues at coordinate 354,110 of CAWJMK010000005.1, forward strand.
GAAGTCGTCGTGACCGCTGACGGCTGCGAGGTGATCACCAAGTTCCCGGCCGAGGAACTGCTGGTCGCCGGCCGGAAGTACTGGACGGCCGGCGGCGCGCTGGACACGCTGCGGGAGAGCCAGTCCAACCTCAACACCGCCGCTGGCCGCGGCGAGAGCGCCGCAGGGGCCGGGGCGGCCGCGCCGGGCGGGGCGGACGGAGGCAGCGCATGACCGGCACGATGGACGCCAGCCCGGCGGCCACGATGGACGCGGCCGAGCTGCTCGCCCGGTTCGAGCAGATGGCCGTCATCCGCGGCACGGAGCAGGCGGCTCATGACCTGTTCCTGGCTGGCCTGGTCAAAGGCACGACTCACCTGGCCGCCGGGCACGAGGCGGTCGCGGTCGGCGCCAGCGCGGCGCTGCGGCCCGATGACTACGTGTTCGCCACCTACCGCGGCCATCACCACGCGATGGCCCGCGGCGCGTCGCCGACGGAATGCCTGGCCGAGCTGATGAGCAAGGCCACCGGCGTCTGCAAGGCCAAGGGCGGGTCCATGCACCTCACTAAGGCCTCGGCGGGCATGCTCGGCTCCTACGCGATCGTCGGCGCGCACCTGCCCATGGCGGCCGGCGCAGCGTGGTCGGCGCAGCTGCGCGGCTCCGGCCAGGTCGCGGTGGCCTTCTTCGGCGACGGAGCCACCAACATCGGCGCGTTCCACGAGGCGCTCAACCTCGCCTCGGTGTGGTCGCTGCCGGTCCTGTTCATCTGCGAGAACAACCTCTATATGGAGTACACCCCGATCGGCTCGGTGACCGCGGCCGAGCATCCGGCGGCCGACCGCGCGGCGGGGTACCGGCTGCCGTCGGAGGTCATCGACGGGAACGACGTTGTCGTCGTCGCCGACGCGGTCGGCCGCGCCGCCGCGCGCGCCAGGGCCGGCGACGGCCCGACCGTGCTGGAGGCGCTCACCTACCGGCACTTCGGGCACAGCCGGACCGACCCGGCTAGCTACCGGCCCGCCAGCGAGGTCGCGGAGTGGCTCAGCCGCGATCCACTGGACGTGGCCCGGGCCCGGCTCGCCGATCTTGGCGTAGCACAGGCCGAGATCGACGCAGCAGCCGAGCGAGCTGCCGCCGAAGTGGCAGCCGCGGTCGCGGCCGCCAGAGCGGCGGACGGCGCCGACCCGGCCGAGGCATTCACCGACGTGTGGGCGGATGGAGGACACCAGTGGCGGACCTGATGACCTATCGCGACGCCGTCGCCGAGGGCCTGGCCAGGGAGATGCGGCGCGACCCGGCGGTCGTGTGCCTCGGCGAGGACATCGGCGCGGCCGGCGGCGTGTTCAAGACCACGGTGGGGCTGCTCGCCGAGTTCGGGCCCGAGCGGGTTCGCGATACGCCGATCTCCGAGCAGGCGATCGTCGGGATGGCCATGGGCGCCGCGATGACCGGCATGCGGCCGGTCGCCGAGATCATGTTTTCCGACTTCCTCGCGTGCTGCTGGGACTACCTCGCGAACGAGATCCCGAAGATGCGGTACATGACCGGCGGCCAGGTTACGGTGCCGCTGGTAGTCAGGACCGCGAATGGGGGCGGGCTCGGCTTCGGCGCCCAGCACTCGCAAGCGGTGGAGAACTGGGCGCTCGCCGTTCCCGGTCTGAAGGTTGTTGCCCCCTCCACCCCCGCTGACGTTGTCGGTTTGCTGGCCGCCGCGGTGCGCAGCGACGACCCGGTCGTGTTCTTCGAGCACAAGGGCCTGTTCGCCAGCCGAGGGGACGCACCGCCGCCCGAGCACATCGTGCCGCTGGGCCAGGCCGCGATCGTACGGCCGGGCACCGACGTCACGGTAGTGGCGCTGGCCGCCACGGTGCCGATCGCGCTGGCCGCCGCCGACGAGCTGGCCGCAGCCGGCCACTCCGCCGAGGTCATCGACCTGCGCTGCCTGGTGCCGCTGGACATGGCCACCGTGCTGGCGTCGGTCGCCCGCACCTCGCGCCTGCTGATCGTCGAAGAGAACCCCTACCAGGGCGGCTGGGGCGGCACCGTCGCCTCGATCGTCGCCGACGAGGGCTTTGAGTCGCTGGACGCACCGATCAGGCGGGTGGCGGCCGAGTGCGTGCCGCTGCCCTTCGCGGACGCGCTGGAAGACGAGGTGATCCCCACGACCGCGAAGGTCTCGGCGGCACTGCGCAGGCTGCTGGACTACTAGCCTGGCTGTTTGCCGGCAGCCTGGCCGTCTACCGGCAGCCTGGGGGCTTAGCGGTCGGACGGCACGATGTTGGCGTTGACGTGGAACAGGTTGTCCGGGTCGTACCTGGCCTTGATCCGCGCCAGCCGTTCGTACTTGCGAGGTCCGTAGCTGCCCCGCACTCGATCGCTGGCGTAGTCCGTGGCGCCGTTGACATAGCCATCGCCGGTGCCGACCGCGTGCGGTCGCAGTGCCTCCCACAGGTTGCTGACCCAGCGATGCTCAGGGATCAGCCCGGCGGCGTCAGGCGCGACGCCGACGATGAAGACGCCGAAGCGCGGCGAGCGCCCGCCGCTGAAGGCCGTCACATCGTCGGCGACCGTGCTGTACGCCCCATCCAGGCGGTACATCAGCAGCAGGGACATGGGCGACGTCTTGCGCGGGATGTGCGCGACGATGACGTCGACGACGTCGTCCGACAATTCCGCTATGTAGGTGCCTTTCTCATACGCATGCGAGCCCCAGGCGTTCGCCTCGTCCAGCATCTGCTGCAGTTCGACGTACGGCATAGGGGTGACCAGGTCGAACAGCGGCGGCAGGCGCCGCCGGATGTCGGCCGCGATCTCCGCGTGGGCGGTATTAGCCGCGCCGGGGTTCGCCTCGCCAGGCGAGCCGAAGCCGGTCAGCAGCAGGACATAGCCCGGCGCGAAGTGGTGCTCGTCCGGCACGAACGGGGCCGGAGGGGCATTGACGGCGCCAATGACGGCGTTGACGTCGGCCGGCATCGTCGCGACAACGTCGCGAGCTAGGCGCAGGGCTGCCGCGCCCTGTTCCAGTGGCCAGAAAAAGAGGCCCACCTGGACCATCGGCTCGACTGCGTGCAGGCGGAACTCGAAGCTGGTGACGACGCCGAAGTTGCCGCCGCCGCCGCGGATCGCCCAGAACAGGTCAGGATGCTCATCGTCTGACGCCTGCACTACTTCACCGTCGGCCGTCACGACCTCGGCCGAGACCAGGTTGTCGATGCTCAGGCCGAACCTGCGCGTCAGCCAGCCCATGCCGCCGCCGAGGGTCAGGCCGCCGACGCCAGTGTGACTGATCAGGCCGGCCGGAACCGCGAGGCCATATGCCTGGGTCGCCGCGTCGAGATCGGCCAGCAGTGCGCCGCCGCCGACGGTGGCCAGGCGCCGCTCTGCATCGACGATGACCTCGTCGAGCGCGCTAAGGTCGATCATCAGGCCCCCGTCGCACACAGCGGTGCCAGCAGTGTTGTGGGCGCCACCGCGGACGGAAAGCTCCAGCCCCTGAACCCTGGCGAAGTTGACGGCTGCGGCGACGTCCGCCGTCGACTCGCATCGGGCGATCGCGGCCGGGTATCGGCTAATTCCGGCATTCCACACCTGGCGTGCCGCGTCGAATGCACCGTCGCCCGCCACGATGACAGGCCCGTCCATATCCGCGCGAAGTTCCCCGATCCGGTCCTCGGCCACCTGCGTCATGTCTGCTCCTCTCGCGGCCCACGCCCCCGCGTGCACCCTCTACTGCAGCCCATCAGGCGCCGGTGCGGGACGGCTGCGGGCATCGTGGAGATCGTGTGAAGCCGGGCGGCTGCCCCAGACCAGGTGGTTGGCGCTGGGAGTTCGGGGGAGGACCACTGACCACAGGGGATCGGGCCGGTCGAGGCGCCGTATCAGCCGCCTGAACGGTTAAGTCCCCAGCCAAGCCAGCGCATCGCAGCTGGGCCGGGCAGAGGCACGAATCTCGAACACCAGCCGAGGAGGGGCATTCATGCCGTCTATCACCGTCGGTACGGAGAACAGCGGTCCTATCGACCTTCACTACGAGGACCACGGAACCGGGGCGCCTGTCGTTCTGATCCACGGCTACCCGCTCAGCGGGCGTGCGTGGGACAAGCAGGTACCGATGCTGCTGGACGCGGGCCGGCGGGTGATCACCTATGACCGCCGCGGCTTCGGTCAGTCCAGCCAGCCGTCCTTCGGTTACAACTACGACACCTTCGCGGCCGACCTCAAGACCCTGATGGACGCGCTTGACCTGCGCGACGCGGTCCTCGTCGGCCACTCGATGGGCACTGGCGAGGTGACCAGGTACCTCGGCGCCTACGGCTCGGCGCGCGTCAGCAAGGCGGTCCTCGTCTCGCCGATCCCGCCGTTCCTGCTCCAGACCAACGACAACCCCGAGGGCCTGCCCGGCAGCCTCTTCGACGGCTTCATGCGCACCGCGGCGGCCGACCAGCCGGCCTGGATGAAGGGCTTCCTCGACAACTTCTACAACATCGACGTTCTCGGCGGGAAGCTGGTGAGCGACGAGGCCTACCGGGCTAGCTGGAACCTCGCCGCCGGCGCCTCCGCCATCGCCAGCGTGGCTTGCATCCCTACCTGGGAGACCGACTTCCGCGCCGACCTGCCGAAGATCGACGTGCCGGTGCTCGTCATCCAGGGCGACGCCGACCGGATCCTGCCGTTCCCGAACACCGGCAAGCGCCTGCCCGGGCTGATCAAGGACATGGAGCTCTTCGTGATCGAGGGCGGCCCGCACGCGATCTCGTGGACCCACGCCGACCAGGTCAACCACGCGCTCCAGGACTTCCTCAAGTAGCGGCTCCGCCTGCGCCAATCGGCCGGCCCGGATCGCACCGATCCGGGCCGCGCCGAGCTGACCTGCGCCGACCCGAGTCGCGCCGAGCTGATCCGGAGGGCGGCTCCGGCACAGTCAGCCCCGCGCGTAGAGTGAGCTAAAGACCTACCTCCACCTAAGCGCTGGGCGAGACGCCACCTCTTCCGGCTGTTCCGTGCGGGGCGTCTGGCTCGGTCTGAGCCACGGGGTGATGCGGATGCGGACGCTAACCCGGCCTTACCTTCGCTGCCACCCGGTCGTTGCCTGGCGGTTGCTGGCAGCTCGGCATCCCGTGTTGCGATATGCGCAGATTCTTCCTGTAGCCATACTCCTGTGGGGCCTGGACGACGTGGCCAGGTTCCGCGCCGGCGCTGCGGGCGCTGGCATGCAGCACGCCGTCGTGGTCAACTCGATCAGCAACACTCTCGGCGGCATGTCTGCTCACCTCATGAACGACTGGACGGTGGCGCACGGAGCGGCAGCCCTGGCGTCTGCCTGGTACTACATCGTGGTTCAGGGTGCCGTCACTGGCGTTGTCGGCGTCGTGCTCATCTGGCGGCGCGCACCGGCGTTCGGCGTGCATCGCAATGCGCTCATCGCCGTGACCCTGCTTGGGCTCGCCGCATTCTGGCTCTATCCCGTCGCGCCGCCCCGGATGCTGCCCGGCTATCACGACGTCATCTCGACCGCGATTCCGGCGTTCACCAGTACCGTCGAGACCAACGGCGCCGCGCAGTTCGCCTCGCTGCCGTCCCTGCACGTGGCGTGGGCGCTCTGGGTGGCCATCGCGCTGTCCGGCGTGCTGCGGCACCCGCTGCTACGCGCGGCCGTGTGGCTCTACCCGGTCGCGACCGTGGCCGACGTGCTTGCGACGGCAAATCACTACCTGCTGGACGTCGTGACCGCGCCCGGACTTCTGCTGCTGGCCTACGCCGTCGCCCTGGCGCCCGCGTTCGGCCGCCAACTAGCTCAGCGTCGGATGCGGCCGGAGCCGCGCAACGCGGCCGTGACCGCGGGAGCCGTGACCGCGGGAGTCGTGACCGCAGGACCACCGCCGGGGTCCGCGTGTACTGCGGGCGCGCGATCCGATGATGCCGACCGTTCCGGCCGCCCCTAGCCCGGGCGGGCGGGGCGTCGCGATCTCCGCACATCGCGGCGGCGGGGAGACCGCGCCGGAGGGCACGTACGACGCCTATCAGGCGGCACTCGAGGCAGGCGCCGACTACCTGGAGTTCGACGTCCGCCGAACCGCAGACGGGGAACTGGTGGCATTCCACCCGGCCCGCATGCGGTCCGCCCGTGTCGGCCAGCACAGTGTCGGCCAGCACAATGTCGGCCAGCACAGTGTCGGCCAGCACAGTGTCGGCCAACAGCGCGCCGTTAGCGCGCTGAGCTACGCCGAGCTCTGCCGGCTGGCGGGTTACCTGGTCCCGACGACCAGCGGCGTACTCGGGTTGCTCGCCGGCCGGGCTAGCGCGCACATCGACCTGAAGGAGCCGGACTGCCTCGGCCCCATCGTGACGCAGGCTCTCAGGGTGCTCGCCCCCGAGCGCATCATCGTGTCGACCGGGGACCGCAGCGCGGTCGCCGAGCTCGGCCGCCGCTGGCCCGCCGTGCCGGCCGGCCTGACGATCGGCGGCACCCTCGCTGACACGGCTCGTTACCTGGCCGGGCGTGCCCGTCTGCCAGTCCAGAGCCCGGTCGACGCGGTGGTTGCCGCGGGCGCCGGCTGGGCCGTCGTGCACGAGCGCCTAGCCCGTGCTGGCGCGCTGGTCGACTGCCGCCGCCGCGGGCTGGCGACGATGGTGTGGACAGTGAACGATGACACCGCGCTGGCTCGCTGGCTCGGCTGCCCGGCCGTCGACGTTGTCGTCACCGACCGGCCGCGGCGGGCCGCGGCGCTGCGCGGCCAGTCACCTCAGTCGTCGAACTGATCGCAGTAGACGATGGTGGCATCATCGGTGGCCTTGCTGCGGTGCCAGCGAGCGCCGTCCGGATCGCTAGCCTCGGCGACTCGGATCTGGCGGATCAGCTCCGCCGGGCCGTCACGGCGGACGATTTCGGTCAGGTCGGCCCAGGAGGCTAGGCCGAACAAGTCGGTGAGCCGGCTCGCGCCGTCGCTGACCAGCAGCGCCGATTCGATGCTTGACAGCGGAGTCGAGCCAGTCAGTGCGTGGTCGGCGACGGCCGGGTCGGCCGCCGCGACCCAGAACCCACCGGCTGAGTTCCGCCTGGACTGAACCGCCGCCATGTGGTCGCGGAACGCTGCCGCGTAGTCCGGGTGGCGAAGCGGAACCTCGCGCAGTGCCGACCGCGTGCCGTGCAGCGCCGTGTCGAGCCGCCGGTCCGTGACGACTTGAATAGCTCCCCCGACACTGGTCAGGATGAGCGATGAGTCTGCCAGCACCAGGTGCTCGAGCTCACCGCCGCGGACCCGGATCGCGACCACGGTCGCCGTCGGAGTCCAAGGATGCTCCAGATCGCAGGTTCCGCCGTGCTGAGCGCGGACGTCGTCGATGGCGGCACGCAGACAGCCAGCCAGCGGCCCGCTGGCGGAGTCGCAGGCGCGGGCGAGCAGTGCGGTGCCAAGCGTGCGGGCGAACCAGGCGACGCCGTGCGCACAGCCAGAGTCGACCCCAGCCGGCATGCTCGCGCCATCCAGCAGCACCGCGGCCGACGGCCCAACCGCAGCGAAGTCTTCGTTGTCAGCCGCCGGGCGAGCCGGCGCAGTAGCCATGCGAGCGCGCACGATCAGTCAAGGCTCTCGCGCTCGGACACTGCGTCAGCCTCGGACACTGCGTCAGCCTCGGACACTGCGTCAGCCTCGGACACTGCGTCAGCCTCGGACACTGCGTCAGCCTCGGACACTGCGTCAGCCTCGGACACTGCGTCAGCCTCGGACACTGCGTCAGCCTATCGAGGCGGCCCGGCAGACCACCTAGACGCCTACGCCGGGCTAGCGGACCGGCAGCGCGACCGGCAGCTGTCGAGACCCTGACTGCCGCCCCGGACGAGACCGGGGCGCCGGGGCCCGGCCGAACGGCACAATCCTGACGGCGGGAGTCTCGGCGACCGCGCCGGCCACGCTGGGGAACTGGCTGATGACCCGGTCGAGCCCGCTGCCGGCCAAGACGTCCGACAGAGCCCGCGCACCGGCGACTAGGCGCAGATCGCCGCCCTCGGCGGCCGCGTGCTTGTAGGCCCGCGCGAGTTCGGCTTGCCCGGCCGCGTCGCACGCCGTCGTGGCTGACATGTCAATGACGACCGTGACATGGCCAGCGGCGGCGAGGTGCAGCAGCGTCGTCCGCAGTAGGCCGGCCGCGCGCAGGTCAAGAGTCGCCGGCGCGGCGATCACCGGCACGCCCCTGACGAGCTGGATCGGATACCTGGATTCCGACATCGGCGCGCACCTCCGTTGAGCGCTCCCCCACTGCCAGAAACTAGCCGGTACGCGCGGCGCGCGGCGGCAAGTCTCGCAAACCGGGCTCGCGCGCATCGGCAGCTCGTCAGCTACCCCAGGCACCGCGATCTATTCGACGACCGCTACCACCTCCGGCGGCCAATGGACCACGGCCGCCGCCGGGCGGACCGGTGACCGCTGGGCGCCATTGGGCACGAGATTGGATCTGCTGCCCCACTAATGGCAGCAGAGCCACCCCGCTGCCCTATCGGCTGCTGGGCGACGAACGTAGGCGCGGCTGCCCGCCGACCCAAAAAGGCCAAGCGAGCGCATTGTGGCCAGGATCACGCTAGCCGTCAGCGCTCACGGACGTTCTCCCCTGCGCGCGCGAAGACACCGCCCCAGACGGACGAATCCGCAGCTCAACCCTGGGGTTCGACCGTCCGCTGAACTGCCAGCCGGGAGCGCCGGGCGTCCTGATCGGGCCGAAGTGTACGAGCACAATGACGATCTGACCGGTTTTTAATGGTTTAGCTAACAGCCGGGCCGAGCCTCTTTAGCCTGCTAGGGACCGGCGCCTCGAGGGACCGTGCGATCACGTCTGGTGTTCGCTCATCCCGGTGGGCGCGTACTTCGCGGAAAGGAGCCCTTTGGGCCGCCACTGCAAACCAGCACGCGTCAGGCTCCCCTCGGGAAGCACAGTCGCGGCCGCACCACGGCCACGCCAGCTGGCCCCCGCTGCCTGGCACCAGTCGCCGCGGCTACAGCACACGCCGCGGCTAACACGGCCGCGGCTAACGCGGACGCGGCAACACGACGCGACGGACGCGGCCATCCGGTCGGCGGCGGACGCCTCAGCTGCGCCGCTGGTCACCACATACACGGTGCGACGCGGTGACTCCTTGTCGTCCATCGCGGGGCACCTGTACCACGACCGGGCCGCCTGGCCGGTGCTGTACTGGCAAAACCGTAAGCGCATTCGGTGGGCCGACGAGATCCACGCTGGCCAGGTGCTGCAGGTGCCGCCAAAGCCGGCGCAGATACCTCGGCCGCCCAACGCCCTCGGGCCGATCGCACCGACCGCGTCGGCGGCGAGCCCGACAGCAATGCGGGTCGGCACGGGATCGGTCGGCGCCGCCGGCGGGTCCTACAGCGGCGGCGCGCCAGGCGGGGCGTTCGGCGCCTGCGTCGTCGCCCGGGAATCAGGCGGGAACGCGCAGGTCATGAACGCCACCGGGCACTACGGCCTGTACCAGTTCAGCGCGGCAACCTGGGCTGCCTACGGCGGCAACCCGGCGGATTTCGGCCACGCCAGCGTCGCTGAGCAGAATCAGGTGTTCGCCCGCGCCCTGGCGGCTGGCGGCCAGTCGAACTGGGCGCCATACGACGGCTGCTAGCCCGCCCGCGACCCCCGTCGCGTTCAGGCCGGCCCGGCGGAGCAAGCGCCTCGCCGGGTCGGCCCGTTTCCGGCGGACCCGCTAGTCAGCCGGATACTCTCCATCCGCTGAGCCCGGCACGGGCGCCGCTGCGGCGGCCATGCGGCCGCGGCGGAGGTTGTGTGCGATCAGTCCGGCGCTGAGCCAGCCCACGGCGATGGCAAGCCAGAAGTTGACGAGGCGGAACGCGAGCGCGGCCGATACCGCGGGCACGCGGCCCGCGCCGTACGCCACGAGCACGACTGCCAGGCTGCCCTCGACGATACCCAGGCCGCCGGGCACAACCGGGAACGAGCCGACGACCTGCGCGACGCCGTACGCCAGCAGCACCCCGTGCCACGGGATCGGCGAGTGCACCGCGCGGAAGCTGCACACCAGGCAGAGGAAGTCGCAACACCACACGGCGCCGGCGATCGCCACGACCGCCACGGTGGACCGGGGACCGAGCGGGATCTCCCGCATTCGCGTGAGCGTTCGCTCGATCCGGGCCGCAAGGCTGCCCTGCGACTCGGTCGATCTCGGCGCCGCGCCGCGCCAGCCGGTCGACGCCGCGGACCGCCGCGCTCGCCAGCCGCAGCACCAGGTCGCGCCGGATCAGGATGGCGCCGGCCCCGAGCACGATGACCAGGCCGATCACCGTGACTCCGGCGCCGAGCGTGCTGGTGCTGCCCGCGAGCGCCACCAGGACACCGAGCAGCAGGAGCAGCGACATGCCGACGGCCTGGGCGATGAGGATCGTGAAGATGGTCCAGCCGGCGCTGGCGCCGGTCGCACCGCGCCGCCGGTAGTAGCGGTACCGGTAGGCGCTCGACACGGCCGGCTCGCCAGGTACTGAGTTGGCGATCGCGTCATTGGCCAGCGTGAGCAGGAACAAGCCGGGCAGCGGGATGCTCGTCCCGCTCAGGTGCAGCACCCGATGCTGGAGCCAGGTGAAGGCCAGCAGCGACACCGCCTCGGCAGCGATCGCGGCGGCCACCCAGGCGCCGCTCGCCCCGGCCAGCTGATGCCGGGCGGCGGCCAGCTCGCCGCGCTTGCCCACTAGCAGGAACAGCACCACGCACCCGAGTAGCACGCCCACGCCGTAGCGGACCACGGCCCTCAGGTCGCGGCCCGCGCTCGAGCCAGCGAGCTCACCTGCCACGAGACCACGGTACCGAGTCACCCAGACCGGCGCCTGGCAGCATGGCGCTGACAGCATGGGCGCGGACCGGCGCCACGCGACGCGGTGGCGCAGGAAGGAGCAGCGCGGTGGCACAGTATTTCGGCGGGCGGATCGGCACTGACTGGCGAGACTCGGAGCCCTGGTGGCCGCCGCGAGCCGACCCCGCCACCCGGATCGCCGAACGTGCTACTCCTGGTACTTGACGATGTCGGCTACGCCCAGCTCGGGTGCTACGGCGCCGACATCGAGACGCCGGTCTTCGACGGGCTGGCCGCCACCGGGGTCCGGCTCGCTAACTTCCACACGACCTCGCTCTGCTCCCCCACCAGAGCCTGCCTGCTCACCGGGCGGAATCACCACCGCAGCGGCATGGGCCGGGTCGCCGATCTGGCCATTGGCTACCCCGGCTACTGGGGCAAGCCGCCGCGGGAGAACGGCTACCTGTCAGAGATCCTGCGCGCCGCCGGCTACGCCACCTACGCGGTAGGCAAGTGGCATCTGTCGCCCGAGGACGAGACCAGCATGGCGGCGTCGCGTGCGACGTGGCCGCTAGCACGCGGGTTCGACCGCTGGTACGGCTTCCACGGCGGCGAGACGAGCCAGTTCGTGCCCGCGCTCTACCACGACAATCACAGCGTCCAGCCACCCCGGTCGATCGAGGACGGTTATCACCTCACCGAGGATCTCGCCGACCGCGCGATCGAGTTCCTTGGCGACTTGCGCGCCGTCGACGCGGACCGGCCGTTCTTCCTGTATTTCGCCACCGGGGCGTGCCACTCCCCGCATCAGCCGCCGCAGCGCTGGCTCGAGCGGTACCGCGGCCGCTTCGACCTCGGCTGGGACGCCTGGCGCGAGCAGGTGTTCGCGCGCCAGCTGGCCGCCGGCCTGCTCCCTGACTCGACCGTCCTGTCGCCGCGACCGGACTGGGTGCCCGCCTGGGACTCGCTCAGCGCCCGGGACCAGGCGGTCGCCGCCCGCTTCATGGAATGCTTCGCTGGCTTCCTGTCCCATGCGGACGAGCAGGTCGGCCGGGTGCTCTCCTTCCTGCGGGAACGTGGTGAGCTCGACAACACCATCGTCTGCGTGGTCTCCGACAACGGCGCGAGTGCGGAAGGCGGCGCGGAGGGCTCGATCAACGACATCCGGATGCTCAACATCGATCCGGCCCAGCCGGCCGAAATGTTCGCCCGGATCGACGAGATCGGCGGACCCCTTACCCACAACAACTACCCGTGGGGCTGGACCATGGCCGGCAATACGCCGTTCCGCCGGTGGAAGCGCGAAGTCCATGAAGGCGGTGTCGCCGATCCGTGCATCCTGTCCTGGCCCGCCGGCACTGTTGGGACAAGCACAGTTGGGACAAGCACAGTTGGGACAAGCACAGTGGAGCCCGGCGCCATCAGGCACCAGTTCGCGCACGCGATTGACGTGCTGCCCACGCTGCTCGAGCTGGCGGGCGTAGGGCTGCCGGCCGAGATCGACGGCACCGCGCAGACGGAGCTCGACGGGGTGAGCTTCGCCTATATTCTGCCACCTGGCGGCGACCGCGCGGCCGAGCGGCACGACACCCAGTACTTCGAGATGTTCGGCTCGCGCGCGATCTATCACCGCGGCTGGAAGGCCGTGACGTTCCACCCGATCGGCCCGTTGTACGACGACCAGAACCCGAACGCGCCGTTCGACGCCGACGTCTGGGAGCTGTATCACGTGGCGCAGGACTTGTCGGAGTCCCGCGACCTGGCACGCGAGCGGCCGGAGCTGCTGGCCGAGCTCGTCGAGATGTGGTGGGGCCAGGCCAGGCGCAACCAGGTGCTGCCGCTCGACAACCGGGTGCTGTGGGCGCTAGTGCACCCCAAGCCCGACCGGAGGCCACCGCGCGACCAGTACGAGTACACGCAGGGCGGCGCTATGGTGCCCGAGACCGTCGCCGTCAACGTGCGCAACCGCTCGCACGAGCTAGTTGTCGACGTCACCATCGTCGGCCCGGACCAGACAGACGGCGTCCTGCTCGCCCTCGGATGCGCGCTCGGCGGCTGGTCGCTGCACATCCTGCACGGCCGGGTCCGCTACGTGCACAACCTGTACGGCAGCGAACGGCAGGTGATCGAGTCAACCGAGCTGATCTCCCCCGGCGAGCATCGGATCGAATACGCCTTCAGCAAGGATGGCGGCCTCGGCGGTACCGGCGTGCTCCGCTGCGACGGGATCGAGACCGGCCGCGGTCCGATCCCGCGTTTCACGCCGTCCGGCTTCAACGGCGTAGGCGCGGGACTGACCTGCGGCTATGAATGGGGGCCCGCCGTAGGCGGGGGGTATACGGCCCCGTTCCCGTTCGTGGGAATCATTCGCCGGGCGGTGGTGCGGACCACTGGCCCGGTCGTCCGTGACCCGCTGGCCGAGCTGGAGGCGATCCTCGCCGAGCAGTGAGCCGCCGCTCGTGCGGTGCCGGCGCTAAGCAGCGGTAGTCTTCGCCTTCTGCGCGGCGGCCCGGAACGCTGCCCTGATCGACTCCGCCGCCTCAGCCGGCCGCGTCGTGATCTCGTGCCAGGTGAAATGGACGACCTCGTAGCCCGCCTCGCGCAGCCGCTTGTCCCGGCGCAGCTGCGCCCTGGCGCGGCTCGGGTCTTCGTCATACTTCAGCGCGCCATCTACTTCAGCGATCGTCTTGTACCGCTCCCAGCAGAAGTCGACCCGGCCGATGAACTGCCCGGTCCGCGCCGGAATGGAGATCTGGAGCTCGGGGGCAGGCAGACCTTCGTGGTCGAAGGCGACGCGCGCGATGGATTCCAGAGCGGACTCCGATTTTCCCGTGGCGAAGTCCACGACCCTGGCCGCCCGGGCCGCACCCGGTCGGCGCGGACTCGTCGCCAGTACGGCCCGTAGCTGTGACTTCGAGGTCAGGCGCTTGCGGATGGCCGAGTCGGCAGCGACGACGCCGTCGGCGAACGTCGAGGTCCTGGCCAGGTCGATCACCGTCCGGGCGGCCGTGGTGACTGGCACGCCGAACTTCGTCGTGATGTGCTCCGGCGGCAAGGGCGTGGTGTACAAGTGCACGCCGTCGCGACCCTTCCGGCCGGTCGCGGCTCGGCAGGTTATCGTGACGTCACCGACGTTCCCGATCAGGTCGATGCCGTGCAGCACCGCAGCCGACCGATGGCTTAAAACTGCACCGTGGCCCATCCTGGCGACAGCGGCAGCTGCTCGTAACACGTGTGCGCCGTCAGGCTTGGCGGCGAGAACGCTCGCGATCGCCGCGCGCACGTACATGCCATGGCCAGCCCGGACTAATGTGCCGCGCCGGACAAGCGTCTCGATCCGCTGGGGCGACCAGTTCCGGGCGCGCAGCTGGGCCATGCTGACCACGAGTAACTTCTCGGGCCATTCTTCGTCACTCACGGCACTTATGGTCGGGCTGGGCACCGACAATCCGGACGCCATTTTCGCTAGCCCGGCCACACTGTAGGCGATAAGCGGGCTTTTCCGTCCGATTAGTGTTGGTTTGTCCCCGCCGAACGCCTACAATGTCGCCGTCAGCCCGCCGAACGCCTACAACGTCGCGGGCGCGAGCAACCGCGGGCTAGCCCGCGACGAGGTGGAATTCGACCCGGTACACCAGGGTGCTGGCGTCGATGGGGCCTGCGTGCGCCGCCCGTCGTCGCAGCGACTCCAGGTCCTGCTCGCCGGCCAGTCGCACGTCCTCTGCGCGGATCGAGCCGAACGGCACAAGCTCGATCGAGTCCACCTCGATGACCGCCGGGCCGACCGCATACCGGCCACCGAGCTTCACCCTGGCTCGCCGCCACAGCCGAATCGAAACCGTAATGTCCCCGCCGACCACGGCGTCGCGCAACTCGGGGCTGAAGTCCACGGTCAAGCTCGCCCTTGCGCTGCATCGAGCACGCTGCTCATACTGGCCACCGTACGGCGTGCTGACCAGAGGCCGGCTGACTCCCGCCCAGTCAGCCGGCCCGGGGTCTGCAGCCAGCGCGCTGGCCTTGATGCTCGCGCTAGCCGGCCAGGCGCCGGGCCGTCACTTGATGGACGCCAGGTCGAGCCAGACCGCAGTCGGGTTGGACGGGTCAACGGCGCCCTGCAGCGTCATGCCCGGCCGGAGCTGGCCAATCTGCATCTGGCTGATCGCCTGCTGGGTCGTCGCCGGATACGGCGGCATCCCGTCTGCCATCACCGTCAGCTCGAACTCGACGAGCAGGTCGAAGTTGATCACGCCGACCTGGCGCATGCCCGAGATCATCACGGTCCGGCGCACTGCGGTGCCGTTCGCCAGGCCCGCGACGGCGGCTGCGGCCGCTGTCGCTGCCTGCGTCTGCGCCGCCATCATCTGGCTGGCGCCCGCCATCCGCTCCTGCGCAGCCCGCATCCGGTCACCGACCGGGGGCATGGTCCTCTCGATCTCCTTGGCCTGCTTCTGGAGATCCCGCATGTTCTTGAACACGCCCATCGGTCAGCTCTCCCGGTACAGCTGGTTGAAGCGCTGCGCGACCGCCGGGTTGGACTGGACCCGGCCATTCCAGCCCTTGGTCGCCTCGTCCCAGTTGAACGCGGGAATGCCGCGCGAGGCTGCGATCTCCGGCAGCTTGGTCTGGTCGTAGTTATAAGCCGCGATGCCCTTGGAGACGGCCGCGAACTCCTCCAGCGAGACGCCGGCAATGGGGTCGAAATCCGGCCCCGTGGGCGCGACGCCAGGCTGAGTGCCGGGCAGCCCGCCGAACTGGCCCATGCCCTGCGCCTGCGCCATCTGGGCCTGCGCGGCGGCCTGCTGCGCCGCGGCCATCTGCTGCGCCTGGGCACCCAGCTGCTGCGCCTGCTCGATCATGCCGGGCGCGGCGTTCACCATTTCCTTCATGTCCTTCATGCGCTTGAGCATTCCCACGGGCCAGCTCCCTTGTGTTCTCCCGCCCCGGTCGGTCATTCCTCCCAGGCACACCGCGCTTAACGTTGCGTTATTTGTTGATCGGCGGCAATATCAGCCGGGTCTCTGTTTGGTACGCTCACCGTGTCGTGAGTCCGCGATGCCAGCTGTTCGCGCGGACGTGCGCTGCCGTCGCGAGCAGGGATGGGGTCGATGGTGGACGAGCCGCCGCGCCGGACGCTGGCTGCCCGGCTCGAAGACCGAGACCGGTCCCGTTTCACGGCGCGCACCACCGAGATCGCCTTCCTCGATGAGTGCCTCGACTCCGACGATGCGCCCGCCAGCGTCGTCCATATCTGCGGACCCGGTGGTGTCGGCAAGAGCACCCTCCTCCGGGAGGTCGCGCGGCACGCGCGCGATCGCGGCATCACCGTCGTCGCCATCGACGGCCGTGAGCTCGGCCCCGCGCCTGGCGCACTCGAGGCGATCTTGCGCAAGGCCAGCGACGAAGAGCGGCTGCTGGTGCTGCTTGACTCCTATGAGCGGATGGCCGCGCTTGACTCTCTCCTGCGGCGCGAGCTGCTGCCCGAGCTGCCCGACCGGGCGCTGGTCCTCATCGCAGGGCGTGGCACGCCCGACCCTGGGTGGTTCGCCGGCGGCTGGGAAGCGGTGACCGCCAGGCTCGATCTGGCTGGCCTGCGGCCGAGGGAAGCCCGGCACCTGCTCGCCGCGCGCGGGCTGACCGACAGTCGCGTCGCGGACATCGTCGACTGGGCGGCGGGCTCACCCCTCGCGCTCGCCCTGGCGGCCGACGCCGCCGTCGCTGACTCCAGCTGGAGCGCGACCAGCGCGCCGGACCGCCCCGAGATGCTCCGCTCACTGTTGCACCGGCTGGTCGAGACCGAGCTGCACGACGTCCGTCCGTCGGCACTCGGGATCGCCGTCGTGGCCAGGACCACGACGCCGGACCTGCTGCGCGCCGTCCTGCCGGGCGAGAACGCCGATGATGCCTACCGGCAGCTCTCCGAGCTGACGATCACCGAGCGGCTGGGCTCCGGTCTTACGATGCACGAGCTCACCCGCAAGGCCCTGCTGGCCGACCTGCGGCAGCGCAATCCCGTGCTCGAGCGTGACCTGCGGCGGCGCGTCGTGGACTATCTCTATTCGCGCGGCATGGCCGGCGACCAGATGATGATGATCGACCTGGCCCACCTGGTCGAGAACCCGATGATGCGCTGGGGCTTCGGCTGGGACGGCAACGTCAGCTTCCGGATCGACTCGGTGCGGGCCGGTGACGCCGACCGCATCGAGACGCTCACCAGGGAGTACGACCGCCTGTGGTGGCAGCTGACCCGCCGGTACTTCGCTGAGGCGCCCGACCGCGTCGCCGTCGCCAGGGACCTGTCGGATCGGATCTGCGGCTTCCTGGTGAGTATGAGCCTGGCGACGGCGCCGGCGTTCGCCGATGAGGACGCGCTGGCCGGCCCGTGGCTTGCCCATGCCCGCCGTAACGCCGCGCTCGGCGACTCGGTCATGTGGCACGCGGCTGTCGACTTCACCGGCCAGGGGCAGGTGCAGGCCATGCTCGGCATCGCCGGCGTCCTGCGCTGCGGCTCTCCGAGTCCGCGGTTCGCCTACCTGCCGATCGACCCCCGCCTGCCGGGCGCGGTCGACTTCGCCGGCGCGCTCGGCGCTGCCCACCTGAGCGAACTGGACGTACGCATTGGCGACGACATCGTCGAGTGTCACCGGCTCGACTACGGGCCGGGCGGCCTGTTCACCTTCATGCGCGATCAGATCTACAGCGAGCTCGGCTTGGCCGCGCCGGGCCCGCCGCGGCTGGCCGTTCCCGACCTGGAGACGGTTCGCGACATATTGAAGAACTTCCGCGTGCCGCGTGAGCTGGCCCGCAGCCCGCTTGCCCGCGGCTCCTCAGTACAGGAACGGGCTGAGTCTGTGCAGCGGCTGGTCCGTCAGGCCGCAGACGAGGCGTTCGGCGACAGCGAGACCGAGAAGCTGCTCCGCCGCGTGCTCACCGCCGGATACCTCGAGCCGCTGCGCAGCCACGAGGAAGCGGCGAGCAAGCTGCTGCTGAGCCGTGCTGCGTACTTCAGGCGGCTGCGGACCGCAGTAGAGCGACTGGCCGAGCACATGGCGGATGCTGACGCCGGTGCCCCGGCGGACGTGGCCTGAGCCTGTCAGCGGCACACCGCCGGCTGGGGCAACGAGGATGTCCGTTCGATCGGCCAGCGATCTATGGGTGCTTGTCCCAGTGGCGGCGCAGGACTGTGGTGAACTCTGTGGCCCGCTCGTCCGGGAAGAACAGGCGTGCCCCTTCGAGCTCGACGACTTCGGTGACACCAGGGATGGTGTCGCGCAGCCAGTAAGCCCACTTGCGGTGGAAGAACGTGTCGCCGGTGCCCCAGACAACGAGGGTTGGGACGTGCAGGCGCGTCAGGGCTGGCTCGGCCGCGAGCAGGTCGCGGGCGCGTATCGAGGTGAACAAGCGCAAGTACCGGTCGGCCCGGTCCGCGGTGCCGATCAGCGGTTCCAGCCATGCGCGCGCTATGTCGTCGGGCAGGCTGGCAGCGTCCTGATAGCCGGCCCGGTAGAAACGTCTGCGGGCCTCAGGGTTGCGCGCCAGCCGCGGCGCGATGCGCGCAAGCAGTCCGATGTGGGCGAGCTGGTCCACGCGGGCGAGCAGGTACGCGGCTCGGAGTGCCCTGGGCGGCACGTTGTCGTGCGCTTCGCAGTTGGTCAGGGTCAGAGTGTGCAGCCGGTCGGCGAAGCCTGCGGCGAAGACCTGGGCGACCGCGCCGCCGGTGTCGTTCGCGACCAGGTCGATGTCGGTCAGCCCGAGCGCGTCGCAGCAGTCGGCGACGAAGCGGGCTAGGCCCGGCAGGGAGAAGTCCTGGCCGGCGGCTGCCGGAGTGCGGCCATGAAGCGGCAGGTCAACGGCCACGCACCGGCGCTCGCCGTCAAGCTGGCCGATCACGTGACGCCACAAGTAGCTGCTGGTGGCTACGCCATGAACGAACAACGCAGGGCGGCCTGTGCCGCCAGTGTCGATGTAGCTGGCAGGACCGGACCGGGTGTCCAACTGGCCGCGCCGTGCGTCGAAGACTTCCAGCTCGCTGGCCATGTGTTCCTCCCTAGTTGGCAGTCGCCGGGGGTATGGTGATTTCGAAGACCGACAGGCGGTCTAACTATTGCAAACCGATTGTCGGTTTGTCAATTGCAGACAGCGCTGCTGCGGAGGCAGATGAACAAGAACGTTGAGCGGGGTCAGGCCACCCGCGCACACTTGATCGAAGTCGCGACCCGGCTTTTCGCCGCGCGCGGCTATGACGACACGTCCATCGAGGCAGTGCTAGCCGAGGCGGGAGTGAGCCGCGGCTCGCTCTACCACCATTTTCCGGGCAAGGACGCGCTGTTCCTGGCGGTCCTGGAAGACGTCGGCAGCCGCGTCGGTCTGCCGGCGGCAGCAGAGATGCAGGCGGCCGCGAGCCCGCTCGCGGCATTGCGGATCGGCTGCCTGGCCTGGATCCGGCTAGCCGAAGACCCGGTCATCCGGCAGATCATGCTGATCGACGCGCCCGCGGTGCTGGGCTGGCAGCGGTGGCGGGAGCTGGACGAACAGGGGCCGCTGGGCGTCATAAGAGGCCTGCTCGCCGGCGCGGCCCAGGCGGGCCGCATCGAGGCTCGCCACGTGGATGTCTTCGCGCACATCGTGCTCGCCGCCCTCAACGAGGTGGCGCTGATGATCGCACGCGCCGACGACCGCGCCGAAGCGCTCGCCTCGGCTGAGAGCGCCGTCGCTGACTTCCTCGACCGGCTGGTCGGTCCTGTTTAATAGCTGTCGGGCGAGCCGCGCATGTGATTACGGTGCGATGGCCGACACGATGTGCTCGGCGATCGCCAGGCTCGCGGTGGCCGCGGGCGAGGGTGCGTTGCGGACCAGCAGCACCCGCCCGTCCGCTTCCAGCACGAAATCGTCTTCCAGGCTGCCGTCGCGCCGGACCGCCTGGGCGCGGACGCCAGACTTGGCGCGGACCAGGTCGGCCAGCTGAAGGTCAGGCAGGTAGGCCCTGACCCTGGCCAGGTACCGGCGCTTGGATAGCGATGCGCTGATCTCATGCACGCCGCTGCGCCAGTGCCGCCTGGCGAGCCGCCAGGTCCCCGGCCACTCTCCGATCTGGATCAGATCCGCCAGGTTGATGTCCGACCAGCGGTAGCCCTGCAGCGCGAGCGCGAGCACGGCGTTCGGGCCGACGTGAACCGTGTCATCGACGTGCCTGGTCAGATGTACTCCCAGGAACGGGTACCGAGGATCCGGTACCGGGTAGACCATGCCGCGAACTTTGTCTTGGGCGTGGGCCGCCAGCTCGTAGTACTCACCGCGGAATGGCACGATCCGCAGATCGCCGGACCGGTTCAGGCTCGCGGCGAACTGGTCGCCGTTGAGGCCGGCGCACACGACGAGGTAGTCGAACTCAAACCGCTCGCCGGAAGCCGAGAGCACCTGCACCCCCGCTGCCGTCTCCCGCACGTCGCTGACCGCAGTCCCGAGCAGGACCTTGCCGCCGACGGCGTTGATGACTGTCACCATGGCCTCGGACATGGCCGGGTAATCGACGGCCGCGGTATGCGGCGAGTACAGCGCGCCCGTGCCCTCGATGCAGGGCTCGATGTCGGCGATCTCAGCGCGCGGCACCCGCCTGATGCCAGGAACCTGGTTCTGTGTCGCCCGGTCCTCGATCTTGGCCAGGCCCACTAGCTCCGGGTCCGAGACGGCGACGATCAGCTTGCCGAGTTCGCGGAACCTGACCCCGTGCTCCTGGCAGAATTCCCTTGTCATGGCGGCCCCCCGACGGCAGAGCGTCGCCTTGAGGCTGCCAGGCGGGTAGTAGACGCCGGCGTGCACGACACCGCTGTTGTGGCCGCTCTGGTGCGCGGCAACGTGATCTTCCTTCTCCAGCACGGTCACGCTGATGCCGGGGAACCTGATGGTCAGCTCGCGCGCGACTGCGAGGCCGATGATGCCCGCCCCGATCACTCCCACGGAGTTCAGTGACCTCACCCCGCGAGTTTGATCGATCGCGGCATCCGATCGCAACTCGGGTGACAACCAGCGCTGGTCGCCGCGACAATGACGCGTGCTCACCGACCAATGGCCCCTGCTCGGACTGCGCCTGGCCAGCGCGCGGCTCGAGCTGCGGCTGCCCACCGACGCCGAACTTGGCGACCTGGCTGACCTCGCCGCAGCCGGGCTGCACCGGCCTGGGACGGCCCCGTTCCTGGTCTCATGGCCTTACTCGCCGCCTGCCGAGCGGGCATGCGCCTTTCTCCAGCGGCAGTGGCGCGATCGGGGTTCGTGGTCGCCTGACGCCTGGTCGCTGGGACTGGCCGTCTTCTGCGACGGCCAGGCGGTCGGCATGCAGGAGCTGTCTGCGACGGACTTCACCGTGCTGCGGCAGGTCAGCTCGTTTTCCTGGCTCGGGCTGCGCCATCACGGACAGGGCATCGGGACTGAGATGCGGGCCGCTGTCCTCGACCTGGCGTTCTCCGGCCTCGGCGCGGCGGAGGCGACGTCAGGCGCGTTCGAGGACAACGAGCCGTCATTGCGGGTGTCGGCCAAACTTGGTTATGAGCTGGACGGCATCGAGCGGCTCGCAGCCGCCGGGCGAGCGACCACGACCCGCCGGCTCCGGCTGAGCCGCCGACGATGGGAGGCGTTCCGCCGGACGCCGGTCGCGATCGGTGGCCTCGAGCCGTGCCTGCCGATGTTCGGCCTTCCGGCCGGCGCGGCGGGCTGTGATCCGGTCACGGCGCCGCCGCGCGCAGAGTAGACGCGCCGACACCCGGACAACTCCCGGCATGATCGCGGTCGCCATGCCGCTAGGAATGCGCCAGGGTCTCGAGCTGCGGCGCTAGCGGAGCCTGGTCCCGCCGCGGCGGTCTCGCTCCCGGCGCGACCGCGAGAAGGGGTGCACCCGCTGACGAGACGGGCGGAATCCGGGCCGTCGCAGCCGAGCAGCGTCGGCTGGTCTCTTCGTCGGGAACCGCGTCCGCTTGACCATGCTCGGCGCCTCGCCGGGCGCTGGCATCGATGGCGCGGCGCGGCCGGTGCCCGCCGCCGGTTCAGCACCGACGGCCACTGCAGCAGGCCCGGCGCCCGCCGCCGCAGGCGCATCGCTCGTCCTGGCGAGGGCAGCTGCATCGGCATGGTCCTGCGCCGCGAACCGCCGTCGTTCGCCGCGCACGACCTGGAAGCTGCTCAGCCCGATGCCGACGGTTATCGCGGCACCGCCCGCGACCTGCACCGGGCCGGCGGGCTCGGCGAACAGCGCTATGCCCATGATGGCGCCGACCAGCGGCTCGAGGTTCAGGAAGGCGCCAGCTACGTCAGCGGACACCCGGCTCTGGCCGAACGCGAACAGCGAGGTCGGCAGCACGGTACCCGCCAGCACGAGTCCGATGGTCGCCAGCAGCGCCGTCATGGTGCCCGGCCCTGCCGCGTGGTGCTCCGTGATGAGGGCGATCGGCAGCACGGCGACAGCCGCTGCCGCCAGCTGAAGTCCGGTGACCGCGATCGGGTCACGGCCACGCAGCAGCCTGGCCTGCGAGACCGTGAAGCCAGCCGAGATCAGCTGAGCGGCCAGTACCAGCGCGTCGCCGCCCAGGCTTGATCCCGAACCCTGACCGCCGGCGATCAGGCCGACGCCTGCCAGTGACAGCGCAAATCCAGACCAGGCCAGCGGGCGCGCCACGCTGTGTCGGAGCGCGGCCGCGATGATCGCGACCATGACCGGCGTCGCGCCTATGAGCAGCGCCGCGTGGGTCACGCTGGTCCGCTCGATGCCGAGGTTCTGGAGCAGGACCGAGCCGCCGTAGCCGATGGCGCCAGTCACCAGGATGGCCGGGCTTGCCGCGGCCCGGAGCCGCGACCGGCTCGCCACCAGCAGCACCGCGGCGGCCAGGGCAAACCTGGCGAACGCCAGCCAGCCAGGCGGGAGCCAGCCGAGGGCGACCTTGGATAGCGGCACAGTGGTACCCCACAGCACTCCTGCGGCCAGGAGCGCCGGGAAGACGAGGCGACGGGTGTTGGTCATGTCTTCAGGTCTATCTGGAACGAAGCTAGATTCAGCTGATCAGCGTCAGAACGAGATAATGTTTGGTGTCATGGCCATAGAACTTGACGAAATTGATCTACAGCTGCTGACCGAGCTGCAGGCGGACGCGGATCGTACGAACGTCGAGCTGGCGCGCCTAGTCGGCCTGTCCCCCGCCGCCACGCTCAACCGGGTTCGGCGGCTCAAGCAGTCAGGCGTCATCAAGGTCATCAGCGCCCGGCTCGATCCCGCTGCCGTCGGCTTCCCGCTGCAGATGTACGTCGGGGCGACGCTCGGTCGGCACGACCCGAGGTCAGCCAGGCTGTTCGAGGATCACGTCCGCGCGCTGCCGCAGATCGTCGCGGCGGACAACGTGACCGGCGAGATGGACTACCTGCTGTCGGTCGTAGCCAGGAACGTCAGCGAGCTCCAGCAGGTGCTGGCCACCCTGGCGGCTAAGGGCGGTCAGCGGCTGGTGACGTACCTGCGGCTAGAGGAGATCAAGCCGCCGTCGCGGCTGCCGTTGCTGGCCCCTGGAGCTTCGTGACGGCAATCGGCTCCGCGATTGGCGTCAGTCCGTTGCTGGCGTCATTGGTGACGCCGGTCCAGGTGGAGGACTCGCCTCGGCTGGCCCCGGCACTGCGCCACTCGGATCAGCCGTGAGCGCTGGCGCAGTCGACAGCCAGACCGCCTTCACAATGACCTGGATCGCGCCAGCGGCTGGAATCGCCAGCAGAGCCGCGACGAACCCGCCAAAGAAGCCGCCGACCCAGGCGCCGATGGACGCGCCGACCAGGATCGCAACGAGGACGAGCAGCGGGTTGATCCGGACGGTGCGGCTCATGATGACCGGGTTCAGGATGTGGTTCTCGACCTGGGTGTAGATGAGGAAGACGACGAGCGTCACGATCCCGGCCGAGACCGAGTGGGTAAACGCGAACAGCACAACGGGGATCCCGGCAAGCGCGCCGCCGATCATCGGCAGGAAGTCGACCAGCGCCACCCACAGCGCCCACAGGAACGGGAACGGGATCCCGAGCAGCAGCATCGTGGCCAGCACCACGACACCAGCGATGAGCGACGTCGCGAAGTTGCCCAGCATGTACCCGACGACCGATCGGTTGACCTCCCGCGCCACCTGGGTGTAGCGCTGCGCTCGGGCTGGCGCCATGAGGTCGAGCAGCCCGGTGCGCAGCTTCGGGCCCTCCAAAAGCATCAGCACAACGAGCACGAAGATCGTAAAGAGCGAGAAGACCAGCGACAGCGCGCCCTTGCCCAGGCTGAGCGCCGGAGACGCCAGGTCCCGGCCGTAGCCGGCCAGCTTGGGGGCGTTCTTCACCACCCACGCCTGCAGGTGGTACTTGGTCACTAGGTGGCCGATCCAGCCCTTGCCGTGCTGAGCCCGGCTGACGTAGAGGGGCAGATCGGTAGCGAAGTGGCTGATGCCGTTCACCAGCGGATACCCGAAGGCCACCGCCAGCCCGCCGAACGCGCAGACGGCGAGCAGCGTCACCACGGCTACGGCGATCCCGCGTCGGCCGAGCCACTGTACGAGCGCCACGACGAGCGGGTTCAGCAGCAGCGCAATGAAGCCGGCGACCACTAGCAGGATGATGACTCCCCGCAGCCGATCGATGATCTTCCCGGCCAGGAACGCGAGTACGACCACGGCGACCGCGACGAGGATCGCACGGAGCGGAACGTTCCTGGACTCCGCCGCCCGCCACAGACGTGCGCGGCGTGTCGGCGAAGACGGCAGTTCGGAAGTCACCCGGCAAGCATGCCAGCTTCAGGCATGCCCGTGGTCAGCGATCGCCGGGCCGACCCTCGATTGCCGGTCGACCCTCGATTGCCGGTCGACCCTCGATTGCCGCCGGACTCGACCTCCTGGCACGCGGCGGCGGGCGGCGCGGCGCGGCGTGGCCGCGCTAATGCACCGGGGGCGGCGTACCGTGCGCGCTGGCGGCCAGGGCCGGATCCCATTGGCAAATCTCACACGAGTGGGTAAACGCCGACCTGGCGAACTCCAGCGCCGCCGCATGCGGATCGTCGCTGGCCCGGACGTCATCCCAGTTCAGCAGGTACTCACCGAGACCGGCGTCCCAGTACGCGGCCTTCGGGGTGAGCTTTCCGTCGCCATATCCGTCCGGAGCCGGATGCGCGTAGGCATAGAAGGCCGCTACCGGGTGGCGCGGATCGCCAGGCCACCAGCCGACCGCGACCTCCTGCGCGTCCATCGCGTTGCGCATGATGAAGTCGCCAGACGGCGGCTCGGCGGGTCGGCCCGAGAACAGGCTCACCGCCAGGTCGAACGACCCCCACCAGGCGTTGACCGGCGTCGACCGGCCTCGGTACGGCGCCCGAAACTCGGTCAGCACCATGGCCGCGCGGCCAGCCGCATCGAAGTAGGCGGACACCTGTTCCGGGTTGTAGGTGGCGTGCTCCTCATCCACGTCCAGTGGCATGGTCCAGGTGACTTCCTGCGGCGTCGGGTCGATCTCCACGTCGCCGGCCAGCCGCCGAACTACGGCCAGCAGGTCCCGGGTGACGGCGCCGACAGACCTGTCGGGACCAAGCTTTACCCGCTCGGCCCGGCCATCGCTGTGCTCCGCCACGGCTTCATGCGTGCGGAGGTCGAGCAGCACCACCAGGCGCCCGGACCCATCTGGGGCCGGCAACGGTTCGGTCTCCCAGCCGCGCGCGGTCAGCCGCAGCGCAGCGTGCTGGAGCTGGGGCTCAGGTGGCGCAAGCGCGACGGCCAGCTTCCCGAGTACCTGAGTGTGGGCATGCAAGGTGTCGCAGGTGGGGCTCCACTGCTCGTAGGACACCGCTGGCCAGACAGCAGACATGTGGTGCACGGTAGCCCGCCGCGACAGCTGTCCCGCCACGCGCCCCGCCCAATGCCGTATCTGCCCGAATGCGCCGCGCGGTTTGCTTGACATGTGACCAATCGGTCACCTATTCTCAAACCGTGGATGAGGTGTTCAAGGCCCTGGCCGATCCGACGAGGCGCGAGCTGCTCGACGAGCTTTTCCGCGCCGACGGCCAGACGCTCAGCGCGCTTGAGGAGCGCTTCGCGATGACGCGCTTCGGCGTGATGAAGCACCTTCGCCAGCTTGAGGAAGCGGGCCTCATCGTGACCAGGAAGCGCGGGCGAGAGAAGCTCCACTTCCTGAACCCGGTCCCGATCCGGCTCATCCATGACAGGTGGGTCAGCAAGTACGCGGAGCCCTGGGCCGCTGCGCTCAGCGAGATCAAGCAGAAGCTGGAGAGACCGATGGAGAAGATTTTCGAGATCTACATCCGCACAACGCCAGAGCTCCTGTGGGAAGCGATCACCAACCCGGAGATCAGGAGCAAGTACAACTTCGGGGCTGGCGTGAGATCGGACTGGACGCCGGGCGCTCGACTGGAATTCGGCCATCCGTCGACGCCGGGCCTGCTCGGCGAAGGCGAGGTGCTTGAAGTCGATCAGCCGCGCAGGCTGGTGCAGACCATGACCGCGCTGTGGAGCGATGAAGTCAAGAGCGCCGGCGCCAGCCGGGTGACCTGGGAAATTACGCAGGTCGCCGACTCTTGCCGGCTTGTCGTGACCCACGACCAGCTTCGCGAGGACGCCAGCGACGAGATCTACGGCGGCTGGCCGATGATCCTCTCCGGCCTCAAGACCTGGCTGGAGTCCGGCCAACTTCTGACGACTCCAGGCTCACTCATGTACGGCCAGGCCTGACGGCCTGCCAAGACGAGACGGAGGCCGGCAGATGAGCGGCAGCACGACAACGAACTACATCAGTGCCATGCGCACGGTTGGCGTCCCGGTACGCGACCAGGACCGCGCCCTGGATTTTTACACTGGCGTTCTCGGCATGACAACGTCCCTGGACGTCGACCTCGGCGGAGGCAGGCGCTGGATCGAAGTCACTGCCGCCGCGGGCGGTACGACGATCGCCCTCGTCAGCGCCAAGCCCGACGCGCCCGCCGGGCATGAGACCGGCATCCGGCTCTGCACACCGGATGCCGACGCCCTCCACGGGCATCTCCTCGATCACGGCGTCAGCGCCGGAGACGTCCTGCGCTGGCCGGGGGTGCCGCCCATGTTCGCGTTCCGTGACCAGGACGGCAACGGGCTGGAGATCGTGCAGGATGCCTAGCGAATGCTCCGACGACCCGCGAAATAGCTAACGACCTGGGCTCTAAATCGCCCGGGCCCGTCGGCGTAGTCACGCAGACGGACCACGTGCTCCCGGTTACGGTCCAGAAACACGTAGTAGTCGTCAGCATCCGCGGCCG
Source organism: uncultured Actinomycetota bacterium (assembly GCA_963843955.1). Taxonomy (GTDB): domain Bacteria; phylum Actinomycetota; class Actinomycetes; order Streptosporangiales; family Streptosporangiaceae; genus JAJYUU01. The sequence goes on from CAWJMK010000005.1 coordinate 381,187, forward strand.
TGTTTCGGCCCCTTACGGCTGGCAAGGCTCCTGTCCGGGCGGGCGACAGCGGCGCACCCGCTCGGCCCGAAGGGGCAAGGGTTACCCATGGTGGCCCTTAGCGGGGCACCGATAGCTAACTGACGCCCCATGCGCACCGCCCGATCGCGTTCCCCGGAAACGCAGAACGTGACAATTCACCAGCGGAACGCTGCCCGCGCGGCATGGCACGTCTCCGCCAACTTGCGCTTGGCATATTGCGCGCTATGCTTGGTATAGTTTGCAAAGACGGACGCTAACGAGGAGGACCAATGATCGACACCCGCGCCCTCGCGCAGGAGGTTCAGGACCAGTTGCTCGCCGCTGTGCAGCGTGGCCAGGACCAGATGCGCAAGAGCCAAGACCAGATGCGCAAGAGCCGCGAGGCCGTCGCCGAGGTCATTCGGACCGGCAATCAGCTGGCTAAGTCGGTTCGCCCGAACATCCCGACGCCGACCATGCCGACCGTGCATGTGCCGTCGCTGAGCACGCTGACGCACGCCGCAAAGCTGCGGGCCAGTGCTCAGGAGCTGACCGACCACGTCATTGCCACCCAGCGCAGCCTGACCAGCAAGGCCATCCATGCGGCCAGCCCGGTGGCGGACCAGGTACTCGCCCGGCAGCGGGAGCTAGCGGACCAGGTCATTGCGAGGCAGCGCGAGCTCGCTGACCAGGTCATCGCGAGGCAGCGCGAGCTGGCTGGCAAGGCCTTCCACGCTGCTGGCCCGTTTGTCTCTGACAGCGTTGCCAAGCTGACGCAGGTGGTCGGCTCGTTCCAGGACGCGCGCCGCTCGGGGCGTGCGGGCATGGCCACGAAGGATGCTGTGACTACAGCCGAGGCCGCCGCCCCCGCAGAGGCGGCTCACCTCGAGACCACCGCGGCTGAGACTGCTCACGGGGACGCTGACGCCAACACCGCACCGGCTGAGGCCACTGCCGTGGCGTCCGACGCCGCGCAGGACACGCCCGCCGCCAAGTCCCGGCCGCGCACCACCAAGGCGAGCACGGCCAAGGCGAGCGCCGCCAAGGCGAGCACGGCCAAGGCGAGCACGGCCAGGTCAAGCGCAGCCAGGTCAAGCACGGCCAAGGCAGCGGACGAGACGGCCGGACCCCGCAAGACCGCCAGCGCCCGCAAGGCGGCCAGCACGAGCAAGACCGCCAGCACGAGCAAGACTCGCGCGGACAAGAAGTAAGCATCCTGGTCGGCTAGCGACCGACAGGTCGCATAGCCAGCCTATGAGGCGGGCAGCCGGCAAGGGTTGCCCGCCTCAGGACACGTTCCGGCCTGGAGAGGACCCGATGACGGAGCCCTGGGACTCCCAGATGCAGGCGCTCGGCGCCTTCATCCGGAGCAAGCGCAAGCTCGCCAATCTCTCCCTGCGGCAGCTGGCCGAGCGCACGAAGCTCTCCAACCCCTACCTGAGCCAGATCGAGCGCGGCTTGCATCAGCCCTCGGTTCGGGTTATCCGGCTCATCTCCGACGCGCTGAATGTCTCCGCCGAGACCTTGCTGGCCCAGGCCGGCCTGCTGCACCACAGGGACCAGTCCGGCACTGGCCAGCCGGAAACCGCGACGCCCGACGTCGAGTCGGCGATCCGCGCCGAGCGGCGCCTGTCCGAGAACCAGCAGAACGCCCTCATCGCCGTCCTCAGGAGCATGCTGCCCGCCGAGTAGTACCGAATCGGTGACGTAAGGATGTTTGGTGTGATCATCGCAGAACGCGCGCCAACTGCTCCGCGAGCCCATTACGATACGACAGCGTGACGGACCAGAGCCAGCCAGCAGCGCAGCAGCCTGGGGAACCGCAGCCGGACGACGGCGCTTCCCGGCCGCAGCGCGGCAGGGACCTGCCGAGCCGCAAGCCGTTCGGTGGGCCACTATCGCAAAACGATGAGCCGCTGCCGCAACGCGGCCAGCCTGCCGAGCGCGCAGCCTCATCGCCTGCATACGGGGACGACGACATGCCGCAGTGGTCACCGTTCCAGCCGCTACCCCGACGCGGCGAGTCGGCCGTGCCTGAAGACGACGCGCCCGCGCAGCGCGTCGCACCACGCCCGCATAGCGGCGACACCCTTCCCCGGCTCCGCGATGCGTTGGCGGCGCTCGGCGACGCGGACGACGGTCAGCCACTGCCCCGGCGCGGCGACTCGGGCGCGCCTGAAAGCGCTGCGCTCCCCCAGCGCAGCGCCGGCCAGCCGCAGGCCGATGACACACTCCCCGGCCACAGCATGACGCTGCCTCAGGGCGGCGGCGCGCTGCCCCAGCGGGCCGAGGCGCTCCCCCAGCGCAGCGATCCACTGCCAGAGCGGGCCGACGCGCTCCCCCAGCGCGGCGATCCACTGCCCCAGCGAACCGAGGCGCTCCCGCAGCGCGGCGACTCACTGCCCCAGCGAACCGAGGCGCTCCCGCAGCGCGGCGACTCACTGCCCCAGCGAACCGAGGCGCTCCCCCAGCGAACCGAGGCGCTCCCCCAGCGAGGCGACGCGCTCCCCCAGCGCGGCGGCGGTCCGGGCGACGGCCCGGGGGCGCTGCCGCGGCGCACGACCAGGACGCGTCCCTCAGGCCGGCACCGAAGCCCGCACCGACTGTCGGTCGCCTCGGACGCACCTGCGCTGGTGATCGCGGTGCCTGGGTCGGCTGAAGCGGACGCTGCCGAGATCGGGCCAAGAGTCGCGTCGGTCGCGAGCCAGTCCTGCCCGGGCGTCGACATCCGGGTCGGCTACCTCGAGGGCGACGACCTGGCGCTAGCTGACTGCCTAATGCTGGCGGACGCCGATGCAGCCGACCACGACCAGTTCCCGTGCGTGATCGTGCCACTGCTGCTCGGTCCGAGCCCGGCCATCGACGCTACGCTGCGCCGGATAGCCGCGCAACCCGCCCTCCAGTCCGTCGTCGCGGGCTACCTCGGGCCGCACCCGCTGGTCGCCGAGGCCCTGCACGCGCGACTGGCCGAAGCGGGCCTTGCCCGGCATGCGCGATCGTCCGGCCTTAGCATCTCGGCCGACAGCCGCGGCATCATCGTCCTTGCGGACAAGGACGAACAGGCAGCCGACGCGGCCGCTGTCGCCGCCGTCCTGCTGGCGTCTCGACTGTCGGTCCCGGTAGTGCCCGCGTCGCTCGGCAATCCGGCGAGCATCGCCGACGCAGTGACCCGCCTCACCGAGTCCGGCTCACGACGCCCTGCCCTGGCGCCATGCCTCATCGGCCCGGAGACATCGCTGCCAGTACTCGATGATCTCAGCGCCGCGCTAGGGGCGCCGGCCTCCGCCACGCTCGGCGCGCATCCGGCCGTGGGTCAGCTCGTCGCGATCCGCTACGGCGCAGCGCTGGCGAGCCTGAGCCTCGCCGGCTAGCGAGTCGGCGCCGACGCGCCAGCCAGCCGCCCCCGCGCACACACCAACGGGCGCGCGCTTGCCGCCGTCAAGCGTCAGCTGCCTCGCAGGTCAGGTGGTGGTGCACGGCGCCGACGCCGTTCCCGCAGAAGTGCCCGTTGACATGACCCTGTGCGGTGCGCTGGGCTTACGAACTGTGATCCGCACAGCGGTTCACATTCCGAACGTGCAGCCGAGAGAGGTGGGACATGAGCGAGTGGAATGCCATGACCTATGAAGGCAAGGACACGATCTTGCGAGTCGTCCGCCGCGAGGCGGCGGAGATGTTTGCGCTGGCGGAGCAGCCCGGAGCCTGGGACGCACCGACGGCGTGCGAGAGCTGGCAGGTCAAGGACGTGATCGGCCACGTCGTGGACACGACCGAGGGCTACTTCGCTGCCTTTGACACCGCTCGGGCCGGCGGCGACGCACCCCCTCCGCACGGGCTGCTCGTCATGCACGAGAAGGCCGGGGCGTCCGCGCGCGGGTTCGGCGAGCTGAGCCAGGCGGAGATGATGACGCGGGCGCGCGCCGACCTCGACAAGATGATGGGGATTCTCGAGCCCCTGACCGAGGACGAGTGGGGCGGCCTGCTGGTCTCGCACGCTTACATGGGTCCGGTACCGGCGTTCGTCTACGCGGGCGGCCAGCTGATGGACTACGGCGTGCACACCTGGGACATCCGCCAGGGCAGCGGGCGCGCGCATGCGCTCCCAGCGGACACTGCTGACTTGCTGGTCCCGTTCATGTTCATCATCTGGCAGTCGACCGTCCGCCCCGACGCTGACCTGAGCCCGTTCACCATCGGGATCCGGGTCAGCGGCCGGAACGCCGGCGATACCCGAGTCTCGATCAGCGACCAGGGCATGAGCTACGAGCCAGGAAGCATCGATGACCTGCCGGCCATCATCGAGTTCGATCCCGGCAGCATGGTCCTGACCGCGTTCGGGCGGGTCAACGGCGGTACGGCCATCGGCGACGCGGCGCTGGCCGACCGGTTCCTCAACCTCTTCTACCGCATCTGACCTGCGGGGCAGCCGGCGGAGACGACCATCAGACCGGGAACGGGGTCGTCTTCGCCGGTCGCCGCCTCCTGCGCGCGGCCAGCACCCTAGCTATCAGCCCGCGGGAGTCAGTCACTGCGGCCATGCGGACGGCCCCAGAACACCCGATGCCAGAACCTCCGCGTCCCGAGCAGTCGCCCCCGCACCTGCCAGGGCAGCCTCGGTGCCGGGTTGTGTATGCACCAGCCCGCATCACCGGCGGCGCCCGGCAGCCAGCAAGTGCCAGGGCAATCACCCAGGCAATGCGGGCAATGGCGACGGCGGCTGCTCGGCATCACTGGGCAAGCATTACCCGGCCGGCGGTACGTAGCGCAGGTTCTCGTCGACCTCGCGGTAGATCGCCTGGCCCGCCGGATTGCGCATCTCCTCCGCCAGGTGACCCAGCAGTCCGGCGGTCCGCGCCAGCAGCGCGAACCCGCGCAGCAAGTCTGGCGGGAAGCCGAGGTCGGCGAGGGCCGCGCCGCACACCCCGGCCCCGTTGAGCGGCAGGGTCCGGCCGATGATCGCGGGATGCACCCGGCCCACGGCAGCGAACAGCTGAAGGTGCGGCCCCAGCACCCCCGACTCCGCCGCGATCCGGAAGATCACCGGCGTGCGCGGATCCCCGTCCTTGTGCACTGGGTGGCCGAGGCCGGGCACCAGCCGCCCCGAAGCCCGCTGTGCGGTGACAGCCGCCGCGGCCAGCTCGTCCCAGCCCGCATCGGTGTCGGGCAGGGCGCCCTCGTGCGCCGCCAGGGCGTCGGCGAGGAACCGGCCGCAGTCCTCAGTCACGCCCAGGTAGCGTGACCCGCCGCCAAGCAGCCCGGCCGCCATCGCGCCCTGAACGGATTCGGGGGCGCCAAGCAGCGTCAGCCTGGCCGCGATCGCTGACGGCGTGAACCCGTGGTCGGCGAGCGCCACCAGCACCGACTCGAACACCCTGAGCTCCCCGGCCGTCGGCCGCCGCAGCGCCGCTAGCCAGAACGCCAGCTCGCCGAAGCTGACGTTGCCCATCAGGTCCTCGGCCAGGTTGTGCCCCAGCAGGGTGATCGTCGTTGCGTCCGACGTTCCGATCGACGTTGGATACTCAGTCATAGCTCTCCCCTAGTGCGGTGCCGCATTGTGTCGCCCGATCTCGGCACCGGCTGCGGCGTCGTACTCGCCGGGCGGGTGGCCACCAGGCAGCCGGTGTTTGGCCACCCGCGCCGTCGGCGTTCGGGGCAGCTCGTCAACCTGCTGCCAGTACCGCGGCACCTTGAACGCCGCGAGCCGCCCGGCCGCGAACTCCCGCAGCGCCGCGAAGTCCAGCTCCGCTCCGCCGGCCGGCACGATGAACGCCTTGACGTCTTCCTCGGACAGCTCCGACGGAACGCCCACGACGGCCGACTCCAGCACCGCCGGGTGGCTGTCGAGTACGTCCTCCACCTCCAGCGGCGACAGGTTCTCGCCGCGCCGCCGGATGACTTCCTTGACCCGGGACAAGAAGGTGTAGGTGCCGTCCTCGTGCGCCGTCACCAGGTCTCCGGTACGCAGCCAGTCGCCATCCATCACCGCAGCCGACTCGGCAGGCATGCCCCAGTAGCCCGGCGTCAGCACGGGATTGCGCAGCTCGAGCTCTCCGCTCCCGCCTGCCGAGACGACCTCCCCCGCCTCGCCGACGACCCGCGCCTCGTTGACGACGCCGAGCTCAGGGTGCTGCCGCACCGTCCCGAGCGTTCCGTACGGGCGGCTGCCGCGCGGCCAGATCAGCCCGTACGGCGATTCCGACATGGCGTAGCCGACAACGATCCGCAATCCGAACCGCTGCTCGATCTCCAGCTGCCGGTCCCGCTCCGGCGCTGGTCCGGTGTAGCACAGCCGCAGCGGCGTGTCCGCATCGTCAGGGCGGGCCGGCTGCCGCATCAAGATCTCCAGCATGGCGCCGATGGCGTTGAACTCGGTCGCCCCGTGCCGCCGGGCCGTGTCCAGGAACGTGCTCGCCGAGAACCGCTCCGCCAGCACCAGCCCGGCGCCGCACGCCAGCGAGCCCATGACCGAGTAGGCCGGCGCGTTCACATGGAACAGGGGCAGCGTCGTCAGCATCCGGTCGGCCGCGGTCAGCTCCATCCAGAACGGGAAGCCCTCGCCGGCCATCGCGTACGCCCGGTGCGTCTGCATCACCAGCTTCGACCGGCCGGTCGTGCCCGAGGTCGGGATCAGCACAGCGACGTCGTCCGGGACGATCCCGGCATCCGGCAGCGACGCGCGCCCGGCCAGGCCGGCCATCGCGGCCGCATCGCTCCACTCCGCCGGCACGATCGCCGCAACATCAACTTCGGCCGGGAACGGGGTCGTCGCCGGCTCACCTGGGCTCCCCCAGTCGCGGTCGCCACGCGCCCCGGCGACAAGGTCCCGCAGCCCCTCATCGGTGACCAGGAGCTTCGGGCTGACCTGACCGATCAGCCCGGCGAGCTCGGCAGCCGATGACCGCGGGTTGACCGCTACCGCGATCGCGCCCATCGTGGTCACGGCCAGCCAGCACAGCAGGTACGGCGGCGTCGTACTGGCGGTGAGCAGCACCAGGTCGCCCTTGCGGACGCCGGCTTCGCGCAGCGCGGCGGCCGTTAGTCCGACCGCAGCCACGGCGCCCGCGAACGTCAGCGTGCCGTGGTCGCTGCGCACCCAGACGCCGTCGCCGTCCCGCTCGGCGGCGGCCACCAGGAGCCGCGGAATGGTGCCGCCGTACGCCTCGCCGCTCACTGCGGTCCGCCCGTCCTCGTGTACGTGGTCGCTAGCTCGTAGTCCTTAGCGGGACCGGTAACTCGCCAGATCTCGGAAAAGCTGTCCGGGCTCAGCCGCCTGACGGTAACCAGGTACTGGTCCGCCCGGCACGGATGCTCGGCCGACCAGGTCCCCGATTTCAGGTCGAGCCGGTAGAACTCGCGGCCGTCCGCGAACCTGACGTCTGCGCTGCCGTCAGCCAGCTCCCGGTACAGCAGGCTGCGACTGGCAGGCCCGCAGTGGCCGCCGAACCGCAGCTCGCCGTGCTCGCGGTAGGTCAGGACCAGGCCGGCCCGGCTGAAGCTGGCCTGTCCGCGGAATACGCCGACCGCGCCAGTCAGGTGGTCGGAGATGTGACGCACCACGTTCCAATCTCCGTGCAGGAAGTCCACGGTGCTGCCCTCACCTGCGGTTCCCCGCGCGGGCGGCGGCTGGCCCGCGACCGTCCTGACCGCGAATCGACCCCATCGAGCTCACGGCCGCACGATACCCCGCAGCCGGGAAGTCGCGCGTGGCCGCCGTGGTAGGGTCCCTGCTCGTCCGGCCGTACCCCCGCGGCCCGCCGATCGAGGAGACTCGCCGTCATGTCGTCAGTTGCGATTGCCCGCCCCCGGCCGCTGGTACTCGGTGACCTGATCGCGCAGCACCGGGGCCGGGCCGCCCAGGTCGTCCGGGACGTGCTCCTCGTCGTCGGCGCTGCCGGGTTCGTCGGCGCGCTGGCGCAGATCTCGATCCACCTGTCCTTCACCCCGGTGCCTATCACCGGCCAGACGCTCGGCGTACTGCTGGCGGGCACCGCGCTCGGCTGGCGCCGGGCCGCCGCGTCGATGGCGCTGTACGCGATCGCCGGGGTGGCCGGGGTGCCGTGGTTCGCTGGCGCGACCTCGGGCTACGTCGGCGCCTCGTTCGGCTACATCGTCGGCTTCTTCTTCGCCGCCGCTGCGTGCGGCTACCTAGCCGAGCGCGGCCTCGACCGGTCGGTCCTGCGGTCAGTGCCCGCGATGATCGTCGGCGAGATCATCATCTACGCCTTCGGCATGAGCTGGCTGGCCATCGACTTGCACCTGAGCGCGGGCGCGGCCCTCGCGGACGGATTCACGCCGTTCGTGGCGGGCGACGCAATCAAGGCCGCCATCGCCGCCGGCCTGCTGCCGGTGGCGTGGCAGATGGCTGGCCGGCGCCGCCAGGACGACCCGCAGGCCTGACTCACGCGTCCCCGCCAGGCGGTGGCTCGTCCTCGCCCGCCGAGGGCTCGTCCGCGCTTGGCTGTGCTCCATCGCTGGCTGGGAGGCCTTCGGTGTGCTCCGCCGAACTGGCGCGGCGTGCTACCACAGCGTGCTGGTGGACCAGGGCTGCCAGCACGTCGAGCTCGGCGGCGAGCGCTGACCGGCCCTGCCTGGTTATCCGGACCCAGGTACGCGGGCGGCGACCCTCGTAGCCCTTCTCGACATCGACGAGGCCGGCTTCCTCCAGCACGGTGAGGTGCCGCGACAGGTTGCCGGGCGTCAGGTCGAGCGCCTGGCGCAGGTAGCCGAACTCAGCCCGCTTCGCCTCGGCCGTGATGGTCAAGATCCCGAGCCGGTGCCGCTGGTGGACGATCTCGTCCAGCCCGCTGGTCGGATGGTCGGTCACGACGCCTGCGCAGTTGTGGCTGCGTGCCCCGCGCCGGCCGGCCCGGCCAGGCTGGGCCGTCGACGGCGCTGCACCACCCAGGCGCCCGCCCCCGAGAGCAAGAGCACCAGGGCGGGCAGCACCACGTTCGGCAGGCGGCTAACCGCTGAATTGAGATTCCAGCCCAGGTCATAGAAGACGTTCTCGATGTCGTACAGACTCGCGACGAGGGACAAGGCGAGGTAGGCGGCGGCGATCACGGTCAGCGCGATACTCCGCTCGGCCCACGCGAGGACGCACAGCCCGATGCCGATGAGAACAGGCGGGAACGTCCCTCTGACGAGCAGGTCTCCGGGCATCAGAATGGTCAGCGGGCCAAGACCAGCGCGTGTCGCCAGCACCGGGATGAGCAGGGCGAGGACGAGCAGCACCAGGCCGGTGATGACGAAGCCGCGGGACGGAGTGCGCAGCCCGACCTGGTTGCCGCGCACCCGGTACCACACCGCCGTCCCCGCAAAACCGATCAGAATCGCGGCCAGCCAGTAGTACGCAGTGCCGACGCCGGTCAGGATTCCGAACCCACCCAGATACTGGCTCTGCAGGAACGAGGGACCATGCCTCCCGTCCGCCGGCTGGAAGCTCCGGAGGTAGAACGGCACGGACGCACACGACAGCAAGCCGAACAGCACGAGCGGGAACCAGTAGGCATGCCGCGCCCGCCTGGCCTGCCGGCGGACTGTCCGAGCCTGCCCTAGCAGCTGCTCGGGCGTGGCATGCGCGTACGCCCCGTGGTCTTCGGCAGCATCTGCCGGTTCGCTGTCGCCCGGCCCGTCGCCGCCCGGATCGCCCACGGGAACCCCCGCGGACTCGCCGCTGTCGCCTGACGGGGCACCGCCCGCCACGCCCGCGGACTCGCCGCTGTCGCCTGACGGGGCCCCGCCCGCCACGCCCGCGGACTCGCCGCTGTCGTCTTCCGGATCGGGCGAGCCACCCGATGCCGGCCCCTGAGCCCCGTCGGTCATGGTTTCGCCTCCTGCTTTGAGCTGCCGTTAGCTTTGCACAGCCAACTAGTTTGCCGCAAGGGCAACCGTCGCCATCAGCTCTGGGTGCGCTGGGTGCGCGATAACACGGCGTCCGATCCGCGAAGTTTGCACCGCAGCCCATCTTCATTTCCCGCCTAACGTGCGCGCAAAACGGGCAAGCCGGGCGCAAAACTGCACGCGCCGCGGGAAATGTCCGCAGCGGCGGCCATCCTGGCGCCTCTGAACGCCCACTCCGCGTCGGGAATGCGGTCTTTGGCACGGATTGCGAGCTTGAGATGACCGGGACCTGGACCCGCCCAAGTACAGTCAGGGTCGAGAGCCAACCTCACTCCTAGGGGGTCTGGGCAGTTGACAGCAGCCGAAGCGCCCGGCCCGGCCGTTGACTGGACCGCACGCCTCGCAAGCTGGACCAACAACGTCAGCCGCGTGGCGGTCCTCACGGGTGCGGGCATTTCGACAGACTCCGGGATCCCGGACTTCCGCGGCCCGGCCGGCCTGTGGACGCGAGATCCGGGCGCCGAGAAGATGGCGACCTACCAGGTCTACGTCGCGGATCAGGCGGTCCGGCACCGATCCTGGCAGGCACGACTCGCGCATCCTGCCTGGACGGCCGAGCCCAACGCTGCGCATCTCGCGCTGCCCAAGCTCGCTGCCAGCGGTATCGGCACCAAGGTCATCACGCAGAACATCGACGGCCTGCACCAGCGCGCCGGCCTCGCAGCCGACGACGTACTCGAGCTACACGGCACCATGTACGCGGTCGTCTGCGTCAGCTGCGGCGCGCGCACCGCAATGTCGGATGCCCTGACCAGGGTGCGAGCCGGCGAGGTAGACCCGCCGTGCGCCGATTGCGGCGGCGTCCTGAAGTCGGCCACGGTCATGTTCGGCCAGTCTCTGGACCCTGACGTCCTGTCCCGCGCGGCCGCCGCCGCGCAAGCCGCAGACCTGTTCCTCGCGGTTGGCAGCACACTGACGGTCGAGCCCGCAGCCTCGCTCTGCGCCGTTGCGGTCCGCGGTGGCGCACCGCTGGTGATCGTCAACCGCGATCCGACACCCTACGACCGGATCGCGACAGCCACGATCCGGCAGCCGATCAGCGAGGCAGTCCCGGCGATCGTCGACGCCCTGCTCGCCCTTCAGCACGTCCGGGAGCCGGACATGCCGCAGCCGCCACGGGCTTGACCCCGGCTCAGCCGCGCTGCCAGGAAAATCACGGCACGACGGTGACGGGCCACTTCCCCGCCCGCACCAGCCGCACGGCCAGTGATCCGACGAACCGGTGCCCGGCGTGCGCCGATGCTCCTACCACGATCGCGTCGGCGCGGACCTCGTCGGCCACGCGGCAGATCTCGGTGTACGGGTCGCCATGCGCCGCCCGGAACGTGATCGAGATGCCCAGTTCGGACGCCATTGTGTCCGCCCGCCCTTGCATATCCTCGACGCTGGCGCGGAACGCCTCTTCCTTGGCGACCGTCAGCGCCGCGCCGCCCGGGCCGGCCGCGCCGAAACTGGCCAGCGGAGAAACGAACACCGCGACGATCCGCGCCCGCTGGCGGCGCGCCAGGCCCGCTGCGTACCAGCCGGCCCGGCTTGACGTCGTCGAGTCGTCGACGCCGACGAGGATGACCGAGGGCCCGTCCGTACCAAGCTCGAAGCTGCCGTCCTCAGCCGGTTTCACGAGGCCTCACCGGTGCGCATGCTCGCATACTTCCGCAGTCTAGGACGACCGGGCTGCGACCGCGCTGGCATGATCAGCACGTGGCCTCCACCGGACAGCCGGACTCAGACGCGCTCCGGCGCCTCCTCCACGCCGTCGATCCGGACCTGACCCTGGTGCACGCGCAAGCCCTGGCCGGCGGCATCTCGGCACAGGTCACGCGCATTGACGCGCTGCGGCCCGACGGCACGGCGGACAGCCTCGTGCTGCGCCAGTACGGCGCGGCCAACCTGCGCAGCGACCCGCTCAGCGCCTCGCATGAGTACCAGCTGCTCACGCTGCTGCGCGCGGCCAAGCTCCCGGTGCCGCGGCCGCGTTACGTCGACGAGTCGCGCGCGATCCTGCCCGTTCCGCTGCTCATCACCGAATTCGTCGAGGGCACCGCGGTGACCGGCCCCGCGCAGCTCACCGGGCCTCGCGAGACCTTCACTGGCCAGCTCGCCGCCGTCCTCGCCAGCATTCACCAGGCGGGCATCGCGGCATTTCGCATCCCGCACCTGACCGACATCCGCGGCATTGCCACTACCAAGATAGGAACGTGGCCGACGTCACTCGATGATGCTCTCGACGAGGCGGCCGTGCGCGAGGCGCTGGCTCGAGTCTGGCCACCGCCGCACGTGAATCAGCCCGTCCTGCTGCACGGCGACTACTGGCCAGGCAACACCCTGTGGCAGGACGGGACGCTCGTCTGCGTCATCGACTGGGAAGACGCAGTCCTGGGCGACCCGCTGGCCGATGTCGCGAACACGCGGATGGAGCTCGCCATGCTGCTGGATGCCGCGGCCGCGAGCGATTTCACCCGCCAGTATGGCGAGCTGATGCCAGCGCTCGACCTGACCGCGCTACCGCACTGGGATCTGTCTGCCGCCTTGCGCCACGCGGGCCGGATGACAGGGTGGGGGCTGACCGCGGGCGACCTGGCCCGCCTGCAGGCCGGGCATCGCGAGTTCACCTCAGCGGCGCTCGCGAGGCTTCCGTCTCGCGCCGCTAGCGTCCAGAATGACCTGGTACCTGACGCCGATGAATGGACAGTCCTGGACGGCGGGGAGGACGAGTCAACTCCGTGAGCTCTTCGATACCGGAGTCTGCGGCGGCGCAGACCGCGTCTCCGCTGCCCGCCTGGCGGGTGCTGGACCTGTCGCAGGCCATTTCCGGGCCCTACGCGGGCCGGATCCTCAGCGATCTCGGCGCTGACGTTGTCCGGGTCGAGGGCCCGCGGACCGATGTCACCGACCTGTTCGGCATCGTCACTGACGGTCGGGCCGGCATGTTCGCCCAGATGAACGCCGGGAAGCGCAGCGTCGGCGTCGACCTGGCCGTGCCTGGCGCTGCTGACCTGGTCCGGGAGCTCGTGGCGCAGGCCGACGTATTGATCGAGAACTTCCGGCCCGGCGTCATGGACCGGCTCGGACTCGGCTACGACCGGCTGGCCGCTGCGAACCCCCGGCTGATCATGCTGTCGGTCTCCGGCTTCGGCACGACCGGCCCTGACGCTGGCCGGCGTGCGCTCGCGCCGGTCATTCATGCCGAGTCCGGCCTGCTCGCCCGGCAGGCTGGGCTGGACGGACGCGAGCCGTCGGATCTGCCGCTGGCGGTCGCCGACACCCTGACCGGGCTACACGCTGCCATCGCCGTGCTGGCCGCGCTGCATCAGCGCAACGTCACGGGCCAGGGCCAGCACATCGGGCTCAGCATGCTCGCGGCGGTCGCGGCCAGTGACGATCACGCGCACGCCGCCATCGACGGCAGCCCCGAGCCGTACACGTCCCGCGGCACGATCTGGCAGGCGCCCGGCGGGCCGATGCTGATCGCGGCGCCGCCGAAGCACGCCTGGGTCATGCTCGCGCGTGCAGGGCTGATCGAAGATCCCGCTCCACCCGGCTGCGACCTGGACACCAAAGTGGCGCTGCGCCAGCGGGCCATTCAGGACTGGATGACCGGGTTCGCCGACCGGGCGAGTCTCATCGCGGCGCTGGAGAGCGCCGGGATCGCCTGGGCCGAGCTAGCGGAGAGCACGGACGTCTTCGCCGCCGGCGCCCACTCGGCCGGCGTGCCGGGCAGTGCACGCCGAGTCGCCGCGCTCCCGTACGAGTTCTCCGGCGCTTCAGCTGGTGTGCGGCGGGGCGTTCCGCGGCGCGGCGAGCACAACACCGAAGCGCTCGCCGACTGGCTGGGCCTCGACGCGGACGCCGTCGCCGCCATGACGACCGCCGGAGTCCTCATCGCCGGCTGACCGGCGGCCCGCAGGCCGGTCTACGGTGGAGCCAGCAGCCGGGACTAGCAGACAACCGCGAGGACGTCCATGCGATCTGTAGTGGGTGGCTACGCCACCGAGTTCGAGGTGACCGGTGCGGGCAAGCCGGTCATGCTCTTGCACGGATTCCCCGACAGCGGGAATCTGTGGCGGCATCAGGTGCCCGTGCTCTCGGTCGCCGGCTACCAGCTGATCGTGCCGGACTTGCGCGGCTACGGACATTCGGCCAAGCCTGCTGACGTCGATGCGTACGGCCTGCTCCAGCTTGCCGGTGACGTCATCGGGATACTCGACCTGCTCGGTATCGACCGCGCGCACGTCGTGGGCCACGACTGGGGAGCAGCGCTGGGCTGGCTGCTGGCTGCGCTTCAGCCAGACCGCGTCGATCATCTGGTGGCGCTGTCGGTGGGCCACCCGGCGGCGTTCGCTGACGCCGGCCTGTCGCAGCGGGAGAAATCGTGGTACATGCTGCTCTTCCAGTTCCAGGGCGTGGCGGAGAAGTGGCTCAGCGAGAACGACTGGGCTAACTTCCGCGCCTGGTCACAGCATCCGGACGCGGACGCTGCCGTCGCCGAGCTGGAAGCAGGCGAGTCGCTGACGCCCGCGCTGAACTGGTACCGGGCCAACGTCCCGCCGGAGTCGCTGATCGCGCCGCGGCTTGCGCTGCCGCCCGTGCAGGCACCGACGATGGGCATCTGGAGCGACGGCGACCGGTTCCTCACCGAGGCGCAGATGACAGGCTCGCAGGAGTACGTGCAAGGCCCGTGGCGGTACGAGCGGCTGGCGGGCCCAGGGCACTGGATGCAGCTAGAGGCGCCGGACGTCGTCGCCGGCTTGCTGACGGACTTCCTCCCGGCTTGACGGCGCGTCTGTTTCCCAAGCGACGTCGACGTCGACGTAGCCTCAGCCTGGTACCGGGTGCCACCGCACAATCCGGAAGCCGTACCTGACGGCCCGCTCCAGCCCGTCACGGTCGAAATGCCCGTCGGCGTCGCGCGGGATGGCGATGAAGGCACCCGCACGAGGATTACCCGCGGTAATCGTGGTGAGCAGCTTGTCGATCTCCGTCGGGTCGTCGACTAGCTCCGGAACGGCCATGATGTCCTGGCCGCGCAGCCGGATCCGGACGGGCATCTCCGGCCGGAGGTTGAGCTTCCACTTCCCGCCGCCGGGCGACAGCAGCGTGTCGCCGTCACGGACATAGCTGATCGGCTGGCGGTAGAGCTTCCCGGTCTTGCGGCCCCGGATGAACGCGAGCATCAGGCTGCCGCCAAGTGGCGTCGCGACCGGCAGGCCGAGCACGGCGCGCATCGGCACGTTGATGACGCGGAAAGCGCGGACCTGCAGCCGGCGGCTGAGAGGAGGCTTCTCCGTAACTGGCATGGCATTCGCTCCTTCGGCCACATTCGGATTCGGCACAGTCGGATTCGGCACAGTCGGATTCGGCACAGTCCGATTCGGCACAGTCCGATTCGGCACAGTCCGATTCGGCACAGTCCGATTCGGCACAGTCCGATCCGTCACGGGGTGCTCTCCGCGAACCCGGCCCACGGGGCCGCGCTCTCGTCGGTGCCAGCGTCGTCGGCGCCCGCGTTCGCGGCGAGCCTGCCAAGCAGATGGCCGAGCGTCGCGGCGTCCTCGTCACTGATGCCGCGGCGCAGCTGGCGGTCAAAAGCCACGGCGGCACCGCGCAGCCGCACGAACGCCTCTTCGCCAGCCCCGGTCAGGGCCACGATGTGGATGCGCCTGTTAGCCGGGTCCCGTTGCCGCGTGACCAGACCGCTCGCCTCCATGGCGTTGAGGTGATGCGTCAGCGTCGCCTCCCGGATGCCCATCGCCTCGGCGAGCGCACGCTGATTTGCCAGGCTGCGCGTCTTCAGGTTCAGCAACACAAGCCAGACCGGCAGCGAACCGCCCGCGGCGGCGAGTGCCTCGTCAAAGGCGCGGCTCACGGCGCGGGAGACCTGTGTCAGCCGGAGGCCGATCGGAGTTGTCGCTGGTCGCATGCCACCAAGAGTAGCACGACGCATTGAAGTCTAATGCTTTGACTTCGAAGTCTTAGCTATCTATGCTTCTTGCCATGACCGCGCACCTACAGCCGGACAGCGGCACCAGCCCCCGCCCGGCCGCCACCGCGCAGCCAGCCAGCCGCTGGCTGGCCCTGGTTTGCATCGCGATCGCGCAGCTCATGGTGGCCCTCGACGCTACCGTCATCAACATCGCACTCCCGTCCGCGCAGCAGGCCCTGCAGATCTCCGATCCGCAGCGCCAGTGGGTGGTGACCGCGTACACGCTCGCGTTCGGCGGCCTGGTGATACTCGGCGGGCGCGTCGCCGACACGATCGGCCGCCGCCGGGCCTTCCTCCTCGGCCTAGCCGGGTTCGCGGCGGCCTCTGCGGCCGGCGGGGCCGCGCCGACGTTCGGTGCCCTGCTCGCGGCGCGCGCCGTGCAAGGCGCCTGCGCCGCGCTGCTCGCCCCGACGGCGCTGTCGCTGCTGTCGGTGACCTTCACGCAGGCGCGGGAGCGAGCAAAAGCCTTCGCTGTATTCGGCGCGGTCGCTGGCACCGGTGGCGCCCTCGGCCTGCTTCTCGGCGGCGCCCTCACCCAGTACCTGGACTGGCGCTGGTGCCTATTTGTCAATGTGCCGATCGCCGCCTTCGCACTGCTCGCGGGTCGCAGGGTGCTCCCTGCGGCGACGGGCCACAGTCGACAGCGAATCGACATGCCGGGCGCCATCATGATCTCGGCCGGTCTCGTCCTGGTGGTCTATGGCCTATCCAGCGCGGCTGCCAAGGGCTGGGCGTCGCCGACCACCATCAGCACGCTTGCGGCTGGTGTTGTCCTGATCGGCGCGTTCGCGGCGGCGGAGGCGAGGATCACCAGCCCGCTGCTGCCACCTAGGATCATCGCCGACCGCAACCGCGGCGGCTCGTACCTGGCCATCGGGCTCGCTGTAGTCGCCATGTACGGGCTGTTCCTGTTGCTCACCTACGACTTCCAGGTCGTGCTTGGGTACTCGCCGTTGCGGGCCGGCCTGGCGTTCCTGCCGTTGTCGGCAGCCGTTCTCGCGAGCTCGACGCTGATTTCGCGCGCCTTGCTGCCGCGGCTGTCCCCGCGATGGCTGATGGCGCCCGGCCTGGCTGGCGGTGCCGCTGGTATGGCGACCCTCATCGGGCTGCACGCAGGCGCTGGCTACACCGCGCACATACTGCCGGCCGAGATCTTGCTAGGCCTGGGCATGGGCGCCGTCTTCGTGCCGGCGTTCTCGACGGCGACGCTGGGAGTCGAGCCGACTGACGCGGGCGTGGCCTCGGCGGTCGCAAGTTCGGCTCAGCAGATCGGCGCCTCCGTCGGCACCGCGCTGCTCAACACCATCGCCGCCGCCGCCACGGCGAGCTACCTGGCCGCCAATCCGCACGCCCCGCTGGCGGCCGCGCTCGTGCACGGATACGCCCGGGCGGCAGGCTGGGCCGCCGTCGTGCTGCTCGTTGCCGCCGCGGCCGTCGGCCTGCTGGTCACCGCAGGTCCGCAGCAGCGCGAGTAGCCGCGGCCCCCAAATCAAAGCTCGCGCACGGCCTCGCGCAAGACCGCGCACAGCCGGGCAACCGCGGCACTGAAAGCGTGCGCTGGCGGCGTCGCGTAACCCACGATCATGGCCGGGCCGAGGTCCTGCTCCCCGCCCCGGCAGCTGCCCAGCCCTTGCAGCGCGAGTCCGCGGCCGGTGGCGCGTGCCACGATATCGGCCTCGGCCAAGCCAGCCGGCAGGCGAACGAGCACGTGCAGGCCTGCGGCGATGCCGGTGACCTGAACACCGGGGACTTCGCGCGCGAGCGCGCTGACAAGCCGGTCGCGGCGCTGGCGATAGGCGAGCCTGGCGCGGCGGACCTGCCGGTCGTAGCCGCCGGAGCTGATGAACTCGGCCATCGCCAGCTGGTCGAGGCTGCTGCTCAGCCGGCCGGCCTCGCGCTTGCGCTGGGCCACTTCGGCTACTAGGCCGCCGGGCAACGCGAGCCAGCCGAGCCGCAGCCCAGGCACCAGGCTCTTGCTCGCGGTACCGGCGTAGACGACATGTTCGGGCGCAAGGGCCTGGAGCGCACCGACGGCCTGCCGGTCATAGCGGAACTCGCCGTCGTAGTCGTCCTCGATGACCAGTCCGCCGACCTGGGCAGCCCAGTCCACGACTTGCCGGCGCCGGGCCGGCGCCAGCGCGGCGCCGAGCGGGAACTGATGCGCTGGCGTGAGCAGCGCCGCGCCCACGCGGGCCCGCGCCAGACCGCGGCCGCCCGGCGCAGCCGAGCCCAGTACCGGCGAGCCCAGTACCGGCGAGCCCGGCGCAGACGAGCCCGGCGCAGGCCAGCCCGGCGCAGACGAGGCCCGGCGCAGACGAGCCCGGTGCAGACGAGCCCCCCCCCGGCGCAGACGGCCCAGTGCAGACGAGCCCGGCGCCAGCGCGGCCACGTCGGCACCCAGATCGTCGACCGGCAGCCACGTGAGCCGCATCCCGGCGGCCGCCGCGATCCCCCGGTGCCCTGAATGGCCGTAGGCCTCGACCGCGAGCGACCGGACACCTCGGTCGCGCAGCATCTCGCACAGCAGCTCGAGCCCTTGCGCGAACCCGGCGCACACGACTATCCGGTCCGGCGCGGTGATCACGCCGCGGGCGCGCGCGACATATTCGGCGATCGCCACCCGCAGCACTTCAAGACCGCGCGGGTCGGCATAGCCCAGGTCGCGAGCCGGTGCCGCTGCGAGTGCCCGGCGAGCGGCCGCGAGCCAGGCCTGGCGCGGAAACAGGGACAGATCGGGGGCGCCGGGCCGCAAGTCATAGCGCGCACCGCGACCGGCCCGCTGAGCCGCTGGGGGCGTACGCGGCGGCGGCGGTCCAGCGCGCTCGGCGACCCACGTGCCGGAACCGTGCCGGGCTGCCAGCCAGCCCTCGGCAACGAGCTGGCCGTAGGCCTCGGCGATGGTGTTGCGGGCGATGCCCAGATCCAGTGCGAGCGCGCGGGACGAGGGCAGCGCGGTGCCAGGCGCCAGCCTGCCGCCGCGGACAGCGTCACGCAGCGCGCCCTCGAGGGCGGCCCGTGGCCGGGTGCCAGGCAGCTCGAGGTGAAGGTCAAGACCGGCGGAAGTGGACCACGTTCCTTGCATGGAATTGGATCTTAATCCTGCGCCTCTTGCCGCGTTAGCGTGGAATCACACCACACCGACGAGGAGATCGCAGATGACCACGCATACCATCCCGGCCAGGCTTGACTTCGACGCGCACGCGGCAGGTTTCGCCCGCGCGATGTCGCATCTGGACCAGGCCGCGACCAAGGAACTCGACAAGGTCGACTTCGACGTGCGGTTGCGGGAGCTCGTGCGGATCCGCGCGTCGCAGCTCAACGGGTGCGCGTACTGCATCGACATGCACACCAAGGATGCGCGGGCGACCGGCGAGACCGAGCAGCGGATTTACGCGCTCGCCGCCTGGCGGGAGACGCCATTCTTCACCAGCCGGGAACGGGCTGCGCTCGCGCTCACCGAGTCCGTCACGCTGATGCCGCAGACGCGCGTGCCGGACGCCGACGTCGCGCCGGCGGCCGAGGAGTTCAGCGCTGACGAGCTCGCCGCGCTAATCTCCCTGATTGTGACGATCAATGCCTGGAACGCGATCGGCGTCAGTACCCACGCCTGGCTGCCGGGCTCCTACCAGCCGTGACCACTGCCCGGGCTGCGACCACTAACGCGGTGCGGCTGCGGGCCATGCACTCTGGCCCGCAGCCGTTGATCCTGCCCAATGTCTGGGACCCGGTGAGCGCACGCTCGTTTGCCGAGGCCGGGTTCGCCGCGCTCGCGACGTCGAGCTCAGCAGTCGCCGCCACTCTCGGCTACCGGGATGGACAGACTCCGGGTGACGAGATGTTCGCCGCCATCGCGCGGATCGCGGACAGCGTCAGCGTGCCCGTGACGGCTGACATCGAGGCCGGCTATGGCCTGCCGCCTGCGGAGCTCGTGCGCAAGCTGGCCGATTGCCGCGTCGCCGGGTGCAACCTGGAGGACTCCGATCCGGTCTCCCGAACTCTTGCCGACCCGGCGCAGCAAGCGGGCTTCCTGGCCGCGGTCCGAGCCGAGGCTGGCCCAGACCTCGTGATCAACGCGCGGGTCGACGTGTTCGTGCGGCCAGTCGCTGGCGGCGCTGCCGGCGAAGGCGGCGCTGCCGGCGAAGGCGGCGCTGCCGGCGAAGGCGCGGCGACGGTTGCTGCAGTGGCGCGGGCCAACGCCTACCTCCACGCCGGGGCCGATTGCGCTTATCCGATCCTGGCTCCGCCGACGGCGCTAGCCGCGCTCGTGCAGCGCATCAACGGCCCGGTGAACGCCATGTACCGCCCTGGTGGGCCCAGCCTGGCGGAGCTTGCGGCGCTCGGCGTGGCCAGAATCACCTTTGGCGGCGGCCTGCACGCCCGGGCGGCCGGATTGGTGCAGGACATGGCCCACGATCTGGCCGCAGCGGCCGCCACCGCCAGCCGATAGGGCAACTGTTCGCCATTGGTGCCCCTCTTTGGGCCACGCTAGGTAACTCGCGCCCTAGCCGGCGGCTAATCCCAGCGCAGCGGGAGCGATTCCACGCCGTAGATCCCCTCGACCCCGCCGAGAACGGCCGACCCGTCGGCAGTCAGGTCCGGCATCCGCGGTGCGAGGAAGGCGAGCGCTTCCTCGAGCTCGGCCCTCGCCAGGTTCGCGCCCAGGCAGAAATGCGGGCCGGCACCGAACGTCAGCAGTCGGCCGTCCCGCGTCGCGGTGATGTCGAAGTCCTCGCCGCCGGGCTGCTCCCGGTTGCCGCGCTCGGCGCAGACGGCGACGATCGTGCCGGCCGGGAACAGCACTCCGCGATGCTCGATGGCGTCCAGGCAGATCCGGGCGGTGAACGGCGTGATCGGCTCGGCGCGCACGACCTCCTCGACAGCCCGGCTGGTCAGCGCGGGGTCGGCGCGCAGCGCATCCCACTGCCGCGGATAGGCGGCAAACAGCCTCAGCGCGTGCGACAGCTGCGCCTGGGTCGTGTCGATCCCGCCTGCGATGACGTTCAGGACGAGGTTGACGCACTCGGCGTGCGACAGCCGGTCGCCTGCTTCCTCGGCGGTCAGCAGCGCTGTCAGCAGGTCATCGCCCGGCTGCGCGGCGCGGTGCGTCAGCAGCTCCTCCACGTAGTCGTAGACCTCGGCCGCCGCTTGCTCTAGTTGCGGTACCTGGGTGCTGAGCGCCTGGATATCGAACTGCCGCTGGATCAGGCTGGACCAGTCCTGGAGCCGCGGTGCGTCCGCCTCCGGCGCGCCGAGCACGGCGGCGATCGTGAGCGCCGGGTACGGCTTCGCGACCGCGGCGACGAACTCGCAGCTGCGGGCGCCGTCGAGCCCGGCCCACAACCGGCCGAGGAACGCTCGCATGGCGGGCCGCCACCGATCCGCCGCGCGCGGCGTGAATGCCCCGCCCACGAGCGCGCGCAGCCTCCGGTGCCGCTCGCCCTGCTGGTTGAGGATGTTCGCGTCGATCTGCTCGCGCAGCCGGCCACTCGTCACGCCGAACAAGTCCGCGATCTCCCGGCCGGGGAACGCAGTCGCGCGCGACCGCAGGAAGAACTCGGCCGACTCCCGGTCCAGCACGACCAGGGCTAGCGGCGACACAGCCAGCCAGCCGAACTCGCCCTCGCGGGGCAGGATCGCCAGCTGCCGGTGGTAGGCGTCGCCGGACAGGGTCCCGCTGGTCAGGTCGATTTCCGGCAGGTCAAGCTCGGTCACGACGGTCATGCAGACCACGCTCTCGTGTGCTGCCGCCGGGCGCAAGTCCCGCCGGCCAGAGCCCGCCGGCCACCCCGGCCACAAGGCCGCGCCCGGCATCGTCGTACCCGCTGGCTAAGGTCTGACTGTGACCCAGACAGACAGCGACGTGCTGGTCGTAGGCGCCGGCGTGATGGGCCTGACCACGGCGATCTGCCTGGCCGAGGCTGGCGTCAGCACGGCGATCGCCGCCGCCGAGCTGCCGCGGGAGACCACGTCGGTCGCGGCCGGCGCTATCTGGGGACCGCACCTGGTCGGTATGGACGACCGAGTAGCCCGCTGGGCGGAGGTCACGCTGGCGCGGTTCGCTGAGTTCAGCACGCCTGGCCTTGGCGCGAACGTCCTCGACGGCGTCGTCAGGACCGGCAGCGGCATGGCCGCGAGCCGGGAAGACGGGGCCGCACCGCCCAAGTTCGCCGCCGCGACAACGCTAGCGGCGTGCCAGCCGGCCGAGATCCCGGCAGGCTACCGATCAGCCTGGCGGCTGACGGCGCCGGTAGTGGCGATGCCGGAGTACCTGGACTACCTCGCGCAGCGATTCGAGCGGGCGGGCGGGACGACCCCGTTCCGGGTCACATTCGGCAATCTCAGCGAGGCGAGGGTGCTGGCGCCGTCGGCTCGGGTGATCGTCAACTGCACTGGCTGCGGCGCCCGCGACCTCGTGCCCGACCCGGACGTGGTGCCGGTTCGCGGCCAGGTAGTCGTGACGAGCAATCCCGGCATCTCGGACTTCTTCGTCGGCACCGCCGCCGATCCCAGCGACCTGACGTACATGTTCCCGCACGGCGACATCGTCGTGCTCGGCGGCACCGAGCAGCCGGGCAACTGGAGCCGCGAGCCAGATCCAGGGACCGCGGCGCAGATCATCGCAGCCTGCACCGCGGTCCGGCCGGAGCTGCGCGCGGCGACGGTACTTGAGCACCGGGTCGGGCTGCGGCCGGCCAGGCCGTCGGTGCGCCTGGCCGCCGAGCCCGGCGACGGCGTGACGATCGTGCACAACTACGGGCACGGCGGCGCCGGGGTTACGCTGTCGTGGGGATGCGCCGAAGACGCTGCCACCCTGGCGCTTGAGGCACTAGGCGCGCTCGCGTAAGCCGCTAGAAGCCGGGGAAGATGGCCCGGAGCTTGTCCAGCACGTCCGCGTCGGCCGACACCGACGACGGCGTGTGGTCGGCGTCGAGCCGGCCATACGCCAGTCGCAGCAGCGCCTCGGCGGGCATCCGCACCTGCGGCACGTCGCTGCCGTCCCCGCTCTCGGCGTCGCCCGGCCAGTCCGTCATCGTGACCGCCTCGCCGGAGGTCAGCAGGTAATCGCGAGCCGGATCGGTCGTGGTGATCCGCACGCGCAGCGGCTCGGCCAGCGGCTTTGCGCGCCGCGAGAGGAACTGCGACACGTTGTCGATCACTAGCTCGATCGCGTCACCCTGCACAGTCGCGGCCGGGTCCGCCATGACGGCGACGTCCCATGTGTGCATGACATGCTCGCTGAGCCGCATCCGGACCATGCCGGCCGCGTCCAGCCGCATCATGCCGAAGAAGTCCATGTCGACGGCGGCGAGTTGCTCGTCGGTCAGCGCCTCCAGCGCCTGAACCTGCTTCTCGTCGGCCGCCAGCCCGTCGGCGACCTGCGCGTCGGGGCTCTTGGCGTTCCATTCTGCCCACACCGGCGGGAACGCGTCGCGGCCCACCGCCTCGCCCTCACCGAGCGCGGCCGGCAGCATCATCAGCGAAATCTGGGCACCGCTGCCCAGGTGCGACAGCACCTGGGCGATGTTCCAGTCGGTGCAGTAGGACTGCCCGCGGACCTGGTCGGGCGTGAGCGGCCCGGCGAGACTCTCGAGCTTGTCGTGCGATTCGCGCAGGGTAGCGATGTAGGTGCGGGCGTCCGACGCCACGAGATACCTCCTAGTTACGGAACGGAGTCGTTCACTATCTCCACCGCTGCCGGGTCGCCGTTAGGCTGAGCAGAATGGAGATCGGATTCGGCGCCCCTGTGTCGGGCGCGTGGGCCACACCGCAGAATCTAGCCGCCTTCGCTGTTGCCGCTGAGACCGCGGGCTACTCCTCGCTGTGGAGCTTCCAGCGACTACTGATCCCGGTCGGCTCCAGCATCGAGCCGGTGTATCACAGCGTGCTCGACCCGATGGCCGCGCTGTCGTTCGCGGCGGCTGTCACCAGCCGCATCAGGCTGGGGGTCGCGGTGATCAATCTGCCGTTCGTATCGCCCGGCTACCTCGCTAAGCAGTCCGCCTCGGTGGACGTGCTGTCCGGCGGCCGGCACGATCTTGGGCTCGGCATCGGCTGGATGCCCGAGGAGTTCGCGCTGACCGGAGCTGAGATGGCGCGGCGTGGCGCGCGGACGGCGGAGTACGTGCAGGTGCTGCGCGCGCTGTGGTCGGGCGGGGCGGCGGCGTACGACGGCGAGTTCTACCGCGTGCCGGCCGGCACGCAGGCGCCAGCGCCCGTCCAGCCCGGCGGCCCGCCGATTCTGCTCGGCGGGCTGGCCAAGCCCGCCCTGGAGCGAATCGGCCGCCTCGCGGATGGCTGGGTCACGTCCAGCCGGACGAACCTGGCCAGGATCGACGAGCTCATCGCGGTCGTGAAAGAGTCCGCCGCCGCGGCCGGCCGCGACCCCGACGCCATGCGGGTCGTCTGCCGCGGCGTGGTGCGGGCGGGCTCGCCGGTGACCGGTGACAACGGCGAGCGACTGCTGCTGTCGGGTGATTACGACCAGATCCGGGCCGACACCGAGTGGCTGGGCACGCGCGGGGTGACCGAGGTGTTCTACGACCTCAACTGGGATCCGCAGATCGGGTCACCGGTTGCCTCGCCTGACGCGGCCGCCGACCGAGCCGAGGAGATCCTGTACGCGCTGGCGCCCGCCTCCTGAGCGACCAGGCAGCGTCTGCGTGTCGGCCCTGGTGTCGCGGCGCCGGGTCGGCCTCAGCGAAGGCCCGGTGTCACCCCCCCGTCGGCCCCAGCGTCAGCCCGGTGTCACCCCCCCGTCGGCCCCAGCGTCAGCCCGGTGTCACCCCCGGCGTCGCTGCGCCGGGTCGGCAAGCGCCGGAGGCTCGTAACCGCGATCGGCCGGATTCAGGTTGGTTCCGGGCGGCACGATCTCGTCGATCCGGTCGAGCAGGTCGGCGGGCAGGCCCTCGGTAGGCCCTCCGAGCTGGCTCTCGAGGTGCTCCATGGTGCGCGGGCCGATGATGGCCGATGTCACGGCCCGGTGGCTCAGCACGAAGCCGAGTGCGAGCTGGATCAGGGGCAACCCGGCCTCTGTGGCCAGTCCGGCCAGCTTGTCAGCCGCCGTCAGCTTCTCCCTGTTCCCCGGCAGGCTCATGTCATAGCGCTGCGGTAGCCGCTGCGACCGGCGACTGACGGGCAGGTCAGCGTCGATCCGGTACCGGCCGGACAGCCAGCCACCGCCAAGGGGGCTCCAGCTGATGACGCCCATCTCGTAACGGTGGCAGGCCGGCAGTACGTCGGCTTCGACGCCGCGAACCAGCATGGAGTACGGAGGCTGCTCGCAGACAAACCGTTCCCGGCCGCGTCGCTGTGCAGTCCACTGCGCCTCGACGATCTGATCGGCAGGGAACGTGGAACTTCCGGCATAGCAGATCTTGCCTGCGCGGATCAGATCCGAGAGCGCGCCGAGTGTCTCGTCGATGTCGGTGTCCGGGTCCGGGCGGTGAATCTGATACAGGTCGATGTAGTCGGTACCCAGCCGGCGCAGGCTGGCCTCGCACTCACGGATCAGCCAGCGCCGGGAGTTGCCGCGCTGGTTGACGTCCTGACCCATCGCACCGTGGGCCTTGGTGGCGAGCACGATGTTGGCCCGGCGCCCGCCGGTCAGTGCCTTGCCGACAATCAGCTCCGACTCCCCGGCCGAATACACGTCGGCGGTGTCAATGAAGTTGATGCCGGAATCAAGGGCCCGGTGGATGATCCGGATCGATTCCTCATGGTCGGTGTTGCCCCAGGCGCCGAACATCATCGCGCCGAGGCACAACGGGCTGACCTGGACGCCGGTGGAGCCGAGTGTGCGCATGTCCATGGGCTCACCATATTCGCGGGCATGCCGACCCCGCAGTTCGTCCTCGACCTTCGGGCCAAGGTGGGACAGGAACCGCTGCCCTTGCCGTCTGTCACGGCCGTGGTCCTCGACGACAACGGGAGGGTTCTGTTGTGCGCCGCGCCGATTCCGGCCGGTGGGCTCTGGTGACCGGCTGCCTAGAGCCGGGCGAGCAGCCCGCCGGCGCGCTGCGGGAGGTCGAGAAGAAACGGGAGTGCTCGCCTCAGCCGAGCGGCTGGTTAGTGTCACGGCCCTGCCACTCTCAGCCTGCGCGAACGGCGACCTGGTGCACTGGCTTGATGTGACCTTCCGGTGCCAGGCGACGGGCGGCGAAGCTCGCGTCAACGACGATGAGTCTGTCGATGTCGGCTGGTTCGCCTGGCGACTGCCCGACTGCCGCCCGCCACCTGGCCTGCATCGCGACGCCCTCAGCCCCGGCCCGAAGCCAGATTCGAAGCCGACTAGCCGGCCGGAGCGTCAGCCGACCGCTGGTAGCGTCACGATGCCCGCGGCTGGGCGGCCCCGGCGTAGCGCGGCGTCGATGTCGCGCACGATTCGGCCGGGCTCAGTCCGAATTTGCATCGGGCTGACGTGGATCACGAAGATTCCGGCCGCCGTCAGCTTGGCGTGCCGGCGCATGGTCGCTTCCCAGGTGGCGGGCTCGAAGTGCCACTCGCGCGAGTCGATCTCGACCGCGACCCCAGCCTCCGGCCACCAGGCGTCGATGATGGCAAGCAGCGCTCCGTCCAGCAACAGCCGAGCATTGAACATCGGCCTCGGCAAGCCAGACGTCCGCACCAGAGCGTGGAAGTCCCCTTCGGCGGCCGACCGCACGCCGTCAGCGACCTCGGCCAACACGGCCCGCAGCTGGGCCGACCCCCGAATGGGCCCAGCCGCCAGTTCGTCGGCCAGCTGCGCGATGGTGCAGCGGCTCTTCTGCACGGCGCTGCCGACGACCGCTCGTGCATCTGCCAGCCGACCCACCTCCCTGACGGCATCCGCCACCGCCCTGGCAGCGAACGCGAACCGCAGCGGCCCATCGGACGTCCACACCCGCGGCATCCGGGTCGTTCGGTGGATAACCACGAACTGGCGACTTGCTCGCTGCTGCGCTGCCGGAATCAGCACGTCGACGATCTCGGTCTGCGGGCCACGGATCCCGTAGTTCCGTAACGCCGCCGGGCCGGTGACGAGGCTGTCGGGCCCGGCGTACAGCATCGCGGCAATCTGCCGCTGCGCGCGGGTTGGCTCACCCGTCAGCGTCAGGTAGATGCCGGGCAGGAGCCGCTGCCACGGCCCACCCCGCCGCAGGCGGTGTTGTACCCCATGCGCTGTGATCCCCAGGCCGAACGCTTGGTCTCGCGACAAGACACCACGTTGAGTGGCAAACAGCCACGTTCCGGCGCGATCATCTAGCAACACGACGCCTAGGCTGGCATGCACCACCGACAAAGGCACTCGGCCGCGTGATGAATGTGGAGTTGCTACGCCTATGGCCGTACTGATTTCACATCCATGGATGATCTTGGGCCGAATTCAGGAGGGCGGTTCGCCGACCGACGGCTAAGTGCCGAGCAGATACCCTGCGTGCGGCTGCGCCGACCGGGCGCTATCCTTTCCGCCATGAGCACCGAATCGGACCGCATCCCGGCCAAGCCAACGCTGGATGGCCTCGAGGACAAGTGGACGCAGCGGTGGGCCAAGGAGCGTGTAGTACAAGTTTGACCGCTCCGCGGGCCGCGATGACGTCTACGCCATCGACACTCCGCCGCTTACTGCCAGCGGATCGCTGCACCTCGGGCACGCCTTCTCCTACAGCCAGACCGACGTCATCGCGCGCTTCCAGCGCATGCGCGGCAAAGAGGTCTTCTACCCGGTCGGGTGGGACGACAACGGCCTAGCCACCGAACGCCGCGTCCAGATCTACTACGGTGTCCGCTGCGACCCGTCCCAACCGCACCGGCCCGGCTTCACGCCGCCTGCGTTCGGCAACGGCCGTGCGCTCAGTCCGGCCGATCAGCAGCCCATCTCCCGCCGCAACTTCGTCGAGCTATGCAAGCAGCTCACCGAGCTGGACGAGGTCGCCTACGCGCAAGCGTGGCGGCGCCTCGGCCTGTCGCTGGACTGGGACCTGAGCTACCGGACCATCGACGACCGGGTGCAGGCCGTCTCCCAGCTGGCCTTCCTGCGCAACCTGGCCCGCGGCGAGGCCTACCAGGCCGAGGCGCCGTCCCTGTGGGACGTGACGTTCCGCACTGCGGTGGCACAGGCTGAGATCGAGGACCGCGAGACACCCGGAACCTTCGTCCGGCTGGCGTTTGGAAGGGAACGGGCTAAGCCGGACAGCCCCGCCGCTCCCCCGGCCGAGGTCGTCGTGGCTACGACCAGACCCGAGCTGCTGCCTGCCTGCGTGGCGCTGGTGGCGCATCCGGACGACGAGCGGTACCGCGCGCTGTTCGGCACGACCGCGACCACGCCGCTGTTTGGCGTGCAGGTGCCGATCCTGGCGCACCGGCTCGCCGACCCCACCAAGGGCACCGGGCTGGTGATGGTGTGCACGTTCGGCGACATGACCGACGTGACCTGGTGGCGGGACCTTCAGCTGGACACGCGACCGGTCATCGGCAAGGACGGTCGCCTCCTGCCCGCTCCGCCACCGGGAATCACCAGCGCCGCGGGCATCGCCGCTTACCAGCGCATCGCCGGCCAGTCCGCGAAGGCCGCCCGGCAGCTCGTCACTGACCTGCTGCACGAGAGCGGCGCTATGCGCGGCGAGCCCGAGCCCATCCGGCACGCGGTGAAGTTCTACGAGTACGGGCAGGCGCCGCTGGAGATCATCACAACCCGCCAGTGGTACATCCGCAACGGCAGCCGGTCCAAGGACCTGGCGGACTCCCTGCTGGCGGCCGGCCGCGAGCTCCAGTGGCATCCGGAGTACATGCGGACGCGGTACGAGCACTGGCTGGAAGGACTGACCGGCGACTGGCTGATCAGCCGTCAGCGCTACCGCGGCGTGCCGATCCCGGTGTGGTACTCGCTGGACGCATCGGGCCGGATCGAGGAGGACAAGCCGATCCTGCCCGCGGAGGCTGACCTGCCGGTCGACCCGGCCGCTGACACTCCTCCCGGCTATCGGCCCGAGCAGCGCGGCCAGCCGGGCGGGTTCGCGGCCGACCCCGACGTGATGGACACCTGGGCCACCTCGTCGCTGACGCCGCAGATCGCGACCGGCTGGCCGGCCGACGAGGACCTGATCGGCCGGGTGTTCCCGATGGACCTGCGGCCGCAGGCCCACGAGATCATCAGGACCTGGCTGTTCTACACGGTGCTGCGCTCGCACGACGAGGCGGGCGTGTTGCCGTGGCGGCATGCGGCCATCTCCGGCTGGATCCTGGACCCGGACCGCAAGAAGATGTCCAAGTCCAAGGGCAATGCGGTGACGCCGATGGACCTGCTGCGCGAGCACGGCGCGGACGCGGTCCGGTACTGGGCCACCAGCGCGCGGCTTGGCGTCGACACCGCGTTCGACCTGGCCCAGATCAAGATTGGCCGGCGGCTGGCGATCAAGATTCTTAACGCTGGCCGGTTCGTGCTCGGCTTCGAGGCTGGCGTCGATACTGCGGCCGCCGACACGTCCGCCACGGAGGAGTCCGCCAGGCCGGACGCGGAGCCGATCGACCGAGCGCTGCTGCGGCGGCTGGCTGACGTGGTCGAGCGCTGCACGGCCGCGCTGAACGCCTACGACCACGCGACCGCGCTTGAGCAGGCTGAGCGATTCTTCTGGTTCTTCTGCGACGACTACCTGGAACTGGTGAAGGCCCGCGCCTACGGCGAACGCGGAACGACAGCGTCTGCTGCCGCGGTCACCACACTCCGGACCGGGCTGTCAGTGGCGCTCCGGCTGCTCGCGCCATTCCTGCCGTTCGTGACCGAGGAGGTCTGGTCCTGGTGGCAGGCCGGCTCGGTGCACCGCGGGAGCTGGCCGGACCCGGCGGAACTGCGCGCGGCCGCGGGGTCCGGTGACGACTCCGTGCTCGGTGCGGCCTCCGCCGCGATTGCCGCGATCAGGAAGGCGAAGTCGCAGGGGCGGGTGCCGATGAAGAACCCGATCCCGCTGCTGATCCTGACGGCAGAGCAGGACCGACTGGACGCCCTCGCGGCGGCCCGCATGGACGTGCAGGCGGCCGGCCACGTGGACAAGATCGAGCTGCGCGCGACGACGGCAACCGAGCCAGTCCACGAGGTGGTGATGTAGTTTCGCGGCGGGCTCGGAGACCGCCCCCCGGTCAGACGGTGTTCGGCAGCGGCACGCGCACGTTTTGCCTCCCTACGCAGGCTGGCATCGGACAGGATAGCGAAATGGCCAGGATTCGCGACGTGGTGTTCGACTCTCCGCGCCCTTCGTCGATCGCTCGGTTCTGGGCGGCAGCGCTGGAGGGTTATGCCGTCGCTCCGTATGACGACGCCGAGCTGGCCCGGCTCCGGGCAGCGGGCATAACCGACATCATGGATGATCCGTCAGTTATGGTCGAGCCGTCCGGGTCGGCCGCCTTCGCGTCTGGCCCCATGCCGAGGCTGTGCTTCCAGCTTGTCCCGGAGTCCAAGGTGGTCAAGAACCGCGTGCACCTGGACCTGTCCGCCGACGACCCGGCGGCCGAGATCGCGAGGCTCACTGAGCTCGGCGCAACGGTAGCGGCCGAGCACGAGCACTTGACCGTCCTCGCGGACCCGGACGGCAACGAGTTCTGTCTATCGCGCCGCTGAGGCGCTCGCCACCGGCAG
Organism: uncultured Actinomycetota bacterium; assembly: GCA_963843955.1. Taxonomy (GTDB): domain Bacteria; phylum Actinomycetota; class Actinomycetes; order Streptosporangiales; family Streptosporangiaceae; genus JAJYUU01. The sequence continues at coordinate 411,681 of CAWJMK010000005.1, forward strand.
GTAGTCTCACCAGCATGGAGAAGGTACAGCTGTCAGAGGAAGAATGGCGCGACCGGCTGTCGCCCGAGGAATATCACGTTCTTCGCGAAGCGGGCACCGAGGCGCCGTTCACCGGCGAGTACACCGACACCGAAGCCACCGGGGTGTACAAGTGCCGGGCCTGCGGAGCAGAGCTATTCCGGTCGAGGGCGAAGTTCCACTCCGGCTGCGGCTGGCCGAGCTTCTACCAGCCAACCGAGGATGACGCCGTGATCCTGCTGGAGGACCGGTCCCTCGGCAGGGCCCGGACGGAGGTCCGGTGCGCGTCGTGCAACAGCCACCTCGGACACGTGTTCGAGGGCGAAGGCTACAACGTGCCGACCGACCAGCGCTGGTGCATCAACTCGGTGTCCTTGACGCTCGACGAGGAATGAGCGCCCGGCCGCCAGCCCCAACGGCGGCGCTCCGGCTCATCAGGTCAGGCGAGCTCTCCACGGCGACTGCGCAAACGAGCGGCATGATCCGGTCAGCGGCGATCTCAGGCGATCTGACCGGGGCGCAGTCACTGTGGATGGGCCGCACCGAGCTACCACCGGGCGTAACGTCGGGCGATCACCATCACGGTCACTCAGAGACCGGCATCTACGTCGTTGCCGGCACGCCGGTATTCGTCTGCCGTGATCCGGGCACCGGTGCGCTGGTCAGGCTGCAGACCAGGCCAGGCGACTACGTCTGGGTGCCACCGCACGTGCCGCACCGTGAGGAGAACCCGTCGCCCGACGAGACCGCTGTCGTGGTCATCGCCCGGTCGACGCAGGAAGCCATCGTCGTGAGCGTGAATCAGCTGTAGCCCTACGCATCCCGACGTGACCTACGGCCGCCCTCGGCTCACCAGCCGTCCTTGCGTGCGCGTGCCTCATACAGCAGCACCGACGCGGACACCGAGACGTTCAGCGAGTCGGCCGAGCCGAGCATTGGAATCCCGATCCGGCGGAAGCCGTGCTCATACCAGGGCGGGGAGATGCCGTACCGCTCGCTGCCGACGACCAGCGCTGTCCGGCCGGCGTAATCGGCCTGCCGGTAGCTGATGCTGTCGTCGGTGTCGGCCAGGTAGACGGTGACGTTGCTGCGGCGGAGCCAGTCCACGGCAGCGCCGATCTCGGCGAACTCTAGCGACGGCACCTTCATGTTCATGCCCTGGCTGCTGCGCAGCACCTTGGGGTGGGTGAGCCTGGTCCGCTTGCTGGTCAGCACCAGGCAGTCGGCCGCGCACGCGTCGAGGGTCCTGATCAGCGTGCCCAGGTTGCCGGGGATCTCCATCGCGTCGGCGACGAGGATCAGGCCGTTGTCGGCGAGCGCCACGCCGTCGGGCTGCCAGTCCGGCAGGTGCGCCACGCAGATCAGGCCGTCCGGGTTCGGCCGCTCCGCTAGCCGCTCCAGCGTCTTCACCGAGATCTGATACGCCCGCTTGGCGCGCTGCGCGAGCTCGGCGGCCCGTACGCGTGCCTCGTCGGAGTACGCGCCCTCCGGGCTCCACAGGAACGCGTCAACGTCGACCCCCGTCTCGAGCACCATGTTGATCTCGTACAGGCCCTCGGCCACGAACGTCCGCCGCGGTATGCCCGTCCTGTTGTTCTGGATATCCCTGATCAGCTCGGCGACCGGGTGCCGCAGCCCGATCTGCTGGAGTTCCATGGCGGTGCCCGCGGGCCGGTCCTGGTGGTCGTCCAAGCTACGGCCGTCGCTGGAGGCAGGCCGGCCCGAGCTCGCTGAGCCGGGCCAGGCCCGCGAGCCGCATCGTGAGCTCGAAGTCGGTCCGCAGCGACCGCAGCACGTGCCGCACCCCGGCCTCGCCGCCGAGCGCCAGGCCGTATACGTACGGGCGGCCGATCAAGATGGCCTGTGCGCCGAGCGCGAGTGCCTTAAGCATGTCCGCGCCGCCGCGGATGCCGCCATCGAACAGGACGGTCAGCCGGGACCCGACCGCCTGCGCCACCGCGGGAAGCGCGTCGAGCGCGGCGATCGCGCCATCGACCTGCCGGCCGCCGTGGTTGGACACGACGATGCCGTCCACGCCGGCCTCGGCGGCGCGGACCGCGTCAGCCGGGGACAGGATGCCCTTCAGCACGATCGGGCCGTGCCAGTGCTGCCGCAGGAACGGGATGTCGGCCCAGGTCAGCGACAGGTCACCGAACATCTGGGTGTACCGCAGTACGGCCGAGTCCGGGTCGACGTCGACGGGGCTGACCAGACCCGCCTGGAACGCCGGATCGGAGAGGTAGTTCTGAATCCCGACGCCCTGGAGGAACGGCAGGTAGCCGTTGTCCAGGTCGCGCGGCCGCCAGGCCAGGATGCGTGTGTCCAGCGTGACCACGAGCACGCTGTAGCCGGCTGCCTGCGCGCGGCCGAGGAAGCTGGCGGCGACCGCCCGGTCCTTCGGCCAGTACAGCTGGTACCAGCGCTGCCCATCACCGCTCGCGGCCGCCACGTCCTCCATCGCGGTCGTCGCCGCCGTGCTGAGGATCATCGGCACGCCGGCCGACGCGGCTGCGCGCGCCACCGCAGACTCGCCATCGGGATGGGCAATGCCGAGGACGCCGACCGGGGCCAGCAGGAACGGGACACCCAGGTTCGCGCCAAGCAGCGTCGTCGCATACGAGGGCGTGCTCACGTCGGTCAGCATCCGCGGCACGATGCGCCAGCGGCCGAATGCGGCCAGGTTCTCCCGGGCGGTCTCGCCCGAGCCTGCCGCGCCGGCGACGTAGTCGAAGGCCCGCGGCGTCATGACCGAGCGAGCCGCCTCCTCCAGCCGGCCGAGGTCGGTCGGCAGGTCGGGCACTGCGCCGGTCAGTCCGGTCAGGTAGATCTCGTCCTGGTAGCTCTCCAGCGACTGGCTCACTGTTGCTCTGCCTCTCATTCTCACCTGGCTGGCCGGGTGCGGCCCGCCGCCGGCTGCACCCGTGCGTCACCACATGCTGCCATGTTGTCCGTGCCGCGTGTCCTGGCAGCGTAAATAAAGACTGCAGCCGTCTCGGACAAGACTGATCGGGCCGAACTCCGACATCATCAGCAAAGGCAACCTCGCTGACCGACAAGAACTTCGGCCAGCTGGACTCGCCAGCTAATGCGGCGACAGCCGAGTGGCGCAACGCCCCGCTGGGCCAGAACGGCTGCAGCTACCCGACCGACGTGCCGACGCTGTTCAACCAGCTCAACGCTGCAGGCGAGAGCTGGAAGGGTTACGCCCAGGACATTGGCGGCGCCCAGACGCCCGGATCGACGTCGTTCGTGCCGGACACGGTGCCGAACCGGGAGGCCGCCATCTGCGCCGGGCCTGGCACAGCGGCCAATAACCCTGACACCAACCCGACCAGCATGTCCTCCAACTTCCCGGCCGGCGTCACCACCTTCACCTCGGCCCAGGCGAACGATCAGTACGTCGCCAAGCACTTCCCCTTCCCCTGGTTTGAGGGGCTGACCGGCGCGGTGAACGCGAAGCGGTCCGGACACGCCGCCGCTCAACGAGCCGTCGAACGGCGGGACGAACTGCGACGCCAACCACATCGCGAACCTCGACAGCCCAACCGAGAGGACTGGTGAATGACCTGCAGAGCGCCGCAGACGACACCGGCCTTCAGCTGGATCACGCCTGACAACTGCAGCGACGCCCATGACGCCGTGTGCCACGGCAACAACCTGTCCGGCGCGTTCAACTCCAACGGCACGCCGAACTACAACTCGCCGACTCCCTTCGACCCGGAGAGCGACCAGCCCGGTGAACTTCACCGGCGGCCTGTACGCCTCCGACCTGTTCCTGGAGTACTACATCCCGCTGATCGAGCAGTCGCCGGCGTTCAAGCAGGGCGGCCTGATCGACGTCACCTTCGACGAGGCGTTCCCGGCCTTCACCTACACCGGCAACAGCTTCAACAACGCGAACGACTTCGGCCCGACCTCGTCGGACGAGCCGAACTTCACCAGCAGCATCATCTCCGACACGGCCGGCGAGAACCTGTTCGGCCGCAACGTCCACTACGAGCCGACCGGGCCGAACTCCACGCTGGGCACCAACGCTCAGGGTGACCAGCTCTACCCCGGCCCCGGCAACAATGCCTTCGTCGACCGGCCGCCGGTCTGTACGCAGACCAACGCCGACGCTAGTGCCCGGCAGACTGCGTGCCCGGCATCGTCCGCGGCGGCGCTGGCAGCCCGCCCGGGTGCGCGCACCGACGCGGGCGCGACGGGCAGCGTCGGCATCCAACGTGATCTCCGATAACTCGATAGTGGCCGACGACACCGGCCGACAGGTGACGGGCACCAACATTCCGGCGAAACTCGTTCGTCGGCGCCGTGACCGACACGGGGCCGAACTTCCCGACTACCAGCAGCGGTGCCGCCGACACCGGGTCGTTCCAGCTAGTGGGGCCAGAACGGCAACCCGGTCGACCCGGCCGGTGCGGTAAGCGGCATCACCCTAGGCGCTGAAGGCGACCCGTCGGCCCTGGCTCGCCGGCCAGACGCCCGACCCGTTGTTCAACGCCACCCGGCGAGCGGGCAGGCGCCACCTCGGTTACGCCGCCCAGCCAGGGCTGCGGCCGTTCGGCCTGGACGTATTCAACAACCCGTTCGGCGTCCGGCCTGGCCCGTTCCGACTAGACGCTTTTAACGTCGTCCAGCTGCCGCAGCCGCTCTGGCAGCGGATGTCACTCGCGGTTGCGACTCCGTTGCTCGCCCTGAGGGCCGGGGCAGGCTACCTCTGGTACCTGCGCCGCCGCGGGACCGCTCCGTCCGGGCGGTCATGAGTTCATCAGTCCGCACCGCACCAGATGGTGCTCGTCCTGGCCCTCCTGGCGCTGGCCGGCTGCGGCTCGGCGCCTCATCACCCGGCCGCCAGCAAGGCCGATCACTTCGGCGGCTACCCGTCATTCCTGCCGCGCAACACGCTGAATTACCACAGCGACACCGTGCTCACCGGCACCGTCCAGCGGCCTGCCCTCATCAACCAGGGCGACGGCGTGGAGGTGAAGACGCCTGCCTGGTCGGTGCTCATCACCGTGACGGGTCCCCAGGTCCCCGGCGAGGGACTGCCCTACCAGGCGCCGACGACGACCTGTACCTGGGTCGTGACGATGTCTGACGCCATCGGGCCTGTCCCCATCTTGCCGTCGGACTTCAGCAGCATCGACGACCTCAATCACGTCTACTGGCCGACGTTCGTGGCCGGCCAGCCGCAGCCGCCCAAGATCCTGCGACCTGGCATCAAGCTCAGCTTTGAGTTGCGTGCCGTCGAGGCCACCGGCGAGGGCCTCATGCGCTGGGCGCCCGACGGGAACAACATCGCCGCCAAGTGGGACTTCGTGGTCGAGAACGACTGAGCCGATCCGGCCGGGGACCTGTCTACGCGAGCGCGGAACGCGAGATAGTGGTTCATGGCATCGTCTGAGAGCGCGTCCGCATAGTGACCGGGCACTTGTCCAGGCCGCGCCCCGCCGACCCGGCTCAGTCAACCGTCCGGCTGGCTGACCTCATCGCGTCCCTGTCACTGGGGATCGACCTGGGCTTCGGCCAGCCCATGGAGCACGTACTGCGGCAATGCCTGATTGCGTTGCGGCTCGCCGATCGCCTGGGCTTGGACGAGGAGGCCCGGACCACCGTTTACTACACGGCCCTGCTGGTCAACGTCGGCTGTCACACCGACGCCCACGAACAGGCGAAATGGTTCGGCGACGACATCGGCCTCAAGTCTGGCAAGTACGACCATGAGCAGCGCGGCGTCGGCGGGCTCGCCGGGCTCGCCGCATCGATCCGGCGCATCGGAAGCGGGCACGCGCCGCTGCACCGGTTCCGGGTGGGCCTGGAATTCGCTGCGTCCGGCTGGCGTCAGCTAGACGGGATGATCAGCCATCACGCCGAGCTTGCGAGGTCCCTGGCCGCGGAGATAGGCCTGCCCGTCGACGTGCAGGCGGCCATCGGTGCCTCCTACGAGCGCTGGGATGGCCGCGGCTGGCCGGGCGAGCTGCACGCCGCCGCGATTCCGGTGGCAGCGCGCCTCGCGCAGGTGGCCGAGTACATCGAGGTCGCGCACCGGGTCGGCGGCGAGCAGGCGGCGGTGACCATGGCCCGCAAGCGCCGTGGCTCGCAGTTCGATCCGGATCTCGCCGATCTGATCGTCGCCGACTCCGAGGGGATCCTCGGCTCCCTCGGGACCGCACGCACCTGGGATTCCGTGATCGGAGCTGAGCCTGCACTGAGCCGGACGCTGTCGGGAGAGCAGCTCGACTTGGCCCTCCTCGGCGTCGCCAATTTCGTCGACCTGAAGTCGCCCTACATGCTCGGTCACGCGAGCGCAGTCGCCCGGCTTTCGGATTCGGCCGGCCGCCAGCTCGGCCTGCCCGCTGACGAGGTTGCGCAGTTGCGTCGTGCAGGCCTGGTGAGCGGGTTTGGGCGGCTCGGCATCTCCAACTCGATCTGGGACAAGCCCGGCCCGCTCGGCGCTGGCGAGCTCGAGCGGGTGCGGCTGCACCCATACCTGACCGAGCGCATGCTGCACCAGTCAGGCTGGCTAGCGCCGCTCGGCGCAATCGCGGTCCAGCTGCGCGAGCGGCTGGACGGCTCGGGCTATCCGCGCGCGCTATCGGGACACGCCATCACGAAGGCCGGGCGCGTGCTCGGGGCCGCCGACGCCTATCAGTCGATGCGCGAGCCGCGGCCGTACCGGGAGGCGCTGACAGCCGGGCAGGCCGCAGCCGAGCTCAGGGCTGACGCCGTAGCGGGCAAGCTGGCGGCCGACGCCGTCGAGGCTGTGCTGTCGGCAGCCGGACACCCGAGCCTGCGGCGGAGCGACCAGCCAGCCGGCCTGACAGCGCGCGAGGTCGACGTGCTGCGCCTGGTGGCCAGGGGTATGTCGAGCAGGCAGATCGCCGACCGACTGATCATTTCGCCGAAGACCGCACGCAATCATATTGAGCATATTTACATCAAGATCGATGCTTCTAGCAGAGTTACGGCCAGTCTGTTCGCGGTGCGCAACGGATTGCTTCCCGACGTCGAGTAGGCAGGCACCGAAGATGGGGCAACTGCCTCATGTGGTCGGCGCCGGCCGCTGGCACGGTGGAAGAAAGCTCGTCAGCCTGCGAAGGAGCACACGATGCCCGCTTTCTCCAAGGACACAGCACCCAAGGCCGAGGACTTCGGTCCGGCAATCGATCACCAAGGCGAGCTCGACGGCTACACGGCCGAGTTCGTCACCATCCGCGAGGGGCACTCGCTCGCGGCCATGCTCAAGGGCCTTCCCGGCGACAGCTGCCAGTGCCCGCACTGGGGCTACCTGTTCGCCGGCTCCCTGACGGTCAGCTACGCCGACCATCAGGAGGTCTATCAGGCCGGGGACGCGTACTACATGTCGCCGGGCCACGTGCCTGCGGCCGCGACCGGCAGCGAGTTCATCCAGTTCAGTCCGACCGACGAGCTCGCGGTGACGCTCAAGGCGATGCAAGCCAACGCGCAGGCGATGCAGCAAAGCTAGTCAGCCGGCCCCGGCGCATGGCCTGACGGCAGGCAGGCCCGAGGGCAGGCAGAATTGCTGCCATGCCCCAGGCGAACGACCAGACCGCTGCGCTGCTCGAGGAATACGCCGACCTGCTGGAGATGACGGGCGGCGATCCGTTCCGAGCGCGGGTGTACACCAAGGCGGCACGGGCCATCGCCGCCCACCCGCAGGACGTGGCCGAGCTGACGCCAGCAGCGCTGCTGCGGATTCCCGGTGTCGGCAAGTCGATCGCCGCGAAGGTCGCCGAGATCACCCGCACCGGCGCCTTCGCCGAGCTGGAAGACCTCCGCACCGACATCCCCGACGGAGTTCGCCAGCTCACCAGGATCCCGGCACTCGGGCCACGCCGGGCGCTGCAGCTCTACCGCGAGCTGACGATCAGCTCGCCTGACCAGCTCCGGGAGGCAATCGAGGCAGGCCGCCTGAATGACCTGAAGGGATTCGGGCCCAAGAGCGCGGACAAGCTGCTGCGCGGCATCGATCTGCTAGCGACCGCAGGCGGCCGGGTCCTGCTCAATGTCGCGGCCGAGACCGCTGCGGCGGTGATCGACGCGGTCGGCCCCGTTCCCGGTTGTGAGCGTATTACCGCGGCGGGATCGCTGCGCCGCGCCGCCGAGTCGATCGGCGATGTCGACGTGCTGGCAGCCGCGCAAGACAGCGCGCCGCTGATGGCGGCGCTGACTGCGATGCCGGAGGCGGCCGAGGTCATCGCGTCCGGACCGACGAAGACATCGATCCGGACGAGCGCCGGCCTACAGGTGGACCTGCGCGTCGTGCCGCTTGACTGCTGGGGCGCGGCGCTGCAGTACTTCACCGGGTCGCAGCGGCACAACGTCGCGATCCGCGCGCTGGCCGTGCGCGGGAAGCTCAGGCTGTCCGAGTACGGCCTGTTCGATGCCGAGTCCGGCGAGCGCATCGTGTCCCGCACCGAGGAGGAGGTCTATCACCGCCTCGGCCTGGCCTGGATCCCGCCGGTGCTGCGGGAGGACACGGGGGAAATCGCGGCAGCTCGGCGCGGCGAGCTGCCGGTGCTGGTCGCGGAGTCCGACGTGCGCGGCGACCTGCACACGCACACGAACCTGACCGACGGCGTGGCGAGCCTGGCCGACATGGTGACGGCAGCCGGCGTGCGCGGCTACGAGTACTACGCGATCACCGATCACGCGCCGAATCTCGTCATGCAGCGGATGACCGACGACAAGATGCTGGCCCAGCGCGAGCAGGTACGTGACCTCGGCCGCAGGCTAGCTGCCGAGGCTGATGGCGGCAAGGCGATGACGCTGCTGCACGGCACCGAGCTCAACATCGCGGTCGATGGCAGCGTCGACTGGCCGGCCGACTTCCTGGCGGGCTTCGACATCTGCGTGGCTTCGGTGCACTCGCATTTCGACTTGCCGCGGCGGGAGATGACCAGGCGATTCATCACCGCCTGCGAAAACCCGCACGTCAACATCATCGGCCACCCGCTGACGCGCAAGATCGGCCGCCGGCCGCCGGTGGACGTCGACTTGCCCGAGCTGTTCCGGGTGTGCGCGCGGACCGGTACCGCGCTCGAAGTCAACTCACACCCGGCCCGGCTTGACCTGCCATCGGCACATATCAGGGCCGCGCGTGACGCCGGGGTGAAGTTCGCCATCGACAGCGACGCCCACTCACTGCGCGACCTCGACTACCTGCAGTACGGCGTCGCGACCGCGCAGCGCGGCTGGCTCACCGCAGACGACGTCATCACGACCTGGCCGCTCGCGCGACTGACCGAGTTCCTGCGCAAGGGCCGCTGAGGAACGCGCCGACCCTGCCGACCCCTGCAGACCCCTGCCGAGCGGGGCGGCGGCTAGCTGGTGGCGTTGGCGGCGCGGCCGGCCAGGCCCTGCGCCCGGCCGGCCAGCGCGGTCGGGGTCCGCGTCGCCGGATCGAGCGGGTTGGCGCCCATCGCGGCTACCGAGACAGCGTCGGGAGTGACCACCGTGACGGCCGAGCCTGCCTCGCGCAGCGCGGCCACGACATCGCGCAACGGCAGCGCGGACGGAAGCTGCGAGTCGTACCCGAGCGGGGAGACGATCGTGATGCGCTCGGCGCCAGCCGCGAGATCAGCGTTGTCGCTCGACCGGATGCCGCCGTCCACGTAGCGGCGGCCGTCGATGGTCACCGGCGGCCAGATGCCAGGAACGGCGCAGCTCGCGGCGACGGCGTCGACCAGCAGCACGCCCGACCGCGCGTCAAAGATTCGCATCTCACCGGTCTCCGCGTCGACGGCCACCAGCCGGACCTCCCTGGCCGGCCAGTCCTGGCTCGGCAGCCGCGACTCGATCACGGCCCGCCTGGCCGACTCGGGCACCGTCTGCGCCTCGAGCGCGTAGGTGCCAATGCGACGCAGCGTGTCCGCCGGCGACGCGGCGCCAGCCAGGTAAGCGGCGATTTCCTCGGCAAACTTCGCCAGGTCGATGTCGGCCGCGATCTCGGCGGACTGCCGGGCCGGCTCGGACTGCCGGGCGAACAGTTCGTCCAGCGCCAGGCCGCTCCCCACCTGCGCGGCCACGGTCGCGCCGGCCGAAGTCCCGATGAGGACGTCGGCGCCGGTAAGGTCGTCCCCGGCGTCGGCCAGGCCAGCCAGCAGCCCCGTCATCCAGGCGATGCCCGCGACCCCGCCGCCGCCCAGGACCAGCGCGTGCCGGTCGGTCATGTAGCCCTCCTTCGTAGCGTCAGCGACTGAAAGTGGTGCTCGCCTTCGGTCCCTACCACGTGGAAGTCGACGATCTCGAACGACCGGCTGGCGAACTGCATGAGCTGCTCGTCAGTCCGGAAGGAGAAGAACCGGGCGGGAACGTGGTCGTCCCAGCCGGCCGAGCTTTCCTCTGCGCGGCCGCCGTAGACGCCGAGGAACAACAGCCCGCCGGGGCGCAGCACGTTCGCGATGGCCGCCAGTACCGCAGGAAGCTCGGTGTTCGGCACATGGAGCAGGCAGTTCATAGCGTGCACGGCATCGAAGGACTCGGGCTCGAACCGCAGCTCGCTGAAGTCCATGACCCGCGCGTCCAGCCCCTTGTCGCGGCACCGCGCCACCATCTCCGGTGACATGTCCGTGGCCACCACGTCGAGACCGTGGCCAGCGAAGAACACGCTGTCCTGGCCGGTCCCGGCGCCGATCTCCAGCAGCCTCGTGCACTGCTCAGCCCGCAGCCGGCCGAGAAAACGGTCACGCTCGGCGAGCTTCCATGGCTGCTTCACTTGCTGGTCGCGCCGGCCGGCCGCGTTGTCATAAGTCAGGAGGAGGCTGGTCCGGATGTCCTGATACTCGGAGCTGACCACGGATCTAGTCTTTCAGGCTGTGCAGAGACGAACACCCTCGGGCTGAAATCGGCTAGGCGCGCGACCGGCGGAAGGCCGGCTCGTTCACCGTCCACAGCGGCAACTCGCCGCGCGCACGAGGCGAGCTCCCAGCCGGGCAGATGCTGCGCAAGCTGCTCCCAGCCCAAGTCAGCGCTGATTTGCTTCCGGCCGGACAGGACCTTCACGCCCGCGCCATCCGCAGCAGGGCCGTCAAGGGAGGGACGCGACGAGCTCGTCGACAGGCTTGCGGCGGCCGGTGAAGAACGGGATCTCCACCCTGGTATGCCGGCGCGCCCGTGCGCCGCGCAGATGCCGCATCAGGTCGACGATCCGATGCAGTTCGTCGGCTTCGAAGGCGAGCATCCACTCGTAGTCGTTCAGCGAGAAACAGGCGACCGTGTTAGCCCGGACGTCGGGATATTCGCGCGCCATCACGCCGTGCTCGGCCAGCAGCTCGCGCCGCTCGGCGTCGTCGAGGAGATACCACTCGTAGGAGCGGACGAAGGGATACACGCTGACGTAGTTCTTCGCGTCCTCGCCGGCCAGGAACGCCGGGATATGGCTCTTGTTGAACTCGGCCGGCCGGTGCAGCGCCATGGCCGACCAGACCGGCTGGCTGGCCCGGCCGAGCCCAGTCCGGCGGAACCTGGCATACATCTCCTGCAGGTCGTCGGCCGTGGGCGCGACCCACCAGAACATGTAGTCAGCATCCGCTCGCATGCCCTGGATGTCGTAGCAGCCGCGGGTGACGATCCCCTTGCCGGCTGCCTGCTGGCAAAGGTCGGTCACCTCGGCGGCCAGGCCGGTCCGTCCTGCGCCGGCGGCAGCATCGTCGATGGCGTCGGGACCGTCGACGCGGAACACCGACCACATGACGTACCGGATCAGCTCATTCAGGTCGCGTGCCTTGGGACGGCCGCCGGCCTGTCCCGGTTCCTCGTTCCCAGCCATACAGACATGTCTACCAGAGGCGCCGCCGCGATCGAGCTGGCGGATCTGACCCAGGCCAGCGACGCTTCCGCGCGCCGCCAGCCCTGCGACGCATGATCTCGACGGCGTGTCGCAGCTGCTCCGAACGGCTCGGACGCCTCTTGCTTTGATAAAGTGATATCACTAAGCTAGCTGAAAGCGTGGTATCAGCCACGTCTAATGGAGGTGGGTCAGATGGCAGTGGAGGTGGATCAGATGGCGTCCGATGCAATCGTGGCACAAGTGAGCCAGCCCGTAAGCCCGCCGGTCGTGGAGCGACCGGCCAACAGCGTGTCCGGCCTGGCCATGCTGGCGGCGTCGATCGTCGTCACGCTAGCAGGCATCGGGCTGCTGGTCTGGGGCAGCCGACTGCATGGTGACCGGCAGGGGGGCCTGGTCGCGGCCGGCATCATTGTCATCCTTGTAGCGAGCCTGGCGTGGCGCGGGCTGGTCGCGGTCGTGCCTGGCAAGGCGCGCGTCGTGCAGCTGTTCGGCAAGTACCGGGGCACGATCCGGGACTCCGGCCTGAAGTGGGTGAACCCATTCACCGACCGCATCGTCGTCTCGACCCGGATCCGGAACCAGGAGTCTGCGCAGGCTAAGGTCAACGACGCTGACGGCAACCCGATCGAGATCGCGGCCGTGGTCGTCTGGGAGGTCCAGGACACCGCGAAGGCGACCTACTCGGTTGACGACTACCAGAAGTTCGTCGCCATCCAGACCGAGACCGCCGTCCGGCACATTGCGTCCAGCTACCCCTACGACAACCGGGGCTCGGGCGCGCTGTCGCTGCGCGACAACGCCGAGGAGATCACCTCACGCCTGTCGGCGGAGATACAGGACCGGGTCAAGTCCGCGGGCGTGCACATCATCGAATCCCGGCTGACCCGGCTCTCCTACGCACCGGAGATCGCCCAGGCGATGCTCCGCCAGCAGCAGGCCAGTGCCGTGGTCGGCGCCCGGTCGCGCATCGTGGAAGGCGCCGTTGGCATGGTCAAGATGGCGCTGGAGCGACTGGAGGACGAGGGGGTCGTCGAGCTGGACGAAGAGCGCAAGGCCGCCATGGTCTCGAACCTGCTCGTAGTCCTGTGCAGTGAGCAGGCGACGCAGCAGGTGGTCAACACCGGGTCCCTCTATCAGTAACCGCGGGACGGGTCGACGGCAGGCGAGTGACGATCCCATAGGAGCGGCGTGAGCGAGCGTAAGGGCATCCTGCTGCGGCTTGATCCGGCCGTCCACGACGCGCTGGCCAGGTGGGCTCAGGACGAGCTGCGGAGCACGAACGCCCAGATCGAGTTCCTGCTGCGGCGAGCGCTGGCGGATGCCGGACGGCTGCCCCGCAATGCCGGCCAGATGCGGGGGCCTGGCCGGCCATCGAGCAAGGCTGCCGACTAGCCCGGCGCAGTGAGCACGACGGCCGCGATCTCGACGAGCTGACTGGTATAGCCGAGCGCGCGAACGAACTATCGCTGGCGGGTCTGCCGGGCGGGCCGGGGCAGCGGGCAAGCCCGTTCCCGCGGTTCACTCAAACCCGGACGTGTCGCCTGCTCCGCGCCGCAGGATCTCGGGCTCGTCCTGGGAGAGGTCGATGACGGTTGTCGGCTCGGTGCCGCAGTCGCCGGAGTCAATCACCGCGTCCACAGCGTCGCCGAGCTGGTCGGCGATCTCCCACCCCTGGGTCATGGGCTCGTCCTGGCCCGGCAGCAGCAAGGTGCTCGACACCAGCGGCTCACCGAGTTCGGCGAGCAGGGCCTGCACCACGACGTGGCGGGGGATCCGCACTCCGACGGTCTTCTTTCCCGGGTGCTGCAATCTGCGCGGTACCTCCTTGGTAGCGGGCAGGATGAAGGTGTAACTGCCCGGGGTCGCCGCCTTGACAGCCCGGAACACCGGGTTGCCGACGCGCGCGAACTGGCCGAGCTGGGCGAAATCCCGGCACACCAGCGTGAGGTGATGCCGGTCATCGAGGTGGCGGATCGACCTTATCCTCGCCATGCCGTCCACGTTGCCCAGCCTGCAGCCCAGCGCGTAGCAGGAATCCGTCGGGTAGGCGATCACGCCGCCCGCGCGGACGATATCGGCGATCTGGGCAACCACGCGCGGTTGCGGGTCGGTCGGATGGACGTCGAAATGCCTGGCCATGCGACGATCTTAGAGTCATACACCAGCCCCGCCGCCAGCACGAGCGAGCAGATCTGGTCGTTCTTACCGGTGCCCGGCGAACGCGCGCTCCGCGCCTAATGCGCCGATGTGACCGCATTCACGCCGCCTGGCTGCGGGTTGCTCACATGCGGTTACCGGCACATGAGTCCCAGGCTCGGCTTCGCCTACCCAGGCCGTCCCGTCGTATGGGCTGGCTGCGACGCTGCCTGTTCCCTGATCTGCCAGCGGCGGGTAACCAGTGGCGGTCCGTCGGACACTTATGAGGGTCGGCCGATTCGCTGTCTTGCTGCTCCTGGAGGACCGTCGCTACGTCTCAACGGCGACTCGCGGGCTGCCGCGGCCTACTGGGCGACGAGCGCGATGGCCTCGATCTCGACCAACTGAGCCGTGTAGCCAAGTGTTGCAACGCCCAGCAGCGTGCTCGGCGCGTCGTGTTCGCCAAAAGCCGTGGCCACGACCTGCCAGACGCTGTACAGATCGGCCTTGTCGGCGGACGCGACGTAGACCGTTGTCTTCAGTACGTCGTGCAGGCTCGCGCCGGCCGCGGCGAGCGCAGCGACCAGGTTGGCCATCGCGTCCGCTGCCTGCCGGACGTGGTCACCGGGTGCAGTCACGACGCCATCGGCGTCGATGGGGCACGCGCCCGCTGTGAAGACGAGACTTCCGGGCGGCGCCACGGCGGCGTACGCGTAGGGAGCGTCGGGGTACAGGCCGTCTGCGCGAATCAGCTGAGCAGGCATGGCGCGGATCCTTGCAGCCCGTCCGCAGGCTCGGCAACCGCCTTTTCCGGCGCGCCGCTCGCCATGGGTGCGGACTTGCTGTTGCTCCGCCAATAACTTCACACCGACGGAAGATCATTAAGCTCTGCGTCGGCCGCCAGGTGGCCGCTGCCGTCGCGCACGCGGTCAGGTCCAGATGGCGCAGGCGACGCCGTCGCTGAACCGCTGTGGCGGGTCAGGCAGGCACCGGGCCGCACCACGCGCGAACCGGGCGGCGGTCCAGGCCACCGCCGCGGCGTCCAGTACATCGTCGACGCCGACCTGCCGGCCCGTCAGCCCCAGATCACCGCAGACCTCGATGCCCGTCGCTGCCAGCAGCCGCCCGCGGTGGACAGCGCCGGCATAGGTGGCCTTGCTGTCCATCAGCGCAGCCCCGGCCAGCTCGGCAAAGCTCAGCTCAGGATGCACCTCGAGGACCGGACAAGGCGCGCCGGGCAGCCAGGCGTCTACCTGGAGGATCTTGTCGCGCAAGTTGAAGGCTTGCCGCGAGATGCCGCTGCCGGTCAGCCGCCGGTTCAGCGCCGAGGCCTCGTGATAGTCATCGATGCCGAGCGCGCCCCGGACCGGAGTGACGAACACCGACGCCCATCGCGGCCCGGCCGCCTTCCTGGCCAGCAGGTCAGCCTGCCTGAGTGAGCTGTCGGCCAGGCCGATCGGGATGTCGATGCCGATGACCTCCACCGGTCCGTCCGCGGCAGCCTGCGCCGCAATCGCTCCGATGTCCGCATCCACGTAGGCCGTTACCTCGTCGGCCCACGCGATGGCGACCCAGCCCGCCCGGCACGCATCCACGCCCAGGACCCGGCTCATCGTCACTGTGTCATCGCCTCAGGGTCATCGTCTCAGGCCTGACCTCCCTGTCCGTGCTTATCCAGGATCGGCGCGATGATCTCGCGGGCAAGCCACCGCGCGATGTTGTCCGGCGCTGGCGGTCGCACCGCCATCACGACGTGGCTGAAACCGGCCGCGATCACGTCGGCGACAACCGACCTGGCGGCCACCGAGTCGTCGCCGGGGAACATCACCTGCGTGGACCTGACGACGTCAGCTGGGTCGCGGCCAATCGCCTCGCAGTGCTGGTCGAGTACCTGGTTGCGCTCGGCCAGGAACTCGACGCTGCTGTGCGGTGGACCGGGCACGTTCCAGATGTCGGCATGCTCGGCGACGAGCCGCAGCATCCGCTTGCCTGACCCGCCGATCAGCACGGGCGGCCCGCCTGGCTGCACGGGCTTAGGCTCGTTGCGGGTACCGGTGAGGGTGTAGTGGCGGCCGGCGAAGTCGAAGACCTCCTCGGTAAACATGCGGCGGACGATCTGGATGGTCTCGGCCAGCTTGGCCAGGCCGTCGGCCGGTGTCGTCACCGGCAGCCCGTAGGCCAGGTACTCCGCTAGTCCAGGATGCTGATCCGCCACCATCGGCGCCCCAGCCGGCAGCGTCCCGCCCGCCCCGATGCCGAGGATCAGGCGCCCGCCTGAGATCACGTCAAGGGTGCTGGCAATCTTGCCAAGCACGGCCGGCTGACGAATCTGGTTGTTGGTCACCAGCAGGCCGAACCGCAGTCGCCGGGTTTGCGCAGCCAGCGCTGACAGCAACGTCCAGCCCTCGTAGATCGGGCCGTCCTTAGGCCCGCTCAGCGGCAGCATGTGGTCCCACAGCCAGGCATTATCGATCTCGGGCACCTCATCCGCCTGCTGCCATGTACGGAGTACCTGCTGGTAGGTGGTGTGCATCGGGGAGGTCTTCACCCCGAAACTCGGCTTTGGTGCATCGGTCACTGCAGTCCGCCCTTCACGGTCAAGAAATCGTCAGACTAACTGATCATCAGTGTAGCTGAGTATCAGCGACCCTGTACGGTGACCCCATGAGCGACGGGTTGCCGGACGCGCTCGCGTCCCGTCTTGGTTACCTGCTGAAGCACGCGCAGCAGCGACTCGTGCAGGCGGCTGGCCCGGTTATGGCGGAATTCGGAATCGACGGCCGCGAACTCGCGGTACTGACAGTCCTGGACGCGCAGGCCCCGCTGTCGCAGCATGAGGCCGCCGGGCAACTGGGCGTGGACCGCACCACGATGGTCACGCTCATCGACGCGCTGGAGGCTAAGGGCCTGGTCGAGCGGCATCGCAGTCCGCTGGACCGGCGCAAGAACATCGTGGCGCTCACGCCCGCCGGGCAGGACTGCCTGCGAGGCGCCGGAAAGGCGCGCGACGAGGTCGAGCGCGAGTTCCTCGCTCCGCTCGGCGACGCACTAAGCCGCCAGTTCATCCGCGCGCTCCAGATCCTGGCCAGCCAGTCGTCACCATAGGCGGATCGGGCCCTGGCAGCCGACCAGCCCATCAGCTCATCAGGCCATCAGCCGATCAGCCCATCAGCCGAGCAGCGCCTTGATCGCATCGCCGTAGAGCAGCCGCTTGTGCTCCGCGAGCGTCCGGCGGTCCTTGCCAGCGAGATCCGCGGCGAGCTTGACGGCCTGCGCCACCACCTCGTCCTCGCCCGCGACCTGATGCACAATCCCGGCGGCCAGCGCATCCGGTCCGCCATAGCGTCGTGCGGTGACCAGCGCCTCGTGCAGCGCCCGGCCGGGAAGCTTCGCGCGAAGCAGGCTGACGTACTCAGGGGTCAGCGGCAGCCCGAGATCGGCCTCGGGCATGCACCAGTACCCGCGATCTGCGCGCATGACCGCGAAGTCGTGCGCCACGGCAAGCTGCGCACCAGCGCCGAACGCGTGCCCGTTGACCGCCGCGACAGTGATCGCGGGGAAGCTCAGCACCCGCCCCAGCAGTCGGTAGATCGCGATCAGGTAATCCCCGGCCTGGTCCGGCACGGTGGCTAGCCAGTCCAGGTCCATGCCGTTGCTGTAGAACTTGCCCTCGCCGGTAGTAACGAGGGCTACCGGCCCTTCAGCCATCTGCACCCGGTCCAGCGCCGCGTTGACTTCGCCGAGCCATTCCAGGCTGAACCGGTTCTCGCCGCCGCGCATCCGCAGGATGAACACGCTGCCGTCGCGGTCCAGCTCTATCAACGCCGTCTCCTGTCCGTTAGACCGACATCTCCTGGCTGCCAAGGTAGGCCAGCACCTGGTCGACCGCCAGCCGCGCCGTCGAGATGCACGCCGGGATGCCGACCCCGTCGTAGGCGGCTCCGCAGACGGCGAGCCCCGGCTCTGCAGCGACGCCCGCGCGGATCCGAGCGACCCGGTCCAGATGGCCCACGCTGTACTGCGGGAGCCCGCCACCCCACCGGCTGACCCGGACGTCGACCGGATTACCACGCACGCCGGTCGCATCAGCAAGGTCCTCGACGGCGAGGCCGGCCAGCTCGGCGTCATCGCGCTGGAGCACGGCGTCCTCCCCCAGCCGGCCGACGGAGCACCTGACGATGTGCAGCCCTGCATCGCCGCGTCGCAGGTGCGGCCACTTCACCGAGCTGAACGTGACCGCCTTCACCGCCTTGCTATCCACAGCCGGTACCAGGAACCCGCTGCGCGCTGGCGGCGCGTCGAACGCCGCCTCCGGATACGCCAGCGTGATGATCGCCATGCTGGCGTACCGGATCTCGCCGAGCGCGGCCGCGGCCGCGTCTGTCACGCCGGCCAGCAGCCGGCTCGCCGGGCGGCCGGGCACGGCGATGATCACGGCATCGGCGTCGAGCTGCTCTGGCGCGTGGGCCGAGCCGACAGTCAGCCGCCAGCCAGTGCCGGTCCTGGCGAGCTCGCGCACCATCGCGCTGGTCCGGACGACAGCTCCCGAGGCATCCGCCAGCGCGGCCGGCAGCGTGCCGAGGCCGCCGGTCAGCGTCGTGAAGACGGGAGGCGGGGCGGAGCCGCCAGGCGCAGAGTGACCGGGCGTAGGGTGACGCGGCGCAGGCTCACCGTGCGCCGGCCCGGCAAGCGGCGGCGCGGGCGGCAGGATGGACGCCGCTGCCTGCGTCAGCGAGCGGCGCCCGCGCGCGGCGTGCGCGAGCGCAGGCAATGTCGCTTCGAACGAGAGGTCCTCGCAGCGCCCGGCGTAGACGCCGCCGAGCAGCGGCTCGACCAGCCGGTCGACTACCTCAGGGCCGAACCGCCCGCCGACCCGGCTGGTCACCGACTCGTCGCCGCCGCTCGCGGAGTCCGGCAGGCTGAGATCCTGCCGCGCTCGCGTCAGCCCGCCGCCAGACAGGATGCCGGTGGCCGCCAGCTCATCAAAATCGGCGGGCACACCCATGAACTGCCGCCGCGGCAGCGCCCTGATCTGGCCGCGCGTCCAGATTCCGGCAACAGTCGTGCCGGGTGTCTGAAGCTCCCCAGCCAGGCCGAGGTCGCCGATCAGGCCGACGCCCTCCGGACGGCGTGCGAGCAGCGCCTCGGCACCGGCGTCGACGGCTACGCCGCCGACCTCAGACACCGATAGCTTCCCGCCAAGCCGGGGTGATCCCTCCAGTACCGTCACCGCCAGGCCGGCGTCTTTGAGCAGGAACGCCGCCGTCAGACCCGCCACACCGCCGCCAATCACGGCCACCGTCCGCTGGTCGGCCCGGCCCTTCGATATCACGGCCGCTCCGCCCTGACGCCGGAGCCGGAGCCGGAGCCGGACCAGTCGAACTCGGCGCCGATCCGGGCCAGCCACGCGCGGGTGGTGTCGTCGCATAGCGCACCGCGCACGCCGGCCGCGAAGCACGCTGCCGGGGATACGCCGAGTTCGAGCGCCGCGGCATAATCCGCGCTCAGGTCGGTGCCGAACATCGCCGGGTCGTCGGTCGACACCGAACAGGCCACGCGGGCCGACACGAGCGCGGGCAGCGGATGCTCGGCGAGCGAGGCCACAGCCTTCGTGCGCACGTTCGAGATCGGGCAGACATCGAGAACGGTTCCCCGGTCGGCTAGCTCGCGAACCAAGCCCGGATCCTCGATAGCCCGGATCCCGTGCCGCAGCCGATCGGCGTGCAGCACGTCAAGCGCGCCGCGAATAGACTCCGGGCCCGCGACCTCGCCCGCGTGCGGAACTGAGCCGAGGCCGCCCGACCTGGCGACGTCGAAAGCGCGGGCGTAGGGTTCGGGCGCGTATTCAGCTTCGCTGCCGCCGAGCCCGAGCCCGGCAACCCCGCGGTCTGCGTACTTGACCGCGTACCTCGCCGTCTGCTCGGCAATGCCGAGCGGCATGCCCCTGGTGACATCGGGTGTCAGCCGTACGTGCACGCCGTGCAGTTCCCTGGCTTCGGCGGCGCCGTCGCAGTAACCGGTGAACACCTCGTCCCAGTCAGCGCCTCTGGCCACTGGCTCGGACGGTGAGAAGATCCCCTCGATGTAGACGGCGCCGTGACTGGCCGCCTCGGCGGCATAGTCGACGACGACCTGGCGGAAGTCCGCCGCCGTCCGCAGCGCGCTCGTCGTCAGCATCCACACCTTGATGAAGTCGGCGAAGTCGGTGAACTGGTAGAGCCCGGCGAGCCCGGCCGCAGTGTCGGCGGGCAGCGCCACGTCGTTGCGCCGGGCTATCTGCAGCAGGGTGCCGGCCCGAACCGTTCCTTCCAGGTGCACGTGCAGCTCGATCTTCGGAAAAGTCACGGCACCGATTATCCCGGCTGCCGGAACCGGGCCGCCCGCCGGCGCGTCCGAGGTGCATGACACACCCAGTCCTCGCAAGGCGAGGGGCGCTTAGCGGCGCCATCCTGATCGCAGGCTGCCTGCTGCTCGCAGCGTGCAGCAACGGCAGCAGCAGCTCCGGGACGTCGGCATCCGAGCCCGGCACGCGCGGTGCGCTGGCTGCGCCAGCGGGAGTCGCCAACGGGACGGCAGTCGGCGGCGCGCCAAGCGCCGCCGGACCACGCAATGCCGGCAACACCACGCTGACAGCCGGCCTCGCTCCCACCGGCGAGAGCATCATCTACACCGCGAGCATGACGCTGCGGTCCGCCAACGTGGCCTCCGCCACCAGGCAGATCACCAGCATCGTCGTCGGAGCTGGCGGCTACACCGCGGACGAGCATGTTGTGTCCGGGACGCCAGGCAAGACGGGCGAGACGATCAGCATCACGCTGAAGATCCCCGTGCCCGTTTACCAGAGCGTGCTCGCGCAGCTATCGTCGCCGGCCCTCGGCAAGCAGCTCGCCATGCAGCAGGAGGCGACCGACGTCACGCAGGAGGTCGCCAACATCAACAGCCTTGTCACCTCCGAGCAGGCCGCGATCACCGCGCTGCAGGGGCTGCTGAAGCAGGCCGGGTCAGTGACCGGCCTGCTCCAGGTACAGCAGCAGATCAGCGCGGACGAGTCGACGCTGAACTCGCTCGTGGCGCAGCAGAGCGCCCTGGACCACCAGACCAGCTACGCGACAGTGACCATGACGTTGCAGAGCCCGGTCGTCAAAGCCGCGCACAAGAAGGCGACGACCCACCGCGGGTTCGCGGCGGGCCTGGCGGCCGGCTGGCGCGCGTTCAGGCATGCGGCCGCGGCCGCGGCAACGGCGCTCGGGGCGGCGCTGCCGTTCCTGGTCGTCATCGCGGTGCTGGGCGCCATCGGGTACGTCGGCCGGCGACGCTTCGTGCGCCGGAGGGCCGGGCCGACGGCCACGGAATGAGAGCGGCGGTCAGGCTGACCGGGCAGATGCAGTGTGCACGAACTCGGTCAGCCTGACCAGCACGTCCGGGTCAGTCGCGGGCAGGACACCATGCCCGAGGTTGAAGATGTGACCTTCGGCGGTCCGGCCGCGATCCAGCACCAGGCGCGCCCGCTGCTCGATCACCGGCCAGGGCGCCAGCAGGATGGCCGGGTCGAGGTTCCCCTGCAGTGCCTTACCGGGCTCGACCCGGCTGACCGCCTCGTCGAGCGGCACTCGCCAGTCCACGCCCACCACGTCGGCGCCCGCCTCGCCCATGACGCCCAGCAGCTCGCCGGTGTTCACACCGAAATGAATCCGCGGCACCCTAGTCGGCTCGAGCGCATCGAAGATCTGCTTGCTATACGGGAGCACGCTGGCGCGGTAATCGTCCAGGCTGAGCGACCCGGCCCACGAATCAAACAGCTGGACGGCGCTCGCCCCGGCCTCGATCTGCACCTGCAGGAAGCTCGTAGTGATGTCCGCGAGCCTGCTCATGAGATCGGCCCACAACTCCGGCTGGCCGTACATGATGGCCTTGGTCAGCTCGAAGTTCTTCGACGGGCCGCCGTCGACCAGGTAGCTCGCCAAGGTAAACGGACCGCCGGCGAAACCGATCAGCGGCTTGTCGCCCAGCTCTCTGACCAGGTTCGTCACGGCCTTGGTGACGTACGGGACATCGTCTGGGGACAGCCGTCTCAGCTTCTTCACCTGGGCCGCGGACCTGATTGGCTGATCCAGGACGGGGCCGACGCCCGGCTTGAGGTCGACGCCAACGCCGATCGCCCGCAATGGGACCACGATGTCGCTGAACAAGATCGCCGCGTCAACGTCGTAGCGGCGAACGGGCTGGAGGGTGATCTCCGTGATCAAGTCCGGCGCTGACAAGGCATCCAGCATCTTCTTCCCAGTCCGAAGCGCCCGGTACTCAGGCAGTGCCCTGCCCGCCTGGCGCATATACCAGACCGGGGTATATGGGACTTCCTGACGGCGGCAAGCCAGCATGAACGGGGATTCTTGGACTGTCGGTGTCACCCCTGGATGATCCCACACCTGCCGATTGAGCCTCAGCCAAGCGTCCGCCACCGCGGCGGCTGCATCCGCGGCAAAAGCGCATGACACGCCGCCGCAGGTCCGGGGCTTGCGGCCGGTGTCGTGCCAGCATCAATGCTGGGCCGCATGGCAAGGAGACATCGATGAGCGAGATCACCCGGCGCTGTCCTGACTGCGGCCGGGATCGTGTCTTTGCGCAGCACCACGATAACTCCGGGTGGTGTCCGGATACCGTCGGCGGAGACTGTCCTGAGTGGTACTGCCTCGTCTGCGGCGCGACCCTGGTGACCGGCGAGATCCCGATCCCGATCCTGGTCCGGCCGACGGCATCGGCCGGCCGCCGCGACCGCGTGGCCTGACGGTTCCTGGCCCGTGGCGCACGCGCAGACGCTGAGACCCGCGGGGCAGCCCGTGACAAGCCAGCCAGGCAATCAGGAGTTCCAGCGCTCGGTCGCCGAGGTTGAGTCGGGGCTGGCCGTGCAGCGCCAGCTCAGGCCCGAGCTGACCTTCGAGGCAGAGCCGTCGCCCCGACGGCTGGCGCCGCACGCGTACGCCGTCGCCGCCACCGTGCTGGCCGATGCTGACACGGAGATCGGCTCGGGCAAGTTTGTGCTGCTATTTGACTCAGCTGGGCAGACTGGCTGGGATGGGAAGCATCGCATCATTGGCTATGTCCGGACTGAGCTTGAGCCTGAGATGACAGCCGATCCGCTCATCAACGAGGTCGGCTGGAGCTGGCTTACCGAGGCCCTGGACGCCCGCACCACCGGATACAGGATGATTAGCGGCACCGTGACGAGCGTCGTGACCCAGGGGTTCGGCGGCAAGCAGGACGAGCCGGTCTCGACCGGCTTCGAGCTGCGGGCGTCCTGGTCGCCGGTACTGTCCGACGACGGCTCGGCTGCGCTGGACGGGCATGTCGCCGCCTGGTGCGACATCATCTGCGCGGCCGCGGGGCTGCCGCCGCTCGCGCCCGGAGTCGCCGCCTTGCGGCCGCCGCGCCGCAGGCCGCGACCATGACTGATCAGGACCGCGCAGCCGGGCAGGACCGCGCGACCGACGAGAGCAGCGCCGTCGGCCAGGACAGCGCTACCGACCAGGCGAGCGCAGCTGACGACGCCGCCGACGCAGTCAGCGAGCGGCAGGTCCAGCCGCTGCTGGAACCGCGCGATGGCATGCCGCCGCTCGTCACCAGCGCGGCTGATCTCGCAGCGGCTACCGCCGCGCTCGGCGCGGGTTCGGGGCCGGTCGCGGTCGATGCGGAACGGGCGTCCGGCTTCCGTTACGGCCACCGCGCCTTCCTGGTGCAGCTCCGGCGGCAGGGCGCGGGGACCGTGCTCATCGATCCAGTGGCGTGCCCCGACCTGTCGGCCCTGGATGTCGCGCTGGCCGACACCGAGGCCGTGCTGCACGCGGCTTCGCAGGATCTGCCGTGCCTATCCGAGCTCGGCTACCGGCCACGCCGCCTATTCGACACCGAGGTGGCGGGCCGGCTGCTCGGCTGCCCAAGGGTTGGGCTAGCCACCATGGTCGAGTCGATGCTGGGCCTCGGGCTGGAGAAGACGCATTCTGCCGCGGACTGGTCGACCAGGCCGCTGCCGGAGGAGTGGCTGCGCTACGCAGCGCTGGATGTCGAGGTCCTCGTCGAGCTGCGCGACGTGCTGGCCCAGCAGCTGACAGAGCAAGGCAAGATCGAGTGGGCACGGCAGGAGTTCGCGGCCGAGCTGGCGGCCGCCGAGCAGCCGCAGCCGCCGCGCGCCGACCCGTGGCGACGGACGTCCGGAATCCACCGGGTCCGCACCCGCCGCGGGCTAGCCATCGTCCGCGAGCTGTGGCTGGAGCGAGACAAGATCGCCCGGCGGCGTGACCTATCGCCAACCAAAGTGCTCGCCGATGCAGCGATCGTCGAGGCCGCTAGGGTGATGCCAACCGGGCTGGAGGAGCTCACCGCCATTGCCGGGTTCTCATCGCGCAGCGCGCGGCGTCATCTGCCCGAGTGGCTGCGCGCCGTCGGCCGCGCGAGGGCCATGCCCGACCGTGCGCTGCCCACCGCGTCCGCCCCGCCCGGTGAGGGTCCACCGCCGGCGCATCGCTGGCAGGACCGCGATCCGGAAGCGGCCAAGCGCCTGACCGCCGCACGCGCGGTAGTCGCCGCCCTGGCGGACTCCCACAACCTGCCCGCAGAGAACCTGGTGCCGCCTGACGCGGTGCGCCGACTGTCCTGGCAGCCGCCGGAGAGCCTCAGCCCCGAGTCCGTGGGCGCCGACCTAGCCCGCTATGGCGCCCGGCCCTGGCAGGTCGAGCTGACGGCGGTCCCGCTCTGCCGGGCGCTGCTACGAATCCTGGAGAAGGGCTCGGAGTAGCCGGCGAGGTCACGCAGTCCGCCGCAGCACGCGCAGATCACACGGCACCGCTGAGCCTGGCTGTGGCTGGCCAGCGCAAGGCAGCACCCGCCCACCCTGCGGATACTGCGGGAACACGTTCAGCAGCACCTCGCAGTCGCAGCAGCCGCCAAGTTCCTCGAGCTTGCCCAGCAAGCTCGAGGCCAGCGGCGCCCGCAGGTCACGCCAGCGGATGGTCCAGCGGTGCGTGCCGTCGCAGCCAAACTCGTTGATCATTCGCAGCAGGAAGCATCGCAGGCACTCACGGTCGGCAGGCTCGGTTAACAGGCCTGACAGCGCGATGAGCTCGGCCTCGATCACCTCGGCAATGTCGTCTGCCATCGCTATCCCCTGCCTCTCCATCCGCTTGTGTACCGGCTCGTCATCCGGTGGTCCGACAGAACCGTTCTACCGCCGGCCACCGACACTTCCGGGGCCGCGAGACCGGCGCTGACCGACGGCCAGGCGCGACCAGCGCGGGTAGTACAGGCCGGCCCGGATGTCAGTGGCTAGCGGCAGAATGCAGGTATGACTGAGCTGTCCTGGGCCTCGCTGTCCTGGGCCTCGCTGTCTTGGGCCACACTGATGACGCCGGTCGGGCCCGTCAGCATCGCCGCCAGCCCGGCCGGAGTCGCTCAGGTCCGGTACGGCGGCGCGCCAGCGCCAGCAGCTGCCGACCAGTTCTCAGGGACAGGCCGTGAGCTAGCCGAGGCGGCACGACGGCAGCTGACTGAGTACTTCACCGGCGAGCGCCGCGAGTTTGACCTGCCGCTCGACTGGTCGTCCACCGCCGGGCCGCAGCGCGAGGTGCTGCGCATCCTGGCCGGCTCGGTCGGCTATGGCGAGACCATCAGGTACGGCCAGCTGGCCGTGCGGGCAGGCCTCACCGGCACTGACGACACGGTTCCTGCGCGCGCGGTCGGGAAGATCATGGGCTCAAACCCGATCCCGGTGATCGTGCCGTGTCACCGGGTCCTCGCCAGCGACGGCCTCGGCGGCTACAGCGGCGGCGCGGGCGTCGAGGTGAAGCGCTGGCTACTGATCCTGGAGGGAGCACTGCCGCCGACGCTCGACTGGCAGCCGATGACCCCGTCTCGATGACCGCCGTGCGTGTGGCGATGACGCCAGCGGGCTACTGCGGGATGCGCGGCAGCCAGGCGCCCGGCTCAAGCGTGCCGGCGACCGCGGCCTCGGCAACATCGGCGAGGCGGCGATTGTGGTGCCTGGCATATGCACGCATGCGCTCGAAAGCCTCGGTCAAGTCGATGCCGGCCCGCTCCGCGAGTACGCCCTTGGCCTGCTCGATCACCACGCGGCTGGTGAGAGCGGCAGCGAGCTGCTCGTTCAGGCGCCTGGCTTCGACATGGGCGCGGTTCTGCACGATGCTGACCGCGGCGAGGTCGGCGAAAGCGCGGGCGACGATACGGTCCTCCTCCGCCATCGGGTCCAGACTCGTGCTGAGCAGATTCAAGGCACCGAGCGTCACATCCCGGTACCGCAGCGGGAGCGCTGACGCGGACCGGAAGCCGGCCCTGACTGCGGCGGCGGTAAAGGACGGCCAGCGACCAGTCCCTGAATCAAGGATCTCGTGAGTGACGGCCTCGCCGGTGTGGATGGCGTCCAGGCACGGGCCTTCCTGAGCCTGCAGCTCGAACAGCTCAAGCAGGCGCATCGCCTCGTCCGAGGAGGCCACCAGCCGGAGCCTGCCCGACGGATGGGTCAGCATCACTCCTGCGGCGGACACACCCAGCAGGTGAACGCATCGCCCGGCGAGTCCGGTCAGCAGGTCCACGACGTCGTAGTCGTCGACGAGTGTGTCCGCCATCTCGACGAGCGATCTCACTAGCTCAGATTCTCGGGTCATGTCTGCTCATCCCCCGAGCACCGCGTCCCGGACGGCCAACTCCGTCCGATCACAGTTGCCATGCTAATGCCCAGAATCGATCCTGGGCTGACTGAACCATGCTGCGGTCATCCCAGCCTGAGCCGGCGAGCGATGACGTCCTGTGCAACATCGGCTAGCAGGCGGTCGTTACTGAAGGCGTAAGCCCGCAGTCGAATGAGTGCTTCGGCGACGTTGGTCCCGAGTTGGACCGAGATCATGCCGGCCGCGTTGTGAACTGCGTAGTGAAAGTCGGCGCTGATCTCCAGTTCCGCCGCCACCGTGTCCAAGGGGGCGCCTGCCTGGGCTTCCAGTACCCAGCGGGCCGTGATGTCGGCGATGACCAGGGCGTTGGCGTGCTCGTCCGGGCTCAGCTGGCTCGGCCGGTCACGGTAGAGGTTCAGGGCGCCGAGCCGGACCGTTCCCACCCGAATCGGGAAGCCGAAGATCGCTCGTACGCCTGCCTCAAGGGCGGGCGGAGAAAACGCGTGCCAGCGTCGCTGAACCGGCTCAGCCAGGTCGGGCTCGGCCACCACCAGATCCTGCCGGTAGGCGTCGACGCACGGACCCTCGCCCAGCGTGTACTGCAGATCCTCGATCCGGTGGCTCACGGCGTCAGTCGCGCACAGCGACCCGCGCGAAACATCACCGGACATCAGCATGACGCCGGCACCATCAACTCCAACGATATCCGGGCATACAGTACAAATGCGCTCCGCGGACCACGGCTCAGACCCGTCGTCGGCGAGCGCCCCCAGGATGCGTTGCAGCCTGTCCGAGGTGGGCATTCAGCGCCGCGATCCGCGGCGCTGACGCAGCGCAGTTCGCTGGTACGCCGAGCGATCGTTGACCTGGCTCGCCGCAATCGCACCAGCAGCCATCAGGCACCTCGCGATCCCGGCCGGAGAGAACGTCCTATCCCCCCACGCTACGTGATGGCTGAGGCGGCACCGGGATGATCGAATACGCGAGTCCTTCTGTTCGGCGGTCCGGGTGCTGCCGCTCACTGCCACGGCCGGCGGTCGCCGGTGCGCGACTGCGCGGGCTCCTCCGGCACCGAACCAGACCTAGGCGTCGAGATCATGGCCGACTCCGGCCGGCGTCGCGGCCGTTCGTCAGTCGCCGCAGGCTCCTTCCTGGACAGGAGCGAGCGCCAGAACAGTCCCGGCGGCGCGGCATGGCGCGGCCGGTAGGCGCGCTCCGCCAGGAAGCTGACGGCCATTTACCCGTCCCCTTTCGCGGGGCCGCGCACCGGCCGGGGCTCCCCTCCCGAAACCCCGGCCGATGCGCGGCATCGCTGCGATGCACGGTAACGTCGCATCCGCCAGGGTCCGGAGCGGAAAATGTCACATATTACCGGGGAGCTCACTGCGTCCGAGCCCAACCGGGTCTATGCGACTCCGCGAGCCTACCATTTGAGTTCCGCACGAACACATATGTGTCCAAGCAAGCTCGCCTAATAACCTCTAAATCTTCGTATTCTGCTCACGCGCTATTTTTCACTGGCTGGCAGACGGGGCCGCCGCTGGCTGCGCACGGCATTCACGGCAGATCCCGGAACCGGCCAGCGCGGCGGATCGGGCGTCCGCAGGCCGTTCCGGCACCGGATGTCGCGGCGGCAAGTGGCCGCGGATTAAGTCGCCATCGGGGTGGTATCGCTCGAATGCGACCAGCTTCCCGGCCGCCCGGTGCAGCACGGCGAACTCGCCTTTGCGCAGCGGTTTGCCGACCGAGGGCTTGCCGGCGACGCGCGGGCTTGCCGGCCGCGGGCTTGCCGGCCGCGGGCTTGCCGCCAGCGGGCTCGCTGGGCGAGGACTTGCCCGGCGGGCTGGCTGCCCCGAGTGCCGAGTACGCGGCGGCGAGCAGCGCGGGCAAGTTTTCCCGGTGGGCACAGACGACGACAGGCCGGCTGTCAGCTGCCAGCCGCGCCATGGCCGCCGCCATCTCTCTCGTCTTGCTCCGCCCGTCCTGGCTGCTCCCGCCGACATCGAAGGCCGCTTCGATCTCGACCACGCCGCCGATGCTGGCGGCGAATGGCCGCACCGTGGCGACACATCGCTCAGCCGGCGCGCTGACCACGCGCCCGGCGCCAAAACATCGCAGCATGGGCGCCAGCGCCAGCGCGTGCTCGGTGCCGCGACCGTCCAGCGGCCTGGACGCATCGCTGTTGGGCCAGTCCGACTTGCTGCCGGCCGAGGCATGGCGGAGCAGGATCAGCGGAGCTGTCCGGCCCGGCCCGGCCCGGAAGTCGGCAAGCAGCTCGCCATCGCGCTCATAGCTGAGGGACGCCGGCGCGCTGCTCGCCGGCAGCCAGGCCACCTCATCGACCTCGCTGGTGGGCTCAAAGGCCGATTGCGCGCCGGGCGCCGTCGCGACCCAGTAGTCGACCCGCTTGGCCACGTCGCCGCTGACGTACTGCACCGGCGGCAGCCGGCGGCCGAGTGTCACCTCAAGCGCGGTCTCCTCGGCTACCTCGCGGACGGCGGCCAGCAGAACGTGCTCGCCTGGTTCCAGCTTGCCCTTGGGCAGACTCCAGTCGTCGTACTTGGGCCGGTGGACAACCACCACCTGGGCTCCGCAACCTGCTGGCCGCCAGACGACCGCGCCGGCGGCCCGCACCTCGTCGGCTGGCGGGCGATCACCCATCGCCGCCCCGGCCGCGGGCCCTGACGAGCAGATCCTGGATGTCGGTGAGCGGCTTGCCGTCAGCGTCCAGGTGATGCCTCGTCCAGGTGCCATCCTGGCTCAGCCACCACGAGGAGATCGTCGGGTCCATCGCGGTGTCGATAAGCCGGCGCAGCCGTACCTGGTGCGCCGGATCAGTGACGCGGACGAGCAATTCGACGCGCCGGTCCAGGTTGCGGTGCATCATGTCGGCGCTGCCGATCCAGACCTCGTCCGGCGAGCCGTCGGCGCCGGCACCGAACCCGTAGATACGCGAGTGCTCGAGGAAGCGGCCGACGACACTGCGGACCCGGACCGTCTCCGACAGGCCGGGCACGCCGGGCCGGATCGCGCAGATCCCCCGTATCCACAGATCGATGGGCACCCCGGCGCTCGACGCTCGGTACAGCGCGTCGATGGTGGCCTCGTCGATCAGGGCGTTGCATTTCATCTGGATCCGCGCGGGCTGGCCCGCCCTGGCCAGATCCGCCTGCGCGTCGATGCGGGCTATCAGGCCGCTGCGCACGCCGGCCGGCGCGACCAGGAGCCGCCGGTACTCGCTGTGGCGGCTGAACCCGGTCAGATAATTGAACAGGTCGGTGATGTCCTCGCCGACCGTCCGGTCCGCGGTCAGCAGCCCGTAATCCTCATACAGCCGCGCGGTCTTGGGATGGTAATTGCCGGTGCCGATGTGGCAGAACCGCCGCAGCGAGCCGTCCGTCTCCTCCCGCACGACCAGCACCATCTTGCAGTGCGTCTTGAGCCCGACGAAGCCGTAGACAACGTGGCACCCGGCTTCCTCCAGCCGCCGCGCCCAGCCGATGTTGGCCCGCTCGTCGCCGCGTGCCTTGATCTCGACGACGACCACGACCTGCTTGCCTGCCTCGGCCGCGTCGATCAGGGCGTCGACGATCTCGGAGTCACCGCTGGTGCGGTACAGCGTCTGCTTGATCGCCAGCACCCGCGGATCGGCAGCCGCCGACACGACCAGACGCTGCACGCTGGCGGTGAACGAGTCGTACGGGTGATGGACCAGCACGTCGTGATCGCTCAGGGTGGCGAAGACGCTCACGTCGTGCGGCAGCGCGTTCTCCGCCGGCACGAACGTGGGGTACCTCAGCTGGCGCATGTCCAGGTCGGCGATGACCGACAGGCCGGACAGGTCGAGCAGCCCCGGCACCCGGTACACGGCGCGCCTGTCCACGTCCAGCTCCGTCACCAGCCGGTCCAGCACGTCCTCGGAGATGGACTCCTCGACCTCGAGCCGGACGGCGGGCTCGAACCTGCGCCGCAGCAGTTCGCGCTCCAGCGACTGGAGCAGGTTCTCGGTGACGTCCTCGTCGATCTCCAGGTCGCTGATCCTGGTCACCCGGAAGACATAGTGCTCGAGGATGTCCAGGCCCACGAAAAGCTGATCCAGGTGGGCGGCGATGACGTCTTCGAGCGGGACGAACCTGTTCGGCCCGACGGACAGGAATCGCGGCAGCAGCGGCGGCACCTTGACGCGGGCGAAGATGGTCTGCCCGGACTCGGGCTCGGCGATCGTCACCGCCAGGCTCAGGGTCAGGCCGGAAATGAACGGGAACGGGTGTGCTGGATCCACTGCCAGCGGCGTCAGCACGGGGTAGATGCGCTCCTTGAAAAGCCGCTCCAGGCGCGCCTGCTCCTCTGGCACCAGCTGCTTCCAGCGCAGAATCTCGATTCCGGCCGCCGACAGGTCTGGCATGAGCCGGTCGCTGAAGCAGCGCGCGTGCCGGGCCGATAGCTCTCGCGCCAGCTCGAGCGCGTTCTCGAGGATCTGGCTCGGGGAGAGCCCGGACGCCGCCTCGACCGGCAGGCCAGTGGCCATCCGGCGGATCCGCCCGGCGATCCGCACGGCGAAGAACTCGTCCAGCGCGCTGGCGAAGATCGCGGCGAACCTGCACCGCTCCAGCAGCGGCACGTTCGGATCCTCGACCAGCTCCAGGACCCGCTGAGCGAACCGCAGCCAGCTGTCCTCGCGGTCCAGGTAGCGGTCGGGGGGCAGGTCCCGCCCTTGCCTGGCAAGCGCAGCCTGCTGCGCTTCCTGCCGCGCGCGCGCTGCCGTCTTGGACCTGGCGCGCGCGGCCGCCTGCTGGTGCTTCCTGGCCCGCTCCTGCGCCGCCAGCCGGTCCCTATCGGCGGCCGCCGCGCGGCTTGCGGGCGTGGGGCGGCGCGGGCGGGCGGATTCCATGTCCCTATTGTCCCCACTCTGGCCCTCAGCAAAAGAGCCGAGGTACAGGTTTCAAGGCCAGCCCGGCAAGCGGGGCGCGATTTGACCCGCTTGCGCTGGCTCCACGGTCCCGCCAAGATCGGACCTGGTCACGATGAAACCACAGGACCAAGCAGGGAACGGGGTCCTTCGCGCGGATGGAGTTCGGAATGCGGATCGGGACCTCACTCGCAGAACCAGTTGGCCCGGACCCGCTCGGCGCGCTCGCCGATCAGATCCGCGCCGGGGCTGACGACGGCTTTGCGTCCGCCTGGATATCCAACATCTTCGGCCTGGAGGCGCTGACCGCCCTGGCGGTGGCAGGCCGCCAGGTGCCGGGCATCGAACTCGGTACCGCGGTGGTGCCTACCTATCCACGCCATCCGGCCGTCCTGGCGCAGCAGGCGCTGACCACCGACGTGGCCCTCGGCGGCCGCCTCGCGCTCGGCATCGGGCTGTCGCATCAGATCGTCATCCAGGACATGTACGGTCACAGCTTCGAGAAGCCGGCCAGGCATATGCGCGAGTACCTCGCCGTGCTCGTGCCGCTGCTCGACGGGGAACCGGCCGACTTTGACGGCGAGACCGTGCATGCTCACATCGGCTTGTCCGTACCCCGTTCCCGTCCTAGGGTGCCGTTGCTCCTGGCCGCGCTCGCCCCGCAGATGCTCCGCCTGGCCGGCACCAGAGGCCGACGGCACCATCTTGTGGATGACCGGACCGGCAACGGTGCGGGACTACATCGTGCCGACGATCACCGCCGCTGCGAGCGAGGCCGGCCGGCCGAGCCCGCGCGTCGTCTGCATCCTCCCGGTGTGCGTGACCGACGACCCGGATCAGGCCCGCGTGCACGCGAACAGGGCGTTCGCCATCTACGGCCAGCTGCCGTCCTATCGGGCGATGCTCGACCGGGAAGGCGCGGCCGGCCCGGGCGACGTCGCCATCGTCGGGGACGAGGACAGCGTCGGCGCGCAGATCCGCGACCTTGCCGCGGCCGGGGTCACGGACTTCGTAGCGGGCGAGTACGCGCGCGGCGACGACGGTCCGCGGACTCGGACGTTCCTTCGCAACCTGATCACCGAGCTCGCCTAAGGATCTTCAATGGTGCGGGTTACCGAGAGTCTGCGCCAGCGACATCAGCCGGGCTGAGCGGGGCCGGCGTTGGCTTGTGCAGTTGTCACTTCGGCGTGTGCAGGGGGCGGCGTGCTCGCCAGGCGCAGCGGCCCGGGGCGGAGCAGGGCGCCGGCAGTGACCGCGCCAGCGGCGAATATGCCGGCGGTCCACCAGAACGCGGTGTCGTAGCCGTGCGAAAGCGCCAGCCCAGTCAGGGCCGGGCGGCCGATCAGCCGGGCCGCGGCGAGGTGCGCCGCGAGGTAGGAGGTGACGGCGGCGGCGAAGATGGTGTTCAGCAGCGACGTGCCGACCGAGGCGCCGAGTTGCTGGCCGACGGTGACGGTCGCAGACGCCACTCCCGCGTCCTGCGGGGCCACGCCGAACGTGCCGGTGTTGATCACCGGCGCAATCACCAGGCCCACGCCGAGTCCGGCCAGGACGGTCGGGCCGAGCACGCCGGCGGCATAGGCGGTGTGCGGGCCCAGCTGAGCCAGCCATACCATCGCGCCCGCCGCGGCTAGCATCCCGGACGCCACCAGCGGCCTGGGCCCGGTCCTCGGCATCAGCACGGTCGTGGACAGATTGGCCGCGATGATGAGGCCGGCGCTGAGCGGCAGGAACGCCACGCCGGTCACCAGCGGCGAGTACCCGAGCGTCTGCTGCAGGTAGTAGGTGAGGAACAAGAAGATCCCGAATAGCCCGGCCGAGGCGATGAGCATCGAGGCGTAGGCGCCGCCACGGTTGCGGTCGAGCACCACGCGGGGCGGCAGCAGCGGGTGGGCCGCCCGGCCCTGCCACACCGCGAACACTGCGCCAAGTGCCACGCCGGCGGCCAGGAACCCCCAGGTGGACGGCGCGTGCCAGCTGTGCGCGGCCGCGTTGGAGAACCCGTAGACCAGGCAGAACACCGTGCCGGAGACCAGCAGCACGCCGGGGATGTCCAGCCTGGGCTTGGCCTGGGATGACTGGCGCTGCAGCAGCAGCAGCCCGCCGGTGAAGGCCACCGCGGCGAAGATCAGGTTCACGTACAGCGTCCACCGCCAGGACAGGTACTCGGTCAGCGCGCCGCCGAGCAGCAGGCCCACCGCGCCGCCGGCCCCGGCGATGGCCCCGTAGACGGCGAACGCTCGGCCGCGGTCTTTCGGCCCGGTGAACGTGGTGGTCAGCAGCGACAGCGCCGACGGCACCAGCAGCGCCGCGAACGCGCCCTGGCAGGCCCGCGCGGTGATCAGCATGGTGAAGTTGACCGACGCGCCGCCGATGGCCGAGACGCCGGCGAACCCGACTAGGCCGGCCAGGAACGTGACCTTGCGGCCCAGCAGGTCGGCCAGCCGGCCGCCGAGCAGCAGCAGGCTGCCGAACGCCAGGGTGTAGGCGGTGACCACCCACTGCCGGTCCACGGTAGTGAAATGCAGCGCACGCTGCGCGGACGGGAGCGCGACGTTCATCACCGTGAGGTCGAGCACCACCATGAGCTGCGCCAGGCCGATCACGCCCAGGATGAGCCACCGCCGCCGGTCCCAGGCGCTGTCGGTAGACGTGGCATCAGACATGAGATCACCACTTTTCTCTGTCGTTACTGCATACGCGCGAACATTTGGTATACTCACGATGTGATTACTGTAC
This sequence comes from uncultured Actinomycetota bacterium, assembly GCA_963843955.1. Lineage (GTDB taxonomy): Bacteria > Actinomycetota > Actinomycetes > Streptosporangiales > Streptosporangiaceae > JAJYUU01. The sequence continues at coordinate 445,969 of CAWJMK010000005.1, forward strand.
TTATAGTGCAACGAATTTGGGGGAGGGTCAAGGCTCCGGGCTGGTCACGATGAGCCCCCCGCCCGGCGCAACGAGCCCGCCCGATGCGACGACCCGGCCGCCTGACCCGGCGAGCCAGCCGCCTAGGCGGTACGCGTCGCAGGTGCGCGACGAGCAGGCCCGCCGTACCCGGCGGGCGATCGTCACCGCTGCCCACGACCTCTTCCTGGCCCAGGGCTACGCGGCCACGACGATCGACGGGATCGCGGAGGCCGCGCACGTGAGCCGCCGTACCGTGTTCAACTCGGTGGGTGGCAAGGTGGCCCTACTGAAGCTGGCCCTGGATTGGGCCATCGTCGGCGACGACGAGCCGATAGCCCTGGCCGACCGTCCGGCGATCAAGGCGATCCTGGCCGAGTCCGACCAGCGGAAGGCACTCATGCTCTGGGTGCAGACCGTGGCCGACGTCGCCGCCCGCACCGCGCCGCTCGGCGAAGTGCTCATCGCCGCAGCCGATATCGACCCGGCGGCCGCACAGTTGCTCGCCGAGGCGAGCCGCAACCGGCTGCTGGGCGCTACCCTCTTCATCCGGTATCTCGCCGCTCTGGACGGACTGGCCGGCGGCATGACCGAGCAACGTGCTGCGGACCTCTGCTGGGCGCTCACGGACGGCCACCTCTACCGGCTGCTAGTCGCTCAGCGCGGCTGGAGCACCGCCGACTTCAACCGATGGCTGTACGAAAACCTTGAGGCGGCACTGCTGCGTCGCAGCGGCCGGGCCCGCGGCGGTTGACGTACTCAAGCCGGAGCTTGGTTAGCAAGATCCGGCAGGTCAGCGTCCTGTGCGCAGGTAGAGGTCCCGCAGCAGCGCGATCTCGGCGCCGTGATGGATGGCCTCGCGGTGGATATGCAGGACCAGGGTTGCCATCGAGTCCTGAGCGAACGGCCCTTCAGCCGGCCCGCACGGCTGCGCGAGGCCCTCCGCGCCCAGCCCTCGCACGCCCTTGATCCAGGCCTCATACGCCTCGTCGAGCTGGCGCAGCGCCTCGGCGGCCGTCCCCGCGTAGGTGAATGTCTGGTAGTCGACCGGCGGCCCGGCGAAGTGCGAGGCGTTCCGCATGCCGAACACGCCCACGATGATGTGCGCGAGCCGCCAGGCGATCGTCGTGACCGGCTCGGGGTCCTGCGGCTCCATGGCGTAGTCCGCCGTGAGTTCGCCGGCGCCGACCGAGATGGGCGCCGAGCTCTCGCCGCGCCTGCTGATTGTCCAGCAGCCGGGTACCGGCATCCAGAAGTACTCGTCGTCGGTGAGCCCATCCAGGCGCGGACGCAGCTGATGGTCCCAGTGTCCCTGAAGCTGGCTGACCAGCTCGTCATTCCAGTCGATGTCCATGCCGGCTACGTTAGAACGAATTGCGGACAGTAACGGTCCTCGATTGCTGGCAGACTGAGATTATGGTGGAAACTTCGGCTCGCCTGCTGCGACTGCTGACGTTGCTGCAGGTGAAGCCGGACTGGTCCGGCGCCGACCTCGCCGAGCGACTGGGTGTCACCCCCCGGACGCTGCGGCGGGACATGGCCAAGCTGCGGAGCCTCGGCTATCCCGTCCACGCCGAGCCTGGCGTGGCGGGCGGTTACCGGCTCGGCGCCGGTGCCGCGCTGCCACCGCTACTGCTCGACGACGACGAGGCGGTCGCCGTCGCGCTGAGCCTGCGCAGTTCGGCCGCGCACGCCGTCACCGGCGTCGGCGAGGCGTCCGTCCGGGCGCTGGCCAAGCTGGAGCAGGTCCTGCCGTCTCGGCTGCGCGAGCGGGCGGCCGCGATCGGCCATGCCACCGTCCCGCTGATCGGGCCAGTACCGGCCGTCAGTGCCGACGCGCTGACCACGATCGCGCACGGCTGCCGTAGCCGCGAGCGGCTGGAGTTCGGCTACCGCAGCCACGAAGGCGGGCAGACGGCGCGGCGGGTGGAGCCGCACCGACTGGTGCAGGCCGGCTATCGCTGGTATCTGGTCGCCCGCGACCTCGATCGGGGCGACTGGCGCACCTTCCGCGTCGACCGCATCGACGAGCCTCGGCTCACCGGCGTCCGGTTCGTGCCGCGCGATCCGCCGGATGCCGCCGCGTTCGTGGCGCGCGCCGTCACCACGGCGCCCTACCGCTACCAGGCGCGGGTAGTCGTGCACGCGCCGCCTGAGGTCGTGGCGGAGCAGGTGCCGCCGAGCGTGGCAGTGCTGGAGCCGACCGCGGCCGGCGACTGCCTGCTCACCAGCGGGGCCGACTCACTGGACATGCTCGCCTTCCGGATCGCGGCGATGGACCTCGACTTCACGGTGCTCGAGCCGCCAGAGCTGATCCAGCGCGTGCAGACGCTGGCGGCCCGGCTTGCCAGCGCCGCTGCGCGCCTAGAGCAAGCCGCAGGCCCGGTCTAGGTCCGCCCGGCTTGCCAGCTTGACCCTGGCGCCACGGCCAAGCCTGGCCGCAAGCTCCTTCTCGGCGGTCTCGATCTTCAGCCAGTCCTCGTAGCTGACGTGCCGGATCCCCCGCCCCGTCAGGACGCCGGCCAACGGCGAGCCCGGATCCTCGCCGGTCCCGGCTGGCATCCGCAGCAGGCCTGCCCGCGGCAGCTGCACCTCCCCTGGCCCCGGCCCGCCAGCCAGGTCAGCCAGCAGGGAGCGGACGGTCTCGGCCGCGTCCGATTTGTTCGTGCCGATGACGCCGGTCGGGCCGCGCTTCAGCCAGCCGGCCACGTACTCGCCGGGCAGCGGCTGGCCGTCAGGGCCAAGTACGCGTCCGGCCTCGTTCGGGACGATTGCGGCCCGCTCGTCGAAGGGGACCCCGGCCAGCGGCACGCTCTGGTAACCCACCGACCTGAGCACCATCTGCACATCGAGCGTTTCCAGCTGCCCGGTGCCGACGAGTCGTCCGGACGCGTCCAGGGTGGTCCGCTCGAGGGTCAGGCCCTCGACGCCAGCCCCGCCGACGATCTCTACTGGCTTGAGCCAGAACCTGACGGTCAGCCGGCGCGCTCCCCCGGCCGGCACCCGGCCAGCCCAGTCCTTGATCACCGCGTAGTTCCCGCGCACGTGCCGGTCGGTCTCGGCCAGCCGGGCGCTCTCGCCGGTCGCGTCGAAGGCGGCCAGGTCCACCTCGTCGCCGGTCACCACGATGTCGACGCCGGCCAGCTCGCCCAGCTCGCGCAGCTCCTTGGTGGTGAACTTGGCCTGGGCCGGACCCCGGCGGCCGATCATGTGCACCTCGCGCACCTTGCTGGCCATCAGCGCGTCGAGTACCGGCTGAGATACGTCGGTTTCACGAAGCTCCTCGGGATCGCGCACCAGGATGCGGGCGACGTCAACGGCCACGTTCCCGACGCCGATGACCGCCACCGACTCGGCGTCCAGCGTGAACGCCGACGGCTCGACGTCCGGGTGGCCGCAGTACCAGTTCACGAAGTCGGTGGCCGCGATGCTGCCGGGCAGATCCTCGCCCGGGATGCCCAGGTGCCGGTCCCGCATCGCGCCCGTTGCGTAGACCACACCGTCGTAGGCGGCCAGCAGATCCTCGCGGGTCACGTCGTCGCCCAGGTGCACCCCGCCGATGAAGTTGACCCCGTCGTGCTCGAGCACGTTGCGCAGGTACTCGGCGATCGACTTGATCGACTTATGGTCGGGGGCCACCCCGTACCGGACCAGGCCGTACGGAGTCGGCAGCCGGTCCAGCACGTCGACGCGGATCGCCCGCGGCGGGTCTAGCGCCGCTGCCTGCTTGATCAGGGCCTCGGCTGTGTACAGGCCAGCCGGGCCAGACCCGATCACTGCTACCTGGAGAGTCTGCATACCACTAGATTCTGCCTTGTCCGCGCCACCGCTCGCGGCACGCCCGCCAGACCGGCTCCGCTGCGGCCATGCTGGCATCGCGCCGACACGGGCATCAGCTAGCGTGTGGCGCATGCAGGACGCGCATCAGGTCCCGGCCATCAGTCTCGAAGGTCGGGTGGCACTGGTCACCGGGGCCAGCGGCGGCATCGGGCGGGCTATCGCCCTCGCGCTGTCGGCCGCTGGCGCGAGCGTCGCTATCGGCTACGGCGCCAACGACGCAGCCGGTCATCAGCTAGCCGGGCAGATTACCGCGGCAGGCGGCCGGGCGGCCGCGCTGAGCGCCGACCTGGCCTATGCGGCTGAGGTCATCCGCCTGGCCGAGGAGGCCGAGGACGCCTTCGGTCCCGTCGACGTGCTGGTGAACAACGCCGGGATGGGCCGCAGGCAGCCGCTGGAGAGCATCGCCATCGAGGACTTCGACGAAACAATGGCCGTCAATCTGCGCGCGCCATTCCTGCTGGCGCAGCGGCTGGTGCCGGGCATGGCGAAGCGTGGCTACGGCCGGGTCCTGTTCATGTCGTCGGTCGCGGCGTTCACGGGCGGCATCGTCGGACCTCATTACGCCGCATCCAAGGCTGGTCTGCACGGGCTGACGCACTCGCTGGCAGCCCGGTTCGCCCGGTCCGGGGTCACTGTCAACGCCATCGCGCCTGCCCTGATAACCGAGACCGGCATGCTGCCCGGCGAGGAGGGCGAGCTGCGCCAGCGCGTCCCGGTCGGGCGGCTCGGACGTCCGGCGGAGGTCGCCGACCTCGCACTCGCCGTCCTGCGCAATCCATACCTGACTAGTCAGGTTATCTCTCTCGACGGCGGCATCTACCCGCGCTGACCGGCCGGCGCGGTCGGCGCCCAGCCCGCGATCTCGCGCACATACGACACGGATTAGTCGGTGCCGAATCATTTGCGGTGGGAAAAGTTTCCTCAAGTCTTCCGCTTGGCACCCATCGATAGCGCCGTCATCGGGAAGACCCTCACCCGGACTCAAGGCGGGGATGAAACGGCCGTGGCCGTGTGCGGGGGAGCTACATGTCGTCAGGCACAACGGTGCAGCGGAGCCCGGCGGCGGCGGCTCGCCGCGCCATCGCCGTCTGTATGGGCAAGGCCGCGGACACCGGAGTCCGCCATCTCGGCAACGGAGCTGGCGGCGGGATTCCGGGCCGGGTGACGCTTGCCATCGACCCGCGCGCCCTGGCGAGCCTCGCCGCCGAGATCGGGCGTGGCTCGATCCTCGTGACCGGGTCCAACGGCAAAGGCACGACGTGCCGGATGCTGGCCCCGGTGATCCGGGCCGCCGGGCTGCACCCGGTGGTCGGCAGCGAGCACGCCCATCAGCGGTCGGGACTGGCGGCCACCATGATCGCGCGCGCCGCGGCCACCGGGCACCTGCGCAGCGATCCGCAGGCGATCGGGCTGTTCGAGGTGCAGCATGAATCGTTCGCCGAGATCGTCCGGCACGTGACCGAGCCGACCGCGATCGTGTGCACGAACATCTTCCGCGGCCATCGCGCTGACGACCGCGAGCCAGGCCAGGTTAAGGCTCAGCTGGAGCGTGCCATCCGCTGGCTGCCCGCCAGCACAGCGCTGATCCTGAACGCCGATGACCCGCGGGTGGCGAACCTGGCGCCGGAGTTGCCGAATCCGCGGCTGTACTTCGGCCTGGCTGACCCAGCGCGTGGCCTGGTACGCGCCGACCGGACCGCGGACTTCCCGCGCTGCCCGCGCTGCGAAGGCGAGCTGTCGTACGCCTGCGTCTACTACGCCCACCTGGGTCACTGGGCGTGCTACGGCTGCGGCCTCAGCCGCCCGGAGCCGCACGTGCGCGTCACGAAGATCGGGCCGGCGGGTTCGTCGTCGACCCGCCTGCACGTGACGGCGGGCGCCGCGCAGACCGTGCTCGAGATCCCGCTGCCCGGGCTGTACAACGGGTACAACGCGGTGGCGGCGATGGCGGCCGCAGCGCAATGCGGGCTGCCCGACTGGTCGCTGGCTGCCGTCGAGCAAGTGACGGCCGGCTCTGGCCGGATGGAGCGCATCCGGGTGACCGGGCACGACGTCTACCTGACCGTCGCCGAGAACGCGACCGGCTACACCGAGGTCCTGCGTGCCGTCCTCGGCGACGGCGAGCCCAAGCGCCTGCTACTCGGGCTGGGCGAGTGCACGGGTCAGCAGCCGGACACGTCCTGGATCTGGGACGTCGACTTCGAGTCGCTGACCGGCCTCGCACCTGCCCCCGTCATATCCGGGACCAAGGCAGCCGACCTCGCCGTACGGCTCAAGTACGCCGGCTGGCTCGGCGACGGCCAGGATAGAGGCCAGTCGGCCGGCGCGATCATCGAGCCAGATCCGGTCCGCGCAGTCCGGGCTGCGATCACGGCCACCCCAGCCGGCCAGCCGCTGTGGATCGTGTCGACGTCGACCGCGCTGCGCGAGATACGCCGGTGGCTCCGCCAGCATGCGTCAGCACGGTCGGGCTCAGCACGGTCGGGCTCAGCACGGGCCGGCGGCGCCGGACGGTCACTGGCATGAAGATCACCGTCGGCTATCTGTACCCCGACCTGATGTCGGCCTGCGCGGACCGCGGCAATGTCGAGACGATCGTCCGCCGCTGCGGCTGGCGGAACATCGCCGCGGCGGTCACCAAGCTGCGGCTGGGTGACAAGGTCGTGCCCGGCGAGATCGACCTCATCATGATCGGCGGCGGCGGGGAATCGCGCCAGCGCCTGGTGGCAGCCGACCTGTACAAGGTCAAGGGCGCGGGGATCCGGGACGCGGTCGCAGCAGGCGCTGCCGCGCTGGCGGTCGGTGGCGGATATGAGCTATTCGGCCGGTTCTGCCAGCCGGAGAAGGGCGCGGAGCTCCGCGGTATCGAGCTGTTCGACGCCTGGACGATCCGGCCCCCCGCCAATCCGGCCCGCGATGGCAGCACATCGGACGCTCGCGCGGACCGCGTTTTCGGCGACCTGGTGGTGCGCTGGGGCAACCGCCTGCTCGCGGGCTTCGAGGATCACAGCGGCCGTACCTACCTCGGCCCGGCCGCGCGCCCGCTCGGCCGGGTGGTGCGCGGGCATGGCAACAACGGCGCTGGCAGCGAGGGGTGCGTCGTCGGTGCGGCAGTCGGGACCAACCTGCGGGGCCCGTGCCTGCCAGCGAACCCGGCGCTCGCTGACTTCCTGATCAGCGCTGCGCTCACCCATCGCTACGGCGCCGCTGAGCTCGCTCCGCTGGCGGACGAACTCGAGGCGGCCGCGCACGACGCCACCGTCCAGCGCGCGCGTCAGGCCGCTCGCGGCCTTGGACTGGCCCGCGCGCGCCGATGACGACAACTGGGCGGCCGGCGGCTGGCGCGCCGCTCGACCCCGATGGCACCGCTGCGCCAGCTCCCCGTCAGCCGAGCATGGCCAGGTCCAGCAGCGTCATGGCGATCGGCACCATCGCCTCGCGGGCTACCGGCTTCGTCCGGACGGCCATCCTGCTGTACGCGATAGGCACGCAGAGCCTCGGGGACGCGTACAACATCGCCAATACCGTCCCGAACAACATCTACAGCCTCGCCCTGGGCGGCATCCTCACCAGCGTGGTGGTGCCGCTGCTGGTCAAGGCTGCCCGCACGAACGCGGACGGCGGCGAGGCCTACGACCAGCGGATGTTCACGCTCGGGGTGGCGGGGCTCGGCGGCATAACGGTGCTCGCGACGGCTCTGGCCGTACCCATCACGGCCGTCTACGGGCACGGCCTGGGCAACGCCGCCACGTATCACCTGACCGTCATCTTCACGTACTTCTTCCTGCCGCAGATCTTCTTCTACGGGGTCAGTTCGCTCGCCGGCGCGATCCTCAATGCCCGCGGCAGCTTCGCCGCGCCGATGTGGACGCCCGTCATCAACAATGTCGTGGTCAGCTTCGTCGGGGTCGCCCTGATCATGCTGGCGGGCACGGGCCGGACACCGGAGACCATCTCGCCTGGCGAGGTCCGGCTGCTGGCCATCGGCACCACGCTCGGCATCGCGGCGCAGACCGTCGCGATGTGGCCGTCGATGCGGAAAGTCGGATTCCGGTGGCGGCCAAGGCTTGACCTCAGGCGGGCAGAAATCGCCGAAATCGGCCGCATGAGCGGCTGGATGTTCTTCTACATCGTCGCGACTCAGCTGTCATTTCTGGTGACCGCTGTCATATCCAACGCGGCTGGCGCGCACGTCTGCAGGACCTGCGCAGGCGCCGGATTCGCCGCCTTCAGCAACGCGTGGCAGCTGTTCCAGCTGCCGTACGCGATCGTCGGCGTCTCGGTGATCACCGCGATGCTGCCGCGGATGAGCGAGCACGCGGCGGCTGGGTCACACCGGCTGCTCACGCGGGACTTTTCCACCGCCACCCGGCTGTCGTCGGTCATCGTGGTCCCGTCGGCGATGATCCTCGCGGTGCTCGGCCCGCCGCTAGCCGCCGGGATCTTCGGTCACGGCAGCACCTCGACGGCTTCGGCCCGCTACCTCGGCGTCGTCTTCGGCGTCTTTTGCCTCGGCCTCCTGCCGTTCACGCTGTTCAACCTGCTGCTCCGCGGCTTCTATGCCACCCACGACTCAAGGACGCCAGCGCTGCTCGGCGCTGTCGGCATGGCGGTCCGGATCGGCTGCAGCTATCTGGCCCTGGCCATCTTGCCGCCGGCGGACGTGGTCGCCGGCCTCGGCGTCGCCTTCGGCATCGGCAGCGTGGTGATGACCGTGATGCTCTGGCGCGTGTTCAGCAAGCGGGTCGGCGGCCTGGACACTCGCCGGATCACCGGGGCGCTGGTGCGCATGCACATCGCGTGCGTTCCCGGCGTTGCATTCGCCGCGGCCGCGTCGGTCGTGATCACGGTGGTCGCTCCGGCCGGGACGATCACGGCGCTGGCGATCGTGGCCGTCGGCGGCACCGGCGGACTGCTGCTGTACCTGCTCACGGCGCGATTCCTGCGGATCGGCGAGATCGGCGAGCTCACCAGCTCGGTGCGCGCGCGGCTGCGATTCGGATGACTAGCCCTGCTCGCCGCGGCAATCCGCTCGTCAGCGTCCTCGCCGCGCTGGCCGCCCTGTCTGTCGTCACCGGAGTCATCGTCGGCGCGATCGCGCTACCGGTAGCCGGGATCGTCGGGATCGGGGCCCGTGATGCCGCGGAGACGTTCAACGGCCTGACCGTGCCCGCCCTGTCCAGCGCACCGACGCGGTCGGAGATCCTCGACTCCCGCGGCGGCGTGATCGCCTATTACTACCCGAATCACATTTACCGCATCCCGGTGAGCTACAGCCAGATCTCGCCGGACATGCGCGCGGCGATCGTGGCGATCGAGGACTCCCGCTACTACCAGCATGGTGCGCTCGATATCCGCGGTACCTTGCGCGCCATCAACACCGACCTCGTCGGCGGCCAGGTCCAGGGCGGCTCGACCCTGGCCCAGCAGTACGTCAAGAACGCGCTGCTGCTGACGGCCGCCGACGCCGCCGAGCAGCGGGCCGCGGTCGCCGACAGCGCGGCGCGCAAGATTCGCGAGCTGCGAATGGCCGCCAACGTCGAGCACGAGCTGACCCCGAATCAGCTGCTGGCCGCCTACCTGAACGTCGCGTACTTCGAGAACGAGGCCTACGGCGTCGAGGTCGCGGCCGAGCGCTACTTCAGCACGACGGCCGCTCACCTGACCCTCACGCAGGCCGCCATGCTGGCCGGCCTGGTGCAGAACCCGGCCGAGTTCGATCCGCTGGCGCACCCGGCCGCGGCCGTGGCCCGCCGGAACGTCGTCCTCGCCCGCATGGCGCAGCTGCACGACATCTCCGGCCGCGCTGCCGCCGCGGCGGAGAAGGCGCCAGCAGGCCTGCACTTCTCCGCGCTGTCGTTCCAGGAGGGCTGCACGAGCGCGTCGGCCGCGACCGCCGCCTGGTTCTGCGACTACGTGCTGGCCGAACTGCGGACCAACCCCGCCTACGGCAGCGCCTGGCGGCAGATGAACACCACCGGCGGCCTGATTATCTACACGACCATGAACCCGCAGGACCAGAGCGCCGCGCAGAACGCGGTCAGCTTCATGCTGCCGCCCCCGCCGTCGGGATTTAACCCCGGCGCCAATGCCGCCGCCGAAGTACTTATCCAGCCCGGTACCGGGAACGTTCAGGCCATCGCCGTGGACCGGCGATACGGGACAGGGCCGGGCGAAAACAGCATCGACTACGCCGTGGACACCCCGCAAGATGGCGGCTTCGGCGTCCAGACCGGGTCGTCGTCGAAGCTATTCACGCTCATCACGGCGCTGGAGCGCAATTACCCGTTCGGCTTCCATCTGTCAGTAACGTCTCCCGCCACCATCGGCCCGTTCTATAACTGCGCGGGGACCTTTACGGGCTCGTTCCCGGTTTCTAACGCAGAAGGTGCCGGCAAGGGCACTTATTCGCTTTACACCGGCACGACGCAATCCATTAATGTATTTTTCGCCGAACTTGAGCAGCGCGTCGGCCTGTGCAATGTGGTCAAGACCGCGGTGAGCATGGGCGTGCACCGCGCCGACGGCGGATCGCTGCTGACGGCCGCCGGCAAGCCCGGCAAGCCCGGCTACCAGCTGCCCGCCGACGATCTGCCGTCCTTCACGCTCGGCTCGGTGAATGTGTCGCCGATGACGATGGCAGCCGCGTACGCCACCGTCGCGGCCGGCGGCATCTACTGCCGGCCCGTTGCGATCGAGCAGATCATCGTCGGTGGCCGTCGGCTTCCCGTTGCGACCGCCGGCTGTCACCGGGTGCTCCCGGCTGCGGTCGCCGCAGCTGCCACCTACATCCTGAGCGGCGTGCTCACGTCCGGTACCGCCAGGGGAGATGGCGTCACCCGGAACGGCGTCTACCTGCCGCAGGCCGGCAAGACCGGCACGGCCAACAGCTTCGACTTCGCCGCCTTCGGCGGGTACACGCCGACGCTCACCGGCTACGTGTCGATGTTCAACCCGTCTGGGCCGGTGACGCATCCGATGGTGGGCTTCGCCTCGTGTTATCGCGCCGGTGGCGGGGGCGAGGACTGCCCTGGCTCGGTCTTCGGCGCTAACGCCGGCCAGATCTGGCAGCGAACCTTCGAGTCAGCTGACCTTGGCGCCAACGTCGGGGCGTTCCCGCCCGTGCCCGGCTCCAGCAGCTACTTCAGGGCGGGAACGGGGCAGCACACGCCAGTGCGCACGCCAGTGCGCACGCCAGTGCGCACGCCAGTGCGCAGCAAGCATCACTAGCTTCGTCGTCCTGGTCACGGGTCTCCCGTCGCTGTAATCCGTTCGACGGACCGCCCGGTGACTGGCAGCATGGGCGGCCCATGAACTCGCAGCGACTTTGGCATTTTGCCCGCAGGATGATGCCAGACCTCGGGCCGCTGCGGGGTGCCGGCCAGTTCCGCAGGCTCTACGCAGGGCAGAGCGCCAGTTTCGCCGGCAGCATGATCACGTTCGTGGCGCTGCCGTATCAGGTCTACCGGCTGACCCACTCCTCCCTGCTCGTCGGCCTCCTCGGCCTGACCGAGCTCGCACCGCTGGTCCTGGCCGGCCTGGCTGGCGGCCTGCTCGCCGACGCCACGGACCGCCGGCGGCTGATCCTGGCCATGGAGTGCGGTGGCCTGCTCGTCGCGATCGGGCTCACGGTGAACGCGGCGAGCTGGCACCGGGTCTGGCTGCTCTTCGTGCTCGCTGCCCTGAGCGCGGGAGTAACGGGCTTGCAGCGCCCGGCGCTCGATGCGCTGGTCCCGGTCCTGGTGGCCAGGGATGACCTGCCGGCCGCGGCCGCGCTCAGCGGCCTGCTCGGCAACGGGGCGCAGATCGCCGGTCCGCTGCTCGGCGGTGGCCTGATCGCCGTCGGCGGGCTGCCGGTCGCCTACGCGACCGACGCCGCGACTTGCCTGATCGGGTTGATCGCGTTCGCCGGGCTGAGCATCGCTCCGCCTGCTGACGAACAGGTCCGGCCTAGCCTGCGCAGCCTGCGCGAGGGGCTGAGCTATGCCCGTAGCCGACCCGAGCTGCTGGGAAGCTACCTCATCGACATGTCAGCGATGTTCTTTGGCGTGCCGTATGCGCTGTTCCCGGCGTATGCCGCGCGCGTGGGCGGCCCGGCGGTACTCGGCATGCTGTACGCGGCACCGGCGGTTGGCGCCACCGTGGTGAATCTCAGCGCTGGGTGGACCAGGCAGGTCCGCCGCCATGGCCGCGCGATCGTCCTGGCCGTCTGCGCCTGGGGAGTGGCCATTGCGGCGTTCGGCCTGGCGCCCGGCCTGTGGTTGGGCCTGGCTGCGCTAGCCGCAGCCGGCGGGGCGGACATGGTCAGCGGGATCTTCCGGATGACCTTGTGGAACCAGACCATTCCGGCGCGGCTGCGGGGCAGGCTGGCGGGCCTGGAGATGATCAGCTATACGACCGGTGAGCCGCTGGGCAACGTCGAGTCCGGGCTGGTGGCCTCGCTCACCGGGTCAGTCCGGTTCGCCATCACGTCCGGCGGATTGCTGTGCATCGCGGGCGCAGTCGCCGTCGTCGCGGCCCTGCCGATGCTGTGGCGCTATGACTCAGGCAAGGAACACGATCAGCAGGCCGGTCCGGCCCCGTCGGCAGCGCCGGAAGACGAGCCTGACTCGCTCACCGCCTGAGGGGGTATGAGTGACGCTTCCACGAATGCGCAGCGCTTCGCTCCGGTCGCGAAACCTAGCTAGCTTTGAGCAACTGGTGCACTCTCTGATGGGACACCCCGAGGACATCTCCTATGGCCGACTGGGACAGTCCAGTGTCGTGCAATTGCAGGAGCACTAGCCGCCGCATCTGTTCGTGGAGTTCCTCGGCGTGCCGTAGGTTTCGCTCGGCCAGCATGAGGTTTTGCACGTCGACGGTGACGTCCGTGCCATCGATGACGTACCGCCAGGTGAGATCGAAGCTGTCTGGGTCGGAGTCGGTGAGCCCGGCGATCAGGTCGCGGACCTCGACGTCAAGGTCGGCGAAACGCTCCGTATCAGTCGCGGCCGGGCCGAGGCCATCGCCCTTGATGTCAGCGACCCACAGTCCGTCTTCCCGGGTCACCGTCGCGTCGTAATTCACTTCTCCGTCCACCTTTCCCCGAATAGCGGCGCGAGACGTTCTTCCAGCCGGGTGAGCACCGTCCACGACAGGTCGCGTGGGTGCCCGGTCAGTCCGAAGTCGCCGACCTGGGCGCCGGATGAGTCTTCCAACGTGAACATGCGGTGCGAACCCTTCCCTCGCCCTGGTAGTTCGCGGACGTTCAGGCCGTTGCCTCGCGCGTGCTTGCGGATCAGGCTGAGCGCCGCGGCTGGCTTCATCCTCCGGTTGACCATGAGCCTAATTCTAGCGGACTAGCAAGTCAAGCGTCAATCCGACTAGAGGCTTTGAGCAGCCAAGACCGAGCATCAACGTCCTGATTCAGCGTCCGCTCGGATCAGGAACATGCTGTCGACCGCAGCGCGCAGACCCGACTCGCCGACGGACTGAGCGAATCGAGTGAAGCTTCCGCAAGCTCCCAGCACGCCGATGCACCCTGGCCAGCGGGACGCGAACAGTGCGAACTGTGGGACTATCCAGCTGGGGATCGGGAGTATCGGAGCTAGGCATGATGAAAAAGATCCTGAGGTCCGTTGGACGGTTTCTCCGCGCGGTCATTACTGAAGGCAACCCCGGCGCTGGCCCTGCCGGTGCCGACCAAGCCCGCCAGCAGTCCTACCTCAACGAGCGGCATATGAATAACTACTAGCCAATGCGGGACCGCTCGGTCAGGCGTGCTGGCCCTCGTCAGCAAGCTCCGGCGTCCGCTGAGCGACGATCTCGGTGATCCGGCGGGCGAGATGCTGCGGCGTCAGACCCTGCGACTCCAGCACCTGGGCGCGCTCACCGTGCTCAAGGAACTGCTGCTCGAGTCCGAACGTCCGGACCGGGGTGTCGACGTCGTTGTCGCGCAGCAGCCTGGCCACGGCGTCCCCGAAGCCGCCGACCCGGCCGTTGTCCTCGACGGTCACTACGAGAGCGTGCTGCCTGGCCGCTGCCAGGAGCGCCGGGTCGAGCGGCTTGACCCAGCGCGGATCCACCACTGTGACGCCGATGCCATGATCAGCGAGCCGGTCGGCCGCCTCCGCGCAGGCCCCGGCCATCGGGCCCGCTCCAAGCAGCAGGACATCGCGTCCCGCTGGATCGGCCGGGAGCCGGAGCACGTCCATCGTCCCGAGCTTGCCGACAGCCGGGACGTCAGCGGTGGCCAGCCGGCCCGGGAAGCGCATGGCTGTCGGGCCGTCGTCGATGGCGACCGCTTCGCGAAGGAGCTCGGCCACCCTGCTGCCATCCCTCGGCACCGCGATCCGCAGGCCGGGGACTAGCTGCAGGATGGAGCCATCCCACATGCCGTGGTGACTTGCGCCGTCCGGGCCGGTGACGCCGGCCCGGTCGAGCACGAACGTCACCGGCAGCTTGTGCAGTGCGACGTCCATCAGTACCTGGTCGAAGGCGCGATTGAGGAACGTTGCGTAGATCGCGGCAACCGGGTGCATGCCACCGATGGCCAGACCGGCCGCGCTGGTGACCGCGTGCTGCTCGGCGATGCCCACGTCGAACACGCGATTGGGGTAGGCCGCCGCGAACTTCGCCAGGCCGGTCGGGTGCAGCATCGCCGCGGTGATGGCCACGACATCGGGGCGCTCCGCGCCGATAGCGGCGAGCTCATCGCCGAAAACCTGAGTCCACGGCCGCCCGGGGGCCGGTGCCGCGAACGGTGTGGCGGCTGGCGGGGCTGCCGCCTTACGCGGGTGAGACCTGGTGCAGGCAGTCCTCGTCGTTCTCCTCGGCTAGGGGGTAGCCGAAGCCCTTGCGGGTGATGACGTGCACGAGCACCGGGCCGCCGAAGTCGCGTGCCCGGCGCAGGGCGTGCTCGACCGCATGCTCGTCGTGACCGTCCACCGGTCCGAGGTACTTCAGGCCCAGGTCCTCGAATAGCACCTGCGGCTGCAGGACGTCTTTCAGCCCCTTCTTAATGCCGTGCAAGGTCTCGAACAGCGGCGCGCCGACCAGTGGCGTGTAGGACAAAGAGGTCTTGATGTAGTCCAGCACCTGCTCGTAGCGCTGCGACACCCGGACAGAGGCCAGGTGATCGGCGAGGCCGCCGATAGTCGGCTGGTAGGAGCGGCCGTTGTCGTTGACGATGATGACCAGCCGCCGGTCCTTGGCCGCGGCGATGTTGTTCAGCGCTTCCCAGGCCATGCCGCCGGTCAGGGCGCCATCCCCGATGACGGCGACCACGCTGCGATCGGACTCCCCGCGAAGCTGGTATGCCTTTGCCAGCCCGTCCGCATACGAAAGGCTGGTGGACGCGTGCGAGTTCTCGATCACGTCGTGCTCGGACTCAGATTGGCTCGGGTAGCCGGTCAGACCACCCCGCTGCCGGAGCGTGCCGAAGCCCGGATACCGGCCAGTGAGCAGCTTGTGCACGTAGGACTGGTGGCCGGTGTCGAAGAGGATCCGATCTACCGGCGAGTCAAAGACGCGGTGCACGGCGATCGTCAGCTCGACCACACCGAGATTCGGGCCGAGATGGCCGCCGTTCTTGGACACCACCTTGATCAGGGTGTCGCGAATCTCCGCGGCTAGCTGGGGCAGCTCCTCAGCGCTCAGGTCTTTGACGTCGCGCGGACTGCGGATGTTCGCCAGCAAGCTCACTTGACCTGCTCCTCGTGTCATCGCCGCGGCCTGGCACCGTCATGCGCTGCTCGCACGACCAGCGCCCGGGCCCTGCGTCTGCCGGACGTACTGCGGGACGATACACCCCGAGTGTATTTCGCTGGTTCGGCCGGCCATGCGGTACCTCGCCGACTCGGGAGTTGCGATCACGCCCGCCGCGGACGGCGCCGGGGCACGCGGAGTCGTTCCGCCCGGCCGTAGCCGGCCTCTACAGTATGTCCCATGACTGGTGAAGTATCCCCTGTCAGCCGCCCGAGCGAGCCCAGCCCGCAAGGCGAACTGAGGGCGTCGCATATGGACAGGGACAGGGTCGTCGAGCTGCTGCGGGTCGCGGCTGGCGATGGCCGGCTGACAGCGGAGGAGCTGGACGAGCGCCTCGAGGCGGCCCTGACCGCGAGGACCTACAGCGAGCTGGCGGTTCTGACGACCGATCTGCCCGCCGTCGGTCAGCAGGCCAGCGTGGTGGTACCCGAGGCCAAGGAGCTCGTCCGGATCGACTGCGGCTCCGGCACCGCCAAGCGAGACGGCCAGTGGGTCGTGCCGCAGCGGATGGAGGTACGCGTAACCTCCGGGAGCGTCAGGCTGGACCTGACAAACGCCATCATCGCCAGTCCCGTGCTCACGCTCGACGCCGATGTCCGCAGCGGCAGTCTCGTGATCGTGACCAAGCCGGGCATCGAAGTGGACACCGACGACGTCGCGGTGCGCAGCGGCAGCGTTCGGGTCCGGACCCACCGCGGCTCTGAAGTGCCCGTGATCCTGCGGGTCCAGGTCTCGGGCAAGGTGACGAGCGGCAGCCTCCAGGCGCGCCCGCCGCGGCGCAGCTTCCTGCAGTGGCTGCTCGGCCGCCCGGCGAGCTAGGTAAGTGGGCCGGGTGCCGCAACCTGCACACGGCCGTTCCGGCTAGGCGATCGCCGGGACGGTCCGCGCGCGGCCAGCCAGCCAGCCCGTGATCAGCTGGAGCACCGCCACCGCCAGCAGCACCAGCCCGGGCACCGTCCAGCCACCTGTTGCGTCGTGCAGGAGGCCGATGGTCAGCGGCCCGGCGCTGGCGATCAGGTAGCCGATCCCCTGGGCGAATGCCGAGAGGGAGGCTGCCGTGACCGGGTCAGCCGCGCGCGCCATGGTGTAAAAGATGCCGAGGCCGAGCGTGGCGCCCTGGCCCAGGCCCAGCAGGACCATGAAGCCGGCGGCTAGTCCGGCCGGCCCGAACACCGCACCCGCCAGGCCGGCCGCCGTCGCCACCACCGACCAGGCTGCCAGCCGCCGCTGGTCGGTCGCCCGCTGGGCCAGCATGGGGATCAGCAGGGCCGTGACGGCGTTACCGAGGTTCATCAAGGCGAGCAGGTCGCCAGCGTGCGCCGCGCTGACACCGCGATCACGGAACATCGTCGGAAACCAGGACAGCGTCGCGTAATACGACAGGCTCTGCAGGCCCATGAACAAGGTGACCTGCCAGGCCAGTGCGCTGCGGCTCATCGCGAGCGCGCCGCGCCTCCGGCCCGGGGCCGCATCGGTCCCCGCCAGTGCCGCGCCAGCCGGCCGGCCAGCTCCCGGCCGGCCGTCAGGCAGGGTCCGGAACCGAAGCTGCGGCACCCAGATCAGAGCCGCGATCAAAGCCGGACCCGCCCACAGCGCAAGCGTGATCCGGACCGCCGCGCCGCCAGCTGCCCCCGCGGTCGCGTGCGGCAGCCCGCCCGCCGCGTTGTAGACCGGGATGGCGAGCACCGAGGCCACGATCGCGCCCGCCGCCAGCATCAGCAGGTACAGGCCGATGAGCAGCCCGGCCCGTTCGGGCATCCGGCGCTTGACCAGGCTGGGCAGCAGGACGTTCATCAGCGCTATCGCGGCACCGGCGACGACGGTGCCGGGGAAGAGCAGAGCGGCCGGGCTGAGCCCGCGCAGCAGGAGGCCCGCCGCCAGCAGCAGCAGGGCGGCCCCGAGCACACGTTCCTCGCCGAACCTCCGGCTCAGCGGCGCCGCTGAGCCCGAGAAGACGCCGAAGCACAGTACCGGGATGGCCGCCAGCAGGGCCAGGCCAGCGGCCGAGATGTGCAGGGCGGCCTGCAGCTCGGGGAAAACCGGGGGCAGGCTGGTGATCGCAGCGCGGAGGTTCAGCGCGAGCGCCAGCATCCCGATGACCAGGAGCGCACTGCCGCCAGCCGGGGTTATCAGCCTGTGCGGGGCTGACACGTCCCTGCTCTTCACCGGCAGTCCTCCCGACCCTTGGCGCGCCCAGGCCTGTATAGCCGGCCGCTGACGGGCGCCCGGAGGCCCGGACCGGCCCCGGCTGTCGGCGCCACCTGGTACGAAGGACTCATGCCGGGCGAACAGATGCCACCAGAGCCGTTGCGGGCGGAGGCCGAGGGATACCTGCGCGCCCTGGCCGGACCGGCCGCGCGCCTTCGCGACGATCAGTGGACCGCCATCAGGGCACTTGTGGCCGACCGGGTCCGGGCCCTGGTCGTCCAGCGGACTGGCTGGGGCAAGTCGGCGGTGTACTTCACCGCGACGGCGCTGCTACGCGCACGCGGCAGCGGCCCGGCGGTGATTGTGTCCCCGCTGCTGGCCCTGATGCGCAACCAGATCGAGGCCGCGCGCCGGGCCGGCATCCAGGCCCGGACGGTCAATTCGGCCAACATCAGCGAGTGGGAAGAGGTCTACGCCGACGTGGCGGCCGGCCAGGTCGACGTGCTACTCGTCAGCCCGGAGCGGCTCAACAACCCTGGCTTCCGCGATCAGGTGCTACCGAAGCTGATCACCTCGGCCGGGCTGCTCGTCGTCGATGAGGCCCATTGCATCTCGGACTGGGGCCACGACTTCCGGCCGGATTACCGCCGGCTGCGGACGCTGCTGGCCGAGCTGCCGCCCGGCGTGCCTGTCCTCGCGACCACGGCGACTGCGAACGCGCGGGTCAGCCGCGACGTCGCCGAGCAGCTCGGCGCCGGCGCCGGCGCCGAGACGCTGGTGCTGCGCGGCCCGCTCGACCGCGACAGCCTGCACCTGGCGGTCGTCTCGCTGCCCGCCGCCGCGCAGCGGCTCGGCTGGCTTGCCGCACACCTCGCCGAGCTGCCGGGTGCCGGGATTATCTACACGCTGACGGTCGCCGCCGCGCACGAGACAGCCGCATTCCTGCGCGAGCGCGGCCATCAGGTGCTGCCCTACACCGGCAAGGACGACCCGGCAGACCGGCAGGCCGCGGAGGACGCGCTGCTGGCCAACGAGCTCAAGGCCCTCGTGGCGACCAGTGCGCTCGGCATGGGATTCGACAAGCCCGATCTCGGCTTTGTCGTGCATCTCGGCGCTCCGCAGTCGCCGATCGCGTACTACCAGCAGATCGGCCGGGCAGGCCGCGGCGTCGACCACGCGGACGTGATCCTCCTCCCTGGCCGCGAGGACGCCGACATCTGGGCCTACTTCGGCTCCCTCGCCTTCCCGGCCGAGGCTGTCGTGCGCCGCACGCTCGCGGCCCTGGCCGACGCCGGCCGCCCGCTGTCGACGGCCGCGCTGGAGACCAGGGTCGACCTCTCACGCAGCCGGCTGGAGATGATGCTCAAGGTGCTGGACGTCGACGGCGCGGTGCGGCGAGTCGCCGGCGGCTGGGCAGCGACCGGCCAGGACTGGAGTTACGACGCCGACCGCTACGCCCGGGTGGCGGCCGAGCGCACCCGCGAGCAGCAGGCCATGCTCGGCTACATCGCCGCCGATAGCTGCCGGCTGGACTATCTGCGCCGCGAGCTCGACGACCCGGCTGCGGCGCCGTGCGGGCGATGTGACAACTGCACCGGGCGGCACTGGCCCGACGACGTCCCGGCGGCGGCTGTCAGCGCCGCCCGCGACCGGCTCCTCGGTCCCGGGATCGAGATCGAGCCACGCAAGATGTGGCCCACGGGCATGCGCGATCTCGGCATCGAGGCGACCGGCAAGATCGGGCCAGCTTCATCGGCTATGCCGGGCCGCGCCCTCGGCCGGGTGGCCGATCTCGGCTGGGGCCCGCGGCTGCGAGCGGTGCTCGGGCCGGAAGCGGCCGACGGGCCGGTGCCCGAGGATCTGGTCGCGGCCGTGGTCAAGGTCCTGGCGACCTGGCGATGGGATGAGCGGCCCGCCGCCGTTGTCAGCATCCCTTCGCGTACCCGGCCGCACCTGATCGCTAGCCTCGCCGGCCGGATCGCCGACATCGGGCAGATGCCGTCTCTCGGCCCGCTGGAATACTCCGACGCCACCGTGGCCACATCCGGCCGGCAGTCCAACAGCGCGCAGCGACTACGCGCCGTCTGGGACACGCTCGTCGTGCCCGACTCGATCCGCGCGGCGCTCGCCGGCCTGCCGGGACCGGTACTGCTGATCGACGATCTGCTCGACACCGGCTGGACTGCGACGGTCGCGGCGATGCGGCTGCGGGCGGCTGGCGCCACGGCCGTCCTCCCGCTGGTGCTGGCCGCTGCCACAAGCTGACTCCGGGTGCCGGCAAGAGTGAATCGCTAGGGCGGCCTTGGTGGGCTCTTAACCTGATCCCTGGTGGAGTTGCGCCCGTGAAACACCGGAACCTGAGCGTACGACGCGATGCCGGGTTGCGGCGTCTGTCCAGGCTGACATGGCGCGCGACGCTGCTGAGCGTGGTCGCGGCGTTCGGGATGGCGACCCTGTTTGCCAGGACCGCCGCGCATAGCGCGGCAGGTACGACGTCCGCATCGCAGTCCTCCACCAGCACGTCCGGTGGAAGCCCGTCGCCGTCACCATCGGGGTCAGGGTCGAGCTCAAGCCAGCCGGCGGCGTCGCCGTCCGCAAGCGCGTCGTCCACGAGCCCGACCGCCGCGAGCTCGTCTGCCGCCGCCGGCCGAGCGCGAAACTCGCAGCCGGCCAGCACAACGCCGGCGTCGGCCCCGCCTAAGCCGGCCCCGACGCTGGCACCGCCAACGACGGCCCCGGCCCCGGCGCCCACGTCAACCCCGGCACCGACGAAGTCCAGCGGGTCAACGCCGGCGGGCGGGTAGCCCGTGACCGCAGTCGCGACCAGGCCAGCCAGATCTGCGATCGCATCTATCCGGGCCGCGCCGGATCTGATCCGAACGAGCTTCACCGCCTTCGGCACCTTCGGCACGCTGCTAGTCACCACTCAGTCGGCGGTCAGGCCCGCCCGCGACCTACTGGACCGTGAGCTTCGCGCCATCGACCTGGCCTGCTCGCGCTTCCGGCCAGACTCCGAGCTGACGCTGCTGAACCAGGCCGGCGGACGACGCCAGCCGGTCAGCCCGCTGTTCGCCGAGGCAATCGCGGTGGCGCTGCAAGCGGCGGCCGCCACCGACGGGGACGTCGATCCCACGTGCGGCCAGTCTCTGGTCCGGCTCGGCTATGACCGTGACTTCGCCCAGCTAGCCAGCCGGCGGCGGGCACCGGCTGGACCGGTCCGGCCGGTGCCCGCCGGCGGCTGGCAATGCGTCGACCTCGACCGGGAGGCGCTGACCGTGCGGCTCCCGGCTGGAGTGCTCGCTCGACCTCGGCGCTACCGCTAAAGCGCTGGCCGCCGACCGCGCGGCCCGCACGATCGCCGCGGCCACTGGTGCGGGCGTGCTAGTCAACCTCGGCGGCGACATCGCCGTGGCGGGCTCGCCGCCCGCCGCGGGCTGGCGGGTTGAGATCGTTGCGGACCCGGCGGACGGCGGCCGCCGGCCTGTGATCGCGCTCCGCGACGGCGGCCTCGCCACGTCCAGCACCGGGTCGCGGGCCTGGCGGCGGGGCGCCCGGACGCTGCATCACATCGTCGACCCGCGCACCGGGCGGTCGGCCGACAGTTGCTGGGCCGCGGTCAGCGTCGCCGCGGCCACGTGCGTCGACGCCAACGCGGCCAGCACGGCCGCGATCATCAGATCGGCTGCCGCGACCGGCTGGCTCGCCAGCCTCGGGCTGCCCGCCCGGCTCGTCGGCTCCGACGGCACCATCATCACCACCGGGGAGTGGCCCGATGAGCTTTAGCGGCCCCGGCCTCTGGTATGCGACCAGGGCGGCGGGTCTGGTCACGCTGCTGCTGCTCACCGCCACGACAGCGCTCGGCTTGCTCACGGCTGGACGAGTCTCCACAGTGCGGTGGCCACGGTTCCTTGTCATCGGCCTGCACCGCAACATCTCGCTTCTCGCCCTGGTCTTCCTCGGGCTGCACATCGGCACCACGGTCGTGGACAGCTACACCTCGATCGGCATCCAGGATGCCGTCATCCCCTTCCTGTCCGGCTACCACCGGCTGTGGCTCGGGCTCGGTGCGATCGCGTCGGATGTGCTCATCGCCGTCTCGGTGACGAGCGCCCTCCGGCAGCGGATCGGGCACGGCTTCTGGCGAGCGGTCCACTGGTGCGGCTACCTGTGCTGGCCGATCGCGATGGCTCACGGCCTCGGGATCGGCACGGACCGGTCGCAGACCTGGGTCTTCGTCCTTGCGGTGGCATGCGGCGCGGCCGTGCTGGTCGCCGGCATCGTCCGTGGCCTCGACCTGCTCCCGTCCCGGAGGCTGGCGCGATGACGGTCGCGGTGGTGACGCAGACCATCGCCCGCCAGAGCGGGCTGCCGCGCCTGCTGGCCGGGCCCGGCGGACACGGACCCATCGGACTGCTCGAGCACGAGGAACTCCATGGCCCGCTGCCGCTGCCTGGGCTGCGGGGCCGCGCAGCAGCGTGACAGCGCCAGCCGGCTCATGGACGTCATCGAGCGGTCCGGCCTGACCGGCCGCGGCGGGGCCGGCTTCCCGGCCGGCCGCAAGCTGCGCTCCGTGGCCGGGGAGCGGGGTCGGCCGGTCGTCGTCGCCAACGGCTGCGAGGGCGAGCCCGCCAGCGCGAAGGACAGGCTGCTGCTGAGCCGGGCGCCGCACCTGGTCTTCGATGGCATCAGTCTGGCGGCCTACGCCGTCGGCGCCGACCGCTCCTTCCTGGTCGTGCACCGGCACGAGCGGCGGCTGGCCGCGAGCCTCGAAGCGGCCGCGGCCGCGCGGGCGGCGGCGGGCATCGACGCGATCCCCATCGAGATCGTCGGCATTCCCAGCCGTTATGTGTCCAGCGAGCAGTCGGCCATCGTCCACTACCTCAACGGCGGCCCCGCCCTGCCGACGTTCTCGCCGCCGCGCACCCACGAACGCGGCTTCGATGGCCGTCCGACGCTGGTCAACAACGCCGAGACACTCGCCCACATCGCGCTGATCGCCCGGTACGGCGACCGCTGGTTCAGGTCGGCTGGCGTGCCCGGTGCGGCCGGGACGATGCTCGTCACCGTCGACGGCGCCGTTGCCAGCCCCGGCGTCTACGAGGTCGAGCTCGGCACTCCGATCGGGGCTGTGCTGATGACCGCAGGCGGGCTGACCGAGCGGCCGCAGGCCGTCCTGACCGGCGGGTACTTCGGCACCTGGCTGCCGATCGACGTGGCCTGGCAGCTGCCGCTGACGCACCGGGACCTCAAGGCCGCTGGCGGCGCGCTCGGCGCGGGCATCATCATCGCCCTGCCGGATACCTCCTGCGGCCTGGCGGAAACGGCCAGGGTAGTGCGCTACCTGGCTGCCGAGACCGCAGGCCAGTGCGGACCGTGCGTCTTCGGCTTGCCCGCCCTGGCGGACGCGGTCGCTGATCTGGCCTACCAGGGCGAGCGGCGAGCTACCCGGCAGATTGGGGCGCTGACCGGGCTCGTGGCCGGCCGGGGTGCCTGTAAGCATCCTGACGGGGTTACCCAGCTCGTCCGCAGCGCTCTCAACGCGTTTGCCGCCGACGCAGCCTGGCATCACGACCGCGGCCCGTGTTACGGCATCCGTCGCGCGCCCATCCTGCCCGTTCCCGGCGACCTGGCGGACTGGTGAGCGAGAGCCTGCGGGTCAACCCGATCGCGTGCACCGGCCACGGCGTCTGCGCGGAACTGCTGCCCGAGCTAATTGAACTGGATCCCTGGGGCTATCCCATCGTGCCGGCCGACGAACTGACCGACGATGAGCTACCGCTGGCACGCCGCGCCGTCGCATCCTGCCCGGCCCTCGCCCTGATAATGCAGAAGACGTCAGCCTGACAGTCAGTTCGGTGACTACTCCCCCGGTCCGCCGCTGGCGCCGCCGCTGGGGCCAGCACTGTGACTGTCGTCGCCGTCGTCCGGAGAGAGCTGGTACAGATGCGCGACCGGCACACCCGCCGCGCAGGATACGCGCATGATCACGCCGGCGCCCGGCCCGCGGAAGGTCACGCTGGCTGTCCCGGCCGGACCGCGAACGACGTCCTCGGCCGAGAAACCCTGATCCGGGCTCCAGTAGAGCAGGTACGCGCCGCCGGCCACGCAGTCGGCCATGGCGCTGCCCTCGCCCGATTCCAGGAGCGTGCCTGCCGGAGTCGGAGAGTCCGAGCTCGCGCTGGGGGGCACGGTGTGCCGCTTGACTGGCGGGCTGGACGATGCCGTGGTGGAAGGCGCCGCCGGAGACGGGCTCGGCCCCGCGGCGCCCGTGGTGAGGCCGACGCCCGTGGTTCCCGCGCCGAGCTGCTGAGCCTGCGATACGAGCAGGCCATGCGCCAGCTCGTGGACTGCGATCATGCTGCCGGTCGTCGCGATCCCCGCGCCGAGCAGCCAGGCACCGAGGCCAAGCAGAAATCGCGAGCTCACCAGTGCATGATGACCGCCGCCAGCTTAAGCGGAGGTAAAGACGGCGACAAGGGCACCGAGGCGAAGCCGAAACCTCGCAAATCGTCGAATTAATCCAGGAATATCGGCGTCGCAACCTGGCCGTCCCGGCTACCGTCTGCGATGTGGCCCAGCTCCTGCTGGTGGAAGACGACGCGCCGATCCGCCATGCCCTCGTCCGCGCGCTGACCGAGCGGGGACACGCCGTCACCAGCACCACAACCGCCATGGACGCGCTCCAGCAGGTCGTGTCGGCCCCGCCGGACCTCGTCATCCTGGATCTCGGGCTGCCGGGGCTTGACGGCTACGAAGCCCTGCGGATGCTCCGGGCGGTCAGCAACGTGCCTGTCGTCGTCGCGACGGCGCGTGATGACGAGGCCGACATCGTCCGCGCCCTGAACGCCGGAGCTGACGATTACCTGATCAAGCCATTCGGGCCCGGCCAGATCGACGCGCGCGTCCGGGCCGTACTCCGCCGGGCCAGCGATGTGAGCCAGTCGCGCACCGCTCCGATCCAGGTCGGCGGGCTCTGGCTGGACGGCGAAGCACACGAGGCGTTCCTGGACGGGATTCCGCTCGAGCTCAGCAGGCGGGAGTTTGACCTCCTGCACTACCTGGCCCAGCGGGCTGGGCAGGTCGTGCCCAAGCGTGACCTGCTGACCCATGTCTGGCGGATGCCGTACGGCGGCGCGGACAAGACGATCGACGTGCACGTGTCCTGGCTGCGCCGCAAGCTGGGCGAGACGGCGCAGGAGCCGAGGTATCTCTATACGGTCCGCGGAGTTGGCATTAAGCTCGCCGCGCCACTATGAGACTGCGGATCACCCTGCTCGTGCTGGCGACCAGTTCGCTGGTACTGGTCTCGTTCCTGCTCCCGCTCGCGCTCCTGCTGCGGACATTCGCGGCCGAGCGCGCGACGGGCTCGGCCACCGCGCAGGCTCAGTGGCTGGCCCCGCTGGCGGCAACGCTCACGCCAGACGATCTACGTCTGACGATCGCCCGGGTAAACGCGCAGAACGCCGGCGAGCCGACCACCGTGTTCCTGCCCAGCGGTGAGGTCCTCGGCAGCCCGGCGCAGCGAACGTCCAACGTCCGGCTCGCCATGCGCGGCCGCAGCTTTACCAGGCGCGTGGCCGGCGGCGAGGAGATCCTCGTCTCGGTACAGGGCCTCCCCCGCGGCACCGCGGTCATCCGGACCTTCGTGCCCGACGCCCGGCTCCGCCAGGGCGTGTCGCGCGAATGGCTGCTGCTCGGCATCATCGGCGTCGTCCTGCTCGGGCTCAGCGTGGCGGTCGCGGCGCAGCTCGCCCGCTCGCTGCTGATGCCGCTGGGCGCGGTGGCCAGGGCCTCGGAGCTGCTGGCCGACGGCGACCTCTCTGCCCGTGCCCCGTATGACGGCCCGCCCGAAATACGGCAGGTGAGCAATGGCCTGAACCGGCTCGCGGCCCGCATCGGCGAGCTGCTCACGCACGAGCGGGAGACGCTCGCCGACCTTTCCCACCGGCTGCGCACCCCGCTGACTGCGCTGCGCATCGACGCCGAGTCCCTGCGCGACGAGACCGAGATGATGCAGGTCATCGCCGACGTCGATGAGCTGACCCGGACGGTCAACGAGATCATCAGGGAGGCCCGGCGGCCGTCCGCGTCCGGCGGCCGGATAGCGTGTGACGCCGCCGAGGTCATCCGGGAACGCACAGCCTTCTGGCAGGCGCTGGCCGAGGACCAGGACCGGTACATGGCAGTCGAGATCGACTCGGACTGGCTGCCGGTCCGGGTGCCCGCCCAGGACCTCGCTGCCTGCGCGGACATCCTGCTCGAGAACGTGTTCGCGCATACGCCCGAGGGTGCCGCGTTCGGCGTGCGCCTGACAGCACGCGCCAGCGGCGGCGCCTGGCTGACGGTCGCCGACGACGGGCCCGGCTTCGCCAGCGACCAGGCGGCACGCGGCTCGTCCGGCGGCGGGTCGACCGGCCTCGGCCTGGACATCGCCAGGCGCATCGCCGAGTCCTCCGGCGGATCCCTCACGATCGGCAGGGCGCCACGCGGCGGCGCCGCCATCACGCTCGCGCTCGGGCCGACCGCCGCGCGGCGAGAGCCTGACCGCCGCCCAGGACGGCGCAGGCTGCGGTCCGCCCGGTCCCGGCCCGTCGATGCCCGGCTCACCGCCGAGCTTTCGGAGTGGTCCGCGATCCTCGGCCACGACGTCAGCTCCGGCTAGCTCGGTGCCAGGCGACCACCTGGCAGCTGCCACGAGGTGATGCCAGGCGCCCAATCCGGCTCGCCGCTGGCAGGGCGATCGCGCTATCCTGTGCTCGTGACACGATTCCGCAGTCTCCTTCTCAGCAGGCCGCACTGACGCGATTAGTCAGCGCGGCCGCCCCTCATGCGTGAGGGGCTTTTTTATTTCTCGAGTGAGCCGAACGAGCGAGGGGCAACGACGCCATGAGCGAGCAAGCGACCGGCCAGCAGCAGCCGGACCAGGCAGCGGCCGCCGGCCTGCCGCCGTTCCGCTATCACGCCCGGATGGCCGAAGAGATCGAGCTGCGCTGGCAGGACTACTGGGCGGCCGCGGGCACGTTCGACTCTCCCAACCCGCAGGGCCCGCTGTCCGCGGGGTTCCGCGCTGGCCAGCCGAAGTCCTACGTGCTGGACATGTTCGCCTACGCCAGCGGCTCGGGTATCCATGTCGGCCACCCCGAGGGCTACATCGCCACCGACGTCTACGCCCGCTACCTGCGGATGACCGGGCATCACGTCCTGCACGCCATGGGGTTTGACTCCTTCGGCCTGCCCGCCGAGCAGTTCGCGCTGGCCTCCGGCCAGCATCCGGAGGTCACGACCCGGCAGAACACCGACATCATGCGCCGGCAGCTGCGCCGCCTGGGGCTGGGCCACGACTCCCGGCGCAGCATCGACACCACCGATCCCCGGTTCT
Organism: uncultured Actinomycetota bacterium; assembly: GCA_963843955.1. Lineage (GTDB taxonomy): Bacteria > Actinomycetota > Actinomycetes > Streptosporangiales > Streptosporangiaceae > JAJYUU01. Next base: position 473,099 of record CAWJMK010000005.1, read on the forward strand.
ACCGCTGGACGCAGTGGATCTTCCTGCAGATCTTCAACAGCTGGGTGGACGAGCGGACTGGCCTGGCGCGGCCGATAGCGGACCTGGTGGCCGAGTACGAGTCCGGGACGCGCGCGGTCGGCGTCGGCCCCGACGGGGGCGACCGGGACTGGGCTGGACTGACCGGCTCCGAGCAGCGGCAGCTTGTCGACGCGCGACGGCTGGCCTACATCGCCGAGGAGCCCGTCAACTGGTGCCCCGGCCTGGGCACGGTCCTGGCTAACGAGGAGGTCACCGCCGACGGCCGCAGCGACATCGGCAACTTCCCCGTCTACCGGCGCCCGATGCGGCAGTGGATGCTGCGCATCACCGCGATGGCGCAGCGCCTGATCGACGACCTGGACGAGCTGTCGTGGCCGGAGAGCGTCAAGCAGCTGCAGCGCAACTGGATCGGCGCCAGCGACGGCGCCATCATCACCATGCAGCCCGCCGGCCAGGGCGGCAGCCCGGTCGAGGTGTTCACGACCCGTCCCGACACGCTGTACGGCGCCACATTCGTCGTCCTGGCACCTGAGCACCCGCTGGCGGACAGCCTGGTAGCCGACGCCTGGCCGGAGGGAACGCCGCCGGCCTGGCGGCCCGACGGTCGCGAGCCGCGGGCGGCAGTCGCCGCGTACCAGGCAGCGACGGCCCGGCGCAGCGATCGGCAGCGCACTGCGGGCGACGCCAAGTCGGGCGTCTTCACCGGCGCTTACGTCATCAACCCGGTCACGGGCGACCCCGTTCCGGTCTTCGTCGCTGATTACGTCCTGATGGGCTACGGAACGGGCGCCATCATGGCGGTGCCCGCCCACGACGAACGGGACCTGGCCTTCGCGCGTGCGCATGACCTGCCGGTACGGCAGGTCATCGACAGCGACGGCGAGTACGCGGACGTGCCGGGCATGCCGCTGGCCGGCCTGGACACGCAGGCCGCGATCGCTGCTTCGATTCACTGGCTGGAACGGGGTGGGCATGGGCATGCCGTTCGCAGGTACCGGCTGCGGGACTGGCTGTTCTCCCGGCAGCGCTACTGGGGCGAGCCGTTCCCCATCGTGTACGACGCCGGAGGCCTGCCGGTAGCACTGCCGGAGACCGAGCTGCCCGTACTGCTGCCGGAACTGGCCGACTTCCGGCCCGAGCCCGGTGCCGACGAGCCCGTGCCACCGCTCGCGCGAGCGACCGACTGGGCAACGGTGGAGCTGGACCTGGGCGACGGCGTGGCGACCTACCGGCGCGAGCTGAACACCATGCCGCAGTGGGCGGGGTCCTGCTGGTACTACCTGCGGTACACCGACCCTGACAACGACGTCGCTTTCGCTGACCCGGCCGTCGAGCGGTACTGGATGGCGCCAGGCGGCGTCGACTTGTACATCGGCGGCGCCGAGCATGCGGTGCTGCACCTGCTGTACGCGCGGTTCTGGCACAAGGTCCTGTACGACCTGGGACACGTGTCCACGCCGGAGCCGTTCGCCCGGCTGGTGAACCAGGGCATGATCCTGGCCGATGCCTACGTTGATACGCGGGGCATGTACGTGCCCGCCCCGGACGTCGTGGTCGCGCCGGACGGCTCGGCGAGCTACCAGGGCCAGCCGGTCACCCGGCGAGCCGGCAAGATGGGCAAGAGCCTGAAGAACGGCGTCAGTCCGGACGAAATGTACCGCCGGTACGGCGCGGACACGCTGCGGCTGTACGAGATGGCCATGGGCCCGCTGGAAGTCGACAAGCCGTGGCGGACCGACGACGTCGTCGGCGTGCACCGGTTCCTGCAGCGACTGTGGCGGTGCGTGGTCGATGAGCAGACCGGCGCAGCCGACAGTGACAGACGCGCCGCTGGACGCGGCAACGGAGCACGCTCTGCACGCGACGATCACTGCGGTGCGGCGCGACTTCGGGCAGCTGCGGTTCAACACGGCCATCGCCCGGCTGATGGAACTGGTCACGGCGGCAGCCCGGCTGTCGGCCGATGGCGGGCTGCCGCGGGCGCTAGCCGATCCACTGGTGCTGATGATCGCACCGCTGGCTCCGCACATCGGCGAGGAGCTGTGGGCCAGGCTGGGCCATCCGCCGTCGGTGGCCTACGCGCCGTTCCCGGTGGCGGACCCGGCGCTGGCCGAGACGAGCGTCGTCACCGTGCCGGTCCAGGTGAACGGGCGGACCCGGTTCCGGATACAGGTCGCGGCTGGCCTGGGCGCGGCGGCGGTCGAGGAAGCCGTGCGCGCGCATCCGGAGTACGGGCGCTGGACAGCTGGCGGCAGAATCGAGCGGATGGTGATCGTGCCCGACCGCATCGTGAACATCGTCGTCCGCCAGGCCGACACCGCCGCGCCGCCGTCGCCTACGCGGCCGCGACCATGATCACGAAGACAATGTGTCGCCGGCGATGCGGTTCTTTACGCGCTGACGAGTTAGCGCCCTTCGAGCACGTCGAAGTCCCGCTCGGCGTACAGCCGGTGCTCCCATTCTTCGTTGATAACGGCCCCTAGGCAGCGGCGGACGGCGAAGCCTTCGGGCTCGGGGTAGCCGGGCGCTATGACTGGCTGAGTCATACCGGCAAGCGTGTCGTCGGTCAGGTCGGCGAGCACCTGCCGCACGGTTGTCATCCGGTCCGCGCGCAGCGAGAGCACTTCGTCCAGCGCCGGTCGCGCGTTTCGGTCGCGCGGCACGCTGGGCTCATCGGGCATCTCGTCGTGGGGCAGATCGAGCGGGTCCCAGGGCGACGGCTCCCCCAGGATCGCTCGCTTCACCCATGCGTCGGTCGCGAAGACGAGGTGACGCAGCGTCTCGATGAACGACCACTCGCCGTCGACGCGCTCGTGCAGCAGCTGGGGCGGCATGCCGCGAGCCCGCCCGACGGTCTGCGCCCACAGCCGCTCGAGAATGTCCCAGGCTTCGCGGAACCCCGCCGCATCAGCTGGCCGCATCTTGGGCCGGTCGGGATAGCGGCGGTTGAGCTCCGCCTCTACCAGGGGAACGACGTCGACGCCGTTGACTCGCAGGTTCACGATCTCGGCGCTGATGTCCACGTTGGCCAGGACCGCGCCGCGAACCGTGACCCCGGTCATGTCGACGAGGCTGAAGCGTGCGTCGGTGAGATCCACGTCGTGGAACCGGGTGCCAGTGAGGTACACGTCCTCGAACTTTGAGCCGGTCAGGTTCTGATGGATGAAGTCAGCCACCGGACAAGCCTGCCATGAACCGAGCGTCAGGCTTGGGCATTATGGGGTGACTCGCGCCCTTCGAGCGCCGCGAGCCTGAGTTCGAGCTGGTCGACCCGGTGGCGCAGGATCTCCAGCTGCGCTTCCTCGGCCAGCCGCCGCTCCGCGGTGCGCCGAAGCCGTGGCGAGGTCTCAGCGCGCGCGGCGACGAGGGCCAGCGGCACGAGTCGCTGCGGCCCGTGCGGCCCGTCGACCAGGCGAGACGGGATCTGCCCAGTCCGGTACCAGCTCCGCAACGCCGCACGGGACGCGCCCGTCTCGGCGGCTGCGCGCTCGAGCGTCACCCAGTCCGAGCCCTCAAGCTGGGCGGCAAGTTCGAGCTCGAGCTCCCAGCCGTCGAGCCGGTCCTCCCAGTCCACGAGTGCCCGATCCTCTCGCCAGCCCTCTTGGCCCGTAACCCTATCAATAGCATGGTATTGACTGGGTGCTCAGCGTGCTGGACGGTAGTCCCATGTTTGAGCGATTCACTAACCGCGCCCGGCACGTCGTCGTTCTCGCCCAGGAAGAAGCCCGGCGACTGCAGCACAACTACATCGGCACGGAGCACATCCTGCTCGGGCTTCTCGCCGAACAAGAGGGAATCGCATTCCACGCTCTCGAGCGTTTCGGGATGACCCTGGACAGCACCCGTGACGAGGTCAAGGCCATCATCGGTATCGGCAAAGCCAGGCCGAGCGGACACATCCCGTTCACTCCGCGGGCGAAGAAGACCCTCGAGCTCGCGCTCCGCGAGGCGCTGCAACTGCACCACAACTTCATCGGCACCGAGCACGTCCTGCTGGGCGTGATCCGCGAAGGCGAAGGGGTCGGCGCGCAGATCCTCAAGCAGCACAGCCCGGACCTGAGCCAGATCCGGATGGCCGTTCTCGACCTGACGTCCACGACGCCGACCGAAGCGACCAGAGGGCGTCGCTGGCTGCGCCGCTGGTCGGGCGCCGCCGAAGAATCTGAGCCAAGCCAGTCCGCAGAGATGCGCACCACGCCCGCCGCGGACATCAGCCTGACCGAGGCCGCCCGGCTGGCCGGATCGCAGCCCGTCGGCTCGCACCATCTCCTGCTGGCGGCCATTGCCGACCCCGAAGCGGCCGCGGCCCGCGCGCTCTCCGCGCTTGGCGTCGACCTGGATCGGGCCAGGGCGGCACTTCGCAACGCCGACGTCGCCGGCACGAGCGACGAGCAACCGGAAGAGGCTGGCCGGCGCCAGATGCTGATCAAGGTGACCAGCGAGCAGGTCACGATCGAGGCGACCGACCCGGTGATCGTCCGCCTCGGCCAGACGGCACTCGCCGCGCTCGGCGACCGGGCTGACCCGGGCGGTGTCATCCGCGGCGACCTGCCGGACAGCGCCAGCCTGGGCGCCGTCTGGCAGGCGCTGCACGACAGCCTCACGTCCATCCAGCGACGCGCGACAACGGGGCCGCGCGCCTCCGGCTCGCCGGACGAGCCAGCCGAGCCAGGTGCTGACACGGCCTAGCGCTAAGAACGGTGCGCCAGCCACCCGGAATCACAGAGCCCAGGCGGAATCGGCACAACACCGGTAAAGTGCCTCCTGGTGGAGCGAAACGCCAGCCCGATAGCCGGGCGGGCGCTGGGGAGCCATGTCCTTGGAGGGCGCGCGGCGAGGTCCGCGCGAGCCAACTGGAGGTAGTGGCGATGCGTCACCTAGTCGGACTGGTGTTGGCCCTGGCAACTGCAGCGGCGTTGTTCTTCGGCGCGAGCTGGGGCGTGGCCAGGGTTCTCACCGCCCATGCACATGGCACAAGCCTGGAAAGCATGTCAGGCGGGCTGGCCCTGGCGGCCCTGGTCGGAACGGGCCTGCTCGTCGGTGTCCTGCTCGCCGTGTCGGCGTTGTCGCCGCTCAGCGCCGGGCTGCCGGGGCTGATCCTGCTCGGCTGGTCTGCCCTCGAAGTGGTCAGCGCGCACCGGGCGCTCCGGCTGATCCCGCTGTCCACGATGGACGCGGCCAGCGGCTTCCGCACCATGCTGACCGCCGGTGTGCTGGCACTGCTCGGCGCAATCATGATCGTTCCCATGTTCGTACCCTCGCGGTGGCGGCGGACTGAACCAGCGGACGAGTTCGCCGAGATGGCGAGGGCCGAGCTCGTGCACTAGCGCGGCATCCGGGTCAGCGCGGGTCAGCGCCGGACAGATCGCCGGTCTCGAGCAGCGCGGTGATCTCGTCCGGGGCGCGCATCCGCCAGGCGTCGGTCAGGAGCTCCCGTAGCCGCTCGGCGTCCACCTCCGCGAGCCGGAGCATCACCAGCGGCCAGCCGTCATAGCCCGGCGCAGTGAAGAAGATACCGGGCTCGCCGAGCAGGAGCGCCTGCTTCTCGGCCTCGTCGCCCACGAAGAGCACGGCGATGTCGGTGCGGAGGACCCGCGGCCTGCCCGGCCTGCGCTCCGGATAGGACCAGATGAATCCGTTGCCGCCCACCCGGAAGTCGAAGCCATCGCAGTCGATCTCCTCGACCTCCGGCAGGGAAAGCGCGAGGCGTCGTACGTCGTGCGCGTCAGCCATCGATGTCTCCCGAATCCCGTCGGCCCCGGATCCCGCCGGCAGCGTGGGTACATGCTAGGCCGGGGTGCCGACAGTCGCTGGCTTCCAGGCCGGGCCGGTCCTTGTGGGGCTTGCCGTCGCCCCCGATACTGCTGGGATGGGCGATCGCAACGTACTCGGCGGCGAGCTGGAGCCGTGTGGCACCGACCCGGTGACGGGGTTCTACCGAGATGGCTGCTGTCGCACGGGGCCGCAGGATCAAGGCAGCCATACGATCTGCGCCGTCGTGACCACTGCATTCCTCGAGCATCAGCGCCAGATCGGTAACGACCTGATCACGCCAGCGCCGCAATACGAGTTCCCTGGGCTGGTACCCGGCGACCGGTGGTGCGTGACGGCGGCGAACTGGCTGCGGGCTCACCGGGACGGCGCCGCCGCACACGTCGTGCTGGCGTCAACTCATGAGCGGGCCCTGGACATCGTGCCCCTAGCGGCGCTCAGAGAGCACGCCGTCGACGTCCCGGCCCATCCCGGCGGTCTGGAGAACTAGCTGCGGGCTAGCCGATAGTGATCTTGTCCAGGCGCTTCTTGATGAACTCCGCCGACACCACTGGCGCGTAGTCGTTCGGCCTCCCGATCGGCGGCTGCAGCGACTCAATCACCGCGTCGTGGTCGGCCTCGTAGAAGTACACCAGTGAGACCAGATCCTCATCTGGCGCCTCAGCCTGGGGCGGCAGCACGCGGTGCCGGTTGGACTTCCACCGGCCGCCGCTCCAGCGGGCGAGCAGGTCGCCAGCGTTGACCGTGACGGCACCCGGCTCAAACGGCGCGTCCTGCCAGCCGTCCTCCTCGGTCCACACCTGCAGGCCGCCGCGGCCCGGCTCGCGGTCCAGGATGGTGACAGTGCCGAAGTCCGTATGTGGCCCGATCCGGAACTGACCCGGTGCCGGTGCCCCGGCCACCCGCATCGGCGGGTACCAGTTGATATTCAGCGTGTGCGTGGCGTGGCCGGTGTGCCGAGTGAAGAAGTCGCGTTCCTGCCGTAGCGCCGATGCGCAGAGCACGAGTAGTTCGTCCGCCAGCCCGCGCATGCGAGCGAGGTAGGTCACCACCGCTGGCTCCAGCCTGGGCACCTCAGCTGGATAGGTATTCGGCTGAAACCAGAACCCGTCCACGTCAGCGTCGCCGGTCGGCTGGTCAGCACCGACGGCGAAGGACTCCTTGAGGTCGGGCGGAGTCTGCGTGCCCTCGGCATAGCCATTCGCTTCCGCGCCCGGCGGTAGCCAGCCCCGGCCGCCAACAGTGACGGCATACCGCTGCTTGATCTCCGGCGGCAGCGCGAAGAACGCGCGAGCCTCGGCACGAACCCCCGCGCGCAGGTCACCAGGCACCCCATGACCCGTAACGAGGAAGAAGCCCACGCGCTGGAGCGCCTCGTCCATCTCCGCAGCGACACCTGCCCGGGCAGGCTGGTCACCGCGGAACCAGGGCTCCAGATCGATCACAGGAACGGTCGAGTGCATGATCTGACTCCGGAGTCGCGGCGAGCGGAGAGGTGGTCACGGTCGAGCTATGGTACGTCTCAGCCACCGATCCCATTGGGCATCAAGTCGGAGATGACGCCCAACTAATGGGCAGTGACTCCAACGTCGCGCCCAATAGATGAAGCGACTCGACCGCGCTCGCGGATGTCGAGCCGGTAGTCGGTCCGTTTCGGGTGGACCGACTGCCGGTCGGCAGCCGGGAGCGCCCCACGGGCCGGGGTCGACGGGGCTGACGTGCCGGTGGCGGGCGGCGTCAGCACAGTGAGGATGCCGGTAATCGCGATGACCACAGCGAGCGCCGCAACCTCGAGCTTCGTCGCCAGCGCCGGACCTACCCCGGCGGCGGGCCGCTGCAGCCACATCCGCCCGGCCATTGCCAGGCCAGCGGCAATGCAGACGACGGCCGCCTTGGCGACCAGGAACAGCCCGTACGACGTGGTGAGCAAAGACCCGAGCGGCACCAGCACCAGGGCCGAGATCACGCCAGTGATGAGGACGATCGCGAACAACCATGCCGCAGCCGTCGCGTACAACTTCACGATCCCGTGGGCGGCTGCAGGGTAGGCGCGCCAGGCGATCGCGGCGCGCAGGGCGTAACACAGCATCCCGGCCCATAGCACAGCCGGGAACACGTGACAGTACGTGACGAACGCTCCGGCGACCGGCACGACGCCCTCGGGATGTGCCCTGATTCCCTCGGCGAGTACGACACCGCACAGCAGGGCCGTGGCCCAGCCGGACTGGCGTAGCCGCAGCAGGATGGCGGCCAGCGCGAACAGCCCGAGTTCGACCGCGGCGATCTGCGCTGTCCCGCCGGAGGTCAGGCCAGGCGGATCAGGCCGCGCCAGCCGCGCGGCGAGACCGGGACCGATCAGCGCCGTGATCAGGAGCGCCGCGCTGGCCGCCGCGCCCAGCAGCGAGCCGCGCACTGCCCAGGGACCTGGCAGCGGGCCGGGCCGCGCGCCCTTGTAGTGCCGGGCCAGGCCCCGGCCGGCCAGCCCACCGAGCGCCAGCGCCAGGCCAGCGAGCATGAGCCCGCGCTCGATGCCGGTGAGCCACAGACCGGGAGTGGTCAGCGGCACTGAAGCCGCGGCGCCGCTCAACATGCACGCAAGCCCGGCTACTTGCTATCGGGCAACAAAGTTCTCACCGGCACGAGGGTAGTGCCGCCGCGCAGCCGCGGCGGGGGTTACGACTGGTATGCCGGAATCTTTGCCGTTCCGATAACGAAGCCTGCCGCCTGCGGCAGGCCTCCTTGGCTGTTATGGCTTGTCGAGCAGCGACCGCAGGACGTACTGCATGATGCCGCCGTGCCGGTAGTACTCGGCCTCGCCGGGGGTGTCGATCCGCACGACAGCGGAGAACTCCTTGTCGTCGGCGCGCACCGTCACCTCGCGCGGCGTGTCGCCGGAGTTCATCGCCTCGACGCCGGTGATGTCGAACACCTCGTGCCCGGTCAGACCGAGCGATGCGGCGCTCTCCCCCGGCTTGAACTGCAGCGGCAGCACGCCCATGCCGATCAGGTTGGACCGGTGGATCCGCTCGAACGACTCCACCAGCACTGCACGGACGCCGAGCAGCGCGGTGCCCTTGGCTGCCCAGTCGCGGGACGAGCCCGAGCCGTACTCCTTGCCGCCGAGCACCACGAGCGGCGTGCCCGCCTCGATGTACTGGCGCGACGCGTCGTAGATCGACATCTGCTCGCCGCCTGGCAGCTTGAGGGTGACACCGCCCTCGGTGCCTGGCGCCAGCTGGTTGCGCAGCCGGATGTTGGCGAACGTGCCGCGGATCATGACCTCGTGGTTACCGCGCCGGGAGCCATAGCTGTTGAAGTCGGTCCGCTGCACGCCGTGCTCGGTCAGGTACTTCCCGGCCGGGCTGTCGGTCTTGATCGCACCCGCCGGTGAGATGTGATCGGTTGTGACCGAGTCGCCGAGTACGGCCAGCACGCGCGCGCCGTGAATATCGGTGACCGGGCTCGGCGTGGTCTCCATAGCCTCGAAATACGGCGGGTGCCGCACGTAGGTGGACTCGGGATCCCAGGAGAACGTCTCGCCCGGCGGCACATCCAGGTCCTGCCAGCGCTCGTCGCCGCTGAACACGTCCGCATAGTCACGGGTGAACATCTCCGCCGCGACCGCGGACTCGACGATCGACTCGATCTCCGCTGGCGCAGGCCACAGATCCCGCAGATAGACATCCTGCCCGGACGACCCCGTTCCTATCGGCTCGGTGGTCAGATCGATATCCATCGTTCCGGCAAGCGCATAGGCGACCACGAGCGGCGGCGAGGCCAGGTAGTTCATCTTGATGTCCGGGTTGATCCGGCCCTCGAAGTTCCGGTTGCCGGACAGCACCGAAACGACGGCGAGGTCGTTCTCGGCGACCGCAGCGCTGATCGCCTCGGGCAGCGGGCCGGAGTTGCCGATGCAGGTGGTGCAGCCGTAGCCGACCAGGTTGAAGCCGAGCTTCTCCAGGTACGGAGTCAGGCCCGCGCGCTCGTAGTAGTCCATGACTACCTTGGAGCCGGGCGCGAGCGTGGTCTTCACCCACGGCTTGCGCTCCAGGCCGAACTCGACAGCCTTCTTGGCCACCAGGGCGGCGCCGATCATCACCGAAGGGTTCGAGGTGTTGGTGCAGGAGGTGATCGCGGCGATGACAACCGAGCCGTGGTCCACCGAGGTCGTCGTGCCGTCATCCAGCGTGACGTTAGCGCGTGCGGACGGCCGGCCCGCGCCGGACCCGGCCGGCGCGTCGGCCGGGCGAACGCCGCCGCCGTTCTCGCGGTCGGGAACGAACGGGTCTGACGCCGGGAACGTGTCGGCGATCTCGTCGTCCAGCTTGTCCAGCTGCACGTAGCTGCCGAGCGCCGCGCGGAACGAGGTCTTCGCGTCGGTCAGCGCCACCCGGTCCTGCGGACGCTTCGGGCCGGCCAGGGACGGCACCACCGTGCCGAGGTCGAGCTGTAGTTCCTCGGAGTAGCGCGCATGCGCGGCCGGGTCGTGCCAGAGGCCCTGCTCCTTGGCGTAGGCCTCAACGAGGCTCACCTGCGCCTCCGGTCGGCCGGTGAGCCTCAGGTAGGTCAGGGTCTCACTGTCGATCGGGAAGATCGCGCAGGTCGAGCCGAACTCGGGGCTCATGTTGCCGATCGTGGCGCGGTTGGCGACCGGGACGGCCGGCACGCCGTCGCCGTAGAACTCGACGAACTTGCCGACCACGCCGTGCTTGCGCAGCAACTCGGTGATGGTGAGCACGAGGTCGGTCGCGGTCGCCCCAGCCGGCAACTCGCCGGTCAGGCGGAAGCCGACGACCTTGGGGATCAACATGGAGACCGGCTGGCCCAGCATGGCCGCCTCGGCCTCGATGCCGCCCACCCCCCAGCCGAGGACGCCAAGTCCGTTCTGCATGGTGGTGTGCGAGTCAGTGCCGACGCAGGTGTCGGGGTACGCGGCGAGCACACCGTCGGCCTGCTGAGTCATGACGACCCTGGCCAGGTACTCGATGTTTACCTGGTGCACGATGCCGGTGCCCGGCGGCACGACCTTGAACTGCCGCAGCGACTCCTGGCCCCAGCGCAGGAAGGCGAACCGCTCGCGGTTGCGGTGGAACTCAAGCTCAACGTTCCGGTCGAAGGCATCCGGGCGGCCAAACACGTCGGCGATGACCGAGTGGTCGATGACGAGCTCAGCGGGCACCAGCGGATTGATCTTGCCCGCGTCGCCGCCCAGTGCCCGCATCGCCTCGCGCATCGCGGCCAGGTCGACGACGGCCGGCACGCCGGTCAGGTCCTGCATGATGACTCGGGCCGGGCTGAACTGGATCTCGGTGTCAGGCTCAGCAAGCGGATCCCACTGCGCGAGCGCAGTGATGTGGTTGCCGGTGACGTTAAGCCCGTCCTCGGTCCGCAGCAGGTTCTCCAGCAGGATCTTGAGACTGTAGGGCAGGTCACCAGCACCGTCGACGGCGTCGAGCCGGTGAATCTGGTAGCTGGTCCCGCCCACGGCGAGATCAGCGCGGCTGCCGAAGCTGTTCCCGGTCATGATGTCCTGGCCTCCTGGGTCGTGCAGGTCCTGCCGACCTGCCCTGCGTGATCCCCTGCAAGCATCTTGCCGCGTAGCGGCCGCGTTGCGCCCGTCGGGCCGGCTCGGAATCCGCTACGGCTGGAAAGCAAGTATCTCGATATCAAGCTATCTACGCCACAGCCTAATCAGCAGTTATCTCGACGTCAAGCTATCGGCCAGCGCGGCCCCGCTGACCTGGAAGTCGGGCGCAGCGATGCCGGGCAGCGGCGAGACACACCAGACGTAGCCGGTCACAGGGAGCCCACAGGAACGGCGAGAGTCTGATGAGGGCGAACCGGCCCCCCCGCCGAGCCTGAACAGCGCGTTCGAGTGGAGGACCGCAGGCCAGCCGTCCTGAGCACGCGGCCAGGCCCTGGGGCTAGCTGGTAGTGTCGCGCTTCAGCCGGGATAGCTCGTCGTCGACATCCGGCATGTCGTGGCGGCGCAGCGGCCTGTTGTACCTCCGGCCACCGAGCTCCCCGCGCCGCCTCTGCCTCGAAACCTGCCTGCGGTTGACCGTCACCTTGATGGCGAGGGCAATCGCCGCGACGGCGATCACGGCGATCACTGCCTCGACAAGGAAGCCGATCACCGATGAGACAATCATGAACGCGATGATTACGCCGACCGCGATGGCGGCCACCTTGAACCAGCGCACAGCGATTCTTCTTCCCTCGGTATGGCTGCGACACGCCAGCCCGACGCGTTAATTGCAGCTCGTGGCGGATGATCGCACGAGTGCGCTCCGGTTTGCAAGGTCGGCCGTCAGCGGCATGCGTCGGGGACAGGATCGAAGATCGCGCATCCCATACGCATGAAGCCGCGTCTAATCGCCGGTAGTGCCGTCGATGCATTCGCGCCTGGCAGGTCGGCAGGCTCGGTGATCCCGCGCCATCCAGGTTCAGCGACCTAGGGCTGACCTGCTCTCACTCAGCCAGGATCCGCAGCCGCTGCGGATCGTAGAACGGCGCGATCTGCAGGCGCGCTGGCACCTGCGCGCCCGCGCCGGTCTGCACGGTGAAGCTGCCCTCCGTCAGCCACTCCCCGGTGACTCCGTCCTGGCAGCTGACCTGCACCAGGCCCACCGCGGCACCGACAGTGTGGCCGTAGGCGGCGGCTCGGACGTAGCCGACCCAGCGGCCGTCGCGCCGGACGGGCTCGTTCCCGAACAGGTCGACGTCCGGATCCTGCGCAACCAGCCCAACCACCCGGTTGCGGGGCGCGCCTTCGGCCCGCACTTTGGCCAGCGCGTCCCGCCCGACGAAGCCGCCCGGCTTGTCCCAGGCCACCGCGAAGCCGAGGCCGGCCGCCAGCGGCGTATCGGTGTTGTCGATGTCGACGCCGAAGTCCCGGTAGCCCTTCTCCAGCCGCAGGCTGGTCATCGCGGCCAGGCCCACCGGCCGAACGCCCAGGTCGGCGCCCGCGGTCATCAGGTCGTCGTAGACGCCTGCCCCGTATTCGGCCGGCACGTGCAGCTCAAAGCCAAGCTCGCCCACGTAGGTGACGCGCACGGCGAGCGTGGGCGCATAACCGACGTGCAGTTGCCGGGCGGACAGGTAAGGGAACGCGGTATTCGACAGGTCGCCGTCGGTCAGCCTGCTCAGCAGCTCGCGCGAGGCAGGACCCTGGACCGACAGCAAGGTGGTGCCCGACGTTGTGTCGGTCACGGTGACGAACTCGCCCGGCCTGGTCTCGCGCCGGATCATCGGCTCGATCCGGCGGTGGATGACGTCGCTGGCGATGACCAGGAACTTCTCCGGCTCAAGCCAGGTCACTGTGAGGTCGGCGACGATCCCGCCCGCCTCGTTCAGCCACTGCGTGTACACGATGCGGCCGATCCCGGCGGTCACGTCGTTGGCCGACAGCCGGCTCAGCACGGCAGCGGCGTCGGGACCTTGCACGATCAGCTTGGCCATCAGCGTCATGTCGAGCACGCCAACCGCTTCCCGGATGGCGTTGTGCTCGCGCGCCACGATGTCGTGCGACGCCTGCCGGCTGAAGTCCAGGGTGGACGGCGCGTGCTCGTCCGGCCCGGCGAACCACTCGGCGAACTCCCAGCCCGCCGACTGCCCGAAGTGGGCTCCCTGGGCCGCGAGCCGGTCGTGGATGACGGAGCGGCGGATGTCGCGTGCTGTTGACGGTTTCCAGGTCGGCCACACCGCGTCGCCGAAGAGCACGCCGAGCTGCTCGACGGTCCGCTGCCGGCGGAATCGGCGCGATGTCTCGTAGGTAGCGGTGCGGTCGATGGCGATGTGCGCGGTGTCCACCGGCGGGACGCCGTCCACGATCCACTGCGCCACGACGTTGCCGACGCCGCCGCCGGACAAGATGCCGAGCGAGTTCAGCCCGGCGGCGACGAAGTAGCCGTCGAGTTCAGGTGCCGGGCCGATCAGCGGCTTGACGTCCGCGGTGAACGACTCCGGCCCGCAGAAGAACGTGCGCACGCCGGTCTCGGTCAGGCACGGGATCCGCGCTAGCGCCGGCCCGAGGAACGGCTCCATGCGCTCCCAGTCGGGCGGCAGCTTGCCGAAGGAGAAGTCGCGAGCCACACCGTCCAGCGACCACGGTGCGCCGACCGGCTCGAATAGCCCGACCAGCATGCCATCACCCTCGGGCCGGTAGTAGCCGTAGTTATCGGGGTCCTCGATGACCGGCAGGTTCTGGTCCATTCCCGGCACGGTGTCGGTGAGCAGGTAGTAGTGCTCGGCCGCCTGGAGCGGCACGGACACTCCGGCCAGCGCGCCGAACTGGCGTGCCCACATCCCGGCCGCGTTGACCACGATCTCCGTCTCGATCGGGCCGGCCTCGGTGAGCACGGCGGTCACCCGGCGGCCGCGAGTCTGCACGCCGGTCGCGGCGACGCCTTCGACGATCCGCACACCGCGCTGCCGGGCGCCCTTGGCCAGCGAAGTTGCCACACCGACAGGGTCCGCTCGCCCCTCGTCGGCCACGTAAAAGCCGGACAGCACGTCGTCGGTACGAGCCAGCGGCCACATGGCCGCGATTTCGGCCGCGGAGATCTCGGCGTCCTCGACGCCGAAGCCGTGCATCCAGGCGGCCTCCCGGCGCAAGGCTTCCTGGCGCTGCGGCGTGGTCGCCAGTGAGATGTGGCCGACGGCGCGGAATCCGGTGGAGTGCCCGGTCTCTGCTTCCAGCCGGGAGTACAGGTCACGCGAGTATCGACTGAAGAACAGCGACGTCTCGTCGGTCATCCCGGCCGAGGTGATCAGGCCGGCCGCATGCCAGGTCGTGCCTGCGGTCAGCGCGTGCTGCTCAAGCAGGACGACATCGGTCCAGCCCAGGTGCGCCAGGTGGTAGGCGATGCTGCACCCGATCACGCCGCCGCCGACGATCACGACCTGGGCGCGGTCAGGGAGCGTCCAGTCTGATCGTGCCTGTCTGATCGTGCGCTGCTGTCTGCTCGCGCCCTGTCTGATCGTTCAGTCATGGCCCGATCCTAGACAGAACCGGACCCATCCGTCTCGCGCCCAACCCGATCAGCGACCTCGTTACGCTTGGCGTGATCGGCACTCGCCTGACCGGCATACGGGGACCGCCAAGACCCATGAGGAGCACCATGGCCCAGGCAGCAGCGTGGCTGGGGGTAGCGCCGGATCACCCGCTCGGACTCGGGGCGCTCCCCTACGGCTCCTACACCGCCGCGCATCACGCCGAGGAATTCCGGGTCGGGGTCGCAATCGGCGACAGCGTGCTCGACCTGACGACCGCGACCGACCGCCTGCTGCCCGGCCGTGCTCATCTGTTCACCTCGGGCAGCCTGGACCAGTTCCTCGACGCCGGCGACGGCGCCTGGGCCCAGGTCCGGAGCGAGGTCACCAGGTGGCTGTCGGAAGATCAGTTCCGGCCCGCCATCGAGGACCTGATCGTGCCGGCCAGCGCGGTGCAGCACCGGCTGCCCTTCACGGTCGCCGACTACGCCGACTTCTACGCCTCCGAACACCACGCCACCAACGTCGGCCGCATCTTCCGGCCAGATGGTGAGCCACTCACGCCGAACTGGAAGCACATGCCGATCGGATATCACGGCCGGGCTGGCAGCGTCATCGTCTCCGGAACGGAGATCCGCCGACCGTGCGGCCAGTCCCGGCTGCCCGGCGCCGAGCTGCCGGTCTTCGGCGCATCCGGGCAACTGGACTTCGAGGCCGAGCTCGGCTTCGTCGTCGGCATGCACAGTCACCTCGGCGAGCCCGTTCCGGTCGAGCGGTTCGCCGCGCACGTCTTCGGCGTCTGCCTGGTCAACGACTGGTCAGCCCGCGACATCCAGCGCTGGGAGTCGGCGCCACTTGGCCCGTTCCTCGGCAAGTCGTTCGCCACCACGATCTCGCCGTGGATCCTGCCGCTGGCCGCGCTCGAGCACGCCCGCATCCGGCCGCCGTCGCGCGACGCCAAGCTGACCGACTACCTGATCGAGACCACCGACTGGGGTCTTGACATCGCCTTCGAGATCCGCCTGAACGGGCACCTGATCTCCCGCCCGCCGTACGCCACCATGTACTGGAGCCCGGCCCAGATGCTGGCCCACATGACTGTTACCGGCGCAAGGCTGCGCAGCGGCGACCTCTACGCATCTGGCACGGTCAGTGGTCCCGAGCCGCTACAGCGCGGCTCGCTGATTGAGCTCGGGTGGAACGGGAAACAGCCCGTTCCCCTCGCTGACGGCTCGACGCGGTCCTGGCTGCGCGACGGAGATGAGATCACCATCTCGGCGAGCGCGCCGGGTCCCGATGGCGTCCGGATCGGGCTCGGCGCGGCGACTGGCTGCATCCTGCCGGCCGTGCCCACCCCGCCTGAAGCGCGGTACTAGGGCGGCCTCGGCGGCTACCGTCGTGTCGGTGCGCAACGAGGACTCGCCGGCGGGCCTCACTCCATCGGCTGCCTGGCGATCAGCGGCGGCTCGCCGCCGGCCAGCAGCCAGCCGCCGACTGCGGCGGCTAGCGGCAGCCCGACCAGCAAGATCAGCACATCGGTCAGCGGCACATCGCCGAACAGAGCCGACAGGCTGGCGTGTGCCCAGACCAGGCTGGCGACCACGGCGAAGGCCATGCCCAGGACCGCGCCGAGCAGACCCAGCGCGGCCGAAGTCGCCGCGGTGATCGTCCGCCGCGTCGCGCGGCTGGCCCCGGTCGCGGTGAGCGTGCGCAGGTCCGGCGCGGTCTCGCTGCGGATCAGTCCGACGCACGCGGCCAGCACGCCGAGCGCGATCAGGATGCCGACCGCGGTGCCCACGTCGGCGATCTCGCTGAAATCTGTTCCGCCGGAGGCGATCTCAAGCGGCGCCTGGTAGGCGAGAGCGACGTGTCGCGCGGCGCGGATCTGCCCGGCGGTGAGTGGGGCGGGTGCCTGGATCAGCCAGCCGAGCAGCTGAGGCTGCAGGTGGTACTTGTGCATCGCGTACTCGGTGATCAGCGTGCTCGGCGCGTCGGTGCCGCCGGGCAGGCTGCTGACCGCCTGGATCGTGGGGTCAGCCAGGCAGTCGTTGCTCAGCGTGCAGGACGGACCACCGTTGCCGGCGGGCTGGCTTCCGTCGGACTCGCTTCCGTTGCCGGACCACTTCATCTCCATGTGCGGCAGGCCTGGCAGTCCTGGTCGCGAGGTAAGAATGTCGGTGCCGGGAGCGATCTGGCTGGCCGTGATCCCGTACGTCGCGAGCAGCCGCGGGGTGGCGACGTACACCGAGCCGGTGAAGTTGCTGCGTTGCGGCGTACCCGCCTGATGCAGCCCGGCGGCGAACTCCAGCGGCACAGCCGACCCTGCGCGCAGGCCGACGGCGAGGTTAGTGAGCCGGCTGCCCAGGCTGGCCTCCTCGGCGCTAGTGAGCGGCATCATCATGCCAGGGGACGGGCTCCGCCCCGCGGTGACGACGAGCTGACTGCTGGACAGGCTGGGACCGGAGGGGCTGAGCGGGTTCGCGGTCCGCTCGCTGCCGACGAGGCAGATCACCGTGGCCAGGAATACGGCGAACGTAACCGCGGCGAGCGCGGCACCGGACCGGGCCCGGTAGCGAACCAGGTCACGTAGCGCTATCCGGATCGCGACTGGCAGCCGCGGTCCGGCGCCTGCTGTCAGCACGCTGATGCCCAGCGGGGCGAGCAGGAAGATGCCGACGATCACGCCAACCAGGCCGACGAGCAGGGGCAGCGCGCTGCGGGGGCCGCTGCCGTCGCCAGGCGGCCCGGCCTGGCCGCCGGCGAACGCCAGGACGGCTAGGCCGACCGCGATCGCGACGACGCCGGGCACGGCGGATCGGTGTACCGCCTTCGGCGGCGCGGGGCGGCCGGACAGCGCGGCCACCACCGGGACTGCGGCCATCGTCTTAGCCGGGTTGCGCGACGCCAGTACCGACGTCGCGATCGCGAACAGGACTCCCATGGCGAACGCCCACCACGGCAGGTTCGTCGCGTCGACAGCGTGGCCGGTCGCCTGCTGCAGCGTCGGCGCGTAAGCGAACCAGGCGGCAAGGCCGACCGCCGCCCCGGCTAGCGCGCCGGCCACGCCGACCACCAGGCCGTTGATGATCATGACCAGGCGGAGGTTGCGCTCGGTCGCGCCGATCGCGCTGAGCATCCCGAGGGCACGGAGCCTGCGCTGGGCCAGCACGGAGAAGCTGGCAACTGACACCAGCCCGATGAACGCCAGGCCGACTATCTCGACCACCAGGATGAGCGTGGCCTGCGGGAATCCGCTCACGTTGCTATTGGGCGCGGTCAGGGTCGCCGCCGCCACTCCCGGAAGCGTAACGTCGCCGTTGCTGGTCGCCAGCTGCGCCGCGGCCGGACCGAGCAGCATGATGACCTGGCTCGGGTGCGCGACCTGGCCCGGGGCAACCAGCGCGAACTCGTCGGCCAGGTTGCTCGGGTCCTGCACGATGCCGGTCACCCGCCAGGTCGTCCCGGCCGCCCGCCAGGTGCCGCCTGCGTGCGTGCCGTACAGCGTCGCGACCTGGCTGGTCAGCGCGACCTGACCGGGACCGGCCGGGTACGTGCCGCTGACGAGGCTGAGCAGCGGAGCGTTGAAGCGCCCGTGCGGATTCTCGGCCCGCAGCTGGACAGACTGGGTGGTGCCGGTAGCGATTTTCTTGTTCTCGATGACGTCTGCCGGGCCCCAGCGGCGCTGAATGGCGGCGATGTCGGCAGCAAGCTGCGGGTCGCTGCCAGGCAGCGTGGCCGTCGCAGCGGCGGTGCCGTAGGTGGGCCAGTTGGGGTTGCCGAGCTGCCCGTTCGTGACGACGCCGGCGCCCCAGATCGTCGCCGCGACCGCCACGGTGAGCAGGCCGAGCACGAGCAACTGCTGGCGCCATTCGCGGCGGAACAGCCGCCAGCCCCAGCGAAGCACCGCCCGGCGGGCGACGAAGCCCGATCCCGCGTCGCCGGCCAGGTCGGGGGGTTCGCGCAGCGCGATGGTCACCTGATCGCCTCAGGCGTAAGGAGGGATTCGGGGCCGGGCGGCCGGGTGGTCTGGCCGGTCACCCGTCCGTCGCGCAGGACTAGCACCCGGTCGGCCCAGGCGGCCAGCTGCGCGTCGTGGGTCACGACCACCGCGGCCACGCCCCGCTGGCATGCCTCGTGCAGGAGCCGCATCACCTCGTCCGCGTTCACCGAGTCCAGGGCACCGGACGGCTCGTCGGCCAGCAGCAGGCGGCGGTCCCCTACTATCGCGCGGGCGATGGCGACCCGCTGCCGCTCGCCGCCGGACAGCTGATCGGGGAACCGGCCCGCCCGGTCCGCCACGCCGAGCGCTTCCAGCGCTTCCACCGCGGCCGCGCGCGCCTTCGGCACCGCGACGCCGTCCAGTTCCAGCGGCAACGCGGCGTTCTCGACGGCGGTCAGCCCGGGCAGCAAGTTGTAATCCTGGAACACGTACCCGATCACCCGGCGCCGCAGCCGGGCCTTGCGGCCCGGCGGCATCCCCGCCAGTGCCATGCCACAGACCAGCACGTCCCCACTGGTGGGTTCCTCGAGGCTCCCGGCGATGGTCAGCAGCGTGGACTTGCCCGACCCGCTCGGCCCCATCACCGCCACCATCTCGCCGGCCTTCACCGACAGGTCCACCCCGGTAAGCGCGTGCACCCTCGCAGGCTCCTGCCCGTACGTCTTCGACACCCCGCGCAGCTCCAGCACGCTCACCGCGCTTCGGCCATCTCGGCCCTGCTCCGGCGGGCTCATCGCCGTGCCCCCAGCCGGCGAAGCTGCGGAACCGGAGCGGTGGCAGCGGCGGGCCGGGGAGGCTCGGCAGCGGCCCGCCGAAGCCGTGCATCGGCGGCATCCAGCCACCGGATCACTGCGTCCAGCCGGAACAACTCGGAATCCACCACCAGCGCCAGGCCCAGATCATCCCGAGCCTCGCCCTCCTTCAGACGGGTCCACTGCTGCATCAGCTCGAGCAGGTACAGCCGATGCGCCTGGATCACGTCATGGGCGTCGGTACCCGGCACCCGGGCGGCCACCAGCACCTTCATCACCAGCTCGTCGCGGGGCGGGGAGGACAGATCCGGCGGCGTGCGCAGCCAGGCGGCCAGCGCCTCCGCACCGCGCGGCGTGATCCGGAACCGTTTCTGCGGTCCGTCTTGCCCGGTACCGTCGGATTCAGCCAGCCCGTCACGTTCCAGGCGGCCCAGGGTCTTGTAGACCTGACCCACGTTCAGCGGCCACACCTCACCGCTCCGGGCCTCGAATTCCTCCCGCAGCTGCAGCCCGTACTTGGGTCCTTCGGCCAGCAGCGCCAAGACGAAGTGCGGGACACTCATGACTTCACCATGCCAAGCATCATGTCGAGCATGATACTCGGCATACAAGTCTCGGGCAATGCAGACTTCGCCGAGCCTCGTCTAGCGCACCGCCCGGGAGCGGGTGACTGGGCCGGCGCTGGCGATCGCGGCCGCGTAGCCGGCCGACAGCTCAGGCAGCGAGAGTGTCCAGTCGGTCGCCAGCCGACCGCCGGTCCGGATCACCGGGCGGCCGCCGCAGACCAGCTCAGTGCCGCGAAGACCGGCGAGGCCAGCGCCGGTCGCCTTCAGGTACGCCTCCTTGGCGGTCCAGTGCCGGTAGAAGCCGCGCAGCGGTGAGCCGCCGCAGCCGCCGGCGATGCAGGCCGCCTCGGCTGCGCCGAACCTGCCGCCGATAAGGTCGGCCAGTCCGGCTCGGGCGCTGAGCAGTTCGAGATCCGCGCCGACCGGCGACCGCGACACGGCGATCAGTGCCAGGCCCGCGCTCCGGCTCAGGCTGAAATGAAGCGAGCCCGCGTGG
Organism: uncultured Actinomycetota bacterium; assembly: GCA_963843955.1. Lineage (GTDB taxonomy): Bacteria > Actinomycetota > Actinomycetes > Streptosporangiales > Streptosporangiaceae > JAJYUU01. The sequence goes on from CAWJMK010000005.1 coordinate 493,700, forward strand.
TCTCCGGCCAAGGCCGGCCGCCGGTCCGGGCCGGCCGCAAAGCGCAGGTCCGAAGGCTCAGCATCGACGTAGCAGCAGAGGACGAGCCGGAGCCAGGCCCGGCTGGCGGCGAACCTCGCGGCGTCCAGCGGCCGGAGATACGTGGTCGCGCGATCACGCTCGGCCGGCGCGAGCTGCGAGCCGATGCGCTCGCGGGCTGCGGTCTGTTCCCCGGGCGCATCCAGGTCGATCAGCCACGCTTCGACTGCATCAAGTCCGGTCAGCACTGCGCGCTGTCCGTCGTGGCTGATCCACATACGACCGGACTGTACCGGGGCGCCCGACTGACGGCGCACGCTCGCTTGCTGCGGCCCTACCCGATTGTGATCAAAGCGGCCGGAAGGAGAGCTACGAACTGGCACTACGATGTGCGGATCGCCAGAAGGCGGGAGAATGCAGCTATGCCGGGGCCGACTCAGCCGTGGGACCAGTCCGAGGACCCGCATGAGAGCACAGTCGACCTGCCGCGCCCCGTGATCGCTCACCCAGCCCCGGCCATCGGCAGCGCCCCGCCGCCCGCGCGGAGGGCGAGCGCGCCGGCCGAGTCGACTGGGCTCGCCCGCGCCGGCAGCACACCGAGAGGCTCGCTCGCCGAGCTCAGGTCTCGTCTGGCCAGGCTGCCAGATGGGCACCCTTCCTCGCCCTACGACGACGCAGGCCAGGTCAGGCCCTTGCCGATCCGGCTGAAGCTGCTTGAACTTGGCCTGCCCGCGCCGGAGCGTGAGCCTGCCAGCAACGTCCTGCCTAGTACCGCGACTGCTGGCGCCGAGCCCGTGATCGGCGAGTTCCCGGAGCCAGACGCGCCCGAGCGGGATGTGGCACTGCCGCAGGTGCCCGCCGAGCCGCACAGTTCCGTGGCGGACAGTTCCGTGGCGGACAGTTCCGTGGCGGACGGCGCCGAGCCGCACAGCGCCGAGCCCGACGATTCGAGGGCGGACAGCGCCGAGCCTGCAGGCGCCGAGCCTGAGGGTGCCGAGCCTGAGGGTGCCGAGCCTGAGGGTGCCGAGCCTGAGGGTGCCGAGCCGCACAGGGAAGCGGTCGACGACGCGACACCGGCCGGCGCGACCAGCGCCGACGACGCGCTGACTGGCCGGAACGTCGAGGAGGTCGGCCTGACCCCCATCGACGCCGCATCCGACTCCCCACCCAGCCGGGCGCCTGGAATCAGTCCGAACCGCGCCGCGGACGACGGGCGAACCCCGTTCCCTGCCCTTAGCGGGGACGGTCGCCGTCCTCGCCGGCCCGAGTGGGGGGACCCCTACGCCAGCTACGGCAACGGCAACGGCCCATCCGACTTGCCCGCCGAGGTCAACCTCGGGCCATGGCAACCTGGCCCGCCAAGACGGGGTAGCGGCCTGGAAGGCCTTAGCTCGGCCGGCGGCAACGGCCACGGCCGAACCAACGGACATGTGAGCAGCCAGCGCGAGCGCGGCAGCCAGCCACGGTCGGACCGGCTCGACCCGAGCCTTCGAGATGCGGCCCGGCAGGACACGGTGCAGCAACCAGCCATTCAGCCGGGCGCGCGACGCCCGGACAGCGGGTCCCGTCCTGATAACGCATCCCGTCATGACAGCGGACCACGCCACGAGCCTGACAGCGGCCTGAGTCGCGGTGCGCACGCGCACGCCAGCCGGCTCGACGCGCCAGGCCGCGCCGCGTCCGATCTGCACGCCCTGGTCGAGCGCATGCTGACGAGCTGCCGGGCCGCGGAAGGACGGACCGCGCTGGGCAGTTACGGCAGCAGCGGCCTTACCCCGGTCATCCGGCGAGTCTCGGCGCATCTTCCGTTCGGCAGCCTGGCTCCTGGCAGCGAGGCCGACAGCCTGAAATCGCCGGACCGGCTCGCCGCCAAGCTTGCCCGACTCATCGCGCGCAACCCGGGCCGGACCGTCGCTGAGCTGGCCGCCTCGATCAGCGACGTCATCCGCTACGCATTCGTTTTCGAGCCCGACGATTACGTCGAAGGCACCTGGCTCGTGCATCGCAGGCTCAAGGCCCAGGGCTTCGACCTGGAGATCAGGCGCAACCGCTGGGATAGCCCCGAGTACAAGGGCATCATCACGCAGTGGCGCGACCCTGCTCATCAGCTCGCCTTCGAGGTGCAGTTCCACACGCCGGCCAGCTGGGCGGTGGTGCGGCGGACCCACGGCGCGTACGTGCAGATCACGGACCCGGCCACGCCGCCCGCCGAGCGCGCCCGGCTGCGGGCCCGGCAGGTAGCCGCGGCCGCCGCCGCCAGCGTGCCGCCGAACTGGACGGAGATCACTGACTTCCGGCTAGAGCCGCGATGAGCGAAGTGCAGTACTACGTCATCGTGGCGGGCAATGCCAGCCGGGCCGCATCCGGCCTGGCGCGCCGGACCTTCGCCGAGGCCGGTCCTGTCGATGAATCACTCGGCCGTGACCTCGCCTGGCGGCTGGACTCGGCGATCGCCGAATGGGAGTACGGCGACCTGAGCGCGGAGCTGGTCAGGATCGGCGAGCCAGAGGCGGACAATCTCATCCAGGCGTTCCGGACCAGATGGGGCCGGGCGAGTTGAACGTGGTCGTGCGCCCTCTCGCGCCCTCCGATCTCGGCCAGGTCAGCGAAATTTTCGGCTGGTACGCCATCAACTCGGTCGCGACCTTCGAGGAAGCACCGCGCAGTGCTGCGGACTGGACCGGCCTGGCCGCGGAACTCAGCCGGCTCGGCCTGCCGTTCCTAGTGGCCGACGACGGTAGCGCGATCGCCGGATACGCCTACGCCGGCCCGTGGCGGCGCAAGCCCGCCTACCGCGCCACCGTCGAAAACTCGATCTTCATCGCGCCTGATTACACCGGGCAGGGCATCGGGCGGCTGCTGCTGACCGAGCTGCTCATGGCGTGCTCGGCGGCCGGAGCTCGCCAGATCATCGCGGTCATCGCGGATTCCGGGTCGGCGGCATCGGTCGGCTTGCACGAGTCGTGCGGTTTCGGCCACGCGGGGCGGCTCGCCGACGTCGGTTTCAAGCACGGCAGCTGGATCAGCACGCTGCTCATGCAGCGCGCGATCAGCTGACGAGAGGCTGTCGCTGGCCCCGGATCGCGGCTCAGCTCTCTTCTTCACCGCCGCGGGGCTTCGACCTATCGAAGAACTCACGGATCAGCTCGCGCTGCCGCTGGCTGACCTGGTCGAAATGCTTGTCCAGCGCGTCCTCGCCGATGGCCTCGGCCGTGAGGTACAGGTCCTTGATCTGATCGAGCTTGGCGGCCGCTGCTTCCGGCATAAGCCGCGGCGGCGGCGCGGGCGGCGGCACGGGTCCTGAGAGTGTCGCAGGCGGCGGCTCGACCGACCCGGTGATACTGGCAGGCCGTGGCCACGGCTGACTCGGCCGGGCCGGTTCGAACGGTCCGCGTGGCGCGTCGACCGGCTCGGGGCGCGGCACCTCGGTCGCGCCTGGCAGTATCCGCGGGAGCGGACGTGTCAGCGTGTCGTCATCGCGGTCGCCCGACGCTGGCGACGCCTGCCCGTCCGGGTTCCGATGACCGGGAACGGGGCCATTTCCGTCCCCACGAGCCCCGGCACGGTCGCGGCCTGCCCACTGCGGATCGCCGCGGTCGCCGGCTCGCTCGGGCACCTCCCCGGAACGGAGCGGCCAGCTTCCCCCCTGCAGCCCGCGCGGCTGATCGAGCGGGCCGTCCGGGTGAAGCCCGCGCGGCCGATCGAGCGGGCCGTCCGCGTGAGGCCTGCGCGGCCGATCGAGCGGGCTGTCGGCGTAGAGCGCGCGTGGCCGATCGGGCGGACTGTAGCCACGCCCGAACGCGCTGCCGTCGGAGCGATCCAGGTCCCAGCTGGGACGCTCCGGCTCCAGGCTCCCTCGTTCGGAGCGGAACCCGTGCCGATCCGAGGCCGCGCCCCGCCCGTCGTCTACATAGGCGTCCGGGCCAATGTCAGCGCCGGTCCGGTCCGGCCGGAATCCATCACGCTCGAGCGCCGTGGCGGGCCTGTCGTCCCGCCGTGGTTCAAAGCCCGGCCGCTCGGGCCGCAATGCGTCGCGCACGCGCGCCATTGTTCGCGCATCTGTGCGGTAATCGCCCCGTCTGGCCGGCTGGCCAGGCCCGTCCAGTCGGTAGTCGTCTGCCTGCTCGGCGCCACTGTCCAGCTCACCTTGAGCCTGATGCCGCCGCTCCGGGCCGGGAACGAGGCCGGTCGCGCCGGTCCGGCCGCCATGATCCGGCCGGTCATCGCTGGCGTTACGGCTCCGATCAGCGACTGCGCGCTGCCGTGCAGCATCATCTAGCGGGTTAGCCCAGGCATCCCTGTGCCTGCCGTCAGGACCGTCCGAGTCAAGCCTCCGAGAGCCTGGCCGAGGGGAATCTGGCGGCCTGGCCGGCCCGCGGTCCCGGCCGGTGGCGACGTCGGGTTCCCGGCCTGCCGGGCCTAGCAAGCTGGGGGCGCGGAACTCGGCCTCGCGGCGGCCAGGCGCGGCCGGGTGCACCCGATGATCGACGACGCGTTCGTGGTGATCGGGGGCAATGTCCGAAGATCGCGCAGCCAGCCGGGCCCAGCTACCACCGTCACCCTGCTGAGGTCCGTACCTGCCGTCGGGCTCGGGTCCGTACCTGTCGCCCGGCTCGGGTCCGTACCTGTTGTTGGGCTCGGGTCCATACCTGTTGTCGTCGGGCCGTCCACGTCGCGGGCGGCGCGCGGCACGACCGGGCTCCGGCTGCTCGGCCGCCCATTCTGAGCCGCCTGCGCCAGGCCTCGGCTGCGGCTGCGGCGGCCGTGGCTGCTGGGGAGGCGGCTGCTGGGGACGCAGCTGAGGAGGCTGTGCACCCGCGGGCTGGGCACGCGGAAGCTGCCGCTGCGGAGGCTGCTGCGGAGGCTGGCCAGACGGCCGGGCATCACGATCGGCAGACGTCAGGGCTTCGGGCCGCACCGGCCGGAATTGGCTCAGCCACTCTTCCGCGGGGAGATCGGGGCGATCATCAGGCTGCTGGCGATCGTCCCGCCTCCAGCGCACCGCTTACCTCCACACCGCGTACCGCGAAGTTCGCTCGCACCGCGAACTGAATCCGGCGCGCGCCCCAAGCTCCGGCCTACCGGCCAACGATCGCATGCGCGCGAGGGTGCCGCAACCCATCATCTAGCCCAGATGGGAGCCGTCAGCAGGTCTCTGGCCTGGGACTTCAGCCGACGGATGGCCCTCGAGACGGCACCCAGATCCGGTTCAGAATTCCTTGCTCAGGCCGGGTTCACCGCGATCTGGGCTAGTCCTCCTGGCAGCCAGAGCCGCGAGCGGGCCGCCAGAACAGCACCACGGTCGGCGCGCGCGAGTACTTCCTGCCCGTAAAGGTGTCGACTAGCGTTGCGCCTGTCGGGTTTTCGCAATGACCAGTTCCGGTGCGAGTGGAGGCTTTCATGGATCGACAGGTTAAGTACCTCTTGCCCGAGTCTGAGATGCCCCAGCACTGGTACAACATAGTCGCTGACCTGCCATCGCCACCGCCGCCGCCGCTGCATCCTGGCACCGGCCAGCCGGTCGGCCCCGAGGATCTAGCCCCATTGTTCCCCGCCGCGCTGATCGCACAGGAAGTCTCGGCGGAACGGCACATCGCCATTCCCGAGGACGTGCTCGACGTTTACCGGCTATGGCGGCCGACCCCTCTTTTCCGAGCGCGCAGGCTGGAGCGCGATCTCGGCACGCCAGCGCGGATCTATTACAAATACGAGGGCGGCAGTCCGGCTGGATCGCACAAGCCCAACACCGCGGTGCCGCAGGCGTATTACAACGCTGCCGAGGGTGTGACGAAGCTGACAACCGAGACCGGCGCCGGCCAGTGGGGCAGCGCGCTGGCATTCGCATCGGCGCTGTTCGGCCTCCAGCTGGACGTGTGGATGGTGCGTGCTTCCTACGACCAGAAGCCCTACCGCAAGATGCTGATGGAGACCTACGGCGCGGCGGTGCACCCCAGTCCGTCCGACCTGACCACCTCTGGCCGCGCCGTGCTCGCTGAGCACCCAGATTCCACCGGCAGCCTCGGCATCGCCATCAGCGAGGCCGTCGAGGTCGCTGGCGGCGAGCCGGACACTCGCTACGCCCTCGGCAGCGTGCTCAACCACGTGCTGATGCACCAGACGATCATCGGCGAGGAAGCGCTCAAGCAGCTCGCGGCGGCCGGTGATACCCCGGACGTCATCATCGGCTGCACCGGCGGCGGATCCAACTTCGGCGGACTGACGTTCCCATTCCTGCGGGAGAAGCTCGCCGGGCGCATCAACCCCGTCATCAGGGCGGTCGAGCCGGCCGCCTGCCCGTCCTTCACGCGCGGTGTGTACGCCTACGACTTTGGCGACACCGCTGGCTTCACGCCGCTGCTCAAGATGCACACCCTGGGCCACGAGTTCATCCCGGACCCGATCCACGCAGGCGGACTGCGCTACCACGGAATGTCGCCGCTGCTGTCGCACATCTACGAGCTCGGCCTGATCGAGGCCGTGGCCAAGCCGCAGTCGGATTGCTTCGCCGCCGGGCTGCGCTTTGCGAGGACTGAGGGGATCGTGCCAGCACCTGAGCCGGCCCACGCCGTCGCGGCCTGCATCGAGGAGGCGCTCCGGTGCAAGGAGACCGGCGAGGAAAAGGTGATCCTGACCGCCTTGTGCGGGCACGGCCTGCTCGATCTTGCGGCTTATGACGACTACCTGTCCGGCGAACTGCGGGACCTTCAGCTGAGCGACAAGGTGATCGAGGCGGCCCTGGCGGGCCTGCCGACGCCGGCCTGACCCGCAAGCGTGCCTGACCCGGGCCGGGAGGAGGGGAGTCGGCCCGGGCCTTCTGGCACGCATCCGCGGCCGTCACAGCGGACGCGCGTAGGCGCTGTAATGACATAAACGTGCGTTCACACAGCCATACAGTCGTACGCTGGCAAGCCATCGTTTGTCAAGCCATCGGATGACAACCATTCGACCTGAATACGCGTCCAAGACAGACATGCCTGACTCCGACCGATGACTGAGATGGCCCAGATGACCGCTGACAGCGCCGCGCTGCCTGGTGGCCGTCTGCCGATCGGAGGCTCACCCCTGCAGTGCAAGCTTGCCGAGGCAGCCATCGACCTGTTCTACGCGCGCGGCGCGCTCGCCACCACTGTTCGGGAGATCACCGGTGCCTGCGGCCTGACGCCCGGCGCGCTCTACAATCACTTCTCCTCGAAGGAGCACCTGCTGTACGTGCTGGTCAGGGACGTACACCTGCAAGTCGTCGGGCAGCTGGCCGCGGTCGCCGAGGCAGCCGGTCCCGACCCTGCCGAGCAGCTGACTGCGACCGTGCGCTTCCTGGTCGCCCACACCGCCGGTTTCAAGAAGCAGTCGCGCGTCGCGAACCGCGAGTTCACCGTGCTGACCGGGACCAAGTTGCAGGAGATCCGGGCTATCCGCCGCCAGCTACGCGACCGGCTTACCCAGATTCTCCTCGACGGCGCGCAGCGAGGCACCTTCAGCCTCGTCGGCGGTAACGACCCCGCGTCCGCCACCTTGTGCTCGGGCACCATCGCCAACATGTGCGTGCACATCAGTCAGTGGACACTTGAGCACTACCCGCTCGGGATCCCCGATCTTCAGGACCGCTACGCGCAGATGGCGCTCCGCCTAGCCGGCGCCGTCAGCTGACCGCTGCCCGGCCGGCCGATTATCGTCACGCCGTCTGCGTGGCGCCCGTCAGCGCGCCGAAGTCCGGCAGGTCGATGTTGCCGCCAGACAGCACGACCACCGTGCGGCGGCCTGGGCTGACAGCCCCTGACAGCAGTGCTGCGAGCGGCACGGCGCCGCTAGGCTCGACCACGATCTTGAGTCGCGCGAAGCAGAACCGCATGGCATCGACGATGTCCTCTTCGGACACGGTGACGACGTCGTCAAGCAGCCGCGAGTTCACGGCGAACGTCAGCTCCCCTGGCTCCCTGGCGCGCAGGCCGTCCGCGATCGTCACCGGCTCGGGGATGCTCACGCGACGCCCGGCGCGCATGGACTGGCTGGTGTCGCTCGCCATCGCGGGCTCGACGCCGATCACCGACGCACGCGGCAGCAAACCCTTCACGGCGGTAGAGACGCCTGCTGCGAGTCCTCCCCCGCCGACGGGCAGCAGCACCAGGTCGAGGTCTGGTTCCTGATCGGCTAGCTCCAGCCCGGCAGTACCTTGCCCAGCCATGACGTCGTAATCGTCGAACGGCCGTACCAACGTCATCGACCGCTCAGCGGCGATCTGCGCGGCGACCTCCTCGCGGCTCTCGGTGTCCGGGTCATAGCGCCGCAGCTGCGCGCCGTAGCCCTCGATCGCAGCGAGCTTCGCGGCCGACCCGTTAGCCGGAACCACGACAACAGCCGGCACATTGAGAAGTCTTGCCGCCAGGGCTACGGCGCCGCCGTGGTTCCCGGAGGAGAAGGCGACGACGCCAGCCGCCTTCGCGGCCGGATCCAGGAGGCTGAGCCGGTTGTATGCGCCACGGAATTTGAACGAGCCGCTGCGCTGGAACGGCTCCGCCTTCAGCAGCACCGTCGCGCCGCAGCGCTCGTTCAGTGTCGTGGAACTGAGCAGCGGCGTTCGGTGCGCGACGCCGTTCAGTCGCGCCGCGGCGGACCGGACTCGGTCCAGGGTCAGTGCGTCATCGGACATGAATGCCTCTTCGTCAGCCGGGGGTTAACGGCCAGGATGCGCTGCGCGTTCTGGCTCAATCTGCTTGTCTAGCACGGCGGCCTCAGCGAGCGGTGACAGGCTGGCAGCAGGCAGCGCCGCGCGAGAGGAGCCGACCAGCATGGAGATACCCAAGCCCACCGAGGCCGACAAGGAGTATTTCCGGTCGGTGCTGCCCGACGATCCCGAGGTCGAGGTGAAGCCGATGTTCGGCAATCTCGGCGCGTTCGTGCACGGGAACATGTTCGCCGGGCTGTTCGGCGCAGCGGTCGGCGTCCGGCTAGCCGACGCCGACCGGGACGAGCTCGCAGCCGTCGACGGCGCCGGACCATTCGGGCCGGCCGAGCGGCCAATGGGCGGCTACCTGAGCCTGCCGCCGGCCTGGCGCGCCGATCCTGACCTCGCCGCTGACTGGGTTGGCCGCGCACTCAGCCACGTCGGCGCGATGCCGGCTAAGACGCCTAAGCCCAGCAAAGCCAGGGCCAAGTCACAGACACCGCGCGACCGCTAGCCGCGCCGCCCGCATCCGCGGCAGTCACCGATGCCGCAGGGGCTAAGCCTGGCCGCCACCCACGGGTCTTGGTGGAGCTGGTACAGGTCCTCGGCGTGTTCCGGGCCGATCTCCGCGCCGGCCGCGGCTCAGAGCCTCGACCTGTCTCAGGATCCGTAGTGGTATCGGCATGCAGCCACGCGGATCTCGTCGTCGACGACCTTGTAAATAAGCCGGTGCTCGTCGGTTATTCGCCTCGACCAGTAACCGTGGAACCCATGCTTGAGTGGCTCAGGTTTACCTAAGCCCTCGTTGCCGTTTCGCTCTATGTCCGCGATCAGCGAGTTAATTCGCTTCAGGACCTTACGATCTTGGATCTGCCACCATAGGTAGTCGCCCCAGGCGCTCTCGTCCCAGATCAGCTTCATGTGGCGAGCTCATGCTCAGCCCCGCCATCGTGCTCGAGCCTGTCGATCGAGGCCAGCAGCCGACGCGCATTCTCTGGACTCTTAAGCAGGTACGCAGTTTCCTTGAGGGACTGGTAGTCATCAAGCGCGACGATAACCACTGGATCGTGGCCAGCTCGGGTGATGATGACTTCCTCGCGATCGTCGACGACAGCATCGAGGGTTTCGGCGTACCTAGCTCGAGACTCGGAATAAGTCATCGTCCTCATGGAATCCCCCTTCGACGTACAACATATTGTACAACCCAGGAAGGTGGCGGACAACTGCTACCGTCCGTGCTCGCATGGAGATGGGCCTGGGTACCGACACCGAAGCGCCCGCAGCCGCTATGGCAGGCTTGGGACGTGGCTGTCGGCCGCGTGCTCAGCAGGGTCATCCGGCTGAGCTGTACGGGGGGAGGCGACGCCCGGTGGACCTGGGCTTCTTGCGGCGACTTTATGACGAGATCGGGAATTACGTGTCCGTCTACCTGGACACCGACAAGGTCTACGAGAAGACCTCGGCCGAGGCCCTGGAGATCCGGTGGCATGACGCCCGGCGGGCACTAGCGGCCCAGGGGGCACCACCGGCCACGCTCGACGCAGTCGCGGAAGTCATCCTCGATCGTGACGAGGTCTCACCGGGCCGAGCGGTCTTCGCGCGGGACGGTGCCGTCGTTTTCACCGGCGCCCTGGACGCACCGCCGCGGCGCGCGATCGCTCGGCTAGCGCCGCTGCCGCACCTCATGCCGCTCCTGGCGCAGCACCGTCCGCCCATCCCGCACGTGCGTGTCAGCGCCAGCCGGACCGGTGGCGAGCTCGTCGCGGTCGGCGGCAGCGGCGGGGCCTGGCGTGACTGGATGGCGGGCAGGCAGTGGCCGGTGCACAAGGTCTCGGTCGGCGGCTGGTCACAGGACAAATACCAGCGCCGCGCCGAGGACACCTGGGAGCAGAACGCCAAGGAACTGGCCGCCGAGGTGATCGCCGCGGCCGGCCAGGTCGGCGCCCGGCACGTCATCATCAGCGGCGACGTACATGCCCGCACGATGCTTCTTGAGGACCTGACGGTGCCGCTGCGGGAGTCAGCGGCCGTGGTCGACAAGGAAATCGGAGCCGACAGCCCGGCCATGGTCGAGGCCGCGGACCAGGCGCTCGCGGACTGGGCCGACCGCGATCGCCGCCAGCGCTTTGAGGACTGGGGCACCTACCTCGCGCATGACAAGGCCGTCCAGGCGCTGGCCCAGACCCTGACCGCGCTCAGCAACAGCCAGGCCGCAGATGTGTTCGTGGCCGACGATCCGCACTCCGTCGCGACGGCCTGGATCGGCCCCGGCGGCGCTGACGTGGCCATCACGAGTGAGGAGCTCGTCACCCGGGGGGTGAGCAGCCCGGTCCAGGACCGCGCCGACGCGGCCATAGTCCGCGCAATCGCCAGCACCGATGCCGAGCTGCATTTCCTGCCCGAGGACCTGGTGACTACCGGGGACCTCGGAGCCCGCGGTGGCTTCGCCCGCCCGCGCGACGGGATCGGTGCCTCGCTCCGATTCCCGCCGCTCATCAGCGTCTAAGCGGCCGGTCAGGCCCGGTGCTCCTCAACCGGCAGCCCAACCGCGCGGATCAGCTCGCCGACGTTCGCCACGGCCGTACGCGGCGGCAGCGCCGCGATCAGGTCGAGCAGCGGCGGCTCGGCCCGCCGCTCAGTGAGAGTGCGCAGCAGCTGCTCGCGCGTCGCCGGGAACGTCGTGCGGCCCAGCTGGCGACCTAGCTCGCTGCGCAGTTCGATGCCCCGGAAATCCGGCCCCTCCGGGGTACCGGCGAACCGAGCCTCGGGCGCCCAGGTCCCTTGTCCCGGCCATTCGTCGGCTTCCTGCAGGTCCGGCCACTCGTCGCCATGCTCCTGCATCTCGGTGCGGTCCTGCCGCTTGATGTGGTCGTCCTCAGCTGGTCCGTGCGTCGCGCTGACCTGCTCGCTCATGGGCATGCCTCGCTTAGGCAGACGGTCCGGGACAGCCTTCCTCTTCCCGGCCTGTCCCGGTTAGTCCTTCGCCTTGCCCGCAACCGGGGCCGGGCAAACCTCCGTGCGTCAAACCTCCGTGCGTCAAACCTCCGTGCGTCAAACCTCCGTGCGTCAGGTTGCCGCGCGCGGCCCCGTCGACTGGCCGACCTCGATCAGGTGACCGTCGGGGTCCCGGATGTAGGCGCGGATCTCCCGGCCATGGTCCTTCGGCTCGGTCAGGAACTCGGCGCCCCTCGCTGACCACTCGGCGTAAGCCCGGGCGATGTCAGCGACCCTGAGATTGAGGAACGCGCTGGTCCGGTCAGGATCAGTCGGCGGCGCCAGCGTCACGGTCGGCTTGTCGTCGGTGGGGCCGCCGCCGACGTTGAGGATGAGCCAGCTGTTGGCGATCTGCAGGATGACGGGGTCGCGCTCAAGCACGACCGCGGCGTCAAACACCGACTGATAGAACTCACGCGACCGCTCCTGGTCGGATACCACCAGGAAGTGGGTGACCACGAAACCGGTCTCCGGGGCGGGGAACTGGGCGTCGCTCATCTGTTGACCTCCGTGACGGTGGACCGCGGTGGCCTGCGGTGGCCTGGCCGCGGCTAGCGCCCGTAACAGGCACGCGCCCCTACTACCTACACCCTGCGCCGCCTTGCCCTGGCGGTGCCCCCGGTTCAGCCCACTGCCGCACTGGGAGCAGCGGTGCTAGCGGGCAGGGCGGGACGCTGCGGTCGGCTAGGCTGCCGCGCCCAGCACGTCAGCGAGCACCGCGACGGCGCGCCGCAGCGCCGGCGCATCCTCGCCGGCGTAGCTCAGCCTCAGGTACGGACCCGGCGGCTCGCCAGGAAAGCTGGCCCGGCCGGGCGTTACCGCCAGGCCGCGTGCGGTTGCGGCCTCACTCACGTCCGCATCGGAGACGCTGTCGGGCAGCCGCAGCCACAGGTGCATCCCGCCCGACGGGACCAGTTCGAGTCGACATGACGGCAGCATGTCCATGATCGCGGCGACCAGGGCGTCACGCCGGTCTCTGAGCAGCCGCCGGACGGTGCCGAGATGACGCGGCCAGCCCGGCGCGGTCAGCACGTCGAGGGCGATCTGCTGCAGGATCGGCGCGACGAACAGGTCGTCGCTGATCCGGCCGCGCCGCAGCCGGGCCAGTATCGGTCCCCGCGCGATCAGGCCCGACACCCGCAAGCCGGCCGCTATCGGCTTGGACACCGAGCGCAGGTAGATGACGTGCCCGTCGTCGTCGTGGCTGATCAGCGGCGGCGGCGACGCCGCGCCGAGGTCGAAGTCCCGCATCCAGTCGTCCTCGAGCAGAAACGCGCCCGCTCGCGCCGCGGCGCTCAGCACGGGCTCGCGCCGGTCGGTCGCCAGCACCGAGCCAGCTGGATTGGCGTAGCGGGGCTGCAGGTAGGCCAGCCGCGCACCAGTCCTGGCAAAGGCGTCGGCGAGCGCATCCGGGAACACGCCGTGCGCGTCGCCCGGCACCGGGACCAGGACCAGGCCCGCCGCGCGCGCGGCCGCGAGCGCGCCAACGTACGTCGGTGACTCGACGATCAGCGGATCGCCTGGCGCGCAGAGGTGCCGGCAGACCGCCGACAGCGAGGACTGGCCACCGGAGGCGATCAGGACGTTCGCCGCGGTCAGCCCTTCTCCCGCCTCGGCGGCGAGATAACTGCGCAGCTCTGGCAGCCCCTGCGGGGGCAGCCTCGTCCACGCCTGCGGCCGCCGCGCCGCCCGCGACGCCGCCGCCGCGAGCAGGCCAAGGGGCTGGAGCCGTGCATCGGGGAAGCCACTGGCCAGCCCGATGGAGTCCGGCGGCAGCGGATCCACAAGGCGCTCCAGGTCCGGTCCGAGCCCAGCCCTGCTGCCGAGCGCGGGCGCCTGCCAGGACACATCGGCGGCTGGCCTCGCCGGGCGCCGCGGCGCCGTGAACGTGCCGCTGCCGGGCTTGGTGACCAGCAGTCCGCGTCGCGCCAGGTCGGCCAGCATCCGCTGCACCGTGGCGGGGCTGACCCGGTAGCGCTGCTGCAGCTCGCGATAAGACGGCAGCTTGCTGTCCGGCGGCAGCGCCGCGATCAGCGCCTCGATGCTGGCCAGTGCCGATCCGTTGTCGCCGCTACCGTCGCTCATGACAGTCAATGGAAGCACTTCCTGGCGCCCGAGGTTAGGGTGGCTGCATGCCCGACCGCAAGGAGACCATCGAGGTCGACGGCCGTGCGGTGACGATCTCCAACCCGGACAAGGTGTACTTCCCGCGTACCGGGCACACGAAGCTGGACCTGGTCCGCTACTACCTCAGCGTCGCCGACGGCGCCCTGGCCGGGGTGCGCAATCGGCCCATGGTGCTCAAGCGATTCGTCCACGGCGCCGACGGCGAGGCGTTCTTCCAGAAGCGGGCCCCGGCAAACCGGCCCGGCTGGCTCGACACCGTCGTGCTGAGCTTCCCGTCCGGGCGAACCGCCGAGGAGATCGTCGTCTCCGACGCCGCCGGGCTGGCCTGGGTGGCGAACCTGGGCTGCATCGACCTGAACCCGCACCCCATCCGCGCCAGTGACCTCGACCATCCCGACGAACTGCGGGTGGACCTCGACCCCGTTCCCGGCATCGAATGGGCACAGATAGTCGATGTCGCACTGGTCGCGCGGGAGGTGCTCGCCGACGTCGGGCTGACCGGCTGGCCGAAGACTTCCGGTTCCCGCGGCATGCACGTCTACGCCCGGATCGAGCCGCGCTGGACCTTCACGCAAGTGCGCGCCGCGGCAGTCGCGCTGGCGCGCGAGATCGAGCGGCGCGCGCCGGCCCTGGCCACGGCGCGGTGGTGGAAGGAAGAGCGGCACGGGGTCTTCGTCGACTACAACCAAAACGCGAAAGACCGGACCGTGGCCTCGGCCTACTCGGTCCGGCCGACGCCGGACGCCAGGGTGTCGGCACCGCTGCGCTGGGATGAGGTGCCGGGGTGCGATCCGGCCGCGTTCACGATCGACACCATGCCGGGGCGGTATGCCGAGATCGGCGATCCGGGCGCGGGCATCGACGAAGCCGTCGGGTCACTGGACCAGCTGCTTGAGCTAGCCAGCGTGGACGAGGCAGCGGGCCTGCCGGACGCACCCTGGCCGCCGCATTTCGAGAAGCAGGCTGGCGAGGCGCCGCGGGTTCAGCCGTCCAAGCGCCGGACGAGTGTGACGGCTGACAGCGAGGCGGGCGACAGCGAGGCGGGCGACAGCGAGGCGGGCGACAGCGAGGCCAGCGACAGCGAAGCGGGCGGCCGCAAGGCCGGCGCCGTTCCGCCGCCCGCGCCGGGCAAGACCGTCGGCCCGACGGGCAGGCGGCGGTCGTCGATGCCGCTCATCGAGATCGCGCGCGCCGCCAGCAAGACGGACGCGATGGCCGGCCTGGAGCGCTGGAAGCAGCGGCATCCGGATGTCGCGGCGCAGCTCGAGCCGGCCGACGTCCTGGTCGATTCCATGCGCGGCCGGTCGTCGACCTGGACCAGGATCCGGCTCAATCTCCGGCACATCCCGGCGGCGCAGCGGCCGCCGCAAGAGCCGCTTGAGGTCGACTATGACCCGTGGCGCGCGGCCGGGAGCTAACGCGGTTCCTCCGGCCGGGAACGGGCTGGCTTGCCCCGGCACTGGCCCGAGCGGCCGCGGCCGCGCTACCGGGTGGGTCCGGGCCGGGGCTATCGCGGGCATCGTCGGCCCGGTTGCCTTCACCGTGGCCTGGGTCGCCGCCGCGTCCCGGCAGCCCGGCTTGCGGTTCTCGGCGCCCCAGATCAGCGGCCTGGCGGCCGACAACGCGCGCGGTCCCTGGCTGATGATCGGCGGCTTCCTGGTCCTCGGCGGCTGCGCGATCGGCTTCGGCGCAGCCCTCGCGTTGGCGCTCGGCGGCCGCCCACGGGCCGGACGGGGTCCGGTCGCCATCCAGGCGGCCGGCGTCCTGACGGTGGCAGCCGGGCTGCTGCGCCGTGATCACGTTCTGCTGACCGCCGGCCCGGAATCCTGGCACAACCACGCCCACGACGTGATCAGCGCCGCCGCGTACGTTCTGCTGGTCGCCGCGCCGCTGCTGCTGTCCCGGCGATTCCGGTCCGATCCAGGGTGGCAGCTGCTGGCGCTGCCGCTGGCCGCTGCCGCGGTAGCGTCAGCGGCGTTGCTCATCGCGTTCTATGCCGCTCCGCATGACAGCTGGGATGCCACCTTGCAGCGCGTCGCGGTCAGCCTGCCGCTGGCCGCCGTCGTCGCGGTCGCGGTCCGGCTGGCGTGGCTGGCACGCCCCGCCGGGCCGTCCGGCTGACTCGGGTGCGGTCCGTCAGGACCTGCCGAACCTGATCAGGAACTCGAGCAGCCCGTGGTCCTGCGTCGTCACGAAAGTGCCGAAGCTCGGGTTGGCGATGCCCCAGTCAGCGAACAACACCGGGATCGACCCCGACACCTCGATGCCGGCGGCAGTCCGCTCGGCCTGGAGCGAGAACGTCACCGCCCGGGTGTGGCCGTGCAGCGTGAGGTTCCCGGTGGCGTGCACCGTGCGGACTTCGTCATTGCCAGGCAGGCTGCCGAGGGCGATGGGCGAGGTCAGGGTCAGCGTCCCGGTCGGATACGTAGCGGTGTCCATGATCCGCCCGTCGAACTGGCCGTCGCGCTGGCTCTGGTCGCTCTTGATGGTCGCCATCTGCACCGTGAACGACGCCGCAGTCACGGTCGTGCCGCTGATGGTCATGGTGCCGCTGATCGCACTGGTCCGCCCGACCGCGACGTTGTTCTGGCCGGCCAGCACCTCGTTCACTCGGTAGCCGACGAGCGAGCCGGCCGCGACGTGCCACGTCCCGGCGACGGTGCCGGATGACGCTGCGCCTGACGAGGGCGGGCCGGCCGTTGCGGGCGGCGATGAACTGGCGGCCGGCGTACTGACGGCCGGCGTAGTGGCCGCCGCGGACTTCAGGCTCAGCGGCGCTGGCGCCGGGCCCTCGATCACGTGGATGTAGAGCCAGGTACCGCCGACGACAACGACCGCGAGCGCGGCCAGGCCACCGATCAGCCACCAGCCGACACGGCGCGGGCGAGGACGGGCCACAGTAGGTTCCCCTTAGCCGGGCCGGGCGGGCGATTCGCACCCGCCCGATTAAGCAACCGCCGGGATCAGTTCCGACAGCAGCTCAAGGTGATCGATGTCCGTCAGGTCAAGCACCTGAAGGTACATCCGCGTCGCGCCGACGCCAGCGAACTCGGCGATCCCGGCGGCGATCTCGTCCGGAGTCCCGGCGAGCCCGTTCTTGCGCAGTTCGTCGGCATTCCGGCCGATGGCGGCCGCCCGCCGGGCCAGTTCGTCGGCGGTCCGGCCGCAGCACACCACCTGGGTGGCGGACAGCAGCATCGTCGTTTCGTCCCGGCCGGCGGCCTCGCACGCGTGCCGCACCCGGTCGAATGCTGCCGCCGTGTCCTCGAGGCTGCTGAACGGCAGGTTGAACTCGTCGGCGTAATTTGCGGCTAGTTTCGGCGTCCGCGTCCGGCCGCCGCCGCCGATGATCACCGGTGGTCGCGGCTGCTGGGCCGACTTCGGCAGCGCGGGTGAATCGGTGACCGAGTAGTAGGTGCCGGTGTAGTTGAACAGGTCACCGACTGGTGTCTCCCACAGTCCGGTGATCACGGCGAGCTGCTCGGCGAGGCGATCGAAACGCTCACGGGTGTCAGGGAACGGGATCGCGTAGGCGGCGTGCTCGGCCCCAAACCAGCCCGCGCCGAATCCGAGCTCGACCCGCCCGCCGCTCATCTGGTCGACCTGCGCAACTGAGACCGCGAGCGGCCCTGGATAGCGGAAAGTCACCGGGCTCACCAGCGTGCCGAGCCTGATCCGCGAGGTCTCCCGCGCGAGCCCGGCGAGCGTGATCCAGGCATCCGTTGGGCCGGGCAGCCCGCTGACGTCACCCATCTTGAGGTAGTGGTCGGACCGGAAGAACGCGTCGAAGCCGAGGTCCTCGGTGGCCTTAGCGACGCGCAGCAGCGTCTCGTAGCTAGCGCCCTGCTGCGGCTCGGTGAAGATTCGAAGTTGCATGCGCCCATCCTGGCGTGTGCGGACAGCTGGCGCGAACCGGACCGCCAGCCTGGGCTCAGCCGGCTAGCCGCGGGTCAAGACAGCTACGCACTCCACGTGGTGCGTCATCGGGAACGCGTCGTACCCGCGCAGTTCGGTGAGCTGCCAGCCGCCATCGATCAGCAGGCGAAGGTCCCTGGCCAGCGTCGCGGGGTCGCAGGACACGTAGGCCAGCCGCCGCAGGCCGGGTTCGCCGGCCGCCCGCGTCGCGAACTCGCCGCGGCCGCACAGCGCGTCGATGACGGGCCTGGCCACGCCGGTGCGCGGCGGGTCGAGTACGGCAACCGAGGCATCCCGCAGGCCAGTCCGGCGCAGGACTTGCGCGACATCGCCCCGATGCACGCGAGCCCACGGCCACTCACGCAAGTTGTGCCGGGCGTCCCGGACGGCTACCGGATCCTGCTCCGCGGCGATCACCGCGCCATCCGGGCCGACCGCCTCGGCCAGCAGGCCCGCGAATAGGCCAGCGCCGCAATACAGGTCCAGCGCTACCTCTCCTGGCCTCGGCTCGAGCGCGGCCAGCACCACCGCCGCGAGCAGGTCCGCCGCGCCTGGATGCACCTGCCAGAAGCCGCCCAGGCTGACTCGCCAGTCGCGGCCGGCCGCGCGCTGGGTCAGGTACCCCCGGCCGCGGACCGGAATGCGCTTGCCCGACGGCGCTGCTAGCTGCACGGTGTCGGCCGCCAGCGCCGGCAGGCCGCTGGCCACCCCGGCCTTGCCCGCCAGCAGCGCGCCTCGCTCGCCGGTCGCAGGCGCGACGGACACCGCAACGGACTGGACGGCAGGCCACCGCGCGCGGGTGATGCCGGCATTGGTGACCAGCGGGTGAGCGATGAGGCATCGGTCGATCTCGATCACCTCGTGCGAGCGATGGCGGCGCAGACCAGCGACCCCGTTCCGGTCAATGGCAAAGGTGACGACGGTACGCCAGCCCAGGCCGCCCTCGTCACCACCGATGGCCTGAACCACCACATTGCGGTCGATTCCGGCCAGGCGTCTGAGCTGCTGGCGGATCACGGCCGCCTTGAGCTCTCGCTGGGCTGGCAGGCTCGCATGCTGCCAGTCGCAACCACCGCACGCCCCAGGGGCCGCGTACTGGCACGGCGGGGGCACCCGGTCGGCTGACGGCAGCAGGATCTCGACCGCGTCAGCCCTCGCGAACCGGGCGGTAGCCTGCGTCACAATCGCGCGGACGCGCTCCCCTGGCAGCGCGTGCCGGACGAATAGCACCCAGCCCGTATCATCCTGCCTGGAAACGCACCAGCCGCCGTGCGCGACTTCGCCGATGGTGAGTTCCAGTACATCCCCGGCCCTCGGAGCGGAGGCAGTCTCGGTGGTCACGGGCTCCATCGTGCTCGCACGATGCACGTGCTCGCTGAGCTGGGTACCAGTATGGCTACCGGCCCCGCCGCTAGCACCAGGGCAGTTGGCTAGCAGCATCGTGCCAGAGGGAATACGTTGACTGCACCGCTCTTGCTGGAAGGACGCACGTGCATATCGTGATCATGGGATGCGGGCGGGTCGGGTCCAGCGTCGCCCATACCCTCGAGGACCGAGGGCATTCTGTTGCCGTCATCGACCAGGAGCCGGAGGCGTTCCGCAAGCTGCGGTCTGGTTTCAAGGGCATCAAGGTCACCGGCGTGGGATTCGACCGCGACGTGCTGACCGAGGCCGGGATCGAGCGCGCAGGCGCGTTCGCGGCCGTCAGCAGCGGCGACAACTCCAACGTGATCGCAGCCAGGGTGGCCAGGGAGTCGTTCGGCGTGCAGCGGGTGGTGGCGCGGATCTACGATCCCCGGCGTGCCTCTGTCTACCAGCGCCTCGGCATCCCGACCGTCGCAACCGTGGCCTGGACGGCCGATCAGATGCTCCGCCGGCTGATCCCCGAAGGCGCGGCATCCCTCTGGCGTGACCCGACCGGAGCGGTCGTGCTGGCCGAGGTGGCGTACTCCGACGCCTGGCTGGGCCAGAAGGTCGGCGAGCTCGAGCAGGCGGCGCGCGCGCGCATCGCGTTCATCTCCAGGCTCGGGGAGGCCGTGGTACCTGCGCCGGGGCTCGTCCTCCAGGAAGGCGATGTCGTGCATGTCATCGCCGAGGAGGCAAATATCGCCGAGATCAGCAGGGTCTTCGGGAGTTCCGAGCCAGGGAAGGCAGGCCACTGATGCGCGTCGCCATTGCGGGCGCCGGCGCGGTCGGGCGCTCGATCGCCAAGGAACTGCTCGACAACGGGCACGAGATCCTGCTCATAGACAAAGACCCAAGCTCGATCAAGGTCCACAGCGTGCCGCGCGCCGAATGGCTGCTGGCCGACGCGTGCGAGATCAGCGCGCTTGACGATGCCGCGCTCGAGCGATGCAACGTGGTGATCGCTGCCACCGGCGACGACAAGGCCAACCTCGTGGTCTCGCTGCTGGCCAAGACCGAGTACGGCGTGCCGCGGGTCGTCGCGCGGATCAACCATCCCAATAACGAGTGGCTCTTCAACGAGTCGTGGGGAATCGACGTCGCCGTGTCCACCCCGCGGCTGCTGTCGGCCCTGGTCGAGGAGGCCGTGAGCGTCGGCGATCTGGTCCGGCTAATGACGTTCCGGCAGAGCGAAGCCAGCCTCGTCGAGATGACCATGCCTGCCGACGCGCCGCTGGCAGGCCAGCGCGTCGGCAGCATCGAGTGGCCGAGCGACACCGCGCTCGTCGCCATCCTGCGGGACGGGCGGGTCATCGTGCCAAGTCCGGACGACCCGCTCGAAGCCGGCGACGAGCTCCTGTTCGTGACCAGCCAGAACGTCGAGCGCGAGCTGGCCAGGCTGCTCGGCTGCAGCAGCTAGCGCGTCTCGGTAATCTCCGGGCCACGCTCGAACGGGTTCAGCGAGCTGGCATCCGGCCCGTCCGGCCCCGCCGGCCCGGCCTGCCCGGCCTGCTCGCCCTCGAGCTGGCTCTCGAGCACCTGGCGGGCCTCGTCCGGCAGCCGGATGTCGAGCGGCTTGCGCTGCGGCTCGGCGTGCTCACCGCGTACGACGACCACGTCGGCGAAGATGTCCTCGAACGGCCGGCTTAGCTCCTCATCGATCGCGGCCGGTCCGCTGATCAGGCCGCGGAGGAACCAGCGCGGACCGTCGGCACCGAGGAACCGCAGCGGCTGCGGCGGGACCTCATGCTCGCTTGCGCCCTGCGGGACGACGACGGCATACAGTTCCGGGCCGAACGGGCCGTCCTGCTCACGGCTCTGCCCGCCCGCCTTGGCGACCTCCTCAGCGATCTCCGGCAGTACTTCGTGCCACAGGCCGGCGCTGCGCGGCGCCGCGAACGGCTGGAGCTGGAGGCCGCTGTCTCCGCGGACGACGGCGATCGAGATGCCTTCTTCCTCGGACATGAACACCTGCACGTCAAAGCCCTCCCGCGCGGGCACCAGCAGGCTGCCGAAATCGATGCGCTCGGCGTCGGGATACTCGCTCGCGCTGTCCCATGGCCCTTCAGAGCGCAGCATCGCGGGGGTGGTGACCGCCGAGTCGCGCAGCCGCGTCCAGGTCGCCGGATCGCCGAGGTCCGCGCGCCTGGGCCGGCCCGCGGATTCCGGTCCCTCGTCGTCGTCATCCTCCCCGTGAGCACGCTCCGCCTCGTCCTCGGCATAGCCGCTGGTCTCGAGATCGTCGTACTGGTCGTCTTCGTTGTCCTGCTCGTCGGCATATTCGTCAGCCGCGTCCGTGCCCGCGTCGTCGTAGTCCTGCTCGGTCAGCTCGTCATCGGCCGCCGGGTAGTCCACGTCGCCGGGCGCCAGCCCGCTACCATCCCCGCCATCGCGGCGGCGCCGTCGGAACACCCCGCACGCTCCTTACCTCCCGGTCTGGACTTACCGCCCGGCCGGAATCTCGTTGTCGTGTGACGGATCGCCGGTCATCGCGTGGCCGCCGGTGGAGCCGTGCCCGCCCTCGCCCCGCTGCGAACCCGGCAGAGTCGTCACTACCCGGAAGACCGGGCGTTCCACCTTTTGAATCACAAGCTGGGCAATCCGGTCGCCTCGTTGGAACTGGACCGGGTGCTCGGCATCGGTGTTCAGCAGAATCACCTTGATCTCGCCACGGTACCCCGCGTCGACAGTGCCCGGCGCATTGACGATGGTCACGCCGTACCGAGCGGCCAGGCCTGATCGAGGGTGCACGAACGCGGCGTAGCCAGCTGGGAGCGCGATGCACAGGCCCGTGCCGACAATGGCGCGCTGGCCGGGCGCCAGGTCGACGTCCGCAGCCGCGAACAGGTCGCTGCCGGCGTCGCCAGGGTGGGCGCGCTGCGGCAGCGGCAGATCCGGATCGAGCCGCGTGATCAGAACCTCGACGGAGCTGGGCTCGGTGCAGTCGCAGGTCATGTGACCATCCTTCGCGAAGTCAGTGGCAGCCTCGGTTAGGAGGGCGGCTCGTTGTCCGGCGGCCCGCTCCGCAAGGCTGGCCAGGCGTAGGTAATCAAGGCTGCGGTGGGCACGGCGATGATAGCGCCGGGGATCCCGGCAATGATGCCGCCGACTGCCAGCACCAGGATGATCGCGAGCGGGTGCAGCTTGACGATCCGGCCCACCACCAGTGGCTGCAGCAAGTGCCCCTCGATCTGGTTCTCGACTAGAAGCACCGCCAGCAGGATGATGGCCGCCACCACGCCCTTGGTAGCGAGCGCCACAAGGATCGCGAGCGCTCCCACCACCAGGATGCCAATCAGGGGAATGAAGGCAGCGATGAAGACCAGGATGATGAGCGGGACCAGCAACGGCACGCCGAGGATCCACAGCGCCAGGCCGAGCAGGATCGCATGGATGCACGCCACCACGGTGGTGCCGCGCATGTAGTTCACCAGCGCCCGCCAGCCCTGGTCGCCGGCGTGAGCCATCCGCCGCTTCGCTTCGGGCGACATCCCGTGGATGAGCCACTTCCAGATCCCGGCGCCGTCCTTGAGCAGGAAGAACCCGATGAACAGCGTCAGGACCCCGCCGGCCAGGAATTCGGTCGCGTACTTGCCGCCGGTCAGCACGGTCCCGGCGACGACCGACTTGTGCTGGGAGATGTAGTGCAGCGCCTCGGAGATGAGCTTGGACACCCGTGCCGATTTGACGTGGAACGGGGGACCGGCAAGCGAATGCTGCAGGTGAGTCACGGTCTTCTGCAACTCGGCAAACAGCACCGGATAATCGCGGCTGATCTGGGTGGTGAGCAGTGTGATGGCGCCAGCCACCAAGATGAGGCCGAACAGGAAGGTGCACCAGGTCGATAGCAGCGGCGACAGCCCGTGTCGGCGCATCCAGGCGGCGAGCGGCTGGAACAGAGCTGTCGCCAGCATCGCCGCGATGAACGGCAAGGTCACCAGCCGCAGGAAGACAACGAACCGGAACGCCAGGTAGATGAGCAGGCCAACCAGCAGGAGGCGCCACGCCCAGGCGGCCATGGCCTGGAGCAGCGCAGGCACCCGCGGATCCGGCCCCGATGACGCATCCAGGCCCGCCTCCGCGGCACCTGGGGCCTGCCCGGCACCCGCCGCCTGGCTAGCACCCGCGGCCTGCACGGCTTCGGCTGCAACCTGCGCGGCGCCGGCGGCCTGCGCCGCTGAGGCCGCTGCCTGCGCCGCCGACTCGCCCAGGCCGGCGGCCGTGGCGTCGGTCATTGAGGCGGCCGGGGCCGGCCCCCACAGCCTGCGCAGAACGGCGCGAAGCCCGGCAAGTGGCTTGACTGCGGGCTCACTCCCGGTCACGGCATCCTCGCCGCCGGTGCCTTCCTGCGATCGCCCCGTCATGCACTACATGTAACCAACTACCGTGGTGCCATGCACCTGTACCGTGAGCGCCTGTCCGCGCCGCCCTTGTGGTGGGTGGTCGGGATGACCAGCATGCTGACGTTCGGCGCCATCGTCTGGACCGGATTCGACGTCGGCATCACGGTCGGCGTCTTCGCTGCGCTGATCCTCGTCACGGCCGCGTTCCTGCTGAACTGGGGCCGGGCCACCATCGAGGTAACGAGCGGCGAGCTGCGGGTCGGACCCGACGCGCTGCCGCTGACAGCCGTGGGCGAGGTGCGGCCGCTCGACGAGGCGCAGGCACGTGCCCTGCGGGGGCCGCGAGCCGATCCGCGGGCCTACACGCTGATCAGGCCGTACCTGCGCTATGCGGTCTACGTCGAGGTCACCGGGCGCGACGCGGCCCACCCGTATTGGCTGCTTGGCACCCGCAGACCGGCCGAACTGGCGGCCGCGATCGAGAGTGCACGCCCCGTGGTCAGCCCCGGCGGCATGGCCATGACATGATCAATCGTCACTCGGGCACTACCGGGTTCAGCGTAAGCGGCGCGGAGCAAGGAGGACGAACACATGGCAGACAAGCGGGCTAGCGCAGGCAGCAAGATAGTCACCGCGCTAGTCGGCGCGGGCGCCGCCTTCGTCGCGCGCAAGGTGCTCTTCTTCGGCTGGACGAAGATCACCGGCAAGGAGCCGCCAGAGCACCCCGAGGACCCGCAAGTCGCTCTCGGCGAGGCGCTGATCTGGGGTGTCGTGCTCGGCGCTGGGGTACACACGGCGCGGCTGCTGGCCACCAGGGCCACGGCGCGCCACCAGCCCGGAGCGGACGGATGATCGGCTAAGCGCCCAGGCAGACGTCGGTGCCCGCGCGCGGCTGACTGGCAACCGGCCGGGCGCCAGCAAGCGAAGATCCGGGGAACTCGCCCGGCTTAGCAGTCAGGGATACTTTTCTCCGCGTTCGCGGACCACACTGGTACCGGCGGGGCTGCCGGGAACGCTGGTCCTGGAGGTGGGAGATGACTGCAGAGTCCAGGGTGCTCGGCATGGTCTTGGCGGGCGGAGCGGGTAAGCGCCTGGCGCCGCTGACGGCAGACCGCGCCAAGCCGGCCGTTCCGTTCGGTGGCCTGTATCGCCTCGTCGACTTCGCGCTGTCCAATCTGGTCAACGCCGGCATGCGCCGGATCTGCGTACTGACTCAGTACAAGAGCCACAGCCTGGACCGGCACATCACGACGACCTGGCGCCTGTCCAGCCTGCTCGGTAACTACGTGACTCCGGTTCCGGCGCAGCAGCGACTCGGGCCGCATTGGTACACCGGGTCCGCCGACGCCATCTACCAGTCGCTCAACCTGATCTTCGACGACAAGCCCGATATCGTCGCGGTGTTCGGCGCCGACCACGTGTTCCGGATGGACCCGCAGCAGATGATCGACCAGCACATCGCGAGCGGCGCTGGCGTGACGGTGGCGGCCATCCCGGTGCCGCGGGAGGAGGCGACAGCCTTCGGCGTCATCCAGGCGGCGGCGGACGGGCGCACCATCGAGGCGTTCCTGGAAAAGCCCGCCGATCCCCCGGCCATGCCGGGACGGCCCGACATGGCGTTCGCTTCGATGGGCATCTACGTCTTCAGCACCAGCGTGCTCGTCGACGCCCTGCGCGAGGACGCGGCCGATGACGGCAGCCGGCACGACATGGGCGGGGACATCGTGCCCATGCTGGTGCGCCAGCGCGCGGCCCACGTGTACGACTTCCTGGATAACAGCGTCCCTGGCTCCGAACCACGCGACGCCGGCTACTGGCGCGACGTCGGGACGCTGGACTCCTACTTCGAGGCGCAGATGGACCTGTGCGCTCTGCACCCGGTCTTCAATCTCTACAACGATCAGTGGCCGATCCTCACGCACGTGCCGTCGCAGCCCCCGGCCAAATTCGTGCACGACAGTGGCGATCGGGTCGGGCGCGCGATCAACAGCGTCGTCAGCAACGGCGTGATCGTGTCGGGCGGCCTGGTCCGCGACGCCGTGCTGTCGCCGGGCGTGCGGGTCAACAGCTGGGCCCGGGTGGAGCGCGCGGTCATCCTGCACAACACCAGGATCGGGCGTCACGCCGTGATCGAGAACGCGATCATCGATAAGAACGTCGACGTGCCGGAGGGCGCGGTCATCGGCGTGGACAAGGAGCACGACCGCGCCCGCGGATACGTAGTCTCCGAAGGCGGCATCACGGTGGTCGGCAAAGGGCAGCCGGTGCCGCTATGACGGTTGCTGCTGTGATGGGGCTGTTGTGATGGGGCTGTTTGTTTTGTGCTGCTGTGATGGCGCCGGACCCGACTGGCCAGCGCTTGAGCGTGGCGATGCTGACCAGGGAGTATCCGCCAGAGGTGTACGGCGGCGCCGGCGTGCACGTGGAGTACCTGGCCCGGTCCCTGCGCGGCCTGGTCAACCTGACCGTGCACTGCCAGGGGGCCGATCGCGCGGACGCGATCGCACACCGGCCCTGGGACCGGCTGGCCGGCGCCAGCTCGGCGCTGCAGGTCATCTCCACCGACCTGTCGATGACTGAAGCGGTCGGCGGCGCTGACCTCATCCACTCCCACACCTGGTACGCCAACCTGGCCGGCCACCTGAGCTCGCTCCTCTACGGCATCCCGCACGTGCTGACCGCGCATTCGCTCGAGCCACTGCGGCCGTGGAAGGCCGAGCAACTGGGCGGCGGCTACGAGCTGTCGAGCTGGTGCGAGCGAACGGCGATGCTGTCAGCGTCAGCCATCATCGCGGTGTCCAACGGGATGGCCGCAGACATCCACGTTTCCTATCCGCAGGTACCACCGGATCGCGTGCACGTGATCCACAACGGGATCGATGCGCAGCAGTACAGTCCGGACCCGGCCCGGGACGTGCTCGACCGCTACGGCATCGACGCTGCCCGGCCATCCGTCGCGTTCGTGGGGCGCGTGACCCGGCAGAAGGGCCTGCCGGTCCTGCTGCGGGCGGCCGAGCGGATCGACCCGGCGGCGCAGCTGGTGCTGTGCGCGGGCCAGGCGGACACCGCCGAGCTCCAGGCTGAGGTCACCTGGCTGGTAGATCGCCTGCGGGCCACCAGGTCTGGAGTGATCTGGATACCGGGGATGCTGGCCAAGGCCGAGGTGATCCAGATCCTGAGCCATGCCACCGTGTTCGTGTGCCCGTCGGAGTACGAGCCGCTCGGCATCGTCAACCTTGAGGCCATGGCCTGCGGCAGCGCTGTTGTGGCGTCGGCTGTCGGCGGCATCCCGGAGGTCGTGGCCGACGGCGAGACCGGCCTGCTCGTCCCGGTGGGCGATGAGGCCGCGCTGGCCAGCGCGGTCAACGTGCTGATCCGCGATCCGGCCAGGGCGGCTGAGTTCGGTGCCCGTGGTCGGCAGCGAGCAGTGGCCGAATTCAGCTGGGACCGCATCGCGGCCCAGACGGCCGAGCTGTACGCAGACCTGGCGCGCCGCTAGCTCCCGGCGTGGTGCGCGACTAACCTCTCGCCGTGGCGGCCGCGCCCCGCTATGCTGAATTGAGATACATCTCGACCTGGGAGGCAGGACGATGCAGCCAGCTGGAGACGCGCCCGTAGCGGCGATGCGCGCCAGTGACCACGACCGGGACGCGGTGGTCCAGCGGCTTCAGGAGGCGTTCGCGGATGGCAGCCTCGATGACGAGGAGTTCGACCAGCGAACCCGGGCGGCCCTTACAGCTCGGCTGCAGTCCGAGCTCGCAGTGCTGACGCAGGATCTGCCAGCAAGCACAGGCCCCGCCAGACCGGTGAGTCCGGTGACCGCCGGGCGCACGCCAGGACGGTTTGCCATCGCTTACAAGAGCTCGATCCGCCGGGCCGGACGCTGGCGGGTGCCAGAGCAGTTCCGGACCGTCGTCTACAAGGGCAGCGGCTTCATCGACCTGCGCGCGGCTGAGCTGACCTCGCAGGTGACCACTGTGTTCGCCATCGCGTACAAGTCGCGCATTGACGTGCTGGTGCCGCTTGGCGTCCGCGTGGAGCTCGACGGGTTCGGCGTCAGCAAGGGCTGGTCGGCCGAGGAGGACCTCGAGAGCCGGCTGCCGGCCGACGCACCGGTCGTGCACGTACGCGGCGTCGGCTACAAGGGCACGATCGAGGTCAGCACCAAGCCGCAAGGTCTAGGCCAGCGCGACATCGGCCAGCCCGACCTGAGCCAGTCCAGCCAGCGCGACCTCGGCCCCGCGCACCACCGCTCGCTCCCGAGCTAAGCCTGCCAGTTCCCGGCTGACGCCGTCGAGCCGCGCCCGGTTTGCCCGGATCTGCGAGTTTGGAAGGCCGGTCTCCCGGTCATGAATGATCTTGGAGCTCCGCGCCGAGTCTGGCAGGCGGCAACTGCCGCTCTTTGGCCGCCGGAGGGCCAGCCGGGTGGCGCATGGATAGCAGCGACCCGCGCCGATAAGGATCGAGTGACCGAGCCGGCGGATCAGGTCACGGAGCCCGCGGCGGCGCCGGTGACTCGGTCGCCCCAGCGGGCGATCTCTGCTTCGAGGTCGAGCGGCAGGATCATGTCCCCAGCGGCCGTTTCCGCGGCCCAGTCCTCGGCCGGCACGCGCCACATGACCTCGAACTCGATCCCGCTCGGATCCTTGGCGTAGAGGGACTTTGATACGCGGTGGTCGCTGGCGCCGACGAGCGCGTGCCGGGCGGCCAGGCGCTCCCGGACCTCGGCCAGCTCGGCCAGGGTGCCGACCTCCCAGGCCAGGTGATACAGCCCGAGGTACCTGCCTTCCGCCAGTTGGCCGTCAGGAACCGCGAACAGCCCGAGATCGTGGTCGTTGGCCGTGCCCTTGGCGCGCAGGAACGCGGCCCGGCCAGGAATCTCCATGGCGATCTCGAAGCCAAGAGTGTCGGTGTAGAAGTCAACGCTGGAGGCAAGGTCCCGGACGTACAGGACGGCATGGTTCAGGCGGCGTACGGCCATCGAAGGTTCTCCCATTCGGCTCTGCTGCCATAATGCCGGGCCGAGGCGGCTTAATTCCCGCGACATCACCCCGAGGGCGGCCCGGGCAGGACAGGCAGGCCGCTCGCGGCGGCCGACGAGAACTTGTCGTTAATCGCGACAACCTGCCTGCCGCGCGCCGCAAGCAGCGAGGCCGCGACGGCAGCGCGGTAACCGGCCTCGCAGTGCACCCAGATCTCGCCAGCGGGGATCTCGCTGAGCCGGGCCGGCAGCTCGTGCAACGGGATGTGGACAGCTCCGCGGAGGTGCGAGACCTCCCACTCCGCTCGACGGCGCACATCGAGCAGGACGAGCGACCCGGCGTCGGCGCGCCCCGCCAGCGCCGCAAAGTCAGCTGACGGGAAAGCCTCCAGCACCTCGCCGCCCGCCCACGCCGCGGCGAGGCCGGAGGCAGCCCCTTCGATCCTGTCGATGCCAATCCGGCACAGGGACCGTTGCGCCGCGGCGATGGCCTCGGGGCTATCGCCGATCAAGGTGAGCCGCGTCGCCCATGGCATGAGCCAGCCCAGGTACGTCGCGAGACCGGCGCCAAGCTCGAAGTTGAGCGCGCCTGCCAGATGCCCGGCCGCGAACGTCGTCCGCGAGCGCAGGTCGACTACCCATTCGCCGGCCTCGATCCGGCGCCGGAGCTCGGCAGGATCAGCCAGTCTCGGCGGCGACGGGTCGGGTGCCGCCGGGCCGGCCAGGTTGGCCGGACCCATGTGGGCGTAGTACGCCGGGTAGGCATCCAGGCCCGCGAGCAGTTGCCCGACATAATCCGCCTCGCTGCTCGTCAGCGCCGGATTGATGCGCTTCTCGTCAGCGACCGTCGACCCGCCGCTGACGGTCGGCGTCGCCGAGCAGAAGCTGCCGAATCCGTGCGTTGGATAGATCGAGGTGGTGTCGGGCAGCACAGTGGCGAGGCGAGCCGCCGAACCGAACTGCGCCCTGGTCAGCCCCAGCTTGTGCTCGTCGCCGAGCAGGTCAGTCCGTCCGGTGGAGCCGTTCAGCAGCGAGCCCCCGGTGAACGCCGCCAGCACCTGGTCACCGTCGCCCAGCGCGTACGACACGTGCGTGAACGTGTGGCCGGGCGTGCCGATCACCTGAATCCGCATGTCACCCACAGTGACCAGCTCGCCGTCAGCGACGGGCGTCCGGCCGAAGGACACCAGGTCGGCGGCGTTGACGTGGTACCGAGCCCCGGCCGCTTTCGCCAGCGCCAGCCCGCCAGTGACGTAGTCGTTGTGGATGTGAGTCTCGAAAACGTGCGTGATCCGCACGCCCCGCTCGGCCGCGACGCGCTCGACCCGGTCGAAGTCCCGCTGTGCGTCAACCACGAGCGCCACAGTGCCGTCCGTTGCCAGGTAGCTACGGTCGCCGAGTTCGGGCGTGTCGATGGCGACTATCTCAATCATCTCTGCGGACCCCTGCCCGTCAGTCGCCGCGCGCACACGGGATGCCGTCACCCCACGGCCGGACGGCCGGTATAGACGCCGCGGGGCCGGATCGGAGTATTGCGCTCATATTCCTCTAGCGCGTGCGCGAGCCAGCCTGCTGTGCGCCCGGTCGCAAAGATGGCCTCGCCCGCGCCGCGGATCATGCCGGCGACGCCGGCGAGTACCGCCAGAGCGAACTCGATGTTCGGCTCCGGCAGCGCCCGGCGGCGCGCCTCGTCCGTCACCGCCGACGCGACCGCAAGCTGCGGCGACCCGGCCGCATACGCGGCCACCAGTTCGAGCAGCAGGTTCGCCCGCGGGTCGCCGTTCTTGTAGACGAAGTGGCCGAAACCAGGCAGCCGCTCGCCGCGGCGGAGCACGTCGCCCACGACCCGCGGCGCATCAGCGGGCGAGCTGGCCGAGCTGAGCATCAGCTCGGCGCCGAGGGCCGCGCCGCCGTGCAGGGCCCCGCCCATCGCGCCGAGACCGGTCGCGACGACCGCATAGGGATCGGCCCGCATCGAGGCGGCGACGCGCGCCGCCAGCGTCGACGCGGCCATCTCGTGGTCGGCCAGCAGCACGAGAGCCGCGTTGAGCACCCTGACCAGGCCGGGCGGCACCGGCCCGGCGCACAGGCGCGTCGCGAGGCGTCCGGCGACCGGACCCGACAGCGCGGCGAGGTCCGGCCGCTCCCCGTGCGCTGACGGCCAAGGGTCGACAAGCTGGGAACGGGGCCGACCCCGTCCGCCTGCGTCAGCCCGCTGAACTGGCTCTGGGCTGAGCGCCGGGTCATCCGGACCCGACACCACGGTCGCCGGCAGTGCGCCGATCATGCCGGCGACAAGGGACTCGCCCGCAGCCATCACTGCGGGCCGGTCCAGGTGCAGCCGGAACTGGTCAGTCGCCGCGAGCGCAGGCACGATCACCTGGAGCCGCTCAAGCGGCAGGGTCCCGGCGGGCAGCCCCGCCTGAGCGGCGCGCCCGGCAGCAAGTGCCGCGGCGGTCGCCTGCCAGCCGCCCCCGCCGGCGCCCGCGTCAGCGCCAGTACCAGTGTCAGTAGCCCCGCCGGCATCAGCTTTAGCAGCCCGGCCAGCGTCGCTGCTGTCCTCTATGGCCTCGCCGCGCGCTGGCAGGCTGCCGCTCCACAGCAGCACCGCAACGTCTTCGAAGCTGCAGCGCAGCGCCAGCTCCGTGGCGGCGTAGCCGCGATAGCGCTGCGTCTCAGGAGTGATCTCGGTGAGCTCGGACTCGATGACAAGTTCGGCTGGGCCACCGGTCCGGCGCGGCCGGCCTTTACGGGCCAGTTCCTGGACCTCGTCCGCGTCGAACATGCTGGCCCGGCCGTCCGCCTCACGACGCCTGCTCAGCACGCCCCGGCTCACATAGGCATAGAGGCTTGCCTGCTTGATGCCCAGGCGCTCGGCGGCCTCGGCCGCGCCGATCCAGTTGGTCATCTGGCGCCCCTCCTCCCCGGCAGCGATATTGATTATAATCAATATTGACAGCCTAGCGCTGACGTCATCAATAATGGAATGAAATCCCCCTGATCGCTGGCCTGAAGGAGACCCATGAGCGCCTCAGCAGACGTTGTCAGCGGACCATACGAGGCACCCGCCGGGCTGGCCGGGGTGTCGGTGGCCCGGACGCAGGTTTCCGACGTGCTCGGGCGGCTCGGCTTCTACCATTACCGCGGCTACAACGCCGTCGATATCGCCCGCCGCGGTCGGGTCGAGGACGCCTGGCACTTGCTGCTGCGCGGCGAACTGCCGACGCCGGAGCAGCGGGCGGCTTTCGCCAGCGAGGCTGCCAGCTGGCGCCAGCTGCCGGCCGGCGTCGCTGAGTTGCTGCCCGCGATCGCCCGCCAGAGCCCGCCCGGCTCGCTGTCGTCACTGCGAACGGCGATCTCGCTGACCGCCCAGGCTCTCGGCTGCCGGCCGTGGACCGACCAGACCGAGGAGGAGACCGCGGCGCAGGCCGCCCGCCTGTCGGCGCTCATGCCGGTCCTGGCCGCAGCGCTGTTCCGGCTGGCCAGCGGCCTCGACATGATCCAGCCGCGGGCCGACCTCGGCTACAGCGACAACTACCTCTACATGATCACGGGCGAGGAGCCGGACACCCGGAGCCGGTACGCGGTCGAGCGCTACCTGATGCTCACGATCGACCACGGCTTCAACAACTCGACGTTCACCTCGCGCGTGATCGCGTCCTCCGGCGCTGACCTCGGCGCCGTCGTGTCCGGTGCGCTCGGGGCCCTGTCCGGGCCGTTCCACGGCGGCGCGCCGGCCAGGGTGTTCGACATGCTCGACGCGATCGGGACGCCGGACAACGCCGAGCCGTGGCTGCGACGCGCGATCGAGCAGGGCGACAAGCTCATGGGCTTTGGTCATCGGATCTACAAGACCGTCGACCCGCGCTCGCAGTTGCTGCACGAGGTAGCCAGGGAACTGCACAGCGACCGGGTGGAGTTCTCCGAGATCGTGGAAAAGACAGCCGTCGAGCTGCTCGCCGAGCTCAAGCCTGGGCGTGAGCTCTACGCCAACGTCGAGTTCTACGCCGGCGTCGTACTAGAGGCGGCAGGTCTGCCGCGGGAGATGTTCAGCGCCACGTTCGCCTGCAGCCGGATCATCGGGTGGATGGCCAACGTGCTGGAGCAGATCAGCGACAACCGGATCTTCCGCCCGCTTGCGCACTACGACGGACCGGAAGCACCGCGAGAGTTCCCGGCCTCCTGGCAGCCCGGCCAGCCCTGACCCGAGACGGCGCCGGCGGAGATGGCGCTTGCCCGCGACGGGCGCTAGCCGCCGATCTGCTTGCGACCCCGCGTGCGCCGCAGCCGGCGGCGCTGCTCTGGGCTCAGCATCCGGTAAGCGATGACGGGGATGGCGACCGCAGCGGCGAGGACCACGATCGCGGCCAGTGGGTTGATCCAGAACAAGATCAGCCCGATGACGACCCCGATGAGGCCATACCTGAGATGCGGTGTCATGCCGGGCTCCCTTCGGGAAGCTGGAGCGCTCCCCTTCTCTTGACTGTCAACTATGCCACCTGGCCGGTAGTTCCCCGTCCGCCTGCCAGTCAGCTACCTGGCAGTTGCCGGTCAGCTGGCAGTCAGCTGGCGCAACGCCCCGGCCGGCCGACCAGCTTCCTGGGCACGGCCAGATGGTAGATGATGACACCCATGACGATTTCCCTCCCGGTCGGGCCAGACGCGAACGAGCTGCTCTCCCGCAATTCCCTGGCGCTGCTCATCGGCATGCTGCTGGATCAGCAGGTCCCGCTGGAGAAGGCGTTCAGCTCGCCCTATGAGCTGGTCAAGCGCCTGGGCCACGAGCCGACCGCGGCCGAGCTAGCCGAGTACAACCCCGAGGCGCTAGCGGCGATCTTCGCCGAGCGGCCGGCGCTGCACCGGTTCCCGAAGGCCATGGCAGCCAGGACCCAGGACCTGGCGCGGCTGATCATGGACCGCTACGACGGTGACCCGGCAGCGGTCTGGACGGGCGCGACCACGGGCAAGGAGCTCGTCGCCCGGCTGGCCGAGCTGCCGGGCTTCGGCGGTTACAAGGCGCAGATCTTCGCGGCCCTGCTCGGCAAGCAGCTCGGCGTACGACCCGAAGGCTGGCGCGAGGCGGCCGGGCACTTCGGCCAGGACGGCTCGCACTACTCGGTGGCCGACATCGTCGACGATGACTCACTGGCCGCAGTCCGCGCCTACAAGAAGGACATCAAGGCTGCCGCGAAGGCCAAGAGCGCGGGCTGACTAACCAGGCAGATAGGGTCTGTGCTCATGCACGAGGCTGAACTCACGCTGACCGGATCCGCGACCGTGCACGTTCTGGCGGCGGGCTACGCCCGCGAGGACAGCGACGGCGAGCACGTAGGCAGCACGGTGACCCTCATCCAGGATGGGAACGGGGTGATCATCGTCGACCCTGGGCTCGTCTCCTCGCGGTCGGCGCTGCTCGCCGCCCTCGCCTCGCATGGCGTGGCGCCCGAGGCCGTCACCGACGTGGTGTTCAGCCATCACCATCCCGACCACACAGTCAACGCGGCGCTGTTCCCTGCGGCCAGGATCCATGATCACTGGGCCATCTATGACGGTGACCTGTGGATCAGCAGGGAAGCCGAGGGATACGCGGTCAGCCCGTCGGTCCGGCTGCTCGCGACTCCGGGTCACACCGCCGAGGACATCACCACGCTGGCCGCGACGCCTGACGGCGTCTACGCCTGCACGCACGCGTGGTGGGCCGCCGAGGGCCCAGCCCAGGACCCGTTCGCGCCTGATGCCGAGGTGCTCGCCGCCAGCCGTGCCCGGATCCTCGCCGTGGCCAAGGTGATCATTCCCGGCCACGGGCCGGCGTTCGAGCCGGACGCCAGCACGCCGCGGTAAGCCTGCACGCCGCGCGCTAAGCCAGCGCGGCCAGCGAGCCCGGTCAGGCCACGTCGCCCTTGATCGAGAATGCGGACAGCCTGTTCACGGCGAGCCCCAGGGCGAGGATGCTCACAACGACGCCCATGCCCACTCCGGTGCCGAGCGTCAGGTGCGCGTCGAGCGCGCTGTTGTGCGCGATGGAGTTGGCGATCGCCAGCGAGTAGTGCTCGATGGACAGCAGGCCGACGCCAGGTATCAGGCTGGCCAGCAAGCCCTCCCACAGCAGGATGTAGAGCAGCCCGAACGCGAGCGCGCGAGTCGGGCTGAACACCGCCGTGAGCATCACGAACAGCGCGTTGTAGATCGCCGCGCCCGCCAGCGCTCCGACCAGCAACCCCACTGCCAGCTTGCTGCCCGGGCCGGTGGCTATCGCGCCGGCCAGGTACTCCGGCACTACCGCGAACGCGATCGTGAGCCCGACCGCGACCACGTACTTGCTCAGCACGACAGCGCGGCGGCTAACCGGCGTCGCTAGCAGGTGCACGATGCTCCCGTCCTCGACCTCGGCGCCGATCACGCTGCCACCGATGATCAGCGCCGTCAGCGCGAGGACCAGGAAGCCGACCACGCCGAGTACCTCGGGCGGCCAGACGTTGCTTTGCGCCGTCGCCTTCAGCAAGGCCGAGATGCCGATCAGGATGACGGCCGGAAGCGCGAACAGCAGCGCTCGTTTCCGGCTCAGGGTGGCACGCAGCGTGAGCCGCATGATGACGGGATTGAGCACGCCGGACATCGTGTGCACCGTTCTCTCGCTTGCCGTGGTCATCAGGACGCCAGCAGGTAGGTGAAGACGCTCTCGAGCGACTCATCGGCCGGGCGTATCTGGGTCAGCCGGATGCCATGGTCGCGGCTGATGGCGGCGATCTCCCTGGTGAAGGTCCCGTAATCGGACGCACGGACCTGCAGGCCGTGCTGCGTCAGCTCGACCGCGCTGACCGCGGGCCGGCCGATGAGCGCCGAGCCGAGCGCCCGGTCGTCCGATGAGCTGAGCATGAACACGTGCGGCCGGTTCGTCATCAGCCGCCTGATCGCGCGGAAGTCGCCGGACGCCGCCAGCCGACCGCCGACGATCACCTGGATGATGCCGGACAGCCGCTCGACCTCTTCCAGGATGTGCGAGCTGAACACGATGACCCTGCCCTGCTCGCCTTGCGCATGCAGCAGATCCATCATGTGCAGGCGCTGGCGCGGATCCATCCCATTGAACGGCTCGTCCAGCAGAATGACTTCCGGGTCGTGCACCAGCGCAGCGGCCACCTTGATTCGCTGCCGCATGCCCTTGGAGTAGGTGGCGACCTTCCGGTCCTGTGCCTCGGTCATGTCCAGCAGCTCGATCGCACGGCGCGCGGCACCGTCCGGGTCCGCCAGGCCGTGCAGCCGCGCGGTCGCGACGACGAACTCGGTGCCGGTCAGGAACGCGTAGACCGAGTCACGCTCAGGTACCAGCGCCACCTGGCGGAACATGGCCGGGTTGCGCCAGCTGCTCTGCCCCAGCACCGTGACCTCTCCGCGCGACGGTGCGAGGAATCCGGCCATCATGTGCAGGATCGTGGTCTTGCCGGCGCCATTCGGGCCGAGCAGCCCGGTCACCCCCGGTCCGATCGTCATAGTGATGTCGTTGACGGCTACGACGTTCCCATACCACCGTGAGACGCCGCGCAGGTCGATGCCGGTCATGCCACTCCGACCTTCCGGTAGCGCGCGATCAGCCCGGCTATCGCGGCGACGGTCAGGATCAGGAACACGAGGCCATAAACGGCGCCGTAGCTCCCGACGATTGTCTCCCTGGAAGGGATGCACCGGCCCCCCCTGCCTCGGCGGCGCGGCCTGCAGCCACCGCAGCACGCCGCCGAGCAGGGTGAACGGGACTGATCAGGCCGGCCAGGCTGGTCAGCCCGGACGGCTGGCTGACGGACGCCGGGCCGAAGGCCTGCGCCCCGATGTTCGCGAGCACGGTAGCCAGGATCCAGGTGAAGAAGAGCGGAATGCCGATCGCGCAGATCGCGAAGACCCGCTTGCCCGTGGACGACGCGAGCAGCAGGCCGATGCTGGCGAGCAGTATCGCCCAGGCCGCGCCGTACAACAGGCCAGGCCCGAGCTGGAGTGTCTGCTCCCACACCTGACTCGCGCTGTGCTGCTGGGTAACGATGCCGAGGTAGAGCAGCAGCAGCGGGATCTCGATCATGGCCAGGCAGGCGAGCACGAACGCGATCAGCTTGGCGACCGGATAGTCGATCCGGCGGATCGGCCTGGCGAAGTACAGCGGCAGGGTGTGGTTGCGCAGGTCGCCGGAGACCAGGTTGGGTGCTTCCAGCGCGACGAAGATCAGCATCGCCACCGTGCGCAGCTGCGGGGTGTAGCCGTCATACGTCACGACCGGCTGGCTGCCAGACTTGAGCGCAAGCGCGAAGGCGTTGACGGCGGCGGGCAGGCACATCAGCGTGAAGAGCAGGATCGGGAAGACTTTGGCCTTGGCCCCGCGGCCGATGCCGAATGCGGCGCGCAGGCTGTGCCAGGTTAGCGCGCGGACTATCTGGGCCCGGCCGAGCCGCACCTGGTCGTAACGGCGGTAGCCGATGTTGTGGATCACGCCGCCGCTTCCGGCGGCGGGCGAGGCGAGCCGCCCGGCGGCAGCGCTGGCGTCAGCTGACACTGGCAGCTCCTGTGGTCTGGCCGGCCTGCTCGGCAGGGTCGGCGCGGAATAGTTCTTCGATGCGATGCCTGCGCTGTTCCATCCGGCTGAGCGGCAGCCCGAGGTCGGCGACAGTGTCGCGGACGGCGTCAAAGGTCGCCTCGCTGGTCAGCTGAAGCAGCAGCCCGCGCTGGTACGGCAGCGGGTTCAGCCCGCATCTGGCGAGTGCTGCCTGTAGCACCTCGAGGCCTTCGTCCACCTCGATCACCAGCACGGAGCTGGCCTGGGTCATCGACCTGATCGAGTCGGCCCGCAGCAGCCGTCCGCCCTCGATCGCGACGAGCTGGTCGCAGATCTGCTCGATCTCGCCGAGCAGGTGCGAGGCGACGAGGATCGAGATGCCGAAGTCGGCGCCGATGCGCGCGATCAGCTCGAGCATCGCGGTCCGGCCGGCCGGATCGAGACCGTTCGTGGGCTCGTCCAGCAGCAGCAGTCGCGGGTCGCCGACGATCGACTGCGCCAGTTTGACCCGCTGCTTCATCCCGGTGGAGTAGGTGCCGATCTGCCGGTACCGCTCCTCATACAAGCCGACGTGCCGCAGCGAGTCCGCTGCGCGTTCCCTGGCTGCTGTCGCGGGCAGTCCGGACATCCGGCCAAAGTGCGTGACGAGTTCCGTCGCGGTGACGTCAGGCGGCAGGCAGTCGTGCTCGGGCATGTATCCCGTCAGGGTCCGGATCGCGAACCCGTCAGTGACACAGTCATGGCCCAGTACCGCGGCCTGGCCGGTGGTAGGTTCCAGCAAACCGAGCAGGATCTTGATGAGCGTGGACTTGCCCGCCCCGTTGGCTCCGATCAGGCCAGTGATGCCGGGCTCTACCGTGACAGTGAGCTGATCGAGCGCCGTCACCGTCGTGCCGTACCGCTTCGTCAGGCCGCGAGCCTCGATAACGGCGCCCGGCTCAGGCGGCACGTGCCCCCCGGCTTGCTGCCTGGGTTGTGTAATCACAGTCCCTCCGCACTACGCTTCGGCCAGCGCTGGGCAGCGCCCCCGACGTGCGAGCAACACGATCCCAGGTTCTGCGCCGCTGCGTCATCCACCGCCAGGCTGATTCGGCTAGCACTTTGCGATGATGCCGACCGACCCCGGACAGCCAGCTCTCCTGCAACCGCCCTGACAGACCGCCGCCAGACGCGCCAGACACGGTAGGGTTTGCGTTCAGTTGCCGGGCTCGGGCGAGCGCGGCCAGCACGAGGAAACGACAGTGGCTAACGGGGAAACGGAGACGGCGCAGCTGACCGACGCGCGTGCGTCCCCGGCGCTGCGCTTCGCCCGCCCGGCCATCGTGGGGCTCCTGCTGCTGATCGTGATCGCCGGCATCAGCGGGGCTAGCCCGGCCAGCTCAGGCCGCGGACCGCTCTACCACGACGCGCTTGTGGTCGGAGTCGCCCTCGAAGTCGCGCTGGCGTGCCTGGAGATAGCCCTGCTCGTGGCGGCGCGGCGGGCGGCAGCGGCCAGCCATCCAGCGGCGGCACTGCGCGGGGCGCTGCAGCGGGTCATCGCCGTGGCGATGATCGTCGTCGTCGTGATCGCGGTCGCGAACATCGCCGCCCGCAAGCGCGGTCCGCTCCTGCAGCACCTGCTGACCCAGGGCCGTAAGCCGTCGCCGCGAAAGCGAGCTCCGCTCCAGCTCGGACTGCCTGGCGGCGCTGCTGATCACGCCGGCTACCTCGGGTACGCCGTCATCGGCGTGGTGGTGCTTGCCGCGCTCATCGCCCTGATAGTCGTGGTGGCCCGCGCCCGGATGCGGCCGCGCCGGCGTAGCCGGGTACGCCGACGAGCTACCTGCGGACGAGCAGGATGACCTCCGCAAGGCCATCGACTCTGGGCTGCGAGCGCTGCACGCCGTAGACGACGCGCGGGCCGCGATCATCGCCTGCTACGTGGCGATGGAGGCCAGCCTGGCTTCGGCGGGCGCGGCCAGGACCATGGCGGAGACGCCCGATGAACTGCTCAGCAGGGCAGCCACGGCGGGCCTGGTCCGCGGCCCGGCGGCGGCCACCCTCACACAGCTGTTTTACGAGGCCAGGTTCTCGACCCACCCGCTTGCCCCTGATGCTAAGGACGCGGCGCGGCTGGCCATGGACGCCATCTCAGCCGAGCTGAACAGTCGGCCTGACCCGCCGCCAGCCAGCGAGCCAGCCGCCGGGGCGACGAGATGACCAGGCCCGGGGCCGCACGAGACAGCCGCCAGGGGGTCGCCGGCGGCTGGCGCACCTGCCTGCCCGAGCTGGCTATCTGCGCGATCCTGGTGACCGCCACCAGTCTCGCTGCCTACGCCTACGCCGGGACAGGCGTCGCCGTCCTGACTGTGGCCGGCTGGGCCGTCGTGTCCATCGCGTTCCTGCGCACCCTGGTGCCTACTGTGCCCGAGCCGCTGACCGAGCAGTCCTCCCGGAGCAGCGAGGGGCGCAGTAGCTTCCTCGGCTTCTGGCGCAAGCGCGCTACCGTGCACGACGCGACCACTTCGATGGTCAGCTATGACAACGAGCTTCGGCCCACCCTTCAGCATCTGCTTGCCGCCAGGCTGGCTGAGCGCCACGGCCTCAGCCTGTACGCCGACCCGGCGGCGGCACGGCGGCTCGTGCTGCCCGGATCGCGCGACGACGCGCTCTGGTTCTGGCTGGACCCGGCGCGCCCAGCCGAGACAGAGCAGCGGCGGGCCGGGATCCCGCCGCGCACACTGGCGGTCCTCCTCGACCGACTGGAGCGCCTGTGATTGGAGCGCCCGTGATTGGAGCAGCAGTGACCGAACCGACGTGGACCCCTGGCCAGACGGCGCAGCGGAGCATGGCCGTGCTGGCCGAGATCGAGCGGGCGGTGGTAGGTCACCGCCGCAGCCTGGAGCTAGTACTGATAGGCATCCTGGCGGGTGGCCATGTGCTCCTGGAGGATCTGCCCGGCCTCGGCAAGACGCTGATTGCCCGGTCCTTTGCCACCGCTCTGGGCCTGGACTTCGCCAGGATTCAGTTCACGCCCGACTTGCTGCCGTCCGATGTCGTCGGCGCCCCGCTCTACGACCAGCGGACGCACGAGATGATCTTCCGGCCAGGCCCCGTCTTCACCCAGCTGCTGCTCGCCGACGAGATCAACAGGACGCCGCCGAAGACGCAGGCAGCCTTGCTGGAAGCCATGGGCGAGGGCCAGGTCAGCATGGACGGCGTCACCCGCCCCCTGCCGCAGCCTTTCGTCGTGCTGGCAACCGACAATCCGATCGAGTACGAGGGCACCTACGAGCTGCCGGAGGCTCAGCTCGACCGATTCCTGATGCGGCTGCGCCTCGGGTATCTCGCAACCGCCGACGAGGTCGCGATGCTCCAGCGCCGCCTGGACCGGCGCCATGAGACGGCTGTGCTTCAGCCGGTGACGACGGCGGCCGAGCTGCTGGCCATGCGCGGCTCGCTGGAGCAGGTCGAGGTGTCGCCGGACATCCTGGCGTACGTTGTGGCGATCATCCAGGCCACCCGCAGCCACGCGCAGATCCAGGTCGGCGCCAGCCCTCGTGGCGGCCTCGCCATCGTTCAGCTGGCGCGCGCCCAGGCCCTGCTCGAGCAGCGCGACTATGTCGTTCCCGACGACGTGAAGCGTGTCGCGATCGCGGCCCTCGCCCACCGGATCACGCTGCGTCCGGAGCTGTGGGTGCGCCAGGTCAGGTCCGACGACGTGATCGGCAGCGTGCTGGCGACAGTACCGGTCCCGCGCACAGATCCGGCGGCGGTCATTGGCTAACTCTGCTGTCCGGGCCGGCCTTCGCCGCCGTCCTGCTGACCGCGCAGGTATGCGCCAGCTTCCTGCCGACGGTGTTAACCCGTCCCGACTCGCGGCTGACGCGGTCGGCGCGCGGCACCTCCCGCTTCGCTGGGGACTGTCCGCGTACGCCCGCAGGCTCGTTACGCTCGCCCTAGCTGGCCTGATTATCGCCATCGTGACCCGCCGCGCCGAGTTCGCCGGCCTCACTGCCCCGGCGCTGCTGATGCTGGCGACCTGGCGGTCAGACCGGGCCGCCGAGCTGACAGTGCGAGTGAGCCTTGACACCCCGACCGTGGTGGAGGGCACCGAAGTGCTCGTCACCGTCGAGCTCTACGGCCACGACGAACTCGACGCACGGCTGACGGTCGACCCGGGCGACCACATCCTGGCGGGGACGGCCGTCGTCCTGCCGGCCGGTCAATCGAGGCGGGTCGCGCGGCTGGCGCTGGAGCCGACTCGGTGGGGTCGCCGCTCGCTAGGCGTGCTGGTAATCACCTACACCGATCGCTACCGGCTGGTCGAAGGCCGGGCAGTGCTCCAGCTGCCGGACATCCAGTGCCGGCCGTTGCCAGCCGGTCTGGGCAGCAGCATCGTGCTCAGCCGGCTGCCCAGCCGGCTCGGCGAGCACCCGGCCAGGTCGACCGGCGAGGGCGGCGAGTTCGCCGGGGTGCGCGAGTTCGTGCCCGGCGACCGGCAGCGCCGCATCAACTGGCCCGCGACGACGAGGCATGGCACGGTGCACCTCACGACCTTCGCCGCGGAGCGCACACAGAACGTCGTCGTCATCGCCGACGAGACGACCGATGTGGGCGACGCGGGGTCGACGTCGCTCGATCTCGTCTTGCGGGGCGCGGCCGGCGCCATCACTCGGTATCTGGCGGCGCGCGATCGAGTCGGCCTGGTCATTTTCGCCGGCCGCCTGAGCTGGCTCGGACCAGGCCAGGGGCAGCGGCAC
Organism: uncultured Actinomycetota bacterium; assembly: GCA_963843955.1. Lineage (GTDB taxonomy): Bacteria > Actinomycetota > Actinomycetes > Streptosporangiales > Streptosporangiaceae > JAJYUU01. Next base: position 535,422 of record CAWJMK010000005.1, read on the forward strand.
TATCAGCGCCTCCTGGATCTCATGATGGCCACCCCGGGCGGCTGGGAACGGGCCGTCGGCCTGACGCGGCTCCCGCGAGCGGCCCTGCCGCCCGGGTCGCTGATACTCGTGTTCAGCCCGCTGCTGGATCCGCGCCTCATCGAGGCGCTGCGCGATGTGCGTGAGCGCGGCTTCAGCGTGCTCGTCGTCGACGTGCTCAACTCCGAGCCAGGCCATGAAGGCAGCAGGCTGTCCAGCCTGGCCGGCCGGTGTGGCGGCTCGAGCAAGAAGCCATCAGGTTCTCCCTCACGCAGATCGGCGTGCCCGTTGTGCACTGGGACGGCGTCAGCAGCCTGGACGAGCCGCTCGCCCCGTACACGAGGCGCGTGCTGGTGGCACACCGATGAGCCGCGACGCCGCTGCCCAGGCAGTAGCCCGGCTCACTCCGCCATGGCGTCGCGGCCTGAGCCTGGCCGCGGCCGCGGCCCTAGGCGCCGCCGTGATCTGGTGGGCCGTCGTCCCGGTCTCCGGAGGCGGCGGCGGGACGAGGCTCACGCTGGTGATCGCCATCGCCGCCGGCGCCATGAGCGTGGCCCAGCTGGCGGTTGCCGCCACCGTGACCCGCCACCCGGATGGGTTGACCGTGGCTGACCGGATCGCGGAGCAAGCTACCGGCCTGGTCATGATGCTCCCGTGGGCCGAGCTGATGACCGTGGCCGTTCTCGTGCTGGAGGCGCTGCACAGCTCCCGGCCATGGCACACCGCCATCCTTGCCGTGGCGCTGACTGGCTATCTCCTCGCCGTGCACCTGGCCGAGACGGACGCCGGGGCCAGCACGCTGCGCGCGCTGTTGCCTCTGCTCAGCGCGGGCTTCGGGCTGACAGCGCTGTCGGTGGGCAGCGCTGCCCTGCCCGACCTGCCCGCCGGGCCGGTCGTGACCCTGATCAGGGTCAGCGCAGTCGTCCTAGCCGCGGTGGCGGCGGGCCTGGCCGTCCCGGTCTGGCTCGGCCGCGGGCAGTAGCGCGCTTACCGGCCGACCGCGTAGCCCTGCATTCCGCGCGGGTTGGCGGCCGCGTACAGGAAGCCGCCGGACCTGGCGACGGCGCTCATGCGTCCGAGCGACCACGGCGGCTGGACGCTGACGTCGTGACCACGAGCCCGGAGTGCGCCGACCACCTCGTTACCGGCCCTGGACTCGATCGCCAGAGACCTGGGCACGGACGCTCGCGGATAGAACGAGGACGGGAAATGATCGGTGTGGAAAGCGGGCGCGTCGATGGCTTCCTGCAGGTTCATGCCGTACACGACGTGGTTCAGGAAGAACGCCAGGGACCACTGATCCTGCTGATCCCCGCCGGGCGTGCCGAACGCGAGGTAGGGCTCGCCGTCCCGTAGCGCGAGGCCGGGAGACAGCGTGGTGCGCGGCCGCCGGCCGGGTGCCATGGTGCTCGCAAGGCCAGGCGTCAGCGTGAACATCTGCGCCCGGGTCCCCAGGCAGAAACCGAGGCCGGGAATGACAGGAGAGCTCTGCAGCCAGCCCCCGCTCGGCGTGGCCGCGACCAGGTTTCCGAACCGGTCGGCGACATCCAGATGGCACGTGTCGCCAGGACCAAGCTCTGGCACCAGCCCGGCAGCCCCTGGCTCACCAACACCCGGCTGGCCAGGCTGGCGCGTGGTGGCCGCCTGGGCAAAGTCCGGCAGCCGCGGTGCCATGCCGTCCGGCGCACCCGGCCGCAGCTGCGCCGACGCCGTCTCGGCGACAAGCAAGCGGCGCTCAGCCGCGTACTCCGCGGACAGCAGCGCGGCAAGCGGTACCTTCGACTGCCGTGGGTCGCCGTACCACGCCTCGCGGTCAGCGAAGGCCAGCTTGGCGGCCTCGATCACGGTGTGGATCAGCGCCGCGCTGCCGGGCTCGGCCGCATCGATGCCGAGGCCATCGAGCAGGAGCAGCTGCTGCAGGAAGACAGGTCCCTGCCCCCATGGACCGGTCTTGCAGACGGTGAGACCGCGGAACTCCGCAGTAACGGGTCGCCTCGCTGCTTGCCCGCCAGCCGGCTAGGTCGTCGGCCGTCAGCAGACTGCGGTGGCGTCGGCCGGTGACGTCCATGACCTCGGCGCTGGCTGTGTAGGCGGCGATGGCCTCGGCGACGAACCCTTGATAGAAGGCGTGCCTGGCCGCCTCGATCTGCCGCTCGCGGCCGGGCCCTGCCTGCTCCGCTTCGGCCAGGATGCGCCGGTAGACGGCGGCCAGCGGCCGGTTGGTGAACCGGCTGCCCGGTGCCGGGACTCCGCCGGCCAGGTAGATCTCTGCCGACCCTGGCCAGTGGTCGCGGAACGTGCCGGCGACTGCCCCGATCGCGGCACTCGCCGTCGGCAGCATCGGGTAGCCGTGGTCGGCGTAGCCGATCGCGTACTCCAGCACCGCTCGCAGAGGCAACGTGCCGTACCGCTCCAGCAGCAGCATCCACGTGCCGAAGGCGGCCGGCACGCAGGCCGCCAGCAGGCCGGTTCCCGGCACGAGGTCGAGGCCCAGGGCGGCGAACGCCGCCAGCGTGGCGTCGGCCGGCGCCGGGCCCTGGCCATCGAGAACGAACGGCTGCCCGCTGCTCGCGTCGAAACCGATGACGGGCACTTCGCCGGCCGGACCATTGAGGTGCGGCTCGACGACCTGGAGCACGAGACCAGCGGCGACCGCGGCGTCGAACGCGTTGCCGCCCTGCTCTAGCACCGCCATCCCCGCTGCCGAGGCGAGCCAGTGAGTCGATGCGACCATGCCGAAGGTCCCGGCTAGCTGTGGCCGCGTAGTGAACTCCGGGCTCGCCGTCATCCATGCCTCCAGTGGCTTAACTCTGCCAGCAGCCTGGCTCGGGGCCGGAACGCAGGACAGCCGCGCGGGCTTGCGGCCCGCGCGGCTGTCCTGCGACTGACTAGCAGTTACTGCTGCGGCAGGGACTGCGCGTCGGCGTCAACGGGTGCGCCGACCGGGATCTCCAGTGGGAAGTGACACGCCGCGAAGTGGCCCTCGCCTGCGAACGGCGCCATCGGCGGCTCGACTTCAGCGCAGAGGGCCTGCGCCTTCGGGCAGCGAGTGCGGAACCGGCAGCCTGACGGCGGGTGGATGGCGCTCGGCAGCTCGCCGGTGACACCCTCGTTGACCTTGGCCTTCTCGGCCACGGGATCGGCGACCGGCGCGGAGTCCAGCAGGCCGCGGGTGTACGGGTGCGCCGGGCGCAGGTACACCTCCTCGGCCGGGCCGATCTCGACGAGCTTGCCCAGGTACATCACGCCGATCTTCTCGGACAGGTACCGCACGACGCCGAGGTCGTGCGAGATGAAGAGGTACGTCAGCCCGAGGTCGCGCTGAAGCTCCTTCATCATGTTGAGCACCTGCGCCTGGATGGAGACATCCAGGGCCGAGACGGGCTCGTCCGCGACGATGAGCTGCGGGTTCAGCATCAGCGCACGAGCGAAGCCGAGCCGCTGGCGCTGCCCGCCGGAGAACTCGTGCGGATAGCGGTCTGCCGCTGAGCGAGGCAGCCCGACCTTGTCGAGCATCTCGCCGACGCGGGCAAGCTGCTCCTTCTTGGTCCCGATGCCCTGGATGACGAGCGGCTCGCGCAGCAGCGTGCCGGCCCGCATCCTGGGGTCGAGGGAGGCGTAGGAGTCCTGGAACATGAGCTGGATGTTCCTGCGTTCCCGCCGGTACTCCCTGCCGCGTGCTCTTGGCCAGGTCCTTGCCCTCGAAGTCGATCACGCCGCTCGTGGGCTTCTCCAGGCCGACGACCAGCTTGCCGATCGTGCTCTTGCCGCAGCCGGACTCGCCGACCAGGCCGAACGTCTCGCCACTGCGGATCGAGAAGTTCACGTCCGCGACCGCGCTGAGTGACCCGACCTTCCGCTGCAGCACGGCGCCCCTGGTGACCGCGTAGTCCTTGACTAGATGGTCGACCTTCAGCAGCTCGGCGCCGATACCGGGACCCGGCAGCGGAGCCTCCAGCACGGTCTCGTTGTAGTCGACAACCTTGCCGGCCTGCCTGCGCTCGGACGGCCCGACCGGGTAGAAGCACCGGTACTCGTGGCCGGGGACCTCGCCGGTCAGCATCGGCTCCTCGTCCCGGCACCTGTCGGTCACGTACCGGCACCGGGCCGCGAACCGGCAGCCCTTGGGCGGGTTGACGAGGTCCGGCGGCAGGCCCGGTATGGAGTACAGCCGCTCGCCCGCCTCCGCTGCCTTGTCCGGCAGAGCCTGGAAAAGCGCCTCGGTGTAGGGATGCCGCGGCCGGGCGAACAGCGTCTCGGTGTCGGTGAGCTCAGCGATCTTGCCGGCGTACATGACAGCCACCCGGTCCGCGCGGCCCGCGATCACGCCCAGGTCGTGGGTGACGAGGATGACCGACATGCCAAGACGCAGCCGCAGGTCGTCGATGAGCTCGAGGATCTGCTTCTGGATCGTCACGTCCAGCGCGGTGGTGGGCTCGTCCGCGATCAGGAGCTTCGGCTCGCATGCCAGCGCCATCGCGATCATCACGCGCTGCCGCATGCCGCCGGAGAACTGGTGCGGGTATTCCTTGATCCGCTCCCGCACTCGCGGGATCCCGACCAGGTCCAGGACCTCGGCCGCGCGGTCCATCGCCTGCTCCTTGGACACGTCCCGGTGCAGGCTGACGACCTCTGATATCTGCTTGCCGATGGTCATCGTGGGGTTGAGCGAGGTCAGCGGATCCTGGAAGATCATGCCGATCTCGTTGCCCCGGATGTGGCGCATCGCCTCATCCGACAGCGTGCTCAGTTCCTGGCCATCGAGCTTGATGCTGCCGCCGACGATCGAGCCGCCGCCCGGCAGCAGGTTCATGATCGACAACGCGGTCATCGTCTTGCCGCAGCCGGACTCGCCGACGATGCCCAGCGTCTCGCCGGGCTCGACGTGGAGCGTCACTCCGTCGACGGCATGCACGACACCCTGACGCAGCCTGATCTCGGTGCGCAGGTCACTGATGTCAAGTAGCGGCGCCACTAGGTCCCCTTCCCTACCGGCGCTGCAGCCGGGTCTCGAAGGCGTCGCGCAGCGCGTCGCCAATGAAGTTGAAAGCCACCACGGTCATGATGATGATGATTCCGGCCGGGTAGATGAGCCACCAGTAGCCCAGAGTGAGGTAATTCAGGCCGTCCGACAGCATCGAGCCCCAGTCCGTCTGCGGCAGCTGAACGCCGAAGCCGAGGAAGCCGAGACTGGACAGGATGATGATCGCGTCGGCCACCGCGAACGTCGCCTGCACGATGATCGTGCCGATCGCGTTCGGCATGATGTGCCGCAGCACCGCGCGGGAACTCCGGCCACCCGCCACCTTGACCGCGGCGACATACTCCCTGGTCCGCAGCGACAGCGTCTCGCCGCGGACCAGACGGGCCGGCTGTGGCCAGTAGGTCGCCGCGATGAAGCCGATAAAGGCGATCCGGCTCGGGTGAATCAGCACGGCCAGGATGATCAGCACGAAGATGAACGGGATCGACAGCACCGCGTCGACGATGCGCATCATGAACGAGTCCACGACGCCGCCCGGCGAACCCGGAGACGGCGCCATAGATGGACCCGAACAGGCACGACACGAACGCGGCGGCCAGGCCGACCTCTAGCGAGGTCTGCCCGCCGAACATGAGCCTGCCCACGATGTCGTAGCCCAGCGTCGTCGCATCCCAGCAGGTGCTGGCCGCTCGGCGTGCAGTACGCGTTCGCCAGCTGACGCTGACCTGCTGGGTCTTGTAGATGAGCGGCCCGACGAAGCAGAACAGCAGGATGAAGATCACGAAGCCGAGGCCGACAAGCGCCAGCCTGTTCTCGGCGAAGATCTCCCAGCCGCGCCGGAACATGCTGCGCGGCTTCGCATCGACCTGCCGACCGCCCGCGACGTCTGGCGGCGCCAGCAGCGTGCCCGGCGAGCCGAGCGAATCGGCGGCGATCTCGGGATGCGGCGTCATCGCCATCAGCTGTACCTCACCCTCGGGTCGAGCATGGCGTAACCAATATCGGCAAGCAGGTTGCCGAGGATCACGAACACCGTGGTGAGCACCGTGATCGCCAGCATCAGCGTGATGTCAGTGGCGAGCGCCGCCTGGAAGAACAGCAGCCCCATGCCCGGATAGTTGAACACCACTTCGATAAAGATCGAGCCGCCGATGACGACCGGCAACTGCAGGCCCAGCAGCGTCACGATCGTGATCAGCGAGTTGCGGAAGACGTGGCCCCAGAGCACGCGCTTCTCGCTCGCGCCCTTGGCCCTGGCCGTCCGGACGTAGTCCTGGACGATGTTGTCAAGCACGGACGACCGCATGAACCTGCTCCACAGCGCGAACGCGACGAACGCGTACGTCGCCACCGGCAGGATCAGAGCGACCGGGTCGCCCAGGATCCCGCCGATCGAGGTCGCCTGCGGAGCGAACGGCGGGAAGATGTGCAGGTCAACGGCGAACCAATTGACCAGCATGAGGCCGACGAAGAAGGTCGGCGACCCGTAGCCGACGAAGCCGACGCCGGTGACAACGTGGTCGAGCACCGTGTACCGGCGCACCGCTTGCAGGATGCCGAGCGGGACGCCGATCAGCAGGCCGACGGCAGTCCCGATGACGGCGAGGACGACTGTCCGCACCAACGCCGGCCATAGCAACGTCGAGACCGGCGCGCTATGGATGATGTCGAAGCCGAAGTTGCCGTGCAGCAGCTGCCAGAGCCACTTGAGGTACTGAGCGTACAGCGGCTGGTCGAAGCCATACGCCTTCGAGTATGCGGCGATCTCGGCCGGAGTCGCCTGGAGGCCGAGTACGGCCCTGCATCTCGCCGCCCGGCACCAGATGCAGCAACACGAATGTGATGATCGTCACGAGGAGTGTGACGACAATCGTCTGGATCAGGCGCCTGATCACGTAACCGGTCACTGCCTGTGCTCCCGTCCGTCCGGCTGTCCGGCGAACTGAGCCTGGACCGCGGCCATCCTCAACGCCGACGGCCAGCAGCCGTCTGCCCGCGCGAGATCACTGCCGGCAGCTCTGGCGACAGATTGCATCGGGCTCCCTCCATAGTGCGCCGACCATTCCCTACCTAACAACACCTTGGGTTTCTGCAACACCCTGGGTTTCCGGACCGGCCGCCGCGCTGGCTGGAATGCCAGCGGCGGCGGCCGGTGCCGGGCCTACGGTTCTATCTCAGTGCTGGCGTCAGCAGGTCTTGTCGCTGCACGTCCAGTACTCGGGGAAGAACGTGAGCATCGGGTTCTGCGTCACGTTGTGCAGGCTGGACTTGACAGCCTGGATCCCCGTGCCCCACGGCATCCACAGCGCGGGCAGCTGCGTCGCCGTGTAGTTGGCGTACGCATCGAACGCGCTCAGGCTGCTGCTGGTCTGCGTTGTCTTGGTGAGGCTGTCCATCGTCGGGTCGGTGTAGCTGCCCGAGTTGCTCGGCACGCCAGTCTCATACAGCGCCTCGCCGGTGGGCTCGAAGCCAGGACCATTGAACAGCCAGCCGCCCAGGTACAGGAACGTCCACTTACAGGCCGCCTGCGTGGGCGTGCAGGGCACGGTGTCGCCGAGCAGCGTGTCGAACGTCTCGGCCTGCGGGGCCAGCTGGATGCCGGCCAGCGCCAGGCCCGACTTGAGGATGCTCACGTCGTCCGCCTGGGTGGAGATACCCGAGGTGTAGGCCATCGAGAAGCTGGCCTGCGTGCCCTTGGCGATGCCGGCACCACAGTCAGCGGCGCCAGTACCTGCGGACTCACAGGTCAGCACACCGCCGACAACCTGCCAGCCGTGCGACTTCAGCAGCGCCTCGGCCTTGGTCGGGTCATACGCGTACGGCCCCTGGCCACCGTTCTGCAGCATGTCCGAGGAGACCCACTGGCTCTTCGGGTACGGCGGGACGCCGGCTGGGGTCGGATACGCGTAGCCACGGCCGACGGCCTTGGACATGCCTGCCTGGTTGTCCAGCATCTGCATCGCCTGCCGGAAGTACAGCTGCTTGAACACAGGGCCGTACGTCGGGTTGTTGAAGTTGATGTAGGCGAAGCCGATGGCGAACTGGAATGACGGCTGGAGCACGTAACCGGCGGATGCCAGCGGGTTGGACGGCGGCACGAAGCCAGCGCCTGCCGGCGGCAGATCGGTCGTCGGCACCGCGCCGTTCGGGCCACCCGTGCTCAGCGCACCTGTCTTGAGCGCGGTGTAAATGGCGGTGTCGCTGGTGTAGGTCTGGAACTTGAGCTCCGAGATCGACGCCTTCGGGCTGCCGGAGTACGTCGAGTTCGGCACGAAGGTGTAGTTGCCGGAGACGTTGTACGAGGACAGCTTCCACGGACCGTCGACGACCTGCCACAGCGGGTTGGTCGCGTAGGTGGCAGTGTCCTTGTTCTGGGCGTTCATGTAGGTGGAGACAGCCTTGCACTTGGCCCAGCCGTCAGCCGCGCTGTCGGTGAGACAGCCGCCGCTACCGGCCTTGGCGCCAGTGGCGGACACGTCCCACGCCTCCGGCATGGGAGTCAGGATCGCCAGCTGGTTGTAGGTAAACCAGATGCTGGAGTAGCCCTGCTTGAGCTGCATCGTCACCTGGTCCGGGCCGGTCGCCTTGTACGACACGAGGTTGTCCGGTAGGAGGCCTGGCGTGTAGCCGTAGTAAGCGCTCGGCTGAGCCTTGAGCAGGTTGAGGAACAGAATGACGGAGTTGGCATCGACGCTCGTGCCGTCGGACCACTTCCAGCCCTTCATGTTGATGACCACGGTCTTGCCGCCGTTGGTATACACAGGCGCGCTGGCCGGCGATAGCGGGTAGTTGACCGAGATCGAGGTGTTGCTGTTGCCGCCGAACATGTAGAGCGGCCGGACCATGAGGTTCTCGAAGTCCTCGAAGTTGGTCACGCTGGCGCACTGGGTCCCTGTGAAGGGGTAGATGCAGTTGGCACCCGCGCCGTTGAGGTTGGCGACGGTAGCCACTGCGCCCGAGACGCTGGCACCCGTGCTGGAGCTGCTGTTGCTGCTGCTTCCGCTGGACCCGCAACCTGCGGCCAGCAATGCGGTCGCGGCGAAAGCCGCGACCCCCGCGACGCCTATTTTGCGTCTGCGTTCAAACATGTGAACTCCTTCGTTGCGGCGCGAATAGCACGCCCGAGCCGGTTCGTTGTTCAGGCGCCATGACGCTCCGTGCACGCGCGGTACCCAGATGCGACTCAGCCAAGATACCTAAAGACCACGACTAGGTGGACTTTAACCCTACTTAGCATAGTTCGGGCCGGGTGCTACGCCCGCCGACTCGTCGTGCGGCGCCCGAAACCGGTCCAGGTCTGGGTCCGCTGGCGGGGTCGCCCCGCGCCAGCAAAACCCGTTGCCTTTCCGGCTACGGTCCGAAGCAGCGTATGTCCAGCGTGGTGTCGAACCGGTGCACGATATGTCACAAGTTTCTATCGATGTCAGCGCCGATTCGCCCGATCGAGATCCCGTCGCAGGCCGGCGGCCGGATCAAACGTGACCGAGCCGTGACAGGACGGGCCAACCGGCACCCCAGCGGCAGAGTCTTAGCTGGATATCGGGATGCTGCCTGGCGCCAGACCTGGCCCCGTATGAAGGAGCTAGGTGCCATGACCCCCTCGCTGACTCTTGCCGCGCGGCTGACAGCCGTCCCGGTTCTGGCCGGTGCCTGCGCCCTGCTCGCGGCCTGCGGTAGCACGCCAGCACCAGGTGCTGCAGCCCCGACCAGGACGGTCACCATCCAGGCGAGCGCGAGCACCACGACGCCGGCGGCCGCGGCGGCCACCACGTCCCCGGCCGCGCCGTCTGGTCCGGCTGGCTGCCTCGCGTCCGCGCTCACTGCACATCTGGGCCTGTCCCAGGGCACGGCTGGCACGATCTATCAGGTGATCGTCTTGACCAACACCTCCAGCGCCACCTGCACGCTGTACGGATATCCCGGTGTGTCTTTTGTCACAGGCGCCGGCGGCACCCAGGTGGGTCTGCCCGCCACCAAGAACGCGGCGGTAGGCACGGCCCTGGTGACGCTGGCGCCCGGCGGCGACGCGGACGTGCTGCTGGCCGTCCACGACGCAGGCGCGATCCCGGAGTGCAAGATCACTAGCGTGAATTGGCTCCGGATCTACCCGCCCGGCGACTACGGCAGCATCTATCTGCAGTACAACACCCAGGCGTGCGCCAACCCTACGACTTCGATCATGAGCGTCACCCCTGTTCGGACTGGGGCTGGCAGCGCGTCGTACTGACCGCCCAGGCTGGCCAGGAACGCTGGCCCACCCGCCCGCAGCGGCGGACCAGCGTGAGAGCATGGTCGCGCTACGCCACAGGTAAGGTCGGTCACCATGCTCAGCACGTCCACATCCGCCGGGCTGATACGCGCCAGGTCATGGCGTCGCCGAGTGCGTCAGCAGGCGGCGTTCGGGATCACCATCCTCGGCATCAGCCTCGCGGCCGGCTGCGCTGCGCCCGGCCAGCAGGGGCCAGCCATCAAGCTCACCTCGGCACAGGTCACTGAGCCGAGTACCACCGGCATCACTGACGTCTACGTCGACGTCCAGAACAACGGCCCCGCAGACCAGATCGTGGGCGCCCGGATCAGCGTCGGCGGGAAGATCGCCCTGCGGTCCCCAGTCCGGGCCGGAGTCGTGCAGATGCGGACGGTCCGCACGATTGCCATCCCGGCCAAGAGCTTCGTCGGGCTGGATCCGAATGGCTCGCATCTCCTGGTCACCGACTCGGGCCCGATGAAGTCTGGAACCCTGATCACGCTCACGCTCGTGTTCGCCCACGCCGGGTCGGTCTCCGTGCCCGCGCTCGTGACGAACCCGCAGACAGGTGGCAGCAGCTACTTCCTGAATTAGCGCGCCGGCAGCCGGAGCCGGGCCAGATCGCCCGCCCGATTTACGGCCGGGTGACTGCGGCACAGTTAGTTGCGGCACCGCTAGTCGCGATATATCGTTTTGGCATCAGCCGGCGCACGGCATGGAGGGGCAGATGGCAACGCAACCAAGTTTGCGCATCGGGGATGCTGACCGCGACGCTGTCGCCGCCGAGTTGCGAGAGCACTTCGCACACGGGCGGCTCACGCTTGAGGAATTCAACCAGCGGATCGACGCCGTCTTCGCCGCCAAGACCCAGCGCGACCTCAGCCGCCTGACCAGCGACCTGCCGCACGTCAGGTCCGGCGGCGCGCCGCTGCCGAGCGCGCGGACGCGGCGAGGACCGATGCTGACCAGCGGGCCGTCAGGCCTCGGCCCCATCACGGCCGGCTGGCCGGGCACCGACTGGGCCGGGCAGGACTGGACCGGCAACAGCCGGCCCCGGCGCCGCCACGGCATCGGCGCATTCTTGACCCTGCTGGCCGCCCTCGCCAGCTGGCTCCTGGTCTACGACGTCATCCTGGTTGGCTTGAAGTTCCCGCTCCCAGGCCGGCTCGGCCTGGTCGTGGCGATCTTCACCCTGGTGCGAGGACTGCTCCGCCGGATCATCCGCGGCCCGCGCGGGCGTCGCTAGCACGCACTCGCGGCGGTCAGCCGACCGCAGGCACCCGCAACGGAACCACCAGGTATCGGAACGGGCCCGCGTCCGCAACCTCGCGTTCGCCGCGTCCCGGTGCACCGAGTACTTCAGCTGCGACCGCGTGGGTGTCGGCCCCGTTCCGGGCCAAACCGGTCGAGTCGTCAGCCTGGCCGTCTGCGCCTGCGCCCGGAGTCGCATCGCCTTCGACCCAGCTGATCAGGGCCGGCTTGGCCGGGCTGGTGAACTCGAGCTTGATCCGCCCGGCAGCGTGCGCTGCCGCGGCAGTGGGATCCCCGTCCGCGGGGGGTCTCGCGTGACCGCTCAGCGCGGCCGCCGTGATGCCGTCCAGCAGGTACTGCGGGTTGAACGAGATCGTCTGGCTGGCGCCGGTGAACGTGACTGGGACCGACTCGAGGGCGCGTGCGCGGCCATCCGACCGCGCCTCGATCGCCACGACGTCACGGCGGAACGCCAGCTGGACGGGTGTAGCCCGGTCGGCCACCAGTGAAACGCGGCGGACAGCCTCGATGAAGGGTCCGGCAGCCAGTTCTGCGGTGGCTTCGAAGCTCGCCGGGAACCGCGACTGGTACCGGATGAACTCAGCACCGATGAGGCGAGCCGTCAGCCGCCGGCCGCCGCCCTCGAAACTGATCATCCCGTCGGCCGGCCTGGCCGCCTCGGGTCCGGGCTGGCTGAACGCTATGGTCACCGGACGGCCCGGTCCCATCGACCTGGCCACGTCGGCTAGCGTCCTGGCCGGCACGAGAGCAGAGGCACGCAGCTCTGGCTCAGACGGCTCCCATGTCACCGCCGCGACGGCCAGCCGGTACCGATCGGTGGCTGCCAGCGTCAGCGCGCGCCCGTCGAAGTCCAGGCAGACGCCGGTCAGCATCGGCAGCGTGTCGTCGCGGCTGGCGGACGGCACGACCTGCGCGGCGGCAGTAGCCAGGACCGCGCCGTCAACGGTGCCGGCCACCGCGGGCAGCTCCGGCAGCGTCGGATAGTCCTCCATCGGCAGCGCAACGAGCGCGAACTCGGCGCTGCCACATGTCAGCATCACCATTCCGGCCGCTGTGACGACCTCGACATCGGCGCTGGGCAGGCTCCGGCTGATCTCGGCGAGCAGCCGTCCAGGCACCAGCGCGGTGCCGGGCTCCCCTACGTCGGCTGCGATGGTGACCATGGCGGACACCTCGTAGTCGAAGCACGACAGCATGAGCTGGTCACCGTCGGCCTGCACCAGCAGGCCGGACAGCACCGGCACGACCGGTCTCGTCGGCAACGCTCGTGCCACGAATGACACGGCCTCGCCTAGCGCATCGCGCTCGACCCTGAACTTCACTGCATTCCTCCCGCCCGACCCGCGGTACACCTCGATCGTGACACGCGGTACCGACATCGGCAGCCGGCTATCGCGGACAGGACCGCGGACGAGCGCGACGACGTGACGGCGAGCGCGGTTCCTGGAAGCCAGCCTGCTTGCGGGCAAGCCGTTCGGTAAGCGCGCGGTCAGGAAACCAGCGCTGCTGGCACCGCTGCGAGCGCCGCCTCGATCGCGGCCGCCAGTGCGCGCGCCGATTCCGCCGTCAGCTCGACCGCCACGCGCGCGGCTGGGCCCTTACCCGGGTTACGGAAGTCGATGTTCAGCGTGTGCTCGGCCATCGCGTGCACCGGGTGGTCGAAGTAGACGGTCGCGTCGGTCAGCGAGAACCAGCCCTGCGCGCCCTTGCCACTGCCGGTGATCTCAATCTTCTCGGTGTTGTACGTGCACATGCGAGGCTCCTCAGCTTGCCAGGTAACGGCCGTAGAAATCCCAGATCTTCTGCCAGCCGTCGGTTGCAGCCTCCGGCCGGTACGCGGTGCGGTCCACCGAGAAGAATGCGTGTCCGGCGCCATCGTAGGTATGGAACTCGTGCGGCTTGCCGAGATCCTCGAGCACCTTGGACAGCTCGGCCGTCTCGTCCGGCGTCGGAAACTTGTCGTCGGCGCCGAACAGGCCGAGCAGCGGGCAGGAGAGGTCCTTCGCCAGCCCGACGATGGGCGTGACCTTGAGCGGCATGCCCTCAGGCGGCGGGTTCACGATGCAGGCGCCGTAGCAGTCGACGGCCGCGTCGAGCGGCAAGCTGCACGCGGCCAGGAACGACTGGCGACCACCGGAGCAGTACCCGATGACGCCGATCTTGCCGTTCGAGCCTGGGAGCGCGCGCAAGTAGTCGGCAGCCGCGCCGACGTCGCCGACCAGCCGCTCATCCGGTACGCCGCCGTTCGCGCGCGCGACCGCTGCGGCGTCGTCCGGGCTCGCGCCCGGAGCCTCCCGGTAGTAGAGGTTTGGCATCAGTGCGGCGTATCCGTGCGCAGCGAACTTCCTGACGATCTCCTTCGTAGAGGCGTCATAGCCGGGCATGTGGTGGATGACGACGACGCCGCCACGCGACGTCGCCCCGTCCTCGGGCACGGCCAGGTAGGCCTCGATCTCGTCAGCACCGGCTCCGGTGATGGAGATGGTCGTGGCCGTTAGGTCCTCGCGCATCGCGGTGCTCACTCCTTCAAGATCCTGCTTGGGCGATATCCGAGCGATGTCCATACTGCCAGCCGTCGGTGCACGGCGTTTCCGCTGGAGTCGGCTTCGGCAATGCGGGACCATCAGTGCAGGCAGGGGGAGCCGCAGGCAGAAGGACCGGGGAATGATTACGGTAGCGATCGGCGCAGGACTCGTGTTCCTCGTCATCGGGTCCGTGCTCGGCTGGCACAGCCACACCACGTACGCGGCACACGGCGACATAAAGGTGGCAAAGACGAGGCTGCGCGGCGGCCGGAAGACCAGGTGGCGCAGCGCAGTGTGGGTCGTGGCGATCACTGCCGCCCTGGTGCTGATTTCCTGGGATTGGCTGAGCCAGCACTGACCCGCGGCGTTCAGCGCCGGGCCGCGGTGTACTACCGTGATCTTCCTGCGGTCGACTGCTTCGGAGGCGATCTTGTGTCGGGTATCGACCTGCTCATAGACGGTTTCGGCCGGATCCGCGAGATCGTGCACGAAGTGCTGGACGGGCTCAGCGAAGCTGACCTCCGCTACCGTGTCGACCCGCAAGCGAACTCGATCGGCTGGCAGATCTGGCATCTCACCCGGGTGCAGGACGACCACATCGCGGGCGCTGGCGGACTTTCGCAAGTGTGGTTCACCGACAGCTGGGCAGAGCGCTTCGGCTTGCCGCTCGATCCCGGCGACATCGGCTATGGACACAGCTCCGATGAGGTCGCAGTTGTCCAAGCGTCCGCCGATCTGCTCGTCGCCTACCACGATGCGACGTACGAGCAGACCGTCAAGTTCGTGACCGGGCTGACCGACGCCGACATGGACACGATCGTCGATCGGAACTGGGATCCGCCCGTGACCATGGCGGTGCGGCTGATCAGCGTGCTCGCCGACGACCTCGAGCACGCGGGCCAGGCTGCGTTCATCCGTGGTCTGATTGACCGGCGCTGATCCCCCAGGTTGGCAGCACCTCCCCTGGGCAGTTGCGGCACCTCTCCCCCGCCCAGCTGCGGCACCCCAGGGGCAGTTGCCGACGTTGTAGGCCGGCGATAAGCGGGATAACGTGGCCGACTTATAGCGGTCTGTCCCCGCCGAACGACTACCAAAGTGCTTCTCAGCCCGCCGAACCTACAACGTCGCGAGGCGGGTGGGAGGTGCAGTCGCGGGCGGCGCCAGGGCGCTCGGCGGCCCAAGCGGGTAACTACAACTCGCAAGCCGCACCTGGATCCCGCAGACTCCGGAACACTTGAGCTCCTCAAAGATTGACAGCCTCAACTGAGCGCAGTAACGTTTGACTTGCTCAACTATTTAGGCGCTCAACGAGCAGGCCGACACGACCAGGGAGTATCCGCAGTGCCCGACCAGACCACCGCAGAGCAGCAGACCGTCGAGGTCGCTGGCTGCTTCTTCGAGCTGATCGGGAGGATTGTCGGGCAGGCCGAGCAGCTCGCACAGGGCCTTGGCATCCCCTCGCCGTTCATCAAGGCGCTGCACACCCTGGACTGCCCGATGGCCATGAAGGAACTGGGCAAGCGGATGCACTGCGACCCGTCCTTCGTCACCCTGGTCACCGACATGCTGGAGAAGCGCGGGCTGGCTCGCCGCGAGCCGCACCTCGTCGACCGCCGGGTCAAAAACATCGTCCTCACTGACGACGGACTTGCGCTCAAGCGCCAGATCGAGGCTGAGATCACGGCGCGGATGCCGTGGAACAAGGCCCTGTCAGAGGACGAGCGCACGCAGCTTCTTGCCCTGCTCCGCAAGATGCTCGCCGCCGATACAGATGGCACTGCCACGAAGGATGCCATGAACGGCCCCCTGGCCAGCCTGCTCGTGAATGCCTTGCACGAGCACACGCCCCACTCCGACCCAACCGGCCCCCCGCCGTCGACGGGGGAGGTGAAAGCGTCGTGAGCGAGCCATCGGTAGCCAGCTAGCACCGACCGGCCCTGCCCGCTAGCTCACGTAACGATCCGCCAGCGCGGGACCCGTAGGGGTACCTGACCCTGGATGTTGCGCGGCCGCAATCGGACCGTAGCAAAGCATGAACACCCTTGATGGACTGACTGCGCCCTTAATGGACACGGACCGTAACGAAGGAGTCACGCTCACAATGCCTGCCAAGTCACCGGGCCTGGCGCGACCAGGTAGCACAGCCGCCATCGGCTCAGCTCCCGAGTCCACCGGCTCGGCCCACAGCCACCTCGGCCTGGCCCTCGTGGTCATCGCCGCGGCCCAGCTGATGGTGGTGCTCGACGCCACCATCGTGAACGTCGCACTCCCCCACATTCAGGCCGCGCTCGGCTTCTCCGGCTCAGGGCTGGAGTGGGTCGTCAACGCCTACGCTCTGACGTTCGGCGGCCTCCTACTGCTCGGCGGCCGGGCCGGCGACATCCTCGGCCGTCGCCGGGTGTTCATCGCCGGCATCGTCCTGTTCGCGGCGGCCTCGTTGCTGGGCGGCTTCGCCACCAGTCAGGCCTGGCTGCTCGGCGCTCGCGCGATCCAGGGAGTTGGCGCGGCGATCGTGGCACCCACTGCGCTGTCGCTGATCACGACGACCTTCCCGGAGGGCCCACGGCGCAACCGGGCCATGGGCGTCTACGCGGCCATGAGCATCGGTGGTGCTGCCATCGGCCTGCTGCTCGGCGGCGTGCTCACCTCTTACGTCTCATGGCGCTGGGTGTTCTTCGTCAACGTGCCGATCGCCATCGTGGTCGCGCTGATGGCGCCCAGGGTCCTCGGCGAGTCCGAGCGCCACACCGGCCGGTTCGACCTGCCCGGAGCGATCACCGGTACCGGTGGCCTTGCTGCGCTCGTCTACGGGCTGTCGAGCGCGGCGACCACGGCGAACGGCGTCTCGCACTGGGGCGACACCAAGGTCCTCGCCTCCCTGGCGGCCTCGGTGGTGCTGCTGACCGCGTTCGTCTTCATCGAGTCGCGTAGCAAGCACGCGCTGCTGCCGCTCCGGCTCTTCAGAGACCGCAACCGAACGGGCGCGAACCTGATCCTGCTGTGCGTGGGGACCGCGTTGTTCGGGATGTTCTTCTTCCTGACGATCTTCGTGCAGACCGTGTGGGGATACAGCCCCGTCAGGACCGGTGTCGCTTATCTGCCGATGGTCGGGACGATCATGCTCATGGCGGGCGTCAGCTCCCAGCTGGTCGGCCGAATCGGGGCCAGGCCCCTGCTGATCGCCGGCTCAACGTTCGCGGCGGGCGGCATGATCTGGCTGTCGCGAATCACCGAGCACAGCACCTATGTGGGCGGGCTGCTCGGACCGATAATCGTCACGGCAGCCGGCCTGGGCATGCTGTTCATGCCGCTCACCCTGGTCGCTCTGAACAAGGTTCAGGAGCGCGATGCTGGCGTGGCCTCGAGCCTGGTGAATACGGGCCAGCAGGTCGGCGGTTCCATCGGCCTGGCCATCCTGGGCACGGTTGCCTGGACCGTGGTCGCCGACACGGCGCGGAACTCTGCTGCCGCGGCGCACGCGGCCGCGGCCAAGGCGGCAGCGGCTGGGCACGCGGTCAAGCTGTCCGCGACGCAGCTAGCGGTCGCCAAGAAGGCCATCCTCGACCACTCGCTGGCCGTCGGGTTCTCTCGTGGCTTCGAGGTGTCCGCCGGGATAATGGTGATCGCGCTGATCATCACCCTGGTGACGATCCGGGTAACGCGCAAGGATCTCGAGGGCGTCGCGTCGCCGATGATGGGCTGACATACGCGCTCAGCACATCTAGCGGCCCGGCCGGGAGGCGCTCCTGGCCGGGCCGCTTGTGCGGTGGACGATGTATTGGACCCAGACGGCCAGCCTGTCCAGGTGCATGAGCCGAGCATTAAGCCTGACTGACGGCTCGACCAGATGACGGATCGTGCCCGAGTGACGGATCAGCCCGAGTGACGGATGAGCGTTGCGCGCGGCCAGGTCGGCGACCACTGCCGATTCACCGGATCTGGAACCATCGCCTGCCGGATGACGGCTCTGGCTACTGGTTACTCAGGCGCCCTATCAAAAGGGCATATTCCGCCCACCAGGCCCTTGAGCTCCCGCGATAGGACTCGAACCTATAACCTGCCGGTTAACAGCCGGACGCTCTGCCGATTGAGCTACGCGGGACCGCCGGGCGCCGAGCCCGACCGTCTCGGCTCGGGTGATCAGCGCCGCGGGCATAAGGGTAGCGCACCGCCACGCTGGCTGGTGCAGCGCCGACCAAGCCAGCGCATAACCGGCCACCGGCCGGGCATCTCCGGCCCCTGGCCGGGCATATCCGGCCCCTGGCCGGGCATATCCGGCCCCTGCCTGGGCATTACCGCATGATCAGCGTTGCATGCATGACTGGGAGCGCACGGGGAAGTAAGCGCGGCGACGCTAAGGCCTGCACAAGATCACAAGTTCCGCGCCGCAGGGATCGGAGTCGGACGCGATGAGCCGCACGGGCGGGACCAGAGCCGGACGGGATCAGCCGCACGGGATCAGAGCCGCACGAGAGAGGTCCACATGGGTTTCCATCGAATGGCATTCGCCGCCGGGTTTGCCGCCGGGTTCGTGGTCGGTACGCGGGCGGGCCGGGAGAAGTACGACCAGATGGTGAAGTTCGCGCGCACCACCGCCGAGAATCCGTCCGTACAGCAGGCCGCCGGCGTCGTGCAGGCGCAGGCTACCGGGCTTGCCCAGAAGGTAGGCGGCCAGCTCCAGGAGAAGTTTCCGCAGCTCGCACACAGCGCCGCCCAGTCGGTCGGCGGCCACATTCCCGGTATGAAGAACAAGAACGGTAACGGCGGTTCTGCCTCGAATGGCAGGAAGGGGGCCAGCAATGGCAGCCCTTTCGGCGCAGCCAGTGACAGGCGACCCGGACCGGGCGGCGACCGAGCACCTGAGCAGCAACTGACCCTGCAGCAAGAGATCGACCGCTGAATCGCGTGCACCGTGCGCGGTGACGGAGCGCGGTGACGCGCGGGCGCGCCGAATAACGCTCAGGCGGGCTGGGCCGGCTGGGTGACACGGAGCGGACGCCGCCAGAAGAACGTGTGGAAGCCAGTCTCGCCTCTGACGGCGAAGTCGACAGTCAGGAGCTCCCATCCCTGGGCGGCCATGTGGTTCATATGGCGGGTGAGCGTCTCGGGATCGTGCGCGTTGTGGGTGCACAAGTATTCGGTCGCGTCGGGCATGCACGCATCGTAGGCCGACTGCGCCAGCTGGCCCGCGGGCTCAGGCTGCGCCCCGTGCAGGTGGGATGACGGCCGGATGGGCGGAACGAGCTCAGGCCAAGTACTCCCGCAGCATCTGGGCGCGGCTGGGATGCCGGAGCTTGGCCAGCGTCTTGGACTCGATCTGACGGATCCGCTCCCTGGTGACTCCGAACTCCCTGCCGACTTCCTCGAGCGTCCGCGGATGTCCGTCGGTCAGGCCGAAGCGCAGCTGGATGATGCGCTGCTCGCGGATGCTCAGGTTGTCGAGCACATGATCGAGCTGTTCCTGGAGCATGATGAACGCGGCTGCTTCCATCGGCACGACCGCGTCGGCGTCCTCGATGAAGTCACCAAGGTCCGAGTCTTCCTCGCCGATGGGCGACTGTAGCGATACCGGTTCCTGCGCAATCCGCTGGATCTCGGCGACGCGGTCGGGGTGCAAGCCCATCTCGGCGGCGACTTCCTCGGGCGTGGCCTCGCGGCCCAGATCTTGATGCAGCTGCCGCTGGATGCGCGCCATCTTGTTGATCGTCTCGACCATGTGCACCGGGATCCGGATAGTCCTGGCCTGGTCGGCGATCGCCCTGGTGATGGCCTGCCGGATCCACCAGGTCGCGTACGTCGAGAACTTGTAGCCCTTGGTGTAGTCGAACTTCTCCACCGCGCGGATCAGGCCGAGGTTGCCCTCTTGGATCAGGTCCAGGAAGACCAGCCCGCGGCCGATGTAGCGCTTCGCGATGGACACGACCAAGCGCAGGTTCGCCTCGATCAGCCGCTGCTTAGCCGCGATGCCATCCGCAGCGATCAGCATGAGCTCGGCAAGCTGCGCCCCGGCGCAGCCGTCCCGCACACCGCCCTGGAGTTTCTCCTCCGCAAACAAGCCAGCCTCGATCGCCTTGGCGAGCTCGACTTCATCGTGCGCGGTCAGCAGCGGAACCCGGCCGATCTCGCGCAGGTAAATCCGGACGAGGTCACCGGTGGCGGCCCGGCGCGCCTCGCTCTGGTTCTGCCGCGGTGCCAGTTCCTCGCTTTCGTGCGGCGCCTCGATCACGTCGACGCCTTCGTCGGCAAGCAGCTTCAGCACGCTGTCGACCGCATCGGCCGACAGGTCACAGCGTTCGAAAGCGATAGTCAGCTCGGCCATCGAGACCGATCCGCGCTCCCTCGCCGCGGCGATGAGATCGGCTACCTGATCAACGGGGGGTGCAGCCGTAGGACTCATGCAGACCAGTCTGCGTCAGGATTCAGCCGGCGAGCGGACTCAATATTGTCACCTAAGCGTTAGTAGCGGTGACGCGCCATTCTGTGCTTACAGTTCTGTGCTTAAAGCGCGCCCGCTGCACGTTCCGACAACACCTTCCGGCGTTGCTCGAACGCCACGAGATCGCCGAACATTCGGTTGTAATCGGCCTGCTCTGCTACTGGACTGAGACGCTGCAGGCGCGATTTGATAGTCGCGATGTCACGGCTCACCGCAAGCTCCTCGACTCTCGCGAGCACCGCATCGGCGAACTTGGCATCGGGCTCGCCAGACGCGCCTGGCACCTCGATCGACTCGACGGCCAGCCTCGTGACGAATCCGCGCGCGTTGTCATTTGGAGCGGCCGTGCGCAGCCGCTCCGACCACTCGCGCGGTGACCGCGCGCTGGCTACGCCGCCGCTGGTAGCGATCAACTCGCACACAGCCGCGTGCGCGGGAACGCTGAAGACAGCCGAGGGCAGCTCGTCGAATGCAGGCCCGCACAGTGCCGGCCGCTGGATCGCGAGCTTCAGCGCCTGCCGCTCCACGTTGACGATCGGGTCGTGCTGATCGTAGGCGCTGCGCGCCTGCTGGCCCTGGCCGACGTGAGCCGAGGTGAGCCTGCTGCCGTTGCCTTCCCGGCCGGCCTCGACCCGGCCCGCCTCGGCCTGCCAGTTACCTGGCTGCCCGTTACCTGGCCGCCCGTTACCTGCCTGACCGTTACCCGGCTGACCGGCACCGGACCGCGCGGCACCTGACCGCCCGTCTCCAGTACTCGACCGCGATCGGGTCCCGTTGCGCCCAGCCGAGCGATCTGGCTCTCCGCTGTGCGCCAGCACGCGGTCCAGCACGAAGGCCTCGTCCATCATGCCGAGCCAGCGATCGAGGTTCACGGCATACAAGTGCCGCAGTCCGCGGTCCTTTATCCGCGCGACAATGGGCGCGGCCGCGTCTAGCGCCGCGAGTTTGCCCTCGGTGGTGTCGAGGTTGTGCTCGTGCAGCGCGCTGCGGATCGCGAACTCGAAGAGCGGGACCCGCTGTGCGATGAGGTCGCGGACAGCCGCGTCACCGCGCGTGACGCGCAAGTCGCACGGGTCGAGGCCGTCAGCCTGAACGGCGACGAATGTCTGGGTGACGAACCGCTCCTCCATGCTGAACGCGCGCAGCGCCGCGCGCTGTCCGGCGGCATCGCCGTCGAACGTGAAGATGACCTCGCCGCGGAACTGGCTCTCATCCATGAGCAGCCGCCGCAGGATGGTGATGTGCCCGTCGCCGAACGACGTGCCACTCGTCGCGACCGCGGTCGTGACACCCGCCAGGTGACAGGCCATCACGTCGGTGTAGCCCTCGACGAGTACGGCTTGCCGCCGCTGGGCGATGTCGCGCTTGGCGAAGTTAGCCCCGTACAGTACGGCGCCCTTCTTGAACAGCGGTGTCTCCGGCGTGTTCAGGTATTTCGGCCCGTCGTCGTCGGCAGCGAGCTTACGCGCGCCGAACGCGATTACGTCGCCGGTCAGGTCGGCGATCGGCCAGATCAGCCGCCCGCGAAACTTGTCGATCAGGCCGCGGCGCCCCTGGCTCGCCAGCCCGCCTGCCAGCAGCTCGGTTTCGGTGAAGCCGCGCCCGCGCAGGTGCTTGGTAAGGGCCTCCCACTCGGCGGGTGCATAGCCGACCCCGAACCGGCGCGCGTCAGCGAGCTCGAATCCGCGCGAGGACAGGAAGTCACGTCCAGCCTGGGCAGCCGGGCTGTCCAGCTGCTCGGCGTAGAACTCCGCGGCCGCCTTGTGCGCTTCGATCAGGCGACGGCGCTGCGACTGCTCCTGGCCGGGGATGTGGCCACCCTGCTCGTAGCGCAGCTCGATGCCAGCCCGGTTAGCGAGACGCTCGACGGCCTCGGTGAACCCCAGGTTGTCGATCTTCTGCACGAACTTGATGACGTCGCCGCCCTCGGCGCAGGAGAAGCAGTACCAGAGCCCGCGGGCCGGGGTGACGTTGAATGACGGCGTCTTCTCGTCGTGAAATGGGCACAGGCCCTTCAGTGACCCGCCGCCTGCATTTCGAAGCTGGAGGTAGTCCGCCACGACTTCCTCGATGGCGGAACGCTCGCGTACAAGCGCAACGTCCTCGTCGCGGATCCGGCCTGCCATCTCCGCCCTTCCGCCTGGTCGCCCGCCCTGCTGCTCGCCGAGTCTAGTCCCGGCGCTCCCCATACGCCGGCCGACGAGCGGAGCACCCGCGGCGCGCTTCCCCTGGCATCGCCCGATTAGCCATGAAACGGTCTTTCCAGACATCGGCTGGGACCCGACTCCAGCACTAGATCGCCGGTCGCAAGCTGCTCATCGCTAACGGCGACGGCGTCGTGTGCTGGGCGCCCCGCTCAGCGGAGGTCGCACTCCCGGCGAGTCCTGGTAGCGTCGCGGCGTGCAGCCGCTACTTGTGCTCTGGGATGTCGACTACACGCTGGCCGATACCGGTGGAGTCGGCCGGCGCCTGTACGAGATCGCACTCGAGGAGTTGTACGGGCTGGCAATGCCGCGGCTCATCCAGTCGATGGCCGGCCGGACCGACAGCGCGATTGCCCTGGAGGTATTGAGGGCCGTCGGCGTCGCCGATCCCGCCGCCGAGGTCGGCAAGTTTCAGGACGTCCTGGCCGTCCGGGCGCCCGAACTCGAAGGCCTGGTACGCGAGCACGGTAAGGCGCTGCCAGGCGCGGCCGAAATTCTGGCCGTGCTGGCCGGGCCCGGATATGCGGGGCACGTCGTGCAGTCGCTGCTTACCGGCAACATCCCGGAGCTAGCCAGGGTCAAGCTTGGCGCGCTCGGCCTGACCGACCACTTGGACCTAGGCATCGGAGCCTACGGCGACGTGAGTGCGGTCCGGTCCGACCTGGTACCGGTCGCGAGACAGAATGCTGCCGACCGCTACGGCAACGATTTCGCCGGACGGGCCACGGTGCTAGTCGGGGATACGCCGAATGATGTCAGGGCCGCGACCGTCAACGGGGCCAGATCCGTTGCCGTGGCCACGGGGAGCTTTACCGCCGAGCAGCTTGCCGCCGCCGGCGCCGACGTGGTACTCGCCGACCTGACGGACACAGCCCAGGTGGTCAGCGCCATTCTCGACGGGACATTCAGCGACTAGCGAGGCGCATATCTCCGCGACGGCGCGGCTGTCATCAAGCACCCCGCGTCGGTCTATGGCGCGACAAGCATCCGGGCCAGATCTTCGTAACCCAGCTCTGGCCGGCTGGGCCACAATTCCCAGTGCATCGCGCCGAACTCGAGCGGATCCGCACTGTGGTCATATCCCGGCATGCCGTCGCCGACGGGCGTCAGGCGCAGCCGGTCGATGCCGATTCCGCATGCGTGCGCGATCACGTAGACGTCCGGGTAGGCGAGGCTGAACCCCGACTGCCAGCTAGCCAGGCTTGTGGTACTCGCTGACTCGTCCCCCCAGCGCGCGGTCGGCCAGTCGCGGTACCGGTTCGCTTGCTGACTGGCATGCCGGACCAGCGAGCCGATGAGACCGTCCGGCCGCGCTCCTGCCGTCCTGATCTGATGGAGCGCCAGGTTGATCTGGGTGTAGGTGGTCTCGAAGGCGATCTCACGGACGGGATCCCCGCCGGTGGCATCAACGTCGTCGTCAAACCGCGCGCGCAGAAACGTGCAGATCAAGACCATGGCCGAATCGCTGGCGTGGCCAAGCCGGATACCCCTGGCTAGTTCATCACGGCGGCCGTAAACAGGCTCCAGCCAGCGCCGGGATGGCCAGTCCGCGTTCAGGCCCCAGGGGGCGAAGTCGATGGCGGTCATTTCCATGCGTGACACCTTCTCACGCTCAGTAGCGGCGGCGCCCGTAACCGCGCGAATGTTTCGCGCCTTGTCGACATCGGTTCGCGGCTTGTCGACGTCGGTGTCCCGTACATTGCTGCCGATGCCGAGAAGCGCCCTGTCGCCCCTCGCCGCCGCAGCCCAGAGTCAGACGTCAGGTCCGCGCCACCACTAGCAGCGATCTGCGGCCATGACTCACGTCCGTCGCCGCGACTGGTGACCACTGCGTCTCGGTGACTCGCCACGCCGCATCAGTGAGCATCGCTAGGTGCTCAGCGGCAGGAAGTACGGTGAGCCACGGCTCGGCGACACCTGCCCGCCGCCCGGCATTGGCCGCCGCCGCGACCTCCACTGAGTCAAAGCCGTCAGCGTGCGTGGCCAGGCTGACCGCGAGGACGCTGCCTGCCGCGGCGCGCCTGGCGAGCGCCCTTAGCAGCCGCTCGCAGGTTGACTGGTCCAGGTAGATCAGCAGGCCCTCGGCGACAAACAGGGTTGGCTCGGTCGCGACCTGGCCTGCCTGCTCAAGCACGGCACCCACGTCATCGGTGCGGAAGTCGACGGGCGCCAGAGTCACGCCGGGCGGTCCCGCGCCGAGGTCCCGGAGCAGTCTGGCCTTATCCGCCTGTGTCGCGGGATGATCAAGCTCGACGAACCGTACACCTGGCGTGCGGAACCGCAGCGGTCTGTCGTCGTAGCCCGCCCCGCAGAGCACGATCTGCCGCAAGCCCGCGGCGATCGCGCGTACGACTTGCGTGTCGACGAACCTCGTCCGCGCGGCAATGCTTGGCCTGAGCCACTCCGGCGGGCTGAACCGCATCCCTGCGCAGAGCGCATCCTGCGCGCCGGGATCACCATGGGCACTGCGCGGCCGATCCAGCCGAGCTCTCGTCAGCGCGACAGCCTGGCTAGTGACCGAGGGCTGATTCATACGCTATAACGTAATAACCTGAGGCGGCTAGGTCAACCAGCGGGACCAAACGAGCCTGCCACTGATAAGCTAAGGCGTACTAATTATGGGCGATCAGGAACTCGCGCTGGCGGCCGCGGCTGACGTCCGCCGGGGCATCATCAGCCTGGGCCGCCGACTGCGACTTGGCCGGTCAGCGGCCAGTCTGACCGCCCTAGAGCTCAGCGTGCTCGGCCATGTGCACCGCCGCGGCCCGCTGAGCCCAGGTGAGCTAGCCGCGCTCGAGAGCGTCCAGCCGCAATCACTGACCAGGACGCTGACGAGCCTCGAAGCGGACGGGCTGACGCTGCGTGAGCCCGATCCGGCCGATGCCCGGCGCTCCCTGCTGGCGATCACCCCAGCCGGCCTGACCGCGCTCCGCGCCGAGATGGACCGGCGCGATACCTGGCTCGCGGCCGCCATGTCCGTGGAGCTGACCGACGCCGAGATTGGCCTGCTCCGCCTCGCAGGCGAGCTGATGGAGCGCCTAGCCGACGCCGAGCAGGACGCCAGATCATGATCACGAAGACTTCTCTGGCGCCAGTGCCAGCGGAATTTACATGCTGGCGATCGGGAGGCCATTTTGTCAGTGCGGACCGGCAATCTGACTGCCATGGCCCGCGACATACCTTGGCAGCTGCTTGAGTTAGCCGAGCACCAGCGCGGCGTCCTTACCAAAGCCCAGATCCTGCCAGCTGGGATGACAAGTGACATGATTCTCGGTCGCGTCAATCGAGGTAGCTGGCAGCGAATCCATCCGGGCGTGTACGCCCTCTTTTCCGGCGAGGTGAGCCGCGTCTCGTTGCTCTGGGCTGCCGTCCTGAGTGCCGGCCGAGGCGCGGCGCTGAGCCACCACACCGCCGCTGAGCTGTGGGGACTGACCGACGAGACTAGCTCGCTTATTCATGTGACGGTGCCTAGCGACCGGCGAGTTAGGAAGAGACCAGGAATGGTCATGCACTTGTCGGCTCGCGTTGCAGCTCATCCCGCCCGGAACCCGCCGCGGACTCGGCTAGAGGAGACCGTCATTGACCTCTGGGAAACTGCCCGAGACCTCGACAACGCGGTGAGATGGGTCACGACTGCGCTCGGGCGGCGGCTGACTACGCAGGACAGGCTGGGCGCGGCGATGGAAGCGCGTAGCCGGATACGGCGGCGCAAGCAGTTAGCGGAGCTATTAGGCCCGGACGGAGCGGGCATTCACTCGGTGCTCGAGTACCGATATGTGCATAACGTAGAACGCCCGCATGGCCTGGTCGGTGCACACCGGCAGGCTAGGGCCCGGCGCGACGGCCAGAACGTATACCGCGACCAGTTGTACGCGGACTATGGCATCGCTATCGAGCTTGACGGCCGGGCCGCCCATCCCGGTGACACTCGCTGGAAGGACATCCACCGCGACAACGCTGCCGCAGCAGCCGGGATCACGACGCTGCGGTACGGCTGGCTCGAAGTCACGACGACTCCATGCCAGGTCGCGGCGGAGGTCGCCGAGGTGCTCGGGGCCAGGGGCTACACCGCGGCGCGACCGTGCTCAGCCGACTGTCCCGTCGGCCGCACCACCGCCGCGCAGGCTATCGGTGCGCCTCGGCCGAGCCGACCGGCCGCCACCTGCAGCGTGCCAGTGCGAGCGAAACGCCGGACTCCCGAGCGCAGTCCGCGCCGGGAGCCCGCAAGGGCAGGGCGATCGATGACTCAGCTGGCCGCGGAGCGGAGGCGCTGATGCCAGGCGATCGATGACTCAGCTGGCCGCGGAGCGGAGGCGCTGATGCCAGGCGATCGCCGAGGTATCGGTCAGCGAGGCGACCTGATCGATGACGACGCGCAGCCGCGCGGCGTCGTCGGCGGCGGCGTCGAACTCCGGCCGGAACACCGAATCCAGCGTGCCCGGCGCCCCGGCGAGGATAGCTCTGGCGAGCTCGCCGATCAGCTCGCGCTCGCGCGCTTGTGCGGCGACCACGCCCGATCTGCTCATCACGTAGTGCGCGGTCACGCCCTTGAGCAGTGCGCACTCGAGCCGCTGCTGCTTGGGCACCACCAGGTCCGCTTCGTACCGCGCGAGCGGCCGACGGCCGGCCGTCATGGTTGCCTGCTCAGCGGCACCGCAGAGCCGCCCGATCAGCTCGCTGGTCAGGTACTTGACCGCCGCCGACGAGGCCAGGGTGCCGTCGAAGTCCGGCGGCCAGCAGTCGAGCGCGAGCAGGCCAGTGAACACGTCGGTCAGCTCTGCCAGGGTCGCCGACCCCGGTTTGCAGTACGACGTCAGCGTCAGGCTGGCGACTGCCTGCTGCTCGGCTGGGTCACGCAGCTTGTCCAGGGTTACCAGCCCGGCGTGCAGGCCGTCCTCCAGGTCGTGGACGGAATAGGCGACGTCGTCCGCCCAGTCCATCACCTGCGCTTCCAGGCACGGCCGGCCAGCCGGAGCACCGGACCGGATCCACTCGAAGATCGCCGCGTCCTCGGCATAGGCGCCGTACTTGCCGGGTGGTCGGCCGGCGTCGCTCTCGTCCGGCCCGGCCAAGACCGTCGAGGCCAAGGCCGGCGAGGCCAAGGCCGGCGGGGCCAGCGGCTCCCGCGGGGCCAAGGCCGGCCCGCCCAACGTCGGCGGGGCTACCCATGGGTACTTCAGCGTGGCGTCGAGGGTCGCCCTGGTGAGGTTCAGGCCCGCACCAGGCACTTTCGCCTCGAGACGGGTGATGAGCCGAAGGCTTTGGGCGTTCCCTTCAAAGCCGCCACAGTCTGCCGCTAGCTGTGCCAGCGCCGACTCGCCGTTGTGCCCGAACGGCGGATGGCCGAGGTCGTGTGCAAGGCACGCGGCATCGACGAGATCGGGGTCGCAGCCGAGCGCCCCGCCGAGCTCGCGCCCGATCTGCGCGCACTCCAGCGAGTGGGTCAGCCGCGTGCGCGGGAAGTCGCCCGAGCCGACGGCGACGACCTGCGTCTTTGCCGCCAGCCGCCGCAGGGCGGCGCTGTGGAGCACCCGGGCGCGGTCCCGCACAAAGGGCCCGCGCCCACTACCGCCAGCGAAGTAGGCGCGCTTTGGTGGCTCCTGCGCCCACCGGGCGGTGGCCTGGCGGTCATACCCGGTCATACGCGGTCATGACCTTCGGTCACCTGCTGTCGCTGCCCCCCGCGGTCTCCATGACGGCGGCGCGGCCCGCTTCCAGCCGAGCGACCGGCACCCGGAACGGCGAGCAGGACACGTAGTCAAGCCCGGCTGAATGGAAGAAGTGCACCGAGTCAGGGTCGCCGCCGTGCTCGCCGCAGACGCCGATCTTCAGGTCCGGCCTGGTGGCTCGTCCTTCCTCGACGGCGATCTTCACCAGGCGCCCGATGCCTTCGGTGTCCAGCGTCTCGAACGGGGACACGCCGAACACGCCGAGGTCGATGTACCGGCCGAAGAACGAGCCCTCGACGTCGTCACGGGAGAAGCCCCAGCCCATCTGGGTCAGGTCGTTGGTACCGAAGGAGAAGAACTCGGCTGCCTGGGCGATCTGGCCGGCCGTGAGCGCGGCCCGCGGCACCTCGATCATCGTCCCGATCAGCGCGTGCACCGAGATGCCGGTCTCGGCCGCGACCTCGGCCAGCACCGTCTCGGTCTCCTCGCGCGCGGCCTCCAGCTCCTGGACGGCGCCGACCAGCGGGATCATGATCTCCGGCCGCGGGTCCCCGCCCGCCTTCACTCGGTCCGCCGCGGCGTGCGCGATCGCCCGGACCTGCATCTGGTACAGGCCAGTGATGACCAGGCCGAGGCGGACGCCGCGCAGGCCAAGCATCGGGTTCTGCTCGTGCAGCCGCCGCACCGCCTCCAGCAGCTTGTGGTCCTGCATCAGTAGCATCGTCGCCGGCCAGCGCGACCTTGACCGTCAGCTCAGTGAGATCGGGGAGGAACTCGTGCAGCGGCGGGTCGAGCAGCCGGATCGTCGTCGGCAGCCCGTCCATGGCCTCGAAGATCTCCACGAAGTCACCGCGCTGGAGTGGCTCAAGCGCATCCAGCGCAGCCTGGCGGGTCGCGTCGTCGTCGGCCAGGATCAGCCGCTCGACCAGCTGCCGGCGTTCGCCGAGGAACATGTGCTCAGTGCGGCACAGCCCGATACCTTGCGCACCGAAGCGAACGGCGCGCGCCGAGTCCTCGCCGGTGTCGGAGTTGGCCCGGACGCCCAGGCGTCGGCGCGCGTCGGCGTGCGTCATCAGCCGGTGCACGGCCGCAACCAGCTCGTCAGACTGCGGGTCCAGCGACCCCTCGAAGTACTCCACCACCGGCGACGGGACCACCGCGACCTCGCCGAGGTAGACCTGGCCGGAGGTGCCGTCGATCGAGATGACGTCGCCCTCGGTCACGGTGATTCCGTTGGCGGAAGTGAACTTCCTCCCGCGAACGTCCACCTCGAGCTCATCCGCGCCGCAGACGCAGGTCTTGCCCATGCCGCGGGCGACCACGGCGGCGTGGCTGGTCTTACCGCCCCGGCTGGTCAGGATGCCCTGCGCGGCAATCATGCCGTGCAGGTCGTCGGGATTCGTCTCCCGCCGGACCAGGATGACCTGCTCGCCGCGGCCCGCCCACTCGACCGCGGTGGCCGAGTCGAAGACGACCTTGCCGACGGCCGCGCCCGGAGACGCACTGACCGCCTTAGTGATCTTCTTGACGTCCGAGCCCGCCTCGAATCGCGGGAACATCAGCTGGGCAAGCTGGCTGCCGCTGACCCGGGTCAGCGCCTCGTCCATGTCGATCAGGCCCTGGTCGACGAGCTGCGTGGCGATCCGGAACGCGGCCGCCGCAGTGCGCTTCCCGACCCTGGTCTGGAGCATCCACAGTTTGCCGCGCTCGATCGTGAACTCGATGTCGCACAGGTCCTTGTAGTGGTTCTCCAGCGTCGACATGATGCCCATGAGCTCGGCGTAGGACTTGGAGTCGATCCGCTCCAGGTCCTGGAGGGGCACTGTGTTGCGGATGCCCGCCACCACGTCCTCGCCCTGAGCGTTCTGGAGGTAGTCGCCGTACACGCCCTGCTGACCGCTGCCGGGGTCGCGGGTGAAGGCGACGCCCGTGCCTGAGTCCATGCCGAGGTTGCCGAAGACCATGGCCACGATGTTGACCGCGGTGCCGAGGTCAGCCGGGATCCGCTCCTGGCGCCGGTACAGGATGGCCCGGTCGGCGTTCCAGGAATTGAAGACCGCCTGGACGGCCAGGTCCATCTGCTCGCGCGGGTCCTGCGGGAAGTCCCGGCCGGTCTTCTCCTTGACGATGGCCTTGAAGCTCTCCACCAGGCTCTGCAGGTCCTCGGCGTCCAGGTCCAGGTCGTTCTTGGTGCCTTTAGCCTGCTTCGCGGCGTCGATGGCCTGCTCGAACTCGTGGCCCTCGATGTCCAGCACGGTCTTGCCGAACATCTGGATCAGCCGCCGGTAGGAGTCCCAGGCGAACCGCTCGCTCCCGGCCTGCTTGGCCAGGCCGTGCACGGACTCGTCCGACAGGCCGATGTTCAGGACGGTTTCCATCATGCCCGGCATGGAGAACTTCGCTCCGGACCTGACGCTGACCAGCAGCGGGTCCGCGTGGTCGCCGAGCTTGCGGCCCATCTTCTGCTCGAGCTCGGTGAGGTGCCCGGTGACCTCGGCAGCAAGGCTGGCCGGCACCGTCCCCCGCTCCAGGTAGTAGCGGCAGGCGTCGGTGGTGATGATGAAGCCAGGGGGAACGGGGAGGCCCAGGTTGGTCATCTCCGCCAGGTTGGCGCCCTTGCCGCCCAGCAGGTCCTTCAGGTCCTTGTTGCCCTCGGTGAAGTCGTAGACGAGCTTCGGCACTGCGATGCACTCCTCGAGATTGCCACTCGCCCGGCACGGCGGCCCCGGCGTCACGCGGCTGAGTATTCCTGTGGCCTCGCGGCCCTCGCTTCTGAGCCTATCGACCCGCGCGCGCTGCCGGTACGACGGTCGCCCCACGTGGGGTGAACATCTTGTTTCCGCGACAATGGCAGCCATGACGGACCCGATGATTATTGGCTTGCTGAATCCCGGCGAGATGGGCGCGGCCGTCGGCCGCTGCCTGACGGCCGCCGGTTACACGGTGATCTGGGCATCTGAGGGGCGCAGCGAGCTAACGGCCAGACGGGCATCGGCGGCCCGCCTGACGGACGCGCATACGGCCCGGCACGTGGCCGACCGAGCCCAGATCATCCTGTCGATCTGCCCGCCGCACGCAGCGCTCGACGTGGCGTGGGCCGTGCACGGTTTCACCGGCCTGTACCTAGACGCGAACGCGATCGCGCCCGGCACGGCCAGGGAAATCGCCGAGCTCATCACGAGCAACGGCGGCAGCTACATCGACGGCGGCATCATCGGGCCGGCGCCCGTCGCTCCCGGCACCACCCGGTTGTACCTGTCCGGCGATCACGCCGGCGCGATCGTCGACCTTTTCAAGGGAACGGGCCTCGATACCCGCATCACCGCCGGACCGACCACGGCCGCTTCCGCCGTCAAGATGGCCTACGCCGCCTGGACCAAAGGGACCGCGGCGATGCTCCTCGCGGCCAGGGCGCTCGCACGAGCCGAGGGCGTCGAAGAGGCACTGCTAGGCGAGTGGGCATTGTCGCAGCCGACCCTGGTGGATCAGTCGCAGCGCGCGGCGCAGTCCGGCGTCACCAAGGGCTGGCGCTGGATCGCCGAGATGGAAGAGATCGCGCACTCCATGGCCGAGGCTGGCCTGCCGGACGGATTCCACCAGGCAGCTGCTGAGATCTACCGGCGGTGCCCGCGCCTGCCCGGCGCGGCCGTCGACGACCACGTCCTGGACAAGGTCCTCGGCGCTATCACGGGATAGCTTTCCCGGCTAGCCACTATTACGCTCCCGATCAAGCCGCGGCCGGATCGAGGGGAACGCTCGTCATGACCGTAAGGCAGGTCGCCGACCTAGCCGACGTCTCGCGTTCGCGCTGGCAGCGCTGGCACTTCATGGCTGCGTTGCTCGCCGTCCTTCTCGTCGTCGGCGCGTTCCTGCGGTGGGGCCCGATCGGCCTCGGCAACGGCCCGCTAGCTGTCCAGATGGACGGTTCCGAAGGATGGGCTGACGCGGGTCAGGCTCCTGCCGCGTTCCTGCTGCCCATGTATAACTCCGGCGGCGGGCCTGCCGTCATCGACTCAGTCGATCTGGTCGGCGGGACTCGCTATGCCGGGCCACACCTGCTGGGGCTGCAAGCCATGAGCGATGCGATCTGCGACGGCGCGTGGCCTGCCAGGGCTGACGGGCGCGCCTTCGCGATGATCGGGTGCGGCGGTCGCGACCGGGGTCCGCTCATCGGTCGCAGCATCCCCCCCACCACTCAGCCATACTCTCGGGGCTTCCCTGCTGCGGCCTTCGCCTCGGCCCCGCGACCGGGGACGTGCTGGGTTATGACCAAGATCGCCGTGCACTATCACGTAGGTTTGCGCCATTACACAGCCACCGACCCATTCGATCTCGCAGTATGCGGCCGAGGCGCGTCGTCGCAGGTGGATGCAGCCATGAACGCCGCCGAGGCGGTGGGATGAGGCGCCGCCGGATTATCGCGATGGCTGCCGGACTGCTTCTCGTCGGCGCATTCCTGGTGTGGGGCCCGATCGGCCTGGGCAACGGCCCGCTGAGCGCCCCGGCGGTGAGCGGTCAATTCGGCTCTGTCGACGCCACGTCGCAGCCGACGGTCTACGTAGCCTCTCTGGTCAATGTCGGCGGATCGGCCGCGGTAGTTGACGGCGTGACGGTCATCTCGGCGCCCGGATATCCGGCGGTGCACGTCATGAGCGTGCGCGTAGCCCGCGCCAGTAGCTTCGGCTGCATCGACAACGGCCCGGTGAGCGGCGTGGCCGCGTGTGCTCGACCGCCCTTCCTGGGCTCGGCGGGCTTTGCCGTCGGGGCCGGGGCGAACCTGAAGCCGGGAAACCGTCACGGCCCGGCTCTCGTGATTGAGATGGCCGCACCGCCAGCGGCTAGGTGCGTGGTGCTCACCGCGATCGTGCTGCATTATCACGTCGGCATCCGGCACTTCACCGCCACCGTGCCGCAGGGCGACGCCTGGGCGTGCAGCAAGCACGCCCGCCAGCCGCAGAGCTGAGCGAAGCTGCGCCTCAGCAGCCGGACAGGCGCTCCGACAGGTAAGGCACCAGGGCCGTGATGGCGATGCGATCCTGCTTCATCGAGTCACGCTCCCGGACCGTCACGGCCTGGTCTTGCAGCGAGTCGAAGTCCACGGTGACGCAGAACGGCGTGCCGACCTCGTCCTGGCGGCGGTAGCGCCGGCCGATGGCGCTCGCGTCGTCGAAGTCGCAGTTCCAGTGCTGCCGTAGCGCCGCGGCCACGTCCCTGGCCTTTGGCGACAGGTCAGCGTTCCGCGACAGCGGCAGGACCGCGACCTTAATGGGGGCGAGCCGGTAGTCCAGCCGCAGCACAGTGCGCTTCTCCATGTTGCCCTTCGCGTCCGGCGCCTCGTCCTCGGTGTAGGCGTCCAGCAGGAACGCGAGCATGGACCGGTCCACGCCGACGGCAGGCTCGATCACGTACGGGATGTAGCGCTCGCTGGTCTCGGGGTCCAGATACGACATGTCCTGCCCGGACGCCTTGCCATGCACGCCCAGGTCGTAGTCGGTGCGGTTGGCCAGGCCCTCGAGCTCACCCCACTCGCTGCCGGGGAAGTCGAACCGGTACTCCAGGTCCACGGTGCGCTTGGAGTAGAAAGACCGCTTCTCCTCCGGGTGCTCGTACCGGCGCAGGTTCTCGCTGCCCAGCCCGAGGTCACGGAACCAGGCCTCCCTGGCGTCGATCCAGTACTCGTGCCACTGTTCGTCGGTGCCCGGCTTGACGAAGAACTCCATCTCCATCTGCTCGAACTCGCGGGTGCGGAAGATGAAGTTGCCCGGCGTGATCTCGTTCCGGAACGACTTGCCGATCTGGGCGATGCCGAAGGGCAGCTTCTTGCGCGACGTCTGGAGCACGTTCCGGTAGTTAATGAAGATGCCCTGGGCCGTCTCTGGCCGCAGGTAGGCCAGGCCGGACTCGTCCTCAGTGGCCCCGAGGTACGTGCGCAGCATGCCATTGAAGTTGCGCGGCTCGGTGAAGGCACCCTTGGTGCCGCAGTGCGGGCAGGCGAGGTCAGCGAGGCCGTGCTCGGGAGCATGCCCGTGCTTCTCCTCGTAGGACTCGATCAGCTGGTCGGCGCGGAACCGGTGGTGACAGGACTGGCACTCGGTCAGCGGGTCGGTGAACTCGGTCAGATGGCCGCTGGCCTGCCAGACCTCAGGCGCGAGGATGACGCTGGAGTCGAGGCCGACGACATCGTCGCGGACTTCCACCATCGAGCGCCACCATTGCCGCTTGATGTTGTTCTTGATTTCGACGCCCAGCGGCCCGTAGTCCCAGGCAGCCCGGAGGCCGCCATAGATCTCGCTGGACGGGAAGACGATGCCCCGCCGCTTCGACAAGCTGACGATGGTCTCCATGCGATCGCTGCGTCGTGCCATCGTTATCTCCATCCGGCTGGCGGTCGGCGGCCTGCGGTTGACGTGCGCGAGCCCGGCGAAAGGGGGCGGCGGTGCCGTCAGCTTACCGGTAGCCCGACCGGCCCGTCGCATGACTTTCAGTGACGGCCAGCGGGACAACTGCGCGGTTACCGGCGGTAATCTGGGCCAGTGGGCGCGGTCCGGCACCGGGCTGGCGACCTGGCAGACAGGCTGAAGGGACTACGAGCGTGAGCAACCGGCCAGCGAGGCAGCGGATCAGGCCGCTGCCCAAGGGGGACACCTTGTATACCCCCGGCGCCTCGCCGGCGAGACAGGCGACCGAGCGCCGCAGCGCCAAGGCCCTGCTGTACCTCCACCAGCTGCCCGCCTGGATGGCACCGCTGGTCCTGGTCGTGCTCCTTGTCGGCGGGCTGGCCATGCGCGGCCCGGCCGGCGCCGCCTGCCTGTGCGGCGTCGCGGTGGTCCTCGGCTGGCTGGCGACGCTGTCCTGGCCCCGGCTGTCCGCCAGCGGCAAGCTTGGCCGCGTCCTGGGCATCGCCGTCGTGCTCGCCCTGGCCGGGTTGCAGGCTGCGCGCTAACCAGTCGCCTGGCTCAGTCGTGGGTCTTCTTCTCGAAAATATTGACGGCGATGAGACTGGCGACAAACACCGCCACCATCCCGATCAGCACCGTCAGCTCTGTCGTACTGGCTTTGATCTGACTGCCTGGCGTGAAGACGAACAGGATCCGCCGGATGACGGCGATCAGGCCAACGACGATGAAGGGCTGCGCGACCAGCCGGTGCGCGCGCAGCGACAGCACCACCGTATAGACGATCTCGACCAGGATCAGCACCAGCAGCACATCATCGAGCAGCTTCGGAGCCGCTGCCGAGACCGAGCCGTAGGACCCGTCCAGGGAGTCCACGATGCCGGTGACTAGCACTACGGCGGCAAGCGCGATCAGGATGATTCCGACTGCGACCGTGACCACGTCCTGGGTGTGCTCCAGGAACCAGATCGAGCTGCGGACTCCGGGCGACCTGGACGGACGCTCGGCCTCCGAGCCGGTCAGCGGCGCGGGCGCGACCGGTGCGGCCTGCTGACCGTCGTCGTCACGTGTGGACATGCCTGTCATAGTCCCACTGGCTCCCAAGCCTCGCCAGACCAGGCGGACGCTCCGCAGGATGGGAATCACTTTGTCAACCAAGGTTGACGCGACGGCGATCGTCAATCTATATTGACGCCATGGCGGATCAGGCTCCCCGGGCGGCCGAAACAGCGGACGTCGTCATCGTCGGCGCCGGGCCGACCGGGCTGATGCTGGCGATCGAGCTCCGCCTGGCTGGCGTCCGGCCCGTCGTACTCGAGCGGCTCACCGCGATCAGCGAGATCCCCAAGGGCAACGGCCTGGTCGGTCACATCGTGCCTGCGCTCGATCACCGCGGCCTGCTCGATCGGCTGCGAGCGGGCGCGACCTACGCCGGCCCAGTGCCGAGCTTCTCGTTCGGGCCGCTGCGCCTTGAGCTATCGAGGCTGGGAGTCAGCCCGCTGCATGTGCTCGCCATTCCACAGCGGAGGCTGGAGCAGCGCCTCGAAGACCGCCTAGCCGAGCTTGGCGGCAGCGTGCGTCGCGGCCACGAGGTGACTGACCTGGTCCACGACGCCGACCGCGTCGTGCTGATGGCGCGCGGCCCGGAAGGCAAGTACCAGCTCCAGGCCTGTTACGCCGCGGGCTGCGACGGCGCGCACAGCCTGGTCCGCAAGCTGGCGGGCATCGGCTTCCCCGGCGTCACCTCGGGAACGGTCATGAGGATTGGCCGCGTCACCCTGCCGACGGCCACGATCGTTCCCGGCACTACGGAGATCGAAGTTCCGGACGCCGGGCGCCTCCGGCTCGTCGAGCACGTCAAGACCCCCGGCGGCGGCTACTCCCTGGCGCCGCTGGCGAGCCTGGACGCCGCCGCTGCGCCGGGCACCTACATCGTCTCGACGCGCGAGCAGGCCGCCGACGTCGATCTCGACCAGCTCATGACGCTGGCCGAGCTGAGCGCGAGCGTGCGCCGAGTCATCGGTGCCGACCTGCCGATGACCGAGCCGCAGTGGCTGAGCCGGACCGTCGGCAACAGCCGTCAGGCAGCCCGCTACCAGGACGGCCGGGTCTTGCTCGCCGGCGATGCCGCTCACGTGTTCGGCGCCGGCGGGTCGCTGAATGTCGGACTGCTCGACGCGCTGAATCTCGGCTGGAAGCTCGCGGCCCAGGTCAGCGGCTCTGCTCCGGTAGGCGTGCTGGCCAGCTACCACACTGAGCGGCACGCCGCCGGCCGTCAGTACCTGATGCAGACGAGGGTGCAGAAGGCGCTGTCCGGGGACGACGAAGAGGCCGAGGCGCTGCGGGACCTGATCGGTGAGCTGCTGACGTATCCGGACGTCCTCCGGCATCTCGGCGAGCTCGTCGAAGGCTCCGCCGTCCGCTACGACATGCCACTGGGCCGCGCTTGCCCGCATCCGCTCACCGGCAGCTTCGCGCCCGACCTCGGCCTGGAGATAGCGGGCCGGAAGACCCGAGTAGCCGAGCTGATGCGAGCAGGCCGCTTCGTGCTCCTGGACCTGACGTCTGATGGCCGCGTGGCGGCTACGGCGGCGGCCTGGGCCGACCCCGTTCCTATCGTGTGGGCCGAACCGCTCAGCAAGCCTGCCCCGGCAGACGTGCTACTCATCCGTCCCGACGGCTACGTGGCGTGGGCAAGTGGCCCTAGTGGTGTAGACCCAGCCGCGGGCCTGCAGGACGCCCTGACCGCCTGGTGCGGCGCTGGCTAGCCGGGGCTGGCGCTAGCCAAGGAGCGGGTCGCCCGAGGCCGGTCCGGGACCTACCGGGTTCGGCTCGGCGCCGCCGTAGCGGCGGTCGCGGCTGGCGTAGATCTCGCAGGCGTGCCACAGGTGCCGCCGGTCAAAGTCCGGGAACAGGGTGTCCAGGAACACCATCTCCGCATACGCCGACTGCCACAGCAGGAAGTTCGACGTCCGCTGCTCCCCCGACGATCGCACGAACAGGTCCACGTCCGGGATCTCCGGCTCGTCGAGGTACCGCCTGATGGTGCGCTCGTCGATCTTGTCTGGCTTCAGCCGCCGGCCGCGACCTCGTGCGCGATGGCCTTGGCCGCATCGGCGATCTCCGCCCGGCCGCCGTAGTTCACGCAGAATTGCAAGGTAAGCACCGAGTTGCCCACGGTCATCCGCTCGGCGTCCTCCAGCTCGCCGATGACACTGCGCCACAGGCGCTGCCGCCGCCCCGCCCACCGGATCCGCACGCCCATCTCGTTGAGCTGGTTGCGCCGGCGCCGGATCACGTCCCGGTTGAACCCCATCAGGAATCGGACCTCGTCGGGGGAGCGCCGCCAGTTCTCGGTCGAGAACGCGTAGGCCGACAGGTAGGGGATGCCAAGCTCGATCGCGCCCATGATCACGTCGAAGAGGGCGTACTCCCCCGCCTTGTGACCCTCGGTCCGCGGCAGCCCGCGTTGCTTGGCCCACCTGCCGTTGCCGTCCATGACCAGCGCCACGTGCCGCGGCACGAGTTCGCCGGGGATCTTGGGCGGCTGAGCTCCGTCTGGATGCGGATAGGGCGGCGCTGGCTGGCTCAAGCGTGCTCCACGTGCTTCAACGACCGGATCGAGTGCTCCAGATGCCACTGGAGGTAGGCGGCGGTCAGGCCGCTGCACTCTACCTGGTGCCTGCGTTCGCTAACATCGGCCACCGCCCAGTCACCGCGCAGCAGCGCGTCCATCAGCGTCATGGTCGCCTGAGATGGCGTGGCCGACCCGGGCACCCGGCAGTTCTGGCAGGTCAGGCCCCCTGAAGCCAGTCCGAACGCGCGCAGCCCGCCAGCTGCCTGGGCCTGGATCGCCGACGTCCCGCAGACCGCGCATTCCGCCAGCGCGGGGGCGTACCCGGCCACGGCCAGCGATCGCAACAGGAACGCATCGAGCACGAGCCGCGGGTCATGCTCGCCCTCGCCGAGCGCGCGCAGTCCGCCGACCAGCAGCAGGAACTGACGCAGGGACGGCTCTTTTTCTACGGGCGTGAGCTTCTCGGCCGTCTCGAGCATGGCGGTCCCGGTGGTGTACCGGGGGTAGTCCCCTACCAGGTGCTCCCCGTACGGGCGCAGCGTCTCGGCCTGCGTGATCACATCCAGCGAGCGGCCGGTATACAGCAGCAGGTCGACGTGGGTGAACGGCTCCAGCCTGGCGCCGAACCTTGACTTCGTGCGCCGCACTCCCTTGGCGACCGCGCGGATCCGGCCGGACTTTCGCGCCAGCACCGTGACGATCCGGTCGGCCTCGCCCAGCTTGTGGGTGCGCAGCACGATGCCGTCGTCACGATAGATGGCCACCAGCCCATTCTCGCCTACGCGGGCGGGTCTGGCCGTTATCCGGCCGCCGCGCCCTCCTCGGTCAGCCAGATCACGCCGTGCGCCTGCGCGGATGTCATGCCCAGGTGAGCGGCGATCAGCTGAGCCGCGCCCCGCTCCTCATCTGACAGCGGCCCGTCGGCGAGCCCAACCCGGACGACGTCCGCCAGGAACCACTCGGGTGCCGGCCTGATCAGCTGACGGGCAAGGGTGCGCAGCGACGCCGAGCCGCCGTTTGAGTCTGCAGCTGGGTCTGCCGGCGGGTCTCCGGCCAGGTCCGCCGCCGCGGGCGTCGCCAGGTCCGCCGCCCCGGTCGCCGCTCCCGCCGTTGCCAGGTCCGCGGCCAGTGCGGCGTCGTCGTAGTCGACCAGGCCAGCCCGCTGCATCATGTCGATGGCCCGGCTGCGCGCGGGGGCGCTCGCCGGGTCGCCCGCTAGCAGCATGGCCGTGACGGCCGCAAGGGACCCCGCAGGCAGGGCCGTCTGCATGGCGGCAACCGTCGGCATGCGGAGCACTTCCAGCCGGTATCGGGTCCGGCAGATCCGGCACTGCACGTGCTCGCCGACGCGATCGAGCGGGATCACGGGGACCTGCAGCAGGTGGATCCAGCGCCGGCCGGTGCACCGCTGGTACGGCCGGTCTCCGCCGCATCGCTGGCAGTGCACGGTCCCGCGCCCGGTCGTCCGGAAGTAGAAGCGAATCCCGATCACGCTCATCGACATCTCCCCCCGCCGCCACGGCCACGCGCCTGCTGCCAGGACATCGTCCCAGGTGAGCAGATCATCACACGCGCGGGTCACACAGGCCCCCGAATCGGGCAAAGCCGGACTGCCGGCAGCAGACCCTCTGCTGGGACAGGGGGCCGGCGGTCGCCCGGAAGATTTCCGGTGCGGCGGCAGGCCCGGCGTCAGATGTTCTCCAAGGGGTCGGTTTTCCGGCAGGATCCTCCGCGTGGCGCTGGTTTTCCGGGCGGGAGGTGGCCGACGTTAGCGGTCCTGCCAGGTAATTCGGTTGCGGCCAGCGCAGCGCCAGTATTAGCTGGCGGCCGTGCGCATCGAGCGGTTCGATCCGAGCTCGGACGAGTCCCGGCTGCGGGCCTGCTATCAGATGGTGGCCGAGGCCCAGCGCGTGGACGACCCGAATGCGCCGCCGGAGTCATTCGGGCGGTTCCGCGGCTGGCTGGTCTACGGGATGGCGGGTGTCCCGCAGCAGACGTGGCTTGCGACGGCCGACTCTGGTGCGCTGATCGGCTGTTATGTCCTCGAGCTGCCGGTGCTGGAGAACCGAGCCAACGCGTTCTTCCGACCCATCGTCGCGCTGTCGGCGCGACGCCAGGGGATCGGGACGGCTCTGGTAGCGCACGCGGCGAAGCAGTCCGAGCTGGGTGGCCGGGCACTGCTGAGGTCACATGCCCGCGTGGACGCGCCAGGAGCAGCATTCGCCGCCGCGATAGGCGCCCGGCCCGGCCTGCGCGATGCGCGGCGGGTGCTCGACCTCGGGGACTCCTTGCGCGCTCAGCTGCCCGGCATGCGGGCCGATGCAGCTGAGCGTGGCGCCGGGTACATGCTGCGCCGCTGGACTGGCCCGGCTCCCGACGACCTGGTCGAGCAGGTGTGTTCGCTCCTGATGGCCATGGAGGATGCGCCGCACGAAGAGTCCTTCGAACCTGAGCGCTGGGATCCCGCCAGGCTGCGGGCCGCTGAGGAACGCGGCATCGCGCAAGGCAGCCGCTGGTACAACGTGGCCGCCATGCATGAGGCCTCCGGTGACATGGCTGCCCTTACCCAGATCGAAGTTGATCCGGACGTCGATAGCTGGGCGTTCCAGGACATCACCGCCGTGACCAGGCCGCACCGCGGCCACCGGCTCGGCCTCGCGGTCAAGATCGCGATGCTCGACTGGCTGGCGGACGCCGAGCCGCAGGTGCGCCGCATTCATACCTTCAACGCCGTCCAGAACGAGCACATGATCGCGGTCAACGCTGACCTCGGTTACCGGATCAGCGACTACTTCGACTCGTTCGAGCTGGACGTCGCGGCGGCCGGCAAACTCGCAGCAGCGCCGTAGCCATGCGGATCGAGCGGTTCGACGCCCGCTTTGACGCCGACCAGGTGCGCGGCTGCTTCGAGATCGTGGCGGCGAGCCAGCGGCTGGATGATCCGGAGCTCCCGCTCCGGTCTCTGACGTCGTTTCGCAACCGGTGGACCAGCGGTTTCAGTGGGCATCCACGGCAGTCCTGGCTCGGCGTCGATGCCCTCGGGGAGCCGGTCGGCTGCTATCTGCTGACGCTGCCAGAGCTGGAGAACACGACCGTGGGCTGGTGCACGCTGGCGGTCGCGCCAGCCCGCCGACGGTCCGGCGCCGGGCGCGCGTTGCTCGCGCATTGCGCCAGCCAGGCTGGGCTGGCAGGCCGCGTGCGGCTCGCGAGCGAGGCCAGGGACGGTTCGCCGGGCAGCGACTTCGCGGCAGCAGCAGGCGCGATCAGCGGCATCGCCGAGGTGATCAGACGGCTCGACATTGACGCTGGTCTGCCCGGACGGCTGGCCGACCTGCGCGCGGCGGCGGGCAAGCACGCATCGGATTATTCGCTGGCGTCCTGGATCGGGGCGAGCGCGGCGGACACCCTGGATGACCAGGCACTGCTCAGCAACGCCATGTCGGACGCGCCCAGGGACCCTGGCGTGGAGCCCGAAGCATGGGATGCCGAGCGGATCCGAGACCTGGAGCGGATCTGCCTCGGCAGCGGCCAGCAGTTCTATTCGGTCGCGGCCAGGCACGACGCGACGGGCAGGCTGGTGGCCATCACGCAGATCTTCGTCGAGCCCGACACACCGGGCTGGGGCTTCCAGATGACGACGGCGGTCCGGCCGGCCCACCGCGGGCACCGGCTCGGCCTGCTGGTGAAGGCCGAGATGCTCGGCCTGCTGGCCGTCCACGAGCCAGGGGTGCGTCACATCCTGACCGGGAACGCTGAGTCGAACCAGCACATGATCGCCATCAACGACCAGCTCGGCTTTACGGCGACCAGCGTGTACCGGAACTGGGATCTCGAACTCGCGGCCACCTAGGCCAGTCACAACAGGCGCAGCAGAGGAGATGCCGAAGTGATCATCGAGAGGTTCGACCCGAGCAGCGATACAGCCAGGCTGCGCGCCTGCTTCGAGATCGTCGCGGCCGGCTGGCCCGTCGACCGCCCGAACGAGCCGATGTGGACCTTCGAGACGTTCACTGGCGAATGGGCGTATGGCTTCGGCGCTGATCCGCAGCAGGCCTGGCTCGCGACCGATGAGGCAGCCTGCCCGATCGGCTGCTACCTGCTCAGGCTCCCCGAGCGCGAGAACACGACGATAGGCAACTGCTCGCTCACTGTGGCGCCCGACGTCCGGCACGCGGGCTGGGGAAGACAGCTGCTGGGGCATTGCGCCGAGCAGGCCCGCATAGCCGGACGCGACAGGCTGTCCGCTGAGGTGCGGGACGCCTCGGCGGGCGCGGCCTTCGCCGCGGCAGCGGGCGCCACGGCCGGGATTGCGGAGGTGATCCGCGTGCTAGACGTCGGCGGCGAACTGGCAGCCCGGCTACCAGCGCTGCGCGCCGAGGCGGCCCGCCTTGCAGTCGGCTATTCGCTGGTGTCCTGGACTGGCCGGACTCCGGAGGAGTACCTCGACCATGTTGTCCGCCTGGAAGGCGCGATGGCGGATGCGCCGCACGATCCCGGCGTCGAGACGTGGAACTGGGACGCAGGCCGGCTCCGCAAGTCTGAGGACGTCATGTTCAGCCACGGCATCGGCCGGTATGTCGTCGCCGCGCGGCACGATGTGACCGGGGAACTGGCCGCGTTCACCGCGGTGGGGACCGAGGCCGGCACGCCCGACTGGGGCTTCCAGTTCGGCACGATGGTCTTGGCTGGCCACCGGGGTCACCGTCTCGGGCTGCTGGTCAAGGTCGTCATGCTGGAGTGGCTGATCGAGTCCGAGCCCTCGATCCGGCGCATCCTGACGGGCAATGCCGGAGCCAACGCGTACATGATCGCTATCAACGAGCAGCTTGGCTTCGCGGTGGCCGACACCTACCGGGCCTGGGAACTCGACCTGCGGGCGCGACCTGCCCCCGCTCCGGCCGTATCTGGGTCAGCGCGCGCTCAGTCGTAGAACCCGAGGCGGCGGAGCTGGCGCGGGTCCCGCTGCCAGTCCTTGGCGATCTTGACGCGCAGGTCCAGGTAGACGCGCCTGCCCAGCAGCGCCTCGATCTGCTGGCGCGCCGTGGTGCCGACGTCCTTCAGCCGGGCGCCCTTGGGACCGAGGACGATGGCCTTCTGGCTCGGGCGTTCGACATACATCACGGCGTGCACGTCAATGAGGTCGTCGCGGCCCTCGCGGGGTGCCATCTCCTCGACCACTACCGCGATCGAGTGCGGCAGCTCGTCGCGCACTCCCTCCAGGATCGCTTCGCGGATCAGCTCGGCGACCAGCTGCTGCTCCGGCTCGTCGGTCAGGTCACCGTCCGGGTACAGCGGGCGGCCCGGCGGCAGGTGCGACACCAGCACGTCGGCCAGCACGTCCAGCTGGAATCCGCCAATGGCCGAGACTGGCACGATGTCGGCCCAGTCACCGAGCTCGCTGGCAGCCGCGAGCTGCGCGGCGACCTGCTCGCGCGTGGCTTCGTCGGTCTTGGTCACGATCGCCACGACCGGCGTCTTGCCGAGGCCGGCGAGCTCGGCGGCCAGGTACTTGTCACCAGGCCCGATCCGCTCGTTCGCGGGAATGCAGAAGCCGATCACGTCGACCTCGGTGAGCGTAGAGCGTGCCAGGCTGTCGAGCCGTTCGCCGAGCAGGGTCCGCGGCCGGTGCAGGCCGGGCGTGTCGATGATCACCAGCTGGGCGTCCGGCCGGTGCACGATGCCGCGAATGGCACGCCGGGTGGTCTGCGGCCGGCTACTGGTGATGGCTACCTTCGACCCCACCAGCGCGTTCATGAGCGTGGACTTGCCGACGTTGGGCCGCCCGGCAAAAGCTGCGAAACCAGACCTGAACTCGGTGGTGGCCCCGGTCGCCGCCGGGGTCGCA
Organism: uncultured Actinomycetota bacterium; assembly: GCA_963843955.1. Lineage (GTDB taxonomy): Bacteria > Actinomycetota > Actinomycetes > Streptosporangiales > Streptosporangiaceae > JAJYUU01. The sequence goes on from CAWJMK010000005.1 coordinate 579,595, forward strand.
TGAGCGGCCGCCGCGACGGTCTCAGCGCCCTGGCCAGCTGCGCGCCGTACCTGCGCAGCGCGCGGACGGCGGCGTGACGGGGTTTCCACGTGCCGATTCTCCCTTACTGAGCGCTCTAGCCCTAACTGGCTAGCGGCCGGGCGGAGCCGCTAGCCGCCGGCGGCCGACTGAAAGGGCTGATTAGCCCGGCAGCCTCCTCGGAGGCGCAACCGGGGCCCGGACTCCCACGAGGGTTGCTAGGGCCAGTCCAACGAGCGCCAGCCCAGCAACGTCCGTGATCGTCAGCCGCTCGCCGAGCACGATGAGCCCTAGGATGGCGGCGACGAGCGGCTCGGCTAGGCCAAGCGTGACCGCGACCGGCGCCGATACTGTCCGCAGGCCACGGCCGTACAGCAGATACGCCAACGCCGTGGTGACGATGCCCAGATAGGCGGTGACGGCCAGCCCGCGGCCAGTCAGCAGCCAGGCAGGCGAGCCCGCAGCCAGTACCGGAGCCAGCAGCACGGCCGCCCCGCCGAAGAGCAGGCCCATCACTGCGCCCTCCGGGTTGCCGACGGTGATCAGCCGCGACGCCGTGACGGCGTAGATCGCGTAACAGAACCCGGCGGACAGCGCGAGACCCACGCCAGCCGCGCTGACGCCGCTGGCCCGCCCGCCGGTCACGAGGACGGCGCAGCCGGCCACCGCGGCGGCCGTCGCAGCCATCCACCGGACATCGAGCCGCGGGCCGCCCGCCAGCCGGCTCAGCGCCCCAGTGAAAACGGGCGCGCTGCCGATCGCGACGACCGTGCCAATCGCTACCCCCGTTATGCGCACCGCGGTGAAGAAGCACAGCTGGTACCCGCCCACGGCAACCGCGGCCATGACGAGAGCCGTACGGGCATGGCGGCCGCCCGCCAGCAGGCGGCGGACGTCACGGCGGCGCCCCGGCGTGCAGACGGCGAATCCGAGCAGCAGCAGACCGCCGAGCCCGATCCGAGCCGCGCCGATCGAGGCTGAGCTCGCCCCAGCCGGGGCGAAATGCGCGGCCGTCCCGGTACTGCCCCAGGCAGCCGCGCCGAGTAGCACCGCGGCGGCTCCGCCGGTGCTGCGTGGACGCCGGCGCTCGGCGGGAAGCGGCTGGTCATCAGGCACCGGCCAAGTGTGGCACTCAGCACCGCCGGGACCGGAATGCCAGCTCGGCCGCATTTGGGCCGCTGTCGGGTCTAGAGCCGGAGCGTGGCCAGTACCGTGCCGTCCGGGGCAGCGTGGAACACGATGGCCTCGGGTCCGAGTTCGCGGACCGCGGCGATGTCGCCGGGATCTGGCTGCGCGCCGTCATTTACCAGCGCCGCCGCCTCGAGGCTGGTCGCGCCGCTGGACACCGCCATCGCTACCGCGAGATGCAGGGCCGATAGCTGCAGGGATGGCAACGCGATCGCCGCCGCCGCATAGGTGCGGCCGGTCTCGTCGCGGACCGCAGCGCCCTCGGCCGCCGCCACCCTTGCCCTCGCCGCGCGGGCCAAAGTGATGATCTTGTCGTCTTCGGGGCCGGGCGTTGCCAGCACCTCATCGGTCACGTTGCCGATCATAGACCGCGCTGGCCGACACGCACGGCCCAGCTGAGGTGGTGCGTGCCGAAATCATCGCTCGTTGTCGTCGCCCGCCAATTGATAGGTCCTATTAGTCAACTTGGCTCGAGCTATATGCAATTACGTCCGGGTTGACTACGAGAAACGTCGTAATACAACCTGAAGCCCACGTCTGCCGGTGCCGTCCGCAAGCAATCGGCATTGGCACAAAATGGCCGCATGCCAGGACCTTGACCAGGCGATACTCCACAGAAGCGAACTTGAACAAATGGTTCTGTACGCGTTAAGAAAGCCAGCGTTGTCAACCACTCAATGCCGCTGTGCGTCTTGCCAATGAACGGCACAGGGGAGAGGTCGAGCGCGCAGGCATAGCCATCAGGGCGCGGTCGACTGGGGAGCGTGCAAGAGAGTCGGCTATGACGGAAAATGTAATAATTCCTGAACCGCTAACGGTCGGTCAGGTGCGTATTCCTTCGCGTGGGGTCGCTACGTGGATGAGCACGTACCTGCGCCGCGTAGCGATCGCCGACGGAGGCTGCGCACTAGCCGCTGGCCTGCTCGCGTTCGACGTGCGATTCGGCGGCGACCAGACCGGAGCCGTTGCCTATTTCTGGCTTGGGCTTGCCCTTCCTGTGCTGTGGCTGGTCGGCCTAGGCCTAGCGGGCGCCTACGACGCCAGGTTCGTCGGAGTCGGAACCGACGAGTTCCGCCGCGTGGTGAATACCGGCGTGGGCCTGACCGCTGCAGTGGCGATCATCGCGTACGCGACCAAGACCGACGTCGCCCGCGGGTATGTCGTCGTGGCGCTGCCCTGTCTCACCGTATTTGATCTCAGCGCCAGGTACTGGCAGCGCAAGCGACTGCACCGCCTTCGCGCACTCGGCCGCTGCATGCGGAAGGTCGTGGTCATAGGGCACCCGGACGTCATAGCTGAACTCGCGACCGTGCTGCGGCGAGACTCCTATCACGGCTTGTCCGTGGTAGGTGCGTGCGTGCTCGGCCCGGACTGCCCGGACGCGATCGGCGGCATCCCGGCGGTCAGGGGACTCGGCAATGTCGTCGACGTTGTCGAGCGGATGGACGCCGACACTGTGGCCGTGCTCGCGTGCCCGGAGATGAGCGGCACGCGGCTCCGCGACCTTGCCTGGGCACTCGAAAAATCGGGCACCGACCTCTGCGTCGCGCCCGCGCTGCTGGACGTAGCAGGTCCGCGGACCACGATCAGGCCGACGGCCGGGCTGCCGCTACTGCACATGGATCACCCCGAGTTCACTGGCGCCCGGCGGCTGATCAAGTCCGCGTTCGACCGCACCGTCGCCTGGACCGCGCTGACCCTGCTCGCGCCGCTCTTCCTCGTCATCGCCGCCGCCATCAAGCTCAGCGATGGCGGGCCGGCTCTCTTCCGCCAGACACGAGTAGGTAAGGACGGCAAGCCGTTCACGCTTTGCAAGTTTCGCACGATGGTCGTGGATGCCGAGGATCGCCTGACTGAGCTCACAGGGCTGAGCGACACCGACGGTCTGCTGTTCAAGATGCGCCGGGATCCGCGCATAACGCGGGTCGGCCGGTGGCTCCGCCGTCACTCGCTCGACGAGCTGCCTCAGTTGCTCAACGTTCTAGCCGGGGAAATGTCCCTGGTCGGGCCACGTCCTGCGCTTCCCGACGAAACGAGCGCGTACGGTCACCACGTCCGCCGGCGGCTGGCAGTGAAGCCAGGAATCACCGGCTTGTGGCAGGTCAACGGCCGATCCGATCTCCCCTGGGATGAGGCCGTGCGCCTCGACGTGCGCTACGTCGAGAACTGGTCCTTTGTCCTCGACCTGCAGATCCTCTGGAAGACCTGGTCTGCCGTGTGGCACGGGGACGGTGCCTATTGAGCACTGGAGCTCTTTCTTCACGTATCGCCGAACCAATGAGGAGGATGGTGTGACTGGCCTGATCGCTACAACTCGCCGCCGAGCGGACAGCCCTGGCGCGTTGTCGGCTCTGGCTGGCAGCACTATTGCCACGGCCTCGGAACAAGACCATGCGGCTTTGGACGTGGCGTGGCTCGTGCGACGTGCCGCGAGCGGAGACCGCACGGCATGGGAGGGCCTAGTCGATCAGTACTCACGGCTTCTCTGGGCGATTACCCGCGATTTCAAGCTTGCGGAGAGCGACGCGGCCGATGTTGTGCAAGGGACCTGGCTGCGTCTCCTCGAGCACATCGACCGCATCGAATACCCAGAGCGAATCGGCAGCTGGCTGGCTACTACCGCACGGCATGAGTGCCTGCGCCACCTGGCGGCCCGCAAGCGAGTTATGCCAATCGAGGACGATCACGAGGCTTTCACCAGCGCCGTCGGGCATCAGCCGGATGTTGATGAGCGGCTGCTGGCCGAGGAGCGCGCACAGGCAGTGCGCGTGGCACTGTCAACACTGCCGTCACGGTCCCAGCGCCTGCTCGAACTGCTGATGGCCGATCCGCCTGTCTCTTACACCGAGATATCCGACCAGCTTGGCTTGCCCATTGGCAGCATCGGCCCGACCCGGGGACGGTGCCTGGAAAGGCTCCGGCTAGTTCTGCAGGCATCGTGAGCTGCGCCACCGCCGTTGACGAAGCTCATGCCAAGGGGTCGCTCCCCCGCCCCGGCCTACTGCTTGATCGGGATGGCACGATCATCGTTGACCATGGATACATCGGGTCTGTCGACCGAGTTCAGTTCATTGATGGCGCACCCGAGGCGATAGCCGCGTTCAACCGCGCGAATATCCCGGTAGCGCTCGTAACGAATCAGTCCGGCGTTGCCAGGGGTTTTTATGGAATTGACGACATCGCTCGAGTGCATCAGTACATCGCCAACTGGCTGGCAGCTCGCTACGCGCACATCGACCTTTACCTGTCTTGCCCGTACCACCCACAGGGGATCGTTGAGGCCTTCGCTCGCACCAGCGAGGACCGCAAGCCGAGGCCTGGCATGGCGCTAGCCGCGGCAGCTGCACTGAATCTCGATTTGACGGCGTCGTGGGTTATCGGCGACCGACCGGAGGACGTCGGCCTCGCCGAATCCGTCGGGGCGTCGGCTGCCTACCTCGGCCCCCAAGTCAGTAATCGGCCCGGCGTCTGGGGATTCCCTAGTCTCGCGGCCGCCGCCCCTTTCATACTGGAGCGCATTGCCATATGAGTACCGTCCAAGACGTCGGGGCGCCCACATCGATCGCTCAGCACGTCCGAGCAGCCTTCCCGGCGCGACCGTACTACAGCGCCTCGTCGTATTTCGAGGCCTACTCAGCGAATTCAGCTCAGGTCGCCAGTTCCATCGAGTCGGCCGCGTTAGACAAAGCCGCCGGAATTCTGCTAGACGCCTTCAGCCTAGGCGCAACGGTATTCTCCTGCGGCAACGGCGGCTCTGCGGCCATTGCAAACCATCTTCAATGCGACCATGTTAAGGGCGTGCGGACAACGACCGACCTAGTCCCGCGCGTCATAAGCCTGAGCTCAAACATCGAGCTGATCACGGCAATTGCGAATGACCTAGAGTACGCGGAGATATTTACGTATCAGCTGCAGTCGCAATCGACCGCTGGCGACGTCCTTATTGCGATATCGTCCTCCGGGCGATCTCCGAACATCGTGCGCGCTCTCCGGTGGGCGCGAGATCACGATCTGCGTACCATCACCCTGACCGGTTTCACCGGCGGAGATGCGCTGGAGCTGGCCGATGTCACGATCCATGTCAACGGCGCGAACTACGGCGTGATTGAAGATCTGCACCAGGCCGTCATGCATGCCCTGGCACAGTACATCCGTCAGTCACGCATGACGGCGGATGCGATCTCGTCAGCCATCTTCTGAGCCATGACGACTGCTCGCAGCACAACGGCTGCCTCAGAGAATCACCGCACCCCGCGCAACGCGCCGGACCAGCTGGCAAAGATGCGCGTCGCGATCAACCTTCTGACAGACGACCCGGACAACCCGTCAGGCGCTCACTGGTTCTGGACCCGCGTCATTCCCGAGATGGCCGCGAGACTCGAGTCTGGCGAGGAACTGCGCCTGCTGGTAAGCCCGAAGTCGCGACATCTGCACCAGGACTACGGCCCGAACGTCTCGCACATTACTTACCCCTGGTCTAACGAGAAACGGAACCTCCGCACCCTCTCGGAGCATCTCTACTCGCCGCTGCGATTGCCCCTCTCCGGGATCGACGTCTTTAATACGCTGATGGCGCCGGTGGTGAACCCATCCTGGTCGCTCGTCATCCACATGAAGACGATGCACGCATTCACCACGCCAGCAGCGATCTCCCCGCTGGCTCGTGCTTACCGCAGGATGAACTATCCGCGCTCTGTGAGGCTCGCAGAGGCGATCATCATCAACTCCGCGAGCCTGAGATCGGAGATCGAGCAGTACCTGAACGTGGATGCGCGCAAGCTCCGGATGATCTATGAGGCGGTCGATCACGAGCTGTTCAAGCCCGGCGATGCGGCTGCGGCCCGCGCCTGGGTCGCGGCGTCCTACCAGGTCACTAAGCCCTTCGTGCTGTTCGTATCGTCGCTGTGGCCGTACAAGAACTGCGAGGGGCTACTGCGGGCGTGGGCGCTCGCCAGGAGCAACCTGGGCGACCGCAGTCTCGTCATCGTCGGTCCTGGGCGGGATAAGCAATACGTCGCGCAGTTGCATCTGCTCGCCAGAGAACTGGGGATTGCCGAGGACGTCATCTTCGTCGGCGGTGTCCCCCTTGACGAAACAGTGAGTTTCTACCAGGCGGCCGACGCGTTCGTCTATCCGTCGCTGAACGAGACATTCGGGCTGCCCATCCTCGAGGCCATGGCCTGCGGCTGCCCGGTCGTCACGTCGGATACCAGCGCGATGCCGGAGACCGCAGGCGGAGCGGCGATCCTGTCTGATCCCAAGGACCCCGCGTCCATCGCTCAGGGCATAGCCGACGCTGTCGGGACAGGCAGGGATCGGCTGCGAGAGGCCGGGATCCGGCGAGCTGGCGAGTTCACGTGGGCCGCAACGGCGGCGTCGACCCTCGACGTCTACCGCGAAGCTGCGGATCGCAGGAGGCATCTAAAAACATGAAGATCCTGGTAACCGGTGGCGCGGGATTCATCGGATCCCACACCTGTGATCGACTGCTTGCCCTTGGCCACGACGTCGTTATCCTCGACTCCCTGACAGCGCCAGTGCACCAGGGCCAGCAGCCTTCTTACCTGAGCCCTGGCGCTGACTTCTGCGAGGGTGACGTCCGGAACCGGGATCTCCTGGTTAACCTGCTCCGGCGTGTCGATGCCGTCTACCACTTCGCGGCCTACCAGGACTACCTGCCGGACTTCTCAAGATTCACCGACGTGAATGTGGTCTCGACGGCCCTCATCTACGAGATCATCGTGGCCGAGCGGCTCGACATAGCCCGCGTTGTCGTGGCCTCGTCGCAAGCGGCGATGGGCGAGGGCCTCTACTGGTGTCCCGCGGATGGCGACCAGCTGCCGGGAATGCGCCCGGAGCAGGCGCTCGCGGCAGGTGAGTGGGACATCCCGTGCCCGCAATGCGGCGGCAAGCTCGAAATGCAGCCGACGGCCGAGCGGATATCGAACCCGCAGAACGCCTATGGCATGTCGAAGCTCGCTGAGGAAATGGTCGCCATCAACCTCGGACGCCGATACGAGATTCCCACAGTTGCGCTGCGCTACAGCATTGTTCAAGGCCCGCGGCAGTCGGTGTACAACGCATATTCGGGCGCGTGCCGCATCTTCTGCCTCAGTTACCTGCTCGGCTCGCCGCCGACCCTCTACGAGGACGGCGCCGCCATCCGTGACTACGTGAACATCAATGACGTCGTCGACGCCAACGTGCTCGTGCTTCAGGATGAGCGAGCCGCCGGGCGGGTCTTCAGCGTCGGCGGCGGAGAGCCAGTCACCACCAGTGAGTTCTCAGACATCGTGATGCGGCAGTACGGCAGCGATCAGCCGGGCGTCGTAACTGGCGAATACCGTTTCGGCGACACGCGCCACATCCTCTCGGACATCAGCGCACTGCGCTCTCTCGGCTGGGAGCCACGACAAAAGCCGGCTGACTCGGTCGCTGCGTACGCCTCGTGGCTAGCCGCGATGGACGGCCTTGCGGACGTCCTGAAGCAGGCCAACGCCCGGATGCGCGCGCTAGGGGTCGTGCGGAGGGCCTGCACATGAAGGCATTCCTGCTTGCCGCGGGGCTCGGCAGCCGCCTGCGACCGGTCACCAACCACATGCCGAAATGCATGGTCCAGATCGATGACCGGCCGCTGCTCGACATCTGGCTCGACAAGTTGGACGATGCGGGCGTCGATGAGGTGATCGTCAATCTCCATTACCTGCCCGATGTCGTCACCGCGCATCTCAAGGGCCGGGTCGGCGGGCCCACCGTCCGCACCTTCTTCGAACCCGAACTGCTCGGCAGTGCGGGAACCCTGAGCGCGAACCGTCACTGGGTGGACGGGGAGGAGATGTTCCTCGCCTGTTATGCCGACAACCTTACGAGGTTCGATCTGCGCGTCCTGGTCGACGCCCATCGGGATCGGCGTGCTATCGCGACGCTGACTGCCTTCCACTCCGAGCATCCCTCGACTGGTGGAGTGCTGGCGCTTGGCGCTGATGGCCGCGTCATCGGCTTCGAGGAGAAGCCAGCGCGCCCGGTCTCCGACCTCGTGAACGCCGGCATGTACGCGTTCCGCCCCGACGTACTCGCCGAGATCAGCGGCGATGGCCCGGTGGACATTGGCTATCACTTGCTGCCACGGCTAGTAGGCCGGGCCTTCGCCGTGCCCGTGGAGTGCTACTTCCGCGACATCGGCACGGTCGAGGCATACCAGCGAGCGCGAGAGGAGTGGCCAGCACTGGCCTTGCGATGATCATTACTCAAACTCCCCTGCGCATCGGGCTGCTTGGTGGCGGCACCGACCTGCCCAGCTATTACCGCGAACATGGCGGACGCGTCATCAACTGCGCCCTCGACAAGTACATCTACGTGATCGTGAAGCAGCGCTTCGACGACGACATTTACGTCAACTATTCCAAGAAGGAGATCGTCACCCGCGTCGAGGATCTTGAACACGAGCTGGTCCGTGAGGCCATGGTTGTTACCGGCGTGGCGGGTGGCGTGGAGATCACGACGCTGGCAGACATCCCGTCATCAGGCTCAGGGCTCGGATCCTCGTCGGCGGTTACGGTCGGCTTGTTGCAAGCACTGTTCGCGTACCAGGGCAGGCAGGTCTCGGCTGCTCAGCTGGCCGAACTCGCGTGCGAAATCGAGATCGAACGCTGCCATAAGCCCATTGGCAAGCAAGACCAGTACATCGCTGCCTACGGCGGCATCCGCGACCTGCGCTTCGGGCCAGGCGAGGATGTCGTGGCAGAGGAGATCATCCTGCCTGCCGCCGACCGGCGCAGGCTGCAGGAGCAGATCATGTTGTTCTATACCGGCATCACCCGGAGCGCGACCCCAATCCTCGCCGAACAGAACGCCAACGTGGCGGCGACTCAGCCTCAACTTGATCTCCTGCGCGATCTTGCCGGGTTTGCTGCAGAACGGCTCCGCGATAGTGATGTCGACGCCATTGGACCGGCGATACGTGAGAGCTGGGAGGCCAAGCGGAAGCTGGCCTCCGGCGTGTCCAGCGATCAGATCGATCGGGCAGTCAGCAGGGCGCTAGATGCCGGTGCCTCGGGCGCGAAGCTGACCGGCGCAGGCGGAGGCGGCTTCCTGCTCGTCATCTGCCCGATGGAGAGCCAGCGCGCGGTCCGGCGCAGCCTGGCCGGCATGCAGGAGCTTCCGATCCGGCTGGACCGCCACGGCTCCCGTGTCATGTTCAACGCCCAGCGCGACATCTGGGGCTGACCTCAGCCGGAGATCTAGACAGGAGCACCACCCAGCCCAATCAGGCCGACCATATACAGACTCAGCCACACGCGTATCACCGGCCGCAGGCCGCATCTCTTGTGGTTGCGGACCCCTGCGCTGACAACCAGCTTCAGAACCGGAGTGGAATCGAGAGTGCGCGCGTACATCATCAACCTGGCCCGCTCATCGCAGAGGCGCGCGCACATGGTCTCCGAACTCGCGAAGGCGGGGCTGGAGTACAGCTTCGTCGCGGCTGTCGATGACAGAGAGCCGGACCTGCGCGGGTCCGATTCCGTCCACCCGTCGTACTTGGAGCGAAGCGACTGGCGTCCCGGTCGGATCGGGAATGGCTTGAGTCACCTGCGTGCCTACGAACAGATACTGACGGACGGGCACGATCAGGCCCTAGTGCTGGAAGACGACGTGACGCTCTCGCCTGGCCTCGTCGGCGTGCTCGACACCCTCAAGGAGCATCTGACCGAGGCGGAGGTCGCCCTTCTTCACTTCGACAGCCATAGCGTCTGCAGGCTTAGCAATGAAGGCGCCGTGCGGCTACCTGGCTCTCGCTCGCTCGTCCTTCCCATCGATCTCAGTGTGCCGGTAGGCGGCGCCGCCTACGTGATCACGCGTGCGGCTTGCGAGCGCATGAGCAAGAGCATCCTCCCGATACGAGCCCATTCTGACGACTGGCTGTACTGGCACAACGAGGGCGCGCTAGATCGTGTGCGCTGCGTTTTTCCGCATGCTGTCACCAAGGACCCTGGCTTCGAATCGACAATCGACTACTCCGCACCGACTAGTCCTAAAGCGAGGGTACGCAAGGCGATCTGCCGGCTGCCGCTGGCCAGCCAAGCGATCTCCTACCGGCGCAGGAATATCTGGCGCCAATGGACCCGGATCGAGTTCGTTGATCAGCCATTCGACAACGAGCCGTCACGGCTGGAATAAGTCACATCCGCAGGACACGTATTGGCTCGTATTGGGTTTGAGAATGGTTGAGAGGGACGCCATGACCCCGGATTCGCCGACGATGAGGACCGGCCAAGACATCGGCAAGACTCAGCCTGGCCACCTTCGGTCGGCCGCCAGCGGTCTGTCGCGACGGACGTTCCTGGCGCTTATCCCACTGACCTACGTGGCGCTAGAGGCGACTCCGGCGTTCGGCAGTGGCTCGATCACGACCTTGACCTTCGTCGCCCATGAGGACGACGATCTGCTGTTCATCAACCCGAGCATCCTGCAGGCGATCCAGGCGGGCGGAAATCTACGGACCATCTTTGTTACCGCGGGCGATGCTGGCTTGGCTGCCAGCTACTGGCAGAGCCGCGAGAGTGGTGTGCTCGCGGCGTACGCCGAGATGGCCGGAGTGGCAAATTCCTGGACCCAGGCGGATGCAGGCGTAGCGGGACATCCAATCCCGACCTTCACTTTGGCGGGCGCGCGGAATATCTCGCTCGCGTTTATGCGACTGCCGGACGGCAATCCTGGCGGTACCGGCTTCGCCAGCACCAAAAACCAGAGCTTGCAGGAAATCTGGACCGGCAATATCCCGACCATTCAGGCGGTCGATGGGACCTCTAGTTACACGCTTTCCGCACTGCTCAGCACCCTGGTCTCGTTGATGAGGTCATTCGCGCCAAATCAGATCTACACGCAGAACTTCATAGGCGCTTATGGTGACGGTGACCATAGCGACCATCACAGTGTCGCATACTTGATCCAATCTGCGATGCAGCAGTATGGCTCGTCCGCGGGCGTAACCGGGTTTATGGGTTATCCGATGGATGCTTTCCCCGCGAATCTGTCATCAGCCGACCAGGCCGCTAAGCAGAATGCCTATTTCACCTATGCCCAGTACGACGACCTCGTGTGCAACAGCGAGGCAGCTTGTTCCCCGGGCGATTACGGAGACTGGCTAGCCCGCCAGTACACGCTGGTCCAGGCATATCCGCCGCTTGCCGATGCGGGCTCGCTGCAAGTCGTCCCGCTCAGCGCGACAGTACGGCTGGACGGCTCCGCCAGCACCGATCCCTTTGGCTACTCGCTGACCTACCAGTGGACCCAGACCGCCGGCACCGCCGTCACCCTCTCCAGCGCCACCGCCGTTCAGCCGACCTTCACTGCGGCCGGCAACCATGAGTTCCTGACGTTCCAGCTCGTGGTCTCCAACGGCCAGAACAGCAGCACTCCCGCCACCGTTACGGTTCTGGTCACCGCTGAGACTACGGACATCGCACTGACCGCGCGGGCGACTGCGTCCTCGCAGACTTCTGACCAGCCGGCCGCCAACGCGATCGACGGAGTCATTGGGGGGTATCCCGATAACCCGTCCGCAGAGTGGTCGACGAACGGCGGCGGCGCTGGCAGCTGGCTGCAGCTCACCTGGTCGTCCCCGCAGACCTTCGACACCATCGTCTTGTACGACCGCCCCAACCTGAACGACCAGATCACTGGCGGCAACATCCAGTTCAGCGACGGCACCAGCATCCCCGTCGGCACCCTCCCGAACAACGGAACCGCCTACACCCTCACCTTCACCGCCAAGACCGTCACCAGCCTCCAGCTCAACATCACCTCAGTCAGCCCCACCACCAGCAACATCGGCCTCGCCGAGATCCAGGTCTACAACACCGGCAACGGCGCAGTCGGAAACAGCAACCAGCCCCCGGTCGCCAACGCCGGAGCGGACCAGACGGCAGCGCCCGGCGCCACCGTGCAGCTCGACGGCTCCGGCAGCACCGACCCGGCCGGAAACCCGCTGACCTACCAGTGGACCCAGACCGCCGGCACCGCCGTCACCCTCTCCAGCGCCACCGCCGTCAAGCCGACCTTCACCGCGCCCGCCAGCAACGCCACCCTGACCTTCCAGCTCGTCGTCACCGACAGCAAGGGCAACACCAGCACCCCCGACACCGTCACCATCACCATCGCCGGCACCCTCGTCGACCTGGCGCTGACCGCGACGGCCACGGCGTCCTCGCAGAACACCAGCACCAGCCAGACCGCCAGCAAGGCCATCGACGGGGTCATCGACGGCTACCCCGGCGACTACACCAGGGAATGGGCCACCAACGGCGGCGGCGCTGGCAGCTGGCTGCAGCTCACCTGGTCGTCCCCGCAGACCTTCGACACCATCGTCTTGTACGACCGCCCCAACCTGAACGACCAGATCACTGGCGGCAACATCCAGTTCAGCGACGGCACCAGCATCCCCGTCGGCACCCTCCCGAACAACGGAACCGCCTACACCCTCACCTTCACCGCCAAGACCGTCACCAGCCTCCAGCTCAACATCACCTCAGTCAGCCCCACCACCAGCAACATCGGCCTCGCCGAGATCCAGGTCTACAACACCGGCAACGGCGCAGTCGGAAACAGCAACCAGCCCCCGGTCGCCAACGCCGGAGCGGACCAGACGGCAGCGCCCGGCGCCACCGTGCAGCTCGACGGCTCCGGCAGCACCGACCCGGCCGGAAACCCGCTGACCTACCAGTGGACCCAGACCGCCGGCACCGCCGTCACCCTCTCCAGCGCCACCGCCGTCAAGCCGACCTTCACCGCGCCCGCCAGCAACGCCACCCTGACCTTCCAGCTCGTCGTCACCGACAGCAAGGGCAACACCAGCACCCCCGACACCGTCACCATCACCATCGCCGGCACCCTCGTCGACCTGGCGCTGACCGCGACGGCCACGGCGTCCTCGCAGAACACCAGCACCAGCCAGACCGCCAGCAAGGCCATCGACGGGGTCATCGACGGCTACCCCGGCGACTACACCAGGGAATGGGCCACCAACGGCGGCGGCGCTGGCAGCTGGCTGCAGCTCACCTGGTCGTCCCCGCAGACCTTCGACACCATCGTCTTGTACGACCGCCCCAACCTGAACGACCAGATCACTGGCGGCAACATCCAGTTCAGCGACGGCACCAGCATCCCCGTCGGCACCCTCCCGAACAACGGAACCGCCTACACCCTCACCTTCACCGCCAAGACCGTCACCAGCCTCCAGCTCAACATCACCTCAGTCAGCCCCACCACCAGCAACATCGGCCTCGCCGAGATCCAGGTCCTGGGCTTCCCCTCGTAGCGTGGGCACGCCGGCCGCACCTCCGTGCCGCGGGGGTCAGATCGGGTACAGGGGTCAGATCGGGTAGCGACTGTGCCGCGGGGCCGGTCCGCGCCGGAGAGCCTCGTCGGCAACCACGAGCACGCCCTGTCGTTCGTTCGGCGTGAGGATAAGCCGCCAGCAAACGACGGCATAAGCCAGACCGAGCCCGATCGCGCAGCCAGCACGGGCCGCAAAGCCGTGGGTTAGGAGCGCGACGGCGGCGCCAGCACCGCAAAGAACCAGCGGTCCGGCAATGGATGCGAGCCTGCGCTCAGACAGGGGTAGCAGCGGAAGTGGCGCAGCGCGGCGGACAGCCGCGAAGACGACAAACGACTCCACTACCAATCGGCCCGACAATGCGAGCGCGGCTCCGATGGCGCCGAACTTGTCGGTGAGAAACCATGCAGCGAGCAGATACGGTGCGAGCTCAGCTGTCCGGATATAGGCGAGGACCTTGGGCCGACCCGACGACAGCAGATAAGACTGGGCGACCCAGTTGAAACAGTCTATCCAGATTCCAGGGATGGCAATAAGCAGCGGAATGGTGCTATGTATGCCGTAGTTCGGCCCGGCCCAGATCGACAGGAATGGTTTCGCGATCACCGCCAGCAAGACGGCAGTTGGCGTCGCGACCAGAAACATCCCGGCTAGGGCCCGATGGAATAGCCTGGAGACATCGGTAAACGATCCCGCTGCCTGGAGCCGCGCGAGGGCAGGTATTAGCGGCGCCACTAGCTGTTCCGGCAAAACCGCTAATATTGTCGCCAGGTTAGCAGCGACAGCCCAGTAAGCGACAACAGCCGTGGAGTGATTGCTCGACAGCAAGAAGCGATCGGCCGTCTGGAGCGGCAGTAATAGAACGCCGCTGACTGTGAGTGCCCCACCATACGTCAGCAGCCGCTTCGTGATTGCCTTGTCGAAGCGGGGTCGCCGAAGCTGGGGCTGAAGGTGAACCGCCAGGAGCAGATTCCCTATTGCTAGCAGGGCAGTAGAGCCCAGCAGCACGCAGGATGCCGTCACTAGTCCGCCGGATAGCAGCGCCAGCGCTATCGGCGGTCCGGCCGAAGCGATGAGATTGGAACAGGTACTGATCAGGGTGTAAGCACGCCACTTCAGCCGCACCTGCGGCGATGTGTTCAAGATGCCGGCAACCGACTGCAAGATGAAGATGCCGCAGCCAATTCGGAATGCCAGCACGCCTGACGTCAGCAGCGCGCCGTGCACACCGATCAGCCGCAGGAAAGCGGGTGCGAAGACGATAAACGGGAGCGCTATGGTCGTAGTCGTCACGGCAACGATGCGCAGCCCACTCCAAACGACCGCCGACTCGCCTCGCCCGTCGTGGTGCGCATACTCTTCTGCGCCCAGTTTCGTCGTGGCGGGACCCATACTGACATCCGACGTCGAGGCCAGGTAAAAGGCGGTCTGCAGAATAGACCATAGACCGTAGCGTGCTGGTCCCAGCAAGCGGATAGTAAAGGGAGTCGTCACCAAGTTCGCGACGAGTATCAAACTCCGGCCCGCGAGGCCCCACGCCCCGGCCATGGCTACCCGCCCGGCAGAAGCCTCATCCGCGCTGCCCGACGACGTCTGCGCCACGTCCTGAGGATCTAGGACACGGTCGCTCACATCGGCCCCGTTGTCGCATAACTGCGGTCAGCTGCCAGTCGCATCCTCACAAGCCAGCGCTCCAGATCTTGAGTGCGAGGCGGCTCACCCGCCACCACTAGAACCTGAAGCGCCGTGCTGTGATACCCGCCGCCGGCGGGCCGATCACATCTGTTTACAGAGCTGGTCCGAGGGCCGATCGACCATGTCGACCTGGACATTGGCGCGCTGCCGGTGTCGGGTGAGCGCCGGTCGGACAAACGGGATCGTGTCGGCAGCCTTGTGCCGGAAGGTCTGCAGGCTCCAGGGGACGATGTGGTCGATAGTCGTGCGGAACTTCGGATCAATCTCAACGGGAACCGGTGCGACGCACCGGACGCCGCGCAGCGCATCCTTGGCGAAAAAGAACGCCCAGTCATCAGCTGGCACTCGCACTGGCAGAATTTCCCTCGTCATGAACTCGCACGCCTCGCTGGTGACGAGATACGCCCCCGCACCGCTGACGTCCGCGATCTCGGCTGGGAATGCAAGGATTCTCCGGCTGGTGAGTTGCACCGCCGTCGTGCGGCTTAGCCTGAGCCCGCTGCTATACGTTGGGTTGACATTGCCGTAGTGCAGAAGTACTACATCTGCGCCGACCATGTGAACGGCGGCAGCCGCGGTGATCTCCTGAATGTCTGCGGGCAGGACAACGTCGTCTTCGAGGACAAGAGCCACGTCGGCGCCGTCGGCCAGGATCTTTTGGTAGGCCTTGAGGTGACTGAGCGCGCACCCGACCACACCAGACCGGGAACGGTCTCCTCCCCAGTCTCCTCGCTGTATCGGGCCTCTGCCTAGCGAAACGGGACTGACGGTAGCTGAGTCCTCGAGATCCAGCTCGTTTCCGTCGATGGCCGCGATGAACTCATATTCCATGCCAGTCCTGCGGAACTGATTCACCATATGTGCCCGTCGCGCCGGGGATCGGGCAAGATTTATGACGTACGCCTTCACCTTGGACTCCTCTCCGTTCAGCAGGGCCACCTCATGGTGATCGCCGGTAGGTAGGCCTTGATACAGGTACCGGCCTGCGACGCGTCCGCACCGGACGCTGGGCCGCGGAAGATGTATCAACTCCGCCCGGCGCCGCCTCACATGGAGCGTGCAGGCAGGCTGCACAGAGCTAGCCGTCCAGACAAGGTTGGACGCGACCGGCAGGAGAACTGGGAGTGGTCAAGGCACTCGGGCTAGCCAGCAGGGGCCATCGAGCTCGCCTTGCCGCAGGCGGAAGCCGTGAAGCCTACGATGTCCTGGTTCTCGACGCCGCATTCAAGCAGAGCCTGGCGAGCGTCCGTAGCCTTGGCCAGGCGGGCCTGCGCGTTGCTGCTGCCGAGTGCTTTGCCGAATGCGATCCGCGGCTACCGGTGGCAGGATTCCGCTCCGGGTACTCGGCGCTTAACCAGATCCTGCCAAGCTACGTAGCCGACGCGAGTGCTTACGGAGCGGCAATCGTCGATTTTGTGCGCCAACATCCAACTCGCGTCGTGCTTCCTACTATGGACGGCTCTATCGCTACTTTGATGCACGTGCGGGATCAGCTTGCCGAGCTCGACTGCACCGTTGCCCTTGCCGCCAATTTCGCACTGGACGTGGCTAACGACAAGGATCGGACTCTTGCGGTAGCAGATCGACTGGGCATCGGATATCCGCGAACCTTAAGGATTTGCAGCCTCGAAGAAGTGCCGAACTTGCTCGCCGAGTTTGAATTTCCGTTCGTGCTCAAGCCTACGATCTCGTGGGCAGCGCAGTCCGCCATGCGCCTTGCTCCAATTGAGGTCGTGAGCAAGGACGAGGTGCTAGAAGTTACGAGCAAGTTCCTCGCGGCTGGCGTCAGCGTGCTGGGACAGCAGTGGGTCAGCGGTCGGCGCGAAGGCATCACGCTGTTCATCGTTGACGGCGAGGTCATGGCCTCTTGCGCGCACGCGACCCTGCGGACAACGCCGGCTCTTGGTGGCGCCTCCGTGCTGCGGCAAAGCATACCGATTCCTCCGGATCTACTCGATTCGTCGGTGCGGCTGGTGAAGGCTATCGGCCTTGACGGAGTATGCGAGGTCGAATACCGGCGGGACAAGGATGGCCACCCATTCCTCATGGAAGTAAACGCAAGGCTCGCGGGAACTATCAAGAATGCGCTTCACTCTGGCGTGGACTTCCCGTTGATGGTCTGGAAGTGGGCGACGGGACAGCCGCTCACCCGCGTCGACGGCTACAAGACTGGAGTACGCACTCGATGGCTGCGCGGTGACATCCGGTGGCTCCGAGATAACTCCGGCCGCGCTGGGCGTCCCGACAGCGTACCCAGAATGCGAGCCCTGCAGATGTTCGCCACGGAGTTTGTGCGGACTCATCACTATGACTCGGTCGCCGGTCTGGACTTCGGGCCGGTTATCGGAGAGATCAAGACGATGGCCGCTGCTGCACGAAAGGCTCGCGCAGCCGATGGCCACCTACACAATGCTCAATCTCAAGGAGCACCACATGTCACCTGACGCCGTCCTTGTCGTGGAAGCCGGCCCGTTCGGGCTGTCGATTTCTGCCCATCTGCGCAGCCTGGGCGTTGATCATCGTGTCGTCGGCCGCCCGATGGATACCTGGCGAGCGCATATGCCAGCGGGCATGAACCTCAAGTCCGAGTTCTATGCGTCCGACATCTCCGCTCCCGCCAACGGATACGACCTGGCCGAATACTGCGGGTCCCGTGGACTCGATTATGTCGAAAGAGTCGTACCGCTATCGCTCGAACGATTCCTCGGCTATGGCGACTGGTACACGGCGCAACTCGTGCCAGACGTTACCGACGCCAGCGTCAGGGAGATCAGTCCAGTCGATGGCGGATTCCGGGTCGAGTTCAGCGACGCAGACGCCGCGACAGTCCAGCAAGTCGTCCTGGCGACGGGCGTCCTGCCGTACTTCCACATTCCAGCCGAACTCTCAGGCCTGCCGGCCGACCTGGTCTCCCACACTAAGGACCATCACAACCTTGGCTCGTTCAGCGGCCGTCGTGTTGCGGTGATTGGCGCAGGTCAATCAGCACTGGAGACGGCGGCACTCGTGCACGAGGCGGGTGCAGAGGCGCACCTGATCGCGCGGCGCCCCGCTCTGAGCTGGCCGGATCCGAACCCCGAGCATGTCACCGCAATCGGGCACATCCGCCGACCTGTCACCAAGCTGTGCGAGGGCTGGCGCTGTGCGTTCTGGGCCACGCCGAGTGCATTCCAGCTACTGCCGGAGGAAGTACGGGTCACCAAGGCCAGATCGGTGCTCGGGCCAGCGGGCATTTGGTGGCTGAAGAATCGCGTCGATGGCGTCATCGATGTTCTGGCTGATCATCGCGTCATGCGCGCTGAGCCGTCCGGAAGCGGCGCCCGCCTCTATCTCAGCGGACCCAAGCGAGCATCCATCGACGTCGACCACGTCATTGCCGGGACCGGCTTCCGCATAGACCTCGATCGGCTTGACTTCCTAGCAGAAGCGCTGCGCACGAAGATCACTACCGTGAGCGGGTACCCGGTTCTCAGCCGGGCATGCGAGTCGAGCGTGCGTGGGCTCTATTTCGCCGGGGCTCCCGCCGCCGTGAGCCTCGGCCCGTCAATGCGCTTCATTGCTGGCACGCACCGCTCGGCACGTCAGATTGCGCGCTCGATTGCGAGGCGCTCGCGAGCACCGCGCCCAGCCAGCTCGGCGCCCCGCCACGTTGTGCAGGAAGCAATCTTGGATGCGCAGCTTCCCGATCGAGCCTGACCAGGCCCTCGGGCCACTACCTGAACCAGCCACGTATCGAGAGGAGGACCGGGGGAATCGGATTGCTCCGGCACCGGACCCTCTGGCTGCCCGTGACACTTAACGTCGGCTCAACCCAGTCGCGACCGCAGAAACTAGTGCGCCTCCTACGCGCATTTGCGGTCGATCCCGTGGGCGTCACCCGTGCCCTGCCCGGTGAGTACAGGCAGACTCGCGGCACTGAGCGGTACCGGCAGAACGATCTGGACGACGGCTGGGACGAACATCTGCACTCTCTCCTTGGTGCGCCCTGGCCCTGTTCACACCGCGCCGGACTAGACCAGCTCATCGCAGACATTGGGGCGCTGCTCGCTGCCAAGGGCCTCGGCTTCGGCCGTGGCACCTACGGCTGGTATAGCGACGCCGAGATCTCGCTGTGTCAGGCCGTGTGGTGCTCGGTCTTGCACACTAAGCCTCGCGTGGTAGTCGAGACCGGCGTGGCCCACGGCGTGACGAGCCGGCTCGTGCTCGAGGCGCTGCAGGTAAACGGCCGCGGCCACCTGTGGAGTGTCGATCTACCGCATCCTCTCGACCACAACCTCCACGACCAGACGGCAGCTGCCGTCACCGAGTCCTGCCGGACGCGCTGGAGTTATCTGGCGGGATCGAGCAGGCAGCGGCTGCCGAAGCTGGTCGCTGAGCTTGGCGAAGTGCAGCTGTTCATACACGACAGCCTGCATACCGCCAAGAACACGGAGTTCGAGATGGAGCAGGTGTCCTCGGTCATGCCGCCAGGCGGAGTCATGCTCGTCGACGACATCAAGTCGCACAATGGGTTCGCAGCCTTCGCGGAAAGGCATCACCATTACCAGACAATGGTTTGCCGATCTGCGGACGGAATCGGCCTGTTCGGCATAGCGGTGCACCGCCCCTCGGCTGGCTGAGACATGTCTCAGCTCGTGATCGCACACATCTTCCCGGAAGGCGCAACCTCCGGAGTACATACTCATATCCGCGAGCTTCGACGTTACCTCGAGGAGCGCGGTGACGAGGTTGCGGTCCTGACGCCCTTCTCGTGGGGCGGGCTACTCAGGTACCCCGCCTTCGGGCCAAGACGAGTGATCATGGGAGTCAGCAGCGCCGCCGGGGTGATCTGGTTTCAGTACTCGCATGTGCTGTTCCTTCGAAATGCCCTGCGCCGCCAGCTGAGCGCTACAGGCGGCTGCGTGGTTTATGCTCAGGGTCCGCTGGAGGCATGGGCCGCGCTAGCTGCCCGGCGTCGGCCTGACCAAAAGGTCATTATGGCGGTCCATTTCGGCAAGTCCAACGCCGATGAACCGGCAAACACAGGAGAGATCAAGCGCGACGGTGTCGTCTTCCGAATGATCAGGCGGTCCAACCGCAAGGCGATCATGGGCGTAGACGGCATGGTATGCGTGTCGGAGTGGGCGCGGAATGCAATCCTGGCCTGGCTGCCTGAGGCAGCGGCCGTTCCCTACGCGATCATCGGAAATTTCATCCCGCCAGCAGACCAGACCTCGAGCCAACAGCCCATCGGCGACCTAGTGACCACCGGCAGGCTCGGGCACGAAAAGAACCATCGGTACTTGCTGGACGTGGTGGCCGAGGCGAAAAGGGCTGGTCGGGTTCTTACACTCGACGTGCTCGGCGACGGACCCTGCCGGGCGGACCTTGAACTTGTAGTCCGCCAGCTGAACATCGAGAAGCAGGTTCGATTCCACGGCTTCCGGAATGATGTACGCGACTTGCTCCCACGGTTCCGCGCATACGTACACGCATCGAATCAGGAAACCTCTTCGCTGGCGATCATGGAGGCGATGGCTGCCGGGCTGCCCATCGTCGCCGGAAGAGTCGGGGCCATCCCCGAGCTCTGCGACGAGGGCGTCGAGGGGCGGTTCTGGCCGCTCGACAACGCGGCTGAGGCGGCCGCGACGCTCATTGAGCTACTCGACTCCGAGCCAGCTCGACTTAAAGCAGCTCGAGCAGCACGGGAGCGATATCAGCGGGATTTCGCAACCGATGCCGTGGCGCCTCGGCTGCGGTCCTTCCTCCTTGGCGGCTGACCCATCCTGGACACGCTGCCGAACCTCACCGGGGCTCACCCGGCACTGCTGAGGTACTGCGATATCGCCCGGACCACATCCTCAGCGGTGCGCTCCCAGGAGAAGTAGGCGGCGAATGCGCGCGCGCGCCTGGCGCAGTTCTCGTACAACCTGTCGTCCGACAGCGCCGTAGCGATGACGCCAGCCAATTCGCGCTCGTCGTCGCCATTGACGAGAGCACCAGACAGGCCAGGGGTCACGATCTCGGGCATCGCGCAGGCGTTGCGTGCGATGCACGGCAGGCCCCGCGCAATTGCCTCCGCGAAGACCAGGCCGAATGGCTCAAACCGCGATGGCATCACGAACAAGTCATGACTGTCGTAGAGCGCCCTGACCTCCTCGGCTGGCAGGGCCCCAAGCATCGACACACCCTCGGGCGGCCTGCCAGGCAATGGCCACTTCTCGACGCCCACGATCGTGAGCGTGATCTGCGGGTCATACTCGCGGCGCAGGACCGTCAGTGCGCCGACCGCGAGATCGCCGCCCTTGCGATAGAAGTCGTACGACTGGTGCTGCCGGCCTACGAACAGCAGTCGTCGTCGCGGGCCCTCGCGCTGTGGCACTGGTCGCAGCAGCTCGCGCTCGCCCGCTGGGGAATCGTCCAGCTGGCCCTTGACGGCGGGGAGGGCTACATGGACTTTCTCAGGCGGCACTCCTGACTGCTCGACAAGGCTCCGAGCATGCCAGCGGCTGAAGGCTATAACCCCAGCAGCCTCCTGATAAACGGCTAGCTGACGATCGCGGCGCCGCATCAGCATCGAGGGGGTGATCGCCCGCAGGGATGCGAGGTCCGCGGTGCTTTCGACCGCTGACAGGAGCAAGTCCCAGCTGCTGTCGTAGTACGTGAAGAACGGCACTGGCAGCGTGGCGAGATCATCGATCACCACGGCCGCCTCACACTCTCGACCAAGGCCGCGGCCGAGCTGCCTGTGCAGCGCACGCTGCATATACCGGTCCGTGAACCTTGAGTAGACCCACGTCGTGGTCAGCCGACCGCCGTAGTACCTGGTGTGCAGCGCCTTCAGGGCAGCGCGGGAATACGGCGGAACCGCCACGCCGATATCAACTACTTCTGCCGTCAGTCCCAGCGCCGCACGCACATTCCAGGCTGATCCCGACCACGTGCGCTCGCGTGCCGCGTCCCAGTGGCAAGCGAAACCCACGCGCGGCGGCCGTCCAGTCGCTGGCAAGCGATGAGCCGGATCGCCGGCTGCGGCCGTTACGAGAGGGTCCTGCGCAACCGGCGGGATGGGATGGTCCTTTATTACGCTCTGAAAGTATTCTCGGGAGATCACTATTTCCCTCGCCGCTTTGCGGACGCCGCGGGACCTCTGCAGTGTCGCGAGTGGACCGGATGGCTGGCAACGTGACCGACGGAGAACCGCGGCTGATACATCAAGGCGGTCTTCGACGCCAGGGAATAGGCGTCATCAGCAACGAAGCCGCGACGGCCAGATCTAGCAGGTACGGCGTCGCATCGGTGAATCCGTCCTCCGTAAATGAGGCAACTAGGCAATACGTCACGAGGAAGAGAGCTAGGGCGCGCCGGGCGCCGGACGGCTGGAAGAACGCGGCTAGCAGCAAGAACAGCAGAATGACCGCGCACAGGGTAGCGCCAAGAAGGCCCTGTTCCTGATAGGAAGACAGCCAATTGCTGTCTATCGGCAGCCCGTTGAACGAGCTATTCGAGATGCCAAATCCGAAGATTTCCTGGAACCTGTCGCGCGGCAATGCAAGTAGCGGGCCCCAGACCTTCGTTCGACCCGTGAGCTGAGTTATGCCGCGGGCATCCTCGCCACGAGCAAGCCAGGCCGCGATGAAACTGGACACGGTGAGAAACGCGACCGACAGGACGATGATGGCCGCTGCGAACATTCTGCGTACTCGGACGTAGCGCTCGATCAGGCTCAGGCCGGCGATGACGATGCCCAGCACAAGACCGGCCAGAGCTGTCCTCGTGTGCGTGAGTACCAGCACGATCGACGTCACCACGCCGATGAGGAGCGCCGGGCGACCAGCCAGGTGACCGCAGGCCCACAGAATCACGACAGCGCCGATGACGATTGCCGAGTAGTGCGCTAGCTGAGTACCGGGAACGACCCAGAGAGTGCCCTGGAGCCGACCCGTCCCGAGGGCGGTCGCTGGCGCGAATGGTATTCCGATGATCACCGAGCCAATGACCACGCCTAACGCGATCAGGTGATAACGGAGCAGCAACAGGTCACGCCTGCCGAACCACGGGCTCAGCAGCCAGAGTGCGGCGACGAACTCACCGAGTCGGACGGTCCGGTAGACGGTGCCGAGGAACTGCGGGTTCAGCGCGGTGACGACCGCCTCGAGCGGAAGCAGCGTCACGAGGCACAGGAACACGCTAGGCCGCACGACCACATGGCGGTTTATGCTCAGCAGCACCAGCAGCGCCAGTGGCAACGCTCCCTGCGTGATGATCTTTCCGACTGCCGACGGCACGTGCACGATGAGCCCTTGGTACCCCATAACATCCAGCAGCAGGAGGCCCCACGCGGTACCGAGCCGGAGGCGCACCGAGCGCTCGCGACCGGCGGCAGTGCCACGCGCTTCCAGGATTCTCGCGCGCGTTGCGACCATGGGCAGAGTCATGCGCTCAGCTCCCCAATGGTTCCGGAGCGCGTTGCCGCGGGGGCTCGCCCGCAAGGCCTGAACTCGCCGGCCGTAGCACTCCGATGCTCTCATCGCTCTTATCTGCGCCGACGAGCACAGCCGAAGACAGGCGCAGGTGAGCGAGCCGTACCAGCTCGGCCACCGCATGGATCCTGGTCCACGATGAGCGGCCGGCGGTGACAACGGCGACGACATCGGCCGCCCAGGTGGCGAGGTGCTCGCCGCCCTGCGCGGGATCGAGGCTTGCCAGCACGAGCAGGAGGTCTGCCTTCGCGTACGCAGCAGCGAGGTCCCCGGCGGGCGCCGGCCGGGCCAGCGGTCCGAGGGCCGGGCGACGAGGTCCGACAGGCATAGGATCCGTCGGATCCGGAACGGACACGATCATGCGCGCCCCCCGCTCGCCTACCGAGACGACGCCCGGCTTCCGGACCCCGAGCATGCGAGCCGCGGGGCACCCGGCGGCTAGGTCAGCGACAACCACGCGCGTGCCCTCCTGCGCACACGAGACCGCCAGCGACGCGACGCAGAGCGCAGCAGCCCCCAGGTCATCGACCGCAACGACCGCCAGGGCAGCTGGCCGATCGGAACTGCTGTCCAGCGACTGGCGCAGATGCGTGA
This sequence comes from uncultured Actinomycetota bacterium, assembly GCA_963843955.1. GTDB lineage: Bacteria > Actinomycetota > Actinomycetes > Streptosporangiales > Streptosporangiaceae > JAJYUU01. Next base: position 603,886 of record CAWJMK010000005.1, read on the forward strand.
CGACGCGGCGGACTTGCAGACTTCCCGTGGCTGCCATTGCGGGCCGCCCAGGCAGCCAGCGAACCGACCGGATCGGCCCGACGCTAAGCCTGACCGGCGCGCCGAGCGCGGATGCCACGTCATCGCGCTGCCGCAGGCGGTCGGAAACGACCGCTCGGACGATGAGAATGCCCATCCCCAGGACCAGGCCGGCGAAGAGCCCGATCGCGCCGGTCACGACCAGAGGCTTCTTCCGCGACTTCGGGATCGCCGCAGCAGGATCGAGTACCTTGCTGCCCTTGAGTTGCAGCGTCGTTTGCTGCTGAGCATTCAGGACGCCGCCATTGGCCGTCGCCAGCGCGTCGTTCGCCTGCCCGAGCTGAGTCCGCAGATCGCTCAGCCTTGCCTGGTTCGCTGCCGAGGCAGGTCCTCCGGACAGGTCACTGATCTGCCTGTTGAGCGAGTGAATCTGGTCCCGTGCCTGGCTAAGCTCCTGATCGAGCGCGGCTACCGCGATCTCCTGCTCGGTGACCTGCAAGTTCGCACGGAACGTGAGGAACACGTCAGCGAGTGCGTTCGCTCGGCGCACAGCTTCGGTGGCCGATGGCCCAGTGGCTGTTATGACAAGTACTTCACCTGTTGTAGCGATCACGGTGTAACTACCGGAGAAGCTCTCGGCGCTTTGCGTCAGGCCAAGCTTCCGCACCGCTAGGCCGGCCACGGCGCGGCTCTGTGCCAACGCTACATCGGTGAGAATTGCGCCGGCGGCTTGCTCATCCTGCGGAAGCAGGATCGTTGTACTCGCCTGATGCGGCGCCGGGAATTCAGCTTTGTAGCCTATGCCGACCAGCATGCCAACAATAGCTAAGGCACACCAGAGACGAATCCCGCGCCGGAGCGCAGCTTTAAGGTATCGCAGGCTGACGAGATCGCTGACAAAGTCGGCGGGCTGATTCTCAGTGCCGGAAGAATCGTGATCCAGCCACGTCGGATCATAGCGAACGCTAAATCCGTTGAGCTCCGGAGCAACCAGCTGGTCTTTGTCGTTCACAACCTTATCTCCGCAGCTCTCCCATTGACGCGGGTAGGCATTTTCCGCTGGGCGCGTCTCCCCAGCTGGGGAAGGCGACCTGTGGTGCGATCGGCCGGGTCCGGATCCGCTACCAGAATCCCGGCAAAGTAGCGACCGGCAGCAGCTGAGTTGGCTGCCATCCGGGCAAGCTGCTCGGCCGTGGCAGCGCCTGAGGTCACGGCGAGGATCGTCTCTGTCGTGCGCATTGTGACGGCGGCGTGTGGAGACTCGTCGTCGATGACGGAAATGACCACGGTCAGGCCGACGTCCGCTAGCCCCATGCTGTCGTCCGCATCGCTCACTGCCACAAACAGATTCCCGAGTGGCCTCGGATGCTTTGCCAGGGCAGCACACGCAGCGCGAAGGGTGGCTGCGGCGCTCAGGTCCTGCTGCGGGCCGAAGACCAGAGCCGTGGGAATCCCCAGGCTTGCTGCGAAGGCAGCAAGCTGCGGGCCGATCGCGAGCGCGCCCCGGTCTCGCGATAGCGAGAGCACAGCCACCGACGCGCCTGATGGTGCCTCGAGGTCCCCGAGTCCCAGGTAGTGCAGCGCACTTCGCAGTCGCCATGCCTCAACCGCGCTTGGCTCATAGTCCTCGAGCAGCGCTACCCAGCCATCCGGATCCGAAGGACGACTGACCTGGAGGGACGCAAGTACCGATACGCCGATCGCGTCCGCAATGTCATCGCGATCGCGCAGCCGCTGGTCGCCTCGGCTCATTGCCAGGGCAAGTACGGCGCCTCCCAGTGCGCCAGCCAGGGCGCCGATCAATGCGGTGAGCGCGACACGAGTCGGGAGCGTTGCGCCGGTCGCAGTGGTTGCGCGCTCCAGAATGTGTGCTTGCACCTGCCCAGTCGGTGCGTTCGCGGCACTGACATACGCGATGTAACTGGTGGCGACGGCATTGGCGGTCAGCTCTGCCTGCCGGGCGGACGTGCCCTGCGCCGTTATCGAGAGAACGTTGGCGGTCAGGCTGTTAACATGCACACGGCCCTGCAAGGCCTGGCCAGGAAACACCGACCCGATCCGGCGCGCCGCCCCCACGAGCACGGGATCACTGTCCGCAATGACGACCTGAGTCGCCGTGCTGTGCACCGAATACGGCAGCACCACCAGCGCAGTGCTCGTCAGCGTGGGCGGCTTCGCCACGCTGTACGCGCCGCCTGCGATCAGACCCAGTAGCAGGGTGACGCCGACGACAATCTTGTGCCGCCGTACGATTTGCAGGGAACTGCGCAGGCCTAGGTTTTGCTCGGTCACTGGTCCTCCGCGTGCTTCCCCGTAACGGCAACGTCGAGAAACTCCAGCTGGGTGCTGAACGGCTCGGCTGGCGTCGAGCGTCCGTGCCCGAGCAGCGTGAAAACGGGGACGCGTTGACTGAGCCCGCTGGAATACCACCCCAGGATCGGGTTGGTCTCGCCTTTGTGCAGGCTCCACCGCAGCGCCTTCGGGAGCTCGAGCCATGCCGTGCCCGAGGCTTCGCCGTGAGTCCATTGCAGAATCGCCCGCGTCCCGTCGAGCTCTGCACTGACATCGGGTCCAAGATGGTAGGCCATTCGGACCGCATGGCTGCCGCCGGTAATCTCATCCGCAATGTCCAGCCTGCGCGACGCTCGGTCGAGGCGGACACAGCGCCGGTGCCAGGCTGCAGGACGGAGCCCCAGGTACCCATCGTGCTCGGCGCTCCACTCAACGGCGTCGCCGATGTCTTGAACGTCGATCTCTTTCGCGTTTGCGTGCCGCAGCCACAGAAACGGTCCGCCGTCGCTCGACTGGCTCTGGCCGTTAACTTCGATGGTGTTGTGAGCGATGGTGGACCGGAAGTACGAGCGCCATGCGCGCTGGCCGTGGTAGCAGTAGGTGCCTGGGTCGGCCAGTATGTCCACTCCGCCATAGCGGACCTCGACTGAGAGCGCATCAGCGTGTGCGTGCGCCGCGATCTTCAGGTATCCGTGCGGACCGCCGTCGCATCGGCACCAGATCTCTGGTCCGTGGTTGCTATTCGTCCGCAGCAAGGTCGTCCCCGCGTCCTTGAAGTGCCACGGGCGTTCGGCGGGTCTGTCGGCTACTTTGACCATTGCTCCTGGCATGGCAGAAATGATCGAGCTCGCAGCATCCGGCTTGGTTCGCGGCCACCAGTGCGGCCTGCCAAATACCGCTGCTCCGAGCGCCAGCAGCGATGGCCACCTGTTATCCGTTGGCGCATCAAGCAGCAGCACACGGCCTTCGTCGCTGTCACCTTGTCGGGCCGGACGAAGCCGATCGTCAAGGACGGCAGCCCCGCTGTCGACCATCGCGCAGAGCCGTCGCCAGGCGTCGGCGCTGAGCGGGCAGTGCGCTGCCGCGGCCTCGACTCCGGCCAGAATTCCGAGTTCGGCGACGAAGCACTGATAGTCAGAGGCAAGCTCACGGCCGATACCAGACGGGAATGTATTACGGAGCAGCTCGCGCTCCAGGAGCCGGGCGGACGCCTGACGCCACCGGCCGCTGTCCGGGAACCACGGGAATGCGCAGCTGGCCATGAGCTGGCCGGCGGCCTCCGCGATCACGTGGTTGTTGGCCGAACTTCCCCGGCTCCGGAACGCGGCCAGATACCGCTGATGCCACCAGATCTGCTGCACAGCCAGCTCGTTGTGCTCAAACAGGCCTGCCGCACCCGGCCATGCCCCAAGCAGTCGCCTGATCCAAGTGAGGCTGATCAGACGAAGACCGACCTCGATGCCACTGGTCCAGTGCACGCCGGACAAGAACGGATTTTCCTGCCACCATGACTGCAGGTGATCGGCGACCCGCCGCGCGTAGACGTCGTCGCCGCTCAGGAACCACGCCGTTGACAGCAGGGTCAGGTGCTGCAGCCGGGAGAGTTCCCAGACCTGCTTGACGTTGCCGGTCTCGGCCTCAGATCGGTGGTTGATCCGGAAGGCATAACGCTCAGCCGGGGACCGTATGCCGGTGACCGGGTCGTAGAACCAGTCGGGCGCTACCAGGTCGGTGCGGGCTACGCCCAGCATCTCCCAGTGTCCCCGTAGCAGGCGGTCCGCAGACGCCAGTACGGCGTTCCTGGCTTCGGAGGGAACTCCGAGCGCTGCGTCGCCAGGCAGCAGGACGGCAAACTGGCGGCCGCTCGCCATCCCGCGAACCCCCGGGACGATCTTGTCGCGGCCGACCTGCCGACTCGACCAGGCGGCTTGGAGGATCTTGTCCCTGCCGCGCCAGGCCACTTCGGCGGGCGACATCCGGCTCGCCCTGCGCGCGTACCAGGCGAGCGTCGAAGTCGTGGACGCGCTCACGCGACCTCCGGCCTGCAGCTAGCCAGGCTCGCGCCGACGGCGATCGTCGCGCGCGTGGTGGCGACCAGCGATTCCAGCGAGATCGGCATGGGCGCGCCGGTCCGGCAGGCCTCGGCAAAGCTGGCAACCAGCGCTGCCTGGCCCTTGTCCTGGGCGCCCCGCGACCTGATGTCAATGCGCCGCCGCCCCGTCCAGACCGCTGCCCGGCGGAAATTATCTAGCCTCGCGCTGCGACCGCCTGCTGCCATGTCCAGGGTTTCTTTCGGGTAACGCATGTTGCCGCCGGTGACGTAGGTGATCACGCCGGTCGACCCGTCAGGGAACCGCACCGTTGCCTGCACATCGGCCTCTTCCGGGCCTGGTACCGCGTAGACCTCAGCGGGCAGGCTCCCGTTCCACCAGCTCAGGGTGTCGATGAAGTGCCCGCCTTCGCCGGCGAAGCGCGACCCTTCCAGATCGGAGTCGTTGTACCAGCTATCGGCATCAAGCTGGCCGGCGTTGATGAGATACCGAGTCACCGATGCGCCGCCAGCCGACCCGAATGCGTTCTTCAGCTGCCCGAGCATGGGCGCGAACCGGCGGTTGAACCCCACCATGAGTCTGTCGTTGCCGGTCTCGGCTACCACGTCTATGACCCGCTGGAGTTCGTCGCCGGTCAGCGCCAGCGGCTTCTCCACAAAGACGGCCTTGCCCGTCCGGAGGGCGCGGCAGACCAGCTCGGCATGGGTGTGGTGGCGGGTCACGACAAAGATTGCGTCGAGCGACTCGTCCTCGATGATCGCATCAGCCGAGGTCGAGGCCATCGCGAAGCCGAAGCGCCGCTGGGCGTTGACCGCGGACAGCGAGCGCGTGGTCGCCACGTGCGCGAGTCTTACTGTCCGCAGCCTTGCCAGGTGCGGGAGCAGCATCGACGAGGCGTAGCTGCCGGCGCCTATGAATCCGACAGCCAGCTGCTGCGCGGCCGTTCCCCGGCTCGACGGCCGGCCCGCGGGGATCGTGGCACGGCTTTGGGCGGACCGATCGCCACCGGCCCCCGGTAGTGGGTACTCAAGCAGGACGCCGACAGCGGCTAGCTCGCCGGACTTCAGGTCGCCGTAGACTTTTGTCGCGTTATCGAGCGGGAAGACGCCGGAGATCAGCGAGTCGACCTCAATGTCGTTGTGCGCGACGAGGTCGAGGAAGCATGCCAGGTTCCGGCGCTCGGTCCACCGCACGTAGCCTGCCGGATAGTCGATGCCGTCCAGCTCATACCGGTCGTCGTACCGACCGGGGCCGTACGAGCGCGAGAAGCGGACGTCCAGTTCCTTCTCGTAGTAGGCGTTCCACGGCAAGTCCAGCTTGGTCTTGCCGATGTCGACCACCCTGGCCCGGTCCCGGGCCAGCCTCGCCGCCACCTCCGTCGGCCCATTGGACGACCCGCCGGCGGCCAGGAGCACGTGGTCGGCTCCCCGGCTGTCAGTGAGCCCCGCCAGCGCACGCTCGACCTCGCCTATTCCCTCGTCAGTTGGCGCCGCGCACACCACCGCGCCGGCCTTCTCCGCGAGGCGACAGCGCTCCTCGATCACGTCCAGACCAACTACGCGTACCCCGGCCGCGATGAGCAGCCGGACTACGAGCTGGCCAACCAGGCCGAGGCCGATGACACAGGCCGCCTCCCCCAGCTGCGTCTCCGCCTGCCGGACGCCCTGCATGGCGATCGCACCGACCGTCGCGAACGCCGCGTGCTCTGGCGAGACGCCATCCGGCACGGGCACACACAGGTTCACCGGGACCCAGTTGTACTCCGCGTGCAATGCGTGCTCGTTCCCTGCCGCCGCCACTAGCTGCCCGACGTGGAACTCGGTGGCGCCACGGCCGACCTCGACCACCTCGCCGCACAGCGAATAGCCGAGCGGCGTGTAGGAGTCCAGCCTCGTCATCACCTTCTTGTACGTGTTGAGCACGCCCTGCTGGGACACCGAGTCCAGCACCTTCCGCACCTGATCGGGCCGGGCTCGGGCCATGCCGACCATCGACATGCTGGCCTCGCTGACCTTCATCAGCTCCGTGCCCGTGGAGATGAGGGAGAACAGCGACCGGACCAGGACACCGCGGGGACGGCACGCCGGGACGGGCACGTCGAGGACGGCCAGTTCGCCGGTCTTGTAGTTCTGCGCTATCTGCTTCATCGCGTCCCCGGCCCGAGCGCGCTCGCTTGCACAGCCCGCATCCTCATATGGCAACGCCCTGTGCCTGCGCATTGCGGTACCACATCTCCAGCGAAAGAAGCTGCCAGATCTGCTTGGACCGGTCTTCGCGGCCAGCCTGGTCATCGGCGATCAGCTGCGTCAGGGCGTCGCGGCGGATCATCCCGGAAGTCACCAGCTCGCCGCCGACAAGCACGTCACCGATGAGCTCGCTGAGATCGCGGCGGACCCAGGCGCGCAGCGGCGCGCTGAACGAGGCCTTAGGCCGGTGCACGATCTCTGGCGGCAGCCAGTCCAGGGCGGCCTGCTTGAGCGCGAGCTTGCCCTGACGCCGTCGGATCTTTGCGCCCCCATCGATCGAGAACGCGGCTTCGACCACGGCCCGATCCACGAACGGGACGCGCACCTCGACGGAGGCCGCCATGCTCGCCTTGTCGGTGTAGGCGAGGTTCAGGCCAGGCAGGAACAGGCGAGCGTCGGCCAGACACATCCGGTTGATCTGATCGGTCAGCGAGTTGTCGTTGTAGATCTCGCGATGTTCGGCGATCACCTGACCGACGTGACCAGCCAGGTCCGGGCTGAGGAGGCCAGCAAGCTCCGGCGGGTCGTACAGGGTGTAGCTGCGGCGAAACCGCGGCTCCTCGGGAAGCTCAGCGAAGGTGAGGAAGCGCTTGGCCCACCTCGCATATCGCAGGCCGCGGCCCGCTGCGCTGACCGGCAACCGGTCAACAGCGGACCGGACGAGAGCGCGGCCGGGACCCGGCACACGTCCGTACTGGCTGGCCAGCACGCAGGCGAGATGCTTGCGGTAACCGCCGAACAGTTCGTCGGCGCCCATGCCCGAGAGGATTACCTTGACGCCGCGCTCGCGCGCTGCTTCACACATCAGCAGAGTGTTGATCGCGGCTGGGTCACCAATGGGCTCATCGAGCACATCGACGATACGCGGCAGCAACGCCACGATGTCCGGCGAGATCTCGATCTCGTGCAGGTTTATCCCATAGCGATGAGCAACCTTCCGCGCGTGCACCGCGTCGTCCGGCATCGCCTCAAGCCGCTGGTCCTCAGCCCGGAAGGTGATCGTGTAGGCGTCGACACCGCTGTTCGCGTGGTGCGCAAGCACGGTAACGATGCTTGAGTCCAGTCCGCCGGACAGGAAGGAGGAGATGGGAACGTCGGCCACGAGGTGCGCCGTGACCGACTCCTCGATAACGGCCCGCAAGTCGGCTGGCGGTCCGGCGGCCGCCCGGGCTGCGACCTCAGCGATGCGCCAATACTGGCCAACCGTGAACGTGCCATCCGGGCGGGCCAGCGCCCACGACCCGGCTGGGAGCTTGGCCACGCCTTCGATGGCGCAGCGCTGCTCCGGCAGCCAGTAGTAGAGCATCGACGCGACCAGGGCGCCGGGCTCAATCCGCAGCTCCGACCCGGCTGCCGCGACGAGCGCTTTCAGCTCGGAGGCGAAGACGATCCCGCTCCCCCGGCGCATGTAGTACAGCGGCTTGATGCCCAGCGGATCGCGGGCCAGGACCAGCTCGCCGGTGCGCTCGTCGACCAGCGCGAAAGCGAACATGCCCCGGAACCTGTCCAGCGCGGCAGGTCCCCAGCTCCGCCAGGCCTCCAGCACGACCTCGGTATCCGACTTCGTCGTGAAGCGCGTACCGCGGGCCGTCAGCTCGGCCTTCAGAGCGCGGTAGTTAAAGAGCTCGCCGTTATAGACGATGGTCAGGCCGTCCTTGTGCAGAGGCTGATCGGCGGCACTGCTCAGGTCGATGATCGAGAGCCGCCTGAAGCCGAGCTGCACGCTGACGCCGTCGCGTTCGTGACTCCAGGCCCCCGCCGCGTCCGGACCGCGGTGCGCGATCCGCTCGCTCATGACGTCGACCAGTTTGTGGCCGTCGGCCTGCTGGTAGCAGCCTGCGATCCCGCACACGTCAATACCCCGTCCGCGCAGCCGAGCGGCCCCCGCCGAGCAGACGGCCGTAGACGTCGAGATAGGCGCGCCGCTGGTAGCTCCAGGCCAGCTCCTGCTCGACGCGCACCCGCCCGGTCTTGCCCAGCTCGGCTCGCCGCGGTTCGTCGTCCAGCAGCTCGACGATCGCCTTCGCGTACTCGTGCACGTCGTTGGGAGTCACGTAGACGGCGGCGTCGCCGGCCGAGACCCGAGTCTCGCGCAAGTCGAAGGCGACCACCGGGAGCTCGTACGCCATGTATTCCATGGTCTTGTTCATGGTCGACAGGTCGTTGAGTGGATTCTTCGGGTCTGGCGACAGCCCGATGTCGGCCGTGGACATGATCTCGGCGACCAGCGAGTCCGGCGCCCGGCCGGTGAACTCCACGTGTCCGGCGAGGCCAAGCTGGTCTCGTAACGCCACCAGCTCATCGAAGCAGTCACCCTTGCCGATGAGAGTGAACGCGACGTCGTCGCGATGCAGTTCGTGCACAACCACATCGGCGGCGCGGACAATGATATCGACGCCGTCTTGAGGGCCCATGACGCCGATGTAGGCCGCCAGGTACCTGCGTCCTCTGCGGAATTTGGGCTTACTCTCGCCACGCACCAGCCGCTGATGGTCCGGTCCCGTCCGGACGACGGTTACGTCGGCTGGTGATTTACCGCTACGGCGGATGGCGATCTCTCGGTATGAGTCATTCGTCGAGATCACGTGCCTTGCCGTCCGGTGCGTCCGGCGCTCCATCGACCGCAGTGCCCGATACGGCAGCCGCGGACCATCGGGGAAACGTGACTCGTACAGCTCAGGGCACAGATCATGATGATCGAAAATGAACACCGTCCCGTCCAGGACCCTTAGCAACAGCGCGATCGGCCAGAAAATGTCGGGCGGGTTGCACGCCTGCATGACCTCGAACCGGCCAGACCGCCGCGCCCTGAGCGTCAGCCATGCTGTCGCGACGAAGGAGTACAGGTACTCGCTGACGAAGCTGACCTTGCTGCCGCCGGGGGCATACGGACGGTACTTGTAGACCTGCACGGTGTCGATCACCTGGTAAGCGGGATCGCCATCGCCTTTCGGGCATACCACGGCCACGCGGTAGCCGGCCGATACCAGTGCCTGACACTCAAGCCAGACTCGGCGGTCGAACGGGACTGGCAGGTTCTGCACGACGATCAAGATCCGGCTCACCTTCATCGTGTCACCTGGCTTAGGTTCGCTGGCTGGGCTACTTCCGCTTGCGTCCCACATAGGAGCACCAGACCGCACGCCTGATACCGCGGCCCGGCCGGAGTGCCGCTCGGGACGGAGTGGGACGGGCCGGATACACCGTGATCTGGCCCTGAGATGCCCTGGCCACCGTTAACGTGGGAGCGTGGATGGCTTACCACTGATCGACGCGACCGGCGTGACCCGAGCCCAGCGGCTCGGCCGCGAGTGTGTCTCCTGCCGCAAGAGGTTCCCGCGGCCCACAGTGCCCGTCGGTCAGCTTGGCACTGGCGACGTCCTCTACCGCTGTTCAGAGTGCCTGGTAGTGCTCGAGCCGACAGGCTCGCCGTCGCGCCGGATTCTCACCGGGCCGTCCCGATACGACCGGCAGCCCTAGGCAAGGGCTGGCGACCTCAGGTATCACCGGCGAGTGGCTTCGTCTCCTGCATCATGGCTAAGGAGGCGTTGACGGCGGAAACAGGAGCGGCGGCCGGTGCCCTGCGCGCCCGCCCGCTGTTGCCGGCTGAGGCTCGCTGCCCGGCCGGCCTCGTGCTGGGCTGTGCTGCGCTGATCCTTGCGGCCGGGGCGGTGTTCGTGCGCGACCAGTACGCCGATCCGCTCGATCAGCGGTCGGACTCATGGGCGACCAGCCACCTAGGGCAGCACAGCAGAGCGCTGCAGCTCGTGGCGGACCTTGGCCAGAAGGTGCAGGTCGTCGTCATCATCGCGATCGTTGTCGTGATGTGCCTGGCAGCCCGGCGGTTCAACGGCGCGGTACTCGCGGCTGTCAGCACGCCAGCCGCAGCTGTTGCTACCGAGAAGGTCCTGAAGCCACTGGCCGACCACCTCTACCCATACGCCACCTATCCGAGTGGCCATGCGACCAGCGTCTTCGCCATGATCACGACGGCTGCGCTGCTACTCGCCGACCCGGCAGCGGCAAGGGTCCGGCCCGGGGTGCGGATCGCGATCATAGCGGTGGCTGTCCTCATCGGCTGCGCCGTGAGCATCGCCGTGGTCGGGCTGGGCGAGCATCGTGTCATCGACACGGTCGGCGGCGCAGCCACCGGTATCACAGTCGTCTTGATAGCCGCGTTCCTGTTCGACCTACCGCGGCGACTTCTTGTTACCGACCACGCCATTGCCCGCCGTCGTCTTGCCGTTGGCCGTGGCGGCGCCAGGATCGTCGGGTGCTGGCTCAGCGGCCGACGCGGAAGCACCCGGCCCGCTGGCTGCGCTGTCAATCCGCTGCACGAGGACCGTGCCGATCCGGTTCCGCCGCCCGGTCAGGCTCTCGGCGGTCAGCCGCAGCCCTGAAGAGGTGGCAACTGAGCCGGCGATCGGCACCTTGCCGAGAAGGTGAGCGAGCAGGCCGCCGACAGTCTCGACATCCTCGGCGTCGATGCGCACGCCAAAGCGCTCCTCGAACTCTTCCACCGACAGCCGCGCGCTCACCCGGGCAGATCCGTCACCGAGCCACTCCACTGGCGGCCTTTCCCGGTCGTACTCGTCGGTGATCTCGCCGACGATTTCCTCCAGGATGTCCTCGATCGTGACCAGGCCCGCCGTGCCGCCATACTCGTCGATCACTATCGCCATGTGCACCTGGCGCGCCTGCATCTCCCGCAACAGGTCATCCACCGGCTTACTCTCCGGCGCGAACGTGGCCAGCCGCATGATCGACTCGACGGCCTCGACCGATTCGCCTTCGGGGTGCTCGTAGATACGGGTCATGATGTCCTTGAGATAGGCGATGCCCACGACATCGTCCAGGTTCTCGCCGATCACCGGGATCCGCGAGAAGCCGCTGCGCAAGGCCAGCGAGAGCCCCTGCCGCAGCATCTTGCCGCGCTCCACGAACACCATGTCCGTGCGCGGCACCATGACCTCGCGGACGATGGTATCGCCAAGCTCGAAGACGGAGTGGATCATCGCCCGCTCCCCTGGCTCGATGATCTGCCGCTGCTCCAGCAGATCAACCAGGCCGCGCAGGTCCTCCTCCGAGCCCGACTGGCCGTCGCGGTCGCGGCGCTCCTGGCCAGGTGTCAGCGCCGCGCCGGCCGCCGCCAGCAGCCGGGGCAGCGGCCCAAGCAGCCGGATCACCGGCCGGAGCACGCTCGCCGCCGCGCTGGCCACCTTGACCGGGTAGTGCCTGCCGATGCTGCGCGGGACGAGCCCGGCTAGCACGTAACTCGCCACCGTCATCGCCACGGCGGTGATGAGGAATGCCTTCCAGGTCACTCCCAGCCACGTCACTAGCACTGCGGTGACCAGCACGGCCGCGCTGATCTCGGCTGCGACCCTGACAAGCAATACCACGGAAAGGTAACGGGGTGCGTCCGCGAGCACCGTTTGCAGGGGCTCGGCGGCTTCGCCGGCTGACCGGCCAAGCTCCTTCGCGCCGGACCTGGACACACGCAGCAGGGCGGTCTCGGCGCTAGTGCACCATCCGGCCACCAGCATCAGCACGAACGCCGCGACGAGCAGCCACCCCACGGGTGCTCACCCAGGCCCTTCGGGGTCGCCGCCGCGACCGGTGCCCTGGCCGGCCAGCCACGACGCCAGCAGCCGGTCCTGCAAGCCGAACATGGTCGCGTGCTCCTCGGGCTCGCCGTGGTCGTAGCCGAGTAGGTGCAAGATCCCGTGCGTGCAGAGCAGGTCGATCTCGGCCTGAACGGCGTGGTCGGCCTCAGCGGCCTGCGCTGCTGCCACCTGGGGACAGATCACCACATCACCGAGCAGCACCTCGGCGGCGTCCGGGTCCGGGGTGGCGTGCTCGGCGTGGGTGCCGCCTGGCTGAGGCAGCCGCAGCTCGTCCATCGGGAAGGCAAGGACGTCAGTGGGCCCTTCCTCGCCCATCCAGTGGACGTGCAGCTCGGTCATCGCCGGCTCGTCGACGAGGAGTACGGAGAGTTCGGCGAGAGGATGCACCCGCATGTCGTCCAGGACGTGCCGGGCAAGGCGAGCCAGGTGCGACTCGTCGACGTCGACGCCCGACTCGTTGGCGATCTCGATGCTCATCCGGCCCCCGTCAGCAGCCTGTCACCGGCCGCGATAGCCATCGCGGCGCGGCCGGCCAGCCGACAGGCGACCGGGCTCGGCCGCGGCCTGCCTGGCGTCATGCCTCTCGTAGGCATCAACGATGTCGGCTACCAGCTTGTGCCGCACCACGTCATGGCTGGTCAGCCGCGAGAAGTAGATGTCGCCGACGCCGTCGAGTATGTCCTGCACCAGCCGCAGGCCGCTTACCTGGCCGGCCGGCAGGTCGACCTGCGTCACGTCCCCGGTCACCACCATCCTGGACCCGAATCCGAGCCTGGTCAGGAACATCTTCATCTGCTCGGCCGAGGTGTTCTGCGCCTCGTCCAGGATGATGAACGAGTCATTAAGGCTCCGACCACGCATGTAGGCGAGCGGGGCTATCTCGATGGTGCCAGCGGCGGTGAGCCGCGGGATCGAGTCCGGGTCGACCATGTCGTGCAGCGCGTCGTAGAGCGGCCGCAGGTACGGGTCGATCTTCTCGTACAAGGTACCGGGCAGGAAACCGAGCCGTTCGCCCGCTTCGACGGCTGGCCGGGTCAAGATGATCCGGTTGACTTCCTTGGCCTGAAGGGCCTTAACCGCCTTGGCCATAGCCAGATACGTCTTGCCGGTGCCTGCGGGGCCGATCGCGAAGACGATCGTGTGGGTGTCAATCGCGTCCACGTATCGCTTCTGGTTCAGCGTCTTGGGCCTGATGGTACGACCGCGGCTGGACAAGATGTCCAGATTGAGCACTTCGGCGGGACGGACTCCGGTCTTGCGGCGCAACATGGAGATGCTGTGCTCGATCGCGTCGGCGGTGAGCTGCGCGCCGCTCGCGGCCAGCTGGATCAGCTCGTCGAACAGGCGTGCGGCCACGGTGGTCTCGGCGGCGGGACCAGTAATAGTGATCTCGTTCCCGCGGACGTGAAAGTCAGCTCTCACGGCATTCTCGATAACGCGCAGCAGCTCGTCACCGGTGCCGAGCAGGCTGACCATGGGCTGCTCAGCCGGAATTACGATCCGGACTTGCGCACTACCGTCCTCGGAGCCGTTACTTCTTGCGCTGTCGCCGCGGGGGGCACTGCTGCCTCGGGTGCTCACCTTGTCGGCCCCGTTGTCGCCGGGCTGCCCGCCCTTGCGCGTATCAGTCGGATTATCAGTCAATGGCCCTTCCCTGCCACGGCGCTCGGCTCTGGCCGGCCCGGTAGCCATGATATCCGGCTGCGACCCCCTGCTCAGCCGGGCGGCCAGGTCATCTGGCGGCCGCCCATGACGTGCGCGTGCACGTGGGCTACGGTCTGGCCGCCATGGCGTCCGGTGTTGAAGACGACGCGATACCCGGTGTCGGCAATGCCCTCGGCAAGCGCTACCTCGTGGGCGTGGGCGACAACGTCGGCTAGCAGTCCGTCGTCGGCGGCCGCCAGCTCGGCGAGATTGGGGTGGTGCTGCTTCGGGATCACAAGTATGTGAACGGGCGCTTGCGGATTAATGTCGCGGAAGGCGATCGTGCGGGGATTACTGGACACTATTGTCGCCGGTATGTCCGTGGCGGCAATGCCGCAGAACAGGCAGTCAGGCACAGGAAAGATCTTAACGTGTACAGGGCCGGCGACGCCGCTGACCTATATCGTTGTCTACTGCGAACCCACGGTGCGCCACCCCTCTGGTGCAACGGCCTCGCCAGTTTCTGGCTTCCGTCGCTAGGGGTCGAGACATGCGCGGGCGCTGTGTACAGGCGTAGAGGGCGTGGGGGAACTGGAACTAGCTAAGCGTGCTGGCGTCTTGCCAGCCATCGCGAAGACTCGTGATGACAGCGGGTGAACCTTCGGACGTCGCTGCGCGTCCAACTCACGTGACCGAAACCCTGGTGGCGGATTTCACCGTGGGTTCAGTCCCGGTCGACCAGGAAGCCGACCGGGCAGTGACGGAGCTGTACAGCGCTCATTACCGCTCGCTGGTGCGGCTCGCGGCGCTGCTGGTCCGTGACATCGGAACCGCGGAGGAAGTTGTGCAGGACTCGTTTGTCGCGATGCATGGCGGGTGGCGCCGCCTGCGCGACAGCGACAAGGCCCTGTCCTACCTCCGGCAGTCGGTGGTCAATCGATCACGTTCCGTGCTCAGGCACCGGGTGGTCGTCGACCGGAATGCGCCCAAGCCGCCGCCAGACATGCCCAGCGCCGAGCATGGCGCGATTGCCCTGTTCGAGCGATCAGCCGTCATCTCGGCGCTCCGCACGCTGCCGGCCCGGCAGCGCGAAGCCCTAGTGCTACGGTTCTACGGCGATATGTCCGAAGCGCAGATAGCCGATGCCATGCAGATCAGCCGCGGCGCGGTCAAGAGTCACACCGCCCGGGCCATGCAGGCGTTGCGGACCGTGCTGGAGCGTGACCTATGAGCACGCTGAGCGAGCGCGAGGCGGCGCTGCGGCGGGCCCTGCATGCGGCCGCCGATGCTTTCGAGCCTGGATCCGATGGCCTGCAGCGCATCCAGGCCAGGCTAGGCCGACCCCGCCCGGTCGCAGTGGCCTGGGCTGAGGCCGCGTGGCTTGACTTGCGGCTGTGGGCTCCGGCCGGACTTCAGGCGGTCCTCGACCGCCTCGCCAGTGGCGCCCGCCTGGCCTGGCAGCGCTTCGGCCCGACGCCGCGACGGTCGGGTCACCGAGCGGCGCGGCCGCTTGGCTGGCTTCGGCCGCTCGCCGCGCTCGGCGTGACCGTCTTCATCGTCGCCGCTGGCGCTTACGTCGCCATCGACGCGCAGCAGGCGATCTTCCCGAGCAGCTCGAGATCGGCCGGCTCGCCGGGCGGCAGCTCGGGCGCGGGCGGCCAAGGCAACGGCGCCGGTCATGCCAACTCTCATGGCCAGAGCCCGTTGTTGGGCTAACTCGTTTGGCGCTGCCCCGTCGCCGACCTGCAAGACCGTCAAGCCTCGCGTCTCCCCTTCGCCATCGAATTCCCAGTCCAACCCGCCGATCCAGAGTCCCAGCCCAAGTCCAGGACCGGGCTCGTCATCGACCGGGACGGGATCGGCCTCGCCGTCGACTGGCGACAGCTCGTCCACAGATCCGGGCTCGGAAGCCCCGACCGGTAGCTCAGACAGCGGGGCGATAGGCCAGCCGAGCCCGGGGACAGGGTCGCTGGCGGGCTTGGCCGGAGTAACGAGCGATGCCCCAGGGCCCGCCAACTCTGCGGCGCCCAAGGCCGGCTCGTCGCCGTGCGCGCGCACGCATCCGACTGCGTCCACTTCTAGCCCTGCTGCCCCGCTCAACAACGCGGTCCAGCCGGTTGTGGTGGTCCAGCCCGCTGCGGTGGTCCAGTCCACCGAGCCCGCCGGACGTGGTTCTTGGCCCTCCCGCTCCGGCAGACGCGGCAATCACCGCTGAGCGCGCCGGTTGTCCAGTTGGCAGGGCCCGGAGTCTGATCACGCCCATCGTCGCGTCCGGCTGAGCAGGATCCCAGCCGCGACGATGCCTGCGGACGAAGCGCGCAGCACGGTCGGCCCTAGCCTCGCCGCGACGGCTCCGGCGCTGAGCAAGGCTTCGCTCTCGGCCGGGGCGATCCCGCCCTCCGGCCCCACGGCGAGGAGGATGTCGCCGCGGTCAGGCAGGCTGAGCGTGGCCAGCGACTCGCTCGCCGCCGGGTCCAGCACGATCGCCAGGGCGGCTGCGTCCACGCGCCGCACCGCGTCAGCAAGATCGGCCTGCGCCGTCACCTGCGGAAACCACGCTCGCCTCGACTGCTTGGCTGCCTGGTCGGCTGCGGAGGCCCACCGCGCCCGCGACTTGGCAGCGCGGTCGCCGCGCCAGACCGCCACGCACCTGCTGGCCGCCCAGGGAACGATGACGTCGGTCCCGACCTCGGTCAGTAGCTCGACCGCAAGCTCACCGCGGTCCCCTTTGGGAATCGCCTGAAGCACGATGACCTGCGGCTCCGGCCGCGGTTCGGCCCGTCGGTCGAGCACCGCCAGCTCAAGCTCGCCTGGCCGGGCAGCTGTCACGACGCACTCCGCGATCTCGCCGGAACCGTTTGTCACGTCGGCGCGCTCGCCCGGCACAAGACGGCGGACCGTGCTGGCGTGCCGGCCTTCCTGGCCGCGCAGGACGATCTGCTGCCCGGCCAGGTCAGCGGTCGCGGCGACGAAGACCGGCGGCCTCAGGACTGCCCAGCCCTGGACTCAGCGGCCGTTGAAGGCATCACGCAGCCGGGAAAAGAAGCCGTGCTGGCCAGGCGCGAACTTGCCTGGAGGGGCTTCCTCGCCACGCAGCTTGGCGAGCTGGCGCAGCAGTTCTTCCTGCTCCGGCTCGAGCTTGCTCGGGGTCTCGACGGTGACATGAATGATCAGGTCACCCCGGCCTGAGCTGCTGAGCCGCTCGGTCCCCTGCCCGTACATCGGGATCGCGTGGCCAGACTGGGTGCCTGGCCGGATATCCAGCTCGGCCGGCCCGTCAAGCGTGTCCACCGAGAGCGTGGCACCGAGCGCGGCGGCCACCATCGGGATCGTGACCGTGCAGTGCAGGTCGTCGCCCTGGCGCTCGAATATCGGGTGCGGCCGCTGGACTATCTCCAGGAACAGGTCACCGGGCGGACCACCGCCAGGCCCGGTCTCGCCTTCGCCGGCCAGCTGGATATGGGTGCCATCCTCGACCCCGGCCGGGATGCGCACCTTGATGGTGCGACGCGTCCGGACCCGGCCATCAGCGTCGCACTCGGGACAGGGCTTGCGGATGACCGTGCCAAAGCCGCCGCAGCCGGGGCACGGCCTGGACGTCATCATCTGGCCGATAAACGACCTCGTGACCTGGCTGACTTCGCCGCGGCCGTTACACACATCACAGGTCACCGGGTGCGTACCAGGCGCCGAGCCTTCACCCGAACACGTCGGGCAGACGACGGCCGTGTCGACAACCAGCTCCCTGGTCGTGCCGAACGCGCACTCGGCTAGGTCCAGATCAACGCGGATGGTCGCGTTGCGGCCGCGCCGCGCCCTGGTGCGCGGTCCACGAGGCGCCGCGCCGCCGCCGAAGAAGGCGTCCATCAGGTCGCTGAACGGGAAGCCCGCCGCTCCGAATCCGCCAGCGCTCGCGCCGGCGCGTGCATACGGGTCAGCGCCGAGGTCGTACATCTGGCGCTTCTCGGGGTCCGAGAGGACCTCGTAGGCCTGGGTGACTTCCTTGAAGCGCTCCTGCAGATGCGGATCCGGATTCACGTCCGGGTGCAGCTCGCGGGCGAGCCGCCGGTAGGCCTTCTTGATCTCGTCCGCGCCCGCATCGCGGCGGACGCCGAGAATCCCGTAGTAGTCGTTTGCCACCGGCATTCCTAGGACTCCGCCAGGATCTGGCCTACATAGCGTGCCACTGCGCGTACCGCTCCCATCGCTGTCGGGTAGTCCATCCTGGTCGGACCGAGCACGCCCAGCCTGGCTAGTGACTGATCGCCGGTCCCGTATCCGGTAGCGACCAGCGACGTGCTCCGCAACCCGCGCACCTCATTCTCCGAGCCGATGCGCACCGTCACCGTTGCATGGTCCCCCGACTCGCCGAGCAGGCGCATGAGAACCACCTGTTCTTCCAACGCTTCGAGCACCTCATGCAATCCCCGGGAGAAGTCTGCCTGGGTGAGATTTGCGGCACCGCCGACGACGACCCGTTCCTCGTGGCGGTCCACCAGGGTCTCCACGATGACAGAGAACACAGCTGCGGCGTTCGGCCGCTCCACCGCGGTGACCCGCTCCGGCAGCTCCGCCACCACCGTGGCCACGTCGGCCAGCTTGCGGCCGTCCAGGCAGGCGTTGAGCACCGCCCGGAGCTGGGTGATCGCCTCGTCGCCGATCTGGCCGGGCAGGTCGACCGTGCGCTGCTCGACCCGGCCCGTGTCGGTGATCAACACCAGCAACAGCCGCCGGTCGGTCAGCGGGACGAGCTCAATGTGCCGGACCGCCGACTTCGTCAGCGACGGATACTGCACAACCGCGACTTGCCGGGTGAGCTGAGCGAGCAGGCGCACGGTTCGCATGACTACATCGTCAAGGTCGTAGGCACCGGCCAGGAAAGTCTCGATCGCACGACGCTCGGCGGACGACAGCGGCTTGACTCCGGACAGGCGGTCCACGAAGAGGCGGTAACCCTGGTCGGTCGGGATGCGCCCGGCGCTGGTGTGCGGCTGGACGATGAAACCCTGCTCCTCGAGGACGGCCATGTCGTTGCGGATGGTGGCCGGGGAGACATCCAGATTGTGCCGGTCCACGAGGGATTTGGAGCCCACGGGCTCGTTCGTGGAGACGAAGTCTTCCACGATGGCCCGCAAGACCGCCAGCTTCCTGTCGTCGAGCACGCATTCACCTCCCTGGCACTCCCGGGCTCTGAGTGCCAAGTCTATGGCCGAAATCATGCGCCGGCACAGACCAGCTCAGCTGCCGGCCGGCTACGGATGCGGCTGGTTCCGCCTGGGATGGCCGTGAATGGCCCGGTTCGGGCCGCGACGGCTGTCAGCTGGTGATCGAGCGGATGACCGCGTCGGCCAGCAGCCGGCCCGGCCGGGTCAGTCGCACGAATCCCGCGTCGAGCCCAGCCTGACTGGCCAGGCCGTCCGCTACCGCCGCCGCCGCCGCTACCCGCCCGGCCGGGCCGAGCTGCGACACCGGGCAGCCGGCCGCCAGCCGCGTCATCAGCATGATCCGCTCGGTGGCCTGCTCGTCGTCGGTGAGGACTTCCCTAGCCTGCCCCGGGCTGACGCTGGCGCTGATCCGCTCCGCGTAAGCGGCCGGATGACGAACATTCCACCAGCGAGTGCCCGAAATGTGGCTGTGTGCGCCTGGTCCCACGCCCCACCAGTCGCCGCCGGTCCAGTAGAGCTGGTTGTGCCGGCACTGCGCCTTGTCATCAGTGGCCCAGTTAGAGACCTCGTACCAGTTCAGGCCTGCCGCCGCCAGGCGCTCGTCGGCGATCACGTACCGGTCCGCGAGCACGTCGTCGTCGGGCGCGGGGAGTTCGCCGCGCCGGATCCTGGCCGCGAGCCTGGTGCCCTCCTCGATGATGAGCGAGTAGGCCGAGATGTGATCGGGGCCCGCCGCCAATGCCCGGTCCAGGGACGTTCGCCAGTCTTCATCGGTCTCGCCTGGCGTGCCGTAGATCAGGTCCAGGCTGACCTGGGCGAAGCCGGCCGCGCGCGCCCAGGCCACGCACTGCTCGGGGCGGCCGGGGCTGTGCACCCGGTCCAGCACGGCCAGGACGTGGGGCACCGCACTTTGCATGCCAAGCGAGATCCGGGTGAACCCGCCTGCCCGCAGGTCCGTCAGCAGCCGCTCGTCGACACTCTCGGGATTGGCCTCGGTCGTCACCTCAGCGTTCGCGGCGAGCCCGAACTCGGTGTCGATGGCTCGCAGGATCGCGATGAGGTCCGCGGATGGCAGCAACGTCGGCGTGCCGCCGCCGAAAAACACCGTCTGCACCGGCCCGGCACGGCCGGAGAGCACCCGCGCGGCTTGGCGTAGCTCCCCGATCGCCAGGCCAGCGTAAGACTCACGCGATGCGCCGGAGCCGAGCTCGGTTGCCGTGTAGGTGTTGAAGTCGCAGTAGCCGCATCTGGTCATGCAGAACGGCACATGCACGTAGATCCCGAACGGCGCGTCGCCTAGCCGCTCGGCGGACAGCAGCGGCAGGCCACCGCCGGTGGGCATCGGCTCGCCGTCAGGTGGCTGGCCAGCCACTACGAGTAACCGCTCATCAGGCCGAGCTGAGCACGTCTGCGGCGATCTCCGCCCACTTCGCGCCACGGCCTTCCACGGTGAGCAGCCTGCGCATGATTTCGCGGTCACCGTAGAAAGCGCGCATCGACTCGGCGACGGTGACCGCCTGGCTGGGCGCGCCGGCGACGGTGAGTTCGTCCCCAGCCCGGACTACGCCTGGGGTCAGCACGCGCAGGTAGGCACCGGGCCGTCCCGCCGCGGCGAAGCGCTTCACCCAGTGGGGCTCGTCAAGCCACGATTTGAAAGTCACGCAGGGGATGCGCGGCGCGGTCACCTGCACCACGGCAGTGCCCAGGCGCCAGGTCTCGCCGATCAGTGCGGCGCTGATGTCGATCCCGGCCGTCGTGACGTTCTCGCCGAACATCCCGTCGCGTAGCTCGCGTCCGAGCTGCTCGGTCCACCAGTCCAGATCCTCCCTGGCGTACGCGTACAGCGCTTGGTCCAGCCCGCCGTGGTGCCGCTGGTCGGCGCACTCATCGTCGTCGAGCCCCAGCAGGCCAACGCCCACGGGGCCAGCGACAGGCCGCTTGTCGATGGCGGTCCGGCCCGGCCTGCCGCCGATGAGCAGGTCGCTGGCTCGGCCGCGGTTCAGCGAGATGACTCGAGCGGCTGGCATGCCAACGACGCTAGCCGACAGCATCACCGCCGTCGAACTCATATCGCCGGCGGGACCAGGTATCCACAAAACGGTCCACTTCCTCGCCGTTTTCGCTGCGCGGGTCGATACTGAGCACGTCGATACTCGGCCCGTCGATACTGAGCACCGGGACGGCATGTCGCCACCAGGGGGGACAGGGATGAGTTCAGGCGGTTTCGGCGAGCAGCCCTGGCCAGGGCCAGTTCGGCCAAGGCCCGTTCGGCCAGCAGCCTGGCCAGGGCCAGTTCGGCCAGCAGCCTGGCCAGGGCCAGTTCGGCCAGCAGCCTGGCTGGCAGCAGCCTCCTTACGGCCAGCCGGGGCAATCCGGGCAAGTCGGTGCTGGCTGGCCGCAGCTGACCGGCCGTCGCACGAATTCGCTCGCCATCGCCGCGCTCTGCTGCGCGATCGGGCAAGTCATCGCCGGCCCGTTCGCTGGTATCGCCGCGATCGTCCTCGGCTCGATTTCGCTGAAGCAGATCCGGCTCTCCGGCGAAGATGGCCGCGGCCTGGCCATAACTGGCCTGGTGCTCGGCATCGTCGGCACGCTGCTGGTGATTTTGCTCATTGTCTTTGCCCTGGCGCTCTTCAGAGGCCTCGCGAACGTCAATAACCTCAACAACTAGCGTCCCGCCGGGAATCGGAGCAGATGAGTTCACCGCAGTACCCCACCCCGGCCGCCCCGCGTACTAACCGGGCCGCGATCTGGGCACTTGTCTGCGGCATCGGGCAGTTCATCCTCGGCCTGACGCTGGTCGGGAACATCCTCGCGGCGATCCCCGCGATCATCCTCGGCGCCATCGCCCTCAAGCAGACCAGGCTGCGCGGCGAGGGCGGGCGTGGCCTGGCGATCGCCGGGCTCGTGCTCGGCGTCCTCGGGGTCTTCTACTTCCTGCTGATCATCGTCGTGATCGCGGTGGGCGTCAGAGCCAGTTCGGGGACGACGTAGCAAGCACTAAGGCAGGCTGGACGGGAGAGCCAAGACGGGCTGAAACGGCCCCGTTCCCAGCCTTAGGAGCGTTTTTTGTCTGGCGGCGCCTCGGTCGACAGCGCCGCGACGAAGGCCTCCTGTGGCACCTCGACGCGGCCGATGACCTTCATCCGGCGCTTGCCTTCCTTCTGCTTCTCCAGCAGCTTGCGCTTGCGGGTGATGTCACCCCCGTAACACTTAGCCAGCACGTCCTTGCGGATGGCGCGGATGTTCTCGCGCGCGATGATCCGCGCTCCGATGGCGGCCTGGATGGGGACCTCGAACTGCTGCCGCGGGATCAGCTCCTTGAGCTTGGCCGTCATGCTCAGGCCGTAGTCGCGGGACTTGTCGGCGTGCACGATCTGGCTGAAGGCGTCGACGGGCACGCCCTGGAGCAGGATGTTGACCTTGACCAGGTCAGCTTCCTGCTCGCCGGCGGCTCGTAGTCCAGTGAGGCATAGCCGCGGGTGCGCGACTTGAGCTGGTCGAAGAAGTCGAAGATGATCTCGCCGAGCGGCATCGTGTACCGGATCTCGACCCGGTCGGCCGACAGGTACTCCATGCCGAGCAGGACACCGCGGCGGCTCTGGCACAGGTCCATGATCGCGCCGACGTAGTCCGAGGGCGCCAGGACCGTGGCGCGGACGACGGGCTCGAAGATCTGGCCCACCTTGCCCTCAGGGAACTCGCTCGGGTTGGTGACAACAATTTCCTTGCCGGTCTCCAGCACGACGCGATAGACCACGTTCGGCGCGGTCGAGATCAGCACCAGGTCGAACTCGCGCTCCAGCCGCTCCCTGATGATCTCCATGTGCAGCAGGCCGAGGAAGCCGCAGCGGAACCCGAAGCCGAGCGCCGTTGAGGTTTCCGGCTCGTAGACCAAGGACGCGTCGTTCAGGCGGAGCTTGTCCAGCGCGTCCCGCAGCTCCGGGTACTCGTCCCCGTCGACCGGATACAGCCCGGAGTACACCATGGGCCTCGGGTCCGCGTAGCCCGGCAGCGGCTCGGTCGCCGGGCCGGCCAGGGTCGTCAGCGTGTCGCCGACGCGGGCCTGCCGGACGTCCTTGACCCCGGTGATCAGGTAACCCACCTCGCCGGCGGCCAGCCCGTCGGACGGTACCGGCTCGGGTGAGATCACGCCTATCTCGAGCGTCTCGTGCACCGACTTGGTCACGAGCATGAGCGTGCGCTCGCGGCGCGACAGCCGTCCGTCGACAACCCGGACGTAGGTCACCACGCCGCGGTAGGTGTCGTAGACCGAGTCGAAGATCAGCGCCCTGGCCGGGGCGTCCGGGTCGCCAGAGGGGGGCGGGACCTGGGCGACTACGGCGTTCAGCAGCTCGGTGACGCCCTCGCCGGTCTTGGCCGAGACCCGCAGCACGTCGGACGGCTCGCAGCCGATGATGTTCGCCAGCTCGGCTGCGTACTTGTCCGGCTGGGCGGCCGGCAAGTCGATCTTGTTGAGGACCGGGATGACGTGCAGGTCGGCGTCCAGGGCCAGGTAGAGGTTGGCCAGGGTCTGCGCCTCAATGCCCTGGGCCGCGTCGACCAGCAGGATCGCGCCTTCGCAGGCCGCCAGCGACCTGGACACCTCGTAGGTGAAGTCCACGTGGCCCGGCGTGTCGATCAGGTTGAGCACGTACTGAATGCCGTCCTCGCCGCGCCATGGCAGCCGGACGGCCTGGCTCTTGATCGTGATGCCGCGCTCGCGCTCGATGTCCATCCGGTCCAGGTACTGGGCCCGCGCGTGCCGTTCGTCCACGACGCCGGTGAGCTGGAGCATCCGGTCGGCCAGGGTGGACTTACCGTGATCGATGTGGGCGATAATGCAGAAATTGCGGATGACCGGCTGCGGAGTCCGGGCAGGCTCGGGCGCGGACAGCTGTCTGACGTGCTGTTCGGGCGTTGACGACACAGGGCATCCGGAGGGTAGAAGTCGGCTAACTCAGGCGCGTCTATCGTTGCACGCCGGGTCAGGTGCCCTGGCCACCAGCACGCCCCCGCCGGTCCTGGCTGCCCTCGGTTTCCAGGTGCGGTCTGAGCTGCGTTTGAGCCGCCGGGCCGATCTCGGCTATCCTTACCAATTGGCTGCCTGCATGCCCGCGTTTGCCGCTGCGTGTTTTGTGGAACGGGGCGCGAAGCCGCGAACCGCTGACCTTGCGGCTCGTGCCGGCACCGTCAGACCACCTAGACCGACCGTAGCGAGGCATTCGCGTGGCAAACATCAAGTCCCAGATCAAGCGCAACAAGCAGAACGAGAAGGCCCGGCTCCGCAACAAGGCGGTCAAGTCGGAGCTGAAGACGTACGTGCGCAAGTTCCGCGAGGCTGCCGACACGGGCAGCGCCGAGGCCGCGGAGACCGCGATGCGCGAGGCGTCCATCAAGCTCGACAAGGCCGTGAGCAAGGGCGTCATCCACAAGAACCAGGCTGCCAACCGCAAGTCGGCGATCGCCAAGCGCGCTGAGCAGCTCAAGAGCGCCTAGGCTCCAGCAGGACTAGGGCGGCGGACTCGCCGGAAGGCTTGAGTCCCCGCCCCTTGCATGACCTGGGCACGGCACCACGACGGCCGCCTGCGGCTCGCCGTGTGATCTGGGAGCCGCTATGTCCAGGCTGACTGCCGCCAACGTCAGCGTTTCCTTCGGCAGCCTTGTCGTGCTGGATGGCGTGAGCCTCAGCATCGGCGCCGGGGATCGCACCGGAATCATCGCCCCTAACGGCGTCGGCAAGTCGACGCTGCTCAAGGTCCTGGCGGGCGACGTCGAGCCGGACGCGGGTACCGTGTCCAGGGCGCCGGCCACCACCACGGTGCTCCGGCTGACCCAGGAGCCCGACATCCGGCCCGGCGAGTCCCTGGCCGTGCACCTCGGCCGGCGGACGCAGGTCGCCGCGGCCCAGGCCGACCTCGACGCCGCGCTCTCGGCTCTGGCGGGCGGCCAAGCCGGCGCTGACGACGCTTACGACAGCGCGCTCGCGCGCTGGCTCGCGCTCGGCGGTGCCGACCTGCCCGAGCGCATGGCTCAGGTCACCGCACAGCTCGGGCTTGGCGACACCCTGCTCGACCGGAACGTGGCCGAATTGTCTGGCGGTCAGCAGGCCCGGCTCGGGCTGGCTGCCGTGCTCCTGGCCCAGCCGGACATCCTGCTGCTCGACGAGCCGACCAACGACCTGGACGACGCGGGGCTCGCCCTGCTGGAGGCGCGGCTCAAGGGCAGCAAGGCCGGGCTGGCGCTGGTCAGCCATGACCGGGCCATGCTGGCCGCGGTCGCAAGCCAGATCCTGGAACTGGACGAGTTCACCCGGCATGGCTCGCTGTTCTCCGGCGGCTGGGATGCCTACGTGGCCGAGCGGGACCGGGCCCGGCGGCGCGCAGTCGACGCGCACGCCGCCTATGAGTCCGAGCGGGACAAGCTCACCGAAGCCGCCCGGCAGCAGCGGCAGTGGGCGAGATCCGGCGAGCAGCGGGCGGCGAACCCGCGCTATCAGTCCGACGCGGACAAGCACATCAAGGCTTTCAGGATCGCGAAGGCGCAGCAGACGGGCAGCGGCGCAGCCAAGGCTGACAAGGCGATCGCCAGGCTCGACGCCGGCGCGCCCGACGAGGTGCACGAGCCGTGGCAGCTCAGGCTCGAGATCGCCGAGGCCAGGCGGGCCGGCGACGTGGCGCTCGCCCTCACTGGCGCCGTGATCAGCCGCGGCGACGTCACCCTCGGGCCGGTCAGCCTGACAGTCGGGCCCGCCGACCGCATCCGGATCACCGGCCCGAACGGGTCTGGCAAGACGACGCTCGTCGACGCGCTGCTGGGGCGGGCGCCGCTATCGGCGGGCCAGCGGTACGCCGGGCCGAGCGTGGTGGTGGGCGAGCTCGACCAGACCCGGCGCGATTTTGCCACCGACGCTCCGGTGGTCGAGGTGGTCAGATCAGCCGCCGGGCTGAGCCAGGAGGAGGCGCGGACGCTACTGGCCAAGTTCCGGCTGCGTGGCGATGCGGCGCTCCGGCCGTCAGCCTCGCTGTCGCCGGGCGAGCGGACCAGGGCGGGCCTGGCGCTGCTTCAGGCCCGCGGCGTCAACGTGCTCGTCCTGGACGAGCCCACTAACCACCTCGACATCGAGGCCATCGAGCAGCTCGAGCAGGCGCTCGCCGCTTACTCGTGCACGCTCATCCTGGTCACCCACGACCGCCGGCTCGCGACCGCGGTCTCGGTGACGGACACGATCGACGTACGGACGCTGCGGGCCAGCTAGCGCGCGCTACGCCGAACCACGGGTACTTCTTGGCCAACGTGGCTTGACGCAAAACAGACTATTGGTGCGTTCAACTGAGTGTTCTGACCTATTTCCCGCGCAACGTGCAGTTTCACGCCCGCTATGTGGCCTTTGCGCGCACGGAGTAGGGGAAATGTCGATCGGCCCGGCCGGTCAGGGTGCCCCCGCGACCCTGACCGGCCACCCCGGCGCGCGAGGGCGAGTCAGCTGCCGCTCGGAACTGCCGTCATGGCCCAGTAGTTGCAGCACGGCATCGTGGATCGTCTGGTCTGGCTGGTTGCCGCTGCGTAGGCCCAGAGATGGTGACCTGACCCCTGGTAGAACAGCCAGCGACTATCCGATGACCAGGCCAGCTGCGACCCACCTGCGGCCGGAACGGGCCTGAGCTTCGCCGGGCCTCCGGCGAGCGGCACCACGAACAGTCGCTCGGCCCCGGTTGTCGCGGAGGTCAGGTCCATGGCGGCGATCAGGGCGCCGTCCGGGGAGACGGCCGTCGGCGTGACCCCGCCGCTGCCCTCGAACCAGCCGGCTGTCTTCAGCCGGCGCCGGGAAGTCCCGGACACTGCCGGCGGCGACGTTGAAGGCCTGCAGCAGTCCGCACGCGCCCACCGCAGCGGCCGGAACGCTCGAAGGCGGTGCAACGTTCTGGCAGCGGGTGCCGAAGACAACGATGGTCGGCGTGCTGGCCAGGACGGCGGCGCCAGCGGAGCCGGGCAGGCGAACCGGTGCCCTGCCCGGGCTCCACAGCTCAAGCACGCCAGTGCTGTTGTCTTGCAGCAGCAACCCGCCGGTGGTGCCCTCGACGAGCGAGGTGTTCACCGGCAGGCTGACGGGCGAGGCCACCGGCCCGCCCGCCACCGGCACCAGGCGCACGACCGTCGGGCCGTTGGTCTGGTACTCGAGCCAGACATGGGCCGGCGTCGCAGCAGGCGCGAACATGCTGGTGTCGCCGAGCATCCGGGGCTTGCCTGCCAGACTGGCGGCCATCGCTGAGACGGTGTCCTGATCGTTGATGTAGACGAGCCAGGCGCCGACGTCGTCGACTAGGGGCTGCCCGCAGTTGCAGTTGATGATCCCCGGAATCTTGCGCTGGGACAGCTGCCCGGTCCCGAGGTCGCCCACATAGGCGGCCAGCCCGGTGCCTTGCGGAGCGCTCGCAGGGGCATGCGCCGGGTACATCAGCACGGTGGCGCTGACGCCGTCCGGGCCCGGACCCGGACCGAACCCGCCGCCTGAAGTCGCCGTCCTGCCGCCACCGACAGTGGCTGCCAGCACTCCGGCCGCACAGGCCAGCGCTGCCGAAAGAACGACGATCGTCGCACCAAGGCGCCGCCGCCGACGGCGCCTTGCCTGCAGGATGACCGCGCTGATGGTGGCGGCGCCGTTGCCGGTTCGCAGGCCTTGCTCATGCGGCCTGCCGAGCTCAAGGGTGTTCATTTCGCTCCTACGAGACCTGCTCAATGATCTTCGCGAGTTCCTCCGGCTGGTAGCCGCAACGCCGGGCGAGCAGGACGAGCTCGCGCGCCTTGGCGATGACAGCGCTCCGCTCGAGGGCCACACCCGTGACGGTGACGCCGCGACCGCGCCGGAACTCGACGAGTCCTTCATCGCGAAGGGTCCGCAGCGCCCGCAGCACAGTGTTGGCGTTGACGCCCATGACGGCCGCCAGGTCACGAGCCGGCGGCAGGCGCTCGCCTGTCTTGGCCTCACCGTCGGCGATCGCTCGTCGCAGCACGGCCGCGACCTGCTCATGCAGCGGCACGGTGCTACGCGGGTCGATCCACATCGTGCCTTTGGTGCTACTCACATTGGCATCATAATGCGACTGAAGGCTCGTGCCTAGTCACGGGATCAGCCGCTAGTGCGGCAGGCCACGATCGTCGTGATCGCGCGCTCGAGCGCGTAGCCTGCGCTTGTTCCCTCGCCCTTGACCTGGACGTCGGCCTCGGCGACGGCGGCGTGCGCCCTGGCGATACCGGCTGCGGTCCAGCCGCGCAGCTGCTGGCGAGCCTGGTCGATCTTCCAGGGCGGCATGCCGAGGTCGGCGGCGAGCGCGTTCGGGCTGAGGCCGCGGCCGACAGAGCCGACGAGGCCGAGCGTCCGCAGGCCCGTCGCGAGCGCGCTAGTGATGAGGACAGGCGAGGTCCCGGTCGCCAGGGCCCACCGAAGCTGCGCGAGCGCCTCCGCGAGATTGCCCTCGCACGCCTTATCAGCCACCGAGAATCCCGTCGCCTCGGCCCGGCCGTGGTAGTAGCGGGCGACCGCGGCGGTGTTGATAACCCCGGTCGTGTCCGCCGCGAGCTGGCTGCAGGCAGCGGCCAGATCACGCAGGTCGTTGCCGACGGCGTCGAGCAGCGCGCGCAGGCCGTTGTCATCTGCCTTGCGGCCGGCCTGGCGGAACTCGCCGCGCAGGAAGTCCATCCGCTCGCCGAAGCGCTTGACGCTCGGGCAGTCCACTCGCCGCGCCCCGGCGCTGACCAGGTCAGCGAGCAGCGCCTTGTTCTTAGCGCCGCCCGCGTGGGTGATGACCAGGAACACGTCGGGCGCGGGCGACTTAGCCAGCCTCGTCAGCTCAGCGCTGAGGTCCTTGGTGGCGTCCTGCGCCGAGCCGATGACCACGACGCAGCCGCCGCCGAACAGGGACGGGGCAGTCAGGTTCGACAGCTCCCCCGCAGTCAGGCCGAACGCCGCGACCTGGTGGACGTCGATGCCCGTGACGCCGGCGCCGCCGCTGGCCGCGGTTGCCTCGGCCCCGTTCCCCGCCTGCGTGTCGGTGGCACCGGACGCCAGCGCCACGGCTGCACTCACCGCACGCTCGACCAGCAGCTCTTCTTCGCCGACAATGACGGTCACCGGCGGAGCAGCTGCGGCCGCCGGCGCTACCCGTCGTGGACCAGAAGCCATGCAGGCAGCATGCCATGAATCGCGGGGCGGCCGGGACGGCCGGCGGCCGGCGGGTGCTGCTACCCGAGCAGGGACTCGCCGCCGCGCCAGACCCGGACTGGCCTCACGCCGTAGGACCAGGCGAACGCGCCCTCATGGTCGGCATCCCAGGCCACGATGTCGACGAGCTTGCCGCGCGCCATAGCGCCGCGATCGGCGGCCCGCAGCGCTTGCGACCCGCCAAGGGTCGCGGCGCGCAGTGCCTCGGTCACGCTCATCCCGAACATCGCGATCGCGAGGCTGATGACCAGGGGCATCGAGGTGATGCCATTCCCGCCGGGCGAGTGCCCGGATCCGAGCGCCACGGGCACGCCCTTGTCCAGGAGGGTCCGCACCGGCGGCAGCTCACGTGACTCCGACGACGTCGCCGGGCAGAGCACGGCGACCACGCCGGCTCGCGCCAGCGCCGCCACGTCCTCGTCGCCGGCACCCAGCAGCATGTCCGCCGAGGCGCAGCCGAGCTCGGCAGCGAGCGTCGCAACACCGCCCTGACCGCCGCCCCAGGCATGCAGCCGCGGCTGCAATCCCGCTGACCGGCCGGCGTTCAGGATCCAGCCGGCCTCGCGCGCAGTGAACCCGCCGTCTCCGCAGTTGGCGTCGATGCTGTCCGCGCCCGCCGCGCTGGCGTCCGCACACCAGCTGCCCACCGCGTCGACGTAGTCATTGCGCCGGCCGAAGAACTCAGGCGGCACCGCGTTCGCGGCCAGGAAGCTGACATGCACGCGCGGCATGCCGGGTTCCTTCTCGAGCGAGCGCAGCAGCCGGACGTCGGCCAGCTCGCCGTCCCTGGTCAGGTGATAGCCCGTCTTGGCCTCGACGGTCGTGGTACCGCTGAGCACCCAGCTGCGGAGCCGCTCGCGCACGCCGCTGCACAGTGTCCACGGATCAGTACCACGGGTGATAGTGACCGTCGAGGCGATCCCGCCGCCCGCGGCGACGATCTCCGTCGTCGAGGATCCGCCCGAGCGCATGGCCAGCTCGGCCCACCTGTTCCCGGCGTAGACCGGGTGGGTGTGAGCGTCGATGAGGCCGGGCGTGACCAGCGCCCCGCCCAGGTTCTCCACGTGGTCGACATCGACGATGTTGTGGATGACGCCGGGGATGCTCGTTGGCAGCTCAGAAGCAGGCCCGACCCAGGCAATGCGATCGTCCTGGGACAGGATGGCGGCATTGCTCCAGACCTCGGACCCGGTCCAGAGCCTGCCGATGTTGGTCAGCAGTCGCACGGTCACGCGACGCCGCCCAGCCGAGGACGGCTACGGTGCGCGGAGCTCCGGGCCACCATGCAAGCCTCTCTCACCGAGTGTCGGAATCAGCGTGAACTCTGGACCGGCCAGGCAGGCCGGATCGCCTCCGGCGCTCCCATAGGCTCGCCTGGTTGCGACACACCAACATATCGGTTGAGTCACGCTATTGCACAAGTACAAGACTGTAAAGGTTTGTTTCAGCATTGGCGGCAGGCAGTCAGCATTTGCCGCGCGAGTTGTCATCTTAATGGCCACGACATGGTTGTCATTGCCGCGACGCGCCGGACCGCCGTGCTAACTGGTCGGTCAGCGGTCCGGCAGGGGGCTCGTACGGAACCCCCGGCCGGTCGACATTATCGCAGGCAGACGGGTTGGCTCAGGCCGGGCGGCACAGTGTCGCGAGCAGGCGTGCAGAAAGGCTCAGTCGCGCAGAGATATCCGGGCCGAAAGCACGTCGAACAGGCGCGGACATGCCAGGCGCAATTGCAGCGTAAATTGCGCGACATAGCTGAGCCCCGGTGTGCCGATCTAGCCAGGCGAATTTGTCTGGACGAACCTGTCGAGCTCAGCGGCCAGGCCGAGCGGGACCTTGGCGGTCAGCTCGGTGCCATCGCCGCCATGCGCGACGGTGAGCACCTCGCCTTCGTCGTGCGCGCGAGACAGCAGGTCACCGCGGTCATACGGGAGTACGACGCTGACCTCCCGGAACTGCCGCGGCAGCAGCCGCTCGATCTCAGCCTGCAGCTTGTCGATGCCATCGCCGGTCCGCGCCGAAACGACTACCGAGTGGCGCTCAGCCAGCTGCAGACCTTCGAGCTCGATCGGGTCAGCGTTGTCAGCCTTGTTGATCACCACCAGTTCGGGCACGTTGGCGGCCCCGACCTCGGCGAGCACCTCGCGGACCGCGGCGAGTTGTGACCGCGGATCGGCGTCCGCGCCGTCGACAACGTGCAGGATGAGGTCGGCGTCGGCTACCTCCTCCAAGGTGGAGCGGAAGGCATCGACCAGCTGATGCGGAAGGTGCCGGACGAACCCGACGGTGTCGGTCAGCGTGTACGGCCAGCCGCCCGGTGTCCGGGCCTTGCGCACCGCGGGGTCCAGCGTGGCAAACAGCGAGTCGTCAACGAGAACCTGGCTCCCGGTCAGCCGGTTCAGCAGGCTTGACTTGCCGGCGTTGGTGTACCCGGCGATCGCCACTGATGGCACCGAGTGCCGTCGGCGCTGGCCGCGCTGCACATCGCGACCCACCGACATCTCGGCGATCTCACGGCGCAGCCTGGAGATACGCGATCGGATCCGGCGCCGGTCCGTCTCTATCTTTGTTTCGCCTGGCCCGCGCGTACCGATGCCGCCGGCGCCGCCTGCCCGGCCGCCGGTCTGCCGAGACAGCGACTCGCCCCAGCCCCGCAGGCGCGGTAGGAGGTACTGCAGCTGGGCGAGCTCGACCTGTGCCTTGCCCTCCTTGCTGCGGGCGTGCTGAGCGAAGATGTCGAGGATCAGCGCGGTCCGGTCGACGACCTTGACCTTGACCGTGCCTTCCAGGCTCCGCAACTGGCCTGGCGTCAGCTCGCCGTCGCAGATGACGGTGTCGGCGCCATGCGCCATGACGATCTCTGCGAGTTCCCTGGCCTTGCCCGCGCCGACGTAGGTCGAGGCGTCCGGGCGGCCGCGTCGCTGGACAAGCGCATCGAGCACTTCCGAGCCTGCGGTCTCGGCCAGCCTGGACAACTCGCGCAGGGAGTTCTCCGCCATAGCTAGGGTGCCGTCGGTCCAGACGCCCATCAGGACGACTCGCTCGAGTCGCAGGGCCCTGTACTCAACCTCACTGACGTCCTCAAGCTCGGTCGACAGGCCCGCCACGCGGCGGAGCGCGTGCCTGTCCCGAAGATCGAGCTCGCCGTCGTCAGGCTCAGCGGGATCCGAAGTACCCCATAGCTCGTCGTCCTTCTGGTTTTCGTGCGATAGCGCGGTCATTCCACCTCTAATGGGCGCTTCAACGCCCGGTAATACTGCGAAATACGGGTAACTGCGGCGGATACGGGAAGCGCTCGCTGGCCGCGAACACTGACCCTGATAGTGCCATGGCGCGTATCCATCCTCATCTCATTAACACTTGGGACCCCGAAGATGTGCCCGGCGAGCGCTTCTCGTCGTCGGCGACGAGGTCCGGCTGCGGCAGGTCATCGGCAACCTCATGAGCAACGCGCTCACCCACACGCCCGACGGGACCGCGATCGACGTGCTGATCAGGTCGGGCAACTTGGACGAGGCCCCGGCCGGTCCGCCGCCACCGCCACCGCCGGACTGGCCGGATCGGGACGAGACCGGGTTCGGCCGTGACTCCCTGACTCCGGACTGGTACGAGCCGGCCAGTACCGAGGAGGCCGAGTCGGGCCAGGCCACAGCCGAGACCTGGAATGCACCCGTCACCAACCGCGGGCCGCAGCCGGCTGCTGTGCTAGAGGTGAGCGACCACGGGCCCGGCCTGACCAGGGAGCAGGCCGACCACGTCTTCGAGCGGTTCTACCGGGCCGATGCGGTTCGGACCGTGGGCGGCACCGGGCTCGGCCTGGCCATCGTCGCCCTCCTGGTGGCCGCGCACGGCGGCAGCATCTGGGTCGGGCCGCGGCCAGGCGAGGGCGCGACATTCTCGATCGCGCTCCCGCTGTCGGAGGACGCCCTGGCTGGCTCATCCGAGGAGGACATCGAAGAGCCAGCTGCCGGCGACGCCGAGGCGCTCGCCGGCGAGGAGTGGGCGCAGCAGCACGCCCACGACAGCATCGGCCAGCCGGCCTAGCGCCCGGCTTACCGCTTCAGCGGACTGTAGAAGACCAGGCCGTTGCCCTGGTTGTCATAGACCACGGCGCGGCGCTCGTGTGCGTCGTCGTAAGGGCCCTTGACGATCGCCCCGCCCGCTTCCTCGATCGCCTTAGCTGCGCCGTCGACATCGGCGGTCTTGATGCCGACGACGACCTTTCCTGGCAGCGGGTGATCGACGTCGGTCGCCAGCGCAACCGTGACCGAACCGCCATCGAGAGCTGCGTAATGAGCGCCGTCGCGGAACTTGAGCCCCATTCCCAGCACCTCGCTGTAGAACCGGATGGATTCATCCAGGTCGTCCGTCGACAAGATGATCATCCGCGCGTCGTAGTCCCCCACTGCCGGCTCCTTGAGTCTCGTCCGCCGCAGTTCTGCGGTCTGCCGATGGTTTACCTCTTGACAGTAAGCTTATGGTCAGATGTCGTGGACGCACCACGGGCGTCAGGAGTTGAGATGAGCACGGCCTCGAAAGTTACGCTCGCGGTCGCCGATGGCGTCGCGATCATCAGCCTCAACCGGCCGGACAAGCACAACGCGGTCGACGACGAGTTGCATGAGGAGTTCGTCGCCACCTGGGCGCAGGTGACGGCCGACCCAGCGGCCCGCGTCATCCTGCTGCGCGGCGAAGGGCGGTCATTTTGCTCTGGTCGCGACACCGCCGCGCTCGGCCGCGGTCCGTCGCATGACAGTGCCCTGGCGAGCATCAGGGCGCATCAGCAGTTCCGGCAGACGGAGCTCGACACGCCGAAGCCGGTCATCGCGGCACTGCACGGGCACGTGCTGGGCGGCGGCCTCGAGATCGCGCTGGCGGCTGATATCCGGATCGCCGCCACCGATACGCGGCTGGCCTTCCCGGAGATCCGCTACGGCCTGATGACCGACACCGGCGGCGCGCCGCTCGCCACAATGCTCGCCGGGCCGGCCCGCGCGAAGTGGCTGCTGATGACCGGCACGCCGATCGACGCGAATCGCGCGCTGGCCTGGGGCCTGGTCGACGACGTGGTCGCCCCGGAGGAACTCGATGCGGTCGCGGGCGCGCTGGCCGCCGCGATCGCGACGGCACCGCCCGACGCGCTAGCGATGATCAAGCAGACCGTCGACGGCTTCTGGCACGGCGCCGTGCAGGCCGGAATGCGCGCCGAACTGCTCGGCATGGTCGCCCTCTTCGGCGGCCCGGCCTACCAGGCGCGGAAGCCTGGCTGACGTGCCCCGGGTCGGGCTCTACTTTGATCTGCGCAATCCGCCAGGCTGGGAAGTGCCCTGGGCCCAGCACTACGCGCGCGCACTCGAGACGATGGAGCAGGCTGAGGCCCTGGGCGCGAGCGCTCTGTGGCTGACCGAGCATCACTTCTTTGCCGACGGTTACCTGCCCCAGCCGCTGACCATGGCGGCCGCTGTGGCGGCCCGCACCACTCGCGTGCGCATCGGCACCGCGGTGTATCTCCCGTTGCTCCGCAATCCCGTGCAGGTCGCCGAGGAAGCGGCGATCGTAGACATCCTCAGCGGCGGCCGTCTCGACCTCGGCATCGGCGTCGGCTACCAGCCAGCGGAGTTCGCCGCCTTCGGTGCCCGGATGAACCGGCGGTTTGCCGACCTTGAGTCGCACGTCGGGGCACTGCGGTCAGCGTGGCCGGCCCGGTGACGCCGAAGCCGATCCAGTCACCGCTCCCGTTGTGGGGCGGGTTTTTCGGGCCGCGCGGGGCCCGCCTGGCCGGCCGGCTGGATCTCGGTCTCCTCGCCGCCAAGCCCGACCTGCTCGGTCCCTATCGAGCCGGGCTCACCGAGGCCGGGCATGATCCGGCTCGTGCGCGCCTGCGGGCTCTCT
This sequence comes from uncultured Actinomycetota bacterium, assembly GCA_963843955.1. Taxonomy (GTDB): domain Bacteria; phylum Actinomycetota; class Actinomycetes; order Streptosporangiales; family Streptosporangiaceae; genus JAJYUU01. The sequence continues at coordinate 639,043 of CAWJMK010000005.1, forward strand.
CGCCGGTCATCCTGGCCGATGATCCGGAGGCGGCCTGGCCGCTGATGCGGCCGCATGTCGACTATCAGTGGAACAACTACCGGCCAGCCGGAACCGGCGACCAGGACGTCCCGGTCCGCCGGTTCGACGTGGACCGGTGGGCCCCGTCCCGCGGCGGCAGCCCCTGGTTCGTGCTCACTGACGTCCAGGGTGCGATCACGCACCTCACGTCGATGGCATGCGACATCCCGCTCGAGGAGGTCTACTGCTGGGCGACGCTTCCCGGACTGCCCGCCGACCTGGCCAGCCGGCACGTCGAGTTGTTGCTGACGGAGGTGGCCCCCCGCCTGCAGGCAGCAGCGAGGCCGGATTATTGAGCTGAAGTGCGTGAGGGATCCCCGTGGCGAGCAGGCGTAAGGCCTGCCACCGGAACTGCCGGATGCCCCGGTGCGGCTCGCCCTGTACGTCTTTGGCCTGCGGGACAGGCCTGTGCGCAACACCAGGATCACTAGCGATGACGCCGACAAACTGGCCACCGCGATCAGCACGTTCCGCTACGACGTGAACGCCAGGAAACCCGGGGCAAGGAGCGACTACGCGATAGCGAGCCGCCTCAACCTCGCAAGCGTGATGGCCAATGGCGAGAACATGCGGCAAGGCCCGGCGAGCGCCGACCACCCAGCCGACCGCGCCGGTAGTGTGCCCGCTGACCGCATGAGTTACCTTCGGGTAGTCAGCCAGCGGCCGGGGCGGCCACGGCGGTGAGGAGCGTGCGATGCCGAGTGGCGTGGAGATTGCCGGCCCGTCGGGCAACCGGTATGACGAGATCCTGACTCCCGAAGCGCTCGACCTGGTGGCCGTCCTGCACCGGGAGCTTGGGCAGCGTCGGCGTGATCTGCTAGCGGCGCGAGCCCGGCGCCAGAGTGAGCTGTCGGCCGGCGGCATGCTGGACTTCCTGACCAGCACCGAAGCCATCAGGTCCGATACCACCTGGCGGGTCGCGCCGCCAGCGCCCGGCCTGATAGACCGGCGCGTCGAGATCACCGGGCCGACCGACAAGAAAATGACTATCAACGCGCTCAACTCCGGCGCGAAAGTGTGGCTGGCCGACTTCGAGGACGCCAATACCCCGCTCTGGGACAACATGGTCACCGGTCAGCTCAACCTCAAGGATGCCCTGGACCGGGCCATCGACTTCACCAGCGAGGAGGGCAAGTCTTACCAGCTGCGGCCGGATGAGGAACTGGCCACGATCGTGGTCCGGCCACGCGGCTGGCACCTGCCGGAGAAGCACCTGATGATCGACGGGCAGCGAGCCGCAGGCAGCCTGGTCGACTTCGCGCTGTACTTCACCCACTGCGCTCGGCGGCAGCTGGAGAAGGGGAAGGGCCCGTACTTTTATCTGGCCAAGCTGGAGAGCCACCTGGAGGCCAGGCTCTGGAACGACGTGTTCGTGCTGGCCCAGGATGCGCTGGGCATTCCGCAAGGGACCATCCGCGCGACGGTGCTGATCGAGACGATCCCGGCGGCGTTCGAGATGCAGGAGATCCTGTATGAGCTCCGCGATCACAGCGCCGGGCTGAATGCTGGCCGGTGGGACTACCTGTTCAGCATCATCAAGAAGTTCCGCACCCGTGGCCCGGAGTTCGTGCTGCCAGAGCGGAACGCGGTCACCATGACCGCGCCGATGATGCGCGCATACACCGAGCTGCTGGTCAAGACCTGCCATGCGCGCGGCGCGCACGCGATGGGCGGCATGGCGGCGTTCATCCCCAGCCGCCGCGACGAGGCCGTCAACGCCATCGCGCTCGCGAAGGTGCGAGACGACAAGACCCGTGAATCGCAGGACGGCTTCGACGGGTCCTGGGTCGCCCATCCCGATCTCGTGCCCATCTGCCGCGAGGTCTTCGACGGCGTGCTCGGCGACCAGCCCAACCAGCTGGCCAAGCAGCGCCCGGAGGTGCACGTCCAGGCCGCGGAACTGCTCGCGATCAGCAAGACCCCTGGCGAGATCACCGAGGCTGGGCTGCGCAATAACGTCAGCGTGGGGCTTCAGTACCTGGCGAACTGGCTGGCCGGCAACGGAGCGGTGGCCATCTTCAACCTGATGGAGGACGCCGCGACGGCGGAGATCTCCAGGTCCCAGATCTGGCAGTGGCTGCACAATGACATCGCGCTGGCCGAGGGCCCGAGGGTGACCAGGGAGCTGGTCGAGCAGATCATCGCCGAGGAGCTCGACAACATCAGGGTCCAGCTGGGCGCTGCGTACGACGAGGGTCAGTACGCGCAGGCCCGGTCCCTGTTCACCGAGGTCGCGCTCGCTGACGGCTACGTCGACTTCCTGACGTTGCCGGCCTACGAGCGGATGCCGTAAGGCCTCCGCCGGGCTAGTCCGCACTGCCCACAATCCGGCGGCCTCGCAGCGGCGCGCGCGCCACCCTGCCTTCCGCCGATACGGGCACGAGAGCGGCCGCGACCAGCGGGAACGCGGCCACGACGGCGAATGACCCGCCGAACCCGATCGAGCCGATCGCCAGCGCCAGGACGGGCGGCGTGGCCGCGGCCAGAGCGTTCTGGCCGGTGTTCTGGATGCCGAGGGCCCGGCCGGCCCAGGATGATCCGGCGTACTCGGCGACGGCGGTGAACGCCAGCCCGTTGGTGCTCACGGCCACGACTCCGCATGCCAGCAGGACCGGAACCGCGACAGCGGAGCCCGCGGCGGCCGCTGCAGCCAGGGCGACCAGGCCGGCGCCGGTAGTGACGGCGAGGATTCGCATCGGGCGCATGCGGCTGCCGACCCGGTCTGACCAGTAGCCTGCCCCGAGCCGCGACCCGGCCCCGCATACCTGCGCCACGGCCAGCAGGCGCCCGGCCGCCAGCGCCGTCCAGCCGCGCGCGTCGACGAGGTAGACCAGTGCGAACGTCGCCACGGTGAACTGCGGCACGACGAGCAGCGCGCTCGCCGCGTGGATCCGCCACAGCACCGGCTGGTGGTAGGGCGACGCCGCCGGTGCCTGCGGTCCCGGCGCAGACGTCCGGGCGGGATCCCGCACAAGTGCCACGACCAGAACGGCCGCGATCACGCAGAAGCCGCCCAGGAACAGCAGCGGCCCTTCGGTGCCCGCAGCCCCGAGGGCTGGCAGCGTCGCTGCTGCCAGTGCGACGCCGAGCGGCTGTGCGCTCTGCCGGATGCCCATGGCAAGGCCGCGCTCGTGCCGCGCGAACCACCCGAGAATGAGCCGGCCGCTGGCCGCGAACACCGAGCCACCGGCCGCACCGCCCAGCACCAGGCAGAGCCCTAGCGCGACTGCGCCGTGGACGAGCGAGGCAAGGATCAGGATGAGGCCGGCCGCCCCGAGGCCGCTCGCGAGGACGATCCGTTCGCCCCAGCGGTCAGCGGCGTAACCCCAGCCGATCAGCGTCAGCAGCAGGCCGGCGGTCGGGCACGCCACGAGGACGCTGGCCAGCTCCAGCGAGAACCCGGCCTGGCGCAGTGCCGGGATCAGGTACGCCAGGCCGTACTGGAACGTACAGCCTGCCGTCATCGCGATCAGCCCGATCAGCAGGATGAGCCAGCGCCGCCCCGAGTACCGCTCGGATTGGTCGGCTACGGTGAACTCTGCTGGACTGACCATATAGTGATATTACCTGTCCAAATAGTGAGACGTATTGAGTCCGTGCCTTCGCATCATGCCAGTGCCGGACCGGCGCCGGGCAGGCGTCCGCGAGGGGCGCCGGTGGCGGTCAGCCCGCGGGCGAGGGATGCTGGAGGGTATGGACAGCGCATTTACCGACGGCGCATTTGCGGCCAGGCTGGCGCAGATCTGCGGCGCTGACAGCGTCATCACCGACCCTCAGCAGCTGCGCACGTACGAGTGCGACGGGCTGACCGCGCACCGGTCCACGCCTGGCCTCGTGGTGCTGCCGCGCACGGCCGAGCAGGTCGCCGCCATCGTGCGCGAATGCGCGGCCCGCAGCATCCCGTTCGTGGCCCGCGGCAGCGGTACGGGCCTGTCGGGCGGTGCGCTGCCCCGCACCGACGGCGTCCTGATCGTGATGTCCACGATGCGCGCCATCGTCGGCATCGATGCCGCCAGCCGCCGCGCGATCGTCGAGCCGGGCGTCACGAACCTGTCCGTCAGCAAGGCGGCCGAGCCATACGGCCTGTTCTACGCGCCGGACCCGTCCAGCCAGGTCGTGTGCTCCGTGGGCGGGAACGTGGCCGAGAACTCCGGCGGTGCCCACTGCCTCAAGCACGGCTTCACGGTGCATCACGTGGCGGCACTGGAAATCGTGACGCCCGCGGGCGAGCTCACCTGGCTGGGCGACGGGACAGGAGCGGCGCCGGGGTACGACCTCGTCGGCGCGTTCACCGGCTCCGAGGGCACTCTCGGCATCGTGACCAAGATCGTCGTAAAGCTGACGCCCATACCCGAGGCCGTCACGACGCTGCTCGCTGCGTTCACCACGATGGGCGCTGGCGGTGCGGCAGTGTCCGCCATCATCGGGTCAGGCATCCTGCCCGCGGCGATCGAGATGATGGACGCCCTTGCGATCGAGGCCGCCGAGGCCGCCGTGCACTGCTCTTACCCCGAGGGCGCCGGCGCGGTCCTGATCGTGGAGCTCGACGGCCCCGCCGCTGACGTCGAGGCCCAGACCTTGGCGGTGCGGCAGATCTGCACGGCGACGGGTGCCTACGAGATCCGGGCAGCGCAGGACGCGGCCGAGCGCGCGGCGATCTGGACCGGACGCAAATCGGCGTTCGCCGCGGTGGGCCGGATCAGCCCCGCCTACATCGTGCAGGACGGGGTCGTGCCGCGCACAGCGCTGCCTGCCGTGCTAGACCGGATCAGCGAGCTGTCGGCCGAGACTGGCATCCGCGTTGCGAACGTCTTCCACGCCGGCGACGGCAACCTCCATCCGCTGGTGCTCTTCGACGACACGGTCCCCGGCGAGCAGGAAGCCGCCGAGAAGGTATCCGGCATGATCCTTGACCTCTGCATCGAGCACGGCGGCTCGATCACCGGCGAGCACGGTGTCGGCGTGGACAAGTCCCGCTACCTGCCGCGGATGTTCGGCGCAGACGACCTGGACACGATGCAGCTGCTGCGATGCGCGTTCGACCCGGCGGGCATCTGCAATCCGGGCAAGATATTCCCCACGCCCCGGCTGTGCGGTGAGGTGCCGGGGGTGCGGCACGCCCCGCATCCGCTCGTCGCCTCCGGCGTGATCGATCAGTTCTGATGGGAACGGGGACGCCTACGACCGCCGCCGACGGCACCATCCCGGCCGCTCTCGCCGGCGCCTGCGCCGACCTCGCCGCCGCCAGCGAACTCGATGCCGTCAGCGACCGACAGTCCCGCTATGTGGCGGCACCGGCATCAACGACTGAGGCCGCCGCGCTACTGCGAGCCGCCGCCGAGCTTGGCCTGACCGTCGTCCCCCGCGGCTCAGGCAGCCGCCTGCACTGGGGCGCCCCGCCAGCGAGCTGCGACCTGATCGTCGACACCCGCCGCCTCGACCAGATAGTCGAGCACGCCGCCGGCGACCTCGTCGTCACCGTGCAAGCGGGCGTCCGCCTCGACGACCTGGCCGACGTGCTCGCTTCAGCCGATCAGCGACTAGCACTGGATGCCCGCAGCTCTGCCGAGCAGGGTGGCGGTACCGTCGGCGGCCTCATCGCGACCGGCGCAGCAGGACCGCTGCGCTACCGCTACGGCAGCCCGCGCGATCTCCTGATCGGCATCACGATCGTCCGCGCGGACGGCGCCGTGGCGAAGTCCGGCGGCAAAGTCGTCAAGAACGTAGCGGGCTACGACCTCGGCAAGCTCTTCGCCGGCTCGTACGGCACCCTCGGCCTGATCACCGAGGCAACGTTCCGCCTGCACCCCAAACCCGAGACATCAACCTGGATCACAGTCGAGTGTTCGAGCCCGGCGTCGGTGGCCGAGGTCGTTCAAGCTATGGCGAACTCACCACTGGCACCATCGGCCATCGAGCTCGCTTGGCCGTCCGCAACGGCGTCCATCTCGGTCTCAGTCCTGCTCGAAGGCGACGCAGCCAGCGTCGACCTTCGTGCCCAGCGGATGCTTGTACTTCTCGGTTCGCGCGGGACGGTCGGATTGCCGTCGGACCACACGAAACGGTCCGACGGCAGCTCCGCCCATCCCACGCTCGCGGACAGTACACAGCTCAGAATCGCCTTCTGGGCTGGTCACCTGGAGACAGTGCTCGGGGTGATTCGGGAGGCCGGAGCCGAGAACGGTGTGGATCCCTCGATCAGCGGGTCGGCGGCGGCCGGGGTGCTCGATGTGCAAATAGCTCGCCAAACTCCGGCAGCGGCGGTCGTCAAGTTTGTAGATCAGGTTCGTGCCGGTCTCGATAGCGAGACCTCAGTCGCGGGAGGGCCGCCTAGGGTGGCGAGCGTCGTCGCCGTTTGCGCGCCGGCGCAGGTGATGGACGCGGTTGACGTGTGGGGGCCGGTGCAGTCGCTTGCGCTGATGCGAGCGGTGAAGGACCGGTTCGATCCGGAGCACAGGATGGCGCCGGGCCGATTTGCGGGAGGGATCTGATCATGGCGGACGACACAGGCGCCATCGATCCGATCGCCCACGGCGCCCCCGCCAGCAGTGCGCTCGACCCGGATGGCTCGCTGCGGGACCTAGCCGGCGACTGCGTACATTGCGGCTTCTGCCTGCCAGCCTGCCCCACGTACCAGCTGTGGGGCGAGGAGATGGATTCACCGCGCGGCCGGATCCACCTGATCACGCAGATCCTGGAGAGCGGCCGCGGTACGGAAGCCGCGGCCGAGCACTTCGACCGGTGTCTCGGCTGCATGGCCTGCGTGACCGCGTGCCCGTCCGGCGTTCAGTACAACCAGCTGATCGAGGCCGCCAGGTCCTGGGCTGAGGAGGGCGCGGCACCGGGCACTCACGAGGGTGGCGGACACCCGGCGGCCCCGTTCCCGCCCAGATCGTGGCGGGAACGGACGGTGCGGGCTGCCATCTTCGCCACGTTCCCGTATCCGGCCCGGATGCGGGCCGCCCTCGGACCGCTCCGGGCGGCTCAGGTGCTCGGACTTGACCGGGTGGCTGCCCGCAGCAAGCTGCTCGCTCGCATCGCGCCCGAGGCCGCTGCCGCCATCGCCGTCGCGCCAGCCCGGCCCGCGCGACGCGGCGGCCGGCGCCCCGGTCTGCCGGCCAGGATCCCCGCCAGAGGCGAGCGCAGGGCCGTCGTCGGGATGCTGACCGGCTGCGTCCAGCAGGTGCTCTTCCCGCAGGTCAACGCGGCGACTGCCAGGGTCCTCGCGGCCGAGGGCTGCGACGTCATCGTGCCGCCCGGCCAGGGCTGCTGTGGCGCGCTGTCGCTCCACGGCGGGCGGCGCGCGGAGGCGGGCGAATTCGCCCGGGCGACGATCGCGGCATTCGAACGGGCCGGCGTCGACGCCGTCGTCGTGAACGCGGCCGGCTGCGGCTCGGCCATGAAGGAGTACGAGCACGTGCTCGGCGGCGATCCCTCGTGGGCCGAGCGAGCTCAGGCGTTCAGCGCCAGGGTGCGCGACTTCAGTGAGTTCCTGGTCGAGCTTGGCCCCGTCGCCCCGCGATCGGAACTGCAGCTGACCGTCGCTTACCACGACGCCTGCCATCTCGGCCACGCGCAGCGGATCACGGCGGAGCCGCGCACTCTGCTCGCCGGCATCCCCGGGCTCGTGCTCGAGGAGATTCCCGACGCCGCGACCTGCTGCGGCTCGGCCGGGATCTACAACCTGGTCCAGCCCGCGGCCGCCGCAGACCTCGGCGCACGGAAGGCTCGCAGCGTCGCGGCTACCGGCGCTGACCTGCTGGTCTCCGGCAACCCTGGCTGCTCGCTGCAGATCGCCCAGGCGCTGGCCGCGGCCGGGCAGCCGATGCCGGTTGCCCATATCGCCGAGGTGCTGGACGCCGCAATTCTTGGCCGCCCGGCCCAGGATCTGCTGTCGGGCGGTTAACCCCTCGCGCCATTCATGTCCCGGTGGGCAGTCGCGTCACAGAGGCCACCGGTCGCGGCTCGGCCATGGGGCAAGGGTTAGCTGTCGTGGCCCCAAGAGGGGCACCAGTGGCGAACTCTTGCCCATGGTGAGCTCGCCGACCGGGATTAGATCCCTGGTATCTGTACCGTATTGCGACGTTCGCGCAGATACTTGGCCACCCAGGTGTGGCTGGCCCAGTACAGCCCGAGCAGCGATACCAGCAAGCCGATCACCAACTCGATCCACAGGTCCGACCCAGTCACCGGGAACACAAGCGAGCCGCCGGTGAACAGCGCTGGCACGCTGGTGCCCGCGTGAATCCCCTTGGGTATGAGCCCGGCGTACTGCGCGCTCGTGACCAGCACGTGGCCGCCTGGCGCCACGAACTTGCCGCTCCAGACGCAGGCGGACCGGTGGCAGGCCTCGCTCGTCGCGACCCAGGCGCCCCGAGTGCCATCATGCAGCCCGGCACGGATTGCCGGGAGGATGTGAATCGCTGTCGCTACCAGCAGGATCACGGAGACGACGGCCACAATCGGCTTGAGCGGGAGGCGCCCACGCGGCCGCGGGTCCTGGGCGCCCCGGCTCTGGCCCTGGCCGGTCGCCAGGCCGGTGAACCGGCCGCCGAAGGACTGCCCGAACGCATCCCGTGCCGACTTCGGCGCAGACGGCGGCACGCTCATGACGAGGGCTCCAGGGGCGTCGGATGCGGACTATGCGAACAGTCTCACTCTAGGTGACAAATGGGCCACGGCTGGCCGCCGCGAGGGGCGATCACGCTCGTGACGTCCGCCTGGCGTCAGCATGGAGTCTTTGTGACGTCATTGGTCGCTTGACAGACGTCATCGTTGACGTCAGAATGACGTCATGGACCTCAGCGAGTACGCAGAGTCGCTACGGCGGGAGCTCACCTCCATCACCAGGTTCGCTGGCGAGGACATCGCCAGGGCTGCCGAGATGCTGTCGGAGACACTGGACTCCTCGGTAAGACTCGCGCTGCTCGACGTCCTGACGGCCGCGGCCGACGAGATCACGGCCAGCCTGGATGGAGCGACCATCGAGGTCCGGCTCAGCGGGATGGAGCCGCAGTTCGTCGTCAACATGACCCGCCCCGCCGAGGACCCGGTCGCTGAGCCGGGCGACACCGCGGAGGATGGCGGGAACTCGAGGATCACGCTGCGGCTGTCAGAAGGCCTCAAGACGCGCGTCGAGGCGTCCGCCGTCAGCGCCGGGATGTCGGTCAATGCCTGGCTGGTGCGCGCGATCAGCCGGGCGCTCGATGGCTCTTCCAGCGGCGCCAAGGCCCGCCCGCCGTTCCCGCCGCCACCCCCTGCGGGCCGGCCCGGCAAGCGGTTCACCGGATTCGCGCGCAGCTAGCCCCGGCCAACTCGCCCACCTACCCGCTCCGCTTCGTTCGCCTCCCCGCACTACGACACCCGAACTGCAACACCTGCACTGCAACACAGAAGGGCACCGCCATGACCAACTGGGATTTCGCCTGCTCAGACCCTGTTGATATCAGCGTCGACAACTGGACCGCGGGCAGCATCGTCGTGTCCGGCGAGCCGACCGATTCGATCACCGTCCAGGTCGTCCCGAGCCGCCGCAGCGCCGGCGCTGACCTGGACCAGGTCGAGGTCGCGTTTGAGGATGGCCAGCTGTACATCAACGGCCCCAGGGTCGGCCAGTTCCGCCGCAAGCAGGGCCTGGACCTCACTATCAAGGCCCCTGCTGGCTCCAGCTGCGCGGCCAAGACCGTATCAGCTGACCTGTCGTGCGTTGGCGAAGTCAGCGCCGTCTCGATGCAGACCGCCAGCGGTGACCTCACCGCAGCCTCGGTCGTGGACGTGGCAGTCCGGTCCGCGAGCGGCGACGTGCTACTGAACCGGGCCACCGGGACCATTTCGGTCCACACCGCGTCCGGCGATGTCCAGGCCGCTCAGGTGGACGGGGACGTCCAGGTCAATACGGCCAGCGGAGACGTCAACATCGGTTTCTGCGCCGGCCCGGTCACGGTGCACACCGCGAGCGGTGACGTCGAGCTCACCGCTGTGGGCGGCACCCAGGTCGTGCTGGCCAGTGCGTCCGGCGACCTAGCGGTCGGCGTCCTGCCAGGGCGAGGCGTCTACCTGGACCTGGCGAGCAACTCGGGAGAGATCCGTAGTGAACTCGACGCCAGCGACGACAACGAAGCCGAGGACGAGTCGGCGGCCATGCAGATCAACTGCCGCACGATGAGCGGCGACATCAGGATCACCAAAGCGCGGGGCGTGCCAACTGAGCCCCTGGTGCAGCCATAAGCACGTACTCCACCAGACATCCGCCAGCGATCATGAAAGGCCAGTCCAGTGAATCCGCGAGTACTCGAAGAACTAGCAGCTCAGCACATGGCTGACCTCCGGGCCTCAGCCGCCGATAGCCGCCAGCGCGTCGGGCAGGGCCGGGTCAGGCAGCAATCGCTGCGGGTGCGGACCGGGTGGACACTCGTCGACCTCGGGCTCAAGCTCGTCGCTCAGCCTCAGGCACGCACCCAGGTGCCGAGGCCGCGGGCGGCCGGGTCCTGAGCGCGCGGTCAGGCCGTGCTCAGGCCGACGGGCGTCAAGCTGGCACCAGCGCCGGTACCAGAGCAGCGGCGGCGCCAGGGCCAGCGGCGGCGCCAGGGCCAGCGGCGGCGCCAGGGCCAGCGAGCCAGCTCGCCGATATCTCGCCAGCAGCGACGATTGCTGCCGGGCCGGTCAGCAGACTGGCCGTGTCGCTCGGGATCACGGCCAGCCTGCCGCCGGGGACATGCACGGTCCACGGCAGACCTGGCCCGGCCGGCCACTCGCCTGCCGCCGCCGCGGCGGCCACTGCCGCCGCCACCGCCCCGGTGCCACACGACAGCGTCAAGCCGGATCCCCGCTCGTGGACGCGCATCTCGATCTCGCGGTCGCCCAGCGGCCGAACCACCTCGACGTTGGCGCCAGCAGCCAGCTCCACCGGCCCAAGTACCACCGGGTCGCTCAGGTCTACCGCCGCGATTGGCTGATCGACCACGCAGGCCAGGTGCGGGTTGCCTACCGAGATCGCCAGCCCCGTCAGGCGCTGATTGCCAGCCTGCGCCGCCCCGTCGCCGATCACGACTGCAGCCCCCATGTCGACCGTGAACTGCCCATCTGCCTCGGCGCGCACGACCTTTGTCCCCGCCCGGGTCGCAATCGCCAGCTCCGGCCCAGCGGCTAGCCCCTCCTCGAGCAGGAACTTCGCAAAGACTCGGATCCCGTTGCCGCACATCTCCGCGACGCTGCCGTCGGCGTTCCGGTAATCCATGAACCACTCAGCGGACTGCCCGGACGCATCCGGCCCGGCCACTGCGGCCCGGACGACCCGGAGCACGCCATCCGCCCCGATTCCGAAATGCCGGTCGCACAGCCGAGCTACTAGCTCGGGCGTGAGGTCGAGTTCGCCGTCGGGATCGGGCAAGATCACAAAGTCATTGCCTGTGCCGTGGCCCTTGGCGAAGCGCATGCCTCGATGCTAGTTGCGGTTCAGCCCGCTCTGTTGGGCGGCCGATGACAGAGTCGGTCTCGTGCCACACGAAACGGCACGAGACCGACTCCGCCGTCGACCACCTAGGGCCCCATCGGCTGCTACCCAACGACCGCAAGGGAGCGTTCAAACAGATCCGCGCCGGCGGGGATCCAGTGAACGCGCGGATCGCGGCGGAACCAGCTTTCCTGGCGGCGGACGAAGCGGCGGGTGGCCTGGATCGTCTGCGCGGCCGCTTCGTCCTCGGTCCAGTCTCCGGACAGGAACTTCAGCACCTGGGCGTAGCCGAGTGCGCGGCTGGCTGTCCGGCCGTCGCGGAGACCCGCTATCTCTAGGCGGCGGACCTCGTCCACGAGGCCGCGGTCCCACATCTGGCGGACGCGGTCGGCTATCCGGTGGTCGAGTTCCGGCCGCGGTATCTCGATACCGAGCTGGATCACCGGATAGACGGACTCGTACTCGGGCAGCGTCGCGCTGAAGGGGCGCCCAGACAGCTCGATGACCTCCAAGGCCCGTACGATCCGGCGGCCGTTTCCTGGCAGGATTGAGGCCGCGGCCACCGGATCGACGGCGGTCAGCCGGGTGTGCATCGCGCCGGATCCGACGGTGCTGAGCTCAGCTTCCAGGCGCTCGCGTACGGCTGGGTCGGTGCCGGGGAACTCCAGGTTGTCGATCGCGGCTCGCACGTACAGACCGGAGCCGCCGACGAGGATCGGCGTGTTTCCGCGACCTCGGATGTCGTCGATCGCCTCGCGCGCGAGCTGCTGGTACTCAGAGACGCTGGCCGCCTGGGTGACCGGCCAGATGTCGAGCAGATGATGGATTACCCCGGCACGTTCGGACAATGTCAGCTTGGCCGTTCCGACGTCCATGCCCGCATAGAGCTGCATGGAATCGGCGTTTACCACCTCGCCGCCTAGCGTGCGCGCGAGGGCCAGCGAGAGTTCAGACTTGCCTGCCGCTGTCGGCCCCACGACCGCGATTACTGGTCGTAGCATTGCATCAGTGTCGCAGCGGAGGGTATGGCCCTGCACACGCGAGGCACCGAGATAAGCAGATAAACCGCCCGGGTCCTTGGGGGAACTATGACGTATACCGATGACCTCGACACGCCGAGCGAGGAAGACGAATTCGCCGACGACGACGACGACGAACTCGATGACGAGGACGAGGACGACGACGACGACGAGCTTGACCTCGACGACGAGTTTGACCTCGACGAGGACGAAGACGAATACGACTTCGATGAAGATGACGACGAGGACGACGACGAGGACGAGGACGAGGACGAGTTCGACACGGAAGGCACTGGCTAGAAAACTCGCCAGGGCCGGACGGCGCTCAGTCGGCCGACCGCCTGGAAGGCATTCCCAGCAGGACTGAGCTAGCTGGAAGCACTGGGCTTCCGGCTCCGGCGCTCGCGGCACGGCCTTCGAGCCGGGCCTGCCACGCGTCGCCAGCGCGAGTACGGCGGACCGTCGTCGGTGCGCGGTCCGCGAGCAGGTAATGCGGCGCAGCCCCGGTCACTTCGGTGGTGATCACGTCACCAGGGCGGGGCGCTGGCTCGGCTGGCGCGAAGTGCACCAGCCTGTTGTCGCGGGCTCGGCCCGACATCCGGTGCGTGGCGCTGTCCTTGCGGCCCTCGCCGTCGGCTACCAGGACCTCGACCTCACGGCCGACCAGCTTCTGGTTCTCCTGCCAAGACACCTCGGCTACGAGCGCCGCAAGTCGCTCATAGCGATCAGCGACCACTTCCGGAGGCACCTGACCGGGCATGTCGGCAGCGGGCGTGCCGGGCCGGATCGAGTACTGGAACGTGAAGGCGCCGGCGAACCGGGCCCGGCGAACGAGGTCGAGGGTGTCGGCGAAGTCCTGCTCGGTCTCGCCGGGGAACCCGACGATGATGTCGGTCGTGATCGCAGCCTCGGGCATCGCGGTCCGAACCCGGTCCAGTATGGCCAGGTACTTATCGCGCCGGTAGGCCCGTCGCATCGCGCGCAGCACGGCGTCCGAGCCCGACTGGAGCGGCATGTGCAGCTGCGGCATCACATTCGGCGTGTCGGCCATCGCACTGATGACGTCGTCGGTGAAATCACGCGGATGCGGCGAAGTAAACCTGACGCGCTCGAGACCGGCCACGTTCCCGCAAGAACGGAGTAGCTTCCCGAACGCCAGCCGGTCGCCGAACCCCACGCCATAGGAATTAACGTTCTGCCCCAGCAGAGTGATCTCCAGCACGCCCTCGGACGCCAGTGCCTCGATCTCGGCCAGTACGTCGCCAGGCCGGCGATCCTCTTCGCGGCCGCGCAGGCTCGGCACGATACAGAACGTGCAGGTGTTGTTGCAGCCGACGGAGATCGCTACCCAGGCCGAGTACGGCGACTCGCGGCTAGCTGGCAGGACCGACGGGAAGCGCTCGAGCGACTCGAGGATCTCCACCTGGGCCTGTTCCTGGACCCGGGCCCGCTCGAGCAAGGCCGGCAGCGAGCCGATGTTGTGGGTACCGAACACCACATCCACCCACGGTGCCCGCTGCGTGATCGTCGCCCTGTCCTTCTGGGCCAGGCAGCCGCCCACGGCGATCTGCATGCCAGGACGGGAGTTCTTGACCGGCAGGAGATGGCCCAGGTTCCCGTAGAGGCGGTTGTCTGCGTTCTCCCGGACGGCGCAGGTATTGAAGACCACCACGTCGGGGTCGGTCCCCGCGACGGCCCGGTGGTAGCCCGCCGACTCCAGGAGGCCGGCCAGGCGCTCGGAATCGTGCATGTTCATCTGGCACCCGTAGGTGCGGATCTCAAAGCTTCGCTGGGTCGCGGCGCCGGCCATGAGTCAAGGTTAGACGCCTGGCGCCGGCGCCGCGGCCAGCAGCGACCTCGAGCTGGCGCCGCCCTTTTGCCGGCTACGGGTCCGGATTGAAGGAGTGTCCTGGTTCGCCGCTTATCCGGGTCGCCCGGTAGGGCACGATATGCCTATGACAGACACCGGGAGCGAGGTCGCCGGCGGCTCGACCGAGCAGTCAGGTGCAGCGGACGTCCAGGTCAACGTGGACATCACAGTTCCGGCTGTTCCGTTCGGCGAGTGGCACTCCCCCGTCACCGCCGCGCAGGTCGCCATGGCACATGCCGGGAGCTTCCCGACCGTCGTCGGGGGCGATGTCTGGTGGCAGGTCGAGGTTCCGGGCGAGGGCGGCCGGACCACGGTGATACACGACCGCGCCGGGACGCAGACGATGCTGCTGCCGTCCCCGTGGAATGCCAGGACCAGGGTGCACGAGTACGGGGGGCTGTCCTACCTTCCGGTACCCCGGTCCACGCTCGCGGCCGGGCATCCGGGCAAGGCCGACAGCGGTTACCTGCTGCTGTTCGCCAATCTCGCTGACCAGCGGCTCTATCTGACCGGCCCGGCGCTGGCGGACGGCAATGAGTCGCCAACGCCGCTGACGCCTGACCCGGCCGCGATCACGGCCGCGTCGGGTGATGGCCCGGTCGCGCCAGCGGGGCTGCGTTACGCCGACTTTGTGCTGTCGCCAGACCGCCAGGAAGTCTGGTGCGTGCACGAGCGGCACGAGGGTGGCAAGGTGAGCCGGGCCATCGTGGCCGTTCCGCTCGACGGGTCAGCCGCCGACAACCCAGAGGCCATCCGGACCCTCGTGGACGGGGCCGACTTCTTCGCCTACCCGACGCCGTCCCCGGACGGGAAGTGGCTGGCGTGGATCTGCTGGAACCATCCGCACATGCCCTGGGACGGGACCGAGCTGCGCGTGGCCCCGGTGGAGAACGGGATGCCGGGCAAAGGCAGGCTGCTTATGGGCAGCCAGCGCGAGTCCGTGCTGGCGCCGCTGTGGCGCGACGACACGAACTTGTACGTTGCGACCGACTGGCCCGGCTGGTGGAACATCTACCAGCTCGGACTTCTCGGTGAACCGCCGATGGCGCTGTTCCCGGCCGACGAGGAGTTCGCCGGACCGCTGTGGCAGCTCGGCGCCAGGCCATTCGGGCTGCTGAGTGACGGTCGGCTCGCGGTGATGCACGGGGCCGGTGCGGCCCGGCTGGCGATCTTGGACCCGGAGTCGTTGGAGCTGAAGGACGTGGACACGCCGTTCGCGGAGTTCGGTGCCGCGCTGTCCGCCGACGGCGACTGCATTGCGGCTGTCGCCGGTGGCCCGACCATGCCGTGGACAGTCATCAGGGTCGAGGCCACCACCGGCAAGACCGAGGTGCTCCATTGCGACAACGCCGAACTGCCCGGCGCCGGTTACCTGCCGGTCCCGCAGCACATCGACTTCGAGGGTCCCTACGGGCAGGTCATTCACGCATTGCTGTACCCGCCGACGAACCCGGAGGTCCGGGGGCCGGATGGCGAGCGGGCGCCGTACGTCGTGTGGGCACACGGCGGGCCGACCAGCCGGGTCGCGGCGGTGCTCGACCTGACCAAGGCCTACTTCACCAGCCGGGGCATCGGCATCATCGACGTGAACTACGGCGGCTCCAGCGGATACGGCCGGCAGTATCGGGAGCGGCTGCGGCGCGAGTGGGGCGTGGTCGATGTCCAGGACGCGATCGCGGCCGCGAAATGGGTCGTGGAGTCAGCTAGCGCCGACCCAGGGCGGCTTGCTATCCGCGGCGGCTCGGCCGGCGGCTGGACGACGCTTGCTGCGGTCACGACGGGCACCAGGCGGGCCCGGCTCTTCAGCGCGGCCGCGTCGTATTACGGCGTCTCCGATCTGCGTGACTTCGCGGCCACGACCCACGACTTTGAATCGCACTATCTCGATGGCCTGATCGGACCGCTGCCTGGCTTCGAGACCCTGTACGAAGAGCGCGCGCCTGTCGGCCACGTCACCGCCGCGACGTGCCCGATTCTGCTGCTCCAGGGTCTGGACGACCTCGTCGTGCCGCCGGCGCAGTCCGAGAGTATTGCCGCCGACCTGGCCGCGCACGGCACCCGATACGCCTACCTCAGCTTCGAGGGCGAGTCGCACGGCTTCCGCAAAGCCGAGACGGTGGCGACTGCGCTGCAGGCGGAACTGTCGTTCTACGGCCAGATCCTCGGCTTCGACCCGCCGGGCGTGCCGAAGATCGAGGTCACGACGCCGAAGATCCCGTAGGACGACGTCGAAGCTCCCGTAGGACGACGCCGGCTGCGGGGCTAAGCGTCGCCGTACGCGTCGTGCCACTTCCACCACCCGTACGGCGGGGTCTGAGGGTAGCCCTCGGGCGAGTCCTCCCAGTCCTCCTGACGTCCGAGCGCGGTCAGGTCGAGGTAGCTCCAGGTGCCTCCCATAGGCTCGTCGCCGCGGTTGTTGACGAAATAGGTGCGGAAGATGCTGTCGCCGTCGCGGATGAACGCGTTGGTCCCGTGCCATTCGTCCACGCCGAAGTCGGCGTCGAAGCTGTCGGTCATGGTGTACCAGGGCATCGTCCAGCCCATCCGGGCCTTCACGCGTTCGATGTCTGGCTGGGGGGCGCGCGAGGCGAAGGCGAGAGTGGTGTCGCGGGCGTTCAGATGGGCGACGTGCGCGACCTGGTCGGCTACCAGGGAGCAGCCGGGGCAGGCATGGTCGGGCCAGCCGTACACGCCGGGCTCGAAGAAGGCCCGGTAGACGATCAGCTGACGGCGACCCTCGAACAGGCCGGCCAGGCTCACTCTGCCGTCGGGTCCGTCGAACTCGTACTCTTTGTCCACGGCCAGCCATGGCATGCGCCGACGCTGGGCAGCCAT
Source organism: uncultured Actinomycetota bacterium (assembly GCA_963843955.1). Classification (GTDB taxonomy): domain Bacteria; phylum Actinomycetota; class Actinomycetes; order Streptosporangiales; family Streptosporangiaceae; genus JAJYUU01. The sequence continues at coordinate 656,279 of CAWJMK010000005.1, forward strand.
CGCGTCGCGGGCACGGCTCACCTCCTTCTCCCGCACCAGCAGCTCTTGGCGCGCAGCTTCCCACTCCGGTGCTGACACGATCGGGGGCGTCTTCATAACGGTCTCCGTTCCCTCACTTGTCCGCTACTAGCTGGATCGATCGCCTGCAACTCGATGGTTGCACATCACGGGATCAAGTGCAACTCAATGGTTGCACTTGTGCCGAGGTGACCGAGCCGCCGCTCCGTCTTTGGCTCAGCCTGCTAGCGGGCGAACTCGATGGCGCGGGACTCCCGGATCACGGTCACCCGGATCTGACCTGGGTAGGTCAGCTCGTCCTCGACGCGCTTGGCCACGTCGCGAGCGATGACCTGGGCCTGGATGTCGTCGACGTCGCCGGGCTTGACCATGACCCGGATCTCCCGGCCCGCCTGCATGGCGAAGACCTTCTCCACCCCATCCTGGGCCATGGCGATCTGCTCGAGCCGTTCTAGCCGCTTAATGTAGGCCTCGAGCGACTCTCGGCGCGCACCGGGCCTGCCGCCGCTGATCGCGTCCGCTGCCTGCGTGAGAACGGCCTCGACCGTGCGGACCTCGACCTCATTGTGGTGGGCCTCGATGGCATGCACGACGTCCTCGGGCTCGCCATACTTGCGGGCGATCTCGGCGCCGATCAGTGCGTGACTGCCCTGCACCTCGTGCGTGAGCGCCTTGCCGATGTCGTGCAGCAGCGTGCAGCGCTTCATCAAGACGGGGTCCATGCCCAGCTCGCTGCCCATGATTCCGGCGATGTGCGCCGACTCGATCAGGTGCTTGAGCACGTTCTGGCCATAGGAGGTGCGGTACTTCAGGCGGCCGAGCAAGTTCGTCAGCTCGGGATGCATGTCAGTAAGACCGACATCGACAAGGGCGTCCTCGCCGGCGCGGACGCACAGCGCTTCGATCTCCGCCTTGCTGCGGTCGTAGGCTTCCTCGATCCGCTGCGGATGAATCCTGCCGTCCAGCACCAGACGCTCGAGGGTCAGCCTGCCGACCTCGCGCCGCACCGGATCGAAACAGGACAGCAGTACGGCCTCCGGCGTGTCGTCGATGATCAGGTTGACGCCGGTGACCGACTCGAAGGCCCGGATGTTGCGGCCTTCGCGGCCGATGATCCTTCCCTTCATCTCGTCGCCAGGCAGATGCAGGACGGAGACGACGGACTCGCTGGTCTGCTCGCTCGCAATGCGCTGGATGGCCAGCGTGACGATCTTGCGGGCGCGCTTGTTGCCTTCCTTGTGCGCGTCCGTCTCGATGTCCCTGACGATGCGCACCGCGTCTCGCTTGGCCTGGCCTTCGATGGTCGCGACGAGCTCAGCCCTCGCCTGGTCGGCGGACAGGCCGGCGACGCGCTCAAGCTCGGCCTTCCGGTCGGCTTCGATCTTGTCGAGTTCGGCCTTCCGAGCGTCTAGTGCAGCGGACCGTTCCTCGGCTTTCTGGGTGAGCTCATGCATCCGCTGCTCGCGCTCGCCGAGCCGGTCCTCCCGCCGCTCGATCTCTGCGCGTAGCCGCCGCGCCTCGTCCTTCGCCGCTCTCGCCTCGGCCTCAGCGTCCCGACGGGTCTCTATCGCCACCGCCACGGCGGCCTCGGCCCTGCTCACGATCTCTGCGGCCTCTTGCTCGGCCTTGGCTTTCAGGTCCGAAGCGAGCTTGCCGGCCTCGGCCTGGAGCCTGGCGGTCTCGGCCTCCAGCTCTGCGGTCTCGGCCTCCGACAGCTGCACCGTTGCCGGACGCGGCGCAGGCGACGAGGCCAGCGGCGACTGCGAAGGAGACTGTGACGGCGACGGCGGCGCGGCGCTGCTGCGGCGAAGCAGCACAACCAGGACCGCCAGTGCTCCGACGGCGGCCAGGCAGCCGACTATCACTACTGCAAGCACGGGCCCGCTGATGTTCACGACCGCCCCTCTCCCACCGTGGCCCGCGTACGTCGCTAGCCGTGACCAGGCATGTCTGCCTGCGGCGAGGGGTACTGCCCGAGCAGCGGAAGCTCGGCACTACGCAGCGTGGGCTGGAAGCAGCACGACTCCGAACATCGCTGCCGCGCGGTCTCCAGTACCGCGCAGCCGCCAGACTCGGAACCAGCTGCCCGCAGCTCAATGTGCTGCAGGTGAACGGCATGCCGTCCGCACTGGCATCGCCACCCGCTATGCGCCGGCCATTCCGACGCCACCTGCCGGCTACGCAGGCAGCAATCGCTAAGCCGGTGCCACACTCTCCTTCCATCGGGCCTGTGGTACCGGCTCAGTCGGCCCCTATCGCCGCTTCGCCGGGCCTGCGCCCGACCACTCGTCCGCTACTGTCAAGGCCTTCGGGCAGCTTGTCCGACCACCTTGTCGATCGCCGCTGCCGTCGCGCCGTTTGTATCTTTTGAACGCCTTCACACGCTGAACTTCGTTGTACGGAGCAGAAAACCTCGCTGCCGTGAGATTAAGCGCTTATAACGATTTGAGCAAGCACATGCAGATGATCTTGGAGAGAGCTTAGCTGCCCGGCTACAGCTCAGCCGCCTCATCCTCGGCGTCCGGCTCGGCCAGATCTGCCAGCTCATAAAGAGGAACGTGGTCGTCTCCGGCCGCCCCCTCCAGCGCTTCGTCGGACGACCCGGTACGCCAGGCCAGAGCTGTAGCCCTTCCGGGCCAGGACGCCGACTAGGCGCCGCATCCGCGCTGGAGCAGGCATCCCGGCAGTGCCGGGCAGCCGCCGAGCGACCAGCTCGCGCGCGGTCTCGAGCTCGACATCGGGACTCAGGTCGCCGAGGGCTGCCTCGATGTCGTCTCGGGCCACGCCGCGCTGGCGTAGCTCGGCGCCAAGGGCCCGGCTCGCGAGGCCGCGGCCGTAGTGGCGCGAGTCCACCCACGCTCGGGCGAACATGGCGTCATCGATGAGCTTGACCTCGGCGAACCTGGCGAGCACCGCCGCGGCAGCGTCCTCCGGCACGCCGCGCCGGCGCAGGGCTGTCGCCAGCTGGGCTTGCGTACGCGGCGCCGTGGTCAGCATGCGCAGGCAGATCTGGCGGGCGACCGCCTCCGGATCTGCGTCCGGCTCGGGGTCGGTGGCCTGGCGCGCGCCAGGCCGACCGCCGATACGTCCGGGCCCATCGGAGTCGCGCTGCTGCTGGCGACGCCGCCCTGCCACTCCGCAAGCCCTACTCGTCGCGCAGACTCGTCACCGAGGCCAGCCCCGGCGTCCGGGTGGACCCAGCCGGTCCGGCTGACCCAGGGCCGGCCGGCCCGGTGCCGACGCTGCCCGCCTGGCCTGCCTCGGCATCCAGCTTGGCTCCGACGCCGAGCTTCTCCTTGATCTTCTTTTCGATCCCATCGGCGAGGTCGGGGTTATCGCGCAGGAAGTTCCTGGCGTTTTCCTTGCCCTGTCCGAGCTGATCGCCGTCGTAGGTGTACCAGGCACCGGCCTTGCGCACGATGCCCTGCTCCACGCCGAGGTCGATCAAGCTGCCTTCGCGGCTTATGCCGTGTCCGTACAGAATGTCGAATTCCGCGACCTTGAACGGCGGACTGACCTTGTTCTTCACCACCTTGACGCGGGTCCTGTTGCCGACCGCGTCCGTCCCGTCCTTCAGCGTCTCGATGCGCCGGATATCCAGCCGAATCGAGGCGTAGAACTTGAGCGCCTTGCCGCCCGAGGTGGTCTCTGGACTGTTGTGCACCATGACGCCGTCGACAAAGTAGTTATGGTTGCCCTCGATCTCGATGTCGTACCTGTTCATCGAGCGTGTGCGCGGCTTGACGTGGATGTCCAGGATCCGCGCGGGCTGCAGCACCAGCTCAGGCTCGACGAACTCCGGGTCGACGCTGAAGCACTGCTGGAAGCGCGCCAGGAGCTTGTAGTCCATCGAGGGGTGCACATACGGAGCGATCAGCTTCTGGAACCGCTCCGTCCCGGCAGTGCTGAAGACCAGGACTGCCTGCTGCGCAGTGCCTGCCGTACGCAACCGCACGTTGACCCCGTGGGTATCCCTCAGGTACTGGGCGAGGCGCTCGCGCGAGCCAGGGCTCATCGCCTCTACGCAGACTTCGATCCGGCCCGATCCGCCCTGCGTCCGCTCCTGAAGGCCCTTCGAACGAAGGGTGAAGCTGCCGTCATCCATGTACCAGATCGCCAGCCCGAGCGGTGTAAGAGACTTCAGGTACTCCCAGCTCAGGTGCTTCTTGCCGTCACCGAAGTAAACCGCGTCGTGCAGTTCGCTCAGCTCGGGGAGCGGTGTGAAGTCGGCGAAGACAGCGCCCTTGGCATTGACCGTCCGTGAGCACTCGATGTTGCCGAGCAGCGACGCCTTCCAGTCGAGGTACGCAGACTGCTTGGCACCATGACCGAGGCGGAACCGGGTCCCCGACCTGCCGCGACGATTCGGCGACAGATTCCCGTCCCCCATCAGGGAGCCAAGGACTACCTGCAGCTGCTGGTTGCTGAGGCGCCGCGGCTCGGTGATCAGGAGCCGGTCTCCGACGATCAATTCACCGGCCGGACGCCAGCCTCCCGGAGTTCGAATCAGGTGATTCTCCGTGGCCGCGAACTGAGCTTTGCCGTTGCCACCGGACTTAGCGACGGTGAACTGCAAGAAATGCTCGGCAGGCCCGTTGTTGAACCAGTTGACGATCTTGCGCGGGACGACCTGGCAGGTCACGGGGTCGTAGGACAGGACCTCGACGTCCATGCGCTGATTGACGATCTTGCCAATCTTTTCCTGAGTGCCATCGGCGAGAGTAATTCGGGTGCCGTAGGCCATGCATCCGAACATGACGCCGATTTTTTCCCTCAACTGGTTAATGAAGATCGCGGTGGTCTTTGTCTGGTTGAGCGCGCCGGCGATCTTGCGGAGGGCCTGGGACATCAGCCGAGCCTGGAGGCCGACGTGGCTGTCCCCCATCTCGCCCTCGATCTCGGCGCGCGGTACCAGGGCGGCAACGGAGTCGATGACGATGACGTCGATGGCGCTGGAGCGGATCAGCATGTCCGCGATCTCCAGCGCCTGCTCACCGGTATCCGGCTGGGACACTAGGAGGGCGTCGGTGTCGACGCCAAGCTTCTGGGCGTAGTCCGGGTCGAGCGCGTGCTCCGCGTCGATGAAGGCCGCGATGCCGCCGGCCTTCTGCGCGTTGGCGATGGCGTGCAGCGCCAGGCTCGTCTTGCCGCTGCTCTCAGGCCCGTAGATCTCGATGATCCGGCCCCTGGGGAAGCCGCCGATCCCGAGCGCTACGTCCAGGGCGATAGAACCGGTGGGGATGACCTCGATCGGGGCGCGAGTTTCGTCACCGAGCCGCATGATGGCGCCACGGCCGAACTGCCGTTCGATCTGCGCGAGCGCGGTCTCCAGAGACTTGTCCCTGTCGCCGACGCCGCCCTTGCCGCTACCCGTCTTGTCGTTCGGTGCCATCTGAAGCTCCTGTTGGGGAAGGACGAGGGCTACGCCGAGCCGCTCGCGTGCGCGTGGCCTGAGCTGCTCTGCCGAGCTAGCGGACCGGCCCGGCAGCTGGTTCGGTTATCTGCTGGCGGAGACGCTACGCGCACCCACTGACAGTCCGCGCCTGCCACGAATTCGCGTCGCTCTCCTGGCCACCGCAGGGCGCGGGCGACCACCAGTGAGCTCACTCTAACGAACAATTGTTCGATCATGAAGCAGACACGCCGACTACGTCGTGGCTGTGAATCTGCTGCCCAAACAGCGACGTGGCTGCCACAACCATGACCTCACGGCACGCTGCGACCTCACGGCACGCTGCCGCCAGCGACGCCGCCAGCGGCGACGCCCCCGGCCGGGCCCAGGACCGGCAGCAACGACCGCACCCGAACGGCCAGGGCCCCGATGTCGACCGGCCGGCTGGTGTCCGCCTCGACGACGGGACCGAGCGCGAGCGGCCGCGCTGACCGCTCGAACGACGCGAGCGCCGACCTGGCCGGATCCCGGTCCACGTGCACGGCATGGCGTGACGGCGCCCGCTCAGCGTATCTGCGCTGGCATTCCGCCACCGGACACACGCAGTGCACCTCGACTGGCACCGTGCCCAGAGCCAGTGCGTGCGCCCGGTGCCGCGGGTCATCAGGCCAGAAGTTGGCTTCCAGCACCGCCATCGGCGCACACCCAGCCAAGGCCCAGAGCAGCTCCATCGCCGCCCCGCCGAGCCGGCGCGACCAGGCCAGATCGGCTTGCTCACCGAGCGTGTCGTGCAGCATTTCCTTGATGTGGTCCTTGGCGAACAGCGCGAACCCCAGCTCGGCCGCCAGTGCCTCGGCAAGCGTTGTCTTGCCAGCTCCGGGCGGCCCGGTGACGAGCACAAGCTGGCGCTCGGCGGGCGGCAAGGTCAGCACCCGACGCTGCGGCGGCTCACCGCCGCCGCTCCGGTATCCGGAACGCCTCGCACACGGCCCGCCAGACGACCTTGACCTCCTCGCCGTCGGCCAGCGCCTGGTTCACGGTCCGGCTGCCGAGCGAGGACAGCACATGATCCTTGGCGACGCTGTCGGCATACACCTCGCCGAACTGCGCCCGCATCCGCTCCCAGAATTCCGTCAGCCGCACGCGGGCCAGGCTACCGCTAGGCCTTCGCGCCCAGGCCGGCTCCGGCCTGCCGACGGCGGGCGCATCATCGGCGCACTCCCGTGGCCAGCAGGTGCGAGCCGAGTCCCATGAGCTCGGGCACCCGCTCATGAGCCCTGGCGGAATCCAGGACGACCTGCCACGCGCGGTCGTCAGCAGCTCGGTCATCAAGATCATTAAGCAGGAACGAGGCACCTTCGACGCACACCAAATCTTCGACAGCGAGGCCCGCAGACGCGAATTCGGCCCGCAGCTGCCGAGGACGGTGCGCGAACCCGTTGAATCCGCCCGGCATCAGCGGCGGCATCACGCCGGTCCGCTCCAGCGGCCCGATCAGATCGGCGGCCGCCGGAACCTGCTCGTAGATCCGCAGCCGCAGCATCCCGTCCAGCCGGGTAGCCCATCGTGAAATGGCGGCCCCGAACACCGGGCCTCCTGGCCGCACCACTCGCCGCGCCTCGCGGAGGGCCTGCACGCGGTCGGCCCGCTGGCTCAGGTGGTAAAGCGGCCCGAGCAGCAGCACGGCGTCCACGCTCGCGTCGGCTAGGTCCAGGCTGCGCGCATCGCGGATGGCAGAGTCGATAGGCGAGCCCGTTCCCGCAGTCATGCGCACCTGCTCGACGTGCAGCGGTACGAGATCACGGTGCACTACGCGATAACCAAGTCCTGCCAGCCACAGCGCGTAACGACCCGGCCCGCCGCCGATGTCGGCGACGGTGGCCGGCAGCTTCGGCAGGTGCCGCAGCACGATCTCCTGAGTCCGCTCGAACTCCAGCCGCCCGGCGCCCGACCTGGCGAGCCGGTCCGCCTCCTTGCCAAGCTCGTAGTACTCGTGCATCACGTCGTGCTGCGGGTCGGTGGCCATACGGCATTTTGACGGACGGATCCGCGTGCACGCAGCTGGTTTCTGGCCGGTCCCACTAAACGGCGTGTTCGAGACGCGGTGGACTGGGTACTCCCGGCGAGGGCTGCTCCCCAGCCGCTCCGCGTCCACGGGGCGCGTTGCTCTACTGATGTGATCGCGTTGGAGGATCCGTGCGGGCATCGCCGGGCCCAGGCCCGCTCGCCAGTACGTCAGATGATGTCCTGAGCACTCCTGATGAGTTCCTCGGCAAGATCGACGACATGGTGGAGCCCGCGGCCGAGCCGGAGAACGAGGTGCTCGTCGACGACGCGCGCATCGTGCGCTGGGCCGGCCCGCTGTTCGCCTTGTTTTCCCTGGCCTTGCTGCCATGGACGATCTACCTGGGTGAGTCCCTGCCAGCCCGGCAGCTGTCACCCCACTACGACGTCGCCTGGACAGGGTTCGACGTCATGTTGATAGCCGCCCTGGCCAGTACGGCCTATTTCGCGCTGCGCCGCTCCCGGTATCTCGCTATCTCCGCGGCCGCGACCGCGGTGCTGCTGCTCGTCGATGCGTGGTTCGACATCCTGACCACGCCGGGGAATCAGGTAGCCGAGTCGATTCTGCTCGCCGCGGCGGTGGAGCTGCCGCTCGCCGCCGTCTGCATGTGGCTGAGCCTCCACACCGAGCAGCTGGCCGAGCGCCGCATCACGTTGCTGCTGGCTCGCCGGGGGCGGCGACTGCGCCGATAGCCGAGGGCTCCTGGCCCGCCGAAAGCCGGCCCGCAGGCAATTGGCCCGGAGGATCCTGGCCCGCGGGCGGCACCCGCAGCACGAGCTTGCCCGGCAGCGCGGTGACCGTCAGCTGCGTCGTCTCGCCCATGAACTCGCCGTCGAGCTCCCACGGCTGCAGCCGGTCGACCTCGAGGCGAAGCTCGCTGAACTGGATCCTCGTCAGCCGGTCACTCCCCGCGCGGCGCGTGAGGACCTGCGCGGCAACCAAGAGCCAGCCAGCTAGGCCGCGAGCGTTCAGCACCACGGCGTCGAGCAGCCCGTCATCGGGCCGGGCGGCTGGCATGAGCGGCAGGCCGCCCCGCAGCGAGCCCACGTTGCCGATAATGACGGCGCTAGCTCGCATCCGCGCTGGCTGCGCGCCGTCGGCTACCACCGTCACGCGCATCGGCCGGTCCCGCAGGTGGTGCACCGCCGATACTGCGTACGCGGCCCAGCCGAGGCGCCGCTTAAGCGGTTCGCTGGTGTCGCGGAGCATTCTCGCGTCCAGGCCGAGGCCCGCCATCACGACGAAGGACCTCCGGTGGAGGCTGCCCGAACCGTCGACACTGCCCGAACCGTCGACACTGCCCGAACCGTCGACACCGCCCGAACCGTCGACACTGCCCGAACCGTCGACACTGCCCGAACCGTCGACACTGCCGGAATCGCTGACGATGCCGGAATCGAGTCGCCGGTCCGTGCCGGTGAGCGCCACGGCCAGTGCGTGCGGCCAGTGCGCCGGCAGTCCGACGTTGCGGGCCAGCAGGTTGCCGGTGCCCATTGGCAGGATCGCCAGCGGGACGCTACCGCCGGTAAGGCCCTCGGCGCACGCCGTCACCGTGCCGTCTCCGCCGCAGGCGAGAACCAGGTCGGCTCCGGCCCGGACAGCCTGCTGCGCTTGGCTGCGGCCAGGGTTCTCAGGGGTGGTCTCAAGCCAGAGCGGCTCATTCCAGCCGTGATCACGCATGGCACGCTCGACCGCCTCGGCGAACTTCGCCTGATCGTCGATCTTGGTCGGGTTCACCACGACCGCGGCCCGCCTGGCCGGCGGCGCAGCCGAGCTGTGCTCGTCGCCGTGCTCCGGCGGTAGCGATTCACCCTCGGATGACATGAGGTCCATCATGGGCTACCGCGGCCGTCGGCGAGGCTGTGGTCAGATTCGCGCCAGCGGAGTTTGGGTCACAGAAATAAATCCCGTTGCGTGATTGCTGCTGGCAGATGTTACCGTCGATACGGCGCTATCTCCCGCACACGGCGGGTGGAGCGCAGTCTGCGCAGCGTAGCGCGGTCAGGCTCAACCAAAGTCGACCGCGCACCCAGCGCCGAGCATCCGGAGGCAGTAGTGACCGGCCCGACCGCCAGCCGCGGCATGTGGCTCGTCTCCCGGCGTCATATTGACCTGCTCCGCGTATCTAGCGCGATCTGTTGTCCTTCCTGCTGACTCAGGTTCCATCGCACCGCAAAGCTCGCCCGGTCAGCCGGGCAGCCGCCGTCAGTGCCCGCAGCACGCCAGCAGAAGGACCCCGCAGATGCCATCCCAGCCGCTTCGCGGCCAGGGCCAGTGGGCCCTAGGTTTCCACGAGCCGCTTAACGCCGCCGAGAGATTCAAGAAGGACGACGACGGGCTGCACGTCCGCGATCGCATCCTGAACCGCTACGCCCACCTGGGCTTCGACTCCATCGACCCGAGCGACCTGCGTGGCCGGTTCCGCTGGTGGGGCCTGTACACGCAGCGCAAGCCCGGCATCGGCGGCGGCAAGACCGGTGCCCTCGAGGACGCCGAGATCGAGGACCCGTACTTCATGATGCGGGTTCGCATCCCGGGCGGTCAGCTGTCCGCCGACCAGACGCGCACCATCGGCGGCATCGCCAAGGAGTTCGGCCAGGACCTAGCCGACGTCACCGACCGGCAGAACGTCCAGTTCCACTGGATCCGCATCGAAGACGTCCCGGCCATCTGGAGCAGGCTCGAAGAGGTCGGCCTGTCCAGCCAGCAGGCCTGCGGCGACGTGCCACGCAACATCCTTGGCTGCCCGGTGGCTGGCATCGACGCGGCCGAGATCATCGACGCCAGCGCGATCCTGCGGGCGACCGAAGAGATCGCCACTAACAGCCCTGACCTCACCAACCTGCCCCGCAAGTTCAAGACCGCCATCTCCGGCTGCGGCAACCAGTGCACGGCGCACGAAGTGAACGACGTTTCCTTCGTCGGCGTCATCGGGCCAGACGGCCGGCCGGGCTACGACCTGTGGGTCGGCGGCGGACTGTCGACCAACCCGATGCTCGCCCAGCGCCTCGGTGCGTTCGTGCCAGCCGAGCGCGTGCCTGCGGTGTGGACCGGGGTGGCTAGCCTGTTCCGCGACTACGGTTACCGCCGGCTCCGCAGCCGGGCCAGGCTGAAGTTCCTGGTGGCTGACTGGGGCGCGGAGCGGTTCCGCGAGGTTCTGGAAACCGAATACCTGGACGGGAACGGGCTCGCCGACGGTCCGCCACCGCCCGCACCCGCGCCTGGCTCGCGCGACCACATCGGCGTGCACCGGCAGCGCGACGGGCTGTACTACGTCGGGGTCGCGCCACATACCGGGCGGACGTCCGGTACGCAGCTGTGGCAAGTCGCCGACCTCGCCGAGGCCTACGGCTCGGGCCGCATCCGCACGACCATCGAGCAGAAGCTGCTCGTACTCGACGTGCCCGAGCGAGCCGTGCCCGAGCTGGTCGCCGAGCTTGCGGCCATCGACCTGACGGCCAGGCCGAACGTGTTCCGGCGCGGGACGATGGCGTGCACCGGCATCGAGTTCTGCAAGCTCGCCATCGTGGAGACCAAGGGCCGGGCCCGCGAGCTCTACACCGAACTGGACCGGCGGCTGCCGGACTTCGACAGCCCGATCACCATCAACGTCAACGGCTGCCCCAACTCCTGCGCTCGCTTCCAGCTGGCCGACATCGGGCTGAAGGGCTCGATCGTCGACGGCGAGGAAGGGTTCCAGGTCCACCTGGGCGGGTCCCTCGGCACCGACCCTGGCTTCGGCCGCAAGCTGCGCGGGCTCAAGGTGACGGCGGCCGGGCTCACCGACTACGTAGAACGGCTCCTGCGTAACTACCAGGCTGACCGCGCCGACGGCGAGCAGTTCGCCACCTGGGTTCGCCGCGCCGATGCCGAGCTGCTGAACCAGACCGGACAGCCGACTGAGACCCGGCAGCCGACCGAGATCGGACAGCCGACTGAGACCGGTCAGCTGGCCAAGGCCGGACAGCCTGCCAAGGCCGGACAGCTTGCCCAGGCCGGACGGCAGACATGACCGGCGAACGTCAGGTGCCGTTCTTCTGCCCGTACTGCGGCGAGGAGAACCTCCGCCCGGCCGGCGCGCAGGCCGGCGAGTGGGAGTGCCGCGCGTGCGCGCGCGGCTTCACCCTGAAGTTCGTCGCCGTCGTCCGGCCGCAGCCGCACGACCCCGCTGTCAGGACCGCACAGTGACTGCCGGCAACCCCATTGGCGGCAACCCTACTTCCGCCGGCCCTGCGGCCGCCGGTACTGGACGCGGCGCGAGCCCGGCTGGCGGCGGCGCCCAGCCGGGCCGCGCCGTCCCGACTGACCGCTATCCGCTCATGCTGTCGATGGCCGGCCGACGCGCGGTGGTAGTCGGCGGCGGCCAGGTGGCACTGCGCCGGGCTCAGAGCCTGCTTGAATCCGGCGCTGATGTCGTGGTCATCGCCCCGTCCGTGGTCGCTGAGCTGGCCGATCTGCCTGTCGCCATCCTGCGTCGCCCATACCGCGACGGCGACCTGTCGACGGCGTGGCTCGCGCACGCCGCGACCGACGATCCCGACGTGAACTCGCGAGTCGCGGCCGAGGCGGAGCGCCAGCGGATCTGGTGCGTACGCGCCGACGACGCGGTGGCGTCGCCGGCCTGGACCGCAGCGGTCACCCGGCACGGTGATGTCACGGTCGCGGTGACGGCCGGCGGGGATCCGCGCCGCTCGCAGCGGCTGCGTGCCGCCCTTGCGCTGGCCCTGGCCGAGGGCAGCCTGCCGGTCCGGCCGCACCGAAGTTCTTCGCCGGCCGGAAGCGTGGCGCTGGTCGGCGGCGGGCCAGGGGACCCAGGATTGATCACCGTCCTTGGCCGCCGGCTGCTGGCCGAGGCGGACGTCGTGGTCACGGACAAGCTGGCGCCGCGCTCACTGCTGGCTGAGCTTGACCCGAGCGTCGAGGTGATCGACGCGGGTAAGCAGCCGCATGCACACAACCTGAGCCAGGCGCAGATCAACGAGCTCATCGTCGCTCGGGCGCTGGCCGGCCAGCGCGTGGTCCGACTCAAGGGGGGCGACCCGTTCGTGTTCGGGCGCGGCGGGGAAGAAGCGCTGGCCTGCGTCCGGGCCGGCGTGCCGTTCCAGGTCGTACCCGGCGTCACCAGCGCGATCGCGGTCCCGGCCTACGCGGGCATCCCGGTCACGCATCGGGGCATCACGCAGGACTTCTCGGTTGTCTCCGCTCATCTGGATCCCTCGCAGCCCGGCGCGACCGTCGACTGGGCGGCGCTGGCAGAGACGACGGGCACCCTCGTGCTGATGATGGCCGTCGCGCACCTGGATGGTGTTGCCGCCGAGCTCATCAAGCGCGGCCGGGACGCGGCAACGCCCGTCGCCGTCATCACCGACGGCACCACGCCTGATCAGCAGGTGCTGATCACGACCCTGGGAGGCGTCGCGGCGGACGCCGCCCGCGCTGGCGTCCGACCCCCGGCCGTCGTGGTGATCGGCCAGGTCGTGCGGTTGCGTGACCTGCTGGCGCGGTCGGCAGCTACCGCGCCCGAGCTTCAGCCGGAGGCCGCAGCATGAGCCAGCCAGCCCTGCTCGCCGTCGCTCATGGCAGCCGGAACCCGGCCGCCACCGACGTCATCAAGACCCTCGCCCGCCAGGTCCGCCGCCTGGCCCCGGTGCTCGACGTCCACCTGGCGTTCATCGGCCATGCCGAGCCGTCGCTGCCGGCCGAGCTCGGCGCTGCCGGGTCGAACTCCGTCATCGTGCCGCTGCTGCTCTCGACTGGCTATCACCTGACCGCGGATATCACCGACGCGGCGGCCTCAGCAGGTGCCCGGGTCGCCGACCCGCTGGGTCCCGACGAGCTGCTGCTGACCGCCTTGACCGCCCGGCTCTCGCAGGCCGGCGTCCCGGCCGGTACCCCGGTCGTCCTGGCTGCCGCGGGATCCGCGGATCCCGCGGCAGCTGCCGATGTGCGCAAGCAGGCCGACCTCCTCGCCGAGCGCCTCAGCGTCCCGGTGGTCGGCGCGTTCGCGGCGGCCGCGCGGCCGACCGTGCCCGAGGCTGTCGCCGAGCTACGCCAGCGCACCAGCGGGCCAGTGGCGGTAGCCAGCTACCTGCTGGCACCAGGCCATTTCCAGGATCAGCTGCACGACAGCGGGGCTGACTGGGTCACCGAGCCGCTTGGCGGCCACCCGGCGCTAGCCGGACTGGTCATCGAGCGTTACCGAACAGCGGTCAAGGCTAAGAACTAGCGGCTGGTCTAGGTCACCACGAGGGCAGCGACTCAGCGGGCCCCGGCTAGCCGGACCGGCTCGGACGGCCGTCCGTCGCGTAGCAGCGTTGTGAGTAGCGCGCCTAGGTCGCGCGGGCCGAACAGGTCACTGCCCTGGTGGCTGGTGATGTCCGCCAGGGCCCACCAGCGCAGGCCGGTGACATTCTCTGCGGCTAGCTGCTCGTCGGTGAGCGAGCCACGCGGCGTGAACGCCGGGACCCGGACTAGGAAATAGTCATTGGTCACGCCGTCGTAGCCCGGCGCATGGCCGGCCCGGACGATCTCCTCGTGCCAGACGTGCGGCGGCTCCGCCTCGATCTGGAGGCCGACTTCCTCCATGAGCTCGCGGCGCAGCGCCGCTAGCAGGGACTCCCCCGGCTCGACTCCGCCGCCGGGCGTCGCCCAGACGACTACAGCTCGGCCGTCGCGAGCGAACTGGAACCGGCAGAGCAGGATCCGGTCGTCGTCGTCCAGGATTATGGCGCGGGCGGAGGGCCGAAGGCGCAGCGGAGGCACCCGGACAACCTAGCCGACAGCAGGGCTAAGGCGCCGCAGGCCTGAAGTGTCGGCATCAGCAGGCAAGATGGAGCCATGGCAGCAGTCCAGGCGCCGCGCCTCGCCGGCTTCAGCGAGGCGACGAGGGCATGGTTCGAGTCGGCATTTGCCGAGCCGACGCAGGCCCAGGCCGAGGCGTGGCGTGCCATCGGCCAGGGCGAGCACACTCTGGTCGTCGCCCCGACGGGATCAGGCAAGACGCTGGCGGCATTCTTGTGGGCCATCGACAAGCTGGCCGGCGAGCCGCAGCCCGCCGATCCGAAGCGCCGGTGCCGGGTCCTCTACATCTCACCGCTGAAGGCCCTGGCTGTCGACGTAGAGCGCAACCTCCGCTCGCCGCTGACGGGCGTGACGCATGCCGCCCGCCGGCTCGGCCTGCCCGAGCCCGACATCAGGGTCGCCGTCCGGACCGGCGACACCGCCGCCGACGAGCGCCGCAAGCTGGCCACCAAGCCGCCTGACATTCTGATCACGACGCCAGAGTCGCTGTTCCTCATGCTGACCTCGCAGGCCAGGGAGACGCTGCGAAGCGCGCAGACCGTCATCATCGACGAGGTGCACGCGCTGGCTGGCAGCAAGCGAGGGGCTCACCTGGCGCTCTCTCTCGAGCGACTGGACGCGCTCCGGACGGCTGACGACCCGAGCACGTCGCTCCGGCCAGCCCAGCGCATCGGGCTTTCGGCGACGGTCCGGCCGGCCGAGGAAGTAGCGCGGTTTCTCGGCGGTGCGCTGCCGGTCACCATCGTGGCGCCGCCGAGCGAGAAGCGGCTCGACCTCAGGATCGTCGTCCCCGTCGAGGACATGAGTGATCTGCAGGGCGGCGAGGAGCCGGACCGGGCCGGGTCACATCCCAGAGCAGGCAGCCTGGATCAGCCGGATGGCAATCCCGTCCGCCAGCACTCGATCTGGCCGCATGTTGAAGAGCGGGTCCTTGACCTAATCCAGAGCCACCGGTCCACGATCGTCTTCGCAAACTCGCGCCGGCTGGCCGAGCGGCTGTGCGCGCGGCTCAACGACCTTGCCGCCGAGCGGGCCGCCGAAGCGATGGCGGCAGATCCGGATCAGATCGCCGTTTCCGCTGCTGACAGCTACGCCGGAGCCGCGGCGCAGCTGCTCGGGCAGTCCGGCACGAGCGTGGGCGCGGCCCCGGTCGTCGCCCGCGCCCATCACGGCTCGGTGTCCAGGCAGGAGCGCAGCCAGATCGAGGAAGCGCTCAAAGCGGGCACGCTTCCGGCTGTAGTCGCGACCTCCAGCCTGGAGCTCGGCATCGACATGGGCGCCGTCGACCTGGTCATCCAGGTCGAGTCACCGCCCTCTGTCGCGAGCGGACTGCAGCGGACTGGCCGGGCTGGGCATCACGTCGGCGACATCTCGCGCGGCATCTTCTTCCCGAAGTACCAGGGTGACCTGGTCCAGTCCACGGTCGTCACGCAGCGCATGCGGGCCGGGCAGATCGAGGAACTGCGGATGCCGCGCAATCCGCTCGACGTGCTAGCGCAGCACATTGTCGCGATGACGGCGATGGACGACTGGGACGTCAGCGACCTGGAGCACACCGTGCGCAGGGCCGCGCCGTTCAGCGGGCTGACCCGGCCGGTGCTCGACGCCGTGCTCGACATGCTCGCTGGCCGGTATCCGAGCGAGGACTTCGGCGGGCTGCGTCCGCGGCTGGTGTGGGATCGGACCACAGGGACGCTGACAGGGCGGCCCGGCAGCCAGCGGCTGGCCGTGAGCAATGGCGGGACGATCCCGGACCGCGGCTTGTTCGGGGTATTCCTGGCAGGCGGCCAGACCGACCGCTCCGGCCGGCATTCCCGCCGGGTCGGCGAGCTCGATGAGGAGATGGTCTACGAGTCCAGGGTCGGCGATGTGTTCGTCCTCGGCGCTACCTCGTGGCGGATCGAGGACATCACCGCGGACCAGGTACTCGTCTCGCCCGCGCCAGGCCAGCCGGGCAGGCTCCCGTTCTGGAAGGGTGATGCGCCCGGCCGCCCGGCCGAGCTCGGCGCCGCCATCGGCGCTTACTGCCGCGAGCTTGGCGCCGTCAGCGAGGAACAGGCCATAGCCCGGCTGCGCGCGGAGGGCCTGGACGAGCTGGCCGCGGCCAACCTGGTCCGCTACCTCCACGAACAGCGGGAGGCGACCGGCTACCTCCCCGACGATCGCACGCTGGTGCTGGAGCGCTTCCGCGACGAGCTCGGCGACTGGCGCCTGGTGCTGCACAGCCCGTACGGCGCGCAGCTCCACGCGCCCTGGGCGCTCGCGATCGCGGCGAGGCTCCGCGAGCGCTATGGCGGCATGGACGTGCAGGCGCAGCATACTGACGACGGCATCGTCATCAGGGTGCCCGACGCCGACGACCCGCCGCCCGCGGGCATCGCCATGCTCGACCCCGACGAGGTCGAGCAGATCGTCACCGCCGAGGTCGGCTCGTCTGCGCTCTTCGCTTCCAGATTCCGCGAATGCGCAGCCCGGGCGCTGCTGCTGCCACGCCGGCAGCCTGGCAGGCGGACGCCGCTCTGGCAGCAGCGCCAGCGGTCCGCGCAGCTGCTGGCGGTGGCGAGCCAGTACAGCCAGTTCCCCATTGCGCTGGAGACCATGCGGGAGTGCCTGCAGGACGTTTTCGACGTGCCTGGCCTGACTGCCTTGATGCGCGGCATCGCGACGCGCCAGGTCCGGCTGGTGGAAGTGGAAACGCCCACGGCATCTCCGTTCAGCAGGTCGCTGCTGTTCCGCTACGTGGGCGCGTTCATGTACGAGGGCGATGCGCCGCTGGCCGAGCGGCGCGCGCAGGCACTCGCACTCGACTCTGCCCTGCTGGCCGAGCTGCTCGGGCAGACCGAGCTGCGCGAGCTGCTCGATCCGACGGTCGTCGAGGAGACCGAGCGCGAGCTGCAACGCCTCACCCCCGGTCGCGCCTGCCGGGACGCCGAGGCGGTCGCCGACATGCTCAGGGCGCTCGGCCCGCTGACGACCGACGAGGTGGCCGAGCGGTCGGCCGACCCGGCGCAGGCAGCTGCGTGGCTCGCTGGACTGGCTACCGCGCGGCGCGTGCTCGCGTTGCGCATCGCGGGCACGCAGCGCTGGAGCTCCATCGAGGACGCGGGCCGGCTGCGGGATGCGCTCGGCGTGGCGCTGCCGCCAGGCGTGCCCGAGGTCTTCACCGAGCCGGTGCGCGACCCACTGCGCGACCTGGTTCTGCGGTATGCGCGCACGCACGGGCCTTTCGGGTCGCTGGCCGTCGGGGAGCGGCACGGCCTGGGGGTCGCGGTCGTGACTGACACCCTTCATCGGCTGGCTGCCGAAGGCAGCCTGACCGAAGGCGACTTCGAGCCAGGTGGCGGCACTCAGTGGTGCGAGGCCGGCGTGCTGCGGATGCTGCGCCGGCGCTGCCTCGCCAAGCTGCGCAAGGAAGTGGAGCCGGCGCCGCCGTCGGTCTACGCGGCGTTCCTGCCGGCCTGGCAGCACGCCGACGCGGCACCGGCGAGAACTCAGGCGGGCAATCGCAGCAGGCCGGCCCGAGCCGACGCGGTGTACGACGTCGTCGATCAGCTCGCCGGAGCGGCGGTCCCGGCGTCGGCCCTGGAGACTCTGGTGCTGCCGGGCCGAGTCCCCGGGTATTCGCCGGCGCTGCTCGACGAGCTGACCGCCGCGGGCGAGGTGGTCTGGTCAGGTGCCGGATCGCTGCCGGGAAGTGACGGCTGGATCATCCTGGCGCCGGCCCCGGTGGCGCCGCTGCTGCTGCCCGAGCCAGCAGAGATCACGATGACGCCGGTGCACGACGCCATCCTTGGCGTCCTCGAGGGCGGCGGCGCCCTGTTCTTCCGCGGCATCGCCGACCGGGTGGCGGCCGGGCTAGCGAGCCCCGACTCCAAGGCTCTGGCCGCCAACGACCGCGAGGTCGCCAGCGCGATCTGGGACCTGGTCTGGTCGGGCAGGCTGACCAACGACACGCTCGCCCCGTTGCGGACCGTCCTTGGCACCGGCAGGCCGGTCGCACCGGAGGCGACAGCGGGCCAGCGCCATCCGGCCCGGCCAGGCGCGGCCGTTTCCCGCCGACCAGGATTCGGCCGCGGCGCGATGCCGTCGCGCGGCGGACCGCCGACTGTGAGCGGACGCTGGTCGGCGCTTCCCCCGCCAGCCCGTGACCCGACGCGCAGGCTCCACGCGC
>CAWJMK010000006.1:0-35333 GCA_963843955.1 uncultured Actinomycetota bacterium
GCCGTTGTCTCCTGCGGGTCTCCAGGTGTCAGTTATTCCGGAGTTGCGCTGGTCAGTCGCCGCGCCGGATCGGCCGAGATCGCCTGGTCCTCTCACCGGCCCTGCCACTGTGGCGGGCGTTTTTGCGCGAAGGCTAGCGGGCCTTCCCTAGCGTCCTCCGAATTTCGCAGCATGCTTAGCCGTCCAGACGTTAGGTCGGCCTCCATCGCCGCCTCGACCGGCAACGCGAGCCCCGCAAGGACGCACTGCTTGGTAATCCGCAGGCTTACGGGCGAGCACGCCAGCATGTCCGCGGCCCACCGCTTGGCGGCCGCCATCAGGTCACCGAGCGGGACAACCTCGTTCACGATCCCGAGCTCGGCAGCTGTCTGCGCGCCGATCTGCCGTCCCGTCAGCATCATCCCCATCGCAATCTTGAGGGGCACATGCCGAGGCAGCCGGTGCATACCGCCAGCTCCGGCCACCAGGCCGACCCGCGGCTCCGGGAGGCCGAATCGGGCCGAGTCGGCCGCGACGATCACATCGCAGGCGAGGGCGAGCTCGAAGCCGCCGCCGAGCGCGTAGCCGTTGACCGCGGCGATGAGCGGCTTGTCGCAGTGGAAATCCCTGGTAATCCCGCCGAGTGGCACGTCCGCGGGCCGGGGGGCAGAACGATCCGCCGCGCGCTCGGCCGTGGCGCGCAGATCGTTTCCAGCCGAAAACGCACGCTCGCCAGCACCCGTCACGATCGCGACCCATGCGTCGTCGTCCGCTCGGAATCGTTCGAAGGCATCCCGCATCTCCACGTTGGCTTCCGCGTGCAGCGCATTCATGACCTCGGGACGGTTGATCGTCACGCAGGCAATCCGGTCTGCCACCTGGTAGGTGATGAACTGATACGCCATGGCGCTTCCTCCTCGGCGAACCCGTAGTCGCAAATGATCAAGATTGACTACATGAGAGGTGCTGTGTACTGTCCACGGTATTCCGTCGCCTTTGAGCAAGCCGACGGAGGGACCATACCAGGAGGCGGTTAACAGGTGCCTGGAGCGCTCCGTGGGGTCCGCGTCGTCGAGCTCGCAACCGGTATCGCCGGGCCGATGGCTGCCATGCTCCTCGCCGACTTCGGCGCCGAGGTGGTGAAGCTGGAACCGCCTGGCGGCGACGCTGACCGCTCGCGCCCTGGCTTCGCCATGTGGGGTCGCGGCAAGACCAGCGTGACGCTCGACCCCGACGTGGAGCAGGACAGGGAACGCGCGCGAGGTCTGCTGGACAGTGCCGACGTCTGCATTGCGGTGCCGGAAGTAGCTGACCGCTGGGGCGTGAGTGCCCAGGCAGCGACTACCTCCAATGCCAGGCTTATTTACTTGTCGGTGACTCCATACCTTGACACCGCTCCGTGGGCCGGCGAGCACGAGTCGAACTCGCTGCTCTCGGCGGCGATGGGCGGATCCCTTCGCCAGTCGTCGCACGACGGTGGCCCGGTGGATCCGGTCTACCCGCACCTCCTGTACATCCAGGCGATATGGGCAGCGTGCTGCGCCACCGCGGCCCTGGTGGAGCGCGAGGTTTCCGGCCACGGCCAGGTGGTCACGGTCGGAGGCGTCCACGGCGCAATGGCCGCGAGCCCGCTGCAAATGGTCGTCCGCCCTGGCGTACCTGACCCGGACAGCGCCGTTGGTCCCGGCGGGCACAGCCTGACGTATACCCGCTACCGCTGCGCGGACGGTCGCTGGCTGTTCCTCGCCGCGCTCACGCCGAAGTTCCAGAAGATCGCGCTAGCGGTCCTCGGCTTCACTGACCTGCTGGACCAAGCCGAGACAGCTGGCCTGGACGCCGTCGTCGGACCGGCCAGGCGAGCCGAGATGCGGCCCCGGTTCGTCGCCGCGTTCGCGAGCAAGAACTGCGCGGACTGGGAGGTGGCGTTCACGGCGGCCGGATGCCCGGTCGCACCGCTGGCTGAGCGGGAGCACTGGCTTGACCATCCACAGATCACGGCCATCGGCATGGCGGCCACCGTGGACGATCCTGATCGTGGCAAGATCACGATGCCCGCCAACCCGATCTGCCTGAGTGCGACTCCGGCGCGCCAGCCCGAACTAGCGCCGCCGCTGCGGCCCCTGCGGCCCGACGGAGAAGCCGTCCCCGACTGGCCGAGACAGCCGCCGCCCGATAACGGCCCCGTTCCCCGCCCTGGACCGCTCTCCGGTACTCGGGTGCTGGACGTGGGAGTCGTGCTCGCGGGACCATACGCGGGCACGCTTCTCGCGGAGCTCGGCGCCGACGTCGTGAAGGTCGAGATCCCTGACGGCGACAGCTTCCGGCGACAGGGCTTCCCGTACATCCGTGGCCAGCGCGGCCTGGCGCTGGACCTGCGCGCGGAGGCGGGGCGTGCGCTGTTCCATCAGCTAGCTCGCACCGCCGATGTGGTCATCGACAACTACCGGCCCGGAGTCGCGCACCGCCTGGGAGTTAGCTACGAGCAGCTCCGCCAGATCAAGCCGGACATCATCTCGATGTCCATCAGCGCGTTCGGCGACAGCGGCCCGCTGCGAGACGAGGCCGGCTTCGACACCGTGCTCCAGGCGATGAGCGGCATCATGACCGCGCAGGGCGGAGATGGTGAACCCGTCCTGCTCACCCTGGCCGTCAACGACACTGCCGCGGCTATCCTGACGGCGCTCGCCGCATGCGTCGCGCTCTTCCACCGGCGCCGTACCGGATCCGGCCAGCGCGGGTCGGTCTCGCTGGCAGGCGCGTCCGCGCTGATGCAGTGCGAGGAACTGCTCCGGGTAGCCGGGCGGCCGGCCCCGCAGCGCGGCGGCCCCGACTTCCGGGGACCCGGCGCGTGTGATCGCTTTTACCGGACCTCAGACGGCTGGATCAGGGTTCAGGCCAAGTGCCCTGCGGCGAAGGCAGCGCTAGCCGAGCTGGCCAGCCCGCAGGCGCTTGAGAGCTTCTTCGCCGCCCGGTCCTCGGCCGAAGCAGAAGCTGAGCTCGACGCTGCCGGAGTGCCAGCGACGAGCGCACGGCGCTCGAGTGAGCTGGTCGCTGACCCGGTGCTCGCTCGCTGGTCGGTGCATCATCAGATCAGCGCCGGCACTGGATCTGACCTGCATGTGTCAGGACGGATGGCGAGCTTCTCGCGGACTCAGCGCAGCGACGCTCTCGTCCCGCCCGGGGTCGGGGAGCACAGCAACGAGATCCTGACCGAGGCAGGCCTGCCCGAGCAGGAAATTCGTAGCCTGATTGCGGCCGATGTCGTCCGTTCCGGCCAGCAGATGACGATCGCGCCAATGGCGCCGTACCGATGAGCCGAGTGAACTACAGGAGGATCAATGACTACCACCAGCGACGTGATCACCGGGCCAGTGCGGCAGCCGCGCAACCTGGCCGCTCATATCGTCGGCAGCATCCACGACGATGACACGGCAGCAGCGCTCGGTTTCCGCGGCGGCACGGTGGCGGGCAGCGTGCACCTGGACCAGTTCCCGCCACTCCTGCTACAGGCGTTCGGCCAGCGCTGGTTCGAGACTGGCAGCCTGTCCCTGTACTTCCGGCACGCGACGACTGACGGCGAGGCTGTCCAGGCGTTTGTCGAGCGTCCGCCGACCGGAGATGTCGACCCGCAGGTCCGCGCCTGGATGACGACTCCCGCGGCCGAGCTTGTCGCCGAGGGAACGGCCGCAGTCGGGGATCCACGGGCTCCGTCGGCCTTGCACGAGCGAGATCTGCGCCCGGCCGATCCGGCCGAGCTCAGGATCCTGAAGGCGGTCAAGGCGGGCGACGTACTCGGTGATCTGCGCGCAGCCGTCAACGGCGACCGGCAGCGATCCATCATCGAGCAGGAGGCGATGACCGAGCCCCTCGGCTGGTACACCGGCCCGTCGCCGTGGGGCGGCCCCGTAGCCTCCCCGTCAGGCGTCGTCGGACTGCTCTACACACAGTTGCTGGCCGAGACGAAGGCGGTGATGGGCGAGCATGTCGGCCTCTTCGGCGCTATCGAGATCCGGTTCCGCGGTGGTCCCGTCTTCCTCGACCGCGACTACCGGGTGACGGGCGAGGTGGCAGCGGTCAGCCAGACGCCAAAGACCGAGGTCCTGTGGTTCGACAGCCGGGCGCTTGACGATCGCGACGAGCCAGTGGCCCAGATGCGGATGATGCTGCGCCAGATGAAACAGTCGTCGCCTCTCTACCGCGGCGAGGCGGGCGGCGAATGAGCGCAGCGGAGGCTCTCGCCCGGATCGGGACGGCCGACCTAGGCAAGGAAGCGCACGACTTCCGAATGGAGATCCGGGGCTGGATTGGCGACAACGTCCCGCCAGGCCTCGCGGAGCTGGCCCAGTGGAATCTGCCAAATAACCGCTTCGATCACCGCGGGGAAGCGCTGGCGAGCCCGCAGTACCGGGAGTGGGAGCGGAAGCTGGCGGACGCACACCTGATCTGCCCCAGCTGGCCCGTCCTTTACGGCGGGAGCGGATTCACGCCGGTGCAGATGCTGGTGTTCGCCGAGGAGTGCGTGCGCGCTGGCATCCCGAGAGTCGAGCGAGGCATGGGCGAGCGGCTGGTCGGGCTGGCGATCCTGGCTCACGGCACCCTGGAGCAGAAGGCTCACTTCCTGCCGCGGATCGTGTCCGGCGAGGACATCTACTGCCAGGGCTACTCCGAACCTGATCATGGCTCCGACCTCGCTGCGGTCCAGACCAAAGGCGTGGTCGACGGCGACGAGATCGTCATCCAGGGCCAGAAGATCTGGACGTCAGGCGCGCAGCGAGCAAACATGATCTTCATTCTGTGCCGGACCGACCCGGATGCGCCAAGGCACCGTGGCCTCAGCTACGTGCTCGCCCGCTTCGCGCTCGACAACGGCATCGAGTGGCGGCCGGTGCGCCAGCTGACCGGCGAGGCGAACTTCTGCCAGGACTTCTTCGATGGCACCAGGGCGCCGCTGTTCAACGTCATCGGTGGCCTCAACAACGGCTGGCGGCCTGCCATGACGACGCTCGGCTTCGAGCGCGGCGGTTCGGCGACCGTGATCTATCTCGGTTTCGAGCTGGAATTCTGGGACCTCGTGCGCGACCTCCAGCGCGCGGGCCTGACCGGGAATCCGCTCGTCCGGCAGCAGCTGGCCTGGGCCTACACGCAGGTAGCGCTGATGCGCTTCCATGGGCAGCGACTCGCGGCACGCATGGTGGCAGGCGGTCAGCCCGGGCCAGAGGCCGCCATCGTCAAGGCCTTCCGCACCGAGTACCACCGGCGGTTCGGCGAGATAGCCATCAACCTGACCGGGGCAGCCGGGATGATCCGTCCCGATGCGGAGAACTATGCCGTCAGCAGGTGGCAGGAGATATTCCTGGCCAGCAGGGCGGGCACGATCTATTCGGGCACGAGCGAGATCCAGCGCAACATCATGGCGGAACGGGGTCTGGGGCTTCCGCGGGAGCCCGCCTGACCGCGCTCGCGAATCCGAGCCAGCGAGCAATCGCCTGGCTAGCCGGTCGGCCTCCTCGCCAATGCGGGCTGCCTCGGCTGGGCGCTAGCGATCCATAAACCGTCCACTAAGGTGGCGCATAGTGTGCACGGTATTCTGTGTACAGGAAGCCGTCAACCCTTGCTGAAGCTTGGGTCCGGCCGAGCAGTGGCCTACGACCACGGGGGCGGCATGTCAGCTGAGCCGACAGCACAGATCATCAGGCCAGCCAAGCTGAGCGAAATCGCAGCCGAACGGCTACGGGAGCGAATCCTGCGCGGACAGCTGGCCCCTGGCAGCCCGCTGTCACAGGAGGCGCTCGCGCGAGAATTCGGGATCAGCAGAACGCCGCTGCGGGATGCGCTCAAAGCACTCGAGCGCGACGGCCTCATCGTCCTTGACCCGACCGGCGCCGCGAGTGTGATCGATCCCAAGAATGACGACGCACGAGACTTGCTGCTCATCCGCGAGGTCATTGACTCGGTCGCGGCACGCCGGGCTGCCCTGCTCACTGCGCCGGTGCGGCGCGAGCTGGGCAACGTACTAGCGCCAATCCTGGCAGAGCTTGACGAGTCGGCGGCGTCCGAGGACCGGTACAAGTTCCGGGTCGCCGATAGCCGCTTCCACGTGGCCATCCTCAGCCACTGCCAGCTCGACGATCTGGACCGCTGCCACGCGTTCGTGCACACTACAGCGCTGTCCATGTTCGCAGCCCGAGCGCCGTCGCCCGGTCATCTCGCCGAGGCGGCGGCTGAGCACGACAAGATCGCCGCGGCCATGATGGCCGGGGACGCCGAGCATAGCGCCATGCTCGCGCGCGACCACGTACGGCACGCCTACGACTACTACTTCCGAGACTGGCCGGCAGGTTGACGATCTTTTGACCGGCTGTGTACCGTGCACCGTATGCTGCCCGTGCCGGCCCGCCCAGGTGTAGTCGGGACGTCAGCGGACGGCGGGACCATCGACAAGCGCGTGACTACGGCTGCAGCCGCCGTGGCCGACGTTGCCGACGGCATGACGATCCTGATCGGCGGGTTTGGCGAGTCTGGCGTCGCTTGCGAACTGATTGACGCGCTTGTCGAGCAAGGCGCCTCCGACCTGACCGTCGTGGCAAACAACGCTGGCAGCGGCGAAAACGGGGTGGCTGCCCTGCTGCGCGCGGGCCGGGTGAGCCGGGTGATCTGCTCGTACTCCCGGTCGAGTGGTTCGGTGTGGTTCGAGCGCCGGTACGCCGAAGGATCGGTTCACCTCGAGGTTGTCCCGCAGGGCACGCTCTCGGAGCGGATCCGGGCCGCAGGGGCCGGCATTCCGGCGTTCTACACGCTGACTGGCGTCGGCACGGAACTAGCAGCCGGGAAGGAGACCCGCCGCTTCGGCGAGCGCGAGTACGTCCTTGAGCACGCGCTGCCGGGAGATGTCGCGCTTATCCGGGCCCGGCGGGCTGACCGCTGGGGCAATCTCGTCTATCACTCCGTGGCCCGCAACTACGGCCCGACCATGGCCGCGGCAGCCGCCAGCACGCTCGTCCAGGTCGATGAGCCGGTGGTAGAACTGGGCGGACTGGACGCTGAGGAGATCGTCACACCGGGCATCTACGTGGACAGCGTGGTGTTCGCGCCGCCGCCTGGCCCTGGCACCGCTGGAACCCAATGAGACCAACACAGTGACATCGGCGCCGGCCAGCCACCTGGCAAGTTCCCGTGGTCGCTGGAGCATGGCGGAAGTCGCCGGCCACATCGCGAGAGATCTGCCTGCAGGCTCTTACGTCAATATCGGGATCGGCCTGCCGACCTTGGTGCCAGGGCATCTGACCTCCGGCAAGGAGGTTGTCGTTCACAGTGAGAACGGGATGCTTGGCGTCGGCCCGCCGCCAGCGCCGGGTACCGAGGACCCGCAGCTGATCGACGCTGGAAAGAATCCGGTGACCCTGCTTCCCGGCGGCAGCTACTTCAGTCACACCGAGGCCTTCGTCATGATCACGGGCGGCCACATTGATGTGTCGGTACTAGGCGCATTCCAGGTGTCGCAATCCGGGGATCTGGCGAACTGGGCCGTGCCGGGTGAGAAGCTGGCCGCGGTTGGCGGCGCCATGGACCTCGCCGCGGGCGCACGTGAAGTCGTTGTCATGACGCGCCACACCACCAGGACCGGGCAGCCCAAACTCGTCTCCAGCTGCAGCTACCCGCTCACCGCCCGGGGCGTGGTTCGGCGTGTCTACACCGATCTGGCCACGTGTGACGTCGTAGCCGGACAGTTCGTCGCCATCGAGGCCGCACCCGGTGTCGGGGAGGACTACCTGCGCCAGGTGACGGGCGGAGCAGTGCGCTGGGCCGTCGGGCAATAGCCGCCCGCGTATTTAGGAATGATTTGCCGGCTTTAGCCAAATATTTACCCGTCCAGCTGTTCATGGATGGACTGCTGGCTGCCAACGTTTGGCACTATAGAGGCATGCGGGAGAAGGCGGGCCCTGCAGCCCCGGGCTGGCAGGCGGTTCCGCGATACGCGGCCCATCACTGGCCGCACTGGCGTGGGACGGTCCGGATGTGGCTGTCCCGTGCCTGACAGCGTTACGCGCGACGCCGTCATCGCCGAGCCGCTGCCGCCCAGAGTGCTGTCGCTTGGGTCAACCGCCCTCAGCCCCGTGCCGGGCGCGCGAGACCCCAAGCTTGCGGAGCGGATCGCCGCTTCGCTCGAGGCCGATGTGCTGCGAGCGGGCTGGCCGGTCGGCAAGGTGATCGGCTCGGAGGATCAGCTCATTGCCCGCTATGGCGTCGGCCGCGCGGTCATCAGGGAGGCTATCCGGCTGGCCGAGCACCGGCAGGTGGTCAGGATGCGCCGCGGTCGGGGCGGCGGCCTGGTCGTGGTCGAGCCCGATGTCTCCGCGGTCACCGAGTCACTCGAGATCCTCCTCGAATATGCCCAGGCCGATGTCGACGACTTGCTCGAAGCTCGCCAGGTGCTGGAAGGTTTCGCCGCGGCCGCGGCGGCGGCAGCGCCACTCGGCGTTGGCGAACTTCATGCCTTGCGGCAAGTCGCCCGGGACACGCCCGCGTGCGCGGAGGCGCCGCCCGGATCCGGTGCACCGCTGACGCACGAACTCATCGCCGACGCCACCGGCAACGCTGCCTTGTCGCTCTTCGTCCGGGTCATAGCGTCGCTGACCGACCAGCGATACGGCCACGGGCTCGGACACAATCCGCCGCCCGACTCGGCTCAGGGTAGTCATGCCACGATCGCGGAGGCCATCGCTGCCGGCAACGCGGAGTTGGCGAGGAACCTGATGCGCGCCGAAATTGAGGAACTGCGCGCCTGCGTGAGGTCCGCGCCGCGTCAGACCGCCGAGCCTGAAGCCAGTGTGGCGACTACCCGGCGGGGCGTGCCGCTGCGGCCAGCCGATCTCACCGCCGAGCGCATCCGGCAGGACATCATCGAGCGCGGCTGGCCAGTTGGGGAGAGCCTGGGATTCGAAGTGGATCTCATGGCGCGCTACGGGATCGGCCGCGCCCAGTTCCGCGAGGCTGTCCGGATCCTCGAGAACCACTCGGTCGTGCGGATGCAGCGCGGAGCGGCCGGAGGCATGGTCGTCGCCACCCCCGACGGCCGGGCGATCGTGCGAGCAGTCTCTCTCTACCTCACCTATCGGGGCATGAATAGCGCCGACATCCGGGCGCTTCGCGCCGAGCTTGAGGCTGCAACCCTCGGGCTGACCATTGATCGGTTGTCTGCCGAGGGCATCAAGCGGCTCAGGGGCGTGCTCGAGCTGGAACGCACTTGGCCGGACGAGGACTTCCCCGCGGTTTCGCACGACCTGCATGCTGTCATTGCCGAGCTAAGCGGCAACCGAACGCTCGGACTTCTGCAGTCGATAGCGATGCAGCTGACCGCTGAGCGGCTGCACTCCGGCGACCCGCACCGCGTCACCGAGCCGCCGGACGCGGTCCGCCGCGCGCACCACGCCATCGTGCAGGCCATCATCGCCCGCGACGCTCCGCTCGCGCTGCGGCGGATGGACAAGCACCTGGGTGCCATCGCTCGCTGGACCATCGAAAGCTCGCGCAGTCACCACTGAGACCCAGCGGTCCGCCAGCGGCCGCCCGCGGTACGAACGCGCCCAATTAGGGGTTGACCCGTCGCAGAGCTCGCTTATATCGTCCCCTCAGTGCACTATTTGTTCTGGAACTATTCAGGCTGAGTGAGCAAAGGCGGCGACGTGGACACAGGTGCTAACCCGCCGGAAGCGAGCAGCCCGAGCCGCTCCCTTGACACGCTGCAGGTCCGCCAGGACGGTCCCCTGTGCTGGCTCTCCCTCGACCGGCCCGACAAAGGAAACGCGCTCAACCCGCACGTCCTGGATGAGATCGACCAGGTACTGAGCGATCTTGCCGATGACCGCAGCGTCAAAGTCCTGATCATCCGCGGCAACGGCCGCGGCTTCTGTTCCGGACACGAGCTCGGCCGCGGCGATCGCGGTCCAGACGACGTGACGTCGGTGCTCGCGCGGATGAACCGCACCTTTGCTACCTTCGAGCGGATCTGGTCGCTGCCCAAGCCCGTGATCGCGAGCGTGCACGGGTATTGCGTGGGCGCGGCCACGCAGCTATGTGCTTCCTGTGATCTGGTGGCCGTCAGCACCGACGCTCAGATCGGGCTGCCGAAGCTCCCGATGGGCGCGGGCCTCACTCCCCCGATGCTCGCGCTCTCAATCGGCGTCCGCCGGGCCAGGCAGCTGGCCTACGACATCGGCTCGGTCATGGACGGTCCCACCGCAGTCGAGTGGGGATGGGCGAATATCTGCGCCGAGCCAGCGCAGCTCGACGACGAGGTCAGGGAACTGGCCATGCGCATCGCTCGGGCACCGCTGGAGGTCCTGGCCGGCCAGAAGGCCTCGCTGAACCGGGTAGCGGCGTTGCAGGGATTCTGGCAGGCCGCGACCGTAGGCGTCGACATGGACGCGCTACACCACTTTGCCCGCACCGGCGAGCCTACCGGCAGGGCCATCCGCGAGCTTGGCCTCAAGGGAGCACTGGAAGCCTTCGAGCGCGGCACTCTGGGCGGCGAGTGATGACCGCTGCCGCTTACGGCGGAGACAGCCTGCTCGCGGTGACCGGGCTCCGGCTGACGCTCGGACCTGCGACGCTGCTTGACGACATCACACTGACGGTAGGACGCGGCGAGGTGGTCGGCCTCGTCGGCGAAAGCGGCAGCGGCAAGACGCTCACCGGCCTCAGCATCCTCGGCCTCGTGCCGCATGGCGCGCACGTGTCAGGGAGCGTCAGGTTCGCAGGCACCGAACTGCTTGGCGCGGCGCCAGCCGTCCTGCGCGCGACGCGGGGCGACCAGATCGGCATGATCTTCCAAGAGCCGCGCTCCTCGCTGAATCCGGTGCTGCCGGTCGGGCGACAGATCGTCGACGTGATCCGCGCGCATCGTGACGTGAGCCGCCGGGAGGCGGGCGCGACGGCGCTATCGCTACTGGACCGGGTTGGCCTGCCCAGTCCCAGGAACTGCTTCGCCGCCTATCCACATGAGCTGTCGGGCGGCATGTGCCAGCGGGCCATGATCGCCATGGCGCTGGCCTGCGATCCCAGCCTGCTGATCGCCGACGAGCCCACGACGTCGCTGGACGTGACGGTTCAGGCGCAGATCATTTCCCTGCTCCGGTCGATCGCCGATGAGCGCGGCCTTTCAGTTCTCCTGATCACGCACAACCTTGCCGTCGTGACCCAGGTCTGCGACCGGGTCATCACGATGTACTGCGGCCAGGTTGTCAACATCGACTCGACCCATCGTGTCGTCTCGGCCCCATCCCACCCCTATACCTGGGCGCTGGTGTCGTCCGGGCGGCTGCAACTGGCTGCCGCCGAGCTGACCGGGCCTGACCTGACCGGGCCGGACCTGAGCGAGGGCCAGCTCACGGGCCCGGAGCTGACCGGCCAGCCTGCGAACCCTGAGCGTCCGCCGGCCGGCTGCCGGTTCCACCCGCGCTGTCCGTTCGCCGAGGAGAGGTGCGCCCAGACGGTGCCGGAAATGACAGAGCTCACTAGGACCGAGACACTGAACGGCACGCAGACACTGAACGGCACGCAGACGCGCTGCCTGCGGCATTCGGAGCTGCGGCTCGAAGCAGGCATCCGGTGACGGCCAGGGAGGCGCCAGCGGCCGTCGCGTCAGCTGGCCCGGCACCCGCGGTCTCGATTCGCGGCCTGACAGTCACCTACGGCGGCGGCAGGCGTGGCGTCAGCGCTGTCCAGGACGTCACTGTCAACGTCGGCGCTGGTGAGACGTTTGCCATTATCGGCGAGTCAGGGTCGGGGAAGTCGACCTTGCTGAAGGCCATCGCCGGCCTGGTGCCGCCCGCGGCGGGGACGGTCGAGGTCTTCTCGAGCGGTGCTGGCGGGGCCGACCGCGGCGCTGCTCGCGGGCAGGTCGTGTTCCAGGACCCCGACCGGGCCCTCGATCCGCGGCAGCCCATCTGGAAGAGCGTTGCGGAGCCGCTAGTCCCGCGACAGCTCCGGATACCGGCCAGCTTGCGCGAGACCGCCGTCGAGCTGCTGTCCGAGGTCGGGCTTGGCGTGCAGATCGCCGACCGGCGGCCGCACGAGATATCCGGTGGTCAGAAGCAACGCGTCACCATCGCCCGCGCGCTCGCGTCGCGCGCGCCGCTGATCTTGCTGGACGAGCCGGTGTCCGCGCAGGACGTATCCCTTCAGGCCAGCCTGCTGCGCCTGCTGACGTCGGTCCAGCATGAGCGCGGCCTCACCTACGTCATCGTGTCTCACGACGTCGCAGCCGTCGCTGGGACCGCCGACCGAGTTGCCGTCATGTACGCGGCCAAGCTCGTCGAGATCGGAGCGGCCAGCCAGGTGCTCACCCGTCCGCTCCATCCGTACACCAGGGCACTGATCGCGGCGGTCCCGCGTATCACCGCCGAGCGTGCTGCCCGGCCGGCGCTGCCCATCCTGGGCGAGCCACCAGATCCGCGCAACCGGGTAGCGGGTTGCCGGTTCCGATCCCGATGTCCGTTCGCCATCCAGCGATGCGCCAGCGAGGAACCGGAATTGCAGAACGACACCGGCGGCAGCCATCAGGTTGCCTGCCATCGGTGGCAGGAGATCGCCGAAGTCACCACATCTACCAGTTCAGCTCCGAAGACAGACAGGGAGCCACAGTGAAAATGTTGGGATCCATCTCAGGCATTGAATCCGCCAAACATTGCCGGCATCCGCAGCGCAGGCGTCGCAGCAAGGCCGGCACCGGCATCGCGGCCCTGGCCGCCCTTCCCTGCGCGCTGCTGCTAGCCGCGTGCGGCTCATCCACGACGCCCGCCACGGCGACCAGCAGCGGCACCAGCAACGCCACGCTCAACGCGGCGACACCACAGGGACCGAACTCCTTTGATCCCTGCGCTAATGGCGGCGGCGCGTCGATCCCGTTCCTCGACCTGCTCTACGTGCCGCTCATTTACGCGATCCCGTCCACAAACCAGCTCGTTCCCGGTCTTGCCTCGTCCTGGAACTTCACCGGGGCCGGCAACCTGGCGTTCGTCGTCCATATCAAGCCCGGCTATAAGTTCCAGGACGGCACCCCGGTCACTGCGCAGGCCGCGATGCAGAGCATCAACTACTGCCTGGCCGAGAAGGTGCAAACCCTGCCGACGCTCAAGAACATGACCGTCACCGGCCCCGACACTCTGCAGTTCAACCTGACCGCGCCGACTGCCTCAATGCCCGCGGAGCTCTCACAGCAGCTCGGCATGCTGATCTCTCCCGCCGCTATCAAGAAGTACGGCGTCAAGAGCCTGGGTGCCCATCCGGTCGGCGCTGGGCCGTTTACCCTGGCCAGCTATGTCCCGAACAGCTCCGTCGCGTTCACGCACTGGGCTGGATACAAGTCAGCAGGCGAGCCTGCGCCAAAGGTCGGCAAGATTAATGTCCAGATCATTACTGACCAGACATCGCTGGCCAGCGCGCTGACCAGTGGCACCGTCGACTATGCGTTCGCGGTCGACCCGTCAGTGGTGCCGGCGCTCAAGGGCGACTCGAGCCTGCACGTCCACATCAATACTGGGGCACTTGCCGTTACCGCCATGTTCATCAACTACAACGTCTCGCCAATGAACAACGTGGACGTGCGGCTAGCCCTGGAGTACGCGCTGAACAGGCCGGCGCTATCCAAGGCTGCCTCCGACAACGTCGTCAACGAGCCCGCCTACTCGGTCTACGCGCCCGGCAGCCCCTTCTACGACACGTCGATGAGCAACGCGTGGCCCTATGACCCGGCCAAGGCCAAGCAGTTGCTCGCGGCCGCCGGGTATCCGCACGGCATCACGATCAATGGCGCTCTGTCCATTGCGGCCCCGCCATTCGAGCAGGACGCCATCATCGCTGCCGGACAGTGGAAGCAGGCCGGGATCAACGTCAACTTCGCCGAGGACCAGCCGACCCAGGCGCTGCAGCAGTTCGCCCTGCCGAAGGGCGGACCCATGTTCAGCGTCGGCTGGGACGGGACGGTGACACCGCTCGCGACCTATTACGGTCTGTTCTCTCAGGCCAGCTTCGCCAACCCCGGGCATGTCGCGAACGCGACCATCCAGAGTGACCTGGCCAAGCTCAACAGCACCTATTCGACCAGCGGCGTGCAGGCCCTTGAACAGAACATGGACTCGGTGATCAAGTCGCAGGCGCTGATGATCCCGCTCTGGTTCAACCCGTTCCCCGAGGTCTACAGCAGTCACGTCGGCGGCGCCCTGCAGGCCAGCTCACTCATCAACGAGCCGGACCTGGACTACCTCTCGGTGAGTTCGTGACCTTGCACGCCGACTCTCGAGCCGAGGACTGGGGGGCCCGCAGCGATGCGGGCCCCCCGGACCGGGGCACCGTCGTCGCGGGCGGGCCTGAGCCCGGCTGGACGGCAGGACGACTCTTCACGCCCGCGACCCGGCGGCTCGCGCTGCGCCGGATCCTGACCACCATCCCGACTGCGCTGCTCGCGAGCGTCTGCATCTTCCTGCTGATCAGGCTGGTACCCGGCGGCCCGGCGATCGGGATCCTCGGCGTGCACGCCTCGCCGCAGTCAATAGCCGCTCTCAACAAGGAACTCGGGCTCGACCAGCCGCTGGTGCAGCAGTACTGGCACTGGCTGTCCGGGGCCCTGACCGGCAACCTCGGCCAGTCACTGCAGACGCAGCAGCCGGTCACGCACATGGTGGCGCAGAGCTTTCCGGTCAGCGCCGAGCTCGTCGGGCTCGCGCTGCTGTTCACCGTGGTCGTCGCGCTGCCGATCGGAGTGCTGGCCGCGCAGCGAGCCGGAAGCCGTGTCGACCGTGTTCTGAGCAACGCCTCGGGTCTCGGGCTGGCCGTTCCCGATTTCTTCCTCGCTGTCATCCTGATCGCGATCTTCGGCATCGCGGCGCACCTGCTGCCCGAACTCGGATTCATCCCGCTGGCTCAGAACCCGGCCGGCAACCTCGATCACATGATCCTGCCCAGCCTGTCCATGGGACTCGGCGCTGCCGCGATCGTGGTGCGCCAGGTGCGCGCCGCCATGGTCGACGCGCTCAACGGACCCTACATACGGACCGCCCGGGCCATGGGACTGGCGGAGCGAACCATCGTCTGGCGATACGCCTTCCGTAACGCCCTGCCGACGATCCTGAACGTCTTTGGCCTGCTCCTGGTTGGCATGTTCGGCGCCACCTTGATCATCGAGGAGGTGTTCGTCTTGCCCGGCATGGGTAACGCGCTAGTGAATGCCATCGGCGTGCGCGACTACACCTTCATCCAGGGCGTCACGATGGTCTACGTGGCCCTGGTCCTGGTGATCAACCTCGTCGTCGACATCACGGTTGCGGTCATCAGTCCGAGACTCGCGGAGCAGTAGATGAGCGCCACGCAACACGATCACCCGCTGCCCATCGCCGCAGGCGAATCGGGCTCGGAGAACAGCGTGCGCGCTGGACGCGCCGCCAGCCGGCATCGGCGGCGTCCTCCCCTTGGTCTCGCGGTAAGCGTCGCCGTCATCGGAGCGCTCATACTCGCAGCGTTGCTGGCACCGCTCATTGCCCCGTCTGACCCGCTGCTGCAGAACCTCGGCCACACCATGTCCGCGCCAAGTGCGAGCCACCTGCTCGGCACCGACTACTACGGGCGGGACGTGCTGAGCCGTCTGATCTGGGGCGGCCGTACGGCGTTCCTCGGCGTCGTCATCTGCCTCGCCGTCGGGCTGGGCCTCGGCGTGCCATGGGGCCTGGCTGCGGGATACTGGCCGCGATGGACGGGGTCGGTGCTCATGCGCATCGCCGACACCCTGCTCGCCTTCCCGGCGCTGGTGCTTGCGGTGGTCATTACCGGCATCCTCGGCCCTAACCTGATCACGTCCATGACGTCAGTCGGGGTTGTGTTCGCTCCGGTTTTCGCGCGGCTCACTCGGGTTGGAGTTCTCGAGGTGCGCGAGCGCGAGTTCGTGCTGAGCGCGCGCCTGTCGGGATGCAGCCAGCGGGTGATCCTCATGCGTCACGTCGTTCCCGCCGCGCTCGGCCCGGTCGTCGTCCAGGCCACGATCTTTGCCGGCCTCGCCTTCATCATCGAGGGCGCCCTCGGGTTCCTCGGCCTCGGGGTCCAGCCG
Source organism: uncultured Actinomycetota bacterium (assembly GCA_963843955.1). Taxonomy (GTDB): domain Bacteria; phylum Actinomycetota; class Actinomycetes; order Streptosporangiales; family Streptosporangiaceae; genus JAJYUU01. The sequence continues at coordinate 16,076 of CAWJMK010000006.1, forward strand.
CCGGCGCCCAGCTGGGGCGGCGACCTCGCGCTGGCCTACCAGTACATCCTCAGTTCGCCCGGCCAGGTCGTGGCGCCCGGTGTGCTGATCGCCGTGGTCGTGCTGTGCGTCTACCGGATCGGTGACGCGCTGCGCAGCCGGCTCGCCGTCCACGAGCTGACGGCGCGCGCCCCCGAGACAGCCGGGATCATCTCGTGAACCGAACGAGCCCCTGGCCGGCCAGCCCCTGCCCGGCCACTACCGAGGAGGCCGCACTCTTATGGCAAAGCCCACGCCTGACAGCATCGATTACGGACGCGAAGCAGACGAGCTGAGGCACGAGCTGCGCGAGTGGCTAGGCCGTCACGCGCCCGCCAGCCTCAAGGGGGTGCGCGTCCCCCGGCGGCCGGAGGGACAGCTTGCCGCGGACCTCAGGCAATGGGGCGACGAGCTCGCCGCGGCCGGCCTCGTCTGCGTGTCCTGGCCCGAAGAGTTTGGCGGCCGCGGCTGGTCGGCGGTCCAGATCGCCGTGATGGAAGAGGAGTTCGCCCGCGCCGACGTGCCGCGGGTCACGCGCGGCATGGGCGAAGGACTAGTCGGACCGTCGATCATCGTGCACGGCACCGACGAGCAACGGGCCCGGTTCCTGCCCCGGATCATCGACGGGACAGACAAGTACTGCCAGGGCTTCTCCGAGCCGGGCGCAGGCTCGGACCTGGCCAGCCTGTCCACCCGCGGCGTGGTCGACGGCGATGATCTCGTGATCACCGGGCAGAAGGTCTGGACGTCCTGGTACTGGGACGCGACCACGCTGTTCTGCCTGTGCCGCACCGACCCGGCCAGCACTGACCCCGCCATCCCCAGGCATCGCGGGCTGTCGTACGCCCTGGTGCCGGTAGCACGCCCCGACGGCAGTCCGAACGGCGTCGAGTTCAGGCCAATTCGTCAGCTCACCGGCCAGTCGCACTTCGCCGAGACGTTCCTGACCGAGGCGAGGACCCCGCTGACCAACGTGATCGGAGGGCTGAACAACGGCTGGCGCGTCGCGATGACGACCCTGGGGAACGAGCGCGGCGGCCGGGCTGTCACCCGGCAGGCAGCCTTCGACGAGAGATTCTGGCAGCTTGTCGACGAGGTCCGGCGTCGGGGCAAGGCCGCGGACCCGGTCGTGCGCCAGCTGCTGGCGTCTGCTTACACCCATGGCCAGCTACTGCGGTTCCAGGACATGCAGGTGATGTCGTCACTCGCCGCCGGGCGCGCGCCCGGCACCGCTGGTTCGGGATCCCTGCAGAAGGTGATGTGGTCGGAGTCCCAGCAGCGCATGGCCGCAGACGCCATGAACCTGCTGGGAATGGACTCGCTCATCGTCGGCGACGGCTACCACCTGAACGGCTGGCAGCAGGCCTTCCTCACCTCGCGCTCGGACACGATCTGGGGCGGTACCGCCGAGATCCAGCGGAACATCATCGCAGAGCGAGTGCTCGGGCTCCCGAAAGAACCGCGCGGCAGCCAGTGACCGGCACAGTCGCCCCGCTTGACGGCATCCGCGTCCTGGATCTCAGCACCGGCGTCGCGGGTCAGTATTGCGGCAAGCTCCTCGCCGGCTACGGCGCCGACTGCGTCCTGGTCGAGCCACCCGAAGGCACCGCGACCCGCCGGATGGCGCCGTACCTGACCAGCGGGCGCTCTTCGACCCGGTCTGCCCTGTTCCGCCATTTGAACCAGGGCAAATCTGGCCTGGTGCACGACGCTGACGGCGGGACGCTGGCCGCCGTCGGTGCGCTCGCAGACGTCGTCATCCGCGACGACACGACGCCACTGACCTTTTCGCTGCCTGCTACCGCGATCGAATGCGTCATCGGCGAGTTCCCCCGTGACGGCCAGTACAGCGGCTGGCGCGGCAGCGAAATGGTGCACCAGGCGCTCGCGGGCGCGATGTACATGACGGGGTGGCCTGATCGGCAGCCGCTGTACGGGATCGGTCACCGGGCCTACTACGCGTGCGGTACTACCGCGTTCATCAGCGTGATGTCTGCGTTGTACGAGCGGGGACGCTCGGGGCTCGGGCAGGTCGTCACGGCGACGGTGTTCGAGTCCAACGCCGCCATCGCGCAGAACCTGGTCAGTCAGTACAGCTACAACGGCAGCTACGAGACCCGGCGCCAGTACCCCGGCTTCCTGGCCCTGCTCCAGTGCCGCGATCACTGGATGGTGCTGTTCGCCATCCGCCACTGGGACGAGCTGTGCGGCGTCTTCGGTCTCGAGCACCTGCTGACCGACGAGCGTTTCAGCCAGCAGGCGTCCCGGCTTGAGCACTGGGACGTTGTCGTCGCCCAGATGCAGACGCGTGCGCGTGAGTTCCTGGCCAGCGACCTCGTCGCGGCCCTGCAACGGGCGCGGATCAGCGCCGAGGTCGTCGCCCCCCTAGACGCCCTGGTGTCGTCCGCCCAGTGGCGGGCTCGCCACCTCGTGCGGACCGCCGAGGCGGGCCGCCGGACGGAGGCCTCGCTAGGTCCGCCATTCACTATCGGCGAGACCGCGTACAACTCCGCGCAGCCCAGTCCACTGCTGCGCCGGGGCGTCGCGGCGCAGCGGTCAGCACGCGCGATCGACCAGCGGTGGCGCCGGCGCGCGGCGGCGGGCACCGGATCCGAATCCAGGGCTGGCGCGAGCCGAGCCGCGGACGGCGGAAAGCGGGCCGACGCGGGCCGAAGCCCGGTCGGCGTGCCTGCACCGGCTAGGCCCGGACCGCTGTCCGGGGTGCGCGTCCTCGATATGACCAGCGCGTGGGCCGGTCCGTTCGCAGCCCGCAGCCTCGCCCACCTCGGCGCGGAGGTCATCAAGATCGACGCGCCGAGCCACACCGACTCGTGGCGCGGCGCGCCCGAGGGTGGTGCCGCACGCCACTACCCGGACGGTCATCCTGGCAGGCATCCCTGGAACCGCTGCGTACTGTTCAACACCCAAGGCCAGGGCAAGTTGTCCATCGGCCTTGACCTCAAGGTCGCGGGAGCGCGGGAGGTCATGCTCCGGCTTGCCGAGGCCTCCGACGTCCTGATCGCCAACTTCACGCCCGGCGTTCTTGACCGGCTCGGCATCGGCTACGACGCCCTCAGCGCCAGGAACCCGCGCATCGTCGTGGTTGAGATGCCCGCGTTCGGGCCTGGCGGCCCCGACAGCGGCCATCAGGGCATGGGCAAGACCATGGAGGCGGCGTGCGGCATGGCGGCGCTGATGGGGTACGGCGAAGGGCCGCCAGTGCTGACCGGGCCTGCCTACCTTGACCCGATAGGCGGCCTGAGCGCGGTGGCGGCCACCCTCGTGGCCTTGCACCACCGGGGGCTGAGCGGCCGGGGCTGCCACGTCGGGGTCCCGCAGACTGAGGCGGGCGCGCACTGGATCGGCGAGCACGTCCTGCTGGAGGCCGAGAGCGGACGATCGTGGCAGCCGGCCGGGAACTCCGTCGCCGGTGCAGCCCCCCATGACGCCTACCCGTGCCGCGGCAGTGACGAATGGGTTGCCATCGCGATCAGTACTGATCAGCAATGGCGGGCCCTGTGCCATGTCATGAACCGACCGGACCTGGCCATCTCGCCCCGCTACAAAACTCAGGCCGGGCGCAGCGGCCACCGCGTCGAGCTGGATACGATCATCGCCCGGTGGACGAGGCAGTTCGGCAAGCACGAGCTGGCTGCGAAGCTCCAGGCTGGCGGGGTGCCAGCGGCACCGGTGAACAGCGGCGCTGACGTCGCCCGCGACGCAGTGCTGCTACGAACTGGCTTCATCCGCGAGCTCGAGCATCCCGAAGCCGGCCGGCACGCCTACCCGGGCCTTGCCTACCAGCTGGCACGCAGCTCCGGAGGCATCTCCGTCGCGGCGCCGTGCTTCGGACAGCACAACGAGTACCTGCTGCGCGACCTTCTTGGCATCGAAGGCGACCGGATCGCCGAGCTTCAGCGCAGCGGTGCGATCGCTGACCGTCCGAAAGGCGCGCAGGCTACTCCTGCCGCCGATGGCGATGACAGCATGAGCTCGCCCCACTCGCCAGCTCGCCGCACACTTCGCCAGGAGACAACCCCGACCAGGAGAGGACAGCGATGATTCCCGCAACCTTCGAGTACGACACCATCGACGTCACCGTCGACGAGGCCGTCGCTACCATCACGCTGAACAGGCCAGATCAGCTCAACGCGTGGGACTGGCAGATGCATCGCGAGCTGAGAACGGCATACGCGGCGCTCGACGCGAGCGACGACGTCCGCGCCATCGTCTTGACCGGGGCCGGCCGGGCCTTCTGTGCCGGCGCCGCCCTCGCGCCGAAGGGTGAGACGTTCGACGGCTCCCGCGATCCGGCTGTGTGGAACGAGCGCTATCCGGGGCCAGCGCTGGATGCCCCCCAGCTGATGACCCCGGTCATCGCGGCCATCAACGGCGCCGCCGTTGGGGCCGGCATCACCATGGCGGTCAGCTGCGACATCCGCATCGCGGCCGAGAACGCCAAGATCGGCTTCGTCTTCAACAGGCGTGGCGTTATTCCGGACGCCGACTTGCTGTGGAGCCTGCCGCGGATGATCGGCTACGCCAGGGCCATGGACATCTTGCTGACCGGCCGCATCTTCACCGGCAAGGAGGCTGCCGACATGGGCCTCGTCTCGCGCGCCGTCCCGCAGGAGGACGTCCTGGCCGTTGCCCTCGAGATAGCCAGCGACATTGCGCAGAACGTAGCGCCCGCCTCGGCCGCCATCACCAAGCAGGTAGCCCGGCAGTTCCTGGAGGAGACCGACCGTCACGCGGCCCTGGAACGCGAGCGCGTCCTGTTCCGCTGGGCTGGGCAGCAGCCAGACGCTCGCGAAGGCGTTGCAGCCTTCCTGCAGCGACGGCCGGCGCAGTGGCAGCTGTCGAAGCACGCGACGCCACCGCCCGCGGCTTCGGCCGAGCCGAACCACTCTGAGCCGTCCTCGGCTCAGTAGACGGAGGAGAGACGACATGCGGCTCGGCGCCAGCATTGGCAGGGCGGACCCGGCGACGCTCCGGAAGCGCGCCACCGATTACGAGAAGGCCGGCGTCGACGTCCTGTGGGTCGCTGAACTCTACGGTTTCGATGGCCCGAGCCTCATGGGCTTCCTGGCCGCCGCGACCCAGCGCGTCCAGATCGGCTCGGCGATTCTGCCGTTCTACTCCAGAAGCCCGGCCCTCCTGGCGATGACGGCAGCAGGTGTGGACGCGTTGTCGGACGGCCGGTGCATCCTCGGTATCGGCGCTTCAGGACCCCAGGTGATCGAGGGATTCCATGGCGTCCCCTTCGATAGCCCCGTCGGCCGAGCCGAGGAGATCATCGAGATCTGCCGAACGATCTGGCGGCGCGAGCCGCTGACTCACCTCGGCCGCCGCTACCAGATCCCGCTGCCTGAGGAGCGCGGCCTGGGGCTGGGGAAGCCGCTGAAGCTAATCGACCATCCAGTCCGCGACGCCATACCCATTTTCGTCGCCGCGTCTGGACCAAAGAACGTGGAGAACGCCGCACGAGTAGCGGACGGCTGGATCCCGATCTTTTACTGGCCCGAGCGCGCCGACCAGGTGTGGGCTGAGCCGATGGCGACCGGCCTGGCCGGGCGCGATCCGTCACTCGGCCGGCTTGAGGTCGCGGTGAGCATCACGGTCGCCATCGGCGAACATATCGAGCACCTGCGCGACACGGTTCGGCCGCAGCTCGCGCTCTATATCGGCGGCATGGGGGCCCGCGAGATGAACTTCTACAACGACCTCGCCTGCCGGTACGGCCTGGAGGGACCGGCCCGGCAGATCCAGGACCTGTATCTGTCCGGCCAACGAGACCAGGCCGCCGCGGCCGTACCAGCGGAGCTTGTCGAGGGGACGACGATGATCGGTCCGCTCGGGCTGATCCGTGATCGCCTCGCTGCATACCGGGAGGCCGGGGTGACCATCTTGAACGTCAGGCCGGTCGGGCCCGACCCGCTTGGCACCATCGCAGCGGTGCGGGAGCTCATGGAATGACACGACAAGGAGAAGCTGTGAGTTTCACCGTGACTGAAGAGCAGCAAGAACTCGGCCGATCAGTGCGGCAGTTCCTCGCAAACAAGTCACCCATCAGCGAGGTCCGCCGCCTGATGGAGACATCGCCAGGCTATGACGCCGCAGTGTGGACGCAGATGGCTAGCCAGCTCGGGCTGACCGGCCTGATCATCCCTGAGGAGTATGGCGGCTCGGGCTTCGGCTATAACGAGCTGATCATCGTGCTGGAGGAGATGGGCAGGGCACTACTGGGCGGCCCGTACTTCGCGACCGTCGCCCTGGCCACCAACGCCATACTCGCGGCGGCCGACCACCAGGCGATGAACGCCGTGCTGCCAGGCATTGCCGCTGGCAACACCATCGCGACGCTCGCGGTTGCCGAGGAGAACGGCCGCTGGGAGCCCGACGGCATCGAGCTGACGGCTAGCCCGGCCGGGGACGGTTTCACCTTGCGCGGCCGCAAGATGTACGTCATCGACGGTCACATCGCCGACCTGATCATCACCGTTGCGCGGATCGGTGGCCAGCTCGCGTTCTTCGCGGTCGACGGCAGCGCTGACGGCCTGACCCGTACCTTGCTGCCGACGCTCGACATGACGCGCAAGCAGGCCAGGCTGGACTTCGCCGACACCCCGGCCCGCCTCATCGGCAGCCCGGACGCCGCCGAAGCAGCCCTCGCCACGACGCTTGATCGCGTTGTCATTGCGCTGGCCGCCGAGCAGGTCGGAGGCGCCCAGCGCTGCCTTGACATGAGCGTCGACTACGCCAAGACCCGAGTGCAGTTCGGGCGGCCGATCGGCTCGTTCCAGGCGATCAAGCACAAGTGCGCCGACATGCTGCTCGAGGTCGAGTCAGCCAGATCGGCTGCCTACTTCGCCGGCTGGGCAGTGGCCGAGGACTCCGACGAGCGGGCCGCCGTCGCGAGCCTGGCGAAGTCTTACTGCTCGGAGACCTACTTTCACGCGGCCGCCGAGAACATCCAGATCCACGGCGGCATCGGCTTCACCTGGGAGCACGACGCCCACCTCTATTTCAAGCGAGCCAAGTCCTCAGAGCTGCTTTTCGGCGACCCTGCTTACCACCGCGAGCTGCTGGTCCAGCGGATCGGAATCTAGCGAGGTCGCTGCTCACCGCGATCACTGGTCCGCGATCCAGCTGCCGTGGAACCCGAGCGGGATCCTGGCCGGCAGATGCACGCGCGCGACGGGCTCAGCGCCGAAGTCCTGGGCCGCCAGAATGACCAGGTCGGACGCGTCGCGGTCCGGGTTATGGACGTAGGCGAGGACGTACCCGTCGTCTTCGGCGGCGCTGGCCGACGCAGGCACGAAGACGGCCTCGCCGGCCGTCGCGTCCCGGCCGAACTCGTGCGGCTGGGCCGTGCCGTGGGTCAGATCGTGCTTGAGCAGCGCGTTGGCGAAGGCCTCGTCGGCAAACTCACCGGTTAGCGGCGTGATGGCCTGGCCGACCGCGCCGATCACGGCGCTGTAGCCGTATCGGTGCGGCCGCGAGATGACCCGGTCATCCACGCGCGGGAACTCCTGCGCCCGGTCGTTGAGGGTCTCCTGATGCACGGTGCCGGCCGCGGGGTCGATGGTCCACCGGTCCAGGCTCGCAGGCCCGTGCCCGTCCCACAGCGTGGCGACGTCGAACGGCTGCGGGTACTGACAGAGATCGACGACCACCCGCGCGCCGTCATCATAGGCGTTGAGGGTGTGGAACACCCAGCACGGGCTGATCTCCAGCCAGCGGACCTCGGCCGTGCTGCCGTCGCGAGGGAGCAAGCCGACCCGCGCCTGATGCGCAGGATTCCAGGTGTAAGGGAGCTCCCGGCCCGCCGAGACCGCATCCAGGCTGAACGTCACCGGCAGATCGAAGAACACGACGCAGGAGTCGGTGAGAGCGAAGTCATGCATCATCGGGCCGTCAGCCACCGGGATGTCGGTGGTGCGGCTCACCTTCCCGGCCGGGTCGACGACGACGTGCTGGACGTGATCCCAGGCCCAGAAGTAAGCGATAGCGTGCAGCTCGCCAGTCCGCCGGTCGGTCTTGGTGTGCGCGGCGAAGCCGCCGGGCAGCGTCCCGCCGAAGTCGTACGCTCCTCGAGTCTCCAGCTCCTCGGACAGCTCGTACGGCAGCGGCCCGGCTTCGACGGTAGCCAGGGTGCGTCCGGCGTGGGAGATGATATGGGTATTGGCGGCGAAGTCCATCCCGGCGTGCACGGGGCCGCCCGGCCAGGTCTCGCCTATCGCCTCCGCGACTGCCTTGGAGCGGACCCAGCGGTTGCGGTACCACTCGGCGCGGCCGTCTCGCAGCCGCACCCCGTGGACCATGCCGGCACCCAGGAACCAGTGGTAGTTCGGGTCGTCCAGGCCGAGCGGGTTCGGCCCGTTACGCAGGTAACGACCGGTCAGCTCGGCTGGCAACCGGCCCGTCACCGGCAGGTCGAAGGCAGTGACCTCCTTGGTGACCGGCGCGAACGAGCCTTGCAGGAAGCGATTCTGGGCAGGCATGGCATTCTCCTCGGGCGCGAGCGGGCAAGCGGACGCAGCCAGGCGTGGCCGCCGGTCACCGTGTCCCACCGCCACGCCTGGGAATCTGCCCGCTGACCGTCACGCTCAAAGCGGTACCGCGTGCGGTCTCCTGACTCCTCCGGACCGGCTGGCTAGAGGAGCTCGAGGATGGTGGCGTTGGCCTGGCCGCCGCCCTCGCACATGGTCTGCAGGCCGTACCGGGTGCCGGTAGCGCGCATGTGGTGGACCAGCGTGGTCATGATCCGGGCGCCGCTGCCACCGAGCGGGTGACCGAGCGCGATCGCGCCGCCGTTGGGGTTCATCCGGGCCGCGTCGGCGCCGGTCTCGGCCAGCCACGCCAGCGGGACCGGCGCGAACGCCTCGTTCACCTCGAACGCGCCGATGTCGTCGATGGACAGACCGGACCGCTTGAGGGCCAGCGCGGTGGCCGGGATCGGGCCGGTCAGCATGATGACCGGGTCGTCGCCGGTCACCACCGCGGTATGGATTCGCACGATCGGCGTCAGCCCGAGCTCAGCGGCCTTCTCACTGGTCATGATGAGCAGGGCGGCCGCGCCGTCGGAGATCTGCGAGCTGTTCGCGGCGGTGATGGTGCCGTCGGGCCGGAACGCGGGCTTCAGCGCGGCGAGCCCCTCCAGCGTGCCGCCGCGGCGGATGCCTTCGTCGGCCTCGACCTTCACGCCGGCCGGGCTGGTGACCGGGGCGATCTCGGCGGTGAACCGGCCCTCGTCCTGCGCCGCTGCGGCCTTGGCGTGCGAGCCGAGGCTGAACTCATCCAGCTGTGTCCGGGAGAACCCCCACCGGTCCACGATCATCTCCGCGCCCAGGCCCTGATTCGGCGCGATGCCGTTATAGCGGGCCCGGAACCCCTCCCCGAACGGCCACTGCCCCGCCACTGACATCCCCATCGGTACCCGGCTCATCGACTCCACGCCACCCGCGACCACGACGTCGTAGTGCCCCGCGATCACGCTGGCCGCGGCGAAGCTGACCGCCTGCTGCGACGACCCGCACTGCCGGTCCACCGTGACGCCGGGCACCGACTCGGGCCAGCCTGCGCCGAGCACCGCGTTCCGGGCGATGTCGATCGACTGCTCCCCCACCTGGCCCACACAGCCCCAGATGACGTCCTCCACCAGCGCCGGGTCGATCCCCGACCGCTCCGCGACAGCCTTGAGCACATGCGCGGACAGGTCAGCGGGCTGAACCTCCGACAGGCCGCCCTTCCGCTTCCCGACCGGCGTCCGGACCGCCTCCACGATGACCGCGTCGCGCATGTGACCCTCCAGGGTTTATTGCCCGCTGGCTCCCCAGGCAGGCCTCGAAACTCGATACAAAGGTAGCTAACTACGATAGCTAACTTGGTGCAGTGTGGCGAGAGGTGCGGTGTGACGAGCGTGCGTTGCGCCCGCGCTAGCTGAACATGTCCAGCACCGTCGCCGACTTCAGCTGCTCCGCCAGCAGCGTCCGGGCGGCCACATCCATATGCGTCCGCCAGTGCTGCTCCGCCCCTGCGGCGTCCTTGGCCGCCACGAGCGCGAGCAGCTTGCGGTAGGACCGGATCACCTTGGTGAAGCTCCTGACTGCGGCCGCGTCGCCAGACTGGCGGGTGGCGAGCAGCAGGTGTGCCTGCACTACCTCGCGCAGGACGGTGCTCTGGATCGCCAGGGTCTTGTTGCCAGCCCGCTCCACCAGCAGGTCATGGAATCGCTGCGTGCACAAGGTCCAGGCAGCTACGTCAGCCGGCAACCGGGGTGATGTCACCAGGGCCTCAAGCTCGTCCACGCAAGCGGCCATGTCCGTCAGGTCCTGCTGAGTCCGCCGCCCCGCTAGCAGCCTCGCCGCGCTCGGCTCCAGCAACGACCGGGCCTCGTAGACATCGGTCAGCGTTGTCCCGCACGTCTGCATGAGCAGGCCGACATATCTGGCCGCGACCTCGACGCTGGGCGCGGTAATGCGTGCGCCGCGGGCGCCGCGCCTGATCTCGATGAGCGACTCGGTTTCCAGGATCCGGAACGCCTCGCGCAGCGTCGGCCTGGATACGTCGAACTGCCGCATCAGCTCGACCTCAGCCGGCAGGTACGCGCCCTCGGCCAGCTCGCCGCGGACGATCTTGCCGCGAAGGTAGCTGGCGATCATCTCGCCGGTCTTGACCGGCCGCATGTGGTGGCCGATGGGTCGGGTGTAGCTGACCATCGGTACCAGCTCCTCCCGGCATCTGCGTGTCCTCCGTCCAAGGTAGTACACCAAGTCGGCTACCTTCCCGCAATCGCCAAGCCGGGACTCTGCGAGCTACTGCAGCGCGACGATGCGCATCAGACTGCCGTGAGCCCGGCGACAAAATCCGCCAGCTCGTCGAGGTTCGCGCGCTCGTTGACCCGCCTGCCCTCCTCGATGTCGTGGATGATCCTGGCGACCTTGTCGAAGATGGGACCGTTGATGTCGCGCAGCACTTCGTCGATCTCGGTCTTGCGCTTGCGCACCACGAGGTCGCGGTAGATGCCGCTGTACTTCTTTGCGCTGTCGCGGTTGAACTCGGCCAGCCGGTCAACAGACCCATCGAGGTCGCCCGGGTCGAAGCCGTCGAAGCTCTCGACTCGCACCGGCGCCTGCGCGAGGACCTCCCGCGCAATGGCGATCATGACCGGCCGGTAGCGCACGTCTTCAAGGTGCTCGACGATGGTCAGATCGGAGACCGCGCCGGCCCACAACATGGCACCGTACGCCTCCTTGCCCCACAGGAAGCCGAGGACGTTGTCCGTGGGCTCCGCGTACGGAAGCGCCTCGGCGAGATCCAGCACGCGCCGGGTGATCGTGCCGCCCTCGAGCTCGCCGACGCGGAACGTCCCGACGTTGCCCTGCATGATGCGCCCTGGGGCCATGACGTCGGCGCCGAAGTTCACGAACGACGAGATGACCCGGTCACGGCCAACTGCTTCGATGAGGGTGTGGGCGGTCAGACCGTTCTGCACGGTGAGCACATAACCGTCGGGGGCCAGCCGGTCGCGGAGCAGCTCAGCGGCAGCGCCGGTGTGCAGGCTCTTGACGGCCACGATGGCGCGGGAGATGCGGTCGGGGAGTTCGTCGGGAGTGACCGCGTGCGCAGCCACAGTGAACTCGTCGACCGGGCCTTCGATGATCAGCCCGCGTTCGCGGATGGCGGCGATGTGGGCCGCGTCGGCGTCGCACAGCGTGATGTCGTGGCCGGCGCGGATCATGTGGGCGCCGAGAGTGCCCCCGATGGCACCGGATCCGATGATGGTGATTTCCATGGGGCGAGTCATCCGCTCTCGTTAAGCGACGGCGGTGTCGAGGAAGTCGCGCACAGCGGACAGGAACAGCTCGCGCTCCTCGATCTGCGGCGAGTGGCCGGACTTCTCGAACACCACCAGCTTCGCGTTCGGTATCAGGGATGCGATGGTCTCGGCGGCGCTGACCGGGGTCACCCAGTCGCGCCGCCCGACGGTGACGAGCGTGGGCACCCTGATCGAGGGAAGCTGAGGCTTCAGGTCGTAGCTCGGCTGGTTGTGCTGGAAGCACCAGTTGTGGGCCTCGTGGCGGTAGATGCCGGCCTCGACACTCGCCGCGGAGCGGACCGGGTCGTATTTATAGTCATACAGCGGGATGATCTCCGCCCAGCGCGCCTTGAGGTCCTCGTCGTCGCGAATCTGCCCAGTCCAGTAGCGGTTGAAGTTGTCCCAGTTGATCTCGACCCGGTCCTGGTTCCGCGCGTTCTCATAGAGGAGCTCGTTGTTGACCGCGTCGGCGGCGGTGTCGCGCAGCACGATCGCCTGGACATGCTCGGGGTACGCCACGGCATACTCCAGGGCGATGAATCCGCCGTAGGAGCCGCCGGCGATGACGATCTTGTCAGCCCCGATCCACTCCCGCAGGCCGTCGACGTCGGCGGCCCACTGGGCGTGCGAGTACGGCGGCAGGCCCTCGCTGTGTCCGCAGCCGCGCGCGTCGAAGGTGACAACACGGAACCGGTCGGACAGCGGACCGAAAGTGGCCTTCGGTTCGGCCAGGGAGCCGATCCCGCCGCCCCCGTGATGGGCGATCAGCACCGGACCGTCCTCGGGTCCCATGACCTCGACGTTCAGCCCGCAGCCGTTGATGGTCAGTCTCATGCTCATGCCTCCAGTGCGGTCCAGCGCTCGATCTCGCCATCGAGCACGGTGAGGGGGATGGCTCCGTTACGCAGCGCCGCGTGGTGGAACCGGCGCAGCTCGAATCGCGGTCCGAGGGTGTGCTGTGCCCGCTCACGCAGGCGCACGATCTCGCGCTTGCCGGTGACGTAGGCGAGCGCCTGGCCGGGCCAGGCGATGTACCGGTCGACTTCATTGCGCACGTTGTCGCGGGTTGAGGCGGTGCGGTTATACATGAAGTCGATCGCCTGCTGACGCGACCACCCCAGGTGGTGCATGCCGGTGTCCACGACGAGGCGGCATGCTCGCAGGGATGCGAAGGACAGCATCCCGAGGCGCGCGATTTCGCTGCTGTACAGGCCGATCTCGTCCGCAAGGCGCTCGGCGTACAGGCCCCAGCCTTCGTTGAAGGCGCACAGCTCGGCGTCGATGTGGCGCCGGTAGCGCGGGATGTCGAGCGTCTGGGCGGTGGCGAGCTGCAGGTGGTGGCCCGGCACCGATTCATGGAACGAGAGCGCCTCGTACTCGTAGCGGTAACGGTCGCCCGGATTGGTCGTCAGCAGGCAGTGCGCGCCGGGGCGGCTGCCATCGACGGCCGGAGGCCGGTAGTACGCCATCGCAGAGTTGTCCGCGTCGATCGGGTTGATCTCCTCGATGACGCAGGCGGGAATGTCGTAGTGCTCGAAGTAGGTGTCACGTGCTGACTCAGCCCGGTCGAGGGCGTCCTGCACGACGGCGATGATTTCCTCGCGGCTTTGAAAGCGCAGCGCCGGATCGTCGCGCAGCCGCGCGGCGATGGTGGCAAAGTCGCTCTCACCGAGTGCTTCCTGCCCGATCTGCGACCACATTCCGGCCAGCTCGTCGAGTTCCGCCAGCCCGATAGCGTGGATGTCCTCGGGCGAGAGCGTGGTGGTGGTGTGCCGCGCGACCGCGGCCAGGTAGCCGGCTTCACCGCCGGGGATTGTGCCGATGCCGACCCGGTCATCCGGCCGGGCGAGCGGCGCCAGTTCGCGGTGCAGCAACTCGGCGAGGCGCTGCATGGCAGGCCTGATCGTCTGGGTGACATGGGCGGCTGCGGCCTCGCGCATAGCGGGTTCCGCATCGCGCACCGGCTGGAGCAAGGCGTCCAGAGACACCGGCAGGGCGAGGTACCCGTGCAGCTGACGGATGGCGTGATCGACGCCAACGGCGGTGGGGGTCCGCCCGTCCGCGGCCTCCGCCAGGTACCGCTGACCGAGCGCGTCGAGGGTCGCGCCGATCTTCGACAGCCTGCTGAGGTAGCGTGCTTCGGCCTCGGGGGTGCCGACGGTCATGGCGGGCACTGCCTGGAAGATCAGGCCCTGCCGGCTGACGTAGCTCTTCGCCGAGGCGTTCGCGGCCCAGAGCGAATGCTCGGCGTCGGAGCGGGCTCCTTCGGTGAGGGCGGTGAGCACCCCGTGGTCGACGCGCTGGTCGCCGGAGAGGCCAGCGGTGTCGATCTCGCGGACCTGGCGGCCGATGGCCGCGAGCTCCTGCGCGGTGCGGTCGCTCGCCTCCCGGCTCGGATCGAAGGACAGCTCGTCGAAGTCCGCGACGCCGAGCAGAGTTGCGTTGTACGGGTCGTAGCTGTGCTGGGTGGCGAAATACGCCTCACCGAGCCGCGCGAGTTCGGCTGCGGCCGCAAGCTGTCCCATGCGTCAGTCTTCTTTCTGTTGCTCATGCGGTCCCGTCGCATCTCCAGCCTTTCCACTGGCGCGGAAGGCGCGGTAGATGTGCACCGATCGCTCCCAGTCCGCCATCCGCTCAACGGCCGCCTCGCCGGCACCATGGAAGACGGCATCAACGAGACTCTCGGTGAGCACGACCAGCCCGGCGAACGAGTCGAAGGGAATGCCGTCGACGGCGACGGGCAGCACGATGTCCGCGTCTTCTGCCGACGGGGAGAGCGACTCGTCGGTGATCAGGATGACGCTGGCGCCGCAGGCCTTCGCCATCGAGACGACCTCGTTAGCGGCCAGCTCATGTCGGCGCAGGTCAAACACGATCGCAACCGAGTCGCGCCCGGCACGCAGGTACTTCCCGACGTCTGCGCCGAGAGGTTCGTCGGCGTAGTCCACATTGGGGATCAGCTGATCCAGCTGCATCGCCATCATCCGGGCGATCAGCCGCGAAAAGTATCCGCCGGAGATCATCACGTGCTTCGGGCGTCCGGCCAGCAATGAAACAGCTCGGTCGATTTCTCCAGGCGGCACCGTCTCCTGCAGCCGCGTAACGAGCTGGGCACGCTGTTCGACCGCGCGATGGAACACGCTGTCGTCGGACGGCGCTGCCCGGCGGGCCAGGGCCCGGCTCAGCGGGCTCGCACTCATGGACCGGGTGACCTCAGCACGCAGCCGCTCCTGGAAATCGGGATAGCGGCCGAACCCGAGCCTGGCCAGCAAGCGCAGCACGGTTGGCTTGCTCGTGCCTGCCGCGACTGCGAGCGCCGCTGTGCTCTCGAGACCTGCAGCCGGATAACGGGCCAGCAGAGTGCGCGCCACCTTCCTCTCGGCCGGCGTCAGCTCGTTCATCCGCTGAAAGATCTCGTCCCGCAACGGCAGTTTCTCCGCGGGCGGCTCGGTCATTTCGTCAGCACCGGGTCATGTCGTCAGCACCGGCTCAGGACCCGTGCCGCGTGCGGAGAACATCGCCGGCGAGTTATGTGCCACGACGATGCGGCCGTCGCCGCCGACGGCGACGAGGCCTCCGGTGGACCCGTGCCGGGTGAGTTCCTGCTCAAAGGTCCCCCGGACCGCCTCGGCGAGGTCCGCGCCGGTGTAGCGGATCCGGGCGGCGACGTCGTACGCAACGACGCCGCGGATGAAGGCCTCGCCGTCTCCGGTACACGAGATCGCTACGACATCGTCGCGGGCGTACACGCCCGCGCCGACGATGGGGCTATCCCCGATCCGCCCGTCGGCCTGGCCCGTCATCCCGCCCGTAGAGGTCGCGGCGGCGACACGGCCGCCGGCGTCACGCGCCACCGCGCCGACAGTTCCATGGCGGGCGGCGACGACTCGGCCCTCCATGACCCGGTCCAGCTGCTGCTGCCGTGCCTGGGTGATGAAGTAGCCGGGCTCGACTATCTCGAGTCCATAGCGCTCGAGGAACTCGACATCCGGATCGACGATGAGGACGTGCTCGGTGTGCTCCATCACGGCGCGCGCCAGCCTGACCGGGTTCCTGGCGTACTTGGCGGCGGCGACCGCGCCCGCGCGTCCGGATCCCGTCATCACCGACGCGTCAAGCTCGGCGCGCCCCGTCGCGGTGAGCGCGGCGCCACGGCCGGCATTGAACAGCGGCTCGTCCTCAAGTACCTGCACGCTCGCGCACACGGCGTCGAGGGCAGTGCCACCCGCTGTGAGCACCTGCCACCCGGCGCGATAGGCGGCAAGCAGTCCCTCTGCATAGGGCGCGCGACCCGTCAGGGTCTGGTCCCCTATCCGGCCGCCGGCCCCGCCGTGCAGAGCCAGGCTCGGTCCCCCCGCGGACGGCGCAGCCTCGAAAATCTCCATGGCGATCGGCTCCCAGTGCTGCGGTCGGTCCGGAACCACCCGGCCGTTACTCCCATTCGTAACAGCATTGATGATTCTAAGCAAGCATGTATCAGATGTTACAGTTTCGCGTTACAGCGTCGCGACCGATAGCGACTGGTGCCACGTGCCCGCTCACTCGCCGAAGGCCAGCTAGGTCGAGTCGTGGCAGGACAGCCGGCAATAGCACGACGACGTGACCGGGACGTCCGCGTAGGCGGAAGCGACCTGGAGCTGATTGGCGATCACTCCAGCCAGCTCTTCCTTGCCCAGGCGGACCAAGCATTCGTGATAACCGTGCAGACTCCACAGGTTGCCTGGGTGCTGGCAGGCGCGCGCCAGGGTGGCGTCCAGGCCAAGGTCAGCCCGGTACACCGACTCTGCTTCGGCTACCCGGCCCTGCTCGAGTAGCAAGGCACCATAGGCGTGCCTGGCCGGCTGCATCCAGCCCCACGGCTCGTCATACGGCAGGCCATCGTCTAGCTCTACCGCACGCCGCAGGTGCCTGAAGGCACGCTCGTAGTCTCCGTTGCGGTAGTCGATCTCGCCATCGAGCATGGCTGCAGCGATCTCGAGAACGTCGGCGCACGTGTTGTTGAAGATGGTGCGTGAGCTCGGCACTCGCGCCACGGCAGCGCGGAAGTCCTCGCGCGTCGCCTCAGCCAGCCGCACGTTCCCGGTCGCCGCATGCGCCACCCCACGGGAGTACAAGATGATGGCCGTGGTCACGCAATACAGATCCGCGTCGATGGGCAGCTGCGTGTCGATGATCTCCTGCCAGCGGCCGAACCGGATCAGCACATGCTGCCGCATGGGAACGAAGCCCTCCAGCATGTCCGCCATCGCAGGGTGCTCAACCCGCAGCAGGTCCGCCGGAATGCTCGCGGCCAGCTGCTCGGCAGTCTCTAGTGCGACCTGCGACTGGCCCAGGAACATCGCCCCGTACAGCTTGAAGTGGTAATTGTGCACACGGTAGAGGCTGTAGACGTTCATCGCGCCCTCAACCGCGAGGTACTTGTCATCAGCAGCAATCGCACGGGAGTTGGACGTCACGACCTGGTGATAGTCGCCGCACAGCACATCCAGGTGCGTCGGCATGTGAATTAGGTGACCAGCATCGGGCACGAGCTCGCGCAGCAGGTCACCAGCCGGCAGCGCGAGCTCAGGGTGCGGCGACATTTCCATCAGGTGGATGTAGAAATGCAGCAGTCCCGCGTGCTCGCGGCCCGGGTTAGTCGCCAGCGCGCGCTCGAGGACTGCCCTGGCCTCGCTCGTGCCGGACGCCGCTGACGGCGCACCCGTTCGCTGGTCCCACAGAGCCCACGGCGCCAGGTTCATGAGCGCATCGGCGAACAGCGCAGCCACGTCGAGGTCGTCGGGATGCTCGCGGTACACCTCCCGCATAGCATCCGCGTAGGCCACACTCCAGGGTGTACAGTCGGGCGGCGGCACAGCGGCCGGGAAGCGCGCGGATAGGGCCGTGATGAGCGCCAGCTCGGTCGGCTGAGTGCGGTGTGCGCGCCGCCTCCCCTGGGCGAGGGCAGCATGCGCCCGTGCTACCGCGGTGGCCAGAGCCTCCTCGTCGAAGGCCTCCCACGGCGCGTTGTAGTTCGGCCCGACAGCGTAGGCCAGTCCCCAGTAAGCCATCGCGCAGTCCGGGTCATACTCAATGGCCCTCTCAAAGCAGCGCATCGACTCCTTGTGATTGAAGCCGTACGCCCACGCCAGGCCCCGGTTGAACCACCTGCTCGCTTGAGCCGACCGCGTACTTACACGCCGCCGGTAGCTGCCAAGATTGAAGTATCGCGACACTCATCTCCGCCTTCCAGCCCTGATTTCCCGCAGCGAGACTGCCGACCTTCTCGTCCAGGGTGGCACGGACGGCGATGGCACGTCATGGCCGCAGCAGCGGTTCTGCGATCATGACCCAATGCCGTCACGACGGATGGAGTGGGCGCTGGCGACCGCCCTGGCCGGCGGGCGGCTGCCCGGCTGGTGGGAGCGGATCGTCTCCGGTTCGCCGAAGCCTGGGCCGTGCCAGTGCTGTCGTTCACTCCGCAGGTCACCGCGGGAGCCTGGGCCTGCGCGCTGCTGCTGCGCGGCGGCCCGGCGGTGACGACCGCGGCCGCCGGGGCTGCGCTCACGGTCGCGGTAGGCCCTCGCGCGGTCCCATCCCGCCAGCCGCCGGCGGCGGGGCCGACGCTGCGCGTCCTAACGGCGAACCTGCTCCTCGGCCGGGCCGCGCCCGAGTCCGTCGTCGAACTGGTGCGCCGCACGCGCGCAGACGCGCTGTTCGTGCAGGAGCTCACGAGCGAGGCGGCAGCAAGGCTCCAGCGGGCCGGGCTAGGTGACCTGCTCGCACACGGCGTGGTTCAGCCGATGCCGAACGGCACGCGAGGCAGCGGCATCTACGCCCGCTACCCGCTGCGCTGCGGGCTGCCCGCCGACTCCGTATCTTCAGCCCCCGTGTCTGCAGCCCCGGTCTCTATTGCTCCGGTTTCCGCGGCCCGGTGTACCGCCCGGCTTGAGCTTCCGTCCGGCCAGTCCGTGCAACTGGCCTGCATTCACGCCGGGCCGCCGAGGCCGCCCTGGTCGCCGGGCGCCACGGCCCGGTGGCGCGGTCAGCTGGCCGCGCTGCCGGCACCCGGTGCCGGTCCGGTGATCCTCGCCGGAGACTTCAACGCCACGCTCGATCACGCGCAGTTCCGCCTGCTGCTGCGCCGCGGCTACGCGGACGCCGCCAGCCAGGCCGGCCAGGGGCTAGTCCATACCTGGGGACCACGACCCGACTGGCGGCTGACCCTGCTCGCCATCGACCACGTCCTCGTCGACCGGCGCTGTCAGGTACTGACCACGTCGGCGTACCGGGTAACCGGCAGCGACCACCGCGCGCTCTACGCCGAGCTCCGGCTGCCCGCGCCAGCGCAGATCACGGCCCGGAGCACGGAGTAAGTCAGCGCCAAAGACGTCGCTACAGAAGCGCTGGGTGTCGCCGCCGTCGCACCTTTACGAAGCC
>CAWJMK010000007.1:0-1463244 GCA_963843955.1 uncultured Actinomycetota bacterium
CGCAAGCATGAGGGTAGAGCTACGGATTGAGGAGCTGAAGATGAGCGAGCAACAGCAGCCATCGACCAACCACCGGATCGTGGTGGGCGTTGACGGCTCGGAGCAGGCCAAGGCGGCTCTCGCCTGGGCCGTCCGGCAGGCCGAGCTGACCGGCGCTACGGTCGAGGCGGTCATCGCCTGGCACTATCCGATCGCGTTTGGAGGGGTGCCGTTCGCGCCGGTGGGAGTGACGGACACCGACTTCGCCGGCACGGCGGCGCGGGTGCTCAGCACCGCGATCAGCGAGACTGCCGACCCAACGGGCCCGGTCAAGGTCGAGCTCGACTGTCCGCGAGGGCAATGCCGCGCAGATCCTGATCGACGCCGCGGATGGCGCTGACCTGCTGGTAGTCGGCAGTCGCGGACATGGCGGCTTCGCCGAGGCGCTGCTCGGCTCAGTGAGCCAGCACTGCGTGCATCACGCCCGGTGCCCGGTTGTCATCGTGCGCGGATCCGCGGATCAGCGTTAGGGGACTGCTCGGTGCGGCTACGGGGAGGGGAGTTGCCATGAATGCCACCGTCGGCGATGTGATGACCACCCGGGTCATCGCGGTGAAGCTGTCTACTGACTACAAGGAGATCTGTTTCGTGCTCCGCCAGTACCGGGTCAGCGCGTGCCCGGTCATCAACGACGCGGGCCAGGTCGTCGGCGTCGTGCCCGAGGCTGATCTGCTGTACAAGGTGGCCGATCCGAGCCCGCCGTCCGGGCTGATCAGGCTGCGCTGGAAGCTCGGCGAGGAATCGAAGGTCAACGCGATCACGGCGGGCCAGCTGATGACCTCACCGGCCATCTCGATCCAGCCGGACGCGCCGGTAGCGATCGCAGCCCGCGTCATGCAGGAGCGGCGTGTCCGGCGGCTGCCGGTCGTCGGCCCGGACGGGATGCTGATCGGCGTCGTGAGCCGGACAGACCTTCTCAGTGTCTATGAGCGGCCTGATCTCGACATCCATGACGAGATCGTCAGGGATATCATCGCGCAAGAGTTCAGCCTCGAGCCGGCCGAGTTCGAAGTGACGGTTCTGTCCGGTGTCGTCACCCTGACGGGTCCGATGGCGCGGCTTGACAGCGCCCTGGCGCTGCTGGCACGCGTCCGGCACGCCGAGGGCGTGGTCGCGGTCCGCGACCGGCTCAGTGTGGCCGAAACCGGCGGTCACCTACAGGGAGCGACGGTGTCTCGTGATCGACCCTGAAGCGGGGGTGATGACGATGAGCCCAATGTCGCACGCGGCTCGCGGAGAACCGATGCCGCAGCCGCAACAGTCCGCCGTAACCGATCAGGGTGGCCTTGTCATGGGCCGGACTATCCGGCGGCCAGCTTCGCCGGCACCACGCCGGCGCCGAGGCAGGCGCAAGCTTCCCGGTCGGGGAAGTCACGGCGCGGTGCCGCCGTCACGTCCGCCAACGTCGCCTCCGTGCTCGCAACGGCGGCGCGGGCTCCATCGGTGCATAACACCCAGCCATGGAAATTCCGCATTGCCGATGACGTTATCGAGCTGCACGCTGATCCGGACCGGATCCTGGCGCAGATCGACCCGGCCGGCCGTGAGCTGATGATCAGCTGCGGCGCAGCGCTGTTCGGGCTGCGGCTCGGCCTGCGCAACCTTGGCTGCCTGCCCACCGTGGAGCTGTGGCCCGACCCAGAGCAGCCGTGGCTGGTCGCCCGTGTCTGGCCGGACGGCCACGTGGCCATGACCGCCATCGAGGCCGAACTGCTCGCGGCGGTGCCGCACCGGCATACCCACCGCGGACCGTTCAGCCCAGGCGAGGTGTCGCCGCGACTGCTCGCGGCGCTTGCGGCTGACGCGGCGGCGGAGGGCAGCGAGCTCCGGTTCGTCGAGCAGCCTGGCCTGGTCAGCGACTTGGCCGCGCTAGTTGACCTGGCGGCCGCCGACCAGGACGCCAGCCAGGAGATTAGTGCGGAGACGCGCCGCTGGCTTCGGCCAACAGGGAGCGAGGCTCGGGACGGGGTGCCCGCGCGTGCCGCTTTTGGCGGTGGCGGGCAAGTGGCACCGCGGTTCCGGCAGCGCGACTTCGGCGCAGCCGTGGCCGAGGATGGTGCTGGCGAGCCGCCTGCCGTCACTGCGGTGCTCGCCACCGCCGCGGACACAGCGGACGACTGGCTTCGTGCGGGACAGGCACTGAACCGGCTCTTGGTGCGGGCCGCGACGAGGTGGGTATTCGCGAGCCTGCAGTCGCAGCCGCTGGAGTCTCCGCGTTATCGCCAGCAGGTCAGGGACCTGCTGGCACTCCGAGGCCAGCCGCAGATGCTGCTCCAGTTCGGGCGGGCGAACACCGCGGCTGCGACGCCCCGGCGGCGGCAAGGAGAGTTCAGGAGTGACGACGAGAACGAGGCGTAGGCCTTTAGCCTGCGATCCCGCTCTGACCTTTAGACCAGCTGGCTGCTGTCGACGTGGTTGATGATGTCCACCACGCCGTCAAGGTTCCAGGCGAGGCCGATGGCCTCGGCGACCGTGTCACGCAGTGCGGCGGTGTCGGTGGTCCCGGTGAGCGTCACGATGCCGCCGTGCACTGCTGCCTTGATCGGGCCGGAGTCGGCTGGGAGGACCTCCGCGAGGAGTTCTCGCACCTGCCGGGCGATCTCGGCGTCCGGGACGCAGAAGACGTTGAGTAGATCTCGGCGGCTGACGATGCCGGCCAGCGTCCCGTCGGGGCCGATGACGGGGAGCCGCTTGAGGTGATGGCTGCCCATCAGGCGTGCCGCGGCGGCGATGCTGGCGTCGGGGTGCGTCGTCACGACGGGTGACGGTCATGAGCTGCTCAGCGGTCAGCCGGAGATACCTGGCCCGGTCAGTGTCGTAGCGGTGCATGCCGGTCCAGTCCCGGCGCTTGCCTGCCCGGGTGTCACGGGCGCCGATGAGGTCGCCTTCGGTGACGATGCCGACAACCTTGCGGCCAAGCCCTAGCACAGGTGCGCCGCTGATCTGGTGCTCGACGAGCAGTTCGGCGATTTCCTTGAATGGCGTGATCCGGTCGACGGTGACGACCTGGGTTGTCATGACGTCCCGGATGCGGCTGTGCAGCCGCCCGTGGTGGCGCGGGACATGGTGATGTGCCTGGTCGTGCTGGGGGCGGGCAGGCGGGGACGTGGGTTCCTGGCTTCTCGCCGATCTGATGGGCGACCATGTCGACGGCTCTGGTGACGTCGGTCTTGGCCGCGCGTCCGTGCAGTGAGTCATAGTAGGCGGCGCCCAGGTGACGCAGCATGGCATCGAGGTGCATCTCGTCGCGAGTCATCATGGCCTCCCGTTAAGTCCGCTGGCCTGCCGCGGGTGCCGCGGCGGCTAGCTGCAGATCTCCCTGATGCTGAGGCGTCGCCGATATCCGGGCGCGGTCGCCTGCGCCTTCCGGGCCTACGACGACCACCGGGCAGTGCGCGTGGCTCAGGCACGCCCGGACGACGGGGCCGATCGAGCGCCCGCTCACGACTCCGGCCGCTTCGCCGAGCACGAGGAGATCGGCGCCGAGTCGAGTGCTCCACCAGCGCCCGCTCCGGTATGCCCTGAGCGACCACGGTCAAGGCATCAGGCGGAGCCGCGCCGAGGACGACGCGGACCGTGGCGGCCAGCCCGGAGACAGCGCGTTCCTGACGCCGGTCGTAGTCGTCCGACGTGATGGCGGGCGCATAGTACGCGCGCGGCTCGATATTCCAGATGAGAACGATCTTTAGCTGCGCGTCCAGGCGGTCTGCCTCGGCGGCAGCCCAGCGCAGTGCCAGGGCCGACGCGGGTGAGCCACTGACGCCGACGACGATCGTCGGCTTCGGCGCGGTGTTCGGCGTGGGCGGGGTCTGGTAGTGGAGTGTCGACAGGGGAGATCCGGCCCAGTCCGAGGGGATCTCCCCGGTATCCGGCATGCCCTGCTTTGTCGCGGTGCTCATCAATCGGCCCTCCCTTTCCTCGCCTCCCACTCAACCTGAGGACTGACGCGTGGATTAGGGCCGAAAGTAAGTTCTCTGCAGTGACGTCGGTCCTGGTGACCTAGGTCCCGGGCATGCCGGGACGCGTCAGCACGTCGCGGGCCTGCCGGGCGATCTCGATGTCTTCCCTGGCGGTGACGACGAGGGTCGATACCGGGGAGCCTGGGCTGCTGATGACGGCGTCGGTGGTGGCGTGGTTGCGGGCGGGGTCAATGCTGATGCCGAGGAAGCCGAGCCCGGCCGCGGCGGCGGCGCGGATGGCGGGGTTGTGCTCGCCGATGCCGCCGGTGAAGACGATGGCGTCGAGGCCGTTCATGGCGGCGGTCATGGCTGCTGTCTCGCGGCGCAGCCGGTGCAGGTATACGTCGAGGGCGAGCGTGGCTGCCGGGTCGCCGGAGCGGGCGGCCTGCTGGATGTCGCGGATGTCACCGCCGGGCTGCCCGGACAGGCCGGCGAGCCCGGCTGACTGTTCCAGGCCCGCTGCGACCTCGTCGAGGCTGAGCTGGCCGTGCTGCAGGAGCCAGATGATGAGGCCGGGGTCGACGCTGCCGCTGCGGGTGGCCATGACCAGTCCTTCGAGCGGGGTGAAGCCCATGGTGGTGTCGGTGCTGCGGCCGGCGTGCACGGCGGCTAGCGACGCGCCGGCGCCGAGGTGGCAGGTGACCAGCCGCAGCCCGGCGGGGTCGCGGTGGAGCAGCTGGGCGGCTCGCCGGGCGGCGTACCCGTGGGACAGGCCGTGGAAGCCGTACCGGCGCAGCCCGTATCGCTGCGTCCACGAAGCCGGGAGGGCGTACCGGGCGGCGGCGGCCGGCATCCCGGCGTGGAAGGCGGTGTCGAAGCAGGCGACGGCGGGGGTGTGCGGCAGTGCCCGGCGCGTCGCCGCGATGCCGGCGAGGGCGCGGGGCTGGTGCAGCGGCGCGAGGCTGGTCAGCTGGCTGATGGCGTCGGTGACGTCGTCGTCGATGAGCACCGGGTGGCTGAACCTGGTGCCGCCGTGGACGACGCGGTGCCCGGCCACGGCGGCGCCGGCGCCGGCGGTGGTGAGGAAGGCGGCGAGCTCGCGGTGATCCGGGCTGCCGTCCCACCGGTCCAGGTCGAGCGCGGCCGCGACGGTGTCACCGCCGTCGAGGACGCGTACCTTGAGGCTGCTCGACCCGGCGTTGACGACCAGGACGCGGGTCATGACGGCGATGCAGACCAGGTCCAGTTGCGCACCTCGGGCAGGTCCTCGCCGTGCTCCCGGATCCAGGAGTGGTGCCGGACGAGGGTGTCGGCCATCCGCTGGCGCAGCTGGCCGGCCCGCTCGGCGAGGCCGGGGACCCGGTCGATGACGTCGGTGACGAGGTGGTACCTGTCCATGTCGTTCATCACGAGCATGTCGAACGGCGTGGTGGTGGTGCCCTCTTCCTTATAGCCGCGGACGTGGAACTCGCCGTGCGCGGCGCGGCGGTAGGTCAGCCGGTGAATCAGCCACGGGTAGCCGTGGTAGGCGAAGATCACTGGCCGGTTCGGCGGGAACAGGCCGTTGAACTCGGCATCGCTCATCCCGTGCGGGTGCTCAGACTCCGGCTGCAGCCGCATCAGGTCCACGACGTTGACGACGCGGACGTGCAGGTCGGGCAGCTCGCGGCGGAGGATGTCGGTCGCGGCCAGGATCTCCAGGGTGGGCACGTCACCGGCGCAGCCGAGCACCACGTCCGGTTCGGTCCCGTCGCGGTCGCTGCTCGCCCAGTCCCAGATGCCCGCGCCGCGGGTGCAGTGCAGCACGGCGGCATCCATGTCGAGCCAGTCGGGGTTGGGCTGCTTGCCCGCGACGATGACGTTGACGTAGTCGCGGCTGCGCAGGCAGTGGTCGGCGACCGACAGCAGCGTGTTGGTGTCCGGCGGCAGGTAGACGCGGATGACCTCGGCCTTCTTGTTCACCACGTGGTCGATGAAGCCGGGATCCTGGTGACTGAAGCCGTTGTGGTCCTGCCGCCAGACGTGGGAGGTCAGCAGGATGTTCAGGGAGGCGACCGGCCGCCGCCAGGGCAGGTGCCGGGCGACCTTCAGCCACTTGGCGTGCTGGTTGAACATCGAGTCGACGATGTGGATGAACGCCTCGTAACAGGAAAACAGGCCGTGCCTGCCGGTCAGCAGGTACCCCTCCAGCCAGCCCTGGCAGGTGTGCTCAGACAGGATCTCCATGACCCGGCCGTCGGGCGCGAGGTTCACGTCTACCGGCAGGGTCGCCTCTTCCCACGTCTTGCCGGTCACCTCGAGCACGGCGCCCAGCCGGTTGGACTCGGTCTCGTCCGGGCCGAAGACGCGGAAGTTGCGCTGCCCGGCGTTGCGCTCCAGGACGTCGCGCAGCATGACGCCGAGGACCCGGGTCGGCTCGGATACGCTGCCGCCAGGCGCTGTGACTGGCACCGCGTAGTCACGGAATCCGGGCATGTCCAGGTCCCGCAGCAGGACACCGCCGTTGGCGTGCGGTGTCGACCCGAGGCGGAGCGCACCGGGCGGCACGAGCGTCACCAGGTCGTCGGCCGGCCTGCCGTCCGGCCCGAACAGCTCCTCGGGCCGGTAGGACCGCATCCAGTCCTCAAGCTGCCGCAGATGCGCCGGATTGGTGCGGACCTCCGACAGCGGCACCTGGTGCGCGCGCCACGTGCCTTCCACCGGCAGCCCGTCGACCTCGGCGGGGCCGGTCCAGCCCTTCGGCGTCCGCAGCACGATCATCGGCCAGCGCTGGCCGTGCGGCTCGCCGGGTTCCAGCTGACCCGGCCGGTGAGCGCCGGTCCTGGCCTGGTCCTGGATGCTGCGGATCCTGGCAATCGCCGCGTCGAGCGTCGCCGCCATCTCAAGATGGGGAACGTGGCTGCCATCGCTGGTGACATAGGCGGGCTCGTAGCCGTACCCGCGCAGCAGCGCGTCGAGCTCGCCGCCGGGCAGCCGGGCCAGCACCGCCGGATTAGCGATCTTCCAGCCGTTGAGGTGCAGGACCGGCAGGACGGCACCGTCGCTGCCCGGGTTGATGAACCGGTGCGAGTGCCAGCTGGCGGCCAGCGGGCCGGTCTCGGCCTCCCCGTCGCCGACCACGCACGCCACGATCAGGTCCGGGTTGTCGAACGCCGCGCCGTGCGCGTGCGACAGCGAGTAGCCAAGCTCGCCGCCCTCGTGAACCGATCCCGGCGTCTGCGGCGAGACGTGGCTCGGCACCCCGCCGGGGAAGGAGAACTGGCGGAACAGCTGCCACATCCCGGCCGCGTCGCGCTGCACGCCGGGATAGACGTCGGTATAGCTGCCCTCCAGCCAGGTGTTAGCCAGCGCCGCCGGGCCGCCATGCCCCGGCCCGACCACGATCATCATCGGCACGCCGTGGACCTTGATCGCACGGCTCAGGTGCGCCCAGATGAAATTCAGGCCCGGCGTCGTACCCCAGTGGCCCAGCAGCCGCGGCTTGACCTGCTCCGGCAGCAGCGGACCGGCTAGCAGCGGATTATCCATCAGGTAAATCTGGCCGACCGCGAGATAGTTAACCGCCCGCCAGTACCTGTCCAGCACGCGGACATCGGCCAGCGACAGCGGCGCCGGCTCGGTCACGGCCGCAGCTGTCATGGAACTGCCTCGCTTCCTTATTGCCCGCTGCGCTATCGCGCGGCGCGCGACCTCAGCAGATCGACCTCCATCGTCGCACCCGGATGATCACAGTCCGTCATGGCCAGCCTTAAGTCGGTGCGCGGACGACGACAAATTCGGCCTGACGGCGCAGCCGGAAGCCGAGCGCCGAGTAGAGCCGGATAGCGCTGACGTTCTCGGCCGAGGCGTGCAGGAACGGCGTATCGCCACGGTCCCTGATCGCTGCGATCACGGCCAGTGTGAGCCGGGTCGCGAGACCTTGGCCACGGAACTCCGGAGCAGTGCACACCGCGCTGATCTCCGTCCAGCCGGGCGGGCGAAGCCGTTCGCCGGCCATCGCGGCCAGCACGCCGCCGCGCCGGATGCCGAGGTAGCCGCCGAACTCGATCGTGCGCGGCAGGAACGGGCCGGGCCGCGTCCGGGCTGCGAGGTCCAGCATCTCCGGCACGTCGGCGGGACTGAGCGAGACCACGTCGGCGTGGTGGGCGCCGACGGCCTCGTCAGCCACGAGCTGAACGCCATCGATGCGCATCACGACCTGCCAGCCTGGCGGTGGCTCGGCCGCGACCCCGGCCGTCGACACGACGCCGGCCGGGCTGGTCAGCTTCGCCAGATCGTCCCAGGCGTCCGGGCCGGGCTGGTCGGGCAGCGCGACGAATGGGGAGACGTCGGCGGGATAGCGCATTGCGACACCGCAGCGTTTGGCCAGGTAGGCCTGCGGACCGAGCAGCGCGGTCCTGGCGGGATTGTCCAGGGGATGCGAAGCGATCATGGCCGCAGCGCGGCTGTCACGGCACGCAGCTCGGCTGGGTCTGCTGCGTACGGCGCGTAGAGCGATATCCGGTCGACGACGTCGCCGAATCGCTGCTTGATGGTCGCGGCCACGCGCGCCGGACTGCCGCTGACGGCGAAGGCGGCTAGCACGTCGTCGGTAATGAGCGTGCCCATCTCGGTCCACTCCTGCCGCCTGGACAGCAGGTTGAGCTGCTCGTGCAGCTCGCCCCAGCCGTGCAGGCGGCCGTCGCCCGCTCGGATCAGCGCGAGTTATGCACCAAGTAGCGACTCAACGATCGACTCAACTGCGTCGAAGGGCGCACGCAGTGCACCCTGGACGTGATGCCGCTCGGCCAGAAACCTCGGTGAGTTGTAACTCACTGATACCGCTCCGTTCCTGTCCTCCCAGACCAGCACCTTGAGCGGGATATCCAACGCAGCAAGCGGCGCCGCGAGCATCACCTCCGCGCCCACAGCCGGCTTCCCAAACATGACGAGTTTCGAGTCGGGCATTTGCACGCCAGCTCGTTCGGCTACGCCGCTGTGATCGATGACGTTGAACACCGTGAAGCCCCGATCCGCGATCACATGCCTCAGTCCGTCGATCGTCTGTGCGACGGACTTGCTGCTGGGTTCCGTGATGACCCCGTCCGAAGATTGCGTGCTGTCTGGCATCAGGGTTCCTTTCGAAGTGAGGCGCAGTTGAGACCGGCTGCGATCGCAGGTCGTCGTCTGATTCTCGTGAAAGCCCCCCCAGAGTCCTCTACCCTCCGGGGGCCTTCGCATGTCCGGGCTCGCCGCTGTTATAAACCCTGCCAAGGTCGAAGAAGTCGGTTATGAGCGTGTGCTGGTAAAACTGCCCGCGGAAGGCGAGCTTCGCGCCGGTTGCCCAGCTGCTCCAGATCGCGCGGATCGCCGCGATGAACTCTTCCATCCGCGCTGCGGGGTGACTCCATTGCATTGAGAACCGCCGCTCGATGTGCGGCCTGACCTGCGAGCCGAGGCCGAGCTGGAATCGGCCGCCGGCGATGAGCTGAATGTCATTAGCCAGTACGGCGAGGTTCATGGGGTTGCGCGCGAACGCCACGGCGATCCCGGACTGCACGGAGATGGACGTAGTCGCGCGCGCGGCCAGCGCCAGCGAGACGAAGGCATCGTGCCTAGTCTCGGCGACTCCAAAGCCGTCGTAACCGTCGGCCTCGGCGGCGGCTTCGACGCCAAGCGGACTATCGGAAATGTGCGCGGCGGCGTCGATCAGCATGCTGGTGACCCTTTCCGGTAACGGCGTGCCGATCGCCGGAGGCGATCACTGGGCGACGAGCGCGTCGGTCAGCACGTCGATGGCCGCGAGCCGGGCCGTGAGCTCCGAGCTGAGCTGATAGCGGCGAGCGAGCTCAGCTGGCCGCACGTAAGACACGTTCACCTGGCCGTTATCAGCCCAGATCAGCACCTTGAGCGGCAGGTCTAGCGCAGCCAGCGGGACGGCTGCCATGACCGGGGTGCCCGCGGCCGGATTCCCGAACAGCACCAGGGTCGTGTCGCGCAGCTCACGGCCAGCGCTTTGCGCCTCGGCGCGCTGGTCGATCACGGCGAAGATCTTGATGTGCTTCGCGTCGAGCAGGCTCGTCAGGCGGTTCACGGTGTCGGCGAACGGCAACGGGCTGATTTTAGTCGTGACCGCTGGCTGGCCACCGATCATCGCGTCACCGCTCATCGCAGGCCCTCTCTTGCTGGCGTGAGTCAGAACCTAGCAACGCCAGCCCGGCCGCGACGCAGGCAGCCCCGGCAGTCACAGCACGGCTCAAGCGGATAGCGCGGGCTATGTCAGCCGGCCTGGGCGGATGCCCAGTGCCTAGCTCCGGCCGGTGCTCTACCCGGCCCGCATAGCTGAGGGTGCCGCCGAGGCGGATACCGAGCGCGCCGGCGAAAGCGGCCTCGCACCAGCCGGCGTTCGGGCTGGGATGCCGCGCGGCATCCCGTCGTGCTGTGCCCCACGCGCTGGCCGGCTGACCGGCCACCAGCGGGGCGAGCGTGGCGGCCAGGATCGCCGTCAGTCGGGACGGCGCCCAGTTGGCAATGTCATCCAGCCGAGCGGACGCCCAGCCGAATCGCTCGTATCGCGGCGAATGGTGGCCAACCATCGCGTCCAGCGTGTTGACCGCGCGGTATCCGGTGAGTCCGGCAGGTCCGGCCAGCGCACCCCAGAGCAGGGGCGCGACGATCGCGTCGCTCGTGTTCTCGGCGACCGACTCGACAACTGCCCTGGCGATTCCAGCGGCGTCGAGCTGGTCAGGATCACGACCGCACAGGCCCGGCAGCCGGCGCCGGGCCTCGTCGATGTCCCCGTCCGCAAGCGCCTGCCGGATCAGCTCGGCCTCGCTGGTCAGCGATCGCGCCGCCGTGACCGCCCAGGTGCACGAGGCCGACATGATCAGCCGGGCCGCCGGATGGCGCCGGGCCAGCCACGATCCGGCCAGCGCAGGCGCGGTGGCCATGGCCAGACAGCAGGCCGCGAAGCTGGCTCCGCGACCGCGAGTGTCGGCGTAGATAGCCCGCTCGATGGCCGTGGCCCACCGGCCGAAGAGTGCGACCGGGTGACCGTGGCGCGGATCGCCGAGCATCGCGTCCGCGGCCACGCCTGCGAGCAAGCCGTTGGCGAGAGCCCAAGCGTCTTGGCGAGAAGACCTGGCGCCTCGGGCCAGCAGCGGGTCAGTCGACACGCACGTGATCATCGCAGCCACCCGTAACTGCCGGGGCGCCGGCTCAGCTGTCGGTGACGAGTCTGACCGGCTGGCCCGTTACGGCGGCGATCGCAAGGTAGTCGCGGTCGTCGCACAGGACAGTAAGGCGCTCTTGCTCTGCGGTGGCGGCAATGAGCAGGTCGACTGCGCCAGCTGACCGGTGCTGGCCCTTCTCGGTGAGCAGCTGCTGGACATGCTCGGCGCGTTCATATGCGCCATCGTGCATTGGCACCCATCCGAGCAACTGGCGCATCAGCCGCTGTTTGTCGAGACGATCGGCGAGCGATCGCGCGGAGTGCAAGAACTCCAGCTCGACGATGGGGCAGAGGGCGACCACTCCGGCGGCCAGCTGGTCAGACCATGCGTCGCGGAAGGTGCCTTGAAGGATCCTGAACAGTCCGGATGTATCGATGAGGTAGAGCGCCGGTGTCACGGACGGTAGCTTGTCTTGTCGCCCAGGAACTCGTCGAAGTCACCGCGGTCGGCCATGTCGCCGAGGGCCGCGAGGGCGCGTAGCCGCGTCAGCCGCTGGCCCACTTCGCGCAGTGCGGCGTTGACGGTGTCTTTCTTCGTCTTCGTCCCGAGGACCTCGGCAGCTATCGCCAGCGCTTCCTGATCGATCTCAATCGGCGTCTTGACCATCGCCAAGTGTGTCGCCTCCTTATGACGGTAAGTATATCAAAGATACCCGTCAAAGATATCTTGGATATCTACTCTGCCTGTTGACACAGTAGATTTGCAATGCAAAGCTGCTGGCATAACAACCGCGAGGATGTGGATGGCAGTGCGGAACGTCGAGCCGGGCGGTGCGGACAGCCGAGCCGCGCCAGGCCAGGACGCGCCAGGCCAGGACGCGGGTGATGGCCGCCCTGAGGAGCCGCATCCGACGGCCGGCCTGAGCGAGGTCGTGCATCAGCGGCACCGGCTCGGCATTCTGACGATCACTTCGCGCACACGTCAGGCCGAGTTTGGCTATCTGCAGGAGGCCCTGGGCCTGACCTCGGGCAACCTCTCGACGCACCTCACCGTGCTCGAGGACGCGGGCCTGGTCCGAGTAGAGCGCGGCTACCAGGGCCGCCGGGCCCGGACCTGGGTGAGCATCACCCGCGCTGGCCGCGCCGCGCTGGCCGCCGAGATAGCAGCGCTCGCCGCCCTGGTCCGCGACCACGACGAAGCAGTAGACACCGGACACGCCGGAGGCGGTCATGAACGAGACACCTAAGCCAGCACCCTCAGGGCTCGGCGGCGGCGAACCCGCGCCAGCGCAGCTGCTCGACGAGATGCGCGTGATCCGCCAGCGGACCAGTGCTGCCGCCCATGCGTACTGGCTGCCGCTGCTGCTCTTCGGACTGGTGATCTGCGGGTCGCTGCCGTTCTACCAGCGGCTGGGAGCCTCGCATCAGACGCCATCGAGCCCGCTGCCGAGTACCTGCGTGCCCGGCCAGCCGTGCCGCATCGTGGCCGTCGCCCACTACCGGGTCGTGGTCACCTCGCTCGGCTGGTACTGGCAGGTTGCCATTCCCGTCGCCGTCGTGCTGACCGTGCTGTGGTACCGCTGGCGAGCCAACCGGGTCGGCCTGCGGACCCCGGCGCGCGGCTTCCTGATCACCGGCCTCGTGCTGGGCGAGCTTGTCCTGCTGGTGTCGCTGCTCGCCACGGTGCTGCAATCGGGACAGCCGGACAGCATGGTCGGCAACGCCCGGCACCTAGGGTCAGTGCTAGTGATCGCGGCCGTTCTGTGGGTGCTGGCATGGGCCGAGCGGAGCAGGGCACTCGCCAGCATCGTCGCGGTGTACTTCGTGGTCGCGCTGCCCGTAGCCGTGGTGACAAGCGGCGGCATCGGTGGCGGGACGACCGGCGCGGCTGACATCGCCCTGACCACGATGCGCTTGCTGGGCCTGATCCCGGCGCTGGTGCTGCTGGCGGCCGGCGTCGGAGCCTGGGTCTCGCAGCGCTCGCGGCTGCGCGCCTAGGCCGGTGGATCGACTGTGATGACGACGTTCCCTATCTTGGCGCCGGTCTCGACATACGTGTAAGCCGCGACGATCTCGCTGAGCGGATACCGCCTGTCGATCAGCGGCGTGAACTGCCCGGCTTCCATCAGGTCGCGGAAGTACCTGACCATCGCCTGGTCGATCTTCGGGAACGCGAACAGGATCCGCGGGCCTGGCAGCAGCGGGGAGATGACCGGCAGGGCCAGGTTCTGGTGGCCGGGCCCTGGCCCGGTGGACATGTAGATGCCGCCCGGCCTGAGCAGTGGCCGGCACTGACCGAATGAGATCTTGCCGACGGCGTCGAAGACGACGTCGTAGCGCTGCTCGACGCGGGCGAGGTCGCCGGCCGTGTAGTCGAGGACCCGGCTCGCCCCGAGGCGCCGCACGAGGTCTAGGTGCTCGGTAGCGCAGGCAGCGGTGACAACGGCGCCGATCGTCTTGAGCAACTGGACGGCCGCCGAGCCGATGGCGCCGGTCGCGCCGTAGACGAGCACGGCCTGCCCGGTTGTGATCCCGGCCCGGCGGATGTGGGAGAGGGCGTAGTGCGAGCCCTCGGTGGCCGGGGCCGCCTCGTCGTAGAAGAGGTTCGCCGGCATGGGAGCGACCGGGCCGTCGGCTCGTACCACGAGGTACTCGGCGTGCGCCCCGAACCGGCCTTCGCAGTAGCCAAAGACCCGGTCGCCAGGCTCGAATCCGGTCACGCCGGGGCCGGTTTCTTCGACGTCACCCGCGAACTCGGTCCCGAGGATGGTGGCACGCGGCCGGACCAGCCCGGACAGCAGTCGCATGACGGCGGGTCGCGCCGCCCGGTAGTGACAGTCCGTCCGGTTCACCGTCGTCGCGCGAACCCTGATCAGCAGTTCGCCCTCGCCGGGTACTGGCCGCGCGACGGTGGCGATCCGGACGACCGCAGGCGGGCCGTACCTGGTGTGGACCGCAGCCTTCACGCCTGAATCGTACGGCTCCCTCGGCTACCGTGGCGGATTACACGATCGAGGTCTGATGGCCGGTCCAGTGCTCGTCTCGCAGCAGGCGCTTGTAGAGCTTGCCTGTCGCAGACCGCGGCAGCTCGGCGACGAAGTCGACGGTCCGCGGGCACTTGAAGTGCGCTAGCCGCGCGCGGCAGAAGTCGATCAGCTCCTGTGCGAGCTCGGGGCTGGCGCGGGCGGAGTCTGCTAGCTGCACGACCGCCTTGACCTCCTCGCCCAGGTCCTCGTTCGGAACTCCGATCACGGCGACGTCGAGGACCGCCGGGTGGGCGGACAGGAGGTTCTCGGTTTCCTGCGGGTAGATGTTGACGCCGCCGGAAATGATCATGTAGGTCTTGCGGTCGGTGAGGTACAGGTACCCGTCAGCGTCAACGTGGCCGACGTCGCCGACGCTGCTGGCAGTGCCGTCGCTGCTGCGGCTCTCGGCTGTCTTGACCGGATCCTGGAAGTACTGGAACGCCGTCGCGCCGCGGAACCAGATCGTCCCGTCCACGCCCGGCGGGCACGGATTGCCGTCGTCGTCGAGGATGAGCAGCTCACCGAGAATCGGCCGCCCCACCGTGCCGGGATGCGCTAGCCACTGCGCGCTGTCGCAGAAGGTGAAGCCGTGGGCCTCGGTCGCGCCGTAGTACTCGGTGATGATCGGGCCGAGCCAGTCGATCATGGCCTGCTTGACGTGCACGGGACACGGCGCGGCGGCGTGCACGATGCATTCCAGCGACGAGGTGTCGTAGCTGGCCCGGACGTCATCGGGCAGCCGGAGCAGCCGGCTGAACATGACCGGGACCAGCTGGCAGTGGGTCACCCGGTAGCGCTCGACGAGCGCAAGCCACTGCCGCGCGTCGAAGTGCTCCATCACCACCGTCGTGGCGCCAAGCCGCAGCGAAGCCGACACGCTCGCCGCTGGCGCCGAGTGGTAGAGCGGCGCCGGGTTGAGGTAGGTCATGCCCGGCCTGAATCCGAACATCGCCCGCACGAAGTCCATCACCGGCAGCGGCTCGCTCGGATCGATGGCGGGCAGCTCGCGCAGGATGCCCTTCGGCTGCCCGGTCGTGCCGGACGAGTACAGCATCGCGGCGCCGAGCGACTCGGCGGCGACCGGGTCTGCCGGACAGCCAGCGACGGCGGCCTCGTAGGACTCCCAGCCGGCCGGCAGGTCGGCTGGTCCGGTCATGAGCATGCGCTCGAGGCCCGGGCATTTCGCGGCGGCGGCTTCCGCCACTGGCCGCCTCGCGGCCGAGCTGAACAGCATCCGCGCCTGCGAGTTGGTCACGATGTAGGCGACCTCGTCTGGCGCCAGGTAGGTGTTGATGAGCGTGAAATACACGCCGGTCCGTTCGGCGCCGCCCTCGATCTCGAGCATCCGGATGCTGTTTTCCATAAAGACGGCGATGTGGTCGCCGCGCTGCAGCCCGGCAGCCCGCAGCAGGTGCGCCACCCGGTTGGCTCCTGCCTCGAACTCGGCGAACGTCATGGTCTCGCCCGTCGAGCCCATGATGATGGCTGCCTGATCCGGGTGGTTCTCAGCATGCTGTCGCGCGAACATGCGTCTCCCTCGACGTGACCACGGTCGTTGCGTCGAGGTTACCGGCGCGGACCGCCGATGGGCAGATGCGCGGGGTCGGCCGGACTGGCCGGGCCGGTCAGGCCGAACCGGTCAGGACGGGGATTCGCGTACGACCTCGGCCGGATCCTTGTCGTCGCGCCGACCCTGGTACCGGGGATGCCGAAGCTCGCCGTCGGTCGTCCATTCGCTGAAGCCGACCTCGGCGACCAGTCGCGGTTCGACCCAGTGCACCCGGCTGCGCGGCAGCTTGCCCCGGTCGAACGGCGGGCTGTCGCGCTCAAGCCTGGACAGGGCCTCGTGCAGCTGCCGCAGCACGCTGTCGGTAAATCCGGTCCCGACCTTCCCGGCGTAGATCAGCTGGCCGTCAGCGTCGTAGTAGCCGAGTAGCAGCGCGCCGAAGCCCTGACGCGAGCCTTGCGGATCGGTGTAGCCGCCGACGACGAACTCCTGGGCGTTCTCGCACTTGAACTTCAGCCAGTCGCGGGTACGCCTGCCCCGGTAAGGCGCGGCTGCGCGCTTGGCGATGAGGCCTTCCCAGCGGTCGCGGCAAGCCTGCTCGAAGTACCGCTCCCCATCGCGCTCGCGATGCTCGGTATATCGCAGCGGGTCATCGAAGGCCAGCAGGTCGCGCAGGATCTGCTTGCGCTGAAGCTGGGGGAGCGGGCGCACGTCCTCGCCGCCGGCATACATCACGTCGAAGATGTAGTAGTACGCCGGCACTGCGCTGACCAGGCTCGGGCTCGGGTGCGCCAGGCCCAGTCGCTGCTGGAGCTGCGCGAAGCTCGTGGCGCTCCCGCTGAAGGCGACGATCTCGCCATCCAGGATGTGGCCGGGAGAAGTGACCTGGGCTGACAGCGCCGTGGCGATATCGGGGTACGTGCTGGTGATGTCGCGCTGGTTGCGCGACAGGAGCCGGATGCCTGCACTGTCGGCGAAGGCCAGGCACCGCTCGCCGTCGAGCTTGCGCTCGAAGACCCAGTCAGGATCGGAGAACCGCTCGCGGGTCAACATCGCCAGCTGCGGCTCGACCCAGCCTGGCAGGCTAGAGGTCGCGCCAGCTCGTTTCTGGCTCACCGGAGTTCTGGTCATCGGGCTCTTCGTCGCCGCCTTCCGCCGATTTCTGCCAGGCTAGCTTGCCGGGCGCGGGCGATACCCGTCCGGGCACGGCGAGACCCGTCCGGGCGCCGCTGTAGGTCCGGCAACGTCAATTGGCGTACGTCCGCTGGGCCGGGGGATTACCAGGAGATGGGATTCCAGGGTGCCATCTTTGACGTCGACGGCGTACTTGTGAATTCACCGCACTACGCCGCCTGGCGTGACGCGCTCCGCGAGCTGATGGCATCTGAGTGGGCAGGCATTCGCGATCAGACGACGTATGCGCCTGACCGGTTCACTGACGACGTGTACCAGCGCATTATCGCCGGGCGGCCGCGACTCGACGGGGCTCGCGCGGCGCTGGATTACTTCGGCGTACCGGACGCCGACCGCCGGGCCGAACGGTACGCCTCGGTCAAGCAGGACCATATGACACGGCTCATCACGTCAGGTCAGTTCGAGGCGTACCCCGACGCCCTCCGCCTGGTCCTCGATGTCAAGAGTGCCGGCATTCGGATCGCGGCGGCGTCGTCGTCCAAGAATGCCGACGTCATCATGGATCACATCGCTATGGATGACTTCGCGGCGGAGCAGCACCTGGACCACACCCTCATCCGGCCAGGGCTGACCCTCCTGGGGCTGCTCGATGCGGACGTATCCGGGCGCGACCTGCCGCGGGGCAAGCCGGATCCGCTGATCTTCCTGACGGCCGCCGGCGAGCTCGGCTTCGAGCCCCGCGGGTGCTTCGTCGTCGAAGACGCGGCGTCCGGGGTTCAGGCGGCTAAGGCTGGCGGCATGGCGGCGATCGGCGTCGCCCGGCTGGGCGACGAGAACGTTCTGCGCAGCGCTGGCGCTGACCTGGTCGTCACCACGTTGGATGACGTCTCCCGCCCGAGCCTGGCCACGGGCCGGCTGGAGCGGACTGCGGCCGCACGCCACGACGCTAGCTAGGACGCGGCGGCTGGACGACGCCCCCGGCACGTTAGCGATCTTGTGGACGGATCCCTGTGCAGGCAGGCTTGCCGGCTGGACCCTTGTACGACCCTGAACCGCTGCGCTCCTGGCGCGCGCATCCCCGCACATCTGGGAGAATGCAGGCCGGGTTGTCCTTCTCAGCCTATTGTCCATCTATTGGGCGACGAGAGAGGCATTACGGCTTGTGATCGCCAAATCACGACGCGTGGGATTGGGCCTGTGCGCGATCGTCGCGGGCATGGTCCTGATGGCAGGCTGCTCGCAGGACGTACCGGTGCGCGACTCGGCCGACGTCAACAAAGTGCCTGTGCCTTCAGCGATCGTCCAGCACTGGGGGTCGTTCTTCGGCGACAGCAAGCTCAAGGACGAGAACATGTCCCCGGCCGCCATGACCCTGCCCGGCACGGTCGCTGAGGTTGGCAGCTCGAACTCGACCGAGTACGCGCTGCTGACGGATGGCCGCCTCTACGCCTGGGGCCTGGGCACCGAGGGTGAACTGGGCAACGGCAAGCGCAGTAATTCCTTCACCACGCCGGTCCAGGTGCAGTTCCCGCGCGGGGTGAAGATCTGGTCGATACCGACCGACGCCATGCCGTTCGACACTGGCCTCGCCATCGACACCACTGGTCACGTCTGGGGCTGGGGCGACAACTTCGGCGATGAGCTATGCCTGGGGAACAGTAACAGCTACACCACGCCCGTTGAGCTGCCACTGAGGCATGTGACGTCAGCAGCGGGAGCGAATAATCATGCCCTGTACGACGCCGACGGCGTGGTTTACGCCTGCGGGTGGAACGCGGACGGTGATCTCGGCACTGGTAGCTGGGGCAATACCGACAGGCCGCTGCCGGTAGTTGGCATCAACGGCTCGAAGGTTGTCACGCTGGTGGCTTCGTTTGCCAACTCCGGCGCGCTGATGTCCAACGGGCAGTACTACGACTGGGGATACGACGGCGCAGGCCAGCTGGGCGATGGCAATGTCGGCAAGCAGTCAGACGTGCCGATCCTGGTGCACCTGCCAGCCAAGGTGAGGCAGGTCGCGCAGGGCGGGTCCCTCTGGAACAACGGCCAGACCCTCGTGCTCCTGTCCGACGGGTCACTGTGGGCCTGGGGCGACAACCACGCCTGCCAGGTCGGACTGGAACGGCCGGCGGTGCCGTCGCCGGTGCAGCTTAGTGGCCCGAAAGCGACGTACGTGGGCCTGGCCACCGGCTCAGCGACGGCATACGCGGTGACCTCCACCGGAGCCGTCTACGCCTGGGGCGTCAGTCACGTAGGCCAGGTCGGCAACGGGCTGGGGAGCACCGTGTGCACACCGGTCCAGGTCACCTCCGGCGGCACGCTGATCTCCTCGACTGCGAACAACGTCGTGGTCAGCATCCCCGGGGCCAAGGCGACGCCAGCTCCGTGAGAGCCGTCCTGGATCACGTCGCCATCGGCACCCGGAAGCTGACAGACGGCTGGGACCTGTTCGGCGGGCTGCTCGGCGGCTCGTGGGTCTATGGGGGCGACTCACCCGGCTTCTGGTGGGGCCAGCTGCAGTTCCGCACTGGCCCGAAGATCGAACTGCTCACACCGACCGGTGGCGCTGACTCAGCGTTCCTGGACCGCTTCCTGAATACGCGCGGCGCTGGTCCGCACCACTTCAACTTCATCGTTCCCGATATCAACGCAACGCTGTCACGGCTGCGAGCCGTTGGCGTCGAGCCGGTCCAGGTTCACCTCCAGAGCCCCACCTGGAAGGAAGCGTTCCTGCACCCCAAGGACGCCTACGGCATCGTGGTCCAGGTCGCCGAGCAGTCCGGCAAGCCGCCGAAGCTAGCGCCGCCCGCCCAGCTTCCGGTGGCGGGGATACCGTCGGCCTTCTCGCTGGTCGAGCACCGCGTGGGTGACTTGGACGGCGCGCTGCGCCTGTTCGCCGAGGCACTTGAGGGCGAGGTCGTCCGCAGGCAGCACACCACGGAGGCATCTATGGCCGAGCTGACCTGGGAGAACGGCGCGCGTGTGCAACTCGTCCAGCCAGCCCTGTCGGCCGGCGGTGCACCGCCCGGCCGCGATGGCGGACTTGGCTACCTGCGCTTCGCACGCGACGGCGAGCAGTTCTCCCCGGCAGAGCGCAGCCTGGCAGCAGACCTGGCCCGGCGACTCGGAGTGTCGCTGCAGCTCGGCGACTGAGCCAGAGCTAAGGCAGTCGGCGGCGTGCGGCAGCCGATCGGTTGCCCGCCCAGGTCGCGACCAGCGCCGCCGCCGCGAGGGCGCAGATGGCCAGCCGGCCTCCGCCGGCCTGGCCGAGCCGTGCCCCGGCGTGCAGCGCGAGGGTCACTATCGCCACGCCCAGGGCTGTGCCGAGGCCGCGGGCCAGGTTGACCATGCCGCCGGCGGTTCCCGCGTGACGTGCCGGCACGGCCGTCATGATCTCGGCGTTGTTGGCCGGGATATAGACGCCAAGGCCGATGCCCAGCAAGCCCAGCACGATCGGCAGCACGATGACCGGGGCCGGGATCGCCAGCGCTGCCGCGGATGCGCTAGCGAGCAGGCCCCCGGCAATGCAGCGATCGCGGTTGGACCACGAGGCTGGCAGGAGGCGTTCGGCCGTGACCGCGGCCAGGCCAAACCCGGCAGGCAGCGCGGTCAGGAGCACCCCGGTGCGCAGGGCGCTGTCGCCATGGGCAGCCAGTAGTTGCGGCACCAGCACCAGTGGACCGAACAGGACCAGGTAGGCACACAAGGCGCCGCCAAGCGCCGGCGCGGTCGCCGCCAGCATGCGGATATCGACCAGCGGCGCGGCAGCGCGGCGCTCCCACCACGCCAGGCTGGCGCAGGCCAGGACGGCCGCGGCCGCCGACCCGGCAAGCAGCCCGGCGGGCAGGCCCAGCCCGGAAAGCGACGAGAGGGCGACCAGCCCGCCGCCGGCTGTCGTGGCCAGCAACGCGATCCCGAGCGGGTCGGCGCCCGGCCGCTGGGCGAGCTGGCGGGTCCGGGGCAGCAGGAACCAGCCGGCGGCCATCGCGATGAGGCCGACGGGCAGGTTGACGAGGAAGATCGAGCGCCAGCCCAGTGCGCCGATCAGGAGCCCGCCGACGAGAGGGCCAGCCGCCAGGCCCATCGCCTGGGCGGCGGCCTGGACGGCCAGCGCCGTGCGGCGCTTGGCCGCTGGCGTGCTGGTCGCCACCAGCGCCACGCTGTTAGCCTGCAGCATCGCCGCCCCAGCCGCCTGCACCATCCGAAGCGCGATCAGCGCGGTGAGGCTTGGAGCCAGGCCACACGCCGCTGAGGCACCGGTGAAGACAGCGAACCCGTACAGGTAGATCAGCTTGCGGCCGACCCGGTCGGACCACCTGCCCACCGGCACGAGCAGCGCGACCAGCACCAGCAGGTAGGCCAGCGACACCCATTGCACGCCAGCCAGGCTGGCGGTGAACTGGTGCTGCAGCGCCGGGAACGCCAGCGTGACGATGCTCGCGTCCAGCTGGCCCATGAACGCGCCGAAGCAGACCGTTCCCACCGCCAGCCACGGCGCCAGCCGGAGCTCTCGTATTGCCGGTGGCCTGGGGTGCTCGCGGAGCAGCATCACCGCGAGTCACCGTTCCGGCGGTCAGCGGGCGACCATGTTATGCAGGAGCGAAACAAGATCATTAACTCACAGATTTTTAGTTCTGTTACAGAAGCTAATTTAGTTCTATCACAGAACTTGATTGCCGCTTCCGCGACGCTTCGTCAGGGGACTGGGCAGAGCCAGGCGCAGGGCGCCACCGTCGACGGCGCGCGCGGCTCCACTCGGGGCGGCTAGCTCTCGGAGAGCATGGCCCCGAACAGGCGGGCGTAGCGAAGGAGGTGCAGGTCGCCGACATAGTGCTCGCTGACGTAGGCCTGCCCAGCTCGGCCCATCCGGCTGGCTTCGTCCTGATTGTCGAGCAGCACGCGGACCGCGGCTCCGAATTCTTCGAGGTCGCGGGGTTCTTTCAGCAGGATGCCGGTTCCCTCGGCGATCTGATCGATGATCCCGCCGACTGCCGACCCGACGACGGGCCGGCCTTTCCACATGCCTTCCGCCACGGTCAGCCCGAAGCCCTCGGCGAAGCTCTTCTGCACGATGACGGTCGCGTGCCGCTGCAGCGCGTTCACCATCGCGGCGTTCTCATCGGCATCATCAAGAGGCAGGGTGACCAGCAGCACCCTTGCGCGGACCGCGTCTGGCAGGTCATGCCACTGGAGCAGGCAGTCCCCGAATACTGCGGCACCTTCCGGGTCGTCCGTCACTCCGGCGACAGCCGGCCCGACGAGCAGGAGATATCCGCCACAGACTGGGGCAACGTAGTCAGCGAAGCCCCGCATGACGCCAGGCATGTCCTTGAGCTGATCCCACCGTGACACCTGAACGATCAGCGGATCGGCTGGATCTGGCCTGCTGTCGCCCGTGATCTCCGCGGCCCGGTCCACCACGCCCGTTCCGCCTGCCCGGCGAGTGAATGACGCATGCCCGTCGGCCGCGACGCCAGCCAGCACGCCGATCTGGGCCAGGATTCCCAGCACGGTGTCGTCGTCGAGGTACTGGTTCTTGGGGGAGTAGGGATCGATCGAGGGCGGAATGATAGCGACCTGGTCGGCCGGAATCCAGGGCGGTACGTACTCGGCCCGGGAGAAGACGAAGCCCCGCGCCGGGGCGAGCTGCGGCCGCAGGAAGCTCCACGCTGCCTCGGTGGCATCATTCACCCAGTCCACGCCGATGTGACAGCGCCACGCGACGAGCGCGCCCGCCTCCGCCAGCGGCGCTGCCAGGCCTGCCGTCTGCGGGTCGTGTAGCAGGACCAGGTCTCCCGGCCGTATCAGCTCGACCAGCTCGGCGGCGTTCGCGGCGAGCATGCGCTCGTAGTGGGCCGCCTCGGCCTCGGTCACAGGTCCGCCTGCGTCCTTCCCGTGGATCTGGTTGTGCAGGCGCTTGGTAAAAACGAAGAACTCGGCATCCCCCGTGATCACCATCCAGCGGCTGCGGATGTCAAAGTCCTCGACGTAGCCGAGCAGCACCTGCAGCATCTCCGCTACGCCGCCCCCGACGGCGGTCGAGCTGATGTTCCACACGGTGCGTCGGCCCAGGCGCAGCCGGAACTCCTCGGCGGCCTGGACAAGCCGCTCCTGCCGCTGGCGGCCGATCACCGGCTCCAGCTGACCGACAGGTCGGCGCACAACTGCTACTGGTTCCGCCAGGCTCACGCTCGGACCTCCTCTACGACCTGCATCTACGCGGACGTGGCTCGCACGTTTGCTCAGCCGCGCACGCTCTGACATACCGCAGCTCAGCCGGATTGAAGCAGGGCACGTCCAGGCGGTTGTGCCAGCTAGCTGCTGCGGTGCGTCAAGATGCGGGGGCTTGCGAAGTCCCGGTTGTCGATGATCATGTCGGCCAAGGACATCGGATCAACCTCGGCGAGGTAGATAGCCGCGGCCGCGTGGTACCGGTCGCGGTGCACGCGGGCTGCTTCGTCGGCACCCTCGGCGGCGCTGTCCCTGGCGATACCGCGGGTCAGCGCGGTGTCAGGAGCCACGTCGAGCCAGATGCGGTACTCCCAGCAGTCGTTGTACTCCGGCCGGAATGCGAACACCGAGTCGACGATCAGGATCGCACCATCCGGGGCGCTGATCTTCGTGTCGCGGTGGTCGATGCCAGTGAGCGGATCGTGCCCGCACAGCACTACCTCGCCGGATCCCGCCGGGCCCGCCGGGCCCAGCAGCAGGTCTCTCGCGGAGCCGAAGTCGTAGGCATTGCGGTAGTAGCCCTCGCCGCTGACACGGTCATAGCCATGCTCGCGGGCATGCCGCCACGGGTGCTTGAAATCGTCCATGGAGGCGCGCATCGTCGCCCGGCCTTGGCTGCGCAACGCGGCCGCCAGCTCGTGCCCGAAGCTGGTCTTGCCGGCCCCGGTCAGGCCGTCGACGGCGACTCGAAGGCGGCCCTCGCCCAGAAGGGCAACGTTCCTGGCAATGGTCGCGATCAGCGTCGCCCGCTGCGCCGACGCTGGTGGCGGCACCGGCTGGCGCCAAGTGGACACTGACTCAAACGCCTGCACCTGAGCCTACGAGCCGTCCTTCGCCGGAGCGCTAAACAGCTCGGCATAGTCGTAGGCGGACTCGGGCTTCGCGCGCACGGCCGCGTCGATCATCTTGGCGTCCTCGCCCACGAGGATCCGCCAGGCCCCCGATCGCACGCCGTCCAGGATGATGGTCGCCGCCTCAGCCGCGCTGACCGGTGCTTTGTCCCGGAAGTCGCTGTTCATCTGGACGAGCATCTGGCGAAGGTCACTGGCTGACGCGTCCGCGGCCAGCAGGCCGGCACGGATCAGCCCGGCCCGCGCGCCGGCCGGGATCAGCTCCGCCACCTGGACGTCGCTCATCTGGTCGGGCAAGGGCAGGCCACGGGCACGGAAGCTGTTCGCAATGATGTCGGTACCCACGTGCCCTGGCAGCACGACGGCGACCCGGACCCCGGGCGCGTGGGAGCGCAGGTCCTCGATGAGCGCCTCCGAGAACCCCCGCACGGCGAACTTGGCCGTGCAGTAAGCGGTGTTCGGCATGCCCGGGCCTAGCGACGCCCAGAGGCCGTTCACGCTGCTGGTGTTGACCAGGACGCCGTCGCCGCTGGCGATGAGCAGGGGCAGGAACGCTCGGGCGCAGTAGTAGACGCCCCACCAGTCGATGGCGAACGTGCGCTCCCACTCCTCGCGGGAGTCGGTGATGAAGCTGCCACCGCCGCCGATGCCAGCGTTGCTGAAGACCAGGTCGACGTGATCGCTCTCGTGCCCGTCGAGCAGCTCATCGCGGAACCGCAGGACCTGGGCCTCGTCGGAGACGTCGCAGGTATGGCCGGTGACCCGCGCGCCTGGCGGGGCACCGGCCCGCGCCATGGCCGCGGCCGCCGCGACGGCGTCGGCCGTCAGGTCACAGGTCGCGACCGAGCATCCCTGCGCCGCCAGCTGGCGGACAAGCTCGCGCCCCATCCCAGAGCCACCGCCGGTCACCACTGCGAGCTTGCCAGTGAACGAATCCACAGCCTTGATGCTTACCTGCCGCGCCACCGCTCGTCAACGCTGACGCTGCTAGCCCGTCTCGGGCTCTGGCGCCAGGGCTCG
The DNA here is from genome assembly GCA_963843955.1 of uncultured Actinomycetota bacterium. Lineage (GTDB taxonomy): Bacteria > Actinomycetota > Actinomycetes > Streptosporangiales > Streptosporangiaceae > JAJYUU01. The sequence goes on from CAWJMK010000007.1 coordinate 24,858, forward strand.
CTGCCGGCGGTCGCGTTGCAGCCTGCGGAGCACCGGCAGTGCCGCGAAGTAGGACCCCGTGAGGGCGATGCCGCCCACCCCGATGTCGATCGAGATCCGGCCCTGCTTAGCCCAGTAGACGTCCTTCAAGTCGAGTAGCAGGGCGAATTCATCCACGATCAGCGCCAGCCCGCTTCCGTAGCTGACGGCCACTGCCGGGTGACGGCGTTGCTCCTCTTCGCCGCGGACAGCGAGCGCGCCGACGCCGGACAGCATGCCGATGCCCCACATGTAGTGGTGCAGGTGCTCGCCGCCGAGGCTGATGTTGCCGAACGGCCCCTTACCCGCCCGGATGCTGTAGGTCAGGGCGCGCAGGCCGGCAAACGTGGCGGTGAACGCCAGCCAGCTCAGCAAGCCGGACCGCTGCCCCTGGCTGAGCTCCTCGTAGTATGCGCGGCGGACATCTTTAGGCGATGATGCCAAGTTCGTCACACGGCACGATTACCCGTCGCTAGGAGACCCAATCTGCAGCAGGCGAACTGGCCGCTATCGTGCCTCGCGAGGTCCGGTCAGCCGTGGAGGCCGTAGAAGAGGAACAACAGAGAGACGAACCCTCCGATCACGATGCCTGCCGTAGCTAGGCCCGCGCCCCGCTCGCCTCGTTCCTGGATCTGAGCGTGCGCGATGAGTCCAGTGAAAACGGCGAGCATCGGTATGACCGGCATGAGCGCGATCACTACGGAGGCGACGGCCAGCTTGTTCATCGGACGGCGCGGGGAGGGCGGCGAATAGTCCGGCTGCACCAGGGTGCCGAGCTGGCCCGCGGGCAGGTCGGAGGTCAGCGCAGCCAGCTCGCCGTAGGTTCGCGCGCTGAGTGCCTGCCCCGCCCGCTCCCCGCATTCCTCCTGGGTCAGCCTGCCTTCGGTGAAGGCCTCCTTGATGACGTCGACGACGCGCTCTCTGTCCGCTGTCGAGGCTCTGATGTGGTCGTATCCGCTGGGGAGCATTCCGTGGCCTGGTTCCAGCGGCATCGTTTCCTCCAGCGCCTGGTTGTGACAATCCCTGCGTCCAGACTACGACTAGGCGGCCGGCTTCGCGGCATCCGAAATACTCATATATCCGAATTGGGCCGAGTGTGCTTTGGATCTCAGCGCACGGCCAGCGCCTCGATCGGCGTGCAGGCTAGCATCACGCTCTGGCAGTCGCGACAGCGACCGCCGCTACGGGTTCCTCTGCTAGCGATGCCCTTGGCGCCTGCCGCGAAACGGCTGCTGAGGGAGCTCGTGCTGGTCGAGTGTCAGCCGGCGGGGGCCAGGTGACTTGCAAGCAGTTACAGCCGGGAATGGCGGCCCACGGACGCAAACGTCCCGACCCATTGGCAAGGTGGAGGTCCTGTGGTACTACGTGGCGCATGGACACGAGTTTGGCTGCCGATCGAGTCCGAATAGCACTGCGCGACGCCGGCTACCAAGAGTGGGAAGGGGCCGGCGGGGCTTCATTGTTGAAGGCGACCCGCAGGGCGGGTGGGTCGCGGTCAACTATTTCCCCGGCTTTCCAGCCGCGCGGAGAAAGCGTGAGCGCGAACTGCAGAAGTACCGCGACCTGCTGTCGGCGGCTGGTTTCACGGTGACGCCTAGTCCTTACTCGTCGGGCGTGCTGCGCGTGACGCTGCCCGGAGAGTCGGCTGGAGCCTGATCGTCGGCACGGCGTGCCGCTGGGCAACGTGTGTAGTCTGCGATCATGACTGATCGCGCGCCCTTTGGTCGGACCGGACATGCGAGCAGCCGCGTCATTTTCGGCGCGGCGGCGCTGGGGTCAATGCGGCAGGAGCGGGCCGACGAGGTCCTGGCGACGCTGCTGGAGTTCGGCGTCAACCACATCGACACGGCGGCGTCTTACGGCGACTCGGAACTTCGGGTCGCGCCATGGATGGCAGAACACAGGGGACAGTTCTTCCTCGCCACCAAGACGGGCGAGCGCTCGGGCGACGGCGCGCGCGCCAGTCTCGAGCGCTCGCTGACCCGCCTCGGCGTCGACTCGGTCGATCTCATCCAGCTCCACAATCTCGTCGAGCCAGATGAGTGGGAGGTGGCACACGGTCCGGGCGGCGCGGTTGAGGCCTTGTCCCGGGCCCGAGACGAGGGGCTCACCAGGTTCATCGGCGTGACTGGCCACGGACTGCGCATTGCGGGCATGCACCTGCGGAGTCTGGAGCGTTTCGACTTCAGCTCGGTGCTGTTGCCTTACAACTACCCAGTGATGTCCGATGACCGGTACCGGGCTGACGTGGACGCGCTGCTCGAGGTCTGCCAGCAGCGTGGCGTGGCGGTGCAGACGATCAAGTCGGTCGCCCGCCGGCGCTGGCCGGAAGGAGCGGGGCCGCAGCACAGCTGGTATGAGCCGCTGGCCGATGGCGACGCGCTGGCTCGGGCAGTGCGTTACGTCCTTGGACGCCCGGATCTCTTCCTCAACTCCTCCAGCGACGCCCGCCTGCTCAGGCCAACCCTGGAGGCCGCCGCCGCCGGCGGGCCGACCCCGACAGACGAGGAGATGGCTGCCGACGTCGAGCGGCACGAGATCGAGCCGTTGTTTGACGGCGCGGAGCTGGAGCGGATCTAGGCCACGCCCGCTGCCGCAGCGCGCGACCCCCATCGCGGCTACGAAGGCGCGATCAGTCATGGTCGTGGAGTTGGTACGCCTGCAGCCGTACTAACGTCACCCCCATGCGGGAGCGGGCGGCCCTCTCGGCGCGCAAAGAAGGCAAATCGGGTGCTGCGACATATCCGGCTCCGGGCGGAGCTCCAAGATCATTTCATGGGAGGGGAGTTACTGGGGCCTGTGTCGTCGGAGTGACGTAGTGCCCCTTCGACAAGTCGAGTAGCACGATGTTGCCGAACGGATCCGCGACAACAGCGGCGCGGCCGACGGGAATGTCGAAGGGCTCAGTCACCACTCGGCCGCCCGCAGCCTCGATGATCGCAGCCGCATCGTCAGCAGAGGTGACGAGCCAGTTCGGCTCGTATGCCTGCCTGGTCGTCAGGACGATCTCGGTGTCGCTGCCCGGCAGGCCCAGGCCTAACTGGCCGACCTGATCGTTGCCCCCGCAGTTGATGGCCCAGGGAATCGCGATAGAAGCGCAATCCCGCATCAAGATCCGAGACCGGGATAGTAACCGCATCAACCTTCTTGAACAACGGGCTTGGCGACATGTGCCCAGTCTCCCAGCGACGCATCATGCAACCCGACTCGGTGCATAAGGTGCCAGCTCGCGCGATGCGCTAGCTCGCTGCGCTGGCCAGTCCCCGGCCGGCTCGCGGGTAATTCGCCATGACGACGAGCGGGGCGGACCCAGATGGACCGCCAACGGCGTGCCGAACCTGTCATGACCTGTCCATGCGGGCGGCCGTCTTACGTCGTGCTAGTACCAGTACCAGCAGGTACTGACAGTGAACTGGCGCGATTGACCGAGGTTCTGGACCGATCCGTCCAGGGAGTCGCCGGAGCGGTCAGCAGCCTTCGGCCGGCGGGTCGAGGCCTGGGATCAGCAGATGACCGACCAAGGCGTCCTGGTACTGGGACAGAGCCTGGCCGAGGTGGACCAGGCCAGGAGCGTGCAGGTCCGCAGCGGCGAGATCCTGCTGACTGACGGCCCGTTCGCCGAATCCAAAGAGCAGATCGGAGGATTCTCCATCATCGAGGCTGCCAGCATGGAAGAGGCCCTTCAGGTGGCAGCCAGCATTCCGCTGGCGGAGGTCGGGACAGTCGAGGTTAGGCAATTCGAAGAGAGGTAGTGACGACGGAGGCCGTGCGCGAACGCGGCCGCCAGGCATGGGCTGGCAGGTCGCTTAGGCCTGGTGGTCGGGGGTACGCCAGCCTGCGGGTGCCGGGCGAGCACGTGTGAGCCGGGGCGCCGCTCCCCTGACTGAGCTAGCAAGGAGGTCGTCATGACCACCACCGCCAGCGAGCTTCGTCCATTCCGGGTCGACATCCCTGACGAAGCAATCGCCGACCTGCGGCGGCGTGTCGCCACGACGCGCCGGCCTTCCCGCGAGCTTGTCCCTGACCGGTCGCAGGGCGTGCAGCTGACGACGATTCAGGAGCTCGCCCGCTACTGGATGAGTGACTACCACTGGCACGCGTGCGAGGCGCGACTGAACGCGCTGCCGCAGTTCACGACTGACATCGACGGGGTGGACATCCACTTCATCCAGGTGAAGTCGCCGCACCCGGACGCGCTGCCGCTGATCATGACGCACGGCTGGCCCGGCTCGGTGATCGAGCTGCTCGATGTCATCGGCCCGCTTACCGACCCGACCGCGCACGGCGGGCGCGCCGAGGACGCGTTCGACCTCGTGCTGCCCTCCCTGCCCGGATACGGCTTCTCCAGCGAGCCGGCCGAGGTGGGCTGGGACCCCGGCCGCGTCGCGCGCGCCTGGGCGGAGCTGATGCGCCGACTCGGCTACACCCGCTACGTCGCCCAGGGCGGCGACGTGGGCGCCTCGGTTACCGATGCGATGGGTCGCCAGGCACCCGACGGGCTGGCCGGCATCCACCTGAACTTGTTCGTGCCAGCCCTGGCCGGCGGCGCGATGCCGGCGGACACCGATAAGGAACGCGCGGCGATCGAGCAGACCAAGACATTCCGGGCGACCGGCTTCGGCTACTTCCTGGAGCAGGCCACCCGCCCGCAGACGATCGGCTACGCCCTACTGGACTCACCGGTCGCCCTGGCCGCCTGGATGCTCGACCACGACACCGACGCCTACGAGAAGATCTCCCGCGCCTTCGTCGACGGACAGCCGTCCGGGGGTCTCACCCGAGACCACATCCTCGACAACATCACGATGTACTGGCTGACCGGCACCGGGGCCTCGGCGGCCCGGTCGTACTGGGAGAACGGACGAGCCCAGGCTCGCGCGGCCGGCCAGCCTCCGCCGCAGGTCAAGGTCCCGGTCGGCTTCACTACCTTCCCAGGCGAGATCTTCCAGGCCCCGCGAACCTGGGTCGAGCAGGCCTACCCCAACCTCACTTACTTCAACGAGGCCGGCAAGGGCGGCCACTTCGCCGCCTGGGAAGAGCCGCAGTTGTTCGCTACCGAGATCCAGGCGGCGTTCCGACCGCTCCGGCTCCGCGCCAATGATCTGGGGGGCACCGGCCGGCCAGAATAGCTAAGTCGCGTGGCTGTCAGCGATCCGCTGGCCCTGGTTTCCGGCTCGCGGCCGGTGCCTTAAGGGGATCGTCACCCCGGAGTCCGGCACTGTCAAGGCTCGCGAGCTTGGCTATCCTCTCCGGGGTGGACGAGAAGCTCGCCAGGTACCTCGATGTCGTCGGCGTGCACGGAGGCGATGCACGCCTGGTGCACGGCCAGTTCCACGATGTTGTGCTCGCCGGCGACGTGGCCTACCGGTTCCCTCGTGACGAAGTGTCCCGGCGTGCGCTGCCGGCCGCAGTAGCTCTGCTCACTGCGCTGGCCAAGGCTCACATTCCGGTCATGGTCCCCGTTCCGATCTCCGCCGATCAGGTGGGATGCCCGCTCGGTACCAGCCACGTTGCGCTGCGCCGGGTGCCCGGCCAGCCGATCGATGTCATCAGCGGCGTGCGAGCCGAGCGGGCGGTCATCGTCCAGCTGGCCGGGTTGCTCGACAGCCTGGCCGAGCTGGGCGCCGATCCGGCCATCAGGCAGTCGGTTCCCCGCACCGGGCCCGACCACTGGCAGGAATTCGGCGAGCAGGTCCGGCAGGTGGTGTTCCCGCTAATGTCCGCCGACGGCCGGCGACGTGCCGACGCTGAGCTGGCCGCAGTCGCCCGCGTGCCGTCCGCCGGTGAGGCGCTGGTCCACACTGATCTCGGCGGCAGCAACCTGCTGTGGACGAATGCGGGCCGTCAGCCCCAGCTGGCCGGCGTCCTCGATTGGGACGGGGCAAGCCTTGGTAATCAGGCAAACGACCTAGCCTCGATCGCAGTGACCGTCGGCTGGCCGCTGGCGAGGCGGGTCCAGGCCCAGCGCCGCGTGGCCTCCAGCCAGATGCTGGCAGAGGCCGAGGTCATCGCCCGCACCTTCGCGCTCCAGCAGGCGCTGCCCGCCGCGCTGAGCGGGGATCAGGCCAGCCTCGAGGACGGACTGCGGGAGTACAGCTAACGCCGTGCGCCGGCCGTTGCTCAGCCCAGGGCGCGGTCAAGATTGAAGGCCGCGCTGATCAGCGCTAGGTGAGTGAGGGCCTGCGGGAAGTTGCCCTGCTGCTCGCCGGTGAGGCTGATCTGTTCCGCGTACAGGCCCACATGGTTGGCGTAGGTGAGCATCTTCTCGAACGCTAGCCGAGCCTCCTCCAGGCGTCCTGCGCGGGCGAGCGCCTCGACGTACCAGAACGAGCAGGCCGAGAAGGTGCCCTCTGCACCGCGCAGCCCGTCCGGGCTGGCCTGCGGGTCATAGCGGTAGACCAGCGAGTCCGAGACGAGGCGGCCGGTAAGCGCGTCGAGGGTAGACAGCCACTTGGGGTCGGTCGGCGAGATGAATTTGACCAGCGGCATCAGCAAGACGGCTGCGTCCAGTACCTCAGCGCCTTCATATTGGGTGAACGCTTGGAGCGCTGGTGACCAGTCGCGGTCCATGATCCGGCGGTAGATCGCGTCGCGAGCGCGCCGCCAGCGTTCCAGGTCGGCGGGCAGGCCCCTGCGGTTGGCCAGCCGGATGGCCCGTTCCATGGCCACCCAGCACATGAGCTGGGAATACACGAACTTCTTAGGGCCGCCGCGGGTCTCCCAGATGCCCTCGTCGGGCTGGTCCCAGTTATCGCAGAGCCATTCGGCCCGGGTCGTGATCGCGTCCCAGTGGTGGCTGGAAATGGGCTGGTACCAGTCGTCGTAGAGGTAGACCGAATCCATGAGCTCGCCATAGATGTCGAGCTGAAGCTGGCTGGCCGCGCCATTGCCAACCCGCACCGGCTGCGAGCCCATGTAGCCACTCAGGTGGCGCAGTTCCCGCTCGGGCAGGTCGGTGCGCCCGTCAATGCTGTACATGACATGCATCGGGCCGGAGGCGCCAGGTTCGCGCGCGCTGGCGTGCTTGAGCATGAACTGCATGAATGCATCGGCCTCGCTGGCGAAGCCCAGCCGTAGCATCGCGTAGACGCAGAAGGCCGCGTCCCGAACCCATACGTAGCGGTAGTCCCAGTTCCGCTCGCCGCCGATCTGCTCGGGCAGGCTGGTCGTGGGCGCGGCCACGATGGCGCCGGTCGGGGCATAAGTCAGCAGCTTCAGCGTCAGCGCTGATCGGTGCACTATCTCCCGCCACCTGCCCCGGTACCGGGACGTCGACAGCCAGTTCCGCCAGAAAGCGATGGTCGCCTCCCCGAGTTCCTCCGCTTCCCCGCGGGAACATTCGCGCGGTACTTCGCCGCCGGTCACTTCGTCCAGCGCGAATACGGCTGACTCACCTTCAGCCAGCTTGAACTCGGCGCTGACATCACGGCCGTCGTGCTCAACCGGCACCGTGGCGCTAAGACCCAGCGTCAGGCTGTCTGAGCTGAATACGATGCCCGCGTCGGTCTCGGCGAGAGTGTGCGGGTCCATCCCGTAGTTGAATCGGGGCGCGACCCTAGCCCGGAACGGCATGGCACCCCGTACGCAGACCACCCGCCGGATCAGCCGGTGCCGCCGCGTCTCAGCGGCGCCGCCGACCGGCATGAAGTCCTGGATCTCGCCGACGCCGTCACCGGCGGAGAAACGGGTGATCAGCACGTTGGTATCGGGGAGGTAGAACTGCCGGGTCTTCGCGGGCACGGCGGCCGCCAGCGCAAAGTACCCGCCTCGGTCTGCGTCCAGGATCGATCCGAAAACGCTCGGAGCGTCGAACGACGGGCTGCAATGCCAGTCGATGGTTCCGTTGGTGCCCACTAGCGCGACGGTGTGCAGGTCACCGATCAGGCCGTGCTCAGAAACCGGCAGGTAGTCGGACACCTGACTTGTCCTTCCGCGAGCGAACTGATCCCTTTGGTCGGAGGGTGCGGCTCGTTGTACCTAGTGAGCCGCACCTTCCGGCTAATGCTGGCCGGTCAGCCTCCATTCATTCCATAGCTCCCGTCGCGGAACTCGTCGGCAAGGATCGGACGGGTCGGCTGCCAGCCGAGCTGGGATCGAGCCTTGGCCGCCTCGGCGCCCTGGTCAAGCAGAAGAACTTCGGCGAAGTAGTCGCCCACGCGTGCCCTGGCCTCATCGTCGGAACCGGCGACCGCTCCCGGGGCGCCGGTTGGGACGGTGGCGGCCTCGGTTAGCTCGGCAACGGTCGGGTTCGATCCGTCGGCGACGATATAGCGGCCACGTGCCGAATCGTCTTCGAGAGCACGCCGGAAGAAGTCGGCCAGGTCCGCGACATTCACTGTGGACCAGTGCTGTTGGCCGGTGCCGAGCATGATCAGGTTGCCGGCGTCGTCGCGGGGAGAGCCGAGAATCAGCCCTGGAAGCCCGCCTCCGCCGTCCCCGTAGGCCACGCCGGAGACGATCACCACTCCACGCATGTCCGGTGCGCCGAGTACCCGGCGTTCGATCGGCTCCTTCCACGCCACCATCGGAGGTGCCTTGATGGGAGACTGCTCGGTGATGTCGAGATTGTCCCCGTAGATCCATTCGCCGCTGATCTGAAGGTAGGGCTTGCCGGTGCCCGCGAATGCAGCGGTTACCGCGTCGACCACTGCGGCGTCGAGGTCCGCGCTGGTGGCGTCGCCGGGACTGGCAGTGTGAATGGCGGCGTCTGCCCTGCTGAACATGCTCGTAACCGTCGGCCGGTCGTAGAGGTCGACCACCGCAGGGGTGGCTCCCGTAGCTGCGACGCTCTGCGCCTGGTCGGCGTTGCGGACGAGGGCGGTCACTTGGTGCCCGTGGTCTTGCAGCTCGGTCAGGATGTGCGAGCCGATGAAGCCGGTAGAACCAGTGAGTGTCACGTTCATACTCGGACGTCCTCCTGTCCTGATTGTCAGTGCAGCGCGCCGGCTGCGGCAATCTCGCCGAGCCATGGGTCGCAGTGAGCCCCCGCGCCGCTGCGTCTTAGGTGTTACCCGATCGAGGCCAGTAGCTCGCGTGCTTCTGCGTCGAGTTCGATGTTTGCGACGGCCGCATTCTCCTCAAGGTGGCGTATCGAGGACGTGCCGGGAATCAGCAGCACGTTCGGCCGCACGCTGAGCAGCCACGACAGGGCCACCTGCGCTGGGGTGAGACCCAGGCGGGCGGCGGTGCTGATGACCTGCGGGCTGCCAGTGACGGGATTGCCCTGGCCGAAGGCCGAGCCGAGCGGGAAGAAGGGCACGAAGGCAATGCCGTGCGCGTAACACTCTTCGAGTACCGGCATAGAGGCCCGGTCCGCGAGGTTCAGCGGATTCTGCACGCAGGCGATGTCGGTGACCGAGAGCGCGTGCAGCAGGTGGTCGCGGGTGACGTTGCTGAGGCCGACGCCGCCGATCAGCCCGTCGACTCGCGCCTTGACCATGGCGGCAAGCTGGTCGTCGAACCGCTGGTCAGGCTGGGCGTCGTCCATCAGGCGCAAGTTGACGGCAGCCAGCTGGCCAACTCCCAGGCTGCGCAGGTTGTCCTCGATTCCCTGCCTGAGCTCGGCCGGCTGGTCGTATCGCAGCACTCCGCCCGACTCGTCCCGGCGCGCACCGACCTTGCTGACCAGGGCAAGACCCTCCGGGTAAGGAGACAGCGCCGCCCGGATGAGCTCATTTGCGACATCGGGACCGTAGTACTGCGCAGTATCGATGTGATCGACGCCGAGTTCAACGGCGCGGCGGAGGACGGCTATAGCTGCGTCGCGGTCACGCGGCGGTCCGAACACCCCCGGACCCGGCAGCTGCATCGCGCCGAATCCGACCCGAGACACCGTTGCCGTGCCCAGGGCGTAGCGCTGACTGGTCATGGACATCATGCCCTTCCGCCGGGCCGACTCCCGTCTCAACCCAGCCATCGTCGATCGCGGGCAGATGAACCTGCATCACCAGGATCGGGTGAGTCCGGTCCTAGTGATAGCTCTCGGCCCGATGGCGGCTTGGAGCTTGGCGTGAAGGTTCGGGATATGGGCGCATTCTCACCGGGGCACCGGCATGTAAATTCCGATGGCACTGGCGCCAGCGAAGTCTTCGTGATCATGGGCTGGCGTCCTTATCGGCGCCGGATCAGATGGTGATGACGACCTTGCCCCGGGCTCGGCCTTCCTGGACGTGCCGGATTGCTGCCGCGGTCTGGGCGAGGGGGTAGGCATGATCGATCACGGGCGTGAGTTTCCCTGACTCAATGAGATCCCGCAGGACCGTCAGGTCGGCGGAGTTCTCCGAAGCGATGAAGGTGCCCAGCTTCTGGCTCACCATCGGCGAAAGCAGGAGCGCGCGCAGCTGGCGGTCGGTGCCGCCGAGCCACCGCCCGTCGGTCTCTCCTCCGACGATGACGAGCGTTCCGTGTGCTGTCAGGGCACGGCGGAGGTCGGCCAGCGGGCGGTTGCCACCAGTGTCGAGAATGACGTCGTACCGGCGCCCGCCAGCGGCGAAGTCCGCGCTGGCGTAGTCGATCACGTGGTCGGCTCCGATCGAGCGGACCAGGTCCGCCTTTGCTGCGCTGCAGACGCCGGTGACCTCGGCGCCGAGGCCTTTGGCGATCTGCACGGCAAAGGTGCCGACGCCCCCCGAGGCGCCGATGATCAGCACCTGCTGGCCGGGCTGCACTTGCGCCTGATTCTGCACGGCCTGCAGCGCGGTGAGCGCGGAGACGGGGACAGCTGCCGCCTGCTCGAAAGAGAGGTTGGCCGGCTTGGGTGCGATCCTGCTTGCCCGGGTACTGGCGAACTGGGCGAATGAGCCGTCGCACGTGCCGTAGACCTCATCGCCCGGCTTGAACTCGGTCACGTCCTTGCCTGCGGACTCGACTATCCCGGCGAAGCTCCGGCCCGGGTTGATGGCCTTGGGCGCCCGGAGCCCGAAGCCCGCCAGGCGCACTGGGTAGGGCAGGCCGGCCATCCCATGCCATGTGCCCCGATCCACGCTGGCGGCAATGACGCGGACGAGTACCTGGTCGGCTGCGATCACAGGCCTGGCGACGTCATCGAGCCGCAGTACCTGCTCGGCTGCGATGCCGTAGGCGTCCTGGACGATCGCCTTCATCGTCGCCGCGGGGCTGTCAGCCTGCAGCGGAGACGGAGTTGCGATGGACATGATGGGCTCCTTCGTTCATGCCGCTCCGGGAACGGGACGGCGGGTCTTGGCGCGGGCTATGGCGCCCTGCAGCATCCGACCCTCCGTGACGAAGTCGACAGGCTCGAAGGTTGCTGTCGTCATGGCCTCGACGGTATCGCTGGCTTACGCTGTAAGTACAAGCTATACTTACACTGTAAGTAAGTCAACCCATACGACAGGAGCGAGCTCAGATGGCACGACCGGCCAGGCCCGGCACCGAGGCCAGAACCCCGCTCACGCGCGACCGCGTGCTGCGGGCGGCGGTTACCTTTGCCGACGAGGGTGGCATCGGGTCCCTGAGCATGCGCAAGCTCGGCGAGGTCCTCGGCGTCGAGGCGATGTCGCTGTACAACCACGTGGCCAATAAAGACGAGCTCCTCGACGGCATGATCGACCTCGTCTTCGGCGAGATCGAGCTGCCGCCGGCCGGCGCCCCCTGGAAAACGGCGATGCGAGAGCGGGCGGTCTCCGCGCGCCAGGCGCTCGCGCGCCATCGCTGGGCCATCGGCCTGATGGAATCACGGACCTCACCGGGACCCGCGACGCTGCGTCACCACGACGCCGTCCTCGGCAACCTGCGCGAAGCGGGCTTCTCGGTGGAGATGGCCGCGCACGCGTTCTCGCTCCTGGACAGCTACACCTACGGGTTCGCTCTTCAGGAGGCGAGCCTGCCGTTCGACACCGAGGAGCAGACAGCCGAGCTGGCTGAGACGATCATGGCGCAGTTCCCCGCGGACCGATACCGCCACCTTGCCGAGCTGACCGTCACGCACGTCCTGAAACCCGGCTACGACTACGGCGACGAATACGATTTCGGGCTCGGCCTGATTCTCGACGGCCTCGAGCGGGCCCGTGACAATGACCAGGACGCATCAGCCCCGCGTCGAACGAGCAGCTGAGGCGCTTTGCGTCAGGTTGCCGCGCCCGGAGCGGGCGCCTGGATTCCTGGCGGCGCCTCGGCCTCCAGTTCGGCTCGCGCCTGCAGCAGCTCTTGCCGGGTGGCGGCATCGGGCTTCGGGTATCGCGGGTCGATGTCGATGAGAGTCTGCGCGATGACAGCTGCGGCGCAGATCCGGGTACGCCATTTGTGGTCGGCAGGCAGGACATACCACGGAGCCCGCTCGGTGCTGGTATGGGTGAGCATCTGCGAGTAGGCGTGCTGGTATTCATCCCAGTACTGACGCTCCCGCGCGTCCGCCGGAGAGAATTTCCAGTTCTTCTCCGGCCGGTCAATCCGCTGCAGGAAGCGGATCCGCTGCTGCTCCCTGGACACGTTAAGAAACAGCTTGACGACGCGGATCCCATTGTCAGTCAGGTAATGCTCCCAGTCGTTGATTTCCCGGTACCGCCGCTGCCAGATGTCGTGGACTTTCGACTCGGTCGGAAGCTTCTCCCGGTCTAGGTTCTCGGGGTGCACCCGGACCGCGAGGACCTCCTCGTAGTGCGATCTGTTGAAGATCCCGATTTCCCCGCGGGCCGGCAGCCGCCGGGCCAGCCGCCACAGATAGTCGTGGCCGAGTTCCTCCGCGGACGGCACCTTGAAGCTCGACACGTGCACGCTTTGCGGATTCACGCCGCTCATCACATGCTTGATCGTGCTGTCCTTGCCGGCCGCGTCCATCCCCTGGAGAACGACCAGCACCCCGTAAGTGTCCTGCGCTGCTAGCCGGTCCTGGTATTCCGCCAGCAGTTCCACGCCCTGCATGAGCAGCCGCGCGCCGTCGTTCCTCTTATGAATGCCGAACCGCGCGCCTGGGTCGAAGTCCCCCGGCAGCGTGACCTTGGAACCCTGCTGCACGCGCAACGAGCCGACGAGCTCGGCGACCCAGCCGACGTCCGGAGTGCTCACGTGCGCCCGCTATTCACGATGCGCAGGATCTCGTCGAACGCCTCCACATTCCCCATCGCGTCGTTGACGGGATTGTGGTCATGGACTGTCCTCCTGAACCGCTTCCAGCCCTGGGTGTCGCTCCAGTTCCGGTTGAGGCCGGCCCAGAAGTCGCTGATCCGGCGGCCTGAGTGCCCGAACGGATTGTCCAGTCCGGCCCGATCAAACATGCCAGCTATCCACTGCCAGTCGTAGGCGGGGTTGTCACTCACAAAGACGGGGGATCTGCTGCTCAGATGCTCGGTGAGCCAGGCCGCGAAGCTCTCGGCGACTTCGGCGTCGGAGGCGAGGCGCTCACCGACGATGCTGATGGCTGGGTTGTCCGGGTCCGGAGTCGCTTCGAACAGCCGTCCGTGAAACGTGTCACGCGTGTCGTAATGAACCGCGCCGAACTCGGTCAGCACCCCGTGCACCGGACTGATGCCGCGTGCCTCGCAGTCGACGAATATCCAGGGCGTATTTTCGCTCATCCTCCGTTAGTCTACGGACCTCATTTGCCGGGTCGCATCTTGCACGGCAGCGCTCAGCACGAGGGGAGAGCGCTGGTTGTGCAGCGGCCCGGTGCCGTCGCTGAGGAGCCAGCTAGCGAGCGCCGCGCCCCGCGCGGCGATCGGGAGGCGGCCGGTTAGCACGTCGATCATCTCTCGCACGTCGCGTTCGGCCGCAGCGACGGCGCCACGGCGCAGCGTCCCGTGGAGCGGCTGCGGCACTGGCGGCCGGCCTGCCAGGTCCAGGACGTGGATCCAGTACTGGGCGAGTTCGCGGCGGCCGGCAGGCGAGACGATCTGCCGGGCGCGGAAGGCCAGGGCCCAGCTCGATTGCGGCGGCCGTCCCGTCGCGAGCTGGCGATCCAGGGACGGGCCCAGCAGGTGAACGGCCAAGCGGTCCCATGGCCGGCACTGTTCTGGCGCGGAGTTGGACGGCGCGGAGTTGCCTGGGGCTGATTGTGGGAGCACATCTGGTTTCATAATCCAACCCTCTGCCTCGCCACGACCATCGGTAAGTGGCAGGATTGACACTGTGCGCAACTATCCTGCCAACGTCGCCATCGTGGTCTCCGACGGGGTTGGGGTGTTCGAGCTCGGGGTCGCCTGCGAGGTCTTCGGCAACAGCTGGTCGGCAGTGTTCGGCGTTCCCTGGTATCGCAGTCTGGTTTGCGCCGTCAGCCCCGGGCCGGTGACGGTGGATGCGGGATTCCAGGTGCTGGCCGCTCACGGCGCGGACCGGATCGTCAATGCCGATACCGTGATCGTGCTGCCGACGGTGTCCGAGGCCGTCCCCGCCGGGCTGCCTGAAGCATTGCAGCGGGCGCACGCACGAGGGAGCCGCATCGTCTCGCTATGCACCGGCGCGTTCGCCATAGCCGCCGCGGGGCTGCTCGACGGCCGCCGTGCCACGACGCACTGGACAGAATGCCAGGAGCTAGCACGCCGCTACCCGTTGGTGACGGTCGACCCCGGTGTCTTGTTCGTCGATGAGGGCGACATCCTCACCTCAGCCGGGAGCGCCGCGGGCATCGACCTGTGCCTGCATGTCGTCCGTCGGGATTACGGCACCGAGATCGCCACGCAGCTCGCCCGCCAGCTTGTGGTCCCGCCCCAGCGCGACGGGGGACAGGCTCAGTACATCGAAACCCCGATGCCGGAGCTCGATAGTGCCAGCCTCTTTGCCGACACCGTCTGCTGGCTGCAGGAGCATCTGAACGAGCCGGTAACGGTTGAAAGCCTCGCGGCTCGGTCGGCGATGAGCCCGCGCACGTTTGCCCGCCGGTTCCTGGCCAGCACGGGCTCGACGCCGTATCAGTGGCTGCTACGGCAGCGTGTCCAGCTCGCCCAGCGACTCCTGGAGATGAGCGACCTGCCGATCGATGCAGTCGCGGAGCAGAGCGGATTCTCGACGGCGGCCAACCTGCGCAAGCACTTCAGCAAGGCAGTGCACACGAGTCCCCAGGCATACCGCCGCACCTTCCAGGACCGCGCCGCCAGCTGACGGCTACGGTCACCGGGTCGGCGACCAGGCGTTGACCTGCGCGTAGGACGGAAGGTCCGGTCGTACGACGAGGCCGTCGCGGACCGCTACGGCCGTGTCGACGCAGGCGGCCAGGGCGGCGCGGAAGAGCAGGGAGCCGGTGCTAACCCGCCGTACGCCGAGGTCTGACAGGACGGCGATGGTGTGCCGGCCGGGCAGGAACAGGACGTTGAGCGGCACGTCGACGGCCGCTACCACGGCGGCGATGTCGGCGGGTTCGGCTAGGCCGGGGACAAACACCCCGTCCGCGCCGGCGTCGGCGTAGCGGCGTACCCGGCGCAGGGTCTCGGCCAGGTCGCCGGGTCGCTGCCAATGGGTGTCGGTGCGGGCGTTGACGAATAGCTGCGGCAGTTCCTGCTTCACCGCTCGGATCAGCGCGGCGTGTGCGTCGGCCGGGCCCAGGGCGTCCTCCATGTTGACCCCGGCTGCGCCGGCCGCCGCGACGGCGACCGCAGCGCCGACCGAGCCGGTTTCGATGTCGACAGTGAGATACACGGGCAGCTTCGCCAGGCTGTGAGTCAGGCCTAGCGTCTCGGCATCGGCAGCGCCGGTGCCGTCGGGCAGGCCGCTGGCGGCGGCGACGCCGAGGCTGGTGGTGCCCAGCGCGCGGAAAGCCGGCCTCGACCAGGCAACGGGCTGAGGCAACGTTCCATACGTTCGGCAGGATGAGTGGGTCACCGGCGCGGTGCAGGGCGCTGAAGTCGGTCATGGCGTGTCTCCTGCCAGGGCATTGTCGACGATGGCGAGGGCGTGCGCTCGGCCGGGACACCGGTGGGACCCGGCGCCGAATGCCAGATCGTCAGCCAGGCATACCTGCACCACCTCGCCGGCCTCGATCGTGATGTCACCAACGGTCGTCGTGGCCAGCGCCCGCCGCTTGGTCGCTGAGACCGGCGGGTCCTCGCGCAGCACCTCGTGGACGGGGCGGCGTCGGGCTCGCTCGATCAGAACCGCCGTGGCCTCGCACGCCTGGACGAGCAGCCCGATGCGGGCCGCCGTCGGTTCGTCGAAGACGCCACCGAAAACCGCGACCAGCCGGTCGACCGCCGCGTCAGCGCGGCCTTCGTCGCCGGTGCCTGGCTGGTATGCCTGCGCGACGTCCCGTACCAGGTCCGTGACGGACTCATCGGAGCCGATCGCGCGAGCCAGGATCGCTACCGGGTGAATCCGGCTGCGGGCCTGCAGAGACTCCAAGGGGATCGCGTCCAGGAGCGCGATGACCAGCGCGCGCCTGCGATCGTGCGCCGTTCCGCTGCTGAACCGGGCGACCGTGGCGCGTAGCCAGGCGACTCCGCCGGATGCCGGCGGGACTGCCGGCACCATGAAAGCCGGGTCGGTCAGGACGGTAAGTGCGGCATCGCCGCCGCTGATCCGCTGCATGCGGCCAACGCTACGACCGGGACCCTTCGGTCCCGGCCGAACCATTTGGACCGAGAATGGGATGATGACCTCAGCCTCCGACCTGGCGTCGCTCGCAGCTCTGCTGGCGGACGGGACGCGGGCGGCCATCTGTCTTGCGCTGCTCGACGGCCGCGCCTGGACCGCGGGCGAGCTGGCGGCGCACACCCACGTGGCGCCGTCCACCGCAACCGAGCACCTGAACCGCCTCGTCGATGGCGGCCTGCTCGTCGAGCGCCGCCAAGGTCGTCACCGGTACGTGCAGTTGGCCGACTCCTCGGTAGCGCACCTGCTTGAGGATCTATCGGCCCGGTTCGAACCTCGCCAGGACTCGGTGCGCGGGTTGCGGGCGGTGACCGCGAACGCGGCCCTGCGACGCGGCCGCACCTGCTACGACCACCTCGCCGGACGGCTCGGCGTCGCCGTGACCGACGCGATGACTGCGGCGGGCCTGCTGGACCAGACCGGCGGCTTCGCCCTCACAGAGACTGGTCTGTGCTGGCTGACCGATACGCTCGGGGTAGGGTCGGCGGACCTGCGGCCCGGCAAACGGCCACTCGTCCGCGGATGTCTGGACTGGACGGAGCGGCGCCAGCACCTTGCCGGGACGGCTGGGGCAAGGCTGTGCCAGAAGTTCTTCGACAACGGCTGGGTGGCCCGGATCGGCTCCGGCCGGGCAGTACGGCTCACCCCGGCCGGCCAGGCCGCGCTGCGGGACCTCCTAGGACTCTCAGGTATCGATTAACGGATGCGCACGGGCGGCCATGCCGGCGATGTAGGCCCCCATAAAACGGGTACCGAGGTGCTGTCGCCGCATCGTCTTCAACAGGAGGGGCCATGAGCTACGCCCGGCAACTACTGGACGCCCACCCACGTACCGTGAATTTCGACGCTGGCCTCCTGGCGGCCACCATCGACGCGCTTAGCGACTGCGCCCAGGCCTGCCGCGCCGACGTCGATGATGACTTGAGCGAGCAGAACCTCAGTGACATGGTCCTGTGCGTCCGGCTGTGCCTGGACTGCGCTGATATCTGCACCGCCGCCATCGGAGTCACAAGCCGCCCGGCTGGCTGCGATGCCAACGTCACCAGGCCGCTGCTGGAGGCTTGCACGGCCGCCTGTAAGAGCTGCGGCGACGAGTGCGAGCGGCACGCCCGGATGCATGAGCACTGCCGCGTCTGCGCCCAGGCATGCAGGCGCTGCGAGCAGGCTTGCCGGGAGCTCCTGGACGCTATGAAGTAGCAGACCGGTCGGCACCCGGGCGGCCGACCGCGTGCGAGCTGGCTGGCGCCGCTATCCTTCGGCCTTGCCGAAGTCGGCAGATTGCCAGTGCTCTGGCGTCAGATCGATTATCACCTGGTCGGCACCGGGGTTGGCCGCGATGAAGGCGTCGCCGCCCTCGGGGCCAAGGTAGCGGCGAGCGATGACAGTCCGCTCGGCCTCCTCGGCTGGCTCGATGACGGCCGGGCCTTCCACCGTCACGTACTTATACGGTGGCGCCTCATCTTGAGCACACAGGCTGAAACGCCCGGCCGCAGCAATGGCTCTGGCCTTGTAACTGCTTCCGCCGGTGGTCACGCGCACCGGGCCGCCGGGCTGGTAGCTGTACCAGACTGGGGTAACGAGCGGCCCCCTGCCCGGCCCGGCCGCCACCGCGATCACGCCGACGTGCACTGCGGCGAGGAACGCCTCCCGCTCCGCACTGCTCATGCTCACCGACACGGCATCTCCCTTCGGCTGGGCTGGTGCCCTGGCCATGCCCCGACCCAACGACAATCACACCATCAGGCCTTGGTCGCCCCGGCCCGGGCCCGTCGGCGGCTCGATGGAGCGCGGTCAGGGCAGCCATTTCAGCCATGCGCCGTGACTGTCGGCCAGCGCAATGACGTCGCCATCGCGGGCGAGTACGCACATCTGGTCGTCAATGGCTGGCACGGCAGTTCCGGCCAGGATGCCGGGTGATTCGCAAGAGAGCCAGGCAGCAGTCAGGCCGCGGACTGTGCTGGCGAACTGTTGTCGCGCGTCCGGAGCGACCTGGTAGAGGACGGAGTAGTGATAGACGACCAGGGTCGCGCCAGCTGGTGCCTGGGCTGCAAGTGCGGGCAAGTCGGTCAGCAGGTCACCGCGGTAGAGGGTGGGCGGGTCCCGGCGGGCAGCGGCGATCGCGGCCGCGAGGCGCCGCTCGCGGCCGCCTTCGCCAGGCCAGACCAGGCAGGATAGCCAGCGGACGTCGTCGTCGCTGGTGACATCCAGCGGGTTGAGGTCAAGCCCGGCCCGCCACACGATCGCCGGGACCCGCGACGGCAGCGGGACTGGCCCGCGGGGTTCGCAGCGCAGCGTGGGGCCGTGCGGGTCGCTGCCGGCGAGCTGGTGCCCGGCGTAGTCGTAGGAGTAGCGGTCGAAGAGCAGCGTCAGCCCGGCGCTGGCACCGACCTCGATCAGCGCCAGCGGCTGCGGCAGCTGGGCCAGGGCTGGCAGCAGCACGGCGCAGCGGGCCGGCTCATTGGTCTGCGTGCGCCGGGTCAGCATCACCTGTGTCAGTTCCGCGTGGGACTGGCTGACCAGTTCATGTAGCCGCCCGATGGTGATCGGCACGCCAAGCAGGTAACGCGCCGCTGCGAACAGCAGGTTCGGCTGGCGCTTATCCGGCGGCAACGACGCGACGAAATCGACGATAGCCGCGTCGTCCGCGGCCGACTCAGCCAGCGACTCGTAAGCTGCCGACCGGCCGTGCGCCTCCCGACGTGCAAATGCCCGGTAGGTCTCGACCACGGCAGTTCCCGGACGGTCCCCAGCCAGCACCACAAACTGACGCTATGCCCAACGGGCCCGCCTCGCCGCATCGCTACCCCCAGGCGGGGGAATCCGCAGCACCGGGCGGCGGCATGAATACTGACAGCGATGACTGCCGAATCGGATAGGGGCCGCCGCGCCGCTGGTCCCGGAGACGACCCGGCAGGCGGATACGCCGCCGTGGACGTTGCCTACCTGCCCACCGGCGGTGCTCGCGCGGCCATCGTCATCGCTGCCAGCGCCCGGTTCGCCGCGGCGCTGACCGAGCGGACGGCCGACCTGCCCGCCGTCGCTCCCTACGTGCCCGGCCAGTTCTTCCGCCGGGAGCTCCCGCCCTTGCGCGCAGTTCTGCGCTGCGCAGGACCACTCCGCCTCATCATCGTCGACGGCTACGTGGACCTTGATCCCGATGGCCGGCCGGGGCTCGGAGCCCACGTTCACCAGGAGTTCGGGGTCCCCGTCGTCGGCGTGGCCAAGACGTCTTTCCGCACCGCCACGCATGCGATTCCCGTCTATCGCGGCGGATCGGCGCGGCCTCTCTACGTGACCGCTGCCGGACTGCCGCCGAGTCACGCAGCCGACCTGATCAGCACAATGAGCGGCACCCACCGCCTACCGGACGCGCTACGCCGGGTAGACGCACTCACCCGAGGCGCCCAGCCCCGCCAGCACGGCACGGCCGCCAGCTGATCCAGAGCACGCTGCAGCTCGCACCCCGAATCCCGCGAGGAGAGCGGTCCGGGACACCTAAGGGCCTGGCGCTGCCTGGCCGAGCTAGGACATAATCCGCTGACCAGCAGGAGGTCAGGTGACTGATGCGCAGGTAGCGGCCCGAGGTCGGGATCGGCGAGACTTCGGGCGTCGACCGCCACTGGACATCGACTGTGGCGGCGGTCTCCGTGTTCGCCTGGGTACTTGGCCTCGGCGGATTGACCACGGCGATCGCCTCGCGCACTGCGGGCCGAGTGTCGTGGCCGGATGTCGCGATCGCCCTGGGCTACCGGCGGGAGCGGCGAGGGCGGAACTTGATCCAGACCAGGATGCCGATGGCCACGAGCAGCCAAGGGGAGAAGAACAAGTGCAGGGCGAAGCCAACGACGGTCAGGGCCACGAAGGCGATGAGGACAAGGGCAATGATCAAAGGCACGGTGATCGGTCTCCGTTCACGTTGAGCTGATCGTGTTCAAGGGCAGGGGAGCGGCGCAGGTGACCGGCCCCCGGCTCGTCAGTGCTGGTGGCGCACCCGGTATCTGACGGGCGTTGTTCATGTCTCAACACTGCCGCCGCCGGGGACGCCGGTCGATCCGGACTAGCCCCGGCCCAACCCTGGTTCCAGGCTGGCAGGCGTCAGGGTGAACCCCGATCGCGGCTCCGGCGCTAGCAGCGTGTCGTTGGCGCCCGGCTGCGTTAGGCGAGCGCCCAGCCCGCTTGGGCGCATCAACTGGCGGGCTGGTCGTTGCCCCAGACGTGGGCACTAGGCGTGGGCTCGAAGGCCAGCGCACAGGAGTTGATGCAGTAGCGCTTGCCGGTCGGAGTCGGCCCGTCGCTGAAGACATGACCCAGGTGGCCGCCGCACCGGCGGCAGATGACCTCAGTCCGGCGCATCAAAAAGCTGTAATCCGCACGAAGCTCAACGGCCCGCGCGACGGCCGGCTCAGAGAAGCTCGGCCAGCCCGTTCCGGATTCGAATTTCGTATGCGAGCGGAATAGCTCACTCCCGCAGCCCGCGCAACAGTAGCTGCCGTCTTGTTTCGCGTGGACATACTCACCGGTGAAGGCGGGCTCGGTGCGGCCCCGCCGCAGCACGTCGTACTGCTGGGGACTCAGCTGCTGCCGCCACTGCTCATCGGACTTGTTTATCTCGGTCGTTGTAGCCTTCGCGGCTCTTAGTCGGCGCATTCGGTGGCCTCCCTAGCTGATACCGCCGCAACGCGTACGGGATCACATAGTCGAACGAGCTGACGAAGACAGACATTCCCGGCATCGGACCGCCCGCCCGTGGCGGCGGCGCAGGACCGCGTCCGCTGAGGCGAAGCCCGCAACTCCATCACGCGGGATTGCCCTGCGCGCCGGATGCCGGCCCGACGGCCTGGGCACTCACCACGTCAGGAGAGCCAGCGACATCGCTAAGTGCGGGGGCGCCTGGGCCGGGTGCTGGCTTGGGAGGCGGCACGAGGAGGCAGCAGATCAGGGCCGCGGCCACGGCCGTAATTGCCGCGTAGGTCCATACGCGGTCGAAGCCCGACAGAGCCTGGGCCGGGCTGTGTGGCGCGCCGATGAGGACCACAAGGATGGCGACGCCGATGGCACCGCCGATTTGCCTGGAGGTCTGGCCCACTGCGCTGCCAACGGAGAACCGGGTGAAGGGAAGGGTGGAGACCGCGGCCGCGCCGAGGATAGGGAAGGTCAGCCCGATGCCCAGGCCGGCGATCAACTGGCCCGGCAGCATTTCGGCCAGGTAGGCCGGATGGACACCCACCTTGATGCGATACCAGCACAGGCCGGCCGTGAAGAACGCGAAGCCGACCAGCAGCACGGGCCGGAAGCCAACCTTGGCGGCTATCTTCCCGGCCCGACCGGAGACGATCGCGACCACGATCGGCCCCGGGGTCACGAGTAGCCCCGCCCGGAGAGTCGAGAAGTGCCAGACGCTGGTGAGGAACAGGATGTTGCCGAGCAGCATCGCGAAGAAGCCCATGCCGTAGACAAAGGTGGCGGCGTTGGCGACGGTAAACGGTCGGGACCGGAACAGGCTCAGATCGAGTACTGGCTCGCTGTGGCGCGCCGACCGGTAGAGGAAGACGGCGCCGAGCACAGCGGCCGCCGCGAGGGACCCGATGACACCGGGTGTGGCCCATCCCCAGTTGCCTCCCTCGGAGATCGCCAGGACGATCAGGGCCAGCGATCCGGCGAGCAGGACGGCGCCGCCGTAGTCGGGGTGGGGCTTAGCAGCGTCTCCGGCGGGGGCCGGGAGGACCCGGCGGCCCAGCAGCCACGTGATCAGGCCGATGGGGAGGTTGACGAAGAACACTGCCCGCCAGCCCCATGCCGTGATGAGCAGCGCGCCGACTGTGGGCCCGGTTGCCACCGCCAGGGCGCTGATGCCGGCCCACAGCGCGACGATCCGGACGCGGCGGTCTATCGGATACGCGGCCAGCAGCAGTCCGAGCGATGGCGGCAGCATGGCCGCACCGCCGGCACCCTGGATAACGCGCCCGCCGATCAGGAAGCCCGCCGACGGCGCCACGCCGGACAGCACCGAGCCAAGACAAAAGACCAGCAGCCCGATGAAGAACACCCGGCGGGCGCCCACGCGGTCGGCAGTGCGGCCGGCGATGACCAGCAGTGCGCCGAAGACGATGCTGTAGCCGGTGATCACCCACGCCAGCGTGTTCGCGTGGTCGTGCGGGAACGACCGCTCCAGCGTCGGGAACGCGATGTTGACGATGGACAAGTCGAGCGTCGCCATGAACGAGCCCAGGGAGGTGAGGAAAAAGATCATCCGCCTGCGCCGGTCGGTCGCCGAGCCATCGGGCCGGGCCAGTGCTGTCATGGAACGGACTCTAGTGCGATTGCGTTCTATGACGCAACCCACTAGTTTGGGGCTGTGGAGCTGAAGAGTTTCGCGGACATGGACTGCTCGATCGCCCAGTGCGTCGAGGTCGTCGGCGACAGGTGGAGCATTCTGATCCTGCGCGACTGCTTCCTGGGCGTCACGAGGTTCGATGAGTTTCAGCGCCGCCTCGGCATCTCGCGAAACATCCTCCAGCAGCGGCTCGTCAAACTCGTCGATGCGGGCGTGCTGAGCCGAGTTCCCTACTGCGAGCACCCGACCCGCTACGACTACCGGCTCACCGAGCGCGGCAAAGACCTGTGGCCAGTCATGTCAGCGATGCGCCAGTGGGGGGACCGCCACGCAGCGCCGAATGGTCCGCCAGTCGAGATATTCCACAAGGGCTGCCAGTCCTCGACCTACCTTGACTTCGTCTGCGGCTCCTGTGGCGAGCAGCTTCATCCTGGTGACGTAACGGTCCGGCCAGGCCGCGGACGTAGCGGTGCCAGCCTCCCAGCCGCGCACGCGAGCGGGTGAGGAATCGCTCGGCGGGGTCGGGAGGCCATTGTTCCCATTGAGGTGCGGGCAGCAGCGCCCGGCTGGCTGCGGGAAGGAGGGGTCTGCTTAACGTCTGTGCGATACTGCCTCGCTGTGGCAGACGATGGCGCTGTGGCGGGGGATAGCGGCGTTCCCTATTACTCCCAGTGGGAGTCTGCCGACTTGGTTCACCGATTCGTTGACGGCTCTCTGCGTCCGGCCGATGACCCGCGCTGGGCCAGCTCCGGTGCCCGGACGCCTGAGGAGTACGAGTACTGGTCGAACAGGGTCTGCGGCCTGGCATGCCTGAAGATGATCATGGCGTGGCTCAGTCTGCCGGTCCCCCCGACGATGCGGCTGGTGGAGCGTGCGCTCGACTGCAGGGCTTACATTCCTGACGGTGACCGCCTCGTCGGCCTGATCTACCGGCCGTTTGCCGACTGGGTGGGCCAGGATTATGGGATCGCCGCGGAAGCAGCGGCCGATTTGCCGCTGGACACGGTCGTCTCGGTCGTCTCGCCGGGTACGCCCGTGATCGCGTCGGTTCACAAGTGGATCCGGTGGCCGGACAGGATCCCGCCTCAGCGTGGCGGGCACCTGGTCCTCGTGACTGGCGCGACCGGCGGGTTGATTCGCCTGCACAACCCATCTGGATTGCCGGGAGCCAGCCAGCGCGACGCGTGGGTCGCGGTCGCGGACTTCGCTCGTTTCTATGCGGGGCGAGGGCTGCTCATCAGCGGCTGAGCGAGCCCGGCCCCGGCGCTGCCGCTGGCAGCCAGGGATTGATCACCTCGAGCAGGCCGTGGGGGCTGTCGAGCGTGATGCTGTGGCCGCAGTCCGGAATGCTGGCGAAGCTGACGCCAGGGTTCTCCGCGAGCATGCGCTGCGCTGTATCGGTCGCCAGAACGTCACTGTCGTCGCCGCGCACCAGGAGCACCGGGCAGCTTACGGCCCGCCACGCCGCCCAGAGCTCGTCCTGCGTGTGGTCGAAGAGCGCCCTCGGGCTGCGGAGCGCCTTGTCGTATTTGAAGGTGAGCGTGCCGTCGGGCATCGGGCGCAGGTTGTGCGACACGCGATGGCGCAGTGTCGCGTCAGTCGGCCTCGGGTTGGCGGTGCGAGCCTGGGCGAACGCCTCGTCCTCGGACCTGAAGACGTCGTTGGCGGCGAGGCTGCTGGCGACGTTCGTCGCGCCTGCTGGGGCGATCTCGGGCCCGATATCCATGATCACCATCCGGGTTACGCGATCGGGGTGCGCGGCCGCGAACACGAACGAGACCAGCCCGCCCATGGACAGGCCGATCAGCGTCACTTCGCCAAGTTCCAGGGCGTCCAGGAGGCCCAGGACATCCTGCGCCATCGGTGTGAGGCCGTACTGCGGCGCCCACTCGCTGTCGCCGTGCCCGCGCTGGTCGAGGGCCAGGACGCGGTACCGCTCGCTCAGCGCGGCAGCCGTGTGATCCCAGGTCCGGGCGTGGCCGGTCAGCCCGTGCAGCATGACCAGCGGCGGGCCGTCGCCGCCCCAGTCCGTGTAATGGAACGTCAGCCCGCCGATCTCGACGTTCCGCGAAGTAAAGCCCGCCTCTGCCATCCATGCCTCCAGCTCAGCCGCGCCCCGCACCAGGCTAACCGCGGCAGGCGTCGCCGTTCTACTGGCGCAACGCTCTGCTCGGCTGCGTCTGAGCTCAGGAACGGCGGAAGCTGCAGAGGACCACCAGCCAGGCGCGGACGCCACTCCGCCCAACCAGGAGCACCCGCCCGCCTGAGTCAAAGCGGCGCGTGCGCGGCTGGCAGGCGGCCTGTCACTGTCGCCGTATGTCATGGCTGGGCGGCCAGGCCGGGGCCTTCCGGCGGAGCCTCTAAGCCGCGTTCACCCTGATTGCAGCCATCCTCGCGAGGCTGTCATGATCTTGACAGGGTGAAACGATCGTGAGGATCGTCATCGCCGGTTGGCGTGCCCTGGGCAGCCGCCTTCTGCTGGCAGCTGGTGCAGCGCGTCCCCGCGTTCGGCGCCCGGGCAGGGAGGAGCAACGGATGGGACTCTATGGTGAACGAGTCGTGCCCCGGATCCTTAACGTCGCGTGCGGCATGAAAGCCGTCGAACCACTCCGGCGTCGAGTCTGCGAGGGCCTCGCCGGGGACGTCGTCGAAATCGGTTTCGGCTCTGGTCTCAACGTCCCCTTCTATCCGTCGGCTATCACGCGGGTGGCCGCGGTCGAGCCCGCCGACGTGGCCTGGAAGCTGGCTAACAAGCGACTCATGGCGACAACCGTCCCGGTGCAGCGTTCCGGTCTGGACGGCCAGGCGTTGCCGTTCGCAGATGACAGCTACGATGCAGCTCTCTCCACCTGGACAATGTGCACGATTCCCGACGTAGGGGCCGCTCTGCGCGAACTGCGGCGGGTTCTTAAGCCGGGCGGGACCCTGCATTTCGTCGAGCATGGGCTGGCCCCGGACGAGCGGGTCCGCCGCTGGCAACATCGCGTCGAGCCGGTGCAGAAGCGGGTCTTGGCTGGCTGCCACCTGACCCGGCCGATCGCTGACCTGCTGACGACCGCAGGCTTCACCATCACCGAACTGGACGTGTTCTACGAGAAGAACGCTCCGAAGCTTGAGGCTGCCTACTCCCTCGGCACTGCGGTTTCTCCTTAGCCGCCCGGTCGGTCTTCAACCACAAGGTCGTGTTTATGAGTCTCCGGCATCATCATGGAGACGTGGCCAGGATCCCCGCCCGGAATTTGCCGGCTGGCCGTCATGCGGTTCGAGTGTCGAGCGGAGCGCCTCTGGTGCGCGTCTGCTTCGTGAGATGAGACGTGATGACCGGATTCATCAGGAAGCTATGGCGTCGCCACAAGGTCAAGGCTGCCGATCGTCGTATATATCTGGATCAGGAACATTCCCATGGGCACGCAATAGACGACGCGCAGCGCATAGTTACAGAACAAAGCGTCGAACACAGACTGCTTTGAATCGTACTGAGACGCGTTCGTGCCACTGGGGTAACTGTTTGGCCACTCAGGTCGGAGTCGGCGTCGGCACGTTAGCCGGGCATCCCGTCGCACTCGCTTCTTCGGGCGAGGCCCTGGAGCTGCCGCGCATGCACGCCAGGCAGGAAGTCCTTGCCGTACGCTGATGGGCCGAGCCGCGGGTCGCCGGGAGCGCCGGCGTCACGCAAGGCATGCACGTACGCCCGATCCTGGTCGATCCGGGCGTGTACCTGATCAGCTCCGCCGATGGACCCATGGCCGGGGACGAGGACATCGACGTCGTCCGCCGCGCCCTCGAGCAGCCGCAGCCCGGCGAGGTAGTCCTCGATCGGGTCCGCGGTGTCGTCCAAGTCGAGCATGGGAATCAAGACATCAGAAAGCATGTCGCCAGCGACGAGAACCCCGCGTTCCTCGATCAGCAGCGCCGCATGGCCCGGGGCATGCGCCTGATGCTCGACAATCCGGACTCGCGGGCCATCCCAGGGAATCCGCGCAGTTTCGGCGGGCAGGCCGGTAATGAGGCCAAACAGGTCCCACGAGATCTGCTCGGCGATGTCCGGCGGTATCCACTCGGCGATGCGAGCCTGCCAATCCGCGTCCGACAGCTCATCTCGGACAGCGGCCGCGCAACGGGCCGTGCCGTAGCGAGGTGCTGCGCCGAGCGCGGCGTGCCAAAGCACGTGATCCCAATGAGGATGCGTCGAGAAGCTCGCCACAACGGTCTGGTCCGCGGCGGACAGGTCGTTCGCTAGGCAGGCCATTTCGGAGCCGTATACCCCTGCGTCGACGAGCAACACGCCGGCGTGGCCTTGCACGACCACTGCGTTGCTCTGGACGAACTCGCTCTCGTGGATCAGCACACCCTCGGCGACCTGCCTCAGCACGGGTGGCTCCTTCCGCTTGTGGCTTGCAGCAGTCGGCTAGATCTCGTCCCATGGGCATCCGTCGATTGCGGCCGCAATAACGCCGATGAACGCCTCGTCCTGGGCAATCATCAGACTGTCGACACGGTTGACCGGCGCCCAGCCGCGCGCGTTGCACAACATCATCCCGTGGTAGCCGGCCAGGTCTTGCACGCGGACGCGCCCTTCGGCTTGCGGGATGCCGGCGGCAGCGAGCTGGCGCCGCAGGAGAAGCATAGTGATGCCCTCCAGCTTCGGCGCGTCGGGCCAGATCACCGTGCCGTCCCGCCAGAATCCCACGTTGGTGATGATGCCCTCCGAGATCATGCCCGTCTCGTCCACCAGCAGGCCCTCGTCAAAGCCCGCGGCCAGTGCGATCTCGCGGAACCGGCCCTGGCCCCAGCTGCCGACGTGCTTGAGCCGGGCGAGGGGCCGCTGGAAATGCAGGGCAGTCATCGACTGCGGACGGCGCGGCATGTCCTGCGGCTCGCGAACAGTGACGATCAGGCCGGCCCAGTAGCCGTAGACGCGAACGCTGGCGTCTGGCCGGCCGCCAAGAGCATGCCGGATGCCGGCCCGGACCTCCCCGCCGCCGAGTGCCCGCCCGTACACGTCACGGTGCGCCGCCTCCAGCCGCGACAGGTGCAAGTCCAGACCGCGTGTCCGTCCCCGGCGCACCTGCATCGCGGTGAAATGGCCCCATCCCTCGTGTTCCAGAAGGGACACGGCCGCATCGTCGGCTTCGTGGCCGTTGACCTCGATCGCGACATAATCGCTGGGCATTCGGCAGGTCCTTTCTAGCCGGTTACGCGGCCGCGCCTGACGCTGGCTTCACCGCTCGTACATACGGCGCCTAGCCACTTTACGGCCCCGGTTGTGCGGAGATTCACTCCAGGTGAACCACGAAACTGCAGGTCAGTAAGCTGACGCCGTTCCGGACGGGCAACGTGTCACAAGTCGGGAACGTCGCCATCCAGCCTGTCACCATCAAATCCTGATGCCTGCAGTTGGCAGCTGAACGAGCGGCACGCAGCAGTTGTGCGCAGCTCGGCCGGCGTTGTTGCTCGGACAGGCCGCTCATGGCCTTATGACACCACGTCCCACAGATTGAAGCGCGCGGTACCAGCCATTGGCAGCACCGTAGGAGCCGCTCGCCCGGTCCGGTGCGTGTGGGCATCCGCGTGACTCCGGCTAGCCGCACCGGGCGAGGGCACGCCGAATCGCATGCGGGGGAAGCTGGACATTCAGCGCTGCAGGTAGTTCGAGACGATGGGGCCGTCTGCTTGCACAGCGGGACCGAGTTCGATAGACGGTCCCCTGTAGCTTTGCTGTCATGACGAGCAGCGCTTTTGAGGTCGTGTGCGAGATTGAGCCGCCGACCCGGCCGGACCTGATGCATGTGCGCCATCAGATCGGGACTCTGAGCAAGGCTGCGGATGCGTTCCTGATCCCGGACAATCACCTGGGCCGGGCGACCGTCTCCAGCGTTGCCGTGGCGCACGAGGTCGAGGCGATGGGCGGACGCAGCATCGCCTGCCTGAACTCGCGGGACCGGAACCTGCTGGGGTTCCGCCGGGATCTGCTCACGGCCGCGTCGTACGGCGTGGACCAGTTCTTGTTTGTGTACGGAGACAAGCCCAGCGCTGGCGGCCGGACCGGTGAGCTGACGGTGCGGGCGATGATCGAGGAGGTCCGAGCGCTGCCCGCAGATCCGGCCTTCGCCGGGGTGCCGCATTTCCGGGTGGGGGCTGTCGCGGCGCTGCGCCCGCTGCCCGCCTGGAAACTGGCCGCGGACTTCCTGTTCGCCCAGGTCAGTTTCTCGGTTGAGGCGCTGCTGCGGTGGCGGGACGCGAACCCGATCGAGATCCCGGTGTTCGCCGGCGTCATGGTTCTGGCCAGCGAAGCGCACGCTCAGCGGATCGCATCGGTGATACCCGACATCGACATCCCCGCCGACCTGTGCGAGCGGGTGCGAGCTGACCGGCTCGCCGGCGTCGAGGCAGCCTGCGAGCAGGTGGTCGAGCTCCGCGACTCGGGTGCCTTCGCGGGGGTGCACCTGGTCCCCGTCGGCCGGTACCGGGAGGTAGCCGCCCGGCTGGAGCAGCTGCTTCGCTAACTGTGGCGGGGCGGCCGGCGGCCGGGAGAAGGCCCAGCACGACCATGCCTGTCGCGTCCACGTGGCCGGAAGGCAAGCGCGGCGCGTGCAATGCACCGTCAGCGTTAACACCCAAGCTAGGTGGGCGTTATGCGTCGCTTGGCCAGCTGCGTGGTACCGAGTTGCTCGACGGCGCTGGAGCGGATCTACGCCGAGCTTGAGGCTGCGCAGGCACGGAACATCTGCGGGCGGGTCGACGGGAGTCGATCGGCGGCTCCGGCAGGCTCAGGTAACGGGCGCGGTCCACGATGCCTCCCAAGTGCGCGGGCCGACCAGGCCGTCCGCTGCGAGTCCCTTCTCGGACTGGAACTTCAGGCACACCGAGCGGGACTCCGGCCCGTACTTGCCGTCACGCGCGATCGCCCAGCCGCGATGCGACATCTGGTGCTGCCAGGTCAGCACGACCTGGGTGTCCTTGCCGCCGTAGTACCCGGAGTGGCAGTGCGGATCGGCTGAGGGCAGGCCTAGGTAATCGTCCGGGCCGTACTGCCACGGCTGCGTCGGTGGCTTCGGCGTCGGCTTGGGGGCACTGGAGGTGAAGCCGAACATCTGCTCCAGGTCAGCGACGTCCATCCCGTCGGCGGAGTTGATGTCGCACGGGCCGAACGGCGGGGTCACGTAACCGTCGGAGTACTGGTGGGCGAACTTGCCGGGGTAGGTCGGGTTGGATCCGTAGGCCGCGATCACCAGCCTGATGCCTTGCGGCTTGGACGGCCAGAGGGAGTCGAGATCGCCTGTGTTGCCGTACCCGATGACCCGCTTTGGACTGCCTAGCCAGCCGGCGAGCTCGTCGAACTGGGCGTTGATCGACGCTGACTGGTTGCCGGTGACCTGCCCGGCCTCAGACTCGACGTCGATCATCACCGCCATGCGCTGGTTCGGGCTGCCGACCATCGACTTCAGGACCCCAGCGCCGTTCACCCCCGGACGGTAGAAGTAGTACACCATGTAGCCGAACATCCGCCCCGCGGCGACCGCCTTGTCCGCCCAGGCCCGGTTGGCCGCGAAGTTGGCGTCGCGGTGCTCGCCGTCGTTGGATCGGAAGCAGAGGAACTGCCACGGATAGGCATCGTCGACGGGGCGCTGCCACTCAGAGACATCAGCCCACTGGGTGTCGGTCACGGCGGCTCCTCCTGTTTCTGGCGTGCGCGGTGGCAGACGCCGGCGGATCGTCTCCTGTAGCTGAAATGGCCGATGCCAATGTTCAGTCGGTCATCGCGATCTAGGTGTTCTTGTTACAGAAATGAGCGCGGGAGGAGGGGGCGGCTGGTTCCGGTGGGCCTGAGCAGTCACTCGCGGTGGTCTCCGCATTGGCCGTATTGCGGATTCGATCTCGCCATTTCTATGCTCGTTCCAGCGCACGTCTGCGCTCCTTCAGCAGGGGAGGCGAGGCATGGCTTCGATGAGATTCCGGCCGGCGGTGCGGGCGGCAGCATTCGTTGCAGCCGCTGTCGGCGCTTCGCAGGTTTTCGCTGTGCCCGCCGGTGCGGACGCGGCGTCGTCGGCGGGCCAGGCGATCGCGTCCGCTGCAGCCGCGGCGTCGGGAGGCCAGAGCGGCGGGGTGTGCATCGGCCGTCATCCGAATCCGACCGCGGCCTGATACACCGGCGCCTGCTCAGGTCACGACGAGCCAGAACTGGACCCAGTGTCGTCGCTGCCGGGATCGGCTCAGGACCTGACCTGGACGGCGATTCTGCCCAGGGACGGGACGGTGCCGGTCTCTGCGGTGGGCCCGACCTTCTGGTGGGGCGGCGCGGTGTCCGACCCGAACCCGCATGCGTTGTTCGGCCAGGCCTTCCCGGAGCTGCAGTTCTACCCGGACTCGGTAGTGAAGACGTGCTCATCCGACGGCGGCTACAACGTGACCTATGCGCCGAATGAATTCACGGTCTGCTCGCCGGTCTGGCAGGTCAGCACCCAGAGCGGTGCCGAGGATGCAGCGTTCAACGCCGAGCTCTACGACGGCTCGACTAATTCACCGTTGATCATGCATGCGGGCGACACGATCAAGATTCACTTCTTCGACACCACGCCGAGCGTGGGCTGGAACATCAGCGTGGCCGACCTGACCACCGGCCAATCGGGCAGTATCGTGCTGGCCAGCAAGTACGGCCCGCTGCTGCCGCTGTTCAGCGCCGAGCAGATCGGTAACGCGCTCGGCTGGGGCCTGGTGAACGACACGCCAAATGCGTTTGTCTGGGAGATCGGCCACACCTCCAATTTCACGACGCCTGCAGGCCAGCTCTGCGTGCCGGCCAGACGGACTGCGCCTCTTACGACACGGCGCACTGGCTCGGCTTCACACCGCTCAAGATTCTCTCGGTCACGTTCGCGAACGGATCCGCCGCCAGCCAGTGGGCCGTAGCCAGCGACCTGGGCGGAACGGCCGAGGTCGCCGCGACCTGCCCAAGGTACGGCGGACTGTACTGCACCTATCCCTGGTACGCATTCAACTCAGCGGCGCGTGCCATCACGTATGGCGCGGATTACCCCGGTACCAAGTTCGATTACGGAGAGGGCTCGCAGTTCGCCACCACGCCGCTCTGCGGCGGGCCGTTCGGACTCGATTCCACCTACTGCGACACGGTCCTTACGCCCGCCCCCTGACGGGGCCCGAGGGCGCGGCCGCTGCGGGCCGCGCCCGAGGCCCGGCGAGTGATCCGTATAGTCATCGGAAGCGAGTGCTGGCGCAGGACGCCCGGCACATCCGGCTATGCGGACAGCAGGTGAGGTGAAACGGGCGTGGTTGAGTCCGTCTGGTCCGAGCCTGTGAGGTCCCGGCGGGAGCCGCAGCAGGCTCGTTCCCGTGCCCGTGTCGCCCAGATCCTGGAGGCCGCGGACGCGATCCTGTCTGAGGAGGGTGTCGCCGCCCTGACGGTCCGCCGGATTACCGAGCGGGCCGACGTGCCGGTCGGCTCGATCTACCAGTTCTTCGGCGATAAGGGCGCGGTTATCGACGCGGTCGCCCGTTCCTACCTCACCGAGTCCAACGCCGCTATCGAAGAACTCGTCCAGGCCGCCGAGACGGGGGAGGGTGACTGGTCAGATCCGGTGGGGCGGATGCTCGACACCTTCATCGCGCTGTATCGCTCGCATCCCGGCTACGTCGCGCTCTGGTCGGGGCGGCACATGTCCGCGGAGGCTGCACTCATCGACGAGGCGAATACCGAGTTGATCACCGCTGGTGTGCAGCGCATCGCGGCCGCCCAGGCCGGCCTGCCGACGGGGTCAGAGCCACAACTGGCGGCACAGGTCGCGGTCCGAGTCGCCATCGGGCTCATGCACTACGCATTCAGGCGGTCACCACGTGGCGACGACGCCGTGCTGATGGAGCTGAAAAAGCTGCTGCGCCAGTACTTGGCGAGCCTCACTGGCGCGCCGGAGTCACCGTGACCTGACCGTTGAGGCGTGCGTACAAGGCCCCGTTCCGTTTGTTGTGCGTGCGGAACTCGCCGTAGCCCTTGGCGTAAACGGAACGATGCGCAGGGTCTGGCTCGAACCGCTCGGCGGTCCGGACCAGGCTCGGCACGTCTGACCAGCTGACCAGGCCGAGTGCGATGGCCGCGAGCAGCGCGGCGCCCCTGGCGTTCGCCGCCGCGGGCTGCTCGATCTGGTCGATGGGCCGGTCCAGGATGTCGGCCATGGTCTGGGACCAGAGCCGGGAGCTAGCGCCGGCCCCGATGAAACGGATCGCGCCGAGCCCGCCGGGGCCGGTGCGGCTAGTGAAGTGCTCCACCGCCTCGAGCATCCACCGGGTGTTGTAGGCGATGCCCTCGAAGACCGCCCGTGCAACGTCCTGGCGGCCGGAGGCCAGCGACAAGTTGAGCCAGCTGCCCCGGATCGTCGCGTCGTCGACCGGCGTCCGCGCGCCCTTGAGCCGCGGCACGAAGATCACGCCGTTGCTCCCCGGCGGCGCGGCCGCGGCAAGCGCGTTGAGCTCGGCATGAGGCGGGGCCGATCGGGCCGGACCGTCCTTATGCAGGACGTTCTCGATGAGCCAGTCGATCGCCTGACCGGCCACGTTCTGCATCGTCGCCACCCGGTACCGGCCAGGCACGACCGCCGGCATCGATGCAATGTTCCGGAAGACATCCGTCTTCTTCTGCTGAACATGGCAGCTCAGCTGGGCACTCGTCCCCACATACAGATGCGGAACGAGGTCGCCGACCGCACCCGCGCCTATCGCGGCCGCGGCCGTGTCACCCGTTCCGGACACCACCTTGACTGTGGCCGGGAGGCGCAGGTCGACCGAGGCTTGCGGCGTCAGCGTTCCGACGACGGTCGCTGGGGAAACGATTTCGGGGAGCTTGCGCGCGTCCAGACGTGCCATTTTGGCGAGCGCGTGATCCCAGCGGATTCGCGCCGGGTCCCGGTTGTCGGTGCACCAGCGCAGCACCGCAGTGTCGGAGGTCGCGACAGCACGGCCGCTCGCGCGGAACGTCAGGTACTCCGGGATGTCGAGCAGCCATCGTGCGGCGGCGAACGCGTCCGGCCGCTCGTGCATGAGCCACAAGCTCTGCCCGACCGGGTCCTGGCCCGAGCGCGCCGGCGCGCCGCCAGTCCTGGCCACCCATGCGCGGAGCTTGCGCGCGCTGTACCCGGCAACGGGAACGGTGACCAGTCCGGCGGTCACCTTCTGTGCGTAGCGGGCACCACGGCCGTCCATCCAGATCAGCGCCGGGTGCGTGGGGTGGCCGTCGTCGCCAACGGGCACGGTGCCGCCCCACTGACCGGAGAAGCAGATCGCCGCGACCTGGCCGGCCGCGCCTCTCTGGCTGGTCAGCAGCCGCGTCGTGCAGTCTCTGATCGCCTGCCACCAGTCCTCAGGGTCCTGCTCGGCGCCGCCGCCCGGCAGGAGCCGCGTCTTGACCGACTCGAACTCAAGCCCGAGGACCTGACCGGTGGCCGTGACGAGCGCGACTTTCGCGCCGCCGGTGCCGAGGTCGACCCCGATGAGCAGCGGCTCCGTCGGCGGCTCCGCCAGCTCCTGGGGCATCAGCCTGGGCCCATCTGGGCGAGCGTGATCACGCGAACGCCATCGACATGTGACCGAGCAGGTCCTTGCGCGGGCTGAGTTCAGTACAGGAGGCCGGGTCGGTCCGGTCCATGTCCAGCACCGCGTGGTAGCTGGCCGTGCACGAGAGCGGATTGGCCGACAAGGTGCCGGCTCTGAGCGCCCGCTGACCGGCGGCCGTCAGTATCACGCTGCCGGTCTGGCTGACAGCGACCAGGTCACCGGCCCGGCCTGACAGGTTGCCGCTGGCGTCGATGACGAGGCCTGCGACGGCGAGCTGCGGCCGGCTTCCGCCAGGTCACGGCGTTGCTTGGCAAGCAGCACGACGTCCCTTCTGGTCGGCGGATGGCGCTGGGGAGAAATATGAACATGAGTTATAGTTCACCTTCAGCGTGCCGTCAAATATCGGCGCCTTCGTGGCCTCCGGTAGCTGGAAATGGGGCGTGCCGAGCGCTCCGGCTCTAGCTCATCGAACGGCAGGCTTAAGGATGATCACTGGCACGGCAGCACCCTGGTCTATTGCTGCTGGTGAGCCTGAGATGCGCGCGAGCCCATGTCGGCTGGGCGCTGTTGTGGATCTTGTCAAGCTTGAGTCCGGCCCGGGGCTGGCTGCACACACGGGTTCGTGAACTGACCGCCGGAGAGGGAACATCCACCTGGACGCGATCGTTGGAATGTGCGAAACTCAGAAAATCCTCAATTCGAGAAACCTAGGACGCAGTCATGACTGCTGAGACCGCCGTTACCACCGCCCGGATCCGCGGCCGCGGGCAGCTCACCCTGCCGACCGAGGTCCGCGAGGCCCTGCGGGTCGCCGAGGGCGATGAGGTGGAGTTCACCCGCCATGACGACGGCACGGTAACCGTGCGGGGATTGAAGACGATCCCGGCCGACCAGGCCTGGTTCTGGTCACCGGACTGGCAGGCCGGTGAGCGGGATGCCGATGACGAGATCGCCGGCGGGGAGTTGTCGCCCGTTTATGCCAGCGCGGAGGAGATGTTCGCTGACCTGGACACGCGAGACTAGCGGGACCGCGGGTGGCAACCTTCCAGACGACGCCGCGGTTCGACCGTGACTGGAAGCAGCTGACGGCTGACTCGCGGGCGCGGTTCCGCCGCGTCATCACCGAGGAGTTCGTGCCCGATCTGGCCAAGGGCGCGTTTCGGGCGGGCCTGCGAGTCAAGGGCGTCCAGGCGGCCGCGGGAGTGTTCGAGATGACCTGGGCGCCTGACGGCCGGGCTACTTTCTCCTACGGCCGGCCGCAGCGGCCAGGCGAGCCGCATGTCATCTGGCGCAGGATCGGCACGCACGAGGTCTTCCGCAACCCCTGAATCACGCCGCCAGGTAAAGGTGGAACTCGGCGGCGGTGTGCGCGGTGTGCGCCCCCAGACCGTGCTGGGCGAGGTGGGCAGGCCTGCACGACCGCCGACGCTGACGCGGTCACCGACGCCATGTTTCTGCGCTGAGGGCATGGAACCTTGCGACGACACGCAACTTCGCGAGCTGTCCGGGCAGTCCTGGCCACCTAGTTCGAAAAAGGCGGCGGGTTACCGCAGACGCGGCGTCTACCTACCCCGCTCGGCGCCGGCTGGCAGGCCGGCCGGTGGCGCCAAGAGGCCGATCTCCGGTCGGCGCTACCGGAACGGCATCACGCTAGGGGGCTGCCGCAGATCGCGTGCGATCCGCTGTTCATGCCTCGGCCCCGATGTGCCGCACCCGCTCCGCTGCGGAGGCGGCAGCTGCCTCATCGAGAGGGTGAGCTGCCGCCACCGCTCGCTCGACGGGAACTCGCGACCGTCGGAGCAGCTCGTGTTACAAGTTGAACGCGGCTGTCATTGTCGGGTACGACGCGGCCTGGCCGAGGGCCGGCAGGCCGAGCAGCTGCTCGGCGGTGCCGAGCAGCGAGTAGTGGTTGAACAAGGTCGCGGAGGTGGCGCCTGCTGGGGTGCTGGGGCTGATCACCATGGTGGCGACCAGGCAGCTGGGGTCGGTGGTGTTCGCCGTGCAGTCCTCGCCAGTCTTGCCGCCGGTGCCTTCGTCCCAGGTGATGAACACGGCGGTGTTGCCGGCCTGGTACTCGGTGCTGTTCAGGATCGTGGGCAGGTTGCTGGCGAGCCAGCTGTCGCCGTCGGCGATGGTGCCGTCGTGCATGTCATCGATGAGGTTGGGCGTGATGAAGGAGAACGCGGGCAGCGCGTTGTTGGCCAGGTCGGTCGCGAGCCGGCTGTAGGGCACGTCGAGGGTGGCGCAGCCAGTGAGCGTTGTGTAGTACGGCGGCGGGTCGTGCCGAACCGCGTACTCGCCGGAGTCCGACGGGTAGCAGTTGGCGGGCATCGACTCCTGGTAAGCCTTCCATGTCTCGCCCTGGCCGAAGATGCTCGGCGCCGAGGTGCTGCATTTCTTGGAGACCCTGCAGTCGTTGTCGAAGAGCTTGATTTGCCTGCCGCT
The DNA here is from genome assembly GCA_963843955.1 of uncultured Actinomycetota bacterium. Lineage (GTDB taxonomy): Bacteria > Actinomycetota > Actinomycetes > Streptosporangiales > Streptosporangiaceae > JAJYUU01. Next base: position 61,750 of record CAWJMK010000007.1, read on the forward strand.
TAGCCCGGAGGTGGCAGCGATGTAGTTGGGCAGGCTGGGGTGGGAGATGTTGTGGTAGTTGGTGGCCAGGCCGCACTCGGCGGCCAGGGAGTTGAGGTAGGGAGCCTGGGCGGTGTTGCCGATGATGTCGCCGTAGCTGTGGTTCTCCATCCAGATCCAGATCACGTGCTGGTAGGTCGGCGGCGTGCTGACCGTGCCGCATGGCCCGGAGCCGGCCGCGGCGGCTGGGGGAGAAGCGGCAACTGCTGCCATCGCTGGACCAGCCAACGCGATGACAGCCGCAGCCAGTGTTAAGAGCGTCCTACGCATGTTGTACCTCCGTGGTCAACGGACGTCGCTGACGTCCCGTAAGAGCGAGTGGCGGCCGAACTTGGCCGGCCGCCACCAGCATCACCTCCACGCGCCGCGTACCGGCACAAACTGCCAGCGGACTTTGAGCGAATGGCCGAGCGCTGATCTGGCAAGGACGCCAGCAGGTGGTAGGCAGGAGGTGGCTGACCTGGCGAGTCGCGTTTGGCCGACGGCATGGGCATCGGCGCTCCGCGAGCGCCCGTCAGGATGGTGGCGCCTAACGTCAACTCAAACTGGCTCGACTTCTGCACCAGGGACGTCGCCCCACGCTGGCCTGGTGCCGCGGCTAAGACGCGCGACTCGATCAGCGACAGCCTGGCCACTGCGGCGCTGGTGTGCCGGCCGTAAGTACGACGGCGCGAAGACGGACCACAACCACGGATGCGAATATGTCAGGCTCTTCGCTGCTTACAATGTCGGCCGGCTACTGATGAGAGCCGGGGTTCCCGGCCTCGGCGCTGCCGGTCCGGAGAGCTTCAGCGCCGCCGCTTCGGCGGCTCAGGCAGCCCCCTTGCCTGAGCCGCCGGCGGCCGCCTTTGCACGCCGTCGGGTCCGGTAGATGATCACGGCCACCAAGCAGAGGACAAGCGCCTCGCTACCGGGCACGTATACGTTCGCTGCGGTCGGTCCCTGGAGCCCGTAGTACTCCGCGAGTTGCAGCAAGGCGGGGAACGCCAGCACGCCGAAAAGCACCGCTAGGCGCTTGCCGTGTGTCGAGCTCAGCCAGGCAGCGAGAAGCTGGAGCACGACCACGGCCGCCGCCGTCGACGCAAGCAGGGCGAGTAGCGATGGCCGGATGGGGGTGCTGACGAAAATGCTGAGCCTGAGTGTCAGCGCGGCGCCACCGACCGACCCGGCCGCCAGGTAGACCCAGTGACGCCGCTGCATGAACTGCCGGCCGCGCCGCGGCCCCGCGGAGGCCAGCAGCGCGGCGAGACTGGTCAGCGGGGCAACAACGATCAGCAGGGGCACCGCCACCATCATTGCCGGGAAAACCCATCCAAACGTTGCTTCTATCACCGCGTATGGGCCCAGGTAGAGGACATAGACAGCCGCCGCTGCCGTCGCACAGCGCCGCAGGCCAGCCAGCGCGAGGACTGCCACGATGGCCTGCCCGGTCAGAAGCAGCCACATCATCGTCGCGATTACTGGGTGCGCGCTTTCCAGGTTCTCGTATGCGCCGTTGGCGAATCCGAGGTCGAGCGTGAGGCCGCCCGCGTGACCGAGGACCGACCAGACCAGGCCCGCGAGCCAGCCGAGGATGGTCGATGCCAGCAACAGCACGGGTCCCGCGAGGCCGTAGACGGCGAGCGCGTCGTGCCAGCCGTTCCCGTCCGACAGCGCTTGGCCTGGGCGGAGCCGGATCCGAGCCGCGCCCGCCAGCAAATCAGCCGACTCGCTCAGCCCTGGCCGGTCCCGGCCGGGCTCAGCGGCGGCCATGAGCACGCCGAGCATCTCGTCGCCATGCGCCGCCCGGTGATCGGCGGGGTACCACTGCAGCAGCCGGCGGTAACCGGCCTCGAGCCCGGCGGCGGCCATCAGCTACTTGACAGGCGGAGTCGACGGGCGGCTACTGCCGCGTTGGCGCGCAGCCGCGCGGTCTCGTCCGCGAGCCGTGTCCGGCCCCTGGGAGTCAGCCGATAATACCTGCGGAGCCGGTTATCCACGATCTCCTCGCGGTCCGCGTCCAGCAGCCCGTCGGAGCGGAGCCGGTCTAGCGCGGCGTACAGGGTGCCCGCGCGGAGCTGCACCCGGCCCTCGGAGATCTGCGCGACGTCAGTCATGATGCCGTAGCCATGCTGCGGCCCGGCCGCTAGCGACGCGAGGATCAGGAACGTTGGCTCCTGCATATGCTTCATAGCCATGCCGCGGTTATATACAGACCGTCGATATATTGTCAACCACTCCGCCAAGGTCTGGCGGTGCCGGGCGGCGCCAAGAAGAAGACGTCTGGCTTCGCGGCCCGCCTGCTCCCTGGGCCCACTGATGGTGCGTTCTTGATCGATCCACCCGCCCCCAGTGCAGGCGGAGGTCGAATCCTGCCGCGCGCAGCAGCCGCGGCAGCGTCGCCAGCGTGGGCTGCCGCAGGTCACGCTCGTACGCGGAGATCATCGTGCCCCGCCCGGATAGGACCGGGGTTGGCAGCCCGGCAGCTAACGGTTATCCTCAAGGGGCTAACCGTTAAGTAGGGAGTCGCCGTGCAGCAGGAAGTCGTGCTCGCGATGCTGGCCAAGGAGCCTTCCCATGGGTACCAGCTGCGTGCCCGCCTGCGACAGGCCCTCGGGCCCGTCGGCGAGGCGCTGAACGACGGTCAGGTCTACGTGACCCTGGCCCGGCTGGAGAAGGCCGGCCAGGTGACGGCCGAGCAGGCTCCCGGCCAGGGCGACAAGTCGGACCGCAAGGTCTACGCGCTGACGGCAGCCGGCCAGCAGCGGGTCGCGGACTGGCTGTCCGAGGTCGCCTGGCCCCGGCCGGACCTGGCGGAGTTTCATCTCAAGCTCATCGCGGCGGCGGCGGCACGGCTGGCCGACCCGATCGCCATCGTGGATGCGCAGCGCCGTGAGCTGCTGCGCCGGCTCCGGGATGCGCAGCGTGCGGCGATGGGCGAGCCGGACGGCTCGGATGCCGCGCTGCTCTTGGAAGGCATAGTGCTTCGGCTGCAGGCAGACCTGCGCTGGCTGGAGGCATGCGAGCGGAACTGGGCGGGCCGGAGGCGCCGGCCATGACAAGCACGGGAGAAGCAGTGATTGACACCGGCAGCACATCCATGGTGCGGGCTCGCGGACTGCGCAAGGAGTATGGCAAGGAAGCCAGCCTGGTCCGCGCCGTGGATCACGTGGACCTGGACGTTGCTCGCGGCGAGACGCTGGCGATCATGGGTCCGAGCGGATGCGGTAAGTCCACGCTGCTGCATCTGCTCGGCGGCCTGGACCGGCCCTCGGCCGGAGAGCTCTGGCTAGCCGGGCAGCGAATCGACCAGATGAGCGAGCGGGGCATGGCCGCGCTGCGCCGCGATGCTGTCGGGTTCGTCTTCCAGGCGTTCCACCTGATGGACGAGCTGACTGCCATCGAGAACGTGGAGCTGCCGCTGCTGCTGGCCGGCCGGTCGGCCCGTAAAGCCAGGCGTCGGGCCAGTGACCTGCTGGAGCAGGTTGGACTCGGCGACCGGGGCAGGCACCTGCCGTCCCAGCTATCCGGCGGCCAGCGCCAGCGAGTCGCCATCGCCCGTGCACTCGCCAACGAGCCGCTGGTCGTGCTCGCTGATGAGCCGACGGGGAACCTGGATAGTGAGGCGACGCTGGACGTACTGCGGCTGCTCGACGATCTGCACCAGGCCGGCCAGACCGTCGTCATCGTCACCCATGACTCCCGTATAGCTGCCACCGCGGACCGGCTGATCTCCATGCGCGACGGCGCGTTCGTCGATGACACCAGGCTGACTGGCGGCACGGCCGGATCCCTGAGCGCCTTCGCGGGCCTAGAGGGCTGAGCCGTGAGCAAGCTGCTGCTGATCTGCCGCCTCGTCACTCGCGACGTGCGCCGGCGCCCGGCCCAGGCCGCCATGCTGCTGCTGGCCATTACTGCCGCTTCGGCCACGCTGACCATGTCGCTAGTGCTTCACGGTGTCACCAGCGACCCCTATGGGCAGACGCAGGCAGCGACCAGGGGGCCTGACCTACTGGCTCAGCTTGGCGGCGGCCCAACGTTCTCGACTGGCTCGGGCGGCCCGCTGAGCGGCGCGCCGCCGGGTGTTCACGGCACCGGACCGCCTCTGCACGTGGCCACGAAGGCGCAGGTCGCCGCAGAGGTCAGCGCCTTGATCCACATGCGTGGGGTCACTGCCCACAGCGGGCCGTTCCTGATCGCGGGCGCCGTGCTGAAGGTCCGCGATCTAGCGGTGGGGGTCCAGCTGCAGGGCCGCGGCCAGGCACCTGCGGCGGTCGATCAGCCCGAGCTCACCGCAGGCAGCTGGGTGCGTCCCGGCGGCGTCGTGCTCGAGCGGTCGTTCGCCAGCGCACTGGGAGTCGGTGTTGGCGATGTGGTCACCCTGAATGGCCGGCGCTACCCGGTGGTCGGACTCGCTGTCACCGCCGCCAGCACGCCGTACCCGAATCTCTGCTTCACCGGCGGTTGCCAGGGCGCGATACCGGCGTACACCGGCACCATAGAGGGGCACGGAAACGGGCTGGGCTGGGTTACCCAGGCAGACGCCAGCGCCCTTGCTGCCGCCGGGGGACCGCCGTCCTACGTTCTCAACCTGAAGCTCGCCGACCCGGCCCGCGCGAATGCGCTCGCGACCGCGTACGACAACGCGCACCAGCAGCCCGGCTCGCCGTCTCTGATGTCCTGGCAAGCTGTCGCCGCCGGGGACGCCCTGCTGGTGACCGACGAGCAGCAGGTTCTGTCGGTCGGCGCCTGGCTGTTGGGCCTGCTGGCGGTGGCGAGCGTAGCGGTACTCGTGGGCGGCCGGATGGCACAGCGCACTCGTCAGGTCGGGCTGCTCAAGGCCGTCGGCGCCACGCCGGGGCTGGTGTCGGTCGTGCTGCTGGCCGAGAACCTGGCCCTCGCGGTCGCAGCGGCGGGAGCGGGGCTGGCTGTCGGGACGCTGGCGGCGTCAATGATCGATAGTCCGGGCGCTGGCCTGGTCGGCACGGCCGGGGCACCCGCGCTCACACTATCCGGCGCGGCCGAAGTGGTCGGACTGGCGCTGACGGTGGCCCTGGCGGCAACTCTGGTGCCGGCCATCCGCGCTGCTCGCACCAGCACGATAAGCGCGCTGGCGGACGCAGCGCGCAGCCCGCGCCGCGGGACCGGGCTGATCAAGATCTCGGCTCGGCTGCCGGTGCCGCTGCTGCTCGGTTTGCGGCTGGTCGCCCGCCGACCCCGCCGCGCCGTGCTCGGGGCGGCCAGCATCGCTGTCACCGTCATGGGGATCGTCGCGGTCCTTGCCTTCCACTACATGGGCGACCAGCAGCGCTTCGGGAACGCTGCCGGGCTCGGGGATCCGGTCATCAGCAGGGACGAGCAGATGCTGCTGGTCATCACCGTCGCGCTCATCGCGCTAGCCGCCCTGAACGCGGCCTTCACGGCCTGGGCGACCGTACTCGATGCCCGCCACGCAACAGCGCTTACCAGGGCTCTCGGAGCGACTCCGCGTCAGGTCAGTGCCGGGCTGGCGGCAGCGCAGGTGTTTCCCGCGGTGCCGGGCGTGCTCATCGGGATCCCGCTGGGCATCGGGCTGTTCCTCGCCGCGAATGGCAACTCAGCGGCGACAGCGCCGCCGGCCGGGTGGATAGCCGCCGCGGCGCTGGGGACACTGGCGGTCGTAGCGGTGCTGACCACGATCCCGGCCCGCATCGGGATCCGGAAGTCCCCGTCCGAAGCGCTCGGACAGGAGGCCTGACCGGGTCGGACGCCTGATGCTTATATTCCGGATCGTCGTGCGGGACCTGCGTCACCGCATCCACAGGCCTAACCGCCCTACACGACCTGGCCCGGCAACCGGGCGTCGCCAGCTCCGGGCCGTTCACGTCGACACGGGGTCATTATTCAGCTTGGCTTGATCATGCTGGCGCGTGGCTGGGCATGGTGCCCCGTGCTGGCGGCGTACTGGCAGGACGCGACCACTGCAAGCGGCCACGATGCTTGCCCGGCGCCGAAGACGCGTTCGGCCAGGCCCGCCTGCCCGCCGGCCGTGATCAGCTCCGCGGCGAACCAAGCCAGGAGGGCTACCAGCACCGCGACCGCACCCGCCGAAACCGCCGGCCGCAGGGCCCACGGCACCGAAGGCCCAGGCCGCCAGGCCCCCGCCGGCCAGGTCACCAGCGCGGCGCACCCGGCCGCTGCCCAGATCATGTGCGGGAGCGGAAACCTGGTCCCGGGAAGCTCGGGGCTAGCCGCGACCAGCACGCCGGCCACGGCCCCGCCCATCAGGATCAGCCGCCCAGGCGTGCGCGCAGGTCTCAGCGCAAGCCCGGTGATAGCGTCACAGGCGCCAACCACCAGGAACGTCACCGTCATCACCCACCGGTCGGCAGCGCCCGGCGCGGCGAGCGCGCTGACGGTATCGGCAAACTGGCTGTACGAGTGCGGCTGCAGCCTGGCGGCAACTGTCCACCCGCCGGCCATCAGCAAGGGAGCCGCGGCCGATGAGACCACCCCCCACCAAGGCACGGCCCGCACGATCACCACCGTAGTCGCAGACGCGGCACAGCTCCAGCAGCCCGGACTTCGCCGTGGGCGACGGACGCCGGCTCCATGGCTCGCCTTCGCCGCCTAACCGGCCTGCGGATCCGGGCTCAGTATTCGCCTTTGATCACAAAGAAGGAACCGCGGATCACGCCGGCCAGTTTTGACTTCTGGCGCGCGAACTTGAAGCGTGATGCCAGCTCCTCGGGAACTTCCATGCCTTCTGAGAGCTTGAACCCGACCGCGCGTTTCTCCCCATCCTTGATGCCGTACATCACGTTGATTGACAAGCCGGACGCGTAGAACACGTAAGCCATCCGAAAGCCGTCCACCTCGAAGGACGTCACCTCGAGCGGCCGGGCGGAAATTACGATGTCGCGCTCGTCGGCGAGGATGCGGTTCAGCCAGTCGAGCGTCTCCGGCGCTTCACTTGCCGGGCTCACGGTGTAGACGTGATCGTACTTGTTCTTGTAGTAGCGCGCCTCGTTGGCGCGTAGTCCAGCCAGAGCCTTCGCGACAGGCGACGATTCCAAGCCCACGGTGGACACGTTCTCGAAGTCGACGATGTACGGCACACGCCCTCCCGATGACGATCTAGCAAGGCAACGGTAGCGGACGGGCGAGGCTATGCCGAGCCCTGGCCGACGACAACAAGGCCATCGAAGTCGAGCCCAGCGACGATGACTACATCTCCAAACGACAGCCAAATCTGAAATCACATGCGCTGCCACCAGTCGGCGGACAAATCCTCGCCGCAGGAGGATTGCTAGCTCCGCATCGAACAGGGCTATGTCGGAGGCTGTTGAGTGCTGACACCACCGAGCGCAAGAGCCAAATCTCTATCGCCGGTATATCGCGAGCAGTGCCAAACGGCCGGATTCAACCGGACTTGACTGGACCAGCCTTGCCGTCACGGATGCCTGTCATCGCAGGTCAAGGCAGTTCAAGCACGTCGACGGCATGGGCCCCCAGCAGGATTCGAACCTGCGCACACGGCTCCGGAGACCGTGCGCCGTCATGCTGGAGCATGTGTCCTGACCTGCGCAAACGCTCCCCGAGACGGCACTCAGACCGCGTCTCTATCGCAGTTCTATCGCGATCCTGCAGCCCGGATGACCAGTTAGAAGTAGCGGGACTGGGATGGGTGCTGCGTGGCTTCCCGGTAACGGGACTGCGTGAAGTGCTGGGAGGCCTCCCGGCGCCAAAGGCAGATAGTAGCCGCGAGCGCGACGAGCCAGTTCACCAAGCCGAGGATGGTGCCGCCGAGGCCTTGCGTCGACAAGATCAGCAGAGTGGCGAGGCTGTAGAGGCCGAACAGTACCGCGGCCAGGGTCCTGGCCCAGCCACGGCCGGCTGCGTTTTCACGCGCCATCCACAGCCACGCGCCCGCGCCGATCAGGCCGCCTGCTGCGATCGGCAGGGTGTGCTGTATCGCGATGTTGTGTGCCCGGGTGGTGGTGTAGCCGGATCTGGCCACTAGCGCGCTGGTGAGGCTGCTGATCCTGGCGATGCTGACGATGACGTTGAGGAGCGCAAGCGCCGCGCCGGCATACATGAGCTTGACGGCGGTGGCCACTGAGCGCGGTCTGGGCGGCGGCTCGGTGGTCCAGTTGCCGCTGCCGGCCGGATAAGGCAGGTACGTCACCGCTGGCTCCTCGTCATATTCGGCGCCGCGACACGGGCTGGCACCGCAACTGCGCCGCTTATGACCCGATCCGGCGGGTTGCGCTAACGGTACACCGGCTAACAGCTCCTGGCCGGTTGTCCGCCGCACGGAAGTGCTGGTCCGATGGCCAAGTCGTGAGGACGTCGCACGCCTGGAGGTGTCGTCCCGGAGACGCGAACGCGGCGCCCTAGCCAGCCTGCAACATTCTGGATCTTGTCCACTGAGTCCCGCTGGCGCCGAGCTCCCGGGACTGCCGCTGGTATCTGCAGGTCCTGCGCATACGGCGCCCGGCCGAATACGGTGCTGGTGGCTGCATGCAACCTGAAGGTGCTTCTTCACGGTGATCGGCAAGCCCCGCGATGCCGGCCAGGGCGCGCTGGAGCCAGTGGCTCCCGCACAGGGCCGCCGAGGTGAGGCGCGACGACGCGCCGTCGCACAGTTCGAGCGCAGGAGCCCGGAATGGTAGACGTCGATTCGGATCGAGCGTGCAGGTACACCTATCGCCGGTCCGGCCTGCGGCCCGGGTGCTGCGGCTCGCAAACAGCCTGACGCGAGCCGGGAAGGACGCGAGCCGAGGAAGGCGGCTTCCGGCTGTGTCGAACACAATTTCGCTGCGGGTGCGCGGCGGCTACGCTAGAGGCATGAAGACCATAGGCGCGGTGGCGGTGCGGACACGGCACCAGGCACGGCCGGGCCGCCGCGCGATCGTCGTCACCGACCTGGCGAGTCTGCGCGGGCCAGTCCGGGGCACCGTCGAGCTCCCGCTTCGGCTGTTCTGGAGCAGCGCTGACCGCAGCTTCGACTTGGATCAGCCGTCGATGCGCGAGTGGCTCTACCAGACGGTCCTGCGCGAGGCGTCCCGGCCCGACGACCTCACCGGTTTCCTGGACCGGGACACCCTCATCAGCATCTGGCCGGACCTGCGGCTGCCCGCCGGGGTGCGGCAGGCGTGGGAAGAGATGCACCCGGTCCTGCGCGCTCCTGCCAACCACGGCTGATGGCTGTCAGCCCGCTGCACCGGAAGGTCGCGTTAGTCGCGCTGACCGCCGCTGCTCGGCACGGGTTCGCGCTCGGCGGCGGCAACGCGCTGCTCGCCCACGGGATCACCAGCCGCCCGACGCAGGATGTGGACCTGTTCACCAACCTGGAACACGGCGTGGAAGAGGCCGCGGCCGCGGTTCAGGCGGCGCTGCGGGCGGCGGGATTCCGGGCCGAACGCCACGACGAGGCCGCCGGGCTGGCCGACATCTTCCCGGCGATGGGGCAGGGACTGGCGGAGTGGACGGTCACCAGCCCCGCCGGGGAGCACACGGTGCTGCAGCTGGCCTACTTCGACCGCAGCCGCGATCCGGTCCCGACTGAGCTTGGCCCGGTGCTGTCGGTGGAAGACGTGGCCGGCGGCAAGGTCTGCGCACTCGCTAGCCGGGTCGAGCCGCGCGACTACGCCGACACCGCGCGGATGCTGGAACGCTACACCCCGGCCGAGCTGATCGGCTTCGCCCGCAGGCTCGACCCCGGGCTCACCGCGCACGACTTCGCCGACGCCGGCCGGCAGCTTGACCGGATGGGCGACGACAGGTTCGCGCGCTACGGTCTGTCCGCAGGCGAGGTAGCGGCCTTGCGGGAGCGGTTCGCCACCTGGCCCCGCACCGCCGCCGTCTAGCCGGCCGTCAGCCGACCCTCAGGCCAGCAGCTGCGGCCCGCCGGGGCAGACCTCACACCGGAAGGTCAGCCCGGCGGCAAGCAGATCCCGCTGCAGCCGGAACCGACCGCGATGACGCAGAGTCCGGACAGTAACGCCGACACAAAGGACGGTCCCAGCAACAACGCGACATGCACCGACTGGCCATGTCAAGTTGAGCTGGCCCCGCCGTGACGGCTTGATGCGGCCCCGGCTTGAGATGTCAGGTGATGAATGCCGTCATCCGTATCGAGACGAGCAATCCGGGCAGTTCGACGCCTAGCTTCGCGACGTAGCGGGTCGGAGGCTCGGACGGGAACCACCGTGCGTACTCCTCGTTCAGCCCGTTGAAGTCGGCTGGGTTGGTGAGCAGTACTCCCACCTCGATCACGTCGTCCAGGGTGGCGCCGCCAGCCCGGAGAATGGCCTCGCAATTCGTCAGCGCTTGTCGTGTTTGTTCCTGGATCGTGTCTCCGGCGAGGCTACCGGTGCTCGCGTCGATGCCGACGATGCCCGAGACGAGCACGTACGGTCCGGCCTTGACTCCCTGGCTGTAGAGCGGTGAACTCGGCGCGTTCGCGGTCGTGATGATCTGCCGTGGCATGACGGTTCTCCCTGCTGCTGCGGCTTTCATGCGCCAGGGCAGGATCGCAGATCTCGCTTTCCAACGGGCTCATATTGTCGCGCGCAATGCGAGGTCGGTCCCGGCAGCCGGGCCCCGGGTGGTGCTACTTCACTGAGAGCTGGCAGCGGGCCGGGGCGAGGCGGTAGCTGGTGATGCCGGTTTCGATGATCTGCCCGGCGAAGGTGAGCCGGTCGACGATGGCGGCGCATAGCCGTGTCCAGCCGGTACGAGCGCAGCCTCGCTGATCGTCACGTCCAACAAGCCGTTCGGGCGGCAGGTGCCGGATCCGAAACCGAAACCTCGGCCGCGTACCCGCGCCATCAGTGAACCTCGACAGCAACGTCCGAGGAGCAGTTCCTCAAGCAGTCGGGGTGGCCGTTGCCCATTGCTCGGGTGGCATCGGGCACGTCGCACAGCGGGCCTTGCCGACGAGCACGGCCAGCGGGTGCACTTCGGACCAGGTGGGCAACTCGATGCCGTTGCAGCGCTGCCGGGCGTGCGCTCCTGCCCGTTCGGTCGTCCGGAGTGCCGTAGGCGTGCTGCTGCGGCAAGGCGAACGCGGTTGCGAAACAATCCCCGTTCCACGCGGGTGAACGCCGGGCAGTGCTCGGCGCAGCCAATCATGTGAGCGTTTATGTGGGCCGCCGTGTGTGGTGGACAGCCGCGCTTCGCCCGACGGTGGAGCCGTGAGGACACGACCTTTCGCGACCCGGCAGCTCAATGTCAATGACCTGCACCGGGCGCCTATCGCGGACAGCTACGACCGCTATTACGCCAGCGGCGTCTACGACGCACGCTACCCCCGGCCGAATCCAGCGACTTACCGATCTGTGCTGCGACTCGCCGGGACCGCCGCACGCATACTCGATTTCGGCGCGGGCAGCGGCCGCTACGCGCTGCCGATCCTTCACGCCACAGATGCATTTGTCTGTGCCTATGACATATCCGCAGACGCGTGCAGGGCGGTGGAGCGACGGGCCACGTCCGCCGGCGTCGGCAGAGAACGTCTGCTGACTACGCCTAGCCTCGAAGCTGCCCGCTGCGCAGGCCCGTACGACCTTGTCATATCGCTGTTCGGTGTCCTGTCCCACATCGAAGCAGCCAAGGATCGAATCGATGCCCTTAACTCGATGCGCTCCATGCTGACCGGCCACGGCCGGCTGCTGCTGACGGTGCCCAACGCTGTTCGCAGATTTCCGTTGCACACATCCTCGCCCGGCCAGCTCAGCGAGGGCAGGGGCGAGCCTTACCTTCGGGCATGCATACGACGTCACTACCCTTCAGCGCGGCAGGTGACCTATCGCCACACCCTGGAGGATGCACGGCGTCCGTTCCCTTACTACCTTTACTCGCGCCGTCAGCTGGCCAGTGAGCTTGCTGCTGCCGGTTTTGCTCTTGAACTCCTCGAAGCCGACAGCATCCTGCCCGAACGCAACCTGGCTCGCAGTCCGGTGCTGGCGCCGGTCGATGACTTTCTCCGTTTGCTCCTACCGTCATGGGCGGGTTACGGGCTGCGAGCAACTTGCCGGGTCGGCCGATCATGATTGCTGAGCGGCATCGTTGCCCCGCAGCGAACGCCCCGCAGCTGCCATTGCGGTCCGGGTCCTCGATTCTTCAGCGTTGGCGTGATGCCACCTCGGCGCTCGGGACCAAGGTCGACGAGAACGGCCAGATGGCCGTCCCCTGCAACTACGCGACGGGTTACCTAAGATTCCCGGCAGTCCGCGGCATCGGGATCGGTAGACCTGGATCGCGTCGCCGGCTGATTCCTGTGGGGGTCATGTGCGCTGGCACGTGTGATGACCGCAGCGATTTCTGCGGAGTGCGATGTCGGTAGCGATGACCGCCGGTTGCCGCGGAACCTATCCCGCGTGCGTGATGGAGCTTGTGATGGCCCGGACCGCGCAGAATCGCGTTCCGCTGATCGACCTGAATGAGCACGCCGGCTTGCTAGCCGGCCGCGGCGTCGGCGGCTCGGTGGCCGCAGCCGGGCCCCGCGCAGCACATCTCCGCCGGTCCTCCGGGCGCTGCAGGTGTCGGCAACGCTTCCCGCTAACGAGGCTATCGCAGCACGGCTGCGCCGGGGCCAGCCGGTGCTGCCGCTGGCGTTCGGCGAGGCGGGACTGCCGGTCCACCCGGTGCTGCGCGCCGCGCTCGCAATGCCGGCGAGCTGCAATTACTACGGCCCGGTCGCCGGACTACCGGCGCTGCGCGGCGCCGCCGCCGGATACTGGCAGCGGCGCGGGCTACCGACCGGGTCCGGTTCGGTCATCGGCGGACCCGGCAGCAAGCGCTGCCGTTCGCGCTCCTGCTGGCAATAGGCGGCGACGCCGCGATCCCGTGTCCGAACTGGGTCAGCTACCGCCGCCCACCTCCGCCTGCTGGGAATACGAGCGCGTACGGCGTCAGCACCAGCCCGGGCCTGGCTCGGCTGCTGCTGCGCTACGGAGCGGTGACCCTGCCCGGCACCGGGTTCGGCGACCGGGCCGGCACCCTCACGCTCCGGCTGGCCACCGCCCGGATTTACGGCAGCAGCGCTGACCAGCAAGAGGCCGCGCTTTCTGCGCCGGACCGGCTCACGCATCCGCCAATCGCCACAGCCCTGGCCGGTTTCAAGGCGATTCTCGCCAGCCTCACCACCTGAACTGCCCGGCCACCCGAGCCAGCACGGAGCAACAGGGCCACCAGCGGGACGATTCAGCAGGAGTCGTTGCACGGCGTCCATCAGAACCTGCGGGCTCCTCTGGCCGCCGGGCGCGCGGCAGGGGAGATGGCGGCGCCGGGCCAGCGTGCGTACTGTTGGCGCAGGATCGGTTCCGCTGCCGTGCGGGGCGCTGCAGCCGAGGCTCGCTAGGAGATGCTGGGCGGTGGCGGAGGCCGGGCTTGCGTTTGCCGGGCTGCTGCGGCAGCTGCGGGCCGAGGCCGGGCTGACCCAGGAGGAGCTGGCTGAGGCGGCGGCGCTGTCCCCGCGGTCCATCAGTTCTCTGGAGCGGGGCATCAACCGCACCGCCCGCAAGGACACCGCCCAGTTGCTAGCGGATGCGCTGGGCCTGGCCGGGCCGGTACGCGAGCTGTTTGTCGCCGCGGCCCGTGGCAGAGGCCCGGCCGCTGGGGTGCTATCGGCCCGGGCAGTGCGGGTGCCAGGAGCTTCGGGTGCGATGGGCGCGCTGGCCGCGGACGGCGGGGTCGTCGCAATAGACGCGTTCTTGTTCACCGACATCGAGGGTTCGACGGCGCTGCTGCAGCGGGCGGGCGCGGATGTCTATGCGCGGGTGCTGGCCGACCATCACGGGCTGATCCGGTCGGCGCTGGCCGAGCACGGCGGCCGGGAGGTGAATACGGCCGGGGACGGGTTCTTCGCGGCGTTTTCCTCGCCGGGGGCGTGCGTGGCGGCGGCGGCGGAGATGCAGCTGGCCCTGGCCGACCATGGGTGGCCGGGCCGTGAGCCGGTGCGGGTGCGGATGGGCGTGCATTGCGGTGAGGCAGAGCAGACGACGGCCGGGCTGGTGGGCCTGGATGTGCACCGCGCGGCCCGGATCGCCGCGGCGGCGCACGGCGGTCAGGTGCTGGTCTCAGCGACCGCTGCGGCGCTAGTGGCTGACAGGCTGCCACCTGGCGCGGCGCTTAAGGATCTGGGAGTGCACCAGCTGAAGGACCTGGGCCGGCCCGAGCGGCTGTTCCAGCTGTGCGGGCCCGGGCTGGCGGCGGAGTTCCCGCGGCTGCGGTCGCTGGGCAGCCCGGCGCTGCCGAACAATCTGCCGACCCAGCTGACAGCGTTTATCGGCCGCGAGCAGGAGATCGCCGAGGTCCGCAGGCTGGTGGAGTCGTCGCGGCTGGTGACGTTGACCGGGCCGGGCGGCTGCGGGAAGACCCGGCTGGGCTTGCAGGTGGCGGCCAGCCTGCTGGACGGCTGGGGGGACGGGGTCTGGCTGGTCGAACTGGCCGCGGTCACCGACATAGTCGCGGTGCCCGCCGCGGTTGCCTCGGCGCTGCGGATCCCGGCGCAGCCGGCCCGGCCGGTGCTGGACACGCTGGCGGATGCGCTCGGGCCGCAGGACATGCTGATCGTGCTGGATAACTGCGAGCACCTGATCGGCGGCTGCGCCAAGACAGCCGAGACGATCCTGCAGCGGTGCCCGAAGGTGCACCTGATCGCCACCAGCCGGGAGCCGCTGGCCATTGCCGGGGAGCGGATTTACCGGGTGCCGTCCCTGTCCCTGCCCGAGGCCGGCGACGACGACGGCGCGGCCAGCTCGTGTGACGCCGTCGCGCTACTGGCCGACCGGGCCCGGGCGCAGGGCGTCACCCTCGACCTCACGTTGGGCACGATGGGCCTGGCGGTGTCGGTGTGCCGGCGGCTGGACGGGATGCCGCTGGCGATCGAGCTGGCCGCCGCTCGGCTGCGATCCATGTCGCTGGCAGATCTCGCCGGGCGGCTGGATCAGCGTTTCGGGCTGCTGACCGGCGGCAGCCGGACCGCGCTGGCAAGGCAGCAGACCCTGCGGGCGGCTATCGGCTGGTCGTACTCGCTGCTCACTCCCGCCGAGCAGCTGCTGCTGGGCCGGCTGTCGGTGTTCGCCGCCGGCTTCGGCCTGCCAGCGGCCGAGACGGTGTGCGGGCACGGGACCATTGCCGCGGCCGAGGTCGCCGTGCTGCTGGGCTCGCTGGTCGACAAGAGCCTGGTCGTCACCGAGCCGGCCGCGGCCAGCGTCCGGTACCGGCTGCTGGAAACCATCCGCCTGTTCGCCGCCGAGCAGCTCACAGGCATGGGCGGCCAGGAAGCCGCCGCGGCCCACAACGCGCATATCGCGTACTACCTCACTGTCGCCGAGACCGCTGCGCTTCATCTGAGCGGGCCCGAGCAGGGAGCCTGGCTGGCCCGGCTGGAGACCGACGATGCTAACCTCCTGCGCGCCGTCGAGCATGCCGCCGGGCAGCCAGACAGCACTGCGCAGGTTCTGCGGTTCGGGATCGCGCTGTGGCCGCATTGGCTATACCGGACTCAGGGGGCGGCCGCGCTGCTGGTGCCGGTACTGAGGCGGCCCGCCGCCGCCGCAGACCCGGCGGTCTTCGCCGAAGCGCTGTTCGCTGCCTCGCACCTGGCCGAGGACATGACCACAGGCGTCCGGCTGGCCGAGCAGATGGACCAGGTCGCCGCCGAACTGGGCGACAACCGACTGTTGGCCATGTCCCGCGGACGGCTGGCCGAGTGGTACTGGGCCCGCGGCGAGCTGGAGCGAGCACAGCTGCTGGGACAGGAGGCGGTTCTGCTGGCCCGTCAGCTCGGCGACGACGTGCTGCTGGCGAGGGCGCTCATGGCATGCATCCTCAGCGTCCACCCGTCGGCCGGGAGCGATGCGGCGACGGCCGGGCCGCTCTACGCAGAAGCCATCGCCTGCACCGAGCGTTCCGGCGACCTTACCTTTAACAGCATCCTGCACAACAACGCGGGCATCTACCGGCTAGACATCGGAGACATCGCGGCCGCGCGGGCGCATCTGGAAGCCTCGATCCGGGCCGCGGAGATCATCGGACGGCCAAATGCCACCGTGCTGGAGAGCCTGGGCGAGGTGCTGTTTGCCGAACACGACCTTGACGGCGCCCGATCCGCATTCGAGGACGCCCTCCGGCTCAGCCGCCGCGTCGGCCAGAAGAGACCTGCGGCTGACGCTGTCCTCGGGCTGGCCCGCCTGGCCGCTGACACTGGTGAGTGGCACCGGGCAGCTACCCTGCACGGCGCCGCGCAAGCCCTGGTCGACCAGACCGGAGTCGTGTGGGACCCGGCTGGAGCAGAACTCCGTCACGAAAGCCTCGAACAGATAGCGGCGGCCCTCGGTGATGAGCAGCTCAAGCAGGCCTACGCCCAGGGCACAGCGCTCACCTTCGACCATGCCATCGACGTCGCCCTCGGCGCGTCAGGCCCGCCGGCGGCCGCCCGGCTATTCGGTGAGCCCGGTGACGGTCCGCCGCTCAGCGCGCGCGAGCGTGAGCTGGTGGTGCTCGTCGCGCAGGGCTGGACGGATGCGCAGATCGCCAGCGAGTTGTTCATCAGCATCCGGACGGTGCGCTCCCACCTGGACAGGATCCGAGACAAGACGGGGTGTCGGCGCCGTGCCGACCTGACCCGGCTGGCCATTCAGGCTGGCCTGATCTAGCAATACCTGCGCGATCGCGTGACCGCTGCAGCGGCGTGGGTATTTCTGCCCAACTCTGCTGCGGCTCGCGATGGGGTAATCGGGCCTCTGCCCGCATCCGGGTCGCGGCCGGAAAGTGTCTGGTGAAAGCCGGGAATCGTCCCGGTCAGTCAGGGCAGGAGCTCCCAGTGTTCCTTCACCCCGAAATAGCGGCCAAGATAGCCGACCAACGCCAGCGAGACCTGATTGGAGAGGCGGACGCCTACCGGCTGTCCCATGCCGCCCGAGCAGCCCGTCCGGCGGGGCCGCACACGGCCAAGGCGGCGGGCCGTGTCACGTCGCACCTCGCAGCCTTCGTCGGCGGCTACAGCGTACCGCGGCCAAGGCCGTCGCGGCCGCGATGGGCGCGCCTCGGGGGCACCCGCCGGATGACGTTGTTGCTCATACTGTTCGCCATCGCGTTGACGGGTACGGCCTTGACTGCTTGCAGTGCCCGCCCCGATTCCAGGCCTAGCCAGAAGCTGCCGCCGGGTCGAACGACGGCTGCTACAAATCCGGCCACGGCAGCCGGCGGCAGTGAGGCTGCTGGCACCCCGGTAACTCCCCGGCAAGCGCTGCTCGCGGCAGCGACCGAGGCTAACAACATCAAGTCCGCCACCGAGACTGTCACTGTTCAGGACAGCGGAGTCCAGAACGTATCCACGACGGGAACGATTCAGCTTCGTCGGGCGCCGGCGATGGTTATCGCCGAGGACCTCACCGTTACTGCGGCTGGCAAGAACACGCAGATTAAGGCGATCGTCACCGGCACGGCCGTTTATCTGCACGAGGCGTCGCTGGCCAGCCAGATCGGCAAGCCATGGATCAGACTCGATCTGTCGGCCCTGCACACGCCAGGCCTCGCTGCTTTCGCTCAGCTGGTCCGCAGCGCGCAGAGCAATAACTTCCTCAACCAGACCCAGCTAATCGCTGCCGCGAGCGACGTGCGCGATGTCGGGAGACAGGCGGTCGACGGGGTGCCCACTACCGAATACGCGGGCTCCTTCCAATCCGCCGAACTGGCTAAGGTGCTCGCGCCCGCGCTCCGCAAAGTCCTGGCCCCGGTGCTGCAGGCACTGGGTAAAAGCACCGTCAACTTCCATGTCTGGGTCGATGGCCAGCATCATCCCCGGAAGGAGACCGAGGTCGAGACGGTCAACGGCCTGAGCATCAGCACTGCCGTGACGATCAGGTTGATCAACCAGCCCGTCCAGATAACGCTTCCGCCCGCCAGCCAGACCTTCACTCCGCCTGGCAGCTAACCAGCGCCTTTAACCCGCATCGCCTGGGTCGGCGGACACGCTCGACCAGCGCCGGCGAGCGCGGACGCGCCGTGGCCTGATGCCAGTCAGCCCGCTGCACCGCCAGGTTGCCACGATCGCCCTGGAGGCAGCTGCCGGGCACGGGTTCGCGCTCGGCGGCGGCAATGCGCTGCTCGCCCACGGCATCATCACCCGGCCTACCCGCGACGTGGACTTATTCAGCAACCTGGAAGGCGGCGTGGCGGCCTGGACGACATCTTCCCCGGCGTGGGCGAGGGCCTAGCCGAGTGGATCGTCACCACCCCGGGCGGTGAGCAGATCCTCCTGCCGCTGGCCTGCTTCGACCGCGGCCGCGATCCGGTGGTCATGGACCTCGGCCCGGTGCTCGACATCGAAGACGTGGCCGGCGGGAAGGTGTGTGCGCTCGCGGGCCGCGTCGAGCCCCGAGATTACGCGGACACCGCGGCCCTGGTGGAAACCTACAGCCCGGCGCAGTTGATGGGCTTCGCCCGGCGCCTGGGTCCCGGCCTGGTCGGCCGGGACTTCGCCGACGCGGGCCAGCGGCTGGACCAGATGCCCGACAAGGCATTTACCCCGGTCGGACTCAGCGGGCACGATGTCACCGCGCTGCGGGAACGGTTCGCCTCCTGGCCCCGAGTCGCCCTGCAGCGGCATGCGGGCCAGCCCCTCGCCGCGTACTGCGACATGCCGCACGGCCATGACATCTGCGTCTCGCGAGCTTCAGTCACGGCCGTGTGCTCCTGGTGACACGCTTTGTAGTCGCCAGCGGCGTACAGGTATTGCCATCTTTGAGCAGCGACGCTCTGCACCTGCCAGCAGGTATCTCGGCGGCGCTTGAGCGATCCTGGAGGACCGCTGACGCCTGCCGTTCGAGCCGCCGCCTAAGCGGGGTTTCAGCGGATCTCAGGTCGATTGGCCGGTGCGTACCAACGTCGACCGACGAGTGGCTCGACGACGAGTACTGCCATGACAGAGAGCACGACGGTGGTTGTGACGAGTCCGTCGTTGCCGTGCGCCGCGCCGACTACGGCGCCGGCGATGGCGACTGCGGGTCGAAGCAGGGTGAATGGGCCGAGGATGACGGCCGAGGCGAGGTACTTCAGGCGCCATCCGGCGGCGGCGTAGCAGGCTAGTGCTGCAAGCGCGAGCAGGGCGTACGGGGCGTAGATCATGAGCATCGCTGACCCGGCCTGCATGTAAGCGTGCAAGTGGTGGTGGTTGGCGAGGACGTCGGCGATGGCGAGGGCGCCCGCAGGGGCGAGCAGAACAATGACCAGGACCGCGCCTCGTCGGGCGGCTTGCTGGTCGGAGGCACGGTGGTGGATCAGCCCGGTCCGTCCGACGGAGGAGCGGAAGCCGGCGAACGCACCGTCGAGCAGCGCCAGCACGATCAATGCGGCAGCAACGGCAGCGGTCATGTCGGGGTTCCGGCGACCGGGCGCAGCACGTCCAGGGCGCGCGGATGCCAGCGTGCGCCTTCCAGTACCCGGACGTCGTAGGCCGGGGCACCGGCCCGCGCGGCGGCCTGCAGAACGGCGGCCGGGTGGGCACGGCGTGCTGACAGGACGCCGTCGTGGCGTGAGACTGGTTCACGCATGCGCGCCTGGTGGAACACCCACGCTCCCAATGTGGACCACAAGCATGGTGCGATGTCCCAGTGCGCGAATGCCGCGACCCGGAGGCGGGCCTGGGTGGCAAAGAACTCCGCCAGCCCTGACGCGGGCAGGTGGTGCATGAGGCCGCTGGAAATGACGATGCTGCACGCGCCGTCGTCGATCGCTACAGCGGGCTCGAAGGCGTCGCCCTGGATGAACCGGCATGCCAGGTCTTCGCACTTGGCGAGTCGCGCCGCTTCCGCGATCAGGACCGGGTTGAGATCGACGCCGACCAGTTCGACCTCCGGGCCTAGGGCTGAAGTCGCTGCCAGTGAGCGCACGACAAAGCCGAGCCCGCATCCCACGTCGACGACCCGGACCGGCCCGCCGACGGATCGGCGCAGCTCCGTCACGACCGGTCCGAGCAAGGCGGCAACGCGACGGCCGAACTGCAGCTCCTCACCGAGGCGTTGCAGCTCGCGATGCACGCGAAGACCGAGGGCGTCCACATAGCCGGGATCAAGTGACCCGTTGACAACCGGCATCCTGGACACGATCCTCGCGGCGTGATGTTGCCCGAGCGAGGTCAGCCGAGCAACGAGATCGGCTTTCATGACCGGCAGCGGCGCACGATCCGCATCGACCGACCACAGCAGATCGGTGATCTCCAGCAATGCGCCCGCCATGAACCAAGTCAACCGCACGGCGAAATGACCACGGCGCACTCTCTCGACGTCATCTCATCGAGTCGACGAAGTGAGAGAGGAGGTCTTGGGGCTCCGTGACGCCTGCATGCTGCTCGTTGCGCGCATGTCGCTGATTGTCCGACCCGGTCCCAGTACTTCAAAGCTCATCTGTGACAGATGGCCGAGGGGCATGTCGGTACTTAGCGCTCACGCCCCTCGGTCGACGGCGGAGGTGACGCCGTCGGCGACCGCCGCATCGGGCCTTCCTCTGATCCGGCCACGGTCCCGTCCGCGTTAGCGGCGCATGCGACACCAACGCGGGCGGATGTTCCGCCCGGCTCTGAGCTGGGTTACTGCGGCCTGGCAAGCGCGGCCACGAGGTCGCGCCGATCAAGCCCACGGTCGCTGGTGTCCAGCCCCAGTCGCCCGCGGCGATCAGTACCTGCAGTATCGGGCTGAGCCCACCTGCTCGGACCCGGCCGCTGCCGCTGGCAGCCAGGGATTGATCACCTCGAGCAGGCCGTGGGGGCTGTCGAGCGTGATGCTGTGGCCGCAGTCCGGAATGCTGGCGAAGCTGACGCCAGGGTTCTCCGCGAGCATGCGCTGCGCTGTCTCGGTCGCCAGAACGTCACTGTCGTCGCCGCGCACCAGGAGCACCGGGCAGCTTACGGCCCGCCACGCCGCCCAGAGCTCGTCCTGCGTGTGGTCGAAGAGCGCCCTCGGGCTGCGGAGCGCCTTGTCGTATTTGAAGGTGAGCGTGCCGTCGGGCATCGGGCGCAGGTTGTGCGACACGCGATGGCGCAGTGTCGCGTCCGTCGGCCTCGGGTTGGCGGTGCGAGCCTGGGCGAAGGCCTCGTCCTCGGACCTGAAGACGTCGTTGGCGGCGAGGCTGCTGGCGACGTTCGTCGCGCCTGCTGGGGCGATCTCGGGCCCGATATCCATGATCACCATCCGGGTTACGCGATCGGGGTGCGCGGCCGCGAACACGAACGAGACCAGCCCGCCCATGGACAGGCCGATCAGCGTCACTTCGCCAAGTTCCAGGGCGTCCAGGAAGCCCAGGACATCCTGCGCCATCGGCGCGAGTCCGTACTGCGGCGCCCACTCGCTGTCGCCGTGCCCGCGCTGGTCGAGGGCCAGGACGCGGTACCGCTCGCTCAGCGCGGCAGCCGTGTGATCCCAGGTCCGGGCGTGGCCGGTCAGCCCGTGCAGCATGACCAGCGGCGGGCCGTCGCCGCCCCAGTCCGTGTAATGGAACTTCAGCCCGCCGATCTCGACGTTCCGCGAAGTAAAGCCCGCCTCTGCCATCCATGCCTCCAGCTCAGCCGCGCCCCGCACCAGGCTAACCGCGGCAGGCGTCGCCGTTCTACTGGCGAATGGGTGGTCCGCTCCGCGCCAGCTGGCGTACAGCCAGCCGGTGATGTTCGGGATCGTGTCCAGCTGAGTCCAGCCGTCCCAAGCGCGCCTGTTCGCCGTGGTCGCCAGAACGGCTAATCCGTGTGCTTGGCGGCGTGGTCATTAAAAGCGTTCCACCGGGGGGCGCGGCCGATAACGCCCACAAAACTCAGCGCCAACTACGTCACCGGCACTCGTCCGGGCGGGAAGGCTCCGGTGGACGGCTTCCCTCGGCGGCTACCGGCCGCGCGATGTCGAAATCAGCCTGTTCCCAGCCCGCGTTGCTACGACTTCCTGAGCCCAGGAGGGTAGTGCCTTCGTGATCACGGCGGGCCAGGCCGCGGGCGGCCGGCCCACAGGTCGCGGAGCAGCCAGGCGACCGCCTTGGGCTGACGGTCGCGGGTGAACACGCCTTTGTGGTTGCCGCCCGGCCGGTGCACGGCCTGTCCAGTGGCGAAGTCCGCGAAGTTCCACACGTGCTCGCCGATGACCTCGGGAACCCGCCGCAATACCCGAAGCGACATCGCTATCAGTGCGTGCTGGTATTCCTCGGACCAGACGGTCGGCGGGAGCGCGTGCAGCCCTGGAATCGCATCGGCGCCGAACTCGGTGACCAGAATGGGCTTGCCGAGGCGGGCCCAGGCGCGGAGCTCGTCCTCCAGATGCTGTTCCGCTGCCGCCAGGTCGCCGGTATCCACGTACCAGCCGTAGTAGCGGTTGATGCAGACCAGATCGAACAGATCGGTCACGACGTCGAGGTCCGGGGGTGCCGTGGCCACGTTCGCGAAGCAGACCGGACGGCTCGGATCAAGCTCGCGGGCCGCGCTGACCAGCGGCGCGAAATAGTCACGCGCGGCTGGCTCGGCGGTGTCCGGCTCGTTCGCGATCGACCACGCCACGACGCTCGGGTGGTTTCGGTCACGCGCGATCAGTTCGGTGATGGCCGCCCGATGGGCCGCCTGGGCTTGATCGCCGATCCGGCCGGCGCCGAACGTCCGTGCGCCCGGATCGCCCATGTGCCCGAGACTGAGATGCAGGCCGACGGCCGGGGCCTCGTCGATGACGAGCAGGCCGTGGCGGTCGGCGTAGTCGAGAACCTCTTCGGCGTAGGGATAGTGGGACGTGCGGAACGAGTTCGCCCCGATCCACTTCAGCAGCGCGAAGTCGCGGACCATCCGGGCGTCGTCGTGCCCCTTGCCCCGCAGCGCGGTGTCCTCGTGCATCCCGAACCCGCGGAGCCGGACGGGCTGCCCGTTGAGCAGCAGGCGCGTGCCCTCCACGTGAATGGTGCGGATCCCGACCGGCAGCGGGTACTGGTCGGCGTCCGGGCCCTCGCCGTGCCGCACGTCGAGGCGGTACAGGTACGGATCCTCGCCGTGCCACGGGCGGACGCCGGGCACGACGAGCACCCCATCGCGCCCTTTAGCGTCCGCGACCACCGTCCCGGCCGCATCGCGGAGGACGACGGACGTCGGACCCGCACCGACGACATCGACGTGGTACGTCACCCGGCCGACCCCGGCCGGCCCGTCGAGGCCGGTCGTCACGGACACGTCCGAGATATGCGTCCGGGGCGTCGCGCACAGCCACACCGATCGATGGAGCCCCGAATAGTTGAAGAAGTCGTGGAAGTACCGCTGCTCCTTCCGGCCGCCGGCCCCGACAGAGATCACCCCCGGCGGGATGGTCGCCATCGTCAGCTCGTTGTTCACCCGGATGGTCAGCCGGAAGGGCTCGCCACACCGCACGTACTGCGTGACGTCGGCCTCAAACGGCGTGTAGCCGCCGCAATGGTCGGCGACCCGGACGTCGCCGGCCCACACGGTCCCCTGGTGGGTGACCGCGTCACAGCGCACGACGATCCGCCTGCCTGCCCAGGAAGCAGGCACCTGCACGTCACGCTGATACCAGACGTCACCGACATGCTCCCGCTCGGCCGGATCGGTCGTCAGGTCGTTGAAGCTCGCCGGGACCGCCATCTCGCGTGCCCCGTCCCACCGCCGCTCCCACCACCGACCCGTACTGCCTTCCGCACCGGGGTCGATCCGGAAACGCCACAGGCCGTCGAGCCGGCGGGACTCCCGGCTGCGGCTGTCTCGCGGTGCCAGCATCGATACGGTCCTCCACTGGAGCCCAGCCGGGCGGAACGGGTCAGCCAGCTACTGTAATGCTCCCGGACTGACCGATCACAGTGCTCACGTGCTCGGACGGCGAGCTCCGCGGAGCGCGCGCTGCTGCGCACCACTGCGGCGGGCGCCGAGGTCGGCGTGTCCGCCGAAGCAGCCGAGGACGACGGAGTGGGCGCCGGCGTGGGGCTCGACGCTGGCTACGCGGCGGGCTGGGCGGAGGCGCGCGGCCGGGGCGAGGACGCACTGGCTGGCCCGTTGCTCCCGTACGCGATGCACTTCGGACTGGTCCAGCGCGGGGACCTGCCGCTCGTGCGGTTCGCACGCGACTGGGTGCGCGCGTTGTCGGTCCTGCCTGGATGGCATCCGGAAGTGCCGAAAGCACCCGACCCGCTTAGTGAGCCAGTGCCCGTAGACAATTCCGCTGCACGGACGACTACTATCCACAGCGGCAGTTCCAGCGTCGGCAGTGCGTAACCGCTGCCGCTGGTGCCCGCGCGAGCGTGCAGCTACGCTCTGCCAGGGCGTCCGAGGCCGCCGGCATTTGCGAGGTCAAAGATGGCCAAGACAGCCGAGCCATACCCGGCGGCATTTCGCCAGCTGGAGAAACTTGTCGCGCCTGGGGATGAGATTGTGGCCAGGCTCTGGGGCCTGACAGGCTGGTCGGTGAACTGGTGGATCGTCACCAGTGAGGTGTTCGCCGTCCTGCTGGTACTGCCGTTCATGCTGGGACTGCGGAGCCTGTACGCTGCGGACCTCGCGCTGTGCGGATCCGCGGGTGCGTTGCTGTCAGCATCATGGTGGACCAGGTCAGTGCTGGTGATTGCGATCACCAGCCAGCGTCAGCTGCTGTGCTGCCGGATTTCCAGACCGTTCCAGCGCAAGACGATCACCCAAGTGCCGATCGAGACCGCCTTCTTTGCGGACTTCCGTCGTGGCTGGCTTTTCAGCCAGCTCCGTTATCGCGGGCCCGGCACAGATGGCAAGACCGCGCGGCTCAACGTTCCCGCCCGATGCCGGCAGGCCGCCGCGACACTGACCGGCTCATCTCCGACGATAACTACGAGCTAAACCCTGGCTACCCGCCAGGGAAGCGTCGGCCACAGCACCAAGAGCGGCTGCCCTGGCCGGCGCTGATTCCCCCGTCGGATCTGGTGCCGGTGCAGCGACAGCTGAGCTCCATTTCGGAGGGCGTGCATTCGGCCTGTTCCCGGCATTGCTAAGACCCTCGCCGACGTCGAGTTGGCCACTGCAAGCAACAGCGTCGTCCGCTTGCACGCGGCCGCGGACATCAGCCAGCTGCGACCAGCAGCAGGCATGCGGCAACTAGCCGCAACCGGCGTCGGCGCACCTAGAACAGGTGGTGGCAGCTGTTGGGTTCGAACCAGTGTCGGCTGAGCCGCCGGCTTTACGGTTGCAGTTCTGGGGTTGGGAGCCAGAATGGTGCGCCGCGCCCGTCCCCTGGCGACGATGGAGGATTCACCTGCGTGACCTTGTTGCTCCGCCTGGCGAAGTGCCGCCTGGCGGGCGGCCTGGTCAGCCCTATCGCGGCCACGAGGGACATGCTGCCGCCAAAAAAGCCCGCGCAGAACGGTATCAAACCGCCATCCAGGTTGGCCGTCAGGAAGCACAGCACGCCACCAAGGCAGGCCATCAAACACTCCACCACAATTACCGCTTGCCTAGTCCCGAAGGACCGGCGGGATATCCGCCTGCCTAGCCAGGCCTTCGCTCCGGCCAGGGCAGCAACGCCAGCGGCACCGAGCGCCAAGGCGGGGGCATGCTGGAGTTCGTGCAGTGCCGAGCTGGCCGAGGTTGCTGACCACGCGGAGGGCCCCAGCAGTATGGCCACGACGCAGATCAGACCCCAGATGGAGGCCTGGAATTACAGGAGCCCCCGCGCATAGATGACAAAGCTATCCACCGCAGGTGCCAATGGCATCGGGGCCATTGGCGGGCCAGCTGAGTGCGTCACGACTTTTACGTTAACACCCGATGACTGTCCCACACGGGCTGTCATTGTCTGGCAAAGATCGGGTAGCCGTACGGCGAGTCCGGATCAAGGTCTAGGCACATTGCGCGGGTAGTCTTTCCAGGTCGTGAACTGGGAGCTGCAGACCCCAAACGACGCTAGGTGTGAGAGATCGACCTGGGGATGTGGGCGATGGTTAAGTGCCCGCTGACAGCTCGTGATCGCTGCGGGCGTGCGCTGGTTTCGACGAGGCTGGGGAGTAACCGAGCATCTCTGGCGTTGCATGCATCGTGCCCGTCGGACAGGCTGTAGCGGTGGGCGAGGGAGCGTAGGGGTGACCATTGAGCCGCCGCGCTGGGGTTTGGTCGTGATGGTGGCCTGGATCGGGTTGCTGTGCCTGGTCATGGTGGCGGGTGCGGTTAACGAGCATGATCCGCGAGGGCTGTTCCTTGTGTTCATCTGGTTGCCGTGGCTTGTGCCCGTCGTGCTGATTGCCCGGATTCGGCTTTCCGCGGTCGGAGATGTGCTGACCTATCGCGGGCTGCTTCGGACTCGGGTATGGCGCCGGGATGAGATCGACTGCTTCGAGATTGTCGAGTCGAACTGGTCGCCGGAAGTTGGCCGTATCCAGATGCGCACGGTAGGCGGGCAGTGGGTCGTCCTCGGCATCGCCAGCGCTCGGCGGCGGCACGCTACGCGGCTAGCAGGCTGGCTCACCGAACTGCAGGACTGGCAGTCGGCTGCTGACCTGGCAGATCTGGCCTAACCGTGTACCGACCACGTATCCGCAACCGTCGGGTGACGGCGGCCGGCATGGAATCCCGCGCCGGCGGCCCCGGTGTCGAAAGGAACGGCAACCATGTGCCGGCGCATCCTGAGTTCTGGCTGGCGGGCAAGTTCGGGCTGGTGTGGCTGCGCCTCCACGCGGGCCTGCGGCTTGCGCTGGGCGAAGTGCCCGCGGACTGTGCCCTGCTGGCCATCGGGCAGACGATCCCGGCTGGCCGGTTGTGCCGGGCGCAGGGCTTCGCGGCCCGCGTGTGGTGGCGGGCCGGCATCGTTGGAGTCCTACTGATCTTCCCGGTGATCGGCGCCGCCGCTGCCGTGCGCGCGGACCAGGCCGCGACGGACGTAGCGGTCAGCCTGATCTTCGGACTGGGATGCCTGGCGGGCGTGGCCATGCTGCAGATGGCGCTGCTGAGTTTCCGGTCGAGCCAGGTCAGGCTGTACATCCGTGCAGTCGGTCCGCGGGCCGGGGGCGTGCCGCTGCCGGCGGGCTCGCTCGGCCTGCCCAGGCGGTGGGATTTCTGGGTCATGCTGATCATCGCTGTGGCCGTTTTCGGCGTTCTGCTATATGCGGGCACGCGCACGGGTCACGGAAGCTAACGCGCCGTGCAGCCCTGCGTCCGGCACTGCAGACACAGGTTGGCTATTAGTGCAGCGCGAGCAATGGTGATGGAGCGCGACGGTCACAGGTCGGCCCGGAGGTCGCGGTGACGGGGAACCGGCCTGTCCCGCCAGCGGAGTCTCGGGCTCCGGCACGGCGGTGGCCGTGTAGGCCGAGAACGTTCGTGCTGGCGCTCGCCGTGGTTGTCGCGGCGGTGCTGGTCCTGGTACTCGTCGCCCAATTCTTCGGGCCTGCAGACATCACGCCGTCGCGGCCAATGGTGAGCGGGACGTGGAGCAGCAGGTCGGGAGCGACGCCGACGACGCTGACGCTGAAACCCGACGGGACGTTCACAGAGCGGGGACTTCCGGCCGACGGCGGTGAAACCTCCACCTTGAATATCCCGGCCGACGGCACAGGAGGGGTGGCATATCGGTGCACTGCCAGGGGAGCCGCGGGGAGTTGTGTTCGAATTCTCACCTAAGGTCTTCATGGAGTTGCTCGTCGAGCGCGTCGGTTCGACTGCGGTGATCTACTACGACATGGGTGACCCAGATGCGGGCGTGAGCGGCCAGTACGAGTTCACCAAGCTTCGATGAGGGCAGGATTGCGCTGAGGCACCGTCCAGTCGCCTTGTAGAGCACGATGTATGCATCGGCTCGTATTGCGCGGGTGTCATGAGCACTGACGACGGCGGCTGCGGCTGCGGCTGCTGGAATCTGGACGACGGTCACCAAAGCTTGCGACCGCATGCTGGGCGGACAGGCTCGACTGCAGCATCCGCCGCGGAGCAAGAGCGGATGTCTGCCAGGGTCGGCGGGGCTGTTCGGCCTATTGGGTTGCTGGCCTTGACCTGACCGTGTGCAGATAGTGGAGCACGAGCGGTACATCGGGCCGGGGTACCGCCAGTTCGAACTTGCCTAGTTCTGTCTGGCATTCCACTACCTCGAATCCTGCGTGAGCAAAGACGCGACCCTGGGCGTATATCCCGGTGCCGGGCACGTTCCAGTCGGTGTTCTGCGCACGCACCCGAGGACGCGCCGAAATGACCGGCTCATCAACCTCGAATGACCGCCGGTCGGGCGACGACCAGAACGGCTGCAGAATGAGCGCTTCGGGCCGAAGATTGGCCATCTTACGGTGGAACCGCTTCGGGTAACTGCCGTAGTCCCCGCGGAGCAGGCAAGCGACCAGGCGGCCTTCGCCCCGATCGATTGCGGCCAGGTCGCGGGAGATCGCTGCCTGCGCCGCCGGCGGGCGGAACCAGTTCCTGAGTACATCCACCGGTGTTGTTGTGCCCGCTGAACGTCTTACCGGCGAAGCGATGATCATAGAAGTGGACCTCTTGGCTGGCGTGCGGCGATCATGTAGTCATTATTGCGGTCGGCGCCCTCTGTGTTCGCAGCCTGCCGTCAGGGCAGCGGCCGGCGCCCGGAGGCCTTGACGCTCTTGATGTACAAGTCAACGTGTCCGGGGTCGTAACCGCGCATGACGCGCGCGAAGACGGGGACCGGCAGCTCAGGGTCGTCGGACAGACGGGCAAGGAAGTCGTCCACTTCGCGCGTCGGATAGCCGCGCATCGCCAGCTTGAACTGCGATCGTGGTTCCTGGCCGCCTTGTCCGGAGTTATGCGTTCCAGTCACACGCTTTCCGCTCCCCTGCCAGCTCTGCTCGGCAAGTGCACCGTACCCCAGCGCGCCGGATCCGGGGATCGATGCGCCAGCGCCACATGGCGGCGGCGACCGGACCGCCGAACCTTGACGCCCACTGCGGCTGAACTTAACAAAGCAGGTCAGAGCCTCGTATTTGCGGCCAGGTTTGATTGGCGTAGCTAATCTTCGTACAAATCAGACATAATCTCGATAAATGCCATCTGACCTGCGCCCCCAGCAGGATTCGAACCTGCGCACCCGCCTCCGGAGGGCGGTGCTCTATCCCCTGAGCTATGGGGGCTGGCGCACATCGCGACCCTGACAGAAGTCGCCAAGGGCCCGAGCAAGAGTATCAGGAGCACGGATCGCCGGACACGCAGGCGATCTGCGCGCATGAACTGGCCGGAGCCGATAACCTCGCGCCGTGACCCAGGGACTTGGCCGCGTGCTGGTTGTCGACGATGACGAGGTCATCCGGCAGCTCATCGCCGTCAATCTCACGCTTGAGGGATTTGAGGTGGTCACGGCCGTGGACGGCCGCGATTGCCTGGAAAAGGTGGCCGAGGTCAAGCCCGACGTGATCACCCTGGATGTCATGATGCCGCGGCTGGACGGCTGGGTCACGGCGACTCAGTTGCGCAAGAATCCGGCGACCGCGGGCATCAAGGTCGTACTGATCACCGCGCGTGCTCAGGACGACGACCGGGATCGTGGCCGCCAGATTGGCGTCGACGCTTATCTCACCAAGCCGTTCGACCCGACGGAGATGATCAGGGTCGTCCGCGCCCTGGCTGGCGCGCCCAGCAGCGCGTTCGACTGACCAGCGGACTCGACGCCCGCCGTAGCCTTGGCTGGTGATCACAGGCGATCTCGACCGAGAACTTGCCGCCTGCCTCGCCGCTCTGGCGGCCGGCGGCGAGCTTGCGGCCGCGTCCGCACAATTCACGCCCGGCGGGACGTGGCGCCCCGCGCCCGGTGACAGGCCCGCCAGCTTCGCCACGTCGCTGGCCTTCGAGCTCGCCAGGCTCAACGGCCGGAGCCCGGCTGAGGTGGCGGCCGTACTGGCCACGCCGCTGCGCGGCATCGCCTGGATCGAGGCGGCGGACCCGTCTGGCGACGGCTACCTGACGATCACCGTGACCCCGCAGGCGCTCGCGAGCTCCGCGGCCCGGATGGCGGCGGCTGGCCTAGCCTGCGCCCAGAGCACGATCCTGCGCGGCACCGCGGCGACCGTCCGGCCCTGGCCCGACCCTGCCGCCGCGCGCACCTGGGCGGACGCCTGGCAAGACCAGGCGGACGCGATGACCGGCAGGCTCGCGCAGGCGGCCGGCGCGACGGTCACGATCACTTCAGAATGGGAACGGGGTGGGCTCCAGCCTCGCGCCGCCCGCGACAAGCAGTCGCCGGTGTACGCCGCGGTGGCCTATCTTGGCGCGAGCTCGGTCCGCTACCGGCTGGCCCGCACGCTGCCGGGTAATACGGCCCAGCTCGCCGACCTCCTGGAGCGGCGGGCGCGCGCGGCGGATCCGCTCTACTCCGTCCAGCAGGCCCACGCCGATGCGGCATCGACATTGCGCTGGGCAGCCGAGCTCGAGCTGGACGGCCAGGATCCGGGGGACCAGCTCGCGGACCTGCTCGCTACGCCCGCTGAACGCGACCTGCTGGGGCTGTTGCCGTGGCTGCCCGTCCGGGTAGGGGCGGCAGCTCGCCGCCATCGGCCCGACGAGGTGCCCCGGTATCTCGAGCAAGTGGCCGCCGGCTGGCTCGCGTGCAAGCAGGCTGCCCCGGCGATGCCGTTCGGCGGCGCGGCCGCCCCGGACGAGCCCGAGCTGGCGAGCGCGCGGCTGGTGCTCGCCGACGCCGCTCGGGCGGTGCTAGCGTCCGGGCTGGCGCTCACCGGCATCACTGCCACTGACCGGCTCTAACCGGCGCCCAGGTTTTATGCCGCATAGCACTTGAGAGAACCTCCAGGTTGCAGTAGGTTCGCGGGTCAACTGGAGGAATGCCGGGCTACGGGGGCCAGCGTTTGTCACGAGGTACGGGCCGCAGTTGCTTCCTGCTCTATCTGCGGTTCAATCGCTGGCGAAACGGGTAACCCATGGCTTGTAAGCCCCCCTGGACGTACCCAGCTCCCGCCCGCCTAGGCTGTCCCCGCTCGCGCCGCCACGCTGGCGCGAGCGCAGCCGCGGGCCTGTCACGACTGGCCAGCGTTATCGGCGGCCGGTCACGGCAGTGCTGGCAGTGCGGCCGCAGCCGAAGGAATGCCGTGGGTCATGTTGGTGTTAAGCTAGGTGCTGCGCCAGATGCCCCCTCATGGGGACAGGTGCTCGTTCGTACTCCTCCCGGTCGTCTTCCGAGCGCTTGGCGGCGTGCGATCTCGACATTCATCTGCCCATCGCGCGAGTTTCCGGTCTGCCCGGCCCTAGCCAAGGACCTGGTCAACGCGGACCCTTGCGGCACGCAGCCGCGACCGGGACGGCCTGCTAGCTATGGCGCTAGCGGGCGGCGATGGCAGGTAGCAACACGACAGCGGGCCTCCGGCCGTATGAGCAGCCGTGACCCGCACCCTGGGAAGGACCCCTTGTGAGTGAAACCTTGGACCTGTTCTCTGCCGAGAACGGGGATTCTGCTGACCTGTCTGGGCCGGGTTCGTCCGGGCCATACAGCCAGCCTGTCGGCGTGGCGGAAACGGCGGGGACTTCCCACGACCGGGCCGGCGCGGTACGCTCCTGGCCGGATGCCGTTGATACGGCCAGCGGCGGCGACGAGGCCAGCGCGAATCCCTCCGGCACTACCAGCCGGGCCAAGGGACTGACGGCGATGTTGCTGCCCGAGCTCCAGCGAGTCGCCCAGTCGATGGGCATCACCGGCACCGCGAGGATGCGCAAGGGCCAGCTGATTGCGGCCATTGAGGAGAGACGGCAAGGCGGGGCGCCGCAGGAGGCTGACCCCAGTGGCCGTAGCGGCGGGGGTTTCCGGGCGGTGGCGGCCCAGGACGAGGAGCTGCCGGCCCGTCAGATCGAGACTTCAGCTAAGTCAGTCCAGCGGGGAGCGCCTGCGGGAGCCGGCACTGACCGCACCTTCGAGCAGGACGCCATGGAATCGCAGACATCGACACAGCCCGGGCTGGGCAGCAGTAATGCGGGTGGCATTGGGGAAGCATCGCGCTCGGCTGACGCCGGCCTCGGCAGCGCACCGTCGGGCGGCGCGACCGCGCTGGACAACGGCAGCGCAGCGGTGAACGGGACCCCGCGCGACGATGCCCAGCAGGCTGGCGATGGCCAGCGCACCGAACGGCGTCGCCGGTCTGCCCCGCGCCGTGATGACGCAGGCGAGCAGCCGCGCGCAGCGAGCGATGGGCAGGAGCGGGACGCCGTCGCCAACGGCCGAGACCAGCAAGGCGGTCGTGACCAGGGCGGTCGTGACCAGGACGGGCGGGACCTAAGCCCGCGCGAGCAGCAGAGCCAGCACGGGCGTGACCAGCAAGGTGGCCGCGACCAGGGACCGCGTGAGCAGCAGGGCGGCCGCCAGCAGGGCAACCGGGACCAGCAGGGTAACCGGGACCAGCAGGGCAGTCGTGACCAGAGCGCGCGCGACCAGGGCGGCAGGGACCAGGGCGGCCGGAACGACGACGACAGGGACGGCGGCAACCGCCGGAGCCGGGATCGCTTCCGCAACCGCAACACCACTAACCGTCGCCGCGAGCGCGGCACCGGCGGCAACGAGGCCGAGCCGGTCATCAGCGAAGACGATGTGCTGATCCCGATCGCCGGGATCCTGGACGTGCTGGACAACTACGGGTTCGTCCGCACCACCGGATACCTACCAGGCTCGAACGACGTGTACGTGTCGCTGTCCCAGGTTCGCAGGTACGGCCTGCGCAAGGGTGACGTCATCGAGGGCGCCATCCGGCAGCCGCGCGAAGGCGAGCGGCGCGAGAAGTTCAACGCGCTCGTGCGGCTCGACAAGATCAACGGGCTGGACCCGGAGCAGGCCAAGAACCGGCCCGAGTTCGGCAAGCTAGTGCCGCTCTACCCGCAGGAGAGGCTCCGGCTCGAGTCGGACCCGACGATCATGACCACCCGGATCATGGACCTGATCAGCCCGATCGGCAAGGGCCAGCGTGGCCTGATCGTGTCGCCGCCCAAGGCGGGCAAGACGATGATCTTGCAGGCCATCGCCAACGCGATCACCAAGAACAACCCCGAGTGCCACCTCATGGTCGTGCTGGTCGATGAGCGGCCCGAGGAAGTCACCGACATGCAGCGCACGGTCAAGGGCGAGGTCATCCACTCGACCTTCGACCGGCCGGCCGAGGACCACACCACCGTCGCGGAGCTTGCCATCGAGCGGGCCAAGCGGCTGGTGGAGATGGGTCACGACGTGGTCGTGCTGCTGGACTCCATCACCAGGCTGGGCCGCGCGTACAACCTCGCCGCCCCGGCCAGCGGCCGGATCATGTCCGGTGGCGTCGACTCGACCGCGTTGTACCCGCCGAAGCGGTTCTTCGGCGCGGCGCGCAACATCGAGCACGGCGGCTCGCTGACGATCCTGGCCACGGCCCTGATCGAGACCGGCTCGCGGGCCGACGAGGTGATCTTCGAGGAGTTCAAGGGCACCGGCAACATGGAGTTGCGCCTGCGGCGCGAGCTCTCCGACAAGCGGATCTTCCCGGCCGTGGACGTGGACGCGTCCAGCACGCGAAAGGAAGAGCTGCTGATGACGGCGGAGGAGCTCAAGATCGTCTGGCAGCTGCGCCGGGTGCTGCACGCGCTCGAGCCGCAGCAGGCGCTCGAGGTCCTCATGGACCGCATGAAGGGCACCAAGAGCAACGCCGAGTTCCTGCTTCACGTCCAGAAGACCACCAACGCCTCCTCGTAGCCCGATCGCCAGCGTCATGGTTGTGGCAGCGCGGTCTATAGAGCGACAGCGCTGCCGCAGCCATGATGGTCGAGTCACGATGACGGACCGTCAAAACAGGCAAATCGGTCCGTCGGTCCGCTAGACGGGCCGGGAATGCAGGGATGGCTGTGCACGTTGCAGCGTCTGGCACACTGGTAAGCCAGCCACTATGCGGTACCGGTTCACGCCGCGCAGCTTGCTGCGGAGGCGACCCGGCGACCGCGGGAACCAGGAGTTAAGAAATGAAGTCCGGTATTCACCCGGAGTACGTAGACACCACGGTGATCTGCAGCTGCGGTAGCACGTTCCAGACCCGCAGCACCGCCAAGACCGGCGTGATCCACGCCGACGTCTGTTCAAGCTGCCACCCGTTCTACACGGGCAAGCAGAAGATTCTCGACACCGGCGGCCGTGTCGCCAGGTTTGAGCGCCGATTCGGCAAGAAGGCTGCTGACGGCAAGTAGTCGGGCTACCCCGTTCCCTTCCTGAAGGCCTGGAAGGGAACGTTCAGCCTGTCCAGCTTTCGTCAGCACCATCAGTGGGAGGTAAGCGGTGTTTGAGCGGCTTGCCGATTTTGCCGCCGAGCATGCGCAGCTAGAACTCGACCTCTCCGACCCCTCCATTCACTCCGACCAGGACCGGGCCAGGACGCTGAGCCGCCGCTACGGCGAGCTCACGCCCATTGTCCAGGCCTATGCCGAGTGGAAACAGGTATCGGCGGACGAGGCGACGGCGCGCGAGCTCGCGCCCGAGGACGCGTCGTTCGCCGCGGAGGCATTGCAACTCGCGGCGCGCCGGGAGCAGCTTGAGAAGCGGATAGCCGAGCTCCTCGTGCCGCGCGACCCGAACGACGACAAGGACGTGATCCTCGAGGTCAAGGCTGGGGAGGGCGGCGAGGAATCGGCGCTGTTCGCCGGTGACCTGCTGCGCATGTACCTGCGCTTCGCCGAGCGGCACGGCTGGAAGACCGAGGTACTCGACTCCACGATGACCGGCCTCGGCGGTTACAAGGACGCCACCGTCGCGGTCAAGGCCAGGGGAGACAAGGGCGCCTGGTCGAAGCTCAAGTACGAGGGCGGCGTGCACCGCGTGCAGCGGGTGCCGGCCACCGAGTCTCAGGGCCGGATCCACACCTCGGCAGCGGGAGTGCTCGTCATGCCCGAGGCCGACCCGGTCGACGTAACCATCGACCCCGCGGACTTGAAGATAGACGTGTTCCGGTCGTCGGGGCCCGGCGGGCAGAGCGTGAACACGACCGACTCGGCCGTCCGGATCACGCACCTGCCCACTGGCGTGGTCGTGTCCTGTCAGAACGAGAAGAGCCAGCTCCAGAACAAGGAGCAGGCTATGCGCGTGCTGCGGGCCAGGCTGCTCGCCGTAGCCCAGGAGGAGGCGGACGCGCAGGCTTCGGCCGATCGGCGCCTCCAGGTCTCGACGGTCGACCGGTCCCAGCGGGTCCGGACGTACAACTTCCCGGAAAACCGGATCTCTGATCACCGGGTCGGCTTCAAGGCCTACAACCTTGACCAGGTGATCGACGGGGACCTGGACGCCGTGATCACGGCCCTGGTCGATGCCGACCGCGCGGAGAAGATCGCCGGCCCCGAGTCGGCCTGATGATCCTTCGAGCCGGCCGTGAGCTTTCAAGCCCGGCCGTGAGCCTTCTAGCCGGCCGTGAGCCCTCGAGCCGTGAGCTTGGGAAGCCCGTCGTGAGCCTGGGATCCAGCCGTGAGCCTGCTGCTTGACGAGATAGCGATTGCCACGGCGAGGCTCGCCGAGGCCGGGGTAGAGTCGCCGCGCACCGATGCCGAGCTCATCGCCGCCCGGTTGCACGGAGTTTCCCGTGCTGAGCTCCACCTGGTCCCGGACGGGAGCTTCGACCCACGGTTCTGGGATGACATAGCGCGGCGAGCGGCTCGCGAGCCGCTCCAGCACATCACCGGGACGGCCTATTTCCGGTACCTGGAGCTTGCCGTTGGGCCCGGCGTTTTCGTGCCGCGGCAGGAGACCGAGGTAATGACTGGCTGGGCTATCGAGCAGCTCGCGGCCATGGACGTGGCTGAGCCGGTAGTCGCAGATCTCGGCACGGGCTCCGGGGCGGTCGCGCTGTCAATTGCCCAGGAGGTCCCGCGCGCCCAGGTGCACGCCGTGGAGGCCGACCCGCTGGCCCGGCAGTGGGCCGAGCGCAACATCGCGAGCCTCGCGGAAGCGTCGCCGCACACCGCAGGCCGGGTACACCTGCATGCGGCGGATTTCGCCGTGGCGCTTGCCGGTCTCGACGGAGTGGTCGACCTGGTCGTGAGTAACCCGCCGTACATTCCGGTCGGGGCCTGGGTGCCGCCCGAGGTGGGCGAGTATGACCCGGCCACGGCGTTGTGGGGTGGCGCCGACGGGATGACTGCCGTTCGCGTCGTCGAAGCCACAGCCCGCCGGCTGCTCCGGCCGGGCGGCCTGGTCGCGGTCGAGCACGGCGCGCCGCAAGGCGCGGCCGTGTACTGGGTGTTTGCTGAGGAGAGCGACTGGCGGGAGACTCGCAACCACGTCGATCTGGCTGGCCGTGACCGGTTTGTCACGGCCACCCGCATGTCCCCGCATACGGGCCGCGACGCACCCTCGACGTGGCAGGATGATCTGCTATGAGCGCCTGGTTCGACTGCGCCGACGAATCCCAGCGGGCTGACGGAATTGCCGCTGCCGTCACCGCGGTCCTCAACGGAGAGCTGGTCGTTCTCCCCACCGACACCGTGTACGGGCTCGGCGCCGACGCCTTCAGCCCGGCTGCCGTGACGAGGCTGCTAGCCGCCAAGGGCCGGAGCCGGGACATGCCGCCGCCGGTGCTCGTCGGCACGGTTCGCGCGGCGACGGCGCTGGTCGAGGATCTCGGCCCGGACGGCCAGCGGCTGATCGACGAGTTCTGGCCAGGCGGCCTCACGATCGTCTGCCGCGCAACCCGGTCGCTGAGCTGGGACCTCGGCGACACGAAGGGCACGGTGGCGATCCGGATGCCCGAGGACGCGGTCGCGCTCGACCTTCTTCGCGAGACCGGCCCGATGGCGGTCAGCAGCGCTAACCGGACGGGCCTGCCCGCCGCGACGACCGCGGTGCTGGCCAGGGATCAGCTCGGGGACGCGGTTTCGGTCTACCTCGACAATGGAACCGTGACTGGCGGCGTGGCGTCGACCATCGTGGACCTGACCGGTTCGCAGCCACGGCTGCTACGCCGGGGGGCGATATCGGTTGGCAGACTCCGGGAGGTGGCGGCGGTCTCTGCGGGCGCCGACGCGGGCTCGCCATGACCGCGGCCGCCGGCCGGCGCGGTCAGCGAGGCGCCGGCCAGCCCGTCGCCCTGGCCGGCCGCCAAGCCATTCGCCAACACGCCGGCATCAGCTTTGGCAGCCAGGCTGGTGCTCTACAGTGGCCGTGATGCTCCTTACACCTGGTTCCTCCCGCGCGGGTCAGGCGACCCGGTGAGGGACTACGTCCTAACGCTGCTGGTGACGGCTGCCGTCACCTACCTGCTGACGCCACTGGTCCGGCGGTTCGCTCGGCGAATCGGAGCCATCAAGGAGCCGCGGGACCGGGACGTCCACGTCGCGCCCGTCCCGCTGCTCGGCGGCCTCGCCATGTACGGCGGTCTCGCCGCCGGCCTGCTGGTCGCCGACCAGATCCCGCAGCTGCGGGGCGCCCTCGCCAACACCGGCATGATCAGCGGGCTGCTGCTGGCTGGCGGGCTGCTCGTCGTGGTCGGGGCGGTGGACGACCGCTGGGGCATGAGCCCGCTGACCAAGGCGGCCGGGCAGGTCGCGGCCGGCGGCATCGTCGTGGCCACGGGCACGCAGATCACCTGGCTGCCGCTGCCAGGTGGCAATACGTTCTTCCCGACCTCAGACCAGGCCACGCTGCTGACCATCCTGATCGTGGTCGCGACCATCAACGCGGTGAACTTCATCGACGGCCTCGACGGCCTAGCGGCCGGGATCGTCGCGATCGCGGCGATTTCGTTCTTCCTGTACTACTACTCGATGACCAGGGTCATCGACATCTCGGCGCTGGCCGCGCCCGCGCTGGCCTCGGCCATCTTGATCGGCATGTGCCTGGGCTTCCTGCCGCACAACTTCTCTCCGGCCAGCATCTTCATGGGTGATACCGGATCGATGCTCCTCGGGCTGCTGCTGGCCTACGCGCCGATCTCGGGCATCACCTCGCTGGACCCCGCGCTGCTTGGCCACAGCGTCAACCGGTACCCGGAGATCCTGCCGCTGCTGCTGCCCGCCGCGCTGCTCGTGATCCCGTACGCTGACCTGCTGCTGGCGGTCGCGCGCCGGACCAGGGCGGGCCAGTCGCCGTTCGCGCCTGATCGCAAGCACCTGCATCACCGGCTGCTGGAGATCGGCCATTCCCAGCGTGCCAGCGTCCTGATCATGTACCTGTGGGCGGCGCTGTTCTCCGGCAGCATCGTCTGGCTTTCGATCCAGCGGACTGTGCAGCGCGGCTCTACCAACCATCACGGGCAGCCGGTGCTGGTATTCATCGGGATCACCGTGGCGGCCGTCGTGGCGCTGCTGCTGCTGGCCATGCCCAAGCTGCGCGGGGGGAGCCGTGGCGCCCAGCAGAACGCGCAGGCCAGCGACCTGACCGCGGCCCCGAGGTCGGCTGGCATCGCCATGAATGCCGTAGCCGAGCTCGCCACGACCGCCGCCATGGAGCTGCGGCCGCCTGCGGCCGCCCCGGAGGCGGCGAGAGGATCGGCGGAGCCTCAGCTTGTCGCGGCTGGGGCTGTCTCGCCGATGACACGGCTGGCCGCGCCGGTCCCGCCCAACGGGTCGTCGGCAGCACGCGTCGCGGCGGCGCCTTCGGAGCCTGGCTGGGGTGAGCTGGCTCGGCCCGAGAGCGGCTGGCCGGAGCGGGACTGGCCCGAACGGCACTGGCCCGAACCGAACCAGGTGGCGCCGGACCCGGCGGTCGGGACCGAGCCTGGCCGAGCTGATCCGCCCGCGGCCGCGTGGACGCTCGGCCAGCGGAGCAACGGTCACGAGGTCCCGGACGGGCGACGCGCTGATCTGATGCCGGCCGAATTGGGCGGGCAGAACCGGCCGGAGCGGAATCACGGGTACGCGCCGAGCCACCGGGCGCCCGTGCCGGTTGACGCCGTGCCGCTTGACGGCGCGCCGGCTGATGCCACGCCGGGCGGTCGCGCTGGTACCCGCTCCATCATCGGGACCCCGCCGCCCGCTGTCACTGGCCAGCAGCCGATTGCGATGCTTGGCAGTGACCGCAGCCTGCTTGAGCGCAAAGACGCGGGCCAAGTCGAGTCCTGAGGCAAGGGAGCGGGACCGGGTTGAACGCCCGCCCAGGGCCACCGGATTGGCGGTGGGCGTGACCGCCAGCGTGTCGCCGTCAGGTAGCGCCTACTCGCCGCCTTGACGCTCCGCTGACGGGATGGCGACGATTCGTTGACCTGAGGCTCGAGCCCGTGACAGCCGCTTGACCTGCACAGACGTCGATCTACTGATGGCATTGGTCACGTTAGGTGACTTGGCGACCTAGAAGGTCGGAGAGCTTGTGATATCTTTCACGAGCACCCACTCGTGGCATGCTGCAGGGCCCGTGATACGTTTTCGCTCAACTGGCCACAACGGACAGATGGCCGAGTACCAGCGGGTACTGGTCCCCACATGCTGCTGAGCGGTGAGCGGCGGCGCAGGTTTACTAAAGATCATCCGGAGCCTTCCAGAAGATGCTGGCGAACATCGCCCCGATGGCGCGGCGATCAGCAGCCGTGACGGCCATAGCGGCCACAGTCATGGTGGTGCTGAGCGCCGTCATTGGCGGCCACAAGGGCGCAATCGGCGCCGCGATCGCGGTGGGCATTGTCGCCGCCTTCTTTGGCCTGAGCGTCCTCGCGCTGAGCCGTGCCGCGAAGATCAGCCCGCACGCCATGATGCTCGCCGGGATGGGCACTTACATCGTCAAGATCCTCGTCCTGCTCTTCCTGGTCGGCCGCTTCCAGAACAGCACCGCCTTCAGCCCGTGGCTGTTCGGCTTGACCGCCATCGTTCTCGTCCTGGTGTACGACGCCGCCCTGGCTATCACGTTCACCAAGACGAAGATGCTCTATGTCGAGCCGGACGGAGAACGATGACCCGTGGCTCGCATACGTATCCCGGACGGCAGATCGCGGCCCGCGGTCCGCGCTGCCGCCAGCCCGCACCGGCAGGTGCCGCGGCATGATGACGGGATCGCAGCCTGGCGGGGACCGCGTATCGGATCAGCAGCAGCGGTTGGCCGGGTCGCAGCCGGACGCGCCCGATCAGGCGCCAGAGCAGCGACCTCGCACGGGAGAGCGACGGCTGGCAGATCCTCAGCTACATGCTGGGCGGGATGATTCTCTACGGCGGGGTCGGCTGGCTCGTCAGCCACTGGACGGGCATCGCCATCCTGTTCCCGGTTGGCATGATCCTCGGCATCGGACTGTCTGTCGCCATGATCATCTTCAGGTTCACTCGAACCTGACCGGCAGCCAGGCGACGATGGCGACAGTTACGGCATACCCGCGTGCAAGCGCGAGATCCGGCTGCGCCATGATGACCTACCTTGACCCGCAGCGGCATGCCACGGCGCCAGTCTGCACGCGACAGCCCGAAGGGGTAGCTCGGTGAATCACGTACTTGCGGCCGGGGCCGCCGTCGCCTCCTCCGGCAGCTGCAGTCCGTCGACGGCTCATCTAGGCTCTGGCTGCGGCTACCCGGCACCCTCGATCAACGACTTCTACTTCACGCCGTTCTTCAAAATTGGCAGCGTGGGGTTCGGCAAGCCGGGCCTGCTGGTGATCCTGAGCGTTCTCATAGTGCTCACGTTCTTCTGGTTCGCCTTCCACAGTCCGAAGCTGGTTCCGCGCGGCGTCCAGAACGTCGGCGAGATGGGTATCTTGTTCGTCCGCGACCAGATCCTGCGCCCGCAGCTTGGCAAGCGCGGCGACAAGTGGCTGCCATTCCTGGTCTCGCTCTTCTTCTTCATCTGGGTCAACAACATCTTCGGGATCATCCCGATCTTCTACTTCCCGGCGATGTCGAAGTACGGCTACCCGGTGGCCCTGGCCGGCATGGTGTGGATCATCTACATGTTCCTCGGCATGAAGCACCAGGGCGTGTTCGGCTACTTCAGGAACATGTCGGTCCCGACGGGTGCGCCGTGGTGGATCCTGCCGCTGCTGGTGCCGATCGAGCTCTTCTCGAACATCCTCGTCCGGCCGTTCACGCTGTCAGTCCGGCTGTTCGCCAACATGCTGGCCGGGCACGTGCTGCTGGCGGTGTTTACGCTGGCCACCTGGTATCTGCTGACGCTCTCGATCTCCTTGGTCTATGCCACCGCGTCGTTTGTGCTCGTGATCCTGCTGACCGGCCTCGAGGTGCTGATCCAACACTTCAGGCCTTCATCTTCACGATCTTGACAGCTACGTACATCTCGGGCGCGTACGAAACCGCGCACTGAGTCGACCCCAGAAGGAAAACCCGGCGGACCTCCGCTGGCCAACACAAAAGGAACACACCATGCAGCAACTGGTGCATTTGCATCACGTGCTCTATGTCGCCTCTGGCGCGCACCACGCGGTACTGGCTGCCACTACGCCGGGCTCGTCATCGGGCAACCCGATCTGGTACCACATCATCAACCTGGGCGCGCTGACCTATGGTCTCGCGGCCATTGGCCCGGGTGTCGGCATCGGCCTGATCTTCGGCCGGACCATCGAGTCGATCGCGCGGCAGCCCGAAGCTGCTGGCCGGGTCACGGGCCTGATGTGGATCGGCTTCGCGCTGACCGAGTCGCTGGCCCTCATCGGCATCGCGGTGCCGTTCTTCATCAAGTAGCAGTACCCAGCTGGAAGGTAGCCGCACATGTTGCGTGAGCTAGCGGCCTCGTCGTCACCGAACCCCCTGGTGCCGAACTGGACCGAGGTGATCGTCGGCGCGATCGGGTTCTTCATCATCTTCTTCGCCCTCTGGAAGGTGCTGATGCCCCGGATCATGACGACCCTGGAAGAGCGCACCGAGAAGATCGAGGGCGGTCTCGAGCAGGCCGCCAGGGCGCAGGCCGAGGCGAACCAGACGCTCGAGCGGTACCGGGCCCAGCTGGCTGAGGCCCGGCACGAGGCTGCCCGGCTGCGGGAGCAGGCGAAGGAAGAAGGCGCGGCGATCATCGCGGCTATGCGCGAGCAGGCGCAGGCGGAAGCGAGGCGGATCACCGAGTCGGCCCGAGCTCAGCTCGAGTCGGACCGGCAGCAGGCGTTCGCGTCCCTCCGTGCTGAGGTCGGCGCGCTGTCGGTCGAGCTGGCGAGCAAGATCGTCGGCGAGTCGCTCGAGGATGAGGCCAGGCAGAGCCGGGTCGTCGACAGGTTCCTGGCCGACCTGGACACAAGCCGCGCCGCGGCGTCAGCCGCACGCACGTCTGGGGCGCAGACGTCGTCATGAGAGGCGTGAGCAGGGCATCTCTTGCCGAGGTCGAGGAGCAGCTCGAGCCGCTGACCGCTGACCCGCAGGTGGCGGGGACGGTGGCCGACGAGTTGTTCGCCGTCGCCCGGCTGCTGGCCACTCAGTCGGTGCTGCGCCGGGCGCTGGCCGACCCGTCCCGCACGGCCGAGACCCGCAGCTCGCTCGCCACATCGGTGCTCACCGGCAAGGTCAGCCCGCAGACTGCCGACCTGGTCGCCGCCGTGGCCGCGGCCCGCTGGTCGGCGCCGAGCGACCTGACCGTGGCGGTCGAGCAACTGGCCGTGCAAGCGGTCGTCGCGGCAGCCGAGCATGAGGACAATCTCGATGACCTGGAGGACGAGCTGTTCCGGTTTGGCCGGATCGTCGCCAGCCAGCCAAGCCTGCGGATGGCTCTCACCAACCCGTTCGTCTCCGCCGACGCTAAGCGCCAGCTGCT
Organism: uncultured Actinomycetota bacterium; assembly: GCA_963843955.1. GTDB lineage: Bacteria > Actinomycetota > Actinomycetes > Streptosporangiales > Streptosporangiaceae > JAJYUU01. The sequence goes on from CAWJMK010000007.1 coordinate 104,355, forward strand.
CAGTGAGTTGCTGGCCGGCAAGGTCACGCCCGAGGCGCTGCGGCTGATCACTGAGGCTGCGGCCAGTCCCATCGGCCGGAGCCTTGACCTTAGCCTGGAGGAGTACGCCCGGCTCGCGGCGCGCCGCCGTGAGCGTCTCGTCGCCGAGGTGCACGTGGCTGTCGCCCTGACCAGTGCGCAGCGCAGCCGGCTGATCGACGCCCTCACGGCCACTTACGGGCACACGGTGTACCTGAATGTCGTACTTGACCCAAGGGTCACCGGTGGCATGACGGTCCGGGTCGGCGACGAGCTGATCGACGGCAGCGTGGCCACCCGGCTCGGCGAGGCACAACGCAGGCTCGCCTCCTGAGTAAGACCTGATCGCAGACAGACGTAAAGACGGAACAGACGAGAGACAAGAAGGACACGAGGAAGATGGCGGAGCTGACTATCCGGCCCGAAGAGATCCGGGACGCGCTTGAGCGTTTCGTCGCGGCCTACGAGCCCGGAACCGCCTCCACAGAGGAGGTCGGCGCGGTCGTAGAGTGCGGCGACGGCATCGCCAGGGTGTCCGGCCTGCCCTCGGCCATGGCGAATGAGCTGCTGGAGTTTGAGGACGGCACGCGCGGCATCGCGCTGAACCTCGACGTCCGCGAGATCGGCGTCGTCATTCTCGGCGAGTTCAGCCAGATCGAGGAAGGGCAGCGGGTCAAGCGCACCGGCGAGGTCCTGTCGGTGCCTGTGGGCGACGGCTTCCTCGGCCGCGTGGTCGGCCCGCTGGGCGCGCCGCTAGACGGCCTTGGCCCGATCGAGGGCCACACCGAGGAGCGCCTGCTGGAGATCCAGGCACCGAGCGTGATCAACCGCAAGCCGGTGACCGAGCCGCTGCAGACCGGAATCAAGGCCATCGACGCCATGACCCCGATCGGGCGCGGCCAGCGTGAGCTGATCATCGGCGACCGGCAGACGGGCAAGACCACGATCGCTATCGACACGATCCTCAACCAGAAGCAGAACTGGGACTCCGGCGACCCGGCCAAGCAGGTGCGCTGCGTCTACGTGGCGGTCGGCCAGAAGGGCTCGACCGTCGCCGCGGTGCGCGCGACGCTGGAGGAAGCGGGCGCGCTCGAGTACACCACGATCGTGAACGCGCAGGCTTCCGACCCGGCTGGCTACAAGTACATCGCCCCGTACACCGGCTCGGCGATCGGGCAGCACTGGATGTACCAGGGCAAGCACGTCCTGATCGTGTTCGACGACCTGTCCAAGCAGGCCGAGGCCTACCGCGCCATCTCGCTGCTGCTGCGTCGCCCGCCGGGCCGCGAGGCCTACCCCGGCGACGTGTTCTACCTGCACTCACGGCTGCTGGAGCGCTGCGCCAAGCTGTCGGACGAGCTGGGCGGTGGCTCGCTGACGGGGCTGCCGATCGTGGAGACCAAGGCTAACGACATCTCCGCGTATATCCCGACCAACGTCATCTCCATTACTGACGGCCAGATCTTCCTGGAGACCGACCTGTTCAACTCCGGTGTCCGTCCGGCCATCAACGTCGGCCAGTCGGTCTCCCGAGTCGGCGGTAACGCCCAGATCAAGGCCATGAAAACGGTCGCCGGCGGCCTGAAGCTCGCGCTGTCGCAGTACCGCGACCTGGAGGCGTTCGCGTCATTCTCCTCGGACCTGGACCCGACGAGCCGGGCTCAGCTGGATCGCGGCGCGCGCCTGGTCGAGCTGCTGAAGCAGCCGCAGTACAGCCCCTTCCCGGTCGAGCGGCAGGTTGTCTCGGTCTGGATGGGTACCGAGGGCTTCCTGGACGACGTGCCCGTGGAGGATATCCGCCGGTTCGAGAACGAGTTCGAGGACGAGCTCGGCCGCTCGAATGCCGGCATCTACGCCGCCATCAGGGAGACCGGCGCGCTGGGCGACGACACCAAGGTCGCGCTGAAAGACGCCATCGAGCGGTTCCGCGGCGGATTCGAGAAGTCCGACGGCTCGCTACTGGTGTCCGAGGAGCCAGCCGAGCCGCTTGACGCCGGCGACGTCGAGGCGGAAGGCATCAAGAAGTGGCAGACCGAGCCGGCCGCAGCCGGCGAACTCGACCGAGAACCAGTAGGGCGGTACTAGCCAGCATGGGAGCCCAGCTTCGCGCGGTTCGGCGGCGGATCCGGAGTGTGCAGTCCACCGCCAAGATCACGCGCGCTCAGGAGCTGATCGCATCCTCGCGGATCATCAAGGCTCAGCAGCGGCTGCACGCCGCCGCGCCGTACGCCAGGGAGCTGACCCGCGCAGTCGAAGCCGTGGTCAGCCGGTCAGAGCAGGTGGACCATCCGCTCACCCGTCCGGCAGCAACGCCCACCAGGGCAGCGGTGGCGATCCTGACCAGCGACCGCGGGTTCTGCGGCGGCTTCAACTCCAACGTCCTGCGTGAGGCGCAGAGCCTGCGCGGACTCCTGCGGAGCCAAGGGGTCGAGACCGTCGACTTCGTGGCCGGGCGCAAGGGCATCAGCTGGCACCGCTTCCGCAATCGCAGCATGGCGCGGGAGTGGAGCGGGTTCTCCGACACGCCGCGGCAGCAGAACGCGGCCGAGATCATGCAGGCTCTCCTCGAGGCATATGAGCGCCCGACCTCGGAAGGCGGCGTGGACGAGATTCACGTTGTCTATACCGAGTTCGTGTCCATGCTGACGCAGCGCGCGGTCGTCCACAGGCTGCTGCCGCTGGAGGTCGAGGAGACCCATGAGCTGCCGCCCACCGGCCCGCTGCCGATCTATGACTTCGAGCCATCGCCCGAGGATGTTCTCAATTCGCTGTTGCCGTGGTATGTGGAGAGCAGGCTGTTCCACGCGCTACTGGAGTCGGCGGCTTCCGAGATCGCCGCGCGACGGCGGGCAATGAAGTCGGCCACGGATAACGCGAATGAGCTGATCGAGCAGCTCAGCAGGGAAGCGAACAAGGCACGGCAGGCTGAGATCACCCAGGAAATCAGCGAAATCGTGGGCGGCGCGAACGCGCTAGCCGACGCGACCAGGGAGTAAGTGAGCAGCAAGATGAGCGCTACCGTAGAGACCACCGCCGCCAGCGGGTCGGCCAGCCCGGCAGCCACGGGCCGCGTAGCCCGCGTCATCGGCCCCGTCGTGGACGTCGAGTTCGCGACCGAGGAGATGCCCGAGATTTACAACGCGCTACACGTGGACGTGACCCTGGGGGACACGACGCGCATGCTGACGCTGGAGGTCGCCCAGCACCTGGGCGACGACACGGTCCGCGCGATCTCCATGGAGCCGACCGACGGCCTGATCCGCGGCGCGGCCGTCACCGACACCGGCGGGCCCATCTCGGTACCCGTCGGCGACGTCACCAAGGGCCACGTGTGGAACGTGCTCGGCGAGCCACTGGACGTGCCGGAGGGCTCGCTCAAGATCACCGAGCGCTGGTCGATTCACCGCGACCCGCCCCCGTTCGACCAGCTGGAGGCCCGGACCGAGATCCTCGAGACCGGGATCAAGGTCCTCGACCTCCTGACCCCGTACGTCAAGGGCGGCAAGATCGGCCTGTTCGGCGGCGCCGGCGTGGGCAAGACCGTGCTGATCCAGGAAATGATCACCCGAGTCGCCAAGAACTTCGGTGGCGTGTCCTGCTTCGCCGGCGTGGGGGAGCGTACCCGGGAGGGCAACGACCTCTTCCTGGAGATGACCGAGTCCGGCGTCATCAAGGACACTGCGCTGGTGTTCGGCCAGATGGACGAGCCGCCGGGCACCCGGCTTAGGGTCGCGCTGTCGGCGCTGACGATGGCGGAGTACTTCCGCGATGTCCAGCAGCAGGACGTGCTGCTGTTCATCGACAACATCTTCCGGTTCACCCAGGCCGGATCCGAGGTGTCGACGCTGCTCGGCCGCATGCCATCGGCCGTGGGCTACCAGCCGACCCTGGCCGACGAGATGGGCCAGCTCCAGGAGCGGATCACCTCGACCCGCGGTCACTCGATTACCTCGATGCAGGCCATCTACGTGCCCGCCGACGACTACACCGACCCGGCGCCCTCGGCCGTGTTCGCCCACCTTGACGCCACGACGGCGCTGTCACGGGAGATCACCCAGAAGGGCATTTTCCCGGCGGTTGACCCGCTGGCGTCGACGTCCCGGATCCTGGCGCCCGCGTACGTGGGCGAGGAACACTACGCCGTCGCGCGTGAGACGCAGCGAATCCTCCAGCGCTATACCGAGCTCCAGGACATCATCGCGATCCTCGGCATCGACGAACTGTCCGAAGAGGACAAGGTCACTGTGCAGCGGGCCCGGCGGATCGAGCGGTTCCTGTCCCATCCGATGTTCGTGGCTGAGCAGTTCACCGGGCAGCCCGGCGTCTTCGTCCCCCTCGAGGAGACTGTCTCCTCGTTCAAGGCCATCTGCGAAGGCAAGTACGACCACCTGCCCGAGCAGGCGTTCTTCATGGTCGGCGGCATCGAAGACGTCGAGAAGAAGGCCAAGGACATGGAGCGGTCGTGACGATGAACGTCCAGCTCGTCGAGCCCGAAGGCGAGCTATGGGGCGGCCGGGCCGAGATGATCATCGCCAGGACGCTCGACGGCGAGATTGGCCTGCTGACCAATCACGCGCCCATCATTGGCATCCTGTACGAGGGCAGCACCGTCCAGATCCGACCCGAGAACGGGAACGGGGCCGACGTCTTCGCCGCCGTCACCGGTGGCTTCTTGTCGATGGCCAACAACCGCGTCTCGATCCTCGCCCGGCAGGCTCAGCTCGGTCAGGACGTCGACACGGTCGCGGCGCAGGCGGCTCTCGACCAGGCGATCCAGGACGCTGGCCCGGCCGGCTTCGGCCCGGAGGAGCCAGCAAACATCCGGTACTACCGGGCGCTGCTCCGCGCGGCCTCCGGCCAGGTCAGCTGACCGGCTAAGCCGAGGGGCGGGGGACGAGCGGGAGTGTCGGGCCAGCTAGTTCTCGCGCTCGCCCAGGTCGCGCTTGCCCTCGTGGTGGTGGCTGCCGCGTACCTGGTGGTGCGGCGCCGGGTGATCACCAGGCGCGGCGGAATCGTGGAATGCTGCCTGCGCTCGAGCGCAAGCGGCCGGTGGCACCATGGCCTGGCCGAGTACCGGAGCGCGCAGCTGTACTGGCACCGCTCATTCAGCCTGCGCATCCGCCCGCACGGCGCTTTCGCCCGCCGCGATCTGGTCGTGACCGGGAGCCGCCTGGCTGGCGTGCGGGATCCGGCCTGGCTCGGGCCAGGCACGATGATCGTGACCTGCCGAGCCCATCTGGTCGGGCTTAGGCCGGATCGTGCTGGTTCACCCGCAACCTGGCGGCTACCTGCGGGCCAGTTGGCCAATGCCCGCGTCATCGAGCTGGCTATGTCGCAGGCCGCGCTTACCGGCTATATGGCCTGGCTTGAGGCCGCGCCGGCGGGGTACCTGAGTGGCGCGTCCTAGCGCTCGCCACCGGGCTTCCACAGCAGGTCGCCGTCCGGCTCGTTGACCCGCCTGGCCAGGATGAACAGCAAGTCCGACAGCCGATTGAGGTACCGCGCGGTCAGCGGATTCATGCTGTCGCCGTGGACTTCGAGCGCGGCCCACGTGCTCCGCTCGGCGCGCCTGACCACGGTCCTCGCAACGTGCAGGAGCGCGGCGGCCGGGCTGCCTCCGGGCAGCACGAAGCTGCGCAGCACCGGCAGGCCTTCGTTCATCTGGTCGCAAGCCTGCTCAAGTCCGTCGACGTAGCTTTCGTCGATCCGCAGCGGGGGGTAGGCGGGAGCCGCTGTGACGGGATTGCACAGGTCCGCGCCAACGTCGAAGAGCTCGTTCTGGATGCGAACGAGCAGCGCCGCGATCTCCGCCGGCAACTGTCCCATGGTCACGGCGACGCCGATGGCGCAGTTGGCCTCGTCGGTGTCGGCGTAGGCGGCGAGGCGCGGGTCCGTCTTGCTGGCCCGGCTCATGTCGCCGAGCGCCGTGGTGCCGTCGTCGCCCGTCCGGGTGTAGATCCTGGACAGCACGACTGGAGTTTCGCGTTCGCCTGACATGGATCAACCGTACCGGGACTGGCCGCCGCTCGGCCGACGGCGCCGGCGTGCCGTTTCGCACGGTTGTCGCTACTACGCGGTTGTCGCTGCTACACGGCGTCGTGCGGATTTTTTCTCGGCATCGGCGGCGGCCACCGCTGACCGGGAATCCCTCGCCAGTAAGGACTTGCGGGCTTGCTCGCCGACCAGGAACAGCCCGCTCTTCCCGGTGGGGTTACACGCCTGACCATGGGGTATTCACAAAGCCGAACACGATGTGGCATCGTATGGATACTAAGAGTGATTGTAGAGACGGTGCTGCGTGGCTCGGGGGAGGCTGCAGCACGATTTAGGTCAGTCACTTGGCTTGGGCTCGATCTGGGCCCGAAAATGAGCCGCTCAGCGGCTCGCGGCCCATCTCGGCACACCGGCGGTTCTCGGGGGCCCGCCGGAGTGCGGGGGTCGCACAGGTGGGGGGAGCGCGCTCCCGGCCGCATAGGCCGGGAGCGCGCTGGCGTTCCGGGCCGGGTGCCCAGGACGCGAGCGTGACTTGTCCCCGAACCAGGTTGTTGCGCACGAACGGGTAGAGCTGGGCACAAATAGCTCGATACGCTTGGTGACGACATACACGGCTCACGACTATCGGCAGGGCCCGTGTCAGGATCGCCTGCGATACCGGCGAGAATGCCGACTCAGTAGGGTTTCCCGGTCGACTGAGAGGACGGGGCCGTGTACGACTACGTCATCGTCGGTGGTGGCAGCGCCGGCTGCGTGCTGGCCTCGCGGCTGAGCGAGCACCCTGACTCGCGCGTTCTCCTGCTGGAGGCCGGCCCGCCGGACACTGCGGACGAGATCCACATTCCGGCTGCCGTTAACCTCCTCTTCAAGACGGCCTACGACTGGAACTACCAGACGATCCCGCAGGACCGCGCTGGCGGCCGCTCTATCTACTGGCCGCGCGGCCGGGTGCTCGGCGGCTCATCGTCGATCAACGCGATGATCTACGTCCGCGGCAGTCGGCACGACTACGATTCCTGGCGCGACGACTACGGGTGCGAGGGCTGGGGCTACACCGACCTCCTGCCGTACTTCCTGCGCGCCGAGAGCAATTCTCGCGGCGCCTCTGCCTATCACGGCGCGTCTGGCCCGCTCAGCGTGCAGGACCTCAAGTTCCGCAGCAGCCTGACGGGGGACTTCGTGGCCGCGGCGCGCAACTATGGGCTGCCAGCCAACGACGACTTCAACGGGCCCGAGCAAGAGGGCGTTGGCTACTACCAGGTCACGCAGAAGGCGGGCCGCCGGTGGTCGGCAGCGGACGCGTACCTGCACCCGGCGGCCGACCGGCCTAACCTGACCGTCTTCACCGATGCGCTGGTCACGGGCATCGAGATCGAGGCCGGCCGGGCGACAGCCGTCCGGTATCTGCGCCGCGGCGTGGAGGAGGTGGCGAGGGCCGAGGCCGAGATCATCCTGTCGGCAGGCGCCATCGGCAGCCCGCAGCTGCTCATGCTTTCTGGGGTCGGCCCGGCCGAGCACCTGCACGAGCACAACATCGCGGTCATGGCGGAGAATCCGGGGGTCGGCAGCAACCTGTCCGATCACCCCATCGTGACGGCGATGTGGAGCGCGCCGAAGACCCGGAGCCTGTGGGAGAAGGCAGGGCCGCGCAACCTCGCCCGCTGGCAGATGACGCACTCCGGCCCGATGACCACCAATATCGCCGAGGCGGGCGGTTTCAGCCGGACCGACCCGGCGCTGGTCGCACCTGACATCCAGTGGCACGTGCTGCCAGTGCCGTACATCGACGGCGGGCTCGCGGATCCGGCTAGCCGGGCCCTGTCCATGCTCATCACGCTGGTGTCGGTAGGCAGCCGCGGCAAGATCCGGCTACGCAGCGCCGATCCGCGGCACAAGCCACTGATAGACCCGTCGTACTTGTCGGACATCGACGACCTCGACCCGCTGATCAAGGCCATCGGCATGGCCAGGGAGATCGCGGCGACCAAGCCGCTCAGCAAGGAGCTCAAGGCCGAGCTCGCACCGGGTCCGGCCGTGCGCACCGACGCCGATCTGCGCGAATGGGCACGCGGCAACCTATCCACGATCTACCACCCGGTCGGGACCTGCGCGATGGGCGGTGATTCGCGTGTGGCGGCCAGCAAGCTCGCCAGCGTCGTCGACACCCAGCTTCGGGTACGCGGCGTCGAGCGGCTGCGAGTCGTCGACGCGTCCGTCATGCCGACAGTGCCGCGCGGCAATACCAACGCGCCGACTATCGCCATCGCCGAACGCGCAGCCGACCTGATTCAGGGCCGCGCGCCGCTGGCGGCGCTGGACCCGGCCGACTCCCATCCCGCCGCGGCCGCGCCGACGCGGTAGTCCGGCTTCTGCACCAGGCGGACCGCAAGCATGCGCCTGCTTGTGCTGCGCCGGCGGCTACTTGTACCGCCGGCCGTGCAGCATCGTGACGGCGTTGAGGATCTTCTTCATGTCCGCGTCAGTGCGGCTGAACGACGTGAGGTTGACCAGCGGCTTCATCCGCTGCCTGGCGATCGACTTAGGCCGGGCGAACTCCCGCAATCCGTCCGCGCCGTGGATGCGGCCGAATCCGGAGTCACCCGAGCCGCCGAAGGGCAGCGACGGCACGCTAGCGAAGGAGATGACCGAGTTGATCGCGGTCATGCCACTGGTCAGGGCGCGGGCAGCGGCCATGGCCGCCTTCTTGTTCCCGGCGAACACGGTGCCGCCAAGGCCGTAGCGGCCGGCGTTGGCGCGCTCGACGCCCTCGGCCAGACTCGCGACCTTGGCCACCGTGATGGTCGGCCCGAAAGTCTCGTCGGTGACCGCCTTGCTCTCCTCGGGCACGTCGGCCAGGATCACCGGGCCAACGAACGGTCGCCTGATGCTGGCGATGCCGCCGACCACGGGGCGGCCGCCGCGCGCCAGGGCGTCCGCGATGTGCTTCTCGATGATCTCGGCCTGGCCAGGTAGCGTCATCGGCCCGTAGTCGGCCTCGCGATCGTCGCCGGGCCGGATCCTCGTCACCCGGTCAGTCAGCTTCTCGAGGAACGTGTGGTAGACGTCCTGCACGACGTAGACCCGCTCCACGCCGACGCACGTCTGGCCGGCGTTCGACAGCGCGCCCCAGGCGCAGGCGTCGGCCGCAGCGTCCAGGTCAGCGTCGGCGCCGACGATGAAGGCGTCCTTGCCGCCGCACTCGGCGACCAGGGGAGTGAGGTTCTCTGCGCAGGCGGCCATGACCTTCCTGGCCGTGGCTGCTGAGCCGGTGAAGGCAATCTTGTTGACGCCACTGCGGGCGAGGTGACTGCCGGTCTGGCCCATCCCGGTCACCAGCTGAAGCACCGGCTGCTCGGGCACGACCTCGGCAAACGAGCTGACCAGCCAGGCACCCACCGCGGGGGTGAGCTCACTGGGCTTGAAAACGACCCCGTTCCCGGCCGCAAGTGCATACGCAATCGACCCCATGGGAGTGAAAACCGGGTAATTCCACGGACCAATGACGCCCACAACACCGAGCGGCTGGTACTCCAGGGTCGCGGCGTGGTTGATCGCGACCAGGCCGCTGCGAACCCGCCGCGAGCGCAGCACCTTACGCGCGTTCCTGGCGGCCCAGTCGATGTGGACGATGGCGAGCAGGATCTCCAGCTGCGCGTCGGCGAGCGGCTTGCCTGTCTCGGTGTGCACAAGCTCGGCCAGCCGGCCGATGTAGCGGGTCAGGTGCGATTTCCACGCCATGAGGCGCTGCCTGCGGCCGGCCCAGCCGAGGTCCGCCCACCACTGCGCCGCCGCCTGCGCGCGCTCGACGGTGTCCGCCACGTCATGCTCGCTGAAGACCGGATACGTGGCGATGACCTCGCCGGTCGTCGGATTCAGCGTGTCAAAGGTGTCAGTCGACCGAACGAGCCCGTAACTCCCGAGTGTGGCTGTCATGAGCCTCACACCGCCGTTCTGTGCGATTTGCTGTGATTGTACGCGGGAGGGTGACGGTGCGCCTGGTGGCTGCAATCAGTACATCATCGCTTCTGGGACAAGATCACGTCGGGGAGCGAGGTAGGTTGTGCGGCGTGGCCCACGCTGGTAGTTCGGACGCTGACCGGCACTGGCTCGGTGTCGCGATCGAGCTGTCCACGCGCTGCCCGCCGTCGGCGAGCGCGTTCTCGGTCGGCGCGGTGCTGGTCGCCGCCGACGGCGGCGTGCTGACGGCCGGCTACTCGCGCGAGCTCTATCCGGCCGATCACGCGGAGGAAGTGGCGCTAGCCAAGATCGGCCTGCCGGGGCCCATCCTCCTGCCGGAGCTGGCCGGGGCCACCCTGTACAGCTCGCTAGAGCCGTGCGCGACCAGAGCGTCCAGGCCGGTGCCGTGCGCCGACCTGATCATCGCCAGTGGGATCGGCCGGGTCGTGATTGCCTGGCGTGAGCCGCCGATCTTCGTGCCAGGTGGCGGCGCTGTCCGGCTGCGCAAGGCCGGCCTGAAGGTCGAGGTGCTACCCGAGCTCGCTGCTGCGGCCAAGGTGGTCAACGCGCACTTGCTGGTCAGCTAGCCGGCGCCGGCGCGTCGAGGTGGTAGAGCACGTGCGGCTGCAGAAGGTGCCCGGCAGGTACCGCAGGATGATCGAACCTGGCGACCTCGGTCATGCCGATGCGCCGCATCACGGCCTGTGATGGCTCGTTGAGCACGGCTGTCATCGACCAGAGTTCCGCCAGCCCGGCACCGCCGAAGGCGACCGCCCGCGCGGCCGTGGCTGCCTCGGTCGCGTAGCCGCGATGCCAGGCGTTCCTGGCCAGCCGCCAGCCGATCTCCATGCCGCCGGCGCCTAGCACGCCTGCGGGCATCGGATTCAGGCCGGTGTACCCGACGAACTCGCCCGTGGCCGCGAGCTCGAGCGCCCACAGGCCATAGCCCTGCTCGTCGAACCGCGCCTCGATGCGGTCGACGAATGCGTCGCTGGCGGGGCGGTCGAGCGTGGCCGGGAAGTACCGCATCGTCTCCGGATCGGCATTAAGCGCGGCGAAGGGCTCGCGGTCGGTGTCCCGCCAGCGCCGCATCAGTAGCCGGTCAGTCTGGATCGCATCGAATCGGGGTGTCGTCCTCACGTCAGTCCTCCCGCATCACGAAATCGCCGCCTGGCCAGGATGACTGCGCCTGCCGTTAGCTGGCGGTTACCGTGACCGAGCCGATGTCCAGCGCCTCGACCGGCTCCCTGATCTGCGCCGCGTCGCCCACGAGCACCATGACCAGGCGGTCCGCCGGAAACGCCGCGACCACCGCTGCCGTCGCCTCGGTCGTGGTCGTCGCGGCCAGCCGCTGGTATAGCTGCGCCTGATAGTCATCGGGCAGGTGCTGCTCCACTTGATCGGCCAGGGTGCCAGCGACCGCGCCGGCTGTCTCGTACCTGAGCGGGGCCACCAGCACGAGGTTCTGCACTGCCATCGCCCGCTCCTCATCGGTGAGCCCGTCGGTGGCGACCGAGCGCAGCACTGCCCGCAGGTCGGCCAGGGCAGGCCCGGTGGATGCGGTGTCCACCGCACCACTCATGGCCAGGACCGAGGCGCCGATCGCGGCGTGCGATTCCGGTGCGGGGGAACGCAGCACCTGCGCGAAGGCCCGGACCCCGTAGGTGTAGCCCTTCTCCTCACGCAGGACCCGGTCGAGCCGCGAGGTGAGCGTGCCGCCGAGGCAGTACGTGCCGACGACCAAGGCCGGCCAGATCTGGTCGTGCCGGTCCGGTCCGGTCCGGCCGATGAGCAACTGCGTCTGGACGGCGCCAGGCCGGTCGACGATCACCACCCGGCCCACATCATCAGCGGTCACCGGCAGCACCAACGCCGGCCTGGCGTCGTCGCCGGTCCACTCGCCGAGGGTGGCGGCGAGCGTCGCGTCCAGGTCGACACCCGTGAAGTCGCCCACCACGATTGCCGCGGCCGTGGCTGGCCGCACCTGCGCCTCGTAGAACGCCCGGACCAGGGCTGCGTCGATGCGCGCGACGGTCTCCTCGGTGCCCTGGCGCGGCCGCGACATCCGGGCTGACTCAGGAAACAGCTCCGCTGACAACTGCTTAGCCGCCCGTCGCGCCGGGTTGGCTAGCTCGTGCGGGATTTCGTCTAGCCGGTTGCGTACCAGGCGCTCGACCTCGGAGTCAGCAAACGTCGGGGCGCGCAGTGCCTCGGCCAGGAGGTCCAGCGCCCGGCGCAGGCGCGAGGCGGGTACCTCCAGCGAGATACGCGCGCCGGTGTAATCCACTCGGGAGCCGAGCGTCGCGCCGCAGCGCTCCAGTTCGGCGGCAAACTCCTCGGCCGTGTATGGCCCGCAGCCCTCCGACAGCGCGTTCACCATGATGGTGGCGATCCCGTCGAGCCCGTCGGGTTCCGCGTCCAGCGGGGCATCCAGGCAGATCTCGACGGCCACGACCTGCTGGCCGGGCCGGTGACAGCGCAGGAGGGTGAGACCGTTGGCGAGGCCGCCGCGGTCGGGAACCGGGAACGCCCAGGGCTTCGCCTGCTCGGCGGCGGGCAGTGGGTGCAAGTCCATCGTTACCAGGTCGTCGGTCACTGCCCCACCTCTTCCTGTCCGCCAGCCTCTTCCTGTCCGCCAGTCGCCGGAGTGGCTGCCTCCGGCGGCGGCACCGGCTCGTATTCCAGCACCGCGCGATTGTCGGGCCGCAGGCGGGCGGCGGCGACCGACTGGACGTCCGCGGCCGTCACGTCGAGGATGCGGCCGATGGCAGAGAAGGCGAGCTGCGGGTCGCCGAACAGGACTGCGTACCGGCACAGCTCGTCGGCCCGGCCGGCGACCGTGCCGAGCCGGTCCAGCCACTCGCGCTCCAGCCGGGCCTGCGCGCGCTCCATCTCCTCAGCCGACGGGCCGTCCGCGCCGAGCCGCGCCTGTTCTTCGTCGACGGCCGTGCGGATCTGCACGAACTCCGCGCCGCCGGAGGCCTTGACGTCCAGCCAGCCCAGGGACGGCGCGCCCACCAGGCGCATCAGCCCGAAGTCGGCCGTGATCGCGGTCCGGTCCCGCCGGACCAGCCGGTTGTACAGCCGCGATGACATGCCCGAGCCGAGAATGGTCAGGGCGACGTCGGCCGCGTCGCACTCGCGGGTGCCGTCGGCCGGCATCCGGTATGCGGCCATCAGCGCGCGCGCCGGCACTTCCTCCTCGACTACCTCCAGCAGTTCCGCGCCGATGGTGTCGGACAGCGTGCCATCGCGTGGCGGCACCTTGCCGGTGCCGGCCGGGATCGACCCGAAGTACTTCTCCGCCCACGCCAGCGTCTGCTCCGGGTCGATGTCACCGACGACCGCCAGCACGGCGTTGTTCGGCGCGTAGTTTGCCCGGAAGAATGCGCGAGCATCGGCTAGCGTCGCCGCGTCCAGGTCGGCCATGGAGCCGATCGGCGTGTGGTGGTACGGGTGACCGGCCGGGTAGGCCAGCGCGATCAGCCGCTCGAACGCGGTGCCGTAGGGCACGTTGTCGTAACGCTGGCGCCGCTCGTTCTTGACGACGTCGCGCTGATTCTGCAGGGACTCATCATCGAGCGCCGCCAGCAGCGAGCCCATCCGGTCGGCCTCCAGCCAGAGCGCGAGCTCGAGCTGGTTGGCCGGCATGGTCTCGAAGTAGTTGGTGCGCTCAAAGCTCGTAGTCCCGTTGAGGGAGCCGCCAGCTCCCTGGATCAGCTCGAAGTGGCCGTTGCCCCGGACCTGCGCCGAGCCCTGGAACATCAGGTGCTCGAACAGGTGCGCCAGACCGGTCCGGCCCTCGACCTCGTTGCGGGACCCGACGTCGTACCAGAGGCAGACCGCCGCGACCGGAGTCAGATGGTCCTCAGACAGCACCACCCGCAGGCCGTTGGCCAGCTGGTGCTCGGTCGCGGTCAGTCCGCCGGAGGCGAGGTCGTGCGAAGCTGCGTGTGCCATGAGCTGGTGATGCCCCCTTGTCAGAAGAGGCGCAGCGCGCCATCGTCGGCGCCGCGCATCGTGTCGTAATCCAGCGTGAGGCAGCGGATGCCACGGTCCGCGGCGAGCACCCGCGCTTGCGGCTTGATCTCCTGCGCGGCGAACACGCCCTGGACCGGCGCGAGCAGCGGGTCCCGGTTGAGCAGGTCCAGGTAGCGGGTGAGCTGCTCCACGCCGTCGATCTCGCCGCGGCGCTTGACCTCGATCGCCACGCTGACGCCGGACGCATCGCGGCACATGAGGTCGACCGGTCCGATCGCCGTCGGAAACTCGCGCCGTACGAGCCGCCAGCCGTCACCAAGGACCTCGAGCCGTGCTGCCAGCAGTTCCTGGAGGTGAGCCTCGACGCCATCCTTGACCAGGCCGGGGTCGACGCCGAGATCGTAGGAAAAGTCGCTGATGATCTCCGCCAGCTCGATGGTCAGCGTCTCGCCCGACTTGCCGGTCACTACCCAGCGGTCGGCCTGCTCGGTGAGCCGGCACGGCGGTGACATCCAGTTCAGCGGCTTGTACGAGCCGCCGTCTGAATGGACGAGCACCGACGAATCGGCCTTGACTATGAGCAGGCGCGTCGCCATGGGCAAGTGAGCAGATAGCCGGCCTGCGTAATCCACGCTGCACCGGGCGATGACGAGACGCACGGAACCCAACTGTAGCCGTCTTGACCGGCTGGCTAGCTGTCGCGCAGTCCGGTGAAGGCGTCACCGGCCAGATCGATGACGAGCGCGACCCCATCGGCCCGGGCGATCGTCTCGTCGGTCGTCAGCCCCGGGGTGTCCTTGCCGCTGCGGCGGGCCAGCGCGATGCAGGCATGCAGCGCAGCCCGGCAGATGCCGAGCATCGCGGCCTCCGGCGCGGGGATCGTAGCCGTATAGGGCGGTACCGGCTGCGGGGTGACGTCCGGCCACTCGGCCGGATCGCGCGGCGTGGCCAGCGACAGGATGGGCGCCAGGTCCGCCGCGATTGCGTCACGTGCGGTCAGCGGCGGACCTAGCTGCCAGCGCTTGCGCAGCGTGGCGATCACCGACGTATTGCGGAACTGGCTGGTGACGACGGTCTTGTCCGGGATCCAGGCGGAGATCGCGATGGCGGGCACGCGCACGCCGGACCGGTCGAACCCGAAGCCCAGCTGGCCTGGCGCCGAGGTCGGATGGGGCGGCGGCGCGGCTGGCGGCGGAACGTGGTCGTAGGTGCCGCCGTGCTCGTCGAAGGTCACGACGAGCAGCGTGTTCCAGGCGTTGGAGCCCTGGGCTGACGACGCGGTGCGGACCGCGTTGTAAATCTTGGCGAGCAGTGCTTCGCCGCCCAGCAGCGACGACGGCGGGTCGATCGGCGAGCCCCGGAACAGCGCATCGAACGCCGGATGCATGTCGTTGTGGCCGTAGAGCAGATTGGGCTCGATGAACGAGTAGGCGGGCAGCGTGCCGTCGGCCGCGTCCTGCAAAAACTGATCGGTGCTGACGAATCTGGTGCCGAAGTGGGGCCACAGCCGCGGTGCGTGGATGATGCCCGTCAGCGACAGATGGCTCGGCGGGTCGCAGTAGACACGCCAGCTCAGCCCCTGCTGGTCGAGCCGCTCGAAGATCGTCTCGGCCGTGTTGTGCAGCGGGAAGGCGTCGGTCGGGGGCATGTTCACGACGTACCCGGACGAGCTCGCGGCGTGAAAGAACGATCGGTTGGCGAACGTCTGCGACGGCACCTCGCAGAACCAGTGGTCGAAGGTGGCGAACCCGCGCGCCAGCGTCGAGGTAACCGGCAGTTGCTGGGGCGTGTATCCCGTCATGATCTGCGCGTAACCGTCGTAGCCCGGCTCGGTCCCGGTCTCAGCGGTAACCGCGCTGATGTAGTCGGCGACGAAGCCGTCCATGGACGGCCGCTGGCGGGCGCTGGCCGGGGCGTTGAACGGCGCGAGCATCTTGTCGGCGAGCACGCCGCGGTTGGCCGCCGGGTCGATGATGCCGAACAGCTGGGTGTTGACGTGCTGGTACTCCTCGCCCGGATCGGGGCTCGGGGTGTTCATATTCGGCGCGACGCGGTAGGGCACAACGTCGCCGCCGGAACGGTCGGCCGCCCAGTCGGGGACCGGGTTGACGAGGTCCTTGCCGAGGACGCCCTCGAACGACGCGACCTCGCCTGGCTGATACAGCTGTCCGAGCAGGTTGTCGAACGAGCGGTTCTCGAACATGACGACGACGACATGATCGAGGGCGCTGCTGCGGTCTGGGCGGGGCATGGCAGCTCACTCCACAAGGCTCGGGGCGGGGTCGGGACCCGGGTGACACGGTACAGGTCGATGCGTCAGCCGACGGGCTGCGACTGTAATGTCGCCGGCATGGACATTCGCGAGGTAGCGGTCATCGGCCTCGGCACGATGGGCGCCGGGATTGCCGAGGTGTTCGCGCGGGCCGGGATCGGGGTCGTCGCGATCGAGGTCGACTCCAGCGCGCTGAACCACGGCCTTGGCATCCTGGACGCCAGCCTCTCGAAGGCCGTAAGCCGGGGCAAACTGGCCGCCAGCGAGCAGGCCGCGATCCGTGCCCGGATCCGCCCGGCAACCGGGTTCAGCGAAGCTGCGGCCGTGGACCTGGCCGTGGAGGTGGTCCCGGAGCGGATGGAGATCAAGCGGCAGATCTTCGCCGAGCTGGACCGGGTCACGAGCCCTGCGGCCATTCTCGCGACCAACACGTCATCGCTGTCGGTGACCGCCATGGCAGCTGCGACCAAGCACCCCGGCCGCGTCGTCGGCATGCATTTCTTCAACCCGGCGCCGGTGATGCGCCTGGTGGAAGTCGTCTCTACCGTGCTCGCCGATGGCGGCGTCACCGACACCGTCGCCGCGCTCGCCCGCCGGCTCGGCAAAACGCCCGTGCAGGTCAGCGACCGGGCCGGCTTTGTCGCGAACGCGCTGCTGTTGCCGTACCTCAACCAAGCCGTCGGGCTGCTGGAGGCCGGCTACGCCAGCCCTGAGGACATCGACCGGGCCGCGACGGCCGGCATCGGCCTGCCGATGGGCCCGCTCGCGC
Source organism: uncultured Actinomycetota bacterium (assembly GCA_963843955.1). GTDB lineage: Bacteria > Actinomycetota > Actinomycetes > Streptosporangiales > Streptosporangiaceae > JAJYUU01. The sequence goes on from CAWJMK010000007.1 coordinate 121,346, forward strand.
TGCTGGACCTCATCGGCCTGGATACTGCGCTGTCGATCATGGACGTACTGCACGCGGAGTTCGGCCTGACCCGGTACGTGCCCGCGCCGCTGCTGCGCCGCCTCGCCGACGCGGGCCGGACGGGTCGCAAGGCCGGTCACGGCGTTTACGACTACAGTCGCGCCCACGATGGCACCGAGAATGCTGGCGTCATCGATTATTCCGGCGGGAACGGGGTGAGCTCGAGTGCTCCTGACACCGTCACGCTGATCGGGTCGGGCGACGATGCGGAAGCCGAGCTGGCGACCGCGCTCGCGAGCGCAGGTGTCAACGTCACCAGGAACGCCGCGCACCCCACCGAGCTCGTCCTGATCGCCGCGTCAGTCGGCCGGCCCGTGCTGCCCGCGGCGCTAGCGGCCGGGCGGCCGGACCAGTCGGTCGGGCTGCACCTGCCGGGCGGCCTCGCGCCGGGCAATCTGGCCGAGCTGATCCAGACAAGCCTCAGCTCGGACGCGGCGGTGGCAGCCGGCGCAGCCCTGGCAGCCAAGCTCGGCCTCACCGTCGTGTGCGCGCCAGACCGGCCAGGCTTCCTGGTCGGCGCCCTGCTGTACCCGCATCTGGCCGACGCGGTGAACATGGTCCAGGACGGCTACGCCACGGCGCTGGATATCGACACCGCCATGGTGCTGGGCTGCGGGTACCCGCAGGGCCCGTTCCAGCTGCTGGATGCCGCGGGGGCGGCGGCCGTGCTGGCCGGTCTGGAGGCCATGCATAGCGCGTATGGCTATCCGTCGTTCGCGCCGCCACCGCTGCTCGCCGAGCACGCCGCAGCCGGAATCGAGTTCCGTAGCATCGGGCGCAGCCACCAGCGTCCGGGCGCTGGCCATCGGTCGGCGGCAACGGTCCGCTGACGGCCTGCAGGCGGCGCCGGTGAGCCCACGGAAGGCGCGGCGGCTGCCGTCGGAAGCGCCGAGCAAGCCCCGCCGCGCCCGCCGGCCTGGGCCAGCAGCGAAGGCAGCGAGCGAGGATGCAGCGCGGCTGGGCCCGCCGCAGACGCAGGAGTGGCCCGATGGCGACTGGGTGGTGCGCCAGGTGCCAGGGGCCGCCGCGGGCAAGACCTACCGTTGCCCCGGCTGCGATCAGGAGCTCCGGCCAGGCACGGCACACCTCGTGGTCTGGCCGGCCGACGCTCCCGGCGCGGACGAGCGACGACACTGGCACAACGCATGCTGGCAGCGACGACCGCGCCGCCCTGGCCCCGGCTTGCAGACGCACCGGTGAGGAGCCGATGACCGAGATCACCGCGAGCACGGTGCTGCCCGCCCGCCGGGAGCTCATCACGTTCGTCACTGCTGACCACCTGCAGCTGGTGGGCGAGCTGGCGCAACCGGTAAGCAGGCCGCCGGTCGCCACGCTCATCTGCCTGCACCCGCTGCCGACCCAGGGCGGAATGATGGACAGCCATGTCTTCCGCAAGGCCTCCTACCGGCTGCCCGCCCTGGCCGATCTCGCGGTGCTGCGGTTCAACACGCGCGGCACGATGTCGGACCGCGGGCGCAGCGAGGGGGAGTTCGGCGGCGGCGAGGCCGAGCGGCACGACGTCGCGGCCGCCATCGCGTACGCCGCCGACTTGGACTTGCCGCGGCTCTGGCTGGTCGGCTGGTCCTTCGGCACCGAGATCGCGCTGCGCTGGGGCAGCGATCCGGACGTCGAGGGCGCCATCTTGCTGTCGCCGCCGCTGCGCCGGGCCGGCGACGCCGAGCTCGATGCCTGGGCCCGGTCAGGCAAGTCATTGCTCGCACTGGTGCCGGAGCACGATGATTACCTCCAGCCGCCGCAGGCGCGGCAGCGATTCGAACGGGTACCGCAGGCCGAGGTGATCGGGGTGCCGGGCGCCAAGCACCTGTGGGTGGGGGAGCGCTACGTCCGGATCGTGCTCGACGAGATCGTCCGCCGGGTCAACCCGGCGGCCTGGCCGCTGCCTACTGACTGGGAGGACTGACTGTGAGCTTGTTTGACCTGACGGGCAAGACCGCGTTCGTGACGGGGGCCTCGCGCGGCATCGGCCGCGTCGTCGCGGTCGCGCTGGCAGATGCGGGTGCCGACGTGGCCCTCGTCGCCCGCAGCGCGGCTGGACTGGCCGAGACGGCCGAGGCCATCGACGCGGTGGGCCGCAAGGCGGTGGTGATCCCGACGGATGTCACCAGCTATGACGCGGTCTCGGACGCTGTCGCCGCGGCGATCGAGGAGCTGGGCGCGGTCGACATCGTGGTGAACAACGCCGGCGGGTCTAACTTCATGGTTCCCTTCCGTGACCTGCGGCTGTCTGGCTGGGACAAGCTGATCCAGCTCAACCTCAGCTCGGCGGTGTACGTCTGCCACGCGTTCGCCGGCCACCTGCTCGATCGCGGGACCGGCTCGGTGATCAACGTCGCATCCGTTGCCGGCCTCGCCGCCTCGCCGCTGATCACGCCGTATGGTGCCGCCAAGGCGGGGCTGATCTCGCTGACCAAGTCCCTGGCCGTGGAATGGGGCATGGCCGGCGTTCGGGTCAACGCGCTCTGCCCCGGCTGGACGGCCACCGAGCTGAACCGCACCCTCTGGGAGGACCCGGTCGCCGGCCCTGGCACTGTCGCGACGTCGGCGCTGAAGCGCTGGGCCAGCCCGGAGGAGATGGCTGGCCCGGCGGTGTTCCTGGCCAGCGACGCGTCGTCGTTCATGACCGGGCATACCCTCGTTGTCGACGGCGGTCAGACGATCAGCGCCTGACCGGGCCGCAGCGCGGGCGCAAGCTGAGGGCCCGCCCGCAATCGCGGGCGGGCCCTCAGTTCCGTCTTACCAAGCTGGCCGTCTTACTCGGTCCACCACTCGTCTTCGCCCTCACCCGGCTTGCCGTTGGCCGATGCCTTGGCTGCGCCGTCGGCAACGGGGGCTGCCGAGTGCCGGGCTGGGGCTGCGGCTGCGGCCGCAGCTGGCACCGGGGCCTGCGCTGGGGCCGCGGCCTGGACCGGGGCCTCGGCGGCGGGTCCGGCCGTGACAGCCCTGGCCGCCGAGGGCGCGACCGCGGGCTGCTGCGACGGGCCTGACTTCAGCACGTCCGCGAGACCCGGCATCGTGCCGCCCAGCAGCTGGCTGATCTGCGCCAGGTGCGCGCCGACGCTCTCCTTCTGCTTGTTGAGCTCGTCGACCTGACGCTGGGCGCTGCTTCGCACCCGCTCGGCCTCGGCCTTGGTGTCGGCCACGAGCTGATCGGCCTGCGCCTTGGCCTGCGCCAGGATGGCGTCGGCATTCTTCTTGGCATTGCTGACCAGCTGCTGTGAGTGCTGATCTGCCTCGCGCCTGGTCTGCTCGGCCTGGATGCTCGCCTTGCTGGCCCGCTCCTCGGCCACCGCCGCGCGCTGCTCGGCCTCGGACACCATCTTCTGAGTGGCTTCCTGTGCCTTGGCCAGCCGCTCGGTCTCCTGCCGCTCGGCCTCCTCCCGCCGCGCTGCGAGCTGCATCTCGAACTCGGCCTCGGCCTGCGCACGCGCAGCCTCGCTGTCCTCGAAGGCCCGCTGCGCCTGGCTGCGCATCTCATCGGCTTGCCGCTTCGCCGTGGTGAGGATTTCGTCGCGGTCCCGCTTGGACGACGCCCGCATCTGCGCGACCTCGCGCTCGGCGGTGGTCCGCATCTTGGCGACCTCGCGCTCGTTACCCGCCCGCTTCTCGGCGACCTCGTGGTCCGCGGTGGCGCGGAGCTTGGCGACCTCGCGCTCGGTGGTCGACTTCAGTTCGTCGGCCTCGCGACCCGCCTTGGTCCTGATGGCCTCGGCCTCGCGCTCGGCGGACGAGCGCTGGTCGTCGGTCTCGCGCTTAGCGACCGCGCGGAGCTCGGCTGCCTCGTTCTCGGCAGACGCGCGCGCCTCGGCGGCCTCGACCTTGGCCGCCGCGTTCATCTCGTTGGCGGCGGACCTGGCCTCGCCGACGATCTCGGTGGCCTGCTCCTCGGCGAGCCGCAGCAGCTGCTCGATCCTCGAGCCGAGGCCGGAGTACGTCGGCCGTTCCTGCTCCTGGAGCTGGCGGTGCGCGTCGGCTAGCTCGCGCTGCATGGCCTGGGCGTTCTCCTGGTGCTTGCGCACCTCCGTGTCGAGACGCTCCAGGGCGGTGTTGACCTGCGTCGGGTCATATCCGCGCATGACCCTCGAGAACTCTGGGATGGAGTTCTCGACAAAGAAATTGCTGAGTTGAGCATCGATGTCGGGCTGCATGTCGCCTAATCCTGTGTCGACGGGAGGTTCGCACACCGAAGCGAGCGCCTGTTGAGTCCGATTGCCGGGGCTGATTGGCGCTGCTCGCAGCCGCCTAGGGCCGGCCGGCACGCGGGAGCGTTCGTTCGGTGCTCGCAGCGTACTCCCCCGGTGGGTGGTTGGCGGCGTGTTCGCCGGTGGTCGTGCTAGACATCCAGGTTTTCAGTGATATGTGACTTAGGTGACGGCGTTTCGCCCCGCAGAACGAGCGTGTATCAGCCCGAATGCCGGATTCGGTCGTCACTGTGCGGAGTCAGCCAGGCTGGTCCGTGTCGGCTGCCTGGACGAGTTCGGTCAGGACACCGCCGACGTCAGCCGGGTGCAGGAAGGCGATCGAGGCGCCCATCGAGCCATGCCGCGGGCGCTGGTCGATGAGGCGGACGCCGGCCGCGCCGATGGCCGCGAGCGCCGCCGTGATGTTCGCCACGCCGTAGCCGACGTGATGCACGCCCTCGCCGCGCCGCGTCAGGAACTTGCCGACCGGGGTGTCTGGGCCGAGCGGCTCGAGCAGCTGAACGTAGGAGCTCCCGGCCGGGCCGTCGGCGACGTGCAGCATCGCCTCCCGCACCCCCTGGGACTCGTTGACCTCCATGCTGACGACGGTCAGCCCGAAGGCCGACTCATAGAAAGCGATCTTTGCCGCCAGGTCCTGGCAGGCGATGCCGACGTGATCGATTCGGGTAAGCATGGCTTCCGCACCTCCGGAGGGCTGGGTCGACGACAGGTATCGTTTCAGCTATGCGCAATGCGGTAATCGTGGGCGGGGCCAGGACCCCGATCGGTCGGCTGCTGGGGTCGCTGAGCGGCTTCAGCGGCGCCCAGCTTGGCGGCCTGGCTATTAAGGCGGCGCTGGAGCGCGCGGGCGTGCCCGGCGACCGCGTCGATTACGTGATCATGGGCCAGGTGCTGCAGGCGGGGGAGGGGCAGATTCCCGCGCGGCAGGCAGCGGTGGCCGCGGGCATCCCCATGACGGTGCCGGCGCTGTCCATCAACAAGGTATGCCTGTCCGGCCTTGACGCCATCGCGCTCGCCGCTCAGCTGATCCGGGCCGGGGAGTTCGATGTCATCGTGGCCGGCGGGATGGAATCCATGTCGCAGGCGCCGCACTTGCTGCCAGGATCGCGCCGTGGCTTCAAATACGGAGCGACCGAGCTCGTCGACTCGATGGCGCTCGACGGCCTGACCGACGCCTTCGACCAGGTGTCGATGGGCGAGTCCACCGAGCGGCACAACGGCAAGCTGGGCATCACCCGGCAGGAGCAGGACGCATTCGCGGCGCGCTCGCATCAGCTGGCGGCCAAGGCCATCAAGGACGGCCTAATGGCGGAGGAGATCGCACCGGTACTGATCCCGCAGCGGCGCGGCGAGCCGGTGCTCGTGGATACCGACGAGGGCGTCCGCGCGGAGACCACGGCCGACTCCCTCGCCGGGCTCAAGCCCGCGTTCGCGGCCGACGGCACGATCACCGCCGGGACCGCGTCGCAGATCAGCGACGGGGCCTGCGCCGTCGTGCTGATGTCGGCTGATGCGGCGACCGCGGCGGGCGCGACGGTCCTGGCCGAGGTCGGCGCGCACGGTGTTGTGGCCGGCCCGGACAACTCTCTGCATTCCCAGCCGTCCCGCGCTATCCAGAACGCGCTCGACAAGGCCGGGCTCACCGTCGGCGACCTGGATCTGATCGAGATCAACGAGGCGTTCGCCGCGGTGGCGATCCAGTCCATGCGCGACCTGGGCGTGGACCCGGACAAGGTCAACGTCGATGGCGGCGCCATCGCGATCGGTCATCCGCTCGGCGCCTCCGGCGCTCGGATCGCGCTGCACCTCGTTTACGAGCTGCGGCGACGCGGCGGCGGGCTCGGAGCCGCAGCGCTGTGCGGGGGCGGCGGGCAGGGCGACGCGTTGCTGCTGCGGGTGCCAGCCGCGGACCAGGGCTGAATCTGCCGTGACCGAGTCGGGCGGGCAGTGACCGGCCGCACCGGGCGCGCCCGGCGCCCCGCCGACCCGGAGGCCCTGATCACGGCGGCGAGGTCAGGCGATCCCCGTTCCCTTGCCCGGCTTGTATCTCTAGTGGAAGACGAGTCCGGCGAGCTTCGCCGGGTGATGAAGGTCATCGCACCGCTGACGGGGCACGCGCACGTCGTCGGGCTGACGGGATCGCCTGGCGTGGGCAAGTCGACGGTGACCGGCGAGCTCGTACGCGCCTACCGGGAGCAGCAGCTGCGCGTCGGCGTGCTGGCGGTCGATCCGTCGTCGCCGTTCAGCGGCGGAGCGCTGCTGGGTGACCGGGTGCGGATGCAGGACCACGCTACCGACGATCAGGTTTTCATCCGGTCGATGGCCAGCCGGGGGCATCTCGGCGGGCTGTCCTGGGCCACCCCGCAGGCGGTGCGAATCCTCGCGGCGGCCGGCTTCGACGTCGTGCTGATCGAGACCGTCGGCGTCGGCCAGGCCGAAGTCGAGATCGCGTCGCTCGCCGACACGGCGCTGGTCGTCGTGGCGCCTGGCCTTGGCGACTCCATCCAGGCGGCGAAGGCGGGCATCCTGGAGATCGCCGATGTCTTCGCGGTCAACAAGAGCGACCGGCCCGGTGCGCAGGAGGTGGTCCGGGACCTGCGCACGATGCTGGCCATGGCCAGCTACGGCCCGAGCGACTGGAAGCCGCCGATCGTCAGCACCACAGCCGCTACCGGCGGGGGCATCGCCGATCTCGCTGCCGCCATCAGTAAGCATCGCGACTGGCTCGCCGCCGCCGGGCAGGGTGACGAGCGGCGAATGCGCCGGGTACGGGAAGAGATCTCCGCCATCGCCCTCGGCGAACTGCGCCAGCGGATGGGCGGCTTGCCCGGCGAGTCGCGGCTCGATGAGCTCGCCGGACGAGTCGTGGCGGGCGATCTCGACCCGTATTCGGCTGCCGACGAGCTCATCTCCGGCTAGCGCCGGCTGCGCGGCGGATTTGGTCGGCTGAGCTGACGCGAACTGCGGGCGCCGCTAGCCAGTTCGCTGGGCTACCGGGCGCGGTCGCCCGGTGCCGAGGATGCGGTTGGTTCGCCTGGCTCGGCCGATGATGCCAGCGCGGTGGACGGGCCTGGCGCCGTGGCTGCGCCTGCTCCAGCCACGGCCGCGGATGTTGCCGCTGGCGGGAGGGCGGGCTGGGCCCGTTGGGCGGCGGCCTTCTCGGCGGCCTCCAGCACCGACTCGCTGCGCAGGCGCGCGTCGTAGGCGTCCTTGCCGCCGCGGACACCGAAGAGCCGCTTGGTGATCACCAGGTAGAGCACGAGCGCCAGGTTGATCGCGAACAGCACCAGCGCCGTCGCGGTGACCCTCTTGGCGAGGTCGTAGATTTCGAGCGGCAGCCCGAGCGACGTCGCCACCATGGCGAAGTACTCACCCCAGCGCCGTGCCAGCCACAATCCGACCGCTTCGACGATCTCGATGATGGCGTACAGCACCAGGCCGATTGCCAGCAGCGTCAGGGTCTTGGTGCTGAGCGTCAGGGCGTGGTGGAGTAGCCCGACCAGCTTCGAGCTGTTGATGTTGTAGCCAAGCTGGCGGAACAGGCCGCGGACAACCGGTAGCTCACGGTCGAACTTGTGCTCGATGGTCGCCTGCGAGTGCCGGTAGTGCCACAGGAACACTGCGGCGGCTCCGGCGGCGATGGCGCGCAGGAGCCGTTCGATGGCAAACAGGCGCAGGATCAACCTGCTCCGGATCTCCTTGCCGCGTGGCACGACCGGAGCTGTGGCGGCCGGGCCCGACAGCGTCGCCGGGCCGCGAACGTACGCACCGCAGCGCAGGCATTGCCAGGCTGGCCCGTCGGCCAGCTGCGCACGCAGCTGGTCCGCCAGCTCAGGTTCGTCCGGCGCGAAGGTCAGATGACCGCCCCGTCCGCAGGCAAGCGTCCCCCAGTCCACCTAGGCAGCCTATGGCAGCGAGTATGGGCTAGCGTCCCGCCGCGGCGTCGTCAGCTGGTGATCAGCACGCCGTCTGCCAGGACGAGCACGTCGTCACAGGCGAGCTCCAGGGCTGCGCGATCGCAGCCGGCGACCAGGATGCCGCTGTCACGGCTCAGGTCGCGGATGGAGTCGGCTAATACCGTCACGTCTCGCGCGGCGAGGCCGTCAAGGAGCCCGTCGAGCAGCAGAAGTTCTGGCTGGTGCACGGTGGCGGCGGCCAGGCGGGCCCGCCTGGCGATCGAGTCCGGCGCGGCGCGCAGCGGAACCTCGGCCCAGGGCGTCAGCGAGAGGCGGTCCAGGATGGCCGCGGCGAGGACGTGCCGGTCGCGGGGGTCCGGCCCGGCGATGCGGGCGGCGTGCTCGACTAGGCCGCGAACCCGCATCCACGGCATCGGCCTGGCGTTGCGACGGGCGACGCCGGCCCGGCGCCGCACCGCAGCCCGGCCGCGGATGGTAGCCATATCGTGGCCGAGGACACGCAGCTCGCCATAGGCAGGACGGGCGACGCCAGCGAGCAGATCCACGAGTGCCTCTGATTGCGCCGGGTAATCGAAGAGGATGCCGAGCGCCGACCGGCCCGGCACGGGCGGGCCGATGCGGAAGCTGGCGGCACGAACAGCCCAGCCTCGGCCGCGCCGCACGCCGATCCCGGCAGCGAGCACGGGATCCGGGCCCATGACCGCGTGGCCGGACGGCACATTTTCCCCCGGATTTTGCTATGAGTCGATCCCCCGCTGGCAATGTAACTGTCTGTAATTGGCCACGTCCACGTACGCGCCGGCGGACCTGATTGCTGTTGCGCAGCCGGTGAGAGAAATGCCGGGCAAGCCCGGTCACGGTACCTTGTGGCTGTGCCCAAGCCGCTTGATCTGCCGTTCGATCCGATCGCCCGCGCTGCCCAGACGTGGGAGAGCCGGTTCGGTGACGCCAGGGCCATGGCGGCGGTCACCTCGATCATGCGCGTCCAGCAGATCCTGCTCGGCCAGCTGGACGCACTGCTGCGGCCGCACGGCCTGACCTTTGCCCGCTACGAAGCGCTGGTCCTGCTCAGCTTCAGCCGGGACGGGTCGCTGCCGATGCGGCTGATCGGCGAGCGGCTGATGGTGCACCCCACCAGCGTGACCAACACGATCGACCGGCTCGAGCGCCAGCACTTCGTGGTGCGCAAGCCCAACCCGGAGGATGGCCGCGGCACGCTCGCTGAGATCACGCCCGACGGGCGCGAGGTCATGCAGCGGGCAACCGCCGATCTGATGGCAGCCGAGTTCGGCATGGGCGGCTATAGCGACGCGCAGCTGGAAGACATGTCCGGTCTGCTTCGCGGCCTCCGGGTGACCGCCGGGGACTTCAAGGACACCTAGCCAGGCCGGTCATCAGGTGACCGGCGAAGCGCTCCAGGTCCGCCCGCCGTTACTGGTCACGAAGATCTCGCCGAGCTGCGCATTGGCCGGCACCGCGACGCCCTGCGACTGATTGGTCATGCCCACGTAACTGAATCCGCCAGCCGGAGCCGGCCCGCCGAACGTGGCGGTACCCCAGGTTTTGCCGCCGTTCGCGGAGTAGTAAATCCCGCTGCTGGTGGCGAGTACCGCCTGGCCTGCGGCCGCGGAAGCGAGCGAGGCCGGGGTGCCGGTCGCGCCGACCACGCCGGCGTTCTGCCAGGTGGCGCCATCAGCCGAGGTGTAGAGCACGGTCTGCGTGGTGCCGCCAGCCGCCTGGGTCTCGCAGCTCAGCAGCAGCGATGGCCCGGCGGCCAGCTGAGCGCCGGACTGCTGGCTGCCGGCCTGCACCGGACCAGGCTTGCAGGGGGCCTGGCCAGCCGACTGCCAGGTGCCGCCCGCCACCGGCCCGCTGAGAACCTGTCCTGTTGGCGTGAGCAGATACACCGTCGCCCCGCCGGAGATCACTAGTGTCGGCGCCGCCGAGGAGGCCATCTGGGCGAATCCGGCGGGCACGACGACAGGCGCCCAGGTCGTGCTGCCCGCCAGCGACGCGTACACAGAGAAGCTCGTGCACGTCGCCGCGTAGTCCGGCCCGGTGCCTGTGCACGTTCCGAACACCGCATAGGCGTGCCCGCCCGCCGCTTCCACGTCGATGACCCGCTGGCCGAAGGTATCTTCCTGGTGCCACGGCCAGCCGCCGCCACTGGTCTCATACAGCGCAGGCCCGAAGGCCCAGCCGTCGTGGATGTTGGCGAATCGAAGCTGGCTGACGCCTGCGCTGCCGTCCGGGCCGGGTGTTACCGGCGCGCTGACTCCGTACCAGGAGGTGCCGTAGTCGGACGTGCCAGCCAGCGAGGTGCAGTCACTGGTCGTGCACGGCGGCCCGGCCTGGCCGATGACGGCGCCGACGAGGCTGGGTCCGACGCCCACGAACGTCACCGACGTGGGCCGAAAGTGCGGCGGCGCAGGTGCTCCCGACGTCGTCGTCGACAGGTAACTGCGCTGCGGCAACAGCGAGCTGGAGTTTGCCGCAGGCCCTGCGGTGCTGGCCGCCGCGCTATGGCTGCCGCTCGGCTGGCCCGGCGATCTTGTAGACCCGGCCGCGACCGGCGGATTGTGTCCGCCGGCCTGGCGACCGCCGCTGACGAGCTGCGGCACCGTGACGGCGGCCGCGAGCACGACAGCACAGCCGGCCGCGGCGAACACGGCCTGCCGGGTCTTACGCCGTCGGGCCCGGAGCCGGATCCGGTCCAGCGCGCCTGGCGCTGGATAGAGCGGGCGCACCTCGCCGCCCAGCCAGTCGTCGATCTCGTCGCGCGGGCTAGTCATTGGCGTCTCCCAGGGCTGCTTTCAGCCTGGCCCTGGCGTTGAACAGATCCGCCTTGATCGTCCCTTCTGGGCGACCCAGCATGGCGGCCACCTCTTTCAGGCCGAAGCCACCGTAGTAATGCAGGAGGAACGGGCTGCGCAGCCGCTCGGGCAGGGCCTGAATCAGCGCCCGGACGTCGACGTCCTGAGCCGGGTGATAGGCCGGATCGGCGGGGCCGGCGGCCGTCATCACCCTGATCGCGTTGCGTTCGCGACCGGTCTTGCGCCAGTGATCCCTGACCAGGTTGGTGGCGATCATGTACAGGTAGCTCTGCGGATTGTCCAGGCCGGACCAGCGGGACAACAGCCGGGTGAATGCTTCCGACGCGATCTCGTGCGCTGTCTCGTCGTCATCGACGAGCCTGCGCACCCAGCCGGCCAGCCGCGGATAGCAGGCATTGAAGAGCTCCTCGACGGCTTGCTGATCGGAGGTGCGCAGCCTAGCCACCGTGCTCCTCTGGTTAACCGCGCTCCCTTGCCTGACCGCATGCGCTGGGCCCAGCGGCCACGTTAGCTGAAATGTCCTCCTGTCTTCCAGGGCTGCGGCTTCCAGGGCTGCGGCGCAGGGACGGAGGACAGCACAGCGCGCGCCCGTTACACCGTCATGCATGGCTCCATCACATTTCCGCCGATTGGGAGGACTCCACTGGCTACCTAAGACGACGCACAGGCCGGATGGTTGCGGTTAGGGCTGCTTTTCTGCCTTCGACGGGGCGGGTACACTGAGAAGATAGTAGGACGTCCAACTAAATTGGCCCGAGCAGGCCTGGCCGGAGGCACTTCATGGACGCAGGTTCGGGTGGGGAGTATGGCCGCGACCGCTGGCAGCGCCGGTATGACGCGGCCCGCAGGCGGGACGCCGACTTCACCACGCTGTCCGGAGTTGAAGTAGATCCGGTCTACGGGCCGCCTGCGGGCGCCGTTGTGCCGGGTTTCGACCGGATCGGCTGGCCGGGGGAGTTCCCGTTCACGCGCGGGCTCTATCCCGGCGGGTATCGCGGCCGTGCCTGGACGATCCGGCAGTTCTCGGGGTTCGGCAACGCGGTCCAGACGAACGAGCGGTACAAGATGCTGCTTCAGGCCGGCGGCGGCGGACTGTCGGTGGCGTTCGACATGCCGACGCTCATGGGCCGTGACTCTGACGACCCGAGGTCGGTCGGCGAGGTGGGTCACTGCGGCGTCGCGATCGACTCAGCGGCCGATATGGACACGCTCTTCAGCGGCATTCCGCTGGCCGACATCACGACGTCGATGACGATCAGCGGACCGGCGGTGCCAATCTTCTGCATGTACCTGGCGGCGGCGGACCGGCAGGGCGCCGACGTGACCCGGCTGAATGGCACGCTGCAGACCGACATCTTCAAGGAGTACATCGCGCAGAAGGAGTGGCTGTTCCCCCCGCAGCCGCACCTGCGGCTGATCGGCGACCTGATGGAGTACTGCACGCAGCACATTCCGGACTACAAGCCGCTGTCGGTGTCCGGGTACCACATCAGGGAGGCGGGCTCCACAGCCGCGCAGGAACTGGCGTTCACCCTCGCCGACGGCTTCGCCTATGTCGAGCTCGGGCTTGCGCGCGGGCTCGACATAGAGGAGTTCGCGCCCGGTCTGTCGTTCTTCTTCGACGCGCACATCGATTTTTTCGAGGAGATCGCCAAGTTCCGCGCCGCCCGGCGGATCTGGGCGCGCTGGCTGCGCGACGAGTACGGCGCCACCACCGAGCGGGCGCAGTGGCTGCGCTTCCACACGCAGACGGCCGGGGTGTCGCTCACCGCCCAGCAGCCCGACAACAACATCGTCCGCACCGCGATCGAGGCGCTGGCGGCTGTGCTCGGCGGGACGAACTCGCTGCACACCAATGCGCTCGACGAGGTACTTGCGCTGCCGAGCGAGAAGGCCGCCGAGATCGCGCTCCGCACGCAGCAGGTGATCATGGAGGAGACGGGGGTCGTCAACGTCGCTGATCCGCTCGGCGGCTCCTGGTACCTCGAGGCACTGACAGACAAGCTCGAGGCCGAGGCCGAGGAGACCTTCACCCGGATCAAGGCGATGAGCCCGGATGGCACGATGACCGGCGGCATCCTGCGGGGCATCGAGGACGGCTGGTTCATGTCGGAGATCGCTGAGGCCTCGTTTGCCTATCAGCAGAAGCTTGAGAAGGGCGATAAGCGGGTCGTCGGCGTCAACTGCCTCACCGAGACGGTAGAGAAGCCGATCGAGATCCTGCGGGTCAGCCACGAGGTGGAAGTCGAGCAGGTCGCTGACCTGCAGCAGCGGCGGGCCCGTCGTGACCAGGTCGCGGTGGACCAGGCCCTGGCCGCCATGCTCGCCGCCGCCCGCTCGGGCGAGAACATCATCCCGTCGATGATTGCAGCCGCCGCAGCCGAGGCCACGCTCGGTGAGATCTGCGGCATTCTGCGCGACGAGTGGGGCGGGTACTTCGAGGCGCCGGCATTCTGAGTGCTTGTGGCACAGTGCTCGTGACAGAGTGCTCGTGACACAGTGCTCGCGGTCATGGGGCAGGATGGAGTCATGAAGCAGCCGCGGGACTTTTCCCTCCATGGCGCCATCGACCTGGGCGCCCGCCAGGCCTCCGCGCAGCGCAGGCAGCGCGCCGCGGACCAGGGTCCGGCCGCTGGCGCTCAGGCGGGCGACCAGTCCGGTTTCATCATCGAAGTCACGGACGAGACGTTCAACGCCGACGTCGTCGCCCGGTCGCGCTCGGTGCCGGTCGTTCTCGACCTGTGGGCCGACTGGTGCGGGCCGTGCAAGCAGCTCGGGCCGATCCTGGAGAAGCTCGCCATCGAGGCCAATGGCGCGTTCGTGCTTGCCAAGGTCGACGTCGACGCCAATCCGCAACTGAGCGCGGCGCTGCAGGTGCAGAGCATCCCGATGGTGGTGGCCGTCGTCGCCGGCCAGGTGGCGGACGGCTTCCTTGGCGCGATCCCGGAGTCGCAGGTCCGGGAGTGGCTCGGCCAGGTCATGCAAGTCGCCGAGCAGCTAGGCCTCCAGCCAGGAGCCGCCGCTGGCTTGTCGGATGGCCGAAGCGGAACGGAGCCGGCGGGCGATGGACAGGCGCCCAGTCGTGCGGACGGCTTCGCCGACGCTGGCCCGGACGCGGTCTTCGCCGAGGCACAGGACGCGATGGAGCGCGGCGACATGGATGCTGCGGCCGCTGCGTTCGAGAAGGTGCTGGCGGCCCATCCAGGCGACCCGGTCGCGACCATGGGCCTCGGGCAGGTCGGGCTCATCCGCCGGGTCGAGTCCTACGATCAGGCGGCCGCCAGGCGCGATGCCGAGAGCCAGCCCGACGACGCGGAAGCACAGGCACGGGCCGCTGACATCGACCTCGCCATGGGCCGGATCGAGGTTGCCTTCGAGCGCATGCTCGGCACCATCCGGCGCTCGTCGGGCGACGAGCGGGACAAGGCGCGCAAGCACCTGGTGAGCCTGTTCGAGATCTTCCCGCCGAAGGACCCCAGGGTCGCCAAGGCCAGGGCCGCGTTGTCGAGCCTGCTGTTCTAGCCGGCCAGCTGCTCGAGCGCGGGCAGCGCCGCTTCCAGGGCGGCTAGCTGGTCGGCCGGCAGCGTCGAGAGGATATCGGTCAGCAGGCTGGTGGCTTCTGCGCGGATGCGCTCGAGCACATCCCGGCCGCTGTCGGTCATCGTGACGAGGAAGGCACGGGCGTCATCTGGCGCGGGCTGACGCACCAGGTACCCGCGGTCCTCCAGCACGTTCACCAGCCGGGTCAGCGTCGACGGGGCGATCCGCTCGGTTGCGGCGAGATCGCCGAGCCGGACCGGCCCGCACACGCCGACGCTGGACAGCGTTGATAGCTGGCTTGGCGTCAGGCCAGCCAGGTCGTGCTTGCGCAGCCGGCGGGAGAGCCGCAGCACGGCGACTCGCAGGCGGGCGGCATCGATGGCGGGCTGGCCGAGCGCAGCTAGAGCGGGCTCGGCGAGGCTGGCCGTGCCGGTGACGCTGGATCCGGAAGACACACTTGCAGAGTACGTCCCGCTAGCGGTGCGACGCTCGGCATCGGGTGCTTCCTCTCCTTCATTGAGGTACCCCTGCGCTGGCGCTCAGGGTGCTGGCGCATCATGGGCCTATGGAGGAGCAACCCCTCAGCGGACGGCTGCTGGCAGCAAGCCCGAAACTAGGTGATCCCAACTTCCGGCGGACCGTCGTCCTGATCGTCGAGGACGACGAGGACGAGGGCACGCTGGGCGTCGTCCTGAACCGGCCGACGGAGGTCCCGCTCGAGCAGGTGCTCGAGCCATGGACCCCGCTAGCGTCCGGACCGCCAGTGGTCTTTCGTGGCGGCCCGATCTCACCGAACAGCGCGCTGGCGCTGGCACTGGCCTACGGCAGCGAGGAGCCCGTCGGCTGGCGCTCGCTCGAGGGCACGCCCATGATGTCCAGGATCGGGCTGATAGACCTCGGTGCGCCACCCGAACTGCTCGCTGGCGGCATCACCTCGATGCGGGTTTTCGCCGGATATGCGGGCTGGGGGGCCGGCCAGCTGCGGGATGAAATCGACGAAGGCGCCTGGTACGTGCTGCCCGGTGACCCCGCAGATGCGTTCGCGGCCGAGCCGGAGGGACTGTGGCGTGCCGTGCTCCGGCGTCAGGGCGGTGACCTGGCGCTGGTAGCCACGTTCCCGGACGATCCGGTGTGGAACTAAACGGTCACCGGCCTACGCTGATGGCCGCCGGGTAGACTTGCCGCTGTGAGCACAGAAGTCCTGCCTGGCACTGACGTTCGCCAGGACGAAGACGTCCGGCCGGACTACTCGTTCGGCGATGGCGACCACGAGCGGTTCGCGCACTACGTCGACAAGGACAAGATCGTCGATAGCGCCGTGACCGGGAACCCCGTGATCGCGCTCTGCGGCAAGGTCTGGGTGCCGAGCCGGGATCCGAAGAAGTTCCCGGTATGCCCGGATTGCCAGCGGATCTACGAGTCGCTGCCTGAGGGCGCCGACTAGGACCGCAGTGGCATCCCGGCGATGATGACGCCCGCCGCCCGCATGGAGTCGATCGCGGCATCCGTCGTCGGCTTGCTTGCGCCCGCGGTCAGGCCGAGCAGGACGGTGGTGGCGAAGCCAGCCGCTGCCGCATCCACCGCGGTGGCCCGGACACAGTAATCCGTCGCGATGCCGACCACATCGACGTCGGTGACGTTGCGCTCGCTAAGCCAGTCCTGCATCGTGACGCCGGCCGCGCTGGCGCCTTCGAACCCGCTGTAAGCAGCGGTGTAGGCGCCCTTGCGGAAGATCTCCTCGACCCGGCTGGCGTCCAGCTCCGGGTTGAACTCGGCGCCGGTCGTCCCGGCCACGCAGTGAGCCGGCCAGGTCGCTGTGTAGTCGGGATGTTCGGAAAAGTGCGCGCCAGGGCGGACGTGGAAGTCCTGCGACGCCACGATGTGGTCGTAGCGGGCAGCATCGGCTCCGGCCAGGTACTCGGTGATGGCCCGGGCGACGGCGTTGCCGCCGACGACCTCTAGCGAGCCACCTTCGCAGAAGTCATTCTGTACATCGACGATGACGAGTGCGCGCACGAGCCGAGCGTAGCGCTAGGCGACATCGGCGGGCATACCGCCGGTGATGCGGACGAGTTCGTCAAAAGAGGTTGGGAACACCGTGTGGACGTGACCTGCCGCGGCCCAGACGACGTCGTAGGCCGCCAGTTCGGTGTCCACCAGCGTCCGGATCGGCTCGGGATGCCCGACCGGCGCGACACCGCCGATGCGCTGGCCGGTGGCGGCGTAGACGAACTCCGCGTCGGCGCGACCAACTTTCGTTACCCCGAGCTCGGCGGCGACCTTGGCCGTGTCCACTCGGTGCGCGCCGCTGGTCAGCACCAGCAGCGGTGCGCCGTCGGCGCTGAACACCAGGCTGTTGGCGATGGCCCCGACGTCGCAGCCAAGCTGGGCAGCGGCGGTCGCAGCCGACGGCGCGGGCTCGGCCAGCTCCCTGACCTGCCCCTGCACCCCGAGCGCGCTGAGGGCACTGGCGACATGCTGTGCGTTCCTGTGCATGGAAGTGATTTTTTCATGACCGGCCCACCACCCAGGCCGGGCATTCAGTCCCGGTCGGGCTCGAACACCGTAGGAATCGCCGGGTAGCCGCGTGACAGCTGCCGGGCGTGGGCCGGCAACTCGCTGACGGCCTGCTGGTGCCTAGAGCGCGCCGCAGTGACCGGCTCGCGGCCGACAGCCTCGCCGCCGCGTACGAGCGGGATCAGCAGTGGGCGGCCGTTGGCCTGGTCAGCGAGCTCGTAGTCGGTGACGATCTCGGCCGCCGCGTGGCCGGACTCATCGAGCCGGCGCACTGCCCACTTGCGGCCGCCGCGCGACGGCTTGCCGACCGAGTGCTTGGCGACTGGGCGCAGCGGGCCCGGCTCGTCACTGTCGGCCCTGGCGACGAGCTTGTAGACAAGCGCGGCGGTCGGCGCGCCCGACCCGATCACCAGCGACGTGCCGACCCCGTACCCGTCGACGGGCTCGGCTGCCAGCGCGGCGATCGAGAACTCATCCAGGTCACCGGTCAGCACGATCCTGGTCTTGGTGGCGCCGAGGGCGTCGAGCTGCTCGCGCGCCTCGCGTGCCACCGTCGCGAGGTCACCGCTGTCGATCCGGATCGAGCCGAGCTCCGGGCCTGCGATGTCGACGGCAGCGCTGATCGCGGCGCGTACGTCAAAGGTGTCGACTAGCAGCGTCGTGGCAGGGCCTAATGCGTCGACCTGCGCGGCGAACGCCCGCCGTTCGTCGTCATGCAGCAGCGTGAAGGCGTGCGCGCTGGTCCCGCTGGTCGGGACGCCGTACTCGTAGCCGGCGCGCAGGTTCGAGCTGGTCGTGAAGCCGGCGATGCAGGCCGCCCTGGCGCTCGCGACCGCCGCGCGCTCGTGGGTCCGGCGCGAGCCCATCTCGACCAGCGGCCTGCCATGCGCGGCCGTCACCATCCGCGAGGCCGCCGACGCGATGGCGCAGTCATGGTTGAAGATCGACAGCGCGATCGTTTCCAGGATCACCGCTTCGGCGAACGTGCCCTCGACTACGAGGATCGGCGAGCCAGGGAAGTAGCAGTCCCCCTCGGCGTAGCCCCAGATGTCGCCGCGGAACCTGTAGTCACGGAGGAATTCCAGCGTCGGGCCGTCCGCGATCTGCGCGCGCTCCAGGAACGCCAGCTCCTCGTCACCGAAGCGGAACTGCTCGAGCGCGTCCATCAGCCGGCCAGGACCGGCAACGACGCCGTAGCGGCGGCCGTTCGGCAGATGCCGGGCGAACATCTCGAACACGGACCGCCGGTGTGCCGTGCCACTGCGCAGCGCCGCGCGGATCATGGTCAGCTCGTAGTGGTCGGTCAGCAACCCGGTATCGGTGGTCACCCACGGCAGCCTACGGGCGGGCGAAGCTCAGTCCGCCCGCGGACAGGAGCCGCTCGCGATTCGCCACAAATGTCCATGCGTTCGCGCTAGGCGCGAGTGGAACACTAACGTCGGGGGAGTGGGACACTTAGCTACTGGGGAGGTGACGGCAGGTGGGCGTCGCGCCGGTTGAAGTCGAGCAGCCGATGACGGGCGAGGAAACGGCTCTGGATGCACCGTGGGTGACTGTCGTCTGGAATGACCCGGTCAATCTCATGACCTATGTAACGTATGTCTTCCAAAAAGTCTTCGGTTACCCCAAGCCCAAGGCAGAGAAGCTCATGCTGGACGTGCATCACCGTGGCAAGGCAGTCGTCTCGGCCGGCAGCCGCGAAGCCATGGAGCGCGACGCCGAGACATTGCATGGCTACGGCCTATGGGCAACTGTGAGCCACGACTCGTGACCTGGGATTTTGAGCCAGCGGACAACAGTGACGACAGCCTGGGCATGGCGGCGTCCTTTAGGCCCGTGACCGGTGGCGCGGCCGCCTATTTCGAGCAGGCCCAGGCCGGCGTGATCCGGAGCCTGGTCAGCCAGATCGCCGAGCTAGTCAGCGCCGACAGCACCGCGGCCGAAGTGGCCGAGACCGGTGCGGGCAGTGACGCGCTGGAGGCCCAGCTTGGCCTGTCCAACCACGCCGAGCCGCCCGACGACCCGGTCCTGGCGCGGCTGCTGCCCGACGGCTATACCGACGACCCCGAAGCGTCGGCGGAGTTCCGCCGCTACACCGAGGAGAGCCTGCGAACCGCCAAGGTAGCCGCAGCGCACACGGTACTGGCCTCGTTGCCCTCGGCCGGCGGCGACGTGCGGCTGAGTGAAATGGAATGCCAGCAGTGGCTGCGCGCGCTTAACGACGTCCGGCTCGCTCTGAGTGTCCGGCTGGGCATCACCGACGAGAACGAGGACCTGTCCGAGCAGCTCGCCGCCGACGATCCTCGATCCGCATATATCTGGGTTTATCAGTGGCTAGCGTATTTGCAGGACAGCCTGATCGAGGCACTGTCCTAGAGGCTGTGATCGGGCAGCCAGCAGGCGCATCGGGCGGCTCCGCTAGTCTCCTGGGATGCTGACGATCAGCGCGGACCTGCGCTCGAAGATCCTGGCGCACGCCATCGCTGACCATCCCGACGAGGCCTGCGGCGTGATCGCCGGGCCCGCGGGCAGCGACCGGCCGGAGCGGTTCATCCCGATGCTCAATGCGGAGCGGTCGCCGACGTTCTACCGCTTCGACTCGCTGGAGCAGCTGCGCGTGTGGCGGGAGATGGACGATAGGGACGAGGAGCCGGTCGTGATCTATCACTCACACACGGCAACTGAGGCTTATCCGTCTCGCACCGACATCTCGTACGCCAGTGAGCCGGTGGCGCATTACGTGCTGGTATCGACCAGAAACTCCGACCAGGAAGAGTTCAGGTCGTTCCGGATCGTGGACGGCACGGTCACCGAGGAAGAGGTAGTCACCGAGGAAGAGGTAGCTGTCGAGCCGGAATGATCGCGCCCGGCGGCCGGTTGGACCCGCTAGCGGTCCTAGCTGGTCGGCTGGCCACCAGGGACCGCGGCTGACTTGTTGCGCCCGGCTCGCCGGGCACCTGTTGACGCGTGCATCTACCGAATAACTGGAGCAGATAGCCATGGCAATCGAGGTCCGCATCCCGACCATCCTGCGCAGCTACACCGGCGGCCAGAAGTCGATCGAGGGCTCGGGCTCGACGCTTGACGAGCTGTTTGCCGATCTTGATGGTCGCTACGGCGGCCTGCGGGAGCGGCTTATTGACGACTCCGGCCTGCGCCGGTTCATCAACGTGTACCTGAACGACGAGGACGTGCGGTTCATCGGTGGTCTGTCCGCCTCCGTCAGCGACGGCGACACGATCACCGTGCTGCCGGCGGTGGCCGGCGGCGCCCGCTGAGTTAGCTGCGACATGCGGTACGAGTCCCTGCTTGACGCCTTCGGCGGCACGCCCCTCGTTGGGCTGCCGCGACTGTCGCCGAGCCATGACGTGCGGCTGTGGGCCAAGCTCGAGGACCGGAACCCGACCGGGTCGGTGAAGGACAGGGCCGCTGCGTACATGGTCGCCGCGGCCGAGAAGGACGGGCTGCTCTACCCCGGCGCGACAATCCTGGAGCCCACCTCCGGTAACACCGGTATCAGCCTGGCCCTGGTCGCTCGGCTGCGCGGCTACAAGCTGATCTGCGTGATGCCGGAGAACACTTCGGCTGAGCGGCGGATGCTGCTCGAGGCCTATGGTGCCTCGATCGTCTCCTCGCCTGCGGCGGGCGGCTCCAACGAAGCGGTCCGGGTGGCGCAGGGCCTCGCCGCCGAGCACCCCGACTGGGTGATGCTGTACCAGTACGGGAACGAGGCCAATGCGCGGGCCCACTACGAGACGACCGGTCCCGAGCTGCTGGCCGACCTGCCGGAGATTACGCACTTCGTGGCGGGCCTCGGCACGTCGGGCACGCTGATGGGGACGGGCAGGTTCCTGCGCGAGCGCGTGCCGGGGGTCCAGATCGTCGCGGCCGAGCCCCGGTACGGCGAGCTGGTGTACGGTCTGCGGAACCTGTCCGAGGGGTTCGTGCCCGAGCTGTACGACGAGTCGGTGCTGACCTCGCGGTTCTCGGTGTCGTCGGCTGACGCCTTGCGGCGGACCAGGGAGCTGCTGTCGGCCGAGGGCCTGTTCGCGGGGATCTCGTCCGGGTGCGTCTTGCACGCGGCCCTGGGCCTGGCCGCGAAGGCGCAGGCAGCGGGCCAGCGGGCGGACATCGCGCTACTCATCGCGGATGCCGGCTGGAAGTACCTGTCGACCGGCGCGTACGGCGGCACGCTGGCCGAGGCGGAGGCGCGGCTGGAAGGGCAACTCTGGGCGTAGCTGACCATTGCTGGGAACGGGGTCCTTACCCCGGTCACCGCTGGAAAGCTACTCTTCGGTAAGTACGCCAAGCGATGACGAGGAAGACACAGCCAGGATGACGATCTTCGACGAGGCCACAGCAGTGACCCGCCGCGCAGAAGGACTGTATGCGGCGCTGCCCGACGCTAGGTTCGCCTTGGTGGCGCCGGGCGGCACTGCGCCGTCGGCCATAAACGGAGGCGCGTTGCTGGCGACGGTCATGCGTGCCGTCCTGGCCGAGTCGCCGCTGCCGCACCCGGTCGCGACCAGCGCCCACTTCCTCCGGGTTGCCGCAATCGCGCCGGCTGAGGTGCAGGTCACCTGGCTGAAGCGCGGCCGCACGACGGCGACCGCGCGGGCCGCACTGGTCCAGGACGGCAAGGTCATCCTGGACACGACCATTACGACTGGCGAGGTGCCCGGGCCGGTCGGGCCTGGCGGCGCCAGCTCGGCTCTCGCGGACGGTGCCGGCGACGCAGACGGAGACGGTGCTGCCGCGGCCGGCCTGACGTGGACCGGCAGGCCGCCTGCCTTCCCGGCCATCGAGGACTGTCTGAACCTTGGCCAGTGGCGCGGCACCACCGGGCCCGACGGCACGTCCGGCTATGCCGCGCAGGTCGAGGTGCTGATGGACCCGGCGACGGCGGGCTGGCGCCGGAACGAGCCGAGCGGACTGCCGGAGATGCGCGGGTACTTCCAGCTCGGGACCGCCAGGACCCCGATGCGTACGTGCTGGCGCTGGCGGTCGACGGGCTGCCGCCAGTCGTCTTCGGCCTCGGCGCCACGAGCTGGGCGCCGACCGTGGAGCTGACCTGGCACATGCGCGCCGTACCGAGTCCCGGACCGCTGGCAGTCGCCGCGCGGTCGCGGCATGTCAGCGGTGGCTGGTTCGACGAGGAGGCCGAGGTATGGGACGCCTCGGGCCGGCTGGTCGCGCAGAGCAGGCAGCTGGCCCGGGTCGGTCGTGGCCGACTGCGGCCCATCGCAGGCGCCGCTACGGCACGCTCTTGATCTTCCAGACGAAGATCGAGGCCAGCGCTGCGACAATGGCGGTGCCGGCGAAGAGAGTCGGATAGCCGCCGAGTATTACGAGCGGACCGGCGATCGCCGCGCCGATGGCCGCCGGACCCACGATGGCGATGTTGATGATGCCGAGATCCTTGGCCCGGTCCGCGGCGGCCGGCAAGACCTGAGTGATCAGCGCCTGGTCGACAGCCAGGTAAGCGCCGAAGCCCGTGCCGAACAGGACCGCGGCGACCAGGGCGGCATCCCAGTTCTCCGCGAACGTCAGCAGCAGCGCCGCCAGGCCCATCAGCGCCCCGGAGACGGTGACGATCATCTTGCGCTTGCCGATGCGGTCGGAGATCACGCCGCCGATGATCGCCGTCAGCACGACGCAGACGGTGTAGATGACGATCAGGATCAGCAGGCCAGTCGCCGCGGGGATGTGCTCGTGGGCGTACAGCTTCACCTTGTCGCGCAGGAAATACAGCAAGTAGAGCGTGCCCATCGCGATGGCCAGGGAGGCGAGGAACCGGGTGAGCCAGGCCCAGGCGAAGTCCGGGTACTGGCGCGGGCTGATCCAGTACGCCTGCAGGAGCTTCTTCCAGGAGAAGGCGTCGACGTGCGCTGGGTCAAGCGGATGGTCCGGGGTCAAGAACACGAACGGGATCACTAGCACGAAGAACAGCACGGCCATGATGTAGTAGCCACTCACGACGCTGCTGCCCAGGACCAGGACG
This sequence comes from uncultured Actinomycetota bacterium, assembly GCA_963843955.1. Taxonomy (GTDB): domain Bacteria; phylum Actinomycetota; class Actinomycetes; order Streptosporangiales; family Streptosporangiaceae; genus JAJYUU01. The sequence continues at coordinate 144,435 of CAWJMK010000007.1, forward strand.
ACCAGGACTGTGCCCACGACCAGGCCGAGGGCCTGCGGCATGCCGACCCAGCCGGCCACCGTCGCCCGCTGCCGGACCGGCACGTGGTCGGGGATCGCGGCACTGAGGCTCGCGTATTCGCCGTTCTGGAATGCGCTGAAGATCACCCAGAAGACCGCGACCCCGGCCACGGTCTGCTGGTGCGCCAGCACGAGCATGCTGACCGCACCGAGCAGCGCCATGATCAGGGTCCACCGGTGCCGCCGCCCGTTCAGGCCAAAGAAGCTGTAGGCAAAGCTGGTCCGGTCGGACAGTGCGCCGGCTAGCGGGGTGGCCAGCACCGAGGCAACGGCGCCCAGTCCGGACACGATCGCCAGCGCCGCGATCTTGTGAGCCCTGTCGATGTTCTGCAACTGGATCGGCAGCAGCACCTGGATCGGCGTCAGCGAGGCCATCCACATACCCAGGCTGGCCAGGCTCAGCCCGGCGATCCAGCCAGGTCGGACGTGTACCGACGGCTCGGCCAGCGCGAGCGGGACAGCGCGCTCGGCGTCGGTTGACTGCTCGGTCATCACACCTCCGCGGGCCGCGGCTCGCTGTCGCTGACTAGGGGTTCTTAATCCGGATCATGGCGTTTTGGGGATGATAGTGGCAGTGCCGGTTTCGTCGACACGTTTCCGCTGGCCGGCCGTCGGCGCCGCCAGGCTATCCTGAGCCGCTGTGGGCATCATGATCTGTCGCGCGCGCCATGGACGGCCATGCAGGTAACGATCGTCGGCTGGTCGGGTAGCTTCCCTGGCCCGGACAGCTCCGCGTCCTGTTACCTGATTGATACCGGCGACTTCCGCATGGTTCTCGATCTAGGGAACGGGGCCGTTGGCGCCCTCCAGCGTTACACCGGGCTCGGCGACGTCGACGCGATCTGCCTGAGCCACCTGCACGCCGACCACTGCATCGACATGCTGGGGTACTCCGTCTTCCAGAACTACCGGCCGGACGGGCCGCAGCCGCGGATCCCGGTATACGGGCCGACTGGCACGCAGGACCGGCTGGCCAGGGCGCTCGGCAGCGAGCACCTCGGCATCGTCGAAGCGTTCGACGTCACCACCCTGGCGCCCGGCACCATCGAGATTGGCCCGCTGCGCCTGACGATGGCGCACATGAACCACCCGGTGGAGACGTTCGGGTTCCGGATCGAGCACGCGGGTGCGACCCTGGCGTACTCAGCCGACACCGGTCCGACCGACGAACTCGTCCGGCTCGCGGCAGGCGCGGACGTGCTGCTGTCCGAGGCGTCTTTCGTTGACGGCCCTGATCTGCCGCCTGACCTGCACTTGACGGCCCGGCAGGCAGGCGAGCACGCGGCCAGGGCCGGAGTAGGGGACCTAGTGCTGACCCACCTGGTCGCCTGGAACGACCTGCGGGTCTCGCTGGAGCAGGCGTCGGAGGCTTTCGGCGGGTCGCTGCGGCTCGCCCAGTCCGGCCTCCGGCTGTTCGGCGCGGCCGACTCCTGACTCGGCCAGTGCTGATTGGGCCAGTGCTGATTGGGCCAGTGCTGATTGGGCCAGGGCTGGCTCGACCGTGTCCGTCGCTACGCGTACGGTGCCGGGCGCCCGGACCTTGACCAGCACGCCAATCAGGACCAGGGCGGCGAGCCCGAAGGAGTCCTCTGCCAGCCGAGCGGGTATCCCGGGCACGTGCCGCGGGCCAACGCTGGCCTGGACCCAGATCGGCAGCCAGGAGACGAAGAGCCCGAAGGCGAGCAACGCTATGGCCACCCGCCGCCAGTCTCGTCCGGTGCCGACGATGACGCCGATGGCTACAACCGCCCAGCAGAGGTGATGGATCCAGGCCACCGGCGACAAGGCCGCGGCCAGCAGCCCGGTGATCGCGATTCCGGCCATCTCATCACCGCGCTGCCAGCAAGCCCGGGCGACTGCGAATCCGGCGACAGCTACGGCGGCGGCGGCGAGCAGCCAGACCAGCGGGGGAGCGTGGCCTGGCAGAAACGCACGCAAGATCATTCCCCGCAGGGACTGGTTGCCAGCCGCCGGATTACCGCCTAGCCGGCTTGAGTCGAATATCGCGCTGGTCCAGTAAGTGATCGAGTCGTGCGGAGCGAGGATAAATGCGGCCCCGGTGCAGACAGCGAAAGACGCCGCGGCGACCGCGGCCGCCCTACGCTGTCCGGTGACCAGCAAGTAGATGATGAAGACGCCGGGGACCAGCTTGATCGCTGTCGCCAGGCCGATCAGGATGCCCCGCGGCCACCTGGGCCGCGGCAGTGCGCAATCCAGCAGGCACAAGGCGAGCAGGAAAAGGTCGATCTGCCCGAAGGCCATCTCCTGCCAGATCGGTGTCAGGACCGCGCAGCCGCCGAGCAGGCAGGCAAATGCTGCCCAGGACCAGCTGCCAGCGCGGTCCAGCAGCGGGCGGAAACCGAACCAGATCGCGATGGCCAGCGGTCCGTAGACCATCGGGATCCAGGCGAGCATCGCTAGTTGCAGCGGCAGCGCAGCCAGCGGCGTGGCGAGGATCGCGGCCAATGGCGGATAGGTGAAGCGCAGGCCAGCCGCTGTCCGCATCTGGTAGAGCCTGGCCCCGTGCAGAATTGCCGTCGCGCCCGAGCGATAGACGACGAGGTCCACCATCCCGCGGCGCAGAAAGAGGTCAACCATCGCGCCGACCCCGGCCAGCGCAAGCAGCCAGCAGGCACCCGTGACCAGGATCCGCCGCCGCACTGCGGTGCGCGGCCGCCGATCGTCCCCAGCGAGGTTGCCCATGACCCCGTGCCCCCGATTGCAACGGTGCTCGCAGCCCGGGTCCCGTCCCCCGACCGCAGCACGCTTGCTGCGCGCGCCTGCGGCGGCCCAGCCGCTAAACGCTAACCGGAATCCATGCACCGAGCTATCGAAATTACCCGTTATTGGGGAAACGGTGAATTGATGAAAACTATCCCGATTGGGGATGCGTGACGCGCAGTTGCGGCAGTCGCCTCCGGCCACCACGCTGCGCATAGACTGCTCTCCCATGCGTGTGCTCGTCACCGGTGGCGCCGGTTTCATCGGCTCGCACCTCGCCGATGCGCTGGTGCGCCGGGGCGATGCCGTCGAAGTCGTGGACGACATGTCGGCGGGCAGGCCTGGCCGGGTGCCCGAGCAGGCTGCCGTGCACAAGCTGAGCGTCACCGACGCCACTGCGCTCGCCGCGCTGACCGCTGACTTCGCCCCCGAGCTGATCTGTCACCTCGCCGCGCAGATCGACGTCCGCTCGTCGGTGTCGCATCCGGCGGCGGACGCCGCGGCTAACGTCATCGGCACCGTGAACGTGCTCGAGTCGGCGCGGGCCGTCGGTGCCCGGGTGCTGTTCGGCTCGACTGGTGCGGTCATCTACGGCCGGGATGCGCCGATCCCGTCGATGGAAGACGTGCTGCCGCTGCCCGAGTCGCCGTACGGCGTCGCCAAGCACTGCGCCGAGCAGTATGTGCTTCTGTACAACCGGCTGCACGGGACGAGCCACGCCGTGCTCCGGTTCGCCAACGTCTACGGGCCGCGCCAGAATCCCGCCGGGCTGGCTGGCGTGGTCGCGATCTTCTGCGCGCGGGCGCTGGCGGGGGAGCGGCCGGTCATCTATGGCGACGGCCAGCAGACGCGAGACTACGTCTACGTAGCCGACGCCGTCGGCGCGTTCCTGGCGGCTGCTGACCGTGGCCGTCCTGGCACCTGGAACATTGGCACTGGCATCGAGGTCAGCGTGCTGGCCCTCACCCAGGTGATCAGCGAGGTCGCCGGGTACCGCCTCGAGCCTGTGTTCGCGCCGGCCCGCCCCGGCGAGCTGCTGCGCGGCGCGCTGGCACCCGAGCGGGCGCGGCGCGATCTTGGCTGGGTGCCGACGACGTCGCTGGCCGAGGGCGTCCAGCGGGTGTACCAATGGATCAAGGCCGGGTCGCCGGAACGGGCCGGCTGGTAGCACTAGGCTGACGGCTATGTCACGACCAGACGGCCGGCAGCCGGATCAGCTACGCGAAGTCAAGATCACCAGGGGATGGCTGGATCACGCCGAGGGCTCGGTGCTAGTCGAGTTCGGCGCGACCCGGGTGCTGTGCGCCGCAAGCGTCCAGGAGGACCTGCCGCGCTGGCGCCGCGGCAGCGGCCAGGGTTGGGTGACGGCCGAGTACGCGATGCTGCCGCGATCGACGAACACGCGCACCGATCGTGAGTCGGTCAAAGGCCGGATCGGCGGGCGCACGCACGAGATCTCCCGCCTCGTCGGCAGGTCGCTGCGAGCGTGCATCGACCCGAAGGCGATGGGCGAGAACACGATCGTGGTCGACTGTGACGTGCTGCAGGCCGATGGTGGCACCCGGACCGCGGCCATCACCGGCGGGTACGTCGCGCTGGCCGATGCGATCGGCTGGCTGAAGGAGCGCAAGCGCACCAAGGGCGAGCCGCTGACGGCGTCGGTCGCCGCGGTCAGCGTCGGGATCGTCGACGGGCGGCCGCAGCTCGACCTGTGCTACGACGAGGACGTCGCGGCCGACACCGATATGAACGTGGTCTGCACTGGCGACGGCAGCTTCGTCGAGGTCCAGGGCACCGCCGAGCGCGAGCCGTTCGGCCGCGCGCTGCTGGACGAGCTGCTGGACCTGGCAGTGGGCGGCTGCGCCGAGCTGACCAAGATCCAGCAGGCCGCTCTCGGCGCATGACCAGCGCACCGGCGCAGGCTCCGCCGCGCCTCGTCCTCGCCACCGCGAACCGGCACAAGCTGGTCGAGCTGACCAGGATCCTGGCCGACGGCCGGGTGGACGTGGCGCTGACCAGCCTGGCGGCGTTCCCTGGCGCTCCCGATGTCGCCGAGACCGGCGCGACCTTTGCCGAGAACGCCCTGCTCAAGGCCCGCGCGATCGCCCAGTTCAGCGGGCTGCCCGCCGTCGCCGACGACTCGGGACTGTGCGCCGACGCGCTCAACGGGATGCCCGGCGTGCTGTCGGCTCGCTGGTCCGGCCGGCACGGTGACGACGAGGCCAACCTGCGGCTGGTGCTCGCCCAGCTCGCCGATGTGCCCGACGAACGGCGCGGGGCGCAGTTCGTGTGCGCGGCTGCGCTGGTGCTGCCGGGCGGCCGCGAGCACGTCAGCGAGGGTGTGATGCGCGGCCGGCTCATCCGGGAGCCGCGCGGGCAGAACGGCTTCGGGTATGACCCGATCTTCGTGCCGGAGTCCGCGGACATCACCACCGCCGAGATGGAGTCGGCGGACAAGGACAGGATCAGCCACCGCGGCAAGGCCTTGCGGGGGCTTGCCCCGGTAATCGCTGCGTTCCTTGGCTAATCTCGATCCTGACAATCGGAGGAGAAGGGAACGAGCATGGCCGAGGTACGCCTGGCTCCCGGTGACGCGGCGCCTGAGTTCTCGCTGCCGGACGCCGACGGCAACGAGGTGAGCTTGTCGTCGCTGCGCGGCCAGCGAGTGATCATCTACTTCTACCCGGCGGCGATGACGCCGGGCTGCACGAAGCAGGCGTGTGACTTCCGGGACAGCCTGGCGAGCCTGGCCGCGGCCGGATTCGCGGTGCTCGGGATCTCGCCGGACAGCCCGGCGAAGCTGGCGAAGTTCCGTGACCGGGATGGCCTCAACTTCCCGCTGCTGAGCGACCAGGAGCGCGGCGTGCTCGAGGCGTACGGCGCCTACGGCGAGAAGATGCTGTACGGGAAGAAGTCGGTCGGTGTCATCAGGTCCACGTTCGTCGTCGGCCCAGACGGCAAGATTGAGCAGGCGCAGTACGGCGTGAAGGCGACCGGCCACGTGGCGCGGCTACGGCAGGACCTCGGCGTCTGACCGCACCGTGTGACAGCACTGGGGCCGTAGCCCAACGGCAGAGGCACAGGATTTAGGTTCCTGCCAGTGTGGGTTCGAATCCCACCGGCCCCACCCATTGGTCAATGCACGAACCGCGCGGCCTGTTGCGGTTGCCGGGCGGTTCAGGCGGCCCGGCGGCGGACCAGCCAGACTATCGTGGCGATGAGTAGCACGGACAGCGCGACCAGCCAGCCGCCCTCGATCCACTGGAATGGCCAGAACCGGCCGGCCGCCTGGTAGCTGGTCCACAGCGTGTAGCCGTGCTGCGAGAAGCACTCCGCGAGGGCTCCGAACTTGTTGCCATCATGCACTGGCGGAGGCGCAGCGCAGACCTGCTGGAAGAGGCTCAGGGGAGGTGGCCAGGCGAAAGCGAACTTGCCGCTTCTGGTCCCCCACTGGCTCAGGATCCACGCGGAACCAGGCACGTTTAGGTTGCTGGTAACCAGGGGCGTCAGGTAATGCTGGCGCAAGAACGCCCCGCAAGCGAAGGCGAGACCCGCATAGGCGGCCATGGTGGCGGCGATCGCGGGGACGATCCGGCGGATGAGCATGCCGGCCAGGGCGCCGATCGCGAAGGCCGCCAGCGTCCAGGCGGCGAACGCGATGCCGCGCAGGTCGAACAGGCCGGCATACAGCGGGGACGCCTCCGAAAGAGACATGGCCGAATTGCGCGCGGCGAAGTACGGCTGGTAATACCAGTCCAGCAGCACGCTGAACGTGCCGGCGGCAGCCGTGACGGCGATCGCGAGCAGCACGAGCTTGCCTAGCGTCCAGCGCCACCGCCCGAAGCCCTGGGTCCAGGCGAATCGGAAGGTGCCGGTCTCCAGCTCCCGAGCCAGCACCGGCGCCCCGGCGAAAGCCCCGATCAGTACGGGCACTGCCTGCAGCGCAGAGCCATTCGCGAGGAAGTTGTCCATGTGGTTGAAGCTGCTGACCAGGTCGCGGCAGGCGAGTGAGCTTGCCGGGTGGCAGGCGGCCGCCGCGAAGTAGGCGCGGTGGAGCTGAGCGCCGACCTTCCCTAGGCACACCGCCAGCGCGCCAAGGAACACGGCCACGCCGGTCAGCGCGATCCGGTGCTGCCGCCAGGTAACCCAGGCAATCCGCCGCCACGGCAGGGGCTGCAGGCTTGCGTCGTCCTCCGCCGTCCTGGCGGGCATGGCCAGCGCGGTCATTTCGTCACCTCCGACTGTCCGGGTTGCGGGCAGCAGTTGCTGTTATCCAGTTCGGGGGAGGCCAGCAGCTCAGGTCGCGCGGCGGCGGACCAGCCAGATCGCTACGGCGATGAGCAGCACTGACAGCGCGAGCAGCCAGCCGCCCTCGATCCACTGGAAGGGCCAGAACCGGCTAGCCGGCTGGTAGCTGGTCCACTGGGTGTAGCCGTGCTCGGCAAAGCACTGCGCAGGGCCAACCGACGGTTTGCTACCGGGCGCAAAGGGAGGGCAGAGCCGCTCGAAGACGTTGAATGCCGGCACGCCGTCGGCGGCGAACGCGAACTTGCCGCCCTTGGTGAACCACTGGCTCGTGATCCACGCGGCAACGGGCGTGTTCAGATTGCTGGTGACCAGCAGAGTCAGGTAGTGCTGTCGCAGGAACGCCCCGGCTGCGAAGGCGAGCCCGATGTAGGCGGCCAGGGTGGCGGCCATGGCGGGGACGACGCGGCGGATGAGCATGCCGGCCATGGCGCCGATGGCGAAGGCAGCCAGCGTCCAGGCGGCGAACGCGATGCCCCGCAGGGGGAACAGGCCGGGAGTCAGCGGGGACAGCTCAGAAAAAGACAGGGCCTGACTACGCGCGGCGAAGTACGGCTGGTAGTACCAGGAGAGCAGCACGCTGATGGCTCCGGCAGCGGCAGCCACTGCGACCGCGAGCATCACCAGCTTGGCGAGCGTCCAGCGCCACCGCCCGAAGCCCTGGGTCCACGCGTACCGGAACGTGCCGGTCTCCAGCTCACGAGCCAGCACCGGCGCCCCGACGAACATCCCGATCAGCGCAGGCACCGCCAGCAGGAGGTAGCCATTCGCCAGCAGCGGGTTCAGCTGGCCTGCGCCGATCAAGAGCTCACCGCAGGCAGGCGAAGCCGGGTGGCAGGCAATCGCGGCGGCGTAGGCGTGGTGCATCTGAAGGCCGACGATCCACACGTATACGGCCAGTGCGCCCAGCAGCACGGCCACGCCGGTCAGCGCGAACCGGTGCTGTCGCCAGGTGACCCAGGCCATCCGCCGCCATGGCAGCGGCCGCGGGCTCGTGCCCTCCGCCGGGCCGGCGGCCATGGTCAGCGTGGTCATTTCGTCATCTCCGATGGTTCGCCAGTCTCAACCCGCAGAGCCCGGTCGCGGGCCGGCCCGGGCAGCGCAGAGGCGCCGGGCTCGCGCAGGTAGGCAAGGGCGAGTTCCTCCAGGCCGACCGGATGTGCCTCCCAGCCGGGCGGGACCGGGTCCGCCGCGCTGGCCCGGACTAGCAAGTGGGCTTGCGCCTCACCGCGGCGAGTGTGCACCACGGGCCGTTCGGCATACCTGTCGGCTTCGGCGGCCGGGCCGGTCAGCATGCGGTGGCTGGCGAGCAGGTCGTCGACCTCGGCGGCTACCTGCACTCGGCCGCGCGACATCAGGATGAGGTAGTCGGCCACCCGCTCGAGCTCGGCGAGGACGTGCGAGGACAGCACGACCGACACGCCGTCGTCCGCAGCCGCCGTCAGCACGGTGGCCATGAAGTCGTGCCGGGCGATTGGGTCGAGCATCGCCACCGGCTCGTCCAGCAGCAGCAGCCGTGGCCGGCGGGCCAGCGCCAGCGTCAGCGCGAGCTGAGCCTGCTGCCCGCCGGACAGCTTCCCGGCCTTCCGCTTCAGCGGGATGCCCAGCTCGCCCAGCCGGGTTTCCGCGTAGTGCTGGTCGAAGCGTCGGTTCAGGTTGCGGGTGAGGTGCAGCATGTCCGCGGCGGACAGATTCTTGTACATCGGCGTGTCCTGGGCGACGAACGCGATGCCGTCCAGCGCGGCCGGCGACCCGGCAGGCCGGCCGCCGAGCACGGTGACGGCGCCCGCGGATGGTGCCGCCAGGCCGACTGCCAGGCTGAGAAGCGTGGTCTTGCCCGCGCCGTTCGGGCCGACGAGCGCGGCCACGTGCCCGTCGGGGATCGCCAGCGTGCAGTCGCGCAGCGCCCAGGCGCTGCGGTAACGCTTGCCCAGGCCGCTGGTTTCGATGACGTTCATGCGACGCCCTCCGTCTCGTCGCCCGCCGCGCCGCTGCGGGGGCGCGACCCGCTGCGGCGCTCATAGAAATCCCGCAGCGCGCTGGTAACCAGCGCCACGATCCCGTCCTCGTCCAATCCGGCCCCGTCCGCGGCAGTCAACCAGCCGACCAGGGACTTGCGCAGCGCGGTCAGCTCCGGCAGCGCGATCTGGCTGAGCGTGGCCTGGATGAACGTGCCCTGGCCGGGCCGGCCGCCGCAAGGCCCTTGATCTCCAGGTCACGGTAGGCCTTCAGCACGGTGTTCGGGTTGATCGCCAGTGCGGCGACCACGTCCCTGACCTTGGGCAGCTGGTCGCCCGGCTTGAGGTAGCCCAGCCGCAGCGCGTGCTCAACCTGGTGCACAAGCTGCAGGTAGGTCGGCACGCCAGAGCCGGGGTCGAGCCGGAACTCCACCGCTGATGCCTCGGCGCGCTGACCCCTTTATCTATTGTCATATAACAAGAGTACATCGAGCAAGGTCGCTGTCAAGCTCGCGGGCAGCCGCCCGCGGGCGGGCTGATCGCGGAGGGTGCCAGGTCCGCCGCTACGCTGCTGCTCGCGGCGAGCGAAGGCGCTGTCGTGACAGGCCGTCGTGAGGAGCCAGATGCCAGTGGCCGGGCCGGTCGGCTTCGACCTGGATCTCACCCTGATCAACTCCAGGCCCGCGATCATGGCCGCCTGGTCGGCCGTGGCCGACGAACTGGGCGTGCACATCGACCTGGCCGAGGTCGATACGCGGATGGGCATCAAGCTCGAAGACGAGGTCAGCTACTGGTTCCCCGCCCACGGGCAGCAGGCGGCAGCCGACAGCTACCGCCGGCATTACGTACGGCTCGCGCCCACCATGACGTTCGCGCTGCCCGGCGCGGCCGAGGCACTCGCCGCCGTGCACCTGGCTGGCGAGCGAGCCGTGATCATCACGGCTAAGCACCCGGTCTCGGTGGGGCCGAGCCTGGACGCCGTCGCGCTTGCAGCTGACGAGGTGTTCACGCATGTGCACGGGCCTGAGAAGGCCGCGGTACTCGCCCGCATCAACGCCGCCGTATACGTGGGCGACACGCCCGCGGACATGGCCGCGGCCCGTGACGGCGGGTCGGTCGGCGTGGGCGTGCCGACGGGATCGTTCGACCGGGCCGACCTGATGGCGGCTGGCGCGCAGGTCGTACTCGGCTCGCTACTGGAGTTCCCGTCGTGGTATGCAGGCTTTCGAGGTGAGCCGAGCTAGAAGGCGGTACGCATGACCACTGACGTGCTGGCGCTGGCCGACCGGCTGTGGCGCGGCGACGTGCGCATCAGCGAGTACCATCCGGTCGGGCACCTCGGCGGCCTCGCCGAGATTAGCGATGACGTAGCGTTCCTGCCCGCCTTTGCCAATGTCACGGCGATCCGCACGCCGGACGGGCTGGTGCTAGTCGACACGGGCAGCGCCTTCGTCGCGCAGGCCATCCACGACGAGCTGCGGCGCTGGACAAGCCAGCGCCTGCACACGGCGGTGTACTCGCATGGTCATATCGACCACGTCTTCGGCGTCGGCGTCTGGACAGCGGAGGCAATCGACAATGGCTGGCCTGCGCCGGTCGTGACGGCGCACGAGGCCGTCTCACGCCGCTTCGACAGGTACCGGATGACCGCCGGCTACAACCAGATCATCAATCAGCGTCAGTTCGGCATCCGTGGGCTGCGCTGGCCCACGGAGTACCGCTATCCGGACCGTACGTATGCCAGCGAGCTCACTGTCGAGGTCGGTGGCAGGACATTCGAGCTGCGGCACGAGAAGGGCGAGACCGACGACCACACTGTGACGTGGGTGCCTGAGCACAAGGTGCTGTGCTGCGGCGACCTGTTCATCTGGGCATCGCCCAATGCCGGCAATCCGCAGAAGGTGCAGCGATACCCGCTGGAATGGGCCGCCGCGCTGCGCCGGATGCTCGCCCTGCGGGCCGAGTACCTGCTGCCGGGTCATGGCCTGCCGGTCAGCGGCGCGGACCGGGTGGCCACTGCCCTGACCGACACGGCTGAGCTGCTGGAATCCCTGGTAAGCCAGACACTGGCGATCATGAACAACGGCGGCCGCCTCGACGACGCGATTCACAGCGTGGCGGTGCCCAGGCGCCTGGCCGACCGGCCGTATCTCCAGCCGGTCTATGACGAGCCCGAGTTCATCGTGCGCACGATCTGGCGGCTCTACGGCGGCTGGTGGGACGGCAATCCGGCGACGCTCAAGCCGGCCTCGGAACGCGCGCTGGCCGCGGAGATCGCGGACCTTGCCGGGGGCGCGCTCGCGCTCGCCGCCCGCGCCGTCGAGCTAGCCGAGTCTGGTGCGGTAGCGTCCGCGGATCGGGACTCAGGGTCCGACCTGCGGGTCGCTGCCCTGCCGGGCGGGGAGGATGAGCTACGGCTGGCCGGGCACCTGGCCGAGCTGGCCTGGCTGGCTGCGCCGGCGGACAGCGAAGTCAGGCAGGCCAGGCACCGGGTGTTTAGCATCCGGGCAGACCGCGCGACATCCACCATGTCCACCGGGGTATACCGGTGGGCGGCCAGCGAGGCGCTCGACGACCCGCCTGCCTAATCAGCGGCTGAGCAGCTATCACATCTGGAGGGCATATGACTACGACGGAGGGCATCGACCCGTCGGTTCCCCCGAGCGGAACGGGTTGCGTGGAGTGCGATGCGGCCGGCGGCTGGTGGCTCCATCTGCGCCGATGTGCGGAATGCGGCCATATCGGCTGCTGTGATAACTCACCCTCGCAGCACGCGACCGCGCACGCGAAGACGACCGAGCACCCGATCATCAGAAGCTTCGAGCCCGGCGAGGACTGGTACTACGACTACCGGACCAACGACATCTACGAGGGCGGTCCGGCGCTAGCGCCGCCTGAGCACCACCCGCTGGACCAGCCAGTGCCGGGTCCGCGCGGCCGGGTGCCCAGGGACTGGCAGTCACACCTGCGCTAGCGCACAGCTGCATTAGCGGTGCGTCGTCACCAGGATTCAATCACCGGCCGTAGATCGGCCAGGCTGCTGACGACCGCGTCGGGCTCGGCGGCCGGGTAGGGCGGCACGTCGCTGTTGGCGATGAGGACGGCTCGCATGCCTGCGCTCTGGGCACCGTGCACGTCCTCGTAAGGCCGGTCGCCGACGAATACGCAGCGTCCCGGGTCTGACACCCCGACCGCGATCATCGCGGCGCGGAAAGCCTCCGGATGCGGCTTGGTCCAGTCGATCTCGCTCGAGTAGACCGCACCGTCGATGAGGTCAAGCACACCGTCTCGGCGGAAGACGTCCTCATGCCAGCTCCGCGGCCACATTGTGTTGGAGAGCACGCCGATCCTGATGTCGTTGTCTCGCAGGAAGCCGAGCAACGCGGGTACATCGGGGTCGGTGAACGTGTGCGGCTCCCAGGCGTCGACGTAGCTGGCCAGGAACGCCTCAGTCGGACTGACCCCGGCCAGGTCGAACAAGCCGCTCAGGGTGGCGCTGCGATGCTCGGCTGACGATGCCCGCCAGAGCACGCTCTCGGCCGCGTGCAAAGCGGCCACCATCGCCGCCGCCTCTTCGGCCGGGAAATGCGGTGCGCAGACCGCTGACCACAGCGTGACCGCATCGATGCTGTGCCATGGCGTCAGTGTGCCGCCCCAGTCGAAGATCACCGCGTCGACGTCCACGGTGTCCAAGTTTAGACGTGAGTGGATTCACCGAGGGCCGTGCGCAGTACCGAATGGACCTGAGGATTGGCTGCGTCGTCGGTGAATTGTCGCCCAGAGTTTGACCGGCCTGCTTAGCCTAGATGGCGGCATTGTCCATTTTTCCCGCCTGCCCGGGCGGAGTACGAGGAGGACTGAATGCGACCTCAGCAACGAGGCAGAGGCGTACGCCGACTGCGACTGGCAGCCGCAGGCGTCAGCGCGGCGCTTGTCAGCGCTCTCTGCGTCATCGGAGGGACCACTCAGGTACTGGCCTCGGCCAGCACCGCCGCCAAGGCCAGCGAAGGTGGCAACACGTGCCATCTGGGGAACGGCATCAAGCACGTTATCCAGATTGGCTTCGATAACGTGCACTACTTCCGGGACAACCCCAACGTCCCGTCCGATCTTCAGCTCATGCCGAACCTGCTGAACTTCTTCACCAGCAACGGGACGTTCCTCTCCAACAGCCACACGCCGCTCATCGCGCACACTGCTGATGACCTGCTGACCACGGCGACGGGCTTGTACGGCGACCGGCAGGGCAATGGCATCAGCAACAGCTACCAGGCCTACAACGCCGACGGGACGACAGACCCGGCTACGTCGTTTACTTACTGGACCGATCCAATCGACGACACGGCCAGGACACCGAACGCAGGCCACGACACTAACCCCAACATGGTGTATTCGCCGATACCGCCGGCCACCGCGTCCTCGCCCATCTCGCCGACAACTGCCGCGCCCGCGCCCTGGGTGCCGTACACCAAGGCCGGTTGCAACGTCGGCGAGATCGCCACGGCGAACCAGGAGCTTGAGAACCCCACCTTTGACATCCCGAAGGTGTTCGGCGCCAACTCGCCGGAGGCTCAGCAGACGGCCGCCGACCTCGACTCTTTCAAGGACAATGAGACCGCCGACTACGTCGGCCTGGGCGTGCACTGCGCCCGCGGCGCCGCGTTCTGCGCCGACGCTCAGGCGGTGAAGTACAACCAGGCTACGCCGTCGCCGACTGCCGTGACAGACCTGCTGCCGGACGAGCCGGGCGGATACAGCGGTTTCCAGGCGCTATTCGGATCCCGCTACATCGCGCCGCAGCTTGGCGCCGGCACTCCTAGCCTGAGCCAAGACGGCGTCCCCGTGACCAACGCCGCCGGGAACCTGACCGACGAGTTCGGCAACCAGATCAACGGTGACTTCACCAGCCCTAGCAGGCCCGGCTTCCCTGGCTTCGGCGAGATCAACGCGGCTCAGTCACTGGCGTACGCGGCGGACATGCTGGAGCACGGCGTCCAGGTCGTCAACATGTACATCTCTGACATCCACGGGAACATGGGTCTGCCCAACAGTCCGCAGGTGCCGACCATGGGTACGGATTGCGCCAGCCAGCCGAGCGCCCTAGGCAGTGGCACCCAGTGCTACATCGACCAGGGGCAGTATTACAACGACGCGTTCGGCGCCTTCTTCCAGCGCCTCGCCGCGGACGGCATCACGCCGCACAACACGCTGTTCATCCTCAGCTCCGACGAGGGCGACCACGAGGCCGGCGCCAACGTGGGCCGCGCGGTCGCGCCGTCCCCGGCCGGCTGCGACGGCGTGACGGTGCCGTGCACCTACACCGCCGCGAACTTCGGCGAGATCAGCGCTAACGCCACCGGCCTGCTGGCGAGCGAGACCGGTGACACCACCCCGTTCAGCATGGAGAACGACACCGCGCCGGAGTTCTACCTGACCGGGAATCCAGGTCCGACGGAGCCGGTGGTGCGACAATTTGAGCACGACGTGGCGAGCCTGACCAACCCGCTGAACCCCTACTCCGGCACGGCCAACGAAAGGATCACGAACTACCTGGCCAATCCGGTGGAGGAAGGGATCCTGCACTTCGTCAACGCCGACCCGGCTAGAACACCGACCTTGGCTATGTTCGCGAAGCCGGACTATTTCCTCCAGGCCGCACCATTGTCGGGTGCCTGCAAGGGCCAGCTCATCTGCCAGACCAACGGGTTCGCGTGGGATCACGGTGACTACGCGGCCGAGATCAACACCAACTACGTCGGTTTCGTCGGGCCGGGCGTGAAGGAGCTCGGCGTCGACGGCCCCGGCGCCAGCGAGGGACCCTCCTCGGCGGGTGCGAACAGCGGCCAGACCGTGGTGGCGGATAACCACTTCCCTGGCCCATGGGTCGACGAGACCGACATCCGGCCGACGATCATGTACCTCACCGGGCTCCGCGACGACTACGAGCACGATGGGCGAGTCATCACTCAGATCCTGACCAAGCCGAGCTCCGCGCTCAGCGGCCCCGGCGTCACGGCGCTGGGCGAGTGCTACAAGCAGCTCAACTCCAGCGTCGGTGACTTCGGCGCGGCGACGCTCGTCGCCTCGACGAACGCCATCGAGAGCACAAGCGCTGGTGACAGTACCTTTAGCACTGTCGACGGTCAGCTGCGCTCGCTTGAGGTTGCGAGGGACAACCTGGCTGGCCTGATCAAGGGTGAGCTGGAAGCGGCGGCTTTCGGGGACAAGCCGGTCCCCGGCGCCGGGCTCCAGACACTTGCGTGCCAGGGGCTCATTCACGCGGCCCAAAAAGTAGCCAGCGCGAGCTAGCTGCGCGCTGTACCGTACGCCGGCGGCCCCGGGCGAGAGTCCGGGGCCGCTGGCGTGCCGCCAACTAGCTGCCCGATAACTGGTGGCCGGCCGTGCGTAACTAGCCGATGCCTGGGAGACTAGTTCGCATGCCATCGGCGTCATGGGAGCCGTGGTACGGAAGGGGCAAATTGTAATGGCGGAACCAGGCGGGGACGTTGCGGTCCGCGGCGCTGTCGCAGTCAACGGCGCGGTTGCGAAGGGCGATCCGGACCTTCTGCTCGCGCAGATCGAGCGGACCCGCGAGGACCTCGCGCGGACAATCGACAGCCTGGCCGGGCGAGTGAGCCCCGCCAACAACGTCCGCCTGCTGAAGGAGAAGGTCGCCGCGCAGGTCGCCAGGCCTGAGGTGAAGATAGGTGCCGCCGCAGTCGGCGTCGCAGTCGTGGGTCTGACGATTCTGCGGATCTGGGCGCGGCACCGGGGCAGCCGCTAGCCCGCGGCTCTGCCGGGCAGGCCAGGCCGCCCGGCCGCCTCCGGCTACAGGAACGTCTGGCCTTCGCCGCGGTAGGTCGGCACCGTGGCCACGACCGCTTCGCCGTCGACGAGGTGCAGCTCGGCAAATCGCTCGCACAACTCACCGGCTTTAGCGTGCCGCATCCAGACCTTGTCACCGATCTTCAGGCTGTCGGCGGCGGGGCCGACGAGCGGGGTCTGCACCTCTCCGGCCCCTTCTTCCTTGTCCAGCCGGAGACCCCCTGGCAGGTACGGCGACGGCACCCGGCTTGGCACGCCAGGGCCAGACGCCGGGTAGCCGCCACCGAGCGCGGTGATGACGCCGCGGCCCGGCCGCCGGACAACGGGCAGGGCGAACATTGCGGCCGGCTGGCCGGTGAAGCCCCGGTAGGCGTCGAACAGCGTCGGGTGGTACAGGCCGGATCCCGCACCGATCTCAGTGACGGCAGCCTCCGCAGACGTGCCTTCCAGGGAGCCAGTGCCGCCGCCATTCACGAACTCCAGTGAGGTCAGCTGCCTGATCGACGCGACGATGGCTCCGCGCCGGTCGGCTAGCTCAGCCGCCGACTTGCGCTGCATAATCCGCACCGCCCGGGCGTACAGGGGCCGGCCGGGGGGATCATCGCCGACGCCAGCGATCTGAGACTCGTACGCCATCAGGCCGACAAGGCGCAGACCGGGCCGGCTCATGATCGCCGTGGCCAGCTCGACGGCGTCGGCAGGAGTCCGGACCGGCGACCGGCGCGCGCCGGCCCGAAACTTGCCGCCCAGCGCCTCGTAGCCCGCGTCGATGTCGATGGCTACGCGCACCTGGTGCGGACTGTCGACGCCGGCGGCCGCCTTCTCGATCACGTCGAGGTGGTCGGTGCAGTCGACCATCAGCGCGATGGAGGTCGCCGCGGTCGCGTCACCTGCCAGCCGGGCAAGCGCGGCCCGGTCAGCCGTCGGGTAAGCGACGAGGATGTCGTCGCTGGTGTCGCAGGCCGCCAGCCAGAGGGCCTCCGGCAAGGTGTAGGCAAGGACCCCGCGGTAACCGTCCATCGCCAGCACCTGCTCGATCAGGGACCGGCAGCGGACCGACTTGCTGGCCAGGCGGATCGGCTTGCCGCCGGACCGGCGAGTCATCGCGGCGGCGTTAGCGCGGAAGGCCGCCATGTCGACGATCGCGAACGGCGCGTCGAGGTGCGCGGTCGCTGAGTCGAGACGGCGGAGATCGTGCGGGCTGCCGCTACGACTCACTCTTCTTCCTTGGTCAAGGCCGCGTACTCGGCCGCTGAGAGCAGGCCAGGCGGGACTTCGGTCTCGGTGTCGTCGAGCTGGACCCGGAACAGCCAGCCGGCACCATAGGGATCGGAGTTAACGAGGCCCGGGTCGTCATCGATCTCCGGGTTGACCTCGGTCACTTCGCCGTCGACAGGGGAGTAGAGGTCGCTGACCGACTTGGTCGACTCGACCTCGCCGCACGGCTCGCCGGCCGTGACCCTGGCCCCGGCGGCGGGCGCCGACACGAATACCACGTCGCCGAGGGCGCGCTGCGCGTGATCGGTGATCCCCACCGAGGCCGTGGAGCCGCTAAGGGCCACCCACTCGTGCTCTGGCGTGTAGTAGAGCTCGCCGGGAACGGTCATGTTCGCCTCTCTTGCACGGGTTTATTCGATCTAGGTCGGCTGCCGCGGCCGCGCCTCAGGCCGGGCGGCGGTAGAACGGCAATTCCACCAGTGTGGCCGGCTCGGCGGTGCCACGAACATCGACTGCCAACCTGCCCGTTCCCGCTCCGGAGGAGCTGGCGGCAAGGGCCACGTCGGGGCGGACGTACGCCATCGCAATCGGGACGCCAAGCGTCGGTGACGGTGCGCCGCTGGTGACGGCGCCGACCGGCTGGCCGTCCCACAGCACGGCATACCCGTGCCGCGGTACGCGGCGCGACTGGCCGGTGAGCCCCACCAGCTGGCGCTGCGGGGCCGCCTCCGCGCGCTCGGCCAGCGCGCGGCGGCCGACGAAGTCGCCGGGCTTGTCGAGCTTGACGACCCGGCCGAGGCCCGCGTCGAATGGCGTCAGGTCGGCCCCGAGCTCGTTGCCGTACAACGGCATCCCGGCTTCAAGCCTTAGCGTGTCGCGAGCGGCCAGGCCGGCGGGCGCCAGCCCGTGGGCCGCGCCTGCCTGCGTCAGCTCAGCCCACAGGTGCTCGGCGTCACCGGGCGCGGCGAAGATCTCGAACCCGTCCTCGCCGGTGTAGCCAGTGCGGGCCAGGAGCACGTCGCGGCCGGCTACCCGCGCCGGGTAGCTGGCGTAGTACTTGACCTCGGCGAGGTCAGCGCTCGTGAGGGCGCCAAGGATCGTGGCGGCCCGTGGTCCCTGGACGGCGATCAGCGCGTAGTCGTCCGTCCGGTCGCTCACCTGGGCATCGCGCCCGTGGATGCGGTCGGAGAGCGCTGCGCCCACGACGCCCGCGTTGGCCGCGTTGGCGACGACCAGGAACTCCTCGTCGGCGAGGCGGTAGACGATCAGGTCGTCGAGGATGCCGCCATCGTCAGCGCAGATCATCGTGTAGCGAGCGCGTCCCGGCCGCAGTGCTGACGGCTCTCCGGTCAGCGCGTAGTCGAGGGCCGCCGCTGCACCGGGGCCGGTGACCGCGAACTCGCCCATATGGGACAGATCGAATAGGCCGGCCGCGGTCCGCACGGCCGTGTGTTCGGCGGTCTCGCTGCCATAGCGGAGCGGCATCAGCCAGCCGGCGAAATCGGTCAGGCTGGCGCCGAGCTTTTCGTGCACGGCCGTGAGCGGGGTACGGCGCGGGTTTGCCGCGGCGGTCGGCGGGGAGTCTGTCACGACCACGGAGCCTACCCGGCTGTGACCGGCTCTGGTGGTGCTGACCACCGGCGGCCGTGGCCGACGGAGCGGCCGTGGCCGACGCGGGCTCGACGGGTACGGCGCGGCGGGTGGCGGAGCGCTGCCGGACTCAGACGTTCGAAGGGCACGAGTTAGCTGGTGTGGCCCTTAGAGGGGCACCACTAGGTAACCGGCGCCCTTCGGGATCCAGGCAGGCGCGGGACGCAGCAGTCAGATGGTCCGGTATGACCAATTTGCGGTGCAGGTCGGCTGCGCATGGCGGCGGGCCAAGGCGGAGACTGGTCTGGAGAGCATGCGATAACGCACTAGGAGGTGCGGCGTGGACTGTGCTGACCGACGAGCAGATCTCCGAGCGGCTGGGCGATGTGCCTGGCTGGAGCCGGCAGGGCGACAGCATCGTGCATGTGCAAACGCTGGCCGACTTCAGGGCCGCCGTGCTGTACGTGGGGGCGGTCGCTTATCTCGCCGAGGCGGCCAACCATCACCCGGACATCACGATCGAGTGGAGCAAAGTCACGCTGACGCTGTCGACCCACTCCGCTGGGGGCCTGACGGTCAACGACTTCGCGCTAGCCGAGCAGATCAACCGGCTGGGCTAGGGCGCCTGGCGGAAGTGCCGGGACCGGGACCGGTGTCCGCTGTGGGCCGGCGCCCGCAGTGACCCGGTGCTTCCGGGGGGGGCCGGTGGCTGCCATGGACGGTCCCTCGGGACGCGCGCACTGCCGAGACCTGCACACCTGGCGGTCGGCGGATCAGCCAGCTGGACTGATCCGACGGTCCCATCGGCCTTCGCCTGTGGGCGCCGCCACGCCCCCGGGTGGCGGCGCCCACAGTGCGAAGAACCCGCCGCTTGCCGCGACCCTCGTTTGCTGGCAGGCCATCCTGGTGCACCAGGGCGGCAAGCAGCCGGGCGATCCAGCCGGGGATCGAACGGCCCCAGACGAAGGTCCCCCTCCGCGACTAACGGTTCCTCATTTCCAGCGCCGCCCTTCCCCCGTTCCGGACTAGCCGGACCCCTGAGCGCCGCGTGGGACTCTAGTTATACACGCAGTGCGGCTGCGATCACAGCTAGTTACAGGATTGAGTTTGGTGTCAATCCGAACGGCGAATTCGTCGGCTGCATTCGGCCGCCCGTTCAGGCGCGAGCACGTGCCTCAAGCGCACGAGACAACCTTGAAAGGACTCCGAGACAGCGTGCTGCGGCGCGCGACCGCGCTGCCTCGCAAATGTGGGTCAGGGCAGCTTGCGCGATTCGGTGAGCCCGGTCCGCGGGCCCGGCTTAGCCCAGTTCGCAGGGGAGATGCTTGATGCCGTTGATGAAGCTGGACAGCAGCCTGTCGGGCTCGCCGACAGCGCGGATCTGCGGTACTCGCGTGAGTAGCTCGCCGAGCATGACTCTGATCTCGCGCCGGGCGAGGTGCGCACCGAGGCAGAAATGCGGTCCGGCAGCGCCGAATCCCACGTGCGGGTTGGGGGACCGGGTGATGTCGAAGCGGCCGGGATCGGGGAACACCGACTCGTCCCGGTTGGCGGCCCAGTAGAACAGCACGGCCTTGTCGCCTTCGCGGTAGTCGCGGCCGTTGAGCGTGCAGTCCCGAGTGACGGAGCGACGCATCCAGATGACCGGCGATACGTACCTGACAATCTCCTCGACTGCGCCGGGGAGCCGTCCCTCGATGTCCGCGAGGAGCAGCTCGCGCTGGTCCGGATGCTCTGTCAGCAGGTTCAGCGCATGCGAGATCGCCGTCCGGGTCGTCTCGCTCCCGGCGACGACGAGCAAGATGAAGAAAGACCCGAGCTCGGCCGGGGTGAGCTGCTCGCCGTCGATGTTGGCGCTGGCAAGAGAGGTGATGACGTCATCCTGAGGATGCTCGGCGCGGTCTGCGGCTATCTCCGTGACGAGGTCGGCGAGGTCCTTGCCAGCGGTGAGCAGCTGGGTGATGGCCTCGTCCATGTTCTCGCTGATGAACTCCGGGTCCGCACCGGACAGAATGATGTTGGTGTTGCGCAGCACCATGTCGTAGTGCTCGTCACCGATGCCCATCATCTCGCAAATGATCTTCAAGGGCAGCCGCGCGGAAACGTGCTGGACGAAGTCGCAGGGCCCGGTGACCAGCAATTCGTCGACGATGCCAGCTGCCGTGCGCTGGACGTCCTCCTCGAATTTCTTGATCATCTTCGGCGTGAACGCACGGGACACGATCCGGCGCAACCGGGCGTGGCGGGGGTCGTCCATGCTGATCATGGAGCCGAAGTACTCGTTGAATTCCGCAGGCAGGTCCTCGATGCTGGTCGCGCCGCGAGCGGAGGAGAACAGTTCGGGCTGGCGGCTCGCCGCGGACACGTCGGCGTGAGAGACGAAGGCGTAGTAACCGTCGCCGGGCGCGCTGAGCGGTCCCTCCGGCACAGCGAAGTGGGCCGGCTTGCCGAGGGCCCGCAGCTTGGCGAAGTCGGCATGGCGAGCATCTAGCGGCTGCTCCCAGAATTCCATCAGGGACAGATCGATGCCCTCGACTGAGCTGACTGGTGTGCTCATGGTGCCGCCTTCGACTAGAACCCGTTCTAGCCTTAGTGTGACAGACCGGCGTAAGTCTCCGCCACGTCCCCGTCTGACGTGGCGAGGCACCGTGCGGCCGCCAGTCGGCCGAATGCCCAGGCCGCAGGTACATGGCGGAAGCCTGCCGCGCGGCAGACGCGGCGCCCGCGAATTGACGCGGCGGCGCTACCCATTGACACGGCGGCGCCACCCCATTGACCCAGCGCGCCGCCCGGATGCCGACGGCCCCCGGGCGGCGCCGCTGAAGCTGCTACGACGTGCTCACTGGCGCTGCCATCCGGCTCGCTGTGCTCCGAGCATGCGCATACTGCCTTGTCAGTATCGCGATTGCGACCGGAGCTGAAACGCCGCTGATCTCCACGACGGTGCTGGCTATGCGCGCCCGGCCGATGGTGAACACGGCCCACCCGTCCCCCGTCGTCCGGCCGATGGCGAGTTGCTCGGCGATGCGGTCGCTGGTCGCGATGTCCGCCATCGTCAGGCAGGCGCCGACGGCCTCGAGCCTGGCGGCGAGGACTGCAGGCGAGTCGGCCAGGTCAGCGCGCAGCTGCGCGTAAGCCGACGCCATCCCCGCGGTTGGCTCGTGCTGCCGGTGACCGGGCTCGACGGCGGCCCAGCCGCAGGCAACCGGAACAGGCGCCCGCAACGCGAGCGCGAAGCCCGCAAGCGCGCCGCTACCAGGCGCGCTCGCCGTGTGCATCGCTCGCCGCTCAGGCCCAGCGTGCCTGCCCGCGCGGGGCCGTGCATCACTGGGTGCGGACTGCTGGGGAACAGCGCTGGCGTTCGGCAGCACGGGTTCAGGCTGGCCGCAGCTGACCGTGACGCGCAGGCTCTCATCGAGACCTAGGTCCGCGGCGCTGCGCTCCAGGAATACCGATAGCAGCGCTGGTGGCCAGGCTGCGTTGCGTGGCAGCGGACCGGAGTCGTGGAGTCGTACGCCACGCCAGATCGCGATCGCCTGGCCGGCCGCGTCGACGGCCTCGACATTCCAGAGCTGGGGCACGGCTGGCGCCTCGGCCGCCAACCGCTGCCACAGCTGGACACCTTCCGGCGCGTGCTCAGCCATCCCACCGCGCGGTAGGACGGCGACGGGTGGGACGGCCGCCGGTGCAACGGCCGCCGGTGCAACGGCCGCCGGTGCGACGGCCGCTGGCGCGACGGCGACGGGTGCAACGGCCGCCGGCGTGACACGTGCTGCTTCGCGCCGCGGCTTGACGCTCGCTGTCTGCTCCGCCGCAGCTGGGCTGGTGATCTCGCCAGCGGGCTGGGTCAGTGCGGACTGCGGGACCTCCCAGGTGTGCAGCGCTGGGTACGAGGTGCCGGCGGAACCGCCGCCACTCTTGTCGCCCTGGCCGCGACGGCCGCTGCGACGCGACTTGCGCGACCGCGGCCGGCGCTCGGCCCCTTGCATGTCGGCCAATTCCTCGGCCGTCATGTCCTCGGGCGCAACCGCGGTGACGGCGCTCTTCGCCGGCCGCCGATCCGCCGCTGGCGCGGACTCGCCTGTCGTCTCGGCGTCCGGCGCGCCTGCCTGATCCGGCACCAGCGCCCGGCCGGGCACGCGTGCCTGATCCGGCACTCGCCGCGTCGGCGACTCCTCGGCGACGCGGTCAGAGTCGGCCTTGGCCGCCGACGCCGAGCCGGTTAGGACAGCAGCGATGCCATCGGCGGCGGGCCTAGCACCCTGGGCGGGGCTACTCTCGGCGGCGGATACAGGTTCGGCACCGGGCTTAGAGTCGGCGGCCGAGGTCACGCGAACTGGATCGGCCAGAGCCCTGAATTCGACCGGGCCCTCGGCGCTGCGTCCGGAGAACTGCACCGACTCGCACGAAGCCGGTCGGACCCGACGGTGCGGCACGCAGGCCTGGAGCACTTGCAGCGCCGCGTCGTTCAGACCGGGACTGCCGAGCAGGAACTCGGTATCGGCCAGCTCGCTGCCCGCCGGATACCAGGGAAGCTCGTCAGGGCCTCTCGCCAAGGCGCGGCCCGACCGCGCCGTCACCTCGGGCAGCAGCGCGATCCGCCGGAACCGGCCCGATTGGAAGCTGATCGGGCCGTACAGCTCAGCACCGTCGACGAGCCCAGACGGCCCGGCGACGAGCTGCTGCAGGCCTGCGGAGGCTGCCGCGAGGGCGGTCTCCGGCATATCGAGCACGGCAGCATCGCAGCTGAACTCCGCCTTTGCATGGTCGACAAGGTAGGAGCTGTCGGCGCAGCGCAGGACAGCCACGATCCGGTCGCCGTTACGCAGCGCGCAGACCCGCAGGACTGCCTCACTACCGGTCGGGATGAGCACTGGCGAGTCCAGCGTCACATCGACGGCGCGACGCATCGGCCGCCCGGCGAGCACGGACGCGGTCTGTGCGAGCGCTTCCAGCGCCAGCACGGGAGGCAGCACGGGCATGCCGTCGACCCGGTAGTCGGCCAGATACGGATCGCTGGCGAGCGTCATCGTGGCCGTGCAGATCAGCTCGATACCCGGGTAGTGCACGGCAACCGCGCGCAGGAACCGGCCGCCTCGCGCCAGTCCCGCAGCGCTGAGCTCCGCCCGGGTGATCACCGGCTCCGGCCTAGCCGCCAGGCCGCCGATCCGGCCGTGCAAGGCGACACTGCCGGGCAGGTCCGGCGTGGTCATGAGCTTCAGCAGCATCCGGCTCGCGTCGCTGACTGCGAGCGCGGGGGCGTCGGCGGCGGCGAGGTCGGCGGCTAGTTCCGGCCGGTCGCCGAGGCTGCTCGCCGACCAGGCAGGCATGTCGACGTGCAGGTGCCGGCAGCCGACGCTGGCGCCCGCCAGCTCGGCCGTGCGGCTGGCCAGCGCACCGCTGCTCAGCGCGTGCACGCTCGACCCCGCCAGGCCGTAGCGATCCGCCACGGTGCCGATCGAGATGAGCAGCTTCAGCTGGCCCGGCCTGATGGAGCCGGCCAGCAGGTCGAGTGTGCTCATCTCGTCGGCGAGCTGCACGCGGACTTGAGCATCGGTGAGGTCCAGGACGGGAACGTGGTCGTCCACCCGAGCGGCATGTGCCAGCGCCGTCACCTTCCCGAGCCGGTCCTCGATTCGCCGCACGGCCGCGGCCAGGCTTGGCTGGTCGCCGACGTCGATGACCTCATAGCCGACGCGGGCGCCTGCCGACCGCAGCTCCTCGAGGCCAGCGACCAGGTCCGCGTCGTCGTACTCGCCCGCCCTGCCTACCACCGCGATGCCTGTCCCGCAGCACGCGAGCACCTGGGCTAGGGCGAGCCCGGCGCCGGCGGCGCTGCGGCTGATGACGATGACGTCCGCCGGACCGAGCGGGAACTCGCCGCCGCCCGTCATCGGAACCTCGGAGAGGACCGGCTGGCTGGCCTGGCCCGCCTGGTCGATGACGAGTTCACGGAACTGGCCGATCTCGGCAGCGGCGTACGGGTGGATCGCATCCGGACTGACGCCTTCGGCCGGGACCCGCAGGATCGTGATGCCGATCGCGGGATGTTCGGCATGCAGGCTGGCGAAGAAACCGGTGAACTCGGCGCACGTCGTCAGCACGACCAGCTCGCCCGTCGAGATGGCGTCCCTGGCTGCCTCGACCGCGGTCGCCCTCGACCGCTCGTCGGCCGGGTCCTCCACGATCGCGAGCGTGCGGCCTGCGGCAGGATCTGCCGTGAACAGGTTGCCCAGGTCCGTCAGCATCGGACCGCGCGCCGCCGCGTAGATACGCCACGACTTAGCCTGCGCGAGCGGCGGCGGACCCGCAGCCCGTAGCCCTTCGGTGAAGCATCGCGCCCAGGGCCCGATGCCCTCGACCGGCTGAGCTGCGTCGCTCGATGGCACCGCGATCTCGTCCGGGGCGGGGCGGGCTGACGGTTCTGCTGCTGGTCTCACCTCGTGCGGTGCTGGCGGCTCCGGTTCTGGGGCGGAGATAGCCGTCGGTCCCGCGGCGGCAGCATCCGTCCCGTTGACGGGATTTGGCTCGCCGAGTACCACCGGCTGGCCAAGAACGATCGGCTTGCCCACTATGGCGGGCTTTCCGCTGCCAGGGACAGCCGGATTGGCAGGCGGCACAGTCGAGGCGGCGGGGGTCGCGCTGGCGGCCGCGACCGGTTCAGTGGTCGGCGCCGCAGTGGCGACGTCGGCGCTTGCGGTCTCCGCCTCGGCTGCCTCGGGCTCGGGCTCGGGCTCGGGCTCGGGCTCGGCGTGCTCGGCCATGTCCGCCGCCGCTACGCCGGCCATCGGCGTCGCGACTATTGGTCGCACTGGCGGCCGCCGCTCGTATTCCTCCCGCTTACTTGAGATGTCGTGACCGCCAGCCTGATCGGGCGCGATGGCCGCTTCGGCTGCCGCAGGCTCAGCCTCGACAGCTCCTGGCGCGGCCTCGGCCGCCTCGGGCTCTGCTGCGGCCGCTGGCTTCGGGGCGATTTCGCAGGGGCTCGTGATGAACACCTGCTCGCGCCAGATGTCCACCGGCCGCGCAGGTCGGCCGGCAAACAGCGGCCTTGGCTGGCCGAGCGCTCCGGCCGCAAACAGCGCGGCTGCGACGCGCGCGCTGTGCCCCGGATCGGCGAAGCCGGACTGAAGGCTGACGCCCGGCACGGTGCACACTCCGGCGGCAGCCGACGCCAGGGGGCGGCCCGGGCCAGTCTCGACGAGCAGCGTGGCGCCAGTAGCACCGTGGCGCACCGCGTCGGCGAGCCGCTCGGCGCCGGCAAAGCCGCTGCAGATCAGGTCGATGGCATCGTCGACCGACTGCACCTCGGCGCCGGTCAGCGTGGAGATCAGGCGCCGGCGCGGGGGTCCGAATCGGAAGCGCTGCGCGATCGCCGTGCGTAGCGTGATCGCACCGGAAGGCTGGCTGGCCTTCCTGCGGCCCGCTGGTCCGGCGGGCGTCATGTCGTCCGGGTCGGTCCGGCCGCCAGTGCGGAGCAGGAACTGTGCGCGCAGGTCAGCGATCTCCACGACCTCGGCCTCGCCGAGTACCCCGGCCCAGGCGAGCCCGGCGAGTGCGCCGAGCCCGTGGCCGACTGCGGCGGTCGCGTTCACGTCCAGCGACTCCAGCCAGCGCAACGTGTCGAGGCAGTGCGCGACTGCTGAGGTGAGCGCGACCGGCCCTGGCTGCACGTCAGGACCGTCGCCGGCGCGGGTGGCGGCCTCGCCGGACAGGAGCAACGTCACGCGGCCGTCGGCGTCGTCGGAGGCGAAGATGCCGGGCCTGATCGCGATCAGGCCGTCGGCCAGCAGCGGCAGCATCGTGATGGCTTCCCTCGCGAGCAGGGCGAGCTCGTCCTGCCGCGTCGCTACGAGGGCCACTCTGGCCCGGCCCTGGTGGCCGGGATCGCGGCCAAGCATGCAGGCCAGATCCTGCAGTTCCGCGTCGGATAGCGCGGCCCCGATGTCGGCCAGCCGGGTCAAGGTCGCTGCGAGGGCCACCTTGTCCGGGGCATGCAGCAGGAACGCGGTCGCCTCGGGCTCGGGCTGCAACCGTGGCTGGACGCCGTCTGGGCTCGTCGCGGGGGCGGCCTTGCCGAGGAACGGCGCAGACCGCAGCCAGCGGTCCTGGCGAGGCCGCGCGGCTGGCTCGTGCCGGAGCACGATGTGGACGTTGCTGCCGCCGATGCCGATGGTAGACACCGCTGCCAGCCGGGTGCCGCTCGGCCATTCCTCCGGTGCCTGCGGCAGGACCAGGCCGGCGTCGCCGCTGGCGATCAGCTCGTGCGGCTGGTGCACGCCCGTAGTCGGCGGTACGACCCCGGTTCCCAGCGCGAGCACCGTCTTGATTAGCCCTGCTGCACCGGCGGCTGCCTTAGCGTGGCCGATGTTCGCTTTAACCGAGCCGAGCGCAGCCCGCTGCTTAGCGCCAGCCCGGAGCGTGCTGAGCGCACTGAGTTCGGCGGCATCGTCGGCGGAGGTGGCGGCCCCGTTCCCTTCAATGAAGTGAATGTCGGCAGGGTCGACGGCCGCGCGCTCGTATGCCCGCCGCATGGCCAGCAGCTGAGCGCTCGCGTGCGACTGGATCTCGCCAGGGACGCCACCGCCTGAGGTGCCCCAGCCGAGGATCTCGGCAAAGACCGGCAGGTCCGCCGCGCGCGCATCCGCGGTCCGCATCAGGACGACGACACCGCAGCCCTCGCCCGGCAGGTACCCGCTCGGCTCCCGGTCGTAGATCCGCACGTCGGAGGCGGCGAGCACGCCCGCCTTGGCCAGCCCGATGAGCTCGAGCGGGTCGAGGCTCAGGTCGACTCCGCCGGCGATCGCCGCGTCCAGATCCCCGGCCGCGAGGGCTGCGCACGCGGACGCGACCGCCTGGAGTGAGGAGGAGCAGGCGCTGTCCACGGCGTGGCTGCCGCCGCGGAAGCCGAAGTACCCGCTGATGGCGGTGGCGATGGTGGCCGGCATGCTGCCGGCCAGCGAGTCGCGCCCCATGGCAGGGAACGGGGCAAGATAGCTGTTCTCCGCCGTGCGCAGGACGCGGCCCGCCTGGCTGGCGGAGATCTCCTGCGTGTCGAGCGCTTCGGTGAGCACGCGCCGGACGTAAGGCCACCGGACCCGCAGCGCGTTTGCCCTGGAGGTATCGCCAGCCAGCGTGTTGCCGATGATGACGCCGGTGCGGTCCAGGTCCAGGCCGCTGCCCGCTGGCAGGCCCGCCGCGGCGAGCGCGCGCGCAGTCGTCTCGAGCGCGAGCCAGTGCGCTGGATCGGCGGCGACGTAAGCGGCCGGCTCGATGCCGAAGCCCGCGCACTCGAACTGCCAGCCCTCGATCACCCCGGCCCTAGTGCTGTACGTGGCGTCGGAGACAGCAAGATCGGCCTGGTAGTAGTCGGAAATGTCGATGCGGGCCGGCGGCAGCCGACGGAATGACCGGCGCCCGGTGAGCACGACGTCGAGCAAAGCTGCGGGGTCGTCCGCGTCGGGGAACCGGCAGGCAAGCCCGACCACGGCGAGAGAACGGGGCGCGGCGCTCCGGGCAGCTCTGGCGGCAGCGGTCGCGTCAGCCACGGCGCGGCCCCGTAGTGAGAGCGGCTGTGGCGACGGCAGTGACAGCGGCGACGGCACTGACAGCGGCGACGGCGGTGACGGCGGCGACGGCACTGACAGCGGCAACGGCGGTGACAGCCGGGACGATATTTGACCCATTAATACGGCGCTGTCGATTATCCGGCGTCCGCCCTGAGCGAATTCGGCGGATCGGCGGTAGTAATTCCGCGCGTGCGCAAGTGTGCATTTTTCCCCCGGATAATGGCCTGTCTCCCCATTGGCCAGCCCAGCCGCGCAAGGCAGGCACAGCCGCGGGTCGGCCCTGGCTGGCCTGGTCGGCCAGCCCCTTGCCGCGATGCCTGATCGCCTATTGCTGCTGGGTGTCAGGACATTATTGGACCACGATGGGGCTCGGTCAAGGCAGAATTCACAGACGCGCCGCTTTTCCTGACTCGCGGCATTTCTGGACCGCGCAAACATGTATTGGCTAATGCGCCTAACGATGGTTAAGTGTCCGTGTCATCCGGGCTTGGGCTCTGCTGGCCCGCCCTGGGCAAGGTGAGGGCGATCGTGACCCTAGGCCCTCATCTGGCGCAGTCATCCGGTGATCCGGCGCGGTGCGCTACCCTGAATCCATGCGTTTCGCCGGGCTGCTCCTTACCTAGCCGCGCCGACTGTCCTGTCGTTGGCGCGGCTGCCCCTCGTGATCCGGGGGGCGCTTCTATTTCCCTGAGGCGCAGCGCTAGGGAGGCGGCGCGAGGGAAGCTCTGCGACCGGACCAAGGCGGGCAGGGGCCGATCCGGACCTCACCATCATCGCGAGGAAAGTCATGACAGCCGCCGATAACGCGGATCGCTACGATCCGCGCGCAATTCAGGACAAGTGGCAGCAGCGGTGGGCCGAGCTGGACGTGTTTCGCGCCAGCGACGACCCCGCCGATCCCCGGCCGCGCACCTATGTCCTCGACATGTTCCCGTATCCATCGGGCGACCTGCACATGGGTCACGCTGAGGCCTACGCGCTGGGCGACGCCATGGCGCGGTACTACAACCTGCGCGGACACAATGTCCTGCACCCGATCGGCTGGGATGCCTTCGGCTTGCCGGCTGAGAACGCGGCCATCAGGAACAACACCCACCCGGCCGACTGGACTTACAAAAACATCGAAACTCAGGCGGCGTCGTTCCGGCAGTACGCGGTCTCCTTCGACTGGTCCAGGCGGCTCCAGACCTGCGATCCGGAGTACTACCGGTGGACGCAGTGGCTGTTCCTGCGGTTCTACGAGCGCGGGCTGGCTTACCGCGCCGACGGCTACGTCAACTGGTGCCCAGTCGACCAGACGGTGCTGGCGAACGAGCAGGTGATCGACGGCAAGTGCGAGCGATGCGGGTCAGAGGTCATCCGCCGGGTGCTGACCCAGTGGTACTTCAAGATCACCGAGTACGCCGACCGGCTACTGGCAGACATGGAGCCGCTTGAGGGGAAATGGCCGGAGCGGGTACTCGCTGATGCAGCGCAACTGGATCGGCCGCAGCGATGGCGCCGAGGTCAGCTTCCAGATCGAGGGCCGGGACGAGGCGGTCACGGTGTTCACCACGCGGCCCGACACGCTCTACGGGGCGACGTTCTTCGTGGTAGCAGCCGACTCGCCGCTAGCCGGGGACCTGTGCGCCGAGTCGTCGCGGGCAGAGCTGGACCGGTACGTCGCCGACGTCCGGAAGCTGACCGACATCGAGCGTCAGTCGACCGACCGGGACAAGACCGGTGTCTTCCTCGGCCGTTATGCGATCAACCCAGTCAACGGCGACTCGATCCCGGTCTGGGCCGCCGACTACGTGCTGCCCGACTACGGCACCGGCGCGATCATGGCAGTCCCGGCGCACGACCAGCGCGACCTGGACTTCGCCCGGAAGTTCGGGCTACCCGTCCAGGTGGTCCTGGACACCGGCTCGCCCGACCCGGCCGCGACGGGCGTAGCGACGCCTGGCGAGGGGACCCTGGTCAACTCCGGGCCGCTGGACGGGCTGTCGAAGCAGGACGCCATCGCGCGGATCGTGGAGATCCTGGCCGAGCGCGGCCTGGGCCGGAGCGCGGTCAACTACCGGCTGCGGGACTGGCTGCTATCCCGGCAGCGGTTCTGGGGAGCGCCTATCCCGATCGTGTACTGCGATGGCTGTGGCGAGGTCGCGGTGCCGGACGACCAGCTGCCGGTACTGCTGCCCGACCTGCGCGGTCAGGAACTGGCGCCGAAGGGCGCCTCGCCGCTGGCCGCGGCGACCGACTGGGTGACCACTGAATGCCCGAAGTGCGGCGGCCCGGCGAAGCGTGATACCGACACGATGGACACGTTCGTGGACTCGTCCTGGTACTTCCTGCGGTATTGCTCGCCGTCGTTCGAGCACGGGCCGTTCGAAGTGGAGTCGGTCCGCCAGTGGTCGCCGGTCGACCTGTACGTGGGCGGTGTCGAGCATGCGATCTTGCACCTGCTGTACTCGCGGTTCTTCGTCAAGGTGCTGCACGACATGAAGATGCTCGACTTCACCGAGCCATTCACGGCGCTGGTGAACCAGGGCCAGGTGATCAACCAGGGCAAGGCCATGTCGAAGTCGCTCGGCAACGGCGTCGACCTGGGAGACCAGCTGGCGGCGCACGGTGTCGACGCGATCCGGCTGACGATGATCTTCGCCAGCCCGCCGGAGGACGACATCGACTGGGCCGACATGAACCCCGACGCCCTGGTCAAGTTCCTCGGCCGGGTGGCGCGGGTCGCCATGGAAGTGGCCGCGGCTGGCGATGTCGCGAGCGGTGATGTCGCCAGCGGGGACGTCGAGCTCCGCAAGGTGACGCACAAGACGATCGACGATGTCACCAGGCTGGTCGAGTCGACCCGGCTGAACGTGGCTGTCGCCCGCTTGATGGAGCTGGTCAGCGCCGCGCGGCGGGCCATCGACAGCGGGCCGGGCGCCGGCGATCCGGCCGTGCGCGAGGCCGCGGAATCGCTGGCGATCATGCTGTCGCTGTTCGCCCCGTACACCTCCGAGGAGTGCTGGGAGATGCTGGGCCACCAGCCGTCGGTCGGCCGCGCTTCCTGGCCTGCGGCCGATCCTGCGTTGCTGGTGCAGGACACCGTGACCTGCGTGGTCCAGGTGGACGGCAAGGTGCGGGACCGGCTGGAGGTAGCGGCCGCTGTCACCGAGGACGAGCTTCGCGAGCTGGCGCTCGCCGCACCCGGGGCGGAGCGGGCGCTGGCCGGTCGCGGCGTCAAGACCGTGATCGTCCGGGCGCCGAAGCTCGTGAACATCGTGTCGGCTTAGGTTGCGGCCGGCTCGCGGAGGGCCGAGGACATAGCCGGGATGCTGGCCGCCCCCGGGCGCGACCTGCCCGTCAATGGACTCGCGACGAACTCATGTGCCTGGAGCCCGAGGACATTTCTCGAGGACGGTATGGGGCTGGGCATCGGCGCGGCGGCCAGCCTGGCGATGAGAACGACAGACCGCTAGTGGGCGGCCAGCCCCGGCTTGGCTGCGGCAGGGTCCGCCTTCTGGGCCGTCTCGGCTAGGTCCGCGATCGCCCGCATCTCCCGGGCATATACCGGCCATAGCTGTGCCGGAATGAAGTGGCCCATCCCTGACAGCACTTCCAGCCTGGCGCCCGGGATCGCGGCCGCCGTGCGGCGCGCGGCTGACGGTCGCAGAACCTGATCGTCGGCGCCATGCAGGACGAGGGCCGGCACCCGCAGTCCGGCCAGTCGCCCGCCGCTCCACCTCGCCGTACTCTGCCGTGTCTGAGCGGCGGTGTCGCGCAGGCTGAGGCCGCCATGTGCGAGGTCGCGCTCGATGCACTCCATCGCTGTCGCCTCGTCCAGCGGGTAGCCCGGCGCCGCGATGGCCCGGTACAGCGCCAGGCCGAGGGCAACGTCGCCGTCTCTGCCCTCGGGGAAGCGCAGACGTGCCATCCGCGCCAGGAATCCGGGCCTGACGTAGCGGGCCGCTCGCGCCCCCGCGGCGTCGCTGGGCAGGGCCGACGAGGACGTCAGGCTGCGGACCCGGCCAGGATGACGGATCGCCATGCGCTGTGCCAGCAGGCCGCCCAGGGAATGGCCAAACACATGCGCGGAGCCCCAGCCCATGGCATCCATGACAGCGACGGCGTCGTCGGTCATGTCCTCGGCTGTGTACGGCGATCGGTGCCTGCGGCCAAGCGCGGCGATGGGGCTGCCGCCGCCGGCGGCGGTCAGGTGCGTGGACTCGCCCGCGTCGCGCAAGTCGAAGGCCACGGTGTGGAAACCGTGCGCGGCCAGCGCCGCGATGAATCCGGCCGGCCACCAGAAGCGCGACGCGCCAAGGCCCATGACCAGCAGCAGGGGATCCCCGTCAGCGCCGCCAAGATCCTCGAAGGCCAGTCGGACATCGCCGTTGTGGGCGTAACCCGTGCCTGCCAGAGTCGCCACGCTCGACCTCCATTGTGAACTCACTCCGCAGTATGCGAACGTCGTTCGCGAACTAGAATACGCTTCAGGATCGCTGTTCGCAAACTGTCGGAGGTAGTCGCTCGGATGCCTGCGGTACCAGATGTCATCTGGATGCGCCCGGAGCACGTCAGCGTCGGCAGGCCGGCCGAGCGCAGCCGCGCGGAGCTGACGTCCGTGGCGATCGCCATAGCCGATCACGATGGCCTCGACGCGGTATCAATGCGGCGCGTCGCAGCTGAGCTCGGCACGGGTCCCGCGTCCCTCTACCGCTACGTGGCTTCTCGAGATGACCTGCTCGACCTGATGGCTGACTCAGTAGCGGCCGAGTTCGAGCTGACCGGCCGGAGTGGCGACTGGCTGGCCGACCTGCTCGACGTGGGTCGCCAGGCACGCGAGATCATGCTGCGGCACGCCTGGCTGCCAGGGCTGGTCATCAGCAGGGGAGCCCTCGGCCCGCGCGGCGCCGACCTACTCGAGTACGTGCTCGGCGTGCTCGCGGACCAGCCTGCCGACGGGATCACGAAGGTCGAGGCGTTCGCCATGCTCATGGCCGTGACGGCGGCCTATGTGCAGCATGAGACCTCCGCCGGGCTGGCGGAGCAGCAGCGTCAGGCGGCGTACCTCGAGCGCGTCGCCACCGACGGCAGGCATCCCCAGATCGCCGCGTTGCTGACGGTCGCCGGGCCGTCGGCCGCGCCTGATCAAGACCGATTCGCGCTGGTGCTAGCGCGTGTCCTCACCGGCTTGCTGCTGCACGAGTAGGCAGCAGCTCCCGCCCCTGCCGTTCTCAATGGTGACAAGCCGGCCAGTGACGATCGGCGCGGCGGGCCGATGGGCGGTCAGACTCGCCTCAGCACGGCCACAACCTTGCCCAGGATCTCGGCCTCGTCGCCTGGGATCGGTGCGTAAGCGGGGTTGTGCGGCATCAGCCAGACGTGGTCGGCGGACCGCTTGAACGTCTTGACGGTGGCCTCACCTTCCAGCATCGCGGCAACGATGTCGCCGTTCTCAGCCACCGGCTGCTGACGCACGACAACCCAGTCGCCGTCGGCGATGGCCGCGTTGATCATCGAATCGCCGACGACCTTGAGCAGGAACAGAGTCCCTTCACCCACGATCTGCCGGGGCAACGGAAAAATGTCCTCAATAGCCTCCTCGGCGAGGATCGGGCCACCCGCGGCGATCCGGCCCACCAGCGGTACATACGCGGCCGCCTGCGACGCGATGTCCATAGGCGAATCGTCATCGGGACCGGGCTCGGGCCGGATGGCCGGATGGCCGGGGAGCCGGACCTCGACGGTGCGCGGGCGCCCGGCGTCGCGCCTGAGGTAACCCTTGGCCTGCAAAGTAGATAGCTGATACGAGACGCTCGAGGTGCTCGTCAGGCCGACCGCTTCGCCAATCTCGCGCATAGACGGCGGGTAGCCGCGCCGCTGGACAGACTCACGGATCACCTGCAGCACCTTGCGCTGGCGCCAGGTCAGCACATGGCCCGGATCAGGCTTGTCAGGCAGGTCGGCAACGATGGTCGGCACGCTGCCCTTAGGTCGTCTGCCTGGCTTGCCGCGGGGCCGCTCTGGCGTTGCAGCATCCACGTCTGCGTCGGTCAGTGCCACGTCGACAGTCGAGGCCTCGCGCGCCCCGCCATCACTGGTCGCATCGCTCATCTTCGGGCCTCCAGCTCGGGTGCGGTAGTGGTCGGGAATGTTGTGCCGTCGAAGCCGACGCTAACGGTTCTGGCACCGGATCTCAAACATCTGTTCGACGACACGTAAAAATGTCGTACCCCTGCGGTAGAACGGTACCGTATCTTCGTTCGATCGAACGAGAATGCGATAGAACGTAGTTACTATCGAACTGTCATTCGTTAGATGGAGGTTGTGATGAGCGCACTGAGCGCGATCGAGACACCGGTCGCCGAGGCACGCGAGCCTCGCGGCGCGGTCACCGCAGAGTTCGGGCGACGCGAACGGCCCATTCGGGTCATTGCTGGCCCGGTGCGATCCATTGCTGACCAGGACCCCGAGGTGGCCATCGGTGATGGCCAGCCGCGCTCTAGTTCGATTCCGGTGAGTGGCATCCGGCCGCTTGCGGGACCGCGCACCAGCCCCCGAGTGGGCTGTGCTGGCGCTGCTGCAGCGGCGCAGGCCCCAAGTGCCGAAGCCCGGCGGACTCGACAGCACCCGGTGGCGGCGGGCACCAGCTCACCGGCCGTACTCGCTGGTGTCGTCGTCGGCTCGCCACGAGCCGCAGCGCGGCTTGCCTCGGGCGCAGCGCAGCCTTCCTCAGGCGTGGCACGCACCGGCCTGCGGCTGACTAGGCGCGGGCGGATCGTGGTGGCCGCGCTCGTAATCGCCGGCGTGACGATGGCGGCGCTGCTGATCACGCTGCTGGCGTCTGGTGGTGCTCAGGCGACTAATCATGGCGTGGCCAGGGGCGGCTACCAGGGAATGCATCGGGTCGTCGTGCAGCCAGGGCAGACGCTCTGGTCGATAGCGGCGGCGGCTGAGCCGTCAGCGGATCCGCGGACCGTCATCCAGGAGATCATGATGGCCAACGCGCTGGCTGGTCCTGGCATCAGCGCCGGCCAGCAGCTGTGGGTGCCTTGATCCGTGACCGCTGACCGGCATATCCGGTACGGCGGTACAAAGCCGAAACTGAGGCGCTTCTGCGCGGGCGAGGGGCTTGTACCGGCTCGCGGCGTGCGCAGGCAGCGACACGCCGGCGTGTTCCGCGATTTCCATGGCGCGCCTTCGCGTGTCAGTGCATCGTCTACCAGCAGGTTCTGCCCAGGGCGCACCGGACTTGCCAAGCGCGGCTGCGTGGACCACAATATGTAGTAGTTGCACGCGTGTAATTTTCCTATAGCTTGTGCTTTAGCGAGGACGACATCGAGGCCGCCGGGGAGGTGATCGCATGTACTGTCCGTATTGCAGGCACTCCGACAGCCGGGTCATCGACAGCCGGACGAGTGACGACGGCGCCGCGATCCGCCGCCGCCGAGCCTGTCCCGCATGCGGTCGCCGGTTCACCACCCAGGAGACGGTCATCCTG
This sequence comes from uncultured Actinomycetota bacterium, assembly GCA_963843955.1. Taxonomy (GTDB): domain Bacteria; phylum Actinomycetota; class Actinomycetes; order Streptosporangiales; family Streptosporangiaceae; genus JAJYUU01. The sequence continues at coordinate 180,163 of CAWJMK010000007.1, forward strand.
ACCGTGGCCAAGCGCAGCGGCGTGACCGAGCCGTTCAACCGGGACAAGATCGTCCGCGGCGTACGGCGGGCGTGTCAGGGTCGGCCGGTCACCGAGGATCAGCTGGCGCTCTTGGCGCAGCAGGTCGAGGAAGTGATCAGGAGCCGGGGCAGCGGCGAGATCCCCTCCCACGAGGTGGGCCTCGCGATCCTGGGCCCATTGCGCGACCTGGACGAAGTCGCCTACTTGCGATTCGCCTCGGTCTACCGCGGCTTTGAGTCGCTCAGCGACTTCGAGCAAGAGATTGCGGCGCTGCGCGCAGCGCACCTAGATGGCTGGCGCCCTGAGGATGTCGAGTTCCTCGCCACCGAGGCGGACCAGCGGCCCGAAGGGGAGCGCGGGACCGGACTCCGGTCGTCGGCCGGTAATCGCGCGGCTAAGCAGCCTGGGCAGCAGCCCGCACCGACGAGTTAGAGCAGTCGGCAGACGACATCAATGGGAGGGCCTGGAGGCCCGTTACTGGGTCCGAGGGGATCCGCGGAGGGGGAGCACAATGACCGAGACGGCGAGCGGGGCGGCGTCGCAGGGCAGCAGTAGCAAGCGCGCCGAAGGCCTGACCCTGCGCCGTATCTACACCCGCGAAGGCGTACACCCCTATGACGACGTCACCTGGGAGCGCCGCGACGTCGTGATGACGAACTGGCGCGACGGCTCGGTCAACTTCGAGCAGCACGGCGTGGAGTTTCCTGACTTCTGGTCCGTCAACGCGGCGAATATCGTCACCACGAAGTACTTCCGTGGCGCTCCTGGCACACCGCAGCGCGAGTGGAGCCTGAAGCAGCTTGTCGATCGGGTGGTGGGGACCTACACCGCGGCCGGACGCGAGCACGGCTACTTCGCGACCGAGCAGGATGCGGAGATCTTCGAGTACGAGCTGAAGCACGCCCTGATCCACCAGACCTTCAGCTTCAACTCGCCAGTCTGGTTCAACGTGGGTACGTCGTCTCCCCAGCAAGTGTCGGCATGCCAGCCCTATGACGCGCTGGTCAGCACGCCAGCTGGGCCGGTGGCGATTGGCAGCCTGGTCGAGTCGGATGCGGTCGGCGCGAAGGTATACGACGCGCACGGCGTGACCAGGATCCTCGCGACCAAGGCCAACGGCGTCAAGGAAGTGCTCCGGGTGCACACGACCTCGGGCTACGTACTCGACGCGACGGCTGACCACCGCGTCTGGCGGGCGACCGAACTCGAGACGGGCGAGTTCACAGTCGCGGGCTTCCTACGGCCCGGTGACCACCTGCTGTACGTGCAGCCTGACGTAGGCGGGTCGAACCGGATGCTGCTCGACGTCAGCAAGATCGAGAACCTCGGACCCATGGAGGTCTACGACATCCAGACCGAGAGCGGCGAGTACCTGTCAGGCAACCTGCGGGTGCACAACTGCTTCATCCTCGCGGTTGACGACACCATGGACTCGATCCTGGAGTGGTACCGCGAGGAAGGGTTGATCTTTAAGGGCGGGTCTGGCGCTGGCGTCAACCTGTCCCGGATCCGGTCGAGCAAGGAACTGCTGTCGTCCGGCGGCACGGCGAGCGGCCCCGTTTCGTTCATGCGCGGCGCCGACGCGTCGGCGGGGACGATCAAGTCCGGCGGTGCGACGCGGCGGGCGGCCAAGATGGTCGTCCTGGATGTCGACCACCCCGATATCGAGGAGTTCATCGAGACCAAGGCGCGCGAGGAAGAAAAGATCCGCGTCCTGCGTGACGGCGGCTTCGACATGGACCTCGGCGGCAAGGACATCGCCAGCGTCCAGTACCAGAACGCCAATAACTCGGTGCGCGTCTCGGACGAGTTCATGCGCGCCGTGGAGTCGGGCGGGACGTTCGAGCTGGCCGCCCGTACCACGGGCGAGCCGCTTGAGCAGCTGGATGCCGAGGCCTTGTTCGGCAAGATGGCCAAGGCCGCGTGGGAATGCGCCGACCCCGGCATCCAGTACGACGGCACGATCAATGACTGGCACACCTGCCCCGAGTCAGGCCGGATCACGGCCAGTAATCCCTGCAGTGAGTACGTCCACCTGGACAACTCATCGTGCAACCTCGCCAGCATCAACCTGATGAAGTTCCTGCGGGCCGACGACACCTTCGACGTCGAGAAGTTCGAGCAGCTCACAGAGCTCATCATCACGGCGATGGACATCTCCATCAGCTTCGCGGACTTCCCAACGGACAAGATCGCCGAGACCACCCGTGCGTACCGGCAGCTCGGCATCGGCTATGCCAACCTGGGCGCGCTGCTGATGGCGACCGGCCATGCGTACGACTCAGACGACGGCCGGGCGATCGCGGCCGCGATCACCTCGCTTATGACCGGGACTGCGTACAAGCGGTCGGCCGAGCTTGCCTCGGTGGTCGGGCCCTACGAGGGGTACGCGCGTAATGCCACAGCGCACCAGCGCGTGATGGCAAAGCACGCGACGGCGAGCGCATCGATCAAGCCGGTCGGCAGCATCGACACGCCCGTGCTGGCAGCGGCCAACAAGTCCTGGCAGGAGTGCCTGACGCTGGGCCACGCGAACGGGTACCGGAACGCGCAGGCAAGCCTGCTGGCCCCCACCGGCACGATCGGCCTGATGATGGACTGCGACACCACCGGCGTCGAGCCAGACCTGGCCCTGGTCAAGTTCAAGAAGCTGGTCGGCGGCGGGTCGATGCAGATCGTGAACCAGACGGTGCCGCGTGCGCTGAAGAACCTGGGTTACCAGGCCGAGCAGTCCGAGGCGATCGTCGAGTACATCGCTGAGCACGGTCACGTCGTGGATGCTCCCGGTCTTCGGCTTGAGCACTATCCGGTATTCGACTGCGCGATGGGGGAACGGGCCATCAGCCCGATGGGCCACGTCCGCATGATGGCGGCCGTGCAGCCTGCACTGAGTGGCGCCATCTCCAAGACCGTGAATCTGCCGGAGTCGGCGACGGTGGAGGACATCGAGAAGATCTACTTCGAGGGCTGGAAGCTCGGGCTCAAGGCGCTGGCCATCTACAGGGACAACTGCAAGGTCGGCCAGCCGCTCTCGGTCGGCAAGAAGAAGGCTGCCGAAGCGGTCGACCCGGCGGCGCCGCACGAGGTCCGGCCCGTGCGCCGCAGGCTGCCACGGCAGCGCTCGGCCATGGTGACGCGGTTTGCGGTCGCGGGTGCCGAGGGCTACATGACGGCGTCCAGCTACCCCGACGACGGCGTGGGAGAGGTCTTCCTCAAGCTGGGCAAGCAGGGGTCCACCCTGGCCGGAGTGATGGATGCCTTCTCGATCGCGATCTCGGTGGGACTCCAGTACGGCATCCCGCTCGAGTCGTACATCGGGAAGTTCACCAACATGCGGTTCGAGCCGGCGGGCATCACTGACGATCCCGACATCAGGATGGCCAGCTCGGTCATGGACTACATCTTCCGTCGGCTCGCGCTTGACCACCTGCCGTACGAACAGCGCGCCGAGCTCGGCATCCTCACCGCCGACGAGCGCACTGCGCAGCTGAACGGCGAGGACCCGGCAGCAGTCGCCGATGAGCTGGACCCGGAGGAATTGGCTCAGTCGGTACCGGTCGAGAAAGTGAAGCGGACGCAGCCCGGCGGCGCTGAGCCAGGCGGTGCCGCGCCCGCCGCGCCCCGGCCCGCGGCTCCGACGGAGCCGCCGCGCAGCTCAACAGAGCTGATCGAGTCGCAGCAAGGCCGTGTGGCGGATGCGCCGCTGTGCCTGACCTGCGGTACGAAGATGCGCCCGGCAGGCAGCTGCTACGTCTGCGAAGGCTGTGGCTCGACGAGCGGCTGCAGTTAGGAGTAAGCGCTATTGCATCAATTGCAACACGCTGTCTTCGATCCCGTTCCTGTTGTGGGGGGCCGGGGTCGGCGCTCGACGACCGAGCGGTCGGCAAGGACATGGCCCGCAGCTTGCAGGTCAGTACCAACGCGGTCGGTGGACGAGCTGGCTGCTGACACTCTCGACACTGACCACGAGCTGAAGGTCTTCCTGGCCTTCAGATACACCGACCGTCACCCGACCTGATCAGCAGCCGCGAGTCGGCATGAGCGCGGATCCGGCAGGGCCTTTCAAGTTCCGGCCAGCGCTCGCGCACGGTCGGCGGGTACTTGCGAGCCCGGCTGTTGGGCCGGCAAAGCGGCCACGTGAGCGTCGGCAGATCGGCCACAAGACTATCGGCAGATCGGCCACATGACTATCGGCAGGTCGGCCACGGGATAAGTACCATCTGCTGTAGTCTTGCTCCGTGATTGGTGAGCCTGGCCTGTTTTCTCGGCATGCCGAGCGGATGGTCGCTGACTCGCTGGCGGATACCCGGGTCGTGGTGGTCAACGGCGCCCGGCAGGTCGGCAAGAGCACTCTGGCGGACCTGATCGTCGCCAAATCCGCTGGCGCGCGTGAACTGTACCTGGACGATCAGGCAGTACGCGCTGCCGCAGAAGCGGATCCCAGCGCTTTCGTCCGCCATGACGGCTTGCTGATGATCGATGAGATCCAACGGGTGCCGGAACTGCTGCTGGCAATCAAGCGCGAGGTGGATCGCGATACGCGGCCTGGCAGGTTCCTGCTGACAGGCTCGGCTCGGCTTCTCGGGCTTAGGGACCTGCCTGACGCGCTGCCGGGACGCGCCGAGACGATCGAGTTGTGGCCACTATCGCAGGGGGAGATTGACAGCGTGCCAGACGGGTTCGTGGATGCCGTCTTCCGGCTCGACGGGATCGTCAGGATGCCGGCATGTTCACTGACCAAGCGCGACTACGTAGCGCGGGCGCTGCGCGGCGGATACCCGGAGGCAGTGCGCCGTGACCCAGGGCGCCGCCGCGCGAGGTTCTTCGACTCCTACGTGACCGACCTGGTGACCCGTGACGTTCAGCAGATATCCGACATCGAACGCCCGGCCGAGATGCGCCGCCTGCTAAGCGTCCTGGCGGCCCGGATGGGGACCCTGGCGGTTGCCCAGTCGATGGCGAACGACATTGCCCTGCCACGGCGGACACTGTCGCGCTACCTGGACTTGCTAGAGCTGATCTTCGTTATCAAGCGCATACCGGCGTGGTCATCGAACCTGACGACGCGCGCGATATCGACGGCGAAATTGATCGTCACCGACTCCGGACTAGGCGGCAGGCTCATTGGCATGTCGGAGGAGCGTGCTAGGGATCCGACGGCCCCGGTAGGTCCGCTGCTCGAAAACTTCGCAATAGGCGAGGTCGCGCGCCAGCTCACCTGGGCCGAAGAGCCCGTGCAGCTTTTCCATTACCGTGACCGCGATCAGGTGGAGGTGGACATGGTGCTGGAGCATGCGGCTGGCACCGTGATCGGCGTCGAGGTCAAGGCTGCCGAGACTGTCCGAGGCGAGGACTTCCGCGGCCTGCGCCACCTCGCGAACCGGCTCGGCGGCCGCTTCCGAGGCGGGATCGTGCTGTATGCCGGAGAGCAGCAGCTCTCATTCGGGGACCGGCTAACGGCCCTCCCCATGGCTGCGCTGTGGACGCTCGACGGCTCTGCTGCCTGAGAGCTTTAGAGCGCTCACTGCGAAGTACACGCACAACGTCGTGGCCCAGGCGCGCTATGTCTCTCCCCGTACGGGAACCTGGTCACAGACGATCCGGCGGGGGGTTGAGCTCAGTCCAGGTTCGGCCAGTTGATGAGCTGCGGCACCAGCTCGGCGTCGCCGGAGATCTGCAGGTCGTGGGCGGTCTCCCGGCGGTAGAACGCCAGGACCACGTCGCTGGGATCCGCGGTGATGGTGGCGGTCGGCTTGGAGCCGCCGTGCTGGTCGCCTTCCAGGACGTGCAGGCCGTTGGTGCCCAGGTCGAGCAGCCAGCTGCCGCCTGGCCCGGTCTCGAGGATGATCGTGGCAGGCTCGTACGGCCAGGGCCCGTTGGTCGGCAGTTCGACGGTGATGTACTCGTTCACGCCGTCAGCCGCCACGGCAGGGGGCAGCGGCAGGCCTTGTCCCCCGGCCTGCTGGGCGTCGAATGCGTGCACGGCCGCTTCCTGCACCTGGTGTCGCGCTATAGCCGCCGAGGTATTAGGCGCGCTGCCGACTTCCTCCCACCAGGTCCAGCAGATCCGGTCCGGTCCGGCTTCCTGGAGCGCCCGGACGAGCCGGCCTGTCGCGTCGGCCGACCAGGTGTGCAGGTCACCGTGCGGCTCCGTGTCGCCCACGACCTCCTCGGCTGGCGGGGAGTCTGCTGGGCCGACAGTGACAACGGCGGCCCAGAACAACTGGACCTCGCCGACGTGGGCAACGAGGTCGGACACGGTCCAATCTGGACAGCCAGGAACTTGTGCGGCGAGTCCGGCCTGAGCTGCGGCCTCCCGCAGAGCGGCGGAACGATCGTCAATCAGGGCCAGCATGTCGTCGAAGCTCAGTGTCTGCATCCCAGCGTTGTAGCACGAGCCACCGACAACGGACGAGGCGGCCACGAGTTGTGCGCTCTGGTGCCGCGCGCGAGCGGACAGCTCATCAGTACCAGGATGGCCCATGGAGCGTGTATGGCTCTTCGAGTGACCGGATCTCGTCATCGGTCAGGCGGAGGTCCAATGCCGCGATGGCTTCGGGCAGGTGATGGGGCTTAGTCGCGCCGACGATGGGTGCGGATACGACAGGGCTGTTCAGCACCCAGGCCAGCGCGACCTGCGCCATGGTCGCGCCCCTGGCTTCGGCGACAGCTTGGACCGCGTTGACGACGGGCTCATCGAGAGGCGAGTCGAAGGACTTGACGACCTTGTCCACGCTGGAGCGGTGCGACTGCTCGCCCCACGGGCGAGCCAGGCGTCCTTTGCCCTGCGGAGAATAGGGAATGGCGCCGACGCCCATGTCAGCACACATGGGGAGCAACTCTCGTTCGTCCTGTCGTTGGAGAAGGTTGTACTGATTTTGCATCGCGACGAACGGCGTCCAGGCGCGCATTTCGGCGGTGTGCTGAAGTCTGGCGAACTGCCAGGCGTACATGGACGATGCCCCGATGTAGCGGACCTTCCCGGCCTTGACGATGTCGTGCAGCGCCTCCATGGTCTCTTCGGCCGGAGCCTCGGGATCGAAGCGGTGGATCTGGTAAAGGTCGATGTAATCGGTGGCGAGCCGGGTAAGCGAGGCGTCGACTTGCTCAAGGATCGCTTTACGGGACAGTCCCTGGCCGCCGGGGCCGTCATGCATCCAGCCGAACACCTTGGTAGCAAGGACAACGTCCTCGCGGCGGGAGTAACGCCTGATCGCGCGTCCAACGACTTCCTCTGACGTGCCGAGCTGGTAGGTGTTCGCCGTATCCCAGAATGTGATGCCCATCTCCACGGCCTGACGGAAGAACGGCTGAGCATCGTCGTCATTCAGGGCCCAGGTGTGCGCGTTTGTGGTGGCGGGATCCCCGTAGCTCATGCAGCCCAGCGCGATCCGGCTGACCTTCAGCCCCGTCTTGCCCAGTCGTACGAACTGCATCAAAGGCTCTCCTGTCGTTAGCGTCGCGCCTGCCGAACCCGCCGTCAGCCCTTGACCTTGCGCCCCGCGACCCAGACGCCGGTGACGTGGTCGGGCTGGGCCAGGACAGCAATGTCAGTGATCGGATCGGCGTCGAGCGTGATGAAGTCGGCGTCGAAATCGGCCGCCAGCTGGCCGCTGCGCGGCGCCTGCGGCCCGAGGGTGCGCGGCGCGACGGCGGTCGCGGCGGCGATCGACTGGAGCGGCGTCATGCCGAGCGCCACCAGATGCGCGAGCTCCGATCCGTTGCGGCCCCAGGAATTCGGCAGGTCCATGCCAGTCAGGGAGATGTCGGTGCCCATCGCCACCACCACCCCGCGCTCGATGGCCAGCCGCACCGCATCGGCGTGTGTAGCCGCCAGCGCGGTCAGCTTGGCGGCCGCGTATGGCGGCACGTCATCAAGGTTGCTCAGGATGTCCTCAATGATCGTGCGCGTGGGTACCAGGATCGTGCCCGTTTCCACCATGGCGTCGCATGCTTCCTCGTCGAGGTAACTGCCGTGCTCGATGGTGGCGACGCCCGCCTCGATAGCCGCCATGATCCCTGGCTTGCCGTGACAATGCGCTGCAACGACGCGGTCAGCCAGGCCAGCGACCTCGACGATCGCGCGCAGTTCCGCGCCGGTGAACTGCTGATGAATCGGGCTGTCGACCTCTGACAGCACTCCGCCGGATGCGCAGACCTTGATGAGCCGGGCGCCGCGCCGGAGTTGCTCGCGTGCCGCGCGCGCGCACTCCGCTGCGCCGTCGGCGAGGCGGAGAGTGCCATCGTATTGCGCGAATTCCGCCACGAACGACAGCGGATAGCAGTGCAGGTCGCCATGACCACCGGTCGTACTGAGAATCGCGCCCGCCGCGTAGATCGACGGGCCGTCGAGTATCCGCTCGCTGACGGCGCGGGCCAGGTACACGCCAAGGCCGCCTACCTCACGGACGGATGTGACGCCGGCGTCCAGCGCGTTGACGAGGTCGCGCGCGCACCTCGCGGCGCGCAGCGGCGTCGGCTCCTGCGGCAGCCGGGCGAGGTCCAGTGAGCGCGTGCCCATGAAGTGCCCGTGGCAATCCCACAGGCCGGGCATGACGACCGCAGCCTTAGTCACGCTGGCAGCTGGCGTGGCTGGCGCGCCGACGGCGGGCCCGGCGTAGCTGATCACAGCCCCGTCGGCCACCAGCACCGCGTCCGGCACCGGGGCACCGGCACCGGGTATCAGCAGCGCTGCCTCGATCCGCTCCATGCATCCCTCCGCATCTGGCCTCGGCCGCCAGCCCCGGCGTCCGGCCTCGGCGTCCGGCTTCGGCGTCCAGCCTCCGCGTCCGCCTAGCCGGGTTGTGGCCCGAGGCCATCATGGCGCGGGGTCGGCTAATCGCGAAAAGGCGCTTTGGCTACGCCATTGCCGCGCCAATCTGGCGAGCGGCTTGTGACGACATTCCCGCCGTATCTGATTGTGGACGTCGGGATGGTGTCCGTGATGCGCTATACAAGTCTCAGTGCAAGGGAGCGAAATGGGGTCAGTACAGCAGCAGCCTTCCCTGCCCGGCCGTCAGGCCGTCCGGGGGTGGCTGACTCGTTCCCGCCGGCTGGTTGCCAACGCGCCGTTGCCGGTCCAGGTACTGGCGGTCGCGCTCGCCTGCGTCTGCGCCCCGCCATTGATCGCGATCGGGCTGCTCGCCGCGCTGGTCTTCGCGCCGTACGCACTCTGGACCGGCGACCGGTCCAGGTTCGCCTCGCTGTCGGTCGCGGTCTGGGGCATCGCGTTCACGGCGGCGCTGGCGCACGGTCCGGACGGGCCGCGGTACCTGCTCCTGCTGCTGGCGCCAGTCGTGTCCGTGGTGGCCAGGATCGGGGCGGCCGGCCGCAGTCCAGGTGCCATGCCGCACCGCGGCGCTGGTGCTGGTCTGGTCGCTGCCGATCGGCATCGCGACGTTTCGCCTGTGGCACACGCAGCGCTTGTTCGGGCCCGCGGCCGCCTGGCTGATCGCGCTCGTGGTATTTGGCTGGCGGCTCGCCAAAGCGCTCCAGGACAGCCGGGAGCAGGCTCGAACGTCCTCCGTCGCGGGCGCGCTCGCGGCTCCCTACGCGATGGCTACCGCGGGATCAGGCGGCCCGGCGGCCGCGCCGCCCGGCGCGGCGGCAGCAGCAGCAGCGGCGGCGGGGCGGCGAGCCTGCCCTCCGGGCCAGCAGCAGGCCTGGCCTCGGGGCCAGCAGCAGGCCTGGCCTCGGGACCAGCGGCAGGCGGCCAGGCCAGCGGCCACGGCGGGCGAGCGGCGCCGGCCCGGATCCGGTCCGCGCCGCCCAGACCACCCGTGGCCTGCGGAGCCTGGACAGCAACGGAGGCCAGCAAGGCCGCGCCGCCGAGGCGGTCTCCGACTGGCCGCTGATCACCATCGACGAGGCGATGGCCGAGCTCAATGCCATGATCGGCCTGACCGCGGTCAAGGCCCAGGTGCGGTCGGTCACCGCGTCGGTCGAGGCCGCGAGGCGCCGGGCGATCGCCGGGCACGGGACCGAGAAGCCGATGCAGCACTTCGTGTTTCTCGGACCGCCTGGCACCGGCAAGACGGCCGTCGCGCGGGTCATCGCCAAGATTTTCTACGCGTTCGGCCTGCTCGACTCCGCGGCCGTCGTCGAGGCGCAGCGAGCCGACCTGGTCGGCGAGTACCTGGGCGCGACTGCGATCAAGACCAACGACCTGATCGACTCCGCGCTTGGCGGTGTCCTGTTCATCGATGAGGCCTACGGCCTGGTGAACGAGGGCGACGGGCAGGGCGACCGATTCGGGAACGAGGCCGTACAGGCGCTGCTCAAGCGCGCCGACGACGACCGGGAGAACCTGATCATCATCCTGGCCGGGTACGAGCGCCAGATGGAGTCGTTCCTGGCCTCCAACCCCGGCCTGAACTCGCGATTCAGCATCCGGGTCAAGTTCCCGAGCTACTCGCCGGCCGAACTCATGGCGCTGGCGGAGGCCGCCGTCCAGGCCCGGGGCGAGCTGCTGGACCCCGACGCCAGGCCAGTGCTGCGCCGGCTGTTCGACGAGATCGGCCGCCGCCGGCTCGCCGACGAGCTGGGCAACGGCAGGTTCGTGCGCAGCCTGCTGGCCAAGGCGGGGCAGCAGCGCGACGTGCGGGTGATGGCCGGGCCCGCCGAGCCGACCGGGACCGAGCTGGTCACGCTCAGCGGGCCGGACGTCGAGCTGGCCTACGCCGAGCTCACGACGAGGTTCCGGGGCTACACCGATACGCCGACGGTCGAGCACGCGCTTGCCGAGCTCGACGGGCTCGTCGGCCTCGAGCCGGTCAAGCGGCAGGTACACGAGATCGTGGCCCAGCTCCAGGTCGGCAGGCTCCGCGTTCGGCAAGGGCTGGCGAGCCAGCCGCCCTCGCGGCACTTTGTCTTCACCGGCCCGCCAGGCACCGGCAAGACCACGGTCGCGCGCATCATCGGCCGGATCTTCGCAGCGCTCGGCTTGCTCGTGCGACCCGAGGTCATCGAGGTGCACCGGGCCGACCTGGTCGGCGAGCACCTTGGCTCGACCGCTATCAAGACCTCCAAGCTGATCGACTCGGCCATGGGCGGCGTGCTGTTCATCGACGAGGCGTACGCGCTGCACAACGATGCGTACTCCGGCGGCGACGCCTTCGGATCCGAGGCGGTCGCCACCTTGCTGAAGCGCGCCGAGGACGACAGGGAACGGCTCGTCGTCGTCCTGGCCGGCTACACCGACGACATGGACCGGTTGCTGCGCAGCAACCCCGGCCTGGCCTCCAGGTTCAGCACCCGGATCACGTTCCCGAGCTACACCGCGGCCGAGCTCAGCCAGATCGCCCAGGTCATCGCCGCGCAGGCGGGGGACGCCTTCGATGGCGAGGCCGTGCCTGTACTGGATTCGATCTTCACCCAGGCGGTGGAGTCGGGCCGGATCGATACGCTCGGGAACGGCAGGTTCGCCCGATCGCTGTTCGAGCGTGCCTGCGCGTCCCGCGACGTCCGGGTCTCCACGCACGGCGACGAGGCGACGGCCGCCGACCTGACGACCGTGCTCGCGGCGGACCTGCTGACCGCCTACCGCGAGCTAGCCGGCTGACCCCGCCGCCGGCCGCGGTAGCCCCTGCCTGACCCGGAACCGGAGCTGCTGTCCTGGCCGGAGCTGTGCCGCGAGCCCGAGATCTGCGGTGACGACAACGGCGATGACGGGGTACCCGCCTGTGGTCGGGCGGTCAGCGAGCAGCAAGATCAGCTGACCCTCGTGGGTGACCTGGAGGGAGCCCGCGGCCATGCCCTCGCTGGGCAGCTCACCTTGCCGCGCCCGGCGCAGCGCCGGCCCGGTCAGCCGCAGGCCAGTCCGGTTGCTGGCCGGGGTCACGACAAAGCTGCCGGCGGCGAGTGCGTCGAGCGCCGGGGCGCCGAACCAGTCGTCGCGCGGCCCGGCGATCACGCGCAGTTCCGCAGTGCCCGTCGTCGGCAGCGCGGGCACGATGGTACGCGGCCGTTGTCGCCGGCCATCCATAGGAAGGGAACGGGGCCGTTTGACCGGCAGCCAGTCTCCCGGCCGCAGGGGCCGAGGCCCAAGCCCCGAAAGGCAGTCCGCCGACCTGCTGCCGAGCACCGCCCCGACGTCGATTCCGCCGTTGATCGCGACGTAGCTGCGCAGGCCGGCGGTCGCCGCGCCGAGCCGGAGTACGGACCCAGCCGGGACCGCGACCGCCGTGTCGGCAGCGAACTCGTCATCGCCGACGCTGACTGGCGCGAGGGCGCCAGTGACGGCGACCACGGCGGCACCCTCGAACCGCAGCGCCAGCCTGCCGAGGGTGACTTCGAGGCAGGCGGCGCCGGCGTCGTTCCCGACGAGGGAGTTCGCCAGCCTCAGGCTGCCAGCGTCGGCGGCACCGCTGGCAGGCACGCCGAGGTGGGCGAGCCCAGCCCGGCCGAGATCCTGAACGGTCGTGAGGGGACCTGGCTGGAGCACCTCGACACGCCGGGCGGCGCCAGTCGTCGGGCGGGCGGCTGGCGCGGGAGCCGCCAGGTCCGGCGCGGGCCGGTCCGCATTGGGCCGGTCCGCATTGGGCCGGTCCGCCCCGATCCGGTCCAACCTCGTCGGCAGGCTGTCGACCGCACGGAACCGGACCCGCGTGCCGGGCGCCAGCAGTGCGGGCGGGTCCCGGTCCGGCTCCCAGAGTCGCGCGGTCGTGCGGCCGAGCAGCCGCCAGCCGCCGGGCGATGCGGCTGGGTAGACAGCCGCCAGGCCGCCGGCGATGGCGACCGAGCCGGCCGGCACCCGCTGTCGCGGGCTGTCCAGCCGCGGTACCGCGGCGAGCAGCGGGTCCAGCCCGGTGAGGTAGGCAAAGCCGGGAGCGAATCCCAGCCAGCCGACGCGGTACGCCGCAGCCTGGTGCCGCGCGATCACCTCCGCGACGCTCAGGCCGGTCAGCGAGGCCACATCGGCCAGGTCAGGACCGTCATAGCAGACGTCAATGATCTCGGCGCCGCCAGGCGCGGTCACCTCGACGGCGGCCGCCGCGCTGGCCAGCTCAGTTAGCCGCGCCGCGAGCCCGGCCAGGGACCAGCTGCCCGGCTCGACGCTGACCAGCACGGTCACCGCGCCCGGTACGACGTCGATCACGCCCGGTAGGTCCGCGGCCCTGATGAGGGCGGCGACGGTGGCGGCCCCGTTCCCGTCCTGGTCCGGTGCCCCTGCGCCGGTCTCCAGCAGTAGGGCCGCATCGCCGGCCGCCCTGACCTTCATCACGCAAAAGGCGCGAGCGTGACGCCTGCCTCCTCGAGCGCGGCGCGGACGGCGGCGGCCAGTACCGCGGCGCCTGGCGTGTCGCCGTGCACGCAGATCGAGCGGGGGCTCATCTCGAGCGCGACGCCGGAAATCGTCTGCACCGTGCCGTTCACGACCATCCCGACCGCGCGTGCCGCGACGGCACGGGGTTCGGTCAGGACCGCGCCCGGCTCGCCGCGCGGCACCAGCGTGCCGTCGTCGCGGTAGGCGCGGTCGGCGAAGGCCTCGGCGATCGTCGGCAGCCGGACGTCGGTCGCCGCCGTTGCCAGTGCGGAGCCAGGCAGCGTCAGAATCGGCAGCGCCGGGTCGTAGCTGACGGCCGCTGACGCGATGGCCGCCGCCTGCTCCGGGTCGGTGACGGCGCGGTTATACAGGGCGCCGTGCGGCTTGACGTACCGGACGCGACCGCCTTCGGCGCGCGCGATACCGTCCAGCGCGGCAATCTGGTACAGCACCTCGGCCGCCAGCTCCGCGGGCGGCACCGTCATCTCGCGCCGACCGAATCCGGCCAGATCCCGGTAAGAGACCTGGGCGCCGATGGCGACTTCGCGGGCGACCGCGCCGGCACAAGCGCGCCGGATCGTGAGCGGATCGCCGGCATGGAAGCCGCAGGCGATGTTGGCGCTGGTGACGATCTCGAGCAGGGCCTTGTCATCGCCGAGGCGCCAGGCGCCGAAGCTCTCGCCGAGGTCGGCGTTGAGGTCGACGACTCGCTGCGGGTCTGTCATCCGCCCTCCATCGTCACCTGGGCACCGGGGTCAGCCGGGCTCTTCCGGCGGGAGGTCGGCGAGGGCGGCGGCGATGTCAGTCTCGCGGGGCCCGGCCGACCGGACCGTCTCGATCAGGACGTGCAGGACCTCGTGCCTGTCCTCGCCGAGGTCGAGCAGACGCTGAGCGGCGTCCCAGAGCTCGGGCGGGTCACCGCGCCAGAGTCGGTCAGCCAGCGTGATGTGCCGGTCCATGTGCTCGCTGACGGCGTCGCGCTCGCCCCGGCCGTGCCGGGCGTCGGCGTCGTCGTGGTCGGCGGCCAGCAGGATGCGGCGGTCGGGGTGGCTGGCGGGGTCCAGCGTGGCCAGGTCGGTGCCGCGATAGGAGCCGCGCAGCAACGGGAACGCGAATACCCGCCGCGCCAGGGCTTCCAGGTCACCGTCCGGAAGCAGGCGGCTCACCATGTCCGGTTCGAGGCCGAAGGATGCCGGATCGCGGTAGACGCTCGGGAACGTGCGCATGGCGTCGAACACCGCCTCCAGCGTGGCCGCGACCGCCGCCCCGTCGAGCCCGGATCGTGCGCCGGCCCAGCGGACCCAGGCCAGCAGCACATGCGGCATGGCCTCCTGCTCCGCCTTCGACAGCACCACCTTGCGCGGCAGCCAGTCGAGCAGGAACGTCTCCGCCTTAGCCGGGCTCACTCGCAGCGGCCGGCCGAAATCGCGATCGCACCCGTAGTCCACGATGTGGTCGGCGCACCTGCTCGCGGCCTGCCGGTCCGATAGATCCTCGGCGTCGTCGGAGGCGAGAAACTCCGCGACCAGCATGGCCCGCCGGTCCTTGCGCCATACTGCCCGGCGGCCCACGGCGTTGACGGCAGGTGCGACCGGCACGGTCTCCTGGCTCGCCTGGCCTGCGGCGAGGACCGGCGGCAGCGTGCGGACCCTAGCCCGGATGAACGCGTGATAGGAGGGGAACGAGGCGCTGACCGTGGGGTCCGGGGCCGCCTCGGTCGCGGCCAGCGCGGCCGCCAGGATCCGGCGCGCATGCGGCGGGTCGATCTGCATGAACGTCGGCCCGGCGGCGCTGCCGTCCCGGCAGTAGTCGAGGAGCTTGCCCACCTGCGAGGTCACCCAGCCGTCGCGGGCCAGCCCGCCGGCGTTGTAGTCGACGACCACGACCAGTGCGTGCTCCTCCTGGCCGGCATAGCTGAAGACGCAGACGACCTCGTCTCGGTCGCCATAGGCATCGGAGTTGACATAGCACTCGGCGGCCTCGACGGCGCCAACGTGCTCCGCCCAGGCTGGCCGGGCGACGCCCTGGTCCATCAGCGCGAGCGCGGCGTACTCGGCCTGGATGGCCTGGCGCGACGTGCCCAGGCAGGCGATGCCCGACAGCAGCGCTAGCGCAGCGGGGCTGCCTTGCTCGGCCGCGTACCGGACCAGGCCCTCGCCAATCAGTTCCTCGATCCCGGCCCGGCGCCTGGCACCCCGCGCGCTGCCGGCCGCGCGGTGACCCCACCAGGTCCCGAGCAGTTCGCTGACCATGAGCTCGGCATCCAGCGGACTGCGCACGGCAAGCAATTCGCGAGCCGCTCGCAGCATCTCGGCGAACAGGGCGTTGGGCGGCGGTCCGGCTAGCCCGCCACCGCCGTTGCGGCCCCGCGGCGGCCCGGGTGCGCCGCGATGACCCCTATCGCCCGCTGGATCTCGGCGTCGGCTTTGGGGGCTCACCTGTCTAGCTTCGCAGATTTCCGGAGCGGGCACGCCATGCCCCGCCATCACGGCGCCCGATTCTCAGTAATCCGGGGTACTTCGCCGGAATCAGGCGACAGGAAGCGCGATGGTTCCACCCGTCTATCCTGCGAACGGCCAATTAGTCCGGTACGGTCCTACTGTGCCATGCCTGCCCGGGCTCACGCCTGGCGCCCGGACCGTGCCCTGCGTCCCGCCGGCCGGCGTTCCCGCAGTTGGACGGCCGTCCGGAGACGCGACGGTGCGTCCGGCTGGAGCCATCGCCGGGCCCACCGCCCGGTGCCAGCCGCCCGGCAGGCGGGGCCTGTAGGTCTGGTACATAAGTCATAATTAAGTATTTGAGTGTGTAAGACGTAAATCTGGGACTCGGGGAGCATGTCCGCTGGCGGTGCTCCCCGGTGCGAGAAGGACGGCGGTTACCTGATGCGAGCAGGACTTGCGGCGATCCGGCAGGCCCGGCGGCGCGGCCTGCGTGGTCGCGCCCTTGGTGCGTGCTGCGCCGCGGCCGGACTGGCCACGGTGCTGGCCGCCTGCGGGCCTGCCTCAAGCGCCACGTCCGGCGCGAGTCAGCCCGCTGTGGCGAGTGACAACTCGGTCAATTACGCGATGGAGCCTGGCGGGGCCGCTAGCTACCCGTTCCCGTTCATGGCCGGGAAGTACATTGCCGATGACTCCGTCTACAACGTCAACGACTTCCAGTATCAGCTGTACCGGCCGCTGTACTGGTTCGGCAGCGGCGCCAATCCGTACATGAACCCCGCGCTCAGCCTGGCCGACCCGCCCACCTACCGGGGGCACGTGGTCACCATCCAGCTGAAGCAGAACTACAAGTGGTCCAACGGCGAGCCGGTCGACGCGCAGGACGTCGTGTTCTGGATGAACATGATGATCGCCGAGGGCCAGAACGGCGCGTTCTGGAGCCCGAAGGGCCTGCCGAGCGACATCACGAACGTCCGGGCCGTCAGCCAGTACGTCGTCACGATGCAGATCACCACCCCGCAATTCTCGGAGTCGTGGTTCAACAACAACGAGCTCAGCGAGATCACCCCGATGCCCGCCCAATGGGACCGGACCGCCTCCGGACCCAGCGACTGCGCCACCAACATCTCGGATTGTGCGGCGGTGTACGCCTACCTGAGCGCGCAAGCAACGAAGAGCCCGTCGACTTTCGCCTCGTCGCCGATCTGGAGCGTGGTCGACGGGCCATGGAAGATCCAGAGCCTGACCAGCCAGGGCAAGCTGACGCTGGCCTTCAATTCCAAGTACGGGGGCCCAGTCGTCGCGCACCACGTCACGACGTTCGTCGAGCTGCCGTTCACCTCCGAGCAGGCCGAGTACAACGTGCTCCAGGACCCGACCGGCAACCAGACCATTGACGTCGGCTACCTCCCGACCGTAGATGCGCCGGTGCCCCCGGCCGGGGCGAATGTCGGGGCCAACCCGCCGTCGCTGTCCAATTACCAGGTGGGCGCGCTCTACCCCTGGCAGCTGAGCTACTTCCCGTACAACTTCAACAACGACACGGGCCAGGGCGCGATCTTCCAGCAGCTGTACTTCCGGCAGGCGTTCCAGTACCTGGTCGACGAGGAAGGGATCATTAGCGGGCCGCTGCACGGTTACGGCAAGGCGACGACCGGTCCGGTCGGCACCTACCCGGTGACCAATTACCTCTCGCCGCAGCTGCGACGGCAAGGCGACCAGTGGACGCTGAATATCCCCAAGGCCGAGCAGCTGCTGAGGCAGAACGGCTGGTCGGTGATTCCGAACGGGACTGACACCTGCATCCACCCGGGGACGGCGCGGGGTCAGTGTGGTGCGCACATCGGGCTCGGCGCGCGGCTGAACTTCAGCCTGATCTACGCCATCGGCACCGACTGGATGGAGTCCGCCGTCCGGGAGCTGGCCTCCAATGCCTCGCTCGTGGGTATCCAGGTCAACCTCGCCGCCGAGTCATTCAGCGACGTGGTGGGCACGGCGTTCGACCCAACGGTCAACACGTGGCAGCTGGCCTACTGGGGTTCCTGGACGTTCGCACCCGACTACCTGCCCACGGGCGACGAGCTGTTCGAGACCGGCGTCCCCAACAACGGCGGCGCCTATAGCAACCCGCACAACGACCAGCTGATCCTCGACACGCTGCACGCCCGGACGCCGGGTCAGTTCGATACCGCGATGTACAACTGGCAGAACTACCTGGCCAGCCAGCTGCCGGTGGTATACGAGCCGGACGCGCCGACCCTGATCGAGACGATCAAGGGCCTGGACATCGGCGTTCAGAACAGCGCGCTGGACATCACGCCGGAACAGTGGGCTTACCGGCAGTGAGCCGGCTGGGGCCAGGCAGGCCAGACTCATGACGGCGTACCTGGCCCGCCGGCTGCTCCAGGCCGTCGCCGTCGTGCTGCTCGTGACGCTGATCGTGTTCGCGCTGTTGCGGCTCGCGCCGGGCGCGGCGGCCGCTGACGTACTCGGGACCGGGTCGGCGCACCAGCAGTTCCTGCTCCAGTACCTGACCTGGCTCGGACGAGTCCTGGAGGGCAACCTGGGCTACTCGCGGGCACGGAACGAGTCCGTCTCGTACCTGCTCGCCGCCAGCCTGCCGCGGACTCTGGCGCTGACCGGGATCTCGACGCTGATTGCCCTGGCGGTCGCCGTGCCGCTCGGGCTGCTGCAAGCAGTCCGGCGCAGCCGGGCAGCCGACCATGTACTGCGCGGCTTGACCTACCTGTTCTACGGCATGCCGACCTTCGTGCTCGGCGCCCTGCTGGTGCTGTTCTTCGCGGTGGACCACCATATCTTCGGTGCCGAGGGCCCGCAGGCGCCCGGCATCCTGGGCGTGGTCACCGACGTGCGCGATCTGACCCTGCCCGTACTGACGCTGACCCTGGTGACCATCGCGATCTTCGCCCGGTATATGCGGTCATCAGCTCTGGACAGCCTTGCCCAGGAGTACGTCGAGGCGGCCAGGGCACGGGGGGCCGGGCAGCGCCGGGTCCTGACCGCGCACGTGCTGCGCAACTCGCTCGTCCCGGTCGTGACGCTGGTCGGCCTCAGCTTCCCGCAGATCGTCGGTGGCGCTGTGGTCGTCGAGAGCCTCTTCAATATCCAGGGCATGGGCTGGCAGATCTGGCAGGCCGTGCTGAACCACGATTTTGCGGTGACGCTGGGCTTCACGCTGGTGATCGGCGTGGGCGCCGTGATCGGGTCGCTGCTCGCCGACATCGGATACGCCGTGCTTGATCCGCGGGTCAGGTACGTGCAGGCATGATGACGGATCAGGCGGCCAGCGAGGGCGCGCCAGCGCGTGGCAGCCGCGGGCGGCACGCCGGGCCGGCGGCGGCTGGCCCGCAGGTCGGCGTGCAGCGCGCCGAACTGGCCGGGCGCGCCCGCCGCGGCCTGGCGATCTTGCGGGCGAACCCGCTGGCCACGGCGGGCAGCCTGGTCGTCATCGCAACGGCGGCTTTCTGCTTCCTCGGCCCGACGCTCTATCACACCGACCAGACGCACGTGTTCTTGTCCGCGGCGAATCTGTCGCCGCGCGCTGGCCATCCGCTCGGCACCGACGCCGACGGCGCTGACGAGCTTGGCCGGCTCATGAAGGGCGGTCAGGTGTCCCTGGAGGTCGGAGCGGTCGCCGGCCTGCTGGCCGCGGTCCTGGGCTCGCTGTGGGGCGCGACTGCGGGATACCTGGGCGGCGCCGTTGACGCCATCATGATGCGCATCGTCGACGCCGCCATCGCGATTCCTGCCATCGTCTTGCTGTTGCTGCTGATCTCGATCTACCGGCCGTCGACGGCGATGCTCATCGTGGTGATCGCCGGCACGGCGTGGCTCAGCACGGCCCGGCTGGTCCGGGCTGAAGCGCTCACGCTGCGCGTCCGTCAGTACGTCCAGGCCGCGCGGGTCATGGGGGGCGGCAACCTGCGGGTGATCGTCCGCCACATCGCGCCGAACGCCGTCGGCACCATCGTGGTGAACGTCAGCTTCCAGATCGCGAACGCGATCCTGCTGCTGGCGACGCTGAGCTGGCTCGGCCTCGGCGTTCAGTTCCCGTCAGTCGACTGGGGTGACATGATCGGCGCCGCAACGCAAACCATCTCTGACGGTTACTGGTGGCAGATCCTGGCGCCGGGGGCTGCGATCATCGTCGTCGTCGTGGCGTTCACGATGCTGGGCGACGGCCTGCGAGACGGGTTCTCCGCCGATGGCTGACCTGGCAGCCGTACCCGTACTCCAGATCACCGATCTGCACACGGAGATCCGGCTCAAGGACGCCACCGTGCGCGCCGTCGACGGCGTCACCCTCTCTGTCGCGGCCGGCGAATGCCTCGGCCTGGTGGGCGAGTCAGGCTGCGGCAAGACAATGACGGCACGTTCGGTCCTGCGGCTGCTGCCGGCCGGCGGCCTGATCACCGCAGGGTCCATCGTCCTCGCGGGTACCGAGCTCACGAGCCTGTCCGAGCGATCCATGGAGTCGGTCCGAGGCAACGACGTGGGCATGGTGTTCCAGGACCCGTCAGCGTCCCTGGACCCCACGATGACGATCGGCCGCCAGATCGCTGAGTCCGTCGCCGTGCACAGGGGCGCGGACCGCCAGGCGGCCGCCGCTCGCGCCATCGAGATGCTGGCACTGGTCAGGATGCCGGAGCCTGAACGGGTGACCGGCCTGTACTCGCATCAGCTGTCTGGCGGCATGCGGCAGCGGGCGATGATCGCCGCCGCGCTGGCCTGCGAGCCGCGGCTGCTGATCGCCGACGAGCCGACTACCGCCCTGGACGTGACCATCCAGCGCGACATCCTCGAGCTCATCGACGACCTGCGCGCACAGCTCGGCATGGCTGTCATCCTGGTGACGCACGACCTCGGGGTGATCGCCGGGCGGACCGACCGGGTGGCGGTGATGTACGGGGGCCGGATCATCGAGCAAGCGCACACCGACGCCCTCTTCGCCGGGCCGCGGCACCCGTACACCGAGGCGCTGTTCGATGCGCTGCCGGAGATGGCCGGGTCAGCGAGCCGGTCGCTGTACAGCATCCCTGGCCGGCCGCCTGACCTGAGCATGCGCGCAGCGGGCTGCAGCTTTGCGCCCCGGTGCCGCTACGTACATGACTGGTGCGGCAGCCACGAACCGGTCCTGGACGGTGACCACCCCGGGCACACCTATGCCTGCGCGTTCCCGCTGAGCGCGGTCAGGCCCGCCGACGCGGCCGCGCCGGTCAGCCAGAGCGGCCAGCGGCCCGTCAGCGCCTGGGCGCGTAGCCAGGACTCGTCGAGGCAGCGTGCAGGCACGGGCTCGGGCAACGGCTCGGGCGCGGGGAACGGCTCGGCTGCGGGGAGCGGCTCGGGCGAGCCGCTGCTGCGCGTATCCGGACTCGTCAAGGACTACGAGATCGCGCGGAGTCTGCTCGGCCGGCCGGGCGGGACGGTGAGCGCGGTCGCCGGCGTCAGCTTCGAGCTCGAGCCGGGCCAGACATTCGGCCTGGTGGGTGAGTCCGGGTGCGGCAAGACCAGCATCGCGAGGCTGCTGGTGGGGCTGGAGCAGCCGACCGCAGGCTCCATCGTCTTCAGCGGCACCGAGCTTGCCGCGATGTCGACGCGCGAGCGCCGCCGCCATCCGCCCGGCATCCAGCTGATGTTCCAGGACGCTTTCGCCTCGCTCGACCCCCGGATGCGGGTCCGGTCGATCCTTCGCGAGCCGCTCGCGATCCAGAAAACCGTCCGCCGCCGCGGACATCGCCGGCAGGTGACCAGGATCCTCGACGAGGTGGGGCTGCCCGCCGACGCCGCCGACCGGTATCCGCGGGAGTTCTCCGGCGGGCAGCGCCAGCGGCTGGCCCTGGCCAGGGCGCTGATCCAGCGGCCCGCGCTCATCATCGCCGACGAGCCGGTGTCGGCCCTCGATGTGTCCGTCCAGGCGCAGATACTGAACCTGATGCGCAAGCTCCAGCGCCAGTACGGGCTGAGCTACCTGTTCATCTCTCACGACCTGTCCGTGATCAGGTACATGGCTGACACCATCGGCGTGATGTACTTCGGCAAGATCGTCGAGATAGGGCCAGCCGAGGATATCTGCACGGCTCCGGCGCATCCCTACACTGCGGGGCTGATCGAGGCGGTGCCGGCCGTGACCGGTGAGCCGCTCCGCCGCGCTACCACCGTGGCGCCGCGACGGCCCGGATCAGCAGGCGAGGACGGCCCGACGGCCGCTGCAGCCGCTGTGACGCAGCCGCCGGGGGGCTGCCGGTTCCGGCTCCGGTGCCCGCTCGCGGCCGACATCTGCGCCGAACAGGAGCCGCCGCTGCGTCCGCATCTGCCGACAGGTCAGTTGGTGGCGTGCCATTTCCCGCTTGATCCTGGTGCGCCGGACCGTCACTCCGGCCACCAGATTCCGAGCATTGCCTGAGGCTGATTGCGCTACCTTGCCGCCGCCAAGCGCGCCATTGCGGCCGCGCCTGAATCGGCGTTTTGGCTGGCCAGCGGCCTCGCCGCGGGACGCAAGGCAATGCCGTCTGAGTGGCCGTCCGCAGCTGCAATAGCCGGCCAGTTGTTGCTGGCCGCGTCATTGCATCCGTTGTTGCCGCTAGCCTTCTTGTGTCCGCAGTGAGCAGGAAGGAGCCGTTCCATGGCGCGCGCTCGGCCGGAATGGTGGTGCCTGCCATGAGCACGGGCACATCGGTACCGCGTCCCCGGCTACCAGGACTCGACGCGTCTGACTCCGAGCTGCTGGCATCGCTGATGCACGAGGCCCCGATCGGATTCGCCTTCATCGGCCCGGATTCCCGCTTCCGGCGGATGAACGCCGTGATGGCCTCCCTGACCGGCGACGACGGCGACCAGGCAGGCCGCACGCCGGCCGAGGTCTGGCCGCCAGATCTGGCTGAGGCTGCGCAGGCGGCCCTGCGCCGGGTCGCGGCAGGCGACCGGCCGGTTCCGCAGACGGCGCACGCCATCGCGACGCGAGGCGCCGACGGCGAGCAGCAGGTGCGCAACTGGTCGTTCTCCTGGTTCCCGTCCAGGGACGGCGAGGTCGGCGGCGTTGCGGCGCTCGGCGTCGACGTGACCCCGCAGTACCAGGCAGTCGAGGCGGTGCGCCGCAGCGAGGAGCGCTACCGCTCGCTGGTGCAGGCCGGGGCCCAGGTGGTGTGGGTGACGAGGCCAGACGGCGAGATCGCCGAGGACTCGCCCGAGTGGCGCTGGATCACCGGGCAGAGTGCCGAGGAGTATCTCAGCAAGGGCTGGCTCGCGGCGATCCACAGCGACGACAGAGATCGGGTCGAGGCGGCGTGGCGCGAGTGCGTGCGGTCGGGCAAGGTCTTCGACAGCCGGTACCGGGTACGCAGCCGGACCGGTTCCTACAAGCATTACGACGTGCGCGCGGTGCCGATCGAGCGCGACGGCAAGATCATCGAGTGGATGGGCGCCAGCACGGATGTCACCGCGCAGCGCGAAGCGGAGGAAATGCGCGGTCGGCTGACCGAGCAGCTGTCCGCGGCCGCGCTGCGCACGGCCCGCCTTCAGCAGGCCACCTCGATGCTGGCCGAGGCCCTGACCGTCGAGCAGGTCGTGCAGGTCATCACCGAAGTCGGCCGCTCCGCCATCGGGGCCCAGCGGTCCGCGGTGGCCATCCTGGACACCGAGCGGCTGCGACTGCGCACGATCAACCCCGACGGCCTGCCGGGCAGCCCTGGCGCGCCCGGCGGCGATATCCCGCTGTCGGTGGCTAGCGTCATGACCTCTGCCATCACCTCGCGCAGGCCGGTGCTGCTGGAGAGCCCGGAGGCGCTGCGCCGGTACTTCGATGCCGAGGGCGTGGACGTCAGCCTGTTCCTTGAGCACAGCGACGAGAAGGCGTGGGTGGGCCTGCCGCTGCTGTCGTCGGGTGCCTCGCTCGGCGCGCTGCGCTTCTCCTTCACCCGGCCACGCCAGATCACCGAGGAGGAGCGCGTCTTCCTGGAGGCGCTCGCCGGGCAGTGCGCGCTGGCGCTGGAGCGCGCCACCTTGTACGAGCGCGAGCACACCACGGCCGAGACGCTCCAGCGCAGCCTGCTGCCCGACACGCTGCCGACCGTTCCCGGCATCGTGCTGGAGGCCAGGTGCCTGCCAGTCACCAGGAACATGGAGATCGGCGGGGACTGGTATGACGCCTTCCGGCTGCCTGACGGCAGGCTGGCCGTGGCCACCGGCGACGTCATGGGCAAGGGCCTGACCGCGGCGGCCGGGATGGGCCGGGTCCGTAATGCGCTGCGTGCACTAGCGCTTAGCGACCCGCGGCCCGCCGCCGTCCTGGCGGGGCTCGACCGGCTCTTCCTCGCCACCGAGCGGGCTGAGCAGGTCACGACCGTCGCGTACCTGGTCGTGGACCCGCTCACCGGCGAGGGCGTGGCCGGGAACGCCGGTCACCTGCCGCCGCTGCTGCTGTCGCCAGACGGGCCACCGCGGCTGGATCCCGCCGAGGCCGGCACGCCGCTCGGGTGGGCCAGCCCGCGGCAGCAGTACGCATTCCGGCTACCGCCCGGCAACACCGCCGTGCTGTATTCCGATGGACTTGTAGAGAACCGCAAGCGCGGCCTGGACGCCGGGCTGGACGAGCTCGTGGCCGTGGCGGCGCAGGCACCAGCAGCGGTGACCGAGGACCCGGCACAGCTGCTTGGTTACCTCGTAGACCGGATGCTGACCGGGTACGAGCAGGATGACGACGTCACCGTCCTGGTCCTGCATGTCCCGGCGCAGCCTGTCCCGGCACGGGGGGACAAGACCGGCGGCAGGGGGCGAGCCGGTTCAGTGAGGAAGGGGAGAGCATGAGGAATGCGGGTAACATTCCCGAGGTTGTGCTCTCAGCCCGGTGGCTCCAAGCACAGGCGCTCAGGCACCGGCGTTGCTAATGCGACGGGCACGGGAGGGCAATGGCGCTTTCCCGCAGCGGTACGACCTACCCGCATACTGCGCCTAGTGTGGTGGGCGGGAGAGAACCTCGGGCAGGGCAAGCTTTCCTGCCGCGGTTTCCGGGCTTCCGGCACGGTCCAGGGAGCGGGATTCTCGCGGTAGGGTCCGTTGCTTACTGAGTGGTATGCCGGAGAGGTGGCAATGTCGCCTGCGAGTGCGAGCAGCCGGGTGCTGGTCGCGGCCAGGCGGCCGTCATCTAGCGAGGGAAGGGGTGACCGCGGTGGCTAGCGCTGCAGGCTCGGCGGCGCGGCGGCAGACTCGGCCGCCAGCGCAGGACGCACGCGTTCCGCAGCAGACCCGTGGCGGTGCTGCCGACAGCAAGGCGCACGTGGCGGACCAGCCAGTAGCCCTGGTGCCGGGCGATAGCGTCCCGGCTGCCAGGCGAGCTGCGGGTGGCCGCGGCCGCAAGCCAGCGGCCAGGTCCGCGACCTCAGGCAGTATCAACGGCACTCGTGCCGACGATCAGGTTTCAGCAGGGAAGAGCCGTGGCCGGTCCGGTGCGGCTGGTGCCGAAGGCAGGCAGGGAAAGAAGGCCGCCAGTGAGCTGCCGGGTAGGGGAGAGCATCGTGACAACGGGAGCACGGACGTGACGGCGGATCC
The DNA here is from genome assembly GCA_963843955.1 of uncultured Actinomycetota bacterium. Classification (GTDB taxonomy): domain Bacteria; phylum Actinomycetota; class Actinomycetes; order Streptosporangiales; family Streptosporangiaceae; genus JAJYUU01. Next base: position 205,450 of record CAWJMK010000007.1, read on the forward strand.
CGAACTGGCCGCGCAGGCCGGGGTGGACACCGATCCCGATCTAGCCGAGGCCGGCGGCCTGGACGCCGATCCCGATCTCGCCGACGTGGCGGACATCGACGGCGACCCCGATCTCGCCGACGTTGCCTTCCTCGACGTCGACGCCGAGCTTGAGGAACTGGAGATCCTCGAGGTTGACGACGGCGACACCGAGGAAGCGGACGTCGAGGAAATAGCAGTCGAGGCTGACCTGACCGGATCCAGCCCGCTGGCGGCCGATGCCGCCGACGACCCGGAAGCAGCGCCTAGCGCCGCCGGGGCTGTCGCCGAGGCAGGTGCTGCCGCGACGGTGGCCGAGGAATCTGAGGACGAGGCTTTCGTCTACGGCGACGATGACGAGGACCTGCCCGCCGCCCAGGTAGCGGTGGCCGGCGCGACATCCGATCCGGTCAAGGACTATCTCAAGCAGATCGGCAAGGTCCCGCTCCTCAACGCCGAGCAGGAAGTGGAGCTGGCGAAGCGGATTGAGGCAGGCCTCTTCGCGGAGGAGAAGCTCGCCGACAACACCCCCGCCCTGCGTCCCGAGACCAGGCTGGACCTCGAGTGGATCGCCGATGATGGCAGGCGGGCGAAGAACCACCTGCTCGAGGCCAACCTCAGGCTCGTCGTCTCGCTGGCCAAGCGCTACACCGGTCGCGGCATGCTGTTCCTGGATCTGATCCAGGAAGGCAACCTCGGCCTGATCCGCGCGGTGGAGAAGTTCGACTACACCAAGGGCTACAAGTTCTCGACGTACGCGACCTGGTGGATCCGGCAGGCCATCACCAGGGCCATGGCCGACCAGGCCAGGACCATCCGGATCCCGGTGCACATGGTCGAGGTCATCAACAAGCTGGCCAGGGTCCAGCGGCAGATGCTCCAGGACCTGGGGCGCGAGCCGACCCCCGAGGAGCTGGCGGCCGAGCTCGACATGACCCCGGAGAAGGTCATCGAGGTGCAGAAGTACGGCCGCGAGCCGATCTCCCTGCATACCCCGCTCGGCGAGGACGGCGACAGCGAATTCGGTGACCTCATCGAGGACTCCGAGGCTATCCAGCCCGGTGAGGCGGTCAGCTTCACGCTGCTGCAGGAGCAGCTGCACTCGGTCCTTGACACGCTGTCGGAGCGCGAGGCCGGCGTGGTGTCGATGCGGTTCGGGCTGACCGACGGCCAGCCCAAGACGCTCGACGAGATCGGCAAGGTCTACGGCGTGACCAGGGAGCGGATCCGCCAGATCGAGTCCAAGACGATGTCCAAGCTCCGGCACCCATCGCGGTCGCAGGTGCTCAGGGACTACCTGGACTGAGCTCGGTCGGCGCCGCCCTGGACGCGCGCCCCAAGACCGGGGCCCAACACAGACCGGGGCCTAACACAGACCGAGGCCCAACACTAAGTCGGCCCCTGACCAGCTAGCTGGTCAGGGGCCGATCGTTAGTTCTGAAGGTCAGGAGGCCGCGTCCGATGGCTTGCTTGCGAGCCTGCCGGTCTCGTCCTGGATCTCAACTGCGATCTTGGCCAGAGCCTCGGCGTGCTTCCGGTTGTGGTGCGCACAGAACAGCAGCTCACCCGAACCGGGAAGAAGGACGCGTACATAAGCGGGCGCCCCGCATCGATCACACAAGTCAAGGGCGCTCAGCGGCCTCGTAGGGGCTATCGCTCCGGTCATAGTCGCCTCCTCGCCTCGAGGACGGTGCCGGGTGTACCCGGTGCCGGGATACTCCCGACCCTGGCGGCGACGCTGCCGACAGTCCGTCCAACCTGTGATCTCCTATGCATCACAACACTCGGGCTGGTCGTTTGTCATCCCCCGCAGCCCCCCAGTATGCCGAGGGCGAACAATCGTCTATGCCCGGCCGCTACCGCTCGGGCCGGTATGTGTTGCTATGACATCTTTCGCGTCCTACATGCGATATGTCGCACGGCGTGGTGGCACGAGGCTGACCGTGGCGGCAGCTAGTCTGCCCTCAGGGCCTTGTGAGCAAGCGGGGACCGTCGCCACATCCAAGCGAGCAGCGCGTGGCGGTCTCGCTGGCCAAGCCGGCCCTACGCCGTGTCGTCGCCAAGGGGAGCCGCTGTGACCGCCGTAAGCGCAGAACCCGCCAGTCCTCGGGCGGCCGGTAGCCGGTCAGGGGGCCATGGCGCAGCGTCGGCTGCAGGGCGTGGCCAGCCAGTGCCCGGCTCTACCGGGCGCGGGTCGCAGGGCACTGGCTCCGGCGGCCCTGGCGGGGGTCACGGCGCCGACGGTTACACCGCCCGGCACCTGACGGTGCTGGAGGGCCTGGACGCAGTCCGCAAGCGGCCCGGCATGTACATCGGCTCGACAGATGGCCGCGGCCTGGCGCAGTGCCTCGGTGAGATCTTCGACAATTCGGTCGACGAGGCGCTCGCGGGCGCCTGCAGCCACATCGAGGTGACCTTGCACGCGGATGGCTCGGCCGAGGTCATCGACAACGGCCGCGGCATCCCGGTCGACAACGAGCCGAAGACCGGGCTGTCCGGGGTCGAGCTGATCATGACCAGGCTGCACGCGGGCGGCAAGTTCGGTGGTGGCTCCTACACGGCGTCGGGCGGCCTGCATGGCGTCGGCGCCTCGGTCGTCAATGCGCTCTCCGGCCGGCTCGATGTCTGGGTGGAGAAGGCCGGCTACGAGTGGATGATGAGCTTCCGGCGCGGCGTGCCGGGGGAGTTTGCCGGCCACGGCCCAGACGCTGCCTTCACGCCGGGCTCTGGCATCCGCAAGGGCCGCAAGGTGGCCAAGGCCGCAACCGGGACCAGGATCCGGTTCTGGCCGGACCGCCAGGTCTTCGTGCCCGGCGCCGACTGGAAGTACGGCTGGCTGGCCCAGCAGGCCAGGCAGACCGCCTACCTGGTGCCGGGCCTGAGCATCAAGGTGGCCGACGAGAGGCCGCCGCGCGAGCAGCACGTTGAGGAGAGCCAGCCTGAGGACGCGAGCCCGGACGACGGCCTGACTGGCCAGGTCGCTGAGTTCAGGTTCGCCGGCGGCATCAGCGAGTTCTGCGCGCACCTGTCCGCCGGGCAGCCACTCACTGACGTGGTCCGGATCACCGGCAGCGGCATGTTCACCGAGACCGTCCCGGTGCTCGACGACGTCGGCCACCTGACCCCGACCGAGGTCGAGCGCCAGCTTGAGGTGGACGTCGCGCTGCGGTGGGACAGCGGCTACGACACCACGCTGCGATCGTTTGTCAATGTGATCGCCACCGCCAAGGGCGGCACGCATGTCACTGGCTTCGAGCGGGCGATGGTCAGGACGCTGAATGAGCAGCTCAAGGCGGCCAGGCTGCTGAAGGTCGGCGACGACCCGGTCATCAAGGAGGACGTGCTCGAGGGACTGACGGCCGTCATCTCAGTCCGGCTGCCTGAGCCGCAGTTCGAGGGCCAGACCAAGGACGTGCTGGGCACTCCGGCGGCTGCGAAGATCGTCAGCCAGGTGGTCGCGACCGAGCTGGGCAACTTCCTCGAGGGCCGGGTCCGTGGCAGCAAGCAGCAGGCGCGAGCTGTGCTCGACAAGGTCGTCTCGGCGGCCAAGACGCGCATCGCCGCACGCGAGCACCGTGAGAATCAGCGGCGCAAGTCTGCTCTTGCCACCTCCGCGCTGCCGGCCAAGCTGGTCGACTGCCGGTCTGCCGACGATCGGAGCGAGCTGTTCATCGTCGAGGGCGACTCCGCCCTCGGCACCGCGAAGAACGCAAGGGACTCGGAGTTCCAGGCGCTCCTGCCGATCCGGGGCAAGATCCTCAACGTCCAGAAGGCGTCGCTCGCCGACATGCTGAAGAACGCCGAGTGCGCGGCGATTATCCAGGTGCTCGGGGCGGGCTCAGGCAACGCGTTCGACCTGGACTCGGCGCGCTACCAGCGCGTGATCTTCATGGCCGACGCCGATGTGGACGGCGCACACATTCGCACCCTGCTGCTCACGCTTTTCCACCGGTACATGCGCCCGATGGTCGAGGCCGGGCGCGTGTTCGCGGCGGTACCGCCGCTGCACCGGATCGAGCTGACCAATCCGCGCAAGGGGCAGCAGAAGTACATCTACACCTATAGCGACGCCGAGCTGCACCGTACCTTGCTTGAACTGGAGCGCAAGGGGCAGCGTTTCAAGGAGCCGCCGCAGCGCTACAAGGGCCTCGGCGAGATGGACGCACACCAGCTGGCCGAGACCACCATGGACCCGCGCAAGCGCGTGCTGCGCCGGATCAAGATCGAGGACGCCGAAGCCGCGGAGGAGATCTTCGACCTGCTGATGGGCGGCGAGGTCGCCCCTCGCCGTGACTTCATCGTCGGCGGCGCGGCCGAGCTAGACCCGTCGCGAATCGACGCCTGACCCCAGCATCTCCGCCCAATGAGCCGCCTGGTGGCCACTGAGCTGCCTGGGCAGGGCAGTGCCGCACGGCCACGAGGTGGAAGCCGCGCGGCACTGCCCGGTTGCTGGCAGGCCGCCTGGGTAACGGCATGCCAGCAGGATCTACGACCCGGTCGAACTGCGTGAGCTGGCGCCCGTGGAGCTTCCGGCGCCGCTCGGGCTGGCGGAGCTACCTCCCGAGTGCGTGCAGTGATGGGTGCCCGCAGATCCTGGCATGGTGCCTGCTGGCGGGGTCCCGGTCGAAGACGACGAGGACGGTGCCGACGAGGACGGTGCCGACGACGGCGGTGCCGACGACGGCGACGACGTCACCGATGTGGTCGACGCCGTGGCCGCCGCGCCCGACCCTCCGGTGGCTGCGAGCGCGACGCCAGTGCCGCTGGCGCCTACCCCGGCGGCCACGATGCCGGTCATGACGAGCCGCCGGGTGCGGCCGCCAGTACTGGAGACCATGAGGTTCCTCCCTTCGCGACGGCCGCCGCCGAGTGCGACCGTCATCTGGGAGATAGCCTGCGCGGCGGGCCTAGCCGTGAGCCGAGGTTGCGTTCTCAGGACGCTCTGGATTCGCCGCAGGAGGTCAGGACGGCGACGCGGTACCCCCGATCGCGGCGAGCGGATGGCGAACTCGCTCGCCCGAGCCATCCCGGCGGCCGACCGGCGGCGGCAGCTCGACCGGCGTGCCCGCCTCGGTGGCACCGCGGGCCGGGCCTGGCCCGGCCCAGGCCAGCACGAGTATGTCCTCGCCTCGCAGGAAGCGGTGACACCGGACGCCGCCGGTGGCACGGCCCTTCGGCGGGAACTCCGCGAACGGGGTGACCTTGACCGTCGCGGCCGTCGTGCCGGGCAGCGCGCCGGCCGCCCCGGCGACGGTGACCACCACGGGCCCGGCAGCCGGGCCCTCGGAGGCCGCGTCCTGCACCCCGGCGGCCGGGTCGACCGCGCCGAACCAGATCACGCTGGCTCCCGGCGACAGCCGGATGCCCGCCATCCCGCCGGCCGCCCGGCCCTGCGGCCGGACCGCCGACGCCGGGAACCGCAGCAGCTGGGCATCGCTAGTGATGAACGTCAGGTCCTGGTCCTCGTCGGCGAGCTGAACCGCGCCCACGACCCGGTCGCCGTCTTTCAGCGTGATCACCTCGAAGTCCGCGGCGTTCTGCGGATAGTCCGGCGTCACGCGCTTGACCACGCCCTGAGCGGTGCCCAGCGCCAGGCCCTCGCCGTCGGCGTCGGCCGCGACGATCGCCACGACCGTCTCGCCCGGCCCGGTGGTCACGAACTCACCGACTGGCGCGCCGCCCGACAGCGCCGGCGAATGCGCGCTCGGCGGCAGCGCGGGCAGCTCGAGCACGCCGAGCCGGATGAGCCGCCCGGCCGAGGTCACCACGCCGATGGTGCCGCGCGCCGTTGAGCGGACCGAGGACACGATGACGTCGTGGGCCGCCCGCCGGCCGCCCGAGCTGGCGGGCGAGCGGGACGGCGGGCGACCCCGTTCCCCGTCCTCATCGCCCGTCGGCAACGTGTCCTGCCCGCCAGCGGCCGGCCGCGCCGCAGCTGCCGTCCGGGCCAGCAGGCCCGCCGAGGAGAGCAGCACGACGCAGGGCTCGTCGGCGACCTCCAGCGGCACAGCGGCCGTCCGGGTCGCGCCAGTGCCCTCCAGCAGCACTGTGCGGCGCGGCGTGGCGAACTTCTCGCCAACGGCCGCGAGCTCAGCCGACACGAGCTCGCGGAGACGCTGCTCGGACTCCAGGATGGCGGTCAGCTCGGCGATCTCGGCCTGGAGCGTCTCCCGTTCCCGCTCGAGCTCGAGGCGGTCGTAGCGCGTCAGCCGGCGCAGCGGTGTGTCCAGGATGTACTGCGCCTGGATCTCGCTGAGGTCGAAAATCTGCATCAGCCGTTCCTTGGCGGCGGCGGCGTCGTCGCTGGTGCGGATGACCTGGATGACCTCGTCGATGTTCAGCAGCGCGATGAGCAGCCCGTCGACCAGGTGCAGGCGCGCCTCGCGCTTGGCGCGGCGGAATTCGCACCGCCGCCGGACGACGTCGATCCGGAAGTCGACGTAGATCTGCAGCAGCTCGCGCAGCCCGAGGGTCTTGGGCTGCTCGTCGACGAGCGCGACGTTGTTGATGCCGAACGTCTCCTCCAGCGGGGTCAGCCGGTACAGCTCGTCGAGCACGGCCTCGGGCACGAAACCAGACCGCACCTCGATGACCAGGCGCAGGCCGTGCTTCATATCGGTGAGGTCCTTGAGGTCGGATACCCCGTTCAGCTTCTTGGCCTGGACCAGGTCCTTGACCCGGGCGATGACCTTCTCCGGCCCGACGCCGTAGGGCAGCTCGGTGACGACGATGCCGCTGCGCCGCGGGGTCAGCTTCTCGATCCTGGCCGCGGCCCTGGTCCGGAAGATGCCGCGGCCGGTCTCGTAGGCGTCCCGGATCCCGTCCAGGCCGACGATCTTGCCGCCGGTCGGCAGGTCGGGACCCGGCACGAACCGCATCAGCGTCTCGAGGTCCGCGTCCGGATGGGCGATCAGGTGCCGGGCGGCCGCGACGACCTCGCCGAGGTTGTGCGGGGCCATGTTGGTCGCCATCCCGACGGCGATGCCGGCCGCGCCGTTGACCAGCAGATTCGGGAACGCGGCCGGGAGCACCGCGGGCTGGGTCAGGGTGCCGTCGTAGTTCGTGACGAAGTCGACGGTGTCCTCGTCGAGCGAATTCGTCATCTCCAGGGCGGCGGGCGCCAGCCGCGCCTCGGTGTACCGCATGGCGGCCGGCGGGTCCTCGCCGCCGGGCGACCCGAAGTTGCCGTGGCCGTCGATGAGCGGCAGCCGCATGGCCCACGGCTGGGCCATCCGGACGAGCGCGTCGTAGATTGCGCTGTCGCCGTGCGGGTGCAGCCGTCCCATCACGGCGCCGACCACCTGGGCGCACTTGACGTACGCGCGGTCCGGCCGCAGGCCCATCTCGCTCATCTGGTACAGGATGCGGCGCTGGACCGGCTTGAGCCCGTCCCGCGCGTCCGGCAGGGCGCGCTGGTAGATCACCGAGTAGGCGTATTCGAGATAGCTGGCGCGCATCTCGTCGGTGACGTCGATGTCGACGATGTTTTCCTCGAACTCGGCGTCGTCGACGTCGGTGCTGTCACCGCCGCGGCCGCGGCCGCCGCCGGCGGGAGATGTCGTGGTGCGTCTGGCCATGACCGCCATTGTGCCGTCCCGGCCGGTGCAGATGCGCAGGCCGGCGCGCCGCTCAGGTCGCCGAGAAGCCGCCGTCGACCCGGATGGTCTGCCCGGTCACGTAGTCGCTGGCAGCGCTGGCGAGGAACACCGCCGTACCGGCGAAGTCGCCCGGCAGCCCGTTGCGGCCCACCATCGTCCGGCCGGCCAGCGCGGCCAGCCGGACCGGGTCTGCCGACACCTCGGCCGTCAGGGGCGTCACGACAAAGCCCGGGCAGATCGCGTTGCAGCAGACGCCGCGGGCCGCCCACGCTTCCGACTGCGACCTCGTCAGCGAGGCGACGCCGCCCTTGGCCGCGCCGTATCCGCCGCTGTTGCCGAAAGCACGGTCGGCCTGCTGGGACGTGACGTTGATGATGCGACCCCAGCCGCGCTCGGCCATCAGCGGACCGAACTGCTGGCCCAGCAGGAACGGCGCCGTCAGGTTCACCGCCATCAGCTGGTCCCACTGCGCGACGGTCAGGTCTGCCATCGGCGGGCGAAGGTTGAGCCCGGCGCAGTTCACCAGGATGTCCGGCGGGCCGAACGCTGCCCGCGCCTCGCCAGCGGCCCGGTCCACGGCCTGCCGGTCGCCGAGGTCGGCGCGCACGCTCGCGGCCTCGCAGCCGGCCGCCGCCAGCTCGGCCAGCGCATCGGCCAGGTTGGCCTGGTCCCGGGCGATGATCACGACGGCCGCGCCGGCCTGGCCGAGAGCCAGCGCGATGCCGCGGCCGATGCCCGAGCTGCCGCCGGTGACGACTGCCACGCGATGGTGCAGCGAGAAGAGCTGATCAAGGTAGGCGGTCATGTCCCTACATTCAGTCAGGCTGGGAACGGGGTCCGTCGTGCCGGCGTAGGCCTTGACGGCCGGTCCGGATCGGGCACCAGGGTAGCCGTCGATGGTCGCGGCGGATGCGCGGGCAGGTCGCGTGAACTCAGGGGCTGGCATCGGACATAGACAACTGAAGGATGTCCCGTGCAGGAGGTGCCTTGAGTTCAGGCCAGCCAGACGCCGAGCTGATTGCGCGCTCGCGATCTGATCCGGCGGCGTTCGCCGGCGTCTTCGACCGCCACCACGCCCAGCTCTATCGCTATCTGCGTCGGCGGGTCGACAGCGGACTAGCCGCCGACCTGGCGGCAGAGACATTTGTGGTCGCCTTTGCCCGGCGCGATGCCTACGCGCAGACACGCAAGACGCTCGTCCGTGGCTCTATGGCATCGCTCACAACCTGCTGCGTAATCACTTGCGAGCCGAGCGCAGGCAGCTCGCCGCCTATGCCCGGCACGGCGTCGATCCGCTTGCCGATGCTGACGCCGCCGTCGCATTCGCGATGGCCGACAGCCGCGCCGACTCGGCGGCCGTGAGCGCGAAGCTTGCGCAGATCCTGGCCGCGATGGCGGACCGGGACCGAGATGTACTGCTGCTCTTCGCCTGGGCTGACATGTCCTACGCCGAGATCGGCCAGGCCCTGGAGATCCCGGTCGGCACCGTCCGATCCCGCCTGCACCGAGCCCGGCGCCAGCTGCGGGCACTAGTCAGTGCCACATCACTGAACGCCGAATCACTGACCGCCGAATCACGGACCGCCGAATCACGGACCGCCGAATCACGGACCACCGAATCACTGAACTACACGGAGACGAAAGCATGGACGAACTGATGCTGCTTGGCGAGTTCCGGTCCGATATGCCAGGGCCGACTGCGGCAGAGACTGCGGCCGCCAGGGACGTGCTGCTTGCGGCCATGGAGGGGGCCCGGCCGGGTACAGCGCGAGCGAAGCCGCCGGGCCGGAGATTCTGGATCCCGCTCGCCGCGGGGACGTGTGCAGCGGCAGTCGGGATCGCCGCTGCCGCCGTCGTCATGGCACCGGGGCCGCGAACGATCCGACCGGCAGCCAAGCCCGCAGTCCTCACGGCCGCCGTCGTGCTGCGCACGGCCGCGTCGGCGGCCGCCAGCCAGGCTGCCGGGCACGGGCGCTTCTTTGTCTCCGAGTCGGAGTATGTCGACCCGGGCAACGGCCACAACGTGCCGGCGAAGCGCACCATCTGGATTGGCAACGGCGTCACCGGCCGGCTCCTCGATCGCGGCTGGGGCGGCGCGGGCAGCTCGCCGATACCTCCCGGCCTCTCGTTCGGCCGGCGCGTTATCACGTGGACGCAACTGCGGAGCCTGCCGACGGCGCCTGGCCCGCTGCTGGCTCAGATCGCGAGGGCGTCCAGGGATAACGGGCAGCCGCTGGTGCAAGCCGAGTTCGGCACCATCGTCGGACTGCTCTTCGAGTCGCCGACGACGCCAGCGCTGCGCGCCGCGCTGTACCTTGCTGCGTCCCGGCTGCCCGGCGTCACGCTCGTGCCCGCTGCGCACGACCTGCTCGGCCGCCCGGCCGCCGAGGTGTACGTGCCGCCAGGGTTCGCGGGCAACGACGGGGATGCGCTGTTTTTCGACCCGTCGACCAGCACCGTCCTCGGTGTCGCTACTCTCGTCGGCTCGAATGTTCAGTGCCCGCCGGCCTGGGAGGCGGCCGTCCTGGCTGCGGGCTACGTCAACTCGACATTTCAGCTGCCACCTGGCGCGCCGGCCAGCCTGCGGCCGGTCACCTGGACCCGCGGCGTCGTCGGCTGCCCTGCGCCCGCCAGTGGGCAACCCAGCGCCAGCCCGTCACCTGGCGCATCGAGCGTCGGAACCTCTGGCTAGGGCAGCTTCTGGCGTGAGCTGCGTCGGCTAAGCAGCGTCTGCTAGCTAAGCAGCGTCTGCTAAAGGAGAGGGCGGGCGCCGACGAGGTTGAGTGCCTTGGCCGCCAGGCGGCAGCCGCCGGACAGTGCCTCGCCCGGCGGCTTCTTGTCCAGCCAGGCGGGCAGGAACCCGGCGATGAACGCATCGCCAGCGCCTGTGCTGTCGACGATGCGCTCCAGCGGCGGGGCGCTCACCCGGACCGGGTCAGGGCGGCCGCCCGCGTACATCATCGCGCCCTCCGCGCCTAGCTTCATGACCACATGCGGGTACCACGCGTTCAGCACCCTCGCGGCCTGTCCCGGGTCGTCCCGGCCCGTCAGCACCTTGCCCTGCTCAGGGTTGACGAAGAGTAGCGTCGCGCCGTTAGTGAGCTGGAGGAAAGGCTCGGCCCCCACCCGCCCGAGCGGCGCGGACGACGCGCCATCCACCGAGATCGTCATGCCGATGCGGTGCGCGTGCCCGAGCGCCGTGAGCACCGCCTGCCGCGACCCGGTGTTGAGCAGCGTGTAACCGGACACGTGCAGATGGCTGCCCGGCGTGAACAGATCCTGCGGCAGGTCATCGGGTGACAGGGCGGCGTTGGCGCCGGGGTCGGAGAGCATCGTGTGATCGCCCTTGTGAGTGATCATGACGACGCAGGTCCCAGTAGGGCGCTCAGGGTCCATGACCAGGCGCGCATCAACCCCGTAGCCCATCAGCTCCATGTCCCGGTTGCGCCCGGCGATATCAGCGCCGCGCCGGCCAACGAAGGCGACCTCGGCTCCGTCCACGGCGAGCCAGGCCGCAATGTTGGCGCCAGAGCCGCCGCCGTGCATCGTCACCGTGGCGGGCGTATCACTGCCCCTGGCCAGGGGCGCGGTCGCGTGCGCGACCGTGTCCGTCATGAGATCACCAACGACGACAACGCGCGTCAATGTCGTCACCACCTTGATCAAACAGGCTGGTCAGAACCGGGCGGGGGAGTGTAGTCCTGATCAGAGCTAGCGCATAGAACTTAACAGCTTCCCAGACCTATCTCGTGCCGTTCCGGGTCGCAAGCTCTGCTTCGCGGTATTAGCGCTCAGCCTGAGAGCGTTGTCAGCCGACCGGCTACGACGTGCAGATTTAGCTCAGATTCCGCGGCCAGCCGCTGATTCAGCCAGCCCAGCTGATCCCGGAAAACCCGGCCGGCCGGATAGGCGGGCACCAGGCCGGAACCCACCTGATCGGTCACGGCCACCACCCTCGCCCTGGTCTGCCGCCAGGCACCGACCAGCTCATCGATCCTAGCCTGGACGACCTCGGCCGGATCTGGCCGGACCTGGTCCGCACCGTCGTCCCACATGCCGGCCTCGGCCAGGACAGCTGCCAGCCAGGTACCGATGCCGTCGATGAGCAGGCAAGCGTCGGCCGCGCGCATGATCCCGGCGATGTCCAGGCTCTCGACGGTCCGCCACCAGGCGGGCCGTCGTGCGCGGTGGATCGCGACCCGCTGCGCCCACTCGGCGTCCGGTTCCATCGGGCGGTCCGGCGGCCGGCGGGCTGCGTCGGCCTCCGCGAACGGGCCCGCGGCCACGTACGTCACCTCCGGCTCGGCGGCCAGCCGGAGCTCTGCCTCGGTCGATTTGCCGGACCTGGCACCGCCGATGATCAGCGTGCGGTGCGGCCGGGTAGGCCCGGCCGGCTGGACGGCGGCCGGACCCGAGATCAGCTGGCCATCGTGGGCCTGGTCAGCACCCCACAGCGCGCAGCGGCGGGCCAGCTCTGGTGCCGAGCTGATCCGGTGGTCGGTGTAGAGGGCGGCGACGGCCGTGCGGGAGTGCACGAGCCCGCTCGCGCGCAGCCGGCCGAGTTGCGCGGGGCTGGCCAGCAGGTCGAGCAGCGCGACGTCGTACGCGGCGGCACCGGGCTGCGGCTCCGGCACCTCGCCAGGGCCGCCCGCGAGCAGCAGGCGGCTGCCATCCGGGCTGGTGATGTCGAGTCCGCCAGTCAGCCGCTCGATGTGGAGGGCGGCGGCCGGGGACGGCCCCGTTCCCGGCATGAGAGGCCTGCCAGGAATGACGTCGAGCCAGCCATCGACGAGCACGCGGCCAGGTGCCCGGCGCAGCCCGGCCGAGCGCGCACGCATGCAGGACGCGCAGCGGCAGCCGTCTTCCGGCCAGCCGCGGGCGCCGCCGGTGCCGATCACGAGCGTGTCCACTGGCCTGCCTGATGATCGCGGTTGGTTACGATGGCGGCCTTGATCCTAGCTATCGAGGCGAGAGATGACCTGGACCTGGCAGTTGGAGAAGGCAGACGGCACGGTGGTCGCGGCCCGCGAGCTGACCAAGGAGACGTGGACCAGCCAGGGCGACGCGGAGAGCTGGCTCGGCGAGAACTTGCTCAGCCTGCTGACGGCGGGCGTGGACCAGGTCACGCTGACCGAGGACGGCCGGGTCGAGTACGGCCCGATGAGCCTGCACCCGGCGCAGGAGTAGCTGCCTCCGGCGCCGGGTGCCCGGCAGCCAGCTAAGGCCGCCTGGGGGGACTGGCTGTCAGGGCCGGATCGGTGACGATCTGGTCGCCGAGGATGTCATCGATCTGCTTGAGCACCGCCGCGTCGAGCCGGACGCCGGAAGCCTTGACGTTCTCCCGGACCTGTTCGGGCCTGGTCGCGCCCACGATCGCCGCCGAAACGTTCGGATTCTGCAGCGTCCACGCCACCGCAAGCTGGGCCAGCGTCAGGCCGGACTGGTCGGCGACGGGCAACAGCTGCTGGACGCGGGTAAGGATCTCGTCGGTCAGGAGGCGCGAGATGAACCCGGAGCCCTGCTCGTCGGTGGCGCGTGAGCCGGCCGGGGCGGCGGCACCGGGGAGGTACTTGCCGGTCAGCACGCCCTGAGCGATCGGCGACCAGACGATCTGGCCGATGCCCTCCTGCTGGCTGAGCTCCACGACCTCGGACTCGATGACCCGCCAGAGCATGTTGTACTGCGGCTGGTTGGAGACGATCCGGTCCAGGCCAAGCTGGTCCGCGATCTTCAGCGCCGCCGCGATCTCCTCCGCCCGCCATTCCGACACGCCGATGTACAGCACCTTGCCCTGGCGGACGAGGTCGTCGAAGGCGCGGAGGGTCTCTTCCAGCGGTGTCGCGTGGTCGTAGCGGTGGGCCTGGTACAGGTCGATGTAGTCGGTCTGCAGGCGGCGCAGCGAGTTGTGGGCGGACTCGATGATGTGCTTGCGGGATAGGCCGCGATCGTTCGCGCCCGAGCCGGTCGGCCAGAAGACCTTGGTGCAGATCTCCAGCGACTCGCGCCGAACCCCCTGCAGCGCCTTGCCGAGTACCACTTCGGCCCTTGTCCTGGCGTAAGCGTCGGCGGTGTCGAAGGTCGTGATGCCCTCGTCCAGCGCCGCGGCTACGCAGGCAAGTGCCGCGTCTTCTTCCACCTGGGATCCGTGGGTAATCCAGTTCCCGTAGGCGATCTCACTGACTTTCAGGCCGCTGCGGCCGAGGTGGCGATGTTCCATATCGCGTCAACTTAGCGAAAGCCGGGCTACGGCGGCGCCGCGGGTCAGTCCTTGCCGTCGCGGGCGCGGGTGCTATGGGTCAGACCTGGTCGCCGCGGTTGACCTTGGGCTTGGGGACCCGCATCCGGCGCATGCTGATGCCGCGCATGACCGTGTACATCGCCACGCCCTGGGTGCTCTGGCCCGGGAAGCGCTCAGCGGCCAGCCGCTTGACCTTCCTGCTGACGAGCCAGCCCTCGCCAATGATCACCGCCAGCAGCGCGACGACGACGGCGTCAGCGATGACCTTGGTCGAGCTGCCGGGCAGGACCAGCAGCACGATGAGTACGAAGACCATGATCATGTACCACTCGCCGATGCCGCGCCGGGCGTCAACGACGTCGCGGGCCAGTGCGCGCACCTGGCCTTGATCCTTGCGCGGCAGCGCCCACGACTCGCCGCGCTGGAGCGCCTGCGTGCGGCGCGCCCTGTCGTCGCGGCCGCGCTGCCTGGACTGCTGGGAGGCAGCCTTGCGGTCGCTAGGCGCCTGGTAAGGCCCGCGGCGGCTACCCTGCGCCTCGCTGCGCTTGGGCGTGGGCGCGCCTTTGGGCGCGGTCACGCTTGACCGAGCGGGGCGAGCCTCGTCGTCAGTGAGGTCGGCCGGCGCCTGATCCTGATCGAGCAGCCCGGATGCATCGCTTGAACGTCGTCTGAACACGCGTCCAGCTTACCGGGACGAACGGCGCAGACTAGTCCGGCGCGCAGGGTCTCGCTCCTGGCCCGCCTCGCCGCCTTCGTCGGCGGCTGGCTCGTGGCCGCCGATTCAGCCGAACGCCAGCCTGCCGGCCTGAAGATCAGCTAGCCGATCTTGGTCCGTGGTGACGGTTCCGGCGGCTACGTCGTAGGCTTAACACGAGATCTGCCAGCAATATGTCCGTTGCTTTCAACGGCGGCAGTCCGTGACCCCGGACGCGCTGCGGCAGCAGGACTTCCGATCGAGGGGATGGTCGCGCCCATGGGCGTCATGAAGCGGGTCACGATGGTCTTCCGAGCCAAGGCCAACAAGGCGCTCGACCGGATGGAAGATCCTCGCGAGACCCTGGATTACTCCTATCAGACCCAGCTGGAGCTGCTCCAGAAGGTTCGCCGCGGGGTGGCCGACGTGGCGACCTCGCGCAAGCGCGTCGAACTTCAGGTCAACACGCTGAACCAGAACGCGGCCAAGCTGGACAGGCAGGCCAGGGACTCCCTCGCCGCCGGGCGCGAGGACCTCGCGCGCGAGGCGCTGACCCGCAAGGCCGGGCTCCAGACCCAGCTGGAGGATCTGCAGACGCAGTACGCCTCGCTGCAGAACGAGGAAGAGAAGCTGACTGTGGCGTCACAGCGGCTGCAGACCAAGGTCGACGCGTTCCGGACCCGCAAGGAGACCATCAAGGCCACCTACACCGCGGCCGAGGCTCAGACGCGGATCAACGAGGCCTTCACCGGGATCTCCGAGGAAATGGGCGATGTTGGCCTGGCCATCCAGCGGGCCGAGGACAAGACGGCGCAGATGCAGGCTCGGGCCGGCGCCATCGACGAGCTGATGGCGTCAGGTGCGCTTGACGACATGGTGAGCGGTCCGCGCGACGACATCCAGGCCGAGCTCGACCGGATGGGCGCAGGGCACGGCGTCGACCACGAGCTCGAGCGGATGAAGGCCGAGCTTGCCCAGGGCAGCGCGCCGCGGCAGATCGAGGGCGCGTCGGCCGGCTCGGGTGACGGCGCGACAGCAGAGCCCGCCAGCGCGGCATCGGCCGCCGATCCGGCCCAGGCAGGCGAACCAGAATGATCGTCCGCATCCTCGGCGAGGGTCAGTTCGATGTGCCCGAGGCTGCGGTCGCCGAGTTGAACGAGCTCGACGGGGCGCTTGAGGCTGCGGTGGAACGCAACGACGACGCGGCATTCCGGCCAGCGCTGGATGCGTTGCTGGCCAGGCTCCGGGCGGTCGGCTCGCCGACCCGAGGCCGACGACCTGCGGCCGTCTGAGCTGATCATCCCCCAGCCAGACGCGACTATGGACGAGGTGCGCAAGCTGCTGACCGACGAGGGCCTGATCCCTGGCTAGCGCCGCTGCCCGCGCCAGCGCCCGTGACTACGGCACGGTGCCGGTCGTGGCATGGGGAGGTCATGCATCGGGCCGGTCATGGCATTGCGGATTAAATGCCATTACGTCGGGCGGGAACGCGCCGGGCTACTTTGCCGTTATCTCAGCAGATGCTGAGGCTATTTGGAGGCAGCAGCACGGCAGTATAGGGCAGGGTTAGAGACCCTGCCCTCAGCACTGTCTGGCATCAGGTGTAATGAAGTAACAGGGCGGCACTCCAGCCGCTCAGATAAGGGAGGCGGCGCCGATGGCGCGCACTCGCTACGCGTCCGACCCGGGACTGATCGCGCGGATGGGCGCGACTATGTTCCTGCTTGGGCTGGTTTTCGCCGGTTTCGCGACCGGCTTGGTGTACCTCATCGCCTATTACAGCGCGCATCGTCACGGCGGTAATGGCAGCGGGATGGCTAGTGCCGACGTCCTGATCTTCTTCGCCGCGGTGATCGGCATCGGCAGCGCGGTTGGCTCGTACTACTGGTCCGACAAGATCGCGCTGCGGACCTCGGGGGCGCAGCTGGTCACGCGCGACGACGGGCCAGATGCCCGGCGACTGCATGAGATCGTGGACCGGCTGTGCGCTCTGGCGGACATGCCCAAGCCCAGGGTGGCGATCGCGCCGACGCAGATGCCGAACGCGTTCGCGACCGGGCGCAACAGCAAGGTCGCCGTCGTCTGCGCGACCAGGGGCATTCTCAACAAGCTGGACGACGCCGAGCTTGAGGGCGTGCTGGCGCACGAGATGTCGCATGTCGCGCACAAGGACGTCGCGGTGATGACCATCGCCTCGTTCCTCGGCATCATCGCCGCGCTGATGGTCCGGTTCGCGTTCTACTCCGAGCTGTTCGGCGGCCGCGGCCGCAACAACAGCCAGAGCCAGCTGCTGGTCATCCCGATCATGCTGCTGAGCATCGTGGTGTACGCGGTCAGCTTCCTGCTGATCAGGCTGCTGTCGCGGTACCGCGAGCTGTCCGCGGACCGGTCCGGCGCGCTGCTGACCGGCCAGCCGCACGCGCTGGCGAGCGCCTTGATGAAGGTGACCGGCGACATGGGGAAAATCCCCATGAAGGACCTGCGCGAGGCCGAGCCGCTGAACGCGTTCTACTTCGCGCCGGCGCATCCGGCCTGGTCAGAGCCTGGCCACGATCTTCTCCACGCACCCGTCGCTGGAGCGACGGCTCAAGGAGCTGGACAAGATCTCCAAGCAGCTGGGCCAGTAACGGGTCTCGTGCAGCCGCGACGGGGGAGGTAGCAGGTGGGGTTCCTGGACGCTCTGCTCGGCCGGACCAAGCCGGTGCCGCCAAACCTCGACGAGCTGTTTGCCCTGCCCGGTGCCGCGCTGACGCTCGAGGCCGGTACGGACTTCAACCCGACCGGCTCGGGCTCGGTGTGCTTCCGCGCGGCCGAGGGCAAGGCCTTCAGCGACATCGAGAAGGACGTCCGCGACCTGCTCAACATGGACAAGGGCAGCAAGCCGGTGCAGGTGACCACCGACAAGTACCGCTTCACCTGGCTCGTGTGCCAGCACTCGCCGGACGACCCCGAAGGCCTGGTCACCGACCTGCATGCGGTGAATTCGTCGCTCGAGCTCGGCGGCTTCGGCCCGCAGTTGCTGTGCACGATCATGGCGTTCCGCGACTCCGGCGGCCGCTCGCTTGGCCTGGTGTACCTGTACAAGCGCGGCACGTTCTACCCGTTCGCCCCGCTGTCCGGCCAGCAGCGCGACAACGCGCTGGAACTCCAGATCCGGGGCGCGCTCGGCGCCGATCTCAAGATCGAGCCGGACCTCGGGCGATGGATGCCGATCTGGGGTGCGCCGGGCCTGTAGGCCCGGCGGCCTGTTAGTCCTCAGGCCCCGGTCGGTCCGGAGTGCCTGGCTCGCACCCGCCGACGGGTGGCCGGCCTGCCCTAAGCAGCTGCATCCGCCGTTAACGGCAGCGCGAGCATCTGCTCCAAGCGCGGCCCTCGCCTGGTTCGCGGTGCTGTCGTCGACGGCGATCTGATTGACGAGCTGGCCGCCTACCAGGGACTCCAGGGCCCAGACCAGGTGCGGCAGATCGATCCGGTTCATCGTGGAGCAATAGCAGACGGTCTTGTCCAGGAACACCACAGACTTGTCTGGATTGGCGTTGGCCAGGCGCTGCACCAGGTTGAGCTCGGTGCCGACGGCCCACGCCGACCCGGATGGTGCGCGCTCGATCGTGGAGATGATCTTCTCGGTCGAGCCGACGTAGTCCGCCGCGAGCACGACCTCGTGCTGGCACTCCGGATGGACGATGACGTTCACGCCGGGAATCCGATCGCGGACCTCGGTGACGCAGTCGAGCGAGAACCGGCCGTGCACCGAGCAGTGCCCGCGCCACAGGATCATCGTGGCGTCCCGGAGTTGCTCGGCGGTCAGCCCGCCGGTCTCGCCAGCCGCGTGCGGATCCCACACGACACAGTCCGCCAGGCTCATGCCCAGCTCCAGCACCGCCGTGTTGCGGCCGAGGTGCTGGTCGGGCAGGAAGAGGACCTTGCTGCCCTTGCTCAGCGCCCACTTCAGGGCCCGATTGGCATTGGATGACGTGCACACGGTGCCGCCGTGCCGGCCAGTGAACGCCTTGATGTCGGCGGAGGAATTCATGTACGTGACAGGTATGACCTCGTCGGCGATGCCGAGATCCTCCAGCGCATCCCAGCACTGCTCCACCTGGTTGTACGTCGCCATGTCCGCCATCGAGCAGCCGGCCGCGAGGTCAGGCAGGACGACCTTCTGCTGCGGCGAGGTGAGGATGTCAGCAGATTCGGCCATGAAATGGACGCCGCAGAACACGACGAACTCGGCATCCGGCCGCGCCGCCGCCTCGCGCGCCAGCTTGAAGGAGTCTCCGGTGACATCGGCGAACTGGATGACCTCGTCGCGCTGGTAGTGATGACCGAGGATGAATGCCCGGTCGCCGAGTGCCCGGCGCGCTGCCCGCGCCCTGGCCACCAGCGAGGGGTCGCTGGCGGGCGGCAGCTCGCCGGGGCAGCTCACGCCCCGCTCGGCAGCCGGGTCAGCGCCGGCGCCGAGCACCAGCAGTGGCAGCGAGCGGCCAGGCCTGGTTGCTTCAGTGCGGTCTGTCTGGCTGGGCGACGTGGTCATGGCAACCCCGATCCCGATCCTAGAACTTATCGTCTGAGTGACGATACTCATTTCATCCTAGCCGAGGCAGCCAAGCCTGCGCCCGGCCGGGGCGGGGCAATGCTGCGCTGTAGCTTCCGCGCGAAGGCACGATATCGGGGCACCGGCGGGCGGAGGATCAGGCCCAGCGCGGGATGGTCCAGCGCCAACGGCGCAGAGCAGGTCGGGTGGTTCGGAATCAGCGGGCGGGGACTATCGTTGTGAATGCAAGACGGCCGCGCGGGAAGGGCAGCGGCCACCCCGGTTACACCCAGGGCCTACCCGACGCAGGAGCTAATGCAGATGACAGTTCAGGACGAAGCGACTATCAAGGGCATCGTTCTCACCGATACGGCAGCGGTCAAGGTGGGCGGCCTGCTCCAGCAGGAGGGCCGCGATGACCTGCGGCTGCGCATCGCCGTGCAGCCTGGAGGCTGCTCTGGCCTGCGTTACCAGCTGTACTTCGACGAGCGCGAGATGGACGGCGACGTCGTCACCGAGTTCGGCTCGGTCAAGGTCGTGACCGACAAGATGAGCGTCCCGTACCTGAGTGGCGCCACCATCGACTTCGTGGACACGATCGAGAAGCAGGGCTTCACGATCGACAACCCGAACGCCACCGGGTCGTGTGCCTGCGGCGACTCGTTCCACTAAGCACAGGTTTCGTTAAGCACCGGTCCACAAGCACCGGGCAGCGTCACTGCCGTCCAGGCCGCGCTAGCGTGCGGCCTGGGCGGCAGTCGCATGTCCAGCGTCCACGCCAGCCGGCCGGGACACGGGCGGCGATACGGGTGCGGCCGGGCCTGCTCAGCCCGCGAACCACGCCACGGTGCTCAGCGTCCGTGCGAGCCGTTGCTTGACCTCGTCGCGGTGCGCTAGCGGCTCGGCAGCGCCCTCTGGCGCCGCGCGGACGCCGCGATCGGCCAGCAGGTACAGCATCCGCAGCGTCCGCATGCTGTTGCTGGCGTACGCGGGGACCGGGCCAGGCTCGCCTGAGGCGAATCTCTCATCGATGAGGTCCAGCCAGCTGGTCGACTGCGCCACCGTCAGGTCCGGTCGGCCGAGCGTCAGGGCGATCGCGTAACCAAGCCGGTCGTCTTCCTGATCACGCCAGACGTACTCGGTCTCGGCGAGCATCCGCCGCGCGGCGAGGACCAGCATCTGCTCCGGTACGACCTGCGGGTGGCGGCCCAGGACGCCCAGCAGGTCAGCCCCGTGTGCGACAGCGTGCAGCCAGCCGAGCTCATGGTCGTATCCCCGCACCTCCGTCTCGGCCGGATACCAGTGCTCGAACGCCCGCACCCACTGGTCGTCGAACCCGCCGCGCTCGACCACCCAGGCAAGGACGAGCGGCGCGAAAGTCCGGGCCTGGACGCGCGGGTCGGAGAACCGAGCCATCATCGTCTCGCCCAGCGACGCAAGCTGCTCATCCAGGACTCCGCGCTTCAGCCAGGTGGCAAGCACGGCATAGGCCGGCCCGTCCCGGACGCTGGGATCAGGGTCGGCTAGCGCCTCAGCCAGCTCGGCGGCCAGGCCATCGACGTCAGCGCCGCCCGGTACAGCGAAATCAGCGTCAGCTATCTCCCGCCAGCTACTCACGTGCCGCACACTAGCTGGCCCGCATCCCGAATCCGTGCGGGTGTCCTGCCCGGTGCCGCGCGCACAGGGTCCGCGCACTGGAAGCCCGCATGGCGACCGCGCTCAGGCGGCCGCGCACGCCGGGGCCGGCCCGGCGCGTTGCGTGTAGCCTGTGGCCCGCCAGCGCGGACTCACTCAGCGCGGATTAACGGAGCCCTTAATGCGCATTGCTGTCACCGGATCGATCGCGACCGACCACCTGATGACCTTCCCCGGCCGGTTCACTGACCAGTTGATCGCCGACAAGCTGGACAAGGTTTCGCTGTCCTTCCTGGTCACCGGACTTGAGATCCGCCGCGGCGGGGTGGCGGCCAATATCGCCTTTGGCCTCGGTTGCCTTGGCCTGCGGCCGCTGCTGGTAGGCAGCGTGGGCAGCGACTTCGCGGACTACCAGCGCTGGCTGGCGGAGCATGGCGTCGACACCAGCATGGTGCGCGAGTCGACCAAGTTCCACACCGCGCGGTTCGTCGGCACGACCGACGCTGACCTGAATCAGATCGCGTCGTTCTATCCCGGTGCCATGAGCGAGGACGCAAGCCTCGACCTCAGCGGCCTGGCCGGCGTCGCCGACCTGGTGCTGATTGGCGCCGGCGACCCGGCTGCCATGCTCAGCCTGACGAGGCAGTGCCGGGACAACCACATTCCGTTCGCCGCGGACACCTCGCAGCAGCTTGCCGTGCTGGCCGGTGACCAGATCCGCGAGCTGGTTGCGGGCGCTGCGTACCTGTTCAGCAACGAGTACGAGGCGTCGCTCACCGAGCACAAGACCGGCTGGACAGCCGCGGAAGTGGTCGGCCGGGTCGGGGTCCGGGTCACGACACTCGGCGCCGACGGCACCCGTGTTGACCAGGGCGGCGAAGCGCCCGTGCTGGTCGGCCCGGTCAAGGACGTCCACCCGGCGGACCCGACGGGCACGGGCGACGCCTTCCGGGCCGGCTTCCTGGCCGGCGTTGCGTGGGGCCTCAGCCTCGAGCGCTCAGCCCAGCTTGGCAACCTGCTCGCAGTGCACGCGCTCGAGACCACCGGCACCCAGGAGTACGTGCTGGAGTCCGGCGAGCTGCTTGAGCGCTGCGCGGTCTCCTACGGCCGGGATGCGGCCGACGAGCTCGGCAAGCACGTCGGCTAGCGCTACGCCGGGAACGGCCCGGACCAGTTCCGGCCCATCTGATCGCTCGCGGTAGCGTGACGTGCATGCCCGCTGCCCTCCCTTCCGGTTATCACGGTCCGGCGGAGCTCACGTTTGCGCGGGCGTTCACCAGCTGGCACGTTGACCCGTGGACGCTGGTCGCGGTCCTGCTGCTCGGCGGCGCGTACCTCGCAGGCGCCCGCGCAGTGCGGCGCCGGGGCGGGACCTGGCCAGCCAGCAGCGCCATCCTGTTCTGCGGCCTTGGGCTTGGCTTCGCCGTCGTCGCGACGATGTCGTCGGTGGGCGTCTACCAGCCAGTCCTGTTCTACATGCGGTCGGTGCAAACCATTTTGCTGCTGCTCGTCGTGCCGCTGTTTATTGCCCTCGGCCGGCCGCTGTCACTCATCGTCGCCACCGTGCCGCGGCTTGGGCCGTGGCTCGAGTCGGCGATAGCGAGCCGTGTAGCCAAGCTACTGACGTTCCCGCTCATCACGACGTTCGTGCTGGTGGTAACGCCGTTCGTGGTGTACTTCACGCCCTGGTACGCCGCTGGCTTCCGGTCGGTCCTCGTCGCGCAACTGACGCACCTTGCGCTGATCCTGCCGGGCTTCGTCTTCTTCTGGACACTGCTTCGAGTCGACCCGGTACCGAAGGCCTACCCCTACGTGGTCGCGCTGTGGATCACCGCGGCCGAGGTCATCGGCGACGCCGTACTCGGCCTGGCGGTGATCGCGGACACGAACCTGATCGCCGGGCCGTACTATCACGCGCTCGCCCGGCCATGGGGGCCTAGCCTGTCGACCACGCAGGTGCTCGGCGGCGGCGTGCTGTGGATCGTCGGCGACATCGTCGGGCTGCCGTTCCTGGCCGCTCAGCTGATCCAGATGATCCGCGAGGACGAGGCCGAGGCGAAGGTCATCGACGCTGAACTCGACGCCGTGGACGCGGTCGAGGTTGTGCACGCGGGTTCGGGTGACGTGGGAGCCATGTCGGCCGAGGCGCGTCAATCAAGCGCGCAGCGACCCTGGTGGGAGAGCGACAGCCGGTTCGCGGACCGTTTCCGTGGGCTCGACGACGCCGATTAGCCCAAGGCTTCCGACAAACCGGTCATCCATCGCTCCCGAGCGCGCCACGAACATCGTCGTTGTGGCATTCCTGACGCTGTTTGAGCAGCAGGGTCACAGCCATGACGTTCGGTCCGCAGCGGCGTTCGGTGCGCCGGGCGGTTCAGTAGCTGCGGCGGACCAGGAAGGACCAGCCGACGGGCAGATCCGCGGCGCTGACGAACTCCTGAGACTTCAGGGCGCACCAGGCGGGGAGGTCAGCCTTGGCGGCCGGGTCGTCGGCGAGCACCTCGATCGTCTGGCCGACCGGGATCTCCCTGATCTTGTCGGCCAGCATGATGATCGGGATCGGGCATTTCTTGCCGAGCGCATCGAGCGTGAGCGCGGGCGGCGGCGCCATGCCGGGAACGCGAGCCGGGAAGCGCCCACCCGGTCCAGAGCCAGGCGCGCTAGCGGCAGGACCGGCGGCCGCAGCGCTGGCGGCCGCGGCACTGGCGGCGCGGCGCTGGCGGGTCACTCGGTTACCTCCACGGCCTGATCACGCGCGGCCGAAGTATTGGTGGCCGCCCTGACAGTGTCGCGTACGGTCGCCACGATGCGCGGCAAGACCTCCAGGAACTCCTCGACCGACCGCGCGCTGACCTCACGCGGGAGCGATACCCGCACATTGCCATGGGTAAGCGCGCCCATTGCCGCGAGCACATGACTCGGCTGCCGCGTATCGGCGACGCATGCGCTGCCCGACGCTACCGAGAACCCGGCCCGGTCCAGCTCGGTCACCAGGGCCTCGCCGTCGACGTAGAGGCAGGAGAACGTCACGATGTGGGGCAGTCGCGCTTCCGGGTCGCCGTGCACGACCGAGTCCGGCACTGTCTGCGGAACGGCGGCGCGGATGCGGGCGACCAGAGCGCGCAGCGCGGGGTCGCGATCACCCCGTTCCCTGCTGGTCGCGGTTAGGGACGCGGCAGCCGCCAGAATCGCCGGGACGTTCGGGAAGCCAGGGACCCGCCGGTTCTCGCGATCATCGGACGGGAAGGGCTCGCGCCAGCGCGTGCCCTTGCGGACAGCCAGCACGCCGACGCCGGCCGGGCCGCCCCACTTGCGGGCGCTGGCGGTCAGCAGGGACCAGCCGGGCGGGACCGGTATCCGGCCCGCCGAGGCACCGGCGTCGACAAGCAAGGGAACGTGGTAGCGCTCACACTCCGCCGCGACAGCCTCGATCGGCTGGAGCGTGCCGACCTCGTGGTTGGCCGACTGCAGGCAGGCCAGCAAGGTCCGGTCGCGCGCAGCGGCGGCCGTGAACTCGCCGACGTCGGCGCGGCCTAGGCTGTCCACGCCGCTGATCGTGATCGCGGTCCCGCTGACGCGCTCCAGCCAGTCGGCCGCGTTGAGGACGGCGGAGTGCTCCACGGCGCTGGCCACCAGGTGCCCGGGCCCGCGCGCGGCCGACTGCCGCGCCTGCACGGCGCCGAGGACCGCCAGGTGCACGGCCTGGGTGCCGGAGGTCGTGAAGGACAGCTCGTCCGGGCGGCAGCCGAGTTCCGCTGCGACGGCCTCCCTGGCCTGGTCGAGCAGCAGCCTGGCTCGCCTGCCTTCGCGGTGCAGCCGAGCCGGATCGGCCCAGCCGTCGGCCAGCGCCGCCAGCAGGGCCTCGCGCGCGCTCGGATGCAGCGGCTCGGCCGATGCCGCGTCGAAATACGCCACGTTCCCGACTCTAGGTGGTGGCCGGTCACGCGGGACGGCGCGGTGCGGCGCCGCCTGTTCGGTGGGTGTTCCGCGGCCGTGCGGGGGCCGTGCGGCCGCCGTCGATAACGAAGTCGTGGCGGAGGTCGGGGGTACCCCGTGTTGCGGGGAGCAGGCGTTGTACTGTTTTCCACGACAGGCTGTAGGACGTCTCACTCAAACCGGCCGCTGACGCCGGGACTTAGCTGCTGGGAAGGCCATAAGTGAGTCCCATCCACCGGGCCGACGAGCACGGTGCCGACAAGGACGAGGCCGCGGGCCGAGGGCCGAGGGCACGGCTGGTTCGGCGCTGGCTGCCACGTGCCGCCATGGCGTCCGCGCTGGTTCTGCTGACGGCCGGCTGCAACTCCACCACGGTCGAGCATCTCGGGCTGCGCAATCCGCTGACTACCCAGGCCAAGCTCGTCGTGTCCCTCTGGCAGGGATCCTGGATCGCGGCGATCGCGGTTGGCGCCGTGGTCTGGGGCGGCATCTTGTGGGCCGTCGTGGTGTACCGCAAGCGCGGCGACAAGATCCCGCATCAGGTCAGGTACAACCTGCCGATCGAGATCCTGTACACCGTCGTCCCGTTCATCATGGTCGGCGTGCTGTTCTACTTCACGGCGCGGGACGAGAACAACATCGATCTATTGTCGGCGCACCCGGACGTCGTCGTGAACGTGACCGGCTTCCAGTGGAGCTGGGAGTTCCAGTACCCGCAGTACCCGGTCAAGAACTCGGCCGCTGGCGTGACCGAGGTCGGCGAAATGTGGAACGGCGAGCTCGGTCAGGCCAACAACACCAACGAGCTGCCGCTGCTGGAGATCCCCGACCACGAGACCGTGCGGTTCAACCTCAGGTCCAACGACGTTGTCCACTCGTTCTGGATCCTGCCGTTCGACTTCAAGCGAGACGTGCTGCCTGACCACCCGAACCACTTCCAGGTGACGCCAACTGCCACGCTGTACAGCGGTCCCGATACCATCGGGCGCTGCTCGGAACTGTGCGGGCTGTACCACAGCCGGATGCTGTTCCGGATCAAGATCGTGACGCCGGCCCAGTTCAAGGCCTGGGTCACCGCGCAGCAGAAGCTGCAGAACGCCTCTGGGGGTGCTCAGTGACGACTTACGACCAGCCGGCCCCGGCCGGGTCGGTGGCTGGCGGTCCGGTAACTGGGACGCCTTACCGCAAAGGCTCGCTCCTGGCCGACTGGCTGTCGTCGACCGACCACAAGATCATCGGTCACCTGTACCTGATCACCTCGTTCGCGTTCTTCCTGGTCGGTGGCGTGATGGCCATGATCATGCGGGCGCAGCTGATGGGTCCGGACAACCACATCGTGTCCGACCAGCAGTACAACGAGCTGTTCACCATGCACGGCACGATCATGCTGCTGCTGTTCGCGACGCCGCTGTTCGTGGGGTTCGCGAACGAGATCATGCCGCTGCAGATCGGCGCCCCGGACGTGGCGTTCCCGCGGCTGAACCTGCTCAGTTACTACATGTTCCTGTTCGGCGGCATCATCCTGCTGCTCAGCTTCCTGACCCCCGGCGGCGCGGCGTCGTTCGGCTGGTACGCCTACTCGCCGCTGACCAGCGCCACCTACTCGCCCGGCATCGGCGGCGACATGTGGATCATGGGCCTGGTCCTGGCTGGCCTGGGCACAATCCTCGGCGGCGTCAACTTCATCACCACCATCCTGTGCATGCGCGCGCCCGGCATGACGATGTTCCGGATGCCGATCTTCACCTGGAACATCCTGCTCACCTCGCTGCTCGTGCTACTGGCCTTCCCCGTGCTGGCCGCCGCGCTGCTGGTGCTCGAGATCGACCGCAAGCTCGGCGCGCAGGTGTTCTCGGCCAATAGCGGCGGCGCGATCTTGTGGCAGCACTTGTTCTGGTTCTTCGGCCATCCCGAGGTCTATATCGTGGCGCTGCCGTTCTTCGGCATCGCCACCGAGATCCTGCCTGTCTTCTCGCGCAAGCCACTGTTCGGCTACAAGGGCCTGGTCGCGGCCACCATCGCCATCGCCGGCCTGTCGCTGACCGTGTGGGCGCATCACATGTTCACCACCGGCGCGGTGCTGCTGCCGTTCTTCTCGTTCATGACGTTCCTGATCGCGGTGCCCACCGGGGTGAAGTTCTTCAACTGGGTCGGCACGATCTGGCGGGGCCAGATCACGTTCGAGCCGGCGATGCTATTCATCCTCGGCTTCCTGATCGTCTTCCTGTTCGGTGGCCTGACCGGCGTCATCCTGGCCTCGCCACCGCTGGACTTCGCGGTCAGCGACTCGTACTTCGTGGTGGCGCACTTCCACTACGTGCTGTTCGGGACCGTGGTGTTCACCATGTTCGGCGGGTTCTACTTCTGGTGGCCGAAGTGGACCGGCAAGATCCTCGATTACCGCCTCGGCCAGTGGCACTTCTGGAGCGTCTTCATCGGGTTCAACATGACGTTCCTGGTGCAGCACTGGCTGGGCCTGATGGGCATGCCCCGCCGCATCGCGAACTACCCGGACCTGCCGCACCTGGCCACCACGCTGAACGACATCTCGTCAATCGGGTCGTTCATCCTGGGCGCCTCGACGTTCATCTTCTTCTACAACATCTACATCACGTGGAAGCGCGGCGAGCAGGTCACGGCCGACGATCCGTGGGGCTTCGCCAACTCGCTGGAATGGGCGACCTCCTGCCCGCCGCCGCGGCACAACTTCACCTCGATCCCGCGGATCAGGTCCGAGCGGCCCGCGTTCGACCTGCACTACCCGCACATCAGGACAGGGCGGGACCGGCACCTTGAGCATGAGCAGTCGTCGATCGGAGCTGGGTCGTGAAAGTAGAGGCTTACCTCTTCCTGGGGTGCGCCACCTTCTTTGGCGGGTCTGACATCATCTACTGGTACTTCTCGCACGACCCGACCGGGACGACGGCACTGGCGCTGGCTGTCTGCCTCGCGTTCCTCACTGGCTTCTATGTCCTGTTCACCGGACGCCGGCTGCCGGAGCGGCCGGAGGACACGCCAGAGGGAGAGATCGACGAGGGTGTCGGCGAGCTGGGCTTCTTCAGCCCGCACAGCTGGTGGCCGCTGTTCGTCGGCCTGGCAGCGGCGGTCGCGGCCCTGGGCGTGGCGATCGGCTGGTGGATGTTCCTCATCGGGGCTCTCGCGCTGCTGTTCTCGATGATCGGATTCGTCTTCGAGTACTACCGCGGACACTACGCGCACTGACTTGCGCGTCGCTGCGCGCGGGCTGCCCGGTCTGGTGCCGTGATGGTGACCTACGGGTGGCGCGGACGATTCGATAATGGCGAGGTCAGCAAGCTGCACTCGGACGCGTTCGGGCACGGATCCGCGGCGCATGACTGGTGGCATCAGGTAAGTCGGCACAGCCTAGGCTGGGTCTGCGCCAGGGATCGAGATAACCTCGTCGGCTTCGTGAACGTGCCGTGGGATGGCGCATCCCATGCGTTCATCCTCGACACCGCCGTGGCTCCGGAGGTACAGCGCCAGGGGATCGGAGCCGGCCTTGTCGCCGTTGCGGTCCGAGAAGCACGCACCGCCGGCTGCGACTGGGTTCATGTCGACTTCGAAGACCACCTGCGCGGGTTCTACTTCGACAGCTGCGGCTTCACGACAACGAGCGCGGGACTGATCGATCTCACGACTGGGCGCTGATGTCACGCGGCTTTGCGCAGTGAGCCAACCGATGCGCGCAGCTCTGTACTGCAGCGAATCTAGCCCTTGCGCAGCGTCACGCCCGGCCAGCTCATGCGAGCGGGAACTGACAGTGCCCTGCAATACGGTCAGGCTATGGCCAAGGCGGCCCGCATCCTGGCGGGGCTCAAACGAGACGGCTGGCTCGAGACCCGCCGCTCGGGATCACATCGGGTCCTGGTCCAAGGCGACCAGCAGCGTATCTGGGCCTACCATGACGGTGCGGACCTGGGCGGCCCGGCCCTGGCCAGGATTGCTCGTGACTACGGGTATACCGTTGATGAGCTGCGGAAACTATAGGATGATCTTGCCATGAGCTTGATGCGGGTCGAGTTGTTCTACGACGAGGAAGCCGGTAACTGGCATTACCGCGTGCCAGCCCTGCACATCAACGGCGGCGGAACGCCGACCCGCGCCGACGCCGAGCAAGCATGCCTCTCCGCAGTCGCATTCGCCCTGGAAGGCAACCCCGAGGACTACGACCCGGCCGCGGAGACGGTGACGCTCGAGGTGAAAGTCGCGCCGGCCGCGTGAGCCGCCGCCGTCGACGGCGTCTCGGTTTGGCAATGGACGGCGGGGACGACAGAGCTCGCTGACCCGGTCTAGCGTCGGTCGGCTGGCGGCTGCCGAGGGTTGCTGTGGCCTCGGGCGGCCAGCGAGCCCGCCAGCCCAACCCCGCCCCAGCCCAATCCGCCAAGTCCGGTAGCAGCCTCAGACCAAGAAAAAGGCGATAACGGCGATCACGACAACCGCGAGCGCGCCCGTGATTAGCAGGAGTCGCACGCGAGGGGCGCGCTTGAACGCGTGCTTTCCCTGGTGGTCGTTGGTCACGGGCGGGCGCGCCTACCGCCAATCCAGCGTCGCCAGCTCCGCGTCGTCGGGCAGGCGAGAGCCAGCCCGACGACCGCGATGCAGAACCCGCCCCCCAGCAACCACGCCCCCCAAGACCGCGCCGCCCGAAATCGCCACCCCCAAGATCAGGACAGTCATTCCGCGCCAGACCCGGCGGGGGCGAAGTCCTCGACGGCGCATTCGAGGACTTTGGCCAGGGCCGCCAGCATGTCCGCGGACGGGCGCCGCCTGCCCGCTTCCACCAGGGACAGGTGCCCCTGGGTATAGGCGGAGCGCTGGGCTACCTCGTCCTGCCGCAGACCCAGGGCCAGGCGGCGGGCGCGGATCTTGGCTGGGTCACAGGCCGGGAACCCGGCGAGGGGGGATGACATGATGTGAAATTACCCTGCTCTACATCGGGATGCTATGTAGATTCATGTAGACCTCTGGAGTCATCCGCACTTCCCGGTGCAGGTCAGTGCAGATCGCGGTTCAGCATCCCTGGCCGGGCAGTAATATTGCTCGCGTCCAGCCGGGGGAGCCACCGACTAGGAGCGACAGCGTTGCCTGACAAGCCACCGGTCACCGCGTGGGGCGAGATGATCCGCCTAGCTCGCGAGGCGAGGACCCCGCGCCTGTCCGTCCGCGCGGCCGCCAAGCTCGCGAACATGAGCCCCGAAAACTGGGGGCACGTCGAACGCGGCTACCAGCTGCACCGCGGCCAGCACCGGCCAGTCACCGGAACGCCGAGCACGGTCGCGCACATGGCGCATGTCGTCGGCGTTTCTCCCGACCGCCTGCGCGCCGCGGGCAACGCCGCCGCCGCGCAGATCCTCGCCGAGATGCTCCGCGCCGACGCCGAAGCCAGGACAGCAGATGGCCCCGACCAGCAGTACGACGACCCGACGCTCGAGTACCTCGCCCGCACCCCCGGCCTGCCCACCGACGTCGTCCGAGGGCTCATCGTGCTAGCACGCAACTGGCGCGAGGAGCCCGACGCAGGGGCTACCGGGTCTCAGTAATCGGCGCACCGGAGCCCCGGAACCTCACGCCGCGCTCTGCGGCGTGCCTGGCTCCCGGCGCAGAGAGCCTGGCGTGCTGGGCCGGAGGCGCGGTCACGGCTGCGGTGATCCCGCTGGCAGCGAAAAACGACATGACGGCTAGCGCGAAGGCCCGCACGAGCCCGATCCGGGCGGCCCGGCGGATTACCGACGGGCGCGGGTTCACGGCAGCCAGGTGCCGTGAGCCGGGCACAGCCCAGCCTGCATTCCGCGCCGCGTTCGTCATCAGGACGACCACGTCCGCGGCGCCGTCGGTCAGGGATTCAGCCAGGTAGATCACGACCTCGCCGGTGCCGTCGACATGAGCCACTGCGTCCAGCCCCGGCGGCATCGGGGCGCGCTCGTAACGGGTCATAGTGCGCGTCGCAACGGCCGCGTGATGCGCCGCACGGTCTGCCAGATGTCGAGCGCCTCGATCGGTCCGCGGTTGCATACCAGCGCGATCACCTGCTGGCCGCGAACGTCGAGGGTGACCGGGACCCAGCCCCGCTGCGGCAGGGAAACCGCCGCGGCCAGCTTGGTCATTGCCACCTCGTCCTCGTCCGGCACGCTTGGCGCGGCCTGTCCGATGGCTCGCAAGATGGCTTCGTATCCGTCGAGCCTCCGCCTCAGCTCATCCCGTTCAACAGCCGCAACTTCCAGCTGGCGCTCAAGCGCGACAAGACGTGCCCGCGCGCGGTAGAACACCGAAACCTCCTCCGTCGCACGCGAACGCCTGACATCGCCCAAGCTACCGGAAGGTTCCAGTCCGCCGATTGCACCAGGAGCCATCGGCGGACTGGACCCGGCCCAGCAGCTGATGTCAGTCGGAATTGAGCAAGGAGCCAACCCAGACGTCCACTCGCACGCCGCGGTGAATCTGGCGCTTGCGCAGCGTCGCCTCGACGAGGAATCCGGCCTTCTCCGCGACTCTGCGGGAGGCGAGGTTCCCGACTTCAGTCCGCCATTCGATGATCTCCAGGTCCAGCGATGGGAACGCCCACCCGCACAGGGCTCGTACCGCATGGGTGGCGACGCCGCGCATGCGCGCGGCCGGATCCACCCAGTAGCCGATCTCAGCGGCACCCGCGCCGCGAAGTCCCACGCCTACGCGGCCCAGGCGCCGGCTAGTAGCGGTGTCGGCAGCGAGGAACTCCGCTCGCTGCCCGCTATCCCAGCCGCCGATGGCCACCTGCTCGACGAAGTACGCGGCGTGCTCGAGCCGGTACGGCGCCGGAACCTGCACGAAGTGCTGAACGGCCGGGTCCCGTGACACCTCGTATACCCAGGAGATGTCCTCGGCAGCGAACGGGCGCAGCGTGAGCCAGCCCGCCGGAATCGTTGGCTGCATAAATCTCATTGTCGGTATCCCGATGGCGCCGCCGCGACGATCTCAGGCCCGGCTCCGTTACCGGGGCCGGGCCTGAGTGCGGTCCTCCCGGGCCTGAGCGGGTTTCTAGCGGGCCTGACCCGTGCTGCGCGGGTTAGTGCTCGTCGCCCTCGTGGCTGTCGCCCTGGGTCGAGGTGGCGCCGCTGGAGATTGCCGTGTGGCTGTGGCCGTTGCCTTCGACGGCGTGCCCGTTCCCGCCACCAATCGCGTGCCCGTTCGGCTCGGGCAGCTCAGAGCTTTCGGTAACGACGTTGTACAGGCGCTCGCGGACGCGGCCGAGGCCGCCACGCATGCTGCGTGACGGCACGTCGGTCTCCGCTGTCTCACCGGCAGGCAGCGGCGGGTAGTTCGACCGCGACAGCAGCACTGCCAGCGCGTCCTCGTCGACCGGCCTGGTTTCCTCGATGAACTCGCCGCCGGGCAGCTGCCTGATGATGCCGGTCTCGACGCCGTGCTCGATCAGGTGGTTGTCCTTATGCTGGAGGCCGAGGCAGATCCGCTTGGTGATGATGTAGGCGATCACGGGGCCCACGAAAATGCCCACCCGGGCCGCCCAGGTAATCCAGTACAGCGGGATATTCAGCTGGTCGGCGATAATGTCGTTGGCACCCTCAGCCCACAGGATCCCGTAGAAGGTGATCACCCCGATGCCGAGCGCGGTCCGGGTGGGAGCGTTCCGCGGCCGGTCGGTGACGTGGTGCTCACGTCTGTCGCCGGTGACCCACTGCTCCATGAACGGCCAGAGCGCGGCGAGGGTGAAGACAAGGCCCAGGGGCACCAGGGCAGGAATGAACACGTTGAAGGCAAAGGTGTGCCCGAACACCACCCATTGCCAGGCAGGCATCACGCGCAGCGCACCCTCGAGCATGCCCATGTAGAAGTCGGGCTGCGAGCCGGCCGACATGGCGACCGGGTTGAACGGCCCGTACAGCCAGATGGGGTTGATCTGCGTGAACGTCGCGGCCAGCGCCGTCACGCCGAAGACGAAGAAGAAGAACGCTCCGGTCTTCGCCATGAAGTACGGGTACATCGGGGCGCCGACGACGTTCTCATTGGTCCGGCCCTTGCCCGGCATCTGCGTGTGCTTCTGATGGAACATCAGGAACAGGTGCGCGGAGACGAGCGCCAGGATCAGGGCAGGGATCACCAGCACGTGCAGGATGTACAGCCGGGGCACGATCTGAGTACCAGGGAACGGGCCGCCGAACAGGAAGAACGCCAGGTAGGTGCCGACGATCGGGATTGACTGGATGACGCCCTCAAGGATCCGCAGGCCAGCGCCGGACAGCAGGTCGTCCGGCAGCGAGTAGCCGAACAGGCCCTCGAGCAGACCCAGGGTGAGGAGCGTAATGCCGATCAGCCAGTTGATCTCGCGTGGCTTGCGGTAAGCGCCGGTGAAGAACACCCGGAGCATGTGCGCGAATATCCCGGCCATGAACAGGTCGGCGGCCCAGTGGTGGATCTGCCGGATCAGCAGGCCGCCGCGCACGTCGAAGCTGATGTGCAGCGTGGAGGCGTACGCCTCGCTCATCCTGACGCCGCGCAGCGGGACGTACGAGCCGTGATAAATGACGTCGGTCATGCTGGGCTGGAACCACAGCGTCAGGAACGTCCCGGTGAGCAGCAGGATGATGAACGAGTACAGGACGACCTCGCCCAGCAGGAACGACCAGTGATCGGGGAAGACCTTCCGCAGCAGGACGCGGACGCCGCGGGCCCCGTGCAGCCTGTCGTCAAGCCAGTTGCCGGTTTCTTCAAGCGCCCTGTCCACGCTCATGACCGCTCCCAGAAGCTCGGGCCCACAGGCTCATGGAAATCGCTCGTCGCGATCAGGAAGCCCTCGGCGTCCACGCCGATCGGCAACTGCGGCAGCGGCCTTGTCGCCGGGCCGAAGATCACCCTGGCGCCTTGCGTCGCGTCGAATGTCGACTGATGGCAGGGGCACAGGATGTGGTGCGTCGTCTGCTCGTACAGGGCAGCCGGGCAGCCGACGTGCGTGCAGATCTTGGAGTACGCCACGATGTCGCTGACGGTCCAGTTCTCGACAACCTTGTTGGCCACCGCGTGGTTCGCCGACGTGAACTGCAGCTGCCCTGGCCGGAACTTGATGATGATCACCGCTGCCTTGGCCATCGCGTCGTCGTTGTTCAGGAAGCCCTCGGGGCCGACACTGACGATGGCGCCCGGCGAGCTGAACTCGGCCGGCGTGATCGGCCTGCCGGTGCCGTAGACGAGCAGCCGCCGCCCTCTGCTCCAGGCGGTGGTGTCCAGGCTCGTCCCCGGCAGCGGGCCGAGGTCGCGCAGCAGGAAGATCGGCGCGACGGCCAGCGGTACCGTCGCGGCGATCAGGCTGCGACGGACCATGGGCCGCTTCACGAACTGGCTCGTCTCGGCGCCTTCGTCGAAGGTTTCCTTGAAGGCGTCCCGCTCTTGCGGAGTCGACCGCATCGGGTGCCGCTGCTCGGTCAGCTCGACGTCGGGCATGAGGTGCCGGACCCAGATCACGGCACCGGCACCCAGCAGCAGGAAGACCAGCGACATCGTGGTCCCGAGCGCAAGGTTCGAGTGCAGCGCGTCGTTGATCGTGCCCACGCCGATCGTTGCGTAGGCGACCAGGAAACCGAAGCCGGCCAGCATGGCGAGCAGGAAGCACGCGACAACGACCCGCTCGGCCTTCTTGGCCCGGGTCAGATCCGGCGGGTCGGCGGGCATCTCCGGCGCAGGCTTCTGGACGCTATCGCCGCCATCGCCGGCATCGCCGGAGTCGGCAAGAAGCGTCCGGGCGGCCGCGGGCGGCGGCGTGCCGATGACCCGGCGCGGGGCAGCGTGACCTTCCGGCGGGACCGAGCCTTCCGCCGCGCCGCGGCCCTCGGTGCTGGTCAGGTACTCGGGCCAGCTCTGCTCGCCGGAGTCTCCGGCGCCGGGCTGTCCTGGGGAGCTGTTACTCATGCGCCTTCCCGTGCTTCGCAGTGATCCAGAGTGCCACCAGCACCATGAACAGCAGCAGGCCGAGGAACGCCACCAGGCCCTCGGTCACCGGCCCGACCCGGCCGAGGCTGAACCCGCCGGGGTTGGGCTGAGCGCGGACGGTGGTGACGTAGGAGATGATGTCCCGCTTCTCCTGCGGAGTAATCGTGAGGTCGTTGAACACCGGCATAGCCTCGGGGCCGGTGAGCATGGCCTCGTAAATCTGTGTCGGCGTGGACGCGGTCAGCGGCGGGGCGAACTTGCCGTAAGTCAGCGCACCGCCGGCGCCGACGAAGTTGTGGCAGGCCGCGCAGTCGGCCACGAACAGCTGCTGGCCAAGGCCGATGTTCGCGCCGCTGCTGCTGACCTGAGCCGCGGACGGGATCGGCGGGCCGCCGCCGAGCGACTGGATGTAGGCAGCTACGGCATGGGTCTGCGCCGGGTTCAGGTGCGGCGGCTTGCGCACGTTCTCGGCGCCGACCTCCGCGGCCGGCATCCGGCCGGTGCTGACCTGGAAGTCGACAGCGGCCGCGCCGACACCGATCAGGCTGGGCGCCTGGCCAGCCACACCCTCGGCGAACATGCCATGGCAGGTGGCGCAGTCCTCGACAAACAGGCTGCGGCCCTGCGCGATCTGGCTGGCATTGGCCGCGACCGGCGAGGCCGCCGAGGCGTTCCCGCTGGTGACAACGGCGTATCCGACGCCGATCAGGACGAGCACGAAGGCGACGACCGCGTACCCAGCGGCGGGGTGGCGGCGCCTCGCGGTGATCCAGCTCACAGCTATCCTCAAGTCCCGGTCAGTGGATCAGGTAGATGGTGGTGAACAGCCCGATCCAGACCACATCCACGAAGTGCCAGTAATAGGACACGACGATGGCGCTCGTCTGTTGCTCGAGCGTGAATCTCTTGGCGGCGAACGTCCGGCCCAGCAGGAACAGGAACGCGATCAGTCCACCGGTGACGTGCAGTCCGTGGAAGCCGGTGGTGAGGAAGAACACGGACCCGTAGTTGCTGGACGACAGCGTCACGTGCTGCTTGCGGATGAGGTCCAGGTACTCATAGCCCTGCCCGCTGATGAAGTACAAGCCCATCAGGAAGGACAGCACGTACCACTCGCGCAGGCCCCACTTCGGGAAGTTCCAGATGCGGCCGGCTCGGCGGATCTGGTGCCGCTCCACGGCGAAGACGCCCATCTGGCAGGTGACGCTCGACAGCAGCAGGACCGTGGTGTTGATCGAGGCCAGCTGCAGGTCAAGGTGGGCCTTGGGCCAGGCCTGGCCGAGCCCCTTGTCGACCGAGCGGACGGTGAAGTACATCGCGAACAGCGCCGCGAAGAACATCAGCTCCGACGAAAGCCAGATAATCGTGCCCACGCTGACGAGGTTGGGCCGGCTGGTGACTCCCCTGGGAGCTACCTCAGTAGATGCTGTGACCACGGGGACATTATTACGACACCGCGTAGGCGTGCGTGGCCCGACCCCCCGGGTCGGTAGCATCCTTTGCCATGAAGGTTGTCGTGTATAGCCATGATGCCGACACTCGGGGCAGGGTGCGGCTCGCCATCGGCCGCCGCCCGGCCCCTGACGTGCCGGAGGCGGAGATCATTGACGTCGCTACCGAGCCCATGCTGTGGCGCATCCTCGATGCTGGGGGCGCCGATGTGCTGGTGCTGGACGGCGAGTCCCAGCCGGCCGGCGGGATGGGCGTATGCCGCCAGGCCAAAGACGAGATCCACGACTGCCCGCCGGTGCTGCTGATCATCGCCCGCGTGGACGACGGCTGGCTGGCCACGTGGTCGCGGGCTGATGCGGTCGTGAGCCATCCGATCGACCCGGTGGCACTGGCCCGCGAGCTCGCTGGCCTCATGCGCCAGCGGGCCGCCGCGGGCAGCAGGGTTGTTAAGACCTGACGGGAGGTGGCCCTAGATGGACTCGCGCTCAACCTGGCCTGCTTTGATCGGCGCGCTGATCAAGGGCGAATCGCTCACCGCGGAGGAGACCGCCTGGGCGATGAACGAGATCATGGAGGGCGCGGCGACCCCGGCTCAGATCGCGGGTTTCGGCGTGGCACTGCGGATCAAGGGTGAGACGGCCAGCGAGGTCACCGGCCTGGCCCAGGCAATGCTGGATCACGCGGCGCCCATCTCGATTCCCGGCCGGACGGTCGACCTCGTCGGCACCGGGGGCGACGGCGCAAGGACCGTCAACATCTCGACCATGGGTACGATCGCGGCCGCGGCCGCTGGCGCCCGGATGGTCAAGCACGGCAACAGGGCAGCGTCTTCGGCGTGCGGCACGGCCGACGTCCTGGAGATGCTCGGCGTGGTCATCGACCTGCCGGCGGCGGCGACCGAGCAACTGGTCGCCGAGACCGGCGTGGCGTTCTTGTTCGCGCCGCTGTACCACCCGGCGCTGCGGCACGTGATCGTGCCACGGCGCGAGCTGGGCGTGCCCACGGTCTTCAACGTCCTCGGCCCGGTGGCCAACCCGGCCCGGCCGGCGGCTCAGGCGCTCGGCGTGGCTGACCCGCGGATGGGACCGATCCTGGCCGGCGTGCTCGCGGCCAGGGGCTGCTCGGCGCTGGTGTTCCACGGCGCCGACGGCCTGGACGAGCTGACGACCACTGCACCGTCAACGGTCTGGATCGTGCAGGACGGAACCGTCAGCGAGACTGCCTTCGACCCAGCCGATCTTGGGATTCCCCGGTCGACGCCGGCCGACCTGCTCGGCGGCGATCCGGCGCACAACGCGGGCGTCGCCAGGGAGTTCCTCGGTGGCAGGCAGGGTCCGGTACGCGATACCGCGCTGCTGAACGCGGCTGCGGCGCTCGCCGCCGAGGCGGGCGTGGCTGGTCCGGACGCGCTCGTCCCCGCCCTCGCCGACGGCTACCGGCGCGCGTCCGCCGCGGTCGACTCAGGCGCTGCGGCAGGCGTGCTCGACCGCTGGGTCGAGACCAGCAGGCGGCTCGCTGCCCGCGGCCAGGACAGCTAGGTGGCCCGGTAGCCGGACCGGCCTACGCCTCGGTGTAGCCGATCGCGAAGGCCGCCTCCAGATCGTGCCTGGAGTAGGTCCGGAATGCGATATGCGTCTCGGTGTGGGTCACGCCCGCGACCTTGTTGACGGTGCCGGGGATGACATCACCCAGCTCCTCGTGCGCACGGACCCGGACCATCGCGACGAGGTCAAACTCGCCGGTCACCGAGTAGACCTCGCTGACCGCGGGGATCTTCGCGATCTCCTCCGCGGTCTCGGGGATGCGGGCCACGTCGGCCTTGATCAAGACGATTGCGGTGACCATAGCTCGCCTCCTGGGCCGGCCGGGATCGTGCGCCCCAGCCGCGCCAGTAGCGTACCGCCGGATCAGCTCGCCGGCTGATGAGCGTCGGCTGGCGCGTCGGCCAGCTCCCGGCCGAGGCGCTGAGCAGCCCGGTCAGCACGTCCGCGGTGGCCTTGGCGTCCGGCAGCGCCCGGTGGCACGGCAAGGTTTTGGCCGCGAAGTAGCCGGCCAGCGTGCCCAGTCGGCAGTCCGGCACGTCGTCCGGGCCGAGGAGCAGCCTGGCCAGCACAGCCGTGTCGAGCACCGGCGCTGGCGGCCAGGTGATCTGGCAGGCCGCGCACGTGGCCGTCAGGAACGCCAGGTCGAACGGCGCGTTGTGGGCTACCAGCACGCTGTCGCTGGCAAAGGCCAGGAACGCGCGCAGCGCGGCCGCGGGCTGCGGGGCGCGGCTGACCATGTCGTCGGTGATGCCGGTCAGCGTGGTGATGCCGGCCGGGATAGGGCCGCGCGGGCGGACCAGGGACGAGAACTCCCCGGTGACCTGACCGCCGGTCAGCCGGACGGCCCCGATCTCGGTGATCTCGCCCTGCTCGTGCAGCCATCCGGTGGTCTCGACGTCAACGACGACGAAGCTGAGGTCTGCTAGGGCTCCGATCACGCTTTCACGCTAGGACCCGGTGCCGACAGTCCGGCTGAGGCACGCCGTCATGGTGCCGGTATCGCCTCGCTTGTCGGTCGGCGGCAAGAGAAACACAGCGTGAGAGTGCGCGAAGCGGTTGAATCCACCCTCGGCGCGCCACTAGGGTCGTGGACCGAGCCGCATCGCTAGGCAGCCGCCATCCGGCGGCGACGAGCGGCCGCAGCCTAATCTCCCGACAGCAGGCGTGCGCGGCCCGCTGGGAGAGCCGGGGACCCACCGGACGGCGCACGCAGGTGCGGCGCCTCCAGGGGTGAATCGGCCCGGACTACGGCCGGGCCGTAGGGCAGACTTCCACAGCCCGAACCCGTCAGCTGACCCGGTAGGCCGAAGTGGAAGAAGGAGCGTGTCACGCAGGTGCATACGCCGCCGTCGGTTCGCAGGATCGTCAGGCATGGTGTTGCGGCTGTGACCGTCTCGGTCTTTGCCGCCGGAGTACTCATCGGAGTCACGGCCAGCGTGAGCGCAGCGCCGGCCCCGACGCTCAGCCAGGTGCAGGCTAAGCTCGGCCGGCTCCAGTCGCAGCTTGAGAAGCTTGACCAGCAATTCGATCAGGTGAAGCAGGAGCTTGCGACCACCAATCAGCGTCTCGCGCTCGTGAACGCCGAGATGGCCGCCGATAATGCCAGGTTCGCCGCGCTGCGCCAGCAGATCGGGCGCATCGCGGTCACCGCCTACGAGGACGGCAACCTCAGCTCCTCGGTCGCGCTGCTGACGTCGGGCAAGCCGCAGCAGATCCTGGACCAGTCCTCGATCCTGCTGGAGCTGTCCGCCTCGAACGAAGCGCAGATCAACCAGTTCCTCGCGGCTGCGAAGCAGCTCACGTCGACGCAGCTGCTCGCCCGCCGCACCCAGGCTGGCATCCTCCAGCTGAAGGCCAGCCTCAACGGACGCCGCCAGCAGATGCAGAAGCTGGTCAACTCCGAGCAGGCTCTGGTCAATCAGCTCACCCCGGCTCAGCAGACCGCCGTCGGACCTTCCGGGGGGTCGACGTCCGCGAAGTACACCGGCCCGACCGCGACGCAATCGGAGAAGGCTGTCGCGTTCGCTTACAGCAAGCTCGGCTGCCCCTATGTGTATGGCGGCACCGGCCCGTGCGGCTCCGGGTATGACTGCTCAGGCCTGACGATGTCGGCGTGGGCATCGGCTGGGGTCTCGATTCCGCGCACTAGCGAGGAGCAGTGGGCTGAGCTACCGCACGTCAGCGAGGCCGACATGCAGCCAGGTGACATCATGGTGTTCAACGGTGCTGGCCACGTAGGCATCTACGTCGGCAACAACCAGCTGATTGACGCCCCGCAGCCGGGCATGGATGTGGAGCTGGTCTCGTTCAGCGGGTGGTATAAGTCGGTCTTTGACGGCGCCGTCCGGCCGTAGGCCGAAGCTAGGGTTACGCCGCGACGGGTACGACCTGAGCTTTACCGGCGCGTAGCGCTCGGCGGACTGCGCCGGAGGAGCCAGATGACCAAGGTACTCATCGTCACGAACGACTTTCCGCCGCGCAGCGGCGGGATCCAGTCCTTCGTGCACGCCCTGGCTTCCCGGCTGCCGGCCGACCGCGTCGTGGTGTACGCGCCCGCCTGGCAGGGCGCGGCCGAATTCGACGCCAGGCAGCAGTTCCCGGTGATCAGGCACCCTGGGTCGCTGATGCTGCCGGTCCCGTCGGTTCGCGCCCGCGCCTGCCGCCTGCTCGCGGAGCACGGCTGCGACAGCGTGCTGTTCGGCGCGGCTGCCCCCTCGGGCTGCTGGCTCCGCAGCTACGCAAGGCGGGCGCGGAGCGCATCGTCGGGCTCACTCACGGGCACGAGGCGGGCTGGGCCGCCCTGCCAGGCGCCAGGTCGCTGCTGCGGCGCATTGGGGACGAGGTGGACGTGCTGACCTACCTCGCTGAGTACTTCCGAGTCCGGATGGCAAGGGCGCTGTCAGCGGCTGCGGCCACCCGCATGGTCAGGCTGACACCGGGCGTGGACCCAATGGCGTTCAGGCCGGGCTCCGGCGGCAGCCGGATCCGCCTCCAACTCGGCATCCCGGCCGACCGCCCAGTCGTCGTGTGCGTATCGCGCATGGTCCCGCGCAAAGGCCAGGACCTGCTCATCAAGGCGTGGCCGGCAGTCCGATCGCGGTCCGGCTGCGACCCGCTGCTGATGCTGGTCGGCGGCGGCTCCTACCGGTCGAGCCTCGACCGGCTCGTCAAGCAGGCCGGCGTAGCAGACTCCGTGCTGGTCACCGGACCGGTCAGCTGGGACGACCTGCCCGCTTACTACGACGCCGGCAATGTCTTCGCCATGCCGTGCCGGACCCGACGCGCGGGCCTCGACGTCGAAGGCCTCGGCATCGTCTACCTCGAAGCATCCGCGACCGGCCTGCCAGTGATCGGCGGCGACTCCGGCGGCGCACCAGACGCGATCCTGGACGGCGAAACCGGCTACGTAGTCGGCGGCCGGGATGAGAGCGCGCTCACCGAGAGACTGGTCCAGCTACTAGCCGACCCAGCAGGAGCCGCCGCAATGGGCGACAAAGGCCAAGCCTGGATCGACCGCGAATGGACCTGGGACCTAGTCGCCGAGCGCCTCGACCACATCCTCACCGGCAAGTTGGGCTGACCGCGCCCTACCGTGTGTAAAGCGCCTCGACATCGGCCGCGAAATCCTTGGCGACGACTGCTCGCTTCACTTTCAGCGACGGCGTGATGTAGCCGTTATCGGTGGTGAAGTCCACCGGCAGCACGACGAACTTGCGGATGGACTCGGCCCTTGACACCGCCTTGTTGGCGTCGTCGACAGCGGTCTGAAGCTCAGCGAGCAGGTCGGGATCGGTGGCCAGGTCCGCGGCCGTCGCGCCGGCCGGCTTGCCGTGCTGCTGCTTCCAGTGGTCAAGGGCCTCCGGGTCCAGCGTGATCAGGCAGGCGATGAAGGGCCGGTTGTCGCCGACGACCATGACCTGGCTGATGAGCGGATGGGCACGCAGTCTGTCCTCGAGGACCGCCGGTGCGACGTTCTTGCCGCCAGCGGTGACGATCAGCTCCTTCTTGCGGCCGGTAACGCGCAGGAAGCCTTCGTCATCCAGCGAGCCGAGATCGCCGGTATGGAGCCAGCCGGCGTTGTCGAGCACTTCCTTGGTGGCGGCGTCGTTCTGCCAGTAGCCGGCGAAGTTGATGGCGCCACGCAGCAGGATCTCCCCGTCGTCGGCGATCGACGCGCTGACGCCCGGCAACGGCTGGCCGACGGTCCCCACCTTGTTGCGGCTGGGCTTGTTGACGGTCGCCGCGGCCGAGGTTTCGGTCATGCCGTAGCCCTCGAGCACCGTGATCCCGGCGCCCCGGAAGAAGTGGCCAAGCCGCTCGCCGAGCGGTGCGCCGCCGGAGACGGCGTACGTAACCCTGCCGCCGACGGCCGCTCTGAGCTTGCCGTAGACCAGGTGGTCGAACAGCGCGTGCCGTAGGCGCAGTCCGGGACCGGGCCGGCCCGATTGCGCTGCCTGACTGTAGGCGACGGCCGCAGCTGCGGCCGCCGCGAAGATCTTGCTCTTGGCCGGGCTCGCCGAGGCCTGCTGCTGGGCTGTGTTGTAGACCTTCTCGAATACCCGCGGCACGGCGAGCAGGAACGTCGGGTGGTACTCGCGCAGCCCCTCGGCCACCGTGCCGATGTCCTCCCAGTGCCCGAGCACGGCCCCAGACTCCAGGCAGCCGATCTGGATGATCCGGGCGAACACGTGCGCCAGCGGCATGAAGAGCAGCGTGCTGGCGTCGGCGTTCTCGAAGACCTCAGGCAGCGCGCCATGCACGGCGTTCCGGACCGCCGCGAGCAGGTTGCGGTGCGTAAGCTCACAGCCCTTGGGCCGCCCGGTGGTACCTGAGGTGTAAATGATCGTGGCCATGTCGCTGGCGCGACGGCTGGTGCGGTGCTGGCGTAGCTGGTCGTCGGTCACGTCAGCGCCGGTCGCGGCGAGCTCGTCGAGGCCTGAGATGCGCCAGACCTGTGACAGGCCAGCCAGCCGGTCGCGCAGGCCGGCGACGATCTCCGCGTGCTGGTCCGTCTCGGCGATGGCGGCGCGCGCGCCCGAGTCGCTGACGATCCATTCCACCTGCTCGGCGGATGACGTCTCGTAAACCGGCACCGTGACCGCGCCGGCCGACCAGATCGCGTAGTCGGCCAGCGTCCACTCATAGCGGGTGCGCGACATGAGAGCCACCCGGTCGCCGGGCTGGATCCCGGCCGCGATCAGGCCCTTGGCCAGGCCCGCGACCTGCGACCGGAACTGCTCGGCGGTGATGTCCTGCCAGCCGCCTCCATCCCGCGCGGCGCAGCATGACCTCGTCCGGATCGGCGGCAGCCCGGCTGAATACGACGTCGGCCAGTCCGGCATCGTCCGGCACCTCGATGAGAGCAGGGATACCAAATTCGAGCACGGCGCCTCCAAGAACTACCACGTTCCGTTCCTGATCTTCCTGGACGTTACCCCGTGCACGAGACGTCAGCCGGTCGCGGGCCGGCTAGGCCAATGTGCCGGACTTGCCTACTGTAAGTGGATGCGGGTCCATGTGGTGAGTGATGTTCATGGCCGGGCGGATGCCCTGGGCGCGGCGGGTGCAGGGGCAGACGCGCTGATCTGCCTCGGCGATCTGCTGCTTTTTATCGACTACGCCGACCATAGCCAGGGGATCTTTCCTGACCTGTTCGGCGCGGCGCAGGCGCGCCGCCTCGTCGAGCTGCGCTCGGCCGGCAAGTTCGACGAGGCACGGGCGATGTCGGGGGAGCTGTGGGCGCAGCTTGGCGGGGATCCGCGCCAGCACATCGAGGCCGCGGTGTCGCGACAGTACGCCGGCCTGTTCGCGGCGATGCCGGTGCCGTCGTACCTGACGTACGGGAACGTGGACCTGCCGAAGCTCTGGGCGGACCATGCCCGGCCAGGCCAGCACATCCTGGATGGCGAGCGGGTCGAGCTGGACGGCTGGACGTTCGGCTTCGTCGGCGGCGGTCTGCGGACGACTTACCGAACGCCTAACGAGATCGACGACGAGGTGTTCGCGGCCAAGGTGGAGGCCATTGGCGAGGTCGACGTGCTGTGCGCGCACATTCCGCCGGCCGTTCCTGACCTGCTCTACGACACGGTGGCCCGCCGGATGGAGCGGGGGAGCGAGGCGCTGCTGGCCGCGATCGAGCGGACCCAGCCGCGTTACGTGCTGTTCGGTCACGTGCACCAGCCCCTGCAAAGCCGGGTCCGGATCGGGATGACTGAGTGCATCAACGTGGGCCACTTCCGGGCCACCGGGATGCCCTACGTCCTGCAGTGGGACTGACGGCACGTCCGGCAGCGGACTGGCTGCACGTCCGGCAGCGAACTGACGGCGCAGGCGCCAGCCGGTCCGGCGCAGGCGCCGGCCGGTCCGGCGCGGCCCTGGAGGTACGCTCCGAGTCATGGCAGACAGGACTTCTGCGAGCATCACGGTAGCGGCTGGCCGCTCGACGGTCATGGCCGCTATCGCTGACTTTGCGTCGTACCCGGAGTGGGCGACGGGAGTGCGGTCCGCTGAGGTGCTGACCACGACCTCGGACGGCCACCCGCTCCGCGTACGGTTCGGCCTGGATGCGGGCATGATCAGGGATAGTTACGTGCTGGCCTACGAGTGGGACGGGGACGCGGCCGTCCGGTGGCACCTGGCCGAGCCCGGCTCGATGGTGACCGAGATGTCCGGCGCTTATGTCCTCGCTGACGATGGGCTGGGGACCAAGGTGAGCTACGAGCTCGCCGTGGGGACGAGGGTACCGATGATCGGGATGCTGAAGCGGCGGGCCGAGAAGATGATCATCGACACCGCGCTGAAGGGCCTGAAGTCGCGTGCAGAGTCGATCCCGTGATTCGGGAAAGAACATGGGGATCGGGAAACGGTGACACTAATGAGTGAGCAGTCCGGGCGCAATGAGCAGCCAGAACGGCCAGATTCGCAGCGGCCCAGGCAGGGCACGCCCGGTGCCGACATGCTCAGTGACCTGCAGCGGTGGCTGATCCGGTCGAGCGCCAGGAACATGCGCAAGGAGATCGGCGGCCAGGTACGCCGGACGTTCGGCGGTAGTGAGCGCCGCGGCCCGGCCGAAGTCTGGGACACCGCCACTAACGAGATCCCGCCGGAGGTAGGGGAGTCTCCGGAGTGCCAGTGGTGCCCGATCTGCCGCGCCGCGCGGCGCA
Organism: uncultured Actinomycetota bacterium; assembly: GCA_963843955.1. Taxonomy (GTDB): domain Bacteria; phylum Actinomycetota; class Actinomycetes; order Streptosporangiales; family Streptosporangiaceae; genus JAJYUU01. Next base: position 250,201 of record CAWJMK010000007.1, read on the forward strand.
TGCGCGACTCCGGTCCGGGCCTCGGCGGTCAGCTGTCCGGAGCCGGTGACGCGGTTGCATCGGCGGTCCAGGACGCGATCGGCGCGCTCGACTCGATCCTGAGCAAGACAAGCGGCGCTGGCAATACAGGCGGCGCTGGCAAGCCCGGTGGTGCTGGCAAGCCCGGTGGCGCTGGCAAGGCAGCGGTGCTGGCAAGGCAGCGGGTGCTGGCAAGGCAGCGGGTGCTGGCAAGGCAGCGGGTGCTGGCAAGGCAGCGGGTGCTGGCAAGGCAGCGGGTGCGCGGCCTGGTGTCAGCGGCGGCGATGGGGCCGCGGGAGCTGACCAGCACATAGCCGGGGACCACGGGCCTGGCGGCTGGAAGCCCGGCGACCGCCTGGCAACCGCGCACATCATCGAACCAGATCCGTGGGCTGGGGCAACGGATGCCGACGACGACGGACCGGCCGGGCCCCTCGACGCGCGGCCAGCAGGGCCAGGACAGACAGCCGGGCCGGAGCAGGCGGACGGGCTGGGACAGGCGGACGGGCCGGGGCATGAGCCTGACGATCGGGGTTGACGTCGGCGGCACCAAGGTCGCCGCTGGCGTGGTTGACGAGGACGGGCACGTCATCGAGAAGCTGAAGCGGTTCACCCCTGCCGCCAGTCCGGGCGGCACTATCGGCGTGATCGCTGACGTGGTGAACGAGTTGCTCGCCCGGTACGAAATTGACGCTGTCGGCATCGGGGCGGCGGGCTTTGTCGACCAGACTCGCTCGACGGTGCTGTTCGCGCCCAACCTGGCCTGGCGTGACGAGCCGGTGAAGAAGCAGGTGGAAGACCGCATTGGCCGGCCGGTGGTGGTGGAGAACGACGCCAACGCCGCCGCCTGGGCCGAGGCCAACCTCGGTGCGGGCCGCGGACTTGAGCACGTGCTCCTGATCACCGTCGGCACCGGCATCGGGGCTGGCATCGTGCTGGACGGACGGCTCTATCGCGGCCGCTTCGGCTCGGCCGGCGAGCCCGGGCACTACCGGGTAGTGCCCGACGGCCGCCTGTGCGGCTGCGGCAACCGCGGCTGCTGGGAGCAGTACGCCAGCGGCAGCGCTCTGGTTGCTGAGGCGCGCGAATTCGCCAGGAGGTCGCCAGAGGCCGCGACCCGGCTGCTACAGCTTGGCGGCGGGACCGCGGAAGGGATCGACGGGCCTGCCGTCACTGCGGCGGCGCGAGAAGGAGACGTCGGCGCGGAGCGCTGCTTCGAGATCGTGGGCGCCTGGCTCGGGGCGGGTCTGGCCGACCTGGCGGCAATTCTCGATCCCGGCTGCTTCGTCATCGGCGGCGGCGTCTCCGAGGCGGGTGACCTGCTGCTGAAGCCGGCCCGCTTGGCGTACGAGAATGGCCTGACGGGTCGCACCCACCGGGAATTTGCCGACGTCAAGCTCGCCGAGCTTGGTCCCGACGCCGGCCTGATCGGCGCTTCTCACCTGGCCAGGAACGGCTGATCCGGCGGTTTGCACGCGAACCAGGCCGGTTCTACAGGACCGCCCCGTTGTCATCGTCGTCCCGGCCGGACCGGTCGCCGAGCTTGACGATCAGCGTCACGAATCCGGCGACGAACGCGGCGACGGCCACGAATGCTGCTTCAGCCGAGATGGTCCAGTGCAGGAACAAGCTGGCGATCAGCAGGTAACCAGGCCCGCCTACGACGCCCGCGAGCGCGGCCTTAGTGACCGAGTCCATCTTGGCCGGGGGCGGCAAGGGCACGGGCACGTACGGCTCGTCCTCTTCCTCCGGCGGCGTATAGGCGCGCGGGTCGCCAGCGGACCGGATCACGCGGGTCCGGTCGGCCGGGATCGCGAAGCGGGTCGCCGGACTTGCGGGCTGAGTCGCGGTACCACCGAGCTGATCGGGCTGGCGGCCAGCATCCGGCCCATCTCCTGGCTCCGCCCGGCCAGCGCCCTGCTCAGCAGACGGGCCGGCTAGGTCAGCTGGGCCAGTGCCCTGCTCAGCCGGGCTGGCAGCAGAGTCGGCAAGGCGACCGGCCGGGTCGGCTGGGGCAGCGCCCCGGTCAGCCGAGGTCACTGCCGGGTCGGCTGGGCTAGCGGGCGGCTCGGGCAGGTCTTCGCTGACCGGCCAGGGCACGCTGGCGCCGCTGCGATCAGCCGGGACATCGAAGCGCGCGATCAGATCACGCCATGCGGCCTCGTCGCCGCTGACCTCGCCGTCGATGTCTCCGGGTCCGCTCATCCGCCGTCGATCCCTGATTGCTGGTGTGCTGGCTGCTCGCCTGTTGATTCCCGTCCTACCTGGCTATGTACACGCACGAACTCCAGGCTTCCCGCAAATATTGCCCCGGCATCGTGATCCAGCGTGGCGACGTGATAACTGTCGGCCAGTTCTCGAACTTCTAGCTGATTCGCTGGCAGCGCCTGGCTGAGCAGCTTCAGGCTGGCCGGCCCGACCACGTGATCAGTTGTGCTGTGGAAGACCAGCACAGGCTGCGTCAAGTCGCCCAGATGCTGCTGCGTCGTCTTCCAGAGGCCGGGCAGCGTGGCCGCCGCCTTGACCGGTGTCCGGTCGTAGCCTGCCTCGGCCGCAGCCGGGTCCTTGATGTCGCTGGCGATGCCCTTGACCGACGGCACCAGGTGCTTCAGCGCTGGGATGAGCGCGAACAGCAGCTTGTTGTCAGCCGTGACCGAGGGGTTGACCAGGACGAGCCCGCGTACCGCCTGGCCGCGAAGCTCGGCCAGCCGCAGCGCCAGGCATCCGCCCATGGACAGGCCCATCAGGAAGATTTCGTCGCACCGTGCCTGTAGTTCGTCAAAGGCTCTGTCGACCTCGGCGAACCAGTCCTCCCAGCGGGTCCTGGCCATCTCCTGCCAGGTCGTGCCGTGGCCGGGTAGCCGCGGCAGGCTGACGCTAAGGCCGGCCGCGGCGAGATACTCGGCCCACGGCCGCAGCGACTGAGGACTGCCGGTGAAGCCATGGCAGAGCAGTACACCGGTCGGGCCGCCGTCGTGGGCAAAGGCCTCTGCACCTGGCATAACGGGCATGTACTGCATCCTCTCGGGCCGCCGGACCGCTCGGCCTGGCTGCGTCCTACTCGAATCGTCGCACGCCCTGCTCGGACGCTGCACTCGGTTCTGGTGGTCAGCCGAGCGCAGTCTGGTGATCGCCCTATCGCGCGTGACGTGGGAACATATGACCGTGTTCTACTGGGTGGTTAAGGCGATACTAGGCCCGTTCCTGCGGCTCATCTTCCGGCCCTGGGCGGAGGGCACGGAGAACGTGCCCCGCGAGGGCCCGGCGATCCTCGCCAGCAACCACCTCTCGTTCTCCGATCACTTCTTTGCGCCGCTGCCGCTGTCGCGCAAGGTGGTCTTCCTCGCCAAGTCGGAGTACTTCACTGGCCGCGGCATCAAGGGCCTGTTCAGCAAGGCGTTCTTCAGCGGCGTGGGCCAGATCCCGATCGACCGGACTGGGGGCGCGGCCAGCGAGCGCGCGCTGCGAACCGGCCTGCGCGTCCTGGCCGCGGGCGAGGTGCTCGGCATCTACCCGGAGGGCACCCGGACGCCGGATGGCCGCCTCTACCGGGGCAAGACTGGCGTGGCCCGGCTTGCCCTGGAAGGGAGATCACCCGTTATCCCGACCGCGATGATCGGCGGCTTTGAATTCCAGCCGCCAGGCAAGCTTGCCCCTCGGCTGACGATCCGGCCGGGCGTGCGCTTCGGCAAGCCCCTGGATTTCTCGCGCTACTACGGGCTTGAGACAGACAGGCTTGTGCTGCGGGCGGTGACCGACGAGATCATGTACGAGCTCATGAAGCTGTCGAGCCAGGAGTACGTGGACCAATACGCGCAGCGGGCCAAGGGTGGCCTGGCTCATGCACTCAGGCACGATTCGCGCGACAAGAGCCGTGATTCTGGCGGCGTCCCCGGTAGCGACCTGTCAGGCAGCGCCGACGCCGACGCCGATCTCGACGAGTACGAAGACGTGCAAGATTAGGCCGACGGCACCGTGCGCAGGCCGGCGATGGGTGTGCGTAACCGGCTCCGTCCCAGCTCTGCGGCCAGGTCCTCGGGCGTGCACCGGCGCGGTCGACGCCGACGGCGACGATCGCGCGCATATCGCGGCCGTTCCCGGTCAAGAGCGCGGCGTCCGTCACGGCCCGCGGAATCGTCGTGAACCGGATGCGTCCCTGAATGAAGAATCTGACCGGCATCCGCCAGGTCCGACGGATCCGGACGTAACCGACGTCGGCGGGGCGATAGGTTCCCGGTACAAGCACATCAACACGGCCTGCGGCCGTGGGCAGGATGCCGTACCGGCGTAAGGCCGCATGTGCGGTGAGCAGGCTACGACTTCCGGCGTGGAGCAACGCGGCCATTGCCGGGGCGTATCAATAGCCGCTAACGTTGTATTTCGGGCAGCGACTCAACTGCTGCGCCTCCGCCAGCGCCCAAAACGGATACGCGGCGCGCGGAACTAGCGCTAGACCCCAGTCAGGTCAGCGTGCCCAGCCTTTGGTCTGCTCCACCGCGCTGCGCCAGCGGGCATGTGCGTCGTCGTCGCGCGGCTCGGGCGTGAATCTGCGGTCCAGCTGCCAGGTCGCCGCGAGCTCAGCGCGCGAGGACCATACTCCCGTGGCCACGCCGGCCAGGAAAGCGGCTCCGAGCGCCGTCGTCTCGGCCACCAATGGCCGCTCCACCGGCCGCTGTAGCTGGTCGGCTTGCAGCTGCATCAGCAGGTCGTTGGCGCTCGCGCCGCCGTCGACGCGGAGCACAGGCTGGTCCGGACGGGCGGCTGACTCAGCGGTCATCACGTCGATGACGTCCCGGACCTCGAACGCGATGGCGTCCAATGCCGCCCGGATCAGGTGGGCCCTGGTAGTGCCTCGCGTCAGGCCGAACACTGCCCCTCTGGCATCAGGATCCCAGTCAGGAGCGCCAAGCCCGGTCAGGGCCGGAACGAAGACGACCCCGCCGGAGTCCGGCACCGAGCGCGCCAGGGCCTCACTCTGAGAAGCATCGTCGAGCAGCCCGAGCCCGTCTCGCAGCCACTGGATGGCGGCGCCGGTCACGAACACCGACCCTTCGAGCGCGTAGGTGAGTCCCTCCGACGGCGACAGCCACGCCACCGTCGACAGCAGGCCGGCGGCCGACCTGACCACCTGGGACCCGGTGTTGACCAGCACAAACGACCCAGTCCCGTAGGTGCACTTGGCCGCGCCCGGCTCGAAGCACGCTTGCCCGAACAGCGCTGCCTGCTGGTCCCCGGCGATCCCGGCGATGGGCACGGACAGGCCCAGGAAAGCCGCCGGGTCGGTGTGCCCGACCACGCCAGTCGACGCCACCACCTCCGGCAGTGCATGCGGCGGAACGCCGAACAGCGCGCACAACTCCGTCGACCACTGCCCGGCCTCAAGGTCGAACAGCAAGGTTCTGGACGCGTTCGAGGCGTCGGTGACGTGCAGCCGCCCGCCGGTCAGCCGGGACACCAGGTAGGAGTCGACGGTCCCGACCACGACCGACCCGTCCAAAACGCCCGCCCACACGGCGGGCTCGTTCTCCGCCAGCCAGGTCAGCTTCGTCGCCGTGAAGTACGGATCGATCCGCAGGCCCGTGAGCTCCGCCACCCGCGGCTCGGCCCCCGCCGACCGAAGCCGCGAGCAGATCGCCGTCGTCCGCCGGTCCTGCCAGACGATGGCGCGGCGCGGCGCGGCCAGTGTGGCGCGGTCCCACAGGACAGCGGTCTCCCGCTGGTTGGTGATGCCCACGCAGCTGACCGCGGGAGTCCCAGCCGCCGCAAGAGCCTGGCTGGACGCAGCCAGCGTCGCCTGCCAGATACCCTCGGGCAAGTGCTCAACCCAGCCAGGCTGCGGGAAATACTGGCGGAATTCCTGGTATCCGCGACCCGCGAGGGTGCCCTGGTCGGTCACGATGAGAGCGGTCACGCCGGTGGTGCCGGCGTCGATCGCGAGAACTGTCATGAGCACTAGTCTGGCGTCAGGGAAGGCGAGAGGGAGCACGCATGCGAGTCGGAGTCCTCACCGGAGGCGGAGACTGTCCCGGGCTGAATGCCGTTATCCGGGCGGTGGTGCGGACCGGTGTAGCTGAGCACGGGACGGAGTTCATCGGGTTCCGGGACGGCTGGCGCGGCCCGCTCGAGGGCGACACGATGGTGCTGGATGTCAACGCCGTCCGCGGCATCCTCCCGCGCGGCGGCACGATCCTGGGCTCGTCCAGGACCAATCCGATGGCTGAGTCCAACACCTTGGACGGTAAGACTGGCATCGAGCGCGTCAAGGAGAACCTGGACAGCCTCGGGGTCGACGCGCTGGTCGCGATCGGCGGGGAGGACACGCTCGGGGTAGCCACGAAGCTAAGCGAGGCCGGCGGCAAGGTCGTCGGCGTGCCCAAGACCATCGACAACGACCTCGGCGCGACCGACTTCACCTTCGGCTTTGACACCGCCGTGAACATCGCGATGGAGGCGATCGACCGGCTGCACACCACAGCCGAGAGCCACCACCGGGCCCTCATCGTGGAGGTCATGGGCCGCAGTGCCGGCTGGATAGCCCTCCACGCCGGGATCGCCGGCGGCGCGAACGTCATCCTCATCCCGGAGCAGCCGTTCGACATCGACCAGGTCTGCGAGTACGTCGAGCACAGGTTCCAGACCCGGTACTCGCCCATCGTGGTGGTCTCCGAGGGCGCTCACCCCAAGACCGTGGACGATGCCATCGCGGACGAAAAGCGGGACGCGTTCGGGCACGCGCGGCTCGGCGGGATCGGCCAGCTGCTGGCCGACGAGATCGAGCAGCGCACGGGCAAGGAGGCCCGCTGCACGGTACTCGGGCACATCCAGCGGGGCGGTACCCCGACCGCGTTCGACCGGGTCCTGGCGACCCGGTTCGGCGTGCACGCGATCCGCGCGGTAGCCGACGGTGCTTTCGGCACGATGGTCGCGCTGCGCGGCACCGACATCATCCGGGTGCCGCTGTCAGAGGCGACCACCAAGCTCAAGCTCGTCCCCCCGGATCGCTATGCCGAAGCCGAGGTCTTCTTCGGCTAGATAAAGGGCAACACCCATCAGGACCGGAACGGGCTCGCTTGCCCCTGTCTCACCACCAAGGCCGCGGCCTGGACCCTGCGACCGTGCCTGCCCGGTTAGGAGCAACTGCGAGATGAGGGCTGTTCGCCGCCGGGTGGGGTGTCGACCAGATACTCGCGGCCACTCCTGATCAGGTGAAGCGAGATTCGCCAGGCTGTGCACGAGGCCTGCATCGGGCTATAGCGGGCCCGCTGATAGCTGGTGAACGTGACGACTGCCTCGACCTGTCCAGGGCGGATCACGCCGATGCTCCATAGCGTCGCGGCCGAGTCGGTGGTCATGGCGTAACCCTGCCGGAACCTGGCGGCCGACAGCTCGCCGCGCGTCGCCGGGCTGAACAGCTGCTTGTAAGCGCGGTACGCGTGCCCGTCGATCGCGCTGAAGTAGCGGTTCAGGACAGCGGCAACGGCCGCCTCGTGCGGCGCGTTGGCCACGTCCGGCTCGATGGTCACCAGGCCGTCGACCGTTGGTTGCGGCACGCTGGCGGACGGCTGGCCGGCGGACGGCAGGCTGGCGGACGCAGCAGCGTCCGTGGTCTGCTGGCGGGGCAGGGAACTGCGGCCGGCCGTGCCAGCATGGACCGCGAGCACAGCGACGGTCGTAACGCCAAGCAGGCCCGCTGCCGCCATCGCGACCCAGCGGCCGCTGGAGGTGCCGCCGGCCGGGTCCGCTGGCGGCGGGGACAGGCGACGGCGGCCGTGCGCCCCTGGACCTCGGCGGCTGGCGCCGGTATCGCCGCCGACCCGGCGGCTGCAGGTTGCCTGCGCGGGCTTGGCCAGCCCCCAGGGGGCCGCTGTAGTGGCCGGTCCCCCGAAACGCTCCGCCGCTGCAGTGGCCGGTCCCGCGAAGCGCTGCGCCGCTGCAGTGGCCGGTCCCGCTAAGCCCGGCGCCGCTGGACCGGGTGACAGCGAGGGGCTCGCGGGGTGCCGGTCCAAGGGCGGTAACGCGTCGCCGCCCGCCGCCGTCTGGCCATAGCGGAACTGCCGGTCCCGGTCGGCGGCCGTCGGCGCGGACTGACCGACGACTGCTGCATTTCTGAGCTGTAGCAGCCGGAACTGGCTGCGGTCTGGCTCCCAGCGCCAGAACGGGTCGGTGCTGTCGCCGGCTTCCGCCCAGGCCGAGTGGTGCCGCTGCGATGTACTGCGGCCAGTATCCGGCGAGTCGAGCACGCGTACGGTGCCTGGGTGAGCGCCCACGAGCGAAGCCTCGCGGGTGTCGCCGCCGCATGCCACGCAGAAGGCCGAATCAGGTTCCGACGGCTGACCGCACCAGGTGCAGAGTGCCATGAGATCGCGTCCTTAGGCTGGCTGGCACGGAAGATTGCTCACTATCAGTATCCGGGCAGATACTCTCGGATGCCACCGGGTTGAGAATTGTCGCTACTTCCGGGCCTCCTGCGCCGCGTCAGGATCGGCGGCTGGTGGTGCGAAGTTCAGATGGCACACTGAGGAGATGTCCGTACTGCCCGTCGTCGCCGAGGCCGACCCTGATGTGCCGGGCACTCTTCACGAACCGTGCGTCCTGCTGAAGCTCGGCGAGATCGTGCTCAAAGGCCGCAACCGGCAGCAGTTTGAGCGCCTGCTGCATGACAACATCAGGCGGGCCGTGCGGGATCTTGGCGTCGCGGTACGGGTGTGGCAGCGCGAGGGCGTGATCGTGCTTCGCGTCGCCGGCGCCGAGGCTGGCGGCCCGGTGGCCGAGGCCGCCGTGGACATGGTCGCGGAGCGGATGCGGTACGTCATGGGCCTAGCCAGGGTGTGCCGGGCCGTCCGCGTCGCGAAGGAACCGGAGGCCGCGATCGCGGCCGCAGTCAAGCTAGCGGTCGGGTGTCCAGGCTCGTTCGCGGTGCGGGCGCGGCGGCGCGACAAGCGCTTCCCGCTGACGTCAGCCGAGCTGGCGGTGCAGATAGGCAGGCGAATCCAGCAGGAGTATGGCTACCCGGTGAACTTGCGTACGCCGGATACCACAGTCTTCGTCGAGGTCGATCAGCGCGAGGTGTTCGTCTTCACCGAGGGCTGGTCCGGCCAGGGCGGGCTGCCCGTCGGCATGAGCGGGCGCGCACTGGTGCTGATGTCCGGCGGGATCGACTCGCCGGTGGCCGCCTACCGGATGATGCGGCGTGGCCTGCGCTGCAGTTACCTGCACTTCTCGGGCATGCCGCTGACCGGCCCGGAGTCGGTCTACAAGGCGTACGGCCTGGCCCGGCAGCTGGACCGATACCAGACCGATTCCCGCTTGTTCGTCGTGGCTTTCGGCACCGCCCAGCGGCGGCTGGCCAGCTCCGGGGCGGGGAAGCTCCAGATCGTCGCGCAGCGCCGGCTGATGCTGAAGACCGGCGCGGCGCTGGCCCGGCGCGTGCGCGCGGCGGCGCTGGTGACCGGCGACGCACTGGGTCAGGTCGCTAGCCAGACGCTGACGAACATCGCCGCGCTCGACGATGCGGTGGCGCTGCCGATCCTGCGCCCGCTAATCGGCCTGGACAAGTCCGAAATCATTGCTGAGGCGCGCCGCATCTCGACGCTGGCCATCTCCGAGCTGCCTGATCAGGACTGCTGCTCGCTGCTCACCCCGCGCCAGGTCGAGACGAAGGCGCGCATCGAGGACCTGCGCAGGATCGAGGCGCGCCTTGGCGCCGACGATCTGGCCGAGGAGCTCGCGGCCGGGGCCCAGGAGCACAACCCAGGTCAGATGTAACCTGTCACGGCAGTTAGAGGTCGTCTGAGTCCCTGTCGGGCCGGGCTAGCGGGTCACTCCAGATCGCGGCATCACCGCCGAGGGGCGTCAGGACCCCGCCGGTCGCCCAGAGCGACTGGGCGCCGGGTGTCAGGACGACGTCGCTCACACCGCTGCCCTGGCCGGACTGGCCGACAATGCTGGCTCCCCAGCCCTGCGCGGACGCGTACAGGATCAGGCCTGTGGCGGCACCGCTCGCCGGGGCGGCGGTGACCAGCACGTCGCCGCCCGGACCGGGGGAGAGGCGGCCAGCCCACGCGGACAGGCCGCCTGCCAGCTGCGACCAGGACCCGCCGTTCCAGTGCGCCAGCACGAGGCGCGGGGTGCCATCCCGGCTGACCCGGTCACCGACGACCCACACGTCGTCGTCAGACATCGCCAGAATGTCTCGCGGCAGCACCCCGGCCAGTGCCCGTCCCGTCCCGATGGTCCGCCAGCGGCGGCCGTTGTACCGCATGATCGAGTCACCGGCCGGGCTGGCGGAGATCGCCCAGATGTCACGGCGGGAGATGGCGCTGGCCCGGTAGATGGCGCGAGCGGGACCTGGCACGAGTTGCCAGGACGTGCCGTCGAAGTGCCAGGTGCCCATGACACGTGATCCGAGCACAGTGGTGCCGAAGATCCACACGTCATCGGGGCTGATGGCGGTTAGCCCGGTGATCTCACCCTGCCGCCACCGGCCGGCGACTTGCCAGCGCTCGCCGTCCCACCGCAAGACATAGTGGCCGTACTGACTGGCGGCCCAGACGTCGTTTCGAGCCGTTGCGCTCGCGTCGCTGATGAAGCCGGTCAGGCCGGACGGCAAGGCTGACGGTGTCAGGGTGCTGCCGTTCCACCGCGCCGCGACCGGAGTGCTTGGGCCGCCTGGGTTCGTGCCGCCGAAGGCCCAGGCCCGCCGGGCGCCCGTCATCACGATGACGGAGAAGCCTGACGCGTTGGCGAGGGGCCCGTAGTGGCGCGTGGCTGCGATGCGGAGGACCGCTCTGCTGACCTTCGCGTGGTGGCTGACACTCGTCGCTGGCGGGTCGGCCGTGGTACTCGGACCTGCGGTGGGGATCGCCCAGGCCGCAGCGGGGGATGAGCCGGCCCCAACCGGCACGATGATGGCAAAGATGACTCCCGCCAGCGCAGCGGTGGGACGGAACTTCACCATCGAGGTCTCCGCGCCTGTCCGGCCAGTCAGTGGGCAGAAAGCCGCGTTGTTCGCGGGCGCGCAACGTGCAGGTCAAGGCTTTCCCAAGATACCTGGAAATGATCGTTACCCGGGGGCGGATCACCGGACCCGTCGCACCTCGTCACTACGGCAGCGTCACTGTGGCAAGCTGAACTGCTGAGGTGACAGACGTGAGAATTGGCTTGCAGATTCCCGACTTCAACGGGGCGGGGGCAGCACCTGGGCGGCCAGCTCGCCGCCGTGGCCCGGACCGCTGACGAGGCTGGCTTCGACAGCATCGGCGTGATGGACCACTTCTTCCAGATTTCCATGATCGGCCCGCCTGAGCAGGACATGCTCGAGGCGTACACCACGCTCGGCTTCCTGGCCGCGTGCACGACCCGGGCCCGCCTGCTCACGCTCGTCACCGGCGTCGTCTACCGGCACCCTGGCGTCCTCGCCAAGATGGTGACGACGCTGGACGTGCTGTCGGGTGGCCGGGCGTGGCTCGGCATCGGCGCGGCCTGGAACGAGGAGGAGGCTCGCGGCCTTGGCATCCCGTTCCCGCCGCTGGGGGAGCGCTTCGAGCGGCTCGAGGAGACGTTGCGGATCTGCCTGCAGATGTGGCGGGGCGACGAGTCGCCTTTCGCTGGCGAGCACTACCAGCTAGCAAGGCCGCTGAATCAGCCGCGGGCTGTCACCGCGCCGCATCCGCCGATCATGATCGGCGGATCGGGCGAGCGCAAGACGCTGCGGCTGGTGGCGCGCTACGCGCAGGCGTGCAACCTCTTCCCGAGCCCGGAGCTCCCGCGCAAGCTGGACGTGCTGCGAGCCCACTGCGAGGCCGAGGGCCGCGACTACGACGAGATCGAGAAGACGGTCATCTTCCGGTTCGACGTCGGCGAGCGCGGCGAGCGGGCGTCGGAGGTCGTGGATCAGCTGGCCGGGCTGGCCGAGCTGGGCATCGACATGGCCATCGGCGGCGTCGCGGGCGTCTGGGGCCTGAAGCCGCTTGAGGTCATGGGCAACGCCGTCATCCCGGCGGTCGCTGATCTGTAGCCAGCGCGCGCTGCTGGGCCGGCCACTGTCGGTCCGGCCACCGTCGGGCTGACAGTCGTCGGCGCGAGGTTTCTTACGCGATGGCGGCCGGCTCGATCGCCGGGGTGAGAGTCCGGCCGAGCAGCGGCGGCAGCATCGCCACCATTTCCCCGAGATCTCGGATATCGTCGCCGGTCAGCGCCTGGTCGCCGTCGCACATGGCGGCCGCGGGCTGCGGATGCACGTCAATGATGAGGCCATCGGCGCCGACGGCGATGGCGGCCCGGCTCAGCGGCAGCACCAGGTCGCGCCGGCCGCCCGAGTGCGACGGATCCACGATGACCGGCAGGTGCGACAGCCGCTGGGCGACAGGCACGGCGCTGATATCCAGTGTGTTCCTGGTAGCGGTTTCGAAGGTTCTGATGCCGCGCTCGCACAAGACGATGTCAAGGTTGCCGCGCTGCGCGATGTACTCGGCGGCCATCAGCCACTCCTCGATGGTCGCGTTCATGCCGCGCTTGAGCAGGACCGGCTTGCTGGCTGAGCCAACGGCCTGAAGCAGCGTGAAGTTCTGCATGCTCCGGGTGCCCACTTGAAGCATGTCCGCGTAGGACGAGACCAGGTCCACCGACGCCGGGTCGATGACCTCGGTGACGACCGGCAAGCCGGTCTCCGCCCGGACGTCGGCGAGGATGCGCAGGCCGGCCTCGCCCAAACCCTGGAACGCGTACGGGGAGGTCCGGGGCTTGTAGGCGCCGCCGCGCAGGAGCGAGGCGCCAGCTGCCTTGGCCATCAGGGCCGCCGCCAGGGTCTGCTCCGGTGTCTCTACGGTGCAAGGCCCGGCGATGACCGTCACGTTTCCGGGGCCGATAGGGACGCCGCCGACGGTAATCGTCGACCGGTGCGGATGATGCTCGCGGCTGACCAGCTTGTACGGAACTGAGATGCGGACGACATCGCTGACGCCCGGGTAGCTGCGCAGGTTGAGGGCACCGAACTGCTCGACGTCGCCGACCAGGCCAATGATCGTGCGCGATACACCGCGGCTGACGAATGCGTCGCCGCCCGCAGCGCCGACCAGGTCAACTATCTCGGCAATGTCTGTCTCGGTGGCCCCTGGGGCCATCACCACCACCATCGCGTCCTCCTTGTCCCATCATGACGAAAGCCCCGGACCGATCTGGCCCGGGGCTTGAAGTACGTGTCGCCTTGCGTCAGCGCAGAGTCTGGCGAGCGACCGTCCCAGGGCCGGGCCGGTAGCCAAAACCAAACCAATACTCGCTACGCATGCCGGTAGCCTAGCGCACCGCCATCGATGCACGCTGCGCGGTGGGTGCGGCTCAGGCACTATCGGCCGGATGGCAAGATAGCTGCACCTGCGGGGGGACAAGGGCCGAAGTCGCGTCGGGGCGCGGCGAGCATTCGGGAAGGGGCAGGTCAGCGGGATATGGCGCAGCCCGACGCTGGTGCGCGCGAACGCGGCGAACGCGGCGAGCGCGGCCCGGGCCTGCGGGCGACGCAACCGGGCGACCCCGGTTCAGCGGGGCCGGGCGCGCCAGCTGCTGACCCCCTGCGCAGCCCGTCAGCGGCGAGCACCCCGGCAGGCCCTGACCAGGGCGCTGAGCCCGTTTCCGGCCGTCCCGACGCCGGTGAGCAGCCTGCGCTTCCGCCCGGCCAGTACGTCCCGCGGACCCTGCCGGTCCTGCACTACGGCCCGATCCCGCCGTTCCGCAAGGAGACGTGGCACCTGCGGATCTTCGGGGCGACTGAGTCAGGCGCTGAGGCGCGGCTGCGCTGGGATGACCTTGCCGCGATGCCGGTCAGCGAGGTCACGGCCGACTTCCACTGCGTGACCAAGTTCAGTGTGCCGGGTGTCCGCTGGAGCGGCATCCTGGCGTCTGAGGTGCTGCGACGGTACCCGCCGGCGGCACCGGTGACGCACGTAATGATCTGGGCGGACTTCGGCTACAGCGCGAATATCAGGATCTCGGACTTTGCTGCCGAGCAGACCGTGCTGGCAACTCACCGCGACGGGGCCCGGCTAACCCCAGAGCACGGTTACCCGGTGCGGCTGGTGGTGCCGCACCTGTACGCGTGGAAAAGCGTGAAGTGGATTCGCGCGCTCGAGTACCTCACCCAGGACCGCCGCGGATTCTGGGAGGAGCGGGGCTACCACAACACCGCCGATCCCTGGCTGGAGCAGCGCTACTCCTACCAGGAGACGGACGGCGAGGGACCGCCGCTCTGAGGAGCGCGCTAGAAGCCGATGTTCAAGCCGACCGTGATGGTGATGGTGGTGCCCTGCGGCTGCTGTCCTTGCGGCGAATAGGTGATGACGCGGTCGCCAGGCCCGAGCTGATTCACCGACACGTTGAACCCGGCGCCGGCGAGCTCGGCCTCCGCCTGATTGAGGTTCTGGCCGGTGACATCCGGGACGGTCAACCCCGGCGGGCCCTGCGACACCCACACGTTGACGACCTCACCGGAGGTGACCGGCGTGTCGGGAGCTGGTGACTGCTTGATGACAATGCCGGCCGGCTGGGAGCTGTTGGCCACGGTGACCTGGTTGAGGCTGAAGCTGCCCGCGACCGCCTCAGCCTGTGCGGTGGCAATCTGCTGGCCGACCAGGTTGGGCAGCGGCGGCCCGGCGCTGACGACGAGGCCGACTGGCTTGGTCTTCGGCCAGTGCGTGTAGGCGACCGGGTTCGTAGCGATGACGACGCCCTCCGGAATGGTCGCGGAAGGCTGCAACGTGGGCTGGGCCGGGGTGAGGCCGGCGGCCTTCAGCGCCTGGTCGGCCTGAGCAACCGGCTGGCCAGTAACAGAAGGCACGGTGATGAGGACAGGCCCGAGCGATGAGATGAGGGTTATCTTGCCGCCGTGCGTGACCCGCGTCCCGGCGGTCGGGTCGGTCCTGATGACCTCGCCCGCGGGCACGGTATTGCTGTACCTGGCGGTGCCGGACACGGCGACCAGGCCGGCGCTGGACAGTTCGGCTCGCGCGCTGCTCGTCGGCAGCCCGACGACGGGCGGCACCGTGAAGTACTGACCGTCGGTCACCCACCAGCCGATCGCGGCGAGCACGATGACGCCGACGATGATCAGGATCCGGCGGCTGAACAGCCAGCGCTGGAGGAACGGATCGCGATAGCCGCGGGACCGCCGACGGGAACGCGGCGCGTAGCCGCTGCCGTCGCCGTAGTCCTCATCCAGGCCGGTCGGCACGATCATGGTGTGATTCGCCCCGGCCGAACCACCCGTGGCTGCGTAGGGTCCTGGCTGGGTCGCGTACGGCCCCGGCTGCCCGGCGTACGGTCCCGTCGCGCTCGGCCCCTGGCCCGCGAGGTGCCCGACCGGCGCGGTTGCCGCGGGCCCTTGGTCAGGTCTGCGGACGTGCGCCCCGCTGGCGCTGGCCAGGTCCGGTGGCAGCGGAATCGGGCTGCCCGCTGAGTGATAACTGCCGCCGTCGCTGGCTGTCGCGCCGGCGGCGCGCGTCGCGGCCGGCAGCGGCATGCCGCGGCGAACCTCGGTGATCGCCTTCAGGTAGTGCCGTGCGTCCGGCGGCCGGAGCTCAGGATCGCGGCTCGTGCCGAGCGCGACGAGTGCGTCGAGGGCGGCAGGTAGCTCGGGATTGACGCTCGATGGCGGCGGCACGACCGCGTTGACGTGCTTGTAGGCGACCGCCAGCGGCGATTCGCCGGTATGCGGCTGTACTCCGGTCAGCATCTCGAACAGCATCACGCCGCAGGCGTAGACGTCGGTCCGCTCGTCGGATGAGCTGCTGGTCACCTGCTCCGGCGCGAGGTAGGCGGCGGTCCCGATCAGCAGGCCCGTCTTGGTGTGCCTGATCCCGGCGGCTGCTCTGGCCAGGCCGAAGTCGGCGACCTTGACCGACGTCCCGGTGCCGAGCAGCACGTTCTCCGGCTTGACGTCCCGGTGGATGATGCCGGCGTCGTGCGCGGCCGCCAGGCCGAAAAGCACGCGCTCGACGATGTCCAGCGCCTCGCGCGGACTGAGGTGCCCGCGGGCAACGAGCAGCTCGCGCAGAGTCGGACCGGGCACGTACTCCATGGCGATGTAATGCAAGTCACCGGTCGAGCCCTGATCGAAGACCGCCACTACGTTGGGGCTGGACAGCCTGGCGGCTGACCGGGCCTCGCTGATGAACCGCGCGACGAATTCCTGGTCCCTGGCGAGCTCCGGATGGGCGATCTTGAGCGCGACAGTACGCTCCAGCCGCACGTCTCGAGCGTGATACACCGTGGCCATGCCGCCACGGGCAATCTGCGACTCGACGAGGTAACGGCCGTCAAGCAACTGCCCGATCGGCGCCGACAACGTCGTATCCATCAGGAGGATTGTAGGGGCCAGGTGAGGTTCCGCGCCCAGTAACGATATGGCGGAATGGCTGCGCAGACGCGTCGACCCGCGCGGATCGCCGGTAGTCGGCGCCGAGGCGGCTAGGTCGGGCGTTCCGCGGCGGCTGAGGGCAGCTGGGCGGTCACCCGGCTGGCGGCGACGAAGCGAGCGCGAGCTTGCGCCGCGGGACCCGACCGGCCAGGTAGGCGAGCCGCCCTGCGCCGACCGCGAAGCGCATGGCCTCCGCCATCAGCTCAGGGTTCCGTGCCCTGGTCACCGACGTCGCCAGCAGCACCGCGCTGCAGCCGAGCTCCATCGCGATGGCAGCGTCGCTGGCCGTGCCGATGCCCGCGTCCAGGATCACCGGGACGCCGGCCGAGTCGACGATCAGCTCGATGTTGTGCGGATTCCGGATGCCAAGACCCGAGCCGATCGGGGATCCGAGTGGCATCACCGCGGCGCAGCCCGCCTGCTCGAGCCGCCGGGCCAGCACCGGGTCGTCGTTGGTATACGGCAGGACGGTGAAGCCTTCCGCCACGAGCTGCTCCGCCGCCGTCAGTAGTTCGAACGGATCCGGCAGCAGCGTCCGCTCGTCGGCGATGACCTCGAGCTTCACCCAGGCCGTGCCCAGCGCCTCGCGAGCCAGCCGGGCCACGCGGACTGCCTCGACGGCCGTGAAGCAGCCGGCCGTATTAGGCAGCACCCGGATGCCGCGGTCGGTCAGCAGCTCGAGCACAGAGCCGGCCGCGGCCGGATCGACGCGGCGCATGGCGACCGTCGTGAGCTCCGTGCCCGAAGCAGCCAGCGCCCGGTCGAGCACGTCCAGGCTCGGGGCACCGCCGGTACCCATGATGAGCCGGGAGCTAAAAGCCTCGCCGGCGATCAGCAGCGGGTCGTCCACTCTCAGCCTCCCTGCACAGCGGTCAGCACCTCGACCTCGTCCCCATCGGACAGCGGCGTCGTCGCCCACGCGGCTCGCCGGATGACGTCGCCGTTCACGGCGGCCGCCACGCCCGTCTCGGCGCCGGTCAGCAACGCGACCGCCTGCGCCAGGGACAAGGTGGCGGCAGCCTGGAGCGGCTTGCCGTTGATGACTACCTCCATGCTGTCGCCGCCGCAGGCAGGTCGGGCGCCGCTGGCGGTGCGCTGGCTCGATCAGCTGCCGCCGACGGGCCTGAGCTAGCCACCTGGCCACCGCGAGCGGAGAAGCGGCTGGCGGCGAACGGCCGCCAGCTCGGATCGGGCGTCCCGGTCCGCAGGAAGGCAGCCATCGTGTCGGCCGTGACGGGCGCCAGCAGGACACCAGCCCGGAAATGCCCGGTCGCGAGCACCAGGCCAGGCAGCTCGGCTGGGGCCGAGTACCGGGGCGTTGTCCGGCGTGCCCGGCCGCAGGCCGGCCACGATGTCCGCCAGCTCGAGCTCGGTAATGCCGGGCACCAGCGTCCGCGCGTCGCGCAGCAGTTCCCAGACGCCGCCCGCCGTCACCGTCGTGTCCGGTCCCAGGTCCTCCTGCGTCGCGCCGACGACAAGCTCGCCGCTCTCACGTGGCACCAGATAGACACTGAACCCGCGCACCACGCCGCGAACCGTGCGCTGCAGCAGCCCAGCTGGCAGGCCCGCGGCGGCTGTGGTGGCCGTCGTACGCAATCGGATGATCTGTCCCTTGACCGGCCGCACCGGCGGCGCGCCGCCAGGCGGCAGCCCCGCGATGCCAGCTGACTGCCAGCCAGCCGCGAGCACGATCCACGGCGCCTGCACTATGGAGTCGTCGGCCAGGCGAACGCTGTCAGCCCGGCCGGCGGCGCAGCAGATCTCGGTGACGCGCTGGCGGACCAGCCGCACGCCCGCGCCTTCGGCTGCCTGCTGCAGGGCCACGGCGAGCAGCCGCGGGTCGACGGAGCCATCGTCCGGAGCGAGCAGCCCGCCGCGTACCGCCGGATCCAGCATGGGCTCTGCCGCGCGGCACTCGCGGGCGGTCAGCTGCTGCAGGTGTACTCCGAACGTTTCCTGGAGCACCCTGGTCTCGGCCAGCAGGGCGAGGTCATCGCTGTCGTAGGCGACCTGGAGCGTGCCCACCTGGCGAAAGCCCGTTGGCAGCCCGGTGACGGCCTGCAGCTCGGCGATGAAGTCCGGGTACCGGCGCAATGAGTCCTGCCCGAGGCCGAAGATCTCCCGCTCCGCGTAGGCGGCCTCGGCGATCGGGGTCAGCATGCCCGCGGCCGCGTGCGTGGCGCCGAGACCTGGCTGCGGATCGGCGAGTACTACCCGCTGACCCTGCTGTGCTGCGCGCCAGGCGATGCTGAGCCCGATCACGCCAGCGCCCACGATCAACGACGTCGGTAGTCTCGCTCTGAGCGCTCATGTCCGCTCCCTTCGCCGGCATGACCCGGATCAGGTTCCTGCGGTCGGCGGCTCGCCAGCCGCCCTCTCAGTCCGGTCAGCACCGGACTCCCGCGCGATATCCGCTAGCTTAGCCGCCGTCGGCCCCTGCGCCAGCGCGAGCACGATCACCGCATGCTGTGATGACTGTCGGTGGCAGGAGAGGCCGCGGCGGACGAAAGCGAGGGCGGGATGGCCGAGCCGGCCAGGGTGGTCGTGGTGGGAGCCGGCCTTGCCGGGCTGCGTGTCGTAGAGGAACTGCGCGCTCGCGGATTCGGCGGCGCCGTGACTCTCATCGGCGCGGAGAGCCGACCGCCGTACGACCGGCCGCCGCTGTCGAAGAAGGTAATGACCGGGGAGCTTGACGACTCGAGCCTCCGGGCCGATCTGGAGTCGCTGTCCGTCGACGTGCGCCTGGGCGAGACCGCCACTGCGCTCACCGGCCACGTCCTGCGCACGGATGCGGCTGAGCATGAGTGGGACGCGCTGGTCGTGGCGACCGGCGCTTGCCCGGTCCGGCTGCCAGGTGACGGGCCCCAGCGGGTGCTCAGGACCGCGGACGACGCGCTCGCGCTGCGCTCGCTGCTGACGCCCGGTACCTCGCTGGCCATCGTCGGGGCGGGCTGGATCGGCGCGGAGCTGGCGACCTCCGCGGCCAGCCGGGGCTGCGAGGTCACGGTGCTGGAAGCGGCGGACACGCCGCTCGCCGCCGCCGTCGGCGCCGAGGTCGGCGGGATGACGATTCCCTGGTACGCCGAGGCTGGCGTGGAACTTCGGCTGACCGAGACGGTGACGTCTATCGAGCCGGGCGGGATCGCCCTTGGCGACGGCGGGTGGGTCGCGGCCGACGTCATCGTGACGGCCGTCGGCGTGCGGCCTGCCGTGTCCTGGCTCGGCGGCTCGGGCGTGCGGCTGGACAACGGAGTCGCGGTGGACGGGCAGCTGCGGACAACGGCTGCCGGCGTGTTCGCGGCCGGTGACTGCGCCTCGTTCTGGTCGGCACGGTACCGGCGGCAGCTTCGCTTCGAGCACTGGGATGTGGCCTTGCACGCCCCCGAGGTCGTGGCCGCGAACATCCTGGGCGGGAATGCCGACTATGACCCCGTTCCGTATTTCTGGTCTGAACAGTTTGGCCGGATGGTGCAGTACGTGGGCTGGCACGGCGGGGCGGACCAGGTCGTCTGGCGCGGGCGTCCGGCCGAGGCCAAGTGGGCAGTGTGCTGGCTGGCGCAGGACCGGCTGGTGGCGGCGCTGACCGTCGGGCTGCCGCGTGATCTCATCCAGTCGCGCCGGCTGATCGAGGCTGGCGGTCTTGTCGATCCGGGCAAGCTGGCCGATCCTGGGAGTGCGATTCGCGACTGCGGGATCGCTGGCTGACACGCCGGACTTGGTTGGGATGGGGTAGGTTTCGGCGGCGGCTCGATGTGGGAAGCTCCTCACGTGGCACAGATCGACCCCCCGACCGACGCCATCGTCGGTGACTGGCTGAGCATGCCCGACGCCGCTGACAGGCTTGGCCTGCCGGTGAGCCGGGTCAAGCAGATGCTCCGCGATCGCAAGCTGCTCGCGGTGCAGCGTCCAACCGGTGAGTTCGCCGTCCCCGCCGGGTTCCTTGACGGCGACCAGGTCATTCATGGCCTTGGCGGCACGCTGACCCTGCTCTTCGACTGCGGGTTCACCGAAACCGAGGCGCTGAGCTGGCTGTTCACTGCTGATGAGTCATTGCCTGGCACCCCGGTGCAGGCGCTGGCCGAGCACCGGCGCACCGAGGTGAACAGGCGGGCGCAGGCACTAGCCTTCTGAGCGTGCCTGCACCTGATCACCTGCGTGACCGCCTGGCTGCCGCGCGCCTGTACCTGTGCACCGACGCCAGGGAGCGCCAGGGCGACCTGCCGCGCTTCCTGGACGCGGTCCTCAGCAACGGCGTGGACATCGTCCAGCTGCGGCAGAAAGGCCTGGAAGCCGGCCAGGAACTTCGGTACCTGGAGGTGTTCCGGCGCGCGTGTGCCGGGCATGGGGCGCTCCTGGCCGTCAACGACCGGGCCGACGTCGCTTATGCGTGCGGCGCTGACGTGCTGCATCTCGGGCAGGACGACCTTCCGGTCACCTTCGCGCGGCAAATTCTCGGAGCGGGGCCGATTATCGGGCTGTCGTCCCACGCCGCTGCCGAGACAGCAGCTGCCGCCCGCGACCCCGCGGCCGATTACTACTGCACCGGGCCGGTATGGCCCACGCCCACCAAGCCAGGCAGGCCGGCACCGGGCCTGGACCTCGTGCGCTACGCCGCCGGGCTCGGCACCAGCCGGCCCTGGTTTGCCATCGGCGGCATCGACGAGGCCAACCTCGATCAGGTTCTCGAGGCCGGCGCGCGGCGCATCGTCGTCGTCCGGGTCCTCACCGACGCCGACGATCCCGGCGCCGCCGCGGCGCGGCTGTCGGCGCGCCTCAGCTAAGTCGGCGCGCCTCAGCTAAGTCGGCGCGCCTCAGCTAAGTCGGCGCGCCTCAGCTAGTCGGCGGCGGCCACTGCGGCGGCGGTTGCGCCGGGCGAATTATGTCGAATCTCGCATTTCGGCACAGCGATTCGCGTGCCGCGCGGCGGCTGGCAAGGTTGCGGCGGACATTTCCTGCGGAGCGTGCAGTTTGGCGCCGGGCTTGCCCGTTTTGCGAGCACGTTAGGCGGGAAATGTGAGCCAGCTGACGCATAAGACCGGCAAATCGGGCACGTCAGCGGGAGCCCAGGCGGCGACGTTCCCTTCGCCGGGCTCCGGTTGTCAATCGTCGCGGTCGGTGGCCATCACGGCCAGTTCGGCCAGCGCCGTCCGGGCCTCCTCGGTGATCGGGGCTCCGTCCAGCGCCGCTATCGCCTCCTTGACGCCGGCGGCGATCAGGGCCTCGCACTCTTCGACGGCCCCAGTCTCGGTGAGCACGGCCGTGACCTGCGCCGCGGCCGCTTTCGGTCAGCCCGCGGTCGCCGAGATAGCGATCCAGGACGCGCGCCTGGCTGGCGCTGGCCCGGTCCCGCGCGAGGGCCATCAGCACCGTCCGCTTGCCCTCGGAGATATCGCCACTGACGGGCTTGCCCGTCCTGGCCGGGTCGCCGAAAACGCCCAGGATGTCATCGCGGAGCTGGAATGCGATGCCGAGCGGGATGCCGTACTCCGTGCACATGCCCTCGAGGGTGGCGACGGTGCTGGCCGATTGCGGCCCGGCTGCAAGTGCCACGCCGAGCTGAAGCGGACGCTCGATCGTGTACTTAGCCGTCTTGTACGTCACGACCCGCAGCGCTGCGCGGACCGAGGTGCTGTGACTGACCTGGCTAAGCAAGTCCAGGTACTGTCCGGCGGCGACCTCGGTGCGCATGGCGTTCAGCGCCGGCTGACCGCTGCTGAGGACGTCGGCGGCGAAACCGCTGGCGTGGTAGAGCTCGTCGGTCCAGGCCAGCAGCATGTCCCCGATGAGGATCGCCGCCCCCAGGCCGAACTGCTCGGCCGATCCGGGCTGCGCCGCCGGTCCGGCCTGGCCTGCCCGTTCCGCCTGCGCCGGCGATCCGCGCTGGTCCGCCAATCCGGCCTGGCCTGCTGATCCCGCTTGCCATGATGGACCGAGCTGCCCGGCGGCGAAGCGGCTGGCGAACTGCTTGTGCACGGCCGGCCTGCCGCGCCTAGTGTCGCTGGCGTCCATGACGTCGTCGTGCACGAGGGCGCTGGCCTGCAGAAGCTCCAGGGCGGCCGCGGCCGTGTAGATCTCAGGGCAGTCCTCGCCGCCGCCTGCTCGCCAGCCCCAGTAGCAGAATGCCGGGCGCAGGCGCTTCCCGCCCGCTAGCAGGCCCGCCATCGCATCCAGGCAGGGCAGCAGGTCATCGCCGATGGCCGTTAGGTCCGCCCGCTGGCGAGCCAGGAACAGTTCGAGGGCGCGTGCAACCTCGGTGCGGATATGTCCGAGGTCGGCCTGCCCGTCGGTGGCCGCTGGCCTTGCCATGGTTGTCGAGCGTAGACCCCGCCGGCCACTGCTGGCGGCGGCCGTGGCAGGTCACGGGGGCAGGGGCGGCCCCGTTCCGATCGAAACGGGTAGCCTACGGGAATGCCAGTCGGTGCCGCGCCAGCGATCCGCGACCTGCTTGCCGCCGGGCGGCAGTCGTTCTCCTTCGAGTTCATGCCGCCGAAGACCGAGGCGGAGGAGGAGCGGCTCTGGCTGTCGATCCGCCAGCTAGAGCCGTTGCGACCGACTTTCGTGTCCGTAACCTACGGCGCGGGCGGCTCGACCAGGGACCGGACGGTCCGCGTCACTGGCCGCATCGCGGCGGAGACGACGCTGACACCCCTTGGCCACCTGACGGCGGTGAACCACTCGGTCGCGGAGCTGCGGCACGTCATCGGCTCCTACGCCGACGTCGGCGTCCGCAATGTGCTGGCCCTGCGCGGCGACCCGCCCGGTGATCCGCGGGCTGAGTGGGTGGCGCACCCGGATGGGCTGGAGCACGCCGACGATCTGGTCCGCCTGGTGCGGGCTTCGGGTGACTTCTGCGTGGGGGTGGCGGCGTTCCCCGAAGGCCACATCAGGTCATCGAGCTTGGAGTCCGACGTCGACTTCCTGGTCGGCAAGGTCCGCGCGGGCGCCGACTTCGCCATCACGCAGATGTTCTTCTACCCCGAGGACTATCTCCGGCTGCGGGATGCCGCGGCGGTGCGCGGCTGCGACGTCCCTATCATCCCTGGCATCATGCCGATCATCAGCGTGCCGGGGATCGAGCGTGCGGTGCTGCTGTCCGGGTGCCGATTCCCGCCCGAGTTGGCGGACGAATTGCACGCGCACGCCGACGACAAGTCCGCGGTGCGCAAGATCGGCGTCGAGTTCGCCGCGGCGATGTGCGACCGGCTGCTCTCCGAAGGGGTACCGGGCCTGCATTTCTACACGCTGAACGGCTCACGGGCGACGCGCGAGATCTACCAGGTGCTGGGCCTCGGCCGGGCCGCTGCGTCCTAGCGCCCTAGCCTGCGTAGTGTCCGGGCGTGCTGATGCGCGCGGTTGCCACCAGCGGGAGCTCAGCGCCCATCACCGCGTAGGGGGGCCCGCCGCCGGGAAACAGGAACCCGGTCAGCAGGTCGGTGAAGCCAAGACTCCGGTACAGGTGCCTGGCTGGGGTCTGGTCGTCTCTCGTGGATAGCAGCGCGGTCCGCTCGTCGCGCCCCGCCGTCAGCGCCAAAACCATCCGCCGCCCGATCCCGCGGGCCTGGTAGTGCGGGTGGACGTGCACCTCGGCGATCTCCAGCACGTCAGCCAGCCAGGTGGCTGCGGCTGCCGCCCCGCTGCGCGTGGTGATGCCAGAGCGCACCACGTCGTGCCACCACTGGCCCGGCTGGCCGTGGAAGCCATAAGTGAATGCCACAATCCGGGACGGCTCGCCGCTGTAAACGGCAATAGCACGGAAGCCGGGATTGCCAGTGTGCCGCTCCATAATGGCCTGGCGGGAGGGCAGCTCGTCATCCCGCGCCCCCATCGCGGCGGCATAGATGGCCAGAAACTGCCCGACGCCGGCGAGGAAATCGGGCCGCGACAACTCGGCGATGCCCGTGGCGTCCTGCACTAGCACAGCCTAGCCCGCTGGCGCCTGGCGCCGTGCGTCCAGCACTCCGCGTCCGGCACGATGCGTCGGGCACGATGCGTCCGGCACCGTGTCTGGCACCGCGTGTCTGCGGCAGTGGATTTTGCAGGCTCTGCGGTGGCTAGCCGCGGCCGGTCGGTGGCCGGCCTCTCACGTGGCCGTACCAGCGCTGTTCGCCTGGCCGCGAGGCGCATGCGGGCCGGGTGGCTAGACGAAACGGCCAGTAACCGCTAACCCAGCGCGCGCCAGCAGGTCGGGCCGCGTGTTCACTGATCCCGAAAGATCCGACACAACTGGGTGTGGGCGGAATCTTTCGGCACGATTGCGGTGCCGGCGACGGCAGGCGCAAACCCGGCACACCAGGTGAAAACGAGACCGCTGCGCTACCGCCCCTCCAAGCCGGGCGAACCGGATGATCTCCGGGCTCGGCGCGCCTGGGGCGCCCCGTCCCGGTCCCCGTACCGCCACTCGATCTCAAGGCCGGGGCCGCCAGCAACCACGACAGCCCGGCGGCATCTACATGGCGTTGCCTAACTGCGGAAAGGCGACCGCAACGGGTCCGAAGGGCTGGGCCAGCCATTTTGTCAGACCCACCCGGTAACTTCGAACGCAGATGCAAGAGCTAGACACGTGAGCGAATATATGTTCGAATTACGTTGTGCGAATGAGCGCCGGGCCCCCTCGGCTGCTCGCATCGGCCGGGTGAGGCGTGGGGAAGCGCCCCGCCCGGCCGGGCACAGCGAAGGAGGAGCTTCGATGGGCCCGATCGTTCAGGTGAGGCCGGGAGGGCAGCGGCAGCAGGCGCGGATTGCGTCTTCGGCGCTGGCGCTGATGGAGTCGGCACGGCACGGGCTTGCCGCCGCCGAGGATGAAGTCACGCCCGGTGCCCGGTATGTCAGTGCGCATCTGGCTGCGCTGCGAGCCGCGGCGGCGGTTGTGGCGGCCCGAGCCGAGCCGGCGGGCGCTCGTCGCCGACGTCCGCAGAGTGTGTGGGAGCTGCTGCCCAAGGTGGAGCCTGCGCTGCGAGAGTGGGCGGCGTTCTTCGCGGCGGGGGCGGCCAAGCGCGCGGCCGCGGAGGCCGGCCTGCCGCGCGCCGTCAGCGCGCGCGAAGCCGACGAGCTGCTGCGGGACGCTGGGGCCTTCGTGTCGCTGGCAGAGGGCGCACTGGGTATTCCAGGCCATCAGGAGCTACTGCCCTTGCCGACCGCCGGCTAGGGGACCCGGGAACCCGCGGCTAGCTGACCGGCTTTGCGCCGGCTATCCCGCACGGCTCGCTGCAAGCGCAGACCGGGCAGGCCCACGGCCTGCCCGGTCTTCTTGTCGCAGTCTTGTTGTCGCGCGCTTGATATCCCCGGTCTTGCGGTCTTAGCGGCGAGCCGCTCAGAAGGCGTCGATCGCCCCGCGGGCGTCTGAGTCCAGGATGCCCCAGCTGATGAGCTCCTCGGTGAGGTCGGCAGGCGTCTTGTCGTAGATAACGGCCAGGGAGCGGAGGTCCTCCTGGCGGATCGACAGCACGCGGCCGTTGTAGTCGCCGCGCTGGCTCTGAATCGTCGCAACGTAGCGGGAGAGCGGGCCAGCCTTGTCCTTGGGCAGCGTGGCCATGCGCTCTAGGTCGATGACGAGCTTCGGCGCGGGGCTGATCAGCGTCGGCATGACATCGCCGGGCAGCAGCTCCGAGACCGGGACGCCATAGAACTCGGCAAGCTCGGCAAGCTTCTGAACAGTGACGGACCTGTCGCCTCGCTCGTAGGAGCCGACCACGACGGCCTTCCACCGGCCGCGGGACTTCTCCTCGACGCCATGCAGTGAGAGTCCCTGCTGGGTGCGAATGGCGCGCAGCCGCGCACCGAGGGTCTTGGCGTATTCAGATGCCATCGTCACGGCCCCCTGGCCTGTCGTAGCTAAAAGTAACGGTTACGGACAGTGACGGTAGGCCCCGTAGAGCGCAGGGTCAAGCCGATTGGCAAAAACCGGGTGAACTTACGCGCCTCGTGTCATCCCAGGTCGGCGGCGCTGCTTTCGGTCGGGCCCGCTCCGATCACGCCAGAAACCCCGTAGCTGCCGGCGATTCTGGCACGCGGCGGCTCTCGTCGGCCAGCGCGCCGCCCGTCCGCTATCAACGATTAATCCAGTTATCTTGTGACTCATATCACTGATGGCGGTGCGTCTCATGGGGCTAACAGAGCGTTATTTCGGGCGTCAGTCGATGCAGGAGAGATTGCGACGGCCCGGCGGCGGCGCGCGCGGGCGCCGGGCCGCCGTGCAGCCGCCCCGCCGCCGTGCGCGCGGCTGCGCGGTGCGTCTGATCGCTGCTGATACGGTTGTGCGGACAGACGTCCTTTAAGCCCCGTCCTGTGAGGCGGGAAAGGGGGTCCTTATGACGCACGCCCTTCATTCTGGCGACGCTGACGCTCCTGACGCCGGCGGCGGGGGTCAGCGACCGCTGGGCCAGGCCCGTTCGGTGGCCCAAGACCGTTCGGTGGCCCAAGACCGTTCAGTGGCCCAGGACCGTTCAGTGAGTCTGCCGCCAGGCAAGGTAGTTCTCGGCGCTGAGGAAATCGGCCGCGCGCTGACTAGGGTCGCGCACGAGATCCTCGAGCGCACCAACGGTGCTCACGACGTGGTGATGCTCGGCATTCCGACCAGGGGAGTGCCGCTCGCCCGCCGGCTGGCCGCCAGAGTCGCCGAGGTCGAGGGACGCACCGCCGTGGCCGGCTCCCTTGACATCACCATGTACCGCGATGACCTGCGGCTGCGGCCGGCCAGGACGCTTGGCCACACTCACGTCCCGGCGTCCGGGATCGACGACAAGATCGTGATCCTGGTCGACGACGTGCTCTACTCGGGCCGGACAGTGCGAGCCGCCCTCGACGCGCTCGGCGACCTCGGCCGGCCCCGCGCAGTCCAGCTCGCCGTGCTGGTGGACCGCGGGCACCGCGAGCTGCCTATCCGGGCCGACTACGTGGGCAAGAACCTGCCGACGTCGCAGCGGGAGGTCGTGCACGTGCTGCTGACCGAGACCGACGGCGAGGACGCGGTCGTCCTCGGCCTGGAGGACGGGCGATGAACCGGCATCTGATCTCCGCGGCCGACCTCAGCCGCGATGACGCGCTGCTGATCCTCGACACGGCCGACGAGCTGTCCCAGGTCGCCGACCGGCCGATCAGGAAGCTGCCGACCTTGCGCGGGCGCACCGTGGTCAACCTCTTCTACGAGGACTCGACCCGGACGCGGATCTCGTTCGAGGCAGCCGCCAAGCGCTTGTCCGCCGACGTGATCAACTTCTCGGCCAAGGGCTCAAGCGTCGCCAAGGGCGAGAGCCTCAAGGACACGGCGCTGACGCTGGAGGCGATGGGCGCGGACGCGGTCGTGATCCGCCATCCGGCCTCTGGTGCCCCCCACCGGCTGGCCCGCTGGGTCCGTGGCAGCGTGGTCAACGCCGGCGACGGCACGCACGAGCACCCCACCCAGGCGCTGCTGGACGCCTTCACGATGCGCCGCCGCCTCGGCCGCCTCGACGGCCTGCGGGTCGCTATCGTCGGCGACATCCTGCACAGCCGGGTGGCCAGGTCGAACGTCCTGCTGCTGCGCACCCTAGGCGCCGACGTCACGCTGGTCGCGCCGCCCACCCTGCTGCCGGTCGCCGTCTCGAGCTGGCCGTGCGAGGTCAGTTATGACTTCTCGGCCGTGCTGCCTAAGGCAGACGTGGTCATGATGCTCCGGGTCCAGGCGGAGCGGATGAACGCCGCCTATTTCCCGACAGTGCGTGAGTACAGCCGACGGTACGGCCTGGACGCCGGCCGGATGGCGCTGCTGCCAGACCACGCCATCGTCATGCACCCGGGCCCGATGAACCGGGGCGTGGAGATCGCGGCCGAGGTCGCCGACTCACCGCGCTCGACCATCGTCGAGCAGGTGGCGAACGGCGTCAGCGTCCGGATGGCAGTGCTGTACCTGCTGCTCGGCGGGGCCGAGCTCACGACGGCAGAGGTGACCAGGTGAACGGGAGAGGTGACCAGGTGACCGGCGATCGCCAGGCATGGCTGATCAGGGGCGCGCGGCCGCTGGGCGGGGACGCCACCGACCTGCTGCTCGTCGACGGCCTCATCGCGGCGGCCGGACCGGGCCTGACCGCGCCGTCCGGTGCCCAGGTGCTCGACGCGACCGGCCTGGTCGCGCTGCCCGGGCTGGTGGATCTGCATGCGCACCTGCGCGAGCCAGGTCGCGAGGACGCCGAGACTGTGCAGACCGGGAGCGAGGCGGCCGCGCTCGGCGGGTTCACCGCCGTGCACGCGATGGCGAATACCGAGCCGGTCGCCGACACCGCGGGCGTGGTCGAGCAGATCTGGCGGCTCGGCAGGCAGGCAGGCCTGTGTGACGTGCGACCGGTAGGTGCGGTCACGGCGGGCCTCGGCGGCAGCCGCCTGGCCGAGCTCGGGGCCATGGCTGACTCGGCCGCCCGGGTGCGGGTGTTCTCCGACGACGGCCGCTGCGTGTCAGACGCGGTTCTCATGCGGCGCGCACTGGAGTACGTAAAAGCCTTCGACGGCGTGATCGCCCAGCACGCGCAGGAGCCGCGGCTGACCGAAGGCGCTCAGGTCAACGAGGGCGAGGTCTCCGGCCTGCTCGGGCTGGCCGGCTGGCCCGCGGTGGCCGAGGAAGCCATCATCGCCCGTGACTGCCTGCTGACCGCCCACGTCGGCTCCGCGCTGCACGTCTGCCACGTGTCGACGGCCGGCTCGGTGGAGATAATCCGCTGGGCCAAGTCCAAGGGCTGGCGGGTTACCGCCGAGGTGACCCCGCACCACCTGCTGCTGACCGACGAGCTAGCCGCCAGCTACGACCCGGTGTACAAGGTGAACCCGCCGCTGCGCACCCAGGCCGACGTGGACGCGCTGCGGGCAGGGCTAGCGGACGGGACGATCGACTGCGTCGCCACCGATCACGCGCCGCATCCGACGGAGGACAAGGAGACCGAATGGCAGGCCGCCGCGTTCGGCATGACCGGGCTGGAGACCGCCCTGCGGGTCGTGCACGCGGCCATGGTCCAGACCGGCCTGCTGGACTGGGCCGGCGTCGCTGACCGCATGTCGGCCCGGCCTGCGGCGATCGGCCGCCTGAACGGCAGCGGCTCCCTGGACGGCAGTGGCTCGCTGGCAGGCAGTGGCTCGCTCGCAGCCGGCGGCGCGCCCCTGCACGGCCGGCCCCTCGCGCCCGGGTCCCCGGCGAACCTGGTCCTCTACGACCCCGCCGCGGCCAGCATGGTCGATCCGGCCGGGCACGCTTCGCGCAGTCGCAACAGCCCGTTCGCCGGCCTGGAGCTGCCCGGCCAGGTGGTCGCCACGTTCCTGCGCGGCACGCCGACCGTGCTCGACGGCAAGCTGGCCCGATGACGGCGCCGGCAGCCGCAGGACCCGCGCGGCCCGCGATCCTGGTCCTCGAGGACGGCCTGACCTTCCACGGGACCAGCTTCGGCGCGGATGGCGAGACCTTCGGCGAGATGGTCTTCAACACCGGCATGACCGGCTATCAGGAGACGCTGACCGACCCGTCTTACGCCCGCCAGATCGTCGCGATGACCGCGCCGCACATCGGCAACACGGGCGTTAACGACGAAGACCCCGAGTCGGGCCAGATCTGGGTCAGCGGCTACGTCGTCCGCGAGCCCGCCCGGCTGGCATCCAGCT
This sequence comes from uncultured Actinomycetota bacterium, assembly GCA_963843955.1. Lineage (GTDB taxonomy): Bacteria > Actinomycetota > Actinomycetes > Streptosporangiales > Streptosporangiaceae > JAJYUU01. The sequence goes on from CAWJMK010000007.1 coordinate 280,241, forward strand.
GGCGGGCGCAGCGCAGCCTGCAGACCGAGCTCGCGGCCCAGGGCATCACCGGCATCGCCATGCAGGGGACCAGGGCGCTCACTAAGCACCTGCGCGACCAGGGCGCGATGCGCGCCGGGATCAGTGCCGGGCCGGCCGACCCCGCCGAGTTGCTCGATCGCGTGCTGGCCAGCCCGCAGATGGCGGGCGCCGATCTGGCCCGACTGGTCAGCACGCCGCGGCCGTACGTGGTCCGGCCACCGGACGGCACCCCGGTCCGGTACCGGGTGGCCGCGGTCGACCTCGGCATCAAGACCGCGACCCCGCGTGCCATGGCGGCGCTCGGCTGCGAGGTGCACGTGCTGCCCGCCGCGACGACTGCGGGTGAGATTCTCGCCGCCAGCCCGGACGGCGTGTTTTTCTCCAACGGTCCTGGCGATCCGGCGGCGATCGGCTACGCGGTCGACGCCATGCGCAGCGTGCTCGCGGCCGGGACCCCGGTGTTCGGCATCTGCCTGGGCAGCCAGGTCCTCGGCCGGGCACTTGGCCTCGGCACGTACAAGCTGCGATTCGGCCACCGGGGCGTCAACCAGCCCGTGCAGGACGTGCGCACCGGCAGGGTGCAGATCACCAGCCACAACCACGGCTTCGCCGTGGAGTTGCCAGCTGGCGCGACGGCCTCGGGCGGCGAACTCGCAGGCGGCGCATTCGACACCGAGTTCGGGCCGGCCGAGATCACGCACCTGAACCTCAACGACGGCGTGGTCGAGGGCCTGCGGCTGCTGGATGCACCGGCCTTCAGCGTTCAGTACCACCCGGAGGCCGCACCGGGACCGCATGACGCTTCCGGCCTGTTCACGGAGTTCTGCGAGCTGATGGAGGGTGCCCGATGATCAGGGCCGGAACGGGGCCGACGAAGGTAACTGCGCGCCCGATGGGCCGCGGTGCGGGTGGGCGACCCCGTTCCCGCTCGGATTTTGATTTGTCCGGAGCGGCTCATGCCTAGGCGCGCGGACCTGAAGTCTGTGCTGGTCATCGGGTCCGGGCCGATCATCATCGGGCAGGCGTGCGAGTTCGATTACTCCGGCACGCAGGCATGCCGGGTGCTGCGAGCCGAGGGCATCCGGGTCAGCCTGGTGAACTCCAATCCGGCGACCATCATGACCGACCCGGAGTTCGCCGACGCCACCTATGTGGAGCCGATGACGCCGGACGTGCTGGAAAAGGTCATCGCGAAGGAACGGCCGGATGCGATCCTGCCGACCCTCGGCGGCCAGACCGCGCTGAACTTGGCGGTTGCCCTGCACGACAACGGGACGCTCGCCAAGTACGACGTGGAGCTCATCGGGGCTGGCATCGAGGCGATCCGGGCCGGCGAGGACCGCAACCAGTTCAAGGAGATCGTGATCGGCGTCGGTGCCGAGGTGCCGGCCAGCCGGATCTGCCACACCCTGGCGGACTGTCACGCGGCCGCCGACGAGCTCGGCTACCCCGTGGTGGTACGGCCGTCGTTCACGCTCGGCGGGACCGGCTCTGGCATCGCGCGGACCGCCGCTGACCTGGACCGGATCGCCGCGTCCGGACTGGACGCGAGTCCGGTCACCGAGGTGCTGCTTGAAGAGTCAGTGCTCGGCTGGAAGGAGTTCGAGCTCGAGCTCATGCGGGACAAGAACGACAATGTCGTGATCGTCTGCTCAATCGAGAACATCGACCCGATGGGCGTGCACACCGGCGACTCGGTGACGGTCGCGCCGGCCATGACGCTGACCGACCGGGAGTACCAGTCCATGCGGGACATCGCGATCGCCACCGCACGGGCGGTCGGGGTGGACACCGGTGGCTGCAACATCCAGTTCGCCGTCAACCCGCTGACCGGCCGGATCGTCGTCATCGAGATGAACCCGCGGGTGTCGCGGTCGAGCGCGCTGGCGTCGAAGGCGACCGGTTTCCCGATCGCGAAGATTGCCGCCCGGCTGGCGATCGGCTACACCCTGGACGAGATCCGCAACGACATCACCGGCGAGACTCCGGCCAGCTTCGAGCCGTCGCTGGATTACGTCGTGGTCAAGGTGCCGCGGTTCGCGTTCGAGAAGTTCCCTGGCGCCGACCCGGTGCTGACGACCCACATGAAGTCGGTCGGCGAGGCGATGGCGATCGGCACCAGCTTCGCCGAGGCGCTGCAGAAGGCGCAGCGCTCGCTGGAGCAGCCCGGCACGTCGTTCAGCTGGGCGCAGCCGCCGGGGGATACCGCCGAGCTGGTAGCGGCCTGCGCGGTGCCGCACGACGGGCGGCTCGGGACAGTGCACCAGGCCCTGCGCGCGGGCGCCACGGTCGCCGAAGTGTCGGCGGCGAGCTCGATCGATCCGTGGTTCGTCGATCAGATCGCCGCGATCGAGGAGCACGCCCGGCAGCTCCAGGACAACGGGATCGGCGTCGGCGGGCCTGCCACTGCGCTCGCACTCGCCGCGGCCAAGTCGCTCGGATTCTCCGACGGGCAGCTCGGCCAGCTCACCGGCAAGACCGAGGCGCAGGTTCGCGAGCTGCGGCAGGCGCTCAACGTGCGGCCGGTGTACCACACGGTCGACACGTGCGCGGCCGAGTTCGCCGCGACGACCCCGTACCTGTACTCGACCTACGACATCGAGACCGAGGTCCCGCCGGGCGACAAGCCGAAGGTGATCATCCTCGGCAGCGGCCCGAACCGGATCGGCCAGGGCATCGAGTTCGACTACGCCTGCGTGCATGCCTCGTTCGCGCTCGCCGAGGCCGGCTACGAGACCGTGATGGTCAACTGCAACCCCGAGACGGTGTCCACGGACTACGACACCTCGGGCCGGCTGTACTTCGAGCCGCTGACGCTCGAGGACGTCCTCGAGGTGGTGCACGCGGAGCAGGCCAGCGGGCCGATCGCGGGCGTCATCGTGCAACTCGGCGGGCAGACGCCGCTCGGCCTGGCGCGGGCGCTGGCCGCTGCCGGAGTGCCGATCGTCGGCACGTCGCCGGAGGCGATCCATCTGGCCGAGGACCGGGGCGAGTTCGGGCGGGTGCTGCAGGCTGCCGGGCTCCTCGCGCCCCGGAGCGGGACGGCCACGTCGGTAGCCGAGGCCGCGGCGGTCGCGCACGAGATCGGTTACCCCGTGCTCGTCCGGCCCTCTTACGTACTCGGCGGCCGCGGCATGGAGATCGTGTACGACGACGTGGCGCTGGCCGACTACGTGCGGCGGGCGACTGAAGCCTCGCCTGAGCATCCGGTGCTCATCGACAGGTTCCTCGACGACGCGATCGAGATCGACGTCGACGCCTTGTACGACGGCGAGGAGCTGTACCTCGGTGGGGTCATGGAGCACATCGAGGAGGCCGGCATCCACTCCGGCGACTCGGCCTGCGCGCTGCCGCCAATCACGCTGAGCCAGGAGTACATCGCGCTGATCCGCTCCTCGACCGAGGCGATCGCCCGCGGCGTCGGCGTGCGCGGCCTGCTCAACGTGCAGTACGCGCTCGCGGCCGGCGTGCTGTATGTCCTCGAGGCCAACCCGCGGGCGTCGCGCACGGTGCCGTTCGTGTCCAAGGCGACCGCGGTGCCGCTGGCCAAGGCGGCCGCCCGGATCATGCTGGGCGCGTCGGTAGCCTCGCTGCGCGCGGAGGGCATGCTGCCCGCGGTCGGTGATGGCGGGACGCTGCCGCTCGACGCGCCGATCGCGGTCAAGGAGGCGGTGCTGCCGTTCAGCCGGTTCGCCGATGTGCACGGCGAGGGCGTGGATACGGTGCTCGGGCCGGAAATGCGCTCAACCGGCGAGGTCATGGGCATCGACGAGGTGTTCGGGACCGCTTACGCCAAGAGCCAGGCCGCGGCCTACGGGTCGCTGCCGGTTAAGGGCAGGGCTTTTGTCACTGTCGCGGCGAAGGACAAGCGGTCGATGATCTTCCCGGTCAAGCGGCTAGCTGACCTGGGCTTCGAGATCTGGGCCACGCGCGGAACTCAGGAGGTTCTGCGCCGTAACGGCGTTCATGCCACGATCGTCCGTAAGCACAGCGAGGGTCGCGGGCCCGACGGCGAGCCGACGATCGTGGATCGGATCCTGGATGGTCAGGTCGACCTGATCGTGAACACGCCGTTCGGGGGACCTGGCCAGTCCGGGTTCCGGCGCGACGGGTACGAGATCAGGACGGCCGCTGTCCGGCGGTCGATCCCGTGCATCACGACAGTCCAGGGGCTGTGGGCCGCCGTGCAGGGCATCGAGGCCATTGACAGGGACGAGGTAGGCGTGCGCTCGCTCCAGGAGCACGCGGCGCGCCTTCGCGGGACCAGAGAGCGCGGGGCATCATGACGCCGAGCGAGATCGACGCGCAGGCCGGTCCTGTCCAGGTGCGCGGGACCGTGCTCACGGTCCGCCGCGTTGATGCGTATCACGCCATGACGCTGGTCGCGCCGGCCATCGCCGCCCGGTTCAAGCCCGGTCAGTTCATCACGCTGGCCGTCGGCGGCCCCGATAGCTCGATGCTTCTGAGCAGGGCGTTCTCTATCCACGACGTGCGGCCTGACCACGGCGGCACCGTGGAGTTCGTGTTCGCCGTGCACGGCCGCGGCACCCAATGGCTGGCCGAGCGGCGGGCGAGAGACGTGCTCGACGTCACCGGTCCGCTCGGCAGGCCGTTCCCGCTGCCGCGCGAGCCGGTGAACTGCCTGCTCATCGGCGGCGGCTACGGCAGCGCGCCGCTGTTTGCGCTGGGCTCGAAGCTGCGGGAGCGGCGCTGCGAGGTCGACTTCCTCATCGGCGCCGGCAGCGGGGACCGGGTGTTCGGCGCGCTCACGGCCCGGCGCACCGCCCGGTCGGCGACGATTACCACTGAGGACGGGTCGCTCGGCGCGCGCGGCCTGGTCACGGACATGCTCGACCAGGTCATCCACGACGGGCGAACCGACGTGATCTACGCCTGCGGGCCGATGCCCATGCTGCGGCAGGTCACCGCGCTGGCCCGCCGCTACGACATTCCGGTGCAGGCGGCCGTCGAGGAAGCGATGGCCTGCGGCGTCGGCGTCTGCATGACGTGCGTGCTGCCGGTGATCGGGTCAGACGGAATCACCCGGATGGTGCGTTCGTGCGTCGACGGCCCGGTCTTCCGCGGCGAGTCGGTGCGCTGGGACGACGTCGGCACTATCCCGTTCGACGCGTTCGGCGCTCCTGGCTGGGAACCGCGGTCCCGGCGCGCGGCGCAGCTCCAGCAGCCGGGCCAGCCCGACCACGGCGGGAACGGGGCCGGGAATGGCCTCGGTCGCATGTCCCCTGCGACTGACGTTGCGACTGGCCGTGCAGCGGGCGGTGCACCCGGCGGGGCGCCGGGCGGTACTCCCGGCGGTGCGGCTGGCGGGGCGCCGGGCCAGGGCAAGGCCGGCAAGGCGCGCGGCGGGAGGCAGGGACATGCCAGTTGACCTGCGGACCAGGCTCGGCCACGTGGAGCTGCCCAACCCGATCATGACGGCATCCGGGTGCGCCGGCGCCGGACGCGAGCTTGCCCAGTTCGTGGACGTCTCGAAGATCGGCGCGATCGTCACCAAGTCGGTGATGCTGAGCCCGCGGTCGGGCCGCCCGACGCCACGAATGGCCGAGACACCGAGCGGCATGCTGAACTCCATCGGGCTGCAGGGCCCCGGCATCGACGCGTTCCTGCAGCGCGACCTGCCCTGGCTGCTGTCCAGGGGAGCCCGGGCCGTGGTCTCCATCGCGGGCGGGACAGTAGCGGAGTACGCCGACCTGGCGGGCCGCTTGTCGGACGCAGCGGGCGTCACCGCGATCGAAGTCAACATCTCGTGCCCGAACGTGGAGCACCGCGGACAGGTGTTCGCTTGCCAGCCGGACTCCTCGGCTGCCGTGATCGAGGCAGTCCGCGCGCGTGCGCGCTACGACATCCCGGTCTTTGCCAAGCTGTCGCCCGACGTCACCGACATCGTGGCGATCGCGAAGGCGTGCGTGTCGGCGGGCGCCGACGGCCTGTCGATGATCAACACGCTGCTCGGCATGGTGATCGACACTGACACCATGCAACCGCACCTGGCTGGCCTCACCGGCGGACTGTCTGGTCCGGCGATCAGGCCGATCGCGGTGCGCTGCATCTGGCAGGTCCGCGAGGCACTGCCCGGCGTGCCGATCATCGGCATGGGCGGCGTGCGGACGGGCCGCGATGCCCTGGAGCTGATCCTTGCTGGTGCATCGATGGTCAGCGTGGGCACGACGATCTTTCATGATCCATCGGCCTGTGCCCGGATCTTGCGCGAGCTTGAGGAGGAACTGACCGAGCGCGGGGTAGAGCGGCTTGCGGATGTCGTCGGCCTCGCGCACCAGGCTCGCGCCCTGACCGGGCGCGCGCTGAGCCCGAATGCCAGAGTGAGGAGAAGCTGATGGCTGGCCGAGCGCCCATCGCCGTCGCGCTGGATGCGCCCGATCTGGAGACCGCAGCCCGCTGGGCCGCGCTGGTGACGCCGCACGTCAGCACCGTGAAAGTCGGCCTCGAGCTGTACCTGCGCTACGGTCCGGACTCGGTCGCGTCCGTCCGCGGCGCCAGCGGCGTGCAAGTCTTCCTCGACCTGAAGCTGCACGACATTCCGGCCACCGTCGCCGGCGCCGCGCGGGCGGTAGCCAGGCTGCGCCCGGCGCTGCTGACCGTGCACGCTGCCGCCGGACCTGCCGCGATCAGGGCAGTCGCGGAGGCGGTGCCAGGTACCAGGGTCGTGGCCGTCACGGTGCTGACGTCGCTTGACGAAGCTGATCTCAGCCGGATCGGCCTCGTCGGCCCCGTGAGTGACGCGGCGCGACGGCTCGCGGCGCTTGCTGTCGAGGCGGGCGCTCGCGGGCTGGTGTGCTCGCCGCAGGAGGTCGCGGCGATTCGGGCCGAGGTTGGCGACGACATCCTGCTGATCACGCCGGGAGTGCGGCCCGCCGGTAGCGACGTGAACGACCAGGCTCGGGTAGCCACCCCGGAGGAGGCTCTCCGATCCGGAGCGGACCTGCTGGTGATCGGCAGGCCGATCACGGGGGCAGCAGACCCCGGCGCCGCGGCGGCCGCGATCGCCGCGTCGCTTCGCCGCGCCGAGGCCCTTCGCGCCTAGACCCTGCCCGGCCAGGCTCTGCCTGCGACCTGTGCACCGCGGCCGCCAACGCTGCGCCATGGCACCGGCGTCGCCCTAGGCCGCGCGAGAACTCATGGATGTGGCATCCGCGATGCTGTTTAAGCAGCAACGTCACAGCCATGACGTTCGGCGTCGGCCGTCAGCGCGAGTAGTCAATCGGGCTATACCGACAAAAGGGCGGCTCCCCAAGAAGCGACCTGGGCGCGTCGTAGTCGCTGTCAGGATGGCAGCCCCCACGAGCCGTCGAGACAGGTACGACTAGGCTGATTGGCGGCGAAGAGCGGGCCGATGGGTGCGTATTGATCCGCTGGTCAGCGCACTGCGATGTGTCGCACAAAGGCGAAATTCTTGTGCTACCTGCGAAAACGCAACTACGCTGGGTGCACGGACTTGTACGGGGCGTCATATTGGCTAATTTGTGCTGATGCAAACGGGGGTTCGCGTTGCCGAGCCGGGCGTAACTCGCTAGTTTCCCCTCGCGGAGCGACTTTTTCGATACGAAACCCGAGGTGACCTCGCGTGGCTCTTCCTCCACTTACTCCCGAGCAGCGGGCGGCGGCGCTTGAGAAGGCAGCCCAGGCCCGTAAGGACCGTGCGGAAGTAAAAAACAGGCTCAAGCATGGCTCGACTACTCTTCCTCAGGTCCTCAAGGAGGGGCAGAAGGACGACGTTGTGGGCAAGATGAAGGTGTCGGCGTTGCTGGAGTCGATGCCGGGCGTTGGCAAGGTCCGCGCAAAGCAGATCATGGAGCGGCTAGGCATCGCGGAGTCGCGGCGCGTTCGCGGCCTGGGCGCTAACCAGCGCAGCGCGCTCGAGACCGAGTTTGGCGGGGACATCTGAGCGAGACTGACAGAGCCAGGGAGGGGACCGCGGGAAGCATGCTCGCAGCCGAGCCGCGCGGGCTGCGCCGCGGTGCCCCTGCCCCTGCACGGCTGACAGTCCTGTCCGGCCCGTCAGCGGTCGGCAAGAGCACGGTGGCAGCCCGGCTGCGCAGCCAGTGCCCCTGGATCTGGCAGTCGGTCTCCGTCACGACCCGGCCGCCGCGGCCCGGCGAGATGAATGGCCGCGAATACTTCTTCGTCTCTGAGCGCGAATTCGAGGCAATGGCCGGCCGCGGCGAATTGCTGGAGTCGGCGCAATTCGCGGGCAATCGCTACGGCACTCCGCGGGCGCCGGTCCAGCAGCGGCTCGATCAGGGCAAGCCCGCGCTCCTCGAGCTCGACGTGGCCGGCGCGCGGCAGGTGCGCGCTGCAGTACCGGGGTCGCTGCTCATCTTCATGGCCCCGCCTACCTGGGCGGAGCTCGAGCGCCGTCTCATCGGGCGGAACACCGAGTCGCCTGAGGCCATGAGCCGCCGGCTCGAGGCCGCGCGCATCGAGATGGCCGCCAGCGACGAGTTCGACATCACGCTCGTGAACACTTCTGTCGAGGACGTCTGCGACCAGCTGGTAGCCTTGATGCAGGCCCAGTATGGCAACGCCGGGCCAGACCTTGCTAAGCGAGGCATCTGCTAAGCGAGCGCGCTCGCTGAGCGAAGGCCCTGGGCGAGCGAAGGCACCAGGCGAGCCAAGACACCTGACGAGCAAAGACTTCACGCAATTCAGATCCGGAAGGCACACGTGGCAGCGACTCCGTCCACAGAAGGCATCATCAACCCCCCGATCGATGATCTGCTCCAGGTCGTGGACAGCAAGTACGGCCTCGTGATCATGGCGTCCAAGCGGGCCAGGCAGATCAACGCCTACTACGCCCAGCTCGGCGAGGGCCTGCTCGAGTATGTAGGCCCGCTGGTCGAGACCAGGGTGCAGGAGAAGCCGCTGTCGATCGCGCTGCGCGAGATCAGCGAGCGGCTGCTGAGCGGGGAGAACCCCGAGGCCTGAGCAGGCGCCGGCAAGACCTGGTCTAGCCGGCCTGCTGAGCGCTAAGCCGGAGGCTGGCATGCGCATCGTCCTGGGCGTCGCTGCCGGGATTGCCGCCTACAAGGCGTGTGAGCTCCTCCGGCTGCTGACCGAGTCAGGTCACCACGTCACGGTGGTGCCGACACCCGCCTCTCTCAGCTTCGTCGGCGCCGCTACCTGGGAGGCGCTGTCTGGCCAGCCCGTGGCCGTGAGCCCGTGGGAGTCCGTGTACGAGGTGCCGCACGTGCGGCTCGGCCAGGAGGCCGACCTCGTGATCGTCGCCCCGGCGACCGCTGATCTTATGGCGCGTGCCGCCGCGGGCATGTCTGACGACCTGCTCACTGCCGTGCTGCTCACAGCGCGCTCCCCGGTGATCTTCGCGCCCGCCATGCACACCGAAATGTGGGAGCATCCGGCGACCCGTGCCAACGTGGCGACGCTGCGCGAGCGCGGCTCCATCGTGCTGGACCCGGCCTCCGGGCGGCTCACCGGCCCGGACACCGGGCCGGGTCGGCTGCCCGAGCCCGCCGAGCTGTTCGCCACGGTGCAGCGGGTGCTGGCCAGGGGGGCTACGGCGCTCGCGACCGACCTGGGGGGCCGGACTGTCGTGATCTCCGCAGGTGGTACGAGGGAAGAGCTCGATCCGGTCCGCTATCTGGGCAACTGGTCGTCGGGGAAGCAGGGTTACGCGCTGGCGCGTACGGCCGCGAGCCGGGGCGCCGCGGTCACCCTGGTGGCCGCCAACACCGAGCTGCCCGACCCGGCCGGAGTGCACGTCATCCGCGTCAGGTCGGCGGCTGAGCTGCGCGCCGAGATGCTGGCGGCGGCCGGAACGGCGGACGCCATCGTCATGGCGGCCGCCGTCGCTGACTTCCGGCCGGCGGTCCGCAGTGGCATCAAGATCAAGAAGGATGGCGCACAGCCCGACCCCATCGTCCTGGCCGAGAATCCCGACATCGTGCGCGATCTCGTCGCGGCCCGGCGGTCGCCCGGCCAGCTGATCATCGCCTTCGCCGCGGAGACATCAGATGTGCTGGCGAACGGGCGTGCCAAGCTGGCGCGGAAGGGCTGCGACTTCCTGGTGGTCAACCAGGTCGGGAACGGGCTCGCATTCGGGACTGCCGACAACGAGGCCACGGTGCTCAGCGCGGATGGCGCCGAAGTCAAATTGCCCCGCGCGCACAAGGACGAGATCGCCGACGCGATCTGGGACCTGGTGGCCGCACGGCTCGGCCAGGGGAAATAGCCAGAGGGCCATCACGAACTCAAAGCCGCGCCGGTACAATTCGGCAGAGATCCCGGGCAGGTCGATCCTCGGTCGCGGCCCCATCATCAAGTGAGCAGAAGAAAGGTGTCTAGTGGCTCGTCGTCTTTTCACATCCGAGTCCGTCACTGAGGGGCATCCCGACAAGATGGCGGACCAGATCAGCGATGCGATCCTGGACTCCATGCTCAAGGGTGATCACCGGAGCAGGGTCGCCGTCGAGACGCTCATCACGACCGGCCAGGTGCATGTGGCCGGTGAGGTGACGACCGACACCTATGTGGACATTCCTGGCATTATCCGGGAGAAGATCCTGGAGATCGGCTACGACTCCTCGGCGAAGGGGTTCGACGGATCAACCTGCGGCGTGCAGGTGTCGATCGGGTCGCAGTCGCCCGACATCGCCCTCGGCGTGGGCGAGGCCGTGGAGCACCGCGAGGGTGAAGGCTCGGACGAGCTGGATCGCCAGGGAGCAGGCGACCAGGGCCTGATGTTCGGCTATGCCTGCCGCGACACCCCAGAGCTGATGCCGCTGCCGATCATGCTGGCGCACCGACTGGCGCAGCGGCTGGCAGAGGTGCGCAGGAGCGGCGAGGTGCCGTACATCCGCCCCGACGGCAAGACGCAGGTGACCATCGAGTACGTCGGCGACCAGCCGGTTCGTCTCGACACCGTGGTCGTGTCCACCCAGCACGCGCCCGCCATTGACCTGGCCGGCCTGCTCACCCCCGACATCCGCGAGTACGTCGTGGCGCCGGTGCTGGCCAGCCTGGAGCTCGACACGGCCGGGTACCGGCTGATGGTCAACCCCACCGGCCGGTTCGAGATCGGCGGCCCGATGGGTGACGCCGGGCTGACGGGCCGCAAGATCATCATCGACACCTATGGCGGGATGGCCCGGCACGGTGGTGGCGCGTTCTCCGGGAAGGACCCGTCGAAGGTGGACCGCAGTGCCGCCTATGCGATGCGCTGGGTCGCCAAGAATGTCGTCGCCGCCGGCCTCGCCGACCGCTGCGAGGCGCAGGTCGCCTATGCCATCGGCAAGGCCAAGCCAGTCGGCCTGTTCGTCGAGTGCTTCGGCACCGAGCAAGCACCGGTCGAGCGGATCCAGGACGCTGTGCTCCAGGTCTTCGACCTTCGTCCGGCAGCCATCATCCGGGACCTGGACCTGCTGCGGCCGATCTACGCGCAGACCGCGGCCTACGGTCACTTCGGCCGCGAGGAGCCCGACTTTTCCTGGGAGCGGACGGACCGCGCCGAGGCGCTCCGCTCAGCGATTGGCCACTGAGCGGCGCGCGCGGAGCACCGCCCGGCCTGGCCGAGTACTTGCGGGCCTTCCCGCGCAGCATTATCGGATAATTTGTAGATATCCAGATCATGTTGTGGCATTGCCGTAGCATCCTTACCACTATCGAAGCCAATCTAGTGCTGGCCTGGTGAGGGATGTCGTCTGATCGCACCGGCGCGGTCGGCAAGGCTGCGACCGCAGCTGAGGACCGCGACGCGGCAGCCGCGGCGAACCCCGGCTCCGCAGACCACCTGGCGGCGGCTCAGTCGCAGCTGGCTGATCCGTGGTTCGCGCCTGGCGTGAAGGACGTTGCCGCAGCCGACGGCGTACCCGCCGACGATGCATTCGGCGAGGCTGCGCCAGCCACGGATGGCACTGCGCACACCACCCAGCAGGCCGAGTGGTTCCTGCGGACTGGGCGAGCAGGCCTGCTGCCAGACTCGATGACGGTCGCCTGGGATGACGACGACGCGCACTCCGGCCAGGCGGCCCGGGTCGACACGGCTGGCGCCCCGCCCTGGGCCGCAGAGACAGCGGACGCGCTGGCCAGCGCCCCGCCACCGTGGGAGACCGGACCGTGGCCGGGGCCTCCTGGCCTTCGGCCGCCCGGCGTAGCTGACGGCGAAGTCCAGGCCGACGGCTTGGTCGGGGCCGCAGGCAACGGGACGCGCAGCGCGGTCGATGGTGCGCCGGCTGGCGGGGGTGTCGGGCCCGAGGCGGGTGTCGGCCGCGCGTCGGAGGCCGGGCAGGGCCGCTGGTCGCCGCGCACTGTTTTGACGGCGGGGCTGGTACCGCTCGTCGTTCCCGGTCTTGTGGTCGGTGTCCTCAGCCTCCGGCAGTCCGCCCGCCGGGCAGACCGCAGGGCATCGTGGCTGGCCATCGTCGCGTCGATCACGTGGGCAGTGATCATCATCCTGATCGTCGCCGGCACCTCGGGCGGCTCGGCGCCCAGCTGCGGCAGCTTCCCGGCGACGGTGCATCAGGCCTACGAGAAGGCGCTGACCGATCTGGCTGACCACGCGCCGGCGTCGGTTCAGGCAGCGGATCTCGGCACCGCCGCGAACCGGGCCAACGCCTCGGCCGCAGCGGCCGGCCAGATCGGCGTCCGCACGGCACTGTTCGCGATGGCGAACGACATGGCGCAGGCGCGGGCCGACGTCGTCGCGAACCGGCCTGTTCCTGCCACGCTCAGCCAGCACCTCATCAAGGACGGCGCTGCGCCGGCCGGATCCTGCCCTGCCTGACGCTGCCCGCCGCGCGACCGTTGCTGAGCTGGCCGTGGTTGGCTGGCCCTGGTTAGCTGGCACTGTCTAGCTCGCGCTGTCTTGCTGGCCAGAGCGCAGGAGCGCCAGCCGGCGTCGGGCGTAGGCAGGCTCGACGATCCAGCCGCTGGCTGCTTCCCACGCGGTGACGGCGATCTGTGCTGCGGCAAGCCGCGACGGGGCTAGGTCAGTCGCTGGCAGTTCTGCCAGGTCGAGATCGGTGCAGTCGACGCGGGCTTCGTCCCAGTCGAGCAAGCCGATCCCGGCATCGCTGACGCGGATGTTGGCGGGGCCTGGGTCACCGTGGACGACGGCTTCGGCCGTGCCGGCGAGTCGGGCCCAGGCGCTTCGGCAGGCAGCGACGGCGTCGGCGGGCATGGCTGACAGGTCAACATCGCCGCCGTGGTCGGTCGTGAGCAGTTCGCGGGTAGATGCGAAACCCGGTCGCTGCGGCCATCCTGCGGTCAGCTCGTGCAGCCGGCGCAGCGCGGCAGTGACGGCGCGCCAGTCGCCGGGTCCGGGCGGGGTGCCGTCGAGCCACGTCTGGACCGTGACGCCGTCAACATGGCGGCGCCCGTCTAGCGACGGAAGTGTCATTGGTACTCGCACGCCATGACCGGCCAGGTGATCGAGGAGGGCGATCTCCCAGTCCAGGCTGGCAGGATCGCGACGGGACCGCCGGGCGACCAGCCGTCGCTGCCCGAGGCGTATCTCGAGCACCGTGGTCCGGTGCCCGCCGCCGAGCGGGGCGATCACCGCTACCTGGCCCCAAGCGGACAGTACCTCGCGCACGACCCCATCCTGCTGTGCCGTCCGCGGGAGCGGGACGGGGCCTGTCTTGATAGGGCAAGAGTGGTCGAATGGTGCCGCTAGTGGGGCCATAGTAGGCAACTGGTGCCCTATGACGGCCGGTTCCGGGACACGTCCGCATAGAACCGGGTAATCCGGCGCGCCGGCATGGCCGGCCGCCGCAGCGTGCGCTGGGCGTCGTGATCCTCTGATAGGACAGGAACCGTGTCGGGTCAGGCGTCGCAGACGGCGCGCAGGCGAGTGTCCGCAAGCCGGGCCGCGCGAGAGCCAGCGGCCGAGCTTCCGGTGGCTCGGGTCGCGGTGGATATCTCGCTGCCGCACCTGGACCGGCCGTTCGACTACCTGGTTTCCGAGCCGCTAGCGACTTCGGCCGTGCCTGGCAGCCAGGTTCGGGTCCGGTTCGCCGGGCAGCTGGTCAGCGGGTTCGTGCTGGCGCGGCTGGCGGGTAGTGAGCACCCGGGCAAGCTCGGCTTCCTCGAGCGGGTTACCGCAGCAGAGCCGGTACTGACACCAGAAATCGCGGCGCTGGCCAGGGCAGTGGCCGACCGGTACGGCGGCACGCTGGCCGACGTGCTGCGACTGGCCATCCCGCCGCGGCACGCTGCGGCGAGCAAGACCGCGCCTGGCTCGGCCGTCCCGCCCAGCTCGGCCGTCCCGCCCGCCTCGGCCGTCCCGGCCGGCGCGGCGCCAGCCGGCGGCGGCGATCTGGCCGATGGGAGCGGCGGCAGCGGTGCCGCTGGCGACGCAGGCAGCTCGTGGCAGCGGTACCAGGCCGGCCGGTCGTTCCTGGCCGCGCTGGCGGCTGGCAGCAGTCCGCGAGCGGTGTGGTCGGCGCTGCCCGGACCCACCTGGCCGGACGAGATCGCGCAGGCCGTCGCCGCGGTCGCCGAGTCACGACGGGGTGCCGTCGTCGTGGTGCCGGACGCCCGCGACCTGGCGCGCGTCGATAGCGCGCTGGCCAGCAGGCTAGGCAGCGGCAGGCACGTCGTGCTGTCGGCAAGCCTTGGCCCGGCCGAGCGGTACCGGCGCTGGCTGGCAGTGGCTAGGGGAGAGGTCACCATCGCGGCAGGGACGCGGTCGGCGATGTTCGCCCCGGTGGCCGATCTCGGCCTGGTGGTGCTCTGGGACGAAGGGGATGACCTACACGCCGAGCCACGCGCACCGTATCCGCATGCCAGGGAGGTGCTGGCGCTGCGTGCCTATCTGGCGCACACTGGGGCGCTCATCGGCGGTTTCGCCAGGACAGCCGAAGCCGCCCTGCTGGTCTCGGCCGGCTGGGCGCGCTCCCTGGCGGCCAGCCGGGCCGAGGTCCGCAAATGCGCGCCTGCCGTGCAGGCAGCGGGGGATGAGGCTGAGCTCGCCAGAGATGAGGCCGCCAGGTCCGCGCGGCTGCCCAGCATCGCGCTGCGGACGGCCAGGGCTGCGCTCGCCCACGGCCCGGTGCTTGTCCAGGTACCCAGGCGCGGCTACCTGACGGCAGTGGCGTGCGAGCGGTGCCACGCCCGGGCGCGCTGCGACTGCGGAGGTCCGGCGGAACTGCCCGGCCCGCAGGCGCCGCTGCGCTGTGGCTGGTGCGGCTCGGCCATCGGTCGCAGCTGCCGCCGGTGCGGCCACCAGGGACTGCGGGCCGTCGTGACAGGCGCGCGGCGTACCGCTGAAGAGCTCGGCCGGGCGTTCAGCCCGCTACCCGTGCTGACGTCTGGCGGCAGCCGCGTACTGGCGCAGGTCGGCAGCGAACCCGCCGTGGTGGTGGCGACGCCGGGTGCCGAACCCGTCGCCGATGGCGGCGGGTATGCCGCTGCGGTGCTGCTGGATGGCTGGGCAATGCTCGGGCTCGCCAGCCTCCGCGCGGCGGAGGAGGCGCTGCGCCGGTGGCTGAATGCAGCGGCTCTGGTGCGCAGCAGGTCGGAAGGCGGCAACGTCGTCATCGTCGCCGACGGCAGCCAGCAGGCCGTCCAGGCGCTTGTTCGCTGGGACCCGGCTACGTTTGCCGACCGCGAGCTCGCCGAGCGAGACGAGCTGCGCTTCCCGCCGGCGGCGCGGATGGCGTCGGTATCGGGGCCGGCCGCTGCGGTCGAGGGGCTGCTCGCAGTGGCCAGGCTCCCCGGTGACGCCGAGGTGCTCGGACCGCTGCCCGCGGCAAGTCGTGAGCCAGGCCGGCCCACGGCAGGGGCGGAAGGGGCCGGTCCAGCCGGAGACGGCGACGGACCTGTCCCGGACGCCGTCCGGTTTCTCGTGCGTGTGCCCAGGCCAGAGGGCGCAGAACTAGCGCTGGCCCTGCGCGCGGCCCAGGCCGTCAGGACCGCGGCCAAGGACCCCGGCGCGGTCCGCGTCCAGCTCGACCCAGCGGCGCTGATCTGACTACATTCCGTCTAGGCCGTAGGGTACTTGAGTGACCAACTCACCCGGCGACCGGCAGAAGGGGCCAGCAGCGGGCAGGCGCGCCGCTAATGACTCCAAACGCGACCGCCCGCGGATGCCGCCGGTGCGGCTGGCACCCCGCGACGAGCTCGCTGCCGCTGCCAGGGTCGCGCCACTGCTGCGGGCGGCGCGCGACCTGGGCGCCTGGGCCGCCCAGCATCCCGAGGTCTCGGTCAGCCAGGTACTGGACGGCAGCGGCGCGCGCGCGGCTGCGGAGGCGCTAGAGCTTACGCTCGACGAGCTGGATGCGGCCTGGCAGGTGGTCGCGGCCGCCAGCGAGGCTGCTGGCCCCGACGGGCCTGAGCCGGCGCCGCTGGTCACGGCTTCTGCCGAGGATGTGCTGCGCGAATGGGACGCGGCGCTGGCGGCGTTGCTCGCTGGCGAGGAACTAGACGGGCTCGCGACGGCGCTGTACACGGTGGGCGCGCCGGTGCGGATCGATTCGCTTTTCGATGCGTACTCGGCAGCAGCGGGTACGAGACGGCTGGTGCAGGCCGGCACCGACATGGCTGTCCCTGACATGGGGATGGCCAGGGTCACTAGCCCAGCGCCAGGAGGCCGGGTCAGCCAGGCAGCGCAGGCTCGGCGGCCAGATGCCGACGAGGCAGCAGCCTTGTCGCACGCGCTCGAGACGCTGGCCGATCTCGGTGTGGTCGAGCTTGGCACCGAGGAGCACGCGGGGGGCCTGACCGTCGTCCTGTCCCCGCTTGGTGTCTGGGGCGTGCACCGACGGCTGCTGGCGCAAGGCTGGCACGTGCCGGTGCTGGGCGCGGCCGACCGTGGCGGCGCGGTGGGCCTGCTGATGACGCTGGCCAGCTGCGACGCCGAAGACGGCGAGTCGAAGATTAACGAGTGGCTCGTTGGCAGGTCTGAGGCGCAGGCGGCGGCTGAGCTGATCGCAGCGGCGGCGACCGGCACGCCGGGCTTGCGCGGGGCGGCCTTCGCTGTCCTCGACCGGATTGGCAAGGCGGCCGCCGGGGAGGTGCGGGCCGCGCTCGCGGAGCCGCTGCTGCGCGCGCACGCCGCGGTCTGGCTGCACGAGCACGGCGAAGAAGCCGAGCTCGGCCCGGCCGACCGCACCTGGCTGCTGGTCGACCTGGGCGCCGGCCTGCTCGAGGAAGCCGACCCGCGCGACGTCGTCGCGGAGCTACTGCCCGAGGTGGCACCTGAGGCGCAGGCCGAGATAGTCGCCGGGCTGTGGCAGGTCAAGCATCCGGGCGTGATCGACCTGCTGACCACGCTCAGCGAGCATCACCCTGATGCCGGCGTGGCGCGCGCAGCGCGCAAGGCTGCCTTCAAGGCGCGGTCGCCGGGTGCTGGAGCAGGCCCGCGAGCTTCATAGACTTGATCAAGCTGCGGCCTTCCCTCGGCTGCTAGAGAGCGCTCATGCCTGGAGGAATGCAGTGAGTATCAGGCCGATTCGCGTGTTCGGTGATCCGGTCCTGCGGACGCCCGCGGACCCCGTGACCACCTTCGATGCCGAGCTGCGCAAGCTGGTCAAGGACCTCACTGACACCATGATGGATGCGCCAGGTGTCGGCCTCGCCGCCCCGCAGATCGGCGTCGGCCTCCGGGTCTTCACCTATTACGTCGACGACGTGCTCGGGCACGTGATCAACCCCACCCTGGCGCTGTCGGAGGAGATCGAAGTCGACGACGAGGGCTGCTTGTCGTTCCCCGGTCTCGCGTATCCGACTAGCAGGTCCTTCGGCGCCGTTGCCAAGGGCTTCGACATGCATGGCGAGCCGATCGCCATCGAAGGCACTGGGCAGCTCGCCCGATGCGTGCAGCACGAAACTGATCACCTGGACGGGGTGCTGTTCATCGACCGGCTCGATCCGGCCCAGCGCAAGCTCGCGATGAAGGAGATCCGCGCCTCGGATTGGTGGGGCGAGCCGATCCCGCTAGTCAAGGTGTCGCCGCATCCCACCAACGGCAAGGCCTTCTAGGGCATGCGCCTGGTCTTCGCCGGCACGCCGGTCACGGCAGTCCCGTCACTGGATGCACTGCTGAAGTCCAGGCACGAGGTCGTCGGTGTGATCACCAGGCCGGATGCGAAGGCGGGCCGGGGCCTGAAGGTGGAGCAAAGCCCGATTGCCCAGCGGGCTGCCGAGGCCGGGATCGAGATCCTGCAGCCTGCCCGGCTCGCCGACGAGGAGTTCCTGTCCAGGCTCCGCCAGATCGCGCCCGACTGCTGTCCGGTCACCGCCTACGGTGCGATCATCCCCCAGGTAGCGCTCGACATCCCGGCCCGCGGTTGGGTAAACCTGCACTTCTCGGTCCTGCCGGCGTGGCGCGGAGCCGCGCCGGTCCAGCACGCCATCCTGCACGGCGACGACGTTACCGGCGCCACGACGTTCCAGATTGTGCGCGCGCTCGACGCCGGTCCTGTCTACGGCGTGCTGACCGACGCGATCCGCCCGGCGGACACCGCTGGGGACCTGCTCGAGCGGCTGAGCACCGCGGGCGCAGAGCTGCTGGTGGCCACCCTGGACGGCATCGAGGCAGGTCAGGTTGAGGCACGCGAGCAGCCCGCCGAGGGTGTCAGTCTCGCGCCGAAGATCACCTCAGCCGACGGGCAGATCGAGTGGCACAACCCCGCCGCGGCCATTGATCGGCTGATCCGGGCGTGCACGCCGGACCCCGGCGCTTGGACGC
The DNA here is from genome assembly GCA_963843955.1 of uncultured Actinomycetota bacterium. Lineage (GTDB taxonomy): Bacteria > Actinomycetota > Actinomycetes > Streptosporangiales > Streptosporangiaceae > JAJYUU01. The sequence continues at coordinate 298,947 of CAWJMK010000007.1, forward strand.
GGCTGGATGGCGTCCGGGTCAAGCTCTGGCCGGTAGCCGTGACTCGCAACGAGGGCGGCCAGGTCGCCCAGGTCGCCCAGGATGGCGGCCGTCCGCTGGCGCCCGGCGAGCTTCGCGTGCAGCGAGACCGCGTCCTCGCCGGGACCGGGACGTCGCCCGTCGAGCTCGGCGAGGTCCAGGCTGATGGCAAGCGCCGGGTGCGCGCCGCCGACTGGGTCCGCGGACTGCATCTGGCGGACCAGCCGACGGTGCTTGGCTGAGGTGGCCGAGACACCACGCGGCGGCACCGGCCAGAGCCAGCCGAACCAACCGGGCCAGCCGAGCCGCCCACGCCAGCAGGGCAAGGACAAGCCGAAGGGCAAGCTCAACCCGCAGGGCAAGCTCAACCCGCAGGGCAAGCTCAGCCGCAGGGCAAGCTCAACCCGCAGGGCAAGCTCAACCCGCAGGGCAAGCTCAACCCGCAGGGCAAGCTCAACCCGCCGGGCAAGCTCAACCCGCCGGGCAAGCTCAACCCGCAGGGCAAGCTCAACCCGCAGGGCAAGCACAAAGCGCCGGGCAAGCACAACCCGCAGGGCGGGCGCGAGCGCCAGCCCAGGGATCCTGCCAGGCAGGTCGCGCTCGACGTGCTGCTTGCCGTGGCCGACCGGGACGCGTACGCAAACCTGCTGCTGCCGCGGCTGCTGGCGCAGCGGCAGCTCAGCGGGCGGGACGCTGCACTGGCGACCGAGCTGACCTATGGGGCGCTGCGCGGGCGTGGGACTTATGACGCGGTGCTGGACATCTGCTGCGACCGCGATCTCGACTCGCTCGATCCGGTGGTGCGCGAGGTCCTGCGGCTCGGCACCCATCAGCTGCTCGCGACCCGGATCCAGCCGCATGCGGCCGTGGCCACTTCGGTGAACCTGGTCAAGGATGCAGCCGGCCAGCGGCCTGCGGGCTTCGTCAATGCGGTCCTGCGGCGCGTTGCCACCAGGGATCTGGCGGCGTGGCTCAGTCTGGCTGCGCCAACTCGCGACGCGGACCTCGTCGGTTACCTGGCGGTCCGGTACAGCTACCCGCGCTGGATCGTCGAGGCGTTCGCCGCGGCGCTGGGCGAGGCGCCTGGCGCTGACATGCCGCAGACCGAAGCCGCGCTGGCAGCGGGCAGCGAACGCCCGGTTGTCCACTTGTGCGTTGTGCCAGGCCTCGCCGACCGGCAGGAACTGGTGGCCGCCGGCTGCACTCCGGCGCGCTGGTCGCCGTTCGGCGCCTATCTGACCGACGGGGATCCGGCCGCGATCGCTGCGGTCGCCGAGGGCAGGGCCGGGGTCCAGGACGAGGCAAGCCAGCTGGCCGCCGCCGCCTTGGCCAGGGTCGGGCTTGACGGGTCCGACGCCCGGTGGCTGGACATGTGCGCTGGCCCTGGCGGCAAGGCGCGCCTGCTGGCGGGCCTCGCGACCCAAGCTGGCGGGACGGGCGGGGGCGGGACGGGCGGGGGCGGCGCGGGCGGGGGCGGCGCGGGCGCCTGGCTGGTGGCGGCGGAGCTGCGCGAGCACCGGGCCCGGCTTGTGCAGTCCGCCGTGACGCCGGCAGGCTCAGCCGGCGTCATCGTCGCCGACGGCACGATGCCCGCCTGGCGCCAAGCCGCCTTTGACCGGGTGATGGCCGACGTGCCCTGCTCGGGCCTCGGGGCGCTGCGCCGCCGTCCGGAAGCGCGGTGGCGGCGCACCCCGGCGGACGTGCAGTCACTGGGCGGGCTCCAGCGCGCGCTGCTGGCGGCCGCCCTCGACGCTGCCCGGCCCGGCGGCGTCGTTGCCTACGTGACGTGCTCGCCGCATCTGGCCGAGACGCAGGACGTCGTCGCGGACGTGCTGGCCGGGCAACCGGGCGTGGACGTGCTCGACGCGCCCGCAGCGCTGCCCGAGGTACCCGGCATCAGCGCCGGGCCTGGCGGCCGGTACGCACAATTCTGGCCGCATGTGCACGGCACCGACGCGATCTTCATCGCGCTGCTCCGGAAGCCGGGGCCGGCGGCGCCGTAAGCCCAGCGGCAGGTCCGGCCGCGAAGCGCAGCCTGCTTATCGCGCGACGCCGGGCAGCGCCCGGGCGCGCTTATGCCCGAGGCGTCCGGCGCCGATGTCCGCGCGCTTGCCCTGCGCATAGCCCGCCCCGTAGCCGCTGCCGGTGTACGTCACCCGGGCTGTCCTGGTTACCGGGTAGGCGTGAGCCACGCTCTGGCGGATCACGACCGACCGATCAGCCAGGACCAGGGCGGCACGAGACGAGGTCCCGTCGGGCTCGGCGAGGGTAGCCGCCTGCTCCGCCCGCTGCTCGGCATCCCGGACTTTGGCGATCACGGCCGCGATATAGCCGAGCAGCCAGCTGCGCCGCCAGGCGCGGACGTTGTCAGCCCTGGCCGGAACCTGCGCGCCGATCAGCCCGTGCCACAGCTGGACCAGCACGGAGGTATAGAGCACGTCCGCCCGCTCGATGTCGGATGCGTAGCCGAAGACGTGCACCCGCTGGCCCTCGCTGGCAGGGAGCAGGATGCACTGGCAGCGCAGCGCGGCGGCCAGCCCGCAGAGCAGGTGCGCCTGCACCCTGGCCCACGGATTGTAGATCTCCACGATCCGGTTATCGGGCTTGTCGGTCTCCGGGCGCGTCGCGGCGAGCAGGGCCCGGTCGATGCCGTACTTGGCCATCAGCTCCGCCGCCTTGGCGGTCAGTGCCTGAGCTTCCTCGACCGTCACGCCCTCCGCCTCCGCCTTGGCCAGCAGCTTGCGGACGCGGTCGAGCAGCCGGTCAGGTGCTTCTGTGCTCGGTGCGGTGCTCAACGAATTCCTCCCCATGCGGAGCATCGGCTGATCCGCGTCCGAACTTAGCGGCCAGGTACGACACTCCGCGCCGTCCTGCCGACAATGCGCGGCCTAGAATCGGCGGTGATATGGGTGAGATGAAGATGCAGATTGCACCGAGCCTGCTCGCGTCGGACTTCGCCAGGCTCGCCGACGAAGCTCACGCGGTTGCGGACGCGGCCGACTGGCTACACGTCGACGTGATGGACGGGCACTTCGTGCCGAATCTCACCATCGGCCTGCCGGTCGTCCAGGCGCTGCAGCGGCACGCGCGGCTGCCGCTGGACTGCCACCTGATGATTGAGGATCCCGATCGGTGGGCGCCCGGGTACGCCGAGGCCGGTGCGCGGAACGTGACCATTCATGTGGAGGCGGCGAGCGCGCCGATCCGGACGTTGCGGGCCATCCGCGCGGCCGGCGCGCGGGCCGGCCTGGCGTTCAATCCTGGCACGCCGGTGCTGTCGGACGCGGACCTGCTGGCCGAGGTCGACATGCTGCTGCTGATGACGGTGGAGCCAGGTTTCGGCGGCCAGCCGTTCCTGGACCTGGTGCTGCCGAAGGTTCGCCGGGCGCGCGAGCTCATCAGCGCGTTCGGCGGCGAGGTCTGGCTCCAGGTCGACGGCGGCGTCAGCGAGGAGACGATCGGCCGCTGCGCAGAGGCGGGGGCGGACATGTTTGTCGCCGGTTCCGCGGTCTACGGCGCCGACGACCCGGCGGCAGCGGTGACGACGCTGCGCGACCTGGCACTGGCTGCGAGCACGCCAGCCGGGCGCGGCTGATCCGGTGGCGGCCAAGAACGATCAGGGCGAGGAACGGGCTGGCGTTCGGCTCACCAACCTCGACCAGGAACTGTTCGATGGTGCTGGAGCCACTAAGCGGGACCTGGTCGATTACCTGGACGCGGTGAGCGAAGCCTTCATCCAGGTGGTCGCGGACCGCCCGCTGTCGGTCGTGCGGGTGCGCCCTGGCCAGCCGCCGTTCATGCAGAAGAACGTGCCCAAGTACACGCCAGACTTCGTGCGCACCGTGACGGTCTGGGCCGAGAGCTCACACCGCGAGGTGGCGTACGCGCTCTGCAACGATCGCCAGACGCTGCTCTGGTTCGCCAACCAGCGAGCAGTCGAGTATCACCCCACGCTGATGCGGGCTGACAGCTGGGACAGCCCGGATTTCCTGGTGCTCGATATCGACCCTCCGTCAGCAGAGGATTTCGACAAGGCGGTGGCGGCAGCCATGCTCGTGCAGTCCGCGCTCGGATCGGCGGGCCTGGACGGGGCGGTCAAGACCAGTGGGGCCAAGGGCGTGCACGTTTTCGTGCCGCTGGCGCCGGGGCAGGCCAGCGTGGACGCCGCCGCGGCAACCAGGGCGATCGCAGCCAGGGCAGAGGGGCTGGACCCGCAGCTGGCGACGACCGCCTTCATCCGGGAAGACCGTGGCGGGAAGGTGTTCCTAGACGCCACCAGGGCTGGCGGTGCCACCGTCGTGGCCGCGTATAGCCCGCGGGTCCGGCCGGGAACGCCGGTTTCGTTCCCGGTCGGCTGGGATCAGCTCACCGAGGTGCGGCCTGGCGACTTCACCGTCAAGACTGCGGTCAGCCTGCTGGCCGGGCAGGACAGGTGGGCGGCGGCACTGCCCGCGCCACAGCAACTTCCTGCCGACCTAGTAGCCGAGGGACACGGCATCCCGATAGCCAGGGTGGCGGCGATGCACGAGGGCAAGCGCCGGGCTAGGGCTCGCCGAGATGAGAGCTCCGCGGCCGGATAGCACCCGGGTGCCCGTTACCTGACCCCGTAGAGGTGCTCGAGGGCGAGCTGGTCAAGATGCTCGAATGCCATACCGCGCTCTGCCAGCGTCGCGATATCGGGCTCGAACCCGGCGACGTCCCGCCAGGTCTCCGCTGGCGCCAGGGTCGGGACGGCGAGCTGGTCCACGCGGGCGGCGCGTAGCGCTTCCTGTACCTGCGGGTCGGCGCGGAACGCGTGCACTTTCTCGCGGAGGATCAGGTAGTTGCGCATGCACGCGGCGGCGGAGTCCCACACGCCGGCGTCGTCTTCGGTCCGCGGCGGCTTGTAGTCGAAGTGCACCGGCCCGTCGTAGCCGCCGGCTTCGAGCGCGTCGACGGTCCAGAACGCGCCGCGGGCGTTACCCGCGCCGAACCGCAGGTCCTGGTCGTAGCGGGGGCCGTGCTGGCCGTTGAGGTCGATGTGGAACAGCTTGCCGTGCCACAGCGCCTGGCTGATGGCGTGGGCGTAGTTGAGCCCGGCCATCTCCTCGTGGCCGACTTCGGGGTTGATGCCGACCAGCTCGGGGTGGGCCAGCTCGGTGATGAACGCCAGCGCGTGCCCGGCGGTCGGCAGCAGGATGTCGCCCCGCGGCTCGTTCGGCTTGGGCTCGATCGCGAACCGCAGCGAGTATTCCTGGTCAAGGACGTACTGGGTCAGCACGTCGAACGCCTCCTTGTACCGCTCCAGCGCGGCCCGGACGTCCTTGCTGGCCCCCGACTCCGCGCCTTCCCGGCCGCCCCAGCACACGTACACCCCGGCCCCGAGCTCGGCCGCCAGGTCGATATTGCGGATCGTCTTGGCCAGCGCGAACCGGCGGACGTCCCGGTCATTCGCGGTGAACGCGCCCTCCTTGAAGATCGGGTGGCTGAACAGGTTCGTCGTGGCCGTCGTCACCACCAGGCCGGTATCGGCCAGCGCCGCCCGGAACGCCGAGACCTGCTTGTCCCGGCCGGCGTCGCTCGCGTCGAAGTCGAACACGTCGTTGTCGTGGAAATTGACCCCGTAAGCGCCCAGCTCGGCGAGCTTGCGGACCGCCCGGTCCGCCGGCATCGGCGGGCGGACCGCGGGACCGAACACGTCGACCCCCTGCCAGCCCACCGTCCAGATACCGAACGAGAAACGGTCAGCTGGCGTCGGCACATACCGGTCTGCGGTCATGGTCATCGTTCCTTTCTTTCCGCTTGGACTGGCAGGCCTCCGGCCCAGGACGACGTCGCCGTGCGCAACGCCGCGAAGCGCTCCCGCACGCGTGGCTGTGGCTCGCCGGAATAGCGCCGTGCGGGCGGCCGCGGCCAGTCTGGCGGCTGCGGCGCACCGGTCAGTACCCACGCGGCCTGCCGTGCGGCGCCGAGGGCGACGTACTCCTGCGGCTCTGGTACGTAGACGTCCGCGCCGAAGATGCCCGGCGCCAGCGCGCAGACGGCTTCCGAGCGCGCTCCGCCGCCGATGAGCAGAATCCGGCGCGGCTCGACTCCGAGCAGCTCCACCGCGTCAGCTAGCGTGCAGAGCACGCCCTCGACCGCAGCCCGCGCCAGGTTTTCGGCTGTTCCGTTCGTGGTCGTGAGCCCGGTCATCACGCCCGTGGCCAGCGGCAGGTTGGGCGTGCGCTCTCCGTCGAAGTAGGGCAGGAGGGTAACGCCGGACGCACCTGACTCGGCGGCCAGAGCGCGCGCGGCCAGCCCGGCCAGATCCGTTCCGGTCATGGCGGCCGCGGCCGCTAGCACCAGGCCCGCGTTGATCGTGCACACCAGGGGCAGGAAGCTGCCGGTCGCGCTGGCGAAGCCGGCCACCGCGCCCGAAGAATCGGCGGCCGCAACGTCCGTCACCGCGAATGCCGTGCCAGACGTCCCCACAGAGACCGCCACCTCGCCGGGCTCCAGTCCCAGGCCAAGCGCGGCCGCCATGTTGTCGCCGGTACCCGGCGCGAGTACGGCACCACTCGGCGTGTGCCCGACCACCTCGTATGGTGCCGCCACCCGCGGCAGCGCCGGCTCGTGGCCCAGTGCCGCAGCCGCCACGTTGGGCAGCCATTCGCCCTTCGCCGTCGCGAGGTACCCCGTCCCGGACGCGTCGCCGCGGTCGGTGACCGGCTCGGACGTGCCGAGCTGCATCGTCAGCCAGTCGTGCGGCAGCAGCACCCGGGCGACCCGCACGGCGTTATCCGGCTCGTGCTCTGCCAGCCAGCGCAGCTTGGTGACGGTGAACGACGCCGTGGGCACGCTCCCGGTGGTATCGGCCCACCACCGCGGCCCGCCGAACTCTGCGACGAGTTCCGCAGCAGCCGCAGCCGACCGCATGTCGTTCCATAGCAGGGCCGGACGGATTACCGAGCCGTCGTTGTCCAGGAACACCGACCCGTGCTGTTGACCCGCGACCGCGATGGCAGCGGCGCGGCTCAGCAGGCCGTCGCCAGCCTCACGCAGCGCGTCCCACCATGCCCGCGGGTCAACCTCGGTGCCGGCCGGGTGCGGCGCACTGCCTGTACCGACCACCGTGCCGTCCGCGGCGTCGCACAGCACCACCTTGGTCGACTGTGTCGAGGAATCTATCCCCGCGACCAGCATCCGGCGCCTCCGAACATGCGGCATCGCTCAGTGGTCAGGCAGGCCAGCGCGCCGTTCCGTGGGCCCCGGCGCGTGCCGGGATTGTGGCGTTCGGCGGTGCCAGCCATTAGCGGAGCTCTGATGCCGTGGCGAGACTGAGATAACGCGTATCGCTCCGGCTTGCGGTCGCCGTGTCCAGCACCGAGGCAAGCTCGCTCATGCTGAGAGCCTCGACACTCGCGCCGCCGCCGCCCAGCTCATGCAGCCCGCCAAGCAGGGCACCGGTGAAGCTGGCGTCGAATCCGGTCACTGCGGCGGGCGGCAGCCCCGACCGGTGCAGGGCGATCCCGGACTTCCTAACGGCGATCAGACCATCGGAGCCGCACGTAATCACGACAAGCCCAGGTCCCTTGGCCAGCCAGAGCCGCGCAACGGCCTCCGCTCCGCGGCCTGGGTACAGCCATGAGATGTCCTCGAGGCTTGTCATGACCAGATCAGCTGCCTTCACTGCCCGGTCCAGCAGCAACTGACCACGTGTGGGCGAGCCCATCACGGCAGGCTTCGCGGTCACGTTGAGGCAAACGACCGCGCCGCGCTGGCGCTGGCGCGCTGCGGCCCGGAGTATCCAGGTAGATCCTGGCAGCACACAGCAGTCGAGCAAGTCCAGATTGAGGACAGTCGTGCTGGCCGGGATCCAGCCCAGTTCGGCTGCGCTCCACTGCCAGCTCGCTGTGTCGCGGAAATACAGGCTGTCTGTCCTGACCGCGCCTGCATCGGAAGAGGCGACGGCAATCATGGTCGGCTCGTCGGCCTCGGGCGAGGCGCTGACGTCAAGACCGTGAATCTCCGCATGCATGCGCAGGAACTGCCCCAGCGAGTCACGAGATAGCCGAGCCATCAGCGCGGTCGGGTAGCCAAGCCGGGCGGCGGAGATCGCCGTGGTGAAGGCGCTACCTGCCGGAGAAGTCTGCATCAGGCTGGAGTCAGGTGCAGGCGTGAGCGTCACCATCGCCTCGCCGATCACTGTGATCACGGCGTACCGGTCCTGCCGGGCCAGCACGCCGTCGCCGGGGACGTGCCGCCGCGGCCCCGTACGAGGCTGGCAGAGTCCATCGCGTATATCTCCCTCGGAGGTGCTGCGGCTTTGGAGGTACTGCTGCGCAGGGTTTGTTTAGGTCCTCAACAAACTGCAGTGGAACCGAGAGTACAGATGTTTCGCTGGGGCAGTCAACGGGGATCACCAGGCCCGCCCGGCCCGCTCCAGCCCGCCGATCTGGACCTCGCAGACCGCCGCAAGCGGCCCTCCTGGATGCCGGCCCTGCTCGATGCCGGCCATGCGCGGCAATCACCCAGCTGCCCCGGCTGTCGCCCGCGCCGAGGCCCCGAGGGCTGCGATGCCGCTGGCGCCCGGTGGGCGTGCCTGCATAGTCTCGGCGTGAGCTCCGTGGGGGGACTCAACCACTAGCGGCACCTGGGCACGCTGAGACATTCTCGTCGTCAATGGTCCGGGCGTGACATAGCTTCCGAACTGAACAAAACTTCAGAGGTTCTGCGGAATGGCAGATGGTGCTGCGCGATGGCGAGATGAAGGAGGAGCGGGTGAAAGAGACACCCACGCACACCCTGCCCGCTCGCGCAGACCACACAGTCGTTCGGCGCAACAACCTCGAGCTCACACTGCGGCTACTGGCCCTGACCCCGGGTCTGTCGCGCGCGGATCTCGCCGGCGGCACAGGATTGACCCGGGCCACGGTGACGCGTCTGGTCGCCGAGCTAATTGAACTCGGCCTGGTGCGGGAGGGCACGGTCAGCTCGGTGCGGCGGGTAGGGCGGCCGGGTACGCCGCTCGACATCGACGGCCGTCACGTTCTTGCGATCGGTCTCGAAGTGAACGTCGACTATATCGCGATCTTGGTGAGAGATCTTGGTGGACGTGAGGTCCACCGGGATGAATGCGCCTTCGACTCGGTGAGCGCCGGCCCGGACGGGAGCGTTCGTGCCGCGATCGACCTATGCCATCGTGCAATTCGGCGCGTCCGCAATCGCCGACACGACCGCCAGCCAGTCATCGTCGGCGTTGGTGCCGCAATCGCCGGACTGGTGGACGTGCGCGACGGAATCGTTATCGAAGCGCCGAACCTTGAGTGGCGAGATTACTCATTCGGCGCGGCGCTGCGTCACGGTCTCCGCTTGAACGGTGCCCCCGTGCTCGTTGGCAACGATGCGAACTTCGCTGCGCTGGCCGAGTTCCGAACCGGCGCCTGGGCCGGTACCGCGGACCTCATTTATGTCACCGGCGAGGTCGGCATCGGCGGCGGGATCATCGCTGGTGGCCGGCCGCTGCTGGGCAGTCGGGGCTTCGGCGGCGAGATCGGCCACATGCGTGTTGACCCTGCCGGTCCGCTATGCCACTGCGGTCGGCGCGGATGCTGGGAGGCGCTCATCGGCCTGTCGGCGGTGCTGCGGTCCGCGGGCATCAGCACTCCCGCTGGAACGCATCCCCGCACGATGCTCGAAGCCCTCGTCGGCGAAAGTCGAGAGGGCAATCAGCAGGCGCTCGACGCGCTTGACCGTCTGGGCAGTGATGTCGGCGTGGGTGCGGCGATGCTCGGCAACGTTTTCGATCCCAGCGTGATCATTCTCGGCGGCTACTTCGTAGCGCTCGAAGAGTGGATCCTGCCGCGAGCCCGACGCGAGCTCATGAACGGCATGCTGGGACGCCGGGACGCGCCGCCCGACCTGGGCGTGTCGAGCCTCGGATTCACCGCCGCTGCGCAGGGTGCAGCCCTTCACGCCATGGACGCTGTGCTGTCCGACCCAGCCGCGCTGCTCGCGTCTCCGCCGCAGTAGCGCAGCGTCGCACGTCTTAGTAACCGGCTGGCGACACCGCCTTGTCCGCAGGGTCGGCGGTCGAGGCGGGCTGTGGGTCGCTTTCCGTTATCAGGATGAGACTTTCGAACGCACATGCGTGCTGTATGGTTCCCCGCATCCGTTGTTTCGGGTGTGTTTCTGGATAGGTGAAAAGGGGTTTGGGGTATGCATAAAAGCAAGGGAGGTCGGCGCTCTCGCTCGCTTCGCCCAGTGGCCTGGGTGAGTTTGGCGGCGGTCGTCAGCCTGGCGGCTGCGGCCTGCGGGTCGTCGGGGTCGTCGGGGTCGTCGGCGTCTAGTGGGTCGAACACGATTCCCACGGGGCTGAGCATTAGCTCCTTCACCACTTCCGTCGCGTCGGTGATGTCAGGGTTCAAGCCGCTGACGGAGTACGCGACCAAGGGATCAAACACGCTGCAGGTCGGCGTGATCCTGCCCGACACCACGTCGTCGACTCGCTGGGTTGACTTCGACGCGCCGTACCTGACCGACGCTTTCGCGGACGCCGGCTACACCCAGTCGCAGTTCCGGATCGACAACGCGCAGGGCAGCGACGCGACCCAGCTGAACGACGCCACCGCGGACATCAACCTGGGCGCCAAGGTCCTCATCGTGACCCCGCTCGACGGCCCGACCGGCGTGGCGATCGCCCAGGAAGCGCGAGTCCAAGGGCGTGACGCTGATCGCCTACGACCGCGCCATCTTCCAGGGCAAGAACACCTACTACGTCAGCTTTGACGGCGAGAAGGTCGGCGAGCTGATCGGCACGGGCTTCCTGTCCTGCGTCGTCCGGGGGAACGTCAGCAACCCGCAGGTCTACGTGATGAACGGCGGCGAGGACACCGACCCCAACGCGATCGCCTTCGCCAGTGGTTACAACAAGGTGGTCTGGGGCCAGACCGCCAAGACCGTCAGCGCGGGCGCGAAGAACAGCGCCGGCGCGCCACACTGGTTCGCGAGAACTTCGCCCCCGGCTGGAACAACACCAAGGGCGGCACGATCTTCCAGCAGGCGTTCACCGCTAACCCGAAGATCAACGCCACGATCGTGGCCAATGACGGGATGGCCAACGCGATAATCACCGACATGATCGCGGACGGGGTCAAGCCCGACAAGATCCCGGTCACCGGCCAGGACGCCACGGCTCAGGGCATGGCGTACATCCTGCAGGGCTACCAGTGCGGCTCTGTGTACAAGGCCGTCTACAAGGAGGCCGAGGACGCCGTGTCCGTGGCCACGATCCTGCTGGCCGGCGACAAGCTGCCTGCGGCTCTGCTGAACGGGACGACCACCGACCCGGCTGACTCGAGCATCACCGAGCCGGCGTCGCTGCTGACGCCGACGTGGGTGACCAAGGCCAACATGGAGTCGACCGTGGTGGCGGACGGCTTCGACACCGCCACGGCGATCTGCGCGATCGCCGGCGCGAGCCGTGTGCGCGACGGACGGGATCAAGTAATTATCTGACCGGGGAGCCCCGGCGAGGATTCTCGTCGAGTGCTCATCCCAAGCCGGTCTGGCGGACCCGCCCAGCAGGGCGGGTCCGCCAGCCGGCCGGAACGTGGTTGGGGGTGGGCTGACCCGCAGCGGCGGGGCCCATCCTAGGCAAGGCTATAGACGGGTCGTCACGATGACTGAGATGAACGAGGCTCCGAACGGGACGGACCGCAGCGGGGACGGGGCGGAGCCCCTGCTGAGGCTGCGGGGCATCGACAAGCACTTCGGACCGGTGCAAGCGCTCTACGGGGTGGACCTGGACCTGTATGCGGGCCAGGTGACCGGCCTGTGCGGGGACAACGGCGCCGGGAAGTCAGTGCTCACCCGCTGCATCGCCGGCGCGCACCAGCCGGACCATGGCGAGATCTACTTCGAAGGACGTCCGGTCCATATCCGCAGCACCCGGGACGCCTCCGCGCTGGGGATCGAGACCGTGTATCAGGATCTGGCGCTGGCCGACAACCTGGACATCGTGCAGAACATGTTCCTCGGCCGGGAGCGGCTGCGCCGCGGCCTGCTCGACGAGGACTCGATGGAAAAGCGGGCGGCCGAGACCCTGAGCACCCTCCGGGTGACCACGGTGCGGTCGATCCGTCAGCCAGTGGCCTCGCTCTCCGGCGGCCAGCGGCAGGCGGTGGCGGTGGCCAAGGCGGTCATGTGGAACTCCAAGCTGGTGCTGCTGGACGAGCCCACCGCCGCCCTCGGGGTGGTGCAGACCCGGACGGTACTGGACCTGATCAAACGGCTCAGGGACCGCGGGCTGGCGGTGATGGTGATTTCTCACAACCTCAACGACGTCTTCGAGGTCGCGGACCGGATTGCCGTGCTGTACCTGGGACGGATGGTGGCCGACGGACCGGCTGCGGACTTCGACCGGCAGAGCGTGGTGGAGTACATGACGACGGGTGCCTCCAACGGGCGGCCGTCGAGCCGGCCGGATCCGTCAGGGGGCTGAGATGGCCGGACAACGTGACCGCGGACGCCGGCGAGATCCCGACCGGGACGGCGGACGCTGGGACAGCGGTCGACCTCACCGCCGCCGACGCGGCCGCTTCGGCCGACGTCCCACCCGAGCTGCTCGCTCATTCGCTGCGTCAGTACCTGCGGGCCTGGTGGGTCCAAGTCCGCACTGGCAACAGCGGCGTCCTGCCGGTGGTCCTGGCCATGGTGCTCGTCGCCATAGTCTTCGAGATCGTCACTCCTGAGCACGCATTCCTGCGGCCGAGCAACCTCGTCTATATCTTCGGGCTGAGCACCGTCTACATGGTCCTGGCGATGGCTGAGACACTGGTGCTGCTCCTCGGTGAGATCGACCTGTCGGTTGGCGCGGTGGCGATGATGGGCGGGGTGATCGCCTTCAAGCTGGTCCAGCAGCCGGGGCCGGACTGGCCGTGGTGGGCCGCGGTACTCGCTGCGCTCGTCGGCTGCGGGATAATCGGCGCCCTGCAGGGGACGCTGACCGCCCGGCTCAAGATCCCGTCGTTCGTCGTGACCCTGGGCGGGTTCCTGTTGTTCTCGGGGATCCTCATCGTCGTTCTCGGTGGGGCCGACGGCAATGTGCACCTCAACTCGTCGTCGGCCAACCAGCGCGTGATCTATAACATGGTCCAGGGGCTGCTCAGCCCCGTCGTCGGCTGGGTAGTGCTGGCGGTGGTGGTCGTGGCCGCAGGCGCAGTCCTCTGGCTGCGCGCGGGCGCGAGGCGCCGCCAGGGCCTGGTGGCTCCCCCGGCCGGCCTGACAGCAATCAGGATCGCCGCTGGTGGCGGTGGTCGGGGCCGCCGTGGTGGCGATCTGCACCATCAATCGCGGCAGCCGCATTGTCTCAGTGCAGGGCGTTCCGTGGGTGATCCCGATCGTGCTCGGCGTCCTCGGCGTGTGGACTCTGGTGCTGCAGCGGACCCGCTTCGGCCGCTACATCTATGCCATCGGCGGCAATCCCGAGGCGGCCCGGCGCGCGGGTGTCAGCCTCGCCGGCATCCGCACGTGGTCCTTCGCGCTGTGCTCGGCGACCGCCGGTCTCGGCGGCATCCTGCTCGGTTCTTTTTTCTTCGGTGAGTACAGCACCAATACGGCAGACCCCGGCCAGCTCGTCCTCTATTCGGTCGCCGCCTCCGTCATCGGCGGGGTCAGCCTCTTCGGCGGCCGGGGTAAGGCGGTCCACGGAATTCTCGGCGGCCTGCTCATCGGTGGCATCGCCTACGGTGTGTCCCTTCTCAACCTCGGTCAACTGTCCACGCCGCTGCAATACATGCTGCCGGGCGTCGTGCTTATCGGCGCAGTGCTAGTTGACGTGCTGTCACGGCGCGGGACTGGAGGCGTGACCCGTGTCTGACATTCCCGTGTCTGACGTGCCCGTGTCGGACATTCCCGTGACCGCGGACCCCGGCGTCCCGCCGGAGCTGCTGGCTCAGTCGCTGGGCCAGTACCTGCGGGTCTGGTGGCTCCGGGTCCGTAGCGGCGACAGCGGTGTGCTGCCGGTGGTCCTGGCCATCGTGGTAGTCGCTGTCGCCTTCCAGATCGCGAACTCCAAGTTCCTGTCGGCGCAGAATCTGGTCAATCTCTTCGAGCAGAGCACCATCTACATGCTGCTGGCGATGGCAGAGATCTTCGTCCTGCTCCTCGGGGAGATCGACTTCTCCGTCGGCCTGGTCATGGGGCTGAGCAGCGTCGTGGTCGCCGAGCTCGTGCAGCCGGCTCCTGGCGCGGCTTTCCCGTGGTGGGCGGCGATCATCGTGGCGCTGCTCGCCTGCTCCGCATTTGGTGCCCTCCAGGGCTGGCTCGTGGCCCGGCTGAGGATACCGTCGTTCATCGTCACCCTCGGCGGACTGCTGATTCTCGAAGGCATCGCGATCATCGTCCTCGGCAAAGACGGCTTGTACGGTATCGGCAACTCCCGGTTGCACAACGAGCGCGTCCTCTACGACATTTTCTATGGGCACTTCAGCCCGGTGGTCGGCTGGATTTTGCTGGCAGTGCTGCTCGGAGCCGCTGCCACGGGGCTCTTGCTGCGCGACGTCAGCAAGCGCCGCAGCGGCCTGGAGACACCTCCGCGCAGCCTCACGGTGCTGAAGATGATCCTCATGGCGGCGGCGGGAATCGCGGTCGTCGCCCTCTGCAACGTCAACCGAGCCCACTTCGGGACGATCGAGGGGGTTCCCTACATTATTCCGATCGTCCTTATCGTGCTCGGCGCGTCGACGCTCCTGCTCCAGCGAACCCGCTTCGGCCGTTACGTGTACGCCATCGGCGGCAACGCCGAGGCAGCGCGGAGAGCCGGCGTCCGGGTACGTGTCATCCGAATCCGTGCCTTCGTGCTTGCCGCCCTGATCTCCGGCATCGCCGGCGTGCTATTCGCCTCGTGGCAGGTCTCGCTGACCAGCAACATCATCAAGTCCGCCAACAGCTACGTGCTGCTGGCGATCGCCGCGGCGGTCATCGGTGGCACCAGCCTGTTCGGTGGCCGCGGGAAAACCATCCACGGCGTGCTGGGCGGCCTCGTCATCGGTGGCATCTACAACGGCCTCTACCTGCTGGGCTTGCAGAGCCAGTGGATCGATGTCGTGGTTGCCGCGGTGCTGCTCGCGGCGGCGACCGTCGATGTCCTCTCGCGCCGAGGCGCGCCGGCCGGATTTCAAGCGGGAGCCCGGTGATGTCGGCGAACTGGCTATAGTTCCCTGCGGAATACCGGGCATGGCACACTAGTTGTCGCAGGTACGCGTGCTCCGGGGTCGGTGAAAATCCGAGCCGGCGGTGATAGTCCGCGACCCGGCCGAAGCCATCGGCCGGCTGATCCGGTGGAATTCCGGGACCGACGGTTAAAGTCCGGATGGGAGGCAGCACGTGCGCGGTGGTAGCTGGCGCTGGCGTCACAGCCAGGTTGGCAGCTAGGCCGCGTGTGCGCGGTCAGCGCACCCCCGGAGCCCGTGGATGGCAGCGGCTCCGGAGGAGGACACGGTGTTTACCGGGATAGTGGAAGAACTCGGCGAGGTCGTCGGCATCGATGTGGCGGGTGACTCGGCCAGGATCAGGGTCCGCGGACCGCTCGTTACTGGCGATGCCGCTCGGGGCGACTCAATCGCGATCAACGGCGTGTGCCTCACAGTAACCGGCACGCAGGACGGCGAGTTCAGCGCAGATGTGATGGGGGAGACCCTCGATCACTCGAGCCTGGGCGCCCTGCGCCCCGGAGCGACCGTCAACCTGGAGCGGCCGATGCGCCCTGACGGGCGGCTCGGCGGCCACATCGTGCAGGGCCACGTCGACGGGACGGGCACGATTGTGGCCAGACAGCCCGCCGGAGACTGGCAGACCGTGCGGATCTCCATTCCCGCGGCGCTGGCGCGTTACGTGGTCCGTAAGGGTTCGGTGGCTGTCGATGGCATCAGCCTCACTGTCTCGGGGCTGGCCGACGACGCGGGCGGATCCTGGTTCGAGGTGAGCCTGATCCCGGAGACCCTGGCCCGCACCACGCTTGGGCGCAAGCAGCCGGGCGAGGTCGTGAACATTGAGGTCGACATGATCGCCAAGTACGTGGAGCGACTGCTCGCCGGGAGGAACCAGTGACCCCGGAGGTTGGCGACATGCAGGACAGTACGCGCCTCGACGACGTCGCCCGCGCCGTCGCCGATATAGCGGCCGGGCGGCCCGTAGTGGTCGTCGACGATGCCGACCGGGAGAACGAGGGCGACATCATCTTTGCCGCGAGCAAGGCCAATCCGGCCCTGCTGACCTTTATGATCCGGCACACCAGCGGCGTGATCTGCGTCCCGATGCCGGGCGAGATGCTGGACCGCCTGCAGCTGCCGCTGATGACGAGCCAGAACGCCGAGCGGATGCGGACCGCGTACACCATCAGCGTGGATGCCCGCGATGGCGTGACCACCGGCATCTCGGCCGCCGACCGGGCGAAGACCATCCGGACGCTGGTCGACTCGGCTACCGAGCCATACGAGATCGTGCGTCCTGGGCACGTGTTCCCGCTCCGGTACTCGCCGGGCGGCGTACTGCGCCGTCGCGGCCATACCGAGGCTGCGGTCGACCTGGCGAGGCTCGCCGGGCTGACCCCCGCGGGCGTGCTGGCCGAGATCGTCAATGATGACGGCACCATGGCCCGGCTGCCCCGGCTGCGCGAGTTCGCCGACGAGCATGACCTGGCCCTGATCTCGATCGAGCAGCTGATCTCCTACCGGCGCCAGCACGAGCGGGTTGTCTCCCGCGTGGTCGAGACGCAGGTGCCGAACGAATTCGGCGACTGGCGGGCGCTCGGCTACCTCAACTCCGTCGACAGCACTGAGCACCTCGCGCTGGTGCTCGGTGACCTGACCGCACCCGGCCCGGATGTGCTCGTCCGGATGCACTCCGAGTGCCTGACCGGCGACGTGTTCGGATCCCACCGGTGCGACTGCGGGACTCAGCTGGAGGCGGCGATGGCGGCCATCGCGGCCGAGGGCCGCGGCGTCGTGCTGTACCTGCGCGGGCACGAGGGCCGGGGGATCGGACTGCTGTCCAAGCTGCGGGCCTATCAGCTCCAGGACCGCGGTGCCGACACCGTGGACGCGAACACCGAGCTTGGGCTGCCCGTCGACGCCCGTGAGTACTCCACAGGCGCCCAGATGCTCACTGACCTCGGCGTGCACTCCCTGCGGCTGCTCACTAACAACCCGGCGAAGGTCGACGGGCTGGCAGGGTACGGCCTTGAGATCACCGGCCGGGTCGCACTGCCGTCCCTGCCGACCGCTCACAACCTGCGCTACCTCACAGCCAAACGAGACCGCCTGGGCCACCAGATCGACAACCTGCCGGTCGTCGGCGAGATCAGCACCGGCCCGGCTGCCGCGGGCATGCGGTGAGCGGCGCGGGGCGCCCCGACGGCCATGTGGTCGACGCGGGGGGGCTCAGCCTCGCCATCGCGGCTACCCGCTGGCACGCCGAGATCACCGATCAGCTCGTGGTTCGAGCGGTAGCCGCGGCCCGAGCGTGCGGGGTGACCGCGCCGGTGATGGTACGCGTTCCGGGTGCCGTGGAACTGCCGGTCGTGGCGGCGGAGCTGGCCCGCAGGCATGACGCGGTCGCCTGCCTGGGCGCTGTGATCAGGGGCGGCACCCCGCACTTCGAGTACGTGTGCGACGCGGTGACCTACGGGCTGGCCAGGGTGGCGCTGGATGCCGGGACGCCGGTCGGCAACGGCGTGCTGACCTGCGACACGCTGGAGCAGGCGCGCGAGCGCAGCGGCGCGGACGACAGTGCTGAGGACAAGGGCTGGGATGCGGTCGTGGCGGCGCTGGAGACGGCGATCGTGCTCAGGTCGCTGCGGGCCTAAGACCGGCATGCGTCGCGACTGGCGCCGCACCGGGCGACGACTTAGTCTGCGGTGCCGCGGGGAACGATCCACTCAGCCGACTGGCCAGTGAGTGCGGCGATGCGGTCGTAATCGCCGTCGTAGTGCAGAACTGTGAGGCGGTAACGCTCGGCGGTAGCGGCTACGAGCAGGTCCGGGATGGACACGGATCTGTGCTGCGCCCGCTGCGCCAGCAAGCCCTGAACTTCGACCGCTCGCTGTGCGATCTCGTCGGTCATGGCGAAATACTCGAAGGCTTCGCGCTGAGCCCGAAAGTGGCCGTGCTCGGCGCCCGTTCGGGCACTGTAGAGGATCTCAAGATCGATGACCGGGCACGTACCGACGAGCCCTCGAGCTATATGCGGCACGAGAGCTGCCCGAACAGAATCGTGGCCCAGACGGGCCCACACGCTTGTGTGCGGCAGGTAGCGTGCTACCGCCATGCCGAGCTCATGATCACGGGGTCGGCAAGATCCGGCAACGCGCCGTCGGCCAGTTCGTCGACATGCCGACGGCGGATCTCGTCCTGTACGACCCGGCGAAGCGCTTCGTTGACCGTGTCCTTCTTGGTTCTGGTGCCGAGCACTTGAGCAGCCTTCGCCAGCAAGCCCTGATCCAAGTCAATCTGAGTTGCGGACATCATTGCACCCGATCCTTGTATCCAAACACCTGCCAAATTAGTATACCGCGAAGGACCGATCTCGTACACGTGATCAGGCCGGCGCAACGCGATAGTGGTAGCCGTGATGGTCGGCGAACCCTAGCCGCCCGTACAGGGATCTCGCGCTGGCGTTGCTGTCGGCTACCTGCAGATAGATGTTCGGGAAGCCGTGGCCAGCGGCATGTGCGGCCAGGGCGGCCGTGACTGCGCTGCCTAGGCCGCGGCGCCGGTGCCGCGAATCGACCTCGACGGCTGTAAGTCCAGCCCAGCTGCCGCTCGCTGCCACCCGCCCGATGGCGATCGTCTCGCCGCCCTCGCGGATCGAGCCGAAGGACTGCCACGGCGCGGACGTGAGCAGCCGGACGGCGATCGGGGGGAGTGGCTGACCGCGGTAGTGGTACTGCCCGAGCCAGCCGGCATCGGGGGCCGCCTCGATCGCCACATCAGCGTCGGCCCGGACGTAGCCGGCGACGTCCGCGGTCATGGCCGTCATCACGGTGGCGCCGTCGGCCCGAACCGTCCAGCCGAGCCCGGCCAGGATCTGGTCCAGGTCGCTGCGCTCCGGGCGGGCGACGGGATAGGGGACGGCGATCATGGGCGGCAGGCCGCGCTCGGCATACCAGCGGACTACGGTCTCGATCGCATCGCCAAGCGGCAGACCGGGATCGCCAGCAGCGAGCGCGCTATTGGCCCGGCCGGTGAAGCCGCTGGCGGCGCGCAGCAGCCACTCGCCGAGCCTGGCCTCGTCCGGCGCCCGCCAGCCAGGCGCCGCCGCGTGCTCCAGGTCCGAGATGGATATCGTCACTGCGGCAGTGTGCCAGGCGGCTGGACCGGGCGGTCCTGCCGGGCAACCGGGCGGGCGGCGGCGCAGGCGCTGGCGCATGCGCGAGTATGGGGTGATGGCGACGTTGTCAGATGCGGCCGAGATCGGCAGCCGGGATCGGTACCTCGCGGTGATCTCCACCGCCCGTGCCGACGGAACTATCCAATCCTCACTGGTCAATGCCGGCGTCCTCGCCGACCCGGAGTCCGGGCACGACGTGGTGGGGTTCGTCACCTATGGCAAGGCCAAGCTCGGCAACCTGCGGGCCAGGCCGCAGGTCACGGTCACCTTCCGGGCGGGCTGGCAGTGGGCCGCAGTGGAGGGCCGGGCCAAGATCATCGGCCCGGACGACCCGGTGCCCGGCGTCGACGAGGATCGGCTGCGGCTGCTGCGGCGGCAGGTCTTCACGGCGGCGGGTGGCACGCACGGCGACTGGGATGAGTACGACCGGGTGATGGCCGCCGAGCGGCGCGCCGTTGTGCTGGTGACCCCGGCGCGGGTGTACAGCAACTAGCGCGGTCAGCGGGTCCAGGCGATGACGGCGCCGCGCGCGCGTACGTAGACAGGCGCGCCTGTGGGCAGCCGCGGACCGCCGGCGGTGCGGACGATGACTTCCTGGCCGGCAGGCTCGCCATCAGGCTGCACCCGGACCACAGCGTCGTGCCCGTAATACTCGCAGGCGACGACGTGCCCAGCCAGGCAGTCAGGCTCCGCACCGTCAGCGCCGGCCGGGTCGCCGGGGAGGATCTCCAGCTGCTCGGGGCGGATCAGTACTGTGACCGGGCCAGCGCTCGCGGCGAGCGGGCTGGCAGCCAGCTCGAGCGGCAGCCTGCCGAGAATCGTATCGACCGCTGCCGCTCCGTCCGCGGTCCCCGCCGATGCCCCCGCCAGCTGGCCGTCCAGCAGATTCGCGTCGCCGACGAATCTGGCCAGGGCGGGATCAGCAGGCCGCATGTAGAGGTCCTGCGGCGCCGCGTACTGGACGATCGTGCCGTCCCGGAGGACGGCGATGCGGTCGGCCAGGGACAGCGCCTCGTCCTGGTCGTGCGTGACGAGGACGGCCGTGGTCCCCGCCGCGCGGCAGATACGCTGCACGTCGGCGCGGACGCTGGCGCGCATGTGCGCGTCAAGGGAGGCGAACGGCTCGTCCAGCAGGACGACCTCAGGCCGGATTGCCAGCGCCCGGGCAAGCGCGACCCGCTGCTGCTGGCCGCCAGACAGCTGATGCGGATACCGGCCGCCGAGGCCGCTCAGTCCCACGGCCGCCAGCAGTTCGTCCGTACGCCGGCCACGCCGTTCCCGGCCGGGCAGGCCGAAGCCCACATTGGCGGCGACGCTCAGGTGCGGGAAGAGCGCGCCTTCCTGTGGCACGTAGCCGATCTGCCGGTGCTCGGGCGGCACGTAGCCCGCGCCCGGCCCGTCGACAACCCGGTCACCGATCGCAATCGCGCCGGCGTCGGCTCGCTCGAAGCCGGCGAGCAGGCGCAGCAGGGTGGTCTTGCCGCTGCCTGACGGCCCGAGGATCGCGGTAAATGATCCGGCCGGCACATCCAGGTCCAGCCCCGTCAGGACCGGATGCGTGCCGAAAGCCTTGTGCAGGCCGGTCACCGTCAGCTGCCTCATGGTCCTATCCTCGCGCCTGGGCCGAGCGGTTGAAAAAACGGCCAAGCACGATGCTCGGCACGGCAGCCACCGCGATCATCACGAGCGCGAACGGTGCCGCCTGGGCGTAGGACAGGCTGGACTGGTACTGCCAGAACTGCGTGGCCAGCGTCTGCACGCCGGTCGGCACGAGGATCAGCGTCGCCGTGAGCTCGGTCACGACTTCCAGGAACACCAGGCAGAACGCGGCCATCAGCCCAGGCGCCGCGAGCCGGAGCGTGACGCGGCTGAAGGCGGCGAGCCTGCCCTGGCCGAGCGACCGGGCGACTTC
This sequence comes from uncultured Actinomycetota bacterium, assembly GCA_963843955.1. Classification (GTDB taxonomy): domain Bacteria; phylum Actinomycetota; class Actinomycetes; order Streptosporangiales; family Streptosporangiaceae; genus JAJYUU01. The sequence continues at coordinate 320,227 of CAWJMK010000007.1, forward strand.
GTCGAGGCTGGCCGGAGCCCGGGCGATGGCGGCCTTGACCCCGACCAGTGCCAGCGGGAAGAACATGATCGCGTAGCAGAGAACGAGCAGCGGCGCCGTTTGGTAGCCGAAGCTGCTGGCGTACTGCTCGGTGAAGTACGTCAGCGCGAGCGCGATGACAACTCCCGGCATCGCGAGCACGAGGTACGTGCTGCGCTCGAGGAAGTGCCGGGCGGCGCCGGTGTGCCGGATGGCGAGCACTGCCACCGGCAGCGCCAGCAGCGTGTCGATGGCGGCCGCGCCGAACCCGTACAGCGCGGTGTGGAGCGCGGCGCTCAGCATGGACACGCTGACGGAGCCGGATACCGACGGAACTCCGCCGCGCACGATCCAGTAGATGCTGGCGCCTACCGGAAGGCCGAGCGCGGCCAGCATGAGCAGGCTAGTGCCGGTCAGCGCGGCCGCCTTGGCGCCGGGACGGAGCCGCAGCGGCGAGACAACTCGCTGCGCCATCGGGCCGGACCTGGCCACTCTGCCGCTTCCGCGCAGCCACCCTTCGCCGGCCAGGACGACAAGGCTGATGGCGACCAGTACCAGCGACAGCGCGCAGGCGACCGGCACCTCGGTTGGCAGCTGCAGCTCACTGAAGATCTCGGTGGTGAAGGTGCGATAGCTGAGCATCTCGAAGGCGCCGTACTCGGCGAGCAGCACGAGGGCCACGAGCAGGCAGCCGCCGAGGATGGCACCCCTGGCCTGACCCAGCGTGATCCGGGCGAAGGTGCGCAGCCGCCCGACGCCGAGGCTGCGCGCTACCTCCTCCTGGCCGGGATCGGCAGCCCGCAGGCTAGCCGCGACGGGCAGGTACACCAGCGGGTACACCGCGAGCGTCATCACGATCACCGCGCCGCGGAATCCCTGCATCCAGACGAACAGCGAGCTCCAGCCGAAGCTGACCACGAAGTCGGGGATGGCGAGCGGCACGACGAGCAGTACCGCCCAGATCCGGCGGCCTGGCAGGTCGGTGCGTTCGACCAGCCAGGCGGCGGTCGTGCCGATGACGGCGCACGCCGCCGTGACCACGACCGCGAGCCGGACCGTGTTCCAGAGCAGGGACGCGGTCAGCGGCCGGAACAGCTGGCTAGCCACCGCGCCAAACCCGGCCCGGTGCGATTCGATGAGCAAGAAGATCAGCGGCACGGCCAGGAGCAGGGCGATGGCGCTGCTGACGACGAGCAGCCCGACCGGGCGCCGCGCCCGGCGGGCCGGCACTACGGCCACGGGCACCGATGCGGAGCGCGCCGGGATGACGCTCACCCGGCAGCACCTGCCGTCCGAAACGCGGCCGTCCGGCGCAGGCTCGTCCGAAGCGCGGCCGTCCGGCGCAGGCCCGTCCGGCGCGCGGCCGTCCGGCTGGCGGCCGTAGCGCTGGCGGTGGTCGGGCTGGGCATCAGATCAGCCCTGCCTGGCGCATCAGGGCGACCGCGGCGCTGCCGTCGCCGAGCTGATCAATGCTGATGGGGTACGGCTGCAGCTGGCTGAACGGGGGCTCGCCAGCACGCGTCACGCCAGCTGCGACCGGATACTCGAAGCTGAGGGACTGGCCGGCGCCCGTGCCCGGCGTGGCGATGATTTCCTGCCCTTGCTTGCTGACGAGGAAGGCGACGAACTTCTGCGCGGCCGTCTGGTTTTTGCTCGACTTGAGCACGGCGGCGCCCGAGACGTCCAGCACGTAGCCAGGATCGTGCGGCGCGAAGAGAGCGATCTTGGAGTGCATGTTCCCGGCCCCGATTTCGGCCTGCAGCCGGAACCAGTAGTACTGGTTGATGATCCCGAACGCCGCCGCGCCGCGGTTCACGTCATTGGCGATTGTCTCATTATCCGGGTAAATGTGCCCAGCAGCGTTGGCGCCAATCTTCTTGAGCCAGGTCAGCGTCGCAGCGGTCCCGTATGCGTGCTGATAAGCGGTCACGATGGGCTGGAAGTCGGTCTCGCTGGGCGCTATGGCGAGCTTGCCCTTGTACTGCGGGCCGGCGAGCTGGCTGACGTGCGTAGGCAGCTGACCGGGCGAGATGAGGCTCGGGTTATACACCAGCACGCTGACCCTGGCCGAGACGCCGACCCAGTCGCCCTGCGGCGAGCTCAGCTTGGCTGGCGTGCTGGCCAGCGTGGCGGGCGTGACCGCGGCGAGCAGGCCCTTGGCCTGCAGGCTCTCCAAGGGCGGGCTGTTCTCGGTGAAGAACACGTCGGCCGGGGAGTGCGAGCCCTCCGCATCGATCTGGTCGGCCAGCACACCCTCGTCCCCGCTGCGCACGACCACGTTCATGCCCGTCTTCTTCTCGAAGGCGGACACGAGGCTCTGCGTGGTCTGCTCGTGCTGGCCGCTGTAGAGGGTGATCGTGGTCCCGCTGGCGGAGCCGCCTGCGCCGCAGGCAGTCAGCGCTGCGCCGGCGGCCAGGATCGCCGTGGCCGCGATAGCCGCCCGCACCCGCCTCATGACTCGGCTACCCGGCCCAGCACTATCGGCAGGGCACGGTCGGCGCCAGGTGTCATCTCGCTCGGTCTCCAGCCGTCTCGCCGCGGTCAGCGCAGGTTAGCCTCACCTCACTTGAGGCTCGCTTAGGCTACCCTAACTTGAGGGCTCAAACCGGGCATGTGCCGGCCGTCACATTGGCGCCGGCGGGCAGGCGCAGGCCGCCCGGCAGGCGCGACGATCGCGCGTCAGCCGGCGCGCACGTAGGCTGAGGAAACACAGCCGACGCCGGAGTTGTTAGCGCAGTAACGGCCCGTAGATGGCACGAGGTGACCGGCAGTGCGCGACATTCTTGATCCCATCACCAAGTGGTGGGACGCGAACGAGACGTTTGGACTAGCCACAGTCGTCCAGACGTTCAGCAGTGCGCCGCGTGAGCCCGGTGCGGCGATGGCGGTGTCAGCGGCTGGCGAAGTCGTCGGCAGCGTGTCCGGCGGCTGCGTGGAGGGAGCCGTCTACGAACTCGCCACCGAGGTCACCGCGAGCGGGCGGCCGGTGCTGCGCCGCTACGGGATCAGCGACAACGACGCGTTCGCGGTCGGACTGACCTGCGGCGGGATTATCGACATCTTCGTTGAGCCGGCCAGCCGGGAGCGCTTCACGGCGCTGAACGAGATCGCGGAAGCTGTCCGCACCGGCACGCCGGTCGCAGTGGCGACGATCATCGAGGGCCCCGGCGAGATCGGGTTCCGGCGCATCATCTGGGAAGGCGAGCGCTCGGACGGCACGCTCGGCGCCGGGGACCGCCTGGATCAGGCTGTCGACGACGACGCGCGCGGCATGCTCGCTCAGGGGCTCACCGGGGTGCGTCGCTACGGCCCGGACGGCGAGCGCCGGCGTGACGAGCTTGCCGTCTTCGTCCAGTCGTTCGCGCCCGCCCCGCGGATGCTGGTATTCGGTGCGATCGACTTCGCCGCGGCCGTCGCCAAGGCCGGCAAGTTCCTCGGCTACCGGGTGACCGTGTGTGACGCCAGGCCGGTGTTCGCGACCGCGTCCCGGTTCCCCGATGCTGACGAGGTCATCACCGACTGGCCGCATCGGTACCTGGCTGGCATCACCACCGACGAGCGCACGGTCATCTGCGTGCTCACCCACGATCCGAAGTTCGACGTGCCGCTGCTGGAGGTCGCACTCCGCCTCCCGGCCGCCTACATCGGCGCCATGGGCAGCAGGCGGACCCATGAGGACAGGCTCGCCCGGCTCCGCGAGGCCGGGATGACCGAGGCGGAGCTCGCCCGCCTGCGCTCGCCGATCGGGCTCGACCTCGGCGCGCGTACGCCGGAGGAGACGGCGATTGCGATCGCCGCTGAGCTGATCCAGCTCCGCTGGGGTGGCACCGGCCACCCGCTGACCGCCACCACCGGGCGGATACACCACGGCCAGCTGCCGGGTGACCGCCTGTCCGCCGACGTGCTGGCTGAGCGCACAGCTTGACATCAAAATCCGGGAACGTGGCCGGCATCCTGCTCGCCGCCGGCGACGGGAGCCGGATCGGCCGGCCCAAAGCGCTTGTCGTCATCGGCGGCCAGTCGCTCGCGCGCCGCGGGATCGGGCTGCTCCAGGCGGGCGGCGCCCGGCCGGTCATCGTCGTATCGGGCGCGGCGTCGCTGGACGCCGAGCTGGGCGAGCTGGTGTGGGCTGCGGATGGCCCTGAGACTGGCGTAAGCGACCGCGAACGGCCCGCCGTCATCAGCGTGCACAACCCCCGGTGGCAGGCTGGCATGGGGTCGTCGATGGCGGCGGGACTGGCGGCGGTTCCGGCTGAGTGCACCGCGGCCGTGCTAGCCCTGGCGGATCAGCCGCTCGTGGGGCCGGAGGCGGTGCGCAGGCTGATCGTCGCCCACGTAGCGGGCGCCAGCATCGCCGTAGCGTGTTACGACGGCAGGCCGCGCAACCCCGTGCTGATCGGCCGGGAGCACTGGGCGCAGGTCGCGGCCCTCGCCGAAGGCGACGTGGGCGCGCGCCCCTTCTTGCGAGCACATCCTGAGCTCGTCACGCACATCGAGTGCGCCGACACCGGCCGTCCTGACGACATCGACACCGTCGAGGACCTGGCGCGGGTGGCGGCGCTGCTCGGTGCGACGACCCCGTTCCGGTCCTAACTGATCGTGGCCGCCGCCCCCCAGCGGTACGCCACGGTGGCGCCGGGCTGCACTGTGGCGAGATCGATCCCGGTGACGAAGGCGTTCGGGGGGCACGTCATCGGCTCAATCGCGAGCGCGCGGCGGCGGGCCCCCGGCCCGAGCGGATCGCCGGTGAAGACCTGGAGCCAGCGGTAGCCGGGGCCGAGCCAGATCGCGATCTGCGCAGTCGGCCCCGCCAGCCGCGCCCAGGCGCGGCCATCCGCATCGGTGACCAGCCCGGTGAGCGCGTGATCCAGCATCGTCCCGCCGATCTTGCGGGGCACGCGGAAGTCGAAGTCCGAGCCGGCCACGTCTTGCGGGTCGCCAGCTGGGATGCCACGGGCGTCGGCGGGCTGCCAGCGGGCCGCCGGCAGCTCAAGCTCGCACTCATCGACTAGCCCCGCGCTGGCCACGAAGTAGGGATGCGCGCCCGTGCCGAAAGGCGCCGCCCGGCTGCCGGGGTTGGACGCGGACACGGTCACCTCAAGGCCCGCGTCGGCGCTGAGCCGGTACTCCGCGCGCAGCTCAAGACAGAACGGGTACCCGGTCCGGCCGAGCAGGTCCAGACCGAGCTCGACGTGATCGGCGGCCTGCGCGATCAGCTGCCAGCTCGCCCATCTGGTCAGGCCGTGAATGGCGTTGTCGTGGGCCGGCTCGGAGAGATCGAGCTGGTGGGTCAGGCCGCTGAAGGAGTAGCGGCCGTGGTCGATCCTGTTCGGCCACGGCGCCAGGAGCTGGCCCGCGCCCGCGGCCGGGATGTCGTCCGCGCCATAGGTCCGGATGAGCGGCTGGCCGGCCAGGCTGAGCGCCCGCAGGCCGGCGCCTAGCTCAGTCACGGTGGCGTGGTAATCGCCAGCCGCGATGTCGTACTGAGCGCCGGTGAGCGGGGACGTCGGCTGTTGCATGGGGCCCATCTTCCCCCGGCGCCGCAAGCAGATGCCGGCGGGGCTGCTTGGGGAGCGGGGGACCTTCAGCCCCGCCGGCACTTTGCACCCTAGCCGTCGAGACTGTCCATCCGTGGGGAGTTCAGCAACCCCGTGGGGACTTCTCAGCCGCACCGTCCGAACGCTGCGCGGATGCCTGACGTCGGCCTGGTGTTGCCGACAACTACCGATATAGCTGGCGAAAGTCACCGCACTACCGGAGTAGCGCCGGTCACGCTGGTCACGAGGGCGCCGGAGCGGGAGTGCGGGGTCAGGGATCGCTAGCGGCGCTTGCGCCGACTGCGGGCTGCGCTAGTCAGGCCGGCTCCGGGCGCCCGCCGGACAGGCCAGCGGGGACGAAGACGGGAGCGAGCGATCCGTTCCGGACTGCCTCGGCAGCCAGCACGCCGAACAGGTAGAAGCAGGCAGATTCCTCGGTGGCGAAGGCCTGTAGCTCATGCCGGGCGCCGGCCGCGGAGTGGAAGACCTCGAACCCCTGCTCGGTCTGGACGAGGCACAAGGCCCCGTCGATGACCTCGCCGACCGCGTAGGACTCGACCGGGATCCCGGCGAGAGCCGCCAGATCGGCGAACAGCCGCTCGGTGGCCATTCGCCGTCGCGCGGCCCGGCGCTGCCGGGTCGGGGCGGCAGATTGCTCGGCTACAGCCGCTGCCAGCGGAGCCGCGGCAGAGTTCGGGGCCAGCAACGGCAAGGCCGTGCCTGACAGTGCCGCTGCGCCCGTCCTGGCGGCCGGCCCAGTGGCGACCGGCGGAGTGGCGGCCGGCGCAGGAGCGGTCGGAGTCAGCGGCGGGATCGCGGCCGCCCGGCGCGGCGCCGGACTAGGCCTGCGGGCCGCGGTTGCGGCGCGCATCGCCTCGGCCTCCAGCGGCAGCGGCGCCTCCGCGGCGACGGGCAGGGCGACTCCGGTGGTGCTGTCCGGCACCGGGAGGTAGGCCGTTGTCGGCTGGCCGCCGGCAGTTTCGGAGCTAGGCAGGGCGAAGGCGGCCGGCACTGGGTACTGGCCGCTGGAGCGTGGCGCGGCAGGCTGGGTCGGCGTTAGGTACTGGCCGCTGGCGCCCGGTGACCGGGGCAGCGCGTAGTCGCCGGTGGCCGAATGGCTCGCAGCGCTCGGCCGCGGCTTCTCGGTCCGCTCCTCGAGGATGTCAGTGACCTCGGTTCTCGGCGCGACGAGCTCGAAGACGCCGCGGTCCACCTGCCAGTAACCAAGCTGCTCAGCCTTGAAGCCGTCATGCCCGAGGTACCCGATGTGCAGCCGGTCGCCAAGGTCGTCGAGCACCATGCAGCGTTCGCCGCGGAATGTGCCGACGGGCCTGGATTCCCAGACCGCCTGCACATCGGCGGCACGCAGCTGCTTGCGCCAGTGCCCGGTGGCCGGCTCGAAGCCGAGCTCCTCAGGGGGCGGACACGCGGCAAACAGGACGATGTCGCCTTCCGTTGGCCCGATACCTGCCTCGAACGGAGATCCTTGATATGTCGCCATCAGCCGGTAGCGCACAGCTCGGGCCCTTCTGCCGGACGCAGCCACACTTGACCGTCGTACCGGGCGATGAAGTCGGACTTACCTATACCAATGCGATGAATCTCGGCGCCGACGGGCACCGGGATCGGGTCCGTGAAGTACTCGGCCACTGCCTGAGTCTGGCCGTCCGTGTACCCAGTCCCGGTAAACGGCGGCTGCATGGCCCAGTCGCCGCCATTCTCGGCGGAGTAAGGGACCTGATACCGCTCGGTGCCGACCGCACGCCAGCGCAGCACATAGATCTCGGCCATGTCCGGGCTGAAGTCGGAGCCCTCATAGCCGAGGCCGAAGGCCTGGTGCAGCTCCCGCGGGCTGGCGGCTCGGGTGTCGGCGACTCGGTGCACGAATCCCGAAATGATCGACCTTCGCCCGGTCAGGTACGGCTCGACCATCCGGGGCGGGATCGCCTTGTGCATGAGCGTGCCAGGTTCCACGGGTCCGGGGGCCTGGTTCACCTGGTTCACGCTGTCCTCTGCAGTTGGAATGCTCGGTGCCCTGATGATCTGCGCGCAGCTGGTGCCTTAGGCGCGGCTACGCCGCGGCGCCTTGCGGTAGTCCCACGAGACTCTCATATCGCGAAATGCGTCCTCAACTGCTTCGGCCCAGGTAGTTCCGTGTCGAGCGCCAGGTTACCCGCCTGGCCAGGGGTGCCGTGGTCGCCTGGACGCTCGCGCCGCGCCAGGCCGGCGCTCTGGCAGCCCGCCGGCGGCGCCCGTTACAGTTGGCGCAGTGGCCGATCTGAGTGCGGGAGACGAGCGATACCGCGGCGATCATGGTGCCGCCGACCCGGCCGTTGCGACCGCGCTGGCGGCGTACGCGGCAGGCACGGGCGGCGAGCAGGCGGCCCTGACTGCGCTGACCGGCAGCCGGCTGCTGGTTCCCGTGGTTGCCGTGCTGGCAGCCGAACTGGCAGGGGCCGACCGCCCCCCTGGCGTGGGCGCGCTTGCCGGGGACAAGGGCAGCGAGATGGCGATGCCCAAGATCATCGGCCGGGACGGCAGGCAGGCATTGCCCGCGTTCACGTGCCTGGAGGCTGTGGAGCAGTGGCGGTCGGCGGCCCGCCCGGTCCCCGTTCCAGCGACGGCGGTGTGGCAGTCGGCTGTGCAAGAGTCGTGTGCCGTCGTCATTGACATCGCCGGCCCCGTTCCCATCGTGGTCGAGGGATCCCGGCTAGCAGCGCTCGCGGCGGGCGGTGCGGTGCCGGGCATGCACGAGGACCCCGACGTCTGGCAGCAAGTGGCGGCTGCGGCGGCAGCGGTCGCGCCCGGCATCCGGGTGCGGCTCAGCCAGCCGAATGGCGGCCTGGACTTCACCCTTGAGCTCGCGCCGCCCGCGGACTCGCCCGGGCTGGTGCCCGAGGACGTCGCGACCCGCGTGGCGGACGCGGTGCATGACCGCCTGCCCGGCCGGATCCGCGCCGGGATCGCGGTGCTGCGCCGTCCCGGCTAGCGCGATCGGCTTCGGCCAGCCACAGCCGCGGCCCGCGGTATTACGATCATGATTTGTGCAGCCAGTCACCGTCGCAGATGTGGCGGATGAGCTTTACGCGCTGACGCCGGTGCAATTCACGGCGGCGCGCGACGAACGGGCACGCCAGGTGCGCGCGGCCGGGCAGCGAGACGAGGCCGCCGCGATCAAGAAGCTCCCCAGGCCCACAGCCAGCGCGTGGCTGGTCAATCAGCTCGGCCGGGCGGCCCCCGACCGGATGGCCCGGCTGTATGAGCTCGGTGCCGAGCTCGAGGAGGCGCAGCGCACGCTGGCGGGCGACCGGCTGCGGGAACTGTCGGTGCAGCGACGGCAGGTCATCAATGAGCTGCTGCCTGCCGCCAGCGACCTGGCCGGGCAGGCGGGCCAGCCTGCCAGCGCCGCTGTTCTCGGGGAGGTGCGCGCGACCCTGGAGGCTGCGCTCGCCGACGCCGGTGCGAGGGCGGCTGTTCGCTCGGGCCGGCTGACCAAGTCGCTCGCCTACGCCGGGCTCGGTGAGGTGGATCTGACCGCGGCAATGGCTGTGCCCGCGGCGCCCAGGGCGGGCCAAGGCAGCGACCAGGTCGCATCCGGAGCAGGCGCGGAAGCATCGCGAGCACGGCGCGGATCGGCCAGGGCGCGAGTCGGCGCGGCGCGACAGGGCGCGAGTCGGCCGCGGATCGCGCCGCCGATGCGGCGCGCGCGGCGCAGGAGGCGGCCGACCAGGCCGCCGCCGCGGTCGAGGAAGCCGAGCGTGCGGTCACCGGCGTCGCCGAGCAGCGTCAGTTCCTGCGCCGGCGGGTCAGCCACCTGGAACGGGAGCTCGCCGAAGCCCGCGCGACGGACGCGCAGCTCGCCCGCGAGGCGAAGCAGGCCGAACGAAGCCAGGCTGTGGCCGCGCGCCGCCTCGAATCCGCCCAGCGCCGACTGGATCAAGCACGGCGCCAGGCCGGCGGGGAGGGCTGAGGTTCCTCAGTCGGCGGGTGACGACGAAGCGTGCTTATGGATGTGACGTGGCCACGGTCGTAGCCGTACCTACGTCACATTCATGAACGATCATGGCGGGCGTTGATCGCGTCCTGCGCCCGCAGGAGCACGTGAGTCACTGCGTGCCCGAAGCGGACATCGCACGGGTGGCTGACCAGGCCCGATCGGGCGTTGTCGGCCAGCTCGGTTAGCGCGACCCGCAGCGCGCCGACGGGGTCGTCAGCGAGCGGCGGTACGCACGTGCGACCGTGCTCACCCCAGACCATCAGGTCGAAGCCGTCGGCCGGCTCGGGTGCGCCGAGCGTCAGGGTCGCCGTGCTCGTCGCACCGCCGCGGTGATGGAGCACCAGGTGCGTGAGATCACCGCGGCCAGTGTCGGCGGTGACCGCCTCCACCGGCCCGAGGATGGCCCACAGCAGCGACACGACGTGCGGGCCGAGGTCCCAGAGGGCGCCTTTCTCCCGCCGCCACGGCGTGTTGAACGGGCTGGACTCGGCGTAGACCGAGCCGAGCCAGGCGGCGTCCGCGCCAGCCCAGCCGCCGGCATTGGTGACCTCGTTGAGCCACGCCCGCGCGTCAGGCTGGAAGCGGGAGGTGAAGAACACCACGGAGGCGACCCCGGCCGCTTCGACCGCGGCAACGAGAGCGTCGCTCGCCTCGGCGCTGAGCGCTATCGGCTTCTCGAGCAGCAGGTGCTTGCCGGCGTTCGCGGCCCGTACCGCTAGCTCGCTCTGCACGTCCGGTGGCACCGAGAATGCGACGGCGTCAATCTCCGCCAGGAACGCGTCGAAGTCGCCGCGCGCCGGGACGCCGAAGGAGTCGCCGAGCGTGGCCGCAGCCTCCTGATTACGCCCCCAGACCGCCGCGAACTCGATGCCAGGCGTATCGGCAAGCGCGCGCGCATGCGCGAATCGCGCCCAGTAGCCCGTGCCGACGAGGCCGAACCGCAGCGGCCGCGACAGCGCAGCCGCCGTCAGGCCGGGATCTGCAGCCGAGAGAGTGTCACCAATCACGCGAGTCACCATGCCAGACGGGCCGTTGCGGTCACGACCGGACCCGCCGCGAGCAGGCGGGCTAGTCAGGCACCCGGTCCTGGCGGCTGACCCGGCCTGCCGGTCAGGGCCGATAGCTATGCTCGGGGGGTCGGCCGGGAGCTCCCGGTCGCCAGTCGTGCAGGGAGAACCGATGGACGTGGCGGGCGAGGCGGACGCTGCTGTCGTGGCCGCCGGGCAGGCCGCGCGCGCAGGAGCAGGCAGCTTGCGCGATGTCTCGGCCGACGGCCTGGCCGCCGCGCTGCGCGACATGGCCGTGCACCTGGTCCGCCGTGCCGACGCGGTGCTGGCCGCGAACGCCGCCGACGTTCAAGCGGCGAAGGCCGACGGACTGGCTGACGCTTTCGTCGACCGGCTCACGCTCGACGCGAGCCGCATCGACGCCATGGCCGATCAGCTGCGCACGCTGGCGGGCGTGCCGGGTGAGCCGGCCAGGCTTTTCGTCCGCGACCTGCCCGACGATCTTGAGCTGCACGAATGGCGCCGGCCGGTCGGCGTCGTCGGCGCGAATTTCGAGGCCCGCCCCAATGTCGTCGTCGACATCGCCTCCCAGCTGATCAAGTCGCGCAACGCAGGCGTGCTGCGGACCGGCTCCAGTGCCATCAGGTCGGCCGCGGTCCTGATCGACGAGGTCGTCGGTCCCGCGATGGCGGCATCCGGGCTCGATGCGGCGGCGATCCAGCTGGTGCGCGTTCCCGGTCGTGACACCGCCGCCGCCCTGGTCCGCCACCCTGCGCTGATCCCGCTCGTCATCCTGCGCGGCAGCGGCGACAGCACCCGCGCCCTAGCACGCGAGGCGGCGTTGCATGGCGTGCGCACGCTTGCCCACGCTGATGGCGGCGCAGTGATCTACGTCGACCAGTCGGCCGACGCCGAGCTGGCGCTGCGGCTCATCGAGCGCAGCCTGGACCGGCTCGGCGTCTGCAACCGGCTGAACCTGCTGCTCGTGCAGCGCGCCAGCTGGGACCAGACGGTGCCAGCCGTCACCGCGCTGGCCGACAAGCTCGGCATCGCCGTCTCGCTGCCGCCGCACGCGCATGCGCTCGGCCACGAGTGGGCGCTGGACGCGGGCGCGGAGGCGACTATCACGCTGGCCCCGGCGCAAGACGCTACCGATGCCGCCGAGATCGCCAACCGCGAGACTTCCGGCCTGGCCGCGTCGATCGTGGCGGCCGATGCCGGCGCGGCCAGCCGTTTCCTGGATACGTACGCGGGGACCGGTGCGTTCTGGAACGCGACACCACGCCTGCTCGATGGTTTCAAGCTGCTGTCGTTGCCGGAGACCGGCATCAACATCGACGTCGTACCAGGCCCGCGCGGCCCGGTGACGTTCCGCGACCTCTACCTGCGTCAGTATGTGGTCGTGCCGCAGGGCGCGCGCTAACCCGGGTAGACGACCAGCGACTCGCGGTGCACCGCGTGAATACCGCGGACGACCCGGCGTGCTGCCGGATCTGTCGGTACCTGACCGTGCAGGAATCCCTGGCTCAGCAGGAACGCCGTGGACAGATGGGGCTGCGCCAGCATCAGCGAGTCGGTGAGCTCCGCGACGCGATCCGGGGAGAACGAAGCGAGCTGGGCAAACGCTTCCTGACTCGCGCGTGAGGTGCCGCCGGCGAGTTCCCGGCAGTCCTTGTAGACGTCCGGATCGATGAGCGAGGCCGAGCTGCCGCCCTCGCCGGCCTCGCCGGCCTCGCCTGCGTCCTCGCCTGCGTCCTCGCCCGGCCCGTCGGCGGCCGACACCGCGCCATAACGGAGTCGCAGCAGGATCGAGATCACGCACGCCACCTCCTGCGGGGAGAGCGCGCGCAGCAGCCGGAGCAAACTCGATGGCAGCGCTACCGAGCCGCGGCCGAGCAGGCGCTCGGGATGACGGACGTCGATCAGCTCGACGACCGACCCGGCAGCGAAGTCGCCGTCGACGCGCTTGACGCCGGACAGGAACAGCGTGCTCCCGGTGCGCAGGCTTTCCTCCGCCTCGCGGTTCACGTGCACCGACCCCTCGGAGTAGGCGATGCCGCCGATCCAGCGCCTGGCCGGCTCGAGCTGATGGCCTGCCGCCCGGACGACGGTGCCCATCCGGGCGCGCGGATTCAGGCTGCGGGCCACGACTTCGGGCTCGCGCGCGGAGCCGATGGTGCACTCGACGCCGCAGCATGCGGCCCTGGCGGCGGCGCTCAGCTTCGAGCCCATGCCGCCGCGGCCTGAGCCGCCGGCCATGACACGGACTGCTCGCGCCTCGGCCGGGGTGAGCCGGTCGATGCGCTGACTCAGCGCTGAGTCGCGGTACGCCGCGCGCACGTCGGTCAGGAACAGCAACCGCGATGCCTCGGCGGCGACCGCGACCGCCACCGCGACCTGATCGTTGTCGAGAGCCGAGAGCGGGTCGGTGGCGTCGTTGCCGTTCACGATCGGCAGCAGGCCCCGGGCGGTGGCCTCGCGCAGCACGTGGCCGAGATCGCCCATCGCCCGTGCCGACGCCAGGTCGCTGCGCGAGACCAGAATCTGGCACACCTCGACGCCGACGGCGGCGGCGAGCTGGCGGTAAAGCGCCATCAGCGCCGGCTGCCCGACTGCGGCCGGAAGTGCGGTGTCCGCCGCCTGCGGCCCGTCGGCCGGTCCGTCGGCCGGGCCGTCGTACCGGCGCAGAATCGCGGCGACCGACTCGACCAGCGGGTCGTACCCGTCGGCCGACGCCACTGCCGAGCGGATGGATCCGACCAGCGCCTGAAGCGCGGCCGCCGCGCCAGCGGCCGGTCCCTCGAATGCGAGCAGCCGCCGGCCAAGACGCGCGGCGCCGGAGGTGACGAGGATGATCTCGTGGCCCGCCCGCTGAGCGACGGCGATCTGGCTGACCAGGCCGGCGATGACATCGAGGGCGAGCCCGTCCCGGCTGGCAATAGAGCTGGAGCCGAGCTTGATTACCTGTCTGGTCATGGATAACTCACGGGCGGTAGCGCGGCTGCGAGTGGGTGCGGCAGGACTACGGCGTCCCGCACATGATCAACTCGACGCTACCACGGTCTCGCAGCCGCGTTGTGGGGCAAGAGTTACCTACCGTGGCCCGAAGAGGGGCACCGATAGCGAACTGGTGTCCCAAGGCGGCGCACTGGTGGCGCGCTGGCGGCGGCCCGATTGGCCGTCAGCGTCAGCGTCAGGACCGAGTGCCTGAGCGACGGCGCAACGCGAGGCCGCCAGCGACGGCACCGACCGCGATCAGCGCCAGGCCGGCGGCGGACAGGCTGGTGTTCGCCGCGGCCGAGGTACTGTCGGCGCTCGTCTGCACGTCGGCGGAGCTTGCAATCGTCGTGACCCGCACGCTGGCAGTGGCCGAACTGCCGTCGCTGCAGTCGATGGCAGGGTGGACCGCGCCGGGCCGGATGCTGCCGGGCAGCGTGACCGTGGCGGTGAACACGCCGCCACCTGACGGCTGGCTGTTCATGGGAATCTGGGTCGGCAGGCCGAGCGTCGTCCCGGACAGGGTGGCTGACGTGGCCTGGTGGCTGCTGCACCTCACCTGGAGCGTGACCGTGGTGCCCGCCGCGACCGTCGACGGAGTCGCGACCGCGACGGCCGCTCCGTGCTGGACGGCAGTCGCAGCGAGCGCCGGGCCGGACAGCGCAGCGGCAATGACACCTAGACCCAGGACACCAAGAGCAAGCGCGGCCGAGCCGGCCAAGCTGGCGCACAGCCTGCCTGAAGCTGCGGATCGCCTCGTCAGGCCCATGACCGTGCCTCCAAAGTCGACCCGCCCGGCAGGTACGAGATCGACGATCCCCCGTAGTGCGATGCCTGAATACCCGGTGCCCCGACGGGCAAACGAATGCCACCGCACCAGGCATGGCAGGATCGGCACCATGCTGCGCTGGCTGACCGCAGGGGAGTCACACGGCCCCGCGCTGGTGGCCGTCTGCGAGGGCGTCCCCGCCGGGGTTGAGATCACCACCACCGACATCGCGCACGCGCTGGCCCGCCGCCGGGCCGGTTACGGCCGCGGCGCCCGGATGAAGTTCGAGCAGGATGAGGTCGAGCTCACCGGCGGCGTCCGGCATGGACTCACGCAGGGCAGCCCCATCGCGATCAGGATCGGCAACACCGAGTGGCCGAAGTGGGAGACAGTCATGTCGGCCGACCCGGTCGATCCGGACGTCCTGGCGGTGCAGGCCCGTAGCGCGCCCTTGACCAGGCCCCGGCCCGGCCATGCTGACCTCGCCGGGATGCAGAAATACGGCCACGACGACGCCAGGCCTGTGCTGGAGCGTGCCAGCGCCAGGGAGACGGCGGCCAGAGTCGCGCTCGGCGAGGTCGCCCGGAGGCTGCTGCGGCAGGTACTGGGTGCCGAGATCGTCAGCCACGTCGTGGGACTGGGCGCTGTCCGCGCGCCCGAGGACTACGTGCCGGAGCCGGCCGACGCCGAGCGAATCGACGCGGACCCGGTGCGCTGCCTGGACCCCGCGGCCAGCGCTGCCATGCAGGCCGAGGTCGATGCCGCGCACCGCGACGGGGACACCCTCGGCGGTGTGGTCGAGGTCGTCGCCTACGGGCTCCCGCCGGGCCTCGGCAGCCACGTGCACTGGGACCGCCGGCTGGACGGCAGGCTGGCAGGCGCGCTGATGAGCATCCAGGCGATCAAGGGCGTCGAGGTCGGCGACGGCTTCACCACGGCCGTTCGGCGCGGCTCGCAGGCGCACGACGAGATCGACGCCAGCGCGGGTCGCATCCGGCGGACGACGAACCGGGCCGGCGGGATCGAAGGCGGCATGAGCACGGGCGAGCCGATCCGCGTGCGCGCCGCGATGAAGCCGATCTCCACGGTGCCGCGCGCGCTTGCCACGGTCGATGTCCGGACCGGTGAGCCCGCCAGGGCGATCAACCAGCGCAGCGACGTCACGGCCGTGCCGGCGGCCGGGGTCGTCGCGGAGGCCATGGTCGCGCTGGTGCTGGCCGATGCCGTCCTGGAGAAGTTCGGAGGTGACAGCGTCGCCGAGACCGCCCGCAACGCCGAGGCCTACCTCAAGGCGCTGGTGATCCAGTGACCGCGAGCAACGAAACCCCGGGCACGAGAGCGGCCCCGTTCCAGCCCATCGTGCTCATCGGAGCGCCGGGAGCCGGCAAGACGACAGTCGGTGGCGCCCTGGCGGCGCGGCTCGGGGTGGGCTTCACCGATACCGACGCCATTGTCGAGGCGGCCGCGGGCAAGCCGGTCAGCGACATCTTCGTGACCGACGGCGAGCCGGAGTTCCGCCGGCTGGAGCGGGCGGCCGTCGCGGCCGCGCTGGCGCCTGGCGCGGGTGCGGCGGGCCCGGGCATCGTCGGTCTCGGCGGCGGCGCGGTCATGGACGAGCACACGCAGGCCAGCCTCGCCGGACAGCGGGTCGTGTATCTGGAAACGGGGTTTGCCGAGCTGGCCAAGCGGGTGGGGCTCGACCGGGCCAGGCCGCTGCTGATCGGCACGAACCCGCGCGCTCAGCTCAAGGCGCTGCTCGAGCAGCGGCTGCCGGTGTACGGCCGGCTTGCCTGGCTGACGGTCAGCACCGACGGCCGCGAACCGGACGAGATCGCAGCCGAGATCGCGGCTGTCATCGAGGGCGGCGTCGTCGAGGGCGGCGGCCAGTGACCGCGACCCGCATCGCGGTCGGTGGCGAGCGCCCGTATGAGGTGGTCGTCGGTACCGGCGTGCTGACCGAGTTGCCGTCCCTGATGGGCGATCAGGCCCGGAACGTGGTCGTCATCCACTCGGCCGGCTTGCCCGGCATCGCGGCGCCGGTCTGCCAGGCACTGGCCAGCGCGGGGTTCGCGGTACGGCCGGAGCCGGTCCCCGATGGCGAGGCGGCCAAGGAGATCAGCGTCGCGGCTGGGTTGTGGTCGCAGCTTGCCGCGGCCGGCGTCGGGCGGACCGACGCGATCGTTGGCGTCGGCGGAGGAGCGGTCACTGACCTGGCTGGTTTCGTCGCCGCGACGTGGCTGCGGGGCGTGCAAGTCGTGCTGGTGCCGACCACGCTGCTCGCCATGACCGACGCCGCGATCGGCGGCAAGACGGCCATCAACACCCCCGACGGGAAGAACCTGGTCGGCGCTTTCTACCCGCCGGCCGGGGTGCTCGCTGACACCAGCCTGCTGGCGAGCCTCCCGACCGCCGAGTACGCCAGCGGGCTGGCCGAGGTCATCAAGGCCGGGTTCATCGCCGACCCGGCCATCCTGGACCTCATCGAGGCCGATCCGGCCGGCGCGACCAAGCCGGGCGGCCGGCACGAACGCGAGCTGATCGAGCGCGCGATCGCGATGAAAGCGGCGGTGGTCTCGGCAGACCTGCGCGAGGCGGGCGTGCGGGAGACCCTGAACTACGGGCATACGCTCGGCCACGCGATCGAGCGGGTCGAGGACTACTCGGTACGCCACGGCGAGGCGGTCTCGATCGGGATGTGCTTCGCGGCAGCCGTCGGGCGGCTGGCGGGCCGGCTGGACGCGCCGACGGCGCAGCGGCACCGATCGCTGCTGACGTCCGTTGGCCTGCCGGCCCGGTACCGCGCCGATGCGTGGCCGGCGGTGCGCGCGGCCATGACTGTCGATAAAAAGACGCGGGCGAGCCGGCTGCGCCTGGTCGTGCTCGACGGGCTGGCCAGGCCCGGCATCATGACCGACCCGCCAGAGGAATTGCTCGAGCTCGCCTACGCGGAAGTGAGCTGACCGGGTGACCACCGTGCTGATACTCAATGGCCCGAACCTCGGCCGCCTCGGCTCGCGCGAGCCGGAGATCTACGGGTCAGCCACGCTGGCCGACATCGCGGCCGCATGCACGGATCTCGGCGCGCAGCTCGGGCTCCAGATCGACCTGCGGCAGACCGACGACGAGGCGGAGCTGATCGGCTGGGTGCACGAAGCCGCCGAGCTGCGGCTGCCCGTCGTGATCAATCCGGCCGCGTTCACCCATTACTCCTACGCGCTGCGAGATGCGCTGGCGATGCGCACGGCGCCGCTGGTCGAGGTGCACCTGTCCAACCCCGCGGCCCGCGAGTCATTCCGGCACACCTCGGTGGTGTCGGGTGTCGCCGACGGCACGATCGCCGGCTTTGGCGCGGCGTCCTACGAGCTCGCGCTGCGCGCGGTGGCGCGGCTGCTCGCGGCGGCCCCCTAGCGCCACGTCGGCTGGCGTCTGTCCGTAATAGGTCCCGGCAGTTACTATTCATCCCTAGTGAGGGAACGGGGCCGACTGGCCACCTGCGGGCCGCCAGTCGCGGCCGCTTGTCGCGAAAGGGTGCTGCATGCGCATCGGGATGGCTCTGAATTACGCGGGCGGCTTCAAGGAGACGGCCGCCGAGCTCGCGGACTTCGAGAAGGCCGGCCTGGATATTGTCTTCGTGCCGGAGGCGTACAGCTACGACGCCGTCAGCCAGCTCGGCTACCTGGCCGCCGTGACGCAGCGAGTCGAGCTCGCCTCGGGCATCATGCAGCTGTACTCGCGCACGCCGACGCTGACTGCGATGACCGCCGCGGGCATCGACTTCGTCTCCGGCGGCCGCTTCTCGCTTGGCATCGGCGCCTCCGGACCGCAGGTGATCGAGGGCTGGCATGGCGTGCCGTATGACGCGCCGCTCGCGCGCACCAGGGAGACCATCGAGATCTGCCGCGCTGTCTGGCGTCGGGAGCGGCTGGAGTACAACGGCAAGCACTACCAGATCCCGCTGCCTGAAGGGCAGGGCACCGGCCTTGGCAAGGCGCTGAAGCTGATCAACCACCCGGTCCGCGAGCGAATCCCGATCATCCTCGCTGCGCTCGGGCCCAAGAACGTCGAGCTGGCCGCCGAGCTTGCCGAGGGCTGGGAGCCGATCTTCTATTACCCGGAGAAGGTCAAGGATGTCTGGGGACCCTCGCTGGCAGCGGGCAAGGCCAAGCGCGACCCGTCGCTGCCGCCGCTTGACGTATTCGCGCAGACGGCACTGGCCATTGGAGACGACGTCAAGGGCCTGATTGACCTGATCCGGCCGGTCCAGGCGCTCTACATCGGCGGCATGGGCGCCCGCGGCCGTAATTTCTACAACAACATGGCGGTCCGGTACGGCTACGAGCAGGAAGCCGCCGC
Organism: uncultured Actinomycetota bacterium; assembly: GCA_963843955.1. Taxonomy (GTDB): domain Bacteria; phylum Actinomycetota; class Actinomycetes; order Streptosporangiales; family Streptosporangiaceae; genus JAJYUU01. The sequence continues at coordinate 338,905 of CAWJMK010000007.1, forward strand.
GATTCAGGACGCCTACCTGGCCGGGCGCAAGGACGAGGCCGCCGGACTGATCCCGCAGGAGCTCCTCGAGAACGTCTCGCTCATCGGGCCGAAGTCCTTCGTGGCCGAGCGGGTCGCGGCGATGAAGGACTCCGGCGTCACTACCCTGAACGTCGCGCCGATGGCGCCGACGCACGCCGAGCGCATCGCGCTGATCGAGCAGATCAAGGATCTGGCCGGGTGATGGCGGCCGTGTGCGTCGCTGGGACGGCGCCCTAGATCCCGGCGATCCGCCGCCTCTCGTTTTGAGCGCTGAGCCGCGGGCAGGGTCGTCAGCAGCGCCAACCTGATGGGAGCGCCATGCGATCAACACGGCCGGCGGCAGATGGTCCGGAAGTCCTGATCATCGGGGGCGGGTTCGCCGGACTGTCGGCCATGCACGCGCTGGCCGGGTCCGGGGCGCGAGTCACGGTCGTGGACCGCAACGTGTACAGCACGTTCCAGCCGCTGCTGTACGAGGTGGCGACGGCCGGGCTTACCTCGGCGGACGTCGCCTATCCACTCTGGACGGCCGCTGGCCGTCGCGGCGCCCGCTTTCGCAAGGGTGAGCTGGCCAGCCTCGACTTCGACCGGCGGACCGCGACACTGGCGGCTGGCGAGCAGCTCAGCTATGACTACCTGATCATCGCCACCGGCGTGGCGGCCGCGTTTTTCGGCGTCGCGGGCGCAGCTGAGCACAGCCTGAGCCTGTACACCCGGCGGGACGCGGTCGCCTTGCGCAACACGCTGATGGGTGCGCTCGAGCGTCGCAACGAGGGTCTCTCTGATCCCAAGCTCGACATCACGGTCGTCGGCGGCGGGGCCACCGGCGTCGAGCTGTCTGGCACCCTGGCCGAGCTGCGCAACGTGGCACTGCCGGCGGTCTATCCGCAGATCGACAGGTCCATGTTCCGCGTCCGGCTGATCGAGATGGGCCCGGCCCTGCTGCTCCCGTACAAGGACAGCCTGCGCCGGTACACCCGTCAGCAACTGGTAAACCGCGGCGTCGAGGTGCTGCTCAACACCGCGATCAAGGAGGTCAGGGCTGGATCGGTGCTGCTCGCCGATGGCAGCGAGCTACGCAGCGACCTTACGGTCTGGGCCGCGGGCGTCGCCGGGCCCGAGACCGGCTGGACGGCCGGACTGCCCCGCGGCAAGGGCGGCCGGATCGAGGTCCGCGCCGACCTGCGGGTCGTCGGCTATGGGCGTGTCTTTGCCGCCGGTGATATCGCCGTCAACGAGGCGAGGCCGGTGGCCCAGCTGGCCCAGCCAGCGCTCCAGGAGGGCAGGCACGCGGGCGAGCAGGTGGCCCGGCTGATCGCCGGGCAGCCGACGCAGCCCTTCAGCTATCACGACAAGGGGATCATGGCCACGATCGGCCGCCGGTCGGCCGTCGTGCAGCTACCCCGTGGCCTGCGGTTGCGCGGCACCCTGGCCTGGCTGGCCTGGCTGGGGCTGCACCTGATCTATCTGCTGGGTAACCGGAACCGGGTGGTCACGCTCGTGAACCTGTCCTGGCGGTACCTGACCTGGAGCCGGGGCGGCGGCTTCATCGTCGGCGACGACGTGCCACCGCCGGACGACGTGCCACCGCGGGACGACGTGCCCCGGCGGGACGACGTGCCGCCGCAAGACTGAGAGCCGGTCACTAGAGTCCTGCTATGACCGAGATACACGCAGGCCGGCGCGCCAGGGCGCAGCAGAAGATCGCGGAGTCGGGCGCGGACGCCGCCTTGATCACGGCGCCGGCCAACGTGCGCTACCTTTCCGGGCTGGTGAGCTCCAACGCGGCCATGCTGCTTCCGGCTGAGGGTGGTGGCCTGCTGGCCACTGATTCCCGCTACGCCGAGGCCGCCGAGCGGGATTGCCCGGACATCGAGATCGCCAGCGAGCGAGAATTGGAGCCGGCCCTGATTCAGCTCGCGGTGGCGCGTGGCTACCGGACGTTGGCCTTCGAGGCGCAGGAGATGACCGTCGAGCGGCACGCCGTCCTCGCCGCGCTGGCCGGGAGCATGCAAATGGTCCCGCTCGGGCAGGTCGTCGAGGGCCTGCGGATGATCAAGGACGAGACGGAGATCGCGCTGCTGACCCGTGCCTGCGCCATCACCGCCGAGGCGTTCGCCGGCATCCTCGGCGAGATCGTGCCCGGCCGGACCGAGCGAGACCTTGCCGTGCTGCTGGAACGGGCCATGATCGATCTCGGTGCCGAGGCACCCGCGTTCGACACGATCGTGGCAAGCGGGCCGAACGGCGCCATCCCACACCATTCACCAGGTAACCGGGCATTTGAGGCAGGCGACCTCATCACGGTGGACTGCGGCGCCCGAGTCGGCGGATATCACGCCGACATGACCAGAACAGTGGCGCTCGGCGTGCCAGCGGGCTGGCAGCGGGACATCTATGCGCTTGTCGCGGCCGCCCAGCTAGCCGGCGTCGCCGCCGCGACCGCCGGCGCTGCGGTCGCCGACGTCGATGCCGCCGCGAGAGACATGATCGATGCTGCCGGGCACGGCGACCACTTCGAGCACGGCCTGGGCCACGGCGTGGGGCTTGAGGTACACGAAGCACCGATGATGGGGCGCGGCCGGACAGGTAGACTGGCGGACCGGGTCCCCGTCACCGTCGAGCCTGGGGTCTACCTGCCCGGCAAGGGCGGAGTCAGGATCGAGGACACCCTCGTCGTCCGGGCCGGCGTCAGCGGCGCCGACCCACGGCAAGCGGTACCGGCAGAGGTACTCACCACGACCACCAAGGAACTGCTCGTCCTGTGACGCGGGTACAGCAGTCCCGTTCGTATGCAGGAGACACGCAGACGTGGCCACCACGAACGACCTGAAGAATGGCATGACGCTCAACATCGACGGCGCGCTGTGGAGCGTTGTGGACTTTCAGCACGTCAAGCCCGGCAAGGGCGGCGCCTTCGTCCGCACCAAGCTGAAGAACGTGCTGTCTGGCAAGGTCGTCGACAGGACCTTCAACGCGGGCGTCCGGGTCGAGGTTGCCACCGTGGACAGGCGGGAGATGCAGTACCTGTACCGCGAGGGCGAGGACTTCGTCTTCATGGACACCACCGACTACGACCAGCCGCACATCCCGGCCGCGGTTGTCGGTGATGCCGCGAACTACCTGCTGGAAGAGCAGACCGCCACGATCGCCTTTAACGACGGCACGCCCTTGTACGTCGAGCTTCCCGCGGCGGTCGAGCTGACGGTCCAGCACACCGATCCCGGCCTGCAGGGCGACCGGTCGACCGGCGGGACCAAGCCGGCCACCCTGGAGACGGGCGCGCAGATCCAGGTGCCGCTGTTCATCACTACCGGCGAGAAGATCCGCGTCGACACCCGGTCCGGCGCCTACCTGGGCCGGGCCTGACCTAGCACTGTCCCCCGACGAACAGAGCCCTGTCATGGCAGCCCGCAGTAAGGCCCGCAAGCGGGCACTGGACGTCTTGTTCGAGGCGGAGGTTCGCGGCGAGCCAGTGCTTGAGCTGCTGGCCGAGCGGACCGCTGCCGGCGACCCGCCGGTGTCGGATTATGCGGCCGAGCTGGTCCGGGGCGTGCAGGAGCACGCCGAGCAGATCGATGCGCTGCTGTCGGCGAACGCGCGGGGCTGGACCCTGGATCGGATGCCCGCCGTCGACCGCAACATCCTGCGGATCGGCGTCTTCGAACTGCTCTGGAACGACGCGGTACCGGACGCGGTGGCCATCAGCGAAGCCGTGGTGCTGGCTGGCCAGCTATCCACGGATGACTCATCGTCGTTCGTTAATGGTCTCCTGGCCCGGCTGCTGGAGCTGAAGCCCACGCTGACGCTGTGAGTCTGGGTCCACTGTGAGTCTGGGGTCCACTGTGAGTCCGGCGTCGCACCCGCGGCCTCAGTGTCAGTGCCGGGCGCTACAGTCACCACAGGCGGGCCGTGAGGCCAATTGCTGGCGGGTGAGCTATGGGCAGGTCGGGGCAGCAGCCGCCGGACGGCCGGACCGGTCGTGACGGTGTTCTTCGTGACGATGCTGCTCCCGGTGAGGACACCGGCTGCCACATCCTGCACGTGGACATGGATGCCTTCTACGCCAGCGTGGAGATCAGGGACCGGCCGGAGCTAGCAGGCAAGCCGGTCATCGTGGGCGGCTTGTCCGGCCGGGCGGTGGTGCTCTCGGCAACCTACGAGGCACGTGCGTTCGGCGTCCGCTCCGCGATGCCCATGTCCAGGGCCCGCCGGCTCTGCCCGCATGCGCTGGTGATCCCGCCGACGCATGGCCTGTACGGCGCGGTATCGAAGGAGGTTATGGCGATCTTTGCCGGGGTGACGCCGCTGGTGGAGCCGCTGTCGCTGGACGAGGCGTTCCTTGACGTCGCCGGCGCGACCCGGTTGCTCGGCTCGCCATCCACTATCGGGCGGCTGGTCCGGCAGCAGGTCGCCGAGCAGCAGCAGATCACGTGCTCGGTCGGCATCGCCGCCAACAAGTTCCTGGCCAAGCTCGCCTCCGTGCATTGCAAGCCCGATGGCCTGCTGGTCATACCCGCTGGCGGCGCGCTGGAATTCCTGCATCCGCTGCCCGTCGCCGCCCTGTGGGGCGTCGGCGAGCGGACCGGCCAGGCGCTTGGCCGGCTTGGCCTGCGCACCGTCGGCGACATCGCCCGAACGCCGCTCAGCGCGCTGGAAGCCGAGCTTGGCAAGGCAGCAGCCGCCCACCTGCACGCGCTGTCATGGGGCCGCGACAGCCGCGGCGTCGAGGCCGCGGTGCACGAGAAGAGCGTGGGTGCCGAGGAGACGTTCGACGTCGACGTCACCGACCCGGTGGTGGTGCGGCGCGAGCTGCTACGGCTATCGCGCCGGACGACCCGCGCGCTCCGCTCGTCCGGATATGCGACGAGGACCGTTGTCGTCAAGCTCCGCAAGGCCGACTTCACCACGATCACCAGGTCCAAGACCCTGCCCGAGGCCACCAGCGAGACGCAGCGCATCTATGCGACTGCCTGCGCACTGTACGAGGCGTCCGGACTCAGCGGTCAGGCGCGGCTTCGTCTCGTTGGCGTCCGAGCCACCGGCCTGGTGCCGGCCGGATCGGCGGCCACCCAGCTTGCACTCGGCGAGCGCGGCGCAGCCTGGCGAGATGCAGAGTCCGCCCTCGACCGCATCATCGGCCGATTCGGGGCGGACGCCGTTCGACCGGCAACGCTGGTGAACACGGCACAAACCGGACCAGGCGAAGGCTCGGACCGCGCCGTGCCAGCGCCTCGTGAGCCGGGAAGTTAGTGCCTGACGGTCGTGATCGCGTACCGGATTGGCTCCTGCTGGCATGTACCCTTCCACATGGTGCCCCGGCGCTCGTATTCTGGGCGTAAAGCAAGGGCCGCTGCGCGGTTAACATGGGGCCGGAGTCGTTGGGAGGCACAGTGCCGCTCTCTGAGCACGAGCAGCGCCAGCTCGAGCAGATTGAGCAGGCGCTCTATGCCGAGCATCCGCGACTCGCGCGGGCAATGCGGGCTAAAGATCCTAAAGTCCACTACCGGCGCAGAGTCGTTCAGGCTGCCGTTGGCTTCGTTATTGGCGCGGGCGCCCTGGCGGCTGGCCTCTACCTGAAGTACACCTGGCTCGCCGGGGTCGGAGTCGCGGTCATGATCGTCGCGGGCTTCTGGGCAGTCGCCAGTTATCGCCGGATGGTCGGCGTGACGACGGACCGCCGCAAGCGCAGGGACCGGCGCGACCGCGGCATCGCGAAGCCGGCACCCGCTAATGGCGGGCTCATGGACCGCATTGAGGAACGCTGGCGGCGTCGCCAGGAAGGCAACAACAACCGCTAGAGCCTGCCGTCCGAGGCCAGGCAGCCGTACGTAGGCTAGCGGTCGCGCTGGACGTGGGCCGCGCGCCGCTGGCCGCGCTGCTCGCCCGCGGAGCGCGGCCGGGCGGTCAGGCAGACCGGTGCGCGCCCGCTCTGCGTAGCTGCTGGCGGAGGGCTGGCCAGGATGAATCCAGCCAGCTGAGCAGTGCGCCGAGACGCTCGAGCAGCCGGCGGCTCGCGGCGAGGGTCGAGGCGGGCAGCACCCGGGCCCGCATCCGTTGCCCGCGTGGCACCGAGGCGGCCGCTGCCCGGCGAACTGTCCGCACATCGGCAGCCAGTCCGGGGGCGGGTAGCGCCAGCCGGGCATAACGGGCCTGCTCCTCCGCGGTGGCGATCCTCGTCAACGCCTGGGCAGCCTGCGGGTCGAGACTGGCCTGCTGGGTGATGCGCCGGGCAACCCCGCGCGGGGTCTCGCCGGGCACACCCTGCAAGCCCAGGTCGGCCAGGTCGTCGGTCAGTTCTCGCCAGGCCGCGCGGGCCTGCCCGGCATCCCCGGCTGCTGTCAGCCAGCGCCGCCGCCTGGTGAGCAGCCGGGTCAGCGCGGGCCAGGTGAGGAGCAGGACGACCAGGACCGGTATGCCGACGGCGAGCCACAGCCCGGCACCAGAGTTAGCTGCCGCCGCGCTGCTCACCCCAGGCTGACCATGCGTGAGGCGGTTGAGCGCCGAGCCCTTCTTGCTCGACCCGGCCGATTTGCCGTTGCTCGCCGTCTGAGACTGACCGCCGGGCAGCGGCGTGTTAGGTCCGGTTGATGCACCTTTTGCGTAGCCGGGTACCGTAGCCGTCCCCTGGTCACCAGCTCCGCTGGGTGTCGGCTCGAAGCGCAGCCAGCCTTCGCCGGGGAAGTACAGCTCCGGCCAGGCGTGCGCGTCGGCCGTGGTGACCTGCCACGTCGCGTGCCCGCCCGGAGTGCCGCCGGTGTAACCGATAGCGACTCGAGACGGAATCCCCGCCAGCCGGGCCAGCACCGCGAACGCCCACGCGAACTGCTGGCAGTACCCACGCCGGTCCCTGGTGAGGAAGCTCAGCAGCCAGTGCGACGTGTCGGGCAGATCCGGCTTCAGGGTGTAGGTGAACGCCCTGGAATCCAGCCAGTTCTCGAGGTCGATGGCAGCCTGGAGCAGTGTCTGCGCGCCTTGAGTGTGCTGACGCGTGATGGCCAGCAGCCTGGCAGCGTCAGGGCCGTTGTAGGCGCCGTACTGGGTCTGGATGACGCCGGGCACGAACTGGCCGTTGGTGTTGTTAATGCTGGCCGCCGTCGGATCGGCCTCGCGACTGGTGACCTGGTACTCCAGGCCGGACAGCCCCTGCACCGGGCTGAGGATCATCAGGGATCCAGCCAGCTCCTGCCAGGTGGCAAAGCCGCCGATCGTCAGTGCCACCGGGGCGTACGGCACGGGCAGGTAGGCGGTGGGGCCGCCCTGACCCCCGGCTACCTGCACAGTTGTCGTCACCGTGCGGGTCGGCGTGCTCGCCAGCTGCCCCGGCGGGCTGTATGGCAGCGCCGTGTCCAGCACCGTGCGTGATCCGACTACCCCAGCCGGAAATTCTGGGAACCAGGCGTTCTGGGTACTGCTGTAGTTGAGCGAATAGACCTGGAAGTACTGCTGCGCGGGGTCGTTAGCGTCAGTTGTGTACGACAGCACCGGCTGCGGGTGCTCGGTGAGGTCGTGCTGAACGCTCAGGAACGTGTTAAGGCCAGCACCGACGCCGTGCGCCTTGCCGTTGTCGGTCGTGCCGAACACGTCGTGGGCGTGCATGCCCGGCACGATGATCGGGATGATCACGGCCAGGCACACAGCGGCCAGGCCGATGCGCCGGCCCGAGGCGGCTAGTTCCCTGGTGTCGGGCCCGGCGCTGGCCTCGTCCGCGGGCTGCACATACCGGAAGGTGACCAGCCTGCCCCACATTCGCAGCCGCATCCGGCCATCGGCTGACAGCAGGGCCAGGAAACCTGCCAGGGCCGCCGCGAACGTGACAGTCTGGGCCACGCCGAACGTCTTCAGGTCGCTCGCGACGGGCACGCTGAACAGCACCAGCAGCGGCACGCCGGCGACCGCGGGCCGTCGCAGCCGTGCCGCCAGGACATCCACGAGGATCGCGGCCAGGCCGATGCCGGCCGCCGCCACCAGGCTGACCGGGCGCGTATCAGGCACCGGCGGTGAGAACTTGAACCCGTCGAAGGCGATCGGGACCAGCCGGCCGAGTGCCGCTACCGAGTGATAGCTCGGCACGATGCGCCCGAACGCAGCCGCGTTGGCGAACACGAGGTCCAGGTAGATCAGCAGCGCCGCGAGATAGGCGGCGAGGATCGCGAAACTCCGCAGCATCCGCCAGCCGGTCACGCTGGCCGCGGTCAGTGCGACGATGGCCAGCCCGGTGCTGCGCAGGGGCCAGGTAGGCGCGGACAGCAGCGGCACTACGCCGGTCAGCACGACAGCGGTCATCGCCACGGTGGCGGGCACGGTCGGCAGCCTGGTCAACAGGCCGGCGCCGGCGACGACAACCACGGCGCCGAAGCCGGCCGCCAGCCAGCCGTTGCCCTGCAGGACGGCGTTGAGCGACAGTGATGCCAGCAGCACGGCCACTGCTGCTGTCACGCCGATCCGCAGGTTCATGCGGGCCGTCCGCTGCCAGTCGCCGGATAGATCGTCGTGCCCGTGGCGACGAGCATCTCGGCCGCTCGCGGCAGGCGCTGCCAGGCATTCGGGAGCGGGGTATCGACGTCTATGGTCGTGACGTGCCAGCCCGCGCTGCGCAGGACGGCGGCCGCGGCCGCTGTCTCGGCCGTCGACCGGGCCGAGACAGGGCGGCGGGAGGCGCCCGCGTCGCTCGCAGCGCCCGTGTCATCCGCAGCGGCCGCGTCCGGCGTTGCCGCCGTGGCCGCCGCATCGCTGACGGCGTCGGAGTTGCTCACACCGGGCCCGCCGTTCGCGTCGGCTGGCGCCCGCGGCGCGCCGCGGCGCGCCGCGTCCGCCCAGGTGGCAACGTCGAGCAGCAACGCGATGCCCTGGCTGCCCTCGGTCCGGCAGGCAGCGAGCTGGCTCGCTTCCGCAGTCGACAGCTTGCCCATCACTGCGATGATCACCCCGGCGCCTGACACCTTGAGTTCCTTGAACGAGCGATCCAGGGTGCGCGCGCTGGATGGCCGGATCACCGCGAGCGCGTCGAGCAGCCTGTCATCGAAGAAGGGGCCGGCCCGGATCATGTCGTTGTCAGTAATGAACTGCCCAGTCAGGCCTTCCTGGCAGACGTGCACGCCGACCGACGCGGCCGCGCTGACGGCAAGCTCGAATGAAGAGCCGGCCCCGGTGCCCATATGCGACATCGACCGGCTGTCCAGCAGCACGGTCGCCCTGTTCCGCCAGCGCTGCTCCTCGCGCCGCACCATGAGTTCGCCGTACCGGGCCGTCGACCGCCAGTGGACCCGCCGCAGCTCGTCCCCGTGGCGGTAGGCGCGCGGGATGACATCATCCTCGCCGGCCGTGGACGCCAGCCTGGCCCGGCCCTCGCCTTCGCCCGCCCAGGAGCGGCTGATCACGGTGCGCGCCAGCGGCACCACACGCGGCGTCACGATGAACGTGGTCCGCCCCGATAGCGAGCGGCTGACCTGCACCAGGCCGAACGCATCGGCCACTCGCAGCTGAAGCGGGCCGATCTCGAATTTGCCACGCACGTCCGAGCGGAGCGGATAGGTGAGCTCCCGCACGCCGTTCCGCTCGATCTTGTCGAGCACATAGCGTGGCCGGGAACCGAGAGCGTAAGGCACCGCGTCCTCGGCGAGCAGCAGCCCGGTCGGCACCCGAGACACGTTTTCCAGCCGGAGCGTGACCATGGCCGTATGGCCGGCCGGCACGCGTGGCGGCCGGATGATGCGGCTAGTGCTGAGCCGGTACTGGCCGCGGCGGGCGGCGGCGGCCGCCAGCACGGGCAGCGCGATCAGGGCGATGCCCACGCAGAGCAGGTCACGCTCGCCGAGCACGAAGCCGGCGCATGCTGCGGCGATTCCGGCGGCCAGGAACGAGGATCCGCGAGTCGTGATGCCGGCGAGCAGCGAGGTCCGCATGGTCTGATTCCTTCCGGCTGCCCAAACTTGCGCGAATGTAGGGCTTAACGTCCAGGCAGCGGCAGCCGGCGGATGATGCCGGATAGCACCTGGTCAGGCAGTTCGCGTCCGACCATGGCCTCGGCGCTCGGCAGCAGTCGGTGCGCGAGCACCGGCACGGCTAGCGCCTGGACGTCATCCGGAATGACGAAATCGCGCCCGTCCAGAGCGGCGAAGGCCCGGCAGGCCCGCAGCAGATGCAGCGCGGACCGCGGCGACGCACCGAGCCTCAGCTCGGGCGATGTCCTGGTGGCGTTGACCAGGTCGATGATGTACTGCCGGATCGGGTCGGACACGTGCACCTCGCGCACGGCCTCGACCAGAGCTCGGATGTCACTGGCGTGCGCGACCGGCTTGACGTCGTCCAGCGGCGAACTCGAGCCATGCGTGTCGAGCATCGAGAGCTCGGACTCGCGGTCCGGGTACCCGATCGAGATCCTCGCCATGAACCGGTCGCGCTGAGCCTCAGGCAGCGGGTAGGTCCCTTCCATCTCGACCGGATTCTGCGTGGCTATCACCATGAACGGCCGCTCCAGCTGGTACGTGCTGCCGTCGACGGTGACCTGGGACTCTTCCATCGACTCCAGCAGTGCCGACTGCGTCTTGGGCGAGGCCCTGTTGATCTCGTCGCCAAGCACGATATTGGCGAAGATCGGGCCGGGCTTGAACTCGAACTCGCGCAGGTCCTGGTTGTAGGCGCTGACCCCGGTGATGTCGCTCGGCAGCAGGTCGGGGGTGAACTGGACGCGCCGGACAGAGCAGTCGATGGACTTCGCGAGCGCCTTGGCGAGCTGCGTCTTCCCGACGCCAGGGACGTCCTCGATGAGAATGTGCCCCTCGGCGAGCAGCACGGTCAAGCCGAGGCGGACCGCTCCCGGCTTACCGGAGATGACGGTCTGCACCGCGGCGCTCACCTGCCGGGCGATTCCTACGAGCTCGTGCAGCGATTTATGCGCCTGCTGGTCGATGTCGGTGACCACGTGCCCTCCTGGCGGCCATTCCCCATTAGCTGCTCACTGCCCATCAGGCACGTCAGTGCCAATTCACCACATCGGCGCTGCCGCGGCGTCAAGAACCGTGCGTTCAGACATTACGTCGTCTGTGATCTATGAGCGATGCCGCTCCCGCATCGGGCCCGTAACACTCCGATGACTGACCGACCTGACCTCGGGCCAAACCGCGGCCGTGCCCTGGAGCCAGCGGCGCCGTGCGGCGCTGCCGTCCTCATTCTGCTCCACCGCCGTGACCTCGTAATTCGCGTGCGCGACGGGCCGGTTCAGGGATGGTTGTGATTGACGGTGGGGGAGAGTGGAGTACAGTGGTGATCCGTGGGGCGAGAAGGGCTTCTGCGGGACACGTGGTGGAGGACCTGGGGAGGTGAGGAGGGTGTTTCTTGGCACCCACACGCCTCGCCTCGACGAGAAGGGCCGGCTGATTCTGCCCGCCAAGTACCGCGAGGAGCTCTCCGCGGGCCTGGTACTGACCAAGGGCCAAGAGCGGTGCCTGTACGTCTTCCCGGTGGGCGAGTTCGGCCGGATCACCGATGCGCTGCGGACAGCGCCGGTGACGGCCAAGGCAGTCAGGGACTACAGCCGGGTGTTCTTTGCCAGCGCCTCCGACGAGGAACTGGACAAGCAAGGCCGCATCACGATCCCGCTGAGCCTGCGCGAGTACGCGGGGCTTCAGCGCGAGTGCGTGGTCATCGGCGCGAATACCCGGCTGGAGATCTGGGACGCAGCGGCCTGGACCAGCTATCTGGAGCAGCAAGAGGACGCGTTCTCCGACGCATCTGAGGAGGTACTGCCAGGAGTTCTGTAACGGCGCTGGATGCCCGGCGAGGTCTCCACCCGTGCTGGAAGGGCCGACGGCCCTGCTGACGTCACTTCCCCGGCGTCAGAAGGCCACCGTGACCCGTCAGTGCAGTGGCGCGGATGGGGGCCTGGCCGGGCATCGCGGCAGCAGGCTGGCATCTGGGCACGGGCACGGCAGCCGGCATCTGGGCAGCACAGCACGGCGAGTGAGCAGTAGGCGAGGGGGCGTGATGGGAACGGCTGCGGCCGGACACGTGCCGGTCATGCGCGATCGGGTGCTTGAGCTGCTCGCGCCCGCGCTCGAGCCGGCGGGCGCCGTACTCGTCGATGCGACCCTCGGACGCGCCGGTCATGCCAGCGCCCTCCTGGCCGCTCATCCTGGCCTCAGTCTCATCGGCATCGACACCGACGCGACCGCGATCGAGGAGTCACGTCACGCACTGGCTGGCTTTGGCGACCGGGTGTCCCTGGTCCAGGCGGTCTACGACCAGTTGCCGCAGATCCTGGCCAGCGCCGGCCTCCGCGTCGTCCAGGGCATCCTCTTTGACCTGGGGGTTTCTTCGCCGCAGCTGGATGATCCGAGTCGCGGGTTCGCCTACGCGGTCGACGCCCCGCTGGACATGCGGATGAATCAGGGCGGCGGGCTTACGGCTGCGGACGTGCTCAACACCTATCCAGCCGATCGGCTCGCCCGGGTCCTGCGTGACTACGGCGAGGAGAGATTCGCCCGGAGGATTGCCGACGCCGTCGTCCGCGAGCGAACGCGAGCGCCGCTGACGAGCACGTCGCGGCTGGCGGAGATCGTCAGGGAGTCGATCCCGGCGCCGGCGAGACGTACCGGCGGCAATCCGTCCAAGCGCACGTTTCAGGCGCTGCGGATCGAGGTCAACAGAGAGCTGGCAGCACTGGACCAGGCCCTGCCTGCCGCGCTCGACAGCGTGGCTGTCGGCGGCCGCATCGTCGCACTGGCCTACCACTCGCTGGAGGATCGCGCGGTGAAACGGGCGCTGGCTCAGCGCACCGCCGATACGACGCCGCCTGGCCTGCCTGTCTCGCTCGAGTACGCGCGGCCCCAGTTCCGCCTGCTGACCAGGGGGGCGGAGCGGCCTACGGCAGACGAGCTGGCAGCGAACCCGCGCGCTGCGTCGGTCCGGCTTCGGGCAGCCGAGCGGGTCAGGGCCGCGGCATGACGGTGCGGTCGGACCCACGCCGGGAAGCAGGCGCGGCGGGAAGCAGCGCGGCGGGAAGCAGCGCGGCAGGAAACAGAGCGACACGAGACAGAGCGCATCCGGGTGGGGAGCTCGGTGCTCAGGGAGGGACGGCCAGACCGGATGGAGACCACGACCCGACCGCCGGACCCGCGACGGCTACGCGGTGACGCGCAGCCACGCCGCGGCAACGGCCCCTTCCGGGCTGATCCCGGACCAGCCGGACGGGGACCAGCCGGTACCACGGCCGATAGCGCCACGCAGCGGGCCGACCCGGGCAGGCAGACTCGCCGCCCGGCAGACCCCCGGCCCGTTGCTGGTCGGCCAGCCAGACCACGGCCCGTATCAGCGCCACCCGTACCTGCGCGGCCGCCAGCGGGCCGGCCGACACCAAGGCGGCGAGCAAGCCAACGACAGAGCGGACCCAGCCGTTTGCGCGAGGCCGGCCGGGCTCGGTCCGCGGCTCGCGCCAGCTTGCCGCGGATGCCGTTTGTCCTGCTCGTGCTCGTGCTGCTCGGCGGCGGTCTAATCTGCCTGCTGGTCATCAACACGACGCTCGGGGCGACGAGCTTCCGGGTTAGCCGGCTGCAGAGCACTGGCGCCGCGCTGGCGACGCAGGAACAGGCCCTGCAGCAGCAGATCGCCGCGGAGCAATCGCCGGCCCAGATCGCCAGGCGTGCTTACCATCTCGGCATGCGGGTGCAGGTGAACGGCAACATCCTGGACCTGCGTACGCACCGGACCTACCAGCTGCCTGGTCAGGCGAGCGCGACAGTCTCGCTCGGGGCCGCAGCCGCGCCTAGCCCGACCGCCGCCGCAAGTAGCACTGCCAGCACCGGCACCGGCAAGACGGGCACTGGCAAGACGGGCACTGGCAAAGACGGGCACTGGCAAGACGGCACTAGCAAGCTGGCGGGACGTCGCGTACCAGCACGAGTGGCACGTCGTCTGACCGGAGCGGATCAGGGCGGTGAGCGGGGCCGGGGGGCGAGAGCGGCGACGATTTCGGCCAGCGACCACGGCGGGCGCGGGCCGTGCCGGGGGGATCGCGCGGGCCTGCGGGGCCGCGCGCGCCCGGCTCTCCTGGCCGCCGAGCCGCCGGGCCGGGTCCCGGCCGGGCCGGGGCCGGGGAACCGTCGCGATTCGGGCCGGGCCAGGGACGGCGCTACAACTCCCCCGCGGCGAAGGCTGCCCCCCCGCAACGCGGCCGGCGGGGCCCGACTGGCCGGTCGGGCCCGGGGCGGCTGACGCACCTGCCGGTACCTGCGCTGCGGCGCGGGAATCCGGCCAGGCGGCTGCGGATCACGCTGCTCTGCATTGCGTTCGCGCTGTCGATCTTTGCTGGCCGGCTGGTGCAGCTCGAGGGCCTCGACTCGGCTGCCTACCAGACTGACTTGGCTCACCTGCTGCTTAAGAAGATCTCGATACCTGCCGTCCGCGGTGACATCACCACCAGCGACGGGACGATGCTGGCGATGACGGTGCAGACCTACACCGTGTTTGCCGATCCGGTGCTGATCCCGGTCAAGTCGCGGCCGGCCGCGGCCACCAAGCTGGCCCGCCTGCTCGGGCTGACCGCCAGCGCGGTCATGACCATGCTCGATCACCCGTCGAGTCCCCAGTACCAGGTGCTGGCGAGCGAAGTAACGGTCACGACGGCGAGCAAGATCAGGCAACTCCAGCTGCCGGGCATCGACATGACCACCAGCTACACGACCGAGTACCCCAACGCGGAGCTGGCATCTGACGTCGTCGGATTTACCAGCAACCCGGCGGGCGGCGGCAGCCTGTTGGGCGCCCAGGGTCTGGAGAACGAGTACAACCCCCTGCTGGCCGGGCGGGCAGGGAGCGAGGAGGTCGAGGTCGGCGCGAACAACGAGCCGATCCCGCTGACCGAAGTCAACCTCATGCCTGCGGTCCCCGCCAGGAGCCTCCGGCTGACCATCCAGGCGGACATCCAGTACGAAGCCGATCAGGTCTGCAAGCAGCGTGTGGCGCAGACTCACGCCCGCAACTGCTCGATCATCGTGATGGACCCGAAGACCGGCGCGATCCTGGCGATGGCCCAGTGGCCGGCCTATAACCCCGACGACCCGGTCCCGTACGCGAGTACGACCAACATTGCCACGGCGAACGTGTTCGCGCCGGGCAGCACGCTCAAGCCGGTCACCGTGGCCGCGGTGCTGGAGCAGGGCGGACAGACGCCCCAGAGTGCCTACACCATCCCGTACCAGATCACCATGGATGGCCGCTATACCTTTCACGACGCCGAACTGCACCCGACGGTGCGCTATACCATCGCCGGGATCCTCGCGCACTCCAGCAACGTCGGCATGGTCCAGGTCGCCCAGCACATCACGCCGCAGCAGCAGTACGACTACCTGCGGGCGTTCGGCCTCGGCTCGGGCAGCGGCCTCGGCATCACCGGGGAGAGCGCCGGGCTGCTGCCAAGCCCGGGATCGGCCGGGTACTGGGCGGACAACCGGTATGAATACGCCTTCGGCCAGGGAGTCGGCGTGACCGCGATCCAGATGGCGAGCATCTACGCCACCATCGCCAATGGCGGCGTCCGGGTACAGCCCACCCTGGTGGCCGGCACCACCAGCTCGGACGGTACGTACACCGCGGCGCGGCCGCCGGCTGCCCGCCGTGTCATCAAGGCACAGACTGCGCGCGAGCTGATGACGATGCTCCAGCAGGTACCAGAGGTGGACGCGCAGGCGGGCGAGTCCTGGGGACTGATCAGCGGTTACACCGTCGCGGCCAAGACCGGCACGGCCCAGGTCTCGGGGTCGGGCCAGGGCACGTGCCTCTGTCAGTATGGTTCCAGCTACATCGGCATCGCGCCGGCCGACAACCCGCAACTGGTCGTGGCCGTCAACATTCAGGATCCGCACGGCAAGTACTACGGCGACCAGGTCGCAGGGCCGGCCTTCTTCGAGGTCATGAAGTTCGCCCTGCAGACCATGCGGATCGCACCGGACTATGCCAGGACGCCCTATATCAGGCTCACAGCGCCGTGATGGGAGGTAACCTCTGCCCGTGCCAGCGGCCTTCCGCCCAGATGACGTTCGTCCGCGCCCGCTAGCCGGGCTCGCGGCGCTGCTTGGGCTGCGGCCTGCTGGCCCGCACGCCGCCGATCCAGGCCCACCCGGCCAGCCAGGCGGGCTGACTGGAATCACGCATGACTCCAGGTCGGTGCGCCGCGGCGATCTCTATGCCGCGCTACCGGGCAGCACGGTCCACGGCGCCAGGTTCTGCGGGGCGGCTGCTGCGGCCGGAGCCGTGGCCGTCCTCACCGACCCATCAGGCCGCCAGGGCGCGATCGCCTGCGGGCTGCCGGTCTTCGTGGTCGGCGACCCGCGAGCCAGGCTCGGTGAGGTTGCGGCCTGGATCTACGGACAGCCATCGGAGCGGCTGCTGCTGATCGGCGTCACTGGTACCGCCGGCAAGAGCACGACCACCTACCTGCTCGAAGGGGGCCTGCGGGCCGCGGGGTACCGGACCGGGCTGATCGGCGGCGTGGAGACCCGGATCGGCGATTCGGCCGCGGTCAGCACACTGACCACGCCGGAAGCGACCGACCTGCAGGCGCTGCTGGCCACCATGGTCGAGCGCCGCGTGGGTGCCGCCGCGATGGAGGTATCGAGCCACGCCCTGGCGCTGGGACGGGTCGCTGGTACTCGTTACGACGTCGTGGTCTTCACCAACCTGTCGCAGGATCACCTGGACTTCCACGCCAGCATGGACGCGTATTTCGCCGCCAAGGCCGAGCTGTTCACGCCGAAATACGCCAGGGCTGGCGTCGTGAACGTCGACGACGCGCGCGGCCGCGAGCTCGCCGCGCAGGCGCCGATCCCAGTCACGACCTTCTCCGCGGAAGGCCGGCGCGCCGCTGACTGGCGGGCCGTCGACGTGCGCTCGGGCGCTGATGGCTCGACGTTCCGGGTGATCGGTCCGGGCGGCGTCGAGGCCGACGCATCCGTAGCACTGCCGGGTGGGTTCAACGTCGCCAACGCCCTGGCGGCCATCGTCGCCCTGGTCGAGGCCGGCGCGAGCCTCGCCGCGGCCGTGGCCGGCGTTGCTGCGTGCGCCGGCCCGCCGGGTCGCCTCGAGCGCGTGGACCATGGCCAGGACTTCGCCGTGCTGGTCGACTACGCGCATAAGCCCGGTGCGGTGGAAGCGCTGCTGACCGTCATGCGGCAGGTCACCCAGGGCAGCCTGGTGATCGTCCTCGGCTGCGGCGGAGACCGTGACCGCGGCAAGCGCAGGCTCATGGGAGCGGCGGCCGCCCGGCTGGCCGACGTGGCGATCCTCACGAACGACAACCCGCGCTCGGAGGACCCGCTGGCGATCCTGGCCGAGATGCTGGCGGGCGCCATCGACGTGCCGCAGGGTCAGCGTGCACAGGTCGTTGTCCAGCCTGACCGCGCGGCCGCCATCGGGCAGGCCATCGCGTCAGCGGGCAAAGGGGACGTTATCCTCATCGCGGGCAAGGGTCACGAGCACGGCCAGTACATCGCCGGCACGGTCATCCCGTTCGACGACCGAGAGGTCGCCGCGGCGGCCCTCCTGCACCGGCGCGCGGCTGAGGATGCGACGATAATCGGCGGCCCCGACGACCCGATCGAGCTCTTTGCGGAGGACGCGTGATCCCGCTGTCGGTGGCGGACGTAGCGGCCGCCACCGGTGCGCGGCTGACACAAGTTCCGGATGCCGAGGCGCTGGTCACCGGGCCTGTCGTGATCGACTCGCGCGAGGCCGTGCCGGGCAGCCTGTTCGCCGCCCTGCCCGGCACGCGGACCGACGGGCACGCGTTCGCTGCTGCGGCGCTCGCGGCCGGCGCGGTGGCCGTCCTCGTCGCCCGGCCTGTCGGCGGCCCGGCGATCGTCGTGCCCGACGTGCAGGCCGCGCTCGGCAAGCTCGCCCGTGCTGTCATCGACCGGGCACCTGATCTCACTGTCATCGGCATCACCGGGTCGGCTGGCAAGACCACGACCAAGGACCTGGCGGCGCAGCTGATCGAGCAGCTCGGCCCGACGGTCGCGGCGCGTGATTCGTTCAACAATGAGATCGGCCATCCGCTGACTGTCCTGAAGATCACCGGGCAGACCCGCTACCTCGTGTCGGAGCTGGCCGCGCGCGGGCTCGGGCACATCACGCAACTGTGCGCGATCGCGCCGCCCCGGCTCGGGGCGGTGCTCGGCGTGGGGTACGCGCATGCGGGGGAGTTCGGCAGCCTGGAGCGCATCGCGGCAGCCAAGGGCGAGCTGCCGGCCGCGCTGCCGGCTGACGGCGTGGCCATCCTCAACGCCGATGACCATCGCGTCGCGGCGATGGCCGCCCGCACCAGGGCCAGGGTCGTCATGTTCGGCCGGTCGGCCGGCGCCGACGTCCGGGCCGAGCAGGTGCGAACCGACGAGCTCAGCCGGCCCAGCTTCAGGCTGGTCACCGCGGACGGCTCGGCGCACGGTCCAGCTGCAGCTGTACGGGGAGCACCACGTGCACAACGCGCTGGCCGCCGCGGCAATCGCCGCCGAGCTCGGCATGCCGGTAGCGGACATCGCGGCCGGCCTGTCGGCGGCGGACGCCCGCAGCCGGTGGCGGATGGAAGTCACCAGGCTGCCGGACGGCGTGACTGTCATCAACGATGCCTACAACGCAAACCCGGACTCGGTCCGGGCCGCCCTCGCCGCGCTGGCCACCATGGCGCGGGGGCGGCGTGGGTTCGCGGTGCTCGGTCACATGACCGAGCTAGGCGACGATGCTGACCGGCTGCACGAGGAGATAGGCGCGGCGGCGGCAGCCGCCGGCCTGGCCGGAGTGATCGTGGTGGGCGATGCGGCAGCCCCGATCCTGACCGGCACGAAGGCCGTGCCGGCCTGGCAGGGCGAGCTGGTCCACGTCCCGGACGCCGCCGCGGCCATCCGCGCAGCCCGTGACCGGCTGCGCGATGGTGACGTCGTGCTGGTGAAGGCCTCGCATTCCATCGGCCTGGAGCGGGTCGCGCTCGCCCTGACCGGCGAGCAGCCGGC
Source organism: uncultured Actinomycetota bacterium (assembly GCA_963843955.1). Taxonomy (GTDB): domain Bacteria; phylum Actinomycetota; class Actinomycetes; order Streptosporangiales; family Streptosporangiaceae; genus JAJYUU01. The sequence goes on from CAWJMK010000007.1 coordinate 357,924, forward strand.
CGGCGACGAGGAACCGCGCAGTTGAAAACCATCCTCGTCACCGGCGCTGTGTCGCTCCTGCTCGCCCTCTTCGGGACACCCCTGATCATCAGGCTGCTGCGGCGGCAGGGGTACGGGCAGCCGATCAGGGTGGAGGGCCCGAAGTCACACGAGACCAAGCGCGGCACGCCCACGATGGGCGGCGCCGCGATCGTGCTCGCTGCGCTCATCGGCTATCTCGTCGGCCACCTGGTCACTCACGATCCGATGACCACATCGGGCGTGCTGATCCTGCTGCTGATGACGGGCCTCGGCCTGGTCGGGTTCATCGACGACTTCATCAAGATCTTCCGCCAGACCAGCCTCGGCCTGCGCAGTGGCACCAAGCTGGCCGGCCAGGCCGTGATCGGGGCCATCTTCGCGCTCGAGGTGCTGCAGCATCCGGATGCCGTCGGCCTGACTCCCGCGGACGCGCACCTGTCCTTCCTGCGCGACTTCGGCCCGGCCATCGGCACGCTGCCATTCCTGATCTGGGCTGTCATCATCATCTCCGGCACGTCGAACGCGGTGAACCTGACCGACGGGCTTGACGGGCTGGCTACCGGCGCCACCATCCTGGTCCTCGCGGCCTATGTGCTGATCGGGATCTGGCAGGAGCGCAACGACATCACGCTGTTCGTGGCCCCGCAGGCCTACCAGATCAGGGACCCGCTCGACCTGGCAGTCGTCGCCGCCGCGGTGCTCGGGGCCTGCTTCGGCTTCCTGTGGTGGAACGCGCCGCCGGCCCGGATATTCATGGGCGACACCGGGTCGCTTGCCCTCGGCGGAGTGCTGGCGGGCCTGGCCATCTGCAGCAAGACGGCCCTGCTGCTTGTCGTACTCGGCGGCCTGTTCGTGATCGTCGCGACGTCGGACATCATCCAGGTTGGCTTCTTCAAGCTGACGAGGCGGCGGGTGTTCAAGATGGCGCCGCTGCAGCACCATTTCGAGATGCTCGGCTGGGCTGAGACGACCATCGTGATGAGGTTCTGGCTGATCTCCGGTCTGTGCGTCGCGCTCGGTCTCGGTGTGTTCTACGCCGAGTGGCTGACGGTGGGCCGGTGATCGGATCCGGCGCGGCCGAGCCCGCCGACCTGGCCGGCCGGCCGGTGCTGGTCGTCGGCCTCGGTATCACCGGACAGTCCGTCATCTCGCTGCTCTCCCGGCAAGGCGCGCTGGTCACCGCGGTCGACTCGCGAGCGGACGCCGAGCGCGCGGAGCTGGCAGGGCAGCTGGCGAAAGACGGTGTCGCTGTCCACCTCGGGCCGGCCGCGCTGGGTCCGGGCGCGGCAGCCCCGGCAGGCACCGAGCTCGTCATCACCTCACCCGGGCTGCGGCCTGATACGCCGCTGCTGGCGAGCGCCGTGGCGGCCGGACTCGAGGTGATCGGCGACGTCGAGCTGGCCTGGCGGCTGCGGCCCGCGCTCCCCGGCGGCGGGCGCCAGCAATGGCTAGCCGTGACCGGCACGAACGGCAAGACGACGACAGTGCGGATGCTGGCCGCCATGCTCGCTGCCGCCGGGCACCGCAGCGTGGCTGCGGGCAACGTCGGCACCCCGATCCTGGACGTTGTCACCGATCCGGCGCCGTACCCAGTCGTCGCGGTCGAGCTGTCCAGCTTCCAGCTGTACTGGAGCGCCACGATCACGCCGCTCGCTGCCGTGGTCCTTAACCTCGCCGCTCATCACCTGGACTGGCACGACGATATGGAGTCCTACGCGGCCGCCAAGGCCAGGATCTTCGGGCCCGGCACGATCGCGATCTGCAATGGCCAGGACCGCCGCTCGGTCGAGATGGCCGAGCGCGCCGTGACCCTCGGGGCGAGCAAGCTGGTGGGCTTCCGGCTCGGGCCGCCCGGCGAGGGAGAGCTTGGCGTTGCCGACGGCTGGCTCGTCGATAACGCGTTCGGCGCCTCGGTGCGCCTGGCGCGAGAAGATCTGGTGCGCCCGGCCGCGCCGCACAATGTTGCTGACGCCCTCGCCGCGGCGGCGCTCGCCCGCGCTTACGGCGACCCGCCGGCCTCGGTCGCCGCAGGCCTGGCCGGTTTCGTGCCCGAGCCGCACCGCATCAGCCTGGTGGCCGAGCTGGACGGCGTGACCTTCATCGACGACTCGAAGGCGAGCAATCCGGCGGCGGCGGCCGCATCACTTGCCGCGTTCCCTTCCATTGTGTGGGTGGCCGGCGGGCTGTTCCGTGGGAGCGACGCCGACCTGGACGCCATTGTGCTGGCCGCGGCACCGCGGCTGCGCGCCGCCGTGCTTATCGGCACGGACCGGGCCAGATTCGCCCGCGCGCTGGCGCGACACGCACCCGATGTCCCCGTTGCGGAGCTAGGCAGCACCGACACTGGAGTCATGGAGCAGGCGGTTGCACAAGCGGCGGCGGCCGCGCGGCCAGGGGACACAGTACTGCTGGCGCCCGCGGCGCAGTCGTGGGACATGTTCCGTGATTACCCGGCGCGCGGTGACGCGTTCGCGGCAGCGGTCACCAGGCTGGCGGATTCGCGGTGAGCCCGCTGTCTGCCAGCACTGACACCGCGGCCGCAGACAGCACGGGCCTGGCCGGGGAGGCGCGCGTGGCGGGCCGGGACGCCGCGCTGACCGGGGTGGCCCAGCGGGCCACGGGCCTGCGCGATGGCGCGCTGCGGCTGAAGGCCCTGCTCGACCGGCCGCTCGCCTCGTACTACCTCGTCCTCGGCTGCTCGCTGCTGCTGCTCGGCGTCGGCCTGATGATGGTGCTGTCGACCTCGACGGCTTACGACCTGGACCAGGGGCTGCCCGCATACTCGATGTTCGAGAAGCAGCTACTCGGCGCCGCGGTCGGGCTCGTGCTGATGTGGCTGGCAGCGAAGTCGCCGCCGCGGCTGTTCCGCGGGTTCGCGTATCCGCTGCTGCTGGCGGCTATCGGCGGCCTCGTGCTCGTGCTGCTGTTCGGTCCCTACATCGACGGTGCCAAGCGATGGCTCACGGTGGCCGGAACTCAGGTGCAGCCGTCGGAGTTCGCCAAGCTCGCGCTCGTGCTGTGGGGAGCGGACCTGCTGGCCAGGAAGGAGAAACTGGGCCAGCTTTCCGACTGGCGGCACATCCTGGTCCCGCTGCTGCCCGGTGCCGCGCTGATGGCCATGCTGGTCATGATCGGCAAGGACCTCGGCACAACCTTCCTGCTGCTGGTTATCTTCCTGTCGCTGCTGTGGGTGATCGGGGCGCCGGCCAAGCTGCTCGTGGGCATGGTGGCCCTGATGGTGTTCGCGCTGCTCATGCTCGTCGCCGTGCATCCGTACGAGTTGGCTAGGCTCACTGGCTTCGTGTCCTCGACGTCCCCGAGCTGCCGGAGCCTGACCTGCTACCAGCTGGTCCAGGGCAAGGATGCGCTCGGTTCTGGCGGCCTGTTCGGCGTGGGCAGCGGCGCCAGCCGGGCCAAGTGGGGCTCGGTGCCCGAGAGCCAGTCCGACTTCATCTTCGCCATCCTCGGCGAGGAGCTCGGACTCGTCGGCACCCTGTGCGTGGTGGTGCTCTACGGCGGGCTCGCGTTCGCCGGCCTGCGCATCGCGCGCCGGGTACCGGACACCTTCGCCCGGCTGGCGGCCGGCGCGATCACCGTCTGGCTCACTGTGCAGGCGCTGGTGAACATGGGTGCCGTGCTCGGCCTGCTGCCCATCACCGGCGTGCCGCTGCCGCTGATCTCGCAGGGTGTCTCCTCGCTGATCGTCACCATGACCGCGCTCGGCATGCTGATGTCGTTCGCCAGGTCCGAGCCGGGCGCGGCGCAGGCCCTGGCGGCGGCCGGCCCGAGTCTGCCGCTGCGGCTGCTCGGCTGGCTCGGCATCAGGCACCGGCTGCGCTGAGGCCTCGGGCGGCAGCTGCAAAACGCCCGGAAGGCGGCAGGGTGGGCAGCATGCCCAGCGCTGCGGAAGTAAGGTGGCCCGGTCAAGGAAGGCGAGGCGGCATGAGCGTCAGCGTGGTAATCGCGGGCGGCGGCACAGGCGGGCACATCGAGCCCGCCCTGGCGCTCGCGGACGCGCTGCGCCGGGCCGATCCCGATGCCACGATCACGTGCCTCGGCACCGAGCGCGGCCTGGAGACCAGGCTGGTGCCCATGCGCGGCTATGACCTGGCACTGATCCCGCCCGTGCCGCTGCCGCGGAAGCTGACGCCAGCCCTGCTGTCCGTGCCGGGCCGGATGCTGAGCGCGGTCGGCGCGACTGCCGCGATCCTGCAGCGGACGAGGGCCGACGTACTCGTCGGATTCGGCGGCTACGTCGCGACGCCCGGCTACCTGGCCGCCCGCCGGCGCAAGGTCCCGATCGTCGTGCACGAGGCGAACGCCAAGCCTGGCCTGGCCAACCGCATCGGCGCCCGGCTGACCAAGCACGTCTGCACAGGACAGCCCGGAACGAGGCTGCCGCACGCGCGGTATATCGGCATCCCGATCCGGCGCGAGATCTCGGGCCTGGACCGGCTGGCACTGGCGGACAAGGCGCGCGCCCATTTCGGCCTCCAGCCCGACCTGCCGGTGCTCCTGGTGACCGGCGGCTCGCAGGGCGCCGCGTCGCTCAACCGGGCCATGCTCGGCGCGGCCGGCGCGGTGCGCGCGGCCGGCATCCAGGTCCTGCACGTCGTCGGCCCGAAGGCCGGCGAGGTTGAGGTCGCGCCAGGCCCGGTGCCCTACATCGTGCTGCCGTACCTCGACCGGATGGACCTCGGCTACGCGGCCGCGGACTTCGCGCTGTGCCGCGCGGGCGCGATGACATGCGCCGAGCTGACCGCTGTTGGCCTGCCGGCCGCGTACGTGCCGCTCCCGCACGGCAACGGCGAGCAGCGGCTGAACGCCGACCCCATCGAGCAGGCCGGCGGCGGCCTGATCATCGACGACGCCGATCTGTCACCGGACTGGATCAGCTCGACGCTGCTGCCCATCCTGGCCGATGGCGAGCTAGTAGCCGCGATGGCCCAGGCCGCGGCAGCCAGCGGAAACAGGGATGCGGACGCGGACCTGGCCGCGCTGGTGCTGTCGGTCGGACGGCGGCGGCCAGGGCGACGGCGGCTGCCGCGCTCCTAGCGGGCAGCCTGGCGCGAACAGGGGAGGTTGCAGCGTGGGCCTGGTCACTCCGGTCGATCCGGTGCCAGTCGGCGAGCTCGGCAAGGTGCACTTCGTCGCTATCGGCGGGGCAGGGATGTCGGGCATCGCCAGGATCATGCTGACCCGCGGTGTCACCGTCTCGGGCAGTGACTCGGCGGCATCAGGCTTGCTGGACGAGCTCGCGGCAGCGGGCGCGCGGGTGTCCGTCGGTCACGCCGCAGCCAACCTCGATGACGCCGATACGGTCGTGGTCTCGACCGCGATCCGGCCGGACAATCCGGAACTGATGGAGGCGCAGCGACGCGGGCTGCGGGTGCTGCACCGGGCTGCCGCGCTGGCGAGCATCATGCTGGGCCGCCAGGGCATCGCCGTGGCCGGCACGCACGGCAAGACGACGACGACCTCGATGATCACCACGGTGCTGCGGCACAGCGGCGCTGACCCGTCTTATGTCATCGGCGGGATCCTGGCCGAGACCGGGCTTGGCGCCGCGGAAGGAACTGGGCCTGCTGTCGTGGTCGAGGCCGACGAAAGTGACGGCTCGTTCCTCATGCTCGCCCCCGATGCAGCGGTCGTCACCTCGGTGGAGGCCGACCACCTGGATAACTACGGCACGCTCGCGGCCATCGAGCAGGCGTTCGCCGCCTTCGCCGGGCGGATCACCGCTGGCGGGCTGCTGGTTGCCTGCGCGGACGATGCCGGCGCACGGGCGCTCACCGCCGTGGTGCCGCCGGCCGTCACCGCCCTCACCTACGGCACGGCGGCCGATGCGTCCTACCGCGTGACGGACATCCGGGCGCGTGGGATGCGTACCGAGTTCACCGTGACCGGCGGTCCTGGCACGATGCTCGCGGGCGCCGGCCCGGTCCAGCTGGAGATCGCCGTCCCCGGCCGTCACAATGCGCTCAACGCGGCCGCCGCGTTCGCGCTGACTGTGCAGCTCGGCGTCTCGGTAGCCGATGCGGTAGCCGGCCTGGCGGCCTATCGCGGCGCGCGCCGCCGGATGGAGCTCAAGGGCGTGGCTGACGGCGTCCAGGTGATCGACAGTTACGCGCACCACCCGACCGAGCTGGCCGCAGACCTGGCGGCCGCGCGCGACGTGGCCGCGGGCGGACGGGTGATCGCGATCTTCCAGCCGCACCTGTTCAGCCGGACCAGAATTTTCGCGGCGGACTTCGGCGTTGCCCTGAGCCACGCGGACGAGGTCGTGGTACTCGACGTCTATGCCGCGCGGGAAGACCCTGAGCCGGGCATCACCGGCAAGCTGATCAGCGACGCAGTACCCGGCGGCGGAGCGATGTTCGTACCGGACCCGGCCGCAGTGCCCGGTGTCATCGCCGGCCTGGCCAAGCCGGGTGACCTCGTGCTCACCATGGGGGCCGGGGACGTCACCGTGCTCGGCCCGCGGATCGTAGCCGCCCTGCGCGACCGGGCGGCGCCGTGACCAGGCAGCCACCGCCGGCTGGGCCGCTCGCCGGATCTGGCGCTGCGCCGTCCGCGTCGCCCGTGCACCGTGCTGGAGACGCCCGTGCTGGAGACGCCCGTGCTGGAGACGACCGTGCAGGTGACGACCGCGCAGGCGGCACGGCAGCGACCCCGGCCCGGCCGGCGCGGCGGCGCACCGACCCGTGGCGCACTGCGTTCCTTGGCGTGCTCATCCTCGCGATCCTCGCCGGAGCCGCGTGGGCGCTGCTCGGCTCGAGCCTGCTCGTCGTACGGCACGTCGTCGTCACCGGCAACCGGCTGGTGTCGGCGGCCCAGGTGCGCGCCGCAGCGAGAATCCCGACCGGTCAGCCGCTCGCGCGGGTCAATACTGCCGCGGCCGCGCGCCGGGTCGAGCAGATCGCCCCCGTGCTCTCGGCCAGCGTGGGCCGCTCGTGGCCGGACACGATCGTTGTCACGGTGCACGAGCGCACGCCGGAGCTTGCCGTGGCTGCCGCCGGCGGTTACGACCTCGTGGACTCCCACGGCGTCACCGTGCTGCGGACCGCGCGCAAGCCCGCCGGGATGCCGCTCCTGACGGCCCCGCCTGCCGTGCTGCGGGGCAGCCCAGATGTCCGCGCCGCGGCCCTGGTCCTTGGTCAGCTGCCGAGCCCGCTGCGCCAGAAAGTCCGGTCAGTCTCGGCCGCGTCGGCGACGGCCGTCACGCTGCAGCTGGGCCGCGGCGTCACCGTGCTGTGGGGCTCGCCAGGTCAGGCCGTCCAGAAGGCCGAAGAGCTGAACCTGCTGCTGCGCACCCATGCTCGCTTCTATGACGTCAGCGACCCCAGCACGGCCGTTACCCAGGGTTGATGGCGGCACGGATCTGGCGGCAGCGGGGGCGGGGGAGTCGTGCGCGACGGCTAGCGGACCGGCTACTGTCCCGGCCGCATCGCGACACGCCGGGCTGGATCACTGACAGTGGTTGACCTGGGCCTGCGCACAACCCTACTGTCCCTAACAGTCGGCAGCTTGACATAACTCTAAATCTCAAGTTGAGGGTGAGAGTTGACGAGCCAGATTCCGCTGGACCAGCGGCGTTGATCAGGGCCAGGTTGATCATGGCAGTGTCGCTGAGGACAATGCCGGTCAGGGCCGGGCAGATCACGACGTCGCTGATGGACCTGGGCCGATGGTACTGGGGGAGTTCGCGGGCAGGAGGACCGAGACCGGGGCGAGCCCGTTCCCGGCATCCGGCGCGTAGCCGCAACTGCGGCGCAGGCCCGCGGCACATCGTACGAGCGGAAAGGGTTGCTCCTCGTGGCAGCACCGCAGAACTATCTGGCGGTCATCAAGGTCGTCGGCATCGGCGGGGGCGGCGTCAATGCCGTAAACCGAATGATCGAAGAGGGCCTCCGAGGCGTTGAGTTCATCGCGATCAACACTGACGCGCAGGCGCTGCTGATGAGCGACGCCGACGTCAAGCTGGACGTCGGCCGGGAACTGACTAGGGGCCTCGGCGCCGGCGCGAATCCCGACATCGGCTCTAAGGCGGCGGAGGACCACCGGGAGGAGATCGAGGAAGTAATCAAGGGCGCCGACATGGTGTTCGTCACGGCCGGCGAAGGTGGCGGCACGGGAACCGGCGGGGCTCCTGTCGTGGCGGAGGTGGCGCGCTCGCTCGGCGCGCTGACGATCGGCGTGGTGACCAGGCCGTTCGGCTTCGAGGGCAAGCGCCGGGCGGCGCAGGCTGACCTTGGGATCGAGAAGCTCCGCAGCCAGGTCGACACCCTCATCGTCATCCCGAACGACCGGCTGCTGTCGATCTCGGATCGCCACGTCAGCGTCCTTGACGCGTTCAAGGCCGCCGACCAGGTGCTCCTGTCGGGTGTCCAGGGCATCACCGACCTGATCACGACGCCCGGGCTGATCAACCTTGACTTCGCCGATGTGAAATCCGTCATGTCCGGGGCCGGATCAGCGCTGATGGGCATCGGCACCGCGCGTGGGGACGACCGCGCGGTCGCGGCCGCGGAGATGGCCATCTCGAGCCCGCTGCTCGAGGCGAGCATCGACGGCGCACATGGAGTACTGCTGTCCATCCAGGGCGGCTCGGATCTCGGCTTGTTCGAGATCAACGAGGCCGCGCAGCTAGTCGCGAACTCAGCCGCGCCCGACGCGAACATCATCTTCGGCGCGGTCATCGACGACGCGCTCGGCGACGAGGTCCGGGTCACGGTGATCGCCGCCGGCTTCGACGAGCCCCAGGCGGGTCGCCCGCGGCCCCGAACTACCGCCTACAGCGCCGCGCTGCCATCGGCTGAGCTCGCGGCCGGCGTCGCGGCCGGGCCGGCCACCAGCGGGACGCAGGACTGGCGGCCGTTCCAGCTCACCGACGGCGAGGCCGACGGCTATTCCGGCAGTAGCCGCCGCGCCGATCGGCCGCCGCGCCCTCGGCCGTGAGCGACGCGGAGCATGCCGATGGCGGTACCGCAGCCGGCGGCGAAGCCAGCGGATGACTGGCGGCGATGGCACCAGGATCGACGGCATCCCGCCGCCACGACCGGGCAGCCCCGAGGCGGCGTCCGGCCAGCTGGCCAAGGACGGCCCGCAGAACGGCGCGCGGCCTGGCAGCGCCGGGCGCCCGGTGGACTCGGCCAGCACCCGTCGCAAGTCTGTCGTGTTCGAGGAAGACGACGAGCTCGACGTGCCCGACTTCCTGAAGTGAGCGCTGGCGTCCGGACGTGAGCACCGCTGCCCGTGATCAGCTGAGCACGTCCGCGTCCGACCTGGGCGATGGCGTAGCGGCCGCGTTCTCTGGCCGCGCCGGCGGCGTCAGCAAGCCGCCATACCAGAGCCTCAACCTTGGTCTCGGCGTCGGCGATGACCCGGCAGCCGTGCAGGCAAACCGGGCCGCGCTGGCGCGCGCGTGCGGCTTGCCGCCAGCAAGCCTGACCTTCATGCGGCAGGTGCATGGCGCCGACGTCTGGTACGCCGGGCCCGGCTCGACGGAGCCGCCCGCGCCGGTCGACGCGATGTTCACCGATCAGCCGGGACGGGCGCTGTGCGTACTGGTGGCTGACTGCGTGCCGGTGCTGATCGCGGACCCGGTGGCCAGGATCGTCGGCGCCGCGCATGCCGGCCGGGAGGGGCTGGTCGCTGGCGTCGTCCCGGCCCTGGTCGCGGCCATGACCGCGGCTGGCGCCAGCCCGCCGCGGATGCGCGCGGTGACCGGGCCTGCCATCTGCGGCGGCTGCTACGAGGTGCCTGAGCCGATGCGCGCCAGGGTCGGCGCCGTCGTGCCGGCCGCGAGCTGCGACACGATCGGCCGGCACCGCCGGGCTGGACATCGCGACTGGCGTGCGCGCCCAGCTGGCCGTGGCCGGGGTCGGCTCGATCGCCGCGGACGGCCGGTGCACGCGGGAGTCCGCCGGGCTCTACTCCTACCGGCGGGACGGTGTCACTGGCCGGTTCGCCGGGCTGGTCTGGCTGGCGCCCCGATGAGCGTGCCAGACAACCGCGACCGGCGCGCGGAGCTGGCGGCGAACCTCGCGGCGGTGCAGGCCAGGATCGCTGCGGCCTGCGCGGCGTCGGGCCGCGCGACGGCCGAGGTCCAGCTGATCGCGGTGACGAAAACGTTCCCCGTTCCGGACATCATGCATCTTGCATGAGCTCGGCGTCGATGACGTGGGCGAGAACAAAGACCAGGAAGCGGCGCCTAAGGCCGCGGCGTGCGCTGCGGCCGGGCTGGCCCTGCGCTGGCACTTCGTCGGGCAGCTGCAGGTCAACAAGGCCGCGAGCGTGGCCAGCTACGCCTACATGGTGCACTCGGTGGACCGGCTGCGCCTGGTCGAGGCGCTCGGCCGCCGGGCCGTGGCCGCCGGCCGCCAGCTGCGCTGCCTGGTGCAGGTCAGCCTCGACGGCGAGCGCCGGTCGGGGCGGCGCCGAGCCGGGTCAGGTATCCGGGCTGGCCGACGCGATCGCCGCGCGCGACGGCCTGGAGCTGGCCGGCGTCATGGCCGTGGCGCCGCTCGGCCAGCCCGCCAGGCCCGCCTACGCCCGGCTGCGGGAGATCGCCGAAACGGTGCGGGCTGCACATCCCGCCGCGCAGGTGATTTCCGCGGGCATGAGCGGTGACCTGGGCGAGGCCATCGCGGAAGGCGCGACACATGTGCGAATCGGTACGGCGTTGCTCGGCGGCCGGCGCGCCCTTCGTCAGGTAATGTCCGACGCGTGGGACCCGGCCAATGAATCCTGCACTGAGCTGGGCCGCCTGGCGTGTACGACGGAGGACAGAAGATGGCCAGCGCTATGCGCAAGATGGCGGTCTATCTCGGGCTGGTAGAGGACGACCACCACTTCGATGATCAGTACCAGGACGAGTTCGGCGACGACTACGACGAGTACGGTGCCGAACTGGTCCAGGACGACGATCGGCAGGACGTGCACGTGCCTGAGGGTCCGGGCGGCGGCAGGATCGCCGATCGCCGTCCCGTCGGCCAGGTACAGACGACCGATTTGGCAAGGATCACGACCTTGCATCCGCGCACGTACAATGAAGCACGTACGATCGGAGAGCACTTCCGCGAGGGCACTCCGGTGATCATGAACCTGACCGAGATGGTCGACAGTGACGCCAAGCGTCTGGTCGATTTCTCAGCCGGGCTGATCTTCGGATTGCGCGGGAGCATCGAGCGAGTGACGAACAAGGTGTTCCTGCTGTCCCCGGCCAATGTTGAGGTAGCGGCCGAGGACAAGGCCCGGATCGCGGAGCGGGGCTTCTTCAACCAGAGCTGACCCGGCGGCCAAGCCTGGCCGCAGGATCGGGCAGGACGCCTTGCCTGCATGACCGATAGGTAGACGTGAGTGAGCATATTCAGAGATGTCGCCTTTTATGTGCTGTCGGTCTACCTGGTCGTACTCATCGCTCGGATGATCTTGAGCTGGATTCAGGTCTACGCCAAGTCGTGGAGCCCCAGCGGAATCCTTCTTGTGGTAGCTGAGGGTGTTTACTCCGCCACGGACCCGCCACTGAGATTCCTAAGGCGCTACATTCCCTCTATCAGGCTCGGTAGTGTGGCCCTTGACCTCAGCTTCATAGTGCTGTTCCTGGTGGTCTACGTGCTCTGGCAAGTCGCGCGGTGACGGTAAGGTCATCAGGTAGCGTCCATATGGGACAAAGCTCCAGGGAGAAGAGATGCCACTGACGCCCGCGGATGTGCGGAACAAGCAGTTCAGCACGACCAGGCTCAGGCCGGGATACGACGAAGAGGAAGTCGATGCCTTCCTCGACGAAGTCGAAGCAGCGCTTGACGAGCTCATCCAGGACAACGAGGAGCTGCGGGCAAAGCTGGCTGAAGTGCTGCGCGGCAAGCCGCCGGTTTCGCTGACCCCGCAGGCCGAGGTCCCCGAGATGATGCAGCCAGAGCCTGTCCGGCACGAGCCCGAGCGCCGCCCCGAGCCGGTGATGATCAGCTCGCCGCGGCCAGTCGAAGACAACATGGACACGGCAGCCAGGGTGCTGGCGCTTGCTCAGCAGACGGCTGACCAGGCGATCGCCGATGCCCGGCGCGAGGCCGACGAGACGCTTGGCCGCGCCCGGCGCGAGGCCGACGACATCCTCACCAAGGCGCGCCGCCAGGCCGAGCAGGTGACGAGCGACGCGCGCGCCAGGGCAGAGAGCCTTGAGCGCGACGCGCAGGAGCGTCACCGTCAGGCGATGGGCTCGCTCGTCCAGTCCCGCGAGGAACTGGAGCGCCGGGTCGATGACCTGCGCGCGTTCGAGCGCGAGTACCGCAGCCGGCTGAAGGCGTACCTGGAGGGGCAGCTCCGCGACCTGGAGGCGGGTGCCGCGGACAGCGGGGTGTTCCCGGCTGTGGGCACCGGCCAGCAGGCGCCTGTCGGCGTCGGCGTCGGCCGCCTGGACATGCGCAATGGCAGCCAGAGCGGTGGCTACCAGGGTATGCCCGAGCCCGTGGCGCACAACGGCGGCTTCCACCCGTCAGACGCAGGCCAGCACGACCGTCGGTAGCTCGACCGGCTGACTGCGCTTGCTTCCCGACTAACGGAGCCCTCAGGTGATCCGGTTCGGCGCAATCGTGTCCGTCGTGGCGATCGCGATCGGCTTGCTGATCGCAGGCGCGGTGTCGGGCCAGCTGACGCTGGTGTACGTGTCGATCGGCCTGGCAGCGCTCGCGCTGCTCATGCTCATCGCGGGCGTGGTCATCTGGCGGGACGAGGTATTCGGCACCACAGCGGCCACACAGGCCACGGCGACCAGGCAGGCAACGGAGCCTGAGCTGGTCGCCGCGGCGGTGGCGGCCGCGACCGGAGCCGCCCGGAAGCCCGCGGCCGACCAGCGGCCTGGCGCCGCACGGCTGGCAGACGACGAACGGCAGGCTGACGTCGGCCGGAACGCCGACACGGGACGGAAGGCTGACACCGGCCGGCGGGGTGACACCAGCCGGCGGGGCGACACCAGCCGGCGGGGCGACACCAGCCGGCGGGGTGACACCAGCCGGAAGGCCGAGGCTCCGGTGCCGGCCGCGGCGGCCGCCAACGGAAAGCGTGGCGAACAGCTAGGCGCGTCTTCTAGCCCGTCCTCTCACCGGTCAGCCGAGCATGCGGCCGCCGCCGGCGATACGCGTGCTGCCCCCGTGGCAGACCGCGGGTCCGCCGACGAGCGGCAGCGGCGCGATCGTGACCGCGAGATCGTGACCCACGCGATCGTGACCCACGCGATCGTGACCTACGCGAGCAGCGCCCGGCGACTGTGGCGGCGAACGAAGCGGTGCTCGCGGCAGATGCTGCGGCAGCGTCGGCGGGTTCAGCGGGGCTCGCCAAGGCCGTGCCCGATTCCGGGTCGCCCGTCCGTGCGGCGGTGACGAGGGTCGAGACGCGCGTGAGCCGTTCGCCTGACCCGCTGACCGGTCCGCCACCAGCTGAATCCCGGAGTCCGGCGGCGTCAGCGCCAGAGCGTCGGCAGGGTGCGGCAGCAGCCGCAGCCTCCGCTCAGTCGCCGCCTGGCGCAGTCCCTGCGCCCCCGGCGCGGTCGGCGGCGGGTCTGCCGCTGGAGCCGGTAGCTAGTCAGCCAGGCGGTCCTGCAGACGCCCAGCACCACGGTCCAGGCCGGGGATCGGCTGGCCAGCCCGCAGGGACCCAGACAGCTGACCGCAGGCAAGCTGGCCCCGGCACCACCACGGCCAGCCCTAGCCCAAGCACCACGGCCGTCGGCCCTTCGGCATCGACGTCCAGCAAGGCGCCCGCCCGTGGCGGGGAGGCCGCCGACACGCCGGACAAGCCTGCGGTCGCGAGCATCACATCAACCAGGACCGTGCCGGAGAGCATCACGTCGGCCAGCCCACGGCCGGGCAGCACCGAACAGAGCAGCGCCAGCCCCAGGCCCGCCAGCCCGGCGTCCGGCGCGCCAAGCCCAGTGCCCGCTGCGGCGAGCCCAGCGGCGGGAGGTACGGCCAAACAGGGCCCCGAGCCCGCAGCCAAGCAGAGCCCCGAGCCCGCAGCCAAGCAGAGCCCCGAGCCCGCAGCCAAGCAGAGCCCCGAGCGCGTAGCCAAGCAGAGCCCGGCGCCACCGACTCCGGCGGCCGCGGCCCCCGCGCCAACGGCCGCCGTGCCGACCGCGAAGGACGCGGCCGAGGCGGCCATCCCGGCGTCAGCCGGGACGGCAGCGAAGAGCCCAGCCAACGGCTCGGCGGCCGCGACGACCGACAGCGAGGTCTCGGTCGTGCCCGGAATCGCGCGCTACCACACAGCCGACTGCATCCTCATCAGGTTCCTCAGCGCGGACGACCTGGAGAGCATGACCAGGCAGGCGGCAGAGGCATCTGGCTGCGTTCCGTGCAAGGCGTGCCGACCCGAGAAGGCCGGCGTTGACGCCTAGGGCAGCCCGCCCGCCATTGTCGTGAGCTTCCTCGCCGATTTGCCATCTTTGCGCGTCGGCAAGGCCACGTGCATCCATGGACGATGATTACGCGGCTGCTCAGGTGCTCAGCTGCCGCGTGCGCTTAGCGCACCTCAAGCCAGAAGGTCAGCCCGAGTTCGGAGCTCTCGTGGCGGCGCGCCTGGCTCCCGGCCGCGTGCGCCGCGTCGGCGCGGTCACCGGCGGGGCCGAGGTCATCCACGGGGCCGAGGTCACCGGCGGGAGCGAGGTCATCGACCGGGCCGAGGTCACCAGCGGGACCGAAGTCGACGGCCAGCACTTCCGCGCTGATCAGCGCCTGATGCCCGGTGAGGGCAGCCACGAGTTCTGGATCAGCAGTCGACCAGCGCACCGAGACTCGGTCGCTCACGGCGAATCCGTCACTCTTGCGGGCGTCCTGGACCAGCCGGATGAACTCGCGCGCCAGGCCCTCGCGCCGCAGCTCTGCGGTGATGGTGATTTCGAGCGCGACGGTCTCGCCGCCGTCGGTTGCGACCGCCCAGCCTGCAATTGGCGTCTGCGTCACCACGACGTCGTCCGGGCCGATGCTGACCAGTTCGCCGTCGACCTGGACGGTTGCCTCTTCAGTAGCCCGCAGCTGAGCGGCCAGGGCGGCCGGCTCGGCGGTTGCGATAGCAGCGGCTACAGCCTGGGTGCCGCTGCCGAATCGCCTGCCGAGCGCACGGAAATTCGCCTTTACCGTGTGTCGCACCAGCGAGCCATCGGAAGCATCGAGCAGCTCGATGGCGCGGACGTTCAGCTCGTCAGCGATCTGCGCGCGCAACTCGGGCGGGAGCCCGGCAAAGCCGGGCGCGGCGACGAGCGCGCGCGCCAGCGGCTGGCGCACCTTCACCACCGCGCTGGCCCGCGCCGAGCGGCCGAGTTCGACCAGCCGCCGGACGAGCGCCATCTGGGCCGCAAGCTCGGTGTCGATGAGCGAGTCGTCCGCCGTCGGCCAGGTGGCTAGGTGGACAGACTCCGGCGCGTCGTCCTCGCGCAGCGCGCCCCAGATGTAGTCGGTGATGAACGGCGTGATCGGCGCCATCAGGCGGGTCAGGGTGTCCAGCGCCTGTGACAACGTCGCGAAGGCGGCCGCGCCGTCGGGCGTCGCCGGGCCATCCCAGAACCGGCGCCGCGACCTGCGGACGTACCAGTTGGATATGTCGTCGATGAACCCAGCTAGCCGACGGCCCGCGGTCGCTGGGTCGAACGCCTCCAGCGCCGCCGTCACCTCGCGCACCACCAGGTTGAGCTCGCTGAGCAGCCACCGGTCGAGCGGTGGCCGCCCGGCCGGCGCCGGCGCGCTGACGGGTGCAGCCGACTCTTGCGCCGCATTGGCGTACAAGACCAGGAACGACGCCGTGTTCCAGTAGGTGAGCAGGACCTTGCGGACGATTTCCTCCAGGATCCCCGGCCCGAGTTTCCGGGTCGCCCACGGGGAGCCGGACACGGCAAAGAACCAGCGCACTGCGTCCGCGCCGTTCGCCTCCATCAGCTGCATCGGCTCCAGCACGTTGCCGAGGTGCTTGCTCATCTTCCGGCCCCGCTCATCGACAAGCAGGCCGAGGCAGACCACGTTCTCGTAGGCGGACTGGCCGAATACCAGCGTGCCGACCGTCATCAGCGAGTAGAACCAGCCCCTGGTCTGGTCGATGGCCTCGCAGATGAACTGCGCCGGGTACGACTGCTCGAACTGCCCGGGATTCCGCCATGGCGCACCGAACTGCGCGAACGGCATCGCCCCGGAGTCGAACCACACGTCGATGACCTCGGGTACCCGCCGGGCCTCGCCGCCGCAGTCCGGGCACGCGATGACCACGTCATCGACGAACGGCCGATGCGGATCAATGCCCGTCACATCGGTCCCGGCCAGCGATGACAGCTCGGCCAGCGACCCGACGCAGGTGGCGTGATCCGACGCGCACAGCCAGACCGGCAACGGCGTGCCCCAGTACCGCGTCCTGGACAGGGCCCAGTCGACGTTGTTCCGGAGCCAGTCGCCGTACCGGCCATGCTTGATCGTCGGCGGCTGCCAGTTCGTCGCCTCGTTCGCCGCCAGCAGCTGGTCCCGCACCGAGGTGGTGCGGATGTACCAGGACGGCAGCGCGTAGTACAGCAGTGGCGTACCGCAGCGCCAGCAATGCGGGTAGCTGTGCTCGTGCATTTGCGAGCTGAACAGCAGGTCCCGGTCGGCCAGGTTCTCGATGAGCCGCGGATCGGCAGCCTTGAAGAACATCCCGCCCACCAGCCGGATGTGCTCCTCGAACCTGCCATCCGGCATGACCGGGTTGACCACCGGCAGCCCGTGCTCCCGGCCCGCCGCCATGTCGTCCGCCCCGAAGGCTGGCGCGAGGTGCACCAGGCCAGTCCCGTCCTCGGTCGTCACAAACGTCCCGGTAACGACTCGGTGCGCGTCCGGAATCTCGATGAGGTCGAACGGCGGCTGATAGGTCGCCCCGGCCAGCTCGGCTCCGGTGAAGCGGTCGGTGATGTGCCACCCCTCGCCGAGGACGCGCGCGAACAGCGCATCGGCGACGATCACCCGATCACCCACGCCGGATCTACGGGCGAGGGCGTAGGTCTCGCCCGGATGCACGGCTACGGCGGTGTTGGAAACGAGCGTCCACGGGGTGGTCGTCCAGACCAGCAGATCGGCCCCCGCCAGCTCGGCTGGCGCCGACGGTGGCACCGAACGGAGCGGGAATCGCACGATCACCGACGGGTCGGCCACGGTCTTGTAGACGTCTGGCTGGCCCATCTCGTGATCGGACAACGGGGTCCCGCAGCGCGGGCAGTAGGGGCTGATCCGGTAGTCCCGGACCAGCAGGCCCTTGCCGTAGATCTCCTTCAGGGACCACCAAACCGACTCGATGTAAGTCGCGTCCATCGTGCGGTAAGCCTGGGACAGATCAATCCAGTAGCCCATTCGGCGGGTAAATTGCGCAAAAGCGTCTACATGCCGCAGGACGGACTCGCGACAGCGGTCGTTAAACGCAGTTATCCCATATGCCTCGATGTCGCGCTTAGACGTCAGTCCTAGCTCTTTCTCGACCGCGACCTCGACTGGCAGCCCATGGCAGTCCCAGCCGGCCCGCCGCGGCACATGAAAGCCCTGCATGGTCTTGAAGCGCGGAAAGGCGTCCTTGAGGACTCTGGCCTCGATGTGATGGACGCCCGGCATGCCGTTCGCTGTAGGCGGACCTTCGTAGAAGATCCACGGCGCGCCGCCTGCCGTCTGCTCAAGTGAGCGCTCGAAGATCTTGCCGTCCTGCCACCGGCGCAGCACCTCGTGCTCAAGTGCGGGCAGGTCAGCGCCGGTAGGCAGCTCAAGATAGGGGCGCGGCATGGTCGCAACAGGATATCGGACCGCCTCCTAGCCGGGCCTCTGGCGGCCAATCGCGGGCGGCGACAAGGCTCGTAGCCGCTCGATAATCCGCGGTTGGCTACTGGCCGGCGGCGGGTATGTTTGCTGTTTGCGCCAGTCACCACTTATCCTCCGGTGACTGTTCGCATCGACGATCATTGCCCAGGCACCGAGGGAGGCAGAAAATGACCGCTACCGCGCATTCTGGCGCTGCCGCCCTTCCGGTGCGGCGCGGCGAAAAGCGCTGGACTGATGCGGAGATTGCCACGCTGCTCGACCAGCTAGCCAGCGAGGCCGCAGCGCTGCGCGCCGACATCGAGCGGGCCGAGTCCGACATCGCCAGCAGGCTGAGCGACGCCGTTGGCGACGCTGGAGACGACCAGGCAGACGTGGGTGCGAAGACGTTCGAGCGCGAGCATGAGCTCGCGCTGACGCACAATGCTCGCGAACTGCTCGCGCAGAACGAGCGGGCGATCGCCAGGATCGAGGCAGGGACCTACGGGAACTGCGACTCCTGCGGCGAGCCCATCGGCAAGGCCAGGCTTCAGGCCTTCCCGCGGGCTACCTTGTGCGTGTCCTGCAAACAGCGCGAGGAGCGTCGCTGACCCGCCCGGTGGCAGCCGACCAACAGCCTCAGGGCAAGTCCGACGTCCCCGCCGGGCTTGAGGTCGGAGTGCCACACCGCCGGATCGGGGCACTGATCGCCGTCGCCGTGGCGATTATCGGGCTTGACATCGCTAGCAAGGTAACGGTCGTCGCCACCTTGACGAACCGGACGCCGATCCGGCTGCTCGGCGGCTTCCTGAAGCTGCGCGTTGACCGCAATCCTGGTGCGGCATTCAGTTTCGCGCCGGGCCTGACCATCCTGTTCTCCCTGATCGCGATCGCTGTGATCGTCGTGATCCTGCGCTCGTCGCGCCGGATCCGCAGCCTGTCCTGGGCAATCACGCTAGGCCTGCTCCTCGGCGGCGCAACCGGCAACCTGATCGATCGCATCTTCCGGTCCCCTGGCCTTTTCCGCGGCTGGGTCGTGGACTGGATCCAGGTACCGCACTGGCCGGTATTCAACCTGGCCGACTCCGCCATCGTCTGCGGCGGGATCCTGGCGGTGCTGCTCTCCGCGCGCGGCATCCGGCTGGACGGGCAGCGCGAGACCAGATGACGGCGACAGGCGCCCGACGCGTCCCGGTGCCGGACGGACTCGACGGGGAGCGCCTGGACGCTGCACTGGCCCGCATGTTCGGGTTGTCGAGGACCCAGGCTCAAGATCTGGTCGGGAACGGGGCCGTTCTCGTCAGCGGTAGCCCGGCCGCCAAATCTGATCGGGTGCGAGCCGGAGACTGGGTGGACGTGACGCTGCCGCCGCCGCCGGTCCAGCCGCTGGCCAACCCGGAGCCGGTGCCGGGGCTCGGCATCCTGTACGAGGACACCGACATCGTGGTGGTAGATAAGCCGGTGGGCGTCGCGGCGCATCCCACGCCTGGCTGGACCGGGCCCACAGTGCTTCAGGGCCTGCTCGCGGCTGGTCACACCGTTTCGACCAGCGGCGCGGCCGAACGACAGGGCATCGTGCACCGGCTGGACGCTGGCACGACCGGCGCGATGGTGGTCGCCAAGAGCGACCGCGCTTACAGCGTGCTCAAGCAGGCCTTCCGGGACCGAGCCGTGGACAAGCGGTACCACGCCCTGGTGCAGGGCCATCCCGACCCGCTGCGGGGGACCATCGACGCTCCGATTGCCCGCCACCCATCCGGCGACGGCCGGTTCGCGGTCGTGTCCGACGGCCGCCCGTCGGTGACGCACTACGACACGCTGGAGGCGTTCCGGGCGGCGAGCCTGCTGGAAGTGCGGCTGGAGACGGGCCGGACCCACCAGATCCGGGTCCATATGACGGCCGTGCGGCACCCGTGTGTCGGCGACAGGCTCTACGGGGCGGACCCGGTGCTCGCCAAGCGGCTCGGGCTGTCCCGGCAGTGGCTGCACGCGGTGCGGCTTGGGTTCGCGCACCCGGCCGACGGGCGGCACGTCGAGTTCACGAGCCCGTATCCGGCCGACCTGGCAGCCGCGCTGGCGACGCTGGAAGCCGAGGCATAGCCCTGGCTTCGAGCGCTGGCAGTTGGCATCCCTGGCTGCGGGCCGAGGCCTGAGCCCCGGCCCGCAGCGCGCTGGTGGTGGTTACGAATTCTTGAAGTGGCTCAGCCAGTAGCCGTAGCTGATGGGCTCGCCGGTACTCGGGTCGAGGAACATCCTCGGGTTCGAACCACCGTTCTGGAAGTTGAACATGTCCTGGATCGATCCGGCCATCGTGTCGGCCGCTCCGTTACCGAGGGCTGGCAGCCGCCAGTTGTACTCGATGAACTTCACGATCGAGCTCTGGTCGATCAGGGTGCTGGACACGTAGTTCGACTTCGCGAACGGCGAGATCACCAGGAACGGCAGCCGCGGCCCGAGGCCGCACTTGCCCTGCTCTGGCTGGTCGGCCGAGTTCATCGGGACCTGCGAGGCATCGTTGCCGCAAAGGCCCGGGTCGGTCAGGGCGTCGATCGAGGAAACCTGAGACTGGGTCGAGAGCGGCCCGAGGATGCTGTCGTACCAGCCGTCAGAGTCGTCCCAGGTGATGACGACTGCGGTGGAGCTCCAGGTCGGCAGCGACTGAAGGTGGTCGATCGTGTCGGCGAGCCAGGTCTGCTCGTCCAGCGGGTCGGAGTTGTTGCCGTGCCCGTCCTGGTAACGAGGTGCCTTCAGGTAGGAGACCGCGGGCAGGTTGCCAGCGTCGGCGGCCGCGAAGAAGTCGGCGGTGTCGTACTGGTGGTTCGCCTGGTCGGTGCGGCCGACCATGGCCACCGACGTCGGCGGCAGGTGCATCGGGTTGGCGGTGGAAGCGTAGTACTCGAACGGCTCATGGTGCGGGCTGTAGTCGGTCTCGGTGACGCCGCCGACGTTCTGGTGCGCCCCGGAGCAGATCTGAGCAGTAGTCGGCTGGGTCTGGCCGGTGCCCGGCACGTACCCGTTGTCGAAGCCGCCCTCGAACCAGCCCCAGGTGGTGTTGGCTGAGTTCAGCTCGTCGCCGATGTTCTTACCGCCCATCGTGATGGTCTGGCCTGGCGTGTCGCCATCGCCGCGGTCGGCACCTGGCAGGTAGGAGCAGATGTCGTAGGTCGGGTCATCGTCGCCGATGATGGTGCCTGGCCCGGGCGCCTGCGCCGGACCGGCCGTGATGTTGGACGCGGCGGGGTCGGTGGTGTTTAGGCCGGCGGGTGCCGTGCACGGCGTGGCGTTGATCGACGACCCATCGCTCGGCGACGCGCAGATGGCCCCGTAGGTCTGGGCCGAGGTCACGTTCAGCGCGCCGGGGGTCGACGGGCCGTAGGTCGTGCCGTACATGTTGTCGCTCATGGCGTACTGCTGGGCGTAATTCCACAGCCCGGTGACGGAGTTGCCGTCGTAGTAGTC
This sequence comes from uncultured Actinomycetota bacterium, assembly GCA_963843955.1. Classification (GTDB taxonomy): domain Bacteria; phylum Actinomycetota; class Actinomycetes; order Streptosporangiales; family Streptosporangiaceae; genus JAJYUU01. The sequence goes on from CAWJMK010000007.1 coordinate 379,193, forward strand.
CATGACTGCCGCGTTGGTGCTCGGGGTGCCGGCCGGGACGGTCTCCGGTACGCCCAGGTAGTTGTGACCGGCCAGGCACTGCGCCAGCGTCAGGTTATTGCCGGTGTTCGCCGGATAAGCGTCCTCGGCGCCGTGGTCTGCCGCAAGTTGCTCAGGCGTGTAGTTATGGTCCTGGTCGCAGGTCTCCGGGTCACCGTGGTCCAGCCGGACCGGGTTGGATCCGTTCGGGTTGTTGGTCAGCAGCGGGCCTACCGGCCCGGCCTTAGTGATGGCGTTGTACAGACCGTTGACCAACGGGGTGCCCGGCTTGGCGTGGAAGGCCGGCTCGCCGGGCGGGTTGGGGGCGTACGGGTACGTGCCGAAGTAGTGATCGAACGAAACGTTCTCCTGGAAGATCACTACGAGGTGCTTGATGGGTGTGGCCGTGTTGCCGTAGATCTCGTGCTGGGGCGCGCTGGGGGCTGCCCCGCTCGCGATAGCGCCCGTCACGCCGAACGCCATCGCCGCGAAGAGTCCGGCAGCGGCGGTGAGCGTCAGCGCCCTGACTGGTCGTCGCATCCGCGCTTCCTTTCGGTTGCAGATCGTGCGCAGCCCTGCCTGGGTCGGGTTGCCAGGCTTTCGGGCATGCCGCGCCGCTGATGCTAGGCCGGCCAGGAAAGGACGCGATGATGGCATGGAAGCCATTGTCCTAATACTTAGCAATGGCAAAGTGAATTGGCGGTGTGCAGTTGGTACCGTCGACCCGGCCAAGATCTTCGCCCGCATCGCAACCCGACGGGGGCAAGGCCGGCTGGGGAGGGGTGCGTGTCGCTCCGAACCGGCTGTCACAGGTCGGCGGTAGTGTCGATACACAACCCAAGCGATATGCCCGGAGGGGCGCGGGCGTCCGGTTCGCCGGTCGCCGCACCCGGGCCCGTGGCAGCATGCCTGAAGGAGGCGGTGCTTCATGGCGGCAGGCCAGGCGGGCAGGGGATCTGAGGATTCGTTCGTGCACCTGCACGTGCACACCGAGTACTCCATGCTCGACGGGGCTGCGCGCCTGAAGGAGCTGTTCAGCGAGTGCGAGCGGACCGGGATGCCGGCGGTCGCGATCACCGACCATGGCAATGTCTACGGCGCCTACGACTTCTGGTCTAAGGCGCAGGCCGCTGGCATCAAGCCGATCATCGGCATCGAGGCTTACGTGGCGCCCGAGCACCGCGGGCACAAGCAGCCGGTGCGCTGGGGCACGCCCGGCCAGAAGGACGACGACGTCTCCGGGGCCGGTGCCTACACTCACATGACGCTGCTCGCGGAGTCCACCGAGGGCATGCACAACCTGTTCCGGCTGTCCTCGCTTGCCTCGCTGGAAGGCTATTTCCGCAAGCCGCGGATGGACCGCGACCTGCTGTCGCGGTACGCCAAGGGAATCATCGCCACGACCGGGTGCGCCGGCGGCGAGGTACCGACCCGGCTGCGGCTCGGCCAGTACGACCAGGCGCTCGCCGCGGCCGCTGAATTCCGCGACATCTTCGGGCCTGGCAACTTTTATGCCGAGCTGATGCACCACGAGCTTGACGTCGAGCGGCGGTACGCCGACGGCCTCCGCCGGGTCGCCGGCGAGCTGGATCTGCCGTTCCTGGTCACGAATGACTCGCACTACACCCGCGAGGCCGACGCTGCGGCGCACGAAGTGCTGCTGTGCGTGCAGACCGGTACGAACATGGCGGACCCTGGCCGGTTCCGGCTCGAGGGCACCGGCTACTACCTGAAGAGCCCGCAGGAGATGCGAGCGCTCCGCAGCGACGAGGACTGGCAGGCCGGCTGCGACAACACGCTGCTGATCGCCGAGCGCGCCGAGGCCAGCTTCACCAAGAGCAACTTGATGCCAGTGTTCCCGCTGCCCGACGGCGAGACCGAGGAAAGCTGGATGCGCCAGGAAGTCTGGCGCGGGATGGACTGGCGTTTCCCGGACGGCTACGACGAGCAGCGGCGGAAGCAGGCCGAGTACGAGATGGGCGTCATCGAGACGATGGGGTTCTGCTCGTACTTCCTGGTCGTGGCCGACTTCATCATGTGGGCCAAGCGGAACGGGATCCGGGTTGGGCCGTGCCGCGGCTCGGGCGGCGGATCGATCGTGGCGTACGCGCTCGGGATCACCGACCTGGACCCGATCTTCCACGGGCTGGTCTTTGAGCGGTTCCTCAATCCCGAGCGCATTTCCATGCCGGACATCGACATCGACTTCGACGAGCGTCGGCGGGGCGATGTGATCAGGTATGTCACAGAGAAGTACGGTGATGACCGAGTCGCGCAGATCATCACCTACGGCACCATCAAGGCCAAGGCCGCCGTGAAGGACTCGGCGCGGGTGCTGGGTTTCCCGTACGCCCTCGGCGACCGGATCACCAAGGCGTTCCCGCCGGCCGTGCTGGGCAAGGACATCCCGCTCGGGGGGATCTTCGACCCCGATCACCAACGCTATGGCGAGGCGGGGGAGCTGCGGGCGCTCTACGAGGCGGAGCCTGAGGTTCGCCAGGTCATTGATACCGCTCGCGGCCTCGAGGGCCTGATCCGGCAGCCCGGCGTGCATGCGGCCGGCGTGATCATGAGCAAGGAGCCACTGCTCGACCACATCCCGGTCTGGCGGCGTGAGGCCGACGGGGCGATCATCACGCAGTTCGACTATCCGTCGTGTGAAGACATCGGCCTGCTCAAGATGGACTTCCTCGGGCTGCGCAACCTCACGGTGCTGGAGGACGCGGTCGCCGGGATCAAGGCCAACCGCGGCATCGAGATCGACCTAGACCACCTCGGGCTGGACGACAAGCCGACCTACGAGCTGCTGGCCAGGGGTGACACCCTCGGCGTGTTCCAGCTTGACGGCGGCCCGATGCGGGCGCTGCTGCGAGCCATGCGGACGGACAAGTTCGGCGATATCTCGGCGGTCATCGCGCTGTACCGGCCGGGCCCGATGGCGAGCGCTCCGGTCTATGCCGACCGCAAGACCGGCCGGGCGCCGGTCACGCCGATCCACCCCGAGCTCGCCGAGCCATTGGCGGACATCCTTGGCGAGAGCTACGGCCTGCTCGTCTACCAGGAGGACGTGATGTTCGCCGCGCAGAAGCTGGCCGGGTACTCGGCCGGCAGCGCGGACCTGCTACGGCGGGCCATGGGCAAGAAAAAGAAGGAGATCCTGGACAAGGAGTACCAGCCGTTCGCGGCCGGAATGAAGGCCAACGGCTACTCCGACGCGGCCATCAAGACCATCTGGGATGTTATGGTCCCGTTCGCCGGTTACGCCTTCAACAAGGCCCACGCGGCGGGTTACGCGCTCATCTCCTACTGGACCGCGTATCTGAAGGCCAACTTCCCGGCCGAATACATGGCCGGCCTGCTCACGTCGGTGGCTGGCGACAAGGACAAGTCGGCGCTGTACCTCAGCGAGTGCCGCCGGATGGGCATCAAGGTCCTGCCGCCGGACGTCAACGCATCCAACGCGATCTTCACGCCGGTCGGGACTGACATCAGGTTCGGCATGGCGGCGGTGCGCAATGTCGGCACGTCGGTGGTCGAGTCGATCGTGGCGGCCCGTACCTCGAAGGGCGCGTTCGCCAGCTTCTCGGACTTCCTGCGGAAGGTGCCGGTCAACGTCTGCAACAAGCGCGTCATCGAGTCTCTCGTCAAGGCTGGCGCGTTCGACTCGTTCGGCCATCCGCGCCGGGGCCTGATGCTGATCCACGAGCAGGCGGTCGACGCGATCATCGACGTGAAACGCAACGAGGCCATCGGCCAGGACTCGCTGTTCGGCGACGACTCTCACGATGACCTGACCTTCGACGTGCCGATCCCCGACGGCGAGTGGGAGAAGTCGACCCTGCTGGCATTCGAGCGGGAGATGCTCGGGCTCTACGTGTCCGACCACCCGCTCCTTGGCGTCGAGCACGTCCTGGCGGCCGCGACTGATTGCTCGCTCGCACAGCTGCTCGGCTCGGCCGACGACGAGGCGGACCGCAGCTCACGGGGTGACCGGGATGCGCAGGTGGTGACCGTCGGCGGCATCCTGTCCGGGGTCCAGCGCAAGGTCACACGGCAGGGCAGCACCTGGGCAGCCGCGACGCTGGAGGACCTGGAGGGCGCCATCGAGGTCCTGTTCTTCCCGGCGACCTACGCCCAGTGCATGAGCCAGATCATCGACGACGCGATCGTCGTGGTCCGGGGCCGTCTGGACCGGCGGGAGGAAGTGCCGAAGCTGGTCGCCATGGAGGTGAGCACGGCTGACGTCACGGCGGGTGAGACTGGCCCTTTCGTGGTATCGATGCTGGAAGGCCGGTGCGTCCCGCCAGTAATCGAGCGGCTGAAGGAAGTCCTGCGGACGCACCCCGGTCCCACTGAGGTACACCTGCGGCTGGTGACGGGGAGCCGGATCAAGGTGCTGCGCCTGGACGACAAGCTCCGGGTCAAGCCGTCGCCGTCCCTGCTGGGCGATCTGAAGCAGCTGCTAGGCCCCGGCTGCGTTGGCTAGCCCCTAGCCAGGTGCCACGGTCAGCGGCCACGATGACTGGCTCGGCGCGCGAGCTGGCTGCTACCTCGGCTGCGCTGCCGTTCAGCTGGCCTGGGTAGCATTTCTGTCCTGAGGTGAGAGCGGAAGTCTGGCGCGCCGGCCAGCCGCTGGGGACTCACCATGGCGAGCGAGAGTCAGCACCGGGGGCGGGGCCAGTGATCCGCAGGCTGCTACGCGGGTCTGAATGGCGCCGTGAGGTGCTGCGGACCAACCTGTGGCTGGTTCCTGCCGTGGAGGTCCTCGCCGCGGTAGCCCTGTTCGTGGTGACGTACTCGCTCGACCGGGCCGCCTACAACGGAGTGTTCCGGGTTCCGGGCTGGGCCATCAGCGGCGGCCCTGACGTGGCCAGGACCGTGCTCATCGGCATCGCGGCAGCCGTCATCACCGTGGTCGGCGTGGTGTTCTCCATCGTGATCGTGGCACTCACGCTGACGTCGACCCAGTTCGGTCCGCGGATGCTGCGCAATTTCATCCGAGACCGCGGGACCCAGCTGACGCTGGGCACCTTCGTGGCCACGTTCGTCTACGCGGTACTGACGCTCGGCTCTGTCGGCTATGGGCCGCACGGGAACTTCGTGCCACATATCAGCGTCACCATGACCCTCGTGCTGATGCTGGCCGACCTCGCCGTGCTGATCTACTTCCTGCATCACATCACCATCCAGATCCAGCTGCCGCAGGTGATCGCGGGGATAGCCGGCGACCTGCAGGGCGCCATCGAGCTCCAGGCGGGCGATCCGTCCGAGGGCGCCGACGCCGAGCTGGCGAGTGCCCTGATCGAGAACATGGACGGGCAGGGCGGCGTGGTGATCGCGCCGCGCAGCGGTTATCTCCAGTACCTGGAGCACGGGACTCTGGTTTCGATCGCCTCGGAGGTCGCTGCCGTGATCCACGTCCTCTTCCGGCCTGGCCATTTCATCGTCCAGGGACAGCAGTACGCGACCGTGTGGCCAGCTGAGGCGGCTGACAGCGTGACGCGCGAGCTGGCGGGCGCTCATGTCACGGGCCCGTACCGGACGCTGGCCCAGGACGTCTCGTTCGGCATGGACCAGCTGGTGGAGATTTGCATCCGGGCGCTGTCTGCCGCCGTGAACGACACGTTCACCGCATTGACCTGCATCGACTGGATCGGCGACAGCCTGTGCAAGGTGACCGGGCGATGGCAGCCGACCCGGGTCTACCGGGATGCGAGCGGCGCCGTCCGGGTGATCACGACCGAGACCACCTGGGAGCGGCTCGTCCAGCGCGCCTTTGACAAGGTCCGGCAGGCCGCCCGTGGCATGCCGGCCGTCATGATCAGGCAGCTGGACGCACTAGCCAAGATTATGGAGCGGACGAGCACAGCGGCCGACCGGCAGGTGCTCCTGGACCAGGCGGCCATGATCGAGCGGCTCAGCGCGGCCACCGTCGACGAGCCGACCGACCGCGCTGACATCAGCCGCGCCTATGAGCGGCTCGTCGCGGCGAGCCACGCAGCCATCGCCATGCCCGCGCCAGGTTATCCGCGCGGCGTTGGCTGAGCCTGCCGCCGATCAGGCGTCGCGGCGGTCGAGCAGATAGGTGGCGATAGCCAGGAGCAGTGCCGTCCAGATACACAGCACGCCGAAGCCTTCCCAGGCACTGAGCAGCTGAGTGCCGGTTGGATGGACTAGATAGACGACCGATCCCGCCTGCTGCGGCAGGTAGGCGACGAGATGGTTGAAGAACGAGGTGTCCGGCAGCAGGCCAGCCAGGATCGGCAGCACGAAGGCAACCCCGATAGCGATGCTGATGGCCCCGGCAGTGTGCCGCACCAGCGCGCCGATGGCCATCGCGAACAGGCCGAAGACCGTCAGGTACAGTCCAGCGCCGACGGTCGAGCGGAGCACGCCGGAGTCGCTCAGCGACACCGAGACTCGGCTGTGCAGAATCGCCGAGCCTATGAAGAAGGAGCAGAAAACCACAATCTCGGCGAGCACGGTCATCAGGACAGCGAACACGGCGATCTTCGCGCCGAACATCGGGAACCGCTTGGGCACGGCGAGCAGTGAAGCCCGGATGACCCCGGTGGAGTACTCGGTGGTGATCAGCAGCACGCCGAGGACGCAGATAGTGAGCTGGCCCAGATAGATGGACGGTCCGAAGATGATGCTGGTCGGATCCGCGAGCGCCCTGGCATCGCGGGCGGCTGCGTGCAGTCCAGTCCAGTTCGCGATCGTGACCCAGGTGAAGAGCGCCGTCAGGCCGAGCGTAATGATCACGAACAGGATCAGGGTCCAGGCGGTGGACCGGACCGAGCGGATCTTGGTCCACTCAGCGAGCATCAGGTGACCGAAGCCGGCCTGGACGCCTGACCGCGCCGCGCCGGACTCGAGCTGGCCGGCGGTTGTTGTCGTGGTCATCGGACACCCCCGTCGGCGGTCTGCGCGGGCTGAGAATCAAGCTGGGCAGAGTCGAGATGGCCGAATTCGAGGCTGTCCGACGTGAGCTCAAGGAAGGCATCCTCCAGCGACCCGAGCTGCGGCGTGAGCTCGTGCAAGACAACCGATGCCGATGCGGCGAGCTCTCCGATCCGGGCTGCGGGCAGGCCGGTGATGGTCAGCACCGGGGCCTCGTCGGCAGCGGTCGAGCCGCCATTGCCGGGCGGTGTGTCGGCCAGCACCGCCTTGCCGCCCTCGGCGGTGACGAGCTCGGTGAGGCGGCCAGGCTCCGGAGCTCGCACTCGCACCGACTGGCCGGACCCACGGGCGATCACGTCCGCGGTCGCCGCGTCGGCGAGCAGCTTGCCCCGGCCGATCACGATCAGGTGGTCGGCCGTGACAGCCATCTCGTTCATCAGGTGGCTCGAAACCAGCACGGTCTTGCCCTGGCTGGCCAGGTGCTTCATCAGGTTCCTGATCCACAGCACGCCCTCGGGGTCGAGCCCGTTGACCGGCTCGTCGAGCAGCAGCACCTGCGGATCGCCGAGCAGCGCCGCCGCGACGCCGAGTCGCTGGCCCATGCCGAGGGAGAACGCGCCGGCCCGCTTCTTGGCTACCTCACGCAGCCCGACCAGGTCCAGCATCGCGTCTACCCGGCTGTTCGGCAGGCCCTGAGTCTGGGCGAGGAACAGCAGGTGGTTGCGGGCGCTGCGGCCGGTGTGCACCGACTTCGCCTCCAGCAGCGCGCCCACCGTCCGCAGCGGGCTGGTCAGCTGTGCGTAGGGCTTGCCATTGATCGTCGCCGTCCCGTTAGTGGGATGGTCAAGGCCGAGGATCATGCGCATCGTCGTGGACTTGCCCGCCCCGTTCGGCCCGAGGAAACCGGTGACGCGGCCGGGCTGAACAGTGAAGGACAAATGATCGACCGCGAGTGTGTCGCCGAATCTCTTGCTGAGGTCTCTGGCTTCGATCATCGGTCGTCTCTCATCCGGCGAAGCTGGCAGTTGCGTCCTTTCGCGTGGCGAGGTTATCAGAGCTACCCGAGGGCTGGCCGAGCCCGTTCCCAGGCCGGTATGGGCGCAAGGATGACGGCGGTAAGCTGTCAAGATCACAGATTGGCCCGGTCGGTATCCGGGCCTGCAGAAATGTCCCGTACCCTGCTACGGAGTTATGACTGATAACAGCATGCTTACGCCGCCCGGCGGCGCTGCATCGCTATCCCATGGACAGACGCGGCCAGGCCGGCAGGGCCCCGCGCTGCTTATTGCTGTCCTGATCATTGCGGGCAGCCTGATCGTAGGCGTGGCGGCCGGGGCGATCTGGGCTGCGGCCGCGCCGCGAGTGCTGTACCAGGTCTACACACTGAGCCCGCCGACCGCGTACGCCACAAACCCGGAAACAAGCGCCTTTATCGCCGCTGATGGGTGGTATTGCTTCGTAGCGGTCGCGGGCGGCGCGCTAATCGGGCTGCTCGGCTACCTGTTCGGGGTGCGGCGCTACGGTCCTGCGCCCATGGCCGGAATAGTCCTCGGGTCGATCGCGGCCGCGTTCATCGCGGCCTGGGTCGGGCATCTCCTGTCCGGCGGAGCGGGCTTTGACAATCTGCTGGCGACCAGCAGGCCGGGCACGTTCCTGCACGCGCCGATCTCGCTAGGCTCTCGCGGCGCGCTGGCCTTCTGGCCGCTGGCCGCCGCCGGGGTGGCGGGCGGGATCGAGCTGGTTGGCGTGCTGAAGGCCCGGCGCCAGCTGCCCTATGACGGGACGCCCATGCCGGGCATGGAGACGTTCGGCGCCGGGTCCTACCCTGGCCGCCACGGTTCCGGCCAGCCGATGCCCGGCCAGCCGATGCCCGGCCAGCCGATGCCCGGCCAGCCGACGCCCGGCCAGCCGATGCCCGGCCAGCTGGATTCCGGCCTGCCATCGTCCGGGCAGCCGAATCCCGGTCAGCCGCAGGCTGCGGCCGGGCCGGACGTGTCCAGTCCGCACGGCAATCCCGAACCGTACGACGCCGGCCCTGGTCGCATCGCCCCTGACGGCCCGCACAGCGGCTGATAGGGATCGGAGCGCGGCGGGAGCAACCGCAGTGCGCCAGACCTATGGCGCAGTGACCTACCGCAGAGTGACCTACCGCGTAGTGATCTACCGCGTAGTGATCTACCGCGTAGTCGAGCCGTGAGCCGCCTCGACCGCCATCGCCGCGCCGACTATGCCGGCCTCGTTCTGGAGCGCCGCGGGCACGACGTTGGCGCGCACGCGAGGCGTCAGCAACGGCAGGAATTTGCTCGACTTCCGGCTGACCCCGCCGCCGATGATGATGAGGCCGGGCGATAGCAGCGCCTCCATGTGCTCCAGGTACTCGTCGACCCGGCCGGCCCAGTCACCCCAGCTGAGATGGTGTTCTTCACGGGCGTGATCAGACGCACGCTTCTCGGCATCCTTGCCGCGGATCTCAATGTGGCCGAGCTCGGTATTCGCCACCAGCACGCCATCTGTGAACAGCGCGCTGCCGATCCCGGTGCCAAGCGTGAGCAACAGGACCGTCCCCTGCACGTCCTTGCCGGCGCCGAAGTGGATCTCCGCAACGCCCGCCGCGTCGGCGTCGTTGAGGACTGTCACGGTGAGGTTGGTCTCGGACCCGAACAGCTTGACAGCGTCGACGCCGATCCACGAGGAGTCAACGTTTGCGGCCGTCCGTACGACGCCGTCGACGACGACGCCCGGAAACGTGATGCCAACCAGGCCAGTCCACTCGAAGGACCGCACAAGCTGCGCCACGACCTTCGCTAGCGCCTCCGGGGTCGCGGGCTGCGGGGTCAGGAGCTTCTGCCGTTCCGCCAGGAACTGGCCGGTCGCCGTGTCCACCGGCGCGGCCTTGATGCCGCTGCCGCCGATGTCGATGCCGAGCACGTGAGCCATACGTTCCTCCCGGTATGGTCCGACGCCGGCACCCTGCCGGGCGGGCTGAGCTGTAGGACAAGCCTATGGCCCTATACCCAGCCCGCCACCGCTACTGATCTGGGCCCGTGCAGCTGGCGGACGTCCCTGGGCATCGTCAGGTGGACATCCGCTCCCCGCGTATCGCGGCGAAGTTCACGTCCGCCGCCGTCCGGCGCGCCGCGCAGGCGGCGTCCTCGCCCGTGGCGGCCGAACGGTTGCCGGTCTCGGCCTCGCTCTCGCCTGCGGTGATCGAGCCGTCGGCCAGGCTATCCGCGTCCTCGATCTCGTTTTCCTCGTCCGCGTCCTCGTCCGCGTCCTCGTCGGGATCGCGGGTCGGCCGGTCGACCTTCTGCCGGTAGGTGTAATCGGACCGGATCAGCTCGCGCAGCTCGCTACTGGTATGCGCGCGCAGTTCGTCGGTCGAGGTCCGGTACCGCGCAGACCAGATGTCGCCATCGAGGCCGATGACGTACGCCTCGTCCCAGTGCATCTGCAAGTCTGCCAGCGCAGATGCGTCACTCCAGTCCATGCCGCCTCCTGTCCATGCCGCGTCCGTCCATGCCGGCTCCGTCCATGCCGCCTCCACTGCGGCCCCGTCCGGGCGTCCTGTCCGCCGCAGGGGTCCCGGGGCTAGCTTCGACTCAAGCATAGCGCGGTATAGAGCAACCTAGCGCAGCAGACCGCGTCCTGCCTGTTTCGGCAGTTCACAAGCGTTCTAGGGTGGCGTCCGTGGTGAAGGTGCCCAGGTTCGACGCCAACGCGCTTGGGCCGGTGTATGTCTACATCGGGGTGGCGAACCACATTGCGGCGAGGATCGAGGCCGGAGAACTGCCCGTCGGAGCGCGGCTGCCGGCCGAGCGGGACCTGGCGGCCGACTATCAGGTCGCGGTCGGTACCGCCCGCCGCGCGGTGGAGGAGCTCCGCCAGCGCGGACTAGTCGTGACGCTGCCAGCTAAAGGGACATTCATCACCTAACCGCCTACGTTGACAGCGCTGGCCGCGCTGGCTTTGCGGCCAACGTCATGGTTGTGACTCTGCTGCGGATACACAGCGACGTCGTTGCCGCAGCCATGCCAAGACGGCTGGGCGCGGCCGGCCGAGGCCGGCGCAGACCCGGCGGAGACCAGGTAGGCAGGCGCTCCAGTCGCGTGGTCGCCAGCTGCGGCCCGATTCTGAGACGCGCTCGGTTCACGAACTGTCGTACAGGCACGATTAACTGACGGCGTTCTGCGGTCGCAGACCGAGGAGAGGCAGTTATGCAGGACATCACGGTCGTATGCATGGACATGGCGGGGACGACGGTGGCTGACGATGGCAGCGTGATGGCAGCATTCGGTGCGGCGGCGGCGGAGTTCGGGCTGGTGCCAGGCGCGCCCGGATACGACGACGCGATTCAGTTCGTTCAGGACACCATGGGCCAGTCGAAGATCGACGTGTTCCGGCGGCTGCTCGGCAGCGAGGACAGCGCGCAGCAAGCGAATCGCGTGTTCGAGGCGACCTACGCCGAGTCGGTGCGGGCCGGACTGGTTGCCCCGCTGCCGGGCGCAGCCGAGACCATCACGGCGCTGCGGGCAGCCGGCCTGAAGGTGTGCCTGGCGACCGGGTTCGCGCCGGTGACGAGGGACGCATTGCTGGACGCGCTTGGCTGGCGGCCGCTGATCGACCTCGCGCTGTCACCAGCGGACGCTGGCCGGGGCCGGCCCTGGCCTGATCTGCCCCTCACTGCGCTGCTCCGCCTAGGCGGCGGCGCGGTCAGCGAGCTCGCCGTCGTCGGCGACACTGCCAGCGACATCGAATCCGGCCTGCGTGCCGGTGCCGGGCTCGTAGCGGGCGTGACAACAGGGGCCGGGAGCCGGGAATCCCTGATCGCGGCCCGCGCGCCGCACATCCTGGACTCGATCGGCGGCCTGATCCAGCTGATCGGCTTCGGCGCCGCCGCCCGGCAGTAGCCAGGAGCACCGGCCGGCCCGGAACGCACCCCGGCCCGGTGCTGCGGGACCATGGACGGGTGACTGCTCGCCGACTGATCACGCTCGCGGATGCCGCAGTCCTGGCGGAGCTGCTCCGGGCAAACCGGGAGTTCCTGGCTCCGTGGGAGCCGCTTCGCGGCGAGGCCTATTTCACCGAAGCTGGCCAGCGCACCGACATCGAGCGTTCCCTGGAACTGCACAATCAAGGGAACGCACTGCCGTCGGTGATCCTCGACCACACCGGCGCGGTCGTTGGCCGGATTACCCTGAACGGCATCGTTCGCGGCGCGCTCCAGTCGTGCAGCGTCGGTTACTGGCTCAGTGCGGCCGCGGGAGGGCGCGGCCTGGCCACGGCCGCGTTGCGCGAGACTATGGCTGTCGCCTTCGGCGAGCTCGGGCTGCACCGGATCCAGGCGGAGACTCTGCTGGACAACGTCGCGTCGCAGCGTGTCCTGGAGCGCAACGGCTTCGTCCGCATTGGCTTGGCGCCGACCTACCTCAAGATCGCCGGACGATGGCAGGACTTCTTCCTGTACCACGTCATCAACCCCAGCGCAGAGTAAGGCATCGGGCTCAGCGCAGCCGAAGCTGGCCGGGAGCCCGCGGCCAGTCAATCGCGAGCACGACGTTGCGATCGGCGACGGCGCCAGCGCCGGCCCCGCCCTCGGCGGTGATCTGGTCCCGCACCTGCCAGTCGTTAGCCGCCAGCTCACGGGCGAGCGCCGCCAGGTCGGCGGGCTCGGCGCTGCCCTGGTAGCGGACGGCAGCCGCCGAGTCGATGACCGTGCATGCGATCGACAGCGCCGTATCGGTGGCCAGGAACTCGACGATCCTGGCCTGCTGCGGCCAGTCAATATGCGAGGCCGTCGTGACCTGCCAGAAGCCGCTGCCAGCGCCGTCGGTGACGGCGGTGACGGCGTGGACGTGGGTGTGCCCGTTGAGCCACGCGACCACGCACCGATGACCGAGCAGCATTGCGCGCAGCTCGTCAGCGAGCACGCGGCGGTCAGCGCCCGGCGGCCGGGTGTCGTTGATCAGGGTCTCCAGCGGGTGATGGCTGAAGAGCACAACCGGCCTGGCCGCGCTCGCGGTCAGCTCCGCCTCGAGCCAGCCCAGCTGGGTCGCGTCGACGGAGCCCTGCCAGCCGCCGTGATGGTTGACCGTGTCCAGCACGACGCAGCGGATCGGGCCGTGATCGAAGGCGTAATACGCGGTGCCGTCGGCGAGGTTGCGCGCGGAGTAGCCATGGCCGGCTGGCACGCCGCCGGATCTGAAGTGCTCCCTGATGTGGTCCGACCTAGTGACCGTCGCGCGGCCCGGATCGGGCGTTACCGGCAGCTGCCTCCCGCGAGCCAGCTCGGCAAGCGCGTCGCCGTCGGCGCTGTCGAACCGTGCTAGCAGCTCAGCGGCGTCGATGTCGTCGGGCGGCGTGACCAGCTTGACGGCGCCGACCGGGAACTCCCGCAGCCAGCCCGCCGGTGACACGGTGCCCTGGAGCATGTTGTCGTGGTTGCCGTGGACGGCATACCAGGGCAGCCCGAGGCCCGTCGCCCGGAATGGGCGGCGGGCGGCGGCCAGGATGCCGGGTGCAGACGGGAAGCCGTACCGCGTGCTCGGGAGGTCAGGCGTGCCGCCTTCGGGGTGCCAGTACCGCTCGTCTTCTACGTCCGGCGCCGCGACGCCCTCGTATTTATACGGATCACCGGAGTCGGGCACGATAGCGGCGCCGTCCAGCATGTCGATGTAGCTGCGCAGCTCGTTGAGCTGGCAGTTGTCGGTCGCGTCACCGGTCACGACGGCGAAGTCCAGCGGCGCCGCCGAGACCGGAGCCGCGGCTGTGCGGCGCACTGCCCGCACCATCGCCTCGGCGACGTGATAGGTGAAGAGCTCCTGCGCCCGGTAGGTGCCGATGATGCCGACGGTGGCGCGCAGCGGCGAATCCGGGTCGGAGAACCTGTCCACCAGCTCAGCCCGGCCTGGCGACTGGTGGTCCATGACGTGCGTATCCGACAGGTGCGCGACGGCCAGCAAGGGCGTTGCCGACCGCTGCCAGCCCGTTCCCAGGCCGCCGCTGCACAAGTCAGTCCGTACAGTGTGCTGCTCGCCTTCCGCCGCGACCAGCCGTCGGTATCCGAGGTCACCCGCCGGGCCGGGAACGAGCCGCCGCTGCGCGGTCGAGTCAGGGGTCGTCACCGGCGCTCGCCCGGCAGCGACGCGTCATCACAATCACCTTGCACGGCCACGACAGTACCGAAGGTCGCCGGCGGACTTGCGGCGCAGCAATCTCTCCTGCATGGTGTGCAGACGTAGGCCTTCGCCGCGCCGCGGGTGAGCCAATTCGGACGCTGGAGCCAGACGGACGTGACAGCCCGCGAAACGCGAGAGACGGATCGCGGGGAGGCGACGGCAAAACCCATCGGCATCCGCGACGTGGCCAAGTTGGCCGGCGTATCGGTCGCGTCGGCGAGCCTGGCCCTCAATGGACTGCCCGGTGTGTCCGATGGCACCCGCAGCCGCATCGCCGCGGCTGCAGAGCGCCTCGGCTATCGCGCAAACCCGCAGGCTCAGGCTCTGCGCAGCGGCCGCAGCACGATGTACGGGTTCGTAGTGCGGAACCTGGCCAACCCGTTCTTCCTGGACGTGATGAGCGGCGCCGAGGAGGTCGCGAGCGAGGCGGGGGCCACGCTGATCGTGCTGGACTCTCAATACTCGATCGATCGCGAAGCCGAGCACGTCAGGAACATGGCCGCCCAGCGCCTGGCCGGGCTGGCGATCGCGCCGGTCGGGGCGGGCGCCTCGATCCAGCTTTGGCATCAGCTGCGGCCTGGCACGCCCGTTGTCGCGCTCAACGCCTCGCTGCCCGGTATCAGCGGTCTCTCGCTGGTGTCACCAGACAATGCCGCGGCCGTGGCTCTGCCCATGCAGCGCCTAGCCGAGCTGGGTCACGCATCGGCGGCCTTCATCACGGCACCACGAGGACTGATGGCTGACGCCGACAGGCTACGTCACTTCCGCCAGCAGGCTTCTCGGCTAGGCATGCGCGGCCGCGTGGTGTACTCGCCGCTGACCATGTCGGACGTCGGGCGCGCCGCGCGCGCCGTGCTGTCCGACGCGCGCCGGCCGACGTCGATCATCACGAACTCCGACTACACCGCGCACGCGATCTACAAGGCCGCGCGCGAGCTTTCACTGCTCGTCGGGCCGGCGATCTCTGTCATCGGTCACGACGATCTGCCAACTTCGGAGCTCCTTGACCCGCCGCTGGCGACCATCCGCATCGACCGGCGGCAAATGGGGCAGGCGCTAATGGCGCGGCTGCTGGCCCAGGTGCCGTTGGGCGACTTTGTCGCACCGGTCGAGCTCATCGAGCGGCCCTCTCTTCAGCCGCCGGAAGGCAGCCTGCGACATGGCGCTTACCTGCACCGATGGCCATCAGATGGCTAGGGGGCGTCAAGTAGGTAACGAGGCTTGACACGTGCACAACGGCTGCGCCAGCATGCCAAAAGGCTAAACGTTTCAGACATTTGGACGTCTCCGTTCGCAGAGCTATCCGCGAGCGTGGAGTTCGCTGATTTCTGGCCGGCGCGTGTCCGGTCAACCAGGTGGGGAAGCCACAGGAGGCTGTAGTGAGAACTCCATACCGACTTGGACTCGCAGGCCTGACTGCGCTGACGCTCGTGTCAGCAGTCGGGTGCGGGTCGTCGGCGCCGTCGTCATCGTCAAGTGGATACAACTGGTCGAAGGCCACCTCGGCGGCATCGGGCGGCGGCCTGTCCGCGCTCGTGACCGCCGCGAAGAAGGAAGGCACGCTCAACGTCATCGCGCTGCCGGCCGACTGGGCGAACTACGGCACCATCATCAAGGACTTCACAGCCAAGTACGGCATCAAGGTCACCTCCATCGCGCCCTCAGACAGCAGCGCACAGGAAGTGACCCAGATTCAGCAGAAGAACGGCACCTCGCTGGCAGCGGATGTGCTCGACGTCGGCGGCTCGGTCGCAACAGCCAGCACGAGCCTTTTCGCGCCGTACGAGGTCGCCACCTGGTCGTCGATTCCGGCTGGCCTGAAGGACTCGAGCGGCCTGTTCGTCGGGGACTACGGCGGCTACATGTCGGTCGGCTACAACCCGGCCAAGTTCGGCACCGTCACTTCGCTGAGTCAGTTGCTCGGTAGCAAGTTCAAGAACGACGTTGCGCTCAACGGGAACCCGACACAGGCCAATGCCGCGCTGAACGGCGTGATGATGGCGAGTCTCGCTCAGGGCGGCAGCGCGGGCAGCATCGCCGATGGCGTGAACTTCTTCCACCAGCTCAAGGTGGCGGGTAACTTCAACACTACGCAGGCCACGCCGGCGACCATCAAGGCCGGTACGACGCCAGTGGTGTTCAACTGGGACTACCTCAACACCGCATCCGTCGTCGGTCAGCCGGCCTCCAACTGGAAGGTGTTCATTCCAGCCAACGCCACGCTGGGCGGCTTCTATTACCAGGCCATCAACAAGAACGCACCGCACCCGGCGGCAGCGCGCCTGTGGGAGGAGTACTTGTTCTCTCAGGCTGCAATAGGCGGGCAGAACCTGTGGCTGGCGGGTGGCGCCCGGCCGTCTGAGCAGGTCGCGATGACGAGCAACGGCACCATCAACAAGGCGGCTGCCGCAGCACTGCCGCCGGTGACCGGGACACCAATCTTCCTCACGCAGGCTCAGGCCACCGCCGCCGCAACCTACCTCGCGGCGAACTGGCCCAAGGCGATCAGCTAGGAACCCGAGTAGTGACAACTGCTACTGCGACGCAGACCGGCGCCCAGCCCGTTCGGGCCGGGCGCCGGCCTCCGCTCGCGTGGATAGGGACGCTGCCGTTCCTGGCCTACTCCGGGATCTTCTTGCTGCTCCCCACCGGCATCGTCATCTGGAACGCCTTCAAGGGGACTAGCGGGGGCTGGACGCTCGCCAACATCACCGCGCTCAACACAGCTCCGGTCCGCAGCGCCTTCAAAGGCTCTCTAGAGCTCTGCGTGATCTCGTCGGTGATCGGTGCGATTCTCGGCGCGATCCTGGCGTACGCGGTAGCGTCCGGGAACCCGGACGGAGTGATCCGCAGACTCTATCTCGCAGGGTCGGGCGTGCTCGCGCAGTTCGGCGGCGTGACGCTCGCCTTCGCTTTCCTTGCGACGATCGGCCCGGCCGGGTTGTTGCTGCACGCCAGCTGGTACAGCAGCTTTCCCTGGGGCATCGGGCTGATCTATTGCTACTTCCAGATCCCGCTCATGGTGCTGGTCTTCCTGCCAGCGATCGACGGACTGAAGATCCAGTGGCGGGAGGCGGCCGAGAACCTCGGCGGATCGACGTGGCACTACTGGCGCTACGTCGCAGGCCCGCTACTGATGCCGGCCTTCACTGGCGCCGCACTGCTGCTGTTCGCCAACGCACTGTCCGCCTTCGCGACCATCGAGGCCTGGGAGAACCAGATCAACTACGTCGTGCCACAGTCAATCAGCGGCTCCCTGATCAGCGAGGTCGGTCTTGCCAACGTCCATCAGGGCGACGCGCTCGCGCTTGGACTGATCGTGGTGGTGGTCATCGTCATGACCGGGTACTTCCTGCTGCAGAGGCGGGCGGCACGATGGCAGCGGTAAACCCCCCGCTGGACGACCTGGCGGCAGACCTTTCCGGGCGCCCGGCGGCCGCGAGGCGGCGGGGCGGCCTGCGGGCCAGCCAGCGCAGGCGGCTGAACCTCTTTAGGTACGCTGCATTCACGATCTTCGGCTTGTTTTTTCTGCTGCCGTTGTTCGCCATGGTCAGGTTCTCGCTGGAAGGCACCAAGCCCGGGACCTGGTCAGTGTCCGCCTGGACGCAAATCGCCTCGTACCCTGGCCCGCCGCCGTTGCTGTCCGGCATCGAGGTCACGCTCGAACTGGCCGTCATCACCAGCGTGGTGATGCTGTTGCTCGTGCTGCCGACCATGATCTGGATCCGGCTGCGCGCGCGGTGGTTCAGCCGGGTCATGGAGTTCTTGTGCCTGCTCCCGCTGACTATCCCCGCCATCGTGCTGGTGGTGGGCCTTGCTCCGATCTACAACCGGATCGAGCGGGTCAACATCTCGCCGCTGATGCTGTTCCTGGCCTATGTCATCCTGGCGCTGCCGTATGCCTACCGCGCCTTGGCCGCCGGCCTGAACGCCGTCGACGCGACGACCCTGTCCGAGGCTGCGCGAAGCCTCGGGGCGCGCTGGGGCACCGTGATGTTCCGGGTGATCGTCCCGAACATGTGGCAGGCCATACTGAACGCGCTGCTGCTGACGGTCGCGCTTGTACTCGGCGAATTCACCGTTGCTTACCTGCTGGGCTATAACACGCTGCAGCCTGACCTGTTCGACATCAGCCGGAATTCCGAGAACGCCAGCGTGCTCTTCTCGGCTTCAGCCGCCACGCTGCTGTTCGCGTTCATCCTGCTAATGATCCTGTCCTACGCCGGGCGCCGCCTGCGCCGCGGCCGGCCATGAGGTGGAATGCGTGAGCTTGCCAACGACAAGTACCCAATCCGACTCGGCCAGGACCGCGGTCGAGGTGCGGATGGAGGGTCTCAGCCGACACTACGGGACGGTCGTCGCGCTCGACAATCTCGACCTGACTGTCCAGCCGGGCGAGTTGATCGCGCTGCTCGGTCCCTCGGGCTGCGGCAAGACCACTACGCTTCGCCTGCTGGCGGGCCTGGAGGACGCGGACACCGGGCACATCAACGTGGCCGGCCGGGACATCACCAGGCTCCCGGCCAGCAAACGCGACATGGGAATGGTGTTCCAGGCCTACTCGCTGTTCCCGCATATGACAGTGCAGCAGAATGTCGCGTTCGGGCTGCGGCTGCGCAAGATCAGCTCGGCTAAGCGCGATCAGCGGGCGCTCGAAATGCTGGAGCTGGTGGATCTGCCCACGCAGGCGGATCGCTATCCGCATCAGATCTCCGGCGGCCAGCAGCAGCGTGTCGCGCTCGCACGCGCGCTCGCCATCGAGCCGCAGGTGCTGCTCCTGGACGAGCCGCTCTCGGCGCTGGATGCCAAGGTCCGGGCACAACTGCGTGACCAGATCCGCCGGATCCAGCTGGAGGTGGGCATCACCACCCTGTTCGTGACCCACGATCAGGAAGAGGCGCTGGCGATCGCGGACCGGGTAGGCGTGATGCGAGCTGGCCGCCTGGAGCAGCTCGCGCCGCCCACCGAGGTGTACTCTCGCCCGGCGACGTCGTTCGTCGCTGAGTTTGTCGGCCTGAGCAACCGGCTGGCCGGCACCGTGACGGGGTCAGCCGTCACCGTGCGCGGTCACGACCTGCCTCTCGTGGACCCGTTGACCCCGGCCGGCCCGGTGACGGCGATCGTACGGCCCGAGGCGGTCACGCTGGCGTCGGATAACACAGGCGAATCTGGCCCGATGTCAGGGACGGTGATTGCCTCGACGTTCCTGGGCGCGACCAGTCGTGTCACTGTCGACCTGGGTGACACGACGATCATGGCTCAGCTGCCGACTTCGGAGGCGACCAAGCTGCCTGCAGGCAGCCGGGTGACCCTGACGATCCGGCCTGACCCCGTCCTGGTGTCAGCTGACTCTGCCGTCGCGAGTGAGGAGTGAGCGGAGGTCATTCACTGCTCACTACGGCCCGTCGGCTTGGCCCGGGGGGCGTATTGCGGACCGGAACGATTTCGCCGTACCGCGCTGTCGAGATCATCGACGGCGAGCAGCATGTAGTTCGCGCCGACCTGGGCGCGCATGACCAGGCCGCGAGCAACGGACGGCCGCTGCTCTGCCTCGTGCACCTGACCGACCTTCAGCTCGCGGACGTCCAGTCGCCGACGAGATTCGAGTTCCTGAACCGCCAGTTCGCCGATCCCAGGTACGCCGAGATCGTCCCTGTGCAGCGGCCTCAGGAGGCGCTGAATGCGCATGCCATCGACGCGATGCTGCGTACGGTCAATGCGGCCGTCGGGCCGGTGACCGCACTTGCACCACAACTGGCGGTGACCACCGGCGACTCGATCGACAATGCGCAGTGGAACGAAGTGCAGGCTTTCCTGGCGCTATTCGATGGCGGCCATGTCGTGATGAATTCGGGCGGACCTGAATATGCGGGTGTGCAGGCTCTGAACTGGCCGGACGACATTTTCTGGAAGCCCGATGGAGTAGCTGCGACCGGTCCGGACTTGTTCCGCACGGCATTCGGATTCCCGCACTGGCCAGGGCTACTTCGCCGCGCGATGGAGCAGTTCACCGCACCCGGCCTGCGGATGCCGTGGCTATCGTGCTTTGGAAATCACGAGGCGCTGAATCAAGGAGTCGGAGTGATCAGTCCTGACCTCGCCGCGGCACTTGTCGGTGACGTCAAGCCATGGGCGCTTCCGGCCGAGTTCGATCACGACCAGGCGCTCGAGTTGTTCACGCACCACCCCGAGGTATTCATGGCCGGACCGGCCAGGCGTGTTGTCGCCGACCCCGGGCGCCGGCCAGTGACCAGGCAAGAATTCGTGGCGGCCCACTTCGGGCCGACGGCGCTACCGAGCGGCCACGGTTTCACCGAGCGGAATCGCCTGGACGGCACTGCCTACTACGTCCACGACACCCCTGCGGTGCGCTTCATCGCGCTGGACACGAACTGCCTCGCCGGCGGCGCGTCCGGCTGCGTGGACCACGACCAGGCGCGCTGGCTGGAGTCGCGCCTCGCCGAAGTGCACTCAAGCTATTACGACCCGGCCGGCCAGCACGTGCAGCGTTCGAACGACGACCGGCTCGTGGTGATCTTCTCGCACCATGGCGTCGAGAGCCTGGTCCATCCCGTGACGCGGCATGCTGGACCAGACGGTCAGCCGCTCCTCGGCGGCCCCGAGATCCTGGCCCTGCTGCACAGGTACCCGAACGTGGTCCTCTGGCTGAACGGGCACACCCACCTCAACGCGATCCGCGCGCGACGGGACCCGCGAGACCCGACCCACGGCTTCTGGGAGGTGACAACCAGCAGCATCGTCGACTGGCCCTGCCAGGCCCGCCTCGTGGAGATCGTCGAGGTAGCCGGGCAACTATCCATCGTCTGCACGATGATCGACCATGACAGCCCAGTCCGCCCGGAGGCGCTGGCGGCCGGTGCCGACCTCGCGGCGCTGCACCGGGAGCTAGCTGCCAACATGCCGTTCGCCGGGATGGATTCGAGTCGGCCGGGCACGCATGCCGATCGCAACGTCGAGTTGCGGGTAGCGGCGCCGTTCCCGCTGGCGCGACTGGCCGAAACCTAGCATCGCCGCTGGCGCCGCGTGACCTCACGGCCGCCAGTGATCCGAGCGCAGCGCGGCTACGTCGGCGTCGGCACCGTCCATATGCACGTCCGCGACCGTGGTGCGGCCCATCGTCCACAAGGTCAGCTCGACCGGATCGCCAGTCACCGTCACGACCGGAGTGCGGGCCTTGGCGGTGATCCGCACCCGGTCACCCCGGGCGGTGCCCTGGGCGCGACCGCGTCTGTTCGCCGGAGGCCGGCCGGCCGCTGGGTCGGCCGGGCCGTGGCTCCGATCGGAACGGACAAGCTCGACGCCGACTGGTGCCCTGCGCAGCATGAGCCGGGCCAGGCTCAGCCTGTCCCAAAGCACGTCGGCGAGCTCAGCGTCAATCTTTCGCGGCTGCCAGTCGGGCCGCGCTCTGAGCACATCCTCGTGGTGAACGAAGTACTCGACCAGGTTGAGCTTCTCGTCCGCGCCCGGCAGGCCGAACACTGACAGCCGTGGAGGGCCGGACCGAATAAAGCTGACGAGCCGGGCGAATGAGTGCCGGCTGGCCAGATGTGCCTGCACCCGGCGGGTATACCTAGCCACCGGACCGCCCATGACGCCGGCCCCGGCGTCGGGGCGCCGCTCACGGAGCACCAGGTGCGCTGCGAGGTCGGCCGTCTGCCAGCCGGCGCACAGTGTCGGCTGATCAGGGCCGACTTCGGTGAGCAGGTCGCAGAGGGCCTGGCGCTCATCCTGGGCGTGGGACACGGTTGCTCCTCATGTCAGCCGAGCTGGCTGATCATTGCAGCGGTCGCCGCCGCGCCGGCCAGCGGATTTCAGACGGCGAGCGTGACACTGAGGCGATCGTAGGTGATCGGCGCCATTTTGGCAGGCGGCAGGGCCACGCGACGTCGCGGCCGGGGAATCCTGCCGCTAGCCTTCTCAGGGACCTATACCGGGGAGGCAGCGCATGACCAGCGTCCGTGCGGAGCGGTCCGGCGGCCTGCGCGCGGGCCTGCGCCGTGGGCGCACCGGCCCGCGGTCCGACCGCCGCGAGCTCATTGTTGCCTTGCTGCTCGGCGCGGCCGGGGCAGGCCTGGTGTTCCTCGCCAGCCGGCAGGGTTGGGCGCAGGTCCGCACGACCCCGCCGAGTCCGCTGCCGCCGAGCCGCGTCACCGTGACCGGCGCCGCCCTCGTGCCCTACGCCGACGCCCTGGTGGTCGCTGGCCTGGCGACGCTCGCGGCGGTGCTGGCCAGCCGCGGGCTCGCGCGCAGGCTGACTGGCATCCTGCTCGCGGTGCTTGGTGCGAGCCTGGCCGCGTCGGCGTTCACGGTATCTGCCGCGGCGGCCGTCACCGCGGCGAGTTCGAACGTTGCCCCGGCCACGGCAAGCGCCGGCTCGGTCACCGATGGCGGCGACTCGGCTGCCTCTGTCGTGCCCAACGTCGCCGGCGCGGTACCGCACGTCGCGTTCAGCGCCGCCGGCTGGCAGGCGCTGGTTCTGATCGGCGCCATCTTGATGATCGGCGCCGGCGGCCTGGTCGCGTGGCGCGGCAACAAGATGGCGGTGATGTCGAGCCGGTACGACTCGCCGACCGGCCCAGCCCGCCGGACCCGCGACGGCAGCGGTGCTGGCTCGGGACGCGGGCCAGGCCCCGGCCAGCAAGCCACGACGCTGAGGCCGGTGCCCGCCAGCTCGGTGCCTGCCGGCTCGGGGCCCGCCGGCTCGGGGCCCGCCAACTCGGGGCCAGACTCGATGCCCGCCGACTCGGCGTCCATCTGGGAGGCGCTCAGCCGTGGCGACGACCCGACGGCCGGCCTTAGCGCGACGACTCCGGCTGCCTCTGGCGATCGCGGTACGCGGGCCACATAGGCTGGCCCGCGGCGCGGGCGGGCGATGCCGGCCTACCAGGCCAGATCAGGGGGCGGCCAGCCGGCCGGTGGCGCCCTCGCTACTCTTTTGAGGCAAGGCATCCCACCCGAGGGGGCGGCATAACCGCGTGAGCGTGCTTGACGACATCCTCGACGGAGTGCGCGCCGACCTGGCCGCCCGCCAGCAAGAGATCCCGCTGGAGCGACTCAAGGAGACGGCCGCGAAGGCAGCCTCGCCCAAAGACGTGATGGCTGCGTTTGCCGGCACCGAGGTCGCCGTTATCGCTGAGGTGAAGCGGTCCAGCCCGTCCAAGGGGGCGCTCGCCGCCATCGCCGACCCGGCCGCCCTCGCTGCGGACTACGAGGCAGGCGGGGCTCGGATCATCAGCGTGCTGACAGAGAAGCGCCGGTTCGGCGGAAGTCTTGATGACCTCGCCGCGGTCCGGGACGCCGTGCAGATCCCGGTGCTGCGCAAGGACTTCATCGTGAGCTCATACCAGCTCTGGGAGGCCAGGGCGTACGGTGCTGATCTCGCTCTCCTCATCGTCGCGGCGCTTGAGCAGAACGCACTCGTCTCCCTAGTCGAGCGCGCTGTCTCCATCGGGCTGGTGCCACTCGTCGAGGTGCATACGATGGCGGAGCTGGAGCGCGCGATCGACGCGGGGGCGACCGTGCTCGGCGTCAACGCCCGCAACCTGGCCACGCTGGAAGTCAACCGCGGCGTGTTCGCCGAGCTGGCGCCGCGGGTGCCCGCGGGCATCATCAAGATTGCCGAGTCGGGGGTGCGCGGTCCGCACGACCTGCTTGCCTACGCCGCCGCGGGCGCGGACGCCGTGCTCGTCGGCGAGAGCCTGGTGACGGGCAAGGATCCACGTTCCGCCGTCGCCGACCTCGTCACGGCCGGATCGCACCCGGCGCTTCGATCCAGCCGCGGCCATGGCACGACCGGTGGCGGCCCGACCGGTGGCGGCACGACCGGTGGCGGCCCGACCGGAGGCGGCACGACCGGCGAGGACACGATCGATGGAGGACAGCAATGACCGGCTCGCCAGCGCAGGCCGGGTCAGGGCACCCTGGGTCAGGGCACCCTGCGTCAGGGCACCCTGCGTCAGGGCAGGCTGGCGTTGTCCCGGACGCCCTGGGTCACTTCGGCGAATTCGGTGGCAGGCTCGCGCCGGAAGCGCTCATGGCGGCTCTCGACGAGCTGACGGCGGCCTACCTCGAGGCCAAGGCCGACCCCGCGTTCCAGGCCGAGCTCTCCGCGCTGCTGCGCGGTTACGCTGGCCGGCCGACGCTGCTGACCGAGGTGCCCAGGTTCGCTGCGCAGGCTGGCGGGTGCCGGGTCTTCCTTAAGCGCGAGGACCTGGCCCACACCGGCTCGCACAAGATTAATAACGTGCTCGGGCAGGCGCTGCTGACCAAGCGCCTCGGCAAGACGCGCGTTATCGCCGAGACCGGGGCCGGTCAGCACGGCGTGGCCACGGCGACCGCGGCCGCCCTGCTCGGCCTGGACTGCGTCGTGTTCATGGGCGAGGAGGACACCAGGCGGCAGGCGCTCAACGTGGCGCGGATGCAGATGCTCGGTGCCGAGGTCGTTCCGGTCAGGACCGGCAGCCGAACGCTCAAGGACGCGATGAACGAGGCGTTCCGCAACTGGGTGTCGACGGTAGACAACACGCACTACTGCATCGGCTCAGTCGGCGGACCGCACCCGTTCCCCGTCATGGTGCGCGACTTCCAGCGGGTGATCGGCGTCGAGGCGCGCGAGCAGATCCTGGCCGCCACCGGCCAGCTGCCCGACGCGGTGATCGCCTGCGTCGGCGGCGGCTCCAACGCCATCGGCGCCTTCCACGCCTTCATCCCCGACGCCGGCGTCGCGCTGATCGGCTGCGAGGCCGGCGGCGACGGGCTGGACACCGGCCGCCATGCCGCCACGCTGACGGCAGGCTCGGCCGGCGTGCTGCACGGGATGCGGACCTTCCTGCTTCAGGACGACGACGGGCAGACCCTGGAGACCCACTCCATTTCGGCCGGCCTGGACTACCCGGGCGTCGGTCCCGAGCACGCCTGGCTCCAGCAGACCGGGCGGGCGAGCTACCGAGCCGTCACCGACGCCCAGGCGATGAGCGCGTTCTCGGTGCTGTGCCGGACCGAGGGCATCATCCCGGCGATCGAGTCATCGCACGCGCTGGCCGGGGCACTCCAGCTTGGCCGCGAACTTGGGCCTGACGCAGTCCTGCTGGTCAGCCTGTCAGGCCGCGGCGACAAGGACGTGGACATCGCCGCCCGCTGGTTCGGTCACCTGGGCGGCGCACCTAGTGACAACCCACAGAACGGGAACGGGGTCGCCCCGTGACCGCCGTCGCTGACGCCTTCGAGGCCGCAGCCGCGCAGGACCGGGCCGCGCTGGTCGGCTACCTGCCGGCTGGCTTCCCGTCCGTGGGCGGCGCGATCGAGGCGGCGATCGCCATCGCCGAGGGCGGCGCGGACATCATCGAGATCGGTCTGCCGTACTCCGATCCGCTGATGGACGGCCCGGTCATCCAGGAAGCCGTGCACCGGGCGCTGCTGGGCGGCACCCGGGTGGCCGACGTGCTGCGCACGGTCGAGGCGGTGGCAGCCGCGGGCGTGCCGACGCTGATCATGACGTACTGGAACCCGGTCGACCGGCACGGAGTCGAGGAGTTCGCGCGCGACCTGGCCGCGGCTGGCGGCAGCGGCCTGATCACCCCGGACCTCACGCCGGAGGAGGCAGGCCCGTGGCTGGCCGCAGCCGCGACCTATGACCTCGACCCTGTGTTCCTGGTCGCGCCGAGCTCGTCCCGGCAGCGGATAGAGCTGGTCACCTCGGTCTGCGGCGGGTTTGTCTACGCGGCCTCGCTCATGGGCATCACTGGCACCAGGGATGCGGTCGACAGCCAGGCCGCGGGCCTGGTGGCCCGGGTCCGGGAGGCGACCAAGCTTCCGGTGGCCGTCGGGCTCGGCGTGCGCGACGGCCGGCAGGCGGCCCAGGTGGCCGGCTTCGCCGACGGCGTCATCGTGGGCTCGGCGTTCGTCCAGCGGCTGCTGGCCGCCGGTGATCAGCGGGAAGGCCTGGCCAGCGTGCGGGCGCTCGCAGCCGAGCTCGCCGCTGGGGTCCGGACGGGTCGCTGAGCCCTGGCGCGGATGAATACCGCCCGGCCTGGGCATGATCGAGGCAGTGGGGCCTGATCCTTGGCGGCTCCCTTCGTTATACTGCTTGGTAGTGCGCAGGGGGCGCGAGCACTGTAGCTGCCCTTGCGCCCGCATAGCAGGGCCAGTGTTGTCCCGCGTGACAGGGCCAGTGTCGTCCCGACCCGACTACCGCTCCATTGGCGATGGCGGCGGACGAGACGACAGGAGCGCTCTGGATGACATCTGCCTCCCTGCCGCCAGGTAATGGGGCACTGGGCACTGGGCTGTACGACAGCCAGAACGAGCACGACGCCTGCGGTGTGGGCTTCGTCGCTGACCTGACCGGCCAGCGCCGTCACGACACTGTCGCCAGTGCCCTGACCGTGCTGCGCAACCTGGATCACCGGGGGGCCAAGGGCGCCGATCCGGATTCCGGCGACGGCGCCGGCATCGTGACGCAGATGCCAGATGAGCTGCTGCGTTCCCGCTGTGAATTTGATCTTCCTCCGGCCGGGTTCTATGCGGCCGGGCTGGCGTTCCTGCCCGCCGGCCCCGGCAAGGCTGTCGCGCAGGCCGGTATCGCGCGGATCGCCGCGTCTGAGGGCCTGGCCGTACTCGGCTGGCGCGAGGTGCCGCACGACCGGGCCAGCTGCGGGACCGAGGCGCGGGCAGTGCTCCCGGAGCTAGCCCAGCTAGTCGTGGCCGGGCAAGCCGGGGAATCCGGCCTGGAGCTAGACCGCAAGGCGTACTGCCTGCGCCAGCGAGCCGACCACGAGCTCGGCTTGTATATGGCCAGCCTGTCCAGCCGGACGATCGTCTACAAGGGCATGCTGACGGCGCTCCAGCTTGAGCCGTTCTTCCCTGACCTGTCCGACCCGCTGTACTGCTCGGCGATAGCGCTGGTGCACGCGCGGTTCTCGACCAACACGTTCCCATCCTGGCCCCTGGCGCATCCGTACCGGCTGATCGCGCACAACGGCGAGATCAACACGATCCGCGGCAACCGCAACTGGATGCGCGCGCGTGAGGCGCAGCTGGCAGCGGACGTGCTCGGCACCGACGCCGAGGGCCGCGGGATCGAGCGGCTGCTGCCGATCATGCCGGAGTCATCCACCACCGGCGCTGCCAGTGACTCAGCCAGCTTCGACGCTTGCCTGGAGTTGCTGCACCTGGGCGGCCGGTCGCTCCCGCACGCGGTCCTGATGATGATCCCGGAGCCGTGGGAGAACAACCCGCACATGGACCGCGACCGCCATGAGTTCTACCGGTTCCACGCCTCGCTGATGGAGCCCTGGGACGGCCCGGCCCTGATCGCGTTCACCGACGGCACCGTCATCGGCGCCGTGCTCGACCGCAACGGCCTGCGGCCAGGCCGGTACTGGGTGACCAGTGACGGACTGGTCGTGCTGGCCAGCGAGGTCGGCGTGCTCGACATCGACCCGGCCCAGGTAGTGCGCAAGGGCAGGCTCCAGCCTGGCCGTATTTTCCTGGCCGACACCGGAGCCGGCCGGATCATCGAGGACGAGGAGGTCAAGTCGGCGCTCGCGGCCGAGCATCCGTACGCCGACTGGCTGCACGCCGGCATGGTGCACCTGCGCGACCTGCCGGAGCGCGCCCGGGAGCTGCCCGACAGCCGGGTGCTGGTGGTGCAGCAGCAGATGTTCGGCTATACCGAGGAGGACCTGCGGATCCTGCTCGCGCCGATGGCCAGGACCGGCGCGGAGCCGCTCGGCTCGATGGGCTCTGACACGCCGCTTGCCGTGCTGTCGGACCGGCCGCGGCTGCTGTATGACTACTTCAGCCAGCTGTTCGCCCAGGTGACCAACCCGCCGCTGGACGCGATCAGGGAGGAGCTCGTCACCTCGCTCGGCACCGCGACCGGGCCGGAGCACAACCTGCTCGAGCCGGGCCCGGCCTCGTGCCGCCAGGTGGTGCTGCCGTTCCCGGTCATCAGCGACAGCGACCTGGCCAAGATCGTGCACATCAACGACGACGGCAACCTGTCCGGCTTCGCCTCGCACGTCGTGGACGGCCGGTACGAGGTGGCGGGCGGCGGCGATGCGCTGGTGGCCCGGCTGGCCGAGATCCGCGCCGAGGTCTCGGCCGCGATCGCCGGGGGTGCCCGGATCATCGTGCTGTCCGATCGCGGCGCTGAGGCTGGCGGCGGCCTGCCCGCCAGCCCTGTCGAGATCGCGGCCGACGACGCCCGTCTGGCCCCGATCCCGTCGCTGCTGCTGACCGGTGCCGTGCACCACCATCTGATCGCCGAGCAGACCAGGACGATGGCGGGCCTGATCGTCGAGTCGGGCGACGCGCGCGAGTGTCACCACATCGCGCTGCTGCTCGGCTACGGCGCGGCGGCGGTCTGCCCGTACCTCGCCATCGAGTCGGTGGAGGAGATGGTGCGTCGCGGCACGCTGCGCGATGTCACCGAGCGGCAGGCAGCGGCGAACCTGATCAAGGCGCTCGGCAAGGGCGTGCTCAAGATCATGTCGAAGATGGGCGTGTCCACGGTGCGTTCCTACACTGGCGCCCAGCTCTTCGAGGCCGTCGGCCTCGGTCCTGAAGTGATCGGGACCTGCTTCGCCGGCACGTCGTCGCCGCTTCGGCGGCGCCGGCTTCGCCGAGATCGCTACGGAGGTCAGCCGTCGCCACGCCGTCGCCTATCCGCCCCGCGGCGGCCGGCCGCACCGGCGGCTGGAGACCGGCGGCGAGTACCAGTGGCGCCGGGATGGTGAGCCCCACCTGTTCAGCCCGGAGGCCGTATTCAAGCTGCAGCACGCCACCCGCACCGGGCAGGACAGCGTGTTCCGCGAGTACACCCAGCTGGTCGACGACCAGTCTGCGCAGCTGATGACGCTGCGCGGGCTGCTGCGCATCCGCGGTGTGGATTCCAGCAGCGGTGGAGCCGGGCCGATTCCGATCGAAGAAGTCGAGCCGGTCTCGAGCATCGTCAAGCGGTTCGCCACCGGCGCGATGTCCTACGGGTCGATTTCGGCCGAGGCACACGAGACCATCGCCATCGCCATGAACCGTATCGGCGGCCGGTCCAACACCGGCGAGGGCGGCGAGGACGCCCGCCGGTACGTGCCGGACGAGAACGGCGACCTGCGCCGGTCCTCGGTCAAGCAGGTCGCCAGCGGCAGGTTCGGCGTCACCAGCGAGTACCTGGTCAACGCCGACGACCTGCAGATCAAGATGGCGCAGGGCGCCAAGCCGGGCGAAGGCGGCCAGCTGCCGGGGCACAAGGTGTACCCGTGGATTGCCAAGACCCGGTACTCCACGCCTGGTGTCGGGCTGATCTCACCGCCGCCGCACCACGACATCTATTCCATCGAGGACCTGGCACAGCTCATCCACGACCTGAAGAACGCCAACCCGCTCGCGCGGGTGCACGTGAAGCTCGTGGCCGAGACGGGTGTCGGCACCGTCGCCGCGGGCGTATCTAAGGCACACGCCGACGTCGTGCTGATCTCCGGCCACGACGGCGGCACCGGCGCCTCGCCGCTGACCAGCATCAAGCACGCTGGCGCGCCGTGGGAGCTCGGCCTGGCCGAGACGCAGCAGACGCTGCTGCGCAACGGCCTGCGCGACCGGATCGTCGTCCAGGTCGACGGCCAGCTCAAGACCGGCCGGGACGTGATCATCGCCGCGCTGCTCGGCGCGGAGGAGTTCGGCTTCGCCACCGCGCCGCTGGTCGTGGCCGGGTGCGTGCTGATGCGGGTCTGCCACCTGGATACCTGCCCCGTCGGCGTCGCGACCCAGAATCCGGAGCTGCGGCGCCGGTTCACCGGCAAGCCGGAGTTCATCGTCAACTTCTTCGAGTTCCTGGCGCAGGAGGTGCGCGAGTACCTGGCGCAGCTCGGGTTCCGGACGCTGGCCGAGGCGGTCGGCCGGGCCGAGCTGCTCGACACGGCTGCGGCCGTCGGCCACTGGAAGGCGGCCGGCCTGGACCTCGAGCCGGTGCTGCACGTGCCCGCGCTGCCGTCGGGCGCGGCGCGGCACTGCGTGTCTAGCCAGGATCACGGGCTGGACAAGGCGCTGGACAACACGCTGATCCTGCTCGCCGAAGGCGCGCTGACGGAGGGTACTCCGGTCAGGCTCGAGCTGCCGGTGCGGAACGTCAACCGGACCGTCGGCACCATGCTCGGCAGCGAGCTCACCAGGCGCTGGGGCGGGGACGGGCTAGCCGACAACACCATCGAGGTGGTGCTGACCGGCTCGGCCGGGCAGTCGCTCGGCGCGTTCCTGCCGCGCGGCATCACGCTGCGGCTGTGCGGTGACGCCAACGACTACCTGGGCAAGGGCCTGTCCGGCGGCCGGATCATCGCCGCGCCCGACCCGGCGTCCGGCTTCGCGGCCGAGCGGAACGTGCTCGCTGGGAACGTCATCGGTTACGGCGCCACCAGCGGCGAGATGTTCCTGCGCGGCGTGGTCGGCGAGCGGTTCTGCGTGCGCAACTCGGGCGCCACGGCGGTGGCCGAGGGCACCGGGGACCACGGCTGCGAGTACATGACCGGCGGCCGCGTCGTCGTGCTCGGCCCGGTCGGCCGCAACTTCGCGGCCGGCATGTCGGGCGGCATCGCCTACCTGCTCGACCCTGATCCGCTCCGGGTCAACACGCAGATGGCCGACCTGGAGCCGCTGACGGCCGAGGACGGAGATTACTTGCACGAGCTGATCGGGCGGCACCAGGCCGAGACCGGGTCGGCGGTCGCGGCTGCCCTGCTGGCGGACTGGGAGGCGGCGCTGCCCAGATTCGGCCGGGTGATGCCGCGCGACTACAAGCGCGTACTGCTGGCGGCGAGCCGGGCCGAGCGCGATGGCCTGGACGTCAGCGAGGCCGTGATGGCCGCGGCGAGCGGCTGAGGGAGCACAGGACATGGCTGACCCCAGGGGCTTCATGACCACGCCGCGGCAGTTGCCCGCGCGCCGGCCCGTCGACGTGCGCATCACTGACTGGCGGGAGGTGTACGCCGAGTTCGGGCCTGACCAGCTTGAGCGCCAGGCGGGCCGGTGCATGGACTGCGGTATCCCGTTCTGCCATGCCGGCTGCCCGCTCGGCAACCTGATCCCGGAGTGGAACGACCTGGTCCACACCGGCGACTGGCGGGCGGCCGCCGAGCGGCTGCATGCGACCAACAACTTCCCGGAGTTCACCGGCCGGCTGTGCCCGGCACCCTGCGAGTCCGCGTGCGTGCTCGGCATCAGCGCCGATCCGGTGACGATCAAGCAGGTCGAGGTGGAGATCATCGACCGGGCCTGGTCGGAAGGCTGGGTGCCGCCCCGGCGGCCGGCCCCGGCGGCGCTGGCCGCGGGCCGGAAGGTCGCGGTGATCGGCTCCGGTCCGGCTGGCCTGGCCGCCGCGCAGCAGCTCACCAGGGCCGGGCACGCCGTGACCGTGTTCGAGCGGGCGGACGCACCCGGCGGCCTGCTGCGGTACGGGATCCCAGAGTTCAAGATGGAGAAGCGGCACCTGGATCGCCGCCTCATCCAGATGCTCGCGGAGGGTACCGAGTTCCGGTGCGGCGTGGAGGCCGGCCTCGACATCACCGCGGCGGACTTGCGCGCGGAGTACGCCGCGATCGTGCTCGCCGCTGGCGCGACTGTGCCGCGCGGGCTGCCCGTGCCGGGCTCGGACCTCGCCGGGATTCACCAGGCGATGGAGTACCTGCCGCTGGCCAACCGGGCGGTGGCCGCGGCCGACGGCGCTGGCGGCGGCCGGGCGGGCGATGGCCGGCGGCGCCGGGCTCGGGCCCGTGCTGCCGACGCCCGTGCTGCCGACGCTCGTGCTGCCGAGACCCGTGCCGTCAACGGTCGCAGGCCGTCAACGGCCGCGCTGGCAACGCCCGTGCTGGCAACGGCAGCGCCGGCAACGGCAGCGCCGGCAACGGCCGGCTGCCTGCTGCAGGTGCCCTGGCCGCTACACGGGTGCCGGAGACGGCGATCTCGGCCCGTGGCCGCGACGTCGTGATCATCGGCGGCGGTGATACCGGCGCGGACTGCCTCGGGACGGCGCTGCGTCAGGGCGCCGCCTCCGTGACGCAACTGGAGATCCTGCCAAGGCCGCCGGGCGATCGGCCAGCCAGCCAGCCGTGGCCGGTGCACCCAGCGATCTTCCGGGTCTCCGGCGCGCACGAGGAAGGCGGCGACCGGGTCTACGCGGTGTCGACCCAGCGGTTCCTGGCCGATGAGAACGGCCGGGTACGCGCCCTCGTGCTCGTGGAGGTGGCGGCATCAGGCAGCGGCTTCCAGCCAGTCCCTGGCACCGAGCGCGAGCTGCCCTGCGACCTGGTCCTGCTGGCCATGGGGTTCACCGGCGCGGAGGCCGGTCCGCTGGTCACCGATCTCGGCGTGGAGTTCGACCCTCGCGGCAACATCGCCAGGAACGGCGACTTCGCCACGTCGGTGCCGGGCGTGTTCGTGGCCGGAGACGCGGGGCGGGGCCAGTCACTGATCGTCTGGGCGATCGCCGAAGGCAGGTCGGCGGCCGCCGCTGTCGACAGCTACCTGTGCGGCGACACGAACCTCCCGGCGGCCATCAGTCCGACGGCCGCACCGCTCCGGTAACTGCTGCCGCAACGGAGGCCGGTCAAACTGGTTCAGACTGTAGTGGCAGCGGGGTAACGTCCTGATCATGCTGGTGGCCTACCTTCCGAGCCCGGCCAGCGCGGTCTGGCACCTGGGCACGATCCCGGTGCGGGCGTACGCGCTGTGCATGATCGCGGGCGTGCTGGCGGGCCTGTGGCTGACCGACCGGCGCTACCGCAATGCCGGCTATCCGCCCGGCGTGATCCTGGACATCGCCACCATCGCCGTCCCGGTTGGCCTGCTCGGAGCCCGCGTCTACAGCGTGCTGACGAGCTTCAGCCGGTATTTCGGGGCCGGCCGGGACTGGACCGACGTGCTGCGTGTCTGGGACGGCGGCATGGGCGTGGCCGGCGCGGTAGCGGCCGGGGCCCTGGCGGCCTGGGTGTACTGCCGCCGACCAGGGCATCGAGGTCGGGCCAGTGGCGCTCGCCGCCACGCCCGCGCTCGCCCTGGCGCAGGCCCTATCGGTCTGGGGCAACTGGTTCAGCCAGGAACTCTACGGCCGGCCCTCAGGACTGCTATGGGCCGTCGAGATTTCACCGCAGCATCGCGTCGCCGGGTTCCAGTCTTTCGCCACGTTCCAGCCGCTGTTCCTCTACGCGTCGCTGTTCGACCTGCTCATCGTCGTGATCGTCGGCTACGCGATCCGCCGGTACCTGCTGTCGGGGGACTGCGCATTCGCGCTCTACGGAGCGCTGTGGGCGGCGGGCAGCGCGACCATCGAGATGCTGCGGCTCGACTACTCGCCGAGAACGTTCGGGCTGCGGACCAACATGCTCGCCATGGTCGTCGTCTTCGTGCTGGCCGTTAGCTATCTGGTCGCTGTCCGGCGCAGGCGCCTCCTGCGCGTCGCGATCCAGCGGTCGGAGCCGGTGGTCAGGCAGCCCGTGCTGCGGGCGCGGTCAAGCCGGGCCGCCGCTGGCAAGATCGGTCTCGGCGATGCCAGCGAGCAAGTCAATCCGGCGCCGGAGCCAGGCCCAGGTCTGCCGCGCTGAGCTGGCCCGTTGCTGAGCTAGCACAGCGCCGGCCCTTCGATCTCCACGACGGCAATGAGACGCAACGGTCCGGTAACCATTCGCGCTGGCACCTGCCCCGTCGTGATCTTCGGACATACCCTGCCAATTAGGGGACCGAGCCGACTGTTGATCGTCGGCGTGTGACGAGAGGCTCATTGGCGGGCATGGTTCGACCGTCGTTTCTGATGCGGAGGATGGGCTCGGCCTGGCTGCTGGTCGGCTGCCTGATGCTCTCGGTCTTCCTCACCACGGCGCTGGTCACGGCCCTGCTCAGTTTCTACTCCCTCGCGCTGCCCGCGACCGTCAGCGCAGAACTGACGAAATCCGGCGCCATCTCGATCAGCATCGACGATCAGGTCTCCGGGCCGCTGGCGGGGATCAGCAAGCTGATCAGCTCCAAGACGCAAGCGGCTTTCAGGCGCGTTCCGTACCAGCTCTATCAGGCCGTCTGGTCGAACGACATCGGGCTGCCCGGCGCCCACACCGCTGGCAATGTCCCCGCGCTGCAGGCGGCGGCGATGGATGGTCTCAGCGCGCACGCCGAGCTGACCAGCGGGCAGTGGCCCGCGGCGCCGGTCGCAGGCCAGCCCGTGCCGGTCGCGTTGCCGGTCAAGGTCGCGGCTGACCTCGCCGTCCACGTCGGCACGGTACTCAGGCTGCGGTACCTGGGTACCGGCGCGGTTGTCAGCTTGCGGGTGACCGGCCTGTTCCAGCCGCGCGATCCCACAGCGCTCTACTGGCGGCTGGACCAGATCAGCCCGTCTGGAGTGAGCGTGGCCAGCGGCTTTACCAGTTACGGTCCGGCGGTGGCCAGCCCCGCGGCGTTCAGCGCCAGCGGCACGGGCCGTCCGGCCGCGCTACAGCCGAACGTCGTTTCCGCCGAGGTCCTGCCGGCGGCGAGCGCGATCGGGTCGGCCGACCTCGAGGGCCTGGCTGCCCGGCTCAACCAGACGATCGGTCAGTGGCTAAGCGACGGGGTCTCGCAGGTCAGCACGTCGATGCCGCAGACCCTGGTCAACGTCGCCGAGGGGCTAGCGGCCGCCAGGGCCCTGGTGCTGATCAGTGGCCTGCAGCTGCTCCTGCTCTCGGGCGCGGCGCTGGCCCTGGCTGGCCGGCTGCTAGCCAGCCACCGGGATGAGGAAACCGCGTTGCTCGCCGCCCGCGGCGCGGCTCGCTGGCAGCTGGTCCGGCCCAGCCTGACCGAGGGACTTGTGACGTGCGCCGTTGGCGCCGCCGCCGGCGCGATCGCTGGCGCCCGGCTGGCCGGGTTGCTGCTGTCGAGTCTGGTCGGCTCCGGCCTGCGCCAGGGCGCGGTGAGCCAGGAAGCCTGGCTGGCGGCGGTAGCTGTGCTGGTCTTCTGCCTCGGCATCGCCCTGTGGCCAGCCCTGCGGCCGACGGGCATCAGCGCGGTCAGGATCCGGCGCGGACGCCAGGCGGCCGTGGCCTCGGCGGCGGCCGCGGGAGCTGACATCGCGGTGATCGCCCTCGCGCTGGTCTCGGTCCACGAGCTACTGACCTATTCGGCCGCCTCCCACGGATCCGGTACCGACCTGGTCATTGCCGCTGCGCCGACGCTCGCTCTGGCCGGACTCGCACTCATACCGCTGCGGCTGCTGCCGCAAGCTGCTAAGGGGCTGGAGAAGCTCACCGCCAGGAGCAGGCGCCTCGGCACGGCGATGGCCAACTGGGAGATCAGCCGACGGCCGGTGCGCCAGAGTGGCCCGGCGCTGCTGGTGATCCTCGCCGTCGGCATCAGCACGCTCGCGCTGGCCCAGTACCAGAGCTGGCAGCAGTCGGTACACGACCAGGCGGCGTTCAGCACGGGCGCGGACGTGCGGGTCGGCCTCGCCACACCCTTGCCGCTGTCAGGGGTTCAGCAGGTCACCCAGCTGCGCGGAGTGACGGCCGCCATGCCGGTCAGCCAGCAGTCGCTCACTACCGGCCAGCTGCTGGTGATCGGCGGACCGCAGGCGGCTGCCGCCGTCACGATGCGCCCCGACCTGTCCACTCAGGTCCCGCTGTCGCAACTTTGGGGCTACCTGGACCAGCGCCAAGGTGCACGGCCAGGGCTACCCATCCCCGGCCACCCGGCACGGCTCGAGATCACCGCCAGTATGGCTGGCGGCCTGGATGGCGGGCTGGGACCGGTCTCGGTGAGCGGTATCGTGCAGGACGCCTACGGCCTCACGTATGCACTTCCGGCGGGCTCGATGGCGGCCGACGGTCGCCTGCATGACCTCGTGATCCAGCTCGGCACATCGGCCGGCCCTGCCTATCCGCTCCGCCTCCTGAGCTTGACGCTGACCTACAACATGCCGCTCGGGAACGCGCCAGCCGGCGCTGATGCCACTGCCACCATCAAGATCAGCTCGATGGCTGTCAGCGCCGCGCCGACAGGTCCGTTCGCCGCGCCCTTTGCCGGCGGCC
Organism: uncultured Actinomycetota bacterium; assembly: GCA_963843955.1. Lineage (GTDB taxonomy): Bacteria > Actinomycetota > Actinomycetes > Streptosporangiales > Streptosporangiaceae > JAJYUU01. The sequence continues at coordinate 415,344 of CAWJMK010000007.1, forward strand.
GCACGATCGCGGGCTGGCGGGCCAGAGCCAGCGCGCCCGGGCTGGACGAGATCGCGCACCTGCTGGGCGGCGACAAGGACACCTCGCAGAAGCCGCTCGTCGAGCGGTGGCGTGCAGCGGGCCGGGACGCAGAGCTCACGCTGGCACCCGGTAACGGGCCGGTTCTGCCGCCCGGGACCCCGAAGGGTTACCTGGCCGAGAACGGCTTCCCCACTCTGCCGGCTCAGGTGCAGCTCAGCATCGCGCCGCCGCCGCTCGGCGTGCCGATGCTGGCTACGAAGGCATACCTGAGTGCCAACGGTCTGACCAACGGGGCGGCGGTGCCCTTGACCATCAGCGGCACCGCCCTCCGGGCCTACGTGCTCCTGACCGTCTCGCGGTTCCCGACAATCACGGCCGGCGGCGCGGTCATCGCCGACCAGACCGCTCTTCAGGACGCTCTGGTCAGTGCTGGCGGAGCACCGCTGCCCGCCACGTCGTGGTGGCTCAGCACGGCTGGCGGGCTGCCGCCGAGCGGCTTGCCGCCCGGCTCGAGTGTTGTCGACGCGGCCGCCATCAGTCAGACGCTTGCGCACGACCCGGAGTCGGCGGCGCCCATCAAGGCGGCGCTGGCGGTCGCTGCGGCCGCGGCCATCCTCGCGGCGCTCGGCTTCTGCGTCAGCGTGGCGGCGAGCGCGCGCAGCCGCCGGGGGCAGCGGGCCCTGCTAGCCGCGATGGGTGTGCCTAGCGGCGCCCAGGCCAGGCTGTTCTGTCTCGAAGAGATCATGATCAGCGGCCCCGCCGCGCTGGTCGGGCTGGGGCTCGGGATCGGCCTGGCGCACCTGCTGATCCCGGCCATCACGCTGACGGCCACCGCCGGGCTGCCGATCCCCTCAGTGCTGGTCCGGGTCCCGGTGGCCTGGGTTGCCCTCATCGCGATTGCGGTCCCGGCGATTCCGGTGGTGGCCGCAGCCATCGCAACGCTGCAGCAGCCGGACCCGGCCGCCGAGTTGCGGACAGCGGAGGCAGCCGGGTGACGGGGAAGCATGAGTCGAGGCAGGCGGCCGCGTCCCACGGCACTAACAGTGCGGGGAGCTCGCCGGTGTTCACCCGGCTGCGCATCCTGACGATCTCCAGGTGGCGGCTTATCACCGGCGCAGCGTCGGCCACCGCCGTTGTTTTCTGCCTCGTGGCGTTCGCGTGCACGCTGGTCGCCGTCGCCGGACCGCGAGCGAGCGCGCAGCTGGATACCAAGGCGTTCCGCCAGCTAGCGGCCGCGACCCCGGCCGCCGACAAGTCCGTCATGGGCACACTCGATGCCGATACCGTCGGCACGGCCTTGACCAAGCAGGTCGGCGCTGCTCAGATCGATGTCTTCAGGGCCGACTTGAGGCACAACCTGGACAGGACATTGCCGCTCGCACCGCCGGCTGCCGACTGGGACGGCCTGACTACTCCCTTCACTGGCTTCGCGTATCACGCTGGCAAGAGCGGGACGAAGGGCGGCCAGCTGGAACTGGTCTACCGGGACAACTTCAGCAAGAACGTGCACGTGGTGGCCGGGTCGCTGCCAGGCGGCCGGCCGGTCTCCGGCCCGGATGCGGCTTCGACCGTCCAGATCGCGGTGACGACCGCGACGGCGAAGCAGTTCAACCTCCGAGTTGGCGCCAAGGTGCTGCTCGCTGGCCCGGGGCTCGTCCTTCAGGTGACGGGCATCGTCGCGCCTGTTCACCAGCGCGACGCGCCATTCTGGACAGTCGATCCGGTGGCCGCCGCGCCGGTGCTGATCCAGCCGCAAGAAGGCGAGCCGTACTGGCAGGGCGGCGCGTTCGTGTCCGCTGCCCAGGTCGGTGTGCTGCAGAGCAGGTTCGTTGCTACCAACATTCAGGTGATCTGGACGTACCCGCTCGCCCTGGACAACCTGACCGCGGGGCAAGCCAACCGGCTGGCGCTGGACCTGCCCGCCGCGCTCTCGACAGCAGGCCAGCTGACTTTCACCAGCGGCAACACGGCCAGTGTCAACCTGTCCTCGGGCGCCTTGACCTTGATAGGCGAGTTCGCTGCGCAAGAGGGTGCCGTCGGCAACCTGCTGAACCTGATGTCGGTCAGCCTGGCGGTCGTGGGTGCTGCTGTTGTCCTGCTTGTCGCCTGGCTCATGGCGGAGAAACGGCGCGAGGAGTTCGCGGTGCTCCGGGCACGCGGTGCGTCGCGGCGCCAGCTCGCTGGTGCCGCTTTCGCCGGCAGCGCCGTCGCGGCGCTGCCGGGAACGGCCGCCGGCGTGGTGGTAGCAGTAGCGCTGACGCCGGGCGCGCAACCGGCCCTCAGCTCGTGGCTAGCCGGACTGACCGTGCTGGTGGCGCTCGCCGGTCCGGTAGTGATTACGGTGCGCATGCACCGCGGCTACGCCGCCGCGAGCCGACCTGACCAGCCGGTCGGCCGGATATCGTCGCTTCGCCGACTGGTGGCAGAGGCCGCGCTCGCGCTCGGATCGGTGGGCGGGCTGATCGCGCTTCGGCACCAGGGCGCCGCCGCCCCGGACGGCGGTGACCTGTACGCAAGCGCGGCCCCGATCCTGGCCGCGATTCCCGTCGCGATCGTGATGCTGCGGCTCTACCCGTTGCTGGTGCTCCCGCTGCTGCGGCTAGCGGCCCGCCGCACGGGCGTGACCGCCTTCCTGGGCCTTGCCAGGGCCGCGCGCGTGTCTGCAACAGCCGTGCTGCCTGCGTTCGCCATGGTGCTGGCGTTGTCGCTGGTGTCGTTCGCGGGCATGGTACGCGGCGCGGTGATACGCGGCGAGGTCGCGCAATCGTGGCAGGCGGTCGGCGCCGATGCGGTCGTCAGTCTGCCCAACGCCATGTCGGTGGCGCAGCAGCACGCGATCGCCAAGCTGCCCGGTGTCCAGCGCAGCGTGCCGGTCGCCATCAGTACCGCTCAGTCCGGTCCAGGCGCAGCCCTGTCCGTGGTGTTCGCCGATCCGGCCCAGTACGCGGCGCTGCAAGCGGCCACGCCATTCGGGCCCGTCCCTGCCAGCTTCGCCAACTGGCGCGGCGGCGCTGGCAGTCACCCGCCGGGGCCGATCCCGGCACTGGTATCCCCGGGTCTGACGACCAAGCTCGTGGACAAGACCCTCACGCTGGACCTCCAGTTCGGGCAGCGGCTGCGCGTCCGGGGTGTCGGAGTCGGCCCGGCCCTGTCGCAGGTCCCTGGGATCACTGGCCTGAACGTCGGCGGGTACATCGTGGTGCCGGCATCGGCGGCCAGCCGATTCGCGCCTGCGCCGAGCACGATGCTCGTCGTCGGCCCCAACCTGGACGGCGGCGCTCTGACCGCGGTCGTGGCCAAGTGGCACGTGGCCGGGGTCGACGTGGTCCGCAGGGCGCAGCTGCTCTCGGCGCTGGAGCAGGCGCCGCTGCAGCGCGGTGCGTACGCCGAGCTCGCCCTCGGCGGCCTGGCGGCCGCCATCGGCTGCATGCTGGTCTTGCTGCTGACGCTCATGCTGTCCGGCCAGTCCCGTGAGATGACCCTCGCCCGGGCCACGACCATGGGCTTGTCGGCTGCCCAGGGCCGGGCACTAGCGCTGATCGAGGCGCTGCCGCAGATCCTGTCTGTCGTCGTCGGCGGGCTGGTCAGCGCGCTCGCGTTGGTACCGCTGGTCGGGCCGACGCTCGGCCTGTCGGTCTTCACGGGCTCGGCGGCCAGCGTGCCGGTTCGGATCGAGCCGGCCTGGCTCGCAGGGACTGCGATCGCCCTGCTGGTCCTGGCGATCGCGACAGTGACCGGGCAGATGGTGCTTGCTAGCCGACAGGCACCCCGTTCCCTTCGAATAGGTGGATAGCTCACGTGAGGAGACTCGCATGACAGTGCCGACGCATGACGGGGTCACGGCAGCCGCCGGGATCGCGGAGCTGGGCGCTGAGGCGCAGCGGGCCCGGGCGTCCTACGGCGAGGGCGCGCTGATCGTGTGCGACCAGGTGGTGCGCATCTATACCGGCGAGGGCATCGAGGTACAGGCGCTGCAGGGCCTTGACCTGCTGATCGCGCCGGGCGAGCTGGTCGCGATGGTCGGCGCGTCCGGTAGCGGGAAGTCCACGCTGATGAACATCCTGGCCGGGCTCGATACGCCGTCCGCGGGCCGGGTCCGGGTGGCCGGCGAGGACCTCGGCGCGCTGAGTGCGAAGGAGCGCCTGATCTACCGGCGCCAGCAGGTGGGATTCATCTGGCAGCAGACGTCGCGCAACCTGCTGCCGTACCTCACGGCGAAGCAGAACGTCATGACGCCGATGCGCTTCGACGGCTACCCGCGGCGACTGCGGAGTGCCAGGGCGATGGACCTGCTCGACATCCTGGGTATCGCGCACTGCGCGAACCGCGTCCCGTCGCGGCTGTCGGGCGGCGAGCAGCAGCGGACGGCGATCGCGACCGCGCTGGCTAACGACCCGAAAGTGCTGCTGGCCGACGAGCCGACCGGCGAGCTGGACAGCCGTACCGCGCAAGACGTCTTCCGCGCGCTGCAGACCGCCAATACCGAGCTCGGTGCAACCGTGCTGGTCGTGACTCATGACCCGGCTGTTTCCCATCAGGTGCAGCGGACGGTGGCGATCAGAGACGGCCGCACGAGCAGCGAGACGCTTCGCCACGACGCGGACGACGAACTGGGCAACACCGTGCGGCATGCCGTCGAGTACGCGGTGCTCGATCGGGTTGGCCGAGTGCAGCTGCCCAGGGAGATGACCGAGCAGCACCAGCTGCGTGACCGCGTGCTGCTGGTCTCCGAGGATGACCACATCGGGGTCTGGGCCGACCAGGCGCTGGATTCAGCCCAGATCGACGGCAAGCAGCGGCGGCACGCCGCTCCCCGGCACCGAGCGAAAGAGGAGGGCCGATGACAAGGCCAGCTGCCGCCCGGCCGCCAGGCGCCGTGCTCGACGATCAGTCGGTCATGGTCGAGGCGCGCGCCGTATCCCGAACGTTCGGGCACGGCAGCACTGCTGTGCACGCCGTGCGCGGCGTCTCGTTCGACGTCCAGCGCGGTCAGCTAGTAGCGCTGGTCGGTCGCTCGGGATCCGGCAAGACCACGCTGCTCAACATCATTGGCGGCCTGGACTCGCCGACCAGCGGCGAGGTGTTCGTCGCCGGCCAGGACTTGTCCGCGATGACAGCACGGGAGCGGACGATGCTGCGCCGGAGCACGGTCTCGTTCATCTTCCAGTCATTCGGACTGATCCCGATGCTGACGGCGGCCGAGAACGTCGGCATCCCGCTGCGCATCATCGGCACGCCCAGGGCTGCGCGGGAGGAACGGATCCGGCTCTTGCTCAGCGTGGTCGGCCTGGATGGCCACGCCCACCAGCGCCCGAACGAGCTGTCGGGCGGGCAGCAGCAGCGCGTCGCCATCGCCAGGGCACTGGCTGTGCAGCCGGAGCTGCTGATCGCGGACGAGCCGACCGGGCAGCTGGACTCCGAGACCGGCCGCCAGATCATGCGGCTGCTGCGGACCGTGGTGGTCGCCGACGGGATCACCGCGGTCGTGGCCACGCACGATCCAGCGCTGCACGAGCTGGCCGACGTCGTGCTCGCGCTCGACGATGGCAACCTGGTTCAGGCGTAGCGGCCTGGCACACCGGGTTGTCGTGCCGGGTTGTCGCGCCGGTCACCGGTGCGCCGATGACAACAGCTCCCTGGCAATGATGAGCTTCTGAATCTCGCTCGTTCCCTCATAGAGCCGGTACAGGCGCGAGTCGCGGTACATGCGCTCGACCACCGTCGAGCTCATGTAGCCCAGCCCGCCGTGGACCTGCACGCCCCGGTCCGCGACGCGCGAGACCATCTCGCTGCAGAAGAGCTTGGCCGACGACGGCCCGGCGGCCACGTCGGTGCCGGCGTCGTAGGCTTGCGCGACCGCTAGCACCAGGCTGCGACCGGCGGCGATCTCAGCGTAGGAGTCCGCCAGCATCGCCTGGACCAGCTGGTAGTCGCCGATCGGCCGGCCGCCTTGCCTGCTGGCTCCTGCGTGGGCCACCGACTCATCGAGGATCCGCTGCGCAGTGCCGACGCACATCGCGGCGATGTGCAGCCGGCCGCGCGCCAGCACCGTCATGGCGCTGCGGTAACCGCGGCCCTCCGCGCCGATCAGCCGGCTGGCGGAGACCCGGACGTCGGCAAAGTTGACCTCGGCGGTCCAGGCGCCGCGCTGTCCCATCTTGTGGTCGCGCGGCCCGACGGTCAGGCCTGGGCTGTCGGCATCCACGGCGAAGGCGGAGATGCCGCGACCAGCCTCAGCCTCAGGGTCGGTTCGAGCGAAGACCACGAACAGGCCAGCGAGCGGCGCGTTGGTAATGAATCGCTTGGTCCCGGTCAGGATCCAGTCGGTGCCGTCCAGTCGGGCCGACGTCTTGAGCCCGGCCGGGCTCGAGCCCGCCTCGGACTCGGTCAGCGCGAACGAGGCGATCATGTCGCCGGCTGCCAGCGCCGGAAGGAAGGCCTTCTGCTGGTCAGGGGAGCCGAACTTGGCGATCACCTGGCCGGCGATCCCGTTGTTGGTGCCGAACAGGGACCGGAAAGCCGGCGTCGTGTAGCCGAACTCCAGAGCCAGCCGGACATCCTGCGACATCGTGGCGCCGGCGCCGCCGAACTCGGCCGGCAGCGCGTAGCCGAACAGGCCGAGGTCTGCGGTCGCCGCCCTCAGGTCCGCCGGGATCGCGTCGGCTGCCTCGATCTCGTCCTCGCGCGGGATGACCCGTTCCCGGACGAACCGCCGGACCGCGTCCAGCACCTGATCAAACGAGCTCTCGTCCACCTGTGCCTCCTGCCGGTTGCTCATCCCGCCTCAGTGAGCGTAGTTCGACGGCCTCTTTGTCGCCGGCGACAGTGCCGCCTGCCTCGGCGAAGGCACCTACCTCGCCGTTGCGACTGCCGCGGCGTTGCCGTCAGTATTTCGGCCCGACGAACTCATCCAGCCGTGCGACAGCCTCCCGCCGCGCTACCGAGATAGTGTTCCGACGCGAGAAACGCCACGCTACTTCCAGCCGATCTAATACGTCCCCGCACAATCGCAGGATGTCTGCTGATTCATTGGTGAACATGTATCGCGGATATTCGTACCAGCGATCACCATCTGAAAGTGGTCGTCGCACGCGGTTAACGAATCGGCAGCCGTCGGAGTGGAAGAGTCCGCGGGCAAGCGCGGCGGGCTGTGCATCGGCAATGATCTGCTGCCACGGGGCGAGCTCGATCCTGCGTTCATGCTTCTTGCCCGGACCATGCTGGGGAAACAAGCACGGCCAGTGCTTGGACCACGCAAGTATCTCGGTGCAGCCCTCGCGTTGCAGCGCAGAGACCTTCCTGCCAGGGCGTAGCGCCCGGATAGCCGCCGCACATTCCTCGAGCAGGCCCGGCCACGCATCTGCGCACATGATCCGCAGCACCCACACGCCCTTGCGGGGGTCGCCCACTAAGTTAATGTAGCCGTCGCCTAGGTAAAGACCCAGCAGATAGGCGTAGTCACGCTGTGGCTCAGGCAGCCCCGGATGAGCCGTGCATCGCGGGCATGTGTAATCGCGGCTTGGCCGCTGGGGATGATCGCGCCGGTAGCGCGGCATGGACCGGGAAATGCCAGTGGACACGCCGATGGATCCCAGGCTCTGAGCCTGCTGGGTGTGATTAAGAGCACGGCTCCGGGCATCGCGGTCGGACATATTTGGACTATGACATAGCCGACCGACATTTCTGTGCGTCGTCATCCGGCCGGCTGACCCAGCGGATGGCAACCGGATCAGCGGCGGTCAAGTGCCCCGAGTGGGATTCGAACCCACACTGTACGGTGTTTGAGGCCGCGTTCTCTGCCGTTGGAATACCGGGGCTTGCCCCCCGAGCAGGGAGGCGCTGAAGGCCAATGTACTGGGTTTTCGATACGCTCGCCTCGTGAGTAAGACCCCTTTCAACGTCGTGATAGCCGAGGACGAGGCGCTGATCAGGCTCGATCTGCGCGAAATGCTGGAGGAGGAGGGCTACGTCGTAGCCGGTGAGGCCGCCGACGGCGAGACTGCCGTGAAGCTGGCCGAGGAACTGAAGCCTGATCTGGTGATCATGGACGTCAAGATGCCCGGCCTGGACGGGATCTCAGCGGCCGAGCGGATCACCGCGAATCAGGTAGCTCCGGTGATCATCCTCACTGCGTTCTCGCAGCGCGACTTGGTGCAGCGCGCGAGCGAGGCTGGCGCCATGGCCTACCTGATCAAGCCCTTCACCAAGGCAGACCTGGTGCCGGCGATCGAGGTCGCGGTGAGCAGGTTCGCCGAGATCGCGGCGCTGAATGCCGAGGCGGCCAGCCTCCGTGACCGCCTCGAGGTGCGCAAGCTGCTCGACCGGGCCAAGGGCGCGCTCCAGGATGGGCGCGGCATGACCGAGGCGCAGGCGTTCCGGTTTATACAGAAGACCTCGATGGATCGTCGGCAGACCATGCGGGCGGTGGCCGAGGAGGTCTTGGCGGAGGCGGAGAAAGCTGCAGCTGATGCTGCCGCCGAGACCGGCGCTGCCGAGACCGGCGCCGCCGAGACCGGCGCCGCAGATCCGGCCAGCTGACCGTCTCACCAGGATTCCTACCGAGCAGGCCCGGCGTGCCCACGGCGCGCCGGGCTCTTGTCGTACTCTGCTTCGGCTCACGTCGCGCCGGGCTTCGGGTCACAGAGACCGGGAGTGGCAGGCGGGCGGGGCCGGCTACACAACCCCCGTCGTAACCGGCGCCCGCCGCCTGCGGCCGCCGGACGCCGGAAGCGGTCGACGGTCATTGAGCCAGTGAACCTTTGGTGCCATGTCGACCTTCCCCGGGCCGGCACGTTCTCTACTCGGTCGCCTTGCTCTGCCCCCACGTTAGCGACGGGCGGCAGCGCCGCGCAAAGACACGGGGATTCCCCTGCCGGTATGAGGGAAACATCCCCTCGCCGTCCCGATCGCAGACGTCTCGATGGGCTGATTTGCGCCGCGAGGCGCTACTGAACCCGGCAATCCCGCTCGCCCAGCCGACGTCCCTGCTGCCCGACTTGCGACCTCGCCCGTCCCGTCCGTCCCGTTCGCCTCATCCGTCAACAGCGGGCACCGGCTGCAATCGAATGCGAGGCTAGGGCCGCCCTGATTCGCCAGGGACTGCGTCCCGGTGCAGGCAGCTGAGCCGCGCGGTGCAGACGCGCTTGCCGTCCTCGTCAGTGATGACGATCTCGAATGTGGACATCGTCCGGCCGCCATGCGCGAGCGTCGCTACGCCAGTGACCAGCCCAGTCCGGGCCGACCGGTGATGCGTCGCGTTGATCTCGATGCCGAGCGTGACCCGGTCGGGTCCGGCGTGCAGCGCTGAGCCGAGCGAGCCGAGGGATTCCGCGAGCACGCAGGACGCGCCGCCGTGGAGGATTCCGTATGGCTGGGTGTTGCCCTCGACCGGCATCGTGCCGACGACTCGTTCTTTTGATGCCTCGAGAATCCTGATGCCCATCCGCCCAGCCAGAGTCTGGTTGTCCTGGCTGTTGAAGGTGGCCTTGATCTGCTCCTCGCGGTCTGACAACTCGGGCACCAAAACCTCCACGTTCCATGCTTATTCGATCTTTGCGATCGGCTGGAGCCAGCGTAGGGGTGCCTGCGATGGGCTGACCAGCCGGACGCCAACGCCCGGCTAAATGACAGAGGCGGGCACTAAACTCTGGACGTGGCAACGAAGGACACGCAGTCAGCGGCACCGGCGGAGGCAGCACAGTCGGGTGAGGCCCAGCAGTCGGGTGAGGCCCAGCAGTCGGGCGAGGCCCAGCAGTCGGGCGAGGCCCAGCAGTCGGGCGAGGCCCTGGAGCCGGCCCGCCGGGGGAGGCTGCTGCTTCTAGACGGCCACTCGCTGGCCTACCGCGCATTCCACGCGCTGCCGCCAGAGAACTTCTCGACCACGACCGGGCAGCCCACCAACGCTGTCTACGGCTTCACCGCGATGCTCATCAACGTGCTGCGCGATGAGCAGCCGACGCACGTGGCGGTGGCCTTCGACCGCGCCGAGAAGACCTTCCGGCATGAGCAGTACGTCGAGTACAAGGCCACCAGGAAAGAGACGCCGTCTGACTTCCGCAGCCAGCTCAGCCTGATCTTCGAGGTGCTTGATGTGCTGGGCATCACCCGGCTGTCGGTGCCCGGGTACGAAGCTGACGACGTCATAGCGACGCTTGCCACCCAGGCTGAGCGCGACATGGACGTGCTGATCGTGACCGGCGACCGCGATCCGATCCAGCTGGTCACCGACCACATCACGCTCCTCTACACAATGCGCGGCATCAGCGAGATGGCCCGGTTCACGCCCGCGTCGGTCGAGGCGAAGTACGGCCTCACCCCAGCGCAGTATCCGGACTTCGCGGCCCTGCGGGGCGACCCCAGCGACAACCTGCCTGGCATCCCTGGCGTGGGGGAGAAGACCGCGACCAGATGGATCGCCGAGTTCGGATCGCTAGCCGAGCTGGTCGACCGCGTCGATGAGGTCAAGGGCAAGACCGGCGATGCCCTGCGCGAGCACCTGGCCAGTGTCCTGCGCAACAGTCAGCTCACCCAGCTCGTCCGCGACGTCCCACTCGAGGCCGGCCCCGCCGACCTGCGGCCCGCGGCATGGGATCGCGAGCAGATCCACCAGCTGTTCGACACGCTCCAGTTCCGGGTGCTGCGGGACCGGCTCTACTCGACGCTGCCGAACGGGATCGGGGTCCTGGCGTCCCCGGCCGACGTTCCTGCGGGCGACGCCACCGCCTTCGACGTGGATGTTGTGTCGCTCGGGCCTGATGAGGTCGCGGCTTGGATTGAAGGGAACGTGCTTGGTCCAGGCCGCTCAGGCCTAGCCGTGAGCGGTAGCTGGGGCCGGGGCACCGGGACCATGATCGGGCTCGCCGTCGCCGCACCCAGCGGCGCAGCTGCCCTGGTCGACCCGACGCGCCTGACCGAGTCCGACGACAAGGCGCTCGGCGCCTGGCTCGCCGATCCGGACAAGCCTAAGGCGCTGCATGATGCCAAGGGGCCGATGCACGCGCTCGCGGCGCGGGGCTTCGAGCTGGCCGGACTCACCAGCGACACCGCACTGGCCGCCTACCTGGCACTACCGGGACAGCGCTCGTTCGACCTGGCCGACCTGTCGCTGCGGTACCTGAACCGGGAGCTGCGGGACGCCGAGCCTGCCTCCGGCCAGCTGACGCTTGACGTCGCCGACGACAGCGAGGTGGCGATCGCGCTGGCCCAGCGGGCCCAGGCGACCGCGGAGCTGGCCGATGCGCTGGACCGCGATCTGAGCGAGCGCGGCGCGACCGAGCTGCTGGCCGAGGTGGAGCTGCCGCTCGTGCGGGTGCTGGCGGACATGGAGCGGGCGGGGATAGCCGCGGATGCCGACCATTTCGCCGACATGTCGGCCAGCCTTGGCGGCGAGGTGAAGGCAGCCGAGCAGGCGGCGTTCGCCGTGACCGGGCACGAGTTCAACCTGGGGTCGCCCAAGCAGCTGCAGGAAGTGCTGTTCACCGAGCTCGGACTGCCGAAGACGAAGCGCATCAAGACCGGATACACAACCGACTCAGAGGCGCTGACCGGCCTGCTAGCCCAGACCGAGCACCCGCTGCTCGCGCACCTCCTCCGGCATCGTGACGTGGCCAGGCTCAAGAGCATCGTGGATTCGCTGATCCCGATGGCGGCCGCGGACGGTCGCATCCACACGACCTATAACCAGATGATCGCGGCCACGGGGCGGCTGTCATCGACCGATCCCAACCTGCAGAACATCCCCATCCGCTCTGAGGAAGGCCGCCGTATCCGCCAGGGCTTCGTCGTCGGGCCGGGCTACGAGTACCTGCTGACCGCGGATTACAGCCAGATCGAGCTGCGCATCATGGCCCACCTGTCGGGTGACGAGGCCCTGTCGGCCGCGTTCTCCTCGGGGCACGACTTCCACGCTGCGACGGCCGGGCGGGTTTTCGGCGTCGCCCCGGAGCAGGTGACCCAGGAGCTGCGCAGCAAGGTCAAGGCGATGAACTACGGGCTGGCCTACGGGCTGTCCGCCTACGGGCTGTCGCAGCAGCTGCGAGTCTCGGCCGAGGAGGCCCGCGGCTACATGGAGGAGTACTTCGAGCAGTTCGGCGGTGTCCGGGACTACCTCAGGGACGTCGTGGCCAGGGCCCGGATGGAGGGCTACACGCAGACAATGCTCGGCCGGCGCCGCTACCTGCCGGATCTCACGTCCGACAACCGCCAGCGGCGGGAGATGGCCGAGCGCATGGCGCTGAATGCGCCGATCCAGGGCTCGGCCGCAGACATCATCAAGGTGGCCATGCTGACTGCCCATCAGGAGATCAGGGCGGCTGGCCTGCGCTCGCGGATGCTGCTCCAGGTCCACGACGAGCTGCTCTTCGAGGTGGCGCCGGGTGAGCTGGACGCCGTGCGGGAGCTTGTGACCGTCGCGATGGGCGGCGCCGCCGATCTTGCCGTGCCGCTGGAGGTCTCCATGGGCTGGGGCCGCAGCTGGGCTGACGCCGCGCACTGACCCGCCCTTCCGGGCTCGTCCTCAGCGGGGCGGTGGCTTCTATTTTTTCCCGGCTGGTCAGGTCCTGCTGGCCCAGCGGCGCCCCAAGATTGACCGGTCGGCCGTGCTCTCATATGCTTGACGCTGCACTGTGTTCTGGTGCAGTCCGCCAATGGTCAGGCAGCCCGCGGGGCAGTCTCACTGCAGGCCGCGGTCGGTCATGCTGACCAGGCATGTCGCGCAAACCATGGCTTTCCTTTGTCGGACACGCCGCGCACGGTACGTCCAGCAAACCCATCCCTGTCCGTAGTCCGGAGTCCACCTACATATGACGACCAGCACAGAGGCCACCTCGACCCCCAAGGTAGCGGTCAACGACATCGGTTCCGAGGAGGCCTTCCTCGCCGCGATCGACGAGACCATCAAGTACTTCAACGACGGCGACATTGTCGAGGGGACCGTCGTCAAGGTCGACCGGGACGAGGTCCTGCTCGACATCGGCTACAAAACCGAGGGCGTGATCCCGTCCAGGGAACTGTCCATCAAGCACGATGTCGACCCGCATGATGTGGTCAAGCCAGGCGAGCACATCGAGGCCCTGGTTCTCCAGAAGGAGGACAAGGAAGGGCGCCTGATCCTGTCCAAGAAGCGCGCGCAGTACGAGCGTGCCTGGGGCACCATCGAGAAGGTCAAGGAAGAGGACGGCGTCGTCACCGGCACCGTCATCGAGGTCGTCAAGGGCGGCCTCATCCTGGACATCGGCCTGCGCGGCTTCCTGCCCGCCTCCCTGGTTGAGATGCGCCGGGTGCGCGACCTCCAGCCGTACGTGGGCAAGGAGATCGAGGCCAAGATCATCGAGCTGGACCGGAACCGCAACAACGTGGTCCTGTCCCGCCGGGCGTGGCTGGAGCAGACGCAGTCCGAAGTCCGCCAGAACTTCCTGAACACGCTCCAGAAGGGCCAGATCCGCAAGGGCGTCGTGTCCTCGATTGTCAACTTCGGCGCGTTCGTCGACCTTGGCGGCGTGGACGGCCTGGTGCACGTGTCGGAGCTGTCCTGGAAGCACATCGACCACCCGGGCGAGGTTGTCGAGGTCGGCCAGGAGGTCACCGTCGAGGTGCTCGACGTCGACATGGACCGCGAGCGCGTCTCGCTGTCGCTGAAGTCGACGCAGGAGGACCCGTGGCAGCAGTTCGCCCGGACGCACCAGATCGGCCAGGTCGTGCCCGGCCGGGTCACCAAGCTGGTGCCGTTCGGTGCCTTCGTGCGGGTCGAGGAGGGCATCGAGGGCCTGGTGCACATCTCCGAGCTGGCTGACCGCCACGTCGAGATTCCCGAGCAGGTCGTGCAGGTCGGCGACGAGATCTTCGTCAAGATCATCGACATCGACCTGGACCGGCGCCGGATCAGCCTGTCGCTCAAGCAGGCCAACGAGGGCGGCGGCGCTGACGTCTCCGGCGAGGACTTCGACCCGACCCTCTACGGCATGCCGGCCGCTTACGACGAGCAGGGAAACTACCTCTACCCCGAGGGCTTCGACCCCGAGTCCGGCGAGTGGCTCGAGGGCTTCGACAGCCAGCGCGAGGAGTGGGAGCGGCAGTACGCCGAGGCGCGGGCGCGCTACGAGGCGCATCAGCAGCAGGTGGTCGAGGCGCGGAGCAAGGCTGATGCCGCGGCCGAGGAGGCAGGCGACGAGGGCGATGCCCGCGAGCACCGCAGCGAGTCGAGTGCCGACTCCGAGCGGGTTGGCACGCTGGCCTCCGACGAGGCGCTTGCCGCACTGCGCGACAAGCTGTCCGGCGGCCAGAGCTGACGACCGCTGCCAGCTGGGACGTGACGATGGCGGGCTCCGGGTGCGCTGCACCTGGCGCCCGCCTTCGGCTTCTACTGGAGCGCTCGCGCCGGGCGGACGGCTGACATGCTGCGCGTCGGGCTGACTGGCGGTATCGGAGCCGGCAAGAGCGAGGTATCGAAGCGTCTTGCCGCGCAGGGCGCTGTCGTGATCGACGCGGACCTGATCGCGCGGGAGGTCGTCGCGCCCGGCACGGAGGGGCTCGCCGCGGTGCTCGAGGCCTTCGGCCCTGACGTGCTCGGACTCGACGGCAGCCTGGATCGCGTCCGCCTCGGGGATATCGTCTTCGCCGATCAGCAGAAGCTGGCCACGCTCAACTCGATCGTGCATCCGCGGGTCGGCGCTCGAATGCGCGAGCTGGAGGAAGCCGCCGGGCCTAGCTCGGTCGTCGTGCACGACGTGCCGCTCATCGCCGAGAACGGCCTGGCGAGCGCTTACGACCTGGTCGTCGTGGTCGACGTGCCGCCGCGAACTCAGGTCGACCGGCTGGTCCGGCTTCGCGGCATGAGCCGCGAGCAGGCCCAGGGACGGATGACCGCGCAAGCGAGCCGTGACCAGCGCCTGGCCATCGCCGACATCGTCGTGGACAACTCGGGCTCGCTGGCCGAGCTTGATCGCCAGGCGGGTGAACTCTGGAGTGAGCTTCGCCGCCGGGCTTTGATCGCTTCTGCCGACGAGGCCAAGGCCTGATGTAACCCGCCCGCCATGGGCGCGCGGGACGGTCGGCGCACCCGTCTGACCACCCGAAACGGTCCGACGGACGCGCCGCCCATCCCTCGCTCGCCGCCGATGGCCGACATCAGCCGAAAACCAGTTGGGCATGCAGTGGCCAGCACGGCAGGCTGCCAGATACACACTGCCTCGGAGTCTGTCGGGCAGTTCACGACCGCCCGAGAGGAACCGGATCGGTGAGCGTCCAATCCGCCCGCATGGTCATCACGGACCTGCCGGTGCGGCGGCTTAGCCCGGCGGACTTGCCAGCCATCGTCATGTTGGCGGGTGATCGCGGCTGGTCGCCGGAGGAGAACAAGTGGCGCCTGATATTCGCGGTCAGTGAGGTGTATGGCGTCGACGATCCGGCTGGCGGCCTCGCCGGCACTGTCGTCCTCACCAGGTACGGGAGTGGGCTTGCGGCTGTCGGCATGATGCTGGTGGCTTCCCGCCATGGGCGCCAGGGCCTCGGTCGGCGGCTGATGCGGCACGTGCTCGAAGCGGCGGCCGGAGCGGTCGTCTATCTGACGGCTACCGAGCAGGGACGTCCACTATATGACCAGCTTGGCTTTCAGCCAGTGGATACATCTACGAGCTATATCGGGATATTCAGTGCGAGTCGGCCAGACGGTGCGGCACAGCCGGTAGCGTCTGCGTCGCCGCAGCCCGTGACGGCGGCGCGCCTTGGTGCGCTGGCGGCGCTCGACGTGCATGTGTTCGGCGCGGATCGCCGTCCGGTGCTCGCCGAGCTAGTGACCTTCGCTGACAACTTCGTGGAATGCGGCGAGCCAGTCAGTGGTTATGGCGCTGCGTGGACTAACGGTGACATTGCGATGGTCGGGCCGATCGTTGCCAGCGACACGACGGCCGCGACGATCTTGATCACCAGCCTCGCCAATGGCCGGACCGGCCCGATCCGGCTCGATGTCGCCGGACGACATTCGGATCTAGCACGCTGGGCCAGAGCGCACGGCCTCAGGGCCAGTGGCGCGACGACCCTAATGGCTCATGGCGGCCCGCTCCCTGGCGATCGGGCCCGCCTGTTCGGCCCGGTCAGTGTCGCGATCGGCTGAGGTGGCCGGACTGTCGGCACCTCGCCCTACAGTGAGAAGCGAGCAGCGAGCAGAGGAGATGGCATGCGGCCGGTGACCGACCTCCAGCGGAGCGTTGCCCCATTTGAGGTCGTGACCGACATGGTTCCGGCTGGCGACCAGCCAGGGGCGATCGCCGAGATGGAGCGCCGCATGCGCGCGGGCTCCAAGGACACTGTGCTGCTGGGCGCGACCGGGACCGGCAAGACGGCGACCGTGGCATGGCTAGCCGAGCGGATCCAGCGGCCCATGCTGGTCATGCTGCCCAACAAGACCCTTGCCGCTCAGTTCGCCAACGAGCTTCGCGAGATGCTGCCCAATAACGCGGTCGAGTACTTCGTGTCCTACTACGACTACTACCAGCCCGAGGCATACGTCCCGCAGACCGACACCTATATCGAGAAGGACTCCTCGATCAACGACGAGGTAGACCGGCTCCGGCACTCCGCGACGAACTCGCTGCTGACCAGGCGCGACACGATCGTGGTGGCGTCAGTCTCGTGCATCTACGGCCTCGGCACGCCGCAGGAGTACGTCGACCGGATGCTGAAGGTGAAGGTCGGCGACAGGATGGACAGAGAGGGGCTGCTGCGCAAGCTCGTCGGGATGCAGTACGCGCGTAACGACCTGGCGTTCACGCGCGGCACGTTCCGGGTCCGTGGCGACACCATCGAGATAATCCCGCAGTACGAGGAGCTCGCGGTCCGGATCGAGATGTTCGGTGACGAGATCGAGCGGCTGATGACGCTGCACCCGCTGACCGGCGAGGTGATCAGCGAGGACGACGAGCTGTACGTCTTCCCCGCCACCCACTATGTCGCCGGCCCAGAGCGGATGGAGCGAGCGATCGCTGGCATCGAGGTAGAGCTCGCGGATCGGCTCGCTGAGCTGGATAAGCTCGGCAAGCTGCTTGAGGCTCAGCGGCTGCGCATGCGGACCACCTATGACATCGAGATGATGCGCCAGGTCGGCAGCTGCTCTGGCATCGAGAACTACTCGCGCCACATCGACGGGCGCGAGGCCGGCAGCCCGCCGAATACGCTGCTCGACTACTTCCCCGAGGACTTCGTGCTGGTCGTCGACGAGTCGCACAACACCGTGCCGCAGATCGGCGCGATGTACGAGGGCGACGTCTCACGCAAGCGCGTCTTGGTCGATCACGGGTTCCGGCTGCCGAGCGCGATCGACAACAGGCCCCTGACCTGGGATGAGTTCGGCGACCGAATCGGTCAGACGCTGTACCTTTCGGCCACGCCCGGACCGTACGAGCTGCGGCAGACAGCAGGTGAAGTGATCGAGCAGGTCATCAGGCCCACTGGCCTGGTGGACCCGCAGGTGATCATCAAGCCGACCAAGGGTCAGATCGACGACCTGGTCGGCGAGATCAGGGACCGGGCCGACCGATCTGAGCGTGTGCTGGTCACGACGCTGACCAAGAAGATGGCAGAGGACCTGACCGACTATCTGCTCGAGCTGGGTATCCGTGCCCGGTACCTGCACAGCGAGGTGGACACGCTTCGCCGCGTGGAGCTCCTGCGCGAGCTTCGAATGGGCGAGTACGACGTGCTGGTTGGAATCAACCTGCTGCGCGAGGGACTCGACCTGCCGGAGGTGTCGCTCGTCGCCATCCTGGATGCGGACAAGGAAGGATTCCTCCGATCTGGGACATCGCTGATCCAGACGATCGGGCGGGCGGCGAGGAACGTGTCGGGGCAGGTACACATGTACGCCGACAAGGTCACGCCGTCTATGCAGCGGGCCATCGACGAGACCAACAGGCGGCGCGACCGGCAGATCGCCTACAACCGCGAGCACGGCGTCGACCCGCAGCCGCTGCGCAAGCGGATCGCCGACATCCTGGATCAGCTGGCCAGGGAGGACGCCGACACCGAGCAGCTGCTCGGCGGCTCGGGGCGGCAGCAGAGCCGCGGGAAGGCGCCGGTTCCCGGCGTATCCTCCAGGGCGCGGGCGGCGGCCGCGGCGGCGGCGGGGGACAAGGGCGGCGGCCCGGCTCGCGCCGACCTGGCCGCGCTGATCGCCGAGCTCACCGAGCAGATGCATACCGCGGCAGCAGAGCTTCAGTTCGAGCTGGCCGCGCGGATCCGCGATGAGATCCGCGAGCTCAAGCACGAGCTTCGCGGCATGCAGGCCGCAGGCGTGTAAGCCGGCCGCGGCAGGCACCGGCGAGCGGTCCGGCCGGTCACCGGGTGGCATGCTCGGTCAGTCGGGCAGCTATCAGCCGGGCAATCCGCCGGCGCGATGGCTGCGTGGCCCGGCCGTCAGTTCCGTAGCGCAAACCGGACGAATCATAAGGTTCTCGGCGCAGATCAGCAGCGGCCCACCCAGGCCATGGGGCACCAGTTCGCTATTGGTGCCCGACTAGGGGCCACAGCGGCTAACTGTTGCCCCTCGGCGGTGGCAGATGCTGCGAATGCGATGGCCGCCGCCGACCCTGATAGGCCGTCTGTCCGATTTGGCGGCCTGGCCGCAGCGCTGCCGTTCGCGGCTTGCATCGTCACGGCAGCCGCGCTCGGCGACCGGTCCCGATGCGTCACTGTTCGTCGGCATTGCGTTGACGCTAAGCAGGCGTCAAGCGAACCTTCAGATCGGCCTCTGGCGTAGGGTCGAAATATGCTGGGGAGCCTGCTGGCCGCTCTGCTGTCGGCGGTCTGCTACGGGATTGCTTCCGTCATGCAGGCGATAGCCGTGCGCGCGGCGAGCCACCGCACGGTCGAGGTGGCCGGCGAGGCAGGCCAGGGCGTGGATCCCGGCCTGCTGGTGCGGATGCTCAGGCAGGGCCTGTTCCTCGGGAGCATCGCCATCGATCTGCTGGGCTTTGTCGCGCAGCTAGTGGCGTTGCGCAAACTGCCGCTTTTCGCCGTGCAGGCCATCATGGCGTCCAACCTGGCGGTCACGGCGGTGTGCGCCGCATGGCTCATGAAGATACGCCTGGACCTGCGCGAATGGCTGGCGGTGGCCGGCGTCGTGATCGGTGTGGCGCTGCTTGGGCTGTCGGCGGGTGCTCAGGGCGCCGCCAAAGTGGGCAAGGAATTCCAGCTTGGGCTGATCGTGGCGGTGGTCGCAGTCGGCGTGGTCGGGTTCGCGGTGGCCCGGTTGCCCAATCCGGTCAGGACACCGGCGCTCGGGGCTATCGCCGGCCTCGGCTACGCCGTGCTCGCCGTTTCGGCGAGGATCCTGCCCGGCTTCTCTCCGCTACAGCTCATCAAGAGCCCTGCGGCGTACACCCTGGCGGCAGCCGGAATCGTCTCGTTCCTGCTGTATGCAACGGCGCTCGAAGGTGGCAGCGTGACGACCGCGACGGCCGGCGTCGTGCTGGCGGAGACCATGCCGCCCGCGGTGGTGGGGGTGCTGTTCCTCGGCGATACGACCCGGCATGGCCTGGCGGCCGTGGCCATACTTGGCTTCATCCTGGCCGTGGTGTGTGCCGTGGCCCTGGCCCGGTTCGGCGAGGCAGGTGACGGCGGTCATGCCGAGCCTGAGGCCCGGGACCTCCAGCAAGTCAGCCAGCAAGCTGGTCGTCGGGCGGCATTACGGCGTCACGAACTGCAAGACCATACCTAAAACGGTCGGCCGACGCAGGCGGACTGTCGTGTCTTGACAGTGCTCGAGGCTGCGTTTGATATTCTGAGAACCCGTGGGCGAGCGGGATAATCCGCCGAATCTGACCACGGGAGCCTCATTGGCGATTTCAGGATATGCGTCGCGACCAGCTACAACTAGGCATCTTTTCGTCACCGGGGGCGTTGCGTCGAGCCTCGGCAAGGGACTAACCGCTTCCAGCATCGGGCGGCTACTGAAGCTGCGCGGCCTACGGGTCAGCATGCAGAAGCTGGATCCGTACCTGAATGTCGATCCCGGCACCATGAATCCGTTCCAGCACGGCGAGGTCTTCGTCACCGACGACGGCACCGAGACGGACCTCGATGTCGGCCACTACGAGCGTTTCCTCGACATCAGGCTGCCGGGGTCCGCCAATGTCACCACGGGGCAGATCTATTCCCGGGTCATCGCCAAGGAGCGCCGTGGCGACTACCTCGGCGACACGGTGCAGGTGATCCCGCACATCACCAACGAGATCAAGGCCCGGATCCGGGAGATGGCCGGGCCGGAAACCGACGTGGTCATCACCGAGGTCGGCGGGACCGTCGGTGACATCGAGTCGCAGCCGTTCCTGGAGGCGATCCGGCAGATCCGGCATGAGATCGGCCGGGATCGGTGCTTCTTCCTGCACGTGTCCCTGCTGCCGTACATCGGCCCGTCAGGGGAGCTCAAGACCAAGCCGACGCAGCACTCGGTCGCGGCGCTACGCAGCATCGGCATCCAGCCGGATGCGATCGTCTGCCGGTCCGACCGGCCCATCAGCGACGGGCTGAAGCGCAAGATTAGCCTGATGTGCGACGTCGACGAGGAGGCCGTAGTCTCCGCTCCCGACGCCCCGTCGATCTACGACATCCCGAAGGTCCTGCACTCCGAGGGCCTGGATGCCTACGTGGTGCGCAGGCTCGGCCTGCCGTTCCGTGATGTCGACTGGAGCGACTGGGACGACCTGCTCCGGCGGGTGCACCGGCCGGCCCGGACTGTGACCATCGCGCTCGTCGGCAAATACGTGGACTTGCCCGATGCGTACCTATCGCCGGCCGAGGCGCTGCGGGCCGGCGGGTTCGCCCACGACGTGCGCGTCAACATCCGGTGGGTGACCAGCGACGACTGCCAGACGGCAGAGGGCGCGGCGCGACAGCTCGCCGACGTCGACGGCGTCCTGGTGCCGGGCGGCTTCGGTGTCCGGGGCATCGAGGGCAAGATCGGCGCCGTCCGGCACGCGCGGGAGCATGGGATCCCGATCCTGGGCCTGTGCCTGGGCCTGCAGTGCATGGCGATCGAGATCGGCCGCAACCTGGCCGGCCTGGACGGCGCCAACAGTGCCGAGTTCGACCCCGAAACCAAGTACCCCGTCATCGCCACGATGGCCGGGCAGGAGGACGTCGTCGCGGGAGAGCGGGACATGGGCGGCACCATGCGGCTCGGGCTTTACCCGGCTGTGCTCGAGGAGGGCAGCTTGGTCCGGGAGCTGTACGGCGAGCCCGTCGTGCAGGAACGGCACCGCCACCGGTACGAAGTGAACAACGCGTACCGGGACACGCTTGAGGCGGCGGGACTAATCTGCTCGGGGCTGTCGCCCGACGGACGCCTGGTCGAGTTCGTGGAGTTGCCGCGCAGCGTGCACCCGTACTTCGTCGCCACGCAGGCGCACCCCGAGCTGCTCTCCCGGCCGACCAGGCCGCATCCGCTGTTCAGTGGGCTCGTCGCCGCGGCGCTGGAGCGCAGCCGCGCGGTGCCGGCTGGCGAGGCTATCGCCGCCGGGGCCGGGCGGCCGGTCGCGAGCGCCTGAGCGTGGCCGACATCAGGGACGAGGCTGGCAGCTGGCCGGTCCATCAGTCCTCGACCATGGCGCGCGGCCGGATCGTCACCGTTCGCACGGATCAGGTCGAGCTTCCCGACGGCGAGCTCGTGAGCCGGGAGGTCGTCGAGCACCCCGGTGCGGTCGCCATCCTCGCACTCGACGAGACGGACCGGGTGCTGATGATCAGGCAGTACCGGCATCCGGTCGGCGCGACACTCTGGGAGATCCCGGCGGGGCTGCGCGACGTAGCGGGGGAGCCGCTGCTCGAGACTGCCCGCCGCGAGCTGCTGGAGGAGGCCGGCTATCGGGCCGCGACCTGGCACGTCCTCGCCGACTACGCGTCGTCCCCCGGCATCACGACCGAGCGGCTGCGGGTATTCCTGGCCCAGGACCTGACCGTGGTTCCGGCTGCGGAACGCGAGTATGTTCCTGAGCATGAGGAGGCCTACCTGACGGCGGCGTGGATTCCGCTGGGCGAGGCGGTCGGCAGCATCCTGGCCGGGGACCTGCACAACGGCGTCGCCATCGTGGGTATCTTGTCCGCGTATGCGGCTCGCGCGGACGGTTTCAGGGCGCTGCGTGAGGCCGGTGCACCCGAGACCCTGTGATCAGGGGCACGAGCGACTTTCCGGTACAGGGCCGGGCAAGTTCGCAGGCGAGGAAGGACACAAGGCCAATGAAGGTCGGCGTTCCTAAGGAAGTCAAGAATCACGAGTACCGCGTCGCGATCACGCCAGCGGGAGCGCACGAACTGGTGCGCAACGGGCACGAGGTCTACCTCCAGCAGGGCGCGGGCGAGGGCTCGTCGATCCCGGATACCGACTTCGTCGCGGCCGGGGCCGAGATCCTGCCGACCGCCGACGATGTCTGGCAGGCCGGGGACCTAATCCTCAAGGTCAAGGAGCCTGTCACCGAGGAATACCACCGGATGCGCAAGGACCAGGTGCTGTTCACTTACCTGCATCTGGCTGCGAGCCGCGCATGCACAGACGCGCTGCTGGAGTCCGGCATCACGTCGATCGCCTACGAGACCGTGCAACTGCCCGATGGATCGCTGCCATTGCTGGCCCCCATGTCGGAGGTCGCCGGGCGGATGGCACCGCAGGTAGGCGCCCACCACCTGCAGCGCGACGGCGGCGGTCGCGGGGTGCTGATGGGCGGCGTCTCCGGCGTCTACGCCGCGAAGGTCGTCGTGCTCGGGGCCGGAGTGTCCGGCATGAGCGCCGCGGCGATCGCCCTCGGCATGCAGGCCGAGGTGCTGCTTGTCGACAAGAACATCGGCAGGCTGCGCCAGGCCGACGCCATCTACCAGGGGCACTGCCAGACCGTGGCGTCCAACGCCTACGAGATCGAGCGCGCGTGCATCGATGCCGACCTGGTGATCGGGGCGGTGCTGGTGCCGGGCGCCAAAGCGCCCAAGCTGATCTCCAACGAGCTTGTCTCGCGGATGAAGTCAGGCTCGGTGCTTGTCGACATTTCCATTGACCAGGGCGGCACGTTCGAGGACAGCCACCCCACCACACATGCCGAGCCGACGTACCGGGTGCATGACTCGGTCTTCTACTGCGTCGCGAACATGCCGGGGGCGGTGCCGCACACCTCCACGTACGCGCTGACCAACGTGACCCTGCCGTATGCACTGGATATCGCGAACCACGGCTGGCGTGAGGCGCTGAGCCGGGACCCCTCGTTCGCCCCTGGCCTCAACACGCACGAGGGCAGCATCACCTGTGCGCCGGTGGCCGAGGCCCATGGCCTGCCCGCCGTGCCGCTGGCGGAGGTGCTCAGCTGACGACCTTCGCCCGAGCGATCGGGCGGTATCTCGACCACCTGGCCGTGGAGCGCGGGCTCGCCGAGCACACGCTCGAGGCGTACCGGCGTGACCTGGAGCGGTACGCCGCGACGCTGACTGCGGCCGGGCGGTCCGAGATCGAGGACGTCAGCACGCAGGACGTCGCTGACTTCCTCGCCGGGCTGCGGGAGGGCGACGACACACACGCCCCGCTCGCGGCGAGCTCGGCGGGCCGGGCTGTCGTCGCCGTCCGCGGACTGCACGCGTTCGCGCTAGCGGAGGGCCTGGCGGGACAGGACCCGGCCCGCGTCGTGCGCCCGCCCGCGCCGCCGAGGCGGCTGCCCAAGGCCATCTCGGTGGCCGACGTGGAGAGCCTCCTTCATGCGGCCGAGGTCGGTCAGTCGGCGCTGCGCGACCGGGCCCTGCTCGAACTGCTCTACAGCACCGGCGCCAGGATCTCCGAGGCCATCGGGCTCGACGTGGACGACCTGGAGCTGTCGGCCGACTCACGGTCATCGTCGGTGGCTGCCGTCGTCAGGCTCAACGGCAAGGGCGGCAAGCAGCGGCTGGTACCAGTCGGAAGCTTCGCCCGGGACGCGGTGGACGCTTACCTGGTCCGGGCCCGGCCCGCGCTGGCCGCCGCGTCAGGGCGAGGACAGCCGAGCCCGGCGCTGTTCCTCAATGTGCGGGGCGGCCGGCTGACGCGGCAGGGTGCCTGGGGCACGCTGCGCGCTGCGGCCATCCGGGCCGGCCTGGCCGAGGTTTCGCCGCACGTGCTGCGCCACTCGTTCGCTACGCATCTGCTCGACGGTGGTGCCGACGTCCGGGTGGTCCAGGAGCTGCTCGGTCATGCCTCGGTGACGACGACGCAGGTCTACACGCTCGTGACAGTTGACAAGCTGCGCGAGGTCTACGCGGCCGCGCATCCGCGGGCGCTCAGCTAGCGGCACGCGCCTAGTAGTGCGGGCGGGACTGGCGATGGGGCGAGCCCGTTCCCGGCGCGACGCGAGTCGGTGCGGTCCGGTCACTATGCGCATGCGGTTCATTTGCCGCCTCCCGGTGCGCCGGCTTGCCGGCGCGTACCCCAGCGCCTAGAGTCGCCTGGCAGTGAGCGCATGCGCGCTAGCCGCCGGGAGGTGCGGTAGCTGTGTCAGCATCCCAAACCCTCGAGGTCAGGCCCGGTCTGGTGGGACCGACCGGGCGGCCGCTGCCGGTGTTCCCCGTGCCCGAGCCGCTGCTGGTGCACGGCCCGGCCCGGATTGCCGCTGTCTGCAATCAGAAGGGCGGCGTCGGCAAGACCACGACCACCATCAACCTGGGCGCTGCGCTGGCCGAGCAAGGTCGGCGCGTGCTGCTCGTCGACTTCGACCCTCAGGGCGCGCTGTCCGTCGGGCTCGGGGTCCAGCCGCACGAACTCGACGCGACGGTCTACAACCTGCTGATGCAGCGCGGCCTGACCGCGTACGACGTGATCATCAAGACTCGCGTCGAGGGCATGGACCTACTGCCGAGCAACATCGACCTGTCGGGCGCCGAGGTCCAGCTCGTGCACGAGGTCGGCCGTGAGTTCGTGCTCGGCCGGGTGCTCCAGCCGGTGATCGCTGACTACGACATCATCCTGATCGACTGCCAGCCGTCGCTCGGCCTGCTCACGGTCAACGCGCTTGCCTGCGCTGACGGCGTTATCGTGCCGCTGGAGTGCGAGTACTTCGCGCTGCGCGGCGTGGCGCTGCTGATGGAGACCATCGACAAGGTCTCCGCGCGGCTCAGCCCTAAGCTCGCGATCGACGGCGTGCTCGCGACCATGTACGACTCCCGTACCCTGCACACTAGGGAGGTCCTGGCCGGAGTCGTTGAGGGATTCGGCGAGCGCGTCTTCCACACCGTCATCAGCCGGACGGTGCGCTTCCCTGACGCTACGGTGGCTGGAGAGCCGATCACCAGGTTCGATCCCGCGTGCAACGGCGCCAGCTCCTACCGTGAGCTGGCCAAGGAGGTTCTGGAGAGGTGGCGTCAGGGCGTTCCCGCGGGTCCCGGCCGCGCCGGGTAAGCCTGCCGGGCGTCGCAGAGATCCTGCGATCGCAGGCCCGAAGTCCTGCGGCCGACACCGAGCGGCAGGCAAGCGGGAGGGAGAGCCACCCCCAGAAGATCACCGTGTACATGTCGGGTCCCGAGCTCTTCGACCTGGAACGCGCCCGGCTGGCGCTGCGCTCGTACGGCATCCCGGTCGACCGCGGCCGGATAGTGCGGGAGGCACTCGCGGTCGTGCTCGCCGATCTGGACCAGGCTGGCGAGGACAGCCTGATCGCCCGGCGCCTGCGCGAGAATCCGCGCGAACCCACCCGTGACGGCAAATAAGCGAGAGCGCGTGAGCGACACCACGTGAGCGAGTCCGGTAGTCTGCCGATGATCATCATGACAACCGGCGATTCAGACGAGGCGGCCCCGGCCGCGGGCGGATTCCAGGTGCACCTGGACGTCTTCGAGGGGCCGTTCGACCTGCTGCTCGCGCTGATCTCCAAGCACAAGCTCGACATCACTGAGATCGCGCTGTCCAGCGTGACTGACGAGTTCATCGGCTACATTCGCGCGCTGGCGGGCGGCTGGGATCTCGATCAGGCCAGCTACTTCCTCGTCGTCGCCGCGACCCTGCTCGACCTCAAGGCGGCGCGGCTGCTGCCGGCCGGCGAAGTTGACGACGAGGAGGACCTGGCGCTGCTGGAGGCCAGGGACCTGCTGTTTGCCCGGCTGCTGCAGTACCGGGCGTACAAGGAAGTCGCCGACGTGTTCGCGGCCAAGATCTCGATGGAAGGCCGCCGGCACCCGCGGCGGGTGCCGATGGAGCCGAGGTTCGCCGAATTGCTGCCCGAGGTCCTCATCGGGATCGGCGCGACCGAGTTCGCGGCGATCGCGGCGCGCGTGCTCGCCCCGCGCCAGCTGCCCGTCGTCTCGACCGCGCATCTGCATGTCCCGAAGACCTCAGTGCGCGAGCAAGCTGAGATACTGCTAGCACGGCTGCGGTCGCTGCGCCGGGCCACGTTCCGGCAGCTCATTGCCGACTGTGCGGGAACCTATGAGGTTGTGGCGCGGTTCCTGGCCGTGCTGGAGCTCTACCGTGACGGGCGGATCAGCCTCGATCAGATAGCTCCGCTTGGCGACCTCTACCTCACCTGGACAGACCAGGGTGAGCCGGGCATGAGGCACGACCATGAGGAATACGATGGATAACGGGCAAGCGCCGCCCGACTGGCAATCCGAGCAGGTCGTGATGCCTGCAGCCGAGCCGGATCCGGCCGGGCCGGGGGAGTCCGAGCCGGAGATGGCCGCGACGGGCGAGACGGTCAGCGATCGCGACGGGCCGGACCTGCGGATGAGCCTGGAAGCTGTCCTGCTGGTTGCCGACGAGCCGGTCACCGAGGAGGTGCTGGCCGGGGTCACCGAGCGGCCCGCGGCCGACGTCGCGGCAGCACTTCGCGCGCTCGCCGCGTCCTATACCGCCGAGCAGCGCGGCTTCGACCTGCGTGAGGTCGCTGGCGGCTGGCGGCTGTACACGAGGGATGAGTGCGCGGCGGTGGTCGAGCGGTTCGTCAGCGACGGGCAGGAGATCAGGCTGACTCAGGCGGCGCTGGAGACGCTCGCCGTCGTGGCTTACCGGCAGCCGGTGAACCGTGCCCGGGTTTCGGCGGTTCGCGGCGTGAACTGCGACGGCGTCATGCGTACCCTCGTGCTGCGTGGCCTGGTCGAGGAGGCGGGCTCGGAGCCCGAGACCGGGGCGATCCTGTTCCAGACGACCGGGTACTTCCTCGAGCGGCTCGGTCTCGCCCGGCTGTCCGACCTCCCGGACCTGGCGCCGTTCCTGCCCGATGATCTCGATGAGGAACTGGACGCGCAGTGACACGACCCGGTAGCGGCTCCCGCCGGCCCGGCCGCCGCCGCCCGACCGGCGCGAGCACCGGCGGCCGCGGCAGCGCCAGCCCCGGCGGCGCGGGTACCGGCGGTCCCGGCAGCGGCGGCCCCGGCAGCGCGAGCACCGGCGGCGGTCCCGGCAGCGGGAGCACCGGCGGCGGTCCGGGCGGCAGCGGCCTGAGCGCCGCGGACCTGGCTCGCGCCAGGGCTGCGGCGGCGAGCCTCGGCCCGGACTTCGACACCGACGACTTTGACGCGGACGGCGAGCGCGACTCGCTGACCGACGTGCCAGGCGGCGTGCGGCTACAGAAAGTACTTGCCGCCGCTGGGGTAGGCAGCAGGCGGTACTGCGAGGAACTGATCGGCGCCGGGCGCGTCGAGGTCGATGGCGAGATCGTGCGCCGGTTCGGGGCGCGGGTCGATCCGCAGCACCAGGTCATCCGCGTGGACGGCCGTCGCATCCCGGCCAGCGAAGACCTGGTGTACGTCGCCCTGAACAAGCCCGCTGGCGTGCTGACGTCGATGTCCGACAGCCGCGGCCGCGCGACCATGGCTGACCTGCTAGGCGACGTCGCCGAGCGGCTCTTCCATGTCGGGCGGCTCGACTACGACACCGAGGGCCTGATGCTGCTGACGAATGATGGTGAGCTCGCACACCGACTCGCGCACCCGCGGTTCGGCGTCCCGAAGACCTACCTGGCCGAGGTCAGCGGGCCGGTTCCGAAGGATCTGGGCCGTCAGCTCATCACCGGCGTAGAGCTAGAGGATGGGGTGGCCAGCGCGGATAAGTTCCGCGTCGTCGAGCAGGTCGGCGGGCGGGCCCTGGTCGAGATTACGCTGCATGAAGGCCGCAAGCACATCGTCAAGCGGATGCTGGCGGCGGCCGGACACCCGGTGACCCGGCTGGTCCGGACCCAGGTGGGACCGGTCTCGCTCGGTTCGATGCGGCCGGGCACGACCAGGCGCCTGACCACCAAGGAAGTCGGCGACCTGTATTCGGCCGTCGGGTTGTAACCGCCGGAGGCGGGTCAAGCCCAGGGAACGAAGAAGGAGGGAACGTGGCCGTCCGTGCAGTCCGCGGCGCCGTGCAGGTCAGCGGGAACGAGCGGGGCGAGATCCTGGCCGGTACCGCTGAGCTGGTCACCGAGGTGATGAGCCGGAACGAGCTCAGCACCGACGATGTGATCAGCGTGATCTTTACCGCGACGCCCGATCTGACTGCGGAGTTCCCGGCCCTGGCCGCTCGCAAGCTCGGATTCCAGGAAGTGCCCCTGCTGTGCGCGTCCGAGATCGACGTGCCGGGCGCGATGCCGCATGTCGTCCGGCTGATGATGCACATCGAGACGACCAAGCCGCGCGCAGCCGTCCAGCACGTCTATCTGCACGGCGCGTCGGCGCTGCGGCTGGACATCGCGCAATGACGGAGCTCGCGAGCGTGGTCGTCATCGGGACCGGGCTCATCGGCACCTCGGTGGCGCTGGCGTTGCGCGAGCGCGACGTCGGCTGTCTGGCTAACCGACCACGATGCCGAAGCGGTACGGCTGGCTGCCAACCTCGGCGCTGGCGCGCCGCTCCCGGCCGACGGCGTGCCGGGCGGCCCGGCTGACGTGGCGGTACTCGCCGTCCCGCCCTCCGCCGTGGCAGCCGAGCTGCTCGCCGCTCAGGCCCGTGGCCTCGCGCGCGCGTACACCGACGTCGCCAGCGTGAAGGAGCTACCGCTAGCCGGCGCGCGCGAGCTCGGCTGTGACCTGACCAGTTACCTGCCCGGCCACCCGCTGTCCGGCCGCGAGCGGTCCGGCCCCGCCGCCGCCAGGGCAGATCTGTTCGTCGGCCGTCCGTGGGTGCTGTGCCCGCAACCGGCCAACGACGAGACCACCATCATGCTGGGAACGAGGCTGGCGCAAGCCTGTGGTGCCCAACCGGTCGCGCTGACGGCGGCCGAGCACGACCAGTGGGTGGCGCTCGTCTCGCACGCGCCGCACGTCGTGGCGGCGGCGATGGCGGCCCGGCTTGAGCACGCGCCGGAGGCCGCCCTGGCCCTGGCCGGCCAGGGCCTGCGGGACGTGACGAGGATCGCGGCGTCCGGCGCTGGCATGTGGCTGCAGATCCTGCACGCGAACGCCGGGCCGGCCAGCGCGGTGCTGCGCGGCGTGGCGGCTGACCTGGCACAGGCAGCCGACGCGCTGGAGAGCCTGGCAGCAGGCGACGAGCTAGCCACCAAGCAGATCGCTGACCTGCTAGAGCGCGGGATCGACGGCGTGCACCGGATCCCTGGCAAGCACGGCGGCCCGACGCGAGAGTTCGCCGCGGTGCAGGTTGTCATCCCGGACCGGCCGGGCGAGCTGGCCAGGCTGTTCCAGGCGGCCGACGAAGCCGGCCTCAATATCGAGGACGTGAGCATCGAGCACTCGCCGGGCCTGCCCGTCGGCGTGGCCGAGTTGTGGGTCCGGCCGGACGCAGTATCCCGGCTCTCGAGCGTGCTGGCTGCTGGAGGATGGCCCGTCCGCCGGTAGCATCACCTAGTGACCGAATCAGCAGCCAGGATGGTATCGACCGGCGTGGATGAAATGCAGCGTTATGCCGGTAAGCCCGGTCTGGTGATCGCCATGGACGGGCCCGCCGGGTCTGGCAAGTCGACGGCGGCCCGCCGCGTCGCGGTGGAGCTTGGCCTGCGCTACCTCGATACCGGTGCCATGTACCGCGCGCTGACCTGGTGGCTGCACGAGCAGGGGATCGATCTCTCCGACCCCGCGGCCGTACTGGCGCGGATGGCCGAACCGAGGATCGGGGTCGGCACCGACCCCGGCGCACCGGAGATCACGGTCAACGGCCAGGATGTGGCGGGCCCGATCCGCAGCCGCGAGATCTCCAACGCGGTCAGCACCGTAGCCGCGATCCCGCAGGTGCGCACTCTGCTCATCGGCATGCAGCGTGACATCATCGACGCGGCCGCGGCCGGGCCGGGAATCGTCGCTGAGGGCCGCGACATCGGCACCGTGGTCGCACCGGACGCCGCCATCAAGGTCTACCTGACGGCGACCGAGGACGTGCGGGCGCAGCGGCGCAGCGCGGATCTAGCCGCGGATCCGGCGGCGACGGTCGAAGCGACGAGGCGTGAGCAGGCACGCCGCGACCACCGGGACGCCGCGCAGCTCGTCATGGCCGATGACGCGGTCGAGGTCGACACCAGCCTGCTCGGCCTGGACCAGGTCGTCGGCCTGGTCGTGGACAGAGCGAGAGCTCAGCGGGCGGTCCGGAGTGGCTGAGCCAGAGGAGACGAGCGTCCAGCCGGACGCGGCCGCGCCGGTGCTCGCCGTGGTCGGCCGCCCGAATGTCGGGAAGTCCACGCTCGTCAACAGGATTCTCGGCAGCCGCCAGGCCGTCGTAGAGGACACTCCGGGCGTCACCAGGGACCGGGTCACCTACGACGCCACCTGGCGCGGCCGCGCGTTCACGCTGGTCGACACCGGCGGCTGGGAGCCTTCCGTGGAAGGCACGCCGGCACTCGCCGCTCGGGTAGCCGCCCAGGCGCGGATCGCCGTGGACGCGGCGGACGCGGTGCTGTTCGTGGTGGACGCTGTCGTCGGCGTCACCGACGCCGACGCCGCGGTGGCCGCGGTGCTGCGGCGGTCCCGCAAGCCTGTCGTGCTCGCGGCCAACAAGGTGGACGACGCGCCTGGTGAGCCGGACGTGCACGCGCTGTGGTCGCTCGGGCTCGGGGAGCCAGTCCCGGTTAGTGCGCTGCATGGCCGTGGCAGCGGCGACCTGCTCGACGCCGTGCTGGGCGCGCTGCCGGATGCACCGGCCGAGCGCGACCCAGAGGAAGGCGGTCCCCGCCGCGTCGCGCTGATCGGCCGGCCGAACGTCGGGAAGTCGAGCCTGCTCAACAAGCTCGCCGGGGCTGAGCGCGTCCTCGTCGACGAGGTGGCCGGGACGACCCGTGACCCGGTCGACGAGCTCATCGATCTCGGCGGCAAGACCTGGCGGTTCGTCGACACCGCAGGTATCAGGCGGCGGGTGCGGGAGACGCAGGGCGCTGACTACTTCGCGGCATTGCGTACCGAGCGCGCGCTCGAACGGGCCGAGGTCGCGGTCGTCCTCGTCGACGCGAGCGAGCCGCTGGCCGAGCAGGACCTGCGCATCATCTCGATGGTGATCGACGCGGGCCGGGCGCTTGTCATCGCGTACAACAAGTGGGACCTGGTCGACGCCGACCGCCGGGAGTTCCTCGACAAGGAGATCGATCGCCAGCTGCATAACGCGCGGTGGGCGCCTAGGGTCAACATCTCGGCCAAGACCGGCTGGCATGTGGACCGGCTCGTCCCGGCGCTGGAGCGCGCCCTGGAGAGCTGGGAGAGCAGGGTGCAGACCGGCAGGCTGAATGCGTGGCTGACGGCGCTGATCGCGCAGACGCCGCCGCCGGTGCGCGGAGGAAAGCAGCCCAAGATCATGTTTGCCACCCAGGCCGGCATCAAGCCACCGCACTTCGTGCTGTTCACCAGCGGCTTCCTGCAGGCCGGCTACCGGCGCTTCATCGAGCGCAAGCTCCGGGACGAGTTCGGGTTTGCGGGGACTCCGCTGCACGTCACCATGCGGCTGCGGGAGAAGCGGTCCGGCCCGGCGGGCCGGGCGGCGCGCGGGCCCGGCCGCAGCTAGTCCGGCCACCGCTACCCCCGCCGCAGCTAGTCCGGCGGTAGCTTGCCTGGCGGCAGCTAGCTGCCGCCCGCCGTGTGCGAATGGTGCTGCCCACACAACACCAGACGCACACGGACCGAGGCTTAGCTCGCGGCGGCGAGCCAGAACCAGACAACAGTTGTGCCGCTGCTCTCGCGCAGGTACCCCCACTGGTTGGCGAGTGTCTGCACTAGGTACAGGCCGTGTCCGTCGGAGGCGTACACGTCGCCGCGGACGACTGGTGAGCTGAGCTCGGATCCTTCGTCGGCGATCTCGATCCGCACGCCGCCACCGGACTCGACGATCAGGACCGTGACGGTACCGCCATCGCAGCGCGATCTGCTGTGCATGACCGCGTTGGTGACGAGCTCGGACGTCAGCAGGACGGCGTTGTCCAGCCCGGGGTGTAATTCGCCCAGTGCCTTGGACACGAAAGCACGTGCTTCGCGCACATGCTCAGGTCGGCCCGGAATGGTCAGGCGGCCCAGAACCGCGGCTCCTGCCATCCCCTCGATGTCCTGGCTGGCGTCGCTCGCGGGGGTGGCGGAGGCTGCCATCGGTTCGCTCCCTCCCGCCCGGTCCCCGAGACCGTGCAGCCCAAGAACCGCGCAGCTCGAGAACGGCGAGTCTGCGATTCAGCCAACATTGGCGGCAGCACCCGAGCCAGAATGGAACGGCGCAGGTGATGCGCCTTCTCAGCTCCAATGATGAAGTGATGATGCATACCATGCAAGTGCGTGACGCAAATTACGGCCGCGAAATTTCACATGCGATCTCAACGCCAGGACATGATCATGTATCGTCATCCGCAACAGAGTGACGGGCAGCCAATCCTCTGTGCCTTGACCGATTTGGCCCTGAAAGATGGGGCCATGACGGGTGAGGCACCGGAAGATTGGCCGCGAGCTTCCCGCAGAGGGGGCGAGTGCCAGTGTCGGTCGGTCCTACCGTTCGCCGCCGTCGGCTCGGCAGCGAGTTAAGACGGCTGCGGGAGCAGCAGTCGATCAAGCTTGAAGAGGTGGCCGAGCGCCTCGGGCTCGCCCCGTCGACGCTGTCCCGAATCGAGACCGGCAAGGCGCCGACGCGGACTGCCTATCTCAACTCCATGCTGGAGCTCTACGGAGTCGACGACCCGGGCCAGCGGCAGGTACTCCTCGATATGGCCAGGGAAGGCCACCGCAAGGGCTGGTGGGCCGTCTGGGACGGTGTGCTGCCTACTGGCTTTGGCATCTACGTCGGACTCGAAGCCGAGGCCGCCTCGCTGCGGGTCTACGAGGCTCAGGTCGTCCACGGCCTGCTCCAGACCGAGGACTACGCCCGCGCGGTGATGTCGACGGTTCGCCGGAGACAGACCCCAGATGAAATTGAGCAGCTGGTCAGGCTCCGTATGCAGCGCCAGGACGTGCTGGTGCGCGCCGATCCCCTGGAACTGTGGATCATCCTCGACGAAGCCGTGCTGCGCCGGATGGTAGGCCCTTCGTGCGTCATGCGCCAGCAGCTAGAGCACCTCTATGAGGCCAGCCAGTGGCCGAATATCACCCTGCAGGTGCTGGCGTTTGGCAGCGGGCTGCACCCTGGTATGGGCGGCGCATTCGCGATCATCGAGTTCCCCGAGCGCTTCGACCCGGACGTTGTTTACACCGAGGGGGTCACGGGGCAGGCCTATATCGAAGAGCGGGACCGCGAGGTACGTGCTCGATCTGAAGCCTTTGACCTCCTTCGCGCGACCGCCCTTCCTCCTGCTGACTCAGCGCTTCTCATCCAATCGATATCCGAGGGATCCGAAGTATCCACCTGAAAGGAACACCCGCATGTCCGAATATGACACGTCCAACGCAGCGTGGATCACCAGCCGCGCTTGCAACAACTCGGCCTGCGTCCAGGTGGCCCACCTGCCGGGCGGCCTAGTCGCATTGCGTGACTCCAAGGACACCACGAAGCCGGCGCACGTCTTCGACGGCGCGGAGTGGGCAGCGTTCGTGACTGGCGTGAAGGCCGGCGAGTTCGACTCGCCGGTGAGCTAACCCGGGCGGGGCAGAGACTGACGGCCCCCGGATACCTGGCCAGCCGCCAGTATCCGGGGGCTTGTCAGCTGTTTCAGGCAGGCCCGGTTTCAGGCAGGCCCGGTTTCAGGCAGGCCCGGTTTCAGGCAGGTTAGTCGGCCGAGGTCAGATGGGCGACGGAGGGACGGCGGCCCCGTTCCCGGTCTGTGCATCGGGATCTACCAGCGGCTGTGCGAACACGTAGCCCAGGGGCTCGGGGCCGACATACTGCTGGCAGCGGCAGTCGTCCACCGCGCAGGCTGCGGTGTGCGGGTTGTGGAAGCTCAGGTGATGACTGCACCCGCAGATGGGCTGCGGCTCGGGTGGTGAGCTGAGCGCCTGGCTCTTGCTCTCGGCCAGCTTGCCCTTGGCAGCGAGGATCGCCAGCCGTCGGCGATGGTGTTGCTGGAGGCTACCGCCAAGGACTGGCGGCAATATGAAGACCAGCCACCAGTAGCTCCCGATGAAGTTCGTGATGCCCTGCACGTCATCTATCTTCCCGCATCGGCGCGGGAGTGAGCAACGTCAGCCGGAGACGCCGAATTCACCATCGCTTGCGCCGGATAGGAACGCATGCCATTCGGCCCTGGTGAAGACGAGCACCGGGCCGTCAGGGTGCCGGGAGTTGCGCATGGCCACCTGCCCGTCCGCCAGGAAGGCGACCTCGGCGCAGTTCCCGCCGGTCGGACCGCTGTAGCTGCTCTTGACCCAGGCCGCCCCAAGCGTGCTGGTACCGATCTCGCGCTCGCTTGGACCGACATTGCTGGTGCTCACTCGGATCCCTCCAACTCACCGATCATCGAGCGGATCAGGTCAGTGGTCTGCTCTGGCGTCGTGCTGGTCGTCGCGATCTGATTCATCGCCTCGGTGTACCGGTCGATGTCCGCGTGCTTGTCCAGGTACAGGGCGCTGGTGAGCTGCTCGACATACACGACGTCAGGCAGGTCTTCAGTAGCGAACTGCAGGATACTGAAGCTGCCCGGCGCAGCATACGAGGCACCGGTGAGGAATGGGCACACCTGAATGGTGAGACCGGGTCGGCTGGAGACTGCGAGCAGGTGATTGAGCTGCGCCCGCCTGAGCGCCGGACTGCCGATCGGGCGGCGCAAGGCTACTTCGTCGATCACGGCGCGCAGGCGCAGACCACCGGCGGCGAACCGCCGCTGCCGCTCCTTGCGGAGGTAGACGAGGCGGTGCGTCTCGGCGCGGGAGTAGGCGCCAAGCTGAATGACGGCGGCCGCGTAGTCCTCCGTCTGCAGCAAGCCAGGCACGAACTGGGCGTCAAAGCTACGGATGGACTCAGCCGATTCTTCCAGCCCGATGTAGGACTGGAACCAGGTCGGGAGCACGTCCTGGTAGCGATGCCACCAGCCCTGCTGGTTGGCCTGGCTCGCCAGGGTCAGGAGTTGCTCGCGCTCGGCCAGGTCGGTGATCCCGTACAGGTTGAGCAGGTCGGCGATGTCGATCTCGCGGACCGAGTTGCGGCCGAGCTCGATCCGGCTGATCTTGGATTCCGAGCCGCGGATAGCTTTCGCGGCTTCCTGAGCTGAGATGCCGCGAGACTCGCGCAGGCGCCTTAACTGCGTGCCCAGGAGGATGCGCAGAACTGTGGGTGCGCCC
Organism: uncultured Actinomycetota bacterium; assembly: GCA_963843955.1. Taxonomy (GTDB): domain Bacteria; phylum Actinomycetota; class Actinomycetes; order Streptosporangiales; family Streptosporangiaceae; genus JAJYUU01. Next base: position 450,947 of record CAWJMK010000007.1, read on the forward strand.
GCAGTGTCACTGGTGCGCGCGCGGCTGACCCCGGCCGGGCCGTCATTGCCCGGGCCCGGTACCTGGCTGTCAAGCCTCGTGGCGTCCGACATCAGCCGCGCTCCCTCCCGATGCGCCGGGTGGATCTTACTATCGTGACACGGCTGTCCGCGCTGCCTAAAGAATTTGAACCCATTAGCCTTACTCACGCATATTCGATGCGCGTGTGCGTAATGGACGCGGCGCAATCGCCATTGTGCAAATGGTATCGCAGATGTGATTTCAGGCCAGTCCTCAAGCGGCGTCGCCATGACGCCAGTCTGGGCTGGCCGCCGAGCCCGCCTGCCGCAGCTAGCAGGCCCAGCGGGCCTGGCCAAGGCGGGCGCTGCTGGCCTCGATACGATCGCGGAGGTAAGCCATATCCCCTCCGCGTGAAGGCAGGACGCATGCGTTACAGGCCGCTCGGCAACTCCGGGTTGCAGGTCTCCGTCGTCGGGCTCGGCTGCAACAACTTCGGCCGCCGACTGAACGTCGACCAAACTCGCTCGGTCGTCGATGCCGCCATCGACACGGGCATCACGCTGCTGGACACGGCTGAGACGTACGGCGGCGCCGGGCGCTCGGAGGAGATGCTCGGCGAGGTCCTGGCTGGGTCGGCGTGATCAGGTGGTGCTGGCGACCAAGTTCGGCTCGCAAGGCAGTGACATGGGCTACGGCCCGGCCGCTGGGGCCAAGGGCAGCCGCAGTTACATCAAGCGCGCCGTCGAGCAATCACTTCGCCGGCTGCGGACCGACTACATCGACCTGTACCAGATTCACACGCCCGACCCGGTGACACCGATCGAGGAGACGCTGTCGGCGCTCGCCGATCTGGTCCGGGCTGGCCTGGTCCGGTACGTCGGCCACTCGAATTTCTCCGGGGACCAGCTCGCGGCCGCGGCCGCCGCGGCGCGCGAGATCAATGCCGTGCCGTTCATCTCCGCCCAGAACCACTGGTCGCTGCTCGAGCGCCAGGCCGAGCTCGATGTGGTGCCGGCGGCCGTCGGGTTCGGGCTCGGGGTACTGCCGTTCTTCCCGCTTGCGAACGGGCTGCTGACCGGCAAGATCCGGCGCGGCGTCGGGCCAGCGGACGGCACCAGGCTAGCTGGCCGTGACGAGTACATCACCGAGGACAAGCTTGACAAGGTCGAGGCGCTAGCGACGTGGGCGGAGCAGCAGGGCCGGACCCTGCTCGAGGTCGCCATTGGCGGCCTCGCGGCGCTGCCCGGCTGCACGTCGGTCATCGCCGGGGCTACCTCAGCCGAGCAGGTGCGGGCTAACGCCGCGGCCGGCGAGTGGCAGCCGAGTGCCGCCGAGCTCGCCGAGATCGACAAGATCGTGCCGGTCCTCGGCTGAGGAGTCGGGGAGCGCGGCACTCTCAAAGGAGAGCAGCCCGATGAAGGCAGTGCGGTACGAGCGATGTGGACCGGCGGCGGAGGTGCTGCGCGTCGAGGACGTAGCCAAGCCCGCGCCGGGGCCCGGCGAGGTTCAGGTCCGGATGACGCTGTCCGGGATCAACCCCACCGACTGGAAGGCGCGGAGCGGCGCGACCCCGCGGCCGATCGACGGCTTCCAGATCCCGCATCACGATGGCACCGGCATCATCGACGCCGTCGGCGAGGGCGTCGATGACGGCCGCATCGGACAGCGGGTCTGGACCTGGCTGGCCGCCGCCAGCCGGCCGTGGGGGACTGCCGCTCAGTGGAGCGTCGTGCCGTCACGCCAGGCCGTTCCGCTGCCAGACGGGGTATCCGACGAGCTCGGCGCATGCCTGGGCGTGCCGGCCCTGACCGCACACCGGTGCCTAGTCGCCGACGGTCCGGTGGTGGGCAAGAACGTCCTGGTGGCAGGCGGCGCCGGGGCAGTGGGCCACTTCGCCATAGAGCTGGCGAAGTTCTTCGGCGCGCGCGTCGCGACCACCGTCAGCGGGCCGCAGAAGGCTGAGCTGGCGCGCCGGGCCGGCGCCGACCTCGTCGTGAATTACCGCCAGCCCGGCGCAGCTGACCAGCTCCGGGCGTTCGCGCCGACCATGGACCGGATCGTCGAGGTCGCGCTTGGCGCCAATCTTGCGCTGGACCTCGCCGTGTCAGGGCCGTCGACGCATATCGTCGACTACGCGGCTGAGCCGGACGACCCGGTGCTGCCGGTGCGCCAGTGCATGAACGCCAACCTGACGCTGCGGTTCGTCCTGATCTACGCGATGCCGGCCGAGGCGGCCGACCAGGCGGTGACCGACATCAGCGCTGCGCTGGCGGCCGGTGCGCTGACCGAGCTGCCGGTGACGAGGTTCCCGATAGACCAGATCATGGCGGCCCACGAGGCGGTCGAGGCCGGCATCCCCGGCAAGGTCCTCATCGAGATCCCGTGACTGAGCCCCTCACGGGCTGACCCGGTGCAGGTCGCGGGGGAACAAGGTCACCTGCCGGACGTTCGGTGCGCCGGTCAGCTGCGCCGTCCACCGCTCCAGCCCGATGGCGAAGCCGCCATGCGGCGGCATGCCGTGCCGGAACACCTGGAGATAGCCGGCGAACGGCGCCGGGTCCAGGCCGCGCACGGCCAGCGCCGCGAGGTAGTCCTCGTGCCGGTGCAGCCGCTGGCCGCCGGTCACGATCTCGGTGCCGCGGAACAGCAGGTCGAAGCCGTTGGAGTACCGCGGCCGCGCCGGGTCCGGGTGGGTATAGAACGGCTTACTGGTCAGCGGGTAGCCGGTCACGAACAGCAGCTCGCTGCCGTGCTCGCGCTCAGCCCACTGGCCGAGCCACCGCTCGTGCGCGGGCGCGAGGTCGTCCTCGCCGGTGACGTCTTCGCCGGTCGCACGGGACAGCATCTCCATCGCCGCCGCGAAGTGAATATGCGGGATCTCGGCCGGCACCGTCGGCAGCGTGGCGCCGAGCATGTGCATGGCTGAGCTACCGCGTTCCCGTACTGAATCGACCATGCCTGCGACGGCGTCCCGGCATACCGGCATCACGTCGAAGTGGTCGGTGATGAAGCCAAGCTCGGCGTCCAGGCTCGCGTACTGTGCGAGGTGGCGGCCGGTGTCGTGGGGCTCGGCCCGGAAGACCGGGCCGACCTCGTAGACGCGCTCGAACACGCCGACCATCGCCTGCTTGTAGAACTGCGGCGACTGCGCCAGGTACGCGGGCCGCCCGAAGTAGTCGATGCGGAAGACGTTCGCGCCGCCTTCGGTGGCCGACTCGACGATCTTCGGGGTGAAGATCTCGGTGAAACCGGCGGCGTCGAGGGCTGCGCGAAAGCCCGCCGCGCTGGCCGCGGCGATTTCGAAACCGGACCGCAGCAGCGGATGGCGCAAGGTCGTCGGCGCATGGTCCAGGATCGTCGGCAGCGTGGCGGTGAGGGCGGGCCGGTACAGGTCGAACGGTGGCGGCTCGGCCGGCCCGGATAGCAGCGTCACGGTCGGTTCAGTGAGCTCGGCCCCGCCAGGCGCCTGTGGGTTGGCCACGACGAGGCCCTCGACCTGGAGGACCGTTTCCTCGCCGGCCGGGCCTGTCTCGCCGGCCGGGCCTGTCTCGCTGGCCGGCAGGACGACCTGGGCGAGGCCGGCCCGGTCCCGGATGACCAGGAAGGTGACTGATTTGAGCTCGCGGCGGCGGTGCAGCCAGCCGGCGATCGTGACGCGCTCGCCGATGTGCTCGGGCAGTTCGGCGGACAATACTCGTGAGATCATCACAGCTCCCTCAGGGCTTGTGGCGACCCCTTGGGAGTGCGGGCGATAAGGGAACTCGCGGTGCCACCGCACTTTCGCCGCCCGCGGCGGTCGGCATAGCGGCCGGGCACGGGAGGCCTCGTTAGGCCCGGTGACGGGGGCTGGCCGGCGGGGCTTGGGCCGGCCGCTGGCCGCGGCCGCCGTTCCTCCCCGCGCTCGGGAGTGTCTTCGCGGCCGGGCGCTGGCACCGCCTTCTCAGCTTCCGGCGGCTCTCTACTGCCCGCGTGACCCGGTGCTACTTGTCTCCGTCAGCGCGTTGGCTGCAGCATAGCTGGCCGCCTGCGGCTGCTGGTAGCGGGTTTTCCCTGATGCCGAAACATCCGGCACGGCCGACTGTGTCAGATCTTTCGGCACAACGACGCATCCGGCCAAGCCGCCTAGGCTTAGGGCATGTACCTCCCGCGCCACTTCACTGTCACCGACCTGGCTCAGACAGGCGCGTTCGTTGACGCCGCGCAGTCCGCCGACCTGGTCACCTTCGACGGCACGAAGCCAGTGTCGACACGGCTGCCAGTGATCTGGGACCGGCCAGCTGCCCTCAACGGGATGGCGGCTGACGTAGATCACGCGACGCAGGCGACTGAGCCAGCGGGCGAGGCCAGCTATGGCCGCCTGCTCGGTCACATCGCCCTCGCGAACGAGCAGTGGAAGACAGCGCAGCCTGGCGCGCAGGCCCTGGCCATCGTCTCCGGCCCCCAGGCCTACATCTCCCCGAGCTGGTATGAGAGCAAGGCCAGGCACGGCCGGGTGGTACCGACGTGGAACTACGAGGCCGTCCACCTGACCGGGACTATCACGTTCCATCAGGACAGCGAGTGGCTGCGCGGCTTCGTGACCAGGCTGACCGAGCGGCACGAGAGCGGCCGGGTGCATCCGTGGGCCGTCACGGACGCTCCGCCGGAGTACATCGACGGCCAGCTGCGGGCGATCGTCGGCGTCGAGCTCACGATCACGGTGATCGAGGCCAAGCAGAAGCTGAGCCAGAATCGCAGCGCGCTCGACCGCGCGGGCGTCGTCACCGGGCTGGAGGGTGACCCGGGTCCAGGTCCGGCCGCGATCGCCGCTGCCATGGCGGCGCAGCTCGCGGCTGGTGATGGCGCCTAGGCCAGCTCGGCAGGCTCCAGGCCATCGGCGGCATCGTCCACCGGATCGCCGTCGCAGCTGCTCGGGCAACAGTCGGCGTCGCCTTGCTCGCCGGCGGCGATGGCGATGCCGATCGCGGCTAGCTGGGTCACCTGCTCGGGGCTGAGCCGGTCGAACAGGGATCGCCGGACCTGCTCGACGTGGGCCGGCGCGGCGGCGGCGAGCACCTCGAAGCCAGCATCGGTGAGCCGCGCGACCTGACCGCGCCTGTCGGTCGGGCAGTCCAGCCGCTCGACCCAGCCGCGCTCCTCCAGGCGGGCAACCGCGTGCGAGAGCCTGCTCTTGCTGGACGTCGACACTTCGGCGAGCTTGCTCATCCGCAGCGACCTGTCTTCGGCCTCGGATAGCCGGACCAGGATCTCGTAGTACCCGAGCGGAATCCCCGACTCCCGCTGCAGCTGCGCCTCCACAGCCGAGAACAGCGTCTGGGTGGCGCCAAGGAAAACCCGCCACGCATGCTGCTCCTCGGCGGATAGCCACCGAGCCTGGAAGTCGGCCATAGCTAGATCATACCCCTGGTAGTTGAGCGTTTGACAACTCTCCTCAGGCGTGATAAAGCTTGAGTACTCAACAAGTTCGCTTTCAACCACATGCATTCGGGAGTGATCACTTTGACCTCAGCAGCGACCGAGACGACTATCCCCGGCTACGAGGCCGGCACCTGGAACATTGACCCCGTCCACTCCGAGGTGGGCTTCTCCGTCCGGCACATGATGGTCAGCAAGGTCCGCGGCAGGTTCACTGGCTTTAGCGGGCAGATCGTCACCGGCGACGACCCGACCCAGTCGACGGTGACCGCCGAGATCGACCTCAGCTCGATCAACACCGGCCAGGAGCAGCGCGACGCGCACATCAAGTCGGCTGACTTCTTCGAGGTCGAGACCTACCCGACGATGACCTACCGGTCTACCGGCATCCGGGTAGAGGACGGCGACTACATCCTCGACGGTGACCTGACGCTCAAGGGCGTCACCAAGAGCGTGCCGCTGCACCTCGAGCTCAACGGCTTCGGGCCGGACCCGTACGGCGGCGTCCGGGCCGGCTTCTCCGCCACCGGCGAGATCAACCGGAGCGACTTCAACGTCAGCTTCAACGCGCCCCTGCAGAACGGCGGCGTCGTCGTGGGCGAAAAGATCACGCTGCAGCTCGAGATCGAGGCCGTCAAGGCCTGATCCAGCCCTCCCGTCGGCATCGGGGCCGGCCAGCACGTGCCATGCACCCGCACGTGGTGGCCGGCCCTTTGCGTGTCCGAATCAGGGCGCCGCTGCCCCGAAGCGCGCTAGCAGCTCCGCCTCGCGCTCGGCGGAGAGGCCGATGCCAGGGCGGACGGCGCCGGGCAGCCGGTCTTCAGCGCGGATGTCAGCGATCGTCTGGCGCAGCGGCCGCGGCCTGAGCCCGGCAGCCAGCGCGGCAGCCGGGCTGGCCTTGCTCATGTTCGCCCCGTCGGCCTCGCCCTCGGCCCACAGCGGAAGGGCAGCGCCGTCGACGCCGTGCTCGAGCAGGAACTCGCTGCCGACCCACGTGAGTCGCGTGCCCGGCGGCGCTACCTCGGCCGCGATCGCCTCGAGCATCTGGCCGAAGCCGAACGGCGGCGCCGGGCTCACCGTGTGGAACGTCCCGGTGATCGACCGCTCCAGCAGGGAGACGACGAACGCGGCCTGGTCGCGCGCGTCGATGAGCTGGATCGGGTCGTCCGGCGCGCCCGGCGCCAGCACCGTGCCTCCCCTGGCCAGCCGGTCAACCCACCAGGTGAACCGGTAGCTGTGGTCGTACGGCCCGATCACGTACGTCGGCCTGATGATCGTGGTGTCCGGTCCGAACAGCTCGGTGCTCACCTTCTCGCAGGCCACTTTCAGGCCGCCATAGTTCTCGTTGGTGACCTGCGTCGCTTCGGGGTCGTCGAGGTCGGCCAGTGGCGCGCTCTCGTCGTAGTTCGGCGGCACCGACGGACTGTAGGCCGAAACGCTGGAGATGAAGACGTACGTGCCGCCTTGCCCGCGCAGCGCCGTCGCCAGCGAGCGCACCTGGCGCGGGAAATACGCGCACACGTCGATCGTCGCGTCCCAGCTGCCGTCGGCGAGGGCGGACATGTCCTCGTCTCGGTCGCCGATGAGGTGGGTTGCCTGCGGAAACAGATCGGTGCCGGTCTTGCCGCGATGAAACAGCGTGACGTCCTGACCGGCATCAAGAGCCGCCGCCGCCAGATGGCGCCCGACGAAGGCGGTGCCTCCGATCATCAGGATGCGCATCAGGCCGCCTGCAGCGAGGCGAGCTGAGCCGAGATCGTCTGCGCGGTCGGGAAGGTGAGGCCTACCAGCGTCACGTGCTTCCAGCGCAGGACGCCCTCGGCATCGATCACGAACACCGACCGGCGCAGGCCGGCGCCGCCGAGAGTGATGCCGTACTGGCGGGCGACCGTCAGTCCCTCGTCGGCGAGCAGCGGGAAGGCCAGGCTGTACTTGCGCGCGAACTGCTCGTGACTGGCCAGGCCCTGCGGGCTGATCGCCCACACTGCGGCGCCGAAGCCGGTGAAGCTCTCCAGGCCGGAGGTGTAGGAGCACAGCTGCCGCGTGCAGACGGCGGTGTTGTCGCCCGGGTAGAAGGCGAGCACGATCGGTTTCCCGCGCTGGTGCGAGAGCGTGTAGTCGGCCTGGATGGCCTCGCCGCCGGCCAGCGTGATGCCGGGCAGCGTGAAGTCGGGGGGAACCTGGCCGGTTTCCGGTGTCTTAGCCACGCGACGTCCTCCTGGCGCTTGTTGTCACATCTGTCAGCTGCGGCCCCGCTGCTCAGGTTATGCGGTGAACTCGCCGTAGCGGGAGCCGGCGGACCGTCATGGGTGATGATGGAACAGTGACGAAAGCGTGCCATGGCTGAGTCGGACGGCTACAGCCTCTACCGGGAACTGGCTTCGTGGTGGCCGGTCATTTCGCCGTCCGTCGAGTACGCCGACGACGCCGCGGTGATCGGCGGCATCTTCGCATCAGCGGGCCAGCCGGTGCGAAGCGTCCTGGACCTGGGCTGCGGCGGCGGGCACGTGGCGATGTACCTGAAGGACGGCCGGTCGATGACGCTGGTCGACTTGTCGGCCGAGATGCTTGCGGTCTCGCGCCAGCTGAACCCCGACTGCGAGCATGTCCAGGGAGACATGCGAACCATCCGGCTGGGCCGCCAGTTTGACGCGGTCCTCGCGCACGATGCAGTGGACTACCTCACCAGCCGGGAGGACCTGAGCAGCGTCGTCGGCACGGCGTTCGCGCACTGCCGCCCGGGCGGGCTGGCCGTCTTTGCGCCAGATCACACAGCCGAGACCTTCCGGGCGGGTACTGGAGGAGGCGGCGGCCACGACGGCACCGGCCGCCAGGCAAGCTTCCGCGAGCGGACGTCCGACCCCGTTCCCGGTGATGACTGGATCCTGGCCGAGTACGAGTTCACCCTGCGCGACGCGGACGGCACCGTGCGGGTCGTCCCGGAAGCGCACCGGCTCGGGGCGTTCCGCCGCGACACGTGGCTGCAGACGCTGCGGGCGGCCGGGTTCGCCGCCGAGGCCCGCCCCGGAGTTCACGACGGGAACGGGGCCGGATCCGCCAAGGTCATGTTCATCGGTCGCCGCTATTCGAGTCCGCCGTGACGCGCCGTCACCGCCCGCGGCGGCTGTGGGAGCGGGGCGGCGGCATCCCCGGATCGCTGTCCGGGCCGCCGCTGCCGCCAGAGGCGTTCACCGGGCCGGGCGGCAGGCGCATCCCGCAGCGACGGCATGCCAGGGCGCCGCGCTCGACCGACTGGCACCCGCCCGCGTGGTTTGTTCCGGTCGTTTTCGCGTGCCTCTTGCTCGGGCTGATCATCATCATTGCCCTGACCGCCTAAACCAGGCGAAAACGCCGCGCGACGTACGCCATTCCGACGGGCGGGCGTGGTGGGCTAAGCCGGGTGTTATGTGGTGGTTTCGGGCGCGGAGAACGGCAGCCAGACCCGGAACCGGGTGTCGCCGGGAACCGATTCCACCCGCAGATCCCCGTGATGCCGGCCAGCGATGATGCGGTAGGAGATGTCGAGCCCGAGCCCGGTGCCCTGGCCTACCGGCTTGGTGGTGAAAAACGGCTCGAAGATCCGGTTGCGGATCTCCGGTGGCACGCCGGGCCCGGTGTCGGCGAACTCGATCAGCATCTGATCGCGGTCCAGTCCGGTGCGAATGGTGAGCGTGCCAGACCCGTCCATGGCCGCCACCGCGTTGTCGATGAGGTTGGTCCAGACCTGGTTCAGCTCGCCAGGGAACGCGGGTACCCGGGGCAGGTCACGGTCGTAGTCCCGGACGACCCTAATGCCGTCGCCAATCTTGTTGGCGAGCATCGCCAGGGTGCTGTCGAGCAGGTCGTGGATGTCGACCACCTGATAGGGCGCGCGGTCGAGCTGCGAGTACTGCTTGGCCGCACCGACAAGGCTGGAAATGCGGCCTACCGAGTCGGTGATCTCGGTCAGCAGCTGCTCGGTCTCGATGGTGTCGGCCAGCCAGCGCAGCGCGCCCGGCAGCTCGCCATCGGCACCGGCCCTGGCACCGGCACCGGCACCGCTGCTCCCGGCGGCGTCCACCACCGCCGCGGCGATCCGCTCCAGCTTGTCCGGGCCGATGCCGGCCTGCACGAACGGCGACGCGAGCTCCCAGCTCTTGCCGATGTCATGGTCGTCGAGCCAGTCGGTGACCTCGTCCTCCAGGTCCGAGGCTTCCAGCGGGCCCAGCGCGGGCGCGCTGGCGACCCGTCCGGCTGCGTCGTCGAGCAGCTTGACGAGCAGCGCCAGGACAGCGCCGTCATGACGGCCCGACGCGATCGCCGGGAGCTTGTGCCGTAGCGTGACGATCTTCTCGCGCAGGCCCGCGGTCGCGCGCACGGCCGCCGCGGCCGGATTGTTCAGCTCATGCGTCAGCCCGGCCGACAGTGCGCCGAGAGCCAGCAGCCGCTCACGCTGGCCGATGGCTTCCTGGGTGTTCTTGATGCCGAAGAAGAGGCCCTCCAGCAAGTGCACCGCCATCGGGAACCAGTCGGTCATCAGCTGCGCGAATCTGGCGGCATCGAGCACGAAGAACCGCGAGGGCTCGGTCACACGCATCGAGTTGTTGTACACCTGGGCAACGCGGTTCCCGAGGTAGGCGTAGAACGCGCCGGAATAGACGCCGGGGCTCGACGTCCTGCTCGTCTCGATGTCGTCGGCGCCAATCTGGCGGGACAGCACGACCGTGCCGGAGAGCAGTACGTACAGCGCCGTCGCCGGGTCGCCTTCGGCGTAGACACGGCCAGGCTCGGCGACGATGACGCGCCCTTCGCGGCACAGCCAGGCGAGCTGGTCGTCTGTCAGCTTCTCGAACAGGAACAGGCCCCGCAGCTCCTGGGCGCTGCACCGGGCATCGGTGCTCGAGACTTCGGCGCTCGACGGCGGCGCGCTCGGCAGCGCAGTACTGGCTGTCGCGTCGGTACTCATAGCTTCTCCAGGTAACGATGCACCAGCATGACCGCCATGGCGCCTTCGCCGACGGCGGAGGCGACTCGCTTCGCTGATTCGGCGCGGACGTCGCCGGCCACGAAGACGCCCGGCACGCTGCTCTCCAGGTGATACGGCGCGCGGTCGAGCGGCCAGCCGGCCGGCAGCTGCCCGCCGACGACAAGGTCGGGCCCGGACATCACGAAGCCGTGATCGTCGCGTATCACGACGTCGGCGAGCCAGTCGGTCAGCGGCGCTGCGCCGATGAAGACGAACAGGTACTGCGCATCCACGGTTTGCGTCTCGCCTGTGTTGCTGTCGCGCAGCGTCAGCTGCTCCAGGTGATCGGTCCCGTGCGCCTCCAGGACCTCGGTGCAGGTCCGAACGTTGATCGCCTTGACGTTGTCGACCTGCTCGATCAGGTAATGCGACATTGACTTGGTCAGCGATGGCGCGCGCACGAGGATTGTCACCGAGCGGGCGTGCTTGGCGAGATAGACCGCGGCCTGCCCGGCGGAGTTGGCACCGCCGACGATGTAGATGTCTTGGTCGATGCAGCTTGTCGCCTCGGTGAGGGCGGATCCGTAGTAGACGCCGCGTCCGGTGAGGTCGGCCACGCCGGGCCCGGTGAGCTGCCGGTAGGCGACGCCAGTCGCGAGGATGACGGTGTGCGCGCTGATGGCGGTGCCGTCGGCGAAACGGATCGTCCGGGCGGAGCCGTTGATCTCGAGGCCGACGACCTCGCGCGTGGTGAGGATCTCGGCGCCGAACTTGGCGGCCTGCCGCCGTGCCCGGTCCGTGAGCTGCGCACCCGACACGCCGTCGGGGAAGCCCAGGTAGTTCTCAATCCGCGAGCTCTGGCCGGCCTGGCCGCCGGTAGCGGTTCGCTCGACGAGCACGGTGCGCAGTCCCTCGGACGCGCCGTAGACAGCTGCGCCGAGGCCGGCCGGGCCGCCGCCGATGACGATCAGGTCGTAGAAGTCAGTGGACGGGTTAGTGGCGAGGCCGACGTGGTTCGCCAGGTCCGGCTCGGACGGTTCCACGAGGACGGTCCCGTCGGGGGCGATGATGACGGGCAGCGTCTCTCCGTCCTGGCCTGCCGCCTCCAGGAGCCTGCGTCCTTCCGGCTCGTCGGCGGCATACCAGCGGTAAGGCACCTGATTGCGGGCGAGGAACTCGCGTGCGTCGGATGACGGCGCTGACCAGCGGTGCCCGATGAGTTTGGTCTCAGGCACCGGCCGGTGATCCGACGACAGCCAGGTCTCCAGCAGGGAGTCCACCACCGGATAGAGCTTCTCCTCGGGCGGGTCCCACGGCTTGAGCAGGTAGTAGTCGAGATCGACCACGTTGATGGCGTCGATGGCGGCGCCAGTGTCGGCGTATGCGGTCAGCAGCGCACGGCGCGCGCCCGGGTAGATGTCCATCGCACGCTCAAGGAACTCGATGCCGTTGAGCTCCGGCATGCGGTAATCAGCCAGGATGACGGCGACGAGATCGCCGCGCAGTTTCATCTGCCGCAATGCGTCTAGGCCCGCCTCGCCTGATTCGGCGCGCACGATCCGGTGCTGCTCGCCATAGCGGCGCCGCAGGTCCCTGGCGACCGCGCGGGAGACATCAGGGTCGTCGTCTACGGTCACGATCGCTGAGCGGCGGGATTCCGGCACCGGCGGTGTCGACGCTGCTGGATTGTCGCGAGACTCTGCCGGTGCTGCCGGTGCGTCTTCCATCCGCCCATCGTAAGTTCTGCGCGCGCATACCTTCGCGCTGGCGGTAGCTGCAGGCCCGTGACCACCTCTAATCTGCGCCCGATTCGCTGTAGGCGTATTCATCACCAGCCGGGCATGCGGGCCATAAGTCACAAAGTCTGCACGAGTCCGCCGTCGATCGCGAAGCTGGCACCCGTGATGTTGGCCGCCCGCTCGCTCGCGAGGAAGAGCACAAGGTCGGCGACTTCCTCCGGCGTCGTGAAGCGGCCTGTCACCATCTGGCTCGCCGCCTGACCCGCGACGTCCTTCGGGTCCGTCCCGGTCGCCGCGCTGACCGTCGCGGCTACGCCGCCGGTGCCCAGCCACAGGTCGGTGGCGACGGGGCCAGGGCTGACGGAGTTGACCCGGATGCCGTGCGGCCCGACCTCCTTCGATAGCGCCTTGGCGAAGTTCGCCAGCGCCGCCTTGGCCGCGCCATAATCCATGACTGCAGGATCAGGCAGGTAGGCGTTCACCGAACCGGTGTTCACGATCACCCCATGCCCGGCCGCGAGCATGACTGGCAGCGCGGCACGCGTGGTCCGCACCGCCGCCATGAAGTTCACCGTGATGGTCGACAGCCAGTCGGCGTCGGTAATGCTGAGGAATCCGCCTGTGCGGGCCGGGGCGCCGCCGACGTTGTTCACCAGGATGTCGATCTGGTCGCCGGCCTGTCCGATTAGCTCATCCGGACCGCTGGACTCGGTGAGGTCGACCTGAACTGTGCGTACCTGCCCGGCCCGGACCAGCTCGTCCAGCCCGGCGGACGACGTTCGGGCGCCGGCAATGACCTGCGCCCCGTTCGCCGCCAGGCCGCGCACGATGGCCAGCCCGATGCCCTTGCTCGCACCGGTCACGACGGCGACATTTCCGGTCAGGCCGAGATCCATGAAGTGCCGTCCTCTCCGCGCCTTTCCTTCGGTGATGCCCGCCCTGGCGGGAAGAACTCGCTCGCGGCGGCCTACCATGCTTGGCCATGAGGCGGAGGGGGCAGCCGAGCCTGCTCGCCGCGGTTGTCGCGATGGCAGCGGTGGTGGCCGCTGCGTCGACGGGCTGCGCGGGGTCAGCTGCCGCCGGTGGCCGCGAGCCGCAGGCTGCGTCCACCCATGCGGTCAGGGCGGCTCCGCGCAGTAGGTCGACGACGGCCAGCCCTAGCGCGTCGCCGTCGGCGTCGCCTTGGCCGCCGGTCGTCAGCGTGCCGGCGGCCGTGGCCGGCCAGCATCAGACCAGCACGCTGCCGCCAGCCCGCAGCGCGATGTTCGCGGCCGAGATGACCGACCTGTGGGCCGGGGTAGTGTCCGGCCGGCCGGACCTCGCCATGCCGGCCTTCTTCCCGCTGCTCGCCTACGAGCAGGTCAAAGCCATCGCCGATCCGGCCGCCGACTGGCAGGGCCGTCTCGTGGCGGAATTCAAGGCTGACGTCATCGCCGCCCACGACCTGATCGGGGGCCAGTCCGCCCGGTACGCCACGCTGGTGCGAGTCATCGTGCCTGAGGAGGAGGCCGACTGGATTAGCCCTGGCGTCTGCGCCAATGGCGTCGGCTACTGGCACGTCGCAGGCGCGCGCCTGGTCTACCGTGTCGGCGGCCAGGTGATGTCGTTCGGCATCTCCACGCTCATCTCCTGGCGCGGCCACTGGTACGTCGTGCACCTGGGTGGCGAGCTCCGGACGAGCGCTGGCGGCATGGTCGACCAGCCCTCGGCCGGCCCGGGCGTACCGGGTCCGCCTGGGGGCTGCTAGCGCTCACAGCGGGACGGCGCTTGGCCCGGTACGCGCTGCATACAGGTCGACAGCCCGCCAGCAGTACCAGGCGACGACGCTGCGATAAGGGTGATACGGCTCACCAAGCAGGTCGAGCTCCTTGGCGGTCGGCATCGCAACGTCCCAGGCGAGGCCGTAGCCGCGCCGGACGCCGAGGTCTCCCGTGGGCCAGACGTCCAGGCGCCGTAGCTGGAACATGAGGAAGATCTCGGCGGTCCACTGGCCGATGCCGCGCACGCTCATGAGGCGCGCCGCGATCTCCGCATCGCTCTGGCGTGCCAGCCGGCGCGGCTCCAGCACGACAGTCCCGTCGAGCACCTTGGCGGACAGGTCTCGCAGTGAGGCGGTCTTGTTGGCCGACAGGCCGGCGCCGCGAAGGGCCTCGTCCGATAGCCCGAGCAGGCGCTCCGGCGCAACATCGTCGCCGAGCGCGGTGATCAGGCGGCCGTGGATGGCCCGTGCAGCACCGCCGGCGAGTTGCTGGTAGGTGATCGCGCGGACAAGCGTGGCAAAGTGCGTCTCGGTCGGCACCGGAAACGATGGCATGCCCGCGTCGGCGACGAGCCGCGCGAGCACCGGATCGCGCTCGGCAAGCTCAAGCGCAGCTGCGCGCGGCGACACCTTGCGCGATCGCGGCGGCGGGACAGCGGACATGGCCCAGTGCTCCTTATGAGTGCGTTGCGCGAGCCTCTACGTTGATGATGACCCATGCCACCGACACTCGGCCTAATCGCGGGTCATCTCAGCCAGGAAGTCATCGAGAACACCCAGGTAGACATCGACATCGGCGGCCACGTGCGCGAAGCCGGCATGGGGTCCCGATGTCGAGATGGCCTCCCACACGCCGCGGTTGGCGAAGTAGGCGCGGCGTGCGTCGGCGAACAGCGGGTCGAGGCTCGCGTCGGCTTCCTGCGCGGTACGTGGCAGCTCGGGCTGGAGGCAATAGCCGCTGCGGGCCCCGAATCGGTGTGCCCGCCAGTCGAGGCCATGCTCGCGCGCTGCGTCCTCGATGCCGTCAGCCAGCCGCGAGCCGAGACCAGCGATGCGCTCGTGCTCGGCGGGGGTCATGAGCTCAGTGAGCACGACCTCGGCGCAGGCCAGCGACAGCGCATTCGCGAACAGCGTGCCGCCCACCGCGAGCCCGGTATGGTTCCCGGCCTCATCGCCGAGATTTTCCTCGAGGAGAGCGGCTAGGTCCCTTGTCAGGCCGTAGACGCCGATGGGAACGCCGCCGGCGATCCCCTTGCCCCCGGTGACGATGTCCGGTGTCACGTCATAATGGGTGATAGTGCCGCCGTAGACGTCGAACTGGGTATGTGTCTCGTCCAGTACCAGCACGGTGCCGTGCCGCGTGCATACCTCCCGGAGACCGGCCAGGAAGCCCGGATCTGGCAGCACCGTGCCGTGATTCGTCAGCACGCCTTCGGTCAGGACTGCTGCCGTCCGTTCTCGGCGGAGGGCACGATCGACGGCCTCGAGATCGTTGAAGTCGACCACGACCAGGTCGGGGGGAGCCGCGTAACCCATGCCGATGGCTTCAGGCACCAGCCCGGCGCCGTCGTCCGACCACAGCGTCTCGTCGATCATGCCGTGGTACTTGCCGCCGAACATCAGGACTCCCTGTCGGCCGGTCGCTACCCGGGCGATACGCAGTGCCTCGGTGTTGGCCGTTGAGGCTGAGATCGTGACCTGCCACATCGGCATCCTGAATCGCAATCTCAGCTGCTCGCATACCGCCAGTGCGGATTCGACCGGGAGGAACAACTGGACGCCGCGCGCCGCCTGCTGGGCGATCACCTCGGTGACGCGAGGGTGGGCATAGCCGAGTACCGTCGACATATCGCCCACATTGAAGTCGAGGTAGGCATTGCCGTCGACATCAGTGAAGGTCGGGCCGTGACCATGCGACACCCAGAGCGGCGGCGTGCGGTAGAAACCCGCCATCCACGCCATCGGCACGCCGTTCGGCATGATGGCGCGGGCGGTCGATCCAAGTGTCAGCGACGTCGGGTTCCGGGTGCGGAATGCCGCCTCCTCACGCTGCCAGATCCGGCTCAGCCGGGCGCGGTGCTGCTCGGTCAGACCACTCGAAGCATTCATGTCCCGCACTTTCCTGCCGGTGTGGCGGCCGTAACGTCCGAGGTTGCGTCGTCGGGGGAGCCGCGCGAGGCTGCTTTGTCGGGGGAGCGACATGCGGCGCGCGGTGCGCCGTCACCACGATCCCCGTCGTCATCACCGCCAAGAAGATGATCTCGCCCGCGATCCCGGCGGCGGAGCTGTTGAGCTTCTCGTTCAGCCAGAGGGCGGCGAGGGCGATAGAGATGAGGGGGTCGCAGACGGTGATGATCGCGAGCACGGGCGCGATCAGCGTGCCTTGCTGGAAGGCGTTCTCGTTCAGCAGGAAGCCGAGCGGTCCGACTACGGCCAGCGCGTAGATGGGCCAGTTGGTGAGTAGGCCGACAAGGCCGCCGCTGACATCGGAGACTATGAGCTTCACCAGGAACGCGGCGACCCCGTAGTTGATCCCGCACGCCAGGGCCAGGGCTAGGGGTCGCAGGCTGTCGCTACGCCGGGCTACGACCAGGCAGCCCGCGACCGCGGCAACGAGGACGACCGCCAGCGGCAGCACAACGTGGAACGCGACGGTGCCCACCCCGTTGGTCGGCCTCGCGATGACCAGGAAGCCGGCGACGCCGACGGCGGTGGCGATGACCCCGCCGAGCAAGATCGAATCCCAGACGCCGCGCAGATAGGCGTTGATGAGAACGGCGAAGATCAGACCGCAGACCAGAAGTGGTTCGACGAGCGCCAGCGGCCCGAATCTGAGCGCAAGGACCTGGAGGGCGAAGCCGATCACGGTGCCGCCGATGGACGCCAGCCACAGTGGCTGCCGCATGAGATCAAGGAAGATCCGCGGCGACAAGGGTCCTCGGCGCTTAACCCGCTTGGTGCTCCGCTGGTCCGCAACGGAGGCGATGCCGAAGACCACCGCTGCGGCGATGGCAAGCCCAATGGCTAGAACCGGGGACAACTGTGCGTCCTCCCCCCGAGTGTCATGTGGGCCTGTTGGTCCGTGTCCGCGACGACATACCCAGGTCGTGGCGATGGGAAAAGTTCGAGGAGCGGGTAGGAGCGAGCTGGCTATCCAGGTACCGGGACGTGGCCGGAGGGGCTTCGGCAAGCGGGGCTATCGTCACGGCCATGGCAGCGAGACAAGTAACGTGCGGTTCCTGCGGCGCTCGCACCCATATCCCGGACCAGGACTGGGACACCCAGCGTGACGCCATCGACGAGTGGTGGGATGAGCACACGCGATCCAGTCATCCGGACGAGGACAGGACAGGGATAGTCCAGCAAGTTGAGCCGAATCCGCTGTTCGAGCAGGCCCCGGTGAATCCGTTCTGGCGCTGAGCAAGGGCGCGGCCCACCGCATAGTTGCAGTGGACGCAACATTGATTGCTCTGCAATGTTATACTGGATGCACTATGTCATCCGCACCCGTGACTACCGCTGCATCGGCGACGCCCGCGTCGCTGCGGGAGCGAAAGAAACTGGCGACCCGCCTGGGTATCCGCCGGGCCGCCCTCGACCTCATCGCCGAGCGCGGATACTCGCATGTCACCGTGGAGGACATCGCCGCCGCGGCCGACGTCGCGCCCCGGACCTTCTTCAACTACTTCCCTTCCAAGGAAGCGGTGCTGTTCGGCGGCGGACCTGACCGGGCCGAGGAACTGCGCGCCCGGCTGGTCCATGACCTGCCGGGCAGCACCGCGCTGGAGGCCCTGCGCGTGGTGCTGGCCGAGTACGCGCGCAGCGTGGCTGAAAGTCTCGCTGCCCTGGGCGGCGAGCCGACCCGGTGGGTCAGGCAGATGAAGGCCGCGCACGCCGATCCCCAGCTACGGGCGGCGCAAGCCGCGCATATGGCGCAAGTCGAGGCCGGAATCGCCGCTGGCCTCGCCGAGCGGCTCGGCGCCGATCCGGGTCGCGATGCTTATCCGACGCTGCTGGCGAGCGCGGCTACTGGCGTGCTCAGGGCGACCATGTCGTTCTGGGCCGCCTCCGGCGGCGCTGTGCCGCTGGACCGTCTCGTCGGCGCCGCCTACCAGGCGATGGCCGACGGGTTCCCCGAGGACTGTGCGATGCGAAGTCCCGAACACGAGCCGGCCTCCTGGCAGGCCGTCTCCGCGCAAGACAGAAAGGACCACAGCACATGAGCGTGTCCAGCCCCTCGGCAGGGGGAAGCTCGCCGCAGGCGGACGCGGCCGCTTTGGCCGCGATAGGCGGGAGTCAGGACGGGTCCGGCGACGGGAATGGCGCCCTGCCCGGGCTCAGCCACCGCTCGATCCTGCTGATCATCGGCGCGCTCATGCTCGGCATGCTCCTGGCTGCGCTCGACCAGACGATCGTGTCTACCGCGCTCCCGACCATCGTCGGTGACCTCAAGGGCGGCTCGCACATCGCCTGGGTGATCACCGCGTACCTGCTGGCCACCACCGTTTCGACGCCGCTGTGGGGCAAGCTCGGCGACCAGTACGGCCGCAAGATCTTTTTCCAGGCAGCGATCGTGATCTTCCTGGTGGGCTCGGTCCTGTCCGGCCTCAGTCACTCGATGGTCGAGCTCATCGCGTTCCGGGCAATTCAGGGCCTGGGTAGCGGCGGCCTCATGGTTGGCGCCCAGGCGATCGTCGGCGACATCGTCTCGCCGCGCGAGCGCGGCCGCTACGTGGGGCTGTTCGGCGCGGTCTTCGGTGTGTCCAGCATCGTCGGCCCTCTGCTCGGCGGCGTTTTCGTCGACAACCTGACCTGGCGATGGATCTTCTACATCAACGTCCCGATCGGCATCGTCGCGCTCCTCGTTGTCGCCAGCCAGGTGCCGGGCAAGCTCCGCCGGGTCCACCACGTCATCGACTACATCGGCACCATCGTGCTGGCGCTGGCGGCGACGTCGTTCATCCTGCTGACCAGCCTGGGCGGAACGACGTATGCCTGGGGGTCGGCGCCGATCTGGATCCTGGGCGCCTGCGGGGTCGCCCTGGTCGGCGTATTCGTGCTCGTCGAGCGCAGGGCCAAGGAGCCGGTCCTGCCGCTGCATCTGTTCCGGCTGCGCGCGTTCTCCGTGACGAGCGTCGTCGGCTTTATCGTCGGCTTCGCGATGTTCGGCGCCATCACCTACCTGCCGGCGTTCTTCCAGGTCGTCCGCGGCGTCTCGCCGACGCTGTCCGGCGTCCAGCTGCTGCCGCTCATGGCCGGGCTGCTGGTCGTCTCGATCGGATCCGGGCAGGTCATCAGCAGGACCGGCAGGTACAGGTTCTGGCCGATCGCCGGCGCCGGGTTCACCACGCTCGGCCTGTACCTGCTGTCGATGATGGGGGTCGGCACCTCGTCGCTGCAGGACTCGCTGTACATGCTCGTGCTCGGCATGGGGATCGGCGGCGTCATGCAGGTACTGGTGATTATCGTGCAGAACGCGGTGCCCCACTCCGAGCTCGGCGTCGCCACGTCGGGAGCGACGTTCTTCCGGTCGATCGGCGGATCCTTCGGAACCGCGATCTTCGGTGCCATCTTCTCTAACGTGCTCGTCGGCAACCTGACCAAGCACCTGCACGGCGTGCACCTGCCGGCCGGATTCTCCAGTGCGGACGCCACCCCGGCGCTGCTGTCGCACCTGCCTGCGGCTGTCCACGCTGGCTTCGTCGCCGGTTACGCCGAATCGATCCAGACGGTCTTCATCGTGGCCGTTCCGATCGCTGCGCTTGCCTTCCTTGCCACCTGGCTCATCCCGCAGGTCGAGCTGAAGAAGTGGTCATCCGCCTCCGCGCCGGCCGTCGGCCCGGCGACCGGCCCGGCGACCGGCCCGGTGACCGGCCCGGTGACCGGCGAGGTGCTGGCGCCGCCGACGGGACCGGCCGTGCCCGAATCGGCCGGCTCCCGGCAGGTCGCGACCTGACCGCCGGCGGCGGCCACCACCAGGCTTAGGCGGACGCGGCGTCCGTTAGCCTGGGCCGGTGAAGGCTTTGCTTCTGGAGAACATCCACCACGAGGCTGTCCGGCTGCTCGATGACGCCGGGCTGGAGGTGACGGAGCGGCGCTCCGCCCTCGGCGAGGCCGAGCTGGCCGCCGCGCTGCCGGGCGTCCGCCTGCTCGGCATCCGGTCCAAGACCCAGCTCAGCGCTGACGTGCTCGCGGCGGCGCCGGACCTCCTCGCGGTCGGAGCGTTCTGCATCGGCACCGATCAGATCGACCTGGCCGCGGCCTCGGCGCTCGGCATCGCCGTCTTCAATGCCCCCTACTCGAATACGCGGAGCGTCGTCGAGCTGACGCTGGCCGAGATCATCGGGCTGACCCGCCGGCTCACCGAGAAGGATCGGGGCATGCATGCGGGCGTCTGGGACAAATCGGCCAGCGGCGCACACGAAGTCCGCGGCCGCACCCTGGGCATCGTGGGGTACGGCAACATCGGGGCGCAGCTCTCGGTCGTCAGCGAGGCGCTCGGACTGCGGGTCGTCTTCTACGACACCGCCGACAAGCTTGCCCTCGGGAACGCGCGTCGCTGCGTGAGCCTCGAAGAACTCCTCGAGGTCTCAGACGTCGTGAGCCTGCACGTGGATGGCCGCCCGTCGAACAGCTCGTTCTTCGGCGAGAAGGAGTTCAGCCGGATGCGGCCCGGCGCCCTCTTCCTGAACCTGTGCCGCGGCTTTGTGATCGATCACGACGCGCTACGTCGTCATCTGCTGTCAGGGCACCTGGCCGGCGCGGCCGTCGACGTCTTCCGCGACGAGCCCAGGGCGGCTGGCGAGGAGTTCCAGTCGGTCCTGCGCGGGCTGCCGAACGTAATCCTCACCCCGCATATCGGCGGGTCGACCGAGGAGGCACAGGCTGACATCGGCGCGTTTGTCGGTACTAAGCTGGCCGACTTCGTCGCCGAGGGCGCCACGTCGCTGTCGGTGAACCTGCCCCAGGTCGCGCTGCCGCCGGCCACCGGCACCCACCGGCTGGCCCATATCCACCGGAACGTGCCCGGTGTCATGGCTGAGATCAACTCGGTGCTGGCCGCACACGACGTTAATGTCGAGGCTCAGCTGCTCGGCACTCGCGGCGACCTCGGCTACGCGCTGACCGATATCGGCATCGACTATCCGGAGGCAGTCGTCGAGCGGCTCAGGGAAATGAGCCCGACCGTACGGCTACGGGTTCTGTCTTGACGCTGGAGGCGGCGCTGCGGACGGCTGTCGGGTCCGAGCACGTCCTCCTCGACCGCGACCTGCGGGCGTCCTATGAGACCGACTGGACCGGTCGCTTCACTGGCCCGTCCCGCGCGGTGGCGCGTCCGGCCGATACTGCGCAAGTTGCGCAGGTACTCGCGGCGTGCGCGGACGCGGGAGTCGCGGTCGTTGTCCAGGGTGGCAGGACAGGCCTGGTAGGCGGCAGCGTCCCCCCGCCGGGCCCGGCCGAGAACCCGCCGGTGGTCCTGCTCACGACTCGTCTCACCGAGCTGACAGGCGTTTCCCGAGTCACCCGGCAGGTCACGGCGGGAGCCGGGGTGACGCTGGCAGCGCTGACGGGGCACGCGCGGGCGGCCGGGCTGGACTTCGGCGTCGATCTCGCCGCGCGGGACTCAGCGACGGTCGGCGGCATGGTGGCCACCAACGCGGGCGGCATCCGGGTGCTGCGCCACGGGAGCATGCGCGACCAGGTCGCCGGGGTCGAGGCCGCTCTGGTTGACGGCCGGATCATCTCGCGGCTCGATGGACTGGCGAAGGACAACACCGGATACGACATCAGTCACCTGCTGGCGGGCTCCGAGGGCACGCTCGCCGTCTTGACCCGGCTTAGGCTGCGCCTGGTCCCTGCCGAGCGGGAGCGCGCCGTCGCGCTGATAGCGGTGCGTGGTACCGCCGAGGCCGTCGAGCTGCTAGCCGCCCTGCGGTCGCAGCTGCCGGGTCTCAGCGCCGCGGAGCTCTGTTTCCCCTCCGGGCTTGCTCTTGTTGCGAGGGTCATCGGGGCGCGGGTGCCGCTGCAAGGCGCCGGCGGGGCATACATTCTGGTCGAGGTCGCGGGCGAGTCCGATCCAGTTGACGACTTGCTCGCTGCACTCGAGAGGTGCGAGCAGGTGCTCGATGCCACCGTCGCGTCGTCGGCGGCCGACCGGGCTCAGTTGTGGGCGCTGCGTGAGCGGCACACCGAGGCGATCAGCTCGGTCGGCGTGCCGGTCAAACTGGACGTGTCGGTGCCACTGGCCCGGCTCGCCGAGCTCGTCGACCGGCTCCCCGGCTCGGTGTCCGCGGTGGAGCCAGCGGCTCAGCTGGTGCTCTTCGGCCACCTGGCCGAAGCGAACCTGCACGTCAACATCCTCGGAGCAGACGACGCCGAGGCGGCCACCGTCGCGGTGCTGTCCCTGGTGTCGAATCTCGGCGGCTCGATCAGCTCGGAGCATGGCATCGGCCGGGCCAAGGCCCGCTGGCTGGACCTGTCACGCAGCCAGGCGGAGATCGACGTCATGCGATCGATCAAGGCCGCCTTCGATCCGCTCGGCCTGCTCAACCCCGGCGTTCTCCTGCTGACCGAAGATGCCGGCGTGTCAGTCGAGGACCTGAGCCGTCGCTGACGACGAGGCGCAAATCTGGCCGGCCTACGGCTGCACGACTGCGTGGAGCTCGATCACCTCGTGCTGCACCGTGGGCATGTTCGGCTTGACGTAATGGGTGAACCAGTTGTCGAACTGGCGCTGGCTATGCCATACCTCCCCGACCAGGAACCCGCTTGGGCCGGGATAGGCAAACTGGATTATGAAGCCCGGCTGCTTCTTGATTAGCTCACCGAGATACGCCGATACCCGATCGTAGGCGGCCGCATCCATGTCCGGAGCGATCATCCTGACCAGTACTGCCATTCGAACCCCCCGACTGCACGTCCCCGGAGAAACCACGCTACCGAGCGGACTCCGGCTACCTCCACCCGGCTGTAGGCCGGATCACTTTCTTTGCCAGAACTGAAGCGCAGGCATATGGGATCTGCATAGTCCGGTGGATACGTTCACGAGGGTGAACTCCATGCGCGCTGCCTGCCCTGCGGCCGGGGCGATCGTCGCGCTCATGCTCGCCGCCTGCGCGTCAACGGCGCCCACAGCCGGGAGCTCCCGCGCGGTCTCGGCTGCCCGGACGCCGCGCGCAGCGGCGAGCGCTTCGGCTCGGGCGACCGCACCGCCAGCTCCTGAGGTGGTCGTGTCCCAGTTCCGGTCTGCAGACGGGGCCGTCATCACTGTGGCCCGGTTCGCCGGTGCGGTCAGTTATCGGCTGCATAGCGGGAGCGAGGACCCAGGCGCCGCGGCGCTGTCCGTGGTGAGCGCGGGCCCGACCATCAGCGGTCCGGAACGCAGTCGGCTGCTGGCCGCGTTCAACGGCGGCTTCCTGCTGGCGGCCGGCGCTGGCGGCTACGAACAGGAGGGTCACGTCATCAGTCGGCTCCGGCCCGGGCTGGCGAGCCTGGTGATCGACCGCTCAGGCGCTGTCCACATCGGCGTCTGGGGTGCCGGCCTGCCACAGCCCGGCGAAGCGGTGTTCAGTGTCAGGCAGAATCTGGGGCTGCTGGTCAGGCAGGGCCACCCGACGCTGGCGGCAGGAAACTGGACGGTCTGGGGAGCAACCCTGGGCGGAGGCGAGTCGGTGGCGCGCAGCGGACTGGGCCAGGATGCGGCTGGCGAGCTCATCTACGCAGGCAGCATGGCCGCTACGCCGGCGGACATGGCGGCTGCGCTCGTGAATGCTGGTGCGCGAACGGCCATGGAGCTCGACATCAACCCCGAATGGGTCCAGCTGGACGTCGCCCGGGCTCAGGGCCGGCGACTTCGAGCGGCCATCCCTGGCCAGGCCCGCCCATCCGACCAGTACCTGGTCGGATGGACGCGCGACTTCATCACGGTTCTCGGCTAGCGGACACAGCGCCGGATGCTAGACCTTCCCTGGGACAGGCAACCTCAGCGGCGGAAGGCAGTGGCGCATGATGGATGAAACCGGCAGCGCAGGACGGCTAGCAGGCAAGCGCGTGCTGGTGACGGGCGGCACGACCGGCATCGGCTTCGCGATCGCCGACAGATTCCTGCGCGAAGGCGCGATAGTCGTGGTGACCGGGCGGAATCAGGACCTGGGAGGGCAGGCTGAGGATGCGCTTCGAGTGTCGGGCCGTTCCTGGTTCGTGGTCGCTGACGCCGGCGATCCGGCCGCCGTAGCCACATCCGTGGAGGTCGCCGTCGAGCGACTAGGAGCTCTCGATGTCCTGGTGAACAACGCGGGCGTCGGGGTCGAGGCGAGCTTGCTGGCGACGCCCGTGGCGGACTACGACCGGGTGATGAACGTGAACGTGCGGGGCTACTTCCTCTACGCGCGGGCCGCATATCCCCATCTGGCACGCCGCCGCGGCGCCATGATCCACATTGCCTCGGACGCGGGCATCTGGGGTGAAGAATCCATCGGGCTGTACTCAGTGTCCAAGGCGGCCGTGGTGATGCTCGGGAAGATGCTGGCGCTGGAGGGAGGCCGGGACGGCGTGCGCTCGAATGTGCTCTGCCCTGGCGACACGTGGCCAGGCATGCGCCACATGGCGCCGCCAGGGGAGGAGGACCGGCCTGAGAGTGGCGACTGGCCGATGCCGCCGATCGGCCGGCTCGGCGAGGCGCGTGACGTCGCCGCCGCGGCCGTGTTCTACGCAAGCGACGAGACGGATTTCATCACCGGTACGACTCTGCTCGTCGACGGCGGCATGACCGCCGGCTATCACCAGCGGGAGAGAAGCGCGCCCATGAGCCCGGACCGGCTCCCCTAGGACAGCGTAGGCTGGCGCCGTCTCGGCTACCGCGATAAGAACGGGAACGGGCTTGTTCTCTGCGCCCCTTGTCTTGCGTCGCGAGGTGGGCTTTGTGCGACAGTGGGGATCACGAATCCCGGCGCGGGCGTCCGGTGGAGAGGAGCGGCCATGAACGATCCCGGCGGCGCCCGTGTTGCGGTCTACATCGATTTCGACAACATCGTGATCTCGCGCTACGACCAGGTTCATGGCCGAGGCCAGTTCCAGCGTGACAAGGTGCGCGGGTTCAACAGGTCAGACAGGCCCGCCGATGCGGACGTCGCCGAAAGGCTCCGGCGCGCCACCGTGGATGTCGGTGCTGTGATCGACTTCGCGTCCTCGTTTGGAACCCTCGTGCTCACCCGCGCCTACGCGGACTGGTCCGCCCCCGTGAACGCCGATTACCGCGGCCAGCTCGTCAGTCGCGCGGTGGACTTGGTGCAGCTGTTCCCCACCGCCGCCTATGCCAAGAACGGTGCCGACATCAGGCTGGCCGTGGATGCGGTAGAAGACATGTTCCGGCTGCCCGACCTCACTCACATGGTGATCGTGGCGGGGGACTCCGATTACATTCCGCTCGCGCAGCGGTGCAGGCGTCTGGGCCGTTACGTCGTGGGGGTCGGGGTCGCCGGCTCTACTAGCAGATCACTCGCGGCGGCGTGCGACGAATTTGTGACGTATGACGGGCTTGCCGACCTCACCCTTGCCGATGCCACCCCCCGGCTAGCCGGGCCGGCTGCCGGGGGAGAGCCCGAGCTTGAGGAGTCCAGCAGCGCGCCATCCGCGCGGGGCTCGCGACGTGCCAGGCGAGCGGAGACCGCCGTGGCGGATGAGTCTGATGATCTCGATTCCGAGGACCCGCAGGAAGTGGCGACGAGACTGCTGGAGCGAGCGCTGCGACTCGGTCAGGAAAAGGATGACGCTGACTGGCTGCACAGCTCGGCCGTGAAGAGCCAGATGAAGCGAATGGACCCCTCGTTCAGCGAGAAGGCACTCGGCTACCGGTCATTCTCGGATTTCGTCAAGTCACGGGATGCCGTCGCAGAACTCGACGAGACGAACCCGGCGCGGCTTGTACGGCTCAACCCGACTGCGATGGCGCAGTAAAGCAAAGGGCTACTGAGCATTCCCCAGCCCGGGTAGCAGTCGCTGGACCTCAGCGACGAGTTCACCGGTTGGCGGCATACCGGGCATGTCGGCATCGGTCCGGGGATTATCGCCTGCGGCGATGCGCTGCCACCGACGCGCTGCCATCTCAGTGAACTGCGGATCGGTGAATACCCAGAACCGTTCGGCGATGACCGCGTCGGCCACGAGGTCAGCTAGTGCCGCGGGCGCCATCCCGTCGGCTATGACCCGGCGGATATGCGGAGCCGTCACCTGAGCCGTCGGCGCCGGCGCGGGAACCTCACCGAGCGCTGCTGGCCAGTTGCGTGCCGCGTCGATGATGCCGGTGCGAACCCATCCCGGGCACACCACGCTGACCCCAACCGGAAGCGCCGCGGCTTGCATCGCCTGGTAGAGGTCCTCGGAGATCGCGACCACGGCGTGCTTGGTCGCGTCGTAGGAGGGGCTGAAACCGGGGATCAGGCCAGCGACGCTGGCCGTGTTCACGATGTGGCCCTCGCCCTGCAGCGCCAGCAGGGGGAGGAAGGCTCGTATCCCGTGAATGACTCCCCACAGGTTGACTCCCATTACCCAGCTCCACGCGGAGACCGGGCCGAACCACGGGTCTGCATCGCTCACGACGCCCGCGTTGTTGCAGACCACGTGCACAGCCCCGAACCGATCGACCGCAGCGGCGGCCAGGGCCTGGACTGCGGCTTCGTCGCTCACGTCAGTGGGGACCGCCAGGGTCTTCACGCCTAGCTGCGCAATCTTCTGCTCCGCAGCCGCCAACGCGGTCTGCTCGACGTCGGCTAGGACAACGTCCAGCCCGGCGCTGGCGAAGCGCTCAGCCAGCGCCAGGCCGATGCCGCTGGCTGCCCCGGTGACAACCGCTACCTTTCCCGCGCTCAGTTCCATGGCCTCCCCGATCGACCTGCCAGCTGGCGCCTACTTGAGGTTCCATGCTGTCAGTGTCGGCGATGGGTGGCAATATCCTGAATTCAGCGGCTCACATCCGGGCGAGCCTGCGCGGCATTAGCGCGCCGATAAACCAGAAAAGCGGGATAAACAAGCCCAGGATGAACATCACCCAGTGGCCCTTTCGCAGTGATATGACGCCCAGTGTGACCAGCAGCAGGAAGTAGATGATCCCGAAGATCCACCCCATTGTGCGATTCCCCCGTTAGCTCGCTCCGTAGCCTTCACTGTGCGGTCTGCTGCGGCCAACGGCATCACCCACCGGAGGTGATGTCCGGCCGCCTAAAGGGGCTCGCTGAAGTACCAGCGATGGCCTTCGGGATCGTCGACTGTGTAGCTGTATGCGCGGTTCGCCCGGATTCCGATTTCCGATGCGTTCGCGCCGGCGGCCTGAGCGCGCTTCCGGTGGGCTGGCAGGTCTGTGATCGTGACGCACTGCAGCTGAGTTGGCTCACCGAGTTTCGCGGGTCCGCGGAAGCCAGGCCCTGGAGAACCCAGCATGATGACGCCGCCGTTGTCTAGCAGGAGCTCTGCGTGCCTGACGGTTCCGTCGCTATTCTTATCCCGAGCCCGCTCGGTGAAGGCGAAAACCTTGATCAGCCAGTCCATGGCGGCTCCGGCGTCGGCGTACAAAAGATACGGAACGACCTGCGGGTCTGGGTTGACCTGGGGCATGGCAGCAACGTTACTGTCCGGCCGCGGGCCTCACCCGGTCTCGTCGCAGATCAGGTCAGTGGTTCCACGTCCGCGGTGAGATTTCCCCCAGCGTCGCCGGTATTGACGACGCTGCTGGGCTCCAGCAGGAGCACCGCGGTCTCGATGTCGGCGCGCGGGCAATGCTCGGCCCCGCGCGGGACCACGAAGATCTCGCCAGGCCCGAGGATGACATCGCGGTCACGCATCTGGATGGTCAGTTCGCCGCTCAGGACCAGAAAGAGCTCGTCGGTGTCGTTGTGCTTGTGCCAGGTGAAGTCACCCTGCACCTTCACTATCCGCACGTCGTAGTCGTTGATCTGCGCGATCTTCTTCGGCGACCAGTGGTCAGTGAAGCGTGCCAGCATGTCGTCGATGTTCACCGGATCCATGCCTGCCATCGTGGCCGACACGGCGTTCGCTGTCGATGCATGATGTGCTGATGACAAGGCCAGCGATCAGCCATGTGCTGCTGGATTTCTTCGGCACGATGGTCGCCTACTCGCCAAGTCGTACCGAGCAGGGTTACCCCGCCTCGCACGCGCTCGTGACATCCCTCGGGGGGCAGCTCAGTTACTCAGACTTCCTGATGGCGTGGGAGTACGAATCAGCGCTTTTTGATGCCCGCAGCGCACACGACGACAGCGAGTTCTCGATGTACGAGGTCGCCGCCGCGTTCCTGGCCCGAGTACTCGGCCGCGTCCCGGACCGGGCCGAGGCCGCGGCATTCGCGGCGACCTACGTCCGCGAATGGAGCTCCGCCATTGTGTACCCGTCGGACATGCCCGGACTGATCGAGGCGCTAGCGCGCCAGTTCCGCCTCGCCGTGGTCACCAACACCCACGAGCCTGACCTCGTTCCGCTTCATCTGGCCGCCATGGGCATCGCCCGTCACATCGACGCGGTCATCACCTCGGTCGAGGTCGGCTGGCGCAAGCCGCACCCTGCCATCTACGCCGAGGCGCTGCAGCGGCTGGGCATCACCGCCGCCAGCGCTGTCTTTGCAGGCGACACCTATGCCGCGGACTACGCCGGGCCGTCGGCCGCGGGAATCCGCGCTTACCTCATCGACCCGACGAGGCAACACATCATCCCGGCCGACCGGCGCCTGCGCTCACTCGCCGACCTGCCCGGCCGACTCCGGGAACACTGAGGGCCGGCCTGCGCGATATATTTGCTGACCATGTTCGTCACATGTCTGGTGAACCTCTACACCGGCGACATCGAAGCCGGGCTGCACTTCTACCGCGATCTTCTCGGCTTCGCCGAGACGTTCCGCACCCCCGCCGATGGCATCCCTGAGCATGTCGAGCTCGAGCTGAACGGGTTCACCGTCGGCCTCGGCACGGTCGAGGCAGCCCGGCGGGTGCACGGCGTTGAGGCCGTACCCGGCAGCCCGGCCATGGTCCTAGTGGTGTGGACCGACGATGTCGACAACGCCTTCGAGGAACTCGTCGCCGCAGGGGTGCCTGTGCTTCAGCCGCCGCACGATACCGGCAACAGCAACCGGAACGCCCTGCTGCGCGACCCGGACGGAAATCTCGTCGAGATCGTCGCCAAGATTTCCTAAGGGAGCACCCGAGCCAGCGGGACGGCAGCCGCCGGGCAGTTATATGCCGCGCGCGCCGTCGGCGAGTTCCCGGAGGATGTCGAGGTGGCCGTTGTGCCGGGCGGTCTCCTCAGTCAGGTGGAACAGGACCCAACGCAGGGTGACGGGCTCGGCCCCCCGCAGATCGCCCTTGGACGGGGTGTTCAGATCGAGGGACGCCACCAGCTCGCGGTGCCGGGCGCAGGCGGCCCGATACTCAGCCAGCAGCTGGGTGAGCGGCACCTCGACCGCGATCCGGAACTCGCGATCGGGATCATCGGCTGTCCACGGCGCGGTGATCGTGCCGCCAAGCAGGTTCTTCTCGATCCAGGCGCTCTCGACCCAGCGCAGGTGGCTAACCAGCCCGGATATCGTCATCAGCGGTGAGCCCGGCAGCGGCGCCCGGCGGGCGTCCGCGTCCGACAAGCCCGCACACTTGGCATGCACGGTGTCGCGGGCGTAGTCCAGGAACGTAGTCAGGACCGTGCGCTCGTCCCAGCTGGCCGGGATGTCATTTGCGCGGCCGGGCGAGATCGACTGTGAAGCTGATTCTGAAGTCATGTCATTCCTCTGCTGAGCAAAGGCGCGACCGTGACTGTTATCGGCCAGTCTCCGGAGGCGCCTGACGGTGTATGGACATCGCGCCTCCTTTCTGACTAGCTGCGCCGCGCGGCGCGGCGGCCCGCCGAGCGTAACGCGCCGCGCCGGGCCAGGCAACGCGATTGTTCCGCCGTGCCGAGCAGCCAGTCGTGAGGTTGCCCTAGGCCTGCGTTCAGCTGGGCTGCTGGAGGCGCGCGACCAGGCCGGTTAGGGAGCTTCGCTGAGAAATGCCGTGGCGGCCGCCACGAGGTAGCCCGGATCGGCCGCTCCGCACATCTCCCGGATGGAGTGCATGGACAGCACAGGTATCCCGACGTCCACCGTGCGAATGCCGAGGCGGGCAGCGAGGATGGGGCCAACCGTCGAGCCGCACCGGACGTTGTTGCGCGATACGTATACCTGTGACGGAACTCCGGCAGTTCGGCAGGCACGTGCCCATGCGGCCGCGCCGATAGCATCGGTCGCGTAGCGGTGGCTGGCGTTGATCTTCAAGGCGGGCCCGCCCCCTGGGATGGCCCGGTGCGCCGGATCGTAGAAGTCCTGGTAGTTCGGATGCACCGCGTTCCCCGCATCGGCCGACAGGCAGCGTGAGTCAGCTACAGCGCGAGCACGTTGCCTGGCATCTGCGCCAAGGCCAGCCCAGATTTGCGTGAGCACCATGTCCAGCAGGGGACCAGCCGCTCCGGTCATGGAGTTACTACCGATCTCTTCGTGATCGAACGCGGCGTAGACAACAATGACGCCCTGCTGGTCAGCTGATTCACAGGCACGCAGGAAGGCGAGCAGGCCCCCATGCGCCGAGGACAGATTGTCCAGCCGGGAAGCAGTGAGTAGCTCTGAGTCCCGGCCAGTTAGCGTGGGCCGCGCGACGTCGTGAAGGACAAGGTCATGGGCCGCTACGTCGCTTGCCGGAACGCCGGTCTCGGCCGCCAGAAACTCGATGAGGTCCCCATCCCGGACCTCGCCGACACCCCAGACTGGCAGCAGGTGCTGCTGCGGGTCGAGCTTGAGGCCGCGGTCGTTGACCTCCCGGTCGAGGTGGGGCGCTAGCTGTGGCACTCGCAACAAGGGCCTGTCGACATTGACGAGCACGCTGGATCCGTCGAACAAGACCAGTCGGCCAGCTAGTCCGAGGTCGCGATCGAGCCAGGAATTCCACAGCGGCCCGCCGTAGACCTCGACCGCCACCTGGCGCCAGCCGGCCGCGCCAGTATCCGGCCGGGGCTTGACCTTCAGCGTCGGAGAGTCAGTATGTGCAGCGATGATGCGTACAGGCGTGGCGCCCGTCGCGCCATGCGGCTGATGCCACGCGATGACGGTGCCGTCGCACACGAGGTAACGCCGTCCGCCCGTGGTATGGGCGTCGGACTCGGCTGTGTCGGATTCGGCTGTGAAGCCGGCGGCCCGCAGCCGCCGGACAATCTCCGCCGTGACATGAAACGGCGAGGGGCCGCTCGTGATGAAGTCCGCCAGATCGAGTGTCGTGGCCGCGCTCGGTTCGCTCATGGCAGCCTCTCAGTATCCTTTCTCTCTCGAATAAACGTTCCGCAGCGGACGCCCATCGAGCCAGCGCCGAAGGTTATCGCAGAAGAGGTCTGTCAACGTGGCGTTCTCGCTGTCCACTGTGGAGGCCGAATGCGGCGAGATGATCACGTTGCGCATATCCCACAGCGGCGAGTCCTGCGGCAACGGCTCAACTGACGCGACGTCCAGGCATGCGCCCCCGACGTGGCCATCTGCCAGTGCGGCGATCAGAGCGGGCTCGTGGATGACGGCCCCGCGGGCAATGTTCACCACGATCGCGCCGGCCCGAAGAAGCCGCAGGCGACGTTCGTCGAGCAGGCCCTGCGTCAGCGGCGTGAGCGGACAGCAGAGCACGACGGCGTCTACGTCCGGGAGTACCTCGTCGATCGACTCGAAGTCGACCGCCCTGGTGACGGCGGCAATATCGACCTTCCGCGCTTCCCGGACCACAGCCCAGACCTCAACGCCTACCGCGGCGAATGTCTCGGCAACCTGCCTGCCCATCTGCCCGAGCCCGACGACCAGCACTCGCCGGCCGGCTAGCTGCTTCGCCGTGTATCGCTCCCAGTGATGTGCTGCCTGCATCTGCGCCAGGGCCGGCAGCTCCTTCACGAAGTAGAGCACGCCGGTCAGCGCGAACTCGGCTAGCGGGACGGCGTGCACACCTGCGGCAGTGGTGAACGTGACGTCGCTGCGGTCAAGCTCGGTTCGCTGGAGGAACTGTCCGATGCCAGAACTCGTCGCCTGAATCCAGCGCAGGTTCGGGCAGTTGGCTGGCATCTCCGCCGGGGCATACCAGTCGAAGTCGAAACTGACGTCCGCCGCCGACAGCAGGCCACGCCACTGCGTGAGCTGGTCAGTCGTCAGCGGGCGAGCAGGCCCATGATGATCGGCCGGGTACCGCGGGACGGGCAAGTACTCGGGGGCAAAGAGCACGTCGAGCCTGGGGTCAACCGCCGCGATTCGATCGACGTGCTCGCGTTCGAGGGCCGACGCGATGAGTACCCGGACAGAATCCGCCGCGCTCATGAACAGGCTCCTTCTGCTCGTCCGAGCGCGCACAGGACATCGACCATAGCGGTGAGCGCCTCGTTCCATTCGTTCTCATCGCGCGCGAAGCACACCCGGAAGTGCCCGACGCCCGCCGGTCCGAACTGGTATCCGGGACTGACGATTACCTTGGCGTCTCGCTGTAGCCGGGCGGCCACGTCCTGGTCAGCGAGCCGGAGGGCGGATACGTCGGGGAACAGGTACGCCGTCCCCTGGGCCGGGTGGACTCGAAGGTAGGGGACCCGACTGAAGTGCTCCATCGTCAGGTCATGAAGCTGCCTGAGTTCTTTGACCCGGTCATCGATGAAGGTCACATCATCGACCCACCAGTGCTTGAGCAATGACTGGGCGTAGGCCGGGGCCCGCAAGGACATTGCCGACAGGACTGACTCGATTGCCTCGAGCACATCTGGCGGACCGACGGTTACGCCGATCCGGTAGCCGCTCATTGACTCGGTCTTCGACGGCCCCAGGAGGGTCACGCAGCGCTCCTGCATCCCCGGCCGGCTGATCACGTGCGAATAGGGGACATCGTCGTAGACGAGCCGGCAATACAGCGAGTCCGCTACAACGCGGAAGTCCCACTCCTCCGCCAGCTGGGCAAGCCGATCGAGTGATTCGGCGCTGTAGACAGCACCGGTGGGATTGCCGGGGTGAGAGAACACGAACAGGCGCGGCCGCTCCGCGCAGGCCTGCTCGAGCGCGTCGAGGTCCAGGTGCGTCCCGGTGCTGTCCCGCACCACGCCGACGCGACGGACCCGGGCGCCCAGAAACGCCAGGATCCGCTCGCTGAACAGGTAGTCGGGGTCTGGCGTGACGACGAGATCGCCCTCGTCGACCAGAGCCGCCAGCGTGGCGAAAAGCCCGGCCTGCGTCCCTGGCGTCAGCGCGAGGTTCTGCGTCGGCGAAATCGGCACTCCGAGAATCGGAGCGAGTGTCTTGGCCACCTGGTCCAGGACTTCGGGATGGCCGCGATACGCGGTGTAGGCCAGTTCACCGTCGGCGGCCGCTTCCGCGAAGACCCTTGCTGCCCAGGCCGGCGGCGGGAAGCGGACGGTGTCGAAGTGCGTGGTGTCAAGCAGGCCGTGGCCGCCGCCATCAAGGCGAAGGGAACGGTCCGCTGCCCACACAGACGTCCCGATCTGGTCGGCGCGCTCGGGGATATGCATTCGCAGCACCCTGAGCGAAGCGGCACGGGTGGACGGCACGGTCATGTCAGTCTCCTGCGGTTGGATCTAGCTGGTGCGGCCCAGCTGGTG
This sequence comes from uncultured Actinomycetota bacterium, assembly GCA_963843955.1. GTDB lineage: Bacteria > Actinomycetota > Actinomycetes > Streptosporangiales > Streptosporangiaceae > JAJYUU01. Next base: position 484,452 of record CAWJMK010000007.1, read on the forward strand.
TGTGGCCCAGAGGGGTCCGGGTGGGACGTAGCGGGCTAAGCGGGATGTTCCGGTAGCCCATTCCCTCCGTCAAGGGTCGCGGCAGCTCATGCGCCTCACATCAGGTCGATGTCGCAGAAGGTGTTGACAAGCGAGATGTTAACAATAAAACTTCCGATGTATGCAAGCAGAACGTCAACAATCCGTCCTCGCCGACTTGCCATCCTTGCGGCGACGGAGCCTCGGAGACGAGGTCACCGACCAGATCCGGGACGTCATCATGACCGGGGGGCTTCGGCCGGGTGACCGGGTTGGTGAAGCGGAGATTGCGCAGCAGCTACAGGTCAGCCGCGGACCGGTACGCGAGGCGCTGGTCCGCCTCGAGCAAGAGGGCCTGGTCATCATCGAGCGGCATCGAGGTGCCACCGTGGTGGATCTGGCCAAGAAGGACGTCCTTGAGCTGGCGACGCTGAGGGCTGCGCTCGAGCAGCTTGCGATGGAGGAGGCGACGCGCTCGGCGACGCCGGAAGACCTGGCCAGCCTCGACGCTGTAGTCGAGCAGATGCGCTCAGCGCGGACGCGGGGCGCGGACGAGACTCTGGTGCGCCTGGATGTCGAGTTCCACGACATCGTCTACCGCGCCGCCCATCACGAGCGCCTGTACGCGGCATGGACGACCATCCGCTCGCAGGTCTCGGTGGCGCTGCTGCGGCGGCGCGTGGTCAACCTGGACTACCCGGATCTGGTCGTCGAAGAACACGCGGCGCTCGCGGCCACCCTAGCCAGCAGGAATGCTACCGAGGCGAAGGCACAGATCGCCGCGCACATCGAGGGCGCCTATTCAAGGCTGCTCGCTGCCTATGACACCAATGACCGATAGCCCCGAAGGCACCAGTCAGCTCAGCACAGAGCTCGCAGTTGCGAGTCTGCTTTTTTCGAATAACGCGTAGTTCCTTATCCAAGGTCCGCTCTTCTTAGGTGGTTCCATGCATGTCCGTATGAGAGGTACCAGCATCGCTGTCGGTCTCCTGCTTATCCTTGGCGTCGCGGCCTGTGGTTCCTCAGGCTCCGGCGCCTCATCAACGACAAAAACAGGCGGGACGCTTGTCGTCGACAGCGCGTACGCCTTCACCAGCAAGGACGCCGACCCAGCCCGCGGCGGCGTCGATTTCACGGCAGTGCCCATCTTCCACGCGATGTACGACACGCTGCTGACCTTCAATGGCGACAACTACGCCACACCGATGCCCTCACTGGCGACGAGCTACGTCTCCTCCGGCGGGGACACGAAGTTCACCTTCACGCTGCGCCAGGGCGTGAAATTCTCCAACGGCGATCCGCTCACAGCATCCGACGTCGTTTTCTCGCTGCTGCGGCTGCAGAATCTCCAGGACACCCCGTCCTACCTGATGGCCGGAGTCACCTCGGTTACCGCTCCGAACTCTTCCACCGTCGTGATAACGACGGCTACCTCAGATCCGGCCCTTCCGTACGTCCTGACCAACCCCGCGATGGGCGTCACGGATGCTAAGCAAATCGAGGCGCACGGTGGCACTGACGCGAAGAACGCTTCCACCACCGACACCGCAACGACCTTCCTCGACGCTCACTCGGAAGGGACGGGGCCGTACGTCCTGAAGAGCTTCAGCGCCTCCGGTCAAGTGGTTCTGACCGCAAACCCCAGCTACTGGGGCCCCGACAAGCCCCATTTCACGACGGTCGTCTACGACGGCGTCAATCCGGCCACGCAGGCGCTGAATATACAGCGCGGCACCGACGAGGTGGCTCTGGATATCCCCACCACCCAGGCAGCGCCGATGAAGAACCAGCATGGCCTGAGCGTCCAGCTCTTCGCCTCGCCGATCTCCTTCTTCCTCTTCCTCAGCGACAAGGCCTCGACGTCGAAGACCAGCGCCAACCCTGACATCCAGAACGCCGTGCGCTACGGCCTCGACTACAACGGCATCGTGTCGCTGGCCGGTCCTGGCAGCACCCGGGCCGTCGGCATCGTGCCGCCCGGATTCCTCGGCACACTGCCTCAGTCGGATGCGATCGCGACTGATCTCGCGAAGGCCAAGCAGTATGTGGCCGCCAGCGGAATCTCGCACCCGTCGCTCCAGCTCGACTACGTGACCGGCACGTCCGCGATCGTGGACACGATTGCTGCCCGGATTCAGTCGAGCCTGGAAGCGGCGGGCATTACGGTGACGCTGAATCCGCAGTCGTCTGTCGTGGGCGTGCAGGATTACCGCGACGGATCAGACGACATGGGCCTCTTCGACTGGGCGCCGGATTACCCCGACCCCAACGACTACCTGGCCTTCACTCCCGGCCAGCTGGTCGGGCTGCGGGCGGGGTGGCCAACGACCGCCAGTCCTGCGCTGACAGCGCAGGCCACTGCTGCTGGCTCGACCATCTCCAACACTGAGCGCGGCGCCAAGTTTGTCGCACTGCAGAAGGCGCTCAACCTCGAGTCGCCGATCTATCCGCTGGTGTTCCCCGGCGAGTCGATCGTGAGCACGTCGAATCTGACGGGCATCCAGTTCAGCTCCGTCTGGTACATCGACTTCAGCCAGATCACTAGCAAATGACGACGATCGTGTCGGCCGGCCGGGCCCTGAAAAGGGCCCGGTCCGGCCACCCGGTCGCCGTCTTCATTGCGCGAAGACTCGTCGCCCTTGTTGGGCTCGCCATCGGGATCAGCCTGGTCTCGTTCGTGCTGACGCAGCTTGTGCCCGCCAACCCGGCGGTCGCCAACCTGGGCCAGCAGGCCGGCGACAATCCGGCCGCAATTCACGCCTTCGATGTGCGTTACGGGCTCAACAAGCCGCTTCCCGAGCAGTATCTGACCTATCTAGTCCGGCTCTTCCACGGCGACCTGGGCGTGTCCGAGCACACCGGGCGGCCGGTACTCACCGACCTGGCTTCCTACGCACCAGCGACGGCCGAACTCGCGCTGACCGCGATGGTCATCGCGAGCGTTGTCGGTGTCGGACTCGGCCTCCTCGCGGCGATGCGCAAGGATGGCTGGCTCGACCAGACGGTCCGGGTGTTCACGCTGATCGGTGTGTCGGTGCCGATCTTCTGGCTCGGGCTGCTGGCGCTGTACATCTTCTTCCTGAGGTTCGGGATCCTGCCGGGGGGTGGCCGGCTGAGCCCGACCACCGTGGCGCCGCCCCAGGTCACTGGCTTGTACACGATCGACAGCATCATTGCGGGGCAGTGGTCGGCCCTTGCCGACGCCGTGTCCCACCTGATACTTCCGGCGCTCGTCCTCGCCGCTCCGGTCACCAGCCTGATCACCCGGTTTACCCGGGCGGCAGTGCTCGAGGTGCTGGACAACGACTACGTGAATGCGGCCAGGGCCAAGGGACTGCCCACGCACACGGTCCTGATCCGGCACGTGCTGCGGGCCGCGCTGCCTTCCATCATCACCGTCGCCGGGCTGGCCCTGGCGGACGTGCTTACCGGCACGGTCCTGGTCGAGCAGATCTTCTCGTGGCCTGGAATCGGTGAATACGCCTACAACAGCGCGGTCAATCTGGATCTGCCAGCAATTATGGGCGTCACGCTCTTCATCGCCATTGTCTACACACTCACCAACCTGGTAGTCGACGTGCTCTATACAGTCATCGATCCAAGGATTCGGCTCGCATGACCGCGGTCGAATCGCCGAAACTGCAGCGGCAGCGCATTCGGTTCGCGCTACGGCGGCCGCGAGTACCGCAACGCTGGCGCAAGCCGCTGCTGATCGTGGGCGCGGTCATCATCGGGTTCTGGATCATTGTTGCCGTCCTGGCCCCGTTGCTAGCGCCGGACAATCCGCTGACGCAGAACGCGATCCCGCTGTCAGCGCCGTCCGCCCATCACCTCTTCGGCACCGACCAGAACGGCCGTGACGTGCTGAGCAGGGTTATCAGCGGCGCTCGGGTGTCACTTCCGCTCGGCGTCCTGCTGGTCATTCTGCAACTGATCGTCGGTGGCATTCTCGGAGCCGTCGCCGGATACTTCGGCGGCTGGGTCGATGAGGTCATCATGCGCATCACGGATCTGGTGTTCGCGTTTCCGACGATCCTGCTGGCCATGGTCGTGGTCGCGGCCCTCGGTCCGGGCCTATTCCACTCCGTCATTGCCGTCGCTATGGTCGGCTGGCCGGTGCAGGCACGCGTTGTGCGGAGCCTGGTGCGGTCGGCTATGCAGGCGGACTACGTGGCGGTGAGCCGGCTGCTGGGCTCATCGTCGGCTCGCGCGCTTCGAGTTGATGTCGTGCGCAACGTGCTCGGCCCGGTCGCCGTGCTCGCGACGCTCGGCGTCGGGAACGCCATCCTGCTGCTGTCCGGGCTGTCGTTCCTCGGCCTGGGCGCGCGTCCGCCGCAGGCCGAGTGGGGCTCGATGGTCGCGGCGGGCTCGATCAACTTCCAGGACTGGTGGCTCGCCACATTCCCTGGACTGGCGATCCTGACGGTGGTCGTCGGATTCAACTTCCTCGGCGACGGCCTTCGTGACGCGCTAGACCCGCGCTCATTCATCGACGATGCCTTGCCGGGCGCGAGGACGGTGGAGCCGTGACGACATTGCTGGAAGCCCGCGGCCTCAGTGTGCGGGTGGGACACGACGCGGCACCAGTCGCGCTGGTAGACGACGTGAGCCTTGCCATCAACCGCGGTGAGGTCCTCGGACTTGCGGGGGAGAGCGGCAGCGGCAAGACGATGACTGCCCTGGCTCTTATGGGCATCCTGCCTCCGCAGGTACACGCCAGCGGCGAGGTCTTCTTCGGCGACCAGGATCTGCTCAAACTGCGTCCGCGGTCCCTGCGGCAGATCCAGGGCAACCGCATCGCGATGGTGTTCCAGGATCCGAGCTCGTCGTTGCACCCAATGCTGCCCATCGGCCGCCAGCTCACCGAACACATGCGTCATCACCTGGGCATTGGCAAGCGAGACGCCGCTGCGCGGGCCGCCGAACTGCTCGAACAGGTCAGGATCCCGGATCCCAACGCAGCGCTGAAGGCATACCCCCATCAGTTCAGCGGCGGGATGCGGCAGCGGATCCAGATCGCCATAGCACTGGCCTGCGAGCCCGACGTGCTCATCGCTGATGAGCCGACTACTGCGCTCGACGTCACGATTCAGGCGGGCGTGCTCCGGTTGCTCGACCGGCTCTGCCGGGAGCGCGGACTAGCCGTCTTGCTCATTACTCACGACCTCGGTGTGCTATCCGCGCTCGCCGACCGAGTCGTGGTGATGTACGCAGGACGAGTCGTCGAGTCCTGCCCGACGAGCGAGCTCATGAAGGCGAATCGGCATCCCTACACCCGTGCGTTGATCTCCTCCTTGCCGCACCCAGACGCAGAAGGTTCGACGCTGATGCCCATCGCCGGAACGCCGCCAACCCCGGCCGCACGGCCACCGGGGTGCGCCTTCAATCCTCGGTGCGACTTCGCGGTCGCGACCTGCACGAGTGCCGTCCCCGCCCTGGTCACCGTCGGAGAGGGCCACATTGCCGCGTGCCCGGTCGATCCGTTTGCACCAGGGGGACAGTCATGACCGCGCTCGAGCTGGTAGACGTCGAGGTCACGTACAAGCGGTCGGATGGAACGCCGGTGCGCGCCGTCGCCGGGGTTACCCTGTCCGTCAACCCCGGCGAGATCGTCGGGCTGGTCGGCGAGACGGGCTGCGGCAAGTCATCGCTGGCGCGCGCCGCGTGCGGCCTGACACCGCCGTCGGCTGGCACGGTGCACTTCGAGGGTCGACCCGTGCGGGCGCTGCGCGGGCGAGGGCGCGCCGAAGAGGACATCGGCCTCCAGCTGGTCTTCCAGAACCCCTATAACTCGCTCAACCCGCGGCGGCGTATCGGCGACCAGGTGACCGACGGCTTGCGTCGGCGACGAGAGGGCGGTGCGCAGCAGCCGCTGTCAGTGACCACGTTGCTCGAGCGCGTTGGTCTCACACCCGAGATGGCGATGCGGTTCCCCCACCAGCTGAGCGGCGGCCAGCGCCAGCGGGCCGCGCTGGCCAGGGCGCTCGCGGCGCGACCTTCTGTCATCATCCTTGACGAGCCGCTGTCGGCGCTCGACGTTTCCGTGCAGGCCCAGGTCGCGAACCTGCTGCGTCGTCTCGCCGACGAACTTGACGTGGGGATGCTCTTGATCTCGCACGACCTCGCGATCGTGCATGAGGTAGCAGATCGAACTGCCGTGATGTACCTCGGACGTATCGTCGAGACGGCACCTACGCGCGAACTGTGGTCTCGGCCGCTGCACCCGTACAGCGTGGCGCTGATCGGGGCAATCCCGACCGTGGACCATGTCGGCAGGCTGCCGGAGGCTCTCTCTGGCGAGGTCCCTGATCCCGCTCAGCCCCCGCCTGGTTGCCGATTCCATCCGCGCTGCCCGCAGGTGATCGACAAGTGCCGGTCGGAGGATCCGACCCTTGAGCACGGCGGCCTGCGATCCGTAGCATGCTGGCTCGTCGGCCCGGATGACATCAGCCATGCAGCCACCGGCCAGTTGGCAGCCAACCGAAAGGTGGAGCATTGACAGGGGAACTGGGTCGATTCAACTCGCCGGAACTCCGGGCTCCAGTAGGTGCCTACGTGCATGCCGTCGTGCATGGCGGCATGGTCTACTGCTCGGGTCAGGTCGGCTTCGACGTGGCGACCGGCACTGTGGTGACCGGCGCGGGCCGGCAGACCCGGCAGGCCCTGAACAACCTGGCCGTGGTGTTGGCCGGGGTCGGCAGCAGCCTGGACAGGGTAGTCAGGGCTAGCGTTTTCCTTCGTGACGCTGGCATGTTCGCCGAAATGGACGCGGTCTTCGCCGAGGTCTTCGGCACAGCGAGACCAGCCAGGACAACACTTCCGGGCCTGCAGTTCCGCGAGGGAGTCGATGTGGAGATCGACCTGATCGCCGCGATTTAGCAGCACGCTGGCAGCGGTGTAGCGGGCCGGCCGACGGGTAACTCAAGCGAAGGACCTGCCCGCCGGCGAGAGGACACCCATGGCAGCGACGGGTGAGACCGTAGCGATTCTCGGCATCGGAGCAATGGGTCACGGCATGGCGGCCAGTGCCATGCGGGCCGGCCTTCCGACGATCGTCTGGGATCGGCATCGCGAGGCAACCCGCGACCTCGCCGAGCGCGGTGCAGAAGTCGCCGAGACCGCAGCCGAGGCGGCGCGGCGGGCCGGAATCGTGGTGACGATGGTGCCCGACGCCGCCGCCGTCATCTCGGTCGCACGTGACCAGGGAGTGCTCGCCGCGTTCGCCCCGGATGCGATCTGGGCCCAGATGAGCACGATCGGCCTGGCCGGGATCAACGACGTCGTGGCCATGGTCGATCGCGAGCGCCCTGACGTGACGCTCCTGGACGCGCCGGTGTCGGGCAGCAAGGATCCGGCGGCGCAGGGCCAGCTGATCATCTTCGCGTCAGGGCCGGACGAGTCACGACGGCGTATCACGCCGCTCTTTGACGCGCTCGGCCGCCGAACCGTCTGGGTCGGGGCAGCCGGAGCCGGGACCCGGCTGAAGCTGGTGAACAACACCTGGCTTGCCCTGCAGTCGGAAGCGGTTGCCGCATCCATGGCACTCGCGTCCCGGCTGGGTCTCCCGACGGAGACGGTGGTAGACGCGCTGGACGGGAGCCCGATCGTGTCGCCGTGGCAGGCGGCCAAGCTGCGCCGGATCGCCCAGGGCGAGTTCTCGGCTCAGTTCGCTTTGTCGCTCGCGCTCAAGGACGTGCACCTGGCGCTGCAAGCGTCCGCTGACAATCAGCTTGCGGTCCTTGCCTGCCTGGCTGACGAATGGCAGCGCGTCGTCGACTCCGGGCTCGGTGACGACGACCTGACCGTGGTGACGCGCGTGCTCGAGCAGCAGGGCGGTAGGCAGGACATGGCATGACGCTGAGCACAGCACCTAATGCCGCGGCTCGCCGGATGCTGGCCATCGACCCGAGAGCGATGACAGCGAGCGCGATAGCACACGCCAAGGTGGCGCGGAAGTCGCCAAACGCTTGCGCACCGTATCCGACCGCAATCACGGGCACAGTCAGGCCGACGTAAGCGAACACGAAGAATGTGGAGATAACCTGGCCGCGGCTAGCCGCGGGGGCAAGCCGGTTGGCGACGGCCAGGCTGCCCATGAAGACGGCGCCGATCGCCACTCCGCTGACCACGGTGCCAGCCAGGAAGAGCGGCAGCGAGGCAGCGGACAACCCGGCGACGATCAGGGCGAGCGCCGCCAGGAACACCGTCAGCCCGGCCAGCATCACCGGCCGGCTCGGCAGCCGGGACACAGCGAGCTGCGTACCGGTACCGACGGCAAACGCCAGGAAGACCACGGTGCCAGCAAGCGCGTGGCTGGTGTCATGCAGTACGCCGCTGAGGAACGTCGGGACGAGGGAACTGAACAGGCCGAGCAGGGAGAATGCCGCGAATCCGGCGAACCCGGCCGCGATGAACTCGGACCTGCCTGCCTGCGGAATGCCGAAGCCACGGAACCGGAGGGACAGCGGAGTCCGCTCGCTGACTGTCTCCGGCACGACCAGCAGGCCGAAGCCCGCGACCGCCACGAGCCCGAGCTGGACCAGGAAGGGCAGCACCGTCGGCTGGGGAGCGTACTGGGCTAGCAGTCCGGCAAGCAGCGGACCGAGACCCAGGCCGCCCATGTTGGCCGTCGTTGAGACGAGCGATGCGCGGCGTCCTGAGCCGATCCGCGCCGTCTCGGTCAGCGCGGCGGTTGCCGTGCCGGTCATCAGCCCAGCCGACAGGCCAGAGAGCAGCCGTCCGAGGAACAGCCAGCCAACACCGGGCGCGAGGATGAACGTCACCGCCGAGGCGATGCTCAGCCCGATCGCTGCGGCCAGGACCGGACGCCGGCCTACCTGGTCGGACGTGTGACCGGCGCCCAGCAGCGCGGCGAGCACCCCGACCGCGTAGACCGCGTAGATCAGGGTTATCAGGCTCGTGGAAAAGTGAAATTGCGCCTGATAGATCACATACAGGGGAGTTGGCAGGGTTGTGCCGAGCATGGTGACCGCGAACGTGTACGCGAGGAGCCAGAACGCCACCGGGCGAGGCAGCTGCCAGGCAGGCTTGTTGGCGACCGAGGGATCGAGGCAGTCGACACACGGCCGGTCAGCCGTACGGCGGCTGGTCGTGCTCGTGTTCATGTCTGCGCCCCCTTCAGCTGTCCAACCTCAACCCTAGGTTGGCGCCCGAGAGGTAGCGCGGGGGGTCAACCTTGATAGCCGGCTTGCGCCAGCAGTCGCCGAAGGTCAACCACCATCTGCGTGTCGATGTCCTTGTGCGCCGGAGGATCGAAGAACTCGGTTTCCGTCCCGATGGTTACCGCAACCTTGCCGTCGTGTTGATCCGCTACTGAGCCGACCGCCGCGAGCAAAGACACGACCGCGTGCCACTCAATGTTGTGGCTGACGGGATGCTGGAACAGCTGGCGGAGCGTGGTGCGGTGGTGGTTGGTCAGGTGCTCTGGCTCCGGGCTCGATGACATAGGTGCTCCTTCCAAGGGGACACCATAGCCCGGGCCGGGATAGGACTTCCCGATACCATGGCTGCCCTGGGTCCGCACCAGGCGCTGGGCTCTGGGGAGGTGCCGACGCTGCTGATCTCGGAGATCATTCGTGCCCGCTGACTATGACAAGATCCGGGCGGAGAATGTCGCCCGTTACGGCTGGGACACGGCCGTGCTCGAACTGCTCGGGCAGCTCTATAGCGAGCGGACGCACTTTATCTTCGAGCTGATCCAGAATGCTGAGGACGCTGGCGCGACTGGCCTCACATTTGCCCTCTTCGCCGATCGGCTGGAGGTTAGCCACGACGGGCGCGACTTCACGGTTGCCGACGTTCGTGCCATCTGCGGCGTGGGTCAGGGCACCAAGGGTGATGACCTGACCCAGATCGGCGAGTTCGGGATTGGTTTCAAGGCGGTCTATGCCTACACCGACAGTCCGCGGATCCACAGCGGCGCCGAGAATTTCCGGATTGAGAAATACGTCCGGCCCTGCGCGGTGGAGCCGCTCGCCGAGCCCGCCGCGGGGACCGTCTTCGTGTTGCCCTTCGACCGACCCGAAGTCCCCGCGGCTGTCGCTGTCGGGGAGATCTCCACGGCCCTTGCCAACATCGGCGTCGAGACGCTGCTCTTCCTGCGCAACATTGCGCGAGTGCGCTGTTGCGGGCTGCTGACCGCGGACGTCGTGCTGGCTCGGACGTCAGTCTTGCGCGCCGAGTCCGGCCGGCGAGTCTCGCTCTCCAGCGGGCGGGCGCTCGGCCGCGGCGACGAGGAGTGGTTCGTCTGGGAACGGCCGCTTGACGGCCTCGGCCATCCGGCTCAGCGGGTAGAGATTGCCTTCATGGTGCGCCCCGAGATCGACTCCCGCAGGCTGATCAGGCGAGAGACCTCACCGCTCGTCGTGTTTTTCCCGACGCAGAAGGAGACGTTCCTCGGATTTGTTCTCCAGGGCCCGTACCGGACGACGCCTGCCCGGGACAACGTTCCTGAGCAAGACGACTGGAACCAGGCCCTGGTCCGCGAGACCGCGAGCCTGCTCGCGGACGTGCTGGCAGGGCTCCGGGACGAGGGGCTTCTTACCGTCGAGGTACTGCAAGCGCTGCCACTGGACGCCGCCCGTTTCGGTCCAGGGACGATGTTCCGGGCGCTGTTCGAGGCGGCTCGCACCGCCCTCAGCGAGGACGAGATGATCCCCGCTGCTGATGGCGGCTATCGTTCCGCCCGGCAGTTGATGCTGGCCAGCGGGGCAGGGCTGCGCGAGTTGCTGACGCCAGCCCTGCTGGGCGATCTGTGGGGTGAAGACGGCGCGATCGCCTTTGTTGCTGATTCGATCTCGGAGATCGCGACACCCGTCCTCTGGCAGTACCTGCGCGAGGAATCCGGCCTGGACGAGGTGACGCCGGAAGCCGTCGTGTCGCGCCTCACCGCCGAGTTTCTCTCGGCCCGGTCTGATGAGTGGCTCGTCAGCTTCTACTGGTTCCTCTACCAGCATCCGGCGTTGTGGCAGGAGCCGGGGCATCGAGGCGATCTGGCCGGGCCAGCTCGCGCCAAGCCGATCATCCGGCTTGAAGGCGGGGCACACGTGGCGCCGTTCGATGAGGGAGGCAGGCCAGCCGCGTATCTTCCGGGACCCGTCGATACCGGGTCCGTAACGGTGCGGAGGTCCGTTGCGGCCCAGCCCGACGCGCGTCAGTTCCTGGCCGCTCTCGGATTCGACGAGCCTGACGTCGTCGCTGAGGTACTGGACTACGTGCTGCCCCGGTACCACGAAGCCGACGTCGGGAAGCTGGATGCAGGCCAGCACGACGCTGACCTGGAACTAGTCGCGCGCGCGCTCGACGGTGCTTCGCAGGCCAACCGGGAGCGGCTCCTTGAGAAGCTTCGGGAGACCACCTTCCTCGTGGGGGAGAACGCAGCGACGGGTGAGCAACGGCTGATGCGGCCAGGCGATCTCTACCAGCGGACGAAGGCGATGGAGTGCTATGTCGATGGCAATCCAGACGCCTGGCTCGCTGCCGATGTCTATGGCCCCTGGCTGGCTCAGCTGCGCGGCATGGGCGTTCGGGAGACAGTGCGGCTCGACGCGCGCGCGGCTGACGAACTCGGCTACGTGACCATTGCCGACGACTTCGCCTGGCACGAGCGCGGGGTGGCGGGGTTCGATCCGTCGGCGACCGCCGACGGGCTGGAGTACGCGCTGAGGAACCCGACTCACGGTCGCTCGGAATTCATCTGGAACGGGGTGCTTGTCCCCGGCCGCCACCTCATCGCGGGTGTCGTTGAGAAGTCTCACCGGGTGGAGTTCGCCGACGCCAATCGCGAGTTCATGCTGTCGCCCATCGGGGAGGTAGCCAGGGACGCGGCGTGGCTTCCGGCGGCCGACGGAACGTTCCGTCGCCCGGCTGATATCGACATGGCCGAATTGCCGCAGTCCTACGAGCGAGACGAGGTACTGGCGCAGGCGCTGGAGATGACGCGGCCGTTGCTCGAGGAAGCGGGCCGCCAGCTAGGGCTTCCGGCTGACTTCCTGCGCAGGCTGAGCAGGCATCCCGACCTCATCGCGTCGATCGAGCAGGAACTCAGAGCCCGCGGCTAGCGACGCCCAGAACCGGCGGGAGGAGGCACGATGGCAGAGTCTGGCAGAAAGCATCGCGTGGTGATCGTGGGGGCCGGTTTCGCCGGCTTCAATGCCGCGCGGGAGCTGGTCCGGCTGGCGGGCGCCACGACCGAGGTTCTGGTGATCAACTCGACGGACTATTTCCTGTACCTGCCGCTAATGCCGCAGGTCGCAGGCAGCCTGATCGAGCCCCGGCACATTATGGTGTCGCTGTCGCGCGAGCTGCGGCGAACCCGATACATCCTCGGCACGGTGCAGCACGTCGACCCGGCGGACAAGGTAGTGAGCTGGGCCAGCCCGGAGGGCGGATCCGGGGAATGCGGCTACGACCGGCTGATCCTGACCGCAGGCAGCGTGAACAAGCTGCTGCCCATCCCCGGGGTGGCCGAGTACGCGCACGGGTTCCGCAGCATCGCCGAGGCAAGCTACCTGCGCGACCACATCACCCGGCAGCTCCAGCTGGCACAGGCCGCTACCGACCCAGCCGAGCGTGCAGCCCGCTGCACGTTCGTGGTGGTCGGTGCTGGCTACACCGGAACCGAGGTCACCGCGCACGGCCAGCTGCTGACAGCCCGCCTGACGCGCCATATGCCGGGCCTGGCCGGGCAGCCGATCCGGTGGCTGCTGCTGGACACCGCGCCACGGCTCCTGCCGGACCTCGATCCGCGGCTGTCCCGTACCGCCGACAGGGTGCTGCGGCGGCGCGGCGTCGAGGTTCGCACCGGCCAGTCCGTCACCGAGGCCCTGCCCGACTCGGTGCACCTGTCTACCGGGGAGAAGGTGCCGACCCGGTCGCTGATCTGGTGCGTCGGCGTCCGAGCCGACCCGATGGTGGACGGCCTGCACCTGGAAACCAGCAGGGGACGGCTGGTGGTGGATGAGTACATGGCGGTGCCCGGAGCCGCGGATATCTACGCCTGCGGCGACTGCGCGGCAGTGCCTGACCTGACCCGCCCCGGCCAGGTTTGCGGCATGACGGCCCAGCACGCTCAACGGCAGGGTCGTCAGGTCGCCAGGAATGTCGCAGCGTCCCTCGGCGCCGGCACCGCTGCCCCGTATCGGCACCGCGACCTGGGCTTCCTGGTAGACCTGGGCGGTCTCGCCGCTGCGGTGAATCCGCTGCACATCCCGCTCTCCGGGCCGCCGGCCGCCGCCATTACCCGCGGATACCATCTGTGGAGCATGTCAGGGAACCGGATGCGAGTGCTGACCGACTGGACCCTGAACGCCGTCACGCCCGCCGAGGTCACTTCCTTCGGACTGATCAGCGCCGAGTCCGTCCCACTCGACACCGAGCACCCGAGCGCCTGACGGGCCCGATCAGTCACACACCCGGCATGGAAAGGATGTTGATGCAATGCCAGCAGTTCGCGCGCGCCGTGTGTACGAACAGGCTGCGCAGTCCGATGGCAGCCGCGTCCTGGTGGACCGGCTCTGGCCTCGCGGCCTATCTAAGGAGAAGGCTCATCTGGACGAGTGGCTCAAGGCGGTGGCGCCGTCAGACGAGCTCCGCCGCTGGTACGGCCACCAGCCTGTCAGGTTCGCCGAGTTCAAGCGACGCTACGAGGCCGAGCTGAAAGACCCCGAACGGGCCGAGGCGCTCCGTCACCTGCGTGAGGAAGCCAGGTCCGGGCCGGTGACGTTGCTGACCGCCAGCAAGGATCTCGAGCACAGCGAGGCGGCAGTCCTCGCACAGTTGCTAGGTTCTGCGCAGGGCAGGCCGCAATAGCGCCTGTCCAGAGGGGGCTGCCAGGTGGACCTGCCGTGACGGTGCCGGCGTCACCAAGTTCCGCGCTCGGGCGCGAGTCGGTGGAATTGCGGGCGCGCCGCCTGGCTGCAGCGCGTCGGCGGGCGACCGCCTTGCTTGGAGCCGCGACGGTCTTGTTCGTGGCTGTGACGGTCGCCGGGGTCCACGGGACTGCGCTTGGTTACGTGCAGGCGGGCGCCGAGGCGGCCATGGTTGGCGGCGTGGCGGACTGGTTCGCGGTGACGGCGTTGTTCCGCCGGCCCCTGGGCCTGCCCATACCGCACACCGCGTTGCTCGTCGAGCGCAAGGACCAGTTCGCGGCCACTCTCGGCCAGTTCGTGCAAGAGAACTTCCTCAACGCCGATGTTCTCGCCGAGCGGATGCGTTCCGCCCGGCTCGTTCCCCGGCTGGCTGCCTGGCTTGCCGGCGACGCCAACGCGGCCGGCTTCGCTGGTCACGCCGCGGATCTGGTCGTCACGCTGGCGGAGGCGCTCGGGGATGAGGACGCCCAGCGGATGCTCACCGCAGAGCTGACCAGGGCGGCCGCGGCCGTCGAGGTGGCGCCGCTGGCTGGGCGGGCCCTACGGGTAGCCATTGCGGGAGGCCACCACGCCGGGCTGTTCAATGCCATCGCGTCGAGCGCCGATCGCTACCTCGCCGAGCACTACGCGGAGCTTCGCTTGATGTTCGAGACCGAGTCGCCCCGCTGGGTGCCCGAAGCGGTTTACCGGCGGGTGTTTGACCGCCTGTACGAGCGCCTCCGTCATCGGCTGGCGGCAATGGCGGCCGATCCGGGTGACGAGTCCCGGCGTCAGTTCGACGAATGGATCGCTAGCCTCCCCGACCGCCTGGAGACATCGCCTGAGCTGCGCGAGCGCGGGGAGCGCTTCAAGCGCGAAGTCCTGGCTAGCGCGGAACTGCGGGACTGGTCCTCCTCGTTGTGGAGCCAGGCCAAGGACGCACTGCGCTCCCAGGCCGCCGACCCGGAGTCTGAGCTGCGCCGCGGCCTGGTCGGCGCGATGGCGGCAGCTGGCCGTCGCCTCGCATCAGACCAGCGCCTACAGGAGAGCCTCCTGCATATCGTCGAGTCAGGAGTCCGGGCACTCGCTGATCAGTTCCACGACGAGCTCGCTGGCCTTGTCACCGGCACTATTCAGCGGTGGGACGCGACACAGACGTCAAGCCAGCTGGAGCTGCTGCTAGGACGGGATCTGCAGTACATCCGCATTAACGGCACCGTGGTCGGAGCCGCCGTCGGCCTGGCCTTGCACGCCATCGCCGTGGGCTTGGCCTAGACCACCGCGTCGACCTCGTCCAGGAAACCTTGCTCGCCATGGCGCCGGCCGCGATCTGACGACATCGCCGGGAGCTGCGCTAGCCAGCCGCGGAACCTGGGCGGTCCGGCAGGACGCACACCCGTCCTGCGCTGAAGCCAGCTGAGCCGATCCCGAACGCGGCGTTGAAACGGTCCAGGTTGACTAGCGTCAGGAGCGCAGTGATCTCGACGATCTGCTTGTCGCTGAAGTGCTCCTTCATCTGGGCGAACACTCCGTCGGTGACTTCGACGGGCGTGCGCATCACTGCGACCGTGTAGTTCAGCGCCGCTTTCTCGCGATCTGTGAACAGATCGCTGGACTGGTAACGCGGCAGGGCGAGCAACTCCTCGTCAGACAGCCCGGAGTTGCGGCATATCTGGGAGCCGAGGTCGACGCAGAACTCGCATCCGATCATCTGCGCGCCTTTGAGCTCGACCAGGTTCCTGATCCGCTCGCTGACGCTCTTGCCCCTGCGGATCGCCTGGTTGAACCTGCCCATGCCCGTCATCATCTTCGGCTGGTGCGCCCAGATCTCGATGGGCTCGATCCCGTTGCCGCTCTGCGGTTCGCGGCCCGTGAGCTTCTTCATCGCCCGTGGCCCGAAGGCGTAGACGAGCTTGACCATCGGGCCGGCTTGTGACCTGGGGACACCATCGATGCGTGCCATCAGGCACCTCCCATTCCACGTAGCTGACTTACAGACCCTGGTTACCTGACACCGGGCAGCCGACAGATGTGACGGTGATGGACTGGCCTGCTAGGACGAAGGAGCGCTAGTGGCGGCACTACGCATCGGCGCGTGGCGGATCAGCAACGGTTGTTCCGGTGGCCTGGAGGCGCTCGTAGACGAGCCGCACGGCCATTGAGCCTTCCCCAATGGCGGTCGCGGCGCGCTTGACGGAGCCGCTGCGGACGTCGCCGACGGCAAAGATTCCCGGCCTGCTGGTCTCCAGGAACAGCGGCGTCTGGGCGGCGTCGTCGAGTTGTGCCTGCGGAATGCTGCTGCCGGTCAGCAGGAATCCGTGCTCGTCCTCAGCGAGCTGCCCACCCAGCCATCTGGTGCTGGGCTGGGCGCCGATGAAAACGAACAGGCCCCGGACTGCCAGCGTTGACGTCGTGTTCTGGCTATCAACCAGCTCTATCCCGTCGAGCTGGTCTTGACCGAGGAGGGCAGTGACCTCGGTGCGGGGCGTGACGATGATGCGTGGGTCGCGGTCGATCTGGTCGATGAGATAACGCGACATGGACGTCGCAAGCGTCTCGCCTCGGACGATGACGTAGACGCGGGCACTTCTGCGGCCAAGGAACAGCGCGGCCTGGCCGGCCGAATTGCCGCCGCCCACGATGGCGACCGGCCCGCTGCTGCAGGCCTGAGCCTCCATCTGAGTGGCTGCGTAATACACCCCAACGCCTTCGAAGTCAGCCAGCCGCTCCAGCGGGAGCCGGTTATAGCGAGCGCCGGTGGCGATGATGATCGACTTCGCGATGACCACGTCGCCGTCGTCGAAGCTGACCTGGTGCACGCCCGAGCCCGATGATAGCGACGCCGCTCTGGCAGCCAACTTGAAGCGGACACCGAACTTCTGCGCCTGCAGGGCCGCCCGCGCCGACAGTTCCTCTCCGGACAGGCCGGCGGGGAAGCCAAGCAAGTTCTCGATTCGCGATGATGTGCCCGCCTGACCGCCGAGCGCGGTGTCCTCGGCCAGCATCGTCGCCATGCCTTCGGACGCGCCGTACACGGCGGCCGCCAGGCCACCAGGACCACCGCCGACCACCAGCAGCTCCCACAGGCCCGGCAGGTTGGTGTCGTCCTGGCCGGACAGGCCGAGTGTGTCGAGCAGTTCGCGCCTGCCGGGATTGCGAAGCAGCGGCCTGCCGGGCACGACGACGATCGGCAGGTCGCTCACCGGCACGTCCAGCTCGCGGAGCATAGCCTCGGCTTCTGGCGATCCCTCCAGCTCCAGCCATTTGGACACCAGCCGGTTGCGCGCCAGGATCTCCAGGAGCCGCCGGGTGCCGGGATCGAAGCGGGACCCGACGAGGGTCAGACCCGCGCCCAAGCCCGTGAGGATCGAGTGCCGGAGCAGGAACGTGCGCATGATCAGCTCGCTGAGGCCCGGCTCCTGGGCCATGATCACCCGGGTCTGAGCGGCGGACACTCGGAGCACTCGCCCGGCGCTAGTGGTTACCGCGCTCAGATAGGCCCGCTGGCCGGTCAGCAGCCCGAGCTCGCCCAAGAACTGCGCCCGACCATATGTCGCGATCACCGTCTCACCCGGATGGCCGTGGCCCTCGACAATCTGGACCTGGCCGTCGAGTACCACAATCAGGTCATAAGTAACGTCGCCGTCCGCGAACAGCACATCTCCGGTGGCGACATCGTGCTCGCTGCCGTACCTGCGCAGCACCTCGAGTTGTGCTGCGTCCAGAACGGGGTTGCGCCCCGCCTGTACCTGCGTCGAATCGCCTTGCCCCATCGAAGTCGGCCACCTCCTGCCTGCCGCCCAGGGAAGTGCAGTCAACAAACGGATACCCCGCGCAGCCACCGGGCCTCCTGGCGCGGGGTAGTAATCCGGTCGCACCGGCTAACAGAAGGAGGGATCAGCAGTGGCCGCTCAGTACTCGCAGCTTCCCAACAAGCTGGCCAGTGCCGCCAACGGCATCAACTACGCCTATCGGGACGCAGGTGACAGCGCGGTGCCGCTGGTCCTGCTTCAGCATTTCCGCGGAAATCTGGACAACTGGGATCCAGCGCTGATTGATGCGCTGGCATCGTCACGGCGGGTTGTGACCTTTGACAACGTCGGAGTCGGCGGCTCAACTGGAGCCACGCCCAGCGACATCCAGCAGATGGCACGAGGTGCCATCGCGTTCATCACCGCCCTGGACGTCGGCCAGGTTGACATCCTGGGATTTTCGATCGGCAGCTTCGTCGCCCAGGAGATCGCGCTGACGAGGCCGGCCATAGTCCGGCGACTGATACTGGCGTCCTCAGCTCCGCAGGGTGCGGCTGGCATGCACGGTTGGACCGCGGACGTCATCGGGGCAATCGGGACGCCCAGGACCAGTCCTGACGAGTACCTCAGCGTGTTCTTCGCATCATCATCCGCAAGCCAGCAAGCCGGCCAGGAAGCGCTGCAGCGCATGTATGCCAGGACCGAGAATCGAGACGTGGCAACAACCTGGGCGACACGCGAGGCGCAGTATGACGCGGTCTGCAGGTGGGGCGTCCCGGATCATTCGCTGCTCCAGCGACTCAGCTGCCTTGACCTGCCAGTCTTCGTGGCGAACGGCGACAGCGATCCGATGATCTTGCCGCACTATTCGTACCTGCTAGCTGGCCTAATTCCGCAAGCCCGGGTCAAGATCTACCCGGACGCGGCCCACGGCTTCCTGTTTCAGCATCACGCCGAGTTCGCCGGTGACGTCGACGCATTCCTTGCCGGGCCAGGCTGACCGTCTTCGTCAATCAGGACTTCCAGGTCGTCGGCGGCGATTAGCCTCCCCGGTAGCCGTGCGAGCGGCCCGGCTTGCGAGGAGGTGGTCGGCGTGGGCTATCGGCTCGAGGTCCGACTGACGCCCGGCGATGTTGGTCAGCGGGTCGTGATTCGCTGGCGTCGTCCCGCACCCGGCGACCGGGAGGAGGTCGCCGACGTCCTCGGCATCCTCGAGGAGGCGGACGCCGGCTCCTTCACGGTCCGCACCGCTGAAGGGGAGCTGGTCGTGGTCCCGGCCGGGCGCGCTCTCGCCGGGAAAGTCGTGCCACCGCGACCTGCGCGCAGAGGTGGCAGCGACCATCCTCGCGCGTAAACAAGCTGGCTATCAGCCTTCGCCGGCGACGCGGATGATGGTCTTGCCGCGCCGGCGCGGGGCGTCCGGGCCCAGCGCAGCTATGGCTTCCGACAGTGGCTGCTCGGTGGCGATGGTGGGGGCGATGCGTCCGTCGCGTAGTCGGCTGGCGAGTTCGGCGAGCTGGGCGCGCTCGGGTTCGACCACGAAGAAGATCGCCCGTCCGTCCGCAGGCTGGACCTGAGGTGGGCCCACGATGGTGACGAGCGTGCCGCCGGGGCGCAGCAGTGCGGTAGAGCGGTCGCGGACGTCGCCACCTATCACATCGAGGACCACGTCGACCTGTCCAGCGTCCTCCACTGGCTGGCTGGTGAGGTCGATGAACTCGTCGACGCCGATTCTCTTCGCGGCGTCTCGGTCGTCGGTACGCCCAGTGCCGATCACGCGGGCTCCGGCCTGACGGGCCAGCTGGACCGCGATGGTCCCGACACCGCCAGTGGCACCGTGGATCAGGACCGTCTGTCCGGCTCCGACACGGGCATGGACGAACAGCGCCTGCCAGGCGGTCAGTCCGGAGATCGCCGCCGCTGCGGCGGCCGTGTGGCCGACGTCGGCCGGCAGCGACGCGAGGTTGCGGGCCTCGACCGCGACGTACTCGGCCAGGGAGCCGTTGCGAGCCCAGTCCGTCAGGCCGAACACTCGCTGCCCAACGCTCACGCCGGTGGTCCCATACCCCAGCTCCGCCACGACGCCCGACACCTCGTGTCCAGGCACGCTGGGGGTGCGGTCCCGGCCGGCCCGGTCGGTCCATGTTGACGGCCAGGCAAGCTCGCCCGGGGTGAATCCGGCGGCATGCACCCGCACGACCACGTCGTTCTCTGCCATGTGCGGGTACGGCACTGATGACATCCTTAGCCCGGCCAGACCCGCGTCCTGGTCCGCAACGATGATCGCCTGCACAACAGCCTCCCTATGTGACGGAGACCTGGGCTAGTTCTAGGGGACCACTACGAGGGGTACGGGCGAGTGGCGGGCCAGGCTGACGGCGACCGAGCCGACCACGCGGTGCGCGACCAGGGACGAGCTGCCGACCACGATGACGACGGTTGCCTCCAAGTGTGCAGCGCCGAGCTCTCTGGCGGCCTCGATCAATTCTTCAGCGATCGGGCCCTGGCGCCGCTCGAAGTCCCAGCCCTGCTCGCGATCGCGCAGTTGCTCGGCGACCCGCGCCTGGAGTTCCCGCTCGACGTCATCGAATCCGGTTTCCATTTCGGCTACGGCGCCGGGTGATAGCGCGGCCATGCTGGGCATGTGAGCCACGTATACCACCTCAATCCGGCCGGTCCGGCCCTGCAGCAGGTTGACTGCGGCCTGGAGCGCGCGGTCTGCGGGAGGTGATCCGTCGTAGCCGACAACGAGGCGGAGATCAGTCGCGGGGGGCGTGAAAGTGCTCATCGACGGAGAATAACCCGTGGCTCTTGGCGGCACACCGATGGGCACCGCGTGACGCTGGGCCGGCTGCCGGTGCTAGTGGGTTGTCGTCGCGGGCGAACCGGGAACTAAGGTCACTACCGGCGAGCAGCTGCACAGGGCTACGGGAATCGCCTCGAAGGCTGGCTGCGGGGCGGGGCGGGGGTGGCGGGAGATGGCCGCGGGGCGGCAGCCCGAGACGGTACCGGGGCGGCAGCGGCAGCTTGCGCCGCGTCGGCCGCCCTCCTGAGCTCTGCAAGGCGGCGCTTGGATGGGAGCAGGACGATCGCGAGGATGACGCCGAGCCCGAACAGCTGGCTGTCGCGCTGAGTGCGATGGTGCTCAGAGCTGATGTCCCGATTGAGCCGCCGGCCTGCTGCATCGTGTTGACCAGTGCGGAGGCGACGCCGGAGTCCCGGCGGGCCACGCCGAAGGTTGCGGTGTTGATGGCCGGTGCGAAGATCATGCCGAAGCCAAGGCCCAGGATCAGCAGTGCGGGCAGTACGGCGCTGACGTAGCTGGACGTCACGGTCACCTGGGTCAGGTATGCCCACTTGCAAGTAGAACGTCAGGAACAGGAACGTTGCGAAGATCGCGACTCCCGATATGAAGACCGCGACGTAGAACCACCCCGGGTCCGGTCGAGGATCACGCGCAGTGGCAGCAAGGGGTGACTAGACCGCCGCTCGGCGACCACGAACCCGACAAGCAGCACCACGCCCACCGCCAGGGACCCGAGCGTCTCCGGGGCCGTCCAGCGCCCCCGCTACCGCGATCGCAGCGAAGAACAGATTGACGTAGAGCGTCCAGCGCCAGGACAGGTACTGGGAACCGTCAGGCCGCCATCGGGATCGCGACCGCGCCGATATCATTGCGACCAAGTCCCGAGATCGCTCTACCAGCCAGCTGTGCGGTGAATGAGCGTGGGTTGTATCCCGCGACCTACCCATCCGCACTGGTGCCAGGCGTGCCCGTCCGGGCGACGATTTGCTTCGTTTGCCCAACTAACATCCGGCACGGCATACTTGCTGCTGGCTCAGTCGTGAAGCCGTGGGGGGCCCCGCTTGTGGATGGTTCCGGTGTTCGAGAGAGACTCCGGTCGTTGCCCGATTTTTCCAGGGCACTGCGCCGGGTGGCCGGTCTGCGCAGCAAGGCCATCGTCGTGGTGCTGTTGGCGGATTACGCCTTCTTCGGTGAGCACGGCCGCCCTACTGCGGATCAAGCCGTACCCGTTTTCGTCAAGTCGCTCGGCCATCGGGTGTGGCTGCGTCGGCGGTCTACCGACCTTCGTGCGCTGAACTTTCTGCATTCCGGGCATCACCTTGTGCCGGACCTGCCTAGGCCCGTGAGGAACATCGCAGTATTCGGGTCCCACATCGGCCTGTTGCTTGCCGATCTCGCAGCCCGGTATCCAGAAGCGAGGCTGCTGGGCGTAGAGGCCGACCCTGGCAACGCGGCACTCGCCCGGCGGAACCTGGCCTGGCTCGGTGACCGCTGCATGCTGCGGGAGGCGGCAGTCTGGCACAGCCAGGAGGCACTCGCTTTCAGCTGGGTGCCTGATGCCTGGGGGCTGAACGCGGCGGATGCCGGGCAGCGCGCCACCGACTCGCCCACGATAGCGGCAGTCAGTGCCCGGCAGCTGCTCGCGGAGTTTGCCGCGGACGAACCCGTCGACTATCTGCTCATCAATATTGGGTCACCGTGGTACCAGCTGCTCAGGCACGGGGAGTGGACCGAGAACGTCCGCTGCATCAATATCGAGATACAGAACCACTACGACGAAGTCGTTCCGATGCTGACAGTGCTGGAATATGAAGCTTCACTGCGACGGCTTTCCTGGGGCGCTTTTGCCGTCGGCACGCGCTGATTAAAGCCGTTCCTCGCAGGCGTGTACGTGCCTGACGACGCCGCCCGATAGCACCAGGCGTTGCCGGTTTGCTGCTCCCAGCTGCTCCAGGGGAGGACTCGAACCTCCAACACGGACTCCCCCAAAGGACCGACTGTTGCCGTTACGGTCGCCAAGACACCGGGCGTCGCGACTGACGTCGCTGTCCGCGTTCAGGCTGTCGACGCCGGTCGGCACGTCTCGGTCGCGTTCGTCGACTACGCGCAGGAGATCATCGGGGGTCTGCATGGCGCGGGCTGCGCGAAGGTCGCCGCAGTCGCCGCGCCGAAGTGGGCCGCCGCGCGGCATGACGAGACGGCATTGCGAGACCCAGCTAGCCGACCCCGAAGACGCGACGACCCCGGTAGCCGTAAGGCTCCGGGGTCGCTTGCTTTCGGGCTGCGGTTTGACGTGTTAAATGCAATGCATTACCGTCCAAGACGACCATGAGCTGAGCCACCGCGACCACGATGAGGATCAGCCAGCGCCGGTCGTCGGGCGCATCGAGCTGGTCCCCGGTTACGGGCGATGTCGCAGAAGACATGACCCCATGCTCCCGTCCGGCCGGTCACAACTCCAGGCCGGCCAGGGGTCAGCGCCGTCAGGTAGAGCGACCTGCGGTGGCGCGCTTGGCCGGGCTCGGACCGGCGCTTAGTGTCGGCGCAGACCGGGCACATCGCGTGCTGTGACCAGCGCGGGCGGCAGCGGTGCCTGCTCGCCCGGCAACCGGCGGATCTTGTTCGTCCTGGCTGGCATGCTGGCGCTGGTGTTTGTGTTCGTCGGCTCAAACGTGGCGGCCAATCACGAACCGAGGCCGCACGGACTGCCGCTGGGAATAGTCGGACCACCGCCGGCCATCGCCGCCATCACGGCCCAGCTGGACCGCAGCATTCCCGGCGGCTACGACGTCCGGGCCTACGGCTCGCTCGCGGCGGCGCGGATGGCGATCTTGCATCGCACCATCTACGGCGCGTTCGAACCCGGGCCGCCGCCGGTGCTGCTAGTCGCTAGCGCCGCCAGCAAGTTCGTGGCGGGACTGCTGCAGCAGACCTTCCAGGCCGCGGCAGGCGCCCAGGGCCAGCCGCTCGTGGTCCACGACGTGGTCCCGCTGCCACCCTCAGACTCCACCGGCGCGACCGCCTTCTCCGCCACCATCAGCATGATCATCGTGGGAATCCTGGGCACGTCCATGATCTAACTGGCCACCCGCAACCGGGCTCTGGCCGTGCGCCTGGCCGCCCTGGTAATCCTGGCGGCCGGCGCCGGAGTGCTGACGGCGCTGGTGACCAACGTCATCGTCGGTGCTTTCGCCGGCCACTTCCTGGCGGTCTGGGGCGTGGCAACGCTGTTCGTCCTGGCGATATCCATGCCCGTCGCAGCCTTCCAGGTCCTGCTCGGCGCCGCCGGCGCCGCCGTGGGACTGCTGGTCTTCATCGTCGTCGGCGACCCGTCGTCCGGCGGGAGCACCGCCCCGCAGCTGCTGCCCAGCCCCTGGCGGGCCATCAGCCAGGGACTTCCGCCCGGCGCCGCGGTCACCGCCATGCGCGACGTCGTCTACTTCCAGGGCTTCGGCGCGACGCGCGCACTGCTCACACTGGGCGCCTACGCCGTCTTCGGCGCGATCGCCGCGGTCATGGTGAACTGGCTTCGCCCGCCTGCAGCGGTCACCAGCCCGGGATGAGCAGCGGGAGCAGCCTGACAGGCTTACAGAGGGCCGACCGGTGGTAGGTTCCAGCCGTGTCCGCGCCTGATCTCCGCGCGCCCGGACAGACCGGGCCCGGGGCACATCTGCCGTCGGCGGCCGCACGCCACCGCGGCCGCGCCGTGCTCGCCGACCTGTTCCCGGCGCCGCCCGAGCCGGACCACCGCACGGGCCTTGCGCGCTGGACGTTCCCCTTTGTCCAGGTCGCGGTGGTGGGCCTCGGTGCGCTAGTGATGCTCGCCCGGATCGGCGGTCGGCCGGCCCTGTACCGGGTCTACGCCGAGGACCCGGGCATCTACCTGCCCCAGGCCCTCGCGCATCCATGGCATCTGTTGCAGTCGTATGGCGGTTACCTGCAGGTGGTCCCGCGGCTGATCGGCCAGATTGCCGCGCTGGTGCCAATCAGGGACGCCTCGGTCGCCTTCGCGGTCGGCGGCGCTCTTGTCGCGTCCGCGTGCGGGCTGTTCACTTACCACGCCAGCGCGGGCCATGTCAGCTCGCGCGGGCTCCGTGCGATGCTCGGCCTGTCCGTGGTGCTGCTGCCGGTGGCGCCGCTCGAGGTCGCCGACAATGGCGTCAACTCCATCTGGTACCTGCTCGTCGCCTTGTTCTGGGCAGCGCTGTGGCGACCGCGCACCAGGACCGGCATGGCAGTCGCCGCGGTCATCGCGCTTGCCGCGGCAGCATCAAGCTCGCTCGCGCTCCTGTTCGCGCCGCTGTTCGCAGCCCGCGTGTTGGTGGTGCCCCGCCGCCTTCGCGAGCACGGCGCGACCGCCGGGTGGGCGCTCGGCTGCCTGATGCAGATCCTGGCGATCCTCACTAGTCACCTGTCGCGGTTCCGGCCTCGTAATCCGGTTAACGCGGTGCTGTATTACGCGCACGAGGTCCTTCTGCCGGCGCTTGGCTGGCATCTTTCCTGGCACCTGCGCGACATCCTGGGGCTTAACGGCGCCACCGCGCTGGTGGGTGGCTTCATCGTCCTAGTTCTCGCCGTTGCCCTTGCCACCCAGGACTGGCGGTGCAAAGTGTTCGTGGTTACCGCCGTGGTGACCGGCCTCGTGTTCACGGCGTTCACCTCGGCGTTCGCCTGGGCCGGCCCAAGCCTGCCCGTAGCGATCAGGGTGGAAAACGGCGCCCGGTATTCCACGTTGCCCATCCTGCTGCTCGATGCGGCGCTGATCGTGGCGGCCGACGCCTACGCCCGCCGGTGGAGGCCGCGGCCCAGGGCGATCGTCGCGGTCGCGGCGCTCGTAGCGGTCCTGGCCGTCGGCTGGACCACGGACTTCCGCTACCCCGTTCGCCGACTGTCCGGACCGCCCTCAGCCTGGGAGCTGACGGCCGGCGCGTGGCTTCGGTACTGCCAGCACAGGCCGGCGGGGACGATCACGGTCGCGTTCCCTGACTGGTGGGGAACAGGCCCGCTCGCCACTACGTTCAGCTGTGCTAGCCTCCGCCGCTGACGATAGGGACCGCCGTGAACCTGACCAAGCATCTGCCTGCCGAACGTCGCGAGCATGTCGAGGCTCGCCTGCACCGGAACCTGATGGCGTGGCTCACGACAGTTCGCCCCGACGGCCAGCCAGACAGCGTGCCAGTCTGGTTCCTGGTGCGCGATGACGAGACGATCCTCGTCTACAGCCAGCCGGAGAAGATCAAGCTGCGCAACATCAGCGAGAACCCTAAGGTGACCCTGGGTCTCGACGTGACCGACATCGGCCGGGACATCATCCGCATCGACGGCACCGCGCAGCGCGTTGATGACGTACCCCCGGCCGACCGGCAGCCGCAATATGTAGCTAAATACGCCGAGCGCATCGGGGCAATGTTCGGCACACCTCGCCAGTTCGCCGAGTTGTTCTCAGCAGCTCTGATAATCACGCCAAGCCGACTGCGCACCTAGGCCAGCGTGCGGCTCTAGCGGGCTCCGCGTTGTCCTCGCGATGACTGATCTGGCTTGGTTCGCGCGCGCCTGACCGCTCGTTTAGATGCGGCCAAGCGCCGAACACCCTGGTGCCGCCCGGTTCGCTCGGACTGCTGCGTTGCGCTGTGCTCGCTCTCGTACTGCTGGATAACCTCGCGGGGCAGCCGACCGCGTTCTGAGATGTCGAAGCCCTGCTGCTCCGCCCAGACCCGTATCTGGCGACTGCGTTCTCGGCTTGCCAGGGTCCGGGCCGGTGAGCCCCGACGCGTCGGCCGGGCCAGGCTTGCATGCTCGAGAAAGCGCGCGAGCTGCCGACGAAAGTCGGCAGCATGCCGGGCGTTGAGGTCAATCTCGTACGCGCGGCCATCGATGCTGAACTCGACTGTCTCGTCGGCTGGGCCGCCCGTTAGGTCATCCTCCAGTCGTACATCGACCCGTTGCATTACATTCCCCCGAGGCGCAGATTACTGTGGCTCGCCCAGGCCTGAGATTGTGGGCGGATCTCGGTCATTCCCACATTGCCAACGATCTAATGCTGTCATCGGTGCCCTCCTGTCCGCGGAGCCCGGGATAGCCTGCAGACCCATGAGCGAATACGTGGTCAAACCACTCGGTCCAGACACCTGGGACGCATTCGCGCAGCTCGCCGGGCGGCACAACGGGGTCTGGAATGGCTGCTGGTGCACCTGGTTCCACGCGACCCCGGCCGAGAGAGGGGGTCAGGAGCGGACCGCCGAGACCAACCGCACCCTCAAGGAGCAGCTGGTCCACGACGGCCGAGCGCATGCAGCGCTGGTGTTTGACGGTGATCAGGCGGTGGCCTGGTGCGAATACGGAACTCCGGCTGAGCTGCCGAACATCAACCACCGCAAGGAATACGAGGCCAGTCTCGACAGATTGCCTGACTACCGGCTCACTTGCTTCTTCGTAGATAAGAAGTACCGGCGGCAGGGGCTGGCAGATGCCGCGCTCCAGGGCGCTCTGGACCTGATCGCGCAGGCCGGCGGCGGGGTCGTGGAAGCGTATCCGCAGGACACCGACGGCCAGAAGGTATCGGCATCCTTTCTTTACAACGCCACGCGCAGCCTTTTCGAGCGGGCCGGCTTCAGCTACGTCCGAAGCAAGGGCAAGAACCACTGCGTGATGCGCATAGTCATCCCGTGACGCTAGCCACAAATCGGTCCATCCAGATCAAGACGCCGAGCACCCACATGCGCCTCTCAGCCATGCTCGTCTCGGCTAGCAAGGGTCTCCAGGTGTACCGGGCAGGCCGCGTTGTAATGCTTCAAGGTCAGCTTCCCCAGGGAATACGCCCATGAGCAGGTGCAGGAGTTGGGTACGTGGTCGGCGGTGATGACCTCGCTAGGTACGCCGCTGCGCCGCTCGGCGCGGCCGGGCTGGTACGGCAGCGGCTGCCCGACGAGGGCCAGAGCAGGCCCCTCGGTCCTGGCTTCCTGGACGGCTCCGCCAGAGAGCGCCAGCCACTCCCGTGGCCTGGCGTCAGCTGAGGACCGGGCTGGTACGCCTCGTTTGAGGCGCACCCTGGCTCCGGGGATCTTGTCACTCGCCCGGCTCTCCATATCAGTCAGAATATCTGCCGAGGGCCAAGTCGCGCGAAAGCGCGGAAGATCCCTGCCTCTATGCTGGCCCGGTGGAATTTGCCGACGTGATCAGCAAGCGCAAGATGGTACGCGCCTATGCCGACGACCCGCTCGCCCCGGACGTGGTAGAGCGGATCCTCGCTGCGGCAAACAGGGCGCCGTCAGCCGGCTTCAGCCAGGGCTACGCGCTGATGACGCTGCAGGGGCCGGAGCAGCTTGGCCCGTTCTGGGAACTGGTGTCGCGTTATCACGGCGACGAGAGCAACGCCGGGCCCTCGTTCGATCCGGTCACCCGTGCGCCGCTGGTAGTCGTACCGCTGTCGTGCAAGGACATCTACCTGGACCGGTACGCGCGGCAGGACAAGGGCTGGGCTGACCGGGACGAAGCGCACTGGCCGGTGCCCTACTGGGATATCGATACGGGCTTTACCGCCCTGCTCATGCTGCTGGCCGCGGTCGACGAGGGCCTCGGCGCGCTCTTCTTCGGCATCCCGCCGGACCTGATCGCCGAGTTCCGCCTGCTGTACGGGATACCCGAGAACTACTTGCCGATCGGGGCAGTCGCGATCGGGCACCCCGATCCGGACGCCGATAAGGGCGGCTCAGCGAAGGTCATCAAGCGCCGAACTCTGGACGACCTGGTACACCGCGGCCACTGGTAGCGGTGGTCGTCTCCGGCGCGGCGGTCTTATGGTTGGCCTCATGGCTATCGAGCTGGCGGAGTTCGGCCGTACCGGCCATCTCAGCACGCGGGTGATCTTCGGGGGTGCGTCCCTGGCGGCGGTGTCCCAGCGCGTCGCGGACGAGACCTTGGATGTGCTGCTGTCCTACGGGGTGAACCATCTGGACGTGGCCTCGTCCTACGGTGAGGCGGAGGCGCGCGTTCGGCCATGGCTGCGACGCGAGCCCGGCCGGTTCTTTCTGGCAACCAAGGGGGACGAGCGCACCAAGGAAGGCGCGCGCGATGAACTTCACCGGTCTCTGGACCGGCTGGGTGTCGACCACGTCGATCTGTGGCAGCTGCATGCCCTGGCGGACCCGATTGAGTGGGACATCGCGCTCAGCCCGGGCGGCGCCATCGAGGCAGCGGTCGAGGCGCGCGACCAGGGCCTGATCCGCTGGATCGGCGTCACTGGCCACGGTGCGCAGATCGCCGCTACCCACCGGCGCAGCCTCGACCGGTTCGACTTCGACTCGGTGCTGCTGCCTTACAACTACGTCACCATGCAGAATTCCTACTATGCCGGCAACTTTGAGGCGCTCTACCGCACCTGCCGCGAGCGGAACGTGGCGATCCAGACAATCAAGTCGATCGCCCGGCGCCCGTGGCTGGGACGTCCGCACACCCGGGCGACCTGGTACGAGCCGCTCCAGGAGCAGGACGACATTGACCTGGCGGTGTGGTGGGCATTGAGCCGCCCCGGGGTGTTCGTGGACAGTGTCGGTGACGTCGGCCTGCTCCCCAGGGTGCTCGACGCGGCCAGCCGGTTCACCGGGCCGCCGGACGATGCCGCGATGGCGGAGCTGGTGGACAGGTCGGCCGCCGAGCCGCTGTTCGTCTGAGCGGCCCGGCAGGGTTGACCGCCTGCCATCTAGTTAGGCTGGCTGCGTGTCCGATCACTACCGCGAGCCCGGCTGGTTCACGCGCAACGTCTTCAACCAGTTTGTAGCGTTCCTGACCCGGCAGGGGATTAGCGTGCTCGGGTCGCGGGTCCTGGCGGTCAAGGGCCGGACGAGCGGCCAGTGGCGCACCACCCCGGTGAACCTGCTCACCTACGACGGCCGCCGGTACGTCGTCGCGCCTCGCGGCGAGACCCAGTGGGTGCGTAACCTGCGCGCCGTCGGCACGGGCGAACTGCGCCTGGGCAAGAGCGCCGAGCGCTTTCGTGGCCGGGAGCTGGCTGACGATGAGAAGGTGCCGGTGCTGCGCGCCTACCTCAAGAGGTGGAAGGCAGAGGTCGGGATCTTCTTCGAGGGCACCGGGCCGGACTCCAGCGACAACCAGATCCGCGCCATCGCGCCCCGCCACCCGGCATTCGAAGTGCTTCCAGCCGAGTAGGCCATTGCCGCCGGCGGGCGTTTTGCCCCGCCGGTCTGAGCCGCCGGTGGCCCAGGCACGGAAGGTGACCCAGATCACGCAACGGACACCGTGCCTGGTCCCGTCCTACTGGCTAGTAACAGCGACCGCCTCGCCGGAGGGCGGCGCCATGAAATCTACCCCTATGTTGTGATTCTTGGAGGGTTGCCGTGACCAGAATGCATGTGAACGAGGCCGTCTGCGAAGCACTGTTCGCCTCACCGCTGCAGCCCTCTGACACGCTGACGGCTGAGCTGGTCGCAGACGCGATCGGCAGCACGGTCCGGCGTCTGAGCTCGACCGGCTGCACGAGCCGGGTGGCGGAGGAATTCGGGAACCACCCGCAGGAAGCATCCGAGCGGATGCGCTGGATCCGCCAGCTGGCCAGCGACCTGTGCGGCTGCCTGTACTTCCCGACCGCAGCGCCAGCCACGACGGCCTCGGCTGCAACAGACCTGCTGCCGGTCGGCGAGGCCGCCTGACCGCCTTCCCCGCCTAGGTCAGTGCGAGCACGGCGTAGGCGGCCAGCCAGTGTTCCACCATGTAGTCGTCGCCGATTACGTGCGGCAGCGCGGCGTCCAGGTGGGTGCGCGCCGCTGCTAGGGCTGGCGCGATCCGTCCGTCGCCATCCGGCAGGCTCTCCGCGATCCGCCGCCAGCAGTAAGCCCGGCTGGCGTTGAGCCCGTGCAGATGCGCGATCTGCCCGTCGCTTGCGTCAGAGACCACCGCAGGAGTGAACAACGTGGACGGCTCGCCGTCGGCGATCCCCGGCAGGAATTCGGCCAGCCAGTCGGCGAACTCCGGCTGCGCGAGCAGCCTGCTCATCAGCTCTGCCTCGGTGAGCGCGGGAGACAGGAAGTCGTGCCCGGACGGCTCGTACCAGGCCGGATAATCGGTGTCGCCGACGAACCAGCCGAGCGCCCTGGCCTCGATCGCCGCCGCCAGCTCCGGCAGGCCCGCCTCCGCCTGCCTGGCAGCAAACGGCAGCGCGACGGACAGGCCAAATGCGCTGTTGGCGTGCACGCCATGACGGATCGGATAGGTGGCCTTGGGCAGCCAGTCCAGGAAGCCCTTCGTCACCGCGTCGGCGAGCGGGGCAATCGCGGTCAGCCACCGGCGCGCGTCAGCGTCGTCCAGGCTCGCGATCTCGTGCACCAGGGCGAGCGCCCAGGCCCAGCCGTACGGCCGCTCGTGCCAGCCGTCCGTGCTGGTCACGAAGCTCGCCTCCGCGCCGAGCTTGTCCGCGGTGAACTGGACGTCCAGCAGTTCCCTGATCTCCCCGGCTGGCACCGAGTTCCCGGCCAGTCGCAGCAGCCGGACGAGTAGCCAGTGCATCTCGACGCAGGAGTGCCAGTCCAGGCTGCCGTAGAACACCGGTGTCCGCTCGGCCGGACGGGCAGGAAAGTCGCCGGGTCCTGCCATCAGGTGAACCAGGAGCGACGGGTACTCCCTGCCGATGTTGGCGACCGCCACCTCGGCGTAAGCGGCTGCCTGCTCGTCCAGCATGTCCAGGCACTCTGCCGCGGCCGCGTCGGCCGGCCCGGCCTGACTGTTACGCACCCGAGCAGCCTATGGCAGGCACGGCCGGCGGCTGATGCCTGCTGTGGTCGCAGTGACTGACCCGCTACGCTTCGCTGGTGCAGACTGCCAGCGTCCCCGGCAAGCCTCAGGCGTGGACCCGCAGACTGCTGCGCTGCGGCGCGGCCGCAGGCCCTGTCTTCGTGGCTACGTTCCTCGTTGAGGGCGCAGTCCGTGACGGCTACCAGCCGCTGCGCCACCCGGTCAGTTCTCTCGCGCTCGGATCGCGCGGCTGGATCCAGGCCGGGAACTTCGTTGTGACAGGGACGTTGTTCCTGGCCGGTGCCGCCGGGCTGGCACGTGCGGGGGATCGCGCGACCAGCAGCCGCGCAGTTCCGGCCCTGATCAGCGCGGCGGGTGCCGGGCTTATTGCCGCGGCCATCTTCACTACCGACCCGGTCAGCGGCTATCCGCCGGGTACGCCCGATGCGCTGATCCGGCCCAGCCCGGTCGGCACGGCGCACAATCTGGCGGCCGTGCCGGTGTTCTTCGGCCTGCCGGCCGCGGCACTTGCCTGCAGCTGGCGGTCGTGGCGCGCCGGCGAGCGCGGGTTCGGGGCCTACAGTGCGGGCACCGCCATGACGATGCTGGCCACCGTGGCACTAGCCGGGGCGGGTTTTGATCAAGCACCCCGCCTCGTCAAATTCGGCGGGCTGTTCCAGCGCGCGAGTATCATCACCGGCTTCGCCTGGCTGTCAGCCCTGTCCGCACGAGCGCTCACAGGAAGCAGTCTCGCGACGGCCGCCGCCGCAAACTAGTTGTTCAGGCCAGCCGAGAGCAGCCGGATCTCTCGTGCGCGCTGCACGGCCGAGGAACGATCCTGAGCCTGGAGCTTGGCGTAGATGTTGCGGATGTGAGTGTTGACTGTGTTCACCGAGACTGACAGCTCGCTCGCGATCTCCGGCCGGGAAAGGTTTGTCGGGAGATACCGCAGCACCCGCAGCTCGCTCGGACTGAGTTGCTCGATCTCTGCCGGTGAACGCTCGTCGCCCGGCGATATGACTGATCCGCGCATCACGTCGAGGATGTCAGTGAGCAGCGCCGCGTGAGCCGTCTCGTGCCGCGGGATGGCCTCGAGCAGCTCGAGTGTGCCCGTCATCGCGAACGGCAGCACGAGCCGGTCTGGCTCCGCCAGGGCCAATGCGAGCTCGGCGGCTGCGATGGCAGCGCGCTGGTCGCCAAGTTCGCGGTGCGCAACCGCCGCCAGCAGATTCGCCTCAACGACGGTGACGTAGCCGACGACGGGTGCTGTCCCGTTCACAACGTTCTGGGCTACGGCGAGAGCCGCGGGCGCGTTCCCCTCGGCCAGGGAGATAACCGCCCGGGCATTAGCGATCTCGCCGGACCCTGCCAGCTCCGCATCGAGTACTGCCAGCGACGTGCGGGCCTCACTGAGCTGCCCGAGCCGAGCCTGCGTGGATAGCCTCCAGCCCGTCAGCTGACCCGCCAGCGCGTGTGTGCCTTCCAGCTGTGCCTGGAAGTGCTCGGCGGCGGTGAATTCCGCAAGCGCCTCGCGCTGCCTGCGGCGGCCGGACAAGAGCGTGCCCGTTCCCAGATGCAGC
Organism: uncultured Actinomycetota bacterium; assembly: GCA_963843955.1. Classification (GTDB taxonomy): domain Bacteria; phylum Actinomycetota; class Actinomycetes; order Streptosporangiales; family Streptosporangiaceae; genus JAJYUU01. Next base: position 517,219 of record CAWJMK010000007.1, read on the forward strand.
AACAGCCTGATGACGGGACCTGCGTCTGTCTCGAGAGCGCGGGCGGCGCGGCGCAGCCAGCGCTCGCCCTCGTCGAATTCGCCCGTCCAGATGAAGGTGCCTGCGAGGTTCACCAGCGCGGGCGAGATGACCGGCTCCGCGCCCCAGCCAAACTGCTCGGCGAGTGCTATCGCTTCCCGGCACCGGCGCCGGGTAGTTGCGAAGGGCTCGATCTTTGCTGCGAAGGCGAGCTCAGCCAGGCAGGCGACTTCGAGGTACGGACGTCCGATCTTCCGCGCAAGATCGGCGCCCTCTTGCAGGTGCCGCTCACTGTCCTGGTTCGCCAGTGACCACGCCTCGATGATGCCGAGATTCATGAGCGCCACCGCGCGCAGGTCGCTGTCGAGCGCGATGTCCTCGTCAGACTGCCCCGTTATCGGCGAGGCAAGGAACCTGACCTGCTCGAATACTCCCGCGAGGTGGCCCCGCTTCCGTGCCAGGGACAGTCTCAGTGCCGCGGCCGCCACTTCGAGCCGGTGCTGACGATCTACCGGGGTGGCAGTGATCGCGGCTTCGGCCACAGCCAGGTGGGCGGCGGCCTCGTCCAGGCGTCCCCGAGCAAGGTCGCTGGTTGCGCGCGCGAGAGGGATATCCGGGCCCTCGGTCGCGGCACCGGGCGGGAACGCGCGCAACAAGGACTCAATGGTCTGGGCTTGCCCGTCCAGCGTCAGGCCGAACGAATGGTCTGCTAGCAGTCGCGCCGCATCAGTCCAGTCACCCGCGGCCTGAGTATGGCGGACGGCGTCAACAATCTCGCCGTGCTCGGCCAGCCACCGCGCGGCGAGCCGGTGCAAGGCGGGCAGTTCTTCGGGCAGCCTCCGGCGCAGCTCAAGCCGGAGCAGGTCAGCGAAGAGGTGGTGATACCGGAACCATGTTCGGGCCGGGTCGAGCGATACGACGAACGCGTTGGCATCTTCGAGGTCGAGCAGGATCCGCTCGGAGCCAGGGTGGCCAGTCAGCAGGTCTCCCAGCTCGCCGTTGACCCGGTCAAGCAGGGAAGTGCGCAGCAGCAGCTGCTGGACCTCGGTCGGCTGGCATTCCAGCATCTCAGCTAGCAAGTACTCGGCAACCGTCCGGCTGCTGCCCGAGAACTCCGCTACAAATCTTTCCCGGTCCGGGCTGGTCGCCAGTGACATCGCCGCCAGTCGCAGGCCGGCAGCCCAGCCTTCCGTCCGCTGGTACAGCTTCGTGGCCTGGGCTTCCGACAGGGTAATGCCCGACGCAGCCAGGAACTCGCTGGTCTCGCGCTGGGTAAAACGCAGATCTGCGGCACGGATCTCGGCCAGCTCGCCGGCCAGGCGCAGCTTATGCAGCCGGAGCTGAAGATCACGCCGCGTTGCCAGGATCGCGTGCACATGCTGGGGGAGGTTCTGCAGCAGCCGGGTCAGCTGCGTGAGCGCTTGGGGCGAGGTCAGCTCGTGCAGATCATCGATGATCAGGAATGTGCGATCGCGATGCTCGGCGAGCTCCGACAGAACTCTTTCGCCGATGCCGGCTTCGTTGAAGTCAGGTGTCGCTGCCAGCTGCGTGCCCTCGCCGGGCGTGCCCGAGGCCTGCCGGATGGCGCTGAGAACGGCGAGCCAGAACTGCTGGGTGTCCTGCTGATCGCGTCGCACTTGCACGACTGCCAGCCGGTACGACTGGCCCGGACCGTCGGCCCAGGCCCGCAGCAGCGAGGTCTTGCCGCTGCCAGCAGGGGCGGAGATCAGCGTTACCTTCGCTGCCGTCGCGCGATTCAGGGATGCGAGAAGTTCTCCGCGCGGAATCAGCTGCGTAGCTGCCTGGGCTAGGTTCGGCGGGTTTGCCCTAAACGCCACGTCTGGACTCGATCCGCGGCGCGCTGGCCCGCCGCCGTCCGCGTCTCAACATCTAGTCAGGTTATGTGCTCGGGCCTAGCCTCGCCTCGCCGCGTCGGGGGATTGCTGGCGGCGTCAGGGATTCCTGCGCCGGCGTCACCAAGTGGATGAATGAGCTGCCACCGATGGACCTGTTTGGTGCCCTGCTGTTCCAGATCGTCGGACAGCAGCTGTCGGTCCCGGCAACCCGACGGATCCTCGAGCGCATTGAGGCGCGCTTCGGTGGCCGCCTCCCATCCGCCGCCGACGTGCTGGGCACCGATCCCGCGAGGTTCCGGGACGCGGGGCTGTCCTGGCGGAAGATCGGCACACTGCGTGATCTCGCCGAGCGACTGTCGGACGGCCGACTTGACCCCGACGCGCTGGCGACGGCCGCCGACGATGAGCTCATTGCGATACTCACCGAGATCCCCGGTATCGGCCCGTGGACGGCGCAAGGTGCGCTCATCATCGCGCTCGGCCGCGAGGACGTGGTCCTGCCAGGTGACCTTGCCCTGCGCAAGGCTGTCCGGAATGTTTACCGTCTCGATCACCTGCCTGCCGAGGACGAGGTGCTGGCGATCGCCGAGAAATGGCGGCCTTACCGCAGCCTCGCGACTGCCTATCTGTTCTCGGCCGCGTTCGAGGAAGCTCAGGCACTCGCTGTCCCGGCCGGGGATTCACCATGATCCGGTGATGACCTCTCACCTGGCAGTTCGGGAACGTAGGCAGCACGCGAAGCGCACGGCCGTTAGGGACGTGCCCTAGTTGCGAGGGAGATGCTGTGACCACATCAGCCGGAACGGGCAGCGCCGACGAACTGCCCGATTACGCACCCATCCCGCCTTCGGCTATGGGACCCGCACTGAACGAGCAGGGATACCACGTCGGTCGGGTCGAGCGGAACCTGTACTGGGTCACCGACGGTGTGTACAACTCAGCGTTCCTGGTCACCGGGGACGGCGTAGTGCTGTTCGACGCACCCCCTAGCATCGGCGTTAACCTGCAGCGGGCTGTCGACGAGATGGCCGCGGCAGAGGGCGTCAGCAACACCGTGACGCATCTGGTTTACTCTCACCACCACGCGGACCACGGCGCGGCCGCCTCGCTCTTCGGGGACGTCGTCCGGATCGGGCACGAGGAGACTCACCGGCTTCTGCTCCGAGATGACGACCCGGCCCGTCCGCTGCCCGATGTGACCTTCGCCGACACCTACACGCTGGAGGTCGGCGGCGAGCGCGTCGAGCTGGCCTGGCACGGCTCCAACCACACGCCCGACAACATCTACATCCATTTCCCCGGCCATGACGCCCTGATGTTCATCGATGTTGTCAACGCCGGCTGGGTGCCGATCTACAACACCAACCTCAGCGAGGACGTGCAGGGGTACATGCAAGCTCCGGACATCGCCCTGTCGTACCAGTGGTCGCACCTCATCAGCGGGCACCTCGGCAGGCTCGCTACGCGCGACGACGTCACTTTGCACCAGCGGTACATCGCTGACATCGAGGCCAGCTCGCGGGAGGCGCTGGCGAGCGTCAACCCGGTGCCCTACTACGTGCGGTACGGGGAGAACGTCTGGGCGGGCGTGAAGGGCCACCTCGATGCCGTCACCGAGCGCGCGGCTGCGCCGGTGATCGCCAAGTACACCGGCGTCCTGGCCGCAGCGGATATCGAGGAGTTCACGATCACGACCACGTTCGCCATCATGCAGTCACTGCGCCTCGACAAGGGGCCGAGCGGTCCTGTCCACCCCTGAACCGGTATGACCTCCCCGCGGGCCGGGGCCGGCGGCTGCCGGTCCCGGCGTCGGTACGCCGCTCTGCTTAGGTAGGTGATGTGGCGGCTGATCGATCCGTGCCCAGGCCCCTGCCCGATGCCATCGGCGTCCGCGGCGCCCGGCACAACAACCTGCGCGACGTCGACATCGACGTGCCGTTGTGGCGCATAGTCGCTGTCGTCGGCGTGTCCGGGTCGGGCAAGACGTCGCTGGCCATTGGCACCTTGTACGCCGAAGGCATGCAGCGGTACCTCGCTGGCCTCAGCACCTACAGCCGCCGTCGGCTGACCCAGGCGCAGCGCCCGGACGTGGACCGGATCGATCACCTCCCGCCCGCGCTTGCCCTGCGGCAGCGGCCGCCCATTCCGGGACCGCGCAGCACCGTCGGAACCATGTCCGAGGTCCTGAACGTCCTGCGGCTGATGATGTCGCGGCTGGGCTCGCACCTGTGCCCGAACGGCCACCGCGTCAGCCCCTCGGTCGCGGCGTTTGCCGAGGAGATCGTCTGCCCGGTCTGCGGTGCCCACTTTGAACATCCGAGTGCCGAATCCTTTGCCTTCAACTCGTATGGCGCGTGCCCGGCCTGCCAGGGCCTGGGCGTGCGGTCTGAGGTCGACGAGGCCACCCTGGTGCCCGACCCGGACAAGACGATCGAGGCGGGAGCGGTGCTGCCGTGGAACTCCGGCGGGCGGCGGCTGTCGATGTATGCCGCGGGCGAGCTCGGAGTCCGCCTTGACGTCCCGTTCAAGTCGCTCACCGAGTCCGAGCGCGACATGGTGCTGCACGGCGCTGCCGTGCAGCAGCAGGTGACGCTGCATTCGGGCCGGAACGAGCGCACTGTACGGCTCGCGGTGAACTACGACAATGCCGTCGCCGCGGTAGAGCGATCACTCCGCAGCGACAATGAGCGCACTCGCCGGCTGGTGCAGCGTTTCGTCATCACCCGTATCTGCTCGGTATGTCACGGCACCCGGCTCCGGCCGGAGGCGCTGGCTTCGCAGCTGGGCGGGCGCAACATCGCCGAGATCAGCATGCTCAGCCTGGACGGGTTGCAAGAGTTCACGGCCGGGCTTCCGGCCGGGCTGCCCGCCGAGCTCAGCCGCGTGACCTCCGGCCTGCTCGGCGAGCTGAGCGGCGCGCTCACGCCGCTGCTCGACGTGGGCCTCAGCTACCTCACCCTGGACCGTGCTGGCGCCTCGCTGTCGACCGGCGAGCGGCAGCGGATCGAGCTCACCTCAACCGTCCGTGCGAGCACCACTGGCATGCTCTACGTGCTAGACGAGCCTTCGGTCGGACTACACCCCAGCAACGTCACCGGGTTGCGCAAGATGATCTCCGCTCTGGCCGGGAACGGCAATTCGGTGATTGTGGTCGAGCACGAGCGGGAGCTCGTCCGCTCTGCCGATTGGGTCATTGAACTCGGCCCCGCCGCTGGTGCACAGGGCGGCCACGTGATCGCCGCGGGCACCCCCGGTCAGCTGGAATCCGACCCGCGCTCGATCATCGGTCCGTTCCTGGCGGGCGCGCCCGGCGTTCCCCGCGACCGACCCGAGCGCGCAGCTGAGGACCGGCAGATCTCCATCGAGATTGCGGACCTCTACAACCTGCACGACCTCACCGCTGAGTTTCCGGTGAACCGCCTCACCGCGGTGGCCGGTCCGTCCGGGGCCGGCAAGACCGCCCTCGTACTGGATAGCCTCATCCCCGCCGCCCGAGGGCGCCTGGGCGGCGCTTCGGAGCCGAGCCATGTCCGCCGCCTGAACTTGCCGGGCATCCGGCAGGTCGTCCAGATTGACGCCTCGCCAATCGGGCAGAACGCCCGGTCAACGCCGGCGACCTACTGCGGGGCGTTCGATCATATCCGCGGCCTCTTCGCGGCGTCCGCGCACGCCAAGCGCCGGCGCTGGAAGCCGGGCCACTTCTCGTTCAATACCCGCGAGGGCCAGTGCCCGACCTGCCGCGGTCTCGGGCACCTCGACCTCGACGTTCAGTACTTGCCTGACATCACCGTCCAGTGCCCGACCTGTCACGGCGCGCGCTTCAACGACGCTGTCCTCGCGGTGCAGGTCGAAGGCATGACCATCGCCGATGTGCTTGGCCTCAGCGTGGACGACGCCGTTGAGCGCTTCGCTGACAAGCCATCAATCGCCGCCACGTTGCGGCCCGTCAGTGACGTCGGCCTCGGCTATCTGAAGCTGGGCGAGCCCACCCCGTCGCTATCTGGGGGCGAGTCGCAGCGCCTGAAGATCGCTTCCAGGTTGCGCCGCAGCCAGCAGGGTGCGCTGTACGTGTTCGACGAGCCAACCACCGGCTTGCACCCGCTCGACGTCGCGACGCTGGTAAGCGTGCTCGACCGGCTGCTTGACGCCGGAGCGACGATCATCGTCATCGATCACGACCTCGACTTGCTGGCAGCAGCCGACTACCTCATCGACATGGGCCCGGGCGGCGGCCCGGAAGGCGGCCGCGTTCTCGCGGCCGGTACGCCGGCCGAGGTCGCGCGTCACGCTGGCAGCGTGACCGGCCCCTGGCTGGCTGAGTACTTTAGCCTCTCGGGCGTCAGGCGCTGACGCGATCGAGATCGCGCAGGGCCCGGTTGTCGAGTGTGATGTCATCAGCGGTCAGGTTCTCCCTCAGGTGAGCGACCGAGCCGGTGCCCGGGATCAGCAGCACGTTCGGGGCGAGCTGCAACAACCACTGGAGCGCAGCCTGCGCAGGCGTGATGCCCAGCCGGCTGGCTGTCTGGATAACGACGGGGCTGGTCAGCACGGGGTTCTCCGGCCCGCGAGGCCACCCGAGCGGGCAGAACGGCACGAACGCGATGCCCTCGCTCAGACAAACATCGAGAAGTGACGTCGCAGCACGGTCGGCTAGGTGGAACAGGTTCTGCACGCAGACGATCTCGGTACCCGCGACGGCATGCTGCAGTTGCTCCAGACTGATGTTGCTCAGGCCTATCCCAGCGATCAGACCCTCGTCGCGGGCGGCCACCATCGCAGCCAGCTGGTCGTCGAAGCGCGCATCAACCCGGCCGTCGCCGATCAGGCGCAGGTTGACCGCGGCGAGCCGGGCGACTCCCAAGCTGCGGAGGTTATCCTCGATGCCCGCGCGGAGATAGCCAGTGCCGCTGTCGTCTCGCCCGGCCGCCACCTTGCTAACGATCGCCAGACTCTCGGGATAGGGGTACAGCGCGTCGCGGATCAGGGCGTTCACAGTGCCGGGACCGTAGTACTGGGCGGTGTCGATGTGATCGACGCCCGCGGCCACGGCGGCCCGGAGTACGGCGATGGCCGAATCAGGGTCCGGCGGCGTCCCGGCCGCGAACTGACCCGCAAGCTGCATCGCGCCGTACCCAGAGCGCCGCACCTGCATCTGCCCGAGCGCGAAGACAGACGTCATTTCTACTCCCATGGGCATCTCAGTGGTGCCTAGCGGACCTGACCCCTGCCACGTTAGTAGGCAGGCTGCCACATGGCGTCTAGTACGGCTTGTACGGTGTTGCCGATCTTCTTGCTGGCGACGCCGTCCGCGGTTGCGGACTTCGCTACGGCGACCGCCGACGTCGCCGACGAGGCCCGCAGGTTCTCTAATGCGGGCAGCAGCGCGGCGCCGGGTTCGCTGACGTGACCTGGCCGCGACCGCCTCTGCGCCGCATGCAGCATCCGTCGGTGACCTTGGTGCGCCGAGACGATCGTGCCGAGGCCCAGGCCCGGGTAGACCAGGGCGTTGTTCGCCTGGCCGAACTGGTAGGTCACGCCGTCGTACTCGACCGGCCCGATGGGCAGGCCCGTGGCGATCAGTGCCCGCCCCTCGGACCATCAAAGTGGGCAGCCATCACCTCGATCTTGGTGGTCGGATTGGACAGCGGGAAGATGACCGGGCGGCTGACGCCGGAGCTCATAGCCTCGACGACGTCCTTGGTGAAGGCCCCGTGCGTTGTTGAGGTGCCGATCAAGATGGTCGGCTTCATCTTCTCGACCACGGTCTGCAGGGCGATGATGCCCGAGGCCGCGCGCGCCTCCTGCAGAGCGGCCATCTCCGGCCAGCGCACCGCCGCAGCCGGGTCTATCTGGACCGGCGATCTTCGCCCAGTCGGCGACCTCGGCGGCAGGGCGCACGTAGGGACGCTGGTAGTCCAGCGTGCCGTCGAGCATGTCGTCGGTGAGCAGGCCGGGCAGGTCGACGATCCAGATCTGCCGGGTTGCCTGACTTGCGTCCAGGCCGTCCGGACCATCTGGTCGCGGATCTGGTCGGCGATGCCGATGCCCGCTGTGCCGCCGCCGAAGACGACGACTCGCTGATCCCGCCACCGGGTGGCGGTGACCTTCAGCGCGCTGAACAGCCCGGCCATAGTGATCACGCCGGTGCCTTGCATGTCGTCGTTGAAGATCCGGTACTTGTCCCGGTAGGTGAGCAGGATTCGCCGGGCGTTGTCCGCGCCGAAGTCCTCGAAGTGCAGCAGCGCCTTCGGGAAGCGCGCGGACGCCGTCTGCACGTACCTCTTGATGAACGCGTCGTAGTCGGCGCCCCGGACGCGTGCGTGCCGGTTGCCCAGGTACAGCGGGTCGTTCAGCAGCCCCTCGTTGTTGGTGCCGACATCGAGCGACACCGGGAACACCCGGCGCGGGTCGATGCCCGCCGCGGCGGTGTAGACGGCCAGCTTGCCGACGGCGATCATGCTGCCGGCTACGCCCCAGTCGCCAATGCCGAGGATCTCTTCCGCGTCACTGCAGACGATGAGGTCGACGTCATCAGGCCCGAGGCCCAGGCTGGCGAACGCCTTGTCCATGTCGTCTGGCCTGTCGATCGACAGGTAGAGGCCGCGGGGCCGGCGGTACTCGTGCGAGTAACGCTCGATGGCGTCGCCGATGACCGGGTCGTACACCACTGGCAGGAGCTCGGCTAGGTGGTCGGCGAGCACTCGGTAATACAGCACTTCGTTCCGGTCGTGCAGTTGCTCCATGTACACGTTCTTCGCCAGGTCGTCGCCCTGCCGGAGCATCTGCTGGTAGGCGCGCTGGGCCTGCTGATCGAGCGTCAGTACCGCCGAGGGTAAGCGCCCGGTAAGCCCGAGAGCGTCACGTTCTGATTCGGTAAAGGCCGTTCCCTTGTCCCGGATCGGGTCTTCGAGTACGTCCGGTATAGCCGGGGTAGGCGCAGCGCTCATGATCTTGATCCCCCAGGGTCGCTGTGAGACGGCCTTGAGCTGGCTCATCGTGCTGCCTTAGGGCCGCCGACTCAGACAGTGCAGATGTGCCCTTCCCGGCCAGGAATAATGCGTTGGGCTGGTCTTGGCTCAGTTCGCCCATGGGGGCGCGAACCGGCTGCCATCGGCCATGACCGCCTCCAGACCAGGCGTGGTTGTCACCCAGGCTGTGGCATCGGAGGTCCCGCCGTCCACGCGCAGTTCGCTGCCTGCCGGGACGAGGACAACATCACCTGCGGCGAGATCGGTGGCTGTGCCATCGAGGGTGACGGTGAGTTCCCCGTCGAGCAGGAGCAGCACCTCTTCTCTGGTCGGTCGGTGGGCAGCTCCGGCCAGGCCGGCGGGCACTCTCAACTGCCAGGCGCAGAGCTGGGTACTGCCTCGGGATGGCGCGACGAACGAGCTGAACGTGCTGCCGTGCACCTGGTGCACGGCAATGTCGGCAGAGCGGATGACGGGCACAGATCCTCCAGGTGGTCAAGTCATTTGACTATATGGTCAGCTAGCTTGACCTATCTGTCAAACTTGGGTCATGGCTGATGACAGTGGTGTAGCCGTCGCGATGCTCGTCCTTGGCGCCGCAGCACAAGTTGTTGACGGAATTCAGCGCGGGCTGGCCGAGCGCGGCTTTTCGGATGTCCGGCCCGCGCACGGCTTCGCTTTCGTGCGGATCAGCGCAGGCGACGCTGCCATGGTGGACGTCGCCAGCTATCTGGGCGTAACCAAGCAGGCGGCGAGCCAGCTCGTCGAGCAGCTCGTGCAACGCGGATACGTCACCCGAGAAGCCGATCCCGCCGATGCCCGGTCCCGGCTACTGAGACTGACCGACCGAGGCTGGGCGTGCACCCGAGCGGCAGAGCAGGCTGCCGCGGACACCATCGAAATGTGGCGTCAGCAACTCGGCGACGCTGCCATAGAAGCACTGCGCTCGGCACTTGGGGCAGTCGTGCCACCGGGTCGGCTCCGCCCTGCATGGTGACGTGTCGCTGGTCCCGACGGCTGTGTCCGCGGGCTACTTGCGCTGCAGGCCGTGCACCTCGAACGCAAGCAGGATGTCGGAGAAGCCCCGGAACAGCGCGAAGAACCCCACCCAGAGCAGCAGCAGCAGCGCCTGCGCGGGGAACTCCTGCTGGGAGACCCAGAAGCCGAGCAGGATCTCCAGCACGCCTGCGACCAAGCCCAGCCACCAGGCGGGGTTGATCTCCCGCGAGGAGATCGAGGTGACCAGGTCAAGGCTGCCGCGGAAGATGAGCAGCAGCCCGAAGATCGTGGCCAGCGCCCAGAACGCGCCGAACGGGCTGGCGAACGACCAGCAGGCCGCGAACAGGAACAGGATCGCCATCAGCACGTGCGCCCAGCGCCACCGCGTTCGGATCGAGGCGACGAGGAGCTCGCTGAGCCAGCCGCCCAGGAAGACCACGCCCATGAGCACGCCTACTGCGGCTACCGAGGCGAGCCGGAAGCGCAAGACAATGAGCGAGATGACCAGCCACCCGATCCCGGTGACGAGGAACATCCACCACGGCCCGGCCATCTGGTCCAGCACTGTCTCGACCCTGCCGCGGGTGCCAGGTCCGACCAGCGACTGCATGTTCATCTCCGCATCCCTTCGCACGCCCGAGTCCACCATGCCATCAGGCTCCGTAAATGGCTATGGCGTCTCGGCACGAGGTTTCGCCCCACTTTCCCCGAGACCCCCCGCGCCTCAGCCATTCTGGTCAGGGAGATCCGGGAGTTGACGCCGAGCTTGTCGAAGATGTGGCGCAGATGGGTGTTCACAGTGTGCGGCGAAATGAACAACGTCTCGGCGATCTCGCGGTTGGTTTTGCCTTCCGAGGCGAGCTGGGCGACGGCCGCTTCCGCGCTGGTCAGAGCTTCCCAGCCGGTGGCAGGGCGCTCCGAAATGACGATCCGCCGCCGGACACCCAGCTGTCTCAGCCGGCCGACGGACCCGCGCCGCGTCCCAGCTGGCACCGACGTGTACGTCGATCGCGAGGGCCCGATCGAGCGAGGCGATAGCGTCATCGGTGGCGCCTTCGGACGCCTGCAGGCGGCCGAGGTCCTCCAGCGCCGATGCCGTCGCCAGCGGGCGTGGCCCGGTCTCGAAGAGCGACGCTGCGGTCTCCAAGTGGCAGGTGGAACTCCGCCACAGTCCCCTGGCGTGCGCCAGCTGCTGCTTTGAAAGAGACGACGCCGGGGTTGAGCTCACAGCGATGCTCTGCTTGCGCGATGGTGTGCTCGGCGAGCTCTTCGTCGCCGACGGCGACGGCGATCCGCACCAATTGGGGATCGTCTTCTATCTCGAAGGGGAACAGCGGGAACAGCTTCAGACGATTGTCATGCCCGCGCGACGCAGAGCCAGTCGTGTGCCTCGTCAGCCTTACCCAAAGACATCGCGTGCAGCGCCAGATACCAGGCGGCGTGGGACTGAACACTCGGGGCGCTCGTCTGCACCATGATTTTCGCGATCTCGGCCACCTCTGCCGCACCGCGCTCGTCGCCGGCGTGAATCTTCAACTTGCCCAGGGCCACCACCGACGGAGCCTCGAGCACGCCGACAACCAGGTGCGCCTCGTCGAGGCTGTACCGGCCCTCCAGTGCGACTGCCGCGTCGCCGAACTGGCCCATCTGGAGCATCTGACGTCCTCGTGAGGTCTCGAACACGCGCAGGGCCCAGTTCTGCCGGTCTCGTTGGGCGGCCGCAACACCTTCGTCTATCGACCTGAAGGGCCTCCTGGTATCGGTCCATAGCCGCCAGGAGCCATGACCGGAAGTTATGCGCGAGCCGCTGCCGCGCGTCTTCCTGGCCGTCGAGTCCCCGCCGCTCGGCCGTCTGGAGAAGCTCAAGGCCGCGGTCGAAGCCGTAGAGTCTGGTAATGCACGGCCGATTCGGGGAGCTCGAAGGCAAACCAGCACGCGTGATTGCGGCTCGAATACACGGCCTCTCGCGCTTTGCCCTCGATGGCCAGCGCCTCATCGGTACGGCCGGCGACCACCAAGTTATGAAACAGCGCCGCCCAGAGCCAGGCTCGCAGATCGGCCGTCAGATCTGGCAGCGCCAGCGCCGTGCGGGCGTTGTCGGCGCGCAGGTCGGGAGAGAGGTCGAACATGCTGGCGACGCTGAAACGGACCCGTGCCTCTTCTTCGGCTGGGAGCACCTGCCGGAGCGCGGTATCAGCGAACCGCCTGCCCTCCTCTCCGAGGCCAGCGGCGAACAAGGAGATAGCTCGCCTGGCAACCAGAGGTCCCCGAAGCGGATGCCGAGCCGGTGCCAGCTCCAATGCCCGGCCCGCCAGCTCGGCGGCGGTTCCAGGGTCCGTCGTCCCGAGGGCGTCGGCGGCTTGAAGCAAGGTGGCGATGGCGGTTTCGTCGCCGGGCTCGGCGCTGTCCGCGAGCTGCTGGGCCACCTCGACGGGGAGCGCGCCCCGGGCCAGCAGCACGTCGGCCGCTTGCCGGTCGAGCGCCCGGCGAACCGGGACGGGGGAGCTCGCGCGCACTGCCTCGCGGATCAAGTCGTGCCCGAATGCCAGCTGGTCGCCGCTCTCGACGAAGATGTCGGCCTGGACGAGTTCCTTGACCGGATCCAACAGGTCGGCGACCGGCATCCGAGTCATCTCGGCCAGGTCATAGACGGAGAACCGCCTGCCCAACGCCGAAGCGAGCGTCGCCAGGCGGTCCGCGGTCGGGGACATGCGCAGGAGCCGGCCACGCATGTTGTCACTGACGCGCCGTGGCAGGCGGTCTTCGAGGAGCCTCGCTCTGCCGGACTCGACCGTCACGATGTGCTCGTCTTGGAGGCCGCGGAAGAACTCGATGAGCAGGAACGGGTTTCCCTGGACTTGCTCGGCTTTGCGCAGAAGCTCCTCGTCGGGCTCGGCACCCAGAACGTCCACGGCGATCTCTGCGACAGCCTGACGCCTGAGCGGGCCGAGGCGGATCATCTCGGCCCCCGCCTCTTGCAGCTGGTCCTTGGCGCTTTGCACCGGGGAAGGCCCTGGTTCGGGCGGAACGCCATCACCCAGCCGACGGGCAAGGAGGCGAGCCGCTGCGGAAGCTGCCGCATCGCCACGGCGCAGCTGGCTCCGCCCCAGTGGAGGTCATCCAGGCAGATGAGCAAGGGGTCCCGGAGTGCTGCCTCTTCGATCAAAGCCTGGATGTCCTGCAGTAGCCAGAACCTCTGCTCCGGGGAGGCATGAGGTCGCTGAGGGCGTCGCGCGCGACGAGGGGCTTGTCGCCGTCGAACAGCGCGTCGAAGAGCGCGTCGAGCTCGACTACTCGGCGATGCGGCTCCGTCACTCCACGTCCGACCCGGAAGGAGCGCTCGGCAGCCATGGACGCGCACGCGTCCAGAAGGCGGGTCTTGCCGAGCCCGGCCCTCCCTTCGACGATGATGACCGAGCCGACCCCGGAACGGACCTCGTCAAGGCGGGCGCCGATGGCGGCGAGCTCGTCGCCGCGACCACGCAGAGGAGTCCCCCGAGTGCCTCCTACCATCGGGTCCTCACGTCGGGAGTGTACGTCCGGCCTGCTCGAAGGCGCACCAGGCAACAGGGCACGAGGCGGGCTGGGCTGGATCGAAGCGTCGTCAGCAAGAAATGGCTCGTTAGAGCGATGCCGTGAGTGATCTGCGGGGCGAACAATCTGAGTTGTGCGACGTGTTGGCGTACTAAGGCGAAGGGAGCACCGGATGGCATCCGAACAAGTGCTTGACGTACTGGTACGCCGCCACATCATCAACAGCGACCGGCCGTTCTCCAGCGTTCTGGAGGGGTATCTTCGCCGGCATCAGCCGGCCCGACATCTACGCGCCAGTGCCCTCATCCGCAAGTCCGTGAACCTCCGCGATCGCTAAGGGAGCATCCCTATGCCCATGATCGACGTATATGCGACAGCCGGGACATTCGCCGACAAGCACCAGCTTGCCGCTGACCTCGCGGCCGCGGTCATGTCTATCGAGCAAGTGCCGGACATCCCCATGTTCCGGCAGAACACTGCAGCCTTCATACACGACCTCCCGGCCGGCAGCATGTCGAACGTCGACGGCGAAAGCAACTACGTGCGGATACAGGTCCTCACTAACGCGGGCGCACTCGACCGGGCCAAGCAGTTGGCCGTGGTCGAGCGCCTGACGGACATCGCCGCCGACGCAGCGGGCGACTCTACGCTGTCAAGCCGGACATGGGTGCTGCTGACCGAGGCACCCGACGGAGGCTGGGGCCTGACCGGCCACGCGAATACCAACGAGGAACTGGTAGCCGCTGCCCGAGCCCAGATAGTGAGCCTGCAGGCCGACCGGCCCGTCCCATAGTGCCATCATGCCGGCCGGCTCGCAAGTGGAGGGCAACCCTTGGCGCTGCCCCAGCTGGTGCCGAGCGTGCCCGCCAGGAGGCCAGCGTCATCGGCATGACCGACCGCAGGTGATGAAGGACTAGCTCGCAGCGGGTACAGCGTCGGCCGCGAGCTTGATGAGCTGGCAAGTCTCGTCGGGGTGGGAGACCATGGCGACGTGACTGGACGGGACTTCGATGGTGACCGCGCCCATGCGGCTGGCGAACTGGCGCTCGGCGTCGGGCGGGATGGCTTCGTCATTGGTGGCGACGAGGTACCAGGACGGCAGTGATTTCCAGGCCGGTGCGCCCATCGTCGGTGCCGAACGCCGAAGCGGCCAGGGCCTGCTGGACGGCGTACATCACTTTTGCCTTGACGGGGTCGACGTCGGCGGCGAAGTGGTTGCACGAAGTCGTCTTCGGACAGCCAGGCGTAGCCCTGCGCGTCGGTGAACAGGTGCACTAGTGCCGGGGTGACGGGTCCCTGCGACAGCAGCGCGCCGAGTGACTCGCCCTGGTCGATGCCGAAGGCGGCGATGTAGACCAGGCCGGCGACGTTCGGTGCGTCGGTACCTAGGGCCGTCATGATCTGGCCGCCGTAGGAGTGCCCGGCGACGATCGTCGGGCCGTCCTGGACCTGCAGGACCTGCCGAAGCCGCGCGACGTCGCCGGCGAGGATCGCCCATCGGGAACTGCGGGCGCGTGACGTGGATAGCCGTCAGCTTGAAGTCGCTCGATGACGCCGCTCCAGCTGGACCCGTCGGCCCAGGCGCCATGGACGAGAACGATGTTCGGTCGAATACTCATGTCCGCAATTCCTTCCATCCTCCGAAGACTCAGGGCTAGTTGGCACACCCACACCAACTTGCCCGGTGAGCGGTCGTGCGCGCATCGCGCGGTCATGCCATATCTAAATGCGTAACCTGATTGCGGCCGTGAAGCCGCCGCGGAGACCTTGCTACTGAGACTTATCCGGAGCGTTCCTTACGCCTTGCGCCACTGGTAGCGCGCGTACGCGGCCGTCCATCCTGCCAAGATGGCGGCGCTGACATACGGGAGGAACTTGGATGCGATGAGCGCCGTGCCCGTCGACGTGTTCTCCACGATGGCCACTCGCACGGCCGGCCTCGACGAGGTAGCCGGCGCCCCACACTGCCGTGACAACCCGGTACGCGCGCTGGTACCCGGCGAACTGCCACAGCCTGGTCATCTCGCGTCCCCGCGCGCTGTCCGGGCCGACGAACTCGTGCGCGAAGCCGAACAGGAGGGGCTTCGGTGCGCGGAGCGAGCTAAGGCAGGCCAGCCCGAACACTGCGGTGGGCACCGATCCCTCTAGCAGGACAAGCCTGGGGTCATGGCTCACCAGTCCGAGCACCGCTCCGACGACGATGCCCGCCAGGACGACAGCCCCGATGATGTCCAGTCGGCGCCGCTGGATCGCGTTCGCAGCGACGCCGATTGCCGGCAGCACGCCACTCAGGATCAGCGCCGTTACCGCCGACAGCCCGGCCTTCCGCAGTAGGGCGTAAGCGACAAGAGGGCCCACGACATCGAAGGCGGCGATCCTGGCGGCCGACTTTAGCCTGGTCCCGGCGGCCGGCTGCTCGGCGCCTGGCTCTTCCACCGTCGTTTCTCTCGCGGTTTGCTCCGGCGTCACGTCCTCGCTCACGGCTACAAGGCTATGTTCGGGGAAGCCGATATCCGGCGTTCGCGGTCCGCCTGGCGGGCGGGATGGGCTTCTCCCGGTCTATTTCACGAAGTACGGGCCCGAATATCGCCTCGTGGGCCGTGGCACCGTACTTCTGGCTGATGGCGCGGAGCACACCCTTGCCACTGGCCTCTCCCACTAGCTCGTCCAGGACGCGGTAGTCAACTGCCTGACCGCTTGCCAGTTGGTCGTATGCGGCCTGCGCGATCTTCGCCACGCTGGGATGATCAGCAGACTCATTCAGGATCATGAGCGTCGCGTCCTTGAGGTCCATGCTGGGGAGTTTATGACTGTCTCTGATTGCAAGGATGCCGTCATCGGTAGGGTTTGGCTCGTGGCAGACGTGATGGTGGACGAGTATGGGCGGCCCGAACCGCCCCTTGAAGGTGGCGAGGCCGCGACACTTCTTGGTTTTCTCGACTATCAGCGGGCGACGGTGGAGTGGAAGTGCAGGGGGCTGAGCGATGACCAGTTGCGGGTCGCGCTGCGGCCTTCGTCGATGACGCTGGGCGGGCTACTCAAGCACTTGGCCTGTGTCGAGGACTCCTGGTTCACCGAGGTGGTTGCCGGTGAACCGCTTCCCGAACCATGGGCCAGTGTGGACTTCCAGGCGGACCCGGAGTGGACCTGGCACAGCGCAGAGTTCGACTCCGGCGAGTACCTGCGGGCTCTGTGGACGGAGCGGATTAACCGGTCCCGCGCCGTCGTGCAGGCACAGCTCAGCAGGGATGCAGAGGTGGCGCTAAGCGAGACGCACGCTGGCACGCCGGACGACCCCTGGGGGGGACAGGAGCGTGTTTCACTACGGTGGGTCCTTCTGCACATGATCGAGGAGTACGCACGACACAACGGGCACGCCGATCTGATTCGCGAGTCGATCGACGGGCAAACGGGTGACTAAACGCGTCGTGTCGCCAGCAGTGAACCAGCACCCAAGCCGGTGGAGGGTCACTCCTCGCCGATGTCGACCAGGCTCTGGCGCAGTTCGATGATTAGCGGATCGCCATCGGGCAAGACGCGCTCCAGGCGGTCGACCGTGTCACGCAGCAACGCGCGGGCGTCGCCATAACGCCCAAGCCGGCGGTACACGTGCGCTAGCTCCGCACGGCTCCGCAGCGTATCGGGGTGACGGGGGCCGAGCAGCCGCTCGAACCCGATGCAGGCCTGCTCGCAGGCCAGTTCCGCCGCCGCCGCCTTGCCCGCCTTCTGGTACGCGGCCCCGAGGTTGTGACGGGCCGTATGCGTGTCCAGGTGATCAGTCCCAAGGACGCGCTCCCGGTGGGCCACCACCAGCTTGTAGGTCGCGACTGCCTCTTTTGCCCGGCCGCTGGCCAAGAAGGAGTTCGCGAGGCCGTGGCGCGTCGTCATCGTCTGCGGGTGCCGCTCTCCCTGGGCGCGCTCGCGGTCTGCCAGTGTGCGCCGGTAGAGGGTGATGGCTTCGGAGTGGTGGCCCGCGGCCAGATAAGCGGCGGCGAGCTCGTCTCGCGCGCCGAGCGTGTCGACATGCTCGGGCCCGCAGACCTGCCCGAATTGACGAGCCGCGCGTTCAAGGACACTGATGGCAGCCGAGTACTGGAGCGCCGCCACGAGCGCGTGGCCCAGGCGGCGCCGCGCCTCGATCACGTCACGGTCATCCGGCCCGAGCGTGTCGGTCAGGCTGTCGAGTACCCACTGGAACCACGGAATGCCGGTATCCGCGCGTCCGGCCGCAACGTAGGCGTCCGCCAGCCGCTGGGCAGCCAGCATCGTGTCCGGGTGCCCGCCGCCGAGCAGGCGGCTGCCAGTCGTGGCCAGGTCGAGCCAATGGTCCACTGCAGCCTCGGTCAGTCGGGCGCTGTCTAGGCTGTCGCCCGCTCGCACGAGCACGGGGTGGCAGCCGCCGTCCCACAGCAGGTTCCCGGTGATGCGCCGGAGGGTCGCCACGCAGGATCGCAAGCCGGAAGCAGGCCAGCCAGGCAGGTCCCGTTCCGGCCAGGCCTGGAGCAACGCGGTCGCGACCGAGCTCGCCGCCTGATCCTGCATACCTTCGGGCATCGCGGCTCGGAGCGCCGCCTGCAACACTGGGCTGATCCGGACCGTCGGCGGCGCGGTCGCCTGCTCGACGGTCAGGAGGCCGAGCTGTTCGAGGGTGGCGAGCGACTCCTGGGCGCGTTCCCTGCTGGTCGGGACGTCACCCCCGTACACGAAGAAATCGCCTGCCGCAGGAGCGGCGAGGACAGTCTGGGGGAAGCCGTGCCCGTCCAGCAGCGCGGCCAAGGCCAGGAGCAACTTAGCCGATCCGCCCGGCGCGAGCTGGTCTGCCCGTTCGAACGAGAACGTCCACGTCACGGCAGCTGCCGGCGGCCATACGTCGGGCGACGCGAGCTGCTCCCGCCTGAGTACGAATTGGGCCCGATACTCGCGGCACGACAGCGGGGAGTTGGCGATGACCCCGCTGGCCTGGGCTAGCGCGACGGGCTCCAAGTCCAGGTCCTGAGCCAGCTCGATCGCGCCGTGCCGCTTGTCGGGGTCGGCTGAGACACGCTCGCTGAGGTAGCTGATGGCCTCGCGCAGACTGAACCGCCCGACCTTCACGACCGGGATGCCGCTGGGGACGGCGGCAGCGTCCGCGGCGGTCACCAGGACGCGGCCGGACGGGCAGGCCGGCCACAGACCATCCAGGTTTGCCGTGTCCGCCAGGTCATCAAGCACCACCAGCCACGAACGGCTGGTCTCGCCCAGCCAGCTGAGGAACTGGGCGGCGACTGACTCACAGCTGCTCGCCTGCTCCCTGCCGGTCGCTGCCGCCATCGCCGCGGCGTATCCGGTCAGCACCGAAACCCGGGTCGTGGCTTCGATCCAGACCAGCAGGTCTATCCCGCCTGGGTGCCACAGCGACTCGGCGAAAGCTGCGGCCAGCTGGGTCTTACCTGTCGACCTCAGCCAGTCCTGTACGCCGGGACCAGCCACCGGGTCGGCGAAGGCAGCGGGTGCCACCCGATCGGGGACGAATGCGACCGCAGCCCCGACCGGCAGGCTAGCGGTCAGGCTGGCTACGGTCTCCAGCCTGTCGCGGAAACCGTCGGCCAGCTGCGGCACGGTCCCGGACCGGATGGGCCAGGATGGCTGGTGCCGGACCGCGCCCGCCGGGCCAGCGCGCGCGCCGTTCGCGGCCTGGCTCACAGCTCCTCGCTAAAGGCGAGCAGGGGAGTGGTTCTGGTGAGCGTTTCCTTGCGGAAGTAGGCGGGAGCCGTGAGGCGCATGAAGGCAAAGCCGAGCACTCCGGCCAGCGCGGCGAGCGCGGCGATGATGAAGATGCCGCCGATCTGCCAGTGCAGGCCAGGCACCGTCCACGTGGTGTAGCTGTTGGACGCGACCCAGTCGCTCTGGAGGCTGTAGAAGCCAGCTGCATACATGATCAGCCCGCCTAGCCCGGGCAGGATGCCACGCATCCACAGGTTCCAGCTGCTGCTGGTCAGGGTGGCGCGGTAGTACCAGACACACGAAAAGGCCGTTAGCCCGTAGTAGAACGCGATGTACAGGCCTATCGCGGTGACTGCGTCGGCGATCGGGTTGCCGCCGGAGATGTAGTTCAGCGGGATGTACAAGGCGATCGAGATCGCGCCCATGACAAGAGTCGACACCGTCGGAGTCAGGTACCGGGGGTTGATCTTGGCGAACGAATGTGGCAGTGCCCCGTGGGCGGCCATCGACAGCGTCGTTCTTGCGGTCGGCAAGATCGTGGTTTGGGTCGAGGCGGCGGCGGAGCTAAGCACCATGAGGATGAGGAGCCGAGACAAGACTGTGCCGAGCCCGGAGGTGCCGAAGATGGCGCCCCCGGCGACCGACAGCACGTCGAACTGGTGCGCCGGATTCGTCAGCCCGCAGCCCTTGCTGCCGACGCCGCAGAAGGCCTGCATCGAAATGATCACGATCACGTAGGTGACCAGCAGCAGGACTGTCGAGATAATCCCGGCTCGGCCCGGCGTCCGGGACTTGTCCGCGGTCTCCTCATTCACCGACAACGCGGTGTCCCAGCCCCAGTAGATGAACAGCATCAAGATGATCCCGGACACGAAGGCCGAGATCGGCAGGTGCGACGCGGATAGCCAGCCGAAACTCAGGTGCAGCGACCCGGGCGGCGGGTGGCTGCCGAACACCCGGACGAGCGCCGTGACCGACATGACCAGCAGCATGAGGATCTCTATGGACAGCAGCACCTTCTGAAAGTTGGCCGAGACCTCGATGCCGCGGTAACAGATATAGGTCATCGCGGCGATCCACAAGATCCCGACCAGCAGCACCCAGCCGCCTGAGGCGTTGGCGCCGATGGCGCTGTTCGGTCCCTGGATGAGGAAGAACGCGTACTGCCCGGCCACTTGGGCCAAGCTGGCCATGACTAGTACGTCGGCCGCCACGACGCCCCAGCCACCGGCCCAGCCGGTCTTGGGACCGAACGCGCGGGCCGCCCAGATGAACGTCGTGCCGCAGTCGGGGTCGGCCTTGTTCAGTTCGCTGAAGCCGATCGAGCACAGCAGCATCGGCACGAATGCCAGCACGGCGATCAGCGGGGACTTCAGCCCGACGGCCGCCACCACGAAGAACATGGTCGCGGCGATGCTGTAGGCCGGGGCGGTCGAAGCCACGCCCATAACGACGCTCGACACCAGGCCCAGAGCGCCTGTCTTGAGGCCCTTGTCTCTGGGCTGCTCCACTGGCCGCAGGCCAGAACTAAAGATGGCCATGGCGCGCCATCCCCCCCAATTGAGCCAATCATGCTGCGATGCCACCCGATCGTGCCAGGGCACGGTAGCGCGGTGTCGCCGAATGATGACTTTAACCCGAGTATTCCGATCTCGTCCGCGAAACCCGATTTACCGTTCGAAAAGTAGAAGCCGGGTTCCTGCGCGGCACTGGTGGGATCCAGCCGCCACAATCATCGGGCAACGCGCCCTCGAGATCTCGCGCCGCTTCGGCGTTTCCGTCTAGCGGAGAGACAGAAACTAGGTCGCGACAAGCCGACGCCATGCGCACGGCCGCTCCGACGGCCTCGTTAGGGTAGCGCCTGAGTGCCGTCCGTCAGGGCGAGCAGGGCGGCGAGGGCCGCGCCCTCGGCCGGGGCCCATGCGTCGAGTCCCGAGACCTCCAGCTGCTCGTGGTCGGGCGCCGGCATGAGGAGCGCACCGCGGAAGGACTCTCGGGCGGGGGACAGGATCCAGGGGGCCAGCCGCGCGTAGTGGCCACCAAGGACGACGGTGCGCGGGTCGAGCATCGCGCACACCAGGGCGGCGCCGCGGCCGAGCCAGGTACCGGCCTCGGCCAGCGCCTCGATGACGCCCTGGTCGCCGCTCTGCGCGAGCGAGGCGACCTCGTCGACTCCGGCGCTGATCCCCACCGGCGTGCGCCCGGCGCGGCGCGCGGTGCTCGCGCGCTCCAGGCAGGAGGCGATGATCGCGGAGAGCCCGGCGCGGGTGTCCAGGCAGCCACGCCTCCCGCACACGCACTTGCGCCCGTCAGCCTCGACGTTGAGGTGGCCGAGCTCCCCGGCCAGGCCGCGGTCGCCGCGCCAAAGAACGCCGCCAGTGATGATCCCGGCGGAGATGCCGTAGGTGCCGGTCAGGTACACCAGGCTCGCGGTCGGCTGGCCGTCGCGGCGGCGTCGGCGCAGCTCAGCCAGGGCGGCGAAATTCGCGTCGTTGTCGAGCAGCACCGGTGCCCGGCCGCCGAGCGCCTCGCTGACTCCGGCCTGCAAGGCGACGTCGCGCCAGCCGAGGGTGGGGGCGTACTTGATGGTGCCGCTCGTGGCGTCCACGAGTCCTGCGACGCTCACGCCGACCCCGAGGAGCTCGCGGCCTTCTTGGTCCACCACGTCCAGTGCCTCGTACAGCACCGTGGCGGCGTGCCGCATGAGGCCGCGCGGGTTGAGCGAGTCCGCACGGGCGGAGCGCTCGATGCGCAGCAGTTGGCGCCCGCGCAGGCTGTGCACGGAGGCCAGCACCCGATCCGAGCCGATCTCTAGGCCAGTGACGGCATAGCGCTCGTCGTCCAGGTCGAGCAGGGCCACGGGCCGGCCGCGCTGGCCCTGCGGGGGAGTGGAGATTTCCGCGATCAGCCCGCGTCGCATTAGGTCGTTGACGACCGGCGAGGCGGTGGCGCGGGAGAGGCCGAGCCCGACTCCGAGCTCGGGGCGGCTGATCGGTCCATGGTGGATCAGGTGGTGCAGGACCGCCAGTACCGTCTTGTCGGTCCCGCTAGGCACGGTCACTCCTCCGGACAGGGTCAGACGATCTTCGCACATGAACAGGCGATCCGGACCGCGGTCCACAGGCGTGGAGTGAGCCGAATCTCACGAATTCATAACGAGTCTTGTTTTTGTCTTCATACTAGACATTAATAGGCGGCACCACTTCAACTCCCTTCGGAGGAGAGCATGGACAATGAAGCGCGAGCGCGCCGACGGCTCGCCATCGCCGTAGCCGCCGCCGCGATGACCGTGGCCGTGGCCGCGTGCGGCAACAGCGGCGGCGTCGGCGGTTCATCCGGCGCGGCCCAGGCTGCGGCCGGCTCCGGGCAGACTGTCACGTTGAACTACTGGACCTGGTTCCCGGCGCAGAGCACGCTGCAGAAGTCGATCGACGCCTTCGAAAAGGCCAATCCGACCATCAAGATCAACCTGCGCGAGTTCACCAACACCAGCTACCAGACCGAGCTGCCGCTCGCGCTCGGCGGCGGGCAGGCCCTGGATGTCGTTGGTGTGCAGGTGGCCGCGATGACCAACTCCGTGCGCAAGGATCTGCGCCCGGTCAGCGACTGGGCAGCAGACTTGCCCTCGAACTGGCAGAGCCAGATCAACCCCACCATGCTCAGCCAGGCGCAGAAGATCTCCCAGGACAGCAAGCTCTATGACATCCCCATGGGCTCGATCGGCAGCGCGTTCCTCTATTCGAACCAGGCGCTGCTGGCCACGGCGGGCATTACCGCGGAGCCGACCACCTCAGGCCAGCTCGCGACCGATGTCGCGAAGATCAAGCAGGCGGAGCCCGGCGTGACGCCAGTGACGTTCTCGGGCGAGTCCTGGTGGCAGGACGAAGTGTTCTTCACCGTCGCCGACCAGATCGACGCGAAGCTCTCGGACGAGCTGTACACCGGGAAGATCGCCTGGAACAGCCCGAAGATGGTCCAGGCGCTGACGGCCTACCAGAAGCTATTCTCGTCGGGCACGCTGAGCACGGGCACCCTCAGCCTGAAAGAGGCCGACGCGGACGAAGCGTTCAACTCCGGCAAGGCGGCGTTCCTGCTCGAAGGCTCGTGGGACAGCTCGGTTCTGTCCTCCGGCTACCGCAAGGCGAACGGGATCGACGTCGCCGACGTCGGCGCGAGCTATTTCCCAGTCTCCGCGGCGGGCGGCTCGCCCGCAGCCCGCACCTACGCCGAGGGCGGCCTGGCCATCCCGAAGAGCTCCCGGCATGTCGCGCAGGCGGCGAAGTTCATCCAGTTCATGACGATGACCCAGCAAGGCGAGTCCACCTGGGCGCCCGACCTGGTCCTGGTGCCCTCGCTGACCGGCTACACCGTGCCGACCTCGGTCCTTACCAGCACAGCGGCGCAGAGCGGATACGCGACCATCCAGCGGACTATCGACGCCGGCGGTTCCGGCCGCGGCGAGTACCCGACGAACTTCACCTCGGACGTGCTGGATAACAGCCTGCTCCAGGTGGCCCGCGGGCAGATCTCGCCGCAAGCTGAGGCAGCGAACCTTCAGGCGGCCTGGGCCAGCGGACGGTACCCGCTGCAGTGAGTTCGAACACCGACATGGTGAGGCCGGGCGCGCTCCTCGGAGCGGCGCGCCCGGCCGGGCCGTCTGCCGAGCCCTCGCGGCGCCGTTCCACTGCGGCACGCCGACTCCGGCGTCGAGCCCTCATCCCAGCGCTAATCTTCCTGACCCCGATGCTCGCCCTCTACGGGGTCTACTACATCTACGCTTTCGTCTTTCTCGGGCAGACCAGCCGCGAGAACGTGGACCTGTCGTTCTCCGGGGCGACGGCGGCGGGCTGGCGCAACTTCCAGCTGGTGCTGACCGACCCGCTGTTCTGGAAGTCGATCGAGAACAACCTTCTGTTCGCCGCCGTGCAGATCGCGGTTGCGCTCACCCTCGGGTTCTTCCTCGGCGTGAGCCTGTCAAGCGGGGTGCGCTTCCGGCGCTTTTTCTACATCGCCTTCTTGCTGCCCTCCCTCGTACCGCTGTCGCTGTTCGCCACGGTATTCGGCCAGATGATCCAGACCAACGGCGGCGCGCTCAACCAGGCCCTGCACGATGTCGGGCTCGGCGCGCTGGCCCAGGACTGGACAGGGAACCCGACAGCGGCCTACGTCGCGGTCTTCATCCTGCTGACGTACCTCATCGGCCTGCCGATCATGTACTACACGGCGGACCTGACCACGGTAAACACGTCGGTGCTCGAGGCAGCGCAGATCGACGGGGCCAGCAGCGGCCAGATGTACCGCCTGATCCTGTTCCCGATGCTCCGTGGCACGCACAAGACGGTGATCCTGTCGGTGCTCCTCGGCAGCTTCCGCTGGTTCGAGCTGATCTACTTCTCGACCAACGGCCAGCCCAGCGGCGGCACCAGCATCGCGGGCACCTATATCTACGGTCAGATGTTCCCCTCGACCGGCAGCGCCCAGATCGGCTACGCCTCTGCGGCCTCGGTCATCGTGCTCCTGATCGCAATCGCGGTCTCGTCTGTCAACGTCTTTGTCCAAAGGAGGCGCGGATGACCACGCACGCCAACCCGCTCAGCCAGCTGCGCGAACGCAGGCGCGACAATGTCGCCGTCTACGCCGTGCTGGTGATCGGCGCCGCGCTGTGGCTCTTCCCGCTCATCTCCACCGTGCGCCAGTCCGTGCAGTTCGGCGGGCTCCACAACTACCTGACGGTTCTGACGACGGACTACAACGGCGTCAACCTGATCCGCGCCTTTGGCAACAGCATGGTGATCGCCGCGCTCACCGTGGTACTTACCTGCGGCATCGGTGCCCTGGCCGGATACGCCTTCTCGAAGATCGACTTCCCCGGGCGGGAGACGCTCTACCACGCAGGCCTGCTGCTGCTGGCCGTCCCCGCCGTCGCGATCATGGTGCCCGTCTACTGGATCACCGGCAACCTCGGCCTCTTCAACAATCCGATCGGCGTCTCCCTGCCCGAGGTCGTTCTCACCTTGCCGTTCGCGATACTGCTGCTGCGCAACCACGCCGACGGGATCCCGAACGAGCTGATCGAGGCAGCCCGGATCGACGGGGCGAACCACGCCATGATCTTCCGCCGGGTCTTCCTGCCGCTGTCCCGTTCCGCGCTGATAAACCTCGCCGCGCTGTGCGTGGTCTGGTCCGTGCAGGACTTCATCTTTTCCTCGATGCTGCTGACAAACGCGAGCTCCACCACCGCCGCGCAGGCGGTGCAAAGCATCCAGGCAGCCTTCTCGCCAACCCCCATTGAGCACTCGCAGTACCTCGCGGCCCTCATGCTGCTCGCCGTGCCCGCGATCGTAATCGTGGTGCTCGGACTGAGGTTCATCACGCAGGGGATCACGGCCGGAGGAGTCAAGGAATGAGCACGCCGACGAAGACTGACACCGCTGCCGGGGAGCCGACCGACGCGCCGTGGTTCCGCAGCCTTGGCCTGGGCGTGTTCATCCACTGGGGCCACGCCAGCACCCGCGGCTGGGAGCTGTCCTGGCAGATGACCGGGGGAGTCACGCTCCAGGAGCCCGCGCTCGAACCCGTGGGCTGTGAGGAGTACTTCGCCAACGCCGCGGAGTTCGACCCCGCCGCGTTCAACCCGGACTCATGGGCCGACCTGGCCTGGCGCGCCGGGGCGCGCTACGTGGTCTTCACCGCCAAGCACCACGACGGGTTCGCGATGTTCTCCACCGCGCTGTCGGACTACTCGGTGGTCAAGCACGCGCCATTCGGACGAGACGCGACCGCGGAGATCGTCGAGGCCTTCCGGGCCCGCGGATTCCGAATCGGCCTGTACTTCTCCGTCATCGACTGGCACCACCCGGACTACCCGAGATACACCGACGAGACAGTATCGAAGCCGTACGTCGTCGGCAGTTACCCTACGGCGCCGGAGAAGTGGGAGCGGTACCGCGCGTTCATGCTCGGCCAGCTCCACGAGCTGCTCACCGGGTACGGCCCGGTCGACATCGTCTGGCTCGACGGCGAGTTCGAGCACAGCGAGGCCGAGTGGCGCTTTGACGAGATCCGCGAGTTCATCCGTGCGCGACAGCCCGAGGCCCTGGTCAACGACCGTTGCCTGGGCCATGGCGATTTCGCCACCCCCGAGCAGCAGCTGCCGATGGTCGCTCCGGGCCGGCCCTGGGAGATCTGCCTGACGATGAACTCGACCTGGGGATATGTGCCCTGGGACCAGACATGGAAATCCCCTGCGACAATCCTGCACACCGCGATCGAGGCGATCTCGATGGGCGGCAATCTCCTGCTGAATATCGGGCCGCGCGGCGACGGAAGCTTGCCGCCCGAGGCCCAGGAGCGGCTGGAAGCGCTCGCCGGCTGGTACGCAGCAAACGGTGAGAGCCTGCGCGGTGTTGAGCCCGGCTTGGAACTCTGGCAGTTCCACGGCCCCTCAACCCGACGCGCGCGCGACGACGGCAGCAGCCGTGTCTACCTGCACCTGACCGCGCGGCCTTACGAGCGCGTCGTCGTACGCGGCATCCCGATCCGCCGCGTCGAGCGCGTCCGGCTGCTGAGCGACGGCCGAGAGATCCCGTTCTCCGTCCACAAGCGGCTCATCGACATACATGCCCGGACCGAAGACGCCCTCGGCGAACTGCGCATCGCCGTCGACCCCGGCCTGCTCGACCCGCTGTGCACGGTCCTCGCGGTGGACCTCGCGGCACCGCACGAATCATAGAAGCAGGCGAAGATCATGAAACTGATGAGAATCGGCGCTCCGGGCGCCGAGCAACCCGCGCTGCTCGCGGATGACGGGGCGGTACTAGACCTGTCCGGCCTGACAGCGGACATCGACGGCGCGTTCCTCGGCTCCGGCGGGATCGACCGGCTTCAGCAGGCCGTCGCGGAGGGGACGCTGCCCCGCCTGGATGCGGCCTGCGAGCGAGTTGGCGCCCCCATTGCCCGGCCCGGCAAGGTGGTGTGCATCGGGCTGAACTACCGTGACCACGCGGAGGAGAGCGGTGCCGCCATCCCGGAACGGCCGGTGGTCTTCCTCAAGGCTCCGTACACGGTAGTCGGCCCGAACGACGACGTGCTGATCCCGCGCGCCTCGGCCAAGACTGACTGGGAAGTCGAGCTCGCCGTCGTCATCGGCCGCACGGCACGCTACCTCGACTCCCCGGCTCGGGCGACCGACTACGTCGCCGGATACGCGATCAGCAATGACGTCTCCGAACGCGAATTCCAGCTTGACCGCTCCCACCAATGGGACCTCGGCAAGAGCTGTGAGACTTTCAATCCGCTCGGACCGTACCTGGTGACTGCCGACGAGATCGCGGACCCGGGCAAGCTCGGCCTGCGCACCCGCGTCAACGGCGTACTCCGCCAGGACGGGAACACCGCGAACCTGATCTTCGACGTGCCGTACCTGATCTGGTACCTAAGCCGTCACATGGTCCTCGAACCCGGCGACGTGATCAACACCGGGACCCCGGCCGGCGTGGCGCTCGGTCTGCCCGGAACCCCCTACTTGCGCCGGGGGGACCTCGTTGAGTTGGAGATCGACGGACTCGGCGCCCAGAGCCAGACCTTTGTGGAGGCGTGAGCAATGACCCACCACTCGGCGTCAGCACGATTCATCACCCTCGACACCTACGACATCCGCTTTCCCACCTCGCGCAGCCTCGACGGCTCCGACGCGATGAACCCTGACCCCGACTACTCGGCCGCCTACCTCGTCCTACGCACGGATGCGGGCGAAGCGCTGGAAGGGCACGGATTCGCCTTCACCATCGGCCGGGGCAACGACGTGCAGGTCGCCGCCATCAACGCGCTGCGCGAGCATGTCCTCGGGCGCTCGGTCGATGAGGTGTGCGCCGATCCCGCGTCGGTCAGCCGCATCCTGATCGGCGACAGCCAGCTGCGGTGGCTCGGCCCGGAGAAGGGCGTGATGCACATGGCGATCGGCGCCGTGGTCAACGCTATCTGGGACCTGGCCGCCAAGCGCGAGGGCAAGCCGCTGTGGCAGCTACTGGCGGACGCGGACCCTGAGTGGCTCGCCTCGCAGGTCGACTACCGGTACCTGACCGACGCCCTGACCTACCACGATGCCGTCGACTTGCTCCGACGCGGCAAGGAAGGCGCCAGCGAGCGCGCGGTGCAGCTTCGAGAGCGCGGCTACCCGGCCTACACGACCTCGCCCGGCTGGCTCGGCTACTCGGACGAGAAGCTGACCCGGCTGGCCAAGCAGGCCATAGCGGACGGCTTCACCCAGATCAAGCTAAAGGTCGGCGCCGACCTGGCCGACGACGTCCGGCGCATGCGCGCGGCGCGCGAAGCGGTCGGCCCCGACGTGCGCATCGCCATCGACGCCAACCAGCGGTGGGACGTGACGCAGGCAATCGCCTGGATCCGGGAGCTTGAGCGCTTCGACCCGTACTGGGTCGAGGAGCCCACTAGTCCGGACGACATCCTCGGACACTCGGTCATCCGGCAGTCCGTTGCCCCGGTGAAGGTCGCCACGGGCGAGCATGTGCAGAACCGGATCGTGTTCAAGCAGCTGATCCAGGCCCGCGCACTTGACATCGTGCAGATCGACTCTGCCCGCGTCGGCGGGGTCAACGAGAATCTCGCGATCCTGCTGCTGGCCGCCAAGCACGACCTGCCCGGTATGCCCGCACGCGGGCGGCGTCGGGCTGTGCGAGCTCGTCCAGCACCTGTCGATGTTCGACTACGTCGCCCTCTCCGGCACTACCCGCGACCGCGTGATCGAATACGTCGACCATCTTCACGAGCACTTCCTGGCCCCGGTGCGCATCGTTAACGGGCATTACGACGCGCCGAGCGCGCCAGGCTTCTCAGCTCAGATGCACGCATCCTCGATCAGCGAATACACATATCCGGGGGGTGCGTTCTGGAGCGCAGACGTGGTCGCTGCGGCGGTGACGGCGTGAACGAGCTCACCGTCCGCGGCGGATAGCTCAGCCCAGGCCCGGCGATGAGCGCGATCCACGCGAATCCGATCGCCTGCAGGCTTTGGTCAGCGCGGCCGGGCTCTGACCGAATTGCTCGCCGAGTCTCTCGGACCGGCCTGACCGCCGCCGATCATCTTGCGCTGCAGGTACGAGGAGAAGTAAGTCCCGTATCTGCGCTGGAGGTCGGGACGTTGCCAGTCCCGGCCACCGATGGCGCCACGGCAGGAGCCCGCGCCGCAGCGGCATTCCATAGTGCCGTCATAGTCGTCGAAGAGGGCGTAGTCCGTCGTCAGTTCCTCGTTCGGACTGATGTCGCGCATCGCGACGAGCACGATGTTGCCTGCGAAGCCGACGTTCGGCTCGCAGCTGTGGTTGATGAAGAGCATGACCGGCTCGTACTCGTCCTCGTTAAGGGCGGCGAGGTAGAAGCCGTCCGCGATCTGGACATCGGTGTTGCGGAGCCCTTCGGGCAGGGAGTCCAGGGTCGCGGTGTCAACGATGTGCCCGCCCTTGATCGCCACGATTTCATCCCGCGCTATCGGGGCGACGGCCACCAGGCCGCGTCCCGCGATCGCGCTGGCCACGCCTTTGCGCGCCTTCGGGGAGATGTAACTGGAGACGACCACAAGAACACCAGGCCTTCGTATGCCACAGCACCCGGCGCGGGAACCGGCGTACCTGTCCGTGCCCGCGATGGACTTCGGCACCGATCCTTGCACGCGAATTTCCGGGTGGCGAGCCGCAGTCGAACACGTTGACGCCGGCACGCCACCGGGCATGCGTGAGTGGTTAGCTATTCGACGCCGGGAGTGCCACGGGTAGGAGGAGGCGCTTGATGAGTGAAGCGTTCTACTCGCACGCGAGGCTGTATGACCTGATGTTCGCGGGCGGCGGGCCCGCGGTCGACTTCTACCGGGCCGGCGCCGATCGGCAAGGCGGGCGCGTACTGGAACTCGGGTGCGGCACCGGGCACAAGCTGATCCCCATCGCGTCCGATGGGCATCGGTGCGTCGGCCTGGACTTCTCGTCAGACATGCTGGCTGAGGCTCGGCGTAAGGCGAACGAGCGCGGTGTAGCGGTGGAATGGATGCAGGGCGACATGCGGGCCTTCGATCTGGGCCGCATATTCGACTTCGTGTTCATCACCGCCAATTCCCTGCTGCATCTGCAGGCGGCTGAGGATCTGGTGAGCTGCTTCCGGTCGGTTCGAAGACACCTGGCACCTGGCGGACGGTTCGTCTTCGATGTATTCAACCCGAGCGTGCGCCTGCTTGCCGAAGCCGATGGCGTGCGGCGCACCCGGCAGTCGTTGTCGTTCATGGATCCTGACCGTGGCAACGTTAGCGTCGATGTCGCTGAGATCTACGATGCGCCCGCGCAAGTTACCCGCGGGACGTGGTACCTGTCGACTAGCTCCGAGCCCGATTTCGTCGTCGCACCGCTCGAAATCAGGAGCATCTTCCCGCAGGAGCTGCCGCTGCTCGTCTCGCTCGGCGGCCTTCGGCTCGTCGAGCGCTTCGGCGACTGGTCCGGTCGACCATTTGCCGTGGATACGCCGCTTCAACTCTGTATCTGCGAGTCCGCGTGATTGGGCCCGCCAAGGCCGGTCACGGGAGCAGCGACGCTGACGAGGCCGGGAGGCGTCCGGCATGATGAAGCCATGACTGTGTACGTGCAAAAGCTGAAGGGTCAGAGCCGGGCCTTTTTTGGCCACACTGCCCGTGCCGATCCTTGGTTTCGTCTGACCGCCGACACCGACGATGAGCTGCATGCCTTCGCTGCGAGCCTCGGTCTCACGCGCGTCATGTTCAGGCCAGGCACGCAGGCTCTACCGCATCAGGTACCGGTGGCAGCGCACTATAGCGTGACACTGGGCGAGCGTGATCGGGCCGTCTCCCTCGGAGCGCGGCCGATCACGCCAGAGCAAGCTGAGACGATGGAACGGCAGCGCGCGTCCGGGCTTGGGTACACCTAGCGGCTTACGCGCGCAGAGCCCCGATGGGTGGTGCCAATGATCAATGCCACTTACCGACGGTGAACGTTGGACCCCACAGGCTCAGCGGCCAGAAGAGGACAGAGATGAAATACTGCACCCAGCTGTGGATTCCCGATATGGTCGCCGGCGACCCGGGCAAATGCGGTGATGCAGTGTTGACGAACACGCCGATGAGAATGTACACGCCGATGAGAATGCCGGTCGTGCTGAAGAGAGTCTTTAGGAAGGCCACGTCAGCTCACCCTCTCTCCGTGATGCTGAGCTTCTGTCGCGACTGACAGCCGCGCAAGGCGGGGCCTCGTCACGAGCGTGCTCGACCGATCCTCGTTTCTGCACAGCAAGACATAACCTGGCACTTACGTCAGGGTAGTTCATAGGTCGCTATCTGCAAGCTCGACACTCCGGCGGCCATTGCGCGATTTCGACGGCATGTCCCGATCCTGGCAGGGAGGCTGCGGTGAACCAATCGTCGGCGAGCCCGCTGGGAGCCGATGTTGCCGTGACCCACATCCTGGTGGTTGCTGATCCAGTACGCTCGCGCGATTTCTGGGTTGATGTGCTGGGTGCGGCCCTGTACCGCGAGTATGGCGGAACGAGCGTCGTGCTGCAGTTCGCCGACAGCTGGCTGCTCCTAGTCAGCGGAGGCGGGCCTACCGCCGACAAGCCCACCGTCAGCTTTGCACCGCCTGCCGACGCCGATCAGGTCAGCCATGCGATGACACTGCGAGTGGCTGACTGCCACGCGGCGTACGAAGCGCTGCGGTCGCGCGGTGCCACCTTTCTGACGCCGCCGCACGACTGGGGAAACGAGATCCGGTGTTTCCTGCGCGATCCTGACGGCCACCTAGTCGAGATCAGCGAGTCCACCGGCGGCTGACCGCGGTAGCTGAGTGCGCACGGCACCTGTCGTTCCCGCTTGGGATTCATCGCTGCCGCGGCGCCGCACTCGCCTGCCTCGAGGGTTGGAGCGTCGGGCCAAAAAGTACAATCAGGCCTAACCGAGACGCGAGACCGAGGACAGGAAAGACATGGCGGTAGCAGAAATCACGAAGAGCGAGTCGGCGCAGCGGGCGGGGTTGCTGCGGGTTCGTTCCTGCGATGTGGTGCTTGACCTGACCCGCGGGGACGGTGAGTTCGGCTCGGAGTCGGTGATCAGGTTCGACTGCACCGAGCCAGGCGCGGCGAGCTACGCCGACTTGGTCGCGCGTACCGTGCATGAGATCACGCTCAACGGTCGCCCGCTCGACCCGGGACGGGCCTGCGCCGACGGCCGGATCGCGCTGCCGGATCTCGCCGCCAGCAACGAGCTGCGCGTGCGTGCCGACTTCGGCTATACCGGCGACGGTTCGGCGCTCCACCGCGGGACCGACTCGGCGGACGGAAGGTCGTACTGCTTCACCCAGCTATTCCCGGCAGACGCCCGCCGCGTCTTTGCCTGTTTCGATCAGCCCGACCTGAAAGCCGAATTCGACATCACCGTCACCGCCCCGGCTGGCTGGGTGGTGCTGTCCAACATGTCGACGCCCGAAGCCGAGCCAGTCGGAGACGGGACTGCGATCTGGCGGTTTGAGCCGACGCCGCGGATCTCCACCTACCTGGTCGCGGTCGTCGCCGGGGAATACCACCTGGTGACCGGGTCGCACACCACCCCGGCCGGGCAGGTGATCCCGCTCGGGATTGCCTGCCGGCAATCGCTCGCGCGGTACCTGGAAGCCGACGACATGCTCGGCATCACGAGGCAGGGGCTGGACTACTACACGCAGCTGTTCGGCAGCGCGTTCCCGTTCCCCAAGTACGACCAGATCATCGTGCCTGAATTCCAGGCCGGGGCGATGGAGAACGTCGGCTGCGTGACGTTCTCTGAGGGCTACATCTACCGGTCGAAGGCGACGCAGTCGCGGTACGAGATGCGGGCGGTAACAATACTGCACGAGATGGCCCACCAGTGGTTCGGCGACCTGGTCACCATGCGGTGGTGGGAGGACCTGTGGCTGAACGAGTCGTTCGCCGAGTTCTGCGGCACGCAGGCGGCGGCGGAGGCGACCAGGTTCACCGGCGCGTGGACCACCTTCTGCGCGGGCCGCAAGGTCTGGGGGTACCTGCAGGACCAGCAGCCCTCAACCCATCCGATCGCCGGCGACGTCCGGACGCTGACCGAGGCCATCTCCAACTTCGACGGGATCAGCTACGCCAAGGGTGGCTCGGTGCTCAAGCAGCTGGTCGCCTACCTCGGCCGGGAGCAGTTCTTCGCCGGGATCAGGGCCTACTTCGCCGCGAACGCCTTTGGGAACGCGTCGCTCTCCGACCTGCTGGCTGCGCTGGAGGCTAGCTCGGGTAAGGACCTGGCCGGGTGGTCCAAGGCGTGGCTTGAGTCAGCCGGGCCGAACACGCTGCGACCGGACTTCCAACTAGCGGCCGACGGCACGTTCACCGAGTTCGCGGTGCTGCAGGAGGCATCGGCTGAGCATCCCACGCTGCGTCCGCACCACTTCGCGGTCGGGCTGTACCAGCGGGACGACGCGGGCATGCTGGTGCGCGCGCACCGGGTTGAGCTGGACGCGACAGGCAAGCGCACCGTAGTGCCCGAGCTGACGGGCCTGCCGCGACCCGACCTGATCCTGCTCAACGACGATGACCTCGACTTCGTGATCGGCAGGTTCGACGACCGCTCGCTGGCCACGATGATGACCTCGATCGGCGACGTCACTGACTCACTTGCCCGCACCGTGTGCTGGAGCGCCGCGCTGGACATGGCGATCCAGGGCGAGCTGTCAGTCCCCGGCCTCGTCGCGATCATCGCGGCTGGGATGGGTGCGGAAACCTCGGTGCAGGTTGTGCAGACCGTACTGAACCTCGCCCAGCGGCTGATCAACATGGCCGCGGACCCGGACGAGGTAGACGGACTCCGGGCGGCGCTGGCCGATCCGGCGCTTGCCCTGCTGCGCGGCGCTGAGCCGGGCACCGACTGGCAGCTGGTGTGGGCGCAGCTGCTGAGCTGGACCGCGGTCACCCCGGAGCAGCTCGACCTTCTGGCTGCCCTGCTGGACGGCAGCGCCGGGTTCGATGGGCTGCCAGTCGGCCAGGAGCTGCGCTGGCCGGTGCTGCGCCGGCTGACGGTGACCGGCCGAGTCGGCGATGAGCAGATCGACGCTGAACTGGCGCGGGACAGCACCGACGCTGGCCGGAACGAGGCGCGCGGCTGCCGCGCGGCGATCGGCGATGCGGCGCACAAGGCCGAGGCGTGGCGGCTGCTGGCCGAGTCCGACGAGCTTGGCACCGACGGCATCCTGGAAGTCGCGGGCGGATTCGCCCAGCCTGAGCACGCCGCGCTGCTCGCGCCGTACGCGGAGAAGTACTTCGAGCAGCTGCCGGCCATCTGGAGTACCCGGCCTGGCATGCTGCGCGTCGTCCTCGGCCGTCTGCTGTTCCCCTACACCGCGGCCTCGCCCGAGCTGCTCCAGCGGACGGATGAGTTCCTGGCCGCCGGCGACCTGGACCCAGGCCTTGCCAGGGCCGCGATCGAGGGCAGGGACGTAGCCGCCAAGGCGCTGCGCGCCCGCGCGCTTGACAACGACAAGCAGCAAGGAGAAGAAGCCGGCGAAGGCCGCTGAGAGCCTTTCTTGCGCACTAAGTCCGGGTCTTAGAGTGGCCTGGTGTCCCCGTATCTGCGCACGGTGAAGAGGGAAAGGCTGATTCTGGATGGCTGACGACGTCCGGTTCGCGGCTGACCTGTACCGGGGAACGGCAGCAGCTTACGAGCGGTACAGACTGCCTTATCCAGCGGCGATGACCGCTGATCTGGTCCGCAGCGCCCAGGTATCCGGGCGTGGCCGGTTGCTGGATCTGGCCTGCGGGACTGGCCAGCTCGCGTTTCCGCTACGCGGCTGGTTCGCCGAGGTCTGGGCTGTCGACCAGGAGCCGGATATGGTCGAGGCGGTCCGGGCCAAGGCCGCCACTGCGGGGGCCTGGAATCTCCGGCCGGTGGTGTCGAGCGCGGAGACGCTTGGCGCCCAGCCGGAGTACTTCGAGCTGGCCGTCATCGGCAACGCGTTCCACCGGCTGGACCGGGATCTGGCCGCTGGCCGGATCTTCGGCTGGCTCCAGCCAGGTGGCCACCTGGCGCTGTGCTGGTCTTCCCAGCCCTGGATCGGTGAGCAAAGCTGGCAGCGGGCTCTGGCCGCCGCCTTGGAGAGGTGGAAAGCGGCGCTCGGCGCAGTGCAGCGGATCCCGGCTGGCTGGGAAGAAGCGCGGTCGCGCAGGCCCGACTCCGAGGTGCTATCAGACGCCGGATTCGAGCTGGCCGGAAGTCATGAGCTCGCCATCGACCACCGCTGGACCCTGCCAGAACTGGCAGGGCTCATCAGGTCGACGTCGTTCCTCCCGGCCGTGGTACTCGCTGACCAAGCCGCCGCATTCGATGCCGACCTCGCGGCCAGCCTCGACGCCCACAGCGACGATGGCGTTTTCACCGAGACCGTGAGCTTTACCTACGAGCTGGCCCGAAAGCCTGGCTAAACGTTCTCAGCGGACCTGGTATGCCGCGACCGCTCGCTCCAGTAGCACACGCATGCGGGGCCACTGCGCGGCGGGAGCTGCCGCAACGACGACGCTTCGGCCGCTCTTGCCATAGACCAGGCAGGCGACCTCCTCGTAGTGATGTGTGCCGATCTTGGTCACGTAGTCGTCGTTGACACAGGCACCCATGCCGCCGCGGAAACGGACTCCGCTTGCTGCGCCGTCCTGGTGGACGGATGACGCCTCGTCGGATCGCAGCAATCTCAGCCGGAAGTCGGCCCAATGCGAGAGATTCTCGTCGCCCTGGCGCGGAGTGGCGTTGAGATACAGGAGGTAGTGACCCGCCGTGCCGAGTCTGGCCACCGACACAGCGTCGGCGTCACCGGCGATACGGCGCAGTGATGGCGGGTAGGACAGCACGGCAGTGCCGTTAGGCAGGCTCGCCCTGTGCCAGCTCGCGGGCGCCGGTGCGGCGGCGGGGAGGGGGACCGTCTGGGCCGGCTGCCCGGAAAGTCCGACGACAAGGGCCGTCGCCCCGATGGCCACAAAGGCCGCTGCAGCGCCGTACGCAACCGGGACCCGTTTTGTGCCGCGCGCGCTCACGAGCTCTCCTTGCGTCCTCGGTGTCCTCGCGGCTATCCGTCAGACGTTGCCGTCGCCGTCGCTCGGGGCACCGTTGTTGTCGCCGTCGTGGTCGCCTCCATTGCCCTGCGGGATGGGGTTGGCGGCTGGCGCCCGGGGCGTGGCGGAAGGCGACGCCGGCGTCTGAGGTGAGACGGACATCGGGTGGCTCCCCGCAGTGGGGCTCGTGACCTCCATTCCAGCTGGTGTCAGCACATCCCAGCGGGCACCGAACGCCTGCAGACCCTGGCCGCTGGTGCTTCCGGCGCTGTGGTCTCCCTGGAATAGGTAGAGCGGGTGCCCGGCGTACGTGAGCTGGCGGGCGCCACCCTGCCGCGTCGTCTCTCCGACGAGCGACTTGCTGGCGCCGCCAGTGACGGCGACGTTCGCGTTGGTGGCCGTGACCGGCGGCCATGCGGTCGCACAGGCGCCGGAGCATGCCGACGTAGTGCCCTTGTCGGCTTCGAATGCATACAGGGTGAAGCCACGGCTGTCGGTGAGGATCGTACCGAGCGAGGTCTGGCGCACCGTCAGGGTCGTGCCGACGGCAGCGTGTGCTGGCGCGGCCGCGTGCGGAGTGGCGGCTGGCGGAGTGGACCCAGTGGCACCTGGCATTCCGGCGGGGCTGCCGGACGAGCCGCAGGCTGCCACGACCGCCACAGCAGCGCCACCGCCGGCCGCTCCTATGAGCACTCGCTGAGAGCGGCTGAGGGCCTTCAGTCGGGAACGTGGCCTGGTCATCGTTTCCCCCTTGGATGTACCCGGATACTGACCGTCCGCCCGTTTCGTATAGCTATGCCTGAGCACGCTGGCGAGTTAGCGGTGATACGACGATGCCGTGATTGCCGGCTTGCTCGCATCGAGGCGAGCCCCCAAACTCGCACCCCAGCTAGCCGGAATCCGGACTGCCGCTTCGCAACTCGTCGCACCGGAACGGGGACGCTGCCATGTTGATGCGACCGATAGCGGCCTTGGCGCTGTCGGCTATAGCTACCTTTTCGCGATAGTGCCGTACAGTTCCGCGTACGGTGCGTTTGCGTCGCCCCGAGGAGGTCTCCTGAGATGCCCGGTGTCACCATCTCGGCAGGCTACGGCGCTGGCGGCAGCGTCGTGGCTGCGCGAGTCGCGCAGCTGCTAGATGTCCCGCTGCTAGACAGGGCGATCAGCTCGGCGGTCGCAGCGCAACTGCGGGTCTCCGTTGAGGAAGCCCGTGACGGTGCGGTTCATCGCTCGCTGCCCGACCGTTTCCTCGGCGTGCTGGCTCCACTGGCAGTCGGCGTGCTGGCCGCGAGCAGTAGTGCGGCACCGCGCGATCTTACGGCGTCAGGCGATGAGGCAGCCTGGTTCCGCGAGCAGGCCGAGGCCGTGATGCGGGCGGCTCTGACCTCGGGAGCAGTCGTCTTGGGCCGGGGAGGGGCAGCCGCGTTCCAGGGGGAGCCGGGCGTGCTGCGGGTGCGGCTGTTCGGTCCTCCGGGCGCGCGGGCCGCCCAGGCCGCGAGCATCGAAAACGTCGACGAGCCAACTGCGCGGCGGCGGCTGCCCGAGGTAGACCGGGCCCGCGCGCAATACGTCCGCCGTCTGTATCGTGCCGACATCGACGACCCGGGGCTGTACCACCTCCAGATCGACAGCACGGTGGTGCCGCTCGAGGTCTGCGCGGGACTTATCGTGACCGCTTATCGCGACGGCCGAGTAGCTCCGCCACTCTGACGTTCTGACGCCGAGCGCAACCCCGAGGTTGGGAGTGACCCGCAAGATTTCGCTGGCGGAGCGCAGTAGCGGTTACGCACCGAGGAGCTCAAATAGCAGTCAGCCGTAGTTCATGGCCTGGAGCTTGGCGACTGGGAAGAGCGCGGCCCACTATGCGAGGGGCGAGGGGCGAGACCCGGACGGCAGAGAGAACCTCAGGACGACGCGTCGTTCCGGCCCGGCCGCACAGCCAGGGCCCCGGCGGCGCCGGTCAGGGCCGCGCTACTGGCAGACGCAATGACTAGCCACCGGCCTCTCTGCGGTAGCTCCCGCCACGATGACAGGCTGGCTATCACGTCGAGGGCGTCGGACAGTGCGCCTGCAGCGACCCATGCGGAGGCTGATCCGTGCTCGGCGGCCGGGCGCCGCAGCGCCGTCAGCGCGCCGAGCCCCAGAGCGATGTCACGCGCTCCGAGAGCGCGCCCGAACACTCGTACGGCCAGATCATCCGCCGCTGCGCCAACCCACGGACGGGCCGGGACGGAGGGCCAGCCGAGTGCGGTGAGGCCGAGTACAACGCGCCCGGCCGCCACGGCCATGGCACCATTCCGCAGCAGTGCCGGGATAGCCGTGGGTGTCACTTGCGCTCTTCCTTCCAGCCGGCCAGGGGCGCCAGTTCCACGCATGTCTGCACCGAATGATCTTAGCCGGGGGCCAGCGCTCGTTCGCCGTCGCCAAGCCACGCGCTTTTCGATACGACGCCTGCGTCGGCGCGTCGGGCGACTGAGTTCCCTGCCGGTGATCGCAGCTCGTCCGATTCTTCGCAGCATCCCTTCGAAGATCAGATGGTGAACCGGGTAGAGCGTGTACCAGTACGCGAGTCCTGCGAGCCCGTGCGGGTCGAAGATCGCTGTCTGACATAGTGTCGCTCCGGCTTGGTCGCCGTCGACCTCGAACTGCAGCCAGATGCGCCCAGGGGCCTTCATCTCGGCTCCGAGCCGCAGGAGCCGATTCTGCTCGAAAGCCTCTACCCTCCAGAAGTCGAGCGTGTCTCCCACCACCAGCCGAATGGGATCGCGGCGCCCGCGGCGTAGACCTACGCCACCAACGACCTTGTCCATGAGGCCGCGCAGCCTCCAGAAGCCGTTTGCGTAGTACCAGCCCGTGTTGCCGCCTATCCGCTGGATCGGCGCGAACGTCTGCTCCGGCGACGCAGCCACTCTGATTCGGCGTGATGCGACGGCCCGCTGGCCGAGCGTCACACCGCCCCAGTTGCGCCCCGGGTGTGCCGACAGGGCATCCGACCACCGGGTCTCGGCAAACTCATGGTCCTCGTTCGCGAGCGCGCGCTCGACGGCCTGGCGGAATCCTCGGGGGCGGACCGGGAACGTCTCGCGAGCCGATCCGTCGCGAACGAGTGTGTCGTTGCGCAGACTCGCGATAAGTTCCCGGCCGATGCTCGCATACACCGGCGTGACCAGGCTCAACCAGAGCCCTGACACGCGCGGTGTGGCGAGAGGGACGCGAATCACGGTGCGCCGTAGGCCGGCCTGCCGCGCGTACTCCCGCATGAGATCGGCGTAAGCGACGCGGTCGGGGCCGCCGATCTCGAAGAGTCGGCTCTCCTCGAGCTCGAGGTCGAGAGCGGCAAGCAGGTACGCGAGGACGTCCTCGATTGCAATCGGTTGTGTGCGAGAGACAACCCATCGGGGCATCAGCAGGACGGGCGAGCGGTCGACGAGCGAGCGCACGATCTCGAAGGAGACGCTTCCCGAGCCGATCACGACGGACGCGCGAAACTCGATCGTCGGGACACCCGACTCGCGCAAGATCCGCCCTACCTCGTGACGGCTCTCGAGGTGCGTCGATACATCGTCGTCGGCGCCGAGGCCGCCCAGGTAGACGATCCTGCTGACGCCGCTTTTCCGGGCGGCGGCCGCGAAGTCTTGCGCGCCGCGGCGGTCGGCGTCCGCGAACGGCCCTGATGCGGCCATTGAATGAACGAGGTAGTAGGCGGCCGTGACACCCGCCAGGGGCTCGTGCAGAGAGTCGGGCTCAAGGACGTCTCCGCGAACGATCTCCGTCTCCTCAGCCGTCCGTCCCGACAGCGCCTCCGGTCTCCGCACCATGCAGCGCACCGGTCGCCCCGACGCCTCGAGGTTGCGCAGCAGGCGGCCGCCGACGTAGCCGGTCGCCCCGGTGAGCAGAACGCGGCCCCCTGCCTGCTGCATTTCCGTCGATACCGGATCGTCCCCGATTCGCACGCGTCACCCCTTTGTCGCCTACGGCTTGAGAAAGTCCGGCCGGACGGCGCGTGCGACGAGCGTCGAGGCAGCTGCCTCACCGCCGTGGTAGTTGCTCTGGACGCCCCCGCCAGTGCCCGTCAGCGCTAGGCGCCGGACCTAAGGTCCCTTCTTCGGGCGGATCCGAGTCTCCTACCAGGCTACAACGGCCTACCAGGGCCCTCTCTTCGCAAGCGCCGTGCGGCCGTGCGGCTGCGGACCGATGCGCCGCCTTAGGATCGCGGGGGTGCGGAGCGGTCGGCAGTCATATCCAGATAGCCGCCCAGGAATTGCAACGGCGCGGAGGCCAGGAAACACGCTGCGAACCCGTAGCACTTGCGCCGCTCTTGGTCAGTTCCCGCCTTGCGACCGAGAGAGAGCAGAACGAGGCCGACGCCGAGATTAAAGCCGCCGGCGGCAAAGCGCACGGCAGCGACGCCACGGCGATGCCGGTACTCCCATGGCCTGATCAGACGCCTCATGCCGGTGACAGATCGCGAGGGAGTGGTGGTGTCATCTGGTGCGTGCATCGGGATGCCTCCTGCCGCCGGCTGCCCGCTCAGCTATCTAGATGATATGGGTGGATCGTCAAGGGCGGTACTCGCCGTCAGGCTCGGCGCAGAGGGTCGAGGCTGGGCAGCGGCGAAGTCGCTCATCGGCCAGCCGGCATGTCATCGGAGTTCACCACGCCGGGCCGGAACGTGGGCTGGTCAGGACGAAGGAATCCGGTCTGGACCGTGACCGGCCATACGGCGGCTATTTCTGCGGCGACCGTGCCCGTCAGAGCCTGGACGTCGGCGGTGCCGGATTCGTGCATTGCCTCGGCGACGATGAGCACGGTCGTGGTGGCCGGCGACACCGCCGAGAGTGCGCTCTGGCGATTGGTCCACCGCCGCGCGTGCGCAACGCCCGCGTCATCGGCGAAGATCACCTCGTCGGCCTCCGGCTGCTCCCGCTCGCCGGAGAAGGCCAGATAGGTCTCCGTGCCCTCGGCGTAGCGGACCTCGAGCGAGCCGGCCACCTGATCGAGGTCAAGCACGGCGACCGGGATGGCATAGGCCAGCGAGATGGCGTTGCACAAGTCGACCAGCGGGTGGATCGATGGCAGCGAGTGCTCCTTCCTAAAGCGCCGCAACAGCGCCTCGGACGCGCACCTGTACTGCGTCGGCTTGAGTCCCATCCGGGCAAAGGCCCGGCGCCACGCTTGTGTCTGCGGCAGCTCTGCCTCCGACGAGCCCGCGAGCTGAGCATCAGCAGCGGCCCAGAATGGCCCCACGCGCTCCGCCACCGAGCGCACGGCGCGGTCGCTGGTCGTGATGCCAGTCGTGAATGCTGCTCCGGCGGCGAGCTCGGGGAAGTCCGCCCAGATCTGGCGGGCATGCGAGAACTCCATCAGCACTATGCCGATCCCGGCTGCGCGGGGCCGCGCCGGATGAAAATGGTCACGGGACGAGACTCTGCCGGAACAATGGATTAATGGAAAGGTCCAATTCACGGCAAGAATGCAGGTCCATAATCGGAACGGACTTCCTTAGCCCGATCGGGCTTCGGCGCCGCCGGGCGGCCTATCGGATTCGTCGGACGTCACTGTCGCCTATCAGCCTCGCGGAGCATCGCGTCTTGTTCGGGGTCGGGCAGGAGCTCCCGGACCTCTTGCGCACAGCGGCAGGCCATCGCGATCTTGGCAGCCCACGCCAGCGCCTCCTCGCGTGAGGGCAGGTCGACGAGCGAGAACCCGCCGATGACCTCCTTGGTCTCCGGATACGGGCCGTCGGTGACCGTCCCGTCGGTGGCCACGACGCTAGCCCGTTGGCTCATCAGTCCGGCGCCGAAAACCCACACGCCGGCGTTCACGGCCTCCTGGACCACCTCGTGCGCGGCCTTGCCCACGGCGGGCATATCCCCCTCGGGGATGTGGTCCATCGCGCCGTCATCGAACGAGATCAAGTACCGCGTCATGCCACGACTCCCTTGTCCCCGGCGGCCTACACCGCCGCCTCTCGTCTTATATACGAGCGACTCGCGCCGG
This sequence comes from uncultured Actinomycetota bacterium, assembly GCA_963843955.1. Classification (GTDB taxonomy): domain Bacteria; phylum Actinomycetota; class Actinomycetes; order Streptosporangiales; family Streptosporangiaceae; genus JAJYUU01. The sequence continues at coordinate 559,397 of CAWJMK010000007.1, forward strand.
GTTCGACACTCTGCCAGAAGAAAATCTCACGGCACCTCCGCACGTCGGCCCCCGCGAGCGTCCTGTGTCCGGTAGCCAAAACTGGCCGGTGTGCTTCTCCCGTACGACGTTATCGCCTGCGGCGCGGCTACGGCGTGCGGGCCAGCCAGACCGTACGGCTGGTGCGGACCGTCAGGTCGTCGCGGGCGGACAAGGCCGGGGCCAGGGCATCGAGATCCGCGATGTCACCGGCACTGAGCTTGTCCTCCAGGCCGTGCCGGGCGCGGCTGAGCGTGACCATGGCGTAGCGGGTCACGGAGGCGGCCATCGGGGAGTCCGGCGGCGGCTGCAGCGCGATCACGAAGCGGCGTTCGGACTCGACCGCGAACCCGGCTTCGGCGAAACGGGCAGGCCAGTCCTCATGCATGTGCATGCCGGCCTCGTCACGACCCCGCGCCATGGCGGTGTGGATCCGCTCCTCGAGCGCCGCGCCCGCCGGGTCGGTGAGAAAACGCGGGAACGACTCCAGCTCCGTGACCGCGAGCAGTCCCCCTGGGCGCAGCACCTGGTAGATCTGCGCGACCACCCGTGCGGGATCGCCCATGTGGTGCATAGAGTTGGCGGCCCACACCAGGTCAGCGTTCTTCAGGCCGTCAGGCCATGCCTGATCGAGGTCGGCCTGGACGGTGCGGATCCGGTCGGCGAGCCCGGACGCGCGGGCCTTGTCCTGGATGTGCCTCAGCATCTCCTCGTCGACGTCCAGCGCGATTACCTCGGCGTCCGGCAACTGCCTGGCCAGCGCCAGGGTGCCGGTGCCCGTGCCGGCACCCACGTCAATGACGCGGGCCCGTTCTGTGAGGTTTGCCAAGACCCATTCAGCTACCTCCCGGTGGTACTCGCTGAGGACCTCCGCGTCGAGGTCGAGCAGGTCAGCCATATGTTCATGTGCCATGTCCTCGACGGTACCGCCAGCTTGCCGTTACGGCATACACTCTTGCGCATGAAGCAAGACGCCGATCTGGATGCTCTTGTCCGGCAGCGCATCCGGGGTTTGCGCACGTCGCTGGGCTGGTCGCTGGACGAGCTGGCGGCCCGGAGTTACCTGAGCCCGTCCACGCTGAGCCGGATCGAAACCGGTCACAGGCGAATTGCCCTCGATCAGCTCACGCCGATCGCGAGGGCACTCGGCACCACCCTTGACCAGCTGGTGGAGTCCGACGACGACGGCGACGTGGTGATCAGGCCGTTCCGGGACGAGGCACGGGGCATGACGACCTGGCTGCTGTCGCGGACCGGTGCGCCGCCGGGCATGACGATCGCGAAGCTGCGGGTGACCAGGAAGGTGCCCGCCAGGCTGCGCGTCCACCCAGGCCGGGACTGGTTCACCGTCCTGTCCGGCACCATCGTGCTGCGCCTGGGCGAGCGGACCATTCTGGTCCGGGCCGGCGAGGCGGCCGAGTTCTCCACGATGGAGCCGCATGCATTCGGCGTTCCGGATGAAGCCGCGGAGATCCTGTGCATCCTCGACCACGACGGCACCCGCACCCATTTGGGGCCGGGCGGCCTCTTCCCCGACACCGGCCCTGAGGAAGCCTGATCGGTTAGTCGATCGGGCGGTCCTCGAGGTGGGCCGCGAACCATGCGGCTTGCCGGGTCATCCGGTCGGTAGCTGGCGTGTCACGGGCAACGCCGTAGACAGTCCCGGGGAAGTCCAGCGATTCCTGAACCGACCAGATCTGCTCATGCTGATCGGGCGGATAGATCTGTGCGGGGTCGCCCACGGCCACCCAGCCGATCGGCACCATCGCGCCGGGCGGCAGGACCGTATTCACATGAACGACGCCGTGGATCCGGACTTCGGCGCCGGGCCCCAGCGCGCTGCCAGGGAACAATGCCGCGCCGGTGGCCACGAAGCATCCGTTCGCCACCCGCGCCCCGTTCAGGTGAGCGTGCGGCCCCACGAGCACATCGTCGCCGATAACCGACGGATGCCGGGCGCGCCCGCGGACCAGGGCGTTCTCCATCACGACGCTGCGGGCGCCGACATGCACCTCGCCGTCCTCGGCCGTGAGCACAGCTCCGAACAGGACACGGGCGTCCGGTCCGACGTGCACCGCGCCGCACAACACTGCGGTGGGTGCCACGTAGGCGCTGGGATGAATATGTGGTACACGGCCCCGGTGCTCAAGAAGCATGGACACAGACTGCCAGCAACGTCCCCAGCAGTGCCCGCACACCGCGCCGACCCTCGGCAGCCCGTCCAAGCACTAATGCCACGCGGTTCTAGCGCCTCCAGTCCTGCCTGAGCAGCCCGTACAGCACGATGTCGGAGAAGCCGTCGCCGTCGTAGGCCTGCTCGCGCTGGATGCCTTCGAGCACGAAGCCGCAGCTTTCGGCTAGTTTCCGCATCGCGGCGTTGGTCGCGAGCGTCTCTAGCTCGATGCGGTGCAGGTTGCGGAAGCGGAAACCGTAGTGGCAGAGCAGCTCCATCATTTCCCGGCCGTACCCCTGCGTGCGGGCGGCCGGGAGCAGTGAGATACCGATGTGGCCGAACTGGTTGAAGGCGTCGAGGCCCCACAGCAAGCACGTCCCGATCACGGTGCTATCGGCGATCGTCTCGGCGGTGAACCTGGCGGTACGGGCGTCCGGTTCGGCTAGTGACCTCTCCAGCCTGGCCCGGCGCGCAGCGAGCGATTCAATCAGCAGCGGGCTGTCGTCGGTGATCATGTGGTGTTCGGGGTCGGACCACATTTCGTACAGCACGGTGGCGTCGTCCGGGACCATGGGTCGCAGGCGCACGCGCTCGGAGGCAAACATCCCGCGAATCTAGCTCACGCGCGACGCACGCGCCTTCCAATAAAACACACGGCGAACCTCATGCCAGAGATCGCCCGGCAGGCGCCGGAGGCCGTTGACGGCGACGAGGCGGTCTGCCACGCTCACCTGAGCCAGCACCTGCTAGGGAGGCGAGTTGAATCCGACGAACTGCTGGGCAGCGCGGCTCGGATTCCAATGCCGGTAGCAGACCGTGGCCACACTCAGGTCTTCTGGGAGGAGCGGGGGTCGGGCGAGCCGCTGCTGCTGGTGATGGGCCTGGGCTGGCCGCGCCAGATGTGGGCCAGGCACCTCCCGGCTCTGGCCGAGCGGTTTCGGGTCATCACGTTCGACAACCGAGGCGTGGGCCAGACCGCCACCACATTGTCGCAGTGGACCCTTTCGGACATGGCCGACGACGCTCTGGCAGTCCTCGAGGCGGCCGGCGTGACTCAGGCGCATGTCTACGGGGCATCGATGGGCGGTGGGATCGCTCAGGTACTGACCATCGAGCATCCCGAGCGGGTAGGCGCCCTCGTCCTGGGCTGTACTGCGGCCAAAGCCGCCAGGCGCCATGTGCCGCTGTGGTCGGTAATTCGCCACCTCCTTCCCGCCCTTCCCGCAGGCCGCCAGGCGAGGACAGTCGCGCTGGCCCGGGCGCTGGTATACGGGCCGGCAACGGACTCGGCTTTGATCGCTGAGGACCTCCGGCTGCTCGACTCGCTGCGCCGGCCGGCGGACGGGATACGGGCCCAGCGGCGGGCCGTGCTCGAATACGAGGGCTCGCAGCGTCATCTAGGTTCGGTCCGGTCGCCGACGTTGATCATTCACGGATCACACGACCGGCTGGTCCCTCTTCGCTACGGGGAGGAACTGGCGCGGCTGATACCTGGTGCGGACCTCGTCGTGCTGCCCGAAGCAGGTCACATGTACCTCACCGACGCGACTCAAGCCGCGGATTCGGCAGTGTTGTCCTTCCTGGCCGCGCACCCGCTCCAGCCGAAATGACAGTCAGCCCCGATTTGAGTGCGGCACAGCCGAAGTCGGTTCAGCCGGGCGCGGTGCGACTGAACGTGATCCGGGCGGGCGCGGTGCGGGTACTCAAGGCTCGGACGTGTTCGGGCCCGGCGAACATGGTGGGTTCGGCAACGATTGGGTCGGCGTGAGTAATCCGCTCGACGATGGGTTTTGCCGTTTGGAAGCATGACCTGCATGGCGGAGCTGATTGTCACCACGCTGGCTGAGCGGCCGGAGCTCATCGAGCGCGTCTACGACATTGAAGACACCTGGCCGGCGTTCATGGGCGCGGACGCGGTGGCCAACGCCCTGTTCTACCGGGTAGCCGGGGACTTCCCGCAGTTCTGCGTGATGGCCACCGACGAGGACGGCACTCCGGTCGCACGCGGCCGCAGCATCCCGTTCCGTTTCGGCGGCCCCCGCCGCGAGGAACTCCCCGACGGCGGCTGGGACCGCCTGATGACCTGGGCCTACGATGACTTCAGATCAGGCGCGCAGGTCAACATGGCCAGCGCGCTGGAGATCTTGATCGCGCCGAAGTACCTCGGTACCGGCCTGTCGTACCGGATCCTCACGGCGCTGCGAGAGGCAGTGGCCGCGCAGGGCATCACGGTAATGGTCGCGCCGGTGCGGCCCAACGAGAAGCACCTCGTCCCCCACCTGCCGATGCCCGAGTACATCAAGCTGACTCGCCCCGACGGGCTGCCGGAGGATGCCTGGCTGCGCGTCCACGTGCGAGCCGGCGCCGTCATCGAGAAGGTCGCCCCGGCCTCGATGGTGATGGCAGGCTCGCTGGCTCAATGGCGGGCCTGGACCAGCCTGCCGTTCGACACCGACGGAGACGTCATCGTTCCCGGCGCGCTGGTGCCGATCAAATGCGATGCAACGCACGACTATGCCGTCTATGTGGAGCCGAACGTGTGGGTCCGACACCATCTGCGCTGAGCACCAGCCCGCAGCTGTTAAGTCCCCAGGGAGCCTCCCGGCTTGGACTGCTCTTCGAGAACGACCTCGATCCCGTTTGGGGACCGGACTGTGACAACCCGGTAGGCCCAGTCCTCGCGCGGCCGTTCCACGGTTACTTCGTAGCTGATATCTGCCTGTTCGCAGGCGGCGATAGCGGCGTCCGCGTCGCTCACGCCTAGTTGCCAGGTCAGGCCGGATACCGCCGGGTCGGCGTCAGGACGCAAGCTCAGCCCGAACTCGACAGCGTCATTGCCCACCGCGATGAAGCCTGGGTACTCCGGGCCCTCGTAGGTCGTGTGCAAGCCGAGCTGCTCATAGAATCGCCGTTCCGCGCTCGGGTCCTTCACGTGCAGGATCGGCACTAGCTTCGTGATCAGGTCCATGTCCCCGATTGTGCCGGAGCCCGCGGACACAGCGCCGAGAGTCGGGCAGGCACAGGCGGCCGCAGCAGGTGATCGACGGGCACTCACGCAGCGGCAGGCGGCAGAAGCTCGTAGTGAACAGTTGTCTTCTTGGTAAACCGATGAAACGCCGGAACCAAGAATCCTTGCAGCAGCGGGTACTTCGCGGCTAGTGCCCTGGCCGCCACGCCGGCTTCCGGCCCGGGCAGCAGCACTGCGGTCGCCTGCCGTTGCGGACCGGTGATCTTCCCGCGTGCGGTGCACGGCGCGATCCACACCTGCGGAAAGTTGCGTATGCGCTTGGCCTTGCCAGTCGCCGACCATGTGCGGAAGTAGGCGCGCCCATCCGGGCCCAACGCAATGTTTACTGGCGTTCCGACGGTCGCGCCGTCGCGCTTGCGGGTCGTGAGCATGACGGTCCGCTGCTTGCGGTACTCATCGAAGACCGGCATGCCATCTCCTGCCCGTATCTAGGTTGCCTTGCCATCATCGCCCATAGGCTTCGCCAGGCAAGTATCGGTTGCTGTGCACCAACGGCGGCATTATGCCGGTGATCCTTGTCAAGTTGATCATGGCTTGGTCCGGTAGCGGCGCGCCGCTGTGGCGGCGGTGGTGTTGAGGAGCTCGCCGATCTGGGTCCAGGTGAGTTCCTGGTCGCGGGCGTCATGGACGGCCCGGGGCAGGAGTTGCTGGGCCTGGGCGATGAGGCTGGCCAGCGCGTGCAGATGGACGGCGGAGTCGCCGAGCCAGTAGGCGGTGCGCTGCCGGGCGAGGCTGTCGATCGCCTCGGTGAGGATCTGAACGCTGTCGTCGCCGGTGGCGGGTGCGGGCAGCTGGCCAGGCCGGGTGAGACGCAATGCGGGCTGGTTCATGAGGCGTCCTGGTCGACTCGGGCGAGCAGCGTGGCGAATAGCTGCCCGCGGTGGTCTTGGTGGCGGGTGATGGCGTCGTCGTGCTGGGCCTGGAGGGTGGGCCGGAATGCGATGCTGGTCTGGAAGAAGGTGCAGGTTTCGCAGATCGACTCGAACGCGCAGTCCAGCTCGGCGGGGCGGGTGCAGTAGCCGTTGCCGAGCATCCGGTGGTGCTCGCGGCGCAGCCGGGCCATCTTGGGTCCGATCGCGTCGGCGGGCAGCACGGGGGGCTGGCCGTAGAGTGCGTCGACCTTGTCGGTGACGGCGAAGTACTCATCGGCGACCGTGCGGCTGGCGATCCTGGCGTAGCGCAGGGTCATGTCGAGGCTGCGGTGGCCGAGCATCGCGGCGATGGCTTCCAGGCTCATGCCGCGGTTGATCGCCTGGGTCGCTAGCGTGTGCCGGAGCTGATGGGGGTGGATGTGCGGCAGGCCGGCGGCGGCGCCGGCCTTGTTGATCCAGCGGGTGACGGCGTGCCGGTCGGCAGGCTTGCCGTTCTCCCGCGGCAGCAGCAGCGGATTGCCGGCTGCGACGTGACGGCTGCGGTAGTCGTCGATGAGGGCGACGAGTTGCGGGTGCAGCGGCAGGTACCGGTCTTCGCGGAGCTTGCCGACAGGGACGTGCAGCCACGGCCCGGCGCCGATGTGCACCACGGCGTCGGCGCGCAGCGAGGTGTACTCGCTGACCCGCAGCCCGGTGCGCAGCAGCATCTCCACGGTGACGCGCACCAGCAGGCGCTTGTCGTTCTGCGCGGCGCGCAGCAGTTTCGCGGCGGCAGCGTCGTCGAGGGCTTTGGGCAGCGGATGGTCCTGGCGTGGCAGGTCGCCGGGGAACATCGGCACTCTGGGCGGGGCCTCGTCCCAGCTCCACTCGTCGATCCGGACGAAAAACATCCGCAGCGTGCCCAGGCGGTGGGCGATGGTCGCGGTCGTCAGCCGCGGCTTGTTCTGGCCGGGCCGGGCGGCGAGCCACGGCTTGTAGTCCTCGATGTGCCGGCGGGTGACCTGCGTGGTACTGGTCACCTCCGGTGCGGTGCCGGCCAGGAAGCCGGCGAAGCAGCGCAGGGCCATGTCCGCGTTATCCACGCTGCCCGGCCGCAGCACGCAGCCGATCTGGGTCAGGTAGCGGCGCATCGTAGCGGTGATCTGCGGGAGGGCGGGCTCAAGGTCGGCCCAGGCCGGCAGCACGCCCATCCCATTGGCGCCTAGCCGCGGCGGCCCGCTCACCGCTGGCTCCCTGGCATGGCGTCCGGCGCAGCGGGCTGGATGGCGAAGACCTGCGCGTCGATCACCTCGGCGGCCTTGCGGTACTGCGCAGCGAGCCAGTCATCAGCCAGGTGCAGGTAGATCCGGGTCGATTCGATCGAGGCGTGCCCGGCCTGGGCCTGCACCGCTTCCAGCGCCATCCCGGCCTCGCGCAGCCGGGTCAGGCAGGTATGGCGCAGCTCATGGCAGGTCGCGTGAGCCAGGCCGGCCCGGCGACGCGCAGCCGCCAGGACCTCATCAGTGCCCTTAGCCGACAGCGGCTGCCCGCGGCGCGGGCCCTTCAGCACCACGAAGACCCGGTCGGTGCCAGCCCCGGGCGGCCGCTCGGCATCCAGGTAGGCAGCGACCGCGGCGAAGAACCGGCCCGATACCGGGATCAGCCGCTGCCGGCCGCCCTTCCCGTCAGCTATGAACACCCGCCGCTCAGCAACGCGCAGATCTTCCAGCCGCAGCCCGAGGACCTCGCAGCGGCGTAACCCGCCCAGCACCATCGCCGCGACCATGGCCCGGTCCCGGTGCGTCCGCAGCGCAGCGGTCAGCGCATCGACCTCGGCCGGTGACAAGATCCGCGGCAGCCGCCGTGTTACGCGGACCAGCGGGACGCCCTGCCCGGGACGAGACCGCTCCCGCCGGGTCGGCAACCCGCGCGGCACCGGATTAGCCGCCACGTCACCGCGGGCCTGCAAGAACGCGAAGAACCCTGACACGATCGACAGTCGCCGGCGCACCGTCGCGGCTGACACCCCGGCTGGCTCGCCGTCGCGATCTACCGGCTGCAGCGCGCCATGCACGCCGGGCTTCCCGGTGCGCTGGGCAGTGATGAACGCCAGCACGTCAGCAGGCCGAACCTCCTCCGGTGACTTACCAGCCACCGAGAAGAACACCTTCAGGTCGTACGCAGCAGCCAGTACCGTATTCGGCCGGCACCGCCCGGCCAGGAACTCCAGATACACATCAGCTAGCGGCACCCCTACTCGGACGTCCAGACCGCCGAAACCGTCAGCTGAACGGGCCACCCGCAGATCAACAGCATGCACAGCAACGCTCCCATCGTCACAGGGGAAACAGCCTCATCAAGGCTGGCCGAGATGACTGGAAGATCACAGGCATAACATGCAGATCCGGATGTTCGTCGGCCCGGGTCGAGGTCCACGAACCCACCTTTGAGTCTGGCCGCTTAACCGACGGTTATGTGCGTGTCTGATCAGCCGGAAGACGACCGCGCCGAGCCGCCCGATCTGCGTGCTGCATGTAGCCGGCAAACTTGCCGGCTCCGGGGCGGGCGAGCGTTGCGCGTATCAGCCTCGCGCTGCCCATATCGCCCACGCCTGCAGCCACGCGGTTATGAGCGGTCTGCCTGCCTGCAGGTGGGCCAGGAGTTCCTCGCCGGGCTCGTGCCCCGGCGCTGAGGTGGTGCGCTGCGCCCAGTAACGCGCCCAGGCTTGCTGAGCTGGCTGACTCGGGACGTCGTCACCCAGGGCTGCATGCCGGAGTGTCTCGTCGATCGCGGCCTCGCGCAGCCGGGGTTCGGCCGTAAACCACGGGGCCTGTTCGTGCAGCCTGGTGAGATGGTTGATCACGAGGGTCACGATTTCGTCCGCCTGGCGCTCGCCGATACCGGAGATGCGCGCCTGTTCGCGTACTGCGCGCTGCCACAGCGCGTGCCGGGCCGCACCCTCACCAGCCCGCTGCCGGGGCTCGCGGCCGGCCTGCAGCGCCTGGACCAGCCGCGCATGGGAGGCCAGCTCCGCCTCGGCCAGCGCGCGATAGGCCGCCACGCCTTCAGCTGGCTCCAAGACCGGCGGTGGCTGCGCCCGCCGATGCTCGCTCAGCCGGCCAAGGCGCTCGTTGCGGGCCTGCAGGTACGGGGCAAGATCAGCCACCGGGTCCAGCCGGACCGAGGCCGGATCGACACCGCGGACCACGAGCGTGACGATCAGCCCGTCCGCCACCAGCCGCGCCGCCCACACGTTCCCCTGCCGCCCGGCAAGGCCGCTGACGTTCTCGCTGCCGACAGCCAGGTCCACGCGCGAGTAGTCCGGCGGCACGTCGAGGTCATCCTCGTCGACGCCGGATTGGGAAGCTATCCGGTTGCGGTCATGATCGATCGTGCGGAGCAGCTCAGCCTCGACCTCACGGTCACCCGCATCGGCCGGCCCGGTCCTAGTGGTGACCACCAGCCATGGCCCGGCGGGCTGTGCCCAGTCCCCGTACGCGAGGCTGATGCTCTCCCACACACCGTTAACCTGACCGGCCTCAGCGAGGTACGCCGACGGCAGCCGAGGCTCTGCCAGCCCGAAGACAGCGAATGGGGGGCAGGGCAGCAGCTCTTCCGCGTCGAGCCGGGCACGCTCGCGCATCTGCGCGATCCACTCGCTGCGGTCTGGCTCCGGAACATGCTGCATGGCAACAGCCTTGCATCACATCCCCAGCCCGGAAAGAACCGCGGGCACCGCGCATGACTTCGCGCCGCGAACGCGCTTTGCTGAACGGCGCTGTGAGTCGAACCTCGTGTGGGACCCACCGCGGCTGAGGCTCCGTCCAGCTGTGGAACGCACCGGGTTTGGATGGCGCCGTGTTACCTGCTGTAGATGGGGTGGATGTACCGTCGATGAACGGTGAAGATAACGGTCCGACGCGCCGCCGAGCGCTCGGTGAGGTCTGCGGTCCTACTCGCTGCGGGGAGCTGCGGGCTTGTCCTCACGCTCGTCGGCTGCAGCGGATCCTCGGGTCCAGCCGCGGCTGGGGCCGCGCGGCCGTCCCAGGGCCCGTCCTACACGTTGATGCAGATGAACCTGTGCCTGTCCGGCCTCAGCGGCTGCTACGCGAAGGTGAAGTACCCAGCGGTGGTGCGGGAGGCAATCACCCGGATCCGTGAAGCGCGCCCTGACGCGGTCACGTTTAGCGAGGCGTGCAGCGGTGACGTCGCGAAGATCGCCCGGCGGACTGGCTACCACCTGCGCTTCTCGGAGGTGATCTACTACGGCAGGCCCCTGCCCTGCATCCGACCGGGCGGCCGTGGATTCTACGGTGACGCGGTGCTGTCGAAAGCATCCATCTTGGCCGTCGCCACCCAGCCATTCGAGACGCAAGCCGGCCCCGAGCGACGCGTGTGGCTGTGCGCCAGCACTGGGATCGGCGTTGACGTGTGCACTGCTCAACTTGCCACGCACGAGCCCGTTGAGGTGGCCGCGAACGAGTTGCAGTGCGCCGAGCTCGGAGCGATCCTTGCACGCCGCGCGGCGGCCCGCGCCGTCATCTTCGGAGGCGACATGAACCGTCGCCCCTCCTGCGCCCCGCACAGCTTCTGGACCCGCACCGACGGTTCCGCGCATCAGGATCCCGGGAGTCAGCAGGTCTACGGAACAAGCGCGTTTCGCTCGCCCTCAGCGCGGGTGGTGCCCGCCATACACACCGACCACGACGTCCTGCTGGTCCGTGCGTATCTCACGGCGCACTGAACGCCTGGCCGCGTGGTGAGCGCATTGTTGCCGTTGGCGTTCGCGATCTTGGTCCTTGCAGTCCGCATCGCTTCTTGTGGTCGGAGATCAGCCACTTCGCCTACGGAAGACAGGAATTGGGGACGCCCCCGCCACACTGGGTCCTCTTGGCGCGCCCTGCAGCTACGCGTTTCTTCGAGGTCGGCGTGGATCAGCTGCCGGCCTTGACCTGCGGTCAAGAAGCGCCAGAGAAGGAAGGCGGTCGGCGAAGGGGCCAGGCCCGCACCAGACGTCCGGGCTGACAACGACGACTTGGACGTCGTGCGCGCCACAGAAAATGACAGATCAGCGAGAAGAACTACGCTGGCATAACGATGAGAAATCGCCAGGCCCGCAGCTCAGTATCACCGGTTTGTGACGGTGCGCCGGTGTGGGACATCGCGGTCCCGACACGGCCGGGCCGGATGGCGGGGATCCGCATGGCTGGATTCACCAATCGAGCGAAGGACCTCGTCGACCTTCAGGTGGTCCCCTACCCGGCGGTGACGCTGTTCATAGACCTTGGCGACGGGGTGCTCATCGACGACGCCAGCGGTCAGCAGCAGCGAGGCAGCCTCGCCGTCGGCCTCGCGCCCAGCGGCGTACAAGGGCGCGGCCGGGACATCGAGTGCCTGCAGGTGCGGCTGTCGCCGGTGGTCGCGCACGCGGTGCTCGGCGCCTATTCGGAGCTGGGCGGGACGGTGGTCGCGCTCGATGACCTGTGGGGGCGCGATGCGGTGCGAACCCAGGAACAGCTACGCGCGGCCCGGTCATGGGACGACCGGTTCGCGATCACAGAGGCTGCGCTTGCCCGGCGGCACCAGGCAGGCCGGGCTGCCGACCCCGAAGTCGCCTTCGCCTGGGGGCAGATGATGACCAGCCGGGGACGGGTTCGGGTCGAGCGGCTGGCAGCCGACGTCGAATGGAGCCGCAAGCGCCTGTGGTCCCGGTTCCGGTCCCAGATCGGCCTCACCCCCAAGCGCGCCGCCCAGCTGGTCCGTTTCGACCACGCGGCACATCGCCTCGCCGCAGGTCACAGCGCCGCCCTGGTTGCGGCAGAAAGCGGCTACGCCGACCAGTCCCACCTCCACCGGGACGTCAAGACTTTCGCCGGGGTAACGACCACGGCCGTTGCGGCCGCGCCCTGGCTCGCGGTCGATGACATCGCCTGGGCCGACCGGCGGCACGCATCCAGGACGTGACTTCCAGCCAGCGAAGCGGCTGGCGCCAAGTACTCGCGGCGCTGACCACGAGAGCGGAACATTTCTCCAAGACACCCGGTGGTGTGGCAGCGATGCTGGCAGTCATGTCCGGCATGGCTCCAAGACCTGCTGCGCACCCGCGTTGACCTTCGCCGGCGCACCTAAGGTGATCGTCGCAGGTTACGGACCCAGGGGTCCGAACGCCACGTCAGGCCAAGAGACAGACGCAGCGCGCCGGCTGGCACGGCTGCCGAAGTGACCGCTGCGGGGCCATCAGGTACCGGACGAACAAGTAGTAATGAGAGGAGAGTCATGACCGTACCCATGGGCACGACCGTCCCCGAGACGGCTGGCCGGCTGACGGCGCGTCGGGTCAGCGGCCTGCGGCGTGGCAGCTTCGCCGCCTTCGTCATGCTCGTCGTCCAGGTCGCTCTCGGCATCTACGTCAACCTGTACGTCACCGTGCCGAGTGCCGACCACGGGCACGGGTTCGGGCAGGCGATCGCCAACGGCCCTGCCGGGCTCACCCTGCACATCGTGCTGGGGCTGCTGCTGATCCTGGCCGCGCTCGGATTCATGGTGCAGGCCATCCTGGCCCGGCAGCCGACGCTGATCGCCGTCGCCGCGCTGGGGCTGCTCTCAATGATCGGCGCGGCGGTTTCCGGCAGCGCCTTCACTGGCAGTGGCAAGGACGGCGGTTCGATGGCGATGGCACTGCTGGCCGCCGTGGGGGTGGTGTGCTACGGCGCCAGCCTGTTCCTGCTGCCACGGCCGGTGGCCCGGGGTTATGACGACTGACCGGCCGCCGCTGCTCAGCCTGCTGCAAAGAGCCTGGCGGTACAACACCGCGCTGCACATCAAGGACCGGCAGCTGGAACGGCCCTTGGAGGCGCTGGCCACCAGCCACGACATGAGCAAGCAGACGCTGGTGGGACCGCGGCGCCTGCGACGCGATCAGGCAGCTTACCCGCACGGCTGGCGCGAATACTCGTGGCGCTGACGAGAGCGGAACATTTCTCCAAGACACCCGATGGTGAGCCAGCGATCGTGGCAGTCACGAATCAAACACTTGACAGGGATGGCAGGAGGCAGCGCGATGGCAGAGGACATGCCCCGTGATCGAGGCGCTGACGGCCGGTTCGTTCGTCTTGTCGATGGCGACATGCACGTGGTGGAGGACGGCATGCCTGGTACGCCCGGCGTGCTGCTGATCCACGGCTCTGCGGGTTCGACGGCCTGGTGGGACCCGGTGGTCCCGGCCCTGGCGGGCGCCTGCCGTGTTATCCGTGTCGACCTGCTCGGCCACGGCAGGTCGTCCAGCCCGCCCGGCGGGTTCGACATCCCCGCTCATGCCCGCCGGGTCGGCGCCGCGCTGGACCGGCTCAGTGCGGGCCGGGTAACGGTGATCGGGCATTCCATGGGGTGCATGGTGGCCACGGCCCTGGCCGAGCAGCGGCCCGAAAAGGTGGCGTCGCTGGCGCTCATCGACATGGGCCCGAGCCTGGACGCCGCGATCCCTGACGGCCTGCTCGTCCGGCTCCTGCTGGCCCGGTTCCCCGGGCGGCTGCTGTGGCGCCTGCGGAGTGAGGCCACCATCCGCAAGGCTCTGAGCTCCGCCTTCACCCTCCGTGTCGACATCCCCGGCGCCGTCATCGAGGCCGCGCTGGGGATGACCCACCGCGCCCTCGCCGGGACGGCCCGAGGATCCGACGACTACTTGAGGCAGCAGAGTCTCCCCGACCGGCTAGCCACGATCGGCGTCCCGGTGCTGGTGATCTTCGGCGCCGAGGACGCACGGTATCCCTCCTCGTCCGCTACCGCTTACCGCGAGATACCCGGCGCCCGGGTCGAGTTGCTGCCCGGCGTGGGACACACCCCGATGCTGGAAGACCCGCAAACCACCAGCAAACTGCTGCTGGAGTTCGCCGCCGCCGCCACGTACCCCCACTGATCGCGGTACCGCCAGCCGCGTTCCCGGTCCGACACGGCCTTCCCGCAGCTGCGGCCTTTTGACGGCCCGCCGCGGCATCGGGGACGAGCCACTGCGCCACAAGGCCGTGCTCGCGTTGAGAGCGCGACGCCTGGCGGCTCGCGCGGGGCATGGCTCGTGGCCTACGAAATAGGCGGCCAGCAGTTGACCGACTACTGGTTCTACATCGGCCGACAGAGGGTCTTCGACCTGCTGCTCAGCAACCCCGACGCCGTACGCCAGTACCGGCTTCCATTCGCCCAATATGCCGCCGAGATCGGGTGCCAGGACCATTAGGGGACTCGTCGATCTGTCAACGATCTGTGATGGGGAGGCAGCCGAGATCTTCCGAGGTGTCCCGGTAGCCTTGGCCGACACGCACACATGATCAACCGTGAGACTGGGGTCATGACTGCTGACGTCGATAATGAGGCTTGTCGCAAGATCGGCCTGCTCTGGCGCGGGAACCGCGGAGAAGACCCCTACTCCACCGTCAGGACGGAGCGCATTAAGCCGCTTGCATCAGCGCTTCGGCGGCTGGGCATGGCGGTCGAACCGGTTGTGTATCAAGACGATGCGGTCGATGAGGTGCGCGGGCAGTTGCTCGGTCTCGACGGAATCCTGGTGTGGGTCAACCCGATCCAGGACGGAGCGAACCGCTCCCAGCTGGATGCGCTCCTGCTGGAAGTCGCCGCCAGCGGGGCGTGGGTATCTGCTCACCCCGATGCGATCCTCGCGCTCGGGACCAAGGAAGTGCTTTACCGGACCCGCGATCTCGGCTGGGGAACCGACACCGATCTCTACCCGGACGTTGCCGATTTCCGGGCAAGATTTCCCGTCGCACTGGCCAAAGACGGCATTCGCGTCCTAAAGCAGGCCCGCGGCAACGGCGGGAACGGCGTGTGGAAGGTCGAGCTGGTGGAGCCGATCGCCGGGACGGCCGAGCCAGATCCCGATGCGACGGTCAGGGTGCGGCACGCAATGGAGAAAGCGGAGGCACGGTCCGAGCAGCTTCGCCTCCGCGACTTCCTTGAACGCTGCGAAGACTACTTTGCCTGGTCGGGGTGCCTGGTCGACCAGCCCTACCAGGAACGGCTTGCCGACGGGCTGATCCGGTGCTATTTCGTGCATGACGAGGTCGCCGGGTTCCTGCATCAGTGGCCGACAGGCCTGTTGGAACCGGCCGCCGTCGCCGCCCGGCAGGCCGTGCCGCCGTCCGTCGCTGAAGGCCCCGACGCTCCGGCTTACCGCGGGCTCAAACGGTCGCTGGAGCAGGAGTGGATCCCGCAGATGAAGCAGCTTCTCGAGCTGGACACCTTTGCGCTTCCCGCAATCTGGGACGCCGACTTCCTGTACGGGCCGACCACGGCAAATGGCGAGGACACCTACGTTCTGTGCGAGATCAATGTCAGCGCCGTCTGGCCCTTCCCCGACCAGGCCACTGAGAAGATCGCTCACGCCGCGGTCGCCCGTGTGACCTCGCCCACGCCCAACAAATAGCTGATATCCGGCCAGGCTCGGATGGTCCTGCAAACGCCGAATGGTCGAACGGCCGGCCCTGGATCGCTGAGTGGGCATCACCGTTCGGTGCGCGGCCAGTCTGGTGGTGTCCGGCTGGCAGCTGTCTCGCAGGTGCGCTGTGGTCGAGGTGCTGCAACAAGGTTCTGCGCGTGACACGTCAGCTACCGATCGGATAACCCGGCAAGCCGCATGGTTCGCGGCCCACCTCGGGAGGCCACCGCCACTGACCGGGTTCAAGAGTCGCTGGACTCCCCCCCCGGGAGGGCCTACGGCGTTCGAGCGGCAGCCGGCCTGCACCTTTTAGTATGGTATAGGGTTGTGGGCCGTGGATCGCGTGTACTGACAAGGGTGTTCACTGTCTGTGGCGTCCTGCTCGTGCCGTGGATCGGGGTACTGGTCGAGCAGTTGCACGGGCATGCGGGCGAGCGCAGCTTCGCCGCTTCCTGGGTCGGCCTCGACGTCCTCGAGGCGGTGTGCCTTGTGATCGTCGCACAGCTGATGCGGCGCCAGCACCGGGCGACCAGCCCCGCCGCCGCGGCCACGGCCGCGATCTTGTGCATGGACGCATGGTTCGACACGATGTCGGCGGCACCGCAGCTGCCGTACGCCGAGGCATTTGCTATGGCCTGCTTTGCCGAGGTCCCACTGGCCGCCCTGCTGGCCTGGACGGCCTGGCACTCGCTCCAATGGGCCGCGCCGCGCGACGACGCGGTGACGGCGCCAGCCGTCGGCCAGGCGACATCGGGAACCACCAGATGATGTGCCCGGTCGACGCTGGCAGCGACGCGACCTTGGCGAAGGATCATGCGCAAGCCGCTCTGCGCCTGAATGGGCAAATCGGGTCGGGGCCTGCTATCAGTCAACTCCGACAGCGGCGCCGGACTCGAACTCACTTAGAGGCCCCGGCTACCGCCCAATGTGCGGTAGATGTGCGCACTCAAGCAAGCGCTGGGCGATGCATAAACATACGGTCTGGCCGCTGCCTGCTCGGCCGAGGTCGGAATTGCCAGTCGGAATTGTCAAAGTTGCGGAGCCCGTGATAACCGCCGCCGAGCCGCCTTATCTGCCGCGTGAGACGAGCTGGGGTGGCAGGCCCGCAAGCGGCGCGGCAATCCGCTGCGCGGGCGTCGACAGGAGGAGCAAATGCCCCGGACCGGATTCATCGACCACATCGGCATCGGTGTTCCTGACCTCGCAGCTGCCAAGCGGTACTACGACGAGCTCATGCCGATCCTGGGGCTTCGGGCTTGGTTCCCGATGACGGAAGCCGGGGAGTTCAACAACGGCCCCGATGGCGCTCGCGGTTTTCAGATCTTCTTCTACCAAGCGCTCGAGCGCGGGCCTCACTCACGCCATGGCACCGGCCTGCAGCACCTGTCCTTCATAGCGTCTAGCCGCGCGGCCGTCCGTGCGGCACACGACTGGGCGGTTGCTCACAACGCCGAGGTCGTCCATGAACCCCGCGAGTTCCCCGAGTACGGCGAGCACTACGCCACCTACTTCCTCGATCCCCACGGCTTCATGCTCGAGGTCGTCTGCCACAGCGCCGAGGAGGCGTGACAGCCGGCGCACATCCTCAGGCCGACGCTCTGGCGAGTATTCCGTAAGGGGAGCCGTCGATCGGTCGTTCTCGACGCGGCACGACGGCCGGCGCTGGCGCTCGAGCCCGCTGGCGCTCCAGCCCGCCGACTCTCCGACGCGCAGTTCTCGCCTCGAGGCGCGCCTGAAAATTGCCGCATTTCGGCCTCGCGAATCGGCGGTTCCTGCCTCTTGCCTCGGGAACCGCTCCCGATGATGCCTTGCGTCGCGGGGATCCGGGGGTGGACTCCAGCAGCCGGGCCAGGCCACCACAAAGCACTGCTGTGGCGGAGCCGAAAACTTGAGCGACCGGGCGTGAGCCGTCTCGCAGCGGCAAATGCGTGGACTGGCCGCAGCAGGCCCGGAGTAGCTATACTTATAGCCATGTCAGTGTCAGAGCAGATGCCGCTCGCGGACGTGAAGAACCGGCTGTCGGAAGTTGTCGACCGGCTGGAGCGAGAGCATGGCCGGGTAGTGATCACCAAGCATGGGCATCCGGCGGCTGTCGTCATGAGTGTCGACGACCTCGAATCGCTGGAAGAAAGCCTTGACATCATGGATAGCGCTGATCTGCTGGCCGATATTCGGGCGAGCCTGGCCGATGTCGCCGCCGGTGGCGCAGAAGTCCTCACCAAGGATCAGGCGCACAAGCTGATATCCGGTCAGTGAGCCCCCGGGCATTCGCTGTCGCCTGGACAGCTCGCTCGCAACGGGCGCTGGCAAGGCTGCCGGAGAAGATAGCGGCCGCCGTCGAGTTCATCTACGGATCACTGGCCGAGAACCCGCGCCGCGTTGGCAAGCCACTCAAGCTCGGCCTAGCCGGCCTGCTCAGTGCGAGGCGCGGCGACTACAGGGTTATCTACATGATTGACGACCATCTTCATGCCGTCACGATCATGGCGATCGAGCACCGCTCCGACGTCTATCGGCCACGTCAACTCTGATCGCAGCGCGGCGTGACGGTCCATCACCGGTTGAGGCTGCGGGCGCGTGAATAGCTTGTTCCACTATGCAGCAAGTGCCGATTCTTGACGTGCCAGGCAAGCTTAAGCCGACGAGCTACCCGGTCGGGTCCAGCGAGCATTCATGGACCCGGGCGTGAATCCATGAGGTCCCTGTACTTCGAATTGGTGCCAGATATAGAGACAGCGGCACGTATCGCGTACCGCGTCGCGGTGCTGTCAGGCAGTCCTTCCGGTTGCCGCGGTGAAGTACCGCGCGCTTTCGCACAGCGCGCTGATGCTCCTGAACTACGCTGATCCGTCTGCACCTGCGAAGGGCTAGGCTGCGTCCTTAGCTTGACGGCTAATTAGCAACATAGCTAAACTCGTCTCATGCTCGACGACGCAGGAGTGTTCAAGGCGGTCGCCGACCCGACCCGGCGCCAGATCCTGTCTGACTTGCGCGGCGGCGAGCTGTCCGCCGGGGAGATCGGTGCGAAGTTCCCTATCAGCGGTCCGTCGATCTCACGGCACCTGAGCATCCTGCGCGCTGCCGGGCTGGTAACCGAACGCCGCGATGCCAACCGGATCCTCTACTCGCTCGTGCCCGACCGGCTGGCTGTCTGCGTGGGGAGCTTCCTATCCGCTGTCTGCCCCGAGCAGGTCGTGCTTCGCCAGCGTCGCAACCGCGCGTCGGCCCGCATGCCGAAGGAGTCCCAAGGGTGATCACCAGGAACATCGACTGCATCATCGAGCGTCGGCTGCTCGTGAGCTACCGCATCGACCCTGAACTGGTGGATGCGCTCTTGCCCCCGCCGTTCCGCCCGCAACTCGTCAACGGTCACGCCGTCGGAGGCGTCTGCTTCATCCGGATGAGGGCTCTGCGCCCGGCACCTCTTCCGCGAGCGGCCGGAGTCACAACCGAGAACGTGGCTCACCGGTTCGCCGTCGAATGGGATGACAAGCAGGGAAGTCACAGCGGGGTCTTTATTCCGCGCCGCGATACAAGCTCCCGGATCACGGCGGCACTAGGTGCCAGCATCTTTCCCGGCGGCTACCACCTTGCCCGGTTCCACGTCGCCGAGTCGGCGGACTTGATCCGCATTGGTGTCCTCTCACGCGACGGCGCGGTGTCGCTTTCGGTCGCGGCCGAGCCCGCTGCCGCGCTGAGCAGCGGCCTGTTCGCCAGCATGGATGAGGCGACAGGCTTCTTCCGGCGCGGCGCCCTGGGGTTCTCGCCTTCCGTCGCTGATGGTTGCATGGACGGCGTGCGCCTTGACAGCACCAACTGGGCCGCCATACCGATGACGATCTCGGCAATGAGCTCCAGCCTGTTCGAGGATGCCGCAGCGTTCCCCGACGGAACCTGCACTCTCGACTCAGCCATGCTCATGACCAACATCATCGCGCGATGGACCGCCGAGCCGCTCGACGCGCGGCCCCTAAGCCGGGCAGCCTGATACCCGCGCCGCTCAGACCAAAGCCCACCCACGCCGCTGGTAGCGGGGTCGTACCCACTCGCGGCAGATCCGGATGGCGAGCGTGGATAGTTATGCAGGCACCCGGCCGATAGCTAGCTGGCGGCCTCTGTACGATCATCGGTCCTGAGTTGCGGTCAATACCGCCGTGTTATGTAGTAAACAAGCCATGGCCGTCGAGCACAGGCGCCTCCGCTCATGCGCTGGCTTGCTTACCCGAGCTCACCTGCGAACGCGGGCACTAAGCGAACACGCCGAGGCTTGTTTGGGCTACGAGCGCAAACGGGCCGGATGGGTCGTGCGCAGCCGGACTACAGCACCGTCGGCCGCTACCTACCGGTCAGGTTGAGTCCGTTCTCCTGCTCGTATGCAGAGATGTCGCTGATCTGCTTGTCGATCTTGGCCTGGCTGTCGGCGGTTCCGTGGCCGGTGCGCTCGGTATATACCGACGCGCCTAGCTGCTGCAGCATCGCGTTCGCGCGCTGGTTGGCTTGAGCCTTGTCGAGCTTTGCCTTCCCTGATCGAGCTGTTTCCTGGGTCTTTTGCGCGACCTGACTCGCCTGGGCTTTGGCTTTGTCAGCTATTCCCATTTTTGCGCCTCCCGATGTTCCAAGCGATCGCAGGATCTGGCCGAGACCTCGGTCCTGAGCAGGACGCGCCGGCCGTGCTCGTGGCCGCCCTGGGCGATGACGGCGGCAGGGCTGCCTGGCGCAGTTGCTGGAGCCGGATAGCCACACTCTCGCCTCGGCGCCGCTCTTATCCACGGCAGCATTTCGCGGGCCTGCGACCGAGACGACGACCCTTGATGCGGCAGTGGCGTCAAAGGTCGGCACGACGGTCCCGGCGGGGCTACATTTCCTTGACGGTCTGCTGCAGCGTCTTGTCGATGTCCTTGGGATCCACGTCCAGGTCACGGGCGGTCTGCTTCTCCGCCCCGGTGACGGCTTTCTTGATCGCGTCCTCGACCTTGTTCTCCCCGATCACGACGAGCGCGGCCTGGCCTGGGTCGATGAAGTCCCCGAGCTGTTGCGCGTCCGAGCGCGACATGCCCTTGGCGAGGTGCCCGCTGACGGCGCCGACTGCGGCCCCGGCCGCAGCGCCGGCGAGGATCGATGGCGGGAAGATGAGACCGACGGTCGCCCCGGCGGCAGTGCCCCACCAGGCTCCTTTGCGGGTCGCGGTCTCGTCCTTGTTCTGATGCACGTTGCCACTGGGGTCCTTGGTGACCACGGCCGCATCGTAGGAGCCCACCACGCCCTGCGCGTGCGCGTCCTTGATGACCTGATAGTCGTCTTGTGCTGCTGCTTCATCCGGGTATGTCGCTACCAGGACGAACGTGCTGCTGGAATCGGACATGCCCACCTCCCCCGTATCGCTGCCATGGCGTGCGTGCGATTCAGCGACCCCCGCCGCTAGATAGCCACTGCCCCCTGGCGCGGCCCTGAATCGCGATTCGCGGCTGCCAGTCAGACGCCTGCCTGTCATCATCACCCGCTCATGGCCAAACGTGGCCCGTGTTGCTGCAGCTGGCCAGGCTGCCTTCGGGAATTTCTGAGCGGAGGGGGTGTGAGCGCCAGCGCCGTGACCGCATGTCACCCTGCTGGGATGATGCGCAGCCGGCACAGCCCGCTGCTCACCATGCCGGGATGGAGTCCGTCCGACCGATGCGAAGGAGACAGTGCCATGCCGGCTGACGGAGACATGGGGCGCCGGCGCCGGTCTCGGGGCAAGGGACGCATAGATGGATTCAGCGACGGCGTGTTCGGAGTCGCCATCACGCTGCTCGTGGTCGATCTGGCGATTCATCCGCCCGGTACCGCGCTGCAGCAAGTGCTTCATGCCTGGCCCGCCTACTTGGCCTACACCATCAGCTTCCTGACGATCGGCGGTGCGTGGCTTCTGCACAACGCGCTGACCGAGCAGCTCGCCCGGACCGATTCGGTATTCCTGCGACTCAACTTGCTGCTGCTGCTCGTGGTGGTCTTCCTACCGTTCCCAACCCGGCTCGTCGCAGAAGCCCTGCATAACGGCGCCGACGAGCGGGTGTTCGTCACCATGTACGGGCTCACGCTCCTGGTGATCCGCCTCCTGGGGTTCGCTCTGGACGCCTACGCCCGGCACGAGGGCCTGTACGCGCCAGCAGAAGAGGGCGAGGAACTGCTCAGAGACCAGCGGAAATTCCTGCCCGTTATCATCGGATATGTCATCACGATCATCATCGGACTGTTTCTGCCGGCAGCTGCGGTGGCGCTTTACTTCGGCATCGCGGTTTACCTGGTCGTGCCATTCCGGGACGTCGCACGGCTGGTGTTCCGCGGCTCCTAGCTCCTGGCCAGCGCCGTCACCGGGCGAGAGCAGCGACGAATAGGCGGTTAGCCAGTTCACTCGGTGCCGCCGCTCAATACCCCGCGCGAGTATGCCGTGCAGTGCATAAGCATGCGCACTGACAACGCGCTCACTTCGGCATGTGCGCGAGTTCGTGCCGGCTTCTCCGCGCACGGGTCAGGCGGTGCCGCGCGACACCAGCGATGGCGCAGCGTCGGCGCGCGGCTCACCGCGGGTGTTGATCCGGCCATCGCTGTCAACGGCGGTGCGCCTTGCGGTCACTGCATACGTGCGACGACGCTTGACCGGGCTGCAGGTCGAGCAGGTCCAAGTCGGGGGAGCGGGACGGTGCGGGTCGGCGGCGCCGGGCGATCTTTGACCCCTTGACTGTGGTCAAGGGGTCATTCGAACGGAGATTGGCTCCCTTTCGACGTACCCGTATTCGAAAAACACTCTTTGCCAGTCGGGACGGCGGGATTCGAACCCGCGACCCCTTGACCCCCAGTCACGATTCAACCGTCGCTGGGCGTCGCTGGCAGTGAGGCTCGGTGAGCCGGTGAACTGCGCGAACGCGGCTAGACGTTGCTCGACGCCGCTCAGTATCTGCCGCTGTTGGCTCCGCGGGTTCCAGCGACGGTCGCAACACTCGAAGGTTTCGGGAGTTGCGATGGTTGAGGGTCATCGGGGTCGGCCGCCGCTGGCGGCGAAGCGTGAGCAGTTCGGGCTGCTGATAGCCCGGGGTATCGGTAACGCGGAGGCGTGCCGGATCGTGGGCGTGCATCCGCAGACCGGGAAACGGTGGCGGCGCGGTCGTGTCATGACCAGCAGCAGCGGCGCACGGCTGCACTATGCAGCGGTGATCGACACACGCAGGCAGGCCATCTCGCAGCGGTACCTGTCCGAGGATGACCGGGTTGCCATCGCGGACCTGCGGGGTGCCGGGTCCGGGGTCCGGGCCATCGCGGCGCGGCTGGGCCGCAGCCCGTCGACGGTCAGCCGGGAGCTGCGCCGCAACCAGGACCCCCGGAGCCTGACCTACCGGCCGTTCGCCGCGCAGACGATGGCGGCCCGGCGGCGTGGCCGGCCCGGCCGCGGCAAGCTGTTACGCGATCTGGAGCTGCGCGAGTACGTGGCAGGCCGGCTGGAGGCGCGGTGGAGCCCGGAGCAGATCAGCCAGGCGCTGCGCGAGGAGTTCGCCGCCGACGCCGGCCGGCACCTGGTCCACGAGACGATCTACCAGGCGATCTACCGGCCAGAGCTGGGCGGGCTGTGCCCGGACCTGCGGCAGGTACTGCGCACCGGGCGGCGGCACCGCAAGCGGCACCGCCGCGCTGATGCCCGCCGGACCGGGGTGCTGACAGACATGATCAGCATCAGCCAGCGGCCAGCCGAGGCCGCCAGCAGGGCCGTGGCAGGACACTGGGAGGGCGACCTGATCATGGGCCACGACAACAAATCCGCGATCGGCACCCTGGTCGACCGCGCGAGCAGGTTCACCATCCTGCTCCACCTGCCCGGCCCCCGGCATACCACCGAGACAGTCACGGACTCGCTGATCGCAGCCCTGGAACCGCTGCCCGCGCAGCTACGCCGCTCGCTGACCTGGGACCAGGGCAAAGAGATGGCCCTGCACGCCCATGTCACGCGTGCCCTCGGAATGCCGGTGTTCTTCTGCGACCCGCACTCGCCATGGCAGCGCCCGACGAACGAAAATACAAACGGGCTGCTCCGCCAGTACTTCCCCAAGGGCACCGACCTGACCGTGCACGCCCCGTACCAACTCGCCGGCGTCGCCGCCGAGCTCAACGACCGGCCGCGCAAGACCCTCGGCTGGCACACCCCGGCAGCCCGCCTAGCCGCCGCACTAATCGGCTAGCATCCACAAGCATCAGTCACCGTGTTGCGACGATCGCTGGAATCCGCCCTCCCCTTTTGGCTCCCCGACAAACAGGAATAATCCCCCCGTGCGACCGCCGCGGAACGCCAGTCGGAATGGGCTTGAATGGCTTCGATAGGCTCGGGCATTAAAGACGCTGTCGGATGCCTAACGAGCGCGCCTCAGGGCTATTCGTCGCGTTCGGTTCCCGGCTTAAGTAATAGATAAGGAATTTCCCGCCTGGTCGGCCGGCGACAATCCGGCAGGTTGCCGCCGTGCAGTCGTTAACGCTTAGTGTCGTGCGGCATTAGCGCGAAGTTAACGCAAAACCCCTTCCGGCGATGTTCGATACAAGGCGCTGACCTGCGGAAACGTGACCGATGACCCCTACCGAAACTGCGACTACTCTCGAGGGGCAAGCAATGCCACTCCTAGACGCATGGTAGGCCAACTGGTTGCAATTGAGCATGTCGCATGGCATGGGCCTTAGCTCGGCCGAGTTTCCCGGCGCGCCGAGCCTACGGTTCGCGGTGGTCTAGCTCATAATTTCCCTCAGTTACCGTATAGACAAATGATCTTGGTCCAAGCCGGTAAACCAGGCCCGTCCTGTACTGGGACACCACGGTCGGCTGAGATGGCCGGGAAGGGGTTGTTTTCATGGCAGTCACTTTGCTGCAGAACGCGTGCGTGCTGGACGCGGCGGCGAGCACTAGGAGCGATGCTCAGTCGGTCGTCATCGAGCACGACCGGATCGTCGATGTCGGCCCGGGCCTGACGGCGCCGGCCGACGCCTCCGTGCTGGACGTCGCCGGGCGCACGGTCATGCCCGGCCTCATCGACGCGCACACTCATCCCGCCGGGGTGGACCACGACCTATTCGACATGGCCGAGTGGCCGCCGAGCTACGTCGCCGCGCGGGCCAGCAAGGCGCTCGAGGGCATGCTGTATCGCGGCTTCACCTCTATCCGCGACGTCGGGGCCGGCGAGGTCGGCCTGGCCCGCGCCATCGATGAAGGGTTGTTCACCGGCCCGCGGCTGTTCTACGGCGGCAAGCAGCTGAGCCAGACTGGGGGAGCGGGCGACTGGAGGGCGCCCAGCCGCCGCGTCTATGACGATAACTACTACTCGCCGGCGATCGGCGTGATCTGCGACGGCGTGCCGGAGGTGCGGCGCGCGGTGCGGGAGGAGGTGCGCCGGGGCGCCCATCACATCAAGGCCTACCTGAGCGGCGCCGTGGACTCGCCGAGCGACCGGGTGGACTCTACCCAGTTCTCGATGGAGGAGCTGCTGGCGATCGTGGAAGAGGCCACGGCGGCCAACATCTACGTCGCCGGGCATGCCTATACCTCGCGCGCCATCAACCGCGGCCTGGAGGCCGGGGTGCGCAGCATCGAGCACGGCAACCTGATGGACGAGAGCAGCATCCCGCTGTTCCACGAGCACGGGGCGTTCTACGTCCCGACCATCGTGACTTATCACGGGCTTGCCGCCCGGGCCAGGATTGGCCAGCTGCCCGCCGACATCGAGAGTAAGCTGCGCGAGGTCATCGACGGGGCGGTCGGGGCGCTGGCGATGGCGCACGCGGCCGGGCTGCAGATCGTCTACGGGACTGACCTGTTTGCCGACATGCACGACCTGCAGCTGCAGGAGTTCGTGATCCGCTCCGAAGTCCAGCCGCCTGCCGACCTCATCCGGTCGGCCACGACCACGGCCGCGCGGCTGCTGCAGCGCGAGGGCGAGCTCGGCGTGGTCGCGCCCGGCGCGCTGGCGGACCTACTCGTCATCGATGGCGACCCGCTGGCAGACATCGGCGTGCTCACGACGCCCGTGCAGACGCTGAAGCTCATCATGAAGGGCGGCCAGATCTTCAAGAACGAGCTGTGACCTCGGCCGTCCTCAGTCCGGGGACGGGGGAACATGGCGATGCGCTCGTGCCGCGCCGACGCCGCGAGCTGGTCGTCGATGTGCGGGCTCGCCGGGTCGCCTGAGCTGCCGCCGGGGGACCACGAAACTCGCGGTCGCCGGGTCGACCAGATCGACCACCTGGCGGTAGACCGACAGGTTCAGCACCGTGAACGGCGTGCCCTGCCGCCAGCCGTAGGCGGCCGCCTGATGGTGCGACTTGCGGTCACTGCCTGCGGCGACGACGCCAGACCCGGGCAGCAGGTCGGGCAGGTCCAAGTCGGGGGGAGCGGATGGTGCAGGTCAGCCGCGCACCGCGATCTTTGACCCCTTGACTGCGATCAAGGGTGGTATTGAAGGGAGATTGGCTCCGCGGGTTCCAGCGACGGTCGCAACACTCGAAGGTTTCGGGAGTTGCGATGGTTGAGGGTCATCGGGGTCGGCCGCCGCTGGCGGCGAAGCGTGAGCAGTTCGGGCTGCTGATAGCCCGGGGTATCGGTAACGCGGAGGCGTGCCGGATCGTGGGCGTGCATCCGCAGACCGGGAAACGGTGGCGGCGCGGTCGTGTCATGACCAGCAGCAGCGGCGCGCGGCTGCACTATGCAGCGGTGATCGACACACGCAGGCAGGCCATCTCGCAGCGGTACCTGTCCGAGGATGACCGGGTTGCCATCGCGGACCTGCGGGGTGCCGGGTCCGGGGTCCGGGCCATCGCGGCGCGGCTGGGCCGCAGCCCGTCGACGGTCAGCCGGGAGCTGCGCCGCAACCAGGACCCCCGGAGCCTGGCCTACCGGCCGTTCGCCGCGCAGACGATGGCGGCCCGGCGGCGTGGCCGGCCCGGCCGCGGCAAGCTGTTACGCGATCTGGAGCTGCGCGAGTACGTGGCAGGCCGGCTGGAGGCGCGGTGGAGCCCGGAGCAGATCAGCCAGGCGCTGCGCGAGGAGTTCGCCGCCGACGCCGGCCGGCACCTGGTCCACGAGACGATCTACCAGGCGATCTACCGGCCAGAGCTGGGCGGGCTGTGCCCGGACCTGCGGCAGGTACTGCGCACCGGGCGGCGGCACCGCAAGCGGCACCGCCGCGCTGATGCCCGCCGGACCGGGGTGCTGACAGACATGATCAGCATCAGCCAGCGGCCAGCCGAGGCCGCCAGCAGGGCCGTGGCAGGACACTGGGAGGGCGACCTGATCATGGGCCACGACAACAAATCCGCGATCGGCACCCTGGTCGACCGCGCGAGCAGGTTCACCATCCTGCTCCACCTGCCCGGCCCCCGGCATACCACCGAGACAGTCACGGACTCGCTGATCGCAGCCCTGGAACCGCTGCCCGCCCAGCTGCGCCGCTCGCTGACCTGGGACCAGGGCAAAGAGATGGCCCTGCACGCCCATGTCACGCGTGCCCTCGGAATGCCGGTGTTCTTCTGCGACCCGCACTCGCCATGGCAGCGCCCGACGAACGAAAATACAAACGGGCTGCTCCGCCAGTACTTCCCCAAGGGCACAGACCTGACCGTGCACGCCCCGCACCAACTCGCCGGCGTCGCCGCCGAGCTCAACGACCGGCCGCGCAAGACCCTCGGCTGGCACACCCCAGCAGCCCGCCTAGCCGCCGCACTAATCGGCTAGCATCCACAAGCATCAGTCACCGTGTTGCGACGATCGCTGGAATCCGCCCTCCCTTTGTTGGCTCCCCGGAGAGACTTCCCTGCCAGCGCGACTGGGCCCAGATCCACCATGGATGTGGGTGCCGACCCATGGCATGTCGTCCCGGCGCGGGCCATGATTGCAATCGGAGTGGACACGAGCCTGCTCGTGACTTATGCGCGGTCCGCGAGGGTGAACATGCACCGCTGATGAATGGTGCTCCGGGCAATGATCCACCCGCATTGTGAAGACGACGAGGTGAAGGAGCGAACCGGCGCTGGCCGCGTACTGGCTGTGATGCCAGAACTGGCGGCCTCCACGGTGTCGTTTCCTAAAGTCTCGAGAGAGAGGAAATAGCACGTGGAGAATACGAACGAGTTCTGGGCGAACGCTAGCGTGGTTGCTGTTTCTCCAGTGGCTTTGCCGTTGGCTTCGCCAAGGGTGCCTATGACGCCTCGACTGATAACGGGGCTTTCAGTGAAGGGTTCAATGCGGCAGCAGGTTCTATTATGAGAGGGCCAAAAATTCGGCGCCGAGCATGGGACGACTATGACGAAGGGAGTGATTACTGGCGCTGCTGGCACGCTCGGCGCCCGCATCGTGCGCGAGGTATTCAAGCACCTTTGAATTAACAGGTCGTGATGATCAACACCTCCCGCGGGACAGGTCTGCGCCAGTACGCTTGAAAGAGTCCGTCCGCGCAGTCCCACGGGACCGGCACCGGTTGGAGCGTGGCTCCGATCGCCTCCGCGCTGCGTCGTCGTGGGGTGCCCTGAGGCCAGCTGCGCGAACCCCGGCAGGTAGTCGCGAGTCAGCCAAAACTCGCCGACGTGCTCGGCGCCAAAGTTAAAAACGACGACCCGGCGGGCCACCCGCGGCATCTCCCGTAGGCCGGCGATCGGATCGGGCCCCGACTTGGCTCACGATCATGGACTTTCGAGCGGATTAATACGCTGACCTGCGGGTTTACTTCTCAAGTTGACGAAATCTGCGCACTAACCAGGAGGTGACAGGGGCCCGCCGGGCGGCAACGTCCGGGTAGCGGCAGCCCGGCAGATTGGCACACTCGTGCCGCCTGGGCGACAATGGCGCGATGGCTGGTGATGACGGCGGGGACCGGGTGCTGCGGCGGGTGTTCTTGATGTCCCGTCTGGACGGGGTCAGGCCCTCGGGGATACCCCAATGGGTGTCCCCTGTCATCCCCGTTGTCACCCAGGCCGCCGTCGGGGCCGGGCACTGGGCCGCCGGGCGCCGGCAGCGGGCCCTGGCCGCGTGGGCAAGCGCTGCCGGCTTCGGGCTGATGGCGTGGGGCCTTGGCACCGAAGCGCCGACCCTGGCCGAGGCGGACCAGAACATCGAGCAGCAAAAGGACCTCCTGCGCGAGCGTGGCATACAGGTGCCGGCTACCGCCGGGACGACACCCATGGCCCGCCAGCTATCGCGGTACTTCCCTGCTCTCCAGGTCGCGGGGATAGTCCTCGGCGTGCGGTCGGGCCTGCGCCACCCGCGGCGGCTGACGGTGCTCGCGATCGCCGGCGAAGCCCCGACGGCCGTGTTCAGTGTCCTGCGGGTGCCCCGGGCCGTGCAGCGGCGCAGGCCGAGGATCGCCGCCGGCTCAGCCCTGGTCGTGGCCGGAGCGGTAGCCCGGCTGCGGGCAGCATCGGCTGAACCCCTCCGGTAACAGCACGCCCGCAGCGGCCACCCCGACAAGAGAACATCGGGAAATCGCGCGGCACCTGCCTACGAACCCCCATGAGCCCCGGCCACGTAGTCCGGCGTACGTTGCGCACTAAATGAGCCAACTCAGGTTAAAAACGACGACCCGGCGGGCCACCCGCGGCATCTCCCGTAGGCCGGCGATCGGATCGGGCCAGTGATGGCCGGACAGCACCGCCATGGCGGCGTCGAAGGATTGGTCGGCGAACGGGAGGCTCGTAGGAGCAGTGCCGGCGCCGCCGCGGCTCAACCGCCTAGAGCACTTCCCACGCGCCCGAAGCAGTATCGAGCTGCCGGCCTCGCATTGTGGGGCTCGAGCAGAGCCGGGAAGATCGGCGCATGACTCGCCACCAGCTGGACCCGTCACTGTCGACAACAGTAGACGTGTTCTCCCGTGACCTGCCGCCCGCCCTGACCGTCGACCCCGGTGACACGATCGTGCTGCGCTCACTGAATGCGTCCGGGCACTTGCAGCCGCAGACGTTCCCTGGCGAGAAGATGCCGACAATGGCCGGCAAGAGGCGCAGCGGCCATTGCCTGACCGGACCGATCGCTGTCCACGGTGCGGTGCCAGGCGAGGTGCTTGCGGTGCGTTTCCTTGCCCTGCGGCCTGAGAGCTGGGGCTACACCGTCGCCGCGGGCCGCGACACCCCGCTGACCAGGCGACTCGGCCTGCACGAGGGTCCGCCTGCCTGGCTTCTCTGGCAGATTGACGCCGACGCCGGAGTAGCTACGAGCGACCGAGGGAACACGGTGCGGATAGCCCCGTTCCACGGCGTGGCGGGCGTCGCCTGGGATGAGCCAGGCGAGCACTCCACCATCCCGCCCAGGGCCGTCGGCGGCGGCAACATCGACTGCAAGGAACTGGTCGCCGGATCGATCCTGTACCTGCCAGTTGCCCTGCCTGGTGCCCTGCTGAGCATCGGCGACGGCCATGCGGCCCAGGGCGATGGAGAGGTGGCGGGCACCGCGATCGAGTGCGGCATGACAACTGAGCTACAGCTCGGCCTGGTCACGGACCGGCCCGTTCCAGGGGTGCACGCGGAGACTCCGGCTGGCCAGATCACCTTTGGCTTCAGCCCAGATCTCAACGCAGCCATGGGAGACGCACTCGACGCGATGCTGATCTGGCTGCAGGCCAGCTACGGAGTTGGCAAGGCAGCGGCGCTGGCGTTGGCTAGCCCGGTGCTCGACCTGAGGGTCACGCAGGTGGCAAACGAGTCCTGGGGCGTTCATGCGCTGCTTCCGGCGGGCGCGATCAGCTGACGGGAGGGGTAGTTCGAGGCATCGTCTGGCAGACAAGCACCCGCGGGCCCCAGTCGCGCGGCCAGGTCCGCTACCTGGTGTTCGCTAAATGGGCAGTCCTTGCACGATAAACAACATTCTGTTCGATTACCCGCCGGCTGCGCGCGTTGTCAACGCGGTGGTTTACGTGATCATTGACCCCTTGACTGGCCCGCTGCGCAGCGCGGCCGGCTTGCCATATGCCCTGGTCAGACCGCCTGCGCTGCCTTGGCGTCTGCCATTCGGGGCGCCATTTCCGCGGGAGTTTGGCTCCGCGGGTTCCAGCGACGGTCGCAACACTCGAAGGTTTCGGGAGTTGCGATGGTTGAGGGTCATCGGGGTCGGCCGCCGCTGGCGGCGAAGCGTGAGCAGTTCGGGCTGCTGATAGCCCGGGGTATCGGTAACGCGGAGGCGTGCCGGATCGTGGGCGTGCATCCGCAGACCGGGAAACGGTGGCGGCGCGGTCGTGTCATGACCAGCAGCAGCGGCGCACGGCTGCACTATGCAGCGGTGATCGACACACGCAGGCAGGCCATCTCGCAGCGGTACCTGTCCGAGGATGACCGGGTTGCCATCGCGGACCTGCGGGGTGCCGGGTCCGGGGTCCGGGCCATCGCGGCGCGGCTGGGCCGCAGCCCGTCGACGGTCAGCCGGGAGCTGCGCCGCAACCAGGACCCCCGGAGCCTGACCTACAGGCCGTTCGCCGCGCAGACGATGGCGGCCCGGAGGCGTGGCCGGCCCGGCCGCGGCAAGCTGTTACGCGATCTGGAGCTGCGCGAGTACGTGGCAGGCCGGCTGGAGCGCGGTGGAGCCCGGAGCAGATCAGCCAGGCGCTGCGCGAGGAGTTCCCCGCCGACGCCGGCCGGCACCTGGTCCACGAGACGATCTACCAGGCGATCTACCGGCCAGAGCTGGGCGGGCTGTGCCCGGACCTGCGGCAGGTACTGCGCACCGGGCGGCGGCACCGCAAGCGGCACCGCCGCGCTGATGCCCGCCGGACCGGGGTGCTGACAGACATGATCAGCATCAGCCAGCGGCCAGCCGAGGCCGCCAGCAGGGCCGTGGCAGGACACTGGGAAGGCGACCTGATCATGGGCCACGACAACAAATCCGCGATCGGCACCCTGGTCGACCGCGCGAGCAGGTTCACCATCCTGCTCCACCTGCCCGGCCCCCGGCATACCACCGAGACAGTCACGGACTCGCTGATCGCAGCCCTGGAACCGCTGCCCGCGCAGCTGCGCCGCTCGCTGACCTGGGACCAGGGCAAAGAGATGGCCCTGCACGCCCATGTCACGCGTGCCCTCGGAATGCCGGTGTTCTTCTGCGACCCGCACTCGCCATGGCAGCGCCCGACGAACGAAAATACAAACGGGCTGCTCCGCCAGTACTTCCCCAAGGGCACAGACCTGACAGTGCACGCCCCGCACCAACTCGCCGGCGTCGCCGCCGAGCTCAACGACCGGCCGCGCAAAACCCTCGGCTGGCACACCCCAGCAGCCCGCCTAGCCGCCGCACTAATCGGCTAGCATCCACAAGCATCAGTCACCGTGTTGCCACGATCGCTGGAATCCGCCCTCCCCTTTTGGCTCCCCGCGCACTGCAGAGCAGCGGTCGGGAAGTCGGGCAAGTAGATGCGAAGCATCCAAGGCGACCGGAGGTCGCTGTGAGCAGCGAGCGCGAGGTGCTGGCCGAGCTTGAACGGCGGGCAGCCCGGCGCAGGTCCAGTGACAAGCAGGTCATCAAGTCCGCCAGCGGCACCACCGTCGAGTGGCCGACGACAGCGAGCTAGGGCAGTTCGTCACCTTCATCAACCAGCAGCAGAGCGCCATGACTGGCGTTGGCCGCTGGGTGGCCGATGGTCGCCTGCGAGCACTGGCCAAGGAGATCAACCACCTTGCCGATGCCGCCGATGCGGCTGGCGTTAAGCAGTAAGCACTAGCCCCGTGGCTGCCCTGGAAACAGGGTGGCTACGGGGCTTTTCGTCGTTCTCCGGACTTCTGAGCTTGGCGCCACGCGATGATGAAGGCATGGGGGCCATAGAGACGACAGATGCCATGCGCTGGCTGCTTCCGCATGAGCGCTGGCTCGGCCGCTTCGCGGGCCGGGTGACGGCCCCGCCAGTGGGCGGTAGCCGATGGGCCTTTCAGCAGAACTATGGGCCGCAGGGAGACCTGCTCATGGCTGCTATCGCGGCTGACACGATTGCGGCGGGCATCTTCTTGTTCATTGGAGTGATCTTGCTCATTGTCTCTGGGAGCAAGGGATCGCTGGCGACGGCCGGATACTGGCTGATGGGACTAGGAATCCTGTCTGCGCTACTTGGGATTGTCAGGGCCATCCAGGGGGCTCATGCGGGGCGGGTCTTCCGCGCAGGCAGGCCGTTCGTCCGCGCAACACGCCCGTCCGCTCGGGGCTAGTCGCCGTCGTGGTACCGACCGGCGCACAGTCGAAGCCCGCCAACTATGCCGCTGATTCCTCCAAGATCAACTTTCTTATGTTCACTCTGGCGGCTGGGGTGCCTTTTTTGCGTTGTCCAAACGTTTGGCGCTGCCGCTCGGGCATAGGGCCCTGGGCGGCTGGCCGATGGGGAAGCCGTTAACTCGGCGCGCCCGCTCAAGCTCCTTTGAGGAACGCCGCCTGCTCGGGCGTGGGAGGCATGGACAGACGAACGACTCTATGCGCTGCGTACGCCACGGTTCCTGACAAACTCCAGCCATGACTTCCCGCTCACCGTGTCATTTAGTTCCGCGGTGGACAGCGGGACCATCGGCGGGTACTCGACGCCGGATGCGCCGCCGCACGGCTGAATGGATGTCCATCGGTCGAAGGGAAGCGTCGGGCCTTGAGTCAGACCCGGTACTTCCGGTATGTAAATCATGGCCGTGAGGTGAAACCAGCTCACCCCAAGCATCAGAGACAGATTCTCAGGATCGTCAGGCATCACGACGGGGGTCGGGCTGATGGAGATAGTGGCGTGGCGGAACTGAATGCCGAGGTCATCCTGCGTTCGTACAAGCCACACCATTGATCCGCGCAGGAGGTTCCCATCCCGCAGTCGCATGCCCATTGCGCTATTGCCGACCCGAGGGGCAGGCGTGATGAGTTCGTGCGTGAGGGCCACAACCTGAGCACGCAAGGCAAGCACCCGCGCTTCCGCGCGCGAGAGCGCCAGACGCGTGGTGTTCTCCGCGACATCGGCTAGCGCGAGGAAAAGGGGCGTGGCTTCTTCCTCCTGCGCCTTCATCCAGCCCGTGTTGCAGTCCTCACATACGTCGCGTGTCCGCAAGGTCACTAGCGATCCGCCACGGGTACGTGGCTCGATCGCGGGTGACGCCACGAACTGCTGCGTGTCAGTATCAAACTCCAGGCTGGCAACCGAAGAGTTGCGCTCGTTGGGCAGATGCGCTGCGTACCTACGCAGGCGGTCACCCAGAATGTGCTGTTCAGAGTGCGTCACGCCGCCACCCCACGAGCGACCACAGAAGATGCACTCAGTGCTGTCTGTCATCGACCCTTCACCTCAGGCGGCCAGTATGCCGCTCATCTCTGACATCGACGAGCACATTAACGCTCGCGGAGGTCGGCCAGGTCGATGCCTAGCGCAGACAGCTCCGCCACCGTGCGAACGTCCGCAACGTGGTAGCGGCCACGCCTGACCCGTAGCCAGTCACCGTCGCGGCCATTGGTGCCGGACAGCCGGATCGTCTCGACGGTCACCGTCCCGTCGCTGCTGACCAGCCGCATCAGGACATCTTCACCAATGCCGGTTTCAAGGTCTAGGCTTTGGGGTTACACCGCGTCAGCAAGGACACCGACCATGTCGGACCGACCGCCCCCACCCGTTTGGCTCAAGCGGACGCAGCGGGCGATCCCAGTTCTCCTTGGGATAGCGATCCTGCTCCCGTTCATCATTTACCTGGTGGGAAAGTACATCTGAGAGCCGCTCGGAGCCTCGGCAGGTCAGGGTGATCCGTACGGTCCGCTGCTTGTGAACTGTCGAACGTATGCTCGATACTGAGGCATGACTGGCCTTCCCTCTTGGTGGTGCTACCCGGCCGCATGTCACCACGGCCACCCGTGGGGACCAGGGCTCGTCACGGTGGGTTGGGCATAGGCGGTCAATGACCGAATGGTTGTGGCTCATGCTGTCGGCGCCTTCTGGGCGGGTGGTCGACCTGGGCCAAGACGCGTCATTGGTGCTCACGGCGAAACTTCCGGCCGGCGGCAGAAGCCTGAACAAGCCTGACAAGGTTCAGGACCAGGAACACGAACGCGGCCGCCAGCACGTACCCCGCAATTCGGCTCGTTCTGGCTGGATGGGCGAAAATTATCACAAAAGCGACGAGGGCAAGGATCACGCCGAACGGAACGTTGGCCAGTGACGCATCCATCCAGATCATTCCGTCAGTCCCGTAATGCTGCTCCATAGCCACGACCGTGGTGGTCCTGCGCTTCCGCTGACTCCCAAGAATCCAGCCGACCAGCCAGCGCTCGTGCGGCAGCAGAAAGCGCATTGCTCCTCGCGTCATGAGCCACTCCCTCCCCGCCGTCACTCAGCGCAGAGTGACATATCCACGGTAGTGCCGAACGTCCTGGCTTGGAGGCCGCGCCGAGCGCCGGCGCGGCGACGCTAGTGTGATCGTGATCGGCTCTGAAATGATGAAAAGTGCCCGGTTTGGGTGACAATTGAAGCATATTCGACAGGGCCTATGTGATCCCGTTGCACGACGGCGCCTGCGGTCAACCGGTCAGTTTCAAACCCTCGCTCCAAGGTCGGCTGGATGCCCTGCGACTGCCCGGAAGCCAAGGCAGCCCAGCTAGGCCACCTGTACGTGCGATGCAGGGCCGCCGAGGGCTGTGCCTCCATCTGGTATCGACCGGCTCATAGTCCAGACGGGGCAACCTGGCAGCCAGGGCGCAAGAACTAGGCGAGGCTCTTTTCTGGTGCGCGCATCGGCACCGACTACTTCACATGGTTGCGCGAGCCTGCGTGAGCGGATGTCCACCTGACACCGCTTGTGAAGCAGTCCCTCAAAGCAACAAGGCGCAACAGCGGCCAACAACGGCCACCGATGCCCCTTGTTGCCGGGCAACCCTCGGGTGCGTTTCGTCAAGTGATTTGGCCCCGGCTGTGGTCGTGAATTCTGGCGCCACCGCCTGGGCGTGGCGGCTCGTCGAAGTGGATGCGGGGCGCGGGTGGGCGATCATTTATCGATGAGCGACTTGGCGAATATCGAGACACGCATCGATGAGCTGATGGTGCCGCTGCTGGTGCCGCTCAGGACAAGCAAGGTGCTCGATGGGGTTGTCTTCGCCGATCTGCTCGCCGTCGGCAGAGATCTCGTCGACGCGGTTGGCCGTGTTGAGATCGTTCCTAAGTCACTGGTCGGGAAGGTGTGGTTCATCTTCACGACGATGCTCGCCGAGGCGGAGCATACGCGTGCGCCAGAGCCGATTCTCGACGCGGCGTGGCAGTGGGAGGACTTGCTGAGCAATGCGTTCGGGCCGAAGTTCTAGCCGCGCGTTGCGGGGCGGCAGTTAGCCTGTCCGTCCGCGGCGGCTGCTGGTCTTGCTGGTGGCGAGCCGGTAGGACTGGGTGCCGGTTTCGAGGATGCAGGCGTTGAAGGTGACGCGGTCGACGATGGCGGCGACGAGGCGGGGGTCGGGGAACACGGTCCCCCATTCGCTGAACGGCAGATTGGTCCCGATGGCGATGGAGGCTCGTTCTTCCCGTTCGGTGATGATCTGGAACAGCAGCTCGGCGCCGCGGGGGTCGAGCTGGACGTAGCCGAGCTCGTCGAGCAGCAGGAGATCGAGGCGGCCGTAGCGGCCGACGACGCGGGACAGCTGCCGGTTGTCGGCGGCTTCGGCGAGCTCGTTGACCAGCTGGGCGGTGGTGGCGTAGCGGACCCGGCGGCCTTGCTCGCAGGCGGCCAGGCCGAGGCCGATGAGCAGGTGGGTCTTGCCGGTGCCGGAGTCACCGAGCAGGACCAGGGGCTGCCCGGCGTCGATCCACGCGCCGGCTGCCAGCGTGGCGAGGGTGGCGGCGATGCCCGGGATGGCGTCAGGGCTGAAGTCGGCCAGCCGCTTGATGCGCGGGAATCTGGCTTCGGCGATGCGGCGGGTCCGGCGGCGGCCGGTGCGGTCATCGATCTCGGCGGACAGCAGCTCGGCGAGGTAGGCCAGGTGCGTCTGCCGTTCCCGGACCGCGATCTCGGCGAGCCGGGCAGCGTCGGCGCGGACGGTCGGCAGCTTGAGCTCGCGGGCGGCGGCGCCGATGGCGGCCAGGGCAGCGGTGTCGGAGATGCCGGTCACCGGGTGCTCCCCGACAGCAGCTGGTCGTAACCGTCAAGGGCGGGCGCGGGCCGGTCGTAGCGGGCCAGCGCGCCGATCGGGATCACAGGCGCGACCGGGCCCGCGGCCAGGCGCCGGGCGTCGATCAGGACGGCCTGCGGGTCCAGGGCACCGGAGCTGACGGCCTGGTCCATCGCCTGGGTCAGGGCGGCGGCGGGCAGGGTGCGGTGGCCGAGCAG
This sequence comes from uncultured Actinomycetota bacterium, assembly GCA_963843955.1. Classification (GTDB taxonomy): domain Bacteria; phylum Actinomycetota; class Actinomycetes; order Streptosporangiales; family Streptosporangiaceae; genus JAJYUU01. Next base: position 596,203 of record CAWJMK010000007.1, read on the forward strand.
CACCTCGGTCAGCGCCCGGGTGCCGTCTGTGTCGCCGCGGGCGCGGCGGGCGGCGTCCCAGTACCGCTGATGGCTGGCCGTGAACGCGCCGGCTGCCCTGGCCTGGGCCAGCGCGGTCGCGCCGGGCAGGGCGCCGGGCTTGTACTTCAGCACCTCGAGGTAGTGGTCGAGGGTGAGGACCTCGGCGTATTTCCCGGCGGCCCGCTCGTGCACGGCCACGACCTGCGGGCCGTCGAGCACCTCGAATGCTCATCGCTGACAGCCGCACCGTGACGCGGCGGCGCAGCGTAGCGGGCCGGGACGGAGTAGTAGTTCTGCCGCACGCAGACCCGGGCCCGGTTATCGACGCGGGCCTGCAGCAGCCGCGCCGGGTCGAACATCTCGCGGGCAGCGGCATCATCGCGGGCTGCTCGGCGGCGAACGCCGCGGCGACGGTGACCGGCCGGCCGGTGATCACCCGGCCGTCATCGATGATGTCGGCGGCGGCGATCCGCTGGTTCAGCGCGGCCAGCGACGCGACTGCGGGGACGGGGACCAGGTGCCGGCGGCGGAACCGGCCGATCTCGCCTTCCACGCCGCCTTTCTCGTGCGCTCCCTGCTGGCCGGGGATGCAGAAGAACGAGTCGAACCCGTAATGCGAGCGCAGCGCGATGAACCGCTCCGCCTCGGCCCGGTCCCGGCCCTTCAGCACCCGGATGACGGCGGGCTTGAGATTGTCGTAGCGGATCCGGCCCGGCACCGCGCCGAAATACTCGAACGCCAGCACGTGCCCTTCCAGGAACGCTTCCTGCGCCTGGGTGGCGAACGCGACATGAAACGCCCGGCCCGAGCACGACAGCCGCAGCACGAACATCCACAGCTTCAGCCATCGTCCCGGCGATCCTCGCATAGAACTCGCCGAAGTCCACCTCGGCCTCCGCGCCGGGCAGGTGCGCCTGCGGCACGCTCACCTCGAGCCGGTCCAGGCCGAGCTCGGTCCGTCGGCGGGCCACATACCGCGACACCGTCACCTCCGACAGTGCCGCGCCGTGCTCGGCGACCAGCCGCTGCCAGACCCGCCGCGCGGTATGCCGCTGCTTGCGCGGCACCTGCCGGTCGGCCAGCAGCCAGCCGTCAATCACCGATGCATATCCGTCGATCGCCGGCCTCGGCCGCGGAGGGTAGACCCGGCGCGGCGGCGGAACCGCGTAATCCAGGGCCTGCCGCACCGTCCGCCGGTGCACGTGATGCCGGTCGGCCAGCTCCCGGATCGAGGACCCATCGACCCGCCGGTCTTTCCTGATCTGCTCGAACAGCTCCACTCGCGACCGCGCCACTCCCGGACCTCCGCGCCGGCAACATCAACGCAAAGATCCGAACCCTGGGTGGGGCCAGAATTGGTGACGACACGCCGCCCACCAGCCGGCGCGATCACCACCCAGGCGGGGCCAGAATTCGTGAAGACAAGCGGGCCAGCCGGGGCCAGATCAGGTGACCACACTCACTCGGGTTACGGGAGAAGTTCCCCCATCACTTTTGCTCCCTCCCTCAGCACCGGCCGCAGTTCCTTGCGGTAGACCGACTCGGTCACCCGGCTGGTCGAGTGCCCGGCCAGGTAGGCGATCTGCTCGACCGACATGCCATTAGCCGACAGTGCGGACACGAAGCTGTGCCGCAGTTCCCTTGGCACCCACTGGTCACCGATGCCAGCCCGCACGGTCAGCCGTCGGAACTGCTCTTGCATGTTGTGGTGGTCAACCGGGCCACCGCTGGCCGTGGTGAACACATGGCCGTCGGTCGCCCCTTGCTGCTCCTGCCACAGTCGCAGGGCTTCAGCTGCCGCCTCGGGGATCTCAAGGGTTCGGCGCGACCCCTCTGTCTTGGTGCGACCTCGTGACCGGGCGGACCTAATGATGGTCACTGTTCTGTCCGCCAAATCCACCTCGGTCCACCGCAATGCCCGCGCCTCTTCCGTGCGGATCCCGGTCATCCAACTCAGCACCGTGTAGGCGGCGACCATGGGGGACCGGGTCGAGTCCTTGGGTACTTCATTGGTCAGTTCCGCGAGGGACCGCCTCATCAGTTGCAGCGCCACGTCCAGTGTCATGGCCTTGGACTCCCGACCGGCAGCCTGTCCTTCCGGCCGCGAGGTAACCAGTGCGGCCACGTTCCTGGCCACCTTGCCGTTCTCCACTGCCATGGCTATCGACCGGGTAAGCACGTTGTGGGCCAGTCCCACCGTCCTGGTGCTGCGGTCCTCAGCCATGATGGCCAGGGCTTTGCGCACGTCCATCGCGGTCAGCTTGGCCAGCGGCCTCGGGCCAATGTAGGTCAGCAGTCCCTTGACAGTGTCGCGGTATGCCGTCCTGGTTGCCTCAGCCCGGTTGACCAGACCATGAGCCAGCCAGTCCTGCACAGCCTCGTCCACCGTGTAAACTTGGCTGGCCTTGACGCCCTGCCGCACCTCGGCCAGGCGGTCACGTAGCCGGTCCTGCGCCTCGGTCTTGGTCCGGGCATCGACCTTGATGCGCTTCCGCTGGCCGTCCTCCATGTAGCTGACCTCGCCACGCCAACGGCCGGTACAACCTCGGTGGTTCTTCTCGTCCTTGCACTCGTGGCCCCGGTGGTCGAAAGCCACCGTGCCCGTTCCGTAGCCACGCCGTCCTGCCATGCCTGCATCCTCCGTTAACTTTTAGAGCGGGTAGCCCGGCGGCCTGAGCCACCAGCGATACGCGATCCTGGGAGACATTACTCAGGATGGGGGTGGCATGTCAAAACCAAAGTCCTGGTCAGATAGATGAATCCTTCAAGTTATGGACGGAGGCACTAGCCAGGCACGGCTAGGCCGGTAGCGTCGCCCTCAGGGACGCATGGCACCAGGTGAGCAGGAAACACCGGGGAAACGGGGTCTAGAGCGGCCGTTTAGTCAAACGCTCAACCATTAGTGCAAGCTGGAAGTAGCCTCCGCTTGAGTCGGCCCCAAGGTAGGCTGATTGGCAGCAACTTGCCGCATTGTCGCAGGTCAGCACTGGCATCAGGTGGCACACTGCCACCCCAACATGCCACCCCATTGTCTTCTGGCTCAGTAGTCATACCAGGTCAGATGGTCGGGACGGCGGGATTCGAACCCGCGACCCCTTGACCCCCAGTCAAGTGCGCTACCAAGCTGCGCTACGTCCCGGCATTGCCGACCCGCCTGGTCAGCGGCGGGCCACACCACCCTAGCGCAGCACCGGCATCAGGTAACGCGCCGATCCCGCCAGGCTCGGCGGAAGGCGACTGATGCCTGACGGACCGGCGACAAGGCTTCGTCGCCCGCGCCCGCCGTGCAACCGGTCAGCTACGTAGCCGGGATATGAAACCCGGCTCCGGGCCAGTTCTCCGGTGGCGGCGCGTGCAGCTTGTTGGTCACCGAGACCACGCCGTCGATGGCTTCGATCAGCCGCACCGCCGTGGCGATCTGCTCGTAGCCCGCGAGCCTGCCGGTGAGCGTGAGCATGCCGTGGTGCGCCGTGACCCTGACCGCGGCTGGATCGGCGAGCACGACGACGGTCAGCACATCCTTCGCTTCTGCGGCCATCTCTTCGTCCGGGCGCAGAAACACCTGCAGCAGATCCGTTCGGCTCACCATGCCGACGATCTTGCCGTCGGCGGCAACGACCGGCAGCTGCTTTACGTGGTGGGCGCTCATGACTCTCGCTGCCGTCCCCAGCAGCTCGCCAGGCCCGATGGTGACGGGCGGAGATGTCATCAGGTCCGCTGCGGTCCGCGCTTCTGCTTTCGTCCGGTCCTTCGCGTGCAGGTGCCAGCCTGGCGTTTTCTCCGCGTGCGCGCGGCATTCCTGCTTCCGGAGCATGTCTGCCGCTGACACGACGCCGATCACCTGTCGATCTGCGCTGATCACCGGTACGGCGGTCAGGTGATGGTCACGAAGCAGCTCGGCGATCTGCCGGTAGTGAGCGTCCTCGCCCACCGAAACGACCCTGGTGGACATGACGTCGCCGACGTGCCAGCGCACGCTTGTCGGTCCGGTATCGGAGGCAGCCCGCGGCCCGTGAATCAGGGCATCAAGATGAGCGTTCTGATGTGTCATGTGTCCCCCCGTGACTCTCGCTGCCTCTCGCCTGATCCGCAGGCTTCCGCCCAGCTCATTCCATGTATTACCCCGTTAGTACCCGGTAGCCGCCGGCGGCCTGCGCCTAGCTGGGGCTGCGCTGCTAGTGTTCCGCCGACAAACCGCCGCCGACCGGGACGACTGGGGAGTACACACGCCGATGGACGACCGTTTGGGCAACCTGATCCCGCAGCCGGTGTCGGTGCGTCAGCGGCCAGGCTCGCTCACACTCACCTCGATGCCGGACGTGCGCCCGGTCGGCACCGGCGATCGGGCCGCGACCGAGAAAGCCGCCGCCACCGTACGCCACCTGCTCGGCACGGTGCCCTGGCCCGGAGATACTGCTGGCGGAGAAAGTTGCGCGGTCAGCATCGACTCCAGCCTCGCCGCAGAGGCCTACCGTCTAGTCATCGAGCCGGACCGGATCGTGATCGAGGCCGGAGATACAGCGGGGGCCAGCTACGCGGCGCAGACGATCCGCCAGCTGCTGCCCGATGACGCCTGGCGCGCCGCGCCCTTGACCGGCGTAACCGACTGGCAGCTCCCGTGCACTGAGATCGCCGACAGGCCGGCGCTGAGCTGGCGCGGCGCTCACATCGACGTCGCCCGGCATTTCGTGACTAAGCGCGAGCTGCTCGCGGTGATCGACGCCCTCGCCGCCCTCAAGCTGAACAGGCTCCACCTCCATCTCACCGACGATCAGGGCTGGCGGATCGAGAGCCGCCTGCACCCGCGGCTGCACGAGGTCGGCTCGCATCGGGCGCGGACGAGGATCAGCCTCAACAACGAAGAGCCGAAGGTCTACGAGGACATCCCGCACGGCGGCTACTACACCCTCGGTGACCTCGGCGAGATCGCCGCCTACGCCGGGCAGCGCGGCATGGCGCTCGTCCCGGAGATCGACCTGCCTGGCCACTGCACTGCGCTGCTGGCTGCGCTCCCCGAGCTCGGCTCCGGCCCGGCGCCTGATGGTGGCTACCACGTGAGTCCCGACTGGGGCATCTTTCCCTACCTGCTCGCCCCGCTGCCGGAGTCAATGCGCGTGCTGCACGACGTCTTCGGCGAGCTGCTCAGCGCGACCGGCTCCCGCTTCGTCCATATCGGCGGCGACGAGTGCCTGCTCGGTCGCTGGCGCGACGATCAGCGCATCGAGGCGGTCCGACGTGACCGCGGCCTGGCGACGGCAGACGATCTGCACGCCGCGTTCCTGCGTGACGTCGCCGACATGCTGGCGGCAGATTTTGCCGCCAGGGCAGTGGTCTGGGACGAGGGTTTCAGCAGTTCTGGTGGCGCCGGGATGCTCCGGCCGGACACGGTCGTGATGGCCTGGCGCGGTATGCAGATCGCGCGCCAGGCAGCCCTGGCCGGACACGAGGTCGTGGCGGCGCCGGTGCTGCCCACGTATTTCGATTATTACCAGGAACGCGCTGCGACCGAGCCGGTCGCCATTGGCGGGCCGGTGCGGCTTGCGGATGTGGCGGCGTTCGCGCCAGTGCCCGCGGACTGGCCGCCGCAAGCGCGCGAGCACCTGATCGGCGCCCAGTTCCAGGTGTGGACCGAGTACATCCGCGATGGCCGGTCGCTTGAGTACATGATCTTCCCGCGGGCCTGCGCCCTGGCCGACGTCGCCTGGTCGGCCGGTCCGGTCCCGCTCGCCGGCGAGCCGGGGCGGCCGCCGCTGACGGACCGGATCGCGGCGCATCTGCGCAGGCTGGACGCGGCGGGCCTGGAGTACAGGCCGCTCGACGGCCCGCGGCCGTGGCAGCAGGGAGGCGCCGGTCCAAGGCGCCATCGGGCCGGCTATCTCGTCGAGGATGTCGCCGTTCACCTCGATCAGCTTGCCGCCGAGGACGGCGCGTAGCGGCGCTCGCGGCACCGTCGGCAGACTCGCAGTTGACCAGGCGGTACCCGCGTGCCTAACTTAAGACCGACCGGCCGGTATGATACTGGACGGAGACGAGTTACCCCGGAGTGTGCGGCATGGCGGTGCGGTCAAAGGAGTCCACCGGACGGGCTGCGGGGAAGGCACCCCGGCCGCCGGTAAAAGAGCGGCTGCTGCACGTCGCGACCAGGCTGTTTGCCCGCCATGGCTTCGAAGGCACCTCGGTGCAGGACATCGTTGATGCGGCCGGCGTCACCAAGGGCGCGATGTACCACTACTACGGCTCCAAGGACGACTTGCTGTACGAGGTCTACCACCAGGTATTGACGATGCAGACCTCGCACCTGGAGGAGATCGCCGCCGGGCCGGGCAGCCCGGAGCAGCGGCTGCGCGCTGCCGTCGTGGACGTCGTGACGACCAGCCTGGACAACCTCGACGACATGATCGTGTTCTTCCGGTCGCTGCACATGCTGCCCGATGACAGGCAGACTCAGGTGCGCACTGAGCGGCGGGTTTACCACGACGAGTTCAAGGCGCTGGTGGAGGAGGGCGTCGCTGCCGGGACTTTCCGCGGCGACATCTCGGCGGACGTCGTCGTGCACTACTTCCTCAGCGTCGTGAACCAGCTGGGCTCCTGGTACAAGCCGGACGGCTCGCTGTCGCCCGCGCAGGTCGGCGACCTGTATGCCCAGCTGCTCCTCGGCGGGCTGGCCGCCAGGTAAGGACGCACCGCAGAGACCGGCGGCCGCACCTGCGCTGGCCGGCGTGCTGCCGAGATCATCCTCGGGTGTATCTGGGCACATTACCGGCCAGGTCCGGCACTTCGGGAGCCACAGCGCCGTTGGCCTATCGATGGGGCGGGCTTTTTTCATGCAGCGGACGGTGCAGGGCGACCGGGCGGCTCCGCCGTACCCGGAGGCAGCCGTCCGGCCCGGTCGGCGGCGGATGGCGCGGGCTGCACGCGCCCTCGGACTGACCGCGCTGGCGCTCGTCCTTTCCTGCACCCTCGCCTTCGGCCTGCTGTTGCTCGTCACGCCGTCGACCAGCAATGCCAGGGAGCTCGCCAGCACCTTCGACCAGGCGCACGGCGCCGCCTACCCGGGCGTCGTCGTGCCGTTCCGGTTCGCGACCTCGCTGGAGGCGACCGAGGATCACAGGTTCGCCTCGGAGCCAGGAATCGATCCGGTCGCGGTCGCCAGGGTGCTGTACAGCTACTCCGCCGGCCGGGGCGACCAGGGCGGCGCGACGCTGTATCAGCAACTGGCCAAGATGCTGTACACGCCGGGCAAGGCGGGCCTGGCGGCCGAGGCAGAGCAGATCGCGCTGGCGGTCAAGCTCAAGTACACCTACAGCGAGCCGGAGATCCTGCGGCTCTACGCCGACGTCGCGTACTTCGGCCATGGCTACTACGGGCTGCAAGACGCGGCCTGCGGCTACTTCGGTGTCCAGCCCGACCAGCTCTCCTGGCCGCAGGCGGCCCTGCTCGCCGGGCTTGTCCAGGGACCGACGGCCGACGACCCGCTCGACCACCCGGCGGCCGGCCTGGCCCGAGAGCAGCATGTCATCGGGCGGCTAGTTGCGATCGGCGCGATTACCCAGGCGCACGCTAGCGCCTACCTGTCGATCCCGCTCGGCAGCCTGCTCAGCCAGGCAGGCGGGTGCCGCGGCTAGGCGGCGAGCAGTCGCTATCTGGTCCGGCGGTGCGAGGCCGGGGCGCGGTGCGAGGCCGGCGGCCGGTGCGGACCCGTACCATTCTGGGACACCGGGGTCGCACCATTCTGGGACACTCGCGCCGCGCCAGTACCATTCTGGGACACTCGGGGCGCGCCCGGAGCCGGCGACCCCTCGTGGTGAGTCACCGGGGCCGCGCCGACCATCGCGGCGAGGTCCTGCGCGAGTTCCTCCGGCGGCTCCGCTGCCTCCAGGACGCTGCTATCCACCGCGACCCAGACCCACCTGCGATACGACCAGAACCGGAACAGGGTACCGAGGCCAGTGCCCACGACCAGGGCGATGTTGTACCAGAGCTTGCTCTTCCCCTGGCCAGCCAGGTCGGTCAGCCCGATGCAGGCGTAGTAGATGAGCAGGCCGATCCCGTTCAGTACGAAGAAGACCACGGTATCGCGGGTGGTGCCCTGACCCTGGCGGTGCCTGAACGTCCAGTAGCGGTTACCCATGTAGCTAAATGCTGTAGCCAGAATCGTGGCGATCGTGACGGCCTTGTACCGGCCTATGCCATTCAGCGCGTTGGCCACACCGAACGTGATCACGGTGCCGACTACACCGATCACGAGGAACTTGGAGCCCTCGTGAATCAGCAGGCGGAACCGCTCGTAGAGAGCCCGAACGCTGCTCACCTCTGGATCCTGCCTCCAGCTCGACTACGCCTCGGACTGACCACGAGGCCTCAGTGTGACCATGAGTGTGACCTTGAGAGAGTATCGCCCTGCGGCTTATGGCGTGCCCAACTGCTCAGGCAAATCACCCTCTCTGGCCCAGATATTCGGTCGGCTTTGACAGACCCGCCGGGTAGTGTCGCGGGCGTGCCTGAACCTGAGATCCTTATCCGCGCTCACGACCTGACCAAGCGGTTCGGTGATTTCGTCGCCGTGGACGGGATTGAGTTCGAGCTCAGGCGGGGTGAGGCGTTCGGCTTCCTTGGCCCGAACGGCGCCGGGAAGTCCTCGACCATGCGGATGATCGGCTGCGTCTCGCCGCCGAGCGGGGGCGAGCTCTCGATCCTGGGCATGGATCCGGTGACCGACGGCCCGGCGATCCGATCCCGGCTCGGCGTCGTGCCGCAAGAGGACACCCTGGACGTGGAGCTGACCGTCCAGGAGAATCTCCTGATCTACGGCCGGTATTTCGGCCTGTCAAGGGCCGTCATCGCCGAGCGCACGGCGCGGCTGCTGGACTTCGTGCAGCTGGCAGAGCGGGCCAATGACCAGGTCGAGCCGCTGTCGGGTGGCATGAAGCGCCGCCTCACCATCGCCAGGTCGCTCATCAACGAGCCCGAGATCCTGATCTTGGACGAGCCCACTACCGGCCTGGATCCGCAGGCCAGGCACGTCGTGTGGGACCGGCTTTTCCGCCTCAAGCAGCAGGGCGTGACGCTGATCCTGACCACGCACTACATGGACGAGGCCGAGCAGCTCTGTGACCGGCTGGTGGTCATGGACGGCGGCAAGATCGCGGCGGAAGGCTCGCCGCGCGCGCTGATCGACAGGTACTCGACCCGCGAGGTGCTGGAGCTGCGCTTTCACGTCGGCGACCACGAGCAGGCGGCCGGCAAGCTTGCCCATGCTCCGGCGGAACGGATGGAAGTCCTGGCCGACCGGGTCCTGCTGTACGTCGACAACGGCGACGAGGTGCTGGCAGCGGTGCGCGGGCTCGGGCTGGAGCCGCTGACCTCGCTGGTGCGGCGCAGCACGCTCGAGGACGTCTTCCTCCGGCTGACCGGCAGGCGGCTGGAGGACGGATGACGACCGCTTCCGCGCTGCGTGCCCGGCCTGAGCGGCCCCGTTCCCAGCATGCTGGCTGGTGGGGGATGGCGGTCCGGGCCTTCCTGTTCTGGCTGGTCAACTATCGCCGCACCTGGCGCGGGTCGATCTACTCCAGCGTGCTCAACCCGGTCCTGTACCTGGGCGCGATGGGCCTGGCCCTCGGGCGGCTGGTTGACCAGCACGGCACCGCCAGTCTGGGCGGCGTCAGCTACCTGGCCTTCCTGGCCCCGGGGCTCATGGCGGCGAGCGCCATGCAGACTGCTGTGGGCGAGTCGCTGTACCCCGTTTACACCGCCGTGAAGTGGCAGAAGACCTACCAGGCGGCGGCCGCGACGCCGCTGCGGCCAGGCGACATCTACCGCGGCCACGTGCTGTTCACGGCCATGCGGCTGGTCATGAACATGACGGTCTTTCTCGGCATCATGGCCGCGTTCGGCGCCATCAGGTCGGCCTGGGCGGTCGCCTGCCTGCCGGTAGCCGTGCTGACGGGGCTGGCGTTCGCGACGCCGCTGGACGCGTTCGCCGTGACCCAGTCGAAGAACGACCAGGCCTTCAACGTGATCTTCAGATTCGGGATGATCCCGCTGTTCCTCTTCAGCGGCACGTTCTTCCCCATCACGCAGCTGCCGGCCTGGATCCGGCCGGTGGCGTACGCGACCCCGCTGTGGCACGGCGTGGCCTTGTGCCGGGCGCTGAGCCTTGGCACCGCGGATCTGACCGGCGCGCTCGGCCACACCGGGTATCTGCTCGCGATCACTGCGCTCGGCCTCGTCGCCGGCCAGCGCACCTACCGGCGGCGGCTGCATGTCTGAGCAGGCGGTGTCTCAGCAGGCCGCGTCTGAGCAGGCCGCGTCTGAGCAGGCCGGGTTGCAGCAGGCCGGGTTGCAGCAGGCACTGCGGCAGCTGCCGCTGCGCATCCTGCCCGCGTCGATGCTGCTGACGCGCCGCGGCAGCTTTGGCGGCCGGGGGAGCGCGCACCTCATCGAGCGGCACGCCCGGGTCTACCGGCATACCTGGCTGGTCCTCGCCTCAGGGTTCTTCGAGCCGCTGTTCTACCTGCTGTCGATCGGGATCGGCATCGGCGAGCTCGTCGGCAAGGTCACCTTCGATGGCCACCCGGTGGGCTACACCAGCTTCGTGGCGCCTGCGCTGCTGGCGACCTCAGCGATGAACGGCGCGATCTTCGACTCGACGTTCAACATCTTCTTCCGGCTCAAGTACGCCAAGCTCTACGACGCGGCCCTGGCGACACCCATGCGCTCGGGGGACGTTGCGCTGGGTGAGATCGGCTGGGCGCTGATCCGCGGCGGGCTCTACGCGTGCGCATTCATGGTCATCATGCTGGCCCTGGGCCTGGTGCATTCGGTGTGGGCGGTGCTGGCCATCCCCGTCGCGCTGCTGGTCGGCTTCGCCTTCGCGGGTGCCGGGATGGCCGCGACCACTTTCATCCGCAGCTGGCAGGACTTCGAGTACGTCACGCTGGCCACGCTGCCGATGTTCTTGTTCTCGACCACGTTCTACCCGCTCAGCGTCTACCCCCGGCCGATCCAGCTGATCGTGGACTGCACGCCGCTGTACCAGGGGATCGCGCTGCTGCGCAGCCTGACCCTCGGCTACGTCAGCCCGGGCCTGCTCTGGCACGTGCTCTACTTGACCGTCATGGGTGCGGGCGGCCTCGCGATCGCGGGCCGCCGGATCAGCCGGCTGCTGCTGCGATAACGACGCCCCACGCCGAACGGCCGCCGCGCGCACCCATCAAGATCACTAGGGGATCCCGGCGGCAGCCAGCTGTTCTAGCCGCTCGTGCAGTCGAGGCACGTAGGTCTCGTGCTCGGGTTTCATCAGCACGCTGCGCAAGATCCGGGCGCCGTCGCCATCATCGACGATGCCGGGATGACGGCGGCGCAGGGCGTCGGCCGTGACGCGCATCGTGCTGAGGTAGACCGGCTCGGCTGGATCGGTCATGCCAGCGTGGAGCACGCGCGCTGACGCGGCGTCAATGGCCGACAGGCTGGACTCCGCGGGGAAGTAGCAGACGATGTCGAGCTCTGGCTGCTGGTACAGCGTCAGGCTCCCGGACTTCGCCAGCCGTCCGGCCCAGTCGAGCGCGGCTCGGCGGCCGGCGGCGAGTACCTGGCCGAGGCCATCAGCCGACAGCGGCAGCAGCCGGAGCGTCAGCCACAGCGCGGCGGCCGCGGCCCCGGCGCGCGAGCATTCCAGGCTGATCTCGCCGAGATGCAAGTCGTCGGAGGTGAAGTAGGTGTACGGCGAGTCATGCAGATAGAACCTGCCGACGGCAGGATCGGCGAATAGTACGGCGCCGCAGCCGTAGGGCTGCAGGCCGTGCTTGTGGGGATCGACGACGACCGAGTCGCACTCCGCTATCGCCCGCCACGGCGCCGGGTCAAGGCCCGCCGGGCCGTCCTGGCCGGCGAGTAGCGCGAAGAAGCCGCCGTAAGCAGCATCGACGTGGACCCGCACGCCGTGCCGGCGGGCGACGGCGAGCACCTTATCTACCGGATCGATGGCCCCGAGGCCCGTAGTCCCCGCCGTCGCCACGACGGTGCCGATCCGCCCCCCGGCGAGCAGCGCATCGAGCTCGGCCAGGTCGAGCCGGCCGGCGGCGTCGACGCCGACCGCCGTCCCGGCCATGCCGAGCACGCCGCACATCCGGCCATGGGTGTAGTGAGCGTCGGCGCTGTAGGCAACGCCACGGCCCGGGTGCAGCTCCCTCGCCACGAACAGGGCCTCGAGATTCGCGATCGTGCCGCTGGTCGTCAGGTGTCCGAGATGCGATCCGAACCCGAACATGGCGGCGAGCTGGCTGACGACTTCCTTCTCCATCTCCGCCGTCGCGGGCCCGCCGTCGAGCGCGTGGTTGTTCGGGTTGATGAGCATGGCCGCGAGGTAACCGACGACCGCTGCCGGGTGTGGCGGCTTGAGCATCTGACCGGCGTAGGCGGGATGGAAGAAGGGATAGTTGTCGGTCAGCCGGGTGGCCAGCTCGCCGAACGCCGTGCCGAACTGCTCGTCGCTGACCTGCACAGACGGATGGGCCGCGTAGGCGCCGAACGTCTGCTGCCAGTCGGCGACAATGTCGGCCGCTCGGCTGAGCCAGTGCTCGAGATCCATTGGTCATCGGTCCCAACTGCCGGGCCCTGCGCTAGTTACGCCCCATCCAACCCGCGTGATCGTTGCGGGGGACAGGGTTCAGTGGTGTCGAAGCGACCATGGTAGACAAGGACTCGTGAATATCGGCGTCGTGTTCCCGCAGACCGAGATCGGCCCCGATCGCGGTGCCGTCCGCGCCTACGCTGCGCGGGTTGAGGAGCTTGGCTTTACCCACATCCTGGCCTACGACCACGTGCTCGGCGCCGATCCGGGCGTGCACCAGCCGTGGACCGGGCCCTACGACGTCGACACCACGTTCCACGAGCCGCTGGTGATGTTCGGGTACCTGGCCGCCGTGGTCTCGCTCGAACTCGTCACTGGCATCATCATCCTGCCGCAGCGGCAGACGGCGCTCGTCGCCAAGCAGGCCGCGGAAGTGGACCTACTGACGAACGGGAACTTCCGGCTCGGGATCGGCCTCGGCTGGAACGCGGTCGAGTACGAGGCGCTCGGCAAGAACTTCGCCGACCGCGGCCGCCGGCTGACCGAGCAGGTCACGCTGCTGCGCCGGCTGTGGACCGAGCGGTCGGTGACCGTCGCGGGCGAGTACGAGACCGTCACCGGCGCCGGCCTCGCGCCGCTGCCGGTTCAGCGGCCGATCCCGCTGTGGTTCGGCGGCCAGTCGCGTCCCGCTTACGTTCGCATCGGGCAGCTCGCCGACGGCTGGTTCCCGCAGGTGCCGCCGGGAGCCCCGCTCGCGGAGGCCAAGGCCATCGTCGACCAGGCAGCCGTGGACGCGGGCCGCGATCCGGCCGGGATCGGCATGGAGGGCCGCGTCAGCTGGACCGAGGCCGGTGCGGACAAGCTGGTCGATCATGTCGGGCGCTGGCGTGCCGTCGGTGCCTCCCACCTGTCGGTCAACACGATGGGTGCGGGACTAGGCGGCGTCGATGGCCACCTGTCGGCTCTAGCGCAGGCGGCCGAGGCCCTCGAACTCACGGCGCGCTGAGCCTGAATCCGCCGCCGCGAGGGTTCGGGTCCGGCCCCAGCGTCATGGCTGTGACCTTGCTGCTGATACAGCGTCGCGCTGTCACAACCACGGCCTTCGCCCGGCGTTAGCCGCCGAAATACCGCTGCGGATTGCCGACCAGCATGGTCTCGATCTGCGCCTCGGTGACGCCGCGTGAGCGAAGTGCCGGCAGAACGTCATCAAACAGGTGCTCGAAGTGCCAGGCCGGGGCGAACAGCGGGATCACTTCCGCCGGGAACCAGTCGATGTAGCAGGACGCGTCGTGCGACAGCACCATGCTGCCGGCGTACCCGCGCGAGCACATCGCGGCCACGGTGTCGACCCTGTCCTCGAACGGCGTGATGACGTCCAGGCCGAATCGGTCCATGCCCAGCAGGCAGCCCGCGTCGGCTAGCTCGGACAGGTAATCCAGGTCGGTGCTGTCCCCGCTGTGGCCAAGCACCACCTTGGTCAGGTCCACGCCCTCCTCCCGGAGCACGCGGACCGCATCCCGCCCTGTGCCCGAGTGCGGATGCGTGTGCACGGTGACGGGCGCGCCGGTCTCCGCGTGGGCGCGGCTGACGGCCCGCAGCACCCGCTCCACGCCCGGCGTCAGGCCCTGGTCGTCGATCGCGCACTTCAGGAACGCCGCTTTGATGCCAGTGTCGGCAATCCCGTCAGTGATGTCGCCAATGAACAGCTGCGCCATAGGGTCAAGGCCGCCGTCGCGTGCCACCCTGTACTCGAAGTACGCCGGCACCTTGTCGTAGGTGTACAGGCCGGTCGCGACGATGATGTTCAGCTCGGTGCCGTCCGCGACTCGCCGGATCCGCTGAATATCCCGCCCGAGCCCGAGCACTGTCGGATCCACGATTGTCTGGCAGTCGCGCGCCGCCAGGGCGTTGAGCTTGGCGATCGCGTCGTCTACCCGGTCGTCCTCGCTCCAGCCGCCAGGGTAGTTCTGCCGGATCTCCTCGCTCAGAACGAAGACGTGCTCATGCATGAGCGTGCGGCCCAGCGAATCGACATCGACAGGGCCTCGAACAGTCTCGACCTGTGCCATGGCAGCACCGTAGCGTGGAGCGCGTACCGACCGGTAGGTAGTCTTGTCCGGACTCGTCACGGGCCGCAGGAGGCAGCAGATGGATTTCTCATACGACGCGCGCACCGAAGAGCTCCGCGGTCAGCTCCAGGCCTTCATCGACGAGCGCATCCTGCCCGCCGAGACGATCTTCGAGGAGCAGGCGGCCAAGCTCGCCAGCGAGGGCCGGGGCTGGGAGCGGCCGCCGGTGATGGATGAGCTGAAGGCCGCCGCCCGCAGGCAAGGGCTGTGGAACCTGTTCTTGGCTCACCATCCCGAAGGCGCCGGGCTCACCAACCTTCAGTACGCACCGCTGGCTGAGCTGAGCGGCCGCTCGTTCCTCACGCCGGAAGCGCTGAACTGCGCGGCCCCGGATACGGGCAACATGGAGGTCCTGGCCGAGTTCGGCACCAAAGAGCAGCAGGATCGCTGGCTCCGGCCGCTGCTGGACGGCGAGATCCGGTCGGCCTTCTGCATGACCGAGCCAGACGTTGCCTCCTCGGATGCGACGAACATCTCGACCAGCATCGTGCGCGACGGCGACGTCTACGTGATCAACGGCCGGAAATGGTGGTCGTCCGGCGCGATGGATCCCCGCTGCCAGATCCTGATCGTGATGGGCAAGAGCAACCCGGAGGCCGACCGGCACCGGCAGCAATCGCAGATCCTGGTCCCGAGAGACACACCGGGCGTCGACATCCAGCGCGGCATGCACGTCTTCGGCTACACCGACGGCACCCACGGCGGGCACGCCGAGGTCGTGTTCTCCGACGTCCGGGTGCCGGTGGAGAACGTCATCTCCGGCGAGGGCGAGGGTTTCGCCATCGCACAGGCCCGCCTTGGGCCCGGCCGGATCCACCACTGCATGCGCCAGATCGGCGCATCTGAGCGGGCCCTGGAGCTCATGTGCCGCCGGGTCACGAACCGGGTCGCCTGGGGCAAGCCGCTGGCGGAGCAGGGCGTCATCCAGGACTGGATCGCCGACGCCCGGGTGCGGATCGAGGCGGCCAGGCTGCTCGTACTCAAGACCGCGTGGCTGATGGATACGGTCGGGAACAAGGGCGCGCACACCGAGATCCAGTCGATCAAGGTCCTCGTGCCGCAGATGACCCAGTGGATCATGGACAAGGCGATCCAGGCGCACGGTGCCGGAGGAGTCAGCCAGGACTTCCCCCTCGCGGCGTTGTGGGCGCACGCCCGAACGCTGCGGCTGGCCGACGGGCCGGACGAGGTGCACAAGCGCTCGCTCGCCTACCGCGAACTCAAGAAGTACCGCTAAAACCACCAACTGCAGGAGGACTACATGTCAGAGGCGTCCCAGCGAGTCGCCATCGTCACCGGCGGCGCACGCGGCATCGGCGCGGGCACAGCCAGGCGCCTGGCCGCGGACGGCCTGGCCATCGCCGTGCTCGACCTCAAGGAGGGCGACTGCGGGACGACCGTCGACGCGATCACCGCGGCCGGCGGCAAGGCCCTGGCGGTCGGCGCCGACGTGAGCGACGCCGACCAGGTACAGGCTGCGGTCGACAAGGTGGCCGCCGAGCTCGGCCCGCCGGCCGTGCTGATCAACAACGCGGGCGTCATCCGCGACAACATGCTCTACAAGATGACCGTCGATGACTGGGACACGGTGCTCGGCATCCACCTGCGCGGCTCGTTCCTGATGAGCAAGGCCTGCCAGAAGCACATGGTGGACCAGCGGTTCGGCCGCATCGTCAACCTGTCGTCCAGCTCGGCACTCGGCAACCGCGGCCAGGTGAACTACTCCGCGGCGAAGGCAGGGCTCCAGGGCTTCACCAAGACGCTCGCCATCGAGCTCGGCCAGTTCGGCATCACGGCTAACGCGGTCGCGCCCGGCTTCATCGCGACCGACATGACCGCGGCCACCGCGGCCAGGATCGGGATCGGGTTCGAGGACTTCCAGAAGGCCGCGGCCGCCAGCATCCCGGTGCGCCGTGTCGGCACGCCCGACGACGTCGCGCACGTGATCTCGTTCCTGGTGAGCGAGGGCGCAGGCTTTGTGTCGGGGCAGGTCATCTACGTGGCGGGTGGTCCCCTGTGCTAGGTAACACCGGGCTAGCTAATAACGGGAACGGGGCCGTCCCCGACGCCGCCGACCTCAAAGCTCAGGTGGCCGAGTTCCTCGCGACGCACGACCCCAAGGGCAGCGAGCCGCTGGAGTTCCTCCGGGCCCGGTTCGACGCCGGGCTCGCGTGGGTGCATTATCCGGCCGGACTTGGCGGACAAGGGCTACCCCGTTCCCTGCAGTCGGTTGTTGATCGTGAGTTCGAGGCGGTCGGCGGGCCTAGTAACCACCCAGAGCGCAACGGGATCGGGCTCGGCATGGCCGCGCCGACGATCCTCGCGCATGGCACGGCGGAGCAGCAGCAGCGCTGGCTGCGGCCGCTGTGGACGGGCGAGGAGATCTGGTGCCAGCTGTTCAGCGAGCCGGGCGCCGGGTCTGACCTGGCCGGCCTCGCGACCAGGGCGGTACGCGACGGCGACACCTGGACCGTGACCGGCCAGAAGGTGTGGACCTCGGTGGCCCACATCGCCAGCCGCGCGCTGCTCGTCGCCAGGACCAATCCGGACGTGCCGAAGCACGAGGGGCTCACGTACTTCTCCCTCGACATGCGACAGCCAGGCGTCGAGGTTCGGCCGCTGCGGCAGATCACCGGTGAGGCGGAGTTCAACGAGGTATTCATCACCGACGCCACGGTCCCCGACGCCGACCGCATTGGCGCGGTCGGCCAGGGCTGGACGGTGTCAATGGCGACGCTGATGAACGAGCGCGTCTCCATCGGCGGGAACGCCATGCCCCGCGAGGGCGGCATGATCGCCTCGGCGGCACGGACCTGGCGGGACAAGCCCGAGCTGCGCACGCCCGGCCTGCATGACCGGATGCTGCGGCTGTGGGCGGACGCCGAGGTGGCCAGGATCGCCGGCACGCGGCTGCGCCAGCAGCTGGCGGCCGGGCAGCCGGGCCCGGAGGGGTCGGCCGCCAAGCTCGTCTTCGCCCGGCTGAACCAGGAGATCTCGGAGTTCGAGGTTGAGCTCGTCGGCCCGGACGGGCTGCGGTACGACGACTGGACGATGCGCAGGCCACAGGGCGCAAACTTCTTCGGGCGCAACCCTGGCTTCCGGTTCCTGCGGGCGAAGGGCAACTCGATCGAGGGCGGCACGTCTGAGATCCTGCGCAACATCGTCGCCGAGCGCGTGCTCGGGCTCCCCAAGGAAGCCAGAGTCGACACCGGCCCGTGGAAGGACCTGCCCCGATGACCACGGCAAACGTGACTGGCGCACCGGGCCGGGCCCGCCCGCTAGACCTGCTGTACGGAGAGACCGAGACGGAGCTGCGCGCAGCCGTGCGTGACGTCCTGGCCGATAAGGCAGGCTGGCGTGACGTGCTGGCGAGGACCGAGACGGCGCAGACCTATGACACCGGGCTGTGGCACACGCTCGCGGCCGAGATCGGCGTGGCCGGCCTGCTGATTCCGGAGTCGCTGGGCGGCGCCGGGGCGAGCTACCGGGAGGCCGCGGTTGTCGCCGAGGAGCTGGGCCGGGCGATCGCGCCGGTGCCGTTCCTCGGCAGCGCGGTCGTGGCGACCACGGCACTGCTCTCGGCTGGCGACACCGAGCTGCTAACGGCGCTGGCGGCTGGCGCGCTGACCGCCGCGCTCGCCGTGCCGTTCGCGGCTTGGCCAGGGAAGCTGCCGGTGGCGACCATCCGGCTCGAAGGCGCGCAGCCCGGCGACCCGGCCGGCACGTACCGGCTCAGCGGTCAGGTACTCGGGGTGGCCGACGCGCTGCCCGCCGACGTGCTGCTCGTGCCCGCCGATGGCGTGCCGTACGGGTTGTACGCGGTGCAGGTCGCTGACGCCGGCGTGAGCACCGTCCCGGTGGTCTCGCTCGACCAGACGCGGCAACTGTGCGACGTCACGCTCGCGGCCGCTCCGGCCCGGCAGGTGGCCGCCGGCCAGGCCGCCGAGGCGGCGGTGGCGGCGGCGCTGCTCGCCGGCGCCGGAGTGCTGGCGTCTGAGCAGTTCGGCCTGGCCGACCGCGCGCTGGAGATCACGGTCGCGTACGTGAAGGAGCGGCACCAGTTCGCCCGGCCGATCGGCGGGTTCCAGGCGATCAAGCACCGGCTGGCCGATCTGTGGGTCGCCGTCACCCAGGCGCGCGCCGCCGCTCGGTCCGCCGCCAACGGCCTGGTGACCGCCAACGGAGCCGAGGCCGAGCTGGCGGTTGCGCTGGCCAAGGCTGCCTGCTCGGACACGGCGCTGAAGGCGGCGCAGGAGATGATCCAGCTGCACGGCGGGATCGGGTTCACCTGGGAGCACCCGGCGCACCTGTACCTCAAGCGGGCCAAGGCCGACTCGATCGGCTTCGGCACTGCTGATGCGCACCGGGCGTCGCTGGCCACCCTCGCGAGCCTGCCACCGCCCGCGGAGTAGCCCGGCGATTTGCTCACCGGGTCTGGTTTCGTGACTGCCGGAAGTGCGTACTAAGGCCTGCCTTTGGCTTGTTCGCGCAGTTAGCAGGGAAAACCTCGAATAGATGCCGTAACGTGGGCTTATTCGGGGCTGCGCCTTCCCGTGGCGTAGTCACCTGGCGGCAGCGGGAGATTTCC
This sequence comes from uncultured Actinomycetota bacterium, assembly GCA_963843955.1. GTDB lineage: Bacteria > Actinomycetota > Actinomycetes > Streptosporangiales > Streptosporangiaceae > JAJYUU01. The sequence continues at coordinate 615,512 of CAWJMK010000007.1, forward strand.
AGGGACTTGGCTATGGCAGAGACGAAGACAGCGGACGGCCAGGAGCAGGCCAGCACGGGACCGGCAGCCCAGGCCGCGGACCGGCCAGTCACGGGCGCCATTCATCACGTGGAGCTCTGGGTCCCCAACCTGGACCGGGCGATCGTCAGCTGGGGCTGGCTCCTGACCTCCCTGGGCTACCGGATGTTCCAGGACTGGCCCGGCGGCCGGAGCTGGCAGGCCGGTCACGCCTACGTAGTCGTCGAGCAGTCACCGGCCCGCACCGCCAGTCGCCACGATCGGTGCCGTCCTGGCCTGAACCACTTGGCGTTTCACGTGGCCAGCCGGGCTCTGGTCGACGAGCTCACGGCTGAGGCGCTGCTGCACGGCTGGAAGCTGATGTTCGCCGACGAGCACCCCTTTGCCGGCGGACCGCAGCATTACGCCACTTACCTCGAGAACGCTGACGGCTTCGAGGCCGAGCTCGTGGCGGGCTAGGACGTGGCGGGCTGGGACAAGGCGGGCTGGGACGGCAACTCGGGACGTTGAGCGATCGACTTGACTCTAATTCTTGACTCTGGAAGGGGCCTTGCAGCGGTTGTGAGTCAAGGCCAGGGCGGCAGTGGCCACCGGGTCCGGCGGGACCCGGTCCCGTTAGTCGCCCGGCACCGTTCGGCAGTCGGCTGACCTGCGCAAATGAGGCTCCCCGCCCATTGACGGGTCCATTTTATACCTTTAAGATCGTATTATTGGCGGCCACGTGGAGGAACGTGAGTTCTCGACTCACGCATGGGGAGCAGCCGGAAGGGTTGCACTATGAAGGTCATCCGCACTCGGGCCGGCGTCGCAGTTGCGAGTTTCGGGCTGCTAGCAGGCACCTTCGGCTTGACTGTGGTCGCCGCGAGTTCTGCGGCACCAGCTGCGGTCGCGGTCGCAAGCTCGGCCAGTTCGCAGTCGGTCACGCCGAGCCCTAATGCGACGCTCATCGATCCGTGAGGGATGCGGTAGGCGCGCCGCGCAATCTTGCGGCTCTATTGTTTTGTACTGCTCGGCAGGCTGAGCGAGCTGAACAGTACTCGGGTGCGGGAATAGGGAATGCCACGTAGCAATGCGGCGCGACCCACTGGGCGTAAGGCTGCGTCGGATTACCTGCAGCAACTGCTGCTGAAACCAGGGCGCTATCGCGAGGCCTGGGAGCAGTACGTATCACGGGAACGCCGGGGCACGATCAATCAGCTAGCCGTCGCCGAGGTCGTTGCCGTTCACTTGTCGTCGTCGCCGCGCAGCCCGGCCGACGCAGAAATCACTCCGCATCAGCTCAAGGACACAGTGTCTCGGGCTCTGACCGGCAGGCTGCTGAGCCGCCCGGCGCTGTCGCTGTTCATTGACGCATTCGGGTTCTCTGAGCATGAGGCGGCACGGCTCTGGCGGCTGTGGAACGGGTCCGTCGCGATCAGCGTCGTGTCCGGCAGCCACGCGATGCCGATGGATGCGGAGCAGGACGTCAACCGGGTAATCGGGCCTCGGCAGCACCAGACGCTTTCGCTGCACGACCACGTCTACGTCGGAGCTGACGGTCGCATCGAGCAAGCTCGCACGCTGCATGTGGTCGAGGCAATCGCGCAGGGCGTGGACCGGATCCCTTTCCTCTGCGATACCAACGTGCTCACGCTGGAAGTCGGCCAGGGTGGCAAAGAGCTCAGCGGCGACGTGCGCAGGATCGGCGATGACGTCTTCTTCACCGAGATCCTCCTCGCCCGGACTCTCGACCTCGGCGAAACCATCACTCTCGAGTACTGGATCACCTATCGATATCCCGGTGACGACACCGATCCAAGCGAACGCGAGTTCCGCCGCGCGGTCATGCGTCAGGTAGACAACCTCGACATGCGAGTCGAGTTCCATCCGGACAGACTGCCGACTCACGTCTGGTGGGCGCACTGGGACGGCGTCGAGGGCCGCGTGCTCGAACGGGAGTCCGTGACCCTCGATAATCAGCACTCGGTGCACCGTTATCTTCGCTCGCTAGACAGGACTGTCGCGGGTTTCTACTGGCAATGGGATGTCAGCGCCCAGGAAACTGGTCGTTAACCTGACCCATGGCCCGGATCCGGTGGCGACACTCAGGAAGAGCACGCCAGTGAGCGATGTGATGCAGATCGAAGGTCAGCGCGCAGCGGCCGAGTACCTGCGACAGCTGCTGTTAAAGCCTGGTCGCTACCGGGACGCATGGCAATGCCGAGTTGCGCGGCCGAGGGACGACGTCATCAACCAGATGGCGGTCGCCGAGGTGATCGTAGGCCAGCTCCGATCTACTCCGGGCCGCCCTGGAGATGCGCAGATGATGCCTTATCAGCTTCGAGAGACTATCTCGGGCGCCTTAGCGGGCCTCCAGCTGAGCAGGCAGACTCTTGAGCTGTTCGTCGACGCCTTCGGGTTCGCGGAACACGAGGCCGAGCGCCTGCGCCGGCTGTGGATCGGGACCGCGAGGATCAGCGTTCTGTCGGGTAGCCACGCGGTCCCTACTCAGGCGGAGCACGATGTCGATCAGGCACTTGGCCCGAGAAAACACCAGACGATCTCCCTGCACGATCATGTCTGGGTGAGCGCGGACCGCCGCATCGACAGGGTTCGCACCTTGCAGGTGATTCAGTCGACGGCGGACGGTCTCGCTCGCATACCGTTCGTCTGCGACACGAATGTGATGACGATCGAGGTAGGACACGGCTGCAGGCAGCTGGCCGACGAGGTGCGCCAGATCGGCGACGACATGTTCGCTGCCGAGTTCATCCTGGCCAGGTCGCTCGATGTGGGCGAGACCCTCACCCTCGAGTACCTGGTCTCCTACCGCTACCCGGGTGATCCGGCCGATCCAGCTGAACGCGAGTACCGGCGCGCGGTCATTCGATCCGTCGACAACCTTGACGTGCGAATCGAGTTCCATCCGGACACGTTGCCAGCGCATGTCTGGTGGGCGCACTGGGATGGCGTCGAGGGCGGCGTGCTGGACCAGGACCTCGTCACGCTCGACAGCCAGCACTCCGCTCATCGCTTCCTGCGCTCACTCGACCGTACGGTGGTCGGCTTTCACTGGGTCTGGCACTAGTGCCCGCGTAGGGTAGCTGCTGGCTGACTCTGAGCGCGGTCGAGCAGGACCATGAACCTGGCCGCGGCCACGTCGCTGCCATAACCCTCGGCGAGCCTGATGCCGTCGGTGCACGCGCTCGCGGCTTCGGTGTACTGGCCGCTGATGATCAGGGCCTGGGCCAGTGCTCTGGTCGCATAAGCCTCGTAGGCAGGCTCTCGCAATCGCCGCGCCTCGCTTCTTGCCTGCTGGCAGTGCTGGATGCCGGCCTGCACGATGCCGATGCGGGCGAACGTCAGGCCGAGCACCGCCGTCGCGCAGCACCGGGCCAGATCGCCGCTCGACCCGGCGAGCGCGATGGCGCGCCTTGCCGCCCGGATCGCCGCGGCATGCCGACGGCCCGCGCTCGCGCAGCGCGCGAGCAGGCCGTATCCCATCGCCGCAATGTCGTGCGCCTCGGTTCGCTCCAGCTCGGCGAGCGCGCCGGCGAGCAATCCACGAGCCTCGCCGACCCCATGGCGTGTTTCGGCGAGCGCGACGGCCAGGTAGTACTCGGCCGTTGCCTGACATTGCGGGTCGCCGACCACGGCAGCGGCTGCAGCGACGGTGCGCCAAGCCCTGATGGCGTCGGCGTAGGCACCGGTGAGGCACTGATGCGCCATGAGGCTGCTGGCCAGCGCGAGCGCGCCGCGAGCGTCGCGTGCTGCGGCTGCCTGGTCGACGGCCGCCAGCAGGCTGGCTCGCTCGCAGTCCAGCCAGGCACGATCGGTCTCCAGGCGGGGCTCAGCCGGCGGGCCGTCAGCAAGGGACGCCGGGCGGGCCACGAATGGCATCGCGGGCACCCTGGCCGCGGCCCGATCGGCGCGCCGCAGCCAGCCGGCCCGTAGCCGGGCCTCCGCCTCGCCACGCCGGCTGGCGTGCTCGTCCGCGCGCTCACGGCCATAGGCCCGCACTAGCGGATGCATTCGATACCGCCGCCCGGATGCTTCGGCCGGCGCGGCCGTCAGCAATCCGGCGCCCGCCAGCCTGTCCGCGACGCCGTCGTCCTGGACCAGCGCCATCAGCGCCCAGCCGGGTATCTCGCCCGGCACGGCGCCGGCGGCCAAAGACAACGCTGCCTGCGCAGGCCCTGGCAGCGCCCGGTAGCTGGAGCCGATCGCCGCCCGCACCGAGGTGTCCTCGGCTGCGAGCACGTCGAGCACCCGGTCGCTGTCGCAGTCACGGGCAAGCGTGGTCAGCGCGAGGCCGGGGCGCTCCGCCAGGACGGCCCCGGCGAGCCGGATGGCCAGCGGCATGCCAGCGCAGCTGCCGACGACCTCCCTGGCTTCTGCTTGCTCCGGGACGGCGATACGGCCTGGGCCCGCCGCTAACGCCAGCAGCCCGAGGGCGTCGTCTGCGGGCAGCTCGCCCAGGGTCACCGGCCGGGCGCCCGCCAGTCCGCTCAGCCGGCCGCGACTTGTCACCAGGACGGCGGCTCCGCCTGCCGCAGGGATGAGCGGGCGAACCTGGGCGGCGGATGCGGCATCATCGGCGATGACAAGCACTTTGCGCCCGGCGAGCACAGACCGGTACATGGCGGCCCGCGCAGGACCTGGCGGCGGGACTGCATGGGCCGGGACCCCCATACTCTGCAGGATGTCGGCCAGCACCTCCTGCGGATCGCGGTGCTGCCGGGCGCCACCGAGCTCTGCGTACAGCTGGCCGTCGCTGAAGCGGCGCCGAAGCTGGAGGGCTGCGACGGCGGCGGTCGCGCTCTTGCCCATGCCGGGGCCGCCAGTGAGAACTACGACCGGAACGCCAGGGCCACTCAGGTACTCGACAATCCGCGCCACCTCGTCCAGCCGACCGGTGAAGTCCGCCGGCGGGGCTGGGGCCTGGGAGCCAGGAAGCGTGAGCCCGCCGGCGCCGAACCTGGCGAGCTGCGGCGGCCTGCCCGTCGTGAGCTCTTCGGCCAGGATTCGCTGGTACAGGACGGCGAGCACCGGCCCGGGCTCGGCGCCCTGCTGCTCCAGGGTCATCTGCCGGGCCTCCTGGTAGACGTCCAGCGCCTCGGTGCGCATGCCGAGCGCGTGGTACGCGCGCATGAGCTGGGCGCAGGTTCGCTCCCGGCCCGGCGTCGCGCTGACCGCGGCTCGCAGCTGCCCAAGTACCTGCTCATGCTCGCCGGCCGCCAGGCGCGCATCGATCAGCGCATCGATGGCTGCCTGCCGCTGATTCCTGAGCCGGGCCACCGCGGCGGCGATGACCTCGCTCTCCGGCAGGTCGGGGAGCGGTGGATCACCCCATAACGCCAGCGCGTGCACGAAGGAGGCGGCTGCCGCCGCGGCGTTGCCCAGGTCGAGCTCGGCCTGGCCTTGCGCGACGAGGTCGGTGAATTCGTCGATGTCGAGCTCGCCCGGACGCACCGTCATCATGTAGCCGCGTTGCTGGCGATGGCCAGGCGCGCGGCCGCCCGGCGGCCCGACGCTGTCCAGGCGGCAGGCGCAGTCACCCAGGCTGCGCCGGAGCCGGCTGATGCAGACCCGCAAGCTCGCCTCTGGCGAGCCCGGCGGCTCGGCGGCCCACAGCGCCTCGATGAGCATGCTGCGCGGGCAGGGCCTGTTTGCCCGGAGCAGCAGCACGGCTAAGGCTGACTGGAGCAAGGGCTGGCTGATAATCACCGGGCCTGCGCCGGTGCCGGCATCGGCGTACAGCGGACCCAGGATCCGGAATTCCATCAGCTGCCTGCTTCCGATGGGAATGGCGCAATAGAAGTCTCTCGTGCCGATATCTAATGGTTGCGACGCGAGTTCGTCAACCGCGCCTGACGAGGCCGGTTACGCCTGGGCAACGGGGCGGTAATAGCTGCATCGTTATGGTCATCAGCGCAAGTCCTGTCATGTTCTGACCTTTCACCCGGACACTTGGGTCTCAGCGCTCATTCGGAGCATCGATATGATCTTCTGCTTCCCCCGGCGAGCACGGCCGGTGATCGCCGGCCGGGATGACAGATGACGGCCGCTGGACGGCAGCTCGCCAGCGCGCCGGATCTGGCAACCCCGGCCCCGGTGCGCGCGCCCGTGCTCCGCGTCCTGCCGGGGACGCCGCAAGCGGTTAGCGCGGCGCGCCACATCGCGCGCGAGCTCCTGGGCGCTGAGCACCCTGCGACGGAGACCGCCGTGCTTCTGCTCAGCGAGCTGGTCACGAACTCGGTCATGCACAGCAAGTCTGGTGAGCCTGGCGGCAGCGTCACCGTCGCCTTGTGCTCGGGGCCGGCTGGCATCCTCATCCAGGTCCGCGACGATGGCGGGCCGTCGGAGCCGCGTGTGTCGGCCATCTCCGCCGACGGTGCCGAGCATGGTTACGGGCTGCTGCTGGTCGACGCGCTGGCTGAGCGCTGGGGAACCATCTCCAGCCCGGACGGCCGGGTGACGTGGTGCCGGGTAGCCGGTTAGCCGGAGCGGCGGGTCCTGACCCAGCCGCCCCGTGGGGGAGCGGGGCCACCCCCGCTGGTGCGACGCCAAAACAGCCCTCGGGACCCCGGAAACAAAGGTTTAACAATGCGGGCGGCCCCAGGAGGCCTTGTGCGGCCGGCGTAACGATCACGAAACTTGCCGGAAATCATCGCGTGGGACACATGGAACCGTACCTGACCGAACCGAAGAGGTCGGCTGGGACCGTGCTGGTCATCGACGCCTGGCTACCCGGCAACCCTTCGCTTCAGCCCTGGAGGCGGAGAGTGAACCCGTACGCAAGCTTTCTGAGCTCAGGCGATAACGCCTGGCAGATGACAGCTGCAACGCTCGTCGGACTAATGAGCATCCCCGCGCTCGCAGTCTTGTATGGCGGGATCGTGCAGCGCAAATGGGCGGTTAACACCATGCTGATGGTGTTCACCGCCTTTGGCCTCACCCTGATCGTCTGGGTACTGTGGGCCTTCAAGATGGGCTTCGGCCAGCCGTGGATACATACCTTCATCGGCAAGCCGGGGACCGTGGTCGGTGCGGGCGGAGAGCAGAACCAGGCAGATATCCCGTTGCTTAACGGACTCATGCCGAAGTTCAGGTTCCCGCAAGGCTCGCTGGTCTACTTCCAGTTTGTCTTCGCCGCGATTACGCCGATCCTGTTTATCGGCAGCGTGGTCGGCCGGATCAAGTTCAAGGTCTGGCTGATTTTCGTGCCGCTCTGGATCACGTTCGCCTACACAGTGAACGCCTTCCTGCTCTGGGGCGGCGGCTACTGGGCCGGTAAGGGCGCGCTGGACTTCAGTGGCGGCTACGTCATCCACCTGGCGGCTGGCGTGTCTGGCTTCGTCGCGGCGGCCATGGTCGGGCCGCGGCTCGCCCGTGACCGAGAGAAGGCAGTCCCGAATAACCTGCTCTTCATCGCGGTCGGCGCCGGCATCCTGTGGCTCGGCTGGAACGGCTTCAACGGCGGCGACCCGTACTTCGCTGGCGCGGACGCCACCGCGGCTGTGGTCAACACCAACCTCGCCACCGCCGTGGCCATGATGACCTGGATCATCATGGACATGAGCTTCGGCAAGAGCAAGAAGCCGACGTTCATCGGCGCCGTCAACGGCATGATCTGCGGCCTGGTTGGCATCACCCCTGCGGCAGGCTACGTCAACGGTGTCGGCGCGATCGTCATCGGCGCGGTGGTCTCTGGCCTGGTATGGATACTCTTCGGCTACCTGCCGCGCAAGGTCTGGCCGTTCAACAAGGTGGACGACGCTCTGGGTGTGGTCTACACGCACGGCTTCGCCGGCCTGTTCGGCGGTCTGCTCGTCGGCTTGCTGGCCGATCCCAAGCTGATCGTCTACCTGGGCCTCGGCAAGAATCCGGACGTCACCACGTCCGGACTGTTCTACGGCCACCCGAAGCAACTGCTGATCCAGGCAGAGGCCGCGCTGACGGTCATCATCTGGGATGCCCTGGTTACCTACGTCATCCTGCGCGTGATCAAGTTCTTCACGCCGCTGCGCATGACGGATGCTGAGCTGCAGGCCGGAGATGCCATGGTCCACGGCGAGGTGGCCTACCCGGAGGAGGAGCCAGACCAGGTTCCCGCGTTGGTAGGCGACGGCGCACCTGATGGACAGGTATCGCGCGATCAGATGATCAGTGACTGACGGAGGGCTGCACAGGGCGTAGGCCAGCCCGCCCCAGCTGGTAGCCGCGGAGCAGATGTGCTTCGCGGCTACTGGCTGCGGCGGTACGCCACCCCAGCCGGCGCCACCACCCCAGCCGCCGTCGCTCAGTGGCCGCGGAAGGCCTCCTCGAGCCACCAGGCGCCGCGGTCCGCGGTGACTTTGGCGTCGATCACGATTGGCCGCGTCGGCTCAGACGCGAGCCACTCCCGAACCGGCCCGAGGTCGGCCGGCGCACGCACCGTCACCGCCGTGCAGCCATAGCCGTGCGCGATGCCGGCGATGTCGGTCGGCGGGAACCGCACCGTATCAAGCGGGTATCCGTCGGGCCCGAAGTGGTGGACCTCCGCGCCGTACGCCTCGTCGTCGTACACGACGATGACCATCGGCAGCGCCAGCCGCACGGCGGTCTCCAGCTCGCTGATGCCCATCAGCGCGCCACCGTCGCCGAGCGCCGCGACTGTCAGCCGGTCCGGCCTGGCGATCGCCGACCCAATAGCCGAGGCGAGCCCGAGCCCGATCGACTGGTAAGCCTGGGTGAAGCAGAAGCCGTCCTGGTCAGGCACTGACAGGAACATGCTCGGGTAGCCCATGAAGTTGCCGGAGTCCACGGCCACGATCCGCTCGGCCGGCAGCATGTCGTCCAGCGCGATAGTCAGGGAACGGGGATCGATTCGGTCTCCGTCGCTCGTATCGTCGAACGGGACGTCGCGCCAGCGGACCTCGGCCGCCAGCCGGTCCCGCAGGGCAGCCGAGCGGTATCCGGTCTCCGGCGGCTCCGGCGGCTCCGGCTCGAGCAAAGCGGCGACGGCGTTCGCGGTCAGCGACCACGTCGCCGACGACCCCGAGGTGCACACGCCGGTGCCTGCCGATGGCCTTGTCGTCGCAGTCGACCTGGATCACCCGCGCCTGCGACCCGATCAGGTTGCCGTGGCGGGTCGTCCACATATTCAGGGAGCAGCCCCACGCCACAATCAGGTCGGCTCCGCCGATCAGCTCGGCCGCGACCGGCGCGGCGAAGCCGCCGCTGACATCCAGGTCCCACGGATTGCCGCGGAACAGGCCCTTGGCCGCGGCCGACGTAGCCAGTAGCGCGCCGCAGCCGTCCGCGAGTTGCTCGAGGGCTGCCCTGGCGGACGCGCTGCGGGCGCCGCGGCCGGCGATGAACACCGGCCTGGTCGCCGCCGCCAGCGCGCTGGCCAGCTCGGCCGCCTGCCGGTCCGATGGCGGGCGGGCGGCCGGGCCGTCCGGCGCCGGCGCGCCCGGCCAGGTGCACTCGCCCGCCTGTACGTCCAGCGGGAGAGCAAGCACCACCGTGCGCCGGTCGTCACGGGCCAGCCGGTACGCCCGCACTGCGTCGTCGACGGCGAACGCGGGCGACATCAGCCTGGCCGGAGTCGCTCCCGTCGCCGCGGTGATGGCGGCGACATCGATCCGGAAGTTCGACGTGACAGCCTTCGCACTGACGTCGGCGGCGAGCACGAGCATCGGGGTCCGGCTCTTGGCTGCCTCGGTGATCCCGGTCAGCGCGTTGGTGATACCTGGACCCTGATGCAAGCTCACTAGCCCCGGCCGGCCGGCGAGCCGGGCCCACGCGTCAGCCATGCTCGCCGCGCCGCACTCATGCCGGGCGGCCACGAACCGGGCACCATGCGCGATGAGGGCATTAGTGACGTGGAAGTTGCCGCTACCGACGACGCCGAATACCGTGTCGGCGCCAAGGCCCGTGAGCGTCTTGGCGATGGCGTCGGTGACGAGCATCAGGACCGCTCGACCAGGGCCAGCACCCGGGCCGGGCTGCCCGACCCGCCGACGATCGGCAGCGGTCCGGCAAGGACGACTGCCCCGGTCGGTGGCAGCGCCGCGAGATTCTGTAGCTGCGTGAGCCCGTACTTGCCCGCGCCGAGAAGCGCGGAGTGGCACGGGAACGGCGGGTCGAAGGAGTGCGCCGTCCCCGCATCAGTGCCGACGGTCTCGACCCCGATGCCGATGATCGGAGCCTCGTCGGCTAGCCACCGCGCGCACTCGATGGAGACTCCCGGCGTATGAGGTCCGGTCTCGTTGGCGTTGAGGAACGCCTGCTGGCTGTCAGATCGGGCGTCCCAGCCGGTCCGGTACAGGAGCCAGCCGCCGGCCGGCAGCGACCCGTGCTGCGACTCCCACTGCCTGATGTGGTCTGGCTCCAGCAGGAAGTCCGGGTCTGCCGCGGCCTCCTTGCTGAAGTCCAGCACGACGGCGGGCGCGATCAGGCTGCGCACCGGCACTTCGGAGATGTCCTCGCCGTCGCGGCCGGTGATCCAGTGCACTGGCGCGTCGAAATGGGTCCCGGTGTGCTCGCCGGTGCTGATGTCGTTCCAGTACCACGCGGGACCTCGTTCGTCGTATCGGCTGACCTCGCGCAGCGCGAACGGGACGGTGTTGGCGAAGGGCGGCGGCAGCTGGATCACGGGGGTCGTGGACTCCAGCCTGGCGGTCAGATCGATGACCTCGATCGCTGCGGACCGGATGGCGGCGACGAGCTGGTCGAGCACTCCCATGATCATCTCCAGGGCGGCAGGCGGGCATTCCGGGCAAGGACCAGCCTGCCGCAGGCGGGAGCACCTCGCAGTCAGGCCACGAGAATCGTCCCGCAGAATAGGGGCATGACGAAGCCCGTGGCTAAGGCAGAGATCCTGGTGACCGATGATGGCGTACCGATCGAGGCAGTTCACCTCCCCGGCGACGGTGGTCTGGGTTTCGTCGTGGCGCACGGCTTCACCCTGAACTGGCAGGTGCCCCACCTGTGGCGCGTCGCCAACCGGTTCAACCGGCATGGCGGGGTAGTGGCCTTCGATTTTCGCGGGCACGGCCGCTCCGGCGGGGCCACGACGCTCGGCGACAAGGAGATCAACGACGTCGACGTGGCCGTGCGGCACATGCGCAATCTCGGCTACGAGCAGGTCGTCGCCGTCGGCTTCTCGATGGGTGCCTCGATCGTGCTACGCCACGCTGGCCTGATGGGCGGGGTCGACGCGGCGGTGTCCGTGAGCGGGCCTGGCCGGTGGTATTACCGCGGTACGCCGTCCATGCGGCGGGTGCACTGGGCGGTGGAGCACAGGATCGGACGGATGCTGGCGAAGCGGTTCATGAACACGCGAGTCAGTCAGGGCCGGTGGGACCCGGTCCCGCTGCCGCCGGCCGAGGCGGCCGCTCTGATCGCACCGACGCCCGTGCTCATCGTGCACGGTGACCGGGACGAGTACTTCCCCGCCGACCACGCCGAGCAGCTGTTCGAGGCGGCCAGCTCGCCTAAGGAGCTCTGGATCGTGCCGGGCTTCGGGCACGCAGAATCCGCAGTCAGCGCCGCGCTCATCGACCGCATCGCCACCTGGGCGCAGGCGGCGACGACAGTCGCGGCCAGTCCCAATGCCGTCGCCTAGCCGTTGGCGAAGCCCCAGTTCAGCAGCCGCGCGGCGGCCGTGAAGCGCATGTTGGCGTTGGTGTCTGTGCTGTCCAGCACGACGCCCATCAGATCGGTGCCGCCGCGCCTGGCGTCGAAGAGCAGGCAGTAGCCCGCCGCCGTGGTGAAGCCAGTCTTGATGCCGATCGCGCCGGGGTAGCTTGCGAGCAGGAGATCGGTGTTCGTCCAGTAGTACCGATGGTTCTGGCTGGTGACGCGGACAAGGTAGCTGCGCTGGCCGACGATCGCCACGAAGTTCGGCCGCCTCATCGCGGCCGCGGCCATGATGAGCAGATCGCGCGGGCTTGAGTACGTGGCGGTCGGCGTGGGCCAGGGCAGGCCGTCGAAGTTAGCGAAATAGGTCTGCGTCATGCCGAGGCTGCGAGCCTTGGCGTTCATCGAGCGTACGAATGCGGGCCGGCCGGGGCCGTAGGAGGTCGCCAGCAAGTAGGCGGCATCGGCGCCCGACGGCAGCAGCAGGCCCTCGAGCAACTGCCGGGCGGTGAGGACGTCGCCGGCATGCAGCCCGGCGCTGCCAGCGGAGTTCGCCGCGGCGTACTGAACGGCAGCCTCGGTGACCCTGATCTTCCGGTCTAGCCCGCCATCAGCGAGCACCACCAGCGCGGTCATGACCTTCGTCAGGCTCGCGATAGGGAGCTTGGCGTTGAGGTTCCTGGCCCACAGCCGCTGGCCGGACGTCGCGTTGATCAGATCCGCGGCGGCGGCCACCACTCCGGCTGGCGGGGCGGGGATGAGGGGAGACGCCTGAGCCGAGGGGAGCGCGCTGATCTGGACGGCAGCCAGTACGCACATGGCGGCTGAAAGTGTGGCAGTCAGGTGGGCGCGACGCATGACGCTCCAGTCGACTAGAGGGGCGTACGACAGCGTAGACCGGCATGACGGCCTAAATCACTGCCAATCGTCTTATGGCAGCGCCAGACCAGCTAGGCGATGGGGCACGAGTTACCTACTGTGGCCCAAAGACGGGCAGCAGTAGGTAACTGGTGCCCCATCAGATCGGGGGCAGGAGAGCGGGAGCGCTACCAGCCGGTCGGCAGGGGCAGGCCTTCCGCGTAGCCGGCGGCGCCCTGGATTCCGACGACAGCTCGCTCGTGGAGGGCGTCGAGGTTGTCAGCGCCTGCGTAGGTGCACGCGCTGCGCAGGCCGGCCGTGATGGCGTCTAGCAGGTCCTCGACGCCGGGCCGCTGCTGATCCAGGTACATGCGCGAGGACGAGATGCCTTCTTCGAACAGTTCCTTCCTGGCTCGCTCGAATGGCGAGTCTGCCGCCGCCCGGAGCCGGACTGCGCGGGCCGAGGCCATGCCGAAGCTCTCCTTGTATTGCCGGCCGTCCGCGTCCCGGAAGATGTCCCCCGGTGACTCGCTGGTGCCGGCGAACCAGGATCCGATCATCACGCTCGACGCGCCGGCGGCCAGCGCCAGCGCGACGTCGCGTGGGTACCGGACGCCGCCGTCGGCCCAGACGCGGCGGCCGAGTTGGCGAGCCTCGGCAGCGCATTCGAGTACAGCGCTGAACTGCGGCCGCCCGACGGCTGTCATCATCCGCGTCGTGCACATGGCGCCCGGCCCGACGCCGACCTTGATGATGTCGGCGCCCGCCGCGACCAGGTCAGCCACACCGGCTGCGGTGACGACGTTCCCAGCGATGACCGGCACTGACGGGCTGAGCTCCCGGACGGCCCGCAGTGCCTGGATCATCTTGTCCTGATGACCGTGCGCGGTGTCGACCACGAGCAGGTCCGCGCCCGCGTCCAGCAGCAGCTTCGCCTTGCCGGCCACGTCTCCGTTGATGCCGAGCGCCGTGGCGATCCGCAAGCGGCCACGGCTGTCCACGGCCGGCTCGTACAGCGTGGCGCGCAGCGCGCCCGTGCGGGTCAGGATGCCGACGCATCGGCCGGCCGCGTCCACCACCGGCGCGACGCGGTGACGGCCGTCGTGCAGCAGCCCGAAGGCGCGCTCCGGATCGGTGCCAGCAGGCAGCGTCAGCACCTCGGCCGACATCACCTGACCCACCTGCGTGAACCGGTCGACGCCGGTGCAGTCCGCTTCGGTGACTACGCCCAGCGGCTTGCCGTCGTCGTCGACGACGACGATGGCCCCGTGTGCGCGCTTGGGCAGGAGGCTGAGTGCGTGCCCGGTGGTCGCGGTCGGCCCTAGGGTGAGCGGCGTGTCATGGACAAGGTCGCGCGACTTGACCCAGGAAATCACTTCAGCTACGACATCGACCGGAATGTCCTGTGGCAGCACGGTGATGCCGCCTCGCCTCGCGACGGTCTCGGCCATCCGGCGCCCGGCGACTGCCGTCATGTTCGCCACGACGACCGGGATCGTCGCGCCGCTGCCGTCCCTGGTCGTGAGGTCCACATCGAGCCTGGAGCCGATGCCGGACCGGTTGGGCACCAGGAAGACGTCGCTGTAGGTCAGGTCGTGGGCTGGCTCGCTGAGGAATCGCACGTACTCAATTGTCGCTCACCGGCCGTGGTGGGACGGCCACGGACCGGCCATGGCCAGTGATCAGGAGCCGAGCACCTGGCGCAGGTAGGCGTTGCCGAACCGGCGGTCGGGGTCAAGCTGGTCTCGCAGCGCGACGAACTGTGACATGCAGCGGATAGGCGCCGCTGAGGTAGTCAGCGTCGCGCGTGTGCATCTTTCCCCAGTGCGGCCGGCCGCCGACCGAGGTCATGATGGCCTCCACGTCGTCGAAGTACTGCTGATGCGGCGCGGAGTGGAAGACGTGGATGGCGATGTAGGCGCTGTCGCGGCCGTACGCCGTGGACAGCCAGACGTCATCAGCCGGCGTGACCCGCACCTCGATCGGGAAGCTGATCCGCCAGTCCCGCCTGCGGAACAGCGAGCGCACCTCGGCGAGCACGTCGGACAGCGCGGCGCGGGGGATCGCGTACTCCTCCTCCTTGAACCGGACGCGCCGCGGGCTGGTGAACACCCGGTAGGCCGCGTCGATGTAGGTACGCGAGCCAAGCGCCCTGGCCGCGACCGAGTTGATGGTCGGGATCGCGGCCGGGATCTGGCGGCCCAGCTGGTTTGTCAGGCCGAACACCGAATTGGACAGGAACTCGTCGTCGAGCAGGTACCGCCAGCGCGGCAGCGGCCGCGCCGGCCCGTCACTGCGATTGTTCCGCTTGGTCAGGCAGCCTTCGCTATGCGGGAACCAGTAGAACTCGAAGTGCTCGTTGTCGGCGGTGAGCTCGTCGAGGTGGCTGAGTACCTGGGTCCAGCTCATCGGCTCTTCCCGTGCCTCCAGCAAGAAGGCGGGCACCACGCGGAATGTCACCGCGGTCAGGATGCCAAGCGCGCCGAGGCCCACGCGCGCTGCGTCGAGCAGCCGGGCGGGCGCACCGTCCGGACCCGTCAGGCCGCCGTCGGGCGCGTCCGCCGAGCAGGTCACGATGCGGCCGTCGGCTAGCACCAGCTCCAGCCCGGCTACCTGGGCTGCCATGCCGCCGATGTCACGGCCGGTGCCGTGCGTGCCGGTCTGGGTGGCGCCGGCGACCGTCTGCACCTGGATGTCGCCCATGTTGGCCAGGGACAGGCCGCGCGTCAGCAACTGGGCGTTGAGCACGTGCAGCGGGCAGCCTGCCTCGACGGTGACCGTGCCGGCGGCGGCGTCCACGGACCTGATAGTGGCCAGCCGATCCGGCCGCAGCAGCACGCCGTCGGTGACGGCCGTGGGCGTGAACGAGTGCCCGCTCCCCGTCATGCGGATCGTCTGGCCGTCCTCGGCCGCGCGAGTGACCTCGGCGGCCACCTCGGCAGCCGACCCAGGCGAGGCGACGCGCCGGGGAGTGGCGGTGACGTTGCCCGCCCAATTCCGCCAGCTCGGCCGCGCAGATCCGCTATGACTGTTCATCGACCAATTCTGCCGCTTCGGTATCAGACGTCTCACCCAACCTCCCCAGCCCCACGAGGCATATGGTGACAGTGATCACGCCGCAGCCGGCAGCGAATCCGTAACCCCATCGTGGCCCTGCGTCATCGATGATCCGCCCGCACACCGCCGAGCCCATCGCGACGCCGACCGAAATCGCCGACGAGAGCCAGGTCATCGCCTCGGTTCGGCGCGCCGCGAAGGCCTGGCGCTCGATGAGGCTGTAGCCCGCGATCAGGGTGGGAGAGATCGTGAGCCCGGCCACCAGCATTCCCGCATCGAGCGTGATGAGCCTGGGCTGAGCCCAGAAGGTGGCGACGCCAGCCACGGTCAGGATCAGCGTGAGCGCGAATCGGCGCTGGACTGGCATCCGCCACGATCGTGACCCGTACCACAGGCCGCCGATGGCGCTGCCGAGTGCATAGGTGCCGAGAACGAAGCCAGCCAGCGGCTTGTGCCCCTGTCGCTGGGCGAAATCGACGGTGCTGAGGTCGATCGAGGCGAACATCGCCCCCAGGCACAGGTAGAGCGGCGCCATCGTGAGCAGCCCTGGAGCGGGCAGCCGGCTGAGCAGGGTGACCCGTGCGGCGCGCTCGCCCGGCCGACGCGCTGGCCGAGGAGTCCGCGGACGGGTCGGCGGCTCGGTTTGGCGCTGCGCGGCGAACAGGAGCGTCCCGGTCACCGACAGCACGACGCACAACACAACCCCAGCTGGTGGCAGCGCGGTGGCGAGCACCGTCACCAGCGCCGGGCCGACCACGAAGATCATCTCATCGACAACGGACTCCAGCGCGAACGCGGAGTGCAGTGCGGGCGAGCCGTCGAGCAGCGCGCTCCAGCGCGCCCGGACCATCGACCCGAGCGAGGGCATCGAGGACCCGGCGGCGCAGCCGGAGATCATCAGGACCCAGGTCGGCAGGCGCAGCTCCGCGCAGGTGACGAACACGACGCTGCTGACGGCGAACACAGCCACCAGCGGGCGGAGCACGCGGTGCTGACCGAACCTGTCGGTGAGCCTGGCGACCTGCGGTGCCGCGACCGCGTAGCCGATCGAGCCAGCCGCGGACACCAGTCCGGCGAGGCCGTACCGGCCGGTGCTCGCGGCGACGAGCAGCACGGTGCCAAGCCCGAACATGGCCATCGGGGCCCGGCCGATCATGCCGGTGGCGCAGAACCGGGCGGCGCCAGGGATCCGCAGCAGGGCTAGATAGCTGATGCCCGGTCGCTGGCTGCCATCGCCTGCTGGCTCGGGCGGCTCATCGCAGGCAGGCTCGAGCCCGGCGGGAACTTCGGTCATCGGGCAGGGAACCTCCGCCTTGACGGTATCGCGCGGAGCTGACGGGCCAGCGCTGACATAACGGGCAGGCGACATCCGCAGGTAGGGCCGACGTTCCAGCGGGGTAGGACCAGCCGTGCTGAGTCCTGGCCAGGCGATTCAGCTGCCGGTGCCGATTGTTGTTAACGGCATGTTCGCCAACATGCCTTCTGTTCCCGACGGATCGGGAAGTTAGGGTAGTTAGGTCATGGGACGGTTCCTCCGGCGGGCGCTCGGACGAGCTGCGGCTGACGGCCAGCCTGCAGGCGGCAGCTTCCGCGCAGCCGATGTTTCCGGCGCCGGGCGCCGCGGCGGCCGTCTGGCCCTGTGCGTCGCCGCCGTATCCACGGTGGCTGTGCTCGCATTCGCGCTCTACGCGGGTCATGCCGCGGACGCGGCCGGAAATGGCGTCAAGACCGCGGACAACGGCGCGACGGCAGCCGATCCGGGCCTGGTCGCACCGGCTCGGCCTGCCGGGAGCCCGTCAGCTGGCACTAGTCAGGTGGCCCTCTCGGGACAAGCCGGCTTGGGACAAGCGGGGTCGGGACAAGCGGGGTCGGGGCAGGCAGAGCGTGCCGCGGCCGGAGTCAGCGCCTTCCGCCAGATCATCCTGCCCGACCTGCTTATCGTCGCCCCGCGAGGGCTGACGGTAGCCCAGATCACCGGTCTGCGCGCGATTAGCGGCGTGCGGAACATGATCACCTTTGACGGCGCCGAGATCACCGCTGGCGGTCAGCAGGTCAACGTGATCGGCGTCAATCCGGATACGTTCAGGTCCTGGGTGCCGCTGCAGACGGCGTCGAACCAGGCCTTCTGGACGGCGCTGGCTGGCGGTGAGTTCGTGGCCGGGTCCGCCACCGCGAAGGCCCTAGGGCTGCAGCCGGGCGGCGACTACCAGCTGGTCGGCTCGTCCGCAAAAGTCGTCAGGTACGGCATGGCGGCCAGCCTCGGCCTGTCGGGCGTCGGCCTGCTCGTCAACCAGGCGACCTCCGCCCGCCTCGGCCTGGTCCGCCAGGTGGCCGGCCTCATCAGCGCACCTGGTGTGAGCATGGCGGCTCTGACCAGCGAGGTCTCCAGGGTGCTGGGGCCAAGCGGCCGGATCGAGGCAGCTCCGCAACCAGCTGCCAGTGACGAAAGTTCAGTCCGGAACGGCGCCGACCACCTACATCCAGCTGTTCCAGGCCGCGGCGGCTGACTACTGCCCCGGCCTGTCCTGGACAGTACTGGCCGCCATCGGGCAGATCGAAAGCGCGGACGGGACCAACATGGGCCCGTCCAGCGCGGGAGCGCTCGGGCCGATGCAGTTCCTGCCGTCCACGTGGGCGGCCTGGGGCATCGACGGCTTCGGCCAGACTGGTACACCCGACGTGATGAATCCGTACGACGCCGTGGCGTCCGCCGCCCGGCTGCTGTGCGCAGACGGCGCCGCAGCCGGCGGCCAGTCGCTGTCCAATGCGATCTTCGACTACAACCACGCCACCTGGTATGTCAACGAGGTGCTCGGGCTCGCCGCCGAGTACGCGGCGGACTACCCCGCTTAAGATCGGCCGGCTGGCGCGGCACTGGCTCAAGCTTGGTTGGATAGACGCATGGCCCCCTACGACGCGTTCCTGCTGGTCTCCTTCGGTGGCCCCGAGCAGCGGTCCGACGTGATCCCGTTCCTGCAGAACGTGACGGCCGGGCGCAACGTCCCGGCCGAGCGGCTGGCGGGCGTAGCTGAGCATTACTACCGGTTCGGCGGCGTCAGCCCGATCAACCAGCAATGCCGCGAGCTGATCGCGGCGGTGGCGAAGGACTTCGCCACCACCGGCGTGCACCTGCCCGTGTACTGGGGCAACCGCAACTGGGAGCCCTACTTGAGCGACACCATGGCCACCATGGCGGCCGATGGAGTCACGCGTGCGCTGGCCTTCGTGACCTCGGGCTACAGCTCGTTCTCCAGCTGCAGGCAGTACCTCGGCGACATCGAGGCCGCCCGGCGGCACGTCGGCGCCGGCGCGCCACAGGTGGACAAGATCAGGCAGTACTTCAATCATCCGGGCTACATCGGCTCGTTTGCCGCGGCGGCGGCCGAGGCGATCAGGTCGCTGCCGGCCGGCCCGGGCGGCGAGGTCGACCTGATCTTCACGGCGCACAGCATCCCGCTCAGCATGGCTGACGTCAGCGGCCCGGCCGGCGGCGCGTACCAGGCCCAGCTGGCGGAGACAGCCAGGCTGGTCGCGGCAGAGATCGGCTATCAGCGCCCGTGGCTGCTGGCGTACTCCAGCCGCAGCGGCCCGCCATCGGTGCCGTGGCTGGAGCCTGACATCAACGATCTGCTGGCGGAGCGAGCAGCCGCCGGGTCGACGGCGGTCGTGATCGTGCCCATCGGCTTCGTAAGCGACCACATGGAAGTCAGGTTCGACCTGGACGTCGAGGCAGCGGAGACCGCCCAGCGGCTCGGGCTGGCGTTTGCGAGGGCGTCCACTCCGGGCACCGATCCGCGGTTCGTGTCGATGATCACCGACCTCGTCTGCGAGCGCCTCGACGGGACGGCCCCGCTGGCACTCGGCACGCTCGGCCCCGGCCCTGACGCGTGCCCGGCTGGCTGCTGCGGGACCTCGGCAGGCCGGCGGCCAGATGAGCGAGCCCAGATGAGCGAGCCCAGATGAGCGAGCCCCGATGAGCCGGCCCGGTCCGGCCAGCCTGCCATCGCCGGCTGCGCGTGAGCTGGCCGAGCTCGCCAGGTCAGTCGCGCGCGAGGCGGCCGACCTGCTGGTCGCACGGCATGCCCAGGTCGCCGTCGTGCAGGTCAAGTCCAGCCCGACCGACGTGGTGACGCAGCTGGACCGGGCTGCCGAGCAGCTGATCCGGGACCGGCTCCTGGCCGCTAGGCCGGGGGACGCGATCCTCGGCGAGGAAGGCGGCGAGACCGGCAACGGCAGCGTTCGGTGGATCGTCGACCCGCTCGACGGCACGGTCAACTACCTCTACGGGCTGCCGGACTGGGCGGTGAGCATCGCGGCGGAGGTCGACGGCGAGGTTGTGGCCGGCGCCGTCTGCGTCCCGCTGCAGCGCAACATGTTCACGGCCACCCTCGGCGGCGGGGCGTGGCTGGAATCCGAGTGGCAGGCCGGCCCGCAGCGGCTCTCCTGCACCTCCGGCATCGCGCTGGCCAGCGCGCTCGTCGCGACTGGCTTCAGCTACGCGGCGGCGCAGCGAGCCGTCCAGGGCCAGGTCGCGGCGGCCTTGCTACCTCAGGTGCGGGACATCCGGCGGAGTGGATCGGCTGCGACGGACCTGTGCTCGGTTGCGGCCGGGCGCGTCGACGCTTACTACGAGCAGGGTGTTCATGAATGGGACGTCGCGGCGGGCGGGCTGATCGCGCGCGAGGCCGGGGCCGTGACGGGCGGGCTCGCTGGCCTGCCGGCGGGCGAGGCCATGACGATTGCCGCTAATCCAGAGCTGTTCCGTGCGCTGCACGACGTGCTGGCAGCGGTGGATGCTGGCCGGCCGCCGGCCTAGGCGCGTCCTTGTGCTGGTCCGTCAGCTTTGCTGGCGCGCGAGTGTGCCGGACGCGATCGGGCCATTGCTGTGGAAGCTGAACCAGATCTTGTCCGCGCTGGTGACGGTGATCGTTGCCGAGCCGTTCTCGCACTCAGACTTACCCTGGCTGATGACCTGGCTCACGACTAGCTTGCCGGTGGTGGCCTGGGTGAGAGTCAGCGCGCCCGAGCAGCTGAAGTTCGAGCCGGTGTAGCTGATCGTCCCGGCGGACGTCCCGGTGGCGAAGGTGACCGTGACGTTGTAGGTGTCGGTCGGCGGCTGGGTGACAACGCCGGACCAGGTGCCATCGAACGCGGCCGGGGCTTTGAGCTCGGCCGGCGACGCTGACGGCGCGGCGCTGCCGCTGGTCACCCCCGTATCGGCCGACAACCGGCCGCTGCTCGGATGGCTGCCGGCGGCCAGCAGGGTACGCACAAGGACAGCGGCGACCACGAGCAGTCCCAGGATGGCGCAGCTCACAAGCCACCCGGGTCGCCGCCTGGCCGCGGGCCGGACAGCGGGGTCCGCCGTCGTGCGTCCGGCTCGCCGCGAGAACGCTCGCCCTGCGGGCTGCTCGGTCGTCTGGCGCGTCGGCCGGCCCGGCCGCGGCTCCGTGCCGTTGCTGGCTGCCGGCTGACCAGACGGCCGGGGACCGCCCGTCGCGTCGGAATCGCCGCGGGCGGGCCGTACCGCCCGCCTGGACCCCTCGGCGAGTACGCCGGCGGGCAGGTCCTGGCTGCCTAGCAGGCTCTGCACGACAGCCCGCGCCGCGGGGCGGCCGGCTGGCTCGGGATCGAGGCAGCGCTCCACTGGACCGCGGAGGTGATCGGGCAGGACGTCAAGATCATCGAGGGCGGCTACAGGATGACCCGAGGCCGCGAAGACCACCGTCTGGGCCCAGGCGAGCATGTCGGCCGCCGGCGTCGCCGTGCCGTAGGGCGGCGTGATCCCGAACTCCACCACGCGTGGCGGCCCGCCGGGCGCCATGATCACGAACTCGGGCCCGAAGTTGCCGTGCACCAGGCCAGCCTGATGGACCGAGGCCAGGCCGGTGGCCATGCCGATGGCGACCGCTGCCAGGTCCTGGCCGCGCCTGACGCCGTCGGCTGACACTAGCTCCAGCAGCGACTGGCCCTGGACGTACTCCCCGACGAGGTAGGCCTGCGTGCCGTCGAGCCCGGCATCGAGGACGCGGGCTGCACAGAACGGCGGGACGCTCTTGGCGACGGCGGCCTCGGCTGCGAACCGGTCCCTGGCGGCCGCGTCCAGCGCCCAGTCTCCGCTCAGCACGGTGATGGCGACCTGCATCCCGTCAGGACCGGCACCGATGAAGATCGGATCGTCGGAGGGGATCCCCGCAAGCCGCCCCGTTAGCTGATACCGTCCGACCCGCACGGGGTCGCCGGAACGCAGTGGCGCTGGGTGAGGCATGGACCGGGGACTCCGCTAGGGCATGCAACGTGCGGCCTGTGATGCGGTTCGTACCATACGCACGTTGTGCATCTCGGTGGGTCGAATCAACTAAGTTACTGGGGAGTAAATAGTGACGCAAGCGTTCAAGCCCGGCATAGTCCGGTCCAGATTGCCCCAGTACGTGACGAATCAGGTGGGTCGGCCCGCCGACACGTTTCAGTTAACCCGGCATGGTAGGTGTAGCAGGCCTCCGGACGTGGCAGAATTCCCCGCCGGATCCGGGCACAACCGAGCCGTCCCGAGCGTTACAAGCGCGCAACGAGGTTAGTAAAGATGGAGGGGTAAGGGCCGAGATGGCTACCGATTACGACAGCCCGAGGAAGACAGACGACGACGTTACCGAGGACAGCCTGCAGGAACTGCAGGCGCGGCGGATGGACAAGTCCTCGACGGCGATTGACATCGATCCTGATGATATTGCCGAGTCGCTTGAGCTACCTGGTGCTGACCTTTCAAACGAGGAGCTCTCGTTCCGGGTGATTCCGCGACAGGCGGATGAGTTCACCTGCTCGAGCTGCTTCCTTGTCCACCACCGCAGCCAGCTTGCTGACAACCGCAAGGGCCAGCCGGTCTGCCGGGAGTGCGCGGCCTAGCCGTCGCGACGGTGATATCGGCGAGGAGGCCGAATCGTCGGATGATGGCAGGGAATGAGGCGGCTCGGGCCGTCTCCGCCGAGCGGGGCGCGGTCCCCCGCAGCTGGCGGCTGCCCGAGCGTGCTTGCGGCATTAGCCGCGAGCGGCCTCGTTCCCGGCTTGAGTGGTTTGCGCTTGACCTTGACCGCGGGTGCGCCCTGTCGCACGGCCGATGGTGGCCGTGCCGATGGAGCGGCCAAGCTGGGCGCGCCGGGCCGATATCAGCCGCAGCAGATGGCGCCGCCCCTCCGGCGGCAGCCGCCGGATCTCCAGGCTAGTTCGCGTCGCCACGGCGACCACCAGGGTGGCGAACAGGACAGCCAGCGGCACGTTTCCCGTCAGGACAGCCAGGACCAGGCACGCGGTCTCTGCTGCGATCAGGGCGACCGACGTCGCCAGCCGGAGCGCAACGCGGCCGAGCGCCAGCTCGGTGTTGCGGCCGAACACGCCGGTGCCCGGCGACGTCCTGGCCGCGCGCAGGAAGTGGCCCGCGGCCGCTGCCGCGTCGCGCGAGCGCAGGCTGATCCGGCCGAGCTCGTTGATCGCGCCGCTGTGCGTTGGCTCGATTGCCAGCGCCGACTCCTGCCAGGCCCGTGCCGCCGCCAGATCGCCGCGGCTCAGCGCCGCCTTGCCGGCGGTGACATGGATATCGGCCACGTCTGGCGCGAGAGTGAGTGCCGTCTCGGCAGCCTGAGCAGCCAGGTCGTGCTGACCGTCGGCGGTGGCGGCCTGTGAAAGGCACACATGTGACCGCCAGAAATGCGGTGCCAGCTTGCGCGCCTCCTGCGCCGCAAGCACGGCGTCAGCAGTCTGTCCCATCCCGATCAGTGCCGTACTGACGAGGCGATACGGCCAGTCGTCGGCCGGGTCGAGGGCGCTCGCCCTGGCGGCGGCCGCGACGGCCTCGGGGGCGTTCCCGTCGCCGAGGTGAGCCCGGGATAGCAGGCACCAGCCGCGGCTGCTGGCGGGCGAGCTCGCGAGCACGGTCGCGAGGAGCCGGGCTGCGTCGCGGTAGCGACCAAGATCGATCATCATGCTGGCCCGGCTGAGATCCGCGGCCTGGCCTTCAGGCACTGGCGGCGCCGTCCGACGAGTAGCTCGTCACAGCAGCTTGCGCTGCCGCAGGTAGGCGGCCAGGTCGTCGTAGCTGCCGCCCTCGTTGGCAAAGAGCGCCACGTTGCGGGCCGAGTCGAACCAGGGACCCAGCGAGGGCCGGACCTGGCCGAGCGCGGTGAGCAGGTCGTCCTGCCCGATCATCCGGACCTGTCCGGTCCGCGCCGAATCGAGCAGGGCCAGCTCGGCCGCGCTCTCGCAGATGTGCGCGATGTCGGCGGCGGAGAAGCCGTCCGTGCGCGCTGCCAGGCTCGCCAGCTGGATCCCGGCCACCGGGCGGCTGCGCAGGTGGTAGCGGAACACCGCTTCCCGCGCCTGCTCGTCAGGCGGCAGCACCAGGAGCGTCCGGTCCAGCCGTCCTGGCCGCCGCAAGGCGCTGTCCACGTCCCAGGGATGGTTAGTGGCCGCGAGCACGAAGACGCCCTCGTTGGCGCCGGTGACGTCGTCCAGCTCGAGCAGGAGCTGGTTGACGGTACTGCGCATGGGCGTGCTGCGCAGCTGGCTGCGCTTCTGGCCGATGGCGTCGATCTCATCGAGAAACACGACGCAGGGCGCGTTCTGGCGCGCGGTGTCGAAGATCTCCTTGATGTTGCGCTCGCTGGCGCCGATGTACATATCAACGACGTCGGCGAACGAGACGGCCATGAAACGGGCGCCTAGCTCGCCCGCGACCGCGCGGGCGATGAACGTCTTGCCGCAGCCCGGTGGCCCGTAGAGCAGGAGGCCCCCGCGCAGGCTCTTGCCGTAGAGCTTGCGGAGCTCAGGATTGCGCATCGGCGCCAGGAATGCTGCTTCCAGGCGCGCTTTGACGTCGGCCAGTCCGGCCACGTCGGCCAGCCGAAGGCCGGGGTGTTCCGCGTCATAGGCGGCCGTCTCCGCGGTAGCGTCGCGCGGGCGCGCTCCCTGGATCTGCTCGGCCCCGCCGTCCCGCGTGACGAACATCGGCGGCAGCACGTCGCGCAGCTCGGCTTCGGCCTCGGCCCAGTTGAACTCGGAGGGCTCCGGGCTGGCGGCGGCGGCGGGTGGGTCCGCAGTGGCCGGGGCGGCTGGGGTGGCCTCGGCGCCCGGGACGGCCGGGGCGGCTGGGCTGGCCGTGGCCGACGGCGGGGGAGGAGCGGGCGGGGAAGCAGCCGGGTGGACCGACACGAGAAGGCTGAGCGCCTGGCCGTTGCCGGGATCGGCCTGCAGGACAGCGCCAAGATGAGCCACCGCTTCGTCCCGATGGCCGGCCCCGAGCAGCAGGCTGGCCAGGTGCATGCGGAGCGCAAGATCCCCGGGAAGCGCAGCAACGGCGTTTCGCAGGCTCGCGATCACGGCGTGCTGATCATCCATGCGGCAACCCCGGCGATGTTCGTCTGCTTAGTGCGATCTGACGAGTTTATGTCGCTTTAAGCTCACGTGAGTGCGAATCGCCATGCTGGTATTCGACGGAGCGGGCGCGCGGGCGAGGTCTCTAAACGCTGGCCAGGCGGGCAATGCAGTCGGGCTGGCCGCAGGTCCGGCCCCGGCCGCAGCAGATCCTGCCGCACGAGCACCGGGCCGCCCGGCTGGCGAGCCACGCCTCATGATCACTGAGGGCCAGGCTGCCGTCGGCCTGCTCGACGCTGTAGACCCGCTTGAGCGCCCCGCCGGGGAGGGCGACGTACTCGCGCGCGATCAGGGCCATACCTCTAGTGTCGCTCAGGTCACGCAGCGCTGAGGTCAGCGTTTCCAGATCGGAGCGCTAAGTGTTGCCCGGTCCGGTCAGTTCGCGTCGTCCGGCCAGCTGACCCGCTCGTCGGCGCGGGGGTCGAGGACCACGGCTGGCCCGCCCGGCCCGCCGAAGGTCATCACCGGGTAGCTCGCGTCGAACGGCTGCCAGCCCGGATCGCCGGTCGTCGCGAACCTGACCCAGGCGGCGTGCATCTGCGCAGCGAGGTCGGCGGGCGGCTCGGCCCCGATCGCGAGCTGGGCATCGGACGAGTCGATGGTGTCGAACACGAACGGGATCTCGATGGCATGCGCGGCGCCCACCCCCTGCACCGGACTCGGCCAGGCGAACTCGTAGAGATACGTCGGCGCAGGACCGTGGGCCGCAAGGCGCGCCTGCGCGGCGGCAAAGGTCGGGTTGCGGAAGAACCTGTCCGTCACGAGCGCGCACAGCACATCGCCCGCGCTGGCGCCTGGCCGGTTGGCCTGGTAGATGGCAGCGGTCTGCTGGCTGATGCCGAGCGCGCCGAGGAAGGCTGGCAGCGTCTCACTCGTCACCATCGCCGCCAAGCCGTTCGGTACGAAGAACAGCCGGAACTCCTCGGTGTTCGTGCCCGCCAGCAGCGTGACGTCAGACCCCTGACCTGCTGCTATGGCGGCCAGCGGATGGACCGGAAGCACGTCACCGTCGATCACCGGGATGAACGCCATGGATGTCGCGACGATGCTCGCGCCCCACCGGGCGGGGTCCGGCGCGGCCGCCAGGGCGTCGCGGACGGCCGCCTGCGCGGCGATGAGCTTGTCCAGATCCAGGTCGGCGAGGGTGGCGGCGGATGCCTCGAAGCCGAGTACCCCGCTGAGCTCGCCGGTGACCAGCTGAGCATCGCGGGAGTCCGCGCCGACCTGCGCTGCTCCGCTCTGCGCGATCACCCTGCCGAACAGCCCGCGGGCCCGCGGCATGCCGAGCAGCGTGCTGACGCTCATCGCGCCGGCGGACTCGCCGAAGATCGTGACGTTAGCCGGGTCGCCGCCGAACGCGGCGATGTTGTCCCGGACCCACTCCAGCGCCGCCACCTGATCCAGCAGGCCCCGGTTCGGCGGCGCGTCCGGCAGGAGCGCGAACCCGTCGATGCCAAGCCGGTAGTTGATGCTGACCAGGACAACACCGTCGCGGGCGAATGCGTGCCCGTCGTATATCCGGACCGCCGAATTGCCATTGCTGAACGCGCCACCATGGATCCACACCATGACCGGTGCCCTACCGCCGGGATCTGGCGTCCAGACGTTGAGCGTCAGCCAGTCGTCGCCGGGGATATTCGGCTCTGGCAGCAGCGTGTCGAACGGCGCCACGTAGTCCGGCTTCGGCGGCGTCGGACCGAACTCGGTGCACGCGCGCACGCCGTCCCACGGCGTCGGCGGTTCAGGCGGCCTGAACCGCAGCGGGCCGGTCGGACTGGCCGCATAGGGGATGCCGAGGAACCTGGTCACGCCGCCGGCGGACGCGCCGCTCACAATGCCGTACCTGGTGGTAACCGTGGTCATGCGGGCACTGTGCCACAACAACCTCGCCACAACAACCGCCACAACAGGCGCGGAGTAGGCTCACGGCCGTGACAGACGAGAACGCCGTGACAGGCGATGGCGCGACGACCGATGACAACGACTGGCGGGTTACCGTGCACCTGCAGGCCAGCGGTCAGGCGGGCAAGGCAGCGGAGCACCTGAGCGCCCACGAGGTCGAGGACGAGGTGCATCAGCGCCTCGGGGGCCGGGTCGTGGTCGGCACCGGGGGCGGGGACGAGCTGTTCCTGTACGCGCACACGCGGGACGCAGCGGCCACCGCCCAGCAGTCGGTCCGCGATCTGCTCTCCGGGCATGGCCTGGCGGCGGACTACACGGCCGAGCGCTGGCATCCGCTAGCGGAGGAATGGGAAGCCGCCGACGTGCCGCTACCCGCCACGCCGGCCGAGATCCAGGCCGAGCGCGAGCATCTGGACAAGGAGGAGACCAGCCAGTCGATGACCGGCGGAGTGGCCCTGTTCGAGGTCCGGGTGCAGCTCCCGTCCCATCGCGAGTCGGTGGCGCTCGCGGCCCGGCTTACGGCCGAGGGCTACTCGGTCGTGCGGCGCTGGCGGTTCCTCGTCGTCGGCGCGAACAACGAGGACCAGGCCAACGAGTTCGCCGGGCGGATCCGCGAGGAAGCCCCAGCCGGCGCGGTGATCAGCACTGAGGAAGTCGGCCCTGGCCGCCCATACACGGTATTCGAGCTGGCGGCCGGATCGGGCCTTTAAGCCGACGCCCAGGACGCGCCTAGGACGCGCCTAGGACGCGCTTACGGCGCGCTGCGCCGCAGTTGATGAAGCATCCAGCCGCGACCCGCGGCGTCAAGCTGGCGCGTGTGCTCGGTGAAGATCTCAGCCGCCCGGCGGTACGACATCCGGCCCCGTCCGCTCAGCGGGCAGACGTCCGCGTCGGCCGTGCCAGCTGGCGCGCGCCGGTCCGTGAGGAACAGCGGCCCGTGCCGCCGGCCCGCGAGCAGCCAGCCCAGCAGGTCACTGGTAGGAGCGTTCCACTCGATCGGCGCGCCGCTGGCGGTCCTTGCCCGCCTCCCGCGCAGGTCCACGCCGCTTGCATCCAGTCGGAGCACGGTCTCGGCGGCTGCGCCGCAATCGCGAAGCAGATGCCAGAGTGCCTGCTCGCGCAGGCTTGCCGGGGCCCGGAACAGCACGGCGACCTCGGCCTCCGTCAGTACCCGCACGGCGACCGGACGCCCACCTGCACCGGCCAGCGCACTGGTCGGATCTGCCGCTATCCACTCCCGGTGCCGCCACCAGCCGATCGCACTGCGCAGCGCCGATAGCTCGCGGTGCACCGTGCGGACCTCGGCTTGCCGCAGCCGCGATGCCACCGCGTCGGCCAGCAAGCGCCCGGCATAGTCACGATCGAGCACGGCCAGCGGTACGACCGGTGGGATCGCACGGCGCCGGCTCACGCCTTCAGGCCACTGCTTGCCGACCAGCGGCCAGGCCCAGCTGGCCAGCGATATCCGGTACACGCGACGTGAGCTGGCGCTGAGCTCAGCCTCGCTCAGATAACGATCCACGGCGACGGCGTACTCGACTGGCGCGACGCTGGCGGCCGCTAGCGCGTTCATCCGCACTCCCGTCTCAATTAGTTCGCAGTAAATCACCGAACCTCGTCTGGGAGTCATTCTATCGCGCTGGCGGGCCGACAGCTGCAACCTAATTTACTGCGACAACAAGCCGCTGGCCTGGTGATCTTCGCTGCCAAGCCATCAAATCTCAGCGTCGGCATTAACGAAAGGCTGGCATTCTTGTTGACGTGGATACATTCGACGAATCCGCCGGTGATAATCGCAGTAAATCTAGGGTGCATTCGCCTCCGGAGATTAACGGTGACAACATCACCGGTCATTCTGCGCGGCGC
This sequence comes from uncultured Actinomycetota bacterium, assembly GCA_963843955.1. Lineage (GTDB taxonomy): Bacteria > Actinomycetota > Actinomycetes > Streptosporangiales > Streptosporangiaceae > JAJYUU01. The sequence continues at coordinate 644,243 of CAWJMK010000007.1, forward strand.
CGGGGTGCCTGGCGTCGCAGGCTAGGCCCGCTGACCGAGCGCAACTTCCGCGTCTTTTACGCGGGCTATGCAACGTCGCTGCTGGGGACGTCGATGTCGCGAATCGCGCTGACCTTCGCCGTCCTCGACAACGGTGGCAGCGCGGCAGATCTCGGCTACGTGTTCGCCGCCAACGTCGTCCCGCAGGTGCTCGTCATGCTCGGCGGGGGAGTGCTCGCCGACCGCGTTGGCAGGCGGCCGGTCATGCTGATCACCGACACCGCCCGGCTGGCCGTGCAGAGCACACTGGCGGCCGTCCTGTTCGGCGGGCGTCCGTCGATCTGGGTGTTCGCCGTTCTTGCGGGCCTGCTCGGGACTGGCGAGGGCTTCTTCAACCCGGCGCTCGGCGGCCTGCGCGCCGAGATCGCGCCGCCGGACAAGCTGCCGGACGCCAACGCGATGCTGAGCGTCGCGCAGTCCGCGGCGACCGTTGCGGGGCCTGCCCTGGCCGGGATCACGATCGCGCTGACGAGCTCGGCTGTCGTCATCGCGCTGGATGCAGCCAGCTTCGGCGTGAGCGTCCTCAGCCTGGCGCTCCTGACGGTCCCGGCCGCCAGTCCGCCCACCCAGTCGCCCTGGCGGGACCTGGCCGACGGCTGGGCGCAGTTCCGCGGGCAGGCCTGGCTGTGGCTGACGACTGTGCAGTTCGCGCTGTTCAACCTATTCACATGGGCGCCGTACCTGCTGCTCGGCCCGATCCTGGCGCGGCAGTACCTGGGCGGCGCGGGCGCGTGGGGCGCGATCGCCGCTGCCTACGCGGGCGGCTCGGTCCTCGCAGGCCTCGCGCTGGTCGGCCGGCGTCCGCGGCGGCCGCTCGTGGTCGCGGTCGTGGGCACCTTCGGCTATGCCCTGCCGTGCCTGCTGCTGGCCCTCCGCGCGCCGCTGCTGCCAGTGATCGCGGCGGCGGCTGCGGCCGGCTGTGGCAGCGCGGTATTCGGCACGTTCTGGACCACGGTGATGCAACAGCGAGTAGCACCCGAGCTGCTCGGGCGAACGACCGCGTTCACCATGACCGGCTCCTTCGCGCTCGGATCGCTCGGCTGGACAGTGATGGGCTCGGTGGCCAGCCTCGTCGGCGCGGGCAGACTGCTCGGCTTCGCCGCCGCCTACGCCACCGTAAGCAGCGCAGTCGTCCTGGCCGCGCCCGCGATCCGCGCGGTGCGCTGGCAGGATATGGCGCGGCGCTGAGTCCAAGCCCGCGGGCGTGGTAAGGGTTGTCTCAGGCGCGAGGACCAGGCGCGAGGACCAGGCGCGAGGACCAGGCGCGAGGACGAGGGCGCGAGGACCAGGCCTGGGAGCAAGGGCGCACGTGAAAGGCGGACGTGGATGGGACAGCAGGCGGAGCTGGTGCTGGCCGGCGGTGCGGTGTACACCGCCGATGCCACCGGGCGGCGAGTGGTGCCTGCGACCGCGGCCGGCGGACGCCCGGCCAGCGCAGTGGCGGTTGTGGGCGGCCGGATCGAGGCGATCGGGAACGCCGGCGATCGTGACATCCAGGACCTGATGGGCCCGGCTACCGAGGTCGTCGACCTGCGTGGGCGCGCGCTGCTGCCCGGCTTCCAGGACGCGCATGTGCACCCGGCCTTCGCTGGCATCACGATGCTCGGGTGCAACCTCATCGGCGCGGCGAGCCTCGACGACGCACTGGCCAGGATCAGCGACTTTGCCCGCCAGCATCCCGACCGGGACTGGATTGCGGGCTCCGGCTGGCGGATGGAGTGGTTCCCCGGCGGGACCCCGGACCGCCAGACGCTCGACGCCGTAACCGGCGGCCGCCCCGCGTACCTGTCCAACCGCGATGGCCACGGCGCCTGGGCCAGCACGCGCGCCCTGGAGATCGCCGGCATCGACGCGCGCACCCCCGACCCCCCAGACGGGCGGATCGAGCGCGAGCTGGACGGCAGCCCGCAGGGCACGCTGCACGAGGGCGCGGCGAACCTGGTCGGCGTCCTGCTACCCGCGCTCTCCGTCGAGGAGCGGCTCACCGGTCTGCTCCTGGCCCAGCAGCACATGCACGCCCGCGGCATCACCGCGTGGCAGGACGCCATCGTGGGGGACTACCTCGGCAGTCCCGACCCGCTGGCGGTGTACCTGGCCGCCGCGGCCAGCGGCCAGCTCACCGCCAGGGTCGAAGGCGCGCTGTGGTGGGACCGGACCCGCGGCGGCGAGCAGCTGCCGGACATCCTCGCCCGCCGCGAGCGTGGCAGGGGCCCCCGGTTCCGCGCGAACACCGTGAAGATCATGCAGGACGGCGTCGCGGAGAACTTCACCGCCGGAATGCTCGAGCCCTATCACGACCCGACCGGATGCCACGACCACGGTAGCGGCCTGTCCTACGTGGACCCCGATGCGCTGCGCGGTTATGTCACCCAGCTAGACGCGCTCGGCTTCCAGGTCCACCTGCACGCGATCGGCGACCGCGCCGTGCGCGAGGCGCTTGACGCTATCGAGGCCGCCCGCACCACCAACGCGCCCGAGCAAAGCCAGCACCAAGGCCAGCACCAGAGGGACAACCGGCATCACATCGCTCACCTCCAGGTCGTGCACCCGGCCGACGTGCCCCGGTTCGCCGCGCTCGACGTCACCGCCAACATGCAGGGCCTGTGGGCCGCGCATGAGCCGCAGATGGACGAGCTGACGATCCCGTTCATCGGTCCGGAGCGGACGCAGCGCCAGTACGTCTTCGGCGACCTGCTGCGCAGCGGCGCCCGCCTCGCGGCCGGCAGTGACTGGGCCGTCAGCAGCGCGAACCCGCTGCGTGCCATCCACGTCGCCGTCAACCGCTCGCTGGCCGGAGCGACCGGAGCGCAGGCCGAGGCGTTCCTGCCGAATCAGCGGCTGGACCTGGCCGAGGCGCTCGCGGCGTACACGATCGGCTCGGCGTACGTGAACCACCTCGATGACGAGACCGGCTCGATCGAGCGTGGCAAGCTGGCCGACCTGGTCGTGCTGGACCGGGATCCGTTCGCGCACCCGGCTGAGGAGATTGGCAGCACTGGCGTCCTGGCAACCTACGTTCAGGGCGAGCCCGTCTATCTGGCCACGAACGGAGGCACCGGTGGAGCTGACTGAGCTCGGCCGCGGCGGCCCGCGCGTTTCGCGCGTCGGCCTTGGGCTGATGGGCATGTCTGGCATCTACGGCCCGGCCGACGAGACCGAGAGCATGGCCACGATCAGGGCGGCACTCGACGCCGGGATCACGCTCCTGGACACCGGCGACTTCTACGGCATGGGCCATAACGAGTTGCTGCTGCGCGACGCGCTGCGAGGCGTCGACCGGTCCAGCGTCTTCATCCAGGTCAAGTTTGGCGGCCAGCGCGACCCGCGCGGCGCCTTCATCGGTCATGACGCAAGCCCGGCCGCGGTGAAGAACTCGCTCGCGTACACGCTGACCCGGCTCGGCACGGATTACGTCGACCTGTATCAGCCGGCGCGGCTAGACCACCACGTTCCTATCGAAGAGACGGTAGGTGCGATCGCCGAGATGATCCAGGCCGGCTACGTGCGCTACCTGGGCTTGTCGGAGATGGGAGCGCAGACGATCAGGCGGGCGGCCGCGGTGCACCCGGTGGCCGGCCTGCAGATCGAGTACTCGCTGATGAGCCGCGGGATCGAAGCGCAGATCCTGCCGACGGTCCGCGAGCTGGGCATCGGGGTGACCGCGTACGGCATCATGTCCCGCGGGCTGCTGTCCGCCGATAGCGCGCGGGCGATCGGACCGGGCGACCCGCGCGCCAGGTTCCCCCGCTTCCAGGGCGACAACCTGCGCCGCAACCTTGACCTGCTCGGCGCGCTCGAGCAGATCGCGGCGGACCGCGGCGTGAGCACGGCGCAGCTGGCGATCGCCTGGGTGCTGTCGCGCGGCCGCGACATCATCCCGCTCATCGGCACCAAGCGCCGGGACCGCCTCGCCGAGGCGCTCGGCGCGGTCGACCTGACTCTAAGCGCGGACGAGCTGGCGGCGATCGAGGCGGCGGTCCCCGCCTCGGCGGTGGCGGGGGATCGGTACGACCCGGGCGGCATGGCTTCACTCGACAGCGAAAAGCCCTAAGAACCGGGAACGGGGCCGGGCTCCCCTCGTCGCGACCATGAAGAACAGGAGCGCAAGCACTACGAGCACGGCTAGCCCGACCGTGCCGACGTAACCGAGGATCAGTCCGGTCAGGGCCATGCCGTCGCCTTGCTCTCCCGTCTGCCGGATCTGTCGCCGTGCTTTGTGCCCGAGGATGATCGCCGCGATGCCGGCCGGGAACCCAACGAGCAGCTGGCCGAGTCCGCACGCGAGCGCTGCGATGGCGAGGCCGCTCGTCCGTTCCTGAGCCATCGCCGGCACCGGCCAGGCCGGGTCCGGCTGAGGCTGCGGGACCACGAACGGCACCGGCAGGTCCGCGGTGAGCGTGGCCAGCTCGCCATAGGTCACCGGACCGCCGAGCGCGGTTGCCCGCTGCTCCCATTCCTCACGGCTGAGCCGGCCATCAGCGAACGCGTCGTTGAGGACCGACTGCACCCGTGAGCGGTCGTTGTCTGATGCCCGGATAGATCCCGCGTTGTCGCCGCCGGTCATCGTCCCCCCGTACGCTGGCTAGACCACCTCAGAACCTGCGCCTCTCAGTGTAAGCCGGCCAGACCCGCCGGCCAGGCCCGGAAGCGCGCTCATCGTGACAGGCTCGGCCGGTAGGTGAGCAGGACGTTGCCCGAGCCGAACTGGCGGACTCCGAGTAGCTCGAGCTTCGTCGGATCACCGCCGGCGAGCACGGGATGGCCGCTGCCAAGAGCGACCGGGTTCACCATGATGCGGACCTCGTCGATGACGCCAGTGCCCAGCAGGCTCGCGGCGAGGTCAGAGCTACCAATCAGCGCGATGTCCTTGCCTGACTGGGTCTTGATCTTGGCGAGCTGCGCGGCGACGTCATCGCTGATGATGGTCACTGGTCCCCAGGCTGCCTCGGTGAGCGTGCGGGACACGACGATCTTGTCGAAGCCGTTCATCCGGGTCGCGACGGCCGGCTGGCCACCCATGGCCGCGTCAGTCGGCCAGAAGGCGGCCATGAACTCGTAGGTCCGGCGGCCGAATAGCAGCGTGTCCGCCTCGTCCAGCTGTGCCGCGGCGAAGTCAAGGAACTCGGCGTCGACGTTGTGCCAGGACAGGTCACCGGCGGTCGTCTCGTGATACCCGTCGAGGGTCGCCATGAGGAACACGAAGATCTTGCGCATCTGGCTGGCCCTCAGCTCTCGGTGTGCGACTCGAGGTACTTGCCCAGGTTGTCGAGCATCCAGGCGGTGCCTTCCTCGCGTGCCTCGGGCTTGTCGATGCCATCCAGGAATACGCCCTGCTCGGTCACAGTCAGCTTGGTGCCGGTCCCGGCAGGCACGATGTCGACGGTGGCGACTGACACCGACATGCGCTCGCCGCCTGCGTACATCTCGTAGCAGTACACGATCCGGCGGTCCGGCACGATGTCGTAGTAGGTCGCGTCATAGCTGTACGAGCTGCCCTCCGGGGTCAGGCCGCCAAAACGCTCGTGGCCGCCGACGCGGAAGTCCATGTCGGCCGCCGTCCCGTCGGACTTGAAGTCGGGATCGTCCATCCAGACGGCCTTGGCCGCTGCGTCGGCCCAGGCACCGAAGACCTTGGCCGGATGCGCTGGGTAGGTGCGCTCGATGACGAATGTCGCGTGGTTGACGGAACGCTCGGTCACTGGTTCTCCTCAGGGTGGTCGAGATGGTGATGGTGCGTCTTGCCGGGTCGTACCCGGCGGGCCGCTGCTGGCGGCGTCGGCCAGGTAGTCGCCGATGCGGTCCAGGCGGCGCTCCCACAGGGACCGCCGCTCGGCGACGTGCTGAACCACGGCGGCCAGCGACCTGGCGAGCGGTCCGCCGAGTTCGCTCACCATGGCAAGTCCCCGGCTCAGCCGCTCCATCATGAGCGGCCGGCCAGGATCGCAAGCGCCTGGAACACCCGGTCCAGGTCCGCCGCTTGGTTAAGCATGTACTTTAGTGTGCAGGTTCGGGCCTCGATAGTCAAGTCGGCGCTTCACTATAGACCGGAGGCGGCCCGGCGGGCGCGGTTCCGATGGGCATGGCTGTGACCTTGATGACCAAACAGCATCGCGGTTGCCACAACGATGCCGCGAGCGGGGCGGGCGAGATGTCGGTGGAGTCCGCGATGATGGGTTTAGCTGATTGGCGCGGGGCGAAAGGAGGCGATATGCCAGCGGAGGCCGCAGCGGAGCTCCTGGGTCCAGAGCGGCTTGTCCAGGCGCAGCGGTTCGCCGCGCAGCGACTGTCGGGCGAGCCGGCCCGGAGCCCGGTCGCTGTCGCCGAGCGGCTGCTCGCCATCCAGGGTCAGGACCCGCGCGGGGCCAGGCTCGCGATCCGGTCGCGGACGACCGGGCTCACCGCCGCAGACGTCGACCGTGCGCTCACCCGTGACAGGTCGCTGGTCATCACCTGGCTGAACCGCGGCACGCTGCACCTGGTCCGCAGCGAGGACTACTGGTGGCTGCACCCGCTGACGGCCAAGCCGCAGTTCCAGCTCGGCTGCCAGCGAATCCTGTCCGGGCTTGGGGTGTCCGCGGCGGATGCTGACAAGGGGGTCGCCGTCGTCGAGGAAGCGCTCGTGGCCGACGGCCCGCTCACCAGGACCCAGCTTGCGGCCAGGCTGGCCACCGCCGGCCTCCCAAGCGCCGCGGGGTGCGCGCTGCATGTGCTGATGCTGGCAAGCCTGCGCGGCATCGCCGTACGCGGTCCGATGATCGGCACGCAGCACGCCTACGTGAGCACGAGGGACTGGCTCGGGCCGCCGCCGCGCGCGCTCGACCGGGATGCCGCGCTGGCCGAGCTTGCCCGCCGCTACCTGGCCGGGTACGGCCCTGCTTCGGACCGGGATCTGGCCAAGTGGGCGGGACTGCCGCTCGGGCACGCGCGCAGCGGCCTGCGCGCGATCGGCGCTGAGCTCCGGGAGCTGCCAGGCGGACTGGTCGAGCTGGCGGCGGGACCGCGAGAGGAGGCGAGCCTGCCACCGCCCCGGTTGCTTGGCGCCTACGACGCTGTCCTGCTGGGCTGGGCGTCGCGCGAGCCGGTACTGCGCGGCCATCATGGCATCGTGACGGTGAACGGCCTGTTCCGGCCGTTCGCCCTTGTCGACGGCAAGGCAGCCGCGATCTGGACGTACTCGGCGGGCCAGATGACGCTGGACCGGTTCGGGCCGCTGGCCGATGACGTCGAGACAGCCCTCGCCGCCGAGGCTCGCGATGTGCAGCGCTTCCTTGCTGGCTCGCCGGAGGCAGGACCGGAGGGCGATGAACAGGATCGCGATGAACAGGATCGCGATGAAACTGCCTGACCTGGCAGATCTGCCGTACGCGCAGGCCCTGCTCCGGCACGACGGCACGCTCGACAGGGAGCGTGAGTACGACACCGTACTGTTCGAGCGGGCCGAGTACCACGACCCGCACATGCCGAACGCGCACTTCCTGGAGTGCGCCTTCCAGCAGGTCTCGATCAGCAACGGGCAGCTGCAGCGTGCCAGGCTGCGCGACGTCTGGCTGCGCGATGTCCGGCTGACCGGGACGAGCCTCGCCGAGAGCACCTGGCGGGACGTGACCGTGATCGGCTCCTCGCTGGCCGGCGTCCAGATCTTCGGCGCAGAGCTGCGCCGCGTCGTGTTCAGCGGCTGCAAACTGGACTCGGTGAACTTCCGGGCGTCCCGGCTGACCAGCGTGACGTTCCGCAACTGCGTGCTGAGCGACGTGGACTTTAGCGGCGGCGTGCTCACGCAGTGCTCGTTCCCAGGCTCGGCGCTCACCAGGGCGGATATGAGCAAGGTGACGATGGACCGGACGGACCTCCGGGACGCCGAGCTCGGCCTGATCATCGACGCTGACTCGCTTCGCGGCGCGATCATCAGCTCAGGTCAGCTCGCGGTAGCGGCCCCGGTGCTGGCAGCCACGCTTGGCATCGTCATCGACGATGAGCAGCCATAGCCGAGTCTTCCGTCATCGCCGGCTCAGTCTCAGCTGCCAGCCGTGAGCGAGCCGCTATCAGGCGCCGGACCAGGCTCTGCGCCGCGAGCACGACGAGGAGGATGATCGCGGCAGCGATGCCGTCCAGCCAGAAATGGTTGGCGGTCACGATGACGGCCAGCGTCGTCATGGTCGGGTAGAGCACGCCCAGCCAGCGCCATCGGCTGCGCACCGTGGTGATGAGGGCGATCGCCACCAGGATCGCCCAGCCGACATGGACCGAGGGCATCGCCGACAGCTGGTCGGGGTCGAACCCGGTTGCGTTCGAGTACACCGACTGGTGGTAGATCACCGCGGTATCGACCAGGCCGGTGCCGGCCAGCATCCGCGGCGGTGCGACCGGGATGAACTGCACAAGCAGGCTGATACCCGTGAACGCCGCGAGCGTGGTGCGCCACCGGCCGTATCTGCCGCGGTGCCAGACGAAGAGCCAGATCAAGGTCGCGATCAGCACCGGGAAGTGCAGAACGTCGTAGTACAAGTTGAAGAACTGGATCAGCAGTGGATGCGGCAGGAAGAGCCGCTGGATCGCCGTCTCGCTCGGCAGGTGGATGGCCCGTTCGAAATGCCAGATCCACCGGGCCCGGCTGAGCGCGCCGCCGGGCCCCATGACGGAGAACGAGCCGGCGTACTGCCATAGCGCGAACAAGCCGATCACCAGCGCGGTTTCCTGCGTGAACACCGCGACCGAGGCTAGCCGCGGCTTACGCGCAGCCCGCAGCGCAACGGTGGTGACGGCCAGGCCGGCGGCCGCACCGGCGGCCTGCTCCCAGCTCAGTTCGAGGTGGATCACCTGCGGGGACCTGGCGCGTTAGTCGCGGCTGAACGACGCCGGGTCGGGGTGCTGGCGCGGCAGCATGACGTCGGCGGACACGTCCGCGCCCAGCCGGACGACGTCGCCGTCGGCGAGGCGGACCGCCACTCCGGGCAGTACGCGGTCGCCATTGAGGTAGGTGCCGTTAGTCGAGTCCTCGTCGCGGATGCTGGCGCGGCCGCTGTCGTCGACGCTGACGGTGGCATGCCGCCTGGAAACGTTCTCGAACTCAGCGAACGCGGCGGCCACCAGGGATTCGGCTGGATCACGGCCCAGGAGCAATGACGTCCCGGCTGGAACTTCCACGTTCCCGGTCGGGAACGAGAGCCGGAGAACGGCGGGCGAGATGGCACCAGGCCGCTCGTCCGGCCGGAGGTATTCCTGCATCACGGTCGCCGGCGCCGGATAGTCGTCATCCTTAGGACTGGGACGCGGCAGGTTGGCGCCACAGGTGAAGCAGATCAGGTCGCCGGGCTTGACCTCGGCCGCGCAGTTGGGACAGGTAAGCGTCGCCATCACGTCCTCCTGGACTCCTTCGCCAGCGGGCCCCGGCCAGCTTCGCCGCCGCAACCTCCGCACGAGAGACTAACGTGCCCGGCCCCGGTGTTGGTGCCAGGGCCAGCGAGGATGGCCGCCACTGCCATGCTGACCTGGGCTTAGGGGCGGCCGCTGCGTCGGCGGTACGATCCATGAATGATCGGCTTCACGCTCAATGAAGAGCAGGAGGCACTTCGCGCGACGGTGGCGGAGTTCGCTCGCGAGGTAGTAGCCCCCGTCATCGGCGGCCACTACGAGCGCGGCGAGTTCCCGTACGACGTCGTCGCCAGGATGGGCAAGCTCGGCTTGTTCGGCTTGCCATTCCCTGCGGAGTACGAGGGCATGGGCGGCGACTACTTCGCCTTCTGCCTGGCCCTGCACGAACTTGCCAGGATCGACTCGTCAGTCGCGATCACGCTGGAGGCGGGCGTCGCGCTCGGCGCGATGCCGATCTTCAGGTTCGGGTCCGCCGAGCAGAAGCAACGCTGGCTGCCCGAGCTGTGCCTCGGCGAGCGCCTCGCGGCCTTCGGTCTGACCGAGCCGGGCGGCGGGTCCGACATTCCGGGCGGCATGCGCACGAGGGCTCGCGCCGACGGCGACGAGTGGGTGATCGACGGATCCAAGGCCTTCATCACGAACTCCGGCACGTCGATCACGTCAGTGGTGACGGTGCTGGCAATCACCGGCGACTCCGGCGGCAGGGCGGACGATGACGGGGGGTCGGGGGACCGGCCGGCGACCAGGCGGCCCGAGATCTCGGCGATCATGGTGCCGGCCGGAACGCCAGGCTTCACCGTCGGGCCCGAGTACTCCAAGGTGGGCTGGTGTGCCTCTGACACCAGGGAGCTTGCCTTCTCCGGCTGCCGGGTGCCGCGGGAGAACCTGCTCGGCGAAGTCGGCCGCGGCTACGCCCAGTTCCTGCAGACGCTCGGCGAGGGCCGGGTGGCGATCGCCGCCTTGTCCGCCGGGCTCGCGCAGGGCTGTGTCGACGAGTGCGTGCGTTACGCGTCGGAGCGGACCGCGTTCGGGCACGAGCTCGGCCACTATCAGGCGATCCAGTTCAAGATCGCGGACATGGCTGCCCGTGCGCATGTCGCGAGGCTGGCCTGGTACGACGCCGCCGCGCGGCTAGTGGCCGGGGCACCGTTCAAGTCGGAAGCCGCGATCGCGAAGCTGACCTGCTCCAACGCGGCAATGGACAACGCCAGGGACGCGACGCAGATCTTCGGCGGTTACGGATTCATGAACGAGTTCCCCGTCGCGCGGTTCTACCGGGACGCCAAGGTCCTGGAGATCGGCGAGGGCACGTCAGAAGTGCAGCGCATGGTCCTCGCGCGGCAGCTCGGGCTGACCTAGCCTCGGCGGCCGCCCCTCGGCGGTGCCGCTCAGCCGTGCACGATCATGGGCGGAACGGCCGGGGCGTGTCCCAGCGAGATCATGTTGAAGTTCGACATCAGGCGCACGACGCGCTCCAGGCCGAGCGCGCTGGTGGCTGTCGGGTAGCTCCCGATGGTGATGAGGTCGGCATCCTGGACGGTCATGCCGGTCGCCGTCGGCAGCAGCTGCTGGACCTGCCCAGTCATGGACGCATCGCTCTGCGCCGTGGCGAGCGCCTGCTGGAAATCGGCTGCCGCGGCGGGGTGGTCCTTGACCCAGGCGCTCATCGCCACGTAGCCAGCTAGCGGCAGGCTCGACGTCGACCCGCTGCACGCGTCCAGGACCTCAACGGCGCCCGCCTGACTCTCGGCCTGGTAGATGTACGGCTCGCTGACCAGGATCGCCTTCAGGCGGTGCTGCTCCAGGGCCCGGACCTCCTGCGGCTGCGTCATCGGGTCCCACTGCACTGACTCGGCTTCGTTGCCGAGGTAGTTCGTGAGCACCTGGGTTGCCGCCGCGGCATAGAGGCTGGGCGGGCTGCCCGAGCCCTCAAGGCCCGTCAGCGCGGATTCGCTCGGCAGGCCGACCTTCTGATTGGCGAGGTCCAGGGGTGACTGGATAGTGGAGCCAGGCAGCGTAAGCACCTCAAGGACGCCTGGGCCGGCGTCGTAGCCGTCCGCCAGGATTCGCAGGTCCTTCGACTGGGACTGCTGGTAGAAGATGCTGCCGTAATCGCTCGCCGCTATGTCGGCCTGCGAGCTCTGAAGTGCGCTCAGCTCGGCGGACTCGGTGGGGTAGGTCTTGATGACGACATTCGTGAGGCCGTCGGCGGCGAAGAGCCCTTCCTTTTTGGCAAGGTAGATGGGGGCGTTATCAACCCCGGGCACCGCGGCGATCGTGATGGGGCTGGAGACGCTGCCGCCCGCGGAGGCCGTTCCGGCGCAGCCGGCGGCGGACAAGAGGGCAAGCCCGGACGCTGCGGCCAGGAAGTACCGGGTCCGGGCGGCTCGGCGGCTCCCGTTCGCCAGCAGTTTTCCGGCCGGGTCAAGCCTCATGACTCTCCTTGCTCGGGTCAGGTGCCGCACGTCGTCCGGCGATCCCGGCGAGGGAACCGGGCGATTTCCTAAACACGGACGATGCGGCAGAGAGTACCCTATTGCTGCCAGGAGGCCCGTCAAACGGCACGTTACATCGGTTTTTCCGATTCGTGTATGTATTGACGCACGTTACCCGGTTACAGGCTAGAGTTGCGCTGGCTATGTGACTGACTGCACCCGATGAAGAGCCGTTATCTGGGAGGTTTGCCATGTCGGTATCGCCCTGTGCCGCGATGGCGTGTGCCCAGAGCGCGGCAGCCAGGTAAGGGGTTCAGAGACTGTGCCGTCCCGAGACAACAAGGCCCGCACTGTGGTTCCGGCTGTCGTTAGTCAGTCGCCAGGCGGCCCCCCGGGTGCCGCTGAGGCTGAGGATCCAGGCCCACAGCAGGCGCCAAGCGGCCGCGGGCTATCCAGGCGGTCGCTGAAGAACTGGCGCGTGCGGTCCCGGCTGCTGCTGCTGATCATCATCCCGACGCTGACCGCCGTCGTGCTGGGTGGATCGCGCATCGTGACGTCCGTGCAGAGCGCGCTGGGTTACCAGCGCGTCGAGCAGCTGGCGAATATGAGCTACGACGTGACCGGCCTGGCGGCCAGGCTCGAATCCGAGCGCGACCAGACGCTCGAGTACATCGGGGAAGGCACGGCCGGCCGCGCTGGCACGCTCAGCCGAGACACGGCCGACGGCGCCCCGCAGAACCTCCAGGTCGTCGAGCAGGAGCAGAGCCTGACCACGCCCTGGGTCAGGAAGGTCCAGGCGGACGCCGCTGCCGTCGGTTCCGGCTACCCCGCGCAGGTGCAGTCCGACGCGCACAATATCGGTGACCTGGTCAAGCTGCTCGGGCCGCTGCGCACAGCGTCGACGACGACGCAGCTGCCCGTTACGCAGATACTCAGCCAGTACGCATCGATGATCGACGAGTTGCTCGCCATCGACGACAACATCGCGCTAGACAGCGGTGACCCGGCGCTCAACAACGACGTCCGCGCGCTCAACCTGGTGTCCCTGATCGCCGAGGAGGCGTCGGAGCAGCGGGGCCTGCTGGCGTACGCCTTCGCTCAGGATGGCCCCTTCAACCCCCAGGTGCTGAGCGACGTCACCACGGCGCTCGAAGAGCAGACCGCGAACATCGCCGAGTACAACCGGGTGGCGACGCCGCAGCAGGTGTCGCTCTACGCCAGCTCAGTCGCGGGCAGCCTGGTTGACTTCGCCAGCAGCTATGAACTTCAGGCCATTCAGTATGGCGAGGACGGCCAGCCGCTCAACCTGTCGGCTACGACCGCCAACGAGTGGGTCGGCGCGATGTCGACCGGCACGATCGGCGGCATCGACACGGTCCAGCAGAAGCTGGTGGCGACGACGATCTCCAGGGCATCAGCGCTGCGCCGGCAGGCGATCGAGACGGCCAGCCTCGTCGGTGCCGGGGTCCTGATCGTCTTGCTGCTCGCGCTGCTGCTCACCACGCTCGTCGGCCGGTCGATGGTCCGGCCGCTTCGCCGCCTGAGGTCAGGGGCCCTCGAAGTGGCCGGCGTACGGCTGCCGGAGACTGTTCGCCGGATGAGCGAGTCCGACGGCGCCGGCGTGCCGCTGGACGTCGAGCCCATCGACGTGGACTCCTCGGACGAGATCGGCGAAGTCGCGCGCGCTTTCGACCAGGTCCACCGCGAGGCGCTCCGGCTGGCTGCTAACGAGGCAGCGCTGCGGGGCAACGTCAACGCCATGTTCGTCAACCTGTCCCGCCGCAGCCAGTCGCTGGTGGAACGGCAGATCCGCCTGATCGACGACCTTGAGCAGGGCGAGCAGGATGCAGACCGGCTGGCCAGCCTGTTCCAGATGGACCACCTGGCGACTCGGATGCGCCGCAACTCAGAAAACCTCCTGGTCCTCGCGGGTCACGATGCGACCCGGCGGTGGAACCAGCCGGTCGCTCTGGTTGACGTCCTTCGTGCGGCCGTCTCGGAGATCGAGCAGTACGAGCGCGTCAGCCTGAACGTCCAGCCGGGAATCGCGGTCCGCGGTCACGCCGTCAACGATGTCGTGCACCTCCTCGCCGAGCTGGCAGAGAACGCCACGTCATTTTCTTCGGCCGAGACGCCAGTCGTCGTCGCCGGTCACCTGCTGACCAGCGGCGGTGTCCTTCTCGACATCACCGACCAGGGCGTTGGGATGGGCGCCGAGGAGATGGCCCACGCCAACTGGCGACTCGACAACCCGCCGGTGGTGGATGTTGCCGTGTCGAGGCGGATGGGCCTGTTCGTGGTCGCCCGGCTTGCGGCCCGGCACGGGATCCGGGTCCGGTTGCGGCCCGCGCCGGCTGGCGGCCTCACGGCGCTGGTCTGGCTGCCCGACGAGGTGATCAGCCACGAGTCGAGCACGGCCGTTCCGGGCATGCGCAGGTTCGATCCGTCGGCGACGGGCGTCGGCCTGGCGATCGCCGGGGGTGCCATTGCTGCCCCAGCCGGACTCAACCTGGCACGCAACGGCAGCATGGATGGCGGGACGTCGCCGGTCCAGCAGGAGATCAATGCTGCGCGTGCGCCGAGATTCGGCTCGCAGCAGCCGGCCGAGGGCATCGATGGCGGCAGCGGTCTTGGACCGCGCCGGGTGCCCGGTGCTGGCCTGCACCCTGGCAACGCGGGCTGGGGCGGCGCGGCGACCACAAGCCCGCTGCCAGCCGTCGGGTCGGAGGCTGCCGAGGCAGGCCTTGCTGCGGACTCGGACCGCTCGGAAGCCATGTCGGGCTCGCAGGCGACTGTCGACCGCTACAGCAGCGGGCCGATGCCGACGGCGGAGCTGGCCGGGACCGCCGTCGATTTCAGCGCCGCGCCAGCGTCGGCGCCGTCGGTCGATCTCGGCAGGCCCACCGTGGTCGGGAATCCGGCCGGCGCCTCCCGCGCCGCTGACCTGGCTGAGAGCGGCCGGGGCGGCTTTGCCTGGGACGGGCCAGGTAGGAACGGCGACCAGGGCGGCGACACGCTCGGCACGGCCGCCTTGGCCAGTTCGCCGAGCGGCGTGGTGCTGCCGCCGGCCGAGCATGTGGCAACCGAGAACCGCCTGCCGATCTTCGAGGCCGTTGAGTCCGACTGGTTCCGCCGCGGGCGCACTGGCGTTGCCGCGGTCGGAGCCGGGATGGGCGGGTCTGGCGGCCAGAGCCTCGGCGGTCCGAGCTCCGAGAGCTGGCCGTCTCAGCCGGACACTGCCAGCGCGCCGGAGCCCGAGGTCACCTGGGCGGCATCGGCGGCGGACCAGGGCTGGGAAGCGGCTGCAGCCGTGAGCTCGCCGAGCACCGGCGGCACGACGTCCGCGGGACTTCCGAAGCGCGTGCCGCAGGCCAATCTCGTGCCCGGTACCGCTTCGCCGGAGCCTGTCGCGCCTGGCCCCGCTCGCTCGGCCGCAGTTACGAGGGATCGTTTTGCGAGCTTCCAGCGCGGTGTTAGGGAAGGGCGCGCGGCGGTCTCTAGCGAGGATGCACACTCCGATGGAGATGACGGTTCTCGATGAGGGTGACACGATCTTGCTCAAGTCGTCATGCTTAGCCTGAGAACGTGGATGCGCCGCCAGCCGGCAGATCCGCGACAAGCCACGGCGGCATCGGGTCCGATCGGACCTGATGCAGGCCGCGAGAGGAAGGTGCACCTGTGAGTCCGCTTGTTCGTCCGGCTCAAGATCTGAACTGGCTGATCACGAACTTCGTCGAGCGGGTGCCAGCAGTTGCCCACGCGATCGTGGTCTCTTCAGACGGACTGCCGATGGCGTTCTCGCACGGCTTCCCGGCGGACAGGGTTGACCAGCTTGCTGCAGTCACCTCCGGGCTGACGAGCCTGACGCAGGGCGCGGCGCGCGTGTTCGAGGGTGGCGCCGTGACGCAGACCGTCGTGGAGATGCAGCGTGGCCTGCTCGTCATCATGGCGATCAGCGATGGCTCGAGCCTGGCTGTGCTTGCTGCAGCCGACTGCGACATGGGCCTGGTGGCCTATGAGATGGCGCTGCTGGTCGAGCGTGTGGGCACCGCCCTGACGCCCGAAGTGCGCGGCGGTCACCCTGGCTGGGCTGAGGGCGGCCGATAGTGACAGGAGGCCGCCGTGTTTGGCCACGGCCGCGATGACTGGGACACGGGGGAGCGCCTGTACCCAGCCAGTCGCGATGACCTCGGTCCCCCCGACCTTGACTACGCCCCTGGGCACGCTTCGCGGCCGCGGGGAGCCTGGCCGAACGACCCGGGGTCGCGTGCAGCCGGAGACGAGACCAGCGCTCTGGTCCGCCCGTATGCAGTAACTGGCGGTCGGACCAAGCCCCGTTACCAGCTTCAGATCGAGGCCATGGTTGCCGCGTCGCACTACGAGGCCGGCGACTTGTCGGTACTCAGCCCCGAGTGTCAGGCCATCCTCGGGTTCTGCCGTGACTGGCGGTCGGTCGCGGAAATCTCGGCGGTGTTGCGGATGCCGCTGGGCGTCGCCCGTGTCCTGATTGCGGACATGGCGATGGAAGGACTGGTCCGGGTACACCAGCTCGACCACGCACAGGGTCGCCCGGACATCAACCTGCTCGAAAGGGTACTCAGTGGACTTCGGAAGCTCTAGGACCGTCCAGGCGACGTCCGCAGAATCCGCGATGACGTCGGTGAAGATCGTCGTCGCGGGCGGCTTCGGCGTCGGCAAGACCACGTTCGTGGGCTCGGTCTCCGAGATCACGCCGCTCACCACCGAGGCCGTCATGACCACCGCTAGCGATGGCCTCGATGACCTGAGCCACACGCCGGACAAGACGACGACCACGGTCGCGATGGACTTCGGCCGCGTGACGCTTGATGCGGGCCTGATCCTGTACCTCTTCGGCACGCCGGGTCAGCACCGGTTCTGGTTCATGTGGGACGACCTGATCCAGGGCGCGATCGGCGCAGTGGTACTCGTGGATACGCGCAGGCTGGCGGACTCGTTCCCGGCAGTTGACTACTTCGAGTCAGCCGGGCTGCCGTTCATCGTCGCCGTCAACGGATTCCATGGCGACTTCCCGCACACGCTGACTGACGTGCAGGAAGCGCTGTCGATCAGCCCGCGCGTTCCGATCATGCAGTGCGACGCCCGCGGCCGCAACTCCACGAAGGCGACCCTGATCGCCCTCGTCGAGCACGCGATGGAGATGCAGCTCAGCGCCAGGTGACCGCTGGTCCTGGCCCAGCCTTGCGGGCCGAGGCGCACGCTTCTGCTGTAATGGTGAGGCGGTCTAGGGGCGGTAGCTCAGCCGGTCAGAGCAGCGGACTCATAATCCGCCGGTCGTGGGTTCGAGCCCCACCCGCCCCACGGTTTGAAGGCCCTGGTCTGGTGCACCTGACCTGCAGATACGTCGGGCTGTCCTGAACTTGTGCAGTGTGTGCAGCTGTGTGCGGCCACAGGTGGTCAGATGCAGGTCGTTGTGCCCAATACGTGCCCAAGTTTCAGTCCTGGCGCAGCGCCTCGGTGATCCGGCGCTTGGCCAGTTCGTCCTGGCCGACGACGCACTTGGCGTAGATCCGCAATAGCACGTCCACGCTGTGCCCGGCCCATTCGGCGACCTGGGTCGGGTAGACGCCGCCGTTGAGCCATGTGGACAGACATGCGTGGCGTAGGTCGTAGGGCCGCCGGGCCAGGGGAGAGGCTTGCTCCGCAGGAGTGAGAGCCGCCTGGCGAGCTTTGATCCAGGCGCGCCGATAGGTGATCGTGGGCAGCTCGCCACCGCGAATGCTACTGAAGAGGCGGCCATCCTGGGCGGTGCCGAGCGCCACGTGCTCGCGAAGCAGACTGGTCAGCTCGGGATGGACCGGCACTATGCGGCTATCGCCCTCCGGGCGGTGCTTGAGCTGCCGACGCTCTCGGGTACTTCCGTCATCGGTCCAGTCGGCCCCTGCATCGGGCGTCGCGCTCCGCAGCTGTAGCTCGCCCCAAGCCTGTTCATCTTGCGTCCTTGAGTGTCGTCAAGTGATTTGGCCCCAGTTGTCGGCGTGAATCTTGGCCCCTGCTGTGGCCGTGGCTAACTGGAGAAGGCGTCCATGAGGGTCGTGATCCGGGTGGCTAGCCGCTCGTCGGGCTGGCTGGTGATTTTCAGGGTCACCTCGTCGCCTCCCGGGTTCTTCCGGATGCACCCGGCCGCCGTGAGCGAGGCAAGTTGGCGGTCGAGAAGCTGCCCGGCGGTTGAGACTAGGGCGTAGCCGACCGTCGCGCCGGTGGCGAGCGGCGGATCGAGTTCGAGCTCGTTCACGGCGGCCGAGTGTAGGGAAAACGGCGCCCCCACCCGGGACTATGGCTGGACTTCGCAACAGCGTTTCCGCGACAGTCGGGCCGGGCCGACAACCACCCGCGCGGGTGAGGCCGCGCCGGTGTCCGTGAATCGTTCGAAACGCGACGCTTCGGCCCCACCTCGGTATCGGCGTGTCCACGGGCGATTCCCGACCATGCCGTAATCCTGACGGAAAACCAGTCGGGATCAACCCCCGCAGCAGACGGTCAAATCAGCTCCGGTCGGCGGCGCCCGTGCCTTCCAGGAACCGAAGCACTGCCAGGACCCGCCGGTGGTCACCTTCGGCTGCGGACAGGTTCAGCTTGGTGAAGATGCTGTTGATGTGCTTGGCCACCGCACTTTCGCTAACCACCAGGCATTCGGCGATGCCGGCGTTGGAGCGGCCTTCGGCCATCAGGGACAGCACTTCGCGTTCCCGGGCGGTCAGCCGGTCCGTCGGCCGGTCTTGGCGACGCAGGAGCAGTTGGGCCACCACCTCCGGGTCGAGAGCCGTCCCGCCCGCGGCCACCCGGCGCAGCGCCTCCAGGAATACCTCCACGTCCGCGACCCGGTCCTTCAACAGGTAGCCGATACCGGTCGTCCGGGTGGCCAGCAGTTCTGCGGCATAGCGCTCCTCGACGTACTGAGACAGCACCATGATGGCCACGTCCGTCCATTGTTGGCGGATCACCAGGGCCGCCCGGATGCCCTCGTCGGTGAAGGACGGCGGCATCCGCACGTCCGCGATCACCAGTTCTGGGCGGTGCTGCTCCACCGCGGTCAGCAGCGCGTCCGCGTCGTGCACCGCCGCCACCACCTCGAATCCGGTGGTTTCCAGCAGCTTGGTCAGTCCGGCGCGCAGGAGGACCGAGTCCTCGGCGATCACGGTTCGCATGGCAGGTTTACCTTAATCGTCGTCGGTCCGCCGAGCGGGCTGCTGATCCCGAAGCTGCCGTCCACCGATGCGGCCCGCTGCGCCAGGCCGGTCAGGCCGGTGCCCCGGCTCGCGTCCGCGCCGCCGATCCCGTCGTCCGTTACCGTGATCCGCAGCACCGTGCCGTCCAGGCGCACGTCCACTTGCACCGCCGTGGCTCGGGCGTGTTTGTTCACGTTGGCCAGGGCCTCGGAGACGATGAAGTACCCGACGGCCTCCACCGTGGACGAGACCCGGCGCGGCACGTCCACAGTCAGCCGTACCGGCACCGGGGAGCGGGCGGCGATCCCGGTCAGCGCCGCGTCGAGGCCGCGGTCTTCGAGCACCACCGGGTGCAGTCCGCGCACCAGCTCCCGTAGCTCGGTCAGTGCCTCCTTGGCCTCCTCGTGCGCTTCCTGCAAAGCCCGTCGGGCCGGCTCTGACAGCTCGTCCGCCAGGGTCGCCCGGGCCAGGCCGAGGTTCATCGCCAGCGAGACCAGCCGCTGCTGTGCGCCATCGTGCAGGTCACGCTCGATCCGGCGGCGCTCGGTGTCGGCCGCGTCGACCGTCGCGGCCCGGCTCTCGGTCAGCTTCGCCACCCGCTGGGCCAGCTTCTCCGCCCGGCTCGGGCCGAGCAGGTCGGAGGCCACCCGGGTGTCCATCCGCACTGCGGCCGAGACGATCCACGGGCCCAGATACACCAGGATCGCGCACAGCAGCACGATCCAGAGCTCCGCGCCGTCCCAGACACGCTGGCCCGCGTAGCGGAACACGCCGACGGCGGTGAGCAGCGCGAGCACCGCCGACGTCGCCAAGCCGATCAGCGCGGCGACCCAGAGCAGGCCGCCGAGCAGGCCGAGCAGGTTCACCGCCGGGCCGACGACCAGGTGGTAGCACGCCTGCCGCCAGGTGCGCGGCGAGCGCAGGCGATCGCGCAGCGCCGACCACACGCCGCCGGAGGAGTCCGGGGACCGCTCGATCGTCGGCGGCCTCGGGATCCGCACCCCGAGCAACTCGTAGAAGCACGCCCGGCGCAGCACCGTCAGCCACGGACAGAGCGCCACCGCCGCCCCCACCGAGACGAACATGCAGGTGAGCACGGCCAGCAACGAAATCGGCACGTAGAAGGTCCATGGCAGCGCCATGACGAGCAGGGGCAGCAGGTTCAGACCCGCGGACAGGACGGTGAACCCCAGATCGCGCCAGGCCCGGCGGGCCCACGGGCCGGCCAGGACGCTGCGGAGCGCTCTCGCTCCCGATTCGGTGTCGGTGGTGCCGGAGCTCACGGAGCCCACCGTATAAGGCCTGATCACCACTGGTCCATGTCGCTACCTACCACTTGCGGCTGTACCCAGCACCACCCCGAAGACGGAAAGCCACGCTACTGATTCACCGGCCGGTGGCGGCCAGAGTGGTTCCCGGCCCGAACGATCGGGCGGCGAGACAAGGAGACCACTGTCATGCTCGGCACGCTGAATCAGGCGGATCGGCTCCGGTGTCCGGTCCGGTCCGGCGACCCGGTCGGCCCGGGATCCCGCAGCACGCGCATCCGGCTCGGCCGGGCGTACGTCGCGGCAGGGGTGTTCATGATCCCGTGGGTGCTCTTCCTGTCTCGCACCCTGCCGGCCGGCGCCACCGACTGCCACTGGGCGCTGGCCTGGGTGGGCGTGGACAGCAGCGAGGCGCTGGCCCTGTTCGCCACCGGCTGGCTGCTGCTGCGCGCGGACAACCGCTGCGTCCTGGCCGCCACCGCCACCGCGGTGCTGCTGCTGACCGACGCCTGGCTCGATCTGACCTCGGCCGCACCGGGCGGCGAACTGCTCACCGCGATCGCGATGGCCGTCTTCGCCGAGGTCCCGATAGCCCTCGCCTGTGTCGTGCTGGCGCTGCGGCTGATCCGCCACCCGTTCCCCTCGGCGGCCGAGACCGCCGGAACAGACAAGTACGAGGAGTAGAGATGTCTGTGACCCATGCCGCAACCCGCCTGGCCTCGCGCCGAACCGGCCTGACGGCCGCGGCCGGGCTCGCCGCCTTGGCCGCCGGCGCCTGGTGGTTCACCGATCAGGCGCCCTACCCCTACGCCCAACGCCCACTGCTGGACCTGCAGTTGCCGTTCCTGGCCAAGGCGGACCTGGACCAGATCCTGCAGCCCCGGCCCGGGGAGCAGATGGTGGAGCTCGGCCCGGGCACCGGCCTGCAGACGCTGCACATAGCGCCACAGCTAGGCCCGGAGGGCCGGCTGGACATCGTGGACATCCAGCAGGAGATGCTGGACCACGTCATGGGCCGAGCTGCCGAGAAGGCGCTGGACATCGTCCACCCGCACTGCGCCGACGCCCGCGAGCTGCCGTTCGAAGACCAGACCTTCGACGCGGTCTACCTGGTGACCGCGCTGGGCGAGATCCCCGAACCGGGCCGGGTGCTAGCCGCGGCGGCCCGAGTGCTCAAGCCTGGCGGGCGGCTAGTGGTGGGCGAGTTCTTCGACCGGCATTGGATCCCGTTCGGCCGACTGCACCGCCTGGCCGACACGGAGGGCCTGCACCTGACCGCCCGCCGGGGCCCGAGCGTGGCCTATCTGGCCCGATTCCGCCCCTGCGCCGCGGCCTGACGAATTCTTGGCCAACAAAGGTGCAACCCCAGCACTGGGAAACGATCAATCTGAACGCGGGAGAACCAGCCACTGCGGACCTGGTTCGCCCACCTCACCCGACGTCCGGTCCACCTTCTTTGCTCAACGTGATGTCGAGTTGCGTCTGACCGATGATGGGGTAGCTGTAGGTGTCGGCCTCGGCATGGAGCGTGTCGAGGCCGGTCTGGATGGCTTGCCAGTCTGAGTCGTCGAAGTTGTAGCTGACGTAGTGGCTGGTGAGTTCCAGGAAGAGGCGCAGGTTTTCGAGCCAGATCCAGCTAGCCGCCAGGACGTGGTCATGTCGCGGGGGTTCGGAGCCGGGCCGGCGTTCTGGCCGCGGGTTGATCGATGCGGAGGGGCATCCGCCGGCGCTGCATTCTTCGTCGGGATCGACGGGGTCGTGTTCGAACTCGTAGTGGAAGCAGACGTAGTGCATCTGCTCGAAGACGTCGTACTGGCCGCCGGAGATCTCCACCGGCCGGTGGCATCGGCGGGACTCGGCCGGGTGGGCATGTGCCGGAGTCGCCGAGCAGCACGACGGGCTGGCCGGCGTCGATCCACGCGCCGCGAACGATCGGACGGCATTCCCGCAATAAGAGGACAAGGAGTTCAACAGCAGCGAGCGATGGAGTACCAGCACATGAGCGCACTGGACGCCAGCCAGGACCGGGAAGGGCACGAGGTCGATAGCGGCGGTCGCTCGGAATCTGACGACGAATTTGATGAGGATTCCGTCGCCATGGGAAACCTAGCGGCTGCGGCGCGGGCGAAGCTGGCGGATCAACTGCTCGCCTCCGGCCGGGCTGATGCCGCAGTGGAAGCTGCCTTCCGTGGGTTCCCCCGGCATACGTTCCTGCCGGAGATGGATCCGGTGGAGGCCTGTCAGGACCGCGCTGTCGTGATCAAATCGGATAGCGAAGGTTTGCCGGTCAGTGCGTCTGCGCAGCCGACGATGATGGCAGTCATGCTGAGCCAGCTCGGGCTCGCCGCGGGGCATCGCGTACTGGAGATCGGTACTGGCACCGGTTATAACGCAGCCCTGATCGCGCGCATCGTCGGGGATCAGAAGTCCGTCGTGACTATCGACGTGGTTCCCGATCTGATCGGCCAGGCTCGCGTGAACCTGACCGCCGCCGGGTTTGGCCGCGTCACCGTGGTCTGCGGAGACGGCTACCAGCCCACCAAGTTCAGCAGCGGCTGGCATCGCACCACAACCAACGAACGAGGCCACGCCACCCGAGGAGACCACGATGCGCGCAGCATTTGCCGACCACCCAGTGCACACCCAGGCTGCGGATGGGCAGTCGCAGCCCGATCGCGATGCACCGCGACAGGCATTTGCACCCGCCGCGACACACGAAGCCATGGCGCGGCTGACTCGCCGCCTGCAGCGCATCGCTGGCCTACTGATGCGACTTTCCGGGACGACCCGTGCCAGCTACTACGACCCGTATGCGGACGTGATCGAAGATGACTACTACCGGTTCCGGAATCAGCCCCGCGACTGACTGGGCAGGGCAGGCTGGCCTCGCCAGGGCCTGGCACCGGCAAGACGGCGCGAGTAGCAACCTAGTCGACGAGGCGCGTGAACTGGCCGACTCGGCTGGCGTTCCCGATCATGCTCCCTACGACCGGATCATCGTGACTACCGGCACGTGGGATCTTGCGACTCAATGGTGGGCGCAGCTTGGTCCGGCCTGCCGGATCGTGCTGCCCCTTTCGATCCGCGGGATCCAGCTCTCGGTAGGGCTAGAAACTGCCGGGGATCACCTGGTGAGCAGGTCGGCTTGCCGGTGCAGCTTCATCAGAATGGCCGGCGCCATCACCGGTCCCGAGTCGCTCCTGGCGCTCGGTCCTCAGCCCGGTCTCCACGCTCAGGCCGTTGACGGGCCGGCGCCGGACGCCGACGCGTTGTACGAAGCGCTTTCTGGTCCCGTGACCGAGGAGCCCACCGGGCTGCGGGCCGGCGACATCGGCGAGCTGGCGGATCTGGATCTGTGGCTGACGCTGGCCGAACCCGGCCTTACCCGGCTGAACTTGATGGGCAGACACGACGCCTATGCCAGTCCCGCCCAGCAGCGAATTGCGAACCTGATGCCGCTCGGCGGCCTAGCCCGGGTCGGCAGCACGGGGAGACTTGGCGTCGCAGCATTCATCCCCGGAGACCAGCCAGCGCCGTACGACATCACTGCCCGCGGTTACGGTCCTAGCGGACCCGGCCTCGCGAAATACCTAGCCCGGCAAGCTATCGTTTGGCACGAGCTGGGCGGGCCGAGCGCGCAGGATCTGGAACTGAGTGCCTGGCCTCCAGGAGCGCGGCCAGAGACGATCGGAGGCGCGAGCATCGTCATCGACCGGCCCCTGTCCGCCTCGCCGTGCGATGGCCGACGTTGTGACGGCGCCAATTGAGGACTGACGTGACCGACGGCAAGCTGATAGCACGGTCGCTGTGCGGCGAACCCGAAGCATTCGTCGAGATTGTCGAGCGTCACGAGGTCGCTATTCACGGGTACCTCTCCCGACGCGCCGGGCACCAGGCCGCCGACGATCTGCTTGGCGAGGTCTGGGTACGAGCGTTCGGAGCGCGGCGCAGTTATGACAGCGGCTACGACGATGCCCGGCCCTGGCTGTACGGAATCGCGAGGAATGTGCTGCGAGCACACTGGACCACTAACCAGCCCATAGGTCTGACCACGCCAGAGGAGACGCTTGATCCCTGGGATGAGATCACCGACCGGCTCGACTCGGCCGTCAGGGCACGGGCACTGATTTCGGCAGTAAGGAAACTACCCTCAGCTGAGCGCGACGTACTGCTGCTGGTGGCTTGGGAACAAATGACTCCTGCGGAGGCCGCAGTCGCCCTCGGCATCGCGCCTGGGACCGCCCGTAGCCGCTTGCACCGGGCACGCGCGGCCTTGCGTCTCATGCTGGCCGAAGCAGATGCGAATGAAGCTGAGGTACGAAAGTGAATCCGGACAGAGAGGACCTTGATATTACGGAACTGCTCAGCGTGATCGGCCAAGTCGGCCCGCCATCTTCCGACGCCTTGGAGGATGCCCGCGAGGTGCTGTGGTCGGCGGTAACTGAGGAGATGCTCTCCGCCAACGACGCGCGCACAAGGCCGGCGGAACATGTAGCGGATCAGCCGCAACAGACTGCTCGACAGCGCCGACAGAACAGTTCACGGCAGACCGAACAACACCGCAATGCGGGCCCTGGAGCGTGACCATGCTCGCAGGCTGGCTGTGGCGAACACGATTGAGATGTCAAGGTTCGGTCATCACGCAGAGATGATCTTGCTAACTCGTTGCTAACAACGGCTGCGGATGGCTGCGGTCCGCAGTGGACACGGCAGGTGCGCCGACTTGGAATCACGCCTGCTCAGCGGCGAGCGATGGATCTACGTGGATCAGCAAAGCCTCCTGAAAAGCGGAAGGTCGGCGGTTCGACCCCGCCCCTGACCAGCATTGGCGCTCTAAGGCCTCGTCGCGCGAATTCCCTTATCAGCTGGGCTGCGGCAAAAACTGCCGCTGACCGTCGCGACCGGAGTTCGCGTCGAGGGGATCATGCGGCGATACTCTAGAAAGGTGACCGATGACGTCCTGACATTGGAGGGGCTGCGCCGCCGCCGCCCGGAGATCATCCGCGTCGCGCGGAAGCGAAGGGCCTATCGGGTGGCCGTGTTCGGCTCCGTTGCCAGGGGAGAGGCTCGCCCGGACAGCGACCTGGATTTGCTGGTGGACTTCGAGCCGGGCACCTCTCTTCTTGATCACGTCGGCTTGTTCCAGGATCTCGAGGAACTCCTCGGCGTCGGCGTTGACGTCGTTGCGCGGAGTGCCCTCAAGCCGCGGGACGAGCACATCCGCGCAGAGGCCGTAGATCTGTGACCAGAGGAGTCGACGACCTTCTGGCAGACCTGGCCGAGGCAGTCGATGCTGCGGCAGAGCTCGTGAATCTCGGGAAGGATCGCTGGGATGCCGAGCGCCCGCTGCGTCTCGCGGGTGAGGCCGTCATCGGCCGCCTGGGCGACGTCGCGACGAAGCTGCCTGACGAGGTCATCAAGGCAACTTCTGAGATTCCGTGGCGAGAAGTCAAGGGCATGAAAGTCATCGCCGCCCACGCCTACCATCGCATCGACTACGAGACGGTCTGGGTCACCTTGTGCGATGACGTTCCCAGAATTGGCGAGGCGATCAGGCGCTGGGGGCAGTCACAAGCTTGATCATGCCAAATAAGTGCTTGTCCAGTTCATAGGGTATGAAGCAGCCAGCTGGCTAGCTGGACTCATACCGCCGGTCGTGGGTTCGAGCCCCACCCGCTCCACTCTTGAGTCCGCGGTCAGGTCGCGAGGCCAGTATGGAGCCGCTGGCCGGTACCTAACGCGCGGGCGCTCACAGCGGTCCGGCGCGACGCGGTGCCCCTCGCGGCTAGGTTTCAGGTATGCCTTCGATCGACGACATCGCGGCGGAGTACGTGGAGCGGGCCGCCGCCCTGGATCCTTGCTACGCCACTTACGCCGGGATCGCGGGGCACGATCACGAGCTGGCGGATCTCAGTCCTGACGGGTTCGCCGGACGCGCCGGGCTGGATCGTTCAACCCTCGCGGCCCTTGTCGCAGCCGAAGCCCCGAACCCGCGCGAGCAGGTCGCGCGGGCCGCGATGCGGGAGCGGCTGGCACTGGCTGTGGAGCGCTACGACGCCGGGGACACCACCAGCGAACTCAGCACCATCGGCAGCTGGGTCCAGAGGGTGCGCAACGTCTTCGACCTGATGCCCACAGACGGCGAGGAGGCCGCCGCCAACATCGCCAGGCGGATGGCCGCAGTGCCGCGGGCTTACCGCCAGTTGTCCGCGACCTTGGTCGATGCGGCCAGGGATGGCCGCCCCGCGGCCAGGCGGCAGGTCGAAGAGGTCGCCGGGCAGTGCGCGGCTTGGGCCAGGCTGTGGGATTCCTTCTATTCAGGACTGGTCGGGCGGCTGACCGGAGTCCCGGACTCGCTGCGGGGCGAGCTGGGCGTGGCAGCGCGCGCGGCTACGGCCGCTACGGCTGAGCTTGGCGTCTTCCTCGACCGCGAGCTGATGCCCCTGGCCAGGGAGAAGGATGCCTGCGGGCCTGAGGTCTACGCGCGGGCCTCGCGGTTTTACCTAGGCGCCGCCGTGGATCTGCGGGAGGCCTACGCCTGGAGCTGGGCGGAACTCGCCCGGCTGCGGGCCGAGATGGCGCGGGTCAGTGACCTGGTCCGGCCCGGGGCCACCGTTGAGGAGGCCGTGGCGATCCTGGACGAAGACCCGGCCCGGCGCATCGAAGGGCGCGAGAACTTCCGTGCCTGGATGCAGGAACAGGCCGAGCGCACCATTTCGGAGCTGGACGGGACGCACTTCGACATTCCGAGGGAAGCGCGCCGGATCGAGGCCGTGATCGCACCGACCAACGAAGGGGGGATGTACTACACCGAGCCCTCCGAGGACTGGTCCCGGCCCGGGCGGATGTGGTGGTCGGTGCCGGATGGCGTTGAGACTTTCTCGACCTGGAAGGAGGTCACGGTCGTCTACCACGAGGGCGTTCCGGGCCATCACCTGCAGATATCGCACGCGATGGCGGACAGGGAGAGCCTGAACCGCTGGCAGCGCATGTCCTGGGTATCCGGCCACGGCGAGGGCTGGGCGCTCTACGCGGAGCGGCTCATGGGAGAGCTCGGATACCTGGACGACCCTGGGGCATATCTCGGGATGCTCGACAGTCAGCAGCTGCTCGCCGCCCAAGTGGCCCTGGACATCGGGGTGCACCTGGAACTGGATGTTCCAAGGGGCACCGGTTGGCGCGAGGGCGAGCGCTGGAATGCCGAGATCGCCTGGGAGTTCCTGCGCGCCCACTCCAGCTGGGATGAACGGCAACTGCGCTCCGAGCTACGTCGCTGCCTCGGCTTGCCGGGTCAGGCTCCTTCATACAAGCTTGGTGAACGGATCTGGCTACAGGCCAGGGAGGATGCCGCGGCACGGGCTGGAGGAGCATTCAGCCTGAAGGACTTTCACGCGAAGGCACTCAGCCTGGGCGCTATGGGTCTTGACCCGTTGCGCGAGACGCTTGCCCGCGTCTAAGGACGCTTAGCAAAGCTCTGACGGGCCGGGACGGCACGATGCCAAGGGTCCGTCACACAGTGCGTGTCCGGGTGGCGTGCCGGCCCGTTGCCAGGGCGGCCGCGGTAAGGCCGACCAGGACGGTGAGCAGGATCAGCTGCAGCGGCCAGTACTGGCCGGCTGGGTGGTCCGATGGCCGACAGCGTGCGCCGCAGCAGGGCGCCGCTATGGTCCCGTGAGAAAATGCGGGCAAGCTGTCGATCCGGAGCGGTGCGTTCGTAGAACAAGTGAGAGGCGGCCGGCGGTAGCCGCCGGGACAAGGAGTCATGCGATGACGCACTACCTGATCTCGTTCGATGACGGCGCGATGGCCCACATCCCCGACGAAGACTTTGCCGACGTGGCCAAGGCTGCGCTCGCGGTGGTCCAAGAATCCAAGGACGCCGGCGTGTTTGTATTCTCCGGCGGGCTGGACAGCCAGCGGGCGAGCGTGGTGGCTACCGACGGGATGGTCACCGACGGCCCTTACCCGGAGACCAAGGAGGTCATTGGCGGACTCATGGTCGTCGACGTGCCCTCACGCGAGGAGGCACTGGGGTGGGCTGCCAAGATCGCCGTCGCCTGCCGCTGCGCGCAAGAGGTCCGCGTGTTCCTGCCTGAGCCGGCCGTATGATCGCCAACTGATCGTTGACGAAACACATTCAGGTGATGCTTGACCGTTTCTGAGGCACAAGCGTGTCGGCACGCAGTCGGACGCACCCAGTCAAGCGAGCCTCGAGCCTCGGGCTGGTGCAGCCTCACATTCGGGATCTCAGAACGTCGACCTCGCAGCCTGGCGTGAACGGGTCGAAGCCGTGCTCGACCAGCCAGCGGAGCACCACCAGGCTCCGCAACGACCACCACGCGCGGATCACGTCGAGGTCGACGTCGGTCCCGTAGCCGGCGACAACGTCGCCAAGGTGCTCCTCGTGTCCGAGCGTCAGGATAGCGAGGTCGTACAAGGCATCGCCCTTGCCCGCCTCGGACCAGTCGAGCACGCCGGTGATCTCGTCACCGTCGACGAACACGTGGGTGATCTGCAGGTCGCCGTGCGTGAACACGGGTGTCCACGGCCGCAGCGCTGCCTCGGCAACCCGGCGATTGCGCGCGACCAGGTCGGCGGGAATGACGCCGTTCCTGATGAGCCACTCGCATTCGACATCGAGTTCTGATGCGACCTCGTCGAGTCTCGGGCCGGGCCATGGCGGCAGCGGCGCGTCGTGCAGCATCCGTGCGGCGGCACCCGCCGCGGCCCACGCGCCCGGTGACGCGGTCGACGGCTCGCCGAGGCGGCCGAGTGCCGTCCCCGGGAGGGCGGCGAGCGCGAGCACGGGCGGCTTGCGCCACAGGACCTCCGGAGTTGGGATCGGCGCCATGGCCATCGCCTCGACCTCGACGTCGGTGCGCGTCTGATCCGCGTCGATCTTCAGGAACATGTCGCCGACGCGCAGGGTCGCGCGCTCGTTATGGGCGACGACGACCTCGACCTCATGCACGTCGGCGATTATCGCCGGGATGACCACCAATGTCGCGAGGTTTATCGCGTGCGGCTGCGCCATGTACCTCGACGCTTGGCGACTAGACGGAAAGCGGGCCACTCAGGATTCCCTCAGGGCCAGTTCTCCGTTCTCGGCCCGCTGATCAACGGGGCGACAAGGGGGCAAAAGCAAGTCATCAGCGAACGCGGCCTCAGAGTTCGCTGGTGGTGGTGCGGGGCATCAGGGCGGCGGATTGGCCGTCGTTGACCACCTGGAAGTGGTTCGCAAGCACGAGGTCGGCGAGCGCGGGAAGATAGGGCGGTGCCAGACTTCGTGCTCGGCCATACTCAGGACTGGCTCGATCGCTTCAGCGCCGAGGGTTACCGACCGCGTCCTCTAGCCGCCGGCGTCGAAGGCGCAATCTATGACCTAGGCGACGACCTGATCGCCAAGGTCTGGCGCGCTAAGCCGATGGCCGAGCTGGAGTCCATGCAGCGCTTCTATGTCGACGTCGCGGCGGTCGGTCTTCCCTTCCAGACCCCGCAGATCCAGTGCATCGACCAGGTTGGCGGTAACGCCGTGACCTATGAGCGGAAGCTGCCGGGAGTTCCGCTCCAAGACCAGCTGCACGATACCGACCAGGACATCGGCCCGGCTGCCACCGATTGCGTTGTCAGCGTGCTCCGGGCACTGGCCACCGTCCGGGCGACCGACAGCATGCGCCAGCTCACCGTCCTCGACGAAGATCGGCCGCTGAGGGCTGGCGCGGAGTCCTATCAGGCGGCTCTGCTCGGTCTGCTGGCGCGGCGCGTCGCGCGGTTCGGTGACGTCATCCGCAGGCACTTGCCGGATTTCGACGCCCGGTACGCCGCCCTGACCGCTCA
The DNA here is from genome assembly GCA_963843955.1 of uncultured Actinomycetota bacterium. Classification (GTDB taxonomy): domain Bacteria; phylum Actinomycetota; class Actinomycetes; order Streptosporangiales; family Streptosporangiaceae; genus JAJYUU01. The sequence continues at coordinate 674,402 of CAWJMK010000007.1, forward strand.
GATACGCGGCCTGCGCAACCGGTCGGACACAGTGATCCACGGCGACTTGTTTGGCGGCAACATCCTCGTCGACGAAAGCACCCGGCCGCTGGCCGTGCTCGACTTCGGGTTCCTGACAAGCGCCGGCGACCCGGCTATGGATGCCGCTATCACAGCCGCTGTCATGAACATGTACGGCCCGCACGCCGCCAGAATCACCGAGGTATTCACGGGCCGAATCGCCCGCTACCTCGACTACGACCCCGAGACCCTGCAGATCTACCAGGCGGCCTATGCGGTTGCGACCAGCAACGCCTTCACCGCGGATGGCACAGACGGCCACTTCGCCTGGTGTATCGATCAGCTCCGCCGACAAGACATTACGCGGATCCTCAGTTGCTGAATTGCCGCGGTCAGCCCGGTGCACTCGGATGGTTATTCAATGGGCGTGCTCTCCGGATAGATGTAGCCGAAATAGAGCCTGATACCCAGTCATGTCTGACACGTAACCGGGCGCAGATGGTGAGCCAGCAGATGGTGAGCCAATTGTATGGAGTAATGCTCAGCTAACCCTCAGGTTGCGCGGTGGCGGCTCAGGCATGATCGTTACTTACTGCACAAGCCCGCCGCGGGCGGGGGACGCACACGACGGGCGGAGACCGGCGCAACCCGGAGGCCTGGATTGCACGTGACCGCGGCCGGCTGGGCCCTGACGATCGGCGTGATCGTCGCGCTGCTTGCCGTGGACCTGATCCTGGCCACGGTCCGGCCGCATGCCGTCGGCTACCGGGAGGCCGCCATCTGGTCGGTGTTCCACATAGCAGTCGCGGTGATCTTTGGCGTTGTGTTCGCCGGCCAGGTGGGATGGGGATTCGGCGTCCAGTATTTCGCCGGATACATCGTGGAGCGAAGCCTGTCGGTCGACAACCTCTTTGTCTTCGTGATCATCATGGGGACCTTCGCGGTACCTCGCGAACACCAGCAGCGTGCGCTTACCTTCGGCATAATCGCGGCCCTCGCCCTGCGGGCCATCTTTATCGCCCTGGGCGCGACCCTGTTGTCGCTGCTTTCATTCATGTTCTTGATCTTCGGACTGATACTGCTCTGGACCGCGGTCCGGCTGTACCGGCACCGGGACGAGGACCCCGACATCCAGCACAATGCGCTGGTTCAGTCGGTTCGCCGGATACTGCCGGTCAGCGATACCTACGCCGGAGGCCGGCTGATCTCCAGGATCGACGGGCGGCGCGTTGTCACGCCGCTGTTCATCGTTTTCATCACGATCGGCGGCACGGACATCGTGTTCGCGCTCGACTCGATCCCGGCCGTCTTCGGCATCACTAGTCAGGGCTATATCGTCTTTGTGGCCAACGCGTTCGCATTGCTGGGCCTGCGGCCCCTGTTCTTCCTGGTGAGCGGCCTGCTCGATCGGCTGGTGTACCTGTCGAGCGGGCTAGCGCTGATTCTGGCGTTCATCGGCGTGAAACTGATCGTGGAATGGGCGCATGGGCTCGATAGCCGGGTGCCGGAGATCAGCACTGCGTGGTCGCTGGGGATCATCGCGATCGTGCTGGCCGTCACGATTGTGGCCAGCCTGATTAAATCTCGCCGCCAGCCCGCAGCGCGAGCGCATGCGGGGGCGGTGCTCGGCGTTCCACCTGCAGCAGGCCGTGACGAATCACCAAGGTCAGGCCACGCAGGGCAGGACGAGACTCCCCGTCGTCCGCTGTTACGTGGAGACAAGGCGGCTGCGGACGGCTCATCAAGCTTCGGCCTCATGTGGTTTGCTGGCTGGTGTGTCTGACGATGACCCGGTAACCGGGCGGCGGATGCTGACCGGTTCCGCGTACGCGGATAACCGGCACATCCGGTCACGCATGAGCATCTATGCCTATGCCGAGACAGCGGCCGACGCGCGCTGGCGCACCTCGGTGATCCCGTGGGACGGGACGCAGATCGTGGCGGACGTGGGCTGCCGCAACGCGTTCGACCTGCGCCAGATCGTGCCGCAAGGCAGGTGCCGCCACGCCATCGGCATAGACCTGTCCGCCGGGATGCTGCGATCGCTGGAGGACCTGCGCGAGTCCGGCCGCCTGTCGCTGGTCCAGGCCGATGAGCAACGTCTCCCGGTGCCGGACGAGCGCGTCGACGTGGCCATGGCCATGCACATGCTCTATCACGTCCCCGATATCTCGACCGCGATCGGGGAACTGCGCCGCATCACCAAACGGGGCGGAACAGTGCTCGCATCGACCAACAGCTCCGCCCACCTGGCCGAGATTCATGATCTGCTGGACGCGGCGGTCTCCGGCTAGCTTGGCCGCCCGGTCCGGGCGACGCCTGCCGACAGCTTCACCACCCAGACCGGAACGGCCATCCTGAGCCAGCAATTCTCCAGCGTCACCCTGCGTACGCTTGACCTGTCTCTGTCGATCCCCACCGCGCAGCCGGTCATCACTTATCTCGCCAGCCTCCGCGAGCCCATCGTCGCCTGGATCGGCGAGCCGCTCGACTTTGACGCAGTGCTCGGCAACATCACCGTGCAGCTCGAACAAGTGATCCAGACCCGGGGCCGTTTCCGGACTGCAACCCACATGGGCGTATTCATCTGCCGCTAGGGCCGGTCGGCACGGGCCCTGCGCAGGAAGATGATCAGTACGACGAGCAGTACAGCGACTGCTCCGGGTGTTATCGTGCCGGCCCAGTCGAAGCCTGGACTCGGGGGGAATGCCGGGGGGACCGGGAGGCCCTGGCGGACGGCGAACTCCCGGACGAGCTCGCGCTGCTGGAGGCTAGGGCCCTGGCTCAGGGCATTCCCTGCTGCGGCGGCGGCGAAGCAGATCGCGGCGACGCCGGCGGCGAAGGTGATCCCGGCGGCGAGGACGCGGCGGTCTCGTTCCAGGGCGGTCGTGCGTGCGGCGGGCGAGTGAACTCGTGGCAGGTCGGCGAGCGGTGCGGTCAGTTCTTTCCCGGTCCGGGCACCCAGGACCTGCCCGGATCGCTGCTCGAGTTCGTCGGCTGTGATCCGGCCGGCCTGGAATGCCTCGCTCAGCTCGGAGAGCGCCCGATCGCGATCGGCGTCGGACACCCGGAGGTCACCGGGCGGATAATCCCGTGCGGCTCGGTCCATAATTCGTACTCCTTCGGAGCTGCCGGAGATTAAGCGTCGCGGCGCAGAACCGCGATCGCGGTCACGGCTATCAGTGCGGCGGCGAGGACCACGAAGATGCCGGTCTCGATGCCCTGGAATGCCCAGTACCGGCCGGCGGGCTGGTAGGTGATCACTGCGCGGTAGCCATGACCAGCCAGGCAGGAACCGAACTTGAGCGGAGTCTGGAAGACAAGCTCCCGGCACATGGTCGGCATCTTGGCGATCGGCACGGACACGCCGTCGAGGGTAATGCCGGGCCCGCCGCTGCCATGGCTGCTCGCTACCGGGCCGGCTGGGCCAACGACGCCACCCGACACGAGCCAGTAGGACCCTGTTGGCAAGATCGGGCGGTGCAGGAAGCTGAATGTCATGGTGCGCGCGGTCAGATAGCGGGAGCGGAAATCTTGGCCGATAACCAGGCGCAGAAAGGTGAAGGCTCCGATGGTGATGGCCAGCGCGGGCAGGGTGCGACGCAGCAGCGCGCCGGACGTGACGCCCAGTGCTACCGCGAACACGGCGTAGCCGACGGGAACGATGCCCTGGATGTCGAACTGGCTGGGCTGGAAGTTCTGGTGGTTGAGGGCGTTCAGCGGGCCGGACCACCAGGTAACGAGGGCCGAGACGGCGCCGCCCCAGGCAGCGGCGGCGAGCAGTGCCCAGCCGACTTTCACGGTGAGCCAGCGGCCGCGGGTGATGCTCTGCATCCAGGCGAACTGGCTCGTTTCGGTCTCGAATTCCCTGGCCACTAGCGGCCCGCCCCAGAACGCTCCGAGCAAGCACGGCACCACCACGGTCAGTGTGACCAGCAAGGACACCACGGGCGAACCCAGGACGAGCGTATTCGCGAGATTGCCGCAGGCATGGCTGGCCGTGCACGAGGTGAGCGCGGACTGGTACTGCGACGCCATTTGCCGGCCGGTGATGAGCAGCAGGACCGCGAACGCGGCGAGACCGGCGGCGGCGAAGTATGCCTGGTTGCGGTGCTGGCGCCAGACGAGCCAGGTCATTGACCTTCTCCAACCGTGCTGAGATGCGCGAACGCCGGCTCGGCGTGCTCGCCCATGTAGCCGAGTACCAGTTCTTCGAGGCCGACGTCGGCGGTCTCCCAGGCGGGATCGATCACCGGGCCACCCTTGCGGATGAGCAGGGTGCTCTGGCGGACGGTATGCGTAGCCTGCACGAGCGTGTGGGCCTTCTCGATCGCCGTGGTGTCCTTGCGCGGGCCGACCAGGACCTGATGCTCGGCGAGCAAGGCGTCGATGTCGCCGGACAACTGGACCCGCGAGGCTGCGAGCAGGATGAGGTGGTCGCAGACGCGTTCCAGTTCGGCGACGAGATGCGAGGACAGCACGACGGTGAGCCCGCCCACGGCCACCGCATCGGCCAGCGTAGCCAGGAACTGCCGCCGGGCGAGTGGGTCGAGCGCCGCGACGGGCTCGTCGAGTAGCAGCAGCCGGGGCCGTTTGGCCAGCGCAAGCGACAGCGCCACCTGGGCTCGCTGGCCGCCGGACAGCGTGCCCACCGGCTGGTCCGCCGGGATGCGGAGGCCCCTGAGCCGCTCCCGGATGGACGCGGCGTCCCAGCGGGGGTTGAGGTGCGCGCCGACGGCGACGTGATCCTCGGCCGACAGTCGCCGGTACAGCGGGATCTCCTGGGCGAGGAAGCCGATCTCGGCCAGGAAGGCAGGGTCCTGGCGCGGTCTGCCGCCGAGTACCACGACCTCGCCGCTCGTCGGCTTGGCCAGTCCGCTGAGCACTCGCAGCAGCGTCGTCTTGCCGGCGCCGTTCGGGCCGATCAGAGCGGATATCCGGCCCTCGGGAACGGTGATGGTGCAATCGGTGAGAGCGGTGACCCTGCGGTAGCGCTTCGAGAGCGCGCGGGTCTCGATCACAGGCGGGCCAGAGTCCTGTTGCTCCATCACGCGATCTCCTCCTTGGCTCCTGCCTGCAGCGTGACGCGCAGCAGTGATTCGATCGAGTCGTCGTCCAGCCCGGCCTCGCGGGCGCCGCGCACCCATTGGGCCAGGCTGCGGGCCAGCCGCGAATGCGTGCCGGGAGGCGGGCCAGGCGGCCTGCGCACCACGAACGTGCCATGGCCAGCCCGCGGTTCGACCAGGCCTTCCCGTTCCAGGTCGCGGTAGGCCTTGAGCACCGTGTTGGGGTTGATCGCGGTCGCTGCGACGACTTCGCGCACCGTGGGGAGCTTGTCGCCCACGTCGAGCACGCCCATCCGGAGCGCCTGCCGGACCTGCTGGACGATCTGCAGGTACGGCGGCACGACCGAGCGACCGTCGAGCCTAAAGCTGATCACGAGCTATCCTCAAAGTACTATGGTGCTAAGACTTTAAATCCCCCCGGGACCGCTGTCAAACGAGTAGCTCAAGGCGCCTCATGGACGGCGCCTCCCTGGACGGGCAAAGCACGTGGCCGGCCGACCGGTGACTCCGGCTGGGCGGCCGGGTCTATATACACAGATGACGGATCCACCGCGTCCGGATTGGCCCAGCCTGGGGTGAGCATGTTCAAGCTACCGTCGAGCAGGCCGTGGCGACGTCAGCCTCGGTCGGCCGCTGAATGCGTCAGCTTCCCGATGGCCGCTCTGACTAGCGGGCGGTCGCTGATCCAATCGGCAGTCGGCTACGCCGTCACCGCCGCCGGGCCGGCGACTACCGCCATGCTGGCCGAACCGACGCCGTGCGGCAGCTGGGATCTGGAGCTGCTGCTGGTGCATGTCGCTGACTCCATGGACGTGCTATCGGAGGCCATTGCTGCTGGCTCAGTCGGGTCTGGCAGGGGGCACTCCAGCCACGCTCTCGGGGACAGCCCGGTCGAGAGCCTGCACCGGGCTGCCTCCGGTCTGCTGGCTGCCTGCGCGGACCCAGCAACAGACGAGCGCGTCGTCGTCATCGGCGACCGCTGCCTGGCCGCCAGCGTGACTGCCGTGACCGGCGCGCTGGAGATCACGGTGCACGGGTGGGACATCGCAGCGGCGTGCCGGACCAGTCGGCCCGTGCCGCCCGGATTGGCCGTCGTCTTGCTGGCGATCGCGCCGCTGCTGATCACGCCCGCCATCCGGCCCGGCCTGTTCGCGGACCCGGTCCGCGTGCCCAGCCGGTGCGGCCCGGGCGACCAGCTCGTCGCCTTCCTTGGCCGGCACCCCGGACGGCCAGGCGCTCACCACGCCACGTGAGCTGAGTGGCGCGCGCTGAGGTCGAGACAGTTACCGCTCCCGGACTGCGTAGGTCAGGTGGGTCACCCGCTGCGTCGGCTCCGCGCGGACCTGCTCCAGGGCCACGCGGCCCGCGTCCACGCCCTCGAACAGGCGGATTCCGGAGCCGAACAGCACGGGTGACAGCGCGATCGAGAACTCGTCGATCAGGCCCGCATTCACGTACTCCAGGATCGTCGCGCCGCCGCCCGCGATGCGGCAGTCGCGGTCGCCGGCGGCGTCGCGGGCCTGGTCGAGCGCGGGCTCGATGCCGTCGTTGATGAAGTAGAAGGTGGTCCCGCCCGGCCGCTCCCAGGGGTCACGTTTCTCGTGCGTCACGACGAAGACCGGCGTGTGGAACGGCGCCTCCTCTGGCCACCCCTGCTCGCCGGCGTCGAACATGCGCTTGCCCATCACGCTCGCGCCGGTGCGCTCGAACGTCTCCCGCGCGGTGTCGTTGTCGCGCCCTTCCTCGCCGCCCTCGCCGAGCTTCAGGTTCTCCCGGAAGAACCGCTGCGGGAAGAGCCACTGCTGCAGTTCCATCCACTGCTGCCCCATCAAGTCCCCGAGGGACGCGGGTGCGATGAACCCGTCCAGAGACATCGACACGCTGAAGAACACCTTCCCGGCCATCAGTCCTCAACTCCCTTCCGAACGATCTCGGTGACGTAGGCAGCCAGGTTGCTCAGGGTCTGCTGGCCGCTCTCGATCGCGTGGTACTTCTCGACCACTTCGTCGCGCAGTTCCTTGGTGGGGAACACCGTGCGCATCTCGATCCGGGTCGCCGCGCCGTCGGCCTCGAACGTGAGGACCGACTCGAAGGCGTTCGGGTCGCCGCGGGACTCACCGTGCAGCAGCGCGATCCGCTCCGGCGGGGCGATCTCGGTCCAGGAGATCCACTCCTGGTAGTTCGTCCCGTCCGGTCCGTGCATCACGAAGTCCCACTCCCCGCCGATGCGGAACTCGAACGCCCGCGTGGTGGTGGTGAACCCCGCCGGTCCCCACCACCGCGACAGGTGCCGCACCTCGGTGAACGCCTCGAAGACCAGCTCCCGTGGGGCACTGATGACCCGGGAGATCACGATCTCGCGGTCGGCCGTCGCGGACTGCGCCGGCGCTCCTCGTCCCGTCGCGCTCATCAGCTACTCCTCCAGCCTTGCCCGCTTGAGGTCCTGCACGTACTGGTCCAGCCGGTCGAAGCTCTCGTTCCAGAACCGCTCGAACCCGCCAGCCCACTCGTGAACCGGTCGCAGCCCGCGGGCGTCAAGACCGTACAGGCGCTGCTTGCCTGCCTTGCGGTCTCGCACCAGTCCTACCTCCCGGAGCACCCGCAGGTGCTTGGACGCTCCCGGCAGGGACATCCCCAGCTCGTGGGCCAACTCGGTCACCGGCCCCTCACCCGCCCGCAGCAGCACCAGGATCTCCCGGCGCTGCTGCTCGGCGATCGCGTTGAAGACGTCCGACGTCGTCGCTGCTCGTGCCATGGCACCATCATATTTTCCGATATCGGAAAACGTCAAGCCGGCGCTCGACCAGCGGCAGCCCTGTCAGCCAGCGCACGCCGGTGGTGGCCAGCTCGAGGCCGGGTAGAACGACTCGTCGGTACGGGTGGCCATCAGCGGGTTGGCACCTCTACCGCACTATGAGCAGCACTGCATGCCAGTAGTGCCCGGCCGAAGAGAAGGAGTTCGCCGAGATGAACCTCACTGATCACGCTGGAGTTCGGCTCACACACGGCAAGCCCAAGGTCAACGGCGTGGAGATCCACTACGCGATCGGCGGCGCCGGCGAGCCGGTGTTCTTGCTGCACGGCGTGCCGAAGACGATGTCGTACTGGCGCCACCTCGTGCCGCTGCTGACCCCGCACTACACCGTCATCGCCGTCGACAACAGAGGTGCCGGCGGCTCCCAGCGCCCCATATCCGGCTACGACACCGCCACGATGGCTGGTGACGTCGCCGAACTGGCCACCTACCTGGGCTTCGACCAGTTCCGCGTCGCCGGCGAGGACTGGGGCGCGGCTATCGCCTACGCCGTCGCCGCCTTCCACCGGCCCCGGGTACAGCAACTGGTCTTCCAGGAGACGCTGCTACCAGGATTGCCAGCTGGCCCAGGACTGCCAGGCGGCGAACATGACCCCTCGCTCGCCGCCGACGACGTGCGCACGGGCTGGCATTTCAGCTTTTTCAGCCTGCCCAACCTGCCCGAGCTGCTGCTAGCCGGGCGGGAACGGCCATTCTGGACGTACTACGCCAGGCGCCAGATGTGGGACCCCAGCGCGCTGGCCGAGGAGGACGTCGACGAAATAGTGCACTCGGCCGAGCAGCCGGGCGGCACCAGGGCCATCTTGGAGATGTACCGCGCCCGCCAGATAGACGCCGAACAGAATCGCCCGCATTACGCCGACCCGATTAGCTGCCCGGTCCTGGCCGTGGGCGCGCAGGCCTATCTCGGGAACGAGGTATTCAAACAGCTCGCGCAAGTGGCCCGCGACGTCCGCGGCGCCGTCATCCCCGCGTCCGGTCACAACATCGCGCTGGAGAATCCGGCCGCCCTGGCCCAGGCCTACCTCGCCTTCTTGGCAGGCGGCTAGGCCGCAGCCACGGGCGCCGTTGGGCACGAGTTAATGGCACCGGGAGGGTCGTCCTGGCCCGCGGTTCCTCGTGCGCGAAGGACGCGTCAAGACTGGGGACCGCGGCGTTAAGAACGCATCAAGATCACGCGTGTCGGCCCGATCGAGCGGTGAACTGGCATGGATGGACGAGATTCAAGAGCCAGCCCTACCTGCCGATGTAGGCCTGCCTGGCAAGTATGGGTACGCCGACGGGGTGGATCCGGACCTAACCGACTTTCGCTGGCCAGGCCCGTCCCGCGGGCGCGATCGGCGCAGGCGCGGGCTGGCCGCGCCGCTAGCGCTGCCAGCTGGGTTCGGAGCTTTGCTGGTGGTGGGTGCCGTAGCGGCGGCCAGTCGCGGCGGGCTGTCCGCTGGCTGGGTGCTCCTCCTTGCTGCGATCATCGTGGCCGTCGGAGCCGCGGTTGCCGAACCGGCGGTCGCGCCGGTGCTGGGCGCCATCGGCTGGCTCACGGTGGCCGGGTTCTCCCGGGCGCCCTACGCACAGGTCCAGGTGAGCGCGCCCGGCATGGCGCGTGCCGCTCTGGTGATCGCGGCCTGCACAGCCGGCGGAGTCGCCGTCGGAGTGATAGTGCGCCAGCTGGCGTCATCGTTCACACTGTGGATTGTGGATGTTTCGGCAAGCCAGCCCGAAGGCGATCAGCTGCTGAGCTCTGAGCGCGCTGATCGGGGCACAGCCCGGCGACAGCGCCGGATAGCCGACCTGTCCGGTGGCATCGGCGTGCGCCGTGTCCTCGTCGGCGTGCTGCTGGCCGTCGCCGGCCTGCCGCTGCTTACGGTGGCTCTGTCCGCCCATGGCCTGCGCCTGGATCTCGGCGACGACCTGCTCATTTACCTGGTGGCCGTGGTAGCCGTGGCGGTTGTGGGCGGCTTCTGGCCCGCCGTGCTGGCCGCGATCACCGCCAGCCTGCTGGTGAACTGGTACTTCACGCCCCCGGTCCACACCCTGACGATCGCCGACGGGAAGAGCCTGCTGGCGCTGCTGCTGTTCGTGACGGTCGCCGTGACGGTCAGCAGTGTCGTGCACCTGGCGGCACTTCGCGCCAGGCAGGCTGCCCGGAGTACCGAGGAAGCTCAAGACCTGCTGGCCCTGGCGCAGACTGTGCTGGGTGGCGAGGACAATCCGGCTGCTGTGCTCGGTCATCTCACCACAAGCCGCGGCGGGCGCGCCGAGCTGCTGGAACGCACCGGCGAGCAGTGGGTGCGGGCCGCCGCGAGCGGTGCCGCCGCGCCAGACGCCCCGATCGTGCGGGCGGCGCCACGTCTCGACCTGCTGCTGGAGGTCGCTGGCCAGCATCGGCCGCTGTCACCCCGCCTGCTCGACGGCGTTGCCGCGCAGGTTGCGGCGGCGCTGGATCGCGACCGGCTGCGGACGCAGGCCGCGCAGGCGGAGGCCCTTGCTGAGGGCAATCGGATGCGGACCGCCTTGCTGGCCGCAGTCAGCCATGACCTGCGGACACCGCTCGCCTCGATCAAGGCCAGTGTCAGCACACTGCGCCAGACGGACGTGGAATGGACCGACGCCGACGAGGCTGCGCTGCTGGCCACCATCGAGAACTCCGCAGATAGGCTCGATGCGCTTATCGGCAACCTGCTGGACATGAGCAGACTGACCACCGGGTCCCTGCAGCCGTTCTTGCGGGCGACGGCGATCGACGAGGTCGCGCCGGTCGCGCTGCGCGGCCTAGACGGCGGCAGCGATATGCACATGGCGGTACCCGACGGGCTGCCGCTGGTGCTCACCGATCCCGGCCTGCTGGAGCGGGTGCTGGCGAACCTGTTTGCCAACGCGCTGGCCTATTCTCCGGCTGGCCGACCTCCGGGGCTGCACGCCAGTCAGACAGGCGGCAGCGTGCTGCTGGAGATCATCGATCATGGCCGCGGCGTACCGGACGACGCGAAGGAGCGGATGTTCGAGCCGTTCCAGCGGCTGGACGCTCGCGGCGCTGATCCGTCGGGCGGCACAGGCGTCGGTCTCGGTCTCGCTGTGGTTAAGGGATTCCTGGACACGATGGGCGGCACTGTGCGCGCCACCGACACGCCAGGCGGCGGGCTCACCATGCGGGTGGTCCTGCCGTGCGCGGCAGCCGCGGCCAGCATGGCCGCGAGCCCATGACCCGTGTCCTGGTGATCGACGACGAGGTCCCGATCCTTCGTGCCCTGAAGATCAACCTCACCGCCCGCAGATACGAGGTCAGTACCGCGGCTGACGGTGCGTCCGGGCTTGCCGCCATGGCTCGCGAGAGACCCGACGTGCTGATCCTCGATCTCGGGCTGCCAGACATGGACGGAACGGACGTGATCAGGGGAGTCCGCGGCTGGAGTTCGACGCCGATCATCGTGCTGTCGGCCTGGGGGCAGGAGGGCCAGAAAGTGGCGGCGCTGGATGCCGGGGCCGATGACTACGTCACCAAGCCGTTCGGCATGGACGAGCTACTCGCGCGCCTGCGTGCCGCGGTCCGCCGGGCCTCGCCGGCGCCCGACGAGCCCGTGATCGCAACCGGCGAGTTCACGGTCGATCTGGCCGACAAGCGGGTTACCAGGGCAGGCGCCGATGTCCGGCTGACGCCGACCGAATGGCAGCTGCTCGAGGTACTGGCGCGCAATGCCGACCGGCTCGTCACCCAGCGGCAGCTGCTGTCCGAGGTGTGGGGCCCCGGTTACCAGAACGAGGCCAACTACCTGCGCGTGTACATGGCCAGCCTGCGTCGCAAGCTGGAGCCCGACCCGTCCGCGCCGCGGTACTTGCTCACAGAACCGGGCATGGGATATCGGTTCCGTCCCTGATGACTAGCGCCCGGTCGGGATATCCCCGGCAGGGCGCAGCTCGTACGCCGGATTGAAAATGGTGGGCTGGCCATGCTGGCTCGTCAGTCGGCCGTGGACGACTATCCGGCGCCCTGGCTGAATGCCGGGAATCTCGCGCCGCCCGAGCCAGACGAGGGTGACGTTCCCGGTGCCGTCCCACAGCTCGGCTTCCATGGTCAGGTTGCCACCGCGTGGTCGGGTGGTAACGGCCCGGAGCGTGCCGGCCAGTTCGACCCGCTCCCGGTTCTGACACTCCGCGATCGGCACAGGCTGGCGGCCGTCGGGCGTGGTGAGCGCGCTAACTTCCTTCCGTACCTCAGCGGCGTGCTGGCTGGCCCTGTCCGCGAGCAGCCTGCCGCTGATCAGCGGGTCTGCAGTCCTTGCCGCCCGGTGTGACGACTCCAGCTGATAGGGCACGCTGGCCACGATGACGCCCCGCTCGAGCAGCAGCCTTGCCTTCAGCCGGAGCGCGCTCTGGTTATGCAGGGCCTGCTCCCACCAGTGTCCGAGCACATACTCCGGGATGTACACGGTGACGATGTCGCGCGGGCTCTCGCGGCGCAGCCGTCGCACATACTCGACCACAGGCCGGGTGATCTCCCGGTACGGCGAGGAGATGACCGTCAGCGGCAGTGGCATGGCGCGACGATCCCAGTCCTGCTGCAGCCGGGCGGTCTCGGCTTCGTCCACGTCGACGGTCAGCGCTTCCAGCCTGGCGGGCCTGGCGGCCCGCGCGTAGGCCAGTGCCCGGAGAGCGGGCAGGTGCAGCTTGGAGACCAGCACGATCGCGATGTTGCTGGACGGCAGGGTAAGTGAGGCCTCCTCGTCCGGTGTCAGCTCGAGCGCGACGCTCTGATAATGCCGCTGGATGCCGCGCATCATGAGCCAGAGCACGACCATGGCGGCCACGGCGATCCAGGCGCCGTCGAGGAACTTGCTGATCACCACGATGACAAGGACGGCCCCGGTCACGCAGGCGCCGATCGTGTTGATTGCCCGCGACCTGATCATCCGCAGCCTTGTCGCTGCCTCGCTGGTCGCACGCAGGAGCCGGTTCCAGTGCCGGATCATGCCGGTCTGGCTGCAGGTGAACGAGACGAAGACGCCGACGATGTACAGCTGGATCAGCCGGGTCGGCGAGGCGTTGAACGCAACGATCAGCACGATCGCGAAGCCGGACAGCAGCAGGATTCCGTTGCTGAAGGCCAGGCGGTCGCCGCGGGTATGCAGCTGGCGCGGCAAGTATCCGTCCCTGGCCAGGATCGAGGCGAGGACCGGGAAGCCGTTGAACGCGGTATTGGCCGCCAGCACCAGGATCAGCGCGGTAAACAGTTGCAGGATGTAGAACAGCGGCGAGGAGTAGCCGAACACGGCACGTCCTACCTGGGCGATCACGGTCGGCTGCACGTAGCCTCTCGGGGCGCCGACCAGCGCGCCCACGTGCACGTGGCTGATCAAGGCCAGCGCCGTGACCCCGCCGAACATGGTGACCGCGATGCCGCCAAGCAGCGCCAGTGTCGTGGCCGCGTTCTTGCTCTTGGGCGCCTTAAAGGCGGGCACGCCGTTGCTGATGGCCTCTACGCCGGTCAGCGCGGTGCAGCCGGAGGAGAAGGCGCGCAGCACCAGGAACGCCAGCCCGAGACCGGCGAACGCGCCGGTGGACTTGATGGCGTAACCAGCGGTCTCCGCGTGCAGGTGCTGGCCGGTCGCCAGCCTGATTGCGCCCCAGATGATCATCAGTATGACCACGCCGATGAAGCAGTACGTCGGGATCGCAAAGCCAGTGCCCGATTCGCGCACCCCGCGCAGGTTCAGTACGGCGATGGCGGCGACCGTCACGGCTGCGATCAACGTGACGTGCGAGTTCAGAACCGGGAACGCGGAGGCTAGGTTAGCGACTCCGGAGGACACTGACACTGCGACCGTGAGCACGTAGTCGACCATGAGCGCGCTGGCGACGGTCATGCCCACCTTGGCGCTGAAGTTGGTGGTGGCGACCTCGTAGTCGCCCCCGCCGGACGGATACGCATGCACGTTCTGCCGGTAGGACGCGACCACCACCAGCATCAGCAGGCCGACGGCCACCGCGATCCAGGGCGTGTACACGATGAAGGCGAGCCCGCCGGCGGCGAGGACGAACAGGATTTCCTGGGTCGCGTAGGCGACGGAGGAAAGCGCGTCACTGGCGAAGACCGGCAACGCGATCTTCTTCGGCAGCAGCGTGTGGCCAAGCCGTTCGCTCTGCATGGGCCTGCCGACCAGCAGTCGCTTTACCGTTCCGAAACCCGTGGCCACGAGCGCATGCTAGGCCCGGGCGCGGCGGCGCGGCTATCCCTTGCGGCTAACGGATTGGGCGCAGCTGCCTACGCGGGTCATTAAAGCCTGCGGGGACGCGCTTCCTGAGACAGAAGTGACCTGCGTGTAGAGCTCGGGGATATGGTGACGGTCCAGCTGACCGTCGGCTTGTGAAAACTCGCACAAGGCGTTTCCGCGGAAACGTCGCGATCGCGGCTGACGGCTCTATGGGCGGCCCTGGCGCTCAGGGTGAGTCAAGGGTGGTGCGCCGGCCAGGGTCGCAATCTGCGCGTGCGTGGCGAACCACGGCCGGCCGCGCCCGGCCATCCCGGTGATCACGCTGTCCAGCATCCGCATGAGGTAGCCGCGGCCGATGGCCTCGGGGTGCATTGTGTAGGTGACCGCCCGGCGGTCCTGGCGTGCCGACTCGAACTCCTCCAGCCAGATCCGCTCCACTGCGGCCGGGTCGGCGAGCAGCCCGCCATGGTAGGAGGTCCAGCCGAAGTAAGGCCAGTCGCACAGGCTCCAGTGGCCTGGCAGCTCCAGCAGCGGCTGATTTCCGCTGGTCACCCAGTACGGCCGGTCGTCGGCCATCAGGCTGGCGTCGTAGGAGAAACCGAGCTCGCCGAGCAGGTCCAGGGTCTGCGGGGTCAGCTCCCAGCCCGGTGAGCGGTAGCCGTGCGGCCGGACGCCCAGCTTGCCCAGCGCTGTCAGCCCGTCCTCAAGTTCGGCGCGCTGCGCCGCGGCATCCAAGCCGTCGGTACCCCGGTGCAGGTACCCGTGGTGGCCGACCTCGTGACCGCCCGCCAGGATAGCCTCCACCGCGCCGGGATGCTGGTCCGCGGAGTGGCCGGGCACATAGAACGTGGCCGTGACCTCCAGCTCAGCCAGCAGCGCGAGGATCCGGCCCAGGCCCCGGCCCGGGCCAAACCGGCCCTGCGACAGCAGGGTCAGCCGACGGGTGTACTCGGGGCCTTCGCTGAGCCACGGAGCCTCCCCGTCCACGTCGAAGGTCAGGGCTACCGCCACCTCAGCGTCGCCGGGCCAGGCGGGGAAATGCGCGGGCGGGTTCTCCATGATCGATCCAATCGTGCGATGAACCGCAGGATGACGAGTCGCCGAGTCACCAGAAGTCAGGCGGCACCGGCCCACTGCTTCGGCTATCAGGACCGGCTGTCGTGCTGTTGGCGCGCCTTCCGATTGGTGACAATCCGGCGTTTACGCAAAGACTCGAGCCATTCCTGCCCGCTGAGCAGTCGCGTGGTCTTGCCCGACCTGACCTCGCCCGCCGCGGCGACTGCCATCGCGACGCTGGCAGCGGTCATGTCGTCAGGTGCCTCATACACGACGACCACGTCATACTCGCCAAAGGGAAAGCCCGCCACCACGATCGTGGCGCCCAGCTCCTCCAGGGCCGGCCGGATCACTTCCACCGGGTCTTGCGGCTCTTTAAGCTGATCCGCCATTGACTTGGCGGTATAGGAGGCCTGGTACAGGTAGAGCGGCATTGAGTTCCTCCGCGGGATTTAGAACCGGAAGCGAGTGAGGCCACCCGGCTCCGCCGCCAAGGTCACGATCGCCGAGCGTGGCTTAATGCGATACACGTGCCACGGTGGTGGTCCCTGCGACGGTGCGTTGAACGGGGCAGTGATGCCCGACCCGCTGTCGTCGGGTTCGACCGGCCAGCCGTTGTCAGCCCACGCCTTCGCCGCAACCGCTACGGCGCCGGGCTCGGTCACTCGCGCAGCGTCACCTTCGATTACGACGTCCGCGTCGCGGATCGACACCGCGATCGAACACCGCGGATCACGCGCGACATTGCGTCCCTTCCGCGTGCCCGCGCCCGTCTGGAACCAGAACGTGCCGTCGAGCCACAGCGCGCCGACCGCAGTCACATGCGGGCTACCGTCCTGGTTGAGGGTGGACAGCCAGGTCGTATGGGAGTTCACCGCGTCCGGAGCTGGCGCCGACCCCACCGCGAGCTGCTCATCAACAGCGGCCCAATCCACCGGCGGCAGCCCATCCGCCGCACCCAGATTGATGATCTCCATGAAGCATCCCTTCGTTGTCCGGGAACATCCTGGCTAACAGCGCCTGATAGATAAGATGCCCGACGACCGCGGAAGCTACCGCGCATACGCGAGTCACGAGGCTGAGAAAAAGTCTTGGCCGGCCTGTCGATTGACCCGAGTGCGTTCGTGGAGAAGGTGAGCGGCAGTCGTCTGGGCTGCCCGTGAGCAGAGGAGCTTCAGATGGCGCTGTACCTGATCGCCTTCAACGACGAGTGGGTGCCCGACCTCACGCTGGACGATCTGCGCGAGAGGGCCACGACCGCCAGGGCCGTGATCGAGGAGATGACGGACGCCGGCGTCTTCGTCTTCAGCGACGGCGGCCTGGACGCTTCGACCGCTCTGTGCAGCGTCGACGCGAGCAGCGGCTCGCCCGTCTTCACCGACGGGCCGTTCGTCGAGACCAAGGAGCACCTCGGCGGTTTCGCGGTCGTCGATGTGCCCGACGATGCCGCGGCGCGATTCTGGGCCGGCCGGATTGCCGTCGCGGTCGGCTGGCCGCAGGAGGTGCACCGCTTCCCGCAGCGCATCCCGCTGAGCGGCGACACGCAGTCCAAGACGTTGTCTTAGCTGCGCCAGTCCCTAGGTGTCGGCCAGGTGGTCAGCCAGGATTTTCTGGATGACATCCATGGTGAAGGCGGCTTCTTGCGCGTCGTGTTCCAGGGCGCCGGAGAGCACCTTCATGGCTTTCCAGATTGCCCAGCCGCGACCTCTCACCCAGGTAGCCGAATCCACCGGCAGCCGTTCCCTGAAGACCCGGCTGCTCTCGCCAGACAGGAACGTCCAGGCAATCGTGGTGTCACATGCCGGGTCGCCGACGCCGCAGGTGCCGAAGTCGAGGACGGCGCTGAGCCGTCCGTCGGCAAGGAGCAGGTTGCCGGGCTGCGCGTCCCCGTGGAACCAGACCGGGCTGCTGTGCCAGGCAGCCTCGAGCGCAGCCTGCCAGACCTCGGCGGCAAGCGCGGTGTCGATGTGACCTGCCAAGGCTTCGAGCTGCTCGCGCGTCTCGCCGTCGTAGACGGTCAGCGGCCCGCCGCGAAAGAAGTTGTGTGTGCCCGGCGGCGGCCCGCCCGCCGGGTCGATCTTGTACAGGGCGGCGAGGAAGTCGGCCAGGTCGGCTGCAAATTGCGGCAGGTCCGCGATCGTCTCAGTGGTCACTGACGTGCCGTTGATCCAGCGGTAGACCGACCACGGCCACGGAAAGCCGGTGGCCGGCGCGCCCATCGCCAGGGGCTGCGGCACCGGCAGTGGCAGCTGCGGGGCCAGGATCGGCAGCCAGCGCTGCTCCTTGGCTACTGCCTCAACATAATGCTCGGCACTGGGCAGTCGGACGGACATCGTCTCGCCCAGGCGGAAGGTCGCGTTGTCCCACCCGTCGACCTCGACGGGCCGGACCGGCAGCTGCGCCCACTCCGGGAACTGCGTCCTGACCAGCCGCGATACGAGGCCGATCGTGATATCCCCCTTGCGCATCAGGGCATGGTGACATGGCAGGCGCCCCGCCGGCGACAGATTTTCGCGCGGAGCAGGGCTAACAGCGCGTGGCAATGATCACAGTGGGCCGACTGGATAGGATGCGTAGGTGACCAGCAGATCCGCTGAGACTCAGCGCCTGGTGGACCTCGCGGGCCTGCGCCGGGTCCGGGACCGGATCGACCGCGAGTACGCGCAGCCGCTGGACGTCGAGGCACTCGCCCGCGGTGCGCACGTGTCGGCCGGGCACCTCAGCCGCGAGTTCCGGCTCGCCTACGGCGAGTCGCCGTATAGCTACCTGATGACGCGGCGGATCGAGCGCGCGATGGCCCTGCTGCGCCGTGGCGACCTCAGCGTCACCGAGGTGTGTTTCGCGGTTGGCTGCTCGTCGCTTGGCACCTTCAGCACTCGCTTCACCGAGCTGGTCGGCATGCCGCCCAGCGCTTACCGGCGCCTCGCGGCGCGCGGGACGGCGGGGATTCCATCCTGCGTGGCGAAACAGGTCACCAGACCGATCAGGAATCGAGAAGCGCCGCTCAGCGAGGCGCAGCTAGCGTGACGGTCATGGATCTCACCAGTCAGGCAAGCTTGCTGCCGTACGACGACCCGCGTTAGCTAGGCCGGCCTCGCTGGATCACCGGGTTCCCGTTCGTCCACTTAGCGTGACCACCGGGTCGATGTGACCCCAGGACTTAGGAGTGACAATGGCCGACTCTTCCACCCAGGGAATCAAGACGGTGCTGCATCCCGTGACCGACGTAGCGGCGGCTAAGCCCGTGTACGCCGCTCTGCTCGGCGTACAGCCGCAGAACGACGAGTCGTACTACGTTGGCTTCGAGGTCGCCGGCCAGCACATCGGGCTGGTGCCGGGCGGCGCATCGCAGGGCATGACCTCGCCGGTGGCCTACTGGCACGTACCGGACATCGAGGCGAAGCTGGCCGAGATGACCGCCGCAGGTGCCACCGTCAAGGATCCCGTGCGTGACGTCGGTGCCGGCCGGCTCGTGGCCACCGTCACCGACCCGGATGGCAACGTGCTCGGGCTGCTTCAGGACCCGTGAGGGCTGGCTCCGCTACGGCCGACGGAGGTTGCGAAGGCGGCCCGGTCTGACAGATGGAGACACGATGAGCATGGCCACCAGGCTGGACACGGCGCCGGCTGCACTGCCCGTTGCCGACCGTCACGGCCTGATCCGCGTCCACGGCGCGCGCGTCAACAACCTCAAGGACGTCAGCGTCGAGATCCCGAAGCGCCGGCTGACGGTGTTCACCGGGGTGTCCGGCTCGGGCAAGAGTTCGCTGGTGTTCGGCACGATCGCCGCCGAGTCGCAGCGGATGAT
This sequence comes from uncultured Actinomycetota bacterium, assembly GCA_963843955.1. Taxonomy (GTDB): domain Bacteria; phylum Actinomycetota; class Actinomycetes; order Streptosporangiales; family Streptosporangiaceae; genus JAJYUU01. The sequence continues at coordinate 693,356 of CAWJMK010000007.1, forward strand.
CAACGAGACGTACAGCGCCTTCGTGCAGGGCTTCATGCCGACGCTGGCGCGGCCCGAGGTCGATGTGCTCGAAGGGCTGACCACTGCGATCATCGTTGACCAGCAGCGGATGGGTGCCGACCCGCGCTCCACGGTTGGCACCGCCACCGACGCCAACGCGATGCTGCGCATCCTCTTCAGCCGGCTCGGGCAGCCGCACATCGGCTCGCCCAAGGCGTTCTCCTTCAACGTCGCCTCAATCAGCGGGGCGGGTGCCATCGCTTTCGAACGCGGCGGGAAGACCGTAAAGGAGAGGCGCAGCTTCAGCATTACCGGCGGTATGTGCCCGCGCTGCGAAGGCCGGGGCACGGTCTCCGATATCGACCTCACCCAGCTCTTCGATGACTCCAAGTCGCTCGCCGAAGGCGCGATTACCGTCCCCGGCTACAAGGGGGGCGGCTGGAACTCTCGGCTTTACAGTGAGTCGGGCTTCGTCGACCCCGACAAGCCGATCCGCAGGTACACCAAGAAGGAACTGGACGACTTCCTTCGCCACGAGCCGGTCAGGTTGAAGATCGCGGGCATCAACATGACCTACGAGGGGCTGATCCCGCGTATCCAGAAGTCGATGCTGTCCAAGGACAAGGAGGCAATGCAGCCGCACATTCGAGAGTTTGTGGACCGTGCGGTCACCTTCACTGCCTGCCCGGAGTGCGGCGGTACCCGGCTCACCGAAGCGGCCCGGTCCTCCCGGATCAAGGGCACCAACATCGCCGAGGCGTGCGCCATGCAGATCAGCGACCTGGCCGAATGGGTCAGCGGCCTCGACGAGCCGTCGGTGGCACCGCTGCTCGGCGCGCTCAGCCAGACCCTTGACTCATTCGTGGAGATCGGGCTTGGCTACCTCAGCCTCGACCGCCCATCGGGCACGCTCTCGGGTGGCGAGGCGCAGCGCACCAAAATGATCCGGCAGCTCAGCTCGTCGCTGACCGACGTGACCTACGTCTTCGACGAGCCGACCATCGGGCTACACCCGCACGACATTCAGCGGATGAACGATCTGCTGCTGCGGCTCCGCGACAAGGGCAACACGGTGCTCGTCGTGGAGCACAAGCCCGAGGCGATCGCGATCGCCGACCACGTAGTCGACCTCGGCCCGCGCGCCGGCGCCGAGGGCGGCGAGGTGGTGTTCGAGGGCAGCGTCGAGGAGCTGCGGGCCAGTGGCACCCTCACCGGCCGCCATCTCGACGACCGAGCCGCCGTGAAGGAGACGGTCCGCAGGCCGGTCGGCGCGCTGGAGATCCGCGGCGCGACGACGCACAACCTCTGCGACGTCGACATCGACATCCCACTTGGCGTGCTTGTCGTCATCACGGGTGTCGCTGGCTCCGGCAAGAGCTCGCTCGTGCAGGGCTCGGTTTCCGGCCGCGAGGGGGTGGTGACCATCGGCCAGGGCGCGATCCGCGGCTCGCGACGGAGCAACCCGGCGACGTACACGGGACTGCTCGACCCGATCCGCAATGCGTTCGCCAGGGCCAATGGCGTGAAACCAGCGTTGTTCAGCGCCAACTCCGAGGGTGCCTGCCCCACCTGCAACGGCGCCGGCGTCATCTACACCGACCTGGCGATGATGGCCGGCGTCGCCACCACCTGCGAGGAGTGCGAGGGCAAGCGATTCGAGGCATCCGTGCTGGACTTCCACCTCGGTGGCCGTGACATCAGCGAGGTGCTCGCGATGCCGGTGACGCAGGCGCAGGAGTTCTTCGCCGACGGCCAGGCGCGCACGCCGGCCGCGCACGCCATCCTCGGCCGGCTCGCCGACGTCGGGCTCGGCTACCTCACCCTCGGCCAGCCGCTCACGACGCTGTCCGGCGGCGAGCGGCAGCGGCTCAAGCTGGCCACCCATATGGCCGAGAAGGGCGGCGTCTACCTGCTCGACGAGCCGACCGCAGGTCTTCACCTGGCCGACGTCGAGCAGCTGCTCGGCCTGCTCGACCGGCTCGTCGACGCCGGCAAGTCTGTCGTCATCATCGAGCACCATCAGGCGGTCATGGCGCATGCCGACTGGATCATTGACCTCGGACCCGGTGCCGGCCACGACGGCGGACGGGTCGTCTTCGAGGGCACGCCCGCCGATCTCGTTGCGGCCCGCTCCACCCTCACCGGCGAGCACCTCGCGGCCTACGTCGGCAGCTGACCCGGCGAGTACCGACGAATCTGGCATATCGGCCCTCGCCGAGTGCGCTGGCACAGCTGGCGAGGCGGTCGGCGGTAGCGTTTGTATCGGCTCCGCGGAAAGTAACAGCCGACGCTACGGGGAGGTCCTGCCATGGCGCCAGACTTGCTGACCGCAATTGCGTGGACCTATCTGTCGGTATGTTTTGCCTGCGCGGTCGCTATCGGGTACGACATCGCCGTCAACCATCGCCGCCAGCCGATGGGCGTGATGAACGCGGTCTACCCGATCACCGCCCTGTATCTCGGCCCGTTCGCGCTCGCGTTCTACTGGCGGTGGGGACGAGCTTCCGGCCAGCCGACGGCAACGGCACCCACGGCCATGGAGCAGGCAGGCGAGTCCCGGATGGCACTGGTACCTGCCGGTGTCGGTGCGTGGCCACCTGGCGCAGCTGAGCGCGCCGAGCCGGGCAATCCGGGCCCGCCAGGCAATCCGGGTAGGCCAGGCAATCCGGGCAAGCCACGGTGGGTCATGATGGCAACCGAGGTGAGCCACTGCGGTTCGGGATGTTCCCTTGGCGACGTGATCTCCGAGTTCGCTATCTTCGGGCTAGGTCTCACCGTCGCCGGCGCTAGCCTGTGGGCTGAGTACATCGGCGACTACATTCTGGCCCTCGCACTTGGCATCGCCTTTCAGTACTTCGCGATCGCGCCGATGCGCGGCCTCGGCATCAGGGACGGCCTCAAGGCGGCGACCAAGGCAGACTTCATCTCGCTGAGCGCCTTCGAGATGGGCCTTTTCGGCTGGATGGCCATCATGACGTTCGTGCTGTTCCCGGCACCGCACCACCTGATGCCAAGCTCTGCTGCCTTCTGGTTTCTCATGCAGATCGGCATGATCATCGGATTTTCGACGTCGTGGCCAGCGAACGTCTGGCTTGTCAACCGGGGTATCAAAGTGCCCATGTAGGCCCCCGAGCTGCTGGTCGCCAGGGTCCTCGGTCCAGCCGCCAGGCTGCCATCGTGTCCTGACCTGCGCAGAGGTCGCTGGCCCTGAGGCCGAGTCAATGCGAAGATGGGGTCATGAGCGACGGCAGGGACACCGATCTAGCCGACACCCTGGCCGAGGTGGGCCGGAAAGTCGGGCAGGCCATCACCGACACGCTTGAGCGCATGCGGCCAGCTTCGGATGCGGTAGCCGAGGTCTTCCGCCGCCCGGAGGTTCAGGCGCTCATCCAGCGTGCGGACAAGGCTCTGCGGCGCAGGCCGTGCCTGTGCTTCTGCCTGCATGCCCATCCAGATGATCGACGCATCTGCGAGACGTTCGACGCGGTTGTCACGGGCCAGCACAGCTCGGACTTGCTCGGCGACATCCAGGTACCGCTCTGCGCACCGTGCGCGGCAGCGCGGGCGGCGCGCGAATTCTCTGGCTGACTGGCGCGACTGGCGCGACTGGCGCGCCAGGGCCGCCACGACAGCGGCAGAAGACCTACATGTTGTGCATCTGCAGATAGCGCTGGATGTCCTTCTTGCTGGCCAGCAGGATCGCGCCGACAGCGACGGCTCCCGTGGCTGCGGTCCATTTCCAGAGCTTCATTGCATCCCCCCGATGAGCCTGGCGGAGGCTTGCGGCCGCGCCAGGCTTGATGCCCGCGTCGTCAGCTGGTGGCGGCCTGCGCAGCCTCCTGCTGCTCCACGAGCTCGCCCTCCACCATGATCTGGACCTCTTCGCTCACGACGAGCCTGCCGTCCAGGACCATGTTGAAGCTGAGGCCGAAATCCTTCCTGTTGATCGCGCCGCTGGCGCTGTAAGCGATCCGGTGTCCCATCATCCCCGGGTCGCTGAACTCGCCGTACTTCGTCACCTGAAGCGTGATGGGGCGGGTGTTGCCCTTGATGGCCAGGTCGCCGGCGAGCGTGTAACGGTCCGGGCCGGCCGGCTCGACGCCGCGGCTCTTGTACGTGATGACCGGGTAGTGCTCCACGTCGAGGAAGTTCGCCGAGCGGAGGTCGTCATCACGGGCCGGGTTGTTGGTGCGGATGCTCGCAGCCGACATGCTCACCTCGACCGAGGCGGTCTCCGGATGCTCGGGGTCGATGTCAGCGGTGGCGCTGACCTCGTCAAAGTAGCCTCGGACCGTCATCATGCCGAGGTGCTTGGCGGAGAATTCAACTTGCGTGTGGTACGGGTCGAGCTGCCAGATGCCCATCGAGGGCCTCCCTGCCTCGTGTCATCAGCCTGCTGCCGCAGTCGTGGTGTCGTTCGGGGTCCGCTGAAGCGCCGATCTCCTTCGATCATTACCCAGGCGGCCGGGCAGTCAACTCACACTGGCCACTGTTCCTGGCGGTATCCCATGTCCCAGAACATCCACTCGTAGCGCGACGTCGCGCGGAAATGCCGGCGCACCCGGTCCCGCTCCGCCGGGGCGAGGCCCGGACCGAGCTGGTCGGCAACGGCGATCACCTCCAGCGTTTCGGCGCCGAACTCCTCGGCGCCGTAGGTATCGATCCACTTCTGGTAACGGGGGTCGGGCGAGCCCTGAGCGAGCAGGTGCTTGCCCACCTCCCAGTAGATCCAGTAGCACGGCAGCACGGCGCCGACGCCCTCGGCGAACGAGCCGCCGCGGACGGCGGCCAGCAGGTAGCTCGTGTAGGCGAGCGTCGTCGGGGCCTCTTCAGCCCCGGCCACGGCGGCGGCATCAATATCGAGGTCTGCCAGCAGTGACTGATGCAGGCTCATCTCGACGTCGACGATGCCCGCCGCATGCCGGGAGAACATTTCCGTCCCCGCGGTGTCAGGTGCGCGGCTCGCAACCGCGGCCAGCGCCTGGGCGTACCACCGCAGGTACAGCGCGTCCTGGACGACGTAGAAGGTGAAGGCCTCGGGGGACAGGGTCCCGTCGGTCAGCCCGCGGACGAATGGATGCGCCAGGATGGCGGCGTAGGTATCGGCGGTGCTGTCCCACAGCTCAGCGCTGAAGCTGTCGCCCATCGTGTTGCTCTCCTGGTCTGGCGTCGACTTGGCTGTCAGCCAGGCGCAGCTTATCGTGACATGTCTGCAGGCCGAGGTCATGTCTGCGCGACCCGAGCCGGGTCTGTCGGCGCCTCGGCGGGCCGGCTAGCCCGGTCCCGAGCCCGGCCAGCACCACGCCGATCCCGGCCCACATGAGCGGGCTGGGCGCGCGGCTGCCGGCGACTATCCCGGTGAGGGCAGCCGCCACCGGCGCGATGCCGGTCAGCAGGCCCACCCGGCCGGGCCCGAGCGCCGCGACCGCCGAGTACCAGAGCACGAACGCCACCACTGTCACCGCCACCGCCAGGTACGCGATCGCGCCCAGATCGGCAGTCGACAGGCGGCGGACGGCTGCCGGGCCCTCGCCTAGCAGAGCCAGCACGGTGAAGATGGCCGCGCCGAGCCACACGGAGTGGACCGACACTCCCCAGGCCCCGTGCCGCCCGAGCACGGGGACAGCCAGCAGGGTAAAGGCCGCCTCGGTGGCAAGCGCCACGACCGCCCAGGCGATGCCCGCGAGGTCGCCGTGCCCGGCACCCTCGACCAGGACCGCGCCGCTCGTCACCACGAGGGCGGCCACGACGATCTTGCGTTGTGGCACCTGCCCCTGCAACAACGGCCCGAGTACACCGAGCACCACCGGCGCGCAGGCCACGGCGACGGCGATCATGGCCGGCTGGGCATGCGCGACGCCGCGCACGACGGCGATGTTGAACAGCACCAGGCCCGTCGCAGCGATTCCGGCCAGCCACAGCCACTCGCGGCCGCGCGGCGCCGTGATGGGGACGCGCTGCCAGCGGGCGAGCGCCACGAGCACGACGGCGGCGACGCTGTAGCGGATGGCCTGCGCGAAAAACAGTGGCGCGGTCGTGAGCGTGGCGGAGACGGCCACGCTGCTGCCGACGAGCACCATGCCGAGGGCGCCAGGGGCGATGGCCCGCGGTCCCGGCTGCGCCGGACCGCGGTTGCTGGCCGGGGTCACGTCATGAGACTCTGCCGGAGTAATGGACCGATGGAAAGGTCCAATGCACGCCGATAAGACGGGTCCATTATGGGAACGGACTTCCTTCAGCTCGACCGGGCTTCGGCGCCGGCGGGTGGCTTGTCGGACTGGCTGACCAGCCAGCTTCGCGGGGCCATCGCGGACGGCCGGATGCCAGCGGGCAGCACGCTGCCCGCAAGCAGGGTGCTGGCCACCGAGCTTGCGGTGTCTCGCGGTGTGGTCACCGAGGCCTACCGGCGGCTCGCCGAGGAGGGTCATGTCGCCGGCCACGGCCGGGCCGGCACCCAGGTCGTCGCCACCCCAGCCGAGGCAGTCCGCCTGCCACCAGGCTCGCCGGACGGAGCCCGCCAGACCACGCCAGCCGCGCCGTCGTGGCCAATGCCGGGCGGCGAGCGACGGACTCCCCACGGCTATCTGGGCCCTGGCGTGTTCGATGCGCTCAGGGCCAGCGCGTGCCGGATCGACCTGACTCCAGGGGTGCCCGACCTGGCCGCATTCCCGCGTTCGGCATGGCTCCGCGCCGAGCGCAGGGCGCTGAGCGACCTGGCGCCGGCCAGCTTCGGGTACGGAGACCCGCGCGGGGCGCCGGCCTTCCGAGTGGCGGTGGCCAACTGGCTGGCGCGTAACCGCGGCATCCGCGTCGCCCCTGGCGAGGTGATCATCACGGCAGGCGTCGCGCAGGCGCTGGCGCTGCTGGGCCGATCGCTGCGCGAGGCAGGCCTGTCCGAGGTCGCAGTGGAGGACCCCGGCTCACTCGGCGCGCGCCAGCAGCTGCAGAGCTGGGGTCTTGCCACCCCACCGGTGGAAGTCGACGAGCGTGGCGTGCGAGTGAGCGAGTTGCGAGCGAGCGCCGCGGCCGCCGTCATGATCACCCCAGCGCACCAGTTTCCGATGGGCGTCGTGCTCGACGGTGCGCGACGCCGCGACCTTCGGCAGTGGGCGATGGATGGCGGGCTGGTCATCGAGGACGACTACGACGCCGAGCACCGCTACGACCGGCCGCCTGTGCCGGCCCTGCGCGCGGTCCTGCCTGGCCAGGTCTGTTATGCGGGGAGCGTTTCCAAGCTTCTTGCCCCGGCGCTGCGGGTGGGCTGGCTGCTGGTGCCGCCGGCCTTGCACGAGCCCGTCGTGGCCGCGAAGCGAGACATGGACCTGGGCAACGCCGTCCTGCCGCAACTCGCGCTGGCCGAGCTGATGGCATCCGGCGACCTGGAGCGGCATCACCGGCTCCTGCGCAAGCGGCACGTGCGCCGCCGCGATGCGATGATCAGGGCGGTGCGCGCCTACCTGCCGCAGGCACGCGTGCACGGCGCCGCCGCGGGGCTGCACCTCACGCTGACCTTTACTGACCTTCGATTGAGCACTGACCTTCGATTGAGCGCTGGCCTGGGATCGGGCCGATCGGATGCTGACCTCGCCGTCGCGGCGCTCGAGCTCGGCGTAAAGACGCAGCCGCTGTCCTGGCATCGCCAGCGGCCAGGGCCGCCGGGCCTGGTACTCGGCTACGCCGCCAGCACCCCGGCCCAGATCGATGACGGCATCGCGGTCATCGCCGCGGTCCTGCGACCACGGCGCGGACGCTAGCCCTTCCGTCGGCAGGGATCAGCGCTGGGAACGGGGGAACCTCGCCGTTCCCGGCGAAGTCAGCCGCCGGACTGGCCGGCGCCCGCAGTACTGGCGCGCCCACGGGGCTCGGTGGCTGTGCGCGTATCGTCCTCGCCGTCGATCAGGTGGCTATGGCTGAGCGCGGTGACGCCCGCGACCAGCAGCGCCAGCGCCAGCGCCTCGACGGCGAGGTCGCCGGTACTGGCGTCGAAATGCTCGCCGAAGACGAATAGTCCAAGCAGGCTTGCGGCCAGCGGATCCAGGATCGTGAAGCCAGGCTGTGACGCCGCGAGCGGGCCAGCGGCGAGCGCGTGCGACGCCAGCAGCAGGCTGAGCGCGCCGGCGCCGACGAGTACGTAGACCGACCAGTTAGAGAAGATCGCGCCTGCGCCGCCGCCGAGGTGATAGCTGAACTCCTTGATGACGGCCGCGACGAAGCCCCACGCGACCCCGGTCACCGCGCCGAGCACGGCGGCGCGCTGCGCTGCCGACGCCGCCGATCTGCGGTGCCGCAGCCCGAATGCGGCGGCGAGGCCGGCCACCACGACCCCGATTGTCACCAGGCCGGCGAGCAGCCACAGCGCCGCCGGCGCGTGCTGGCGCCCACCCGATGGCGATGCGGCGAACAAGAAAAGTCCCAGCCCAGCACACATAGCGGCCGCTGCGAGCCAGTCGCGCCGCCGGACGGTCCGCGAGCCCAGAATCGCCATGTAACCGAACACGAAGAGCAGTTCCAGCGCGAGGATGGGCTGGACGAGCGCCAGCGCGCCGTAGCGCAGGGCTGACAGCTGGAACACGAAGCCGAGGATCATGCTGGCGATGCCGGCTAGCCAGATCGGACGCCGTGCCAGCCGGAACAGGAGCCATATGTCGAACCCGGTCGGGTGGCTCTCCCTGGCCCCGAGCCGCTGGCACACCGAGGACGTGGCTGTGCAGAGGCTCGCGAGGAGCGCGAGCGGGATTGCCTTCTCCATCTCCCTCCAGCCTGCGTTCAGGTATAACCCTGACGTTAACGTTAGACCTGTCTGTCCACTAAATTTCCAGCGGGCCCGTTCGCCCAGGGCGGACAGGGCGGGGCCGCGACGGGTCCACACCCACAGTCACACGATCCCGCATTGCGACCCGCTAGCGCGCCGAACCCAGGAGAGTGCTGTCCGGACAGGTCCGTCGCCCCAAGGACAGATCCCGGTTAACGTACCTTCGTCGGACATAGCGAACCGGCACGAGTGTCTATTCCGCTGTGCTCGCTCGCCCTAGCGGCTAGCGGAGTCCAGGCCGCGCTGGACGCGGAGCAGGTACTCACGCCGGTCGAGCGGATTGTGATCTGTCCGCGGTCTCGCCGGCGGAGCGCCCCGAACTGGCTGGTATCGCGAGAACTGAGACTCCAGCGTGCCTTCGCCGCGGGTCAGGCCCGGTACCTGCTTGTGCAGCGAGTCGATCTGGCCGGTCGGGATCTCGCCGGCCACGACACACGAGTCACCCTCGACGTCCGGTGTCTGCAGGGCGGCGCGCAGCCGGCCGAGGATGGTCAGCACTGGCGGCAGGCAGTCGGCCGGGACCTCGAGGCGGAACCCGCTGACAGGCTCGCAGACCACCGTCCCGGCTTGCCGCAGCGCGCTCATCAGCACCAGCGGCGTCAGACTCCGGAAGTCGCCGGCTGAGCTCGACCACTTGCTCCAGCCGTAGGGCGGCGGTGGGACGAAACCGGTATGAGTCAGGGTCACCACGCAGTCGATGACCTCCCAGCCGTGCAGGCCTTGCCGCAGCGTCTCGCGGGCCGTCTCCTCGACTGCCTTGATGAACGCGAGCGGCATCGAGCCCAGCTCGACCGCCAGCCGGAATGACATGCCAGCGCCGGCCGGACCGGGCTCGATGCGCAGTCCTACGGTGGCGCGGAATGGATTGCCGCCGCGCTCCATTCGCTCGACCGCCGCGCCCGAGGACAGGACGCGCTCAATGCAGATCGTGGTGCTCTCCCGGAATGCGACCTGGAGGCCGAACTCTGTCGCGAGCGTTGCCTGGATGACCTCCTTCTGCACCTCGCCGTACAGGGAGACCTGCAGCTCGCGCCGGATGTCGTCCAGACGCAGGTTGATCAGTGGGTCCTGCTCGGCGAGCTGAGTGAGCGCCGCGTACAGAGCCGGCCGATCCGCGGCGGTAGCCGGGACGACGAGGGTCTCGAGCGTGGGCGGGGCGAACAAGTGCTGCCGCGCCGCCACCGCAGCCGGGCCTATCGTGTCGCCGATCTGCACGTCCGCCAGGCCGCAGACCCTGGCGATCTGCCCGGCCGTCACGGCCGCGCTTGGGACCGGGGGGCCGCCGGACAAGACGCTGAGCGCGGTGATCTTCCCGTCGGCGCCGTTGCCGTAGGGCACTTGCTCCCTGGCCCGCACCGTGCCGGCGAACATGCGCACGTAGGCAACCTTCTCTCCAGACAGCTCGCGCTCGACCTTGAACACCGTCCCGGCGGCGGGCGCCGCGGCGTCGCCGGCCGCCGCAGGCAGGAACTCGGCCAACCCGGCCATGAGCGCGTCGACGCCGGATCCGGTGACGGCCGAGCCGAAGTACGCCGGGTACACCAGCGCCCGGCGTGTCTGCGCGGCCAGTTCGGCGCGCAGCCTCGGGTACGGGAGCGCTTGCTGGTCTTCGACGTACGCCGCGAGCAGGTCGTCGTCGCGTCGGGTCAGGACGTCGGCGAGGCTGGCCACGTGCGCGGCGTCCGACGGGCCAAACGGGAGAAAGGCCGCGCCGCGCGTGCCGGGATCGGTGACCGCGCCCATGGCCGTGACCGCCGGGGTCAGCCGCGCGGCTATCTCGGCCAGTACGCGGTCCGGGCTTGCGCCGCTGCGGTCGATCTTGTTGACGAAGACGACGGCAGGCAGGGGCAGCCGCCGCAGCGTCCGCATGAGGATCCGGGTTTGTGCCTGCACCCCCTCGACTGCGGACACGACGAGGACGGCGCCATCGAGCACGCCCAGGGTGCGCTCAACCTCAGCGATGAAATCAGGGTGGCCTGGCGTGTCGATCAGGTTGACGACGAGGTCCCCGATTGCGAACGAGACAACGGCCGCCTTGATCGTGATGCCGCGCTGGCGCTCGAGCGCGAGCGAGTCGGTCTGGGTGCTGCCGTCGTCGACACGGCCGATCTTGTCGATCACTCCGGCGGCGAACAGGAGCCGCTCGGTGAGGCTGGTCTTGCCGGCGTCTACATGCGCCAGGATGCCCAGATTGAGCGATTGCACGGAGCGTCATGTCCCTTGGCTAGGCGGTATCTGCCGTCGATGAACATGAGCGCTGCTCGCATCTCGCTCTCCTCTCGGTCCGCTGGGCGTCGTCCGCCGGTACTAGTCGAAACGGTGTTAGTAGAACAGGGCGCGGCCAAGACCCGCAAGTGATTATCGGCAGGCGCGGGCCTGGATCTCGAATGCGCCGTTCCGGTCCTGATCGTCGCCCGGTGCGACGGGCGGCCATGGGATGGTGGGATGCGTCGCATCGATCGGGAGGTGACGCCGGTGCCGGCGCCGTCGCAGTGGGGGCTCACGCCCCGGCAGAGCATCGAGATCGAGTGTGCGCGCCGCGGCCGCGAGCAGGTCATCGACGGATGCGTCGCCTTGCTGCGCGGGCGCGAGGTCGACGACGACCTGATCATGGCGCTCGCCGGCCCCGCCGGCCTGGTCGTCATCAACGACGGGCCGGCGCAGCGCAATCAGTACTGGGGCCGGGTGTGGGGCGCCCGCGGGCTGCTGCACGCCTTCGACGAGCGGGCCGCGGATGCGATCATCGAGGCGCTGCGCGACGAGCACTGGCGGGTCCGCGAGATGGCGGCCAAGGTGATCGCCAGGCACAAGCTTGGCGTGGCGCTGCCCGCCGTCGCCGAGCTGCGCGATGACCCGGTGCCGAGGGTGCGGGCCGCCAGTCAGCGGGCGCTGGTCGTGCTGACGGCGGCGGGCAGCTGAGCGGCTGGCAGGTAGCGGCGCAGCCAGATATGGGGCGCGGGCAGCCATCGGCCGGGCTGATGTGACATTCAGGTCCGGGTCAGATAGCGGCTTGACGCCCAGGCCACTGCCGTCCTGAGTTACCGTTGGCCGTGCAAATTGTTCAGGGTCCCGATCGGCGGCTGCTGATCGCGGGGGCAGCGGCCTTCGCCGTGGCGGCGGCCTGCTATGTGGCATTCGCGGTCACCCACCCCCTGGATCGCTGGCTATCGCCCGTCGACCTGCAGGTCTACCGGCTGGGCGGCCAGGTGGTCGCGGGCCTGGCGCACGGCGTCCATCATGGGCAGGCGCCGCTGTATGTCTCGTCCGGCTACAGCCTGAAGTTCACCTACACGCCGTTCGCGGCCATCGTCTTCGCCGTCCTGGCCGTGCCGTCCTGGGGCCTGGTACAGGCGCTGTCGGTCGTGGTGAACATCGTGGCGTTCGTGGCGGTGATCTGGGTGACCCTGGGCGCGCTCGGCTACCGGGCTGGCCTGGCGAGACTTGGCGGCACGCTGCTGCTCGCCGGCGTCTTGTCCTGGACCGAGCCGGTGCAGCGCACGATCAGTCTCGGCCAGGTCGAGCTCGTGCTGATGGCACTGATCATGTGGGATATGTGCCAGCCGGACCGGCGCTGGTGGAAGGGCGCTGGGGTCGGGATCGCGGCCGGGATCAAGCTCATCCCACTGATCTTCATCCCCTATCTGCTACTGACCCGGCAGTACCGGCAGGCTGGCGTCGCGGCTGGCACGTTCGCGCTGACGGTGGCGCTGGGCTTCGCCGTCCGTCCGGCCGACTCGAGGGTCTGGTGGCTGAACGGCTTGTTCGCCAAGGGCAGCCGGACGGGTTTCGTCGGCTGGGCGGGCAACCAGTCGCTCCAGGCGCTCATTACCCGGCTGTCCGGCAGTATCGCCGCAGGCGAGCCGGTCTGGCTGGCGGCCGCCGCGGTCACCCTGGTGATCGGGCTTCTGGCGGCGGCTGCGCTGAGCCGGGCGGGGCACCCGGTGGTTGGCGTGCTCACCTGTGCGCTCACCGGGCTGCTCGTATCGCCGATCAGCTGGGATCACCACTGGGTGTGGATCGTGCCGGGCGTGACCGTCCTGGCCTGCTACGGACTTCGGGCTCGCGGCCGCGTCCGGTGGGCCTGCCTGACCGGGGCCGCCGCAGTGACGGGCCTGTTCGCCGCCTGGCCAGGATCCTGGTGGGGCCAGCCGATTTATCTCGGTGGCGCCTCCGACGGATTCATCTGGGTACCCCCGAACACGAACCCTGGGACGTTCGCCAAGCTCGGTGACCGGGCTTCGTATGTCGAATATCACTGGTCAGGCTGGCAGCTCATTGCGGGCAACCTGTACGTACTGACCGGCATCGCGATCTTCGTGGTGGTCGTGGTGCTCGCGGTGCGCAGCTGGGCGGCACGCCGGCCCGCGGCAGCTGGGGAAGCGCCAGCCGACACCGCGGTCCCGGTGGTCAGCCGCTAACTGACTGCGACTGCGGGGGCAGCCTGCTGCGATCCGGCCGCGGGCTCGCCGCCGCGCGAAGGCGCTCGGACAAGCACAGCGTGATCAGGGCAGCCAGCGCGGTCAGTAGCACGATGGGCGCTGCCAGCGTCAGATTGTCGACGGCGATTCTGGCCATGACGCGAGACTGCAGCGGCGCCGGATCGCCGGGCATGAGCGCGATGGTGGCTGCGGTCAGGCGCGCGACGACGAGCCAGTCGAGCCAGCAGGGCGGGACGAGGATCAGCAGGCAGATGACGGTCGCCTCGTACGACGGAAGCTGGTACTGCCAGCTGAACAGCCAGGCCGTAGTGAGGGCGAGCGCGGTATAGATGGCAGGCGCAGTCGCGGACCGGCCCGGCAGATGTGTCAGCGCCACGATCGCGGCGCCAATTACGAGGACGGCGGCGATTTCGCCGACGTGCCCCATCAGGAAGCCGTGCGGCGAAGAACTGAACAGCTGGTAGAAGTTGTCTGCCGTCGAGCGGTTGCCCCGGTACTCCAGGGACCGGATGGCCGGCGGCCCGAACCAGGCGTAGCTGGGCAGGACGACGACCAGCATGGCCAAGCCAGCGGCCGCGCACGCCGCCGGCGATCGGCGAAGGGACCAGGCCAGCCCCAGGCCGAACAGGACAAAGGTGATCTTGATGTCAGCCGCGAGGCCGACGAGCGCGCCGCCCGCCAGGAGCTGGCCAACCTGCGGGTGCTCGGCAGCGGGGAGCGCGGGCCAGCCCCCGGCGATGATCAGCCCCAGCAGGCCGGCGGCCGCTGCCAGGACGTCGAGGTGAGCGGCGGCGATCAGCTGCCAGATCAGCAACGGGTTGACGGTCCAGAGCAGATGCGCCCGCAGCCGCCTGGCCGGATCTGACCGCAGCAGGCGGTCGGCGGCGTAGCCAACCGCGCCGAAGGCTGCCGCGTTGGCCAGCTTGAGCCAGAACACGATGCGCGCCGCCGACGTGCCGCCGAGCGTGGCCGCCACGAACTGCTCTACCGTGGCGGCCGGACCATACGGAGTGGTGACGGTGCCCCATTCCGAGGGGATCGAGGCGGCGACGGCGTCGTGCGCGCGCACCAATGCGCCCGGCACCAGCACGTACGGGCTGTGGCCCAGCACCACCATCCGGCCGAACGCCATGTAATCCAGCGAGTCTGTCGAGCCCACGGGCGGCAGTACCGTCAGGATCGCAATCACGACCGCGGCGGTCAAGATGAGCAGCCGGACCGGTGGCCGGCCGCCCCTGCGCACGGCGACGAGCCCCGCCGCTACGCCGAGGCCGCCCAGCGCCGCGGCGAGCCACAGGGCAACGGCAATATCGTCGAGCGGGATGCGCCAGCTGGTCAGCTGAAACGGCGGGCCGGTCCTTGGCATTGGCAGCGGCGGCCCCATCCAGGATGCCCGTGTCAGCGATGCGACGAGCATGACGGCCAGCGCTGCGCTGATTCCGGCTGCAGCCACCCAGGAATAGACACGGGGCGACGCGGACCAGCGGGGCGCCAGAACTGGCGAGCCCGGCTGAATCTGGCCGCGCCAGTGCAGGGCAAAGCTCATGCCGAAGCTCAATCTGCCGTTACACGATGAGTGGGCTAAACCCTGAAACTCAAGGCCCTGGGTGCCTGACCGTGTCCCCGTGCGCGCAAAGCTCCGACACTCGGATCGCAGCGCTTATGTGGGCGAATCTAACAGCGGCGTAGGTGCATTCTCCGGCTAGCTTGCCGAGGTGTGACCTCGGCATGTGCGTGCCTTTCCCTGTCGTTGCCAGATAAAGAAGCTTCCCGCTGCCGCGCCGGTGATGAGCGCCGTCAGGTGCCCGACCGGCGCGACGCTGACGTGACTCAGACCCTCGAAAATATGGCCGACGAAGATCAGCAGGGTGAAGTCCAGCGCGGCCGCGGCCCTGATGAGCCAGGTGCCCCACAGCAGGCCGACCGAGATGGCGGCGACGACGACATAGGAGGGCCCCACGTCGACGAGGTAGCGGTCGGCCTGGGGAAGCGTGCCATGGGCTACCCGGTAAGCAACTACGCCCTCGCTGACGAGGGTCCCGATGATGTGGCCTGCGGCGCAGGTGATGAACGTGCGCCAGTTGCCGAGCAGGTGGTTAGCGCCGAACATGGCCAGGGCGATAAGGAACGGCCAGACGGACACGAACCCAGTCGCAATGAACGCCGAGACGGCCAGGCACCCGACCGGATGATGCTCCAGGTTATGCACGCTGGTGCTGGCCCAGCCCAGGAAGGCAGCCTTATCGCGGCCGGGCAGGTGGGAGTAAATGATCACCGTCGCGCAGAACCCGAGGAGATACAGCCACGCCACGGCATATCGGCTGAAAACGGAACCGATGGAATGGCGTGACATGCCGATCACACTAGTGTCGCGGCACGTTCGGTCCCGGACCGCGTTCGCGGGTCGGTCTCCATGGCGGCGAATAGCGGTTGCCTGAGCCACCGGTCCGCTGCCACGCTGGCGGCGTGGTCGATCGCGCGTTCGCCGAGCCGTCGCTGGCGGCGCTCTATGACCTGTTCTGCCGGTGGGAGCCGGACGGTGACTCTGGCTTCTACTTGCCGCTGGTGATGGCGGCGGACAGCGTCCTCGATGTCGGCTGTGGCACGGGGATGCTGCTGCGCCGGGCCAGGGAGGCTGGGCATGCAGGGCGGCTGTGCGGGCTCGACCCGGCGGCTGCGATGCTCGACGTGGCCCGCGCTGGACATGGCATCGAGGGGTCCAGTATCGAGGGCCGCGGCATTGAGTGGGTGCTCGGCGATCTGTCCAGCGCCCGGTGGGACCAGGAGTTCGAGCCTGGTCGTCATGACCGGCCACGCATTCCAGGTGCTGACCGGGGACGAGCAGCTACATGAGACGCTCGCGGGGGTGGGTGCGGCGCTGGCGCCGGGTGGCCGGTTCGTGTTCGAGACACGCAATCCGGTGGTGCGGGAATGGGAGAGGTGGGTCCCGGCGAATTCGGTGCAGGTGACTGATCGGGCCGGTGTGGTCGTGCGGATGGCGCACCAGGTAGAGCTTCCGGTGCGGGGGGATCTGGTGTCGTTCACGACGACGTATTCGAGCCCGGGCTGGGACCGGCCGCGGTGCAGCCGCAGCACGCTGCGGTTCCTGGACGCCGCCGGGCTGTCGTCGGTTGTGGCGGATGCTGGGCTGGAGATCGAGCGGCAGTACGGGGACTGGGACGGGGCGCCGCTTGGTGCGGCGAGCCCGGAAATCATCACGTTCGCCCGGCGGGGAGCGGGGCGGTAGCACAGCGGCGTCGTTGGCAGTCCCAGCAGCGAGCGGCTTGACAGGTATCGAATACCTGTTCGATAGTAAGAGGATGGAAGCGGAGATAGCGCAGGTCATCTCGCTGTCTCCGGCGGCGCTGTCTCCGGTGACACTGTCGCCGGCGCGCCACCGGGACGACGTGCTGACCGGCGAGGGGGTGCTGCCGGTCCTCCCGGCGCTGCGGGGCCTGCTGCCGAGCGGCGGCCTCCAGCGTGGGTCGGTGGTGACATCGGGGGACTGGGGACTGCTGGCGCTAGCGCTGACGGCCGGAGCTGTCGCCGACGGGGCGTGGTGCGCGATCGTGGGGGTGCCGGCTTTCGGCGTGCGGGCGGCGGCCGAGGCTGACCTGGATCCGGACCGGGTGCTCCTGGTCGGCGAGCCAGGGCCGAGCTGGCCGCAGGTGGTGGCGTCCCTGCTGGACGGCTTCGACATCGTGCTGCTGCGGCCGCCGGATCAGCCGTCGGCGCAGCTGCGGCGCAAGCTGGAGGCGGCGGCCCGCCGGTACGGCAGCGTGCTCGTGGTCGCCGGGGACTGGCCGGGTGCGCAATCCCGGCTGCTGGTGACGGACGCGCAGTGGAGCGGGATCGGTGCCGGGCACGGGCGGCTGCGGGCGCGCAAGGCGCAGGTCGTCGCGTCCGGGCGCGGCGCGGGGGAGCGGCCGAGATCGGCGTGGCTGTGGCTGCCAGGCCCGGACGGCGCGGTCACGATGGCCGCAGGCATCGCCGGCCTGGCTGATGCGAGTCCACGCGGCGAATACCGGGACGGTACCTACCGGGATGGCGCCTATCACGATGCCACCGCGCAGCTGGTGAGCAGCGGGTGACGAGCCACCCCGCTGGCTCGCGGCGCGTGCTGGTGCTGCGCTGCCCCCAGTGGCTGGACGAAGCGCAGGCGCGAGACAGCGGTGCGGTGGCGACGCGGGCATTCGAGCCTGTTGTCGCTGTCGTCGAGGAGTTCTGCCCGCAGGTCGAGGTCCTGCGCCCAGGCGTGTGTGCGATCCCGGCGCGCGGTCCGGCACGCTACTTCGGCGGGGAGGCCCAGCTGGCTGCCAAGCTGGCCGAGGCGGTCTGCCGGGCCGGCTTCACCTGCCAGGTCGGCATCGCTGATGGCCTATTCGCCGCCGGGCTGGCGGCCAGCACCGGGCCGACGGGCCTGCTGGTGCCGCCGGGGGAGGCACGGGAGTTCCTGGCCGGCTTCGGAGTCGGCGTGCTTGGGCTGCCTGAGCTGGGCGAGCTGCTGCCCAGGCTGGGCATCGAGACGCTGGGTCAGCTGGCCAGTCTGCCGCTCGCCGAGGCGGCCAGCAGGTTCGGGGTGGACGGCAAGCTCGCCTGCCGGCTGGCCCGCGGGCTTGACCCTCGCCCGCTGCTACCGCGGCCGCCTGCGGCCGACCTCTCGGTCCAGATGGAGTTCGACCCGCCTGCCGAGCAGTCTGAGCCGGTCATCTTCGCGGCCAAGGCACTGGCCGATGCGATGCACGACCGGCTAGCGGCGGGCGGGCTCGCGTGCGTGCGGGTCCAGGTGGCGGTGCACTGCTCGGACGGTCAGGTGTTCAGCCGGCTATGGCGGCATGACGGGCTGCTGTCGGCGCTGGCCGTGGCTGAGCGCGTTCGCTGGCAGCTCGACGGCTGGCCGGGCACGGCCGGGATCGCGCTGCTGCGGCTGATCCCGGACCAGCTGGTCCGCGCTACGGGCCGGCAGCTGGCGCTGTGGGGCGACACCGTGATCAGCGACCGGGTAGCCCGCGCCGCCATCCGGGTGCAGGCAATGCTCGGGCATGACCGTGTGGTCAGGCCCGTGCTGGCTGGCGGGCGCAGGCCAGCTGAGCAGGCGCTGCTTGTCCCCTTCGGCGACACGGGGGAGCCGCGGCGGCCTGCCGACCGCCCCTGGCCGGCTCGGCTCCCGGCGCCGGCCCCGGCGACTGTGTACCCGGTGCCGCTGGCGGCCAGCGTGACCGATGAGTCGGGCGAGACGGTGTCGGTCAGCGGCCGGGCAGAGCTGTCCGCGCCGCCGGCCTGGCTGGCAGCCGCGGGCAGGCCGGCCAGGGCGGTCACGGCCTGGGCCGGACCGTGGCCGGTGACCGAGCGCTGGTGGGATCCTCAGCAGGCGCGCCGGCAGGCCAGGTTCCAGCTCCTCACCGACGATGGGAATGCCTGGCTGGCCGCGCTCCAGGATGGCCGCTGGCTGATCGAGGCCAGCTACGACTGACCGGCCCGTCCAGGCCCGGACAAGCGCCAGCGGGCATGCCGCGCGACCGGTCGGTGAGCCGCGCGGCATGCCCGCTGGCACGGGCTGGCCGGTCACCCGGCCAGCCCGTCGCAGTAGTGCTAGCAGTGACGGATTACGGTACTTGTGGGGTGTGGCCCGCCCCCGGTTACCCGGGGGCGGGCCCGCTTGACCGCGGCTGTATTAGCTGCGCGGGCTGAGGTGCAGAATGACCACCTCGTCGGTGCCGGCGCCGGCACCAGTGTTCGTACCTGACGGCTGCCCGGTCTGGTACGGGTCCTGCTGAGTTGGCCAGCCAACCCAGTTCTGCGAGTTGTACTCGAACCACTCAGACGCAGTCGTGACCGGGATGACCGGCAGGTTCTGCGCAACGAAGGTCTCGATCGGGGCGAGGTCAGCGGTCTGCTGCGCCACGGTCGAGTCGCCCGCCAGCTTGGCGAGCGCGGTGTCCATCGCCGGGTTCTTCAGGCCCTCGTAGTCGCCGGTGTTGGCCTTGCCGTTGTTCAGCGCACTGTTCAGCCAGTTGTCATACAGGTTGTATGGCGTCAGGCCGTTGTTCGACCAGTGCTCGGCCAGCTGGAAGTTACCGGATGCCATGTCGGCGTTCCAGGAGTCCACGCTGATGCCCGAGAAGCTGGCGTTGATGCCAGCCGCCTTGAGCTCCTGCGCGACCATGGTGCCAACGGCGGCGTAGTCGGTGTAGGCGGACGGGCTGATGAGCTGGATCGTGACCTCCTTGCCGTTAAGGGCGAAGTAGCCGCTCGAGTCCTTCTTGTATCCCGCCTGCGTCAGCACTGCTGCCGCCGCGGTTGCACTGCCGGTAGCAGAGACGGTGTCCGATGCAGCCGGAGCGGCCCAGGCGGCGAACGTCGGCAGGGTAATGCCGCTGGTGTTGGTGACCGGGTTCTCCAGGCCGGCCTCGCCCTCAGAGGCGAGCAGGTTGCGGTTGACCGCCAGGCTGATCGCCTGCCGGACTGCCAGCTGGTTGGTCGGCCACTGGTTCAGGTTCGGCATCAGGGCGTTGGTGCTGCCCGGTGCCTCCCAGAAGTGGTGGTACTTGGGGCTGGTGTTGACGAACTGCTTCTGCAGTCCGGGGATGAAGTTACCCGTCCAGTCGATCGCGCCCGAGTACAGCGCAGACAGCGCGCTGGTGTTGGACGTGTAGACCGGGAAGTAGACGCTGGGGACCTTCACCATCGAGGCCTGCCAGTACGACGGGTTCTTCGTCAGCGTGAACCCCTGCGGGGTGAACGTCTTCAGCACGTACGGCCCAGTGCCCACGGGCTTGGCGTCCGTGAACGTCGTCGGGTTGCTCTGGCTGCCCCAGACCGACTGCGGCAGGATCGCTACGCCGGCAATCTCTTGCAGGTTGAGGTACTGCGCCGAGCTGAAGTTGATCGTGACGTCGTTGCCCGAGGCGGTCGCGCTGGTGATCGGCAGCCCGGCCAGGTTGATCGCCGCGTTCTTCATCACGTAGTTGTAGGTGAAAGCGACGTCGGCCGGCGTCATTGCCGTCCCGTTGTTCCACTTCACGCCCTGCCGGATCGTGAAGGTGATGGCCTTCCCGCCATTGGACCAGCTGTACGCAGTGGCCAGCCAGGGGGTGTACTTCGGCGGTGAGGCCAGGTCGAACTGGAGCAGGGGCTCGTAGATAAGGCCGGTCGCGCCCATGCCCTGCGGCGCGGCGGTCGAGACGAACGGGTTGAAGTCTTGGGTGATCGTGGTCTCCGGAGAACTCTCCATGACCAGGGGCTTGGTCGCGGTAGTCGAACCGCTGCCCGAGCCAGACGGAGTCGACGAGCAAGCGCCGACTCCTGCCGCTAGCAGGCCGACGGCCGCGATGGCCACCAAGCCTCTATGCGCGAGGTGTGTACTACTCATTTCTGCCTTTCCTTGTCGAGGTAGTAAGGTTCCCCCAGATTTCGGGGGGTGTGAGTTAACTCGAAAGGTCCCCACCCCCTCCCCGCTCGGAGTAAACGGAGGGGGCTGCAACGTCGAGGCGCCAGCAGGCGGCGCCCCTCGACGCGGAAATCTGGACCAGCGGCGGTGCCTCCGAGCGGCACTTGTCGACCGCGAACGGGCACCGGCGACTGAACACGCAAGCGCCCTCGGGGGCCGGGCCGGCAGTAGTGCTGGCGGCCCCGTTCCCGTTGGCTGTGCCGTTGCGCAGCGCACCGCCCAGGTTGTCGGGATCGGGTGCGGAGCTGACCAGCAGCTGCGTGTACGGGTGCGCGGGCTGCTGCGTCACGTCCTCGGCGGGACCGCGCTCGACTATCTGCCCCGCGTACATGACGAGGATCTCGTCGGCGAAGTAGCGTGCCGACGCGATGTCGTGCGTGATGTAGAGCATGGCCAGGTGCAGGCGCTGCCGCAGGTCGTCCAGCAGCGCAAGCATCTCGAGCCGGATCGAGACGTCCAGCATCGAGACCGGCTCGTCGGCCAGCAGCACGCTCGGTTCCGCGGCCAGCGCCCTGGCGAATGACACGCGCTGCCGCTGTCCGCCGGACAGCTCGTGCGGGTACTTCGACAGGTACTTGTCGGCTGGGCTGAGGCGCACCTGCTCCATCAGGGCGGTGGCCTGCTGGCCGACCTGCTGCCTCGACAGTCGGCCGTGATGCAGTCGCAGCGGCCGCTCGATGTGGTACCGCACCGTGTGCGCTGGGTTGAGCGAGGCGAACGGGTCCTGGAAGACGTACTGGACCTCGCTCTTGTAGCTGCGGAAGGCGCGGCGGCCCCGCACCTCGACCGGCTGCTCGTCGAGCCAGATCGTGCCCGTGGTCTGGTGCTCCTGCCCGGCCAGCATCCGGGCCACGGTCGACTTGCCCGAGCCGCTCTCGCCGACGAGCGCGACGACCGCACTGCGGTACAGGCTGAGCGAGACGTCACGGACGGCGTGCAGGACCTGGCCGTGGCCAAGGCGGAAGTCCTTGCTCAGCCCGTCCGCGGCCAGCGTCCGCGCGCCCCGCGCCGCGGCCGCCGACACCAGGCCGGTCGGCTCAAGGCCGGTCGGCTGCGGCTGGTCGTTGCCAGTTGCCTGGGTGCTCACGGGGTCAGCTCCTCGGTACTCGGCAGGCTGGTAGCGGCCGCGACGCCCGAATGGGCTGGTCCGGGGGCCTCGGCGCGCGCGTCACCGTCGGCGCTGACTGCCACGCCGGGCACATCAGGCAGGACGAACGGGCACGCCGTCTCGTGGGCCGGATCTGCCGACGTGCTGACCTTGGCAAGGCGGACCTCGATCGTCTTGCAGGCGTCGGTACCCTCGGTGCACCTTGGCAGGAACGGGCAGCCTGGCGGCGGGTCGAGCATGTCCGGCGGGGTGCCGGGGATGCCGGTCAGGTCCCGTCGCGGGCCGCGCAGCGACGGGAACGAGCGCAGCAGCCGCTTGGTGTAGGGGTGGGACGGCTCGTGGTGGATCTCGGCCGCGGTGCCGATCTCCATCAGCTGGCCCGCGTACATCACGGCGATCCGGTCGGCCAGCTCCAGCAGCAGGGACAGGTCGTGGGTGATGAACAGGATCGCGAAGCTGAGGCGGTCCTTCAGCTCCAGGATCTGGCCCAGGATCTCGCGCTGGACGACGACGTCGAGGGCCGTCGTCGGCTCGTCCATGATGACAACTTCGGGTTCGGTGGCCACGGCCATCGCGATCATGACCCGCTGGCGCATGCCACCCGAGAGCTCGTGCGGATACGCGCGCAGCCGAGTCCGCGGGATGCCGACGAGGTCGAGCAGCCCGGCGGCCCTGTCGTTGGCCTCCTCGCGGGAGACCTGCAGGTGCGCGCGGATCACGTCGGTGAGCTGGTCGCGGATGCTCAGCATCGGGTTGAGCGCGTTCATCGCGCTCTGGAAGACGATGGCGATCTCGCGCCAGCGCAGGCTCGTCAGCTGATCCGCGGTGAGCTCCAGCAGGTCGGTCGGATTGTCCATCCGGCGGCCCTGGTACCGGACGCTGCCGCCGGTAATGACGGCCGGCGCCCGCAGCAGCCGGGTGGCGCCGTAGGCCAGCGTCGACTTGCCCGAGCCGCTCTCACCGACCAGGCCAACGACCTCGCCTGCGTGCAGGTCCAGGCTGACGTGGTCGACCGCCTGCACGTCGCCGGCCACCGTGCGGTAGGCGATAGAAAGGTCCCGAATCGACAGCACAGGCTCGGTGGCGAACCGCCCGCGGCCGCCCCCTGCACCTGCCAGGGAGGGAACGCTGGCTGCCCAGGTCAGTCCTCATCGCTGTCCCTCGCTTGGCTTAGGTGCGCCGACCACGGTTGTCCCGCCACGGGAGGCGCGCTGCGCCGCGCGATCGGCGAGGTAGGCGCTGCGGGAGAATGACCGCATGAAGGCGGCCACCGCAGTTGGCCGCGGCTGCAGCGCGGCGTGCAGGACCGGGGTCGGATCCGCGGGCTGCAGCCTCCGCCCGTTCACCTTGGCCCGCTGGTTAGCGTCCCGGAGCCGCGGATTGCCGAGCTCATCGATCCCGGTGTTTAGCAGCACCATCGCGAGGCCCATCAGGGCAACTATGAGGCCCGGCGGAACGAACCACCACCAGGCACCCTGTGACAGCGCTTGCTGGCTCTGGGCCCAGTACAAGATGGTGCCGAGGCTCCAGGTCGACGTGTTGGTCACGCCGATGAACGCCAGCGCCACGGACGCGCCGATCGCGTACAGCACGGTGTTCACGAAGTTGGCGGCGATGAGGCTGACCTGGTTCGGCACGATCTCGAGTGCGATGATCCGCCAACCGCTTTCGCCGGTTTCACGGGAGGCGGCGACGAAGTCACGGCCGCGGATCGCGAGCGTCTGGGCCCGGATCACGCGCGCGCCCCACGGCCAGAGCGTCCCGGCAAGCACGAGGATCACCGCGGTCTGCCCGGTATGCGGCAGGTAACCGAGCAAGATGATCAGCAGCGGCAGCGCGGGAATCACCAGGAAGACGTTGGTGATCAGGGACAAGACATCGTCCCAGACACCGCCAAGGTAGGCCGCGGACACCCCGACGAGCACTGACAGGAAGGTGGCGATGAGACCGACCAGGATGCCGAGCTCGAGCGTCAGCCGAATCCCGGTGAGCACCTGCGACAGCACGTCCTCGCCGGCCTGCGTGGTGCCGAGCAGGTGCGCCGCGTCTGGCGCGTGCAGCGACAACGCCTGACTCGGATTCTGGTAGCTGGGGTTGTAGGGCGCGACTAGCGGACCAACGATCGCGGTGATCACGAACAGCCCGAACAGGACCACGCCTGCCTTGGCCTTCAGCGGCAGCCGGCGCCACCGGCCAAGCTGGCGGGCCGGTACCGCGGCCATGTTGGTCGGATCGGTGGCGATTACAAGCCCAACCCCGGCTACGGTCATCAGGCTGCCTCTCTCGTTCGGACTCGCGGATCGACGGCCACGATGACGAGGTCGATGATCAGGTTGGCGAGCAGCACGGCGAAGGTGATTACGAGGAAGATCGCCTGCATCAGCGGGAAGTCGTCTGACTGGACGGCGCTCAGCAGCAGCAGCCCGACACCCGGGTAGGAGAAGACGATCTCCATGACGATGGCGCCGGAGACGACGAAGCCGAGCGCGAGGCCGAATCCCTGCAACTGCGGCAGGAACGCGTTCCGGGCCGCGTAGTTGAAGATGACGCGGCGGTTCGACAACCCCTTGGCCTGAGCGGCGAGCACATAGTCCTCGCCGATGGTCGTGATCATGACGTTGCGCATCTGCAGCATCCAGCCCGCCACCGACGTGATGACGATGGTGAACGCCGGCAGCACGGAGTGCCAGATCGCGCTGCTGATGAAGGCCCAGTCCCAGCCAGGCACCATGCCGGTGCCGCCGGAGTAGCCCTGGCCGATCGGGAAGACATGCACGACCTTCACGGCCAGCACGTACAGGAGCACCAGCGCGAGGAAGAAGTACGGGATTGCCTGGACGAACATCAGACCCGGCAGCGTCCGGTCCAGCCAGCCGCCGTTGCGCCAGCCCGCGATGATGCCGAGGAACGTGCCGAGGAAGAAGGCGATCACCGTTGCCGTGCCGACCAGCATCAGCGTCCACGGGATCGTCTGGATGAGCAGGGACGACACCGACGCCGGGTAACTGGACACGGACGTGCCGAAGTTGAAGTGCAGGATGTCGTTGAGGTAGCCCACGTACTGGGACCAGAGCGAGCCGGGATGACCGACGCCGAGCATGGCCTCCAGCGCGTGGTAAGTCGCGGGCGTCAAGCTGGGAAACTTGGACATGATCGCCTCGACCGCGTTGCCGGGCATTGCCCGGGGCAGGAAGAAGTTGATCGTCAGCGCGGCCCAGGCGGCGACCACGTAGAAGGCCACCCGGCGAAGGATGAAGGGCACTGCCCTGCTCCTAACTCTCGGAAGTCGGATGGGTGTGCCCGGCGGCCCCGGCTAGCGGGACCAGCGGCAGCGCCGGCGGAGGCTAGTTCGGCGGTTGCCGTGCGAGGAGACGTCGCGAGCGTGCGGGCGGCGGTGCCAGGCGGGCAGCCGCAGCTCTTGCGCAAGACGAGCTCGGTGGGCAGTAGTTCCACCGTGGTAGGCAGGTCGGGCCTTGCGATGCGGTCCAGGAGCCGGGAGCAGGCGCGCTCGCCGAGCAGCCGCATCGGCTGGTGGATCGTCGTCAGCGACGGGTCGAACAGGCTGCCAGGGAAGATGTCGTCGAATCCGGTGACAGAGAGCTGCTCAGGGACGCGCACTCCGCCGCGGGCGAGCGCCTGGAGTACGCCGATGGCCATCTGGTCGTTCGCGCACACGATGGCGTCCGGCAGTTCGCTGGGGTCGGCCAGCAGCTTCTCGCCCGCTTCCTCGCCGCTCTGCGCGCTGAACCGGCCGCAGTGCGAGCCGATCAGGACGGTGCCCGGATGGGACTGGATGACCTCGTTGAGTGCGATCCTGCGCTCCTTAGCGTCCGGAGCGCTGTGCGGTCCGTCGATGTGGAAGAGCCGCCGCCTGCCGTGCTCCTCGATCAGGTGCGTGACCAGTGCTGCCGACCCTGACCGGTTGTCAGCGGTGACCACGTCGGCGGCATGCTCGTCGGGGTCACCGGCGACGACCACGACCGGCAGGCGCTCGGCCAGGCGCGCCAGCTCGGCCGACGGAACGATCCCCTCGCCGATGAGCAGGCCGTCGACCTTACCGGACAGCGTCTGCAGCCGAGCGAGGTCGACGTTGTTCTCCTCGCGCAGGTAAGTAATAAGGAGTGACCAGTTGTGATCGCGGATGCGGGCTTCGACGCCGCGCAGGATCTCGTCGTAGAAGAGCAGGCTCATGCTCTCGATGTCGTACTGGTGCGGTGCCATCCGTTCGACGCAGACCAGGCCGATGACGCTCTTTTGCCGGCGCGACAGGCTCTGCGCGGCACTATCCGGGACGTAGCCAAGCTGATCGATGACCTCGCGCACCCGGGCCCTGGTGCTGTCTCGCACCCGGTCCTGGCCATGAAGGACCCGCGACACCGTTGCGGTTGACACGCCCGCCAGCCGGGCCACGTCGTAGAGCGTGACGGTGCTGGAGGTCACCCGGCCGAGGTCGGCCGTCTGAAGGTCCAGCGGGCCGCGCGCGGGCGGCACCGCCGTCGCCTCTGGCGCGCCGGACTCGTCTGGTTCGCGCACGTCAGGCGTGCTCATACCAGGCCCGAACGGCGCTGATTGTCGGTGTCAAGAGCCATGCACTGATCCCCTACTGGCTGGGGCTAAAAGCTCCTAGATCTGTAGATCTAAGCGCTTACATTGGCTGATCTAAGCGCTTACACTAGGACTCGCCTTAGGGGGCGTCAAGGCCTGAGATTTAAGACGGACGCAACGTTCTGGTAACACAAGGAGTGTCAATGACCGCAGCGGGATCCAGCGCCAACGGCTCCCTTTCCTTTCCGCCGGGCTTCACCTGGGGTGCGGCGACAGCCGCCTACCAGATCGAAGGAGCGGCTAACGCCGACGGACGAGGGGTGTCCATCTGGGACACGTTCAGTCGCGTGCCCGGCAAGGTGAGCAGGGGCGACACAGGCGACGTGGCCTGCGACTCTTACCACCGCTACCCCGAGGACGTGGCGCTGATGGCGTCGCTCGGGCTGCAGGCCTACCGCTTCTCGATCTCCTGGCCTCGCGTCCAGCCAGGCGGATCGGGCCCGGTCAACCAGAAGGGCCTGGATTACTACCGCGCCCTGCTCGATGAGCTGGCCAGCAACGGCATCGACTCGGCGGTCACGCTGTACCACTGGGACTTGCCGCAGGAGCTTCAGGACCGCGGCGGCTGGGCGGTGCGCAGCACTGCCGAGCGGTTCGCCGAGTACGCGCGCATCATCGCCGAGCAGCTGGGCGACCGTGTGTCGCGCTGGATCACGCTCAACGAGCCGCAGGTGTCAGCCGATCACGGTTACCGGACCGGCGTGCATGCGCCGGGCCTGACCGATGCCGCAGCCGCCGCGGCGGCTACCCACCACCTGCTGCTTGCTCACGGCCTTGGCACCCAGGCGCTGCGCAGCGTGCACCCGGCCATCCCGGTCGGCATCACACTCGACATGCATCCGGTGCGGATCGCGGCGGACACGCAGCCGGAGCTGGTCGAGGCCGCGAGGGTGGCCACCGACGCGGAGCTGAACGCGCTCTTCCTCGAGCCGGTGCTGCACGGCCGGTATCCCGAGCACGTCAGGCCCTCGCTGCTGCCCACCCCCGACCTGATTGCCGACGGCGACCTGGAGACCATCCGGCAGCCCATCGACTTCCTCGGCGTGAACTACTACGCGCCTGTCTACGTGCGCGCAGGCGACCCCGACGACCTGCGGCGCGACGAGGAACCCGCCCGCTGCGAGCTCCCTGGCGTCGTCGAGTACCTGCCCGCCGATCTTGAGCGCACGCCGATGGGCTGGCTGGTCGACGCTGACGGGTTGTATGACCTGCTGGTTCAGCTGTCCGACGCGGCTCCCGGCTTGCCGCTGTACATCACCGAGAACGGCTGCGCGGCTGAGGACTACGTGGACCCAGACGGCGACGTCAAGGATGTCGAACGGATCAGCTACCTGCACCAGCATCTCGACGCCGCGGCGCGCGCGATCAAGGCCGGTGTCAACCTAGCGGGCTATTACGTCTGGTCACTGCTCGACAACTTCGAGTGGGGATGGGGCTACCAGCGGCGCTTCGGCATCATCTTCGTCGACTTCGAGACTCAGCGGCGTATCCCCAAGTCCAGTGCCTGGTTCTACTCAGAGGTTGTGCGCGCCAACGCCATCCCGCCCTACTCGGAGGTGGCTGTATCCGACTGAGCGCCATCCTCGGGCGAAGACTCTGACGGTTTCGTGCTCCCAAGCCCGCGAAATCGCCTTCGCGCTTGACTGAAACCGTCAGGGTCTCGCTCTGGCTACCGGCGAATCGCCGAAAATGCGCTGCGAAATGCCGGGCGGCGTGTTCGCGGCCTGCTTCCATAACGCACTGTGATCGCAGCGCGGCGGGGAGTAGGCAAACGGCTGGCAGGGCGGCCTGCGCCGCGACTCATTGGGCGGCAGGGTGGACCTGCTGCCCTTTTATGGCGGCAACGTGGACCTGACGCCCAATGGCGATACGCCGGTGGTGTCGTCAGGCGTGCGCTGCGCAGTGGCGAAGGATCGTCTCGGCGACGAGCCCTGGGGCGCGCACGGTCGGGTAATGATCGACGCCCGGCATCCTGACCAGCTCACAGCCGGGGATCCGCTGAGCTGCCGCCTCGTTGCTCGCGATGAGGCCGGCGTCGTCCATGTCGCCGACCAGCAGCACCGTCGGCGCTCGCACGTCACCGAGCCGGTCAAAGGTCGGCTCGCCGTCAAGCTCGAACTGCTCCTCGCCTTCCCAGGCGCGCATGGCGGAGCGCATCAGGTCGGTGACGAGCGGGTCGTCACCGGCCCGTCCCCATACCTCGAGCAGCAGGCGCACGATGCCCTCGTCGTCGCCAGCCTCGGCGAGGGCTTCGCAGGCGGCGTCGAGTTCGGGCGTCTCCGGGTAGGCGTAGCCGCCGATGGCAGGACACAGGAGCACGAGAGACCCCACCCGGCCTGGCTCGGCTAGCGCGAATTCGAGCGCGGTACCGCCGCCCATGCTGCAGCCAGTCACGTGTGCCCTGGTGACCTCGAAGTGATCAAGGACGGCCAGGAGGTCCCCGAGCAGCGTGAACTCCTCCGTCGCCGCCGGCGACCGGCCGAATCCGCGGACGTCATAGCGGATCACCCGGCACGCCGATGCGAGATCCGACCACACGGGATCCCACATCCGCGAGTCGCCGACGCCCTCATGCAGCAGGACGAGTACCGGCCCGGATCCGCCCGAATCCTCAGCCCAGATTTTGTCGGCGCCTACTGGCAGCATGGTCTGCATGGCTTCGACGGTAGTGGCGACCGTCGTGCTTGGCACCCTAATATCTGGAGGCCGCGATGCACCAGGCTGCCGATCACCGCGCGCATGAGTGTCCTGGGCTCGAGCCCGGTGCCGCCGGCCGGCTGGCCGAGTTGCTCGCCGCCGAGCCCTGGATGGGGCGTGCTCTCGATGCCGTCGTAGCAAGCGGACTGCCAGCTGCCTGGATCGGCGCGGGCGTCATCCGGGACATCGTGTGGGGTCAGTACCACCGCGGGTTCGATGCCGCGGCCATTAAGGACGTCGACGTCGCGTACTTCGATGCGGCCGACCTCACGATGGAGCGGGACCTCACCGCGCAGGAAACGCTGCGCGGGCTCGCCGACCTGCCCTGGGAGGCGACCAACCAGGCGGCCGTGCATGTCTGGTACCACCAGTACTTCGGCGGTGCGCCGGTCGAGTCGTTCGCCAGTGTGCATGATGCGGTCGCGACCTGGCCGGAGACGGCGTCCTGCGTGGCTGTCCGGCTGCGGCCGGACGGCATCGAGGTCTGCGCGCCGCACGGACTCGCGGACCTGCTCGACGGCATCTGGCGGGTGAATCCGATCCGCGTCACGCCAGCGATCTCGCAGGCCCGGCTGGCGCGGCAGCGCGTTCGGGTCAGGTGGCCGCGGGTGCGAGTGATGCCGCCTGGGTGACGGCCCCGTTCCCTGCTGACTTGCGCGTTATCCGGGCGCGAGCACACCGCCTGCTGGCCGAGGCGCTGGCCTGCGAGCCGCTGACCGTGGTGTCTTAAGGTAGTGGCCGAGGCCTTCTTCGCAAGCGCCGGGCCAGTGGGTCTACCTGGCTGCCAGCGTCCGCCATGTGCCGAGCGCGTTGGGCTTGCCTCGGCTGCCAGACAGAGGGGATTGCGATGAGCGACCAAGCCGGCGCAGCAGCAGCGGGGACCATCAGCATCGGCGGCGATCTGACCGTCAACCGGATGGGGTTCGGTGCTATGCGGATCACCGGTCATGGCATCTG
Source organism: uncultured Actinomycetota bacterium (assembly GCA_963843955.1). GTDB lineage: Bacteria > Actinomycetota > Actinomycetes > Streptosporangiales > Streptosporangiaceae > JAJYUU01. Next base: position 723,424 of record CAWJMK010000007.1, read on the forward strand.
GGGTCCGCCGCCGGACCGCGACGTGGCTAAGGCGGCCGTGCGGCAGGCAGTGGATCTCGGCGTGAACTTCATCGACACCGCCGACTCCTATGGCCCAGATGTCAGCGAGGAGCTGATCGCCGAGACGTTGCATCCTTATCCGGAGGATCTGGTGATCGCGACCAAGGGCGGGCTAGCCCGGCCCGGCCCAGGGCGCTGGGAGGCGGATGGCCGTCCTGAGCACCTGCGCCAGGCCTGCGAGGGCAGCCTGCGCCGGCTCAAGCTAGAGCAGATCCCGCTGTACCAGCTCCACCGGCCGGACCCGATGGTGCCTATCGCCGAGTCCATCGGGGCGCTGGTCGAGCTGAGGGACGAGGGCAAGATCCGGCATATCGGCGTCTCTAACGTGTCGGAGGCCCAGCTTCGCGAGATGCAGAAGCTCACGCCTGTGGTGTCCGTGCAGAACAGGTACAACCTCGGCGACAGGTCGTCGGAGTCGATGGTCGACCTGTGCGACCAGGAATCCATTGTCTTCCTCCCGTGGGCGCCGATCCAGGAGGCTGACCAGCTAGTGCCGGTGCTGACCGCTGCGCGGCGGCTGAACGTCAGCACGCGTCAGGTCGCGCTGGCCTGGCTGCTGGGCAGGTCGCCGCATATCCTCCCGATTCCGGGTACGGGCTCGGCCGAGCATGTAGCGGAGAACGTCGCGGCGGCGTCGGTGCGGCTGACCAGCGACGAGTCAAACGCCATCTTCGACCTGACGCAGTGAGCTAGCCAGCCCGCCCGCAGGCGATAGCAACCCGCCGGCATCGGGCTGGGTCTGGGTAACGCACGGCCCCGCTGACCGAAACTTTATTCGAATGCACGGCTAAACTGTCAGAGCCGGTCGTTACGCTGATCGAGTGAGGTAGAAGACCCCAGAGCTGTAAGACCCGGAGCTGTAAGACCCAGAGCTGTAAGACCCAGAGCTGTAAGACCCGGAGCTAAGGGAGGGTGCATGGGCTGGGACAACCCGCCATTGCCCTGGCGCGAGCTCGAGCGCCGCCTGTCCTGGGGCAAGGGGGCTGGTCAGGCGCAGGAGAGTCCTGGCACCGGCCTGGCGGCAGGCCGGGGGACAGGCCAGGAGTCTGGTGCGGCGGACACGCCCCGGACGGTGATCCGGCTGCCAGTCGGTCTCGCCTCGCCGCCCTGGGCCGAGCTGCACAGTCACTCGTCCTACAGCTTCCTGGACGGGGCATCCAGCCCGTCTGACCTGGTACTCGAGGCGGCGGCGCGCGGCTTGTCGGTGCTGGCCATCACCGATCACGACGGCATGTACGGAGTGCCGCAGTTCGCGCAGGCGGCGGCGCGGCTGCGGGACGGCGGCGTCAGCCTGGGTACGGTGTTCGGCGCCGAGCTCAGCCTTGACCTGGCGCGCAAGGCGAGCGGCCGGACGCGGAGCGGCAAGGCAGGACCCGCCGGATCGCTTCAGCGGCCGGCCGGCACCCCGCGGGCCGGCGTGCCCGATCCAGCTGGCCGGCATCTGCTCGTCCTCGCCCGCGATCCGGACGGGTACCGGCGGCTCTGCCGCATCATCAGCGCTGCGCAGCTGGCCGGCGGTGAGAAGGGACTGCCGCTCTACGACGAGCCCGCGCTCGCTGATGCCCATGACGGGCACTGGGTCATCCTCACCGGCTGCCGCAAGGGCGCGGTCCCCGCGGCGCTCGCGGCGTACGGGCCTGCGGCGGCCGCGGGGGAGCTCGCCCGGCTGACTGACGCGTTCGGCGCGGACAACGTGAAGGTCGAGCTGACCATCGGCAACGACCCAGCCGACGACGAGCGCAACGACGCGCTGGCGGCGCTGGCCGCCGCGGCCGGCGTCGGCGTGGTCGCCACCGGCAACGTGCATTACGCCGCGCCGCAAGACGCCCGGCTGGCGCAGGCGCTGGCCGCTATCCGGGCTCGGCTCAGCCTCGATGAGATGGATGGCTGGCTGGCCGCCGCTGGCGGCGGCTACCTGCGCTCCGGCGCGGAGATGGCAGCCCGGCTGCGCCGCTACCCCGGCGTGCTGGAGCAGACGGTAGAGCTGGGCGCCGACTGCGCGTTCGACTTCCACGTCATCGCGCCGCGGCTGCCTGACTTCCCGGTCCCAGACCAGCACACCGAGGCCAGCTGGCTACGGGAGCTGGTCGCGCGTAAGGTGCCTGCCCGCTATGGCAGTCCGGAATCCGAGCGCGTTCCCGGTGCCTACGCGCAGATCACGCGCGAGCTGGACGTGATCGAGCAGCTGGGCTTCCCTGGTTACTTCCTGATCGTGCACGAGATCGTGGAGTTCTGCGAGGGCGAGGGCATCCTGTGCCAGGGCCGGGGCTCGGCAGCCAACTCGGCGGTCTGCTACGCGCTCGGGATCACCAGCGTGGATCCGGTGCAGCACGGGCTGCTGTTCGAGCGGTTCTTGTCCGCGGGCCGGGATGGGCCGCCCGACATCGACCTGGATATCGAGCACCGGCGCCGCGAAGAGGTCATCCAGCATGTCTACGGTAAGTACGGCCGGGAGAATGCAGCTCAGGTAGCCAACGTGATCAGCTATCGGCCACGGATGGCGATACGCGACGCCGGCCGCGCTCTCGGCTACGAGCCCGAGCAGCAGGACGAGTGGTCCCGCCAGGTCGGTCCACGGCAGTACGGGCCAGGTCAGCCGGTCCCGCCGGACGCCGGCGTGCCGGACGCAGTGGTCGATCTGGCCGGGCGGATGCAGCGGCTCCCGCGGCATCTCGGCATCCACTCCGGCGGGATGGTGATCTGCGACCGGCCGGTGGGGGAAGTGTGCCCGGTGGAGTGGGCGCGGATGCCGAACCGCAGCGTGCTCCAGTGGGACAAGGACGACTGCGCCTACGCGGGCCTGGTGAAGTTTGATCTGCTCGGCCTCGGCATGCTGACCGCGCTGCGGGACTGCTTCGATCTGGTGGAGCAGGCGCACGGGGTGCGCTGGAGCCTGCACTCGATCCCGCAGGAGGACCCTGGCGTCTACGCGATGCTGCAGGTAGCCGACACCGTCGGGGTCTTCCAGGTCGAGTCGCGAGCGCAGATGGCGACGTTGCCCCGGTTGCGGCCGGAGAAGTTCTACGACCTCGTGGTCGAGGTCGCGCTGATCCGGCCGGGCCCGATCCAGGGCGGCTCGGTACACCCGTACATGCGGCGCCGGCACGGGGACGAGCAGCCTGACCTGCCGCACGAGCTGATGCGCTCCGCGCTCGGCAAGACTCTCGGTGTCCCGCTGTTTCAGGAGCAGATGATGCAGATCGCCATCGACTGCGCCGGGTTCAGCCCAACCGAGGCCGACCGGCTGCGCCAGGCGATGAGTTCCAAGCGGGCGCCGGAGCGGATCGAGGAACTGCGCGAGCGGCTGCTCGCCGGGATGGCCGAGCGGGGCATTCCGGCCGAGGTCGGGGAGGACATCTACGTCAAGATCCTGGCGTTCTCCAGCTACGGCTTCCCCGAGTCACACGCGATCAGCTTTGCCTACCTGGTCTACGCCAGCGCGTGGCTGAAGTGCTATTACCCGGCCGCGTTCACTGCGGCGCTGCTGCGCGCCCAGCCGATGGGCTTCTACGCGCCGGCGAGCCTGATTAGTGACGTGCGCCGGCACGGCGTCACGGTGCGTGGCGTGGACGTGAACGTCAGCGGCGTGCTCGCGACGCTGGAAAAGACTGAAGATCCGGGGGACGGGGCTGCCCACCCTGATCCGCCCGCCGGCGGTGCGCCAGTGCCGGGCCAGCCAGTGATCAGGATCGGGCTGTCGGAGGTTCGCAATCTCGGCACGAGCGTGGCTGAGGAGATCGTGGCCGGCCAGCCGTACGCCGACCTGGAGGACTTCGCCCGGCGGACGACCGTGCCGGCCGCGGCGCTGGAGGCACTGGCGATGGGCGGGGCGTTCGGCTGCTTCGGCGTGAGCAGGCGCGAGGCGCTGTGGGCGGCTGGCGCCGCGGCGACCATCCGGTCAGGCCAGCTGGCTGGTACGACACTGGGCATGACCGCGCCACCGCTGCCGGTGATGACTGCCGCCGAGGAGACTTTCGCAGACCTGTGGGCTACCGGCACCTACGGCACGCACCCGATCGAGCACATCCGCCCGATGCTCACCGAGCGAGGCGCACTGCCCGCGGCGAGGCTGACGGGAGCGGAGAACGGCCGGACCGTGCTGGTCGGCGGCCTGGTCACGCACCGTCAGCAGCCAGGGACCGCGCGTGGGGTGGTGTTCCTCAGCCTGGAGGACGAGACGGGCATGGCCAACATCATCTGCCCGCCGAACGTCTGGCAGCGCTTCCGCAAGATCGGCGTCAACGCGAACGCGCTGCTCGTCCACGGCCGGGTCGAACGGCTGGATGGTGCGGTCAGCCTGCTGGCCGTCCGGCTCGAGCGGCTGCGAGTCGTCGCGGCGGCACGGAGCAGGGATTTTCGCTAGCGGCTGGGCGGCGCGGCCGCCACTGAACCGGCCCGCATCCGCCATGCCGGGTGCCAATTTGTACGATCATGACTATGTCAGCCCGAATCCGCCTGCTGGGGTGGCCCGGGCAGCCAGCCTTGCTGTCGAGCGCAGCGAGTGGCCACCCGCGACTTCGCGGGGAAGACGGGCATTTCAGCTGTCCGTGCGCGAAGATGGTCGACACGGCGCGACGGCTAACCGCTGGTGACAGGCCTGCGGCCGGTCCAGCGCCAGGTAACCGGTCCGTGCTAGAAACGCAGAGCAGGAGCGCAGTGCAAGGAGCAGCATGCCCTTCGATGTAGCCCGGACGTTCGCGGAACGATCCGGGGAGAACTTCGCGCTCCACGAGCGGTACATGAACCACCAGCTCGCCAGGACGCTCAGGACTCTCGGCTTCGACCGTAACTACATACGGGGCGAGGGCTCCTACCTCTACGACGACAACGGTGCCCGCTACCTCGACTTCCTGTCCGGCTTCGGCGTCTACGCCCTCGGCCGTAGCCATCCGGCCGTGAAGGCCGCGCTGCATCAGGCGCTCGACCTTGACCTGCCGAACATGGTCCAGATGGACTGCGCCCTGCTGCCTGGCCTGCTCGCCGAGCAACTGGTCGCCCGCACGCACCCAGGCATCACCCGCGCCTTCTTCTGTAACTCCGGTGCCGAGTCGATCGAGGCTGCCATCAAGTTCGCCCGGCACTCGACGCAGCGGCCGAAGATCTTGTACGCCGAGCACGCATTCCACGGCCTGACCACGGGCGCGCTGGCGCTGAACGGCGGCAAGGAGTTCCGCAAGGGCTTCGGCGACCTGCTGGAATCGGCCGCTGTCGCGTTCGGGGACCTGGATGCTCTCGAGCGCGCGCTGCGTAACCGGGACGTCGCCGCCTTCATCGTCGAGCCCATCCAGGGTAAGGGCGTCTACTGCGCGACCCCCGATTACTGGCGGGCCGCCCAGGAGCTGTGCCGCCGCTACGGGACGCTCCTGGTCACCGACGAGGTACAGACAGGCCTCGGCCGGACGGGCAAGTTCTTCTGCCACGAGCACTGGGGCCTCGAGCCGGACATCATCACGATCTCCAAGGCGCTGTCGGGCGGTTTCGTGCCGATCGGGGCCATGCTCACCACCGAGAAGATCTTCGCGAGCGTGTACGACTCCATGGAGGACGCGCTCAAGCACTCGACGACATTCGGCCGCAATCAGCTGGCGATGGTCGCGGGCCTGGCGACACTGGCGGCGTTCGACGACGAGGACATCGTCGGCCGCGCGGAGCGTACCGGGGCAGACCTGCAGGAGAAGCTGAGCGGCCTGGCCGAGCGCTATGAGCTGATTCACGACGTCCGCGGGCTCGGCCTCATGGTCGGGATCGAGTTCGGCCAGCCCGAGTCGGGCTCGGCCGGCCGCCGGTTCCGGACCCTCGAACGCCTGCGCACCGGCATGTTCTCCCAGCTGGTGGTCGTGCCGCTATTTCACCGGCACCGCATCATCACTCAGGTGGCGGCGGACAACGTCAACATCATCAAGCTGCTGCCGCCGCTCATCTCCGGCGCGGCGGAAGTCGACTACTTCGTGCAGGCCCTCGATGACGTCATGGCAGATGCGCACCGCGGCTCGGGGCTGACCTACGAATTCGGCCGGACCATGGCTCGCGGCGCGCTCAAGCGCAAGTCCCGGCGCAGCGTGGCAAGCGCCAGCCCGGCCGCCGTCCCCGCCAGCCCGGCCGCTGTCCCCGCCGGCCCGGTCGCTAGCTTCGGCTCAGCCGGCGACCAAGCCCGCGGGGAGGACCGGCAGGTCGCCAGGCCGCTGGCCCGGGGGCACGCGCCGGGGTCGACGACGGATGGTAGCTACGTCCCGGCAGTCGCCTCGATCGAGCCAGGCGACCGGGTCGTGATCACCGGTGCATCCGGCTTCATCGGCTCCGCTGTCGCCCGGGCCGTACAGGCTAAGGGCGCGCAGGTCGTGGCTCTCGTCGAGCCGGGCGCGAACGCCAAGAACCTGCAAGGCCTGCCGGATGTCGAGCGCGTCATCGTGGACATCCGCGACGGCGGGGCCGTCAGGTCCGCATTCGAAGGCGCCCGGTACGCGTTCCACCTCGCGGCCGTGTACCGGCTCTGGGCCCGCGACCCGCGGATCTTCCACGAGGTCAACGTGGGCGGGACGCTCAACGTCATCGACGCTGTGCGGGCGGCCGGATGCGAGCGGCTGGTCTACACCTCCACTGTTGGCGTGCTCGGGCTGAGCAAGACCAGGCACGGGGAGTCAGCAGACGAGACCTGCTCGGCGGACCTCGCGCACCTGTTCGGCTACTACAAGCGGACGAAGTTCGCTGCCGAGCATGAGGTGCTGCGCGCGGCTGCCGAGGGGCTCGACGTCAGCATCGCGATGCCGACCTTCCCCCTCGGGCCCGGGGACATCGCGCCGACGCCGACCGGCAAGGTCGTGCTGGACTTCCTCAACGGCAAGATGCCGGGCTTCGTCGACACGGCCATGAACGTCTGCCACGTCGACGACCTCGCACGCGGTCACGTCGCCGCTCTGGAGCACGGCCGGACCGGCCGAAGCTACATCCTCGGCGGCGAGAACATGTCGATGCGCGAGATCCTCCAGGCCCTGGCTGACTGCTCCGGGCTGCCGATGCCACGGTTCGAAGTGCCGCGGCAGCTGGTGGTCGCCGCGGGCATGGCCTCCAGCTTCGTCGAGGGCAGGCTGCTGGGGCGTGAGCCCCGAGTGCCCCTGGAAGGCGCCCGGATGGCCACCACGAGAATGATCTTCAACGACGACCGCGCCCGGGCGGAGATCGGGCACAAGTCGCGGCCAGCGCGCCTGGCGATCGAGGACTCGGCGCGCTGGTTCACCGACCACGGCTACGTCTCAGCCGACCGGCTCGCGGCGATCCGGTGGCAGCGCTAGCCGCCTGATCCGGCCGCCTCGGGTCCGGCCGAGGCCAGCGTGCGCAGCGTTGCGTCGGTCGCTGCATCGGCGGGGTAGAACGCCTCGATGGCCAGCTCGTTGACGGTGACGTCGGTGGCGGTGCCGACCACGGCGCTGATGCTGAACAACGACAGCTCGGCGTCGCCGTGCCGGAAGCGCAGCGGAAGCACGACCGCGCCGGCGAGCTCCCGCGCGTCGGCGAGACCGCCCGGGTAGCCGAGTAGCTCGTCATGCAACTCGCTGAGGCGGGGGTCGGCTAGCGTCCGCGCGCGATGCTGAAGCTGGGTGAGCAGGTGCGAGCGCCATTGGGCCAGGTTGGCGATGCGCGGCGCCATCCCGTCCGGGTGCAGGCTCAGGCGGAGCACGTTCACGGGCGCCGCGAGCAGCCAGGGCGCGCAGCCTGTCGTCAGGACGCCGATCGCCGCGTTGGCATCGAGCAATTCCCACCAGCGATTGACGACGACCGCCGGATACGGCACGTGGCCAGCGAGGACTTGCCTCAGGGCGCCGCGGACCCGGTCCAGTTCCGGCTCTTCCAGGCCGTGCTGCGGGTAGGCCGGCGCGTAGCCGCCGGCCAGCAGCAGTGCGTTACGCTCGCGCAGCGGTACCTCGAGCTCCTCGGTGAGCCGCAGGATCATCGTGGGCGTCGGACGGGACCGGCCGGTCTCGACGAAGCTCAGATGGCGGGTGGAAACGTCTGCTCGGATCGACAGGTCGAGCTGGCTAAGCCTGCGCCGTTCGCGCCATTCGCGCAGCAGCACGCCGACGGGCCGGGCGCCTGCCGCCCCGGAGGTCATGGTGGTCATGGTGGTCATGGCTGTGACGCTAGCGGGCACCCCGAGCCGAGGCCATTACCTGGCAGGTCATCGGGCTGGCGTTACCTCCCGCGTAATCGACAGCTCGCCAGGCCGCTGTCCACGATGGGCCGGTACGCAACCGCGGAACCCGACACGGAGGGACTCCCATGAACGACGTCATTACCCGCTACCTCGAGTGCTGGAACGAGACCGACCCGGCCGCCCGCCGCAAGCTGATCGATGATGCCTGGGCTGCCGACAGCTCTTACATCGACCCGCTCGGCGAAGCGCACGGCCTCGACGCGATCGACGCGACGATCGCGGCGGTGCAGGAGCAGTTCCCCGGCCTGGTATTCACGCTGGCCGGACCCGTCGACGCGCACCACCGCCAGGCGCGGTTCTCCTGGGGCCTCGGCCCCGAGGGTGCTGAGCCGCTCGTGGCGGGCTTCGACGTAGCCGTCACCGACGAGGACAGCAAGATCGTTATGGTCCTGGGCTTCCTGGACAAGGTGCCGGGCTGATCTCGCGCGGCAACGCACCTATCCGGCATGGTTTCCGCGTCCGCACGGCACAACGTGGGTCGCGGAAACCATGACGGGCGTCAACGAGAGCTCGAACCAGGTCTCAGTCGAAGGTCGGCTTGCGGTCGCGAGTGCGCTTGAGCTCGAAGAATCCGTCTGTCTGGGTGACGAGCGCGACCCCGTCGAAGAGCGCCGGCCGCTTCGCCCTTGGGCGCCGGGGTGACGACGGGCCCGAAGATGGCCTTGCCCCGAATCCGGATAACAGGCGTGCCCACGTCCAGGCCGACATCGTCGAACGCTTCGTGATGCGATGCCTTGATGGCATCGTCGAACTCGGTACTCTGCGCCGCGCTTGCGAGCGACTCGGGCAGGCCGACCTCAGCGAGGGCGTTGGGCAGCAGCTTCGGATCCTCGCGCTCTCCGGTCACGTGGATCCGCGTCCCAATGGCGGTGTAGAGGGGCAAGAGCACGTCCGGGCCGCGGTCGCTGACAGCAGCAGCGACGACACGGATCGGTCCCCACGCCTTGCCCATCCGCTCCAGGTAGTCCTCGCTCAGGCCCTTGCCCTCATGCTGAGTCAGATTGAGGTAGGCGAGCGACATGACGCGCCAGTCGGTGCGGACCGGTCTGACCTTCTCAACCTCGAGCATCCAGCGCGAGGTGATCCAGGCCCACGGGCAGACCGGATCGAACCAGAACTGAACGGCTTCGGCGGAATCCTGCGGCTGCGTCGTCACAGTCGATCCGAACAGCCGTCAGCGAGCGCGTATTCCGCCAATCCTGGCCTGCCGCCGTCTCGACCGGGCCCTGATGGCCGGCCGCCGCGAACTCAGCCCTGGGCCGCGGCCAGCTGGCGGCTCATGAGCTCGATGAGCTTCTCCAGCCCGCGCATCGGCCGCACCATGACGGTGAAGCTGACGAGCTTGTCATCCTCATTCCACCGCAGCATGTCGATGCCCTGGAGATAGACGCCTTCCAGTTCTGCCTCGAACTCCAGGACACCGCCGGTGTCGTCGTGCCATTCATGCACGTAGCGCAGCGACGGCCCGAGCACAGCGATCGCGCCGGCCAGGTACAAGGTGGTCAGCGCCTTGCCCTGCTGCGGCCGGAACACGGCCGGGGAGCGGAACTCCACGTCGTCGGCCAGCAGGTCTGCCAGGAGCGCAGGATCGCGAGTCTCAGCGACGGCGTGCCAGGCACGCAGCGCTGGCGGCTGTTCGGGCATGGCACCGGTTAATCAGGCACAGAGGTCAATCAGGCACAGGTCAATCAGGCACAGGTCAATCAGGCACTGGTCAATCAGGCACTGGCAGCGTGCCGGGGTGGCGAGCGGGCAAGCCGAACGCCGCGAACAGGCTGCCGTCGTTGAACGACGCGATCCGGCTGATCCGCCCCTCGGCGATCGTGAGGACCTGAATCGCGTGAGCATGGTAACTGCCGTCATCACCGCGCTCGTAGGCGGCAACCGCCGGCTGGCCGTTGGCCTGGACTGCCGTCATGGCGAAGTCGCCTGGCCGGACCAGGACCCGGCGTGCGAGGAACCGGCTGACCATGTCGCGGCCGGCGAACCAGATCGCGATCGGCGGCATCTCGAGCACCGCATCGGCGCGCAGCAGCTCGGTGAGGCCAGCGACGTCGGCGGTCTCGAACGCGGCCGCGTAGCGGGCCAGAACATCCCGTACTTTCGGGTCGTCGGGCTCGAGGATGTCGTCCTCGGCGGGTACCAGCTTCCCGATCTGCGCCCGCGCGCGCTGCAGCGCGCTGTTGGCTGCTGCGGTCGACACGCCGAGCAGGTCAGCGACCTCCGCTGCGTGCCAGCCGAGTACGTCCCGCAGGATCAGCGCGGCGCGCTGCCGCGGCGGCAGGTACTGAAGCGCCGCGATGAGCGCGAGCCGCAGGCTGGCGCGGGCCGTCACGATCGCGGCCGGATCGTCGGCGCCGGCTCCGGTGACCGCAGCCGGGAAAGGCTGCAGCCACGGCACGTCCAGATTCGGAACCGGAACGGGGCCGTCGGGGTCCCCGGCCGGCTCGCCCAGCCCGGACGGCAGCGGCCGCCGGGACCGGGTTTCGAGCGCGCGCAGGCAGGTGTTCGTGGCGATCCGGTGCAGCCAGGTGCGCATCGAGGAGCGGCCCTCGAACTCGCCGTACGACCGCCAGGCGCGCAGCAGGGTCTCCTGCACCTGATCCTCGGCGTCGTGCAGCGAGCCGAGCATCCGGTAGCAGTGCGCCAGTAGCTCGCCGCGGTACGGGTCGGCGAGCAGCGCGAAGTCCTCGCTGTCTGGCGCTCCCTTATCCGACGCAGCGTTGTCCAGCGCTGCCCGGCTCGGAGCTGCACTGCTTGGAGCTGCACTGCTTGGAGCTGCACTGCTCGGAGCTGCACTGCCGCTGGCTGACATATCTCCTCCTGGCTGCGGACGCCCCTACCTCGATAGACCCGCGCCGCGGCCCAGACTCATCGCTGCTGGCCACCCGATGACTTTGGCGGCTCGCGCGGATCAGTACAGGCAGGCGCGCACCTTGCGCTCCGCTCAAGTCCACCACGCGAGGGAGATTCACATGACATCGCAGCAGCTAACGGGCCGGACGGCCGTGGTGACCGGGGCCAGCAGGGGTTTCGGCCGCGCCATCGCCACAGCGCTGACCGAGGCGGGGGCAGCCGTCGTCGGGCTCGCCCGCGATGGCGGCCGCCTCGCCGAGCTAGGCCAGAAACTCGGCGACTCGTTCACGCCCGTGGTCGCTGACGCGGCCGATCCGGTGACTGCCGGTCAGCTCCTCGACCAGTACGATCCCGAGATCCTCGTGCTCAACGCCGGTGTCGCGCCACTCTCGCGCCCGCTGCACCAACAGACGTGGCAGTCGTTCAGCCGGGTGTGGGACGTCGATGTGCAGCAGGCGTTCGGCTGGACTCGCGAGGCGCTGCTGCGGCCGCTGCGGCCAGGGAGCGTCGTCGTCGCCATGTCCAGCGGCGCCGCGCTCTTCGGCTCGCCGCTGAGCGGCGGATACGCGGGCGCCAAGGCGACCATCCGGTTCATCGCGGCCTACGCGGCGGCCGAATCGCAGCGCGGCGGGCTCGGCATCAGGTTTGTCTCGGTACTGCCGCAGCTCACACCGGCCACCGACCTCGGCGCGGCCGCCGTCGCCGCGTACGCGGCAAGGGAAGGCATGACCGTCGCGGACTTCCTCGCCACCAGGGGACCGGCTCTCACGCCGGAGCAGGCGGGCGCGTCCATCGGCCAGCTCATCGCCGACCCCGCGCTGGATCAGGCCAGCTACCTGCTCACTGCCGACGGCCTCAAGCCGCTGCCCTAGTTCCGTGGCTCGAGGAACTCAAGCCGGTTGCCGTGCGGGTCGCTGGCATAGAAACGGCGCATGCCGGGGAACTCGTCGTCGAAGCTGACCGGGTAGCCCGCCGCCGTCAGTCGTGCCGCCCACTCGTCGATCCGGGACACCAGGAGCGCCGGATGGGCCTTCCGCGCGGGCCGGAAATCGGCTTCGACGCCGAGGTGCAGCTCGACGCCATGCCCGCGGAACCAGCAGCCGCCCTTCCTTGCCAGCGCGGGCGGCTTGTCGATTTCAGCGAGTCCGAGTACGCCCGAGTAAAAGGCGCGCGAGGCGTCCTCGGCTGCGGCCGGGCAGGCGAGCAGAACGTGGTGGATCATCGATCAACTCCTCAGATGACGAATCTTGATATCAAGATATATGCATCCGCGCGACCTCGGCACCGCCAGGTCTCGGTGACCTGCTTGACCGCGAAGTAGTCGTCACCGCTGTGCAGCTGCCAGTCCATCGCCGGGTGACCCGCGCTGACGCCGGGGCAGGCGGCGGCAACCAGTGATCTTGAGTTGAACTTGCCGCGGGTGAAGTGCTGGGGCGGATCGGCGTCGGCTGCCCGACCAGGGACAGCGAAGCGCAAACGCAGCCGGAGGCCCGATCTTGTGTCACCGTTCGCAGTGGACTTCTTCGCGTACCCGCTCAGATCGGTCAACGACGCACCCGATAGCGCAGGTGAAGCACCCGGTTGCCCTGAATCACCACGTCAGGTTCCTCCAACAGGTGCTGTGCGTGGACCGACCCGAAGTAGCGCTTGCCGGACCCGAACACGACGGGTACGACGTCCATGCGCACCTCGTCGATCAGGCCCGCGGCAAGCACCTGGCCACCGACATCGCCGGCGGCGACCTCGACCATGCGGTCACCCGCAAGCTCCTGCGCCTTGGCCAGGGCTGCCTCGACGCCGTCGACGAAGTGAAACGGCGCCTCGGGGTCCCAGCCCTCGGGCTTCGGCCGGTGGGTCACGACGACCACGTGGTCGACCCCGCCCGGGGGCTTCCCTTCCCAGCCGTCCGTCATGTCGAAGACGTGGCGGCCGACGATTGTCGCCCCGATCTGGTCCCAGTACGGCCGGGTGTAGTCGTAGGACGTCTGTGACACCGTCAACTCGCCGCTCTCGTCCAACGGCACGTCACCGCTGGACAACCAGTCGAACAGCGGTCCGGGCTGGTCGTTCTCGTCCGCGACGAAGCCGTCCACCGACACCGAGGCGTACATGACCACCTTGCCCACGGGGCTCTCCTCTGCTTTGGGGTGCCCCCAATTTAGAGTGTCGTGAGCTGTTCGCTCTTGTAAGAAATCAATCGGCCGGCAGCGGCCAGCTGTCCAGCACGTGGCCGGGATGTTCGCGCAGGAACCGCCGCCGGACTTCGACGTACCGGGGCGTGAGCCCGGTGAACGCCCGGAACTCGTGGCCGAAGTGGGCCTGGTCGAAGTAGCCTGCGCCAACGGCGAGGTCGCCCCAGTCGACCGGTCCGCCGGGGTTGATCGAGAACACGTGGCGGCGAACACCGTGCATTGTGAAGAGCCCCTAGTTCCGTGGCTCGAGGAACTCAAGCCGGTTGCCGTGCGGGTCGCTGGCATAGAAATGGCGCATGCCGGAAATCCGTTTCCACACCGAGGTGGAGCTCGATGCCGTAGCCGCATGGCGGACACGTCCAGCTCACAGTTCGATCTGATACCTGATGAATCCGCGGTTCTCAGCCACCGTGTCGTACAGGCGCCTGGCCGTGCTGTTGGACTCGTGGGTGTTCCAGTACACGCGGCAGCAGCCGTGCGCCGTCGCCCAGCCGGACACGGCGGCGATCAGTGCGCGGCCTGCGCCCATGCTGCGAGCTTCCGGAGCTGTGAAGAGGTCCTGCAGATAGCAGACATCCGGACCCGATGTATTGGGGTGAACAAGGAAGTGCGTTATGGCTATGAGCCGTCCGCTAGCCCGTGCGCCCAGGGCGTGCATGCGGTCGTCGGCCTGGAACTCACGCCACGCTCGGTCGTACATCTCCGGCGGCTCCGCGCGCTGATAGAAGTCGATGTAGCCGCGGAAGAGTTCCTCCCAGGCCGACCGGTCGGACGACTTGAGCTTGCCGATACTGATCATCCTCTGCTCCACCAGCCTTTCGATGAGTGCGGCTCAGCTGAGGACCTTGACGAAGCGTCCCGACTGCCCGCAGAGATCGGCATATCCCATCTGCTGATGGACGGCGTGCGCGTCTGCGCGAGCGCGTACCGCATGGACAGAGCGTCGTCCATGACCCGAACCATAGCCGCGCGCAGACCTGGCGGAATGACTCGCGTTTCGGGTCCCCGCGGCGGATGTGATCGGATGGAGCTATGAAAGTACGGATTGGCGTCAGCCTGGGCCCGGCTGCGACACCGCAGGGCCTGGCAGATGGGGTCGAACTGCTGGAGAAGGCGGGCATCGACTCGCTCTGGCTGAGCGAGGTCGTGTACGGCGACCTAGTCGAGCCGTTCACCGGCATGATGTACGCGCTGGCCAGAAGCAGTCACCTGAAGGTCGGCACGGGCGTCGCGGTCCTGCCCGGCCGCCATCCGGTCCTCGTCGCCAAGCAGCTGACCTCGCTCGCCGGTCTGGCTCCTGGCCGCGTCCTGCCGGTCTTCGGGCTGCGGCCGGCGCGGCGGCCCGAGGCGGCGGCGTTTGCGGTGAGCGGCCCCCGCGCGGCCGTGTTCGATGAGTCGCTGGAACTGCTGCGGCTCCTGCTCGCGCAGCAGGACGTGTCGTTCACCGGCCAGTTCTTCAGCGTCGAGGGCGCGAGCGTCGGCCCGCTGCCAGCCAAGCCGCTGGACATCTGGCTCGGCGGCAGCGCACCCGAAGGGCTGCGGCGGGTCGGCAGGTTCGGCGACGGCTGGCTCGGCAGTTTCCTGACGCCCGCAGAGGCTCGCGCGGCCCGCGAGCTGATCCAGGCCGCGGCTGCCGACAGCGGCCGGGAAGTGGACCCGGAGCATTTCGGCATTAGTCTCGCCGTCGGACCGATGACGCCCGACGTCATTCGTGCCATCGAGCGGCGCCGCCCCGGCGTCGATCCGTCGACGCTCTCGCCGGCTACCTGGGCGGACGCTCAGCGGATGATCGGCGCTTACATCGAGGCCGGGCTCAGCAAGTTCGTGATCCGTCCGGCGGCCCTGCCCGGCAGCGGCGGCCTGGAGCGCTTCGTCGACGAGTTCGCCGCCGAAATGATGCCGCTGCAGACCTAAACTCGGCCCGACTGCGGGCCTAGTCTCTGCCCCCGGTCAGGGCCAGGCTCGCACCGATGCCGATCATCACCAGGCCGCTTGTCCCGCCGACGAGCTCTAGCCTGCGCGGGGACCGCGTGAACCAGGAGCGCGCCGTGCCCGCGGTCAGCGCCCACATGCTGTCGGAGACGAGCGCGATAGCGACGAAGATCGCGCCGAGCAGCAGTAGCTGAAGCGGAACATGGCCGGCCGCGCGGTCCGCGAACTGCGGCAGTACCGCGGCAAAGAACACGATCGCCTTGGGGTTGGTCAGCCCGACGATAAAGCCGTCCCGCAGCATCCGGCCGGTGCTCGCGGGTGCGGCGCCGCCGCCGAGAATGGCGGCCAGCGACTTGCGGTGCCGGATGGCCTGCACGCCGAGGACGATCAGGTAGCCAGCACCCGCCAGCCGGACGACGGTGAACACGGCCACAGACCGCTCGACGAGCGCGCCGATCCCGAACGCGACGGCGATCACCTGGACGTAGACGCCCGACTGGCCGCCGACGACCGCGGCGATGCCGGGCAGCCTGCCGAGCTGGAGCGAACGGCTCACTACGAACAGGACGTTGGGTCCCGGGACGAGGATCAGCGCGTACGACAGCAGCGCGAATTCCAGCAACCGGTGGGCAGGGATCATGGCGGCCACGCTAACGACGTAGCCGGGACCTTGCCTACGGGTTTTCAGGCGGGCCAGCCGGCCGGGTGCTCAGCGCGGCGCGCGATCGGCCCGCCAGCACAGCGAGAGCATGGGGACCTCGATCTGGGCGGCGCCTGGGAACCGTTCGGTTAGCGCCGCGGCCGCCCTGGTGCGGCCAGCCGCCTTGACCTGCTCGCTGGCCGTGATCACGCGACTGTAGGTGGTCAGCCAGTCCACCAGGTCGGGCACCGTCATCCGGCGGCTGAAGCGGAGTGTGGCCGTCTCGACATCGTCGAATAGTGCTGGATCGGGCAGCGTGACGTGGCGACCGTCACCCGGGAGACCGACGCCATCGGCCCCGTTCCCGGTCTGCGGTTCTTGATCGAGGCCGCCGGAACCACTCGTCCGCGCGCAGCCAGGGCGTGGCGGGGTCCCGGCCGGTCCAGATGATGCCGAACCGGCCACGGTCGCGCAGCACCCTGGCGATCTCGGGGACCGCACGGTCGGGATCCATCCAGTGCCAGGCGGAGGAGATGAGGACGGCCTCCACGGCGGCGTCAGGCAGCGGAATCGCCTCACCGCGGCCGGCCAGTACCTCGACGCCGGGGGACCGGGCGGCGAGGACAGCCCGCATCCGGTCGTCCGGCTCGACCGCGATCACGCGCTGCGCCCGGCCTGCGAGCGCCCGGGTCAGCAGCCCGGTGCCGGCCGCGAGATCAACCACCACATTGGGGCGGGCTGGCAGCAGCCAATCCACGGCCGCCGGCGGCGGGCCGGGACGCAGCCGGTCGTAGTCACTCGCGATGGCGCCGAAGGACATGGAGCGTTCTGGGCGGGAGGCCACCAGGTCACGCTAACCCGCGTGGCGGCCGGCGCCGACACTCGCCTCGGGTCCGGCAGGCGCTGGGGCCGGCGGCTGGAACGCACGGAGCAGGTGGTCGAGCATCTCGACCTGACGCTGCGGCGTGACCCGGTCCTGATACAGAACGCGCTGCGCCGAGAGGCCGTCGATGAGCACGACAAGCTGGTGCGTCGCAAGACTGAGATCGCAGTCGGGGGTGAGCTCACCGTGCTGCGCGGCCTCCTGCAAATGGCCGCGCAGCCGGCCGCATAGCCGGTCAAACTCAGAGTGCTGGAGCTCGCGCAGCCGCGCGTTGCCCAGCGCGCGGCCCCAGAAGCTGATCTCGATCTGCGCTTCGAGGTCGCGGCGCTCGTCGAGCGGCAGGGTCTCGAGCATGACGGCGCGCAGCGCGTCCAGGCCGGTCAGTCCGGCGGACGCCGCCGCCATCCGGGCACCGACGCGGCGGTGGGAGAGGACGAGCGCCGAGCCCAGGATGTCGGCCTTGTCGTCGAAGTAATGCCCGAGTATCCCGCGCGAGCAGTTGGCTTCCTTAGCGATCGCCCGGATGGTCGCGCCGGTGATGCCGTCTCGCGCGATGACCCGCCAGGTAGCTGACAGGATCTCGTCCCGCCGCTCGTCCCAGTCGACGATCTTGGGCATCGTGCTCCGCTTCGCGTTGGCCAGCGACGTCAGGTTCGCCAGCGATTTGGTTCTATTTTTTTGTCGGACGTCCGTCTAACATCCGTTGTGATGCATGCTAATACTGAGCTGCAAGCGGCTCGTGAGCAGCTGGTCAGCTACTGCGGGCGCCTGATCGCGGACGGGCTAGCCGTCGGCGCGTCAGGCAACATGAGCGTGCGCGTGGGTGACCTGATTGCGATTACTCCGTCGGGCGTTCGCTACAGCGAGCTGATCCCCTCGGACATCTGCGTCGTCACGCTGACGGGCGAGGAAGTGGATGCGGGCGAGACCCCGTCCAGCGAGGTGCCGATGCACCTGGCCGTCTACCAGGGAACGAGCGCAGCGGCGGTCGTGCACACGCACTCGGCCGAGGTGATCGCGCTGTCGGCAGCCAACGACGAGCTGCCTGCCGTGCACTACGCGATCGCTGGCCTCGGCGGGCCGATCCGCGTGGCCGGATACACCAGGTTCGGGTCGGCTGGCCTGGCGGAGGCGGCGGTCGCAGCTCTCGCAGACCGCTCGGCGGCGATCCTGGAGAACCACGGGGCCATCTGCTACGGCCGGACGCTAGCCGAGGCCTACGATCGCGCATTGCTGCTCGAATGGCTGGCCAAGGTGTTCCGCCTGGCGTGCAGCTACGGTGAGCCGCACATTCTTACGCAGGCCGAGCTCGACGAGGTGTCAGCCGAAGCGCGCCGACGCCGCTACGGCGAACGGCGCCAGCGGTGAGCCGGCCGCGAGTTGCCGTCGTCGGTCCGCACATTGTCGACGTGCTCGGCCGGCCGGTCGAGGCAATCCCGGCCGGACAGGGCAGCGCGCGGCTGACCGAGATCCGGGCCACCGCGGCCGGCACAGCGGCCGGGACCGCCGTCGATCTGGCGAAGCTGGGCGCGAGCGTGAGCGTGTTCGGCGCGATCGGCGCCGACCTGCTCGGCGACATCCTGCTCATGGCCCTGGCCGGGTACCAGATCGATACCAGCGGCCTGATCAGGAAGAACGCCGCGCAGACGTCGGCGACCATCCTGCCGATCCGCCCCAACGGGGAGCGGCCCGCCTGGCACGTGCCGGGCGCCACGCGACTGCTTGAGCTGGCCGATCTGGAGCTGGCGCGCCTGGCCGACTGCGGAGCCATGCTGCTCGGCGGCCCGGACGCGATGGCCGGGCTGACCGCCGGTGACCTGACGCTGGTGGTCGCCGCCGCGAAGCAAGCCGGTGCGCTGGTCGCCGTGGATGTGCTGCACTCGGGCAGCGAGCGCGAGTTCGCCCGGATGCGCGGCGCGCTGGCCGGTGCCGACTGGTTCTGGCCGAACGGTGACCAGCTCCGTGCGCTGACCGGACAGGCCGATCTCGACCTGGCCATCGCCGACGTGCTGGCGCTCGGCACCGGGGGCGTCGCCGTGACGCTCGGCGGCGACGGCTGCCTGGTCACGGTGGCGGGCGGCGGACTGATCCATGTTCCGGCCATCGAGGTAGCCGTGGTGGACACGACCGGCTGCGGCGACGGATTCAACGCCGGGATGCTGACGGGCCTGCTGCTGGGCTGCGACGTGGTGGACGCTGCCTGGCTCGGCGCCGCCTGCGGCTCGCTGGTGGCGACGGGGCTCGGATCCGACGCCGGGTTGCGAGACCTGGCGCACGCCGTCGATCTCCTGCGCACCTCGAATGCGCCGGCCGCGGACCGAATCGAGGCGGCAGCACTATCCGGCACAGCAGCGACAGCAGCGAAGGAGACAGGGGAGCACGTGGCATGCCCGAACAGTTGATACCGGAACGGTTGACACCGGAGCAGTTGAGATCGGCGCAGGTGATGCCGGCGACCAGCCGTGCTGACCGGCCGCGCGAGGCTGACGGTCAGCTCCGCCAGCGGGCCTGGGCGGTCATTCCCGGTGGCATGTACGGCCATCAGTCGGCCGGGCCGCTGCCGCCGGAGTATCCGCAGTTCATGCGCGGGGGGCGAGGCGCGCGAATCTGGGACGTCGACGGCAACGAGTACGTCGACCTGATGTGCAGCTACGGCCCGGTGGTGCTCGGGCACCAGCACCCCGCCGTCGAGGCAGCGGCCAGGGCGCAAGCTGAGCAGGGCGACTGCCAGAACGGGCCGGGCGCGGTCATGGTCGAGCTGGCCGAGCTGCTAGTAGCTACCGTGCGGCACGCCGACTGGGCCATGTTCGCCAAGAACGGCACCGATGCCACGACGATCTGCTGCACGATCGCCAGGGCGGAGACCGGCAGGTCACGCATCCTGGTGGCGACGGGCGCGTATCACGGCGCGGCGCCGTGGTGTACGCCGCGGCTGGCCGGTGTCACCAGCGCGGACCGGGCCAACCTCGGCTACTACACGTTTAACGACCTGGAGTCGGTGACGGCCGCCGCGCGCGAGGCTGGCGCCGACCTCGCGGCCATCGTCGTCAGCCCGTTCAAGCACGACGCCGGCTACGACCAGGAGCTCGTCGATCCGGCCTTCGCCCGCGGCCTGCGCGAGCTGTGCACGCAGACCGGCGCGGCGCTGATCCTCGACGACGTCCGGTGCGGATTCCGGCTGCACCTCGGCTCCAGCTGGGAACCGGTCGGGGTGCTGCCGGACCTGTCTGCCTGGAGCAAGGCGATCGCCAACGGCCATCCGCTGGCCGCGGTGCTCGGGTCGGGCCGCTTCCGGGACGCGGCCGCGAGCATCTTCGTCACCGGGTCGTTCTGGTTCTCGGCGGCGGCCATGGCCGCGGCGATCGCGACCATCGGCGCGCTGCGCGACGAGGGTGCCATCGAGGCCATGGACCGGGCCGGGACGACCCTGCGCGCCGGCGTACTCGGCCAGGCAGCCGCGCGCGGTATCGAGGTGAACTACACCGGCCCGGCGGCGATGCCGTACCTGACTTTCGTCGGCGATCGCGATCACGTGCTCGCCGGCGTGTTCGCGGCGGCCGCGATCCGGGCCGGGCTCTACCTGCATCCGCGACACAACTGGTTTATCTCTGCGGCGATGACCGACGCAGACCTGGCGAAGGCCCTCGCCGCGACTGATGAGGCCTTTGCCGCCGTCCGGGCACGACAAGAAGGAGGGATCACATGAGCACTGATGACTCGGCCAGGCCAGCCGGTGTAGCCGTGGCGGCAGGCAATGGCGAGGAGGCCATCCTGGCCAAGGCGGGCTACAAGCCCGAGCTGCGCAGATCGCTGCGCTTCTTCTCGATGTTCGCCATTGCCTTCTCGATCATCTCGATCACCACCGGCATCTTCCTCAACTACGGATTCGGGCTCTCGTACTGGGGACCGGCTTCCATCTGGACCTGGCCGATCGTCGGCGTCGGGAACATGATGATCGCTCTCGTGGTGGCCGAGCTCGGCACCCGGATCCCGCTGGCGGGGTATGCCTACCAGTGGAGCTCCCGGCTAGTGAATTCGAGCTACGGCTGGTTCGTCGGGTTCGCGGGGCTGCTGTACATGAGTGTCGGCGGTGGCGCCATCATGCTGGGCGTCGCATCGCCGCTGCTGCTGAGCGAATTCAACGTCACCAATCCGAGTGCCCGGCTGGTGTTCGCGGTCGCGCTCATCCTCATGGTGCTGCCGGTGATCTTCAACATCATCAGCATCCAGGTGGCTGCGCGCGTGAACAACATCGCGGTGTTCACCGAGATCATCGGCACTGTCGTCTTCGGCGTGCTGCTCTTCGTCCTCTGGGCACTGAAGACCAAGCCGAGCCCGTATGGCGCGAGCATTCTCACCAATACGACGTCGACGTTGCACAACCCGACGATCTACGCGTTCGCGCTGGCTGGCCTGATGGGCGCGTTCACCCTGGTCGGCTTCGAGCTCGCGGCCGACATGTCCGAGGACGCGGTCAACCCTCGCCAGAGCGTCCCGCGCGGGGTCCTCTGGGCCGTGGCAGGCTCCGCGGTCCTCGGCATGATCGCGCTGATCGGCTTCACCGTTGCTATCCCGAGCATCAAGGCCGTCGAGGCGCCGGGCCTTCCGCTGCTCGTGATCGCTGGCTACTGGCTGCCATCGTGGCTGGTCAAAGTGTTCGTCGCGTTCGTCATCTTCTCGATGTTCGCGATCCTTGTCGTCGGCGCAGGCGCGCAAGCCCGGCTGGCGTACTCGATGGCGCGCGACAACATGCTGCCGTTCAGCAAGCAGCTGCGGAAAGTCAACCCCAGCACGCAGACGCCTATCGTGGCGCTGCTGGTGTTCGCCGTCGTGGATATCGGCGTGACCTGGTACGGCTACCTGCAGGCCAGCGCGTTCGCCACGCTGGTAGGTGCGACCGCGATCATTCCGTACATCATCTACTTCCTGATCACGGCCGGCTACGCCTACAAGCGCAGGGCGCTGGACTCGATCCCCGGCGCGTTCTCACTCGGCCGCTGGGCGTGGCCGGTGATCATCTTCGTGCTCCTGTACAGCGCGCTGATCATCGTCGTGCTGGCGGTGCCCGGCCCATTCCATGCCGCGGACAAGGTCGTGGCGTACGGCGCTGGCCTGGCGCTGCTGTGGTACGTAGCTGCGCTGGTCTGGCGGCTGCGCCGGGGTACGGCCGGCGTGAGACCGGTGGAGGAACTCGTCGACTAGCGCAGTTCACCCTGGCAGCCCAGTTCACCCTGGGCTGCCAGGGTCATGGCTGTGAGTCTGCTGCGGATACAGCATCGTGGCTGCCACAACCATGGCGTTTGGGCGCGGCGTGGGCGCGGCGCCGGTGGGACGAGGTCGCGCCAGCGACGTAAATGTTTACGTGATCACGGTCGGCGGCCGGTGCCGGGGCGGAACGGCCGGACCTCGATCATGCCGAACTGGGCGACCGGATGCTTGGCAGCAACCTCGATGGCCTCGGTCATGTCGGCGCACTCGATGACGTCAAAGCCGGCCATCCATTCCTTCGTCTCGGCGTAGGGACCGTCGCTGACGACGACCTCGCCCTCGCGTACGCGCACCGTCGCCGCATTGGCGGGCTTGCTCACCTGGCTGCCGTACACCCGGGTGCCGCGCTCGCCGGTCTCGGCCAGCCAGGGCTTGATGTCGTCACCTTCGACGTCCCAGCTGGCGATCTCTTCGGCCGTCTCCAGCGCTGGGTCCGGTGGCTCCTCCAGGCAGACCAGCAGCAGGTACTTCATCGCGCGCTCCTTTCTGAGTCACCGAGGCGTCGTCGTCATCACGACGGACGGGCACGGTCATCATGGACAGCCGAGCGGCCGCGCTCGGCCGCACGACGGATGGCGGCTAGTGTAGGCGCGGTGCGGATCGCTACCTGGAACGTGAATTCAGTGAAGCAGCGGGTACCGCGGCTGCTGCCCTGGCTGGATCAGCGCAAGCCCGACGTCGTGTGCCTGCAGGAGACCAAGCTCGCCGACGACGCCTTCCGCGGGCTGCTGGGCGCCGACCTGGCCAGCCGCGGCTACGAGGCCGCCGTGCACGGCGAGCCGCGCTGGAACGGGGTCGCGATCTTGTCCAGGGTCGGGCTCGACGACGTGGCGGCGGAGCTAGCCGATGGGCCTGGCTTCCCCGAGCCCGAGGCCCGCGCGATCGCGGCCACCTGCGGCGGGGTCCGCGTGCACTCCGTCTACGTGCCGAACGGGCGCGAGCCGGACTCCGACCACTACCGGTACAAGCTGGCCTGGCTGGCGGCATTGGAGCAGGTCGTCAGGTCCGGGCCGACGGCTGCGGTGGTGTGCGGGGACATGAACATCGCGCCGACCGACGCCGACGTCTTCGATCCCGCGGCGTACATCGGGCAGACGCACGTAACCGCCCCCGAGCGCGCTGCCCTGGCCAGCCTGCAGTCCGCCGGGCTGCATGATGTCGTCCGCGATCACTGGCCTGAGCAGCGAGTATTCACCTACTGGGACTACCGGGCCGGGATGTTCCATCAGGATCTCGGCATGCGCATCGACCTCGTCCTCGCCACCGACAGCGTCGCCGGCCGGGTCAAGGCCGCCTGGGTGGACCGGCAGGCACGCAAGGGCACCGGCCCGAGTGACCATGCTCCGGTGATTGTCGACCTCGACGAGGCTCCCAACGGCGACATCGGCCCGGTCGTGCCGCCGCCGTCGGCGGCTGGCGGGCGCAAGGGAACGGTCAGGCTGCCGCAGTCGCGCGGCGACTGAGGGACCTGCCGTGCCGACCGGGACACGGTGATCTGTACCTTTCTTCCTGTGACGGACACTCCGGTAGAGGCTGAGCCGACCGCGTTCGCGCAGCGGCGGTACGAGGTGCCGCCCGGCGCGATTGACCTGCTGCTCGTGCGGCACGGCGCGTCCCAGCCGTACGTCGACGGAACTCCGTTCGCGCTCGTCGACGGACACGGCGACCCGCCGCTATCAGCCGATGGCCACAAGCAGGCACGTCAGGTGAGCGCCCGGCTCGCGGCGGCCGGTCTCGACGCGATCTACGTGACCAACCTGCGGCGCACCGCGCAGACCGCGGCGCCGCTGGCCGCACGTCTCGGGCTCGAGCTGCGGGTGGAGCCTGATCTGCGCGAGGTGTACCTCGGCGAGTGGGAGGGCGGCATTTTCCGCAAGAACGTCGCCGACGGCCACCCCGTGAGCCTGCGGATGGCTGCCGAGGAACGCTGGGACGTCATTCCCGGCGCAGAGTCCAGCGCCGCGCTCGCCAGCCGGGTGCGTGCCGCGATCGAGCGCATCGCCGCGGCTCATCCGGGCCAGCGGGTCGCCGCCTTCACGCACGGCGGCGTGATCGGCGAGGCGCTGGCCGCCGCGAGCGGGTCGCGGCCGTTCGCCTTCCTCGGGGCGGAGAACACGTCCATCTCCCGGCTCGTCCTGACCAGTGATCGCTGGTACGTCCGCGGCTTCAACGACACCGCGCACCTCGACGGCGTGGCGCGAGCCTAGCCGTGCAGCCCGGACCGGCAAGCCACCTGCGTCTCGCCCGGCCGAGTCGCGACCTGTCCGCCGCAGAGCGCTTCTGGGTCGACGGCCTTGGCCTCGATGTGCTGCTCCGCCTCGACGACTCTGCCGAGGGCGGGCATGCCCTGCTGATGGTCGGCTGGCCTGGCGCACCGTGGCACCTTGAGCTCGTCGGCGATCCGGGGGCCGAGACGCCGCCCGCCCCGACCGAGGAAGACCTGCTAGTGCTGTACCTCGACGGACCTGTCGACGACGACATCGTCACTCGCCTGATCGACGCGGGCGGCACGCGAGTCGCGGCCCGCAACGAGTACTGGGACGAGTGGGGCGTGACGGTCGCCGATCCCGACGGCTACCGCCTCGTCCTGTCCAGCCGCTCCTGGCCCTAGCTGGTGTCTGGCGGCGGTAGACCCAGCTGAGCGCGGAGCGCGCGTACTGCCTCCTCGACCGGAGCGTTAGCGGCCGTCAGCCGGTGCGCATAACCGCGCAGCTGAGCCAGCGATGCGGAGCGAGCGGCCTCGTCGGCGAGCCGGGCGCGGGACTCGTTGGCCGTCACCATGAGGCGGGCGATCACCGCGGAATCTGCTGGCAGGTCGATCCGCAGCAGGCGCTGGTCGAACTGGCGCTCTGTGGCCGCGGCGGCGCGCAGATCAGCGGTCGCGGCACCGAGGTCGTCATGGTTGTGGTCGTCGAATCCGTCAAAATCAGCATTGAGCCGCCGGTTAGCCGGCAGCGCGATCGCCAGGTAGCGTTCCGCCAGCGCGCTACGGGCGGGTGCCGAGAGTGCACCCGGTGGCGACGAGGTCGCAGGTGACGTAGTAGGGCCGGTCGGGTCCGCGCCGCATGCCGTAATCAGCAGCGTACTGAGCGCAGCGGTGCCGGCGACTGACCGTCGCACCACTCCGCACCGAGGTCCCGTGCACTGAGGTCCCGAACACCGTGGCGCACGGGTCTGGCCAGGCCCCATACCCCTCCCAAACGGCACGCTCGCCGCAGCGGTTCGGTCGGCCGGCTAGCGGCCGCCTAGCCGCCAGTTAGCGGCCGGACAGCAGCTTCGTCAGCGCCGGGGGGATATCAGTTAGCGTACGCACCGGCTGGCTGATGCCGCCGCCGAGCCGGGCTAGTCGCTCGGCGGCAGGCAGCGACTCCGGGTCGGGCTCGCGACCGAGCGGCAGCGGGCACAGCACGTCGAGCCGGTCGATGCCGGCCAGCGCGGTCGCCGGATCACCTCCGGTCGTGCTCAGGCAGTCCGATAGCAAGACTACGCACCGCTCGGCCGACGCCAGGCCGGCGAGCTGACCAGCGGCGGCACGCAGCCCGGCGGCGAGGTCGGTCATGCCATGCCCGCGCAGGCCAAGCAGCCGGCCGATGGTCTGTTCTGGCTGCTGGCGCCGACCGGGCGGCTGCAGCACGACAGCCGAGCCGGAGAACGCGAGCGCGCCAGTGTCGAGGCGCGCGTCGGCTGCCAGCAGCACGCTGGCCGTCGCGACCGCCGCCATCGCGAGCGCCAGCCCGGACATTGAGCCGCTGGAGTCCACCAGCAGGCAGACCGACCTACGGTGCGCCTGCCACGATCGCGTGACGACGTCGTCGGGCGGCGGCGGCCACGCGCCGGCCAGCCGGTCGATGGTCCGGTCCAGGTCGATATCGCCGTCGCCGCTCCGCACCGAGCGGATGCGTTTCGGCCCGCGGGCCGACTGGTGCCCGGCCGCACCCAGCTGGATGAAGATCCGGGCGGCCAGACGGCGCGCGACTTCCCGCAGCGCGGGGTCGCTGGCCTGGCTCAGGTCGGCCAGCAACGCCGCCGCCGCATCGGGATCGGCCGCTAGCAGCCCGGTCACCGCGTCGGCGTCGAGCTCGCCCACCTCGGGCGAGGCGTCGGCGAAGCCTGCGTGCCTGCTGGCCAGCTCGGCCCGGCTGACGGTCCGCCGCGCCGGTCCCTGATGTCGCTCGCGGCGCAGGCTCGAGCGCGAGCCACCGTCGGAAAGGCCCACCCGGGCAGGCGGGCCGTCAGCTTTTCCCTGGCCGTCCCGCGCCGCCGGATCGGGGGAGTCGGCTTCCGGCGGTGGCGGGGCTGGCGCGTCGGCCGGCCACAGGTCGGCGAGCAGTTCGTCCAGGACGGACTCCGGGCTGCGGTCGCAGCCGTCGGCGATCCGGATCCGCCCCGATAGTGCGGCGTGCGCGGCGTCCCGTGCGGTCTCCCGTGTCATCGCGGTCTCGCCGCGCAGCCGGGTCAGCCCGTCCAGGAGCAGTACCAGGTCGATAGCCCCGCGCACCGACGAGCCCATCCGCACATCGCGGTGCGCGCGGGTCGCCCGCGCGAACGACACGGCGAACCCGACGACGTGTCCGCCTCGGCCGGTTACCGCAGTGGTAATGTCCCGCTCGGCCGCGGCGTCCTGATAGCCGAGCACGACCCGGCAGATGCGGTCGGCGATCGCCTGGCTGACCCTGGCGGTGCCGATCGCGTCGAACGGATTCATGGCCGCGATGAGCCGGAACTGCGGATCTGCCGAGACGAGCCCGAGCCGCGGCACCGCGATCTCGCCCTCGGTCAGCACGGTGATGAGGACGTTGAGCGTCTCCTCCGGTACCCGGTTGAACTCCTCCAGGTACAGCAGCGCCCCGCTGCGCATGGCTTGCAGCAGCGGACCGTCCGCGAAGCTCGCGGCCAGGTAGCCCGCGGCCAGCACCTGCGCCGGGTCGTACTGGCCGATCAGCCGGGCTGGCGTGAGCTCCGCGTTTCCTTCCACGAAGACCACAGCCTGACCGAGGTCGCGCGCGATGGCCCGCAGCAGCGTCGACTTACCGGTGCCGGGCGGCCCTTCGAGCACCACGTGCCTGGCCGCCTGAAGCGCCACCGTCAGCACCTCGCGCTCCCGGCGGAGGCCGATGACCGGCGTGCTGCCGCTCACCGGCCCCGGCCGGGCAGACGTCACGGGTGACTCAGCTGCCATGCAGGATGAGGCCCCTGATGTTCTTGCCGTCCAGCATGTCCTGGTAGCCCTGGTTGATCTGGTCGAGCTTGTAGGTGGTGGTGATCAGCTCGTCCAGCTTCAGGTCGCCGGACCGGTACAGCTGCACCATCAGCGGGATGTCGTTGAATGGGTCACCGGAGCCGAACAGGCTGCCCTGCAGCCGCTTCTCCATCAGCGTCAGCATGGAGCTGTTGATCTGGATGTTGTTCGAGACCAGGTCACCCAGGCCGGTCACGACCACGGTGCCGCCCTTGCGGATCGTGTTGAACGCGTCGGTGACAACTTCGGTCGTCACCACGCCGACCGTCACGATCGCCTTGTCGGCCATCACGCCGCGGGTGAGCTCGTGGATCAGCAGGGCGGCTTCCCCGGCGGTGGCACAGCTGTGCGTGGCGCCGAGCTGCTCGGCGGCCTCGCGCTTCATGGCGACCGGATCGATCGCGACCACGTTCCGCGCGCCAGCCAGCGCCGCGCCCTGCACCGAGTTGATGCCGATGCCGCCGATGCCGTAGATCGCGATGGTGTCGCCCGGCTCTACCGCCGCCGCGTGCACGGCGGAGCCCCAGCCAGTGGGCACGCCGCAGCCGATCAGCGCCAGCTTGTCTAGCGGCAGGTCGTCGTCCACCTTCACGCACGACAGCTCGGATACCGTCGCGTACTCCGAGAATGTGCCGAGCATGCACATGCCGCCGACGTCCTCGCCGTCGGCGGTGTGGAACCGGTACGTGCCGTCGGTCAGGCAGCCGTCCAGGATGGTGGCGCCGAGGTCGCACAGGTTGGAGTGGCCCGTCGAGCACCAGCGGCAGTGCCCGCACACCGGCAGGAACGAGCAGACGATGTGATCGCCGACGGCGAGGCGCGTCACGCCTGGCCCGACTTCCTCGACGACGCCCGCGCCCTCGTGCCCGCCCACGATCGGGAGGCGGGGGATGAGGTCGCCGGTGCGGATGTGCTCGTCGGAGTGGCACAGGCCGGACGCCACGAACCTGACCAGCACTTCGCCGACCTTCGGGGGATCGAGCTCGAGCTCGGTGACCTCCCAGTCCTGGCCCGTCCCGCGCATGATTGCTGCCCTGGTCTTCATCCGCTCTCCCGAAGAGTTGCCGAACCGCCGTTGTCGTAACACTAGGGGGTCATCCGGGCAGGCGGAAGATCCGCGCAGCGCTGCCGCCCAGCGCCAGCGTGACCTGATCTGGGCTCGCACCGGCCTCGAGCAGCACCTTCTCCAGAGTGCGCGCGTTGCGCTGGACGCCCGGCACGCCGGGCCAGTCGGTGCCGAACACCATCTTGGGCGCCAGCCGAGCCAGGTCCCTGCCGTAATAATCAGGCAGCCGGGCCGGCGGCAGACCGGATACCTCCAGCCAGACGTTCGGCCGCATGAGCGCCAGGAAAGCCGCCTGGTCATACCACCAGCCGCGGCCGCCGTGGGCGAGCACGACGGTGAGATCGGGGAAGTCACGCAGCACCGGGTCGAGCAGGACCGGCGCGCCGAAGGCGTTCACCGACCCGGAGAAGGTGGACGTGCCGCAATGCACGATGACGGGCATACCCCGTTCCTCGCACCAGGAGTAGGCGGGATAGAGCATCCGATCGGCGGGCTCGAAGCCGCCGTGCACTGGGTGGATCTTGCATGCGATCGCGCCCAGGCCCGCCTGGCGGGCCAGCTCTGCCTTGACGGGGTAGTGCAGGTGCGGGTTGACGTTGGCGACCGCGCGGAAGCGCGCGGGGTTGTGCGCGACCAGCGGCAGCACGTCCTCGATGGGCTGGATGCCGGTCGTTTTGGGGCTGTGCTCGGTAAACAGCAGCACGTAGTCGGCGCCTTCGGCGGCGAAGTACGCGTCGAGCGCCGCCGGGATCGGTACGCCGTTGGTATCGAACAGCTCTGCCATCGGGATGCCGCCGCCGAAGGTAGTGACCCAGCCCTGCCAGTCAGCCGATAGCGTCCGGAGCTTCGCCACGTGCACGTGGGCATCTACCAGCAGCCGGCCGTCGAGCACCTAAGGCACCTCCGCCACGCCAGTCACGCCGCCTGGCCAGCTGGCCACGCCAGGCAACAGGCTAACCGGCGACGTCGGCGCTCGGATTGTCCCAGCTCGGTCTGCTTCGGGTCGGGTAGCCGCTCGGGGCGCAACCCGAAGAACATGCCGAACATGACGCCCAGGTCGAGGATCGCGATCAGGCCGCCGATGTAGGGACCAGGACCCCCAAGCCAGGCCAGGTATCCGCAGAACGAGAGCACGATGATGAGCGCGCCGAGCGCGCGCGGCCGGCCAGATTGCGCTAGCCGCTCGGGCACCTCGTACGGGGCCCGCTCGACGTAGTTGGCCGTCGCCGCCTTGTCCTTGGCGATCTTCAGCCACAGGTCGTACATTTCCGGAGCCTGCTCGCGCAGCGCGATCGCCTGCGAGACCGACGGAATGTCGGCCTGCGGGACCCGGCTGTCGGCCACCTTGTCGCCGATCCGGTTGACTGCCGCCGCGATCTCGGCGGCTCCGGTTTCCGGCTGCCTCGGGGTTTCCGGCTGCCTAGGGTTGTCCGGCTGTCTGGGGGCTGGCGCCTGCCCCGGCCAGCCGCTCTGGTCTGGCGGGGCGGCAGCGGGGGGAGTGGGCGCGGGATCGGTATCGGTCATGCGATTAACGTCTCACCGCTCTCATCACGCACACGACCGGCCGCCTCGCGATGCGCGGCCGTGATCGTGCTCATCGCCGACAGGAACGGATCGTCCTGATCTTCCTGGCGCGGCGGACTGGGCGGAAGGACTGGGCGCATCGTCTCGTAGACGGTCATGCCTGTCAGGTCGAATATCGCCGCGATGCCCATGCCGATGGAAAGCACCCGGCGAGCTGACCTGTCCGTCGGCATGGTGGTTTTCGTGCCCGTTGTATGACCAGCCAAACAAAGGACCGGCGCATACCAGGCGAACAGGAGCAAAGCCTAATATATAGCAGCGATATGCCACTGTCGTGCTGGCCCGCTCCCAGCTTGTCTGTGGCGGCGAATCCAGATCGCTTGCGCCGGCCGGGGGCTCTAGACTGACGTCTTCCCTGCACGCAACGAAGAGGCTCACTCATGCGCTGGTCACAGCTGCACATCCCGACCTTGCGAGAGGACCCGGCGGACGCCGACGCGGCGAGCCACCGGCTACTGCTGCGGGCAGGGTTCATCCGCCAGCTGATGGCAGGTCACTACTCCCTGCTGCCACTGGCCATGCGGGTGCGGGCCAAGATCATCGACATCATCCGCCAGGAGATGAACGCGATCGGGGGGCAGGAGTTCCTGCTGCCGACCATGCACCCGGCCGAGATCTGGGAACGGAGCGGCCGGCTGGCGCACATTGACGTGATGTTCCGGCTGAAGGACCGCAAGGGCGCGGACATGGTGCTCGGCGTCACACACGAAGAGATATTCACCACCCTGGCAGCCGAGCTTTCGTCCTACCGCGAGCTGCCGCAGTTCTGGTACCAGTTCCAGACCAAGTTCCGGGACGAGGCACGAGCGAAGAGCGGGCTGCTGCGCGTGCGCGAGTTCACCATGAAGGACTCCTACAGCTTCGATCTGGACGAGGCCGGGCTGGACAGGTCGTTCGACGCACACCGGAGTGCGTACGAGCGGATCTTCGCCAGGCTCGGGATTCCGGCCATCGCGGCCGAGGCGTCCAACGGCACCATGGGCGGCAAGGACTCGCTGGAGTTCATGTGCCCGGCAGAGGCCGGCGAGGACCTCGTCGCGACGTGCCCGAACTGTGACTATGCCGCCAACCTGGAGCGCGCAACCTCGGTGCTGGCCCCGGTCGAGGACCAGCCGGGCCCGGCCGCGCCAACCCGGCTGGACACTCCCGGCGTCCGCACCATCGAGGATCTGGCGACTGGCTACGGCCTCGCGGCCGACCGCCAGATCAAGACGCTCGTCCAGGTCATGGACGGCCAGTTGACGCTGGTGCTGCTGCGCGGCGACCACCAGTTGCAGGATCAGAAGCTGATCGACGCCACCGGGGTGACCGACATTCGCCCCGCCCAGCCGGATGAGATCCGGGCTGCCCTCGGCGCGCTGCCCGGCAGCCTGGGCGCGGTGGGCGCCATCGACCTGCCGGTCATCGCCGACTTTGCGCTGCGCGGCAGGCGGGATATGGCCACCGGCGCCAACACCGACGACGTCCACCTCGTCGGCGTCGACGTTGACCGCGACATCCTGGTCGGCACGTGGGCAGACCTGCGCGAAGTTGCGGCCGGCGAGCCATGCCCGCGGTGCGGTGCGCCGCTGCAGCTCATCCGGGCCATCGAGATCGGTCACATCTTCAAGCTCGGCCGGAAGTTCACCACGGCGTTCGGGGTGTCGGTCCTCGGGCCGGACGGCTCGGCCATCACCCCGATCATGGGCAGCTACGGCATCGGCGTTGAACGAGCCCTGGCCGTGATCGCGGAGGTGCATCACGACGACGCGGGCCTCACGTGGCCGGTTCAGGTGGCCCCAGCCGAGGTTAACGTGATCATGGTCTCGGTCAGGGACGAGGCCGTGCGCGTGGCCGCCGAGTCCATCTACGCCGCGCTGCAGGCGGCCGGGCACGACGTGATCATCGATGACAGGGACGAGCGGCCAGGGGTGAAGTTCAAGGACGCCGAGCTGATCGGCTTCCCGGTGCGGGTCAGCGTGGGCAGCCGCGACCTCGCCGAGGGCATGGTGGAGGTCGTCAGCCGCGGCACTGGCGAGCGGGAGCGCGTGCCCGTCGACCAGGCAGTGAAGCACGTGCAGCACCTGCTGCCTGCGCCCGGCCGGTAGGAGCAGGCGCGCAGCGGCACCGTTGCCTCCTGCTGGCCGCGTCCGGCTAGGCGGCGCCAGCGACCAGGCGCATGCCCGTCACCTGGTGGCGAGAGTTCGCCGGCCACAGCAGCGCATCGCTGTCGGCCGCGAGCCGCTCGCCCTGGCTGGCCAGCTCGGCCCACTGGTCGCGGGCCGGCCTGCTGGCCCGATCCGTCGAGCTCCATCCCGATTCGCTGGCCTGGCAGACCCGCTCATTCTGGCTGGCCAGCTCGACCCACCTAGCGTCGCTGCTCGACATGCGTCCTCCCGTCCGCGCGTGCCTGGCGGCCGCCCCTGCTAGACCGCCTGGTCCCTCACTACATAGACACGCTTGATCGGGCTTTTGGTTAGCCGCAAGCCGGTTACAAGTGGATAACTTCCGTCGTGACATCCCGGTGCGCGGAGCGCACGGGACGTTTGTGACCCTGGATGACCGAGTTGCTAGATCTTGGACCAGGCCACAGTCAGGACGCTCCGCAGGATCTGCTCCATTTCGTCGAAGTGCTCCTGGGTGCACGTCAGCGGCGGCGAGAGCTGGATGACCGGGTCCCCGCGATCGTCCGCGCGGCAGATCAGGCCGGCATCGAAGAGCGCGTGCGACAGGAAACCGCGCAACAGCCGCTCGGATTCATCGTCGTCGAAGGTCTCCCTGGTGGCCTTGTCCTTCACGAGCTCGATGCCGTAGAAATAGCCGTCGCCGCGGACGTCGCCGACGATCGGCAGGTCGTTGAGCTTGCCCAGGGTTGCCCGGAACGCCCCCTCATGCGCCCGCACATTGCCGAGCAGGTCTTCCTTCTCGAAGACGTCGAGGTTGGCCATCGCGACCGCGCACGACACCGGGTGGCCGGCGAAGGTCACCCCGTGCAGGAACGTCGTCTGGCCGGAGCTGAACGGCTCCATCAGCCGGTCGGCCACCAGCATGCCGCCCAGGGGCGCGTAGCCGGAGGTGACGCCCTTGGCGAAGGTGATGATGTCGGGCTTGTAGCCATAGCGCTCGGAGCCGAAGTAGTAGCCCAGCCGGCCGAACGCGCAGATCACCTCGTCCGATACGAGCAGCACGCCGTACTTATCGCAGATCTCGCGTACCCGCTGGAAGTAGCCGGGTGGCGGCGGGAAGCAGCCGCCCGAGTTCTGCAGCGGCTCCAGGAACACCGCGGCAACCGAGTCCTCGCCCTCGCGCTGGATGGCCCGCTCGATCTCGTCCGCGGCCCATAGCCCGAACGCGGTGACGTCGTCGGCGACGAATCCCGGCGCGCGGTAGAAGTTGGTGTTAGGCACCCGGACGCCACCCGGCGGGAGCGGCTCGAACGGCTCCTTGATGCCGGGCAGGCCGGTGATCGCCAGCGCCCCCATCGAGGTGCCGTGATAAGCGATGGCCCGGCTCAGGACCTTGTAGCGGGAGGGCTGGCCGATGGCCTTGAAGTACTGCTTAGCAAGCTTCCAGGCCGACTCGACTGCCTCGGACCCGCTGGTGGTGAAGAAGACTCGGTTCAGGTCACCGGGCGCGAGCGCCGCCAGCCGGTCGGCCAGCTCGATGGCCTGCGGGTGGGCGTAGGACCAGAGCGGGAAATAAGCCAGCTGACTCGCCTGCCGAGCGCCGGCCTCGGCGACCTCGGTCCGGCCATGGCCGATCTGGCTGACGAACAGGCCGGCCAGCCCGTCCAGGTACCGCTTGCCATTCTGGTCAAAGACGTACTGACCCTCGCCGCGCACGATGACCGGGACCTCGCCGTCGGCGTAGGACGACATCCTGGTGAAGTGCAGCCACAAGTGGCGCTTTGCCTTCTCCTGGAGGGCAGCGATCTCGTCCTTGCCGTATGCCGTACTCATCTGGTCCCCCAGCTGTAGGTCTGCTTGCAGAGTCTCAGGTAAACGAATGTCTCAGTCGTGGTGACGCTCGGGATGGCGCGGATCCGTCCGAGGATCTCCAGCAGCTGGTCGTCGTCCTCGCACACGACCTCGATCAGGATGTCGAAGGATCCGGCCGTGATGACGACGTAGTCGATTTCCTCCATACCCGCGAGGTGACCGGCCACCCGCTCCAGGTCGCCACCGCAGCGGATGCCGACCATGGTCTGACGCGGGAAGCCCAGCGTCATCGGGTCGGTGACCGCCACGATCTGCATGGCGCCGACCTCGATGAGCCGCTGCACGCGCTGCCGCACGGCTGCCTCAGAGAGTCCGACCGCCTTGCCGATGGCCGCGTACGAGCGCCTGCCGTCCTGCTGAAGCTGCTCGATTATCTGCTTCGACAGGTCATCGAGCACGATCCGGTTGTCGGGATCCCGCCCGCCCGCCGGGCCCCGGCCCCGAGCGCCCGCGGCGAGCGGAGCCGTCGGCGTATGCACCATGCGTCAGCCTCCTTCACCAGCCCATGCTGCCATCCTATCGGCGTCTGTCAACTGATTCCGTAGATGATTGACCTTCTTGTTACTGATTCGCTTGTGCAGCCGCCGTTTCTCTGTCAGGGTTCGTACTTGGCACAGTTCGACGGGAGGATCGCGGTGGAGGTGCTGGCCAACTTCGTCGGCGGGCAGTACATGCCCAGTCAGGACGGCCGAACCAGCGAGGTGATCGACCCAAGCACGGGCGCGGCCTACCTGCAGGCGCCGGTGTCGGGTCCCGCTGACGTCGACGCAGCGCTGCGCACGGCGGCGGCCGCGTTCGAGTCCTGGCGCGACACCACGCCGGCCGAGCGCAGCCTGGCGCTGCTGAAGTTCGCCGCTGCCATCGAGGCCAGGGCCGAGGACCTGGTCGAGGCCGAGTCACGCAACACCGGCAAGCCGGTGGCCATGACCAGGGCCGATGAGGTGCCGCCACTCGCCGACGAGCTCAGGTTCTTTGCCGGCGCCGCCAGGCTCCTCGACGGCAAGTCGGCCGGAGAGTACCTACGCGGCTATACCTCGATGATCCGGCGCGAGCCGGTGGGGGTCTGCGCTCAGGTCGCCCCGTGGAACTACCCGATGATGATGGCGGTCTGGAAGTTCGCGCCCGCAATCGCGGCCGGCAACACGGTCGTGCTGAAGCCGTCGGACACCACCCCCGTCTCCACCCTGCTGCTGGCCGAGATCGCGGCGGAGTTCTTCCCGCCTGGCGTGCTGAACGTGATCTGTGGCGACCGAGATACCGGCCGCGCCCTGGTGTCGCACGAGATCCCGCAGATGGTGTCGATAACCGGCTCGGTCCGGGCGGGCATCGAGGTCGCGCAGGCCGCCGCCGCCGGGCTGAAGCGCGTGCACCTCGAACTTGGCGGCAAGGCGCCGGTCGTCGTCTTCGACGACGCTGACGTCGAGCTCGCGGTCCAGGGCATCACCGACGCCGGGTACTACAACGCGGGCCAGGACTGCACCGCCGCCACTCGCGTGCTGGCCGGGCCAGGCATCAGCGCCGATCTCACCGACGCGCTGGTGGAACGCGCCGCCACTGTCAGGACCGGCGGGCGCGAGGACACCGAGGCGTACTTCGGGCCGCTCAACAACACCGCCCAGCTTGCCCGGGTGCAAGGCTTCCTGGCCCGCGCCCCCGAGCACGCGACGATCGCGACTGGCGGCCACCAGGTGGGCGAGCGCGGCTTCTGCTTCGCTCCGACGGTGGTGACGGGGCTGCGCCAGGACGACGAGATGATCCAGGACGAAGTGTTCGGGCCGGTCATCACGGTGCAGCGATTCACCGACGAAGCGGAGGCGCTGCGCTGGGCGAACGGGGTCAAGTACGGGCTCGCGGCCAGCGTGTGGACACGTGACCACGGCCGGGCCATGCGGGCGGCGCGCCAGCTCGATTTCGGCGCGGTGTGGATTAACACCCACATCCCGTTCGTCTCGGAGATGCCGCACGGCGGGTTCAAGCACTCGGGCTACGGCAAGGACCTGTCGGGCTACGGGTTCGACGACTACACCCGCATCAAGCACGTGATGAGCAACATCGAGGCCTGACTCCGGCGGGTGCTCCGCTGGCGGGCATTTTCGGCGCCCATTGGCCGAATTTCGGCGTAAAGTCCCGGTGGACCGATGCCGACTTCTGCCACCATCAGGTATCCGACCTGCGGAAATGAGGTCGGTGCCGAAGAGGAGCCCGCCATGCCGCAGCCAGCGCCGCACGACCCTGACATCGGCCCGCACGCGGATCCGGCCGTCTGGCGCGGGCTGACCGCGCGGCGTGTCTCCCGGCGCGGGCTGCTGCGGGCAAGCGGCCTGGCTGTCGGCGCAGCCACCGTGGCCGGGGGCAGCGGTCTGGCAGGCCTGCTAGCTGGCTGCGGCGATGCGGCGCCGGTCGCCGCGGTGACCGACGCCGTCGGCACCACGGACTGGTGGAACAAGCAGCGGCTGCATCACACCGTCAACTTCGCCAACTGGCCGGACTACATCGACGTGCTGCACGGCAAGCACCCGACCCTCGAGCACTTCACCGCGCTGACGGGCATCAGCGTGAACTACACCGAGCCGGTCAGCGACAACGTGGGATTCTTCAACTCGATCAAGCCCTCGATCGAGCGCAAGGAGTACACCGGCTACGACATCATCGTGACGACCACCAACAGCCCCGCACTCGGCGAGCTGATCAGCAACAACTGGCTGATCCCGCTCAACCAGGCCATGATGGCGAATTTCCGCAAGTACGGCGGCCGGCTGGCGGAGAATCCGCCCTGGGACCCCGGCAACACCTACACGATGCCATGGCAGTCGGGGTGGACCGCGATCGGCTACAACTCTGCCGTCGTCACGACGCCCGGCTCGAGCGTCGGGATCCTCTTCGACAGCAAGTACGCCGGCAAGGTCGGCATGATGAGCGACCCGCAGGAGCTCGGCAGCGTCGGCCTGCTTGCCATTGGCGTAGAGCCGGCGACCTCGACTGAGGCTGACTGGCGGAAGGCGGCCACGTTCCTGCGAAAGCAAAAGAGCGACGGAATCGTCCGCGGTTATTACAACCAGAATTACATCGACAACCTCAAGAGCGGCGAGATCGTCGTATCACAGGCTTACTCCGGTGACATCTTTCAGGCCAACCTGCAGCAGCAGTACCGGGACCTGCAGTTGCTGATGCCGCTCGAAGGCGGCATGTTCTGGACCGACAACATGTGCATCCCGCTGTACGCCGAGAATCCGAAGGACGCCATGGCGCTGATGGACTACTTCTATCAGCCCCAGGTCGAGGCCGTCGTGGAGTACTACAACGACTACGTCTGCCCGGTCCCCGGCGCGCAGCAGGAGCTGCTGAACCCTAGTGGCTGGGCGGCCGCGACGCTTGCCGCCATGCGGCCGGAGATCGGCGAGCCGCCGTCCTACACAGCCGATTCGCCGCTGGTATTCCCCACCCAGCAGTATCAGGCCAGGTCGCGGACCTACTATCAGTTCTCGGACGCGGCCGAGCTGGCGTTGTGGAACAGCCTGTTCCAGCCCATCGCGGGAAGTGCATGACGGACCCGCACGCGGCCAGCGCGCAGGTGCCCCGAGCTCAGGTGCCCCGAGCTCAGGTGCACAGGGCGCTGGCCGGGGCCCGGCCCATGTCGTACTGGCTGGATCAGCCGGACGCGCCTGCGCCGCTGGCGCCGCTGGCAGGGCGGGCGGCAGCCGAGCTCGTGGTCGTCGGCGGCGGGTTCACCGGGTTGTGGACCGCCTTGCAGGCCAAGGAAGCCGAACCGGACCAGGACGTGCTCCTGCTGGAAGGACGTCGGGTGGCATGGGCCGGGTCCGGCCGAAACGGCGGGTTCTGCGCGGCGAGCCTGACCCACGGCCTGAGCAATGGCCAGGACCGGTTCCCTGACGAGCTGGCGACACTGGAGCGCCTCGGCCGCCGCAACCTGGACGACATCGAGAAGGCCGTTGCCCGCTACGGCATCGACTGTGACTTCGCCAGGACGGGTGAGCTGTCAGTCGCGACGCAGCGCTGGCAACTCGACGGGCTGCGGCAGACCGCCGCGATCGCTGGGCGGCTCGGCAGCGACGTGCGGCTGCTGGATCGCAGCGCGGTACGCGCCGAGGTGCGGTCACCTACCTACCTCGGCGGCCTGTGGGACCCGGCGGGGTGCGCCACGCTTGACCCGGCCAGGCTGGCCTGGGGACTGCGGCATGCCTGCCTGGACGCGGGCGTCCGCATCTACGAGGACAGCCCGGTCCGCTCGCTCGCCGCCGAACCGGGAGGGGCTGGCCGCGCCCTGAGGCTGCGGACACCTGGCGGCGACGTCACCGCGAGCCGCGTCGCCCTGGCCACCGGCGCCTTCTCGCCGCTGCTACGCCGGCTGCGGTACTACCTGATCCCGGTCTATGACTACGTGCTCATGACCGAGCCGCTGTCGGCAGCCCAGCTCGCGGGTATCGGCTGGGCGCACCGGCAGGGGATCGGCGACAGCGCCAACCAGTTCCACTACTACCGGCTCACCAGCGACAACCGGATCCTGTGGGGCGGGTACGACGCGATCTACCGCTACGGCAGCAAGATCACGGCGGCGCAGGACCAGCGGCCGGCCACGTTCAGCAAGCTGGCATCGCATTTCTTCCAGACGTTCCCGCAGCTGGAGGGCGTGCGGTTCAGCCACCAGTGGGGCGGCGTGATCGACACCTGCTCGCGGTTCTGCGCGTTCTTCGGCACCGCGCACCAGGGCCGGCTGGCGTACGCGGCCGGTTACACCGGGCTCGGCGTCGGTGCCAGCCGCTTCGGCGCCCGGGTGCTGCTGGACCTCCTGGGCGGACAGCCAACCGAGCTCACGGAGCTGCAGCTGGTGCGGACCAAGCCCATCCCGTTCCCGCCCGAGCCGCTGCGCTCGGCCGGGGTGCAGCTGACCAGGTGGTCGCTGGCCCAGGCGGACCGCAACTCCGGACGCCGTAACGTGTGGCTGCGCGCGCTGGACCGGGTGGGTCTCGGCTTCGACTCCTGACGGCGATAGCCTCCTCGGCGTGTCCCAGCACGAGCCTGACGGTTCGCAGCGGGACGGTGGCCAGCCTGCGAGACCCCGCCTCAGCGGCGCCCAGGTCCGGACCGCCGTCCTTGAATGCACCGTGCTCGCGGTCGCCTGCTTCGTCGCGTACTGGCTGGTCACGCACCTGCTGTCCCAGTTGCATTCCATCTCGCCTACCGACGACATCATCGGCGGCCTGTGGGCGGTCATCGGGACGATCTTCGTCAGCCGTCACACCCAAGGGCAGAGCATCGCGGCCGGGGTGTCCAGGATCGCCGGCACCCTGGCCAGCTTCGCCCTTTGCCTGGTCTACCTGGTCTTCCTGCCGTTCCACGTGTGGGCGCTGGCGCTGCTCATCGGCCTGAGCTCGCTGATCATGATCCTGATAGGCCGGCCCGGTGACGCGGTCACGGCGGCGGTCGCTACTGCCGTTCTCATCACGCTGGCCCAGCTCAATCCGCAGCACGCGTGGGAGCAGCCGATCCTGCGGCTCGCCGACACGATCATTGGCGTGATCGTTGGCGTGGCCGTCACCTGGCTCGGCCGGCTGGTGATCCGCCAGACCGGCGGCTAGCCCGTCGGCGTCGTCGCCGGGGACGGGGGCGCGGGGGACGGGGCCACGGGGGACGAGGGCGGCGACCAGGGCCGCAGCGCCAGCGCGATCGCCGGGAAGATCAGCACAGTGAGCAGCGCCGCCCCGACGAGGGCGGCCGACGTGGCGGCCGTCAGGAGGCCGAGACTGCGCCCGACCTCCGCGACGACCACAGGGAAGGTGAGCGTCGTCGCCTGGAGCAGCCCGGCGGCGAGCGCGGGCCTCGCCCCGAGCTTGCGCTTGTACAACAGGGCCGGCCCGCCGCGCACGATGAGGATGCCGACAACGATGGCCGGCATGAGAGCCAGCGCCGCGCTGCTAGCAAAAAGCGACCGGACGTCGAACTGGACCCCCGTCACAATGAAGAAAACCGGGACAAGGAAGCCGTAACCGATGGCCCGTAGCTTCCCCTCGTAGCGCTCCTGGGTCGGCCTGTCGTCGCTATCGGCAATGTTGAGCACGACACCGCCGACGAACGCGCCGAGCAGCGCATCGACCCCGAACTCGTGCGCGATCGCGGCGAAGGTCAGCAGGATCACGAAGGCACCGCGGACGCGCAGCTGGGAGGTGGACTGGTCAGTCGCCAGCAAGTTGCGTCGCAGCCAGGGCGACCGCCACATGCGCCGCAGCGCGACGGCGCCGACCGCGGCGGCCGCGCCGAGCGCCGCGACATAGGCCACCTGCGCCCAGGTGGGCTCGGGCTGGGCGGAGAACAGCACTGTCAGCAGCAGCAGCGCCGCGAACTCGCCGACGGATCCCGCCATGATCGTGAGCTGGCCGAACTCGGTGCTGACCTCCTTCGTGTCCCGCAGCACCGGCACCATCACGCCAAGCGAACTGGCGGTCAGCGCGAGCGCCAGCAGGCGGAGGTCAGCACCGGTCGCTATCAGCCGCAGGACCAGCGCGACTGGCACGGCCACCACGAGGCTCAGTACGAAGCTGGCGCCGGTGAGGCGGAACGTCGGACCACGGAACCGCTTGACCTCGATTTCCTGCCCGGCAAGGAAGAGCAGGAAGCCGAAGCCGAGCAGGTACAGGACGTAGACGCCCCCCGTCGGCTGGGCGAGATCCAGGGCCTGCGGGCCGATCGCGATGCCGGCCAGAACCTCCAGCACGACCGGCGGCACTACCCGGCCCGGGATTGCCCTGGCGGCCAGCGGCGCGACGAATGCCGCGACGGCAAGCGCCAGCAGCCCTCCGAACTGAACGCCCACCCGTGATATCCCCCTGGCGGGTAGTACCCCTCCCGCGCTGTCGCCATGCAGCAGGCACGTATCCGCAGGTCACCGGCACTATTCCCGGATCGGTCAACAGTGACAAGTCCCATAACAGGCGTGCGCATGGATGCTCGTGACCGTCGCCGTCGGTTGTACCTGCCGAACGTGCACCCCCGACCGAGCCCGTATCAAGTCACGCCCAAGATTGTTAGTCGCGGCATGCCGCGAAGCGCTGAGGGCGGACGCAGGAGGCCAACCCCTCCCATGAAGATGTCGCACCTCGCTGCTGCCACGCTCGTCCCCGCCACCCTCGCCGGGGCCCTGCTGACGGCCATGCCGTTCGCTCAGGCCGCGCCCAAGCCCGCGCCTGTCGCGGCGAGCACTGCGCACCACGCAGCGCCGGCCAAGCCAGCGACGGCAGCCAAGCTTGCCAAGCCGCATCACGTCACCGTTCATGCTGTCGCGCACCAGTCGGCCAGCAGCAGCAACGCGGCGGGCGCCAGCGCTGCGCAGACCCCGGCACCGGTCGACCAAGCCGCCCCTGCTCAGCCAGCTACCGTCAGCCAGCCGCTGACCGCGGGCATGTCGGCTTTCGAGCAGTGTGTCGCCTGGCGGGAGAGTGGCGATAACCCGACCGCATCGTCGGCCGGCCTGTTCGGCATTCTGCCGTCGACGTGGGCAGAGCTCGGCTACTCCGGCACGGCAGGCCAGGCGTCTGTCGCCCAGCAGAAGGTCGCCTTCAACCAGCTCTACGCCCAGTACGGCGCGCAGCCGTGGGCGCCGTCCGACGGGTGCTGACCGGCTGGGCTAGCTGAATTCGGCGATGACCTCGGCCGCGCTCATGGGCTTGGAGAACATCGGGTAGTCGTAGGTGATCGCGTTTTCGTGCTCGGCGACCGACGTCGCCGCCGTGCAATCGGTCAGCGTGATGACCTGGTAGCCGTTCTCATATCCAGACCGCATGCGCCCCAGCTGTCCTTGACGAAGGCGCTGCCGTCGACGACGCCCTTGAGTATTCCGTAGGGATGCTTGCTGAGCTCGTTGTAGCCGGCCGCGAAGGTGATCGGCGCGTGCATGATCGTCGCGCCCGCCGCCCTGGCCGCGTCGACGACCTCACTGGTGTTGGCCAGCATGTTGGTCTTGTCCAGAGCTGCGCCGGCGCTTATGTCAGTGCCCCGTTGTCAGTGCCCCGTTGTCAGTGCCCGCAGCTAGCATCGCGAGCATGTCAGCCGATCTCGATTACGCTGCGGCCGGCCCGATCACCGAGCTCGCGAGCGTCAGCCCGGCCGCGCTCACCGGGCTGGCCGGGATCGCCACCGATCCCGTGGGCATTTGCGCGCACGTGCACAGCCTGGTCCTCCAGCCTGGCGACGCGACCTCGCTCGGCGTGCAATCTGACCGCCTCGCCGAGAAGGGCATCCGCCCAGCCGCGCGGCTCGTCGAGATCCTCATGGCGCTCGATCGTGCCCCGCTGCACCTGTCGCGCGGCGCGGCCGGGCGAGTCGTTGGCACCTGCCGGCACTTCGCGGTGCTGAGCTGCGCGCTGCTTCGCTACCGCGGGCTGACGGCACGTGCTCGGTGCGGTTTCGCCACGTACTTCCAGCCGGGCCAGGGCCTCGACCACTGGATCACCGAGTACTGGCACGACAGCGACCGCCGCTGGGTCCGCATTGACTCGGAGATACTCGGACTGGCTGTCCTCGACCATCCGGAGGACCTGCGGGACGGCGAGTTCCTCACCGGCGGCGAGGCCTGGGCCGCCTACCGGGCCGGCCGGATCGACGCCGCCCAGTTCGGGGTTTACGGCACCGAGAATTTCGGGCCCGCCGAGATCAGCGGGAACGCGATCCGGGACCTCGCCGCCCTCAACAAGGTCGAGATGCTGCCGTGGGATGAATGGGGCCGGATGTCTGCGGCGTACCAGGGCGCCACCGGCGCCGACTACGACGAGCTCATCGACACCGTCGCCGTCGTGTGCGCGGCTGATGAGCCGGATGCCATCGCCGGGCTCTATGCGACCGAGGAGCTGCGAGTGCCGGCCGAGCTCAGCCGCTGACCGGGCCGAGCTCGAGCCGCAGGCACGGACCGGCGCGGTAACCGGAGGTCAGCAGCCCCAGCAACTGGGCCTGGTCGACGTGGCCGGCAATCAGGTCGGCCAGCCGGTCGAGCTGCGCCTCCCGGATGGCTTCGAAGCAGACGTCTGGCGCGCCGGTGAAGGCACGCCCAGCGGTCCGCGCGACGTAGCCGAGGTACTCCCGGCGGAAGCCGTCGTTCTCCAGCAGGCCGTGCCAGACCGTTCCGGCTACTGCGTCGACGCGGCAGCCCTCGTCGGCAAAGAACGGCTCGCCGGCATCGCGGTTCACCACGCCGTGGTGGATCTCGTAGCCGTCGACCACAACCCCGTCGGCCAGCGTGCGTGATGGCCGAGCCAGCATTTTCGCCCGCCCGAACGTGGTCTGGACCGGCAGCAAGCCTAGGCCTGGCACCTGCCCTGCCCTGCTCTCCACGTTGTCCTCGATCAGGCTGCCGAGCATCTGGTAGCCGCCGCAGATGCCGAGCACCGGCAGGCCGCGTGCCGCGTGGCGGATCACGGCCTCGTCGATGCCGCGCTCGCGCATCCAGGCCAGGTCGCTGACCGTCGCTCGGGTGCCAGGCAGGACGATCAGGTCCGCGTCCGCGAGCTCGGCTGCCTGCCGGGCGAAGCGCACGACGACGCCGGGCTCGCACGCCAGCGCGTCCACGTCGGTGTGGTTGCTCATCCGCGGCAGTGCCACGACAGTGACGCGCAGGACGTCGGCACCGAGCGGCGGGCCGCCCGAGCGCAGCAG
The DNA here is from genome assembly GCA_963843955.1 of uncultured Actinomycetota bacterium. Taxonomy (GTDB): domain Bacteria; phylum Actinomycetota; class Actinomycetes; order Streptosporangiales; family Streptosporangiaceae; genus JAJYUU01. The sequence continues at coordinate 766,990 of CAWJMK010000007.1, forward strand.
CGCCCAGTCGATCGCGTCCTCGGCGTCTACCCCGATGCCCTCAGCGAAGGGCAGCACCCCGAGTGTCGGACGCCCGGTGAGCTGCTCGAGCATCTTCAGCCCGGGCGTCAGCAGGCCGACATCACCGCGGAACTTGTTCACCAGGAAGCCCGCGATGAGCGCCTGATCGGCGGGCTCGAGCACGGCGAGCGTGCCCACGAACGAGGCGAACACGCCACCACGGTCGATATCACCGACGAGCACGGCCGGCACTTCGACCGCGCGAGCGAAGCCCATGTTGACGATGTCGGTGTCGCGCAGGTTGATCTCGGCCGGGCTGCCAGCGCCCTCGCAGATGACCATGTCGAAGCGCGCGGCCAGGTCTCTGTAAGCCCCGACGACGACATCGAGCAGTCGGCCCTGACGCCCGCCGGTCCAGTAACTGGCCGCGTCTGTCTCGGTTACCGCGTCGCCGAGGACGATGAGCTGGCTGGTGTTATCACCGCCAGGCTTGAGCAGGACGGGATTCATTGTCGCGGTCGGCTCGATGCCGCAGGCGCGGGCCTGCGCGGCCTGCGCCCGGCCGATCTCGCCGCCGCCGCGGGTGACGAACGAGTTGAGCGACATGTTCTGGGCCTTGAACGGCGCGACTGAGTAACCCTGGCGCGCCACCCACCGGCAAATCCCGGCCGTAACGACTGACTTGCCAGCATCTGAGGTCGTCCCGGCGACCAGGAGTGATCCCACTCGCCGCACATTAGGTCACGCCGTCCGACCGCCGCGCGTCCGGCCCCGCTCAGTAGGCACTCCCGCCAACGTGGCGTGGTTGTGGCAGCCACGACGTTGTATAGGCAGCAGATTCACAGCCATGCCGCTGGTGGGCCAAGGCGGGCTGCCGAGCGCCCAGAATATCCGATTCGCCCCTCCGAACGCCTGCAACGTCGCGGCATCCGGCGCACAGTCAGGAGCCGTTCGCGGCGCTCAGCGCGAGCAGGGCCACGTGCAGCGACAGCCTCGATTCGGCTGGCTCAAGGTCGACGCCAAGCACTGCCTCGATCTGCCGGATCCGCTCGTACATCGTCGGCCGCGCCAGGTGGGCGCTCTTCGCGGCCTCAGCCTTGTTCCCGCCCGCCGCCAGGTAGGCGGTTAGCGCGGGCATGAGCTGGGTACCGGCCGCGTCGTCGTGGACGAGCAGCGGGCCTAGCTCTCGCTCGGCAAACGCCTGGAGCCGCGGATCGTCGCGCAGCACGTGCAGCAGGCCGCGCAGCCGCAGGTCAGGCAGCCGGTAGTACGGGTGCCGCGGCCCGCCGCCGGGGGCGGCCGCGGCGACGTGGTCGGCCTCCAGCAGCGAGCGCTGGACAGCGCCGACCGAATCGACCGCGGACCCGGCCCCGATCACGTCGTCGTCGTGTAGCCGCGGGCGCAGTTCGGCGGCGAGGCGCGTCAGGGTCGCGTCCGGGTCGGCGCGGGGCGGCAAAGACAGCACGGCGGCGACCCTGTCGTCGTCTAGCGAGCTCACCAGGGCCGGCACCCGCAGCTGGCGGCATACTTCGGCGAGAGCGTCAGCGATCCCGGCCGCGGCAGCGAGTCCTGGCCCGGCCAGCAGTGGCGCCCTGGCCACGCGCACCACCACCGCGACTAGGAGGCGGCCGGCCACCGGCACGCCCAGGGCCCGCGCCCTGGCCTCCGCCTCGGCCTGATCGCTATACCCCGTCCCGAGGAACGTGGCCAGGATCGTCCGGTGTGCCTGCCGTTCCAGGCTCTCGCGCTGATGGTCGAGCAGGCGTCCGAGCGCCAGCGTGGTAGCGGCCCTCTCGATCAGGGCTTCGTCTCCTGGCGCGGGCTGATCGCCGCGCACCAGGATGAGCCTGCCCCAGTCCTGCCCGCGCGCCCCGACGCTGGTGACCAGCCAGCCCGACGTCGCGTCGAATCCGGTCCGGGCAGCGCTACGGGTAGCGCGAGACCGCCCGGCGAATCCGGCCAGCAGGCGCGCTGGGTCCTGGCCGAGCGGGGCGCAGGCGAGTACCTGGTGGGACAGGTTCGCCAGGATGACCGGGCAGCCCGCGAGCGTCGCGGTCTGCGCCACGATCTCGGCTGCGGCCGCGCCGGATACAGCGAGTTCGGTGAACACCTGGTGCATCCGCTCGGCCGCCCGTAGCTCAGCGAGCTGGGCGTCGATGATGCGGGCGTGCACGGCCTCGGTGATCTCGATGAACTGGGTTTCCCGTTCGAAGGCGATCAGCGGCAGCTGGTGCTCGGCGGCGGCCGCGATCAGGGCTGGCGGCAGGCTCCGTGCATAGCGCGAGCCCAGCTCCACGGCCAGCGCGCTGATCCCGACGGAGGCGAGCTCGGCGACATACCGGCCGAGCCCGGCCGCATCTTCCGGTAGCGCGATGCCGGTCGAGAGCACGAGCTCGCCGCCGCGCAGCAAGTGCGCAGCCTGGGCCAGCTCGATCACATGGACCCAGCGGACCGGCGCATCCAGCCGGTCAGCGCCCGCCAGCACCCGCGGCGCGCCGTTGCGCACCGGATCGAGGGCCAGCACGTCCGCCACCGTCGGCAGCACGGTCGACGGCATGCAGACCACCCCTTTCAGCAGCGACGGCCAGGCGGCGATCGCTGGACAACATACTGTAAGACAGCGACTCAGTTCCCTTACAAAGCGTAACTTGGCATGGGCGCGCCCTGGCGACAGACTGAGGGGAGGGGAGACCATGGGGGCTGGGCTGACTGGGAATCAGACCCCGAACGCAGAGCCGCGGAAGGTAGATGCAGGGCCATGAACGAGGTAAGCGCGCACCGTACGCACTGGATCAACGGCAAGCCGTGGACGGGCGAGGCGGCGACCCGCGGTGACATCTACAACCCGGCGACCGGCAAGGTCAGCGGCACGGTGGACTACGCCACCGCGGCCGAGGTCGACGCCGCAGTGGCGGCGGCCACGGCCGCGCTGCCCGCCTGGCGCGAGACGTCACTGGTCAAGCGCGCTGGCGTCATGTTCGCCTTCCGCGAGCTCGTCCGCCAGCGCCAGTCCGAGCTGGCCGCGCTGATCACCGCCGAGCACGGCAAGGTCACCTCCGACGCCGCTGGCGAGGTCGCGCGGGGCCTGGAGGTCGTCGACTTCGCCTGCGGCATCCCGCATCTGCTGAAGGGCGGCTTCTCGGAGAACGTCTCTACTGGCGTCGACGCCTACTCGATCCGCCAGCCGGTGGGCGTCGTTGCCGGGATCACGCCGTTCAACTTCCCCGCCATGGTGCCGATGTGGATGTTCCCGATCGCGCTGGCCTGCGGCAATACTTTCATCCTCAAGCCATCAGAGAAGGACCCCTCGGCCTCGCTCCTGCTCGCCGAGCTGCTGGCCGAGGCCGGGCTGCCCGACGGCGCCTTCAACGTGGTGCACGGCGCCAAGCCGGCAGTCGACGCGCTCCTTACTCACCCGGGCGTCCGCGCGGTCAGCTTCGTCGGCTCCACCCCGATCGCACGCTACGTCGCGGAGACCGCGACCAGCCACGGCAAGCGCGTCCAGGCGCTGGGCGGGGCCAAGAACCACATGGTCGTGCTGCCCGACGCTGACCTGGACCTGGCTGCCGACGCGGCCGTCAACGCTGGCTTCGGCTCGGCAGGCGAGCGCTGCATGGCGATCTCCGTGCTCGTCGCCGTCGACCCGGTCGGCGACGAGCTCGTCGCCAAGATCACCGACCGGATCGCGGGCCTGAAGGTCGGCCCCGGCGACAGCGAGACGTCGGAGATGGGCCCGCTCGTCACCAGGCAGCATCGCGACAAGGTAGCGAGCTACCTGGATTCTGGTGTCGAGGACGGGGCCACCCTGGCCGTGGACGGCCGCGAGCACCCGGTGACGGGCGAGGCTGCCGACGGCTTCTGGCTCGGCCCGACGGTGCTCGACCACGTGCAGCCGCATATGCGCGCCTACACCGACGAGATCTTCGGCCCGGTGCTGTCGGTCGTCCGGGCTGCGACCTACGACGATGCCCTCGCGGTCGTGAACGCCAACCCGTACGGCAACGGCACCGCGATCTTCACCAACGACGGCGGCGCGGCCAGGCGGTTCACCCACGAGGTCGAGGTCGGCATGGTCGGCGTCAACGTCCCGATCCCGGTCCCGATGGCGTTCTACTCGTTCGGCGGCTGGAAGTCTTCGCTGTTCGGCGACACGCACGTGCACGGCACCGAGGGCGTGCACTTCTACACCCGCGGCAAGGCAGTCACCTCGCGCTGGCTCGACCCCAGCCACGGCGGCGTGAACCTCGGCTTCCCGGTGAACCAGTAGGGCCAACCAGGCCAACAGTAGGAGAATCGCACGCCATGAGCAGCTACCAGCCAGATCCCGACCTCGGCGCGCAGGTGTACGCGATGGACCGGGCGCACGTCTTTCACTCCTGGTCCGCGCAGAAGGCGCTGAAGCCGCTGGCCATCGCCGGCGCCGAGGGCTCGTACTTCTGGGACTACGACGGCAACCGGTACCTGGATTTCTCCAGCCAGCTGGTGAACACCAACATCGGCCACCAGCACCCGAAGGTGACCGCGGCCATCGCCGCCCAGGCCGCCAGGCTCACCACCATCGCGCCGCAGCACGCGAACGAGGCCCGCGGCGAGGCAGCCGCCCGGCTGGCCGCGCTAGCCCCGGACGGCATGGAGAAGGTCTTCTTCACCAACGGCGGCGCGGACGCGAACGAGAACGCGATCCGGATGGCGAGGCTGCACACCGGGCGCACCAAGGTGCTGAGCTTCTACCGCTCCTACCACGGCAACACTGGCGCGGCGATCAGCTCGACCGGTGACCCGCGGCGCTGGCCGAACGAGTTCGCCGTCGGGCACGTGCACTTCTTCGGGCCGTACCTGTACCGGTCGGCCTTCTGGGCGGCGACGCCGGAGCAGGAGTGCGAGCGCGCGCTTGCCCACCTGGAGCAGGTCATCCAGCTGGAGGGCCCGGACACCATCGCGGCCGTGCTGCTGGAGTCGATCGTCGGAACGGCGGGCGTGCTGATCCCGCCGCGGCGGCTACCTCGCCGGGGTCCGCGCGCTGTGCGACAAGTACGGGATCGTCTACATCGCCGACGAGGTCATGTGCGGCTTCGGCCGGGCCGGGCGCTGGTTCGCCTTCGAAGACCACGGGGCCGTGCCGGACCTGATCGTCTTCGCCAAGGGATCCAACTCCGGCTACGTCCCCGCCGGCGGCGTGATCATCTCGGACGCCATCGCGGCCACGTTCGACGAGCGCGTCTTCCCGGGCGGGCTGACGTACTCCGGTCACCCGCTCGCGTGCGCGTCGATCGTCGCCACGATCGACGTCATGAAAGAGGAAGACATTATCGGGAACGGGGTCCGCATCGGCGAGCACGTCCTCGGCCCCGGGCTGCGCGCGCTAGCCGAGCGCCATCCGGTCATCGGCGAGGTCCGCGGGACCGCGGTGTTCTGGGCGCTTGACCTGGTGTCCAACCGGGACACACGGGAGATGCTGGCGCCCTACGGCGGCGGGTCCGAGGCCATGACCACCCTGGTCGCCGAGTGCAAGGCGCGCGGAATGCTGCCGTTCACGAACTACAACCGGCTCCACGTCGTGCCGCCATGCACCATCTCGGAGTCCGAGGCTAAGGAAGGCCTCGCGATCCTGGACGAGGCGCTGGCCGCGGTCGGGCACTTCTACCACGGCTGACGCGCCTGCCCGGGCCGACGCAGCAGGACTAGCGGCCCTTGGCCAGCTCGGCAACCTCAGCTGCCGCGGCCGCCAGCTTTGCTTCCTGCTTGCCTCGCTCGGTCGCGTAACGCCGGTATTCGTCGCGGATCTGGATCAGCATGTTGCGTTCATAAACGCCGGTCGCGGTGGTCAGGCCGAGCTCAGCCGTGGCGATTTTGGTTGCGATCTGGTCGAGCGTGAGCGTGTCCATACCCTGAGGCTAGACCTATTTTCGCTGGCACCGGACGTGAGCCTCGCTAGCGGACGCGATCGAGCATGCGCTCGATCGCGGCGGCCGCCCGATCCCTGGCGCCGTCCCGCGCTCCGCCGGGCTGGATCGTGCTGTCAGTGATCACGATCTCGGCCTCGGCGGCGTACCGGGAAACGGTCTGAGCGTAGGGCCGCATCGGGGCTGGCACCACTGTTATGACCGGGATGGCCAGCGTAGCGAGCTGATCGAGCCACCTGCCGCGCGCGCGCAGCTGCGCCAGCTGGACGTCGTCGGGCACTTCGCGCTCGGCCGCGTCGGCGGCCGCGAACGCGAGCAGCTGGGCCCTGAGGTCGGCCGAGTGGTCGGTGGCGATCTGGACGGCGAGGTCGAGCTCGGCACGTGGCAGGTCTGAACGTGAGGTCTGCCGGAGGACGTCGATCATCATGTCTCGCCACTGCTCCGGGCTCGCGTCGTGCATGGCACTGACCAGCGGCTCGTAGGGGGCCAGGACGTCGTCAGGCGGCAGGTCCAGGGCGAACTCGACGTCGTCGGGGATGCGGTCGAACGCAATCTCCGGCTCCGCAAGCACGAGACCGAAGGCAAGCCCGGCCGCGGCTAGCGCGACAGCGAAGGGGCTGGCCTGACCGGCCGCGACGACGACGTCCCAGCCGCCGGGCTGCTGGGCGCGGGCAAGGTCGACGACGGCCCCGCTCGGCCCGCCCCACGGCAGCTGGATAAGCCGGTCCAGGTGGCTGACCTCGGCGCGACGGGCCAGCCGCGCCGGTATCCCCGCCCACATCCGGTAGTCGCTGAACCGGTCCGGGATGAGCAGCACCCGTTGCATCCACGGCCTCCGACCCTGGGCGAGACTGGCCTACTCGAACCTAACACCGGCCGGACTGCTGACGCGGCCGAGCAGCGGCAGGGCGGCAAGGACCACCAGCACCGCGCCCGCGAGCCCGGCCGACATGATCAGGTAGTAGGCGTGGCCGAGCATGGGGGTCGGCGAGCCGGCCGGCCCGAGCTTGTGCACGGTCAGCACGGACATGGCATAAGCAAGGCCGGCCGCGACGGCGGTGGCGGCGACGAGCGGTGCGACGGCCTCGAGCAGGACCACCCGGGACAGGGTCGTGGTCGGCGTACCGCTCAGGCGGAGCAGCCCAAACGGGCGCTTGCGCTCGATGATGCCGCCCCCGGCGCCGACGGCCAGGCTGCACCCGGCCACGATGAGCGTCAGCGCGACCGCGATGTCGATCAGGCGCTGCGCCGTGGTCGCGACGCTTTCGCGCGCCTGGACGGCCTCGCCAAAGGTCCGCGGTGCGGCACCGGACGCCGACAGGGGCGTGTGCGTGACCAGATAGGTGCGCACCCGCTCCAGCGTTGCCGGGCTGTCGACCTTCACCAGGACGGCCTGCAAGGACAAGCTGGTGTAGCGAGCCGGGGCGGCCGGGTTCTGGCTGCTCACGAACGCCTGGGTCGTGTACGAGGGATTGTCGCCGTACAGATTCCAGGTATTGGCCTGCACGGCCGTCAGGCCAGGAGCGCAGGTACCGAACGCACCAATCAGTCGCATCCCGGCGCACGGCACGACGCTGCTGGCTGCCTGCGGCCCGTCCTGTCCGCCGCTTTGCGGCAGCGAGTAGATCGGGACAGTCTGCGCGCCCGGGATCTGCCGCAGCCCGGCGAGGACTGCGGCGCCGGCCGCGGGAGGAAGTCCCTCGGCCGCGATCCGCTGCTGCGCGGCCGACCCGTCGCCAGGGCCGTAGCCGGCCGGGGCGTTCCCGGTGCAGTTCACGCTGTTGCCGCAGATGGGAGCCAGAATGAAGCCGTCCAGGAGCACGTTGCTGAGCGCAGTCGCGCTCGGCGTCGCGGTGGTCGCCTGGATGGCAGGCAGGAGTGCCGCCACCATGGTGCCGAGGAACACCGCCAGCACCACTCCGCTGACCGAGCGGAACGCTGCCTTCGGATTGTCGGCCAGGCGGCGTCCGGCGAGCACTGGCGCGGCACCAGACAACAGCCGCGGCACGACGCGGGCCGCCTGCTCCGTCAGCCACGGACCAGCGACCACGAGGCCGACCATGACGATCAGCAGGCCGGGGATAGCGGTCGCGCCGATGGACTTCTTGCTCGTGAGCGCGAGACCGACGACGAACAGGAGCAGCCCGATGAGCAGCGGAAGCGTCCGCCACTTGCTCGGCGCCGGCGGCGTGACCTTGCGGCTCACGCCGAGCGGCGAGATTCGTACCCGGCGCAGCGACAATAGGCCGGTCACCGCTGCCGCGATGGGCACCGTGACCAGGATGGCCAGATAGCCAGTCAGCGTCGGGGTCACCTGATCGGCGAAGAAGCGCTCGCTCGTGATCGCGGTGCTCGCCAGCGCGGGACGCAGCAGCAGGAAGACGCCGATGCCACCCAGCGTGCCGAGGAGAGCGCTGATGAGTGAGTCGGCCGCCGCGATGACGCTGGTCTGGCGCGACGTGGCGCCGACCAAGCGCAGCGCGGCATAGCGCTCCTCTCGCCTGGCGGCCGCCAGCCTCGTAGCGGTCCCGACGAGGATGAGGATCGGGAACAGGAAGGCCAGCGCGCCGCCGATGAACGCGACGCGGAAGTAAGGAGACCAGATCTGCTGGCCCGCCGCCGTGCCAATGGTGGCGACACGGATGGTGGACGGCAGGGCGGCCAGCTTGGCGGGCGCATAGCCGATGACGATGACGAGCCCGTCCGGGCCTGCGAGCCCCTGCTGGCCGATCGTGCCGACGAGCTTGCCGGGGAACCTGTCACCAAGCTGGCCTGGTGGCACGGTGTGCAGCAGGGCGGCAAGCGCGGGGGAGGCGTAGTACTGGCCTGGACCCGGCATTCTGGAGAGTCCGGGCAGCACAGGCGCGTGCGGTCCGAGTGCAGCGACGTCGAGGCGCTCTATGGTGGCGCCCTGGTAGATATCGTCACTGTAGTTCCACAGCTCGGCGCTGCTGGCGGGCACGGCCTGGCTGCCCGTGGCGCTCTGGGTACCCGTGGTGCCCTCCCAGAACGGCCGGTTACTGGCCACCTGGAAGGCGTGGAAATCCGCCAGCACGGCGAGCAGTATCGCCACGCCGACGGCGATCGCGGCGGCTGTGACGGCGAGCCGGATGCGCCCTTCTCGGCCACCGCTCAGCGACAGCCGTGCTCCGAGCCGGAACATCACCGCGCTCCTTCCGGCTGTGCTGCTTCTGGCTGTGCTGCCTCTAGTTGGGCCACGCGTCCGTCGTGGACGGAGACGGTGCGATCGGCTGATCGGGCCACCCTGGAGTCATGCGTGACCAGTACGACCGCGGTGTGCTCTTGCCGGGCCGCGGCGACGAGCAACTCCATCACCTTGTCGCCGGTCGCTGAGTCCAGCGATCCGGTCGGCTCGTCGGCGAACAGTACCTTTGGCTGGCTGACCAGGGCCCTGGCCACCGCGACCCGCTGGGCCTGGCCACCGGATAGCTCGCCGGTGCGGCGGCCACGCAGGTCGCCCAGGCCCAGCCGGTCGAGCCAGGACGTGGCCTGCGCGTAAGCCCGCTTGCGACTAACCCGGCCGAGCAGCTGCGGGATCGCGACGTTGTCAGCGACAGTCAGCTCAGGTACGAGCTGACCGAACTGGAAGACGAAGCCGAAGTCGGTGCGGCGCAGCCGGGTGCGGCTGGTATCGCTCATCTCGTCCAGGCGCTGGCCGTCGAACCATACCTGGCCCCGGTCCGGTACGAAGATCCCGGCAAGGCAGTGCAGCAGCGTCGACTTGCCGGATCCGCTCGGGCCCATGACGGCGACGATCTCCCCGGCTGCGACCGAGAGGGTAGCGCCCTGGAGGGCGGGGGTCTGGCCAAACGACCTGTACAGGTCCTGGCCGTGCAGGAGAGGCGTCAAGGCGAGCTCCAGGGTGAGGGTCGGCGTAACCGGCGAGCGGAGGCTTCGCCGCATGTTCGGTCCGGTCCATCGTGGCGACGCTGCCTGCCATCCCGCATCGGGCACATCCCTGGATTGGCGCCGCAGCTACGGCATGCGAGCATCGGGGTTTTCCCTGGGACTGCACACTTCGCATTGAGGCGTTCACTCTGCGTGCTCGCTGGGTAGAGGTCTGACTTGCGCCGATCCGCACGACCGAGCACGGGCACGAAGGAACAATGACCGATTCAGTCCGGGTCCAGTCCCCGGCTGGCGCCGACGCGGCCCAGCCGCCCGCCCGCCCTCCGGTGCGTCTGCTCGGCTGGGTCGCCGGGGGCGGGATCGGTGGCGCGATCCTCATCATGATCGGTGCGTCATTTATCCGGCAGGACTGGATGTATCCGACAGTCCCGGTCCCGTCCGTCGGACCTCCGTTCGAACTGCACGTGCACATTTCCGGTCGGCCCGTGGTAGCTGCGCTATGGGCCGCGGCCCTGCTCGCGCTCGTGGGCGTGATCGCTGGCCTGGTCGCCGTGCGGCGCGGCGGCCGGGTGCCGATGCGGGTGGTGCTGATCGGGGCGGCGCTGGCCGTGCTGGCGCTGATGCTGCTGCCCCCGGCGGGCTCGACCGATGCGCTCGACTATGCCGCCTACGGCCGGCTCGCCGTCCTTGGCCACAACCCGTACGCGGCCACGCCGGTCTACCTGCGGATCACGGACCCGGTCTTCGGCCACTCGGTGCCGGCTAGCTGGCAGGGGGCGCCGAGTGTGTACGGTCCGGCCGCGACCGCGGAGCAGTACCTGGCCGCCAAGCTCGGCGGCGACTCGATCGCCCGGATCGTGTTCTGGCTGAAGATGTGGAATGCGCTGGCCTACGGGGTGGTCGCGTTCGTCCTGGACCGGGTGCTGCGGCGGGACGCGGCCGCCCGGCTGCGCGGCCACCTGCTCTGGACCGTCAATCCGCTGCTGCTCTGGGACCTGATCGCGGCCGGTCACGTCGACGTGGTGGCCGCGGCCGCGGGCCTCATCGGACTGCTCGCGGTCGGCCGCCAGACGGCGGGCGTCCAGCCCCGGCTGTGGCGTGCGGCGACGGCGGGGGCGCTTATCGGCCTGGCCACCGATATCAAGATCGACTTTGCACTCTTCGGGATCGGCCTGGCGTGGGCGCTGCGCCGGTCCGTGCCGGCGCTGCTGGTGGCCGCAGCGGGCGCAATTGCCGTACTCGTCCCGACCTACGCGTGGCTTGGCCTGCCGGCGTTCCGTGCCCTGTTCGCACGGCGCAATCAGACCTCCGAGGACAGCTTCTATCTCTTCACGCACCTGACCACCTCGAAATACCTGGTCGTACTCGCGATCGTGCTGTTCGCCTGCCTGGCGGTGCTGCTGCTGCGCCGGATGCCACCTGGCGATCCGCTGCGCCCGGCCATCCGCCCCGCGGTGGCGATCGCCCTCGCCTGGCTGGTGATCTGGCCCTACCAGCTGCCGTGGTACGACGGCCTGATCTTCTGCGTGATCGCGCTCTATCCAGCGTCGCGGCTTGACTGGATAGTGCTGGCCCGGCTTTGTGCCGCGACGCTTGCCAACATGCCGGGCAATCCGTTCGGCGTCTCCGGCGGGAAGCTGCGGGCGTTCGACGTCTTCCTCGTGCACGGTCTCACGCCGACCGTGCTGCTGGTGTGCGCGCTGGCCCTCGTGTGGCTCTGCGTGTCGGGCCGGTGGGGCATATCCGCGAATGGCAGCGAACGTCAGTCAGTAGTTCTACGATTACCAATCGTGACAACTACTACGTTCGACCATCTCGCGATGACGCAGACGCCTGACGGCTCGCAGATCGATGGGTTTATCAGCGGCCAGACTCAGGCACGCATCGCGTTCACCCGCCGTGGCGAGCGGTTCGAGATCATCTGCACGACGGAGGAGCTGGCCTGCACTCAGCTGGCCGTCGTCGACGCTCTCAGCGGCTGGCAGCTGGTCAGCGCTGTGCTCGAGCCCCTCAGCTACGCGGCTGCTGCGCAGCCGGCCGAGCCGGCGGCTGCCACCGGTTAGTTAGCATGGGCGCGTGGCACTGGAGATCAAGCGGCTGACGCTGGCGCATCTGCGCGGGGTGGACGGGCTCTCCTGGCCGGTGCACGGCTTTGTGGTGAGTTTCCCCGGCGGCGCGGCCCTGGTCGACACCGGCGTGGGCGGCCCGCAGCGGTGGCTCGACGACTGGCGGGTGGTGAACCGATCGGTGGCCGACGCGCTTGACGAGCTCGACATGACGCCGGGGGACATCGGCCTCGTCATCAACACCCACTTGCACTTCGACCACTGCGGTCAGAACGCCGTATTCAAGCACGCGGCGTTTTACGTGCAGCGCGCCGAGCTGGACCGAGCGCGCGTCGAGTCGCCTAAGCTCACCGACTGGTTCGACTTCATGAACGCCAGGTTCGAGCTACTGGATGGCAACGCCGAGGTGCTGCCGGGACTGCGGGTGATCGCGACACCCGGCCATACGGTCGGGCATCAGTCGGTGCTCGTTGACTCGGCCGACGGCCAGTCGGACGTGCTCGTCGGCGACGCTGCTTACGCGCCTCTGCAGTACCTCGAGCCAGCGAGCGAAGACTTGCCAGCAGGGCAGGCAACCGACGTCGGCGCCTGGCGGGCGTCCGTCGCGCTGATCAAGTCCGCCGCGCCGGACCGGGTCCACTTCTGCCACAACACCGAGATCATCCACTCGTAGCCGGTCGGCCACCGGGTGGTTCAGAGGGTGCCGAAGGCGTCCTCCAGGACCGACAGGCCCTCGAGTAGCAGGCTCTGGCCGATGACGAGCGGTGGCAGGAACCGCAGGACATTACCGAAGGTCCCGCAGGTCAGCACGATCATCCCGTTGGCGTGGCAAGTCTTGGCCACCTTCGCGGCGGCTGCGCTGTCCGGTTCCAGCGTGCCCGGCTTGACGAGCTCGACCGCGAGCATCGCGCCCCGGCCCCGCACGTCACCGATGACGGGGTTGGCCTCGGCCAGCTTCTGCAGCCGCGGCAGCATGAGGACTTCGATCGACCGCGCCGCTCCCGACAGGTCTTCCTTCTCCATCGTCTCGATCGCGCCAAGCGCCGCGGCGCAGGCGACCGGGTTGCCGCCGTAGGTGCCGCCGAGACCGCCGGGGTGCACCGAGTCCATCAGCTCAGCGCGCCCAGTTACTCCGGCTAGCGGCAGGCCGCCGGCGATGCCCTTGGCGGTGGTGATCAGGTCCGGGACCACGTGCTCGTAGTCGCAGGCGAACCAGTCGCCGGTGCGGCAGAAGCCGGACTGGATCTCATCGGCGATGAACACGATGCCGTTGGCCCGGCAGTACTCGGCGAGGGCCGGCAGGAAGCCGTCTGGCGGCACGATGAAGCCGCCCTCGCCCTGCACCGGCTCGATCACCACGGCGGCGACATTTTCCTCGCCCACCTGGGCGTGGATGAGGCTGGTCACCACGTCGAAAGCTTCCTCCGCACACCGGGCCGGGCCGCCCGGCCAGCGGAACGGGTAGGCCATCGGCATCCGGTAGACCTCGCCAGCGAACGGGCCGAAGCCCTCCTTGTACGGCATGTTCTTAGCGGTCATCGCCATCGTCAGGTTGGTCCGGCCGTGATAGGCGTGGTCGAAGACCACCACGGCGTCGCGCCCGGTGGCGTGCCTGGCGACCTTGACGGCGTTCTCAACCGCCTCCGCACCGGAGTTGAACAGCGCGGAGCGCTTGTCGTGCGTGCCTGGCGTCAGCCGGTTGAGCTGCTCGCAGACTTCGACGTAGCCCTCGTACGGCGCCACCATGAAGCAGGTATGGGTGAACTGCGCGACCTGCTCGGCCACCCGGCTGACAACCTGGTCAGCGCTGTTGCCCACGGAGGTGACCGCGATGCCGGAGCCGAAGTCGATGAGCGAGTTGCCGTCCGCGTCCACGACCACGCCGCCGCCCGCGGCGGTGACGAAGACCGGCAGCACATGGCTGAGGCCGCGCGCGACGCTGCGTTGCCTGCGCTCAAAAAGCTGCCGGGACATCGGGCCGGGGATCTCGGTGACGAGGTTGCGGTGCTGAGGCAGTGACGGGCCGCCATGCGGGGCAGGGTGCGTGCTCATAACTGTGACAATAACGCCCCGCTCGGCCGCCTGGCTGGCAGGTGTCTCGGCGACTAAGGCCGGCTGTGGCCTGCCCGCGAGACATGGCAGGCTGGTGCGCCGGGACGTCGCGCTGCGATGATGCGCTTGTGACTGAATCATCCCTTCCGTCCGGCGGCGCCTGGCGGCGACCGTGGTCAGCCGCCAGCCGGCCGGTGATCAGTGGGCTTGGCATGACGCCGCTTGGCAAGGTCTACGGGCCGACCTCGGCGCAATTCGCCGCGGAGGCGGTCCGCCTGGCGGTGGCCGACGCCGGGCTGCGCCTCGGCGACGTCGACGGCCTGCTGACGTCCTCAGGCGTGAGTGGCGGCATCTCCATCGACCTGCAGCGTGACCTGGGACTCACCGATCTGCGGTTGCTGTCGCATATGCAAGCGTACGGATCAACTGCTGGCGCAATGGTGCAATTCGCCTCGATGGCGGTCCAGTCGGGCATGGCCAGCGTGGTCGCGTGCGTGTTCGCCGACAGCCCGCTGCAGCCAGAGCGTAGTGCTGGCGCTGCCTACGGCTCTCGCCGCGCGCCGGCCGGCTGGTGGGGGCTGCTCGGCGCGAGCGGCGTCGTCGGCGCCAATCCGATGTATGCCCTCGCGGCCCGACGGCACATGGAGCGCTACGGGACGACGAGCGAGCAGCTCGGTCACATCGCCGTGGCGCAGCGTGCGTGGGCTGCCCTGAACCCGGCGGCGCAGCTGCGCGAGCCCATCACGCTGGCTGATCATCAGGCGTCCCGGTGGATCGTCGAGCCCTTCCATCTGCTGGACTGCTGCCTGGTCTCCAACGGCGGCATCGCGGTGATCGTCACCACGGCGGACCGGGCCGCGTCGCTGGCCCAGCCACCCGTGCACGTCCTTGGCTGGGCCCAGGCGCACCCTGGCCGGTATCTGCGGCGGGACCCGGACTTCGGGCTGGTATCAGGCGCGGCCTCGGCGGGTCCGGCCGCCCTCGCGATGGCCGGGCTCGACCTGGCCGATGTGGACGTGGTCGAGCTGTACGACTGCTACACCTTCACCGTGCTGCTGACGCTGGAGGACTATGGCTTCTGCCCGAAGGGAGAGGGCGGGCCGTTCGTCGCGAGCGGCGTGCTCGGCCCGGCCGGCAAACTGCGGCTTAATACCGGCGGCGGGCAGCTGTCGGGCTACTACATGTGGGGCATGACCCCGCTGTCGGAGGCGGTGATGCAGGCTCGCGGTCAGGCTGGGGCACGCCAGGCGGCAGAGCACGACGTCGTCCTCGTATCCGGCAACGGCGGCGTGCTGGACCATCACGCCACACTGGTCCTGGCTAGCCTGGCGGCCGCGCAGTGACCGGCGTCGGGCCGCTGGCCAGGGACGCGGCGACGGCTGAGTTCTGCGACGCCGCGGCAGCCGGGCGGTTCCTGCTGCGCCGTTGCCCAGCGGGCCACGCCAGCGAGCCGGCCGTGGCGCAGTGCACGACCTGCGGTCAGACCGACCTGCACTGGGAGCCGGCCGGGGGCGGCGCCACGCTGGTGAGCTGGGCAGTGAGCTGGAGCCGGCCGTCCGCGGGCGAGCCGGCCCAGCGGACGATCCTGGTGATCGGCGAGCTGGACGAGGGACCGTGGTGGTGGACGCAGCTCGCCGGCGACCCGCCCCCTGATGCTGATGCGCTTGCGGCCGGCGACCGGCTACGCATCGAGTTCCGGCGCGCGGACGCCGGCCACGAGGCGGTGCCGGTGTTCGTCCTCGCCTAGCGGCGAGGCGCCCGTTGCGCTAGGCCCGGACCAGGTCGCGGGCCGCGTCCTCGATGGCAGCCTCCGACAGCAGGACAGCGGCGGTGGCGTCCCCGAGCGGCAGGAAGCTGTCGTGGCTGGCGACCCGCGCCACGCGGCCGGTGAAGCCGGCATCGACCAGCGTCGTGATGACGCTCTCGGAGACCCCGCCGGTCCTGCGCGTCTCGTCTGCCACCAGGACCCGGCCGGTGGCGGCGGCCGCGCGCAGCAGGTCCTCATACGGCAGCGGAGCGAGCCAGCGCAGGTCAAGGACGCGGCAGGCGATGCCATCGGCGGCGAGCGCGCGGGCGGCGCGAAGGCTGAGCCGAACCCCGTTCCCGAATGAAATGATCGTCAGATCGCCGCCGCCGCCGTACAGCCGGCCGCGGCCCAGCGGCACGTGCGTCGGCGACCAGCGGCTGCGCGGCTCGTAGCTGGCGAGCCAGCCGCCGTCGCCGGCCTCGAACAGGTCGCGCTCGTGATACAGCGCGATGGGCTCGAGGAAAATACTGACGCTGCCGTCCAGGTCGGCGGCGGCCAGGCACGTGCGCAGCATCGCGGCGGCGTCGTCGGGGCGGGCCGGGCAGGCCACGACCAGGCCGGGGATGTCACGCAGCGCCGCCAGCCCGTTGTCGTTGTGGAAATGCCCGCCGAAGCCCTGCTGGTAGGCCAGGCCAGGGACCCGGACGACCAGCGGGTTGCGGTACTGGGCGCGGGAGAAGAACGACAGCGTCGCGGCTTCGCCCCGGATCTGGTCGGCGGCGTTGTGCAGGTAAGCCAGGTACTGAATCTCCGGCACTGGCAGCAGGCCAGCCAGGCCGGCGCCGAGCGCCAGGCCGAGGATGGACTGCTCATCGAGCGGGGAATCGAAGACTCGCCCGGAGCCGAAGGTGCGCAAGAGCCCGCGGCTGACGCCGTAGACCCCGCCTTTGCGGGCGACGTCCTCACCGAACACCAGCATGCCCGGCCGGTCGGCCATCTCGTCCGACAGCGTGCGGTTGATCGCCTGCGCCAGCGTCAGCAATTCAGTCGCCTCGGCCTGCTGCGCTCGCTGTTCCGGTGCGTGCTCTACTGGACCTCGGTGTGCATACGCGGGCTGCGCCTGTCTGGAACGGGCTGCCAGGTTGGCCGCGATGATGGCCGGCCGGCGCGGCGCGATCGGGGCCATCACCTGCGCCGCCGTCGCAAGGCGCGGCGCGCCCGCGACGGCCTCGGCCATCGCGAGCACGCGGCCCCGGCTCGCCTCATACCGGTCCAGCACCTCGGCCGGGCTCAGCGCGCCGGCCGCGACGAGCAGGCGGGCGGTGCCGAGCAGCGGGTCGCGCGCGGTGTCGCCGGCGATCTCAGCCGGGGTGCGGTACCCCGACTCGACGTCGGTACCCGCGTGGCCGCCGATGCGCACCGTGCGCAGGTGCAGGAAGGCCGGCGCGCGGCGCTGCCTGACCCAGTCTGCCGCCGCGACCGCGACGTCGTAGGTCTGCGCGAGGTCAGCACCGTCTGCAGCGAAGTACTTGATCCGTGGCCGGCCTGAACTTACTGCCTCGATCCAGCCCGTCGGGG
Source organism: uncultured Actinomycetota bacterium (assembly GCA_963843955.1). Lineage (GTDB taxonomy): Bacteria > Actinomycetota > Actinomycetes > Streptosporangiales > Streptosporangiaceae > JAJYUU01. The sequence goes on from CAWJMK010000007.1 coordinate 784,206, forward strand.
TCCGGACGCTGATGCCGAGGCCGTTGTCCTCGCAGACCAGCAGCAGCGGCACCGGCAGGCCCTGGTAGGCGCACCAGGACGCGGTGTTCATCGCGCCGGTGGCGGTTGAGTGGTTCGCCGACGCGTCCCCGAAGCTGGCCACCACCAGGCAGTCCTGCGGCCACGGGGTGTCAAGGCCGAGCTTGGCCGCCCGTGCGACCGAGAACGCAAGGCCTACCGCGCGTGGCAGATGCGAGGCGATCGTGGAGGTCTGCGGGATCACGTGCAGTTCCGGATGACCGAAGACCTTGTGCCGGCCGCCGGCGATCGGCTCGGCCGCCGCCGCAGCGAGCCCGAGGAGCACATCGGTCACGCCGTCGCGCGGCGGGCTGGCCTGCGCGGCGCGGACCAGGTAGAAGGCGCCGGACCGGTAGTGCAGCAGCGCGGGGTCGGTCAGCCGCAGCGCGGCGGCGACAGCGGCGTTGCCCTCGTGACCGGCGGAACCGATGGTGTAAAACCCGGCGTCACGCGCGCGCAGCCACCGTGCCGCGAGGTCGAGGTGCCGGCTAGCCAGCTGAGCGTCGAAAAGCTCCAGGGCCCGCGCAGTCGACAGCCCGCTGCCGGGCCGGACGGCATCGTAGGGAGCCGGCCGGACGACCGGCTGCACCGAGCTCAGCTCGCGGATGGCGCGCGCCAGCCGCTGCTCGGCCAGGTCGGGCTCGGCCAGGTCCGGCCCGGCCAGGTCCGGCCCGGCGATGCCGCCGCCGCGCGGCTCGGGTCCTGCCGCCGCGACGCTCATCTTCTGACGGTATGCCACTGAAGAGGTGCGCGCACTGCCGGATCAGTCACGCAGCGGTGAAACCGCGCTGACGAGCGTCACGGCGGGTGGCATGGCAGGGGGCCGGTCAGCCGGATCAGGCCAGCGGTGGTGAGATGGGGCCGTTACCTGTCGCCACCGCATCCCTGGAGGGGCCTGTGCTGCCATGGTCCGCGCCGCTGGCCGGAACGCTCAACGAGCATGTGATCACCAGCGACCTGCTGCGCGGCAACCCGCTCGGCGACCCGTACGAGCGGCCGCTGTGGGTATACACCCCGCCCGGCTACGCCGATGATCCGGACCGCCGCTACCCCGCGGTGTACATCATCCAGGGCTACACCGGTCACCTGAGCATGTGGCTGAACAGGTCGCCGTTCCGCCAGCCGTTCCCCGAGACAGCAGATCAGGTGTTCGCATCCGGCCAGGCGCCACCCGCGATCCTGGTCTACGTGGACGCCTGGACCAGCTACGGCGGCAGCCAGTTCGTGGACTCGCCCGGCACTGGCCAGTACCACTCCTACCTGTGCGACGAGGTCGTGCCGTGGGTGGACGCGCAGTACCGCACCGTTGCCGACCGGGAGTACCGGGCGATCATGGGGAAGTCGAGCGGCGGGTTCGGCGCGATGATCACCCCGATGCTCCGGCCCGACCTGTTCAGCGGGCTGGCCACGCACGCCGGGGACGCCCTGTACGAGCAGTGCTACCTGCGCGAGTTCGGCGCAGCCGTGCGGCTGCTGCGGGACTACGACGCCGACATCTGGACGTGGTGGGCAGATTTCGGCTCACGGGTCGCGTTCACCCACCCGGCTGACGCCACGCTGCTCGGCATCCTCGGCGTCGCAGCGGCTTTCTCCGCCCGCGAGGACGGCACCGTGGACCTGCCGTTCGACCCGCGTACCGGGCAGGTACGGCCCGACGCCTGGCAGCGATGGCTGGACTGGGATCCGGTGCGGATGGCGCGCCGGTACACCGGCGCGCTCCGGTCCATGCGGTCGATCTGGATCGACGCCGGCACCAGGGACGATTACTTCCTCGACGTGGGTGCTGCGGCCTTCCGCTCGGAGTTGCGCGCTATCGGGGTCAGCGGCGATGTCGTCCGCTATCAGCTCATTGATGCTACGCACGCGGGCATCGACTACCGGTACCCGATGTCGCTGGCGTGGCTCTGCCAGCGCATGCCTCCAGCCGCCGGCGGCTGACAGCGTTGCGGCCAAAGCCCCGGTCCGGCTGCTGACACGATCAGGTGAACGTTCCTCGGCGTGCCTACGTGGTGAGGGTGACGGAAGCTCTCAGGCAACGTGGAACGGAGATGTGTGGCAATGCGCAACCGATGGTGGGCGGCGCCCATCCTGGCAGGGGGAGCAGTCCTGCTGGCGGCGTGTGGTAGTTCGGCCGCCCCGTCGACGAGCGCGTCAACCCCGGCAGCAGGCGGGGTCAGCCCGGCGACATCGCAGCAGAGCGGCACCAACGCCTCGGCGGCGACGACAACGATCACTACCCATAGCACTAGCAAGGGCACCGTGCTGGCCACTGCTCAGGGCAAGACGATCTACTGGTTCGCGATCGACACGGCCACAAAGTCGAACTGCACGGGCACCTGCGCGACGTACTGGCCGCCGGTATTCGGCAAGCCAGCCGCGGCGGCAGGCATGACGCTGGCACACGGGTTCGGCACGATCACCAGGTCCGATGGCAAGGTGCAGGCGACCTACGACGGTCACCCGCTCTACACCTACGCGGCCGACAACGCCCCGGGGCAGGTCAGCGGCAACGGGCTCAACCTGTCCGGCGGGCTGTGGTGGGCAATGACGCCGGCGGGCACGAAGCTCGCCGCGGCCTCCTCAACGTCGACCTCCACCGGAGGATTCGGCTACTAGAAACTGGCCGCCTCACGGCAAAGGGCCGCCTCGGCAGGGCCGGGCGATCTACCCGGCGATGGCGATAGCAGCAAGAGAGTCTCCCCGACCTGCCAGCGGGGAGGCTCTTCTTGCTTATCCGGGTAGGTAGTGCGGATGACGGAGTCTCCGGAACCCCAGGCCGTGGCCGCTCCCGGCCCCCCGGTCCGCCGGCACGGCGGCCTGGCGCTGATCTTCATCGCGCTGATGCTGGCCATTCTGCTCGCGGCGCTGGACCAGACCATCGTGGCGACCGCACTGCCCACGATTGTCGGCGACCTTGGCGGCCTGAGCCATCTGTCGTGGGTCGTGACCGCCTACATTCTGGCCACGACCGCGTCGACTCCGCTGTGGGGCAAGCTGGGCGACCAGTTCGGCCGTAAGACGCTTTTCCAGGCATCGATCGTCATCTTCCTGATCGGCTCCGCCCTGTGCGGGCAGTCGCACAGCATCATCGAGCTGATCGCGTTCCGCGCGCTGCAGGGGCTGGGCGGCGGCGGGCTGATCGTGCTCGCGCAGGCCATCATCGGCGACGTGGTTTCGCCGCGCCAGCGCGGCAAGTACCAGGGCGTCTTCGGCGCGGTCTTCGGCGTGGCCAGCGTCGCGGGCCCGCTGCTCGGCGGGTTCGTCGTCGACAACCTGAGCTGGCCCTGGGTCTTCTACATCAACCTGCCGATCGGCATCGTCGCGCTCGTAGTCATCGCCGTCGCCCTGCCCTCGACGCCTAAGGGCCAGCGGCACCAGATCGACTACCTGGGAGCCCTGCTCCTGGCGGGCGCCGCCACCTGCATCGTGCTGCTGACGTCCTGGGGCGGGACGCAGTACAAGTGGGATTCTCCCGTCATCTTCGGGCTCGGCATCCTGGCCGTGGCGCTGGCGTTCGGCTGGTGGCTGGCGGAACGGCGCGCGGCCGAGCCGGTGCTCCCGCTCCAGCTGTTCAGGAACCGCGTGTTCTCCGTCTGCGCGGGCATCGCGGTCGCCGCCGGTTTCGCGATGTTCGGGGCGCTGGCGTTCCTGCCGCTGTTCCTGCAGGTGGTGCGCGGTGTCTCGCCCACGATATCCGGCGTCTACTTGTTGCCGATGGTGCTCGGGCTGCTGCTGACGTCGATCGGCAGCGGTCAGCTCATCTCGAGATACGGCCGGTACAAGATCTTCCCGATCGTCGGCACGGCGCTGCTGGTCATCGCGCTCGTCCTGCTCTCGCGGCTGTCGGAGAACACCTCGGCGCTGGTCATGAACACCTACTTCTTCATCCTCGGCCTGAGTCTCGGGCTGATCATCCAGGTGCTCGTCATCGCCGTGCAGAACTCGGCCGACTACGCCGACCTGGGCGCGGCCACGTCGGGCGTGACGTTCTTCCGGTCCATCGGCGGCGCGTTCGGCGTGGCGATCGCCGGGTCGATCTTCTCCAGCCGGCTTGCCACCGAGCTCGCGCAAACTCTGTCCGGAGCGCGGCTGCCAGCGGGCTTCACTATCGCGGCCACGCAGGCTAACCCGGCCCTGCTCAAGCGGCTTCCGCCGGCAGTGCGCACTGGCGTGCTCCATGCCTACGCGCAGTCGATCGACCGGATCTTCCTGTTCGCCGTGCCGGTCGCGGCGGCGGCGTTCGTCCTGTCGTGGTTCCTGAAGGAGGTGCCGCTGCGCCGGACCGCTGGCGCGGCCGACCTCGGCGAGGGCCTGGGTGCAGGCTCGGCCCAGCGCACCTCGGTCGAAGAGGTCGAGCGCGCTTTGCTCCGGCTGACCGAGGGCGACCTGCGCCAGAAGGGATACGAGCGGGTCGCGGCGCTGGCTGGCCTGGATCTGCCCGCCGGCAGCTGCTGGGTACTCGCGCGGCTGGCCAAGCACGGCGACGTAGCCGGCGCGGAGCTGGCCAGGGAAGCCGGGGTGAGTATCGAGTCGGGCCGGCCGTACGTCGACAGGCTGGTCGAGCGCGGCATGGTCCGGCGCGACGACGGCATGCTGGTGCTGACCGCGGCCGGGTCGACGGCGGCCGACCGGCTGTTCGCCGCGCGCCGGGAAGGCCTCGAGCGGCTCCTGGCGGACTGGTCGCCCGAGCAGCACGCCGACCTGGCGCGCATGCTCGACCAGCTCTCGCACGCGCTGATGGGCGACGACGCCGACCCGACCCCGACTAGAACCCGAGCGGCGCTATCACGGTGAGCGCGGCCGGCAGCGCGCGGATGCGCAGCGGCGTGCCGCCCGGCAATGGCGCGGCGAAGGGCAGCGTCTCACCATCGGCTGCGACCGGCATCGCCCGGTCAATGGTCAGCGTGACAGCGCTGTCGCGCTCGAGGCTGACCTCGGCGAGCGAGGTATGCGAGCCGTCCTTGATCTTTGCCAGCGCCCGCACGAACGCGAGCCTGGGCCCGCGCCGCATGAGCACGAGGTCGAGGACCCCGTCGTCGATCCGCGCGGGCGGCGCCACCATCATGCCCGCGCCGAAGTACGCCGAGTTGGCCACGACGACCGCATAGCCGGCGAAGTCGTACTGGCCCGCGTCGCCGCAGACCTGGAACTGGGCCGGGCGCCAGCCGGCGACCGCGCGCAGCGCCGCCACCGGGTACACCAGGGGGCCCTTGAGCCAGCGGGCGCCGTTGGCGATCTCGCCGGCCACCGAGGGCACCCCGGCGTAGACGCTGCCGGCGACGACGACCTCGGGCTCGCCCGGCGCCGCCACCCCGATGAGGTCGATCTGCCGGGTCTCCCCGTCGGCCAGGCAGGCGGCCGCCGCGGCCGGGTCGAACGGGATGCCGAGCACCCGGGCCAGGTCATTGCCGCGCCCGGCCGGGATGATGCCGTAACTGGCGCGCAGCCGCGCGGCCGTCCCGGCGAGCGCGCCTGCCATGCCGTCGCCGCCGACGGCGACGATGACGCGGCCCGCCGCCGCGGCGCCGGCGGCCAGCTCGGCCGCGTGCCGCAGGCTGGCCGACACCTCAACTTCGTAGGACGCGCCGGCCGCGTCCAGGACCGCCGTCACCCTCGGCACCGCCCGGACTGCCCGGCCGCGGCCCGCAGCCGGATTCACGATGAGAGAGAAGCGGTGCAACTGGGCTCCCGTCGCGTCCGGATCAGATGACCTTGAGCGTGGTGAGGAATAGCCAGCCGGTGATCGCCAGGGACGCGGCTGACAGGGCGATGACGGCTTCGTGCACGCGCGGGTTATTGCCTGCCCGCGCCAGCGCCCACACCAGCGGGAAGATCACCACGAGATACCGCGGATCAGCTGCCAGCGGCCGGGCAGGCATGATCTCAACGAGGAAGAACAGGATGCTGGCCCAGCAGTAGACGGCGTAGATCGGACGACAGCGGATCGCCAGCAGCCAGACACCGAGCGCTAGCCCGACGGCGACCAAGACAAAGTCGAACGTCGGCCAGCCATGATTGGCCAGCGGGCCATGCCACACCGCAAGCTGAAGGCCGCGCCACAGCGTCGTCCAGGGCCAGCTGAACACCCGGTCAAAGGCGGTCTTCTCCAGCTGGAGCGGGTATGACCAGTCGTGGAACCGAAGCTGCCAGAACAGCAGGTAGCCAACCGTGCCGGCGAGCGGCACGGCGCTGGCTACCAGTCGGCCGACGGCATGCAGGGCGACGTCGCGCCGGCTGGCGCCCTCGCCCGACGACCGGCGGTCCTCCACCGTCTGGTGGATCGCCTCGACCGCGAGCGCGATGGCGACGACGATCCCGGAGCTACGGGTCAGTGTGGCGGCTATCCCGGCCAGGCTCGCCCAGCCCCAGTGGCGGCTTCTGGCCAGCGCGAGCGCGCCGATCACGGCCAGCAGGAAGACCGCCTCGGAGTAAGCGGCAAACAGGAAGAACGCGGTAGGGAACAGGCACAGGTAGAGCACAGCCCGGCGGGCGGTAGCTGCGTCGAATTCACGTTCCGTCAGCCGGTACAACACCACCAGCGCCGCCAGCAGGGCAGCGTTCGAGACCAGAAGCGCGGCGGCCACCAGGTTGCCGAAGCACAGATAGCTCGCCGCGCGGATCAGGATTGGATAGCCGGGGTAGAAGGAGGCCGTGGCCTTGTGGCTTTGATAGCCCGTCTTTGCGATCGTCAGGAAAAAGCCGCTGTCCAGCTTGATCCAGCCGGTGATCGCATTCTGCCAGCCGTTGTGCGCTACCTCGACTGCGCCGGTCCGGCCATTGTCGCCGCTTAGCCCCCAGGCTGTTGCGCTCAGCAGGAATAGCGCGGCGCGCACGGCGATGTAGACCGTGGCGCAATAGCGCAGCGCGGTGAGCCACCCCCGGGCAGCCGCCGGGCTCTGCGTGATCGGCGCGGTCAGGTCGCCACTCTGTGCGGCGTCCAGGCTAGTGCTCACGATCAAGGCCCCACTACGTTTGATGCTTCCGGTTGGGCTGGAAAGCCTGCCGGCTTGTAAGTCTCGCCTGACAGGTTTGCGCAGGTTACGACGCGGTGGGCGACGTTGCGTCAGAATACTGGTTTTTGCCGGTTGTGGCATGGGGAGCGCGGGAAGCTAACCGCAGCCCGCTCTACCGTCGCCAGCCGAAGTGCGCTTACGATCAGCGCATGCCACCGCAGCGGCGCTTGGTGGGCACCGAGCCGCAGTTCCTCCAGGTGCAGACGACCACCGACTCGCGGGCCGAGGCGGTGGAGCTAGCGCAGGCCGCAGTCGAGGGACGGCTGGCCGCGTGTGCCCAGGTCGCCGGTCCCATCGCCAGCACCTACTGGTGGGAGGATGGGCTGGAGAAGGCCGAGGAGTGGCTGATCATGCTGAAGCTGCCGGCGGATCGGTTCGACGACCTGGCCGAGTTCCTGGCCGAACGGCACAGCTATGACGACCCGGAGATCATCGCCACCCCGATCGTCGCCGGTTCCCAGTCGTACCTGGACTGGCTGGCAGAGGAGACGAGGCCGCAGTGACGGACCGGCCCGGACAGGCAGACCCTCGAGACAAGGGGCTGTTCGGGCCTGGCTCGGTCACCTGGCGGGTCCTGAGCGAGCCGGTGATGTGGATAGCCGGGCTCCGGGCCATGTACCTGCAGGCCCTGCATCCGCTGGTCATGCTCGGCACCTGGCAGAACACCGCTTTCGCCAAGCCCGACGAGGCCTGGGGACGGTTCACCCGGACTGTCGAATTCGTCCGGGTACGCACCTATGGCACGACCGCCGAGGTCGAGCGGCTCGGTGCGCGGCTGCGCAAGGTCCATGCCTCGCTCCGCGGCGTCGACGGCGACGGGCATGAGTTCCGGCTGGACGAGCCGGAGTTGCTGCTGTGGGTCCATTGCGGGGAGATCGGCTCGTACGCCGAGATAGCGCGCCGCAGCGGCGTGCACGTGACGGTGGCCGAACTCGACACGTTCGTGGACGAGCAGCGCCGCAGCGCGGCCGTGGTTGGCCTCGATCCGGCGCTAGTCCCGGCCAGCATGGCGGAGCTAGACGAGTACTACGCGGAGATGCGGCCAAGGCTGCGGGCGTCCACCGAGGCCAGGCACGCGCTGCGGCTGTCGTTCACGCCCAGGCTGCCGCCGGCCCTCAAGCCGCTGCGGCTGATCGTGCCGCCGCTCAACGTGCTGGGTTACGCCAGCATGCCGCGCTGGGCGCGCCGGATGTACGGCACTCCGGCAATCGGCCTCACCGACGCGGCGGTCACCCTGGCGCTGCGAGCGGCCTTCGAGTCCAGCACCCGGCTCCCGCCGCACCTGCTCCAGATCGCGGCGCCCTCGCCGGCACGCGGCGGCCGGGCCGCCTAGGCGCGCGGCGGGCTAGGCAACGTCGGCGAGGCCGCCCGGCGGCATGTTCCAGGCGCTGATCACGTTCTCATCGTGCTCGAAGCCAAGGACGCTCAGCGTGCCGGTGTCGAGCCGGAAGAACCGGCCAGCCGCCGGCTCCAGCCCGAGCCAGCGCGCGGTGAGCACGCGCAGCGTGTGCCCGTGCGCGACCAGCGCGACGTCACCGGTGTCGAGCAGCGAATCGGTTCTGCTGAGCACCGCGTCGGCCCGCGCGCCGACCTCGGCTGCCGTCTCGCCGGGATGGTCGGCGTCGCCCGGGATCACGCCGTCGCGCCACAGGTACCAGCCCATCGTGCGGCGTCCTATCTCGGCGCTGGTCAGGCCCTCGTAACCGCCGTAATCCCACTCCTGAAGGTTGGGATCCAGCACCGGGTCCGGCAGGCCGGCGAGCTTAGCCGATTCCGCGGCGCGGCCAGCCGGGCTGCTGAAGGTGGCGACAATGCGCCGGGCCGCCAGGGCCGGAGCCAGCCGGGCCGCAGCCACGCGACCCGCGTCGGTCAGCGCTACGTCGGTCCGGCCGGTGTGCCGTCCGGACCGGCTCCACTCGGTCTCGCCGTGCCTGATCAAGATCAGTTCGCCCATGCGCAGCATCATGTCACCGCATTAACCTCCGTAGCCGACCGCTCCCAAGTGGGGGAACGGCGCCGCTAGCGCCTGGCTGCGGTCAGGACCGCCGCTTGCCTGAGGGCCACCCGGGCGCAGGCCAGGAGAATGCTGCCAGCACGGCAAAGAACTGGTCGGACGGGTCGATACCGACTCACTCAGTGCACTCACCGGGTTACAGTTGCGGCAGTTAGCTGACCGGCGCTCCCTGCCCTGGGCGCGGGAGCGGCTGATCTCCGGTGACAGCTACCCAAGCCAGAGAGCGACCATGCGCCTGCTCCCTAGCGCCCCGTGCCCCTCGGACGCTCCCTCTGGTCGCGTCCGTCGTCCCGTCGTAGAGCGTCTTGCCTGCTGGAGCGCACGGCATCGCAAGATCGCCGTGGCGGCCTGGCTGGCCTTCATGGCTGCTGCGTTCATCGCCGGCCAGTTCGCCGTCGGCAGCGGAGTGCAGCAGTACGATCCCGGTCAGGCAGGCCGCGGTGAGCAGGTGCTCACGAAGCTGGGCGTCGTCACGCCGCCCACGGAGAGCGTGCTGATCCAGGCACGGGCCGGCGAAAAGCATCTGGCCAGCGACGCAGCGGCTGAGGTACGCAAGGCCACGCTGGAGGTCGAGGCGGCGCTGACGGCCCGGCCGCACGCAGCCGCCGACATCCATGCGCCCTACCACAGCGGCAGCCAGGGCCTGCTCACCAGCCACGGCACGGTAGCGCTCGTTACCTTCAAAGTGGCCGGCCCGCATTCGGATACCCAGACGACGGTACTGAGCGACCTGGCGGCAGTCCGCACCGTCCAGGCCCATAACCCGGATCTGCTGGTGCGCGAGGCGGGATCCGCCAGCACCGATCGGGTCGCCAACGCGCTGCTCGGCAGCGACTTCCGGAAGTCGGAGTGGACGTCAGTGCCGCTGACGCTGATCCTGCTGCTGGCCGTGTTCGGCGCGCTCATCGCGGCTGGCATCCCCGTGCTGCTCGCCGGGACCGCGGTGGTCACGGCCGTCTCGCTGCTCGGCGTCGCCGGGCGGTGGTTCCCGGTGGGCTCGGGCACGTCGGAGCTCGTCCTCGTGATCGGGATGGCCGTCGGGATCGACTACTCACTGTTCTACCTGCGCCGCGAGCGCGAGGAACGGATGAACGGGCACGACGAGCAGGACGTGGTCGGCATCGCCGCGGCCACATCCGGGCGCGCCATCCTGGTATCCGGGCTAACGGTGATGGTCTCGCTAGCTGGCCTGTTCCTGACCGGGATCGACATCTTCACCGGCATCGCCTTCGGGACCATCATGGTGGTCGGCGTGGCGGTACTCGGCTCGCTGTTTTTCCTGCCCGCCCTGCTGTCCTGGCTCGGGCCGTGGGCTGACCGGCTCCAGCTTCCCTATCTCGGCCGCCGCCTGACCCATCCGCAGCCGTCTCGGTTGTGGGCAGGGCTGGCGCGGCGTGTCGTTCGGCGGCCACTGCTATATGGGGGTATCGCCGCCGCGGCCCTGCTCGCCCTCAGCGCGCCTGCGCTCGGCATGCGCCTGGCCAACCCGTCCGTCGACCTGCCGAGCAACCTGGGCGTCGTGCAGGTCCTGGCTGAGATCCAGCACGAGTTCCCCGCCAAGCCGGCCCCAGCCGACGTCGTGGTCAGCGGCGCGAACCTGGAAAGCCCGGCTATGCAGCACCAGATCACGGCGCTGCGGACCCGAGCCGCGGCCGGCGGCCCGATCCATGGCCCGGTCACCGCCAGCGCGGTGGCTGACGGCAAGGCGCTGGTGATCGAGGTCCCGCTGGCGGGCAATGGCTCGAATAAGGCATCGAACGATGCCCTCCTGACCCTGGAGGACCAGATCCTGCCCGCCACGATCGGCAAGGTGCCGGGCGCGAGCTTCGCGGTGACCGGCGACACAGCGTCCAACCACGACCTGCTGTCCACGTTGCACTCGCGAACCCCGATCGTCTTCGGGACGGTGGCGCTGCTGGCGTTCATCTTGCTGATGCTCGCGTTCCGCAGCCTGACCATTCCGCTGGTCTCTATCGCGCTCAACTTCCTCTCCGTGGGCGGGGCGTATGGCCTGGTCACGCTGATCTTCCAGGACGGGCACCTGCAAGGCATGCTTGGCTTCACGTCGTTCGGCGCGCTGATCCCATGGGTGCCGCTGTTCACGTTCGTGATGCTGTTCGGCCTGAGCATGGACTACCACGTGTTCATCCTGAGCCGGATCAGAGAGTTGTGGTCGGGCGGCGCGACTACCCGTGATGCGATTGTCGACGGCGTCGGGAAGTCGGCCGGGGTCGTGACCAGCGCCGCGGTGATCATGGTGGCGGTGTTCTCGATCTTCGCGACACTGGACATGATCGACGTGAAGATGCTGGGGGTCGGCCTCGCGGCCGCTGTCTTCATCGACGCGACGCTGGTCCGCGGCGTCGTCCTGCCGGCTGCGCTCGCCCTGCTCGGCGATCGCGCCTGGTACCTGCCAGCCTGGCTGAAGTGGCTGCCGGGGCGCAGCCTGGCCTGCGAGGCCTCGCCGATCGCGGTCCCGGCTGCGCCAGTGGCGGGAACTCAGGTGCCGCCGACGCCGGCCAGGCCCGTGCCCGCCACGGTCTAATCGCTCAGGGCTGTGTCAGCCAGTCGCTCAGGGCTGTGTCAGGATCTCGTAGCCGTCGCCGGTCACGACGAGCGTGTGCTCGAACTGGGCCGTGCGCTTGCGATCGGCGGTCAGCACAGTCCACCCGTCTGGCCAGATGTCGTACTCGACGGTGCCGAGGGTCAGCATCGGCTCAATAGTGAACGTCATGCCAGGCTCCATGATCACGCCGACTGACGGGTCGTCGAAGTGCGGCACTACCAGGCCGGAGTGGAACGTCGTGCCGATGCCGTGGCCGGTGAAGTCCCGGACGACGCCGTAGCCGAACCGGCGCGCGTAGGACTGGATCACCCGTCCGATCGCGTTCAGCGGCCGGCCGGGTGCCACCGCCCGGATCCCGCGCATCATCGCTTCCCTGGTGCGCTCGACCAGTAGCCGCGACTCCTCGTCGACGGCACCGGCCAGGAAAGTGGCGTTGGTGTCGCCGTGGACTCCGCCGATGAACGCGGTGATGTCGATGTTGACGATGTCCCCGTCAGCGATCACCGTGTCGTCCGGGATGCCATGGCAGATCACCTCGTTCAGCGAGGTGCACAGCGACTTCGGGAAGCCCCGGTAGCCGAGGGTGCTCGGATAGGCGCCGTGGTCGAGGATGAACTCGTGGCCGATCCGGTCCAGCTCGTCGGTGGTCACGCCAGGTGCGACGTGCCTGCCAACCTCGGCCAGGGCCTGGGCGGCGATCCGCCCGGCGACCCGCATGCGGTCGATGGTCTCGGCGTCCTTGACGTCACTCTCGCCGAGACGCGGGGCGCGGCGGCCGACGTACTCGGGCCGGGCGATGTGGGCGGGGACGTCGCGTGGCGGCGAAACCCGGCCGGGCTGGAGGGTAGCAGGCATGATCTGGAATTCTAGTAGCTATGGACGACGACAAGAGCTGGTGGTTCTGCCTCAAGCATCACGTCGTGGAGCAGGGAGCCGGCTGCCCCGGGAAGGACCGGCTGGGCCCGTACCCGACACGCGACGCCGCCGAGCATGCCCTCGAGACGGTGCAGCGGCGCAACGAGGAGTGGGAAGCGCAGGAGAAGTGGCCAGGCGAGACCTGAACCCCGCGCCACGACCATGCCGCTACGAGTGTGCCGCCGCCCGTCGGGCTGCCACAGATCTTGTAGTGTAAGGCAAGCGCGACAAGGGGGCGCAGATTGACTGTGGAGAACCCGGGCAGCGACTTGCCGCCTGCCGCTGAGGCCCGGCTGGCCGAGATCCGCGGCAGCGGCACCTGGGGCTCGGCGCTGACGGCCGATGAGTTCACCGCGATCAAAGGCGCCGGCTTCTCGCCCGTGGGCCAGGTGCTCGGCGCGGCCGTGTACAACATCGGCTATACCGGTGGCTACAGCTGCCCTGCTTACGGTGCCGGTTACGGCGTGGGCCGGCTGGGCGGCGGCTACGGTGCCGTGCCGTACAGCACCGTGACCGCGACCTCCGGCAGCGGGTCCCTCGGGTCGTACGCCCCGCTCGTGCGCACCATGTACGAGGCGCGCCGGCAGGCTATCGCCAGGATGACCGCCGAATGCCAGGAGCTGGGCGGTCACGGCGTGGTCGGCGTCCGGCTCACGATTGGCAGCTTCCCGGCAGGCGGGCTGGAGTTCAAGGCCATCGGCACAGCCGTGCGCGCGCCGGGCGCCGTCACGCTGCGCCAGCCTTTCACTTCCGACCTGTCCGGACAGGACTTCGCCAAGCTCGTGATGGCCGGGTGGGTGCCTGCCGGACTGGTGCTCGGCATCGCGATCGGGGCCCGGCACGACGACTGGGTCACGGTGACGCAGACCCGGTGGGGATCCGGCAACACCGAGGTGCAGGGCTACACCGACCTGGTCAACGCTACCCGCCACGACGCGCGTCACCAGCTGGCGCTGGACGTCGCCCGGCATGGCGCCGACGGCGTCGTGCTGCAGGAGATGGAAGTCCGGGTCGGCGAGCATGAGTGCCCGGTCCAGGAAGGGCGGCGCGACCACGTGCTGGAGGCGACGATCATCGGCACCGCGATCGCGCGCTTCGGGCGGCAGGCGGCACCGCCGCCCCCGCTGGCGATCATGTCACTGGACCCGCAGCGGCGACAGGCCGCGCGGGTCCGGCTCGGCCCGTGAGAGCACAACCCATGAGAGCACGGCCCGGTGAGATGGTAAGACTCAATCTGAGGGAGCGCCATGAGTGACCAGCAGGGCACCGATCTTGGGGTGCTGGGAGTACCGCAAGACGCGATGCGCAGGCTGGCCGAGCTGCGGCCAGGACAGCCGGGCTCGATTTTCACCTCTGACCTGTCGGTCAACGAGTTCCTGCTGGTCCGAGAGGTCGGCTTCCGCCCGGTCGGCCTGGTACTCGGCAGCTCGATCTACCACGTCGGGCTTCAGTTCGGCAAATGGGGCCAGAGCCAGGAGCTGGACGTGCTCTCCACGGCGATGTACCACGCCCGCGAGCTCGCGATGACCCGGATGGAAGCCGAGGCGCAGGCGCTCGGCGCCGACGGCATCGTCGGCGTGCGGCTGGACGTCGAGTTGAAGGAGTTCGGCGCGGACATCGCCGAGTTCATCGCGATCGGCACCGCGGTCGTGGCTGAGCCAGGCGCTGGTGGTGGCGGGGTGACGAACTGGCGCAACAACAAGGGCATGCCGTTCACCTCTGATCTGTCCGGGCAGGATTTCTGGACGCTCATCCGGGCGGGCTATGCGCCACTCGGCATGGTGATGGGCACGTGCGTGTATCACATCGCGCATCAGCGGTTCGGCAGCAAGATGGGCAACATCGGCCGCAACGTCGAGCTCGAGCAGTTCACGCAGGCGCTCTACGACGCGCGCGAGCTTGCGATGAGCCGGATGCAGGCCGAGGCTGAGGAACTCGCCGCCGAGGGCATCGTCGGCGTGCAACTCCGCCAGCACAGCCATACCTGGGGATCGCACACCACGGAGTTCTTCGCGATCGGCACGGCGGTGCGGCCGCTGCGCGAGGACCACATCATCCAGACGCCGACCATGGTCCTGAGCCTGGACTCCTAAGGCCGATGGCGACCGAGGGCCCGCCCAGCCGCGATAGTCCGGCGGACGGTGTGCCGCCAGCGGCCGCTGCCCGGCTCGACGAGATGCGGGAGACCCGCACGTGGGGCTCGACGCTGGCGGTCGACGAGTTCGCCGCGATTTCTCGCGTGGGCTTCCGGCCCGCGGGGCAGGTACTCGGCGCTGCGGTCTACAACATCGGCGACGCCGGCGACGAGGAATGCCCGTACGGACTGGCCGTCTACCGCGGCGAGGGCACGCCGGCCTACCGTCCGCCCGGCAGCGTGCCGCGCATCACCGCGGGCGCGGTGGCACCAGTTGGCGCGGCGGCGATCGGGGCGGCCAGGCCGCTGGTCGCCACGCTGTACCGGGCGCGTCGCGCCGCGATCAGCCGGATGACAGCGGAGTGCGCCGCGCTTGGCGGCCTCGGCGTCATCGGCGTCCAGCTGACCATCGGCCCGTTCGGCGACGACGAGGACATCCTGGAATTCCGCGCGATCGGCACCGCGGTTCGGGCACCAGGGGTGACGAGCCGGGCTCAGCCCTTTGCGTCCGACCTGTCCGGGCAGGATTTCACCAAGCTGGTCGCGCACGGCTGGGTGCCGGTCGGCCTCGCCCTGGGGGTTGCCGTCGGCTACCGGCACGATGACTGGCTGACCCGTGGTCAGACCCGATGGACGGCAGGGAACGTCGAGGTTGACGGTTACTCCTACCTTGTCCGGCAGATGCGCACCGATGCGAGAAACGAGCTCGAGCTCGACCTTGTCCGGATGGGCGCAGAGGGCGTCGTCGTGCGCGAGATGGAGACGCAGATCTCCGAGCGCAGGTGCCCGATCGTGCCGTTCGGCAAGGACCATGTGGTCCAGGCCACCATTGTCGGCACCGCGATCGCGCAGTTCGCCGAGATGGCGCCGCCGCCGATCTACGGGATCCGCAGGCTGGACGGACGCCGGCCCGAACCGCCGCCGCCGCAGCGGGTCTCCGTCGGCCTCGGGGGCGAGGCCGAGACCAGCGACGAATCAGACGTCACGCCGGGCCAGCAGGAGCCGGGGAACGACCAGCCCGACCGCGGCTAGTCGCCCGGCGGTCCGCTGACGGCATCAAGCAGGCGGGCCAGCCTGGACCGCAGCGAGGACCCGGTGCCTGCGGACCCGGTGGCTGCGGACCCGGTGCGCTGCGGACCCGGTGGTTGCGGACACTGCGGCGATGGATGAGGTCACCAGGTGCTGCGCCGCGTCGAACGAGACCGGCGCGGTGGCAGCGCTGACCGGCAGCGACTCGTGCGCCAGCTGGTCTAGCTCAGGGTCGTCCTGATCGAGCGCGAACACGGTGGCCCCAGCCCGGCGCACGTCGTGCACGCGCTCCAGCAGCTCGGCCGGAGCGGCCTGCCCGCTCACCACCAGCAGGGTCTCGGCACGCGTGGCGGCGCGGAGCCGCTCGATGCCGACTGACAGGTGCGCGGGTGCGCCCGGCTCGGGCGCCCACCGGACCAGGGTGGGCACGAGCTCGGGAATGCCCGCGTACCTGCTCTCGTCCGCGAGATGAGCGGTCATGTGCCAGGGCTCGTCGTCCGCAGTGCCGACGATGAGCAGGCCGTTCGGGGTCCGGGCGCTGCGCCGCAGCGCCCGCGCGAAGGCGGACGTGCGCTCCAGCCAGCCGGTTGGCGCCAGCAGCGCTCGCAGCGTGGCGACCTGGTCGGCGTTCATAGCCATCATGGTGCCGGACCGACGGGGCCGCCGGGAGGCGAACCGGCGGCCCGCAGCGCCGGCCGGCTGCGGATCTGGCAGGATCATGCGCATGACGGCTGACCCCACGGGCCCCGCGCAGCCGGGCCGGCCTGCAGACCTGTCTGATCTGGTGATGGGCATCCTTGGCGGGACCGGCGACCAGGGCCGCGGGCTCGCGCGCCGGTGGTCCATGGCTGGCCACCGAATCATCATCGGCTCGCGCGACGCGGGCCGGGCTAAGGCGGCGGCAGCTGACCTCGGCGGCGGTCCGCTGCTGGATGGCGGCCTGAACCATGAGGCGGCCGGCGAGGCGGACATCGTGGTCGCGGCGGTTCCCTGGGACGGCCACGCCGACGTGCTCAGCGAGCTTGCCGGGCCGCTGGCAGGCAAGATAGTCATCGACTGCGTCAACCCACTGGGGTTCGACTCGCGCGGCGCCTACTCGATTGGCGTGCCTGAAGGCAGCGCCGCCGAGCAGGCGGCGTCAGTGCTGCCCGGCAGCACAGTCGTGGGCGCGTTCCACCACGTGTCGGCGCAGCTGCTGCTGGATCCCGACGTGGACAGCATGGACCTGGACGTGCTGGTACTGGGGGACGACCGCGCCGCTACCGACCTGGTCATCGCGCTCGCGGCGGAGATCCCCGGAATGCGCGGCGTGTACGGCGGCAGGCTCCGCAACTGCGGCCAGGTCGAGGCCCTCACGGCGAATCTGGTGTCCATCAACCGCCGCTACAAGGCACACGCCGGGATCCGCATCACCGACGTCTGACCAGCCGGCCGCGGCCGGCCGGGATCAGCCCGGCCGGGCCAGCCGCTGAGCTTCCCCGGCGCCGCGTACTACTCGGCGGTAACGCTGTCGACGACCGGCTCCGGCGACGTCGTTCCGGTCAGCGGTAGGAATACTCCGGCGTCGGGAAGCTGCCGCCGGTCACGTCGGCGGCGAACGCCCGGGCTGCGTCGCGGAGCACGCCGCCGATCTCGGCGTAGCGCTTCACGAACTTGGCCGTCCGCGGCGACAGCCCGGCCATGTCCTGCCAGACCAGGACCTGAGCATCGCAGTGGGGCCCGGCGCCGATGCCGATGGTGGGGATCTCGAGGCTCGCGGTGACGCGCTCGGCCAGCTCGGCCGGCACGCATTCGAGCACAACGGCGAAGGCCCCGGCCGACTGGAGTGCCTTGGCGTCGTGCAGCAGGCGTTCGCCGTCCTCGCCGCGGCCCTGCACCTTGTACCCGCCGAACGCGTTCACTGATTGCGGAGTGAGGCCCAGGTGAGCCATGACCGGGATCCCGGCGGCCACCAGCTCCTCGACCTGGCGGATGACCCGGTACCCGCCCTCGAGCTTGACGGCTTGCGCGCCGGTCTCCTTCAGGAACCTGATGCCGGTCTCGAGGGCCGCGGCGGGGGAGGCCTGGTAGGAGCCAAAGGGCAGATCGGCGACGATGAGGGCGCGGCTCGTACCGCGGACAACGGCAGCGGTCAGCGGGATGAGCTCCGCCACCGTGACCGGAATAGTGGAGTCGTGGCCGTAGACGACCATGGCCGCGGAGTCGCCGACCAGCAAGACGGGAATTCCGGCCGCGTCGAACACCGACGCGGTCAGCGCGTCGTAGGCGGTAAGCATGGGCCACTTCTCGCCGCGGGCCTTGGCCGCCGCGATGTCCCGGATAGTCAGGCGCCGGGCGGCCTGGCCGCCGTACAGCGGCTCTGGCGTCCCGGCTGGGGTGGCTGTGCTGGCTGGGGTGGCTGTGCTGGCTGGGGTGGCTGTGCTGGCTGAGGTGACGGGCGCAAGCTGGCGAGCCTGGTCAGCAGTCATGGCATCCTCCGCGTCTCGTTGCGCCCTTGTGGCGTCCCCGGACCATCTGATGATTGCACGGCCAGCCGACCGGTGACCAGGGCAGGTTTCCGGTTCGTTCCGTCGCCGGAACTGCCTGGCATCGATGCCCCGATTTGCGATACGATTATGTCTCGTATCGTTTTTTGGCGGGCCACTAGCCAGAACGTCAGGGACGGGGCGCGCGCTTCCCGAGGGCAGGCATGGATAGCACGACAGTTCACCGGCGCCGCTGGATCATCCTCAGCGTCCTGATCATCAGCCTCACCGCGATCGTGCTAGACAACACGGTCCTGAATATTGCCCTCAAGACCATCGCGGAACCACGGTCCGGGCTCGGCGCTAGCCAGAGCCAGCTGGAGTGGGCGATCAACTCGTACACGCTGGTCTTCGCCGGCCTGCTGTTCACGTTCGGTGTTGTCGGGGACCGGATCGGCCGGCGGCGGATGCTGATCATCGGAATGGCCCTGTTCGGACTGTCCTCGCTGGTGTCGTCGTATGCGCAGACGCCTGACCAGCTGATCTGGGCCAGGGCAGCCATGGGGCTTGGCGGTGCCGCCGTCATGCCGCAGACGCTGTCCATCATCACCAATGTCTTCGACCCGAAAGAGCGTGCCCGGGCCATCGGGATCTGGGCCTCGGCGGTCGGCGTGGCCATTGCCGTCGGACCGATCGCCGGCGGCCTGCTGCTCGATCACTTCTGGTGGGGCTCGGTCTTCCTGATCAACGTTCCGCTGACGGCGATCGGCATCGCCGCGATCGTCGCGCTGGTGCCCGAGTCCAGGAGCCCGAGCCCGGGCCGGGTGGACTTCCCGGGCGTGCTGCTGTCGGTGGTCGGCCTAGTGCTCGTCGTCTACGGGATCATTCAGGGCGGCGACACTGGCTCCTGGCTGCGGGGTGACGTCCTCGGACCGGTGGCGGCGGGCCTGGCCGCGCTGGCGCTGTTCGGCTGGCACGAGGCCAGGACCGATCATCCGTCGCTGGATGTGCGGCTGTTCCGTGATCCGCGGCTGTCGTCCGCGGCGGCCGCGATCGCGCTGGTGTTCTTCGCCATGGGCGGCGTGTACTTCTTCATCAGCTTCTACACCCAGAATGTCCGCGGCTACAGCCCGCTGCACGCCGGCCTGCTGACGATCCCGCTGGCAGTCGGCCAGCTGCTGTTCGCGACCCGTAGTGCGCGCCTGGTCCGCAGGTTCGGTGCCAAGGCCGTCTGCACCAGCGGCCTGGTGGTCATGTCCTGCGCGCTGGCCGGCTATCACTTCCTCGGCACGAGTACGCCGGCCTGGGTGCTCCTGGTGACCTTCTTGATCCAGGGCTCCGGCATGGGGCTGGTCATGCCGGCCGCGACCGAGGGCGTCATGTCGGTAGTGCCGCGCGAGCGCGGCGGTGCCGGATCGGCGATCACCAACACCTCGCGCCAGGTGGCGGTGGCGCTCGGCGTCGCGGTACTCGGGTCGGTACTCGCCCAGGTTTACCGGGCCCGCCTGCAGCCTTACCTGACCGTCCTGCCGGCCGCGTCCCGGCCCGGTGCGACCGTATCCATCGCCCAGACGCAGGTCGTCGCCGCGCACCTCGGCCCGGCAGGGGCACGGCTGATGACGGCCGCTAGCTCATCGTTCGTTGCCGCCATGCATGTGACGGCGCTGATCTCCGTTCTGATCGCGGTGGCCGGCGCGGTGGCCGTGGGGATCTGGATGCCGGGCCGGATCCCGGCCGGCCCGGCTCCCGCAGTGCCTGTGCCGCTCGTCGGGGAGGCCGACATCATCGCCGCAACGGGAGCTGTGGATGCCTAGCCGTCAGCGAGTCACCAGCGTGCCAGTGCAGCTCGCGGAAGGGCCGGCGGCCAGCACGCCGCCCGAGCCGCGGCGTCCCGGCCGACCGCGTAGCGAGCGGGCCGATCAGGCGATCCTGTCGGCCGCGCTCGACCTGTTCGCCGAGTGCGGCCCGGAAGCGCTCTGCATCGAGCAGGTCGCGGCGAAGGCCGGCGTCGGCAAGGCGACGATCTACCGCCGCTGGCCGGGGAAGGAGGACATGCTCGTCGACGCGGTCGCCGGCCTGGCCACCGCGCTGCCGGTGCCGCAGGGCAGGTCCGTGCGCGCCGACCTCGTCGCGCTGCTGGACGCGATCTGCCGGGACGCCGCGGATCCGCGCCGGGCCAGGCTGTTCGCGCTGCTGCAGGGCGAAGGCGCGCGCTACCCGCGGCTGATGGCCAAGTACGTCGAGACGGTCATGCAGCCCCGCCGCGAGGTCGTCAGGTCCGTGCTTCGCCGTGGCGTGGCCACCGGCGAGCTGCGCGAAAATACCGATATCGACGCGGCCACGTTCCTTCTCGACGGTGCCGTCCTCGCCAGCATGTACGGGCACGGACACACCGACGCGAAATATGCCAGGCGAGTTGTGGAAGAGCTGCTGCGCGGCCTGGCCGCGCGCTGACCGGTACGCTCGGCTCATGCTCCTCACGAAGTTCGGTCATTCGTGCGTCCGGCTGGAGAAGGACGGCGCCCGGCTCGTCATCGACCCTGGCATCTGGGCGGGCCCGGACGTCCTTGCCGAGGCGACGGCGGTGCTCATCACCCACGAGCACGTCGATCATTTCGACGAGGATGCCGTGCGCTCCGCATTGACTGCTGACCCCGGCCTGCGCTTGTGGGCCAGCGAGAGCGTGGCTAGCCGGCTCGCGGAGTTCGCTGGCCAGGTCGACGCGGTCCGGCACGGGGACACCGTCGATGCTGCCGGTTTCGACGTGCATGTCTACGGCTCTGAGCACGCGCTGCTCGACCGCGCGGTCCCCATCGTGCCGAACACCGGCTTCGGTGTCGACGGCCAGATCTTCCACCCAGGTGACTCGTTCACCGTGCCGGAGGACAAGTTCCCAACTACTGCTGGTGCCCGTGAGCGCGCCATGGCTGAAGTTCAGCGAAGTCGCCGACTACATCCGGACGGTCGCGCCGGAGCGCGGGTACTGGATTCACGACGCCCTGCTCAACAGCAAGGGCGCGAATCTGCTGACCAACCTGCTGAACCTGGCTCCGGCCGCCGCCGGCCCCGCCAGTTTCCTGGTGCCGGGGACGACGATCGAGCTGTAACGTGCGCAGCCAGTCTCAACTCGCCGCGGCCGTGCGAGGCGGCCGGCCCGGTACCTAGTCCCGGCGAAGTTGCAGGAACCGCTACGGATCGCACGTGTCGTCGGCCGCAGGCAAGCCGAGGGCGTGCAGCACGCGGTGCCGCAGTCTCAGGTACTGGTCGGCGCCGCGTCGCGGCAGGCCGGGCGGACGTATGACAACCCGGGGCGCCTGGACTACCTCGTCGCTGCTGAACTGCTCGCGGGTCAGGTCGATCTCGGTTCCGTCCGGCAGGCGATTCCAGTAGTGCATGCCTTGCCGGCTGCCATCGCGCCGGAGTACTTCGGCCACCAGCAGCTCGCCGCCCAGCAAGTCATGGATGGTCACAGCGGTGACTCCGCACTGTCCGCGGGCGGGGTTGACCGGGGACCAGTCGGCAGCATCCACCGGGTCGCAGGTGTCCAGTGCCCAGGCAGCCCGGATCGCGACCTCGATGTCGCGTCGGGTGAGATCGGCCACGGACACGATCCTGCCAGCAGGTTCGGGCGTCAGCCAGGCCGCATCAGCTCGACGTTGATGACCTCGGTTCTCGCGACGGCCCGGTCGCGGTCCCCGGCCAGAGCTAGCCGCCGGCTGTCGGTCATGTAGTCGCTGAGCGCCGCCGCGGACGGGAACTCGAGTAGCTGGATCTCCAGCGGCTGCCCGTCCGTGCCGCTGCTCCTCGCGCGATTCAACACCGTGCCGCCGTGCTCCGGTACGAGGTCCAGGACCTGATCCTCGTAAGCGATGAGGGCATCGTCAGCGTCCGGCTGCGCCCACAGCAAGACACACATCGTGAGACTCATCGCCGAGGTGGCGCGCCAGGCCTGGCGAACCCGGCCGTCTTGACGGGAAGCATGACCTGACCGTATCTGACCGTCACCAATACCGAGAGAATGGTCGCGTAGAGTAATTGGCCTATGACTGCAAGTAGCGACGGTCGCCGCCTGTCTGACCTGGCCGCGACCAGCGAGGAGAGGCAGGCAGCAGGGCGGGCTGCCCGGAAGCGGGCCCGCCGCGATGGCCTCGGCGACTGGGCGGAGGCCGACCGTGGCCACGACGCTCTGGCGACGATCCTCGCCCAGAACCAGATCAGAATCGCCGAGCTGACTCCCATCCGGCATCACCGCATGGCGGTCTCGCCGTGGAACTACTACCGCGGCGCTGCCGCGGTCATGGCGAGCGACCTCGCCGCCCGGCCTGACAGCGGACTCATCGTCCAGCTGTGCGGTGACGCGCATGTGCTCAACTTCGGCCTGTGGGCGACACCCGAGCGGAACCTGTCGTTCGACCTGCGCGACTTCGACGAAACTCTGCCGGGGCCATTCGAGTGGGATGTCAAGCGCTTCGCCGCGAGCCTGGTGGTCGCGGCGCGCGAGAACCGGATCAGCCCGGCCAAAGCCGCCGCCGCGGTCACGGCTGGCCTGGAGGCCTACCGCAGGCGCATGCGCCGGTACGCGCGGATGGCCGAGCTCGACATCTGGTACGACGGCGTGCGCGTCGAGGGCCTGATGCGCTATTTCGAGCCGGCCGACCGCGGCCGCCTATCGATCCACGTCGAGAAGAAGCGCGAGCGCCGTACGAGCCGCGGCGCGTTCGCCAGGCTGACGACGATGGCGCACGGACGGCCTCGGATCACTGCGGATCCGCCGATTCGGGTCACGATCTCAGACGACGAGCAGGCCGAGCTCGTCGACCAGCTCCTAGCCGAGTACCGGCTCACGCTTCAAGAGGACCGGCGGACGCTGTTCGACCGGTTCACCGAGGTCGACACGGTCCGCCAGGTCGTTGGCGTGGGCAGCGTCGGCATGCGCGTCTACCTGGTGCTGCTCGAAGGGAGGTCCGGATCCGATCCGCTGTTCCTCCAGGTGAAGCAGGCCGGACCAGCGGTGTACGAGGCGCACACCAGTGCGAGCCAGTACGCCAGCCACGGCGAACGGGTGATCAGTGGCAAGAGGCTGGTACAGAGCGCGACGGATATCTTCGTCGGCTGGGGATCGCTGCGGGGCAACGACTATTACGTACGGCAGTTCCGCGACATGAAGATCATCCCGACCACGGAGCTGATCGCTCCTCGCCTTGCCGAGTTCGCGACCGCCTGCGGTGACACGCTTGCGCGGGCGCACGCGCGCACCGGGGATCCGGTCGCCATCGACGCCTACATCGGGACGGGTCCCGGCTTCACCGCTGCGATCAGCCGATTCGCCCGCCGGTACGCCGACCAGAACGAGCGCGACCACGCCCAGCTCGTGGCCGCGATCTCACACGGCACAGTCGAGAGCACACCAGGCTGAGAGTGGCCGCCCGACTGCGCGATGCGCTTCCTAGCCGAACCGGGGCTCGCGCCAGCGGCTTGTGATGGGCAGCCGGCGGTCGCGGCCGAAGTTCTTCGCGCTGATCTTCGGCCCTGGGGGGTACTGGCGGCGCTTGTACTCGGCCCGGTCGACGAGCTGGACGACGCGCTCGACGAGCGCCGGGTCATGGCCTGCCGCGACCAGCTCGGCCGAGCCCATGTCCTTCTCGACGTAATCGTCGAGCAGCTTGTCGAGCACGGAGTAGTCCGGCAGCGAGTCGGTGTCCAGCTGGCCGGGTGCGAGCTCGGCACTAGGCGGCTTAGTGATGGAGTTCTCTGGGATCGGCGGGGTCTGGCCGCGCTCGGCCGCCTGCTCGTTCCGCCAGCGGGCGAGGTCCCAGACCAGCGTCTTGGGCACGTCCTTGATCGGCGCGTAGCCGCCGACCGAGTCGCCGTAGAGCGTGGAGTAGCCGGTCGCGAGTTCGCTCTTGTTGCCGCAGGCGAGGACCAGATGGCCTTCCTCATTGGATAGCCCCATCCAGATCGTGCCCCGGATCCGGGCCTGGAGGTTCTCGACGGCCAGGCCGTGCAGGTCCAGCCCGACGCCGAAACCGTCCATCATCGGCTTGATCGGGACGATGCGAGCGTGAATGCCCTGGCGCCTGGCCAGGTCTTCGGCGTCAGAGACTGAGTGCTCGGAGGAGTACGGGCTGGGGTTGAGCACGACGTGCACCCTGTCAGGCCCGAGTGCGTCCGTCGCGATGGTCGCGACGAGCGCCGAGTCGATACCGCCGGACAGGCCCTGGATGACGGAACTGAAGCCGTTCTTGCGGACGTAGTCGCGGACACCGAGCACGAGCGCGCCATAGATCTCCGCGAGGTCTGGCAGCCGCGGCCACACCATCAGCGCGGCGAGCAGCGCGTCGGGCTCCGGCGCGGGCAGCGGGGCCAGCTCGATTCGCTCGATGGTCATCGTCGTGCCGTCGGCCGCGTTGGCACGCTGCCGGCCGGCGGGCAGGCCGGGATTGGCGGCGGGCAGCTCCAGGTCGGCGAGGACGAGCGCTTCTTCGAACTGCGGGCCGCGGGCCAGCAGCGAGCCGTCGGCGGCGACGATGATCGAGTCGCCGTCGAACACGAGCTCGTCCTGACCGCCGACCATGTTGGCATAGGCGAGCACGGTGCCGGCCTCGCGGGCGCGGCGCTGGCAGAGGTCGAGCCGGACGTCGTCCTTGTTGCGCTCGTAGGGCGATGCGTTCGGCACGACGAGCAGGCTCGCGCCGGCCTGGCGGGTGACGGCGACCGGGCCGCCGTCCTGCCAGAGGTCCTCGCAGATCGCGACCGCGACATCGACTTGGTCACCGCCGCCAGTGGTCAGCCGGAACACCGGCAGCGTGTCGCCGGGCACGAAATACCGGAACTCGTCGAACACTCCGTAGTTGGGCAGGTGATGCTTGGCAGACGTGATCGAAACAGCGCCGCCGTGCAGTACGGCGGCCGCATCCTGCGGGGCTCCGGCCGGGAGGCCGACGCGCGGCTGCTGGCCAGTTCGCCGGTCCAGGTAGCCCACCACGACGGCGACGCCATCCAGGCCCTCGGCGGCCAGGTTGTGCGCCAGCCCGTGCAGCGCGGCGATGGAGGCGTCGACGAACGACTTGCGCAGGGCCAAGTCCTCAACGGGGTAGCCGGTCAGCACCATCTCAGGGAAGACCACGATGCGCGCGCCTTGCTCGGCGGCGCGCATGGTCCACTCGATTACCTTGTCGCTGTTGCCCGCCAGGTCGCCGACCGTCGCATTGACCTGAGCGAGCCCGATCCGAAGCTGCGCCACGAGCTCAGCCTATTCGGCGCCGCCCGGTGCGCTACGAAGACCGGGGCGACCGCCCGAGCGGACCGTCAAGCGGCTGGCTTGACGCACCGGTTTTGACACACCAGTGTTGACGCAACTGGGCGGTTGCTATAAAGTAGCAACCGAACAGTTGCTACCTGATGGAGGCTACCATGGCGTTCCCTGATCGCATCGAGCGAGTCGTCGAGATCGCGCACCCGCCGGCCAAGGTCTGGGCCGCGCTGACCACGGCCGAGGGCCTGGCCAGCTGGTTCGGGGATCAGGCGACGATCGACCTGCGCCCCGGCGGCTCGGCGTGGATGACATTTGGCAGTGACCATGCCGCTGACATGCGAGTCGAGCGAGTAGAGGAGCCGACGGTCTTCGGCTTCACCTGGAACATCTACGGCCTGCCCGATGACGATCCGCGCCGCACGTACGTCGAGTTCACGCTCGTGCCGGTTGGCCAGGGCACCCGGCTGACGGTGGTCGAGTCCGGCTTCGCGCAGCTGCCGGACGACGCCCACCGGACGGCGTACGAAGGCAACACCAGCGGCTGGGCCAGCGAGCTGGGCGAGCTGGTCGACTACCTCGATGCCGCCTGACATCGAGGGGATCGCCGAGCAAGTGTTCGTCGCGCTGGCTGACCCGACCCGACGCGCGATCCTGGCGGCGCTCGCGTCGGGCGGTCCCGCCACCGCGACCGACCTGGCCACGCGCCTGCCGATCTCGCGGCAGGCAATCGCCAAGCACCTGGTGCTACTGACCGACGCGGGCCTGGTGACGGCCGAGCCAGGCGAGCGGCGCCGGGTGCGTTACCGGCTCCAGTCGGCTCCGATGCAGCTAGCCCAGCAATTCCTCGCCGCGCTGGCCCGCGACTGGGACGGACCGCTTGACGCGCTCCGGGACCGCCTCAATCGGTGAGCTCGCGCGCCTGACACCCGAAACATGGAGGCATTGATGAGTGACAACACCTCGGTTATTAGGCCGCGAGCTGGGACGGCCGCGACGACCGTGGCCCTGGTGGCGACGCTCGGGCTGGCCGCCGGATGCTGGATCATCTCGGTCGCCCAGATGAATGGCATGGACATGGGCGTCGCGACGCGCCTTGGCTCGTTCGCGTTCTTCGTCGCGCTGTGGGTGCCCATGATGGCGGCCATGATGCTGCCGGGTGCGGTCCCGGCTGCGTTGCAACGCGCTCGGGCCGGCGGCGGCTTGCGCATGGTGCCGGCCTTTGTCGTGTCGTATATCGCCGTCTGGGCGCTGGTAGGCGTGGCGGTGTACTTCCTGTACCGGCCACACGGGTCGGTCGCCGCCGGGGTGCTCGTCATCGCGGCGGGCATCTATGAGCTGACACCGGTCAAGCAGGCCTGCCGACGGCGTTGCCGTGACGGCCGCCGCTCGGGCTACCAGTTCGGACTGTGCTGTGTTGGCTCCAGCATCGGGCTGATGTTGATCCTGCTGGCGCTGGGCTTGATGAGCATCACCTGGATGGCAGTGATCACCGTCATCGTCGTGGCGCAGAAGCTCCTGCCCTCGAGAGCGGCGATCGATCTGCCCATCGCGCTGGCAATCGTCGGCCTCGGACTCCTGATCATCGTCGCGCCCGCGTCAATCCCCGGGCTCATGCCACCGATGTAACCCGAACGAACGACAGACACGAAGGAGATAACCAATGACTAGTCACACGATCGGGACACGCGCAGACTGGCTCGCCGCCCGGCTAGACCTGCTCGACGCCGAGAAGGAACTGACGCGGCGCAGCGACGAACTGGCCCAGCGGCGGCAGGAGCTGCCCTGGGTCCGGGTCGACAAGGACTACCGCTTCGAGACCGACGAGGGCACGGCGTCCCTTGCGGATCTCTTCGGAGGCCGCTCGCAGCTGCTGATCTACCACTTCATGTTGGGGCCCGACTTCACCGCCGGGTGCCCGTCCTGCTCGGCGATCGCCGACGGCTTCGACGGCTCCGTCGTCCACCTCGCCAATCACGACGTCACCCTCTGCGCGGTGTCCAGGGCTCCGCTGGCCAAGCTGCAGGCGTATAAGCAGCGAATGGGCTGGGGGTTCCGGTGGGCGTCGTCGTTCGGCAGCGACTTCAACTACGACTTCCAGGCGGCGCACACTGAGCAGGAGTGGGAGGCGGGAGCCGTCGAGTACAACTTCCGCCAGATGGACCTGCGGCCGCCAGCCGGTGACGGCGGTTCTGGGCTCGACGAGTTCGCGTCGAGCGTCGTAGGAACGAACTGGAAGACCTTCCGGCGGGAGGGGCCAGGCGTCAGCGCCTTCATCCTTGAGGATGGCGTCGTGTACCACACCTACTCTGCGTACTCGCGCGGGCTGGATGGCCTGTGGGGCATGTATCAGTGGCTTGATCGCGCGCCACGCGGGCGCAACGAGACCGGCTTCTGGTGGCGCCGCCACGACGAGTACGACAGCGAGTAACGGGACCGGGAGGGCCTTTCGGCCCTCCCGGCCCGCTGGCTGGGCCACCTGCGGGGACCCGGTAACAAGCAGGAAACATAGGCCGGGCAAACTGTGTCGGTGGATAGGCAGGAAGAGTTCGTGCTCCGCACGCTCGAAGAGCGTGATATCCGGTTCGTCCGGTTGTGGTTCACCGATGTGCTGGGCTACCTCAAGTCGGTCGCCGTGGCGCCGGCCGAGCTGGAAGGCGCCTTTGCCGAGGGCATCGGCTTCGACGGGTCGGCGGTGGAGGGGTTCGCCCGCGTCTACGAGGCGGACATGCTCGCCAAGCCGGACCCGTCGACGTTCCAGCTCATGCCGGTGGGCAACGACTCAGCCGGGACCGGGCGGATGTTCTGCGACATCCTCACCCCTGACGGGAACCCGTCCTACGCCGACCCTCGCCACGTGCTCAAGCGCGCGCTGGCCCGGGCGGCGCGCCTGGGCTTCACCTTCTACACGCACCCGGAGATCGAGTTCTTCCTGCTGCGGGAGAAGCCTGAGCCGGGCGCCCGGCCGCGGCCCATCGATGCCGGCGGCTATTTCGATCACACGCCGCACGGCATCGCGCACGACTTCCGGCGCGAGGCGATCACGATGCTGGAGGGCCTCGGCATCTCGGTGGAGTTCAGTCACCACGAGGGGGCGCCCGGCCAGCAGGAGATCGACCTTCGCTACGCCGACGCCCTGACCACGGCCGACAACATCATGACCTTCCGCCTGGCGATGAAGGAAGTGGCGCTGCAGCAGGGCGTGTTCGCCTCGTTTATGCCGAAGCCCTTCACCGAGCATCCGGGCTCGGGCATGCACACCCACATGTCGCTGTTCGAGGGCGACCGGAACGTCTTCTACGAGCCGGGCGGGGAGTACCAGCTGTCGAAGGTGGGCCGCGCGTTCATCGCCGGGCTGCTGCGCCACGCGGCCGAGATCACCGCGGTGTGCAACCAGTGGGTGAACTCCTACAAGCGCCTGTGGGGTGGCACCGAGCGGATCGCCGGCGCGGGCGGCGAGGCGCCCGCCTACATCTGCTGGGGCCACAACAACCGGTCCGCTCTCATCCGGGTGCCGATGTACAAGCCGAACAAGGGCAACGCGACCAGGATCGAGTTCCGCTCGATCGACCCGGCGTGCAATCCCTACCTGGCGTTCGCCGTCATACTCGCGGCCGGGCTGCAGGGCATCGAGAACGACTACGAGCTGCCGCCCGGCGCAGAGGACGACGTCTGGGCGCTGACCTCGACCGAGCGGCACGCCCTGGGCATTGCGCCGCTACCGCAGAACCTGTCCGAGGCGATCACCGTCATGCAGGGCAGCGAGCTCGTCGCCGAGACGCTCGGGGAGCAGGTCTTCGACTTCTTCCTTCGCAACAAGCGCGAGGAATGGCAGGAGTACCGGCGCCACGTCAGCGAGTTCGAGCTCGACCGCTACATCGGCGTGCTCTAGCTGGCGGATAAAATCCGCATAAGGTTACATAGCGGTCGAGCCCGCACGACTGTCAGAGGCATGGCCGTGACAGCGCTGTCGATACAGCGTCGTGGCCGTCACAACGACGACGTCAGGTCGGATCACAACGACGACGTCAGGTCGGGCGTTCACGCGACGGCCTGGCTCGCGTCCGCGCCTCGCTAGCGACGATCGCGCCGCGATTGGCTAACGTGCTGGGGTGAGCACGCCGCGCGGGACCATGGCCGGGCAGCTCGCGGCGATGGGCTTCGCCGACACCGCGCGCGCGCAGCAGCTGCTGGCCGGGCTTGGCATCGAGATCGTCGTCGGTGAGCCCGAAGATGGCAGCCCCGACCGGCCCCTGCTTCAGGCGCTGGCGGCCGCGGCCGACCCGGACCTGGCGCTCGCTGGCCTCTCCCGCATCGCGCCGGATGCCGAGCTGCGCCGGGCGCTGCGCACCGAGGGCGGGCTACGGGACCGGCTCATCAGCGTGCTCGGCGCGAGCGCGGCGCTCGGTGATCACCTGGCCCGGCATCCGGGGGACTGGCGGCTGCTGGCTGAAGACACCCCGTTCCCCGCTAACAGCGGGTCAGGGGAGCTGCGCGCCGAACTGCTGGCGGCGGTCGGCGCGGGTGGCAGCCGGGACGCCGCGGGTGCGGGCCGAGGGCCAGAGCCGGTCGCGGACCTGGCGCTGGTCGACGGTCGCGATCCGGCCACCCGGCTGCGCATTGCCTACCGTCGGCGGCTGCTCCAGCTGGCGGCGAGGGACCTGACCGGCGCGGATCCGATCGAGGACATCATGGCCGGGCTCGCCGACGTGACGACGGCGGCCCTGGACGCGGCCCTCGCGATTGCCCGCGCCGACCTGCCGCCGGGCTCGGCGCCCGCCCGGCTCGCCGTC
Organism: uncultured Actinomycetota bacterium; assembly: GCA_963843955.1. Lineage (GTDB taxonomy): Bacteria > Actinomycetota > Actinomycetes > Streptosporangiales > Streptosporangiaceae > JAJYUU01. The sequence goes on from CAWJMK010000007.1 coordinate 814,444, forward strand.
ATCGCGATGGGCAAGTGCGGCGCCCGCGAGCTGAACTACGCCAGCGACGTCGACGTCATCTTCGTCGCAGCCGGGACGGGCGAGGAAGGCGCCGACGTGGCCGCGCTCCGCACCGCGACCGCGCTGGCCAGCGGGCTCATCCGGGTGTGCACGCAGAGCACGCCGGAAGGACCGCTCTTCCCCGTCGACGCGAACCTGCGACCAGAAGGCCGGGATGGCCCGCTCGTCCGCACTGTCGCCAGCCACAAGGCGTACTACGAGCGGTGGGCCAAGACCTGGGAGTTCCAGGCGCTGCTGAAGGCAAGAGTTCGCTGTCGGCGATGCTGAGCTCGGCGCCCAGTACCTCGCGGCCGTGACGCCCCTGGTCTGGCAGGCCGCTCAGCGAGACGGCTTCGTGGCCGACGTGCAGGCGATGCGGCGGCGAGTGGTCGCGAGCTTGCCCGCAGCCGAGGCGGGCCGGGAACTGAAGCTAGGTCCCGGCGGGCTGCGGGACATCGAGTTCGCAGTGCAGCTGCTCCAGCTCGTCCACGGCCGGGCCGATGAGTCGCTGCGCGATCCGGCTACGCTTCGTGCCTTGTCCGCGCTCGCCGCGGGTGGCTACGTCGGCCGGGCTGACGCGGCCGCGATGGCGTCGGCCTACCGGTTCCTGCGCCGGGTCGAGCACCTGGTCCAGCTTCGCCAGCTGCGGCGCACGCACCTGCTGCCGGAGAATCCCCGGATCCTGCGCGAGATCGGCCGGGCGCTGAGCCGGATGAAGCTCGATCCCGGCGAGGCCGAACGCGCTGGCCCGACCCGGTGATCCGGCCGCCGCGCTGGCCGCGCAGTGGCGCCTGCACGCGAGCCAGGCGCGGCAGCTGCACGAGAAGCTGTTCTACCGCCCGCTGCTGGACGCGGTCGCCAGGCTGCCCGGCGAGGTCACCCGGCTCTCGCCGGAGGCGGCGCGCGACCGCCTGGAAGCGCTCGGATTCGCTGACCCGGCCGGCGCGCTGCGGCACATCGAGTCGCTGACCGCCGGCATGTCGCGGAAGGCGGCGATGCAGCGCACGCTGCTGCCCGTGCTGCTCGGCTGGCTGGCGGACGCGCCCGAGCCGGACGCTGGCCTGCTGGCGTTCCGCCAGGTGAGCGAGGCGCTCGGCGGATCGCCGTGGTACCTGCGGCTGCTGCGTGACAACGCCGTGGTGGCACAGCGGATGGCCCGGCTGCTGGCCTCTAGCCGGTACGCCACCGGCCTGCTGCTGCGGGCGCCGGCCGCGGTCGCGATGCTCGGCGACGATGCGCAGCTGACAGCGCGGCCGGCGGCAGAACTGCTTGCCGAGGCGGGTTCAGCGACCGGCAGGCACGACAACGCGGCCGACGCGGCCCGCGCCGTGCTGGCGATCCGGCGGCGGGAATTGCTGCGGACGGCGGCGGCCGACGTGCTTGGCCTGTCCGGAATCGAGACGACGGGGGAGGCGCTGACGACGGTCGCGCAGGTGACAATCGCCGCCACGCTGCGCGCGGCAGTCGCCGACGCGGAACGGGCTGGCGGCCCGCTGCCGACGCGGCTGGCCGTGATCGCGATGGGCCGGCTCGGCGGGCACGAGATGAGCTACTCGAGCGACGCGGACGTCCTGTTCGTCCACGATCCGGTGGCTGGCGCGAGCGACGAGGCGGCGACCAGGGCTGCGCACGCCGTGGCCGAGCACGTTCGCGCGCTGCTGAGCCGGCCAGGGCCCGATCCCGCGCTGGTGATCGATGCGGGCCTGCGGCCAGAGGGGCGACAGGGACCGCTGGTCCGAACGCTCGCCTCCTACCGGGCCTATTACCGGCGGTGGTCGGTGGCGTGGGAGGCGCAGGCGTTGCTGCGAGCCGAGTTCGTGGCCGGTGACAGCAGCGTCGGCGCGGCGTTCATCGCGATGGCCGACGAGATCAGGTATCCCGAGGGCGGGATCGACCAGGCGGCGATCCGGGAAATCCGCCGGATCAAGGCCCGCATGGAAGCCGAGCGCATGCCGCGCGGCGTAGAGCCGGGGCTGCACCTGAAGCTCGGGCCCGGCGGCCTGGCCGACGTGGAATGGGTCGCCCAGCTGCTTCAGCTCAGGCACGCGCGGGCGGTACCGGAGCTGCGCACGACGCGGACCCCGGCGGCACTGGCTGCGGCGAGCACCGCCGGGCTGATCTCGGCGGCCGACATCCAGACACTCACCGCCGCCTGGCTGCTGGCCAGCCGAATCCGGGACGCGGTGATGCTGGTTCGGGGGCGCCCGTCCGATACGCTGCCCACCTCGCCGGTCGACCTGGCCGTCGTTGCCAGGGTGCTCGGCTACCCGCCGGACGGATCGCAGGACCTCGTCCAGGACTGGCGCCGGTCGGCGCGGCAGGCTCGGGCCGTCATGGAGCGGATTTTTTACGGGTAACGGGGTGTGCCTCATCGCCGCCGCCGGAAAGCGAGGGCCGCGAGCGTGGCTGAGGAATTCGATGAGTCGGCGGCCGACGTGCCACCGACCACAGGGCCGATGGTGCCCGAGGTCGTCGCGGCCGCGGCTGTAGCGCTGGGCAGGCCGCTGACCGACCCGGTCGAGGTGCCCGGCGGGGGCGACTGGTCCGTGGTGCTGCGATGCCGTGACTCGGCCGGCGGCACCGTGATCGTGAAGGCCTACCCGCAGACTGCCGATTGCAGAAGCAGTTTCGCGGCCGAGGCAGCCGGATTGCAGGTAGCCAGCGGCAGCGGACTAGCGGCGGACTTCCTCGCTGCCGACCAGCATCGTCAGCTGGTTGTTATGTCCGATCTCGGCACCGGCGGAAGCCTGGCCGATGCGCTGCTTGGCGACTCGGCGGAGGCGGCCCGCTCAGCCCTGCTGGCGTGGGCGGCCGCGTCCGCTCGGCTCTCCGTTGCCGCGAGCCCCCGGCGTGCGGAGTTCGAGCAGGCCTGGGCGGGCTACCTGGCCGGCCGCCCCGACGAGCGGCACACCGCGGGACTTGGCACGCGCGTGCTGGCGGCACCCGAGCAGGCGGCGAAAGTCGGCGTGGCAGTGCCGGCCGGGCTGGACGCCGAGCTAGCACTGATAGCTGCATCGATCGCCGATGGCCGGCATGCCGTCTTCTCGCCGGGTGACGTGTGCCCGGACAACAACCTCATGACGAGCGACGGCATCCGGTTCGTCGACTTCGAGGAGGCCGGGTTCCAGTCTGCGTTCCTGGACGCGGCCTATATCCGGATGCCGTTCAGCACCTGCTGGTGCGTATTCCGGCTGCCGGCCGACCTGAGCGCGGCGGCCGAGAGCGCCTACCGTTCGCAGGTGTGCCTGGCGTGGCCGGACCTTGCCGACGACGCGGTCTGGGCCGCGGGCATGCGGGTCGCGGTCGCGGCCTGGACGCTGTCGTCGACGTCATGGCTGCTGCGCCGCTCGCTAGCCGCCGACGTTCCAATGAACTCCGAGGCCGAATCACCGACTACCCGGCAGCTGATGCGGTACCGCTGGCATGCGCTCGCCGCCGAGCTGGAGATGTCGGGAGACCTTCCGGCAGTGGCTGCCTTGATGCAGTCGCTGCTCGCGGCGACGGCCGGGTGGGAAGCACCCGACCTGCCCCTCTATCCCGCGTTCCGGGCCCGGTAGGCGGCCAGCAGAGCGTCGCGCTGATCCGCCGGCAGCCATTTGACCGCCTCGCGCATGGTGACGCCCGAAGTCCGGCCGGCGCGTGGGGTGAGCCATGCGGCGACCAGCTCCGGCTGGCGCTTGGCAGTCTCGCGCAGCACCCAGCCGATGGCCTTGCGGATAAAGAACTCGCGCTCGGCCAGCATCGCGTCCGCGTAGCCGGCAAAGCGGCCGAACTGCGCCGGATCCCCGCGCCGCAGCGGCACAAGCAGCGCCAGCATCGCTGACCTGCGGATCCAGAAGTCGTCGTCGGTAGCCCAGCGGTCAAGCGTAGCCAGCAGTTCAGGGAACCGCTGGACGAGCGACCCCATGACGTCAGCAGCCAGGCTGTCCACGAGCGCCCAGGTGCCTGACGTGCGGAGCAGTTCCTCGACCACTGCCACGTCCTGCGGTTCGAGCAGAGCGCGCCGGTCAGCGAGCAGGATGACGGCGGCCAGCTTGCACTCGAACAGCGGCCCGTCCCACAGCGCGGCTGCGAGGCTGGTCAGGCGGGAGCCGGTCAGGCCCGGATGGGCGCGCCGCCACGTGGTGACGATCGCCCGCGCTGCCGGGACCGTGGTACCGCTGAACTCGAGCTTGCTCTTGAGATAGTTCTGCTCGCTGGCGGCGCGCTGCGCCGATCCAGCCGCGCGCAGCGCGGCCGTGATCTGGACGGCGTCGGGGTCGGCGCTAAAGTTCACCCGGCCAGCGTGCCGGTCCCCGGGCATCGGCGCAATCCTTCACGTCGTGCACACACCTTCGGCAGCGGATCTGCACAGGCGTGCGGTCTGCTAGGCACCAGAACGGCGGCGGACGCCAGGGGCAGCGCGCCGCCGCGGGGGAGAGGTAGCTGGGCGGTGCCCACCTTGGCAGGCAAGCCTGCCACCTGTGTGCCGGGGGGCAAGCACAGGTGGTCAGAGGTCAACGGAGTTCTGCCAGCCGTGTGTTAACGGCTGCGGGCACCGCCAGCTCCGGAAGGGTGCTACGTGGCGCTGTCCGGAACCCTGGCATGAAGGCTGGCAAGCCGCTCGATTTCCTCGATGACCAACCCGGGTTTCCGCTCCTCCTCGAGCCTGAGGGCCATCTCGCGAGCCGCGACGCCATACGCGTCGTCCGTGAGGACGCCGCGGATGGCAGCCCGCAGCCGCGCGGCGCTGGCGCTCTTGGAGACGCGCACACCCACGCCGGCAATGGCCACCCTGGCCGCGTTGTCAGGCTGATCACGCCCAAGCGGAACGACGACTAGCGGCACGCCCGCGGCCAGCGCCTTCATGACCGTGCCGTGTCCGCCATGGGTGAGCACAGCGGCACAATGCGGCAAGATATCGGCATGGCGCGCCCACCGCTGAACGACGACATTCGGCGGTGCCGAGATAAGCCCTGGGTCCACAGCAGGGCCGGTAGTGATCACGCCATGGACCGGCAATTCGCCGAGAGCGTCCGCGGCCCGCTGGAGTAGCTGTTCCTGGCGCATGACGGTGCTGCTCAGGCTGACCAGGACCAGTGGCAGCGGTGGGCCGCCGAGCCACGGATCGGCCCACAGCCCCATCGGCCGGTCGTCCAGCTGAGGGCCGACATACCGGGCGTGCGTAGGAATGGAGCCGGGCGCGAAGTCAAAGCTCGGGCTGCTGCACACCAGGATCCGGTCGGGGGCGGCCTCAAGATCTCGCGCGCTGGCGAGAGGAGCCAGCCCATACTCCGACCGCGCCTTGTTCAGGGCCGGCATGCCGGCGCGCAGGAACGCGTAACTGGCCGCACAGGCGGCCCGGTCACGAAGCCGGCCGACGCCGCTCCGGGCCGGCCGCAGGCCTAGGCCGAAGGGCGGCGCGCCGTCACGCGGGAGCATGTAGGGCCCGTGCATGAGCAGGACGGTCGGCACGCGCGCCGCTTCACCGCCCGACAACGCCGAGGGGATCAGCGCATCGACGATCAGCACGTCCGCTGGCTCGGAGGCGAGCTCGGCCACGACATCCCGGCAGAATTGGCTGGCCGGCCCGAACATGAGCCGGTCTCGCACCCGGCCGAAGAGGCCGATCGGCGTCCGGGCCTCCCAGTCCTTGACCAGATCGGTCTCCGGCCGGCTCAGGTCGTTGTCGGGGGCGTACCGGTAGGTCCGGAAGATGGCACCGACCGCCTCGAACCGCTCACGCAACCCCTCCGTGCCCAGCACTGTGACCTGGTGGCCGCGGCTGGCCGCCTTCCCGGCCACGGTGACCACGGCCTCCACGCCGCCACCGCTGTCCCAGGCCGCGACGAGTATTCGCATCGTCAGGTCCTCTCCTCGTGGCCCACTGGGTCCCCGCTTAGGCTTTCCGCCGCGGGTTTGCCTGCCGCCACACTGCGCCCGATGAAGCCCACCGAGCCAGGGCGCTGGCGGGCGTCCTGCGGGTGTGCCTACCACCAACGTGAAGCCGGGGGCTTCCTTACTGGCGGCAGCCGGTCATATGTGCGAGAAAAGCCGGGGTGAATGCGCCCACTCGGGTCGGGGTGGTTGGAGTCCTCGGGCACGCGTTCTCGGCACCGACTGCGGCCGCTCGGCCCGCGGCGTCGGGCGACGTGACCAGGTCCGGGGTAGGCGTTTCTGAGCGCGCGGCTGAAAAAGGACACCTCGATGACGCCCGTGCGGACTGATCGCCTCGGGCGCTGACGTGAAGCTCGTGCAGGCACGTCTGCTTCACGCCAGCGCCAAGGCGACGCTCGATACTTACCAGATCAGCGAGAGTTCTGGCAGGTCAGAGTCATAATGATCGTTATACGTCGTAGTACAGCTCGAACTCGTGCGGGTGCGGGCGCAGCCGAATCGCGTCGAGCTCGTTGGTGCGCTTGTAGTCCAGCCAGGTCTCGATCAGATCTGGAGTGAACACGCCGCCCTCGAGCAGGAAGTCGTGGTCGGCCTCCAGGTTGTTGAGCACGGCCTCCAGCGAGCCCGGCACCTGCGGGATTGCCTTGGCCTCGTCAGGCGGCAGCTCGTACAGGTCCTTGTCGACCGGATCCGGCGGCTCGATCTTGTTCTTCACCCCGTCCAGCCCGGCCATCAGCATGGCGGCGAACGCCAGGTACGGGTTGGCTGACGGGTCGGGGACCCGGAACTCGAGCCGCTTGGCCTTCGGGTTCGGGCCCGTGATCGGGACCCGGATGCAGGCAGAGCGGTTGCGCTGGCTGTAGACCAGGTTGACTGGCGCCTCGTAGCCGGGAACCAGACGGTGGTAGGAGTTCATCGTCGGGTTGGTGAAGGCCAATAGCGACGGCGCGTGCTTGAGCAGGCCGCCGACGTAATGCCGGCCGGTGTCGGAGAGCCCGGCGTAGCCGACCTCGTCGTAGAACAGCGGTGCGCCGTCCTTCCACAGGCTCTGGTGGCAGTGCATGCCCGAGCCGTTGTCGCCGAACAGCGGCTTCGGCATGAAGGTCACGGTCTTGCCTGCGGCCCTGGCCACGCTCTTGACCACGTACTTGTACAGCATCAGGTTGTCGGCCATGCGCAGCAGCGTGTCGAACTTGATGTCGATCTCGGCCTGGCCGGCGGTGCCGACCTCGTGGTGCTGCATCTCCACCGTGATGCCGCAATCGATCAGCTTGCGGACCATCTCCGAGCGCAAGTCGGTGTAGTGATCCATCGGCGGGACGGGGAAGTAGCCGCCCTTGTAGCCGGGCTTGGCGCCGAGGTTGCCGCCTTCCTCTTCCCGGCCGGTGTTCCAGGCGCCCTCGATCGAGTCGATGTGGTAGAAGCCCTCGTTCGAGCTGGTCTGATACCGCGCCGAGTCGAAGATGTAGAACTCGGCCTCCGGCCCGAAGAACACGGTGTCGGCGATCCCGGTGCCGCGCAGGTAATCCTCGGCCTTGCGCGCGATGTTGCGCGGGTCCCTGGTGTAGGGCTCGCCGGTCAGCGGGTCGTGGACGAAGAACGTCAGGTTCAGCGTCTTGTGCGTCCGGAACGGGTCAAGGACCGCGGTGGTCGGGTCCGGCAGCAGGAGCATGTCAGACTCGTGAATCTGCTGGAAGCCGCGAATCGACGAGCCGTCGAACATCCGGCCCTCGGTGAAGACGTCCGCACCGAAGGTCTCGGCAGGCACGGTGAAGTGCTGTACGGTGCCGGGCAGGTCGCAGAACCGGACGTCGACGAACTGCACCCCCTCGGATTCAATGAACCGCAGTACCTCATCGCCGCTTGTGAACATCAGCTCTCCTTAGGCGCAGCCGCGGTGGTTGCCGCGGGCGCAGTGCTTATTGCCGGGGGCGACTGCGAGGCTATCGCCAGACAGTTTCCTGACCGTGTCCCCGATGTTTCGCCGGTGTTACGCAGGAGCCACGGAGCCTGGGTCACCGCCGCCCAGTACTCCACGATGCCAAACCGATGCCGGTGCCGGGTCACCGCCCCGTGTTAGCAGCACTGTGTTAGCCAGCACCGTGTTAGCCAGCACCGTGTTAGCCAGCACCGTGTTAGCCAGCACCGTGTTAGCCAGCACTGTGTTAGCAGCACTGTGCCAGCTGTACAGGAGGAACGGATACCTTTAGGCCGTGAGCAACCAGCAGGCGGCCGCAAGCAGCGCCTTCTATCCCGGGCAGAATCTCGGGCTGCCGGAGTTCGGATCAGGCTCGGTGGCGGGCTGGAGCAGGCGCTTCGCTGCACTGGTCATCGACTGGCTCGCGTGCAGCATCATCGCCATCGCCTTCCTGTACCACTCGCAGAGCGCTCACGGCGCGAGCGTGCTCACGGAGCCGAGGCTGTGGACGCCCGTAGTGTTCGGCGTCGAGGACTTCCTGCTCACGGCGCTGACCGGGACCACCATCGGCAAGCGGCTCCTCGGCCTTAGGGTGGTCCGGCTCGATCGCCGCCCGGTGGGCCTGTGGGCGCTGCCACGCACGCTGTTGCTGATGCTCGTGGTCCCGGCCATGATCATGGACCGGGACCTGCGCGGACTCCAGGACAAGGCGGCCGGAACCGTCGTCGTCCGCAGTTAGCAGGCCGCCCGGCTTAGCGTGTCCGCGGCCTGGGCGCCTTGGGCATACGAGCAGAGCGCGGCACCGGGCCCTTGGGCATCTGGAGCTGCTGCGGCAGCATGCCGAGCCGGAAATTGAGGTCAGCGACGTCCTGGCCCCGAAGGTTACGCGGCAGCTTCATGATCTTCTTGTTCAGCTGCCGGATCGGGATCTGCCCCTCGGCATCGCCGACCTGGAAGTCGTAGATCGGGACCTGGTTGGCGATCCGCGCGATCCGCTTCTTTTCCGCCGCAAGCAGGCTTGGCAGCCGGCTGGGCGAGCCCTCGCCGACCAGGATGACGCCCGGCTTGCCGACGGTGCGGTGCACTACGTCCATGTTGCGGTTGGCCGCGATGGCGGGGGTGGTCGTGAATCCGCCGCGCAAGCTCTGCAGGATCGCCGCGGCCGCGCCCGGCTGGCCCTCGACGGCCGCGTACTGTGCGGCCGTCGCGAATCGGCCGAACAGCATCATCGCTGCCAGTACCCCGGTCAGGATGCCGAGCGGGATGAACAGGTAGATCAGGCCGACGAAGTAGCCGATCAGGATGACGATGGCTGCGGTGCCAAGGCCGGCCAGCGCGACCAGGGGCAGCGCTTTGGGGTTCCCCTTACGCACGATGCCCGCGACCATGCGGATCTGCTTGATCCGCCCCATCGATGCGGGGTCGGCCGGGTTCGTCGGCTCAGCGCCGGACTTTTTCACCATGATGGCGAGGATACCGGGCCGGCGCGCCATTCCATGGCCTGGCGGTACAGGCGGCCTGCTCGGTATGACGAGCGGACCAGCGGCCCCGACTGCACGCCAGCGAAGCCGAGTTCGGTCGCCTCCTCCGCCAGTTCCGCGAATTCCTCCGGCGGGACCCACCGGTCGATCGGGTGGTGGCGCAGCGACGGCCGCAGGTACTGGGTGATCGTGAGCAGCTCGCACCCCGCTGCGCGCAGGTCGGCCATGGCCTGGCTGACCTCAGCCCGGTCCTCGCCCATGCCCAGGATCAGATTCGATTTGGGAACCAGGCCGCCCTCGCTGGCCATCGTCAGCACCTGGAGTGATCGCTCATAGCGAAACCCGGGCCGGATCCGGCGGAAGATCCTCGGCACGGTCTCCAGATTGTGCGCGAGCACCTCCGGCCTGGCCGAGAAGACCTCGGCGAGCTGGTCAGGATCGGCGTTGAAATCGGGGATCAGCAGCTCCACGCCGCAGCCCGGCACCGCGTGATGGATCTCACGGCAGGTCTGGGCGTAGAGCCAGGCGCCGCCGTCGGCCAGGTCGTCCCTGGCTACACCGGTGACAGTCGCGTAACGCAGGCCCATGGCCGCAACGGATTCGGCCACCCGCCTGGGCTCGTCAGCATCCAGCGGTCCTGGCTTGCCGGTCGCGATCTGGCAGAAATCGCAGCGCCTGGTGCACTGGTCGCCGCCGATCAGGAAGGTCGCCTCGCGGTCCTCCCAGCACTCGAAGATGTTGGGGCAGCCTGCCTCCTCGCAGACCGTGTGCAGGCCCTCGCGCCGGACGAGCTGCTTGAGCTCGGTGTAGGCAGGCCCCGTCTGCAGCCTGGTCTTGATCCACGGCGGCTTGCGCTCGATCGGGACCTGGCTGTTGCGAGCCTCAAGCCGGAGCAGCCGGCGGCCTTCGGGTGCTAGTACCACGGATTCAGCCTATTACGCCTGGCCAGGCGCACGTACAACGCCGTCCTGACGAACTCCACAGGCAATCCCCAGGGTGGCCTCAACCGATCGGCAGGTAACGGTCAGGAAGCCGCAAGGGGTGCCCCAGCCCCCCGCCCGAGTATCTAACTGTACGCACAGCGAAGCGAGGCAGCGAGAGGCTTCCGAGGGGACAGGTTCTGATGACCACCGAGCATGGCCCGCAGCGCCAAGATGGCGAGCAGACTCCGAACACTGAGCACAACGACCGGGCGGAGCAGACCCCGCACGCCCCGCATGGCCAGGGCCCGTATGGCCAGGCCCCGTATGGCCAGGCCTCGGATGGCGGCCAGCACGCCTACGGCGCTATGCCCCCGCCCCCGCCGCCACCCGCCATGTGGCCTGGAGCAGCAATGCCAGGCGGTTACGCCGGCCCAGCGCACGCGGCCAGCGAGCCCAGGAAGCGCAGGTCCCGCCGAACGCTCGCGGTTGCCGCCGGCCTGTCCGCCGTTGCCATCGCTGCTGGCGGGACCGCATGGGCGACGTCTGGGTCTGGGTCGAGCCCGCTGACGACGGCCGCGCTGGCAAGCCAGACGGACCCGGGCATCGTCGACGTCATCTCGACGCTGGGATACCAGCACGGGACCGCTGAGGGCACCGGGATGGTGCTGACCTCGACTGGCGAGATCCTCACCAACAACCACGTGGTCGCCGGCTCGACCTCGATCAAGGTTAGGGACATCGGGAACGGCCGGACCTATAACGCCAGCGTTGTCGGCTACAGCGACGCTAACGACGTGGCGGTCCTTCAGCTAGCTGGCGCCTCCGGCCTCAGCACCGTCACCATCGGCAACTCGGATACCGTGACGGCCGGCCAGAAGGTGGTCGCGCTGGGCAACGCGGAGGGCAAGGACGGCACGCCCTCGGTGGCGACGGGCCAGATCAGCGCGGTCGACGCCTCGGTCGACGCGCAGGACCAGGGCTCGGGCACCGTCGAGCACCTGACAAACATGATCCAGACCAACGCGAACATCGAGCCGGGCGACTCGGGGGGCCCGCTGCTGAACTCGCAGGGCCAGGTCATCGGGATGGACACGGCAGCATCGACAGACAACTCGGGCGGCTTTGGCACGACAGCGTCGGTGACGACGACGGCGTTCTCCATCCCGATCAACCGGGCGATCTCGATCGCTGACCAGATCGAGGCGGGCCGGGCGTCGGCCACCGTGCACATCGGCTCGACCGGATTCCTCGGCGTGCAGGTGGCCCCGGACAGCGCCGGCGGCCTCGGCCAAACCGGCTCGGGCGTCGCCATCGAGGGCGTGGTCGCCGGCACTGCAGCGGCCACGGCGGGCCTCGGCGGCGGCGACACGATCCTCTCGGTCGGTGGTCAGCAGGTCGCCTCAGGATCCGCCCTGCAGACCGTCATGGGGGGCCACCACCCAGGAGACAAGGTGACGATCACCTGGTCCGACGCGCTCGGCCAGACGCACACCGCCACCGTCACCCTCACTGCCGGGCCGACCGGCTGAGGTTACCCCGGCATATCCGGTAAGTCCGGTTCGCATACCGCTGGATCGGACGGCACCCAGGGCGCGTGTACCTCCGGTACAAAGACTTCGTACCGGCGGTACACGCGTTTGCGTGGCCCTGCTTGCCGGTGCCTCCCGAACTTTCCCCGAGCGCCTGCTCCCGTTTAGAGATATATCTTGTCTTCGCTACGTGAAGCGATATATCTTGACGGCGCTAGCTATCCGCGATGTGAACGGGAGCACGGCAGTGACGGAAGCGATCAGGGCCGAGGACCTCGTCAAGAGCTTCGGCAAGACCACCGCGCTGGCTGGCGCGGAATTGTCCGCCGAGGCAGGGACTGTGCTGGGCGTGCTGGGCCCGAACGGGGCCGGCAAGACGACAGCCGTGCGGATCCTCACGACGTTGCTGCTGCCTGACGGCGGTCGCGCGGAGGTCGGCGGCTACGACGTGGTCAAGGATGCCCACCGGGTCCGGCAGCTCATCGGCCTGACTGGCCAGTACGCGTCGGTGGACGACGGCCTCACCGGCACCAACAACCTGATCATGATCGGCCGCCTGCTCGGTCTCAGCCGCCCGGCGGCCAGGGCGCGGGCGGCCGAGCTGCTTGCCAGGTTTGAGCTGTCGGAGGCGGCCGGACGGCCGGTGAAGACGTACTCCGGCGGCATGCGGCGTCGCCTGGACCTGGCGGCGAGCCTGGTCGGCCGCCCTCAGGTGCTGTTCCTCGACGAGCCGACCACGGGGCTAGATCCGCAGGCGCGCAGCGATGTATGGGGCATGATCAGGCTGCTGGTAGCCGACGGCGTGACGGTCCTGCTGACCACTCAGTATCTGGACGAGGCCGACCAGCTGGCCGACGACATCGTGGTCATCGACCATGGTCGAGTCATCGCGACCGGTACACCGGACGAGCTCAAGGCCAAGGTCGGCGGTCAGGTGCTCGAGGTAGTGCCGGCCGATCATAGCCGCCTGGGCGACGTCGCGGCGGTGCTGGCGAGCTGGACCGGCGGCGAGCTGGTCACCGAGCCCGGCGCGCGGCAGGTCATCGCCCAGGTTCCGAGCGCCGTGATGCTGCCCGGCATCGTGCGCCAGCTCGACGAGAGCGGCATCGAGCTCGCCGAGTTCAGCATGCGCAAGAGCAGCCTGGACGAAGTCTTCCTGACGCTGACCGGGCACCGGGCCGAGGACGACCGGGCCTCGGAGCACGGAGCCCAGGACGACGCGCATCAGTACGACGACCCAGGCCGGCCGGGCGAATCAGCGGCCGCCAATATCCCGGCGAAGGTGACCCGATGACCGCGACGACTCTCAGCGGGTCCGCGCCAGCCAGGCGGCTCAGCGCGCTGGCTGGCCTGCGGAACTCATTCACGCTGACCTGGCGAAGCGTCCTGAAGATCAGGACCAACTCCGAGGATCTGATCGGGCTCAGCCTGCAGCCGATCATGTTCCTGCTGCTGTTCACGTACGTTTTCGGCGGCGCTATTGCCCACGGCAGCACGCACAAGTACCTGCAGTACGTGCTGCCGGGCATCCTGGTCCAGACGGTCCTGTTCGCGACGCTGGGCACGGGCCTCATGCTGAACCAGGACATCTCAGCAGGCATCTTCGACCGGTTCCGGAGCCTGCCGATCGCCCGCTGGGCGCCGCTCGCCGGGGCGATCCTGGGTGACGTCACCCGGTACGTCATCTCGGTCGTCGTCACGCTCGGGTTCGCCATGGTGCTGGGCTTCCGGATCACGACGAACCCGCTCGCCGCTGTGGCCGGCTGCCTGCTGGTGCTCGCCTTCGCGATGGCGATGTGCTGGGTCTCAGCCCTGATCGGCATGCTGGTGAAGAGTCCGCAAGGGGTCCAGACGTTCGGATTCACCGCGATGTTCCCGATCGTGTTCGCCAGCGGACTGCTGGTGCCGATTCAGACCATGCCAGGCTGGCTGCAGGCGTTCGCGAAGGCGAACCCGATGACGCTACTCGCCGCCGCCTGCCGCGGGCTGATGGACGGCGGTCCGGTCGCAGTGAACGCAGCGGAGTCGATGCTCTGGGCCGTTGGCATCCTCGTGGTGTTCGCGCCGCTGGCCGTACGCGCTTACCGGCGCCGGACGTGAGCGGCCGGGATACTGGGTCGCATGTCTGATGATTCGATAAGGCTTGGCTCGGTCGCGCTCGAATGCCCGGACGCCAGGCAGTTGGCCGCCTTCTATGCGGAGATCACCGGCGGCACGGTCATCTCCGCCGACAATGACTGGGCGACGGTCAAGTGCCCGGGCGGAGATATCGACTTCCAGACCGCACCCGGTTATCAGCCGCCGGCCTGGCCCGACCCGTCTTCGTCGATGCAGATGCACCTGGACTTCCTCGTCGTCGACGCGGACGCGGCCGAAGCCAGGGTGCTGGCGGCAGGTGCGACAAAGTTCGGCTTCCAGCCCGGTGACCACTTCCGTGTGTACGCCGACCCGGCCGGCCACCCGTTCTGCCTCTGCATCCCGGGCGCGCTGAGCCAGGCATGATGGCTCGCATTTCACTGTGACCGAGGAAAGTCTGGTGTTGAGCGAGGACACGCCGCCGCTGGTCTGGCGGGCGTACGCGGTTGCGCGGCAGGCGGGATTCCCGCTGACCCGGCAGGAGGCTGGCCCAGACCGGCCATCGGCGTGCCTGCCCGGCGTCGGCCGGTTCCTGGCGATGCTGGCCGCGGGCTGCTGCGGCGGCGCGATCGCCGAGCTCGGCACTGGCGCGGGCATCGGCGCCGCGTGGCTGGCCAGCGCGATGCCGGCCGACTGCACGCTGGTCACGGCCGAGCTCGACGAGGGCCTGGCCGCAGCGGCGGCAGGACTGCTCGCGGGCGACGCCCGGATCCGCGTGCTCGCCGGTGACGCAGGTACGGTGCTGGCACCGCACGCGCCATTCGACCTGGTCTTCGCCGACTGCGGCGTCCGGGACGCGGCAGCCTTCGCCGCTCTCTGCGGCATGCTGAGGCCAGGCGGCCGCATCGTCATGGATGACGTGACGCCCGTGCTCGCGCTGGCGGCGGACTCGGCAGCGCGCCAGTTCGACATCAAGCGGAGCCTGTTCGCCGGCCAGGGCAACCTGACGTGGACCGAGGTTGTGCTGCCCGACCTGGCGAACTCCTTGCTCGTCGGCACGCGCCGAACCGCCTGAGGGAGGTACCGACCGGCGGGCCGATGTGACGAACAGGCCCGCCATCGGGGACCATAGGCTCATGCCGAGCCAGTTCGATCCGCCCTCAGGCACGCGTGATTTCCTCGCCGCCGACGTCGAGCAGCGCGAGCATGCGTTCACGGTGATCCGTGATGTGTTCTCCCGGTACGGCTTCGAGCCGCTCCAGACGCCTGCCTTCGAGCGGCTGGACGTACTGCTGGGCAAGTACGGCGACGAGAGCGACAAGCTGGTCTTCAAGATCCTCCGCCGGGGTGAGCACGAGGCGACGGGCGAAGCTGACCTGGCACTGCGCTACGACATGACCGTGCCGCTCGCACGCGTCGTCGCGGCTTACGGGAGCCAGCTGCCGATGCCCTACAAGCGCTATGCCCTAGGCCCAGTCTGGCGGGCCGACCGGCCGGGCAAAGATCGCTACCGGGAGTTCGTTCAGTGCGACCTGGACACGCTCGGGAGTAGTTCGCTGCTCGCCGACGCCGAGGCGCTCAGCGCCCAGCACGACGCGCTGGCTGAGCTTGGACTGCCTGACTTCACGATCCAGCTGAACTCCCGCCGCGTCCTTGCAGGCATGCAGGAGGCGTTCACGATCCCGCCAGACCTCAGCGCCGGCGTGCTCATCTCACTCGACAAGCTGGACAAGCTCCCGCCGGGTGCGGTGGTCGCCGAGCTCACCGACCGCGGCCTCGCGCCGGACCAGGCAGGAGAGCTCGTCGCCGCGCTGACCGCGCCCGACGCGGTCGATCGCGTCCGGGTCGCCCTGGCCAAGACGGACGCGGGCACAGCGGGGCTCGCCGAGGTCGACACCGTTCTCGCCGCTGCTGTCGGGTCAGGTGCCGGCCGGGCGCATCGTCTTCACGCCGCGCATGGTGCGCGGGCTGAGCTACTACACCGGGCCGATCTGGGAGGTCGTCGCGCCCGGCGTCGCCGGGTCGATCGGCTCCGGCGGCCGGTACGACCACCTACTGGCGCAGCTCGGCGGCCCGGATGTGCCAGGCACCGGCTCGTCGATCGGCGTCGAGCGAATTCTGCCGCTCCTGCCGGGGGCAGCCGCGGACCGGCCGGGGCGGCTGGACGTCGCGGTCACCCTGATGCAGCCGGATCTCGAGGTGCAGTCGTTCGGCTTCGCAACCGCCGCGCGTGCTGCCGGGCTACGCGCGAGCGTCTACCTGGGCTCGTCCGCCAAGCTCGGCAGGCAGCTGAAGTGGGCCAGTGACACAGGCGCGCGCTGGGCCGTGATCTACGGCGAGCAGGAGCACGAGGCCAGCGTGGCGACCGTGCGGGACATGCGGACCGGCGAGCAGGCCGCGGTGCCGGCCGCTGACCTCAGCGAATTCCTGGCGCGGGCCGCCAGCGAGGACAGCTGAGCACATTGCCACCTGAGGGCTTCGTCGAGCCAGTGACCTGGCACGCCGGCCTGCCCGGCGTGATCGTCAGCGCCGGCGCGGTGATTGGCGATGGCGCCGGGGGAGTGCTGGTGGTCAAGCCGAACTACCGCGACTACTGGACGCTGCCCGGCGGGATCTGCGAGTTCCGCGAGGCGCCGCGCGCCGGCTGTGCGCGGGAGGTAGCCGAGGAACTCGGTATCGACCAGCCCATCGGCGCGCTGCTAGCGGTGGACTGGCAGCCGTCGCAGGAGATCTACGGCCCGACGGCGCGGCCGGTGGTCTTCTTCATCTTCGACGGCGGCTCCCTGGCGGCGAAGGCGGACATCCGGCTCCAGGCAGCCGAGCTGGACGAGTGGCAGATTGTGCGGCCGGACGAACTCGACGGGCTGTTGCTCCCGGCAGCGGTGCCGCGGGTGGCAGCGGCGATCGCCGCTAGCGAGCACGGGTGCACGCAGACCGGGCCTGGCCTCGCAGCGGCGGCCACGCCTTAGCCAGGCGGACAGGTCAGCTGGGCGCGCCTGCCCCGGCGAGCGCCGCAGGCAAGCCGGTGATCCCGCGACGCTCGTCGCGTCGAGCACCCGGGCGAGCTCGCGTTCAGCAACCGGCAGCACGTCGGCCACGGTGATGGGCCGGCCAGCCTCGGCAGACAGCGAGGTGACGGCGGCGTCCGGAATGCCGCACGGCACGATCCGGTCGTACCAGGACAGGTCGCAGTCGCAGTTCAGCGCGAAGCCGTGCATCGTCACGCCCCTGGCGACCCGGATGCCCAGCGCCGCGATCTTGCGGTCTGGCCGGCCATGCCCGTCGCCTAGCAGCCAGGCGCCGCTGCGCCCATCGACCCGGACGGCCGACACGCCGAACTCGGCGCACACCCCGATCATGGCGTCCTCGACCAGTCGGACATAGCTGACGACGTCGATTGGCTCGTCCAGCGCGACGATCGGATAGCCGACAAGCTGGCCGGGGCCATGCCAGGTGATCTTGCCGCCGCGGTCGACGTCGATGACCGGCGCGCCCGGATCGCCGACCGGCCGGTCGAGCGGGCTGGTGCGCTTGCCGGCCGTATAGACGGGCTGGTGCTCAAGCAGCAGGCACGTATCGGGGATCTCGCCCGCCACACGCCGATCGTGGACCTGGCGCTGCAGGTCCCAGGCTTCGACGTAGCCGACTGCGTCGTTGCCCATCCCCAGCCGCGCGAACACTAGCTCACTATGCACAGCGCCAGCTTAACAAGCAGCAGTACAGCGAACAGACGCGATATAGCTTGACACCGAGACGCGATAGTACTTATCGTCAGGTCGACCGGCCACGACGAGGGGAACGCCGATGGACGCCATGCAGATCTTCACCGCGCTAAGCACGCCTGCGGGCCGGGCCGATCCGTACCCGCACTACGCGGCCCTGCACGAGCTCGGGGAGGCGATCAGCCTCGCGCCCGGCACTGTGCTCGTCGTCGGCTACGACGCGATCAGCGCGGTCCTGCGCGATCCGAGCTTCGCCGTGTCGGATCAGGCCGAATTCGACGAGAACTTCCCCGGCTGGCAGGCCAACCCGGTGTTCGTGCAGGCCATGGACTGGATACTCAACCTGAACGGCCCCAAGCACGCCAGGATCCGCAGCCTGATCGCGCGGGCCTTCACGGCGCGGCGTGTGGCCGGGCTCGAGCCGGCGATCATCAGAGTGGCCGACGAGCTGCTTGATGCCATGGCCGACCGCGGGGCGGACGGCTCGACGGTCGAGTTCATGCATGACTTTGCCTACCTGCTGCCGGTCACCGTCATCTGCGAGCTGATCGGGATCCCCGAGGCCGACCGGGCGGGCTTCCGGCCGGTTGCCCGCGACCTAGCTGAAGTGTTCGAGATCGACGACGCGGCTCGGCTGCCCGTCATCAACGCCGCCGCGGCCGAGCTGCAGGCCTACTTCACCGGGCTGGCCGCCCGACGCCGCGCTGAGCCGCGTGACGACCTCATCACTGACCTGCTGGCCATCGCCGACTCAGCCGACGGCAGGCTGACCGACGCTGAACTGCTGCACAACCTGACCCTGCTGCTCGTCGCCGGCTTCGAGACCACGACGAACCTGCTGGGCAACGGGCTCCAGATCATGCTTGACCAGCCGCCGACGAGCGCCTCGCTGCGGGACGGGTCCGTGCCTTCGGACGCATTCGTGGCCGAGGTGCTGCGCTACGACTCGCCGGTGCAGCTCACCACCCGCCACGGATACGACACGCAAGATCGGCGACGCAGTGGTGGCCGACGGCGACACCGTGATGACGATGCTCGGCGCGGGAAACCGGGACCCGCGGCGCTTTGCCGAGCCGGACGCCTTCCGGCCGCTGCGCGCGGACGCCGGTCAGCTGAGCTTCGGCGGCGGCGCCCATTACTGCATTGGTGCGGCCCTGGCCAGGCTCGAGGGCAGCGTCGCGTTCCCGCGCCTGGCGCGCCGGTTCCCGAAGCTGGCCGCGGCTGGTGAGCCGGTGCGCCGGGAGACGTTCCTCCTGCGCGGATACGACGCGCTGCCGGTCAGCGTCAGCTAGCGGCACCGGGATCGCCAAACCGTGATCATCTTCAGGCGCTTACGGCGCAGGTAAACGGGGCACAAAATGCGGGAATGCGCAGCGCCAGGTCACGGCTAGCGTCAGCAGGAGGTGCGTGCCTTGTATGACGAGGACGAACTGCGCCGGATGACCCCGCAGCAGCGGCTCGGGCTGCGGCGGGCCCTGGCCGAAATCGACAGCCAGGACGTGGCCAACCGGACCCGGGACCGTCGCCGGGCCATCATTCTCGCCGTGATCGGGGTCTGCTGCATCGTCCTGGCGGCGTGGACCGGCGTGCTGGCGGCGACGCTGCCGAAGTACTACCGGTCCGGCGGCTGGCGCGGTGCCTGGGTCGGCTTCGATATCGCCCTGCTGGCCGCGTTCGCGGCGACCGGCTGGGCCTCCTGGCGGCGTCGCCAGATCCTCATCATCTGCCTGGTGGTGCTCGCGACCCTGCTCTGCTGCGACGCGTGGTTTGACGTGGTCCTCGATGCGCATACGAACGGGTTCCAGGCGAGTCTGCTATCGGCGCTGCTGATCGAGCTTCCGCTGGCCGCGATCGCGATCCTGGGCGCCCGGCACCTGCTGCGGATGACAAACGCCGTGCTGCTCCGGCACCGGGGGATGACCGGGCGGTTGCCGCGGCTACGCGAGATCCCGCTGGTGGGCGTCGAGCCTGGCCGCCCGCTGACCGACCTGCTGGTCGAGCCTGAGACGCACCTGCCGCACGTGCCGGGCGCGGACGAGACCGCCGCGACCAGCACCGAAGTCGACTCGGGCCGGCGCCTCCGGTAGCGAGTCGCCAGCCTGACCGTCGGCGCCGCGATGGTTCCCGCCGGGAACGGGGTCGCTCGCGCCGGACCCTACCTCGCGATCGCAGCGGCTACGGCGGGCCCGATGGTCGGATGCTGGAAGGTGAAGCCCGCGGCTTCGAGCCGGGCCGGGACGACCCGGGAACTGCTGAGCAGCTCGGTCGACAGCTCGCCGAGAGCGAGCCGGACCACTGCGGCTGGCACCTGCAAGACCGCTGGCCGGTGCACTGCCCTGGCCAGCGCCCTGGTGAGGTCCGCATTGGTCGCTGGCGCCGGGGCGGTGAGATTGACGGGCCCGGACAGGTCCTGCTGAAGCAGGAATCGCATGGCCCGGAGGTGGTCGGTCAGCGTAATCCAGCTCACGTACTGCGTACCGGTACCGATCTTGGCGCCAAGACCGAGTCGGAAGGGGAGCAGCAGTGGGCCAAGCAATCCGCCGTGCCTTGATAGCACGATGCCGGAGCGCAGGTTGACGACCCGGATGCCGGCGGCGCGCGCCGGCGCGGTGGCCTGTTCCCAGTCGCGGACCAGCGTGGGGAGGAACCCGGCGCCGCTCGGTGCGCTCTCGTCGACGGCGTGGCCGGCGGTATTGCCGTACCACCCGACAGCCGAGGCCGCCAGCAGGACAGGCGGCGGCGCTGGCGCAGCGAGCATGGCGCGGATCAGCGCCGCGGAGCTGTCGACGCGACTCGCCCGCAGCTCCTGCTTGCGCGCTGGTGTCCAGCGGCGGGACGCGATCGGCGCACCGGACAGGTGCACGACGGCATCGACGCCATCGAGCGCGCCCGCGGCGAGGCCACCGTCGGGCTTAGCCGGGTCCCACCGCAGCTCCGTGACGCCGGCGGCCGGTCGGCGCACGAGCCGGAGCACATCGAGGCCGTCGTTGCGCAGGTACTCGGCGAGCGCGCCGCCGATGAGCCCGGTCGCGCCGGTGATAGCAACCCGCACCGCCGGCCCCCTTCGGTCGTGCGCGGTGTCCGGCTAGAGGCCGAGCTCGGTCTCGAACGCGCCCTCTTCGAGCCGGTCCTTGATCGTGACCAGGAACCTAGCCGCGTCGGCCCCGTCGACCAGCCGGTGATCGTAGGTCAGCGCGAGGTACACCATCGAGCGGACCGTGATGACCTCGCCCAGCGTGGCGTCCTCGACGACCACGGCGCGCTTGACGACTGTCCCGGTCCCGAGGATGCCGACCTGCGGCTGGTTGATGATCGGGGTGTCGAACAGCGCGCCGCGGCTGCCGGTGTTGGTCAGCGTGAACGTACCGCCGGACAGGTCATCCGGGCTCACGTGCCCGGCCCGGGTCCGCTGCGCCAGGTCGGCGATCTTGCGGGCGAGCCCGCCGATGTTGAGGTCACCCGCGTTCTTGATAACCGGGACCATCAGGCCGCGGTCGGTGTCTACGGCGATGCCGAGGTGCTCGGCGTCGTGGTACGTCACCTGGCCGGACGCAGTGTCGATGACCGCGTTCAGCTTCGGGTGCACCTTCAGCGCCTCGACCGCCGCCAGCGCAAAGAACGGCAGGAACGAGAGCTTGACGCCTTCGCGTGCCTCGAACGCGGCCTTAGCGCGCTCCCGGAGCCTCGCGATGGCGGTGACGTCGGCTTCGACCACGGTGGTCAGCTGGGCCGAGGTCTGCAGCGACTCGACCATCCGCTGCGCGATGACCTGTCGTGCTCGAGACATCCGCTCGGTAGTGCCGCGCAGGCTGGACGGCACGATAGCCGGACGCCGGCCGCCCTCCGCCTCCGCAGCCACCGGACGCGGTGCGGCCTGGGCGGGTGCGGGCCGGGCTGGCGCTTGCTGGGCGGGTGCGGGCCGGACCGGCGCTTGCTGGACTGGCGCTTGCTGGACTGGCGCTTGCTGGACCGATGCTGGCTGGACTGGGGCTATCGGGCCGCGCTGGAGTGCGGCCGCATCCAGGACGTCCTGCTTGCGAATCCGGCCGCCGACGCCGGTGCCGGCGATCGTCGCGAGGTCGATGCCGTGGTCTGCCGCGAGCTTGCGCACCAGCGGCGTGACGTACGGTCCATCCGCCGCGTCCGCGGGCTCGGCCGGAGCAGGCGCCTGGCCGTTGCCGCTGTCGTAGTCGGTGGCAGCCGGGTATGCCGCGGCGACAGCCTGGTACGTAGGCGGCGGATCGGCGGGCACGACATTGGACTGCGCTGGCGGCTCATAGCTGGCGGCGGGCGGCTCATAGCTGGCCGCAGGCTGGTCATAGCTCGGGGCCGGCGGCTCATAGCTGGCCGCAGGCCGCTCATAGGCCTCCTCCGGCCGCTCATACGTCTCGGCCGGCGGCTCATACGTCACAGCGGCCGGCTGGGAAGCGGCCAGCTGGGGGGCGGGCTCGGGTGCGGCCTGCTGGGGTGCGGCCTGCGGGGCTGCCGCCGGCGGAGCGGAACCAGCCGAGCCGTCCTCCTCGATGATGGCTAGCTCGGCGCCGACGGCGACAGTCTCGTCCTCGGCGACGGTGATGCCGCGCAAGATGCCGGACACCGGCGAGGGGATCTCGGTGTCGACCTTGTCGGTCGAGACCTCAAGCAGCGGCTCGTCGGCCTGGACGTGCTCGCCCTCCCGCTTGAGCCAGCGGGTGACTGTGCCCTCGGTGACGCTCTCGCCGAGCTGTGGCATCGATACGGAGACCGACATGGCTTCCCGTAACTCCCTCTTCGCTTTATCTGTGACTCTAGCTCGCGCCGGTCATCCGTGGTTGTGGAGCGGCTTGCCGGCCAGCGCGAGGAACGCCTCGCCGATGGCCTCGGACTGGGTGGGATGGGGGTGGATCAGCTGGGCGACGTCGTTCGGCACGGCCTCCCAGTTGACGATGAGCTGGGCCTCGGCGATCAGGTCGCCCGCGTGGGCACCGACCAGGTGCACGCCGAGCGTCGGGCCGCCGCCGGCGGTGACGATGACCTTCGCCGCGCCGCTGGTCTGCAGGATCTGGCTCTTGCCGTTCCCGGCCAGATCGTAGGTGAACTCGGTGAACTCGATGCCGCGGGCGGCAGCCGTGGCGGAGGTGATACCGACCGAGGCGACCTCGGGATCGGAGTAGGTGACCCGCGGCACGCCGTCGTAGTCGATCGGTATGACCGGCAGGCCCGCGAGGCGCTCGGCGACCATGATGCCCTCGCCGAAGCCGACGTGGGCGAGCTGAGGACCGGGCCGCAGATCGCCGACGGCGGAGATCGTCGGGATGTTCGTCCGGCACAGCTCGTCGACGAGCACGAAGCCGCGCTCCATGGCGACGCCGACCTCGTCGTAGCCGAGCCCGTCGGACACCGGTCCGCGGCCGACCGCGACGAGCAGCAGCTCGGCGTCGATTGTCGCGCCGCCCGCCACCGTGACGGTCACACCGCTGCCAGTGTCCTTGACGCTCTCGAACCTGGTGCCGACCTTGAAGCCGATGCCGCGGCGCCGGAACGCCCGCTCCAGCAGCTTCGAGCTCGACTCCTCCTCGGTTGGCAGCAGGTGCGGCAGCATCTCGACGATGGTGACCTCGGCCCCGAACGAGCGCCACACGCTCGCGAACTCGACGCCGATGACGCCGCCGCCCAGAATGATCACGGACGCCGGCACGTGATCGAGCCGGAGCGCGTCGTCGCTGGTGATGATGCGGTTGCCGTCGGGGACCAGGCCCGGCAGGCTCCGCGTCTGCGACCCGGTCGCCAGCACGACGTGCGCGCCGATGATGACCTGGTCGCCGACCTGGACCGAGGTGGGTGAGATCAGCTTGCCGTGGCCTTCGATGACCTCGATCTTGCGGCTGGCGACCAGGCCGGTGAGGCCCTTCCACAGGCGCGTAACGACCTTGTCCTTGTAGGCGTTGACGCCGTTCATGTCGATGCCGTCGAGGCTGCTCAGCACGCCCAGGCTCGGTCCGTCGTGGGCGTAGTCGGCCACCTCCGCCGCGTGCAGCAGAGCCTTGGTGGGAATGCACCCGCGGTGCAGGCAGGTGCCGCCGACTTTGTCCTCTTCGATGAGCGCGACTCGCTTGCCGAGCTCCGCAGCGCGCAGCGCGCAGGCATAGCCGCCGCTGCCGCCGCCGAGAATGACGATGTCGTAGCCGCCATTGCTGGCGCCGGCTGGCTCGCTCACTTCTGTACTCCTTGTCATGTCGTGCGGGGCAAGCGCCGTTGCTTACCCCGCCCTGCCGGCGGCGTGCCGGGTCAGAGCCGCCCGTCCGCGACGTCGGTCGCGACCTGGACGAGCATCCGCACCGCGGCGCCAGTCCCGCCCTTGGGGGTGTATCCGTACGGCTCGCCTTCATGGAAGGCCGGGCCGGCGATGTCCACATGTGCCCAGCGCACGCCATCCGGCACAAATTCCTTCAGGAACAGGCCCGCTACCAGCATGCCGCCGAATCGCTCGCCAGCCACGTTCGCGATGTCGGCGACGGCGGAGTCGAGGCCCTTGCGCAGCTCGGGCGGCAGGGGCATCGGCCAGGCCTGCTCACCGGCCTGGCGGGCGGCTTCCGCGATCGCGGCCGCCACCTCGTCGTCGCTGCCCATGACGCCGCTGACGCGCGGTCCGAGCGCGACGAGCTGCGCGCCGGTCAGCGTAGCGACATCGACCAGCAGGTCAGGAGCGTCCTGCGCGGACCTGGCCAGCACGTCGGCCAGCACCAGGCGGCCTTCGGCGTCGGTGTTGAGCACCTCGACGGTCTTGCCGCCGAAGATCGTGATCACGTCCGACGGCCGCTGCGCGTGGCCGCCCGGCATGTTCTCCGCCATGGCCAGGTAGCCGACCACGTTGACGGCAGGCCCGAGCGCCGCGATTGCCTGCAGTGCGCCGAGCACCGCGGCGGCGCCGCCCATGTCCGACTTCATCGCTTCCATGGACTTCGGCGGCTTCAATGACAGGCCGCCGGAGTCGAAGGTGATGCCCTTGCCGGCGAACACGACCGTCTTGGTCGCCTCCGGGTGGCGGTAGGCCAGCCTCACGAGCCGCGGCGGGTGATCCGAGCCCTGCCCGACGCCGGTGAGCCCGCCGTAGCCGCCGGCCGCCAGCGCGACGTGATCGAGGACTTCGATCTCCAGCCCGGCTGCTACGGCGATGCGCTGCGCCTCGGCGGCGAACGTCTCCGGGTACAGGTCAGCGGGGCTGGTGTTGACCAGATCTCGCACCACCGTCATGGCGTCAGCAAGCACTGGCGCGCGGCCAGCCGCCGCCCCGACCGAGGACAGCACGAGCAGGTCAGGCCCGCCGTTAGCAGCACTGCCGTCGGCAGCAGTGCCGTTGGCGAGAGTGCTGCGGTAGCGGGTGAAGCGGTAACGGCCAAGCAGCGCGCCGAGCGCGACGGCCTCGGTCTCGGCCTCGTCGCGGGCAGGCAGCGACAGTGCGATGGAGGAGGTCTTCCCGCCGGTCAGCGCGCGGACGGCCGAGCCCGCAGCGCGGCGGAGCGACTCAAGCCGAGCCCGTTCCCCGCCCTGATCGGCCTTGCCAAGCCCGACGGCGACGATCAGCGGAGCAGCGACGGCGCCGGCGGATGCGATCTTGGTGAGCTCGTCCTGCTTACCGGTGGCGCCGAGGGCGGCCAGGGTAGCGGCGAGGGTGCCGCCGAGCGCCGCATCGACGTCCTCCGAGCCATGAGCGGGAACGGGGCCGTCCGGATCCTCAGTCACTCCGATAATGAGGGCGTCGGCCGCTGCGCTGCGGGCGTCGGCTGTGCTAACTGTCAGAGGGTTCGTAGTCACGGGTCCTCAGCCTAGTGCCTCGCCGGGCTGTGGCAGATCCGCGGTCATAGGCGGGTAACAGCTGTCAGCTATTGGAAGTGACAGCTGTTATTATGACTAGGTCATCGCCCCAAAGCTCAGCTGGAGGACCGTCATGAGTGCCGCTGGCAGCGCGCTCTTCATCGCAGTGTTCCTTGCCTGCGTGGTGGAGGCGGTAGAGGCGACGACGATAGTACTCGCGGCGGGTACCGCGAGGGACTGGCGGTCGGCGGGCACCGGCTCGGTGGCCGCGCTCGCCGTGCTGGCGGTGGTCGTCGCGGTCCTCGGACCGGCCGTCTCGCACATTCCGCTGACCGGGCTGCGGGTGGTGGTCGGCGCGCTGCTGCTGGTCTTCGGGCTGCAGTGGGTGCGCAAGGCGATCCTGCGGGCCAGCGGTCACAAGGCCTTGCACGACGAGGACAAGCTGTACGCCGAGCACCTGGCGGCGGCCCAGAGCCAGCAGACCCGCCAGTCGTCCCCAGCACCGTCCTTCCTGGCGCCAGACGCGTACGGCTTCACGCTGGCATTCAAGGGCGTGCTGCTCGAGGGGCTGGAGGTCGTGTTCATCGTGCTGACGTTCGGTGCCAACGCCAAGAACGTCGGCCTGGCCGCAATCGCCGCTGGCTGCGCGATCGCGCTGGTCGTGGCCGCCGGGTACGTGATCAAGGCGCCGCTGGCCAGGGTGCCGGAGAACACCATGAAGTTCGTCGTCGGGATCATGCTGACCAGCTTTGGGGTGTTCTGGGGCGGCGAGGGAGCGGGCGCACACTGGCCTGGCTCGGACGCCGCGCTGCTGGTGATCATCCCGGCGATCGCGCTGCTCGCGGTCGGTGCTGACGGCGTTGCTGCGGCGGTCGGCAGGCGGCGCAAGCGGCGGTGGGGCCGAGTTGCGGGAGCCAGCCGGCCAGAGCGCGCACTAGGGAGCTGCTGTGATGTCAAAATTGCGCGCGTTCGGCGCGTTCTGGTACGACTTCGTGATCGGCGACGACTGGCTGGTCGCCGCGGGCGTGGTGCTCGGCCTGGCCGGCACGTACGGGCTGCATCGGGCCGGGGTGACGGCGTGGTGGCTGCTGCCGCTGGTGCTCGTCGTGCTGCTGCCGGTCAGCCTCGCGCGGGCCGCTAGCGGTCCTCTTCTTCCTCGGCGTACACCCGGGCAGCGTAAGCCTCCAGCTTCTCCTCACACTCCGCCAGCGAGCTAAGCGCCTGCTGGAGCCCGGCTGCGCCGAAGACGTCACGGTCGCGGACGCGCTGCAGCCAGGTGCGCAGCTTGACGAGGTCGACCTCGTTCTCCTCCAGCTCGGCGTAGCTGAAGTGGGCTTCCCGGTACTCCTTGTCGATGCCCGCGATGAAGTCGGCGCACTTGTCGACGATCTCGGCGTACTCGTCGTCGCGTGCCTCCTGAAACTTGGCCCGGATCTCGCCTTCGCCCGCGAGTACGTCGCAGGACAGCAGTACGGCCGTCCCGGCCATATCCAGGATCTCGCTACGGAGCTTGCGCAGCGCGCGCTCGGCTGCGGTGCCGGCTGGCAGCGCGGCCGCGGAACTCTGGAGATAGATGGCGCCGAGGCTCTTGATCCGGCGCCAGACAGTCGCGCGCAGCCTGCTCGGTTCCGACGGCACCCGGTACACAAGCAGCAGCCACCGGCCGGGCGGGAGCTGGGCGGCAAGGTGGCTGCTGGCAGTATCGCGGCTGGCGGTATCCCTGCTGGGAGTGTCGCTGCTGGCGGTGTCGCTGTCGCCGGTTTCGCTGGCTGGCACGCTCGCCATTGTGCCAGGAGGAGGTCAGGCTAGGTCAGTTCGCTGCCCGGCCCGTACCAGGCCGTGCTCGTAGGCGTACACCACGGCCTGGACCCGGTCGCGCAAGGACAGCTTGGCGAGTACGCGGCCCACATGCGTCTTGACGGTGGCCTCGGAGACAAACAGCCGCTGGGCGATCTCCGCGTTCGACAGCCCCTGGGCGATGAGGATCAGCACTTCGCGCTCGCGGTCGGTCAGGTCAGCGAGCTCGTCCGGGGCTGACTGGCTGTCCGGGAGCAGCGCGGCGAACTGGTCGATCAGGCGCCGCGTTGTCGACGGCGCCACCACGGAGTCACCGGAATGCACCGCCCGGATGGCGAAGAGCAGTTCCTCCGGCGGCACGTCCTTGAGCAGGAAGCCGCTGGCCCCTGCCTTCAGCGCAGCGAACGCGTACTCGTCCAGGTCAAAGGTGGTCAGCATCAGTATCCGGGGCAGGTCTCCCGCCTGCCGGATCCGCTGGGTGGCGGTCACGCCGTCAAGCCGTGGCATCCGGGCGTCCATCACCATGACGTCGGCGTGCAGCCGGCGCGCCAGATCGATCGCGCCAATGCCGTCACCCGCCTCGCCGACGACCTGCATGTCGGGCTGGGCGTCCAGCACCATCCGGAAACCAGCCCGGACTAGCTCCTGGTCGTCGACCAGGACGATCCTGATCAGGGCAGGCGCGTCGCCGCTGGTCGCCGAGTGCGCGGTCACCGGATGCCGCCGGCCAGGCTCGGGTCGGCGGCTACCGAGTCCGGCACGGCTACCCGGTCCGGCACGGCTACCGAATCCAGCACGGCTACCGGGTCCGCCACGTGCACTGAGTCCGCCCCGTCCACCGAGTCCGCCACGTCCACTGGGTCGGCGGCCAGCTGCTCCGCGGGCCTGGCGGCGCCGACCGCAGCCTTCGGGCACGGCAACCTGGCCGTAACTCCGAATCCGCCACCGGGCAGCGGCCCCGCGGTGACTGTTCCCCCGTACATCGCAATCCGCTCCCGCATGCCAGCAAGGCCGAGCCCGCCCGTGTCCGCTCCGCTAGCGCCGAGCCCGTCGTCGGTCACCTCGACTATCAGGCCGTCCGGCTGATACCGGAGCGTGACGGCAGCAGTGGCCGCCAGGCCCGCATGCTTGCGGGTGTTAGTCAGTGATTCCTGCACGACCCGGTAGGCGGCGAGTTCGGCACCCTCCGGCAGCTCACGCGGGTTCCCGGTCAGGGTGTAAGAGACCTCGAGCCCGGCTGTACGCGCCTGTTCGAGCAGCTCTCTGAGCTCGCCGAGGCCAGGCACGGGTGCCAGGGTTGCCTGCTCGTCGGCCGACCGCAGGACGCCTAGCAGGCGCCGCATCTCGGCAAGCGCCTGCCTGCCGGTGCCGGCGATGGCCTGCAGGGCCGCCTCGGCGCGGTCCAGGTCGGTGCGCAGCGCATACCCGGCGCCATCGGCCTGCACGACCATGACGCTGACGTGATGGGCGACCACGTCGTGGAGTTCGCGGGCGATCCTGGCGCGCTCGGCCGCAGCCGCCACCTTCGCCTGGGCGTCCCGCTCGGCTTCGAGGCGGGCGGCTCTGTCCTCCAGTGCCGCGTAGTAACCGCGGCGGTATCGCATCGAGTCGCCGAGGACCCAGACCATCAGCTCGAGGCCGCCGAACAGGAACGTCGCGAAGGCCAGCCGCCACACCAGGTCGACGCCGCCCACCGGTCGCCAGGTCAGCACGGCGACGGCCGAGCCGCCCAGGCACACCAGCAGCGCCACGATCGAGGCCCGACGTGGCCGGTACGCGGCGACCGTGTACAGCAAGATGAGCAGGGCTATGTCGGACGGGATTGGCTGCATCGCGGTCACCTGGATCGCGCCGCCGACTACCGCTAGCCCAAACGCCGTTATCGGCGCTCGCCGCCTGAAGGCTACCGGGATGATCATGAGGAGCATCGCCGGGATGTCCACTAGCGGCCCGTGGACCAGCTGCCCGATGCTGAACAGTCCGAGTAGCGCCGCCAGCGCGCTGTCGACCAGCACCGGGTGCTGGCGCAGCCAGGCGTAAATAGCGGACACGCGTCAAGGTTATGCGTCCGGTCCGGCAGATCACGTCAGCCTGCAGGCTAATCCCGATCAGCCCGGAGACGGACCAAGGCCGGCAGCTCGCCCCTGCTGTCTGAGTGACGCGCTGTCTAGGTGCCGGGCGGTCTAGATGAGCAGCCGTGTCGTCAGCGGCACTTCGGTGACCCCGCCGTGCCCATCGGGCTCGACCCGGTAGCCGACGGCGCCGGGCCGTTCGGCGACGATCCCGGCCAGGTCGTCGCCGGCGAAGTGAGCCCCAGCCCCGTCGTCGCAGGCGATGCCGCCGGGCAGGGTACCGTCGGCTACTAGCGCCTGATAGGCGGGCCGCCTGGTCGGCTCGGCGCTGTAATGGGGGCAGTAGCTGCCCGGCAGGAAGCCGAGGCCGTCGGTGAACGGCCGGAGCAACGGGCCGAAGGAGTCGGTTGTGCCGCCGCCGAACCAGCAGATGGCGCCCGCGCTCACGCCTGCCAGGACGATGCCTGCGGCCCAGGCCCGGCGCAGGATGTCGTCGAGGCCATGCACCCGCCAGACGGCCACCATGTTGGCCACGCTGCCGCCGCCGACGAAAATCACGTCCTGGGATAGCAGCAGGTCCTCGGGATCGCTGACGTTGGGCATGGGGAAGAGCTGCAGATGAGCCGGCCGCGCGCCGCGCTGCGTCAGCATGGCATACATCCGCACGTAGGCGGCCGGGTCGTCGCCGTTCGCGGTGTTGAGCACGCACACGCGCGGGGCCGCGACACCGGACAGCGCCAGGGCGTGCCCGATGATCGCAGGCAGGACCTGATCCTGCTGCGGGAGCGGGGCAAAGCCGCCGATTGCCAGTATGTGCCGCTGTCCGTCTGCTGCCATCCGCGCAGGCTATCGTCCGTGCAGGAACGCATACCGGCCAGGAGGAGGTAGTGCCATCAGCGATTGCGTCTTCTGCGACATCGCTGCCGGTCGAGTGCCGGCGCACCTCGTGCTCGACGACGCCGATGTCTTCGCCTTCCTGGATGCCAGGCCCGTCTTCAAGGGTCACGTGCTGGTCGCGCCGCGCCAGCACGTACCGACCCTGCCGGACCTGCCAGCGGCCGCGGTCGGTCCCTTCTTCCTGCGCGTGCAGCGGATCAGCGCGGTCATGCCCGCGGCACTGGGCTGCCAGGGCACGTTCGTGGCCGCGAACAACGTCGTCAGCCAGAGCGTGCCGCATCTGCACGTTCACGTCGTGCCCAGGACCAAGGGCGACGGCCTGCGCGGGTTCTTCTGGCCGCGGCTGCGTTATGAGTCCGACGCCGAGGCCGGCCAGTACGCCGATCGGATCAGGTCGGCGCTCGCGGCCGGGCCGGCGGACGGCGGTGAGTCTAGCTGACCACGGGTCTAGCTGAGAGCCGTGACCAGCAGGCAGACCGCCATGGTCGTCTCCGCGATGGCGCCGAGCACGTCGCCGGTGATGCCGCCAAGCCGGCGCACCGCCAGGGCCGTCAACGCCAGCGAGGCCGCGAGTGCGGCGGCGATCGCGACCGCGTAGATCCAGCCGAGGACGGCCGCTCCGCCGATGGCAGCAACCGCCAGCGCGGCGCCGAGCAGGGGCCGGACAGTCCCGGCCACCAGCGCGCCGAGCCCGCCTGGCCGGGCGGCCGGCACCCCGGTCCGGCACGCAAGCATCACGGCCAGCCGGGCGGCGACGGCTGCGGCGACCACGGCCAGCGGACCCCGACCGACCTGCTCCGCCCGGGCCAGCGCGCTGACCTGGATAAGCAGCGCGAGCACGAGCGTGACCACGCCGAACGGCCCGATATCTGATTGCTTCATGATGTCCAGCGCCTGCCCGGCTGGCTGGCGGCTGCCGAGGCCGTCGGCCAGGTCGGCCAGTCCGTCCAGGTGCAGGCCGCGAGTCAGCCCGGCTAGGACCGCGACCGCCAGCACCGCGGCGAGCAGCGGGCCGGTGTGACCGGCGCGGCATGCCAGCAGCACGCCAGCCGCGGCCCCGCCCAGCACGAGGCCGACGACCGGCGCCCAGTAGATAGCGGCAGCGGCGGTCCGCCTGCCGGGCGCGTCGGCCGGCCCGCCCGGCAGCGGCACGGCAGTGAGCAGCGTGATCGACAGCCGCAGTCCAGCCCAGGCCATGGCACCCGAGCCTACGGTGTTGGCTAGGTTCGACTGGACAACGTCAGGAGGTGACATGCCTGTGCCTGCGGAGAGCGTGCCTGCGAAGACCAGGATTCCCTATGTGCTGCTGTCGGCGGCGATGTCAGCGGACGGCTACATCGACGACGCCTCCGGCACCCGGCTGGTGCTGTCGGATGCGGCCGACCTGGACCAGGTCGATGCGCTGCGGGCCGCCAGTGACGCGATCCTGGTCGGCGCGCAGACCATCCGCAGTGACAACCCGCGCCTGCAGGTCGCGTCGGCCGCACGCCGGGCCGAGCGGGTGGCGCGCGGGCAGCCGCCCAGCCCGCAGAAGGTCACCATTACCAGCGGCGGTGACCTGGAACCCGGCAGCCGGTTCTTCGCCGACAGCATGCCGCTGGTCTACACCGTCGCCGCGGCGGCCGACTCGATTCGCGCCCGGCTGGGGGCGGTGGCGACGATCGTTCCGGTGGCCGGCACCGATCGGCTGTACCTGGGCTGGGTGCTCGCGGACCTGGCTGCCCGCGGCGTCGGCCGGCTGATGGTGGAAGGCGGCGCGCTCGTGCTCGGCCAGTTCCTCGCGGCGGGACTGGCTGATGAGTTCCGGCTCGCCATCGCGCCCGTCTATGTCGGTGATCCGGCCGCGCCCCGGCTGCTGGCAGGCGGGCTGCCGGCCGGGCGGCTGCACCTGGCTGGAGTCAGCCAGGTCGGGCAGATGGCGGTGCTCCGGTATCTGCCCGAAACTGTGCCCACGAGGTGAAGGAGAGACCCAGGACGGTGCAGGATGGAGGCATGAGCGATACGAAGGCGGCTTCGAGCGGCCTGCAGTCCGCGATCGAGCGAAGCGGCTACTACCCCGGCCTGGTGTACGACGCGGTGTCATCGGCGGTAGGGACAGAACCCGTCGTCTCGTACGTCGTGGTCCATGACGCTCACTTCGATCCCGGCATGGAGGTGCGCCGCCACGTCACGGTCATGGCGCTCACGCCGACGCGGCTTGTGTACTCGCACACCGACGAGTACCCGGCCGACGAGGCCGATCCCGAGTCCAGGCCGCAGGCCGAGACCAGCACCGAGGCCGTCCGGCACTCGCGGATCTCGTCGGTGGCACTGACCAGGGTAATTCCGGACCCGGCTTCGTACGTGCCAGGCGTGACTGCGCCGAGCGAGGTCGTGCTGACGATCGGCTGGAACGTGCTGTCCCACATCGAGATCGAGCCCGCCCACTGCGGCGATGAGAATTGCGAAGCAGATCACGGGTTCACCGGCACGATGACCGCCGATGACCTGACCGTACGCGTCAGCGAGGCGGCGGACGGTC
Organism: uncultured Actinomycetota bacterium; assembly: GCA_963843955.1. Taxonomy (GTDB): domain Bacteria; phylum Actinomycetota; class Actinomycetes; order Streptosporangiales; family Streptosporangiaceae; genus JAJYUU01. The sequence goes on from CAWJMK010000007.1 coordinate 847,090, forward strand.
CGGAGGCCGTCGATCAGGTGGTCTCGTTCGCGCGTGCGCTCACCGAGGCAACTAGCCGTCCGTGACCACGGCGGGGGACATACGGGAGCAGGACCCGCTGCTACCCGGATACGGGCGCAGCACGCTGGCCGACCTGAGCCGGTCGGTGCTGGCGTCGATCGGGGTGCCAGGCGAGGACAACGCGCTAGGCCTGCCGTCGGCTCGCCGGGCCTGCCTGCTGGTCGTCGATGGCCTCGGCTGGGATCTGCTGCGGGCGCACCTGGCGGCAGCGCCGTTCCTGGCCGGGCTGGCCGAGACCGGATGCTGGCTGACGGCCGGCTTCCCCTCGACAACGGTCACCAGCCTGGGCTCGCTCGGCACTGGCCGCCCGCCCGGCCAGCACGGCCTCCTCGGCTACCAGGTACGGGTACCGGCGACCGGCCAGCTGCTGAACGCGCTGCGCTGGGACAAGACGGTCGATCCTGGCGCCTGGCAGCCGGGAACGACGATCTTTGAGCGCGCTGCGGCCGCGGGCGTCGGGGCGTTCCGCGTGGCTGCCGGGGCGTTCCGCCAGACTGGGCTGTCGGTGGCCGCGATGCGCGGCGCGGACTACTACCCGGCCGACACGCTCGGCGCGCTGGTGGCGTCCAGCGCCGCGGCGCTAGCGTCGGCGGCTCGCGCATTCGTCATGGTCTACACCGGCGATCTCGACGCGACCGGCCACGCCTGGGGGTGCACGTCGGCCGCCTGGCGGTTCCAGCTCGCGCACGTGGACCGGCTGGCAGAGCAGCTGGCGGGCGTCCTGCCGGCCGGGACCGCGCTGTACATCACCGCCGACCACGGCATGACCGACGTGCCGCCGGCGGAGCGCATCGACGCTGATCTCATCCCGGAGCTGCGCCATGGCGTCGCCCTGCTCGGCGGCGAGCCACGTGCCCGGCACGTATATGCGGCGCCGGGCGCGACAGCGGACGTGCTCGCGGCCTGGCAGGCCACGCTCGGTGACCGAGCGTGGACGGTCAGCCGGGAGGAGGCCATCGACGCTGGCTGGTTCGGGCCGGTCGACCTGGCTGTCGCGGACCGGATCGGCGACATCGTGGCCGCCGCCCGCGGCCCGTCGGCCGTGGTGGCGACGACTGCGGAGCCACGCGAGTCGCGTCTTGTTGGCATGCACGGCTCACTCACGCCGGCCGACCAGCGAGTGCCGCTGCTCACTTACGTTGCGTGACGGAAGGCCGCGCCGCGTCGGGTGTTTATCCACAGCTCGATCGGGGAAACGCACCAGCCCGCGGTCACTTGTGCACAGAAATCGGTAAGTTATCCACAGGAGAGGAACTCAGCCGAATGCCACCTACCGGGGACAGTGCCACGGGGGACAGTGCCACGGGGGACAGTGCGGCCGCGGATAGGCAACTGATCACCGTCGCCGAGCTCGCCGACGCGCTCGCCGGCCAGGAGCCACCGACGCTGCTCGACATTCGCTGGCGCCTGGGCGGCCCGCCCGGGATCGACGCCTACCGGGCCGGCCACCTGCCGGGCGCGGTCTATGTCGACCTGGATACACAGCTGGCCGGCCCGCCGGGAGCAGGCGGCCGCCATCCGCTGCCCGCCGCCGCAGACTTCGAGGCCGCCATGCGTGGCGCCGGCGTCCAGGCGGGCCGCGACGTCGTGGTTTACGACGAAGGGGACGCGACGATCGCGGCCCGGGCCTGGTGGCTCCTGCGGTACTTCGGCTGCGGTAGTGGCCGTGCTGGCCGCGACGGTGCTGCTGGCAACGGTGCTGGTCAGGTACGCGTGCTCGACGGGGGCTACCGCGCCTGGCAGGCGGCCGGGCAGCCGGTCAGCACCGCGGACGTGACGGCGGCACCTGGTGACTTTTCGGCCGAGCCGGGCCACCTGCCGATGCTGGACGCGGCCGGTGCCGCTGAGATTGCCAAGTCCGGGGTCCTGCTCGACGCGAGGGCGCCGGCCCGGTACCGCGGCGAGACCGAGCCCGCGGACCCTGTGGCCGGGCACATTCCGGGCGCGCTAAGCGCGCCGACGGCCGAGAACGTGACCTCGGCCGGGCTCTTCCGGTCTGCGGCCGAGTTGCGGGCCCGGTTCGCGAGCCTGGGCATCGAGCCGGACGGCGGGCCGCAGGTCGGCGCTTACTGCGGCTCGGGGGTGACAGCCGCGCACACGGTGCTGGCGCTGGAGCTGGCAGGCATCCAGGCCGCCCTCTACGTCGGGTCGTGGTCCGGGTGGATCGCCGATGCCGCCCGGCCAGTCGCCACCGGCCCCCAGCCGGGCCGCGCGACGTGAGGTGCTAGCTGATCGGGCTGGCTGACGGCGTCAGCTCACCTGCTCGTCGACACGCTCGGCGTAGAAGCACAGCAGGCCGGCGATGTCGTCGGCCGTGGGGATCGGCGTCTCGTAGCTCCAGACCAGGTCCTCGTGCACCTCGCCGTCCAGCACAACCGACCAGTAGGACGCCTCGCCCTTGAACGGGCAGGTGGTCTTCGTGGCCGTCGGCCGCAGGTACTCGGTGCGGACGTCCGCGCGCGGCAGGTAGTAACGGGCGCGGCTGCCGGTTTCGGTCAGCAGCAGGGCGCGGTCGGACTCCGCCAGCTTGACCCCGCCGAGGGAGATCTGGACGTGCTGGCCGGCCGGGCTGATCGTGATCTTGTGTCCGTTGCTCATGCTGGTGGCAACCGGCTCGCGGCCTGGCCCATTCCGTCACCAGCGGCCGCGATGCTCGGGGACCAGCAACACCAGCGGCAGGGCGGCGATCAGCGTGGCCGCGAAGATCAGGAAGACGTGGGCCTGGGCGAGGCCAGGGTCGGCGCTGCGGGCCAGGATCGCGGCCGTGATGGAGACGGCGGTGATGGCGCCCGACTGGCGGAACATGCCGCGCAGGCCCGCCACGGCCGCGGCATGATCGGGGGCGAGCTGGAGCGTCGCGTTGTTGGACGACGGGGTCGAAATGCCCATGCCGACACCGCAGATGCCGGTGGTGACGGCGAGCCAGGCGTACGTGGCGAGCCAGTGCGGGCTGATGGCGGTCGCGGCGAGCCCGGCGGCGGACAAGGTGAAGCCGACCGCGATCGGCCACCGGTAGCCCGTCCGGCGCAGCAGGTAGACCGACAGCCCGGCGGTCGCGATCATGCCGATGGCCCGGGCCGTGAGTAGCGTGCCCGCCGCGAGCGCCGGCAGGCCGTACCGGTCCTCCGCGTACAGCGGCACCAGCGGGGCGAACCCCAGCACCGCGCTGCCGTACAGGAAGTTGAGCAGGTTCATGACGCCGAAGCCGCGGCCGGTCAGGAACCGCAACGAGATGAACGGCGACTGCGCCCGGGCGGAGTGCCGGACGAACGCAGTCGCGCCGACGACGGCGACGCACTCCGGTACCAGGAAGTAAGCGCTCAGCGGATCGCTATGGGCACCGCCGAGGTAGCCGATGCCGAGCATGGCGGCCAGCAGCGTGGTGCCGAGCAGCACGACGCCGCGGATGTCGAGATGGCTGTCCGGCCGGCGCGCGATGTCGGGGATGAAGATCGCGCCGAGTAGCACGAGGACGATGCCGATCGGGATGTTGACCAGGAAGATGCCGCGCCAGGACCAGTACGTCACGAAGATCCCGCCAAGGACCGGCCCGATGAGCCCGCCGATCGGGAAGATGCTGGCGAACAGTCCGACGGCGCGGTCCCGGTCCTTGCCGAACAGGTGGGTGACTATGCCCGTTGCTGACGGCATGAAGGCGCCGCCGCCAATGGCCTGGATCGCCCGCAGCACGATCAGCAGGTAGATGTTGTCGGCGAGCCCGCAGCACAGGGACGCGGCCGTGAACAGCACGGCGGCGCCGAGGAAGATCCGCTTGCGGCCGAACTGATCGCCGATCTTGCCGGCCAGCGGCATGACCATGACCTGCCCGAGCGCGTAGACCGTGATCGTCCAGCTGCTCCAGTTCACCGGCGCGGCAAGGTCGCGCTGGATCGAGGGCAGCGCTGTCGCCACGATCGTCTGGTCGACCGAGGCCATCAGCAGCGCCAGCGACACGATGGCGAAAATGATGGCGCGCCCGCGTGCGGAGTTCTCTGCGACCTGCACGGGGGCGGTATCGGCGTGCGCAACCTGGTCAGCCACTAATGACCGACATTACACTGCTTGCCAGCAGGCAACTAGTTCGCGGACGGTAGGATCTCGGCTATGGATGACGCCCATGGATGACGAAGGCGCGATCCGCCTCCGCCGGGTCATCATCAAGGTCGCCCGCCAGCTCAACGCGTCGTCGACCGGGGAGGGCCTGACGCCCTCGCAGGCTTCGGTGCTGGGGCTCATTGTGGCGCGCGGGCCTATGAGCCTGCCCGACCTTGGCGAGCTCGAGGGAATCAACCCCACCATGCTGTCGCGCGTCATCGGCAGGCTCGTCGACATGCGGCTGATCGACCGCATCCCGGATCCAGCCGACCTGCGCAGCGTGTCCGTCGTCAGCACGGCGTCCGGCCAGCGGGTGGACCGCCAGATCAAGGCGGACCGGGCGGCGGCGGTCTCGCAGTGCCTGGCACTGCTCCCGGCCGATGATGTGGCCGCGCTTACCGACGCGCTGCCGGCGCTGGAGCAGCTGGCCGACACCATGCGCCAGGTCAGCCGCCCTGGTCCGGCAGCGACGATCCCTGATCGCCGCCGGGCGCGCTGACTGACGGGCGCCTATCAGGCCGTGTCTCAGGAGTGAGAGGCCGGAACCACTTTCGATGGCGGCGACGTGGAGGGTGGCCTCGTACTGGCGTCAGGCTGAAAGGCGGGACCCGGAGTCGAGCTCGGCCGCGCGCACTTGCAGGTCACTCAAGGCCGCTGCGGCATGGAGCGGGAACGGTTCGTCATTGTCGGCCGCCATCCAGCGCTCAACGGCGATGGTGAAGGCGAGCATCCCCACTTCCGCCCCCAGCCGGGCGGTCAGCTCGTCTGCGCCCCGTTCGCGCAGGGCGGCGTTGATTGACCTGGCGATCCGGGCGTGCTTGAGCAGTCCCCGCTCCTGCAGTTCGCTGTTCGCCGCGACCACCATTACGCGCTGGGCGGCCTTAACCCGCTGCTGCGGGGTCATCGCGACCCCGGCGGCCGCGAACGCCGCCTGCAGGCACTCGGTGAGTGTCGCATCCGGGGAGGCAGCCCGGATGGCGTCGGCGAACAGCCCGGCCAGCAGGTCCTCACCGCCGAACAGCACCTCCCGCTTATCGGCGAAGTGCCGGAAGAACGTGGCGCGGTTCAAGCCGGCGAGATCCGCGATCTGCGCGACGGTCGTTTCCTCGTACCCGTTCTCCGCGAACAGGTCCAGCGCGGCGGTTTCCAGCCGCTCACGCGCGTTCGGCGCCCATCTGCTCACCGGCACAGTCTAAAGCGAGGAGACCGGATCGCATCACCTGGGCAAGTGATGCGATAGCGTCGCATGGCGGTGCTAGAATTGATGCAACCGGATCGCATCGGCGTTCCGGCCGCGGCGCCTGCGCCGCGGATCTTCATCACCCGAGAGCACGACATGGAAGGATCTCCATGCGCATCTTCGTCACCGGCGCTTCCGGCTGGATCGGCTCGGCCGTCGTCCCCGAGCTCATCAGTGCCGGCCACCAGGTCCTCGGGCTAGCCCGCTCGGACGCCTCCGCCACAGCCGTCGCCGACATGGGCGCCGAGGTGCAACGCGGCGACCTGAACGACACCGACGTGCTGCGCGCCGGCGCCCTCGACACCGACGGCGTCATCCACCTCGCCTTCGTCGTGCCCAGCGTGAGCGAGGCTGCGACGCGGACCGATGCCAAGGCCATCGAGACCTTTGCCACCGGACTCGCCGGCACCGGCAAGCCCCTGGTGATCTCTGGCGCAACGCTCGTGACACCCGGCCGACCCGCGACTGAACGCGACGAACTCATCGCCGCCGGGCCCATCGCGGCCCGCATCACCAACATGCACGCCGCCCTCGCTGCCGCAGACAGAGGAGTCCGCTCCTGCCTGGTCATGCTGCCCCGCTCGGTGCACGGCCACGGAGAACGTCACGGCTTCGTCCCCCAGCTCATCGCGGCGGCCCGGGCCAAGGGCGTATCCGGCTACATCGGCGATGGCACTAGCCGCTGGCCCGCCGTCCACGTGAAGGACGCCGCGAGCCTGTACCGGCTAGCCATCGAGCAGGCTCCGGCCGGCGCAGTGCTCAACGCCGTCGGTGACGAAGGCGTGCCCGTCCGCGAGATCGCCGAGGCCGTCGGCCGGAACCTGGACCTGCCCGCCCAGTCCCTGCCCGCCGAAGAATTCGGCGGCATGCTCGTGCGCATCCTCAGCACCGACATGCCTGCTTCTAGCACCATCACCCGGAAACTCCTGGCCTGGAAGCCCACCCACCCCGGCCTCATCGAGGACATCGACCAGGGCCACTACTTCATCTAGGCTGCCGCCCATGACCGGCCGTGCCGTTCCCGCCCTGGTGCTCGCCTCTGGATCGGCGGCCCGGCTGCGGATCCTGCGTGACGCCGGGATTGATCCTGACGTGGTAGTCAGCGGCGTCGACGAGAGCAGCGAGGATCAGCTGACCACCGAGCGCCTGGTCGCATTCCTGGCGGAGCGCAAGGCCGCCGCCGTCGCGGCGCAGCGACCGGATGGACTGGTACTTGGCTGCGACTCGATGCTGGACCTGGACGGCACCGCGTTCGGCAAGCCCGCTACAGCGCACGAAGCGATCGAGCTGTGGCGGCTGCTAGCCGGGCGGACCGGCACGCTGTACACCGGGCACTGCCTGCTCGACGGCCCAGCCGGGCGGCGGGCCGGCGGCGTCGCCGCGACCACGATCCGGTTCGGCATGCCGAGCGAGGCCGAGATCGCCACCTACGCCGCGACTGGCGAGCCGCTGTCGCTGGCGGGCGCGTTCAGCATCGATGGCCGAGCGGCGCCGTTCATCGACGGCATCGACGGCGACCCGAGCAATGTCATCGGACTGTCACTGCCACTATTGCGCCACCTGCTGGCCGAACTCGGCATTGCCATCACCGATCTGTGGCGCCCTTGATGGTGAGGTTAGCCAGCCGTTTCCCGCACTGTCACCCGGCCGCCGCTCGGGCAGCCTGGTGCAGATATCAGCCTGTTCTCCAGACTGAGATCCATGCTGACTCGTCGCAACGTTTTGGGGCTCATGGCGGCCTCCACCGGACTCGCCCTGACCGGCACCGAGTTCCTCGCCCAGACGGCGGCTAACGCCGCCCCGGCCCTATCCCCGCAGGGCTCTGACGGCATCGAGCACGTCGTCATCCTCATGATGGAAAACAGGTCCTTCGACCACTTCCTCAGCTGGCTGCCCGGTGCGGACGGGCGTCACGACATGATCTACCAGTCGACCGACGGGAACTATTACCCGAACTACCCGCTGGCACCCGACTTCCAGGGCTGCGGGTACTCAGACCCCGACCACAGCTGGGAAGGCTTCCTGGTCCAGCACAACTTCGGCCAGATGGACGGATTCCTGCAGCGGCCCACGGCCCCGGCTAGCAATCCGGGCGTGACGCTGGCCAAGGCCAACACCTTCCCGGCCGGCTACTACAGCAACCGGAACCGCGACGGCTCGCGCAAGGCAGCGCCAGACTTGCCAGTCATCGGCGCGCTCGCTGAGCAGTACACGGTGCTGGACCGCTACTTCTGCTCGTTCGCGGGCGAGACTTTCCCCAATCGCTTCTACCAGCATGCCGCGCAGACCGATCGCGATCACAACAGCTCAACGCTGTCGAGCCTGCCGACCATCTGGGACCAGCTGTCGCCGATTCCGAACAACCAGGGCATTCCCACCGGCGGGTATTTCTTCCGCGACCTGCCGTTCCTGGCCTTGTGGGGGACGAAGTACTTCCCGTTCTGGCATCCATTCGCGGCGGGCGACATCGACGCGGTCGGGATTCCCGTGACCACGCCGTCGTTCATCGACACGTGCGCCGCGGGCAACCTGCCGAACGTCAGCTTCATCGACCCGGCCTTTGACACCGAGGGCAACGGGACGTCGGCCGACGATCATCCGCTGGCCGACATCAGGCTCGGCGAGCGGTTCATCGCCGATGCCTACCACGCCCTCGCCAACGCGGGCTACCTGGACAACACCGTGTTCGTCGTCACCTTCGACGAATGGGGCGGTTTCTTCGACCACGTGCCGCCACCCCACGTCATCGACGACACGAACCCGGCCAACGTCAGCCACGCCGGTGACAGCACCACGCCGACTGACGGGCAGCTGATCCCGGACTACACCCAGCTCGGCTTCCGCGTGCCCGCCATCGTGATCTCCAACCTGGCCCGCCCGCGCGTGGTCCATCACGGCCCGTTCGAGCACACCTCGACCCTGAAGCTGATCGAGACCACGTTCGGGCTCCAGACGCTGACGGCCAGAGACGCCAACGCGCTCAGCCTTGGCCTCGTGCTCGGCGACCATCCGCGGCCGGGTGTCCCGGCTGGCGCGATCCCGACCAGCAGCCAGGTGCCCGGCCCGGCGAACGACGCCGCGGCCGTGTGCAGCGTCACCAGCGTCCAGTCCGTCTCGCCGCCACCCGCGCGGTCCGGCGACCACCCCATCGGCCACTCCTACGTGGCCGGCGGCTGGCCGACGGGATCGGGCATGGCGGGGCTCGGCGACCAGATCAAGAAGAATCTGGGCGCCTAGGCCCGAGGTCGGCCCGTCCCGTTCGCAGCAGCCAGGTCAGCGCCCCGGTCATGACGGCGGCGCTGGCCGGCTGCCAGCCCGCGGCGACGACTGCCAGGTAGCAGGCTGCCGCGACGGCGAGCGCCCGCAGCGCGAGCCGCCACGGCCGGCCCTCGGCGATGCGGCTGGCGAGGACCGCATGTACCGGCTGGTGCGACCGACCGGGAACGGGGCCGCCTGCCCGCTCGCGTACGCGGGCGAGCGCCTCGGCGCGCCCCGCCTGAGTCCGCAGCGCCGTATAGGCCGCCGCCGCGTCGGCGAACGCGGCCGGGTCCCCGCCATCGGCCCGGTCCGGATGCGTCGCGGCGGCCACCCGGCGCCAGGCCGCGCGGACGTCGTCGTCGGTCAGCTCAGTGTGTGCGAGCAAGTGAGTGCTGGCGGGCAGGCCCAGGATGGTGAACGGGCTCGGATCGGTCATCGGCCGTCGCCCGCGCGTCCGAACGCCTCGTCCAGGAACGCGGATACGTCCGGGAGCGTGGCAACGGTGATCGCCGCAGTCGCCGGCGTCGCCGTGGCCGCGACCGCACGTTCGGCCGACAGTGCTTCCCCGGCCGACAGTGTTTCCCCGGCCGACAGTGCCGCGGGCCCCGCGACAAGTCGCTTGACCTGGATGTAGGTGACGCCGCCGCGATACACGTAGGCCGTCTGACCGACATCCAGGGCGCGGACGCGGTCGGGATCGGCAGTCGGCCCCAGTGCGACCCGGGACGTCCCGGCCTGGCGCCAGCGCAGCCGCCCGGTGAGCTGGCGGGTGCTGTCGAGCCGTGACCGCTGCCCGGCGAGCGCGGTGACCGGGTCGGGGTGCGGCGTGCTCAGCAGCCAGATCCCGCCCTCGGCGCTGCCCGCGAGCCGGTACCTGTCGTCTTCACGCGCGGCCAGGCCGTGCCACGACTGCGCCGACACCTGGACCGCGAGACCGAGCGACCTGGCTCGCTCGAACAACTGCCAGATGGGCAGCCGCCGGGACACCGCACTGAACTCGTCGACGGCGAGGAGCACCTGGCGGTGCTGGCCGAGATCCGGGCCGGCGACGTAGCTGGCGAGCAGGTCGACGAGCGCGCGGGCCTGCGCTTCGGCGACGGAGATCTCAGCGGTTCCCTCCAGGATGCAGTACCAGACGTCGGCGTCAGCAAAGGTGCCAGGACCGTCCAGGCCGGAGCCGAGACGCCGGAACAAGGTGCGGAACCGCAGCGCGATGTCGGGCACCTGCCGCGCCGCCGAGCGCGCGAGGACCAGGCGGTCCTCGTCGCCGAGCCAGGCGTGTGCGAGCCAGGCCGGGTCAAGCCGGGCGAGGAAATCGGCCGTGCTGGCTGGCGGGCCGCCCGGCGCCTCGACCGCCAGCGCGACGACCGCCTCCATCACGTCGGTGTAGTAGGCGGCGCCGCCAGTGCCGTGCTCGATGAGATCGACCAGCGTCGTGACGAGCTGGCGTTCTGGCAGGGACCACAGCGATAGTCGAGCCTCATCGGGCCAGACGGCCACGTTCCTGGCCCCTGATTCTCGCAGCACCCGCCGGCACCGGTCAGCGATGCGCCGGGCGTCGGCGCCGCCCTTGCAGTCCAGGACCACGAGCAGCGGCGCGCCCGCCTGGCCGGCCGTGTGCAGCTGCAGGCCGCTCGCCAGGAACGCCGCCCACAGCCGCAGCAGTAGCGTCGTCTTGCCCGTGCCGGTGCTGCCGATCACGATCTGGTGCGAGCGCAGCCGGCTGGCGGGTAGCCGGGCGAGCAGGCGGTCGGGGTGGCCGACGGCCCGGATGACGGCGCCGGCCACAAAGTCCCCGCTGCGGGTCAGCAGCGGGACGGCGCCCGGCGCCGCGATCCTGGCCTGCGCGCTGCGCACCTGGTGGCGCCACTGCCGCTGGTCGAAGCTGATCGCGGCAGCGGGGGACCGCCCGCCGGCCCGGCCGCCATCGAGCGCAGCCGTAGTGACCAGGCCCAGCCGGCGGCCAGCAAGCCGGCCGGCGCGGCGACCGGAAGCACTAGCACGGCGGCGGCCGACAGGTCGCCACGGTAGACCGTGTGCCAGAACTCGGTCGGGGCCGGGATGCGCTCGATAACAACGCCGGCCAGCCAGACCGCGAGCATCGGCAGGCACCAGGCGGCGGCCCGGTACAGACGGCCCGGCTGCCAGCCGCGGCGCGAGGCCACCGCGACCGCGCCCACGGCAACGAGCGTGACCGGCAGGAGTCCGACGGCGAGTAAGGCCGCGGCGCTGACCGCGGCCAGTCGCCACGTGTACCGCCTCATGGTGGAACCAGCGCCGCCGCCGGTAAGGCGCGGATCTCGATCCTGGCGGCCAGGGTGCCGAGGGCGCCGCGTGCGCGCGCGACCGTGGTGGTGGCGGCCGGGGCGCACACATAGATTGCCCTGGCGTGCCGTGGCGGCGCACCAGGCACCCGTGCGTCGGTCGCCGGGCAGCCGTAATCGCCCGTCCGGGTCAGGAGCTCGCGCATGATCGCCGCGGTCCGGACCACGGTCTTCGGGGTGAGCTCGGCCTCGATCGCCCAGCATTCGCCGGCCCATCCGACGGGCGCGCTGTCTGGCCAGTGCACCTCGGCGTCGGGCAGGTGATCACGCAGGCCGAGCCGGCCGCCGACGCGGGCCCGTAAGTGACGTTCGCTGCGCCAGTGCGCGCTCGCGTTGTGGTAGGTGGGTACGGCGGCCAGCGCCAGCCGCACCGCGGTCACCGCGCGGATGTGCGCGAGCCGCGCGAGTGCGGGCGGGGCCGCCGCGTACCGAAGGCCGCACGCCGTGAGGCCGGCCCTGGTGAGCCAGGCCCACGCCGGGCCGGGGCCGAGCACCGCCGACTTGGCCAGCCCGCGGCTCGCCCACCGAGCCACGAGGGCGCCCGCCTGCCGGTCGGTCAGCTGCAGTAACGCCGCGAGCTGGTCGAGCTGAAGCCCGTACATCTCAGCGGCGAAGGTGAGGCCGGCGACGTCCCGGCTAGCCAGGGCTGCCCGCTGGTCGGCCGTGCTCGTCACGCATCAATCAGAACACGACACCACGAAGCTGGGTAGTGGCGGCGCGGCGCGACCGGGTGGTGCTGGTGCAAGGGCCGGCCGTAGTGCACAATGAGTCGCGGAAGATCGCCAGGACGGCACTTGGTCCTGTCGGCGTACGAGGTCGTTGGGGAAGACGCATCCTCGTCTGTCGCAGGGAGGTCTGGGTGTCCGTAGAAGGCGTGCTGCAGGTGCACTGTGCGCCCCCGGCGCTATGCCCGCATATCGAGTGGGCAGTAGCCGGGGTTCTTGGCGTGCCCGTCAGCATGCCGTGGGTGGATCAGCCCGCCTCGCCTGGTTCCATGCGCGCCGAGCTCCTCTGGCGCGGCAAGCCGGGCGCGGCTGGCGCGATCACGTCGGCGCTGGCGAACTGGAACCTGACGAGGTTCGAGGTCACCGAGGACGCCAGCCCCGGCTGCGACGCGGTCCGGTACAGCGTGACCCCATCGCTGGGCACGTTCAGTGCGGTCGTCGCCGCGAACGGGGACGTGATGATTCCGGAGAACCGGCTACGCGCGGCCATGGCGCTGGCCGCGTCGGCGAGCACGGCTGACAGCCGGCTCGGCGGCCTGCGCGACCTGCACGGGCCGCGGCACCCCGCGCTCGGCGGCTCGCTGGAGGCCGAACTCGCGCTGCTGCTCGGCGAGCCATGGGACGCCGAGCTAGAGCCGTTCCGGCGGGCTGGCGCCGGTGCGCCGGTGCGCTGGCTCAACGCCACCGGCTGATCCTGACCTGGGCCGCACGGGCCCGCGGTGCGCGTATCGTATGCGCGTGCATAATCCGGTCCAGATCCCAACCGGCACGGTGACCTTGCTGTTCACCGACATCGAGGGGTCGACCCGGCTGTGGGAGGCCGAGCCGGAGGCCATGACCCGTGGTTTGCGGCGGCACGACGAGATCCTGCGCGGCTCGATCGAGCTCGCCGGCGGCTACGTGTTCAAGACGGTCGGCGACGCGTTCTGTGCTGCCTTTTCGACGGCCGAGGCGGCCCTGGACGCGGTGCTCTCCGCGCAGCGGGCACTGGTCGGGCAGGACTGGCCGACGACGCAGCCGATCCTGGTGCGGATGGGCCTGCACACCGGTGCCTGCGAGGAGCGCGACAACGACTACTTCGGCCCGGCCGTCAACCGGGTAGCGCGGCTGGAGTCGGCGGCCCACGGCGGCCAGGTGCTCTTGTCGGGCGCCACGGCGGAGCTGCTGTGGCAGTCGCTGCCGCACGGCGTGCGGCTCCGTGATCTCGGCCCGCATCGGCTGAAGGACCTGGGCCGGCCCGAGCAGGTGTTCCAGCTGGAGGCGGACTTCCTGCCGTCGGCGTTCCCGCCGCTGGCCTCGCTGGACAACCCGGATCTGCCGAACAACCTGCCCGGCCAGCTGAGCGCGTTCATCGGCCGGGAACGTGAGCTGGCCGAGGTGCGCACGCTCGCCGCCTCGGCGCGACTCGTGACGCTCACCGGATCGGGCGGCAGCGGCAAGACCAGGCTGGCGCTGCAGGCCGCCGTCGAGCTGCTGGATGTGGCGCTGGACGGCGTGTGGTTCGCCGACCTGGCGGTCGTCACCGACGGCGAGCAGGTGGCCGGCGCTGTCGCGGCGGCGCTGGAGCTGCCCGACCACTCCGGGCCCGCTGTGCTCGCGTCGATCCTGGAGGTCCTGACCGGGCAGGACGCCGTGATCTTGCTGGACAACTGCGAGCACGTAATCGACGACGCAGCCCGGTTCTGCGAGCAGGTCATCCGGTACTGCCCGCGAGTCCGGTTCCTGGCCACCTCGCGCGAGCCGCTCGGCATCGAGGGCGAGCGGGTGTACCGGGTCCCGTCCATGTCGCTGCCGCCGCGCGACGCGATCAGCGCCGCCGACCTGGCCGGCTCTGACTCGGTCACGCTTTTTGTCGAGCGGGCCCGCTCACACGAGCCGGCCTTCGTGCTCGACGACGCTGCCGCCCCGCTGGTCGCGACCATCTGCCGCCGGCTGGACGGCATCCCGCTCGCGCTGGAGCTGGCCGCGGCCCGGCTGTCGTCGATGTCGCTGCGGCACCTGAGCGAGCGGCTCGACCAGCGGTTCCGGCTGCTGACCGGCGGCAGCCGGAACGCGCTGCATCGGCAGCAGACCCTTCAGGCCACGGTCGACTGGTCCTTCGACCTGCTCAGCGTCGCCGAGCGGGAGACCATGCGGCGGCTGTCGGTCTTCGCTGGCGGGTTCGAGCTGGAAGCGGCCGAGGCCATCTGCGCGGCCGGCGGGATCGATGCGATCGACGTGATGGACCTGCTCGGCTCGCTGGTCGACAAGAGCCTCGTGCTCGCCGAGCGCATGACGCTGGAAGGCGCCGAGTCGGTCCGGTACCGGCTCCTGGAGACCGTGCGGCAGTATGCGGCGCAGGAACTGTTCAAGTCGGCCAGCGAAGACGAGCTGACCGCGATCCGGGACCGGCACGCCGCGTTCTACCTGCGGGTCGGCGAAGAGGCCGGGCCGGCGCTGACCGGCCGCCGCCAGGGGCACTGGCTGCGCCGGCTGGACGCGGAGTGGGAAAACCTGCGCGCGGCTTTCGGTCACCTGGCCGACGGCGGCCGGACCAGCGACGTGCTGCGGCTGGGGACGGCGCTGCAGCGGTTCGCCGTGAGCCGGGCGCAGCCTGAGGTCCTGAGCTACCTGCGCGCCGCCGTCGATGCCGACGATTCGGGCGTGACCGAGCTGGCCGCCCGCGCGCTGCTGGCGACCTCCCGGCTCCTTGGCATCCTGCTGCAAGCCGACCCGAGCGCCAGGGCCCTGGCCAGGGGCTACGCCGAGCGCGGGCTGGCCATGGCGGAGGTCCTTGGTGTCCCCGCCCTGCGGGCACGGGCGCTCGGCCAGCTCAGTGAGCTGGTGTTTACCGAAGGAGACCTGGCGAGGGTCCGCGAGCTGGCCAGCGAGGCGGTCGCGATTGCGCGCACGACCGGCGACCGGCAGTTGCTCGGCGAGATGCTGAGATGCCTGGCGGCAGCCGAGCCGTCGGCGGCGGAGAACCGCCGCCTGCGGGCGGAGGCGCTGGACTGTTTCCGTCAGTCCGGCGACGAGCTGTTCGCCGCCAACGAGCTGCACATGCTGTACGCCTTCGATATGGCGACCGGCGGCGTGACCGAGGCCGGGCTACACCTTGAGGCGGCCATCTCGGCCGCCGAGGGCCTGGGCGATGAGATGTACCTGTACTTCTTCCGCCAGGACCTGGCCATCCTGCTGCTGATCGAGGGCCGGCCTGAGGACGCGCTGCCGCTGGTGCGCCGCTGCCTCCAGGTGGCCAGGCGCAGCGGGATCCGGCTGGACGTGTGCGAGGTGCTGTTCAGCGCGGCCTGCTGTGCCGCCTGGCAGGGCGACCTGCTGAAGTCAGCCCGGCTGCACGGCGCCGCCGACGTCCGGATCGGCTACGCGCTGGCCGACGGCAGCATCACCTGGTCAGCCATCGAGGAGGAGCTACGGAAGGCTGAGCAGGGCAAAGTCCGCGATGTCCTCGGGCAGGCCGAGTACGGGGACGCTTACCGGCAGGGGGCCGGCCTGTCCCGCCAGCAGGCCGTGGCGCTAGCCCTGCGCTGACCCTCGCGGGCCGCTGACCTGGGGCCGCTGTCGCCAAGCTGCGGATTCCGTTGTCGTGAAGGGTGTGGCTAGAGTGGCCGTTGTTGACATGACGGTGAGTAGCGGTTTAAATACTTCGAGTTCACACGTTAAGTGGTGGCGACGCGCTGACCCCCCGTAACCGCGACGCCTGACTTGTTCTGACTGAAGTGGGGCACCCCCCGGTCCCGCGCCCCTGACCCCTGCGCGGCTCGTTGAGTGCTGGGTCGGCGACCGTCGCCGCCTCATGAGGAGGCGACAGCTCTCATGCTAATGAGCGCGCACGCATCTGAAGATCATCTCGTCTACGAGCAGGAACTAGCAGGTCACCAGCGTGATCTGTATCCTGCGGCGCTCCGGATGACGCGGAACCCCAGTGACGCTGAGGATCTGGTCCAGGAGAGCATGGCCCGGGCGTATGCCGGGATCCGGCACTTTACGCCAGGCACCAACTCACGAGCCTGGCTGTTCCGGATCTTGTCTAACACCTTTGTCAGCGGCTACCGCAAGCGTCAGCGCGAGCCACAGCACGTGCTCAGCGCCGAGTTCGACTCCCTCTCGGCCGCTTCTGGCGCCGCGGACGAGGGCCCGGCGCGGGCCGCCCCCTCGGCCGAGGAGGCTGTGCTCGGCCAGTTCGCCTACTCCGACGTCCGGCAGGCCCTGACCGAGCTGCCGGAGTGCTTCCGGGCGACCGTGTACCTGGCGGACGTAGAGGGTTATCCGTACCGGGATGTCGCTGAGATGCTCGGCGTACCGATCGGGACCGTCATGTCGCGGCTGCATAGGGCCAGGGCCATGCTGCGAAAGCGACTATCGGCATACGCCTAGCCGTATCGGGCCACGGATCCGGTCGAATTTCGGCCATAAATCAACCGGATCCGTGGCGCTCTCGTTGCTCAGGATGCTGACCGAGGCGGCGCGCCCGGCCTTGAACCGGCTTGGCTTCGCGCCTGAGCCTGTGTTGCGGTAGACGTAGCTCGTGGATCCCATTCAGGCGCTTCACCAGATCGCCTTCGAGCTGGAGCGCGCCAGCGCGCCTACGTACCGGGTACAGGCGTTCCGTCGGGCCGCGCGCGTCGCGGCTGACCTGCCGAGCGCCGAACTAGAGCGTCGGCTGGCCGATGGCACCCTCCAGGACCTCGCCGGGATCGGCCCGGCGACCTCCCTGGCGATGACGCAGGCCGCGACCGGACACGAGCCGGACTACCTGACTGCGCTCCTCAGTGAGCGCGCCCAGTCGCCGCGGACCGCGATGCGCGCCGCCCTGCGCGGCGACTGCCACACCCACTCGGACTGGTCCGACGGCGGCAGCCCGGTGGCCGAGATGGCCGCGGCGGCCCGCGCGCTCGGCCATGAGTGGATCGCGCTGACCGATCACTCGCCCCGGCTGACGGTCGCGAACGGCCTGTCCGCGGACCGCCTTGAGCGCCAGCTCGACCTGGTCGCTGACCTGAATTCCGAGCTGGCCCCGTTTCGCATCCTGACCGGAATCGAGGTCGACATCCTCGAGGACGGCGGGCTTGACCAGCGAGAAGACCTGCTCGGCCGGCTCGACGTCGTCGTCGCGAGCGTCCACTCCCAGCTGCGGATGCCGTCCGAGCCGATGACGCGCCGGATGCTGGCGGCGGTGGCGAACCCGCATGTCGACGTCCTCGGGCACTGCACCGGCCGGATGGTGACCGGCCGCCGGGACCGGCCCGAGTCGCAGTTCGACGCAGCGGCGGTGTTCAGCGCGTGCCGCGATCACGACGTCGCCGTGGAGGTCAACTGCCGGCCCGAGCGGCAGGATCCGCCCGACCGGCTGCTGAAGCTGGCTGCGGAGATCGGCTGCCAGTTCGCCATCGATACCGACGCGCACGCGCCGGGTCAGCTGGACTGGCTCGACAGCGGCTGCCTCCGGGCCGAGCAGGCCGGCATCCCGCCCGAGCGAGTCATCAACGCCCGGCCCGCGGCCGAGCTTGGCGGCTAACATGTGCCGATGCCATGGCACGGGCCCGACGGCGCACGGTTGTACTACGAGGACACCGGCCGCGGCGACCCGGTCGTGCTGATGCCGGGATGGGGCGGCAGCATCATTGAGCTGAATGGGCTCCGGGCCACGCTGGCTGAGGGCTTCCGGATCGTGGCAATCGACCTGCCCGGCTCGGGGCGTTCGCAGCCGCAGCCGCGGCATTACCCGGCGAGCTATTACGCCGACGATGCGCAGGTGCTGCTGGGCCTCCTCGACGAACTCGGCATCGGGGCAGCGCACCTGGCCGGGTTCAGCGACGGGGGCGAGGAGGCCCTGCTGCTGGCAGTGCTCAGGCCGTCGCTGGCGCTGTCGGTGTTCACCTGGGGCGCGGCCGGCCAGGTAGTCGCCCCGCCCGGCGCGCTGGAGTCGCTCGCGCACGCGATCGACGATCCGTCGCCCGAGGTCATCGGCCTGGCCGCCTATCTGACGCAGGCCTACGGCGCGGACGGTGCGCGGGTGATGACCCGGACCTGGGCTCAGGCGATGAGCGACATCGTCGCCGCGGGCGGTGACGTCAGCAGGACCCGAGCGCACCTCATCTCGTGCCCGGCGCTGTTGATCACCGGCAGCGACGATGCGGTCTGTCCGCCGGATCTGGTGAGCGAGCTGGCCGGCCTGATTCCCCGCGGCGAGTTCCGGGAGGCCCACGGCGCGGGACACGCCGTGCACCAATCGCAGCACGGCTGGCTGGCCCGCCAGCTCGGTGACTGGCTGGCCGCGCACTGACATCGCTCCAACCAGGCGGGCTTGGCTACTGAATCAGTTGTTCCGTAGACTGATGGCAACTCATTTCGTGCCAAGGGACGTGATTCATGCCCGAACCCGAACTCTCGGCGACCCCCAGGACGCGACACGGACGGCTCCGCGAGCAGGGCCGCACCGAGCGGGCTGACCTGATGGCCGTGCTGCGGGCCGGCTTCATCGCGCACCTGGGCGTGCCGACCGCCGAGGGCGTCATGGTGATCCCGACCGTCTACGGCTTCGATGAGCAGCACGCCTACGTCCACGGCTCGGTGGCGAGCCGGAGCCTGGCCGCCGACATGCCCGAGGTCACGCTGACTGTCACGATCGTCGATGGGCTGGTCCTCGCCAGGTCGGTGTTCGAGCACGCGGTGAATTACCGCAGCGCGATGATCTACGCCCGGCCGCGCTTGGTCGACGACCCGGCGGAGCAGCTCAGCGGCCTCAGGCTGGTGTCTGAGCACCTGGCACCCGGCCAGTGGGACTACGTCCGGCAGCCAAGTCGCAAGGAACTGGCCGCCACCCGGCTGCTCGCCCTCTCCCTGGCCGAGGCCTCGGTGAAGGTCCGCACCGGGCCGCCGGATGACGCCGACAGCCCCGACGCTGAGCTCGGACTGTGGGCCGGCGAGCTGCCGCTCGACACTCGCTGGGGGAGCCCCGTGCCCGACCCGGCGCTGCCAGCTGGCACGCCGTTGCCCGCGCACATCTCTTCCAGAGCCGGGAACGGCGCGCATCTCAGTTAGTGCTGCCCTACAGAACTCCCTATCCTTCGTGATGTGACCAGGCCCGAGCAGATCCCGACGGGCACAGTCACGTTGCTGTTCACTGACATCGAAGGTTCCACCCGGCTGTGGGACGCCGACCAGGCGGCGATGGCGATCGCGCTCCGGCGGCACGATGCGATCCTGCGCGCAGCGATCGAGAACGCTGCCGGTTACGTCTTCAAGACTGTCGGAGATGCGTTCTGCGCGGCCTTCGAGACGGCTCAGCTAGCTGCGGAAGCCGCCATCGCAGCGCAGCGGGAGCTCGGCGCGGAGCAGTGGTCCACTAGCCGGCCGATCCGGGTGCGCATGGGGTTGCACACCGGCGCCTGCGAGGAGCGTGACGGCGACTACTTCGGCCCGGTAGTCAACAGGACGGCGCGGCTTGAGGCGGTTGCGCACGGCGGGCAGATCCTGGTTTCGGGTGTCACCGCTGAGCTGCTCTCGGATGCGCTCCCGGCTGGCGTCACGCTGCGTGACCTCGGGCTGCATCGGTTGAAGGACCTTGGGCGGCCCGAGCAGGTGTACCAGTTCGAGGCGAGCTTCCTGCCCGCGGCCTTCCCGCCGCTGGCGTCGCTGGACAATCCCGAGCTGCCGAACAACCTGCCGAGCGTCCTGAGCGCGTTCGTCGGGCGGGAGCGGGAACTCGCGGCCGTGCGTGATCTCGTCGGCTCGGCGCGCCTGGTCACCCTGACGGGGGCCGGCGGCAGCGGCAAGACCCGGCTGGCGCTGCAGGCGGCCGCAGAGCTTATCGGCGTCACCCGGGACGGTGTGTGGTTTGCCGACCTCGCGCCGCTGACCGATGGCGACCAGGTGGCGCGCGCCGTCGCGGCCGTGCTCGGGCTGCCGGACGAGGGCAACCAAGCGGAAGCAGTAACCGAGGCGCTAGCCGGGCAGGACAGCCTGATCGTGCTGGACAACTGCGAGCACCTGATCGACGCGGCCGCGGAGCTCTCCGACCAGGTAATCCGCCGCTGCGCCAAGGTCCGGTTGCTCGCTACATCGCGGGAGCCGCTCGGAATCGACGGCGAACGGGTCTACCGCGTTCCGTCCCTGACGCTGCCCGGCAGCGACGCCGAGTCTGCCGACGACCTGGCCGGCAGCGACGCGGTCCGGCTTTTCGTCGCGCGGGCCAGCGTGCACGATCCCATCGTGCTCGACCACGGGTCGGTGCCGCTCGTCGCGACCATCTGCCGGCGGCTCGACGGAATCCCGCTGGCGCTCGAACTGGCCGCCGCCCGGCTGTCGTCGATGTCACTTGCCCAGGTGGCGGCGCGACTCGACCAGCGGTTCCGGCTGCTGACCGGGGGCAGCCGGAACGCGATGCCGCGCCAGCAGACGCTGCAGGCGACCGTCGACTGGTCCTTCGGCCTGCTGGCGGCGGCCGAGCGGGACGCGCTGACGCGGCTGTCGGTCTTCGCCGGCGGATTCGAGCTGGAGGCAGCCGAGGCGATCTGCGCCAGCCCAGAGGTCGACGTGCTGGATGTCATGGATCTCGTCGGTGCGCTAGTCGACAAGAGCCTGGTCGTCGCCGATCGCGGCAGCGAGTCCGTGCGGTACCGGCTGCTGGAGACCATCCGGCAATACAGCGCGCAGGAACTCGTGCGGGCGGCCGGCGACGCTGAGGCGATGCTGGTCCGGGACCGGCACGCCGAGTACTACCTGACCCTGGCCGAGGCGATCGCGGCGCGGCTGACCGGGCCGCTGCAGGGCCAGTACCTGCGCCGGCTCGACAGCGAGTGGGCCAACCTGCGGGCTGCGTTCGCTCACCTGCGCGCCGACGATCGCAGCGGCGACGTGCTGCGCCTCGGGGTAGCGGTCGGGCGGTTCGTGCTCAGCCGGGGGCGCGCGGAGATCATCGATTATCTGAGCGACGCCTTGGCCAGGGCGGACCTTGATCAGGCCGAGGTAGTGCCGGCCGATCTGCGGGCGCGGGCGCATCAGGCCGTGGCGCAGCTGACCATGCTGTTGCGGCGCAAGGCACCGGCGCAGCTGCGAGGCGCCGAGCGCCACGCCGAGCGCGCGCTTGAGCTAGCCCGGCAGGCCGGCAACGCGGCGGTGGAGGCGCGCGCGCTCGGCTCGCTGTTCGCCCTCGCTCTCATCGCCGGCGACCACCAGCTGGCGAAGCGCTTGTCCGCGGAGTCCCTCGCTCTCGCTCGGTCGACCGGTGATGCTCAGCTGATTGGCGAGCTGCTGCACTTTGCTGGCCTGGACGAGGTCGGCGACGAGGCGCGCCAGATGCACGAGGAGGCGCTGGCGAGCTTCCGCGCGTCCGGGGATGTGCTCTCGGCCGCCAATGAGCTGCATAGCTTGTCGGGCATCGAGCTAGTAGACGGCCGCACGGCGGCCGCATGCGCGTGGCTGGAACAGGCGATCTCGCTGGTCGAGGAGCTTGGCGACGAGGTGTTCCTGTTCGGCTTCCGTAGCGACCTCGGCGTCATGCTGCTGATTGACGGGGACTACGAGCGGGCCGCGCCGCTGCTGCGGCAATGCCTGCTGGTAGCTCGTCGCACCGGCGTGCTGCTGGACGTGTCGCAGGTGATCTTCGGCTCGGCGTGCATCGCCGCGTGGCAGGGACAGCATGAGCTGGCCGCCCGGCTCTTCGGCGCTGCCGACACAGACCTGCGCGCCGCCACGGCCGACGCCAGCATTCAGTGGACAGAGCCGGAGCAGCAGCTGACGAGCCGAGAGCACGCCAAGCTGCGCGCGCTGATGGGGGACGTGCCGTTCGAGGAGGCGTTCCGGTCGGGAACGTCGTTGTCCAGGACCGCTGGCGTGGACCTGGCACTGACGCTGAGCCGATCTGACGGGAGCGCCGACGATGGTGGCGGCAGCCCGCTACGGATCGCGATCAATTCGCGATCAAGGTAGTGCTGAACACAGCCAGTTGCCGATGGATAAACCGGCTATAGTGCGGCGCAGGCTCAAGCAACCAGCTGCGAGGTGGGAGTCCCCGTGTTCCAGACGGTAGTCGTGGGTGCCGATCAGTCCGAGACGGCCACCGAGGCGGTCCGGCAGGCGATCGAGCTGGTCAAGCTGACCGGAGGTCGGCTGCATATCGTGTCCGCGTACCGCCCTCAGCAGCTCAGCACGTCGGGCGGCGAGGAGCATGGGCTCGAGTCTGGCGATCTGGCCGAGTCGGTACTGGCTGACCATGCTTCCCGGGCCAGGGCAGCAGGGATCGAAGCGGAGACGCACGCCCGGAGCGGCGCGGCCGCCGAGGCCATCTGCGACGTGGCCGCCGAGATCGGCGCCGACTTGATCGTCGTCGGTAACAAGGGGATGGCGGGCGTGCGCCGGGTCCTTGGCAGCGTGCCGAACTCGGTGGCGCATCGCGCGCCCTGCTCGGTCCTGATCGCCGACACAACCTGATCGCGGTACCGCCCGGCTGATCGCGCTACCGCACGCCCCAATAATGAGGTGGGACTGTCCGACTCACCTGGGATAATCAAGGTGTGCTAGATAGCGGACAGGGCGCTGGGGGACAGGGTGCCGGGGGACAGGGTGCTGGGGGACAGGGCGCTGGGGGGTGCGGCGCCCTCGCGGGCCGGACTGCCGAGCTCGGCCGGATGCGGGAGCTGCTGGGTGATGCCGAGGCTGGCCAACCCAACGTTCTGCTGGTGAGCGGGGACGCCGGCGTCGGGAAGACAAGGCTGCTGACGGAGCTCGCGGTCGAGGCCGCCGCACGCGGCTTCACGATCCTGTCCGGGCGGTGCGCCGAGCTCGCGGAGACCGTGCCGTACCTGCCGCTGGCAGATGCGCTACGTAGCGCGGCTGGCGACCGGCTGGCCGATGCGCTCGCGACCCGGCCGGTGCTGACCCGGCTGCTGCCGGATCGCGAGATCACCAGGCAGCCTGGGGACTTGCCGGGACTGGCACAGCAGCAGCTGTTCGGGGCGGTGCTCGGCATGCTGACCGAGCTGGCCCAGGCACAGCCGGTGCTGCTCGTGCTCGAGGACCTGCACTGGGCCGACCGCTCGACACGCGACCTGGTGACCTTCCTGAGCCGGGTGCTGCGGCAGGAGCGGATCGCGGTCGCGCTGAGTTACCGCAGCGATGATATGCACCGGTCCCACCCGCTGCGGCCCGTGGTAGGTGAGCTGCTGAGGCTGCCGAGTGTGACGGCCATCGATGTCGGCCCGCTCGACCCGGCGGCGATGGCCGCGCACCTGACCTCGCTGGCGGCCGGGCATCAGGACCCGGGGGCGATTGACCGCGTGATCGAGCGCGCCGAAGGCAACCCGTATTTCGCCGAGGAGCTACTCGCTACGTCCTCGGCCGGCAGCGAGCTGCCGACCGGGCTGGCGGACCTCCTTGTGGCGCGCACCATCGACCTGTCCCCGGCTGCGCAGCAGGTGCTGCGTGTTGCCGCCGTCACGGGGCGCAGGATCGACGACGACCTGGTGATGCAGGCCACCGGACTGCCGACGGCAGACTACGAAGCCGCTGTCCGGGAGGCTGTCGCCCAGCAACTGCTCGTGCCGGATGGCGCGAGCGGGCTGGCGTTCCGGCATGCGCTGCTGCGCGAGGCCATCTACAACGACCTGCTGCCGGGGGAGCGCAGCAGGTTGCACGCCAGGCTTGCGGAGCTGCTGTCGGATCGGCCGGACAGCTCGGCGGCGGAGCTGGCCGTGCACTGCCTGGCCAGCCACGACATTCCCGGCGCGTTCGCCGCGTCGGTGCGGGCCGGCCAGGAGGCGTGGCGGCTCGCGGCGCCAGCGGAGGCACACCGGCATTTCGACCAGGCCCTGTCGCTGTGGGAGCGGGTGCCTGAGCCGGAGAAGCTCGGCGGCATGACCCGGGGGAAGCTGGCCTTCAAGTCGGCGCTGAGCGCGGCCGACGGCGGGCAGGCGCCGCTCGCTGTCAAGCAGCTGCGACGGCTTGTCAGCTTCGTGCGCGACCAGCCTGAGCAGGACCTGTCGTTGCTATGCCGCGTCCAGGAGCGGCTCGCGTATTTCCTCCTCGACCTCGACGAGGACGCCGAGGCGATCGCCAGCGCGAGCGCAGCCGTGGACGTGCTGCCAGTGGATCCTCCCACCTGGGAGCGCGCCCAGGCACTGGCGACGCACGCCAAGACGCTGCTGAGCTTCAGCGAGACCGGACCTGCCCGTGCGCGCGCCATCGAGGCGGAGGCCGCAGCGCAGGCCGCCGGGGCCCCCTGGCTCGAGGCGGACGCGCTCGCGACGCTCAGCACGCTGAGCGAGCGGGCTGGCCTCATTGCCGATGCGAAGGCGACTGGCGCTCGCGCGCTGGGTCTCGCTAGCTCGTCGGAAATGCCGGGCGTGGAGCTCCGGGTCAGGACCCTGCTTGCACGCATCCAGCTGGAGTCAGGCGACCTGGCCGCGGCGAGCGAGACCGCGCATCTGGGCGTCGAGCGCGCGGCGCAGACGGGCCTGAGCATGGCGCCGTACGGGACTGACCTGCAGTACCTCCATTACCTGGCGCACTACAACGACGGCGACTGGGACCACGCACAGCAGATCGCCGACGGCTTCCCGGTCCGGGTCACCAGCATCTACGCGGCGCGCCTTTCGGCCATGGCGTTGTTCATCGATGTCGCCAGGGGCAGTCCGACGGTGGCCGTGCGCCGCGGCTGGCTCGAGCCATACATGGCGACGGACTCACTGGCGGAATACATCGCGGAGGGGCTGTTCGCCGAGGACGCTTACTGGGCCGGTGACCTGACAGGCGCGCTGACGGCCGTGAAGGCGACGATCGGGGCCGCGACTGCCTGGGGCGGCGAGGAGTACGGCCCGCAGGTCATCCGCCCAGCCGCGGTCGGGATTGCGGCACTCGCCGATCAGGCTCGGCAAGCACGCGCGGCCGGGCAGCCGGCCGACGCGCTCGTTGCAGAGGCGGCTGTCCTGGCCGACATTGCGCGCCGGGGCTTGAACAGCCAGCGCCGCGCTGCGGCTGCGATTGGCGTCGACGGACGCGGCTGGCTGGCCAGGGCGGAGGCGGAGCTCAAGCGCGCCGCTGACGACAACTCGCCAGACAACTGGCGAGCGGTGGTCGAGACGTTCGGCTCCGGCTTTGTGTACGAGGCCGCGCGGTCACGCTGGCGGCTGGCCGAAGCGCTCGCGGAGGCGGGCAACCGGGACGAGGCGCAGCGGCAGTGGCAGCTCGCCGTCGCGGCCGCCGACAATCTCGGCGCCACGAGGCTGCGGGCCGCGCTGGCGGATCTTGGCCGGCGGGCGCGGCTGGGCTCAAGCTCGAGGGCGGTGGCGGGCAGCCCGCTGAGCGTCCTGACCAGCCGCGAGCTCGAGGTGCTCCAGGCGCTGACCGCAGGCCGGAGCAACAGGGAGATCGCCGCGGAATTGTTCATCTCCGGCAAGACGGTCAGTGTGCACGTCTCGAACATCCTGGCCAAGCTCGGTGCGGCCAGCCGGACCGAAGCCGCCGCGATCGCGCACGACAACGGCCTCCGCAGCCGCTGAGACCGCGTGGCCTGCAACGACCCGCGGAAGGGTTACTGGCCTGGTCAGACTTCTTTAAGCGACAGCGAATGGGTCGGATCGACCAGCCCGCGCATCTTCCGCCACCAAGGCAGCGTCCTAGGTATGTCGGCGCTGAAGTGCCTCGTCTCGCCGGGCCTCAAGTCCAGCTTGACGCGAGGACTGAGGAAGTACCACAGACGGACCCGCAAGACGTGGGTACCCGGCTCCGCCTGCTGGCTGAAAGTCTGCCCGAGGGGCGCGACTCCGGTGCGCCTGCCATCCAGGTAGACCGTGAGCCCGGTCGCGCCGGGATTGCCTATCCACCGATAATCATTGGCGACGACTATCCGGGCCATGCTCTCAACCGCTGATGCTGACGCCACGCGATTCTCCTCAGTGGACTATGAGACCACGGTCACAACACCAGGTCGACGTGGTCGGGCAACGGCAACCTGCCCAACCGGAGCATCTCCTCGGCAACGGCAGGGGACATTGCCGTGCTGTCAGGGTGAGACGTCTTCGCCCTCCTTGATCGTGCCGGCCTGGCGGATGTGACCGCCGATCGCCATGCAGACGGGGTTGTCCGCACGCTCGCCGATGCGCTTGAGCACATCGCTGGACTCCCCGAGTCCGGGCTGGGCCATACCGACCATGACGCACCGCGTGAACACCCGGTCGAAGACAGCCTCGACGGATCCGATCCGGACGGTTCGGCCGAGCCAGGCCTCCTCGGCGAAGGCAACCTCGGTACGTACGACGACGTTCGGTCGCAGCCGCCGTGCGTCGACCGACACCGATACCTGGCTGGCAAGCCAGTCGAGCGTGGCGGTACCGACCAGACTGAACGGCACTTCGTCAAAGTGCATGATCCCCGTATCGCGGCGGACGTGCACAGGTCGGCCGCTGAGTGCCTGTAGGTACGCATCCGCCGCGCCCGTCGCAACGGGATGCTGACTGCGATCGGGCGCGACGACGATCGGCGGCTCGTCTTCATCGTGATAGCGCGAGGTCAGGTCTAGCAGGCCGAGGAGCCGCGTGAAGCGGTGGCTGTTCTTGCCCGAGCCCAGCTTGCCCGCGTCATCTTGTACTGCCCAGACGCGGTCACCCTGCAGCCCGCGATCGTCCGCGAAGCTCATGTCGAGCCTTTCGCCGCCAATCGACTTGATCGGATAGCGCCAGATCTGGTCGACGACAAGGCTCACCTGCATCACCCTACTGGGCAGGCGACAGACGGCATATCAGGCCGCGGTGGGAGATGCGTGGCTCTGGACTGCATCAGAGCGGGCTGCCATCGGCAGTGTTGTGGGCGTTAACAAGATCATTTACCAACATTTCCCGCCGCGCGTGCAGTTTTGCGCGAGGCTTGCCCGTTTTGCCCGCACGTTAGCCGGGAAATGACGCCGAGTGCCAGAGCAAATGGCACAAATCGTTTGCTGGGGCGCCCTGAAGGTCGGCTTGGCGGCGGGGCACCGTCAGAGAGCACACGTCTTCTGGCGTCTGCACCGTGGCACCGCCCGCGGAGACGGCCTACCGGCTGATTCTCAGCTGGCCTGGCGCCAGGCCTCGGCCAGCGCTGCGTAACTCGCCTTGCGCCGCTCGCGATCGAGACTCGGCGTCACGATGACGATCTCGTCCACCTGAGCCTGCTCCTTCATTTCCAGCAGCCGCTCGACGACTGCCTTGGGCTCGCCGGTGACCATCCGGCCGTCGTCGGCCCTGCTGGCCCGGAAATCGGGGGAGCTGGCGAGCTCCTTGACCTTCTCTGGCCGCAGCGGCTCGCGGATGCCGCGCCGGATGTTCTGGATGGTCAGCGTCCAGGCGGCCTCGAAGTCGAGCACGGCCGCCGGGTCCTCACTGCCGAACGCCAGGACCGACATCGCCGAGTAGGGCTCAGCGCCCGCCGACCGTGGCTGGAACCGCTGCCGGTAGTCGCGCAGCGCCTCAACGGCGAGGTCGGGGCTCATGTGGTGGGCAAACACGGCGGCAAAGCCGTTGACGGCGGCGAACCGCGGCCCGTAGGGGCTAGAGCCGAGCACGAACAGCTCGGGCCTTTCCTCGATCACCGGGGCGGCCACGAGGGGCTGGTACGGGTGGCCGTCAGGGAATCCGTCGCCGAGGAACGCCAGCAGCTCGCCAACCTGAGCCGGGAACTCCGCGGCCGCATCGGCGACCATCCCGCGCCGCAGCACGTGCGCGGTCAGCGGGTCGGTGCCCGGCGCCCGGCCGAGGGCGAGGTCGATCCGGCCTGGATACATTGCCAGCAGGGTCCGGAACGTCTCGGCAACTTTGAGCGAGGAATGGTTGGGCAGCATGATCCCGGCGGCGCCGACTCGAATGCGCGAGGTGAACGCGCCCACGTGGGCGATCAGCAGTTCTGGCGCGCTGCACGCCAGGCTCGTCATGTTGTGATGCTCGGATACCCAGTAGCGGCGGTAGCCAGCCGTCTCGACTGTCTGCGCGATGCTGACCGCGCCCGCCAGCGCTGCGGAGGCGCTCTCGCCGTACTCGATCCCGACGAAGTCCAGCACCGCCAGCGGCAGCGATCCGTCGGCGCCAGATCCGTCGGCGCCAGATCCGTCGGCGTCAGATCCGTCGGCGTCACTCATAATGCTCATGGTTAGGGTCAGCGCACAGCTGACGTCCCGCATTCCCGGACAGGAACGAGGCCGTTTCATCATCCGGAGGCTCCTCCGGTACGATGTCGCCTATGCAGACACGACACCTCGGATCACTGGAAGTTTCCGCCCTCGGCCTCGGGTGCATGGGCATGTCGGAGTTCTACGGCTCCGGCGACGAGACTGAGTCCATCGCGACGATTCACCGGGCCCTGGAGCTCGGCTGCAATTTCCTCGACACCGCCGACATGTACGGCCCGTTCACGAATGAAGTCCTTGTCGGCAAGGCGATCGCCGGGCGGCGGGACGAGGTAGTGATCGCCACCAAGTTCGGGAACGAGCGGCGCCTCGACGGATCCTGGGTCGGCATCAACGGCAGGCCCGAGTACGTCCGGGCCGCCTGTGACGCTTCGCTGTCGCGCCTGGAGACCGACCACATCGACCTGTACTACCAGCATCGTGTCGACACGACAGTGCCGATCGAGGACACCGTCGGCGCGATGGCCGAGCTCGTCCAGGCCGGCAAGGTCCGCCACCTCGGCTTGTCGGAGGCCGGCGCGGACACGATCCGCCGAGCGAGCGCCGTGTACCCGATCAGTGCACTCCAGACTGAGTACAGCCTCTTCACCCGCGATGTCGAGGCCGAGATCCTGCCGACGGTGCGCGAGCTCGGCATCGGCTTCGTGGCCTACAGCCCGCTCGGCCGCGGCATCCTGACTGGCTCGATCAAGACCGCAGCTGACCTGCCCGAGAACGACTCGCGGTCCGGCCGCTTCCCGCGCTTCGCCGGCGAGAACCTCGAGCAGAACGTCCAGCTGGTGCGCGTCGTCGACGAGCTGGCGAGCACCAAGGGCTGTACTCCGGGTCAGCTGGCGATCGCCTGGGTGCTCGCGCGCGGCGAGGACATCGTGCCCATCCCCGGCACCAAGCGGCGCCGCTACCTCGAAGAGAACCTCGGAGCAGTCGACGTGGAACTCACGCCCGAGGACATCGCCTGGCTGGACGCACGCATGGGCCAGCCTGCTGGTGACCGCTACGCCGACATGGGCACGGTCAACCGCTAGCCGGGCGAGCGCGCCCGTCCCCGCAACGCAGGCTAAGGCCGGGAACGGGGCCGTTACAGCGGGATGTTGCCGTGCTGGCCGCGCTCTAGCGGTGCGTGTGCGATGGCGTCGAGGATGGCCTGCCGGGTCTTGTCGGGCTCGATGACCTCGTCGATGACTCCGACCGAGACGGCGCGCGGCAGGCCGCCGACGATCTCCAGGTGCTCGGCGGCGAGGCGAGCCTCGACCTCATGCCGGTCCTCTGTGGACGCCGCAGCCAGCGTGCGGCGGTGCAGGATGCGCACCGCGGCGACCGAGCCCATGACGGCGATCTCGGCGCCTGGCCAGGCGAAGACCTTCGTCGCGCCCAGGGCGCGCGAGTTCATCGCGATGTAAGCCCCGCCGTAGGCCTTGCGGGTGACGAGCGTCACGCGCGGCACGACGGCTTCGGCGAACGCGTGCAGTAGCTTGGCGCCCCGGCGGACGACGCCGTCCCACTCTTGTCCGACGCCCGGCAGGTAACCCGGCACATCGACCAGCACGACCAATGGCACGCCGAAGGCGTCGCACATCCGCACGAACCTGGCCGCCTTCTCGGCGGATGTAGCGTCGAGGCAGCCGCCGAGGCGCAGCGGGTTGTTGGCGATGACGCCGACAGTGCGTCCGCCGAGGCGGCCGAGCATCGTGACAATGTTCGGCGCCCAGCGGGGATGCAGCTCGATGCCCGGATCGTCGAGCAGGCCGCCGATGAGCGGATGCACGTCGTAGGCACGCTTGGGCGATTCGGGCAGCAGGCTGCTCAGGTCGGTGTCGGGCAGCCTCGTGTCCGCCGTCGTCACCTGGTGGCCGAACAGCACGACGAGCTGGCGGGCCTTGTCGAACGCGTCGCCGTCGGTGGGCGTGACGATGTGCACGACGCCGGACCGGCGGCTGTGCGGCTCCGGGCCGCCGAGACGTTCCATGTCCACGTCCTCGCCGGTGACGCTGCGCACCACGTCCGGGCCGGTCACAAAGATGCGGCCCTGCTCAGACAGGATGACCAGGTCGGTCAGCGCCGGCCCGTAGGCCGCGCCGCCCGCGGCCGCGCCGAGCACTACCGAGATCTGCGGGACTTTGCCCGATGCCCTCGTCATGGCGGCGAACACCATGCCGACGGCGTGCAGGCTCTCGACGCCTTCCAGGATCCGCGCTCCGCCGGAGTGCCACAGGCCGACGATCGGCGCGCCGATCTCGAGCGCGTGCGCATAGGCCGTGACGATCGCCTCGCAGCCGGCGATCCCCATGGCGCCGCCCTGGACGCGCGGGTCGCTGGCGAAGGCCACGGTGGCGACGCCGCCGACGGTCCCCGTTCCCGCCATAATGCCGCTGTCGTCCTCGGGCAGCAGCAGCTCGAGCGTGCCAGGGTCAAACAGCGCTTCCAGGCGCGACTGCGGGTCGCGACGCGGCCCCGGGTGCGCGGCGGCCGGCAGGCCGGCCGCGGGTGCCGGTGGCGCGGCGACGGCCACCCGACCGTGCTCGGCACGGGCACCCACCTGCGCCGACGTCCTTGAGTCCACGATGGTCACGTCGATCTCCTCGGGGGGTACGGGGGCATCCTGCTCGGGGGGACGCTCGGCACACTCGGCAGCGTGGACAACGGCTCAGGCTCCGGTGAAGGCCAGGGCGACGTTGGCGCCGCCGAAACCGAACGAGTTGTTGATGACGGCCATCGGGCCGTCGCCGCGCTGCGTGAGCCGTTGCGGCTGCGTCGAGATCGTGAGGCCCGCATCATCGTCGGGGTCCTCGAGGTTGATTGTCGGCGGCGCGACCCGGTCACGCAGGGCCAGGATCGCCGCGACGGACTCGACGGCGCCGGCGCCACCGAGCAGATGACCGGTCATCGACTTGGTGGCTGACACGGCGACGCCCTGCGACGCCTCGCCTAGCGCGGCGGCGATGGCCTGCGCTTCGACCACGTCGCCGGCTGGTGTCGAGGTCGCGTGCGCGTTCACGTGCACGACTTGCTCGGGCTTGATGTCCGCGTCGGCCAGCACGCGACGCAGCACGAGCTTGAGCCCGGTGCCCTCCGGATCGGGCTGGGCGATGTGGTGAGCGTCAGAGGAGTAGCCGACGCCGGCCGCGACCGCATGCACGGCCGCGCCGCGGGCGGCGGCGTGCTCCGCTGATTCCAGGACCACCATGCCGGCGCCTTCGCCGAGCACGAAGCCGTCGCGGCCCTTGTCGAATGGGCGCGAGGCCCGCTCGGGCTCATCGTTGCGGGTAGACAGCGCCCGCATCGCGGCGAACGCGGCGATATTCAGCTGAATGATCGCCGCCTCGGTCCCGCCGGCCAGGACCACGTCCGCTCGGCCCGACCTGATCATGTCCATCCCGTAGCCGATCGCCTCGGCGCCGGACGCGCACGCCGAGACCGTCGTGTGCACGCCCGCCCTGGCGCCGAGCTCGATCGCGATCCAGCCGGCTGCCCCGTTGGGCATGAGCATCGGCACGGTGTACGGGGACAGGCGCTGCCAGCCCTTCTCTTTCAGAATGTCGTAGGCCGACAGCGTGGAGGCCACGCCGCCGATGCCGCTGGACACCACGACGCCCAGGCGCTCTGGGTCCACCTCGGGCGAGCCCGCGTGCGCCCAGGCCTCGCGCGCCGCGACGATCGCGAACTGCTCGCAGCGGTCCAGCCGGCGGGCCTGCACCCGGTCAATCAGCGTCGCCGGATCGGCCGCCGCCCAGGCCGCGATCCTGGCCGGCAGCTCTGCGGCCCAGTCGTCAGTCAGCTGGCCCACGCCGCTGCGCCCGGCCAGCATCGACTCCCAGGTGGTCGCCACGTCGGCGCCCAGCGGGGTTATCGCGCCAAGGCCGGTGACGACGACGCGTGTCCGGTCTGTTCCCACGATCTTGCACTCCTCGAATTGGACTGACCCGGCGTACCCGTGGATACGCCAGGCCGTGCGGTCTCAGGCCCTTTTCGTCAGGCAGAGACGTCAGCGCGCCGGACGTAGTCGATGACGTCCTGCACCGTCTTGAGGTCCTTGAGCTGGTCATCGGGGATCTCGACGCCGAACTTGTCCTGTGCCGCCACCGCGATCTCCACCATCGACAGCGAGTCGATGTCGAGGTCATCGACGAACGTCTTGTCCGGCGTTACCTGGTCGGCCGGTACGCCAGCCACTTCGTCGACGATCTCGCCGAGCCCTGTCAGGATTTCCTGCTCCGTCAAAGCCATTGGTCTTCTGCTCTCCTTGTGCGTGGTAATTCCGGGTTGGTGGATCGCCCCGACGGGGCGGGGTCAGGGTAGCGTGATCACCTGCGCGGCGTAGCACATGCCCGCGCCGAACCCGATCAGCAGTGCGTGCGATCCGGACGCGACCTCGCCGCGTTCGATCATCCGGGACAGCGCCAGCGGAATCGACGCCGACGAGGTGTTGCCGGCCGTCACGATGTCGTTGGCCACGATCGCCTGCGGTGCGCCAAGCTTGCGGGCGATCGCCTCTACGATGCGCAGGTTCGCCTGGTGCGGGACGAACGCCGCGAGCTCCGTGGGGTCGACCCCGGCCTTCTCGCACGCCTTCAGGGCAATTGGCGCCAGCGCGCTGGTCGCCCACCGGAAGACGGCCTGGCCCTCCTGGACGATGAACGAGTCCCGGTCCTTGATGTAGATCTTGTCAGCGAGGTCGCCGTCGCTGCCCCAGTGCACCGGGCCGATGCCGGGCGCGTCGCCCGGGTCAGCAACCGCGCCGACGACCGCGGCCCCGGCCCCGTCAGCGAAGATGATGCACGTGGAGCGGTCGGTCCAGTCGAGCCACTGGGAGAGCTTCTCGGCGCCGATGACGAGCACGTTCCTGGCCGTGCCGGTGCGGACCGCATCCGCGGCGTTGGCCAGCGCGTAGCAGAAGCCAGCGCAGGCAGCGTTCAGGTCGTAGGCGCCCGGCGCGACGATGCCGAGCCGGTTAGCTACCGAGGCCGACACGTTGGGGATCTGCGCCTCGGGCGTGCACGTTGCCACGATCACCAGGTCGATATCGGCGGGCGACAGGCCGCTCGCGGCCAGGGCCTTGCCACCCGCCTGAACCGCCATGTCGGTCACGGTCTCTTCCGGCCCGGCGATCCGGCGGCTGGCGATGCCGACCCGGCTGCGAATCCACTCATCGCTGGTCTCGACGGTCGCGGCCAGATCGTCGTTAGTGACGACCTTGGCGGGCTGGTAACCGCCGAAAGCCAGCACTCGCGCGCCCGCTTGACCCTCGGTGAGTCGCATATTGTGCCTTTCGCAATCGCAGTTGTGTCGACGTGTTAGTCCGCTGGCTGGAGCCGCACCAGCGGCTGTCCCGCGCTGACGGGGTCACCGTCCTCGACCAGCCACTCGATGACCGTGGCAGGGAACGAGGCCGAGACGACGTGACTGCCGCCGCGCATCTCGACGAGGCCTAGGTCAGTGCCGAGACCCACGACCGTGCCGGGTCCCGCTACCAGCGGGTGCCCGCCCGGGGCCCGGAAGGTCCCCGCGAGCGGCGCGACCAGCAGCCGCCACTCGGGCGCGTGGCTATCGGCGTGGCTGTCGGCGTGCTGCGCGACGAGCGCGCGGGCCGCCGCGAGATCGTCCGGTGTCTTGAGGCTGACGAGTTCGATGCCGCGGAGCGCCCGCTTGGCGAGGCCAGTGAGCGTACCGGCCGGCGGTAGCTCGATCAGCGCGGTCACGCCTAGCGTCGCCATGGTCTGCATGCACATGTCCCACCGCACGGGCGCGCTGACCTGGTTGATGATGCGGTCCAGCCAGTCAGGCCCGGACTTCACGACGCTGCCGTCGCGGTTCGAGAGCAGCGGCCGGACAGGGTCGGCGGCCTCCACGGTCGCGGCGGCGGCGGCGAGCGCGGCGGCGGCCGGGGCCATGTGATGGGTGTGGAAGGCGCCAGCGACCGACAGCGGCCGCAGCCGGCACCCGTCCGGCGGATTAGCCGCGAACACAGCCAGCTGGGCCATGGTGCCGGCCGCCACGATCTGGCCAGCCCCGTTCACGTTGGCGGGTGTCAGCCCGCAGGTCTCGATCGCGGCCAGCACCGCGTCCTCGTTGCCGCCGAGCACGGCGGTCATGCCGGTTTCCTCGGCCGCGGCTGCCGCAGCCATCCCCTGCGCCCTGACCCGGACGAGGCGCATCGCGTCCTCGGGCGTGATCACGCCGGCCAGCACACCCGCGGCCAGCTCGCCCACGCTGTGGCCGGCGACGCCCACGGACGCACGGCTGACCGGGTGGGCGCCGGTAATCACCTGGTCGAGCGCCGCTGCCATAGCGGCGGCGACGAGCAGGGGCTGGGCGACGGCGGTGTCGCGGATCTCGTCAGCGTCGGCGGTGGTGCCGGAGCGGATGAGGTCGCAGCCGGCTAGCTCAGACCAGGACTCCAGGCGGGCAGTAAAGCCGGGCAGTTCCAGCCAGGGCGAAAGGAAACCCGGTGTCTGGGCACCCTGACCGGGAGCTGCGATGAGGAGCATGCCCCTAGCCTGCATTGTAGAAGTCCGCCATGCCTATGCCGAAGTAAACGAAGTTTCAGCGGGAGGCTATGTCGGAAGTCTACAAGTCATGTTCGCTTGTGCGCGAGGCGGCCCAGGACGACGGCCGTCCACAGCGCAAAACCGCCACGGCCGTCACCGGGAGTAATCCCGGTCAGCTCAGTGACCCGGCGCAGCCGGTACCGGACCGTATTGGGGTGGACGAACAGCAGCCGGGCTGTGGCCTCGAGCGAGTTTCCTTGCTCCAGGTAGGTCATCACGGTGTCCAGTAGCGCGGTGCCGCCGCGCATCAGCGGCTCATACACGTCCTCGATGAGCGCGGCGCGGGCGGACTCGTCACCGTCGAGTGCACGCTCGGGCAGCAGGTCGGACGCCAGGACCGGCCGCGGCGCGTCTGGCCAGCCACCGGCCGCGCGCAGCCCGGCGAGGGCGGCGCCGGCCGAGGTTACTGCGGACTGGAGATCGGCCGCCGCCGGTCCGACGACGACCGGGCCCGGACCGAACCGGCCAGTAAAATGCCGGGCCGCATCCAGCGGGTCGGCGCCGCCGCCGACGACCAGCACCAGCCGGCTGCCGTGCACGCCGGCGAGCAGGTCGAGCCGGGCCCGGCGGGCCAGGATCCGGAACTCGTCGATCAGCCCCTCGGCGCTGCCAGCCGAGTTGTCGCCGTCAGCGGTCCCGACGATCACCGTGACCGGGCTGAAGGACCAGTTCAGCGCCGACGCCCAGGACTGCAGGCCATCGTCCACTTCGCCGCGCACCAGGGACTCGACGACCAGCGCCTCGAGCCGGGCGTCCCACGCGCCGCGGGCCTCGGCGGTCCGTGCGTAGAACCGCGCCGTACCGAAGGCGATCTCCCTGGTGTAGCGGAGCACCGCCTCGCGCAGCTCAGCTTCGCCGCCCGGCGCGGCCAGTTCATCTACCTGTGACTCGACCACGTCAACGATCACCCGGACCATCTCGACGGCCTGCTGGAGGGTGACCGCCCTGGCCAGCTCGCGCGGCGCGGTGCCGAAAATCTCGCCGGCCACAGCCGGGCGCGTCCGCTCGGGATGCTTGACCCAGTCGACGAAGGCCGCAACGCCTGCCTGGGCCACCAGGCCGAGCCAGGACCTGTTCTCCGCGGACATGGCTCGGAACCAGGGGAGCCGTCGGTCCATCGACAGCATGGCCGCGGTGCCGAGGGCGCCCATGGCGGCCTCCAGCCGGGCGATGGTGTCATCACGGACGCGGCCTGGTGCGGGGTGCGCAGCCATGTCCTCAGCGTGCCATGCCGGGGCAGTTCGTCAGCACTCCGCCGTCCGGGCAGGCTGAACTACTGGCTCGTCGTGGCCCTGCGCATCGTCCGCCTCCGGTGCGACCAGCGCGCTGACGAACCCCGGCGACCGCCAGGCGACAAGCGCGTAGATCACGGCGAGCGTCACCGCAGCGGCGATCGTCGTCCAGCCCACGCCGATGTGGTCGGCGACCGGGCCCTGAGCCAGGGCCCCGAGCGGATAGGCGACGCCGAGCGCGACCAGGAAAAAGCTCAGCACCCGGCCGCGGTAGGCGGCGGGAGCGTGCAGCTGCGCGGTGGTCTGCAGGCCCGACAGGACACCCATGTAGACAAGGCCGACGCCAAACAGCGCTGCGACCGCCAGCCATAGTGACCGGGCGCCGCCGTAGCCGAGCAAGGCGACTGGCAGCAGGACGAGGCTCCAGGCCAGCGTCGGTCCGCGGCCGATCCGGACCGCGAGCGGCGGCAGGACGAGCGCGCCTACGACGGCGCCCGCGCCCTGCGCCGTCGTCAGCGCCGCGGTGGCGGCGGCCACCGACGAAGCGCCGCCGCGGGTGAGGCTGAGCGCGACGGCCGGCACCAGCGCGATGAACGGCGCGGCGAGGAACGCCACTGTCCCGATGGCGATCGTCGCGGCGCGGCACGACGGCTGGGCCATGGCCGCGCGGAGCCCTTCGCGCATCGAGCTGAGCAGTCCGTCATGGCCGCCAGGCGGGGGAGCGAGCCGGACGAACAGCAGCGCGATGACGACCGCGAGGAACGAGACGGCGTTCGCAGCGAAGCTGGCCGCAAAGCCGAAGGCGGCCACTGTGGCGCCCGCGAGAGCTGGGCCGACGATGCGGCCGGCGTTCCACTGAGCGGAGTTCAGCGAGCTGGCGGCGAGAAACTCCGACCGCGGCACCAGGTCGGGCAAGATGGCCTGGCTGAATGGCCCGATCAGGGCTGACGCCGAGCCCTGCAGGGTCACCAGGGCGAGCAAGATGTACGGGCTGGCGTGGTTGCCGGCCACCAGGAGCGCGATGGCGGCGGCGATGAGCCCAGCGGCGAGGTTGCCGGCCGCGATCACTGGCCGCCGCGGCAGCCGGTCAGCCAGGGCGCCGCCGATGGGCGAGAGCAATCCGATCGGCAGGAACGCGCCCGCCGCGACGAGCACCGCCCAGCTGGCCTGCCCGGTACGAGAGATGACGAGCGCGCCGACGGCCACGGTCTGCATCCACGAGCCGATGTTGGAGATGAGACTCGCGGTCCACAGCACGGCGAAGTTGCGGTACTGCAGCGGCCGGAGGGCCGCCGATGCGGTCAGCCTCATCAGGTCAGCGTGACAGGAGCTGCGTTGGCGAGCTCGGCGGTCAGAGTGAGGCGGCCGCCGAGCGCGCGGACGTACGCCACCGCCTCGTGCACTTCAGCCACGCGCAGACCGTGCGCCTCGATAAAACGCAGCCGCTCCTCGCTGATGCCGGTCTCGGTTGCCAGGTCCGCGAGGCTCATGCCGTTGCGCAGTGCGGCCAGGGATTGCGCTGCGGCGAGGACGGCCGCACGCTCGGCGACGGCGCCGGTGTCCGCCGGGAAGAACCGGGAGAGGAACGTGGCCGAATCCGCGAACGTCACCTCCAGGTCCGCCGCGTTGAGCGCATCAGGAGGCGGCCAGTCCCCGGCCCGGATGTCGGTGAGCAGATCGCCGGCCAGCTCGATCGCCTGGGCCCGGTGCTCGGTGATCGCGTCCTCGCCGTCGAGCACGGCCAGCAGCGTCACGGTGTCGGCGGGCTCGACCGCCATGAGCAACCGAACGTCGCGCCCGAGCGGGTCAGCGCGCAGCTCGAGCAGTCCCGCAACGGGCTCGGTCCGGATGGGCCGCAGGACGTTGCCGTGCTCGGCGCGGTCGATGACGTCGCGCAGAGTTCGTGCCGCCCGCTCGGCTACGTCCCGCAGGTGGGCCTCGGCTGCCTCGACGGCCTGGCGGCGAGCAGCGAGCTCTTCGTCGCTGTCCCGTACCGACCGATCGCCTGTCGCGGCTTCGATGGCGTCCTGGATTCGCAGGCCCGCGTCGGCGGCCGTGTACAACGCCTTGGCCGTTTCCTTGGCCGTCCGGAACGCATCGACCTCGCGCTGGAGGCTCTGACTGCGCTTGGTGACCTTGGCCTCCTGACGCTTGGCGTTGGCCAGCGCCTGGCTGAGCCACGTGCGCACCGCCGGATCCGCCGCCGGATCCGTATCAAGCTCAGCGAGCAGCCGCTTGGCACCTGCGGTTGTCCAGGACGCCTCGGCAACGTGCCGCCGCGTCTGCTGGAGCGCCTCGAGCAGCCGCTGATAGAGATCGTCGGCCAGCTCTCTGGGATCGGCTGCTGCCGGGCCGGTCACGGGCAGGCCAGATGGGTCGGCGGCGGTCATGAGCGACACGAGGGCGGCGGCCACTTCGGCGGCACTAGCCGGTTGGAAGGTGCAGAGCTCGGCGAGCCAGTCGCCGAGCTCTGCGCTCATCCGCAGCCCGCGAGTCATTCCCTACAGCGCTTCACTCACGGCGAGGTCGAGCCCGTACTTCGCGATGGCCTGCGCGACGACCTCCGGCTTGACCTCGCCCATGCGGGCCAGCTCGGCGAGCACCGCCACGGTGATCGACTCGGCGTCCACGTGGAAGAACCGGCGGGCGGCCGGGCGGGTGTCGGAGAAGCCCCAGCCGTCAGTGCCGAGCGAGGTGAACGGCGCCGGTACCCAGCGGGCGATCTGATCGGGGACCGCGCGGATCCAGTCGCTGACCGCGACGACCGGGCCGGGGTGCCCGGTCAGGGCCCGGGTGACGTAGGGGACCTTGTGCTCGGCCTCCGGCTGGAGCATGTTCCACTCCTCGCACTGAAGTGCTTCGCGCCGGAGCTCAGTCCAGGATGTAGCCGACCACGTTCCGGCCCTGACGCCCCAATGGTCAGCGAGCAGGCGCTGTGCGTCCAGCGCCCACCGGAGGCCCACCCCGGACGCGAGGATCTGCGCCTGCGGATGCTCACCCGTGGTGGAGGCGACCGTCGTGGAGGTGTCGCTAGTGGGCGGGACGGCATCTGCCGGCAGCTCGGGCGGACCTGAGTAGCGGTACAGGCCGCGCAGGATCGCGCGCTCCAGCGCCGCGGAGCCGCCCTCGTAGTCGGCCGGCTCGGCTGGCTGCACGTAGGGCTCGTTGTACACGGTCAGGTAGTAGAAAATGTCCTCGCCGTCCGGATGCTCGGAGGTCGAGCCGTACATCCGGCGCAGCGCGTCCCTGACGATGTAGGACAGCTCGTAGGCCCAGGCGGCGTCGTAACTGACGCACGCCGGGCTGACCGAGGCGAGCAGGACGGAGTGCCCGTCGTTGTGCTGGAGGCCCTCCCCGGTCAGCGTCGTCCGGCCGGCCGTGGCGCCGAGCAGGAAGCCGCGGCCGAGCTGGTCGCCCAGCGCCCACATCTGGTCGCCGGTCCGCTGGAAGCCGAACATCGAGTAGAAGATGTAGACCGGGATCATGTGCGTGCCGTGCGTGGCGTACGCCGAGCCCGCTGCCGTGGTCGAGGCCATCGCGCCGGCCTCGCTGATGCCCTCGTGCAGGATCTGCCCGCGGTTTGACTCCTTGTACGACAGCAGCAGGTTGCGGTCCACGGCCTCGTACGTCTGGCCTTGCGGGTCGTAGATCTTCGCGGTTGGGAACAGCGAATCCATGCCGAAGGTGCGGGCCTCATCGGGGATGATCGGCGCGAAGCGCTCGCCGATCTCGGGGTCCTTCATCAGGTCCTTGAGCAGCCGGACGAACGCCATCGTGGTAGCGACGGGCTGCTTGCCCGAGCCCCGTCGCAGCTCGTCGTAGACCGAGTCCGGCGGCAGCGCGAGCGGCCTGGCCCGTACTACGCGCCTCGGCAGGTACCCGCCCAGTGCGGCGCGCCGCTCGCGCATGTACTGGATCTCCTCGGACTTCTCACCGGGGTGGTAGTACGGCGGCAGCTCGGCCTCCAGCGCGGCGTCGGGGATCTCCAGGTAGAGCCGGTCGCGGAACTCCTTGAGCTCGGCCACCGTGAGCTTCTTCATCTGGTGGGTCGCGTTGCGCGCCTCGAAGTCGGGGCCGAGCGTCCAGCCCTTGATCGTGTGGGCGAGGATCACCGTGGGCTGACCGACGTGCTCCTTGGCCGCCTTGAAGGCGGCGTAGACCTTGCGATAGTCGTGCCCGCCGCGGGACAGGTTGCGGATCTCGTCGTCACTGAGATGCTCGACCATGGCCCGCAGGCGCGGGTCGCCGCCGAAGAAGTTCTCCCTGGTGTAGGCGCCGGACTCGACCGCGTAGGTCTGGAACTGGCCGTCCGGGGTCGTGTTCATCTTGTTGACCAGGACGCCGTCGGTGTCCTTGGCCAGCAGCGGGTCCCAATCCCGGCCCCAGATCACCTTGATCACGTTCCAGCCGGCGCCGCGGAACGACGCCTCGAGTTCCTGGATGATCTTGCCGTTGCCGCGGACCGGGCCGTCGAGGCGCTGCAGGTTGCAGTTGATGACGAACGTGAGGTTGTCGAGTTCCTCGCGGGACGCCAGGCTGATCGCGCCGCGTACCTCGGGCTCGTCGGTCTCGCCGTCGCCGAGGAACGCCCATACATGCGACCTGCTGGTGTCCTTGAGCTCGCGGGCTAGCAGGTAGCGGTTGAACCGCGCCTGGTGGACAGCGTTGATCGCGCCGAGGCCCATCGAGACGGTCGGAAACTCCCAGAAATCGGGCATCAGCCGCGGGTGCGGGTAGGACGGCAGACCGCCGCCGGGATGCGACAGTTCCTGCCGGAAGCCGTTCAGCTGATGCTCGGTGAGCCTGCCCTCGAGGAAGGCGCGGGCGTAGATGCCTGGCGCGGCGTGGCCCTGGAAGAACACCTGGTCGCCCGACTCGCCGTGGTCCTTGCCGTGGAAGAAGTGATTGAAGCCGACCTCGTACAGGCTGGCCGCTGAGGCGTAGGTGGCGATGTGGCCGCCGACGCCCAGGCCCGGGCGGTTGGCACGGCTGACCATGATCGCCGCGTTCCACCGGATGTAGGCGCGGATGCGGCGCTCGACGTACTCGTCGCCGGGGAACCAGGGCTCGCGCTCGGGCGGGATGGTGTTGATGAAGTCGGTGCTGCGCAGGCCAGGCACGCCGACCTGCTGCTCACGGGCCCGCTCCAGGAGCCGGAGCATGACGTAGCGGGCCCGGGCCCGGCCGTGGGTGCGGACCACGTCATCGAAGGACTCCACCCATTCCCTGGTCTCGTCCGGATCGATGTCCGGCAGCTGGGTGGGCAGTCCGTCGCTGATGATGGAGAAACGCTGGCGTCCGGAGGCCACGGGTGATTCCTCGCATTCCGCGGGCAGGCAGCGCCTGCTGGCGCCGCGCGTCCGCATAGTCGGACGCGGCCGCCGTTGGCCACGTCCCGTCAGGTTGTCCTGCTCCAATCCTCGCAAGTGATGCTGACTAACGCATCTCTACCGACTGGTAACTGGCCCGGTCGGGGCTGGAGTGCGGCAGGTCACATAGGGCGCGTATCCCCTATAACGGTCCCACGTGTGCACTCAGAGGCTATCTGGATGGCCTGCTGGGCAGGTAATTCGTCGTGCCACCTAATTGTGACTTGCGCACCGCGCCGACCCAGTGTGAACTGTCCGATCAAGGACAGCGAGAAGCTGCGGCTGTGTTAGCCGGAACCGGACCTGGGCATGTGCCGAGTTTAGGGACCTGTCCGGTCAGGCCAGCCGGAGCGGAAAGGATCGGGAGGACTTCAGTGAGCGCGACCGCGGGCCAGGCGCAGGACCAGCGTGACCTGGCTGAGCGGCTTGGCATCAAGCCAGGCCACGTGGTGCAGGAGATCGGATACGACGACGACGTCGACGAGTCGCTACGCGACTCTGTCGTGGCGCTAGAAGGCGCGGAGCTCGTCGACGAGGACTACGACGATGTCGTGGATGGCGTCCTGCTGTGGTGGCGGGACGGCGACGGTGACCTCGTCGACGCCCTCGTGGACGCGCTCACCCCGCTGGCCGACGGCGGCTACATCGTGCTGCTCACGCCGAAAACGGGTCGAGACGGGCACGTTGAGCCTAGTGAGATTGGCGAGGCGGCTCCTACCGCGGGCCTGTCTCAGACCTCCA
The DNA here is from genome assembly GCA_963843955.1 of uncultured Actinomycetota bacterium. Classification (GTDB taxonomy): domain Bacteria; phylum Actinomycetota; class Actinomycetes; order Streptosporangiales; family Streptosporangiaceae; genus JAJYUU01. The sequence goes on from CAWJMK010000007.1 coordinate 888,829, forward strand.
CGGTGAGCGCCGGGCGCAACTGGTCCGCCAGTCGCCTGGTCGCGCCTAAGGCTCGCCGGTAGCCGGTTCCTGGTGCGGGCCTGGGTGGTGGCACACTGAGTGCGTTCGCGAACCCCGCGCTGAGAGGATCAGTACATGGCGGTTGAAGTCGGCGATAAGGCCCCTGACTTCGAGCTGAAGGACCAGCACGGTACGCCGGTGAGCCTGTCCAGCTTCCGCGGCAGGAAGAACGTTGTGCTGGTGTTCTACCCGCTGGCTTTCAGCGGCGTCTGCAGCGGCGAGCTGTGCGCCATCCGGGACCAGTTCCCGGAGATCACCAGGGACGACGTCGAGTTGCTCGCGGTGTCGGTCGATTCGACGTTCGTACTGCGAACGTGGGCCGAGCGGGATCATTTCGATTTCACATTGCTCGCTGACTTCTGGCCGCACGGTGAGGTCGCCAAGGCCTACGGTGTCTTCGATGACAAGATGGGCGTCGCTACCCGTGGCACGTTCATCATCGACAAAGACGGCGTCGTGCGGTGGAAGGTCGTTAACCCGATCCCGCAGGCACGAGAGATCGCCGACTACCAGAAGGCACTCGCCGAGCTGAGCTAGCTCGCGCGCGGGCTGGCCTCGGGGCTGGCCCGGCGCCCTGTGGTGGCGACGGCAGAATCGGGACAGGCTGGATGCCCTGTTATCGGTGCGGTACACGGCAGGTGGACCCTGACCGGGGCGAGACTCCCTGGCGCCGGGGCGTGCGCGGAGACCGGCAGGTGCTCATCTGCCCGGGCTGCCAGGCGGCGATCGACTGGAGCGCAGAGCTCGACCGGTGCCAGGTGTGCAGCAGTGTGCACCTCGTCCGGCGCCTCGGCGAGGTCGAGTGCCGCGACTGCGGCGCGGTCGGCCGGGCTGCCGAGGCCGGGCTCGGTGACAATGGCGTCGTGACTGAGGCGGCGGTCGCCGATCTGGCCGATGAGGTCGAGCGTGCGCTGGCGAAAGTACTAGGTCCGAGCAGGCAGCGGCCGCCGTACGCGATGTCGTGATCTGGTCTGCAGGTCTGGTCCTTAGCGTGGCGGTGGCCCGCCAGTGACCGATGTCGCGGTCATCGGCCGACTGCTGGACGAATATCACGAGCGGTCGGTGCAGCCTGCCGATATCCAGATCGTGGCTGGCTCGGTCCAGGCGGCTCGGATCAGCTATGAGCTGACATTGCCTGACGGGTCGGGTCAGCTGATCCGCGCTTACCGCGCCGACGGGGCGGTGCCCGTGCACGCTGTGGGGCCGTTCACCGAGACCGTGCCGGACTGGCTGCTTGGGCGCGCCGAAACGCTGGATGTGCTGGAGGCTAGCGGGTATCCCGCACCGCGCCCGGTCCGGACGCGGACCGGTGAGCTGATCGCCGTCGCGGGCCCCTGGCTGGCGTGGGCGACTACGTACGTGCCGGGTGTCATGCTGAAGCCGACGCTCGGTCAGCTGCGAGCGCTTGGGGAGTCGCTCGGACGGCTGCACCGCATCGTCGCGAGCGGTGGCGGGCGCCGGCTCGCGCCCCGCCATCCCGCCGTCGCCGTGCCGATGACCCTCGCCCGGCTCGACGCGGTCGCTAGCCTGCTCCCGGCAGACTGGGTGCCGCTAGCGTCGGCGTTCCGGGAGACGGTGCTAGCCGTGGCAGCTGGTGCCAGCGGGGCATGGGAGTCCGTGGTGCACGCAGACGCCTGGGCGCGGCACGCAGTGCTTCCCGGTGATGGGGGCCCGGATGGCCCGGTCGTGCTCGTCGGCTGGGCGACGGGCGGGCTCGGACTGGCGGTCCTCGACCTCGGTAACTGCCTCCTCGAGTGTCACCTGGACGCGGCAGCGCCCGCCCTGGACCCGCCGGCGTGGCTAATCTCGCCAGCGCAGGACCGAATCGAGGCCGTTGCCCGCGGATACGCAGCGGAGCGCCGTCTGAGTACGGCCGAGCTGTCGCTGCTGCCAGACGCGGTCAGATTCACGGCGGCCGTCGACGGAGCGATTCACCTTGAGCTGGCGCTGTCGGACGGCGTTGCCGGGCCGGTCATGGATGCCCGGCTGGCGGGGTTTCAGCGCCGGATGGGGGTGGCGGACGAAGTGGCCGCGCTGGCCATGCCGCACCTGAGCTAGGTCGGGTGCGGCGCAGCCTGGCCGGCAGCTGCATTGGGTTTGGTCGGCCTTCAGGGGCGAGGCGACTTGTCGCTAGATCGCTTTATCGACTTATTGACGCAGCGTGGCTGCCTCCTCGGCCCGGCTGACGGACGCACTATCTGTGCGGGACCGGTACGCTTGTGCGCTGTCGCGAGCGGGCGCATAGCTCAGCGGTAGAGCACTCGCCTTACAAGCGAGGGGTCACAGGTTCGAACCCTGTTGCGCCCACCTATTGGTGCTGTTGGAAAATGGTATTTCGTTTTGGCATTCGAGTATCTGGTCGCCTTGGCTGGAGCGGGGGGAGCCAACCGGGCGCCATCGGCTGCGGACTGTAAAGCTCATCAGGCGACGTCGGGCGCCATCCAGCCGCCGAGTGCACTCGCCTCGAGGCGAGTGGTCAGTACGGCCTATCGTCGGCTCTGCGACCCCAGCCGGACCAGAATGGCGAGAACGACGATGTCCTGAAGGCTCGCCAGCCGACGCCGCATCCAGGCGACCCTATGCGCGGTGATCTCAACTTACGTCCGCTCGCCAAGGTCTACCGCTCGTGCCGATGTGAGCGAGTTCCGGCATCGCATTCTTATGCAGAGGCCAGCATCTCCATTCGTGATCAGCAATGCCGTGAGAGGTACGTGGCTGGGCGCTGGTACCCCATCCTCGGGTGGGCCAGATCGCCGGATCCGGCGCCGGTTGAGGCGCTGACTCCTGATGCTGGTCCTGGGCGCGGATCGGCAGTTGCGGGCGGCGGTCGGCGCTGACGATCAGCTTTGGGTAGTGCGGGTGTACCGCCGGACGGGGATGTCAGTCGATCGGCTCGGTATGCAGCCAGTCGACGAGGTTGCCGGACGCGAGCGCCCGCACGCGCGTGGCGTACCGGGCGAGGTCGGCGTCGTCGAGGAGGTCGCGCCACTGGCCGCTCGTGCCGCGGCTGAAGAACGCGGCGGGATCGATCCAGTGCTCCGGACCGCCGCCGGGGACGGTCGTGCCGGCCCTGCTGCGCATCGACTCGAACGTCGCCGCCCGGGCCAGGCGGGGCCATCGGTGCTCGTCGACGTCGACGCCGAGGCGCGCGGCCAGCTGCCGCATCTGCCCCTCCAGGTCGGCCTTCAGGTCGTCGTAGTGCAAATACACGACGTCGAGATCGTCGGCGGCGTCCCGGAACGTCTGCAGGTGCTCTACAGTGCGCCGCAGCGACGACCCGACCTGCGTCGACGGCGTCTCGTCGCCGGCCCACTGCCAGAAGCGGTCCCGCTCGCCGTCGGGGCGCGGCCGCGGTGGCCGCAATGGCCGGAGCTCGATACCGTCGATCGCGGCCGCCCGTTCGCGCTGGCTGAGGAACGCGCCGATGTCGGTGTTGTCGATATGGCGGTCCATCGACAGCCCCACGTCGCGCGGGTCCCGCCCGACGCAGATGTAGGTGACCGCCGGATCGCTGGGTATCCCGTCGAGCGGCGTGTGGGTCTTGATGAACCGGCGGCGCGTCTGGGCTGCCAGGTCCGCGAACACGTCGGTGCGGGCGCGAGTCACCATGTCGATCCACGGCGAGAGCGTGTCCAACGGGAGCCGGAGCTCCGGTTCCTGCAGTATGAGCAGGGCGCAGATCATCTGCGTCCACGTCGTCCCGCACTTTGGCGGGGTGCTGATAATGATGTCGCCGGGGCGGAGCTCGAAGCCGTCCCAGCGGCTGCTGTCGTACATACTCGCCTCGTAGCGGCGCACGGCCGTCATCCTTGCAGCCGATCCGATCCCGTGAGGCCCAGATGACTCACCGCACGACATCCCGCCGAGGGCTCAAGACTGAGGTTCCCAAGGGCGTCGCGCAACAGCACGTAGCGCAGCACCCGCCCATAATGCCCGATCTCGAACACTCCGCCAGGTCATCATCAAGGCCAGACGATGAGCGCCGAACGGCGGGTCGGCGCGCGTTTAACCAGCGGGGCCTCGCGTCGCTAGCGGCCCGGTCATAGCCAATGCACCATCGGCTCGACTGCATGTCCATGCAGCACCCACCTCGGGATGAACGTCCGGTCTATGCCGCTGTGGCGCGGACCGGGCTGGCCACGGGCTAGCGGTCACTTCATACCGGAGACCATGCCCTGGACGTTCTCGAACCGGGGCGGTCCTTAATCCCCGAGAGCCACCTCGATCTGTGCCTGAAGCCGTGCGGCCATGTCCCTGTCCGGCTTCTCTGTTATCGATCCCTCCTCTGGCCACGAAATTCAGGATGTTGAAGAGTGCCCTGACCTCGGCGGCGCTCAATTGGACTGTGGCGCCGCCCGCTGCGTCAGCGTTCGGACGAACCTGCACGAGGCTCAGCATGGCACTGAACCCGGTCTCGTCGCGTAGGCAAACATCCGCATCTGTAGCCGCGCGGCGGGTGATTTTCAGTGCCACTCTGTCGAGAGAGGCCACGAGCGGGCGGCTAATCCGGTGCGTGTTCCGTCCCTGTCGGTCGCTGATGAATCCGCTGAGCTTGTTGTACTGGGGCGACGCGCAGCACCTTGCCGGTGACATCAAATTCCTCGAACAGGCCGGTCATCATCAAAGCGCGATCCAGCGCGTCGTCGACCAGGGCCAGCGCAGCTCGGGAGTTGGCGGCGTTTACCGTCGCGCTGATGGTAACGATGCTGACCGGGTCAGCTGACATGGTGACGGCCAGGTCCCGGTCAGCTCGGTCGCCGGGAACCTTGATTTCCGCCGTTAGCATCTGGCGCCGGTCATCGGCCAGCCTGCCGCCGGCGTAGGTCATCTCGATCTGCACGCAGTAGCGACGGCCACGGACCCGCCGGCCACCGAAAGGGCGCACACCTGCCATGAGGTACAGACTCGCACTCTCATGCCGCCACCAGCGCGCAGGCGCAAAGGTTGGTGGATGGCCGACAACTGGTGCCGGAAGGCTACGACTGAGTTTCGTACCGCGCCGTCAACGCGATGGCCGCCCCGCGAGGTCACCTGCCGCCTGATTTCCGCTCGAGATGCATGCCCATGCTGGAGCATGGTCACCCTTTGCCTGGATCGACTCTCGGCGCGCCTTCATCGTCGCATCAAGGCCTGGCACACCCCATACTGGTCGCAGATGTTGGTCCTTGAGTACGTCAAGCGTTACCTGAACACGATCCGACTACGAGACGAGCGCCGCCGCAGCTCATTGCCTCGGGTCGGCCGCCCGCAGCATTTCAAGGAGGCCTTCAACGGCCTCGTACTGGGCAGGGTCTACGTCGGTGGTGAAGTGCATCAGGTCGTTCCGGATGTCGACTACTTTGCCGAGGCACTCGATGAAGTACTCCGGGTCCACATTCCACGCGAGCTTGGCCCAGTTCTCCTCGGGCCGTAGGCGGTAGCAGTAGTCGCGAAGCGTGAAGTCAGCTGCCTGGGTGATTGCGTCACGCCGGTGTATCTGTACGGCATCTCTGAGCTCGGTCAGTGTGTAGACCTCGTCGGCACGTAGGCGCAACCGGATCTCTACCTCCTCAATCAGCATGAAGGGACGGGCCAGATTGCCGAATTGGCGTGTTAGGTCTGCTGCTGTGACGACGCCCGTGACATGCATGCTGTCAGGGCCGCACGAAGACGAATCCCTTGTCGTAGATCACCTGTATTTGGTCGAGCAGAAGCGCGTCATGGTCGACGACGGTGGCGGGGGCGATTGCGTCGGCCAGTCTGGGATATTCGGACGCCACATGTGCCTTGCCCATCGACTCCCAGCTGTCGGAGAGGGTATTTCGTTTCGGTATTCGAGTATGTAGTGGTCTTGGATCGCCGGGGGCAACAGGGGAGCCACGCGGCTGCTGCTGCAAGGCTCAGCTCGCCGGTGAAGGTGCCGGTAACGTTGGTGACGACGGTGATCCGATCGCCGGCGCCGAACTGGATCGGGTACGGGGTGTGGCCGCGGATGTCGGGGATGCGGTCTGGCCGTGCCGGAGAAGGCCAACGCGAGGTTGATAAATCGCCGACGAAACGCATGGACGGTCATGCACAAGGCAATTACCAGTACCGCCCTTGTCAGAGCAGCGTGCGCTTTCGGAGCGGGCCAGGCGGCGACGGGTCCGCCGATCACCTATCGCCCACGTTGCGCGCGTCGCCGACCACAGCGCATGCAGATATCGAGATCTGCGACCTTCACGGACACCACCGTCGCGGCAGGAGGCCGCGCAGAACGGCAGCTCGGCGCGCGGTTACGAGAGCTCTCTGCACCGCTGCCGATTCCGGCCGCAGTAGGGTTCGAAACCCATAACCCCTCGTGCGTGACAACTGCGCTGACGCGACGCTGGCAGTGCAACGTTCCAGCAAAGCGAGCGGCGGCGCCATATTGCGCCGCCCCTCTGTCTGCCCTCGACGTGCACTCCTGCTAGCGCAGGACGAGCTCCCGTGAGTCATCGGTCTGGGTCGAGTCCTGGGAAGCGATCGTGAGTTGGTGCGATGCCATGAACTCGCGTATCTCGTGGCGCTGCCAGATGGCACCCGTAACCGCGATTGCCATCGTCCAAACAACGGCGACACCGACCGTGACAGCGACAGCGATGAGGCTCTGGATACTGAGCAGCATTGGAGGTCTCCTTCCGCGTCTCCCGTACAATAGAAATAGACACACGACATCGACTGAGTCAACAGGCAAGACTGTTCTGGAGCCGAATCTAGACGCCTGGCTGCGCGTAGGACTGGCCCGGCTCGCGACAGATCGGCAGTCGGGCCGCTCGCAGCCCATGCATGCCGGACTGTTGAGCTGGCCCAGCTTGACCTCGGCTACCGCCTCATCACCGCCGACAGAGCTCCAGGGCGATAAGACTGTCAGGCCTCTGACACCTGGTATTGGGTCACCGCGGCCTTCATTGTGAGGTGCACGATTGTGGACGTTCCGTCATCAACAGGTCTCCAGAAGATGGCCAGGCATCAGACCGATGCCGTGATCGGCGCTGCGTCAGCTAGCTACGCTCGCTGCTCAGCCGCTGGGCAATGCCCAACCGCAGGGCAGCCTGAAAGGTGTTATTCATCCGAGCCGCCTGGAGTGGTATTGGTGGTCTCCCGTGACCAGCTCGCCGATCCTGGCTAGCCTGGCTTCGCTGAGCGGCTGCGGCACCGTCCTGAGCAGCCTGGTGACATCGCCTGTGCTGGTGAAAATGTGCACGGTCGCCCGGCGGCAGACGCCGATCCTGGACCGGGGATGGGTGAGCAGCACAACGCGGAGGACGTCGACATCTTCGCCGCGGGAATGCAGGAAGTCTTCGAGCAGATCGGCCGGCTCGTTGAGCTGCACGCTCGGTGAGCGCTGCCGCTTGCCCCTGTCAACCAGGTCGTGCTGCTCGACCAGGTTTCCGTATCTGTCGTACTTGTCGACGCGCCACTTGTCGCCCTCGCAGTGCACCGTGCCGTTGATGTTCTTCACCTCGATGGCCACGAGTCCGCCGGGGCCGAACAGCAGGTGGTCGATCTCGCCGAGCTTGTTCCGGTAGCCGCGCATCAGCACCCAGTCGTCGCCGAGGGCACGACCGAACTCGTTGGCCACCTGCTGCTCACCGGCTATGCCCGCGGCAAGCCTGCTCTGTTCAGCGGTTGCGACAGCAGCCAACTCGGGCGGCGCTGGTGTCTGCCGTTTGGCTCGCCGAGCCGCCAGCGCGTGGCGAAGCCAGGCCAGCCAGCGCCGCCGCCCGCCCGCCTGGTCTCGCGCTTCTTCGGCCTTCCTGACTTCGGCTCTGTGCCGCCTGAGTTCCGATTCGTACTGCGCCATCGCTCGCTGCTGCTGCGTGTTGGCGCGAGTTCTCGCCTGCTCGAGCATGTCGGCCGGGTGATCGGAGAGCAGAACCGTTCGCATGGCAGCAAACTCCCGCAGGATCGCCCCGATATCCAGTGGAACTGCCATCTTCTGACCAGATTCCTCGGGCGAGTACACCCTGCCGACCTGGCTTGCCGCCTGGCTCGACGGCTCGCTCCGCCAGCCATTGCTGGTTATCGATCCCACCAGCGAGCGATACCGCGGCGCGACGATCGCCGAGACGGAGGCAGCCTTCGCGGACACTGAAGGCGACGACGACCCTTGAGCCGAGTCGCGATAGACGAGCTGCTGGACACGCTCGCTCGTGCCGCGGGTAGATCCTTTGGCGCTCACCTATCGAGCACCAAGAACGTCGGCCTGGCCCCAGCCGAAGTCGCGGGCCCAAAGTTCGGCTGACTGCATGAGGATTTCCTGGCCGGTGCCTTGATCTGCCCGTAGTCAGCCAGGTCAGGGACGCTGCACGCCAGCCTGACTTTAAATCGGCCCCACACGTCCGCGGCGTGAGCATCCGCCCGCAGGTAATCGCGGAACACCAGCGCGTACCGGACGTTCCGGCCGCCGTGCTGGCGGACGTGAATGTTGCAGGGCCGGGCGCCGGCAGCAGGAGCGAAGACCTGCTTAGGGTAGGGGATCCCGTAGGAAGTCTCCTGCTGGTTCCACGGTTCCGGCCGCCGCCGGAAGCGCCGTGCCTCAAGCACACTGGCCACGCCGGACTCATCCAGGTGGTCCACCTGCACCATCACGTCGAGGCAGTCCTTGGCCGGCAATCCGGGAACCGCCGTCGAGCCGATGTGATCGACGCACACCGCGCCCGGGAGCAGTTCCCGCAAGTCCGTTGCAAGCTGTGCGCCCTCACCAGCCCACGCCTGGCGGTAGGCCACCACCTCGACCCGACGACTGAACGGCTCATCTGGAAACGGCACCGCCGAAGACTAACCGCCGCCAGCATGCATCAACGTCCGGATCTGCCGCTGGCAGCTATCGGCGGAGCGCGGGCGCGCCGCAGATGTCCCCTGTTCTCTACTCGGCTCGTGAATCAACGTCCGCGCGGATCGCGAGGGGCGGTCACGGCGTCGGAGTTATCCGGCGTCAGTTCAAGTCCAGCGCGGCATTGACCGGGATCCATGCGGATCGCATTGAGCTCGATGACGTGGGTGAGTTAGAGCAGTCACGCCAGGCTTCTGCCGCGATAGCGTAGGCCGGGTGAGCAGGGTGCACGACATGGGCGGGCAGACTGGGTTCGGACCGGTCCCAGTCGAGGACGACGGGCAGTTTTTCCACGCCGACTGGGAAGCGCGGGTGTATGCGATCGTCCGCGTGCTGCAGCGGCGCGGAGTGATCAACGCGGCGTTCGATGATCTCCGCGACGCTATCGAGCGGATCCCGCCGGCCGAGTACCTGACCCTGTCCTATTACGAGCGTTGGCTGCGGGCGGCCGAGATGCTGCTGGCCGAGCGGGGACTGCTGGCCGATGGCTAGGTTCGCCGCCGGCGCCCGGGTGCAGGCTCGGGCGGCAGATCCTGACGGTCACACTAGGCTGCCCGGGTATGCCCGCGGCCATATGGGTGAGGTCGTCGAGGTCCGGGCGACTTGGCAGCTGCCAGACGAGGCGGTACGGGGCGTCTTCCGGGCCGAGCCCGTCTACGCTGTGCGCTTCCCTGCTGCTGAGCTGTGGGGTTCGGGGTCGCACTCCGTGATCCTCGATATGTGGGAGTCCTACTTGGAAGAGGCGACGTGAGCGGCGAGCACGGCGAGCTTCCCGTGGCAGCCAGGGTCCGCAGGCTCGAAGAGCGCTTGATCGCCGCCGGGCTGGCCACCGATGCCGAGCTCGACGACATCCTCGAGCGGGTATTTACCTCGGCCTCGCCGGTCAATGGCGCCCGGATGGTAGCTCGCGCCTGGAAGGATCCGGGCTACCGTGATCGGCTGCTGGCCGACGGCAACGTTGCGTCCGCCGAACTCGGCTTCGGCGCCGGCACCCAGGGGTACCTGCTGAAGGCGGTTGAGAACACGTCGGCCGTGCACAACATGATCGTGTGCACGCTCTGCTCGTGCTATCCGACCGCGCTGCTCGGGCCGTCGCCGAGCTGGTACAAGAGCTTCGCCTACCGGTCGCGGGCGGTCCGCGAGCCGCGCGCCGTGCTGGCCGAGTTCGGGCTCGAGTTGCCCGATAGCGCCGAGATCCGGGTCTGGGACGCCAACTCCGAGACCCGCTACCTGGTGCTGCCGCTGCGGGCAGAGGGCGCCGACGAGATGGACGAAAGCGATCTGGCATCCCTCGTCACGAGAAACGGGCTCATCGGCACCGCCATCCGGTAGCCATCCGTTCCCCAGCCGGTCCGGCAGGCACAGGCATGTGATCTGAGCAAAGGAAAGCAGATCACGCCACACTCTGGCTCTGGCCCTCCTCGGAGCAGCGGGCGAGCGCCAAGCCGTACGGTCGGTGGCTCGGATCACGAACGAAGCTAGGCCATCAGAGGCCGTGGCCGGAGAGACATAGGGAGTCGCCGCATAGCCCTGATCTGGCGGGGTCGGCGGAGGTCCGCTGGCACGGCAACCCTGGTCGTGGGTCAGCCAGACAACCTCTCCCCGGAAAGGCTCGCCGTCGATACGCGCGAGACCTGATTGTCCACCCAGTGCCGCAACAACATCCGCGTCTGGCCGCCAGAATGACGTTCCGGGTTGCGCGCAACTTGCTTGCGGACTGCAACGGCCACGCTGGCCATCCGGTGAGGAGGGCACGAAGAAGGTACGAGTTGTCCCAGGCGTAACGTCGGAACGAGTGGGTCGGCAGCAGCTATAGCGCTGATCGGGGGAGCGCTATGCGAGTAATCACGTATGGAATCCCGGCTGCGGCGGCAACGTCGCAGCCCAGCCCCTACTGCGACCCTTCGACGGGGATCTGTCAGCAGGCACCGGCGCCGCCGCCAGGCGGCTAATCCGGGCGGCAGCCAGAATCCCTGCAACGGGCCAAATGCCAGCCAGATCGGTGACTGCGTGCCAGGCGGTGGAATCAACGGCGGGAGCCCCTAGAGCCCCTGAATGTGTCGGCGTTCACCTTATTGAGCGGGGGGGTGTTGCTCACGTAATTGGCCCGGCCTGGCCTCAGTTGTTCCTGTTCTACTGGCTGGTCCCCTTGGTTGTCGCGGGGTTCGGCTGACCGGGCCGTTTTCTGGGCCGGGCTGTCACGGCGAGTGGCTCATCAGGGATCTCCACGGGGTGGATGACCGCCAGCAAGCAGGCCGGCACTGAGCTGATCAGCCGACAGCAACTGCTGTGTGAACGCTCCCATGCGGTTGTCCGGCATAACCACACCACCACACGAGCTGCGTTTAGCGCGGCGACGCAACGAAGCCAGCTGCTCGAAGGTCAAACCCAACCACCGCGTATCAACATCCTCTGCCCCAGTTGGCGCGCGATTGCCGGCGGCGGACCAGGCTCGTAGGTGATGCCACTCGGCGACGCGATGGCGTCGGCTAGCGCGAGATAGGCGCCAAGGAGGCACGGCGCGCATAATGCTGGCGTGGATCACGCTTGGGCTGCCTGGCTCGTGCTTGCGGCTGTGCTGGGGCCTGCGGAAGTCGTCACGCGGCGGCTGTACCTCGCCGCAGCCTCCTTAGGCGCGCTGGCGGGCGCGGCGGCAGCGGCCGCGGGCACCCAGTTGTGGCTACAAGCCAGCGTGTTCGCAGCTGTGGCGGCGGGGGGCGTGGCAACCCGACAGCTGCTGCTGAAGCCTTATCTGAGGGCGGTCGCGCGAGAGGGTCGGATGGCTGGCACGGCAACTGTGGTTGATGAGGTCAGCGACAACGCGGGCTGGGCCCGCTACTGCGGCTCACGGTGGGCCGCACGCACGGTCGGCGCTGTGATCCAGCCGGGGACCAAGGTGGTGATCGCTGGGCTCGCGGCTGACGGTTCCACCTTGTGGGTGTATCCGGCGGACGCTGCCCCGGCAGGCCGCGCAAGCACGGCGGGCGGCTCCCGTCCAGCGAGTTGGCTGGCGAGAGGCGTCGGCCGCACGCGGGAAACTGACCGGCGGATACCTGCTGACGGCCGAGGAACGGCTGCGTCTGCTCCAGCTGTCCCGCTCGCGGTGGTGGTACACCGACCGGCTGTGGAGCCGGGCCATTACCGGCTTCATCGGCGTGTCCTGCGCCGGGCTGCTTGCGGTTGGTGCGCTCGGGTTCGGGCCAGCGTTGCGCGCGGCCCGGGGCGAAGGCACCCGCGGCGTGTTCACTGCTGAGTCACTGTCATGTGACCAAAGCTGCCAGTGGACCGGCACCTTCACCACGGCCAGCCATCAGCTGCGGCCCAATGTCGTCTACGACGATCCGCTGCCGCCAGGTACCCACCCTGGCAGCATCGTCCCAGCACTCTACCCCGCTGGCTCCGACGAGGTATTCGCTGTACACGGGTCTACCACCTGGCGTTTCTACGCCGTGCTCATGCCCGTCGCTACCGCCGGACTGATCGGCAGCCTGTGGCTTGGTCCTATCCGCTACCTGCGACGCCGGGCGAAGAGGGCAACTGCCAGCGGCAGAGCCGCGACCACTCCGAGCTAAGCAGTTCGCCGCCTGTGACGCCGGACGAAGGCCACGACGTCCGGTCTATGCCGCTGGTCGCGCGGACGAATATGCCGATAGGTGGGCGCTCAGCGGTCCTGGGATCGTTCGTGCATGACGAGCCGGAGCACTCGCCGCGACGTACCGTTAGCTCGTGCTTCCTGGCATCGCGAGTGCACGGCTCGACCTCAGTGCTGTCAGCGATGGCGACATCGGCTTGATGCGCAGGCTCAATGCTGACGAGGTGGTCATGCGCAACCTCACAGGCCGTCCAGCCACCGCAGAGGAGACCTACGCCGAGTGGACGGAACGGCTGCAGGGGCGTTCGGACCCAGGGCGAGGACTGGGGTATTGGATCGGTCGCGCTGGCGGTGTCTTCGTCGGCTGGTGGGGGCTCGGGGCGTGCTCATGGGAGCCAAGCACGGCGAATCTGGGGTATCGCCTGTGTCCGGCGCACTGGGGACGCGGTTTGGCTGCCGGAGGCAGCCGGGCTCTGCTTAGACATGCCTTCGACGACGTTGGGATAGCAACTGTGTGGGCGTCAACCACTCGGTCGAACCGGGCGTCGCAGCGTGTTCTGGCGAAACTGTCGATGCGCTACGTGGGAGTTCGATACGACCAATGCCAGTTCGAGATCACTGCAGCCGAGTGGGCTGAAGCGGCCAGGCCCTGAACCGCAAGACGTTTGCTCCTGCCGCGCTGCGATTGCATGCGGCGAATCGGTCCTGAGCATGTCGGGTCAGCTCGTTAGCTCGCGCAGAAGCCGGGGCAACTCCGCCGGAAAGAACGCCTCGCCACCGGACTCGAGGCCAGTGGCTTCCCACCAGCGGTACCCGACCACGGTCTCCTGCTCTATCGTTTCCAGGCCCGCGAGGCTGACCTCGACAGACTCCACGCGCAGCAGGAAGTAGTCCTCTTCCTGCCGGTAACATCTTCCGTCGAAGCCGAACTCGGCGATCCGGTGCCACACGGGGTCACCTAGGTCGGCGGGATCGACAGCGAGGCCAGCCTCCTCGAGCAACTCCCGCGCAGCCGCCTCGGCGCTGCTCTCCTCGGGATCGATACCCCCGCCGATGGTGAACCAGAACAGCTCGGCGGGCGCGGAGGGATTGAATCCGTGCAGTAACAGCACCCGGTTGTCGGCGTCAACGAGCAGGACCCGCGCCGCGCGTCTGGGAATCACGTCAGAGTCTTCCACGCAGGCCACCGTACCTGGGTGCCTGCGGCCGCCATCGGCGTGCGGCGGGGTGGACAACAACGACGAGAGGACTCTGCGCCGCAGAGCCGCCGCAGAGCCGGATCATCTCTGAGGAACCTCGATCAACGCGTGCTCCTGCCGCCGACCGGCCGATCGGCCGGAGCGGCTGCCACGTGGTGAAGCAGGCAGCCGGTGACGTCCAGGACGACATGAGGCACCCGTGTGCTGGCATGAAGCCGCCGATCTGGCGCCGGACCTTTCGGCTACATGTGTAGAGTTAAGTGTGTGAGGATGACCGGGCCGCTGGAGCGCGTGCTAGGCGCGTTCCTGTCAGATCCCGCCGCGCCCCGCTACGGCTATGACCTGATGAAAGCGGCGCGGCTGCCAAGCGGCACCCTGTACCCGCTGCTGACCCGGCTTGAACACCAGACGCTGGTCGCGTCCGCGTGGGAGACCCCGCAGCAGGAGGGGCAGCGGCCCAGGAAGTACTACCGGCTGACCGGCGAGGGCATCCGGGTCGCCCGGATCGAGCTTGCGCAAGCTTCGGCCCGCCGTCAGCACGCGCCCGCCCGCGCTGGCCGCCCGGTACCGGGGAGCCCGGGATGAGGGCCGAGCGCCAGCTGCTGCGGCTCGGCGAGTTCCTGGTGGGCCGGGCCTGCCGGCGGCTGCCGAAGGACATCCGGGAGGAGCGGCACCGGGAATGGGCGGCCGAACTGCCCGCCATCCTGCATGATCCCCAGATCCGGCTCGCCCCGCGCCGCGCAGCCCGGATGCTGGGCTACGCCGCGGATACCTTCCGGGGCACGGCCCTGACGCACGTCAGGGCCCGGCGGCTGCCGCCCGCGGTGACGGCGGCGCTCCGCGTCCTGCTCCTCGCGTGCCTGGCCGTCGTGACCTGGGATATCTGGAACATCGTGCAGGCGCCGGAGCTTCCGCTGAACTACCTGCGGCTGGCCTGGAGTCTGCTTCTCGTCGCCTATTCCATCAGCACGCTCCTGCGCTACGCCATGCGGGTGACCACGCCGATCGTCATCAGCTGCGCGGTGGCTGGCGTGGCGGTCAGCCTCTGGGATGCGGCGCAGGCACCAGGGGACTGGGTGAACTACTTCGCGGCAGCTTTGCTCGTCCTTGGCCTCCTGGTATTGTGGCTGGGCCTCCGATGGGCCCGCACCAGGCGGACTTAATGCCGCACACAACAAGGTGGGTGCTTTCCGTCTCAACGTGACCGGGGCTGCCGCCGCGCTCTAGGGATCCGCAACCTGCGGGGGCCTGCGACCTCTTCGATATCGGCTGGCCCATCTGACCCGCTGCACGGCCACCTGCGAATGCGCGCTTCTGCCGCGTTATGAACCAACGCCAGGGTGGCCGGCCTGGGTTGCGGGAGGTCGATTGAAGCGGATTACCTCGACGTGTCAGCCCCTTGCCGCGACGGACCGGGCCTCGCGGTAACGTCGCGTCGTGACCCCGTCCCGGTTCGTGGTGCAACTGCACGACGCCACCCGGCTGCATTACGACCTGCGGATCCTTGTCGGCGGCGCGCTTCGGTCCTGGGCGGTCCCCAACGGCCCGTCGATGGATCCGGTGGTCCGCCGGCTGGCCGTGCCGGTTGAGGATCACGAGTTGTCGGCTGGCGACTTCGAGGGCGTGCACGAGGGCTCGCGGCGCGGCACTGGCGCGGTGATCATCTGGGACGAGGGCCTGGCGGAGATCCGTCGTGACGACCCCGGCCATATGTCGGTTGTGCTGCACGGGGAGAAGCTGGGCGGCGGTTTTGGCCTGACCCGCACCGGCGAGCGGCGGTGGGTGCTGGTCAAAGTCAGAGACGAGTTCGCGCTGCCCGGGTCGGATATCACGGCCGACCGGCCGCAGAGCGTGCGGACCGGCCGCAGGTGGGAGGACCTAGTGCGCCGCTAGCGGCGGCGGCGATCACCGGGAAGATCAGCAGTACGGCAACTAGCCCGGCCCGCCACCAGACACGGGCCGCGAAGCCTTGCGCCCAGCACAACCGGCCAGCCTGGAGTGCCTGCCCGCCTGCCAGCAGGGCGAAAGTCTGCCAGGCTGTAGAGCCAAGCTGTAGCTACCATCCGCCGCTGAGTGCGCGGCATAGCTGGTGATCTCGCTGGTTAGCGGGCTTCGGCGGGCCTGTCTGGTGACTCGCCGTATGGAGTCGGTCTAGCGCCCTGATCAACGCCGGGACTCTCGCTTGCACGCGGCTGCCGCTCTACGGCGTAGCGAGTGACGTCGAGGTCCCACGGCCCGCCAAGTGGGACGTCGCCGGATTGAACTCCGAGGTCTCTGCGCGCGGCTTGGTAGAAGCGCGCACGGTCACTGTCGATGTCGTCGAGAAGGGCCCGGTAGTTCACGGCGTCAGCCTGCTCGCAGCGGGCCAGTATCTCGAGGAGGCCGACCCTGCGATGCCAGATCCGCCCGGCAGCAAAGCATCTGGATCTCCCAGCAGCAGTACAAGCTCCCACACAGCGGTTCGCTGGCCGGCAAGCCTGTCCAACTCGGCCAGCGAAGCGCCAGTGTCGGTGCTCTCCGGCGGAGCAGTGATTCCGCCGGAGTTCGTCATGCGCATGCAGTGCAGACAGAGGGACTTCACTGCGCGGGCGTAGTCGGCGTAGGCCTGAGCGCGAGTCTCGTCCCACCGCGTCGACTGGCTCCGCCGCCAGCCGGCCCGATCCCGTGCCGCGCTAACGAGGTATGAGCCGCCCGCGCCGATGACGACACCAATCAC
This sequence comes from uncultured Actinomycetota bacterium, assembly GCA_963843955.1. Lineage (GTDB taxonomy): Bacteria > Actinomycetota > Actinomycetes > Streptosporangiales > Streptosporangiaceae > JAJYUU01. The sequence continues at coordinate 905,232 of CAWJMK010000007.1, forward strand.
AGTCGGCAGTTGGTCGACGATCCCAGACACTGCGTAGCTCCCGCCGGGTCAATGCGCCGGGCCGAATGCTCCGGAAAGTCCTGGGCTGGTGGACTTCACGGCTGGCCGCAGACCTGATGAACCTACTTAGATCTAACCGGATCATGCGATGTCGTTGGAAGGTTGTGAAAGTCCTTGGTCGGGTGAGAGTCGGGAGCTGGGTGCCCATGGGCGGTCGCCCGGCTAGACACGCCGCGACTCACAGGCCGAGCCATCGGCACGGGCCGGGTTAGAAGCGCTACGACCTTCTTCCCGGTACTCGACCTCTATGAGGTCTGGCAGCTGATCAGTCTCACCGACGACACCCACCCGATCCACGGCCACCTCGACCCGTTCCAGATCCTCTCCCGGCGCCCCATCCGCTACCAGATCCCTGAACAGGGCATCGAAGACCTCTCCATCGCCACCGCAGTCACCCTCGAACGGGACCCCGACGACGAACTTGGCCACACCATCGACGACAACGAACGCGGCCTCAAAGACACCGTCCGCGTCAACCCCAACGAGATCGCCGAGATCGCCGTCCGCTTCACCGCCTACAGCGGCCGCTACATGTACCACTGCCACATCCTCTAACACGAAGACCGCGACATGATGCGCCCCTTCGTCACCATGCCCGCCGAACTCATGCCCTTCATGGAATGACAGTGCCGCTGACACTCTGCGGCCGAATTACGGATACGACCAGTTGGCCGACCATAGTGCTGATGCCGTCGAAGCTTGGCGCCGTCGATCGACCGCAACGCTCTACGCCGCTCTCCGTGCTGGCGTCTCAGTCAGTGGGGAGCCGCGAGTTCAGCCATCGTGGGTGTTGCTGGTCCGGCCTGGATTCAGTGGACCGGCAGCGGCAAGGCGCTGGTGAGCGTCCTCAATTGTGGATCAGACCATCGACGGTCGGTGTATGTCCCAGTACTCCAGCTCCCGTTCTTCGAAACGGGCTTCGAGGGCATCGAGTCCGCTGGCGACCTTGAAGTCCCGCTCGGCCGCGGTGATGGGCAGGAGCCACAGGAAGTCGACGTGGCGGTCACCGACGTGACAGGTATGCAATTCGGATCCGAACGGGTAGGACTCGCTGATCAGCATGTGATCGCAGGCCGATCCGGTTAGCCAGGGCTCGCCGATCGGGATTGTGTGGCCCAGTCCGAGCCGCCCGCCTTGGTGGTAGTAAACCGACATGGCCAGCAGCTCGACGGCACGTGGGGTCTCCGCGGGTGTGCTGAGAATGAACTCCAGGCCGCTGTTCTGGTCTTCAGTGGCTGCCCATCCGCCGAACGAGACATACTGCCAGAGGCCAGATGGTTCGAGCGGCGCGACTCTCAACACCCTGAAGTGCGGGTTCGCGCGCTTGATCGGTCCCGCTTGCCAGGTGACGGCGTCGATGGCCTGCTCGGCAAAGTACCGTCGCACGTGTTCGGCGAGGGCACCGCAGGTGTCGTCGCAGGGCGGGAAGTCTGGCATCGCGGCAGGATATATGCGATACAAGCAGCGGGTAGGTGGCCTGGACCAACGACCGTCATCCCCGATAGCTGGCACGACCGCCGACTCTCGGCCGGATTCGGCCAAGGGTGGCCGTCAGGCCATCCGCGGCGACGCTCGTCGCGGTCGTTGTTGATGGCGGCTTTGTCGTGGCCGCGATTGGAGGACCGGGATCTGCTCCTTGCTGATCTCAGGTAACGATGAATCCGCAGTATTAGCTGCCCGTCGGACGCTCCCTAGCCATACGAACGCACTGTCATGCCGCGTAGCGGCAGTCACGGTCGCGGTGCGTTAACTGGTCTCAAGCCGCTCAAGGGGCTGGCCGGTGATGCTGGCGATGATCTCGAAGTCCTTATCGAGGTGCAGGACGGTCAGGCCTGCGAACTCTGCGGTGGCGGCGATGATGAGATCTGGGATGGACGGGGCCCGGTGCTGGCCGCGGTCGGCCAGCAGGGTTAGCACCTCCATCGCACGGTCCTCGATTGCCGGGGTCTGGTACTCCACCGGCATCGCCGACAACGGCGGACGCTGGAGTCCGGCGCGAAGGTCCGCGCCGGACCGGGCTGAATATCCGACCTCCAGGCGAGTCACCGTCGCGATCCGGACAAGCCCCCGCTCGATCCGCGCCGCCCACTCAGCCGCGTCGTGGCTGGCAGCGAGCCGGACCAGGGCCGACTTATCGATCAGCCAGTCGGTCACCGCCACGCCTGCGACATCACGTCCGGATCACCCAGGTCACCGAAAAGGTTCGAGAACCGGGCCAGGTCCTCAGTGCTTACCACCGCGCCGGCCGAAGTGGCGTCCTGGGCCAGGCGGCGCCGGACATACTCGCTGCGCGACAAACCCAGACGACTAGCTCGCGCATCGACAGCGGCCACCACGTCATCAGGCACATCTCGGATCAGCAGGTCAGTCACGAGCACCTCCAAGTGATATCTCATGATAGCACTGCCGCAGTGGAGACACGATCGAGCCCGATGAGCATCCGCATCTGGCTCCGCGGACAGATCGCCGTGTGGCGATGCCGAGACCCGCGGTTCGGCCGTACGCTGATGAGAATTGGAAGGTCAATCCGACGACTTCGCGGCCGGTGACTCGGCCGACTTCCGGTCTTTCGCCGTCGAAGCGTGGGCCGGCCGCCGAGCCAGTGGCTGGCCGTTCTCGCGATTCGACATCAGCAGCCGCGAACTGCGCGTCCGCCTGTCATTCCCGTGGTTCACCACTCGATCACAGCCAGCCGCGGCCATCCAGGCCGTGCTAGTTACGCGCCGGCTCGGCGACATGTGCTGCATCCGCTTCGATGACACCCGCGGCAACCTCGGCGACGTGCACGTCCACCCGCTATACCGTCGTCAGCAGATGATTGAGGAACTGCGCCGCTGCGGATACCACGTGACTGGCGACACGGTCCGGGGAGCATCTCGCTGGCACCGGCGACATAGCTAGCTGGCCACAGCCCCAGCATGGAGGCGGCCCGCCACGACGACGAACATCCGGTCGTGCAGCAGTCAATTTTCAGTTGCCGATCAGGGGTGAGACTTCACCTGCCGTTGACATGCCGGCGGGCGTCCGCATCTGGCGATGGACACCGCAAGCTGCTGGCTACCGGGCGCTGACGCTGACTTACTCCCGAGAGCTGCTTGGGTTCGGCGCATTCAAGCTCTGCGAGACGCAGCTAGCGATCGCGAGACGCTGATCCTGAAATCGGAGGTCGACTGGGATGCAGAGGGCGTCTCAGCCAAAGGCTACTGTTCTGGCGTCGCGACGACCTGAGGGTCGACTTTATCAGCCTGGCGGTTCAGAATGCCGGCCGCCAAGACATCCGCGTCAGCCAGCAGCGGTTCTTCATGGAGACCCCGCCCGACGACGCGGATTGCTGGCGGCAGCGCCTTGCTATCCGGCGAGTTGGCCCAAGCTGATGACCTCGCTGGCAGGTGGAACCGTGGGTGCGGGGACAGAGTTCCATTCCGAGTAAGTCAGCGACCCGCTGGACAAGCCGGACTCCAGTACTGGGTAAGCGGGCCCGGCCTCTGCCACGTCGAGCGTGGCGACTCCCTCGTAGTATGAGAGCACTCGCTGGCCGTGGTAGGTGACCGGGACGAAGAAGGCGCCTCCGTCCCCTGCAAAGACTCCTAGACTTTCGGTCAGCGCCCCGATGAACGCCTTCATGCTGAATGCTCCGGTGAGTTGCCGGGCCGCGGCACCGCCTATCTCGACGTATTTGCCGCAGGAACTGGCGCACGCAGACGGGGGCGCCTTGGTGGTCTTCAAGTACGCCGAGTTGACCTTGAGGTAAGTCCTGCCGTTGACTACCAGAATCCAATAGATTCCGCTGCCGCCGCCGATGCTGCCGTACAGGCCGGACGTGCCGTAGAAACTCATGTCGACCGAGAGCGTCCTCGACTCGTACACTGCTGTGCCCGTTACATGGAAGCTCTTCGCCGCCCTTAGCGCGGCCCTCACCTGGGGCACTATCACTGAGGCCGTCGTGCCGTGGGCGTAGCGCGGCGATTTAGCGGACAGCTCCGGTGCCGCAGATGATGCCGCGGAGCCACTCCCGCAGGCCGCCACCAGCAGGCTTGTCGCTACCACCGCCAGGACCACATTGCCACAGAACCTGCTTCCCATGACGCCTCCGCGCGGTCGGCGCACCGTCGGCGCACACTCGATGGAGTAATGCTATATCCGGTATGACATGCCATTAGGGCAAATCGGTACGCGTCCACCGCCAGCGTGTAGGGTTCATGGCGAAGCGTCCGCGCGGCTCGCCAGGCTGGGCCGGATCAAGGCGCCCAGATGCGCGTCCGTGTCAGCCCCACACGCGCGCGTTCAGGTTTACCGTTCCGACTGGGGCCGGGCGCGAAGCTGAGCCGGCTTGGTCGCCCGCGGCATCCGCGGCAGGATCAGCAAGCTGGCTCGATAGCCCGGGCTGCAACGTGCGGGCGTGGACGACGAGTCAGAGGTTGCCTGCGGGCGAAGCCTAACGCGGCCGGGAGTTCTGCCCAGGGGGTAATGACCGCGCGGCCGAGGAGATGTCCGCTGAGGTTGATGCTAAAGCCGAGCCAGGCTGGAGTCGAGTCGGCCTGCACCTGTAGCTGTCCGACCTTGTCGATGCCGATGGCCTGCACCACGATGACGTAGCGCTGGTGCCCGTCTCCGGGCGGCGGTGCACCGCCGACGAAGCGGGCCAGGCGCGCGTCGTTGGGGAGATGGAACGCTCCGGTGGGCAGGTGCTCGCCGGTGCCACTCCCCGCTCCGGTCGGGAGTCCGGTCACCGAGGCGGGGATATCGGCGACGGCCCAGTGCCAAAACCCTGACCCGCTGGGCGCATCGGGGTCATACATGGTCACGGTGTAACTCTTGGTTTCCGCTGGAGCGCCGGACCACGACAGCTGGGGCGAGCTGTCCTTCCCGCCCGGAACGTGGAAGATCCCAGACATCTGCGTCGGCGGCAGCGCCTGGCCGTCGGTGATGTCCGTGCTGGTCACAGAGAAGCTCGGCACGACGGGCAAGCGGCAGAACGGATCGTTCATAGTTGCCCCCCCACAGCGTTCATCGCCGGTTCAGAGTTACCGGCATTTGTGAACCTTCCTGTTAAGTCGCGAGCGTGGTGGACGAAGTCTGAGGGCGGTCGGCCGTGCTCAGCCGAGGGGGGAGTGCACGGCGGGTGTGAGCAGGGCAGCCAACTGAGCGACGTCGTCGAGAGAATCAATGCCGAGGACGGCTTTCTCGATGGCAGCCTGGCGTTCGGCCGAGACGACCTTACGGGTCAGCTTGGCGTACTTGTCACGGATTTCCGCGTTCGTAAGGTTGCGGGCGCCGGTGCCGCGCGGGTGTGCGACCTTGGCGGCGCGAGTGGTTCCGTCGTTGAGGGTCAGGCGCACCGTGGTGGTGAGCCGCTCGTCGGCCGGGAGGCTGTCGAAGGCCCGTTCGTGGTGCGTCAGTGTCCGGTCGATCAGTGTCCAGACGTCATCGCGGTTGATCCGGTCCTGCGTGAACTGGTCGATGAGCACCTCGCCGTCGAGGAGGGCGACCGCGACGACGTAAGCGACGTTCATCTGAGCGCCGATCACCTCAAGCGGATGCTCGGCCTTCCATCCGCCGTGCGCGTATGCGGCCTCGCCCATGTCGATGTCGATCCGCTGGATCTGGCTGAGGTCGGCCTTGGGCCGCAGCTCAAATGCGGCGTCGATCGCGGCGTGCAGCAATCCCATGCACGCGTAGGCCTTAACGGCGATCCGCTCGGTCTCCCACAGGATGCCCAGGCCCGCGTAGATCTCTTCGGGGTAGGTGTGGTGACCCTCGCCGAAGACGGCAAGCCAGCCGCCGTACGGGCGCTCGAACACCCGCTTGATCCCGACGTAACCTGCTGCCGCGAGCGCGGCGGCCGTGAGGCCGTTGCGCGAGGCGAAGCCGTGCTGCATGCGCTTGACCATCGATTCGTACATCGCCGACATCAGCCCGCAGGACTGGGTCGCCGCCATCCCGAATGCATCCTCGAACCCGGCGGCGTCCAGCCCGTACAGGGTTCCCGCGGCAGCAGCGGCGGCCAGGGGGCCGAAGACCACCCCCGAGTGCCACCCCCGCGACAGCATGTCCAGCCCGCCGAGTGCCTGACCGACCCGCGGGCCGGTCTCGTACCCGAGGATCGCGCCGAGAAGAAAACGCTCGCCGGAGACGCGCCCCACCTTCGGGGCGGCGGCAAGCATCGCCGGGAGGACCAGGGAGTTGCTGTGCAGCGGAGCCAGCGGGTGGTAGTCGTCGAGCTCGAACCCCTGGATGAAGCTGGAGTTCACCATGGCAGCCGACGTGGCGCTGGTGGCTCGGCCGTCCCAGCCGATCAGCGCGGCATCCCCGGCGCTGTCGAGCGCTGTGACGCCCTCGGCGCCAGTGCGGGACCAGGGCAGCTGTGCACCTACCAGAGCACAGCCGAGGCCATCTAGTATCAGGTGCCTGGCCCGGTCCCGGACGGCGGTGGGAACGTCGTCGAGCGTGGTTTCAGCGACCCAGGTGGCAAGCCGGCCGGTCGGGCCAGCGGGATCGGTGGCGAGACGGCCTGGCTTTCCCGTGTCCTTGACGGTGGCGGGTGCAGTAGCCATGGCAATTCCTTTTGCGGTTCGATCTGGCATGCTCACGGGTTGCGAGTCAACGTGCCCCACGTCACTGCCTGCTAACCAGCACGGCAGACTGAACCTTGACCAGTGTGGTCTAGACGTCGGACTATGAGCATCGCGTCGATTCCGGTACCGCTTTCCGAGGCCAGGGCCCGGCTGTCCGAGCTGGCGCGGCGGGTGCGACTCCAGCACGAGCGGATCACTTTGACCCGCAACTGCGAGGCCGAGGCTGTCCTGCTGTCGGTCGACGACCTCGACGGCCTGGAGATGAGCCCGGAGATCCGCGGCGACAGTGACGCTGTCGCCCGGATCTCCGAGAGCATGGCCGCGCTCGGCCGTGGCGAGCCAGGAGCGGACGTGGGAACCTTGCGGCAGGACCTGGCCAGGCGCCGCGCCAACGGCCCGTGACCATCCCGCCGGGGGAGCGGTACGACATCCGCTTCCAGCCCGCCGCCCGGCGTGCCATCTCCGAGCGGCTACCCGAGACGGTCGCCGCCGCAGTACTGGAGTTCTGCGAAGCCGCGTATTGACGGAGAGGGAATTTCGCTTCAGCGGGCCACACCAGGCGCCACTCAGCCACTGAGCGCTCGCCTCGAAGCGAGTAGTCAGTCCCGCCTGGCCGGGAGTCGGACAATCGAAGCCGAGCTCGAAATGCCTCGCGTCGAGTGGTTCGGCCAGCGTGATCCTGTCGGGGATCTGACTGGGGAACCACGCACGGTAGCCATTCAGCGCCGGCAAACTGCCTCTTACCCAGCCACCGTCATGCCCGCAGGCCGACGCTCAGATCCGCCAGTGTGCGGCGACCGTGGCCAGTCGTGTCCCGCCGGACACATCCGTACGCGGCGGTCCTATTAGCCTCGCCTGGCTACGGCCGTGCTGCCTGCTGCCGCAAGGTGAGGATGATGCGCTCGTGGAAGTTGCCGCTTTCGAGCCTGCGGTGGGCGTCAGCGGCGTGCTCGATGGGCATCGATATGTGCGCGCGCAGCCGGAGTTGGCCATCGGCCAGCAAGGCGATCGTCTGATCCAGGGCACCGGGAGCACGGTCGGTGTCGGGCTCGGAGAGCAAGACGCCGAAGTCAGCAGCGGCCGCGTCGGACAGGGTGATGACTCGCTCGGGTCCGCCAGTCAGGGCGATCGCGTCGGCCAAGACGCCCTTGCCAGCCGCGTCGAGCGCGGCGTGCACCGGGCCTTGCGCGCGGACCCGGTCGGCCAGGCCCGCGCCGTACCGTACCGGCGTCGCTCCCAGCTCGCGGGCGAGCGTTTCGTCGCGCTCGCCGACCGCGCTGATGACCTTGACTCCCCGGGCTACCGCGAGCTGCGTCGCGATGATGCCGACCGATCCCCCGCCGCCGAACAGCAGCAGCGTCTCACCGCTGGCGACGTTCAGCTGCCGGAGAGCACGGACGGCCACCTCGCCCGAGGTGGGCAGCGCGGCGGCATCGATCCACGAAACCGTGTCTGGCTTATGGGTCCAGATTGAGGCCACCGCGTACTCGGCGTAACCGCCCAGGCTGAACAGCAGGGTCGTGACGGCGTCGCCGGTCGACGTGCCGGTCACACCGGGCCCGACTGCGTCGACGATGCCTGCTGCCTCGAAGCCGAGCACGGCGTCAGGGGGCAGCGGGAATTCGTCTTTGAGATAGCCGGCGCGCATGTCGAGATCGGTCGGGCCGACGCCGGTGGCACTGACCTTGATCCTGATCTGTCCCTCGCCTGGCTCGGGCATCCGGACCGCCGCCCACCGCAGCACCTCAGGCGGTCCATATCCAGTCATTACGATCGCGTTGGGCATAGCGACTCCTTCCTGGGAGCGGCCGCCGTGGCCGCGACCGGCGGACTCGGTGTGTTGCTGTGCGCGGGTTACTGTTTCATCGCCCGCACCTTGCTGCCGTGGCCGGTGCCTCCCCGCCCGCTGGCGGAGAGTTGACGCTCGCGCCGACGCAACCCAGCAGCAGGCAACTCCAAGGCGGCGCGGGCGGGCCAATACGAGTCGACGTAGAACGGCCGTCCGCGATGGGTCCAGTTCCCGTCCGGCGTCAAGCAGGCCAAGCCGGTCGCCGCCCAACTAATCCGTGACGGCGGATTCGACCCGGTCGACATAGCACCGTTCGAGAGCCATGGTGGCCCGCCCGCCGCAGCGATGCACGTGGCCAAGGCTCGCAGCGACAGTAAGCATCCGCGCCAGCCCAGCGGGCCAGGCTCCTCGTTGCCGAGAACCACTTAGCAACGGGGTCTGGTGGTCGGCCCGAGACTGATCGCCGGGCTCTCGAAGGGGTATTTGTCAGGACCCTTAGACGGAGTTCGCGGCGGTGCGGATCACGTCGGTCACGAGGCCAGGGTTGGAGAGCATGACGACGTGGCTGTTGTCGGCCTCATAGGTGGTGGCGCCCATGCGCTGGGCGCAGAAACGCTCGAGCTCCGGCTGGACGGTGCGGTCCTGCTTGGCCACGATGTACCAGCTCGGCTTCGACTTCCAGGCGGCGTTTTCGGTCTTGCTCGCGAACAGGTCCGCGGCCGGTACGCCCTGGGTTGCCCAGACTTCCTTCTGCTCCTTCTCGGGCAGGTCTCCCGCGAAGTACTCGATGCCATCGGGACGCAGCCAGATCCGCCCGTCGGCGATTTCGATATGGTCGAAGATCTCGGTCTGCGGGAACTGGGCCTGCAGGCTCTGCGCCGTCTCGCCGAAGTCTGGCGCCAGTGCTGCGATGTAGACCAGCCCGGCGACGCGGTCGTCGGCTCCTGCACCGCTGATAATGGTTCCGCCTTGCGAGTGGCCGACCAGGATGGCCGGGCTGCTGACCCGCCCCAGCGCGCGAGTGACCGCCGCGACGTCGCCTTCGAGCGTGTCGAGGCTGTTCTGGGTGGACACCACCTCGTGCCCCTCCGCCTGAAGAGCCGGAATCACCTTGCTAAAGCACGAACCATCGGCCCACAGCCCGTGGGCGAATACGATGCTCGGTTTGGTCGGCATGGACATATGCCCCGCTCCTTCGCTCCTTGGCACCTCCGTGCGCTACCCAGCGTCATAGCCGCTGCACGCCTAGCTACGCGCCAGAGTTGGGATTAGGCGGTTCGATATTCGGTGCGACATTTAGACGCCGTGGACCGGTAAGCCGCTGACGGGGTCGGGGGATTCACCACCCGAAAGATCGCCGAACAGGCCCGGACGTCGCCGCCTGCCGTCTACGAGCTGTTCGGTGACAAGGCCGGCCTGGCCCGGGAGGTGTTCTTCGAGGGCCTCCGGCTCCTCGGGGACCGCTTCGGAAGGCTGCTGGAATCCGATGACCCCCGCGCCGACCTGCTCCGTGCGCTCCAGGCGCTCCGGACCTTCTTCCGAGACAACCCGGTACTGGCACAGGTCATGTTCTCCCGGCCGTTCGCCGCATGTCAGGACGTCTTGCCTGACGACGTGGCGGCGCCGTCGAGGCACGTCGATGAGATGCAGGATCGTTCAAGATGGCCCCGTCGATGGCGCGTAGCTTTTCGGGTGAGCGGGTTCGTGTCGGAAAGAGCAGGCATGCTGGAGACCTTTGCTGATCTGTCCACGCCGCTGGTTGCCGATGCCTGCCTTCGCTGCGGGGTGCCGCTACGCGTCGCGCCTGCCGGGATCGGTGCCGTTGTTGCGGGACACCAGATCGCGGGACGGGTGTTGCCGGCGCGGCATTGCGGCAGCGTTGATGTCTTCCTGGAGGCGTTCAGCCGCGCCGGGCGGGGGGATGTGCTGGTCGTCGACAACGGCGGGCGGACCGACGAGGCGTGCGTCGGCGACCTGGTGGTGCTGGAAGCCGAGGCGGCAGGACTGGCGGGCCTGGTCGTGTGGGGACTGCAACGCGACACCCCGGAACTGGCGGAGATCGGTCTGCCGGTGTTCAGTTACGGCAGCTGCCCAGCCGGGCCAGTGCTCCTAAATGAGCGGGAGCCAGCCGCGCTCGCCAGCGCCCGGTTCGGGTCGTGCGTTGTCACCGCTGCCGACGTCGTGTTTGGCGACGACGACGGGGTGTTGTTCGTCAGTGCCGAAAAGGCCGGGGAGGTGCTGGCGGCGGCGCTTGAGATCGAGCAGACCGAGCGGCAACAGGCCCGCCGGATCCGGGCCGGTGAGACACTACGCCAGCAGACGGCCTTCGAGGACTACCTGGCGCGGCGAGCTGCCGAGTCGTCCTACACGTTCCGGCAGCATCTTCGCCGAATCGGGGGAGCGATCGAGGAGTGACCGTTCTATACCGCATATCCGTCGCGACTGGCCAGCGGGTCCGCGGCTGAGAAGCGCAGTGCGAGTCCGGGCCGGACTCAGGTACGAGCGGGCCAGGAGCGTCTGCAGGCCCTGATCGGCAGCGATGATCTCCTCGGCCTAGAGTTATGCCGGTCATCCGCAGATGCCGACCGGGACCACGACCGTATATACAGGCCGGCTTTGTGCGTAGAGAACTCAATTAGCGGAGGCTTTAACGATGAGGCGGCTGCGCTGGATTAGCGGCATCGTCTGGATATTCTGCTGGTACACGGTCTACCTGGAAGTTTTCCGTTGGCATCATATGACCAAGTCGCTGCGCTTCAACCCCCCGCCTCCAATTCCCGGAACGAATGTTCAGCCCAAAGCCGGCACGCCCCTTATCGCGGTGTGCCTGGGTTCGGTCGTTGCTCCTCTGGTCTTCATGACAGCCACGATCGTGAATCGGATCCGCGCCGCGCATGGCCAAGCTCCGCGTCGGCCGGCGCTTTAGGCGAGACGGCGCTAAAGAGTTCGAACCGACATCCGGTCGTGCCGCCGTTAGTGCGGGGGCGTTGCTACATGGTCTTGCCGTCGGCGAGTGGTGCAGCAGTCGAGGCGTCCGCCTGACGCATCACGCCACGCAGAGGTCTAGTTGGCGACTGGCCCGGCCGAGATATCACTTGCCATGATGGAAAGTGATGGTTACGCTTTCCACCATGGCAAGTAATCCAGGCTCCGACCGTGCGGCCGGGATAGCACCCGGCGAGGCCGCAAGCGCCATATCAGCCATCGACTCCAGCCGCTCCTGGCTGGCTGACCGGATCATCGCGCCAGGCTGGTACCACATGGCGTTCGGGTTGCTCGCCGGCGCCGTGATCGCCGAGGCAGAGATCGGGAGCTGGATGCTGTTCGCTTGGTCGGTGACTGCCTACACAGTCGGCTGCAGTGCGCTGATGTGGTGGAACCAGCGCCGTGTGGGCGTCGCGATGAAGTACTTCGAGGCCGGCACGCGAGCCGTCTTCGCGGGCCACGTGCTGACCCTGAGCGGGCTGATCGCGATCGCCTGCTGGCTCGGCCTTGACCGCGGGACACACGGCGCGTTCCTGGCAGCAGGCGTGCTCGCCGTGCCCCTTACCGTCGTGTTCGGGCGCTGGACGGACAAACTACTCCGCTCACGCCTCCAGGCGGGCCAGTGAGTACAGCCTGCCGCTTCGATGAGATCGTGCACGCACCAAACCGGCTGCAGATCTGCGCGATACTCTCCGCCGTTAGCTCCGCCGACTTCGCGACCGTCCGGGAGGCCCTGGGAGTGTCCGACTCGGTCGTGTCCAAGCACGTACGGGTCCTGCAGGAGGCCGGCTACGTCGACGTGCACAAGTCCATCTGCGCGTCGCGAGTGCGGACCAGCCTGTCACTGACCGGGGCCGGGCGGGCAGCATATAGCGGACACGTCGCCGCCCTCGGGGCAATCGTCAGCAACGAGGGCTTCCACGCCGACACCCGCCGCCGGGGCCTCTCAACCGGGCGAGGTCCGCATCCAGCCAGGCTCCGTCCTGCCCGGCCATAACCAGCTACGGCGCGACGAGGTCACCGAGGCGTTCAACCGCCACCGCCTGTTCTGGGCCCTGGTCGCGCCGCTGGTGGACGCCCTGGAGGCCATGCCGCCCGGGCTCACGCCGTCTACATCTTCGGAAGCACGCAGGATCGGCGAGACCGGCCGCTGGTCGAACCTTCCTCTGCCACCCCGACTCCCGCCTCCGCGAAGAAGCCAGCCTTGCCCTGGAGGAGATCCTCACGCCCGACACGGAGATGCCGAACACAATTCTCGACTATTGGTCCTCCATGTCGAGTAGTGACCTGAGGATGTCTTCCATCGCGTCGAAGCTGGCTGGCGGGCCGTCGGAGCTGGTCATTTCGCCAGCTTCCTCACTGCCGGCGGGATAGTGGTCACGGCCAGCTTTGTCGCGGAACGCCAGCGTCATCGTCAGCGTCGTCACTCCGTCGGTTTCGTGCAGCTGCCAGGTCTCGACCGCCTCCGCATCCGGCCAGCCCTCGAAAGGCCACGTCTCCACGGTCCGGATCGGCGGCTCGACCTCCAGGTAGGTGCCGCGGAACGAGCACAGGGTTGCGTCCTCCGTAACGAAGACGTGGTGGTAGGTCCCTCCGACGCGCAGGTCGATCGAGCACTCGGTCATCGGGTCCGAGGGGTAGGCGCCCCATCTGCTCACATGCTCGGGCTTCGTCAATACGTCGAAGACCAGAGCGATCGGAGCGTCGAACTCTCGTGAGATGAGAACCTCGAGCTCGTTCGGGAACTCGATGTGTGCCGATCGGCGCCTACTCGGTGTCACTGCTGCTCTCCTCGTCCTCGTAGCTCTTTGAGGTAGTCGTCGGTCCGGTCAAAGCACGAGGACCGGGTTTGACGCCCGGTCCCAGGGTCACTGCCGTGCCTGCCCAGGTCAGGTCGATGCGCAGGCCGCGCCGTCAGACCGCCGCCAAGACAAGTCTTGCTCCAGCGGGGCACCGGAGCCAGACATCGATGCTCTCCCATTGCCTTGCTCACCGGGGCTGGCCACTGCGAGCGAGATCCTCACGCCGTGCGCGGAGACGCCCAAGCCGGTTGTGGTCGAGCTGGGCGGCAAGTCGGCCAACATCGTGTTGGAGGAGGCGGACTCGGATGCGGCGTGCGCCTTCAACACCGGGGCAGGCCAGGGGTGCGGACTGCCGACAAGGATGCCGGTGCACGAATCCATCCATGACTAGGTCGTCCCGCTGCGCCCCGCTTAGATTTACTGCTCGCGCCGATGACAGGGCGCCTGGGTGGCCAGGCTCAGCGCACGGCGAGTGCCTCGGTGAACATCGCAAGATAGCTGTCATGAGCGAGGCGCAGTCCTCCGAGTTGATTCTCCTGGAACCACCCGATGGCATCGTGTTCTTCCAACGCGACATTAACCGGATCTCCCGTCCAACTCTCGATCAGCCAGATTTGCATGTCGAACGCATCGGCATGGATCTGCAGGATGGGCGGGCCGGCAGGCGCCGCGACGTCGATCCCGAGCTCCTCGTGCAACTCCCGAGCAAGCGCCGCGCCGGGAAGCTCTCCAGGTTCCACGTGTCCACCGGGCAGGTCCCACACGTCGGGGTACCAACGGCGCTGCGGAGATCGGTGGCACAGCAACACCCGGTTGCCGTCACGCAGGAAGGCCGTGACGATCCGAGCCCTAGTGGCGTCTAGCGCAGAAGTCGACACGCGAGCATTCTGTCAGCGCTGTGTCTCTGCACAATGTCGGCAACGAGCGGCGCACTGATCTGCTCTTGGGCGCTGGGCGGTTAGGAGACGGGGCCGCCGAGATGCTGCCGGACGGAGCCGTCGGCGAGCGCGGACTCGCCAACCCTGGTTTCCGCGTACTCGGAGGAGCCCTGGCCAAGATGGCGCCTGAGAACCAGGCCTGCGTTCTCCAGCGCTTGGAGGCCCTCCCGGATCGGGTCGAGCAGGACCTTGAGATGAGTGCTGCCGCGCGGGAAAGGCTTCATCATCCACACTGCTATTTGCAGCGTGCCGACGCGCCGGCCGCCGGTTGTCGGCACGCCACCGGGGCCAAAGGCCCGCATGACCTCGGCGGCGAAATCAGGAACCGGCAGCGCGAGCAGGCGGTCCGCCTCGATCCTGGCTACCGCGTCCTGGTCGGCCTTCTCCTGCTTGTTCCCGAACATCTTCGATAACCCCGCCCTCGATAAATGCGGCGATATTGGCGTCCGCACGCTTGGAGAGTGTCGCATGTACCGGTCGTATAAGCCGTTGTCATCATGCAAACCGCTCCGAACGGCCGCGAGGAAATCCGCACCCAGCCTGACCGGAGGCGGCTTGAGCCGATCTGCGCCTGGCTCGCCATGATGCTCTCGCTCCGTCACTGGGAGCGCGTCTGAACCGTGGTCAAGACCGATTGCGGTCCTGGGCTCGGCCGGCCGAAGGCCACCGCCACTGGCCGGGTTCAGGAGTCGCTGGACTTCCCCGGGACTGTCTACGGCGTTGCCCGTGACACGTCGGCTACCGACCGGATGACCCGGCAAGCCGCATGGTTCGCGGCCCACCTCGTGAACCGCCTGATCGAATAACGACGCGTTACGGTGCTCTTGCCGCGGACAGCGCGCATGATCCATGACGCCGGCCGCGCCGAACGCCGATTCGGAACGGTATGTGGTTGGTGCTCGACTCCGTGAAGTGGTCGAATATGCGCGCCGGCCAGGGTCGTCGAGTGGCCCTCGCGCTTGCGGGAGTTATTGCACCCGGTACGGCAAGACGGAGTCGTGTCGCGCTCGGATGTGACGCGTCAAAGTGGGGCTCCCACAGGTAGTCGACCGTTGCGGCCAAACGCCGTTGCGTCAGCCACGATCAAAAGGCCGACGGCTGGGTGTCCATCCCGCCGGGGGTCGTCACAAGGGACGGGTGCTGGCGGTTGACTTCGCCTGGACCGGCCCGATCCGGTCACCTTCGCTCGAAGTCGTGAATGTCGCTGGGACTCAGCTGTCGGGTGTGACCGGATCGAATACGCGGCGAACCTCTGAGGTGTTCACGCCGAGTGCGCCCAGCAGCACCGCCGCCGGATCTGGTGGCTGCAAAGCAAGGATCTGGGCCAGCACCTCGGGGCCGGTGACCTGGAGCTTCCGATGACCCTTGGGCTTGTACGCTTCCTCAAGCACTTTCTTTGCCGCGGGCGTCATGCGGAGGCGATCTTTTGTCGCGACGTCCCTGAGCCTCGGCTTCTTCGGGACGGCGCGCATCGGCAGTGCGGGAGCGTCGGTGCCGGATCCCATGCCCAGGGCACCCAGGGCTTCGTGATCGAGTGACTCATGGGCCTGGCGCGCTTGCTGCAGGGTCACGCCCAGCACGGCTTCGATCGAGGGATCCTCCAGCAAGGCGAGCAAGAGGTGATCGGTGCCGGTCCGGCGGTCACCCCGGCGGCGGGCCTCCTCACTGGCCTGCAGATAGATGGCCCACGCGTGATGCACCTCTGGCGCAGCGGATTCGGTGGTCATGATGACTCCTTGCTGTATTTGGTGTGCACGGACTGGCGGGTGACGCCCAAGGCGTCTCCGATCTGCTGCCACGACCAGCCTTTCCCTCGGGCCGACGCGACCTGGTGCGCTTCGACCCGCTCAGCCAGGCGATGGAGCGCCAGCGAGGCGCGAAGCCCGATTGCCGGGTCATCCGACGACAGACTCACGCCGAGTTCTTCGATGTCCACGCCTGTCAGTTTAGACTGACATCCTGGATTGTCAATCTAAACTGACACGACGGACCGGCACACCGGAGTGCCCCAGATGGCCGCCCCGGTGCACGATGAGCGGGGTCGGATTGCGCATGAGGCGGTAACCTCCTGCGGGCCGGATAGCCCGCCGATTCAGGCGGAGTCGGGGTCAATCGATCACGGCGTGGGGCAACCACGCTCGGCCACCATCCGGGTCACGCCGCAGTGAGTACCGGCCGCCAGGTATGTGCACAGGGGACACGAAACTTGCACAGTCCGGGGAGCTTGTAACGCGCGCCTCGGCGGCGCTGTCCGGCGGTGGAGTCCTTACCGACTCCGCCCTCTCCTGCGGCGTGATCGCGGCGAGTCGGGCGGAGATGCCTGTGAATATGCTCCTGGCGGCGTGGTATTGGTGACGATCGTCGCACCGCCGGGGAGCCTGACGACGGTCTGAGTGCTGCCGTCGGGCAGTCGCGTCGTGATCGATCCGTCGGGGTTGACGACCGAGTTAGCAGCAGCGGTGTCGGCGGGGGTCGCTCCCCAGTCCAGCGGCTCATTGACGCCGGGCGCGTCGGCTGGCACGGCGGCCTCGGAAGCAGCCGTGGCGGTGCCCGGCTTCGCAATACCGCCACTCGGCCCCGGAACAGTGGACGTCACTCCCGGCTGCGGATCCGGCGACTCCGGCGGAAACGTCGTGCTCGAGGTATCGCAGGCCTGCGTCGCCGTCACCGAAACGCCCGGGGCTGTCGCGGTTGCGGCGGTCCTGTCGTCCGGCAGCGGAGCGTTGACCGACACGGTCCCGTCGGGATAGGTGATCGTGGTCGGCCCGTCCGGATTGAAGGTAAATGCAGGCATCGGCTCAGGCTCGTCCATGGCCCGGATAATAGCCGTCTGAACCCGCGCATTAAAGCGACAGCCCGGCGCAGCGCGAGGCCGGTCTGTACCGACCCGTGGACGCCGGAATCGGCCACCAGCAAAGTAAGAGGCCGTTCACTCAATGCAGGATGGCATTCGCCAGGAAGGCTCCCAGGCTTGGTTCGATGTTTCCGAGCTCGGCTGACGGGCAAGTGCGGGCATGCGTTCGACATCGGCAGTACAGGTTTCAGCTCGAGCCAGGCGCGCGTCCGAGGGCCGGGGCATGCGGGTCCTGGCCAGAGTCGGCCTGGCAGCGCGGGGCGTCATCTACGTACTCATTGGCTGGGTCGCCATCCTGGTCGCACTCGGTCAGAGCTCGCAGCAGGCTGACCAGCAAGGCGCCCTACAGCTGCTCGCCGGAAAGCCCTACGGCGAAGTCTCGCTCTGGCTGCTCGGCATCGGGTTCGCCGGATACTCCCTCTGGCGCCTGAGCGAAGCAGCCTTCGGCGTCACTGGCGAAGGTAACGGAGCTGGTCCGCGGGTGAAGTCGCTGGCAAGGGCGCTGGTCTACGCTGGCTTTGCCTACCTGACGTTCCAGGTAATCTCCGGCAGCCAGGGCAGCCAGACTCGTCAGCAGCAGGATCTGTCGGCCAGGGTCATGCATGATGGCGCGGGCGGGAGGTGGCTCGTCGGCATCGCCGGGCTCATCATCGTCATTGTGGGCGCCGCTCTGGTGATGCAGGGCTTCCGTCGCGAGTTCCTGAAGCATCTGAAGACTGCACAGATGAGGCGGCGGACCCGTCGCATCGTCGAGCTGCTCGGCGTGATCGGGACCGTCGCTCGTGGCGTGGTGTTCGCGCTCGCCGGCGTCCTTGTCATCGACGCGGCGGTCACCTTCAAACCGGCCAAGGCCGGCGGCATCGACAAGGCGCTTCTGACGCTGCGCGACCAGCCATTCGGCACGTTCCTGCTGATCCTGGCGGCGCTAGGCCTGGTCATCTTCGGCGTGTATGGCCTATGCGAAGCCCGGTGGCGCAGGGTGTGATTCTGCCTCTGCCGGGACCGCGGGAGACGGCGCCTCGCGGCCTCGGCCTGTGGGCAGCAAGCGGATCGGCTAACTCGGTCGGCCGGCAAGTCGTGAGGCAACCGGAGGCGCTCAGGTGCAGCATTTCATCGGGGCTTTCGCTACTTCGCGATCTTCGTCCTGAAGGTGGCGGAGCCCACATGCATCCGCGTTCCCTCGGAACTGACGATGCCGCTGGGTGGCGCCCGGGTGCGGTGCCCGGCGTCACCTGAGCCTCGCGCTGGTCATCGACGTGGACGTGGCCGGCAACGTGGCCGGCCGTTACGTCGGCTGGGCTGTCGGCCGGTGTAGCGGTCATACCGCCTGGCGCCGGCTGACCAGGTTTGTCGCCGGTAGCGATGATGGCATGGCGACGGCGCGGCGCTGCTTCGACAGAAACGGCGCGCGCCGTCTTCATCGGCCGGCTCCTGCCCGTGATCAGGACATGGGAGGCGTCGATTTCGCCACGACGGTGGCGGTCGCATAGCTGCGCTGGCGGAGATCCCTGCCAGCCGGTCCGTCTGGAGTGCTGAATTAGGAGCTGGCATGTCGGAACCAGAACCGTCGGACGATCGTGAGCGGTCGCCGCTGAGGCGGGTCCTGTCGCGCGTGGACCGGTGGACGTCGCGCCCGCTGACCGCGCTCCTCGTGATCGCCACTGACCTGGCGTGGGTTCTGCTCAGCGTCACGCTGGGGTTTCCCGGCCTGGGGGAGCGAATCTTCCAGACACTGGTCGCGGCCCTCACCCTGGCCATGGTCTTTGTAATCCAGCACACGCAGGCACGCGAGCAGGCAGCACGCAGCGGAAGCTCGATGAGATCCTGCAGGCGCTGCCCGGTGCCGATAACTCCCTGCTGATGCTGGAGCATGCTTCCCACGATGAACTGCGGGCTACCGGAGACTCGCACCGTGAGATCCGCCAGGCCGCGCTCGTTGAGCAATCCGGCGCGGCCAGTCGGGCAGGGTGACGCCCCGTGGTTCGGCCGGGGCGTGGCCGCCACCCGCCTGTCACCCTCAGGTTGCCGGCCGATGTCCGCTCAGCCTGTTCGCGTATGGGCGTCCCGTCAGGTTCCCGGAAAGCCAGCTGCCATTTCATCGCTGGGGGACTGAATCAATGTGTCAATCGCGGCCGCGCGGGAAGCTTGCGCGAATGTCTCCGAGCCCGCTCCAGCATCGGCGCCAGACCTTGGCGGCACTCGCCATCGTCACAACGGCAGCTGTGGTCTTCACGATCCTGCTCGTCCTTGTCCGGCTGCGGTGGCAGCCGCTCGAGTCGGTCGATCATGACGCCGCCGCCCGCCTCAACAACCTGATCGCCGGTCAGGGCACCCTCGTGACAGTGGTCAGAGACATCACCTTGCTCGGCAGCACCATTGCGCTGTCAGTAGTCATCACCGCCGCTGCGGTCCTAGTTGCGCTGCGGCGCCGCTGGCGGCTGGCGATCTACCTGATCGTCACCGGAGCCGGCGCACTCATACTCGACCCGGTGCTCAAGGACCTCGTTGGCCGGCTACGTCCCGTCCTGGCACATCCCGTCGCGCACGCGCCCGGAAACAGTTTCCCTAGCGGCCATGCGCTCGGCTCGATGGTCTGTTACGGCGCGGTGTTCCTGGTCTTCCTGCCCGCCGCCCGCGGGCGGCAGAGAACCTGGTTCGCCATCGGGATCGCCGTCATCATCGCCCTGATCGGGATCAGCCGCGTGCTCCTGGGCGTGCATTTCATCTCCGACGTCATCGGCGGCTGGGCAATCGGGATCGCCTGGCTCGGCCTCACCTCCTTCGCGTTCGAGCTGACCAGACGCGCGGCCGGCCATCCCGTCAGCGATCCGGTCACCGAGGGGCTTGAGCCGGAGGCGCGCAACGACCTCAAGCCAGCCCAGCCCGAGCCGGCCACACCAGGCTCGCTGCCACGCCGCACGCGAGCCGCAGCCGGCATAGCAGTGGCCTGGGTCCTGATACTCGGCATCATCGTCGGGATCGGCGAGCTGATCAGGAACGCCGGCAATGGCAACGAGCTCGGCGACACCACGATCCCGCACTGGCTCGCGGCGCACCGCACCCCCGACCTCACTCGCTGGAGCCTGATTTTCACCACGATCGGAGGGACAGCGGGGATCGTGACCGCTGTTGCCGTGATCTGTCTTGTCTTCGTGGGCCGGACACGGAGCTGGCGGCCGGCTGCCTACATCGTCACCCTCATCATCGGCGAGCTCGGCCTCTTCCTCGCCGCCGCCGCCGTGGTCAGACGGCCGAGGCCAGCGGTCAGCCACCTGGATCACCACCTGCCGACGTCGTCCTACCCATCCGGTCATGTAGCAGCGACGTGTTGCGTCTACGTCGGTCTGGCCATTCTCGTCATCGGCCACGCCAGGGGCTGGTGGCGGTGGCTGTTCCTGGTCCCGGCGATCGCGCTTCCGCTGCTCGTCGCTGTGTCCCGGATGTACCGCGGCGAGCATCACCCGACGGATGTGCTGGCCAGCATCTGTTTCGCGGCATTGTGGATCCCGGCCGTTTCGTTCCTCATCAAGCCCAATGCGGCTGGGCACGTCAGGGCGAGGCCAGACCGCCAAGGCAGTCGCCACGGCGCGGAAGACCGTCTTGCGAGGGACAAGGCGGGCAAGCCGTTGCCCGCGTAGCCAGCCGGATAGCGGGCGCTCCACGCCGCACCAGTTTCGTGACGGCGGACAACTCGCCAGAATCAACGCCCGTTTTGTAGGTATGGCGCAGGAGTCCATTATCCGCACGGCGATGAGTAGCATCATGGCATTACCTCTACTTAGCTGCTGCAGAAAATATGCACGGAACGCCCAGATCGGACGGGGAAAGTGCCCGGAACGCTGAGCCCGACGGTGCGGCGCCGCCGTCTCGCCTTCGAGCTCAGGCGGCTGCGCGAGGCCGCGAAACTGACCTGCGAGGACGTGGCCGAGCTGCTGGAGTGCTCGGCGTCCAAGATCAGCCGGGTCGAGACCGCGCGGGTGACAGTCTCACCGCGGGACGTCCGCGATCTTCTCAGGATCTATGGCGTGCCCATCGACCAGCAAGAGAGCCTGATCCAGCTGGCCCGGGATTCCCGGCAGAAGGGCTGGTGGCACGCGTACGGCGACAGCGTGCAGCCGCACTTCGCGACATACCTAGGAATGGAAAGCGCCGCCTCGCAGATCAAGCACGTGAACCTCACCCGGATACCTGTCCTCCTGCAGACCGAGGACTACGCGCGCGAGGTAATCGCTGCTGGCCGGATGCGCCGTTCGCTTCCAGATGACGACCGGTCGGTCGAGTTGCTGTTGGAGCGTCAGCGGCTGGCCAGGGCCAGTCCGCCTGACGTATGGGTCGTGCTGGACGAGGCTGCCCTGCGCCGTCAGGTCGGCGGCCGGGAGGTCATGCGCGAGCAGATCGAGCACCTGATCGAGATGAGCGCCACGCCGGGCGTGTTCCTGCAGTTCATCCCGTTCAGCGGCGGCGCCCACGTCGCAATGGACCTGCCGTTCGTCATCATGGGCTTCCCGGATCCAGCCGACCCGGAGGTTGTCTGCATGGGGTACCCAACCGGGGTGCTGTGGATCGAAAACATGGCCGAAGTCCACAAGTACAACATGTTCTTCCACCACCTGCAGGCCTCTGCGTTGTCGCTCGACGAGTCGGCGACGCTCATGAGCTCCGCGCTGAAGGAGATGTAAGGCCGCCCGGCTGTGTGATACGGGTATGGCGGATTTGGCGCGCAGGCGAACGCGCTCGCCGCTCAGCGTGCGCCGGACGTACCTTCCACCCGTACGGGCTCGTCGCTCATTCCGGCCGCTGGTACGTGACGGGCGCAGATCCCGGCATCGGCGAGGACCGGACGTTCCGGCTCGATCGCATCGCCCACGCCAGGACCCTGCCTGGCTCGTTCGAACCGCCGACCGGATTCGACCCGGCACAGCACGTCCTGGCCGCACTCGCCACGACCCCGTATCGGCATGAAGTGACCCTGATCATCCAGGGCACGATCGAGCAGATCCGCGCCCGGCTCCCCGCCAGCGTCGCGATCGTGCCAGATTTGCCGCCTGCAGGCGGCGCAGACCCGCAGACCGGGCCCTGGTTCCGGGTCGAGCTGCACGCGGAACGGCTCGACTGGCTGCCCCCGCTACTGGCGTCGCTCGACCTGCCGTTCATCGTCGAGCGACCGGACGAGCTCCGCGACCTCATCGCCGCGCTCGCCAGCCGGCTCGCAACTTCCGCCCGGCGGATCGCGCCACGCCAATAACTCCCGGTGACGCGCAGATGGCCGGCCCATTGTGGGCCGTGCAAGGGCAGTAGGTAACAGGTGGCTGACGGGGGCGCGGCGCCGTCTGCACGGCAGGTGCCGCCCGCGCGCCCGACGCTACTCCTGGCAACGCTACTTGGAGCTGAGCTAACCCTTAATGACACTGGCGCCCGCGGCTGCCGGTAGATGGTGCAGTGTGCCCGGCAGTGTGGCGGACCGGAACATCCTGATCGAGAGGCGCGTTGACAATTAGAGGACACGATATATCGTGTTGTTGTGGAGTCGGCCCGGGCCTTCGTACTCCGGGCTAATGAGGTGAGCGTGATGACCGGTTGGCATGAGGAACGGAAGCCGGGCAGGTCGGCCAGGGCCGTTATCGCCGTGACGCTGCTCGCATTGGTGCTGCTGACAGCCGTGCCGGCGGCCCTGCTGGCCGCTGTGATCATGATGATACTGGGACACGTCGTCGGCGGGCTCGCGCTGTTCGGTGGCTCGGTGCTGGCAGCGGCCATGGCGGTTGCGCTCGCGGGCATGACCGGGATGCGGCACCTGCGCAAGCTGCTGTCCAGGGCCAGCTTCAACGTCGTGCAGCCGGACCATAGGCAATTCACCGACGACATCGCAGAGCCGAACGGCAGCGACTACTCCGACGTCGTGCAGCTGGGCCGCAGCGAGTACACCGAAGTTCGCTTACCGGACCTTCCCCGCTCGTCCCGGACGTAGGCAGTCATCATGCCGGCCTGGGCGGAGCACATCAGGTTTCCGGTCAGCGCGATGCTGGCGGTGTGCTGCGCGGCGGCGGTTCTGGCGGGATGCGGTTCTGGCAGCGGGCCGGATGTACTGACCGCACCCACACAGGTCGTCCGCACCGCTGACGGGACGGTCGCCTACCGCGAGCTGGGCAGCGGGCCCCCGCTGCTGCTCATCGTGGGCGCGGACGCATCCATGGACGGCTGGCCGCCGAGTTTCGTCGACGCCCTGGCCGCCCATCACACAGTTGTGGTCTTCGACAACGCTGGGGTCGGCCTGACCTCTGCGGTCTCGGCGCCGGCCTTGCTGAGCGTCGCCGCCATGGCCAGCCAGACGAGCGCCCTGATCTCCGCGCTTCGGCTCCACCGCCCGGCCGTGCTCGGATGGTCAATGGGAGGCATGATCGCGCAGGATCTGACTGTCACCCATCCGGCCCAGGTCAGCCGGCTTATCCTGGCCGCTACCACAGCAGGGACCGGAAAGGCACTGCCCCTCCCGTCCTACACTGCCGCCGTGTTCTCCCTGAGCCCCGCGAAGCAAGCGGCCGTGCTCTTCCCGGCGAATCAGGCCGCCTCAGCCCGGGCTTACCTCAACGCCATCCAGCAGTACCCGGGCTCCTACGGGCCATCCGCCGCCACCTCTCGCAGCCAGGTCCTCGCAGTTCAGCGATGGCTGGCAGGACAGGACCCATCTGGCCGGCTCGCAGGAGATATCCAGGTGCCCACGCTGGTCGCCGGCGGAACCCGGGATCAGTTCATGCCGGTGGCCAACGTCCGGCTCCTAGCCAGGACCGTGCCCGGCGCGAAGCTGCTTCTGTTTGACGATGCCGGCCACGGCTTCTGGGCCCAGGACGAAGCGAGCTTCGTCCGAGCCGTCGACACCTTCACGGGCTGAAAACCGGGCTGAGTACGAAGCTCGCCGGTCGTCATCTCTGTGAGCCAACCTACAGTCGCATGTGTCTTCGATGGACGCCCAGGCTCGCCCGTCCGGCGTGTCTTGACGCTCGGCCCGGATGTTCGTCCAAGGCGCGCAAGAACGAATGTTCTGTCACGTCGCGCGCCAGCTCAGACTGCGTGATCAAGATCGCTGGCTTACCCGATGGGTGCCGATTAGCGGCAGGTCAAGCCCTGCGTCGTATGGTCGAAGACCGGGCCTCGAAGTCGCGCCCTTATGGTCGCGATCTATCAGCACGAACATCGTCCAGGCGATCCGGATCTCAGCAGTCAGTTTCTTATCTGAGCGAAATAAGGGCATACGCACCATGAGTGTTGACGTGATCATCGGGCGCGACGGGAAGCCACGCTGCGCGTGGGCCGGCGTCGGCGACAATGCGTTCGGCCGCTACCACGACGAAGTCTGGGGTACCCGCACCTACGCCGAGTCCGCGATATTCGAGGCGCTCACCCTGGGCGTGTTCGAGGTGGGGCTGAGCTGGTCGATCGTTTTCGGGAAGCGCGACGCGTTCGGGAAGGCTTTCCGTAGCTTCGATGTCTCCAAGGTGGCGGCCATGACCGAGCGGGACGTGGACCGGCTGGTGCAAGACGCCTCGATCATCCGCAACCGCGGCAAGATCCAGGCCACTGTCGACAACGCCCGCGTGATGCTGTCCGCGTCGCCGAGCCTCGTCGCGCTCGCCAAGTCTTACGAGACCAGCCGCAAGCGGGCACCGCGGTCCATCGCCGACCTGCCCAAGTCGACCCCGCAGGCGGAGGCGTTCGCGAAGCAGTTGAAGTCGCAGGGATACCGCTTCGTGGGACCTACCAGTGTGTACGCGTTCATGCAGAACGTCGGCGTGGTCAACGACCACGTCCATGGATGCTTCCGCGCGACCGACCACGCCACCACAGCCAGGATCCGCTGAAGACCGCTGGCCTCCGCTCTACTTGACGAAGCGCAGCCATACCGTTGCCATTGTGCGAGTTGCCAGCTCGGGATTTACACTCCCTAAGTGAGCGATGCCTCGCAAACGCCGGCGCCACTAGGCGCGCGCGGCCCCGCCACGGTTTCCCGCCCGAGGGTTAATGCGCTCCTGTCGGCTGCCCATCACCGCCGGGCGACGCTGGTGGTCGCGGGCGCCGGTTACGGGAAGACGACCGCACTTGCGGACGCCGCGGCCACGGGCATGTCCCGCTGGGTGCGGCTCAGGCCGGCGGATGGGCAGGCCGAATCTCTGTCGGCCCGCATCGCCGTGGCGCTGGGCGAGCAGCCCTCACCGGGCAGTTCCGCCATCGCGGCCGCGACCGGTTCCGACGACCGCAAGCTGCTAGCGGAAGGGCGCGCCGCCTTGCTGTGCGAGCTAGCGGCCGCTCAGAAAGGCGACCTGCTGCTGATCCTGGACGGCCTGGAGTGCGTTGGCGACGACGAAGCGGCGAGTCACCTGTTGCGGGTGCTAACCCTCGAGGCGCCGCCCCAGCTACACCTGGTGCTGTCCGCTCGGAGCCTGCCCGAGCTTGGGCTCGGAGGCGCGCAAGGACACGGTGAGCTGCTCGAGGTCACCGCTCCCGATCTCAGCTTCACCGTCGGTGAAGTGGCCGAGCTGATCCGGCTGCGACTAGGCGGATCCTCGCCGGCTCTCGCCGAGCAGTGCTGGTCGCTGACGGGCGGCTGGCCGGCGGCGCTGCAGTTGCTGCTGGACCGGCTCGAACGGCTAGCTACCCCTGACCATGACCGTGAGCTCGCGCGTCTGCGACACAACCGCGGCCACCTATGGCGCGCCTTCGCGCGCGATCTTGTCGCGGGTGAGCACCCGGCAGCCCGCCGCGTCCTCTCGGTTGCATCGCTAGCGCCTCGCATCGATATCCGGCTGCTCCGCGGTGTCGGAGTCATCGCTACCAATGCAGATCTCGACAGCATGCAGGAACGGGGGCTGTTGGTCGAAGCCGGAGCGCCCGGCTACTACCGGCTCTCGCCGGTACTGGCAGGCACCCTGGCCGAGCTCGACGGCGCCGACGTCGAAACGGGCCGCAAGCAGGTGGCGCGCTGGCTCGAAGACAACTCGCGACTCGAGCAGGCGCTGGAATGCCATGCGGAGGGCGGCCCGGACGGCGCCCGGCCCTTCCTTCGCCGGCACGGACCAACTCTGGTCAGGGCCGGCACGGCGGCACGCGTGATCGAGGTACTGCGCCACCACGGCACCGGCGAAGACCCGGCACTCGACGCTGTGCTTGCCGAGGGCCTGCAGGCGGTAGGCGAATGGGACGCGGCCATCGACCTGTTCTCGCGGGTACAGCACTCGAGCGGATCGAAGGGGCTCCCGGCGGGCGTGGCCTGGCGGTACGGCGTGCTGCTGTATCTGCGGGGCCAGTCGGCCGCCGCTGCCGCCACGCTCGCGGCGGCTCATGATCCAGCCCGAGTCGGTGCCGACGACGCCATGGTGTCCTCCTGGCTGAGTACCACGCTATGGAGCCAGGGGCAGGTCGATGCGGCCGACGACCTTGCCACGACAGCACTGCACCAGGCGGGCGAGAGCGGTGACCCGTGCGCGCTGGCCGCAGCGCATGTCTCGGTCGCGCTGGTGGCAGCTAGCCGTGGTGAGCGTGAGCGCAACGAGCAGGCGTACCGCCTGGCACTCGCTGCGGCGCGCGAGGGCGGCGACCGGGTGCAGCTGGCCAGAGTCCATGCCAACCTGAGCTCGCGTTCGCTCGAGAATGGCGCATATGAGCAGGCCATCACCGAGGCGGAGCGAGCCCTCGCGACCGGGGCTGGCCATCGTTTCTTCGCCGCTCTCGCCCTCACGAACAAAGCGGAGGCCCACTTGCGCCTTGGCGAGCTGGACGAGGCGCGAGCAGCCGCCAGCGACGCGGCGGATATCTATGCGGCCCTCGGGTCGCTGCATGCATCGGTCCCGCACGTGCTCTTCGGCGAGCTGTACCGCCAGCGGGGAGACATGGTGCGGGCGCGCAGTTCGTTCGAGAAGGCTCGGGCGCTCGCCGAGGAGGCAGATGACGCGCATACCGTCGTCTTCGCGCTATCCGGGCTGGCCAGGGTCCTTGCTGACGAGGATCTCGCGGCCGCCCGCGGCGCGGCCGCCGAGGCCATGGCCAGAGCGAGCGGCCTCGAGCGGGCCGCCGCGATGTGCGCCGCGGCCGAGGTCGAGCTGCGCGGCCACGACTCGGCGACCGCTGACGTGCTCGCCCGGCAGGCCGAGAGCGAGGCTCGCGCCACCGGTGATCGTGCCGCCCTGGCCGAGTCGCTTGAGCTGCAAGCCGCGGCCAAGGTACCTGGCGACGAAGCGCGGCTTCGCTCTGCGATCAGCCTGTGGGACGACATCGGCAACAAGGTTGGGTCGGCGCGGGCTCGGCTCGCGCTCGCCATTCTCACCGGCGATCAGGAGGCGGCCGGCGACGCGCAGCGGGAGCTGGCAGCTCTGGGCGTGGCGCCAGCCCTCGGAGTACCAGCGCTACTCGCGTCGAGTCGGGGCGGCGGACGCGAAGTGGCGATCGTCACGCTCGGTCGTTTTGCCGTGCTGCAGTCCGGCGAGCCGGTCCCGCTGACCGCCTGGCAGTCTCGCAAAGCACGCGATTTGCTCAAAGTACTGGTTGCCCGGCGCGGACGGCCGATAACCCGAGACGCGGCAGCCGAAGCACTATGGCCCGGTGACGACCCAGCGCCGCTATCAAACCGGCTCTCGGTCGCCCTGAGCACGATCCGGAAGGTCATGGATCCGGGACGGCGGCACGCGGCCGACTATTACGTGGTCGCGGACTCGCGGACCATCGCGCTCCGCCTCGACCACGTGGACATTGACCTGATCGAGTTCCTGGCTGTTGCGGATCAGGCGATCGACTTGATGGCGAAGGGAGACCGGGATGCGGCGGCTCCGCTGCGGCAGGCCCGGCAGATCTACGCGGGCGACTTCCTGGAGGAAGACCTGTACGAGGACTGGGCAGTCGAGGCGCGCGAGGAAGCCAGGTCTCGGATTCTGATGGTGTTGCGGCTGCTCGCGCGTCTGGCCTCCGACCGCGGCGACGACGAGTCGGCGGGCCAGTACCTAGGGCAGCTGCTCGAGCGTGAGCCCTACGACGAGGACGCCTGGCTGGCGCTCATCGCTGGACAGCTCCGGCTCCGCCGCCACGGCGAAGCACGCCGTCGCTACGTGGCGTACGCGCGTCGCATGGGCGAACTCGATGTCGTTCCGGTTGCACTCGCGGGCGCGGCGACCTGGCGGCCTTAAGACCACCTTCAGCCAAGTCGAAGACCGCGCGTCGATAGTCGCCGCGTGCGGACATTCATCGTCCGGCTCCAGGAAGACGCCGGTGGCAGCGACCGGGGGGGCGCTGCCACCGCGCGGCTGCGCGGAGTCGTGGACGAAGTGGCCACCGGGCTGCGGGCGACCTTCCGCGATCAGCAGGAGCTGGTCAATGCTCTTCTGACCGCGGTAGCCGCTGACCGGCCCGGTCTGTCCCACGACCGAGTACGTGAGCGTTCATCGGATGACGCGCACGACCTATCCGGGGAGGACTAAGCAATGCCACGAGTCAAATATGCGATTCTTGCCGTACCGGCCGGCGTCTTGATTGCCGCGTGCAGCTCGTCGCCAGCGGCGACAACGCCGCCGCCGTCGTCGGCTCCCGCCGCGGCTCCGGCCGCGGCTACGTCCGCTGCCAGCACGCCGGCTGCAACCACATCGTCGGCGGCCGCTGCCGGATTGTCCGGCACCTGGCATGGCCAGTACAGCGGCGCCTACTCGGGCACCTTTACCCTGATCTGGCAGCAGAACAGCGCCACGCTGAGTGGCACGATCCAGCTCTCGAACCCCGATGGCGGGACGCTCCCGATTCACGGCACTGTGCAGGGCGGCTCAATACATTTCGGCACGGTGGGCTCGACGGCTATTACCTACTCGGGTTCGGTGTCGGGTAGTTCGATGTCTGGCGCCTACCAGGTCCATCTCGCCAGCGGCACGACGGGTGGGAACTGGAATGCGTCCAGGTCGTGACCGCTCCAGTCCGAAAGAGGGCGTCCAGATTGCCGCACGCTACGCGGACCGCGCACCACCATCTGCCGGCGAGCCGGGTCAGGCGGTCGCGCCGAGCCCATCCCGGGTGAGGTGCTGTCCGTCCCAGCTGACGTGACCGCCCTGGATCACGAGCTCCACCCGCTGCAGGCACTCGATGTCCTGCAGCGGGTCGCCGGTGACGGCCACGATGTCCGCGGTTGCGCCGGGCTCGATGACCCCGGCTGTCCCGGCCAGCCCGAGCAGCTCCGCGGCCCGCGAGGTGCCGGCCTGCAGGGCATCAGCCGCGGGCATCCCCAGCCCTGCCATCAGCGTGAACTCCTCGGCCTGCGACACCCTGGTCCACTCGAAGCCGCCGACGTCGGTGCCGAGCACGATCCGGACGCCTGCCTCCAGGCAGTTCACGAATGATCGGTCGTGCGCGGCCCGGACTACCTTGGTGATGAGCGAGCCGTGTGCCGCGTGCTCGCGGGTGACCAGGAGGGTCGGCACCAGGGCCGTACCCCGGGCGGCCATCTCGGCCGCAATCTCGGGCGAAATCGCGAAGCCGTGCTCGATCGAGTCAACGCCGGCGGCCACGGCCAGCGCTGCCCCGCTGAGCGTCAGCGAGTGCGCGGCTACCGGAATGCCTTGCCGGTGCGCCTCGTCGACAAGCGCATGGACCTCCTCCTCGGTCCATACCAGCGGGCCGTCCGGATACTCCACGTCGCCCGCGGGCGGATCAAGGCGCTCACTCACATAGATCTTCAGGCAGTCAATTCCATAGGCGATCTGGGTTCGGACCGTTTCACGGCAGGCAGCGGCGCCGGTGCAGCTGCCGATGCCGACCGGGAACGTCATGCCGTGCCGCTCGCCGGGTAGTGGATAGCGGCCGGTCGACCGAATGGCGGGCCCTGCGACCCGCATCCGCGGCCCGGGGACCATGCCCTCGCGAGCGGCATCCCGCAGGCCGACATCCAAGTCAGCCGGCCCCCTCGGTGCCAAGGTCGCGGATCGTGGTGAATCCGTGTCGGACCGAGATGGACATCGCCTGCACCGCGCTGGCAGCCCGATGACCGAGGTTCTCCTCGGTCATCTGCCGCGCCAGCTCGAACTCGTCATAGCTGCTGCGCAGCAGCACGTGGGTGTGCGCGTCGATGAGCCCCGGCAGCAGGCTGGCGCCGGGACGTACCAGCACCGGCCAGCCGTCCGGCGCGGCGCGGCTGACTCCACTGATAAGCCCGTCCTCGACGAGCACCACCGTGCCGTCAGCCCAGGCGCCCGACCGCGCGTCGAAGACCCGGTCGCCGACGACGGCAAGACGCCCGCCAGCCAGAGGAGCCGATCCTGCAGAGGTTCCCATTTCGGCACCCACCACTATTGCGGGATATCTGACACGATCTGGATCCTACGGCAGCGGCCCCTGACCGCTTGCTGCTAGGCGCTACGGCTCGAGCTGCCGCACGGCCTGCGCGAGGGTATGGGTGGCGAACGGTACCTGCGAGGACAGCTTGCGGGCCACCGGGCTCAGCTGTGGTAGCGGCCCGAAACTGTTACACCACGCTGGGAAGGCCGCTCGCGACGCGCTGCCCTGCGCCGCCCACTATTCTTGGACGGGCGAGCCGGGAAGCCTGGTCGGCACCTTTGGTCTGCGTGAGGAGCCGAGATGGGTATACGGCGGGGAAGAACTACCAGCTTCGAGGCTGTGTGGCGCGCCCGGACGCGCCGTGAGGACTGACCCGGATGCCGGTTGCTGTCGGGATTCTGGCGTTCCTGGCCGGTGCACTGGTCAGCCTGGCGACTAGCTGGGTTCTGGTGTCACGACTTGAGCGGGTCGGGGAACGTTTGGGCCTGTCTGAAGCGCTGCTGGGAATCGTCGCGGCACTCGCCGCGGATGCGCCGGAGGTCACCGCGGCGGTGACCGCGATTGCAGGTCATCAGCAGCGGCTCGGCGCCGGGGTCGTGATCGGGTCGAATGTCTTCAACCTGGCCGCGCTGCTCGGGCTCGGCGCGATGGTTGCCGGCCGCATACGCCTGCACCGTAAGGTCGTGGTCCTGGGCGGGACCGTGGCGATGTCCGTGGCCGTCGTGTGCCTGCTCGTAGTGCTCGGCGTGCTGCCGCCGGCAGCAGGCGTGGTCCTCGTCGGGGTGACCGTGGTCCTGTACGGGGTAATCCTGGGCGCCGGCGACGCCGGCCTTGCGCGTATGCGGCTTCCCCTGCGGTGGATCGCCTGGCTGCGGTCGGCCGTGGCCGAGGAGACCGTGGAACTTGAGGAGGCCATCAGGCCTGCCCGGGCCCGGCGGCGAGATGTCGTGGTTGCCGGGCTGGCACTGCTGGTGGTGGTCGCGGCGAGCGTGACGATGGAGCGTGCCGCGTCGGCACTGGGAACTCGGTTCGCCATACCTGAGATCATCGTTGGCGGCCTGGTGCTGGCGGCCGTGACGAGCCTGCCCAACGCGGTCGCTGCTGTCTACCTGGCGTCCCGGGGCCGGGGGGCCGCGACGTTCAGCACGGCCCTGAACAGCAACACCCTCAACGTGGCGCTTGGCCTGATGCTTCCAGCCGCTGTCGTCGGGCTGGGGCGGCCATCGGGCCAGGCGACGCTGATCACCGCCTGGTACATCGGGCTCACCGCCCTGACGCTCGCGTTCGCCTACCGTGACCGCGGAATACACCGCGGCACCGGCATCCTGATTGTCGCCGCCTACGTCGTGTTCGCCGGCTGCGTGCTGATCACCGCGCACTCGATGGCCTGGACTGCGGCGATCGCGGCCAGCACGGCTGTAGCTGCCGCCTCCGGCATCTGGCTGGTCACCGGCCGCCGACCGGGTCTCGTGAATTCTGGGGAAGGCCCGGGGAGCCTTAGGCCACCACGCGGTGCGGATGCGGACCCGGCCCGGCTCAGCTTGGCCGGGATGCGGGGCAACGGCTTGTCGCCGGCCCGCGACCTTTCACCGGTCCCTGACAAGTCCCCGCCCCCGCCGGTGAGGAAGGCTGCCCTGGTGCCGGGCTGGCCGGTCCGGAAACTGTGGCTCCTCGGATTGGAGCTGTCCGTCTGCGTCGCTGTGGTCGACGCCGCGCTTGGCCACCGCGTCATCCTGATCGGACTCCTGATCGCCGGGCCATGCTGCGTGCTGCTAACAGGCCGCTGGCTCCCGACCGGGCTGACCGGATTGTGGGTAATCGGCCTGGCCGTGGTCCTCGGCCTGCCCGACGGGATCTGGGGCACTAGCACCCACCTGGTCTTCCTGGCGGCGGTAGCCGCAGCGGCGCTGGCCAGCACGCTCGCCGCAGTCTTCATTCAGATCCGCACACCGCCCACGGGCCCGTAGTGAGGCAGCCGGCTGCCGCGCGACACTGCGTTCCCGGCTACCACCTGATGCTCGTCTTCGCCAGGCAAACCACCGCTGGGTTTGACGACTATCGCAGTCGCTCGGATACACGGGACCTCGGCCCGACTCGCACCGGTGCCACGGCTCGGTAGATGATAGTCGTCATGGCCACCGCGATCATTGCCGCCGCGATCGGGCTTCTCATCGGCACCGCAGCGATAGTGATCCTCCGACTCATCAGCCGCCGGAACGACCCCTACAACGATGTTGACGCGCTCGCCTACGAAAATCAGACCGGCCGGTCAGCTCGGCAGATCGAGCAGGACAACGAGGCCGTGCAGGTACGGCAGCAGAACAGATCACAGCAGCGCAGCGGCTCTGACGGCTAGTCCGCCGCCCCCGGTGGCAGCTATCCAGTGTCTTCTTCATACCTCTCGTCCGATTCCACTGCTGACATGAACCTGTGCAGGCGGTCGGTGACATCCTCCGCCATGATCGCGATCAGGGCCACGCGGCCATCCGGGCCGAGGACCGGGGCGTTTACCCCGCTCCAGTAAATCCTGGCGAACTGGCCTGGGCTGCCAGGCACCTCGATGTCACTTTTCTGGAACTCCATGGCGTTTGGCTCACCCGTGTCCAGGACCTGGAGCAGCGACGCGATCGTGCTGCGTACGCTGGTTGTGGTGGGATCTGATGGGTTACTCGGGAATGCGTCGAAAACATTTCGACCCAGCAACTCGTCCCGCGTACGGCCCGTTGCCTGTATGGACGCCTGGTTCACGTCGGCGATGGCGAACTCCGGCGTCAGCAGCAAGATCGGGCACGGGAGTTGCCGGTACACCGCCGCGTAGTCGATCTGCGGTCCGCTCATCACTTCTCCCTCCGGTTGTCGGTCCGCTAACCCTCCCCTCCTTGCCGGGCCTGAATCGCCCCGTGGTCGGGTGACAGTAGAGACATGAAACGGGCAAAACAGGCGCCACTCTAGGTCGAAGGAATCGGTCGCTGGCCGGCGGCGTGCACTCTGTGCTGGAGTGACCTGGTGGATGCGGTTGAACTTGCCTGGAGATTCGGTCTTGGGCCGGTCGCGAAAATGTCGCGCGGGCCCGTCGCAAGGGGCAAGCAGGGATCGGTCTGGCGGCTGGACACGGCAGAGGGCAGCTGGGCGGTGAAGGCGCCGTTCCATCAGTGCAGTGAGGACGACGTCCGCGCGGCGACCACGTTTCAGGAGGCGGCATGCGCCGCGGGCGTGCCGGCGCCGCGGGTGCGGCGCACCACGGACGGATCGGTGTTCGCCACCGTCGACGGCACGCAGGTCAGGATGTACGAATGGGTCGATCTTGAGGACCCGGACGCCATGCTCGACCCGGCACGGGTGGGCGCGGTGGTGGCCGCCATTCACCGGGCATCAGTCCCTGACCTCAGCCAGCTGGACCCTTGGTATCACCAACCGATCGGCGCCGAGCGCTGGGACTACCTGGTCGAGCAGCTTCACGCAGCCGGGGCGCCGTTCGCTGGCCGGCTGGCCGATCTGCGTGATGAGCTGGTCGCGCTGGAATCCTGGATCGAGGCACCAGAGATACTCCGGACCTGTCACCGCGACCTGTGGGCCGACAACGTCCTGCCAACCCCGGACGGCGGACTGTGCGTCATCGACTGGGAGAACAGCGGACCCGCAGATCCAAGCCAGGAACTGGGGTGCGTCTTGTTCGAGTTCGCCCGCGGCGACCCGGGCCGCGCCCGCGCGCTGACCGCCGCCTACCACGACGCCGGCGGACCCGGGATCGTGCATCAGCGCCGACACTTCTCGATGCTCATCGCGCAACTCGGGCACATCACCGAACTCGCCGCCACCGACTGGCTGACGCCCAGCCACCGCTCGCCGGACCGAGCCGACTCCGCTGCCTGGATCGGCGAAGTTCTGGACGAGCCCCACACCCGGGAACTGCTCGACGCACTCTTGCGAGCGGCTTAACTGGCATATGGTCCAAGGCCGGGGGAGGATCCGTCGTCGTACTGCGGCTCGCCGATGCTCTGACCCGCGCGATCGATGGCGATGAGCAGCATCCGTACCGCGTCGGGCATGTCGACCATGGCGGCACGCAGATCGGCGAGTTCCTGCTCGCCTTCGTAGTTCTCCGCTGCCGCGTCGGCCGCCTCGTAGACTTCCAGCCGATCCCGTGCTGTCTGGACCTCTGAGGACACCAGCAGCTCTTCAAGCACCTTGTCAGCCATGGTCCCTCCTCATCAGAGTCAGGCGAACACCTAGGCCAGCTACCCAGGCTAAGACCCGCCCAACCTTCGACCAAGCCAGGCTCAAGACAGGGAGCGAGGCGTTCCCCGGCTTGGCCAGGATCACTCGGAGCGGGTGAGGTCAATGCGGCGCGCGAGCGGTACATAGCTACCAGGTCCTGGCCGTCGGCGGTCACGGCACAGATAGGGCAAAGGAGACAACGATGCCGCTCGCAGCCTCGACGAGCTATCCCGTGCTCGATGCGTTCTGGACGATCTTCGAGATCTTCGCCTTCGTAGTCTGGTTCTGGCTTCTGTTCGTCGTCCTGACGGATGTCTTCCGCAGCAGAGACCTATCCGGGTGGGCGAAGGCAGCATGGACAGTCTTCGTGCTCTTCCTCCCGCTGATCGGGGTGCTGGTCTACCTGATCGCCCGCGGGCCTTCAATGCACGAGCGCGCCGCCCGGCAGGCCAGCCAGCAGGACGAGGCCTTCCGCAGTTACGTCCAGGACGCAGCAGGCACACCACCGAGCTCCGCAGACCAGCTCACAAAACTGGCCGATCTGCGCCAGCAGGGTGTCATTTCCGCCGATGAGTTCGAGCAGGAAAAGACCAAGGTCCTTGCCTCGCGCTGACCTCTCCGTGCGCACGCCTTCGGAATTACGCCGTCTATCGCTGCGGCAGCGCCGATCCTGGTGGATCTCCCGCCGGGTCAGCTGAGCACCCGCAGTGTGCCGCTGATCACCATGTATGCGCCTGCGAAAAGGGCCACGGCGGCGGCGATCTGCCGCTCGTGGCTGGCGATCCAGTCTTCGAACCGCTGGATTGATTTCTCGGTGCGCTGGGGGTGGACCCGCAGGAACGCGAACGGGACAATCACCAGCGCGAAGTTGATGGCCACAAATAGCAGTACCGAGACCACTGCGATCGCGGCCGGTGTCTTGCTGGCGACCAGGTGATGCAGGGCGAGGAGATATGACACACCTGGAATGCCGACCGCCAGGCCGATGATGACGGCGAGCCCGTACCGGGGCTCATGCAGCGCCCGCAGCATCCAGCTCTCCAGCTTCGACGGCGGCTTCTTCGGCCGGGGATGCGAGCGCCGCCGGTGAAAGCCCAGGTGCTTCGTCGCCAGCAGCGCGCCGGCGACGAGCAGAGGTATCCCCAGGACCAGGTCGAGCCCGCCGCTGGAGTGATTCTGCGTCTTGACGGCATCCAGGTGGAGCACGAAGACATCCACCAGCCCGACCGCCACGGCCAGGCCCATCCCGCCAAGCAGGAAGCACGCGAACATCAGCATTGGCCGTTGGTTCCGCGCCAGGATCAGGTCGATGACGAGCAGCTTCGGATTCAGCGCCGCCAGGACGGCCAGCCCGAAGAACGCCGCGTTCATACCTGCCTGACGTCGATCGTCTTTGAAGTTCGGCGGAATGACGTCCCGTCATGCCCGAATCGCGTATCTCGGACCGAAGAACAGCCCGGCTAGCGGGCCTGCCGGCCCGGCACCCAGTGACGGCCTACAACTCCTCCTACCCCGACGGGCTGAAGTTGAGCAACGCTGCCGCAGCCTTCACGCTGCGTCATTCGTTGGCGCATCACCATGCAGAGGCAGGAACGACGTCGTTCTAGCTTGCCCTGCCCGAAGGCCCGGCGGCCGGTGGTCAAATGCTCGAAAGCAGAGCCGAGACCTCATCCTCCTGGGGTGACATGCGAGACCTGGGAGCGGGAACGGTGGAGACGTAGGTAACCGCAGAACCGAAGGAGAGGGCTTTGGACCGCTATCCGAACATCAGTGATCACGGTCTCATCGGTGACCTGCAGACGTCGGCGCTGGTCACGACAGATGGCACCGTGGACTTCTTCTGCTGTCCCCGATTCGATTCGCCGAGCGTGTTCGCATCCTTGCTCGATGCCGAGAAGGGTGGCTACTTCCGGATCGCGCCCGCTGGCGACAACTATGTGACGAAGCAGCTGTACATGCCGGGTACCGCCATGCTTATCACCCGGTTCATGACGCCGGACGGGGTCGGCGAGGTGCTCGACTTCATGCCGGTCATCGAGGGCAAGCCCACCGACCGGCACCGGCTGGTCCGCCACCTGCGGGTCGCGCGCGGCACCATGGAGTTCGTGCTAGACCTGCAGCCGCGATTCGACTACGGCCGGGCCAAGCACACGATCGAGGCATCCGAGAACGGCGCCATCTTCCGGTCCGACAACGGCATGGAGCTCACGCTCCACTCGACCGGGAAGCGCAAGGAGGCCGGGGCCAAGGGCGGGGTCGAGCGGGCCGGTGACGGCCTGCACGCCACGTTCACGATGCGCGAGGGCGAAAGCGGGCTCGGGGTCGTGCTGGAGTCGATGGGCGGTCCGGCGAAGACGCTGACGTCCGGCGAGCTCGACCGGCTAGCGGAGGACACCGAGGCTTACTGGAAGGGCTGGGTGGGCCGCTCCGCCTACACCGGACGCTGGCGGGAAATGGTCGACCGGTCGGCGATGACGCTCAAGCTGATGACCTACGAGCCCACCGGCGCGCCGGTGGCCGCCGCGACGCTCGGCCTGCCCGAGCAGACCGGTGGCGAGCGGAACTGGGACTACCGGTTCACCTGGATCCGGGACGGCTCCCTGACCATGCATGCGCTGGCCGGCCTGGGCTACCTGGAGGAAGCAGGCAAGTTTGGCGTCTGGCTCAGGGACCGCGTCACCGAAGCCAACACCAGCGGCGGGACACCGCCGCTGAAGATCATGTACCGGGTCGACGGCTCCTCTGACCTGACCGAGGAGACACTCGACCACTTCGAGGGCTGGCGCGGGTCACGCCCGGTACGGATCGGCAACGGCGCCGAGAGTCAGCTGCAGCTCGACATCTACGGCGAGGCCATGGACGCTCTCCTGGCCGCCGACGACTACGGCCTGCCCATCGCGCACGCCGGCTGGCTCGCGCTCACCAAGGTCATCGACTGGGTCGCCGGCAACTGGGACCAGCCCGACGCCGGTGTCTGGGAGACTCGCGGCGGCGCCAAGAACTTCACCTACGGCCGGTTCCAGTGCTGGATCGCGCTGGACCGCGCGATCAAGCTGGCCGACCGGCACGGCTGGCCCGCCGACACCGCGAAATGGGCGGCGGAGCGGAACCGGATCTACAACCAGATCATGGACCGCGGGTGGAACGACAAGGTCAAGGCGTTCACCCAGCACTACGACACCGAGGTCCTCGACTCCATCCTCCTGTTCATGCCGCTCGAGGGCTTCATCGCCCCGACCGACCCGATGTGGCTGTCCACGCTCAAGGGCATGGACCGCGAACTGGTGTCCGACAGCCTGGTCTACCGGTACAACCCGGCCGCCTCGCCCGACGGACTGCACGGCAGCGAGGGCACGTTCTCCCTGTGCACGTACCTCTACGTCAACGCGCTCGCGCGGGCCGGCCTGCTCGACGAAGCGGTCCTGACGTTCGAGAAAATGCTGACCTACGGCAACCACCTTGGGCTGTTCTCCGAAGAGATCGACTCCACCGGCGGCCAGCTCGGCAACTTCCCGCAGGCCTTCACCCACCTCGCCCTGATCAACGCCGCGATCACGCTCAACCGTGAGCTCGACCGGCGAACCCGCCGAACCGAGCCGACCCTGGTCGGCGTCTCCTAACCGGCGAGCTGACAATCGGCGACCTGGCCGGCGGCGCAATCGGCCGCCGGCCAGGTCGTTGTGCATGCCCACGGCTGGCGCCAGGCCAAACCTGTGTCATGCGGGGCGGGCAATCGTTTCGCCAGACAGGTGCGGCGCTCCGCAAGCCGTTTCACCCAGGTTGGGTGACGGCCACTGTTCCCGAACCAAGGGATAGTGGTCAGATCCGAGTGAGATCCGAGCAGCCAGGAGATCGCCATGGACGCGTCCACGGACATTCGCGCTGCAGTCTATGGAGCGCTGGTCGACGACCCTCTTATCGACACTGACGACATCGAGGTCCAGGTGCTGAACGGCGACGTGTTGCTGAACGGGACCGTACCTAGCCAGGCTCAGTCCTCGGAGGCGACTATTGCCGCGCGTCGGGTGGTCGGCGTGACAGCGGTACACAACCTTCTTGGCGTCGCCCTACCGTCCGACGACTACGGAGACGACGCGGCGCTGGCCCAGCTGGCGAACAATGCGCTAGCCGCAAATGTCGCCGTGCCGAAAGGAATCCAGGCGAGCGCCCGTGAGGGCAATCTCCTGCTGACCGGCACGGTGAACTCTTCCGCTCAGCGCGCCGCCGCCCAAAACGCGGTGGCTGGCTGCGCTGGCGTGCTCAGCATTACCAACGAGATCGTAGTCGAGAGCGGCCCGTAAGCGGTCAATAGGTGACCTTGGAGCCGATCTCGATTGCCTGGCGAGAGTAGATTCTTTAGGCGTTTACGTGGCTTCTGATCGCCTGCCCGACAATCGGAGGCGGAAATGACAATCCTGACAGCACCAGCGGGCACCCTGACCGATGGCGTGGTTGAACTCCGGCTGCCCTCAGCGGACGCGGGAGACATCGAGACTATAAACGGGTATATCGCGCATGAACAGCTCGACGGCGGGTGGCTGCCGGACATTCCGCTGGTGCCTGCCCAGCGGGTGGTTGCGGACTGGCTGGACGGATGGGCTGGCCACCATAGCCATAACGGCCCGGCGTTCGTAGTAACAGTGCCAGACGAGCCGGGATTCATCGGCGTCGTCGGCGTCGCCGAGCATGACGACGGGGCCATCGAGATGTTCTACGGGACCGCGCCGGGCTGGCGCCGGCGAGGGCTGGCTAGCCGCGCCACGCGACTGGCCGCCGAGTGGGCGGCCAGGCAGCCCAGCGTGCACACCGTGGAAGCGCGGATCGACCAGGGCGACAGGGCCAGCGAACGAGTCGCAGTAAAAGCGGGCTTTACCCTGGCTGAGACGATGACCCACTCCGATCCGGATGGCGCGGAGACCGTTGAAATGCGGTACATCATGGACCAGCCTGCTGCGACCTCTGACGGGTCGTAATCGGAGGACGGGCTATCGGGTTCGCGGGCGACACCGTGGCGGTTCGCAGCGTCGACGCGCTCCCCAGGGGCGGCGGGCGATGAGCACCGACCAGGTCCTGTTCGGGGTGGGCCTGCTCGTGGTGCTCGCGGTGGGATCGCAGGTGCTTGCGAGCCGGCTGCGCATCCCGGCCCTGATTATCCTGCTTCCGGCGGGCTTCATCGCAGGCGCGCTGACCAGCGACGTCAATCCCGGGCGCCTGCTAGGGTCGGCGTTCCAGCCGCTGGTTTCGCTCGCGGTGGCGGTGATCCTGTATGACTCCGGCGTGGCGTTGGAATGGGGCAAGGTCGTCGGGCGCGCCCGCCGGGTGGTACCCCGCCTGGTGATCTGGGGGGTGCCGATCACAATGGCGTTCGCCGCGTTGCTCGCCGGCCCGCTGCTGGGCATGTCGGCCGGGGCGGCAGCCATGACCGGCGCGATCCTGGTGGTGTCCGGGCCCACGGTGGTGGGCCCGCTGCTGGCCTTCGTGCGGCCGTCCGATCGCCTCCAGCGGATCCTGTCCTGGGAGGGCTCGCTGGTCGACCCGGTCGGCGGCATCCTCGGCGCGGTGGTGTTCCACGCCGTGCTCGCGAGCACCAGCGGCGGGGTCGCCCACCCGCTTGGCCAGTTTCTCCTGTCCGTCGGCATCGGCGCGGCCGGTGCGGTAGTCGGCGTGGCGGTGTTGTGGCTGTGCCTGTGCAAGCTTCATCTGGACGATGTGCTCGGCACCACGAGCCAACTGGCCGTCGTAGTGGGGGTGGCGGCTGCCTGCGATGTCGTCCGTGACGACGCGGGGCTGATCGCCGCGATCTTGATGGGGCTCGCGGTCGCGAACCTGCGCGCCTTTAACCTCCCGGCCAAACGGCCGTTCTTCGAGACCCTGGTGCAGCTGATCATCGGGGTCCTGTTTGTGTCCATCTCGGCCACCGTGACACCGGCCTCGCTGAAGCACCTGGTGCTGCCCACCATCGGCCTAGTGGCCGTTCTGGTGCTGGTGACCCGTCCGCTCGTGGCGTTCCTTGCCACCATCCGGACCGAGCTGACCAGAGGCGAACGCGCGTTCACCGGCTGGATGGCGCCGCGCGGCATCGTGGCCGCGGCCACAGCCACGACGTTCGGAGCGACGCTGGCCGCCCACCACGTCGACGGCGCTGCCAAGATCCTGCCCGTTACCTTCCTGGTCATCGTCGCTACCGTGGCCCTCTACGGCCTGACCGCGGTCCCGGTAGCCCGGCGGCTCGGCGTCACCCGCCCCGCCCGCACCAGCCCGCTGCTGGTCGGCGGCGACCCGTGGGTCATCGACCTGGGCCGCGCCTTCCGTACTGCCGGCCTGGACGTGCTCATGTGGGCCCCCTCCGACGGACAGCGCACTCAGATCACGCAGGCAGGCCTTGCGCTCGCCCCCGGCGCGCAGCTCGCCTCGGCCGTCGCCCAGGGCTCCGAAATCGAAGGCGTCACCGCCATCCTCCTGCTCACCGGCGAAGACCACTTCAACGCCCTGGCCGCCACCACCCTCGCGGGAACCTCCGACACCCCCGTCTACCGGGTAGCTGCCAGCCCCGGCGTCGTAGGCCCCGACACTCCAGGCGAACCCCTCTTTTCCCCGGCCCTCGCCGGCCCGGCACTGACCGCCCGCTACACCTCGGGCGCACGCATCACCACCCAGCCATCCAACGGCGGGATCCCCCCGCTACCGACCTGTTGTTCCTGATCGACCCCGAAGGCACCCTGATCCCGGTAACAACCTCCCGCTCCCCAGACCCCCAGCCAGGCGACACCCTCGTCCTCCTGGGCCCCAGCGGCCGAAACGGAACGCAGCAGTAACAGTGACCTCAGGCAAAGTGCATGCCGGGTCCAGGTGGGTCCTTGCCCCATGCTCCGCGGCTGGAGATCCGAGGCGCAGCCCGATCATCTGCAAGCGCCAGGACGAGATCTCCAGCTAGCCGGGCTTGGCTGTGCGCTTCACGGCGTAGGTGATCGCATCAGCGGACTTGGCCACCGACGTGGCGGCTACGGCCAGACCCAGCAGCATGATGATCGTGCCAGCCACCACGAGCCCGAGCGCTACGCGTCCGGCGATCTCGTCTTCCGTACTGACGGCTATGCCGATGACTACGATGCTGAGCCCGAACACGGCGATAGCAACATAAATGGTGAGCACGGACAGACGGGTCAGCCTGTGGCGGCGCAGCATCATGGGAAGCTGCACGCCAATCTCGTGTAGCCGCTCCTGGCCGATAGCTGGCACGCTGTCGTCATCGAGCACCTGGCCTGCTGGCCCGTGCCGGATTTCCAGCCGCTCGCGCGTCATCTCGCGCATGCGGTTGTCGATGTCGTTGTAGATCGTGATCAGGCCGTTGGAGAGCATACCGCCCACGGTCAGCAGCACGACCGGTGCAACCATGTCAGAGATCGCATTCACTGCAGTGAGAGTCACGCGTTGATCTTGCCCAGATTCAGGCCCGGCCAGCTCCGCCGTACCTATGGCTCTTCTTTGTCAGGTGGCCCTGCATCGGCTACGCCAGTGTCAGATGGCTGCTGCTGATGACCGCGGCTCTTAACCGCGCCGACGATGATCTGGATCCCCAGGCCGAGGATGACAAGGTCAGCAATGATCTGGCCGGTAACCGCCAGGCGGGCCGCCTGGGATGTTGCGGTGATGTCGCCGAACCCGACGGTAGAGAACACGGTGACGGTGAAGTAAAGCGCGTCGGTGCGGGTAAGCGGCCCGGTGAAGCTGCCCGCGGAATTTTTCGCCAACTCGTAATAGGTACCGGCGAACAGCAGCAGGAAGAACGGGACGCTGGTAATAAGGGCTTCGACTGCCCGCAGGCGTGGGAAAGCAGACCGGCTGATCGAACGAACGTGGAAGGCGACCAATGCGATAAAGAGCACCAGGCCGACCGAGAGCGCGATGGCGGCCCAGGTCAAGGAACGGTCAAGCGGCAGCCAGTAGTACAGAGCCAGCAGCGCCGCGCAAGCCAAAACGGCCCGCAACGCAATCCATGCCTCGGCGCGGTGCCGGGGTGATGAGCCGGTCTGCGGTGACATGCGGCATGCGTCCTTTCCGCGGAGGCTGGATCTCGCGTGTCACGATGGTGCGCGCGCATGCCTGCCTGTCGGCGTCGTCTCCGGGGCTGCGCTGTCAGCCTCGGCAGCAGGCTGCGAGTGCTGGCGCGGCAGCGGCGGCGGGTTCAGGATCGCGACCATGACTAGCGCCAGGGTGCCGGCCAGGGCCTAGGCGGCCAGCACAACGAGCGGGATCGTCACGGCGTTGCCGTTGAAGTAGATGGCGTTGTTAATGGCGGTCAGCGAGGCGCCGGGGGGGAGCGCCTTGCCGAGGTCGGCATACCACTGGGTGATCATGTTCGGACCGAGGGTGAGGCCGGAGGAGGCGATGCCAACGGGAATGAACAGCAGGAATACAGCGACATATCCGATGCCGCCGGCCCAGCGAGTCGCGGCCGCGTTCGTGACGGCGACGGCGAAGGCGAATAGTGCGCCGATGCCGAACAGCGCCCAGGGGGCGCCGGCGAGAGCGCCGATCGCGGGATCGGCCAGCGCCGTGGCGACTGCGGCGATGATGGCCGCAAAGACCGCGATCACGGCTAGGTGCCAGAGCGGATGCAGGCGGGGGCTGATGCGGGTGATCAGCATGTTCCCGAAAGTTAGGCTCGGGGCAAGGAGCGCGATCATGAAGTAAATCTTGGACAGGCCATCTGGGTCGCTGGCCGGCAAGGGGCGGACATCCTGCACAGTCAGGGGCACGCCGGCTGTCTGCGCGAGGCGTTGGAAGATCTTGATGGTCGAATTCGCCAGCGAGGGGCTGATCGCCGTCGCCACGAGCAGTTGCTCGCCCTGCGGCCGGAACACCGCGGCGACGTCGATGGTGCGATCGATAATGGCGTGCCGCGCTGCTGTTGCCGAGGGGTAGCTGGCCACGTCGTAGCGGCCGGGCGCGGCGCGGTCAAGTGTCCGGCTGACCGCCGACGTCCCGGCTTGGCCGCCGACGACTCCCGTTGGCACCGAGTGCGGACCTGGGGCGTGCAGGGCTCCGATATAGGAAATGATGAACACCAGGCTGATCACGGTGACTGCGATCGCGCCGATCAGTCCGGCGGCAACGCCCCCGCGACCTGCCGACAGCTGCCGTGCTGCCGCAGCCGCTGGAGGGCCTACTGCGTAGGCCCCGTGGGCCCCGCCGCTGTCAGGGGCGGCCGTGCCAACGTCCCTCCGAGCGCCCGCTGACGCTCGTGCACTCTCACCTGCCATGGCCGCCCCCAACTCGGCCCTAGCCGACTTGCTGGAGGGACCTTCCCCCGATTCACGATCTCGGAGCGGATGTGATCGCCAATCACCCGCGACGG
Source organism: uncultured Actinomycetota bacterium (assembly GCA_963843955.1). Lineage (GTDB taxonomy): Bacteria > Actinomycetota > Actinomycetes > Streptosporangiales > Streptosporangiaceae > JAJYUU01. The sequence goes on from CAWJMK010000007.1 coordinate 949,107, forward strand.
GTGACAGCCTCACGCCGTCGCTGCACCGCATCCGGCACGACTCGCCGTCGCAGCAGGCCGGCAACACCTTCGGCAGGCGCGGTCTGGTGGGGGCTAGGCACCGGGGATCGCGCCCTCACACCAGACAACCTTGCCGCCATCGGCGGCATAGTGGCCCCAGGAGTCGGCCAGGAAGTCAACCAGCAGCAGCCCTCGTCCGTGATCGCCGGTGACATCCGCTTCCTGGAGCACCGGAAGGGCGGGGTTGGCATCCCAGACCCTGATCACCAGGCTGGCATCGGTGAGTTGCAACGTAACGCAGATCATCTGCTGGCCCGGGTGCTCTTGGACGGCGCCGTCGCTCGACGCCTGAACCGCATTGGTGACCAGCTCCGACAGCAGTAGCAGTGCTGGGTCGGCCACTGCCTCGAGCTGCCACTGGCGCAGCATATGCCGGAGCACGCGCCGCGCCCATGGCACCGACGAAGGCAGCGCCGCCAACCGGAGGAGCCGGGAGCCGTGAACGCGGCTCGGTGCCGGGCTAACCGCCGTGGCACCGGCATCATGCCCGGCGAACTGTGTCATTAGCTTCTGCGTCATGACAATCTCCTTGCCAGGGGGGCCGCATTCGGGGCCGCAGCGGACTTCGAGGGGGCTGGGGGACAGGGCCGACACAGGGGGACCACTGGACTGAGGCGAGGTTCCAGTGAAGTGCCGGCCCTGTCCCAGGCGGGGGTTACTTACAGCGCAGCCAGGGCGAACCCAGCAAGCTGGGCCTGCTCGCACGGCCAGGCCGACCTGCAGTCCGCACAGTTGCCATGATCATTGAGGTGCTGGTCGATCACTTGCCGAGCCGTGCCGAGCAGGTGTACGAGTTCGGGCGGGAAGTAATCCGCCGCACTCGTGGCCGGGGTGGTGCGCATTTCCGCTCACTTCTCTCCGAGTGCACGCCGCCCGCTGTGTCGAGCCGCTGTGCATTTCCTCGCTACCCATGCTTGCGCGCCCGGGGCGCCCCCGTCTGCGCCGCTAGTGGCCAACCTCCCTGCAAGCTGGCCGGGCATCCTGTTACCTGCTAGCGGCAATGGCAAAACCGCCACAGCAATGCAGGCTGGGTTCATGCCTGTCCGCTGCCTCATCGTCGACGACAACCGCGACTTTCTGCGTGCCGCCAGCCACTTGCTCGAGGGCGAGGGGATCAGCGTGGTGGGTGTCGCGTCGACCGGAGCCCAGGCATCCCGCGCCTGTCAGGAGCTCAAGCCGGACGTCGTCCTCCTCGACATCGACTTGGGCGAGGAGACCGGCTTTGAGGTCTCTCACCAGCTCGCCGGCCAAGCTGGCCGGGGGTTGCCCCGCGTGATCCTCATCTCCGCCTACTCCGCGGACGACGTCGAGGACATGATCGCGGACACCCCGGCAGTTTCGTTCCTGCCTAAGGCGAGCCTCTCGGGGACCGCCGTCCGCAGTATCTTCGCGCGTGCTGGCGGCTCGGACCAGGCGGAGCCTCAGCGTGACTCGAGGTAAGCGACCACGGCGAGCACGCGACGGTGATCGTCCTCTGTCTCAGGCAGCTGCATACGGGCGAGGATGCTCCGGACATGCTTCTCGACTGTTCCCTCCGCGATCCACAGCCGGTGGGCGATGCCAGCGTTTGAGAGGCCCTCGGCCATGAGGGCAAGTACCTCGCGTTCACGCTCGGAGAGCCGCTCGACAGAGTCATCCCGGTGGCGGAGCGCCACCAGTTCCTGGACCAGCGCCGGGTCGACCACAGACCCGCCCGCCGCGATCCGGCCGACCGTGTCGGTGAACTCGGCCACGTCGGTCACCCTGCTCTTGAGCAGGTAACCGACGCTCTGACCAGCGGCCAGCAGCTCGAGTGCCTGGTCGACCTCGGCGTGCGCCGATAGAACCAGGACCCCGGTCGCGGGGAACTCCGCCCGGATCTGCCGAGCCGCGTCGAGGCCCTCGGTCAGAAAGCCAGGCGGCATCCGAACGTCGATGATGGCCAGGTCGGGTCGGTGCTCGCCGACGAGGGCCAGCAGCCCCGGAGCGTCAGCCGCCTGGCCGACGACGTCGAACCCGGATCGCTCGAGCAGGCTCGCGATGCCCTCGCGCAGCAGCGTGTCATCATCTGCCAGGACGATCCGGTTGCGTCTTTCGTCCATTATGTTTCGTCACCATCGCGTCACACTGAGTATCCTTGACCAGATTACCGGCCAGTTCCCGCGGGTGAGTGAGACGGGCAATCAGGCACGGGTGGTGGGGGGCATCGCGTATGGGGGGAGCGACCGCGCGCGACAGGCGCGCTGGCGGCAGCCTTGTCAGGCGAACCGTGGCCGTCAGCCTGCTGCTCTCAGCCGTCATCGGCGCCGCGTTTTTCTTGCTCGCGGTGGTGATCGACGCCTTGCGCAACTCGGAGGCCCGCGCCAATCACGCGCTGGAGGTGCTGGTCGCTGCAAACCGTCTCGAGCGCCTGGTCATCGATGTCGAAACGACCCAGCGCGGGTTCATCATCACCGGCCAGCCCGTCTTCCTACTGCCGTGGCACCAGGCCCGCACCCTATTTACCCAGCAGGCCGCCAACCTGGAACTGCTGGCTACCGCGGGAGACTCGGGGCAGGGCAACCGAGCGCACCAGATCACCGAAGGCGGGAAGGAGTACATCAGGGATTACTCGATCCCGCTCATTGCGGCGGCGCAGCGTGACCTGCAGTCTGCCCGGACTGTCGCGGTGACCGAGGAGGGGAAGCAGCGGATCGACGCCCTGCGGACGAAGTTCGAGCAGTTCATGGCGCACGAAGACCAGATCTTCGAGAAAGGGCAGGCTCACGCCGACGCCTCGGCTAACCGGGCGCTCGTGGTGGCGTCCGTCAGCGTAGCTGGCTCGATCGTCCTCATCCTGTTTTCCGGCGGCTACCTGACCCGGTCGGTCGTGCAGCCAGTTCGCCGGGCATCCGGGATGGCAGGCCAGGTGGCAGGCGGGGATCTGACCGTGCGGATGCCCCAGACCGGACCCGGTGAGGTCGGTCGCCTTGAAAGATCATTCAACAGGATGGCTGACTCGCTGGAGACTAGCCGCGATGAGTTGGCTCGCGTAGCGGAGGAACAAGCAGCCCTGCGGCGGGTCGCGACACTCGTTGCGCGCGGGATCTCCCCGCCCGAGGTGTTCGGCACGGTGGCCGCCGAGACTGGCCAGCTCCTCGTTGCGGCAACCACCGCAGTGGTCCGGTTCGAGCGGGACGGCATCGTGACCGTGGCTGGCTCCTGGGACAAACCAGGCACTCAGGGCCTCGCCCTACTCGTGGGATCGCGCTGGCCAGCCGAAGAGGACACTGTGGCGGGGCGAGTACAGGGGACGGGCGAGCCAGCCCGGGTCTCCAGCTACGACGAGGCCGTCGGGGCCGGGTCCGCCTGGGCCCGTGCGCACGACATCCGGTCCTCGGTGGGCTGCCCGATCGTCGTAGAGGGGCGGCTGTGGGGCGCGATCATCGCGTTCTCTGCGACCGCCGCACGGCATCCGGACGACACGGAGGAGCACCTGCTCGCCTTCACCGAGCTGGTGGCCATGGCGGTCGCCAACACCGAGAGCCGTGCTCAGCTCGCGGCTTCCCGCGCGCGTGTGGTGGCCGCGGCGGACGAAACCCGGCGCCGTATTGAACGCGACCTCCACGACGGGACCCAGCAGCGGCTGATCTCGCTGGCGCTCGAGCTCCGGGCCGCCGAGGCCAAGCTGCCGCCGGAGCAGGCAAATCTGGTGGAGCAATGGAACCGCACCGCGCGTGGACTCAACGATGTAGTCGAGGAACTGCGGGAGATCTCCCGTGGCCTGCACCCCACGGTTCTGGAGAAGGGCGGTCTCGGGCCCGCTCTCCGGGCGCTGGCCCGCCGCGCCGGGATGCGCGTCGAGCTCAATGTCCGGGTCCGCGGGCGGCTGCCGCAACGCATTGAAGTCGCCATTTACTACGTCGTATCCGAGGCGCTGGCGAATGCGGCCAAGCACGCGCGCGCTTCGGCTGTCGAGGTCGACCTCGGCGTAACCAACGGCGACTTGCGCTTGCTAGTACGGGACGACGGAGTGGGGGGAGCTGACGCATCCCGCGGTTCGGGGATCATCGGCCTGAGCGACCGCGTCGAGGCGGTCGGCGGCACGATCGCGGTCACCAGCCCGGCAGCGGGCGGCACCGCGCTCCTGGTCACCATCCCGGTCCCCTGACGCGCCGGGCAGGTGCCGACGGTCGTGCTCCACTGGCCGCGCTCACAGCGCTCGGTTTCGGAGCATCGTTTTGGCCTTTCGACTCGCATTTGGTGCTATCTCTGTAGGTACCGGATGTTCCTCGGCACCCGGATACGTCGAGAGGAAGCGAAGCCGGGCACCCGAGGCGGCACGCGCCGCGACCTCGCGGTAGCAGGCCGCCGATCCAAGCGGGGCGATGGATCGTGAAACGACACAAGACCGGCCAGCTGGGCGATTGGAGGCAGCGCATGTCGCGCTGTTTACGCATCGGCGCGACCCTCGTCGCCGCGTGCCTTGTGTTAGCGGGATGCACTTCGGGATTGTCTAAGACGGCCAGCGGCGAGAGTTCTCCCTCGAGATCGGGGAAGTCATCGACGCAGGGTTCCACCGCAAAGCTGATCCAGCCGCCGGGTCCGATCAGTGCCCACCCCGCGCTGCTAGACGAAGCGAGCGCTGCATGCCGGAGCGCAGGCGCAGCCGACGTCGCGTTGTGCGCGGGCACCGTCGACGCCGAGGTTTGGGGCCTGCCTCTGGTGATCCTTAGCAATCTGCGGGATCAGCTGGCCTGCCAATTCGGAGTAAACGTCCTCTACAACGCAGCGACGCTGGCTGGTCCCACGACCGAGAACTCGACCTCGGTGGCCGACCCGAACGACGACACGCTCTACTCGACTGCATTTCTCGACCTGCGCGCCGGCCCGCAGATTCTGCGCGTTCCCTCGGTGAGCGGGCGCTACGTCGACTTCCAGCTACTCGACATGTACACCAACACGATCGCTGACGTAGGCGTGCTGACCGGCGGCAGCCATGGTGGCACCTATGTCCTCGTCGGTCCCGGCTGGCACGGCACCACTCCGAAAGGTGTCGTCCGCATCGATGTCCGCACTCCAGATGCGTGGCTGCTCGGGCGGACCCAAGTAAAGGGGCCAGCTGACCTCCTTGCGGCAGTGGACCTGGAAGCGCAGTACTCGCTCACTGCTCTGTCCGGCCATGGCTCGGGGACGATCGGCGGGCCGAGCACTCTCGCATGCCCGGCACCGCCACTACCGTCATCGACGTCGCTTGAGTTCCTGGGTGATCTCGAAAAGGACATGGCCGCCGATCCACCCACTGCCGCCGACGGCCCGGTCGTCCAGGCCATGGCTGCTGCTGGCATCGGTCCGGGACAAACGCCCGGAGTCACCAGCTCGAGTAACGCGGCCGAATTTCTCCAGGCTCTGCGGCTTGGGGCCAGCCTTGTGGCCGGAGCGACCGGTGAAGGCGCTACCACAATCTGGACCGGATATACCCGCGGTGCCGTGATGGGATCGTATGGAACCGACTACCTTGAGCGCGCCCTGCTAGCGGAGGAGACACTCGGTACGCAGGTCCCGGCCCAGGCCGTCTACTTCGGTGCCAAGGACGCCCAGTCCGGGACGACCACGACTCCGCTGGTCGGCAGCCACAGCTACGAGATTCGGCTCTCAGCCGGGGACCTTCCGCCCCACGGATCCGACGGCTTCTGGTCGATCACGCTGTATAACGCCGCAGGGTCCCTCGTGGCCAACCCGATCGGACGTTACTCAATCGGAGACGAAACACCCGGCCTCGTACGAGGTGCCAACGGCTCACTCACTATCATCGTGTCCGCCAGCCGCCCCTCGCAGCCGGACGTGAACTGGCTGCCTGCACCTGCCGGTGCTTTCAGCGTCGTGCTTCGCGTCTACGACCCGACGCCACGGGTACTCGACGGTTCTTGGTCTCCGCCCGCCATAAGAGCCGTCAGCTGAGGGGGGATGGCCGCCGCCTGAAGCGATGGGTTCGCGCGGTCGACTTAGCCGTCGCGTTGCAATGAGTCGCTAGACAGAGCCGAGGCGAGAACGCTTGCCTCGGCGCGGAGACGCTCCGCCCGAGCGGCACGACGGGAGCCTTCATAGTCGCTGGCTGCTTGCAGACGCTCGCTGATCTCTGCCTGGACGATCTGATCGACGTCGGCCGGGGAGGTCGCGACGCCGGGCCTCCCCGCCGAATGCACCAGCAGCCGCACCCGCAATGTGAGGGCTGCTAGCGCGAGCCACCTCAGGCGCGGCGCTGACGGCCTCCGCGTTGCTAATTGCGCTCAACGCCGAACGCAGGGCTGATACCGCAATCGGGTCACGCGTCTTCAGCGCGTGATCGAGCGCACGGCGCAGCAGCACCAGGGCATCGGCGCCGGGTTGCGTTCGTCGCGCCTCGTTCACCGCAGAAATCTACCGGTCTTCATCGCCCATGCCGCCTTCATCAGATGCGGCGGCGCACTCTCCGCCGCCTACCGATGGCATGAGGTTATCCCGAGAATTGAGGTTCACCTGCAGGGGCAAGCTAAGGGAACGCGCTCGCGGGCGGCGACATCGCGGCACCATCAATGCTCACTCTTGCTGGCAGCAGGGTCGCGACGAGGCCGCCGCTGGCGATTACCGCGATAGCGATGTTCAGCGTCGCTGGCCTGCCGATCGAGGCCGCCGTCAGGCTTGCGAGCAGCGCGCCCGCGAGCGTGGCGGCCATTACGACGGTCGAGTATGCGGAGCTGATCCGCCCGATCGCCCGATCCGGTGCGCGCCGCTGCAGGATGGTCTGCTCGAGTAGAAGGAACGAGCCACCGCCGAGCCCCATGAGCGTGATGAAGATCAGGGCGGTGACGAAGTGGTGGACGTCGAACAGGCCAGCGAACGACAGCACAAGCAGCCCGAGCAGCGCGATGACCACGGCGCGGAGCCGCTGGCTTGACGCCGCGCGCCGCCCGACGTAGCTGCTCAGCACGTAACCGACGCCGAGCGCGCAGTACAGCCCGCCGATGCTCGCGGCCCGCACGCCAAGCGTGCTCACGACGTACGGCACGAGCAGGGCCGAGCAGGCACCATTGCCGAGCAGGAACAGCGCGGAGACCGCTAGCAGCGCTGTGAGCACCCGGTCGGCCACCAGCGCCGCGACGCCGACCCGCAGGTCCGCGACGACATCAGTCAGGCGAGCCGCGGCCGGGCGCGATGCCGCCCGCCGCGGTACCCGGATCGGGCAAACGAGCAGCGCTGCCCCCAGGTATGTCCCCACATCGATGGCCACTGGCAGTCGGAGTCCGCCGACCGCGTAGAGCGCGCCGCCGAGTGGCGCGCAGGTGAGCCGGATGGCTCCTCCGGCTGCGGCCGACCAGGCATTAGCGGCCGCCAGCTCGCCCTGGCGGCCCACCAGCGCGGGGACCACGCCCTGGTACGCCGGCCCGAAGAACGCAGCGGAGCAGTTCTCGGCGACGACCGCGAGCAGCACCAGCCACAATTGGCCGGCGCCAGTGGTGAGCATCAGCAGCGACACCGCTCCCGCGCACACCACGTTGGTGCTGATCATGATGCGCAGCCGCGGCCAGCGATCGGCGAAGATGCCCGCGACCGGCGCGAGGAATAGCAGCGGCATGAGCTCTGCCACGACGGTCAGGCCGGTGTCGGTGGATGACCGGGTGAGGCGGAAGACGTAAACCGGGACGGCGACCTGAAGCAGCCAGTTACCGCTGCTGGACAGCAGCTGGCTGGTCCACAGTAGCCCGAACGACCGATTCCTGAAGATGATCATTTTGCGTATCGTGCTGGTGGGCGACCGCAACGCCGGTCCTCCGGGATCTGCTCGGCACTGTTCCCATAGGATAGTTTTTGGAGTTAGTGTCGTGTCAAGATTGGAGTGCGGGATGGCGGACCCGGCGCTGCTCGGACGTCAGCTGCGCGGCCTGCGAGCTGCTGCCGGGCGCACCGTTGCCTCGGTCGCCAGCGACGCTGGCTTGTCCGTCCCCTACATCGCCAACCTCGAGAACGGCCGCGGGAACCCGACGCTGTCGGCACTCGCCCGGCTCGCCGCGGCGCTTGGCGCCAGGCTCGACGTCACCCTGGAGCAAGCAGCTGGGTCGGCCGCGACCACCGCCTTGCCGCCATCGCTGGTCCGCCTCGGCCGCAGCGCCCGTTTCCGGCACGACGCGGGCCTGCTGGCCGAGTCGCTCGGCGCCGACCCAGCGGAATTGTCGGTGCAGCTCATCGGCGCGCTTGCCGCCCTGGCGGCTGCTCTGGGTACCGACCCCGGCGAATCTGGCTGGGGCCGGCTGCTGGACGCGCTGCTGCTGATCGGGGTGCATCCGCCGCAGCCGGGCTGATGGGGATAGTGGCCGAGTGTGATCTAGGGATTAGGCGACCGTGCCGACGCGGTCGCTGGCCGGCAGCTGGTCACTGGCGCTGGAGCTAGCCGCGGATCGCAAGTACCGCGTGGCGGCCACCGACGCGATGCAGATCCCGAGTGCGATCACCCGGACGGTGCCTTCGCTCGGCCACGGCCACAGGTGGGTCAGCTGCAGCCGGAGGCTCACGCTGTGAGTTACGACGTTCAGCGACAGGTACGCGACGACGGCAGTGGCCAGAACCGCGGCTGTCTCGGCGACCGCCTGGACGACCTGCACAGAAGCGGACCGGTTGAGGGGGATCTGGGCAATGGCGCCGACCGCGCTCCGCCGCAGGCGCAGGTACTTGCTAACAACGAGGCCGACGGCTGCGAGCGCGAAGGTGATTACGCCAGTGGTGTCCGTGCGCAGCCACGGGAGCACCGGCCAGTATGGGCTGGCCAGCGACGCCCCGCCGAAGATCGCTACGAGGCACGTGCTCGCCCAGCACAGCATGCAGGTGTATCCGACCCCGAACGCGGCCGCTTCGAGTCCTAGCTCTCGATTGGCTCTGCCAGTCGCCCGCATTCCGAATACTGTAGCCGAGCGTGCGAGACAGGTCGGTCCGACGGCAGCGCACCAGATCGGCCGGTCGGCTAGGCGGCCTCTGCCTAGGGTGAACGGTCTGGCTGGGCGGAGCTGTGGTGTCACATGCTGGTGTGACGAGAGTGCTGGTGCTTGGCGGGACTCACCACGTTGGCCGCGCGGTTGTGGAAGCAGCACTGGCGCGCGGTGACGAGGTCACTACGCTGACCCGGGGGTTAGCGGGCCCTCTGCGGCCGGGGCGCGGGCGCTGCACGCCGACCGGACCAGCGCAGGGGACCTCGCCGCTGCCCTGGGCGATGAGGTGTGGGATGCGGTCATTGACACCTGGAGCGGCGCACCGCGCGTCGTCAGGGAGGCTGCCCTGGTGCTCAGCGGCCGGGCTGGCCATTACTGCTATGTGTCGAGCCGGTCGGTCTACCGGTGGCCAATACCGCCAGGGGCGGACGAGAGCGCTCCAGTTGTCGATGCGGACCCCGCGTCGGGGGCTAGTGACGACTACGCGGAGGCCAAGCGTGGCGGCGAGCTGGCCGCCGGGTCATTCGGCGGCCAGGTGCTGCTGGCCCGGGCCGGCCTCATCCTGGGACCCTACGAGATCGTCGGCCGGATGCCGTGGTGGCTGCGGCGGATCGAACGCGGCGGCGACGTGCTCGCCCCAGGGCCGCCGGATCTGCCTTTGCAATACATCGACTGCCGCGACCTCGCGGCCTGGCTACTGCACGCCGCCGAGGCGGGGATCGGCGGTACCTTCAACACCGTCAGCGAGCCCGGCCAGGCGACCATGCGCGGCCTCCTGGAAGCCGCGAAGGCCGCCACAGGTTCGGCCGCACGGCTGGTCTGGGCGCCGCCGGATGTCATCGAACGAGCAGGCATCGCGCCATGGACCGAGTTGCCAGTCTGGGTGCCACCCGATAGCGAACTGATCGGCCTGCACACCGGCGACGTCTCAGCCGTGTACGCAGCCGGGCTGCACTGCCGCCCGATCGAGGAAACCGTGTCAGACACCTGGGCCTGGCTCCAGGCCGAGAAAGATCCGCCATCTCAGCCCGGCCGCCCGGCGCACGGCGTTGATCCCCAACGCGAGCGAGAAGCACTCGCAATGCTCACCAGCTAAGGCGGTGAGCCGCCATCCCGCCCAGGTTGGCTCACGGGGAGCAGAACATGACCTCGGGGTAGCGTGGTGACGGCTGGTCCAGCAGGGCTTGCGGCCGACCGCAGAGGTGCTGGTCGAGGAAGGCTCGGACGTAGGCGCGGGTGATGTCCAGGGACCGCGCTCCGGACAGGCCGGCGCCGGTGTCGATGCCGATCTGATCGGCCAGCAGCGCCAGGTCGGTGAAGGAGGCGTGCACCGCGCCGGCCACCACGAGCCACCGCTTCCAGCCGGTCAGGATTTCCCAGTCCCGCTCCCAGGTGATCACGCCGCCCCTCAGGAGTTTCCAGTCCCGAAGGGTGGTCACGGCGCGTCCGTTTCCGGGGGTGTAGTTGGATTGCTTGCCGAGGAACAGAAATGGCCGTGCTAGGCCATCGTCCGGGATCGAGGCGGCGGTGGAGCCGTCCATGTCGATGCCCGCGCGGATCCGCGAGTCGGCCACCATGGCGGCGATGGCGGCGGCGCCGCCGGCGGAGTGGCCGGCCATCGCCATCCGGGACGGGTCGATCAGCCCGGCTCCCGGCCAGGCCGCGGGCGAACCGGTCAGCTCATTGAGCACGAAGCTGACATCCGCTGCCCGGCCTGCAGCTAGCGACTCCTTCCTGTCCCGCCGGGGTGCCTGACGGGCGAGGGAGGTGGTGACCCGCCCGTCGGGAAAGGCCGTGGCGTGACTCTCGTACGTGTGGTCAATCCCGGCCACCACATAGCCGTGGCTGGCCAGGTCCTCGGCGAGGGCGGTGAGGGAGCTGCGGGAGTTGGTGAAGCCGGGCGAGAGCACGACGAGGGGGAGGCTGTGCCGACGCCCGGCCGGCCTGGCGTCGCTGACGGCGTTGGTCTCGACCGTGCTCAGCGTGTCCGGCGGGATGCCGGTGATGCCCCTGCTTGTGAGTTGGAGCTCGGATTCCGCTGGCGTCATGTACCGGGCTCGCCGCCCGTCCGACGGCACCGCCGGATACCACAGGGAAACCATCAGCTCCCGTGCGTTGACTCCCGAGACCCACGGATCGGGACGGGAGGTGTCTGTCAGCCACACGGAAGCGGTGCCGGCCGCGTGCGGACCGGTCGGCTCGGGCAGGTACGGCGTCGGATCGCGCTCGGTCGGAAGGTCAGTCACGATCTTGCGGCCTTGGCTCCGGTCACCAAGCGCTCCCGGTCGAACATCCGAGCGACGACCCGCGATGCGCGAACATCGATCACCAGCAATCCGGCAGCGAAAAGGATTGCCACCAGGAATGTCGGACGGATCACCCCGACCGCCAGCAGCACGAAGACGCCAATTAGCGGGATGCTCGCCAGTATCCCCAGTTGCTGAGCCACCCGAATTTCGCTCGCCCTGACCGAGATCGCCATCCCGACCATGATCGACCAGCCGGCCAACAGGGGCGTGAAAAGAAGGAGCGCGAGCAGGATAGGGCCCTGGTGAAACAGTGCCGAGGCGACCACAGAATTGGCGAACAGCCGGACCGCAGCGAGAAAAAGCCCGAACACCACGTAGGAAAGTGCCACGGTGGGGATCATGACGGCTGCTGCCTTGCCCAAAATGAATTCTTGCCTGCGAATGGGTGTGGTGAGCAAGGGCTCGAGCGTCCCCTGTTCACGCTCGCCAGCGACGGAATACGCGGCGAGTGTGGAGGGCATGATGACCGGAATGACGAGAAAGAATATGAGAGAGATGCTGACTGTCTTGTCCAAAGCCGAACTCGCAGCGGATGCTGAGGTAAGAAAAATGGTGAGGATCGGATTGATAAGAAAGATGCATGGCAGGATTGACATGGTCAGCACGATTGACCGTCTGCGGCGGTAGTCCAGCAGCTCCTTGCGGATCACGGCCCGGATGTGGACGGCGTCGAGGCCCATCATCGTCTTCTAGCCTCCACGTCCTCGTCGATAAGCTCGAGATACACGTCTTCGAGCGAGTGCTGCGCTTCGCCGATGGAGAGGACGTCGGCGCCCGCGCCGACGAGCCCCCGTGTCACCTCGGGTGCGGCGACCCTCGCATCGGACACCGACAGCTGATACAAGCCCGGAGCATCAGAACGCCAGTCCTGCACCGCGGGGATGCCGGAGAAGAGCTGGTCGGGGTCGTGCAGCGGCGCCAGGGTCTTGACCACCAGCGCGCTGCTGAATAGCTGTGCTCGCAGGTCCTGGGGCCGGCCGACGATCCGCAGTGTCGTGTTCAAGATGGCGACCCGGTCGCAGAGCTTCTCGGCTTCCTCGAGCCGGTGGGTAGTGAGGAAGATCGTTACCCCCTTGCGCCGGAGCTCGTCGATCAGGTGGTGCACCTCGAGGGCGGCCACCGGATCGAGGCCCGACGTCGGCTCGTCGAGGAACAGGATGGCTGGGTCGCTGAGCAGCGTCCGCGCCAGTGCCACCCGCTGGCGCAGCCCCTTGGACAGGCCACCGCAGAGGTCGTCCGCGCGGTCCAGCAGGTTGACGGCCTCCAGGGCATCCTTGATCCGTAGGCCGGCCCGGCGCAGGCCGTAGAGACCGGCGAAGTACTCCAGGTTCTCGGTCACGGTCAGGCGCCAGTAGAGACCGGGCGACTCGGGCATGATCGAGATGCGTTTGCGGATGTCCGGGCCGTTCTCCGCGTTGAGCGGGATCCCCGCCACGGTAGCTGCGCCCGAGGTCGCGGAGATCAACGTGCCAAGTGTGCGCACGGTGGTGGTTTTGCCTGCGCCGTTGGGGCCCAGGAACCCGAACACCTCGCCGTAGGCGACTGCGAAGGAGACGTCGGAGAAGGCGGTCCGCTCTCCGAAGCGCTTTGTCAGCTTGCTGACGGCCAAGGCGGTCTGGTCCGTCGTACCGCCCAGCACCGGTGGGTCGAAATCGGCTTGATCGTTCGGCAGCTTCATTGCTGATCCTTAGGGCACTGTGTAGGCAACGACCTGAGGCTTGCGGCCGCCACCCGACTGCCCGGTGAGCGGGGGCCCCGTGAGCGGGCCGCCGGCGGAGACGATCACAGTGTTGCCCGCGACCACCAGCGGGGCGTTCGTCGACGTCGGCAGCTGATGACGGTAGACGATCGCGCCGGTCGTTCGGTTCAGGGCGATCAGCTCGCCGTCGTAAAGGGTAGTGAAGACGAGATCGTTGGAGACAGTGGCAGCGCCGAGCGCCATCTCCGGCAGCTTGGTGTCCCACTCAACCGCTCCGGTCGCGAGGTTCAGCGCTTCGATTTCGCCGGCGGGAGGATGAGGAATGCCGGAGCCGAGGATCTGCGTGAGCTTGCTGTAGATGATGGGCTCGTCGACTGTCGACACGTACACGCTGTCGTCGGCTACTGCCGGGTTGCTAAGGATCCCGCCGAGTTCGCCGGGCTCGATCGTGAAGGGCGTCGGGAGGTGCAGCTTGTGCTCGAGGGCGAGGACCGAATCGTTGTCGTGGCCATTGTGCTCGCCGACCGGCGTCTTCCAGAGCAGCGCTCCGCTCTGCGCGTTGATGGCGTAGACGTAGCCCATCTTGCCGGCGTCGATGAGCACGGACGTTCCGTTGATGTTCGCCGCGATCGGCGAGGTCTGCAGGTCGTGGTCCTGGAAGTCGTTGGGCACCGCCTGGTAGTACCAGCGCAGCTTGCCGGTCGCGGCGTCGAGGTTCACCGCGCTGTCGGAGTACAGTAGCCGCTCCGGGTGTGCGATGGCCGTCGCAGCCGACTCGTACGGGTTGCCGATGCCGAACGTCACCGATCCGTCGTTGCCAAGCAGCGGCGACTCCCAGGCACCGCCAGAGCCCGCCTGGTCTGCCCGCACTGCGGCATCGGGTCCAACCATCGTGTTGAACTTCCAGATCAGCCTGCCGGTGCTGGCGTCTAGGGCCAGCAGGACCCCGCCCCCCGGTCCGTTGGCGAGTGAACTGGCCAGGTAGACCCGGTCGGCCACGGCCTGGGGCTGGATGCTGAACGCGCCCTGGCCGCTGTTGAGCAGACTCCGATCGACCCAGACCGGCTTGCCGGTAGCCGCACTGAGCGCGAAAGCCATGTGCGGCGCGTCCCCGTACACGCGTCCGTCCGCGACCGCAACGCCGTCTGGCCCGGGGCCGCCGAGCTCCTGGGTGTTGACCTGGTACTCCCACTGCAGCTTCCCGGTGGCGAGATTGAGCGCGTACACGTTGGCCTGCATGTCCTGGATATAGACGACGCCGTTGACCACGACCGGCGACATGGCCAGCGTGCCGACACCGCCGTCCGGCTTGGAACTGATCCGGAAAGTCCAGGCCTGCTGCAGCTGCGAGACGTTCGCCGATGAGATCACCGAGCCCGGTGCCTGCCGGGTGTTGGCGAGGTCAGCGTTCGGGTAAGGCCACGAGCCGGACGGCCGCGCGGCCCCGAGGTTAGTGGTCGTGGCGGACTGCGTGTGCGTGACCGTCGGTTTGCCAGAACTACTGCAGGCTGCGGTGAGTAAGGCCACCAGAAGCGCGAGCATGCTCAGCCCGATGCGGACGTGCGTAGTGCGACTCGAGATCGGCATGGCACCTCTCTCCTGAGCTTCGAAAACTGATATCAGAATGATAGGCATGCCGCATCAGCCCGGTCAACCCCTCAGAACGCCGTGCAACCGTCAGTCGGCAGTACCGGAAGCTCCGGGAGTCAGAGCGGATACCACCGCATACACCTGCCGGGACAGGATCTCGACCGTCTGAGTCAGCTCGATATTCTGTGCTAGCAGGTCCTTGAGCTCGCTAGTCAGGGTCGTGTTCTGCGCCAGCGAGTCGCCGAGCCTGTCCTCCACGCCGGCGATCTGCTCGTCCTGCTCGCCGAGACGGGCGAGGGTCATTTCCAGGTTCCGCTCGCTGCGGTTCGACGCGGCCGCTACGAGAAAGCCGATGAACAGCTCAGCCACGGTGGTGACCAGGTTCAGGGGGAAGTTGAATCCCTGGCTGGTGAACCAGGCAGGCAGCCACGTTCCACCTGCTATGTGGGGGCCGCCAAAAGCGAAGATGGCGGTCCAGCTGATCACAGCGATCAGCCAGATCATGATGTTGGTGGGGCGTCCCATCGCCGCGGAGACATAGTCCGCGATCTTGAGGAAGACCGACTCTCTGTCCGGGGCGCTTCCCGGCACCACGGGAACAGCGGGCACAGTGGTCACAGCGGATCCTTTGCAAGGGCAATCGACAGCACGAACCGTACCGGAACGGGCCGAAGACGCGTGCCTAGCTGCAACGCCGTTCCGCTCCGTGTGCACAGGCTCCGACTGAACCACGGGCGGCGGAAGTTAAGGAGTGGCGAATGGCCAAACATGCAGTGGTGATCGCCGGCAGCGGCCCGACCGGCATGATGCTGGCCGCTGAGCTGGCCCTGGCTCGGGTCGATGTCGCCATCGTTGAACGACGCGCCACGCCGGATCCCGACCGCGCACGGGCCGGCGGTCTGCACGCGCGCACCATCGAAGTGCTCGATCAGCGCGGCGTCGCCGATCGGTTTGTCGAGGAGGGGAGGGCGATGCAGATCCAGGGATTCGGCCGAACCCCCTTGGATATCAGCGATCTCCCGTCCCGCCGCAACTACGGGCTCGCCCTCCCGCAGATTCAGACCGAGCGGCTGCTGGCTGCCTGGGTCCAAGAGCTCGGCGTGCCGGTCACGCGCGAACGCGAGGTGACAGGGTTCACCCAGGACGACACCGACGTCGACGTCGCTCTGTCGGACGGCACGTCGATCCGGGCGGAGTATCTGGTGGGGTGCGACGGCGGCCGCAGTGAAATCCGAAAGGCAGCCGGCATCGAGTTCGCCGGGTGGGATCCATCGACGAGCTGGCTCATGGCCGAGGTCGAGATGGTCGAGAAGCCGGAGTTCGGCCTGCGTCCGGGCGGTGGGATCGGCCCGGCCGAGAGCGGCGACCGGATTGTGGTTGTCCTGACCGAACGCCAGGTCGAGCACACCAGCGAGCCCACCCTGCAGGATGTCCGCGAGGCACTCATCGCCGCCGACGGGACGGACTACGGCGTGCACAGCCTGAGCTGGACTTCCCGTTTTACGGACAACACCCGGCAGGCGGTGTCGTATCGCAAGGGGCGCATTCTTTTGGCGGGCGACGCGGCCCACGTGCATCCCCCGCTCGGTGGTCAAGGTCTCAACACCGGTGTCCAGGATGCCGTGAACCTGGGATGGAAGCTGGCCCAGGTGGTCAAGGAGACATCACCTCAGCGCCTGCTCGACACCTACCACGACGAACGTCATCCGGTCGGCGCGCGAGTGTTGCAGACCACGATGGCCCAGGTCGCACTGACCAGCCCCGGCGAGCATCACCAGGCCCTGCGCGACATCATGACCGAGCTACTCAGCATGGACGAGCCGCGTCAGAGTATCGCCGCGATGATGTCAGGTCTCGACATCCACTACGAGCTGGGACCGGGACATCCCCTGCTCGGACGACGCATGCCGGATCTGGACATCGCGACCGCCGATGGCCCGCTGCGCGTCTATGAGCTCCTGCACGGCGCCAAGCCGGTGCTGCTCAACCTCGATCAGCCAGGCGTCATCGACATCACGCCGTGGACTGACCGGGTCCAGGTGATCGATGCCGCCTACAGGGGCCCGTGGGAGCTCCCGGTCCTGGGCTCAGTCAGCCCCCCGGCCGCCATGGTGATCCGCCCTGACGGGTACGTCGCCTGGGTGGGAGATGGCACCGACACCGGATTGCGCGACGCCCTGACCACCTGGTTCGGAGGCGGGTCAGCGACGCGGCGGCCGCGCGATGGGCGTGTCCGCCGATGATGGGCCGGAGCCCGCTCCGGGCGGTGCGCCGCGCGGTGCACCGCGGCGCCGAGCGGGTCTGGCACGATTTCCGGTTCAAGACCCTTTACCGGAGCGGTAAGGAATTCGAGCTCATGCAGCGGGCTCTGGGCTTCGCTGCCCTGGCCATCCTCACCGTGATCCCGCTGCTCATCCTCGTCGCCGCAGCTAGCCCCGCCCCGCACCGCGGCCTCGCCGGGTGGGTGGTCTACGGCATGGGCCTGACCGGCTCGTCCGCCGACGCGGTGACACGGCTCTTCTCAGCGCCAGCCCGGGTGCTGGGCACGACGAGCGTGTTCAGTGCTCTGGTACTAAGTGTGTCCGGGGTGGCATTGGCAGCCAGCGTGCAGGCCGGATTCGAAAGAATCTGGGGCCTGCCCGCCGGGCCGTGGCACAAAATCTGGCGTCAGGCGGTGTGGCTGACCGCCCTCGTCGCCTACATCTACGCGGCGGCCACAGTCGGGACGGTGACGAACAGCGGGCTGGCCGAGACGGCGGGCCGGGTGGCGGTGGCGGTGGTGCTCGGCATCGCATTCTTCTGGTGGGGGCTGCGGTTCCTGATCGGCGGCCGGGTGAGCTATCTGGCGGCGATGCCGGGCGCAGTGGCGACGTTGGTAGGCCTGGCTGGCCTGCGGGCCTTCTCCGGCCTGGTCTTCGAACCGCTCATCATCAGGAACGCGGTCAGCTACGGCGCGCTGGGCACCGTCCTGATTGTGCAGTCGTGGCTGATCGGCGTCGGCTGGGTCGTCTTCGCCGGCCAGTTGTTCGGGCGCTGGTTCCACAACGCCTGGCTAGAAGACTGGGCGCATCGCCGCTGGGGCCACCGGGAGCCGGGCGGCGCGGAGTAAGAGGCCCAGCGCGCAGGCGTTATAGCCCCGCCGCGGCCTGCTGCCAGGTCCCGTCGATCTCGATCATGTCCGAGGCGTCCAGCGCCGCCTGGAGTCCGACGACCTCGAACATGTTGGCGCCGGCCGCGATTGCCGCACGTATCTCCTCCTCGCGCCTGGCACGCCCCTGCGCAACAGAGAGGGTGCAGGGTGCGTCGACGAGCGGGATCCGCAGCACTCCGTCGCCGTCGGCGACGATGACATCGCCCGGCTCGATCAGCACCCCCCCGCAGACGATGGGAACGTTGACTTCGCCCGGTCCTCGCTTCAGTAGGCGGCCGGCGAATGCGCCACGGCACCAGACTGGGAAATGATCCTTGCGGAGCGCGTCGGAGTCGCGCACCGGGCCGTCCACGACGACGCCGGCGAGGCCCTTCTCGCGTGCTGCGAGCGACACGAGCTCGCCGAACATCGGGGTGGACGCCGGGCCCGCGGTCGTCACCACGAGCACCTGCCCGGCACTTGCCAACTGGAGCGCCCGGTAAGCGGCGAGCCCGTCGCCTGCGAAAACATGGGCGGTGACCGCCTGGCCCGCGATCTTGAGCCCGCGGTTCAGGGGCGTGATCGCCGGGTCGAGCAGGGACATCCGGCCTGGGATGGTCTCCATGGCCTCGTGCAGGTCAGCGACGCTCAACTTGCCGATGGCTTCAATGACTGCGGGGTCGCCTGCCGGGATACGGGTGAAGATGCGGTGCGTCATCGCCTCTCTCCTTCCATCGACGTCGACCTGCTCAAGACCCTCACCGGGAGGGCGGAAGTCTTCAGCGTTGTTTCTACCACCAGGCCTAGCGCATGCCCCGCGTTGCACTGGGCCAGCGGGTATCACATCGCTGATCGCCCGAACCTCACCTAGAAAGGCGCGAGATTCATGTCCATTTCCACCGCAAGCCGCGTGGTCGTTCTCGGCGGAACCAGCGGCATCGGACTGGCCATAGCGAAGGCCGCCACTGCGGCCGGCGCGTCAGTCGCGGTCGCGTCCCGCAACCCCGCCTCGGTCGAGTCAGCCCTGACGGAATTGCCCGCTGGCTCGGTCGGACGCGCCGTTGACGCATCGTCCGCTGCGGAACTGGCGGCGTTCTTCGATTATGTCGGGGACTTTGACCACTTTGTCTATACGGCGGCAGGGCCCCTCGTCCCCACCCCGCTCGCCGAGTACACCGCGGAGACGGGCCGTGCCTTCTTCGAACTGCGCTTGGTCGGTGCCCTTGACGCAATCCGCCTCGCTGTGCCGCATATCCGGCCCGGCGGTTCCATCACGATGACCAGCGGCAGCGCCGCGTTCCGCGGGAGCGCTGGCTGGGTCCTCGGCTCGGCCGTCTCAGGCGCGATCATCTCGGCGGCCAGAGCGCTCGCCGTGGAACTTGCACCCATTCGAGTCAACGTGGTCGCGCCCGGCATCGTCCGCAGCCCGCTGTGGTCGCAGCTGTCTGAAGCCGACCGCGAAGCCATGTACGACAACGTAGGCGCCGGTCTGCCGCTCGGCCGCGTGGCGGAGATCGAGGATGTAGCCAAGGCCTACCTGCAGCTGATGGACCAGGACTACGCCACCGGAACCGTCAGCGTCATCGACGGTGGCATGATCCTCGTCTGATGACAATACCGGACGCAGATCGTCCGGTACTGCGCCTATGGTGGGCCAGATGTGTTTGCCCGGGCCCGGTGGCTACGCTGCTGCGGGCCGCCAGCCCGGCCGGCAACCTGTATGCCAGAAGGAGAAGTCGTCACCATGGAGATCGTCCTCATCGCCGGTCTGTGGCTCGACGGGTCCGCGTGGGATGCGGTCGTTCCACGTCTGCGGGCGCTGGGCCATCAGGCTACGCCCGTCGTGCTGCCTGGTCAGGGCGCGCCGCCAGCCACCACGGCGACGCTAGCCGACCAGCACGCGGCCGTGCTGGCGGCAGTCGACGCCGCCCCAAGCAGCGTGGCGGTCGTCGGCCACTCGGCCGCCTGCACGCTCGCCTGGATGGCTGCCGATGCCCGGCCGGACAAGGTGGCGCGCGTCGCGATGATCGGGGGCTTCCCGTCCGGTGATGGCGAGACGTACGCGAGTTTCTTCGAGATTGCGGATGGCGTCATGCCCTTCCCCGGGTGGGGGCCGTTTGACGGCGCGGACTCCGCTGACCTTGACGAGCAGCAGCGTCTACACATTGCGGCCGCCGCAATCCCGGTCCCTGAGGGCGTGGCCCACGGGGTCGTGCATCTGCGAGACGAGCGGCGGTTCGACGTCGCTGTCACCCTGATCTGCCCGGAGTTCTCGCCAGCGCAGGCCAGGGAGTGGATCGATGGGGGCGAGGTGCCGGAGCTGTCGAAGGCTCGGTCCATCGATTACGTCGACATCGAGTCCGGCCACTGGCCGATGTACACCCGTCCGGCCGTGCTCGCCGACCTCTTGAGCGGCATCGCCCATGCCTGACCGGGCAGCGCCGGCATCCGGGGCTGCGAGCCCGCTCCGGGAGGTGACCTACACGACACGGCCGCTGGACGCATCCACCTGGGAGCCGTTCGCAGAGTTGGTCGAGCGCAACAATGGGATCTACGGGGGGTGCTGGTGTGTCGCGTTTCACTCGGCGTATAAACCTGGGGTCAGCGATCCCCGCACGCTGAAGGAGCAGCTAGTGCGTTCGGGTGACGCCCATGCCGCGCTGGTCTTCGACGAGCAGGGATTTGCGCAGGGCTGGTGCCAGTACGGCAGCTTGGGAGAGCTTAGCCTCAGGCACCGCCGTGAATACCTCAAGGACCCGCCGCCTCCTGCCCGCTGGCGGATCGCCTGCATATTCGCGGACAAACGGCATCGCGGCCAGGGGATCGCACGAGCCGGGCTCGAGGGCGCACTCGGGCAGATCGCCGCCGCTGGCGGTGGTCTGGTCGAAGCTATCTCTGAGACCACCGCCGACCGCGAAGCTCAGGGCCGGTTCCTGTTCACCGGAACGGTCGAATTGTTCGAGGAGTACGGCTTCGCCCGAGGACGGCACGTGGGCAAACACGCGTGGATCGTGAGCCGAGATATCGACCCCGCCTAACGCCCGGCGCCCTACTCGTAGGAGTCGGTGGAAAAGCGCAGCGTCTTGGCCTGGTTTCGGTCGTGGCCGTAGATCATCGAGGCGCTCTCGCGGTCGGCCCGGTCACGCAAGGCCAGGGCACTGGCGCGCGCCGTCTGCGGGTCGGCCTGGCCGGCCCACGCGTCGTGGTCGTAGTTCTCCTGACAGTAGACGGCGTCGCCGCAGATGATCATGTTGCCGCTTTCCGGCAGCCGCACCAGAACCGACTGATGCGCGGGTGCGTGACCGGGTGTAGGGATGACTTCAACACCAGGGAACAGCGTGGTTTCGCCATTGAGCAGTTCATAGCTCAGGGCGGGCAGGTTCCAGTACTGGTTGGGGAAGGAGGGGTTGTCCTTGGCGTAGTCGTAATGCTCGCGCTGGACAAAGAACGTCGCATCCTTCAGCAGGTCGTTGTTGCCGGCGTGATCGAAATGCAGGTGCGTGTTGATGACGTACTTGATGTCGGCGGGCGCGATCTCGAGCTCGGCAAGACGCCACAGCAAGCTGTCTTCCCGCCGCATATCCGGCACCAGCGCGTCGGCAAAGGGCGTGCCCCGCCAGGTCAGGTCCGGATCAGCTATGTGCAGGCGGCTCATCCCCGTGTCGACCAGCGCAAGCGAGTCGTCATCGAGACGGATCAAGAACGCGGGCACAGGGATGTGAATGCGCTTCCCGTCCGCGACTCCAGGCGCGATGACCTCGTAGTTACAGCAACAGCCGCCAAGCGGCAGTATGTACAGCTGCATCATCCATCTCCCTCACCGGTCGAACTACCCGTCGGAGCACTCTTATGTCCAAATCCATCGCCGTGTTCGGAGCAGGACCCGGTCTCGGCCAGGCTGTCGCCCGTCAGTACGCCCGAAACGGTTACGCGGTCACGCTGGTGGGTCGTCGCTCGGAGCCGCTTGACCGTCTGGCGAACGATCTGGCCGGTGCCGGCGCGACCGCGCACGTCATCACCGCCGACCTCGCCGACACCGCTGCCACGCCCCGACTGGCCGAGCAGATTCGCGCCAAGGCTGGCAACCTCGACGCCCTGTACTACGCACCCACCCCGGCCACCGGATTCGTGTCCGCAGCGAATCTGACCCCGCAGCACGCCCAGAACTTCATGCCGCTGATCTTCTACACAATGCTGGCACTCGTGCAAGAGTTCCTGCCGCACATGCTCGAGCAGCGGGACGGCGCCATCCTGACCGCACAGGGCGGCAGCACCGTCCAGGGCCTGCCGAACATGAGCGGCCCGAGTCCCGCACAAGCCGCGCAGCGCAACTACCTGCAAGCCCTGCACGCCGAAGTAGCCGAGAAAGGCGTCTACGTCGGCATGCTGTACATCGGTGCAGCCATCAGGAGCAGCGCCTTCCACGCGGAGATGGAGAACGCCAAAGCTGCAGGCGCCCCGGTCTGGGAGATGCCTACCGTCGATCCCGAGCATCTCGCCGGCCTACTCTGGACTATGCACGGCCGGAAGGCAGAGCGGGAAGTTATCTATCCGTAGTGCCGCGAGGCGTATGCTCCGCGCCATGACTGATGAGGTGACCGCCAAGACCGTCGAGCCGACGCCGACAGCGGTGGTATCCGCGGCGACGACGTGGGCGGAGTTCCCGAAGATGTGGCCGCCGATGCTGGACGAGGTATGGAGCTATCTTCGGAGCGACGCTGCGGGCGGACTCTACAAAGACGGGCACAACATCATGCTCTACAAGGACGATCTGCCCAACGTTGAAGTCGGCGTTCAGGTGAGCGGCGCATTCGCGCGCTGCGGTCGTGTCGAGTCGTCGGCGCTTCCCGGCGGGCAAGTCGTCACCGCGACCCACACCGGGCCAATCGCCAGCATCGGCGACACTTATCAGGCCGTACGCGCGTGGAGCGCGGCAAACGGATACCGGCTGGCGGGCCCTCGGTGGGAGGTCTACGGCGATCCCGATCCGTCGACCGGCAACTTCGATGTAGAGGTGTACTGGTCGCTTGAGTAAGTGGCGCAGGCTACTCGGAATCACGGAGCGAGTGCCCGGGAATCTCCTGACCGCGATCGTTGGCCCCGACAACAAGCGCGGCAACTGGGAGGTGACGTTTGTCGGCGACGGGGGCGGCGAGCCGAAAGACCTGCGCGCCGGGACGCTGACTGAGGCCGTCGCTCACGCCGCGGCCGCCGTTGCAGCACTCTATGCTCGCTACCCGCCCAATCCTGGTGCTGAGCTCCAAGTGGCGATCTACCCCTGGCACTATCGCCGCGGTCCGATGTACGACATCAGCGTCAGCCGCATCGGTTTCACTGCGAACGATCTGCAAGACCAGGTCCCCCCGATCGAGGCCGCGACCCTCGAAGATCTCGTCGCCGCGGCTGAGCACACGCTCGGCACCGGGATTGACGATTGCATGTTTCGCTGGATCAGACCTGTCGCGTCCCTCATAAGCGACGCCAGCACGCCAGAACCAGATGACTCACAACTCTGATCAGCGCGGCAGTGTCGCGAACTGCACGGCCGCCGCGGGCGTGAGCACTTGTTCATGAGGTTGCGCTCGCAGCGGAGTCCGGCCGATTCCGACGACAGCATCGCGCCTGGCGGGCTGTGGTCCGCGCAACGCCGGGCGCTCACTGCAGGGCTGGTGCTGACCATCACCTTCATCGCTTCCGAGGCGCTGGCCGTGGTGACGATCATGCCAGTTGTAGCCCATGATCTCGGCGGTCTAAGCCTGTACGGGTGGGTGTTCAGCGCGTTCATGCTTGGCAGCGTGGTCGGCATTGTCGCGGCCGGGCGGCAGGCGGATCGGCACGGCCCAGGACGGCCCTTCCTCGGCGGGCTCGCGCTGTTCAGTGCCGGGCTCGCGACCGCGGGCTTGGCCCCGACCATGCTGGTACTGATCAGTGGCCGATTCCTGCAAGGCGTCGGCGCGGGCGCTGTCCCCGCGGTCGCTTACGTGGCGATCGGCCGGAGCCTGCCCGAGGGCCTGCGGGCCCGCATGATGGCTGTCCTGTCCACTGCCTGGGTGGTACCGGGCCTGGCTGGTCCGGCTGTGAGCGCGGCGGTCGCAACACTCTTTGGCTGGCGGTGGGTGTTCCTCGGCCTGCTTCCCCTGGTCGCGGTCACCGGTTCGCTCGCGCTGCCGGCGCTGTTTCGACTGGGTAGACAGCCGCGCGTCGGCGGCAGCACCGCCGGCGCGGCGGCGGCAGAACATCGGCTCACTGACGGGCTGGCAGCGGCTGCAGGGGCCGGGCTGATCCTGGCGGGCCTGACGCTGGCAGCCGGATCCGGCGAGGTCCTCGGCGGCGTCGGCATCCTTGGATTGGGCATCACCCTGATCGTTCCGTCCCTTCGCCGCCTCCTGCCGGCAGGCACTTTTACTGCCCGGCCGGGCCTTTCGGCCGTCATTCTCTGCCGCGGCCTGCTGACCTTTACGTTCTTCGGCGCCGACGCTTACGTCACGTTGACTATCACGACGGTCCGTCACCACACTCCGGCGCTGGCCGGTGTGGCGGTGACCGGTGCGACGCTAGCCTGGACCGCCGGCGCATGGCTCCAGTCCCAGCTCAGCGGCCGGTGGGAGGCACGCCGCCTGGTTGGCTGCGGCCTGATCATCATCGTGATCGGATTGGCCGCGATGACGCTGGTCTTGCTGCCCGCTACTCCCGTCGACGTGGGCCTGGTCGCCTGGACTGTCGCCGGATTCGGCATGGGCCTGGCGTATGCGCCGACGTCGCTGCTCATGCTGCGCGCTGCACCGTCGGGCAGAGAGGGCTGGGCGTCAGCGTCGCTCAGCCTGGCCGACGTCCTCGGCACCGCCCTGGGCATTGGGATCGGCGGAGCCGCCGTGGCCGCCGCGGCGGCTCACGGCTGGCCGCTCGCGGCCGGGGTGGGTATCGCGTTCGCGGTCGCCGGAGTCGGCGCGGTCGCGCTGGCGGTCGCCAGTCGTCGGCTGCCGCTCACTCGCAAGGCCGCCAATCCTGATCCGCCGATCAGCATCGCCCCGAAGCCGGGACGGATCTGACCTGGGGTCTGTCGGACAGTGGCAAGTTTCGCGCGACGTGGCCGGGGAGATGCTCAGGCCGTTGCGGTAGCTGAAGAGAGAAGCGTCGCATTGTCACAACGGGGGGAAGCCTATGACCGGCCAGCCGGACTCACCCGCAGGGCTGAGCTTCGAGCGTGATGTCTGTCCGATGTTCCGCGAAAGGGACCGCGACTCGATGCTCAAGGCCTTCGACCTCTGGTCCCACAGCGACGTCCGGACGCACCAGGACGCGATCCTCGAGCGGCTCCGCAACGGCACAATGCCCTGCGACGGGGCATGGCCCGCGGATCAAATCGCCGTCTTCCAGCGCTGGATCGCCGGCGGTTCCGCGTCCTGAGCCGATCCAGGAACCCTCACTACCGGCGAGCAGCTGCACAGGGCCACGGGAATCGCTTCGAACCCCACTGCCGGGGCTTGCGCTGGGGCTGGGACTGGAACTGGGGCCGGGACTGGAGTTGGGACCGGGGCGGGGCGTGCTGGCCCTGCGGCCTCGGTGGTGGCGGTGGTCCTGACGCCGGCTAGCCCATGCTTCGAGGGCAGCAGAGCGATGGCGAGGATGAAGCCGAGTCCCAGCAGCCCCGCTGAGATGGCGAACGCCAGGGTGTAGCCATGGGTGGCCGCGATCGCCGGTGCCAGGGGGCTCGCATGGTGGGCTGCCAGATAGGTGGCGGTTGCGGTCAGCGCGATAGTGCTGAGGGCGGAGGTCCCGATCGAGCCGCCGACCTGTTGCACTGTGTTGACCAGCGCGGAGGCAACCCCTGAGTCCTGGCGGCGGACTCCCGCCGTGGCGGTATTGATGCCGGGGGCGAAGATCATCCCGAAGCCCAGGCCCAGGAGCAGGAGCGCAGGCAGCACCCCGCCGACATAACTCGAGTTAACGCTGACCTGCGTCAGGTACACCATCCCGCCAGTACCCAGCAGCATGCCGGACGCGATGAGGGCGCGCGGGCCCATCCGCGGCAGGAGCACGATGCTGGAAAGGTTCGAGCTGATCAGGATGCAGCCGATCATCGGCAGGAACAGCAATCCGGTCGTCAGCGGGCTTTCTCCCTTGATGAGCTGGAGGTAGAAGGTCAGGAAAAGGAATGTGCCGAAGATCGCGATCCCGGATATGAAGAGGGCGACATAGGAGCCGCCCCGGGTCCGGTCAACGAGCACCCGCAAGGGCAGCAGCGGGTGGCTGGACCGCTGCTCGGCGAGAACGAACCCGGCGAGGAGCACCGGGCCCAGCACCAGACAGCCGAGCGTCAGCGGATCTGTCCAGCCCGCGGTCTCGGCACGGGAGAAACCGAAGACGATGAGGAACAGCCCGGCGCAGGCTAGCACGGTGCCCGGCCAATCCAATCGCGGCCGGACCGCCGGGCGGCTGCTGCGGATGTAGACCAGGGCGCCTGCCACCGCGATCGCGGCGAACACCAGATTGACGTACAGGCAGTACCGCCACGAGAGGTACTGAGTGAGCACCCCGCCCAGGATCAGTCCGATCCCGCCGCCGCCGGCAGCGACTGAGCCAAAGACGCCGAATGCCTTCCCTCGCTCTCGCGGATCTTGGAACGTGCTGACGAGGGTGCCCAGGGCCGACGGCGCGAGCAGGGCGCCGAACGCCCCCTGCAGCGCCCGGGCCGTGACAAGGATGACGAACGAACCGGCCGCGCCGCCGATGGCCGAGGCGAGGGCGAAACCGACCAGGCCGGTGATGAAGATCCATTTCCGGCTGAACATGTCGCCAAGCCGACCGCCTACGAGCAGCAGGCTGCCGAACGCGAGAGCATAGGCCGTTACGACCCACTGCCGATCGCTGTTGGGGAATCCCAGCGCACGCTGGGCTGACGGAAGCGCAATGTTCACAATCGTCGCATCCAGCACCACCATCAGCTGGGCGATGGCAACGATGACCAGGATCAGCCAGCGTCTGTCATCAGGTGAGGCGCGGCGCTGGTCACTGGCAGAAGACGTTATCGATGACATCCGGTGCATACCCCCTGACACTGGCGTTGGCGACTCCGCTACGCGGTGATGGGTACCGCATTTGAGAGGTCCGCCGACAGAAGTTGTCCGGCCCGATCCAGTGCAGCGACCGCTTCGTCAAGGATCGGGTAAAAGGACTGGAAGACGTGCGGCACCCCAGGGGTGATGTCAAGCGTGACGTCGACATCG
This sequence comes from uncultured Actinomycetota bacterium, assembly GCA_963843955.1. Classification (GTDB taxonomy): domain Bacteria; phylum Actinomycetota; class Actinomycetes; order Streptosporangiales; family Streptosporangiaceae; genus JAJYUU01. Next base: position 976,040 of record CAWJMK010000007.1, read on the forward strand.
GCAATGGCAGCTTGTCGGGCGAGGCGGACGGCGTCATCGAGGAGAACCTCGTGGGTTCCAGCCTGGATGACCAGCGGTGGCAGGCCTGACAGATCAGCGAATATCGGGCTGATGAGGTCAAGAGCGGCGTCTCGTCCCGACGTGTAGTCGCTGACTCGGGATTGGAGGTTTTCTCGGCTCATCAGCACGTCGACTTCGCCCTTGGTTTCCATGGTCGTTCCGGCGAGCGTGAGGTCGGCATACGGTGACATGAGATAGGCCGCGGCTGGCATGGGCAGCCCGTGATCTCGGGCGTTAACCAGGGTAGCGACGGCGAGCCCGCCGCCAGCGGATTCCCGCGAAGGCGATGTCCTTCGGGGCAGTCCCGTCCTGCAGGAGAGCTTCGTAGGCTGCGAGAGCGTCGTCGACCGCTGCCGGGTACGGGTGCTCGGGGGCGAGCCGGTAGTCGACGGAGATTACCTTGGCGCGCGTTCGCCGGCCGATCTGCGAGGCCAGGCCAGCGGGCTGGAACGCGTCCCCCAGTACGTACACGCCGCCGTGGAAGTACAGGACAATGTGGCGAGCTTCGATTCCGTCGACGGTGATCTCGGCAGTTGGGACGCCGCCCAGCATGGCTCGGATCACGGTCACGTCGGCGGGCAGCGGCTGCGCCGATGTCAGCTCTCGGAGCCGTCGCCGCTGCTCGCTGATATCGCTGCCGGCCGGGAAGGCTGACTGCCGCAGGATTGCTTCGAGCTTCTCTCGCTGCTCTGTGCTCACGGAGGATCTCCCTTCGGCTGGCCTGGAGGCAGCCACTTTCAGCCTTGCCGCCAGGCAGGTGAGGATGCGTCACCCGATCACGGTGATTCTCGCGACGCCCTGCGCCACGGCATTTGCGTACTTGTGATGACAGCGGTCGGTACGTTGGCATGGACGGGCAGCCCACCGGCCTGGACGACGCGGTCAAGGCTGGCGCGGTGGGCCTCGGGCGAGGTGCCCGCGCTCTTGGCTAGGAGCGCACTGGTCATCGGAGCGGCACCTTCTCGTCGCAGGGTTTGGATGTGCCCGAAGCTAGCGGCGATCAAGGTGAGCTGCTGTCACCTGATTCTGGTGAACTGCGTCCTCGCGGAGGCGATTGACAGGCGTCTATCAGAGTGATATCACTTTTGTGGATGCGGCGCCGGCCGCGGTGGCAAGTTACTGGAGGCAGCCCGATGCAAGCATCAACTGAGAACACCACTTCTTCGCGACCCATGATCGTCACGACGACCGAGAACATCCCTGGCACCCGGGTGGTGAAGACGATCGGCCAGGTATTTGGCCTCACCGTTCGGTCGCGGAGCCTCGGCGGCAACATTGCCGCTGGCCTCAAGAGCCTTGTCGGCGGTGAGATCGGATCATACGTCAAGCTCAACGAGGATTCCCGGCGCCAGGCGCTCGACCGGATGGTGCAGAATGCCGCCGCCATGGGAGCCAATGCCGTGACCATGATGCGCTTCGACTCCACCGAGATGGGCCGGTCCATGAGCGAGATCGTGGCCTATGGCACCGCCCGGATCGTCGAGACCGTTACCGACGCCTCCGACTCGGTCAGCGCGCAGGGCTGAGGGGGTCGTCATGCATGCGGTGGAATGGGTGATCCTCGCGGTCGTTGTCCTCGGAATCGTTATTGCCATCTTCGGCTGGGACCGGTACCGCGGGACCAAGAAGGGCGCCGGCACCAGCAGCAGCTCCGAGCCCACGAGCGAGGTGTTCGTTGACCCGTCGACTGGGCGGCGGATGCGCGTGTGGTACGACCCGGCGACCGGCGATCGGGAGTACCGCGCCGAGTGACCAGGCTCGGCGCCCACGCCTAACTCCCCGACACAGTGCGCAGGTAACCAACCGCCGGAGGCACCCCATGAACCAGCCGACGAGCCCCTTCGCGGCGATGGATCCACAGCAGACCGCGATGGAGGAAGCACGGACGGGCGAACCGGCCATCGAGATACGCGGGCTGCGCAAGAGGTTCGGCGAGAAGGAGGCGGTGGCTGGCATCGATCTGGAGATCGCGGCCGGTTCCCTTGCCGGGCTCGTCGGGCCGAACGGGGCGGGGAAGACGACGTCCTTGTCGATGATGACCGGCCTCCTGCGACCGGATGGCGGCCAGGTTCGAGTCAACGGGCTGGACGTGTGGGCCGACCCGCCCGCGGCGAAGGCGCTCATCGGGGTGGTCCCCGCCGAGGCCAGGCTGTTTGAGCGGCTGAGCGGCGCGGAGGTGCTGGAGTACGCCGGGCGGCTGCACGGCCTGCCCGTCGCCGAGGCGCGCTCGCGCGCGACGCAGCTGCTTGACGTGCTCGACCTGACCGCCGACGCCAAGCGCCTGGTCGCCGACTATTCCACCGGCATGCGCAAGAAGGCGACGCTCGGCTGCGCGCTCATCCACAACCCGTCGGTGCTCTTCCTAGATGAGCCGCTCGAGGGCGTCGATCCGATATCAGCTGATGTAATCCGCAGGCTGCTGACGCGGTTCGTCGGCTCCGGCTCGACGGTGCTGTTCTCCAGCCACGTCATGGAGTTGGTGGAGCAGGTGTGTGATCACGTGTCCATCATCGACCAGGGCAAGATCGTGGCCAGCGGAACGACCGAGCAAGTGCGAGGCGGCAAGACGTTGCAACGGGCGTTCATCGACCTGGTCGGCCCGAGGGCACACGACGAGGAGGTGCTGTCATGGCTCGGCTCCTCGTCCAGCTGAAGCTCCGGCTGCTCGTCAATGCGCTGAATTCATCCACAGCGGCACAGGCATCCTTCATCGTCAGCACCTTCTTCGCATTGGTGCTGGCGGTCGGCGTCTTCTTTGTCCTGGCCGTGCTCCGTGGTCTGAGCCCGGCGGTGGATCTGACCACGGTCATCTTCACCATGTTCGCGTTCGGCTGGCTTATCCTGCCGATCTTTGTGTTTGGCCTGGACGGCACGCTCGACCCAGCCACGCTGGCGCTATATCCATTGCGGACCCGCCCGCTCGCGCTCGGGCTGCTAGCCGCGTCTGCCACCGGCGCCTGGCCAGTAGCCAACGTGATCGGGCTGCTCGGCGTGACGGTTGGGCTAGCGCGCGGCGCGGTCGGCGTCGTCATCGCGGTCATCGCGGTCCTGCTGCAGGTGCTCTTCTGCATAACGCTGGCCAGGTTTGTGACCACGGGCATGGCCCGGCTGCTGCGATCCCGCCGGGGTAAGGACCTGGCCGCGTTCCTGGTCATCCCGATTTTCGCCCTGTACGAGCTCTCCATCCAGGTGTTGCCGAAGGTGGCAGCCGAGGGCAGGCTCTCCGCGTCGAGCTTCAATGGCATTGGCTCCTGGCTGCGCTGGCTGCCGCCGGGCCTGGCCGTGCACGCGATCCAGGACGCCTCGGACGGACGGCTCGGCGCGGCGCTGCTGGGGCTGGCGCTGCTGGCCGGCGTCATCATCGTGCTCGCCTGGCTGTGGGTGCGGTCACTTGGCCGCGCGCTGGTCACCGCCGACACGTCGACGCAGTCCTCGCGGGTCCACAGCGCGGCGCTGCCGCTGGGCCGGTTCGGCCTTCGCGGCACCGTAGCGGCACGATGCTGGATCTATCAGCGCCGCGAGCCCGCGTCTCTCGTCTACTGGGTCATGACCGCGGTCATCATGGTCGTGGTGTCCATCAGCACCATCATCGGCAACCATCAGCATCCGGACGTCGTGCTCGCCAGTGCCGTCTTCGGTGCCGGGTTCGTCGGGGCTTTCCATGCCAACCCGGTCGGGCTCACCGGACCGCCGTTCGTCATCGAGGCGCAGGCGCTGGCCGGCCGCCGGGAACTGCGTTCCTATTTCGCGGGCCAGGACATCGTGCTCGCGGTCATCGCGGTGCCGATGCTCATTGCTCTCTCCTTCGGCTTGGCCGCCGGGGTCGGGAGGCCGGCGGAGGGCTTCGCAGCAGCGGCGGTGAGCCTAGCCGGGCTTGGCGCAGCGCTGGCCATGAGCAACATCTTCGCTGTCGTCCTTCCCTATCCGATGGCCAAGCGAGCCGGGAGCCCGATGCGCCAGGCCGCTCAGGGGTACGGGGCGTACGGATTCGGAAGCATCGTCGGCACCGTGGTTTGCGTCGCGGTGGCAGCGACCCCGGTGATCGTCGCCGTAGCTTTGACGAACTCTGCCCCGGCGGCGGTCCGAGCATCGGTCCTCCTGCCCTGCGCCGCCGCGTATGGGTTCGCGCTGGCCTGGACGGGTGTGCGGATCGCTGCGATTGCGGCCGAGGGAAGGCTGCCAGAACTCTGCCAGGTCGCCCTGCGCGGAGAGGTATAGCAGAATCCGGGCACAGCACGCCATCCGAGCCGATTGCGGCGGGGTTCCCTATGGGCTCATGCCCGGTGCGCGTCGGACCGGCGCTGGAGGTAGCGCGCGATCTTCGCTGCTTTGCCGCAGTCCTCCATGCTGCACCATCGGCGGCTGCTGTTCTTGCTTTGATCGATGAATAGGAACCGGCAGGCGTGGCAGGGCTTGATGTGGTCGGCGGGGCCATGGGTGAGCAGCTCGACCGCCGCGGCGACGATCGGCCAGAGCGGGGCGAGGAGACCACTGCCTGAATCCCATCGCCACGCGCCGCCCTGTATGTCGCTGAGGAGCTGCGCGTTCGCCAGCGCTTCGACGTAAGCGAGCTGGATGCGCCTTAGGGCAGGGGCGGGCGGCGCTGAGCCGTCGGCGAGCGCACGGAATATCTCATATATGTCGTCCCGGCAAGCCTGCACCCGCGCGAACGCTGCGAGCGCGGCTGGGCGCGGTGCGTCCTCGTCAGGCGGAGCGCCGAGATCGGCGATGCCGGCCCGGATGCTCCAGGCAGCGAAGTCCTCATAGCTGCTCAGCCACTCGGTGGTGGCCGGCCCGTGCCTAGGCCCGCCGCGGGTGTTGGCGAAGTCCAGGGCCAGGTTGCCGCCTACGATCCGCAGGTCGGACAGGGGGAATCGAGCCACCGAAGTTTCCATCAAAATGAACAATACCAGAACGGAAGAATCGATTGGGCTGCCATCTGTACTGACCATCGTGCGTCTGTTACCCTCAAAGAGAGGTTTGATGGAAACAACGGCGCACCATCGCTACGAAGTGCCCGCACCCACCTGGGTCGGCGCGCAGCCAGACGAGCACGAACAGTGAGGAACGACCATGCTTAATTACGGTTACCTGGGCTATCAGGCCGAGCGTCCCAAGAGCCGCGCCGAGCAAAGGGAAGCTGACGCTCAGCTGGGTCAGCTTTTCGCGGCCCTTGCTCAGTTGCTCTGTGCGTTCGCCAGGCCGGTTGGCGCTTTGCGCCGGTCAGTCCCGGGACTGTCGGCCTCCGCGCGTGCACGCCAGTCGTGCACGGACCCTGTACGTCACGCCCCTGACGTGTCGTCAACCACCGATTTGCTTGCGCTCGGTCGCCATTGAGATATTGGGCGTGTGACGGCGTGGAAGGATGTCGAGCGCGCAGAACCTGAGTTCGCGCAGCGTGTTCAGGGACTGTTCGACGCGCACAGGCACAAGACGATTGCCACCCTGCGAACTGACGGGGCGCCGCGGATCTCCGGGATCGAGGTGGCCTTCGAGGACGGCGAGCTAGTGTTCGGCTCGATGTCGAACGCGCGCAAAGGTGCGGATCTAGTTCGAGATCCGCGGTTCGCACTGCACAGCGCCACGGTAGATCCGGTCCAGGGGGCGGAAGCACAGTGGCCAGGTGAGGCCAAGATCTCTGGGCGGGCGATCAAGGTGGGCCAACTCACCGAGGGATCCGACGGCGACCGCTTCAGCGCCGAGATCACCGAGGTTGTGCACACGCACCTTAACGAGAAGGCGACGATGCTCGTCGTTGAGTGGTGGACCCCCACGGACGGGCTTCGAAGGATCGAGCGCGAGTAATCAGCTGTCGACCCGGCGTTATGGCTCATCCTGATGGGCGGCACGATGATCGCGGAATAGGCTTCCTGGCTGCGAGCCGCCCGTCTTTCCGGAGTCATACGCTTGAGGCTGGCGTTCCCGCTGCGCAACAGGTACGTCCGGGGCGCGTGGGCCGAGACGCGCCATCAGGTCAGCCTCCGCCAGCATCTCCGCGGCCGTCGGGGACAGCGCGATCACTGCCGAGAAGATAAATCCGGTGCAGCTGATGCCTATGATCAGCGGCAGCAGGAACGCCTCCGCGCTGGCGCTGGCGGGGGCCGCCACCGCCGGGCCGACGGCGGCGTGGACGCGAAGAGCCGCCATGCCCGTGTAGTGCATGCCGCTGACCGCTACGCCCATGACCATTGATGCGATGAAAGCCGACCAGACGCTTTCGAGCCGCAGCGCCGCCCACAGGGCTGCGGTCCCGGCGATCACGGCGATGACAACGGACACGGCGACGAGCAACGGGGTGTAACTGAGCCGGTCCTGTGCCCGGATAGCGGCCATGCCGATGTAGTGCATGCTCGCCACGCCGCCGCCAATGGCCACGCCGCCGAGCAGCAGCGGCCCGGCCCCCCCGCGGCTGTATCCGACGATGAACAATCCGACTCCCACCACCGCGATGGCGATCAGCATGGAGAGGATCGTGACGGGCACGCTGTAGCGGATTGACTGGCCGGGGATGGTGAATCCGAGCATGGCAATGAAGTGCATCACCCAGATCCCCATGATCCCGATGGCCAGCGCGGCGATGATAAGCCAGGAGGCGCGCGCCATGCCCTGGGACGCCCGGGCTCGGGTCGTGCACCGGAGGCCGATGAAGCAGCCTATGCAGGATGTCACGTAGGCGAGCACTGGATTCAGCGCGCCGTACGAGAAGTTGTTGACGTGAACCATGATCGGGTCTCCGCTCGGGCCTCTCCCAATGCCGGCCAAAGGCACTGATTACGTTAGCGGCCCGTCTGGCCCGTGGCGCAACTATCTCATACCAGAGTGAGCTGTTTGCAAGGTGACGAACCGGTGGTTCGGGAGTTACTTCACATGCGGGGTCCGCCGTGTACATTTTGCGGCGGGCGAGCAGACAGAATAGGCGGCCCGGCGGAAGGCAGGGATGAATGTCGTCGGCTGCAGTGACGGGCAATAGGTCATCGCCGGGGCGAAGAGAGGTTGAGCTCTCGATCCGCGGCATGACGTGCGCGGCGTGCGCCGCCAGAGTTGAGAAGAAGCTCGGCGAGATTCCGGATGTTACCGCCTTCGTTAACGTCGCGACGGGCAAGGCCTCGGTGACCGCGCCGTCGTCGCTGGATATCGAGCGGCTTGTCGACGCGGTGGAGCAGGCCGGGTATAGCGCCGATCAGGCTCGGTCCGCTGCGGCCGCCGGCTCGGGGTCTGCGGCTGAGACCGAGGATGCAGCCAGGGTCGCCTACCTGCGGCGGCGATTGATCGTGGCACTGGTGTTCTTCGTCCCGCTGAGCGACCTGTCGGTGCAGTTGTCGCTGTTCCCGTCGTTCCGGTTCCCTGGCTGGCAGTGGGTTCTGCTGGCGCTGGCCGCGCCGGTGGCGGGATGGGCGGCGTGGCCGTTCCACATTGCGGCACTGAGGGCCGCCCGCCATGGCTTTACGACGATGGACACGCTGGTGTCGGTGGGCATCATCGCGTCCTGCGCGTGGTCGGTGTATGCGATGTTCGTCCTCGACGTGGGGCAGGCGCGGACGAGGCCTACGCAGCTACTGATTCACGCGTCTGGCGGCGGGATCTACCTGGAGGTCGCCGCGTCGGTGACGACGTTTCTGCTGGCGGGCAGGTGTTATGAGGCGCGGGCCCGCCGCGACGCTGGCGATGCGATGCGGGCGCTAGCCGCGGCGGGCGCGAGGGACGCCCGGCTGCTTGACGCAGACGGGACCGAACGCTGGGTGCCGGTCGGGGAGTTGCGGCCGGGGAACCGGTTCGTGGTGCGGCCGGGGGAGGTGGTCGCTGCTGACGGCGTGGTGGAGTTCGGTGAGTCGGCGGTGGATACCAGCATGATGAGCGGCGAATCGGTACCCGCCGAGGCCGCCGCGGGCGCGACGGTGACTGCGGGCACCGTGGTGGTGAGCGGCCGGCTGATCGTTGTCGCCGTCCGTACTGGCGATGACACTCAGCTAGCGCACCTGATCGCTCTGGTGGAGCGGGCGCAGGCGGACAAGTCTGCCGTGCAGCGGCTCGCTGACCGGATCTGCGGGGCGTTCGTTCCGGCGGTAATCGCGGCTGCGGCGCTGACCCTGGCCGGCTGGCTGGCGGCGGGCGCGCCCGCGGAAAGGGCATTGAGCGCTGGCCTCGCGGTGCTGATTATCGCCTGCCCGTGCGCGCTGGGCCTGGCGACACCGGCCGCCCTTGTCGTTGCTTGTGGGCGGGGCGCGCAGCTGGGCATTTTCATCAAGGGATATCAGGCCCTGGAAGCCTCCCGCAGCGTGGACACTGTGCTGCTGGACAAGACCGGCACCATCACCACAGGCGTCATGTGCGTGACCGGCGTGGAAGCCGCGGCTGGAGTTAAGCGCGAGATTCTGCTGCGGAACCTTGGGGCGGTCGAGGACGCGTCCAGCCATCCGGTGGCCGTGGCGGTCAGCGCGTTCGCCCGCGGCGAGCTGGGCGGGCTCCCGCGGGCGGCTACCTTCGAGGCGCTGCCGGGCCTGGGCGTACGTGGCGTCGTTGACGGCGCCGAGGTGACCGCCGGGCGTGAGCAATTGCTTTCCGACCGCGGGATGACTATCCCGGCGGAGCTGGCCAGCCGGTGCGCGCAGTGGGCGGCGACAGGCCGCACGATCGTGCTGGCCGGCTGGGACGGCCAGGCCCGCGGCGCCATCGCGGTTGCCGACACCCTCAAGCCGTCGGCGCCCGCCGCGATCGAGCAGCTGCGCCGGCTGGGTCTGCGCACCGTGCTGCTCACCGGGGACAGCGAAGTCGTCGCGCGAGCGATCGCGGCCGAAGCGGGCGTGGACGAGGTGATCGCCGGGGCGCTGCCCGCGGACAAGGCTGCCGTCGTTTCTGGCCTGCGGGCGCAGGGTCGGCGGGTGGCGATGGCCGGCGACGGCATGAACGACGCGCCCGCGCTGGCCGCCGCGGACCTTGGCCTCGCGCTGGGCTCGGGCACCGACGTGGCGATCAGCGCGGCCGACCTGATTCTGCTGCGGGATGACCTCGCTGTGGTTCCGGAGGCGATCAGCCTGGCCAGGGCCACCCTGAGGGTGATCCGCCGCAACCTGGCCTGGGCATTCGCTTACAACGTGGCGGCGATTCCGCTGGCCGCCGCCGGGCTGCTGAACCCGCTGATCGCGGGTGCCGCCATGGCAGCGTCGTCCGCGTTCGTGGTGGCCAACAGTGTCCGCCTGCGCCGCTTCCGCCCTGCCACCCGGCCAGCTGCTGACCGGGGCGCGTCGCCCTCGGTGATCGAGGAACGGCGTACCAGGCAACCAGCCGAAGCCAGTGCTACGCCCTGACTGACGCGCGGAGCCAGGTCCGATTGGCCGCGAGGGTGGGGGAGCGACGCTCTCGGGTATGACGCTGCTGTAGTGGCGGGGTCGCCACGCCGGCGCGTCGCAGGGGCTGCGGCGGCGCAGCCAGGACTTCATTGACTCGATACGCGTGCGTTCCGGCCTTATGTGCTCATACGCCAGGTGAACGGTCCGGACGCGTAGGAGGGGGCCTGATGGATAGCCACGTTGTCGCGGCGCCGGAAGAGCGTCTGAACTCGGCCCGTACGGTCACGCTGAACGTCAACGGCCATGCGCGTGAGCTGCGGATTGAGCCACGCGTCAGCTTGCTGGATGCACTGCGTGAACATCTTGGGCTTACCGGCTCGAAGAAGGGCTGTGACCAGGGAACTTGCGGTGCCTGCACGGTGTGGGTCGACGGCAGACGGGTGCTGGCATGCCTGACGCTCGCGGTCACCTGCGAGGGCCGCGAGGTCACCACGATCGAGGGCCTGTCGGCCGACGGGCGAGCTGCATTCGATGCAAGCGGCCTTCATCGCCCGCGACGCATTCCAGTGCGGTTACTGCACGCCGGGTCAGATCATGTCGGCGGTGGCGCTGCTGGCGGAGGGCCATGCTGCGGATGACAGCGAGATCGCCGAGTGGATGAGCGGCAATATCTGCCGCTGCGCGGCATATCCGAACATTCGTGGCGGCGATCTGCGATGTCCGCGACGCCGCCGGAGGTGAGTGACGATGCGGCCGTTCAGCTATGCACGGGTGACCGATCCGACAGCGCAATCGCGATGGTCCAGGAAACCCGCGACAGTGCGTATCTGGCCGGCGGCACCACGGAGGTCGACCTGGTGCGCCAGAACGTGCTCCGGCCAGCGCTGCTGGTCGACATCAATGACCTGCCGCTGAACGGGTCGAGGATCTGCCCGGCGGAGGGCTTCGCATCGGCGCGCTGGCGAGGATGAGCGACGTCGCCCAGGCAGCCGGGGTCGAAGCGCGGTTCCCGGTCATCTCCCAGGCGCTGCTGCAGGGAGCCTCGGCGCAGCTGCGGAACATGGCCTCGATGGGCGGGAACTTGTGCCAGCGGGTGCGGTGCAGCTACTTCCGCGACGCGACATCGCCGTGCAACAAGCGCGATCCCGGCAGCGGCTGCGCGGCCCTGAGCGGCTTTAACCGCGGGCACGCCATCCTCGGTACGAGCGACAAGTGCATCGCGACGCATCCGTCAGACGTCGCCGTCGCGCTGGTCGCCCTCGATGCGGTCGTGCACACGCGCGGGCCGCTCGGGCGAGCGGGCCATCCCGATCGACGATTTCTTCCTGCTCCCCGGCGAGACGCCGGAGCAGGAGCATCCGCTGGAGCACGGCGAGCTGATCACCGCGATCGAGATACCGGCGACACCCGTGGCACGCCAGTCGGTCTACCTGAAGTTCCGGGACCGCGAATCGTATGAGTTCGCCCTGGTTTCGGTCGCGGCTGCCGTGCGGGTCGCAGGACGGCGTCGTCGCCGAGGTCCGGCTGGCGCTCGGCGGGGTCGGCACCAAGCCATGGCGCGCCCGCCGCGCAGAGCGGAGCCTGCTCGGCCAGCCAGCGGAGGAAGCCAGCTTCGCCGAGGCGGCCCGTCAGGAGCTGTCGATCGCCACGCCGCGGCCGCTGAACACCTTCAAGGTCGAGCTCGCGCAGCGTGCGATCGTCCGGGCGCTGACGACACTGACGATACTGACGATCTGACGACACCGACGATCTGACGACATTGACGAACGGAGACGCGCGATGAGCGGCATTATCGGGCAGGACGTCAGCCGCGTCGAAGGCCCCGGAAAGGTCAGTGGCTCAGCGCGCTACTCGGGCGAGATCGCGCTGCCGGACCTCGCCTACGCCGAGATTGTCGGCGCCGGGGATGGCGAGCGGCCGGATCACCTCGATCGATACCGCGCAGGCGGAGCGCGCCGATGGGCGTCGCCGGGATCCTGACGCACCGCAATCTGCCGAAGGTGAATCAGGTACCGCTGGTCCCGTCGCTGATGGGCGGCCCGGCGCCCGGCGAGACGTTCTTCCCGATGCAGGATGACATCGTTCACTATGCCGGCCAGCCGGTCGCTATGGTCGTAGCCGACAGCCTCGAGCGGGCTCAGCACGCCGCGACGCTGGTACAGGTCAGTTACGCCGAGAGCCCGTCGGTTACCACGATCGACCAGGGCCGCGCTGACGCCTATATGCCGGAGAAGATCTTCGGTGGCTTCGTGCCCGGGCAGATGCAGCGCGGGAATGTCGACGACGGGCTCGCGGCGGCGGACCTCCGTATCGACGCGCCTTTCCGGTTCGCCGCCAACCACCACAACCCGATCGAGGCGCTGACCACCACCGCGGCCTGGGACGACGACCGGCTGACGCTCTATGACTCCTGCCAGGGCATCAAGGCGGTCCAGCTGACTGTCGCCGCGCTGCTCGGCATGTCGCTGTCGAAGATCCGGGTGCTCACGCAGTACGTCGGCGGCGCGTTCGGCTGCAAGGCGATGGTCTGGCCGCATGTGACTCTGACGGCGCTGGCCGCCCAGTACGTCCGGCGTCCCGTCCGGCTCGCGCTGCCGCGCGGCCAGATGTTCACCTCGTGCGGGCACCGCGAGGAGCAGGAGCAGCACATCCAGCTCGGGGCGACCCGCGACGGCAAGCTCACCGCGATCCGCAATCACAAGATCTCTGTCACTTCCCCGTTCGATGACTGGGCAGAGCCCGCCTTCGGCGTCGCCTCCCAGCTGTATGCCTGTCCCAGCTTCGAGGGCGTCCACCGCCTGGTGCGCGGCAACACCATGACGCCCACCTTCACCCGCGGGCCCGGCGAGGCAGTCGGCGTCTTCACCCTGGAGTGCGCGATGGACGAGCTGGCCAGCGAGCTCGGCATCGACCCGATCGAGCTGCGGCTGCGCAACATCTCCGAGGTCGACCCCAACACCGGCAACCCCTGGTCCAGCCACGGGCTGCGGGAATGCTACGAGCGCGGTGCACGCGAGGTTCGGCTGGGCCGGGCGCAACCCGCAGCCGCGCTCGGAGCGCGACGGCAACTGGCTGATCGGCACCGGCATGGCGGCGGCCGGCTACCCGGTCGCGTTCTTCATGCACACCCAGCGTGCCCGGGCGCACATGTACGCCGACGGCACCGCCATCGTCCAGACCGCCACGCAGGAGTTCGGCACCGGGACGGCGACGGTGATGACCCAGGTGGCGGCCGACGGGCTCGGCATCGACCTGCAGAACGTGCGGTTCGAGTACGGCGACACCGACCTGCCGACGGCGGGTCCCCGGTGGGCTCTAACGGCGCGATGATGATCAGCGCCGCCGTGCACAACGCGGCCACCGCCCTGCGCGATCAGCTCATCGCACTAGCCATCGCCGACAGCCAGTCGCCGCTGCACGGCGCCGACCCGGCCCGCATTGTCGTGTCGGCCGGCCGGATGACGCTGGCAGACGACAGCAGCCACCGGCGAGACCTACAGCGGCCTGATGCAGCGGCACTTCATGAATGACGCCGAGGCCATCGGCAGCTGGGATCCGCCGCCGCTGGACACCCCGTACGGGCTGCTGACGTTCGGCGCCCAGTTCGCCAGGGTCGCGGTCGACGCCGACCTCGGCATAGTCCGGGTCCGGCACATGGTCGGAGCCTTCGCCCCGGGCCGGGTCCTCAACCCCAGAACAGCGCGCAGCCAGCTCATGGGCGGCATGCTCTGGGGCATGGGCCAGGCGCTGCTAGAGGGCACCCACATGGACACCGGCCCTGGGCCGCTGGGCCAACGCCAGCCTCGGCGACTACCTGGTGCCCGTCAACGCTGACGCGCCTGACGTCGACGTCGAGCTGATCGAGGTCCAGGACGACGTTGTCAGCCCGCTCGGGGTCAAGGGCGTCGGCGAGATCGGGCAGGTCGGCGCCGCGGCCGCCATCGCCAACGCGGTGTACCACGCCACCGGCTACCGGGCCCGCGAGCTGCCGATCGCTGTCGAGCACCTGCTCGCGCATCTGCGGCCTGACCTCGCGGTGCCACGGCAGGAAGCACAGCCGACAGCGAGATGACCGGCCGGGCACCGAGCCGCCCGCGGCCAGCCGGCCCGCCAGCAGCGGCCGGCGCGAGCCGCTGCCCGGCCGGCCGACGCTGACAACTCCGCCGCAGCTGCAGCGCAGGCGATCGCTGACTCTGCAGCGCCAGCAGCCTCGCCGCGCAGCCCTGGCTCGGCTCGGCGGGCTGCTGCTCGCCGCCGTGGTTTTCTTCGCCCTCGCCCTCGGCACCGGCAGCACCCAGACCTCGCTGCTGATCCTCGGCCCGATGTCGACGTTCGCGCTGCCAGCCGTCGCCATGGTCGCGTTCTGGTGGAACGACTGGCCGGGCTCCACGGCTCACCACGCCGTGGACCGGGCCTGATCGACACCGTCCTGGTCGTCGCCGCCGCGGTCGTGCTGACAATCGCCGGCCAGGCCATCGTCGAGCGATCCGACCTCCGGGGAGTCTTCGAGGCCAACCCCGGTCCCGGCGTTCCCACCACGTTCCCCGCCACGCTGGCGCTGGCCGGCGCGGCGTTCACCGCCACGCTCCAGCTATCCCTGGTCTGCGAACGCTGGCCGCTGGGCGGCATCGGGCGGCTGCGCTCCGGCATCGCCGCCCTCGCGCTGTCCTGGGCGGTCGCGCATCGGCGCGTACTTCCTGTTCGTCAACCTCGACGCCGTGCCGGCCGCCGAGCGCGCCGCAGCCGGGCTGCGCAACCCCGGCGGCCCGATCGCGGCACCGGACTTCGGCGCCGCCCTCATCGCCGTCGGAGTCTGGCAGGCGGTATTCTTCATCGCCCTGCGCGGCTGGCCCGTCAACACGCATCACCCGGCGCCCCCACCGCCTGCTCGCCGGCAACGCCCTCGTGCATCGGCCTCGGCGCTGCTGACTTACATCGTGCTCCGCAACCTGGCGCACTGGCAGCCAGCCGCCATCAGCGCCGTCTGCGGATGCGTCATCAGCGCGGCGCTGATCGTGGCCATGCTGTTCGAAGGCTGGCCAGCCGCGCGGCTCGGCCGCCGCGCCGGGCCGCGCCGTCACCCTCGGCCTCACCGCCCTGGTGGCGCTCGCGCTCAACCGCGCCCTGGCCGCCTACGCCGACAGCGTGCACTGGACAAAGGCCACGCCGGATGACTGGATCACCACCGCCGCACTCAGCTTCATCGGCGCCGGCATCATCCTCCACGTCGGCATCGGGCTCCGCTGGCCGTTCGCCACGAAGACCCAGGAAGGCTCGTGACTATGCGCCGTACTCCGATTGCGGAGGCTAGCTGAGAGGTGTAATCCGGCTGACGGCGCCAGGCCGGGCCGCGGGGACGGCATCGGGGTGGAGCACTGCGGCTAGTGCTTCAACGCCGTCGACGAGGCGCGGACCGGGGCGGACGATCAGGCCGTCGGCATCGATCGCCCATACGGGCACGCCGGGCAGGGCCTCCGCGACCGTGCGCGCTTGCTCGATGGCGCCGGGAAGGTGGTACCCGCAGGGCGCGACCACCACGACCTCGGGTGCCGCCGATTCGATCGCCGCCCAGTTTGTCGCGACTGACCGCTGGCCAGCCCGGGCCGCGACCGGCTGGCCGCCTGCTGCGCTGATGAGGTCGGGTATCCAGTGCCCGGCTGCAAACGGCGGGTCCACCCACTCGATCACTGCGACCCGCGGGCGCCGTCGTCCGGCCACGCTGGCAGCGACGCGATCAAGGCGAGCCCATAGCCCGTCGGTCAGCTGCCTGGCTCGGTCGGGCACGCCGGCTCGTCGCCCCACGTCCTGGATAGAATCCAGTACGTCCTCGAGCGAATGCGGGTCGAGCGAGAGCACGTCGGCCTGGCAGCCTAGGTAGTCGAGGCGTCCGCAACCTGGCCCGACGGCAGCGCGCAGACCCGGCACAGATCCTGGGTCAGGATCAGCTCAGGCTTCAGGTCGGCGAGCGCGCGGGTGTGCAGGGTGTACAGATCGTTGCCCGCGGCCGTCTGCGCGCGGACATAGGAGTCGATCTCGCCGGGGGTCATGCCGCGGGTATCCCGGCCGCCCACTACGACTGTCTTGTCCTGCCGAGCCTGCGGCGGCTCGTCGCATTCGAAAGTGACCCCGACCAGCTGGTCGCCGAGGCCCAGGGCATAGACGATCTCGGTGGCCGAGGGGAGCAGGGATACCAGACGCACCAGGTCAGGATAGATGCTGCGTCGGCGCGAGCTCCGGTTGTCACGCCCGGGCCGCCAGCGGGGTGGGTCAGTGGGCCGCGCACAGCGGCTGGTAGTAGGCCATGTCTGTGGAATAGGAACGGCCCGTGTGCGGGTCGCGGTGCTCGTTTGGGTCGAGCCCGTCGTAGCTACGGTGCGTAGCCGGGTTGCCGCATACGGCGCAGGGTATGATCAACTCGCTCTTGCCCGTGGTCCCCTCGACCTCGTTCCGCCGGACCCGGATCACGATCATGACCACGAACGCGGCCACGTGAATCAGCGTGATGAGAACGATCAGGGTGGTCAGACTGCTGCTGCTCACGTTGCCCCTCCGCTTTACCCGGCACAACGTGCACTCGCAACGAATTCGTCCAGCGTCAGCGGCGCGATCTACGTCACAAGTTTTGCCCATGGACACGGGGGAACCCGTGTACGTGACCACGCCAGTCGAATACGGAGGTGGCGGATGGCTACGCGTGACACTCCATGGCCGGACGGCACGCCGTGCTGGGCAGACCTGGGTGCGCCGGACATAACGAAGGCAAGAGAGTTCTACAGCGACGTATTCAGCTGGACGATCCAGGCCGGGGCGCCGGAGACCGGCGGGTACTCGGTAGCGGAGCATAACGGCCGGGGAGTCGCCGGCGTCGGCCCGAAGATGGGCCCGGCAGAAGCCCCCACGATGTGGATGACCTACCTGGCGACATCGGACGCCGACGCGACCGCCGCCAAGATCAAGCGCGCAGGCGGCGAGCTGGTCATGGAACCAATGGACGTCATGGATGTCGGCCGGATGGCGGTCGCCATAGACCCGGCCGGCGCCGTGTTCGGTCTCTGGCAGGCCGGTGCGTTCCCCGGTGCCCAAGTCGTGAACGAGCCAGGGGCGATGTGCTGGAACGAGCAGATGAGCCGCGATTTCGAGGGCAGCAAAGCGTTCTACGCGGCCGTCTTCGACTACGAGTACGGCGACATGAGTGGTGACGGCTTCAGGTACGCGACGTTCAAGGTCGGCGGCAGGGACGTCGGGGGCATCGGCGACCTTCACGCCGGCGTGCCCGCCGATACCCCGGCTGGCTGGAGGGTGACCTTCGGGGCGGCGGACACTGACGGGTCGGTCGCCCTGGTGCGGGCCGATGGCGGCTCTGTCATCCGCGAGCCGATAGACCACCCGTACGGCCGGATGAGCACGGTCGCTGACGACCAGGGCGCTGTCTTCTCGCTGCTCGGCGTCAAGGCCAGCTAAAGCAGCACTGGCGCAGCACCGAGTTCCCGGCCGTCAGATGGTGACCCGGCGCAAGGTGGTGAACCCGCCGAACCCCATCGTCAGCGCGATCGCGGCCAGCACGCCGGTCAATGTCAGGGCCGTCACCGTGGTGAAGAAGTGCGCGAAGGCATGCCAGTCGTGCGTCATTGACACCACGACCACGACGCCGAGCGCCACTGTTATCTGGGCGGCGATGAAGGCGAGCAGCCCGGGCAGGTTCCAGCGCCGGTAGACCAGGCCGTACCACATGCCGTACAGGAAGAACAGCACTAGCAGTACGAAGGACATGAGCCACGTCTGGTACCACGGCCCGTCCATGATCCACGGCACCCGGAAGAAATGCACTCCCATACCCCAGCCGCCGGTCACGCGCTCGATGGCCTGCAGGACCGTCAGCCCGAGGCCGTCGATAGCGCCGAGCAGGACCACCAGCAGCGCCGTGCCGAGATAGTAGCCGCGGCGGCTGACGCCGAGCATGAGCCCGAACGGCAGCGACCTGGTCATGCTCAGCGTGCCGCAGATGAGCAGGAAGATATAGATCGTCAACAGCCCGCCGGTGTAGTAGCCGTGCGCGCTGGGCGGCACCACCGCCGCGATGGCCAGGTTCACCAGGAAACTGAACACCATGACGCCCCACGGCAGGATCAGGTAGGTCAGGGGGTCTACCAGGTGGTAGCGGGCGACATTCACCAGCGTTGTCATGCGCTTACCTTCTCCTCGGCGGCAAGACTGGCGGCGTGCACCAGCAGTTGCTGTAGCGACAGGGGTTCCAGGCTCAGATTCAGCGCGCGAGCGTGAGCCTGCGCGGCGAGGTCGAATGGGCCAGCCACGGTGACCGAGGCCCGCGAGCCGAGCTGCTGGCGGTGCCAGACCGCGCGCCCGGCCACGAACTCGTCCACGGCGGTGGCCGGCCCGCTCACTGTCACCGTTGTACCGCGCACGTCGTCGGCGGGCGCGTCCAGCACTACCCGGCCACGGTCGAGCATCACCACCCGCTCCAGCATGTCCGCCGCCTCGTCGACGAGGTGGGTGGACAGCACGACGGTGCGCGGATGCTCGGCGAAATCGGCCAGCAGCCGGTCGTAGAACAGCTGGCGTGCCACCGCGTCCAGGCCGGCGTATGGCTCGTCGAATAGCGTCAGTTCAGCACGGGCCGCAAGGCCGATGGTGATCCCGACGGCTGAGCGCATTCCGCGTGACAGCTTCCTGATCCGCCGCCGCAGCGGAAGGCCGAAATCAGCGAGCAGCTGCCGGGCGAGGGCCTCGCTCCAGTTCGGGTAAAACCATGAGGCAACCCGGACCGCCTGGCCCACGCGGAAATCCGGATAGGCCTGTTCCTCACGCACGAACACCATGCGGCGCAGCACCGCGTCATTCTCCGCCGGAGCCTCTCCGAACACCCGGACAGCGCCGCTGGTGGGAAACTCCTGGCCGGTGATGATGCGCATGAGCGTGGTCTTGCCCGCGCCGTTGCGGCCCAACAGGCCCGTCACGGTACCGGGATCGACCGTGAGCGAGACATTGTCGAGCGCGACCTGGTCGCCGTAGTGCCGGCCTAGCGCCGTCGTGGAGATCGGCGGGATCATTCTGCGAATCCTCCGTTATGCCAGCCAGATCCCGAATCAGGGCACCAGCTGTCGTATGCAGGGCTGGACATCCGATGCCGCGGCGCTTCCGCATATCCCGTTCCCTCCTCGGCGCCGGCCCGTTGCCGGCCGCTCACCTCCTACACGAACGAACTCGCGGCAACTCGACACCGGCGGGACTGGTCGTTGCGTCATCTCGGACGAGTGTCTGGTGCTGCGGCGGGCTGGCCGTCGGGGTGCTCGGGGGTGCGGTTAGCCAGCTGCCGCGGTTCGAACGGGCTCCATGCGTGGCGGCGTGTGCCTGACCAGCGGGCGGGGACCGCGTCGAGGCCTGACGCTAGCTTGTAGGCGGCCGCCTCGTAGTTGATTCGCCAGCCGCGGAAATGCGGCCAGGCCTCCTCGGCTGTCCGCTCGACGGGAAACCCGACGGCGGTGATCCGTTCCCAGCCTTGCAGGAACTCCTCCCAGCTGAGCTGGACCGGGCCGTCGGGCCGCGGGTCCTCGTCGACTGGGATCCGGAGCGTGCGGGTCAGCTTCCGCAGGCAGGTGAAGCCCATCTGCACGCACAGCCGTGCCGTGAATGGCGCGCTCGCCGGGCAGGCCGCCAGATGGAGAGCGGCGGCATCCAGCACGGCCAGCTGTGAAACCACCCAGGAGCTGTGCGGCTCAGGCGACCGGAAACGCAGCAGCGACGGGTAGCTCGAATGCGACTCGGCCACGTCGGCTGACCAGCGCTCCCAGTCGTCGTAGATGACCGTCAGCTGCTCGACGCCGTGCACCATCTGAGCCCTGGCCAGCAGCTCCGGCCCCCACGCTGGGCTCCCGGCACGGGGACCGAGCAGCGTCACTACCGTTTCGCGGCGGTTGTAGGCCGCGTACAGGGTGGGCAGGTAGGCGATCTGCAGGGCAACGATGACCAGCCCGGAGGCAGCCGCCAGGAACTCGGCAGCACTCGGCTCCGTGCCGCTCCTGACGGCGAATCCGAGGGTGAACAGCGACGAGCCCGCTTCGCGAAGGGCGGTCGGGAAGCTTCCTCCGGGCAGCCACAGCAACAGCCCGAAGCCGACCAGGAAGCCGGCCAGCCAGATGAACAACAGCAGGCCGAGCGTGGCGACAGGCTGGCTGGCGAGCAGGGCGTCGCGCCGATCCCATCGCCTCACGAAGCGGCCGCTCGCGGTGTATACCCGGTCGACGCACCGATCGACGACCTTGATGAATCCGATGCGGCCGCGGGGGATGACGAGCGTGATGGCCACGTTCACCCACACGGCGCCGATAAGTAGTACCCCGAGAACTGCTGCTGCGATGCGCACGCCTTGATGCTAGAGCCGGACCTGCATGGGCCCGGTGGCACGTATCGCGCGTCTTCCTGGCCAGGCCGGTGACGCAGAATATCTACGTCTCCGGCATGATCTCGCTCGGCCCGGAAAAGATCGAAATAGACCTGGACGTTGGGAGTGCGGCGGGTAGCACGCCGGGGCGGTGCACAACATGCCAGTCTTGCTGTCAGTGAACGTTGGACTGCCGCGCGATGTCGCCTGGCAGGGTAAAACCGTGCACACGGGCATCTGGAAGGAACCTGTGCACGGGCCAGTCATGGTGCGCCGGCTGAACATCGACGGTGACGCGCAAGGGGACCTCCAGGGTCACGGCGGCGAGCAACGGGCCGTGCTGGTCTACCAGATCGCGTCTTACCGGCACTGGGAGCAACATTTCGGCCGCGACGACTTCCGCCACGGCCAGTTCGGGGAAAACCTCACGGTCGACGGCCTGGCTGACGATGAGGTCTGCATCGGCGACCGGTACCGGATTGGCGAGGCGGAGTTTGAGGTTACCCAGCCCCGCGTGACCTGTTACCGGGTCGGCATGCGGCTCGGCGAGCCCGAGCTGCCGGCGCTGCTGGTCAGTCATCACCGGCCCGGCTTCTACATGCGAGTCCTGCGCGAGGGACACATCAAGGCCAGCGACCAGATCATCAAGACCAGGACCGGCCCGCACACGGTGAGCGTGACCGACACCGACGCGCTGCTCTACCTGCCCGGCCGCGACACCGCGAAGCTGCGGCTAGCCGCCCAGATCCCCGCGCTGAGCCCAGGGTGGCAGCAATCCTTCCGCGAGCTGATCGACGCGGCCGAGCGTGGCGGCCCAGCCACCCCACCACCGCCCGGCACCGAGCCGGACGCGCGCCCAGGTCCGGCGTGGACCGGATTCCGACCATTGCGCGTGACCAAGGTGGTCCGGGAAACAGCGAAGGTCTCCTCGATCTACCTGGCCGCCGACGATGGCACCATGCTCCCGCTGGCACAGGCCGGAATGTACATCACGCTACGGGTAGCCGACGCTGGGCAGCCGGCCCCGGTGCGCAGCTACTCGCTGTCGTCTGCGCCGGGCGCGGCCACATATCGGATCAGCGTCAAGATCGAGACACACGGCGCGGTGAGCCCGTACCTGGACCGCAACCTTCGCGCTGGCGCAACCCTCGAGGTAGCCGCGCCCCGCGGCGATTTCATGCTCGATGACGGCTCAGGACCGGTGTTGCTGATCTCCGCCGGCATCGGCGTGACCCCGGTCCTGTCGATGTTGCACCAGCTCGCACAGGCGGGTAGTGAACGCGAGGTCTGGTGGATCTACAGCGCACGCCGTCCGCGGGAGCATCCGCTCGCCGCCGAGGCCCGCGCCTTGCTCCAGGTCGCTGGCGCACACACGCGAGCACTTGTTCTACAGCCAGGCCACGCCGGCCGAGCTGCGCCGTGTGAGTGCCGTCGCCGGACATGTCACTGGCGGACACCTCACTGCCGGACACGTCACCAAGGACTCGCTGGCTGCGCTAGGCCTGCCGGCCGGCGCGCAGGCTTACGTGTGCGGGCCGCCAACGTATATGGCCGACGTGCGCGATGCCCTCAGCGCGGCGGGCATCGAGCCCGCGAGTGTTCACACGGAACTGTTCGCGGCACTGCCACCAACCAACCCCGGCGTTGTCGGCCGTGCGGTCCCGGCGCCGCACCAGCCGCCGGGAACCTCGGGCACTGGTCCGCTGGTGACGTTCGCCCGCAGTGGAGTCTCTACGCCCTTCGCCGCCAGCTGCCACAGCCTCCTCGATCTGGCCGATGCCTGCGATGTGCCCAGCCGGTGGAGCTGCCGGACTGGCATATGCCATACCTGCATCACGCCCCTGCTATCAGGCGCCGTCTCGTACTCTCCGGACCCGCTGGAGGCGCCGTCCGACGGCCAAGTGCTCATCTGCTGCTCCCGGCCGCGATCCGACATCGTCCTGGACATGTAGGCATTAGGCGGCTCAGTGACCGGCCGTTCTGCCTCCGCCGATGCACGACATCAGCCTGGGAGGTCCTCCGGGCGCTTCGCCGCAAGCTTGCCGTGCAGCAGGCCGGTGGCCTGGCCGACTTCGATGAGATATCCGTCCGGGTCGCGCATGTAGCAACGGATCTCTGCCCCGCGGTCGATGGGCGGGGTGACGAATTCGGCCCCCTTCGCCTTCCAGGACTCGTAACAGGCGTGAATATCATCGACCCGCAGGTTCAGGAAGATCGAGGTAGTGTCACCAGGCTGGTAGTCGACCACCGAGATGCCTGGCTTGTCGGGAGTGGGCGGCCCACCTGGGTTCATGAGTATCCACGAATTGGACAGCCTGACGATGCACGGATTCTCCGCCAGGACGACCGTGCCGCCCAGCACACGGGAGTAGAAGTCCCGGGACTGCGCAACACTTCGGACCGTGATGAACAACGTCACCAGGATGCCCTCTTTGGGGGGCGTGGGAAGGTTGGCGTAGTCGATGCGGGGTGGGGGTTCTGTCATGGTTGCTCCAGGTGGGAGATGAGCTCCGCCACGATGTCCGCCGCGGACTGTGGCTGTTTCGCGAGTGCCACGCTCTGTCCGGCCCACATCGAGAGCGCTTCGATGTCACCGGTGGTCCCGATCATGGGCGGCGCTCCCTCGTATCGAACGATGGCTTCGCCGGAGGCGAGGTGCGCGATCACGTCGCCTATTCCTGGCCGTTGGTCGTCTGGGGGGCGGCCGGCGGCGTCCCACGCCTTGGCCGTTGAGTTGCTGAGCGCGCGGTGGGGAGAGTCGGGCCAGCCGATGTCGTACAGGTTGGGATACCACTGTGAATCGGTCTCGGCCGCTGCTATCAGCCGGCGCCGGTAGTCGTCGTGGATCGGCATCTCCGCAGCCAGCAGGAACCGCGTGCCCAGCCACGCGGCCTGGGCGCCGAGGGCCAGCACCGCGGCGACTCCGCGAGCGTCGCCTATCCCGCCAGCCGCGATCACTGGCACTGGCGCCACCGCGTCCACCACAGCGGGCACCAACGGCAGCGTAGCGACGGTACTTCCCACGTGCCCGCCGGCCTCCCAGCCCTGCGCGACGACCACGTCGACGCCGGACGCGACTGCCCGCCGTGCTTCCTCGGCGCTGCCAACCGTGTGCATCACGATCCCCCCGGCGTCATGCACGGTCTCGACGTAGCCGCCGGGATCCCCCAAGAAAAACGAGACGATCCGCAAGCCGGCGTCAAGCGCCTGGTCAAGGGGACGGTGACGATCTGAAGTGAGCACGAAGTTGCCGCCGAACGGCCGCGCGGTCAGCGCCGCCGTCTTCCTGACGACGGCTCCGACGTCATCCGACCACGTCAGCGTCACCATGCCGAGCGCACCGGCATTCGAGACCGCCGCGGCCAGCCCTGGGATGTCGACCATGGGGGCCAAGACGATCGGTTGTTCGATCCCCAGCATCTCGCATACCGGCGTGCGCACTGCCTTCGCCTCCGTGAGGTTGCTGCGTCACGTATAGGAAGACGGCGTCGACGCGGGGGTCCGCCGGTCCCAGCCGTGAAAGTTCGAGTAATCGCCCGCGTCCCAGGCTTCGCGGAGCCCTGGGGTGCTCAGATCCCAGTCAGGGCGAATCTCGCTAGTGGCGGCACGCAGGTCGTGCCACAGGTCGCCGAACGACGGCCGACCCCAGAACCAGTAGCCGTTGTACACACTGTGAATGACCAGCCCCGGCTTCAGCACCAGGGTGTGCGGGATCATCGGGTTGTGCTCGGGGTCGGTGTACTCCTGGATGTCCAGGTCTTGCTGGACGGTCCGGCCTGGATCGGACAGGAAGGTCCACTGGGCGCCCACCGACGCGCGGAACTCTTGCAGGACGTGGTGGTCGTCGGTGGCGATAGTGGCGATCTGGGTGTAGGCCACCGCGACCTTCGAGTAGTTGGCCGCAAGCTCGAGGTGCTGCTGGTGCTCTTTGGGGCAGTAGTTGCCGCGCGCCAGGGTAAGGACTAGCGGATCGCGGCCCTGAAGCTCGCTGAGCGTACGCACCGTATCGGTGTGGTCCGGTAGAGCGTAATCAGGGAAAATGCCGCCAGGCCTGATATCAGGGCGCATCGCACGACTGCCTCTCGCAACCTTGAGTGCCAATCTGCTGTGGTGGCGCTGCCAACTGCGTCACAACGTCGCCGTTGTACCCAATACCACTAGGCCGACACCCGGACCTGTGCCCGACCGACCGGACAAAACCTCCCATAGCTAGTTTCCGTTTCCTCCCGCCATCCGCCAGACTTAGCCGGGGGATCGACGATCTGGAGGTGCTCCCGGTGACGCCACCCTCGCAGGCGGGGCAGCGATGAGCGCAGCGCCGTCAGGCACCGTAACGCTGTTGTTCACTGACGTGGAGGGCTCGACCCGGCTGTGGGACGCCGAGCGGGACACGATGGCGGCTGCGCTGCGGCGCCACGACGAGATCATGCGAGAGGCGATCGAGCAGGCCGGCGGCTACGTTTTCAAGACTGTCGGCGACTCGTTCTGTGCGGCGTTCTCGGCCGCTCGGGCTGGGCTTGACGCAGCCCTGGCCGCGCAGCGGAACCTGGCCGCGCAGTCGTGGCCGACCAGTCGGCCGATCGTCGTGCGGATGGGCCTGCACGCTGGGGTCTGCGAGGAGCGCGACGGGGACTACTTCGGGCCGGCGGTGAACCGGGTCGCGCGCCTGCTGACGGTCGCCCGCGGCGGCCAGGTGCTGGTATCCGGGGTGGCGGCGGAGCTGCTGTCTGATGAGCTGCCCGACGGTGTGGACCTGCGGGAGCTCGGCACGCACCAGCTGAAGGACCTCAGCCGGCCGGAGCGGATCTACCAGGTCGAGGCGCCGTTCCTGGCTGAGTGGCTCGGCCTGCCCGCCACGACGCAGCCTGGCCAGCCGGCAGGCCTGCGAGCCTTGGACGCCGTCGACCTGACCACCGCTGCCGCGGCAGAGGTACCGGACCTGGCCCGCATCGAGTGCGGCTCCGGCTCCGCCAAGCGGGAAGACCCCTGGGTGGTACCTCGACGCCTGGAAATCGAGGTCGGCAGCGGCTCGGTCCGGCTCGACTTCCGGCAGGCGGTGATCGCCCTGCCGGAGCTGCGGATCGACGCCCAGATTGCGAGCGGCAGCCTGAAGCTCATTACCCGGCCCGGCATCGTGGTAGACGCCGACGACCTGATCGTGAGCAGCGGCAGTGTCAAAGTGGTCCCGTCGGGCGGGCCTGACGCCCCGGTCGAGCTGCGGATCAAGGTCTCCGGCCGGGTCGGCAGCGGCTCGGTATCCGCCCGGCCCGCCCGCCGCTGGGGCTGGTGGTCTGCGCTGTGGCGGCGGGTCCTGCGTCGGCTGGCGGGCAGCAGCCAGCCTGCACTGCCAGCCGCACCGCCCTGACGGAGGAGGCTTACGCGTCCTCGAGGCAGTCTGGCTGCTCGGCCATGATCCAGTCGAATAGCGGCTGGGCGCTGAACCAGCCGGCCAGGGCAGTGCCGACCTGGGCATAGGTGGAGCGGGCCGTCGCGTCGTCGATCGGCTGCGGGTCGCCGGCTGCCATGGCCAGCAGTTCGGCCTGGCAGGAGCGTTCCATGCTGACAAACCAGAACACGGCCTCGTCGACCGACTGGCCGACGGTAATCAGTCCGTGGTTGGCCAGGATCGCGGCTTTGGATCCGCCGACGGCGGTGGCGATGCGCTTGCCCTCTTCGACGTCATTAGCGACACCGCCGTAACCGTCGTAGACGCCGTGGTCTTCGAAGAAGATGCACGCGTCCTGGGTGATGGGCCGCAGCGGCCGGTGCAAGGAGGCGAAGGCCTTGCCGTGCACGGAGTGCGAGTGCGCGGCCGCTACCACGTCGGGGCGGGCGGCATGGACCTGCGAGTGGATGGCGAAGGCGGCCTGGTTGAGCGGCCACGTGCCTTCCAGGACCGTGCCGGCGTGGTCGACGAGTATCAGGTCCCTGGCCCGGATCTGCTTGAAGCTCATCCCGAACGGGTTCACCCAGAACTGGTCGGGATGCTCTGGGTCCCGCGCTGTGATGTGGCCCGCTACGCCCTCCTCGAAGCCCAGTCGGCCGAAGATACGGAACGCGACGGCGAGCCGCTGCTTGCGATGACGGCGCTCTTCCGCCGTGGTCCGCTCGATAAACGGGTCGTGCGGAATGCGATCACTCATGCTGGCCTCTTTCCTGCCCCGTGCGCCTCTTTCCGCCCTATTCTCCCAGGCCGCGTGACCGCCTGGGAGACCGCGGTTGCGACGGGGTATGAACGGAGCGGCCGGAGCGCAGGGGCACGGGAGGGAACGCAGTAGTCGCTCGATCGCGGGACAGGGGGCAGGCGCGGTGATGGAGTTCCAGGGCGCGATCTTCGATGTCGATGGGGTGCTGGTGGACTCCCCGCACGAGCGAGCGTGGCGTGAGGCTCTCCAGGAGCTGATGGAGGGCGACTGGCGCGATATCCGCGATAAAACTACCTATTCCCCTCAACGGTTCACGAAAGCCGACTACCAGCAGGTGATGGCGGGGATGCCACGGCTGGCAGGCGCCCGCGCGGCGCTCGAGCACTTTCACGTGCCGGACGTGGACAGCAGGGCCGAGCAGTACGCAGCGGTCAAGCAGGAGCACGTGATCAAGCTGATCGAGGCGGGCCAGTTCGAGGCGTTCGCTGATGCGCTGCGCTTCATCCTCGCGGTCAAGGCCGCGGGCATCCCGGTCGCGGCGGCGTCGTCATCGAAGAACGCCAACTTGTTCCTGCGCCAGATCCGGCTGGACACCTTCGCTGCCGAGCAGCGGCTCGACTACCCGTTCATCCGGCCAGGGCTATCGCTCCTCGGCCTGTTCGACGCGGACATCTCCGGACGCGACTTCCCGCGGGGCAAGCCAGACCCGATGATCTTCCTGACCGCGGCGGAAGAGCTGCGCGCACGGCCGGACGGGTGCTTTGTGGTGGAGGACGCCGCAGCCGGAGTGCAGGCCGCCAAGGCTGGCGGGATGGCAGCGCTCGGCGTGGCTCGCCTCGGGGACGAGCAGATGCTGGCTGACGCGCGCGCGGACCTAGTCGTGACCACGCTCGACGATGTCTCCCGCAGTGCTCTGCGTGCGGGCAGGCTCGAGCGCAGGAATGCGCCGGCAGAGCGAGTGCCGCGACAGCGGCAGCAGCCGCCAGGAACGTGGTCGTTTGCCTACGACGGCTTCGATCCGGAGAGTCAAGGGCTGCGCGAGGCGTTGTGCGCGCTCGGCAACGGTTACTTCGTGACCCGCGGCGCCCTGCCCGAGGCAGAGGCCGATGGCGTCAACTACCCGGGCACCTATGTCGCCGGCCTGTACAACCGGCTGCGGAGCCAGGTGGCCGGCCGCAGCGTCGAGAACGAGGACCTGGTCAACGTGCCGAACTGGCTGCCCTTCCGGTTCCGGGTAGCAGCCGGGCCATGGTTCGACATGCGGGATGCCAACGTCCTTGACCACCGACTCGACCTGGACCTGCGGACGGGCGTGCTCGTCCGCAACTTGCGCTGGCAGGACCCGGACGGTCGGCGCACCAGCATGGAGCAGCGCCGCATCGTCAGCATGAAGGACCCGCACCTGGCCGGGCTGGAGACAGCATTCACGGCCGAGAACTGGTCGGGAACGCTGGAGGTTTGGTCCGGCCTGGACGGGCGCGTCACTAACTCCGGCGTGAAGCGCTACAACGACCTGGACGGGCAGCACCTGGCTGTGCTGAATGCTGGCGAGGCCGGCGAGGAGACCATCGAGCTGCAGGCCGAGACGGTGCAGTCCCACGTGCGGATCGGGATCGCCGCCAGAACCAGGGTCCGGCCCGGCGGGACGGCTGGTGCGCCCGAGCGCCGCCTGATCCGCGAGCCGGGCTTCGTCGCGCACGCGCTCACCCTTCAGCTTGACCAGGACCGGCCGGTGACCATGGAGAAGATCGCCGCGCTCTACACCTCGCGGGACCGGGCGGTCTCCGAGAGCCTGCTGCAGGCCAGGCAGACGGCGCAGCAAGCCCCGGGGTTCCCGGAGCTGGCTGCGCGGCACGCGGCCGCATGGGACGAGATGTGGAGCCGATTCGACATCCAGTTGGACAGCGCAAGCGACTGGGTCGAGACCGTACTCCACCTGCATATCTTCCACTTGCTGCAGACCGTCTCGCCGAACTCGATTGACCTGGACGTGGGCGTTCCCGCCCGTGGCTGGCATGGCGAGGCATACCGCGGTCATGTCTTCTGGGATGAGATGTTCGCCTTCCCGTTCCTGAACTTCCAGCGGCCGTGGCTGGCCAGCGCGCTCCTCGACTACCGGCACGCGCGCCTCGACGCGGCCCGCGCCGCAGCCAGCGCGGCGGGATACCGGGGCGCGATGTACCCGTGGCAGAGCGGCAGCGACGGACGCGAGGAGACGCAGCTGCTGCACCTGAACCCGCATTCCGGGCGCTGGCTGCCGGACAACTCACATCTTCAGCGGCACGTCAACATCTCGGTCGCCTACGACGTGTGGCAGCACTACCAGGTCACCGGCGACACCCAGTACCTCCGCTTCGGCGGCGCCGAGACGCTCATCGAAATCGCGCGGTTCTGGGCGAGCCTGGCGACCTACAACCCCGAGCTGGACCGGTTCGAGATCCTCGGCGTCATGGGCCCCGACGAGTATCACGACGCATACCCCGGCGTCGAGCGGCCCGGAGTGGACAACAACACCTACACCAACGTGATGGCGGTGTGGGTGCTGCTGCGGGCCGAGCAGGCCATCGATGAGCTGCCGCCGCACTATCGCCGCGAAGTGATCAACGAGCTCGGGCTCAGTGCCGACGAGCAGAGCCGCTGGCGCGACATCACCAGCAAAATGCGCGTGGTGATCCAAGAGGACGGCGTCCTCGCCCAGTTCGAGCACTACGACGAGCTTCTGGAGTTCGACTGGGACGCTTACCGTGCCCGCTATGGCAACATCAAGCGCCTTGACCGCGTGCTCGAGGCCGAAGGCGACAGCACCAACCGGTACCAGGTGTCCAAGCAGGCGGACGTCCTGATGCTGCTCTTCCTGCTCTCCCGCAATGAGCTGCGCGAGATCCTGCGCAACCTCGGCTACGACGTCACCGCGGAACAGCTGACGCGAACCGTGCACTACTACCTCGACCGCACCACGGATGGCTCGACCCTCAGCGGCGTCGTCAGCGCCTGGGTACTGTCCCGGCTGGACCCCGACCAGGCGTGGCGCTCGTACATCGCCGCCCTCCAGAGCGACGTCAGCGACGTCCAGGGCGGCACTACTGCCGAGGGCATACACCTTGGCGCTATGGCCGGCACTATCGACATCGTGCTCCGCTGCTTCACCGGCATGCGCGCCCAGGGCGGCACACTTAGATTCGACCCAGCCCTGCCGGCTGAGGTCAAGCACATCCGATTCAGCGTCCACTACCGCGACCACCGGGTCGAAGTCTCCCTGGCTCAGGACCTGATGTCGGTCACGTCCCGCCCCGGCAACGGGTCGCCGATCAAGATCCGCGTCCGCGGGCAGACCCGTGAGCTTGCCCCTGGCATGCACGCCGACTTCGCGCTGGCACACGCTGAAACCGCGCTCCGATCATGACCCGCTCGCGGGCTCGGCTAGGAGCTCCATAATGGCCAATTTGCGGCGAGACGGACACGGATGGCGCGCACGGCTAGGGGTCCTCACCCACGATGACAGCGCGATATCTGAATCAGAGCTTTGGACCATGGCTCCCGACGGCGTGTCGCTCCACACCTCTCGTGTTTTCTTTGCCGATCTCGCTACCTTCGCTGATCCTCCTGGGCCTGAAAACGCGGCCGGACTGCTGGCGAGATTGCCACTGCAGGCGATCATTTATGCCTGGACAGTCGGGAGTTATCTTCTCGGCACGGCCGGAGAGCAAGAACTTGTCAGCCGCGTTGAAGAACATTCACATGGCATTCCTGTCCTGATGTCGGCACCTGCGGCAACTGCTGCCTTCCGGGCTCTCGACGTCGAAAGAATCGCGCTGATCCATGCTCCGTTCTTCAGTGACGACTTCGACCATAAGGGAGTTGCCTACTTTGAGGAGCGTGGATTCGAGGTAGCTCACGTTAGCCATCTGATGCCGCCGATCGACGTCCCTCATCCGAATACAGGCTCTGCGGCGAGCCCAGCCGAGATCTACGAATGGGTTCGCAGTCATGTACCACCCTCTGCGCAGGCCGTGTTCATCGGTGGGAACGCCATCCGCGCGATCGGCGTGATCGGCGCATTGGAAGAAGACCTTCGCCGACCGATACTGACTGCAAACCAGGTTTCCCTGTGGCACGCGCTACGCGTGGCTGGCGCGGAAGTCGGAGTCGATGGTTACGGTCAGTTGTTCACAATGCCGTGTAGATGATCTGCAAAGAGGACGAGGAGGCAGGGACCCGTGCCCTCCCTGAACGACCGCGTGGTTTTGCTAACTGGCGGGGCCACAGGTATCGGCCGGGCCATCGCCCTCGACATGTCGGCCGCTGGCGCGGCAGTCGCCATTGGCGACACGAACATCGATGACGGGCAGCGAACAGTTGCGGAGATCCTCAGCGCGGGCGGCAAGGCGTCGTTCCTGCCATGTGATGTGGCCGAAGCTGACCAGGTCGCCGCCCTAGTCGACGGCGCCGTTGCTGAGTTCGGCCAACTCGACGTGCTCGTCAACGACGCTGGCATCTCCGGCGGGTCGGCGCGCCTCCATGAGCTCGACATCGACGCCTGGGATCGGACGATCGCCGTTAACCTGCGCGGGACCTTCCTCTGCGCCAGGGTGGCGATCCCGCACCTGCTACGGCGCCCGCAGAGCGCCATGGTCAACATCGCCTCCACCTACGGCATCATCGGCGCACCGTTGGCACCGTCGTACTGCGCCTCAAAAGGAGGCATCGTCAACCTCACCCGACAGCTAGCCGTCGACTACAGCCCTGACGGACTTCGCGTCAACGCCATCTGCCCCGGCTACATCGACACAGACATGGGCGGCCGAAGAGGATCCCTTCCGCCGATCGAGCGCGCCGCCGCTGAGGCGCGGCGGGAAGCGAACGCCGCCCTGCAACCCATCGGTCGCCAGGCGCAGGCACAAGAAGTCGCGCGCGTCGCGACCTTCCTTGCGTCTGACGACGCGTCATTCATGACCGGATCAATCGTGACCGTCGACGGCGGCTGCACGGCCACCTTCCGCTACGGATCATGACGATGGCGGGACGAATAGAAGCGACTGCGCACCTTCCGGCAGCCAGTCATGACTGGTGGGCGGGTACGGCAGTTTCGCTGCCGGACTGTCGGCCGGATGGAACACCCCGAGGACGCGCATCAGCTGCGGACCGGTGTTCTCCAGGCAGTGCGGCAGTCCGCGCGGCAGGTGCAGGCACGTGCCGGCGGACAGCTTGCGATCGGCGCCGCCCAGGTGAGCGACGCCTGACCCCTGCAGGACCAGCACGACCTCGTCGTAGGGATGACTATGGTCAGGCGCCCGGCCGGGCGGGATCTCGCCAGCGAACTGCGTGGCCGTCGCGCAGCCGCGGCCGGGGCCGAACAGCACGCGGAAAGTCCGGTCTCCGGTCGTCTCCGCCGGGCAGTCGGCTAGGTCACGGCTGAGCGGCACGTCCGCGCCGATGGCGGTCGGCCGCGCGTCCCCCTCAGTCGGCCACGACGCCGCGGGTAGCGCGACGGTGTCAAGGCGCAGCTCTTCGGCTTGGCCGCACTCCAGCCGGTAGACGGCGCCGGCTGGGATCCATAGGCCACGGTCGGGGACCAGCGCAGGTCCTGGCGCACTGTCCAGCTCGAGTCGACCGGAGCCGCCGATCACGAACCACAGCTCGCCGCCAGCCCCGGCGGCGCCGGCGTGCCGCCCGCCCGGCGCGATCTCGGCCAGAGTGCGGACCAGGCCGGGTCCGTCCGCTCCGGTACGGGCCAGGACCGTCAGGCTGGTGCCGATATCACCCACGCCTGGCAACGTAAGCGCGGACTCCGCGATCGTCAACAGCAGCGAACCGCCGTCGGTCAGCTGGCTGCGGGCAGCGCGCTGATGAACTGCCTGCCTTCTTCTTTGCTGGGCGTCGGGAACAGGATCTTCAGGTTCTTGTCCTGGCCTTCGACAGCTAGCTCAACTTCGATGGCCAGCCCTAGGCCCTTCCCTTTGGCCGATGACACTGTCACCAAGTCGCGCTGTACGGTCATCAGGTGCTTCCCCGGTCGGCCGGTTGCGGTGTGCCCGTCGAAGAAGAGGATCCGCCGGTCGGTCAGCACGAGATACATCTCCCGCGGATGTACCGAGACCATCAGGATCCCTGCGCTGAGGACGGCCTCTGGCGCGATGCGGCTTCGCGGTTTGTGGGTTAGCGGTCCAGATAGGCGATGACGGCCAGGACTCTGCGGTTGTCATCATCGGAGGGCTGCAGGCCCAGTCGCATGAAGATCGAAGCGGTGTGCTTGGCCACCGCGCGCTCGGTGATCACGAGCTGCTGCGCAATGGCGGAGTTCGACCGGCCTTCGGCCATCAGGCCGAGCACCTCGCGCTCGCGCGGGCTCAGCGCGGCGACCGCGCCGTCAGCTGCGTTGCTGGCGAGCAGCCGCGCCACCACCTCGGGGTCCATCGCGGTGCCGCCGGACGCGACACGCCTGACAGCGTCGGCGAACTCGGCGCCATCCAGCACCCGGTCCTTCAGCAGGTATCCGATACCTCCGCTGCCCTCTGCGAGCAGTTCGCGTGCATAGAGCTGCTCGACGTACTGAGACAAGACAAGGACTGGCAAGTCTGGTAGCTCGCGCCGGGCCGCGAGCGCAGCCCGCAGACCCTCGTCAGTAAAGGTGGGCGGCAGGCGTACGTCGACGATGGCGACATCCGGCTTGTCCGCAAGCACGGCGGTGAGGAGCTCCTCGCCGGTCTCCACG
The DNA here is from genome assembly GCA_963843955.1 of uncultured Actinomycetota bacterium. Lineage (GTDB taxonomy): Bacteria > Actinomycetota > Actinomycetes > Streptosporangiales > Streptosporangiaceae > JAJYUU01. Next base: position 1,008,644 of record CAWJMK010000007.1, read on the forward strand.
GCCGCGGTGACCTCGAAGCCGTGAGCTTCGAGCAGGCGGGTGAGGCCGTCACGCAGCAGGAAGAGATCCTCCGCTATGACAACTCGCACGGGATCTCCAGGTTCACCAGTGTCGGGCCGCCAGGCGGGCTGGACACGGCCAGCACCCCGTCGAATGCGGCCAGCCGCCTCTCGATCCCGCGCAAGCCGGTGCCGTGTGCCGGGTCGGCGCCGCCGCGGCCGTCGTCGGCGACGCTGATCCGCAGCATGCCGCTCGAGTACCGGAAGTCGATCCAGGCCTCACAGGGCCCCGCATGCTTGGACGCATTGGCGAGCAGCTCGCTGACCGCGAAGTAGACAGCGGACTCTACCGGCGCAGGCGGGCGGCCGTGCACTTCCGAGGCGACGTGGACGCGCAACGGGCTGTCCAGGGCGAGCGCACGGACCGCCTCCACCAGCCCCCGGTCGGCGAGGACCGGCGGGTGAATCCCGCGGACCAGGTCCCTCAGCTCCGAGAGCGCCTTCACCGAGGAATCCTTCGCCTCGGCCAGCAGCGCCCTGGCCACCGCGGGGTCGGCGTCTAGCTGCCGATCGATGGCGTCCAGCGTCATGCCCATCGCGACCAGCCGGGCCTGCGCGCCGTCGTGCAGGTCGCGCTCGATCCGGCGCAGCTCGGCCGCGCCGGCGTCGATCGTGTCTGATCGGGTCCGCACCAGGCGCTCGACCTGCACCGAAAGCTCGCTGCCGCGGGTGGGGCCGAGCAGGGGGCGGGCTACTGATCCGTAGCTGGGCAGCAGCCGGGGCGCGAGCCACAGTCCGGCGAGGGTCAGCACCAGTCCGATCAGGCCAGCGCCTGGACCTTCGGCGGTGATGATGCCGACATAGGGCAGGCGGGCGACCGGCACCCCGAGGGCTGGCAGGATCGTGAAGACGACGCCGTACAGCGCCATCGCCACCGGGACGACGACAAGGAGCGTGCCAGCGACGGCGTTGACGGGCAGCCAGAGCAGATCCCGCCAGAATGCCGGGTCGGTGGCGAGCCATCTCAGTCGTCGCAGTACGCCAGGCTGGTGTGGTGCGGGCAGGTACGGCTGGAGGATCAGGGTGCCGAACCAGCGACCCACCAAGCTTCTGGTCAGGTTGGCCAGCCAGCGCACGTACAGCAGGGTGCACAAGATCAGCACAACCGGCGTCACACCGGTGCCGAGGTAAGGGCCGCCCGGCCGCTGGCCCGCGAGCGCCATGACGGTGTCCCAGGCCGCGAATATCGCGATCACGACGGCGAGCACCGGGCCGAGGCCCAGCAGCAGCAAGCGCCGAGAACGCCAGGGAGTGCCAGAAGCCGGCCAGCGACCGGCGCGCCAACGGCCAGGGTCCGCGCCGCGAGCCACTTGCCGCCGTCGGGCTCGCCGCGCCGCTCATCAGCTCGTCCTCTAGCTCGGGTTACAGGGCTCATTTCAGTCTGCCGGGTCGGCCGGGTCCGCGCAGTGACGCTGAGCCCCGGATGCGGGTGTACCTAGGTACACCGCCAAGACGCCGTTCAGCCATATGTCGCCGTCGCAGCGCGGTCACTTAGCGTAACGGCGACCGGATAGCCCGGCCATCCCGCTATCGCACCGAAAGTGAGATTCGCCATGACCCTGCAGACTGGGCCCACGGTGAGCGCCGCGATCGAGGCCCGGAACGTCGGCCGTGCGTACGGCTCCAACTGGGCGCTTAGGACTGCACGCTGGATATTCCCGTCGGGAGCGTCACCGGCCTGGTCGGGCCGAACGGGGCCGGCAAGACCACGCTGCTCAGCCTGGCTACCGGCATGCTGCGGCCCACCGCCGGGAGTATCCGGGTGCTCGGCGGCGTTCCCGGCCATGGGACCGCGCAGCTGCGCAAGGTCGGCTTCGTGGCCCAGGAAACTCCGGTGTACGCCGGGCTCACGGTGGCCGACCACCTGAGGCTCGGCCGGCACATGAACGCGCGCTGGGACGCCGAGCTCGCCGCTGGCCGGATCTGCGAACTGAAGCTGGACCCCCGGCGCAAGGCCGGGCGGCTGTCCGGCGGGCAGCGCGCTCAGCTGGCTCTGACCATGGCCCTGGCCCGGCGGCCCGAGCTGCTGATCCTGGACGAGCCGGTCGCCAGCCTGGATCCGCTCGCCCGCCGGGAATTCCTGGCGGGACTGGCGGAGGCAACCGCCGGCACGCAGATGTCGGTTGTCATGTCCTCGCACCTGGTATCCGACCTGGAGCGGATCTGCGACTACCTCGTCGTGCTCGTCGCATCCCGGATCCAGGTCGCCGGCCCGGTGACCGACGTGGTCGCCAGCCATCACCTGGTCAGCGGGCCCAGCGTGGACCGCAGCGGCCTGACGGCCGACGCGGAGATCATCAGCGCCGCGCGCAATTTCGGCCAGACGACGGTCCTGGTCCGGGCCGCTGCGGCTCCGCAGCACCCGGCCTGGGCCGTGACCAGGCCGAACCTGGAAGACGTGGTCCTGGGCTACATGAGCCGGGCCGGCGAGGGCGCCGCGGCCGGCGCAAGACAGCGATGGAGGCAGCACGATGACCTGGCTCACCTTCCGTCAGTTCCGAGCCCAGGGGATCGCGGCACTGGCGGCACTCGCGGTGCTGGCCGTTGCCTACGGGACCACCGGCTCGCACCTAGTTAACCTGTACAACACGAGCGGGATGCGCGGGTGCGGCAATGGCCCGGCCTGCCTGAGCCGGGCCTCGACCTTCATCGACGCCATGAAGGCCGACCAGGTCTACCCGGCCCTGTTCTTCGTTGGCATCGTCATCCTGGTGATCCTGCCGGCGATCATCGGCGCGTTCTGGGGTGCGCCGCTGGTCGCGCGCGAGCTGGAGACCGGCACCTACCGGCTGGCCTGGAACCAGGACGTGACCAGGACCCGGTGGATGGCCGTCAAGCTGGGCGAGGTCGGCCTGGCCGCGATCGCCATTTCGGGCCTGCTGAGCCTGCTGTTCAGCTGGTGGGCGGGGCCGATCAACGCGGCCGGCGGGTTCCCCAACAACTTCAGCCAGTTCGTCCGGATGACGCCGCTGATGTTCGCGCCCAGGGCGTGCCCGGCCGCCTGGGCGGCGCTGGCGTTCGTGATCGGCGTGGTCGCGGGAATCCTGGTGCGCCGCACCATCGCGGCCATGGCCATCACGATCGTGGTCGTCGCGCTGCTGCAGATCCTGTGGCCCCACTTCATCCGGCCGCATCTGCTCACGCCGGACCGCGCGACCGCTCCGATCACCGCCGTGAGCCTGAACAGCATGCTGGTGTCGAATCAGAGCGCGGTGACCGTGGCCATTAACCAGCCGGGCACCGCGCACCTGCCGGGGGCCTGGGTGGTCGGGAACAACAGCGTGACCCCCTCCGGCCGGCAGTTCTTCCTCCCGGCACGCCGACGTCGATATGCGCGAAGGGCAGCGCGCAGCAGTGCCAGGACTGGATCGCCGCGCATCACCTCACCCAGGTAGTCGACTACCTACCGGCCAGCAGCTTCTGGCCGCTGCAGTGGCCCGAGGCAGGGCTGCTGCTGGTCCTCGCGGCCGGGCTTGGCGGAGTCGCGACCTGGCGGATCCGGCGCCTGCTCACCTGACCGGGTTAGTCGCGGCGCGCGCGCAGGACGCCGGTCAGCAGCGGCAGGGTGAACTCGCCTGCGGAGGTCTCCGGCAGGCTCGCCAGGTAGTCACTGATCCGGCCAAGCAAGGCGGTCCTCTCCTCGTCGTCCATGACCAGCAGCCTGGAGTGCGTCGCGATCGTCGCGAGCAGCGACTCGGCGGTGCGGCGCAGCTGGTGCGGGAACTCGGCTCGATCCGGGGGGCTGAACAGGCCAGGCAAGTCCATTGAGGCTAGCCGGATGTCGGCCGAGTGGGCGTTCCAGTCCGTGAAAGTGAGGCTGGCCGAGCCCTCGCTGATCCGCTCGAGCTCGGCTACCCAGTCCACCCGATCGTCGTTGACGTTCCACAGGCCTGCCAGGAGCGCCGCCGGGAACCAGGACGCGCGCCATTTCTGGGCCAGCCACGGCCATGTCGAACCAATGCAGTGCCTGGCCAGCCACCAGCGGCGTCGATGGAGGCATCCGGCAGCGGGATGGCCTCGGCGCTGCCGGCCATTGCGCGGACTTCGGGCAGCAGCCGGTGCAACTCGGCTACGCATTGCCGGGTCTGGCTCGACTGCGGTGACGTCGGCGCCGAGGGCGACCAGCGTCGCAGTCAGCTTGCCAGTGCCGGCCCTGAGGTCAAGCACGCGCGGACCAGGCGCGGGTTCCAGCGCCCAGCGCACCGCGTCCTGCGCGTAGTCCGGCCTGTGCTCGGCGTAGGCGGCCGCCGCTCCACCGAAAGATAACCCGCGAAGTACCCGTTCGTCGCCCTGCCACGACGGTCACTCTAGCCGCGGGAGCCCGGGAAGAGCCGACCGGCTAGCCGAAGGTGAACACGTACGCCTCGGCTCCTGGCCGCTGGAAGGAGATCTCCAACGTGCGCTCTGCGACACCGGCGTCTTGGCGCACGAGCTGGTAGAGGCGGCCGTCTAGCAACTGCCCGTTCCCGTCCGTGTCGATGTCTTCTCCGTGCGATGGGCCGGGCCGCTGGCCATCGAGGAGCACGCGGAAGGGAATCGGCTGTCGTGCTCCAGCTGACAGCACGAGGTGGGCGTCGCGCGCCTGGAACCGGAACGCGATGCTGCCGCCGGCCTGTCCAGTACGACGTTCTCGTGCCCGACCTTCCACTCGCCGGCCAGGCCCCACTGATTGAGGCCCAGTTGCTCCGGAAGCTCATAGGTGCCGCCCTCGTCGAAGGCCGCTCGGCGCGGTGATGCGAAGTTCTCGCCCCGCTGGTAACCGAGATAGGTCTCCGGGGTGCGCAGGTGATCCCAGTCGGCTTCGGCCTCCACGCCGGTGCCGGTCACCGAGACGGGCTCGCGGCCGATGCCCAGCAGGCGCTGGATGACCCGTTCTGATTCCTGGTAGCTCCCTTCGCCGAACTGGTGGTCGCGGATCACCCCCTCCGCGTCCACGAAGTACAGGGCAGGCCAGTAGTGATTGTCGAACGCTGTCCAGATCGCGTAGTCGTTGTCGACTGCGACCGGGTAGTCGATCGAGCGGTCGCGTGTTGCCTGGCGCACCCGGTCGATCTCGTGCTCGAACGAGAACTCGGCGTGTGCACGCCGATCACGACGAGCCCGTCGTCGGTAGGCGTGCGACCAGGCGCGGACGTATGGCTCGGTACGCAGCCAGTTAATGCAGGTCAGAGTCCAGAAGTTGACGAGCACGACTTGGCCGCGCAGCCCGGCGGGGCTGAGCGGCTCGGAGTTGAGCCACTCAGCTGCCCCGCCGAGCGAGGGCATCGCCCGAGGCTCGGAGGTCGTCATCTAGCGCAGTGTCCGGAACGTCGCGCGAACCTCCTCGGAAGGAGCTGCGGCTGCTCCCAGGCCGCAAAGTGGCCGCCCCGTCGAGCTCGTTGTAGTGGATGAGGTTGGGGTAGGCCTGCTCGGCCCAGCTCCGCGGGGATTGGTAGATCTCGCCGGAAAAACGCTCACGCCGGCCGGGATGGAGACGTCTTGGCGTCGAAGAAGCAACTTGTTGTCCAGTAGAGCCGGCCGACGAGACTCCCGTGTTCGTCAGCCAGTAGAGCGTGACGTTGTCGAGGATTCGTCGCGTGTGAGCTCGCCGACAGGGTTGCCGTCAAAGGCTGCGATCTCCCCGTAGCTGTAGGGGTCGTGGTTGATCATCCAGCCGCCAGGCCGACCGGGAATCCGCCACTCCGTAGATCGTCTGCGGCTGCGTCCCCATCTCTACCGCATAGCCGTCGCCTGGTGTAGAAGGTGCTGATCTGCTCGAACGCGCGCTTTTCGTCGGCTGACAGACCGAGGGCGGCGGGCCGCCGGGCGCGAGCTGGCCAGGGACCGGGAGCGCCGTGCGATGTCGGTGGATCACGCCGGGCATGTTGGTGTGCATGCCGAGCATTCCAGGCGGTGCCTGCGCGGCCATCAGATCCGTGACAACCGCGCCCCAGTCGCCGCCTTGCGCGACGAACTGGTCGATCCGAGGCGCTTCATCAGCGCGACCCAGGCAGTCGCTATATGGTCGGGCCCCCAGCCGGGTGCCTCCGGCTTGTCTGAGTACCCGTAGCCGGGCATCGACGGAATCACGACGTGAAAAGCGTCCGACGCGTTGCCGCCATGTGCCGTGGGTTGGTGACGGATCGATGACCTTCAGCAGCTCGATGATCGAGCCGGCCACCCATGCGTGAGGATGAGCGGCAGCGCATTCTCATGTCCGGAGCGGACATGGATGAAGTGAATGTCCAGCCCGTCGATCTCGGTCTTGAACTGCGGCAGACCATTCAGCTTCGCCTCGCACCGATGCACGTCGTAGTCCGAGGCCCAGTATTCCGGCCAGTTCCTGAATCGTCTCGAGCTGAACGCCCTGGGAGTGATCCGGGACGGTTTCCTTGTCCGGCCACCGAGTATCCGCGACGCGCTGCCGTAGGGCCCGGAGCTCATCCTCGGAGGTCTCGACAGTGAATGGGCGGACGGTGTCTTCTCAGTCCTGACAGACATGCGAGGCTCCTTGTCGTGAACCTACCGGTACGAAGTGGTAAGTGCCTTCTGCGCCTTAGGCGCCGCGCAAATCCCAGAGTCGCGACTGAGGCGGCCTCGGCGCCTCACCCGAGCCGGGTGGTATCCGCCTAGCCGGACAAACGCCGACGTCAGGCCACCGGCTGACTTATCTGTTGGCGTGACGGACCCTTGGGCGCCTAGCGTTGGGTCAGCCGATCGGAGGTGCGTGCCGGAATGACCTGTGACCTCGTCGCGCTTTGCCTCGATGCGAACGACCCACTGCGTCTCGCGCGCTTCTGGGCCGGCGTCCTGCGCTGGGAGATGGCCGACGACGCCAAGGCTGGCGTCGCGCTCCTGCCGAACGATGACACCGGCTTCCGGATCCGATTCCTGCCCACTCAGGAGCTGGACGCAGGCCAGAGCCAGCTGCACTTCCACGTGACGAGCACGTCCGTGCAGGATCAGCAGGAGACCGTGGCGAGGGCGCTCCTACTCGGCGCCCGGCACATCGACATTGGTCAGCGCCCGGAGGAGGGACATGTCGTGCTCGCTGACCCTGAAGGCAACGACTTCTGCGTCATCGAGCCAGGCAACAGCTTCCTTGCCGAGTGCGGTTTCTTCGCGGAAGGCGGGCGTGCGAGGGTTCGCAGGAGGTCGGGCATTTCTGGAGCGCCGCGCTGGGGTGGCCGTTGGTCTGGGATCAGGACCAGGAGACGTCAGTCCGCTCGCCGCGCGGCGGTCCCAAGATCAGCTGGGGCGGTCCGCCGCTGACGCCGAAAACCAGGAAGTACCGGCAGCATTTCGACCTCGCTCCACCGGTCGGCGGTGATCAGCAAGCGGAGGTCGAGCGTCTGGTCTCTCTCCGGGCGACTCGCATCGACGTCGGCCAGGGCGAAGTCAGCTGGGTCGTGATGGCTGATCCCGATGGCCACGAGTTCTGTGTGTTGACGCCATGACAGAGAGTGTGCTCCATCGGCACCCAGGCGACGCCGCCGCTGGCCAGCCCCTGCAGGTTGACGACGTTATTGGTGAACCAGGTACAGCCGGGGCAGTACTCGCTGGGTCCGCGGTCCATGAACTGGTAGACGGCAAGCTGAACCTGGTCATCGAATTGTCGCGTGCTCCGCGTGCTGACTAGCCGTACGGAGGGTCCAGATAGTCGTGCGCTTGATATCACTGCCTTCCATCATGAGCAGGCCCGGCACGTCGTAGGTCGCTAGCGCAACCAGCCGCTCGCGCGGCAGGAATGTAGTGCTGAAATCGCCAGCCAGGATGGCGGCGCCGCAGCCGTGGGCGTGCTCCAGGAAGGACGTCACCTTGGCGGCCAGGTCGCGCTCGTAGAAGGCATCGGCGACCAGTACGAGATCCCCGTAAGCCCCACGCGCAATCCATCGTCGCTGAACACATCGGCGCAGAAGCCGCGACCTCGACCTTGTTGGCGCGAGCGTTGACCGCAGGCTCCCGGCAGCCAGCGGGTCGATGTCGTAGGCGGTCACGGCCGCGGCCCCCGCCTTCGCGGCAGCTTATCGCCACCAGGCCCGATCCGGATGCGATGTCGATGACGCGCCGGCCACGGACAACCGTCCGGGTGATCGAGGAGGTAACGCGCGAGCGCGCGCCCGCCAGCCCAGGCAAACGCCCAGAATGGTGGATCCAGGTCACGTCGCTCCCGTCGCGCGCTCGGTGTGCTCCCACAGGCCGATCGGCTCGCTGGCCTGATAGATCTGGACCTCGGGAACCATCGGCACTGGACTGAGCTCGGTGCTCGTCAGGATGATCTTCAGCAGCGACGGCTCTGGCAGGGCCCCGACTTCCGATGCCATATCAAGTGAGGTTAGCCGGGTGACTGGTGCGGCGTGCGCCAGTCACTGTGTCCGCGTTTATTCAGCCGAAGGTGAAGTCGTACGCCTGAACGCCGGGCGAGACCTGCAGGCTGGAGGTGCCTCTAGCTGCGTCGGGCCGGTCTGGTCCAGCGTATACAGCCGGGGTATGCCGCTGACCGCAATGGTCTGGGTGTGGTGGCCGTTGATACTGACGTCGACCGTCCCGGAGCCGCCCATGACCAGGTAGACGTCCTTGGCGAGGAAGCTCAGCTCCAGCGGAGCTCCGCCGCCGGCAGTGGCCTCCTCCGCGTGGATAGGTCCACGTCCCGGACAGTCCCATGTAGCCGGGCGGCAGCGTCGCCGGGAACTGGTAGAGCGCCGGGCTGTCTTCGCGCGACCGCGCTCAGCGGGTCCAGGTACTGCAGTCGCTCGATAGCCGACGTAGCTCTCGGGCGTCTGGGCCCGGGTCGGCGTCCGGTTCGCGGACGTCGGTGGGCGGCGGGAGGTGCATGGCGCCGGGCCGGCGACGAGGAGCAGCGGCGGATGTCGGCCTCGGTTGCGCGTAGTCGCCTTCGCCGAAGGGGCATCGCGGAGTCGCCCCTGCGTCGATCAGGTAGTCGGCCGGCCAGTACTCGTTGCCGTACGCGTTCCAGGTGGCGTAGTCGTCGTCGACGGCGACCGGGTAGCGGACGCCGAGCGCCGCATCTCGGCGCTGACGTTGCACACGACGTGCTCGAACGCGAACTCGGGCGTGTGCACGCCGACGACCACGAGGCCGTCCTTGTGGTAATCGCGGTACCAGGCCTCGAGGTACGGCAGGGTGCGCAGGCAGTTGATGCACGAGTACGTCCAGAAGTCGACGAGCACGACCTTGCCGCGCAGGCCTGCCAGCGTGAGCGGCTTGTCGCCGGGCGTGTTGAGCCAGCGGTGATACCCGTGAAGTCAGGCGCAGGGCCGCAGTGCACCAGCATGTTAGCCGTCGAGCTGCACTTGGTCAGCGACGTCGCCCTGGTGCCGGTCAGGCCGTTGAGCTCAGTCCGGACCTTCGGGGGGAGCCCTGTCGGGCGCTGGAGTAGCTGGGCACGACTCGTTCCAGGCTCTGAAAGACGTTCAACCCGATCGCCGCAGCCATGACGACAAGGACGGCGCCGCCGACCTGCCTCACCCTGGGCGCGTGGGGTCGCAGCGCGGCGACGCGCCGGGAAAGCTGGCCGCCCGCCAGCGCAACAGCCAGCAAGGGCACGGAGGTGCCGATCGCGATCCCCGCAGTCACGAAGACTGCGGTCGCCCCTACCTTGTGCGTCGCGCCGACAACGGTGATGGCGGCCAGTACCGGACCGGCGCAAGGCACGTAGAGCACGCCCAGCGCGAGGCCCACCACGAAGCCGCCGGACTTGCCCTGCGGTCTCCGGACGCCGACGCGCGCGAACGGGCGCTCCAGCAGCGCGCCTCGCGGCTGGATCAGGTAGCCGAGCCCCACCACCGCTAGCAGCACTATGCCGGCGTCCCGCAGAGAGTTCTGCGGCAGGTGCAGCAGCGAGATGATCTCCGGCCGGCCAGGATCAGCAGACTGAAGCTGACGACCAGGCCGCCGACGACGGCTAGGGATCGGCCGAGGCCCTGGGGCGGGCGCGTGGCGGCGCGGGTGGCACCGGCCGGGGAAGCGCTCGCTACGGAGGCATCCGGCGGCTGGTCGCGCCCGCAACCAGCACGACAGGCAGGACCGGCAGGATGCACGGCGAGATACCCGCCAGGAAGCCGGCTACCGCGCCGACGAGGATGAGGCCGATCATGATGCCACGTGTTTATCGCCGCCGGCTTGCACATCAGGTGCTTCGTTGGCATCCCGCTAGCTTGGTCAGGGGAGATCAGTAGCGGTCGAAGAAGGCCCTGACCTCGGGGCCGGCGACTTGCGCGCCGTAGCCGGCGTTGACTACCAGGCAGGCGGCTGCGACGTCCCTGGACGGGTCGAAGGCGATGAGCCAGCTGTTGGGCTGGCCCTGGCCGTCGATGTCGGCGGTGCCGGTCTTGGCGTAGACATCCGGGCCGAACCCGACGGTGCGGCCGTGCCGCTGGTGACCACCGCCCGCATCATCTCCTTCAGCCAGGCGTCGGTCGTGGCGGGCAGCGGCGTCGCGGTGACCGCGGACCCCCCGCTGCCAGGTACGGCTGCCGGAAAGTGCCGGTGTCGATGGTGGCGGCGATGGACGCCATGGCCAGCGGCGAAGCGGTCAGCGACCCTCGCCGAAGGCTTCTTGGGCGAGTTCGGAGCCCGATGCTGACGCCGGGGCGTTGAAGTAGTTCGCGGCCAGGCTGCCGAGGCCGATGTTCCATTGCTGGTCCAGGCCGTAATAGTGCTTGACTGTCTGCGGCGAGGCGACCGCTGGTCAGATGCTGCCATTGCGTACAAAGCGTTGTTGCAGGACTGGGCGAAGTCGGTGATGAACGGGGTCGAGGCTGACTCGGATTCGCCCTTGTCGTTGTGATAGGTGATGCCCTGAATCGTAAAAGTCTCCGGGCACGCGACGTGGCTGGCCGGACTGAGCGCGCCCTCGTTGAAGAGCGCAGTCGAGGTGAGGGTTTTCATTGTCGAGCCCGGTGCCACCGCTGCCGTGAGCGCGAAGTCGTTGAACCCGGCGTTATTGGCGACGGCCAGGATCTTGCCGGTCGATGGCTGGATGACCACCATTGAGCTGTTGTTGTGCTCGCCGACGGCAGCCCGCGCGGCCTGCTCCGCAGCGGCACTGATCGTTGTGGCGAGTCCGGCGACGTTCGTCGGCGCGACCACTACCGCCTGGCTGTTGGCCACGGGCTGACCCGACTTGCTCTCCATCTCGACGTCCAGGCCGGGGGATCCGTGCCCCGGCGGCGCGCCTGACTCCAGGCCCGTGGCGATGTTGTTCAGCCCTGCATCCCCGTAATTTCTGAGGTCATTACCGCTGGCGTCAGTGACCGACGTGACGCGCGGGGCGACCGAGACGGCTTCCAGGTGCGTGGACGTGGTGAGGTAGGAGCCAGGTCGGCGGGTGCCCAGGCGATGTACCAGTACTGGGATTGCTTCCCCTGATAGGCCACCAGTGAAGCGTGATAGTGCCAGACTCCGCTGACAGCCGCAGCGCTGTTCGACACTGCGACACTGGCACTGGCCGCGTAACTGACGGTCGCCCGAGGGCTCGCCGAATTTGACGAGATCGCCGGGCCGAGCCGCTGTGCTGCTGAGCTTGCGAGGTGGAGGTCCGCCCGGAAGGCCGTGAGCGCGGCCCTGGCGGCAGCCGGATGGTTAGTGTAGTTCGCCGCCTGCCGCAGTTGTCCCGCGTCCCAGGCCCGCAGGAAGGCACGGGCTGTCTGCTGTGCGTCCTGGCCAGGCGATGATCCGGTCGGCAGGTAACCAGTCGTGTGGGCGGACCCGTGTCCCGGCAGCACCAGCGCGGCAGCGACGACTGCCGCGGCTGCTGGCACCGCAATCAGGACATAAGGAAGCTTTCGCCGCTTCCTGGTCCGTCGCCCGTGCGTGCCGTGCGTGCCGTGCCCTGGCCGATGCTCGACAACCGGCGGGAGCTGGGCTGCTGAGGGCTCCGGGCGGTACAACGAGTCCCACCAGCCGCTGTCCTCCGAATTGTCGCTCACGTCAGCGACCGTACCTACTACCCGATTGCTGATCAAATCATATGGATGTTGCCGGCGAGGTCAGGGGTGGTGCCGCGCCGTAGACGATCAAGATCTCGTGAGGATGACGAGTTGCTGAGTCGACCTGGTCATCGCGACATAACGGTCGACCGCTCCTTCTATCCCGGACCGAACGCCTCCGGGTCGACGAGGACTACCAGGTCGAACTCGAGCCCCTTCGACAGCTCAGGGGTCAGCGACTGGACGCGGGACGTCCCCGGAACGAGGAGTCGCCGATCACGCATGCGATCCCGTCGGTCTCCGCACCGAGCCAGCTGTCGATGATTGAGCCTAGGTCTGAAGCAGATCCGTGCCTGACGGGAAGGCCGGTGCTGCGGATGGAGATCGGTACGTTGGCGTCCGAGAGCACTGCCCGGATGACGGGCTCGGCCTCCGCCATTACTTCCTCCGGCGTTCGGTAGTTGATGCTCAGGGAAGCGAGGCTGATCTGGTCGAGGCCGATACGCTCTAGCCGTTCCCGCCACGACTCCGAGAATCCGTGCCTGGCCTGGGCGCGGTCCCCGACGATGGTGAAGCTGCGCGAGGGGCAGCGGAGCAGCAGCATCTGCCACTCGGCGTCGGTCAGTTCCTGAGCCTCGTCCACGACGATGTGCGCGAACGGACCGGCGAGCCGGTCCGGATCGGGACCCGGCGGCGCGGCCTCATTGACCAGGGCGTCCTGAAAGTCCTCGCCACGCAGCATCGTCACCAGACCTACGCCGTATTCGTCGTCAGCGGCCTCGATCAGGTTGTTGACGACGCGGGCCATCTGCTCGCGTTCAGCGGCGATCGCGGCTTCATGCCGCGGTTGCCGCGAGGCCTCCGGGTCGCCGAGCCGCTGCCGTGCTGCGTCCAGGAGCGGCAGGTCGGACACCGTCCAGGCCTGGGCTTCGCTGCGCTGCAGTTTCTGAACGTCATCGGAGCTGAGCCAAGGAGCGCACATGCGCAGGTAGGCGGGCACCGACCAGAGTCGCCAACGAGGCCGGCGGCGTCGATCAGCGGCCATGCCCGGGAGAGGGCGGTGGCCAGCTCCCGGTTCTGCAGCAGCGACTTGCGGAACAGATCATCGGGGATGTCGCCGCCGTGCTTATCCATCAGGATCGCGACCAGCTCGTCGAGGATCTGATCGCGCGCCTCGTTGTGCGGGTACCGGGCCTCGCGGCTCGAACGCCTCTGCCCAGTCCTCGGTGCCGAGCCAGATCTCAGACCAGTGGGTCTCGACGGTCATCCCTGCGGCAGGCGGCTTCTCGTAGAACCTGACGGCCGGCTCGATGGCGTTCATCAGGTCAGCGGACGACTTGAGGCGGGCGACGTCCGGGTCGGCCTCGGTCCCTCCGGCGGCTCCCTCAGCGACGAGGTCCCGAAGAGTACAGGTCTGCACGCCCTCCTCGCCGAGGTCGGCAGCACGTCGGAGACATAAGCCAGGTAGGGCTGGTGCGGGCCGACGAACAGCACGCCGCCCCGGCGGTGACCAAGGCGAGGATCTGAGTAGAGAAGGTAGGCCGAGCGGTGCAGGGCCACGACTGTCTTGCCCGTACCCGGACCGCCGTCCACGACGAGAAGCGCCGCGGGATCCGGCGCGGACTATGGCGTCTTGATCGGCCTGAATGGTGCCGAGCACATCTCGCATCCGGGCCGACCTGTTGCTGCCCAGGCTGGCGATGAAGGCGGACTGGTCGTCGAGCGCGGGGTGCCCGTCATATCTGTCCGGCGTGAACACCTCGTCCCAGTAGTCGCTGATCAGGCCACGGGTCCAGCGGTACCTACGGCGGCCGGCCAGCCCCATCGGGTTGGCGTGGGTCGCTCCGAAAAACGGCTGAGCCGCGGGGGAGCGCCAGTCGACCAGCAGTCGGTGTCCCGCTGCGTCGGTGAGGCCAAGCCGTCCGACATACACGGGCTCAGGGTCGTCTTCGCTGACCATGCGCCCGAGGCACAGGTCCAGGCCGAAACGACGCAGCGTGCGCAGGCGAGCGGCCAGCCGGTGGACCTCCATGTCCCGGTCCAGCGCCTTCTGCCCGATGCCGCCGGGCGCCTTGCGCTCAGCGTCAAGGCGGCCGGACAGGTCGGCGATGGACTCCTCGAGGCTCTTTGCGATGGCCGCGAAGTGCTGCTCGTCGTCGCCGATCAGCATCGGGTCGGCCTTGGCGGCCAGGCGGTCTGGAAGGTCAAACGCGCTGGTGAGGGGGTTCACGGCAAGCGATTATGCGGCATGACCTGGGTCTTGCCGCAAGCCCCCAGGTGCGCTATAGATTGAAAGTGGAGGGGAGTGTGCCCGCTCCTTATTCGGCAGCCAGGGACTCCAGCGGCGTTTCCGGATCAGCGAGTGCGGCCTTATCTACTGGCCGGCCAGCACGCACCAGCGCCTGGATAGCGTCGTTGACATCCCAGACGTTGACGTTCATTCCTGCGAGCACCCGGCCGCCGTTGCCGAGCCAGAACGCCACGAATTCACGCCGGTCCACATCGCCGCGGAAAACTACCTCGTCGTATCCGTCGGGCTCAACGTAGCCGGAGTACTCCATGCCCAGGTCGTACTGGTCGCTGAAGAAGTACGGCACTCGGTCGTAGCTGACGTCCTCTCCGGCCATCGCCCTGGCCGCGGCCTGCGGCTGGTTAAGCGCATTCGCCCAGTGCTCGACCCGGAGGTACTTGCCCAGCAGCGGGTGGAATGCGCTCGCGACGTCTCCGGCGGCGTAGATGTCCGGGTCTGAGGACCGCAGCTGGGCGTCGACGCGGATGCCGTTGTCGACGTCTAGGCCAGCGGCCGCGGCGAGGTCAGTGTTGGGCGTAATGCCGACGCCGACTATCACCGCGTCTACCGGAATCAGGCTGCCGTCGGAGAGCCGTACCCCGTCGGCGTGGCCGTCGCTGCCAGTGATCTCGGTGATCTGCACGCCGAAGCGCAGGTCGACGCCGTGCTCAGCATGGAGCTCCGCGAAGACGCTAGCGACCTCGCTGCCGAGTACCCGCAGCAGCGGCAGCTCGGCTGCTTCGAGAACGGTCACCGCTACGCCCGCTTCCCGTGCGGCCGCCGTGACTTCCAGGCCGATCCAGCCTGCGCCGATGACAGCGATCCGCCCTGCGCGAGCGAGCAATGCCTTAATGCGATCGCTGTCGCCTGCGCTGCGCAGGTACAGCACGCCGTCCAGCTCAGCGCCCGGCACCTGCAGCTGGCGCGGCGATGAGCCGGTGGTCAGCAGGAGCTTCGCGTATCCGATCCGGCTGCCATCGGCGAGCACGACCTCGTGCGCAGCGGGGTCTATCCCGGTAACTGTCACGCCCAGGCGCAGGTCAATACCGGCCTCGGCGTACCACTCGCGCGGGTGGACGTAGATAGTCTCGCGCTCGGCCTTGCCCTGCAGATAGCCCTTCGACAGCGGCGGCCGCTCGTAGGGCAGCTCGCTCTCCGCGCCGAGCAGCACTACCCGGCCGTCGTAGCCTGCTGCTCGTAGCGCTTCCGCGGCCTTCGCCCCGCCGAGGCTGGCGCCGACAATCACGTAGGTCGCGTCCGTGCCCATGGTCATCCCCGCTTCTTTGATCGCTGTGCCCGCAACGTCTCGCCCAGATGTTCGCCGAGCTGCGCCCAGCTGTCGTCGAATTTGGCCAGGGCCTCGTCCTCCAGGCTTTGCATGCTGTCGCCGTAGTCAACACCCAGCCGCTGCAGCTCGTCGAGCACCTGTTGCGCTTCTTGGTAATGACTGTCCAAGGGGTCGGCCGGGATCTGACCGTGGTCCGCGACGGCGCGCCTTGGCGAGGTCGACGCCCCGTACCTCGGTCGCTAGCCGCAGCTCCGGACGAGTGGGCCTCGTGTCATCTGGCCCCGTCCCTAGCTGGACCGGCAGAACGGCCTCGTCATGCCTCATGATTCTCCAGTCGTCGTCTCGGCCGGCTGGTTGTGGTCGATGATCACGACGCAGCAGCGGCCGGGCTGGGGATCTAGCTCGGGATGCAGGTCATTTGCGCCGATGCCCTCGATGAGCCCGTCGATGAGTGCCAGGTTCATGCCGCAGACCAGGTCGCGGTGCTCGGCGGCCAGCTGATGGAACGGGCAGTTGCGCAGCCGGACCGCGCCATCCGAGCCTCGCCACGGCTCGAAGCCGTGCTGGCGCAGTGCCGTCTGCACCCCTTGACTCGAAGGCCCGGCGGTCGCTGTGGCCTGATCGCCGGACGCCGCCAGGCGCCGTACCGCCGCGCCGCATCACGCAACGCCGCGCTGCTCTGACCGCTGGTATCGGACTGCACGGCAACTGCTAGCAGGCGGGCGGCGACCTCATACTCGCGGGGCGGCACCGTCACGGCGAATTCTCGCCCCGAGCGGGCGTAGAGCTTCGCCGGCCTGCCAGCCCCCGGCCCGGTCCTGTCGCCAGGGCGCTGGTACGTAGCGGTAAAAAGGCCAAGCTCGACGAGCTTGTCCAAGTGATAGGCCGCCAGTGGCCGGCCAATCCCGGCCGCGGCAGCTGCCTCGTCCCGGCCTACAGCCGCGGAACTAGCAGACACGACGTCGTATAGCCGGGCACGTACCGGATCGTCCAGGCTGCTGACCGCCGCCAAGCCGGAACTGTCACCGTCCATGAACCGACTCTATCACTAACGTCTGTTAGCTAAATTGCAGGTGCTGCTTAACGGCCGGCGGCGTAGCCTGCTGTAGCGCGGAGGAGATCACCTTGGCCACGGACCAGAACGAGATACCTCGTCACGACGCGATCAAAGGGCCCGAGTCAGACAGGCCGGGCGACCCCGCATGCTGGCTTAAGCGAGTCTGCCCGGCCTGCGGGACGCTGGCCGACACCGACCCGCCCACGACGTGCGCCGAGTGCCACGCCGCCATTCCGCGCGAGTGAGCGACGCGCTGCCGATCGCCAAGGTCAATCGCCCTGCAACATCCACGTCGCGTCCTGGGCGGGTAGCTGGCGTCTGTGTCCGCCGGACACAGATGGCATCCGGCTTCGGGCCGCCTGCGGGTTAGTTATTCGTTGGGGTCGTTCCGGGGATGACCAGTCCGGTTTCGTAGGCGAGTACGACGGCCTGGACTCGGTCGCGCAGGCCGAGCTTGGCCAGTATCCGGCCGACGTGGATCTTCACGGTGCCCGCGGACAGGTGCAGCCTGGCGGCGATTTCGCCGTTGGACATGCCCGCGGCGATGAGGGCGAAGACGTCTTGCTCGCGGGCGGTGAGGGCACGGCGTATCTGCTCGGCACGCTGATCACTGTGTTGCTCGGGCTGCTGCGGCTGTGAACTGGCGGATGAGGCGCCTGGTGGTGCCTGGCGCGAGGACGGACGTCACCGGCGGCGATGGTGCGGATTGCTGCGACCAGGTCGTCGGGCTGCGTGTCTTTGAGCAGGAACCCGCTGGCGCCCGCGCGCAGCCCGGCGTAGACGTAGTCGTCCAGGTCGAACGTGGTCAGGATCAGCACCTTCGACGGCAGCCCAGCGGCGGCGATATCGCGGGTCGCCTCGATACCGTCGCGCCCAGGCATCCGCACGTCCATGAGGACAACATCAGGGAGAAGCGCGGAGGCCAGGGACACGGCCATCGTTCCGTCGCTTGCCTCGCCGGTCACCTCGATATCGGGTTCGGCGTCGAGGATCAGGCGGAATCCCTTGCGGATCAGGGGGTGGTCGTCGGCCAGCAGGACGGTGATCATGACACGGTCACCGGATCGAAGCCGAGGCGCGCGGTCACCTGCCAGCCGCTCGGGTCGCGCGGACCAAAGTCAAGATCCCCGCCGAAAGCGCTGATACGCTCGCGCATCCCGGTGAGGCCCCCGCCGCCGGCGCCCGGTGCTGGGCCGCGCCCGGTGCCGTCGTCCTCGACGTCGACCCGGACCTCAGCGGGTGCGAGCTGCAGACGGACCGCTGCGCTGGCGTCAGGCCCTGCATGCTTCATCGTGTTCGTCAGGGCTTCCTGGATCAGCCGGAAGACGGCGAGCTGGATTGCCGGCGGAGGATCTGCGCTGGTACCGCTGCATTCGTAACGCACTGGCAGGCCGGCGGCCCGGACCCGGCCGAGCAGGTCCTCAGGTCGACTAGGCCAGGCAGCGGCTGCCGTACTTCCTCGCAGGAGTCAGCTCTCAGCACGCCGAGCAGCCGGCGGGTCTCGGTCAGCGCCTGACGGGCAGTGGCCGAGACGTCCCGGATCGCATCGGCCGCGTCGCCGGGCGCGCGGGTGACGGCGCGGAGGGCGCCGTCGGATAGCGCAACGATCACGGTGAGGTGGTGGGCGACGCTGTCGTGCATCTCGCGAGCGATACGAGCGCGTTCCTCCGCCGCGGCCAGGGCGATGCTCTGGTCCCGCTCGCGCTCGAGCCGCCGGGCCCGGTCCCGCAGCGCGGCCAGGTAGGCCCTGCGGGTGCCCGCATACAGGCCCACCACCAAGACAGCGGCGGCAAACCCGGCGGCGTCAGAGACCGCAACCGGCCAGTGATGGGTGCCGTCCTGGGCGACCACCAGCAGCATCACGCCGGCGACGAGCACCGCCGCGGCTACTGCCTGGACCCGCCGCATCGTGGCGGCGACGGTGTACAGGCTGATCGCTAGCACCACCGGGAAAAGCGCGCCCCGGTCAGGCCACTGAGCCACAACGGCGGCGGCCAGCAGCGTCCACACGAACACTGGACCGGGCCACACCCGGCGCAGCGGCAGCGCTCCGGCCGTCACGATCACGACGATCGCCCCGGCGGCGAGCGACAGGTGGCTGGCATGCCCAGCCTGGCCGAACGAGAAGTGCGCCAGGGATGCCGCCCCGGCGACCACGGCGCATCCGACGTCAAACGCCCAGGAGCGCAGCGGCCGGGTTCTCGGGTTCTCGGCAGGCTTCCAGAAGGACACTCCTCCATCTTCCTCCCAGTTCACGCGGACCAAGGCTGGCCTCTCCTCAACGGAGAAGCCAGCCAGGGGAGGAGTGGCCCACTCACCGGCCATAAGCAGCTGCGTCCTGAGCCGGGCGCCCGGGCATCGCGGCCTCGGCCGGCACGCTGCCGCTGGTGCCGGTGCGGGCGGCGGCCTGCCATGTCCGGGCCGCGAGCAGCAGCATCGCCACCGCAAACGGGAGCATGAGCAGCACCACGAGAACCGGTCCGGCGGATGGGACCTGCTGGGCGACCTCCAGGCCGATGACGAACAGGACCGGCAGCCAGCGCGGCACGCTCCGGCTTCGCCATAGGGCAAACCCCATCAGCAGCGGCGCGGCGACGATGCCGATGAAGTAAATGCCAGAGAACACCTGCTCGAACCCGGAATTGAAGGACGTCACAAGGAAGCGCGCCGCCGCCTCATGGCTGACGTGCGCGGTAGCCGCGGCGGCCAGGTTGATACCCACCAGGACATTGACGAGTGCCCCGCAGAACGCACCGAGCCCGCCCAGCAGCGCAGCGACGGTAGCGACCACCGAGCCGCGATCTCTGACCAGCGAGGCGATCGCCGCATACGAGACGGCCAGCGCGCCCAGCGCGAGAAGCGAGAGAACCCGAGACGTAGAGCTGAGCTGGGTGCCTTGCCGCGATCGGCAGTACTTTCAGCGCGACGGCCGTGGTCGAAATAATCTGGTCAGTCCCTTTGGGATTGAGTGCCTCCGTGCTGACGTACAGCAGGGCGGTGAGGGGCAGAAACACGGCCAGCACCCGCTGGCGCATCCGGGCAGCGTTATCCATTGGCTTCTCCAGCCTGATAGGGGTGTGTGTCCGCTTCCCACTACCGAGACAGATTTCGCGACGTCCACTGGTAGCTGCCGACTGCTAGAACGCTACGGTCCCCGCCCCCCCCAGGCATCTGCCTCGAGGCCACACCCTTGCCAGCCGCCTATGCCCAGAGGCATACGCCCGGCGGCGCTGGCAGGCATACTCGCTGCAGAATTGCGCTCTTACGCCGACGCGATGAGCGCCTGGCAATATTGGGGCGATGACGGATTCGCAGCAGCCAGACTCGGCAGCCACGCCGGAGCTCCTAGTTCGCGACTACGCCGACGAGCGACTATCGCGCTTGTCGAGCCCTGTGGGCGGAGCTGACGGAGTACCACCGAGGCATCTATGGGGACCCCTCGATCGGTGGAGACGATCCCGGAGCGGAATTCGACGGCTACCTCGCCATGTCGGAACGGATCGGATCCTGGGTGGCCGAGTCTCACGGCAGGGTCGTCGGTCTCACCGGTCTGCTCGACCGGGGTACGAGCGCCGAAGTCGAGCCAGTCGTCGTCACCGAGGCAGCTCGAGACCAGGGCATTGGCCGCCGGCTCGTTAGCCGGGCCGTCGCGGAGGCTCTCGCCGGTGGTTACGAGTACCTGGCGATCCGCCCCGTTGCTCGCAACGTCGCTGCCGTACAGCGGTTCCATGCTGCTGGGTTCCGAACACTAGGGGGACACATCGACCTCACGATGGACCTGGCCGCGCGGCGACACGAGTGGCTGCGCGGAGCCAGCCTGCACGGTCTCGACTTCGACTACTGAAAGTCGATGGGCCAGGTCGGCATGCCTGGCGGCGCCGCCGTGCTGGCCGCGCGGCGGGGGGAGGCTGATCTTCCGCAACGCCCTGGGTCGACGTGCGAAATACCGCAGCCGGACGCCGCGAAGGCGGACCGTACGCTGGTTGGTGTGAATAGGAGACTGGCGCCGTGATCGAGGAGCTGGCGCGGGAGCGTCTGGGCTTCCGGCAGCTTCGTCCCGGGCAGCTGGGCGCGGTCGAGGCGCTGGCCGATGGCCGTGATGTGCTGGCCGTGCTGCCGACCGGGCGGCGGCAAGTCGGCGATCTACGAGCTGGCGGGGATGCTGCGGGCGGGTCCGACGGTCGTCGTCTCGCCGCTGATCGCGCTGCAGGATGATCAGCTGGCCCACCTGCAGGCGGCTGGGCTGCGGGCGATCGTGCTGAACTCGCAGCAGGCGGCCGGTGCGCGGGCGGCGGCGCTGCTGGCCTCGTGCGATTCGGGCACGTTCGTGTTCCTCGCGCCGGAGCAGCTGGCCAACGCGGAGACCCGAGATACGCTACGGCGCGCCGGGCCCGGGCTATTCGCCGTCGATGAAGCGCACTTGATCAGCCAGTGGGGCCGCGACTTCCGCCCCGATTACCTGCTGCTCGGCGCGCAGGCCGAGTCGCTCGGCGCGCCGGTCCGCCTGGCCCTGACCGCAACCGCAGCGCCGCCGGTGCGGCAGGAGATCATCGAGCGGCTCGGCCTGCGCGATCCGGTGGTGGAGATCGGCGACTTCGACCGGCCGCACCTGCATCTGTCGGCGCACCACGTGATCACTATTCCCGACAAGGAGCGCGAGCTGGTCCGCGCGGCGCGGGAGTTCGCCGGGCCGGGGATTGTCTATGCGGCGACGCACGCCAGCGCGCAGGCGGCCCACGATGCGCTCGCGTCGGCCGGGGAACAGGTGACGCTGTATCACGCCGGGCTGTCCGGGCGCGAGCGGCACCAGGCGATGACGGCGTTCCTCGACGGCTCGGCGCGCATCATCGCGGCGACGGTCGCATTCGGCATGGGTATCGACAAGCCCGACGTCCGCTGGGTGCTGCACGCCGACCCGCCGCCGTCGCTGGATGCGTATTACCAGGAGATCGGCCGGGCCGGCCGGGACGAGCAGCCATCGCACGTGCGCCTGCTGTATCGCTACGAGGATTTCGAGAAGGCCCGGTACCTGACCTCGAGAGGGATCTCCGGCGGGGCCGTCGCACGGGCCGCGGCTGCGCTCGCCGGCGGGCAGGGGACCGGGACGACCGAGCCCGGCGCGCGGCAGGAGACGGCCGCGCTGGCCCGGCTGGCCGATCTCGGTGCGGCGGCCTGGCAGGCGGACGGCGACGTCCGCTGGACTGGCACGATGACCGTGGCGGCAGCGGTGCAGGCCTCGGAGTCGCAGACAGAACGCGAGGACGAGGTCGAGCGCACGCGGCTGACGATGATGCGTCGCTACGCCGACCACACCGGTTGCCGTCGTTCGTTCCTGCTGACCTATTTCGGGCAGGACTACCGCGGGCCTTGCGGCAACTGCGACAACGATCTCGGTCACGCTCAGGCTGCGCCCGCGAACGTCCCATTCGCTGTCGGCGCACGTGTCCGGAGCGACCGCTGGGGCGAAGGCACGGTGCAGCGGTACGACGGTGACCAGGTCACGGTGCTGTTCGACGAGCACGGCTACCGCCAGCTGTACGTCCCGGTCGTGCTGGAACGAGGCCTCCTCCGCCCCGCATAGGGCTGGAGCGCTGCTGTCATTCCGGCCCGGCTATCGTGACCTAATGGCACAGCGATTGGTGACCGAGCGCCTGGTCCTTCGCCAGTGGACCGGCGATGACGCCGGGGCGGCGCTGAGCTTCCTACGGAGACGCTGAGGTGGCGCGGTGGCTAGCCCCGGCGATGGACAGGATCGGCGATGAAGCGGCCATGCACGTCGTCCTGCAGCAGTGGATCGCCGAGGATGAGCGCATGCTCACACCAGCCGGCCGGTGGGCGATCGAGCTTCGCGAAGACGGGAAGGTAATCGGCGGGGCGACCCTGCTGCCGCTGCCGCCCGACGATGAATACGAGATCGGCTGGCAGCTGCAGCGGGATGCGTGGGGCCGTGGCTACGCCACCGAGACCGGCAGAGCGCTGGCGGCGCGGGCATTTGAGCAAGGCCTCGAGCAGGTCATTGCCGTCGTGCGGCCATCCAACGTGCGCGCCACGGCGACGGTACGCCGGATGGGCATGGAGTGGATCGGCGAGACCGAGAAATACCACAACCTGCGCTTGCAGGCTTACCGCCTCCGTCCGGCAGACCTCGCCGCATCGGCGCTGTGAACGAATAGCCAACACGCGGTAACGGCTTACCTCCCTGGCTTGCGCTTACGCTCGGTGAGATCCGGCCGTGCCTCCGCCGGCTGGAAGGCGGCAGAGAACAGGTAGCTCGTCGCCAGGCTGCGGTAGGGTCGCCACTTCTCGGCGATGGCAAGGACCTCCTGCTGACTCGGGCAGGTGATCGAGCTGATAGGCGAGCTGGACGGCCTTGCGAAGCGCGAGGTCGCCAGGCAGGACGATGTCTTCTCGCTGGAGCGCGATGATGAGCGCGCCCTGCACGGTCCACGGACCTATGCCGGGGATGGCGGTGAGTTCTGCCAGCAGCTCATCGTCGGACCGCGTACTCAGCACGTCCGCGTCCAGGCGGCCGTCGGACAGCCGCTCGGCGAGGTCGCGGAGCGTGCTGATCTTCCGCCACGAGAGTCCTGCCTCGCGCAGCTTAGCGGGATCGACTTGCAGCAGTTCGGCGGGTGCGGGGAGATGCCCGTCGAAAAGCGCCTCTATGCGATCGAGTGTTCGCCGGGTCGCTGCGACGGATAGCTGCTGGCCAGTGACCTGGAACAGCAGGGCCCCATACAGGTCCATCGGGGCGAGCTGAGCCAGCCATGCCCTGGGGTCGAAGGCCGGTCGCTCGTCGATGAGTCGGGCCAGCACCGGATCGGCGTCGCGAAGGTAGGAGCGTGCCTGCTCCAGCCAGTCGGCACGGCTGGAATCCTCGGTCAATATCGCGTTCTCCTTTTCTCACCGAGCGCCGGAGCTGAACTGGCGTCAGGTGCGCGGTCATCTAGTGGATACCGGTCGAAGCTCGCTGCGCACGATGGCACAGAAGACGCAACCTGGACGGAAATACCGAGATCGTCCTCAGACCGAACATCGCGACCTGGCCGAGCTGCCTGCGCAACCCGGCCGTGAGTTGCCACTGGCGGCGGTTATTGGCCCCGGCGGCCCGGGCAGTGACGCATTGATGGGCCTGCCGGAGGCGGTGCTACGCGCCCGTGCATTGCGGAGACGACCATCGTGGTGACGTTGATGATCGCGGCCTTCCCGCGCGCGGCCATCGCAGGCGCAAGCTCAGCCACGAGGAAGAACGGCGCCAGGACGTTGACGGCGTAGAATGAGTCGAACTCAGCCGCGCTGGCTGCCTCGGCGGGGCCGAAGGGGATGATGCCGGCGTTGTTGACGAGAACATCGACGTGGCCGCAGCCCAGATCGTCCGCCTGACGCGCCAGGTCGCGCGCACTCGCCTCGTCGCTGAGCGCCGTGGCGCTGAAGTCGGCCTTACCGCCATTCGCGCGAATCTGGGCTACGGCCACCTCCTCGCCGCGCCCGCCGTCGCGCCCGGTGATGATCACAGGAGCTTCGCGCGCCGCGACGTCGACGGCCGTAGCGCGGCCAACGCCGCTGTTGCCGCCGGTGACTAGAGCCGTGGAGCCGTGCAGAGTTGCAGTCACGAATGTGTCCCCGTGCTTGCTGGATGATGGCAAGGGATCCAACTGCGGCCAGCTGGCCTGTATTGTCTGGTCAGGTCGCGCCGCCGACGCTCTGGGACCTATAAGCGACGCTTCTCGCGCGCCGTGGCCGTTGTGCCAGCTAGGCGAGGCGAGAGGCGAGGAGACGGTACAGGCCAGGGAAGCTGACTTTCACCCGGGCCGGCAGCGATAGCCACGGCGGGACGACCACATCATCGCGACCGTGCTCAACCGCGTTGACGATGGCGGCGGCAGCTGTCTCGGCGCTGATGAGCCTTGGGTACCGCCGTCTGTACGGCTCCTTGCGTCGCTCGAAGTAGGCAGTATCGACCACGCCAGGGCTGACCAGGCTCACTCCGATTCCGGCCGGCCGCAGCTCGGCTCGAAGCGTTTCCGCAAGGCACCCGAGGCCCGCCTTCGTGGCCGAGTACCAGGTCTCGCCGGGCACGCCGACTAGCCCGGCGATGGACCCGACAAAGACGAGGCGGCCACGTCCGCGGCGCAGGTGCGGTATCGCGGCGCGGGCAAGGTGCGCCGCCGCTCGCAGGTTCACGTCAAGCAGGGCGTCGATGTCCGAGTCGCTCATCGACGCGAATGGCCCGGCCCAGCCAATGCCGGCGTTCGACACCAGGACGTCGAGCCCGCCGAGGTCACCGACCGCTGCGTCGATGATGCGCTGGGCACATCCTGGTTCGCGCAAGTCTCCGGGGACCACAGTGGCGTTGGTCTCGGCCGCCACTCGGTCGAGCGCAGCTTTGTTCCGGCCGGCGATCGCGACCCGGACCCCGCGGGCTGCGAGCCCCCTGGCGGTGGCGGCGCCGATCCCGCTTGATCCGCCGGTGATTGCCGCTCGCAGTCCGGTCAGCCGGCCGGCCGCTGCTCCGGTCATGGCTTAGGCCCTGGGCCGGATCGGGTTGTTGTGGATGTAGAGCTCCTTGGGGTTCGGCTTGATGACCGGCGTATCCGCCGGCGGCGGCAGCTGGTACTCGATCGGGCGCAGGTGCTCTGAGTACTGCCGGTCGGCGTTGTAGACCTTGTCGAACTTCCAGAGCATCCTGGCGAAGTTCGTCTGGCCGCGGGCTAGCTGCCGGGCCACGATGCCCGCGGTCTGGACGAGGGCCGTGACGCCGAGGTGCTTGCGGGCCAGCACGGACTGAGTCTTGACCAGCTCCTGGTAGAACCGCCGCAATGGCAGCCGAGTAGGGAGCACCGCGTGCTGGACGTCAAACAGGCGGTAGTCCAGCGTCGTCAGGCGGCGTGACTCGGTCAGCCACGTCTCGGTCCCCGGGTAAGGGGTCTGGACGGTGATGTTGACGATCTCCGGGACGCTCATCGCCCATTCCCGCACGAAGGCGAACCGCGACTCATCCCAGTCCGGATCGGCGATGATGTTGATGGCCACCGTCAGGCCGATAGACCGGGCCACCTCCAGCGCCTTGTTGTTGACCTGCGGGGTAGTGCGCTTGCGGAACGCGGCCAGCCCCTCTTCGTCCAGGGCTTCCAGACCGAGGAACATGTAGTTGAGCCCGAGGCGCTGCCATCGACGGAAGACCTCTTCGTTGCGCAGCAGCACGTCGCAGCGGGTCTCCAGGTAGTAGTCCTTGCGGATATGGCGGCGTTCGAGCTGGCGCGCGATCTCGTCCCCTTGCTCGGCCTTGATGAATGCCACGTCGTCGACGATGAACACACCCCGTTCCCTGATCCGGCTCATGTCCTCAACCGCTGCCTCGGGCGACAGCTTGCGGTAGCTCCGCCCGTAGAACGTCCAGGCACTGCAGAAGGAGCAGTCCCAGGGGCAGCCGCGGGTGAACTCGATCGATGCAGCGGGGTCCATGACGCCGATGAAGTACTTGCGGCGGCGCCCGCCCAGGTGCCGAGCTGGCAGGTGATCGTCCAGGCTGTGGAGCATGGCAGGCGGCCGGCCGGCCCCGTCGGCGGTGACCGCGCCCGGCACGTCTGCCCAGCTCCGGTCCGGCAGCGCGGCCAGCAGCGCCGGGGTTCCGGTCTCGCCTTCGCCCTTGAGGATGACGTCGATGGCGCCGTCCGCGTGCGCCAGGACCTGCTCGGCGACGAAGGAGACACTGTGACCGCCCGCGAACACCACGCAACCTGGCCGGACACTCCTAATCCACTTGGCCAGATCGACGACCTCCGGCACGTTGGCCAGGTAGTTGAGGCTGAAGCCAATCGCGTCGGGCTGGAAGCTCATGACCTCCCGCTGGAGGTCAGCGCGCGTGTAGACCTGCAGGTCCAGCAGATGGACATCATGTCCGTCGGCCAGCGCCGCCGTTGCTACCCGCTCCAGGCCTAGCGGCTCGAGGCGCAGGAAGATCTCGGAATACATCAGCGCGCTTGGATGGACGAGCAGAACACGCATAACTCAGCACTCCCTCACAGGCCGCCTCGGCCATTAGTCGATGGGGACCTCGGCCGCGGCCCGGCTGTGGTCAGGGGCAGCGGACACGCGGCCACGCCGACCCAGGAACCGGACGAATTCGCCGCCCTCGCGCAGCCTTCTCGCGGTCATGCTCGGCTGACGGAGCATCTCGGCCGACATCTCGGCGAGTTTGCCGGCCCGGAAATAGAACCGCTTGTAGAAGGCGTCCACCGATTGCAGGATCTCGGTATGCCCCAGGTGCGGATAGGACAGGGCGGCAAGCTGGGTCCCCCCATCGCTGACCAGGGCGGCGCCGTCGTCGTCTGCGGGCAGCCACCCGTTTTCCTTAGCGCGCTGGTACAGCTCGGTGCCCGGGTAGGGTGCGGCTACTGACACCTGGATGGTGTGCGGGTTGACTTCCCTGGCGAATCGGATCGTCTCCTGGATGGTCTCCCTGGTCTCTCCGGGCAGGCCGAGGATGAAGGTGCCGTGGACGGTGATGCCGAGATCACGGCAGTCTTGGGCGAATCGCCTGGCCCGGTCGACTCGCAGGCCCTTCTTCACGTTGTTGAGGACGTTCTGGTTACCGGATTCGTAGCCGACCAGCAGCAGGCGCAGCCCGTTGTCGGCCATGACCTGGAGGGTCTCGCGTGGCACGTTGGCCTTGGCGTTGCAGGACCAGGTGATGCCAAGCTGCGAGAGCCCTCTGGCGATGGCCTCGGCCCGCGGGCGGTCGTCGGTAAACGTGTCGTCGTCGAAGAACAGCTCCTTCATCTGGGGGAACAGCTGGGACGCGAGCGCGGCTTCGGCCAGCACGTTGGCCACGCTCCTGGTCCGGTACCGGTGACCGCCGACGGTCTGCGGCCAGAGGCAGAAGGTGCACCGTGACCGGCACCCCCTGCCGGTGTACAGCGATACATACGGGTGCCGGAGGTAGCCGATAAAGTAATCCGCTGGCCGCAGATGCTTCTTGTAGACGGGCACAACGAACGGCAGGCTGTCCATGTCCTCTACGATGCGGCGATCAGGATTGTGCACCACTTGCCCGTTCTCGGACCGGTAGCTGATGCCGTCGACCGAGGCCAGCGGATGCTCCGCGGCAATATCGGCGATGGTGAAGTCGAACTCTTCCCTCGCCACGAAGTCGATCGCCGCTGACGCCAGCAGCGAGGGCTCGGGCTCCACGGCCACCTTCGGCCCGACAAACCCAACGAGCAGCGACGGATTTTCCGTCTTCAGCGCCTCAGCTACTTTGACATCGCCCGCGAAAGAGGGGGAGCTGGTGTGGAGCACAGCCAGGTCGTGCTGGCGGGCCAGCGGGAGGACATCGCCGAGAGTGAGGCCGGCGGGCGGGGCGTCGACGAGCAGGCTGTCGGGCACGATGGCCGCAGGCTGGGCGAGCCACGTCGGGTACCAGAAAGAGCGAATCTCCCGCTTGGCCTGATATCGAGCGCCTGCGCCGCCGTCGAAGCCTTCGTAGGAAGGCGGATTGAGGAAGAGTGTGCGCATCATTCGGTCTTGCCCCCCGTGCTGGCTGCGGCTGTGCTGGCTGCGGCTGTGCTTGCTGTGGCTGTGCTTGCTTTTGCGCGTCGATACCGAGGTGACATGTGGCACTGCAGGTCGAGGTCGGCGGGGCCTACGCTCGACGGCGCCGGGCACTCTGGGCGTAGATCCAGGCCGACGCGCCTGAGCGCTGCCGCGTAGGCGGGCTCCCATTGCGGTGGAGGGCTGGCCCGCGGCTGCGGGTGCGGGGAACTATCGAGCAGGGCCATCGCGCTCGCCGTGAGGCCGGCGGAGCTAGGACCGCAGACCCCGGCTGCGCCGAGCTCCAGCTCATGCTGCAAGTTGTCGCGGCCGTGCCCCGGCATGACGTCGAGCAGCAGGAGCTGCCGCCCGACGGCGCGGGCCTCGCTGCACGTCGTTGCCCCTGGCAGGGCAATGACCACGTCGGCGGCGGCCATCAGCTCGGGTACCCGGTCGGTGAAGCCGAATGGCCGGATCCGGGGCGCCTCGCGAGCCAGCTCTCGCAGCCGGCGCTCGACAGTATGCTGGCGGCCGGCCACTGCGAGGACGTGCACGCCGGCCTCGGCCAGTGCGGCGGCGCTCTCCACCAGGGGACCGAAACCCCAGCCGCTGTCAATCACCAGCACGCAGGGCTCGTCCAGCGGCACACCCAGTGCCGCCCGGGCCGCTGCCTGGGACGGCGCGGTGTAGAAAGCGGAGCGCACCGGTGGCGGTACGACGGACACCGCCGCTCGCGGCAGGAAGCGCCGGACCGACGCCTCGGCCGCCGGAGAAGTGACCAGGAACAAATCGGTCCCTTCGCAGACCCAGAGCCTGTGCAGGGTCACGTCGGTGCACAACACGACGGTCCGCCTGCGTGGTGCCGTTGCCTTGAGCCTCGCTGCCGCCGACGCCCCGGTGGCGAACACGCTGAGGACAAGGTCAGCCGGCCTGCGCTCCAGATCCGCCTCGAGGGACGGCACGAGCCTGGCGGCGGCGCGCCGGTCCATGAAGTTCGCCAGCCGGCTACCGGTCCGCAGGTGGGCGAAGTGGAGTCCGTCGTAAATACCGGGAACGGCGACCATGCTGGCAAATAGCCGCTCGCCTGCGCGGCCACGCCTAGGCCCCAGCAGAGCCATGCTGTTCAGGATTCGGGTGCGCCAGCCCGACCGCTCCAGCAAGCCCATGCAGCAAGTGGCCATCATCTCGTGGCCGAGTCCGAGCGACCCTGACAACAGCACTGCGTCCTGCGTCACGTGCGCCTCCCCCGCGCAGGTCTCCGATTGCAGACACCGGCCGCCAGCCCGAGCGCCCTCGCGCTCTCCGGTCAGTCCGCCGCACCCGGAGGCAGCCGGCCCTCAGTGCGGCCTGGTGTCAAGGTTGCGAAAGATGCCTTTCAGGTACCCAGGCGCAGACGGCCGACTCCTATCGAAGCCATCGGCTTGCGTCAGCTCGCGACGAACCGCAAGCCCAGGCCGAGCCGGCGCAGGACCACCCGGAGCCACAGGGCAGATGCGCCAGCCCCGGCGATGATGAGCACGACGGTAGCGACGGTGGACAGCAGGATGAACATGGCGGTCGACGCCATCACCAGCAGTGCCGCCATGTAGATGGCCAGGAGCAGAAAGATCGCTGCCCAGAGCCACGTCGCGTCCTGGAAGAAGCGGTGCAGTCCCGGACTCGGGGTGGTCGGCTGCCTGAGCGCCACCACCTCACTGGCCAGCCGCGCCACAATCGGGTTAGGGCCGCGAGCGGTGCGGGCGAATACGATGCACAGGGCCAGGTTGGCGACTGGGAAGTGCAGCAAGAAGATCCAGATCTGGCCAGTAGCAACGGCCAGCACGGTCTGCAGCGTCAGCACAACTACGGAGATCACCACGAGGCTCGGCACGGTGCCTGAGTGGATCTTGCGGATAGCGGCGATGATCCAGACAATTGCGAGGCCCGCAATGAGCCCGGCGTTGCGTCCCCACAGCCAGCCGGCCAGCGCCAGCGCGCCGATGGGCAGGCCAGCCGACTCGATCAAGCTCCATGCCGTGGTGCGCAGTAGCCGGGCTGGCCGGGGCATCTCCAGATCCTTGGCCACCACTTCAGCCTAGGCGACCGGTACCGACGGCCTGGACGGCCGAGGCCGACGGCCACCGAAACCTCATTGAGCTTGGCCACCTCCGCTCGCATTGGCGTCAGCGCTTGCCTGGAGTTGGCGGATGACCATGGGGGAACGGTGCGCGAGGATGTAGATGCCGGCGATCATGACCAGGAGCGCGATTATTTCGCCCGCCACGGCCCCTGGGGTGCTGGTGAACTTCTCGTCGAGCCAGATGTAAGCAAGAGCGATGGAGACAAGCGGGTCGGACACGGTGATGATCGCCAGCACGGGCGCGAGGAGTATGCCCTGCTGAAAGGCGTTCTGGTTGAGCAGGAAGCCCAGCGGGCCAACGATGGCAAGCGCGTAGACGGGCCAGTGGCTGAATACCTGCCCCAGGCCGCCGCTGAAATCCGCGGTCATGAGCTTGACCACGAAGGCCGCGACACCGTAGGTGACGCCGCAGGCCAGCGCCAGTGCGAGCGGCCGCGCATTGTCATTCCGCTGGGCCACCGCAAGGCAGCCGGCCAGCACCACCGCCAGCGCTATCGCCAGCGGCAGTATGGCCACCAGACTCACGCTCGTCCGGCCGCCTGACGGCCGGGAGATGGCCAGGAAGGAGCCGACGCCGGCGGCGGCAGCGGTGACTCCCAGCATGATGCCCCAATCCCACCGTTTCCGCAGGGCGCTGGCGATCACCGAGGCGATGATGAGGTCAGATATCAGGATCGGCTCGACTAGCGCGAGCGGCCCATATGTGAGCGCCACGACCTGCAAGGTAAAGCCGATCAGAGTCGCGCCCACCCCGGTCAGCCATAGCGGCTGCCGGATCAGGTCCAGCAGCAGCCCGGGTCGCAGCGGAGGCCGGCTTCCGACGCGCTGAGTCCCGCGCTGCTCCGCGACCGACGACATGCCGAACACCAGCGAGCCGGCCAGGGCCGCCACCACGGCGATGAGCGTGTTCAAGCGTCCACTACTAAGAAGTCGCTGAGTGGAACGCGGCGTAGATAACCTCGGACAGCCGGTCCGTCATTTCGCCTGCTGGTAGCCGGACTCCGATGCTGATCAGGTAATTCACCCGCTCGAGCATCATCACGCACGCAAGGGCGGTGAGCTCGGCATGCTGGCCGCCGTGGCCAGCCGTCATCATTCCGCCCGCAATGGCTTCCGCCAGGCCGAAGAGCGTCCGGAGTCCGTCGCCCCAGACCGCTTCGCTGGCGCTGTCTGCCTGACTGAGCGCCCTGATTACTGCGGCGTGCGACGCGTACGTGTCAGCGAACCGGTGTACCCAGTCGCGCAGTGCCGCTCGTCCTGCCTCGGTATCAGTAACGTCAGGAAAGTCGCCAGCGAGGACTGTGATGTCGTGCAAGGTGTCGCGCATCAGAGCCCTGAACAGGTCCTGCGTGTTCGAGAAGTACAAGTAGAAGGTGCCATGCGACGTCTGGGCGCGTCGGACCACGTCGTCGACGCGAAATGCGTGGAATCCTCGCTCGGCCAGCTCGGCCAGGCCAGCCTCCAGCAGCCTCTGTACTGTCCTGCGGCCCTGGGCACCTAGTACGCGCTGCCGGGCGGGGACGCCGCCGACCAGAGCCGGCCACAGCTGTGGCTCGGCCTGTTCACCGTGGACTGCTGATGGGCCAGCTAGCACGAGTCCAGCTCCCTGGTTCAACGACATCTGAGAACGCTGAGGCGCGATCATGATGACCGGCAGATTGGCCACTGCGAACTCCGTTACCGGCATGCAGCCGCCGGCCACCATGATCGGCGCAGTCATCCTGCGGCCGCATCTGCGGCTCAGCAGGGCCGTCGGGGAACGGCTACTTCAGGTCCTCCACGATCCAGTCGACCATGACGGCCAGCAGGCAGCAGGTGCTTGCCAGAAGTAGCCCGATCCGTGCTTCTTTACCCATGAATGTCCCCCCGATTTGATCGATGATCCGGGGGCATCCCCGGCAGGGCAAGCTTCAAACGGCCCGTTGCCGCCAGACCCTAGGAGCCACGCGTCGTGATCACAACCTTTCTGAAGCGGGTTGATTGCCGGCAGCGACGCGGCTGTTCGTGCGCGTCACGTGTGAGCCTCGCTGGCTGAGAGCCGGGCATCGTGGTCGTGCACGATAAGCACGGGAGAATGCGACCGCGAGGAAACATCGCCTGAGACGCTGCCGGCTACCAGGCCACCGAGGCCGGCATGACCGTGGGAGCCGACGACGATGAGGCTCGCTGCGTGGTTCTCAGCGGCAGTGACAATCCCCTTCCAGGCGGGCGTTCCCTCGACCGCCGCCGCCTGCGCCCGGAATCCGGCTGCCTCGGCCAGTGCGGCTCCGTGTTGCGCGGTCTGCTCGGCGGCTTGCCGGACGTCGTCTGCGCATGCTGCATCGAACTGCGCGCCGGGCTCAGGAACGAAACCCACGTTGAACGTTCGCCACACGGTGACTACTAGGGCTTCGCGACTGGCCGGCAGCTGCTGGCCTGCCTCGGCTATGGCGGCCCTGGACAGGTCGGAGCCGTCATAGGCGAGCAGGACCGGTCCGAGCCGGTCACCGTGGTCGCGGCCCTTGAGCGCACGGGGGGTGGGCGATGCGGCGAGCCTTCCGCGCGCCCCGGCGCGGGAGAGCGCACGGGCAGGCGGCCGGCCGGCGGCAGGCTCGCCTGGAGCGTGGCGGACGGCGGCCAGCAGCGGCGGGGAGTACCACGCCGGTTCCTGGCCGCCCA
Source organism: uncultured Actinomycetota bacterium (assembly GCA_963843955.1). Taxonomy (GTDB): domain Bacteria; phylum Actinomycetota; class Actinomycetes; order Streptosporangiales; family Streptosporangiaceae; genus JAJYUU01. The sequence continues at coordinate 1,041,577 of CAWJMK010000007.1, forward strand.
TCCAGCGGTCGATGACGGGCGCCGACGGCCGGACCCCGCCGAGGATGTAAAGGCAGGTGAAAGCCACCGCGGCGCCGGCTGACAGCCCGAAGCAGATCCACAGGACGGTGTTCCACGCAGCGGTCGGAAGCCCGGTCAGCGTGGTGCCAAAGTGCAGCAGGATCGGCACGATCATGAACGCGGCCACGGCTCGCAGCAGCTCGAGGATGGCGAACACGCGCTGAATGGAGGCCGAGCGCAGTGAGAATCCAGCCAGGAACAGCGCCGGGGCCACTGAGGCGCCGATGCCGATGCCGATCAGGCCCGAGCCGACGATGGCGAGCGGAGCGGTGGGCGGAGTGGCACCGTGGAGCACGATGATTCCCGCGGCCAGGAAGGCCATCCCGCTCAGGGCGAAGTAGTGGATCAGGTGCGTGCGGAACACTGCTCCGAACGCAAACGCCGTGATCACGGCCGCGCCCAGCTCAGGTACGAAGAGCAGTCCGAGATGCAGCGGGGTGTAGTGGGGCGTGAGGACCGTCGCGGTGAGCCCGATGGCCGAGGTCGCCGCCGCTGCGGCGCAGACGGCGATGATGATTCCGCCCACCGGAATGGTGCTGGTCAGACTGCGGACTGTTAGCAGCGGATTCCGGGCTCGGTACTGGTAGATCCACAGAATGACGATCAGTGCCAGCCCGCCTGCCAGCGGAATCACGGCGACGGGATCAAAGAACCGATGGGTGAGCAGCTCTGACGCACCCCAGAATGCCGCAAGCGAGCCGGTTGCGGCCAGGCCGATAGCCAGGCCGTCCCGAGGGGCGTTGGGGTCTGCGGGCGGCGCGTCCTGAAATGTCAGCAACGACAGCAGCAGACCCGCGGCGGCGATGCCGGCGACGATCCAGAACAGCGGCCGCCACGCATGGAATGACGCCTGGGCGCCTCCGACTAGCGGGCCTGCCGCGATAGCCCCGAAGAGACAGAGGTTGAAGATCACCGCCGTCGACCGCAGCTTAGCGGCCGGATAGCCGAGGAACAGCGGCGGAGCGGCGGCGATCAGCAGCATGCTGGTGCACAGGCCCTGCAGCACATGGCCGACGATGAACATCCCGGAGTCGACCGCGGCCGCCGCCAGCACCGAGCCGATGACCAGCAGCGACGCGTAAACGATCAGTATGCGGCGCTGTGGCAGAAGCTGGGCCAGCTGCACGGCCACTACGGTGCCCACCGCGTAGCCAGCATTCGCCAGGCCAGCGCTAAGGCTGACCGTCTGCGGGCTCATGTGCAGCTGCGCGGCGATGATCGGGGCGAGCGGCTGGAATGCAGCGGACAGGCCTAGGTAGGGCACGAGGAAGAGAATGACCATCGCCGCTGCCGCCGTGTAGCGCCCCGCCAGCGGGCCTTCTGGCAGCGGTCGCGCCGCCTGACTCGCTGGGCTCAGCAGCCGACCGGGAAGCGTCTGAATGCGTGCCATCCCGGCATAGTCGCCGGCCGCTGGACGAGCGGATAGGTCGGGTCAGCCAGACGGGCGGAGTTCGCCGGTTGCGGCGAAATGCGCCAGACGTCGGAGTTATCACGCCACGCCGTGGGGCCGGACACAGCCAGACTCGTAGGCGATCACGACGCCTGGACGCGATCACGGGACGGCTTGACTCTGACATGGTGTGAGGGTCTAAGCATGGAGACGTCATGTTCGCCATCGGAGAGTTCGCCAGGCATGGCCGCGTGTCGGTGCGGATGCTCCACCACTATGACGCGATCGGGCTGCTTGCAGCCGGCCGTCGACCGGGCGACCGGTTATCGATTTTATGAGGCCGGCCAGCTATCGCGGCTAAACCGGATTGTCGCTCTCAAGAACCTGGGCTTCACCTTGCAGCAGGTGGGCTCGATCCTGGATGACCAGGTCAGCGCGGCTGAGCTGCGCGGCATGCTGATACTGCGGCGAGCCGAGCTGAGCGAGCAGATAGCTGCTGACGCCGCCAGGCTGGCACAGGTCGAAGCGAGGCTGCTGGCCATCGAAACCGAGGTCGGCGAGCCGCCGCCGGTCGTGGTCAAGCGCATCGCGGCGGTGCGGGTCGCCGAACTCACTGGCGCGGCCGCCGGCTATGAGCCGCAGTTCATCACGCCGGTCATCAAGTCGCTGTATCACGAGCTTCCGCGCCGCCTATGCGAGGCGAGCATCGCGATTACCGGCCCCGGCGTCGCCTACTACGAAGACGCGGGCGACGCGGGCGCCATCACGGTACACGCCGCGCTGCCGATCGCCGAGTCAGCCGATGGCCGGCCGCATTTCAGAGTCGTCGACCTGCCGGAGCTTCCAGCTGCCGCCTCGCTGATTCATCACGGCTCCATGGACGACGTGCTGCCCAGCATCCAGGCGCTGGCCCGGTGGATCGACGCCAACGGATACCGGTCGCTCGGGTATGCCCGCGAGCTCACGCTGCAGATCGGCGACGTCAGAGCTGACTGGGTGACTGAACTTCAGGAACCAATCACGCCGACGTAAGTAGCTCACGACAAGGAGAAACAATGGACGTCGCGCCCGACATCATGCAGCGAGCGGCCCTGCCATACGCGGGCATCTCATCATGGGTGCCCATGGCGGCCGTCGGCTCGGTCGCCGATCGCCTGCCCGAGATCTTCGGGTGGCTCGGCGCTCGCGGCGTCGCGCCGGCTGGCCCCCCGTTCTTCCGCTACCACGTGATCGACATGGAGCGGCAGCTTCTGGTCGAAGCCGGCGTTCCGGTGGCGCTGGCGGTAGACGATGGCGGCGATATCCGCGGCGGCACCCTGCCTGCCGGCCGGTTCGCCGTCATGACCCACACCGGCGCTCCGCCAACCCTCGTTGCCGCCACCTCCGCACTCCTCGACTGGGCCCAGCAGCGCGGACTGGCCTTCGACGTATCGCAGACCGACGCGGGTGAGAAGTGGGGCTGCCGGCTGGAGTCCTACCTGACCAACCCTGCTGAGCAGCCTGACACCAGCCAATGGCAGACGGAGCTGGCGTTCCGCCTCGCGGACTGACAGCAGGCTGCCTCGGCGACGTGCCTGGCGATGTTCGGCGGCCGCGCGGCCGGGGAATCACTGCGGCGCAGTGGGGCGCAGCCGAGAGGTCACACGGAGGCACTGAGATGGCTAAGACCGTTGCTGATGGCTTGTGGGAAATGCTGGTGTCGGCGGGGGTGCGCCGCTGTTACGGCATCGTGGGCGACGCGCTGAACCCGGTCATCGATGCGCTGCGACGTAACGGCGGTATCGAGTTCGTGCATGTGCGAAACGAGGAATACGGCGCCTTCGCGGCGGTGGCCGACGCCCACCTGACCGGGCAGCCGGTCGCGGTGTGCGGCACGGCGGGACCGGGCGTCGTGCACTTGATCAATGGCCTGCTGGATGCGCGGAAAGAAGGAGCGCCGGTCATCGCCATTGCCGGCGATGTCGAATCGTCCGCGTTTGACTCCGACACTGTCGAGGAGCTCAACCCGTACGTGTTCTTCGCGGCCGCCGCGCTGTATATCGGCAGGCTTGTCAATCCCGCCCAGCTGCGCACCGTGGTCGGGACCGCCATCACCACGGCGGTGGCGGAGCGTGGGCCGACGGTCATCTCGCTGCCCGGCGATGTCGCCGCGGCCGACGCGCCGGCCGGGTCACTGCGCATCGCGCTGCCTGCCACGGTTCCCGGCGGGGCGTCTGCAGCCGACCTGACCGCGATGACAGCCCTGATCAACGAGGCGGAGACGGTGGCGATCTTCGGCGGGGACGGCTGCAGCGGCGCCCAGGCGGAGGTACGCGAGCTCGCCCGGAAACTGAGCGCTCCGGTCGGTTACTCGTTCAAAGGCAAGCAGTGGCTGGAGCACGACAACCCCAACGCCGTTGGCATGACCGGCCTGCTCGGATACGGCGGCTGCTGGGACGCCATTAATCACTGCGATGTGCTGCTGATGCTCGGCACCGACTTCCCGTTCCCTGAATTCCTTCCGCACGCCAAGGTCAAGACAATCCAGGTCGACCGGGACGCCCGGCACCTCGGCCGGCGGGCCCCGCTGGAGCTCGGCGTGGCCGGGGACGTCCAGGCAACCGTGGCCGCCCTGCTGCCGATGGTGCAGGCAAAGTCCGGCGATGCCTTTCTGCGCGAGCACGTCGCCAAGACCGAGCGATTCGCCAAGACGCTGCAGCACTACGTCACGAAGGGCCCCGGCATCAAGCCAATCCGGCCGGAGTACCTCGCCGCGATGCTCAGCGAGCTGGCCGACGACGACGCGCTGTTCTTCGCTGACACCGGCACCGCCTGCATCTGGGCGGCCCGCCATATCACCTACGGCGCGCAGCGCAGGCTGTTCGGGTCATTCTCATGGGCTTCCATGGCCAACGCCTCGCCGAACGCCTTCGGTGCGCAGCTGGCCTTCCCCGGCCGTCAGACAATCGCGCTGTGCGGCGACGGTGGCTTCACGATGCTGGCGCTGGGCGACCTGCTCACCCAGGTGCAGCGCAAGACCCCGGTTGTCCACGTGGTGCTGAACAACGGGATGCTGGACTTCGTCAACATCGAGCAGCAGGAAGCCGGGTTCGTCCCGTTCGGCACGGACTTCGTGAATCCCGATTTCAGCCGCGTCGCCGAGGCGCTCGGTGCCAAGGGCATCCGGATCGAGGAACCGGGAGACGTACGCGCCGGCCTGACGGCTGCGCTCGGGCACAAGGCCGGTCCGGTCGTGGTCGACGTACTCGTCGACCGGTACGCGCTGGCCCGGCCGGCTCACGTGCCCGCGCAAACGGTGAAGGGCTTCACCCTCAGCCTGGCCAAGCAGGCCCTGACCGGGAAGATGGACGACGTCATCGCCACTGCTGAGCGCAACGTCCGGCTTCTCTAAGCCCGGTCAGGAAGACGCGAGAACCTCGTCGAGGGCGTGCAGGAGCAGGTCAGCGTGTTCGTACTGGAACACCAGCGGCGGCCGGATCTTGAGCACGTTGCCGGCCGGACCGGTTGCGCTGATCAGGATGCCCCGCTCGCGCATCGCCTCGGTTATCCGGTGCGCGGTCCCGGCGGCTGGCTCGCGCGCCGCATCGATCAGCTCGACGCCGAGCAGGAGGCCGTCGCCCCTGACATCCCCGATCATGGAGTAGCGTTCGGCGAGCGTCAGCAGGCCCTGCCTGAGGTAGGAGCCGACCTTCGCGGCACTGGCCACCAGGCCCTCGTCCTCGATGACGGCCAGGACCGCGAGCGCGGCCGCGCAGGCCACCGGGTTACCGCCGAAGGTGCTGAACAGCTCGACTTCCTTCGGGACGGCCTCGAGCAGCTCGGACCTGACCACGAGCGCGGCGACCGGGAAACCGTTACCCATCGGCTTGCCCATGACCACCACGTCAGGGGTGATCCCTGACGCCTCGAAGCTCCACAGGTGCGTACCAGACCGGCCGTGACCGGCTTGCACCTCGTCGGCTACCAGCAGCCCGCCCAGCGTCTGCGCGCGGCGGGCCGCTTCTTGCAGGTAAGCGGGTGGGGGCGACAGGATGCCGTCGGCAGTAAAGGCCGGATCCAGGTACAGGGCGGCGAAGCCGCGGTCGCCAAGCGTCCGGGCGGCGTCATCGATGTGGGCGGCATACCGCGCCACCCACCCGTCGTCTTCGCGGCGGTACAGGCCGCGGTAGCCGTCAGGAGCCGGGATCGTCGCGACGTGAGCAGGCTGCTCTCCGTTGGCCCACTCCTCCGGGGACAGGGCGTGGGTGGCCTCGGTGAGCCCGTGGTAGGCGCAGGCCGTCACGACCGCGCCGCCCCGCCCGGTGGCCGCCCGTGCGATCCGCCAGGCGAGGTCGTTGGCCTCGCTGCCGGAGTTCACGACCATGACGGCGTCCAGCGCCGGCGGCAGCGTGGCCTGAAGACGTTCGGCGAGCTCGACGACCGCCTCGTGCAGATAGCGACTGTGAGTCGCGAGCAGCCGCTGCTGCTGCGTTACCGCCTCCACGACCCGCGGGTGGCTGTGCCCGACCACGGCCACGTTGTTATAGCAGTCGAGGTACCGCCGGTCGTCGGGGTCGAACAGCCAGACGCCCTCGCCGCGGACCAGGTGCACCGGCTGGGAGTAGAACAGCGGCGAGCGGGGCAGCGCGCGGCGGCGGCGCTCGAGTAGAGCACTGGTGGCTGACCGCTGGTAGGGGAGTCGCCGGCAGGCGTCGCGGAAGCGCCGCGCCACAGCGTCCGTCCCCATCGCCTCGATGGCGTCCAGGAACGCGCGGGCTCCGGGCTCGCCGCTCGCGGCGTACGCGGTGTTGTCCGGGTAGAGCCCGTGCCGCCAGGCGGTGACCGTGACCTCGGTGGCCAGCCTGGCCGCCACCAGGTCCGCGAGCAGCTCGGCCTCCTCGTCCTCTAGCGGCGTCACGCCGACGTAGCCGCCGATGATCGCGTCGGCCGCCTCGATGGCATCGTCGCGGCCGTGGAGAACATCGGCCACGGCGACGGCGAGATCGCAGACCAGCGGCGCATGGGTCATGTCCCCGAAGTCCACGATCCCGCTGACTCGAAGGTCATCGCCGAACAGGACGTTGTCCAGGCTCATGTCGCCGTGGATCACCTGCGCGCGAAGCCCGGGAAGCGCTGGTGCGATCCGCGCCTCGAACCGGTCAATGACTCGTTCGACCTGAGCCCGGCGGCTGCCGTCGGCGATATGGGCGAGGAGCGGTCGCAGCCTGGGCACGTTGGTGATATCCCACAAGATCTCGTAGTCGGCCGCGGGATGGAAAAAGCCACGCAGCGCCCGCCCTAGCCGCGCGGTGATCTGCCCGTGGGACGAGAGCGCCTCAGGCGTGAGGACTGTGTTTGCGTACACCCGGCCCGGCAGGAACGTGAAGAGCCGAGCGGGGTAGATCTGGCTGCCAGGCCCCGCCACCTCGACCCAGGAATCCCCGGCCGCCGTCGGCAGGGCTCGCATCACCGGCAGGTCCGGATCTACCAGCTCGATGTGGCGGAGAGCGGCGGTCTGCATGGCCAGGATAGGCCCGTCATCGGCCGGATTAGAGATCTTGAGCAAGAATCGGTGTCCGTCGGCCGTGTCCACCTGGACGTTCTGGTCCCGCTCGCCCGCGAGAGGCCTGAGGGACGCCGCTTCGACGCCGAAGCCGTCGCGCAGGATCTGCCTGACCGCCTCCTCGCCGACGACAGGCGGCGTGCTCTCCAAGGGGTCGATGCGCTGTTCCATAAGCCCGAAGGCTATCTGGCTAGGATCAGACAATGCCCGTCCCGCCAGCGTTCGACCTCTCCGGCCGGGTTGCGGTGATCACCGGGGCGGGCAGCGCCGACGGCATCGGTTTCGCCAGCGCCAGGTTGCTCGCGGAGCTCGGGGCCGCGGTCATGCTCAGCGCCACGACGGCCCGGATCCAGGACCGGGTTGGCGAGCTGCGCAATGCTGGGTTCGACGCAGCCGGGATCGTCGGCGATCTGACCGATGCTGGAGTCGCGTCCGGGATCGTGTCGGCTGCGCTGCAGCGCTGGGGCAGGATCGACATAGTCGTCAACAACGCGGGCATGATCTCGGCTGCTGTCCCCGTGTTCGAGTCCGGCACGGTGGCGTCGATGGACCTGGCGACCTGGCAGGCTGCCCTCGCCCGCAACCTGACCACCGCATTCCTGGTCACCAAGGCGGCGCTGCCCGCCATGACCAGCCGCGGCTGGGGGAGGATCATCATGGTGGCCAGCCTGACGGGCCCGGTGATGGCGATCCGCGGGGACGTCGGTTACGCCGCCGCCAAGGCTGGCATGATCGGCCTCACCCGGGCCGCCGCGGTCGATGCGGCCGGGCACGGAATCACGGTCAACGCTGTGGCTCCGGGCTGGATAGCAACCGGCTCGCAGACGCCGGAAGAGCGCGGCCAAGGACAGGCCACTCCGGCCGGCCGGAGCGGCTCGCCTGACGAGATCGCCGCCGCGATTGCCTGGCTGGCCAGCCCGGGCGCGTCCTACATCACCGGCCAGTACCTCGTGGTGGACGGCGGCAACTCGATCGCCGAGCAGCGCGCGGCACCCGCGTGATCAGTGCGGTATCAGGCCACTGCGTGACCGTTGGCGGTCAGGACGACGTCGATGTTGCCGCGGGTGGCGTTGGAGTACGGGCATACCTGGTGGGCCGCTGCGACGATGCGCGTGGCCTGCTCGGGATCGGGTACCTGCGGCAGGCTGACGTCGAGCTCGACCGCAAGCTTGAAACCGCGGTCTTCGGTCGGCAGCAGACTCACGCGACTGTCGATTGATACGTCGCCTACCTCGGCACGCTCACGACGGCCCACCACGCCCAGGGCACCCTCGAAGCAGGCAGCGAACCCGACAGCGAAGAGCTGCTCTGGGTTGGTGCCGCCGCCCTCGCCGCCCATCTCCGCCGGAGCTCGCAGCTGAACATCCAGGGCGCCGTCCGTGCTGCGGCCGTGCCCTTGTGCACGACCGCCTGTCACCGTTGCCTCCGCCGTATACAGAACTCGTGCCATCTCGGCCTCCATCGCGCTAGCTCGCCCCGGCCCGGCCGGGACCACCACGCCAGTATCCGCCAGCCTGCTAGCGCAGGCGAAGCTAATCCGGGTGTGTCCTGGTTCGACCATCTCCTGGCCCACAGCCGGGTCCGGTGGCCGTTTGCCGACGCGATGCGGCGGGGTAGAGCTAGCCGCAGTCGCCGCGCAGTGCCTGATGGGAGGTTGCGATGCCCGCCGTTACGGTCAGTGATCTGGGTGCGCTGCCGAGAATCTCCGGCCCGGACCCGACGGATGCGGCCGAGCGTCCGGTGGTTTCGGTGACCAGTGCCCCGGCCGGCTTCGAAGGCGAAGGATTCCCGGTACGCCGGGCGTTCGCCGGGATGAGCCTGCAGGCCCTGGACCCGTTCGTGCACATGGACCAGATGGGCGAGGTCGACTACGCCCCCGGCGAACCCAAGGGCACCCCTTGGCACCCGCATCGCGGGTTCGAGACGGTGACCTACATGATCGACGGGACCTTCGCCCACCAGGACTCCCACGGGGGCGGCGGCCTGATCACCAACGGGGCCACGCAGTGGATGACCGCCGGCGGCGGCATCCTCCACATCGAGACACCGCCGGAGGATCTCGTTGTGTCCGGCGGTCTGTTCCACGGCATCCAGTTGTGGGTGAACCTGCCTGCCAGGGACAAGCTGATCCCGCCCGCCTATCAGAGCCTCGAAGCCGACCAGGTAGTGCTGCTTGCCTCGGCCGATGCCGGCGGCCTGGTACGGGTGATCGCCGGGCAGCTGGGTGATCACCGCGGCCCTGGCTCGACCCATACGCCAATGGCGCTGATGCACGCCAGTGTGTCGCCCGGGGCACTGCTTGAACTCCCCTGGAATCCGCAATTCAACGCACTCGTCTACGTGCTGGCCGGATCCGGCCGGGCTGGCAGCGGCGGGCGGCCAGTGCAGACCGGCCAGCTCATTGCGTTCGGTCCGGGCGACTGGATGGCGATCCGTGCCGACGACGCGCAGGATTCCGGCACTGACACGCTCGAGCTCCTCGTGCTCGGGGGTCAGCCTATCGGCGAGCCAGTCGCGCACTACGGGCCGTTCGTGATGAGCACGCGCGGCGAAGTGATGCAGGCGCTAGAGGACTTCGAGGCCGGCCGCTTCGGCGCGATCCCCCCGAATGCGCTGATGCCGCATGTACCAGACCCCGATCCGGTCCGAGCCGAGCACACCGGGATCTGACGACTCACCTTTGTCAGGCGTGCACGAGCGGGGTATCAACCAGGTGCTCGGCCAGGAACCATGCCTGCAGCTCACCGGTGCGGATGACGTCGGAGACGAGCAGGTCGTTCGTGCCGTCGTCGCCCATATCGGCGGTGCGGGCGGCGGCGTCATGGGCGTCGGTCAGGATCATCTCGTGTGCCTCTAGCAGTCGCGACAGCATCGCCGGGACTTCCTCAGCCCCGTTCGGCGGGCGCGGAATCGCAGTGATCTCGGCAACGTGCCGAGGGTCGCCGACAGCGACACCGCCGAGCGTCTGGATTCGCTCAGCGATCATGTCCACCAGGTCGAGCTGCTCGGCGGCGTGCTTGTCCAGCAAGAGGTGCAGCTGGTAAAAGGTCGGACCGCGCATCAGCCAGTGATGCTTCTTATAGAGCGCGTACAGGATCTGGGTGTCGGCGAGAGTCTGATTGAGCCGCTGGCAGGAGTACATCCGCGAGTCGTACGACAGTCCGACCGGGAACTGCCGGACGGTGCCGAACTCCTGGACTTCGACCCCCTTCTGGTGCAGCCAGGGCTGGCTGCTGCGGGTCCGGGCGGCGGCGGCTGGAGCTCTTTGCCGGAGTAGGCGCGAGCGCGTCGGACGTAGCCGGGCGCCGTGCAGTCGAGGCCGGCCGGCGAGCCGTGGTGGCCGGTCGCCTCGCGCCGGCAGCCGGGCGGGCGGATCTGGGAGCAGTGGCAGTGGAACGCTTGGCAGGCACGGTATCTCCTCAGTTGCGGTCCGGTGGAGCAGGAATGCCCTCCGTCCCAGGACGCGAAACCACGGCTTCGGGTGGTCCTAGACCGCCGCCGACGCTGCTCCATACGGAGCCGCCGGGGTACTGATAGTCGCGCAGCGACTCCGGGCTGAGGGTGGCGGAGAATCCCGGCGCGGTCGGCGCGAGGTACCGGCCGCCGCTGACGCGCACCGGGTCAGTGAAGTGCTCATGCAGGTGGTCCACGTATTCCAGCACGCGGTTCGTCATCGTGCCCGCTACCGCGACGAAGTCGAACATCGCCAGGTGCTGGACCAGCTCGCACAGGCCTACGCCGCCCGCGTGCGGGCATACCGGGATGCCGAACTTGGCAGCGAGCAGCAAGATGGCCACATTCTCATTGACCCCGGCTACCCGGCAGGCGTCGAGCTGCACGAAGTCCACCGCGCCGGCCTGCATGAGCTGCTTGAAGACGACCCTGTTGGCGACGTGCTCGCCGGTGGCAATCTTGACCGGCGACACTGCCTGCCTGATCGCGGCGAGGCCGAGGATCTCGTCCGGGCTGGTGGGCTCCTCGACCCAGTACGGGGCGTAGGGCGCCAGCGCCGCGATCGCCGAGATCGCCTGCGCGACGCTCCACCGCTGGTTGGCGTCCACGGCGACTCGCACATCTGGACCGACAGCCTGCCGCGCTAGCGCGAGGCGCCGTGCGTCGGCTTCCACACTCCCGCCGACCTTGAGCTTGATCTGAGCGAAGCCGTCGGCGACGGCTTGCCGGGACAGCTGGACCAGCTTCTCGTCCGAGTAGCCGATCCAGCCGGGCGTCGTGGTGTACGCCGGGTAGCCGCGGCGCTCGAGCTCCGCGATCCGCTCGCCGCGGCCCGGCCAGGCAGCGCGGAGGATGCCCAGCGCCTCGGTCGGGCTGAGGGCGTCCTCGAGGTAGCGGAAATCAACGAGCGCGACGATCGCTTCGGGAGTCATCTCCGCCAGCAGCCGCCATAGCGGCTTGCCCGCGAGCTTGGCGGCCAGGTCCCAGGCAGCGTTCACGACCGCGCCGATGGCCATGTGCATGACGCCCTTCTCGGGCCCGAGCCAGCCCAGCTGGCTGTCGCCGATCAGGCCGGCGCTGAAGGCACCGAGATCGCCGACGATGTCGGCGACGTGCCGATCGACGACGTGCGGCCGCAGCGCCTCGATGGCCGCGACCACGACCTCATTACCCCGGCCGATGGTGAAGCAGAGCCCATGCCCGTCCGCCGCCGCGCAGTCGGTGCGCAGGATGACGTATGCCGCCGAGTAGTCAGGATCCGGATTCATCGCGTCCGATCCGTGCTGCTCGAGTGAAGTGGGGAAGCGCACGTCCACGCAGTCGAGCGCGACGACCCGCGGATTCACCTTCACTGGCGCTCCCCGCCTGACCCTGGTGCAGCTGGCGCAGCAGCCGCGGATCCGGTGTTGATGTTCAGCAAGGATCCGATGCCGGGGACGTCGATCCGGTCCGGCAGCCGACCCTGCGGCAGGTTGCGGAACGTCGGCTCGAATCCGAAGAGCCCCGAGACGACTGCCTCCGCGGTGGCGACACCGGCGATGGAGTCCCGGTTCGAGACGCCGTCCTCGGCCACGCGCACCCGCTCGCCGCGGCCATCGGTGACGATCTCCATCGCCTGGCCCCACAGGCCGCCGGACGCGGACTCGTGCACGACGCTGAGCAGCCGGGCGGCAAGATCCTTGCGGCCGAGCTTGGCGAGTCCGTGCGCCGTGACGCCCGGCCACGCGCAGAACGCCCCGGCGGCGCCGTGGTCAGGCCGGTTCGAGACCGGGGCGGCCGGGTCGTCCGGCGCCAGCGCCCGCATCCAGGTGGACGCCAGCAGCTTGCCGGACACAAACCGGACTGCCTCGGACCGCTGCGCCTTCGTGAGGTCAGCGTGCAGGTGCGCGGCCACCAGCCCGAAGTCCAGGCAGTGACCGATGGACTCGGTCGAGCCGGGATGCCTGATCTGCCAGCGCCCGGCGCGGCAGCGACATCCCGATGACCGCCCGGGCCAGCGTGTCACGCCTCGCCGCTCGGCGGCGGCGGCCGCCTCAGGGCGTCCCAGCGTCCGCAGCAGGCCTGCCAGCGAGCGCGTCATCCCGGCATACGCCGCGTTGAGCGAGGCCACCACGTTGACGTAGTTGGGGACGCACTCAAGCAGAGTCCAGGGGTCCGCGCCGAAGTCGGCGAGGACGCCGCCGGTCGACGCGGCCTGCCTGGCCTGCCAGCCAAATGCGAGCCGCTCGAGATGGCCGAGCACCGTCCGGCATCCGGCCTCCTCGGCGAGGAACGGGACGTCGCCGGTCACGCAGATGTAGTGCTCGACGAGCCTGAACAGCGCGTAGTCATTCGCGGCGTAATGATTGCCGAGCGGGCCGCCGTTCCTGGCGTCGAATCCGAAGGACGCGTCGTAGGGGCTGCTCAGCGCCCGCAGTAGCCAGGAGCGCAGGCCGGCCGGCTCGAGCAGGGCGTAGAGCCGGCTCCACTCCGTGTGGTCCCAGAAATACGTGGTCGTGGGCCCGAGGCGCGGCCCGCCAGTCAGGAAGATCGGCTCCGACGAGCTGATCCGGGTGTTGCGCATGTAGAGCGCCAGCAGCGCCGCCATGTAGTACGACTTGGCGAGGCCGGGATCCTGGCTCCGGAGCGTGGGCAGGTGCCCGCTGAACTCGCCGTTGCCGGGGGTGAACATGGCGTGCCACAGGTCTCGGTAGCCAGTTCGGAGCTGGCGAGCGTCCCGCGGAAGTCCTGCGCGGCGTCGGCCGCCGCAGCGGCGACATCGAGTGCGTCGCTACCGTAGGCGCAGACGACGCCGATGGTGACGGTCTCGTGAGCACCGAGGCTGAGCCGCCAGGTGGCGCGCGCGCCCGCACCAGCGGCGTCCAGACCGGCCGGGAACGGGGTCGAATCCGTAACTGGCGCGACCTGGCGAGCAGTTGTCCGCGATGGAGACCAGCGCATCATCAGACAGTGACTTCCACCGCGGCGAGGCCGACCAGTGGCTCGTAGCCGCGGCCTCGTGGCCATCTACGGCCATCGCCACTCGCTCGTTCCCTAGCGTGATCGCGACGTTGTACCAGCGGCCGGCGACGACGTCGACCTCGGAGTACTCCTTCTCCCCGGAGATTCGAACCAGATGCGGCCCGCGTCTACGCCGAGCTGAAGTGAGTCCGGGTGGTTGCCATGGGTGAGAACGACGCCGCCCTGGTCGAGCGCGTCGACGCGTAGTTCGAGCTCGATGACCTGGCCCGGCCGGAGCTCGAAGGTCCCCAGGGTTACCTCGCTGGCCGGGTGCAGCCCGATCTCGGCGGACGCAACCAGGATGGGCTTGTCGAGGCCGGCGTCGCGGCACCGGATGTTGCGGACCGTCGCGGCCGCGGCCTCCCGGTAGGGATACACGGTGTCCTCGCTGACATGGCGGGGAGCTCATAGGCCAGCGACATCGGCTCGGTGTCGGCGTCGCGCTGAATGCCCGGCAGCCGTGGCCTGCCCAGGCGGAGCCTGCGCGGGCCGGGCCCGAGCAGGTCGGGATACCCTCGGTCGCTCGTGACCGAGGCGCGGATTCGCTCGAGCGTCATGAAGTCGTGGTAATTGCCCGCCGTCCAGGGCACGTCGTACAGCCAGCCCCAGCCGGTATCGGTGTGCGCGACCATCGCGAACAGGTCCTGGGAGATCCAGCAGTCCAGGGGTTCGCCGGAGGTGTTGGTGACCTCGATCTGCCAGACCAGCAGGTCTTGCTCCAGCACCATCCGGGTGTCGGTCCGGACCGTCATGGTGGCGCCGGCATGCTCCCGCTGGACGCCCCACGGCTTCCAGCGGAAGCGCTGCGCGGGCAGGGTCACTCCGTCGACGCGGAGGACGCCGGTGTGGTAGCCGAACGAGTAGGGCGGCGCGGCCAGCCAGGACATCGAGCTGAGGTCGGCATTGACGTGGCCCTGGCCCCACTGGTTACGCAGCGAAGGCAGATGCGCCAGATCGGCGGCCTCGACCCAGTCCCCGGCTACCTCGTCCAGGTCCGGCACGCCGGCCGGTACCTGATGGCAGGCTGCATCGTCGCCGGACTCAGCCTCAGCTGTCATCTCGTCGATCCCGCGGTGAGGCCGGCCCGGAACTGCTTCTGGGCGAGCAGGTAGCCGGCGACCGGGATCAGCCCGGCGAGGAACATGAACCCGAACTGCAGCCCGTAGTCGGGCTGGACCTGGTTGCTGACCGCGTCGTAGAGACCGACCGTGACGGTCTGGCCGGTGAGCGGGCCGATGATCAGCAGCGGGTTCAGGAAGTCGTTCCAGATCCACAGCGACAAGAAGATGCCGACCGTGGCAGTGGCCGGCCGGACCAGCGGCATGACGATCTTCCACCAGATCCGCAGGCCGGTGGCGCCGTCGATGCGGGCCGCCTGGATGACCTCCGCGGGGATCGAGCGCATGAAGCCGACGTAGACGAAGACAGCGAACGAGAGGTACCCGCCGCCGAGGTTGGACAAGATCAGGCCCGGATAGGTGTGGTCAAGCCCGATCAGCGTGAGGATCTTGATGATCGGCAGCACGGTGATCTGCGGGGGAATCATCAGCCCGGCGGCGAACGCCGCCATGATCGCCGCCCGGACCCTGGTGCGCTTTCGCGAGATGTAGAAGCTGAACGCGGAGCCAAGGGGGATGAGCAGCGCGACCGAGCACACGACCACGATGAGCGAGTTGCGCAAGCCAAGCTCCAGGACGTGGCCTGGCTGGCTCAGCGCGGCTGACACGTTCCGCAGCGTCGGGTGGACCGGCAGCGACTGCGGGCTGCTCGCGATGGCGGCGTTGGTCTTGAAGGCGTTGACGATCGTCAGGTAGATCGGGCTGACGAACGCCAGGATCACCAGGAGCGCGAGCGTCAGCCGCGCTGAGCGGCGCAGCGCGCGCGACGTGCGCCGGGCCTGACGCTGCGGGGCGGGCGATCGCGCCGGCCACGCGCAGCGACAGCGGTGCGCTGCGCGATCACAGGTCAACCTCCCGGCGGCGGAGCACCGTTGTCACGGACAGGGCGACGATGGCGGTCAGCACCAGCAAGACCATGGCGATGGCCGAGGCGTAGCCGTACGCGTCGTTGGAGAAGCCCACGCTGATGATGTACATGGCGATCGACCTGGTGGCGTAGGCAGGACCGCCGCCCGTGAGCGCCGTGATGATGTCGTAGAGCTTGAGCACGGTGATCAGGCAGATGACCACGCTGATCGTGGTGGCCGGCGCCACCATGCGGAACGTGATCATCCGGAACTGCTGACGGCTGCTGGCACCGTCGATGGAGCTCGCCTCGTAGAGCTCGTGCGGGATGTTCTGCAGTGCGGCGAGATACACGACGGTCGTGAAACCGGACAGCACCCAGGACACCACGAGACCGGCCGACAGCTGCGCAAGCTGAGGTGTCCCGAGCCAGTTCACGGGCTGGCTCACCAGGCCGCTCCCGGTGAGGAGGTGGTTGACCAGGCCGGTCGGGGATAGCATCCAGCTCCAGACGAAACCGGCGATGATCCCGGAGATCACCTGTGGCAGGAACGCGAGCGTGCGCAGTACCCGGTAACTGAGGCTGGTGCGATTCAGCAGGACCGCGAAGCACAGGCCCGCGGCGTTGGCCACTATGGTCACCGCGACGGCGAGGGCCAGCGTGAACTCGATGCTCGAGCGCAGCTGCGTATCGTGCAGGGCAGCCCGGTAGTTGGCGAGTCCGACGAAGCTGCTGGTCGGGAACAGGATGTTCTGGTTGGTGAGGCTGGTCTTGAGGCTCAGCAGGACCGGCACGATCAGGAACATCAGATAGAGCACCAGGGCCAGCGCGGCGACGGCGCCGAGGCCCGTGTCCAGCCTGGCGAGGCGGATGCGCAGTGGCTTCATCTGTCCCGCTCTCTTTAGTGCCGGGGTGGCGCCATCACGGCACCACCCCGGCAGGATCGGATAGTTACTCGGAGAGTTATCTAGGCGCTGACGTCATGAGGACGCGGTCGCGCTGGCCCAGTCCTGGTCGAGCTGCTGCATCTGGCCGAGGACATTCGAGGTACTGAACAAGGCCTGTGCGGCCGCGTCGAAGTCGCTGGTCACATTGCCAGGCAGGGCATTGTCATTCGTCGCCCAGCTCATGGAGCTGATCTTGGTATTGGTGCTGGTGACGTAGGAGTACGAGTTGTAGAAAGCGGGGCTCAGGGACAGGCCGTAGCTGGCGAGCGACTTGCCCTTGAGCATCGGGAAGGCACCGTCGCCCGAGATAAGCGACTTGAGGTTGTCGGGGTTGAGCGACCATGACTCGGCGAACTTGAAGGAGGCCGCTGCGTCCGGCGTCTTCGAGCTGACGGCCATCGAGCCGCCAAGCGAGAAGGGAATGACCAGGGAGCCGTTGTTGGTCGGCCAGGGGAAGACGCCGATGTTGCTCCACTCGTTCGTCGGGATGGAGCCCAGGTACCAGCTGCCCATCGGGTACATGGCGGCCTTGCCGGCGTTGAAGTTGAGGATGGACTGCGCGTAGCTGACGCTGAGAGCATCCGGCTCGAAGTAGTTGTCCGCCACCAGCGTGCGCATCTTCGTGGCTGCCGCGACCACGTTCGGGTCGGCGAACTTGACCGTGCCGGCATAGCGCTGCTGGATCCAGTTCGGGTCCGAGCCGAGGACGTCAGCGCTCAGCGCGCCGGTCAGCGGCATCGCCGCCGCGAACGAGTCGTGGCCGCCGAGCTCGATCGGAACGATGCCGGCTGCCTTCAGCTTCGCGCAGTCGGCCATGAACTCAGCCCAGGTCGTGGGTGGCGTGGCGCCGGCCTTGGCGAACAGCGACTTGTTGTAGTACACCAGCGGGATGATCTGAGAGTTGGTCGGCGGGATGTAGTCCTTGCCCTTGATGTTGTTGGGCAGGATGAAGTTGGCGTTGATCCAGGACGAGGGGAACGGCGTGAGCAGGCCGGCGGAGGTGTACAGGGACGGAGTGATCGACTCAAGCAGGTCGGGGAACTGGCCCGCCTGCAGCAGCGTCTTGGCGTAGGTATCACGATCGGTGGTCGGGTCGACGTCCTGCTTGATCGTGACACCGGGCACCGATTTCGCCGCAGCAGCAATGGAGTTCGCCCAGAACTTGGCTGTCAGGTCCGGAGTGAGGAACGTCAGGTAGGTCAGCGTCACCTTCTTCGAGGACGCCCCGGTCGCGGACTGTGAAGGCGAACTTGAGCACGCCGCCAGGAGCAGCAGGCTTGCGGCGGCGGCCCCAGCAAGACATCGTCTGTACATGGTCACCCTTTCTGGGCGGGAATCGGATGAAAGCGTACATGGTGGGTATTTGCCTGGCAGCTACCCTTGGATAACGTTATCTTTGGCTGTTACAGTGGGGTTTCTGTTCGGGCGTGTCAAGAGCTTTGTTTGTAACAAAAGGGTCTCAGCGCAGGCGGAGCAGCCTCATGAACGATCGAGCGGAAGCGGAGTGAAGTGCCTGGTCCCGGTGAGTTGAGCGAACGCGCGATATCGCGGCCGCGGCGGCCCACGATGGTTGATGTCGCCAGAGAGGCCGGTGTTGCGCTGCGCACCGTGTCGCGCGTGATTAACGGCGACTCGACGGTCGGGGCGGCGCTGGCCGAGAGAATTCGCCAGGCCATCGTGACCCTGGACTATCAGCCCGACGAGCGCGCCCGCCAGCTGCGCAGCGGCCGCACGCGCACCGTCGGCGCGGCCGTGCGCAACATCTCCGATGCCCACCCGGTGCTTGGGGCAGCCGACGAGGCGGCCCGCGCGGCCGGGCTCACCATCGTGGCCATGTCGACAGAGGATGACGAGGAGCGCGAGCGGGAAGCGATCATGTCCATGTGCCGGCGGCGCATGGACGGGATCATCATCGAGCCGATCGCCGAGAACCACGAGTTCCTGCAGCCCGAGATCGACGCGGGCCTGCCAGTAGTGGCATTCGACCGGCCCGCGGCAGGCGTCGACGTCGATGCGGTGCTGACCGATAACCGGGGCGGCATAATCCAGGCGTTCCGGCACCTCGCGGACCACGGGCACCGGCACATCGGCTACATCGGCGACGACGAGCGGATCTACACCGGTCACGAGCGCGCCGCGGCATTCCGCGAGTGCCTGCGCGGGCAGGGCAGCCCGCTCGATGGCATGGTGCACCCGGGGCCCATCGAGCCGGCCCGGATCGCTGCCGCCCTGGCCGCGCTGGCCACCGGACCGCGTCCGGCGACCGCGATCGTCACCGGCAACGTGTCGACGACCATCGCCGTCATCCGCCTGCTCGGCCCCGACTTTGGTGCCACCGCGCTCGTCGGGTTCGACGATTTCCCACTCGCGGATCTCTTGCGTCCCGGCCTGACCGTCGTGGCCCAGGGCGAAGCGGAGATCGGGCGGACGACTATCGACCTGTTCAGGGCCAGGCTCGCCGACCCTGCTCGGCCCATTCAGACCGTTACCGTGCCCACTACCCTGATCGCGCGCGGATCAGGTGAGCTGCCAGGCCACCGCGGATGAGGCGCGGTGCTTAGCCGGCGGCGGGCACTACATGCCACAGGCCGCCGTTCAGGTTGAGGTTGTTGCCGTTGCCCTGGCCGGGCGACGTATCGCCAACGTAGGTGTAGAGCGGGTGCCCGTTGTAGGTCGCCTGGGTCGAGCCGTCCGCCCGCCTGATGGTGCCGAGCCTGCCGGTGACGCCCGGTCCCGCTACTGGAGTCCCGGTGACCGGGGGCCAGTAGGTTGCGCACGTCCCGTTACAGTTCGACGTGGTCAGGGTGTCCGGGGCGAACGAGTACAGCGTGAAGCCGCTGGCGTTGGTGATCACCGTCGCTCCGCTGAGCTGCTCAGTCTTCAGTTCTGGCCGGCCGCCGGCCGCGCTGGACGGCGTGGCCGGGCTACCGGCCGTGCCTACGGCGATGCCCAGCAGCGCCAGCGCGACCAGAGACAGGCCGCCGATTGCCACGCCCGCCCCCGGCACGCCCGCCTGCAGCCTGGCGAGCACGGCATTGCCGCCGCCCGCTGCCGCGGCAGGCTGGCCGGGCCGGTCAGGCATCAGCGCGAGGGCGGCCAGCACCGCAAAGGCGGCCACCTCGATCACCCCGGCGACGATCCCGGCGGTGGTGCGGACCTCCTTGAACCCGAACAGGCCGATCCAGACCGTCAGCAGGTAGCCGCCCAGGGTCGCCACAGCGAAACCGGCGCCGGCCGCGGCCGCCAGCCGGCTGCCGGACACCAGCACAGCGATGGCCAGCACGAACGCGCTGATGACCTGGAGCAGGAACAGCCAGCCGATAGTCGGGATCGAGCTGTAGCCGGTCAGGTACAGGTCAAGGTGGATCGCCCCCGCCGCGGCCAGCAGCCCAGCTCCGGCCAGCCTCAGCCCGAGCCGCAGCAGACTGCGCTCCGGCCCGAGTGCGTGGTGCGCGCCCATGTCCCGAGGTCGATCTCCTCGCGGCTGCTCAGTAACCGCTGCCGCCAGTCGAACTGGATGAACTCTTCGACGCTGACGCGACCGCGCCGGACACGGTCATTTCGTGCCACACGCCGCCGGACAGGTTGAGGCCGTTGCCCGACGCCTGTCCAGGCTTGGTGTCAGCGACGTAGGTGTAGAGCGGATGCCCGTCATACGTAGCCTGTATCGAGCCGTCCGACCGCGTGATCGTGCCCAGCTTGCCCGTGACGCCCGTGCCGGCCGACGCTGGTCCCTTCACCGGCGGCCAGATCGAGGCGCATGACCCGTTGCAGTTCGACTTGGTCGACGTGTCCGGGACGAACCAGTACAAGGTGTGACCCGCGGCATCGGTGACCACCGCGACGCCGCTGATCTTCGTGGTCTTGAGCGCCGAGCCGGTAGCGGCGGACGACGACGACGCGGATGAAGAGGGGGCCGCCGCAGATGTATGGGCAGGCGCGGATGTAGTCGGGGCTGGCGGCGTCGTCGAAGTTGCCGGCTTCGCCGGCGCCGAGCTCCCGCAGCCGGCGGCCAGCACGGCCGCCGCTGGCAGGCCAGCGGCCGCCCACCGCCAGCCCCGGGCGTGTCCTGATGGCCGCTGAGTGCCACGACCGCCTCGATATGCAAATGGCATGGCTTCCTCCACTCGGTTTGGCTGTTATGTGAGGGATCCTGCTCGGCGGCTCAGGCAGTCCCGCCTGGTTGCCTGGCTCTGCAGGCAGGCGGCGAGCGTCACCGTGTGACTCGTGGCCATGACAGCCCGCGACGGCTGCCGGCGTCCGCGTCGCTGGTCCCAGTCACCACTTCCGCGCCGGGGGCCTGTGGCCGTAAGTCCCCGTCGGCTCGGGTCGCCAAACTTCGGGTTCAGCCTCGCCGGGGCGGCCTGCCAGACGTCGGTCTGGCGGGCGCCGCGCTCAGGCGGATATCTGCGCAGTTTCGCCTCGGTCGGCTGGCGGTAGGACCAATGATGGCGGTCGCAGGTCCGGCCAGGGAGAGCCTGCGCCGGGCTGGCCGGGCCACGGAACGGGAGCAGATAATGGCGGAAGCCTCCGCGGAGCAGCCGTCCTCGCGGTTGCCGCATGCTCCGGTGACGGCCGCGGACGTGATGCGGCCAGCGCTGACAACGGTGGAAGCGAACGCTCATCTGGCCGCGGCGGCATATCTGATGAAGCACGCAGGTGAGACTGCGCTGGTCGTCATCGATGAGGAGCAGGCCAAGCGGCCGGTCGGCCTCATCACCGACGCCGACATTGCGCAGGCGGTGGCGGATGCGAGGGAAGTCAACGAGGTCAGGATCCGCGACCTCATGACCACCCAGCCCACGATCGTCACCGCGACGGCGAGCATTCAGGAGGTAGCCAGGTCCATGCTGACCGGGCAGCTCAGGCACCTGCCAGTCGTCAGCGATGTCGGCCTCGTCGGGATTATCGACATCGGCGATGTCTGCCGCGTGTTGCTAGACCCAGGCGGCTCGCGCGTGTCAGCTAGCTGACGAAGCTCAGGCTGGGCCTGGTGCCAGTGGCGGTGAGCCCGATGGGTACATCCAGGATGTCCATCCCGATATCCCCCCATTGCCACACTGAGCCAACCAGCAGCATGCCCGCGACATTCTTCGGGTGCCGGCGACTTGAGGGGTGGGATCCACCGTCCCTGGGGATAAGCCCCGACAATGCCTGACTATCCAGCCGAACCGCGAGGCCCATCGGCGGTCGGCCCGGCTAAGCCGCCGGCCACACACCGAGGGATGCCGGCGGCCAGCGATTTGCTGCCGCTCGGCGACTGGGTGCGGCACAATTCGCTGCGCAGCTGGCCGGTGCTGCTATTCCTGGCCCTCATCTGCGTGCCCTCGTTCGCTCTGGTGCTGCTGGGCCTCAGCGCCAGAACCCAGACCTTCGACGGAGTCGCGTGGATCTTCGCCGCCTACTTCGCGTTGGCGTGGCTGCTGCTCCTCGGAGTCATCGTCCGGCCGGAGCACGTGACCAGGACGATGCTTGCTCTGATCATCGTCACGGCGATCGTCACGGAAATACCGCTGGCGGTGGCGCTGGAGACCGCGCTGCATGACAGCAACGCGAACCTCGCCAGCAGCATCGTCACCATCGGGCTGCCAGAGGAACTGGCGAAGGCCCTGCCGATCGTGATCGTCGCGCTCATCTACCGGCGCAGTCACTCGCTAACGCCCAAGGACTATCTGTTCCTCGGCGCAGTCAGCGGCCTGGCGTTCGGCGCCAGCGAGGTCGTACGGTACTTCACGATCAACGGAGTCGAGCAGTTCTACCTGACGGTGCACGCCGCGCTGCCGACCATCGAGCACCTCATCCGCACCGGAAACTCGGCCACGACATCGCTGTTCGCTGCCCTCATCGGGCCAGTGCTGGACTTCATCCTGGACTTTGTCTGGCGGTTCCTGACCGATCCCATCAGCCACGCGTGCTGGTCGGGCCTGACCGGCTACTTCATCGGCCTCGCGGTTACCAGCCGCCACAAGTGGTACGCCGTCTGCTGGATCGGCCTGGCGGCGGCCGCCATCCTGCACGGCCTGAATGACTGGAGCCAGGTCAACGGCCACGTCGTCTGGATCCTGGTCACGTTCGTCAGCGGCGTGTTGTTCCTCGGATATGCCAAGGTCGGCTCGCGAGCGGAGGACGGCGGCCTGCCTGCCACCGAGCCGCCTCCGTTCCTGGACACCACGGCAGCGCACGCGCGCCACTCTGCGCGCCAGACCGCGCCGGCCGGCCGCTGCGGGCGGCAATGAGCGGCCGAGTCTGCCGTGGTGGGAGCAGCATTGACAGGCGGACGGTCAGGACCGCTGCAGCGATTGCGCAGCTTTACCGATTGCGCAGTGAGATCCCGTCGGACTCGGCGATGCTGTCGGCCTCAATCGCTCGCAATCCCTGGCCAAGCCGCTCACGAGCCTGCCGCAGGAGCTTGAGCGAGTTTGTGGAATTGCTCGGCGTCGCGGCGCGCTCAGGCTCCGCCCCGTGCTCCTCGATCAAGTGCGTCTGAAGGGCTGCAGCGACTTCATCGGCTGCCTTCAGCGCCTGATAGATGGCCCGATCCCGCGCTGTGTCGTCAACCATGCTGACAAGTATGGCCGCCAGGCCAGCTGGCTGCCAGGCGAGGATCAGCTCTGGCCTCAGGCTCCCCCCGACGCCGGCGGTTGGGACGCCGGCGGTAGAGTTGCATCATTCGTTGTCTTGGACCATTCGTGTTTACGAAGACGGGTTGGGCCCGATGACCGCATCCCAGGCTGTGACTATCGCCGAGGAGCTGCGCGGTGCCGGCCTGCGGGTGACCGCCGCCCGGGTCGCGCTGCTCGAGACCGTCCGGGACGGTGATCACCTCGGTGTCGAGGCGATCGCGTCCGGGATCCGCGATCGCGTCCGCCATATCTCCCTTCAAGCCGTGTATGAGGCTCTCCACGCGCTCACCGCGGCGGGGCTAGTACGCCGCATCGAGCCGGCTGGCAGCCCGGCCCGCTTCGAGGGACGTGTCGGGGACAACCATCATCATGTCGTGTGCCGGTCGTGCGGCGTCGTCGCTGACGTCGACTGCGCGGTCGGCGCTGCGCCGTGCCTGACAGCTTCTGATGACCACGGCTTCTCGATCGGCGAGGCCGAGGTTGTCTACTGGGGTCTGTGCCCTGACTGTTCCATCGCCCGCAGTTCATGAGCGCCGTCATGCGCCTTATCCGGAGGGATTCCCATGTCTGAGAACCATGATCCAGTAGATATCGAGGGCGCGACCGCTGAGAGCGGAGGCTGTCCAGTCGTCCATGGTCGCACGCACCCCACGATGGGTGACGCCAACCGCGACTGGTGGCCGAACCGGCTCAACCTCAAGATCCTCGCTAAGAACCCTGCCGTGGCAAACCCCATGGGCGAGGAATTCAGCTACGCCGAGGCGTTCAAGACCCTCGACCTCCCCGCGGTGAAGCGCGATATAGCGGAGGTGCTGACGACATCGCAGGACTGGTGGCCGGCTGACTTCGGCCACTACGGCCCGCTCATGATCCGGATGGCGTGGCATGGCGCGGGCACCTACCGCATCAGCGATGGCCGCGGCGGCGCAGGCTCCGGTCAGCAGCGCTTCGCGCCGCTCAACAGCTGGCCTGACAACGTCAGCCTCGACAAGGCCCGCAGGCTGCTGTGGCCTGTCAAGAAGAAGTATGGCCAGAAGCTCTCGTGGGCCGACCTCATGATCCTCACCGGCAACGTCGCGCTGGAGTCGATGGGCTTCAAGACCTTCGGCTTCGGCGGCGGTCGCGAGGACGTCTGGGAACCGGAAGACGACGTCTACTGGGGTCCCGAGACCACCTGGCTCGACGACGAGCGCTACTCCGGCGACCGTCACCTCGAGAATCCACTCGGCGCGGTCCAGATGGGGCTCATCTACGTCAACCCGGAAGGCCCGAACGGCAACCCGGACCCGCTCGCCGCGGCCAGGGACATCCGCGAGACGTTCCGCCGGATGGCGATGAATGACGAGGAGACGGTGGCCCTGATCGCGGGCGGTCACACCTTCGGCAAGACGCACGGGGCCGGCCCGGCGGATTCAGTCGGCCCCGATCCCGAGGCTGCCCCGATCGAGCAGCAGGGCCTCGGCTGGAAGAGCACGTACCGCACTGGCAAGGGCGGCGACGCGATCACCAGCGGTCTCGAAGTCACGTGGACCGACACGCCGACCACCTGGGACAACAGCTTCTTCCGCATCCTGTTCGGTTATGACTGGGAGCTGACGACGAGCCCGGCAGGCGCGCACCAGTGGCAGCCGAAGGACGGCGCCGCGGCCGCCACCGTCCCGGACGCCCACGACCCGTCGAAGCGCCGCGTCCCGACGATGCTGACGACCGACCTCTCGCTCCGGTTCGATCCGATTTACGAGCCGATCTCCCGGCGCTTCATGGCGGACCAGGGTGCATTGGCGGACGCCTTCGCCCGCGCATGGTTCAAGCTGACTCATCGCGACATGGGCCCGATCGCCCGCTACCTCGGCCCGGAGGTCCCGGCCGAGTCGCTGATCTGGCAAGACCCTGTGCCTGCGGTGACCCACGAGCTCATCGACGCCAGCGATATCGCAGCCCTCAAGGACCAGATCCTTGCCCGGGGCCTGTCGGTGTCCCAGCTGGTGTCCACCGCGTGGGCCTCGGCCTCGTCCTTCCGTGGCAGCGACAAGCGCGGCGGCGCCAACGGTGCGCGCATCCGGCTCGAGCCGCAGAACGGGTGGCAGGTCAACGACCCCGACCAGCTGGCGACGGTGCTCCACGCCCTTTCGGGCATCCGGGAGGCTTTCAACGCCGGCCAGACCGGCGGCAAGCAGGTCTCGCTCGCCGACCTGATCGTGCTGGCTGGTGGGGCGGCTGTCGAGCAGGCCGCCAAGAATGCCGGTTTCGACGTCCAGGTCCCCTTCAGGCCTGGCCGAGCGGACGCGTCGCAGGAGCAGACCGACGCGGAATCGTTCGCCCCGCTCGAGCCGACAAGCGACGGCTTCCGCAACTATGTCGGGAAGGGCAACCGGCTGCCAGCGGAATATCTGCTGATCGACCGGGCGAACCTGCTCACCCTGAGCGCCCCTGAGATGACGGTCCTCATCGGTGGCCTCCGGGTCCTGGGCGCGAACTTCCAGCAGTCGCCGCTCGGCGTATTCACGACGACGCCAGGGTCCCTGACCAACGACTTCTTCGGCAACCTGCTCGACATGGGCACGACATGGCACGCGACGTCCGAGGACGCACACATGTTCGAGGGCCGCGACGCCGCCACCGGCGAAGTCAAGTGGACAGGCAGCCGTGTCGACCTCGTCTTCGGGTCGAATTCCGAGCTGCGCGCGGTGGCAGAGGTCTACGCGAGCGATGACGCGAAGGAGAAGTTCGTCGCCGATTTCGTCGCGGCGTGGGACAAGGTGATGAACCTCGACCGGTTCGACCTCGTCTGAGAGCGACGTCCAGGTCGGCCCCTCGCGGCCGACCTGGACGTCCTCAGCTCGTCCGGATCTCGAGGCACCGGGAACCCGCGCGGACTGCCGCGACGTGGAACGGCACTCGTTGTGGCTGGCGCGACGCTGCCGTATGGACGCTGTATAGGCAGCAAAGTCACAGCGCCGGCATTGGCGCTTGGCACGCTGAAGGGCTTCGCCCGTAGATACCAGACGGGGGTATGGTATGTTGACGAGAGACCCAGGGGAGGCAGCGTGCCCGCAGACAACGTGCCCGGATACACCGACAACAAGGCCGACTACCTGCGCCGACTTCGGCGGATCGAAGGTCAGGTGCGCGGGCTGCAGCGAATGGTCGAGCAGGACAAGTACTGCATCGACGTCCTCACCCAGGTCTCGGCGGCCACCAGGGCCCTGGAGTCGGTCGCGCTCGGCCTGCTCGAAGAGCACCTGGGGCACTGCGTCGCGCAGGCCATTGCGGAGGGCGGTGAGTCCGCTGACGTCAAGATCCGTGAGGCGTCGGATGCGGTCGCCCGGCTGGTGCGGTCGTGATGGCGTTCGGGCGGCGAGGGAGCGCGATGACAGACAGTGCCATGACAGACAGTGCCATGACAGATAGTGCCATGACAGATAGTGCCATGACAGACAGCGCGACGTTCCAGGTGACAGGCATGACCTGTGATCACTGCGCGCACGCGGTGACCGGGGAGCTCGCCAGGCTAGCTGGCGTGTCCGCTATCCGAATCGACGTCGTCCCCGCAGGCGCGTCGCTGGTGACCGTGACGGCCGACCGGCCGCTGGACCGCCAGGCGGTCGCCGCCGCGCTTGCCGAGGCCGGCGAGTACCACCTGACCGGCGCCTGAGTACTGATCTGACTGCGAGGGATCCACCGGTCACCGAAAGGAGAGACAGGCTTGTGAGCGCTGTTACCGCTGACCGGGTGGGCCCCCGGGCGGACGGCCCGCTGCGCAGCGTCGAACTGACGATCTCCGGGATGACGTGCGCCTCGTGCGCGGTGCGGATCGAGCGCAGGCTCAGCAAGCTGGCGGGCGTCGAGGCGGCCGTCAACTTTGCCACCGAGAGCGCTCGGGTTAGCTTCCCCGGCACGGTCAGCGCGGATGACCTGCTCGCGGCCGTCGCGCAGGCCGGATACACTGCGGCGCTGCCACGGGCAGCTGACGATGCCGCGGCACCCAGCACGCGTACGCCGGGTGACCCGGACGAAGCCACAGCGCTGCGGCGCCGGCTGGTGGTGTCGGTGACGCTCGCTATCCCGGTGGTCGTGCTGGCGATGGTACCCGCGGTGCAGTTCCCGAACTGGCAGTGGGTCTCGCTAGCGCTGGCCACCCCGGTGGCGGTATGGGGGGCGTGGCCCTTCCACCGGGCTGCGCTGGCCAACGTGCGGCACGGGGCCGCGACCATGGACACGCTGATCTCCGCCGGGGTCAGTGCTGCCTACCTATGGTCGCTGTTCACGCTGATTTTCGGCACGGCCGGAGCAGCTGGTGCGCACATGAGCTTCAGCTTGCTGGCTCGACGCGCCGAGACTGGCGACATCTACCTGGAGGCCGCCGCAGGGGTGACCGCGCTCGTGCTCCTCGGGCGCTATCTGGAGACGCGTGCCAAGCGCCGGGCGGGCGCTGCGCTGCGGGCGCTGCTCGAACTCGGCGCCAAGGATGTCGCGGTGCTGCGCGACGGCCGAGAGCAACGGATCCCCGCGGTCCAGCTTGCCGTGGGGGAGAGGTTCGTGGTCCGGCCGGGCGAGAAGATCGCGGCCGACGGCGTGGTGGAAGCAGGCGGCTCCGCCGTCGACATCTCGATGCTCACGGGGGAAGCTGCCCCGACCGAGGTTGCCGCGGGCGACCACGTCACCGGCGCGACCGTGAACATCAGCGGCCGCCTAGTTGTCCGCGCCACCGCGGTCGGCGCCGACACCCAGCTCGCCCAGATCAGCAGGCTCGTATCCGACGCCCAGGCGCGCAAGGCACCGGTGCAGCGGCTGGCGGATCGCATCTCCGCCGTCTTCGTTCCTGTTGTCCTTGTTATCTCGTTGCTGACGCTGGCCGGCTGGCTAGCTGCCGGTGAGCCCGCCGGCGCCGCCTTTACCGCCGCGGTCGCTGTCCTCATCATCGCCTGCCCGTGCGCAATGGGCCTGGCCACCCCCACCGCACTGCTGTCCGGTACCGGCCGCGGCGCGCAGCTCGGAATCCTGATCAAGGGCCCTGAGGTGCTGGAGTCGACGCGCGTCATCGACACCGTGGTGCTCGACAAGACCGGCACCATCACGACGGGGAAGATGAGGCTCGTCGACGTGACCGCGGCCGCCGGCGAGGATCTGGCGGAAGTGCTGCGGTTGGCCGGGGCAGTCGAACACGCCTCCGGTCATCCGATCGGCGCTTCGATCGCGGCCGGTGCGACGGACAGGCGCGGCCCGAGCTTGCCAGCCGTGGCTGACTTCGCCAGCCACGCTGGCCTGGGCGTCACGGGGATCGCTGACGGCCACGCCGTCGTTGCGGGCCGCCGGGACTGGGCCCAGGAGCACTGGGCCGGCCCATCCCGGCCGGCCTGGCCGCCCGCGCGCAGGAAGCCGAGGCCGCCGGGCATACCCCGGTCTTCGCGGGCTGGGACGGCGAGGCCCGCGGCGTGCTTGTCGTCTCCGACACGGTGAAGCCGACCTCCGCGCAGGCAGTGGCGGAGCTGGTGGGCATGGGATTGCGGCCGGTGCTGCTGACGGGCGACAACCAGCGGGCCGCCGAGAATGTGGCCGCCGCCGTGGGGATCGGAGAGGTCATCGCCGGGGTGATGCCCGCGGGCAAAGCCGACGTCATCAGGCGCCTGCAGGAAGCGGGCCGCGTCGTTGCGATGGCCGGCGACGGCGTGAACGACGCCGCCGCACTGGCCCAGGCCGACCTTGGACTAGCCATGGGCACCGGCACTGACGCTGCCATCGAGGCGGCCGACCTCACCCTGATCCGCGGCGACCTGCTCGCGATACCAGACGCGATCGACTTGTCCCGGCGCACGCTGCGCACTATTAAGGGCAACCTGTTCTGGGCGTTCGCCTACAACATCGCTGCCATCCCGCTCGCTGCCGCCGGCTACCTCAACCCGCTCATCGCCGCCGCGGCGATGGCGTTCAGCTCGGTGTTCGTCGTGTCGAACAGCCTCCGGCTGCGACGATTCCAGCCCTCGTCTGCGCGGCCGCCAGCTGCGTGGGCAGCTCGCGATGAGACGCTCCAGTGATCGGGCAGCCTGACTTCAGCGCGCAGGCGGCCGCCGGGCTGGCTGCGCTGCAGCGGTGGTATTGCCGGTGGACCGGACGGTGGCGGACGACCGGCTGGTGGAACGCAGCCAACGCCCTCACGGCGGTCATCGATTACACCCAGCGGACCGGGGACCGGACTTACGCATGGGTCATACACCGGACGTACCGCGCCGCCAGGCTCCGGCATGCGGACTTCGTCAACCGATTCTTCGACGACAACGGCTGGTGGGGGCTGGCCTGGATCAGGGCGTACGACCTGACCAGCGAGGCACGTTACCTGGACGCGGCCGGGCGCATCTTCGACAACATGCTCACCGCGTGGGACGACACCTGCGAAGGCGGCCTGTGGTGGAACGAGGACCGGGCGTACAAGAACGCGATCACGAACGAGCTGTTCCTCACGCTCGCGGCCCGGCTGCACCTGCGTTCTCCCGGCAACGATGGCCACTACCTGGACTGGGCACTGCGCGAATGGCGCTGGTTCAGTTCTAGCGGCATGGTCGGCCCGAAGGGCCTGGTCAACGACGGGCTCACAGCAGGGTGCCAGAACAACGGCAGGCCTGCCTATACCTACAACCAGGGCGTGATCCTGGGCGGGCTGGCTGATCTGCACGAGATCACCGGCGATAGCGCCTTCCTGCGATACGGCGAGTCCATCGCGGACGCTGCGCTGCGCGAGCTTACGACCCCGCCGTCCGCCAGGGTGCCGGGGATCCTCACCGAGCCGGGTGAAGCCGACATGATCCGTCGCCGTGGGGACGGCAGCCAGTTCAAGGGCATCTTCGCCCGTAACTTGTACGACTTCTACGCCCGCAGCCCGCGCCCGGAATACCGCGACTTCATCTTGCGTAATGCACGGTCCATCTGGGCGGACAGCAGGAACGCAACGAATCAGTTCGGCCTGTGCTGGGCCGGGCCGTTCGACTCGGCTGATGCCAGCAGGCAGAGCTCGGCTCTGGACGCGGTCAACGCCGCCGTTGCGCTGACGGCCGTAGCGCGCTAGGCCGGCGCGGTCTGCCGTCACTGCCCATCGGCCTTCTTGCCCGGATCGTCGGCAGTTCGTCCGAGCGGTGCTGGCGGGATCTCGTCGTTGCGGAAGCGCGCACCCCACCGGCGGCCGTCCAGCAGCATCAGGCCGGGGATGTAGCGCACTTCCAGTACCAGCAGCGTGATGGCGGTGGCGGCAGTGGCGAGCAGCAGACGTCCTTCGCCCGCCGCGGCGCCGATAGTCACGGCGGCGAAGAGTGCCGCCGCCGTCGTCAGTCCCCGGACTAGCTGCACCCGGCCCAGGTCCTGGCGGAAAAGCACCGCGGCGCCGATGAAGCCGATGCCGGTCAGGACACCCTGCAGGGCAGTAGGGGATCCGGCTACAACGAAGACCCCGACGAGTCCGGCGGCGAGGCCGATGAGCGCGAACACGCGGTCACCTGCCGGTGAGCCGCGCAGGTCCCGCTCGAACCCGAGTGCATAGGTGAGCCCCACGGCGACAAGGAGATGACCTAGATCGGCGGCGTCAGCCACCTCACGGCCCTACCAGATAGCGGGCGGCACGCATGGACGGAGCGTAGCCGCACCCGCCAGGGGCGGACAGCGGGCGGGTCGGGGTCTGATGCTAGCTTGCTGAGTGTGCGGCGGCAGGTTGCCTGCGCGCATGCGCCCTCTGGGGTCTTAGTCCTGATACGCGGCAATCCGTCGGATCCGGCAAGCTCACCTGGTCTTTTGTCACCGAAGACACGGCCTGCAGCAAAGGAGCCACTGATGTCGAATCACTTCAGCGCTGCCAATATCAAGTCCCCGGGCGGAGACCCGCGCCTGGATTTCTGTGACCTGTTCGTTTTTCAGTCGCCAGCCGACCACGACAAGACCGTACTGATCATGGACGCCGACCCGTTCCTGATGCGGTCGGAGTTCCATCCGGACGCCGTGTACCGGCTCAACATCGACAACGACGGCGATGCGCTGGCGACGCCGCGTTCTCGTTCGTCTTCTCCCCGCCGCAAGGCGGCCGGCAGACCGCGACGGCCCTGTACAGCACCGGCAGCCAGGCCGAGCTGCCGGACGCCGTCGGCGAGCTGCTCATCGAGGACGCACCCGTCGGCTTCGACGCCAGCGCGCAGCCGGTCCAGGCCGGCCCGGTCCAGCTGTTCGCCGGCGTTCGCAGCGATCCGTTCTTCGCCGACGCAGACGGCGCCCTGCACGGATTCCAGTGGACCGGGCAGGACACCTTCGCGGGCAAGAACATCCTGTCCATCGCCGTGGAGGCGCCGAGTGACATGCTCGGGCCCGGCCCGGAGATTGGCGTATGGGCCACCGTCAGCCTGCACCGCGACGGC
The DNA here is from genome assembly GCA_963843955.1 of uncultured Actinomycetota bacterium. Lineage (GTDB taxonomy): Bacteria > Actinomycetota > Actinomycetes > Streptosporangiales > Streptosporangiaceae > JAJYUU01. The sequence goes on from CAWJMK010000007.1 coordinate 1,072,947, forward strand.
CAGCTCGTGCAGATGGACCGCGGCGGTCACCCCACCATCAACCCGTTCATCAACCCCGACGACCAGAAGGACGAGTACAACGCCCGGCAGCCCGTCGACGACGTCGCGAACTACCTGGAACCTTGGTCGAAGCTGCTTGAAGATAAGGGCGGTTACTCCCACGACGAAGCCGTCGCGAAAGCCAGGATCGTGCTCCCGGACATCCTGCGTTACGACCGGGATCAGCCGCCTGCCTACCCGAACGGCCGCCTCCTGACCGACGACGTCTACAGCGCCCGCTTCGACTGGCTGACCAACGGACAGGTCGGCTCCGACGGCCTCACGCCGCACGATGACCTGATGCCGCAGTTCCCCTACCTCGGCGTGCCGAACCCGTAGCTGCAGTCAAGGCGAGCCCGGGGCGACCGCGCCCCGGGCTCGTCGCTAAAGTCGGCGGCTGGGCGCCGGAGAAGGTAGCAAGCGATGGAGTTCCTCGTCACCATGACCACCCGCGTACCGGACGGCACTTCCGGGCAGGCGGTCGACGATGTCAAGGCCCGCGAAGCGGCGCACTCAGCCGAGCTCGCAGCTCAGGGCCACCTCATCCGCCTCTGGCGGCCGCCACTGGCGCCGGGCGAATGGCGGTCGCTCGCGCTGTTCGCCGCCGACAACGCCGACCACCTTGAGACGGTCCTCGCCTCGATGCCGTTGCGGATCTGGCGCACCGACGAGGTCACGCCGCTCGCCGCGCACCCGAACGACCCTGCCGTTCCGGGACGCGCCAAGCTGGCCGTCGAATACCTCGTCATCATGACGATCGACGTCCCGGTCGGCACGCCCGAAGCGACGGTCGCCGACACCGAGGCCCGCGAGGCTGACCGCGCCAGGGTCCTGGCCGGGCAGGGCCACCTGATGCGGCTGTGGACCCTGCCGCCCCGCTCCGGCCACGCCCGCACCCTCGGGCTATGGAGCGCCGATGACGCTACCGGGATGCAGGCGGTCCTGGCGTCATTGCCCCAGTACAACTGGATGACCATCATCACCACGCCGCTCAGCCCGCACCCCAGCGACCCGCCGCTCGCTCACCCATGATGGGCCACGACCAGCCCAAGGTGGCGATCATCACCGGCGGGTCGCAGGGCATCGGCGCCGGGCTGGTCACCGCCTACCGGCGCGAAGGCTGGTCGGTCGTAGCCAACTCCCGGGCGATCAAGCCGTCACAAGACAAGCAGGTCCTCGCCGTAGCCGGCGACATCGCCGACCCGGCAACCGCCGACCTGATCGTCAACGAAACGCTGGCACGCTTCGGGCGCGTGGACACGCTCATCAACAATGCCGGCGCGTTCATCTCCAAGCCGTTCACGGACTACACCCTCGAGGACTATGCCGTGGTCGTCGGGGTCAACCTCACTGGCTTCTTCCGGCTGACCCAGCGCGCGATTGCGGAAATGCTGACGGCAGGCGCCGGCCATGTCGTCAATATCACCACGACTATCGTCGACTACGCGCACTCCACCGAGCCGTCGGTCCTGACTTCGCTCACCAAGGGCGGCGTCGCTGCGGCTACTCGATCACTCGCGGTCGAGTACGGTGCACGCGGTATCCGGGTTAACGCCATTGCGCCCGGTGTCATCCGGACGCCCATGCATTCGCAAGAAAGTTACGCCGCGGCCGCCAAGCTTGCGCCGATGGGGCGGGTGGGGCAGGTCAGCGACATCGTCGACGGCATCTTGTTCCTGGAGTCGTCCCCGTTCATCACTGGCGAGATTCTCCACATCGACGGCGGTCAGATCGCAGGTAACTGAGCGGTCCGCCGCGCCGCTGCGGTCGGTTTCGCCAGCCAGTTATTACCTAACGTTGACTCCGGGCTGTCCGTGACTAGAGAGCGCGGCGGAGATAGCAACTAAGTGTCCCGTCGCGCTGCAGGGTACGCCGCGCTCCCGGTGCTCGCGGCTGCCGTTCTCGCGCTGTGCGCGGCGCCTGCCACCGCGCTGGCGGCAACGGGCGGGGGCCCCCCGGCGGCCAGGACCGTGGTCACCTTCACCTGGGGTGGCGGCCTCGCTGACCAGATGGGCGCGCTGCCGATCTTCGAGCACTACGAGATGCACGCCACCTTCTACGTGCCCTCCGGTTACGTGTGCGAGAGCGCGACCGACCCGGGCTGCGCGCGGTCGCCGTACCTGACGCTGCCCGAGATCCGCCAGATCGCTGCGGAAGGCAACGAGATTGGCGGCCTGTCCGTGGGGCACCTCCCGCTCACCGGGTTTCCCGCCGCCGAGGCCCAGCGGGAAATCTGTGACGACCGAGTCAACCTGACCCGCTGGGGATTCCGCGTCACCGATTTCGCCTACCCGTTTGCCGAGGCTAGCCGGACTCTCGAGAATCTCGCGCAGCGCTGCGGCTACAACTCCGGGCTGGGCACGGGGCAGCTGCGCGGTGCTGGTCTGTGCCCGCGCTGCGCCTGGGCGGAGACCATCCCGCCCCGCAACCCGTACCTGCTGCGGGCCCCCATTGAGGTGTCGTCGGTCGGCACCAGCTGGACTCCGGCCACCTTCGAGCAGATCGTCACCGGCGCGCAGAACCATGGCGGCGGCTGGATCATCTTCACCATCCACGACGTCTGCGCGCAGGCCTGCGCGCTCGGCGTAACCGGCCCGGAACTGAGCAGCGTGCTCGGCTGGCTGTCGCGGCAGGCGGGCCACGGAGTGAGCGTGCGCACCGTTCGCCAGGTAGTCGGGGGACCAGTGCGACCGATGGTGGCCGGTCCGCGCCCGCCCCGGATCCGGCCGCCGGGAGTGGCCAACTCAGGCCTGTCCCTGATTACCTCGGACGGCGTTCCCGCCTGCTTCCAGACCGCCAGGTTTGGCACGAACCAGGCAACCTTCCGTTATCTCGGCCGCGGCGGCCCGGCCGGGGCCGGCGCCGAGCAAGTCTCCGTGACCGGGCGGACATCCGGCACAGCGCAGCTCCTGCCCGCCCTGGACCTGGGCGAGTGCGCGCCGGCGGTGTCGCCGGGACGCAGCTACACGCTAGGCGCCTGGTACAAGTCGAGCCAGCCAGTCGCGTTTGACGTCTACTACCGGACGGCGGTCGGCACCTGGAGGTTCTGGGTCAGCAGCCCGCCGATGGCCGCATCACCGGGCTGGACCCAGGTCAAGTGGAACCCGCCCGCGGTCCCGTCCGGGGTGAGCGCGATCAGCTTCGGCCTCGCCTTGCGCTCGGATGGGACGGTAGCCACGACCCGGTACAGCCTGGTCCCGGTCCGATACAGCAGCACCCGGCTCATCGCCCTGAGCGTCGTCGTCGCGGCCCTCGTGGTGGTGCCCGTGGCCACCCGCAGACTGCGGCGCCGTGGCCGGCCCGGATCCAGCCCTCGCTGAGCAGCTGCCCCGTCGTAAGCTTCTGTTCAGGCGGAGCCGGTGCCTGCGAGCGCAGGGCTGGTGACGGGTTCGGGGCAGAAGCGATGCATATCGGTTGGGGATGCCATGGCTGAACTTCGTGATCGCTGGACGGGCATCGGTGCGGACGGCTGGTCATGACGAGCCCGCCGACCGTTCTGGTGAGCCGCCGTGAATCGTTTAACGCCGCCCACCAGCTCCGCGACCCTGGTCTGTCCGATGAGGAGAACCGGCGCCTGTTCGGGAAATGCGTCAATCTGCACGGGCATAACTATGTGCTCGAGGTCGTCGTGGCCGGCAAGGTTGATGACGCCAGCGGCTATGTCTGGGACTTGAAAGAACTGTCCGACGTCGTCTGCCGGCTGATCATCGACGATGTTGATCACCGCAACCTGAATACCGATGTGCCGTGGCTGGCGGGGCGCGTCCCGACCGCCGAAAACCTTGCCCTGGCCTTCTGGGAACGACTCCAGCCCGAGCTGCCAGGGGGCTTGCTGCGGTCAGTGCGCGTGTCGGAGACCGACAAGAACTGGGCCGAGGTGGGCGATCACGGCTGAGCGTGCGGACCGCCGCGGACGCGATTTGCGCAGCCGTTACACCGTCGCCGACCTCGCCGTGCTCACTAGCGAGGAGGCAAGCCGCCTCGTTCCCGCCGGTGGTGACCCGCAATCCGACCCCGTCCTGGCGTGGGAACTGCTGTACCGGCTGGAACCTCATCTCTATGACCGGCTGGCCACGGCGGAGAACCTTCATCCAGGCATCGTGCGCTGGCTGCCCGCCAGCGTGGACAGGATCGTCGAAGTCGGGGCAGGTACCGGACGGCTGACGCTTGACCTGCTCGAGCGCGGGCGAGAGGTCGTCGCGATCGAGCCGGTGGCGGCGTTTCGTGACATTCTGCGGCGCAAGCTCGCTGCGGCTGGCCGCGCCAACCGGGTCAGGGTGGCCCACGGATACTTCGATGACCTCCCGGTCGCCAGCAGCTGCGCCGATCTGGTAATCGCGTGCTCGGTTCTGACGCCGTCCGCAGTCCATGGCGGCGACACCGGCCTGGCCGAGGTAGAACGCGTCTGCCGGCCGGGCGGCTGCGCTGTCATCGTGTGGCCGAACAACATCGACTGGCTCGCCGCTCACGGCTACCATTACGTGAGCTTTGCCGGGCCGATGTCGCTCGGCTTCGCAAGCCATCGCGAGGCGATCGAGCTGGCAGAGATCTTCTTCCCGGACGCAACCCGCGAGATCCGCCGCCGGGGCAGCTCGCGAGTCCCCTATGAAGTGCTGGGCTACAACCCGCCGCGCGACCTGGCGTTCAAGGTCATCGCGGCATGAAGATCGCGCTCGTGGCCCCGCTGGTGTCGGCGATCCGGGAACCGCACGGCGGCGGCTCGCAGGCCTTTGTCGCTGACCTCTCCCGCGGCCTGACCGGCCGGGGTCACGAAGTCCACGTCTACGCGGCGTCGGGATCGGAGATACCGGGAGTCACCGTGATCAACACCGGTGTTGATCACAGGTCCCTCGCGGCCACGCTGTACCGCGCGGCGGCGGGTCCAGCGCCCGGCGCGCAGGACGTAGCCACGCTGGCCTTTGCCTGCGTCTACTCGATGCTGCGGCAGACCCGGTATGACGTCGTCCATAATCACGCCTTCGACGCCCCGGCCATCAGCCTGGCCGGCTCGCTGACGGTGCCCGTCGTTCACACGCTGCACCTGCCGCCTGAGCCAGCCGTCGCCGCCGCCCTCCGCGACACGGCGGCATACCCCCGGCCGCCCGCCGTCGCCGTCGTGTCGGCATTCCAGTTCCGGGCGTGGCGCCCAGTCGTCAAGGTCGACGCGGTCCTGCCGCCCTACGTGCCGACTCGGGTCATGCCGTGGTCGCCTGCGGCAGGCAGCGGCGCTATTTTCGCGGGCAGGCTGAGTCCCGAGAAGGGAGCCGCTGAGGCGATCGATATCGCCCGGCGGGCCGGTATCGACATCGATGTCTACGGTGACGCCTATGACGCTGGCTACGACCGAGAACAGATTGACCCGCGGCGCAGCCTGCCCGGCGTCCGTGTCCATCCGGGAGTGGCCCGATCGTCGCTGTGGACCGCGATGGCTCGCGCTGCGGTGGTGCTGGCCCCGTCACAATGGGACGAGCCCTTCGGCATGGCGGCCGCTGAGGCTCAGGCCTGCGGGACTCCCGTGGTCGCGTTCCGCCGCGGCGGGCTCGCCGAGGTGATCGCGGACGGTGTCACCGGCTTCCTGATCGCGCCCGGCGACATGCGCGCCGCCGTGGACAGTATCGGCCGGATAGCCGGCCTCTCGCGCCTGGCCTGCCGCGAGCACGCCGAACGTCATCTCGACCTGGAACGGAGTCTGGACGCTCATGAGCAGCTCTACGGACGGGTTTGCAGCCCGGGCACGGGGATTGCGGTCGGGCGATGACCGCCGGCACTGGCTGGCCGGCCGGGTCGTGGTCGTCACCGGCGCCAGCCGGGGCATCGGAGCGGCCACCGCCCGGGCGGTAGCTGCCGCCGGAGCGCGCGTGGTGATGGCGGCCCGCGATGGCGACGCGCTCGGCGCTGTCGCCGAGCGCATCCAGCATGCGGGCGGGGACGCGACCCCGGTGCCAGCCGACGTCGGCAGCCCCGGTGATGTCGCGCGGGTGTTCGCTGCCGCCGCGGAAGCAGGCACCATCGCAGCCCTGGTATGCGCGGCCGCCGTGCTTACGGCGGCGCCGTTCGACGAAACCACGCCGGAGCTCTGGGCGGAGACGCTGCGGGTCAACCTGACCGGCTCGTACTTGTGCTGTCGCGCCGCGTTCACCCCCATGCGCCAGGCTGGCGAAGGCCGGATCGTGACGCTTGGCTCGCTCTCCGGTGTATACGGAACGGAGAAGTTTCCCGGACTCGCCGCGTACAACGTCTCCAAGTACGGCGTCATCGGGCTCACGGAGATGATCGCGGTCGAGGGCAAGCCGCACGGCATCAGCGCCATCTGCGTGAGTCCAGGCGCCGTAGACACCGAGATGCTGCGCCGCGCCAACCCCGACCTTCGTCCTGGACTGACCCCGGACGACGTCGCGGACCTCATCGTCGCGCTGCTGGACAGCCCGCTAACCCCGGCTAGCGGGGCCAACATCCCGCTGTTCTCGAATCTCCCGCCGGAGTAAGCCGTCAGTCAGGAGCTGTCGGCCAGCGACCACAGGTCTACCTGATCGTCGGCCAGTTGCCTCGGGGCGGGGTGCGCCCGGGTGCCGACCAGGCGGGCTGCGGCCGCCATCTCGCCGTCGTGGTCAAGCTCCGGGTCGCCGCCGCGGTCCAGGCCCACGGCCGCCTTGACAACGCCGGCGGTCAGGTAGAAGCCGATCAGCTTGCCCTCGTCCAGGCTGCCGCGAACGACGAACTCATGCCAGGTCGCGGCGAAGCCGGCGTACTCGAGCTTGTGGTCATACTGATCGGACCAGAACGTGTACAGGTAGTCGTAGGGGTCGGTCGAGCCAAGCATCGACCTCGCCGCCGCACGGCCCATCTTCTCGGCGTTGTTGTAGTGCTCCACTCGCACCCGGCCAAACAGCGGGTGCAGGTGGTTCGCCACGTCACCGGCGGCGTACACGTCGGGCGCTGTCGTCCGGCAGCGCTCGTCGGTGAGCAGGCCGTTGTCCTGCGCGGCGCCGGCGCCGTCCAGGACGGGCACGACCGGATCGATCCCGATGCCCGCAACGACGAGGTCGCACGGTATCCGCGTGCCGCTCGCAGTGACGGCTGCCTGCACCGAGTCGGCTCCCTCGAACGCGGCGATCCGCTCGCCGGGCAGCAGCTCGACGCCGTTCGCGCGGTGGAAGGCGCCGATCACCGCGCCGACCTCGGCGCCGAGGACCCGCTCCAGCGGGACTTGCTCCGGAAAGACCGTCGTCACCTGCACGCCGAGCTGGGTCAGGGAGGCCGCCACCTCGCAGCCGATGAAGCTCATGCCGACGACAACCGCGCGGCGTCCTTGCCGGGCGGCGCGCTTGATCGCGTCGCAGTCGGCCACCGTGCGCAGGTAGTGGACGCCGGGCAAGTCCGCGGACGGGACTGTGAACCGACGGGGCTGCCCACCGGTGGCGATCAGCAAGCGCTGATAGCCGAGCTCCTGACCTGAATTCAGCAACACGGTCCGCTGCGTGGTGTCCACGCTGGCTACGGTGGCCTGGCTGGGCCGCTCGACCTCGTTCTCGTCATACCAGGCGGCCGGCTTGACGTACCACCCGTCGAGCTCCTCCTCCGACCGCAGGTACGTCTTGGAGAGCGGGGGGCGGCCAAACGGGACGCCAGGTTCGGGGCTGACGAGCGTGAGCTGGCCGGAGTAGCCTTCCTGCCGCAAGGTCACGGCGGCGTTGCCGCCTGCCATGCCGCCGCCGACAATGACGATCGGCCCGCCGCGGGTTGTCTCAGCCATCGCGTACCTGTTTTGCCCGGGCCGGGCCGGTGAGAAACTCCTGGCGACGACGGGTCGTGATGCGCGCGCCGGGATTGCGGATCACGGTGGTGTTGATCACGGTGGTGTTGATCACGGGGGGGCTAGCTGTCCGGGTGTGGTGCCGTCAGCGATGGTGACCTCGTCGAACCAGCCGCATCGCGGATTGCCCGGTGGCTGGTCGAACCGGGTGACGTACGGCTTGAGGTCGATGACCGGTGTCCCGTCCAGCAGGTCGACGCCGGCGAACACGACAGCCTCGCCCGTCACCTTCAGTTGTTCAGCACCTCGTGGCCCATCTCGCGACCCCAGCCGGACTGCTTGTATCCGCCGAACGGCAGCGCTGCGTCGAACACGTTGTAGCAGTTGATCCACACCGTGCCCGCGCGCAGCTTCTTGGCGAGCGCGTGCGCCTTGGAGATGTCGCGGGTCCAGATGCCGGCGCCCAGCCCGTAGTCGCTGTCGTTGGCGACGGCGGCGATCTCCTCCAGGCTGCTGAAGGGCGCGGCGACCACGACCGGGCCGAAGATCTCCTCGCGGACGACCTTCATGTCCGGGCGGGTGTTCGTCAGCACGGTGGGCTCGATGAAGTAGCCGCGGTCGCCGTGGCGGCCGCCGCCGGCCAGCGTGGTGGCGCCGTCGGACTTGCCGGACTCCAGGAAGCCGGTGACCCGGCGGAATTGCTCGTCCGACACCAGCGGGCCCATCTGGGTGCCGGGGTCCATGCCGGGGCCGAGCTTGATGGACTTGGCGATCTCGGCCACGCCGTCGACGACTTCGTCGTACCTGCTCTGGTGGACGAACAGGCGGGAGCCAGCCACGCAGCACTGGCCGTGGTTGAAGAAGATGGCGTTGGCGGCGCCCTCGATGGCGCCGTCCTCAGCGTCCTCGAAGACGATGTTCGGGCTCTTGCCGCCAAGCTCGAGCGTCAGCTTCTTCAGGTTGGTGGCCCCGGCGGCGGCGACGATGAGCTTGCCCACCTCGGTGGATCCGGTGAACGCGACCTTGTCGACATCCGGATGGGACGCCAGGGCCGCGCCCGCGGTCTGGCCGAAGCCCGGCACCACGTTCACGACCCCATCGGGCACTCCGGCCTCGGCGATCAGCTCGGCTAGCCGCAACGCTGTGAGCGGCGTCTGCTCGGCGGGCTTCAGCACGACGGTGCAGCCGGTAGCGAGCGCCGGGCCGAGCTTCCACGCGGCCATGAGCAACGGGAAGTTCCACGGGATGATCTGACCGACCACGCCCACTGGCTCGCGCAGGGTGTAGCAGGGGAAGTTCGCGCCCGGCAGGTGCGGCACCGAGATGTTGATGGTGTTGCCTTCGATCTTCGTGGCCCAGCCAGCCATGTAGTGGAACAGGTCGGCGGCGAGCGGGACGTCGGCGGCCTACGCAACCACAAACGGCTTGCCGTTATCCAGCGACTCCAGCTGGGCGAGCTCGTCCACGTGCTCGAGAATCAGGTCCCCGATCCGCCAGATGATGCGTCCGCGCTCCGACGGCGACATCCGGCTCCACGGACCGTCATCGAACGCGGCGCGCGCCGCACGGACGGCCCTGTTGATGTCCTCGGCGTCGCCTTCGGCGATGTGCGCGAGCGTCTCGCCTGTCGCCGGATTGGGCGTCTCGAAAGTCCGGCTTGAGGCAGCGTCAACCCACTGCCCGTTGATGAACAGCTGACGTGGCGCCGATGAAGGCCTCAACGTTGCGGTCGAGGGTCACCGTCATGAGAAATCATCTCCTTGCGTGCGGGGACGGCGGCGGCCACCGCCCGAGGCGGCCTGCGCAGCTCCGCGCGGCTACCCAGCCCGGAGATGCAGATCGAGGCCAGTAGTCACTATGAGACTACAGTTGCGCGCGCGGCACAAGGGTAGCCGCACCTAGCGCGTCGAGGAAGCGGAGAGTAGCCGCAATCGTCTCGCACCGCCAGAGGATCATGGTCCGGTCGAAGCCCGTCGCCTCGTCCAGCCGGTCTCGCAGTGCGCGCGCGACGGGGATCAGCTGCTCGCGTTGTGCGTCGAGCAGTGGCTGCGGATCGCCGTCGCTGCGGGCAAGCAGGGCGAGCTTTATCAGCAGCTCCGAGCGAACGTCCCGGTTATGGCTCGCGGGCCTAGTGAGCCACGGCCCGGCCAGGTCTCGCCCGGCCGGCGTCGCGTCGATTAGCGAGCGGACCGGACCGTGGCTCGACGGCTGCTGCTCGATCGTCCGCACCAGGCCGAGCTGCTCCAGCCGCTGCAGCGCCCGGTAGACCACCGGCTTAGGCACCCGCCACACCCGTCCCATCTCGCCCTCAGCACTGAGCAGCGCGGCCAGCGCGAACCCGTGCGTCGGCTGCTCGCAGACCAGGCACAGCACCAGCCATTCGGCGAGTGACAGCGGCGAATCCCGATCTGCGGACATGGGCCCAGGTTAATGCCGCGGCAAGCCCCGCGCGGCCCGCTGACAGCGTGGGCCCGCGGTTACTTGGCGATCATGACCTCGGTGGCCTTGATGATCACCGTCACCTCGTCGCCTTCCTGCAGATTCAGGTGCTCGCGAGATGAGTCCGTGATGACGGCCGCGATCGTGCCTGCCTCGACGTTCACGACGATCTCGGCCATGACCGCGCCCATCTTGACGGACTGCACGGTACCCGGCAGCTGATTGCGCGCACTGATCTCCACGGTGCCTTCTCTCTGATCGCTGGGTCCATGGGTCCGATCACCAGGGGCCCGATCAGTAGTCTGCCTGTCTCGGTACGGGCGTGCAGCCGGGCTGTGGATGACATGAGCCTGCCTCCCTCTGTAGTCTCAATGTGACTAGCCCGTGTGACTAGCCCGTGTGACTAGCCCGTGTGACTAGCCCCTGTCACTAGCCCAGTGTGACGAGCTCAGGAGCGGGAGACTGGCCATGTCCGCTGAGATGCTCAGCCCGGCAGGAGCGCCTCGTCAGGGTGCGCTGCGGCGATCAGGCCGCGGGATGCGCCCGGTCGCCGGCGTCCTGGCGGACGGCACTGCGTTCTATGCGCCTGCTGGCGAGGTAGTCGTCGAGGGTTCGCTGGTGATGTGTCATCTGTGCGGCCGGGGTTTCCGGTCCGTCGCGGCGCACCTGCCCGCGCACGGCTGGACCAAGCAGCAGTACTGCGAGGCGTTCGGCCTTGAGCGCAGCCAGTCCCTGGAGGGGCCCGAGACCCGCAAGCTGCGCTCGGCCGCATTCTCGGCGCGCCTGCTGTTTGAGCCTGCCGTCCGCCAGGGCAGCGCCGCGGGCCGCCAGCGGGCACGCGCTGGCGACCTCGCCCGTGATGCGGCAGCTGCCGCGCGCGGCCGGCCCTTCCCTCAGCAGCGCCGCCGGAAGGCCGCGCTCGCGCGGGCGGCGATTCCGGCCGAGTACGTGACGCAGGCCAGCAGAGATCGCGCCGACCGCCAGATCATCGCGGTAGCGGCAAACGTCGCGCAACGGCAGGGCTACCCAGATATAGGCGCATTCGTCCTCACCCGGGTCCGGGATGGCGCGAGCCTGGCGGCGATCAGCCGCGATGCCGGGCTGCACAAAGACTGGCTGTCCCGGCATCTCGGCCGGCTCGATCCCGCCGCGGCCGACGCCGTGCGCCGATCTGAGGCCCAGCGAACAGACAACGGCTGGCGTCCGGTCCTGCAGCGGCTCGGCTACCCCGACGTCGAGACCTACCTGCGGGAACGGCACCTGGAGCAGCACCACACCGTGAACGCAATCGCTGCCGAGGCTGGCCGGTCCCACCATGCAGTGGCGGCCGCCCTCCGCCGGCACGACATCGCCGCAGTGGCGCATGCCCGGAAGCGTAACGATGCCCGGCAGCGCGCAGCCGAAGTCGCCGCCCGGCTGAGCTATCCGGATATCGCCGCCTATATCGACGACCGCAGGTCGCACAGCTGGACCTGGCAAGCTATCGCGGTCGAGGCTGGCCAGCCGCAGACCTGGCTGCGCCGGCAGCATCACGCAGGTGAGCGAGCGGGATCGCAGTCGGGCGCGGGCGCACAGAGTTGAGCGCACCAGCGTCCGGCGTGGCCAGGGAGATCTAACCGTCGTCTTCGGCGACGAGGTGGACGGCTGCTTCCTCGGCCGTAGCGGCACCGCCGTCGATCCCCGCGTCACGGGCCACGTAGTCCGCATTGGCGATCGGGAACCCGCCGTCGTCCTCGGGCGCAAGGCGGCCAGTTCGCGGATCCGGGCCGTCATCCTGCGCCAGCCTGCGGATGTCTGCTTCGGTCGCGTTCTCGTCCCAGCCATCGCCCTGTTGCGGGTCCACGCCGAGTTCGGGGCTAATGTCCGGTTCTTCTGCTGCCAGGAGCTGGTCGAGCGACTGGCCTGCTTCCTGCTCGGCGGCGGTCGCGCCGAATTGCATAGCGGCCGACCAGCGTTCGGGCGTGATCACTCCTCGGTCGAGCGGATCGTCGCCGAGCGGACCCGTTAGCGTGTCGGCGGCGTCCAGCACCTCGAAGTCCGCCAGGTCCTCCGACTCGTGGCGCCACTCCTGCGGCATCTCTCAGCTCCTCCCGGTCAGACCTCACTGGCGTCAGGTGAGCCGTTGCATCCAAACTACCTATGGTGCGATCGCGCGCCAGGCAGGGGGCTCGACCAGGGTCAGGCCGGGTAGCGCGCCGAGATGCCCGTCGCTGGCTTGGACCAGACCAGGGAATAACGCCAGAGCGGATGGCGACGGTATCGGACTCCGGGCAGCACCTCGGCGGCGAGTCGCCGCGCGGACTTGTAGGTCTCCGGCGGCGGCCAGACCGTGGGCGCGGAGTGCTCCCAGTAGCCCCGACTCGCCGTGTACACCCGGTGCAGCAGGACGCCGGCGGCCTCGGCGGGCAGGTCCGCCGGGTACCGGCTGCGTGCCAGCCCGACAATCGCCAGGGTGCCGCCGGGCCGCAGCAGCCCGCGCATGCGGGCTAGCGCCTGCCGCATGTCCATGTGGTGCAGGGCAGCGACCGATGCGATGAAGTCAAATGAGCTGTCGAACGGGTACCCGAGGAAGTCACCGGCGAGGTATTCGACCCGGCGCGCTGGGTCTTGCGCGCGGCCAAGAAGGAGGCTCGGCTCGTCGACGTCGATCGCCGTGACGTGCGGCACCGCCTGTGCCAGCTCGCGCGCGAGCATGCCCTCGCCGCAGCCGACATCTAGAGCGTGACTGCAGCCAGCGGGCACCGCGGCGAGGATCAGCGGGTGGTAGTGGATGTTGTGATTCCACCGGCCGCCGTTCCTCACCACGGCGTCAACGTAGCACCGGAGATCCCCCTCCTATCACGCGTCGCGGGTCGCCATTCGCCACGCGCCGATCACGGACCAGCCGACGATCCAGCCCGCAATGACCGTGATCATGGCCCAGGTGGGCATCGGCGGGATAGAAAGGACGCCGCGACCGCCAAAGAGACCTCCCGGACCGCCCCCGCCGCCTGGACCGCCCCCTGGCCCGGCAAGGCCGGCCGGCCGCAGCTGGTCCAGAGCGACGCCCACGTCGATGCGCTGACCGTCGAGGAAGTACGGGATCACGTGCCCGGCGAGGATCGGCGTCACGATGATCTCCAGTGCGATCATCAGGATGAGCGTGACAGTGCGCTGACCGAGCAGCGACCCGAGACCAAGGCCAACGACGAACCCGACGCCGATCTCCAGCACCAGCCATCCGCCGATCTTGGCCATTTCGTTGCTGGCGGGGTTGAGCGCAGCCCTTCCGTCGGCTACATATTCGCCATAGAGGCCGCTGATCTGGTGGCGGACCAGCGCCGCGCCCTCAGCTGCCTGTCCGGGCCCGTTCCCGAACGCAACCTCCGCCTGCCCAGGGCGCGCCAGCAGCCAGCTCTCAAGCTGGGCCTTGTCCATCTGCAGCGGGATGGAGAGGCCGTTGACGTTGACGGATGTCGGCTGCGGCGCGCCCGCGTAGCTCGTCACCAGGCAGACCATCGTGAACGCCAGGGCGACCAGCGGGAGCACGATAGCCAGCCCGGCCGGAAGACGAGCCAGGTAGAGGGCGACGCGCGACCTGCCGGTCACCACCAGGTGACGGAAGACCCCCTCGGTGAGATCCGTGGTCCCGGCGGTGGCGCCAACAGTCGCAGCCGCGATGAAGCCGAATTCAGCCAGCAGGTTGCAGAGAATCGCGAAGATGCTCGGGCTGCCGGCTGGCGCGTAGCTCTTGGGGTCAACGGCATGGAACACCATGCGCAGCCCGAGCACTAGCACTGGCGCCGCGAGGATCAGCACGAGGACGGCCACCAGGAGCCCGCGTCGCTTGCGCAGCTCTAGGTACTTGGTGGTGATAAGGCTCCAGGTGGGGAGCGGCGACCCAGGCCGGGAAGTGAGCGGTCGGCCGGCGCTGTCGCGCTCAGTGCCAGGCGTCGACGACGGCTGCCCGCCGATCGCGGTGATCTCGGTCACGGAGTGTCTCCCAGTCGGGTCGTCACAGACAAGAACCAGTCCTCGAGCGTGGTCCGGACCTCACCGAGGCCGTACACCGAGATCCCGCCGTCGACAATCCGGCGGTTGATCTCGGCCACGACTTCTCGGGTCGCGCCCTGGGCGAGCGTCAGCGTCAGCGAGCCGTCGCCAAGCGTCATCTCGGCTGCGATGGTGGTCGCGTCGATCAGGCGGGCCGCCGTGGCCGGATCAGAGCAGTCGACGTGCACCACAGTGCCGCGACCGCGCACCAGGTCGTCGATCGAGCCCTGTCGGACGACCCGTCCCCGGTCGACGATCGCTACCGCGTCGCACGTGCGCTCGACCTCGTCCAGCAAGTGCGAGGACAGCATGACGGTGCGTCCTTCGGCGACGAAAGCCCGGATCATTTCCCGCATCTCGTGCATGCCCGCGGGGTCGAGCCCGTTCATCGGCTCGTCGAGTATGAGCAGCTCTGGATCCGCGAGCAGGCAGGACGCCACCCCGAGGCGCTGCCGCATGCCCATCGAGTACGAGGCGACTTTGTCGTCAGCCCGGTCAGCGAGGCGGACTCTGGTGAGCGCCGACGCTATTCGCGCGCCCGCCCCGCCGCCCCGTGCCGCGGCCAGCACATCCAGGTTCTGCCTGCCGGTGAGGTGGCCGTAGAAGCGTGGCTCGTCAACGATGGCGCCGACCGGGCCGAGGGCCTTGCTCCGCTCGGCCGGGACCGGGATCCCGAGCAGGGACATCGTGCCGCCATCGGCGTGGGTGAGCCCGAGCAGCGTGCGAATCAGCGTCGTCTTGCCGGCGCCATTGGGGCCGAGATACCCGAACGCGCAGCCCCGCGGCACAAGCAGCTCGACGTCATCGACCGCGATGTTCGACCCGAACCGCTTGGTGAGGCCATGCGTCTCCACCGCCCAGCCGCCGGCCGGCACCGGGAGCGCTGTCATCGGCGGCAGCGATGGCAGACGGGCAGTTCGCCCTGCGCCTGGCTCAGTCGCTGGGGCGCGGCTATCCGTCGGCGCCGCTTCCGGCGTCGTGCCCGGCGAGATTGTCGGCCCGGCGGTTCTTCGGCCGCGGCGGCGAGCGTTGAGCCGGACGACGCCGAAGGTCACGCCGCCGACCAGCAGCAGGATGAGTAGGGGGAGCCCCAGCACGGTACCTCCGAGGATCATCAATTCCAGACCGGCGGCCGCGAGCCCGCGGGCGCCGGTAACGGTCAGCGATGTCATCGTGGCGGATCAGCGGTCACCCGTCGTCATGCTGGAGCATCGAGTGGACGTCATCCCTCTGGCCGATGCCCGCAACGCCCGTATGAAGCGCCGCACGGTCGTTGGCTGCTCGGCCGTTGCTGCTCGGCCGTTTGCTACTCAGTCCCCGGTGACGAGGCCTGACTCGTAGGCCATGACGACGAGCTGGGTCCGGTCACGGGCGCCGACCTTGGCCAGAATCCTGCTGACGTGCGTCTTAACCGTGGGCAGGCTGAGGTACAAGGCGTCGGCCAGCTCGGCATTGGACAGGCCTCGCGCGACGAGCGCCAGCACCTCACGCTCGCGCTCAGTCAGCTCAGCCAGCGCCCGCATACCTCGCGCAGGCAGCTGGCCTTGAGCCGCAAAGCGCGAGATCAGGCGGCGGGTGACACTGGGCGCCAGCAGCCCGTCGCCGGCCGCGACGACCCGGATCGCACTCAAGAGCTCCTCGAGCGGCCGGCTCTTGAGCGCAAAGCCGCTGGCTCCCGCGCGAAGCGCCTCGAACACGTACTCGTCCAGGTCAAAGGTCGTGAGTATGAGCACACGCGGCGGCGTCGAAACCTCGCCGGAGGTGATCCGCCGGGTCGCCTCGATCCCATCCATCACCGGCATCCGGACGTCCATCACCACGACATCCGGTGCAAGGCTCAGCGCAAGCTCGACGGCCTGCCGCCCGTCCAACGCTTCCCCAACGACTCGCAGGTCGTCCTCGGCGTTGATCAGCGAGGAAAACGCCGTGCGGAGGAGAGCCTGGTCGTCGACGACGAGGACGCTGGTCGTCATCGCGCGTCGTCGGTCGGCACTGTGGCGACGACGTGGAAGCCACGATCGGCGAGCGGCTCGGCCACCAGCGAGCCGCCGAAGGCGGCGATCCGCTCGCGCATCCCCCGGATCCCCTGGCCTCTCCGGTGTCCGGACCGGAAGTCGCCACCTGCTGACAGCGCGCCCGTGCGCTGGCCGTCGTCGGTGACCTCGACTCGGACCTCGGCCGGCGAGATGGCAACCTCGACCGTCGCCCTGGCGCCCGGCGCGTGCTTCACGACGTTCGTCAGGGCCTCCTGGACAACGCGATAGATCGACAGCTCCAGGGCGGGCGAGAGATCGCTATCGGTGCCGGACGTGCGCAGCATCACCGGCGTCCCCGAGGCCTGCACCGTCTCAGCGAGCTCCGTCAGGTCGACGAGCCTCGGCATCGGCGCGAGCGAGCCCGACTCGACGTCCTCGTCACGCAGCAAGCCGAGGACCACGCGAAGCTCGTCCTGGGCGGTTCGGCCGATGATCTCGATCGATTCGAGAGCGGCCCGTGCTTCTTCCGGCCGCTGCGCCATCAGCCGCCTGCCGACCCCAGCCTGCACCGTCATGACCGCGAGGGTGTGCGCGACGACGTCATGCAGCTCGCGGGCGATGCGTACCCGCTCGGCGCGGATCTCGTGGCGGGCGCGGTCAGCTTCGGCGGCCCGTTCACGCTGCTCCTGCTCGGCCAGTCCAGCTAGGTAACGCCCGCGCGCCGTGGCGGCATCCCCGACGAACCAGCCCGCTGCCAGCGGCAGGAGTCCTACTACCGACTCGGAGGCGAGCGGTACGGGAGTCCTGCTGGTGAGAGCGACGTACAGGACCGCGGCGCCGAGTGCCAGCGCGGCCGCGACGACGACCGGGATCGACAGTCGTCGTCCCAGCCGGGACGCGACGAAGTAAGTGGCGACCCCGAGCATGGCGCCCAGCGGCAAGGGCTCGGTGCCGAGGGCTATGAAGAATCCGGTCGCCACGAGTGACACCGCGAACACGGGCAGCGGCCACCGGCGGAGCAACACGATCGGGCCGCACACGATACAGGCGAGCAACAGCGCCGGCACGGGTCCGCGGGGGGTGAGTCCGGGCACCAGTGCAAGCGTTGCTGCTGCGGCGCAGCCGGCGAGCACCCCGGTGACCAGCCACTGGCGCCCGCTCACGGCGGCAGGGACGGAGCGTCCGAGCGGCTTCGCAGAAAGATGGTCGCTCGACACGACACAAACGGTACCCAGCAAAGCGGGCCGCCGCATCAGCCTGCCGTATGACAAGCCGCTACGTCGCAGGTCGGAAGCGTGATCACGCCACCATCATGAGGAGCATGTATCCCATGGCGACACTCATGACGATCTTGTGGCAGGCGGCGAGCCGTGGAGCGAGCGCCTGCCCGTCGGCCGGACCGCTGAGCCTGGACAGGGCAGCGAGGTGATCGGTGGTCCACAGGATGTAACCGACCATGAACAGCGCGAGCACTAGCGCCAGCGCCGGGTTGCCTGCCGCTGCGGTGCCGCTCATGAGCGGCATGGCCATCGGCGCGGCACGGCCAGCGGACCTGGCCGGCAGGAGCATGTAGAGCATGGCAGCGCACTCGACAGCGTGCGGGACAGGGTGCGCGCAGCGAGACCCGCGCGGCCTGCGACGACGCCAGATGGCGAGCCGCCTGCCACCCGAACCACGCCGCGCCGGCGACGAACACCACTCGCCAGACCGCGTCAGGGAGCAGGCCCAGCCGTGGCTCGAGCATCCCGGCCATCGCCACGCCCATGACCACGTGCAGGCCGTCTGCGTCCGGCTCGGTGCCGCGGCCGCGCCGCCACCAGATGGCCAGCCGGACGGCGCAGGTACCGGCGATGAGCAGCATGAGCCCGGCCAGGCCAACGGCCAGCCAGCTGGGCCCGGTCATCTCTGCATCCCTTCACCGGTGTGGACTTCATTCCCGCGCTTACGCGAAAAGGCTAATTCACTTCTCGCCGCCGCTACAAGCGACTCCGGTAAATAACCACGCCGCGTTTTAGCCAGCCGAGCCTGGTAAACCCCATCGGGGTATTTCCAGAACCCGGGCAGGGTATCTACAATACGGCTCGGGGGTATCGTGCCGCCCGCCTGGATACCGTTGCTGGGTATTAGTTAAACCCCGCACGGGTATTGCCGCAATGCCTCGGCAATGGTAATCACGCTGATCAGGTTGACGACAGCTTTCGCTGCGGTTTAGATTTCCGGCGTGCGGCGGTACTGCGCCGTCTTCTGCAGGCCAGCGCCAGGCTGGGCGGCCTCTCGTCACCTTTGCGCTAGCTAGCTGGTCCGGCTGGAAGGCAGGGCTGAATGTCATCGGCTGCAGTCTCCGACGCGGCTTCGCCGCCAGTCGCGAGGGAAGTCGAGCTGTCGATCCGCGGAATGACGTGCGCGGCCTGCGCGGCCCGAGTCGAGAAGAAACTCGGGCTGATCGACAATGTGGTGGCGTCGGTCAATTTCGCCACGGAGAAAGCGATCGTGACGGCACCCCCATCGGTTCCGGTAGAGCGGCTCGTCGAAGCTGTAGAGCAGGCCGGCTACGGCGCGGAAGTGGCGCGGGCCAGCTCGGCCGAGATCCACCAAGCCGCGAACGGGGCGGGGCCGGACGCGGACCGGGTCGCGTACCTGCGCAAGCGGCTAGTCGTGGCGCTGGTGTTTTTCGTCCCGCTGAGCGATCTGTCCGTCCAGCTGTCGCTGTTCCCCTCGTCCCGATTCCCTGGCTGGCAGTGGGTGCTGGTCGCGCTGGCGGCGCCGGTGGCGGGATGGGCAGCGTGGCCGTTTCACGCCGCGGCGCTGAAGAATGCCCGGCACGGCTCGACGTCGATGGACACCCTGGTCTCGCTCGGCATCACCGCGGCCTGCGGCTGGTCGGTCTATGCGATGTTCGTCCTCGACGCCGGGCCGACCAGGGTAAGCGCGCTGCAGCTGCTGATCCATGGCTCCGGCGGCGGCATCTACCTGGAGGTCGCCGCCTCGGTGACCACGTTCTTGCTGGCGGGCCGGTGGTATGAAGCCCGGGCCCGCCGTGATGCCGTCGACGCGATGCGGGCGCTGGCAGCGGCCGGTGCGCGACAGGCCTGCGTACTGGACGCTGACGGCCGCGAACGACCGGTGCCGGTCGTACAGCTGCGGCCCGGGGACCGGATCATCATCCGGCCGGGTGAGGTGATCGCCGCCGACGGCGTTGTCGAATTCGGCGAGTCGGCAGTCGACACCAGCATGATGACCGGTGAATCGGTACCTGCCGAGGTCCGCGAAGGCGGGCGGGTTGCCGCGGGGACCGTAGTGGTGAGCGGTCGCCTAGTCGTTCTCGCCACCGGCACCGGCGATGACACTCAGCTCGCGCACTTGATTGCCCTAGTGGAGAAGGCCCAGGCGGACAAGTCGGCAGTTCAGCGGCTGGCCGACCGGATCTGCGGAGTGTTCGTCCCGGCGGTGCTGGCGGCTTCGGCGCTGACCCTGGTCGGCTGGCTGGCGGCCGGCGCCAGCGCCGAGCGCGGGTTCAGCGCCGCCCTGGCCGTGCTCATCATCGCCTGCCCCTGCGCCCTAGGCCTCGCGACCCCGGCCGCTCTGGTAGCGGCGTGCGGCCGGGGCGCGCAGCTCGGCATATTCATCAAGGGCTACCAGGCGCTCGAGTCGTCACGCAGCGTGGACACCGTTCTACTCGATAAGACCGGCACGATCACGACCGGGATCATGACACTGACCGGCCTGCAGCCGGCGCCCGGCACTGCTCGGGAAGTCCTGCTGCGCCGGGCCGGCGCGGTCGAAGACGCCTCCAGACACCCGGTGGCCGTGGCGGTCAGCTCGTTCGCTCGGGCCGAGCTGGGGTCTCTGCCGCAGGCCACAAGCTTTGCCGCGCTGCCCGGGCTGGGCGTGCGCGGCGCTGTCGACGGCGTCGAGCTGATCGCCGGGCGGGAGAAGCTGTTCCGCGACCGCGGCGACGCCGTCCCGCCGGACCTGGCATCCCAGTGCGCGGCATGGGAGCAAGCAGGCCAGACCGTCGTTCTGGTGGGATGGGACGGGGAGGCCCGCGGTGCGGTCGCGGTCGCTGACACAGTCAAGCCGTCGGCGGCCGCTGCGGTCGCCGGGCTGCGGCGGCTCGGCCTGCGGACCGTGCTGCTCACCGGGGACAGCGAGGTCGTGGCGCGGGCTATCGGCGCCGAGGTAGGCGCGGACGAGGTGATCGCCGGGGCGCTCCCCGGCGATAAGGCTGCCGTCGTCCGTGGCCTGCAGGAGCAGGGTCGGCGGGTCGCGATGGCCGGTGACGGGATCAACGACGGACCGGCGCTCGCTGCAGCTGACCTGGGTCTCGCTCTCGGCTCCGGCACCGAGGTGGCGATCAGCGCAGCCGATCTGATCTTGCTGCGTGACGACCTCAGCGTTGTGCCGGACGCGATCAGTCTCGCCCGCGCCACGCTGGCGGTGATCCGCCGCAACCTGGCCTGGGCCTTCGGCTACAACGTCGCGGCGCTACCGCTCGCCGCAGCCGGCCTGCTTAACCCGCTGATTGCAGGTGCAGCAATGGCAGCCTCGTCGGCCTTCGTCGTGGCCAGCAGCGTCCGGCTGCGGCGATTTGGTGACGGCGGCCCCGGGCTCGACTCAAGATTCGCCGGAAGAGGAGACCGCGTCATGCCCGGCATGAATTCTGGACTGAACCCAAGCGACCCGACGGTAGTGGCGGCGTTCAAGGCCGCGCTGCTGCACCAGGGGCTGATCGCGCTGCTGATCTTCCTCGTCGTCGGCCTGGCCTGGCTGGGCTTGCGAGCGTGGCTGCAGTCGGGCGCCGCAGGCGGCATCCTGGGCGTCGCGCCGGCGCCGGCCGAGCCCGCCTGGCGGCGGCTGCTGCGGATCGGCTTCGGCTTGATCTGGATCCTTGACGGGATACTGCAGGCCCAGCCGAAAATGGCGGTGGGCCTCCCCTCGCAGGTCATTGAGCCGACCGCGGCCACCTCGCCGCGATGGGTGCAGGAGGTAGTGAACTGGGCTGGCACGAACTGGTCGTATCACCCGATGCAGGCGGGCGCCTCGGCCGTGTGGATCCAGATCGGGATCGGCATCTGGATGATGGTCGCGGCGCGGGGCCCGCTGTCGCGGTTCGCGGGCCTGGTCAGCATTGGCTGGGGCCTGGTGGTCTGGGCGTTCGGCGAGTCGTTCGGCGGGATCTTCGCCCCGGGCCTGACGTGGCTGTTCGGAGCACCGGGCGCCGTGCTCATCTACGCGGTGGCAGGCGCCCTGATCGCGCTTCCCGAGCGGACCTGGCGTACCGGGCGGCTGGGGCGGCTGACCCTGGCCGGCTCTGGGCTGTTCCTGGTCGGCATGGCGGTCCTCCAGGCGTGGCCGGGCCGCGGTTTCTGGCAGGGCACCGCGCACGGCCAGCCGGGCACCCTGGCGACTATGACCTCTGCGATGGCGCCAACACCGCAGCCGCATGTCCTGTCCGCCTGGATCACCGCGTTCACCGGTTTCGACGAGGCGCACGGCTTCGCGGTCAACCTGTTCGCCGTCGCCGCGCTCGCCGTAACCGGCGCGGTGTTCCTGACCGGCAAGCCGCGGCTGATCAGGCCGGTGCTCATCGGCTTCACTATGGTGTGCCTAGCCGACTGGGTACTGATCGAGGACTTCGGCTTCCTCGGCGGCCTGGGCACCGACCCCAACAGCATGATCCCGATGGCGCTCATCGCCATCGCCGGGTATCTCGCCCTGGCTCCCGCGCTGATGACGGAGGCAGAACCAGCTGCCGCGGCGGCGCCCGATGCCAGCTGGCGGGGCCGGGCCCGGCTGGCGCTGGACCGCGCCCGGCCGGCGGCTGTGCGCCAGTCGGTTGCGGCCGCGAGCATCGAGTCCGTGGCCTCTGTTGGCGCGATCGGCCTGATCGTGCTCGGCGCGGCTCCAATGGCGGTCGCGCAGGCCAACCCCGTCGCGGACACGATCCTCGCGCAGGCCATCGACGGGTCAAGCGATCAGGTCAACTACCCGGCATCCGGCTTCAGCCTCACCGACCAGAACGGCCGTGCCGTAACCCTGGCGAGCCTGCGCGGCAAGGTGGTACTGCTGGGGTTCCTCGATCCGGTGTGCACCAGTGACTGCCCGCTGATGGGACAGGAATTCCGGCAAGCCGGCCAGCTGCTCGCCGCTGACACCAGCCATGTCGAACTAGTCGCGGTCAACTACAACCCCCTCGACACCCAGGTCGGCTACCTGCAGGCGTTCGACCGCCAGGAAGGCCTCAACACGATCAGTAACTGGCTGTACCTGACCGGCACCCGGACCCAGCTCCAGCAGGTCTGGCACGCCTACGGCCTGCCCATGGAAATCCTCCCCGCCGGGTCCATGATCGGGCACGGCGACTACGCATTCGTCATCGACCAGCACGGCCACCTGCGCCAGGAACTGAACTTCGACCCCGGACCCGGAACACAGGCCACCAAATCATCGTTCGCCGCCGAGCTCACCGACGCCGCCCGACAGCTACTAGGACGGTCATGACTAGGTCAGCGCGCCGCGGCAATGTCGCGTCGGCAGTGGCAGCAGGCGCCATCCTCGCCGCAGGCTGCGGCAGCACGATCGCAGCGCCGCACAGTCCGGCGGCATCGCCTGCGGTACCGAGGTCTTCGCTGGACACCTCCACGGCGACAGCCGCGGGCACCTGGGCCGTCGCCGTGATGGGCGGACCGGCCAGCCAGGAGAACAACTTCTGGCAGCTGTTCGTCCGGCCGGCCGCAAGCAGCCAATGGAAGCTAGTCACGCCGCCCGGTACTGCCGACAACGGCGGCCTGGTCATCGCCGGCGGGAGCCAGTCCTTGGTGACGGCATTCCGGCCAAGCCAGGACCTCACCTACACCCCACTCATCGAGACCAGCGACGGCGGGCAGGCCTGGTCGACGCTCAGCCCGCTCGATGCGCGCCTGGCCAACGCGCCCGATGCGCTGGCAATACCGCCGGCCAGCGGCACGATGATGGCCCTGCTCACCGACGGCACCGCTGAACAGACGGCCGGCGGATCCGCGAGCTGGAAGTCCTTCGCAACGCCGCGGACGGTCGCCGCCACGACGGCCGGCCGCAGTTGCGGGCTGAGCGCCTTGACCGCCGCCGGATACACGCCGTCGGGGGAGCCGCTAGTGGCCGGGGTGTGCTCTCGGCCGGGCACAGCTGGCATCTTCGCCGCCATCAGCGGGACCTGGCAGCAAGCTGGACCGCAGATACCGGCCGCCTATGTCCGCCAGCACGTTACTGTGCTGCGGCTCACCCGGACGGCGAGCCAGCTCGTGACGCTGCTCGCGGCAGGTAGCGGGCATGATGTCAGCCTGCTGGCCGGGTGGTCAGGAGACAACGGTGAGCACTGGACACTGTCGCCGGCCCTCCCGCTGAGAGGCGCGGTCATGGACTCAGCCTCCTTCGGGTCCGCCGGCACAGTGGCCGTCATTGCCGGCGGCCGAGCCGACGTCGTCACCAGTTCCGGCCGGCAGTGGCAGGCACTGCCGGCGCTGCCGCCGGGGACTGCGACCCTGGCGCCCGGGACCAGCGGCGAGCCTGAAGCCCTGGCTGTCGCTGCTGCCACCCTGACCGTCTGGCAGCTCGTCCCAGGTGCCAGCGACTGGACGAAGGCGCAGGTGATCCACGTCCCGATTCAGTACGGCTCGTCGGGCTGAGCACGTGGCTGCGTGTGCACGGCCGAGTCGAGCGCGGCCGCTCGCCGGTCACAGCGCGAACAGGCAGCCGTCCCAGTAGGCCTCGATGCGGGGGCGGCGCCTGCCCCGCATGCCGATTTCCAAGACCTCAGGAAGCCGGCCGGCTGGAGCGCGGAACCATATCTCCAGGTCGGCCGGAGCCGACGGCAGGGCGCGGAAGCCGGACAGCCCGGCCGGGTGCTCGATCGCCGCGTGCATGTAGGCCGCCGCACCCGCGCAGCACATCCGCGGGTGTGCCGCCCAGACCCAGAGCCGGCCACCCCGGCCGCGGACAAACTCGCCAGCCTCGGCACTGACATCGACCCGCATGGCACCCTCCAGGATCAACTATGCGCCCGCCGAGCACACGACGGTAGAGCTCCGTGCAAGGGCCCGGCAGGGGCGCCATGCTGGCCAGGCCGCTACCGTGGCGGCGCGTCGAGGACGCTACCGTCGGGCTGCAGGGTTAGCTGCGGGCTGGCGGCGGCGATCGCGTCCCAGTCATAGCGCATCGGGATGAGCTCGCACCGGGACCACGCGTCATGCTGATCTGCGTAATGCGGGCTCGCGGGATCTCCGGATGCGCCACCGACGACTATCCACGTGCAGGCGTCCCAGTTACCGACATCGAACACGTAGCGAGCCACGGCGCCGTAGACGGCCGCCGTGCCGGACTCCGCCCGGCATCCGGTCGCCCAGACGGTGTCGTTATCGCCGCCGACCCCGGCGCCGGCGGGGCTGAGGGCAGCCGGCGCGTCCGGCAGCACGGGGGTCAGCGGATGCGTGAGAGCGGCAGTGTGCAGCTGCTGCCAGGGCACGTCCCGCGGTGAGCTCGCGACCGCTTCCAGCGCCTCTGCGAGCAGCTCGCGCCACGTGCTGCCGCCGGTCAGCGACAGATCATCCGATCGGAGCAGGGCGGGCAGTACCCACCACAGGTGGCTGACGGGGGAGACGCCGCCCGGCAGCTGCATCAGGCTCGAGCTCCCGGCCGCGGCGAGCCCAGACCGGCTGCCGACGATACCAGCGAGCGCCCACCGCAGCCGCGTGTAGCAGCCGGCAGCCACGGAGTCTGGCGACATCCGGCCGTCCCAGCCGACCACAATGTCCCGAATCGAACGAGCAGCCTCACTCGCAGGCGTGACATCTGCCAGCGCGGTGCGGAACAGGCGGGCAGGCTCGCTGACGTCGTCGCGATGGATCGTCGCCATGTCCGCCAGCGACGCGGCCGCGAGCCCAGCGATGAGCTGCTCGATTCGCCTGGCCCGATACGGCGGATGCGCGTCGGTGCAGAAATAGTCACCGGTCTCCGGGATAGCGGTCACGACCCGGTTGTTGGCGGTCACGAGATACCCGCGGGCCGGATCGTCGGCGCGCGGCATCTGCTCGGGAGCGATCATGCCGTCCCACTCATACTCACCGGTCCAGCCCGGCACGGGCAGCCACCCGTTGACCGCTGACCGACGCGGGATCACGGCCCGCACGAGGTGGCCGATGTGGCCGTCAGTGTCCGCGGCCACCAGGTTGTGGTCGATGAGCCCCCAGCCCCGTACGGCCTGGAACAGCGAATCCACCGAGTCCGCCCGAAGCATGGGCAGGAGGCAGTCAAACGACCGGTCGAGGTCAAAGAACTGGACCGACTTCAGCGTCACCGCGGCGCCACGGGCCGGATCTCCGGCGACTACCGGGCCATGGATGGTCGTGACGATCTCTACTGGAGCCGATGCACCGCCGCGAACGTTGATGTCCTCAGTCGTCGTCGTCGCCTGCAGCCATTCGCCCCGATGCCGGTAGCGAGACGGATCGCTCGTGTCGAACTGCTCGACGTACAGGTCGTGCAGGTCGGCGTAGGCGTGCGTGACCCCCCAGGCCACGTGAGCGTTGTGGCCGAAGTGCGGGAAGCACGGCACGCCGGGAACGGTGAAGCCGATCGCGTCGAACTCCTCACAGCGCAGCTGCATCTGCGCATACATGCCTGGCAGCTCGAATGCGCGATGCGGGTCGCCCGCCAGTATCGGCCTCCCAGTAGCGGTCCGGCTCGGTGCCAGTGCCCAGTTGTTGCTTCCGCCGTCGACATCGGCACGGGCAGCCAGCAAGCTGAGCGCGCGGATCGGCTCTCGAAGGTCCGCGAGGCTCGCCATCCACCGGCTGGCGTCGGTGCCGGGCGGGATGCAGAGGCGATCGGACCCGCCGTCGTCGTAGCGCAGCTTGACCAGGTCCTCGGCGCTGACGATCCCGACCGCGCCAGCTCGCCAGAGCTTGTACCACAGCGAGCCCATCAGGTATCCGCGCTGCCGCATGGCGGCGATGCAGTGCCAGCCCTGCCACGGCTCGGGTGCACTTGCCACCAGCTGATACTCGGCAGGGGCCGGATGAGTCTGCAGAAACGCGTTGACGCCTGCCGTGTACGCGTCCACCATCGTCCTGGCATCCGCCCCGAGCGCCTGATAATCGCGGATGGACGCGGCACCGGCGCGCAGGCGCCGGGCGAGCCGGTCCGCGGGCAAACCGGCGGCACCGACCCACTCGGCCCACCTGCCCTCCATCTGCTTGCGGCTCGCATCCATCTGCCAGAAGCGGTCCATGGCGTGGACGTAACCCTGGGCGACAAAGGCGTCGTGTGCTGACTGCGCGCGGACATGAGGGATTCCCCACTCGTCGCGGTAGAGCTGGACGGGACGTTCGACCCAGCCACCACTGCGCAGCGCGTCGCCGCCTGCCCGCGCACCGGACTGACCCACTGGCGCCTCCCTGTCGGACCTGTGCCGCTATCAAACTGTGCAGTTATCGAAACGAGAAAGTCGCGAACGTTGACCACTGGCCACCGGGAGCGAGTTCGGTCATGAGCGTAACCGCCCGAGCGCGGGCCCGTATCGGCAGATTTGCGCCTATGACCTGCTCAGCATGCAGCATCTCGTCGAGGTCGTGGTCATAGCCGACCGTCAGGTGCGGGACCACCTCGTCGAACTGCCCCTGAAATGGCGGGAACTCAGGGAACGTCGCAAAGACGCGCTCAGTAAGTTCACTGAAAGGACGCGGATCTCGCGGCCCGACCCAGAGCACGCTGGTTCCGAACCAGGCCGTGCGGTGGAGCAGAAAGTCGAACGCCTCGATGCCGCTAGCCAGACTCTCAAGGTCAGCCAGCGTGCCAGCATCGATCCTGCCCGCTGGCATAAACGGGGCCAGGATCGTGATGTGGGCGGGAACGCCCAGCAGCGCGTTGGCATCGAGCTGCGCCCGGAACTGGCCCACCACATGCTCGGCAGCTGGAACTTCGACGACCAGTGCCGTCTCGAGCTCAGGCTCTGTCATGACGCTCGGCTAGTTGCTTGAGGTTCAGCAGTTGCCGTCGGGCCATGATCAGGTCGCCGACCGATAGCACGGGTGCCTTCCAGCGGGCAGTTTGCATGACGACCTTGAGCAAGAGGCGGGTCGTCCGGTCATCCTCAGGCGCCAGCACGTAGGACATAGCCGCTCCCATGATGGTGCCTGTCAATTGCACACCCCGATCGACCGAGACGATTCGGCCCAGTTCACGCCCGCCAGCGGTGGTGAACCGCTCTCCCACGTGAGGTTCGGGAAGACCGGCCAGTTCTCGAGGTGATCGTCGGCCCAGGTTGTCGAAGCAGTCGTAGGAGTACGGCGCGAGCCGCACCTGTGCCACCCACGCCCACACCGTCTCGGCAGGCGCCTCGACGCGGACGCCGCGCCACGCCTGCAATGTGGGCGACGCGACGAATTCGTCGCACGGATAGGGCCGCAAGGTATCGCTGTCGCTGACACCCCACCGGTCACCGATCACGCACCGATCCTCTGCTAGGTCCCGAAGTGGTAGCGCGCGCTAGTAGTGGGCGACGATGCGTCGGCTCGGCCCATCGACAGTCAGCATTCCGCCGTAGGGCAGCACCCACTGCGGGTCGGTGTGCCCGATATCGACGTTGAAGACGACCATGGCGTCGCGGTTGTAGGTGCCGAGGGCGCGCAGAATAGCCGCCTGCTGATCGGCGCGGTAGCGTTCGCGCTGCTCAGCCGTCCTGCGCTCGTGCAGGCTGCTGGCCTTGGCGGTGCCGACTACGATGGCCGGGAACTGGCCAAGCAGCCCGCGTTCGCCGAAGTTGCGCAGCATCCGGAAGGCCTCCTCAGCTGGCGGCATTTCTTCCGATGTCTCCAGCAGGAGTACGCATCCGGCGTAGTCATCGGGCGGCCGGATCCACCGGTTCGCCGCGAGGTTCCAGTGCAAGATCTCCAGGTTCCCGCCCCAGGTCGGCGCGCTGACGACTTGTCCGGGCTGGTGCCAGCTCCACCCCGGGCTCGGCTGCGTGAGTGGTGGCTGGTCCAGGGCGGCCGGGTCGTGCCAGTCCAGCTCGTCTTCGCTGAAGTCCGCCACCGGATGCAGCTCGATGTCGCCCCCGGTCAGCAGCGCGGCGCGCAGCGACCCCGCTGACACCGGGTGCAAGCCGCCGCCGCGGCCGAGGTGGACCATCGTGGAGCCGCCGTGATAGCTGGCGACGCCCAGGTTCCACAGCCAGTTGAGCAGGTTGCTGTTGTCGCTGTATCCGGCGAACGGCTTGGGATTGGCTGCCACGATGGCCGGGTCGAGGAAGGGCAGGACAGTGATCTGGTCGTCGCCGCCAATGCTGGCGAGGATGGCCCGGATCCCCGGATCGGCGAACGCGGCCATCAGGTCAGCGGCCCGGTCCTGCGGCGACGCGCCCAGCTGGCGGGTCGTCGGGTACTCCACCGGCTCCAGGCCAAACTCCGCACGCAGCCTTCTCATCGCAAGCTCGTGCACAGCCGGGAACATGCCCGGCGCGGCGAAGGAAGGCGACAACACGGCCACCCGATCACCGGGAGCGAGCTTGGCGGACTTGGTGAAGGTCGGACGCATACTGGCTCAGCCCGACTGCGCGAGCGGTTGCTCGCTCACGGCCACCGGAATGCTGTCCGGCGGACGCCGATCCCGGCGTCGCGTGTAGGCGAGTGCGGCGGCGATCACGCCGAGGCCCGCCAGGCCGGCCAGCACGTATATGTCGCCGAGGAGCTGCTGAAGACCGGTCATGACCTCCCCCTGCAAGGCCGAGGCCGGCTCGAGCCAGAGCACGCCAGAGAACACAGCCGCCACGGCGGCGATGCCCAGCCAGCAGGCAAGCCGCCAGCGCCGGGCCGCGGGCAGCGCGAGCGGGCTCGTCGCGAGGTGCGCGAGCACGACCATCATCGGCGCGATCCACACCCAGTGGTGCGACCAGGAGATCGGCGACACGAGCAGGCCTGTGAGCGCGCAGGTCAGGATGCCGACCATCTCCTGGCCGCGGCGGGACGCCCAGGCCGCTAGCAGGAGCCCCGCTGTCCCGACTACCGCCACCGCTGCGAGCTGGTACGGCCGCGCCGCAGTTGTGCTGCCCGCCAGCCGCGCAATAGCTCCGTACAGCGACTGATTACCGATGAAGCGGACGTTCCCGATGCGATTCGGGGTGAGGAACAGGCCGTTGAGCCAGTAATCATGCGAGGCCCCGGGCATCAGCAAGGCAGATCCGAGACCGGTCACGGCGAAGGTCGCCGCGGCGACTGCCGCGGCCCGGAACCGCCGGGTCAGGATCAGGTAGGGGATGAAAATCAGCGGCGTGAGCTTGAAGCCCGCCGCGATGCCGACGCCGATGCCTTTCCACCAGCGGCTGTCCGGCAGGCAGAGGTCCGCCACGATCAGGAGCATCAGCAGCAGGTTGACCTGACCGTAGGACAGCGTCTGCCGCACGGGCTCGATCCAGATAACTACCGCCGCTGCGCCAAGCGTCCAGCCGACGCGTCCTTGCGAACGCGTGTGCCCGAGACTGCCCCACGTCAGCCACAGCACCGCCACCAGCGACGCGACGCTGGCCGCCGTGACGAGCCACCTCGCGACCATCAGGTTGAGTGGCACCAGGATCGCGAATACGGCCGCCGCGAACGGGGTGTAGGTGAAGTACAGGAAGTGCCGGAAGATGTGCTCGTACGGGTTCTGCCCATGGTCGACGTAGGCGCCGCCCCATAGGTAGACGCGCAAGTCGAGCATGGACGAAGAGGTTCTCGTGAAGGTCTCGGTCACCGCCAGCACCGCGGGCAGCGAGATCGCCAGCAGGGCGGCGGCAAGCGCAGGGTCGGGCGCCCACGACGGCCGCAACTGGCCGCGCCCGGCGCGTCCGGTAGCCATCATGTCGACCTAGCTTCTCCAGGCGCCGGCTGAATCACGCCGGGACTGCGCCGGGTCCTGATTGAGCTGATGATGATCGTGATCCCGAGTGCGCCTGCCGGCACGAGCGTGACCAGGGTAGGCAGCTGGTACCGCCAGGAGAACACGAAGAGATCCGAGATAAGCAGCAGCGACACGGCCGAAGCAAAGAACAGCAGGCAGGCCAGGGCAAGCTCGTGTGTCGGCCCGGTCGCCCGCCTGCGCAGTACGACAACTGAGCCGGCCAGCCCGGCCACCGTGCAGAGCACCAGCACGGGTCCGGGGGCATAGCCGCCGTCGAGCTGATACGAGCGCAAGAACGCGGCCGACTGGCCGCCAGACCGCTGGCTTGCCGCCGCCGAACTGGCCGACGGCAGTATCGACGATCGACGGCGTCGCGTGCGACGAGAAGTACGGGAACGCGGTCTGGAACTGCCAGCGGCTGATGGGCGGGTCGCCTGGCGCGGTGACGCGGTCCACCGCGTACAGCTTCAGCACGTCGCGCCCGTACGCATCGAGAACCCGCAGCGGCTGCTGGGCCAGCACGCGGTGGCCGAAGTTCGTCACCAGGGTGTCGACCTCAGCTCGCGGCAGCTCCCGGTAGTAGCCCTGGACCGGGGCATACGTGCCGAACTCGAGCCAGTCGTTCCCCCGGGCCTGCTCGGCCTTCGTCGGGCAGAGCCCGCGCTCGTCGGCAGGCAGCTTGATAGTGGTGCAGTCGACCGCCGCCGCCGTCCGGCCGTAGAGGGACGTGACGCCCTGATGTGACAGGAAGAAGTCGCCGGTGAGCAGGAGGGAGCCGGTGCAGTAGGCCAGGATGGGCAGCGCGCACGCCAGGCACAGTGCCGCTGTCTTGCCGATGGCACGCCGCCAGCCGCCGCCAGCCGCCGCGAGTACGAAGATCGCCGCGGCTGGTATGAGTGCCTCGCCTACCTGGGCCACCGTGGCTGACGTGCCGAGCACGATGCCGCCCGCCACCACCCGTCGCCAGCTGATCGCCGGCTTCCAGAGCAAGATGGCGATGCCCGCGACGATGAGGGCCTCGAACCAGGTACCCGGCATGATCGTCTGCTCGTTCTGCAGCTGATAACCATCGAGCAGGATGGGCGCGACGGCAAGGGCGGCCAGCCAGCGCGGCACGCCCCGCCGCTGCAGCAGCACATACAGGACAACGGCCATGGCCAGGCCCAGCAGATGCTGGATCGCGATGACCGTAGTGAAGTTGGCGACTAGCAGGATCGCCCGCAGCGGCAGCTTGTAGCCCTCGGGGTCGTTCCCGCCAGCGTTGTACAGGTACTTCACCGAGTCGATGTAGAACAGCGCCGGGCGGTAGGCGAACTGGGCCAGCAGCCGCAGGACCAGGCCCGCCACGAGCAGCGCGGCGACCAGCCAGTGCTGTCGGACGAGGCGCAGGCCGCGGGCAGGAAGACTGGCTGCCGCGGCGCGTGAAATTTGCTCGGCCTGGCGATCAACCGCGGTGGCCGCGGCCACGCTGCCCGCGGCGGGGACATTCGGCGCCCCGGGACGCGCCCACGAACGTGACTGACCTGAGGACGTCACGCTGCTCCTGCAGGTCCGACCAGGTTTTGCCCGCCACCTGAATGCCAGACAGCGAGCAGGACCGTGACGATCGTGAGCCACCGGGTCATCCGGTTGCGAGGAACCTGGGTGAGCGCCACCCAGGCGAGTGCGGTGTACCACGGGAACACCCAGGGGGCGACCAGGATCCAGGCATACGTGAGGGCGAAGGGCGCGACGACCTCTCGCGGCTGATCAGAGGAGATCCGCTGATAGATCAGCCATGCGACCACGATCATCGCGATGGGCCACAGGATGCTGATGATCATCGTCATGGCGGCGGAACTGATCCCTATACCTTGCGGGCCGCCGATGGCCTGGAAGATCCGCCACGGGGATGGCAAGATGACCAGCTTGGTGCCGCCGAGGAGAGGTTTCACCGCCTCAAGCCCGTAGGGGCTGTAGAGCAGGCCAAGGGTCACTATGGACACCGCCGCGATCCGCGTGAGGCGCAGCCACTGGTGGCGTCGGAGCATGGGCCACGCGAGCCCGACCGCGACCAGGATGAAGTTGGCCTTGATCCCGCACCCGAGGCCGATCAGCACGCCGGCCAGGACGTCGCCCCACCGGCCGGGGTAGCGCCGCGCGACCTGGATCGCGCAGATTGCGGCCCCGGCCAGGAACGTGTCCAGGTGACCGCCGCTGACCAGCTGCTGGATGATCACGGGGTTCGCCGTCCAGAGCAGCGTCGCGCGGACCGGATCATCGGAGGTCTTGAGGAGCAGCCAGCCCACGCCGATGAACACCAGGCCGTTGAGGATCATCAGGACCCAGATGGTGGTGATGGCGTTCGCCCCGCCGATCGAGGCCGCGAATCTCTGGACTGCGGTGGCGACCGGCCCGTAGACGGACGACGTTTTCTTCCAGACGTCGCCGATGACCTGGTAGTACTCGGAGTGGGTCCCGAGGCCCTTGAGCGGGCTGACCTGGTACGGATTCTTGCCTAGAGCCGAGATGCGGCCATATGCCGCATAACTGGCGGTATCGGATGACCCGACCGGGGTGAGGCACACCATGACCGCGACGACGCCTGCGCTGACCAGCAGCAGGTGACGTGCATCGGGGCGCCAGCCCTGGCTGTGCGCCCACAGCATGCCAGCCAGCCCGAGGCAGGCAAGGATGTCGCCCGCATACAGGATCGTCAGGGTGAGGGCGTTGTAGTGGCTCAGCGACGGCAGGAGATGCGACAGCGGCAGCTTGATCTGCAGTGTGGCGGTGTTCGGCGCCGTGGCACCGACGAGGATTCCGAGCAGCAGCCCGAGTCCGGCTACCGAGACCGCGACCCTGGGATCAGCGAGCCGGCTCCAGGCCAGCTTGCGGATCAGGGTGCTCATGACCCGCTCGATAGGACTGCTGGGGTTGGGCAACTCGATTGTGCCGTGCGTTTCGGACCCGTCAGCCGGGGTAACCGGCCGGGGCACTCCGGGCGGTTCGGCCGAGTCGATGGATGCCCGTGTCACCTCGGCCATACCTCCGTCAGCGGACGTGCGGTCCTGATGTCGTGGCAGGCATCGCCGCGCCGCACGGTCTTGGGCTCCTGCTGCCCTCGCTTCGCGTGCGCAGGCCCCGCTCGCACGTCTTCGCTCAGCGTAGGGCGACCCGCGAAGGCTACACACCAGATTAGGTCAATTGAGACAGGAGTTTGACCCCTCCAGTGCCACGATCATCAGCCGACAGCCTACTGGCCGCTGCCAGCGTCATGGTGCCTGGCCTGGCCCTCCGACCCGGAGTCCGGCCGTGGTTGCCCGCGCCGTCCACGCCGACGGCGCACGACGGCCCTGATGATGATGGCGGTCACCGCGACGGCCAGGCCGATTAGCACGTACAGCGAGTAGCGGGTCACTGC
This sequence comes from uncultured Actinomycetota bacterium, assembly GCA_963843955.1. Taxonomy (GTDB): domain Bacteria; phylum Actinomycetota; class Actinomycetes; order Streptosporangiales; family Streptosporangiaceae; genus JAJYUU01. The sequence continues at coordinate 1,106,494 of CAWJMK010000007.1, forward strand.
GTGGTAGATCGCGGTGATGTGGCCGCCTGCCAGGTATCCGACAGACGTCCAGACCGAGACCCAGAGCACGGCGCCTAGTGCATTGAAGGCGACGAACCGCAGCCATGGCATCCGGCTGATCCCGGCGACTATTCCGTTTGCCTGGCGCAGCCCCTCGATGAACCGGGCGCCGGCGACCACGAAGCCGCCGTACCGGGCAAAGAAGGCCTCGGCCTTGTCCAGCCGCTCGCTGGTGAGTCGCACGTACTTGCCGTACCGCAGCACGAGGGCGCGCCCCCCGAAGAACCCGATTGCGTAGCCGATGTTGTCGCCCACGATCGCAGCCAGCACTGCTACCAGGGCCACGACGAAGATGTTGAGCCGGCCCGCGCCCGCGTACACGGCCGCCGCTATCAAGATCGTCTCGCCCGGAACGGGAATGCCAAAGTCCTCGAGCGTGATGAATCCGCCCACGGCGACGTAGCCGTAGTGATCGAGCACGGGTGCCAGGCTCGCCAGCAGTCCTGGCAGCGGCTGCGCGGACATTGATCCAGGGTGGCACTCAGCCACCGGCCCGCCGTTGACCGGGGCTCACTGCCGCCCGCCGGGCCGGGCTTGAATGAGCGGCGTCGCGGTGCGCCACCTCCGGCGGCGGGCTGAGCCCATAGCGCAAGGGGACGCTACCCTAACCGGCCGCTCACCTCCGCCGGCACCGGATGCTACGGCGTGGTCACTCCGACCTGATGTCGTAATCGTCGGACTCGACGACGTGCATCGCGGCTTCCTCGGCGGTCGAGGCGCCACCATCGATGCCCGCGTCGCGGGCGACCAGGTCCGCGTCGGCGTCCAGGTCTGAGTCCTCGTCTTCGGCCACCAGCCAGGCTCGCGGATCGGGGCCGTCATCGAGCAGGAGCCCGTCCAGGTCTTCGTCCGCGGCGTCCGGGTCCGCGGCGGTGTCCGCCGGGCTGTCGCCGGCCTCGTCGACGTTGTCCTCCGGCTCCTCCTCGGCCAGTAGCTGGTCGAGGGATTCCCCGTCCTCCTGCTCCGCGCCGGTGGTGCCGTAGCGGCTGGCGGACGTCCAGTGCTGCGGCGGAATCACTCCCGCGTCGAGCGGATCATCGCCCGGCTGCCCGTCCAGGGTGTCGGAAGCGTCTTCGACCTCATAATCCTCAAGATCGGCGGACTCGTGCTGGTTCTCATCAGCCATCACCCAACCCTAGCCCTGGCAGGCATGCCCAGGCTGACCCGCCGCCAGAGGCTGGGTGGTACCGCCTCGTAACCATTGTGATGTACGTCATAGGCCGTAATCTGGCGTTTCGAATGTGGCTGGTGGGTTTTAGGCGTCAACTGGCAGTCACCGACAGTACCTAGGCGTGTGAGCATCGCCCCGATGGGGCAGCGCGCCGCCCTGATCCGCGTCGCGTCCGCGCCCTAGGTCATCGCACGGCGCCGCGCGCGCCCGACCAGAGCTGCCCGTGCCCTCTCATCGCCGTCCGCCGCAGCACCGGCTGCGCCGTGCCCACCGCTACCGTCGCGGGCCGGCGCGGCTGACGCTCGTCGTGGCCGCTGCCACCCTCACAGTGGCGGCAGGCGCATCAGCCGGGGTCGCCGTTGCGGCTGGCCCGCCAGCCAGGCCGCCCGGCGCGGGTTCAAGGCACGCCCTTGCGGCGCCCGCGCCGGATGGCAGCTCGCCTGTCGCCGGCCAGGACCCGCAGCGCAAGAGTCCGGACCCGAGTAGCGGCGGCCAGCCGGCGGCAGCTGCCCGGACGGCTGCGCCTGCTGCCCAGCACGCGACGGTCCCGGCCGCGCACCCGACGGCGTCAGCACGGAACGGCGTCCAATCGGCGCCTGCCTCGCACACGTATCTGATCTACGACTCGCTCCTGCCCGCGGCGCTTCCGGCCGGTCACGTGGTCGCGACCTATGCGGACGGGCCAGGCGGGGTCCCGGCCGCGGAGCTAACCGGCCGCGGGCCTGTCCTGTGGATCGACGTGAACGCCACCGACCCGGCGGCCAACGCGCTGGACATCGAGCCGGGCAACGCGACTCCGTCGGCTGCTCCCGGCTGGGTGTCGCGCCGGCTCAGCGCCTACCCGGGGGCGCTGGCGATCATCTACACGTCGATCTCCGAGTGGCCTGCCGTGCAGGCCGCGGTCGCGACGCTGCCCGCGGCCATGCGCGGCCAGATCCGCTGGTGGATCGCCGACCCCACCGGGTACCCGCACCTGGTGCCGGGGTCCGATGCCACCCAGTGGTACTGGGGTTCTCGCTATGACATTTCGACTGCGACCGCCCGCTTCTTAACGAGCCGCAGCGCAGTGGCTCCAGCACTCGCTTGACAGGCCGGCCGCCCTCGCCCGCGGTGATCGCATCAAGGCTGCCCAGGTGGCGCAGTCCACCGAGTGCCTGGCCCCGAGTCGGCCCTGGGATCTCGCCGTAGCGACGGCGGCTTCGCAAGTGAACGGCCTGGCCTCGTAGCAGCGGGGCTGAGTAACCGCCAGGTAGCGAGCCAGGCCTTCCTGAGCGCCCACACTGTGGCGTTTCACCTTCGGCATGTCTTCTGGAGGCTGGGGGTCACCTCCCGCGTCGAGCTGGCCAGGCTAGCTGCCCAGCGGCCAGCACTGGAGCCGATGTAACAGGGGCAAACTGCATGGCTCGGGTACTAGCTGATTTGAGGATGTGGACGCGGCTTAGTGGGCAGGAGTGTTGGTGGCGTAACCCCGACCACACCAGCGGCAGCTGAGCAGGAGGTCAAGCGATGGCAAGGGCAGTGGGCATTGATCTCGGCACGACCAACTCGGTGATCTCGGTGACGGAAGACGGTAAGCCGACGGTCATTCCCAATGCCGAGGGGTCGCGGACGACTCCATCTGTGGTGGCCTTCACCCCTCAGGGCGAACGTCTTGTCGGGCAGCTCGCGAGGCGTCAGGCGATCTTGAACCCCAAAGGGACGATCTACTCAGCCAAGCGGTTTATCGGGCGAAAGTACAGCGAAGTGGAGAGCGAGATCAATGCGGTCTCCTACGACGTTGTCGCCGGCCCCGACGGCGCTGCCCGGTTCAGCATCAGTGGCCGGCAATATGCGCCGGAGGAGATCTCTGCGCTCGTGCTGCGCAAGCTAGCCGAGGATGCAGCCAAGTTCCTGGGGGAGAAGGTCACCGAGGCGGTCATCACCGTCCCCGCGTACTTCAACGACGCTCAGCGGCAGGCCACCAAGGATGCCGGGCGCATCGCTGGGCTGGAAGTCCTGCGGATTATCAACGAGCCGACAGCCGCCGCCCTCGCCTATGGGCTCGACAAGAAGCAGAGTGAGACCGTCCTGGTGTTCGACCTTGGCGGCGGAACCTTTGACGTCAGCATCCTGGACATCGGCGACGGCGTCGTCGAGGTGCGGGCGACCGCCGGAGATACCCATCTCGGCGGCGATGACTTCGATCGGCGAATCGTCGATTACCTGGCCGACGAGTTCCAGCGAGACAACGGGATCGACCTGCGGGCCGACCCGCAAGCGCTGCAGCGGCTTTTCGAGGCGGCCGAGAAGGCCAAGGTCGAGCTGTCCTCCGTCACGCAGACGACCGTCAGCCTGCCGTTCATTACCGCGGACGCCTCCGGGCCGAAGCATCTCAACACCACCCTCATGCGCTCGACGTTCGATCAGATCACCGCCGACCTCGTCGAGCGCACAGTCGGCCCGGTCCGGCAGGCGCTGGCCGACGCCAAGCTGACCGCGAACGACTTGGACGAGGTCATCCTGGTTGGCGGGTCAACCCGGATACCCGCGGTGCAGAGCCAGGTCCGGCGCCTGACTGGCGGCAAGGACCCGAACATGACGGTCAACCCGGACGAGGTCGTCGCGCTCGGTGCTGCGGTCCAGGCTGCCGTCCTGAAGGGCGAGGTGAAGGACGTCCTGCTGCTGGACGTCACGCCCCTGTCGCTGGGCATCGAGACCCTGGGCGGCCTGATGACGAAGATCATCGAGCGCAACACCACGATTCCGGCGCGCCGGACGGAAGTGTTCAGCACAGCCGAGGACAACCAGTCCGCCGTGGACATCGTGGTGCTCCAGGGCGAGCGCGAGCGCGCCGCTGACAACCGCGTGCTCGGCCGATTCCGGCTGGAAAACATCCGGCCAGCGCCGCGGGGCACTCCGCAGGTCGAAGTCACCTTCGACATCGACGCCAACGGGATCCTGAACGTCTCAGCCCGCGACAAGGACACCGGCACCGAGCAGCGGATCACCATCAGCGAGTCGTCGAACCTCGAGACCTCCGAGGTTGAGCGGATGGTCGATGATGCCGAGCGGCACCGGGACGAGGACCGCCAGGTGCGCGAGCTCACCGACGCCCGCAATTCGCTCGACACCGCCGCTTACCAGGTGGAGAACCTGCTGGCGGAGCGGGGCGACGCCGTGCCGGTGCACGAGCGGGCGCGTGCCGACGATCTGGTCGCACAGGCGCGGCAGTCGCTCAAGGACGAGGCGCCGCTCGACCGGCTCCGCACCGTGACTGGCGAGCTTCAGCAGCTCTACCAAAGCCTGAGCGCGGCCAGCCAGGGCCAGCCCGCCGGGGAGGGCGCCGCCTCGAGCGGCAGCCAGGGCCAGGGCGACGACAGTGACGACGTCATCGATGCCGAGTTCACCACCCGTGAGTGAATCACCGCTGAGTAGCCCGGCCATGAACGGAGCCTGCCATGAGCGGAGCTTGCCATGAGTGAGCCAGACCTCGGTCCAGCGGCCAGCGCCAGCGCGGGCGACGCGGCCGAGAGCAACGCGACCACTGCTGACGAGCGGGCCGCCGACCTCACGGCTCGGGTCGCCGAGCTGGAGGACCAGCGCCTGCGCGCGCTGGCCGACCTGGACAACCTGCGCAAGAGGTGTGCCGCCCAGGTCCGGACCGCCGAGGCTGACGCCGTGGCGCGGGTCGCCGCGCGCTGGCTGCCGGTGGTCGACAACCTGGAGCGTGCGCTTGCTCACGCACAGGCTGACCCCGGCTCGATCATCGAGGGGGTCAGGGCGGTCCGGGATCAGGCGACGGGCGTGCTCGCGCAGCTTGGGTTCGCCCGGCGCGACGACCTCGGGGCGACGTTCGATCCGGCCCGGCACGAGGCGGTGGCGGCGCGGCCGGACCCGGCTGCGCCGGATGGCTCGGTGATCGAGGTTGTCCAGCCCGGCTACGGCGATGACGGACGTCAGCTGCGGCCGGCTCAGGTAGTCGTCGCCAAGGCAGACTGATGGCCGACCAGGACTTCTACCGGATCCTGGGCGTGCCGAGTACCGCCAGCCAGGAAGAGATCCAGCGGGCCTACCGTCGGCTCGCCCGTGAGAATCATCCCGACGTCAACCGGGATCCGGCTGCGGAGGATCGGTTCAAGGACATCTCCGAGGCCTACAGCGTGCTGTCCGACCCGCAGACCAGGCGCCGGTACGACGCGTTCGGGCCCGACTTCCGGCAGGTACCCGAGGACGTCGACCCGGAGACCTGGCGCCGTGCCAGAGCCGGAGCGGGCGCTGGCGCCCGCAGCCGGGCCGGAGCTGGCGCCCGGGCTGGAGCTGGCGCCGGCCAGGGCGGCCGCACCAGCTTCGGATTCGGCGGCGGCGACGACATCGACCTCGACGACTTGCTCGGTGGGCTGTTCGGTGGCCGCGGTGGCTACGGCGGGGCGCAAGGCGGCGGCTGGGGACCGGTACCCGGGGCCGACCAGAGCGCCGAGATCGAGCTCACGCTCGAGGATGCCTATCACGGCGGCCGCCGGACCGTGACGATCGGCAGCGGAAGTACCCAGCGCACTCTGGAGGTGACTATCCCGCCGGGAGTCACCGACGGACAGCGGATCCGGCTGGCCGGTCAGGGCGGCCGTGGCAGCGACGGGGCGCAGGCAGGCGACCTCTACCTGGTGGCGCGAATCGCGCCGCACCGAGTCTTCCGTCTCGACGGCCGCGACATCCACGTCGAGCTGCGGCTCGCGCCGTGGGAAGCGGCTCTCGGTACGTCGGTCGCCGTGCCGACGCCGGACGGTGAAGCCAAGGTGACCGTCCCGGCGGGGACCTCCAGCGGCAAGCGGCTCCGGCTGCGCGGCCGCGGCATGCCGCGCCCGCGAGGAACGCCGGGCGACCTGTATGCCGAGGCCCGGATCATGGTGCCGAGCAAGCTCTCCGATGCCGAGCGGGAGCTGTTCGAACAGCTGGCCGCCACGTCTGACTTCGACCCGAGGAGACGCCGGTGACCTACGCAGTAATACGGGCCGCGCGGCTTGACCTGGATGAGTTCGCCGCGGCGGCGGGCCTGCATCCCGAGCTCGTCCGCAGGCTGGTCGCCCTCGGCATCATCGATGCCGCCCGCGACTCAGCTGGCCGGCTCTGGTTCACCCGCAGCCAGCTCGGCGATATCGCTCGAATACAGCGGCTCCGCGCCGGGTTCGCGCTCAACTATGCGGCTACCGGCCTCGTTATCGATCTGCTGGACCGGATCGCGGTGCTTGAGGCAGGCATGCGGCGCCGCACGCGGCTAGGAGGCCAATGATGGACCCGAACCGGCTGACCCAGAAGTCACAGGAAGCCCTGCACGACGCGCAGACCAAGGCCCTGCGCTTCGGGCATTCCGACGTGGATGCCGAGCATCTGCTGCTGGCGCTGCTCGACCAGCCGGAGGGCATCGTGCCGCGCCTGGTGAGCCAGGTCGGCGCCGATCCCGACCTGCTGCACAAGGAGCTGGACGCGGCGCTCGAGCGCCGCCCGCGCGTCAGCGGACCCGGCGCGGCCCCCGGCCAGGTCAATGTCACCCAGCTGCTCTCCAGGCTGCTCGACGATTCCGAGCAGCAGGCCGCAAGGCTGAAGGACGACTACGTCTCCGTCGAGCACCTGATCCTGGCCATGCTCGATCTCGGCCCGTCGACCGCCGCAGGCCGGCTGCTCCAGGATCAGGGCGTCACCAGGGACTCCTTCCTGCAGGCGCTGGCGCGGATCCGGGGCAATCAACGTGTCACCTCTGCCATGCCAGAGAGCGCCTACGAGGCACTCGAGAAGTACGGCCGGGACCTGGTAGCGGACGCCGCGGCTGGCCGCCTTGACCCGGTCATCGGCCGGGACGCCGAGATTCGCCGTGTGATCCAGATCCTGTCGAGGAAGTCCAAGAACAACCCGGTGCTGGTCGGCGATCCCGGCGTGGGCAAGACCGCCATCGTCGAGGGCCTGGCGCAGCGCATCACCCGCGGCGACGTCCCGGAAGGCCTGCGGGACAAGGTGATCTTCAGCCTGGACATGGGTGCGCTGATTGCGGGCGCTAAGTACCGCGGCGAGTTCGAGGAGCGCCTGAAGGCGGTGCTCGCCGAGGTCAAGGCCTCCGCCGGACGCATCCTGCTGTTCGTCGACGAGGTGCACACGGTGGTCGGCGCCGGGGCCGCCGAGGGCTCGATGGACGCCGGCAACATGCTCAAGCCGATGCTGGCGCGCGGCGAACTGCACATGATCGGCGCTACCACGATCGAGGAGTACCGCAAGTACATCGAGAAAGACGCGGCACTCGAGCGGCGGTTCCAGCCGGTCATGGTGGACGAGCCGTCGGTCGAGGACACGGTGTCGATCCTCCGCGGGCTTAGCGAGCGCCTGGAGGTGTTCCACGGCGTGCGGATCGCGGATAGCGCGCTGGTGGCGGCGGCTACGCTGAGCCACCGCTACATTTCCGACCGGTTCTTGCCGGACAAGGCGATCGACCTGGTGGACGAGGCCTGCGCGGTGATCCGGACGGAGATCGACTCGATGCCCGCCGAACTCGACGAGCTCACCCGCCGCGTCATGCGCCTCGAAATCGAGGAGACGGCGCTGGCCACCGAGGACGATGCGGCCAGCCAGGCCCGCCTGGCGGACCTGCGCAAGGAGCTAGTCGACTTGCGGGCGGAGTCCGACGCCCTGCGGGCAGAGTGGGAGGGGGAGCGGCAGGCGCTGCGGCGGGTGCAGGCGCTGCGCGAGGAGATGGAGCAGGTACGCCAGCAGGCCGACCAGGCCGAGCGCGACTACGACCTGAACAAGACGGCGGAGCTGCGCCTGGGCCGGCTGCCCGAGCTGGAGCGGCGACTGCGGGGCGAGGAGGAGCGCCTCAGCGCGCGGCAGAGTGGCCACCGGCTGCTGCGCGAGGTCGTTACCGCCGACGAGATCGCCGGCATCGTCGCCCGGTGGACGGGCATCCCCGTCAGCCGTCTAGAAGAAGGCGAACGGGAGAAGCTGCTCCGCCTCGACGAGACCCTGCACGAGCGGGTGATCGGGCAGGACGAGGCGGTCCAGCTGGTGACCGACGCCATCATCAGGTCGGGATCGGGCATCAAGGATCCCGGCCGCCCGATCGGCTCGTTCATGTTCCTCGGCCCGACCGGGGTCGGCAAGACGGAGCTGGCTAAGTCGCTCGCAGCGGCGCTGTTCGACAGCGAGGACAGCATGATCCGGATCGACATGAGCGAGTACCAGGAGCGGCACACGGTCAGCCGGCTCGTCGGCGCGCCGCCCGGATACGTCGGCTACGAGGAGGGCGGTCAGCTCACCGAAGCGGTCCGGCGCAGGCCCTACTCCGTCGTGCTGTTCGACGAGGTGGAGAAGGCACACCCGGACGTGTTCAACACGCTGCTTCAGGTCCTCGATGACGGCCGGCTGACCGACGGGCAAGGCAGGACGGTGGACTTCCGCAACACGGTCATCGTGATGACCTCCAACATCGGCTCGGAGTACCTGATGGAGGCGGGTGCGGTGGCGGGCGGCGAGATCAAGCCGGACGTCCGTGACCGCGTGATGGCCACGATGCGCGGGTACTTCCGGCCCGAGTTTCTCAACCGCCTTGACGAAATCGTGCTCTTCAAGCCACTGACCGAAACTGAGATCGAGCGCATCGTGGAGCTGATGTTCAACGACCTGCGCGCCCGCCTGGCCGATCGGCAGATGACCCTGGAGATCTCCGCGGCGGCCCTCCAGTTCATCGCCGAGCGGGGCTTCGACCCGGTTTATGGTGCCCGGCCGCTGCGCCGCTTCATCGCCAGGAATGTCGAGACGAAGATCGGGCGGGCGCTGCTCGCCGGTGATGTCCGCGACGGTGCCGTGATCGCGGTCGATCTGGAAGACTCGGAACTGACGGTGACCTACCAGAATCCCGAGTAAGCCACCACAACAAGACTGAGCCACCGTAACGAGGCAATGAGGCGCGACAATGACCGACGGCCCTGTGATCACGTGCCCGAACTGCGGCCGCAAGAACCGTGTGCCTGCTGCGGCCAGCGGGACCCCGCGCTGCGGCAATTGCCACCGGCCGCTGCCGTGGATCGTCGACGCAGGCGACGACAACTTCACCGAGATCGCGGAGAAGGCATCGGTGCCCGTCGTGGTCGACCTGTGGGCTCCGTGGTGCGGACCCTGCCGGATGGTGAGTCCGGTGCTGGCCGAGCTCGCGGCCGAGTTCGCGGGCCGGATGAAGCTGGTCAAAGTCAACGTGGACGAATCGCCGCGACTGCAGAGCCGGTTCGGCGTGCAGTCCATCCCGACGCTGCTGCTCCTCGACCGCGGCCAGGTCAAGGCGACCCAGATTGGCGCGCCGCCGCCACCCGCTCTGCGGTCCTGGCTCGAGCAAGGCCTCAGCAGTTCCGCGGCCCCAGCCTCCTGAGCATTGCGCTAGGCATCGTCAGGCAGGTGAGCCAGACTGGCCCACCAGTGCTCGCGACGTGCGGCGCCGATCAGACTGAGTGGCTGCTGACCGAGGAGATCCCCGGCCTCGACGCCACGCGCAGTGCGCTGCGGGCTGATCCGGCCACCCTGGTCCCGCTGCTGGCCGCCGGCCTGCGGCAGATCCACGCGACGCCCTGGGCCGAATGCCCGTTCCCGAACGGGATCGATCGCGCCCTCGCGCAGGCCCGGCGCCGGGTTCGCGACGGGCTCGTCGGCCGCGAGGACTTGCATCCGGAGTTCCGGCACCTGAGCTACGCTGCCGCGCTCGCCGAGCTGGACAGGCTCCGCCCCGATGCCGAGGACCTGGCGGTCGCCACCTGGAGCGTCACGTGGAATATTGGCCCTGGCATCGAGGACCTCTTCCTCGATAGTTACGGCATCGAGCGGGACCAGCGGGCCGAGACGTTCTACCGCCTGCTCTACGACCTTGAGTCCTAGTCAGTCAGTCACTTACGTGCTGTGTCTAGCCGACCCAGATCTGCTGCAGCACCCGGTAGATGTTGCCGCCAAGAACAGCGCGTATCTCGTCGTCGGAATAGCCGTTGCCCACGAGCCAGTCACAGATATTGGCGAAGTTCTCCGTCGGGTTCTCCAGGCCGTCGACGTACGCCACCGGATCGAAGCTCGGACCCCGCATGGCGGCCAGGCTGAGCAGGTGGGCGAAGGTCGTGTGCAGGCCGACGTGGTCCCCGTACAGCGTGTCCGGGCCGAACGCGACGTGCTCGATGCCGACCAGGTCGGCGCAGTACCGGAAGTGATCCATGACCGACTCGATGCTGTGCCGCGGGTGCCCCGGCGACAGCGTCGTGTGCGGCGCCGCGGACATGCCGATGACGCCGCCGGTGTCCGCCACGGCGCGCAGCACGGCGTCGGGCTTCATCCGCGCGGTGTCCCACACCGTCCGCGCGCCAGCGTGGGTGATGAGCACCGGCTTGCTGCTCTGCTCGCAGGTGTCCAGCGCGGTCTGGTCAGAGGAGTGGGACAAGTCGATCGCCAGCCCGAGCTGGTTCATCCGGGTCACCGACCGGCGGCCGAACGAGGTCAGCCCGCCGTCGCTAGGCTCGGACAGGCCGCTGCCGAGGGTGTTCGCGTCGGAGTAGGCGATCCCGATCTGCCGGATCCCGAGTCCGTACAGCACGTCGAGCCGGTCGATCTCGTTTTCGATCGGCGTTGCTGCCTCGAGGCCGAAGACGAGCCCCACCCGACCGGACGCCTTGGCCTCGTCAATGTCGGCGACGGTCCGCACGACCATGAAGCCGGGCGCGTGCGCCAGGTCAGCCTGCCGCATGCCGAGGTCGGTGATGATGTCGTTCCAGCGCCACGGCGCATTGCCCGTCACGCATGCGGTGCCGTCCATCATGTTGTCGAAGATGACGTTCAGCCCCGACGCGAGCATGCCAGCGTACGCGGCGTGCTGCCGCCCGGTGCGGTTGTAGCCCGGTGTCTCCGCCATGTCGGCCGGGAACCGAACCGGGTGATCGTGCAGGCTGATCACCAGGCTGTCGCGCAGCAGCGCGGCCGCGCGCGCTGCCTGCTCCGGGGTCAGGCGCGCGCCCGCATACGGCGGGACGCGGCCGAACTCCGGCGCGAGCTCGAATCCGGCGAACGAGCCGGGCGGCAGATACGAGTAAGCGGTGTACGGCGGCTCAGTCATCGTCATCCTCTCCGGCGGCGAGGAACCGCCACAGCGCCTCCCAGGCCCGCATTCCCTCGCGCAGCCTGCGGATGCGCAGGAACTCGTTGGGCGCGTGCAGCTTCTCGTCGGCGGTCGAGAAGGAGAAAAACAGCGTCTTGCAGCCCAGCACCCGCTCGAACAGGTACGTCGCGGGCAGCGTGCCGCCGATGCAGGCCAGCAGCACCTCCTGGCCCGGGTACACCGCCTTGAGCGCGGCGGCCGCTGCCCGGATAGCCGGGTGATCGGCGGGGATGGTGTAGGCGGGGACGCGCGCGTCGTCGGCGCGCACGGTCACCGAAACCCCCGGCGCGTGTTGCCGGCGGACGTGGTCGGCAATGGCACCGATGACCGCATCCGGGTCCTGGCCCGGAACGAGCCGGCCGGACACATGGCCGACCGCCCTGCGCGGTATCACTGTGTACTTGCCGCCGCCGCTGACGCCGTTGATTTCCAGCGTCGGCCGTTCCCACAGCCTCTCGAGCGTCGTGTAGCCGGGCTCGCCGTGCGCTTCGGTCCAGGCCGAGGTCGGCGAGGAACTCGCTCTCGTCAAAGGGGATGCGGGCTATCTCAGCGCGGCGCGCGTCGGTCAGTACCGGGATGCCGTCGTAGAAGCCCGGCACGGCGACCCCGCCATCAGTGTCGTGCAGGCTGGCGAGGATCTGGCTGAGCGCGTGCAGCGGGTTGGCGACCGTTCCGCCATACCGGCCAGAATGCAGGTCCGAGGCGGCACCCTCGACGATGATGTCCATCGCCACCAGACCTTTGGACGCCAGCGACAGTGACGGCTCGCTGGGCCGCCACATCGCCCCGTCGGCGGAGATGACCAGGTCGGCGGCCAGGTCAGCGGCGTGCCGCTCGACATAGTCCGGCAGGTGCGGGCTGCCGATCTCCTCCTCGCCTTCGAACAGGAACTTCACGTTCAGCGGAAGGGTGCCTTCCTGGGCCATGAACGCCTGGGCGGTCTTGAGCACCATGTACACCGGGCCCTTGTCGTCGGTGGCGCCGCGCCCGCGCACGACATCGCCGTCGACGGCCAGCTCGAACGGGGGAGTACGCCAGTCGGCTGTCTCACCCGTCGGCTGGACATCGTAGTGCCCGTAGACCAGGATCGTCGGCGCGCCGGGAGCGCCGAGCCATTCGCCGCGGACGACGGGGTGACCGGCCGTCTGCTCGACCCGGCCGCCGGCGAAGGACAGCTGGCCAGCCAGCCAGCGCGCAGCGGCCAGCATGGTGGCGGCGTCGGCATCGCGGCTGACGCTCGGAATCGCCACGAACTCGCTCAGCTCGCGTATGTAGCCGCCGTCGTCGGCGGCAAAAGACAGGCTGCCTGGCTCAGACCGCTGGCCTGACACGATCACCGGACCATGCTCTCGATCACAGGAACGCACTCCCGCCGTCGATGGCGATGACCTGCCCGGTCACCCAGCCAGACCGCGGCGAGGCGAAGAACTGGACACCGTTGGCGATGTCAGCCGGATCACCGAGCCGCCTCGTCGCGATGCCGTTAATCAGCTCCCGCTGGCCGTCGGGACCGTAGCTGCGCCACTGAATCTCCGTGGTCGGGTTCGACAGGATGAAGCCAGGGGCGATGCAGTTGACCGTGATGCCCATCGGGCCGAGCTCGTGCGCCATCTGCCGGGTGAACCCGATCAGGCCGGCCTTGGCACTGGCATAGGCCTGGATGCCGGTCTTGCTCACGGTGAGCCCAGCCGCTGACGAGATGTTGACGATCCGGCCCCAGCCGCGTTCCTTCATGCCGGGCATCACGGCGCGCGTGCAGTGGAACGCGGTGGTGAGGTTGGCTTCGACAACCGCGCGCCAGTCGTCGTCGGGTACCTCGTCCAGCGGGCGACCGACCTGCCCGCAGACGCCGCCGGCGTTGTTGACCAGGATGTCGACCGCGCCGACGGCCGCGAAGAAGTCACGCACCGCGGCGGCGTCGGTCAGATCGGCGGAGTGTTCAGCGACACTGTCCTTGTCGACCTCGTGCACGGCAGCGCCGTCATCGCGCAGTGCCTTCGCGATGGCAGCGCCGATGCCGTGCGCGGTGCCGGTGACGACCGCGGTCTTTCCTGCTAGTGCTGCCGTCATGGCGCTCCTCGGCGGGTCGGGGTGGGGGACTGGCTCAGGCGGTGCCTGATTCACGGCGGTGCCTGATTCACGGTGGGGGCGCCACGGAAGCGCGCGGCACCAGGAACATCGGCGATCGGACCAGGACGTCCTCGCCTGTGGTTCGCTCGCCCGTGCTTCGCTCGCCCGTGCTTCGATCGACCGGGCTGCCCTCGATCCTGGCGATGAGGGCGTCCACGGCCGCGGCACCAAGCTCGACCAGTGGCATGCACACGCTGGTGACGGGGACCTCAAGGAAGGCCAGGCACTCGTCCTCGTCGAAACTCACCACCGACACATCGCCGGGTACCGACGCGCCTGCCTCCCGCAGCGCGGCCAGCACGCCGAACAGCTGGTTCAGGCTGCCGACGCCGCAGGCCGTCGGCAGCGGGCCGGCCCGCAGCATGTCCCTGGTGGTGTCCCAGCCGCCTTCCTCGGTGGCAGGCGCGTGCCGGATGGTGACCGTGATCCCGTTCGCCGCGCCGTACCGGCGGGCCGCGCTGACACGGCGGTACACGGTGTCGACGTCGCCCGGGCCGTCGATCAGCACCACGCTGCGATGGCCGAGGCTGGCCACGTGGTCGATGAACAGGCGCATCGCGCCGGGCTCGTCCATGACCACGTCGTTGCCGCGGTCAGGTCCGCGCCGGTTCACATAGATATGCGGGACTTCGCGCATCCCGACATCGGCACCGGTCTGCCGCATCGCGGTGGCGAGTAGCAGTCCGTCGGCGCGGCTTTCCTCGACGAGGTAACGGTAGGCGCCCGGCGGCTTGGCGTCGTCGGTCGGCTCCTCTTCCATCATCATGACCACGTAGCCGCGTTCGGCGGCACGCAGGAGCGCGCCACGCTGGAGGCGCACCCAGATCGGGTTGCGCAGCAGCGGGACGACGAAGGCGAAGGCGCCGGTCCGGTCGCGCTTGAGCGCGCGGGCGAGGGCATTGGGCCGGTATCCCTGCGTCCGGGCTGTGGTCAGGATGCGCTCGATCGTCTCCGGCCGGACCGACAAGCCAGGGTCGCCGTTGAGTACACGCGAGACAGTCGAGACGTGCACGCCGGCGGCGCTGGCGATGTCGACCAGCCGGGCCGCGCGGCGCGAGGCGGCCGCGGACCGCTGCTTCGGCACCGGGGGGCGATCGCCCTGCCCGCCGGCCTGGGCTTGGGGAGCCTGCCCGGCGGACTCGTCATCGGCGGCGCCGGTCATCGGCTCAGTGCCATGATCAGGCCGTCGCCCCGCCGTCGACCATGAGCACAGCACCCTGGACGTAGCTCCCGCCGGGCGAGGCGAGGAACGCGATGGTGTCGGCTATCTCTGCCGCACTGCCGATGCGCCGGGCCGGGATCGTGCCTGCCCACTGGGTCAGCGCCTCCTCGTCAAAACGGATCCAGTCCGCCATGGATGTGTCGATCAGGCCGGGGCAGACGCAGTTGACGCGTACGCCGTCCGGGCCATGGTCGATGGCCAGGCTCCGGGTGAGCTGGACCAGCCCGCCTTTCGACGCGCAGTACGCCGCCCGCCGGCGGCCGCCGCGTACCCCCGCGGTCGAGGCGACATTCACGACACACCCGTCACGGGCGTCGATCATGTCAGGCAGGAACTCCCGGCAGGTCAGGTAGGGGCCCTTGAGATTGGTATCCAGGATCCGGTCCCATTCCGCCTCGGCCAGCTCGGTGATCCGCTGGATGCTGAACACGCCGGCGACGTTGACCAGCAGCCAGGCGGCGCCAAGCTCGGCCCGGATGCGGGCGCCAGCCGCGCGGACCGACGCCGCGTCTCGGACATCGATGGCCAGGCCGATGGCACCCGGCAGGTCGGCAGCCAGGCGCTTGACCTCAGCTTCGTCGACATCCAGGCAGGCGACAGCGAAACCGTCGGCGGCGAGGCGCCGGCACGTCGCGCTGCCGATGCCGCCTGTGGCCCCGGTGACCACCGCCACCCTGGCGCCGGCTGGCGGCGTCATACGGCCTCCGCGACTGAGCGTGTCAGCAGGATGGCCGCGCAGAAGGCGCGGTAGGTCGCCAGCCGGTCCGGGCCGTGGATGCGGAGCTGGCGGGGGCCGGTCTGCTCGACGCCCCGCACCCAGGTCGCTGCCTCGGCGATGTCGGTAGTACGGACGAAGACTTCCAGCACTCCCGGATCCAGCCGCGGGGGCGCGGTTGTCGCGGCGGCGCGCACCGCCGCCTCCGCCCGTTCGCGGATCAGCGCGCACGCGACGTCCGGGTGCAGGCTGTGGGCGGCGAGCCGGCTGACGTGCTCTTTGACCACCGCCTGGTGCACAGCCGGGATGAGCGCGGCGGTCTCCTCACACGCGCACCGGTCACCGGTCACTAGCACGACCGGCACGCCGTAGTGGGCGGCGACGAGCGCGTTGATGCCCGCCTCCCCGGTGACCGTGCCGTCAAGCAGGGCCTCGATCACGGCGCGCGGATTGTAGGTGTGCGAGAGCCCCGCGGGCGCGCCGACCGAGCCGTGGTAGGAGATGAACATGGCCGCGTCGAAGCTGCTGTCCAGTCCCTGCATCATGTACAGCGGCTTGTGGCTGCCGGAGATATACGACGCCCGGCCTGCCAGCTCGGCCGGCGGCAGGTTGCGCATGGTCGAGTGCGAATCGTTGACGACGATCTCGGTGGCCCCGCCCGCGAGGGCACCCTCGATGGCGGCGTTGACCTCGGCCAGCAGCAGCCGGCGACCGGCCGCGGCCTGCGGGCCGTCGCCGACGCACTGCTCCCAGTCCACGACGCCGGCAGTGCCTTCCATGTCCGTCGAGAGGAAGACCTTCACGACGTCGTCCTTTCGTCGGTGCCAGCCTGGCCGACACCTGCCTGCTCGGCCGAAGCGCGCGGCGGGGGCACGGTAGCGAAGGCGAAGTGGCAGGCCGCGCTGTGCGCCGGGTCGCTGGCCGACGTGGTCAGTGCCGGGATCTTCCTGCTCGCAGATCGCCTGGGCCATCGGGCAGCGGGTGCGGAACCGGCAGCCGCTCGGGATGCGCAGCGGGCTCGGCGGGTCGCCCTGCACGGCCGGCGCGTCGCCTTCCGCGGCGAACGTCATGCGCGGGATCGCCGCCAGCAGGCCGGCCGTGTACGGATGCCGGGGCCGGGCGAACAGGGTCTCGGTCGGCGCCACCTCGATGATCCGGCCCAGGTACATGACCGCGACCCGGTCGCACAGGTGCCGCACGACGGCGAGGTTATGGGAGATGAGCAGCAGCGTGAGGCCAAGCTCGGCGCGCAGGTCCTGGAGCAGGTTCAAGATGGTGGCCTGGACGCTGACGTCCAGCGCCGAAACTGGCTCGTCGGCGACCAGCAGCTCAGGCCGCAGCGCCAGCGCCCTGGCGATGGCGACCCGCTGACGCTGCCCGCCGGAGAACTGCCTCGGGTAGGCGTGGACCGCCTCCTCGGTCAGGCCCACGAGGCCGAGCAATTCCCTGGTGTAGGACTCGACCTCGTTCCCTGCCACGATGTGGTGCACCCGCAGCAACTCGTGCAGCATGCCCCCGACCGTCATCCTCGGGTTCAGTGACGAGTACGGATCCTGGAAGACCATCTGGATCTTCCGCTGGTCGCTGCGCGACCGGCGGGCTGGCAGCAGCTTGCCGTCCATCCTGATCTCGCCGCTGTCGGGGCGCTGCAGGCCGGCCAGTGCACGGGCGAGGGTCGACTTGCCGGACCCGGACTCGCCGACGAGCGCGAGCGCCTCGCCGCGCTCGATGTGCAGGTCGACGCCGTCGACCGCGTGCAGGAGGTGGGCCTCGTGCCGCAGCCGGGCCATGAGCGCCGAGCCGAGCTGGAAGCTCACCGACAGACCGGTCGCCGCCAGCAGCGGACCTGCCTCGCCGGACGGCTGCAGGTCTGCGGTGACAGCTTGCTGGGTGCTCATCGGTCAGCTCCCTCGGCTCGCGCGGCTTCCAGGGCGCGCTCGAAATGCAGGCAGGCGGTGGCCCGGCCGCCGTCCAGCAGGCGCAGCGAGGGCTCGATCACGGTGCAATCCTCCTCGGCGAACTTGCATCGCGGGTGGAACCGGCAGCCGGACGGCGGACTGATCAGGCTAGGCGGCGAACCGGGGATCGCGACGAGCGACGAGCGCGGGTGGTCGACATCGGGCGCAGAGCGCACCAGGCCCAGCGTGTACGGATGGCACGGCTCGGTCAGTACTTCCTGCACGGTGCCACGCTCGACGATCTCGCCCGCGTACATGACGGCGAGCTGGTGGCAGACTTGCGCGACGACCGGCAGGTCGTGAGTGACGAATACCAGGCTCGTGCCCGACTCCCGGCACAGCTTGGCCAGCAGGCGCAGGATCTGATCCTGGATGGTGACGTCGAGCGCGGTCGTCGGCTCGTCGCACAAGATGAGCGACGGCTCACACGACAGCGCGATCGCGATCATCACGCGTTGCCGCATGCCGCCGGAGAACTCATGCGGGAACGAGCGGAACCTGCGCTCGGGGTCGGGGATGCCGACGCGCCGCATGAGCTCCAGGGCCCGTTCCGCCGACTGCGCCCGGTTCATGCCGAGGTGCACCTGGGGTCCCTCGGCGATCTGCTGCCCAACCCGCATGACCGGGTTGAGCGCGCTCATCGGCTCCTGGAAGATCATCGCGATCTTCGGCCCGCGGATCTTGTTGAGCTGGGCGTTGCTCAGCTGCGCCAGGTCGACGCCGTCGAGCATGATCTGCCCGGCCGTGACTCGCGCCTCGGGCGGCAGCACGCCGATGATGGCGCGCAGCGTCATGCTCTTGCCGGAGCCGGACTCGCCGACCAGGCCCACCGCCTCGCCGGCTGGCACTTCGAGCGAGACGCCGTCCACGGCGCGGACGACGCCGCGCCGGGTGGCTATCTCCACGCGGAGGTCGCTGACCTGAAGAAGCGTCCCATGCGCGCCCGTGCCGTACTCGCCCACTACCTGCTCGCCCGCACCCTGCCCGCCCATTACTGCCCCGGCCGGAGCAGGTCGGCGAGCCCGTCACCGATCAGGGACAGCCCGAGACCGGTGATCACGACGGCCAGGCCGGGGATCGTGGTCAGCTGCCAGTGGGTGGTGAGGAAGTTCTGGCCGTCGGAGATCATGGTCCCCCAGTCTGCTGTTGGCGGCTGGATGCCGAGGCCGAGGTAGCTCAGCGTGACGATCGCCAGGATGTCCTGCACGATGTCGGACATCGCGTAGACGATCGCCTGGGTGATGACGTTCGGCAGCAGGTGCCTGCCCATGATGCGCAAGTTCGAGAGCCCGCCCGACTGCGCGGCGAGCACGTACTCCTGCCGCTTGGCGACGAGGATCTCACCGCGGATGATTCGCGCGTACGACACCCAGCCGACCAGGGTGATGGCGATGTAGATGCTGCGCTCGCCAGGACCGAGCACGAAGACCAGCGCGATGATCAGCACGAAGAACGGGAACGCGACGACGATGTCGACGATCCGCATGATGATGATGTCGACCCAGCCGCCGAAGTAGCCGGCCACGCTGCCGAGGATCGTGCCGAGCACGAACGGGAACAGCACGGCGATGAAGGCGACCTGGAGATCGATCCGGCCGCCGTACAGCAGCCTGGTGAAGGTGTCGCGCCCCTCCTGGTCAGTGCCGAGCCAGTGCTTGGCGCTGAAGCCGGACAGCGTCGCCTGGAGGTTCTGGGTGTCGGGGTTGTAGGACGTGATCAGCGGCGCCGCGATGACCAGGATGAGGATCACAGCGATGATCGCCAGGCCGGCTATCAGGGCCGGCTGCCGGTGCCACTGTCGGCGCCGCGGCTGGGCTCGCTCGGCGGTGCCGGCCTGCGGCGAGGACTCCGGCGAGCCGGGGGTGCCGGTAATCGAGATCGCGCTCACCGGTCGAACCTCACTCTCGGGTCGAGGGACGCATACGCCACGTCGGTGAGCAGGTTGACCAGCACGACCATGACGCCAAAGAGCAGGGCGATGGCCTGCACGACGGGGAAGTCGCGCTGGAAGATGGAGTTGATCATCAGGTAGCCGACTCCGTCGACGCTGAAGACCTCCTCGACGATCAGCGTGCCGCCGATGAGGAAGCCGATGTTGATGCCGAGCACCGTGACCGCGGGGATCACGGCGTTGCGCAGCACATGCCGGATGAACAGGCGGCGGCCCGGCACTCCCTTGGCCCGCGCGGTCGTCACGAAGTCGGCGCCGAGCACGTTCAGCATGCTGGCCCGCAGGCTGCGGATGACGACCGGGCACAGCGCGATCGCCACCGTCAGGGCGGGCAGGAACATCGAGTGCAGATGGCCGATAGGCCCGGACCCGTAGCCGGTCACCGGGAACAGGCGCAGCTTGACCGCCAGGAGCGTCTGCAAGATCAGCGCTAGCCAGAAGGATGGCATGCCGAGCCCGAGCAGCGGGACCGCCCGGACGACGTGGTCACGGACCGCGTCCTTGCGGCTCGCCGCGATCATGGCCAGCGGGACGCTGATGATGATGGCCAGCACGGCTGCGTAGCAGATCAGCCACAGCGTGGGCGGGAGGTGGCTGGTGAGCAGGCCCCAGACCGGCACGTTGTAATACAGGCTGATGCCCAGGTTGCCGTGGAAGAGCCGGTCCATGAACAGCCAGTACTGGCTGGCCAGCGGCCGGTTCAGGCCCCACTGCTGGTGCAGGATTGCGATGGCCCGAGGAGTGGAGTGGATGCCAAGGATGGTCCTCGCCGGGTCACCAGGGATCAGGTGGATCATGAAGAAGGCGATGATCGTCACGCCCAGCGCTGTCGGCAGAAGCAGGAGCAGCCGCCGGAACACGAAGGTCATCCGGCCCATGAGTACCTCGTTTCAGCTCGGGGGTCGCGTTGTCACATCTACTGGGCGGGCGTGCCGGGCGCCTCGGCGCCCGGCACGCCCGCGTGTGCAGTCACGTCAGGTGGGCTACTTGCTCAGCCAGACGTCTTGCATGTGGTAGTTGCCGAGCGGCGTGACGTAGAAGCCATGCACGTTCGTCGTTGTGACGTACGGGTACGGCGAGTAGTACAGGAACGCCATGAAGGCGTCCTGCGCCGCGTCCGTCTGGACCACGTTGTACAGAGACTGCCGGGCCGACGGGGTGGTGATCTGCTCGGCGGCGTGCACGTCCTTGACCACGGTGGGGTTGTTGTAGCTGGTGAAGAACGACTTGGCGCCCGAGTTCGGGTCCAGGCCGAAGGTGGCCAGCTCGTCCGGGTCGGGGATGTCCATCGTCCAGAGCGTCAGGCTCATGTCGTACTTCTCGCTCTGGAAGTTCGCATTCGCCGTGTTCGGGTCGAGCGTCTGGACGTTCACCGTGATGCCGAGCGGCTTGAGCTCGGACTGGACGATGGTGGAGATGGTGGCGTAGTCCGAGTTTCCGGCCGGGATCAGGATCGTCGTCGTGAACCCGTGCGGGACGCTCGACTGGGCCATCTCCTGCTTGGCCTGCGCGACGTTGTACTGGTAGCCCGGTGTCGTCGGGTCGTAGTACGGCACCTGCGGCGGGAACAGCGAGTTGGCCGGCTTGCCGTTGCCGAACAGCACCGCCTTGATGATCGAGTCGCGGTTAATCGCTAGCGAGATCGCCCGGCGCACGTGCACGTCCTGGAAGGGCGCGACGTTCTCGTTGAAGGCCAGGTAGTTGGTCTCCGTCGAGTTGAACAAGTTCATGTTCACGCCCGGCGTGCTCTTGAGCGCGCCGACGGTCGACCACGACGGGAACTGGTCGATCTGCGCCTGGCCGCCCTTGATCTGGAGCTCCCTGGTGTTGTCGCTCGGCACATCGGTCCAGGTCACGCTGTTGAGGTAGGGCAGGCCCTTCTGCCAGTAGTAGGTGTTCTTCACCAGCTTGAGCGCCTGGCCCTTGTGCCAGAAGTCCCACTTGAACGGGCCGGTGCCGACGGGGGCCTGGTAGAACTGCGCCGCGGTCTTGCCACCGAAGTTGTTCGGCACGATCCCGTTGGCGAACAGCGACAGGTCGGCCAGCAGCGGTGCCCACGGGTACTTCAGGTGGAGGACGACAGTGGATGGCGTCGGGTCGTCGACCGATGCGATGGCCGCATCGATGTAGCCCCAGCCCGCCGCCGCCGCCATCGTCTGCTCGAGCGAGAATTTCACGTCCGCGGAGGTCATCGGCTGGCCGTTGGAGAACTTCACGCCCGACCGGAGCGTCAAGGTATACGTCTTGCCGTCCGTCGACTCGGTATAGCCGGTCGCCAGGTTCGGCATGACTCCCTTGCCGTTGGCGGTCACCGTGTAGAGCGGCTGGGTGATCTGCTCCAGGATCCAGATGGAGTTGTTGTCGAAGACGGTTGACTCGTCCATCGACTGGGCGTCCTGCGGGTTGTTGAACACGAGGTTGCCACCGTGGACCGGCCCGCTGGAGCCGGTCGAGGTGCCAGATGATGTGGCTGATCCGCATCCGGCGAGCACCGCGAGTGCGCTGCCGGCGATCAGGGCTTTCGTGAGGGTAGTTCTGCGTCTCACAAGCAGCTCCCGGGTAGGTCCGGGCGACGGTACGACCGCCGCGTTGATGCTGTCCTAGATTGACCGGTTTTAGATGGTTCCGGCCGAGTGAGGCACGCCGCTGTGCCAGTGCTGAGCCCGTACGCAAACCTTTGCCTAACCAAATGTGAGGGAAGGGTTAGCCAGTTGTAAATAGCGCTCTGGCGCTGTTTACACAGCTTTACTGTGTTGTAACGTTCACGCCGTGCGATATGTGATCCTCGGCTGCGGCGCGATCGGCGGCACGGTGGCGGCCGGACTAGTACGTGACGGGCACGACGTCCTCGTGAGCGACGCCGACCCGGACGTCGTCCGCGCCGTCAGCACAGCCGGGCTGCGGATCGAGGGCCCGGTCGAGCAGTTCACTGTGCATCCGCAGGCCGTGATGCCAGCCGACCTGCCGGACCGCATCGACGGCCCGGTGCTGCTCGCCGTCAAGGCGCACCACACCGAGGCCGCGGCCGCGGTCCTGGCCGGAAGGCTGGGCAGCGACGGGTTCGTCGTCTCGCTGCAGAACGGGCTCACCGCCGACGTGCTAGCTAGTGCCATCGGCCCGGACCGCGTCGTCGAGGCCGTCGTGAACTTCGGGGCTGATGTGCTGGAGCCCGGCGTCGTGCTGCGCGGCAACCGGGGCACGTTCATGATCGGCGAGCTGGACGGCCGGCCGAGCGAGCGAGTCGCCGCGCTTGCCGCCGACATCGCCGATGCACAGGCCACGACTGACGTGCTCCGCTACGCCTGGGCCAAGGAGGCGTACGGGGCGACGCTGTTCGCCACGGCCGTGAGCGACCTGCCGATCCACGCGGTGCTCTCCGATCCTGCTTACCGGCCGCTGCTGACCGCGGTTGCGACCGAGGTGCTGGCCCAGGCGCCGGTCATCCCGCTGCCGCTGGACGGCTTCGACGCGGCTGACCTTGACGGGTCGCTGGAGCGGCTCGCAGATTTCAACCGGCGGTCGGCCAAGACGCACACCGGCATCTACCGTGACCTGGCGATCCGGCATCGGCCTACCGAGGTACGGGCGATCCTCGGACCGCTTCAGGGGTTCCTGCTGCGGCGGATCGAAGAGCTGATCGTGGCTATCGAGCGAGGGGAGCGCACCTGCGAACGGGCCAACCTCGACCTGCTCGCCGCGTATGAGCGCCTCGACCGGCTCGGCCGCCCGGTGAACGCCGTGGTCAGCGTCGCCGGAGCGCCAGCGCGGGCCGCGGCCGGGCCGCTCGCCGGCCAGCCGGTCGCCATCAAGGACATCGTCGCCGTGGCCGGACTGCCGACCACCTGCGGCAGCCCGGCCACCGACGCAGCGCCCGCCGAGGCGGATGCCGTTCTCGTGGCGCGGCTGCGCGACGCCGGCGCCGAGGTGTTCGCCACGTCGCAGTGCCTGGAGTTCGCGGCCGGGTTCGCCCACCCGGAAATCGGCGATACCCGCAATCCGCGTGACGTGTCGCGCACGTCAGGCGGCTCGTCGGGCGGCTCCGCGGCACTGGTCGCCGCCGGCGTCTGCGAACTCGCGATCGGCAGCGATACCGGCGGGTCGATCCGGATCCCGGCTGCCTACTGCGGCATCGTCGGGCTGAAGCCGACGTACGGGCTCGTTCCCGTCGCTGGGGTGTTCCCGCTCTCGCCCGCGTGTGACCATGCCGGCACGCTCACCGCAACCGTCGCGGGCAGCACCGCGCTGCTGTCCGTCATCAGCGGCGCGGGCCCCGGTACCGCCGCGGCGACGCCGCCGCGGTCCGCCGCGGTCGGCGTCCTCGCCGCCGAGCTGGCCGATCCCTCGGTGACGCCGGAGGTGCGCGCAGCCGTGCAAGCTGCCCTCGACACGCTGGCCGCGGCCGGCTGGCAGGTCCGGGCAGTCACGGCGCCTTGGCTCGACGACCTGCCGCGGTGGGAGCAGGCCCTGTCCGTGATCGTGGCCAGCGAGGCCTGGCAGGTGCATCAATCCCGGGACCTGAGCCGGTACGGGTCCGGGACCAGGGCCGTGCTGGACTTCGGCCGGTCGGTCACGCCAGCGCAGTACGCGAGCGCGCGCGCCGACCAGGCCGAGCTTACGGCAGCGGTCGAGGCCAGCCTGGCCGGCGTCGACGTCCTCGCCGGGCCGACCGTCGGCTACTGCGCGCCGGAGCAGGACCCGCCGTTCGGCGTCGGCGACGACAACGGCGAGGGACGGTTCACCGGCCCGTACAACCTGACCGGTCACCCCGCGGTGTCGCTGCCGGTACCGGCGCCGGGGCTGCCGGTGGGGCTTCAGTTCGCCGGCCGGCCGCGGCCAGGACTACGCGTTGCTCGAGGTTGCTGCGGCGGCAGAGCTACTGCTGACCGCGCCAGGTTCAGCCGATCGCTGAGATCACGAGAAAGGACCAGCCCATGCCGCCGACGGTTGAGCGCCACACCATCGAGCTTGCCGGAATCGCCGTGCCGATCATCGAGCTCACCGGATCAGCTGACGGGCCGCTGCTGACCGTGGTGTCTGGCGTGCATGGCTGCGAGTACGCCTCCATGGCTGGTGTCCGCCGGTGGACGCGCGACCTTGCCGCGCGCGAGCTTCGCGGCCGCGTCCGGGCTGTCCCGGTGCTGAATACGACCGCGTTCGCGGCCCGTGCCCCGTTCGTCGTGCCGGAGGACGGCAAGAACCTGAACCGGTGCTTCCCCGGCGACCCGGCCGGCACGCTCGCCGACCGGCTCGCCTACGACGCCTTCACCAAGCTCATCACCGGCTCGGACGCGGTGATCGACGCGCACTGCGGCGACCTGGTCGAGGCACTCCAGCCGTTCACGCTCTATGAGGCCGGGACCGCCGAGGACCGCGCCCGCGAGCTCGCCACCGCCTACGGCCTGCCGTACGTGATCCGGCAGGTAGCCGGGCCGGACCGGGCCGTGGCCGGGACCACCAGCGGCGCGGCTGCCGGGATCGGCATCCCGGCCATCACGGCCGAGGCGGGCGGCTGCGGCCTGGTCGAAGAGCACGCCGTGCAGATGCACGTGGCCGGTCTCAACGGCGTCCTCGAACTGCTCGGCATGACGGACGCGCAGCCGGATGCCGCCAGCCGGACGGCGCCGAGTTACCTCAGCCGTTTCCTCTGGCTGCGCTGCGAGCGCGCCGGCTGGTGGGAACCGGCCGTCGGCGCCGGCGACTCCGTCGCCGCCAGCCAGATCCTCGGCACGGTGAGCACGCTGGACGGCTCCGCCGTGCTCGAGACAATCCTCGCGCCAGCTGACGGCGTCGTGATCTTCCTGACCAGCTCACCTGCGGTCGGGGATGACGGGCTCCTGCTCGGCCTCGGCGCCAGCTGACCGGACCTGGTTTCGCGGGCAGCAAGGGCCGAACCCCCAGGTAGCAGCGCACATTCTCGGCCGCCGGCAGTGATGGTGTGACCACCCTGAGTGACCCAGATCACGCAACGTGGCCGACTGGGAGCGCGTCGAACTCGCAAGTAACTTCGAGATTCTGGGTGTCACGGGATGCTGTCGGGCTGATTTAGCCGTTACAACCAACAGGTCCATCGCAGTACATGCCGCCCAGGAAGGCATATTCTCACCGATCGGGGGATCGACATGGCCAGGCTGAACGCCACCGACGAGCGATGCGAGGCGCTGTTCGCCTCGGCGCTCCAGCGGTCAGACGAGCTGACCGCCGAGGCGGTCAGCGAGGCAATCATCCAGACCGCCCAGGAACTGGGCCGGATCGGCTGCGCAGGCCGCATGGCACAGGAATTCGGCGACCACCCGGAGGCCGCCAGCGAGCGCATGCGGTGGGCCCTTGAGCTCATCGGCGACCTGCCCGGCAGCCCTCCGGCCGCGCCGCGCACCGCCCGCGCCGTCCGACCCGCCGCCTGACCCCGAGCGCATCCGCCCAAAGCCCTTCCTACCGGAAGCCGCCTAGCCCCCGTCTCCCACCAGAGGCCGGCTGACCCGCCCCAGGCGGTGGGCGTCCGACCCGCATCCCCCCGACTGGTGGCTGGCCCTCGGTCCTGCCGGAAACCTCCTATTAGTCCCACCCGCGATCCCAACGCGGGCCGTGGCCCCCAAACGCGTGTACCTCCGGAGCAAAGTCTTTGCTCCGGAGGTACACGCGTTTCTGCTGGACCGTCCTTCGTCGTTAGAAATATCCGCATTGCCCGGTTCGCGTGATCGACGGCTCGCCTGATCCGCTGCGCCGACCCCCAGCCGACCAGATCGGCGAGATTTGGGCGCCGCGTGGGGGATAACCATCAGCATCTCGCGTATCGCCGACTCCAGCCGCACCGCAGATATCAGACCGCACGGCAGATCCCGATTGCGCGGTCGGCGGGCAGGTGGCTGACGGTCCCGGATGCACGATGGACAGGGCTGAGCTTGTGTTCTCAGGCCTAGGTGCCCGGACTGCGAATCAGATGGCCAGACCGCATAAAAGCGCAAGAAGCGACAAAGTTTCACCCCCATCGAGGAGGTAGAACAGTGACGCAAGACAAAATCCCTATCACCACCAACGACGCTGGCACGCCGGTCGAGAGCGACGAGTATTCGCTCACTGTCGGCCCGGACGGTCCGGTCCTGCTCCAGGATCACTACCTCATCGAGCAGATGGCGAACTTCAACCGGGAGCGCATCCCGGAACGGCAGCCACACGCCAAAGGCGGCGGCGCCTTCGGTCACTTCGAGGTGACCAGCGATGTCAGCGCCTACACGAAGGCCGCGGTGTTCCAGCCCGGCACCAAGACCAGCACCCTGATCCGGTTCTCCACCGTCGCCGGCGAGCGCGGCAGCCCGGACACCTGGCGCGACCCGCGCGGCTTCGCGCTGAAGTTCTACACCGCGCAAGGTAACTACGACATGGTCGGCAACAACACGCCAGTCTTCTTCGTCCGGGACCCGCTGAAGTTCCAGCAGTTCATCCGATCCCAGAAGCGCCGCGCCGACAACAACCTGCGTGACCACGACATGCAGTGGGACTTCTGGACGCTGTCGCCGGAGTCCGCGCATCAGGTGACCTGGCTAATGGGTGACCGCGGCATCCCGCGGAGCTGGCGGCACATGAACGGGTACGGCTCGCACACCTACCTGTGGATCAACGCCGCCGACGACAGGTTCTGGGTGAAGTACCACTTCAAGACTGATCAGGGCATCGAGTTCCTGACCCAGGACGAGGCCGACCGGCTGGCCGGCTCCGATGGCGACTTCCACCAGCGTGACCTCTACGAAACGATCAAGCGGGGCGACTACCCCAGCTGGACGCTGCGGATGCAGATTATGCCGTTCGAGGATGCCCGCACCTACCGGTTCAACCCGTTCGACTTGACTAAGGTGTGGCCGCACAGCGACTACCCGCTGATCGAGGTTGGCCGGCTGACCCTGGACCGGAATGTGACTGACTTCCATACGGAGATGGAGCAGGCCGCGTTCGAGGTCAACAACCTCGTGCCCGGCATCACGCTCAGCCCGGACAAGATGCTGCTGGCGCGCGGGTTCTCCTACGCAGACGCGCACCGGGCCCGGCTCGGGGTGAACTACAAGCAGATCCCGGTGAACTCGCCGATCGCGGAAGTCCACAGCTACAGCAAGGACGGCGCGATGCGCATCCGCAACGTCTCTGACCCGGTCTACGCGCCGAACTCCAAAGGCGGTCCGTCCGCCGATGCCGAGCACTACCAGCCGGTCGGCTGGCACGCCGATGGTGACATGGTGCGGGCGGCGTACTCGCCCCACCTTGAGGATGACGACTGGGGCCAGCCCGGCACGCTAGTCCGCGAGGTCATGGACGACGCGGCCCGCACGCGCCTGGTCAGCAACATCGTCGGGCACCTTCTCGACGGCGTGACCAAGCCGGTCCTGGAGCGCGCCGTCGAGTACTGGCGCAACGTCGACAAGCATCTCGGCGACCGGATCGAGGCCGGCGTCCGCGCCAAGCAGGAAGCGAAGGCCTAACCCGGCGGACTCCCGCGCTACCCATGCGGATAGCTTCGGCGGCAGATCACGCCGTGGAAGCCAGCCGCTGGCATACCGGCTCGCCGCCGCACTACCGTGTGCCTTTCACAACGGGAACGGGGTGGCTTGTGCCGGATCAGCTCGACGTCCTCGTGGTCGGCTTCGGCATTGCCGGCGGCTGCGCCGCGGTCGAGGCAGCCGCCGCGGGCGCGTCGGTGCTGATCCTGGAGCGAGCCGCGGTCGCCGGCGGCACGAGTGCCATGGCTGGCGGCCACTTCTACCTGGGCGGCGGCACCGTCGTGCAGCGCGCGACCGGGCACCACGACACGCCGGACGAGATGTATGCCTACCTCATGGCGGTCACACCGGAGCCCGAGCCGGACAAGATCCGCGCCTACGCGGACGGCAGCGCCGAGCACTGTGACTGGCTCGAGAACCTGGGATTCCAGTTCGAGCGCAGCTACTACCCCGACAAGGCGGTCATCCAGCCGCAGACCCAGGGCCTGATGTACACCGGCAACGAGAAGGTATGGCCATTCCGGGAGCTCGCCGTCCCGGCTCCGCGCGGCCACAAGGTCCCCGTCCCCGGTGACACGCAGGGTGCCCGGCTCGTCGTCGACCTGCTGGCGCGCCGTGCTGCTCAGCTCGGCGTCGCCGTCCGATACGAGACCGGCGTGACCGAGCTCATCGTCGCCGGCGGGCGGGTCGCCGGGGTGCGCTGGCGCTCGTTCGGCGAGACTGGCGTCACGCTGGCTCGCACCGTCATCCTCGCGGCCGGCGGGTTCGTCATGAACGCCGAGCTGGTCGCGAGGTATGTGCCGCAACTAGCGGCGAAGCCGTTCATCCTCGGCACTACCTACGACGACGGCGCCGGCATCCAGCTCGGACTATCCGCCGGCGGGCAGGCGCTGCACATGGATCAGGCGTTCATCACGGCGCCCTGCTACCCGCCGGCCACGCTGCTGACCGGGATCATCGTCAATCGCGACGGCCGCCGGTTCGTCGCCGAGGACAGTTACCACTCTCGGACGTCGGCATTTGTGCTCGAGCAGCCCGGCAGCGCGGCGTTCCTCATAGTCGACAGCGCGCACCTGGCCTACCCCGAACTGCCGCTGGTGCCGTTCATCGACGGCTGGGAGAGCGTCGAGGAGATGGAAGCCGGGCTCGGGATCCCGGCGGGCAATCTCGTCGCGACGCTTGCCCGATACAACGCCGACGCGGCCGCTGGCGCGGACCGGGAGTTCCGAAAGCACCCGGACTGGCTGGCGCCGCAGGACCAGGCGCCCTGGGGCGCGTTCGACCTGACTCTGGGCAAGGCCATGTACGCGGGCTTCACGCTTGGTGGCCTGCGGTGCACGGTGGACGGCCAGGTGCTGCGTGGCGATGGGACGATCGTCGCCGGCCTGTACGCCGCAGGCGCGTGCGCGTCCAACATCGCTCAGGACGGCAAGGGCTACAGCAGCGGAACGCAGCTCGGCGAGGGGTCGTTCTTCGGCCGCCGGGCCGGCCGGCACGCGGCCCAGCAGCACGGCGGTGCCTCGCCCTAACTAGGGTCGGGCGCCGATAAGCGTCAGCGCATCCAGGTCCAGCGCGTGCCGGGCGTGCCGGCTAGCCATGGCAGTAAACATGTCGTCGCCGCGAGCGGTCTGCTGCACGACCATCGCGGCGATGACGTCCATGATGATGCCGCCGACGGCGTGCCAGCGATATCCGTCCCAGCAGTCAGCCCAGGCGAGCGGTACATCGCGGCTGACCAGGATCGAATGGTACAGGCGGACCAGATCGGTCTCGTGCTCCTGCCGGAGGGGAACGAGCAGGCTGGACCCGAGGAAGTAAGCCAGGTCGCCGGTGCCCGCGCCGAAGCTCGCGGTCTGCCAGTCGAGCACGACCGGCCGCGCCGGCCCGAACAGCAGGTTGTCCGCCCGGAAGTCGCCGTGGACGACCGTGCTCGGCTCGGCCAGGCCGGCCAGGTACCGGCCGATATGCGGGAGGAACGCCTCGATCAGCCCAAGCGTCCCCGGATCGAGGCGCTCGCCGTACCGGTCCCGGAATCCCGGATACAGATCGGTGACCACGGCGGCCATCAGAGCCGCACCGTCCGGGCTTGACCGATTCAGCCAGGGCAGCGCGGCCAGGTCCGCGCGGTCCCAGCCGGCCGCGTGCAGCGCCGCTAGCTCACCGATCGCTGCCGCCGCGTCGTCCGGGCTAAGGCCGGCCAGCTGATCGCCCGGTTCGGCTGACCCGAGATCGGCCAGCAGAACGACGTACTCGTCCGGCGCTGCGTCATAGGCAGCGTAAAAGCACTCGGGCAAGGCGACGGGCAGGCCTGGCGCGAGCTCGCGGTAGAAGCTGGCCTCGATTTCGTAGGTGCGGAAGGCCCGCGCGGCGCCGCGGCTCGCCGGGTCGGCCGCCGGCACCTTCGCGATCATCGTCGCGGGCGGGGCCGCCGCGTCCAGGCCCGCTCCGCCTGCCGCGTCGTAGGTCAGGTGCAGCCGGTAGGTGTCGGAGACCTGACCGGTACCGACGCGCACGAGCTCGACCGTCGTCACCGCTACGCCGCCAAAGCGCGCGGCGAGGGCGCGAGTCAGGAACCCGGCGGTGAGGTCGCTCCCGCCGGCCACCGCGCCAGTCATCCGCCGTCCGGTGCGGCCTCGGCGAGGTAGGACCAGCCGTGGTCAGCCCAGCCGGGCGGCTGGTTCCACTCCGTCCAGCCGTACCCGGTCCGGCCGTCGTCCGCAGTGAACTGGCACAGCGCCCGCGGGAAGTGCGACACGTGATCGTCCGGCGAGGTCATGGCGACGGGTGCGAACGCCAGCGGCACCGCCCGCATCGGCGCGCCCGGCAGCAGCAGTCGAGACTGCGACGGGAAACCGTCCGGGGCGAAGTCCGTCTGCGCGGCGAACCCGCTCAGATGGGTCAGCTCGCCTCCGGGCGTGACCGCAAACGACGGCCAGCCGATAGCGAACCCGATGTTCGCCTGCATGCCGTGGAACGCGGTGCCGTCGTCCAGCCGGCCCGACGACCAGAGCCAGGAGATCTGCCACCAGTCCCGCTCGCCCCAGCTGTGATCACGCTCGCCCCAGCCGGCGATGCTGATCGTCTCGTCGCCCACCCGGACCGTGCCGGAGACCTGGCAGGGGATCTCGTACCGCGGCAGGTCCTTGTACGGGTAGACCCCACCGACGGTGCGCCACTCCAGGTCGAGGCCGAGGCTAACCTGCTCGGCCGAGCGCAGGTCAGCGTAGGCGGCCGCGGGATCGGGCAGCAGGGCGCCAGTGCCGTCCAGGCTGATCCTGACCAGGCGCAGGGGCTCGGTGATCTCCTGGCTGGCGGTGCCCCAGTCCGTCCCCAGCCGGGTGCTCCCCGGCGCAGGCAGCGCGGCCGCGTTGTCCGCCACGAGCACCGTCGGCGCACCCGGCCGCACGATGCAGGCCCAGTACCAGGCCCGATCCCAGTTGGGATACAGGCCGAGCCGGACGTAGCCGCCGACCGATCCGTCGGGCGCCGCGAAGTCGAAATAGTACGACTCGTTCCACAGCAGTTCCGGGCCAGCGGGGTGCAGTCCCTCGTCCGAGGACGCCAGCTGCCAGGTTCCATGATCAACGATGTGCACGACCCGGCCAGCCTCTCCTGACGCTGATATGCGCTTATTGCGTGGAGGATGGCACAGACCGGGCGTCAGGTCCAGATTTCGTCGCGGCCCGAGCGTCAGGACGCCGGCCGGGATGCGGCAGCCCGGCCGGCGTCAGAGGTGGTGACTCTCAGATGCGCTGTCGTCGTCCTGCCGCCACCAGGGCCCAGATGATGTAGATGTCGATGGCGACCAGGATGATCGACCAGACCGGGTAGTACGGGATGAACATGAAGCTCACGATCGCGCTGAACGTCGCCAGGATCACGCCGACCACGCGGGCCCAGACCATGCCGAGCAGCACGCAGACTCCGGCGGCGAACACGACGGCGCCGATGGCCAGGTGCGTCCAGCCCCAGTCGGTGACATTCCAGTGGTAGGCGTACGTCGAACTGACGGGCACGAAGAACGCCTTCTTGATCACAACGGCGAGCCCGACCAGGAAGCCCCAGATGCCTCCGACGATCATGAGGACGCCGGCGAGCACGGTACCGGCCGCGGCTCCGACGCTAGGCGGCGCCTCATCGGTATAGGCCGCATGCCGTCCGCTGGCCGGGTATCCGGCAGGTTGCTGATACGCGGCCGCACTGGCGCCGTACTCCTGGCCGCTCCCGGCGGTCTGGCCGGCGGTCGGCTGCCCACGTGTGTTGCTCACTGTCGCCCCCCTGTTTGAACCTGCTACTGGTCCTTTACCTAGCACGCTAGGGACACGCGCAGCGCGACGGCATCATCCGGTTCGGGTGAACAGCGATGGGGAGCGGCCGTCCGGCTAATAACGGCAGGTCGGGCACTAGGGACAGATCGCCCACGGCCCGGATCACGACAGCAGGTGCAAGACCCCGGTGGCGGTGAGGAAGGCACCGAGCAGGATGCAGATCCACGCGATGAGCGCGGTCACGTGGCCGGCCAGCCACGCCTGACTGCGCCGGAGCATGTCCGTCGTCCGCGCTGGCCAGAGCTCCAGGAACAGCCACGGGATGATGATCAGCAGGAACTCGATGATGACGAAGACGAAAACCGCCACGACCCGCGTCGCCGTGGCGTAATGGCCAGACTTCAGGTCGTGGAGCGCGGTGAGGTACGAGGCACCGGGCAGGCCGCACACGACGCCGATGAGCGCGGCGATCCCCAGCCGCGGCTCGCGCAGCTTCCGCTGCACCCAGCTGTCCTTCGGGTTCGCCAGCTTCTCCTGCTTCTTCGCGACGCGCTTTGCTGATTGCGGTCGCTTTCCCCAGACCTGGGCCAGCAGCCCGGTCATGAGCAGTCCGCCGATCACCAGCAGGATCAAGCCGAGCGCCAGGTCGACGCCGCCGCTGGCCTTCCGCTGCGTCTTCGTGGGATCAGACTGCAGGACCAGGAGATCGAGCAGGCCGATCAGCACGCCGGTCGCGATGCCGCCGGCCAGGATGCTCGCGAACATAGCCCGCGGCCGACGGTTTTCGATCAGCAGCAGGTCAAGGGCCAGCAGCTTGGGGTTCGCCGCCGCGATGAACGCCAGCGCGAAGAACATGCCGTTCACGGCTGCTCTGTGCGCATGCGCCCCCCTGGTTGTTCCCGCACCCCCGCTGACCTGCCATCCTTCCCGATTCCTCGGGGTCCGAATCTGGCCAGGCGCTTCCTGCGAGCCCTGAGCTGTCGCGATCTGAGACCCGCCGGCGTACCCGGCCGTGACAGCGTTGGACTCCGTTCGGGCGGACACGAGAAGCGGGGCGGTGCGCAGTGGGCCAGGCGAACGCAGTAGAGCAGACCGGGCTGACAGTGACGCTGGAGACGCCAGCGGCGCGGGTACTCGCCGACCAGAGCGCGACCATCGCTGACCTTCAGTTCGTCATGGACTGCTGCAAGCGCCTGCTCGCGGAACTGGCTAAGCCGGAGGACGACCGGGACCTGGTTGTGGCCCTCGCGCTCTGGTCGGCTGCCCTCGTCGCGTACGCGCGCTGCTTCACGGCGGGCCGGCGCTTCGGCCTCGGCTCCGACGACGTGCGCAGCCTGCCGCTCCACGGCGCGGTCATGAAAT
This sequence comes from uncultured Actinomycetota bacterium, assembly GCA_963843955.1. Taxonomy (GTDB): domain Bacteria; phylum Actinomycetota; class Actinomycetes; order Streptosporangiales; family Streptosporangiaceae; genus JAJYUU01. Next base: position 1,139,958 of record CAWJMK010000007.1, read on the forward strand.
TCCACAAGTGGGTGCTCGCCGAGCGGGACAGGCTGACCGCGCATCCGGCCGATCCGTTCACGGAGGCCAGGGTGGGCGCAGCCCTCGACCAGCCCGAGCAGGCCAAGCCGGCAGTGGCCGGCATCGCGATCATGTCGTCGAGCCGCGTCCTCGTGGACGACGTCGGCGTGCGGCAGCTCGGCGGTCTTGCCGCCGAGCTGGCGAAGCAGGTTGCCGGCCGCGCGCAAGACCAGCAGGACGTGGTACTCACGGACGCGCAGCGCATCGGCGCCGACGCCCTCGCCGCCCTGCCGCCGATGCGCTCCGGACCTGCCGCCGCAGACGCACGGCCAGGGGCCTGACAGGGGAGAGGTGCCGGGGTACGGTCGTCCCGCTGGCTCGTAGGCTGCAGACATGATCAAGCAGCCCGAGTTCAGCCTGGAGCCGTGGTCGCTTCGGGAGACCACGCTGGCGCTCGACCGGCTGGCCCAGAGCGAGTCGGTGTTCGCGCTCTCGAACGGTCACGTGGGCTGGCGCGGCAACCTGGACGAGGGCGAGCCGCACGGCATGCCAGGCAGCTACCTCAACGGGGTCTACGAGCAGCACCCGCTGCCGTACTCGGAAACCGTCTACGGCCGGCCCGAGTCCGGGCAGACGGTCATCAATGTCACCAATGGCCGGCTCATCCGGCTGTTCGTCGACGACGAGCCGTTCGACGTGCGCTACGGCACGCTCTTGTCACACGAGCGGGTGCTCGACTTCAGGTCCGGCCTGCTGAGCCGGCGAGCGGAGTGGGTCTCACCGGCTGGCGGGTCAGTCCGGGTCACCTCGAGCCGCCTGGTGTCATTCACCCATCGAGCGGTCGCGGCGATTAGCTACGAGGTCGAGCCGCTCGACCAGAAGATGCAACTCTCCGTGCAGTCCGAGCTGCTCGCGAACGAGCAGCTGCCGCTGCAGATCGGGGACCCGCGGACCGCAGCGACGCTCGACCATCCGCTGCTGCCCGAATTTGACGCTGCACATGAACACGCGGTCGTCGTCGTGCACCGGACAGCTCATAGCGGCCTGCGAGTCGGCGCCGCCATCGATCACGCCTTCGAGGCCCCTGACGGCATGCAGACCGAAGCGCGTTCCTATCCCGACGGCGGCCTCGTCACCGCGTCCGTCGTCCTGCAGCCCGGCCAGCGGCTGCGGGTCATCAAGTTCGTCTCTTACGGCTGGTCGAGCGAGCGGTCGCTGCCTGCGGTCCGGGACCAGGTGTGGGCGGCGCTGAGCGGTGCCCGGCTCGCCGGCTGGGACGGCCTGGTCACCGCTCAGCGCGCCTTCCTTGACGAATTCTGGGATCGCGCCGACGTCGAGGTGCACGGGGACATTGAGATCCAGCAGGCCGTGCGCTTCGGGCTCTTCCACGTGCTGCAGGCCGGCGTGCGCGGCGAGGACCGGCCGATCCCGGCGAAGGGCCTGACCGGCCCCGGTTATGACGGGCACGCATTCTGGGATACCGAAGCCTTCGTCCTGCCGGTGCTGATGCTGACCGCGCCTGACGCGGTCGCGAGCGCCTTGCGATGGCGGCACGGCACGCTGCCGATTGCCACGCAGCGCGCCGCGCAGCTTGGCTTGCAGGGCGCGGCTTTCCCCTGGCGGACCATCACGGGCCAGGAGTGCTCCGTGTACTGGCCGGCCGGCGCCGCTGCGTTCCACGTCAACGCCGACATCAGCGATGCCGTCATCCGCTACGTGGACGCCACCGGCGACAAGGACTTCGACCGAAGTTACGGCATGGACATACTCGTCCATACGGCCCGGCTCTGGCGGTCGCTCGGGCATCACGACGGGCAAGGGAACTTCCACATTGACGGCGTGACCGGGCCGGATGAGTACAGCGCTATCGCCGACGACAACGTCTATACCAACCTCATGGCCCAGCGGAATCTGACGGCCGCCGCGACAGCCGCCGCAAAGTACCCGGACCGGGCCCGCGAGCTCGGCGTCGACTCCGAGGAATCGGCCGCCTGGCGTGACATCGCCGCGGCCATGTTCATCCCCTATGACGAAGCTCTGCAAGTGCATCCGCAGGCGGCAGGCTTCACCGGGCACCAGGTGTGGGACTTCGCCGGGACCCCGGCGGATCACTACCCGCTGCTGCTGCACTATCCGTACTTTGACTTGTATCGCAAGCAGGTCCTCAAGCAGGCCGACCTGGTGCTTGCCATGCATCTGTGCGGCGAGGCCTTCACCGCGGAGCAGAAGGAACGGAACTTCGCCTACTACGAGGCGCTGACGGTACGGGACTCCTCGCTCTCGGCCAGCACGCAGGCCGTCCTAGCAGCCGAGGTCGGCAACCTGGACCTGGCCTTCGACTATCTGGGCGAATGCGCGCTGATGGACCTGGAGGACCTCGAGCACAACACGCGCGACGGCTTGCACATCGCGTCGCTAGCTGGGACCTGGCTGGCCCTGATCGCCGGCTTCGCTGGCCTGCGTCTGGGCGACGGGGCTGTCGCCTTCGCGCCCCGCCTCCCCGAGGGCATCAGCCGGCTGGCTTTCACCGTCCTGATCCGGGCGCAGCGGCTGCGCGTCGAGGTCACCCATTCCGCGGCTCGCTACCTGCTGGCCGACGGCGGACCGCTGGAAATCACCCACTACGGCAGTCGGCTGCACCTGGCCGCGGGCAAGCCGCGGGAGCACCACATCCCCGGCCGGCCGTCCGTGCCGCGGCCGAGCCAGCCGGCTGGTCGCGCGCCGAGGCAGCGGCTGGTCAGCGAGCATTCAGACTGACTGGCCCGACGCCACGCTAGCGTTGCGGAATGATCAGGTACTTCTGCCCGGTGGCCTGGCGGGAGTAGGCGGCGATGGCGTCCAGCGCGAGCGCGCCCGGCAGCGAGACCTGGTCGGTGTAGCCGGAGGCGAACGTGGTCGTCAGCCCCGCGGCGACCCGGTTGCGCAGTCGCACGACACCGTCCAGGCCGATCCGCAGGAGGAAGGGCGTCAGCAGCCAGCCGCCGATGCCCCAGGCCATGCCGAAATTCCGGGTGAGCTCGGTCGGCCCGCGGTCCAGCCCGCCGTAGATGTAGACCTGCTTGTGCACGCTAGAGCCGTACCGGCTGTAGCTTCCCGCAGCCGCGCTCGCGGCGGCCTCCATGCAGCTCAGAATCTGGCTCGCCAAGCGCCCGCCGCCAGTGGCGTCGAAGGCCAGGGTGGCGGACGTCTCCTTCAGGGCGGCCGTCAGGTCGGCCATGAAGCCGGGCGCCGCCGAGTTGACCACATAGGCAGCACCTAGCGACCTGAGTAGGTCTACCTGCTCAGGCCTGCGCACGATATTGACGAGCGGGACATTCTCCTCGGCGCACACGCGGACCAGCATCTGGCCCAGGTTGGAGGCGGCCGCCGTGTGCACGAGGGCACCATGATTCTCCAGGCGCATCGTCTCGACCATGCCGAGCGCGGTCATGGGATTCACGAACGACGAAGCGCCGTCGACGGCCCGAGTGCCGTCGGGCAGTTCGAGGCACAGGGTCACGTCGACGCAGCGGTACTGCGCGTACATCGCGCCGCCCGCGGCGGCAACTGTCTTGCCCAGCAGCGCCTGCGCGGCGGGCGACGAGCCCGCAGCCACCACCATGCCAGCGCCCTCGTTGCCGACCGGCATCGGGATGCCGATCCGTCCGGCCATGGCGCGCATGGCCGCGGCCGGGAGCGGCGCCGTGACGACCGGCCTGTCCGGCGGACCGCTAACCACTGCCGCCGCGACATCGGCGCCCGCCAGCAGCAGGCCGAGATCAGAGGGGTTGATGGGCGTCGCCTCGACCCGGACGAGTACCTCCGTCGGGCCAGGCTCGGGCACCTCGACCGTCTCCAGGGAGAGCTGGACCGTCTCGTCGGACGTCACGAGCGACTGCAGTTGCACGGCTGTGGCGGGTACGGCTGGCGGCATGGCAGCAGTTCCTCTCGATGTGCCCTGCCGCGATGCTACGCGACTGGCCGTGGCGCTCCCCGGCGCACAGCAGGAGGGACTTAGGCAGCGACGAGCTCGGACGGCTCGGCGATCACGTCCACCAGAGCGCCGTTGCGCAACACCGTGATGGCGAGGGGCCGCCCGATCGCCTCGCTGAACATCAGCTTCTGCAGGTCCTGTGCGCGCGTGACGGGGCTGCCGCCGGCCGTGATGAGCAGGTCACCGGCGCGCAGGCCAGCCCGCGCGGCAGGCCCGCCCGGCACGACCTCGGCCACCCGCAGGCCGCTGGTCCGGCCGAACCTGGCGCGCAGCTGCTCCGGCAGCGGGGCAGGCACGCTGACGATACCGAGGTAAGCGCGCCGGACCTGTCCGTCCCGCATCAGCGCCGCGATGATCTTGCGGGTGGTCGTGTTGATCGGCACCGCCAGGCCCAGGCCGACGCCCGCGACTGCGGTGTTGATGCCGACGATCCGGGCCCGGCTGTCGGCGAGCGCGCCGCCGGAGTTGCCGGGGTTGAGCGCGGCGTCGGTCTGGATCACATCCTCGACCAGGCTGGCCCTGGCGCCGGCACTGGTCGGCAGGGACCTGCCGAGCGCGCTGACGACACCAGCGGTGACCGAACCAGTGAGCCCGAGCGGGCTGCCGACGGCCACGACGAGCTGGCCGACCACGAGATCGTCGGCCTCGCCGAGCACCGCCGGATGCAGTGTCGGGCCATCCGCCCGCACCACTGCCAGATCCGACAGCGGATCGGAGCCGACGACGCGAAACGGCGCACTTGTGCCGTCAGAGAACAGCGCCGTACCGTGCTCGGCGTGGCCCACGACATGCGCGTTGGTGAGCAGGAAGCCGTCCGGCGTATAGCTGACCGCCGAGCCGAGGCCCTCGCCCCGATAGCGGCCGCCGCCCTGATGTGGCACCCGCAGGCTCGCGACGCGCGGCGTCAGCTCCGCGGCGACCCCGGCCACGACCTGCGAATACGCATCCAGTGGGGCGTCTGATGTGGTGTGATCATCCATAGCGATTACAAGATTACACCGCGGACTATTCGATGCCAAGCACACCGGAACGGCTGCCGTCCGATTGGTCGGCTAGCCTGAACCGGCCGGAAGCTCACCAGGAAGGGAACGCAGGTGGCAATCGTCGTCCTGGTCATCTGGGTCGCCGCCGCGGTGGCCGGCGTGACGCTGCTGCGGGCTGGCGGGGCGGCCCGGCGGCGCGCGGTGCAGGCGGAGCCCGCCGCCGTCGCCATCGAGGTGCCAGTACGGATCGGCGCTGTCCCGCTCACCGCTGACGGCAGGCCGCCGCCAGGCCCGCACGTCCGGGTCACCACCCCGCCGGGGGAGCACCCACTGCTGGAGTTCTGCCACCCGGCCCTCGCGGTCACCGGCATCGCCTGCTGGCTCATGTTCGTCCTTGTCCACTATCGTCCGTTCGCCTGGATTGCCTTCGCGATCCTCGTCGTGACGATGGCAGTCGGCCTCAGCTGGCTGGCGGCTAACCGGCGGGCAGCCAGCCGCAGTGCCACGCCGATGTGGCAGTTCCCGCCGCGGCTTGTCGCGCTGCACGGCGTGGCCGTGACGCTGGCAATCGCGCTCACCGTCCTGACTGCCATCACGGCCAGCCGCTGACAGCCGTGCGGGCAGCCGCAAACCCGTAGGGTCCAAAGCATGAAATCGTCAGGGAACGGGGTCGTCAGCATCGCGGTGCCTGGCGGGTCGCTGGCCGTCGAGCTGGTCACGGCGGCCACCGAACCGGTGCTCGTGATCCATGGCATTAGCAGCCAGCGCAAGCTCTGGAACTGGCTGCGCGCGGCCGACCCTGCCCTCAGCCTGATCGCGCCAGATCTGCGCGGGCGCGGCGACAGCGTCAGCGTGAGCGGCGATTCCTCCATTGGCCGGCACGCCGCCGATATGGTCGCGGTGCTCGACGAGCTGGGCGTGACGAGCGCGCACGTCTGCGGAATGTCGATGGGTGCCTTCGTCGCGGTCGAGCTGGCGATCCTGGTGCCGGACCGCGTGCGGAGCCTCATCCTCGTGGACGGCGGCTTCCCGATGCCGGTCCCAGCGGACCTTACGCCCGCCGCGCTGCCCCGCATGTTCCGCGACCGGCTGGTCAGGCTGGACCGGAACTGGCCATCCTTGGCGGCCTACGCGCGGTTCTTCGTCGCCACCACCGCGCCCCTGCTGGACCCGGCAGACCCGCTGCTGCTGGATTACCTCGCCCACGATCTGGTCGACGGCAAGGTCCGGCTGAGCGGCGATGCCCTGATCACCGACTCGGCGGATATCTTCTTCGGTCCGGCCAGGTGGCGCGAAGTCGCGGTGCCGACCAGGCTGCTGGCCGCGCAGTGGAGCCGCGGGCCGGTGACCGCGCCTGCGTATGACGACGAGGCGGTGCGCTCCTTCCGGGACGGCTCCGCCGCCCTGGTGGAGGTGCGGCGGCTGGCGGGCGCTGACCACGCGGCCTCGATCATGACCCAGCCAGGCGCGGCCGCGACTGCCGAACTGATCGCTGCCGCCCGCACCGGCCGGAGCAGTAGTGGCGACAGATAACAGCGTGCTCATCGAGGCGCTCGGCCGGCGCCTGGACGACGATCGCCTGGTCCTCGACGCTGACGTCCTCACGACCCTGTCGCACGACGACGCCGAGTGGGCGCCGGCCGGGGTGGCGGCCGCGGGCGTCCGGGCCCGCACCGAGGCTGACGTGCAGCACGTCGTGCGCACCTGCGCCGAGCTCAGTGTGCCGGTGGTGGCGCGCGGCGCTGGCACCGGTCTGTCTGGCGGCGCCAACGCTGTTGCCGGATGCGTAGTCCTGGACCTGTCGCGCATGGACAAGATGCTGGAGATCGACCCCGACAACCTCTTGTGCGTCGTGCAGCCCGGTGCCGTCAACAACGACGTCAAGGCGGCAGTCGCCGAGCACGGCCTCTGGTACCCGCCGGACCCGGCTAGCGCCGCGTCGTCGACGATCGGCGGCAACGTCGCCACCAACGCGGGCGGCCTGTGCTGCCTCAAATACGGCGTGACTCGCGACTACGTGCTTGGCCTGCGCGCCGTCGTCGGGGGACCGGTCGCCTACGGCGACGCCGTCCGTCTCGGCCGGCGCACCACGAAAGGCGTCGCCGGGCTCGACCTCGTCGGGCTGTTCGTCGGATCTGAAGGCACGCTCGGCATCGTCACCGAGGTCACCCTGCGGCTGCGGCCTGCGCCGACTGGCACGCCCCGCACGGTAGTCGCCGCGTTCGCGGGCCTGATCGCGTGCGGCGAGGCCGTGGCGCAGATTACCCGCCGCGGCCTGACACCAGCCGTGCTCGAGCTGCTCGACCGGGTCTGCCTCGAAGCAGTCGAGGACTGGAAGCACCTCGGCATCGACGCGGACGCCGCGGCGCTGCTGCTGGCCAGAGTAGACACGGCAGGTGACGCCGGCGCAGCCGAAGCCGCGGCGATCGCGGCGACGATGGCCGACGCAGGCGCGACCTGGGTCGAGCAGTCCACCGACGATGCCGAGGCCGAGGCCTTGTTCGAGGCTCGACGGCTGGCCTACCCCGCGCTCGAGCGGCTCGGCCCGGTACTGACCGAGGACATCTGCGTGCCGCGATCAGCCGTCCCGGTCATGCTTGCTGAGATCGCCGCGATCGCGGCCAGGCACGGCGTCCAGATCGCGACGATCGCGCACGCCGGCGACGGCAACTTGCATCCGCTGCTGATCACGCCGCCGGGCGACGCAGCCGCGCGGGCAGCGGCCCAGGCGGCGTTCGAGGAGTTCCTCGACGCGGCCATCGCCCTCGGCGGCACGGTGACAGGCGAGCATGGGGTCGGCATCCTCAAGCGCGACGGCATGCGCAGGGAGCTCGACCCTGGGTCGCTCGCGCTCCAGACGGCGATCCGCGGCGCGCTCGACCCGCAGGGGCTGTTCAATCCCGGCAAGGGCTGACCGAACGCGCGCATACTGTGTGCCGTGCGGCCGCCGGGCCGAGCGTGCAACCCTGCCCGGCCCGAAGAGATGGAGAAGCGTGAACGATTTCACTACACCGCAGGTGACAGCCGACGACCACGTTCGCGGGCCAGCTGACGCCCCGGTGACGATCCTGGAGTACGGCGACTACGAGTGCCCGTACTGCCGTGGCGCCTTCCGCGACGTGCACCGGCTGATCGACCAGCACCCCACGCTGATCCGGTTCGTCTTCAGGAACTTTCCGATTGCCCAGCTGCACCCGCAGGCGGAGCAAGCGGCCGAGGCCGCCGAGGCCGCCGCTGCCCAGGGCAAGTTCTGGGAAATGTACGAGCTACTGCTCCAGCCCTACTCGCATCTGGACACCGACTCCCTTGTGACCTACGCCGAGGTACTAGGCCTCGATATCGCCAAGTTTCGGCGCGAGCTGACCGACCGCGCCTACGCAGCCCGGATCGAGCATGATGTGCAGGAAGGCATCAGCAACGGGGTGAACGCGACGCCGAAGTTCTACGTCAACGGCGAGCGCGTGGACGGCAAGGTGCCGTTGGAGAATCTGGCCGAGGCCGTCCAGCGCGCCTTGCCGGCGGCTGCTCAGGGGTCAGTGGCTCAGGGCTAGCACGGCAGCGCTGCCGTCCTCCCGGCAGCGCGGTAGCGGCTGACGACCTGTCCCGGACGGGCCCCGGCACGCTGCCCGGCGCCGGGGGCTGCGCGGATGAGCAGCGAGCCGCCGGGCGTCCCCGGTCGTGGCTGGAGGAGCCGGTGCCGGCGGTGCCCGCAGGCCTTCATCGCGGCGGGAAGGCAGGCATCCTTTCCCCGAACCGTCACCTGGATCCACGCGCCCCCGCGCAGGTGACGGCCTTGCCCGCCGAGGCAGGCACCGCCCGGCTACCTCCAGACAAGGCGGCGCACGCTGTCTCGTGCGGCTCCCGCCGTCCTGTTCATTCATCACAGCGCAGCTTTGTGGAGGCTAGCTGCTGCCGGTATGTGCGAGATATGGAGGATCTGCCTGACCGTCCATGCCTGACCGCCAGCCGCGAGATTGCTCGCCCGTGACCAGGGTATGGACGGGTTGCCGGTAACACGACCGATATGCGGTTGCCCCGGGGCGGGCCAGCCGGGCATAGGCACGGGGGTGGTGCCTGACAGCGCGGTGCCTGGCCGTGCGGAGGGGGGCGCGGAGGCTATGGCGAGCACGCTGGCGCACGGATCGCATCCGACGCCGGGCGGGAGCCCGTTCCCGCCCATCGCGGAGTACGGATTCCTTTCCGATTGCGAGGTCTCTGCTCTCGTGGCGCCGAGCGGCAACGTCGAGTGGCTGTGCCTGCCGCGGATGGACGGGCCGAGCGTCTTCGCCGCGATGCTGGACCGCGACGCTGGCTGGTTCCGGCTCGGACCTGCAGACCTGGATGTTCCGGCCGGTCGCAGGTACCTGCCGGGCACCATGATCCTGGAGACGACCTGGGGCGTGCCCACGGGCTGGGCCGAGGTGCGCGATCTCCTGCTCGTCGGTCCGTGGCGGCACGAGGAGCTCCGGTCCGCGACGCACCGGCGGGTCCCGGCCGATCACAGCGCCGAGCGTGTACCGCTGCGCACGGTCCGGTGCCTCAACGGGGAGATCGACATCGTGCTGGAATGCGAGCCGGCCTTTGACTATGGCCGGCGGCGCGGCACCTGGCGTCATGTGGGCAGCGGCTACGGCGAGGCCGAGGCCGTGCTAGCCGATGAGCCCCAGCTTCGTCTGACCACCGACCTCAACCTCGGTTTCGAGGGCCCGCGGGCGATTGCCCGGCGACGCCTGCGCGCCGGGGAGCGGGTGTTCTGCGCCTTGAGCTGGGGAGATGGAGCGCCGCCGCAAGACGTGGGCGAGGCCCTGCTGCGGATGGCGGCGACCGCGGACTTCTGGCATGACTGGATCAGCCGCGGCGAGTTCCCCGACCATCCGTGGCGCAAATACCTCCAGCGGTCCGCGCTGACGCTCAAGGGCCTGATCTACGCCCCGACCGGCGCCCTGCTCGCGGCAGCCACGTCATCGCTGCCAGAGACGCCGGGTGGCGAGCGAAACTACGACTATCGCTACACCTGGCTGCGGGACTCGGCGTTCATGCTGTGGGGTCTGTACACCCTCGGGCTGGACAGGGAGGCCAACGACTTCTTCTACTTCCTGGCTGACCTGGCCGAGTCCGAGGCCGACCTGCAGATCATGTACGGGATTGGCGGCGAGCGCGACCTGAGCGAGCACGAGCTCGGCCACCTGTCGGGCTACGAGGGTGCCCGCCCGGTGCGGATCGGCAATGGCGCCTTTGACCAGCGGCAGCACGACGTCTGGGGCGTCCTGCTCGACTCCCTGTACCTGCACACGCGGTCACGCGACCGCCTCGACGAGCGCCGGTGGCCAATGGTCCGGCGGCAGGTGGAGGCCGCGCTGGCGCACTGGCGGGAGCCAGACCAGGGACTGTGGGAAGTGCGCGGCCCCGCGCGACACTTCACCGCATCCAAGATCATGTGCTGGGTCGCCGCGGATCGCGGCGCCAAGCTTGCCTGGCTGCGGGGCGATGGCGAGCTGGCACAGAAGTGGCGGCGGGCGGCGGACGAGATACACGCCGACGTGTGCGCTCACGGCACCGATGACCGGGGCGTCTTCTGCCAGCACTATGACACCGGAGCGCTGGACGCTTCCCTCCTGCTCCTTCCGCTCCTGGGCTTCCTGCCGCCGTCCGATGATCGCGTCCGGGCGACGGTGCTGGCGGTCGCCGACGAACTGACCGAGGACGAGCTGGTCCTGCGTTACCGCGTCGAAGAGACCGACGACGGTTTCGGGGGCGAGGAAGGCACGTTCACGATCTGCTCGTTCTGGCTCGTGTCGGCCCTAACGGAGATCGGCGAGGTCGCCCGCGCCAGGGCATTGTGCGAGAAGCTGCTGTCGCACGCCAGCCCGCTACTGCTGTACGCCGAGGAGATCGACCCGCATACCGGTCGGCATCTGGGCAACTTTCCGCAGGCCTTCTCCCACCTGGCCCTGATCAACGCCGTGATGCACCTCATCCGCGAAGACGAGCGGGCCGCGGCTGAAGCTTTGGCCCGGTCCGGGCTCGATCCGGGGCCGGCAGCCGGGGAAGGGAAGGGACTGAGCACCCATGGCAGCGACAATCTTGCTCGTCGAGGACGAGCGCAAGCTCCGTGACCTCGTCCGCTCCTACCTGGAGCGGGCAGGCTTCACCGTCCTGTCGACCTCATCGGGGGCCGAGGCGCTCAGCCTGGCCGCGTCGGCGGCGCCAGACCTCCTCGTCCTTGACCTAGGACTGCCTGACGTCTCCGGCGAGACGGTGGCTCGCGAAGTACGCGCTACCGGGACGACCCCAATCTTGATGCTCACCGCCAAGAACTCCGAGGAGGACCGTGTCCGTGGCCTGGAGCTGGGCGCGGACGACTACGTGACCAAGCCGTTTAGCCCGCGCGAGCTGGTCCTGCGGGTACAGGCGATCCTGCGGCGCGGCGGGCAGTCCAGCGCTGACCAGGCCGCGGCCAGTTACGGGGGCGGCACTCTGGTGATCGACGAGCCCCGCCGGGTAGCGACGGTGCGCGGATCCGCCGTCGAGCTCACGCCGACCGAATGGGGGGTGCTCCTGGCCCTCGCCAGCGTGCCCGGCCGCGTGTACTCGCGATTCGAGCTCATCAACCGGGTCCGCGGCTACGAATTCGAAGGCTACGAGCGCATCATCGACTCGCACGTCAAGAACCTGCGGCGGAAGATCGAGCAGGATCAGGGCAACCCCGAGATCGTCAAGACCGTTCTCGGCGGGGGGTACCGGCTGGGTCTGGCCCGCGATGACTGACGAGACTGGCCAGCCCGGTGACAGCCCAGCCGTGCCCAGCCGGCCCGGTGCGCTGGAGCCGCGCACAGACTCCCTGGGCGTGCACCTGACACTTGGCTTCCTCGGCGTCGCGCTGGCGGCCGTCGCGCTGCTGACCATCCTTACCGTCGCGTTCACGACCGCAGACGTCTCGCACCTGGTGACACAGCAGCGCAGTGACCTGACGAACGCCATCGCGGCGGCTGCGGGCGCGGCCTGGAGACCCAACAACACCTGGGATGGCGCCGACCTGTCGCCAGCGCTCGAACTCGCCTCGCGCACGGGCGCCGAAGCCGAGATCGTCGATTCGAGCGGAACCGTGATCGCCTCATCACCTGGCTTCACCGCTGAGGCGGGCTCGCCACAGTTCAGCGCCAATGTGACAGTGGGCGGCCAGCGCGTAGGCAGGGCGATAGCCCGCTTCAGCGGATCTGGTCTGGGCACGGCAGACCACGCCCTTCGCGCAGCGCTCGTTCGCGCTGTCGCGGCAGCCGCCGGCCTCGCCGCGCTGCTCGCGCTGCTCGCCGGCCTCGCGCTGTCACGTCGGATAACCCGGCCGGTCACCCACATCATCTCGGTGCTCAGGGCGCGCGGGAGCGGCGAGCGCCTCGCCCGGGTCGGGCCGGTGCGCGGTCCCAGTGAGCTGCGCGAGATGGCGACTGCGCTGGATCGGATGGCCGAGATGCTAGATGCGCATGAGCGCGTGCGCAGGGACCTCGTCGCGGACGTCGCGCACGAGCTGCGGACACCGGTGGCGGTGCTGCTAGCCGGCCACGAGGCACTGCTGGACGGGTTCGCGGAGCCGACCCCCGAGCAGCTCTCCTCGCTGCGGGACGAGGCACTACGGCTCGTCCGGATGGTGGATGACCTGCAGATGCTGGCGGCCGCGGACGCCGCCTCGCTGCAGCTGGCCCGGCGCCCGTGCGATCTGGCCGAGATCGCGGCCACCGCCGCCGACAGCCTCGAGGGCCGGTTCACGACGGCCGGCATCTCGCTGGAGCGTGCCCTGGAGCCTGCGCCGATCCTGGCTGATCCGCGGTGGATGCATCACCTAGTGACAAACCTGCTCACCAACGCGTTGAAATTTTCCGGGCCGGGTGCGAAGGTCGTCATCGACACCGCGACGGCGGGCGGCGCGGCCATCCTGCGTGTGACCGATTCCGGCATCGGCATCCCGGCGGCCGAGCTACCGCGCATCTTCGACCGGTTCTGGCGCGGGCGCCAGGCGGGGACCATCTCCGGCAGCGGCATCGGGCTTGCCATCGCTGCCGAGCTTGCCTCCGCACACGGCGGCAGCCTCACCGCCGAGAGCGAGCCCCGCGTCGGCACGCGGATGACGCTGCGCCTGCCGAGCGCATAACCAGCTAGCAGGCTGTGCAGCTTGGGCAGTATCTGGTCTCAGGGACCTCGGCCAGCTTCGCTGCCGGAATCTCGACGGCGCAGTCCTCGCACCGGCCGAACGTCCCGCGGGTCAGGCGGCGCAGCGCCGCCTCGGTCTCGCCAAGTTCCTGACGCGCGACCACGGATTGACGCATCAGCCGGCCCAGTGCGGGACGCGGCTGCCCGGTGAGTGCCTCGGCCCCTGATTCGTGGAAAGCCACGCACTGCTCCGTGAGCTGCCGGAGCCGGTCCCGCCAGCGCCCCTCCAGCACGGTCTGCCACGTGCTGGTCGAGGGCGCCTGCGTCCGCGGCGCCGGCACGATGGCGTGCCCTGGACGGTACTGCGTCAACGTCATTCGTCGGACTCCTCGGGGTAGCTCGTCATGTAGCTGGTGACAGCTCTCAGGCCGCGCTGGCCACGCGCCTTGGTAGGGGAATGAGCACGTCCAGCCTCGGTGCGGGCCGGCCTGACCGTGGCTGCGGCAGTGCGGGCGGCGCGTGGCCGGCCGGCTGCGGCTCATGACGGGCCGGCCGCCGCTCACGGCGGCGCAGATCGGCGCGCCGCGCCGATTCGGCGGAGATAGCCGCTGTCACCTTCGCTGCCAGGTTTGACGGTATCGGCGGGGCCGGCGGGCTGACTGGCAGCTTCAGCTCCGTGTCCGCCTCGGTCTGACCGGATGGCGGAGCGGGTGTCGTCGAGTCCGCTACGCGATGCTGGGCAGGTTCGTTATGCACTGTTCCGATCCTTCCGGTCTTCGCCTCGCTGGGCTTTGCCTAGATAACAAGCCCGAAGTGAAGGCCACAGCCGGATAACGTGTGGATCGCGTGAAGACCGCTATCCGGCTCGATCACGCCGCTTTCGTCCACGCTGGCTCGAACGGTACATTTCCGGACATCCATCTAGACCCTGGCTGGCCGCTAACCAGCAGTGCAAGACTCGGCGGATGCCCCGATATCTCGCGCTGCTGCGCGGCATCAACGTCGGCGGCCGCAGCAAGGTAGCGATGGCGGACCTGCGCGATGTGGCCACCTCGCTCGGGCACGCTGAGGTCGCTACCTACATCCAGAGCGGCAACTTGCTGTTCGTCGCCGCCGACACCGACGCGGCGAGCCTGGCCGACGGGCTGGAGGCGGGGATCGCGAGCCGACTTGGCGTGCGGCCAGCCGTCGTCGTGCTTTCCGGGCCTGATCTGGCGCAGGTGATCACGGACAACCCGTTCCCGGACGAGGCGAACCCCAGATACGTGCATGCCGTCATTCATCGGGACGCAATAGACGCTAGCGGCATCGCGCGTGTCGCGGCCACGGTCCAGCGGGCCAGGGAGTCGGGCAGCCGAGACGACGCCGTCGTCGTCGGGCGCGTCTTGTATGTCCACACGCCGGATGGCTTTGGCCGCAGCGAGCTGGCTGCCCAGCTCACCCGGAAGAGCGTGCAGCCGGCGGGCACCGCCAGGAACTGGGCGACCGTCACCAAGCTGATGACCATGCTCGGTGAGTAGCCCCTGGCGCCGTTGGAGATGATGGGTGCATGAGTCCGATATCGCGCGGCTTCCACGGCCGTCACCGCGAATCCGACGTGGACAAAAGCAGGGTGCCGCCCGGCCAGTACGTCACGACCGACTTCCCGGTGCTGTCGGCCGGGCCGACACCGCACTCGCCACTGGAGAGCTGGTCGTTCTCGATCCGGCAGGCAGGGGACACGCGCAAATCATGGAGCTGGGAGGAACTGCGCGCGCTGCCGGCCGAGGAGGTGACGGCCGACATCCACTGCGTCACTAAATGGTCAAAGCTGGACACGATGTGGCAGGCGGTGTCAATCGACACCCTGCTAGCGCAGGTCGAGCACCAGGCTCAGTATGTCCTGGCGTTCAGCGACGGCGGCTACACCACGAACCTGCCGCTGGCGGACGTCACGGGTGGCAAGGCATGGGTAGCGTTCAGCTACGACGGCCAGCCGCTGCAGCCCGAGCACGGCGGACCGGCGCGGCTGCTGGTGCCCCATCTGTACTTCTGGAAGAGCGCGAAATGGGTGCGCGGCCTGGAGCTACTGGCGGCTGATGAGCCCGGCTTCTGGGAGCGCTACGGCTACAACAACTATGGAGACCCGTGGCGGGAACAGCGGTACGCGGGCGACTGACCTGGCAGGACGCCACCGTCCAGGCAGTGACCGACGAGACCGCGTCGGTCCGCACGATCGAGCTCGAGGTGCCTGACTGGGCTGGCCATCAGGCCGGACAGCACCTGGACGTCCGCCTCACAGCCGACGACGGCTACGTCGCCGAGCGCTCGTATTCCATCGCCTCCGCGCCAGGTGAGCCGGTCGCGATCACGGTCGAGCGGCTGCCGGACGGGGAGGTTTCGCCGTACCTCACCGAGGAGCTCAGGGCTGGCGACGAGATCGAGATTCGCGGCCCGATCGGCGGCTACTTCGTCTGGCCCTGGCACGAGGACGACAGCCCGCTGCTGCTGCTGGCGGGCGGCTCCGGCGTGGTGCCGTTCCGGTCGATACTCCGGCACCGGGCGCAGATCGGCAGCTCGACGCCGGCCAAGCTGCTGCTGTCGGCCAGGTCGCTGCCGGACGTGATCTACCGCAGTGAGCTCGATGCGTTGCACGACGGCGCCGAGGTGATCTACACGCTCACCCGGCAGCAGCCGCCGGGGTGGACGGGTCACGCGGGTCGCGTCACCGATGCGCTGCTACGCGAGGTCGCCTGGCCCGGCAGCCAGCATCCGATTGCGTACGTGTGCGGACCGACTGCGTTCGTGGAGAGCGTCGCCGCGGGACTTGTCGACCTGTCGTATCCGCCGGACCGGATCAAGACCGAGCGCTACGGGGGAGTGGGAGGCACCTGATGGACGCGCTGGACGGCAATGCGATCGGCGGCCTGCTGAACGAGATCTTCGGCACGGAAATGACTGACGCCATCGGCACGTGCGGGACCTGCGGCGCGACCGGGCCGGTGGCCGAGACTGTCGTCTACCTCCGCGCGCCCGGCACCGTGGTGCGCTGCCGTACCTGCACTGCCGTTCTCATGGTCTTCCTCCGCCGTGCGGAGGTGAACTGCGTCGACCTGCTCGGCCTCGCGGCACTGGAGCGCAGCTAGCTGCTGTCGTGCGCGGCCAGTTGCTGCCAGGCGGCGAGCGCCGCGGGTGACCACTGTTCGTGCTGGCGCCGGAAGACGGCAGCGGCCCGTGGCCGCCGCCAGCGCGGCGGCAGCAGCTCAGTGGGCAGGTCCGGATCGGTCCAGGGGAATCGCCGCCAGGCGTGCACGAGTCCGACCGTGGCCGCCAGCGGATCAGCCGTGCTGGCCGTCGCGAAGGCCGCGATGAACTCCTCGTAGAGCTGCGAGACGGCGTCCAGGTCCCAAGCCTGCCCTACCAGCGCTGTCAGCTGGCCATCAGCATGCGTGCCGCGGAAGATCTGCGCTTCGCCGGCCAGGCCCGCCTCCGCAAGCGCGGCCTCGACCTCGCCAAGCCGCCCCGCGTGCGTGCTGATCCAGACGCCGGGCGCCGGGCTGCCAAACCCGGCCCAGGTCAGGCGGCTGCGCAGCACGTGCCTGGCCGGCCGTTCCGCCTCGGGCGTCCGCGCCAGCACCAGGAGCCACGTGCCGTCCCAGCCGTCGCGGTGCGCGCCGAAGCCGTAGATGCGCTCGGTGCCTTCCGTCAGCAGCCGGCCTGCGCTTGGCGTCAGCCGCCACCTGGTCCGCCGTCCCACCCGCTCCGGCGTCAGCCAGCCGTCGGCAGCGGTGCGCATGAGCGCCTGCCGGGTGGCCTTCTCTTCCACGCCGAAGCGGCTCATCGTCTCGATGATCGCCGAGGTCCAGGCCGAGCCGCCGTCAGGCAGCACGTATTCGCCGAGGATCGTGAAGAGCAGACCGCGCGCGCTCGACGAGCCGGCCGCGTGCCTGCGGGACATCACGGCGGCTGCCTGCGTAACTGGCCTGGCTGGGACGGCCATCCCTCTCGGTTCGCGTCGATATGCTACGCCGATGTGACGTAGACATAATCTACTGTAGAGCATAGACTGACGGCGTGACGGTGATGAGGGAGCAGGCACACGTCGACTTCCGGGTGGACCCGGCGCCGTACCGGCACTGGCGGCTCGCCGTCGATGGCCAGGTGGCCACGCTGGTCCTGGCGGTCGACGAGGTCGGCGGCCTGGTGCCGGGGTATGAGCTGAAGCTGAACTCCTACGACCTTGGCGTGGACATCGAGCTCTATGACGCCGTGCAGCGACTGCGATTTGAGCATCCGCAGGTTCGCGTGGTCGTGCTGACCAGCGGCCGGGACAAGATTTTCTGCGCCGGCGCGAACATCAGGATGCTCGCCGGTGCCTCGCACTCGTGGAAGGTCAACTTCTGCAAGTTCACCAATGAGACGCGCAACGGCATCGAGGACGCGACCGCGCACTCGGGCCAGACCTGGCTGGCGGCGCTGAACGGGACGGCGTCAGGCGGCGGCTACGAGCTGGCGCTCGCGTGCGAGCACATCATGCTGGTCGACGACCGTTCGTCTGTCGTGTCGCTGCCGGAGCTGCCGCTGCTGGGCGTCCTGCCAGGCACGGGCGGGCTGACCAGGGTCACCGACAAGCGGCACGTACGGCGTGACATTGCCGATTACTTCTCGACCAGGGCGGAGGGAGTAGGCGGCCGCAAGGCCGTGCAGTGGCGGCTGGTCGACGAGGTCGTGCCGCCGGCGTCCTTCGACGACGCGGTCGCGGCCCGGGCCGCCGAGCTCGCCGGCCGGGCGGGCGGGGCGGGTGACGGCAGGTCCGGCGTGGTGCTCACGCCGCTGGCCAAGGTCAGGGACACGAGCGCGATCAGGTACCGGTTCGTGACAGCGCGCCTCGACCGGGCGGCGGGCACTGCCGAGATCACCGTGCGCGGCCCAGACGCCGCCGCGCCCGCCGACGCCGCGGGCCTGCGCGAGCTAGGCGCCGACTCCTGGCCGCTAGCCATGACGCGCGAGCTCGACGACGTGATCCTCGACCTGCGCACCAACGAGCCGGAGCTCGGCACCTGGGTGCTGCGCACGGCCGGCGATCCGGATCTCGTGCTCAGCTATGACGACCTGCTGCTCGCCAGCTCCGACGACTGGCTGGCGAATGAGATCGTGCACTACTACAAGCGCACGCTCAAGCGGCTGGACGTGACGAGCCGGAGCCTGATCGCTCTGATCGAGCCTGGCAGCTGCTTCGCGGGCTCGCTCCTGGAGCTGGCGCTCGCCGCGGACCGCTCGTTCATGCTGTCCGGCGTCTTCGAGGACGCTCCGGCGCTGGCCATCGACGGCGCGGCTGACGACGGCACCGGGGCAGGCGAGCCCGTTCCCGCCGTGATCGTCATCGGGGCCGCCAACCTTGGCGCGCTGCCGATGGGCAGCGGTATCAGCCGGCTGGCCAGCCGCTTCTGCGGCGACGAGGCGGGGCTGGCCGCCGCCATAGCGCGAGCGGGCGAGCCGCTCGACGCGCTGGCAGCCGAGGAGCTCGGGCTGGTGACGTTCGCGCCGGACGACCTCGACTGGGCGGACGAAGTCCGGCTGGCCATCGAAGAGCGAGCGAGCTTCAGCCCGGACGCGCTGACGGGGCTGGAGGCGAACTACCGGTTCGCGGGCCCGGAGACGATGGAGACGAAGATCTTCGGCCGCCTGACGGCCTGGCAGAACTGGATCTTCAACCGCCCGAACGCGGCCGGCCCGGACGGGGCGCTGCGTCGGTACGGCACCGGGCAGCGGGCGGATTTCGACAGGAAGCGGGTCTGAGGAATGACCACGGGTGCTGATTACACCGAGAAGATACCGAACAACGTCAGCCTGCATGAGGACCGGCGGCTTCAGCGGGCGCTGGAGTCGTGGCAGCCCAACTTCCTGTCCTGGTGGGAGTCGATGGGGCCGACGCTGCCCACGCGGGACGTCTATCTGCGCACGGCCGTGAACGTCGGCCGCGAGGGCTGGGCGCACTTCGGGCACGTTCCGATGCGCGACTACCGGTGGGGCATCTTCCTGGCCGAGCGCGACCCCGGCCGGCGGATCGGGTTCGGGCAGCACATCGGCGAGCCAGCCTGGCAGCAGGTGCCGGGGGAGTACCGGGCGGAGCTGCGGCGGCTGATCGTGATCCAGGGCGACACCGAGCCGGCGTCAGTGGAGCAGCAGCGCAATCTCGGCGCGACCGCACCATCGCTCTACGATCTGCGGAACCTGTTCCAGGTGAACGTCGAGGAAGGCAGGCACCTGTGGGCCATGGTGTACCTGCTGCACGCCTACTTCGGTCGCGATGGCCGGGAGGAGGCGGAGGAGCTGCTGCATCGCAACTCCGGGAGCACCGACTCGCCGCGGATACTCGGCGCGTTCAACGAGGAGACGCCGGACTGGCTGTCGTTCTTCATGTTCACGTACTTCACCGACCGGGACGGCAAGTACCAGCTCGGCACGCTGAAAGAGTCGGCGTTCGATCCCCTGTCGCGGACGTGCGAGTTCATGCTCAAGGAGGAAGCGCATCACATGATGGTCGGCACGACCGGGGTCGACCGGGTGGTGGAGCGGACGGCGCAGCTCATGGTGGAGCACGACACCGACGAAGTAGCCGCGCGCGGCGCGATCCCGCTGCCGATGATCCAGAAGTACCTGAACTTCCACTACTCGGTGTCGCTGGACCTGTTCGGCGGCGAGACCTCGACCAACGTGGCCAACTACTACAGCGCAGGCCTCAAGGGCCGGTGGTCGGAGGACCGGCGTCGCGACGACCACAAGCTGACCGACGACGCGTACCTGGTCGACGCGCTCATCGACGGGGAGATCACCCAGGCCGAGGTGTCTGCGCTGACCGGTCTCAACACCGACCTGCGCCGGGAGTACATCGTGGACTGCCAGAGCGGAGTCAACCGGTGGAACAAGATCCTGGCCGAGGCCGGCCTGCCGCAGCGCCTCAAGCTCCCGCATATCGCCTTCAATCGGAAGGTCGGCGCGTTCGCGGGGATCGAGGTCTCGCCTGACGGCGAGATCCTGTCCGCCGACGAATGGGAGCAGCGCAAGACCGCTTGGCTGCCCACCGACGTCGACAAGACCCACGTCCGGTCACTGATGCAGCCCGTCCACGAGCGCGGCAAGATCGCCGCCTGGATCGCGCCACCTCGCAACGGCATCAACGGCAAGCCGTTCGACTACGAATACGTGCACCTGGCATAGCCACGGCTGCGCCTAGGGCCCGAGGCGAGCACGTGTCCATTCGCTCCGTGTCCGTTCGTCGTCATAGTGGTGCGGCCCTCTTTGTCGGCGACGTGTAGAAGAATGTGTCAAGGTTCTCGGACCGAAGCCATGGCCCGGCCAAGAGCGGGACTATCAGGAAGTTGACGAAACGCGGCCGGAGCTGGTGGCCCGAAAGGAGTCATGATGAGTGGCGTCAGGGTACTGGTGGGCACGCGCAAGGGCGCGTTCGTACTCACCGCGGACGGCAGCAGGACGAGCTGGGATGTGTCCGGGCCCCATTTCTCGGGCTGGGAGGTCTACCACGTGAAGGGCTCGCCAGCCGATCCGGACCGGTTGTTCGCCTCGCAGTGCAGCGGCTGGTCCGGGCAGGTGATCCAGCGCTCCGATGACGGCGGGGTGAGCTGGAAGCCGGTCGGCAACCAGTTCAGTTATGACGGCGTCCCCGGCACCCATCAGTGGTACGACGGCACTCCGCACCCGTGGGAGTTCGAGCGGGTCTGGCACCTCGAGCCGGCCCTGGATGACCCTGACACGGTGTATGCCGGCGTGGAAGATGCTGGCTTGTTCAAGTCGGCCGACGGCGGCGACAGCTGGCAGGAGCTGCCCGGACTTCGCGGCCATGGCTCCGGCTCGTCCTGGCAGCCGGGCGCCGGCGGCATGTGCCTGCACACGATCATCCTGGACCCGTCCAGGCCAAGCCGGATCTTCACGGCGATCTCGGCAGCAGGCGCGTTCCGGTCCGACGACGCGGGCCAGACCTGGCAGCCAGTGAACCGCGGGCTGAAGTCCGAGGGCATCCCCGACGGCGACGCTGAGGTCGGCCACTGCGTCCACCGGATCGCGATGCATCCGTCCCGGCCGGACGTGCTGTACATGCAGAAGCACTGGGACGTCATGCGCAGCGACAACGCCGGCGAGTCCTGGCGGGAGATCAGCGGCAACCTGCCGACCGACTTCGGCTTCCCGATCGACGTCCACGCGCACGAGCCCGACACGATCTATGTCGTCCCGATCACGAGCGACTCCGAGCACTTCCCGCCCGACGGCAAGCTGCGCGTCTACCGCAGCCGCACCGGCGGCGACGAGTGGGAGCCACTGACCAGCGGCCTGCCGCAACAGCACTGCTACGTCAACGTGCTGCGCGACGCCATGGCCGTCGACTCGCTCGACACCTGCGGCGTCTACTTCGGGACAACCGGCGGCCAGGTGTACGCCTCGCCCGACGCCGGAGACACGTGGGCGCCGATCGTGCGCGACCTGCCGGCCGTGCTGTCGGTCGAGGTCCAGACTCTATCTTGAGGTGGGCACAGTCATGATGTGGGCGCTGTCGTGATCCGGATCGTCCTCCCCGCACACCTGCGCCGGCTCGCCAGTGTTCACGGCGAGGTCAGGCTGGATGTAACTGGTCAGGTCACGCAAGGATCGGTGCTCGATGCGCTCGAGGCCGCCTACCCCATGCTCCGCGGCACCGTTCGCGATCAGGACAGCGGCCGGCGGCGGCCGTTCATCCGGTTCTTCGCTTGCGAGGAAGACCTATCGCATGAAGAGCCCGACACGCTGCTACCCGAGGCCGTCGCCACCGGGGCAGAGCCTTACCTGATCGTCGGAGCGATGGCCGGCGGCTAGGAAGAGTAAGGGTTACCGCGACGGGGCGCCCGGCTCTGGGCCGACCGAGCTCGCCGTTCGATATCCCTTGCCCGAAAGTTATACAGCGTATAGAGTTATCGAACGATGTCTAAATCCCAGAGGACAGGCGACTGGCGCGAAGCGCGACGGAGATCCGCGCGGGACGCGATTGTCGAAGCCGCGTGGGATGTCGTCCGCAGCGACGGCTTGGCCGGTCTGTCGCTACGGGAGCTCGCAAAGCACGCCGGGATCACGACGCCGACGGTCTACGCCTATTTCCCATCGAAGAACGCGATCTACGACGCCATGTTTGGCCAGGCTGCCACTCAGTTCGCAGAACTGATGTCCGAGCCCTACGCCAGCCAAGAGCCTCCGGCGATCCTCGCCGGTGGCGTGCGCCGGTTCCTGGAGTTCTGCACCAGCGACACCGCCCGGTACCAGTTGCTGTTCCAGCGCACGATTCCCGGATTCGAGCCCTCGGCGGCGTCCTTCGCGCCCGCAGTCCGGGCGTTCCAGCTGGTGCGCGAGCGCCTAGCCCTGAACGGCATCCGCGATCCCCGTCACGTCGACATGTGGACTGCTCTGACCACCGGTCTTGTCGACCAGCAGATCTCCAACGACCCAGGAGGAGATCGCTGGGCATGTCTCATCGACGACTTCGTGGCGATGTTCCTCGCTTATTGCCAGGCCGATGGCGGGGGCGGCCCGTCAGCGCCCGCCAGCCCCGCGGCCAGGAAAGCCAGATCATGACCTGCAGGCCGTCGGCCACGGTCGCTTTCACCGGCGCAACCTGCGCCACCAACCGCGGCGGCGCTCACGCCGACCCGGCCCTGCCACTCCAGACGAAAGCCTTCATCTGGGAAGAGGAGAACTCATGTCCACCGTCACAGCACCCCGCCTCCACCACCTCGCCCTGACAGTCACCGACGTCGACGCGAGCGTCCGATGGTATGAGGACGTCTTCGGCATCCAGTTCCGGATGGACGTACCCCACGCCGGAGGTGTCGGCAAGCTCCTCGCCGACGACGACCGCCAGCTCATGATCGTGCTGCACCACCACGACACTGGCACCGGCACTATGTTCGGCGAAACCGTCACAGGCCTCGACCACGCTGGCTTCATGGTCCCCAGCCGCAGCGATCTCGAGGCCTGGCAGGCTCACCTCGAAGCCAAGGGCGTCATCAGCGCCGATGTCGCCGACAAGCCCCTGACCCAGTCTCCCATCGCCGACGAGCCGTACGCCTGTGTCCTGGTGTTCCGCGATCCTGACAACATCCAGCTCGAGCTCTTCGCACCCCTCAGGTAACGAAACCGGCCGGGCAACGGCCGACGGCCGGGTAACCGGTCCGAGGGGCGGCCGTGTGCCCGGCTGCCGCTCGGTCCGGGACACTGCGTGCGGATTTCAGGCGCTCTGCGAGGGGCTCGCGGCGGTCCAACTGCGCGGGCAGATGCGGTGACCAGCCTCCGTGTGCAGCGGCTTAGCGATGCGATGCGCTAACTGTCGCCTCTTGGCCAGAAGCCCCGGGCCCCGCTGTCACCACCGAGCGTCCAGGACGAGCGGCACGGCCGCCAGCCAGGCGTCAAGACGAGTGCCGAGGACCGGGCCAGCGCTCGCCATCGTCCGCGGCGCGGTGCCTGGCGCCCGAATCGAGTCGGTCGGGGCCAGCTGCCAGCCGCGCGCCGCGTAAAATGGCTCCAGTTCTTTCTCGCAGAACAATATGGCGAGCTCGGCGTCGCTGCCATTAATGAGGCCGGCGACCGCGCGCATAATCGCTGAGGCGTGTCCTTCGCCCCGGTACGGACGAAACGTGAATACGTTGCTGAGACCGAGCACGCGGACCGGCTCGCCTCCCCGCACGGCCGTCACCCGGAGGACTTCGGCATAGCTGAGCAGGACTTCGCCGTCAGCTTGCACGACGTAGGTGGTATCCGGGCCGCCAACTGGCTGGGTCCGCAGACGGTCGGCCCCGGTGAACAGGAAAGGCCACTCGCACCGCAGAAATGACAGAGCCTGCCACGTCAGGCTTTGCGGAAGCGTGTTGTGAGAATAAACCTGCGTAATAACAGTCACCGGCGCATCCTCGCATTTGCCGCGCGCGCATTTCAACTCAGCTCCGCTCCAAGAACTGTCCCCAGGAGGCGAAGATCGCGTGGTTCGTGGAGGATCCTGTACTGATGGACCAGGCGCTCGCGTGCGCGGAACGGCTTGCCGCCGATCTCACCGATCGGACTGGCGGCAAGCTGCTTGCCGTGTACCTGCATGGCTCAGCTGTGCTTGGCGGCTGGATGCCGGGCCGCAGCGACATCGACGTCCTGATCGTGGCGGCCGACGACACCGGCCAGGCGACCGCGGACTCCATGGCTCAGCTCGTCGTCGCCTCCGGGCAGCGGTGCCCGCCGCCGGGGCTGGAGACCAGCATCGTCACGGCGACCGCGGCGCTCGATCTTGGCCCGCCGTGGCCCTACCTGCGGCATGTGGTCGCGGGTGCGGCGGGTGCGCCCGCCCGCGTGGTGGCGCCGGACGACGGGGCGGCCGGGGACCGCGATCTGCTCATGCATTACGCCGTCTGCCGTGCGGCCGGACGAGCCGTCCTCGGCCCGTCGCCGCGCGCGCTCATCGGGCCTATCCCGCGCCTGGACGTCCTGGCCTACCTCGCCGACGAGCTCAGCTGGGGCCTCGTGAATGGTGCCGAGTCCTACGTCGTGCTCAACGCATGCCGGGCCACCATCTACCTATCCGACGGCACCATCATCTCCAAGATCGCCGGGGGACAGACCGCGCTGCGGCGCGGCCTCGGCCCGGCGGGGGTCATCACGCGGGCGCTCGACCAGCAGCGCGGCTGGCGGCCGGACCAGCCGCCGCGGCCGGATGCGATCGAGTTCGTCCTCGGCGTCGCTGCGCTGCTGCGGGCTGGCTCCTGACTCGCCGCTAGCGAGCGATGGCGCCCGGCCGGCGAGCTGGGTGGCCCTCGCCAGTGCCGTGGTAGAACCAGACCATGACCGCAACGCATATCCCGGACCTGGCCGACGTCCTGGCGGCGCGTGAGCGCATAGCCCCGTACCTGCGGCCGACGCCGCTGTACCGCTATCCCGTGCTGGATGCCCTCACCGGCGCACGACTGCGGGTCAAGCACGAGAACCACCAGCCGGTCGGTGCGTTCAAGGTCCGCGGTGGCGTCAACCTGATCAGCCAGCTGAGCGCCGCCGAGCGCGACCGCGGTGTCGCGTCGGCGTCGACCGGGAACCACGGCCAGTCCATTGCGTACGCAGCCAACCTGTTCGGCGTGGGCGCGACGATCTTCGTTCCGGAGGAGGCCAACCCGGTCAAAGTGGAGTCGATGCGGGCGCTGGGCGCGCAGATCGTATTCCACGGCAGGGACTTCGACGAGGCGCGCGAGCAGTGTGAAAAGGAGTCTGCCGAGCACGGATACCGCTACATCCATTCCGGGAACGAGCCCGCCCTCATCGCCGGCGTCGGCACCTACACCCTCGAGATCCTCGCGGAGCGCCCCGATACCGAGGTCATCGTCGTGCCGATCGGTGGCGGCAGCGGCGCCGCAGGCGCGTGCCTCGTGGCCAACGCGGTCCGGCCCTCCATCGAGGTCATCGGCGTGCAGTCGGCAGCCGCGCCCGCTGCCTACCGGTCCTGGCAGGCCGGGTCACTGGTCGAGGACAGCACGAGCACGTTCGCCGAGGGCCTCGCTACCCGGACCGCGTTCGAGCTGCCGCAGCAGATCCTGCGGGACCTGCTCGACGACTTCGTCCTCGTTTCCGACGCCGACCTGGCGCAGGCGACGCGGCTGATGATCGAAAAGACGCGCAACCTGGTGGAGCCGTCCGGCGCTGCGGCACTCGCGGCTGTCCTGGCCGACCCGGCGAGGTTCGCCGACCGCGACGTCACGATCGTGTGCAGCGGCGGCAACATCAGCCCGGCTCAGCTCACCGCGCTGTGGCCAGCCCCATGATGCCAGCCGCGGGTTTCAGCGCCAGTAGACGGACCTGACCCAGATAGTGGCGAGCGCGTCCAGGGCCCGCTCGTCGTCGAACGGCACGTCCTTCTCCCCGCCCTGGCCCAGCCAGATGTAGCAGAAGTGCTCCAGCATCGCCGACAGCGCCGACGCGGTCAGCACCGGATCGACGCCCGGGCAGAAACCCTCGGCCTGCGCCCGGCGGACCTGCGCGGCGATGCGACTGACCGCTTCGCCCCGTAGCTCTAGCCACCGGTCCCGGAACTGGCCCTCGACCATCGCCGCCTGAAAGATGCCGATCAGCTCGCCGCGTCGCTTGCCGTAGGTGCGCCAGAAGCCCGCCACTGCCTCGCGCAGCGCGTCCTCGTCGGACAGGCCGGTCCGGTACGGCAGCACTGCCATGGCGGTGGCCTCGGCGTGGAACTCCTCCGCCAGCGCGATCAGCAGATCGGCCTTGGTGTCGTAGTAGTTGTAGAACGAGGCCACCGACCGGCCCGCGGCCTCGGCGATATCGCTGATCCGAGCGTTGAGGTAACCGTCCCTGGCGAACACCGTGCGCGCGGCGGCACGGAACGCCTCGTCCGTCTCCCGCCCCTTGCGCGTCGCTTTCTCGATCCGGCCGGCCGGGGCAGTCACGAGACCCGCCGGTCCAGGCCTGCCCAGAACGGCTCGCGCAGCGCGGCCCGCAGCACCTTGCCGGTCGCGTTCCGTGGCAGGGCCTCGACCATGGTCACGCCGGTCGGGCACTTGAACCCGGCAAGCTGCTCGCGGGCGAACCCGATGACCTCTCCGCCAGACAGTTCTGCGCTGCGTGCGACGACCACGGCGTGCACGGTTTCGCCCCAGCGCTCGTCCGGTATGCCGATGACGGCGACGTCCGCGACGTTCGGGTGTCGTGCCAGAACCGCTTCGACCTCCGCCGGGAACACGTTCTCCCCGCCGGTGATGATCACATCGCGCAGCCGGTCGACGATGGTCAGGTAGCCGGCCGCGTCGATGGTGCCGACGTCACCGGTCCGGTAGAACCCGTCGGGGGTGAGCGAGTCCAGCGTCGCCTGCGGGTTGTCCCAGTAGCCCGGCAGCGGGGCAGCGCCGCGGACCTGGATCTCGCCTCGGTCGCCGAGCCGCACTTCCCAGCCGAGCGAGGGGCGCCCGGCCGTGGCGAGCAGGCCGAGCGCCGGGTCGTGATCGGCGGGCGACAGCGAGCTGATGGGCAGCGGCCCGGTCTCGCTGCTGGCGTAGTTCTGCCGGAACCGGCAGCCCAGCACCCGGACCGCCCGCTCCAGCAGGTCGGCCCGGATCGGCGATGCCCCGTACACGATCTCCGCCAGGCTGCTCAGATCCGGCGGCCCGGGGCGCGAGCAAACCTCGCTGGTGATGGCGTGGATGAGCGTCGGCACCAGCTGGGTCAGCTGGATCCGCCGCGACGCCAGTTCGTCGACGAATTCGGCCGGCTCAAACGCGCCCAGCACGTGCAGGTGGCCGCCCGTGACCAGCACGTATCCGAGATTGGCCAGCCCGGCGACATGGAACAGCGGCAGCGCGCTCAGGTGCCGGGCGCCCGGCAGCGCCTCGGGCACCTCGAGCTTCATGAACATAGCCGCCATGATCAGCTGCTGATGCGTCAGCGGCACCAGCTTGGGCAGCCCGGTGGTCCCGCTGGTGTGCAGCAGGATCGCGGGCTCGGGACCGCGGAGCCGCTCGACCGGCCGGCCGGGCAGCTGCCGGGCACCGGCGGGCGGCGCCACCGCGTCGACGATCGTCAGGATGGGAACGGGGTCGGCCAGCCCCTGGGCGGCCTGCCTGGCCGCGGTCGCGCAGTCCGCATCGACGACGATCGCGGCCGGCCGCAGCAGGGCCAGCAGCGCGGTCAGCTCCGGCGCCGCCAGCCGCCAGTTGACCGCGGCCGGCAGCGCGCCCGCCCGGATCAGCCCGGTCATGGCGGTGACCCAGCCGGCCTGGTTGCGGGCGATGATCGGCACCACGTCACCGGGCCTGATGCCCGCCGCCGCGACCAGGGCGGCGCGCTCCTGCGTCGCCGCGGCTAGCGCCGCGTACGTCAGCTCAGCGCCCAGGTGGTCGGTCAGCGCGACCGCATCCGGGGTGACGGCCGCCCGCCACTCCAGGACATGGATCAGCGAGAGCAAGCGTCAGACCCGCACGCCGGTGCGGTCCGCAGCCGTCTTGGGCTCGTGCCGGACGTCCCCCGGCTGGCCCATGACCCGCCGCCAGCAGGCGAACTCGAGCAGGATGCCGTCTGGGTCCTGGAAGTAGAACGAGCGGACGAAGACGCCCGGATGCAGCTCAGGCGCTACACCGAGCTCGCTGTCGTCGTGGTCGAGGATCGGGCTGACCCGCACGCCCTTGGCCTTGAGCTTGGCGCGGTACTCCAGGAAGCGCTCTTCTGGCACGTTGAAGGCGACGTGATTCATCGAGCCGACTGCGCTAGTCCACTCGCCGAGGCCCGGCACCGTGACCGGCGCGGAGACGCCAGGCACCGGGTCGGGTGCGTCCGGGAACCAGAAGAACGCCAGCGCGTTGCCGCCGCCCATGTCGAAGAAGAAGTGCTGGCCCGACCCGGCCGGCAGGTCGATCGTCTTGATCAGCCGCATGCCGAGTACGCGGGTGTAGAACTCCACGGTCCGCTTCATGTCCGAGCAGACCAGCGCGAGGTGATTGACACCGCCGAAGTCGAACTCCTCGTTCCGCCACTCCATGGCAGCCTCCTTAAGCCTGGCGCATAACCCAGAAGTAAATCTAAACTCAGTTTCACTTCCACGCTAGTAGCCAGGAGCAGGAGCGGCCGGTGACTGAGATCGTCAGGGAATTCGTCGGCCTGCCGTCGCCGATAGTCGGCCGGGCTGGCGCCGGCGGGCACCCGTGCCAGGGCATCTACCACCGCGCGGCGGGAGTCCGGCCAACGACGGCATTCATCGCCACCCACTACAACGTGGACTTCGCCGAGCACTACCTGGCCAGCTATCTGGCCGAGCGCGGGTTCGGGTTCCTCGGCTGGAACACCCGCTTCCGCGGCAATGAGGCACATTTCCTGCTCGACCATGCCCTCGCGGAGATCGGCGTCGGCGTGCGCTGGCTGCGCGAGGAGGCGGGCGCCGACCGGATCGTGCTGCTCGGGAACTCCGGCGGCGGCTCGCTGATGTCGGCCTACCAGTCCCAGGCCGTCGAGCCGAACGTCCGTCCCATCACTGGCATGCGGCCAGTGCCGGCGATCGAGAGCCTGCCGCCCGCCGATCTGTTCGTCGCACTCGCCGCCCACTCGGGCCGGCCCGAAGTACTCACGAACTGGCTCGATCCGTCCGTCACCGACGAGACCGACTCGGTGTCGGCCGACCCGGCGCTCGATCCGTTCAACCCTGAGAACGGGCCGCCCTATAGCGAGGAGTTCCAGGCGCGGTACCGCGCGGCGCAGCGTGCGCGCAACGAGCGCATTACCGACTGGGCGCTCGGCCAGCTAGCCACGCTCGCGCCCACGCGGGCCAGGGACCGGCTATTCGTCGTCCCGCGCAGCTGGGCGGACTTGCGGATGATCGACCCGGCGATCGAGCCGTCGGACCGCCGGCCGAACTGGTGCTACCTGGGTGACCCACTGAAGGCCAACTATGGCGTCTTCGGCGTCGGCACAGTCGCCACCCTGCGCAGCTGGTTGTCGATGTGGAGCCTGCGCACGTCACAGTGCATCGCGGCGCCGCACCTGGCCCGCATGACGGCGCCGTCGCTGGTGATCCACGCGACCGCCGACGCCTGCGTCTACGACAGCGACGCCCGAGCGCTCTACGAGGCGCTTGCCGCCCCGGACAAGCGCCTGGAGTTCATCAGGGCCGATCACTACCTGCAGGAGCCGGACGGCGCCCGAACGCAGGCAGCAGACCTGATCTCGGACTGGGTCGCGAGCCACTAGCTGCCCTGCGACGATTGCCACCGGAGGACGCGATGCAGAGCTGGATCCATGTGCTCGAGTGGCGCGCCACCGTGCACCCAGACGTGACGGCCCTGGCCGACGACAGGGGCGCGACGTACACCTACGCCGAGCTGCGGACCGAGGTTGAACGGCGGGCCGGGGGATGGGCAGCGCTCGGGATCGGTCCCGGTGACGTCGTCGCCATCGTCGCGAAGAACAGCGCGGACTTCCTCGTCCATACGTTCGCCTTGCTGCGGGCCGGCGCCACGCCCGCCCTGATCAACTGGCGGCTGTCGGCCCGCGAGCTGGCCGACGTGCTGGCGCTGGTGGAGCCGACCGCGGTCGCCGCCGACGCAGAGTTCACCGGCCTTGTCGATACGGGCCTTGTCGATACGGGCCTTGCCGACACGGGCCTGGTCGACACGGGCCTCGTCGACACGCGCCCGGTTGACACGGTGATCCGGGCCGCGATCGGCGGCGGCGGGCCGGTGCCACCTGGCTGGCTGGACGGCGGCGCGCTAGCCGGATCCGTGCCGCCCCGGCCTCGCCTCTCTGGTGACGACATCCTGGCGCTCGTCCACACCAGCGGCACCACCGGCAAGGCCAAAGCGATCCCGCTGCGGCACGGCGCGCTGATGATGAGTGTCGCCGACTTCGCGATCGAGATCGGCGACCAGGTCGCCGGGTCGCATCACCTGCAGATCCTGCCGCTCTTCCACCTCGGCGGCTTCGGCCAGTGCCTGCAGGCGCTGCTGACGGCCGGCACCGTGCACGTCCATACCGCGTTCAGCCCGTCAGCCGTCATCGACGCAATCGAGCGGGACCGGATCGAGTTCTTCACAGCCGGGCCGTCGCTGATCGACATGCTGGTCGCCGAGATCCGGCAGCGCGAGCACCCTGATCTGACCAGCCTGCGCGAGATCGCCTATGGCACCGCGCCGATCACGCCGGCCTCGCTCACGGCCGCGACAGAGACGTTCGGCTGCCGGTTCCGGCAGATTTACGGCAACACCGAGAGCCAGAGCATGATCAGTCTGCTCGCCCCCGAGGATCACTCACCGGGACATCCGCGGCTGGCGAGCGCGGGCCGGGTGTCGTTCGGCTGGGAGGTGCGCATCGTCGATCCGGACGGCCGCGACGTGTCCGTCGACAGTCCCGGCGAGCTGCTCATCCGAGGGGAGTGTCTGTTCAGCGGGTACTGGCGCGATCCCGAGGCCACCGCGGCGGCCTTTGCCGACGGCGGCTGGTACCGGACCGGCGACGTCGCCAGCCTGACCGCGGACGGCTATCTCTACATCCTGGACCGGGCTAAGGACATGATCATCAGCGGCGGGGAGAACATCTACCCGGCCGAGGTCGAGGCCGTGCTCGCCGCGCATCCGGCGGTTGCCGACGTCGCGGTCGTCGGCCGCCCCGATCCCACCTGGGGCGAGGCCGTGCATGCGGTCATCATCCCGGTGACCGGACAGACCCCGTCAGCCGACGGAGATCACGGCCTGGTGCCGCGAGCAGCTAGCCCACTTCAAGTGTCCGAAGACGGTCGAGTTCGCCGAGGTGCTGCCGCGCACAACGACGGGCAAGGTGCTGAAGCGCGAGCTGCGGTCGAAGGTCGCGGCGAGCGAGCAGGTGCCGTCATGACGGCTACCGCGGGTCGCTCAGCCGGTCCGGTCGGCTCGCCAGCGGGTCCGCTGGGACTGTCGATCGCCTCGCACAGCGGCTTGCCGGCGGCGGCGATCGGGCAGATCGCCGCCGCGGCCGAGGCGGCCGGATTCGGCTCGGTGTTCGTCGCCGAGGGTCACGGTGACGCCCTCGCGCTGTGTCATCCGGTCATCGCCGCGACCCGCCGGGTCCGGGTGGGCACGGCGATCACGAACGCCGCGCTGCGGCCGCCCGTGCTCGCGGCGAAGACCGCCGCGCAGCTCGATCAGGCGTCCGGCGGCCGGTTCCTGCTCGGCCTGGGCGTGGCGAACGATGTGATGAACGGGCGGTTCGGGCTGACCCCGTTCCGGTCCCTGCCGATGGTGGCCGAATACGTGGCGGTCGTGCGATCCGTGCTCGCCGGTGACCCGGCCGGCTTTGCCGGCCAGCTGTTCCGTACCGGGATGGTGCCGCTGGACAGCCCGCCGGTCCGGGCCGACCTGCCGGTCTACCTGGCCGCGCTCGGGCCGCGGATGCTCGAGCTGGCCGGCCGGATCGCCGATGGCGTGATCCTGAACCTCATGTCGCCCGTGCAGGCCGGTGCCGCTGCCGGGCTCGTCCGCGCTGCAGCGGTGGCCGCCGGACGAGACGCGGCCGCGGTGGAGATCGCCTGCGTGGTGCATACGTGCCTGGCCGACGATCCGGCCATCGGCGCGGCGGCAGCGCGTGAGGTCGTGCCGCGCTACATCCTGCATCCGTCGGCCGGCCGCCTGTTCGGCGCCAACGACGATTCGGGCCAGCTGGATCGAGCGCGGGAGCGCCTGCTAGCCGGCGACCGGACCGGCGCCGCGCTGCACGTGCCGCAGCAAGTCGCGGATGCTTTCGTCGCGCGCGGCGACGCCGCTGCCTGTGCCCGTCGGCTGGCCGAGTACCGGGCGGCGGGCGTGGACGTGCCGGTGGTGTTCCCGATGCCGGTCGCGGGCGGCTGGGATTATGAGCGCGTCATCGCGGCGCTCGCCGCTCAGGTTGTCGCAGCTAAGGAGCCCGCGTGAACGAGGAACTGGTCGTCCGCTTCTTCAC
This sequence comes from uncultured Actinomycetota bacterium, assembly GCA_963843955.1. Lineage (GTDB taxonomy): Bacteria > Actinomycetota > Actinomycetes > Streptosporangiales > Streptosporangiaceae > JAJYUU01. Next base: position 1,172,511 of record CAWJMK010000007.1, read on the forward strand.
CGCGCTGGAAGCCGGCGACATCGACACGGTGCGCGCGATCTACGCGCCGGACGCGCTGATCTGGCACAACGACGACCTGATCGACCAGTCGGTGGAGGACAACCTGAAGGTCCTCGCTGGCCTGCACCGCGCGGTCTCCGGGCTGCGCTACGACGTCATCAGGCGCGCCGTGGTCGACGACGGCGTGCTGCAGCAGCACGTGCTGCGCGGGACGCTACCTGACGGTTCCGAAGTCGAGCTGCACGCGGCGATGTACCTGCAGGTCCGGGACGGGCACATCACGCGGATAGAGGAGTACCTGGATTCGGGCAAGCGCGGCGCGGTCCGCACCGCCCGCGAGGCCCTGGCGGCAGCCGCCGACTAGGCCGAGGCTGCGGTGCGATAGCGGGCCGCCGTCGCGGATTGAAGGCATCAGAATCGCGTCGACCACCGACACTTCAGGCGCGCGCGGCAGCCATGCGCGCCTGAATTGCGCGTTTTGCGCGATCGGCGCACGCTGGATACGTCATGGCTGCTGATCTACTGCGGATACAGCAGCAGCAGGGTCCCAGCCATGCGGTTGGCCGGCGCACGCCACCCGCAGACTTCGACACAACCTCACGGCGGCCCCGGTTGTCCTAGATATACCTGGCGGCCAGCGACAGACCCTGAGGGCACCATGAAACAGAACGCATCACGGCCCTCGGCGATGCTCCTGCTTGCGGTCTTGCTCTGCGGCTGCGCTAGTAGCACGATCAGCTCCGGCGGCCATGCGGCAGCACCTGCTGACCGATCGTCGACACGACCGGCCGAGGCTAGTTCATCGCCGGCAGCCGCCAAGTTCGCGAGCAGCTACGCAGCCCACCCCTGCCAGACCTCAGCCCTCGCGCTTCGATTCGGGCCCGAACTAGTGCCGATGACCGGTGAGCATGGCGCCTACGTCGCGCTGGTCAATCGCGGCCGGACGGCATGCGCGCTGGACGGCTACCCAGGCGTCGTGCTCTACGGCACCGCGGGCGAGATCCTGCCGTTCCGGTACGCGCACGGCGCCAGCGGCTACGTGACAAGAGCGGCACCGAGACCTGTGCTCCTGCCGCCAGGGGCGTCGGCGTATGTGCTGGTGGCGAAGTACCGCTGCGACGTTGGGATCAGTCGTAACGCTGCCACGATGCGGCTCACACTGCCAGGCTCCGCGCGCCCGGCGATGAGGATCGGAATCTCGCCCCGGCCACCCGGCGTGCTGGTCCTCTCCTACTGCGAGGGCGGTCCGGGCGACCCTGGACAGATAGTCGACATCTCGCCGATCGAGCCTGCACCCAGCGAGGCAGGACCGTTCGCAAGCCAGTAGCCTCGGCGAGGCAGCCTGGCCCGGCTGGTCAGCGCGCCAGGAATGCGAGCACGCGCTCTGTGAGCAGCGTCGTGGCAGCCTCGTCGTAAGAGGCCAGGGTGCTGTCCGCGAACAGATGCTGCTCCCCTGGATACAGGAACAGCTCCGCGTCCTTGGCGGCCTGGACCAGCTCGCGAGCCGCATCGAGGTCGCCTTCCCCGGCGAAGAATGGGTCGGCGTCCATGCCGTGGATCTGGACCGGGACCTCCGCCGGCCAGCTATCGCCGAACTCCGACACAGGCACGCACGACTCAAAAAGCAGCGCGCCGCGGGCGCCAGGGCGCGTCTGGGCGAGCATCTGCGCGGGCAGCACGCCCAGGGAGAAGCCCGCGTAGACCACGTCGGCCGGCAAGTCCTCGGCGGCGAGTCGGCCTCGCTCGATGATGGTGTCGAAGCCCGTCTCTTCTGCATAGGCCACACCGTCCTCGATGCTCGCGAACGTTCTGCCCTCGAAGAGGTCCGGCACGGTCACCCGATGGCTGGCGCTACGAAGCTGGTCTGCGAACTCGCGCACCCCATCGGTCAGGCCCTGTGCGTGGTGGAACAAGACGACGTCGGCCACTGATCCTCCGGTCTTTGGGCGCCTGGCGGTCCAGGCTTTTCCGCAAAAGACCTTACCCATCGCCACCGACAGTCGAGGCGCTGCCCAAAGCCCTCTGGTGTACGCCTTGGTGTCCGCTCAGCGAGAAACAGCGCGCCAGGCGTGTACTGTTCCGGTGGACCGGGCGGACAATGAATGGCGTGAGGCAGGATTACCGCCGCGCCATCGCTACCAGCGCCGTTTGGATCGCGCTGAGCGCTCCACTTCGCTGGGCCAGGGACCGGCTGGGTCGCCGGAAGCAGCGGCCGCCGGAGGCTGGTGTCCGCGAGCCCCGCCGCCCACGGCCCACTCTGCCCGCCGCCGCCATCGCGCTGGCCGAGCCGCGCACCGAAGTCCGCCGCTGGATCAGGCTGACCAGTCGGCGTGACACCGATCCGAGGTAACGCCGGGCTGTAGACCGGTCCGGCTCGCTAGCGCGTCGCGTGCGCGCCGGTCATCATGGCGGCCAGGTCGTCGGGATGCAGGAACGAGGGCGGTGGCGGCGGTCCCCACGCGAACAGGCCGCGGGCACCCTCGAGATCTTCGGGCGTCCAGAGCTGGTCGTCGACGATGCAGTCCATGTCGGAGTAGTACTCGGAGAAGTTGCCGGCCGGGTCTTTGAGGTACCAGAAGAAGTTGGATCCGGCGTAGTGCCGCCCGAGGCCCCAGACGTGCCGGTCCGGATTGCCGTCCAGCATCGCCGCGGCGCCGCGGCCGACGTCGTCGACGTCGTCGACCTGCCAGGAAGTGTGGTGCAGGAAGTTCACCGGCGCGCCGAGCACCAGCACGTTGTGGTGATCAGTCGAGCACCGCATGAACGCGCCTGCCCCCTTGATCCGGTCGCTGATCCTGAAGCCGAGTCCGTCGGTGAAGAACGACGCGGTGACCTCGGGGTCGGTGCTGCCGAGCACGGCATGCCCGAGCTTGCGCGGGCGGACCGGGTGCTCGCGGAGGAAGCCGGGCGCACGCCCGGCCGGGCGTTCGACGCGACCCGGCCCGTTGTAGGGGGTCGCGGGCACCGCGTCCTGCGCCAGGCGAGGCGCAATCTCCACTCGGACGCGCATGCCGGTGACGGGCTCCGCGGTATCTAGCGCCGCCTCGGCTAGCTCGGCTGGCACCCCGATCCGCGCCAGGCTGGCCGCGGTCCGGCCGAGATCGTCGGTGTCGTCGGCAGCAACCCGCAATTCGACCAGGCGGCGAGTGGGCGCCGGCACGATGTGTAGCTGACGGCCGCCGTCGGCCGTGGCGAACCAGTTGTCGTCTTGCGGCGTCAGCCCGAAGTCGGCGTAATATGCCGCGGTCTCCGCCACGTTCGGTACGCCGATCGTGACCGACAGCAGTCCATGCAGGCCCATCGATTCCTCCCTACCCGGCCACGAATGTGTGGCGCATGTCGCCGATGCCCTCGATATAGCTGGTCAGCACGTCGCCAGGCGCGAGCCAGCGCGGCGGAGTGCGGCCCATGCCGACGCCGCTCGGGGTGCCAGTGAAGATGACGTCGCCCGGCAGCAGGGGCGTCACGGCCGACAGCTGCTCGATGAGCTCAGGCACGCTGAAGATCAGCTGGGACGTCCGGGCCTTCTGCATCTGCTCGCCGTTGATCAGGCAGCCGAGCTCCAGGTCGTCGGGGTTGTCGAACTCCTCCACCGTCACCAGCCACGGCCCGACCGGGCCGAAGCCCGGATAGGACTTGCCGAGGCTGAACTGCGGGGGAGTCGTCGCCATCTGCAGGATCCGCTCCGACACGTCCTGGCCGACGGACAAGCCAGCCACGTAGCTCCACGCGGCACCGGCCGGCACGCGCGCCGCAGTGCGGCCGATAACCACGACGAGCTCTACTTCCCAGTCGGTGTGGCCGCCTGGCGGCAGGGTGATCTCGCCCTGCGGACCGGTGATGCAGGACGCAAACTTCGTGAAGACCGGCGGGGAGGTAACGGGCTTGCCGAAGCCGGACTCCGCCACATGCTCGCTGTAGTTCAGGCCGATGCCGTACACCTGCCGCGGCGCCGGGGACGGCGAGCCGAGGTCCTGTGGCGCGAACGCCACCGGATCCCGCAGCGGGGCGGTCGCCGCCCACTGCGTGAACTCTTCCCAGCGCGGGTAGACCGCGGCCACATCCGATTCGAACCGGCCGTCGCTGGCCACCTGCACGTCGATGGCGCCGCCATCAACGATCAGGCTCAGCCGCTGGCTGACAGCTGCGATGCGCATAAGGATTCCTGCTTCCTGGTCGCGGCGGGCTCGTGCGCCACGCCGCCGCACCAGATGCGGCTGATGGCGCGGGTGGCCCTTATGTCGAGGAGGGGATCGCCTTCGACCAGTATCAGGTCTGCGCGCAGGCCCGGCTCGATGGCCCCGCGATCGGCCAGGCCAAAGAGACGCGCGGGCAGCGCGGTCGCCGCGAGCAGCGCCTCCAGCGTGCTCAGGCCCGCGTCTACCAGCAGTTCCAGCTCGCGGTGCAGGCTTTCGCCGTGGGGCACTCTCGCAGGCGTCCCGGCGGCGTCGTTGGCGTCAGTCCCGGCCAGGATCGGGACACCAGCCTCGTGCAGCACGGCTACGCTCGCCCGGGCGTTCGCGTAGTCGGCACCCGGCGGGGCAATCTTGGCCACGATGCCAGCCATCATGGTCAGCGTCGGGATCACGACCTGGCCCGCCGCGGTCGCCGCCGCTGCGGCAGCTGGACCCAGCGTGTGGTCCAGAGGCGCGTGGGTGAGAATGTCAGCGCCCGCCGCCTGCGCCTTCGCCACCGAGGCGACCGACGAGGCGTGCGCGACGACCATCTTGCCGTGGGCGTGCGCAGCCGCGACCACGGCGTCGATGGTGGCCTGGTCGTGATCGGCGAACGGGCTGCCGATCACGATCTTGATGAAGTCCGATCCTTCGGCGACCCGGTCGGCGACAAACCTCTCCGCCTCGTCGGCACCGGCGATCAGGCCGCGCTGCCCGATACCGGGGAAATGGGAGTGCAGGCTGCCGGGCGCAATCGCCGGGATGCCCGCGCTGCGGAAGTCCGCCTGCCCGGCCAGCCCGCGCAATGCCGACGTCTCCTCCGGCACGGATGCCATGTCGATCGCAGTGGTCACCCCGTAACCGGCGAGCTTCTCCAGCCTGCCAGGTCCGTCCAGGTGTACATGCGCGTCGATCAGGCCCGGCAGGAGCACGCCGCCGCGGCCGTCAATGACCTGCGCTCCAGTCGGGTCGGTGCCAATGGTGGCGCCGTCGACTACGACGACGCCAGGCACGAGCCGTGCGCCGTCGAACACGCGCACGTTGGTGACGGCGAACTTTGCGAACTCGCTGGGCATGCGCTACCCCGTTCCCTGCCGGCCGGTCACTACGTCCAGGTCGATGCCTGCCGGATCCTCGGCCCGCCAGGCGACGTGCTGGTCGGGCCGGACGAGCAGGTACTCATCCCGCCACGGATAATCGTCGGGTGCCGCGCGCACCGCCAGCGGGATGCCGTGCTCGCGCGCCCGTGCGGCGACGCCGGCGGCTCCTGCGCCGTCCGGACCCAGGAGAGTGAACCCGCGGCCGAGCACGTCGTACAGTGACCTGCCGTCAGGCAGCCACGCGTGCGGCAGCCGCCGGCCGGGCTCGGCCGACGGCAGGTAGCTGCTCAGGTCCGCAGGCGGCGGCTCGCTGTCACCACCGGGCTGGATGACGGGCGAGCCGGCGTAGGTGTAGCCGAGCACAAGCCCGAGGCTGTAGAACTCGGCGTGCTTGGCGCGCTGGATAACGGCCGCGTCGGCAGGCAGGTCGCCGGCCAGGCTGCGCATGTTGGCCGCTGCGCTGGCGACGGTCTGCTCCACTACGCCACGCCGTTCGCTCTCGTAGCTGGCCAGCAAGTCCGACCCGGCCCAGCCCTGCTCGACGGCGGCGATCTTCCAGGCGATGTTGACGGCGTCGCCCACGCTGGTGTTAAAGCCGTGCCCGCCCCAGGGCGGGTTCACGTGCGCACTTTCGCCGACGAGGAAGACGCGGCGGTCGGCGAAGGTGTCGGCGACCAGCATCCTGGCCGTCCACGGGTCGGTGGCCAGCACCTCGTGCTCGGCAGGCGCGCCGATGAGGCCAGTGATGAGTTCGCCGGCGTGCGCCGCGCCGTAGGCCGCCTCGACTCCGGGGAATCCGGCCCACCAGATGCCATCCAGGTCCAGCCGGCCGAGCAGTCCCGTCGTGGCGCCGCCGACGACCCAGTACTGGACGGCGGGTCCGAGGGCGGTATCAAGCCCGGGAGCGCGGAACACGACGTTGAAGTTGGGCCGGGGATCGGATCCGCCCACATACCGGGCGCCGATCTGATCCCTGGCCACACCGCTCGCGCCGTCGCAGCCGAGCAGGTAACGGGCGCGGAGGCGGTACTCGGCGCCGCCGTTGTCGCTGACCGTGACGGTGACACCGCCGCCGTCCTGGGTCAGCGCGGTCGCAGCGTGCCCGAAGCGCAGGTCCACGCCTGGCTGGCCCGACAGCTGTGCCCGCAGCACTTCCTCCACCACGGGCTGTGGCACCTGCTGGCCGGCCTCGGCGAATCGATCGTCGCGGTGCGTGGTCAGGCCGAAGGCGCCGTCGAAGTCGGTGACGCGGCGGCCGGAGAGCGACTCGCAGAACGTGACGCGCTGCGACCACGACACCGGCAGCGGGGCGGCCGCGCGCAGCGCCTCGGCGACGCCCCAGCGGCGCAGGTGCTCCATGGTGCGCACGCTCGTCGTCTTAGCCCGCGGGCGCCGGTGCGAGACCTCGGCCCGTGGCTCAAGCAGGACGCAGGAGACCCCGTGCAGGCGCAGTTCGGCGGCCGCGGCCAGGCCGGCCGGGCCGCCACCGACGATGACCACCGGGCTGACGCTCACGACTGCATCCTGAGTGCTTCGAGGCGGCCTCGCGAGGGTAATTTCATTGACTGAAACCAGCGGAAAGTTGATAGCTATGTCTGATCCCGCGTTCGCGCCAGGCGCAGCCAGGGGCGGCCGCCCCGCTCACGGGGAGCCGGTGCTAGACCGGGCATTCCGGATCTTGACGGCATTCGGCCCTGATCAGCGCTCGCTATCCCTGACGGCGCTCAGCCTCCAGGCGGACCTGCCGAAGCCCAGCGCGCTGCGCATCATCAGGAAGCTCATCGAGTGGGGCGCGCTGGAGCGCACGGAGACCGGCGAGTACGTCATCGGCCTCCGCTTGCTCGAGGTCGCGTCGCTGGCGCCGCGTGGGCACGGCCTGCGCGCCACTGCGCTGCCATATCTGGAGGACTTGCATCACTCGACCGGCCAGCACGTGCTGCTGGCGGTGCGCGACGGGCCGGAGGCGATCCTGGTCGAGCGCTTGTCGGCCCGCCAGGCCGGCCAGGTGCTGTACCGGGTAGGCGGCCGGATGCCGCTGCACGCGACCGGTGTGGGACTCGTGCTGCTCGCCCACGCCCCGCCGCAGGTCCAGGAGGACGTGCTGGCCGGTGACCTGACGCTCAAGCCAGAGAACGCCTGGCGATCGCCCTACGACGTGCGCAGTCAGCTCGCCGACATCCGCCGGCAGGGGATCGCCATCGCGTCCCGGCAATGGCCGGAGCCGGTGACATCGGTAGCGGTACCGATTACCGGTCAGCGCGGGAGAACTGTGGCAGCGGTCTCCGTCGTGGCCAGCTCGGCGCACCTCGATGCCGCGGCGCTCCGGCCGGCCGTCGTCGCGATCGGGCGGGCTATCTCACGCGCCGTGACAGCAGCGCGCGAGGATTAGGGGATGGCAACCGGGCCCGGGCTGGGCGTCGCGGCGCTGGTGGTCTGGCTGGCTACCGAGGCGCTGGGCGGGATCATGCTCCGCGGCTGGTTCGCGCGCGGCGGCTCGCTGGGGATCCGGCGCCAGCCCGGCCAGCGGGAGGGCATGTCCCTGCCCATCCTGGCTGGGCACGCCGGGCTCAACCTCGTTGGCCTGCTGTTCTGGATCCTCTTCCTGCTATCCGGCGCCAAGATCCTGTCCTTCGTGGCTATCGGGTTCATGGCACCCGCGATCGGCCTCGGCATCTCCACCGTCACAATCTGGACGCCATATCCGGGCGGTCGCCCGCAGCCGGAGGAGCGAAGCGGCGTGGTGCCGGACGAGCTGATCAAGCGCGCCCTGGAGGACGAAGCCCTCGGCCAGAAGCTGGTGGACGAGCTACTGGACCGTAACCTCGGCCAGCAGCCGGCCAGGTCCGGCGTGAGCCTGCGCCCGCTGATCCCGGCGGGCCACGGCGTGCTCGCCATCGTGACCTTCCTGCTCGCCACGCTGACCGCCATCGCCGCGCTGTGAGGAGCGGGCTAGCCGAGCCGCGGCATGACCTCAGCCGCCAGCCGCGCGGCCTGCTCCGCCTGGTCGAACACGGTCGTGAAGAGGATCAGCTCGGCGCCAGCGGCGGCCACCTTGGCGAGCTCGGCGGCACAGTCAGCGGGACTGCCGGCGATGGCCGCCGCCTCGATGTCGGGGACCCGCCGCCCATACAGCCGCTCCATCGCCGCGTTGATCCGGTCCCGTGCTCGGGTGGCGTTATCGTCCACCGCAATGTAGACGCGCTTGGCAATGGGGAAGTCAGCGGCATCGCGGCCATTCGTAGCGAGCGCTGCGCGCACGATCTGGACCTGCTCAGCAAACTTCGCGGTCGGTGCCGAGCCAGCGCCGAAGAAGCCGTCGCCGAGCAGGACGGCGCGTCGCAGCGCTGGCTCGGCGTTCGCGCCGAACCAGAGCGGCGGGTAGGGCTTCTGGGCCGGCTTCGGTTCCATGGCGGCGTCCGCCAGCTGGAAGAACTCTCCGTCGAAGGTGACCCGCGGCTGCGTCCACAGTGCCTTCATGATCTGCACGCCTTCAGTGAACCGCGCGACATATCGCTCCGGGCTCATGCCGAACGCCGCGAACGGCCGGTGCTTTCCGCCGGTTCCCACGCCGATGTCGAGACGGCCGCCACTGAGCTGATCGAGGCTCGCCAGGCTCTTCGCCAGGTGCACCGGCACGTGCAGCGTGGAGACGAACACTACGCAGCCGAGCCGGATCTGCTGCGTGCACGCTGCCGCGTACGTCATGACTTCCAGGGGGCTGAGCTGCGGTGCTGCGCTGAGCACGTTCTCCTGCGTCCAGGCGCTCTCGAACCCAAGCTGCTCAACGCCAAGGAAGTAGTTACGGAACTCCACCGGATCGAATTCGCCGTCGGCGTAGAACTGCGGAATCGAGATCGCGAAGCGCATACGCCGCATCGTAACCCGGCCTGGGCGGCTGCCTCAGGCGCGGCTGTGTCGTTTGAGGCATCGCCGGTCACGCATGGCATGACAGGGGGCGGCCGCCGTTGTAGGCGACCATGTCGGTCAGGGCCACATAAAGGTCGACATCCGGTCGCTGCGGCTCGAGATCGCGATAGGCACGGTGCAGGTTGCCGACGATGCGCTCGGCATCCAGCCAGCCCGCGTATGCACCGAGATCTGCCTGGCGGGCGGTCTCCAGCGGCGAGAGGCCGGCGCCGAGGCCCTGCCGAGCGAGGTCGACCACATACCGCAGGTATCCGAGCGTGGTGTCGATGAGGTCGCGACCGCACGGCTCGCCGTGACCCGGCACGATGATGCGCGCCGGGATCGGCGCGAGCACTGACGTGAGCACGTCGATGGCACCGGTCACCGAGCCCATCAGCAGGAACGGCGTGCCGCCGTTGAACAGCAGGTCGCCGCAGAACAGCACCTGGTCATCGGGCAGCCAGAGCAGGCAGTCGTTCGTGGTGTGCGCCGGCTGGCCGACGTAGCTGATCTCGATGGGCATGTCGTCGGACCAGACCCGCAGCCGGTCGGTAAACGTCACCGTCGGCGGCGCGATCCGCAGATCGCCCCACTCGACCGGCTCCCAGATCCCGGTGTTGCCGAGCAGGCCCGCGCTGATCACCTCGGCGCGGCAGCGTTCGTGGCCGATGATCGTCACGTCGCCGAACTCGCAGTTGCCGTAGGTGTGGTCGCCGTGATGATGCGTATTGACGAGCGTGGTCACGGGGGCCCGGGTGACCGACGCGATCGCGTCCAGGTACGCGCGGGTCCGGCGCTGGGTGGAGCACGCGTCGATGCTGACGACCGAGCGCTCGCCGGCGACGAATCCGGTGTTGTTGATCCACCAGGAGCCATCCGGCTGGACGTAAGCGAAGATCCGCTCGGCGACTTCGATCAGGCGCGGCAGGTCGAGCTCCGGGTAATGATGCGCGCTCGAGCTCATTGCTGAACTGTCTCAGAGTCGGTTGCCGCGGCAACAGAGGAAAGCGCCGGCCATCCTAGGTAAGCACTCGGCCCGTGCTCGCCACTCATGGTGGTAGCCATGAGCAAGCCAAGCGAGGACGCCACTCCTGGCCGACAGCCTCCGCGCTCCGGCCTGCGGCGCCTGATCACCTCCGTTGTCTACCGCCACCTCCGCGGTTTCGGCATTGGGCCCATTGCCGGCGGCAGTCTTCGGGCCGCCGCAGGCCTGGTGTGTGCCTCGCGTACGACGCCGACGGCTGGCGGCTTTCTTCCTGACGATCTCGGCGCTCAATCTCGCCGGTGGCTACTGGTACCTGACCATCGACGCCACCATGACTCACGTCACCTGAGCCGCAGCAGCATCTAAGCCCCGAAGCCGTCGGGCGGGCGCACAAGCTGGATCGTCAAGGTCCGCCCGCGTCGGTCATCGGCGGAGGCAGCGGTCAACCGCAGGGCTAGGGCCGGCCAGTGGGTCAGGGCAACCAGTTCTACCGGTGGGCGGTCTGGGACGGACATGTGCAGGCAAACCCGGTGCCGCAGGTGAGCCGGCGGGAACCCAGGACGTTGCGGCGGGTGACCGCTGCCGGCGTCTGCGATGACGCGCGGCCCGCCGCCAGATCGCCGCACTGCGGCCGGTCACCGAACCCGAGGTCGGGCAGCGGCCGCTGTCGGATAGCGACGCCATGTTAGGGCTGACCAGCGGGGCAGCCCGATGACCGCCGCAAAGACCGCAGCAGGGCGGGACCGTTAGCAAGATCAGCTGCGACAACCGGCTTGATTTGCCGCTCGGCACGTAATGGAAATGGCTCAGTGGTGCGTTGAATGGGCGTGGGAACACAGCAACTAGACTTCGCGGAGTTCTATCGCAGCGCCGCCGATGAGTGCCTGCGGGCTGTCCTGGTCAGCGTCGGTGACCAGGACACGGCACGGGAGCTTGTGGACGAGGCGTTCGCCCGCGCATGGGCGTCCTGGCGAACCGTGAGCAGGCATCCCGCACCGAAAGCGTGGGTGGTGCGGACCGCGCTCAACGCAGGCATCTCCCGGTGGCGACGCCGCCGCTGGGAGGTACCCGTGCGCGACCCTGGCAGGGTCGCGGACCTGCACGCAGTCAGCGAGTCATCGGTCAGCCTGGTGGACCCGCAGATCATGGCGGCGCTGATGCGGCTGCCCGCCAGGCAGCGGCAGGTGGTCGCACTGCGGCTGATCCTCGACCTCGACACCGCCGGCGCCGCAGAAGTGCTCGGTGTCGCCCCCGGCACGGTTATGGCCCACCTGGGCCGGGCGATGACCGCGCTGCGGCACGACCTTCAGCCCGAACTGCAACAGGAGAACCAGCCATGAACGACAACGAGCTGAGCACCATGGTGCGCGAGTCGGTCACCGATGTTCACTCGGCCACGCCCATTGCGCAGATCATCAGCCGCGGCCGCGCAGTCCGGGCCAGGCGGCGGGCTCCCGCACTGGCCGGTGCGGGCGCCGTGGTGGCCGGGACTGCCCTGGCCGTGACAACGCTGGTGCCTTCCGGCCATCCGGGCAACCCCCTCGTCAATGCGCGGCTGGCTGCCTGGACAGTGGCCAAGCAGGCCAACGGCGACTTCGACGTCACCATCAACCAGCTGCGAGACCCGGTGGGCCTGCAGAGCACGCTGCGCGCTGACGGGGTGCCCGTCCGCGTCTCCTACTCCAGCCACCCACTGCCCGTCACGCGCATCTCACAACACGGGCACCCGGGCGTCCGTGTCGAGCTCGGGGTCGGGCCTTCTTACCACGGCCCACTCCGCCAGGACGGCCAGGCGCCCCGGCTGCCATGCAAGTTCTACGCCATCAGCAATGACGTTCTGAATGCGATGGTCAGTTTCCCTGGCAGCACCAGCACGCACGGAGACACTGTTTTCCTAGTCATCAAGCCGTCTCTCCTGCCCGCCGGCGCTGGCCTGGCCATGTTCGTCGGCGGAAGCATTGATACCATCTCGGCGCCTAGCTCGCCGCCGCCCGGCACCGGCTTGGCTGTCTCCTCGCAGTCGGTGACCGTCAATCCTCCCGACGGCGTCCCCGTCGTGGAGTATTCGGTGACCGTCAGTCCGGTCTACGCCAGCCAGCAGTGCACCGGATAGCAGAACCGCCCGCAGCTGATCACCCGGGGCACTAGTTCACCTGACGAGGGCCGCGCGGCTTCTGCGCGGCCCTCGTTGCGTTCCTCGCCAGGGGCCGCGGCGAAACGAAGCGGACCTCACACACGTACTAGCGAAGCAGCAGGGTGACCATGGACCTGAAGTCGACCAGAGTCGTCAATGGTCAGCCTTTAACTATCACTCCAAGGTGGCCTGGATGCCGTGCGACTGTCCCGAAGCTCGCGCGGCCAACCTGGGGCATCGGTGGGTTAGATGCCATGCCGCGCCCGGCTGCCTGTCCACGATTGCTATGACTCCGCCTTGCGCGAGCTGGACGAGGTCTAGGCAATGGGCGTCGGTTGGCATCAGGCTGCACGTAGGCAAAGACGCGCTCGGCCACCTCGACGACGCGAGCCGGGCCCAATGCCGGACTGGTCCTGCGCGGATGAGCTCATCAGATCCGACGGCGCTGCTTGTCGAACAAGCCAACGCTCTTCCTGTTGCCGTCCCCAGGCTCTGTCAACGAGCCGCGCTCATTGCCAGTTGCGCGACCTGGGCGGTCGAAAAGGCTAGGCATGTCGCCCGGAGCGCGCCCTGGCGCCTCAAGCAGGCCACTGCTGTGGCCGGGACCGCCCAGCAAGCCACCGTCATGCGTGGGTCCGCCGAACACGCCGACGGTGTCGCCACTGTCGGCGCTGTCGTGGCCTCCGTCAGGAGAATCGAACCGGCCGGTGTTCTTGCGCCGCCCTAGTCGCTTACGTGCCATCTAGACCTGCCCAACGGTGATCGGCCGGGACCCGTCAGGCAAGACTAAGCCCGCGGCGCGGCGCAGTCAGCCGCCGGCGTTCGTGCGTATTGATCGGTCGATGGTCACCGGACCGGCTGCTAGCGTCGCTGCATGTTCGCCACCGACCGGGTCCGTCTGCGCCCGCCGACGCCAGACGACGCTCTGAATATGTTCCGTCTGCATGGCGATCCGGAGCTGCAGCTGATCACCGACGACAAGCCGTTCGTGCCGCGCCACGTCGGTCAAGTCTGGGCCCGGTTGGAAAAGCAGGTCACCGAGCCGCCGGACGGCGAGACCATGGTGTCGCTTCTGGCCGAGACTGTGGCCGACGGCACGTTCCTGGGCGCCGGCGTGGGGCATCAACGCGTTTGGCCGGTACGCCCACCTCGGCATCTCGCTGCTCTCCGAGGCGCGCGGCCAGGGCTACGGGACCGAGGTGATCCGGCTGCTGTGCCGGTATGGCTTCCGCAACCGCAATACCAGCGGCACCGCTAGCTCCAGCGGCTCGGCCGCGTGACAGCCTGGGATGGTGCTGCCGACGATCAGGTACTGCCGCAGCCCGGTGGGTCGGGTCGCTTACTCGACGACCGGCAACGGTCCGCCGCTGCTGTTCGAGTCAGGCTGGGTGACGCACCTGCGCGCGCAGCTTGACTTGTTCGCCTTCGGCACCTTCGTCGAGCGGCTCGCCGAGCGCTTCACCGTGATCAGGTGGGATAAGGCCGGCTGCGGGCTGTCGGACCAGCACGCGACGGATTTCTCGTTCGAGGGCCAGGTGGCCGCCGCCCTCGCGGTCGCCGATGCGGCAGGCGCGGGCACGGGCGAGCTGAGCCTGTTTGGTGCCTCGCAGGGCGGCCAGCTTGTCAGCGCGATCGCCGCCCGTTACCCCGAGCGCGTGCGCCAGCTGGTGGTGTACGGCATGTGCGCTAACGGCGGCGACCTGGCCCCGGCGGAGCTCAGGGCGTCCATCGTGGCCCTCATCAGGGCCAACTGGGGGCGCCTTGGCTCGAAGATGATGGCCGGCATCTTCATCAAGGACCCCAGCAGCGCGGACGTCGACGCGCTGATGGCGTTCCAGCGGGCAAGCGCGACTGCCGAAACCGCGAGCGCGCTGCTGGACGTCTACTACCAGACCGATATCCGGGCCCTGCTCACGCAGGTGCGAGCGCGGACGACGGTCCTGCACCGCGAGGCGGACACCGCCACCAGGTTCGATCTCGGCCGCGAGGTCGCGAGCCTGATCCCTGGCGCCGAGCTCATCCCGCTGCCCGGCCCCGGCCACCTCTTCTATCACGGCGAGTGGAAGCCGGCTCTGGACGCGCTGCTCGGCTGCCTCAGCGAGCCGGCCGCAGCGCAGCTGCGTCTCACCGAGCGTGAGCTTCAGGTCGCCCGGCTGGTCGCGGACGGGCTGACCAATCAGGCCATCGCATCCCGGCTTTCGGTGGCGCCGCGCACCGCCGAGGCGCACGTCGAGAACATCAGGCGCAAGCTCGGCGTGCGCTCCCGCGCGCAGATCGCCGCCTGGGTGGCCGTCAATCCCCAGCGCTAGCGGGAGCGGCTCGGTAGATATCCCGATGCGCAAACCGGACACAGACCGTCGCGACGGGCGGTCGGCGACAGCGGGCCGGTAGTTCACCCGATAGTGGCGGGCAAGCCAGGTGCATAGCGTCGAGATATGGACACACAACGAGATCGCGCCGCGAGTACGGGCTACATCCTGACCGGGGTCCGGTACGGGGAACGGGACCTGAGCCGGGATCTGGGCGGGGCCGACGCCAGCTACCAGGCGCACGTGCCTGCCCTTGTGCCGGGGATTCGGCCCCGTTCCCGGCCTCATGGATCTATGCAAGCCGGCGGCGTCCGATGAACGGCGGCCCGCGCACGCCCCAGGTCGGGATGTTCCCGCCGTTCGGCCTGCTGGACCAGGGCTCCGAGGAGATGCGTTCGTTTCTGGCTCGCGCGGGAACGGCCGGGGTCAGCCATGTGTGCTGCGCCGATCACGTCAGCTTCATCGCCGGTCTCGGGTTCGACGGCCTGATCCAGGCGACCACCCTGGCGACGCTGCATCCGAGCCTGCCTGTGCATACCGGCGTGTACCTGCTGCCGCTTCGTCATCCGGTGCTCGTCGCCCGCCAGCTCTCTGATCTGCACCGGCTAGCGCCCGGCCGGCTGGTGTTCGGCGTGGGCATCGGCGGCGAGGACCGGCACGAGGTCGAGGTGTGCGGCGTCGACCCGGCCAGTCGCGGCCGCCGGATGGAGGAGTGCCTGACTGTCGTACGGCGGTTGATAACAGGCGAACCAGTAACTTTCAGTGGCGAGTTCTTCGCCATCGAGAACGCGCTCATCAGACCGGCCGCCGAGGTGCCTATCATCGTCGGCGGCCGGTCGGACACCGCAATCCGCCGGGCCGGGCGCCTCGGCGACGGCTGGCTCGGCATCTGGAACTCGCCCGCGCGGTTCGCGGCCGCCGTCAAGCTCGCCGCCGAGGAGGCCGAGCGCGTCGGCAGGACCGTGCCGCCGTCCCGGCACATGATGCAGGTCTGGTGCGGCCTGGCGGAGTCGCGGCCCGGAGCTCGCGATCTCCTGGGGTCGGCGATGGAGGCGTTCTACCAGGTGCCGTTCGAGCGGTTCGAGCGCTACTGCCCGTACGGCAGCCCGGCGGACGTCGCCGAGTTCCTCGCGCCGTATGCCGCGGCGGGCTGCACCGAGTTCAACCTCATCCCGCAGTCACCTAACGCGGAGCAGGCCATCGAGGGTGTCGCCGAGATCAGCCGACTGCTGGCAGATACGCTCCCGGCGTGACCTCGCCGCACGTCCGGAAGGCACCGATCCCATGCGCGTCACCTCTCAGACAATCGCGGATGGTGTTCTTGACGCGGTTTGCCGTCGACGACATTCCTGGCGTGCTCTGGTCACCGGCCGGCGCTACGGGCAGCAGGCCCCTAGTGCTGCTTGGCCACGGCGGCGGGCAGCACAAGACGGCGCCGGGCCTGGTGGCCCGTGCCCGCCGCTACGTCACGGACTGCGCCTTCGCCGTCGCGGCGATCGACGCGCGGATTCGGTGACCGACCAGGACCGAACGTGACGAGCAGTTGAT
This sequence comes from uncultured Actinomycetota bacterium, assembly GCA_963843955.1. GTDB lineage: Bacteria > Actinomycetota > Actinomycetes > Streptosporangiales > Streptosporangiaceae > JAJYUU01. The sequence goes on from CAWJMK010000007.1 coordinate 1,188,668, forward strand.
CGCAGAGGTCAGCGCGCGGCGGGCCGCGGGCGAGCCGGTCGGCGAGCTGATCGCCCGAGAGAACGTCGCGCGGGCGTGCGCGCCGTGCCCGAATGGCAGGCGACGCTGACGGCCCTCCAGCAAGAGATGGGAACGGGGCCAGTCGGGTACTGGGGCTTGTCCCTTGGCAGCCTGATCGGCGTGCCGTTCGTCGCGACCGAGCCGAGGGTCACCGCTGCCGTGTTCGGCCTCGCCGGATCCGGCACTCTGGCCGAGGCAGCGGCGCGGATCACCATCCCGGTCGAGTTCGTGCTCCAGTGGGACGACGAGCTGGTACCGCGCGACTCCGGCCTGGCGCTGTTCGACGCGTTTGGCTCAGCGGAGAAGACGCTGCACGCCAACCCCGGTGCTCATGTGGGAGTGCCTGCGTTCGAGCTGGATAGCTCGGAGCGCTTCTTCGCCCGGCACCTGGCCGCGACGCCCTGAGCCTGAGCCGGGCAGGCTGGCCCCGTTCCAGGCCCGGTAATCTCGCGCCGTGACCACGCCCGCGCCAGTCTGGGTCGTCGCCGGGCCGCCAGGCGCCGGCAAGACGACCGTTGCCCGGCTGCTCCTCGCCGCTCTGGTCCCGCCCCCGGCGCTGCTGGACAAGGACACGATGTACGGCTCGATTGTCGCTGCCGTCCTGGCGACTGCCGGGCGCCCGCCTGGCGAGCGCGAGGGCCCGTGGTACGACGAGCACGTCAAAGTGCACGAGTACCGCGGGATGACGGCAACCGCGCGGGAGATCCGGTTGGCTGGCTGCGGAGTCCTGCTATCCGGACCGTTCACCCAGCAGATCCACGACGCCGGGCTATGGTCGGCCTGGGTAGCCGAGCTCGGCGGGCCGCCCGTGCAGCTGGTATGGGTGCGCGCAGATGCGGCCACGCTGCGGCAGCGACTGGCCGACCGCGGCCTGACCCGCGACGCGGCGAAACTGGCCCGGTTCGACGTCTTCGCCGACAGCATGCGGCTCGGCTCGGTGCCCGCCGCGCCGCATGTGACTATCGACAACCGGCTGACCGCGCCCGAGCCGCTGGCAGCGCAGATCGAAGCTCTCGCCCGGCGGCCGTAAAGCCCGCGAGACTCGCCACCGTGCCGCCATCCTTCGCCCGTTAGCGGGCTACCCGGTGCCGGATAGCCGGACGTCGTAGATGCTGGCCTCGTAGGTGCCGGCATTGTCGGGCGGCAGGCTGGTGAACCAGATCAGCAGGTAACGGGCCCGGACCGGTACGCCTGGGCGCATGGTCAGCGTCCCGCCTGGATTCGCCGCCTGCGCCACCACGGGCAGGTCCGCGAGCGCCGGAGTGTCGCCGGCCCGCAGCTCGATGGCGCCGCCCGGCGTGGCGCCGAGAACGATCGTGGCACTCGCGATCGTGGCGGTCTTGCCCAGGCTGAGCAGGAGACCGGTACCGGACTGCAGGCCGCCGAGTGAAGCCGTCGTGTACCAGTCGGTGTGCCACGCGGTGCCCGCGCTCCCGTCGACGGCGAGGGCGGCTGCCTGCGGGTCGTCGCCCTGGCTGAGGCCAGCCGGGCCGAACGCGGCTGCGCTCGCCACCGCGAGCGGGCCTGCAGCAGCGTGCAGGTCGGGCGGCACTGCTGGCCGCCGCCGCCGAGCCCGTGTGCTGCGCTGCCGGGCGGGCACTGTCGTGCGGCCGCGGTGTCGCCGGAGCGCCGTGCGAGCCACCGGCGACAAGCAGGTACACCAGGACGCCGATGACCGCCAGTGCAAGGAGCCCGAGCAGGCCGGCCCGCCGCGGCCGACGACGCTCGAAGTCCAGCGGCAGGCCAGGCCGGAACGCCTCGGCTGCGGTAATCCCGCGCGGCATGACGTACTGATCCCCGGTAACGCGCTTCGCGGCCGCGGCCAGCCGCAGCGCCGGCCACAGTGCGCTCTCTCGCGCCGGCCACGGTCCGCGCTGCCGCCGGGCAGCCTGGAACTGACCGTCGAAATCCAGCGGCGGGCCGACCGCCGCAGCCCTGGCCACAGCCGGCCGGGAAGGTCAAATTCGAGGCGGTCGCCGTCAAGCAGGCCGGGATCGGTGTCGGCGTCGGGATCTACCCGGGCAGGTGCGCTGAGGCCCGGCGCCACGGCATCGCTGGCTGGCACGCTGGCGGTGTCATACTCCTCGATCAGCGGGACCGGGTCGGTTCCGACTACCTTCGCGATCGCGCGGATATGACCGCGCGCATAGAAGTCCCCGCCGCACGCCGAGTAATCGTCGCGTTCGATATCTCGGATGATCGTTTCCCTGATGCGGGTGCGCTCGCTCACTTGAGTGATGGTCAGTCCGGCTTCACTGCGCGCCTCTGCCAGCGCCCCGCCGATGTCCACGTGTCACCTCCGTGCGGTGTGGTGTGAAGTCATGATTATGGCCAGTATGCCGCCGGATATGCGGCGGGCGTGAAGCCGATTGCCAGCCGGCCGCGCCTGCCCCTGGCTGACCTGGCCGTCCCGGCCTCGGTATCGTCGGCGACGTGATCAATCCGATGGCGGCAGTCGGTGGCGAGCCCGGGCCAGAACCTGTGCTGACCCTCGGCGGGACCATCGCTTCCGCTCCCCGGCCGGGCGCGGATCTATGCCTGCGGGATCACCCCGTACGACGTCACGCACCTCGGGCACGCGGCCACGTTCGTGTGGGTCGACACCCTGGCCAGGGTGCTGCGCTCGGCCGCTACCGACGTCATCTTGTGCCGGAACGTCACCGATGTCGACGACGTGCTGCTCGCCGCGGCGAACCGGGCCGGCTCGCCGTACGACCGGTACGCCGCTATCCAGCAGTTCTACTTCGATCGCGACATGACCGCGCTCGGCGTGACCGAGCCCGCCCTCCAGCCGCGCGCGCACGCGTTCATCGGCCAGGTGATTGCGCTGGCCAGCGGCCTGCTGGCTGGCGGCGCCGCGTACGAACGCGACGGGAGCGTGTACTTCTCCGGCGCCGCGACCGCCCGCCAGGCCGGCCTCGACCGCGATGCCGCGCTCCGGCTGTCGGCCGAGTACGGCGACCGGCCTGACGACCCGGCCAAGGATGACCCGTTCGACATCGTGCTCTGGCACGCCGCCGGCCAAGGTGAGACGGCGGTCGACGCTGTCGCCTGGCCTAGCCCCTGGGGTCCGGGACGGCCTGGCTGGCACGCCGAGTGCGCCGCGATGGCGCTGCACGCGTTCGGGCCGGCGATCGATGTGCACGCCGGCGGCGCCGACCTGCGCTTCCCCCACCACGCCTACCAGGCCGCGCTAGCCGAGCAGTTCACCGGTGTCAGGCCGTTCGCGCGCGCCCATCTCAACGTCGGCGTGGTCACGGTCACCGGCGCCAAGATGGCGAAGTCGACCGGCAACCTGGTCCTGGTCAGCGACGTGCTGGACCGCCACTCGGCGGCCGCCGTGCGCCTGTTGATCCTGGACCGGCCGTGGGCCGAGGAGTGGGATTACGAGCCGGCCGCCCTGGCGGCCGCGGCCCGGCGACTGGAACTGCTCCAGATAGCGGCGGGGCGCCCGGAGAACTCCGCAGCGGCTATCGCGGCCGTGCGGGGCGCGCTGGCGGACAATCTCAACGTCCCCGCTGCGCTCGCCATCGCCGAGGAGGCAGGCGGTCAGGCAGCTCGAGTACTCGGCTCGCTGCTCGGACTCTGGTAGCTCGATCAGGCATTCGATTGCCGGTGTCGGAAGCACCGTCATGCGCCGATCGGGCCGGCTCGAGGTGAGACTCAGGCGCGACTAGGACGAGAGTCCGGCTGCGTCAGATCTAGCCGTATTAGCCACCCTCAGAAGTATGATCCGGTTAGGCGTGACCACGGCGGCAGCGAGCGTCACATTCCAGGCATAGGGGAGAGCTTTCAATGGGACTTCTTAACGAGGCTCGCCGCGAGTTCATCGCAGCGCCTGACACAGCCAAGGGCCAGATCGTCTATAAGTGGCCAGACCAGAACATCCGCAAGTTCACTCGCGCCATTGTCGAGCCCGACGCCGTCGCCGTCTTCATGAGCCAGGGCCAGGTCATGGGCGTGCTGGTGCCCGGCCAGCACACGCTGGACGCCAAGGAACTGCCGTTCCTCGGCATGTTCGTGGACTGGGCGTCGGGTGGTAACGCATTCAAGGCCGAGATCTACTTCGTCGGCACGCGCGAGTTCCCCAACAACCGGTTCGGCGGCCGGCTGGATGAAGTGCAGGACCCGCAGTCGGGACTGATTGTCACGCTGCGCACGTTCGGCGAGTACGCGCTGCGCGTCAACGACCCGACCAAGCTAATCCTCAACCTCGTCGGGACCGTCGACGTGACCAACAACCAGGCAGTGACGGGCTGGGTCACTCAGCAGTTGCTCAAGGTCACCCGCACCACCGTGACGACCCAGCTCATGTCGGGTGCCTGGCCGATCCTCGGCTTGTCCATGCACAGCCCTGAGATCGAGTCGCTGTCGCTCGAGGCGGCCAACCACGAGCTCGTCGACTACGGCATCAGCCTGACCCGGCTGGGCAACGTCGACGTGAACCTCGACGACGACGACAACGCGCGGCTGAAGAAGCTGGCCGGGGACACCGCCTACAGCCGTCTGGCGGGCGGCTTCCTTCAGGCCGCCCAGGCCGAGGCCCTGCAGGGAGCTGGCCAGGGCATGGCGCAGGGCGGCGCCGCGGTGACGCCCATGTTCATGGGGATGGGCATGGGCATGGCCGGACAGGCGATGCAGGCCCCGATGCAGGCCCCGTACAACCCGCCACCGCCAGGACCGGGCTTCGCCGGCGGCGGCCAGGGGTACGCGCAGCAGGCCGCCGCCGGGGCTCAGGCCGCGGCGCCACCGCCCGCGCCAGCTGCGGCCGAGGCTCCGGCCGCCGCCCCGGCCACGATGGCGTGCACCAACTGCCAGAGCCCGGTCCAGGTCGGCGCGAAGTTCTGCCCCGAGTGCGGCACGGCGACCTCTAAGCACTGCACCAACTGCAACGCGAGCCTGAGCCCGACGGCGAAGTTCTGCGCCGACTGCGGCACGCCTACCAGCCCGCCGTCGGCCTAACCAGGAGCGGAGCACCCGGGGCTCCGCTACGATCACAGCCAATATCAGCCGCCGTGTCCGCACTTGACGGGCAGCCCCGCTGCGCCTGGCGGACCGGCGACAGGTCCTACCGTGCCTGCAGACCCTCAGTATTCACCGGCCCCCGTATTCACCTACCCCCATAAACACCGACCCCCGTATTCACCGACCCCGTATTAACCGACCCCCGCGGCAACAGACTGATTGGCCCCTCGAGCAGAAAGGCCTGCCCGGATGGACAGGATCGAATGTCAGTGGTGCAAGGCTCAGAACGAGCCGGAGCGGACAAGTTGCACGACCTGCGGCGCCCCGCTCGACAAGAAGAACCTCGTTTCTGACTCTGGCTGGGCCGAAGCGCCGCGGCTGCGGGACATGACGGAGTTCCGGTTCTCCAACTCCACGTGCCAGATCGAAGGCGAGATCGTCCCCGTCGCCGAGCTTGCGCTAGCAGCGGGCGACTCGGTGTTCTTCGAGCACCACGTCATGCTGTGGAAGGAGCCCGGTGTCCCGCTGTCGGCGCTCAACACGCCGGGCGGTACCCGGCGGATGATCGGTGGCATGCCGCACATCATGAGCGTGGCGCACGGGCCGGGTCGCATCGCGCTGTCGAAGGACGCGACCGGCGAGGTCGTGGTCCTGCCGATCCACCCGTCGCACGAGATCGATGTCCGTGAGCACGCGTTCCTGGCCGGCACGCACTCGCTGAACTACTCGTTCGTGCGGATCAAGGGCCTGGCCAACGTCCTGCACGGCGGCAGCGGGATGTACATGGACAGGTTCGTGACCGCGGGCGACCCGGGACTGCTGCTCCTGCACGGCTACGGCAACGTCTTCCAGAAGACCCTCCAGCCCGGCGAGAAGATCCTGGTCGAGCCAGGCGGATTCCTGTACAAGGACTCGTCGGTCACGATGAACACGGTCCAGCAGAAGTTCAAGACCGGCATGATGGGCAGCCACAGCATGTACCTTGCCGAGATGTCCGGCCCTGGCCGGGTCGGCGTCCAGTCGATGTACGTGCACCACGGCAGCGAGTAGGGCATCCGACATGTCGACGCCTACCGCGACCTACACCTGCCCGTACTGCCGCATCCCGAGCGACGGGTCTGGCACCACCTGCCCGCACTGCGGGGCCGCCGACCGATGTCCGGGCGCGGGTGACCAAGTCCGGCTGGGCCGAGCAGCCGCCGATCCGGGACATGGCCAGGATCCGCTTCAACCGGTCCACCTGCCAGATCAGCGGCAAGTACGTGCCGGTCGCGGAGATGAAGCTGGACCCGTCGGACTCGGTCTACTTCTCCCACCACGTCCTGCTGCACTCCGAGCCGACCGTCCAGCTCGAGATGATGAAGATGGCAGGCGGCTGGAACCGGATGCTGGCCGGCATGCCGCTCCTCATGATGACCGCGCGCGGACCCGGTCACATCGCCATCAGCGCGGATCACCCGGGCGAGACGCTCGCGGTGCCGCTGCCGGCGAACCACGCCGTCGACGTCGTCGAGCATCGCTTCCTGGTCGCGACGAGCAACGTCGGCTACCAGTGGGAGCGGGCGGGCGTCTGGTTCGCCACGCAGAGCGGTGACGAGCAGGAGTACCACTACCCGCTCGGGTCCACGATGGACAGGTTCACCGCCCAGGGCGGGCCCGGCCTGCTGCTGCTGCACGCGCCAGGCAACACCTTCATCCGTGACCTCCAGCAGGGTGAGCGCATCCTGATCCAGCCCGGCGGGCTTATCTGGAAAGACCGCTCAGTGCGGATGTTCCTGCATTTCGAGTACCCGCGGGGCAACTACTGGTTCAGCTCGGCCCGGTGGCAGGCCAAGTCGATCTGGCTGGTGCTCCAGGGACCCGGCCGGGTCGCCGTCCAGTCTGTATTCGAGCGGCCGGAGACTGTCGGCGGCATCATCAGCAGTTCCGGGGCGACGACGCAGTACTGGTAACGCCAAGCCGGCGCTCGAGCCACCAGAGCGCGCCGCGGCCAAGATGCAGCTTGGCCGCGGCGATTGGCCCGAGACCGGGCGGCATCGGCTCGAACGCTCCAGCCAGCCAGAATCCGGTCAGAGCCGCGAGGATGCCGGTCACGTCGGCGTCGTCTACTGCCACTGCCATCGGCTGAGCCCGGAGCACCGGGTCAGGGTCGAGGCCATCGGCAGCGGCGCTGGCCAGCACCATGAGCAGGTCGATGACGGGCGCGCCGAGCCGGGCATGCGGCCAGTCCACGACAGTCACCTGATCGCAGGTCAGCAGGATGTTGTGCGGCAGCAGGTCGAAATGGACTAGCGCCGTACCCTTCGCGGCGGCCAGGCCGTGGCGCTCTGCCGCGATCAGCTGGTCGAGGTGGCGCGCCGACCAGGCCGACATGATGCGAAGCCGCGCCAGGGCCGCTCCGTCCGCGGCGAGCGTAGCCCAGCCGCCAAGCCGCGGGTGATCACCAGCGAGCGCGACCGGCGACGGCGTGAGCGCCGCCGACATCCGGCCGACCGTGCCCGCGACGCGCGTCAGCTCGGCGAACTGCCAGGGCCGGGCCGGCTCGCCGCCCGCGACGCAGTCGAATGCGAGGATCACGAACTGGCCGTCATCGAGCGAGCCGAGAAATCGCGGCGTCGAGACTGCCCGCGCGACGGCGGCGTCCGCTGCCCGTGCCGCGGCCAGGCCGGCGGCGACGTATATCTCGTCCCGGTAAAACGGCGCCTGGCCTGGCCACGCCTCGGCGTCGATCGCCTTCACGAACACCCGGCGCTCGCATGCCAGGGTGAGCCGGGAGGCGAAGCCTGGCGAGAAGCCGCCGTCGCAGTTCTCCGCGGCGACTACGCGGCCGCCCACCAAGCTCTCGATCTGCCCGTGCACGCGCTCGGGCAGTTCATTCCAGCGCTGGCGATTCTTGCTTGCACTCATCATGTCTCCTCACAATGGCGTAGTGACGGCGGCGGATCGGATGGTCCTGGTGCGGGGCGCGCGCTGCCGCGGGCTGGCCACAGCGATGCTGAAGCGCATGCGGCTGAGGAGCACGACGGAGGGGTATGGGAAGCGGCCGGCCGGTCGCGGCTCTCAGGCCTGCGGCGGAGATCTAGTGCCGGCGGAGTGACCAGAGCAGCCCGCCATCGCCGCTAGCTGCAGGCTACCGAACGTCGGCGACCGCAACCACCATCTATGGACGGGTAACGGGGTAGGAATCGCCAGTGGACTTCAGCGACGACACCGAGCATCAGCCAATCCGGGACGCCATCAGGGCGATCTGCGCGCGTTTCCCGGATGAGTACTGGGCCGAGGCTGACGCGACGCACACGTTCCCGTGGGCGTTCTACGAGGCGATGGCCACGGGCGGCTGGATCGGGATCGCCATCCCGGCCGAGTACGGCGGGGGCGGGGCCGGGATCACCGAGGCGGCGATCATCCTGGAGGAGGTGGCCGCGTCCGGCGCCTGCATGAACGGCGCCAGCTCGATCCACTTGTCGATATTTGGCATGCATCCGGTGGTCAGGCACGGCAGCGAGGAACTCAAGCGGCGCTACCTGCCGCGCGTCGCCAGTGGCGATCTGCACGTGGCCTTCGGCGTGACCGAGCCAGATGCTGGCCTCGACACTGCCGCGATCCGCACCCGCGCAGTCCGCGACGGGGACGGCTACCGGGTGACCGGCCGCAAGGTCTGGACGTCCAAGGCGCTGGAGTCCGACCGGGTGCTGCTGCTGACTCGGACCACCCCAGCGGACGAGGGCGTACGGCGGACCGACGGGCTCACGCTGTTTGTCGCCAATCTGAAGGATCCGGCGGTCGGCATCCGGGCGATCCCCAAGGTCGGCCGGAACGCTGTGGCCTCCTGCGAGGTCACCTACGACGGCTTGTACGTCGACGCGATCGACCGCGTGGGGGAGGAGGGCAAGGGCTTTAGCTACCTGCTCGACGGGCTCAACGCCGAGCGGGTACTCGTCGCCGCCGAGGCGGTCGGCGTCGGCAAGGCCGCCCTGCGCCGCGCCGTGGCGTACGCGAAGAGCCGGGTGGTGTTCGGCCGGCCGATCGGCGCCAATCAGGGCATCTCGTTCCCGCTGGCAGAGGCCCACGCCCGGCTGGCCGCCGCGGAGCTCGCCATCCGGCAGGCCGCGTGGCGGATCGACAACAACCTGCCAAGCGGCGAACAAGCAAACCTGGCCAAGTTCCTCGCCGCCGACGCGGCCTTCGCGGCCGCCGACGCGGCGGTGCAGACACACGGCGGCTTCGGCTACGCCAGCGAATACCACGTCGAGCGGTACTGGCGGGAGTCGCGGCTGATGCGCATCGCGCCGATCCCGCAGGAGATGGTGCTGAACTATCTCGCCGAGCACGTACTCGGCCTGCCGCGGTCGTACTGACCGGCTACCGCAAGGGGAGTACGTGCCGGATCATGGTGCGGCCGTGCCCCCCCGTTCCCCGTTGCGCGCACGCTGCTGATCCGGGGTTTGCGCCTCCCACTTCTGCCGGTCGCCGGGCTCCCAGAGCCAGTCGATCTGCTCGTCGTCGATGGCCTCCAGGTGCCGGTCGATATCGTCAGCTCGCTGCCGCCGGATGGTGACCACCCCGTCGGTATACCGCACCGGCGGGACAGGTCGCCTGAGTACGTCGTCACCGTCAGCGGCTCCCTGCCTGGTCCTGCCCGCCAGAGCGCGCACGCATCTCGTAGCGCACGAGCACTTCGCCAGGCGCGAGTCGGCCCCGTTCGCTGTCGTAGCTGATCCAGCCCGCGACGACGTCGCCGGACACGATCGCGGCGACCGGTCCAGCCCCGGTGCGATCTTCCGAGCGGATGCTGACCCGCCCGTCTGTCACCGAGATCAGCTGCGGCACGATTCACCCCCGGTTTGGGAAAGTTTCCGATGATCCGGTGCCGGACTGGGGGAGCCAGGCACGCACCATCGACTGTCTGGCGACAGCGTAAGTGGGAGGCTGCCAGGGTGCCGACTGTCATTGCCTTTCATGCTCATCCCGACGACGAGGTGCTGCTCTCAGGTGGCACGCTCGCGCGCCTGGCCGCCGAGGGTCATCGCGTGATCATCGCCGTCGCTACCGACGGGATGACGGGACCGGCGGACGGCCCGGATGGTCAGGCCCGCCTGGACGAGCTTCGGGCGAGCGCCTCGGCCCTGGGCGCCGGCAGGGTCGTGCATCTTGGCTACGCCGACAGCGGGCACGGGGCGCTCGTGTGCCCCGACCCGCCCGATCGGATCCGCTTCGCCCGCGCGGACATCGGCGAGGCTGCCGCGAGGCTGACCGAGCTGATCCGCGACGAGCGCGCCGACCTGCTGCTGAGCTACGACCCGCGCGGCGGCTACGGCCATCGTGACCATCTCAAGGTGCACGAGGTCGGCGCCCTGGCTGCGCAGCTGACGGGCATCCGAGTCCTGGAGGCGACGCTGCCGCGTGAACTGCTCACGGTGCTATTCGGTCGTCTGGGTCTGCTGCGGCTCGCCGTCAGGTACCAGGAGGCGGAGATCCGGGACGCATACACTCCGCGCGCGGCAATCACGCACCGAATCACAGTGCGCCGGTACGCGCGTCAGAAGCAGGCCGCGCTCGCCGCGCATCGCTCGCTCCAGCAGGCCGGGGGTCGCACGGCGCGGCTGGCCCGTGTCATGGTCGCCCTGCCCGCGCCTGTTTTCGGACTGCTGTTCGGGCGGGAGTGGTTCGTCGAGCCCGGCCATGCCGGCGCGACCGCAGCCGCCGGGCAGATTCCTGCCATGATGGAGGCGGTCGGCACCGAACAGGAGGGACCGGCCGATGCCAGCTGATCTTGTTGCGCTGGTCGACGACGTCGCCGCCGAGACCGCGGCGCTGCGGGCGATCCTCGACCCGCTGCCCGATGCCAGCTGGCTGCTGCCGACGCCCGCACCCGGCTGGACCATCGCCGACCAGGTCAGCCACCTCGCCTACTTTGACGAGGTCGCCGTGACCTCGGCGACCGACCCCGACGCGTTCGCCGCAATCCTGGCTCGCATCGACTCCGGCGGCGGCGTGGACCCGGACGTGATCGCGGCCGAGCACCGGCGACTGTCCCCGGCGCAGCTGCGGGACTGGTTCGCCCGCACCCGGGCACGAGCTGCTCTCGGTCTTCGCCGGCCTGGATCCAGCCGCCCGGGTGCCGTGGTTCGGGCCGCCGATGAGCGTCGCTTCGTCGCTGACGGCACGGCTGATGGAGACCTGGGCGCATGGCCAGGACATCGCGGACACCGCTGGCGTGCAGCGCGAGCCGACGCCACGGCTCCGGCACGTCGCGCACATCGGCGTCGGCGCCCGCGCGTTCAGCTACATCGCGCACGGCCTGCCGGTGCCGCCCGAGCCGGTGCGGGTCGAGCTCGTCGCGCCGTCCGGCGAGCAGTGGACCTGGGGACCGGACGACGCAGCCGATCAGGTCACCGGCCCTGCGCTCGACTTCTGCCTGCTGGTCACCCAGCGGCGGCACCGGGCAGATACCGCCGTGACCGCCGCGGTCCGGTCGCTGAGCAGTGGCTGACTATCGCCCAGGCGTTCGCCGGGCCGCCCGGCGCCGGGCGCACGCCGGGCCAGTTCAGGACCGCCGTGGCTGAGACGTCCACCGGTGGCCGTGCGAGCCGCTGCTGACAGAATGGCCCGGCGGCCGCGCTGGCCGACGTGTGGCGGAGCTTGATGAACATGGGGAGAGCATGTGAGCACCATCCGGGCCGCTTATGCTGCCGCGACCGACGCGCAGCAGCCGCTCAGTGCGCTGACTGTCGGCACCATCGAGGAGCCTGAGCGGCCCGGCGAGGACTGGGTCCGCGTCGAGGTGCGCGCGAGCGCGCTGAACCACCACGACCTGTGGTCGCTGCGCGGCGTCGGCCTGGCGGAGAGCCAGCTGCCCATGGTGCTCGGCTGCGACGCGGCCGGCGTCGGGCCGGATGGTGCCGAGGTCATCGTCTCCGCGGTCATCGGCGACCCGTCCGGCGGCGACGAGACGCTCGACCCGAAGCGGACCCTGCTGTCCGAGCTGCACCCTGGCACGTTCGCTGACGTGGTCTGGGTGCCGGCGCGCAACCTCGTGCCCAAGCCCGAGTCGATGACCTTCGTCGAGGCGGCCTGCCTGCCGACCGCGTGGCTGACCGCCTACAAGATGCTGGTGCGCAAGGGCCAGGTCCAGGCCGGGAACGCGGTGCTCGTGCAGGGCGCGGGCGGTGGCGTCGCGACGGCCGCCGTGGTGCTGGCGCAGGCGCTCGGCGCGCGGGTGTACGCCACCAGCCGCAGCGCGGCCAAGCGGGAGCAGATCGCCGCGCTCGGAGCGACGGCGACCGAGCCGGGCGCGCGGCTGCCTGAGCGCGTCAACGTCGTCATCGAGACAGTGGGCACGCCGACGATCGACCACTCGCTGAAGAGCACGGTGCCCGGAGGCCGCATCGTCGTCTGCGGCAGCACCGGCGGGCACCTGGCCGAGATCGACCTGCGGCGGGTGTTCTTCCTCCAGCTTGAGCTGCTCGGCGCGACCATGGGCACCCGCGATGAACTCGCCGAGCTAGCCGCGCTGATGGCCGCGCGTGGCATCAAGCCGGTGATCGACTCGGTCTACCCGTTCGAGCAGGCGGCGGCCGCCTTCGCCCGGCTGGCGTCCGGCGATGCCTTCGGCAAGGTCGTCCTCGATCTCGTGGCGACGCCGTGAAAAAGCTCGCCCAGTCCTGCACCTAGCGAGCGCTGGCGTCAGGTCTTGCGGACCACGCTAGTGAACCCGGCGAGGAACAGGGCGACGAACGCCCACGCGGCGACCTCCAGCAGCCAGCGCAGCACCGTAAGAGCGGTGCCGGTGCCCGTGAGCGTGGTGCCGCACTGGTCGGCCGGAGCAACAAGCGGCTCGCCCAGGTCGAGGCCGACAGCGACCCGTTGCAACGCCGTGCACGGCGCGGCTGGGCGCGCAGACCCGGCTAGCCGCGGCTGGGCCAGCGCTCCGTGCCCACCGAGCACCGTGGCGAGAATCACCGACACGGCCAGCACACCGAGCAGGAACAGCAGCGCGCGCGACGACCGGTAACCGTAACCCAGCACGACGCCGGTCAACCGGGCCCACGCGCGCTGCGAGACGCCGGTGAGCGCCTTGCGGTCGAGTTGGTCCTGGCGCTGGGCGATGAGAACATCGCGTGCCTCGCGGTCGCGGCCTGCCGCGCCCAGCGCGCCGGCGAGGTGCCGGTAGGGCTGCGTCGCGTACGCGGCGGTGTCCTGCCGGATCACCTGGAGCCAATCCGTCGGTGTCAGGCCTGCCGGCAGCGCCTGATAGGTGAGCCCGTCTACGTTGACCCGGCTGCCTGAGCTCCCGCTGTTCGTCACCGTGACCGGCCGGTAGGAGAAGACGCGCCCGACAGACGTATTCGGCAGGTCCAGAACCGCTTCGCTGCCACCGCCGCTGGCAGTCAGCCAGGCGAGGTACAGATCTTGCCCGACCACCATGCCGTCGGTGGTTAAAGCTGAGCCGCCGGCGTTGTTCGTAACTTCGGCGTGCGACATTGACAGCGAGCCGTCGATGGTGGCGCCGCGAAGGCGCACGGTGCCCAGCTCACCGTGGCCGGCCGCCTCGAACTGCCGGGCCGGGTAGCCCTCGCCGAAGCCAGAGAGGCGAACGTCCCGCCGGATATGGCTCTGGCTGGCGTCGAGTGCCGGACCCCGGGCGTTGACCAGGGTGGCGCCCCGAGCGTCCAGCAGGCCGAGGTCAGCGCCCGCCAGGTCTACGGCGGCCGGCTCGCAGCGAGCCGTGACTGTCGCCAGGCTGAGGTCCAGGACCGTCGTCGTGAGCCGGGCTGCGACCATGGGCGGGAGGTCGCGATGCGCCAGCAGACAGCCGCGGAGAATCAGCGCCGGCAGCGTCGCGCCGCTGGCGACCATGCCGTCGGGCAGCACGCAGTCGGTCAGGCTGAGAGGAATCGTGGCGATGAGGTAGTCAAGGTCAAGCCGTCCGCTGATGCGGGCGCCGCGGAGCCGGACGCCGCGCGGGTCTGGACGGCCGACGAGGCGCCCGCGCAGGACGTCGCGGATGACGCTAGCGCGTACGGTGTGCCTGCGGCCCCAGCCGCGCATCACATCCGCTGGAATGAGGTCCCCGGCCCGATATTTCCTTCCGGCCAGGTCGAGTTGCTCGCCCGAGCCCACGACCTGGACGAGGCGCCGCTCCGCCTCGGTCAGGTCCGGATACCAGCCGCCGACCTGATGATCCATAGGAGCACCGTAGTAGACAGCCCGCAGGTCGCGAGCGGTTGCTCGGCTGACCAGACTTGACCGTGATACGGCCCGACCGACAGCGGGCTGCCAGATAGGGGGTGTTATGTCCGGCTGGTTCCAGGCGCAGGTCGTGCACACCGGACGGCTCCCGTTGTTCTGCTTCTTCGTCGCCTTCGTGGCCGGCTTCGGCTGCATCCGCCTGTCGGTCCGGCTGGTCCGAGCGCGGGTCCGATGGTGGCCAGGCAACTTCCGCACGGGCACGGTGCATATCCACCACATGGTGTTCGGTGTAATTTTCATGGGCGTCGGCGGCGTCGCCGAGCTCGCCGCGCCGCTGAACTCGCTGCCGTGGCGCAGTGGCTTCGCGGCCCTGTTCGGCCTCGGCACAGCGCTGGTGCTCGATGAGTTCGCGCTGATATTGCACCTGCGCGATGTGTACTGGACAAACGAAGGCCGGATCTCGGTCGACGCCGTGTTCGTCGCGACGGGCGTGACGGCGCTACTGCTCATCGGGGTCAGTCCGGTTGGCGTTCACAGTGTGGCCGATGACTATCGCCTCACTGGCAGCCCCGTCACGACCGCGACCGTCATCTTGACCGTCGTCGTACTCTTCGTGCTCGCCGGAATCACTCTCCTGAAGGGCAAGATCTGGACCGCCTTGCTCGGCTTGTTCGTTCCGCCCGCGTTCATCGTCGGCGCCTTCCGCCTCGGCCGGCCGGGCTCCCCGTGGGCACGATGGCGGTACCAGCTGCGGCCGGCGAAGCTCGCCCGCGCCACCAGGCGCGAACAGCGCCTACGCCAGCCGGTGATCCGCGCGAAGATTCGCGTCCAGGACCTGCTGACGGGCAGCCACAATGAGCCGGCGCGCTGGCACGAGCCGGCCGTCGGGCACGAGCCCGCGCTTGGCCATGGCTACGCAGGTCTGCCTGCGCCCCTCTTGGCCGATCCAGACCACCGAGACTATTGTCCTGCTGTGAGCCGACTTAGTGATCTGCGCCGTGATGAGCTTGACCCGGCTGGCCAGGATGTGTGGGACAAGATAGTCGGCAGCCGTGGCCGGCAGCTCGTCGCAGAGGGAGGTGCGCTAGTCGGGCCTTTCAATGCCTTCGTTCACGCGCCCGACGTCGGCCGCCGGCTCTCCTCACTCGGTGCCGCGTTGCGCTTCGGCACGTCGATCGATCGGCGGCTCAGCGAGGTCGCGATCATCACAGTCGGGGCTCGCTGGCGGGCCGAGTTCGAGTGGTGGGCGCACGCCCGGATGGCGCGCGAGCATGGCGTGCCGGAGGACGTCGTAGACGCTATCGGGCGGGGTGATGAGCCGCCGTTCGCCGCCGACGACGAACGCACTGTCTATGCGGTCGCCCGTGAGCTCGCCGACGGGGGCCAGGTAAGCCAGGCCAGCTACGACGCGGCCCGTGACCTGCTAGGTGAGGCCGGCATGGTCGAGCTGGTGTCGCTGTGCGGGTATTACACCCTGATCTCCTTCCTGCTGAACGCCTTCGCGGTGCCGATCCCGCCCGGTGCCGAGCCGATGTGGGAAACGGCCGGGTGACCACCGCGGCCGGCCAGGCCGGGATCGACGACGCCGGCGCCTACCTCCCCGCCGAGGCCGCCGGCTCGGCGCCGGGCCGCGGTCGGCTGACCGGACGGCGCGTGCTAGTCGTCGGCGCCGGGACCCGGCCGTCACCCGATCCGGACCCGCCGGCCGGCAACGGCCGCGCCATCTCGGTCCTGGCCGCGCGGGAAGGGGCAGCAGTTGCGTGCGCCGACCGTGATGCTGGCGCGGCCGAGGAGACGGCCCGGCTGGTACGAGCCGAGGGCGCCATCGCCCAGGTGCTAGTCGCCGACGTCGCCGATCCGCTGGTCTGCGCTCAGCTCGTGACGGACGCGGCCGCCGCGCTGGGCGGACTGGACGGCCTGGTACTCAACGTCGGCATTGGGCTGGGCCGCGGCATGGCGGGCACGACTGCTGAGCAGTGGGACGAGACGTTCGCCGTCAATACGCGCGCGCACTTCCTGATCGCGTCGGCCGCTCTGCCGGTGCTCGAACCGCGCTCGGCCATCGTGTTCGTCAGCTCGGCGGCGAGCCTGCGCGCCGCGACGGGCATCCCCGCCTATGACGCGTCCAAGGCCGCGCTGCTCGGCATCTGCCGCCAGACAGCGCGCGAGGGCATGGCCAGCTTCATCCGGGCGAACCTCGTCGTACCCAGTCTGGTCGACACCCCGCTCGGCCGCGAGGCGTCTCGCCGCAACCCCGCGCGCACGGCACGGCGCCTTCCATTCGGCCGGCAGGCGACCGCATGGGAAGTGGCCTACGCGACCATCTGGCTGCTGTCCGCGGAGTCGAGCTACATCAACGCGCAGCCGCTCGTGCTGGACGGCGGGGCCCTCAGTTTCACCTAGCCAGCTCGGCCGGTGGTGCCGGACCGAGCCGGTTGACGAGCATTAACATAAGTACGTAATATAAGCACGTTATGGAATCTGCGACGACCGGCATCAGCACGGATGACGTCAGCACGGGCCATCCCCAGGCCGCCGAGGTGTCGGCCGGCCTCGAGCGCCTACTGGCCCTCATCCGCTGGCTGAGCCCGCCTGGCCTGTCGCTGACGACAGCCGCCACGCTGGGGACGCTCGACCGGTCAGGGCCGTGCCGGCTAACTGCCCTGGCTTCCAACGAGGGCGTGACGCAGCCCGCGATGACGCAGCTCGTAGGTCGGCTGGAAGAGGCAGGCCTCGCGATCAGGTGCGCTGACCCCGCCGACGGCCGGGCAGTGCGCGTGCAGATTACTGATGCGGGCCGCGAGCTCGTGGCCCGCCGTCGGGTCGCTAGGGCAGAGCGGCTGTCAGCCTTGCTGGCCCGGCTCAGCCAGGCCGATCAGGACGCTCTCGCCGCCGCGCTGCCGGCCATCAACGCGCTCGCCAGTGCCCAGCGCGACGACGTGCCGGTCACCGGTGGCCAGGATTAGGAACGCGGAGAGTACATCTATGAGCGGGACTGCTGTCAGCCCCTTCCGTCAGCCGAAGGCGGTATTCGCCGTCGCCTTCGCCTGCGTTGTGTCGTTCATGGGGATCGGGCTGGTCGACCCGATCCTGCCCTCCATCTCCCGCCAGCTGCATGCCTCGCCGAGCGAGGTTACCCTGCTGTTCACGAGCTACATGGTCGTCACCGCGGTGGCGATGCTCATCACGAACTGGGTGTCAAGCCGCCTCGGCGCCAAGCGCACCCTGATCGCCGGCCTCGTCCTCATCGTCGTCTTCAGCGCGCTGGCCGGGGCTTCGCCGTCGATCGGCGGCATCATCGGCTTCCGGGCCGGCTGGGGCGTCGGGAACGCCCTGTTCATCGCAACCTCGCTCGCAGTCATCGTCGCGTCGGCGAGCGGCGGTTTCACCGGCGCCATCGTGTTGTACGAGACGGCGCTCGGCGTGGGCATCGCCGTAGGCCCCTTGCTGGGCGGGGTGCTGGGCGAGATCAGCTGGCGCGGCCCGTTCTACGGGGTCTCCGCGCTGATGGCCGTCGCGCTGGTCGCCACGATCACGCTGGTCCAGCCAACGCCGGTGCCCGCGAAAAAGACGTCGCTATCCGCGCCGCTGCGGGCGCTGCGCCATCGCGGGCTGCTGACCGTCTCGCTGACTGCGCTGTGCTACAACTGGGGCTTCTTCACGGTGCTCGGCTACGCGCCGTTCCCGATGAACCTGAGCCCTATCCAGCTGGGACTTGTCTTCACTGGCTGGGGAGCGCTGGTCGCGATCTTCGCCGTCTTCGGCGCGCCGCGGCTGCAGGCGCAGTTCGGCATCGCCAGGACGATGTACGTCAACCTGGCGGCCTTCGCCGCCATCATCCTGGTCATCGCCATCTGGACCACGGACCGTACTGTACTGATCCCGGCCGTCATTGCCTCCGGCATCTTCATCGGCGTGAACAACACGATCACGACGCAGGCAGTCATGACGATCTCGCCGGTCGAGCGCCCCGTTGCCTCAGCGGCCTACAGCTTCGTTCGCTTCATCGGCGGCGGCCTCGCCCCGTACGCGGCGGGGCGCCTGGTCCTTGCCCTGAACATTCACGTCCCCTTCTTCATCGCCGCGGGCGCCGTGGTGATCGGCATCGTGATCCTGACGACCGCGCGCCGCATGCTCGCCGACGCCGAGCGGGTGCAGGCCGAGGATGTCGCGGCGCACCGGAGCCCGGCGGCGGGCCAGCAGGTCGTGCCGGTGCCAGGCGATGTCGGCGCCGACGGTCAGCGAGCTGGCATCATCGTGGCCGCGGTGGACGCCTCGCCGATCGCAGGCATGGTGACTGAGGCGGCCGCCAGGATGGCCGTCGAGAGCGGCCGGGCCGTGCACGTCGTGCACGCCAGGGAGGCCGCGGTCGGCGGCGACGTGGCCGTGGACGGCGAAGACCTGGACGCGGCCAGGGCCCTGGTCCGCAGCCACCTCGATCGGCTCGCCGCGCACCGGGTGCCGGCCGACGGCCAGATCCTGCTGCACGCGACCGACCACGGGGCCGCAGGACGGATGATCGCCGAGTACGCCAACGGCATCGGAGCGAGCACTGTCGTCATCGGCGCGCCGACCCACGGCGGACTGCCGGCGCTCGTCGATGGCAGCTCCAGCCGCGAGCTATTGCGGCTCACGAACAGCGATGTGCTGATCATCAACCCGGCCGCGCCCGCGCAGTCTGATGAACCGCTCGCAGCCGAGCCTGCTGGAGCGCGCTAGCCGAGACAGCCTGGACTTACCATGACATCGCGCCCGCGCTGAGCGCATTTTTCGCTGGCTAAGGAAAGGGAGAACTCATGTCTGTCGTCGTCGTCGCCACTATCGTGCCGCTAGCCGAGTACCGGGACGAGGTCATCGCCGCGTTCAAGGAGACAATCGCGCAGGTGCACGGCGAGGACGGATGCGAGCTGTACGCGCTCAACGAAGCGCCAGACCGGCTCATCATGATCGAGAAGTGGGCGAGTCCGGAGGCGCTGCGAGCGCACAGCAAGGGCGCTGCCCTGGCGGCACTCAACCCGAAGCTGGCCGGCAAGGTCGCTGGTGCATCGGAAGTCATGGTGCTCCAGCCGGTGGCAGCCGGCGAGGCCGGCAAGGGCGCTGTGTGACAAGGCTGACCTGGCCTTAAAACCGTTTGCAGGCAGCGGCGGGCGCTGCTGGAGTGGGCAGCATGACAGGGATCACCAGCCCGATTGACAGCGCCGCCCGCGCCGCGTTCCGCGAGCAGGGCTTCCTGGTGATTCCTGGCGTGCTTGATGACCGGCAGCTGGCCTACGCGCGGCGCACCGTCGCGGCGATGCTCACCGCTGAGCCGCCGCCTGCTGGTCACACGGGGCCGTACTTCCTGTGGCCGCGGTTCACGGCGCCCCGGCCTGAGGCGGCTCAGTTCGAGGGGTCTCAGTTCGAGGCGACGGGGGAGAGCGGCCACGACCACGGCCTGCTGCGGTTCTACCGCGCGAGCGGCATCGCCGGCCTGGCGGCCGGGCTGCTGCGACCGGACCTGCCGCCGCAGGAGCCCGAGTTCGCTCAGCTCGCGACCACCATCCCGAAGTGGCCGCACCGACCGGGAGGCCCGCACGTCGACGGCATCACCCCGCCCTTGCCGGACGGGACGCCAGGCACGTTCTCGCTGCTGGCTGGCGCATGGCTGACCGACCATAGCGCGCCGGACCAGGGCAACCTATGGGTGTGGCCGGGCACGCATCTAAGACTCGGGACCTACCTCGCGCAGCACGGCGCTGATGCACTGGGTCGGCTTCAGCCCGAGCCGTATGCGCCGATCGAACTAGGCGAGCCGCTGCAGGTGACCGGCCCGGCGGGCAGCGTGCTGCTGGCGCACTATCTGCTCGCCCACAACATTGGCGGCCATGACGGCCCGCCTGGCGAACCTATGCGCCAGGTGGTGTACTACCGCCTCCAGGCGGCCGGGCACCGCGGCCGGTGGCGCGAGGCCGTGACCGACCCGCTGAGCGAGTTCCGCGCCGGCTAGCGAATACCCGCACGGCCGATTAGCTGAGATGCAGGCTGGTGCCGACCGTGTTCGGCACGTAGGCCTCGCCGAATCTGGCCGACATCGCGTGCTGCGCCCGCCAGCCGGTGCAATGGGCCGGGACGAGCCAGTCCGGGCTGAGCTCCGCCAGGTCGTCGAGTACCCGTGGGATCAGCGGCTCAAATATCGGCCCGTTCAGGTGGAAGCCGCCGACGATCGCGTGCAGCGGTTCGCCACCGGTCAGCAGCTGCGCGTACCGGACGATGTTGACGACGCCAGCGTGCCCGCAGCCAGTGAGCACGACCAGGCCCTTGCCCGCCACGTTGAGGATGAGCGCCTGGTCGTCCAGCACCAGCGGATCCGGTTCCCAGCCATGGCCGAGCCAGGCCTGCTGCGGCGGGAAGCCCGGCTCGTAGCCGGTCACGCGCGGCACCTCGCCGGTGACGAGCACCGAGCCGTCAAACAGGAAGCTCGGCTGCTGCTCCTCGATGATCTCGAACCCGGCCTCGGTCAGTGCCCGCTTACTGGTCGTCGGTAGCTCCAGCGGATCGCGACCGGGCAGTACGACGCGCCGTCTGCGCCAGAAATGCGGATGGATCAGCACCGGCATGTTCGCCCGGCCGAGCACGCGGATGAGCCCGTCGATCCCCGTCGTGTGATCGTAATGACCGTGGCTGCACACCACTGCCTCGATCGAGGCCGGGTCGAGCTCGAGGCGGCGCATGTTGTCGGTGACTCCGTCCGGGCTCGGACCGGCGTCGAACAGGAGCCGGTGCTCGCGGCTGCCCTTGGTGATCGTGACCAGGGCGGAGAACCCGTGTTCGGCAACGAGCCCATCCGGCACCGAGCCGTCTTCCATCACCGCAGCGGCCCGCGACGGGCCGCGGCTCGCTGCCCCTCGCTGTGCCGGGCCCTGATCCGGCATGAAGATGTCGGTGACGTTGTCGATCAGCGTCGTGATGACGACCGAGTCAACGGGCTCCAGCTGGATCGTCAGCTTAGGCTCCGCGAGCGGATGCCGGCTACTGGCGACGATCGGTCCAGCGCTGTCGTCTGTGCACACGAGCCCATCGTAGGACCGGCGGGCTGGCCGCCCACGTGCAGCCGCTCTGCGCGCACCTCGCTAGGATCGCCTGGATCTTGGCGACTAGCTCGGCCGGAGGAGAGCGCGGTGCGGGAGGACGGACCAGACGGCTACTGGGTCAGCGACGATCCCGCGCTGCTCGACGTCGCGCTGATACACGGATGGCTCAGCCGGGACAGCTACTGGGCGCGGGGTCGCTCCTACGCGGTGATGGCGCGGGCCATCGAGCAATCGCTGTCGGTCGGCCTGTACGCCGCCGACGGTACCCAGGCTGGCTACGCCCGGCTGGTCACCGACCGCGCGACGTTCGCCTGGCTCTGCGACGTGTTCGTCGACCCGGCGCATCGTGGGCACGGACTCGGCAGCTTCCTGGTCGCGCACACCGTAGGGCATCCCGATGTAGCCAGCATCCGGCAGGTGCTGATGGCCGAGCCGGGCCGGACCATCTACCGCCGGCTGGGGTTTGGCGACCTGGCGCGGACCGAGCGGTGGATGGAGCGCGCGGAGAGCCCGGCGGCGTCAGGGACAAGTCCAGCCGCTACCACGCCTGCCTGATCTATCGTGGGCGGCACGGCTAACGTGATCTAACGGGCTAATTACCTCCAGATGGTCACTAGGGGATAGCCGCCCGACTGAAGACCAGGAGATGAGATGACCGCGACGACCGCGCCTGAGCAGCAACCTGTGCAGTCCGACAGCGATCCGATGCGATTTCATCTGCACTATCACCATGGCAAGGCCAGGGGCAAAGGCGAGGCGTCCCCGTACGCCGGGGGCAGCAGCTTCATGGAGCGCGTCTCGGAGGCCGTGGCAAGCGGAATGGGGACCGTTGCGTTCCTCGTCGTGAGCTCCGCGATCATTCTCGGCTGGGTGCTGCTCAACAACGTCGTCCTGTTCCTGCAAAGATCGTGGCACGGGCTGCTCGACGGGAAGGGCTTCGATCCCGCGCCGTTCATCCTGCTGAACCTCCTCTTCTCGGCGGTGGCGTTCTATACCGGCGCGCTGGTCATCATTGCCCAGAAGGCGCAGACCCGGACCGACCAGGCGAACGAAGAAGCGGCGGCCAAGCACCGGGAGGAGCTCGGTCAGTATCAGACCGAGCTGCTGCAGCGGAACACG
This sequence comes from uncultured Actinomycetota bacterium, assembly GCA_963843955.1. Lineage (GTDB taxonomy): Bacteria > Actinomycetota > Actinomycetes > Streptosporangiales > Streptosporangiaceae > JAJYUU01. The sequence continues at coordinate 1,211,074 of CAWJMK010000007.1, forward strand.
GAGCTGACTGAGCAGATCCACACCCTGGCTGAGCAGCTCAGCGCCCTGACCGGCCAAGTCCACGCGGCCGTCTGCGGGCGCGCGCCAACCACGCCGTGACCGCTAGGGCGCGCTGGCTGCCTCGGTGAGTTCGTCAAGCATGCGATCGAGCGCGCCAAGCCCGATCGAGAGGTGACCCTCTCCTTCTTCGAGATGCGCCTTGGCGGCGGGGAGGCGCGAGGCAAGCCACTGGCCGTGGGAGAAAGGCACCATGAGATCCGCAGTGCCCTGCCAGATCATGGTCGGGACCGAAATCTCGTCCAGGCCGAAGCCCCACGGACTCGCAAACGCCAGATCGTCGTCGAGCCAGCCATCCACGCCTGCACCGACCGCCGCCCGGAAACTGGCGGCCATGTCCTCGCCGAACTCGCCGGTGACTTCAGCCCGGTCGACGTCGGGGAGCAATGTCCGGAGGGACGAGACAATGTCAGCAGCGGTGATGTCCCTGAGATGTTCGCCCGGTGCTCGCAGGTACGACCGCAATACGTCTTCGCCCTGGATCGCAGCGGTGAACTCGGCCACGTTCTCCTCTCCCATGCCCGACATCCAGTCCAGGCCTTCGGCCCCGTAAGGGGCGACGCCGGCGATCACTAGCACCGCCGCGGCAGGGCCGAGCCGGGCCCCGCAGGCCAGGGCATGGGGTCCGCCGCCAGACCAGCCAGCTATCAGGCAGCGTTCAGCTCCGATCGCCGCCAGCACAGCCGCGGTGTCGGCAGCCACATCCACCACGCTGCGGCCAGGCTGACGGCTCGAATCGCCATACCCCGGCCGCGACGTCGTGACCAGGCGCAGCCCGCGTGCGTGCGCCGCGCGCTCGAGTGCGCGGAACGGGGTCACGGCACCAGGCGTCCCGTGGTGAAAGACCAGCGGCAAGCCGCTGGCCGGACCGCTCACGCGAATGTCGAGACGCCGGCCATCCGGCAACCGAACTTGATCTGAAGCGTCCATGCCGCAATCCTGGCATCTCGGGTGGCTGGCTTGCTCACCGGTGCCGCGTGCCCAGCGGGCTGATCCACAGGGCAACCGCGACCGCGAAACCAGCACCGATCACGAGCAGCAGGTCCATGAGCCATGTCCGCGAGCCGTGCAGGGCATAAACCTGGCTGGCACCACCCGGATAGCGGGCCGGAATACTCTGGCCTGGACCAGCGCCCGCCGGCAGGCTGCCTTCGTACGCGACGCGCGGAATCTCTAGGCCGTTCCTTGCTTCGAACGTACCGATCCACGTGCAGCCATATCGCGCCGAGCAGGTCTGATACCCGATGACGAAAGACCCGGTCAGGCCCTGTCCGCGCGCTGCGGCGATCGCGGGAACGAGGCCGAATGAGGCCCCCACCACGGCCATGGCGGCCACCGCGCCGACGACGACAATCACCGTATGCCGACGCTCGAGCCCGCGACGGCGGGCGGCTTCTTCCCTCCCGCGCGTTGCCCGTGCCTGCCGCCGGCTATCCCTCGCGGAGCTAGCGTCCCTCCCGGCGCGCTGACGACGCGTGGGCATCCGCAACTGCCTAATGGGCATCGCGGTGGTCCTTTCGGTGCTGCCTCGCCCGTCAGAACCTAGAGTGAAAACTGCCGCCCGACAAGACCGTGCGGCGGGTCGGGTGCCTGGAAGGCTTCCGCGTCATCCAGCGTCGGCGCCAGTGTCTTGATGAGCACGACGTAGCTGCCCAACTGCGATCGCCGCTGCCGCTAAAGCGGCCAGGCGCCGCTTCCGGGCGTGGGCGTATCCAGACTTGCTGGCTGCACGCATGACGAGCGTCCTCGTTGTTCGCGACGAGAGTGACGCATACCGGTGACCCTGAGGCGTCCCGGCCAGTCCGTCAAGATGCGCTGGGTGAGAGCAGCGGCAGCACGACACAGGCCCGATGCTCCGCGTCGGCGAAGATCTCGAAGCGGCAGCGGCGGGTGGCGATCGCCGAGCCGAACGGCTCGCCGCTCCCATGGTTGCGGGCATAGCGAGGGAACGCGCCGCCACTGACCTGCAGGCGTATCCGGTGGCCTGCGAGTATCCGGTAGGCGGTGGGATAGAGCGCCACCTCCACCGCGAGCACGCCGTCCGCGCCGACGGCCACGTCGGCGGCCGGCACCGTCTGCGGGCTCAGCCGCCGGATGCCGTCGACGACATTGCGGGAGACGCCCTGCTCGTCGACGTCGCAGAGTCGGACGAAGACGTCGGCGTGATCCAGGGAGGCGCGGACGAAGATGCGCGCGCTGACGGGGCCGACGACATCCTGATTGGCGCCGACTGGCTCGCTCGTGTACGTCAGCACGTCAGCCCGAGCCTCGATGGCCGCGTTGTCGACCTGCTTGCCCGGCGGCTGGAGGACCGGCCCGCCCGCGGTAGGCGTCGGATCGGCCGGGTCGTACACGAAGGAGGCAGCGCGCCCATCGCTGGCCGTGGCATCGCGTGTAAGCGCGCCGTCCAGCCGCAGATAGTAGGCCACGTTCGTCGCGGCCGGCGGCCAGTCCTCGAAGTCCAGCCAGGTGCCTGCCTGCTGCAGGTACACCCGCACCCGCGGTCCAGCTGGCGCCGGGCCACCGGACAGATGGTGCCGGAGCCACGCGACGTCGGCCCGGTTCATCGCCCTCATCTCGCCAGGCTCGCCGTGCAGCCACGGGCCGACGACAAGCCGAGCGTCGACGCCGGCCGCCCGGATCGCCGCGTAATCACGCAGTTGCTCGGCGACGAACAAGTCCCACCAGCCGGTCACCATGCTGACCGGCGGCAGCCTGCTGAGGTCGGCACCGTCATGATCGGCAGGCGCCCAGAAGTCGTCGCCAGGGGCAGCGTGATCGACGAAGTCGCGCCAGAACGGGACCGGCGCCCCCGCCACGACCAGGTCCGCGGCCTGGAGCGGCGTCTTGCGCAGCGCCCGCCGCATGGCCGCCAGCTGGAGTGGATTCGGCACGAGCGGCAGCAGGCCCCGCTCCTGCCGGCCGATCTGACCGGTCCAGTTGAGCGCATTCTTCAAGCCGGGCGCGCCGTGCTCGTAGAACGCCGAGGTGATCCGCGCGGCGGTGATGTTCAGCGAGACCGACTCCAGCGGCGGATCAGCATACGGAGCGATGGCCCACTGGGTGTGACCCAGATAGCTAGCGCCGGTCATCGCGACGCGCCCGTCGCACCAGGCCTGCTCACGCAGCCAGGCGACGGTCGCCAGGCCGTCGTGACGCTCGTGCAGGAACGGGCGGAACTGGCCGCCCGAGCCGAACGTGCCGCGCGCGCTCTGGATGAAGACCTGGAAACCGCGGCGAGCTAGCGGCGCGGCGAACACGGCGCCTGCCAGGCCAGCACGGCCATACGGCGAGCGGATCAGCACGACCGGCAGCGGCCCGAGCTCGCGTGCTGGCCGGTAATGGTCGCCGAGCAGCATGACGCCGTCGGACATCGGCACGCCGACGTCGCGGCGCACGACGATGGGCACGCCCGGCCCAGGCATGCCAATCGCCCGGTCGACGGCCAGGCCGGCGAGGCGCGCTAGTGGGTTCATCGGGCGCTCTCCAAGGGCGAGAATGTCATTGGCTCCTGCGCTGCGCTGCGAAGTAACTCCCAGCGAGAATGGGCAGTCGGCCCCTTGCGCGCAACGGGTTCAATCCTTATCGGAACGGCGCCGTCCGAATTTCGGACGGCGGGCCGGTGGCCGGGCATTACCAACGTCCCCGATCGTTGTCTGCTGGATATCACGGCCGATTCGCTCAAGGGCCTCCCGTACATGGCGTTCGGTGCGTGCATCCACGCGAGAGATCTCCCTGCGCTGCACATTGCCGTCGCCACCATCGACGAAACCAGTGAGTACTACGTACTGCGCACTGGCCCTGTCGAGTTCCAGGCTCACCTGGATTAGCATCACGCTTCTCTGATAGCTGACGCTGATAGCGGTTCCAGGACTCGGATTGTGCCGCACGTCCGGACCGTCGAAGCCCTCAGAAGCGCGGAGAAAATCCAGTTGCCTGACCGTCTCGTCGACGAAAATCTGCCGGCTGTCCATCCGCTGATTATCTGTCCTATTGCGAGTCGCGCCAGGAACTAACGCCACGGGACACTAGACAAGGTCTTCGGTGGCGACGTCGGTCGCACCCTCGAAGTACTGGTCCAGTACCTGCGCGAACACCGGCTCGTGCGGGTCAGCGCGCAGGAACAGGGTCATCGAAGACCTCAGCTTCTGCGCATCGATGCCCCCGAAGATCTGCTCGGCCGTCCGGTCCGGCAATGCGACCAGTATCGACGCGCACTCGACGAGTCTGCGCCCAAGCACCGGATGCGCGAGGTACGCTCTGGCCTCCGCGAGCGAGCTGATCGCGTACCGTCTCGACATTTCGCTGCGGCCGAGGCCAGCGATCTGCGGAAACACGAACCACATCCAGTGGCTCGTCTTGCGGCCGCGCATTAGCTCCGCAGTGGCGTGCTCGTACGTGCCATCCTGGGCGCCGGTGAACCGCTGAAGATCAAACGAGTCTGATGTCATCTACCTAGCATCGGACCGGCTATCCTCATCCAGCGGCACGGCCCGGCTTATCCACGGTGCACGCCCGTTCCGGAGCTGCCCGTCGTGGAGGGGGCAGAGCAGCGCCACGTGGTCGCTCGTGCCCACCGTGATCTGCCACGGCGTCGTGCCGAGGCTCGTGCACGGCGCGTGCCATGCGGTCACGCTCATCATGTCCGGGCAGATGATCTTGCGGCCCGCGCCACACATGCCGGTGAACTCGCTGCACTGAGCGCAGAAGCCGAGCCGCATTGCGACGCGGTCGGATGTGGTTAAGCCGCAGTCCGGGCAGGTCCATCCGGTTACGGCCCGGCCCCAGCGGCGGCGCCTGGGTCCGACTGACGCGCTGACGGATATGCGGGAAGCGTACTGAGACATCGGTCGCCGGCCCTTCGCACACCGGGCCTTCCCCCCACGGTCACGCTCCGGTGATGACACTACGTTACGGGTCCGGTACGCCTGCGCACGTCCTTCGAATGATGTAGCCGGATATGTATTTTCTGCGGTCTACGAGCGGTTCTACACTGCCTTCGTGGGCAATCTGACCAGGATCGTGACCGGATACGACACCAGCGGCGCACCGGCGATCCTGTGGCGGGGCGAGCCGCCCACCGTGATCCACGCCGGCCGCTACACCACGACCGAGCTGTGGGTCGCCGGGCGAGCGCCGATCGAGCCGACCGATGCCGACACGTCGGTGAGCGACTGGGCGCTGGAACCGCCGCCTGGTGGCGCGTGCTTCCGGATCGTCGAGATCGCGCCCGACGGCGCCGACGGCGCTGGGTTCGAACCCGGCCACTCCGACTTTCAGGGGGCCCATGCGACCGACACCCTGGACTACATCACCATCCTGCGCGGCGAGGTGACCCTCGTCGTCGGCGACGCCGAGGTGGTCCTCCGGCCCGGTGACTCGGTCGTGCAGCAGCCCGGCGTCCCGCACGACTGGCAGAATCGCTCCGCCGAGAGCGCGGTCATGGTCGGCGTGCTGCTCAGCGCTCGCTAGGCGGAATGACCCTATGGTGGGTCATATGACGGCGGCGCCGGAAATCAATCTCATCGACCCGGACACCTACCAGCACGGCGGACCTCCGCACGACCAGTTCGCCTGGCTGCGGGAGCATGATCCGGTTTTCTGGCACGCTCACGGTGGCGAGCCGGGCTGGCCCGGATTCTGGGCCGTCACCCGGCACCACGACGTCGGCCACGTGTCCCGGCACCCCGAGATCTTCTCCTCCGCAAAGCGCCTGTCGCTTTTCGGGGAGATCCCGGAGGAGCAGATCGAGCTGCAGCGGCTGATGATGCTCAACATGGATCCGCCGCAGCACACGCGGCAGCGGGCGTTCGTGAACCGCGGATTCACGCCGCGGATGATCAGCCGGCTCGAGGAGCACATCGCGCAGATCTGTCACGCCCTGCTCGATGACGTCCAGCAGGCCGGCTGGGCCGACTTCGTCACCGAGATCGCCGCGCCGCTGCCGCTATGGGTGATCTGCGAGCTCGTCGGCGCCCCGGTCGAGGATCGCGGCCGTATCTTCGAGCTGTCCAACGTGCTGATCGGCGCTGCGGACCCGGAGTTCCAGCTCGCACCGCAGGCGTCGCAGCAGGCCGCCGCGGAGATCTACGCCTACGGTGCCGCTCTGGCCGAGCGCCGCCGCGAGCAGCCGGCGGATGACATCATCACCCGGCTGCTCCAGCCCGACGACACCGGCGAGGCGCTGACGAGTGCCGAGTTCGATCTGTTCTTCCTGCTCCTGACCGTCGCAGGGAACGAGACGACCCGGAACGCGGCCGCCGGCGGCATGCTCGCCCTGTTCGAGCATCCCGATCAGTGGCAGCGGCTGCTGGCCGACCCGTCGCTCATCCCCACTGCCGCCGAGGAGATCGTCCGCTGGGTCAGCCCGGTGAACCTCTTCCGCCGGACGGCGCTTCGCGACACCGAGCTCAGCGGGCAGCCGATCGCAGCTGGGGACAAGGTCGTCGTGTTCTACGCCGCTGCCAACCGCGACGCGTCGGCGATCGCGGCGCCGCAGCGGTTCGACGTAGGCCGCGACCCTAACCCGCACGTTGGCTTCGGCGGCGGCGGCCCGCATTTCTGCCTCGGACGGCACCTCGCCTCGCTCGAGCTGCGCGTCCTCCTGCAGGCCCTGACCGAGCGGATGCCGCAGATCCGGCTCGACGGCGAGCCGAGCAGGCTGCGATCGAACTTCATCAACGGCATCAAGCACATGCCGGTGCGGTTCTAGTCTCGCGACACAGGAGAGCGTCGCGGCGGAGGAGAATGCCAGCTATGGGCTATCACTACTCCCCAAGCTGGCGTGGCCTGACGAAGGTGGTCTTGCCGCCGCTGCTTACTACCCTGCTCCGGCGCGAGTGGCAGGGCAGACAGCAGGTGCCGCGCGACGGCGGGCTCATCGTTGCGGCTAATCACATCTCCGAGGCGGACCCGCTCGCGGTGTGCCATTACCTCCACGCCTGCGGCCGGTACCCCGTGTTCATCGCGAAGTCGTCATTGTTCGGCCACGGTTTTGTGGGCAAGGTAGTGCGCGGCACGGGCCAGATCCCGGTCGACCGTGACAGCGGCGGTGGTGGCGCTGTGCTGACGGCCGCGCAGGACGCACTATCGGCCGGACAGTGCCTGGTCGTCTATCCCGAGGGGACGTGCACTCGTGATCCGGACTTGTGGCCAATGACCGGGCAGACGGGAGCGGCAAGGCTCGCGCTCGCCACCGGCACTCCGGTGGTTCCGCTGGCGTCGTGGGGAGCGCACGAGCTGCTGCCTTATGCCAAAGGCGAGAAAGGCGGGCTCGCCGGGACGCTCAAGCCCGGCCTGCATCTGCTGCCCCGCAAGAAGGTTCAGATCATCGCCGGGCCCCCCGTGGACCTCAGCCGCTACGATGGCCAGCCGCTGACCGGCGATACGCTGCACGCCGCGACGGCAGACATCATGCGCGCCATCGCGCTGCTCGTGGGCGAGCTGCGGCATGAGGTGCCGCCAGCCGAGCTGTACGACCACCACAAGGCGATCGAACAACGACGGCAGAAGCCAGCCAGCGCCTGAGGCGAAATTGCCTATTGAGCGCCGATCATTCTGCAGCTGGATACTCGACGAGTGAGACAATCCGGCTCGCCATGAATCTAGCGGTCCTGACGGGCGTGCCGGTGCGGGTGACCTCGGTGACCTCGACCAGACCGCGCCGCGTCGCAACCTCGACACGACGCCCGGCGCGCGTCGCGCTGATCTCAAACGTTCGCGTACTGTCGCCGACATCGACGACGATCTCGACGCGATCACCCTTCAAGCCGCTCACCTCGCCACTCGAACATCCATTCGATACCCATTTTTCGCGGGGACGAAACGGATTTCGGCTGGACACGCCGGGCGCCTGAGTAGACAGTGGCAGGCAACGTCTCTAGTGAGGTGGGGCACCGTCATGCCACGGTTCATGGATTATCACGATGACCTGAAGCTCCCGGCCGAGGCCATCGACCAAATAGCGCAAGGGACCCGCGTGGGTGCCACCGACGAGTTCGGCGTGCGGCAGATCGAGCTTTACCACAACCCCGACGGGAAGGTTTATTGCCTGCTCGAGGGCCCGGACGAAGAGGCGATCCGCAATCATCATGCGGCACTCAACGTGCCGTGCGGTGACGTCCACGAGGTCGACAGCCTGCTCTGATCAGGCCTCCCGGTACCTGCCGCGACAGCGGGCCGGCCCCGCCAGTTAGCCTTATTACGGGATGTGGCGGACGGTAGGGGAGGCCCTGATGCCACGCAAGATCGGGTACTGGCTGGCCGTCAGCGTCGCGGCGGCCTTCATGGTGCGCGCGGCGTGGCCTGGCGCGCCCGGCAATCCGGCCACGCTCATCGGCCGCATCAGTACTTTCGCGATCGCCGGGCTCATCGTGGTCCTGCACTGGCCCGTGCGGCGGCGGTTCGGCCCGATCGGCACGAGCTGGACTGCCCGCATTGTGCGTATTGCTGGGTTCGCGCTGGTTACTGCGCTTGTTCTGGTCAAGGCGGCCGTCGAACGGCACGAGTTTGCCCAGCTCGCCGGGCGCCCGGCGCTGACCGGGATCTGGGCCGGCGAGATCGCGTTCCTGATCGTGATCGCCGGGTACCTGGCCGGGCTGCTGGCCATCACGGCGCGGCAGCCGCCGGCCACCCGAGCCGCGATCGTGATCGGCACCGGCACCGGCGTACTTCTGGGCCTGGCTGTCTACGCGCTGCGGCCCATGGACAACCCGGTGCACATCTCCAACGCCTGGCTGGCTGTGCTGTTCGAGATCACCAAGGTCGCGGCAGTGCCCGCCGTGTTCGCCGCGGCCATTGCGGCCGTGATCGCGGTGGCGCGGCGGGCCGCCCGGCGTGAACGGGACGGCACCCTCCCGCTGACACAGATCAAGGCCAGGCAGGGCGTCGCGGCCGGCCTGTGCGTCGGTGTGACGTGCGCCCTGCTGGTGTCGGTGCTTGGCATCACGACGATCGCGATCGCGCCGCACGCGGCCAGCAGCATCCAGTGGACGATTCCCGGCGGCGACCTCCCGGCCAGCTCGCTGTACCGGTTCGAGGCTGCCGCCAGCCACGCCGTCGCCGGCTACCTGCTAATCCTCATCATCTTCCCGTTCCTGGGGGCCGGCATCGGCGCGTGGGGCGGCCTCTTCGCGGCAGGCAACAGAGGCCTGCGGCCTGGCGGCGGCGGCGGTGGCGGTACGAAGCCGCCCCGGCCGAAGACACCGCGCCCTGGGGGCGGCCTCGAGCTGGATAACGCGCCGCGGCCAGGGACGGTGAGCGCGGCGAGCCTGCTCAGCCTGCCCGAGTGGGATCCAGCGACCGGGGGCCCGCGCTCGGCGCCCGTTGAGCCCGAGCACGCCCCGGCTGTCCGCTGACCGCTAGTCGCCGAGGCCGCCGCGAGAGATCAGCTGCTGGGCGATGACGTTGCGCTGGATCTCGTTGGTGCCTTCGCCGACGATCATCAGCGGCGCGTCCCGGAAGTAGCGCTCGACGTCGAACTCGGTGGAGTACCCGTAACCGCCGTGGATCCGCACGGCGGTCAGCGCGATCTCCATCGCCGCCTCGGAGGCGAACAGCTTGGCCATCCCGGCCTCCATGTCGCACCGCTCGCCTGCGTCGTACCGCTCAGCGGCGAACCGGATGAGCTGGCGCCCGGCCGTCAGCTTGGTCGCCATGTCAGCCAGGTACGCGCCGATCTGCTGGTGCTTCCAGATCGGCTGGCCGAAGCTCTCCCGCTCGCGGGCGTACCGTAGCGCATCATCGAAAGCAGCCTGTGCGACGCCGACGGCCCGCGACGCCACCTGGATGCGCCCGATCTCAAGCCCCTTCATCATCTGGGCGAACCCGAGCCCTGGCTCGCCACCCAGCACCGCCTCAGCCGGGGCGCGGTAGTCGGCGAACGACAGCTCGCAGCTCTCCACTCCCTTGTACCCGAGCTTGGGCAGGTCGCGGGACACCACCAGCCCAGGCCCGTGCTCGACCAGCAGCACGCTGATGCCCTTGTGCCGGGGTCTCGCCAGCGGGTCGGTCTTGCACAGCAGCGCAATCAGCTGCGAACGGCGTGCGTTGGTGATCCAGGTCTTGGCGCCGTTGACGAGGTAGCCGTCGCCGTCTGGCCGGGCGACTGTCGTCATCGCCTGCAGGTCCGAACCGCCACCGGGCTCGGTCAGGGCCATCGTGGCGCGCACCTCGCCGGTAGCCATCCGCGCCAGATAGCGCTGCTTCTGGGCATCGGTGCCAAACTGGAGCAGCAGTTTCGCGACGACCGTGTGGCCGCCCATCGCCCCGGCGAGGCTCATCCAGCCTCTGGCCAGCTCGGCGGTGACCTCCGCGTAGCAGCGGGTCGAGACAGGCGCGTCTCCGTAGGGCTCGGGGATTGCCAGCCCGTAAATCCCGAGGCGCTTCATCTGTTCGATGAGCTTCTCGGGATACTCGTTAGCGTGCTCGAGCTCGCGTGCCACCGGCCGGACTTCGCGGTCCACGAACTCCGCGACCGTGCGGACAACCGCCCGCTCCTCCGCCGAAAGACCGCTCACGCTCCTGCTCCCTTAGCTTTTGACGACCCCGTTCCCATCTCATGCTAATGACATAGGTAGCGCGCTAAGGAGCGTGACCAATGCCCGCTGTCGCCAGCCAGGGGCCGTTCTTCGATGAGCTGACCATCGGCCAGGAGTTTTACGCGCCCGCCATCACGCTGACCTCCGGGCTGGCGGCGGCGCATCAGGCCATCACCGGCGACCGGCTCGTGCTCATGCTCGATCACGAGCTATGCCACCAGGTCACCGGCGGCGGCCCGCTGGCTGCGCCAGGGCTGGTCTGGGACGTGGCTATCGGCCAGTCCACCGTGGTGACGCAGCACGTCAAGGCGAACCTGTTCTATCGCGGGCTGGCGTTCCGGCGCGCGCCGCTGATCGGGGACACGCTAGCGACCGTGACCCAGGTGGTCGCGCTCCGGCAGAACAAGCGCGCGTGACGGCCGGGCCGCCACCGGCCTCGCTGCGCTGCGGATCATCACGACGGACCAGGAGGGCCGGCCCGTCCTGGACTTCTGGCGCTGCGCCATGCTTCCCCTGCGCGACCAGACCGCCCAGACCGGGCACGCCGACGACCTCGAGCGGGTCGGCAGGGAAGCCTCGCCGCCGGACTTCGAGGGCCTGGTAACCGGCTGGCGACTGGACATGTTCGCGCGGCGTGCTGCCGGTCCGCGGCCAGCCGAGCTGCACGCGGGGCAGTCCTTCGAGGTAGCGGGCGGCGACGTGGTGTCCAGCGCGCCTGAGCTCGCCAGGCTGACCGCGAATATTGCCGCGGTGCATCACGACACCTCGGCGGCTGGCGGCGATCGCCTGGTTTACGGCGGGCACGCCATTGGCCTGGCGCTGTCGCAGGCCGCCAGGGCCCTGCCGTCACTGGTCACGGTGACGGGCTGGCATAGCTGCGACCACCTCGCACCCGTGCGTGAAGGCGACACGCTGCGCAGCGTCGTCACCGTTGAGCAGGTGGATTACCTGCCCGGCGGAGGCGGCGTCGTGCACCTGCGCTCGCTCGTCCGGGCGGATGGACCCGATGCACGCGACGTCCTGGACTGGCGGTACGTGGCGGTCCTTGCCTAGCCGCGGGATCATCGGATGATGGACGCTGCCTATCCCGAGGACCTGCTAGCACGCGAGCCCGCGCTGGCGGACGCCTGGCGGCAGGCCAGCTGAGGCGCAGCAGGCCAGCTGAGGCGCAGCAGGCCATCCTCGCTGCCCTCGGTCTACACCGACACCCCGGCCATCGCGCCGGCCCGTCCCTCGGCGGAAAATGTCGGAGCCTCGCGATAGTATCGAACATAGATTCGATAGTCGCGACTGAGCCGCTCGCCGGAGGAGGTGACCGGGCCGTGTCCCTCACTGACACCGCAAGCGACCCGGGCGCTGCCGCCGCGGCCGCGCCGTCCGGCGGCGGCGGGCCGGCGAACGCGGCGGAGGCGCTCGCCGCTGTCCGGGCCGGCCTCGAGTACCTCGCGACCGCCGATCCGACTGAGCTCACCACCGACGAGCAGGCGGACTGCATCCGCGGGCTGGCCGCCGCCGAGTCGGTGCACCTGGCCGCGGCGTCGCGGCTGCTGGCCGGGTTCGACACGGCGAACGGCTACGCGGCCTACGGGCAGATCTCCGCCCGGGCGTGGCTGCGCTGGCAGACCCGGGTCACCAGCCCCGCGGCCGCCGCCGCCACCGGGTGGATGCGGCGGCTGGCCGGCCACCCGGCCGTGGCCGCCGCGCTGGCCGCGGCCCGGCTGTCACCGTCGTGGGCCCGGGCCATCTGCGACTGGACGGACCAGTTACCCGAGGCTGACCGGGCCGAGCGCCGACGAGATCCTCGCCGACGCCGCAGCCGGCTGCGCCCGCCTGTCCGATGTCCGGCTCGCGTTCGAGCGGATCCGGGCCCTGTGCGCCCAGCCCGACACCGACGACGGCGACGACAAGTTCGCCCAGCGGCGCCTGCGCCTGGAGCCGCATTTCCAGGGCCACGCCCGGCTCGACGCCGACCTCACCCCCGACGCCGCCGCCGCGCTGCAGGCCGTCCTCGACACCCTCGGCAAGCCAGCCGGCCCCGAAGACATCCGCACCCGGGCGCAGCGGGACCACGACGCGCTGGCAGAAGCCTGCCGCCGCCTCATCGCCGCCGACGGCCTGCCGGACCGGGCCGGACAGCCCGTCCAGATCCAGCTCCACATGACGCTCAGCCAGCTGACCGGCGAGCCCGAAGCCGACCAGCAGACCGCGGCGTGGATCGCCGCCCATGGCACGCCTGCACCGCCCGGCGCTGACTGCGACGCAATCATCGTGCCGGTCGTGACCGGCACCATCAACGACGACCTGCTGGAGCAGCTCCCCGCCGGGCTGACCTCCGGGCTGGCCTGCCGGGCGGCCCGGCAGCTGACCATCGCCCACGCCGTCAAGCTCCTATCCGGCCCCGACGGCCTCGCCGGCTGGCTGCGCACCCGCCAGCACACCGGCCTGCCCGGCGCCGTCAGCCTGCCACTGGACATCGGCGCCGCGACCGACACCATCCCCGCGCACCTGCGCCGCGCCGTCGCAGCCAGAGACCGCCACTGCCGGTTCCCCGGCTGCCAGCAGCCGCCCGCCGCCTGCCACGTCCATCATCTGATCCCAAGATCCGAAGGCGGGCCGACGAGCCTGGCTAACTGCGCACTGGCCTGCACTTTTCATCACCTCGTGGCCATCCACCGCTGGGGCTGGACCCTGACCCTCAACCCCGACGGCACCACCACCGCCACCTCACCCGACGGGCAGCGCACCCTCCACAGCCACGCGCCTCCCACCGCCGCGTAGTACCTAGCGAACCGGGAGCTCGATCTCAGGGCTCGAGTCCGTCCCATGACCAGTGCGGAAGGCTGAGGCCCTCCGGCACGTCGTCGGCAGATTCGTGGTAACCCGCCATCGTCGTGGTGGTCGCCCAGGCGAAGTAGTCGTGCAGGACCGCCCAGACCGGGGTATTCGCATCGAGGCCGACGTCCTTCATCGCCTGATCGAAACACGCGATCGCCCGGCGGTCCATCTCGTCGTGCTCGCCATTGCCGCTATGGATCCGCACCACGAAGGTTTCATCTCCGTACGCGCCGGAGTAGGCGGCTGGGCCGCCGAGAGCCTCGGCCCAGTAAGTCGCGAGCCGCTCGTTGTGCTGCGGATTGAATCCGTGACTGAACGCGTGGCTGACAATCTCGTCGGCCATCACGCGTGCGTGCCACGCCTCAGCCAGGCGGAGTATGCCCTCGCTGCCGCCTGCGGCCTCGTACACGGTCTCCATGCCTCCAGGATGCCACGGCGCGGGCTGCCGAAGGACGGCGCTAGCGCGCCAGCAACTGCCTGAGCATGGCCGGATCCGCGCCATCGACGTCGACGACCTTTGTCCGGCTCGTGGCCCCGGTGACCAGCGTGACCGCGCGTGGGTGAACGCCGAATGCGGAAGCCACCGCAGCGAGCGCGGCGGCCGTGGCCCGGCCGTCAACTGCCCGGGCGCTGACACGCACCACCAGGGCGCCATCGTGCTCGCCACCGACGCTCGGGTGAGCCGAGCCAGGCCGAACCCGGATGGTCATACGCACGCGATCAGCGCGGCGGCGAGGTGACCGAACCTGGCGGCGGGATGCTGCCGGGGCCCATGATGTCGCAGCTGAGCGTCCCGAGCGGATCGCTGGTCAGCAGCGGCTCCGCCAGCTCAGGCGGCGTGCGGAAGGACGGCTGGTCGAGGTCGAGCATGTCCAGCATCGGGTTGGCGCTGGCATCCCGGCGCGTCATCGCCGGCAGGTTCCACTTCGCCTCGACCAGCGCGCAGATGCTCGTGTGGTCGAAAATCTGATGCGAGACGTAGCCGGGCCTGGCCCACGGCGAGATGAGGGCGCACGGCACCCGGAAACCGTACTGGGCGAACCCGGTGTAGGCGGGTACGCCGGGCGGGGTGTCGGGCGGTACGTCGTCCGGAGCGATGGCCGGCGGCGGGGGGACGTGGTCGTAGTATCCGCCGTGCTCGTCATAGGTCCAGATCAGCAGCGTGCGCTCCCAGCCTGGACCAGCCATGACCGCGTTGATGACCTTGGCGGCGAAGTGCTCGCCGACCGCGATGTTCTGCGGGTCTTCTTCGGATCCGAGCAGGTAGTTCGGCTCGACAAGGGAGAAGCCCGGCAGTTGGCCAGCCGCGGCGTCGGCGAAGAAGCGGTCAATCCCGACGACGTTCGTGCCGACGTTCCTGGCATAGAGCTCCGGATAAAGCTCGGTGGTCGAGACCACAACCCCGAGCGTGGAGCAGTAGTCCTTCCAGGAGATGCCCGCATGATCCAGGCGGTCGAAGATGGTCCCGTTCGGCGGATAGCTAGTAAAACCCGGAACGGTGTCGTTAATCATGCCGAGCGACGTAGCGGAAATCAGGTAGCGCCGGTTCGGAAACGTCGGGCCGAGGACCGAGCAGAAGTACCGGTCGGCGATGGGGAACTGGCGCGCGACGGAGTAGTAGAACGGCTGATCGTGCTCCGCCCAGTATCCCATCGCGACAGGCCCGCTGCCGGACTCGACGAAGCCGCTATTGCGCCCGTCTGCGAACTGGGTATGGCTGTCCTGCCAGATCTGGCTCGGCTTGCCCCGCAGCTGGCAGGTGGTCGGCATCGCGAACGCGTGCTGGACATCGCCGCCCGCGTACGGATTGGTGGCCGTCGGCTTCCCGTCCGGGCCCAGGGTGAAGCCATCCGCACCCACGCGGCCCAGCATGCCCAGCTTGTTGTCGTAGGAGTGGTTCTCCATCATCAGCACGACGATGTGATCGATCTTGGGGATCGTGTCCGTGCCAGCTCGGAGGTCGGGATACGGTAACGAGCCGGGCTGACGTCGCAACTCCGGAACAACTGGCTGCTCGGTCACGGTGCCCTCCCGACGACGGATCTGCCATCAGCTAACAGCATGCCAGCCAGCGCTGTCGATGCTCCGCTGGCTGCCGTTATGCTCCCGGTTGTGACTGTGCCAACGGGTACCGGGTGACCACTTATCTTGGTGACGTCAGCGACCTTGACCTCGCCAGTTACATCCGGCCCGGTGACACCGTGGCCTGGGGCCAGGCGTGCGCCGAGCCGCTGACCCTCACCGGTGCCCTGATCGAGCAGCGCGAGCAGCTAGCCGGGGTCCGCTGCTTCACCGGGGTCTCGGCGGCACTGCGCCCGGAGCACTGCGACCACCTGTCCGTCACGTCCTACACCGCGGCAGGCGCGAACCGCGCGCTCGCCCGGGCGGGCGCGCTGGACATCCTGGCCGCCCACTACTCCGAGCTGCCGGCCATCCTCGCCGCGGGCCCGCAGCGGGTCGACGTCGTCCTCCTGTCGCTGCCGCCGCCGGGCCCGGACGGCACCTTCGGGCTTGGCCTCGGGGCTGACTATGTGGCCACCCTGATCGGCCCCGCCAGAATCGTGATCGCCGAGGTCAACGACCAGGTGCCCGACGTCAGCTGCGATCGCCGGCTGGCCGCGGACGAACTCGACGTGGTCATCCGGACCTCGAGCCCGCCGGCCGAGTACCCGGCCGCGGCGCCGAGAGGCATCGAGGACGTGATCGCGGGCCATGTGGCCGGGCTGGTCCCGGACGGCGCCACGATCCAGCTCGGCATCGGCAGCATGCCGTCGGCCGTTGCCCGGCGGCTGGTCGGCCACCGTGACCTCGGCGTCCACTCCGGCATGATCACTGACGCGGTCGCCGAGCTGATCGAAGCTGGCGTCGTCACCGGCGCCCGTAAGAGCATCGACCGCGGCCTGGTGGTCACGGGCTTCCTGATGGGCACGCAGAAACTCATCAGGCTGGCGGCTGCCAACCCTGTCATCACGCTGCGTGACACCCGCTACACCCACGACCCGGCGGTCCTGGCCGCCCACGCTCAGCTCGTCGCCATCAACTCGGCAACCGAGGTGGACCTGACCGGCCAGGCCAACACTGAGACGGCTGGCGGCCAGTATGTCGGCGCCGTCGGCGGCGCCGTCGACTTCGCCCGCGGGGCGGCTCGCTCGCCCGGCGGCGTTCCGATCCTCGCGCTGCCGTCAACGGTCGGCGGTGCAAGCCATGCGGGACCCAGTCGCATCGTGGCCAGGCTTAGCGGGCCGACGACGCTAGCCCGCGCTGACACCGGGATCGTCGTGACCGAGTATGGAATAGCCGACCTGCGCGGGCTGACGCTGGCGCAGCGGCGCGCGCGGATGCTGATGATCGCTCATCCTGATCACCGGCACCAGCTCGCAGCCAGTGACCGACCGGAAGGGACATCTCCATGACCACGCGCCGAGCCGCAATCGTGGCACCACTGCGCACGCCCGTTGGCACGTTCGGCGGCAGTCTCCGCGACGTGCCGGTCGAGGTGCTGGCCGCCAGCGTCATCAAGGCCGTACTGGCGCGCACCGCGATCGACCCCGAGCTCATCGACGACGTGTCGTTCGCTCAGTCTTACGCCAGCGGCGAGACGCCGTGCATCGGCCGCTGGGCCGCGCTCCAGGCCGGCCTGCCGGTCAGCGTGCCGGGATTCCAGATCGACAGGCGCTGCGGCGGCGGCCTGCAGGCCGTGATCACCGCCGCCATGATGGTGCAGACCGGCGCGGCCGACGTCGTGCTGGCGGGCGGCGTCGAGAGCATGAGCAACGTCGAGCACTACACCACGTCGATGCGGTGGGGTGCGAGGGCGGGGAACCAGGTTCTTTACGACCGGATCGACCGCGGCCGCGAGCGGTCGCAGCCGGAATGGCGGTTCGGCAAGATCTCCGGGATGATCGAGACGGCCGAGAACCTCGCCGAGCAGTTCGGCATCACCAGGGACGAGGCAGACGCCTACGCCGCGCGCAGCCATCGGCGGGCCGCGGCCGCGTGGGACGCCGGCCTGTTCGACGACGAAGTCGTGCCCGTCGAGGTGCCGCAGCGGCGCGGTGAGCCCGTCACCGTCAGCAAGGATGAGGGCGTCCGGCCAGACTCGACGGCGGAGTCGCTGGGCAAGCTCCGCACCATCATGCCGGGCGGTACCGTCACCGCCGGCAACGCCAGCCAGCAGAACGACGCCGCCGCGGCCTGCCTCGTCGTGGCCGAGGACAAGCTCGAGGCCCTTGGCCTGGAGCCGCTCGGCTACCTAGCCGGCTGGGCCGCAGCCGGGTGCGAGCCAGCCACGATGGGCATCGGGCCTGTCCCAGCCGTGGCGCGGCTGTTCGCGCGCACCGGCCTGGACTTCGACGCGATCGATCTGGTCGAGCTGAACGAGGCTTTCGCGGTCCAGGTGCTCGCTGTCCTGGCTGGCTGGGACTGGAACGACCCGGACCGGCTCAACGTGAACGGCTCGGGTATCTCGCTCGGTCATCCGATCGGCGCGACCGGCGCGCGCATGCTCGCGACCGGCCTGCGCGAGCTGCGGCGCCGGGATGGCCGGTACCTGCTGGAGACCATGTGCGTTGGCGGTGGCCAGGGCGTCGCGGCGGTGTTCGAGGCCGCCAGGTAGGCCGGCAAGATACGGAACGGCCGCGTCCCGTAACGCGACGGCGATACGGAACGACCCCGTTCCCTAAATCTTGTAGACCTGGTCGAGCCGCTAGCCGTGCGCCTGACCGGTGCCTGGGACGATCAGGCCAGACTCGTAGGCAGCAATGACCGCCTGCGTCCGGTCACGCAAGCCGAGCTTGTGCAGCACGCGGCTGACGTGCGTCTTGACAGTCTCCTCAGTGACTACGAGGCGGACCGCTATCTGCTGGTTCGACAGGCCCTCCGCGACCAGGATCAGGACCTCGGTCTCACGGGGCGTGAGCGAGGCGAGCGCCGGACGCGCGGCCGCGGCCGGGGCTGGCCGCAGCCGCGCGAACTCGCTGATCAGCCGGCGGGTGACCGCGGGGGCCAGCAGCGCCTCGCCGGCCGCCACCACCCGGACCGCGTCGAACAGGCGCTCGGCGGTGACGTCCTTGAGCAGGAACCCGCTCGCCCCCGCGCGCAAGGCGTCGAACACGTAATCGTCGAGGTCGAAGGTAGTGAGTATGAGCACCCGCGGCCCGCCTGACTCGTCGGCCCCAACCTGGCTAGCCCCGGCCTGGCCGGTACACAGCTGCCTGGTTGCCTCGATGCCGTCGGTCCCCGGCATTCGCACGTCCATCAGCAGCACGTCGGGTCGCAGATCGCGGCCGAGCGTGACCGCCTCCGCGCCATCGCACGCCGTGCCGACCACGGTGAAGTCCGGCTGCGTATCAAGCAGGGCCGCGAATCCCGCCCGCACTACCTGGTGATCGTCGGCCACGACGATCCGGATCGGTCCTCCGGGCGTCGTCACGCCGCGTCCTGCTCGGCCTTGGCAGGCAGCGCCGCCTCCACCAGGAAGCCGCCGCCGGGTGCCGGTCCGATGTGCAGCGCGCCGCCCACCGCCGCGGCCCGCTCGCGCATTCCCAGCAGCCCGTGGCTGCCGACCAGGGCGACACCATCGGGCGAGCTTGCTGGCTGGGGCCCTGGACCGTTGTCCCGTATCCGCACGTAAAGGCGTTCGTCGGTGTACCGGAGTTCCACGTCAACCGCGGCGCCGGGTGCGTGCCGCCGCGCGTTAGTCAGCGCTTCCTGCACAATGCGGTACGCGGCGAGCTCGACACCCGGGTCGAGCGGCGTCGGCCAGCCACTGACAATCAGCCGGGCGCCGGTTCCGGAGGCATTTCTGGCCTCGTCCAGCAGGTCATTGAGCTGATCCAGGCCCGGCTGCGGGCGGCGCTGCGCCAGCTCGGCTACGGCGTCCGTCGCGGAGCACGCCGAGCAGGCGGCGCATCTCGGTCAGCGCCGACCGGGCCGTGTCGCCGATGGCCAGCAGGCGCTGCGCGCCGGCGGGCGGCATGCCCTGCGTAGTCAGCCGGGCGGTCTCGGCCTGCACGGCGATCATCGAGATGTGGTGCGCGACCACATCGTGCAGTTCGCGCGAGATGCGGGCCCGCTCGCCGCGCGCGGTGTGCTCCAGCAGAGACCCGGCGAGAAACTCGTGCTGGGCGGTGCGGGCGGCGCTCTCCGCGCTGACCTGTCGCGCGTAGCCGGCCCAGCATGCCAGCGGTGCGGCGACGGCGAGCACGATCAGCACCTGCCGCGTCGAGGACCCGGCCGCTAGTGCCAGCGCCATGATCGCTACCGCTACGCAGACGGACAGCGCCCGCGACGCCCAGGTAGCCGAGCCGATACAGCATGATGACGAGCGCGGCCAGGCCGGCCAGCGTCCAGACGTGCGCCAGGCCGAGGGGGAGCAGGTTGGCGATCGCGATGATCACGGCCGCTGTCCGAGGCTGCGCCCACAGCAGGCCAAGCGGCAGCGTTGTCGTGAGAATCATGAGGATGAGGAAGATCTCTGGCGGCGCGTACGATCCGGCCAGCGCCGAATGGCCCGGCTTCAGCGCGATCTGCAGCACGGCGGCAACCGCCAGCGCCAGGGCAGCAGCCAGCGGAGCGCGCCGGTCCTGCAAGGCCTGTCGGGCCCAGTCGCCCGAGGGCCAGCCGCCCAAGGACGGCAGCGTGCTCTGGACATCGCCACCCTTCATAAGTCCATTGTCGTCGCTATCGGGCTCGGTGGCGTCCCCTGGCCTGGGAGTCTGGCGTCCCCCGCATGGGGGACCTGCGGGCTCGCTGTCACTCGTGGACTCATGGCAAAGAGGGTTCTGCGGCGTGACGACGGCGCCTGCCCCTGCTCCGTAGCGTGGCCGACATGGATGCGACTATCGAGGTAACGGGCCTGCGTAAGCACTTCGGCCCGACTGTGGCCGTTGACGGCCTGACGTTCCGGGTAGAGCCCGGCCAGATCACCGGGTTCGTCGGCCCGAATGGGGCCGGCAAGTCCACCACCATGCGCGTTGTTCTGGGCCTCGACAGCGCCGATGAGGGCACCGCGCTGATCGGCGGCCACCCGTATGCGGCCCTCAGGCACCCCCTCAGCCATGTCGGTGCACTGCTGGATGCGGGCGCGCTTCAGCCGAGCCGCAAGGCCCGCGACCATCTGCTGTGGCTGGCGCACTCCCAGGGGCTGGGCGCGCGGCGCGTCAGCGAGGTCATCGATCTGACCGGGATCGGCCCGGCCGCGCGGCGCAAGGCGGGCGGCTACTCACTCGGGATGCGGCAACGGCTCGGCATCGCCGCCGCCATGCTCGGCGATCCGCCGGTGCTGATGTTCGACGAGCCGTTCAACGGCCTGGACCCGGAGGGGATGGCCTGGATGCGCGGCTTCCTGCGCTCACTGGCCGCCGAGGGACGAGCGGTGCTGGTGTCGAGTCACCTGATGAGCGAGCTGCAAGACAATGCCGATCACCTGCTGGTCATCGGCCGCGGCAGGATGGTCGCAGACACCAGCGTCGCGGACCTGCTCGCGGCGGCGTCCAGGGACCGGGTCATGGTCCGTACGCCGGCCCGCAGCGAGGCCACCACGGTGCTGGCGCAGGCTGGCGGCACGGTCGCCGTGTCCGACCACGACCTGCTGGCCGTCTCCGGGCTCCCAGCTGGCCGGATCGCGGAATTGCTTGGTGACAGCGGCGTGCCCTTCTCCGGGCTGGCGCCGCACCAGGCCACGCTCGAGGAGGCCTACATGGAGCTGACGAGGGACTCTGTCGAGTTCCACGGTCAGCCAGTTGTCGGCACGCCGGGACCGGAACTAGCGCGATGACCACGACACAGACGACGACGTACCGGTCCGCCCAGCCTGCCGGGCGGGACGGATTCGGCCAGCTCCTCCGCGCGGAATGGACCAAGCTTCGGACCGTCCGGGGCTGGGTGATCGCGCTGATCCTGGCCGCGGCCCTGACCGCCGTGATCCCGATCGCGCTGGCCGGGACGGCGACCTCAAATGACCCAGTCACGTGCACGCACGGGATCTGTCAGGCCGAAGGCCAGACCGTCGCGACCGGCCCGGCAGGCGAGGCAGTGACCGACAACTTCTACTTCGTGCACCAGGCTCTTGCCGGGAACGGCAGCATTACCGCGCGGGTTGGCGCGCTGCACGGTTCCGCCCCGCGGCAGAACTTCCCGCCGGGCTTCGCCCCGCCGCCATCGACTGTTCCGTGGGCCAAGGCAGGCCTCATGATCAAGGCCAGCACGAAGCCGGGAGCTGCCTACGCGGCCGTCATGCTGACGGGGGATCACGGCGTCCGGTTGCAGTACGACTTCACCCACGACGTCGCCGGCAGCGCAGTGTCCGCGTCCTGGCTGCGGCTCACCAGGTCGGGTGACGCCATCACCGGCTACGAGTCCGCCGATGGACGGCACTGGACCGCGATCGGCACGGCAGTGCTCCCAGGCCTGCCAGCCACAGTGCAGGCCGGCCTGTTTGTCGCGTCACCGCCGTTCACCAGCGCCGTCGGCACGGGCGACAGCAGCTTCTCAGTCGCGACGCAGGCGACCGCAACTTATAGTCACCTCGCGCTGACCGGTCCCGGCAGCCGCTGGGTGGCCACGGCGGTTGGCGCGCAGTCGCCGGGTTCTGGTCAGGGCAAGGTCACGAGGACCTGCAATGGAGTCAGTTGCGGGCCGGAGCCGGCCTCGTCGGTGCATGCTGCCGGCGGAACCTTCACAGTGGCTGGCTCGGGTGACGTCGCGCCGTTCGAGCCCATCGTCGACCCCCTGCACGTCACGTTCTTCGGCACGCTCTTCGGCCTGATCGCGCTGATCGCGCTCGGCGCCTTGTTCGTGACCGCCGAGTACCGGCGCGGCATGATGCGCACCACGGTCGCCGCGAGCCCGCGACGCGGCCGGATCCTGGTCGCAAAGTCCATTGTGATCGGCGTGCTCGCCTTCGTATCTGGGCTGATCGGGGCCGCCATTGCGCTCCCGATCGCCGCGCACAAGCTCGTAGCCAACGGGTGGACGCCGCCGGTCTGGCAGACCCTGTCGCTCACCAGCGGCATCGGGCTTCGGGTGGTACTCGGCACCGCGGCGATCGCGGGTGTCGCGGCGGTCCTTGGCCTTGCGGCTGGTGCCATCTTCCGCCGCAGCACCGGGGCCATCATTGCGACGACAGGTCTCGTCGTGGTTCCGGTCATCCTGGCGGTCGTACTGCCGCTGACGACGGGTACCTGGCTGCTCCGGATCACTCCCGCCGCTGCCTTTAGTCTCCAGGCGGGCGTGCCCCGCTATTCGCAGGTGAGCAACATCTGCGCGCCCTACCACTCGTGTTTCCCGCTGTCACCGTGGTCTGGCTTCGCCGTGCTCTGCGCCTGGGCCGCGGTGGCCCTGGCCGGCGCCATCTACCTCCTGCGCAGGAGGGACGTATGAGAGATGCAGTGCATGCCGAGTGGACCAAGCTGCGCACGGTGCCGAGCTCAGGCTGGCTGTTGATCGCCATCATCGCGCTGACAGTGGGGGTCAGCGCGCTGGCCACGTCGATCGTGAAGTGCCCTGGCACCTGCGACGCCGACACCACCAAGCTGAGCCTGACCGGGATCATGCTCGGCCAGGCGGCGGTCGCCGCTCTCGCAGTCGTCGTCGTCACTGCCGAGTACGGCACCGGCATGATCCGGGTCAGCCTGGCCGCCGTGCCGCGCCGGTCGGTGCTCCTCGCCGCCAAGGCCGTCATGGTAACGGCCGTCGTGCTGGTAGCAGGCAGCATCTCGGTCCTCGGTTCCGTGCTGGCAGGCAGGACTCAGCTGCCTGGCAATGGCTTCACCGCCGCCAGGGGCTTCGAAGCGCTATCGCTCCTGCATGGCCCGACCCTGCGGGCCGCAGCGGGCTCAGTCCTCTACCTGGTGCTGATCGGCCTGTTCACCCTCGGGATCTCGACAGCCTTGCGTGATGCTGGCCTCACCACGGCCGTCGTGCTGGGCTTCCTGTACGTCGTCCCGCTGATCAGCTACGTCGTCATCAGCCCGGTCTGGCAGCGCCGGCTCGATCGCTGGGCACCGACGAACGCGGGCCTCGCCATCCAGGCGACCAGGAACCTCGGGAAGCTACCCATCGGACCCTGGGCGGGCCTCGGTGTGCTCGGGCTGTGGACCGCGGCGGCGCTCGCCGGCGGCTGGCTCGTACTGCGGCTGCGCGACGCCTGAAGCGGGGTTACGCCCGATGCGAAATCGCTTCCAAGGCCCTCGCGGACACCGTTACCCTGCAACTGTGCCTGACCAGCGAACCCGGCCGCTGCTGCGGACCACGCTTGGCGATGTGCTGCGGCGGACTAGGCTCGGGCAGGGCCGGACCCTGGCTGACGTCGCCCGGACGGCGCGGATCTCGATGCAGTACCTGTCTGAGCTGGAGCGCGGGCGCAAGGAGGCGTCGTCGGAGATCCTGGCCGCGATCTGCGACGCCCTGGCGGTGGACCTGCCCGACGTGCTCGCCGAGGTAGGCCGCGACCTGGCCGGAGCCGGCGCCCAGCAGCAGGCAGTAGTGCTACGGCTGGGCACCCGCCCGGAGCAGCCCGCTCCGTCGGCCCCGTTCCGGTCTCATGATGTGGTGAGCCTGCTGGCGGCCTGACCGGCTGCCTCCCGGCTGGTCAGGACCTCGTCGGCCAGGCCATAGCTGACGGCCTCGAGCGCGCCGAACGTCTTGTTCCGGTCGGTGTCCGCCCGGATCTTCGCGACCGGATGGCCGGTGTGCTGGCTGAGGATCGCATCGACCTCGTCCCGCACCTTGACCAGTTCCTTGGCCTGGATGGCCAGGTCCGGCAGGGTGCCCTGGGACTGGCTGGACGGCTGGTGCAGCAGCACCTTGGCGTGGCTCAGTACGCGCCGCTTGCCTGGCGCGCCGGCCGCCAGCAGCACCGCCGCCGCCGATGCGGCCTGACCCATGCAGATCGTGGCGACGTCCGGCCGGATGTACTGCATGGTGTCGTAGATCGCGGTCAGCGCGCTGAACGAGCCGCCGGGGGAGTTGATGTAGAGGCTGATCTCCAGGTCCGGACTCGCTGCTTCCAGGTGCAGCAGCTGCGCCATCACGACGTTGGCGACGCCGTCGTCGATCTCCGTGCCGAGGAAGATGATCCGCTCCGACAGCAGGCGCGAATAGATGTCATAGGCACGCTCGCCGAGAGCCGTGCGCTCGATCACGGTGGGAATCGTGTACTGGCTCATCGTCACAGCCTCGCCATCCGGCCGACGAGGGCAGGACGGATGTCCTCGACCCGTTCCAGGATGTGATCGATCATTCCGTACTCGAGCGCCTCCGCAGCGCTGAACCAGCGGTCCCGCCTGCTGTCCTGCTCGACGCGGCTCTCCGGCTGACCGGTGTGCTCGGCGATCAGCCTGATCATCAGGGCGCCGGTGCGCTCAAGCTGCGCCGAGTAGATCTCCACGTCCGCCGCGGTGCCGCCGAAGCCAGCCGAGCCCTGGTGCATCAGCACCTGCGCGTGCGGGAGGCTGAACCGCTTGCCAGCCGTCCCCGCGCACAGGAGGAACTGAGCCATGCTCCCGGCGAGGCCCATCGCCAGCGTGCTGACGTCGTTCGGGATGAGGCGCATCGTGTCGTAGATGGCGAGCCCGGCGCTGACTGAGCCGCCGGGCGAGTTGATGTACAGGCTGATGTCACTGCGCGGGTCCTCGGCCGACAGCAGCAGCAGCTGGCCGCACAGCCGGTTGGCTACCCGGTCGTCGACTTCGGTCCCGAGCACGATGATGCGCTGGTAGAGCAGCCTGGCGATGAGCTGGTCATCGAGCGACCCTGTCGTCGTGGCCGGTTCTGCAACTGCTGTGTACATGATCTTCCCGTCTGACGGTAGGCCCGGAAATCCGGCTTCACCTCCCACGATGGGCGGTCGGGGGACCGCGAGCCAAGTGAATCTGCGGACAGCAGAGGAGATCCAAATCGCCGGTAGCCTCATAGACATGCGCGACGACATCGCAGCGAACCTGGCTGGCTTCGAACGGGTCGCGTTGCTCAGGCCCGACCTCAAGCCGGCTTCGGTGGCCGTCTGCGTCATGCAGTCGCCGGCCGGGGAGTCGCTGCTGATCACCAGGCGGGCGCACGGGCTGCGCAATCACGCCGGGCAGTGGGCGCTGCCGGGCGGACGGCGCGATCCCGGCGAGTCAATCGAGGCAGCGGCGCTGCGCGAACTCGACGAGGAGACCGGCCTGCGGCTGGACGCTCACGCCGTGCTCGGCATCCTCGACGACTACGTGACCCGTTCCGGCTACGTAATCACGCCCGTCGTCGTGTGGGGCGGTGAGACGACGGGCGACCTAGCCGGGCCCGCCAGCGAGGTCACTCAGGTGTACGAGATACCGCTGGCCGATCTGGATGTCGAGCCCGAGCTGCTCAGCATTCCGGAAACTGATGCGCCGGTGATAAGGCTGCCGCTATTCGACCGGTTCGTGCACGCGCCGACAGCAGCGATCATCTACCAGTTCTGCCAGGTAGCGCTCCATGGCAAGCTCCAGCGGGTCGCCCACTTCGAGGCGCCAGTCTTCGCCTGGAAGTAGCGCCTCACCAACGGGGCGTCATCGCGAGGACCACCAGCGCGCGCCGCGCAGGTCACGGCTTCTTCTTCCCAGTCACGTTTTTCCTGGTCACACGCGCGATCGCGCCAGCGGCCGGCGCGAGCGTCAGCCAGAGGCCGATCGTCACCACCATCGAGGTGAGATACCCGAACGGACGGATGCCGACATCCGGCCCGGTGATGCCAGCGAACAGCATCAGGATCCACGAGCTGACGAAGAACGCCGGGCCAGCGGCCACGATTTGGAAGAAGTCAGTCATGACGGCCATTCCCATCTACACGGCTAGCGAGCGCATAACGCCAGCCAATGGCTATTCCTTAATGTCGATGTAGATCCGGCCCGCCAGCTCGCCGGTCCGGATGTGCAGCTGGCCAGGCAGGCCCATCGCGATCCTGACGACGCCCTCGAAGTCACCGGCCAGCGCCCAGCTCGCCAGCGCCGGGTAGCGCGGCTGCCGGACGCCCGCCGTCACGGTGGCCACGCCGGCGTCGCTATGCGCCTGGGCAGGCCGAAGGGTGATCAGCAAGTAGCGAGCCCCTGGCATAGTGATCGTCTGGCCGGAGGCGTCGGCGATGACCTGGCGCACGTATGCAACGGTGTAGCTCGGGACGCCGCCCTTGATGTCTAGGACGACGCGGTCGTAGCCGCACTCCGGGTGCCGCGCAACTCTGACCGCGGTGACCATGGGGACGGGTGGCACGGATACCTGATGTGACGCGGAAATCGGCGCCGAGCGCCACGGTGCGGTATCGCAACCTGCCGCGACCGCCGAACTTGCTGCCGCGGTGGACGTATGCGCGGACGCCGATGGAGCCGAGGAGCTAGAGGTGGGACCGCCACCGCCGCTCGAGGCGCACGCCGCAACCAATACAGCGCCAGCGGAACCGAGCAGCAGCACCTGAACTCGCGTACGGCTTAACATCTCGCCTCCCGAGCAGAACTCTGCCATTTCATTTTCATGCCTGCGCGGGTCGCCTGTCAGAGCAAATGGTCCCGTTCGGACGGGCCAGTAGGCCCGGCCCGCAGCGCGCCGAGGTCACGCGGGACGTCCTGCGAGCCGCAGGGCTAGCATCGGGCAGATCCGGACAGCCGCCTCAGCCGCTGGCACCAATCTGGGCGGGATCGGGCCCGGCTCGATGACCGGATAGCCCCAGTCGTCCAGCGTGATGAGCTCGGGCGCGACCTCGGCGCACAGGCCGCGCCCGTCGCACGCGATCGGGTCCACATGCAGGACGGGCTCGGCGGTCATCGCAAGTTCCGCCGCGGCACAGGCAGCACTGGTTCGAGGCTGGTCGCGCTACACCAGCCTCGCTCGTGCAGGTCAAGCTCAGGCCAGAAGGCCGCGAGCCCGCTCCGGATGAAACGAACGGCGCCATCGGGATGCCGGCAGGCGCCCCGGCCATCAACCTGACTTAGCCAGCGGCGCATCAGCGGCACGCTAGCCCGCTGCCCCGCGGCTACGCGGCTTAGCTCGCGGGCGATCGCCGCGAGCCCGAAGACGCATGGACCGCACTGGCCCGCCGACTCGTCGGCCAGGTAGCGAGCGACGCGGGCGGTCTCTGCCAGTCCGCATGTGTCGGCTGGCAGCGCCGCGACCAGGCCCGCAGCGGGTGCCGCGCCGAGATCGGCCAGGCCGGCCGCAGAAAACGGCAGGCTGGCCGCCTCCGGCCACGGCACCCAGGTTCCGAAGTAGCCGCCGATCAGCAGCGCGCGTAGTGGCCGGTCGGGTCCGCCTACGGCGGCCAGCACGTCGGTCACGGGCGTGCCGATCTCGATCTCGCGGACACCGGGATCCCTGACCGCGCCAATGACCGTGACCAGCATCGAGCCCGGCTCCGCGGTCGTGCCAAGTTCGCGGAACCAGCGTGCGCCATAACGGGCGATCAGCGCGAGATGAGCCAGCGTCTCGGCGTTCTGCACTAGCGTCGGCCTGCCATGCAGGCCATGCTGCGCGAGCCGCGGCGGGACCGGCGTTGGCACCGGCGGACCGCCCGCCAGCCAGTTCACCACGGCGCTGGCTTCGCCCGCCACGAATCCGTCGGCAGCGGGCACGACGCGGATCCGGACGTCATCCAGGCGGAGCGCGCGCCGGGCCCGGGTCGCGTCCTCGACAACGGCGGCGACCGCCGGATGCGCGACGAAGTACACCTCCCGCGCCCCGGTGATCCGCGCTGCAACCACGGCTCCATCGAGGACAAGGTGCGGCTCGTTCGCCATCAGCACCTTGTCCTTCGCGCTGGCTGGTTCGCCCTCAGTGCCGTTGACAACGACCACGGGGCTGCCTGGCGCGGATGCGACGGTGGCCAGCTTGCGCGCCGTCGGGAACGCCGCGCCGCCGCGGCCGGTTAGGCCGGCCTGCTCGATCTCGGCGTTCAGGGGCCCGGCTGACGGGAGGTCGCCGTGCCGGCCGACGTGACGCGCCAGGCTTGGCGGCTGCCCGTCGAGAATCAGCGGCAGTAGCCGCGGCAGACCGGGCGTCTCGCGGCCCTGCGGGTCCCGCACGGCACGGCAGACATCCTCGCCAGTGTTGCTCATCGTTGTGGCACCTTCTCCGGTGCGCCGCGCCGCGCCGGCGGCACGCTCTTGTCGCGGTGGCTAAGCAGCCGCGCGATGACGGCGGTAGCGACCATCCCCGCCGACACGCATTCAGCGAGCACGACCCACCAGATGTGCAGGTCGCCACCAGCCATCAGGGAGTGGATGAACGCCGCCGGCCAGGCCAGGTAGGCCAGCCAGTGGACCGCCCGCCACGCGCGGAAGCTGAGCCGGGTACGGATCAGGCTTGTCAGCAGCACGGCGCCGCCGAGGTCGACCGCGAGCGTCCCGAGGCCGATCGCGAGCGTCCGGTAGTGCGACAGGAATGGCAGCACGGTCGACGCCCAGCCGATGTTCACGTACGGGTCGAGAATCGCCGTCACGACGTGCAATACGAGGAGCAGGACGGCGAGCAGCGACAGCGTGCGGTGGAGCTCAGCGACGGCGAACCTGGCTAGCCAGCGCGGCGCCGAGCCCAGCCGCGTCGCCACCCCAAGCACGACGACAACGCTGAATAGGACCAGCAGCGCGATGCCACTGCCGCGCGACAGGAACCACAAATACTGGCTGCCGGCGACGCCAGCCGCGTGCGCGCTCATCGCCACCGCCCGGCGGAGGGCGCAGTCACCGATGATTCAGCGGGCAGCCGAAGCCACGCCTGCGTGAGCGGCGCGAGCTGGCCACCGTCGTCGGTCGGCCAGCCGCCCACTTGCGTGATACTGCCGTCGCGGCCGACCAGGCGGGCGGCGATGCCCTCGGCGTGGAGCCACTGCGCTGCTGTCACCCCGCGCACGATGGCGGCCGTCGACGCGGAATTGGCGTCGGCGCAGGTCGGCGCTGCCACGCTGACGGTGCGCCACGGACCAGCCGCGGGTTGCCCAGTGCGCGGATCGACGATGTGGTGCAGCGTCCGTCCGGCGCGATGCCACTGTCGGCAGGAGACGGATGACGTGGCCAGGCCGCCGTGAACCAGCCGCACCACCTGGGTGCCTGGCCCGTTGCCCGCAGGCTGCCGGTGATCATCAGTGACGAAGACAGGCCAGCCGCCGCGCGGGCTGTCCCCGGCCGCCGCCACGTCACCGCCCAGGCTGACCACGACGCCGCCAGATCCGCTGGCCCGCAGCGCCGCGCTGGCGGCCCAGTCGGCGCCGAGTCCCTTAGCGGTGGCACCGAGGTCCAGCAACACGCCCGCGGGCACCCGCACGCGCTGGCCGTCCAGGCGCACAGACTGCCAGTCGGGGTGCGCAGGCGCCCGACTCGGCGCGTTCTCCCATCGCCGCGTGCGCACATCGACGAAGTCACGGTCGTAGCCGAGCGCGATCAGCGCTGAACCGATCGTCGGGTCGACCAGGCCGCCTGACCACTGTGCTGCAGCCAGGGCGACGCCGATGGCTTCGGCGAGGTCGGCGCTGATCTCCACCCACTCACCCTGCCGTGCGTGGACCCGGCTGATCTCGGAGTCGGCCCGGAACCTGCTTGCCGCCAGGTCGAGCCGGTCCAGCTCGCGATCGATCGCGCCGACTGCAGCGCGTAGCGAGGTGGCGGGCCAGATGGCCAGCCGGGCGGTGGTGCCGAGCGCGTCGCGCTCGGCCACGGCGGCCGGGCCGGATGCCATGATCCGCCACCGCGGATGGCGCGGCAATGCACCGAATCCGGACATCAGTTGTCCCGCCAGTGCACAGCACCGCTGCTCGTCCCGGCCGATCCGCCGGTTGTTCCGGCCACGACACCGGAGCCGCCTGAGGTCACCACGGGGTGCGTCAGGCTCGGCTTGTGCCCGGTGGCGCCGACGGTGCCGGCGACTGACGTTGCTGTTGTGCCGCCGGCCGCCGGCGTCGCCACGGTGTGCGCGAAGTAGCCGGCGCTCGCCGCCACGCCAGCGACCAGCGCGGCAGCCGTCCAGGCCGATATCCGCCGCGTTTGCCGGATGCCCGCGTCGCGGCGTCTTACCGCCCGGCGGCGAGCTACGGACGTGTTCGTGGTCCAGTCGTCATCGCCCTGCGGCTCCAGCCGACGGCGGCCCGTGTCGTCATATTCCTGCATCGTCTCGTCCTCTCGCGGGGGCTGTCCTTGATGCCACGATGCGGCACGCACGATGAGAAGAGCGTGTGCCCGACATGTGAGCCGCTCACATACTCCTCACACGGGTCGCACATCTGAGGCTGCGTAATCTCGGGGTATGCGCGTACTGGTGGTCGAGGACGAGGCCAGGATGGCCCGCCTCATCAAGCGCGGCCTCGAGGAAGAGGGGCATGCCGTCGACGTCGCTGCTGACGGGCCCGACGGCTTGTGGATGGCGACCGAGACCGAGTACGCGGCGATCGTGCTGGACCTGATGCTGCCGGGCTTTGATGGCGTGGAGCTCTGCCGCAGGCTGCGCGGTCAGGGGAGCTGGGTCCCGGTCCTCATGCTGACGGCGAGAGACGCGGTCGGCGATCGGGTCCGCGGCCTCGACGCTGGCGCCGACGACTACCTGGTAAAACCGTTCAGCCTGCTGGAGCTGGCAGCCCGGCTGCGCGCCCTGGCGCGCCGCGACGACCGGGCCAGGCCGGCCGTCCTGGCGAGCGGCGACCTCAGCCTGGATCCGGCCACCAAGCAGGCCTGGCGCGGCACGGCCGAACTCCAGCTATCGCCGAAGGAATTCTCCCTGCTCGAGCTGTTCCTGCGGCATCCCGGCGCCGTCCTGACCCGGTCGCAGATCATCGAGGCGGTCTGGGATTTCGCCTACGACGCCGGCTCGAATGTGGTCGACCAGTACGTCGCATACCTACGGCGCAAGGTTGACCTGCCCTTCGGCCGGCACGACATCGAGACGATCCGCGGCATGGGCTACCGGCTCCGCCAGGCGGGCTAGCGTGTCGATCCGCCTGCGCGTCGCGGCCGTCTTCACGCTAGCCCTTGCCATTGCCTTCGCGCTTGGCAGCTGGCTGCTGGCTAGCCAGCTCAGCAGTGTCATCTTCAGTTCCATCGACTCGGGGCTGGCCCCCCAGCTCACTACTGCCAGCCAGCTGCGTCCATCGGCGCAGGCGTCAGCCCACCCGGCGTCGTCGCCGGTACCGCCTGGGGATTACATCCTTCAGCTCATCGACCCTGCCGGTCACGTCCGGGCCGCCGGGCCGGAGGCGGGCTCCGTTCCGCTACTGACGCCCAGCCAGCAGCAGGCCGCGCGACGCGGCCGGATTGTCCTGACGACCACCGTCGACGGCGATCCAGAGCGGGTGCTGGCGGAGCCCGTGGCAGCGCGACCGGGCTGGATCGCGGCCGCTGGTGCGTCATTGGAAGCGGCCGATGGTACGGTGTCGGCGCTGGTCACCAGGCTGGCGATCGGCGGAAGCATCTTCGTCCTCGTCTGCGGCGCTGGCGCCTATCTGCTGGCCCGCGCGGCACTTGCGCCAGCGGAGCGGCTGCGGCGCGAAGCCGCCGCCTTGTCCGAGCAGGACCCGGCCGCCCGGCTGCCGGTGCCGAGGACCAGGGACGAGATTGCGGCGCTCGCTGGCACGATGAACGACCTACTTGGGCGGCTGCACGGCGCGCTGGCCCGGCAGCGGTCCTTCGTCGCCGACGCCAGTCATGAGCTGCGCACTCCGTTCGCGGTGCTCCGTGGCGAGCTGGAACTCGCCGCCAAGCCTGGCCGCACCCGCGAAGAACTAGCCGAAGCCGTCGCGACCGCCGCCGAGGAGGCGGCGCGGTTGTCCCGCATCACCGACGACTTGCTGACGCTAGCTAGCAGCGATGAGCGGCAGCTCACCGTGCGAGCTGAGCCGACAGATCTGGCCAGGCTGCTACGGCGCAGCACCGAGCAGGCCAGCCGACGGGCCGAGGACGCCCAGGTCAGCGTTCGGCTCAGCGTGACACCCGGACTGAGCGCCCTGGTCGACCCGGACCGGATCCGGCAGGCTGTCGACAACCTGATCGACAATGCACTGAGGTTCGCGCCGCCGCGCAGCCGGGTCGAGATCTCAGCGACGGCAACTGGGCCAGACGTGACTATTGCTGTCGCTGACGCTGGGCCCGGCTTCCCGGCCGACTTCCTGCCGTACGCCTTCGGGCGCTTCCGGCGGCCGGACGGCGGCCGGGCTCGCGACGATGGCGGCGCCGGGCTCGGCCTGGCGATCGTCGCGGCGATCGCGTGGGCACACGGGGGTACGGCTACCGCCCGTAATGAGCCCGGCGGCGGCGCCATCGTGCTATTGCACCTGCCGGGCGTCGGGCTGCCGACGTCCGCGCGGGCGTGAGCCCGTGGACAATGGCGGCCGTACTGGGACAATGATGCAGTACATCGCGAGCCAGAGGAGATGGTCGATGTCCGACATCAGCAGTGCGCAGGAAGCAGCCGTCGAGGCCGCGCTCGACGGCCTCAGCCTTGAGTCCAAGGTGCGGCTGCTGTCCGGTCAGGATGTCTGGACGCTGCCCGCACTGCCGGAGATCGGGCTGGCCTCCATCGTCATGTCCGACGGTCCGGTCGGCGTCCGCGGCACGACGTGGGGCGCGGAGGACCCCTCGATCGCGCTGCCGAGCCCGACAGCCCTCGCCGCGACGTGGGACCCGGCGCTAGCCCGCCAGGCTGGGCAGCTGCTCGGGCAGGAAGCCAGGCGCAAGGGCGTGCACGTGCTGCTCGCTCCGACCGTGAACCTGCACCGTAGCCCGCTAGGCGGCCGGCATTTCGAGTGCTACTCGGAGGACCCGCTGCTCACCGGCGCGATCGGGTCCGGCTACGTGGCGGGCGTGCAGGACCAGGGCGTGGCCACGACAGTCAAGCACTTCGTCGCGAACGACTTCGAGACCGAGCGGTTCACCGTCAGCGTGCAGGCAACCGAGCGCACACTGCGGGAACTGTACCTCGCGCCGTTCGAGACGATCGTCCGCGAGGTGGGCGCCTGGGGCATCATGTCGGCGTACAACAGCGTCAACGGCGTCTCGATGACGAACAACGGCGCGCTGCAGCGCGGTGTCCTCAAGGGTGAGTGGGGATTCGACGGTGCGATCGTGTCGGACTGGCTGGCCGCGCGGGACACCGTTGGCGCGGCGAACGGCGGCCTGGACATCGCGATGCCCGCAATGGGCAACCCTTGGGGTGACCGGCTGGTGGCCGCCGTGCGTGCCGGGCAGGTGCCGGAAGAGGTTGTCGACGAGCAGGCACGCCGGGTGCTCCGGCTCGCCGCGCGCGTCGGCGCGCTCGCCGGCGCTCCCGAGTCGGCGCCGCCAGCGAACCGTCCCGCGGCGATCGACGGCGCGCGACTGGCCCGCAAGATCGCGGCACGCTCCTTTGTCCTGGCCGCGAACGAGGACGTACTACCGCTCGACCCGGCGGAGCTGTCCAGCGTCGCCCTGATCGGCGCGCTGGCCCGAGACGCCAGAGTTCTCGGGGGCGGAAGCGCGATCGTGTTCCCCGCGCATATCGTCTCCCCGCTGGAAGGCCTGACGGCCGCCCTGCCGGAGGCCGTCAAGCTGTCGTTCGCGCTCGGCGCTGACCCGCGCACCGGGAAGCTCGCGCCGGCCGCTGCGCCGCAGTGGCACGGCCTGCAGGCCACCTTCCGCGACGCGGCGGGCGCCACCACATACCAGACCCCGCTGGCCACCGGCGCCGGACGCTGGATGGAGTTGCCCGCGGGCGTCGACCCGCTGACCCTGGCCTCAGTGGAGATCGCCGGCACGCTGACGGCAGAGGTCACCGGCACGCATCAGCTCGGGATCCGTGGCATCGGCGAGTTCCGGCTCTCGGTCGGCGCGGACGCCGTGTTCGACGGGCAGGTCGCGGCGGAGTCTGACGACTTCGCGACCACGTTCCTCGCGCCGCCAGAGCGGCGCTTCCCGGTGGAGCTGACGGCCGACACCCAGGCCGAGGTGTCACTGACGCAGCGCATCCAGCTGAATCCAGCCTTCGCGCTGGTATCGCTGTCGCTCGGGTACGGCGCTCCGGTCGGCACCGCCGAGGAACTGCTCGCCGAGGCCGAGGCCACAGCGGCAGCCAGCGACGTCGCCATCGTCGTCGTGGGCACCACCGAGGAAGTGGAGTCAGAAGGCTTCGACCGCACGACGCTGGCCCTCCCTGGCCAGCAGGATGAGCTGGTCCGCCGCGTCGCCGCCGTCAACTCGCGCACCGTGGTGATCGTCAACGCAGGGTCTCCCGTGGAACTACCCTGGGCAGCCGACGTTGCTGCGGTCGTCCTCGCCTGGTTCCCTGGCCAGGAGGCCGGCCATGCGCTCGCCGATGTCCTGCTCGGCGCGGCCGAGCCCGGCGGCCGCCTGCCGACCACCTGGCCTGTCGTCGCGGCCGACTGCCCGATCCTCAACACGACGCCAGAGCACGGCGTGTTCGGTTACGACGAGGGAGTGTTCATCGGTTACCGCGCATGGCAGCAAGCCGGTGTCGCGCCCCGGTATGCCTTCGGTCACGGATTGGGCTACACGACGTGGCACTATGACGGCATCACTGCGGACGCGCAGAGCGTGACCATCACCGTCCGCAACACCGGACCGCGCGCCGGCCGTGAGGTCGTCCAGGTCTATGCCGGGCCGGCCACGCCAGACACCGGCCGACCGCGGCGCTGGCTAGCCGGATTCGCGAGCGTGACGGCCGGGGCCGGTGAGAGCGCAACGGTCACGATCGACCTGCCGGAGCGGACCTGGCAGACCTGGGCTGACGGCTGGGCCACGATGTCCGGCGAGTACACCATCGAAGCGGCGCACAGCATCGACGATGTGCGCCTCAGCGCGGCCATCACCTTGGCCTGACCCAGTCGGCCTGTTAAGCGTCGCACTGCCGCCGGCAGCAGGCAGAGCCGCCGGCGCCATCATCGCCGCCGCGTTCGCCGGGCTCGCGTTGGCCGCTACCTGTCAGTCGACGCCGCGCTGGTCACTGTTGTGCTGCCGCTGCACAAGAAGCGGACACAGGCGGCGTGCTCCGGCCTCCATTGCTGGCTCTGAAGGTCCCGCTAAGCTGGCGACCTAAGACTCTGCGGCACGCTGCGCGCAGGTGCCTAGTCTCAGACTAGGCGGGTGGTGATCCTGGTAATTCCTGGCTCCGCCGACAGAACTGCTTATGAAGCTGACTCGTCCCAGGCTGGTGATGGGCGAGCGCTGGCATTGCTGCCGGTCGGCCTGGCCACCGGCGGTTGCAGCCTGGCCGGGTGATCAGACGCACGTCAGGATGGTTACGGGATGACAAGGGCGGCCGTGCTTTCCACCGGCAGCCTTCTGCTGGCTCGCGGGCGGAAAACGCTTGGTGGCAGCTCCGCGGCTCTGATCGCGGTATCCGTGTGCCCGGCGGCCGTCGGTCGGCGCCGAGCATGAGTACCCCTGCCGGGGCTGATTCTGGGGCATCGCCCCCGGTCGCTGCCGCGCTTGCCGGGGTGACGCCCGCCGCTGGGCTAAGCAGCATCGAGGTAGCACAGCGGCGCAGGCACGGGCGGGCCGGCGAGACCGCCGAGCCGACCAGCCGCTCGGTTGGCGAGATATTGCGCGCGAATATCCTGACCCGGTTCAACTTCATCCTGGGCGTGCTGCTGGCCGTCATTCTGGCCGCGGGCGAGCCGCAGGATGCCGTGTTCGGCATCATTCTGGTCGCCAATGCGGCGATCGGCATCGGCCAGGAGCTTCGCGCGAAGCGGACGCTCGACCGCCTCGCTGTCCTCACCGCACCTACCGTCCGGATCGTCCGCGACGGGACGCCTAGCGACGTCCGGGTCGCCGAGTTGGTGGCCGGGGACCTGGTACAGCTGCGCCAGGGCGATCAGCTCGTAGCCGACGGCATAGTGCGGACGGGCCTGGGCTTGCAGGCTGATGAGTCGCTGCTGACCGGCGAGTCCGAGCCGGTCGACAAGCGGCCGGGCGACGAGCTATTGTCCGGCAGCTTCGTAGTGGCCGGATCCGGCGGCTACCAGGCCACGGGCGTGGGCGTCGATTCGTACGCCCGCAAGCTGGCAGCCGAAGCGAAGAGGTTCACCCTGGTGCGGTCGGAGCTGGTGGACGGCATCAACCGCATCCTGCGGTACGTGACCTGGGCGATCGTGCCGGTCGCCGTGCTGCTGCTGATCAGCCAGCGGCACGGAGGCGCCACCTGGCGGGCGACGCTGACCGGGACCGTCGCGGCGCTGGTGGGCATGGTGCCGCAGGGCCTGGTGCTGCTGACAAGCGTCGCTTTCGGGGTGGCCGCGGTAGTCCTGAGCCGCCGCCGTGTCCTGGTACAGCAGCTGCCCGCAGTCGAGGGCCTGGCCAGGGTCGACGTGGTGTGCTTCGACAAGACCGGGACCCTCACCGACGGAAGGATCGCCTTCGACAAGCTGATCCTCCTCGACGACCGGGCGCCGGTCGGGGCGGCGCTCGGAGCGCTCGGCGCGGACGAGAACGCTAACGCGACCCTGACCGCAATCGGGCAGGCATTCCCGGCGCCGAGCGACGGCTGGGTGCCCGAAGCGGCGGTGCCGTTCTCATCAGTGCGCAAGTGGAGCGCCGCGAGTTATCGAGGGCACGGCGCCTGGGTGCTCGGAGCCCCAGAGATGGTGCTACCGCCCGGACAGCCCGGGCTGCTGGCGCAAGCGGCCGAGCTGGCCTCGAGCGGCGCTCGGGTCCTGCTACTGAGCCGCGCGGACAGCCTAGATGGCAGCGGGTCGCTGCCGTCAGGACTCCGCCCCGTTGCCTACGTGCTGCTGACCGAGCGGCTGCGGCCGGACGCGGCCGAGGCCATCGCTTACTTCGCCGCGCAGGGCGTCGCGCTCAAGGTCATCTCGGGTGACAGCCCGCAGACCGTGAGCGCGGTCGCTGCACGCGGGGGCCTGCCGAGAGCCGGCGACCCGGTAGACGCCAGGGACCTGCCCGATGAGCCGGGCGAACTCGGCCTGGCGCTGGAGGAGCACTCCGTGTTCGGCCGGGTCGCCCCGCATCAGAAGCAGGCCATGGTCAGGGCGCTACAGGCGCGCGGGCACACGGTGGCGATGACCGGCGACGGCGTCAATGATGTGCTTGCGCTCAAGCTCGCCGACATCGGCATCGCGATGGGCTCCGGGGCCCCGGCCACCCGGGCGGTTGCCGAGCTGGTGCTGCTCGACGGGAGCTTTGCCACCCTGCCCGGCGTGGTCGCCGAAGGCCGGCGGGTCATCGCCAACATCGAGCGGGTTGCCAACCTCTTCCTCACGAAGACGGTGTGGGCGACGCTGCTCGCGCTGGCCGTGGGAGTCACGCTACTGCCGTACCCGTTCCTGCCGCGTCACCTGACGATCATCGACACCCTGGCCATCGGGATCCCGTCTTACTTCCTGGCCCTCGCTCCCAACCGGCGCCGCTACGAGCCGGGCTTCGTCGGCCGGGTGCTGCGCTTTGCCGTCCCGGCCGGCGTGATCGTCGCAGGGTCAGCGTTCACGACGTATGCGCTAGCACGCGCGCTCGGCCTGCCACTTGTGCAGCAGCGTACGGCTGCAGCTCTGGTGACCCTGGCGCTCAGCCTGTGCGTGCTGGTCCTGCTCGCGATACCGCTGACCTGGCGCCGTGTCCTCCTCGTGGTGACGATGATCGCCGCGTTCGCGCTGCTGTTCCCATCGGCTGTCGTGCGCCGCTTCTACGAGCTGGAGCTGCCGCACGGGTATCTCGGCACCGCGCTGCTCATCGCGGCGGCCGGCGCTACCGCGCTGACAGCTGTCTGGCTGTTCCTGCGCCAGCGGCGGCGCGACGCGCAATAGCGCTACCGGGTAGTCAGTCAGCCCGCCGGCCGACTAGCGCCCCAGCACGTGGCTCGCCGTCGCGGGCGTCACTCGCCAGGGACAGATAGTTCTCATCTTCCTGGGCGGTATGCAGCCGGAGGACCGCGTGCAGCCCGTACAGCAGGGCGCGCAGGTCGGCGACGTCGGCGTCATCGGGCGGCCCGGCGCCGATGTCATCGAGTAGCTGACCGAGCCGCCTGACCTGGCGACTGATCTCCGCGTGGCCGCGGCTCATGGTGGCAGTCGCCTCTGCCGAGCCGAGCATGCGGGCGAGCGCCGGGTACAGCTCCCGTTCTTCGGCCAGCTCATGCGGGACGATCTGGTCCGCCAGCATATGGTGGGCGTGCCGGATGCTGGCCATCGCCTCGCTGGGGGCGTTGAAGCCGAGGGAGTCGGCGGCCGCCCGGAGCTCCTCGATATTCGCTCGGATCACTTCGTGCTCGTTCCGGAACCGGCGGGTCAGCGCGGCGTCGGCGGGCTCGAGGTGGCTCGCTGTCCGGCCCGGCCGCAACGCTCGCAGGGCATTGAGGATGACGGCGACGTCGATGCCCTCCTGCAGGAGCGCGCCCCAGACGGCCGGAAGCAGGCCCGCCGCAGCGGCGCCCATCGCGATCAGCGACAAGGCCATCCCGGCGAGCACGCTCTGCAGCGCGATCCGGCGCGTCCTGCGCGCCACGGTCATGACTTCGCCAAGCCGGTCGATGCGGTCGACGGTGAGCACGGCGTCGGCTGCCTGCGACGAGGCGGTCGCCCCCCGCGCGCCCATGGCGACGCCGACATCGGCCAGGGCCAGAGCGGGAGCGTCGTTGATGCCGTCGCCGACCATGACGACGCGCCCGCGGACCTGCTCGGCGCGGACGGCGTCCAGTTTCTCGCCGGGTGTCCGTTCTGCGAGCACGCCATCGACGCCGATGATGGCGCCGACTGTCTCGGCGACCTCGGCGCGGTCTCCGGTCACCATGATGATCCTGTCGATGCCGCCAGCCCGCAGCGCGCGGACCGTCCTGGCGGCGTCTGCCCGCACCGGGTCGTCGAGGACCAGGACGCCGGCCGGCTCGCCGTCGACGCCGATGAACACCGTCAGCGCCCCGTCCAGGCGCGCCCGTCGGCGCGCGGCCTTCACCCACCAGGGCGTCCCGGCGGTCCCGCCGATCCCGCACCACGCAGCCTTGCCGACCGTCACCACATGACCATCCACCACACCGCGGATCCCCTGGCCTGCAACCTCCTCCGTGTGCCGCGGCAGGCTCAGCACGCAGTCCTGCCTCTTCGCCGCGCTGACGACCGCACCAGCCAGAACGTGGGAAGACACCTGATCCACTGACGCCGCCAGCCGCAGGACGTCGCCTGCCGGCCAGCCGCCTGCCGCCACGGTCGCCGCGACCGCGGGGTGACCGCTGGTCAGCGTCCCGGTCTTGTCCAGCACCAGCGTCGTGCACCGCGCAAGCTGCTCGAGCACCCCGGCGCCCTTCACCACCACGCCGCGCCGGGCCGCGACCGACATCCCCGAGACCAGCGCGACCGGCGCGGCCAGTATCAGCGGGCACGGCGTCGCCACCACCAGGACCGCGACCGCGCGGTCCGCGCCCGCCGCCGCCCACACGATCCCGGCCGCAGCCAGGGTCACCAATAGGAACCACACCGCGTAGCGGTCGGCCAGGCGCACGAACGGCGCCTGTGAATCCGCAGCCTCCGACACCATCCGGACGATCCCGGCATACGTGCTCTCGTCCGCTTTCGCACTCGCGAGCAGGTCAAACGGGCCGCCCACGTTCACCACGCCACTGCGAACCGCGTCCCCGTCGCGGCGCTCGACCGGAACCGGCTCGCCAGTCAGCGCCGACTCATCCAGGACCGCGCAGCCGCTCGTGACCGTTCCGTCCACGGGCACCAGGTCGCCGTGGGCCACCACGACAACGTCACCCGGCGCAATGTCGCCAAGCGGGACCGTCTCCAACTGCCCGTCGCGGTAGCGCCGCGCCGTCCTCGGCACGCGTTGCAGCAGGGCGGTCAGATCACGGCTGGCCCGGCCAGCCGCCCAGCTCTCCAGGGCGCGCCCGCTTGCCAGCATCGCCGTAATCACCGCGGCCGCCAGCAGTTCACCCACCGCGACGGCACCCGCCAGCGCGAGCAGCGCGATCACGTCCACTCCGGCGCGCCGCCTGCGCAAGCTGTCTGCGACCGCCCAGCCGGCATAACAAAGCCCGGACGCACTGACCACCAGCCAGGCCAGATCGCCAGCGCCAGGATCCCCAGCAAGGTGCAGGCCGCCGCCTGCGGCTAGCCCAGTCAGCGTCAGCGCAAGCACGACAGCCGCCGCATAACGCGCCAGCCCCGCTGCCAGGACCCGCCAACACAAGGAATTGGACATCGACCCAGGCTCTCCGCTTGCCGTGCCGACACGACAGGGCCGAACGCCCGCCACCCCAGGGTCGTTCGGCCCCGGAACAGGCCATGAGGACACGAGGTCAGCGGCGGAGCGCAAGCCTGCGGCTAGGGCCCGCCAGCGGTCATCGCGTGCAGCATCAGCATGGAGTCTGGCGGCACGAGGTCCACGCCGTCGGGGTCGTTCAGGTATCCCGGCGCGATGCCCGAAATGCCCGTGTGCCCGTACTGCCACACGATGCGCTGCGTGGCCGGGTCGATCACGATGACCCGGTGGTTGAAGTCATCGTTGACCAGTACGTCGCCATTGGGGAGTGGCAGCGCAAGTGATGGGTGGTTCAGTCCGCCGAATCGCCACAGCAGACGACCTCGCGAGTCGAACTCGACGACCTGCCCGGCGGCGGAGTAATCGGCGGTGAGGTAGCAGCCAGGGTAGACCTGGTTGGTGTCGGACGGGTATGCCACACCTGGCGGGTGAATGGACGACGATACGTGCCCAGCCAGGTTCAATTCATCGGCCCAGTCGCCGCTGATCTCCGTCACCAGATAGCTGCCATTGGTCATCGGGAATGCCCCGTTGGGACTGCCGAACCCGGCCGGCGGATCGTGCACGCAGGCATACGTGCTCTGGCCGATGACCCGCAACGGACGGTGCGCCGGAGGCTTGATCACGATGATCCGGCAGTTCTTGATGTCAGCGGCGAGAATGTCGCCGTTGGGCAACATCATGGCGTCATCGGGATTGTCTACGTGGTTCGGTCCCGCCCCAGGCACTCCGGGCGTCCCGTACCTGTAGGTGATCTTGCGGGTGGCGACGTCGATGACGCTGATGACCTGGTCGTCCTCCTGGGTGGCGACGATGGACCGGCCGTCCGGGGAGAAGAACGCGTCGTCCGGGACAAGGAACGTCTGGCCTGGCGCCAGGTCGCCGGGACGCGGGAAACTCCACCTGATGCGGCCTTGCGGGTCGACGATCACCAGCCGGTTGTTGAGGTGATCGGCAATCAGCACATCCGCGGGCAGCACTGACGAGTCCGAACCAGGTGCCAGCTGTCCTTGCGCGCTGGTCGGTGCGAGCCACGGAGTGGTTGTCAGGCCGCCGCCGCCGCCAGCCGCCTTGTCAGCTGCCCCGGCCACCGGCTGCGGCACCGGCTGGTGTGGTCGGACGACCCGGAGTGTGGTCACCGTCGGGACCAATAGCTGCCCATCCTCGCCGCCGATGAGGAAGGCCGTGCCGCCTATGACGGTCCCGGCGCCGTAGGCGACCGGTACTGGCAGCTGGCCTGCCGGGCTGGTCACACCACTGGCCGGGTCGTAGCGAAGCACCCGACCGCTGGTGAGTAGCGCCCTCGAGGCAGTTGGGGAACTCGATGGGGTGCCGCTCGGTGCCAGCTGGCCACCAGCCAGGAAGATCTCGCCGCCCAGCGCGAATCCGGTTTCGCCAGCCAGCGGATGCGGCAGCCGGCCAACCACACGTGCCATGCCAGTGCTGGCGTCGATCTCCTGGATGACGTCGGTCAGGCCGGCTCCGGTCTGCCCGCCGAATACCCAGATCTGGTCGCCGATCGCGGCGACGCCCGGGTAGCGAACGGGAACTGGCAGCCTGCTCAGCGTGCTGAAGTTCCTGCCGTCCCTGGTCGCAATCACGTCTTCCGCGTAGCTGGCCCCGTCGTACCCCCCGATCAGGTAAGCGATGCCATGCACCGTCACCGCGGCCAGGTCAGATCGCGGCTGCGGCAGCCTGCCTAGCATTGTCGCCGGGCCTGGCCCGGCAATCGCCTGCACAGTTGCCGTGCTGGCCGCGGTTCCGCCCCCGAAGACGACCGGCCGGCCGCCGAGTATGGACCCGCCGGAATCATGCGCTGCCGCAGCGAGCCGGCCCAACTGGCTTGTCTGGCCCGTCGCCGGGTCAAGGAGTGTTACTTCCGAAGTCGATGTCTGCCCTGGAGTGAGGCCGCCGGCGATCAGAAGGTCCCGGCCGCGGGGTAGCACAACCTCGCGCGCGATCGGCGCAGGCAGCTGAAAGGCTGCGGGCATAACTTGCAGGATCGCCGGGCCACGGGCGGTCGCACGCCCCGGCAGCGCGCGGCCCTGGCCGGCTGTGCATGCGGCCGCCAGTAGGGCCACCGGCAGGCATGCGACCAGCAGTAGCGCTTCACATCGAAGCCGAAGGCGGGTCCGCACCCGGCAGGTTATGCCCAGGCGCAGGTCGAGCATAACGACAAAGCCGCTGGTCAACCTCGGACGCGAAGCTGGTGCGGCAGCGCCGGCAGCGTTCGCTGTCATGGGCGTCCGGTCAGTCCGTTACTGCTCGATTAGGCTAGCTGGATCATGGACGACCGCACTCAGGCCTGGTTCGGCCGCCGCACGTCCCGGTGGCAGGACTGGCCGCATGACCGGCTGCTGGCGGCCAAGCAGCGGCTAGGCGTCACGATCAGCGTCGTCATCCCGGCCAGGAACGAGCAGCGGACCGTGGCCGCCGTCGTCGGCGCGATCGCGCGGGCGCTGGTCGAGGACGTGCCGCTAGTCGACGAGCTGGTCGTGATGGATTCCGACTCGACCGACGCGACGGCGCAGGCCGCCGCCCGGGCCGGGGCCGAGGTGTACCGGACTGCCGAGGTCATGACGTCGGCCGGGAGCTTCCCCGGCAAGGGCGAGGCGCTGTGGAAGTCGCTGCACGTCACCAGCGGCGACGTGCTTGTCTTCGTGGACGCAGACCTGACCAGCTGGGGTCCGCATTTCGTGTCCGGGCTGGTCGGGCCGCTGCTCGCCGAGCCGCAGGTGCAGCTGGTCAAGGGGTTCTACACGCGGGTGCGGACCGAGACCGACGGCTCGACCTCGACCGAGGGCGGCCGGGTCACCGAGCTGGTCGCCCGCCCGCTGATCAGCTTGTGGTGGCCCGAGCTCGCCGCCGTCGTACAGCCGCTCGCTGGCGAGTGGGCGGCGCGGCGCAGCCTGATGGAGTCACTGTCCATCCCCGTCGGCTACGGCGTCGAGCTGGCGACGCTGATGGACACCGTGACCCGCCACGGGCTCGACGCCGTCGCCCAGGTCGACCTCGGCTCACGCGCCCACCGGCACCAGGCCAATCATGACCTGGCCCTGATGGCAGCCGAGCTCATGGTGGTCGCCAGCCGCCGACGGCCGCGAGGTGGGGACTCGCTCGCCGGCGAGGCCGAGCTGAAGCAGTTCGTGCGGGACGAGAGTGGCGAGGCTCGCCAGTTGTCGCGGCCGATCCCGGTGGCCGAGCGGCCG
Organism: uncultured Actinomycetota bacterium; assembly: GCA_963843955.1. Classification (GTDB taxonomy): domain Bacteria; phylum Actinomycetota; class Actinomycetes; order Streptosporangiales; family Streptosporangiaceae; genus JAJYUU01. Next base: position 1,254,904 of record CAWJMK010000007.1, read on the forward strand.
CCCGCAGCCACGGCCCGCCATGAGTGATGCACACGGGCCGCGCGCCCAGGGACTACTGCGCCTCGGGCATGCCGCGTTCCCGCCGTCGCAGCCGTTGATCATGGGCATCGTCAACCGGACGCCCGATTCCTTCTTTCGTCCTGGCCTGACCTGGGATGAGTCTGCCGCGATGGCGCGGGTCGAACAGGTCATCGCCGAGGGCGCCGACATCGTCGATGTAGGCGGGATACCGGCCGCGCCCGGCGCTGAGGTGGATGCCGCGGAGGAGATCCGGCGCACGGCCGGGTTCATCGGCGCGGTCCGCTCGCGTCACCCAGACGTGGTCATCAGCGTGGACACCTGGCGGCACGAGACAGGGCGCGCCGCCTGCGAGGCTGGTGCGGACCTGCTGAACGATAGCTGGGGCGGCGACGACGATCGGCTGGCCGACGTCGCGGCAGAGTTCGGCGTCGGCCTGGTGTGCGCGCACGCCGGCCGGCTGCGCCCGCGGACCAGGCCGTTCCGGGTCGCCTACGCCGATGTGATGGCCGACGTGCTCGACCACACGCTGCGCCTCGCCGAGCGCGCGGTGAGGGCCGGCGTGCCGCCGGACCGGATCATCATCGATGCCGCGCACGATTTCGGCAAGAACACCTGGCACTCGCTGGAAGTCACCCGGCGGCTGGCCGAGATGACGGAGACGGGGTGGCCGGTGCTGGTGTCGCTGTCGAACAAGGACTTCGTCGGCGAGACGCTGGACCTGCCGCCGGAACAGCGCCTGCCCGGCACGCTGGCGGCGACGTCCGTCTGCGCGTGGCTTGGCGCCCGCATCTTCCGGGCGCACCAGGTCACCGAGTCGCGGCAGGTCGTCGACATGGTGTCGGCCATCCGCGGTGACCGGCCACCAGCCAGAGCGGTCCGGGGCCTGGCCTAGCCGGTGATTACGTCCGCCGCCTTGTGCCCCGCACCGCCGCTGCTTGCCCGCGAGCTGACTGGTGCCGATCCGGTCGTCCCAGCGCTGCGCCGTGCCTGCCTCGATGCCGCGGCCGCGCTCATTGCCGACGGGCCGGACCTGGTGGCCGTCGTCGGCGTGGCGGCGGAGACGCGCGCCTGGCCGCCGGACGGACAGCTGGACCTGTCGCCCTATGCGCCGACGCTGCGGGCCGCCCAGCAGGCGTCGGCGGCGGGCCCGGTGCCAGCGGGGCCTATGCCAGCGCGGCCAGTGCCGGCGCTGCCGCTGCCGCTTGGCCTTGGCGCCAGGCTGCTCGACCAGGCGGGCTACCAGGGCCGCCGGGAGCTGCACTCGGTAAGCGACGAGGAGCCGGCGGCCGCCTGCGCCGCGCTCGGTGCGCGGCTGGCCGGCGCCAGCGCGCGGGTAGCAGTCCTGGTCATGGCCGACGGCACGGCCCGCCGCGGGCTCAAGGCGCCGGGCTACATCGACGATCGCAGCGTGCCGTTCGACGCGGAGGTCGAGCGAGCCGTCCGGGCCGGAGACCTGACCGCGCTGCTCGCGCTGGACCCGGTGCTAGCGCGGGAACTGATGGCCACCGGGCGGGCCGGCTGGCAGGTGCTGGCGGGCGCCATGAACGGGGTCCGGCCGGCTGTGGAGATCCGGTACTGCGACGATCCTTTCGGCGTGGCGTACCTGGTGGCCTCTCTGCAGGCCGGAGGCTGACTACCGCGGGACGAGCAGGGACAACCGGGAGAGGACCATGCCAGACAAGGGATACGCAGGCCGGGACGTCCTGGTGTTCGGGGCAGCAGGCGCGCTGGGGGCCGGTGTCGCCACGGCGTTCGCGCACGCCGGAGCGAACGTCACGGGCGTGGACCTGGCCGAGCCGCCGGTCGATCGCCAGCTGGCCGGGATCAGCTACCAGGCCGTCGACGTGCTGGACGACGACGCCCTGGCGGCCCTGTTCGACGAGCGGCCAGCCCCGTGGGCCGTGATCAACACAGTCGGCGGATTCGCGCCGAAGCGGCCGCTTGCCGAGCTGGACCCGGCCGAGCTCCGCGTCCAGATCGAGCTGAACCTGGTGTCCGCCGCTCTCATCACCAAGCACGCGCTACTCGCTATGCAGGCCGCCGGACAGGGCAGGATCGTGCACACCGCCAGCCGGACCGCACTGGTTCATGCCGGGTCCGGGTTCGCCTACTCGGTGAGCAAGCTCGGCGTCGTGCACCTGGTCTCGATGGCCGCCGCGGAGGTGCGCGGCACCCGCGTCACCGTCAACTGCGTAGTGCCGAGCATCATCGACACGCCGGCCAACCGCACGGCGATGCCGTCAGCCGATCACGACGCCTGGCCGAAGGTCCCGGACATCGCCAGGACCTACCTCTACCTCGCCGGCCCGGACGCTGGCCTGGTCAACGGCGCGGCCGTGCCGGTCTAGAGCTCGATGGCCATGCTGATCGTGGTGACGGGTCCGCCCGGCGTCGGGAACCCCATGCTTGGCGGGCACGAAGCGTGCTCATATAACTATTAACAGCCACTTGCCCAGGCCGAGTGTGTCGCAGGCGAGCGCTGGAAGGCCCGGGCGGTCGCGATGACTGCCGGAAAATGGCGGCCAAGGCGCCGCGTCGTCCGTCTCAGAGCGGCCTGATTTCGCGGGCCGGCTCTACTTGATACCTGCCGCCTCGCCGACGAGAGCGCCGCCGCTGATCCGTCGCGGAGCGCAGCGCATGCAGCGGTCACATTCAGTGACAAGGTTGACCGCATCCGGGCAGCCAATGATGACCTCCAACACACGATGGCCGTCGATGGCAAGCCGGCGGGTCGTGGAGCGCCAGCGACTGATGTGCGAGGGAGCGACTGGTGATTCCTGGCTCAACATCACCTCGCAGCGGGCTGACAACGTGCTGGCGGTGCCGGTGAACGCGATGCCGGCTCCCGGCGACCAGCTGGGATCCTCGCGCTTCGTCAGCACGCCCAGTCTCATTGCGGCCTGGTGGAACCCAACGCCGTCGTAGCGGCCCTCGCTGCCGCCGCTTGGAGTGGTTGCTGTCGCGTGCGCGGCCATGTGGAGAAGGTGAAGCAGGAGATCCTCGGGGGACCTCCTGCCGTGTGCGTCGATGGGCAGTGCCTGTCCGGGGCAGAACGGCACAACACTCAAGTTCCAGCGTTACGCCGACGCCTGCGAGCTGATCGCCCGGCCCGTCAGGAGGCCCGCATGACTGGGCCGGCGAGGAAATACCGAAAGCCAGAGGCGCGCCCTGGACCGGCGCGCACGCTACTCGCTGCTCGTCGCACTCAAGCTGCCAGGCACGCTCCGATCCGCTCCCAGATTCTCCACACCGTGAAGGACCAGCCATACATGGCGTCGGCCTGACCCGAGCTGGCCAAGAACTTCTGCAACGCGTCGAGCGACTAGCCCTGGCGAAGCTGCTGTCAGATCACTGTTCGCATCATTGCGCGGCCTGCGGCTCCGCGGTCGGGCGTTCGCTGTGCTTCTGCCCGAGCCGCGTCGTCCCGTCCAGCAGTTCCCTGCCGATGTCCAGGTGACCGCAATGTCTCGCGATCTCCTCGATCACGTGCAAGACAACCCATCGCACGTTCGGCGGCTCCGCAACCTCCGGGTCGCCGTGCTTTCCGTGTGTGGCCGCCGACAGCGGCGTTGCCGCCAGGATCGCGTCCGAGCGAGCGCAGATCTCCCGGTACTCGGCGATGATGTCCGCAGATGACCAGTCCGTGACGAACGGCGCCGTCGGGTCATACGGCTCGACGTCTGCGTCGGCGGGCGGTGAGGTGTCCTCGCCGGCCACGACTCCGATGAACCAGTGAAACTGCGCGCCGCTCAGATGCTCGACCAGCCCGGCCGGCGTCCAACCCGACGGCACGACCGACCGGTGCCATGCCCGTTCATCCAGGCCTGCCACGATATCGAGGGCCGTCGCGCGCTGCGCTGCCAGAAAGTCCAGCAGCATCTGATCCTCGGCAGGGTGGCAGACTGTCACGCGGTCCTGACCTGCGGCATCGGTCATGTCCATTCCTCCTTGATTTCGGCCGGTCAGCTGGCTGACGCCACACGGACACCGCCCGTCGCGCCAGCTGACTCGGCCTGGAGGATATCGGCGACCGTCAGCCGCGTGCTAGTCGGGCCGAACCGCCGGTCGGCGTGTTTGCGGGTCTGGGCCGCGCGTGCCAAGTGGTACATGGCCGACATCTGGGCTCGCACCCAAGGGACGAACGCCTGCTCCGATCCGATCGGCGACGGCGAAGCCCGCCGCGCCGGACGAGCGGCGGCCAAGAGTTGACGGTCGCGGCGCTGATGCCGGGTCGAACACCAATGGCACTGTGATCGGCCCGTCCTACAACCTGTACACGCTGCCAGCCGAGGCCGTGGGCCGCACTGCGGTCACCCTCAGCGGGCAGGGACGCGCGGGATCACGGTGCTGAAGGACCGGGTGGCCGAGCTGCGGGCGGGTCATCTGCCGGCCGACCCGGCGAGCCGGACGAGTTACGCGGCGGGTGAGGTCGCGCAGTGTGATTTCTTGTTCCCCGACATCACGTTGCCGGTGGGGTTCGGTCAGGTCCGCACGGCGAACCAGCTGCCGGTGCTGACGATGGTCACCGGGTACTCGCGGTGGCTGTCGGCGGTGCTGGTGCCGTCCCGTGCACACGAGGAGCTGCTCGCGGGGTGGTGGCAGCTCATCAGCGCGCTGGAGGCGGTGCCCCGGCTGCTGGTCTGGGACGGGGAGGGCGCGGTCGGCCAGTACCGCCGCGGCGACAGCCGGCTGACCGCGGACTGCCAGGCATTCCGCGGCACGCTGGCCACCCGTGGTCTTGTGCATCCTGCCAGGATGACCACGGCAGGGTCGCCAGGCAAATCAGTCAGGGCGGCTCGCCAGGAGGTTGCTCAGCCGGCGATACAGCAACCACTCCCACGCATGAAGGTCAAGAGCTGGCGCTTGTCCCAGAAATACGTACCTTGGGTACGCCTTTTCGCCGATCCACGCCGAGGGCTCCCAGGCCTACCGTGACCCCAAGTCGCCTGTGCCCCGTGCGACCAACTCCCTGCAGACGGCCGCCACCGGCGGGAGCAGCCTGCGCTACGAGTCGACCCGCCAACAATTACATCTGCAACTGGGCCACCCCGGACCCGGCTGCTACACGCTCTTCCTGACCCTCGACACCGGCCAAGTCTTCCGCGCCTACTGCCACCTGTCCTAGCCGGAGCAGGGGCACTCGCCAGCAGGCAGCCGGACAGATCACCTATCGATGCCCCTGAATGACGAGGGCCAGCAGGCAGGAGGGAATCATGAAGATTCGCAGGTCCATCACCGTCGCCGCCACGGTCGTGACCGCCGCGCTAGCCGCCGCCACGGTAACGCCGGCCGCCAGCGCGCACGCTGGCGGGCTGCCCGCGCCGACCTGCGCCGCCTATACGCTGCCGGTGCGGATCGCCGACCCCGGTCCCGCCGACCAGACGATGTGGGGGCAGTTGTGCTACCGCGGCGACCGCGAGCCGGGCACCGTCCAGCTGCTGGTGCACGGCGCCACCTACAACCACCTGTACTGGAACTTCCCGTACGGCAACGGCTACTACTCCTACGTTGACGCCGCCACCGCCGCCGGGTACGCCACCTTCGACATCGACGGAATCGGGGCCGGCAACAGCTCCCACCCGCCCAGCTCCGGCCTCACGGTATATGCGGCCGCGGTGGCGTTGCACGACGCGGTCACCGCGCTGCGCACCGGGGGAGTGGACGGCCACCCCTTCCAGCGCGTGATCATCGTCGGGCACTCGCTCGGGTCGGCAGAAGCATGGATCGAGGCCGGCACCTACCACGACGTGGCCGGCGTTATCATCACCGGCGCCCTGCACGCGCTTAGCCCCGCCGGACTCGGCGCCCTGGAAGCCGCCGTGTACCCAGCGGCCGACGACCCGAAATTCGCCGGGTCGGGCCTGGACCCCGGGTACCTGACGACCTTGCCGGGCACCCGCGAATCGGTGTTCTACGACCCGGCCACTGCCAGCCCCGCTGTGGTCGCAGCCGACGAAGCGAACAAGGACACTACGACCGGCACGCTACTGGCCGGCGCGGCGATCCTGGGCGAGCCGCCCACTGACCAGCCCTCCTACCAGATCACCGTGCCTGTCCTGGCCGTCGTGGGCGAAGACGACAGCCTCTTCTGCACCGGGGTGACCGCCTACAACTGCGCCGAGCCGGCCTCGGTCCAAGCGTTCGAGGCGCAGTATTACTCCGCCGCGACGCACCTGAAAGTAGTGGTCATCCCCGACACCGGGCACGACCTCGCCCTGTCCACCACCGCACCGCTCACCGACGCGGCGATGATCGGCTGGTCGCTGTTGACGATCGCTCCCTGAGCCGCACCACAGACGCAACGCCGCACATCGACGAGCGCTACCAGCGAGCACGAGCCAATAAGACCGCCGATCAGGAGAAGAGAACCTGACTATGAACAAACGATTCGGCCTGGCCGTCGCAGGGCTGGCGGTCGCGTTAGTCGCAGGCGGGGGGACCGCGCTCGCCGCCATCTCCGGCCCGATCGACAGCTCCGGCGTCATTCACGGCTGCTGGACCAACGCTGCCATCAACGGCACCCACGTGTTCGTGCTTCAGGACGCGGGCACCAGCTGCCCGAAGGGCACGACCGCAATCAGCTGGAATCAGACAGGACCCGCCGGGCCGGCCGGACCGCCAGGGCCGGCCGGGTCCGCGGGACCCTCGGGACCGGCGGGGCTCACAGGCGGGACCGGACCAGCAGGGCCATCAGGTCCGGCCGGGTCCGCCGGACCCTCCGGGCCGGCAGGGTCTGCAGGCAGCCCGGGTGCTGGCGTTACCGCCGCCAGCGGCGCGCCCCCTTCGGCCTGCCCCTACGGAGGGATCACCGTCACCGGCAGCAGCGGCAGTGCTCAGTATGTCTGCAACGGAGCGCCGGGTCCGACCGTAACCGTAACCGTGACCCCGAGTCCCACCGCGACCCCAACCCCGACCGCGACCCCGACCCCGACGCCGACGCCGACCGCGACCTCGACGGTGCCTGCGGGAGAGCACCTGTACTGGGCCGACGAAGGCACCTTCAGCAACACTGGCGCCAGCAACAACGACGGGACGATCAACGAGTCAAACCTGGATGGCACCGGGGCGCAGGTCCTGGTCACCAAGCAGGCGATCCCCGTCGGGCTGGCCGTGGACGGCTTACCCTACGGCATCTACTGGACCGACTTCAGTGCAAGCACGGTGGATGATGCCACTGCCGGCGACTGTGGCACTGGCGTTGTCTACTGCGCGAAGTCCCTGGTGGCCGGGCAGAACGGCCCCGCTGGGCTGGCCGTGACCAGCTCTGCCGGCGGCGGGTTTATCTACTGGGCCGACGAAGGCGTCGGGGCAAACGAGGGCGCGATCATGCGGTCAGACCTCGGCGGCGGCAGCATCACCACCCTGGTCTCCGGCCTGAACGCACCGTACGGGGTTACGATCGACGGCAGCCACATCTACTGGACCGACCTCGGCACCTTCAATCCCCTGACTGGTGCCAGCAACGGCGACGGAAAGATCATGGAGGCAAACCTGGACGGCACCGGCGTGACCACCCTCGCCTCCAACCAGGCCAGCCCTACAGCGGTTGCCGTGAACGCCAGCCATATCTACTGGACCGACAACACGTGCAGCGGGCCCACGCCCGGCGGCACGATCATGGAGTCCGCACTAGACGGCACCGGCGCGATCACTCTGGTGTCCGGGCTCGACTGCCCGGATGGCGTCGCTGTGGACAGCAGCCATCTTTACTGGTCCGACGGGGCTGACGGCACGATCACGGCGGCCGGCCTGGACGGCAGCAGCCCGAACGTCGTCATCTCTGGCCAGTTCAACGTGGACGCGGTGGCGGCCGGCTAGCCGGACCGATGCTCTGCCTGCGATGTGGTGGGATCCCTGGGCCAAGGCCCCATTTCCTTGGCCCAGGCCATCCCCGCAGCCCGCACGGTCGAACACGGGCCGCCGCCTCGGCGCGTGCTGGGCGAGGACGCGTCGGAGCCGCGCTGGCGCTCAGGGCTGCCTTGTCAGAGGTGTTTTGGTTGCGCGGAAGGGCCCCGACGCCGTGATGCCCGTGGCCGTGCTTGCGAGGCGAGGCACCGCCAAGTCCAGGTGCCGATGATCCAGCAGGCGCCTGATGCCGCTCACCACGCACCGGGACCAGCGGGACTGTCGTGGCGACTTAGTCAATAACCAAGCTGCACACCACGTTTGTGCCCGCTGTAAAACCTGCCAGATGCCGCACGCGTATTACGGGACTCCGACGCGGAGCTGCGACTACGCGTGGTGACGACGGCGGTGTTTTCAAGGCTGTGGTATGGCCGACTTCCCGGACCTGGCGTAGCTCGCGAGCAGCTGGCGGTAGGCGCGGGCGTACACGGCGGCCGCTGCGCTGGGGGTGAACTGCCGGGCGTAGGCCCGGCCGGGGGCGGGGTCGGGATGTTCGCCGGCCAGGACCCGTGACAGAGCGCTGGCGAGGGCGCGGGGGTCCTCGGGCGGGACCAGGACGCCGCGGCCCTCGGCCAGGGTGAGCGCCAGGCCGTCGACCGTGGTGCCGATGACCGGGACGCCGAGGCCCAGGGCCAGCACGGCGCTTTGGGACCACGACTCCTCCCGTGAGGGGACGACGTGCACGCTGGCCCCGGCGATGTAGCGGGCCGGATCGAACGACCATCCGGGCAGGTGCACGACAGCGTCCAGGCCTCGGTCTCGGATCAGGCGGGTCAGCGGCTCGCGCAGCGGGCCGTCGCCGACCAGGTAGGCGGGCGGCGGCGCGTCTAGCAGGGCGAGTGCGTCGATGAGCAGCTCGGGTGCCTTGTCGGAGCGCGAAGGAGCCGCGGCGTGCCAGTCCGCATGGCGGGACAGGCCTCCCGATCCCCGTCGCGCCACCCGCGGGCCGCCGGGCCGGTGGCGAAGAACAGGTCGACGCGCCGGGCTGCCTCGCGGGCCTGCGGGGTGTGGTCGCCGGCCGGCCAGGTCATCTGGTTGTGCTCGCTGGCCACCAGCGGCACCTGCGGCGTCGGGGTGGTCGATGATACCGATCTCGGCTACAGCGAAGAAAGCTGTTCGGCGTCGTGCAGGGTGCTTAGCAGCACCATGAGGGGGAAGAAGAGCGGCGCCTGCCAGCGTGCCAGCCACGAAACATCCAGATGTAAGCGGCAGTCACAGGCCTAAATGCGCTCCGCTGCTCACTCCGTTCGCCGGGGCGTCCTGAGCAGAACGCCAGCTTGCATGACGCGCCTGACAACAGACCTCGCCCAGATCGGGGTCGCGGCCCATCTCGTTGGGATGCGCAGCCGGATCCGGACAGCGTCAAACACTAGGCCGTCAGCCAGAGTGCCGCGCTGCAGGTGCGACCGGATGGCGTCGATGGCGGCCTGGATGTCGGCCAGCCGCTGCCGGTCCCGGTAACTCACAGCGCCACCATGTCCGGGTCCGCGCGCGCACGGACGTCCGGCTTGAGGTCGGCGGCCGGCACCAGGTCGACCCTGGTGCCGAGAATGGCTTCCAGGTCGGCTTGCAGCCGGGCCAGGCCGAACAGGCTTATCCCCGGCGGCACGTCAGCGAGCAGGTCCACGTCGCTGTCGGGCCGGTCCTCGCCGCGAGCCACGCTGCCGAACACGCGGAGCCGGTGCACGCCGTGCGCGGCCGCGGCCGCCACCAGGTCGTGCCGACGGCGGCGAACCCGGCGGCCGACCGGCCCGGACAGCTGGCTCAGCGGGCGCGGCTGCCGCCGCACCGTCGCGGCCAGCTCATAACCGGCAGCCTCAATGAGCGCGGCGAGCGTCGGCAGCGAGGGCTGCCGGTGCCCGGACTCGTAAGCGCTGATGACGCTCTGGGTGACGCCCGCCTTCGCGGCCAGCTCCACCTGCGACAAGCCCGCACGCTGACGGGCTTGCCGCAGCAGCGAGCCGGCGGTCAGATCCCCGGAGGTCATCAACCCAGTATAGCGGATCGTCGATAGCAATGACCCTCAGAACCAGTCCGCACATGCAGATCCGTATGTCTGCGCGGCTAGGCGTTGACGTACCGATCGATAGCCGGCCTAGCCACTAGGCGGCGATGTGGCAAGCCGTGATTGCCACACGGGCGGCGTCCAGGTGCTCCGGACTGAGGGCTTCTTTGCCCGACCGCCAGGTAGCCATACCCGGTCCCGTAGCTGCTTGGGCACCAGGCGCAGTGGGTGCGGCACATCTGGCTGGACGGGTCAATCAACTCGCCGCAATGCGGGATCGGGCAACGTCGGGCGCGTTGCGCAAGCGCGGTGTTCTTGCTGCCTGGTCCCCGTCCGCGTCCGGCGGTTAACTGCGTGGCTGGATGTCCGGCGAACTGGCTAGCCATGTTGTGTCTCCGTCGTATTCATCAGGCCGATGACGGCAACGGGACGTCGGGATTCTGACAGTTTCCTGCGGCGTCGCCTGGTACCGGCCGACGCTTCAGAGAGCGCATGGACGGCGGCATATGCTGCGGGACTCTCGGTGGATGACGTGATGAGGATCCTCAGGTAACGAAATGCGGCTCAGCTCATTCGCTGGTAGCGCCATACGGACAGCGGTATGAACACGGTCAGCAGGCCGCCGATCCATGCCGCTGCTGCTCCGAGCGATGCGGGGGTGCCGAAGAGCGCGAGCGAGCGGGCCGCGTCAGCGGTAATGGTGACGGGGCTGATTTTCGCGAACGCTTGCAGCCAGTGCGGCAAGGTGGCGACAGGCACAAACACGGAGCTGGCGAAGACGAGCGGGAAGATCACGACGAATCCGGCCGTCTGTGCCGCCTCTGCCCCGCGGACGGTGAGCGCCACGAAGGCGAAGATCCAGCTGAGGGCGAAGCCGAAGGCGGCGACGACGGCGATGCAGCCGACCGCTCCGGCTAGCCCGCCGTGGAAGCGGAACCCGACGGCGTAGCCGACGGCGATCATCAGCCCGATGATCGCGATGTTGCGGACCAGGTCGGCCACGGTGCGCCCGGCTAGCACGGCAGATCGGGCCATCGGCATCGACCGGAACCGGTCGACCACCCCGCGTTCCAGGTCTTCCGAAAGGCCGACCGCGGTCTGCGAGGCGCGGAAGGTGACCGACTGGACGAAGATCCCGGGCAGCAGGAAGTCGACGTAGGTGATCCCGTGCGGCAGCGAGCGGCTGACCGCGCCGCCGAATACGTAGACAAACAGCAGCACGAAGATGACCGGCTGGATGGTGGAGAAGGTCAGCAGGTCGGGCTGGCGGATGAAGTGACGCAGGTTGCGGCCGGTGACCACTGCAGTGTCGGTGATGGCCGAGCGCACGGCCCGCTGCGGCGGGAGCCGCAGGCGCAGCGCCGGCCTGTAAAACGCCGGTTCGTCCGGCGCTGGCTGCTGAGGCCGGGGGCGGCGGCGGGTCCGTGGGCTAGGTTCGCCACCGTCCTCGCTAGGCGGGCTGCCGGTCAGCTGCAGGAAGACATCGTCAAGCGTGGGCCTGCGCAGCCCGATGTCGCTGACGCCGATCTCCGCCCGGCGCAGCTCCGCGGCCGCCTCCTCTACTAGCTGGAGGCCGTTGCGCGGGGCCGGAAGGGTGAGCCGGTCCGGACGCTCGTCCGGCTGAGGATCACCGCAGCCCACCCCCGCGAGGACCGCCTGCGCCCGGCCAAGCTGCTCCACGCTTGAGAGTTCTACCTCCAGGATCTGGCCGCCGACGCGGTCCTTGAGCTCGTTCCCGGTTCCCTCCGCGATCACCTTCCCGCGGTCGATGACGGCGATCCGGTCTGCCAGCTGATCGGCTTCCTCCAGGTACTGGGTGGTCAGCAGGAGCGTTGTGCCCTCGCGCCGCAGCTCGCGCACGATTGCCCAGATCTCGTTGCGGCTGCGCGGATCCAGGCCCGTAGTCGGCTCGTCGAGGAACAGGACGCGCGGCCGGGTCAGCAGGCTCGACGCGATGTCGAGCCGGCGCCGCATGCCGCCGGAGTAGGTCCGGGCCGGCCGGTCGGCCGCCTGCGCCAGGTCGAACCGCTCCAGCAGATCGCCGGCGCGGCGGCGGGCCTCCTCGCGGGACAGCTTGAACAGGCGGCCGAACATCTCCAGGTTCTCGCGCCCGGTCAACAGCTCGTCGACTGCCGCGAATTGCCCCGTCAGGCCGAGCAGGTCGCGCACAGCGGCAGGCTCCCGCTCAACGTCGTGGCCGAGGACCTCCACCCGCCCTGCATCCGGCCCCAGCAGCGTCGCCAGAATGCGAATCAGCGTGGTCTTACCCGCCCCGTTCGGGCCAAGCAGGCCGAACACCATCCCTCCGGGGACCTCGAGCCCGGCACCATCCAGCGCAACGGTCGCCCCGAAGCGCTTGACCACGCCCTCGACCCGCACCGCGGGCACGGAAGAAGCAAGCCCGTTCATTCATCGACCATAGAGGCGACCGAAGGGCAACCAGCAAGCGCGTCCTCCAGATCGAGGCCGAGCGGACACCCGGTGCATCCATCGACCATGATCGTCGCTGCGCAGTGCAGGACCCGGGGAAGATCCTCACCGGCCTGGGTCATGGCCTGCGCTGAACGGGCAGGGCATGGAGATCCTTCATCGCCCGAGATCACTGAAGCCGGACGGGCCAGTTCAGCTAGACCGGTTCGCCGAGGTCTCGCGACATCCAGCCGGCTGTGTCGAAGCGCACGGGCTGATCGTCGACCAGCGCTGCCAGGTGCGTCTCAAGGCTCTCGAGCTCGGCGGGACCGATCTGCCGCTTCCATTGATCGCGCAGCTCGTCGAAGATCGCCTCACCCTGGCGCAGCACCTCGAAGCCGAGCGGGGTCACCTGAAGGCGCATGCGGCGGGCGTGGCGGGGGTCTGTGTCGCGTGTCACGTATCCGCGTTCCTGCAGCACCGCGATAGTTTTCGCCGCCGCCTGCTTGGAGACGGACAGGCGGCGGCCGAGTTCTGAGGCGTTGCCGGCGCCGGCGGCGATGGCCCGCATCGCGAAGTCATGGACGGGACGCACATCCTCGTAGCCGCGGCGGCCTAGCTCGGCTGTCGCGGCGTCCACCAGTGAGCGGAAGCCTCCGAGCAAGAGCAGGGCGAGATCGGCGCCAGAGCGGGACATGGCAGAAGGCTACGGCAGCGCCTGGACAGTGACAACCAGGTTGGCTAGAGTTAAGTGACATCCAGGTTGTCTAGGCAAGGAGCAGGAATGGACGTCACGCCGGCTGGTCCCGTGCTGCCGGGGATCACGCACCACTATGCGGAGGTCAACGGGACCAGGCTGCACTACGTCGCGACGGGGACCAGCGGATCGCCGGTTCTGCTGGTCCACGGGTTTCCCGAGACCTGGTGGGCCTTCCGGAAGCTCATCCCGCTGCTGGCGGCCAGCCACCGGGTTTTCGCCGTCGACCTGCGCGGCTTCGGTGACTCCGGTAACGAGCCGGGCGAGTTCGGCAGCAAGACGTCGGCTGAGGATCTGCACCTTCTCATCGGGCAGCTAGGGGTCGGGCCGGTCCACCTGACAGGGCAGGACATCAGCGGGGCGACGGTCTTCCGCCTCGCGGTTACGCATCCGCAGGACGTGCTCAGCCTCACCGCCATCGAGATGGGCCTGGCCGGGTTCGGCCTGGAGATGCTGGCCGACGTCACCCACGGGGGCTCCTGGCACATCGGCGTTCTCGCCGCGCCCGGCATCCCCGAGATGCTGCTCGCCGGCCGCGAGCGCGAGTTCCTGGGCCAATTCGCGTTCCCGGCCATGAGCGCGACCCCGGGAGCGATCACCGGCGCCGACATCGAAGAGTTCGCCCGCACCTACTCGCGCCCCGGCGGCTGGCGCGGAGCGGCCGGCCTCTACCAGTCGATGCTGCGGGAAGGTCCCGACATCAGGGCTCTCGCCACGACGCCCGGGCTGACAGTGCCCGTGCTTGCGGTCGGCGCAGGCGGAGGCCCCTTCACAGCCGACACCATGTCTCAGGCCGCGCCGGGCGAAGTCAGCTCCGTGTCACTCGACGGCGTGGGCCACTACGCCGCCATGGAGGCCCCCGACGAACTGGCAAAGGCTCTTCTCGGCTTCGCCGCAAGCGTCGACGCCGCCTGACTGGTCGAAGTACTGCCCGAACCAGCTGGGCAGCCGTCCTGTCGGAGGATGCGCCAGCGTGGTTCCGGGGTTCTGCACCACCGGCTTAGACTGATCTGGTTCCAGCCCGCTGGAATCGCCGGGCGGAGACACCTACCAGGACCGCACTGCGATGGAGTTGTTCATCGCCGTCATGGCGTGGGGCCTCGGCCTGAGTAACTACGGCCCTCAAGGGCCAGGCGGATACTTAGCCAGCCCAACGCCTACAGGGCGATCGAAGCCGTCGGGGACGCCGAGCGTCCGGGGCCTCCGGCGGGCCCGGTGATCAGGACGGTTCCAGAGCTGATCTCCCTCGTCGCGGCTCACCACGCGGCCGCCGAGGCCCTTGCCCGCCCTGGTGATCGTGTCGTGGTCACGCGTTCACCAGCCCAGCTCGCCGTCGTCTTCCTGGAACGTCCCAGTGGGCCCGTCCTTGCCGATCGTGGCCATCCGGACGATGTTCCGGGCGCTGACCTCGACCGGCCGGCCGCCGGAGTTCTGCACCCCGCCGAGCTCGGTCGCGGTGTAGCCGGGCTCCACCGCGTTGAACTTCACTTCCGGCACGGCCCGCGCGTACTGGACCGTGAGCATCGAAACGGCCGCCTTGCTCGCGCCATAGACGATAGCCGGGTACTTCGAGGCCGGCCGCGACGGCTCGTGGTTGGCCCAGAACGAGCCGAGCGCGCTCGAGATGTTGACGACGACAGGGTTCTCCGACTCCTTCAGCAGTGGGAGTGCCGCCTCGGTGACCCGGATCATGCCAACGGCATTCGTGTCGAACACCCGCAGCGCATCCGGCCCGTTGAGCGCGACCATCCCGATGCCGGCGTTGTTGACCAGGACGTCGAGCCCGCCGTTGGCCTCGATCTGAGCCAAGGCGGCGGCGACTGAGGCGTCGTCGGTCACATCGAGCTGAACGAATCGGGCACCCAGCTCGTCGGCCGCCTCACGGCCACGGGCCTCGTCGCGTGCGCCAATGTACACAGTGTGCCCGGCGGCGACGAGCTGCCTGGCGGTCTCCTTGCCGAGGCCCTTGTTCGCCCCGGTGATCAGTATGGTTGTCATGCACCGAGTCTGCGTCGGGCGCACGCCGGCAGGAAGCGGTCCCGTTGTCGTAGGACTGCCAGGGCCACCACAGCGCGCGCCGGGTGGCGCAGACTGGATGCGTGGAGTCGTGGGAGTTCGGCCAGGCTGTACGCCGCTGGCGCGACCGCGCTGCCCCGGAGGCGGCGGGCGTGCCGGCGGGCGGCCGCCGGCGCGCTGCCGGGCTGCGCCGCGAGGAGCTCGCCGGGCTGGCGGGCATCTCGGTGGACTACCTGACCCGGCTGGAGCAGGGACGGGCCACCTCACCGTCGTCGCAGGTCGTGGAAGCTCTCGCCCGGGCGCTGCGGCTGTCGGACACCGAGCGGGAGCTGCTCTTCCGGCTCGCGGGCCAGGCCGCGCCGGGACGCGATGTCGTGCCGGCGCGCATCACGCCGAGCGTGCAGCGCCTGCTCGACCGGCTCTTGCACACTCCGGTCGCCGTGCACGATGCCGCGTGGAACCTGATCGTGGCCAATCAGCCTTACGACGCGCTGATGGGCGCAACAACGTCGTGGCGCGGGATCGAGCGCAACGGAGTATGGCGCAACCTCGTCGGCCCCGGCAACCGCACCGTCCACACACCCGAGGAGCAAGCCCGGTTCGAATCCCTGCTCGTCGCCGACCTGCGCATGACCGCGGCCCGCTATCCCGCCGACCGCGAGCTCAAGCGGCTGATCGCCGAGCTGACCTCCCACAGCCCGCGCTTCGCCGAGCTGTGGGAGTCGGGCCAGGTCGACTCGCCCCAGGACCAGTCCCGGCACAAAATCATCGACCACCCCGACGTCGGACTCATCACACTCGACTGCGACACCCTCATCGTCGCCGGCAACGACCTACGGATCACGGTCTACACCGCCGAGACCGGCACCGCGGACGCCGAACGGCTCGCACTCGCCGTCGTCCTCGGCACACAGGCGCTCGTCGACCAAGAGTCTTAGGAAGCGGACAGATCGACGAGAAGTTCGCCGGAAAAACGGTGAGAACGCCCGGAGCGCGCAGGTCAGCGGCTGCCGTCGGACAAGTCATTTGAGAACCTACAATCCCTAGCACAGGCACCTACGCTCGCGTCCCTGCGCGCCTGTCGCTTGAGGCGCGGGTCAGAGCGCAGTGTGTTTTGCGCAACTTGCCCCGCACAGGCGGGCGGTGGTCTCTGAGACGGAAGCCGAGCGTGGGCAGCCGCTCAGCTATCTGCTCGGCTGCGAACGGCGCAGTGACCGGGATGTCCCAGCAGCCTCGTGCGTCCTTATACGCAGGACGTCAGCCTCCACCGCTCGCGCTGGTGGGTCGATCGCGGCTTCGGCCTAGCCATGCCTGGCCAGCTCCGGCCAGGCGTGCCCGGCCCGGAGCGAGGCCGTCTGGCGGGCGCCGGGCCTTTCTCACGCCCGGTGCAGGACCTCGACGGTGCCTTTCCCGCCGTCGACTCTGATCCGGTCGCCGCTGTGCAGTTGCATCGTGGCGTTGCCGCAGCCGACGACGGCGGGGATGCCAAGCTCGCGCGCCACGATCGCAGCATGGGACAGCGGCGCGCCGACGTCGGTAACTACTGCGGCAGCCCGCGGGAAGATCGGCGTCCAGCCGATGTTGGTGACGGTAGTTACCAGGATCTCGCCGTCGCCGAGCTGGCCGGCGTCTTCGACTTGCGTGATCACCCGCGCCACGCCGTCAGCTACGCCGGATGCCCCGGCAAGCCCGGTGATGGTGTCGTCCGCCGGTGCGATCGTGCCGCGTTCGTCGTAGTAGTCGGCGCGTCTGGCCGGGTCGGCGGCCCAGCGCACCGGGTCGAAGCGGCCACGGATCAGCGCGGGGTAACGCGGCAGCGCACAGTACGTCTCGTATTTTGCCTTGCGGGCCGGCACCGCCGACAGCGGCGACTCGTCACGGTGCAGCACATCGAGTATCTCGTGCAGGCTAAGGAAGAACAGGTCGCCGCCGTGGCCGGTCAGCTCGCCGGCGCGCACCAGCCACGCGCGCAGCAGCCAGAACGCCCTGGCCAGCTCGGATCTGGCTCCTTCCCGCCCGCTGACCGCCTGCGTCCACCGCGCGACCATCGCGCGCGCCGCAGCCGCTTTCCTCGGCTGCTGTCCGAGCCGGTCCCAGACAGCGCGGCGGGCCGTCTCCTGGCTGGCCAGCAAGTTTTCGGCGCTGCGGGCGGTGTCGTGCAGGCCCGCGAGCTGCCGGTCGATCCAGTCAGCATCCTCAGCTGGCCGCGGGACCGATACCTCGGCCTCGTGCGAGCCGCGATGCCCGTAAAGCCGCGCGAACGTTGCCCGGTCGATGTCGCCGCGCGCGAGTTTCGCGAGGCCGGTTAGCGGGCCTAGGCTGGCCAGCTGGGCATCCCCGGCAGCCTGCCCGGACAGCAAAATGGCCGCGTCGGCCTCGCCGACCAGCGCGGCCAGCCTGTTCGGCACGCCGAGCAGAGCCCTGGCGCCGCCTGCTCCGGAGGCCGCGAGCATGTCGCTGGCCTCCAGGAAAAACGGCTGGACCTGGCTGAGCCACGCGTCGGCCAGCGCGCTGGCGTCATCAATCCGCTGGATCTCCGCGCGCAGCTCGTCGCAACGACCCCGAGCAACCGCGACGAACGCTGGCAGCCGTTTATGGTTCCTCCGCGCCCTGCGCATCGTCGTGACAAGCACCGGGACCATCAGCCGGATGACCCTCCAGCGGGGAAGCCGGATCAGCGGTATCTCCGGTGCCGGCGGCAGCTTGCCGAAGACCGGCTCGCTCAGCCTGACGAACCGGCGCACCGAGATGCCCGCCACCCGGCCCAGCGAAGCCGACATGCTCACGTTCATGTAGAAGCGGCCGCCGACTCGTCCCCAGCCGTTGTATCCGGGCAAGGTCGGCGGCGAGATCTGCCGCGGCATGAACAGCTCCATGAACGACCAGGTGGCCGGGGTCATCACGTCTGGCAGCGCCTCACCAAGGTTGCCGTTGCTCCACAGGTAGTCCCCGTCGAGGCTGTTGTTCCACTGCTCGCCGGAACCGGCAGCTGCCGTCAGGCCGGTCACCGGCCGTGCCTGCACGACGAACAGCTTCCCCTCGGCCCGCGCCCACTCCACGTCCACCGGCTGGCCGTACAGATCCTCAATCGCAAGGCCGACACGGGCGAGCTCGCTGGCCTCGCCGACAGTCAGCACCGCACTATCGCGCAGGGCGGCCGGCGTGTCCTGATCCCTCGTGCCAATGCCGGCGGGCACGGTCATCACCGACTTGCTGCCGACCCGGTAGTCGATGATGCCGCCGCCGGCCCGGTCGACCACGACAATGTCAGGCGTCACCTGGCCGCCGACGATGGCCTCGCCAAGACCCCAGCTCGCGTTGAGAACCACCTGGTCCCGGCCGCTGGCGGCCGGATTCACCGTGAACAGGACTCCGGCGGCATCAGCCGGCACGAACTGCTGCACCACCACACCCATCTGCGCATGGCCGGCAACGACCCCATAGCGGGCGCGGTAGCCGATCGCCCGCGGCGTCCACAGCGACGCCCAGCACCGCCGGACCGCGTCGAGCACGCTGTCCGCACCGCGGATGTTGAGATACGTATCCTGCTGTCCCGCAGCCGACATCCCAGGAAGATCCTCGGCAGTCGCCGAGGACCGCACCGCCACCGCCACATCGTCACCCAGGGCGGCATAGGCGCGGACGATAGCTGCCGCGGTGGCGGCCGGAATCGCTCGCCCGGCGAACAATGCGCTGATCCGCTCCGACGCGACCTTGAACGTCACCGGGTCAGTCACGTCGACGGCGGACATGGCCGCCATCATCGGCTCACGCAGGCCGCCACGCTCGACAAAGTCGAGATAGGCACCGGTCGTCACGTCGAAGCCAGGCGGGACCGCGAAGCCGGCCCGCGCGAGACGCGCCAGCGAGGCGCCTTTGCCACCCACCGTCTCGAGCACTCCGGCCGGATCGTCCAGCGCCATCACCAGCGGCACCTGCGCGCTCACGAGAACCTCCTAAGGGCACCGGAGCCGATCCGCGAACTTGCCCCGGGCTGAGACAGGTTCAATGATTGCCCAAAATGGCCGATCTATACGATATCGACTGCCAGTGCGCTGCGCGGCCTGCCGGCCCCTGCGGATGACCGGGCCCGCTGCCCGGCGCCAGTCCCGTATAAAATCCCGAGCTCCAGGCGCCAACGTCGACCAGCTGAGTTAGATCGCGCGCCGCGTCCACGAGGTTGCGAGTAACCATGCGCGTCACGGCATGACCATTGCACTAAGCCAACGGCCGTCATTCGGCAGATCCGTATTCTTGGGTGGCTGTGCGGTGACGTGCCCGATGCGGCATCTCGTGCAACGCTGGGCAGATGACCGCTCGCGGGAAAGGCCGCGGAGCCGCTGGTCTACGACTGCAATTAAAATTCTCTAATTCAGGTGTCGGTAACTCCATGGTCGGCGGCTCCCAGCGCTCTGTTAGCTGTTCGCCGAGGCTGTCGTCAGCGTAAGTGAGCATCGCGGGCGGCCGTCCAGTGAGGAGATCCCGCCGAGGGCCGACTACGAGCGCCTGGCCGAGCTGGGCTCGCGCGCGAGCCGGATACTTGAAATCTCGAGTCGACGCCTAAGGAGGCGAGCGCGGTGAGCTCTATGTCGGCGCAGTGGCCAGCACTTCCGTACCAGCAGTGGCGTGCGACGTGTGACACCCTGCACTGTCATGCCCAGCTGCTCGGCAAGCTAGCCGTCACCCTGGCCCCGCCCGAGCCACAGTTGCAGCATGCCGCGCTGCGGCTGACCGCCCGCGGATGGGAGACATCGCCTCTGCCAGCTCCAGACCAGTCGGGATCGCTGGTTGTTGCCTTGGATCTGCACCGCCACGAGGCGGTCGCCGAGCACAGCGACGGACGGGCCATACGGATCCCGTTGGCTCCGGACAGGGCAGTGCGCGAGGTCACGCGGGAACTGCTGGGCGGCGTCGCCGAGCTGACCGGCCAGGTCCACATCGATATGCGGCCACAGGAGGTCCCGTGGCATACGCCACTGGATGAAGATGATGAGCATGCGACCTACGACACGGAGCAGGTCGAGACCTACTTCGCGGCCGCGACCCAGGCCGCTTTGGTACTGGCAGCGCTCCGCGCTCCGTACCGGGGCAGAGTCTCGCCGGTCAACGCCTGGTGGGGAACATTCGATCTGGCTGTCAGCCTGTTTTCCGGCAGCGCCGTCGACCCGCCATCCGACGACTTCATCATGCGCAACTCCGCCAATGCCCAGCAGATCGAAATCGGCTGGTGGCCAGGCGACCATCGCTACCCGCGCGCCGCATTCTTCGGCTTCGCGTTCCCGCCACCAGATGGGATCGAAACCGCGGTGCTGTCGCCGCAAGCTGGGCGGTGGGACAGCGAACTCGGAGAATACCTACTGGACTGGGACGACGTTCGGGCCACTGTCGACCCGCGCCGCACTGCAATCAGCTTCGGCCTTTCGGTCATCGGACACGCCTGCGAAGTCTGCGGCTGGGATCCGACACTGGCCGCAAGCGCCCAGGGCAGACCGTCGCCAGTTATCTGACGCAGGCCTTCGACGCGGCGGCTATGGCACCTGCTCCGCCGGAGTCGGTGACGGCTGCTTCAGTCGCTTCGCTGCCGGCGCGCCAGTGACTTCGATGTCGCTGGGTCGTCTGGCGCTGCTCGAGTGAGGGTCGCGGCGTACACCGAGCCAGTCGGCCGAGGGCACTGTTGCCCGGCTGGTGGCGTACTGGACACCGTTCTTCCTGGCCCCGCTGCTGCGGGCACCGGCGTGGACGACCCGACGCACCCGGTCGGGCGACTGGCAGGCGTGCCTGCCAACCTGCTCGGCGCGGCGACGACCACCGCCACCCGCGGCTGTCGGCTGGTGGATTGACCACCAGTCCGCAACCGCCGCCGGCCGGTGATTGACGCAGAACATGCCCCGCCTCCCGTTCATCCCGACCTGAGCCCGACAGGTAGGGAAACCGGCCCAGGGGCGACGAGAGCCGCGGCATCGTTTCGGGGTAGCAGTGACTTTAATCCAAGTGTCGGGAAGTCCACGGTGGGCCCGGCCGGCTGCTGCGCTTCCCGTAGCCGCCCCGGCTCAGTCGGCCGCCTGGGCCACCTGGGCCGCCGTTAGCCGCTCGCGCTCCGCTGCGCTGAACGGAACCGGTTGCCGGCTCGCCGCGTCCCAGCGAACCGTGACTACGCGCGCCTGCGCCGCGACCTGTCCGGCCGAGGTGAGGATGGTCTCGAGTGTGGTGAGGCTCGTCGTGCCCACGCGATCGACCGCTACCTGCACTGTCACTCGCCGGTGCTCATAGCGGACCTCGGCGCGCAGGTCGGCCTCGAGCCGCACGACGACGTAGATCGGATCGCTGCCGAGGACGCGGGCGTAGAAGGCGTCACGCGCCTCTTCCAGGTAGGTGAGGAACACGACGTGATTGACGTGGCCGAGCGCATCGGTGTCGCGCCACCGCACGTCGACCTGGTGCACGAAGGCCGCATCCATCTGCACAAGCTAGCCTCAGCCGCTAGCGCCTGCCCAGGGACTTCGGCGTATTGATCTTGTCGGGCCTGATCGTGTAGACAACGCGGCCCTGCGGACCAATCGGGTTGGCGTAGTCCCGGCCGACGTAGCGCCGGGACAGCTCGTCGATGTGATTCCTGGCTTCCTGCCCGTCCGTCGTCGCCACCACGTGACCGCGTATCTCGGCCCAGTCCCATGGATCGTCGGACGAGTGGAGCAGAATCGTCACGCGCGGATCGCGGCGGATGTTCCTGGATCGCTGGCGCTGCGGCTCGGTATTGACGAGCAGATTCTCGCCATCGGTGTCGATCCAGGTCAGCAGCGCCTGCGGCTGGCCATCGGGCATCAGCGTGACGACGGTGGCGAGAGTGGGAGCCTTGGCAAGACGGGCTACGTCGGCGTCGAGAGGCATGCGGGTACTCCTGCGGGATGAGGCGGCTCGTACTGTCACGATCTCAAGACCACAGCATTTCAAGACGAGCGCGAGCCGTAATAACCGGGCTGCCTAGGCTGAGGCGTCCGATGACGACGGGACAGTAACCACGCGGCAAGACGGAGGCAGGGCTGTGACGCGACCACTGGATGGCACCGTGGCACTCGTGACCGGCGCCTCGAGCGGTATTGGCGCGGCCGCAGCCGCCTCACTAGCCGCGCAGGGTGCTTCGGTGGCGCTTGCAGCGCGCCGGAAGGACAGACTCGAGACGCTGGCGGCCGACATCCGCGGCCAGGGCGGCACGGCCCTGGTGATCGAGGCGGATATAACGGACGAGCCGCAGGCCACCGAGGCGGTCGAGCGCACCGTCGCCGAGCTGGGCCGCCTGGACACGCTGGTCAACAATGCCGGGGTCATGCTGCTCGGCCCCGCAGCTGACGCGCCACTGTCGGAATGGCAGCGAATGGTCGAGCTGAACGTGCTCGGCCTGCTGTACTGCGCACACGCGGCGACTCCGCATTTGCTGCACGCTGCAGCTAGCGACCCGCGTCATGTCGCCGACATGGTGAACATCAGCTCCGTGGCCGGGCGCGCGGCCCGCATCGGCAACAGCGCGTACAGCCTCACTAAGTTCGGCGTCGGCGCGTTCAGCGACTCGCTGCGCCAGGAGTTCGCTAAGCGCTACCTGCGCGTCTCGCTGGTCGAGCCCGGCGCGACCGCTACGGAGCTCGCCTCGCACAACCGACCTGAGGTGCTGGAGAGCCTCCGCGGCCAGTTTGGCCAGCGGATGGCGGCCGAGGATATCGCCGATGCGATTACCTACATCGTCACCAGGCCGCGGCACGTCGCTGTCAACGAGATCTTGATCCGGCCGACGGAGCAGGAGCGTTAAGGTCTCAGCGGAACACTGGGCCTGGCCAACGTGGGCACGGCCGACCTGCGAAGGCTCCGCGGTTCGGATTTGGGGAGATGCATGGATCTCGGGCTGAACGGCAAGGTCGCGCTCGTCGGCGCGTCGAGCAAGGGGCTCGGCAAAGCGTGCGCGCTCGCCGTTGCCAGGGAAGGTGCGCGGGTGACGATGTGCGCCCGGAGCGGAGCCGAGCTGGACGCGGCTGCTGCGGACGTCCGGCGCGAGACCGGTGCCGAAGTGCTCGCCGTGCCAGCGGACCTGGCCACGGCGGCGGGTGTCCAGAGCGTCGTGGCGGCGACAGCAGAGCGCTTCGGCGGCGTCGACGTCCTGGTGGCGAACTCGGGCGGTCCCGCCCTGGGCAGGTTCGCCGATTTCACCGACGACGACTGGCGTCAGGCGCTCGAGGCAGTCACGCTGAACTTCGTCCGGTTCGTCCGTGAAGTCGTGCCGTACATGCGCCGGAGCCACTGGGGGCGCATCGTCGCCATCCAGTCGAGCTCGGTCAAGCAGCCCGTCGAGGGCATTGACCTGTCGAACGGGCTCCGGCCTGGCATCGCCGGGCTGATGAAGGCGATCATGCCGGACCTGGCGAAGGACAACATCACCATCAACGTCGTGCTCCCTGGCAGGTTCCTCACCTCCCGCATCAGCCCGGAAGCGGGCCGCAGCCCGGAACGGGATGCAGAGCTCCAGGCCCAACTGGCACCACTGGCGGCCGCGATCCCGATGGGTCGCCTGGGTGACCCGGCCGAGCTCGGCAGCCTGGTCGCCTTCCTCGCTTCCACCCAGGCGTCTTACATCACTGGCGGGGTGTACCAGGTCGACGGCGGCTTGATCGCGTCCAACGTCTAGCGCGGGCACAGATTCACACCGGGATCTGTCATGTGGCGGCACTCCCATCCGTAGTACGGAGTGTGAGGTCCCAATCCCGGCCGCAGCTTGCGGCGGCCCATCGTGAGGAGAGTTCGATGGCGAAGTTCGTCTACGTTTACACCGGCGGCCAGATGGCCGACACGCCAGCAGCGCAGGAGGAAGCGATGCAGGCCTGGGGTGCCTGGTTCGGCACTCTCGGGAATGCTATTACCGACGGGGGAAACCCATTCGGCGCCTCGGTGACGGTAAGCCCCTCCGGCATCACCGCCGGCGGCGCGGCCGGGGCAGGCGGCTACTCGATCGTGACGGCTGACTCGCTCGACGACGCTGCGGCGCTGACCAAGGGCTGCCCAGTCCTGGACGGCGGCGGGTCCGTCGAGGTATACGAGGCCATCCCCATGTAGTCGTGCTTGGTGCTGGCGGTTGACGGGCTGGCACGACGATGGCGGCGGCATCTGTACGAGCCGATGCCGAGGCGCTGTCGGTGCCAGCCCGTAGCCTGCACGGCGTGGCAACCTTTGCAGTGACACTGGGACACGGGCCGCGCTGGGACGCCTCGCGACAGATCCGGGAGCAGCGGGGCTGGGCCGAGCACGCGAGATTCATGGATGGACTCGTCGCGGACGGATTCATTGTCGTCGGCGGCCCGCTCGGTGACGGCCAGCAGACGCTGCACGCCGTCGATGCCGGCGACGAGCTGGAGATCAGGGCGCGCCTAAGCGCGGATCCCTGGGCGCGGGCTGGCCTCCTGGTCATCGCCGCGATCGAGCCCTGGGCGCTCTGGCTCGACTGCCGGCGGCTGGCGTCCGGGCATGAGGACTGAGTGACCCGGGCCCAGTAGAAGGCCGTCTGGAGACTGCGCCTGGCCGCCGGCGAGCGGCGGTGCGCGCACATGCCAGTGCCCCGCCCCTGGTGTCGGGGGACACCGGGGGCGGGGCACTGTGGGGGTTGCGGCACTGTGGGGGTTGCGGCACTGCGGGTGCCGCGGGGGGTTAGAGGCCGGAGCCGGGGAGGGCGCGGGTGATGTCGTAGTTGGTGCCCCAGTACCACTGGGTGGCGGAGGCGCCGGGGACGATGTGGGGGACGCCGGTCGGGTCGGCGATCCACCAGCGGACGTGGCTTTGCATCTGGGCGGGCAGGGTGGCGACGGCGGCCTGGGCGGCGGGCCATTCTGACCGCATGGTGTAGATGACGGCGATGGAGTTGGCGGCGCTGTGGAGCTTGTGCCAGGTCCAGTTGGCGGCCATGGCGGGGGTGGCGTCGCCGGGCTCGACATCCAGGGCGGTGGCGCGGGGGTCGGAGCCGTTGGTGTCGATCCAGGTCACGTTGCGGCCGGCGACCTGGCCCGGGTTGACGGCGTAGCCGCCGTCAGCGTAGGTGGCAACCGGGGCGCCGGCCGGGATGGCCGACGGGGTGACCGAGTCGTAGACCCGGAACGGCTGCGCCGGCGCAGGCGCGGGGGCCGGTGCGGGTGCCGGAGCCGGGGCAGGCGCGGCTAGCGCCGCGGGCTGTGCAGGCGCGGCCGGCTTGGCAGCCGCACCAGGCTGAGCATGCGCCGCGGGCTGGGCAGCCGCAGCCACCTTGGCCGGCGCAGCGTGCTGGGCGGCAGGGTTGAGTGTGGTCGAGCCGCGGGTGGCGAGTACGCCACCGGCGCCGTGCGGCGCCGCGGCAAGCACCCCGGCGGCGCCGACGGGGGCGGCGTCTGCGGTCTTGGCGGGGGCGGAGATGGCGGCGGCGCTGGCGGTGCCCGCGCCGGCCAGCACGGCAGCAGCAGCGGCGACCGCGGCAGCGGCCTTCCCGCGGCCGGCCAGAACGCTGGTCAGTCGGTTGGTGCGGGGCATGGCGGGCGTCCTTCCTAAGTTCTCGGTCCCGGCAGCACGGGGGCGCCGCCGGGTGTCACGGTGAGTGACGGGAGGTTCGACGGGTGGTGATGGTGCCCCGGTTCCGCGATGAGACGTAGCTCACTACCGGCGGGTAACAAGTGAGACCCAGGTCACTACCAGCGGGTAACCCGATCACCATCACACCAGGGCAAACCATCGCCAACACCGCACGCCAGCCCGGCGGCCGGCCGCGCGGTTCGCGGCCTCCGAGCGGCCGGACGATATGGGTTAAATCAGGCGGCGCAGGCACCGGTCGGTCTACAACCGGGCGTAGTCCTCGATGTCCTGCTCGAACTGGGCGACCATGTCCTCCGTCAGCGTCCGCCTGGTCTCCTCGATCCCGTGCAGAATGTCCGCCGTGGTTGTCAGCTCCTCGCCGTGCTCGAACATGATCCGCTCGAACACGAGCTGAGCTGTTCGCCGGGCGGCGAACTCGATGTCGGCCGGGGTGAACAGCCGGGACCGGGCCACGACGGATGCGAGGTCGACGTCGGCGTGCGGCATGCCCGCCAGGTAGCGCTCCCAGATCGCCTGCCTGGCCTGGTCGTCGGGCGGTCCGATCGGAATGAGGTAGTCGAACCGGCCATGGCGCAAGAACGCGGTGTCCAGATCGCGAACCGAGTTCGTCGCGCAGATGAGCAACCGCTCGTCCCGCTCCCGGAACGGCGGGATGAGCTTCAGCATCTCGTTGGTGACGCCCTGGGCGATCGAGGCCGTGCCCGGCCGCCGCAGCCCGGCGATCTCCTCCACCTCGTCGATGAACACGACGACCTTGTCCAACTCGGCGATCATCGCGAACGCCTCCCGCAGCGCGGACGCCAGGCCGGCCGGGGAGTCCGCCGCGAGCCGGGACGGAAACAGTTCCACGAACGGCCAGCCCAGCCGGGCGGCAACGCCTTTGGCGAACGTGGTCTTCCCGGTGCCCGGTGGCCCGAACAAGATGACTGCCTGCGGCGGGATCAGCCCGAGGCGGGCAGACAGGTGAGAGTTGGCGAGCGGCAGGATGATCCGCCGTTCGATCAGTTCCTTTTCCCTGGCCATCCCGCCAAGCTGGCTCCAGGTACCGGCCCGGATCATCCGGCCGCCCAGCTGCCCGAGGATGCCGACGTCGGCCGGCCCGACGGGCTCGAGCTTCTCGTACAGGAACATGCCGGCGCGTGCGGTGTAGCCGGAGTGCTCCAGCGCAGCCGCGCCCATGTCGGTCTCGTCGCCCAGCAGGCAGCTGACCCGGCGTATCCCGGCCGCGACGAGCCGCCGTTCGAGCTCGGTCAGCATGCCGCTGCCGATGCCCTGGCGACGCCAGCCCGCTGCCAGGCTGATGCGCATCACCACCGCCCGGTCGCCGCTGAGGGTCGCGACCACGATCCCGACCACGTCCGTCCCGACGACCGCCACGACAGCGGGCGATCCAGCACGGACTGCCGAGATCAGGTCAGAGACGCCGAACACCGGCGCTGCCGTGCCCGCGGCGGGGTCGTCCCAGATCCGGACGGCCGCGTCCAGGTCATCGTCATGAAAATCACGGATGCGCCACGGCGTCATCTGACAGAGTCTGCCAGCGCCCGGGCCGCCGACGGGGGACCGGGACCGGGGATGGCCGTCGTGGCAGCGTCAGGGACGCAGTCAGGCTAGGCCAGCGCGGGCTCGACGTCCTCCATGCCTGACATGATCATCTGGCGAAGCTCCGGCGTGTCCTCGTGACCGTGCTTGGACATGGCGTGCGCGACGGCCGCGTCCAGAACCTCGTCTTGTGTCCCGGCGATCGTCAGCGTGCAGTTGCTGTCGCTGGGCACCTTGCGGCAGTCGACCATCTTTCGCGACATGACAGACCCCCTCATCTCTGCCTTCAGCACAGCGCCTTGGCGCGCAGGCAGCGTGTAACCCATGTGGAGGCCAGTTGGAGATCGTGTGGAGCTGGCGCGCGCGCTGCTAGGAGGCCGCCGGGATGGCAGCGTCGACCAGGGCGGCGGCCACCGCGCGCGCGGCTGTTTCGGCGGTCGGATCGCGGTCCAGCCACGCGCTGATCCCGGCGCCGTCGTACAGCAGCACCAGCTGCTGAGCCAGACCCTTGGGATCACCGGCTCCCGCCTCGCGAGCCAGCTCGACGAACAGCTCGTGCAGCCACCGCCGGTACTCGTCCGCGACCTCGTCGACGGCGCCGCCCGGCCGGGCTTCGGCCTTGGCACCAACAAAAGCGCAGCCACGGAATCCAGGATCGGTGAACGACAGCCCCTGCACCTCGAAGACCCCGACCAGCCGCTCGCGGGCCGTCGGGAAGCGCGCCTGGAGCTCCCGGTCAAGCCGCTCGCGCGTCGCCGCATGGCGGGCTCGCAGGTAGGCCCGGACCAGTTCGTCCTTGCTGCCGAACGCGCTGTACAGCGTCGCCTTGGCCACGCCGGCCCGCTCGATGACCCGCTCGATGCCCACGCTCTGCACGCCCTCGGCGTAGAACAGCTCGCTCGCCGCGGCGAGCAGCCTGGCACGCGCCGCGGCGCTGCGCTGTTGCGGCGTCGGGCCCTTCCCCGGTGACTGCTGTACCGGTGACTGCTGTACCGGTGACTGCTGTACCGGTGACTGCTGTACCGGTGACTGCTGTACCGATGACTGCTGCGCCGGTGACTGCGGTGGCATCGCGGTCCGATCCGGATCCCTAGACGCTGACCAGGTCGAACTCGTTGCCCTCGGGGTCGGCGAACGTCGTCCACCGGTGCCTGCCGTCCGCCTCGAACACGTTCAGCACGCTCGCGCCGAGATCCACCAGCCGCTGTGTGTCAGCCGAAGCGTCGGTAGTGCTGACGTCCAGGTGCACCCGGTTCTTGACGACCTTGGACTCCGGGACCTGGTGGAACAGCAGTAGCGGACCCGCGGCATCCGGGTCACCGATGGCGACACGGGCCGATCCGGCGCTGGCGCCCGGCGCCACCGATCGCCCGAACGCGGCCGCCCAGAAATCCGCGACCTTCGCCGCGTCGGCGCAGTCGAAGCTGATAGCCATCAGGCCGTTGGTCATGGTCGTCTCCTTCAGGATGGGAACGTTCAGGATGGGAACATTCAGAATCGGACCGGGGTCGATCAGATCGCGGTGCGCCCGCCGTCCGCGGCCAGCACCGCACCGGTGATGTAACTGGCCCGCGGCGAGGCCAGGAAACTGACGAGGTCCGCGATCTCCGCAGCGTCAGCGGCCCGGCCTAGCGGCGTTGTCGCGCCGAGCGCCGTGGTGCGCTCGGGCGCAGCGCCGCCGGTGTACACCGGTCCCGCCGCAACTGCATTGACCCGCACTCCCTGCGGGCTGAACTCGGCC
Source organism: uncultured Actinomycetota bacterium (assembly GCA_963843955.1). Taxonomy (GTDB): domain Bacteria; phylum Actinomycetota; class Actinomycetes; order Streptosporangiales; family Streptosporangiaceae; genus JAJYUU01. Next base: position 1,283,893 of record CAWJMK010000007.1, read on the forward strand.
GCCCACGCCCTGGTCAGCGACTCCAGCGCACCCTTGGTCGCACCATAGGCAGCCCCGGACGCGAGCCCGATCCGGCCGGCCATGCTGCTGATGTTGACGATGCTGCCGCTGCCGCGCGCAGCCATGCCTGGTGCGAACGCGGCCACCAGGAAGTACGGCGCGCGCACGTTGCTGGCAAATAGCGCGTCGAAGGTGTCTGCCTTCAGATCGGTGGTAGGGCCGAACCAGGAGATCCCGGCGTTGTTCACCAGCACGTCGATCTCGCCCACCTCGGCGACGAGACGCTCGATCGCGGCGGGCTCGCTGAGGTCGGCGGCCGCGAAGCTCGCCGATCCGCCGGCCTCCTCGATGCCCTCGACTACCTGGCTACCGCGGCCGGCGTCACGCCCATGCACGATCACGTGCAGCCCGTCGGTGCCCAGCTGCTGGGCGATCGCGCGGCCAAGGCCAGAGCTCGCGCCGGTCACCAGCGCCCGCCGGGAGCGGCGGCCCTCGTCCTCAGCTGCCATGCCAGCCTCCGTGTCCTCGATAGCCTCTCATCCAGACCGGTCTGTCTAGGACCAAAACCTACCCGGCTTCGGCGCGGCGCGTCAAAGTGGGCCTGCCTTGTGAGTGTCCATCAACGGCCTCGGCCTTCGTCGTGTGGGTGACCAGTTCGAGTCAGCGGACCGCGACGAGGAGGCAGTCATGATGCCCTGCCAGATAGCTACGCTGTACCAGATCGAGCGGCCGAAGACCGTCGCCGAGATCCGGCTTGCGGACGAGTATGCCGGGCGCGTTGCTGCCGCCGTGGCCGACCTCGTACGGCCGTTCGCTCGAGCCAGGCGGCGCCGACGTTCGGTGCCTGATCACAAGGCGGCTGACTCGGCGCGGAAGGCCGGCCCGGCGCAGGCGTCGTGCCGCCGCGACATGATGAGCACGACGATGGAGGTTCGATGAGGTTCCTGCTGCTTCACTATTTCGACGAGAACGACCTCGACTTCTCCGCATTGCCGGACGAGGACGATCCGGCCGAGCGCGAGATGCAGGCCTGGGTTACCGAGGCGGTCGCCTCGGGCGTCAGGCTGGACGGTGGCCGGCTGCGGCCGGTCAGCGAGGCCGCGACGCTGCGGATCCGGGCGGGCGAGCAACTCCTCACCGACGGCCCGTTCGCGGAGACGAAGGAGCAGATTGCTGGTTTCGACGTCCTGGAGTGCGACAGCCTTGCCGACGCCATCGAGGTGGCGGCGCGCCATCCGACGGCCCGCTCTGGCACGTTCGAAGTGCGACAGTTCTGGGAGTAAGGAGACGCCGCTAGCGATCGCGTGGTCCGGCGAGCAAGTCGCGCACGCCAACCTCATCGGCCCTGGCGAGCAGTTCGCCGGGATCGGCGTAGACCCGATAGGCGCCAGCCCGCTCGAGTTCCTCGCGCCCGTAACCGCCGGACAGCAGCCCGATGCCGAGCGCGCCTGCCCGCCGCGCGGCCAGCAGGTCCCACACGCTGTCGCCGACCACCCAGGCATCGCGGGGATTCACGCCGATGAGGGCGGCCGCGGCGAGGAAGAGGTCGGGGTCCGGCTTGGCGTGCCTGACCATGTCGCGCGTCACCATCGGCGCATCGTCCGGCAGGCCGAGCATGGCCAGCGCCGCCTGCGCCATCGCGCGCCGGCCGCTGGTGGCGATCGCCCACGGCACGCCGTGCGCGGTGAGCGCCGCGAGCAAGTCGGCCGCGCCGGGGAGCGGACGTACCGAATCCACCTGCGCGAGGTACTGGACAGCATGATCCTGCTGCAGCGCCTCGATGTCGTCGTCGGACAGCGACCTGCCAGTCTCGCGCAGCAACGCCGAGACGAAAAGTCCGCCGCTCATGCCGATCCGCCGGTGAATACGCCAGACAGACAGGTCGATGTCGAGCTTGGCCAGCGCGTGCCGCCAGGCGATCACGTTCTGGTAGACGCTATCGATCAGCGTCCCGTCAAGATCAAACAAGAAGGCGGGAACGGGCGGCTCTGTGTACTCGGCCCTGCTCATGCACGACACGCTAGACCGTAATGACGCGTTCATCGGCAGCCGCCCGGGGCAAGCTCTGAGGGAGCCGACCGCTATCGATTCTTGCAGGAGCGACGATGAAAGCGATCATGGTCAGTGAGCTGGGCGGGCCCGAGGTGCTGCGCATGGGCGAGGCGGAGATCCCGGAGCCGGGTCCCGGCGAGGCCCTGATCAGGGTGCTCGCGGCGGGCGTGGGTCCATGGGACGCCTCGCGCCGCACCGGCCGGATACCCACCGAGCAGCTGCCGTTCATTCCCGGGGCCGAGTTCGCCGGGGAGATAGTGGGCAATACCGGCGCGGAGGCTTCCTTCGAGGATGGTGAGCCGGTCTATGGCTACCCCAGGCTCACGGGCTGCTATGCCGAGTACGTGACCTGCCCAATCGAGCAGCTCGCCCCGCTTCCCGCCGGACTCGACATCGCCGAGGCTGCCGCGGTGCCCGTCGACGGCGTCACGGCAGAGCAGGGCCTGACGGACATTCTCCACGTCGGGAGCGGGGACACTGTGCTGATCACGGCTGCCGCGGGCGGCCTCGGCCACCTCGCCGTGCAGATCGCGCGGGCACTGGGTGCGGAGGTGATCGCGACCGCGAGTCCGCAGCATCACGACTTCGTCCACAAGCTCGGTGCCGCGCTCGTTGTCGATCACACCCAGCCCGACTGGCCCGATCAGGTCCGGACTGAAACAGGAAGGGGCGCCACCCTCGTGCTCGCGTGCGCCGCGCCGACCCTGGCCGGCGCGGCGCGGGCAGCCGAGGACGGCGCAATCATCGCGACGCCGGTGAAGGCCGACGAGTACCCCGACGGCGACCGGGTGCACTGGGAGCAGTACAACGGCCAGCCGCGCGGCAGTCGCCTCATCCGGATGGCGCCCTGGTTCGACGATGGCTCGCTGTCGGTACACATTGCTCATCGTTATTTCCTGGCCGACGCCGCGGTGGCGCACCGCGAGCTGGACCAGGGTCATACGCGCGGCAAGCTGCTGCTGATCGTCGACGAGGACCTGGCGGCACAGGAGGGAGTGTGACCGGACGCACGGTCAGGCGCCAGCGACGCGCCCGTACTCCTCGGGGCACTTCGGCGGCGCGGGAGATCGCGGCCGGATGGAGAAGCGCCCGGTGAACTGGACGCTGGCCCCGAGCACGGAGCTGCCGGACTGGTTTCCCTGGCGGCCCGAGCCGCCGTTCGCCGAATAGCCGGGAGTAGCCGGCCGCTACTCAGGCTGATGTGAGCTCAGCGGAGATCTGTCGCCGACCAGCCACAAATGGCCGAACGGGTCGAGGAAACCGCCCTGGCGATGAACGCCCCACGGTGCTTCGTGGTCGCGGATCTCGTCCACGCTGCCATCGGCCCCGGCCGCGACGGCGCGCCTGATGAACTCGTCCGGATCGTCGACGAACACCTCGACTCGGACGGTCCGCGAGCCGAGGGAACCTGGAGTGTCCCAGCCATTGCCTTCAGGCTCGCCCAGGAAGAAAGGCGCGCCCGCCATGGTGAGGCCAACGACGCCGCCAAGGTTCCACAGCTCGGTGGCGCCCAGCGCCACGGCGTACCAGCGGGCAGCCGCGGTCGCATCGGGGACCGCGAGCATCAGCGAGATCACCGGGGGCTGAGAGTCTGCTGTCACGCCGTCATGGTCGCACGTTACTCGCCTATCCAGTCGACCCACTGACCCGACGGATGAGCGCGCGCGAGCAAGCGGCCGCCTTCGGCTGCCTGCTCGAAGGTCCGGGCGCCCAGCACGGCGAACACGCCATGCTCCCGATAGTCGGCCACCAGCGAGTCCGGCACCGCGAGGCCCTGGACGCTGTCGCGGCCGGACGGCCCGAGCGGCACGAGCGGATCCAGCGACAGCCAGGTCACCTTCCTAGTGCGGCTAGCGCTGGACAGGATGGCGACAAGTTTCGCGCGCTGGGCGGGTGAGAGAAAGACGGCCAGGTAGGCATCCGTGACGATGACGGGCAGGTCAGCCGGCAGCCTGTCGAGCACGCCAGGCAGCTGCTCGACGACGTCGCCCGCCACGATCGTCGCCGGGTGGCGCCGCGTCACCCCGATGGCCGAGTCCAGCCTCGTCAGCGCCGACGCTTCCGGAGGCGCGCAGGCTCGCAGCCACGCGCAGGCGGCCGGGTCGTCCAGATCCACGGGGTCGAGCTCTATTCCGGTCCGGACCGCAATCGGCGGCAGCGAGGGTGGCGGCGGTAGTTTCGCGCCCGGCTGTTTCGCGCCCACCAGCTCGCAGGTCAGGACGACACTGGCTGCGGTCGGCCCCGTTCCGGTCCCGTCGATCACGTATCGATAGCGGTCAAGCTGGAGGCCAAGGCCCGCCCCGGTGCCCAGATCGATCAGCCCGATCGGGCCGCGAGGGCGAGTGGCGGCGATGCCGAGAGCGATCTGCGTGCAGCGGGCTACCTCGTTCATCTGATAGCGGTGGCTGCCGCACACGCCGATGATGTCGGGCAGCCGGGCCGAGACGAACGCAGCTGCCGCCGCGCCGAAGTCGTCATCGAACGGCGGCTGCGGACCGCCGGGTGCGGGGAAATACCTGGCCAGCTGGCCAGGCCCGGCACGCGGGACCAGGAAGGCGATCGCGGCGCTGGCGAGGAGTGCGGGCAGCCGGTCCGGCGGCAGGATGGACAGCGCAGCGAGCAGCTCATCATGCGCTGCGATCACGGTGAACAGTGCCGCGGTCAGCCGCCAGGACTCGGGCTGGTCCGGCGGCGACCAGCCAGCCGCTACCTCGAGCGCCTGAGCGCGGATGTCATCGACATCCGTCACGTGCGCTTGCCCCCTCGCAGCCAGTGCGAATACTGCCTGCTAGCCCGCTGTGCTGACCCGGCACAGGGCCGACATTACGCGGTCAGGCTGGCCGCGATCCGCCCGCGGCGGCCTCACCGGCCTCAGTGCGGCCCCTGAAATCTACTTCGCCCGCGCATCGCCTCGTCCGATACGCTCGCGGGATTGTCTTCGCTGCCGGGGGCCCGTGAGGTTCGCGTGTGGCCGCTCCGGCAGTTCCGGGCTGAGAGCAGGTTTCGTTAATGGCATGTCGTATCAGTGAGGTCGTGCTCGCTTGCCGCGAGCCTGAGGTGCTGGCGCGCTTCTGGTGCGAGGTCCTGGACTTCGTCGTGCTCGATCGCGAGGACGACGGCACCCTGGAGATCGGGCCGCGCGAAGGGTTCGGCGGTCCGCAGCCGACGATCATCCTCAGTCACAGCGACGAGCCGGAGCAGGGGAAATCCCGGCTGCACATCGACGTCAACGCCACCGATCGCGATCAGGGCGCTGAGCTCGAACGCCTTCTGAAGCTCGGTGCGCGTCCGGCCGACATCGGCCAGACAGGACAGGAGTCGTGGCATGTGCTGGCCGACCCCGAAGGCAATGAGTTCTGCCTGCTCAAGGCCCGCCTCAACCCACTCTGATGCGCATCGATCGCGCCTCGACACCGTGTACCTTGCCGCAGGCCGCAGGCCTAACCCCTGGCTGTCGCCAGCGCGCTCTGGTAGAGCGCGGTCATCTGGGTGCCGAACTTGGCGGCGTAGGACACCGACGACGTGAAGCCACCTTGCTGATATCCGCCGATGACGCCGATGACAGTATCGACGTTGTTGAACGGACCTGAGTAGGCAATGAGCGGGCTGCCGCTGGTGCCGTCGGTGAAGCCGTCGCAGTCGAACTCGAGCTGGGTAGAGCTGAAGTCTTGTGCCGAGTTCTGGCAGGTAATCATGCCGTCCTGGCTGTCGGGGTAACCGGCCACCTTGACGGTCCGCGCGCCGGACACGTCGATGCCGATTGCCTCGCCGCCGGTGAGCGACTGCACAGCCACCTTCGAGCCTGCCTGATGCACGATCAGGAACGCGAAGTCATCATCGGGGTCGGACGAGGACTGCCACTGCTGATCCATCATGATCTGGCTCACTGTCCACACGCCGAAGGGCTGCTGGCCGTTCGAGTAGTCCGGGACGAAGGCCACCTGGTTCGCCGCTCGTCCGGTGACGCAGTGCGCGGCCGTGATCAGAAGGTCGCCCGCTGGACTGTCGACGACGCTCGCCGTGCAGAAGTGGCTGGAAATCTGACCCGACGGAGTGAGAGTGAACAGGGCACCCACTGTCGATGTCTGGCCATCCCCGGCCGTGCGAACCCCAAAGGTGGTAGCCGTTCCGGCGGACGGAGTAAGTGCCACAACGACGCCAACGACGACCATGATGACCAGGGCCACGGCGATGGGCCTGAGCCTGCTCAGGCCCATCGCACCTCCACGAGTCTTCGTCCGCCGGGTGCAAGGCCGGGCCTCTTACCTGGTCTTTTTAGTTTACCTAAACCAGAATAAGAGGTAAACATGGAAATTCAGCAGGATGGTAGCTGAGAGTTCGCTGAGCCTGACTTGGGTCCGCGGGGCGGACCGGCGGGCCGGCCGAGAGACTCGGCCTGGCGGGGGTTCGGCCGATTCCACTAGGTGAAACGCCATCGAGTTGGGCCTCGATTCCTCAACCTGGCAGCTGCCAATCCAGTGCTCGTTGCCCGCGTTGCGCCACCGGAGTGATCACGTCCTGGGCTCGGCCGCCGGTTCCCCGCCCGCCAGGCGATCAGGTGGCCGTCCGGTGCCGGAACAGCCAGGAAGCCGCGGCGGCGGACACGACCAGGATGGCCGCGCAGTAGGCGACCGCGATCCATGCCTCGTGGCCGACGGCCGCGCCCGTGGAGGTGTGCCCCATCCACAGACCCCGCATCGTCTCGATGATCGGCGTGAACGGCTGGTGCTCGGCGAACGCCCGCAGCACCGGCGGGCATGGTGTGCGCGGGGACGAAGGCGGTGCTGACGTACGGGACGAACATCAGCACGAACGTGAACGAGTTCGCCGCCTCGACGCTGCCGGCGAGCAGACCGACGCCGGCCGCCAGCCAGGACAGGGCGAGGACGAAGAGCACGATCATGCCGGCGGCGCGCGACCCAGGCAGCGGCGAGCCGTCGGCCGCCAGCCGATGCCCAGGCCGACGCCGATCACCAGGGCGGTGGCGATCAGGTTGCGGGCTAGGCTGGCGACGATGTGGCCGACGAGGAGCGACGAGCCGTGGATGGGCATGGACCGGAACCGGTCGACGATGCCGTTGGTCATGTCGGTGGCGACGGCGACGGCGGTGGTGCCCGCGCCGAAGCCGGCGCACAGCACGATCAGGCCGGGGACGACGTAGTCGACGTACTTGCCGCCGGTGTTGAGATCTCCGCCGAACACGTAGACGAACAGCAGCATCAGCACGATGGGCAGCATCAGCGCGGTGAAGAACGCTTCGGGGTTGCGCAGCGACCGTCGGACGCAGCGCGTCGACCATCACCCGGGAGTCCGAGACGGTGTACGCGATGCTCATCAGGCCACCTCCTTCGATGCGGGGTCGGCGCCGGTTCGGAGCCGGTGAGGGACAGGAAGACGTCGTCGAGGCTCGGGCGGTGCATCGACACCTTCGGCGCCGGCGCGCCGGCGGCCCGAGCCGGCCGAGCATGGCGTGGACGTCTGCCGCCGATCCGTCGGTCGCGACGTCGATGGCCTGCAGGCGGTCGTCGGCGCGCGACCGCGATCGAGGCAGCTGAGCGGCGCGTTCGTAGGAGTCGGCGCATCGGCGAACTGCAGCCGCAGGACCTCGGTCTCCGAGGCTCGCCTTGAGCTCGTCGGCGCGTGCCCTGGGCCACGACCCGGCCCGGGTCGAGCATGGCGATCATGTCGGCCAGCTGGTCGGCCTCTTCGAGGTACTGGGTGGTCAGCAGGATCGTCACGCCGTCGTCGACGAGGCCGCGGACGGTGGCCCACAGCTGCTCGCGGCTGCGCGGGTCGAGCCCGGTGGTCGGCTCGTCGAGGAACAGCAGCCTGGGCCGCTCGATCATGCTGATGGCCAGGTCGAGGCGACGCTTCATCCCGCCGGAATAGGTCCCGGCCCGCCGGTCGCCCGGCGTCGACCAGGTCGAACTCGGCGAGCAGCTCCGCAGCCCGGGCCCGGGCCCGGCGGCGCGGAAGTGGCGCAGCCGGGCCATCATCTCGAGGTTCTCCTGGCCGGTCAGCATGTCGTCGACCGCGGCGTACTGGCCGGTGAGGCTGATCGAGCGCTTGACCGCCGATGGGGTCGGCGAGCAGGTCGTGGCCGGCGATGGTCGCCGTGCCGGCGTCGGGGCGCACCAGGGTGGCCAGGATGCGGACCAGCGTGGTCTTGCCCGCGCCGTTCGGGCCGAGCAGCGCGAAGACCGAGCCGGCCTCGATCGGCCAGGTCGACGTGGTCGAGCACCAGGTGGCCGCCGAAGGACTTGCAGATCCCGGCAGCCTTAACTGTGTATGACATACACTAAACTGTATATGCCGCACACAGTTATAGTCAAGGGGGATGATCGCCGAACGCAGAGCCGACAGAAGCGAGCCGATCGAGGCGCTGCCGCTGCCGCCCGGGCTCGATCTGCTGTGGGGGCGCCGCGATCGAGGGCGCCGCGGGCCCGAGCCGCGGGCTGTCGGTCGACGCCATCGTCGACGCCGCCGTCCGAAGTTGGCGGACGCCGAGGGGCTCGAGGCGGTGTCGATGGCCCGGGTGGCCAAGGAGCTCGGCTTCACGACCATGTCGCTCTACCGCTACGTCTCGAGCAAGGACGAGCTCCTGCAGCTGATGTGGAACGCCAGCGCCCAGGGCGCCGAGAGACCTCGTGCTCGATGGCGACGGGTGGCGGTCCCGGCTGCGCATTGGGCGCAGATCCAGCGCGAGATGCTGGATCGACATCCGTGGATCACCCAGATGCCGATGGCCGCGCCGCCGCTCGCGCCCAACTCGCTGACCTTCGTCGAGCGGGGTCTCGAAGCTCTGGACGGGACCGGGCTGGCGGACGCCGACAAGCTGCGGGTCATCGGCCTTCATCAGCTCCTACACCCTGAGCGAGGCCCGGATGGCCCACGACGCGGTCCGCGCGGCCGGGCCGCCGAGCGGGACACGAAGGCCGGCGGCCGGCAGGCGAAGGCCCCGCCCCCGTGGAGCTTCGAGGCGCTGCTGCGCGAGCTCGTCGACGAGGAGCGTTATCCGCGGCTCCACCGGATCGCCTGGTCAGCGGACATCGGCGACAACCCGTCCGGCTTCGATGAACGGCAGGAGTTCCTGTTCGGGGTCGAGCGAATCCTCGACGGCGTCCAGGCCCTCATCGACCGAAGCTGACCCGGTGGCCGAGTTAGCGGGTAACACTTCGGCGCCATGCCGACTAGCCTTTCCGGCATGACCGCCAATCCTGCCCTCGATGGCCAGGCCGCAGGCGGTCGTACTGGTTGAGGGCATGAGCGACCGGCTCGCGCTTGAGGTGCTGGCCCGGCGGCGCGGCCGTGACCTTGCCGCCGACGGCGTCGCCGTCATCGCGATGCACGGCGCAACGAACCTCGGGCGCTATCTGGAGCGGTACGGTCCGGCCGGGCTTGATGTGAAGCTGGCCGGCCTGTGCGACGCAGCCGAGGAGGACTACTTCGGGCGCGCGCTGCGGCGAGCCGGGATCGGTGCCGGGGACAGTCGCGCCGCGATCGAGGCGCTCGGATTCTTCGTGTGCACCCGTGACCTGGAGGATGAGCTGATCAGGGCGCTTGGGATCGACACGGTGGTACGCATCATCGCGGCGCAGGGCGAACTCAGGTCGCTGCGAACCCTGCAGCGCCAGCCGGCCCAGCGAGACCAGCCCGCACAAGACCAGCTGCGCCGGTTCATGAGCGGCCGATCCGGCAACAAGCACCGCTACGCGCGCTTGCTGGCCGATGCCATGGATCTGAGCCAGGTGCCCCGGCCACTGGACAGCCTTCTCGCCCACGTTTGATGACCCTCAGCCTGAACTGCGCAGCATCTGCTCCAGGGGCTTGAGACGCGGGTCCGTACGGTCAGTGTGCAGGTTGCCGGGCTGCCAGAGCAGCGTCCCGCCCAGGCCGTGGGCCTCGACGTACTGAACCTTCGCGGCGACCCGGCTTTGACTGGTGTCGTAGTAGCCACCCGCGACGCCGATCCCCATGAGCAGCTTGCTGGCTGGTATCCCGGCTTTGGTATAGGCGATGGCGCTGCTGACTCCGTCGTTCTGGAAGGTCTCCATGTTGAGGGAGTTCACGTATGGCGCGATCTGGGCTGCGATGGCTGGCGGCACCTGGCCGGTGTCCACGTCCGCCGAAAGGAACACGGGCTTCGGAAACTCCCGCTGGAACGTGGCACGCAGGTTCTTGATCAGGGAAACGTAGCTCGCCTCGTGCTGCGGCACGTCCTCTTCCCAGTCGATGTCCACCCCGTCGAAGCCATACTTCGCGATGTCGTTGGTGATGCTCGTGATCAGCGTTGCCTGATACCGCGGGCTGGCTGCGCTGGCGAAGGCCGGCCCGAGTCCTTGCTCGCCGACAGCCATGATGACCTTCTTGCCCGCCTTGTGGGCGGCCTCGACCACCGCAGGGATGCCGGACAGCGAGCCCATGTCGCCGACCGCTATGCCGCCGGTTGTCGTCGGCCACAAGCCAAAGTCGCTGATGACGGTCCACGGGGAGTAGTTGAAGCTGCTGGGCGGGATGCTGCCCTGAATCCAGCCGGGATAGGAGGTGAACGATATGTACTGGCGCGGCGCATGGGCAGCAGGGGAACTCGCGCGACCCTGAGCCTGCGGCTTGTGACCGTCGCTACTGCACGCAGCGAGCAACGTCAGGGCCGCCGCTACCAGCAGCGCACCAGCCTGCCGGCTGAGCTGTGCTGTCCTGCGGTCCCGCACCAGCCTCATCGCTGAAGCCCCCGTTTATTGCTGAGCTCTGGCTCCGCGGCTCCGCCCCGCGAGCACTCGGCCATGCTAGGACTTGTCACTGCGGGCTAAGCCCAGCGGGGTAACCCCAGCGGGATCAGGAATGTGCGTCGTTCGTGGAGCAAAGAGGGAGACGAAATGAGTGCCGTAAACAGTCCTGAGCAGGCCGTGCGTGAGTTCTTCGACTGCTACACCAACGGTCGTCCGGAGGATTTCGACCAGTGCGTCGCTCCCGACTACGGCCTGCTCCGGTCAACACGGCACATGCTGATCGGCGACATCCCCGCTTGACGTTGGCACCGGCAGAACATGAGGATGTGGCGATGAAGCTCGGGTCGACGGTCGGCATGCGGGACAACCCGGGCTCCTTTGCCCAGCACCTGAAGACGCTCGAGGACGCCGGCGTCGATTACCTGTGGTGCGGGGAGGCCTACACGGCGGACGCGGTCTCGACCATGGGCTTCGTCGCCGCGGCCACGAGCAGAGCACAGATCGGCTCCTCAATCCTGCCCATCTACACGCGGACGCCATCAGTACTCGCCATGACCGCGGTCGGACTCGACCTGCTGTCGGGCGGCCGTTTCAACCTCGGCCTCGGCGCGTCCGGGCCGCAGGTCATCGAGGGCTTCCACGGCGTGCCGTATGACGCGCCGCTGGCCCGCACTGAAGAGATCATCGAGATCTGCCGGTCGATCTGGCGCCGCGACCGGCTGGAGCACTCCGGCCCGAAGTACCAGATCCCGCTGCCGGCGGGCCAGGGGACAGGTCTCGGCAAGCCGCTGAAACTGATCACTCATCCGCTGCGCGAGCGCATCCCCGTTTACATCGCCTCACTCGGCCCGAAGAACGTCGAGATGACGGCCGCGATCGCCGACGGCTGGCTGCCACTGCATTACTGGCCAGACGGCGCGAGCCAGGTGTGGGCCGCGCCGCTGCGAGCCGGTCAGGCCCGACGCGAGGCGGGCCTGTCGCCACTGGAAATCGTCGCGGGCGGGTCACTGGCTATCGGCAGGGACGTCGCGCACCTGCGCGAGGCCGCCAGGCCGCACCTGGCGCTGTATTTCGGCGGGATGGGCGCACGTGGCCAGAACTTCTACAACGACGTGCTCAAGCGCTACGGCTTCGAGCGTGCGGCCGAGCAGATTCAGGACGCCTACCTCAGCGGCGACAAGAGCGGCGCCGCCGCCATGGTGCCCGCCGAACTCGTCGAGGGAATCTCACTGATCGGGGACGAAGGCTTCGTGCGGGACCGGATCGCCGCTTACCGGGACTCCGGCGTCACGATTCTCAACGTGCAGCCGGTCGGCCCGAACGCCGCGAAGGACATCGAGACCGTCGCGGGCTGGCTGAGCTAGCAGAGCTGAGCTACCGGGCGCTGAGTCTCAGCCGGGCCAGGACGCGTCGGCGACAGCAAGGATCTGTGCCCTGTCGTCGGCGAGCAGGAAGCCGGCCTCGATGGCCCCGTCGAGTGACGCCTTGAACTTCTCCATGTAGTCGGCTTTCCCGCCCGGATACAGGCGCGCGAGGTCGGCGTCACTGAGTCCCGTCGTCGTCCCGAAGAGGAAAGCGAACATCTCGCCGCGCTGCCCCGTTCCCGACAAGACAGCCACCGGCACATCGGTCCAGGGCGTGCGGATACCGCCAGTGGCGATGCCCAGGTTGTCGCGGTGCAGGTCACGGCCGTCGGCCGTCGGCTCAAGCCGACGCGCCGATGGCGGCTTGGCGCGGCCCGCGACCCAGGCATCGAGCGCCTCGAACGCTGTGCACTCCACGTAGTGATGCTGCGGGCCGCTGTTGACCGGCAGCGCCGTGGTCCCCATGAGGATGTCGGTCGTGGGGCGGATCAGCTCGGCGAGCCGGCCGGCGGGCAGCGCGCCATCGTCGTGGCCGCTCGCGAACAACAGGTAAGTATCGGCGTGCGCCGCGCCGGCGATCTCCCAGTTACGGAGCAGTTCGCCGTCGGGCTGCCGGGCGAGCCCGCTGCCGAGCAGCGTCACGTCGGTCTCGGTCTGCAGCACGAGCACCGGGACGCGCAAATCGTCCCGGATCCGCTCACCGACAGCCTGGGTGCTGGCGCCGGGCCGGAAGCCGGTGTCCAGCGCCGCGCCGACGCCCGTCCGGCCGTGCACGAGGAATCCGTCGAAGACTGCAGCGACCGGATCGATCGCATTGACATAGGTGACCAGGAACGCGCCCGATTGAGAGTGACCCGAGGCCAGTAGGCGCGCAGCGGGCATGCCCGTGCGGGCCGGCAGCAGACCGGGCGCCGCGAGCAGTGCGCGGCCCGCCTGGCTGAAAATGTCGAACGACCAGGCGTCGCCCGGATGCGACAGCACCGCGTACCGCTCCGGATGGGCCACCTTCAGGTGAAAGCTGGTCACGAGGCCGCCGCCCTCGATCCCGGCCCGCTGCGCCGATACGCCGGCCCAGGCGTGACCGCGGCGCAATAGCTGCGTGTGCGCCAGCATCCAGTCGGGCGCGGCGTCCAGCCCGCCGGAGACGTTCAGCCACTCGACCACGACGGTACCGCTGAAGTCCGCGTCGGCGGCCGGCCGGCGCAGCAGCACTCTTGTCGTGAACGGGGCCTCGGCGGCGGGCTGCACGGACCAGCGGCCGTCGGGCGTACGCTCGCTCGTCAGCCGGTAGCTATTCGCGGTGCCTTCGAGCAGGAACTCCTGCTCGGTGTAGCCGAGCGCGGCGAGGTCGTAGGCGCCCGCTGGGTCCGGGATCGGGCCGAGCATCGGCGTGAGCCGTGCGCTGGCCGAACTAGCGCTCATGCGGCGGACTTCTCCAGGATGTGCACGGCGCAGGCGCTGCCGAGGCCGATGACGTGGGTCAGGCCCACCTTGGCGCCCTCGATCTGCCGGTCGCCTGCCTCGCCGCGCAGGTGCGTGGATACCTCGTAGATGTTCGCGATGCCGGTCGCGCCCAGCGGATGTCCCTTGGACAGCAGCCCGCCGGACACGTTCACCGGGATCTGGCCGTCCCGCCACGGGCCGCGCCGATCGATCCACTCGCCAGCCCCGCCCTCCGGGCATAGCCGCAGGTTGTCGTAATGCCGCAGCTCCGCGGTGGCGAAGCAGTCGTGCAGCTCGACCAGGTCCAGGTCCTGCGGGCCGACACCAGCCTGCTCATACGCCTTGTCCGCAGCCTGCCGGGTCAGCGTGTTGACGTCGAACTGCACCGACCCGCCGTCCACGTACGGATCGGAGGTCAGCACCGACGCCGACACCTTCACCGCCCGGCGGCGCACCTCAGCCGGCATCGCGGCCAGCCGCTCACCGGAGCACAGCACGGCCGCGGCCGCGCCGTCGCCGGTGGGGCAGCACATGAGCAGCGTGTTCGGGTAGGCGATCATCTCGGCGTTCATCACTTCCTCGAGGGAGAACGCCTTCTGGTACTGGGCCAGCGGGTTCAGGGTGGAGTGCGCGTGGTTCTTCTCCGCCACCTTCGCGAACTGCTCGAACCCGACGCCGTCGTGCTGGTAGGCGTACTCCATCCCGGATTGCGCGAACGTGCCCGGCATCAGACTGGTGCCGAGGATCCCCTCCACCGGCCCGACCGCGCCGTACCGGCCGGCCGGCGTGTACGGCTTGTCCTTCTTGGCCGGCTGCGCGCCCAGCAGACCCAGCTTGCCCATCTGCTCCAGCCCGACCGCCAGGCCGATGCTCGCCTCGCCGGCCTTGATCGCCATCGCCGCGACCCGGAACGCGGTGGCGCCCGTCGCGCACGCGTTCGTGACGTTGTAGACCGGGATGCCGGTCTGGCCGATCTGCTTCTGCACCCGCTGCCCGATCCCGTTGGTGTCATAAAGGCAGCCCGCCGCCAGGATGTCCGCATCGAAGATCGTCAGGCCCGCGTCCGCCAGTGCCGCCGTGGCCGCCTCCGCGCCCAGGTCGATGAGGTCCTTGTCCTTGTAGCGCATGAACTTCGTCATCGCCACACCGATGATCCACAGCGAATCGGACATCGCAGACCTCCAGCCTGACTGCACCTATGTAAGTTCAGGGTACTAATGTCCGAGCTTCGGCAGCTAGGGCGTGGCGTCGCCGGTCAGCTGTTCTGATACTGGGCCGGGCGGCGTGCCACATAGGCCGCCATGGCCTCGCTGGCGTCCTCGGTCGCCGAGGTCAGCACCTGCTGGCGGTTCTCCACCTCGACCATGGCGTCGAAGGACGGGATCTCCAGCGCGAGCCACATGCCCTGCTTGGTGAGGGAGAGCGACAGCGGCGGCGCCTGGAGGAGTGTGTCGATCGTGTCGTTCACGGTGGCCGTCAGGGCGCCGGGCTCGACCACGTCGGTGACAAGTCCGATCCGCAGCGCCTCGGCCGCATCGAACCGCCTGCTGGTGAGCATCAGCTCGTGCGCGCGGGCCGCGCCGACCAGCCGGGGCAGCAGCCAGGACGTGCCGATGTCGCAGCCGGTGACGCCGATCCGGATGAACGAGGTCGAGAAGACCGCCGTGGCCGACGCAATCCTGATGTCGCTGGCGCACACCAGCGCCAGTCCGCCGCCCGCGGCCGGCCCGTTCACGGCGGCGATCACCGGCTGCGGGAGGCGGCGGATCTCCTGCACGAGTGCGGCGATCGCGCGCTGAGTCGCCCACGTCTGGTGACTGCGGCCGAAGCCCTGCGTGCCCGGCATCGTGCCGAAGCCGCCGAGGTCGAGCCCCGCGCAAAAGCCACGGCCGGCGCCGGTCAGGACGACGACCCGGCAGATCAGGTCATCGGCCAGGGCGCGCAGGTGCTGGTGGAACTGCGTGACCAGCGGCTGGGTCAGCGCGTTCAGCTTGTCCGGCCGCGACAGCGTCAGCTGCACCACGCCCGGCCGCGGCTCGGACCGCTGAACAAGATCATCACTACGCTCAGTCATCGGGCATGGTCCCTTCTGGCCGCCGCCGCCGCGGGTCGGATGTCACTGTGCCGTCCGAGCCGATGCTGGCACAAATGTAGTGATCCAGGCATCCTTCCAGTCTGGCAAGCCGCCCGCGAAGACGCTACGGCCGCTGACCGGCGTGCGCGGCTCGCATCGACTCGGCAGCCGTAAGTAGCGCGGCGCCGACGAACACGATGTCCTTCAACAGAGCCTCGCCCAGCATGGACAGCTGCGGCACCCCCTGCCCCTCCTGCCACGCTTCGGGCGTTGTGGCCAGGAAACTCAGGGTGCCGAGGAACAGCCCCGCAGCCCCGAAACTGCCAACCGCCGAGACCCGCGGCGCGACCGGCTTCACCGCGATCAAAGAGCCCAAGGTGATCTGCGTGACACCGACGAGCCGCCCTAGCCTTCGTGCGCCGAGCTTCTCGCGAAGCCGCGAGGTCAGCGGACTCGACTTGACCAGAACCTCTGAGTTCTCGACCTCGTAGTCCGTGAACTTAAGTGCCCCGATCCACAAGAGGGTCGTCGCCAGCCCGCAGCGCATGACCGAGAATCCTGCGGAACCTAGGCCGCTAAGCGGCGCATGTCGTGTGGCCATATTTGGCTCCTGGTCGCCAGGCAACAGCCGGGGGCGCCAATGTGCTTACCCCGCTGGGGCCCTCCACACACGCTGGGTGCGACCCGCCACGGGACGTGGCCCCGCATGATCAGCGTGGAAGGCTGACGTCCTACCGTTGAACGAATGCCGCATTGAGGCAGTCAGCGAGAGGACTTCCATGACCGAAGCCAGCCTTGAGCAGAATATGACGGCGGCCCGCCACGAGCACCTGGTTCCTGGCCGGGAGATCCACATCGAGGAGATGCGCGGCTACCGGTTCTGCGAAGTGGGCTTGATCACTGGCACTTCTGAGGACAACGCCATCGCTAACATCTGGAACACGACCGGAGCGTGTGAGCCGACACCCGAGCAATTCGAGGCACTTGATGCTGGCGCCATCGCAAATGCGAACGGAGCTCTGCGGACCTGGCTCAACCCGGTAAGGCGTTGGATGTTCGACCGGCTCGAAGTCCGGGAAGCCGGAGACGACAGAACGTTCGGGGGCATCACCGGCACCTGGATGGGCGTGGCAGGCGCTGCAACGCTGCTGCACGCCACGGTTCAGGGCAGCTACTACCCCGGCTACGTCTACCGCAACAACACCTTCATCTTCAACAGCGGCAGCGAGGTCTACCTTCTCGACGCCCCTGACGGCGAGGTGTTCGTCATGCAGTCCGTCACCAGTCACTGGGACCCGACGCTGAGCGAAGACAACCTCGCCCATCTCGCCAGCCGGCTCGACCTCCCCGACGGCTGGGGCTTCCGTACCGAGATGCTCGACCAGGACCTGGAGGTCTCGTCGAACCCCGAGAACCTGGCACACCTTCTGCAGGACAACCTGCACAACGTCTACCAGGGCTCGGATGTAGGCAGGGCATTCAGCCAGCTAGTTCCAGAAGACTCGCTGCGGTAGGCGCTGCCCCGGTTACCTGGCCGTCTGGATCCATTCCTGGTAATGCGTCGGTGCCAGGTGTGCGCTCGGGCCTGCGGTGAGCACGTCGCCGGTGACGCCCGCGAAAGTGCCGGCCTTTTCGTCGGTGACGACCGTCCGGTTGTCGTGTTTTGCCGCCAGGGTGACCTTGCCAAGCTCGTCGAGTGGGAAGACATCCGGGCCGGCGACGTTCCGGATGCCCTGCAGTGGGGCACCAGTTGCCACCTCGACGACTGCGGCCGCGACGTCGGCGGCCGCCATCGGCTGGAGGCGGGTAGACGGCAGGCGGACCGTGGCGTCATCAGCGGCCTCGGACACGAGCGTGTCCATAAACTCGAAGAACTGGGTGGCGCGCACGATTGAGTACGGCGTCGGCCCCTGGCGGAGCAGGTCCTCCTGCAGCGTCTTGGCTCGGTAATAGACCAGCTGGGGCACCTGATCCACGCCAACGATTGAGAGAATCACCTGGTGCCGGACACCTGCGCGCTCGCCAGCGGCCAGGAGGTTGTCCATGGAGGTGCGGAAGAAACCCAAGGAGGCCTCGTCAAATGTCGGCGAGTTCGTCAGGTTGACCTCGACCTCGGCGCCTTCCAGCGCCTGGTCCAGACCCTTGCTCGTGAGCACGTCGACGCCGGTGGACGGCGCCGCGGGGATGGCCTGGTGCCCTGCTGCTGTCAGCTTCTGGACCACCTGAGAGCCGATCAGTCCGGTACCGCCGATGACTGTGAACTTCATGGCTTCCCCTTTCCGCGGCGCGCCAGGTCCGGGTGCCGGTCGCGCCAGCCGATCTGGGCGTAGGCCTTGGTCGTGATTATGATGCTTGGCCCGCTTTTGGAGGATTCCCCGCCTCGATGCGCTGATTAAAGTTCGATACCTGCCCAGCTCTTGGGGCCCGACGCCTCCTCCGCTAAGCCTGCTTATCGGCGAGCGGGCCGGGACGCGCGACGCCGGGCCGGAACAGGGTCTCCTGCGCGATGCCGGCGGCAAGGGTGCCGTCGCGGCTGAAGATGCGCCCGGTGTAGGTGCCGCGCCCGCCCGAGGTGGACTCCGGCTGCAGGTCCATCAGGACCCACTCGTCAAGCGCGGCCTTGCGGTAGAACCAGACCGAGTGATCGATGCTGGTGAGCGGGCCGGCGATGACGATGCCCGGCGCCGCCGCGAGCCCGGTGAACATGTCGGACACGTAGGCAAGCGCGCAGGCGTGCATCATGTCGCCGTCGAGCTTGTGCCGGGACCTGATCCACATGCGGGATGGCCACTGCTGGCCCGGCTGCGGCTGGCGGGGGAGCCGGATCTCGACGCCGTGCATGCGGTGCCAGCGCACGTCATCGGGCAGGTCCTCCGGCGCCTCGACATCCGGCGCCGCGTGCGCCTGGTAGTCAGAGCCGTCCTCGGTGACGTGGAATGACGCGGCCATGTTGAAGATGACCTTGCCGTTCTGCACGGCGATCACCCGGCGGTTGGAGTACGAGCCGCCGTCCCGGTCGCGGTGCACGGTCAGCAGCACCCGGCGCGACGCGTCCCCGCGGCTCAGAAAGTAGCCATGCAGCGAGTGCGGATGCCGGTCGACCGGCACCGTCGCCGCCGCTGCCTGGAGCGCTTGCGCGGCGACCTGGCCGCCGAACAGCCCGGCCGGCTCAGGATGCACCACCACAGTCCGGAACAGGTCGTCCTCGATCCGCTCGAGCGACAGCAGCTCGGGCAGTCCGGTATCTGCCGAGCCGAGAACGGGGTCAGCCAGACTCGCCATGGCCCCATTGATATCACCCGATTCATACCACGGGGTCATCGCCCCGATCAGCAGCAGGATTTGTCGGTAAGCTGCGCTCGAAACCACCAGGAAAGGACCGTCGATGGGCGCTCTTGACGACCGGGTTGCCGTGATCACCGGGGCCGGCCGGGGACTCGGCCGCGAGCACGCGCTGCTGCTGTCGGCCGAGGGCGCCAAGGTCGTAGTGAACGACCTGGGGGGCGGACCCGACGGCTCGGGTAGCGACGTGTCGCCCGCCCACGAGGTCGTCGCGGAAATCAGGGCGGCGGGCGGCGAGGCGATCGCGAACGGCGACGACATCACCTCCGCCGAGGGCGCGGACCGGCTGATCGAGCAGGCGATCGGGGAGTTCGGCGCGCTGCACGTGCTGGTGAACAACGCCGGCATCCTGCGCGACCGCACGATCATTAACATGACCGACGGCGAGTGGGACGACGTCATCCGCGTGCACCTGCGCGGCCACTTCATGCCGCTGCGCGCTGCGGCGAGGTACTGGCGGGAGCAGTCCAAGGCCGGCCAGGTTCTGCAGCCGTCGGTCATCAACACGACCTCGACGTCCGGGCTGTACAACAACCCGGGCCAGGCTAACTACGGCAGTGCCAAGACCGGCATAGCGACGCTGACGATCATCGCGCAGCGCGAGCTTCAGCGGTACGGCGTCCGGGTCAACGCGATCGCGCCGGCCGCCAGGACGCGGCTGACGCTGGCCACGCCGGGCATCTCAGACTCGATTCTCTCGGCGCCCGCCGAGGGCTTCGACCCGATGGACCCGGCGAACGTGTCGCCGTTCGTCGCGTACCTGGCCACCGCCGACTGCCCGATCCAGGGCCGGGTCTTCTTCGTGGCCGGCGGCGGCATACACCTGTTCCAGCCGTTCGCGATCATCGACGGCATCACCAAGGACGGCAAGTGGACCGTCGAGGAACTCGCGACGCACGCCGCGCGCCTGGCGGACGTGCCGTTCGACCTTGGTCAGCCGCGGATCTAACGCCCGGCCGGGCTAGGCCCAGCCCCCCTGGTCAGGCCGGCTGGTACCCGAAGCTGACTGCCTCCGTGCCCTCCGAGTCAGTACCGATCGGGAACGTGGTGAGGGTCAGCTTCATGCCGAGTGACAGGTTCTCCGGCTTAGGGTCGATGCCGACGATGTTGGCCTTCACCACGCCCCCGCCGTCGAGGTCGACGATGCCGGACACATACGGCACCGCGACGTCCGGGGTGGCGCGGTGCACGATCGTGAACGCACGCAGGACGCCGTCGTTGGCCAGCCGCCGGGCGCCGAAGTCACGTGCACCGCAGTTGGCGCAGGCGTTGCGCCGGTCGAAGAACAGTGCCCCGCACGATGCGCACTCATTGGCGACGAGGTGCGGGTCACTGCCGTGTGGATCACTGCCGTGTGGATCACTGCCGAGGCTCAGATAGCCGACGTAGGGCACCTGTCGCGCCATCATGATCCTCCTGCGGCATACCGGCCAAACCGGTCTGCGGGGCTGGTGGGCATAAGGCTAACCGCTCCTGCGCCCCGTGCTCCAGGGCCTCGTCTCTAGGTGGCGTAAGTAGTCGCTGGCTCGGTGCCGTAACGCGCCATGACGGCCTCGATCGTGCCCGGGCTGAGCGGCTGCCCGGCGGCGATCATGTCGCGCAGGTCACGGAAGTACTGCACATACTCGTCGGGCGTGAACGTGTTGAGCAGGATTGCCGGCTCGTCGCCAGCGTTGGCGAAGGTGTGGGGCGCGCCCGGCGGGATCATCACCAGCGTCTGCGGCCCAGCCTCGTAGATCTGCTCGCCGACGGTGAACTGCGCGGTGCCGGACACGACATAGAAGCCCTCGTCGTGCCGCGCGTGCCGGTGCTGCGGCGGGCCCGCGGTGTGCGGCGCGATCGTGATCTCGGCGATGCCGAGCCGGTGGGACGGTCGTGCTCCCGTCCTCCAGGATGCGCAGCTGCGTCGGGCCGGCGAGGGCCAGCTCGCCTTCGCCGGGTCCGATGATCGAAATCCGGGTCATGACGTCGCCCTTCCGGCCCCGGTGTTTGCATTGCCAGCGGGGCTGCTGGCGAACTGCCACACCGCCGCCAGCAGCTCGGCGGGATTCTCAAGCTGGGGGAGATGCCCAGCGTCGGTGATCAGCCGGAGCTGGGCTCCGGGGATCGCGCCGGCATAAGCGTGGCCGTGCTGGACCGGGATCATGCGGTCGGCCGCGCCCCAGACCACCAGGGTCGGGATGCGAATGGCCGGGCAGGCCCGCCAGGGTGCGGTCTCCCATCGCGGTGCCCGCGTACACGAGCAGCGCTGCTCTGTTCGCCGCCAGCGCCGCCTGGCGCTCGGCTGGGAGCGCTGCCGGGTCGATCCGGTACTTGTCCGGGTCGAAGTAGCTGAGATCGAATACCTCGTCCAGGGTCAGTGAGAAGAAGTCCGGTATCGGGGCCCCGTCGATCGCCAGTCCGGCGGCGTCCACAAGCACGAGCGAGCTGACCCGGTGGTCCGGTGCCGCGCTCTCCGCGAGGGCTAGCTCTGCCGCGATCCAGCCGCCGATGGAATTGCCGACGACGCACACGTCAGTCAGGCCAAGATCGCGCAGCAGCTGCGCGTAGACCGCAGCCAGCGACGCAATGCTGGCAAGTTGCTCCGGGCGGGCGGTGCCGTCGAAGCCGGGATGCACCGGAGTGATGACGCGGGCCGGCTCGCTGGACGACAGCAGCTCGCCGAACCCGGCCACGGAGAAGGGGCCAGCGCCGCCGTGCAGAAGTAGCACTGGCCGGCCGCTGCCCGGGCCGCCTGTGCCGCTGTCGGTGAAAGTGACGGGGACGGACCCAAGTCCGGCGACGGTCAGGGTGGTCGTGGTGGTAGTCATCAGGTCTCCTCAGCTAGCGCGCGGTCGGCAAGAGCTAACTCTCACGAAGCTGACCCTAGAGCAGCCAGCGACCTTATGCAAGTTGACTCTCATAACGAGACTCGACTTGACTAACGAGGCTACACCGTACACAGTAAGCAGATGACCATTCAGGCGCAGGCCGGCCGTGCGAACCAGAAGCAGCGGACCAGGACAGCGATCGTGGCGGCGGCTCGCTCCCTCATCGGCGCCGGGCCTGAAGTCACCATGCCCGCCGTGGCCAGGGCGGCGCTGGTATCGGAGGCGACCGCCTACCGATACTTCCCGGACCTCGTCTCGCTTCTGCGCGAGGCAATGGACGGCACCTGGCCAAGCCCGGCCGAGGCGCTGGCGCCGGTTGAGCAGTCAGATGACGCAGTAGAGCGGATCGCGTTCGCTACCGAGCACTTGCTGCACCACGTTCAGCGCTACCAGAGCGCCGTCCGGGCGATGATCTCGGCGACCATCATCAGGCCTGGCTCCGCATCGAAGCGGCCAGGACACCGCTTCGGCCTTATCGATCACGCGCTCGCGCCACTGGAAGCGACCCTAGGGCAGCAGCGTCCGGCGGCGCTGCGGCAGCTCAAGCAGGACCTCGCCGTCGTCATGAGCGCAGAGGCGCTGTTCACGCTCACCGATCTGGCCGGGCTGTCGGCAGATGACGCGATAGCCAGCGCCGTGCGCACCGCCCGGACTATTACCGCGGTGGCGGTAGCAGCCGGCTAGCGGCCGCGGGCTGGCCGGCACCCAGGGCCACCGCATCGTTATCTGCTGGTGCGCTCAGCCGGTGTTCTGCAAGCCGGCCGCGACGCCGTTGACGGTGAGCAGCAGGAGCCGCTCGAGCGCTGCTTGGTCGCCCGAGTCCGCACTCGCCCGTACCTCGGCGAGCGCCCGCAGTTGCAGATGCGAGAGCGCGTCCACGTACGGATCGCGCAGCGCGACAGCGCGGGAGAGGACACGCCGGCCGGCCAGCAGCCGGTCATGACCGGTGACCGTCAGGACCAGCTGCCTCGTCAGGTCGTACTCGGCCAGCACCTGCTCGGCCAGCTGGTCGCTGCCGCCGAGCGCCAGGTAGCGGGACGCGATGCTCCGGTTGGTCTTGGCGAGGCTCATCTCGGCGTTGTCGAGCAGTACTGCCAGCAGGGGCCAGTCACGGTAGGCGGCCTGCACGGCGTGCAGTCCGCCCGGCCCGTCGATCGCTGCGGCCAGCCCGCTGCCGAGGCCGTACCAGCCTGGCAGGTTGACCCTCGTCTGCGCCCAGGCGAAGACCCAGGGGATCGCGCGCAGGTCGGCAAGGCCGACGGGCGCCGCCAGACCACGCCGGGCCGGGCGCGAGCCCAGCCGCATGCCGCCGATCTCGGCGAGCGGGCTCAGCCGCGCGAACCACTCGGCGAAGCCGTCCGCGGTCACCAGTGAGCGGTACGCGGCTAGTGCGCCGTCGTCCAGTGCCCGCGCGACCGGGGCGAACGGGGCGGCCGGATCGCCGTCGCCGGGCCTGGCGCTGGCCGACGCGAGCAGGACAGCCGACGTCACCTGCTCGAGGTGCCGCTGGCCGATGACCGGGTGGCCGTACCGAGCGAAGATCACCTCGCCCTGCTCGGTGACCTTGAACCTGCCGTCAACAGAGCCAGGGGCCTGCGCGAGCACGGCCCGGCCAGCCGGCCCCCGCCGCGGCCGAGCGCGCCGCCGCGACCGTGAAACAGCACGAGCTGGATGTCGTGGTCCGCCGCCCAGCGCGCCAGCCGGAGCTGGACGTCGAATAGCCGCAGCGTGGCGCTGACCATGCCGAGCTCTTTCGCGGAGTCGGAGTAGCCGAGCATGACCTCGAGCCGCCGGCCGGTCTCGGCCAGCCGGCGCGCCACCGGCTCGAGCGCGATCATCTCGTCGAGGATCGGCACGGCGTTCGCCAGGTCGGCGCCGCTCTCAAACAGTGGCACGACGTCGAGCACGGGCAGCCGCTCCGGACAGGCGTATCCGGCCAGCTCGTGCACGGCGGCGATGTCAGCCGCCGAAGTGGTGAAGCTGACGACATACCGGCGGCAGGCGTCGACGCCGTGCCGCCGCTGGATGGCCGCCACTGTCGCTAGCGTGTCGAGCACCTCACGGGTCTCCGGCGAGAGCCCCTTGTCAGCCAGGCCGGTGTCAGCCAGGCCGGTGTCAGCCAGGCCGGTGTCAGCCAGGCCGGTGTCAGCCAGGCCGGTGTCAGCCAGGCCGGTGTCGTCATTCCGCTGGCGCAGCTCCCGCAACGCCGCCGCGTGCACCGCGCTGTGCTGCCGCACCTCGAGCTCGGCCAGATGGAATCCGAACGTCTCGGCCTGCCAGATGAGGTGCTGGAGCTCGCCGTACGCCTGCCGGGTGGCGCCAGCTGCCGCCAGCGCCCGCTGCGCCAGCCGCA
This sequence comes from uncultured Actinomycetota bacterium, assembly GCA_963843955.1. Taxonomy (GTDB): domain Bacteria; phylum Actinomycetota; class Actinomycetes; order Streptosporangiales; family Streptosporangiaceae; genus JAJYUU01. Next base: position 1,308,120 of record CAWJMK010000007.1, read on the forward strand.
GGTCGGCGATGAACTCAGCAGCCGACGCATAGGCCAGGCTCGGCCCGCCAGCGGTGCCCCCAGCGGAGTCGGCAGCCGGGTCGTCGGCCTGCGCCAGCCGCGTCGCCTGCACCCGCTCGGCGGTGAGCAGCAGATATGCGCGGAACGGCTCGCCCGGCGAGCGGGAGGTCAGCTCGCCGACGATCGCCGGGTGCGCTTGTGCGGCCGCGGCGAGCGCCGCCAGCAGCTCGGCGGCGGCCGGGATTGCGTCGAGCCCGCCTGGCTCGGGACCAGTGAGCAAGGCGGCGTCGATAGTCAGCGAGCGCCCGATCCGGGTGGTCGCGTTCTCGAGCGCGCGCAGCGCGTGATCAGCCTGGATGCGCGCAGTCTGCGCGGTGACTGCCGCGGTGACGAACGGATTGCCATCCCGGTCCGCGCCGATCCAGCTGCCAAACCGCAGGAACGCCGGGGCCTGTGGAACGACAGACCCGGACGATTCGCCTTGCAGTGCCAGGTCGAGTGCGCGGTACACGCTCGGCGCGAGCCGGAACAGCGTCTCGTCGAACACCGCCGCGCCCGACCGCACCTCGTCCAGCGGCTGCATAGCCTGGCTGCGCAGCGCGGAAGTGCGCCACAGCAGGTCGATCTCCTCGCGGAGCCGCCGCCGCGCCTCCGCGTGCGCCGCGACGCCCGGCTGAGTGTCATCGATCGCGTCAAGCTGCATGCCGATGCGGCGCAGCGCCTCGGTGACGGCGCGCCGCCTCGCCTCGGTCGGATGTGCTGTCAGCACCGGGTGCACCTCAAGGCGGCCGAGCAGCTCACTGCGCCCGCCGGACCCGAGCGACTCGCCCAGGCTCGTCATGGCCGCGGCCAGTGACTCGCGCACGGGCTGTGTGCCGGTGTCGCGCTCGCGCAAGGTACGGATCCGCTGATGCTCCTCGGCCAGATTGGCCAGGTGGAAGTACACCATGAAGGCCCGCGCCACGGCCTCGGCCCTGGCCAGCGGCCAGCTGGCCACGAGCGCGGTGATTTCCTTGTCCGCAGCGATGTCCTCGTCGGCGGCCGCGCCATATCCGTCCTGCGCGTCCAGCCGTCGGGCAGCGATCACGCGATGGCGCAGATCCTCCACGTCGGCCAGCAGATCCTGACCGCCGGACTCGCTGATGACCTGGCCGAGTATCTCGCCAAGTACCCGGACGTCACGGCGCATGGGTGCGGGCACGCTACGGGAGTCGGCGTGCCTGCTGTCGGTGTTCGAGGCCACTTCGCCAGCGTAGGCGAGGGTAGTTACGCGCCAGTTTCCAGTTCCTTCTCGAACCAGTGATGCGCGTAGGGCTCAGCGTTGAAGGGCGCGACCTCGCGGTAGCCAGCCGCCCGGTACATGCTGACCGCCTCGGTCAGGCTCCGGTTAGTCTCCAGCCGGACCAGGCGGACGCCGCGTGCTCGTGCGCGGGCTTCGAGCTCGGCAAGCATGCGGCGCCCGAGGCCGAGACCCCGCACTTCCTCGCTGATCCACATCCGCTTGATCTCGGCCGGCTCGCCGCCGCGGAACCGAAGCGCGCCGCAGCCGACAGGCTCGCCACGCAGTGAAGCGACGAGGAAGAGCCCAGACGGCGGACGCATCTCGGCGTCGGCGACGTGACTGCTCCGCTCGGGGTCGAAGCCGTGGTCGAAGCGCCGCGCGAGCTCGCCGAAGTAGGCGCGCAGGCAGGTCCGGGCGTCGACGTGCCGCGGGTCGGCCTGGTTGATGTCCACCATCGATGCGACCAGGAGCCGCTCGACCTCCGCCATCGCCGCGACGAGCCGCTCGCGCTGCGCGCCGGTCAGCGGGCCGAGGATCGCTCGCGCCGCCTCGTCTGAGCGCTGGTCCAGCTCGGCCCGCTCGGCCAGCCCGCCGGCGGTCAGGCGCACCACGCGGACCCGGGCATCGGAGCCGTTCTTGGCCACCGCCACGAGCCCGTCCTGCTCGAGTGACCGCAGCAGTCTGCTGAGGTAGCCCGAGTCAAGATCAAGGCGCGATCGCAGCATCCTGACGTCGCTGCCGCCCGGCCCGACCTCCCAGAGCACGCGGGCCTGGCCGAGCGGGCGGCGACGTGCGAGGAAATGGTCGTGCAAGGCGCCGATCCGCTGGGTAACCGTCCGGTTGAAGCTCCGGACGTGGCTGACCATGACCGTGTCCATCCTCTGACTTTAGTCAGAGGACATTGCAAGTGCACCTCGGTTCCGCGTGGTCGCCTGCGGACCCGCATATACGGGCCGCGGCAACGGTGACACAGTGGACACACATGGCTCAGAGCGCTGTCGCCCAGTCCGCCGCGGTCCGCAGCCCCGGCGGTTCCGGTGGTGCGCACGGCCAGGGTCCCAGTCCGTGGTGGCGAGTGTCCTGGTCGCAGGCGGCGGCGCTGCGCGCCGTCCGGGCGACGATCGTCGTACCGTGCTTGTTCGCGCTGACGTTCAAGGTCATCGGCGATGCGCAGATGACCCTGTTCGCCGTCTTCGGGAGTGTTGCCCAGCTCATCACCGTCACGTTTGGCGGCACCCGGCGGGACAAGGCCGTGGCGCACCTCGGGCTCGCGGTAGCAGGCGCCCTGGCAATCGCGATCGGCACCCTGGCCAGCGGATCAGCCTGGCTCGCCGCGCTCGTGACGATCCCCGTCGCGTTCGTTATCTTCTTCGCCGGCTCAGCCGGTCCCAGCGCGGCCGCGGGCGTGACGCCGTGCCTGTTCGCGTACATCATCCCGATCGCCTCCACCGGGACAGTGACCGTGCTGCCGTCGCGCATCGAAGGCTGGCTGCTCGCTTCGGCCGCCAGCACGCTCGCGGTGCTGCTGCTGTCGCCGCGCCCGTCCGGCGACCGGCTCCGAGCGCTAGCGGCCAAGCTCGCGACCGCGCTCGCTGACTGGCTAGCAGCAGCCGCCGCCGGCCCGCGGACAGCAGCCGTCGGCGAAGCGGCCGTGGCCGCAAAGGATGAGCTGATCAACGCCTGGATCGCCACGCCCTACCGGCCGATTGGACTCGCCGCGGCCGACCAGGGCCTGGCGGCCGTCATCCACCTGCTGGAGTGGTGCACGTCCCTGATCGCCGACGCGGCCGATGCTCACCTCGATCTGCCCGCCGCGGCAGCTGCCGACCGTGAGCTGCTGACCGACTCAGTGCAGGCGCTTCGCCAGGTCGCGGCCGTTCTGTCGGGCCAGCAGGCGGAGGTTGACCAGGAGCCGATCCGCCAGGCGCGGCTTTCCAGCGCCCGGGACCTACGCGAGCTCGGCGACGATCCCGCGATCGCCGTCCGGCGCGCTGACTACGCCTTCCACGCCCAGACCATCGGCGTAGCCGTCGCGGCCTCCTTGAGCCAGGCGATGATCGCCGCTCGGCGCGCGCCTGCAGCCCAGGCGGCGCCGGGGCTCCTGCGCGCGGCCGGAGTAATCGCTAGCGACGCTAGCCTGCGGTCGGTCTGGTTCCGCAACAGTGCCAGGGGCGCCATCGCGCTGGCCGCCGCGGTGGCCGTAGCCAAGGTCACCGACGTCGAGCATGCGTTCTGGGTTGTCCTCGGGACCCTCTCGGTGCTGCGGACGAGCGCGACCGCCACCGGTCAGACTGCGCTGCGCGGCCTGGCCGGCACGATCGCGGGTTTCGCCGTTGGCGCCGCCTTGCTCGTTGGCATCGGCACCAGCCCCACCGGGCTGTGGATCGCCTTCCCCATAGCCGTACTGGTCGCGGCGTACACGCCCGGCACAGCGCCATTCGTCGTCGGGCAAGCCGCCTTCACGGTCACGATCGTCGTGCTCTTCAACCTGCTGGTCCCGGCCGGCTGGCAAGTCGGCCTGCTGCGGGTCGAGGACGTCGGCATCGGCTGTGCGGTGAGCCTCGTGGTGGGCTTCCTGTTCTGGCCGCGCGGTGCCTCCTCCATCGTCGGCGACAACCTCGCTGACGCGTTCCGGAGCGGAGCCAGCTACCTGAGCGACGCCGCGAGCTGGGCGCTCGGCGACCGTGACCGCAGGCCAGCACATGCCGCCGCGGCGATGGCCTCCGGCCGCCGGCTCGACGACGCCATCCGCGGCTACCTGACCGAGCAGGGCACCAAGCGGCTCAGCAAGGCCGACCTGTGGGCGCTAGTGACGGGCGCCATGCGACTGCGCGTGACGGCGCGCTCGATGGCGAGCCCGCCGACCCGGACCGATCCTCGCGACGGCGACGGCCGGCTGCACGCCGCGCTCGCACGGCAGGTAGCCGAGCTGGCCAGCTTCTACGACAACCTCGCGACGGAGGTGGCCAGGCCCAGCCGGACCGCGCCGACGCCATCGAGCGTCCCGCTCCCGCGCAGCCGCCTCAGCGCCGCGGCGCTGGCGCCAGCCGGCCAGGCCACCGCGTTCCAGCCCGAGGCCCTGTGGGTCGGCCTTCATCTCGACAGCCTGGCGGCGCACGCTGCCAGCCTCATCGAGCCGGCCGAGCGAGTCGCCAGCGTGCGCCGTCGGCCGTGGTGGCGCTAACCCTCCCGAGGCGAATCGGGCTTCGCAGCGACCGCCCGCGCGCCCGCCGTGTCGCCGGCCGGCCGCCCGGTTGTGGCAGTCGCAGCCGTAGCGGCGTGCGGCACGATCGTGAGCTCCTCCGGCCGCCGCTCGGGCACCGGCCTGCCGACGATCCGGTAGACCTCCGCGCCGTCGACGGTCTCGGTTTCCAGCAGCAGCGCCACTAGCTGGTTCAGCTCGTAGTGGTGGGAGCGGATCGTAGTGACAGCAGACTGCTCGGCCTCGCGCAGCAGCCTGGACACCTCGGCGTCAATCTTCGCCTGGGTGTCCTCGGCGAACGGCCGGCTGGACAGCCCCGACCCGCCGCCGCCCAGGAAGACCGAGCCGCCTTCTGGGTACCCGACCGGGCCGAGAGCCGGGGACAGGCCGAACTCGCGCACCATCTTGGTTGCCAGGTCCGTGGCCGACGCCAGGTCGTTAGCTGCGCCCGTCGATCCCTGGCCCAGCTCGACCAGCTCCGCCGCCCGGCCGCCGAGGCGCACCGCCAGGGACTCGGTCAGATAATCCTCGCCGTATAGGTGCCGCTCGATGAGCGGCAGCTGCTGCGTCACGCCGAGCGCCTGCCCGGCGGGCAGGATTGTCACCTTCGCGACCGGATCGGCGTGATCCGACAGGGCTGCGACGATGGCGTGGCCGGCCTCGTGGATCGCGACCGCGTGCTTCTCCTCGGGCAGCAGGACGTTCGAGCCCTCCCGGCGGCCGAGCAGGATGCGGTCCCTCGCATTGTCGAAGTCGGCGGCCGTGAGCACGTCGCGGCCCTCGCGCACGGCGAATATCGCCGCCTCGTTCGCGAGGTTGGCTAGGTCAGCGCCGGAGAAGCCCGGGGTACCGCGGGCCACGACCTCGAGGTCGACGTCAGGCCCGAGCTTCTTGTCCCGGCAATGCACCGCCAGGATCGCCTTGCGCTCGGCAAGCGTTGGCAGCGGGATGACGACCTGCCGGTCGAACCTGCCAGGGCGCAGCAGCGCCGGGTCGAGTACCTCCGGCCGGTTGGTCGCGCCGAGCACCACGATCCCGGAGCCGACGTCGAAGCCGTCCATCTCCGACAGCAGCTGGTTGAGCGTCTGCTCGCGCTCGTCGTTGGAGACAACGCCGGAGCCGCCGCGGCGCTGACCAATAGCGTCGATCTCATCGATGAAGATGATGGCGGGCGCCTGCTTGCGCGCCTCGTTGAAGAGGTCCCGCACTCGGGCGGCGCCGACGCCAACGAACATCTCGACGAAGCTGGAGCCGGTGACCGAGAAGAACGGCACTGATGCCTCGCCGGCGACGGCGCGGGCGATCAGCGTCTTGCCGGTGCCCGGCGGGCCGACCATGAGCACGCCGCGCGGCGCCATGGCACCAGCCCGCTTGTAGCGGTCGGGGTTGCGCAGGAAGTCGACGACTTCGCTGATCTCCGACTTGACGCCGTCGTAGCCGGCGACATCGCTGAACCGCGTGCTCGGACGCTCCGCGTCGAAAACCTTCGCGCGAGACCGGCCGACGCCCATCACGCCCTGCAGTGAGCTGCCAGTGGCCCGCGCCATGCGCCGGAAGACGAAGAAGATGATGGCGAATGGCAGCACCACGAAGATCAGGATCTCCAGCAGCAGACCGCCGAAGGAGCTGCCCGGTGCCTGGTACGTGACGTTGACGTGCGCGGCGCTGAGGCTGTTGGCAATGGGTGACCCCGGCGCGATCGAGGGAGTCACCGCCGTGAAGTCCTTGCCGCTGGTCAGCGTCCCGGTCACGGTGACGTTGGCCCCGGCCGATGCCGGGCTCGGGATGTTGACGGTCTTGACCTTGTGCGCCGTCACGTCGCGCTGGAACTGCGTGTACGTGAGATTTTGCGGCGAGGACGTGTGCACGAAGCTCGGCACGATGTACAGCAGCGCGATGACCAGTGCCAGCAGCCAGAGCCAGTGCCGCCATGCGGGGGGTGGCGGCGGCGCGGTGCGGACGGGCTTGTCGCCTGGTGGCGGCGCAAGCGGAGTTTTACTCATGGATCATTCTTACGCGATGCGCGCACCTCGGCCGACCATGGGCGGCTAGGCACGCCCGCCACGTGCAGCACCGCCTGGTCAGGCAGCGATCCGCAGATCGTCCGGCAGCGTCACTTTGCGGTCAAGAGGAGCCGTGACGAGCGACTGCTCATGCAGGCCACCTCGCGCCGACGTCCCGGCCGGGCGCAGCTTCGCACGCAGCATCGCGCGCCCGCGGTGCAGGCGGGACATCACGGTTCCGACCGGTGTACCCATGATGTCGGCAATGTCGCTTTGCTGCAGGCCGTGGATGTCCGCCAGGTAGAGCACGGCCTTGAATTGCGGTGGCAGGTCAGCAAGGGCTCGCATGACGGGTGAGTCGCCCAGGCCGTCGAGCGCCTCGGCCTCGGCGGACCGGGACGGGGGAACGAGACCCGCCTGGCTGTCCTGGGCCTGGCCGCCGGCCTCCTGGCTTAGGTCGGCAGCCAGCACCTCGGCGGGCTTGCGGCTGCGCTTGCGGCAGGTGCTGTAGAACGTGCGGAACATGATGCAGTACAGCCACGCCCGCAGGTTCGTTCCTGGCACGAACTGGTGGAACTTGACGTAGGCCCTGGCGAAAGTCTCCTGGACGAGGTCCTCGGCGTCGCACCGGTCGGACGTCAGACGGTAAGCCGCCGGAAACATCTGCTGCATGTAGGGGATCGCGTCCGTTTCAAACCTGGCCCGCTGGTCAGTGGCCCGCTGATCGGTGGCCCGCTGGTCAGAGGCCCAGCTGCCGATGGTGGGGGTGCCATCGCAGGTGACCGCATCCACGGCGGCGCTCGCAGTCACGAGACCTCCTTGCCTGGCTCCTCGTGACGTCAGCCCGCAGCCAGGCAGGGGTCAAGGCTTCAGGGGGCAGGACTGGCGGGGGAGCCAATGTGTTGTTTGCCGGGGGTGTTAAACAACAAGCAACAACCCTCCCGCACTTCGCCGATCGGCACATCAGGCGCAACCTGAGCTAACGTGATTCACAGGCCTGAGTTAAGCGATTCCTGGTCCTACCAGCCACGCAGGCCACACATGACACTGTGGGTCCAAAGTAATCAGGACTGGGCAAACCGGGCAGCATGCGCGACAAGCTCGCGCCGGCCGGCCTGACCTGTCTTGGCGACCAGGTTGGCCACGTGCGTCTCGACCGTCTTCGGCGAGATGAAGAGCCGGGCGGCGATCTCGGCATTCGAGCAGCCCAGCGCCACGAGCAAGTACACGTCCATCTCCCGGCTGGTCACACCTAGCCGGCGCATCTGCTGTGGCACCTGCGCCTGGCCGCGGCCGGAGCGCGGCACGCGCTCGCCAGCCTTCCGCAGGACGCCGCGGCAGGCTGCGGCGAGCTTGTCATGACCGGTCGACTCGAAGCCGTCGGCTGCGTCCCGCATCCAGCGGACCGGCTCGCCCCAGCCGTCAGCCAGGGCCGCATGGGCTACCAGCCGCCGCGCGAGATGGTTCCACCACGGTGCAAACGGTGCGAACCAGGCGCTGCCCTGGTCGGCCAGTGCCGTCGCCCGGTCACGGTGACCCGCCCTCCCTTCGAGGACCGCCTCCGCATAGAGAAGGCATCCCTTATTCCAGCTCACGGCCGCCTCCGCCGTCTCCGCCAGCGTGATGGCACCGCGGATGTCGCCGCCGCAGGCGGCCTGCAGGAGCGCGTTCAGGCCGAGCGACCGGCCCCTCGCGATCAGCGGCGCCTGCGCGGGCGAGTAGAACCCGCGGGCACGGCGGGGCGCACCTAGCGCCTTCAGATAGGCCTGCGCGGCGGTGCTGTCCCGGACGGCGCGGTCGACGTTATCCCGGAAGAGCGCCGCGACGACTCGCACCTGGCCGACGGTCGTGGCCAGCACCTCCGGGTCACCGGGCATTATGGCCTCGGCCCGCCCGGCCTCTCGCTCCGCCGCCCGGCCGTCGCCCCGGATGGCGGCGACCAGGCCTTGCAGGCAGATCGACATGACCTCGACCCGGTGCGCGCTGATCTGCGTCGCGCTGCGCTCGCACTGCCGCGCCGTGGCCAGCGCCCGGTCCAGATCGGTGCCGAGACTCCACATGTTGGCCAGCTGAAGGTCGATGACAGTCGCGATCGACAGCACGCCGGCCTCGTGCGCGAGCTCGCGCACTTCGAGCAGAGCGCTCGTCGCGCCGTCGGTCAGCATGTCGATCGTCGCCAGTTCGTGCCGCGTCCGGATCCGCCAGACCCCTAGCCCGTGCTGGTCGGCTATTTTGTGCGCCCGCTCGAAAGCGGCGCGCGCGGCTGCGAGGTCTCGCACCCGCTCGCGGCGGCCAATGACGTCGAGCGACTCCACCACGACCTCTGCAGCCCAGCCGGTGTTCGCAGTGCCGGTGAGCCTCGTGGCTTCAGCTGATGCCAGAGACTGTTGCGCGAGGATCTCGGCCTCGTCCAGCTCGCCCGCCACGAGGGCATACCGCGCGCCCACAGCGCCGATCCGGCCGGCCAGCTCAGGGTCGTGGAGCCCCCTCGCGATGGAACGGGCTGCCGACAGCTGCGCGGCGGCTCCGTCCAGGTTGTCTTCCGGCCTGGTGCTGGCCGCCCTGATCCGGACCAGCGCCTGCCGGCGCGGGTCGGAGCCGACGGCCTGTAGCCGGGCGATGAGGTCCTCGGCCAGCAGGCCGAGCTGCTGGTAATCGCCTGACAGTGCGAGCGCCTCCGCCAGCGCTTCATCGACCTCGATGTCCAGCATGGAGTCAGCATCCGCGGCCTCGGCCATCAGCTTGCGAGCGTCGCGCAAGACCGTGATGGCGCTGGTCAGGGCTCCCTGGCGCAGCCCGCGACGGCCCGCGGTGAGCAGCAGGCGCGCAGCACCGACCGGTTGCCCTGACGCTGCCCGCAGCTCGGCGACCAGCTCGCACCACACGCCAGGCAGGCCCGGATGTGCTTCCTCGATCGCGGCCGCGGCGCGGGCCGACCGGCTAGCTAGCTCGGGCGGCAGCAAATCAGAGACAATCGCATCGCGGGTCAGGCTGTGCCGGAACCGGAACGCCCCGCCGTCGGTGCTGACCGGCTCGATGAGCTGTACCTCGTGTGCCTCATGCAGGGCGGCCAGCGCCTCCGATTCGCCGACGTCAGCCACGCTCGGCAGCAGCGCCCAGTCGAACTGCCTGCCGAGCACCGCCGCGGACACGATCACGTTGCGCGCCTGGTGTCCGAACGCGCCGATGCGATTACGGACCGAGCCGACGATCGACGACGGCACGCCGGTGACGATGTCGTCGTCGACTCGCCAGCCAGCCGTCCCGTGCACGAGTTCGCCGGAGGAGACCGCGGCGGCCAGGATCTCCTCGACGGCGAACGGCAGCCCGTCGCAATCGGCGAGCAGCCTGGTGATCGAGCGCGGCACGTCCGTGACGTCCAGGCAGGCGGCCGCCATCTGGCCGACGGCGCGCGGCGGCAGCCGCGGCACCTGAATCGCCGTCGCAGCACGTCGGGCGCTGACCGAGTGCAGCAGGTCAAGGCCGCCCGACGGCCCGGTGTCGCGCAGCGTGACGAGGCAGAGCACGCTGGCCGTGGCGATGTTGTCGGCCAGGTACTCCACGATCGCCAGCGTCTCGGGGTCAGCCCAGTGCAAGTCCTCCAGCACGAGCAAGCCGGCCGGCCAGGCGGGGAGGGCCAGCATGCGCAGGAGTGCCTCCCCGAAGATGACCGGAGAGACCTCGGCGCCAGCGTCGCCGGGACGACTCCACTCCGGAACCAAAGTGCCGAGCGCAGCCCGGTAATCCGAAATGCCGGGCGCGTCCGGCACGATGCCCGAGCGCGCCGCCCCCATCAGCGCCTCGGTGATGGGACGGAAAGGGACGGGGATTGCTGATTCAGTCGCCCGGCCCGTGAGCACCAGGTAGCCGCGCGAGGCCGCCAGCGCGATGACTTCCCTGGCCAGCCGGGACTTGCCGACGCCGGCGTCACCCGTGACCAGGACGGCGCTGCCGTGGCCCTGGCCTGCCGCGTCCAGCGCGCCGGTCAGAGACTGCTTTTCAGCGCCCCGGCCGATGAGTACCGGGCACAGCATCGACTCCATCGGCCAGATACTACAAGAGCGATCAGATCATTACTATCGGTCATTCGCGCAGGTAGTGGTGCCAACATGCACGCGCTTCCCGCCCCTCTTAGTCTGGCGCCAGGTAGCTAGATCGCTTTATCTCGCTATGTCTGTAAACATCAGGCACCACACCAGTCACTCGCGACGCAGGTCCGAACGGGCAGGATGGCAGTACGGCAGAATCGCGGCCGAGACTCCAATTCAGGGGAGGCGTGGGAAATGGCCACAGACGCCTGGTGGGCCAGCCTCAGCGAAGGCCAGCGCAGGCTGCTGATCGCCGCCGCGACAGCCGAGGCCACGCTCAAGATCGTGGCGCTGATCGACATCCAGCGTCGGCCAGCCAGCCAGATTCGCGGCCCGAAGGCGCTGTGGCGAGCCGCCATGGTGGTCAATCTGCTCGGCCCGTTGTCATATTTCACCATCGGCCGCAAGCGCGCTGCCTGACGACGCTAGGCCCGGCGGAATACCCAGATCGTCGGCCCCGATCCGGTCAGCCGGATAGGCACCTGGCGGCGGAGCCGGAGCGCGGCCGGGATCGCCGGCCTGGGCAGCTCCGGCGCCAGCAGGACCACTGATCCGCCAGTGCGCGTGACCCTGCTCATTTCCGCCAGTGCCGCCGCGGCCCAGTCCAGCCACTCGCCCGGCCGGTGGAGCTGCCGCCCGGACGGCAGCCGCGACACGCACGCAGCCACGTAGTCGTCCGGGAGCAGCAGCTCGCGCGCGTCGCCGAGCTGGACGGTCGCCTCTGGCGCGTTGCGCACCGCGGCCTCGACGGCAGCCGCGTCGATGTCGGTGCCCTCGACCGCCCAGCCGGCCGCCAGCGCCTCGGCCAGGACGGTGCCTGCGCCACAGCACGGGTCGAGCAGCGTCCGGCCGACGCGGCCGGGCGCGCCCGCCAGGTCAACCATCGCAGCGGCAAGCGCCGGCGGCAGCCCGCCCTCGCGGCCTGCGTCGCGGGCGCCGTGCAGGCGCGTGCCCGAGTCGCTGAGCCGCAGGCCCGTGACGTACTGGCCGTCGTGGAACTCGCTGATCGCGATCTGCAGCTGCGCGGGGTCGGCGAATCTCCATCGCGGCTTGTCCCGCGCAACGAGGTCGGCGAGGGCCCGCCGCAGATCCGTGCGCCGAAACCTGGCCTCGCTGAGTACGCGGGCGAGGATCTGGAACGTCATGGATGCGGCGAGCGGCCGCACCTCATCCGCCCAGACCGACAGCGCACGCTGGACAGCGTCCGGCTGCCAGGCCATGCTCGCTACCGCGGCCGCGCCTGAGCCGGCCGCACGGCTGGCCCGGCCGATCTCGGCAAAGACATCCTCGGCCAGCCGCGACGCGAGCGCGTAAGCCCGGCCATCCCGGTCGGCCTCGAAGAACACGAGGTCAGAGAGCCCGTCAGACCCGGTCCCCGTCACGTCGATCCCGTCGATCGCGTCGAGCTGCCGGCGCAGCATCCGGCCAAGGCCAGGGACGCACGCGGCGAACAGCCGGGTCCGCCGGGTCCGCAGCTGCGGTTGCCCACCGCGTCCCGCCATGGCTGTGCCCTCCGGAGAACTGCGTCGCGGCGATGTGCCATCCGACGATACCGGCGGGCCGACGGCACCGGGTGCGTCCGGGCGGCTGACCGGCCGGACGCAACCCCGTTCCCGTCGTTCTAGACGTTGCCGATGATCGGCCCGACCGATGCGCACGTCGGCTGGAAGCCGACGCTGTCCGGCCCGAGCGCGTTGATCATGTCCTGGAGCGCGTTGGAGTCGTAGGGGATGGAGATGTGATCGCTGCGGTCTTGCGGGCACTGATTCTGCAGGGTGATGTTCTGCACGTTGGCGCCCGCCGGCAGGAACGCGTTGGTGTACGGCGTGACTAGCGTCGTCAGCCGTCTCGATCACCACGTACTTGACGCCGGCTACGGTCGGCGTCTGATTCAGGCTGGTCAGGAACGACGAGCCCTGGATCTGCTCGACGCAGGCCGTGCAGGTCACCGACAGCAGCGCGGTTGCGACGCCGAGCTCGCCGAAGTCGGCGAGCAGGTTGACGACGCCATCGAGATTCGTGCCGTAGTTCGACGGCGCGAAGCCGACCAGCATGTTGACCTTCGACGCCCCGCCAAGGTTGTTGATGTAGTAGCGCGGCACCATCCCGCCCTGCGACCGAGAGTTGCCAGACTTACCTACGCAGTCGCACGGAGTCGTTGCCGGCAATCACGACTCCCGGCCCCCGTTTGTGGCCGTGCGGGCACCCCGCGGGCCAATAATGACTGTATGTCAGGCGGGGTGCCCACGCGCTTTGCTGGCCGCCGGCTCGCGGCCATTGCGGCTCTCGTTGCAGCGGTGCTGGACCTATCGGCTTGCGCCCGAGTCACTAACCCGACTATCACCAGTTCAAGCCTCGTCGGCAGATGGGTGTCGGCACATGATGGCAGTCTGACCTTCGGCGCGGGCCAAGGATTTGCTGCGGAGCGGCTGCGGAACCCGTTCTTTGGCTCTGCACAGTGCTCTGGGACGGGTACCTGGCAGTTCACGAACTCGCAAGGGGACACCGGGACCAGCCCCACTGAGTACACGACCAGCGACGAGATCGCCGTGTTCTACAACCCTAACGGCCCCACGGGTGGAGGATCGCCCGGATTTGGCTGCGGGCCCTTTGAGCTAATCACTTGGTACTCCGGCGGCACACCTGGCCTGTGCATGGACTTCGACCCGGATAGCCCTTGCACGGGCGAGGTGTACGTCAAACGCGGCTCGGGGTAGCTGCTCGCCCTATCCGCGTGTCATGACAACCACGGCGCCGACCAGGAGTGGCTGACTTCACTTATGCGCTGACGGCATGAAGCTCGGTCGCCGGTCAAGCGGACCGGGGCACCGAGCTAGTGTGACCTGCCGTGCACGGTGGCATAGGCGTAGATGAACTGGACGATGCCGAAGACGATGCACCAGACGCCAAACGCTCGGAACACCCACGGCCGCAGCCGCCTATACGAAGCACCCAGCACGGGCATCGCCTCAAGTCGCGCACGGATGGCAGTAGCCAGGCTGCCGAGGTCCCAGATCGCCACGACCCCATCGCAACGGCCAGCACAAGCAGCAACGCAGACCCAGCCAAGTTGGCCTCCGTCGGGGATGGAGGGAAAGGTTAGTCCGTTGGTGGCGTGCACGCGTCGAGCTTGCATGATCGCGTTCCATGCGCCGCGCCAGTTGGCGCCGCCACCCTTTCTAGACGCCAACCCTCTGTCAATGACTTCGGCGACCGAAACTTGATGGATTCACCTAAGACGAACGGAGCGGCGGGCGTAGCTCAGCACCTCACTGTTTCATATCATCCACCTGCCACCGTGAAGGGTTTTGTGGAAGACAAACACCAACAACAGGGCCGCGCCGATGACAACAAGCCAGATTACGAGAAGCACGATTAGCAAAGCTCTGCGTGCGGCAGGCGTCCCACGCCTGTACGCCTCAGCCTGCTCCGGTGTCATCTTCGGAGTTCTGGCTGGAGGTCTGTCTTGAGACATATCTGGCCCCATGGAGGCTGAAGACCACGGTTCCTGGCCGACCGGATGATCTGGGATGGATCATCCCCTAACGGCGTGACATGGGTCAACGGCAGAGCCCCAGCTAGCGTGGTTGCGCGGAGCCTCGCGCCAGATGGCCGGGCAGCCTTCGACGGCACGGCATCCACCCATAGATGTCTGTTGTCCGCCGCTGCGACCAGCCGACGATGTCGACCTTGCTGGCGCCAGTCTCGCTGAGCACCTTGTTGACCTCGGTGGACAGCTGTCCCGCCGAGGCGGCGATGTCGCCCATGGCGTAGAAGCCGCTGAACGGGATCGTCTGGCCGTAGTTGAAGGCATAGACGCAGTAGCCGCTGTTGACCAGGTCCGGCGAGACCGCGCCGAAGCTGTTGTACATGCTGGCGAAGGTGCCCTCGGCGAGGATGACCGGATACGGGTGCGCGGACGACGGGGCGCATGCGACCGTGACCTCAAGGCTACTGACGAGTATGTACCGGCCGATTTGGAGCGTCAATCCCCATTATCGACCGGCTCGGTCTGAGTCAGATGACGGGCCGGAATCAGGCAGAACGGATGCCCGGCCGGGTCGGCGTAGACTCGCCAGCCGCGTGGCTCGTCGCGCAGAAGCCGGGCGCCGAGGCCCACGACAAGCTCGTGGGCTTCATCGGGCTCGGGCACGTCGATGTCTAGGTGCAGCTGCTGCGGGCGCGTGGGATCCGGCCAACGCGGTGCCAGGAAGTTGGTGACCCGCTGGAACCCCAGGACGATCCCGCTCGCCGCGTGCAGCGTCGCGAAGTCCGGGCCTGTCGACCAGCGGGGATCAGGCTGGTTGACGACGCCACCGAGCACCGCCTGGTAGAAGCTCGCCAGCGCGCCGGCGTCCGGGCAATCCAGCACCACGCACTGCAGTGAGCCGGTCATCGCTGGAGGAATGCCTCGGCGAGCTTCTTCGGCGCGCGGGCCAGCCAGGCGTCGGTGATCAGCTCGGCTAGATCCTCGACGCTGATGCCGTCAAGCTCGAACAGGATGGCCGCGTATCCGTTGAAGTGCGGCGTGGTGAAGTAGACAGCCGGCTCGTCAGCAATGAGTGCGTGCTTCACGCCCTCGTCGGCGGTCCGGGCGCCGTAAACGGGGCCGTCGGGCACCCGGTCGCCGAGTGCCTCGATGTCACCCTTGCGCAACGGCCGTTCCCACACGAAGCCCTTGTCGGCGACCCGCCATTCGAGGTTCCCGCGCGACTCGCGCTCGGCGGTCTGCGGCAAGCTGAGTGCGATCCGGCGGACGTCATCGACAGTGGCCACGGTCAGACTGTAGACCGCGTCAACGGCTGGCTGTGGCGGCGCCGGCCGTAACGACGCCTAGTACTCCAGCCGTAGATCGTGATCTTCATGCCTGAGTGGCTTGTTGCCGGTAGTGGCTGGCCTGGGATCGGGCCTGGTGGCGGCGCCGCCAGTCGGACCAACCGAGCCGATGGGCGGCATCGTGGGCGGGTCGGACAACGAGTGTGATGAACAGGCGCTGGATCTCGTTGCAGGTGAGCGGAATGAGGGCATCGGGTGCGGGGCGGGTGTGCTCGTCTGCGCGCACGACGGCGAGGAAGGCGTGCGCGAGCATGGCGAGGTGACCCAGCGGGACCAGGAGGTACAGCGGCGGACCTGGTGCTCGTCGAGTGCGGCCAGGCCCTTGCCCGACTGGAGGAACTCCTCCACCCGCCATCTTGATCCAGCGACTTGGACCAGTACGGTCAGCGGCACGGACGCGGGCGAGTAGCGGTAGTAGGCGAGTTCGCCGGTGCTGCGGTTACGGCGGATCAGTAGCTGACGACTCCCGGGGCGGGGGTCGGCGAGGTCGATGACTGCCCAGTTGTAGAAGCGGTGGCCCTTGGCCCCGGCCCCTGCGGAGAGCTTCTGCCAGGCCCGCTTGGGCACCTTCTTGGCTAAGATGTCCGCACGGAACTTCCCCGCTTCGGTGGTGACTTCGTGCGAGCGGGCCACCGCGAGGACGTGGCCGGTGCCGCGTTCCTCCAGTGCGGTTCGCAGCTTGAGGTTGCCGCCGTAGATCTCGTCGCCGGCAACCCATGCGGCCTGGTGGCCGGCGTCCAGGAGCCGGGCAACCATACGAGTGGCCAGTTCCGGCTTGGTGGCGAAGGCGGTGTCCTGGTCGAGTCCGGCATCCCGGCAGCGGTCAGGGTCGGAGGTCCATGAACGCGGGACGTACAGTTCCCGGTCCACTGCCGCGTGCCCGCGCCGGCAGGCGTAGACCAGGTAGACGGCGACCTGGGCATTTTCGATCCTGCCCGCGGTGCCGGTGTACTGGCGCTGGACGCCGACCGTGTCGGTGCCCTTCTTCACGTCCCCGGTCTCGTCAACCACCAGTACCGCCTGGTCGTCGTGCAGGTGGTCCACCACGTAGTCGCACACATCGTCGCGGACCCGGTCGGCGTCCCACGTGGCCCGCCCCAGCAGATGCTGCATGCCGTCCGGGGTCCTCTCCCCGGCCCATTCGGCGATGGTCCAGCAGTTCTTGCGCGGCAGGTCCGACAGCAGCCCGAGCACCAACTGCCGTGCCCGGCGCCGGGGTTCGACCCGCGTGAACCGTCCAGCTATCCGGCTCATCAGGCCCTCGAACGCCTCCTGCCAGCGGGCAGCGTCTACGCTGTGACCTGCGGCCACCGCGTGATCGTTTGTCTTCACACACCGATGATCAACGGGTGGCCGCACCGTCTCCCCAGCGCGTCAGGGTCGCGCAGCGTCCGCCCGCCGTTCTTGTGTCAGGAGGACATGTGCAACGTGGCGAAGTGTGGTGGGTGGAGTTCGACGAGCGGCGGCCGGTCGTACTGCTGTCGGGAGATGACGCGTCCGGGATCCGGGTAATGCAGGTCGTTGCTCCAGCGGGTGTCGACATCACCGGCCTGGGCGTCGAAGTGGCAGTAGACGCCGTGGAAGGACTGCCCTTTGAAGGGGTGCTGCGGTTCGCGTTTCCGCGTCCGGGCTTTACCCCTTGCACGTGGCTGACCACAGTGTCCCGGGACGACCTGATCGAGCGAGCGGGCGTTCTGTCCTCCGCGAAACTCAGCGAGATTGAGAACGCCCTCCGTCTCGGTGGACTCGGGTAGGCGGAGAAGGAACGGACGCCCGCGACGGCGTGGTCGGTCTCGTCCTGATGATCGACGCTGCCACCTGCCTCCTCGGCGCCCCTCACGATCGAGATCACGAACTACGGCTGGAGTACTAGGACCAGATCGCTTTTCGGAACATGTAGTCGCGGTAGCTTTCTTCCGGTGCCCGGCCGGGAGCTAGCAGGTCTGGTTCCGGACTGGCTGCGGGGCGCGCGGGATCGGTGCAGAGCCTGCCAGACAGGTGCAGTGATCGCCTTAGCTCGGCCGGCGGGCCGCCGTCCGATACCGGAGATCCGCGGGCCAGGTTCGCAGGGCAGCACGTGAGAGTGCATCGGACATCCTCCTCGGCGCGGGCGCTCTGTAGGCCCGCACCGGCCACGCTGGCGCTAAGACCCCTGGCGCCGCATCAGGAAGATGCCCTGTTCGGCGGCAGCTGCAGGCCTTAGCTTGGCTGGCTCAGCGAGATGAGGCGGGCATGGCGGTGACGGACTGGCTGATTGACAAGTCGGCCCTCGTCCGGCTGGCCTCCAGCCCCGATGCGGCGCGATGGGCAGCGCGGATCGAGCGCGGGCTTGTGCGGATGCTACGGTGACCCGGCTGGAGGTCGGCTACCCGGCCCGGTCCGGATCGGACCTGCGCGCGGGCCTGGCTCGGCCGTCGATCCCTGATCTGATCATTGCCGCGACCGCTGAACTGACCGGGCTTGCCGTCCTGCACGCCGATAAGGACTTCGAGATCATCGCGAGCATTACCGGCCAGCCCCTCGAGCGGCTCAACGTCAACTGACCGCCAGCCTGCGGCCTGTCTGAGGTTTGTCGGATTAGGCTGCCGGGATCCGTGACACCCGAAAGGCTTTGCCTGCTCCGCTACGGGTGTGCCAGGGTGGGCGCCGTGACTGAAGGCAGCGAGCGCGAGATTGTGCCGGAACGGTGGAATGCCGTCGGGGCAGATTCCAGCATGTGGATGGACATGGCGGGGGACCCGCGGTTCACGACGGGAACCGAACCGGAGGGCGAGCGGGCGACGCTGCTGGACTACCTGCGCACGTACCGGCTGACGATGGAGATGAAGTGCGCCGACCTCGACGCGGCTCAGCTCGCCCTCCGGTCGGTGCCGCCCTCGACAATGTCTCTGCTCGGCCTCATCCGGCACATGGCCGACGTGGAACGCAACTGGTTCCGGCGGGTGATGGCGCAGGCCGACGCGCCCCCGCTGTACTGGTCGGAGGATGTACCGGACGCTGACTGGCTCGGCGCGGTTGCCGACCCGGCGGTTGCCGACGAAGCCTGGCGCGCCTGGCGCGACGAGGTCGCCTTCGCGGAGAAGGTCGTCGCCGATTCACCCGACCTCGGCATCAAGGGCATCATGCGGGACGGCACCAGCGTCGCGCTGCGCTCGGTGCTGGTCCACATGATCGAGGAGTACGCCCGCCATTGCGGTCACGCCGACCTACTGCGGGAGCGGATCGACGGCCGCGTCGGCCAGTGACGGCAGCGGAGGGCTCGTTAGGATTACGAAGGACGCGGGTGAGCAGCCTCGACCTGGCACCCTGCTAGTCTTCTAGAACACTAGAAGACGGGACACGTGATGGCCGAACAACTGCAGTTCGCCGCTGCACCGGATGTCGCGCCCGCCAGCGCACCGGACGCTGCGGTGACGAGCGCGCCGTGGGCGATGGGCGATCCGGGGCCAGGCGGCCGGTTCGGGTCATTCGGCGGGCGGTTCGTCCCTGAGGCGCTGGTGCCGGCGTGCGAAGAACTCGAGGCGGCCTTCCGGGCGGCCTGGGCCGACGCTGGATTCCGGGCCAGGCTGGCCGGCTTGCAGCGCAGCTACGCTGGCCGGCCAACCCCGGTCACCGAGGCGACCCGCCTGTCCGAGGCGCTGGGCGTGCGAGTGCTGCTCAAGCGCGAGGATCTCGCCCACACCGGCAGCCACAAGATCAACAACGCGCTGGGCCAGGGGCTGCTGGCCCAGCGGATCGGCAAGACCGCGCTGGTCGCCGAGACGGGCGCGGGCCAGCACGGGGTTGCCACCGCGACGGTAGCCGCACACCTGGGCCTGGACTGCACTGTGTACATGGGGGCAAAGGACGTCGCGCGGCAGGAACTCAACGTGTTCCGGATGGAACTGCTCGGGGCGGCGGTGGTGCC
Organism: uncultured Actinomycetota bacterium; assembly: GCA_963843955.1. GTDB lineage: Bacteria > Actinomycetota > Actinomycetes > Streptosporangiales > Streptosporangiaceae > JAJYUU01. Next base: position 1,327,438 of record CAWJMK010000007.1, read on the forward strand.
CGTCACCTCGGGCGCGTCCACGCTCAAGGACGCGATCAGCGAGGCACTGCGGCACTGGGTTACCACGGTGGACTCGACGCATTTCTGCATCGGATCGGTGCTAGGCCCGCACCCGTACCCCTGGCTGGTGCGCGAGTTCCAGCGGGTCATCGGGGACGAGGCGCTGGGCCAGTGCGCTGAACTGCTCTCGGGGGACGTGCCGGACGTCGTCGTCGCGTGCGTCGGCGGCGGGTCAAATGCGGCCGGGACATTCGCCGGCTTTGTCGGCACCACGGCCCGGCTGGTCGGCGTCGAGGCCGCGGGCGGGGCGGCGGTGACGGACGGCCGCCCCGGCGTGCTGCACGGCTCCCTGTCGTCCTTCCTGCAGGACGAGGACGGCCAGATCGCCGAGGCGCACTCCGTTTCCGCCGGGCTCGACTACCCGGGCGTCGGCCCCGAGCATGCCTGCCTGGCCGAGTCCGGGCGCGCCGAGTACCACACCGCGACCGACGAGGAGGCCGTGGCCGCGACCGAGTTGTGCGCCAGGACCGAGGGCATCCTGCCGGCGCTCGAGTCAGCCCACGCCGTGGCCTGGGTGCGCCGCGCCGCGCACGCCGGAGACGTGGCCGGCGGCGCGACGGTGCTGATCACCATGTCCGGCCGTGGCGATAAGGACGCCGCCTGCCTGAAGGAGCTCATCCGTGGCCGCCGTTGAGACCGCACTGCACCAGGCCCGCGCGGACGGCCGGCCCAGCCTCGTCACCTACGTCACCGGCGGGATCCGCGAGGACTGGACGGACGTGCTGGCCGCCATGATCGAGGCCGGCGCCGACGCGGTCGAGATCGGCCTGCCGTTCTCCGATCCCATGCTGGACGGCCGCACTATCCAGCAGGCCTCGGCCGCTGCCATCAGCCGCGGCGCACGCACGGCCGACATCCTCAGCCAGCTCAGCGCGGCCGCCACCGGCGATGTCCCGCTCATCGCGATGACCTACGCCAATCACGCTTACTCGCGCGGCCTGCTCGCGTTCTGCCGCCAGCTCGCGGATGCGGGGCTCAGCGGAGTGATCATTCCTGACCTTCCCGCGGTCGAGGCCAGCGACTTCCTCGCGGCGGCCGGACAGGCCGGCCTGGACGCCACCCTGATGGTCACCCCAGCCACGGGGCTGGAGCAGACTAAGGCCATCGCCGGGTGCACGCGCGGTTTCCTGTATGTCATGAGCATCATGGCCACCACGGGAAACCCGCACGAGAGCGCCGACACTGCCCGCTGGGCAGTCGCCGCCCGCGCCCGCCAGCACAGCCCCCGGCCGGTGCTGATCGGCTTCGGCATCGACACCCCGTGCCGAGCCGCGGCCGCGGCCCGGCACGCCGACGGCGTGATCGTCGCCTCCGCGCTGATGCGCCGCGTACTGGACGGCGCCAGCAGCGCCGATATCGGCCGCGACGTGGCCGCCCTGCGCACCGCGCTCGACCAGGCGGGCCCGTGAGCACTGCCCGGCGGACCGCTGACGACCGGCAGCCGAAGTACCTGCGCATCCACGGCGCCCTGCGGGACCGGATCACCAGCGGCCGCTGGCCCGCCGAAAGTCCGCTGCCCTCCCAGCGCGAGCTGGCCAGCGAGTTCGGCGTCAGCATCATGACCCTGCGGCAGGCGCTCCAGCTGCTCGCCGACGACGGGCTCATCGACACCCGCCACGGCAGCGGTACCTATGTGGCCGCCCAATACGCCTATGGCCTCGGTCACCTGCGCAGCTTCGCCGCCGACCTCGCCGCCCAGGGCGCGCAGATCACCACCCGGCTGCTCGCCGCGGACACCGTCGCGGCGCCGGACGACGTCGGCGCCCGCCTCGGCGCGGCCGGCCAGGTCTTCCGGCTGCGCCGCCTGCGGCTGGCCGACGGCCGGCCGGTCATCGTCCAGACGTCGTATCTCCCGGCGCAGCTGGCCGCAGTCCTGGATCCCGGCGACATATGCCGCCGAGGGCTGTACACCGTCCTGGCCGAGCATGGCCGCGCGATCGGCCGGACCAGCGAGACCATCACCCCCGCGGCCCTGGGCGCCCGCGACGCCCATGACCTCGACCGGCCCGAGGCCAGCCCGGCACTGCTCAGCCATCAGGTCAGCTTCACCACGGCCGACCTCCCCGTCGTCGACGACCACGCGCTGCTGGCCGGGGACAGCGTCGCCATTACCGCGAACCGCGCCGCCGACCACGTCGACGTCCGCTATACGCTCGCCGCCCGCTGAGGCCCGCGCGAGTAGTAGTTGGGAAACGCAGCCCTGAGCCCGAGATGACGTCAGGTGTTCGCGTTCGCGTTACCTGAGCTTGGCTGGTCAAGCGGTGCGCTACCAGTCGCGGCCGGCAGCGACGCCGGACTGACCAGTGAGCTTCCGGTCGGCCCGGCAAGAACGGCATCGCCGGTGGCGCTGCCGCTGAGCCACTGCGGCCAGGTAAGGAACCACTCCGTCCAGCCGTTGCCCGGTGTACCGGCGGCTGGGCTGCCAGTGACCGTGGCAGGATCGCCTGGCTCCTCCATGTTGTAGTACGTCTCGGCATGCGCGGGTGAGGTATTGATGCAGCCGTGGCTGACGTTGGCGGCGCCCTGCACGCCTACCGACCAGTAGGCGTCGTGAATGAAGTCACCGCTGTACGTGAGGTCGACCGACCAAGGCACTTCCAGGTGGTACCCGGGACCGACCATGAGCTGCGGGTTGTTCTTGAAGGTCGTCAGGTAGGCGCCGTCCGGGGTGTCATCACCTGGCCTGCCGGTGCTAATCGCCCACCGGCCGAAGAACTGGTCCTTGTAAAAGACGTCCATGTAGTGGTTGCGCGCGCTGGCGACGACGATCAGTGAAGGTCCGATGGAAAAGGTCATGTGGACGCCGCTGTTGCCGTAGACGCCTGGCGCCGCCTCGACGCCGTCGAAATTGCCGTCGACTGTCACCGTGGTGTACTGCGGCCAGTACTGCCGCGGCCGGAAGATCACAGTTTTGTCATCCTGCCAATACCAGGCGCCGACGACAGGCTTGGAGGTGCGGAGCTGGATGGCCTGCTCCACAGCCGCCCTATTGGTGACCGGACGACTGAACATGATGGTGATCGGGATGCCAACGCCGTATTGCCGACCGTCGACTATCTCGGAGCTCACATTTTGATCAGTACCAAGAGCGGTGACCGTGGCCTGAAGCGTTTGATGTGGCGTCAGGGTCTGGAACGTGGTTGACGTAGTGACCTTCTTGCGGTTCACGCCGATGGCAGTAGCCGTCACCGTGTAGTTCGTGCCTACTGCGAGCGGCTCCGCACTTCGCCATTCACCGTTGGCAGCCAGGTTGCCGCGAACAGGGCCGGCGGCCGTCGCCACAATGACGTCCCGCAGCTTTCCGTGCTTTGCAGCGACCATGATGGCCGCTCCGGGCAGGATGCCCCGCGACCCGTTGGCCGGCGAGATGATCAGCGCCGGGGCCGGAGGCGGCTTGGCAGCCGAGCAGCTCGCAGCGCCGAGCGCCAGCACTGAGAGCCCGATCGCCAGCGCGAACAGCCTGCCCCGGCCAGCACATCTGAATTCCCCCTGGCGCACCGCGGCACGCCCCCTTCCCCCGAGTCCCCCAGCCTTGCCGGCCAATACCCGGTGAAGTCCTGGACATGCGGTGCGTGGCACAGCCTTTACCGACCGCGGCGGGAATGTTAAGGCTCGGCGGGGTAGCACCGCAGAAACGGCGGCCGCTACTCAAGCGCGAGGATTATGCGCTGGTGGACGTTGCCGCTCTCGAGCTGGCGGTGCGCGTCGGCGGCCTGCTGCATCGGCATGGTTTTGTGGGCGCGCAAGCGGAGCCGGCCATCGGCCAGCAGCGGCATCGTGTCATCCAGGGCACCGGGAGCGCGATCGTTGGTGGGCTGGGAGAGCGTAACGCCGAAGTCGGGGGCGGCCGGGTCGGACAACGTGATGACCCGCTTGGGTCCGCCAGCCAGCGCGATCGCGTCGGCGAGGACGCCCTTTCCGGCCGCGTCAAACACGGCGTCCACCGGACCCAGCGCGCGTACACGGTCCGGCAGGCCTGAGCCGTACCGCACTGGAGTTGCTCCGAGGTCGCGGGCGAGGGCTTCGTCGTGCTGGCCGACCGCGCTGATGACCTTGATTCCCTGCGCGACTGCCAGCTGAGTGGCGATGACGCCGACGGATCCACCGCCGCCGAACAGCAGCACCGTCTCGCCGCTCTTGACGTCCAGCTGCCGGAGGACGCCGATGGCCGCCTCGGCCGAGGCGGGCAATGCGGCGGCATCGATCCACGAGACGGTCTCCGGCTTGCGAGTCCAGCTGGACGCGAGGGCGTATTCGGCGTAACCGCCGATGCTGAACAGCAGCGCCGCGACGGCGTCGCCGACAGCGGCTCCGGTTGCGCCGGGCCCGACCGCGTCGACGGTGCCTGCTGCCTCGAAGCCGAGCACGGCGTTAGCCGGCAGCGGGATGGCGTCCTTCAGATAGCCCGCCCGCAAGGCGAGATCGGTCGGGCTGATGCCGGCGGCCTTGACCTTGATCCTGATTTGCCCCTCACCCGGTTCTGGCAGCGGAACCTCGGCCCACTTCAGCACCTCGGGCGGTCCGTATACCGTCATGACAATTGCGTTAGGCATGGCAGTTCTCCTTCCGGCCAAGCCCGCTAGCGTCCTTGTTATCAACGTACGTGACATGTCATGTACTTGCAACCGCGTGACACGTCACGTAGTGGCGGCGGGACCTGCAGCTGAGATGCTGCCGGAAGCAGTCAGGCCTCCGCAGGGTGCCAGTCGGCTGGCGGCGGCAGCGAGCCCTGCTTGATGATGTTGGCGTAAACGCTTTCCAGTGCCTCGCTGAGCGGCCCCACCAGGCCGTCCGGCAGTCCGCCGAAGAACAGGCGCCGCACAAGGTCAACGTGGCCGGGCGCCGCCTCCTGCAGAGCCTGGCGCCCGCGGCTCGTCAAGGTCACCTCGGTCACGCGCCTGTCGGATACCGAAAGGCCGCACGACACCAGGCCCCTGGCGCTCATCCGCCGCACGTGGTGGGACACCCGGCTTCGCTCCCAGCCGATCTGGGCAGCGAGCACCGTGATCTGCATCCGCCCGCCGTCGGCCACGCCCAGCGCAGTCAGGACGTCGTAATCAGCCAGCGACATCCCGCTGTCAGCGAGCAGCTGGCGGTTCATCTCGTACGTCAGGCGCAGCTGCACCCGGATATAGGCCAGCCACGCCCGCTGCTCGTCCCCGTCGAGCCAGCCGCCAGCGGGCGCCGAGCCGCTCCTATCGTTACGTGACATATCACCTGAGCGTACAGGATGACCGTACAGGATGACCCCGGCCGTACGGGTCCAGTACGCACCGGCCACGCTCTCAGGCGGGGCGGCGGTAGCAGCTCAACGTAGCGGGCAGGAAGCATGCTGTGGATCTGCTGCGGCCTCACAGTAGAGAGGATCAAGCCAGTGCCAGAAGCGAGGGAGTTGCTGCACAGCAACCTGCACGAGGTTTTTTCCGAGCGAAACCCTGACCGCCGCTGGGCGGCAATCGGGCGAACCTACACCGAGGACGTGACGTTCATCGATCCGGACGGAGAGTTTGTGGGCTGGCAAGCGCTGACCGACCAGGCTCAGAAGCTCCTCGATGGCCTGGTGGCCGGCTACGTCTTCGAAGAGGACGGCCCGGCATACGCTGACGCGGACACCGCCGCGCTGGCGTGGCGTTTCGGGCCGCCCGGCAAGCCAATCGCTCGCGGGCTCGACGTCGTCACGATCCGGGACGGCCGCGTGAGCTCCGTACGCACCATGATCGCGCCTGCATAAGACGGGCAGTCAGTCCAGGCCCCAGTTCGTCCAGCTTGAGGGTGGCACGTCCGGTGTGATGGCCAGCAGCACCCGGCCCTCCGCCGTCAGCGCCCGCAGATGGTCGTCATCGTCTGGCACCGCCATCCCGTGCTTCTCCCGGATAGCACGGAAGTGGGGCAGTTCTGCGGCGAGGTCCTCGCGGATCTCGACGGTGGCCGGGACGAGTACGGCGCGGAATCCGGTTGGATCATCGATCAGGAGCTGCGCCCGTGGATCCCGGCGGAAGATCGCGTACTTCACACGATCGCGCGTGGTCGAGACGTAGAAGCGCTGGCCATCCCAGTGAAACCAGTTCGGGCTAACGTGCGGGCGCCCGTCGCGGCGGATCCCCGCGACGACGACGTTACGGGGCTCAGCGAGGAATGCCTCGATCTTGTCGTACGATGCCATCCGCCCACCTTAGAACGCGGTCGCAGCGCTGCAGCCGCAGGTCCGGCCAGAGAAACAGCGTCCTGTCGCGGCGTATCGTGGACGCCACTGTGACCCAGGTCACAATCAAGACAGGAACGGGGTCGATGGCGTCGATCATCGTGTGCGGTGGCGGCATGATCGGCCTGTCAGTTGCCATGATGCTGGCGCAGGATGGCCATGAGGTCACGGTGCTGGAAGCTGATGCGCACGCAGTCCCGGCAACGCCGCTGCAGGCATGGGAAGGCTGGGAGCGCAAGGGCGTCGCCCAGTTCCGCCAGCCGCACAATCTGTTCGCCCGGTTCCGGCAGGTATGCGACAACGAGCTGCCGGGCATGACGGACCGGCTGGAGGCTGCCGGCCTGGCCTGGACAGATCCGCTGGCGGTGCTGCCGCGCGGCATTACCGACCGTGAGCCACGCGCGGGCGACGACGTCTTTCGGTTCGTGACCGGGCGACGCCCGGTTGCTGAGTCCGCGTTCGCCGCGGCGGCGCAGGAGCAGGCCGGCGTAGTCGTGCGCCGCGGCGCGCAGGTGACCGAGCTAATCGAGGGCGCCTCGGCCATGGCCGGCGTGCCGCACGTGACCGGGGTGCGCACGTCGGACGGCGCCGAGCTGCGCGGCGACCTGGTCGTCGACGCGATGGGCCGGCGATCGCGGGCATCCGAGCTGCTGGCCAGACTCGGCGCTGCCCCGCTGCAAGAGCAAGCCGACGACAGCGGATTCGCCTACTACACCCGTTATTTCAGCGGTCCCGCCTTGCCGGCCCTCATGGCTCCGCCACTCATGGAGATCGGGACGATCTCAGTGCTCACGATGCCCGGAGACAATGGCACCTGGTCCGTGACCGTCTTTAGTGCCAGCGGTGATGCACCGCTGAAGCAGCTTCGCGATGTTGACTGCTATACCCGTGTCCTGCGCGCCTGCCCCCTCCAGGCGCACTGGCTCGACGGACGGCCGATCACCGGCGTGCTCGCGATGGCAGGCATCATGGACCGGTACCGCAGGTTCGCCGTCGATGGCGCGCCGGTGGTCACCGGATTCGCCGCCGTCGGCGACGCATGGGCCTGCACGAACCCGTCAGCGGGACGCGGGGTCAGCGTCGGCCTCGTGCACTCCCAGGTGCTGCGCCACACGGCCCGGGATCACCTGAGCCAGCCGGCCGCGTTTGCACAAGCCTTCGACGAAGGCACTCAGCGGGAAGTGGCGCCGTTTTACTGGAGCCAGCTCACGGCCGATCGGGAGCGCAAAGCAGAGATGGCTGCGCTTCGCGAGAACCGGACTTGGGCGCCGCCCGCTTCCCCGATGACCGGCCTGTTCAATGGCGCTCCGCATGACGCGGACCTGTTCCGGGCCATGATCGAGACCGTGACCTGCCTCGCGCCAGCCCGCGAGGTGCTCGCGCGGCGCGAGCTGCAGGAGAAGCTACACCAGTGGTCGCGCGAGCCGGTGCCGCCGCCGCGGGGTCCCGATCGCCAGCAGCTGCTGAGCCTGTTGTAGCGGCGGCCTGACGCCGCCACCGCTGAACAGTCAGGCCTGGCCAGGGGAGGGGATAGCCCTGCACGGATCCAGCAGGCCCGGTTCGGAAGCCATGAACAGGTCGAACTCGTCGAACCGCCAGCCCGCGGCGAGCAGGGCCCGGACGGCAGGGTGCGGCGCTGGCAAGCAGACCTGCGCGTTCTCGGCCGGCCGTTCCCGGAGCTGCCCGAGCGTGTGCAGCACCGCGCTGGCCGCGACGCCGTCGTCAGCGCCGGGGGATAGGGCCAGATGGACGATGCCGCGGTCCGGACCGCGGTTGACGACCGTGCCGGCGGCGACGACCTCGTTGTCCCGGCTCACCAGGACGGACTCGCCCGCTGGCCGCGCCGCCCAGGCCCGGTGCTCGGCCGTCCGGTCGATTCCAGTCCAGTCGAGCTCGTAGCCGGCTACCTGATCCGCGGTCGCGGCCTGCACGGGCCAGTTGCTGACGACCGGCAGCAGGCCCGGATCACCGCGCAGGAACAGCAGCGGCCACCAGGCATCCAGGCCGAAGCTCGTGTACAGCGGGAGCGCATTCGCGTGCAGGCTGCTGAACGTCATCCGGCGGCCACCCGTGGACCACAGGTCGGCGAGCATCGCCCGGCCGCAGCCGCGACCGTGCGCGCCAGGATCGACGAACAGGTCGCACAGCATGCTGACGGCGTCCGGGCCGGCGCCGATCTGCTGGACCGCGCCGAACCCGGCCACCGCGGCGTCGAGCTCGGCGACAACGACCCGGCCGACGTCCATGAGGTGGCGGATGTAGGCAGGGTTCTGCCCGCCCCAGAGGTCATCCTGGCCGGCGACGGTGGCCACCCTGGCGATCGCCGCGAGATCCGCGGCGGCTGCTGGCCGCACTCGCACGTCCGGCATGACCTGGCTCCCTGCTACCCTGACCTGCGGGTCTGAGGTGCGTACTGGCCCGGACGTGAGCGACGCGGCCCCAGCGTGGGTGCGATCAGGAGGCGCGGGTCACGGTGGCGTCAGTCGGACCGATGCTGTCAGTAGGATCATTCGTTGCGCTGGGCGACAGCTTCACCGAGGGAGTCGGAGACCCGTATCCGGACGAGACCTGGCGCGGCTGGGCCGACAGGTTCGCCGCCCACCTGGCGGTCTCGGCGCCCGGCCTACGCTATGCGAACCTCGCGATCCGCGGCAAGGTACTCAGCCAGGTCGTCGACGAGCAGGTGCCGGTTGCCGTGACCCTCGCGCCCGGCCTGGTCAGTATCGCCGCCGGCGGCAACGACCTGCTCCGGCCCAGGGCTGACCCCGATGCCCTCGCCGCGACCTTCGAGCTGGCGATCGCGGACCTGCGCGCGGCTGGCAGCGAGGTGATGCTGTTCACCGGCTTCGATCCGGGCGGCTTCCCGCTGATCCGGCTCATCCGCGGCAAGGCTGCGGCCTTCAACGCGCAACTGCGCGAGGTAGCCAGGAAGCACGACTGCTTCCACGTCGATCTGTGGTCGATGCGCGCACTCGCCGATCCCCGCGAGTGGTGCGAGGACAGGCTGCACCTAGCGCCGGACGGCCACCGCCGGGTCGCGCTGCGGGCCTGCGAGGTGGCCGGCCTCCCGGTCGCCGAAGACTGGCGCGAGCCGCTGCCGCCAGACCCAGCCGCCGCACCCTCCTGGCTCAGCGCACGGCGGCAGGACGTGCGGTGGGCGAGGACCTACGCGGCGCCGTGGCTTCAGCGGCGGCTGCGCGGCGTCTCGAGCGGAGACGGCATGGCGGCCAAGCGCCCCGAGCTCCAGCAGCTGGAGATCTGACGCCGGGCTAGCTGACGATCGGGTAGGCCGTTGGCTTGCGGCCGTCGACGTCGGTAAACCCGTACTCGCGGGCGAGATTCCCGACCGCCAGGGCTTGCCCGTTCCGGCGCATCACACCCGGGTCGCTGGCCAGCGCCGCGACGGCCCGTCCGATGTACTCAGGCGACTCGGTCTGGGCGCGCTGACCGGGCGTCAGCTCGGTCATCCGCTCCACGAGCACCCAGCCGGGAGTCAGGGCCAGCACCGCTACGTCGTGGTCCTCGAGCTCGGCCGCCAGGACCTCAGCGGCGCGGCACGCCCCGTTCTTGGCCACGTCGTAAAACACGTTGCCCAGGTACTTACGTCCCATCGTGAACGTCGTGAAGATCACCACACCACGCCTGGCCGGCAGCATCAGCGGAAGTCCGTAACGAGCGGTGAGCAGGTGCGCGCGCAGGCCGCCGGTGAACATCCCGTCCCAGCGCTCCATCGACTGCTCCCAGAACGGTTGCCCGAACCAGTCGTTGTGCTCCGGATAGGGCATGTAGCCAGCCCACGCGTTGCACACGAGCAGATCAAGCCGCCCGTGCTCGGCAGCGACCCGGCTGAAGAGGCTCTGCACCGACTCTTCGTCGGTGTGATCGCAGCGGACCGAGATCCCGTGCCCGCCGCGCGCATCGACGTCATCGGCCGCATCCTCGACGCTGCCCGGATACTCCGCCACCGTCGGCGCACCCCGGACGCTGCGGCCGGTCACGTAGACGGTCGCGCCCTCCTCGCCGAGCACGCGAGCAATCCCTAAGCCGGCGCCTCTCGTCGCGCCCGTCACGACAGCGACCTGCCCTACGAGTCGTTGCATGCCGCCACCGTACAGGCGGCAAGGAACAGACGCCGTGCGCCGAGCGCACCAGTCCAGCTGGGGCTGCTAGTACGGGTCGCCGGTGGTGTGGTAGATGCGGCCGCTGGGTGTTCGCCAGGTCATCTGGCCGGCTTTGCGCTGCTCGAGGTGCCAGCCGGGGGCTTGCTCGCACCGGTGGTGATGCCGGCACCGCGGCCAATGGTGATGCCACTACCTGGTTGCTTGGAGACCGATGGTGACTGAGTCGCCGGATCCTGCCCTTGCAGAGCTCCTCGCTGCCTGGGGAGGACTTCATCGGCCTACTTTCGAGGCGGCTCGCCGCCCTCTACGCTGTCCTCGTCACGCCACGGAACGATGCCCTGAGGATGTGGAAGAATTCTCGTCCGGCGGTCCGCCACGGGGTAGCCCGCCGCTCACGCCAGCCTGCCCCGATGGGCCGGGCTGCGTGATCTCCCCGCTGAACTGCAGCCGGCGGCGGTCGAGCTCTCGCCGGCTCTCGATCTTGTGAACGCCCGACGCGGCGTCCGCCTGAGCGCGTGCAGCGGCTGCCTGATTTCGTGCGTACTCCGCGCTCAGAGATGCGACCACGACAGCCACGCAGGCAAGGACGAACGCGGCGACAACCACGGGCTCATTCTTGCGCGCCCCGGCCGATCTGGGAGTTATCCGGCGCATGTCGCGACTCGTATCAGCGACTCCGGCTGGCAACCCCCTAGGACAGCAGGGACCGCTATCTGACCTTGCAGTGCGCCGCTCGGACCGCAGTCCTGACGGACGATAGCCGGTTAATCGAACATATGTTCTACTGGCTCAGTGGATGACGTTCAGCGGCCCGACTGGTGGTGCTACCCGCTCGTCTGCGGCCACGGTCACACCTGGGCGCCCGGCCGGATTACGGTCAGCTGGATGCCCTGCGACTGCCCGCCGGCGCTGGCCGAGCAGCCACGCGGCGCGGGGCACCTGCGGGTCAGCTGCCGAACCACGGCGTGTGGATCGGTCTGGTACCGGCCTCGTCACGAAGCCGGACGCCAGCTCAGCTAGCAGTGCAGCCGACTGAAGCGGCTGCAACCATCCCGTCGTCGCTAAAAGTACGTACTTTCACGGACGCGAGCGCCTGCCGCCGAGGCTCATCATGGGCGGAGGCGAACCCGCCGGCCAGTCCTCTCGGCCGGCGGGCCGCTCACGAGAGGAGACCGCGAAATGCACGCACGCACACGTTTACTCGCTATCGGGGGCGTGATAGCCCTCACGGTCGGCGGGGGAACCGCCTTTGCCGCGATCGCCGGAGGCCCGGTGAGCAACGGAGTCGTCCAGGGCTGCTATGACAGCGGCGGCAACCTCAAGGTGCTGCTGCCCGGCCAGACCAGCTGCCCCAAGGGCTACACAGCGCTGGACTGGAATCAGACTGGCTCAGCGGGTGCTACAGGCCCGTCTGGACCCGCTGGCCCGGCAGGAGCTACGGGAGCGCAAGGCCCGCAGGGCGTGGCTGGCGCAGACGGTGCTACAGGTGCTACAGGTGCGACAGGCCCAGCGGGACCGCAAGGGCCGCCCGGACCGACTGTCACGGTCACCGCGACGCCCACCCCCACACCTACGCCTACGCCGACCTCGACCCTAGTGGCGTCACCAGCTGGCACGGTGTGCGGCGGGGGCTCAGTCCAGCTGGTGCCGGGCGCTCACGGGAACAGTCTCAGCAAGAGCGGCGTCAGCGTCGGCAGTTCTTACGCCTGGTATCAGGTCACTACATCGACGTCGCTGTCCATGACGGCCACGCTGGTCGGAGGCACGCTCGGCGGATCGGTCCCAGCCGCATCGAATGATGTCATGGACGTCTCTACCGACTGCAACGCCGACAACCTGACGACGGCTGCGACCGCCTTCACAGGGATGGACGCCGAAGGGATTTACTTCATCAAGGTCTACGAAGGCAGCGGCGGCACGGACGGAGGTTTCACGCTGACCGTTAGTGACTAGCGAGTAAAGAAGACATGCCCAGTCAGGCTGGCGGCCCGTTCGAGCCGGGCCATGCCACTAGGCCCGTTTCGGCCGGCAGGCAACAGCGCCTGCCCTAGCGTTCTGGTCGTGGCGACGCTGTGGCAGACGCTGACCGTCGGCTACCCCCGTAGGTACAACGGCTGCGGCATCCTGAACACGATCTCGTGCTTCTCGGCGATGGTGTCATTGTCCGGCGACAGATGCTCCTGCCCGACGACAAGGACGATGGCCCGTGACAGCGGCAGGCTGCTGGGAATGACGACGACCGGGTAGTCGAGGAAGTACGCCGGGTGGCGGCGGACAGCCGGGTCCGTGTCAGGCAGGATCGTCCCGGCGTAGATGTAGACCTGGCCGCGCTCGTCGTCGTAGCTGAATGTCTCGATGGCCTGGACGACATGCACGGGCTAAGGCTCAGCGGGGGTCTCGGTCAACGGAACCTCGGACTGCGCTGCTCGCCTTTCGTGCCAGTGCTCGCCGCCTGGGCCACATGTGCAAGCCTTCCCGAAATCGAACTCGCACCTGGCGTGAATGTCCGGGTGGAACAGCCCACCGGCCCGCTGCCGCTCCGCCTCGATGTCTGACTGCCGTTCCCCGTCGCCTCGTAGAGCAGCTGCGCCCGCTGGAAGGCACGGTCCAGCCGGTCCAGTTCCTTACGGCCCTTCTTCGTCACCGTCGCCTCGACGACCTGGCGCGAGTCGAGCGAACGGGCCGGGGGAATAGGGGTCACGGCGACTCGTTGTCGAGGGTTGGTCGCCGTTTACTGGCCAGACCGGCTAGCCGAGCATGAAGTCGGCCGCACGGAACTCTCGGGTACGACGGCGGAAGTCGAAGGTGAAGCCAGGCCAGAGGGTGAGGTTGCGGCCCTCGCTGTCCAAGTACCAGCTGGAGCAACCGGACCCCCAGACGGTCTTCGGCAGCTTGCGCTGGAGCTCGGCGTTGTAGCTGGCAGCCACTTCGGGGCGCACCTCGAACTGGCCGCCAGCGGCCTGCGCCTTGCCGATTCCGTCGAGGATGTAGGTCAGCTGGCTCTCAATCATGAACAGCATCGAGGAGTGGCCGAGGCCGGTGTTCGCGCCCGTGAGCTGGAAGTAGTTGGGGAATCCCGGCACGACGGTGCCGAGGTAGGTCGTCCCGAGTGCGCCCGCCAGCGGCAGGCCGTCCTTGCCGAGGATCTTGCCGAATGTCGGGCTGTCGGTGACGTGGAAGCCGGTCGCCAGGATCAGGGTGTCGACGAGGTGCTCTGCCCCATCGGCGGTCACCACGGCGTGCGGCCGGATCTCGATGATCTTCTCGGTGACGAGGCTGACATTCGGCTGGGCGATCGCGGGGTAGTAGTCGTTGGACGGCAGGACCCGTTTGCAGCCGAGGTTGTAGGTCGGCGTCAGCTGCGCGCGCATCGCCGGATCGGTGATGGCGCTTTCCATGTGCTTGCGCCAGGCCGCCTCGGCCCGTTTCAGGATCTTCGGGTTCTTGATGAAGCCGAGCGCCAGGAGCTCGCGCATCCAGTAGACAAGCGTCCGCGAGGCGCGCTGGGTGGCTGGCGCGAGCCGGTACATCGCCTTGACGACCGGCTTCACCGGGTGGTTGGTGTGCGGCACGACGAACGGGGCGGTCCGCTGGAACACCGTCAGGTGCTCGACCTCTGGCTGGATGGAAGGCGCGATCTGAATCGCGGACGCGCCCGTGCCCACGATGGCAACCCGCCGGCCGGTGGCGCGCCAGCTGTGGTCCCACCGGGCCGAGTGCATGACCGTGCCCTGAAATGACGTGATGCCGGGGATATCGGGTAGCGATGGCTCGACCAGGAAGCCGACGCCGGCGATGAGGTAGCGCGCAGCGAACGCACCCTGCGTCGTGGTGATCCGCCAGCGCCGGGCGCCCGCATCCCAGCGCGCGTCGGTGACCTCGTGGCCGAATCGCAGGTACCGGCGCAAGCCGTTCTTGCTCGCGACCTGCTGGAGATAAGCCCACAGCTCGGGTTGCGCAGGGAAGGTCTCGCTCCAGTCCGGCTTCGGGTCGAAGGAGTAGGAGTACAGGTTCGACTGAACGTCGCACCGGCAGCCAGGGTAGGTGTTGTCACGCCACGTCCCGCCGACGTCCTCGGCACGCTCCAGGATCAGCAGGTCGGTGTGGCCGGCCTGGGTCAGCTTGAGCGCAGCGCCGAGGCCGGAGAAACCCGCGCCGACGATGAGGAAGGCGACCTCCTCAGCCGCTGGACCGGACGGGGTGGCAGTAGTCATCTCATCTCCTGGCGACGGCACGGCAGCACTAACGGTGTTTACGCTCTCCAGGGTATTCGAGTTGCCCGGCCGCGACCTGGCGTGATGAGGTGCAGCCTGTGGATATCGATGCAGTGCGGGCCGCGTTCGACGCGCAGATCCGGCGCAAGGCTGAGGCAGACGAGCCGGGGGCGGTGATCGAGACCGACGCTGGCGTCCTGCGCTGGGTCGCTCCTGGCACCCAGACCTCGTGCATCGTCTGGTCACACCTGTCTGCGGACTCGGCTGACGCCGCTATCCAGGCGCAGCGCGAGTACTTCGCCGCCCGCGGCACGCCGGTCGAGTGGAAGTACTACGACTACGACCAGCCCGCCGACTTGCCGGGGCGGCTAGTCGCGGCCGGCTTCGAGGCCGAGGACGAGGAGCTGATGCTGGTCGCCGAGACCGCCTCGATCAGCCACGAGATCCTGCTGCCGCCGGGTGTCCGGCTTGAGCGGGTCACCGACACGGCCGGTCTAGCGGCCATGAACGCCGTGCACGACCTCGCGTTTGACGAGCCATCGCCGGAGCTCGCCGAGCGGCTCGCGGACCAGCTGCGAGAGGCGCCCGAGTCGCTCGAGCTCGTCGTGGCGATGGCCGGGGACGAGCCAGTCAGTGCAGCCAGGGTCGAGTTCGTGCCGGGCACGGACTTCGCCGGTCTGTGGGGCGGCGGGACGGTGCCGGCCTGGCGGAGTAAAGGCATCTTCCGGGCTCTGGTCGCGTACCGGGCAGGCCTCGCGGCCGCGCGCGGCTACCGGTATCTCCAGGTTGATGCGATGCCGACGAGCCGGCCCATCCTCCAGCGGCTGGGCTTCGAGGCGGTGGCGAGGACCACGCCGTACGTATTCACTCCGGTTGCCGCCGCACCGGCGAGTAACCATGCCGGTGAGTAGCCGGCCGGCTGACGCTATGCACCTCGATGCTGACACCATGGACCCGTGGTGGAGCTGAAGTCGCCGACCGAGATCGAAGCCATGCGGCCCGCCGGCCGCGTTGTCGCGACCGCGCTAGCGCAGATGCGCAAGCAGGCAGCGGTCGGGATCAGCCTGATCGAGCTCGACGACGTTGCCAGGTCAGTGCTGGCCGAGTACGGCGCGACGTCACCGTTCCTGCATTACCAGCCGAGCTTCGCGCACACCCCGTTCCCTGCCGTTATCTGCGCTTCGGTCAACGACGCCGCACTGCACGGGATCCCCGGCCCATACAAGCTGGCCGACGGCGACCTGCTCAGCATCGACTTCGGCGCCACACTGGACGGCTGGACCGGCGACTCGGCCATCTCGTTCGCTGTCGGCACGCCGCGGCCTGCCGACCTGCGGCTGATCGACACGGCCGAGCGGGCGCTGGCGGCGGGGATCGCCAAGGCCGAGCCTGGCGGCCGGCTCGGCGATATCTCCGCGGCCATCGGCGCCGTCGCCAGAGCAGGCGGCTACGGCTTGCACACCGACTTCGGCGGCCACGGCGTCGGTCACACCATGCATGAGTCGCCGTCTGTGCCCAACGATGGCAAGGCCGGACGAGGGCTGAAGCTCGAGGCCGGCCTGGTGATCGCCATCGAGCCGTGGTTCATGGCCGGCGGCAAGGATTCCTACCGGGTCGATCCCGATGGCTGGACGCTGCGCAGCGGGGACGGCAGCCGCGCCGCGCACGTCGAGCACACGGTTGCCATCACGCCCGCTGGCCCGCAGATCCTGACGGCGCTCTGACTCCTCGAGGCCAGCGTCGTTCCCAAGGGTTACGGCCTGGCGGGAGGTGCTTGCCCGGTCAGTGGCTTGTCCAGCCGCCATCGACGGGGAGCACGGTGCCGGTGAGGTAGGCAGATAGCGGGTCGGTGAGCAGCAGCGCGGCTCCGGTGAGTTCTTCGGGCGCGGCCCAGCGGCGCATCGGGACCTCGGCGTCGAGGAAGCGCCGGACGTGCGGGTCGTCGTCGATTCCGTCGTTAAGCGGCGTGCGGAACGGTCCGGGCGCAAGCGCGTTCACCGTGATGCCGGTTCCGGCAAGCTCGACCGCGAGGCTGCGGGTGAGCTGCACGACAGCGCCCTTGCTGGCCGCGTACCCGGCGCGGCCCGCAGCGCCGACGAGCCCGAGTGCGCTGGCCAGGGTGAGGATGCGGCCGTAACCGGCCGCGCGCATGGGCCTAGCGGCTGCGCGGCAGGCGAGCCACGTTCCCACCACGTTCACCTCGAGGCATGCGCGCAGATCAGCGGCGGACAGCTCATCGATCGTGCCCCGTGCTTGTACCCCTGCGCTGGTCACCAGCACGTCCAGCCGGCCGTACATGGACAGCACGCGATCGACCAGCCCGGCAACGGCATCTTCGCCGGTGACATCGCACGCATGGCCCAGCACGGGGCAGCCGGTCTGGGCCGTCAGCCGCTGTGCGGCCTGCTCGCACCGCTCCGCCGACCGGCTGGCGATCACCACGGCCGACCCGGCTCGCGCAAGGGCACCGGCTATCGCGAGCCCGAGGCCCGCCGAGCCGCCTGTGACGACCGATACCTGCCCGGCCCGCGGCGAGGCCGCAGGCAGGTCGGCGGGGGACAGGCTCCGGGATTCCTCAGTCACCCAGGAATGCTCGCAGAACCGGAGACCAGTCGCACCCAGCGCATCCTGCTGGCAGCCGCGGCGGGATGGTCGCCGAACTCCTGCGCCATCTGGGCGGCGCACCCGCCGATACCGATCTGCCGCACGGCGCCGGTGATTGCCTCGGAGACCATGGCGGCGGTCGGCTCGTCTGACGGCTGCAGCGCCGACGCGAACAGCGCCTCGCACCGCGCGTCGCTCAGGTTCAGCTCAGCCGGAGCGAGCTGTGTCGTGGCAGGCATCTCATTCCATCCCCGTTCCCATCTGCAGGCCCGGCCTGTCACGGTTGGGGCCGGGCCTGCGCTCTGACTAGGCAGGCAGTGCTACTTCCGGTGTCATCGCGTTGCTTCCTTCAATTGATCCAGGGGCTTCAAGCCGTCGCGGGCCGGGACTGCCGCTTCTAGCTCGGGACGGGTTGTGCTGCGGCGCAGCAGGGTAGCTGTGGCTGGCAGCGCGAGCAGGGCGATGGCTCCGCAGATCCACAGGGCCCAGTGGAAGCCACCCGTCAGCGCGACGCCGGGCGCCTGGCCTTGGCGGATCAGGGTCGTGAAACGGGTAGCGGTGATCGTTGATCCGATCGCGATGCCGATAGCGCCGCCGAGTTGCTGGGAGGTGTTCAGCAGCCCGGAGGCCAGCCCGGCCTCGTGCCTGGCGACGCCGGCGAGGCCGGCGATGGAGATGGGCACGAAGGCGAAGGCTGTGCCGGCTCCGGCGACGAAGAACGGCCCGGCCAGTGCGCCCCAGAAGTGCCCGTGCACCGGCACCTGCGTCGCCCACAAGATGCCGCCGCCGATGAGCGTCATCCCGGCCGCCATGACCGGGCCCGCCCCGACCCGGGTGACCAGCATCTGCGCCAGCCCGGCGAGCGCGACGGAGGTGAGGGAGGCGGCGAGCCAGGCGACCCCGGCCTGCAGGGCCGAATAGCCCAGCACCTGCTGCATGTACAGGGTGCCGATGAAGATGAACGCGAAGAAGCTGGCGCCCAGCAGGAACCCGACCGCGTTCGCGACCGCCACTGTCCGCAGCCGGAAGATCCGCAGCGGCATCAGCGGCGCCTGGGCGCGGGTCTCGACCAGCAGGAACGCGAGCAGCAGCGCCGCCGACACGGCCAGCAGCGTGACCGTCCGGACCGACCCCCAGCCGGCCTGCGGTGCCTTCGAGATCGCGTAGACCAGCAGCAGCAGCCCACCGGTCACCGTCACCGCGCCCAGCGGGTCGAAGCGGCGGCGGGCACCGTCGAGCCGGCTCTCGGGGACAAGACGCGGAGCGAGCACCAGCGCCGCGGCGCCGATCGGCACGTTGAGGAAGAAGATGTACTGCCAGCCGACGTAGCGGGTCAGCAGCCCGCCGGCGATCAGGCCGACCGTCGCGCCGGCTGCGCCGATGCCGCCCCACACCCCGAGCGCCTTGTTCCGCTCGGCGCCCTCGCTGAACATGTTCATCACGATCGACAGCGCCGCCGGCAAGACCACGGCCGCGCCGAATCCCTGTAGCCCGCGCATCGCGATCAGGAAGCCGCTACTGCTCGCCAGCCCGGCGGCCAGCGACGCGGCGGAGAAAACCGCCAGGCCCAGCATCAGGATCCGGCGGCGCCCCAGCAGGTCGGCGGCCCGGCCGCCCAGTAGCAGGAAACCGCCGAACGTGATCGCGTAGGCGGTCACCACCCACTGCAAATCCGATTCGGAGAAGTGGAGTTTACGGCCGATCGTCGGCAGCGCCACGTTGACGATCGTCAGATCCACGATCGTCATGAAGAACGCGACCGCCAGCACCGCGAACGCGCGCCAGCGGTGCACCTGAGGTATCGATGGTGTAGTCATCGCGACGTTCCTTACATCTTTCCTAGTAGGTTGCCGGCGAGCCCAGCCGCCGCTTCTGTTAGGTAGTGATCCGGCGAGGGTCGGCAATTCATCGCCCCTCACCGGCTGTCGTACTCGTCGTGACGGCGGTACCACAGGCCGGTCTCGTTGCGGCCTAGAGGCGCGCGGTCGAGCCACTGGTACATGGCCCACAGGACGTCGAAGCCGCGCTCGTACGCGGAGTAGGTGTGGTACACGACGCCGTCGTCGAGCGCGAACGCGCTCACACCGGGTCCTTCTCGGCGGTACGTCGGCCAGTCCGTGCCAACGCTCGAGGTGAGCGCGGCGACGACAGGATTGCTCTCGCCGGTCTCAGGCAGCCGGAAGTCCGCCGCGCGGAAGTTGTACTCGGCGGTTCCGGCCTCCCACTGATCGGAGGTGATCGCCGCCTGGAAGTCGTAACTGAAGTCGCTGCCGAATGACGACGCCCAGGGGAAGCTCCAGCCCATCCGCTGCTTGTAGGCCTGCAGCTTGGCCAGCGGAGCGCGCGACACCGCGCACAGCGTGACGTCGTGATTGGCGAGGTGAACGACGGAACCGTCGAAGCCGTCAGCGATCGCGGAGCAGGACGGGCACCCGGCGGCGTAGTCGGGCCCGAACATGAAGTGATACACCAGCAACTGCGACCGGCCAGCGAACAGGTCCGCAAGCGTGCCCGTTCCCTGATCAGTCTGGAAGCGGTATTCCTTGTCGGTCCGGACCCAGGGCAGCTCTTGTCGCATGCGCGCCAGCTCGTCGCTGCGCCGGGTCAGCGCCTTCTCGGCCGCCAGCAGCTCCAGCCGGGCCGCCAGCCGCTCCTGGTGCGTTCCGGTCTTGTGATCGGGCACGGTCTTATCTCCTTTGTCGTTACGCCGGCCTGGCGCGGTCCCCGCGATCGGAGCGCCCTGGCCACCGCCGGCCCGTGCGGTCTGGCACCGCACGGGCTCCAGCGGTGGCCGCCCGGGGGCTTATGACGCGACGGGCTCTGCCAGGTACGCCGCGTTCTCCCGCTCGAGCGCCTTGACGGCGCCGCCGCGCCAGCTCTCGGTCAGGGACTGGGACATGGGATCGGGGAAGATGTCCTCGTCCCCGTTCTCCACGCCGTCGAAGATGGCTCGCGCGACGGACTCCGGCGACGCCTTTGGTATGTCGAAGCCCCTGGTCATGTCGGTGTCGGTGGGGCCGGTCAGGACGGCATGGACCCGGACGCCGCGACCGGCCAGCAGAGCGCGCAGCGACTGGGTCATGCTGAACGCGGCGGCCTTGGAGATCGCGTAGGCCGGGGTGAGCGGCAGCGGAGCGAGCGCCATCGTGGACACGTTGTTGACGATGGCTCCCCGGGAAGCGGTCACTAGCGGCAGGAAGGCCTGGGTCACGCCGTAGGGGCCGAAGAAATTCACCGCCAGGCTCTGCTCGACCGCGGCGCGGTCGGTGAGGTCGTCATACAGCGCCACGCCAGCGTTGTTGATGAGGATGTCGACCGACTCAACCGCCCTGGCCGCCGCCTGGATCTGGGCCGTATCGGTGACATCCAGGATCAGCGGCGTGACCCGGGGATCGGGATGCGCGAGCGGCTGGCGCGTGCCGGCGTACACCCGGCTCGCGCCCCTGCTGAGTGCTTCCTCGACCAGCGCCCGCCCGATGCCGCGATTAGCCCCGGTTACCAGCACTGCCTTGCCTGCGATATTCATGCGTCCTCCTGATAGCTGCAGGGCACCCGCGCGCTGCGGCAGCCCGACGGCAGTCTGCGGCCAGTTCCAGCCACCTGCCTGCGTACTTTCGTCATGCAAGGACCGTAACAGACGGTGGTTTCATGATGCAAGTGGGGGTAGGATCAGGTCATGCTCGGCCGCATGTACGACACTCAGAACTGCTCGGCGGCGCGCGCCCTGGAGCTGGTCGGGGAGCGCTGGAGCCTGCTGATCATCCGCGACGCCCTGTTCGCGGGGCACAGCCGGTTCGGCGACTTCCAGCGAAGCCTCGGCGTGGCGCCCAACATCCTCACGGCCCGGCTTGACAGCTTCGTGGCCGCTGGCCTGATGGAGCGGAGGCGGTACTCAGAGCATCCTGAGCATTACGAGTACAAGCTCACCGCCAAGGGCCGCGATCTGGCACCGGTGATTGTCGCCCTCACGGCCTGGGGCGACCAGTACGCCGCGCCAAACGGGCCGCCGATCATCTATGAGCACGCCTCCTGCGGCAACGAGATCTATCAGCAGACCCGCTGCGCCACCTGCGACGCACAGGTCCCCAATGCCGACATAACGGTACGGATCGGACCAGGCATGGCACCCGAAACGGAGGCACCCGAAACTGAGGACACGGTTGCCCGATGACTGACGCGACGGTCACGACAGTCGACTCCGGACCGCGCAAGGTGTCCCGGCGAGTCGTGGTGCACGCTCCCGCGGCACAGGTATTCGCGCTAGTCGCAGATCCGCGCCGGCACCCGGAGCTGGACGGTTCCAGCACTGTGCGCGACAGCGCCGTGGTAGGCCCGGCCCGCCTCGGCGCGGGCGCGAGATTCACGGTCGGGATGAGGGCGCACGGCGTGCCCTACAAGATCACATCGACGGTCACCTCCTTCGACGACAACCGGCTGGTCGAGTGGCAGCATCCACTCGGTCATCGCTGGCGCTGGGAGCTGGCCGAGGTCGAGCCCGGCGTCACCGAAGTCACCGAGACGTTCGACTACACCGGCGCCATATCGCCGCGAATGCTTGAGCTGTTCGGGTATCCGAAGATCAACGGCGAGGGCATCACGAAGACCCTTCGCGCCCTGGCCGCGCGGTTCAGCTGAGGCGGTCTTAGCGCGGTGGCTGCCAGGACCGCCGTGGTCTAGCGTGATCGGCATGGACGATCCGTCGATGCGGGTGTCAGATGCCGACCGCGAGGAAGCGGTGATTGCACTCCGCGAGCACCTTGTTGCGGGTCGCCTGACACTCGAGGAGTTCTCCGCGCGGGTCGAGGCAGCCTTCAGTGCCACCGTCAGCCGGGAACTGGCTGTGACGCAGCAGGACCTGCCGTCAGCGGCAGCGGAGGTGGGCCTTGCGGGACGCAAGCCGACGCGCTTCACGACCGCATTGTTTAGTCACGTCGCGCGGCGCGGGCGGCTGAGGCTTCGCAGGTGGACCTGCGGTGCCACGGTTTTCGGCGATCTCGACCTTGACCTGCGCGACGCCGTGATGGACCAGCCGCGCGCGGCCGTAACCCTCTTTCTCGCCTGCGGGAACGTCGATGTCTACGTGCCAGAGCACGTCAACGTCGAGGTCAGCGGGCTCACCATAGTCGGTCACCTCAGGGATCGCGGGCGGGATGTCGCCGCCCCAGACGCGCCGACTATTCGCGTTCGCGCCGTTGGCTGTTGTGCCACAGTCGACGTCTGGCGCGTGCCCAGTGACGCGCTGGGCACTTACAGCGACCTGATCCGCCGGACCGAAGAGCGCGAGCGGCAGCTTCCGGCCTGAATCCTGGCCCAAACAATCGAAGTGTTTTGCCCGTAAGGTTGCCGTTGCCGGATCCGACACGAAATCCTGGCAATCGTGATCCAGCCGCGGGGGACGCTGTCGACGCGCCGCATGACGGCACACCGGGTCGTGCTCGCGGCCGCGGGACTGACCACGCTGGTCGCGGCCGCCGTCGGAGCGGCGCTGGCGGTGTTCGTTGGCCAGGGGCTCCCGCTCGCGATACGCCACGACCTGTCGGCCGCGCCCGGCACCGCGCTGTCCATCGCCGGCCCGGTGAGTAATGGCCAGACGGTGGCGACAGCGAACACGCTGCGGACTGCAGTCGGGCATTCGCTCGGCGGTGTGCCATACGGATTCTGGTCGGGGACGTGGTCCGATCCACTGGACCTGGTGCCGGGCTCGCTGCCCGCCCGGCCGGCCAGCGCGGGCAACGGGAACGCGCCGCTGCTCGAGGCCGCCGCGCTCGATGGCATCACGAGCCACGCCGTCCTCGTGTCCGGCCATTGGCCAGCGGCGCCCGCCGCCAGCCAGGCTCCGCGCCTGCACCAGGCCAGGGCCCCGCCGGTCTCCGACGAAATTCCTGCGGCCCTCCCAGCGTCCGCAGCAGCACTGCTGCACCTGTCGCCTGGCGACGTGCTCACGCTCAAGGACGGGATCAGCAACGCCGCGATCAGCTTCCGGATCACGGGCCTGTTCGCCCCCCGCAGGCTGTCCGGCACCGCCGCCGCCTACTGGGCGCTGAACACGATCCCCGCCAGTGGCTCCGGCACCCAGAGCGGGTACACCGCGTACGGCCCGCTGCTGGTCAGCCCTGCCGCCTTCGCGGCGACCGCAAGCAGCTCCGGAGCCGAAACCGCCGGGACGCTCACGGCAAGGAGCGGGACCTGGCTCGCGCAGCCGGACATGGCGAAGTTCACCGATACGGACCTGCCCGCGATTTCGGGTGAGGTGTCAGCGCTCCAGCAGGCGTTGCTGAGCTCCAGCGTGCTCGGCGGCATGCAACTGACCACGAGCCTGCCGTCGGTGCTGAGGGCTACCGCCAGCAACCTGTCCGTCGCCAGGTCGCTGCTCGTGATCAGTGCGCTCCAGCTGCTTGTCCTCGCCCTCGCTGCGCTGCTCGCCGTCGCACGGCTCCTGGCCAGCCAGCGCGAGGGGGAGACGGCGCTGATCAGCGCCCGCGGCGCTACCCGCTGGCAGCTCGTCCGGCTGACCGCGACCGAGGTGGTCCCGCTGTGCGCCGTCGCGGCCGCCGTGGGCGCCCTGGCCGGAATCTGGCTCGCCGGGCTGCTGACTACCGCGGGACCACTGAAAGCGGCGGGCGTGAAGCTGCCAGGCCCGGCGTTCCTGCTCGGCGGCAGCGGGACGGGCAGCCCGGCAGGCACCTGGCTCGAGGCGATCGCCGTGGCGCTCGTGGTCGCCGCGATCGCCGACGCCGCGATGCTCGGGCCCTTGCTCGGCGCTGGGCCCGCGATGACGGAAGCACGGGTCCGGCGCGGCCGGCAGGCCGCGATCCTGGGCGCTACCCGGGCCGGCGCTGACATCGCGATCGTCGTGCTGGCGATCCTGGCCGGCTGGCAGTTGCGCCGCTACTCAGCGGGCAGCGGCGTGGGCGCCACGATCGACCCGGTGCTCGCGCTCGCCCCGGCCCTCGCGCTGGCCGGCGGGACCGTCGTCACGCTGCGCCTGCTGCCGGCCGCGGCGAGAGCCGGGGACCGGCTCGCCGGGCACGGGCGGCGGCTGACCGCGTCGCTCGCTGGCTGGCAGGTAAGCCGCCAGCCGCTCCGCCAGGGCGGGGCCGCGCTGCTGCTCGTGATGGCCGTCGCCACCGGGACCCTTGCTCTCTCCCAGCACGCCAGCTGGGCCCGGTCCGCTGGCGACCAGGGCTCGTTCGACGCAGGCGCGGACGCACGGGTCGACACGCCCTCCCCGCTGACTCCGGGCACGACCAGCGCCATCACGAACGCAGCCGGCGTCCAGCACGCCATGGCGGTCTACGTTCAGCTCGGCGCCTTGCCTACCGAGGTCCTCGCGATCGGCGCTGCCCAGGCCGCCAATACCGTACGGATCCGCCCAGACCAGGTCAGCGTTCCGGCGGCTAAGCTGTTCGACGAGATCACCCCCAAGTCCTCGCCAGGCACTCTGATCCCGGGTCGTCCGCACGCCATTACGTTCACCGCTGCCCTCACCACGGCCGGCCTGCACGCCCAGACGGATGGCATCCCGCCGATCAATACCGGCCAGGCGAGCGCCATCGCCAGGGAACTCGGGCCGGTCGCCGCCACGGTCACCGTGGCCGACAGCACCGGTGACATGTACCAGCTCGACGCCGGCACGCTACCCGCCGACGGCCGCCGGCACGTCCTGGTGGCATCGCTCGGCGGCGCCTATGTCAGCTACCCGTTGCGCCTGGTCCAGATCGCGTTCACGTACCAGATGCCCGCGACTCAGGGCACGCCGCTAGCGGCTCACCGTTTCCGGCCCGTCGCTCAGCGGCTGGCACGCGAGTGCGACGTCACCTGATCTGCAAGACGTCCGGTCCATGGCCGCAGCGAACGACTTCTCGGGCTTTGGCCCCTCGGGCTTGCTCCCCTCGGCCTTGCCGGCCAACGACACGTGGGAGGCCAAGGGGGCCATCGCGACGTTCACCTTTAAATCCGGCTTCGGCCAGGCGGTCAATTACCTCGGGCCCCCGCAGGGCGGTCTCCGCGCAGGTGACTCTGAACGCTCCCGCCGGGAGCGCCGTGGCACCGCTCCCGGCAATCGCCACCAGCGCGTTCGCGGACGCTAGCAACATCGGTACCGGATCGGTCGTGCCTGCCACACTCAACGGCCTGCAGGTCCCGCTCTCGATCGTCGCCGTAGTAAAGAGCTTCCCCACGGTTACCGCCAACACCGGCGCGCTCATCGTCGACCTGCCGGCCGTCCAGCAACGGCTCGCCAGCCAGAGCGCGCCGCTGCTCGGCGTTACCGAGTGGTGGCTGGCTACTACTGACCGCCAGATCCCGCCCGACCTGTCCAGCGCGCTGCCACCAGGGAGCGCCATCACCGGCGCCGCCGAGGCTACGGCGGCGCTGACCGGCAACCCGCTGTCCGCCGTGCCGCAGCAGGCACTGCTCGCCCTCGCCGTCGCGGCGGCGCTGCTCGCGATCACTGGATTCTGGGTGTCGATCGCCGCGAACGTCCGGCAGCGCCGCGCCGAAACCGCGCTGCTCGCCGCGCTCGGCGTCAGCCAGCGCAGGGCCGCGCTGCAACTGTGCCTGGAGAAGCTGATGCTGAGCGTTCCTTCGGCCCTGCTCGGCGTCATCCTCGGCCTTGTGGTCGCCAGGCTGCTTGTGCCCGCGGTCACCCTGAACGCCGCCGCGTCACAGCCCGCCCCGCCGCCGCTAACGCTGTTCGACCTGCCCCAGGTGCTGCCGCTCGCCGCGGCCGTCGCCATCCTCCCCGCGCTCGCCACGGCGCTGATCATGATGAGGCGGCCAGATCCCGCAGCCGAACTACGCGCGGCCGAGGCGGTGTGAACATGAACCTACACAGCGCAGAAATGAATACCAGGCGCCTGACCGGCATGGGCGCGGTCGCGACGCTGGCGCTCGCGGTGCTCGTCTTCGGCTGCGTGCTCGGCGTCACGGCCGGGCCGCGCGAGGCCCTGAAACTCAGGACGCAGACGCTGCGCGAAATCCTCGCCCACATCTCGCCGGTGGGACAGACGATCACGGTGAGCACCAGCTGGAGCCAGTTCACCGGGGCCGCCGGCATGCCACAGCTCATCTTGACCGATGGCCAGCTGCGCAACCTCGAGACGCAGTTCAACCGCGACTACAACAAAGGCGTACTGGACCTCGCCCCGGTCTCCGGCGACTGGGTGAGCATGACGGCCGGCGAGTACGGCGTGGACAGCGCCCTCGCCGGCACCGGCGGCCACCCAGTGGAAATGGAGGTCAGCTACCGCCTCCCGGACAGCGGCAACGTCCGGGTGCTCGCGGGCAATCTCTCCACCCCGGCCCCCGCATCGTCCAGTCGTATCGCCGGATTCTTTCCGACGATCAACGTGGCGGTGACACGGCAGATCGCGCGCAAGTTCGGCCTGAAGGTCGGCTCGGCGGTGCGGACCATCGGCCCGCCGTTCCCATCGTCGGGCACGGCACCCGCCATCACTTTCAAGGTCACGGCGATCGTGGCGGAGAACCATCCAGCTTCGTCCTTCTGGGAAGCAGACCCGTCCCTGGCAGCACCCGTGCTGAACGTGCCGGTCACGTCACCCCCCTACTGGACATCCGGCGTGTTTGCCCTGCCCGACGAGGCCGCCGCGGTCCAGCACGACTACGGACCCTTCCTGAACCTGCAATGGGTACTCCCCGTGAACCTCAGCGTGCTGCTGGGGAACCAGGCGCAGCCACTGCTCGCCGCGCTGCAGAGAATCGTCAGCGAAGATCCGCGCCTGACCGGCCCGCTGGCAGGCGGCGCGACCGCCATAACGGCCAGCACCGGCCTGCAGCAGACGCTGGGCGCGTTCCTCGACACCGCCGCCGTGTTCATCCACACCGCCGCCGCGGTCGACGCCGTGCTGTGGCTGCTGTACGTGAGCCTGGCGGTAACTGCCGCCATCGTGCTGCTGCTAGCCGCGCGGATGATCGTGCTGCGCCGCGCGACCGAGCTGGCGCTGCGCCGCGCCCGCGGCGCGTCGCTGCTCCAGACCGGCCTCGCCGCCGGGCGCGGGGCAGCGATCGGCTGCGTCCCGGCCGCCGCCATCGCGGGCGCCGTCGCGGTGCTGCTCGTCCCCGGCCCGGCGCCGCCGGGCGGCTGGTGGCCAGGCATCGCTGTGCTCGTGATCGCAGTCTGCGCGCCGGCCGTCCTAGGCGCCTGGCAGCAGCGGCTGCCACGCTCCGGAAAAGGCAGGGCCGCGGGCGGCTACTCCAGGCCCGGGCAGACGGGAGTGAGCCAGCCCAGCCTGGGTTACGGCGCGCTGGGCTATGGCAGGCGCGGCCGGCGCCGGCTCGGAGGCGGAGTCCGGCTGGTAGTCGAGGTGACCGCAGTGCTCGCCGCGGTCGCGGGAATCGTCGTGTTCCGACAGCAGGGCACCCAGCCCGGCGCCCGCGTGAACCTCTATTCCAGCGCCGCGCCCGTGCTGGTGGCCATCCCCGCCGTCATCGTCGTGCTGCGGATCTACCCGCTGATCCTGCGCGGCCTGCTGCGCAGGGTCGCCCGCGGGCGGAGCGCGACCGGGTTCCTCGGCCTGGCCATCGCCGCGCGAGCTGCGCTCACCCGCGTCCTGCCGGCGTTCGCGCTGGTACTGGCGATCACCGTGGCCGCCTTCGCCGGAATGGTCCGCAACGCGGTGACACACGGCGAGATCGCCGCCTCCTGGCAGGCCGCCGGCGCGGACGTGACGATCTCCAACGCCGCGACTGCCGGGGCAATCCCCGCCGCCGCCCGGCGCGCGTTCGCGGCCCTGCCGGGGGTTGAGCACGCCGCTGTGGTGTCGGAGTGGCCCCTGACCGCGCCGAACGGCGCCCTGATGACTGGCCTGGCCGTCGATCCTGCTAGCTATTCGGCGCTCGTCGCGTCGTCGCAGGCCTGGCCAGCCGTCGACCGCCGCCTGCTGACTGGGGACGGGGTACTCGCCTCCCCGCGCGCCCTCGCGGACTTCGGCGGGCACAAGCACGTAACGCTGACTACGGACGCCGGCCCCGTGCCGATCCGAGTCCGGGTCGCCGGGACGTTGTCCGGCACGCCGGCGCTGACCGCCGGCGGGGCATTCGTCCTGATGCCCGAGTCCCTGGTCGCGCACGAGACGAACTTCGTCCCTAACTTCATGCTGCTGAACGGGCCAGGGATCGACACGGCCAAGCTCACCAGGCTGGTGAACACAATGGTGCCCAGGGCAACCACTACTATCCGTTCGGCAATACTGCGGCAGCTAACCCGCGCGCCGCTGCAGCGCGGTGCGTTCCTGCTGTTCGCGCTAGCACTGGCGGCCGCGGCGGGGCTCGGGCTGGCAGTGATGCTGCTGCAGCTGGCGCTCGGGGCGGCGGACCGGGAAGCTACCCTAGCGCGGCTAGCAACGATGGGGCTCGGCAATGGGCAGCGGATCCGGCTGGTGCTGCTCGAAGTGCTCCCCGCGGTCGTCGCCGCAGCGGTCGCGGCCGTCGCCGCCGCGCTGGTGCTGCCGCGGATCGTCGCGCCGTCGATCAACCTGTCGGTGTTCACCGGCTCCAGCGCTCGCGTCCCGCTCGTGCCCGACGTGGCGTCCGTTGCGCTGCCGATCGCCGGGCTGATCGTGTTGGCCGCTGTGACGCTGACAGTCGAAATACGGGCACGCCGCGGCGTCGTGGCGACCCTACGCGGAGGTGAATGAGAGTTGGCTCGGTCTGAGGCGCTCCGGGTAGACAAGGGCCGAAGTTCCGGCGTCGGCTATGGCGACGGAGCGCTGATCGTCTGCGACCGGCTAGTGCGCATTTACAGCGCCGAAGGCATCGAGGTGCAGGCACTACAGGGCCTTGACCTGGTGATCTCTCCCGGGGAACTGACTGCCATGGTCGGTGCATCGGGATCCGGCAAGTCCACCTTGATGAACATCCTGGCCGGGCTCGACGCGCCGACGGCCGGCGTGGTCCGGGTCGGCGGGCACGACCTGGGGTTGATGTCGCCGCGGCAGCGGAAGCTGTACCGGCGTGCGGTAGTCGGGTTCATCTGGCAGCAGACATCGCGGAACCTGCTGCCGTACCTGACCGGGCTGCAAAACGTCCAGTTCCCCCTGCAACTGGCGGGCGCGTCACGCTCGGCGCGCCGGTCGCGTGCTCACGAACTGCTTGACGTGCTCGGGGTCGCGCACTGCGCGAGGCGACGGCCCGACCAGATGTCCGGTGGCGAGCAGCAGCGGGTAGCGATCGGCGTGGCGCTCGCAAACTCGCCATCGCTGCTGCTGGCTGACGAGCCGACAGGTGAACTGGACACGGAGACTGCTGCCTCTGTTTTCGGTGCTCTGCAAACGGCCAACTCTGAGCTTGGGGTCACTGTGCTGGTCGTGACGCATGACCCGGAAGTCTCGGGGATGGTCCGGCGGGTGATCGCGATCAGGGACGGGCGGACGAGTTCGGAGACACTGCGCGCTGATTCGGCGGACGGCTCCGGGCTGGGGCACGCGATGGAGTACGCGGTGCTCGACCGGTTCGGGCGGCTGCAACTGCCGCCGGAGATGACCGACGCTCTCGGCATGCGCGATCGTGTCCGCCTGGAAGCCGAGCCCGACCACATCGGTGTCTGGCCCGACGCCGCTGCCGCGCTACCCACCGACGGCACATCCGCCCCAATCCCAGGCGGGGACGATTAGTGAAGAACATGATCGATGTCCGTGATATGACCCGGACCTACGGGAGCGGGCCGACCGCGACGGCGGCACTGCGCGGCGTCACCTTCGCTGTCGGCGAGGGAAAGCTGGTCGCGCTCGTCGGGCGATCCGGATCCGGGAAGACGACGCTGCTGAACATCGTCGGTGGCCTGGACACCGCGGACGGCGGTTCCCTTTCGGTTGCCGGGCACGACATGACCGCGATGGGCGAGCGGGAGCGCTTGCGGCTACGGCGGGACACCGTGGCGTACATCTTCCAGTCGTTCGGACTGCTGCCTGTGCTGTCCGCCGCCGAGAACGTCGGCGTCCCGCTGCGGATCGCTGGGATGGAACCCAAAGAGCGCGAATCCCGCGTCGAGTCGCTGCTGTCGAAGGTTGGGCTCGCCGAGCACTCGAAGCAGCGCCCGGCCGAACTGTCCGGCGGTCAGCAGCAGCGCGTGGCGATCGCACGGGCGCTCGCTACCCAGCCGTCACTGCTGCTCGCCGACGAGCCAACCGGCCAGCTCGACCGCGAGACCGGCCGGCAGATCATGCGACTGCTGCGGACCGTGGTGGAGTCGGAGGGCGTGACCGCGCTCGTCGCCACCCACGATCCGGCGCTGATCGACCTGGCCGACTCCGTCCTGCACCTGGTCGACGGCAAGATTACGGCTTAGTGATCTGCGTCTGGTGTCTGCGAGTCAGGCGTAAGCCCGTACGGACCAGGCTGAGGCGGAGACGTGGAACGGGGCCGGCGGCAGGAGTTGCGCGCATCGGGTCCGCAGGGCTTCGCGCTGCGCCTGGTCTAGCTTGCCGACGTAGGCGCCGGCCGGCCCGACGCCGAGAGTGTACGGCTCCCACCAGTCGGTGAACGTCGCGAACCGGACATCGACGGTCAGCGACCCGGCTTCGATGTGCTGCAGGCCCGCCGCCGCGCACAATTCCGCCAGGTGGCCCTGCCGCGCACCGGCAAGCCCGGCCTCATCGCGCGCACCTGGGTCAAGATCGTGCACTGCCTGCCAGAACGCGGCAAGGGGGCCGCCGCCGCCCGCGTGATCCCATACGCAGGCAGCGACCAGTCCGCCGGGGCGGGTCACCCGCGCCATCTCCGCCAGCCCCGCCACCGGATCAGTCATAAAATGCACGACCAGCTGTGCCAGAGCGGCGTCGAAGGTGCCGTCAGCAAACGGAAGCCGCTCGGCAACACCGCGCTGCACTCCTACGTCAGGGAACCGGGCCCTGATCGCCGCGACGAACGAGGCCGACGGATCAATCGCCGAAACAGCGCCGCTGCCCAGGCGCTGCACCAACTGCGCGGTCAGCGCGCCCGGTCCGCAGCCGACGTCCAGTACCCGATACCCAGCCCGCACACCGGCCAGCTCCGCGAACTGCACCGCAAGGGGCTCGGAAAAACGGCCAATGAACCTTGCGTAGGAATCTGCGCCGACGTCAAACACCACGACGCCAGCGTATGGGGCCACGATCCCGGCCGGTGTCAGGAGACCGCAGCATGCACCAGCTCGGCGACCTTCTTCTCGACCACCGCGCTCCACTCCTGCAGCGCGTACGACACCGGCCACAGGTCCCCGTCGTCGAGGTTGGCGGCGTCCTGGAAGCCCAGGGTGCAGTACCGGTAGTTGAACTTGCCCGAGTCCTGGAAGAAGAGGACGATCTTGTCGTCGGCGTTCGCGTAGGCAGGCATCCCGTACCAGGTCTTTGGCGACAGGTCCGGGGCGGTAGCGGTCACCGTCATGTGCACGCGCTCGGCCAGCGCACGATCCTCCGGCGCCATCTCCGCGATCTTGTCGAGGACCGCCTGCAGCCCGTCAGCCTTCTTGGCGCCCTTCTTGCCCTCGGCACGCAGTTCGGCGGCGCGCGCCTTCATCGCGGCACGCTCCTCAGCGGTGAATCCGTCGGACTCGGTTTCGGTAGTCTTCGCGGGCATTCTCGGGCTCCCTTCGACGTCAAGGCCGCCATATCGGGCGGCCACCTGTGGGAAGGCTAGGCGCCAGGACACACTGATGCTTCTCGATTCCTGATCGGTCGGAGGAAGACGTGCTCAGCTCAAGCGCATCGGTGCCGTCGGGGCTCGTGCATCCAGCCTTTGTGGCCGTTCCGCTCACTCCTGCCAACGTTCAGCTGGACTATGCCGCGTACATGGCCAGTCCCGCTGTGATCCGCATGCACAGCGACGGCCGGTGGCCTGTTGACGGGTTCACGCTCGAGGACGACCGCAGCCAGGCCGCGGCGCATCACGCTGCGCACCAGGCTCGCCGTGCCTTCACATTCCTCCTGCTCGATCCCTCGCAGTCGCAGGCCCTGGGCTCCGTATACCTGAATTCGCTGCGAGAGTACCTGCGTCGCGCTGGCGCCGACCGGGCGACGATCGACGCCATGCCGCCGGCCTCGGGCATGGTGACGTTCTGGATACGCCAGGACCAGCAGGACACCGGCCTGAGCTACACCGTCGCCAAAGCCATCTCCGGATGGCTAGCAACGGACTGGCCGCTCGAGAAGTGTCTATTCCGGATCCTGCCAGGCGAGCGATCGTCCCGCAGAACGCTGGAGCAACTCCAGCTAAAGCAGATCGAGCTGCGGCTGCCCGCCGAAGCCCGGCGCTACCTCTGGTTTCAGTCGTAGCAGCGAGTAGGGAGTCACGAGGTGGCCGGCCTACCCGATGGGGCCGTCCGCCCAGATCGCCGCGCTCGACCCAGCCTTGGCCGTGGCGGGCTCAGAGCCCACGGCCCACAGTGATTTGGTGCCAGGAATGAGGACGATATCGTAGGCGAAGCCGCCGGCCCCGGTGAGCAGGTGGCGCGTCCACGTCAGTGCGCCAGTGCTGGACACGGCCAGGTGTACCGCCCAGATCGTATTTGGCGGCGACAAAGCCTCGGCCGTCATCCATAGCCCGCCCTGACCGTCTGAGGCCATCGCATCGAGATCCAGCTTGAATGGCACCGTGACCGTTGTCCAGGTAGTCCCGTTCAGGTGCACCAGCAGCGGCTTCGACGTCCCCGCCTTGTTGCCCGAGACCCAGACATCAGTCGGCGACAGTGCCAGGATGCGGGTGAAGGTGGCCCCGGACAGCGCCGCGCTTGTCACCCGCTTCCAGCCGTTGCCTTGGTAGCGGACGATGGCGTTTTGCGGGTTGTTGCCGGTGCTGCCGATTGCCCAGATGTCCGATGCGGACAGCGCACTGGCGGTGCTGACGCTGCCGCCCAAGCCAGTGACGTTGGTCCAGGTGGTTCCGTGCAGGTGCCAGGTGCCGAGGCCAGGGCCGAACCCAGTCCGGCCGAACACCCAGACATTCGTCGGGCTGAAAGCCGTGACCCAGGTCGCGGAGAGCCCGCTGGCAAAGGTCTTGGCCACCGCCCACCTTGAACCGTTGAAGTGCACGAGGTAGCCCGTCAGCTCGGTGACGGCCCAGATGTCATTGGCGGCCGGAGCACTAGCCGCCCACACAGGGCCGATCACGTCTGCGGGGAGCGTGACGGCGTGCCAGGTGCTGCCATTCCACTTCTGTGCGACGGGTATGTTCGTGCCCGCTGCTGAACCTACGTTGTTGCCACCGAACGCCCAGGCGTCGGTCTTGGTGGGCGCGACGACGCTATTCAGGGCGTTGTAGTCAGCTAGCGGGGGGTAGTGATGGCTCGCGACCAGCCGCCAGCCGGGGCTTGCCGTCGCCTGCGCTACCGGTCCTCCGGCTGCTGTCAGCCCGGCTGTCGCCGCGGCTACCGTGATTATGGTGCACAGAGTGCGGATTCTGGTCATCGAGATCTCCGCTCGCAGACAAGGCGCCCATTTCCCGGTATCAGTCATACTAGACCGGAGTGAAAGCGTCTTAAATAGTTAAAGTAAGACCTATTCGGATGTCTCCGGCAACCGCGCAGTTGACCGGAACGGCCGGGAATGACAGCTTGCTGTCCTGACAGCTTCGGCGACGTGATGGGTGGCGGTATATGGGCAGGCTGGACGGCAAGCGCGCAGTCATCACTGGCGCGGCGAGCGGCATCGGCGAGGCGACGGCCCGGCTGTTCGCCGCCGAGGGCGCGACGGTCATCCTGGCCGACGTCGACGAGCTGCGCGGCAAGCGCCTGGCCGAGGAGCTGGGGGAGCGCGCCCGCTTTGTCGCCACGGACGTGGCCAGCGAGGCCGACGTCGACAGCGCGGTCGCGGCGTCGCTGGACCACTTCGGCGGGCTGGACGTCATGTTCAACAACGCCGGCGTGCCCGGATCGACCGGCAGCATCGAGGAGATCAGCGTCGAGTCGTGGGACCATACCGTCGGCGTGCACTTGCGCGGGGTGTTCCTCGGCATCCGCGCCGCGGCGAGGATCATGCGGCCGCAGGGGCACGGCAGCATCATCAATACCGCGAGCGTCGCGGCGTTCCGGGCGAACTACGGGGGCCACGATTACAGCGCGGCAAAGGCGGCAATCAAGCATCTGACCGTCACGACGGCCAACGAGCTAGGCGAGCACGGCGTGCGGGTCAACGCAGTCTGCCCCGGCGCGACCGCGACGTCCATCTTCGGGCGGGCCGCCGGGCTCGACAGCGAGCAGGCACAGCGGACTGTTGCGTTCATGACGGCCGCGCTCAGCAACGCAGCGCCGATCCCGCGGGCGGCACAGCCGGCCGACATCGCCGAGATGGTGCTGTGGCTCGCCAGCGACGCCTCCAGTTACGTCACGGGGCAGTCCATCGCGGTCGACGGCGGCATGCTCACCGGCTCGGTTCGGCGCAACGCTCCGGTATCCTCCGCCGAGCTGCTGGAGATGGTCCGGCAGTCGGCTGCCGACGGCTCGTGATGACAGCGCTGGCTAACCCCAGCCCTGGTCTTGCAGCTGCTCCTGGTATCGGTCGAGGGCCTCGTCCACCTCGCGCATGTCGTAGCCAGGCTTAAGGCGCACCAGGCGGAACTTCGCTGCGGCCACCTCCGCTGCCGTCACCGGCGGCCCGTACCGCGGGCGCAGGCCGAGGGTTGCCTCGATCTGCTCGATAAGCGCGTTCACCTCGGCGATCGAGTAGCCAGGCCGGTACTTCGTGCGGGTGAACCGGCGCGTCAGTCCGGCGTCCATGGCGCATCCCCTCCCAGTGCACTTATCGCGCAGGGAGGTTGCCGTTACGACGTGCCCGTCGTGCTCATGCAGCATCGGGTGCCCCTATAGGCTTCGCTCGAAGACGAGCATGTCGTGACCGGGGCCGTTGTACCCGGGGAAAGGTCCGGTAACCGCAAAGCCCATGGCCCGGTGATAGTTGGCGGAGGTGACATTCACCGGGGCCGTGATCGCGCGCACGCACGTGCGCCCAGCGGTACGGGCGAGACCGAAGAACTCCTCATACAGCAGCCGGGCATAGCCCTGGCGGCGGGACGCCGTCGCGACGCCGGCGAAGTGGATGTACGCGCTCTCGGCGTCGGATGGCGACAAGATCCCGACTAGGACGGCGGTAGGCCCGCTGCTGCCATCGATGACGAGGCTGGTCCGGTAGAACAGGTCGAGGAACAGCCGGGGGAGCGAGCCGAGGATCGGCCTGCCCCACCAGGCGTCAATTAACGGCGCGACGGCGTCGTAGTCGGCTGGCGCCGCGGTGCGGATTGTTGGGCTCACGAGCACAGAATTCTGCACCATTGGCGGGCCAGAGCGCGGCAGGCGCGCTATTTCCGGTAATAACAGCAAACAGGCCGCAGGTCGTGGCGTGAGGCATAACAGTGCGGCCGGGCCAGGCGGGGGGTCGGCCCGGCCGCACTGGCCGGTCTACTGGCGGGCTCCCGTCGGATTCCCGCCAGCAACGCGAGGATGATGCGCTCAGCTGGCGTAGTCCAGCAGCGGCTGCGCCCGGCTTGGGTGCCGCAGCTTGGAGAGCGACTGCTTCTCCAGCTGGCGGATCCGCTCCCTCGTCAGGCCCAGCGCCTTGCCGATCTCGTCCAGCGTGTGCGGGTTGCCGTCATACAGGCCAAACCGCATCGACATGATCGTTGCTTCCCGCGGCGTCAGCGCGCTCAGCGCGTTGCGCAGCTGGTCCGCCATCAGCTGACGGTCGACGAGCTCGCCTGCCTCAGGCGCATCCACGTCCTCGATCAGGTCGCCGATGCTGGTCTCGCCGTCCTCGCCGATAGTGGAGTCCAGGCTGATTGGCTGCCGGCTGGTACGCAGCAGCTCCTCGATCTGGTCCGGCGTCCGGTCCAGCTCAACGGCCAGCTCCTCCGGAGTGGGCTCCCGGCCGAGGCGCTGGTGCATGTCGCGCTCGACCCGGCTCAGCTTGCTCAGCATCTCCAGCACGTGCACCGGCAGCCGGATCGTGCGGGCCGAATCGGCGAACCCGCGCTGGATCGCCTGCCGGATCCACCACATGGCGTAGGTCGAGAACTTGTAGCCCTTGGTGTAGTCGAACTTCTCGACCGCCCTGATGAGGCCGAGGTTGCCCTCCTGGACCACGTCGAGCAGGGACAGGCCGCGGTCGGAGTACTTCTTCGCCACCGACACGACGAGCCGCAGGTTGGCCTCCAGCATGTGCGCCTTGGCCCGCCTGCCGTCGTCGGCCACAGCGTCCAGATCGGCACGGTAGTGCGCGGACAGCCGCTTCTCCGTCTCCAGCTTGTGCTCGGCGAACAGGCCGGCCTCGATGCGCTTGGCGA
Organism: uncultured Actinomycetota bacterium; assembly: GCA_963843955.1. Taxonomy (GTDB): domain Bacteria; phylum Actinomycetota; class Actinomycetes; order Streptosporangiales; family Streptosporangiaceae; genus JAJYUU01. The sequence goes on from CAWJMK010000007.1 coordinate 1,363,905, forward strand.
GGTCAACCTCTTCCTCGGCAGTCAGTAGCTGGCGGCGGCCGATGGACTTGAGGTAGGTGTGGACCGAGTCGCCCATGACCGAGGTCTGGTCATCGAGGTCGGTCTCTGGCACGCTGACGGCGACCCGCCCGGCGGCGCCCGCCGACATCCCGGCCAGCTCAGCGTCAACATCGGCGAGCTCAGCGTCGGCGGCTTGGTTGCCACCGGCACGGTCGCCAGCGCCGCCGGCGGCCGAACCGGCGCCAGCGCCCTGGTCAGCAGTGGCGGGGACGACAGCGTCAGCTGCCCCGAAGGCGTCAGCAGGCTCGTTGCCGAGCTGGACTCCGGCCTCGGTGAGCTCACGGATGATGGAACGGGCCTCAGACGGGGAAACTCGCGCCTGGTCAAAGGCATCGCGAAGTTCAGGCAGGGACAGAAAGCCCTGGCCGCGGCCGCGCTGGATCAGCTCGTCCACGTGGGTCGTGGTCTCCTCATCGTCGCGGGCAGCAAGTACAGTCGCTGTCCTCGGCATGAGACACCTCCCTTCGTGGGCGCATATCGGGCATGCGCTAGATACCGCGCCTCGGCAGGCGCGCTTATGTACGGGCGGGGACCCTCGGCGGACTTGGCAGCACGCGCCGCTGGCACTATCTTGTAACGCACGTGGCGGCTAAATGTTCCCGCCTAGTTGGACTACGCCTGCTCAACGCCACGAAATTCAATCACGAAAGTCAGCAGGTCACGATGTTCATCGCGGCGAATCTGCGCGTCAGGCTCCCTGGATTCCGATGTGCCGCAAGGCCAGCCGGTCGGGCTTGCCGGATGGCAATAGCGGAAATTCTGGCATAAGCACTACCCTCTTGGGCGCCGCATACACAGAAACCGCCTCCCGGACCTGGCTGCGCAACCGCTCCAGGTCGGGCGGATCGGCCGGGTCCGCTGCGACCACAAAGGCGGTCACCGCCTCGCCCCACTCCGCGTCAGGTATCCCAATGACTACAACGTCCGCGACGCCTTCGCACGTTCCCAGGACCGCTTCGACCTCGCCTGGCACGACCTTCTCGCCACCGGTGTTGATGACGTCATCGGCGCGGCCGCGGACGCCGAGCGTGCCGTCGGCCCGCCACCAGCCAAGATCAGCGGAGTGAAACCAGCCGTCCCGCAGCGCAGTGGCGGTCAGGTCAGGCTGGCCCAGGTACCCCGAGAACAGGACCGGCCCGCTGATCTGGATCTGCCCAGCGTCAGCTCCCGATAGCACGCGGCCGAGCCGGACCGACACATCGTCCAGCGGGACGCCGTCGTACACGCAGCCACCGCAGGTCTCGCTCATGCCATAGGTGGTGACCACCCGCCAGCCGCCGGCCCTGGCCTGCGCCAGCAGTCCGTCGCTGGACGCGGCACCGCCCAGCAGTACCGTGCCGCTCGGCCCCGGGCTCGCGCCCGCGTCCAGCAGGCGGCGTAGCTGGGTCGGCACCATCGAGACGTGCACGCAGCCGCTCGCGGCCAGGATCTCCGGGGTGACGGCAGGCACGATGACGGGCTCCAGGCCTGCGATCAGCGACCGCACGAGCACGCCGATGCCCGCGATGTGGAAAGTCGGCAGGCAGCACAGCCATCGCTCGCCAGGGCCAGCCCCGATGTGCCGCAGGGACGCCGAGGCTGACGCGGTCAGCGCGGCGGCGCTGAGCTCGACAGCCTTGGGCACACCGGTAGAGCCTGAGGTGGCGATAACGACGGCCGTGTCGTCGCGCACACCGTGGTGGTGAGCACCGGGGTGGCGAGCACCGTCCTGGCGGACGCCAGTGGCCGCGGGCGGCCGGGCGGCGGCGAGGTCGAGCGCGCTCGTTCCCTTGATCGTGTGCAGGGCGGCGGGAGCAAGCGCGGTGAGGATGCGGGCCAGTACCGGCTCTGGCAGGTCCGGATCGAGCGGCAGGATCGCCGGGCCGGTGCCGTCAAGCGCGGCGGCCAGCGCCGACAGCATGCGCTCGCCAGCCGCGGGCGGGAACTGGACCGCGTGCAAGGGCCGGGATGTCACGCACGTAAGGTTAATCGGGCAGAACAGGGCAACAGCAGGAGGGCAAAGCGTGGTCGACTGGAAGGCATCCGGGCCGGCGGAGGGGCAGGAGTACACCGACATCCGCTACGAGACCGCAGAAGGCATTGCCAAGATCACGATCAACCGGCCCGAGGTGCGCAACGCGTTCCGGCCGACGACGCTGTTCGAGCTGTCGCACGCGTTCAACGTGGCCCGCGACGACAACGAGATCGGCGTGATCATCCTGACGGGGGAAGGCGACAAGGCGTTCTGCTCCGGCGGCGACCAGCGTATCCGCGGCGATGACGGCTACAAAGACCTGCGCGGTGTCGGCCGCCTCAACGTGCTTGACCTGCAGGTCCAGATCCGGCGCACGCCCAAGCCGGTGATCGCCATGGTGGCGGGCTACGCGATCGGCGGCGGCCATGTGCTGCACGTCTGCTGCGACCTGACCATCGCGGCCGACAACGCGATCTTCGGCCAGACCGGGCCGAAGGTAGGCTCGTTCGACGCGGGCTACGGCTCGTCGCTGCTGGCCGCGACAGTCGGCCTGAAGAAGGCGCGCGAGATCTGGTACCTGTGCCGCCAGTACAACGCGCAGGAGGCGCTGCAGATGGGCCTGGTCAATACCGTGGTCCCGCTCGAGCGGCTGGAGGAGGAAACCGTCAGCTGGGCCCAGGAGATGCTGGCGAAGTCGCCGCTGGCGCTGCGCATGCTGAAGGGCGCGCTCAATGCGGTGACCGACGGCGCGGCCGGAATGCAGCAGTTCGCCGGCGACGCGACGATGCTCTACTACATGAGCGAGGAAGCGCAGGAGGGCCGGGACGCGTTCGTGGGCAAGCGGGCCCCCGAATTCGGGAAGTTCCCGCATCGCCCGTGACCGGTGACGAACTGACCGCTACGGATGCGGCCGGGGCGAGCGCCGCCGGTACGGGCGCCGCCGGTGCGGCGACGGCCGAGCTAGTCGCCGAATTGCTGCCCACGCTGCGGGCGTTCGCGATCCCGATGCCGGTGAAGTTCCGCGGCATCACGCTGCGGCAGGGCGCGCTGCTACAGGGCCCGGCCGGGTGGGGGGAGTTCTCGCCCTTCCCGGAGTACGGCCCGCGCGAATGTGCCCGCTGGCTGGCATGCGCGCTGGAGTCCGCTGCGTACGGCTGGCCGGCGCCCGTGCGGCGCAGCGTGCCGGTGAACGTGACGGTACCGGCCGTTGGCCCCGAGCAAGCGCACGCGATCGTCAGCCGGTCGGGCTGCCGGACCGCCAAGGTCAAGGTGGCCGAGCCTGGTCAGCCCGAGTCCGACGACATCGCCAGGGTTGAGGCGGTGCGGGACGCGATCGGGCCCCGTGGCAAGGTACGGGTCGATGCCAATGGCGGCTGGGACGTCGATCTGGCCGCGCGGATGCTGACGGCGCTGGCGCCATTCGACCTCGAGTACGCCGAGCAGCCGTGCGCCAACCTCGCCGACATGGCCGCGCTGCGCCGCCGGGTCGACGTGCCGCTGGCCGCCGACGAGTCGATCCGCCGTGCCGAGGACCCCCTGAAAGTGCGCGCTGCCGGGGCCGCCGACATTGTCGTGCTCAAGGCCCAGCCGCTTGGCGGCGTCCGCGCCGGGCTTGAGATAGCCGCGGCCTGCGGGCTGCCCGTCGTCGTGTCCAGTGCAGTCGACACGTCGGTCGGCCTGGCCGCCGGGGTCGCGCTCGCGGCCGCGCTGCCGGAGCTGCCGCACGCGTGCGGGCTGGCGACGATGAGCCTGCTGGCGGGCGACGTCACGGCGGAGCCGCTGACCGAGGCCGGAGGAGAGCTGCCGGTCCGGCCTGCCGTGGTCGATCAGGCCGAGCTAGCCCGCTGGGAGGTCGACGCCGCTGACTGGCGGGCGCGTCTGCTGGCGGCGGCCCAGTTCCTGCCCGAGCGGCTGTGAACAGCTCGACCGCGTTCGCCACCGTCGTGGTCGACGAGCTCATCCGGTGCGGACTGCGGGACGCAGTGATCGCGCCGGGGTCACGCAGCGCGCCGCTCGCGATGGCGCTGCACGCGGCGTCGTCCGCTGCGCGGCCCGAATCGCGGCTGCGGCTGCACGTCCGTATCGACGAGCGGTCGGCGTCCTTCCTGGCGCTCGGGCTGGCGAAGGCCAGCGGCCGACCCGTGGCCGTCGTGTGCACATCCGGGACGGCGGCCGCGCACTTCCACGCGGCCGTGATCGAGGCGGACGAGGCGGGCGTGCCGCTGATCGTACTGACCGCCGACCGGCCACCCGAGCTGCGCGGCACCGGCGCCAACCAGACCATCGACCAGGTCAAGCTCTATGGCGACGCCGTTCGCTGGTTCAGCGAGGTCGGCGTGCCCGAGGATCGCCCAGGGCAGGTCGGGTACTGGCGCTCGCTGGCGTGCCGGGCGTTCTGGATTGCGGACGGGAACGGGGCGGCCTACCCCGGTCCCGTGCATCTCAACGTGCCGTTGCGTGACCCCCTGGTACCCGACCGGACCGACCCGGCCGGCGAATCACCCGGGCCCGAGTCGCTGGACGGCAGGCCGGACGGCCAGCCCTGGACCCGCGCGGCCGCACCCGCTGATCGAGTCGCCGGGCTGCCTGAACTTGAACTGGACTGGACTGAGCGTGGCGTGGTCGTGGTCGGCGACGGCGCGCTGGATCCAGCTGGCGTCGTCCGACTCGCGGCCGACGCAGGCTGGCCGCTGCTGGCGGAGCCGTCGTCCGGCGCACGGCAGGGGCCGCTCGCGCTGACCTGGTATCAGTTCCTGCTGGACTGTCCCGCGTTCACCAGCGCGTATCAGCCGGACGTGATCGTGTCTGCCGGGCGGCCCGGCCTGACCCGCGGCCAGCTTGCCCTGCTCCGCCGCGGCGCCGCCCGTCACGTCGTGCTCGCCCAGGGCGCTGGCCGCTGGTCCGACCCAGCCCGAACGGCTACCGATGTGGCCGGCCGGGTGACCGTGCGCGGCGTGCCCGCCTCGCCGCGCCGGGCCTGGCCAGATTCCTGGCTCGGGTCCTGGCTGTCGGCCGATGCCGCGGCGGGCGCCGCAGCTGATGCCGTGCTCGCGGAGAACTCCGTGCTCACCGACGGCGCCGACGCCGCGGCGCTCAGCGAGCCGATGCTGGCCCGAGACCTGGCCGCCGCGCTGCCATCCGGTGCGCTGCTGTGGGCGGCATCCAGCATGCCGGCCAGGGACCTGGACCGGCACATGGTGCCGCGCGCCGACGTGCGCGTACTGGCCAGCAGGGGAGCGAGCGGCATCGACGGCCTGGTCTCGGCGTCGATCGGCGCGGCGCTGGCGCACCAGGCGGCCGGCGGCGGGCCCGCCGTCGCGCTGCTCGGCGACCTGGCCGTGCTGCACGACGCGCCTGGCCTCGTGCTTGGTCCGCTTGAACCGCGCCCCGACCTGTGCCTGGTCGTCGTCAACAACGATGGCGGCGGCATCTTCTCGACCCTTGAGCCGGCCGCGTTCCCTGACTCGTTCGAGCGCGTCTTCGGCACACCGCACGGCGCGGACTTGGCCTCGCTCGCCGCGGCGGCTGGCCTGCCGTACGCCAGGCTCGAGCGCGCGGCCGACCTGCCGGGCGCGCTGGCTGGGTCCGGGCTCCGGCTGATCGAGGTCAGGACCGACCGGGCCGACGGCGCGAAGCTTCGCGCGGCGATCACGCAAGCCTGCACGGCCGCCGTCGTGTCCGCGCTCTGACCGTCGGCGCCACTCTGACCGTCAGCGCCACTCTGACCGTCAGCGGCGCTCGCAAACATTCAGAATTCGCCCAGTATCGCCGTGGAGTGACTGGCTAGAGCTGGCGCGAACAGCATCGCTGCGTAGTTACTGATGGTGTATCCGCAGTAGATGCACAGCCATGCTGTTCGGGGTCCGGTCGCCGACCGGAGCCGGCCTAGGCGACCGTTCACTGTACGTCCCACAACCTGGCCCGACCGGGAGCATCAGGCGGCTGCGGGTACGGCAAACGGCCCGGCGGGGTAGCCAGAGCTATCCCGCCGGGCCGCCTTGATGCGGTCCGGCGCTGCCGAGCCTAGAAGCCCGGCAGTGCCCTCGAGATGTCCCAGTGCGGGCCCCAGTACCACTGGGTGGCCATCGAGCCGGGCACGATGTGCGGTACGCCTGTCGGATCGGCGATCCAGTAATGCACATGTGACTGCATCTGCGGGGGGAGGGAGGCGATGGCCGCCTTCACAGCCGGCCACTCCGAGATCATCGTGTAGATGCGGGCGACCCTGTTAGGCCAATGCGTGAGCCGTGCCGAGGCCCAGGCCGCCGCGACCGCCGGGGTCGCGTCGCCGGGCTCGACGTCCAGCGCCTGAGCTGCCGGATCCGTGCCACGGGTGTCGATCCACAGCACAAGGCTGCGGCCCGCCACCACCGACGCGGGCACCGCGTAGCCGCCAGTTGCGTAAGTGGCCACCGCCGCGCCAGGCGGGATCCACTGCGGCGTCACCGAGTCGTAGAGCCGGAACGGCTGCGGGGCCGGTGCAGGCGCCGGTGCCGGCGGAGCAGGGGCCGGGGCCGGGGGCGGCGACGCGGTGCTTCCGGCGGGCGCAGTGGGCTGGCTTGCCGAGCCGCCGTTGCTGGTCTGCGCGGTCGCGACCTTCACGCTCCCCGGGTGCTGCAGCGGCTGCGTCGAGTCCGGCACTTGCGTGGCCAGCGGCCCGGCCGGCGCGGACTGTCCGAGCGGCGCCGACGCACCGGCGTGCGCTGCCGTTCCGAGCGGTGACTGCCTGGCTGACGCGGCTGCCTGGTCGAACGGCAATGCCGTCACGGCGGCACTGGGGCTGCCAGCCAGTTGTGCAGTGCCAGTCTGGAGTGCAGTGCCAGTCTGGAGTGCAGTGCCAGTCTGGTGGGCCGTGAGGACGATGCCGGCTGAACTGGAGGCGCTCGGCGGGTTGCCAGTTGCCGCGGCCGCAGGACCGGCGGACATGCCCGCAGCCACGCCCGCGATGGCCGCTACTGCGGTCACCGTCGCTAGCCGCTTGGTCCAGCTGGCAGAGCGGTAGTGGTCACGGATAGAAGACTTAGCAGATCGGAATGGGAGGAAGTTTGCGTGCTGGGAGGGCAAGACGTGCCTTTCGCAGGGCGTGGGGGACGCTCAGCGGACACCCAGATTTGGCCGGCCGATGCCAATGCACCGGGCTGCAGCAGGGGGGTACGCGGATGTGACGCGGGTCAGGGCTTCACGTTGCTTCGGGGGCAACCATCACGCGCCTGGGTGCAATCGGTTACTGACGGTTAACGCTCAGTTGGCAAGCCGTACATCCCGGAAGTTCCGAAACACCGATATGACCTATGTCACAGGGTGACTTCCCAGACGAAATCGGTCACCAAGAGCGTGCGTTCCGGCGCCCGTATTGCCGCGCTAGCCCTGACTCGGCACCGGAGTCCAGGTGATCGTCATGGTCCACTTCGTGGAGATGTCGCTGCTGCCTGACGGTCCGACCAGCTCGAGACCCTCGCTCTGCGAAGCGCCCTCGACTGCCCAGCAGCCATGCGCCGCATCGAACTCGGTGTCGCACCTCGGTGTCGTGCCGAGGCCCGCGGCCCGCTCGCCGGCCGAGCTGAAGGTCTCGACCAGGTACTGGTCGGTACCCGGCCTGCCGTCGCGCCCCGTGCACGCCACCGCGCCATCGTGGCCCTGACCGCACAGGACCCACTGATTGCCGTCGTCGGCCGGATTCGCGCTTGTCCCGTTCACGTAGATATCGGAGGCGATCCCGGTGTTCGTGATCGTGATCGGGTAGATGCCCGGGGTAGCCAGGCCGACAAAGCAACGGCCGTTGGGGAATCCGAGCTTGCCTGCCGTCGACAGCGTGTTCCGGCTGGCCAGGCCGCCGCTGCAGGTTCCGAACGCCGCCTTGGCCGGAGACACCGTGACCGAGCGGATGGTCGGTACCGTCGTCAGCGACAGGCTGATGCTGGCACCGTGGCCCGCGCCTTCCGGCGCCGCACCGCTGATCCCGCAGCTCACCACGGCGATGCCGACGACCGCCAGGACGATCCACACCGCGCTACGCCTCATAGCCGCTCCCGCTCCCGGCCACGCCGACCGGCTCCCTTTCGATCCGGATCCGGATGCCTGACCTGATCACCAGCACCGAGGCTGCCGCGAGCACGACAATGCCGGCTGCGGCGGCCAGCACCCACGTCGGCATCCGGAACCACGGTTGCGCCACCACACCGGGCGCGACCCGGAACTCCAGGTCGGTCGCTGCTGCGACGCCCAGATTGGCGCCGCCAGCCGTCAGCGGGGCCGAGCCAGTGACGACGACGTCGCTGAAGTACCGTCCGGGCCTGGCGCTCGAGGGGACGACCAGGTCCAGCGGCACGCGCGCCGACTGGCCGTGGCCGAGCTGCGACGGCAGCGCCGATACCCGGATCCAGGCCGGCGGGACGGTGCGGCCAGTGCCACGGGAGATGCGCTCGACCCGGATCGCGACCGACTCAGGCTGAGTGCCGGTATTGACGACGTAGACCGGTGGCAGCGTGTACGTCCCGCCAGGATGCGCCGCGCCGGCCAGCCGGACCGGTCCTGCCTGCACACCGACGCCCACGCTCGCGTCGGCCGCGACCGGCGCGGCCAGCATGAGCAGGCCGCTGGCGACCGGCAGCCATAACCGCAGATGCATGACCTGGTCCTGGGCTCTTCCACGGGCGTTGTCGTGCTACAGCGGACATCTCACCATGCGCTGCACTTGACTGTAATGGATCATCACCGCGCGTCAAGGACTAACCCTCAGCCGCGAGCCGACGGCCGCAGTGCGGTCGCCGCGTTCCAGCGCAGCGCGCCTGCCAGGTCACGCGCGTGCTCGGCCGCCGTGTAGTCCGGCCTGGTACGGGCCCGCGCGAGCGCGCTGTCCAGATCGTGACCGCACTGGCTCAGCACCACCGAGAAGTCTCGCCGGACCGGGGCGAGCAGGTCGTACCCGAACGACCGCTGCATGCCCGCGAACAGCGGCCGGTACAGCCGGGCGCGCTCATGCAGGCCGGATGAGTGCGACATCGGGTTCTTCGGCCGCGCAGTGATGTAGTCCGGAAGCATGTCAGCGAACGCTTGCCGCATGATCCACTTCTCCTGGCCCGCGCGGACCTTGAGCCCCACCGGGAGCCGCATCGCCAGCTCGACCAGCGCGGGGTCGAGGTAGGGGACCCGTGCCTCTACCCCCTGTCCCATGCTGACGCGGTCCACGCGCTGAAGCTCGGTGCGGTGCAGGTTGGCGATCATGTGCTCGAAGAGCCGGCGGGACGCTGCCGCCCCGATCCGGTCGTACATCGCATATCCGCCGAACAGCTCGTCTGAGCCGTCGCCGGTCAGCACGACCTTGAGACCGAGGGCGCGGGCCCGCGCGAAGAGCGGCACGGATACCACCGCGTTGATGATGTCGCCGTACTCGGTGAGCTCAGAGAGCCGGATGGCCTCGCGTATATCGGCGGTGTGGATGTCACCGGGGCGCACCGTGATGACCTCGTGCGGCACACCGAGCTCGGCGCACAGCCGGCGCGCGAAGACAAGGTCGTCGCTGCCAGGCGCGCCGATGGTCAACGCCACGCAGTCCGGGTGCATCTCGCGGACGTGGGTGAGGACGATCGAGCTATCCAGGCCGCCCGACAGCACGACGCCGACGGTCAGGTCGGTGTCGACCCGGACCCGGATGCTGTCCTCGACCGCAAGCCGCAGGACTTTCGCGGCCTCGGCCGGATCGTTGATCTGCGGGCGATCGTCGCGCAAGCCCGTCAGATCGACGTACGGGGCAAGCGCCGGCGCAGCGGACGGGCGGGCCCAGCCATGATGACCAGGCGGCACTTCCGACACTGGTGCTTCGACCGGCACAAGTGCTTTGACCTCGGACGCCACGTGCAGGCGGCCAGATCGGCTCGACCAGTAAAGCGGCTTCACCCCGATCGGATCGCGGGCGAGATACGTCCAGCCAGAGTCCCGGTCGGTGATGGCGAACGCGAACTCACCCCGGAAGCGGCTGACTGCGTCCTCGCCCCAGTACAGGAACGCCTCGAGCGCAAGCTCGGTGTCGCTTTCGCTGCGGAACTCGCGGCCGAAGCCGATGAGCTCGGCGCGCAGGTGCCGGTAGTTGAAGATCTCGCCGTTGTAGCACAGCAGCCAGCGGCCATCGCGCGACATCCAGGGCTGCACAGCCCGTTCCCTGTCGACGATGCGAAGCCGCTGGGTGCCCGCCAGCAGTGCGCCGTCGCAATGGGTCTCCTCGACCTCGCCGCGCAGTGCCAGGCTAGCCAGCATCTGGCCGAACAGGGCGCGGTCCGCGCCGCGGCCCACGATCATGACGATGCCGCACATGACGGTCAGCCGAGCCGTGGCTGGCCGGGGACCAGGCGGAGCGCGCGGCCCGCACCGGGGCACAGGCACAGGTGCCAGGCCTGGCCTTCGTCGATCACATTGATCTCGCCCGTGTGCTGCCGGTCCAGCAGCAGGCGCTGCAGCACGCCGTCGGCCTGGAACTGGCGGAACCAGGTCATCTCAATGTCGGCCGCGTAGCCGGCGCAATGCGCGCTCGGCAGCAGCGCCGCGTAACCCAGCGAGCGCAGATGCCGCTGGTGCGACACACTGCGGGCGAGGCTGGTGACCCAGAGCGGCGGCGTGCCGGGCGGCGCGAGCCGGGCGAAGTCAGCGGCAATCTGGTTGAGAAGCACGATCAGCTCCGCGCGGGCGCAGGCGAACCGGAGCCCGGCCGTGCGCGGCACGCGAAGGGGCACGGCCCGCCGCTCGGCCGAGCGAGCGGCGCGGCCGAGCAGCGACGACGCCTGGCGGCGGTAGCGGAAGAGCAGCAAGCCGTCGCGCCTCAGCGCATCGAGGTCCAGCAGTTCAGCGGCGTCGAGCACGTCGGAGTCGGACTGGTAGGCAGGCAGGTGGCCCCACCACAGCACGTCGATCTGCGCGAGCAGCGCGATCCCCACCATCCCGGCGAGGTTGCCCACCAAGTCCTGCGCGCCCTGCCGGTAGATCCTGATCTCGCGCAGTACGCGCTCGATGGCGGCGTCTGGCCCCGAGGGCATTGCCGACAGGACCATCGCGAACTCGGGCTCCGGGAGACGGCGCGCCAGGATGCGCTCTGCCATCGCAACGCCGGGCGACTCACCCAGGCTCGCCAGCTCGGTGAGCACGTCGGCTACGGCCTCGCGGTAGGCCACGACGTCCGACTGGCGCCGCGCATCGCCCGGCGACACGTACTGGGTCCCCGTTCGCCGGCCAGCCACCCAATTCGACACGAGATCGCTCCTCCCGCGGCGCGAGCCGGTCCGCTCACACGCGATGAACACCGAGAGTAACAGTCTGGCAACGTAACGTGAGGTAGGTTGAGACTCATGCGCCCTTCGCGCCGTCCTGTCGGACATGGCTAGGCGAAGTGGGAGCCTGGTGGCGCACACTAATGGCGTGCAGGACACGGCTGAGGTGCCGAGCGGGCCGTGGCGGGCTTGGACTATCTGCCTAGCGAGCGTCGTCGCGCTGGCCGCTTCACTGCTGCTGCTCGTCGGGGATGGGCTGGCCGGGGTTATGGCCAGCTGGGACACTCCAGCGCCGGGCCGCGGCTGGCTCGCGGTCGCCGCGGTCGGCCACGTCGTGCTGGCAGTCGGGAGCATCATGCTGCTCGCCGCCGGGCTCGGCCGCCCGACGTGGCGGCGCGCCGCCGTCATCCTGGCCTGGGCGACCATCCCGGTCGGTGCCGGCTGGTTCCTGCTGCTCGGCCGCCTGGCAAGCGGTGCGTAGCGCGGCTCGGACTACCCGATCGCGGTGATGACGAGGTCGTGGAATGAGACCTCGAAGCCAGCGCCGTCCGGCGCCGCGCACATTGCCCCGGCGAAGGCCGGCTTACCGGGCGGCAGATAGCCAATAGCGGCCAGCTCAGCTGGCCCGCCGTCGACGCTGTAGCGGACCTCGACCGCGTCTTTCCGCCTGGCCAGATGCAAGCTGAGCTCGCTGACGCCCGGCGGCAGGTCCGCGACCGCCCAGCTGGAGTACGCCAGCGTTACTACGGTGCTGAACCGGATCCTGCCGTCGACGAACTCGATGCCGGTCTTGAGCCAGTGCTCCTCGTCGACCCGCACCATGGCCCCTGCCTGGTCGTACTGGTCGCCGTAAGCCCCGCGGACCCGGACTGACAAGTCGAAGTCACCGTCGACCTCGCGGCCATAAACATGTCCGCTATCGCGTACGAACCCGTAATGAGTGGTGCGCCAGAAGTCAGTGCCCGAATCCGCGGTCACCGTCAGCACCCTGTCGACAGCCGACCACTGGCCCGGCTCGTTGATCCATTCCACGCTGGCCTCCCCGGGTTAACGACGGCTCTCGCAAGCTTGCCCGGCGGCTAATGAGGTGAGCGATGCCGGGGCTCGTAGATAGGGAGCTCTGAGCCGTCCGGCAGGGCGATCGCAGCCAGCAGCCCCCAGCCTTGATCGGCGACATCCCGCACCACCTGGACTCCCTTGCCGCGCAATTCGGTCAGCGTCGCGTGGATGTCGTCGCACATCAGGTACAGCTCGTGGCGGCCGGCGCCGTCGGCGGGGTGGACGGCCAGCTCGGCTGGGGGCATGGCGAAGATGAGCCAGCCTCCGCCTGCATCAACGGAGGTCAAGCCCAGCACGTCCCGGAAAAACACCCGGACCTTCTCAGCCTCAGGGGAGAACACGATCGCATGCAGGCCGGTGATCACCCCGGTGATCTTAGCCGCATAGGCCGTCTCCGAATACGGCACCGACGAACAGTGATGCCTGATGTGCGGGAGGTTGCCTTGGTCGCGTACTATACGACAGTTTCCTACTGACTAGCATTGAATGTCCGGGTCGTCGAGGCATGGAGGACGGATGCTGGCTGCTGATGGCAGAGACGCCGGACGGGCGCGCTCCGCGGCTGCTGCGCGATCGGCCGATCCTGCGCTCGAAGGCGACGGCGCTGACCGGGGCGCCCGCCGTAGGCATCGGATGGCCGTTACCGTCCTCGGCGCCATGACAGCCGGGGCTGCGGCGGCAATCGCATTGTCGTCCGGCGCCGGAGTCGCTGCTTCTGCGACCTTGTCTGGAAGTCAGGCCGGGGCATATGCCGGCGTCCAGCCGGGCCCCGCAATCACGGCCTCCACTGTCGCCCTCATTCTGCCGGCCGACAGCTCGCCAGCCACCAGCCCTTCGCCGTCGGCCTCGTCAGCCGATCCCTCGTCGTCAGCTAACCCCACGGCAACGCCGACGCCGGATCCGTCGGGCACGCCTACCGCCACCTCGTCACCGGATCCGTCGGCTACTCCTACTGCCACCTCGTCACCGGATCCCTCGTCCACTCCTACCGCCACGTCGTCGCCCACTCCATCGGCCGATGCATCGGCAGCCTCGAGTGCCAGCTCGTCGCCGTCCAAGCGGGCTGCGCCAGCCCCCAAAACCTCGCATGCGGTGACGCCGTCAACGCCCGTACTGCCGTTGGCGCAGGTGCTGGAGGCGCAGCCGCTGCCGACCCAGCCATCGCTCGCGCCCACGCCGGCCGCCTCGGGCAGCAAGGCTCCGGTCCCCGTCCAGTCAGCCACGGCGTCGTCGGCCAGCGATCCCCGCATCGCTGAGCCACCCTCGCGTGAGGCCGCCGACCTGGCCTCCGATGGCGGGCCATCCCCGACGACCTTTGCCGTCGTCGTTGCCGCGCTTGCCGCGCTGGCTGGCTGCTCGTTTGCGATCGTCCGACGCCAGCGGGCTTACCCGCGGCGGGTTCCGAAGCATTCGCGCCGCGCCACCAGGCGAAGCTGGCCCTGGCCAACCCGCAAGTAGCTGGCATTGACTTGGCCCCGCCAGGTAGACGGTTGCTAGCCTTACGGCCGTGCGGGATCGGTACTCGCAGGAAGAACTCGACCTGTTGCTAGCCGCGGCAAGTCCGCGGCGCGGCTGGGATTTCTCGCGCATGAACGAGCTGCGGCAGCCGGTGCCGTGGGAGTACTCCGACGTCGTCGCTCGTTACCTGGATCCTGCCGACCTGGTACTCGACATCGGAACGGGCGGTGGCGAGAGATTCTGTAATCTGGCCGGGCTCTTTGGTCATGGTCTTGGGATCGATGTAGATCCGCAGATGATCAGGCATGCCGAGCAGGCGTCGGCTGCGCCTAATGTCGAGTTCAGGGTCTCCAGCGACGAGCTCGAGGCCGTAACGTCCGCCGCCTTCGACGTGATCGTCTGCAGGCATGCTCCGTTCGACCTGCGAGTGGTGGCCGACCACCTGCGACCGGGCGGCTACTTCATTACCCAGCAGGTTGGCGAGCGCAACATGGCGTCCGTCAAGGAAGCTCTGCGGCAGCCGGCCACCGGGCCGGTCATCGCTCCGGACCACTTCACGGACGCTGGCGTGCGGCTGCTGGCGTTCGCCGAATATGACGTCGAGTACGTCGTCTGCGATGTCGAGTCGCTGGTCTTCTGGCTCGGCGCGCTGGACCTCTGCCATGCCGACGTGGACGGCGCTGCTGCGCTGACAAGTGCGGCAACGGTCAGCCAGGTCCTGGCCGGGAACGTCGATGACCGAGGCTTCGTGACCAACGAGCATCGCTACCTGGCGATCAGCCAGAAGATCTGAGGTCGGTCCTGACTGGGAGACGATTTCAGTAGCCCGCCCTGCGGGTCAGGCGCTGACGAGACACAGGATCGTCGTCACCACCTCAGCCAGCGGTGCCGTGGTCCGGACCTCATGATCGGCGACCTTCCGCAGCAACGGCTCAACGGCCTGCACATCGTCAAGAACGCGGCGTAGGTCAGCTGGCGCCTTGCCGAACGGGTTGCTAGTCCTCGTCGCAAGCCGGTCGACGAGAGTATCAACTGGCGCGCTCAGCAAGATGATGGCGTCGAACTGCGGATGGAACCGCACCTGGTTCTCCTCGCAGCCGGCCACGAACAGGATGTCGGCGTCGTCGGCGTCGAGCAGAGTCTGGATTGCGTCCTCGCGCCACAACTGCCAGCCGCCTGGCAGCACCTGGCACCAGCCGTCGTCGGTATCGACGGCCTTGTACCCGCGAGCCACTAGTTCCCGCACCACGGCGCTTTTCCCGCTCCCCGACATGCCGGTCAGCAGGACTCGCTTCACGCCCAGCAGCCTACGAGGCGAGCGCACTGCCGCGACTCGCGGCTATTCGGTTGCGGAGCTTCATCCTGGTGCCGCCGTCATAGGTGTCCTCCCAGGTGTAGGTCGTCTCCATGGGAAACGGGCCTTCCCTAGTGCCTTGCACGAACCGCTCTCCCGGGACCAGTTCCTTGACCTGGTAGGCAAGGCGGCGCCCCAGGAACCGTGCGACGAAGGCGACTTCGAAGCCAACTGTGAGCGGCTTGGTCGACTTCCATTCGACAGACTCGATGTTCTTGTACCAGGACGTCGCATTGTCCGGGTCCGAAGCGTACGCAGCGACCTGCAAACGGGGCCGATTGATGACTATCTCTGTCGGTACATCCACGGTCATGCGGCGGCTCCTGCCTGGGACTCGGGCAAGATTTTATCGTGTCGCGGTCGGCGCCGCCGATTGCGCGTGCCAGCTCACCGCACTGGCCGACCGGGACGCCCCGGCCGCGATGCTGACGATTAGGATGCCCGCATGCGCTTCAGTATCTGGCCGTCGCCGGCCCAGTCTTTCGATGACATTCACCAGATCGCAGCCCATTGCGAGCGGACAGGCTGGGACGGCGTGTACTTCGCCGATCACTTCATGCCGAACGGACCAGGCCTGGAGCCGCTGGACGGCAACACGCTGGAGTGCTGGTCGGTCATCGCCGCGCTGGCGGCGGTCGTCCCACGGGTGCGGCTGGCACCCCTGGTCACCAGCGTGACTTACCGCCACCCCGCGGTGCTGGCCAATATCGCGGCAGCAGTGGACCAGGTCAGTCATGGGCGACTCACGCTCGGAGTCGGAGCAGGCTGGCAGGAGAACGAGCACGCCGCTTACGGCATCGCCCTCGGGACCGTGCGCGAGCGGATGGACCGGTTCGAGGAAGCAGTCCAGATCCTGCTCTCGCTGCTGCGCCAGCCGCGCACCACGTTCTCTGGCGAGTACTTCCAGCTACAGGATGCGCCCTGCCAGCCAGCGCCGGCGCAGGAGCGGCTGCCGCTGCTCGTCGGCGGCCAAGGCGAGCGGCGGACCCTGCGCATCGCAGCCCGGTACGCCGATCACTGGAACGCCTGGACCACGCCGGACCAGCTCGTGCACAAGATCTCGGTGTTGCGAGCGCACTGCGAAGACGTCGGCCGGGATCCGGCCGAGATCCACGTCTCGACCCAAGCGCTGCTGTACCTGTCGACCGACAAGTCCTGGCTCGATAAGAAGCGGCAGACGGATCCGGGCCAGCCAATGATCGTCGGCACGCCAGCCGAAGTCACCGACATCATCGCGCAGTACCGGGAGGCCGGCGCTGACGAGATCATCGTCCCTGACTTCACGCTCGGGCCGATGGCCCGCAAGCAAGACACCTGCGACCTGTTCATGCAGGAGGTCGCGCCAGCCTTCCGCTGACCGCAGCCTGCGGGTCTCTGGCAGGATCGGGGACGGCGGCCAGCTTGGCCGTCGCTCGGCGATAGAAAGGCCACCCGTGGACCTGCAGCTGGCCGGCAAGCGTGCCGTGGTGACAGGCGCGAGCCGTGGGATCGGGTGCGCCGTCGCCGACACGCTCGCGGCCGAAGGGGCCGATGTGGCGCTGGTCGCCCGGGATCAGTCAGCCCTGGATACGGCGGCCGCGCGGATCGGCCGGCACGGTCACCGGGTCCTCGCCCTGTCCGCGGACACGACAGACGACGCAGCGGTGCGCGGGATGATCGCGGCCACGGTGGCTGGCCTCGGTGGCGTCGACATCCTGGTGAACGCGGCCGCAGAGCCAGCCCGGCCGGACGCTGCCCGCTCGCTGTCCGAGCTGGCCGACGATGACCTGCGTACCGAGATCGAGACCAAGGTGCTGGGATATCTGCGTACGGCCAGGGCAGCCGCTCCCTACATGGTCGAGCAGGGGTGGGGCCGCATCATCAACATCAGCGGACTGGCCGCCCGGCAGGCAAGCAGCGTGGTCGGCTCCATCCGCAACGTGGCCGTCGCCGCCATGACCAAGAATCTCGCCGACGAGCTAGGCCCGGCAGGCATCAACGTGACGGTCGTCCATCCCGGCCTGACCGTGACAGAACGCACGCCGGCGCTGATCAGCGCCTACGCCGCGGGCCGAGGTATCTCCGAGGCTGAGGCGGAGCGGGCGATGGCGGCCGGCATCAGCATCCGGCGCATGGTCACCGCAGCCGAGATCGGCGACATCGTGGCGTTCCTCGCCTCGCCGCGCAGTGTGGCGATCAATGGTGACGCGATCGCGGCTGGCGGCGGCGCGCGCGGCGCCATCCACTACTGACCAGGCAGGCCGGCCACCGTCGCGGCGGTCCGCGCAGACCGCCATGCCACCAGGTCGCCGGCCGCAAACCCGAGCGCCAGCAGCGCCGCGCCGACGGCGTCTCGCTTCCCGATCGAGCGGAAGCTCGCGAGGCTGGCAGCGGCGTCCAGCGCGTCGCTCGCCGCGGTCGCCGCTATCCAGCGGCGGATGTCGCTCTCGGCAGCCGACCGTGCCGCGGCAGCGGTGCCCAGGCCAAGCACGAGGTCCCGGATGCCGATCGTGCGCATCAGCAGCACGCTGGCTGCGGTCGGATCCTCCCGGCCCGGCAGCCGCAGCGGGACCTCAGGCGCCACGATGAGCGCGACCCCCACAGCCGCCCGCAGCCACCCCATCGTCTGAGCACTGGTGTCCGGCACGAATGCAGCGTAGTTCACGCACCGGGCCCGGCTTGGCGGAAGGACTCGACGCCAGTCAGCCTTCAAGCGCCCGGCGCATCGGCCGGAACTTGGTCTCTGTCTCCGCGAGCTCGGCCTCGGGCTGCGAGCCGGCTACGATCCCGCAGCCAGCGAATAGCCTGGCGCGGCTGCGATCGATCTCGCCGCAGCGCAGCGCGATTCCCCATTCGCCGTTCCCGCGGGCGTCGACCCAGCCCACCGGACCCGAGTAGCGGCCGCGGTCCATGCGCTCCAGCTCCCTGATGAGCTCCAGCGCGGCCTCGGTCGGCGTACCGCAGATAGCGGCCGTGGGATGCAGCGACGCCGCCAGCGCCAGCGCCGACGCGTCCCTGGCCAGCACGCCCGACACCGACGTCGCCAGGTGCTGGTAGTCGGCCATCTGGAGGAGGTACGGCTCGGCATCGACCGCCAGCTCCGTGCACAGTGGAGCCAGGAGGTCGTGTACCGACTCGACCGAGTACCGGTGCTCCTCGGCGTTCTTGGCCGAGCCGAGCAGCGCTGCGCTGAGTGCCTCGTCGTCGGCCTGGCTGCCGCCGCGCGCCACGGTGCCCGCGAGCACTAGCGACCTGACGTCCCGGCCCTCGCGCTGGATCAGCAGCTCCGGCGTCGCGCCGACCAGGCCAGCGCAGGCGAACGTGTAGCAGCCGGGGGACCGCGCCGCCAGCCTCGACAGCAGCACGCGCACGTCGATGTCGGCGGATGCATAGGCCTGCAAGTCGCGGGCAAGCACCACCTTGTGCAGCTCGCCCGCCTTGATCCGCGCCACCGCAGCCGCGACTACCTGCTCCCACTGCGGCGCCGTCAGGCTGCCGTCGCTCCAGCGCAGCTCGGCCGGGCTGGCCGCCAGCCTAGTGCGCCAGGCCTCGGGCGCAGCGCCGTCCGCGGTGATGGTCGTCTGCCAGGTCACTCCGGACCTGCGGCCAGTGATCAGCGCAGGCACGATGAGGACGGAACCTTCTGAGGCCGGGTCGAAGGTGAAGCTGCCGAACGCGACCGGGCCGGTGCCGGGCACGCCCACCTCGTCGGTGACGCTGGCCGCATCGAAGAGCTCGGTCAGCCACTTCTCGCCGGCGGCGAACCGGTCCTCCCCGGCGGGAATCGTCAGCCTCGCCGCCTCGCCCCAGCCCACCAGGCCGTCGCCCTGATGGATCCAGGCGGACACGGCCTGGCTGGGCAGCCCAGACAGGAGATCTCCGGGATCGGGCACGCCGACTGTGCTGACAGCCAGGCCCTCCGGCAGGCGGCGTTCCTGGCTGGTATGCGCTGCTCCCACGGCAATCCACTCTACGTGCGCGGGTCGGCCGCACCGACCGAGGGGATCAGGCACCGACCGAGGGGATCAGGGGCGGCCACGGGGACCGGCCTGCGGCGATCTCGCTGCGGCGGGTTAACAGGCCGACCAGTACCCGGCGACCGGCTAACAAGGCGGCCGCCAGCCGGAAGCCGAGCCAGGCAACCAGCACGGCAACGGCCAGGCTGCCCAGCACGTTTAGGCCGGCCTCGCCGATGGCGTCGTCTTCGAGCAGGCGCAGCGTCTCGTAGCCGAACGTCGAGAATGTCGTCAGCCCGCCGCAGAAGCCGGTGCCGAGCAACGCGAACGCTGCCGACGGCAGGCCGAGGTGCGCCTGCGCGCCGAGCAGGAAGCCGAGCACAGCCGATCCGGCGACGTTGACGGCGAACGTGCCCCATGGGAAGACGCTGTCATGCCTGGCCTGGACGGCGCGGTCGGCGAGGTACCGGGCGGGTGCGCCGAGCATGCCGCCTGCCAGCACCGCGAGCACGATCACTGCGCGCTGCCGCCGGTGTAGGTGTGCACGTACACGTCGTCGACGATGATGAGGCCGCCGCTGACCAGGTCTGCCACCTCATCGAGGAACGCGTCGGTCCGGTCCGCGGTGTCGACGATGATGATGGCGAGCGGCAGATCCTCGCTGAGCGACAGCAGCCTGCTGGTGTGGATCCGGGATGCTGCGCCGAATCCCTCGATGCCGCGGAACACGCTCGCGCCGGCCAGCCCACGCTGGTGGGCCCGGTGCACGATCTCGGCGTACAGCGGCTTGTGGTGGTAGCGGTCCGACTCCCCGATGAAGATGGTGATCCGCCTGGCGGCGCCTTGAAGCCTCACTCGCCACCTCCGCTGGGCCGGTCCCGGATGCGCGCGGGCAGGCTGGCCGCGGCCCGGGCCGCCCGCATGCCACACCATACGGCGACCAGGGCCGCGGCGATGCTGCTGAGGCCGTAAGCGTCCGCGAGGGCCGGCGCGTGCCCCAGCAGCAGCGTGAGCACGCCCCCTGCGTAGGTGGAGAACGTGGTGTACCCGCCGATCAATCCGATCGCCAGGAAGGGCCGCAGGAACCGCCGCGGCGGCCATACCTCCAGCAAGTAGATCAGCAGTACCCCGAGGCTGAAGGAACCGGACACGTTGATGGCGAAGACAGCCCAGGGAAACCCGTGACCGGCCGGGAACGCCGCCGAGAGCAGGTACCTAGCGACGCTGCCGATCCCGCCGCCGACGGCGACTGCGGCGATGTCGGCCGCGCCCGGACCCGAGTGCAGGTGCTGCCGGGCAACCGGCTTGCTGGCAGGTTGCGCCTCCCCGCCCGGCACGCACTCCTCCTCTGCAGTCCATCCGCCGCTGGCCTTGCTCCAGAGTAGACGCCTGCGGCCTGCGCAAGGACGCCCGCGTGCTACGGTGACGATAAACCCGATGAACTCGATTGGATTCATAGGATGAAGCCAGCGCGAGGTTTGCAGCAGGTCACGCCGATCCAGACCCCGTTCCCGGTTCCTGATTGGCCAGGTGTGGCCGCGACGCCGGTGCGGGCCGCAACCTCAGCCCGGCAGAGCTCGGCCGGCTCGTGCGCGCGACGGCCCGGCAGGGCGGCTGGCGGCCGCTCGTCCGGTTCACGCCTGACAGGCGCTGGTTTCACCGGCTGGCGCTCACCGCCGACTACGAGATCTGGCTGCTGACGTGGCTGCCGGGCCAGCGAACCGGCTTTCACGATCACGGCGACGCGTCCGGCGCGTTCGCGGTCGGGCAGGGTGAGCTGCGCGAGACGCTGGCTGCGCTGGGCACCAGCCGGATCCGGCGGCGCACCGTCATGGCGGGCTCGGTGACCAGCTTCGGCGGGCGGCTCTGCACGACGTTGGCAACGTCGCGGCCGCTCCGGCCGTGAGTGTGCACGCGTATTCGCCGCCGCTATCGGCGATTGCGCCGGTACGAGATGACCAGTGCAGGGCTCGCGCTGCGTCGCTCCAGGACCTGGGCGTCTGGCGCGCGGCCGACCTGGACGGCGGCTTCCGCGCGTGGCGGGCAGCGGGCCTGCCAGTGGCCGGGGCGCCGTCAGATCAGTGACAGCTGCACGCCATCTGACGGGCCAGCGCCTGACGCGGCAGCGCCTGGCGGGGTGGTAGCTGCTGCGGTGGTCGCGGTCACGCGGCGAGCCCCGGCGGGCGTCGCCCGGCCCACGCCGTGCTTGCGTGCGAGCGCGGACACCTGCTCGGAGATCTGGCGCTGGTAGCTGGCGGGCGCGTAGGCGCGATTGCCGTACAGCTCGCGGTAGGCCTCGATCAACTCCGGGTGCTCGCGGGACAGCCAGCGCATGAACCACTCCCTGGCGCCGGTCCGCAGGTGCAAGACGATCGGGCTGACGTGAACCGCACCCGCGCTGGCGATCTTGCGGACGGCCGCATTGAGCTGCTCGGGGGAGTCCGACAGGAACGGGACCACCGGTCCCATCAGCACGCCGCAGCGCAGGCCGCGCTCACTCAGGCTGGCGCATACCGCCAGCCGCCGCTCCGGACCAGGCGCGCCCGGCTCGATAGATCGAGATAGCGATTTATCGACAATACCGACTGACACGTTCATGCCCACATCGGTGACCTCGGCGGCTCGCGTCAGGAGGTCAAGATCGCGCAGCACCAGAGTGCCCTTGGTCAGGATGGAGAAGGGGTTGGCCGCCTCCGTCAGCGCGGTGATGATGCCCGGCATGAGCTGGTACTTGCCTTCGGCGCGCTGGTAGCAGTCGACGTTCGTGCCCATCGCGATGTGCTCACCGGCCCACCGGGTGGCCCTCAGCTCCCGGCGCAGCAGGTCCGGCGCGTTGACTTTGACCACGATCTGCGAGTCGAAGTCATGCCCGGAGTCCAGGTCCAGGTAGGTATGGGTATTGCGGGCGAAGCAGTACACGCAGGCGTGACTGCAGCCGCGATAGGGATTGATCGTCCAGCGGAACGGGACTCGGGACGCCTCCGGCACCCGGCTGATCAGGCTGCGCGCGTGGATCTCGTGGAAGGTGATGCCGCGAAAGCCGGGCGTGTCGAAGGTCCGAGTGACCACCGCGGCGCGGCTGAACAGCTCCTGCTGGCCGCCGTCAGATGTGCTCCCGTCAGGCGTGCTCCCATCAGGCGTGCTCTGGTCGCCCGTGAGCCGCAGTGAATCCCAGCGCATGACGACTGACTCTAGAATAAATATTCGATTAACTCAAATACAGTTTCGAGGCCGTGTCGGTGCCGGCCACGCCAGGCGCGCCGTCGCCGCAGGGGAGTGCGGCTTCTGGCCCGTTTGCGCCCACTGTCTGCCGGCACCTCGCCACTTTCCTCTTGCCGGGCGCAAAGGCCTGGTAAAGAATCGTGAGATACGGTCGCTTCACGGTGACCGTCCGTGCAGCACTGGTGTCCGGCCGGAGGTGGCGCTGTGGCGTTGTCGATGGAAGAGCAGCGCATGCTCGACGAGATGGAGCGGGCGCTGGCCGCGGCCGATCCGCGGCTTGCCTCGCGGCTGAACGCGTTCGGCGAGCAGCGCCTACCAGGCGTCTTCTCCTCGCAGCGGGCCAAGACCATCAGCGGTCTGCTCGCGCTCGCGCTCATCGCCGCTGTCGCCATCATGATGTTCGTCCTCAGTCCGTACGCCGCCCACCACGGCTCGCCACCGCGGACGACGCCGTCGGCGGGCCCGAAGGCACCAGGCGGGCAGGCAGGCGCCCAGTCGAGCGCTAGCCGCTAGCCGGGCCAGCCCGCCTCAGGATTCGCGCCAGAGCTGAAGCAGGTACTGCTCCATCCCCTCGAGCTGCTTGCGCGCCTGCTGGAAGTCGTCGCTTAGCGGGTCAGGGAACTGCTGGTAGAGCTCGTTGTAGCTCTGCACGGCCGCGGCCCGGTTCCTGGTGTAGATGCGCACGCCGTAGTCGCCGACACCACCAGTGAGCCGGAGCGCTTCCACCGCCCGGCCTGCGGGTCCCATATCGACGCTGAGCTGGCCGCGCAGGTAGAGCACGCACTTGGCCTCGTCCTCGTAGCCGTCGCTGAACGGCGGCGGCGCGTCGTCCCATTCCTCGACGGTCAGCTGTACGCCGAGGTGCTCCTGCGCGCACGAGACGACGAGCTGATCGCGACTGGTGCTGATGAGCGAGTCGAGCGGAGCGACCGGAGCGCCCGGCGCATCGACCTCTGCGACCGGGTCGTGGACCCGGAACATCAGCCGCTCGGGGAAGACCGGAATCTCCAGCCGAAGCAGCCTGCGGCTCATTGGCCCCCCTCTGGGCGAAGTCGCACTGGCCGGCAGAATCTGGTGCGGACAGCTTTCCTGTCCTCCAGGATGCTCTCAACTACGGCCACTTGCGTACCCAATCGGCCAGAAAGACTGGTATGGCAGCGATCTATCGCGCGGCCGGGGCGTTCCCGGTTATCCTCCGGCCATGACGCTGCCGGCTGCCAGTGTTCCCGAAGTGACCCACCGCCACGTCCGGGCGGGCGGCCTCAGCATGCACATCGCCGAGGCCGGCCAAGGCCCGCTGGTGATCCTGCTGCACGGCTTCCCCGAGAGCTGGTACTCCTGGCGGCATCAGCTGACGGCGCTCGCCGCAGCCGGGTTTCACGCGGTGGCGCCCGACCAGCGCGGCTACTGCGAGACCGGCCCGCCGGGCGCGCCCGGCCACGCCGCCGATGTCGGCGAGTACACGATCATGCACCTGACCGGGGACGTGATCGCCCTGATGGACGCCCTTGGCGCGGCCCACGCCGTGGTCGCCGGGCACGACTGGGGTGCGCCCGTTGCCTGGCACACGGCCCTGTTCCGCCCGGACCGGATACGCGGTGTCATCGGGCTGAGCGTGCCATACCGGCCGCGCGGGAGCGCAGCACCGATCGCTACCCTGCGCGAGGCTCTCGGCGAGCGCTTCTACATGGTCTACTTCCAGCAGCCGGGCGTCGCCGAGGCGGAGCTGAGCGCCAATCCGCAGGCGACGTTCCGCAAGGTGCTGACGAGCCTGGCCGGCGAAGGATTGCCGATGACGCTGATCCCAGCTGGCGGCGGCTTCCTGGACGCGGCGCCGGAGCCCGGCGAGCTGCCGCCCTGGCTCACTCAGCAGGACATCGACGCCTACGTGCGCCAGTACGCGGTGTCCGGCTTCACCGGGCCGCTCAACTGGTACCGGAACATGGACCGCAACTGGGAGCTCACCGGCGCGTGGCAGCACGCGCCCATCGTCGTCCCCGCGCTATTCGTGGCCGGTGATCGCGATCCGGTGCTCAGCTTCGTCAAGGCTGACGGCCTCGGCGACGTCCTGCCGAACCTGACCAGGTCAGTGATCTTGCCCGGTTGCGGGCACTGGACACAGCAGGAGCGGCCGGACGAGGTCAGCGACGCGATGGTCGCCTTCCTGCGCGAGCTCGGCTAGCGCGGCACCGGCTACGACGGCGCGAACGCTTCCGGCGGCGGCTGCGGCGAGTGCTCAGCGGTGGCGTCGGCGATCGGCCTGGCGCCGGCGATGAACCTGTCCAAGTCGGCGCCGTGCAGCAGCCGCGCCGGGAACGGATCCGCGGCCACGCGCCTGGTCAGGCCCTCGACGGGGAGCTCGCCGTCGGATCCGGCGAGGACCAGGTTGCCGAAGCGGCGGCCGCGCAGCACGGGCGCGTCTGCCATCAGGCAGGTGTCGGCGAACACCGCGCGAGCCGACGCCGCCCTGGCCCGCGCGTGCGCCAGCGGCGGGCCATCGCCGATGTTGACGGCGAATATCCCCGTCGGGGCCAGTACGGCGCGCACCGCGGCGGCGAACTCCACCGATGTCAGGTGCGCAGGCGTGCGGGCCCCGGCGAACACGTCGGCGATCACCACGTCATAAGAGCCGGCGCGCAGCGACGACAGGACCGCGCGCGCATCACCGACCCGTACCGTCACGCGGCCCGCCCGCGGGCCAGTACCCGCCCTGGCGCCGTTGGCAGTCCTGGGGCCAGCGCCCGCCCTGGCGCCTGCGCCTGTCCTGGCCGCGCCTGTCCTGGCCGCGCCGCGCCGCGGTGGCTGGCGCAGCGGCAGCCGCTCGCGCACCAGGTCGACCACGGCCGCGTCGGAGTCGACAGCAAGCTGGCTGGACCCGGGCCGGGTCGCCGCCACGTACCTGGCCAGGCTCAGCGCGCCGCCGCCGAGATGCAGCACCCGCAGCGGCACGCCTTCGGGCGCGGCGAGGTCGACCACGTGCCCGAGCCGCTGCATGTACTCGAAGTCGAGATAGCGCGGATCGTCGAGATCGACGTACGACTGCGGCGTGCTGCCCACCAGCAGCGTCCAGGCCCTCGGCCGGTCAGGGTCAGCGAGCAGCTCGACGGCGTCTGGCTCGCCGAGCCGGCGGACGGCAGGGGCGTCCCGCCCCGCCCGCCGGCGTGCCCCCTCAGCCACGTGCCCAGTCAGTCAATGGGGATCTCGGCCGAGTCTGCGAGCCGGAGCTTGCGCCGGGCGCGCTCATAGAACGTCGTGTGCCCGAGCCGGACTACGTGCGCGGCGCCGGGACGCGGCTGAACCTCGATCTGGTCGCCGGGGCCCACCTCGGCGGCTAGCTGGCCGTCGACCTCCACGGCGAGCGTGCCGCTGTCAGGCAGCACCTCCAGGGCGAGGCTGTCGCGTAGCGATAGCACCAGGCCGCGGTTGTAGGCGGAGTGCGGCGACGCCGGCGTGACGAGCAGGGCGTCGACTGCCGGGCTGACGATCGGGCCGCCGGCCGAGAAGCTATAGGCAGTAGAGCCAGCCGGCGTGGCGACGACGATCGCATCAGCGGCGTAGCTGACGAACGGGTGGCCGCTGGCCCGCACGGCTACCCGTGCAGTCTGCTGGCCGGGAAAACGGACGACCGCTACGTCGTTGAATGCGGTGAAGACCCGGTCACCGACGATCGCATCGACGGCCAGCCGGGGCTCGACGGTGAACTCGCGTGCATCCACGGCCGATAGCGCGTCCGGCAGGTCGGGCACATCTACCTCGGCCAGGAAGCCGAGCTTGCCGAGATTCACTCCGAGCACCGGCGCTCGCTGGCGGTCGGCCAGCCGCATGGCCCGCAGCATGGTGCCGTCGCCGCCGAGGCTGACGACCAGGTCCGAGCGGCGCCCAAGCTCGACGTCGGTGACGCCTTGCGCGGCGCAGTTAAGCCGCTGGATCTCGGAGTCGATGCCGATGACCTGGACGTTGCGGCGGGTGGCCCAGTCCAGCACGGCCGCGACGGCCTCGGCCGAATCGCGCCGCGGGTGCAGCACAATGCCGACAACCTTCATCTGGCCTCCCTCAGGCGCGGCGCCGTGCCGCCGTAGTCCAGCGTTCCACGTCCGTGCCCGCACCGCGCGCCTGAGGGCCGTCCTCGCGCGGCATAACGAGGGGCACCCGTCGGTTGAGCGGTGCTGGAAGCGGGCAAGCGCGAGACGGAGGTGCCGCGATGAAGACGGAGGTTGCTCGATGAAGGCAGTGCGGTTCGAGCAGTACGGCGGGGTCGACGTCCTGAACGTGGTGGACGTGCCGACGCCAGTGCCGGGACCCGGGCAGGTACTGGTGCAGGTCAGGGCGGCTGGCATCAACCCTGGCGAGGCCAAGATCCGCGACGGCGTCATGCACGAGCGCTGGCCCGCTACGTTCCCGTCCGGCCAGGGCAGTGATCTAGCCGGTGTCGTGGCCGCCCTGGGGACGGGCTCGGTCTGCCTCACGGTCGGCGAGAACGTCATTGGCTATACCGATAACCGGGCGAGCCAGGCTGAGTATGTGCTCGTCGAGGCCGCGCACCTGGCGCCGAAGCCGGACGCGGTGCCGTGGCAGGTCGCCGGCGGGCTGTGCGTCGCAGGCGCAACGGCCTACGCGGCCGTACGCGCGGTCACACCGGGCCGAGGCGACACGGTCGTGGTAGCGGGCGCCGCCGGCGGCGTCGGGTCGATCGCGGTCCAGCTCGCCACGCTGGCTGGCGCGACGGTCATCGGGCTGGCCAGTCAGGCCAACCACGACTGGCTAGCCGGGCACGGCGTCATCCCCGTCGCCTACGGCGACGGTGTCGCCGACCGGATCCGCCAGGCCGCGCCGAAGATCGACGCGTTCATCGATACTCAGGGAGGCGACTACGTGCAGCTCGCGATGGAGCTGGGCGTCAGCCCAGAGCGCATCGACACGATCGCGAACTTCGGTGCGGTCGCGGAGTACGGGGTGAAGGCGGAGGGCAACGCCGCCGGGGCGAGCGCAGGCACCCTCGCCCAGCTGGCCGGCCTCATCGCGGCCGGCCAGCTGGAGGTGCCAGTCGCGGCCACGTTCCCGCTCGCCGACGTGCGGGATGCGTACCGGCTCCTCGCCCGCGGCCACGTCCGGGGAAAGGTCGTCCTTATCCCGTAGCCCCGGATCCCGCAAGCACCGTCAGTCCGCAGGCAGGCCAGCCCGGTCACGCGCCTCCCGCCAGAGGTCGCGGTACTGCGCGGCAGCCTGGCTGCGAGCAGCGAACGCGGTCACCGGCGCCCGGTGCAAAGACATCTGCTCGATCACCGACACCGCCGGGATCACCGCCCCGGCGAAGTCGGTGCGCCCCGCTGGCAGCTCTGCGGCGATCTGTTTATGCAGCCGCTTGCGCCTGTCGAGCATCGAGAAGAAGGCGAGGATGTCCGGCTTGTGCCCGTTGAATCCGCTCACGAAGTCGGTGAGCTGATCTAGGGTCCGGACCGACAGCGTCGTCGGGATCAGCGGCACGAGCAGGAGGTCCGCCGCGTGCAGCACGCTCTCCGACAACAGCGAGATGCTCGGCGGGCAGTCCAGGAAGACGACGTCGTACTCCTTCCGCAGCGGCGCCAGCAGCCCGGCGAGGCGGCGGGCCGGCTGCTTGGCCGAGTCCAGCATCAGATCGAGGTTGCGGTAGGTGAAGTCGGCCGGGATCAGGTCGAGGCCACGAAAGTCAGTGCCCTTGATCGCGTCGTCCATCGAGCGGCGGCCCTGGATCAGGGCCTTGCCGCCGCCCTTGACCCGCGGCTTGATCCGGAACAGGTAGCTCGCGGCCCCCTGCGGATCCAGGTCCCACAGCAGCACCCGGTAGCCGTCCATGGCCGCGAGGTAGCTCAGGTTCACTGCGGTGGCCGTCTTGCCGACGCCGCCCTTGATGTTGTACGTAGCGAAGATCTTCACGAGGCCGACGTCCGGGCGAGCTCTGCCAGGCGGGCCTGGCTCGCCGGGCTGGCGAAGTCGGCGAACTTGCCGTCGAACCTGGCGCGTGCCTCGCGCTGACGGACCGCCAGCCCGGCCGCGATCTCGCCCATGGCCAGCAGGGTCTCGGCGGGTGCGCTGCGATCGGAGAGCATCTGCCCGGCGAAGGCGCGGATCTCGTCCCGCTGCACCTCGGCGTCCTGGAACTCGCCAAGACAGTCCTGCAGCGCCTTGAGCTCCCGGACGGCCTGCCATCGCTGCGCCGGGTCGTGCAGGGACCCGAACATCTCGACGACGTAGCGCAATTCCTTGCAGCGCTTGCGCAAGTCGTGCAGGCTCTGCGCGGGGGACGACGCCGTGATCAGCTCACCAGCGCGCAGCGCCTTGCGGTGAGCTGCGGCGATCCTGGCATCGGCGAGCTGCGCGACGGTGGGACGCTTGCGGGCCGCGCGCACGCCGGCCAGCGCATCGCGCCAGTCCGCCGTCAGGCGCACGAACCGCGCCGACCGCAGGCCCCTGACGAGCTGGCGAAAGGCGACGGCGCGCGACTTGACCAGATAGGCATGGAACGGGGCCAGCTCGAGCTCGGTCGCGCCTACCAGCCCCGCCGCCATCCCGTCGAAGCCGAGCAGGTAGACGTCCAGGTCCCTGGTCGGCGTCGTCAGGTCGCCAAGCCAGCGGAACTCCGGCTCGAACCGGGCGGCTAGCCCGTCGGGCAGGGCGCTTCGGCAGAGTTTCAGCGCTGACCTCGTCCACCGGATAGCGATACGCAAGTCATGCAGGAACTCGGTGTCGATGTCCCGCACGGTGCCGGGAACGTTGGCTTCGAGCGAGTCGAGCAGCGCCGTCAGGGTCGCTGCCATCGCGGTCGCAGCTGGCATCGCCGGGCTGAGCGGGATGGCGGCCGCCTTGCCCGCGAGCTCGCCCGGACGGCATCCCGCCGCCGCCAGCGCGGTGTCCAGGGCCGAAGCTCGGTTCCCGCTGACGCCCGGCATCCCGGCCAGCAGGCGGGCGGCCTTGTCGGCCTGGCCCTGGTACCCGCGGACCGGCGCGAGTGTTAGCCGCACCGGTGCGGTGCCGGGCGCCGGGAAGGTCACCGACATCCGGTCAACGGCAAGCTTGGCGATCGTCTTGGCGTCGTCGTTGAGTGCCCGCAGCTCGGCCACCCTGCTCGCGGCCCTGGCGACGGGGGACAGGGCGCGGATCCCGGCGACGGGCTCGAGCAGCTCGCGGAGCGGACCTGGCGGCAGTGCCGTGAGCAGGCTAGGCCACCTGACCCTGCCATCCGCGGGCAGCCGCTCGGACGCCAGCACGTCGCCATCACGCCCCGTCAGGGTGAGCTCGACCTGGCCCCGTGCCGTCACCTGCTCGAGCGTTAGCCCGGCCCGGTAGAGCCGCCAGTCGAAGGTATCGAGCCAGGTACGGCGGCAGGTGCTGACCGGTCCGCCGTTAGCCCAGGCAATGCTGTCGCTGACCGTGCCCGCCACCGCATGCAGGACGTCCGGTCCGGCGCCCGCGCCGTCGTGGAGCACGAACTCACGCGAGCCAGTTGGCACTACAGAACCTCGTTAAAACCGTGAAGCAGGGATTTGTGCTGATTAAGAATAAACAGACATTCAGCGTTAATGAAGCGTTCACCAAGATTACCAGCGCGACCTCGCTGCAGGTACCAGCTCAGCCGCTCGCCGTCCTGCCCGCATCGGCTCCGATAACGTGGGCAAGATCGTGACTACAAGCCGGACCGAGGCAGGTGCTGGCAGCTCGAAGGGAGGCCGCCCGTTGGCGAACCTGGCCGATGTGGCCTCGCTGGCGACCGGCGCCGGCACGCTGGTACTGGCACTCGCCACGTTCGCGTCCGTCCGGTCCTCGAACCGGTCCGCACGCGTCGCCGAACGCGCGCTCATGGTGGGCCTCCGCCCGCTGCTGGTCCCCTCGCGCCTCGATGACCCCCCGCAGAAGATCTTCTTCCAAGAAGGCAAGGCCGTCATGCTGCAGGGTGGCCGGGGCGATGCCGAGGTGGACGGCGACGTCGTGTACCTGGCGATCTCGGTTCGCAACGCAGGCCCGGGCATCGGGGTACTGCATGGCTGGCTATTCCGGCCTGGCCGCGATCTCAACCCGCAGCGACCGGATCCGGACAGCTTCCGCCACCAGAGCCGCGACATCCTCATCGCGCCGGGCGACATCGGCTTCTGGCAGGGAGCGTTCCGCGATACCTCCGACCCGCAGTTCGAGATGGCCGTGAGGGCGGTCAAGTCGAACGACGCACTCACCATCGACCTGCTCTACGGCGACCAGCAGGGCGGCCAGCGGGCGATGAGCCGGATGATGCTGCAGCGCAGCTCCGATGACAAGCCGTGGCTGGCCTCGGTCGTCCGCCACTGGAACGTGGACCGGCCAGATCCGCGCTGACTTCCGCTGGCCCGGCGTGGCGGTCCCGGGCGATGATGGTCTGATGCTGCAGCTCTTCGGATTCGACCGGATCGGCGTCGTCGTGGGCGACATCTACTTCATCGACCCCGCGCCCGCGAAGGGCCAGGAGGGTCCCGAGCACGGCGTCCGCGTGGAGGTCCGGATGCTCGAGCCCGGCGAGCTCATCGGCTCCATCTACTCGGCTCGGCCGATCAGCATCGCCGAGCCGATCTGGCGCGCGGATCTGCTCGAGAGCACCGACGGCATACCCGGCAGCCTGAACCGGGCGCACCACCATCCGGATATGCGCGACTGGGAGCCCCGTAAGCGCGTGTTCGACCGTGACCTGTCAAGCGATCCCGTCGGGTTCGTCGGCGCCATGCTGTCCGACCTCGAGGGGCTGCTGGCGCGGGCAGGCGTCGAAGTGGAGGGCGCGCTCGCCGCTGATGCCCGTAGCCTCCGCGGCGCCGTCCCCGAGGTGCAGCGCGCGGTGTCGAGCATGCTCGATCAGGTGAAGGCCGGCCTGCTTGGCACCGCACCGGACGGCGACGACCTCACCAGCGCCAGGGTCAGCTGGCTCTGACGGTGCCCTAACCAGGCGAGGTTGCCGAGAGTCGTCACGGACCTGACCGTCGGCGGTCGCTAGCCGGCCTCGTCCAGGTCGAGCCCCTGCTCGCGCAGGACCGCGCGCAGGCGCTCGACATCCGCGCGCAGCTGCGCGACCTGAGCGGCCAGCGACGGGCGCTCGGTCCACTGCGATGCCCGCCGATCTCGGTCGACGAGCAGGGCGGTCTCGGCGTCGCTCAGCGTCTCGGCCAGCTGGAAGTCCTTCGCATCGATCGCCGATTCCTTCGCTCGCCGTAGCCGGGCCAGCTGGTCGTCGAGATCCGCCGTGTCCGGCGTCATGCCGGCGAACCGCTCGACCGCCGCCAGGCGCGACACCAGCGAGTCCATCCAGCGAGCGCTGTCCGTTCCGAGCCGGGGCCGCGCCGGCGTGACGCGGGGCTTGCCAGCAGGCCGCAGCTCGATAACCCGCGCCCGGATCGCAGCCTCGTCGGCGCCGAGCTCAACCAGGATGGCGGCGCCGCGGCTGGCCGGGTCGCGGACCAGACCCAGCAGGATGTGCCCAGTGCCGATGTAGTCGTGCCCGAGCTGCAGCGCTTCTCGCAGCGCCAGTTCAAGCGTCCGCTTGGCCTGCGGGGTGAAGGGGATGTGACCCGATGCCAGCTGGCCTGGCTCCGCGCTGCCCTGGGCCGGCTGGGCAGCAGCGGCGACCCGGTCGCGCGCGGCCTCTAGGCCGATACCGAGTGAGGTCAGCGCGCTCGCCCCGGCGCCGTCGCTCTCCCGGAGCAGCCCCAGCAGGAGATGCTCGGTGCCGATGTGATCATGCCTGAGCGCCCTGGCCTCTTCCTGCGCCAGCACGACCGTGTGTCTCGCCTTGTCAGTGAACCGCTCGAACATGTTCCGCCCGCTTCCGTCGCACTCCAGCATCAGCGCGATCACGCGGACGGGTCAAGGTGGCCCGGCCGGTCAAGACCGCCGGGCAGCACCGACTCAAGTCCCGCGGCCCAGTACACGAGGGACTCGTCAGCGCCCGCGGCGGCGATTACCTGGATGCCTACCGGCAGCCCGGCCACCAGGCCGGCGCGCAGCGCCACGGCTGGCAGCCCGGCGAGGCTCCACGGCACGGACATGACCGGATCGCCCGTGCTGGACAGGCCAGCTGGCGCCGGACCTGTCGCAGCGGGTGTCAGCCACGCATCGATGCCAGCTTCTGCCGCGGCGGCGGCCAGGCGCGGTGCGAGAACCTCGGCGCCGGCCTTGGCACGGGCATAGTCGCGGGCCGTGATGGCCTGGCCCGAGCGGATGAGCTCTGCCGTACCTTGCTGGTACAGCCCGCCGTACCGGGCGAACCAGCCCGCATGGACCTGCGCCGCCTCATAGCGCGAGATGACGGCCAGCAGTTGCTCCACCTCGGCCATGTCGTCAAGCACCGGCACCTCGCGCACGACGTATCCGGCCGCCGCCAGCGCTTCGACGTGCCCTGCGAAAGCCGACAGGGCCGCGCGGCTCGCGCGCTCCAGATAGGGACCGGCTGGGATCCCGAGAGGCCGGCCGCCCTAGGTTCGCCGCCGGCCGCCAGCCGTCGCAGAGCACGGCGGCAGCGCGTGTCAGCCACGCCACGTCGGCCGCGAAGCACCCGACGACATCGAGGCTGGGCGCGAACGGGATCACGCCATCGGTCGGTATGCGCCCGCGCGTCGGCCGGAAGCCGGGCACGCCGCAGTACGCGGCCGGCCTGATCACGGACGCGATCGTCTGCGTGCCGAGCGCGAGCGGCACCAGGCCTGCGGCGACGGCCGCAGCCGAACCGCTGCTTGAGCCGCCGGGCGTGTGCCCGGGGGCACGTGGATTGCCGGTCGGTCCCGGCGAGAACATCGCGAACTCGGCCGTGGCGGTCTTGCCCGCGATCAGCGCGCCGGCCGCCTTGAGCCTGCGTACCGCGTCGGCTTCGGCGCCACCGAGCACCTGGGGTTGCAGCGCTGAGCCGGCGGTCGTCGGCAGGCCGTCGACGCGGATGACATCCTTGACGCCGACCGGGATGCCATACAGCGACGGACGGCCCGGCGCGGTCGGCCAGCGGGCCTCAAGCTCCCGTGCCTGTGCGGTGAGCCGGGCCCGCCGGCCCTGCTCGGGCACGAACGCGTGCAGGTCGGCGTCGACGGCCTCGATCTGGTCGCAGGTCGCGGCTGCGGTCGCGACCAGGCCGCCATCAGGGGCGCCGGCCGGGCTCAGATCCGCCATGCTCAAAACGGCGTACCCGCGAGCCAGCCAGTGAGCAGCGCGCCGTCGCCGGTCACCGTGATGGCCGGATCGCCGGCCGGCCGCCTGCGCACCAGCACAAGCAGCAGCCGGTCGGCCGGACCCGACACGCTCACGTCGGCGGCCCCAGCACCGTGCTGACCACCAGCGCCGTGCTGACTGCCAGCGCCGCGCTGCACCCGCAGGCCCGCCGCAGTGCTGCTGATCAGCCATTCGCCGGCTGGCCCGGCTCCGGTCGCCTGCACGGCGAGCACAGCGCCGAAGGGTAGCGCCCCGGATCCGTCGCCGGGCTGCCGGTACCGCGGGTCAGTGACCGAGGCGAGCCACTCATCGATGCCGTCGGCCGCAAGCCCGGCATCCAGCACAACGTCAGCACCGACAGCCAGCTCGGCGTCGGCCCGGTGCACCATCGTCTCGTGCGACTGCCGTCGCGCCCAGAAGCTCGCGGGCGCCAGCCGGCCGAACGCCCAGACGGGCTCGTCACCGGCCGCCGTGATCGCGGCGATGACCCGGCCCGCGCCCGCGGTGAGCCAGGCGGCTCGCTCAGCCGGGCCAGCCGGATACTTGCCGTCCGGCGCGGAGTCGAACGGGATGCGCTCGGCCGCTCTGGTGCTGACGATCTCGGCCGCCCACCGGTGCACCCTGCCGACGTGGGTGGCAAGCTGGCGCAGCGTCCAGTCAGGGCAGGTGGGCACCGGCAGGTCCGGATCATGTGCACGGCCGATGTCCGCGAGCCGCGCCGCGCTCGCGCGGATCTCGGCAAGGAACTGATCACGACCAGGCTGCTGCATCCGGGGTCCTCCAGCGTCCGGGTCAGCCCAGCTTAGAGCCCGTCGGCCGGGAGGACTTCCGCACCGCGCCTGGCACGATCAGACTGGACGCTGTGTACGACTTCGACGTGCTGGTCATCGGCTCGGGTCCAGGCGGCCAGAAGGCGGCCATCGCGGCGGCCAAGCTCGATCGGCGGGTCGCGGTCGTCGAGCGGCCGGACATGCTCGGCGGGGTCTGCCTCAACACCGGCACCATTCCGTCCAAGACGCTGCGCGAGACCGTGATGTACCTGACCGGGCTCGACCAGCGCGAGATGTACGGGCAGAGCTACCGGGTCAAGGAAGACATCACGATCGGGGATCTCACGGCCCGCACGAGACACGTCGTCAGCCGGGAGAACGACGTGGTGCGCAACCAGCTAAACCGCAACCGGGTGACCGTCCTGACCGGCACCGCGCGCTTCACCGGGCCGACAGTCGTCGAGGTCGCCGCTGGCTCAGGGCGCAGCCGCGAGGTGTGCGCCGAGAAGATCATCATCGCGACGGGCACCAAGCCGGCCCGGCCCGACAGCGTCGAGTTCGACGACCGGACGATCATCGATTCCGACGGCATCCTTCACCTGGACCGGGTGCCGCGGTCGATGATCGTGGCCGGCGCCGGGGTGATCGGGATCGAGTACGCCTCGATGTTTGCCGCGCTCGGGACCAAGGTGACGGTGGTTGAGCAGCGCGACCGGATGCTGGAGTTCTGCGACCTCGAGGTGGTCGAAGCGCTGAAGTATCACCTGCGCGACCTGGCGGTGACATTCCGGTTCGGCGAAACGGTGACAGCGGTCGAGCGGCGGCCCGAGGGTGCTATCGCGGCGCTAGCGAGCGGGAAGCGAATCCCGGCCGACACGGTGATGTACTCGGCCGGGCGCCAGGGCCAGACGACCGACCTCGACCTTGACGCGGCCGGCCTGTCCGCGGACGGCCGCGGCCGGATCAAGGTAGACGAGTTCTTCCAGACGGCTGTCCCGTCGATCTACGCCGTCGGGGATGTCATTGGGTTCCCGGCCCTCGCCGCCACGTCGATGGAGCAGGGCCGGCTGGCCGCGCATCACGCCTGCGGGGAGCCGATCCACGAGGTCAGCGCGCTGCAACCGATCGGCATCTACAGCCTCCCGGAGATTAGCTTCATCGGCCAGACCGAGGATCAGCTCACTCGCGACTGCGTGCCGTTCGAGGTCGGCGTGTCCCGTTACCGCGAGCTGGCCCGCGGTCAGATCATCGGGGATTCCTACGGCGTGCTCAAGCTGCTGGTGTCACCTGTCGATCGGACCCTGCTCGGCGTGCACGTCTTCGGTACCGGCGCGACCGAGCTCGTGCACATCGGCCAGGCCGTGATGGGCTGCGGCGGGACCGTCGACTACCTGGTCGACGCCGTCTTTAACTACCCGACGCTCGCCGAGTCCTACAAGGTCGCCGCGCTGGACGCGACGAACAAGATGCGCCAGGTGGAGCGCTTCTCCGCCTGATCTGGCGGGAACCTCAGCTAGCCGCAGTCCAGTTAGCCGCAGCCGCAGGCGCCGCCACAGCAGCCACCTCCGCCACCGGACCTCGGCGCGGCCGCGCCGCTGGCCCGGCCGCCCACTGCCACCGTGGACAGCAGCTTGACGGTGTCGGGGTGGCCCTGCGGGCACACCGCTGGCTCGGCCGACTCGCTCATCGGACGGGTCAGCTCGAATGTGTCGCCGCAGGCGCGGCAGCGGAACTCATATCGTGGCACGACAGCAGTCTACCCGGCGGCGGGATCGGCGGCCGGGCGCCGCGAGGCCGGGGTGGTCGCGGCCTGGGCCGTAGCGGCCTGGGCCGTGACGGCCTGGCCGGTGGCGGCCTGGCCGGTGACGGCCGGGGCGGGCGTGGTGGCCGCCGCTGCGTCCGGCTCGCCGTAATAGAACTGGCGGCCGCGCAGCAGCGAGATGACCGCGCCGATGACCGACATCGCGATAGCCGCGCTGAACACGATCACCAGGCCGTGGTGGAACGGCCCCGAGATCAGGTTCGGGAAGAACTCCTTGCCGGTCAGGACCGCGGCGTTGTGAGGCGGCAGCTTGGCCAGCACGCCGGACGGCGTGAGCAAGCTCTTGACCGGGTTGTAGCCGAGCAGCGCAGAGAAGAGCGTGCTGACGGGCGGCAGGCTCGCGATGTGGGTGGCGACCGCCGCGGGCACGCCCTGCGCCCGCAGCCCGCTGCTGAGGGTGCGGGGGAGCGTGGCGGCCAGGCCGGCGATCATCAGCGAAAAGAAGAACCCGATCGACAAGGACATGCCCGAGTTCATGAACACCGATCGCATGCCGGACGCCGCGCCGCGGTGCTCGGCCGGCACGCTGCTCATGATCGAGGAGGTGTTCGGGGACGCGAACAGGCCCGAGCCGATCCCGTTGCAGAAGATGATGGCGGCGAAGAGCGGATACGGGAAGTCGATGGGCAACAGCAGCAGCCCGGTGAACCCGCAGGCGGCCACCAGCAGGCCGGCGGACGCGAATAGGCGCGAGCCGTACCGATCCGACAGGTAGCCCGAGATCGGTCCCGCGATGAGGAACCCGGCCGTCAGCGGCAGCATGTAGATGCCGGCCCACAGGGGGGTGACGGTGAAGTCGTAGCCGTGCAGCGGCAGCCAGATGCCAGCCAGCCAGATGACCAGCATGAACTGCAGTCCGCCGCGGGCCATGGAACTCATGAGACTGGCCGCGTTCCCGGCGGCAAATGCCCTTATCTTGAACAGTCCCATCTGGAACATCGGCTCTGCGATCTTGGTCTCGACGATGCCGAACACCACCAGGAAGACAACGCCGCCGATCAGCCCGGTGTCCACCAGGGGGCTGGTCCAGCCGGTGGCGTGCCCGCCGTAGGGCTGGATGCCATAGGTGATCGCCGCCAGCAGGCTGGTCGCGCCGATCGCGAACAAGACGTTGCCCGCCCAGTCGATCTTCGCGCGCTTGGTGACGGCGATCTCCCGCAGGCTGCGGTAGGCCCAGACGGTGCCCCAGACGCCGATCGGGACGTTGACCCAGAACACCGCGCGCCAGTCCCAGGCGGCCAGCAGCCCGCCGAGCAGCAGGCCGACGAACTGGCCCGAGATGCCGGCGATCTGGTTGATGCCAAGCGCCATCCCGCGCTGGTTGGCTGGGAACGCGTCGGTCAGGATGGCGGCCGAGTTGGCCATCAGCATGGCGCCGCCGAAGGCCTGGCCCACTCGCCAGCCGATCAGCCATAGCGCGCCGTGACCGCCGGTCAGGGGGTCGAGCGAGAGTGCGATCGAGGCGAGCGTGAAGACCACGAAGCCGAGGTTGTAGATCTTGACCCGGCCGTACATGTCGCCGAGCCGGCCCAAGGTGACCACGAGCACCGCCTGCACCAGCAGGTAGCCCATGATCATCCAGAGGACGTATGTGATGTTGCCGGGCGCGAGCGGACTCAGGTGGATCCCGCGGAAGATGGCAGGCATCGCGATGATCACGATGGAGCCGTCGATGGTGGCCATCGTCATGCTCAGCGTGGTGTTGGAGAGGGCAATCCACTTGTACTTGTCGGGTTGCCCGTCAGTTGCCGGAAGCTGCATCGGCTCGCGCCGCGATATCACGCCCACAGAGCACTAGCCTACCGCGAAAAGGTTGCTTGTTGGCAACTACCTACCCGACGATCGCCGCGGCTCTCTGCGGCCAGCCGTGCATAACTCGTGGAAATCATTATCAGACTGGCTGATCGGCGCCTCTGAGTTCGCCTGGATAAAGACGTCTTCGACTAAGCCATCCAGAATAAGCCACCTCTGTTGACCCAGGGGTCTGACCTGCAGTGACAATCTCATGCGGGGAAGGGTAAATGCGGTGACACGGGTGTTGGTTACTAGCGGGCATAAAAGCGCGGACGATAGACGCGAGACGGACCGATCTGCGATTATCGCGATGCGCCGCCAGGCGGCGCGCCGTGCGCCCGGTGCTGGCGCAGGGTGTGTCTTCGCCATGAAGGACCGCGATCGTGCAGCAAGGCATCCACGTACTCGACAGGCCACCCGGCCGCCTCCGAACGCCGTCAGCGGTCGGCTGGCTGGTGCTCGTTCTCGTCGTGGCAGCGGCGGCTGTGGCCGCCGCTGGCCTCGTCGCGATGCACAGATCGGGCCGGCCCGCGATCAGCGCCGCAGTCCGGGCTCGCATGCCGACGACGCCCGCCACGGTCGTGTCCGGCTCGCCGGTTGTCGCCAGCGCCGACGAAGCCCGCGCCCTGCTTGCGGTGGCGCCGTCCGCCGTCGTGACCAGCACCAGCAGCTACGCCGACATCGTCAGGGCGGCAGGCCTCGCGCGGCGAGCGCACGCGCCGTTGCTGCTCATGCCCGCCGCTGGCACCGGCACGACGGCCGCTCAGCTGGCTGCCCAGGTCACGGTCCTGCGGGATGCGGTCAGAGCGCTGCATCCCACCGCGGTGCTCGCGGTCGGCGTGTCCCGGTCCGCGCTCACGGCCGACCTGCCAGGTGTCCGGCTGGTCACTACCGCCAGCGAGCTGCCCCCCACGACGGCCGCTGCGCCGATGCAGAGCGTCGAGGTCCTGGTCCACACCGACCCGTCGCTGGCGGCTTCGGCGCTGGCCATCGCCGCCGCGACAACGGCCGACGCGGCTGGCGCTCGGGTGATCGACCTGCCCGGCTACGATCCACGTGCCGAGCAGGCAGTGATCCGGGCGCTCGCGGCAGCCAGGCCGCAGCGCGTGATCGGCATCGGCGCGGGCTTCGGCTCGGCTTCGCTGCTGGCGGCCAGAGTGGCTGTTGCGGAGACAGGCGTGCAGCTGCCCGGTGGCGGCCAGATCCTGTTCCCCGGCCGCCGGATCGTCGCCCTTTACGGGACGCCGGGCACCCCGGCGCTTGGCGCCCTCGGCCAGCAGGGCCTAACGGCGAGCATCGCCCGGGCAAAGTCAGTGGCCGCCCAGTACATGGCCCTGACCAAGGCGCCGGTGATTCCGGCCTTCGAGATCATCGCGACCGTCGCGCAGGCATCAGCCGGCCGGTCGGGCACGTACTCCTACGAGTCCAGCGTCGCCGCCCTGCGGCCGTGGATCAAGGCCGCGACCAGGGCAGGACTGTACGTCACGCTCGACCTGCAGCCCGGCCGCGCGAGCCTGCTCGCGCAGGCCAAGAAGTACCGGTCGCTGCTGATGCTGCCCAACGTCGGGCTCGCCCTGGACCCGGAGTGGGCACTCCAGCCGGGGCAGGTGCCGCTCCACCAGATCGGCAGCGTCAGCATCAGCGAGGTCAACGCAGTAGTCAGCTGGCTGGCGCGGCTGACCGCGCAGTACCACCTGCCGCAAAAACTCCTCGAATTGCACGAGTTCCGGCTG
Source organism: uncultured Actinomycetota bacterium (assembly GCA_963843955.1). Classification (GTDB taxonomy): domain Bacteria; phylum Actinomycetota; class Actinomycetes; order Streptosporangiales; family Streptosporangiaceae; genus JAJYUU01. The sequence goes on from CAWJMK010000007.1 coordinate 1,403,510, forward strand.
ACCATGATCCAGAATGTGCAGCGGCTCGATACTCACCAGGATGACCTGGCCATCGTCATCAACATGGACGGCCAGGGCGCGCCGAGAGTCAAGCAGCAGACGTGGCAGGCAGTCGTCGCCAACGCGCCCCAGGGGGTGTACTTCGGCTGGAAGGACTTCTACGTCAAGGACACCCCGATGCAGGGCCCGAGGCAGACAGCCCGTCACAGCCCGGCACCGGTGCTGATTTCGTATCAGTAATCCCCGCCCGCACTAAACCTGGCCCGCGACGGGCATGACCGCTGCCGGAAGGTGCCCGTGGCCGCGTAACGCTGCCACCGGTGGGGGAGGAGCGCATGCGCGTGCGGGGGCCGGACGGGGCGCGCGACGCCGTCCTGTTCCCGCGGCCGGGCCTGCGCGAACTGCGCGTGCTGGCCGACGCCCTGCGCGCCGAGACGGTCGGCGGCGGCCTGCTGCTCGGCGCCACCGTGCTCGCCCTCATCCTGGCTAACACCGGTGCACGCAGCTGGTATGAGCACCTGCGCCACTTCGCGATCGGGCCGTCTGCCCTTCATCTGCACCTGAGCTTGGAAGAATGGGCCGCCGACGGGCTGCTGGCCATCTTCTTCTTCATCGCGGGCCTGGAGCTGAAGCGCGAGCTGGTGGCCGGCGAGATGCGCCGAATCTCCGCGGCGCTCGTGCCCGTGGCCGCAGCAATCGGCGGCATGATCTTGCCCGCGCTGATTTACCTGGCTGTCAACCTCGGCCATCCGACCGCCAAGGGCTGGGCCATCCCGTCCGCGACGGATCTCGCCTTCGCGCTCGCGGTGCTGGCAGCCACCGGCCGGCATCTACCGGCGGCCCTGCGGGCGTTCCTGCTCACGCTCGCGGTAGTCGACGACATCGGCGCGATCATCGTGATCGCGGTGGCTTACACCAGCAGCATCCACCCCCTGCCTCTGGCGGCCGCGGCGGCGCTGCTTGCCGTGTTCTGGCTGCTTCAGCGCATCCGACTGACCAGCGGCTGGATCACGATCCCGCTCGCCGTGGTGATCTGGGCGCTGGTGCACGCCTCGGGCGTGCATGCGACCGTAGCCGGGGTCGCTCTCGGGCTGCTGGTGCCGGTGGCGGCGGCCGACAAGGACGAGTCCCCGGCCGAGCGTCTTGAGCACCGGGTCAGGCCGGTCTCGGCCGGGCTCGCCGTGCCGGCCTTCGCCTTGATGTCGGCCGGAGTGGAGATCTCGGCCAGCTCGCTGTCACGGGTGGTCACCGGCCGGATCGGCATTGGCGTCCTGGCCGGCCTGATCGCCGGCAAGTCGATCGGGGTGTTCGGCGGCGGGTACCTGACAGCGCGGTTTACCAGGGCGCGGCTCAGCCCGAAGCTGACCTGGGCCGACATCTTCGCCGTCAGCGTCCTGTCGGGCGTCGGCTTCACCGTCTCGCTGCTCATCAGCGACCTGGCGTTCGGCGCCGACTCCGGTAAGGCCGCAACCGCGAAGACAGCGGTGGTGCTCGCATCTCTGACCGCAAGCCTGCTGGCATGCGGCCTGCTCGCGGCCCGCAATGCCCACTACCGGCAGCTGCGATCAGAGGAGACCAGTGACGATCGGAAGAGCTAGCCGGAAGCTCACCACTCCATGCTGGCGACCGTCGCGCAGTCGTCGGCGAACGCGATCCGGACGTTCACGTGCTCCCCGGCTAGCACCCGCGGCAGCCAGTACTTGGCGTCATCCCACATCAGTGACAGCGGCAGCGCGTCCTCGTCGAACCAGCGGGGCGCGATCTCGTCGGACTCGGTCGCCTCGCCCTGATAGACGGACGTGACGAAGACGTCGGCGGTCTGATCCCAGGACGGCCGCACCGGGAACCTGAACTCGATGCTCGCCATGTGCTGGAGCGCGTCGGCGGCCACGACCAGGCCCGACTCCTCGGCCACCTCGCGCACGGCGGCGGCAACCGGCTTCTCGCCCGCCTCGATGTGACCGCCGAGCCCCACCCACTTGCCGAGCCCGAACCCGGACTTCTTCAGCCCGAGCAAGACTTCGGGGCCGCGGTCGCCGCGACGCCTGATCAGGCACAGGCAGGTCCGCATCATCGGGCTAGCCTAACCAATGACCGGCACCAGGCTCGTCAGCCGTCAGGCCGTGTCCCTCGCTAGCGCTATCAGCCGGTCGAGCACGCGCCCCTCGCTGGTCCGCAGGCCGTCGTGCTCGAATTCGTTGGTGATCCAGTAGCGCAGGCCGCGGATCCCGGCCGCGGTGTCCAGCGAGAGCTCCCTGGGCACGTACATGTCGTCGAAATAGATCGCGGCAGCCACCGGGACGTCGGTCCTCGCCAGCTGGCCGGGGTCGTAGAGGTCGGGCCAGTCAGCTCGTTCTGCCAGCAGCTCGGCCGCCTCTGCCAGCGGGCGCAGCACCGGGTCCTGCTCGAACACGAACGGATACACCATCTCGCCGGTGAACAGCAGCGGCGCGTCGCCGTCGACCGCGGCCTCAGCGGCGAACTCGCCGAACTCGGCCCGCACCCGCTGCGCCGACCATCTGGTTGCGGTGCCCTGGGCGTAGCAGGCTTCGTGGACCAGGGCATACAACGGCGCAGAGGCGTACGACAGGTGCGCCTGCACCTGAGCGAGGAAGTCATCGCTCAGCTCAGCTCCGGCGAAGGGATCTTCGAGCAGGTAATGCAGCGAATGCGAGCCGTTGCCGGATCCCAGCAGCTGGCCGAGCGTCTGGAACCGCGCCACGGTCAGCGTCCCGCCGTCGGGAAGGGTCGCCGGCCGCGCGGCGAGCGCCCTGGCAACCTTGCGCGCGACGTCGACATCGGCCGGGTAACGCTGGTAGTGCGCCCGGTTCTTCGCGGCGACGAGCGGATAAGTGAGCCGGTAGACGTCGTCGGCGGTCGCGGTCAGGCCCGGCAGCCCGCCGGTGATGAACGCCTCGCGCAGTCCGTGCGGCGCCGCGGACAGATAGGCCACGGTGCAGAAGCCGCCGAAGCTCTGGCCGAGTACGCTCCACGGCTGGCCGCCGGTGACCTGCGGCCTGATCAGCTCGGCGTCGGCGACGATGGAGTCGGCCCTGAAGTACCCGAGGTAACGAGCCTGCGCCGCGGCGCTCGGGAACCGGGCCAGCGTCTGACGCGTCGCCGGGGTAGACCGCCCGGTGCCGCGCTGGTCGAGCAGCAGCACGCGGAAGTCGCGCAGGGCACGGTCCAGCCAGTCGGCGCGGCCCAGCGGCCGCGGGGAGCCGAAGCCGGGACCGCCCTGCAGGTAGACCAGCCACGGCAGGTCCGCCGACTCGCGCTCGGTAGCGACGACCTCGCGCGCGAAGACCGTGATTTGTTCGCCGTCCGGCTGCGCATGATCCAGCGGGACGTCGAACGTGCGGTCGGTGAGCACGATGGCGGCCTGCCGGTAAGTGGCCATGATCAGCACAGTAACGCCCGCAGTCGGCGCGGTGGGTCATACGATGACCCGAAGTGATGTGCCCGACTCTCCCACCTACCTGGAGTGCGCCGCATGCTGGGACTGCCGTCGTCTGACGAGCAGGGTCGCGAGATCCCGCGCGGCCCAGCAGCCGCGATGTTCGCCGCCGACCAGGCATCACGGGGTCTTGGCATGGAGCTGCTGCACGTGGGCCGCGGCACAGCGGTGGTGCAGATGCGGGTCGCGCTGCAGATGCTGAACGGCCACGCGATCGGCCACGGCGGCTACGTCTTCATGCTGGCCGACACGGCCTTCGCCTGCGCGTGCAACAGCGAGGGCCCGGTCACCGTGGCAGCCGGCGCCGACATCAGCTTCATTGCCCCGGTGCGTGAAGGCGACATCCTCGTGGCCACGGCTATCGAGCGCACGCGCTTTGGCCGCAGCGGCATCTACGACGTCACGGTCCGGCGCGGTGACGACATCGTGGCCGAGTTCCGCGGCCGCAGCCACACGCTCGGGTAACCGGCTCGTTTTTCAGCCGTTAACTCATGATCACGAAGAGAAACGCCGGCGAAACATTGTTTACGAGATCATGGTTTCATGGCGTCAACTGCCAGCGTCCAGGCGGCGCTGCGCCCGCTGCCAGTCGGCTACCACCGGCTCTACGCGCGGGTAATCGCCGCCGCCGAGCGCGACGACCGCATCCGTGCCATGTGGCTCGGCGGTTCGGTTGGGCGCGGCGTGGCTGACGCCGGATCCGACCTCGACATCGTCGTGGCCATCGCGCCGGACTCCGTCGCGGAGTTCGCGGCGGACTGGCGCGCGTGGCTGGCCGAGATCACGCCCACTGTGCTCGCCCGGCCGCTGCCTAGGCTGCCGGGCAGCTTCTACAGCGTGACGACCGAGTGCCTCCGGCTGGACGTGGTCGCCGAGCAGGCAGGCGCGGCCGACGCCGAGACCCTCGCGCGACGGCTGCTGGTCCTGGATAAGGACGGCGCCGCCAGCGACGGCTCGAGGCGGGCCGAAGCTGGGCAGCTGGCTGAGACCGGGCACGCGGCCGAGAGGGCGCGGCGGTCGGAGTCCGGGCCCGACCCGGTCCGGCTGGCGGACCTGACGGCGGAGTTCTTCCGGCAGATGACGATCTTCCCGGCGGCCGTCGTCGCCCGCGGCGACTGGCTGCTGGGCGTCGTCGGCGTGCACGGCGCCCAGCTGCTGCTGTATGAGCTCTTCGTCGAGGCCAACCAGCCGTTGCCGCCGATGGGAGTCAAGCAGTGGTCGGCCAAGCTGACGCCCGGCCAGGCAGACGTCTGCGCCGGCCTGCTCGCGCCGACCGCGACGAGGGACAGCGTGCTCGCCGCCATGCGCGTGACCGCAACCGCCTATCGGGCTGCGGCCAGCCAGATCCTGGCCGCGAATGACGTCGCGTGGCCAGCCGAGTTCGAGCACGCGGTCCAGCGGTTCTGGGCCGACGAACTCGGCTGGACATGGTGATGTAGACCTTGGTCGCGGGCACCCGCTAGATTCGGCGGCGTGCCGCTCCGCAAACTCCTCGTCCGCCTCTACCGGTGGCGGTTGCGCCGGCAACTGGCCGGGGGCCCGCTGCCCCGGCACCTCGGGCTGATCATCGACGGCAACCGGCGATGGGCCAAGCAGGCCGGGCTGGCGAGCCCGAGCGACGGCCACCGGCACGGGGCCGAGCACATCTGGGACGCGCTGTCCTGGTGCCAGGCGGCGGGCATCCGGCACGTCACCGTGTTCATCTGCTCGGCGGAGAACCTGGCCAGGCGGGACGACGCCGAGGTCGCGGCGCTGATGGACATCATCGAGCAGATCGTCGTGACCAGGATCGCCACCGCCGATCCGGCCTGGCAGGTCCACATCGCGGGCCTGGTGGACATGCTGCCGGCCAGGACGGCGCGCTCGCTGAAGGACGCGGCCGAGACGAGCCGCGGCTGCGCGACCGGATCGCACATCACCTTGTGCGTCGGGTACGGCGGGCGGCAGGAGATCGCCGAAGCCGTCCGGTCGCTGCTGCTCGAGCAAGCGGCGCTCGGTACCGCTCTGGCCGACCTGGCCGCCGGGGTGACCGAGGACGACATTGCCCGGCACCTGGCAGGCGACGGGCAGCCCGAGCCGGACCTGATCATCAGGACCAGCGGCGAGCAGCGCATGTCTAACTTCCTGCTCTGGCAGGGCACCGGCGCTTACCTGCACTTCTGCGACGCCTACTGGCCAGCGTTCGGCGAGATCGACTTCCTCCGGGCGCTGCGGGACTTCGCCGCCAGGGCGTCAGCGCCGGACCTCTGGTAATGCGTGTCGCGGTCTTTCTCGGCAGCTCGACCGGCCTCGAACCTGAGTATGTCGTCGCGGCGGCCGACTTCGGCCGCCGGCTGGCCAGGGCCGGCGTCGGCATCGTGTATGGCGGCGCGAGCGTGGGGATGATGGGCGCGCTGGCCGACGCGGCGCTCGCCGAGGGTGGTGAAGTCATCGGCGTCATCCCTGGCGGCCTGTTCGCGGCTGAGATACCGCACCCCGCCCTGACCCGGCTTGAGGTCGTCGGCACCATGCACGAGCGCAAGGCGCTCATGGCCGCGCTCGCCGACGGCTTCGCCGCGCTGCCGGGCGGCCTTGGCACTCTCGACGAGCTGTTTGAGATCTTGACCTGGCAGCAGATCGGGTTGCACGCTAAGCCGGTGGCCCTCGTCGACGTCGGCGGCTTCTGGGATCCGCTCACGCGGATGCTCGACGGATTGACCGAGGCGGGGTTCGTGCCGCGGGCGGCCCGCGACTGTTTGGTCCAGGTCGACGATGCGGACGAGTTCCTGACCTTGCTGGCCTGAGCGGGTAACGTGCCGATCCAAGCCGAACGGAAGGCCACTGGGTTCCATGACTGACCAGGTTTCATGACTGACCAGGCAGAGGCTGACGCCGAGGTCGCCGCCGAGGTGGAGTTCATGTCTGCCGAGCGGCTGATCTTCTTCTCAGACGCAGTGGTGGCAATCGCCATCACGCTGCTCGCGCTCGGACTGTCAGTGCCGCACGTCTCAGCCAGCGCGTCGAGCCGCCAGGTGTTCGAGGCCATGTGGGATGACCACTCCGAGTACTTCGCCTTCCTGATCAGCTTCGTCGTCATCGCCAATCACTGGCGCTCGCACCACCGGCTCTTCCGGCACGTCGCCCGGCTTGACGGCCGCATCGTGACGATCAACCTGGTCTGGCTCCTGATGGTCGTGCTCACGCCGTTCGCTACCAGGCTGCTGTCAGCCAACGGCGGATTCGGCGCCCGGTTCACGGTCTACGCGGTCATCCAGGTCGCCACCCTGCTGGCGTTTGCCCTCATGTCGCGACACATCAAGGCCAATAGGCTGCTGCGGCCCGGCTCGCCAGCGGCATTTTCCAAGGCAGACGACGCGGCGCTGCTGGCCGTCGCCGGAATGTTCGCTCTGTCGATCCCGGTGTCGTTCGTGACGGAGTGGGCTTTCGCCTTCTGGGTCGCTTCGTCGTTCGCCGCCAGGACCGCCCGGCGGCGCATGTCGCCCGACCCGCTCTAACGTCGCCGTCAAAGGAGTGCACCGTGACACCAACTGAGTATCTGGACAGCACCGGCCGCGAAGACGAGCTGAGCGGCGGATCGCGGCTGATCCCCATCGACACGCCGGCGGGAAGGTTCCGGGTCTGGGTGAAGCGCACCGGCAACAATCCGCGGGTCAAGGTGTTGCTGCTGCACGGCGGACCCGGCGCCACCCACGAGTACCTGGAGGCGTGCGACAGCTTCCTGCCGGCCGCGGGCATCGAGTATTACTACTACGACCAGCTCGGCTCCGGGTTCAGCGACCAGCCGGCCGACCCGTCACTGTGGGAGGTCGACCGGTTCGTTGAGGAGGTCGAGCAGGTCCGGGTGGCACTCGGCCTCGGGCCGGACAGCTTCGTGCTGTTCGGACACTCCTGGGGCGGCATCCTCGCCATCGAGTACGCGCTGAAGTACCAGCGGCACCTGCGTGGCCTGGTGATCTCCAACATGATGTCCAGCGTGCCGGCCTACAACGCCTACGCCGAGCAGGTCTTGATGCCCGCTATGGACCAGCCGGCCCTCGCGGAGATCAAGGCACTGGAGGCGGCGGGCCAGATCGAGGAACCGCGGTACATGGAACTGCTGATCGAGCAGCACTACGTTCATCACGTGCTGCGGATGCCGCACGAGGACTGGCCGGACCCGGCTAACCGCAGCTTTGCCCACATCAATCCCGCGATCTACGTGTCCATGCAGGGCCCGAGCGAGCTCGGCATCAGCAGCGACGCGAGCCTGGCCGGCTGGGACCGGACCGAGGAGCTCAGCACGATCACCGTGCCGACCCTGGTCATCGGCGCCGCGCACGACACCATGGATCCGGCGTTCATGGAAATGATGGCGGGCCGGCTGCCGGCCGGCCGGTACCTGGGCTGCGAGGACGGCAGCCACATGGCCATGTACGACGACCAGCGCGCCTACTTCAGCGGGCTGATCGAGTTCCTGGCCGGGCTCGACTCGGCTTAGCTGGGCCAGGGCCGTCAGCGGGCGGCGGCCGTGACTGTAGTGAGCAGCAGTTGAGCAGTGGTCACCGCGCCGACCCCGCCAGGGACGGGCGACAGGCCGCCAGCTACCGCGCCGACGGAGGCGGCGTCGACGTCGCCGGTGAGGCTGCCATCGGCAGTGGTGTTCGTGCCAACGTCGATCACGACGGCTCCTGGCCGGACATGCTCGGCCGTGATCAGCCCTGGTCGTCCGGCGGCCACGACGAGCACGTCGGCCTCGCGGGTAACGGCCGCCAGATCGGGCGTGCGCGAATGGCACACCGTGACCGTGGCATCCTTGGCCAGCAGCAGCTGCGCCACTGGCTTGCCGACGACCACAGACCGGCCGACGACCACCGCCCGGCGACCGGCCACCCCGACGCCGTGGAAGTCCAGTAGTTCTAGCACGGCCTGCGCGGTCGCCGGGGCGAACGCGGGCAAGCCAGCCAGCAGCCGGCCCAGCGAGAGCGGGCTCGAGCCGTCGACATCCTTCGCCGGATCGATGGCGCTCGCGGTCTGCGGCAGCGACAACCCGGCCGGCAGTGGCGCCTGGAGCACGATCCCGTGCACCATGGCGTCAGCCGACAGCTCTTCGAGCACAGCCGAGATCTCGGTTGCCGTCGCGGCTGACGGCAGCTCGGTAACCTGGCACTCGACTCCGAGGCGAGCAGCCGCGGTCCGCAGGGAACGCACGTACCAGGCCGCCGACTCGTCCGCGGTCGCGACGACTATGGCGAGCCGCGCCGTGATGCCAGCGGCCGCGCACTCGGCCAGCGCCTGCGCAGCCCTGGCCCGCAGCTGCGCGGCCACCTCCTTGCCGTCCAGCAGCGTCGCCGTCACCCGGTCAGCTCCGCCCGGATGCCGCCGCTGAGCTGCGCCGCCCGCGCCTCCAGCCGGTCGGCTGCTGCTACGGAGTCGGCGAACCGCGCCCGCGCGGCAGTATCGGTGATGCCGCGGAGGTTGATCACGATATTGATCCGCGCGGTCGCGGCCGCGGCCCGGATGGCCTCGGCCGCAGCGGCGACGTCGCTGACCACGTTGCGGTTCCCGATCGGCAGCAGGACCTCCGCCAGCTTCACCAGCCGAGCTGCCGCCGCGATCACCGCCGCTGGCGGCTCGGCCGCCCCGGCCAGGGCGGCGGCGATCGCCGCAGATCGTTCGCCGGCGAGCTCCGGGGTGTCCCTGGCCAGTCGGTAGGCGGCCGCCACAGCCTCGAAGGCGACAGCGTCGGCGGCCATCAAGTCCGTGCACGACTCGCGCAACTCGTCAGCGTCGGCGCGCACCGAGCCAATCTCGCTGGCGTCGGCGGCGTACTTCGGTCCGTCGGAGTAGCGGGCGACCATGCCCAGCAACGCGGCAGCCTGGGCCGCATGCAGGGCGGCCGTAGCGCCGCCGCCGGGCGCGGGAATCCGGGCCGCCAGGTCGGTCAGGAACGCCTCGATGCTCTGCTCGCGCACGCATGGCAGACTATCGGCCGGAGTTCCGGCGGCTCCCCGAGCCGTGCTTGTCAGACCTCTCTGGCGTTCAGCCGGCTCGTCGCGACCGCGAGGGCCGCCGCGCTCGCCGCTGCCGCGACCACCAGCGCGGGCCAGTAGTAGCCGAGCGGGTGGGCTCTGCTGACCAGCCCGACGGGCGCGTTGACCAGGGCGCTCGGCAGCCAGCGCGCGAGGACGCGGACGCTGCCCAGCACCGGAAGTATCAGCAAGATCATGAAGGCGATGCCGGACGTCGCGATCGTGCTGCGCGCGAGCGAGGCGGCGAGCGCCGTGACGGCTACCGCGAACCCCAGGTAGACCGCCCCGCACAGCACGCCGGCCAGCAGCTGCGTCGCCGGCAGCGATCCGAGCAACAGGCTTGTCTCGTACCAGGCCGCGAGCGTGCCGAGCAGGTACGCGACGGCAGCCGCGACGGCCGTGACCGCCACGCGCGGCGCCAGCAGCTGCCAGGTGCTCGCGACCCTCGTGCGCAGGAAGATTGCCCGGCCCTTGCTGGCGTCGAAGGTGAGTGCGCCGGCCGCGAGGACGACCACCAGGATCAGGCCGACCAGCAGCACCTCGCTGACGTAGGCGTTCAGGCCGTCGGGCGGCGTCGGCGGGGGCGAGCTGATCCGTACGCCATTGCCGAGGTGGGCGAAGATCGTGTTCTCGTACTTCGTCACGACTGGCTCGATGAGGCCGATGGCGATGAATAGGACAGCGAGCGAGACCGCACGCGGGGTCCGGACCAGCCTCAGCCACTCCAGCCGCCACAAGGTCATCCGGCGGTACCTGGCCGTCCCGGTCGCTGTGCTGGTCATCACCGCTCCTGCTCCGTGCTGGTGAAAGCGGTGCCGGTGAATGCAGTGCTGGTGAAAGCAGTGGTGGTGAGCGCACTGCCGGTCAGCGCGAGGAAGGCCGACTCCAGGTCCGCCGCGGCGGGCTCGCAGGAAACCTGCCGGGCACCGCACGCGGCGATCACAGCCGGGATGCCACGTTCCCCGGCCTCCATGCTGATGGCGTCTACCCTGATCACGTCCGGTCCGGCCGACGTCACGCTGGTCACCCAGCCGGCCGCAGCCATGGCGGCAGTGACGCGCTCGGCGTCCCCGGCCAACCGGATCAGCCAGCGGGGACTGAGGTAAGTGTCGATGAGGTCCCTTGCGGTGCCCTGATAGACCAGGCGACCGTCGCGGAGGATGCCGACGCTGTCAGCGACGCGCTGCACGTCGGCCAGGATGTGGCTCGAGAAGATCACGGTCCGCTGGCCGCGCAGGCCGGCGACCAGGTCCAGGATGTCCGCCCGGCCGACCGGGTCGAGCGCAGAGGTGGGTTCGTCGAGTATCAGCAGCTCAGGATCGCTGACCAGGGCACAGGCCAGACCGAGCCGCTGCACCATGCCGCGCGAGAAAGCGCCGACCCGCCGGTCCGCTGCGTCGGTCAGCCCGGCCGTGCTGAGCGCTGCGGTCACCGCGGCCTCGCCCAGGTCGGGCGCAACCAGCCCGCAGGCGAGGTCGACTACCTCGCGCGCGGTCAGCCAGCCGTCGAAGTCCGGCACGTCGGGGCAGACTGCGACGCGGCGGCGGTCGACCGCCACGCTCACGCTGCCCGCAGTGGCCCGCCGGGTGGCGGACAGGATCGACAGCAGCGTTGTTTTCCCCGCGCCGTTGAGGCCGACCAGTCCGTAGACGGACCCGCGGGGGACGGCAAGATCGACGCTGAACAGCCCGTTCCCGCCGTAGTCCTTGGTGAGACCGGAGGTGGTGACGATCAGGGGGGTGGCAGCCGCGGGCCGGGCCGTCAGGATCACCGGCGCAATGGGCGGCGCCGGGTCCCGCGGGGCGACGCTGGCCGCTGCGCGGTCGCCGCGCTCCATGCCGAAGAAGAGGTACAGCAGGGCGCCCAGCGGCGCGCTGACCGCCAGGATCACGATCGCCCACGCGAGCTTGGGAGCGTTCCGGACGGACTTGGCCCGCACCAGGTTGACCAGGCAGAACACGTCCAGGCCGAGGACCAGGACCAATACCGGCACCAGGGCGGGCGCCAGCGCGAGCAGGTGGTGCGCGAGCAGGTGGTGCGCGAGCGGCGCACCGTGCGCGCGAGCGAGCCGGACAAGCCGCTCATGGCCGGACCCAGGTCCGCGAGGCCCAGGCCGCGACGAGGCCCAGGACCTCCGGGCTGACCGGCAGGCGGCCGGCCCGACGGTATCCGCTCGGGCCGACCAAGTCGGGGTCGGGCCGGAGCATGTGGCTGAGGTCTGCGACGACGTGACCCTCGAACGGGCCGCCCACCAGACGGCCGATGGCCGCGACGTCGTCAGGCGGTACCTGAAGATCGTGCCCGCCGGTGATCGCCAGGACCGGCACTGTGAGCTGCCTGAGTGCAGGCGCCGGGTCGTAGCCGACGAAATCACGGGCCCAGCGGGCGTTCACGCGCGTGCCCTGGACCCGGATCACGTCGTCCGCCGACGCCAAGATCTTGCTGAGATTCTTGCGCTGCGCCCGCACGGCGTCGGTGCGCAGCAGCCGCAGGATCAGCCGGGCTGAGCGCGGCAGCCGGGACGCGAGCTGCTCGGTCTGCCAGGCGAGGACCTCGCCGCCGGTGCGCGCCGACCCGGACAGCAGCCCCACGCCCGCCACGCCGCCCTCGGCCGCCAGCTGCGCCGCGTAGTACGTCCCTTCGCTATGCCCGATCACCAGGAGCGGGAGCCCGGCGGCCTGGGTCGCCAGCCAGCCGAGCGCAGCCCGCGCATCCGCGAGCCGCTGCGCCATGCCAACAGTCCAGTAGTCGCCGCCGCTGGCGCCGACGCCCCGCTTGTCATACCGCAGCGTGGAGACCTGGACCCCTGCCAGCGCGTCAGCGACCGCGCTGGTGATGCCGCCGCGCAGGAACTGGTGCAGCGGCAGCCGGACATCGGAGTTCCGGTCCGTCTGGCCGGAGCCGGCGATGAGCAGCGCCGCTGCCACCGGCTGCACAACCTCCCTGTAGGTTCCGGCGAGCGCGCACCCGCCGCTGTCGAAGGTAACGTTCTGCTCGGTCATCCAGCTGGCCTTCCATCGCGGCGACCTGACCGGCCGGCCGCAGTGCCGGGCGCCGCAGCGGGCTGGCCGTCGGCCGGCATGAGGACCGACGCCAGCAGTCGGCGGCTACGGCCCTTCCTCGGTCCGTTGACCCGCCGGGGCTGAAGCACCCGGTACAGGTCGAGCATGAGCTCGCGGAACTCGCCGTCATCGAGCCACAGGCCCTCGATGCCGAAGCTCACCCCGTCACGGACCAGGTCAACGCTGTCGCGCTCGAGATAGCGGTCGAAGTCGGCGAGGAGGCCAGCGGCGAACGCGCGGAACATCTGGCGCGTGTCGTCGGTGCTCATCGCGGCGATCTCGGCGAGGCCGATCCTGGCGGCGGCGAGACGCAGGACGTAGGTTCGCTCGACGGCGCCGCGCACCTGCCGCTCAGCGACGACCTGGAGCACGTTGGCGCGCACGAGCCGGGCCACGTGCCGGTAGAGGCTGGCGGCCGGGACGTCTGACAGCTCGGCGCTGAGCTGCGACGTCGTGAGCGCCCGGTCACCCAGGAATGCCTGCACGATGCGCAGCCGCACCGGGTGCAGCAGCAGGTCAGCCGAGTCGGTCACAGGGCAGAGCATACACCAGCATTCTCATTAACGAGAACATTACTGGAGTCGAGAGTAATGACTCGGTTCCCGCCGTCATGCGGGCGAGGGGAGCGGACCTTGACGAGGCCGGTGCTGCTATGAATCACTAGTCGCGATGCCAGGTAAAGCACGGTAACTGGGGGTACGTCGGTGACTCAGGTTGACGCGCGCGGCCTTCGCGAGCGGTACGCGCAGGAGCGCGACAAGCGGCTGCGGCCAGACGGCAATGATCAGTATTTCCAGGTGGCCGGGCAGTTCGGCCGCTACCTCGACGACCCTTACACCGAGCGGGTGGAGCGCGAGCCCCGCCGAGATCACGTGACGGTGGCGTTCGTGGGCGGCGGTTTCGCCGGCCTGGTCACGGCCGCACGGCTCAAGGATGCGGGCATCGACGATGTCCGCATCGTCGAAAAAGGCGGCGGCTTCGGCGGCACCTGGTACTGGAACCGCTACCCGGGCGCGCAGTGCGACACGGCCGCGATGATCTACATGCCGCTGCTGGAGGAGACCGGGCACATGCCGAGCGAGCTCTACGCGCATGCGCCGGAAATACTCGACCACTGCGACCAGATCGGCAAGCAGTACGGGCTGCACGACAACGCCCTGTTCCACACCCGGGTCACCGATCTGGAGTGGGACGAGGCGGCCAGCCGGTGGATCATTCGCACGGATCGGGGCGACGAGTTCACGGCGCAATTCATTGGGATAGGAACGGGGCCGCTCCACGTCCCCAAGCTCCCCGGCATCGCTGGCATCGAGTCCTTCACTGGCCATTCGTTCCATACGAGCCGGTGGGACTACGCCTACACCGGCGGCGACCCGTCCGGCGCGCCGATGGATCAGCTCGGCGACAAGCGCGTCGCGGTCATCGGCACCGGCGCGACGGCCGTGCAGTGCGTGCCGCACCTGGCGCAGGCGTGCCGCGAGTTGTTCGTGTTCCAGCGCACCCCATCCTCGGTGGACGTGCGGGGGAACCGGCCGATGGATCCGCAGTGGTTCGCCGATGTCGCGGCGCCCGGCTGGCAAGACCGGTGGCTCGACAACTTCGTCGCCAATATGTCCGCCGCCGAATTGCCCGCCGACGACTTGGTCAACGACGGGTGGACTGACCTGGCCAAGCGGATCCGCGGCAGGCTGTCGGCGCCGCGCTCGGACCCGGCCAGCTTCGAGGATCTGCTGGCCGAGTTCGAGACCGCCGACCACGAGAAGATGGACGAGATCCGGGCGAGGGTCGACGCGATCGTCGAGGATCCGGCGACCGCGGCCGCGCTGAAGGCCTGGTACCGCCAGCTGTGCAAGCGGCCGTGCTTCCATGACGACTACCTCAGCGCCTTCAACCTGCCGTCCGTCCACCTCGTGGACACCGATGGCAGGGGAGTGGAGCGGATCACGCCCGCCGGGGTCGTCGTGGCCGGCGTCGAGTACCCGGTCGACTGCATCATCTACGCGTCGGGCTTCGAGGTCGGCACCGAGGCGACCCGGCGGTACGGGTTCGATCTGACTGGCCGCGACGGCGTCCGGCTGTCGGAGTACTGGTCCGGCGGCATGCGCAGCATGCACGGCGTGCATGTGCATGGCTTCCCGAACGCCTTCCTGGTGCAGCTGGGCCAGGGCGGCAACTTCGTGGCGAACGTCCCGCACAACCATAACGACGCGGCCAAGACCGTCGCCGCGATCGTCCGGCACATGAGCGATGGCGGTCTCGGCCGGGTCGAGGTCAGCCGCGAGGCCGAGGACGCCTGGATGGAGCAGCTAGCGCCGAATCCGGTCATGACGTCGTTCCTGGCCAGCTGCACGCCCGGCTACTACAACAACGAGGGCCAGGGGCCGAGCCCGCATTCGCTGCTGGTCGGGTACTCGGCCGGCGCGCCGGCCTACTTCCGCTACATCGATCAGTGGCGGACGTCGGGCGAGTTCGCCGGACTGGAGTTCAGCTGCTCGCTGACCGGCGTCAGCAATGGCGAGGCCAAGCCCGTAGCCAGGGCACCTGAGCAGCGCCGATAGCATGCGAGTCGTGATCTATTCCGGCCTCACCTATGCCGAGATGCCGGGCTACCGGCCGCTGCTGCTCGACCTGCACGTGCCCGACGACGCTGCCGCCGCGCGTGCCGGTGGTGGTCTGGATCCACGGCGGCGGCTTCGTTTCCGGAGACCGTAGGTACCTGCCGGCGACGATGGCGCCGGACTCGGTGTTCACGGCTCTGACCGGAGCCGGCCTGGCCTGCGCGACGGTCGACTACCGCCTGGCCGCGGAGGCGGGCTGGCCGGCGCAGCGCAACGACATCGCCGCCGCGATTAGCTTCCTCCGCGCGAGAGCGGGGGAGTACGGCCTGGACGCGGGCCGGCTCGCCACGTGGGGGGAGTCGGCCGGAGGACATCTGGCCCTGATGGCCGGGCTGACTGACCCTGAGATCGCCGCCGTCGTGGCCTGGTATCCGCTGACGGATCTGGCACTACTTCCGCCGGGCGCGTTCGACGGTGTGGAGTTGACCCGGCTGCTCGGCCGCGGGGCCGCCGAGCTCCCTGACCTGATGACCGACGCCAGCCCGATCACGCATGTCAGCGCTGCGTCGCCGCCGTGCCTGCTGGTGCACGGCGACGAGGATCAGGCCCTGCCCGCCGCGCACAGTGAGCGCTTCCAGCACGCGCTCACCGTGGCCGGCGTGGAATCCGTCTGCCAGATCGTGCCCGGCGCTGGCCACTGCTTCACGGGATACGGTGACGTGCCCGGACTGATCGCCGGGGCCGTTGCCTATCTCGAGGGGAAGCTCCGGTGAGCCCAGCCGCAGGATTCCACGATGTCTCGCCGACGATCCTCGCCGACATTCTGGGGCGCGGCCAGGTCATGGACATCGGCATCCGCCCGCTGTGGTCACCGATGACCCGGATAGCAGGTCCGGCTTTCACCGTGCGCTGCGCTCCGGGGGACAATCTCATGCTGCATGCCGCCATCTACCGAGCCGAGCCTGGCTCCGTCCTCGTCGTCGAGGCGGGCGATGCGGACTACGCGCTGGCCGGCGGGAACGTCTGCGCGATCGCGAAGCGTCGCGGGATCACGGCTCTGGTAACCGACGGTGTGATCCGCGACCTCGCGGAGGTGCGCGAGATAGGCTTTCCGGTTTTCGCCAGGGGAGTGATCCCCGCCCCTGGAGCGAAGCTGGCTGCGTCCCCGCTGAACGGCCGCGTCCAGTGCGGCGGCGCCGGCGTCGATGCCGGTGACATCGTGGTCGCCGACGAGGAAGGCATCGCGGTCGTTCCCGGTGCCCGCAGCGATCAGGTCCTGCAGGCGGCACTGGCCCAGCTGGAGCGCGAGGAGCGACAGTCACTCGATGCGTGGGAGGAGACGCATCGTGCCCTGGTCGACAGGCTCCTCGCCGAGAAGGGCCAGTCAGGCTGACGCACTGCCCGGCCGGCCGGGCATGAGATGGTGGCGCCGTGGGGAAGCTGCTGGCGTTCGTGCTTCCGCTGGGCCTGGACTCCTTTGCCGTCGCCGCAGCGATCGGGGCCGCGGGCGCGCCCGGCTGGCGTGCGCGCCTGCGCATCTCCCTCATTTTCATGATCTTCGAGGCGGGGATGCCGCTGATCGGTCTCGCCGTCGGCGGCGGCCTGGCCCGGTTTATCGGCGTCACGGCTGACTACGTGGCCGCCGCCGCGGTGATCGCGCTGGGCGGCTGGATGCTCATCCACGCCCGAGACGAGGACGACGAGGCAGCGGCCCGGCTGGCCGCCGCCACGGGTCCGGCCGTCATCGCGCTCGGGCTCAGCATCAGCCTGGACGAGCTGGCGATCGGGTTCAGCCTGGGCCTGGCTCGCCTGCCAGTGGCGCCGGTGATCGCAGCGATCGCGATTCAGGCGGTCGTCGCGAGCCAGCTCGGCCTGACGCTCGGCAAGGTGATCAGCGAGCGGTTCCGGCAGCACGCCGAGCAGGTCGCAGGCCTGGCGCTGATCGCGCTCGGTGGCTATCTAATCGCCGAGCGAGCCCTCGGCTAGGTCGGCCAGTCCGGCTGGCCCTTGTACCCAGACCACGCTGGTCATCGTGACTGGGTCGTGCATCTCTTTCTGGCCTCAGTCCGGCGGCCCGGGGCGGCAAATCTTCCATGTTCGCCGCGAAAAATGTACAGTCCAGGCGTTCGGTCTCCATCGAGGGGGCGTCGGCGGTGCGGTACATCTGGGGCTTCTGTCTCCTCCTTGTCCTCGGCCTGGGTTTCGTGACCGCGGCCGTGGTCTTCGGTGTTCTCGCGGTTGGTCAGGGCGTGCAGGTGACCGCCTACCACCGCGCCGTGGTGTGCCTCGCTGGCGCCTCGCCCGACGCCGAGTGTCTGCAGACGGTGGCGGGCTCTGTTACCGGCGTCACTGAGATCAGCGGGAAGAACGCGAACTACGCGCTGGATATCGAGACCTCCGCACGGACCCTCCACGTCACCTTTACCGCGGACAGCGCGATGCTGGGCTACGCCGTTGACGGCGCTCCGGCCGTCGTGACCATGTGGCGAGGTATTCCCGTGTCGGTCTCGGCCGACGGCCGCAGCGAAGCGACGGCGACCGTGCCTGACACAGCGTTCGCTAAGGACCTCGGGGACTGCGCTCTGGCGGGTGGCGTCGGCGTCTTCTTCGTCCTCGGCGCCGCGGCCATGCGACGGAACCGCAGAGTGGGCCGGTTGCCCATAACCCGGCCGATCGTCGCTGCGGGCCTCCTGGCGGTGGGGCTGAGCGCCCTCGTCGTCCTGGTCGGGGGCGTCGCTCTCGGCGGGAAACCGTCCAGACTCGGCCCTGACGCGGCGGCGACTGGCGCTGCGCTCGTCGTCGTACTGGCGCTGTCCGCGTGGCTGGGGGTCACCGCCAGGCGCCGAAACCTCCGCAACCCCGCGGCGCTCCCTCTCCGCGCGCAGGTCCCGTCGACGGCTGCGCCAACGCGAGTGCCGAGGCCGGCCATACCGCTTCGGGCGCGCCTGCACCCGGCCGCCTGGAGTTCCCGGCTTCGCGCCTTCGCAGCCGGGTGGATCCCAGTGCTGCTGACGGTGGGCGTCCTGTTCGGCGTCCTCCTCACCGTCCAGGACGGGCCCCCGGCCCGCGCTTACCGCCAGGCCCCAGCGTGCGTCGGCGAGGCAAACCTGGCCACCTGCGTCGGCGACTTCACCGCCACGATCAACGCGGTGCGCACGGGCTCGCAGAGCGGCAACAGCAACTACGCGGACGTCTCCTATGTGACCGGCGACGGCGTCATCAACACCTGGGCTACCTTCGACGGGAACGGCAGCGACCTGGCACGTGCGGCCGACGCCGACGAGAACCAGCGAACTCCGCTCACCATCAAGGTCTGGCGTGGCTCGATCGTCGGCGCCGACCTCGGTGGCACGTGGCGCTGGGCGGAGAACAATCCGCCCGGCGACGCGGTCCCGTCGGTATTCCTCGGTGTCAGCTTCGCTCTGCTGCTGCTCTGGGTGCGAGTGCGGATCCATCGTCGGTCCGGATCGCTGGCGCGTGCCGGCCGCCGAAGGCTGCTCCTCGAGGACCTCGCGCAGCCGCTGACAGCCGCGGCCGCTACCGTGCTGCTCGCGTACGGCTTCTGGCCTGGCGCAATCGTCGCCCTGGCGAGCCTGGTCTGGCTCGCGCTGTCGGTCAGGCGCAGCACCCGCGCGCGCAAGCAAGCGCTGGTCGCCTCCCTGACCTCATGACTGCCCGCAGCCCGACTGGCGGACGGCATATCAGTCGGCGCCCGAACCGGTAGGTTTCAGCGGTGTCTGCCCAGCCTCCGCCACAGCTTGTACTGGCCGCCTTCGGCGTTGCCGACCAGCCGCTTGTCCCGCTTGCTGGCGGCCAGAGCACCTCTTGGCTGGCCGGCAGCCTGGTCCTGAAACCAGCCGGACTTGCCGCTTGCCGCCGCGCTTCGGCCGGTCAGCGCGCCCAGCCAGCTCATCCACGGCGATCTTCGGCCAGTACCTGATCCGGGCCCTGATCTACCGGGCCGTCACCGACTGGCTGATCAGCGGGAATGACCCGGTCACGGCTGGCAGCGACGATCCTTGGGCACCGGTCGTCGACTTGGCGTGCCAGCTAGCTGCCATCAGCCCATGAACACGCATCTGCAGACGCCTCGACAACTCCGGCGGCAGGTCATCAAGCACTGAGTGGCCTTGCCGCGTTTCACACTATCCATTGCCGGCCGTCGATGAGTTCGCGGACTGCATCGAGGTGACCGGCGTGGCAGGCGGTCTCGGTGATCACGTGCAGCATGATTGCGCGGAAGTCCGGCAGCCTCCAGTTCGGCCAGATCTCGACTGGCCAGATGGCCGGTGGCTTGCTGAGGGGAGTGGCTGCGATGACGGCGTCGGCGAGTTCGATCTCCCGCCGATACGCGTCAAGAACGGCCGCGGCGGCCAGGTCGGCTGGGACCTTCCAGGCGGCCTCGGCTTCCTCGTCCGACGTGCTGACGTAGGCGGGCTCACCGGCGACGATGCCCCGGAACCAGAACCGCTCGTCGCTGATGGTCAGGTGCTGCACCAGGCCAAGGCAGCTCCAGCCGGAGGGCAGTATGGGCCGGCGGAGCTGGTCCTCGGTGAGGCCGTCGAGGATGCCGAGGACGTGGTTGCGCTGGCTCGTCAAGGAGGACAGCAGGGCGCTGGTTTCTGGCTGCGGCCGTGCATCACCGAACTGCTGGCTGAGTTTCTCCAGCGTCGCGAGCATGCTGTCCACCCAGCGATCGCCGTTGCGTACTGCGCGGCGCAGCCGGTCAGGCGCCCGGCCGCAGTCGTATATCTCAGTCACGACCGTTGCGGACGGGCCGCCGGCTTGAGGTCATAGATCCACCGGTGCCGACCGCGGTCACCGATATCAGCCTGATCCTCGGCCCGCGAGGCAGCGCTCAGGACCGGTTCCCAGCCGATCCGCCGGTTGCGCTCGTACTCCACGACGTGATTGGTGATCTCATAATCACCCATCTCGTCGTTGTGCATGCTCATGACGAACGTGTCGGCGACGCCGACGATGCGCGAGCTGCTCACGGCGCGCCTGAGCATGCCAGAGCCGTCGATGTCCGGGTGCCTGGCCGGGTCAGCCAGGACCGCAAACAACTCCTCCGCAGCTGCCTTGATCGTCCGGCTCACCGAGACTGGCTGGCAGCTATCTGTCGTCATTGCTGCTTCCTCCCTGCTGCGTGACTCTGTGCCGTCAAGATCACGTCCTGCTAGCTACCTTCACCACCACGACGAACAGGCGCAACCTGGATAGACGGCAAGCCACTCGAAAGTTCTGCACTCGCACCCGGCAGGCCTGTGCCACGATGCGACGATGATCCCGGTAACGTCCCTTGTGACCAGGCGCGCCGCGCGAATGTGCACGGTCGCCGCACTGATCGCGATCACTGCCGCAAGCACTGGCTGCTCCGCCGGAGCAGTAGCAAGCGCCCACTCGGGCCCGGTGCACGGTACGTCGACCCGCACGGTCTCAGCCGGGCACTCGGCCGGCCGAGCGAGTCGCCATCGGCCTCGCCCTCATCCGCCGTACCGTCCGTGTCCGCTCCGCCCGCGCTCAGTGCCGTCACCGGGACGGCGGTGGAGGGCGCACCCAACTGCCCGATGTTCCCTGCTGACAACGTGTGGAATACCAACATCTCGAAGCTGCCGGTGGACCCGCGCAGTTCCGCCTGGATGCAGAGCATGAATTCGTCGTCGACGTACCTGCACCCGGACTTCGGGCCAGATCCCGGCGGCTATCCGTATGGCATCCCATTCGCAGTAGTCACCGGCGCGCATCCGTCGGTGCAGGTCACGTTCCAGTACGCGAGCGAGAGCGATCCCGGCGGCTACCCGTTCGGGCCTGACACGCCCATCGAAGGCGGCGCGAGCGCCAGCGGCGACCGACACGCGATCATGGTCGACTCGTCGAACTGCACGCTGTACGAGCTGTACGACGCCCGGTACAGCGCGAGTGGCTCGACCGCGGGCTCGGGCGCGATCTGGCAGCTGACATCTAACGCGCTCCGCCCGGCTGGATGGACGTCGGCAGACGCGGCCGGACTGCCGATCCTGCCAGGCCTGCTTGACTTCGCCCAGGTCGAATCGGCTGTAGCGAGCGGTCGGCCTATCACGCACGCGATCCGGTTCACCGCCGACGCGACGGCGGCGGCGTATCTGTGGCCGGCCAGGCACGAGGCGGGCTCAGGGTCGATGTCAACGCTGCCGCCTATGGGTGCGAGGTTCCGCCTCAAGACCGGCTTCAATGTCGCGGGGTTCTGTGCCACCGCGCAGCCCTACTGCGCCGATGCGCAGGCCGTGCTCACCGAGATGCAGGACTACGGCCTGATTCTTGCCGACAACGGGAGTAACTGGTACTTCCAGGGCAGCGCATACCCGCAGTGGCCGGACGGGCTCGTGTCCCTGCTGAAGCAGATTCCGGCGAGCGCTTTCGAGGCGGTAAACGAGTCGTGCCTGATGGTGAGCAGCAACTCAGGCGAGGCCAAGGGGAGTGCTGGCTGTCCCGTGGGCTGAGCGGCGAACGCGTGCGTACACCTGGGCAACGACGGCAGGAAATAATCGACTGTGCCCAGCCCGGCCCTTGAGGTTCTCGACTCATCCGGCATCGCCTACCGGGTCATCCGGCATGGCCCGGTACGCAGCCTGGCTGAGGCCGCGAGCGCCCGTGGCGTCGAGCCTGCCGACGTAGTGAAGACGATGGTGGTGCGGCGCGGCGCGGGTGACTATGTCTTCGTGCTCGTTCCCGGCGACCGGGCCATCTCCTGGCCCAAACTGCGCGCGCTGCTCGGCGTCAGTCGCTTGTCGATGCCCGACGCCGCGACAGCCAGGGAGGTCACCGGCTATGAGCGCGGCACGATCACGCCGCTCGGAGCTATCACCGCTTGGCCGGTCATCACCGACGAGCGCGTACTCGGCCGCGAGATCACCCTGGGCGCCGGAGAGCACGGCCTGGCAGTCGCGGTGCGCGCAGAGGACGTGCTGCCAGTGCTCAGCGCTACCGTGGCCGATGTGACCGAGCCCGAAGACACACACTCCCGCTAGCCGTCACTGGGTTCCCGCCGGGCACGGAAGGCCGCGGCCTTGACCCGGCTCTGGCACGGAGCCGAGCAGAACTGGCGGACGCCGTTGCGGGAAGCATCGACATACACGCGATCACAGCGCGGCGCGATGCAGACGCCGAGTCTGCCCGCTAGCTCGCTGCCGATGGCGAGGGCTAGCGCAGTCGCGCAGCCTGCTGCCCAGCCGACCCCGTAGGTGTCGCTAGCGCCATGGAAGTGCACCTGCCAGGGCTCACCAGGAACACGGTCTAGCTGTGGACGGGCGCCGGTCTCGCGCAACATCCGGTTGACCGCTGCGGCCGCGTCGTCGGCACGGTCGTCGTTCATGGCCTCGAAAACCACACGCATTGCCGTGGCCACCCTGGCCAGGTACTCGGCACTGACCGCTGGCAGCTCGGGTGGCACGGACACCCGGCCGCCGGACGGCAATGCCGCCGCCGCTGCCGACGGCATCGCGGCACCGGACGGCGCGGTATATGGCTTGCCGCGCCGCTCACCGTCGGTGAGCTCGTTCACCAAGGAGGCCGACGCTTCCAGCAGCACCTGGATATGACTATCGAAAAGCACTTGACTGGTCACTCCGTCCGTCATAGCGTTCGTGACTGACAATATCACCTTTGCTGGTCACGAGGCGTATTCATGACGGTCACGGCAGTAGCTCGGCGGCACGGGGGAGTTCCGCGGCAGGTCGGGGTTCTGGCCGCCGCGCGGGCGGTCAATCAGCTCGGAGCATTCTCACTGGCGTTCCTGACCGTCATGCTGTGCCGCGTCCTCGGCGCCAGCCTGGCGAGCGCCGGTGCCGTATCTGCCTTGTTCGGCGTGGCGACCATCCCAGCCGGCTGCTCGGCGGCCGACTCGCCGACCGGCTAGGGCGACGCCGCACTATCCTGGTCGGCCTGACCGGCTGCGCGGCAGCGCAGCTCGGCATCGCGGCCGCACCTGACCTCGCCGTCGCGGCAGTCTGCGCAGTCCTGCTCGGCCTCGCCTTCGAGCTCTACGAACCGCCAAGCCAGGCGATGATCGCCGATGCCACCGAGCCCGACCAGCGCACGCACGCGTACGCCTTGTTGACGACCGCACTGGCGGTCGGCAACATGGGCGCCGGCCTGATTGCCGACGCTGTCGGGCACTCGGGCCTGCGTTGGCTCTTCGTCGTCGATGCGGCGTCCTGTCTAGCCTGCGCCTTGATCGTCCGCCTAGCGCTGCCCGGCGACGATTTGCGGCCAGCCAGAGTGTCCCGTTCGCCCGGTTCCGCTGGCCGCCCGGCGGCCCGTGTCTCCGTGTCGCCCTGGCGGGACCCGGCGCTACTGGCCATGACCGCTGCAGGCACGATCTTCGCGCTCGTCTACATGCTGATCCTTGTCGCCCTGCCGCTATCCCTCTCGGCCCACGGCCTGAATCCCGCCAGCGCCGGGCTGGTCATGGCGACGGCCACCATCACGCTCGTCGTAACCAGGCCGGCGTTGCAGATCCCGCTGCTTGCCCGGCTGTCCGGCCCGGTTGCGTGTAGCACCGGATTCGCCCTCATGGCCGCAGGCCTAGCCGGATACGCGACCGCGCATTCGCTGGCCGGGCTACTCCCACCGACGGCGATCTGGAGCGCCGGCAACCTTCTGCTATCCGGGCGAGCGTTCGCGGCAGTGACCTCACTCGCGCCGCCGGGAGCCGCTGCACGTTATCTCGCGGTCTACGGGCTCAGCTGGGGGATAGCGACGGTGGCTGCGCCGGTTCTCGCGACACAGGTGATCGGATCCCTCGGCCCGGCAGCCTTGTGGTCAGGCTGTGCGGTGCTCTGCGCCGCGATGAGCTGCGCACAGCCAGCGCTGATGCGCGCCGTCACGCGCCGCTCAGAGGGCACCGTTATGGGGAACAGGCGCGGCAGACCCGGCATGCAGTGCCGACACAACTCGGGCGATGATTAGCGCGGCGGGAACGAGAACCCCGAACGGCGGCACTGGTACCCGCTGGGCTTACCCGTAAGCAGGGGAGCCGTCGGCGCGGAAGATGGGCCACCCGATCTCGGTCCGCCATTCCGCCTCGTCGGGCGTGTCCGCGGCGCCCCGGAGGTAGTACTCGCGCAGCGGCCCGTCGATGCTGATCTCGTGCGTGGTGGCGTACGAGCCGAGCTTGGCGTACCTGAGGTCGGCGTCGGTAAGTGAGCCTCGGTGACTGATGATGGCGAGCTCGGCTGCCGGGATCACCAGGGACGCGACCCGCCCGATGGGACGCACGGCGCCTTCTACGGGGATGAACACGGTGGCCTGGCCGCGGTCCTCCTGCAACAGCTCGCTGGCGAATACCCCGCCGCTAGGCCCCGTGGCGTGCAGGCCCTGGGCCCGGGCGGTGGCCCGCAGTTCGCCCAGGGCACCCTGCCACCAGGCCAGGAGGTCCGCCCGGTCGACCACCGCCCCGACGGCCGCCGCTGCGGTGGCGGGCACGCTGCGATGCTCGATCGAGGCCGGGCCGTCCGGCGAGCGCAGGAGGTCACGCAGCGACTCGACCGCGGTCCGCGTCTGGGCCAGTCCGGCCTCCAGCCGGTCCAGGTGCGCGGCGATAAGGGCGTTGCGGGCGGGCGCATCCGGTGCGGCCAGCACCGCCTTGACGTCGGCGACCGGCATCTCCAGGTCGCGCAGCCGCCGGATGACCTGCGCGGCCGGGATCTGCCCGGCCGAGTAGTACCGGTAGCCCGTCTCTGGGTTCACCGTGGCCGGCTCGAGCAGCCCGACCTGATGGTAGTGGCGCAGCGTCTTGATGCTGAGGTGCGTGGCGCGGGAGAAATCGCCCACGGTGAGCACTGCCGCCATCACGCCATTGTCAACCCTCCCGTTACCGGAGAGTCAAACGCGGGATCCGTTCTTGACCCTCCGGCGAAGGGAGCACCGAGGGTGGAGTCATCACCACACACCAAGCCTGACGAAGGAGCCGAGATGACCGACACCACCACCCTCGCCCCGGTACTGGCCGAGTACATCGCCGCTGTCAATGCGTTCGACGAGGACGCAATCGCGGCCACCTTCTCCGACGACGCTTTGGTCAACGACGTGCACCGGGAATTCTGGGGCCGAGAGGCCATCCGCCGGTGGGCGGCCAGGGAATTGGTCGGCGACCGGGTGACCGTCGAGGTGACCGAGGTCATCGAGCACCACGGCGACACCATCGTCCGCGGCCGCTACGACGGCGATTACGACAAGACGAACCTGCCGGACGAGCTCATCCTGACGAGCTACTTCACCGTCCGCGACGGCAAGATCGTCACCCTTCTCACACTCCATAACACTCCCGCCGGATAACACTCCCGCCGGATAACACTCCCGCCGGCGACAACGCCCCGGCGAGCTAGGAGGGGACGCGCTGATGAGCACCCTGGTTACCAACGAATTCTTCAGCCAGCCCGGCCGTGGGGACGAAGTCGCGAACCTGCTGCTGGAGATCCTGGGCGAGAGCCTCGAGTTCGCTGGCTGCGAGGCGATCCGGATCGTGCGCGATCAAGACGACCCAGATCACGTCGCCGGCGTCACGCAATGGACCGAGCGCCGCAACTTCGAGGACTATCTCGCGTGGCGTACGGAGCGCGGCTTCACCGGCACCTTCGAGGCCATGCTGACTCGGCCGTTCGTCATCCACTACTACGACATTGCGTACCTCGGCGACGGGATGGCGTCACGCCATGCCGCCCAGTCTTAGCGGCCAGTGCCCGGTCGGCGACCTGGGGGAGACCACCGCGGGCCACCTAGCCCGAAAATCGGTGACTTAGGGGCGCGCGGCAGCGCCCGGCGGAGCCGGACTGGCTCGTGTGCCGGCGTTTCAGGCACCTTCAGGCGGCCGGCGATGGCGGGCAGCCACCCCGATTTCACGCCGGAACGGGCGTCCCGCGGGGGACATCACGAGCTAAGGAGGCGTGATCCGGCTATAGACGCACGAGAATGGGGACCAGAACGAGGAGCTGAGAAACGTGAAGCGGCGAAGCCTGGTGATCATCGGAACGGCCTTAGCGGCGGGCGGGATCGCCATCGGCCTTGTGTTGACCCAGGTCCCGCTGGGGACTCCACCGCTCGGCACCACTGCTAACTGGTCAACCGGCCTGCAGTGCTCTCCGGGCAAGACGCTTGCCAACGGCTTCTACGAACTGCAGAACTACTCCGGCGAGACCGTCACGGTGACAGGAGTGCGCTTGGTCGGAGGGGTCGGCCAGAGGATGACCTCGGCCGCCTACCTGGTGCCCATCCAACACACACACGGCGAATGGCTGCTGATCGGCCTGGTGTCGCCCTGGCCGCCGACCTCGTCTATGTGGAAGCTGCGTAAACGTGTGCCCGCGACCATTGCACCGCACAGGAGCCTGAATCTCGTGTACGCGCAGACCCGGACCTCTGACCACCCAAGATCGGCCATACCGCAGATCACATACACCGCCGGAGGCTTTACCTACACGCTGACGGTGCCCTTCCGATCCGTTGTGGCCAGCAAATGCTAGCCACTACAGTCGGCCGGACGGAACTGCTGATCGAGGTCCGGATCGAGCTGGCCGTCCCCGGGCATCGAAGACCGCCTCGGCGATGCGGCCGAGTTCAGTGTCCTCGCCGTCGAGCTGAACGAGCGGCTGGATCGGATGGATGCTTACCTCAGAGAGCTTCAGCAACAAGGAGACCTTCAGTGACACCTGACCGGCATGGGTCCGCGGTCGTCGAATACCCGAGCGAGCTCGTGATCGTCACCACTCGCGAGTTCGACGCGCCGATCGAGCTCGTCTTCGACGTGCTGACGAAGCCGGAGCATATGCGTCACTGGTTCGCTCCCTTCGAGGACAAGGTGACGCTGTGCTCGATGGACCTGCGCGTCGGGGGGGACTACCACACGGTCTTCGTGACGCCGGACGGGAAAGAGTGCTCGTTCCGCGGGACCTACCTGCAGGTCGAGCGGCCGGCTCGGATCGTCCAGACGTGGCTGTTCGAAGGCTGGCCCGACGCGTGGGCCGACGAGACGGATGAACTGAAGGAGGCTGACGGAGTAACGACGCTGACAGTGACGATGGCGTTCCGCGACAAGGCCGGCCGTGACCATATGACCAAACACGACTGCCAGGAATCCAGCTTCGACAAGCTGGAGGATTACCTGACGTCACTGCTCGCCAAAGAGGGGACGGCGTGAAGCTTCTCCTTACTTCGTCTGGCATTGCGAACACGACCATCCACGAAGCGCTCGTCGGCCTGCTCGGTAAGCCGATCGAGGAGTCCAGCGCCCTCGTCATCCCGACGGCGATATACCCCTTCCCCGGCGGTGCCGGCCACGCATGGGAGGCGATCTGCGGAAAGAGCAAGAGTCCCTTCGCCGGATTGGGCTGGAAGTCTTTGGGGGTGCTGGAGCTCTCCGTGCTCCCAAGCATCGACCAAGAATGCTGGGTCCCGGCGGTCCAGGAGACCGACGCCCTGCTTGTTTGGGGCGGCGATCCGGTGTTCTTGGCCTACTGGATGCGGCGGTCCGGGCTTGCAGACGCCTTGCCGTCGCTGCCTAGCGAGACGGTCTACCTGGGGGTGAGCGCCGGGAGCATCGCAGCAACGTCCACCTTTGCCGAGACTTACCGTGAACCGCGTCGCGGCAGCGGTGAAGCGCTGTCGACGGAAGAAATCGTGTTCGATACACCCGATGGCGAAGTCCGAAGGATCCTGGTCAAGGCTCAGGGAGTCGGGCTGGTTGATTTTGCGATTATTCCGCACGTGGACAACGCCGATCACCAAGACATGGCCATCGCAGAACAATGGGCCGCGAGGATACCGGCGCCGACGTACGCGATCGACGACCAGACCGCTATCAAGGTGACCGACGGCAACGTCGAAGTCGTCTCCGAGGGGCACTGGAAGCTCTTCACCTCCTGATGCGGAGCGGCGGGAGCCGGCCCGTTGTGGCGCCGCCCGGCGGTCCGGTGTCGATGACAGAGCTGTTGAGCGTCGGAGAGATGGCACAGGTAGCGTCAAATCCATGTCACCTTGATCAAGACACGAAGGACATAGGAAGAACGCGTTCGCGTGACCGCGGCTTCACCGGCTTCTGAGCCACTGTCCTGTGACAACGAAGATTGCTCGACCTATCCCTCTGACCTGCGGGAGGAATCCTCGTTGGCAATCCGCGGCGGTCCCGGTGCCCGCTTTGCCTGTTTCTGGTGACTACGGAAGGCAGTGCCGCGAGCGGCGGGTCGGGACGGGCGAGTATCCCGTCATGGCGGGCTACTTGACCGCGGTCACGCTCTGGATGATGACCGCGTAGCAGGGATGCCACCGCGGTTCATGCAGTCCGGCGGCGGTGATCAGCCTGGTGGCGCGGGATCTGGTGCGGGCCTTGTCGCGGCGGCTGCCCAGCATTGTCGGCCACAGCAGGTTCGAGAACTGGTCGGTCAGCACGAGGGTGCCGCCCGGTGCGACGGCGCGGGCGCACTCGCGGATCCCGGCAGCCTGGTCTGTCCAGTGGTCGAAGGACGTGGTGCTGACCACCAGGTCGTAGGCGCTGTCGCCGGCGGGGAGCCGCTCGGCTGTTCCTCGGACGAAGTTCAGCCGCTGATCGGTCGACGCTGACCGCGCCACTTCGATCATTTTCGGTGCCGCATCGACGCCGAGGAATTCGCTCGCCTGCGGCAACCGGGCGGCGAGCTGACGGAGAACATAGCCGGTCCCGCAGCCCACGTCCAGGACGCGTCGCGGCGCCGGTACCCGGCTGAGGGAAAGCTCCACCACGCGGTCGGAAATCTCCTTGTGCAGCCGTCCGTGCCGACCCGACTCGTACGAAGCGGCACGGTCGTCGAACCCCTGCACATCCCGGTCATATTGCATACGGCAAGTCTCTCTTGCCCAAGCCGCCTTCGTGCCTCCCGGTCTGCTAATTTCCCTTTTCCCCGCGGCCGTTCGTCTCCCGGGCGCATGCGGATGTGGCGATGGTTTCAGGTTAGGCCGCAGCTTGGAACAGTGCCTGCGAGAGCGTTTCGGCAGTCCTGACTGGCTTCCGCTTCCGACTTTACATAATGTGCATTATCGGCGCGTAATCAGAAGGGGCAATCGGGCGCCGGCGTCGCAGCCAGGCTCACGATCACGAGGCAGCAGGGCGGATGCCGATCCGAGCTGAAATGCGAGCCAGCTTGGCGTCGTCGGACACTCCCTGAAAGTCGTGCCGCGGCGTGTATGGCGTCTCGAGCCACGCCGCTTCCTCGTCCGTCAGCTCGATCTCGAGCGACGCCACGGCCTCGGTGAGCTGAGCCGGCGTGCTGGCACCGACCAGGGGCGCGGCGACGACCGGATTGCGCCGCAACCACGCCAGAGCGATCTGTGCCCGGCTGACGCCGCGTTGCCTCGCAATGTCAGCCACGGCGCCGATGATCGCAGCGTCGCTCGCTTCCTCCCGGTACAGCATGTCGGCGAACGGATCGCTAGCCGACCGGTTTGTTGCTGACTCCCTGGCCAGCCGGCCGCGCGCGAGCGGACTCCACGGGATGGTGCCGATCCCCTCGTGGGCGCACAGCGGCAGCATCTCCCGTTCCTCCTCGCGTGCCAGCAGGTTGTAGTGATCTTGCATCGAGATAAAGCGGGCCCAGGCGTGCCGCCGCTGGAGATTCAGCATCATGCTGAACTCCCAGGCATGCATCGACGAGGCGCCGAGGTAGCGCGCCTTGCCTGCCTTGACGACATCGTGGAGGGCCTCGAGCGTCTCCTCGATCGGCGTCGCGTTGTCCATCCGGTGAATCTGGTAAATGTCGACATAGTCGGTGCCGAGCCGCCGCAGGCTATGGTCGATCTCGGTGAAGACCGCCTTGCGCGAGAGGCCTGCTCCGTTAGGTCCTGGCCGCATCGGATGTCGCAGTTTCGTGGCGATGACCACGGCGTCGCGGTCGGCGAAGTCCTTCAGTGCCCTGCCGACGATCTCCTCGCTCGACCCTTGTGAGTACATGTTCGCAGTGTCGAAGAAACTGATCCCCGCCTCGACTGCCTGCCTGATGAGCGGCCGGCTTTCCGTTTCGGTCAGTGACCAGCTGGGATGACCTCGGCCGGGCTCGCCGTAGGTCATGCAGCCGAGCGCGATCGGCGAGACGTCCAGGCCGGTGCTGCCGAGCTTGATGTAGCGCATCGGGTGCTCCCATTCGTTCGGGCCAGCTATGGCGGACCGCACTCCGCAGGCTGTGATCTACTGAATCGGAGATATCTCCGGCGTACCGGAGATGTCTCCGCATCTATTCTTAGCCTACCGGAGACCTCTCCGCTTATCTAAGGAGGCGTGTCGCAGCGGCGGCCGCTGAACCGCAACCGGTACAACAGGGGCAGACCCACGACGGGGATGGAATGACAGAGGCCACAGATGCGCGGCGCGATCCGCTCCGGACCGACGCCCAGCAGAACCGTGCGCGCATCCTCGAAGTTGCGCGCGAGGCGTTCGCCGAGTCGGGCGACGCATCGCTCAACTCCATCGCCAAGAAGGCTGGCGTGGGCCCCGGCACCTTGTACCGCCATTTCCCCAACAGGGAGGCGCTGGTGCTCGCGGTCTATCGCTATGACGTGCAGAAGCTGGCAGACACTGCACCCGAGCTGCTCGCCAGCCACCGGCCGCTTCAGGCACTGGGGCTGTGGTGTGACCAGCTCGCGCACTACGGCCTGATCAAGCACGGCCTCGCCGATGTCCTGCATTCCGCCACCAGCGATGGCCTCGCCGGCGAGACCTACGGGCCGGTCATCGGGGCCATCACCACACTGCTAAAGGCGTGCGAGCAGGACGGCAGCATCCGGCCCGGCATTGATCCTGATGACATCCTTCTCCTGCTCGGCTTCCTCTGGCGGATCGATCCCGGCCCCGACGCCGCGACCCGGGCGGCGCGACTACTCGACCTGGTCATGGCAGGGCTACAGGGCGGCGCGCCGCGGACGGGGCGGCCTGGGCGCCGGCTAACCCGGCGTGCGACTCGGCTGCCAGGCAGGCTGTCGCTTTTCTCAGTCATCAGGCCGGGCGCACGCTGAGCCCTTCCGGCCTGCTCGCTCCGCGCCGGCACTCCCCCGGCCCTCTCCCCTGCTGCGATGATCATGGAGGGTCGCGAACCCGTCTCGGCCGAGCTCGACCATCGGACTAGACGCTATGGGCCTGCGACTGGCCCGGCATCGGACAAAGCCGCGCGCAGCTCCTTGCGGGAGCCGACCCCGAGCTTTCCGAATACCTTCCGCAGATGCCACTCCACGGTGCGCGGGCTCAGGAACAGCTGGGCGGCGATCTCCGGGTTCGTCTGGCCGCCGACGGCCAGGCGCGCGACCTGCACCTCCTGCGGGGTCAGCTCGTCGAGCGTCGCGACCGTGCGCTTGCGCACCGTCTCGCCGGTGGCTAGGAGCTCGCGGCGGGCGCGTTCGGCAAACGCTTCCATCCCGATGTCCGAGAGCATCGTGTGGGCGACTCGCAGCTGCTCGCGGGCGTCAACGCGACGATGCTCGCGCCGCAGCCACTCGCCGTAAAGGAGGTGCGCACGGGCTAGCGTCGCGCAGCTCTTGACGCGCGACAGCCGTTCGATCGCCTCCTGGTAGAGCCCCTCGGCGGCTTCTCCCCCGGTCAGCATCGCCGCCGCGCGCGCATGGGTCCCGAGTGCCCAGTCCGTGCCCGCGGCATGCGCAATCTCAGCTAGTTGGGCGAGCGGACCCCTCGCACGCTCCGCTTGGCCACTACGCACAGCCGCCTCGATCAGCTCCGCGAGCAACAACATCGACGGCCCCAGCCCGCGCGCGGTCTCAGCGGCCTGCTCCGCCAGGGTCAGGGCCTCCTCGTAGCGGCCGAGGCCGTTATAGCGGATCGCGCTGCCCCAGTCATTGGCGGCGAGCCACAGCCCCTCGCCACGTCGCAGCACATCCTGCCGGCGCGCCTCGATCAGGGCCACGGCCTCGGCATCCCGCCCTCGCCAGTTCGCTAGCACGATGGAGGTGCGCAGGGTCACGTGACTTCCGGTGGCCTCGACCAAGGCATCCGACCGGCGGCCAGGACATGCCACGCGACGCGGAGAACAGTTCGACGAGCACGCGGTCGGTGAGCGCGACGGCAGCGCGGAGAAGGCGCGAGCGCGCCGCGCGAGCTAGATGGCGCGCGGTGAGCTCATCCCACGCCGCACATCGGCGAGCGCCCGGGAGACGCGGCAGGCGAGCCACAGCGAGCGCAGCTCGTCCTCCTCGGAGAGTGGCTCGTCACGGAACGCACGCAGCGCGAGCTTAAGCGCGGCGCGCCCGCGAAGTAGCCTCGCAGGTGAGGAGAGCGAGCCCATCCAGCAGCAGGTCGCTGGCGCGCGTCGAGCGGTCCGAGTCGACGGCGAGCACGGCGGCCGCGATCTCGGCTGCATCGCCGCCGCGCACCAGGCGGTCTGCGGAGAACGTGGCCGCGAACGCATCGAGGTAGGTCTCGCGGGCGAGCGTCGCATGCAGCGGTTCGAGGCGCCTGGCCGCCTCGAGCAGCAGCGGCGGAGCGTCGCGGCCGCGCGTCATCGCGAACGTGATCTGCGCGCGCGATAGCTGCGCGCAGGCTGGCTCAAGCTGGTCCAGCGGCCAGGCCTGCGCGATCGCCAGCAGAGCAACGCCGCGTCCGGCGCGCCGGCCTGGTTCTTTCCCTGGGCGGCGAGGAGCGCACGCTGCGCCCGGCGCCTCGGATCGGGCGTCAGCTCGGCGGCGCGCTCGTGAAACGCCGCACCCGCCGCCATGCCGCCGCGCGCCTGTGCTCGCCCGGCCGAGTGTTCGAGCTCTGCGGCGACGTGCTCGTCGAGCCCGGCCGCCGCCTGCGCGCGGTGCCAGGCCCGGCGATCGAGATCAACGTCCGCATCGGTGGCCTGGCGAGCGCCCCGTGGACGCGCTGGCGCTCTCCGGCGCCGCGGCGCTATACACCGCCGAGCGCACCAGCGGATGACCGAAGCGCACCTGCGCACCGAAATGGACCAGTCCGCGGCTGCCGCCGGTCGACGGCGTCTGGCCGGATACCAAGTTCGGCGGCCGCCCGCCACACCAAAACCGGGTCCCCCACCGGCTCGGCCGCCGCCAGCAGAAGCAGCAGCCGCGTCGAGGGCGGCAGCGGCGCCAGCCGCTCCCGGAAGCTCTGTTCGATTCGCCCCGGCAACATCGGGCCGTCGAGCAGCCCGAATCCACCCGCGAACTCGGCCAGCGTCAGGCCACGTGGCAGCTCAAGCAGCGCTAGCGGGTTTCCGTGCGTTCGGACACGATCCGGTCACCCACCCGCTCATCGAGCGGACCGGCCACCACTGTCGCCAGTAGCTCCAGGGCCTCACGGTGGTCTAGTCCGCCCACGGTGAGTTCTGGCAGGCCCTGAAGGTACCGTTCGGGCTCGCGCACGGCGAACACGAGCCCGACCGACTCGGCACCCAGCTGGCGCGCAACGAAGGCCAGCGCCTGCGCGGAGGCAGCGTCGAGCCACTGCGCGTCGTCCACGACGCAGACCGGGGCTGCTGCTCCGCGATGTCCGACAGCAGGCTCAGCACCGCGAGGCCGACCGAGAACCGGTCGGGCGCGTCGCCGTCGCGCAAGCCGAATGCGGTGCCGAGCGCGTCGCGCTGCGGGCCGGGCAGGCGCTCAGGCGGTCCAGGAACGGCGCGCACATCTGCTGGAGCCCCGCGTACGCGAGCTCCATCTCCGACTCGACGCCGGCCGTCCGGGCAATCCGCATCCAGACGCGTGCTGCACCAGATACTCCAGCAACGCGCTCTTGCCAACCCCGGCCTCCCCGCGCAGCACGAGCGCCCGGCTCGAACCAGAGCGCACGCTCGCCGCGAGCTGATCCAGCGCGCGCACTCACTACGCCGGCCCAGCAGCTGCCGCGCTGAGACGGGAACCGACATCGCCACAGGTCGTCAGGGGCGCAGCACCCAGGAGGGCGCGTTCCATCGCCCTTTCAACGCTTACATGCCGTTCTGCCGCATTCGGCCCGACGATGATCTTCTTGGCAAGATTACGCCGCCTTCGCGCAGCGGAAGGTGGAGCCAAGCGGGAGCGAGGCGGCGTGCTCGCCACCTCTGCGCCGGTGTACCGGTGACCGCCGGACCCGGCACCCCGGGGGCTTGGACCAGGGTCTTTGACGGGCGCGACGGGCAGGCGCCATGACCAGGCTTGATGGCATCAGCAACACGAGGGCCACTGAGGTCTTCCTTCTCAAGGAGACAGCCATGAGCGCCATCGAAGTACATAGCCCGACCAGCGATGCGGACGTCGGCAAGGTCGACATGCGCCTGGAGATCCAGGTCATCCCGGTGTCCGACGTCGACCGAGCCAAGGAGTTCTACGAGCGCATGGGCTGGCGGCTCGACGACGACGTCGCCCCGCTGGACGGCCTTCGCATCGTCCAGTTCACGCCCCCGGGCTCCCCGGCCTCGATCACGTTCGGCACCGGTCTCACTACTGCCGCGCCTGGCTCGGCCGTCGGAGGGCTGATCGTCTCCGACATCGTGGCGGCCCATGGTGAACTAGCCGATCGTGGCATCGACGCCGGCGACATCTGGCATGGCCCGCCGTTCCCAGTCGAGGCGCGGCAGCCCGGTCCCGACCCCGATCGCACCAGCTACGGGTCGTTCTGCTCCGTGACCGATCCCGACGGCAATCTGTGGCTGGTGCAAGAAGTAACGACGCGGCTTCCCGGCCGGGTCGACGCTGCCGACGCGGCTTTCGCATCCGCGGCGAACCTGGCTAGCGCGCTTCAGCGGGCCGAGGCAGCCCACGTCGAGCACCAGAAGCGCACGGGGCGGTCGCATCTGCTGCACCGGTCAGGCGAGGACGAGAACTGGCCGGCGGGTACGCCGCCTACATGGTGGCGGAGCAGGCCGGGACGGACTTGCCCACCTGACCGACGCTGGCCTTGCCGAGGGCTTCCTGGACCCAGCAGCCGAGACAACGACGCCGCAGGAACCGGTCCTCGGGGAGCGGCGGCTGAGCCGACCCATCAGCGCGGAACCCGCCACCGCGGGTCCCGCGACGCGGCGGCGTCGGCCACTGCCGTGATGTCGTCAGCAACCGACGGAGGTAATGATGAGCCCGGCCAGTGATTATGACGTGATCGTCTTGGGGGGCGGTGCGCCGGGTGAGCATTGCGCTGCGGCGCTGGCGGCACGGGGGCTGCGGGTCGCCGTCGTGGAGCGGGAGCTGGTCGGGGGCGAGTGCTCGTACTGGGCGTGCATTCCGTCGAAGTCGCTGCTGCGGCCGGGTGAGGCGGTGCAGGGCGCGCGCGAGGCAGCGGCTAGCGCGCAGGTCGACGTTCAGGCCGCGCTGGCCTGGCGGGACTTCATGGTGTCGGACTATTCCGATGCCGGCCAGGAGCGCTGGCTGGCCGAGCCGGGGCATCGACCTGCTGCGCGGGAACGGGCCGGCTGGCCGGTCCCGGCGTGGTCGAGGTCGACGGCGTCCGCCACACCGCGGAGCACGTCGTCGTGGCGACCGGCTCCGACCCGGTCGTGCCGCCGGTCCCGGGACTCCGCGAGCTGAGGGGGTCTGGGGCACCCGCGAGGCGACGAGCATGAAGGTCGTCCCGCGCCGCCTGCTGGTGCTGGGCGGCGGGTCGGCAGGCGTCGAGCTGGCGCAGGTCGTCCGCCGTCTCGGCGGCGAGGCGGTGATCGTCGAGGGCGCGGACCGGGTGCTGCCCCGCGAGCCGGCGCCGCTCGGCGAGGCGCTGGGGGAGGCCCTGCGCCGGGACGGAATCGAGCTGGTGCTCGGGATGCACGCCAGCGCCGCGCGCCGCGACGGCGACGAGTACGTCCTGCGACTTCGGCGACGGCACGGAACTGCGCGGCGACCGGCTGCTGGTGGCCACCGGCCGGCGCCCGCGCGTCGAGGGGATCGGCCTGGAGACGGTCGGCGTCGAGGCCGACCCCCACGGCATCCGGGTTGACGAGTACCTGCGCGCGGGCGAGCGGCTGTGGGCGATCGGCGACGTCAACGGCATCTGGCCGCTGACCCACGTCGGCGAGTACGAGGGCGACGTGGTCGCCGCCAACATCGCCGGCGAGACGCGTCCGGCGAACTACGAAGCCGTCCCCCGCGTCACCTACACCGATCCGCAGGCAGCGGCGGTCGGCGCGGCCGAAGCGCAGTACAGCGCCACCGCGCCCCTGTCAGACGTGCCGAAGACCGCCACCTACACGCACGCCTACGCCGAGTCCGGCGGGTTCCTCACGCTGCTGTCCGACGGCGAGCGGCTCACCGGCGCCTACGCCCTCGGGCCCGAAGCCGGCGAATGGCTGCAGCAGGCGACGCTCGCCATCCGCGCACGCATCCCGCTCGAAGTGCTCAGCGACACGATCCAGCCCTTCCCCAGCTTCTCGGGGATCTACGGCGCCGCACTCAACACACTCCGCATGCAGATCGCGGACATGCCCCGGCCAGCCGCACCGATGGCCGCGCAGATGGCCAGCCTGCCCACGTGCGGATCTGCGTACGGCAGGGGCAAGCTCAGCCGGCCACCGAGACGCCAAGGCCGCCCACGACGTTAAGTTCCTGCCGAGTGAACTCGCCTGTCAGCAGCGGCATGGCCCGGCCGATCGCGGCCTTAGTCTCGGGCAACTGCAGCGATGCGTCGTGCAGCTCCCGCGAATCCCAGATCTCGCTGACCCAGATCACGTCGGCGTCGGCCGGGTCGCTGCCCACCGCGTACAACTGGCACCCTGCCGCGCGCAGGCCGTCGGCGCCGCCGAGCAGTATCTCAATCACCTCATCCCGGTGACCTTCCCTGGTCCGCATCGACCCGATGTAGCCGTACAGCACGGCACGCCCCTTCCGCGAAAGACAGACCGGCACTGACGGGCCGGCAAAATTACAGAGCTGTCATTATCCCGTCCAGACCGGCGTCAGGCTCGCCTGGTCAGTGCCACAACCGGGATGGTCCGACCTGCCTTCACCTCGTGCTCGGCGAGGAAAGGGTAAGTCGACGTCAGCCTGGCCCACGATGCCTCGCGGTCTCCGCCAGCCAGGACCGACGCGACCGCTTCATAGGTCTCGTCCCCCACCTCCACCATGACGACAGGCTCGTGCAGCAAGTTGCGGTACCAGTCCGGATCCGCGGGTGCGCCGGCATTGGATGCGACGACCAGAATCCGGTCGCCGTCGCGGTGGAACATCATCGGCCTCGTGTGCCGCCGCCCGGTCCTGGCGCCGACGGTGGTCAAGAGCACGAGCCGATCCCGGTGCATGCCCTCGATCTCACCCCCGGCCCTGAACTGCTCGATCACCCGGCGATTGGTTTCCTGGATATCCATGCGCTGCTCCTCTCAGGGATCCCGATGGCTCAGGCATCCGATGGTTCAGGCGTCCGATGGTTCAGGCGTCCGATGGTTCAGCCGTCCGATAGTGCCTGCGCCCACCGGTCCAGCGACGCCAGCGTCCGGCTGAGCGTCTCGATCGACCAAGCCGCCATCTCGGCAGCCGACGTCCGCTCGGCCGCGGTGTCGTCCTCGTACCAGCCGAGCGCTCACCGGGCGGTAAATCAGAACCAGCCCGCTCCGGCGGCCACCCACTTGGCGAAATCCCCTACCGTGACCAGCCCGAACCTGATCTCCGCGAGTTGTTCGTACTCCCGAAGGAAGGCGCGAGCTACGTCTGACCGCGGCTCGCCGACCGTGGCTCCGGCCCAGCGCAGAGCAGACTCGACAACTTCGAGGCGCGGATGACAGTATCCGCACTCGTCCCAGTCCAGGACGGCTACCCGCGCCGACGAGAAGGCTGTTGGCGGGCTTGTGGTCGCAGTGGGTATAGATCCAGTCACCGAACAGCTGATCTCCCGCGGACAGGATCGTGGTGCGCTGTCGGACCGCCGGTCGCAGCTCGATCTGGCACCGGCCACGGCACGCCAGCAGGGCACCGAAGGGTCGGGGCGCGTCCCCCGAAGCAGCATGAACGAGACGGGCCGCTCTGAGTACGTCAGGGCGGGCATCCCCCTTCACACGCCGGAAATGACCCCGCAGTTGTCTATGTACTCCCGGGCAACGTATGCTTCCTGCATATCCCCCCAGCCGACTTGTGCGGCTGGGCGCGAGGCCCCGCTACGGCGGGGCTTCTGCTTTTCCAGGTCCGAGACTGAGCGGCCTACCAGGTCGGCGGCCGGTGGAGAGTCCGCTGGCCGACAATGACCTTGTCAGGAAGCTGGCAAGACCTGAGCACTCCAGCACGCACCTCCTTAACAAAGACCGGCCGCTGATTGAGCAGCATCCGGCTTGCAGCGCGAGGATGTGGGTTGATCAGGCCGACAGACCTGCCGTACCGCTTTGCGACGATCCTCATGGGTTCGGCCAGATCAGAATCGTTCGTCAGCAGAACAGCCATCTGGCAGTCATTCTCGAAAGCGTCAGTCAGCATCCAGGTAGCCAGATTGACGTCGGAGCCCTTCTCCTCCATCTTGTGCACTTTGACGAACGCAGATGCCGGAGGCGGCGGCGGTTCTACAAGCATCATTGTCGTCTGCGACGCGAGGAAGTGGCCGTAGTGGAGGGTTAGCCGTGGCACCGACGCGAGCGCGGCCAGGTACGCTTCCTGCCGGTTCGGACCGTCTGGATCAGTGGTGCGGCCCTTGATGCGCGCAGTGAAGTACCTGATGCGGTGTATCTCGTTCCCAGGAAGCAAGGTCGAGCAGAACTTGCCGAGATCGAGCCACTTGTAGCGGCTGCGCCTGAGGCACCCGTAGTAGAGATTGAAGCCATCTATGTAGACGTTGGTGATCATCAGAGGCCGGTCCCGGTGTCGCCATCTTCGAATGGCAGCATGATCGTATCGCCGAAGTACGGATGGATCTTGTCAAGCTTGTTGCGGGAGTGCGCCCAGTCGTTGCTCAGCTTCATCAGTGTGACCACAGACCCCAGGTGCTCGCGCAGCTTTGGCTGGCCGACATTGGTGGTTAGCCTCTGAAAGAGCTTGTCTTTGGCCCTACCGCTGTCGTCCCTACGCTGTACGCGCTTCAGTTCGCCAAGAACGCCCGGCGTGATCCGCTTGTAGATGATGTCGTTTCTGAGGACTCCGAAGTATCGGGGTCGGAGGACACGCGCGTGCGGGAATTCCAGGCCGCGCAGAATTTTGGCCCAGCCAGTTGGGTGGTCAGCAGTATGAAGACTGAATGGTCCCCAGCTATCGAAGAACCGACATGTATTCGGCTGGCGCCACGTCTCTAACGAGCGCGGCGAAATGCTGCTCACTGATGCGAATCTCCTTCTCGTGACAGGAGCGGCACCTCAGGTAGTACCCGCCCGCAGAAACCCTAGACTCATGGTCGTAATACGGCACGCAAGCCTGGAGACCGCACTTAGGGCACCGCACAAGAATGCCAGTCAGCTTGTCAACGAGAAGCAGGCCAGTCCCGAAGGAAGACAAGCCAGTTACGATTCTCATTCTCCAGCGCATTGCACCTCGACTTTACGCGACATGCCCCCTTTATGGGCTGCAATTACCAGTAGGTTAGCCTCGACCTTTCTTGATCTTGGGTTGACGACGTGAGCCGCGGCAGGGGCGCATTTTCTCAGCGGCTGGTCGCGGCTGGCGGCCCGGTTGTCGCGCCCAGTGGGCCGGGTTCCACAGTCCCTTGTGTTTCTCCTCCCTGGTCGGCGGGATGGCGGGCGCCGGTCAGCGGCGTGCCAGGGCCTGCAGCCGGCTGATGGCGGTGGCGATGTCGCCGGTCCAGGGCCACCGGGCAGCCAGCCGCTGGTCAGCTCAGGCCACCTCGGCCATCGCCTGGGCGAACTGGGCCTGGTACAGCCGCGCGTACGCGCCGCCGGCCGCGAGCAGCTCCGTGTGCGTTCCCTGCTCGACGATGTGACCTTCCTCCATCACCAGGATGACGTCGGCGTCGCGGATCGTGGACAGCCGGTGCGCGATCACGAAGCTCGTCCGGCCTTCCCGCAGCGACGCCATCGCGCGCTGGATCAGCACCTCGGTCCGCGTGTCGACCGAGCTGGTCGCCTCGTCCAGGATCAGCACCGCAGGCCGGGCTAGGAACGCGCGGGCAATGGTGATGAGCTGCCGCTCCCCCATCGACACGTTCGTCCCGTCGTCGTCCAGCACGGTGTCGTACCCGTCCGGCAGCGTGCGCACGAACCGGTCGACGTAGGTGGCCCTGGCCGCCTCGACCACCTGCTCATGGGTAGCTCCGGCGGCGCCGTAGGCGATGTTCTCCTCGATCGTCCCGCCGAACAGCCAGGCATCCTGCAGGACCATGCCGGTCAGGCCGCGCAGCTCCGCGCGGCTCATGGCCCGGGTATCGACGCCGTCGAGCAGGATGCACCCCGAGTCGATCTCGTAGAACCGCATGAGCAGGTTCACCAGCGTGGTCTTGCCGGCCCCGGTCGGGCCGACGATGGCGACGGTCTGTCCCGGCTCGACCGTCAGCGACACGTGCTCGATCAGCGGCCGGTCCGGCACATACCGGAACGACACGTCGTCGAACTCCACCCGCCCCCGGACCTCGGCCGGCCGCGCAGGCTCGGCCGCGTCCGGAGCCTGCTCGGCGGCGTCCAGCAGCGCGAACACCCGCTCGGCCGAGGCCACGCTGGACTGGAGCAGGTTCGCCATGCTCGCGACCTGCGTAAGCGGCTGGCTGAACTGCCGTGAGTACTGGATAAACGCGACCACTGCGCCGAGTGTGAGCGAGGCACCCGCGATCAGCAGGCCGCCGACCACGGCCACCAGGACGTAGTTCAGGTTCGAGGCGAACATCATGACGGGCTGGATCGTGCCGGAGATGAACTGGGCCCGGTAGCTCGCGTTAAACAGGGCTTCATTCTGCTCAGTGAAGGTCGCCATCGCCTCCTCCCGCTGGCCGAACGCCGTGACCAGCGCATGCCCGGTGTACATCTCCTCGATGTGGCCGTTCAGCCTGCCGGTGTACTTCCACTGGTTGATGAACTGCGGCTGGGCCCGCTTGGCGATCTTGCGCATGGCGAACGCCGACGCAGGCACCGTGACCAGCGCGATCAGGGCCAGCTCCCACGAGATGACGAACATGAGCGTCAGCACGCCGACGATGGTCAGCAGCGACGTCAGCAACTGGCTCAGCGTCTGCTGCATCGACTGCTGGAGGTTGTCGATGTCGTTGGTCACCCGGCTGAGGATCTCGCCGCGCGGCTGCCGGTCGAAGTAGCTGAGCGGCAGCCGGGCCAGCTTGGCCTGCACGTCCTCACGCAGCCGGTAGACCGCCCGCTGCACCATGGTGGCGGTCAGCCGCCCCTGGAAAAGCGCGCAGATCGAGCTGCCCACGTTCAGCGCGAGCACGACCGCGAGGATCTGGGCGACGTGATGGAAGTCCACGCCGTGCCGCGACCCGACGCCGAAGAACACCACGTTGATCGCCTCGCCCAGCATGCGCGGTCCCAGCACCGCCAGCGTGACGCTGCCGACAGCGAGCGCGAGCGCGATGCCGACGAGCAACCGGTACGGGCGCAGCATGGCGAGTAGCCGTCGGCTCGAGTTCTTGAAGTCCAGCGCCTTCTCGGTCGACATGCCGCCCATGAAGCGCGCCGGGCCGCCCATCACCGGGCCAGGTCCGGGTCCGCGCTTGGGCGTGGCCCGCTCCCCCGGGCCAGCCGCCACCGTGTCCGCCGGGCCCGCGTCCGCCGGGCCGCGTCCGCAGACCCCGGGCTGAAGCGGGCGCCCGGCGCCTGTTCGGCGTTCGATTCCGCGCTCACGCCGCGGCCTCCTGCTCGGTCAGCTGGGACAAGACGATCTCCCGATAGGTCTGCGAGGTGTCCATTAGCTCGCTGTGCGTACCGGACGCGACCACCCGGCCCTCGTCCAGCACCAGGATCTGGTCGGCATGCCGGATCGTGCTGACGCGCTGCGCGACGATGATCATCGTCGCGCCGGACACCTCGGTCGCGAGCGCCGAGCGCAGCCGCGCGTCCGTGGCGTAGTCGAGCGCGGAGAACGAGTCGTCGAAGACGTAGATCTGCGGCTTGTGCACGAGCGCCCGGGCGATCGCCAGGCGCTGCCGCTGGCCACCCGACACGTTGGTACCGCCCTGGGCGATCCGCGCCTGTAGCCCGTCAGGCATCCGCTCGACGAAGTCGCGTGCCTGGGCGATCTCCAGCGCCTTCCACAGGTCCTCGTCGGTGGCGGCCTGGTTGCCGTAGCGCAGGTTGCTGGCCACCGTGCCAGAGAACAAGTACGGCTTCTGCGGCACCAGCCCGATCGCAGCCGACAGAGCCGCCGGGTCAAGCTCGCGCACGTCGACGCCGCCTACCTCTAGTGACCCCGCCGTCACGTCTATGAGTCGCGGGATGAGGTTGGCCAGCGTGGTCTTGCCGCTGCCGGTCCCGCCGATGATCGCAGTGGTCTGGCCAGGCAGCGCGGTCAGGCTGATGTCCTGCAGCACGGGCTGCTCGGCGCCCGGATACCGGAACTCCACGTTCCGCAACTCCAGGCGGCCCGGCGCGCTGCCGGCCGGCCGGGGCCGGACCGGGACGGCGATGCCTGGCTCGGTGTCAGTCACTTCCATGATTCGCTCGGCGCTCACCTCCGCGCGGGGCACCAGCATGAACATGAACGTCGCCATCATGACCGACATCAGGATCTGCGCGATGTAGGTGATGAACGCGGTCAGCGAGCCGATCTGCATGCTGCCGTCGGCGATCAGGTGGCCGCCGAACCACACCACCGCCGTGGTGGACAGGTTGAGCACGAGCATCACCGACGGGAACATCAGCGCCATCAGCTTGCCCGCGCCAAGCTGGACGTCGAACAGCTGGGTGCTGGCCGCGGCGAACCTGTCCCGCTCCTGCGGGTCACGGACGAACGCCCGGATTACCCGCACGCCGACGATCTGCTCGCGCAGCACCCGATTGATGCCGTCCAGGCGCTCCTGCATCGCCCGGAACAGCGGGCGCATGCGCGAGATGATGAGCAGCACAATCACGCCAAGCAACGGGACCGCGACCAGCAGCAGCGACGACAGCCGCACATCCTGGTTGAGTGCTAGCACGATGCCGCCGACGCACGTGATGGGCGCGGCTAGCAGCAACGTGAACGTCATGATCGCCAGCATCTGGACCTGCTGGACGTCGTTCGTGGTCCGGGTGATGAGGGATGCCGTGCCGAAGTGATTGACCTCACGGTCGGAGAACTGCTGCACCCGGCTGAAGATGCCGTGCCGGAGGTCGCGGCCGAGCGCCATCGCGACCCGCGCCCCGAAGTACACCGCGCCGACGGCACACAGGATCTGCGCCAGCGTGATGGCCAGCATGACGCCGCCTGTCGTCAGGATGTAGTGCGTGTTGCGGAGGATCACGCCCTTGTCGATGATGTCGGCGTTCAGCGTCGGCAGGTAGAGCGTCGCCAGCGTCTGCGCCAGCTGCAGCAGCAAGACCAGCGCGAGCGGCTTGCGGTAGGGCCGCAGGTAGCTGCGCATCAATCGGATCAGCACGGGAGGTCTCCGGAGGGATTTTTACAAGGGAACGGGGTTTGGCACAGGTCCGCCGCGGCTTAGCCGGAGTCAGCCGCCGCTGGTGCTGGCGGCAGCACCTGGCACATGCCGTCAGCGAGCTGGCGCAGCGCCC
This sequence comes from uncultured Actinomycetota bacterium, assembly GCA_963843955.1. GTDB lineage: Bacteria > Actinomycetota > Actinomycetes > Streptosporangiales > Streptosporangiaceae > JAJYUU01. The sequence continues at coordinate 1,447,133 of CAWJMK010000007.1, forward strand.
GCCGCACTAGCGGCGCGAGCGGCACCGGCGGGTCGGAGTGCAGCCATCGGTCCATCCCGGCCTGGATGGCGGCGGTCACCGCAGCGGCCAGGATCCGGGGGAACATGCTGGCAGCCGGATTGGCGCCGAGGCGCACGGCGATCGCCTCGGCCAGCGAGTACTGGGTCATGGCCTGCACCTTGAGGTACTCGCCGCGCAGCGCCGGGGTGCTGGTCACGAGCCGTACTCCGGCCATCCATTCCTCGTCCAGGGCGCGGTCGGCGGTGCCGTACTCCGACATCACGGCGTTGGTGATGGCCTGCCAGATCGGCTCGCCCGCCGGCCGCTCGCTGAGCGTCATCCCGATCCGCATGGCCCGGTCGAAGGCCAGCGCGCAGATGGCCTCGTACTTGCTGCCGAAGTAGTTGTTGAAAGTCCGGGCCGATACCCCGGCCGCCTCGGCGATGTCCTCCACGAGGACGTTGTCCAGGCCGCGCTCCATCGCGAGCCGCATGGCCGCAACGCCAAGCGCGTGCCGGGTCGCGGCCTTCTTGCGCTCGCGCAAGCCGGACGGCTCGTGGTCGGGGTCGACAGCGATGACGGGGATCACCGGATCAGCCTAACCGAACTTTCGCATCACGCAACTTTGCCGAGCGCGAAATTATCCAGGCGCCAGCAGCCGGTCACGCAGCGCGTCGCCGCAGGCGGCGAGCCATGCGTCGGTAGCGGCGAGATCACGCAGTCGAGCGGCTACGTCATCCAGGCGGGCCTGGCCACGGCGCCACCGGCCGGCCCGCCACACGACAGTGCCCGCCGCCCTGGCCCGCAGTAGATCGGGAACCGCCGCCGCCTCGGCCTCGGTCAGTTCCTGGGCGCTGCGATAGCCGCGGGCGAGCCCGGCAGCCCGGCGCTGCCAATCCGGCGCGTCCAGCGCGTCCGACTGCTTCAGCGCGACCACCAGATCCTGCACCCGGAGTTCGGCGCCCGCGATCTCGAAGTCCAGCATCGCCGTTACCTCACCGGTGTCCTCGTCGGCCAGCACGTTCGAGGCCCCCGGATCGCCGTGCACGACCTGGACGGGCAGGCCGGCACCGACTCCAGTCAGCCACGTTCCGTGCTCGAACCCCACCAGGAGCCGGGTCAGCTCGGCGCTCATGCCGGCCGTCGCCAGCTCGCGGCACAGGCCGGGAACGTCGGCAACATCCGGATGCACGTGCCGGCTGGTCAGCCAGTCCTGCGGCGCGTCATGGCGCGGCACGTGGCCGAGCGCAGCGCTAAGCTGGCCGACCGCCAGGCCGAACCGCTCGAGTGCAGGCGCGCCGGTCAGGTCGGGGCGCACGCCAGGCAGCCGGTTGCCCAGCGTGGCGGGGCCGGCAGCCGTCTCGACCAGGAACTCGCCGCCGAGGGCAGGCACGGGCTCAGGCACCGCGAACGAGAGGCCCGCAGTGCGCAGTCGGGCCAGCAGCCGGTGCTCGGCGCGGACCTGGTCAGCCGTCAGGTTCTCGCTTATCCGCAGTACCCACTGACCGGTGCTGTCATCGACCAGGAACGTCCGGTTGTTAGTGCCGCTACCGGCGGGGGTCAGCCGGGCTTGCGCTGACACGCCCCAGCGCGTCAGCAGCGCGGTCAGGTCCGACGGGTCCGCGGTCACATGCCGATCCTGCCGTCGAGCCCGCTGGTGTTGCGAGCCGTTTTCGGCAGGGCCGGCGGGCGGGCTCAGGGCGCTGCCATGATGACTGGTATGCGCGGACGAACCAAGACCGACTGGTGGGGCGTGGTGCTCGAGGCGCCGGACGGCCCGGCGCTGGCGGACTTCTACTCCCGGCTGCTGGGCTGGCCGATCGCCAAGGACGACGACGACCCCTACGGCGCGGCGATCCAGGTGCCGGGCACGTCGTCGTACCTGGCCTTCAACACGGCGGAGGGCTACGTCCCGCCCGTGTGGCCACCGGCGGATGGGCACCAGCAGATGATGCTGCACATCGACATCGCGGTCGACGACGTGGCCGCGGCCGTGGCCGACGCCGTCGAGCTCGGCGCGGCGGTGGCTGACTACCAGCCCCAGGATGACGTGCGCGTCCTCCTAGATCCGGCCGGGCATCCCTTCTGCCTGTACCTGGACGCCGGCTAGCGGTCGGACTGTCGTCACCTGCCTCCGTGGCGGCGGACAAAGTCAAGGAACGTCCGGTTGAACTCCGTCGGGTGCTCCCAGCAGCAGGCGTGGCCGCCCTTCGTGGTAGCCCATTCCGAGCCGCCGATCGCGTCGTGGATGCGCCGGGATAGCGAGACTGGGATCAGGATGTCCTCCTCGCCGGCCAGGACGAGCGTCGGCACGGCGATCTGACCGAGCCGGCTAGTGGTGTCGTGCTCCTGGATCACGGCGAGCTGTGCCAGGTAGGCGTGGACGGGCTGCGCCATGTAGCGCATGGCGGTCTCGAACTCGGCCAGCTCGGCCGCCCGCTGCTCGAAGAACGGGACGGTGAATGCCCACAGCGTCACGTCGCGCATCACGAACGGGACCCCGAGTGCCGGCGCCAGCTCCGCCCACATGGCGAACATCCGGGAGCAGAACGGACCCGGTGCCGCGTAGGTGCACCCGAACGTGACTGAGCGGAGATCGCCCGGGTAGCGGAGCGCGTATTCCTGCGCGATCATGCCGCCCATCGACACGCCCATCAGATGGAAGTCGCGCACCCCCAGCGAATCGACCAGGGCCTTGGCGTCGGCGGCCAGCATGGCGCTGGAGTAAGGCCCCGCTGGCGCCGAGCTCGCGCCGACGCCACGGTTGTCGAACCGCAGCACCCGGTAGCCGGCCGCCAGGAAGTCGTCCACCTGGAGTTCCCACGTTTCGAGGTCGTCGGCGAGGCCGTTGATCAAGACGATGGTCTCCGTGCCATCGCCCTCCAGCCGGTAGTTCAGCTCTATGCCGTTAACTGCCTCCAGGGCCATCCAGCGCTCCTTCTCTTGGCTAGCGATTTTGCGACAACATCCTTGTCAACTGCGGCTTGCTTGTCTCGGTGTCGCATTCTCGCTAGACGACGCCGGGGATGCGGACTGAGACTGAAGGCATGACTGACGACCAGTTTCAGCTGGACCCGATTCATCAAGATACGGCGCGCTGCGTCCGTGCGGTCCAGTCGAAGGACGCCAGGTTCGACGGGTGGTTCTTCACCGCGGTCCTGACGACCGGCATCTACTGCCGGCCAAGCTGCCCGGTCGTCCCGCCGAAGCCCGAGCACATGCGCTTTTTCCCCAGCGCCGCGGCGGCCCAGCAGGCAGGATTCCGGGCCTGCAAGCGCTGTCGCCCGGACGCCAGCCCCGGCTCACCGGAGTGGGATGTCCGCGCCGATGTCGTGGCCAGGGCGATGCGGCTGATCGCCGACGGTGTCATGGACGACGGCGGCGTCCCGGCCCTGGCGAGCCGGCTCGGCTACAGCGTGCGGCAGGTCGAGCGCCAGCTGCTGGCCGAGCTCGGCGCCGGTCCGCTGGCCCTGGCGAGGGCCCAGCGCGCGCAGACCGCGCGGCTGCTGATCGAGACCACCACGCTGCCGATGGGCGAGGTCGCGTTCGCGGCCGGGTTCGCGAGCATCAGGACCTTCAACGACACCGTGCGCGAGGTCTTCGCCCTCTCCCCCAGCCAGCTGCGAGACCGGGCCAGCCGCGGCCACCCCGCGCCCGCCGCCGGCGCGCTGTCGCTGCGGCTGCCGTTCCGGGCGCCCTTGCAGCCCGACAACCTGTTCGGTCACCTGGCCGCCACCGCGGTGCCAGGCGTCGAGGAGTGGCGTGACGGCGCCTACCGGCGCACCCTGCGGCTGCCGCACGGCCACGGGATCGTCGCTCTGCGGCCCCAGCCTGACCACGTGAGCTGCCAGCTGCGGCTGACCGACCTGCGCGACCTCGCCAGCGCGATCAGCCGGTGCCGCCGGCTGCTGGACCTCGACGCCGACCCGGTGGCGATCGCGGACCTGCTCAGCGCCGACGAATGGCTCGCGCCCCTGGTCGGCAAGGCACCCGGCCGCCGTGTGCCGCGGACGGCAGACGCTGAGGAGTTCGCCCTGCGCGCGGTGCTCGGCCAGCAAATCTCGACCGCCGCGGCACGCACGCACGCAGGCCGCCTGGCGACGGCGTACGGCGAGCCGGTCACCGATCCGGACGGCGGGCTGACACGGCTCTTCCCGGCGCCGGCGGCCCTGGCCACGGCCGGTGACCTCGCTATGCCGAGATCACGGCGTGCCTCGTTCGCCGCGCTGGCGGCGGCGCTAGCGGCTGGTCACATCGACCTGAGCGTCGGCAGTGACTGGCATGAGGCGCGGGCGCGGCTCGCCGCTGTCCCTGGTCTCGGGCCGTGGACGATCGAGACCATCGCCATGCGAGCGCTGGGTGATCCGGACGCGTTCCCGGCCACCGACCTGGGCGTACGCGCGGCTGCGCGCGCAGCCGGGCTGCCCGCGACCCCGGCCGCCCTGACCAGTCGCGCGGCGGCCTGGCGGCCGTGGCGCTCGTACGCCGTCCAGTACCTGTGGGCGACAGGCGACCATGACATCAACCGCCTGCCAAGCTAGTCAGACCCAAGGAGACCCTTTCGTGCGCACCACAGCACGACATCGTCACGCCAGACATCGTCACCACCGGTACCCGCACTCATGTGCTACTGCCAAGCCCGATCGGCCAGCTCACGTTGGTAGCCGAGGCAGGCCAGGTGACTGGCTTGTATATGGACTCGCAGCGGCACCGCCCGGTCAGCCAGACCTTCGGCGCCGTGGGTGACCCGGCCGACGAGCCGTTCGCGTCGGCCGCACGGCAGCTCGCTGCCTACTTCGCCGGTGACCTGACATCCTTTGACCTGCCGCTAGCACCGGCCGGGACACCCTTCCAGCAGCTCGTCTGGTCCGCCCTGCAGACCATCCCGTACGGGCAGACCTGGTCTTATGCCGAGCTGGCCAGCCAGGTTGGCTCGGCCAGCCGGGCTGTTGGCCTGGCTAACGGCAGGAACCGGATCTCGCTGATCATCCCGTGCCACCGGGTCATCGGCTCGGACGGCAGCCTCACCGGCTACGGCGGCGGCCTGGAGCGCAAGCGCTATCTGCTCGAGCTAGAGTCGTCGGCAAGCCGCGGCCGGTAAAAGCGGGCCGCGGCTCCCCCGGTGAGCACCTTCATCAGCAGCCGACCGTGAGGATCTCGAGGCCGACCACGACCTCCGCCCGCGCAATCGCGCGCTGTCAGACGGCTTGCGGCACGGATTCGGTCGATTTTGGGCAGTTTGATCGCCGTCTGTCGTGTCTACCCGGCGGCCGGCGTTACCGTGGTACGCGGCGCTTGCGTGCGACTCACGCGCCTAGCTGGTAACCCGGAAAACAGATGCCCATGCCTGACCCAGGCCACCGGCCGGAAGAGTTCAGCAGTTTCGTCGGCCGTACGGCCGAGGTCGGCGAGCTGCGTGAGTTGTTGCGCGTGATGCGCGCGGTGACCCTGTGTGGCGCCGGCGGCATCGGCAAGTCGCGGCTCGCACTCAGGCTGCTCGAGGCCGTGGCAGGCGAGTTCCCGGACGGAGCGTGGTTCGTCGAGCTCAGCGACCTGGGGCAGCCCGGCAACCTGGTGCCATGGCTGGCCGCCGTCGTCGGCGTCGACGAAGAGCCGGGCAGGCCTCTCATCGATACGCTCGCCGAGTCCTTCCGCCATCGCCGTGTCCTGCTGGTGCTGGACAACTGCGAGCACCTGATCGACGCCTGCGCGAGCCTGTGCCAGCGGCTGCTGGCCAGCTCACCCGGACTCCAGGTGATCGCTACTAGCCGCGAGCCGCTGCGGGTGGCCGCCGAGAGCGTCTGGCCAGTGCCACCGCTCGGCCTGCCGCCGCTCGGACCGGCGCCCGACCAGCCTCTGGACCTCGACCTGCTCCAGGGCTACGACGCGATCCGGCTCTTCACCGAGCGGGCGTCCGCCGCCGCACCGGGCTTCGTGCTCGGGCCGGGGAACATCGACAGCGTCGCCGCCATCTGCCGGGCCCTCGACGGCCTGCCGCTGGCCATCGAGCTGGCCGCCGCGTGGGTCCGAGTGCTCTCGGTCGAGCAGATTGCCGCCCGGCTCGACCACCGGTTCACGCTGCTCACGAGCACAGACCGGACAGTGCCTGCCCGTCAGCAGACGCTGCGCGCGACGTTCGACTGGAGCTACGACCTGCTCTCCGAGCCGGAGCGGACGCTGCTGCGCCGGCTCTCGGTGCTGGCGGGCTGGTCGCTCGACATGGCCGAGCAGGTGTGCGCGGACGACAGCCTGCCCGCCGCCGACATCGTTGACCTGCTGACCGCGCTAGCAGACAAGTCGCTGGTGGAGGTGGAGCCCGAGGCGCTCGGGCAGGCCAGGTACCGGATGCTGGAGACAGTTCGCGAGTACGCCGGAGCCTGGCTCGAACTGTCCGGCGAGGCGGCGGCGCTGCAGCGCCGCAGGCGCGAGTACACCCTGCGCGAATGCGAGCGGCTGGCCGCCATCGGGATGGCGCTCGTGCCAGCCCCGTGGTCCGCAAGAGTTGACGTGTTCCGCCGTGTCGATCTGGAGGCGCCGAACCTGCGGGAGGTTCTCGCCAGCTGCCTGGCGGACGGCGACGCCGAGACCGGACTGCGCATCTGTACGGCGGTCCGCCCGGTCTGGCTTGTGCGCGGCGCCTTCGCCATTGGCGCGGCGTGGATCGACGGATTCCTCCAGCTGCCCAACGTTGCCTCGGCGCCGGCGTCAGTACGCGGGCCTGCGCTGGCCAGCCGGGCTCAGCTGGCCCTGGCGATGGGATCGGCGGATGCTGAGGAGTTCGGCCTGGCGGGCCTTGAGTTGTGCTGGGCGGGCGGCGAACAGTTCTACGTAGCAGCAGCGCTCAACTTGCTGACTGAGATCGCGTTGCACGCCGGGCGACCTGACGAGGCAGCGGCTAGGGCGGCGGAGGCCCTCCAGGTAGCCAGATCAGCCGGCGATCGCTGGAACGAGGGCTACGCACTCGGCACCATGTCCGCCGCCGCGGCCAGGCGCGGCAACATGCGCGAAGCGCAGCGGCTCGGCGAGGAGGCGCTGGCGATCATGCGCTCCGTCGAGCAGCTGTGGGGCTCGGCCAGAGCGCTGCTGGGCCTTGGCGACCTGGCCAGGCTGCGCGCGGAAGACGAGGTGGCGCGGGCTTACTACCTGGAAGCGCTCGCCATCCTGCGCCAGGTCAACGCCAGGCCGGAGATCGCGCGCTGTCTGGCTGGCCTCGGCCGGATCGCGCTCGACCAGTCGGACCTGCGCCGGGCCCGGCAGCACCTGACCGAGAGCCTGCAGCTGAGCTCCGCGTCGGGTAGCCGGATCGGCATCGCGCGCGGCCTTGAGGCCCTTGCGCGACTCGCGGTCCTGGAACGCAATCCGCAGCTCGCTGTTCAGCTGGCTGGCGCGATCTCAACGCTGCGCACCGAAGCGCACCTGCCGCCAATGCCCGGCGCCAGGACCCAGCGATTCCTGGACGCCGCCGCGAGCCTTGGCGAGCATAGGGTCACGCGGTTGTGGCAGGACGGCACGGCCATGACGCCAGCCGCCGCGGTCCGGCTGGCGCTGGGCAAGGCAGTCGACGACGGTCCTGCCTCCGGTCTAGCTGTGTCGCGGCCAGGTCAGGACACCTTGGCAGGCGGCCTGACACCGCGCGAGCAGGAGGTCGTCGCGCTGCTCGGGGCTGGCCTGAGCAACCGCGACATCGCCACGAAGCTGTTCATCAGCCCGGCGACAGCCGCGCGCCACGTCGCCAACATCCTGGCCAAGCTCGGTTTCAGCTCCCGTAGCCAGGTGGCCGTCTGGGCGAATAGCAGCCACCTGCCAGCCGAGCCGGATCAAACCAGCGCCTGATGAGGTGGGCACTGATCAGCTAGCATGCTAGCACTGACGAGCTGGCACCGGTCAGCTTGCACCGAACAGCGCGCTGACGGACTCGCCTTCGTGAATGCGCCGGATCGCCTCGGCCAGCGCCGGCGCGATCGAGATCACCTGCAGATCGGGCCCGGCTTCAGCCGTCGGCAGCGTGTTGGTGGTGACAATCTCCTGGACGAGCGGCTGAGCCGCGATCCGCTTGAGTGCGCCATCGCTGAACAGCCCGTGGGTGCACGCGATCCGCACTGACCGGGCATCCCGCTCCCGCAGCCGGTCGAGTAGCTCGATGATCGTAGTACCGCGGGCGATCTCGTCGTCGAGCACGATCACGTCCCGGCCCTCGACGTCACCAATGATCGAGCTGATCGTCACCCTCTCGTCGCTGAACCTTTCCTTTGCACCCGCGGCCACGGGCAGCTGGAGCAGCCGCGCGAGCGCGGCCGCGTTCTTCGCATTGCCAAGGTCAGGCGAGACGACAACAGCGTTCGACAAATCCAGCCTGGCGAAGTGATCGGCGAATTCGCGCAGCGCGTTGAGGTGATCGACCGGGATCGAGAAGAACCCGTGCACCTGCGGTGAGTGCAGCGTCATCGCCAGGACCCGGCTGGCGCCCGAGGTCACGAGCAGGTCGGCGACCAGGCGGCCGCCGATCGACACCCTGGGCATCGATTTCTTGTCCGACCGTGCGTAGGAGTAGTACGGGATGACTGCCGTCACCCGCGCCGCTGATGCACCGCGCGCGGCGTCGAGCATGAGGAGCAGCTCGACGAGGTTCTCCTGCACAGGTGGACCGAGTGGCTGGATGACGAACACATCGCGCTCCCGGCAGTTCGCCTGAAGCTGCACTTCGAGGCAGTCGTTGGCGAATCTGCTCAGCCGCACCGGGTACAGCGGCACGCCGAGACGATCGCATATTTCTTCTGACAGGGCCCGATGGGCGCTGCCTCCGAAGACAACTATCTCTCGCACAGCCCTAAGGCTATGAGGTCCGGCACCAGGGCGGGAGTCTCAGGGCAGCGCGATCAGTCCATAGCGGCCAGGCCGGCGTCGGCGGCCAGCCGTCGCCCGGCCAGCGTCAGCCAGCGAGCTGGCTCGCGGATCGCCGCCTCGCGGCTGCCGGCCAGCGTGGTCAGGTCGACGGCGTGCACCCTGGCCGGCGGCGGTTCCGCGACCCGGCCGGCGACGACGGCGGCCGGCACACGGGCGGCCGTCGCGGCCGCGAGCACCGCGCCGACGACCTTGCCGGTTAGCGATGTCGCGTCATACTGACCCTCGCCAGTGATGACAAGGTCTGCGCTCGCCAGGGCGTCAGGCAGGCCAGCGATCGCCGCGATCTGTGCCGCGCCGGGCAGCAGGCGCGCGCCCCACGCGGCCGCGAGACCGTACCCGCAGCCGCCCGCGGCGCCGGCGCCCGGCGCGTCCGGGTCGCCGCCGAGCAGGCTGGCCAGCCGGGCGAGACCGGCGTCCAGTATCGCGATATCCGGCGGACGTGCGCCCTTCTGCGGCCCGAACACCGCGGCGGCCCCACCTGGCCCGAGCAACGGGGCCCGGACGTCGGTCAGGCAGCTGATCCCGCCCGGTGGTGGCGGCCGAAGTCCCGACAGGTCGACGGCGGCGAGCCTGCGGAGCGCGCCGCCGCCGCGCGGCAGCTCGCGCCCGTCGGAGTCGAGGAACCTCGCGCCGAGCGCCGCGAGCGCGCCGGTGCCGCCGTCGGTGCACGCCGAGCCGCCGAGCGCGACGTCGATGTGCCGCATTCCGGCGTCGAGCGCCAGTCCGATCAGCTCGCCGACGCCGTGGCTGTGCGCGGTCAGCGGGATCAGCTCGCCCAGGAGCGGCAGTCCGGCGGCGGCGGCGAGCTCGATGACGGCCCCGTTCCCTGCCAATTCGAGCCAGGCGGCAACCACCGGTGCCTCGCCCGGCCCGCTGACCTGCGCGGTGTGCCAGCGGCTGGCCGGCGTCGCCGCGGCCAGCACCGCCATCGTGCCTTCGCCACCGTCGGCGAGCGGAAGCTCCACGACGACGTCGCCTGGCCGGACCTGACGCCAGCCGGCCGCCACGGCGGCCGCGGCGGCCGCTGCGCCGATGCTGCCCTTGAAGGAGTCAGGCGCGGCGACGACCCGCATGCGGGGCTAGCCCTGGTACGGCGGCAGATCCAGCGCCGCCCGGATGGCGCGCTGGATCTCCACCTTGTCGGCACGCGCGTCGATGGTGACGACGTACTCCTTCCGGCGGAAAATATCGAGCACCGGGTTGGTCTTGCCGTGGTACTCGCGCAGCCGGACGGCGAGCGCCTCCTCGGTGTCATCCTCGCGCTGGACGAGCTTGCCGCCGCAAGCGTCGCACTTGCCTTCCTCGCGGGGGCTGGAGTCGATGAGGTTGTAGTCCATCCCGCAGTCCTGGCACAGCCGGCGGGCCAGCACGCGGCGCCGCACCTCGGAATCTGGCAGGTTCAGGAAGATGACGCCGTCGATGTCGTAGCTCTCCAGGAAGAACTCGGCCTGCCGCTCGTTGCGGGGGAAGCCGTCGATGATGAAGCCGTAGTTCCAGTCGTGCTGGGCGAGCCTGTCCTTCACCACGCCTTCGGCGAGGTCATCATCGACGAGCTCACCGGCCGCCATCGTGCGCCGCACCTGGGCACCAAGCTTGGTGTGGTGCTGGACGTTCCAGCGAAAGATGTCCCCGACGGCGATGTGCACAAGATCGAGATCGTTCGCGAGCATGGCGCTCTGCGTGCCTTTGCCGCTGCCCTGGACGCCCATGATGACGTATTTGCGCATGCCGTAACTGTAGGCAGGACCTGCGGCTGCGCCACGCCGGGACCCTCGGCTAGCCCGCCCGCTCGCGGCCCCGCGGTCAGCCAGCCTGCGCCCTGGCGGTCAGCCCGGCCGGAGGCCTGGCGGTCAGCCAGGCGGCGGGGGTCCCTGCTGCTGGGCAAAGTCCTTCGTGCGGATGGCGGCCAGTGCGATCACGCCCGACACGAGCGCGATGATGGCGGCCACTAGCAGAATGTCGTTCAGGCCCGAGGTGAAAGCGGACCTGGTGAGCCCGCCGACCTGTGCCTGCACGGACTTGGGCAGGCGGCTGAGCACGCTGCCGATCTGCCCCGACTGCACCGCGGCCGCGATCTGCGGGCCTCGGCCGGATAGGCCTGGCACCGCGCTCACCATGGTGATGACCTCGTCGCGCACCTTGTTGGAGAACAGGCTGCCCAGCAAGGCGATGCCGGTGGCGATGCCGACCTGCCGGAACGTCGAGTTGATGCCCGAGGCCATGCCGGCCCGCTGCGGCTCGACCACGCCGACCGCCGTGGACGCTAGCGGCGGATTGACCAGGCCGACGGCGAGTCCGCTCACGATCATGCCGGGGATGAGGTGGGTCCAGCTGGACGTCGCGTCGAGCCCGCGCATGAGCAGCAGGCCCACGCCGACGAAGAGCAGGCCTGGGCCGATCAGCAGCCGCACCGGCACGTGTGAGCTCAGCCGGCCGGAGACAGTCGCAGCCACCAGGATCCCGCCCGAGATGACCATCAGCCGCACGCCGGTGCCGAGGGCGGAGTAGCCGAGGATGTCCTGGAGGTAGAGCACCAAGTACAGCAGCATCGAGAAGATCGAAGCACTCAGCCCAAACGCCGCTACCAGGCCGCCGCTAAACGTCGGCAGCCGGAACAGGTTCAGGTCGAACATGGGGTTCTTCATCCGCAGCTCGACGAGGACGAACGCGATCAGCAAAACGGCGGCGACCGCGAAGCAGACGAGCACCAGGCTGTTCGTGAACGACTTCTCGTTGGACCGGATCAGGCCATAGACCAGGCTTGCCAGGGCGACTGTGAACAGGCCGAAGCCGGCCCAGTCCGGTCGGCTGGCCCGCTGGGCGCGCGATTCGGCCACGCGCATGATGGTGACGACGACGGCGAAGACGCCGATGGGCGCGTTCACGAAGAAAATCCAGCGCCAGGACAGGCCGGACGTCAGCACGCCGCCGAGCAGCGGCCCGATAGCAACGGCCAGGCCGGTGACCGTGCCCCAGACCCCGAACGCGACGCCGCGGTCCTTGCCCCGGAACGCGTCGGCCAGCAGCGCGAGCGACACCGCGAACATGATCGCGCCGCCGACTCCCTGGAGCCCGCGCGACAGCTGGAGCATCAACGTGTTGACGGCGAAGCCGCACAGCACGGACGCGAGGGTGAAGACGGCGAGGCCGATGAGGTAGAGCAGCCGGCGGCCGTACATGTCGGCGAGGCTGCCCGCAGTCAGCAGGAACGCGGCCAGCGTCAGCGCGTACGCATCGACGATCCACTGCAGGTCAGAGAAGCTCGAATGAAGCGCAAGCTGGATGTCGGGCAGCGCCACGTTCACGATCGTGATGTCGAGCAGCAGCATGAACGTGCCGAGTGACACTGCTACCAGCGTCCACCACTTGTTACCACGCGCGCCCGGATCTGCGCCGGCGTGCTGCTGCCGCGTTGCAGCTGCAGCGTTCACATCAGACACATAAGCCTCCGCGATGGGTGGTGATGGGCGCAGATCTCATTGGCCGGCCGCCCGTGATTTCTCCATCGTGCCGGGTGCGTGTTTCGGCCAGTGCACCAGGGGACCTGCCGGGCGTGTCGGGCCGGAGAACTCTCGTTGGTCCGGGCCAGAATCGTACGCCGATTCGAACTCGGATGCATCTCTTTCTCCCCGCTCGCCCACAGTATCGATGCGGCCATGCTGACGACCCGCCCGCGAGAGCGCCGCATGTGCTGCGCGACGCCGTCGAGCAGGCTGGTGTGCCGCCTGGCTTCGCGGCCTGACTTCCGACGCCATCTTGCCGGCGCAGACGCCGCGGAAATGTCAGTGGTGTTCGATACTATGAGCGAAAGGTAGCCGGTACGCAGGGAGGTGGTGAGGCAGATGAACGAGTTCCGGGTCACCGACCAGGGCGAGCTGGACCTGGGCCTCGCCGCCCCGCCGCGCGGTCCGCGGCCCGGTGCCCGGCCGCCGCGCCGCGCCACGACGGCCGCCGCCGCCCCCGCCTTGTGCCCGCCCGGCGCCCGGCCGTCGCCGACTGACGACGGGCCCGGCGGCGACTGGCCCGCTGACGACCTTGCCGACTGGGACTTCGAGCCAGGTGATGACGGCGATCCGGAGGCCGGCCCGGATGACTATGAGGCGTGGCTGGCCGGGCTGCCCGCCGCCGTCCGCGCGGACTACCTCGCCGGGGCGTGGACCGGCGCCGGGCGAGTCGATCCCGGCCGGGTTCGTGCACCACCTGCGCGGCCGGCCCGTCCGGCGCCGGGTTCGCCGCCGGCGGCGTCCTGGACACCCTCGCCCCGGGCCCGTGGCTCGCCGACGCCCTCACCACCGCCACCGCCGCCGCGACCGGCGGGCACGGGCAGCTGGGCGAGTCGGAGCTGATCGGGGTGCTGTGCGGCTGGCGGCGGATCGCGTCGTGGGCCGCGGCCGGCGAGGCCGCCGCCGTCCTGACCCTCGCCAAGCGCCGCGCCGCCGCGGCCGGGCCGGCCGGGTCGCGGCAGGCCGAGCACGTCACCGACGAGATCGCCGCCGCGCTGACCCTCACCGGCCGGTCCGCCGGCCGGCTCCTCACCCTCGCCTCCGCCCTCGCCCGCACCCCCGACGTCCTGACCGCATTGAAGGCCGGCGGGATCGACTGGGCGAAAGCCGCCGTGTTCGCCGACGAGCTCGCCGTGCTGGCCGACGACGGCGCGGCCGCGGGCATCGCCGGCCGGTACCTCGGCCGGGCCGGCGCCGGCGGGTGGACGACCGGGCAGCTGCGCGCGGCGCTGCGCCGCGCGGTCCTGGCCGCCGACCCCGCCGCCGCCGGCCGCCGCCGCGATGACGCCCGCGCCGACGCCGCCGTCACCGCGTGGGACGAGGCGTCCGGCAACGCCGCCCTGGCCGGCCGGGAACTGCCGCCCGCCGAGGTATTAACCGCCGACGCGCGGCTCACCGCCCTCGCCAAGTGGCTCCAGGCCGCGCGGCGCGGCCGGCACCATCAGCCAGCTCCGCGCCGCCGTCTACACCGCGCTGCTCAACGGCCGCCCCGTCGACTCCCTCCTCCCCGACGCGAGCGCCGACGCCAGCGGCGCGGACGCGGCGGGCACCAGCGAGGCGGGACCGGCGAGCGAGGACGGCGTGCCCGGCGGTGCCACGCCCGCCGGGCCGGCGGTGTCCGGCAGCATCCACCTGACCATGCCCCTGACCGCGTTCCTCGGCAGCGGCCGCGAGCCGGGCGAGGTCGCCGGGCACGGCCCCGTCGACGCCGCCACCAGCCGCGACCTCGCCGCCATCCTCGCCCGCTCCGCCGCCACCCGGTGGTGCCTCACCCTCACCGGCCCCGGCGGCCGCGCGGCGGGCCACGCCTGCGCCCCGGCGGGCCCCGCCGCCGGGCAGCCCGTCATCCGGTGGGCCGCCGGCCTGCGCGGCCGGCTGCAGATCCTCGAGACCGGCAGCTGCCGCCACCCCCGCCAGGCCGCCGGCTACGTCCCGCCCGGCACTCTCCGCCACCTCATCGGAGTCCGGCAGCGCCGCTGCGCCCACCCCGGCTGCCGCCGCCCCGCCGCCCGCTGCGACCTCGACCACACCATCCCCTACGACCACGGCGGCCGCACCTGCGAATGCAACCTCGCGCCGCTATGCCAGGCATCACCACCGGTGCAAGCAGGCCGACGGCTGGCACCTCGACCAGCCAAGACCCGGCCGAGATGACCTGGCGAACACCCAGCGGCCGCGTCTACCAGACCACCGGCGACCCCTACTGACCACACAACCGACCAGCTAACACCGGCATCAGCCGGGCAGGCCGAGCCCCCGTATCGGCCTGCCCGGCTACCGGCATGCCACCGGCACCTGCACGCACCGCAGCGGGCCGCGCTGTCCAGATCGGACGCCATCATCAGGGAGGACGGATCACGTCGCGCGGGCCAGCCACTCGCTGCTTCTGGCGCGTGCTAGGCAGGCGGGGCAGACTAGCCAGAATGGAGGGCGCGAAATACGATCCGAGCCTGCTGCGGCCGTTGCCACCAGCCGTTACGTTGCGGCGTATCGATGCCGCAATCCAGGCCGCACGAGCGGCAGCTCGGGGAGAACGGCGCCGTGCCGACGTCCGCGAGCTGCTTGTGGCCGAACTGGGCACCCGTGGCCTCATGATGTCGCCACCGCTAGTCGATCTGATGGTTGACGTCGTCGTCGCCGGGCCGATGCGGCGCCTCGCTTTCCAGGCCAAGCTGGGCGGCTTCGCTGTCCGGTTTCTGAGCGCAGCCGTGCGGCACCAGACACTTCCCCGCTGGGATGCCAGGCCAACGCGGCTCGTCTACTCAGGCCTGCCCTTCCGGCCGGTTGATGTAATCCTTGACCAAGGCGCCGGCAGGCACTTGGACGTCGGCGATGCAGACACCTTTGAAATCTGGTTCGGGCTGAGTTCAGCCGGTCCCGACCCAAGCCCCGCAACCGGTGATTGTCTTCCGGGGCGACTACCGGGTTGGGGTGCTTGATTCCGAGGCCAGCACCGCTGGAGCGCCCTGGTGCACGACGGCGGCGGCACGGGTCAGATCCGATTCACGTTCAGACTCGTCAACGGACCGGCAACGGCGGATGGCGGCTCCTCACCGGGCTCCCTCGCGGCGCCGGGGAAATGGGGCCGCCTGCGAATAAAAATCCAAGGTCATAAGCTCTCTTATTGGGATCATAGGCAGGTGGTAAGGCAGTGAAGACGTTCTACGCCCAGCTCGTCTCCGGTCGCAGGATGGTGTCTTTTCCGTTCGGACGGCTAGATATTGCCGATGGCTCTATAACTGCAAGATCCTGGCCATCATGGCAGATGAGGGCACGCTTCTTGCGACTAAGGAAAACATTAGGCATCTTACCATCAGGCATTCATGGCAATTTAAGGCAATGACGATCGACGATACCGCGGGTGTATTTGATGGCCTTGTTATCTACCATCAGATAATGGGCTGTAAGAAACTGCGTAATGAGCTGGAGCGCTGCTTTTACGTTGTCGTGGATAAGGAGAAGTACGGGGGCGTTCAGAGGTGCGCCCGTAGCTGGCGCCGGTAAGCTACCCGACCTGATCGCCTGGCCCGCGCTTCTACAGACATTGCGGCGCTTTAGCGCGGCTCCGAGCATGCACCCTGACGTGATGTGTTCTCGTTGCCTCGCGCCGCTGTGCCGGCATCACCACCGATGCAAGCAAGCCGACGGCTGGCACCTCGAGCAGCCAAGACCGGGCGAGATGACCTGGCGAACACCCAGCGGCCG
>CAWJMK010000008.1:0-139014 GCA_963843955.1 uncultured Actinomycetota bacterium
GTCGTGCAGGATGAATGCGAGCCGTTCGGCGGGCGTCGGTGTGTACAGGATACCGGCAGCGCGGGACCGATGGAGTCGGCAAGCACCGTTTCGGCTTCGGGGTCGATGCCGTCCGCGTCACTGACGACTGACTCGGGGAGGTGCAATCCGACTGGCTCGTTCCCGGCGCGACTGGAGCATGTTCAGGCAACCCGGGCGACGACTGTCGTCAGCCATCCACCGAGATTTGCGATGTTGCCGGGGTCGGTGCGGCTCAGCCGCAGCCAGGCTTCCTGAACGGCGTCATCGGCCTCGCTGGTGGAGCCGAGCGTCTGGTAGGCGACCGCCCGCAGCCGGGCCCGGTGAGCCTCGAACCGTTCCGCGAGCACGTCATGTTCGTCCATCGGTCACATTCTCTAGTCGTGGTCGGACATAGAAGTGACCGGCCAGGCCCCGCCGATGTGACAAAGGGCTGCTTGATGTGTTCGGTATCCCGGTTCAGCTCGAGTAAGGAGAGCCCATGGCCTCGCCCGTCCTTGTCACCGGTGGCACCGGTCGCCTTGGAAAGCTTGTCGTCGCGCGGCTACAGGACAGCGGTTGCCACATCCGCGTGCTCGCCCGGCACGACCGGCCCACCCCGCCGGGCATCACCTTCTTCACCGCAGACCTCCGAACCGGTCAGGGCATCGAGCCGGCCGTGACCGCCGCGGCGACCATCATCCACTGCGCGACCAGCACCAGGGGCGACGCCGAAGCAACCCGCAACCTCGTCGCGGCCGCGGCCCGGACGGGGCCTGCCCACCTGGTGTACGTGTCGATCGTCGGTATCGACCGCCTCGGCTCTTGGGGCTACCCGAGGGCCAAGCTCCGGGCCGAGCAGATCGTGGCCAACTCCGGCCTGCCCTGGACCATCCTGCGAGTCACGCAGTTCTACGACTACTGCTTTACCAATGCGCAGAGGCTGAGCCGGTTCCCCGTGGCGCCGGTGCCAGCGGGCTTCACCGTCCAGCCGGTTGATCCCCGCGACGTGGCGGACCGACTCGTCGAACTGGCGCTGGGCGAGCCGGTCGGCCGCGCGCCGGACATGGCCGGACCACAGGTGAGCAGCTGGACGGACCTGCTGCGCGGTTACCTGACAGCCAGCCATCGCCGCCGATGGGTGCTGCCGGTTCGGATACCGGGCACCCGAGCAGTCCGCAATGGCGCTTTGCTGCCACCGCCAGGACACACCGTCGGCTCCCGGACCTGGGACCAGTTCCTCACCACCGAGCTGCGGCAGCAAGCCAATACAACCGCCTGACCCGACCCGCAGGCCGACAAGGACAAGGATTGCCGCGACCGCTGCCAGTCGTCAGAACGCGGTGCTTGCCAGCCAGCCATCCACCACGGCGCTGACCCCGTAAACGGTCACTGCCGGATCGGAAACCGGCCTTCGCCGCATCAGCACGAGCAGCAAGCTGGCGGCAGGCCCGGTAAGGGCGGCATCGCCCTTGCTATGAACCGGCTCAACTGTCAGACCGCCCGCGTCGTGCCGGATCATCCACTCGCCGCGGCCACCAAGTCCCTCGTCGGTTGCGTGTATGTGCAGGCCAGCACCGGAGGTTAGCGCCTTAGTCCGCTCGCCGCCGGTGCCGAGAATCCCGCCGGCCAGAAGCGTCAGCCATTCGTCGATGGCATCGGCAGCTATCTCCGCTTCAATGACTGGCTCGGGCTCGGCACCCGCAGCGAGCTGGGCGTCGGCTCGGTGCACCAGCGTCTCGTGCGCCATCCGGCGTATCCAGAAAACGGCAGGCGTCGGCCCGGCGAACGACCAGACGAGATCACTGCCTGCTTCCCGTACAGCGTCGACGATCAGCGCCGCGCCGGCATGCAGCCAGCCGCGCCGCTCGGCGCGATCGTCGGGCAGCCGGCCGTCCGGTACCTCCCGGAACGGAATGAGCCTGTCAGACCTCGTACGCGTGATCTCGGCGGCCCACCGGTGCGCCCTGCCAACGTGCGTGACAAGCTGACGCAGTGTCCATTCCGGGCAGGTGGGGATCGGCAGGCCCTGATCATGCTCAGCCAGGATCTCCGCCAGCCCTGCTGTGCTTGCCTCGATCTCGGCGACGTAGCGGTCGGCAGTGAGCTGCGGCATGGCGTTCCTTTCTGGTGACCTGCGGCGGCTAGCCTAGCCGCGCCGTGACTGTAAGCCTGTCCAGGCTCCACAGGGTCTGCGTGCTGGCTGATGAGCAGGGCGTGGGTCCGCGCTTGGTCGCGCTCAACAGACGGCATCGAGCCTGACCATGTCCTGCACTACCGGCGCAGCGGCAACTGTCTGAATGCTGGGTAACCAGGGGTTCCCGGCTCCCGCACCGTTCTCATCTGGCCACATACGCCGTGCGCGGCTATCGGGTTCCGCGCGCGGAACGCTATTGGTCAAGCTCATCGTGGCTTGGAAACCGGCCGCCCATTTGGCCAGGTGACGAAAGTAATCAGTACTTCCCGGCCGATCAGGCGGGTCGCCAGCGGCTGGGTCAGCGTGCCCTTCTGCAATCCCGGCGCCACGTCGGTATCCAGGACCACCGGATCAAGCGCCCCCCCTCAGGCCAGGTCGCGGTGAACGCTCGGCGTAGGTGAAGGCCGCCCTGCACTGGGACGCCGTCAACTTCGGCGACCCGCACGCCACGAGCGAGGTGGTAGTTACGGGCCTAGGCCTACCCCTATCCACCTGAGCGATCCATAAGTGGCAAAGATCAAATTCACCAAAACTCTAGGGCTTAGCTCTACTATTTCAATCCATTGGATCTTGCAGGAGTGAGTCATGACCGAGGCTGACGGATCATCTAGTTTCGACAGCGCACCGCCGACTTCCGCTGCGCCGCCCGGAGCTCCGATGCAGGATCCGGGCCCGACCGGTGACATTGAGGCAGCGGGGTCCGCAGAGTCAAGCGTCGCGGCCGCCTTGGTTACGGGGTTGCAGTCACCCGACGGGCGGACCAGGCGATGGCGTGGGGACAGGAAGATCACCCTAGTCATCGCAGCGCTCGTTTTGGGCGGGGGCCTGGCCCTATGGCACATTCGCAGTTCTCACGAGAGTTCCAGTCGCATCGTTCTGCCCAGCACATTGCTGGGAGCCAGCAAGGCGAGCGGGTCGGATGCCCAACAGACCGCGCAAAACCTGGTGGACTACGAGCAGGCAAATTCGGATCTGGTGGCCAACCCGGTGGCAGCCATTTATGGTTACCCCGGCGGCAGCTTCGCAGTGATCGTCGGCCGTCCGAACCCCGGCATACTTCCGACGGCGCAGCAAGCTGTGCAGGACCTGAGGGCGCAGGGAGATGCAGACGCCACCGCATTTGCGCCGGGTCCGCCGGGCGGCCTCCTGATGTGCTTCTCCAGCACCGGCCAAGGCGGCATTCAATGCTCGTGGATCGATCAAGCCAGCGCTGGCGAAGTCTCGTTCACTGGCAGAAGCCCGTCAACTCTTGCCGAAGCTGCCGCGAAGAGCGGTCGATTGCGAGACGCCCTCGAGCACTAATGTCGAACGACCATTGGGCGGCGTCATACGCGCGGTCGCGCGCGATAGCGCTCGGGGTGAGTCGCAGTGGCGGGGCCATCGCGGGTGACTAGCTGTCGCCGATGCGACCGGCATGCGCGACTTCGTCGCGGACGACTTCAAACCACGAGGCATGGTCATGCTCGACTGCGCCCTCCGCCGGTAACGTTGCGAACTGTGCTCGATCCGGTTCTGCCCGGCAACGTGAGCGCGACCCTGCCCGGCGCGTCGTGGCAGCGGTACCACACCCACTACGCCGACAACCTGATGTCGGTCACGCCGAAGGCGTCCTGGCCGTGGGTGAAGATCCTGCTGCACTCGGTCTACGACCAGCCCGACGCCTAGGCCGTGCACGCGCAGTACAACCGCCTGCTCAGCGGCGGCAGCTCTCGGCGGAACGGGACCGACTCTCCTGCTTGGGACACTGCGGCTTATCCCTTGCCTGTTTCCAGCGACTGGAGCCGAGAGCTGCCTGCTCGGCCGTCAATCGGTAGCGCTCGTCTAGAGCGGCAAGACGGGCCAGGACCGTCTCGCGGTCCCGCGTACTTGTCCTGTGCCCCGGCCGCCACACGGCCGTGACGGCGCCTAACCTGGTTGACCAGTCAGCCGGCCAGTCAGTCTGGTTCGGGCGCCAGACCTGGCCTGCGCTTCCTGAGGTCGTGCCGGAGTCGGAGTGGACCGGCCGACGCACCATGGACAGCGGGTTGGCGATGTCCTCCAGCGACTTGCCCTCCGCCGCGATGCCCAGGAAGATCTCGACCATGCCGCCGAGGACCATCGCGCCCGCGCCGATCAGGTAGCCGATGAACAGGTTAGTGGTCCTGGTGCCGTTCCCGATCAGATGGCCGTACAGGACTGGCCCTAGTGCCCCGAAGCATTGCGCGATGGCGAAGAACACGGCGATCGCCTGCGCCCGCACCTCGAGCGGGAAGACCTCGCTCACGGTCAGGTACCCGGAGCTGGCACCCGCGGAGGCGAAGAAGAAGATCACGCACCACGCGATGGTTTGGGTCGTGGCGGTGAGCAAGTGCTGGTCGAACAGAGCAGCAGTAACCGCGAGCATCGCGCCTGATCCGATGTAGGTCGCAGCGATCATCGGCTTCCTGCCGATGGTGTCGAAGAACCGCCCGATAGTGAGCGGGCCGAGCAGGTTCCCGACCGCAAACAAGATCAGATACAGGGGCGCGCTGGCGGCGCTCACATGGTAAAACTTCGTCAGCACCAGGGTGTAGGTGAAGAAGATCGCGTTGTAAAGGAACGACTGAGTGATCATTAGCGTGGCGCCGAGAACCGACCTGCGCCAGTACCTCCTGAACAGAACGTAGGCCATCGTCACATAGCTGGTCCGCTCCGTCGGCTTGACCTCGATCGCCTTGCTAGGGTCCACCGGGGCTAGCCGCTGACCGGCGGCCTCGGCTTCCGCCTCAATGCGGCGAATCGCTTCCTCCGCTTCTGCGGGCCTGCCGTGCATGAGCAGCCATCGCGGGCTCTCCGGGAGGTTCCTCCTGATAAAGATGATGACGACGGCCAGCACGGGACCCAGCAGGAAGCCCAGCCGCCACCCGAGGCCCGGGGCAAGCTGGTTGAGCAGGAGGGACGTCACGAGCGTGCCGATGATCGCTCCGGCCCAGTAGGTTCCGTTGACCGCGATGTCCACTCTGCCCCGGTACCGGGCGGGGATCAGCTCATCGATCGCCGAGTTGATGGCCGCGTACTCACCGCCGATGCCGGTCCCGGCGACAAACCGGGTCAGGTACATGTAGGCCACCCAGCCCGCCGTGTGGCCAGCGGTGGCCGCAGTGAGGGCACTGCCGATGAGGTAGACGCCCAGCGTCACCATGAAGAGCTTCTTGCGGCCTAGCCGGTCCGACAGCCGACCGAATCCGAGGGCACCGACGACCTCGCCGGCGAGATAGACCGTCGCGATGGCGCCGACGGCGGTTGACGACAGGCCGAGGGTCGACTTGGAGGTCAGGTCACCCGCGATTGAGCTGGCGATCGTGATCTCCAGGCCGTCCAGGATCCAGGCGACCCCGAGGGCGACGACCATCCGGGTATGGAACGGTGTCCACCGCAGGCGATCCACCCTCGCCGGGATGACACTGCGGATCGCGCCGCCCGCGGTACGAGTGCTTGACATGGCCTGGACCCCCCTCCTGGCCTACGTATCTACGGTCATCGCTCCGACCATGTGGCACACCGTCAGAACGGGTAGTCTGCCCGGATCGGCATGCGCATGCCGTGCTGGCCCTGGGGTTGCATCCGATACTCCGCGCGCCCCTCGACGCGGCGAACAAGATCAGGGCGGAGGCGCTGGCTGTCTTCCTCGTGATTGCCCAGATATTCGGCGCCATTGGTCCGGCCTTCTACGGGTTCCTCATCTGTAACGGGTCGAGCCGGACCCGACTTGCGACCGGATACGCGGTGTTGGCGCCATCATGATCCTGGCCGGCATCGTCGAAATCGTTTTCGGCATCAACGCCGAGGGCAAGCGACCGGAGAAGATCGGCACCCCGCTGACCGAGGTCGACTGAGCCAGCTGAGATACATCCGCGGGCCGGCCCTGGCGGTGCGCCCGCCGGTTTATGCATTACAACTAAGCAGCCGGCATTGCGGCTCTCAGTCTTGGGCAAGCCACGGCTCCTGCCAGCGCGGGTGGCCGCGAATCAGGGAATCCGCCGCCGCCGGTCCCCAGGACAGGCGCTGGTAGGAGCGGACTTCCGGCGGATCGTCGAGCAGGGGCTGCACTATGCGCCAGGTCTCCTCAACGCTGTCCTGCCGGGTGAAAAGCTGGTGATCGCCGGTGATCGCCGCGTGCAGCAGCCGCTCGTAGGGCGCCATCGGCTCGCCTAGGTCGCGGACGAATGACGAGTCTAGGTGAACCGCCCGCCATGACTCGCGGGCAAGGGCCGCGAGGTGCAGCCGCATGCCGGGCGAAGGATCGATGCGCAAGACGATCTGATTGGAATCCGCCCGACCCGACGTCGGCAGGAACGCCAGCCGCGGGGTGCGACGAAGCAGCAGTCGTATCTCGGTAGCGCGATGCGGCATGGCCTTACCGGCCCGCAGGAATACGGGTACCTCTGCCCATCGCCAGTTATCGATCTCCAGCCGCAGCGCGACGAAAGTCTCGGTAGCAGAATCCGGTGCGACGCCCGGGGTCTCGGCATAGCCCTCGTACTGGCCCCGCACGTAATGCCGCGGGTCCGCGGCCGGCATCGCGCGGAACACCTCCGCCTTCTTGTCTTGCAAGTCATCCGCGCTGCCGCCGGCAGGCGGGTCCATGGCAATGAGCGCAAGCACCTGCAGCAGGTGATTCTGCACGACGTCCCGGAGCGCGCCGACGGCGTCGTAGAACCTGCCGCGGCCCTCCACGCCGAAGTCCTCGGCCATCGTGATCTGCATGCACGAGATGCTCTTCCGATCCCATAGCTCGGCAAGCGCGAAATTGGCGAAGCGCAGGTACTCCATGCCGATGACCGGTTCCTTGCCGAGGAAATGGTCGACGCGCAGGATCTGATCCTCTCGCAGGGCCCGGTGCAGCCGCCTGTTCAGCTCTCGTGCCGAGTGCAGGTCTGAGCCGAATGGCTTCTCGACGGCGACTCGGCCGTCGCGCAGCAGCTCCGCCGCCGCCAGTTGCTCCACGATGGGCCAGAACAGCGACGGCGGCACCTCGAGGTAGTACACCGGCGTCTGGGCCGCGCCGACCGCCGCGGTGAGCTTCCTGTACAGCGCTGCGTCGGTGACGTCCCCGCTGATGTAGGACATCCGGCTGGCCAGACGGCCGAATACCGTGTCGTCGAATCCTTCCCCGGCACTCAGGATTGCCGCGCGCACACGCTCTGCGAGCTGCTCGGCTGTAATCTCGTCGCTGGCCGTCCCGATGACCGGGCAGTCGAGCAGCTTGCGCTCCTCAAGCCGATAGAGCGCGCGGAAAGTCATCTTCCTGGCGAGATCACCGGTAATCCCGAAGATCACCAGCGCATCGGCGCCATCGCCGCCGTTATTCGCCATGCCGACCACGCTTGTCTGGCCGACCTTCCGGCACATCCCCCGCATGACCAGCAGATACAACCCGGCCTGTCGCACTCTCGGGCCTCAAGCGGCACACCGCCGCATGGCCAGAGCATCAGCGCTGGCTGCCGACGCGGTAGGCCTCGACGGCCTCGCCGGGAGCGTCGTAGTAGGCGTCCTGACCCTCTACTCCCCTGATGCCGTAGCGGTCAAGCTGGCAGCGAACCGGACCACGCATGCTTGTGACAACAAACCGGACATGCCGCTGGTGCAGCCGCTCGATCACCTGCAGGAGGACGGACCCGGCGGTGAAGTCGACGTCGCCGATGCCAGCGCTGTCCAGGACCAGCCACTGCAGCGGGCCGCCGCGGCCGGTAAGCGCCTTGACATCTTCCGCTAGCCGCGGCGCGTTGGCGTAGTAACGGTCGGTGCCGAACCGGTAGATCACCAGCGCCTCCTCGGTGCGCGCTCTCGGCCGCACCGGGACTGGGTGCCAGTGCCCGGCGGGCGACTTCACCAGAACGCTGTTGCGGGGGTGATAGGTGTGGCGCAGATGGTCGATCACCGAGGCGATCACGGCGAGCACGATGCCGTACGTGACGCCCAGGACAACGACCGAGACCGCGGCCAGCACCGCGATCGCGAACTCATCCGGGCGGGCGGCGGCAAGACGCCGCAGCGCGCCGAGGTCAATGAGCCGAAGACCGATCAGGAAGTCCACCGCCGCCAGCCATCGGGCCGGTCAGCCCCGTCCGGCACATCTGACGGCGGCCCCTCACAAGCCTTGCGTCGCGGTCACCCGCCCGGACTTGGCGGCTTCGACCAGCGCGCGGTGATCCTCAGCCACCTGCTCGGCATGCGACGCGGCGAACGGGGTTACCGAGTCCTCGAACCGCGTTCCACGGCCTATGTAGCCCGAGATCATCGCGGCGTCGCCCGATCGTGCGTGGGCACGGGCCAGCGTCCGGCCGCCTACCTGCGCGTAGCTCGCGAGCCCGCTCAGCGTCATGGCGTCGAGGTTGACCGACCCTCGGTGTTCAGCCGGCGACGCCGACCGAACCTCGGTCAGACTCGGCCTCATCGCCTGCTCGCTCCGGCCGGTGTTCTGCTGCCAGCCGGGCAAGCTGCACGCGCGAGCTGACGTCAAGCTTCCAGAAGATATGACGCAGATGAAACGCAACCGTGTGGGTGCTCAGGAACACCTGTCCCGCTACCTGGCGGTTGCTGAGCCCCTCTGCTACCAGATTGGCGACTCGCCGCTCGGTATCTGTCAGGCTCGCCCAGCCGAAAGCCGGCCGGTCAGCTCGCTTCCAGTGGTGCACCCTTACCCCGCAGGCGCGTAGCTGAGACCGAACACGCGACATGCCCTCGGCGCAGCCCAGCTGCTCGTACTGGTCATAGGCCTCCCGTAGCCTGGCCTCCGCGCAGCCGTGATCGCCCTGCGCGGACGAGGCCTGGCCAGGCATCCTCGGTCGCACTGGCCCGAGCCATTGGCGAGGAGTACTCGCTGGCCGCGCGCTCCAGAGTGGCCGAATCCCGGTCGACGAGGCCGCGGGCGTGCTCTGCCGCCGCCGCCATGTCGGAGTTATCACGCTTCTCGTCAGCCAGGCCCTGGGTCGCCTGGACAAGGCTGGCGGCTCGGGAGCGGTCACCGCCTGCCAGTGCACCGCGGACAAGCAGGACAGCGGCGCCCGAACGGTTCGGGCTGACGCCGTCGAACACGGCGCGCATGAGGTGTTCCTCCAGGTCACGGATGTAGGTCTGGGTGCCCCCGTCGAGCCCCATCGCGGCTCACCTCGCTCGGTAGTAAGTGCCCGTCAGGCACTACGTCGCTATCAGGATCCGCAACGAGCCGGCGGATTGCATCGTCCGGCCAGGGCCAACGTGCTGTCCCGAACGCGTCGGCATTCGCCGTCGTTTGCCATCGCTAGGTGGCCGACGACGCGTGCATGGAGTAACGCCCCGTCATCGCGTTCTCCCCCCGTTGCGCCAGTGAGCGGGGCCGTAGGGTGCCAACTGCTCTGAAGGAACACAAAAACGCAGGTCACACCCTTCAGGGGCCGCTCCCGTAAGCCCAGCAATTGTAACTCCCGGCCCAGGCGGCACAACTGCACGGTCTGACGATGTGCGGGCCGATCCGCGCGAGAAGGGTTGTTGCCGTACACGCCAAGCCTGGGACGCCGGCATGTCATGCCCGGCCGCACCGGCAGCGGAACGACGCGCGACGGACCAGCCTCATTTCCGACATGGAGGACCTGGCATGAGCGACCTCATCGTCATCGGCTATCCGGACGAGAAGACAGCCGACAACGTCTGGCAGGAACTGGTCAAACTTGAGTAGGACTACCTCGTCGATCTCGAGGACGCTGCCGTCATCCGCAGAGACTGCAAGGGCAAGCTGCACGTGACGACGCCCGCGCACCATGCCGTCGCGTGGGGCACGCTCAGCGGGCTGTTCTGGGGGACACTCATCGGCCTGGTGTTCCTGTTCCCGCTGGCTCCGATCGTGGGCGCCGCAGGTGGTCTCATGGGCGCGGCCCTCGGAGCTGCCGGAAACATCGGAATAAAGGATGAATTCAAGCAGCAAGTGCAGCAACTAGTGCAGCCAGGAACGTCGGCGATCTTCGTCGTCGTTCGCAAGGCCACGCCAGACAAGTTCCTGGAGGGCCTCCGGCCGTACGGCGGTACCGTCCTGCGGACCTCGCTGACGCATGACGCCGAGCATGAGCTCATGAAGGCTCTGCATGGCGACGACGTGGCCGCGGGGAACTGGGAGCGCAGCCCGCAGTCTGCTGGCGCGCACCGGTGAGGGGCGTACTGTCAGCGTCCCGCGCCTAGCCGTCGCCGTCCTTGCTGCCAGGCCGATCGCCAAGGCCGGCTGCTGCGCTCCCGCTGCGGCGGGTGCTCCTCACCGGGGCCGGCCGCCTCAAGCTCGGCGCGCAGCCGATCGAGGTGACTGACCAGCTCTCCGCGGAGCGGCCAGCCAACCGGCCGGACTGCCGGATCCGAGCCAAGCAGTTCACTGAGCGAGGCTTGCCGGTCGCGCGCCTCTGCCAGGTGCTCACGCATCTCAGGCGCCACCAGATTGTGGATGGCCGGGCTGTGCGTCTTGGCGAGCCTGCCGTACGCCAGGACTGCCCCGGCCAGTTCCTCCAGCACTGCAGCCAGCCGGTCTCGGATGTCCTGATCGCGGACCGGGCTGTCGTCCTCGGCAAGGCCGGCGCTGTCTGCAAGCGAGCGCGCGATCCCCCGGACAGTGATCGCGGCGTGCTCAAGCGTCTCCAGCACGTGCCGCAGATCGAATTCCGTCGGCGGCAGCATGACCCGGCGCGGGTTGAGCCTGATACTCTCCTCAGCCCGCCGCAGCGCCTCGTCCACGCCCCTGATCTCCCTGACCAGGTCACGCGACTCGGCTAGCCAGTCGGCCGACGGCTCTCGCACCGACCCGGCCAGCAGGCCTGCGGCCATCCTCTCCAGGAGCGCTGCCATACGCTCGCAGAGCTCGCCCATGGCTTCTTCGGCTGGCTGTACCGTCGGCCGGGCGAAAACCAGCCCGCTCAGCAGGCCGACCGCCGCGCCCAGCAACGTCTCTATGATCCGGCTCTCCGCGGCTGTCCCGGTTCCCACCGAGAGGATCAGCATCGCGCTGATCGGAACCTCGAGGATATGGTCGCCGAGCCGCAGCGCGTAGCCCAGGCTGAGTCCTGCGACGATCGTGATCCCGAGGCTCCACCAGGTGAATCCGATCAGGGCCGAGAAGGCCACCGCGACCAGGACGCCGGCCAGCACGCTGGCCACCCGGCGCACCGCATTGCGGACCGTCTGATATAGCGTCACCTGAGCGACCAGCATCGCGGTCAGCGGCGCCAGAACCGGCCGGGAGGTCACCGGGAGCAACAGCGCGAGCAGGTAGGCCACGATGGCAGTGGTGGCGAGCCGGGCTATCGTCACCGCCGTCGGCTGGGCTCGAGAACGGACGACGGTCAGCGTCTCCGGCGCGCGCTGGGCGACGGTGCGAGCGGTCGCACCGAGCGGCTCACCGGACGACCGCTGAAGCGCGGGAGCGTCACCTGCGGCCCGCCGGAATGCCGCCGCTGACTGGACAGCGGCGATGGCATGCGGGCGGAAATCGAGGCTTAGCCGCGGTGTGCCTTCGTGCCGACATGGTTCTCCCTGCCGCATCGCTGCCTGCGATCGCAGTGCCGAGCCTCCGCTACACAGCGTGCCGGCCGGTCAGCCGCGCCGTATCCCCAGATCAGCTAGTTCCCTGGGCCTGGCGATCACCGCCCAGCGGGCCGGCGCCTGGCTCCGCTGAACTAGCCAGGTTGATGATGTGCACGTGGCGCGGGCGAGACGAACATAGGTGAGTACTCACCTCAGTCGCAGGAGCAGCCATGACCACACTCAGCAATCCGCGCCTGATCCTGGTGCGCCCAGTCACGCCCCGCACGCCGCAGGGGCGCGAGGAGTGCCTGAGGCGGGGAACCCCCCGGGTACATTTGCGACTATGCCGGACGTGCGGGCACGCCGACTTTTGTACACATCGCCGATGCGGCACGCCAGGGGCCATGCGTACGCGATCGGACACCCGATCGTGAAGTCGTTCGAGCCGGGTGAGGACCGGCCCCGGTACTGCATCGGGCAGTCTTACCTCTGACGGCATGAGCGATCACCAGGTCAGCCCAGGGCACGCCGGTCCTCCTGTTGGCGCGGACAAGCATGGTCAGATGCCAGCCGAGACACCAGACAGCTACGGCGCCTACCCGCGGCTGACGGCGGACCAGATCACCCGGCTGACCGCGCTTGGCCAGCAGCGCATCGCGCCGGCGCGCGAACACCTGTTTCATGCTGGCGACCGCGACTGCGATTTTTACGTGGTTCTCAGCGGAACGGTGGCGGTCGTCGAGGCCGACGGCACGGCCGGCAACCGGGTCATCAGCGTGCACGGCTCCGGCCGGTTCCTTGGTGAGCTGGGCTTGCTGACTGGCGAGGCTGCCTATTACGGTGCCGTGGCACTCGCCGAGGCGGCGGTGCTGGCCGTACCGGTTGACCGGCTTCGCGAACTCGTAGCCCGCGACCCTGCGCTCGGGGACCTGATCCTGCGCGCTTTCCTTATCCGTCGCTCGCTGCTGGTCGGGCTGGGCGTCGGGCTGAGGGTCATTGGCTCGCGGTACTCGCCGGACGCGCGCCGGCTGCGCGACTTCGCCGCACGCAACCGGCTGCCCGCCCAGTGGCTGGACCTCGAGGACGACGTCGACGCGGAATCGCTGCTCAGGCAACTCGGCATCCGTCCGGAGGACACGCCGATCGTGATCTTGTACGGTCAGCGCGTGCTCCGCAATCCGGGCAACGCGGAACTGGCCGCGGCCATCGGCCTAACCGCGCCGATGCGACGCCATAACACCTGCGAGCTACTCGTCGTCGGCGCCGGGCCGGCGGGCCTGTCCGCCGCGGTATACGGGGCCGCAGATGGCATGCAGACACTGGTCATCGAAGGGACTGCAAGCGGCGGCCAGGCAGGAACCTCATCGCGCATCGAGAACTACCTCGGCTTCCCTTCCGGCATATCTGGGGACGAGCTCGCCGTCCGGGCCATGCTGCAGGCGGAGAAGTTCGGCGCGCAGTTCGCCATCCCGGCCGAGGCTACTGGCGCCGAGCTAACAGACGGCCAGTGCACGGTCCGGCTGGCCGACGAAACGTCAGTGACCGGCAGACTCCTCATTATCGCGACCGGCGCCCGGTACCGGCGGCCAGACATTCCCCGGCTGGAGCATTTCGAGCCGACGAGCGTCTACTATGCGGCGTCTCAGGCGGAGGCACTCCTCTGCCGGAATGATCCCGTGGTCATCATCGGCGGCGGCAACTCCGCCGGCCAGGCGGCGATCTTCCTGTCCCAGCACGCGGCCGAAGTCACGGTGGTAGCCAGGGACGGCGACCTCGCCGAGACCATGTCCCGGTACCTCATCGACCAGCTCGACCGGACCGCCAATATCCGGGTACTAGTGAAGTCACAGGTCCGCGAGCTCATCGGCACCGAGACCCTGGAGGCAGTAGCAGTCGAGGACCACGCAGGGATGAGGCAGGTCATCCGCGCCCGGGCGCTGTTCATCTTCATCGGGGCTGCGCCGTCCACCGCCTGGCTCGGCGACATCGTCGCGCTGGACCAGCACGGCTTCGTCCGCACCGGTGATGACGCGATGCGAGCCCGCAGCGAGCCGCCGGCGTTCGGGCACGTGGCAGCCATCGGCGCTCGAGACAAGCGAGCCCGGACTGTTCGCGGTCGGGGACGTTCGCAGTGGCTCGACCAAGCGCGTCGCTGCCGCCGTGGGCGAGGGCGCCATGGCTATCCGGCTCGCCTTCGACAAGTTGCGCTTATTCATCAGCAGGAGGAACTGTCATGGCGCTAATGGGATTTACGGAGTTCGAGCGGTTCTTCCGGAAAGCCGCCCAGGTCCGCGTTGACCGCGACGACGTAAAGCGCTACCTGGACTTCGTCAACGACGTGATCTACGACATGCTGCTCATCGGTCAGGCCACGGCGAAGGCAAACGGCAGGGACATCATCGAGCCGTGGGATCTGCCCATCACGGCCGGGCTGCAGCAGTGCATGCACCAGTTCGGGCGCATCGACGAGGACATCGAACTGCGCCCCATCCTCGACTCGCTAGCCGCCAGGCCGCCGCTAGCGTCCGCTCTCAGCGAGGAAACCCAGGCCCGGCTGCCGCTGCTCTTCGGCGGGATCAGCGTTGCCCTGGCCCGGACGTTCCACGTACTCGACGCAGAGCTCACAGCTGTGCACACCGACGAATGGGATCGCGCATTCAGCATCGTCCAGATACTGATCTGAGCCGCGCAACAAGGACCGGCCTTGGCTCGGGGGTCGCCGGGCCGGTCCCTGCGGGACTAGCTCCGCGATGGGGCAGGCGAGGCTAGTCCGGCTCTGGCCCGCTGGCTGGGAGGTGATGTCCCGCTGCCGCCGCGTGCTGCGGGACGCGGTCGCCGGCGGGCCTTGCTGAGGCTGGCAGTGCTGGCGCTGACGCGGGTGGTCGGGTGGCGGGCTCGATGGACAGGTGCGGCTGGCCTCGGTCGAGCCAGCCGGGCAGCCACCAGTTGGCGCGGCCGGACAGGTGCATCAAGGCGGGCACAAGCAGGGTGCGCAGGAGGAAGGCGTCGAGCAGGACGGCGGCGGCCAGGCCGATGCCGATCTCGGCGATGACCTGCTGTCCGGAGAGGATGAACGCGCTGAACACCAGGATCATGATGGCGGCGGCGATGATGACGCGGCCGGTGGTGGCCTGGCCGGTCCGGACAGCCTGGTGGTTGTCGCCGGTTGCGGCCCATTCCTCGCCGATGCGGGAGACCAAGAAGACCTCGTAGTCCATGGACAGGCCGAACAGGACGGCGAGCATGAGGACGGGCAGGAATGATTCGACGGGCCGGGCTGACCGAGGTTGAGCAGGTGCAGTGCCCAGCCGTGCTGGAAGACGGCGACCAGCACGCCGAACGACGCGGCGGCGGCGAGCAGGTTCATGACCGCGGCGACCGCTGGTATCAGGAGGCTGCGGAAGGCCAGCAGGAGCAGCAGGAACCCCAGCACGAGGATGACGCCGATGAAGATCAGCAGCTTGGGGGCGATCACGCTCGCGAAGTCGGCGTTGGTGGCGGTGGAGCCGCCGACATAGACGTGCAGCGTAGTGCCGTGCTCGGCAGCGGGAATCACAGTGTCGCGCAGCTGGCTGATCAGGGTGCTGGTGGCCTTCGCCTCGGGCGAGGTGGTCGGTACCACGCTGATCAGCGAAGCGCCCTTGCCGGGTACGGGGCAGTAACCGACACGATGCCGGGCTCGGCCTTGAGCATGCCTGCCAGCCGGGTGAACGCGGCGGTGTCAGCCGGGCTGGTGGTGGTGCCGACGAGCTGGAGGGGGCCGTTGAAACCGGGCCCGAATCCTTCTGCCAGGAGTTCGTAGGCCTGGTGGGTCGTGGTAGAGGCCGGGTCGTTGGCGGCGTCGGAGGAGCCCAGCCGTAGTGACAGGGCCGGGATGGCCAGGGCGAGCATGACGACCGCGGCGACGCTGGCGAGCGGGGCCGGGTGGGGCTGCACGAGCCCGGCGAGCCGGCTCCACCAGCCTGAGGTGCCGGCCAGGGCCGCCCGGCGGTGGCGAGCTTGCGGCGTTCTTGCGGGACAGGACCCGCATGCCGAGGAAGCTGCTGGCGCGCACCCGGTCTACGTTGATGCCGGCTAGCCGGGCTAGCTCACGGTTAGCGCCGACGAAGATGATGTGACGTCCGATTGGCGTCCAGGTCAGGACGTAGGCGAATCCGGCGCACAGGATCAGGCCGTAGTAGAAGGACAGCGGGAGTCCGAGGAAATCGTGCAGGGCGATGTTGGAGAAGGCCTTGCTGGAGATCGAGACGAACGTTGAGGAGGAGATAAGTTCGGCGAGACCGAGGAAGAAACTTGCGCTGCCGAGGGTGACGAGGCGGCGTGGACCTCGGGCCAGCGCACCGGCAGACGCATCGGTGCACCGTCGACGCGTCGTGGAGGATGTCTCGGCGGGCGCCGACATCGACGGCTTGCGTCGGCTCGTGCAGCACGAGGACCTTCGGCCCCGTCGTCAGCCACTTCGCGAGCATGGTCACCTACAACGGCGGCGAGCCGCTGACCTGTTACGCATGAACAAGACGTACGCCTCCGCCCGCGAGGCCGTCGCCGACATCGGAAGCGGATCGTCCCTGGCCGTCGGCGGCTTCGGGCTCTGCGGTATCCCGCACGTGCTGATCGAGGCCCTGCTCGCCCAGGGCGCCGCCGAGCTCGAGACCATCTCGAACAACTGCGGCGTCGACGGCGGCGAGCTCGGACTGCTACTCGAAGCTCACCGGATCCGGCGCACGACCGGCTCCTACGTCGGCGAGAACCGGGAGTTCGCCCGGCAGTATCTCAGCGGTGAACTCGAGCTCGAATTATGCCCGCAAGGAACGCTGGCTGAACGGCTCAGAGCAGGTGGCTGCGGCATTCCCGCGTTCTACACTCCGGCCGGCGTCGGCACCCTGGTCGCTGACGGGGGGCTGCCCTGGCGCTACGCGGCGGACGGCTCCGTCGCCCTCGCCTCGTCACCCAAGGAGGTGCGGCGGTTCGGTGCAGACGAGCGCGAGTACGTGCTCGAGATGGGGATAGTCACCGACTTCGCGCTCGTGCGAGCCGCGCGTGGTGATCGGCACGGCAACCTCTCCTACGACGCTTCGGCCCGGAACTTCAACCCTCTGGTCGCGATGGCGGGCCGGATCACGATCGCCGAGGTGGAGGAGCTAGTCGAACCCGGCAAGCTCGATCCGGAGCACATCGACACCCCCGGCGTTTTCGTACAACGCGTAGTCGCGGTCGGAGAGACAGGAAAGCAGATCAGCTCGGGCCGGCTGGACAAGGCAGGTTGGCCGCTCGCGTCGACCTCCCCGAACTTCGTGGCGATGACGACCTGATCACGAACGGGGGCGAGCGCGTCTCCTAAGAGCTGTTCGTTGGTGAACGGTCCATAGGTCTGCGCCGTGTCGAAGAACGTCACGCCGAGGTCCGCGGCCGCCCGGATCAGCGCAATCGCCTCGTTCCGGTCCAGCGTGGCGCTGCGGTGGTAGCTCAAGCCCATGCAGCCAAGCCCGAGCGCCGACACCTCCAGCCCGCTCGTCCCGAGCATCCGCCTCTGCAGGGCATGTTCCATGCGTTCAATCGAACCACGATCGACACACGCGGAGGGACGACGCGCTGACAAGGGACCGGCAGGCAGCCGCCAACGCGCCGCTTCGAAGCAGCCCCCTGCCAGAAAACCGGAGCAGTCGCATAGCCGCCTTTGCGGCCACCAGATGAATCTGACCCATGGCGAATGACAGGCCACCCGGCGTCCGACCCGCCTCGGCGACGCACCGAAGTGCTCATCCGTGTCGCCGCCTAGGACGTGCTTCATGCCCCTCTGCGCGTTGACATCGCCTCGAAACGCAGCAAAGCATCGCGGTCCTGTCCGTGGAGCCGGCCAGCATCCGAGCGAGAAGAGCCGCTAGGCCGACTCTGAGGCTTTCAGCCAGTCTTGGCGTCGGCCTCGCGATTGGCTCCGCACTGGACGTAGCCGGTGAGCTGCTTGCCGAACATGAGCGAGACCTGATACGAACCGTGCCGTACCGTCAGGCCGTAAAGGTCCGATGTCGGTTCGACGTGCCAGCCGTGCAGGTCGACGTTCCGGAGAGCGCACCGCCGGACACGATCAGCCCGTTCCGCGGGGCTCTTGTAAAGGTTCTCGTCGTCATTCAGCTCGAGCGCAAGCTCGAACTCTAGGTTCTCGCTCGCGCGCAGCGCCGCAAGGTTGTGCTCGATCTCGATAAGGACCGGAGCAAGGGCGAGGTCAGCTAGTGAGTGCGGATGCGGTGTCGACATGGATGCCACCGTGCCTTCAAGGTGCGGATTGACTTATCGAAGTCTCCATGCCCGACCAGTCAGTCGCCTACGGACCAACAGCCATAGTCTCAGTGGCCAAGGTCCCGAGATCACAGCCGAGCATCGGGAAATGGCCAGTCGATGGCTGCCTGTGGACCTGCGGTGGCATGGCGCTGGCGCGGCCCAAGCCGCTCGCGAAGCACCGTTCCCGACTCGACAAACACGAGCCGGCTACCTTCCAAATCGATGCGGCCAAGATGGACGGCGGACAGGTCGCCGCCGCGGCGGTCGGCGGTGTACTCGCGACCGGCGCAGCGGGATGTGGCCGCGGTGATCGATGACCTTCCCGGTCAAGGATGCAGCGCTGAAGCCGGGGTTCGTTGTCCCCCAAAGTCCCCGGGCGGACTTAAAAGTCTTCGGCTTTAATATCGAAAACAGTGCCATGACCCAGAGCCCCCTTACGGAATCGAACCGTAGACCTTCTCCTTACCATGGAGACGCTCTGCCGACTGAGCTAAGGGGGCGTCGGCGATGCGCTGCTAGCCGTGGTGAGGCCAGTGCAGCACCGCGCCTGGAGAGCATACACGACGAAACATGCTGGCGCCCGCTTGGACCCGGGCAGCAGCCGACCTTGGTATCACGGGCATCGCCGACTGCGCTAGGCGAGCCTGGCAGGATACCCCGACCGGCTGGTTAACAATCGCTGCGTAGGGCAGAAGGTGTGAGAGAGTCGGCTATCTCGTGGCCGTCGCCGCAGCAGCATCTGGCCTGGCGGCGGTTTAATGAACTTTAGCCGTCTAGCGCCCGGAGGCAGGAGCCTTCAGCACCGGCACGAATAATGTGAGCAAGCGAGATGTACGGCAGGTACCGACTGCCTGGGAGCCCGACGGAAGTGAGGTCGCACGCGTGAGGGCGCTGATTCTCAGGCGAGCCGCACTTGGCACAGTTGCGGGATTCACCATCCTGGGCTTCACCCTTTTCGGCGAGTCCCTCGCCGCACACGCAGTCGCCGCACCCGTTGCCCCCGTCAGCACGATTTGCGCCGCGCCACCGACGACGGCGGTGCTGACTGCCGCTCTGGTCCAGAGCACGGGCTCGGACATAGCCATACCAGCTGACACCTCCACACCGTCGCCGACCGACACCAGCACGGCATCACCCACAGACACCACCACGCCGTCACCTACTGACACCGACACCACCGCGGCGTCATCCACCGACATGCCGTCGCCGACTGACACCGCAACGCCGACGCCTGGCGACAGTTCGTCCTCGCCACCGCCTACCTCCTCACCGAGCCCCAGTCCGGATCCGAGTACGAGTTCCAGCACGCCGGCCAGCCCGTCGCCAACGCCCAGCACGTCAACATCGCCGCCGCCGGGCCAGGTAACCCCGCAGTTGTGCGTTCTCGTGCAGTCCCTGTCCGCGTCGTCGCAGGTTCAGGCCGGGACCACGGCCAGCTTCGTGATCTGGGTCTGGAGCACCCTGGCAGCAAGCACAGGCGTGGTCGTTAAGGCGCAGGTGGCAGCCGCCCCGGACGTAAGTGCACCTAAGTTCACCGTCTGCCCGTCAGCAAGCGGCGCGACCTGCAAGCTTGGCAACTTGCCCGTCGGCCAGGCCGATGAGCTCGAGGCCACCGTCCGGGTAACATCCCAGGCGGGCCTCGGCGAGGAGCTAGAGCTAACGGCCCAAGTGTCTGCGCCAGGGGCGATCCAGTTCTCAGGCACTACGAGCGATGTGGTCGTGCTAACCCCAACGCCGAGTGCGGGCGGCTCGACTGTAACGCTGCCAGTACCTGAGGTACTCCCCGCGATTCCCGGCACCGGTATCTCGCCGACCAACCCATCGGGCCTGTTCCCGACCGTTGGGGCTTCGCCAACGACAGGAACGGGGTCGCTTGGCCTCCCGCCCGCTCAGGGCCGCCCGACGTTGCACGCGGCCAATACCGCCGCTGCAGTTCCGCTCGATGCCCAGCTGCTCGGCGGTCAGGTGGTCGGCCTGGTCGTCCTAGCGGGCGCCGTTACTATCGCGATCGCCAGGTTGTCGCTGCGTAAGCCAAAGATCAACGAGGACTCCAGCGCTAACCGGCCGTCGTAGCCAGGACCAGCGCTAGTCCCTCCCGCGCCCGGCCTAGCTTCTTCTGCTGCACTGTCTTTCTCGTGCCACACTGCCGCTCAGGGTGCACTGCCGCTCGTCGTGCACGGCGCCTGGCGCTACTTGCGAACGTGCTCCACGAGCGGCCGCAGTGACCGCAGCTCGTTGCCGAGGGCTGCGGCACTAAGCGTCGGCGACGCGAACAGCCCGAAGGTGTCGTTGTCGGCCCACGCGCACTCGGCTGGGTGACCCGAATATCCGGGCACACACGCGGCCTGGCCGCCCAGTGCGCCCGGGCTGGTCACGAACGCGCCTCGCAGCAGGCCGGTGAAGCTCGAGACAAACGAGCTTGCCGAACCTGACAGGTTGCCGCCGATGAACAAGACGATGAGCGGACCCGATTTGGCAGCTGGACCGCTGCTGATCTCGTAAACCGCGTCGACGACGTGGGTGGCCTCGCCGTTGCCCTTCTTGACGATGTCAGCCCGCAGCGACTGGGCGCCCATGCCTTGCGCGAGTTGCGGCTCGAGCGCGAACGCCTTAAGCCTGCTCGGCGTCGAGATCATGTGCGCCGGACCGCCGCCACTGGCGAACATGCCGCGGGCCAGGACGGCAACCAGCGCTACGACAACGACAACGATGCCCCCGATGGCCAGGTACATGGGGCGGCGGCGACGCGTCCGGCGGGCCGCAGCACGCCGCGAACGGCTGGGCGCGTCAGCGGTCCGGGGAAGCGTCCGGGCGGGCGGTGCACTCGGCAGCGCGGCCGTCATCGGCCCGCTCATGGCCGGCGCGGTCATGGCCGACGCGGCCCTGGCGGACGCGGCCCTGGGTGGTGGCGCGGACCTCGGTGGCGCGTCACTCAGCGCCGCCGCTGCTGCCGGTACGTCGCTGAGGCGGTCGGCCGCTGGCGCGGGTGCGGCACGACGCGCCTTGCGCCCTGCCTTGCCAGCGCGATCGGCCTTGCCCGCACGATCTGCTTTGGCAGCGCGGGCCGCCTTGCCGCGACCAGCGCGCTTGGCCGGAGCCGTCTCTGGCTCTAGGTCTGAATCGTGCTCCGGCAGCTCAAGCTCGCGCTCGGGTGCAGCACGAACCGCTGCGGCTGCCGGACCCTGCGGGGCCGAAGTCTGAGACCGCCGCGGATCGAAGTCCACCGGCCGGCCGAAGGTGGTCGGGCTGTCCGCATTGTCCGTCGTCCGGTCGCTGGCAGGAGTCCAGCGGTGCAGGCGACGCGGTTGCTCGGTCGGCGGCGCCAGCCGAGCCTCGGTCCGGCGTGCTGCATCCGGGCCTTGACGCTCAGCGCCGGGCCACCTCGACGGCGCCCCGTGCGGCCGACTGGTCTGCGGCCACGCCGGCTGTGCTTGCGCCGTCTCCGGCCATGCCGAGCCGGTGTCCCAGGATCCGGTGTCGTGTGTCCGAGGTCCGTCGCCGGGCCGGACGAAGTCGGCACGCGGCCCGGCCGGGGTCGACCATTCCTGCGCTGGCCGAGCGCGACTGGGCAAGTCGTGATCCGGCCGGTCGAACCGCCCTGACCCGGCGCGGTCGCCGCGCGGGCCCGCCGGCGCTGGGTCGCTAGGTGGCGCTACCCGGCCTGCGGGGTTGGTGTCGGCCGCATCAGCGAAGCGACTCGTCCGGCTATCGGCAGACCTGGCGCGATGAGCAGCGGGCGGCGCTGCTGGCCCGCGCATCGCCGGAGTCGAAGGGGCTGGCGCAGCGACGGACGGGGCCGCCGGGGCTTCGGCCGCCGGTGCCGCGGCTGCATGCCGGCGAGGCAGGAGACGCCCGGCGCCACGGCCACGGCCTCGCTCCTCGGCAATGCCACTGGGACTAGGCGACTCAGTAAGCCCGCGGGAATCACCGGGCTCAGCAGCCGTGCGATCAGCGGAATCGGGCGAGCGACGGGCAGTCTCGGCCGGGCGCCGTGATGATTCCTGCGCCGGGCCGGCTTCCCCGAGGTACTTAATCCAGTCGTAGTCGGCATCGCCGGCGACGGCGTCCTCATGCCCTGGCTCGTTCCGCCCACCGCGCGACTTGCGGCCGAGGCGGCCGCGCTGCTGCGGATCGCGCATCGGCCCGACCGGCAGTGGCCCGCTCGGGTGGTTCTCGCCGAATCCGGGATACCCGGCGGCCGGTGAATCGGTGTCGGTGGCGAGACGCCCGCGGCCCGGACCAGCCGGTCCGGTGTCGTCATTCTCGGCGTATGGCCACCGCAGATCTTGCTGGTTCTGCGGCCATCCCGCTGTCATACCGACTGTTACTCCCGAGACTGATGCGGCGTCTCTGCCCGATGTGGAGTCAATACATCATGCGGCAACGCCGACCGTGATCGCTGCGTTATCGAGCTTTCGAGCCGACACCTAGCGTCACCGATTGCTCACCGTGCGGACTATAGCCAGGTCACAGCCACGGCAAGAGGCGCTCGTCGAGCGCGAACGATCGCAGAAATCGGGTAGGACGCCAGTCACGGCTCGGCGTGTCTTACTCCGGCACGGCCGGCAGTGCCCTGGAACGCAGCGCCCGAAGCACCTGATCCCGCCGCTCGATCAGGACGCGGACCAGGCCCGGCTCGCGCCCGCCCGCAGCGAGGAACTCGTCGATCTGATCGATCAGATCGCGACTGGCCGCGGTCACCGGGAACAGCGCCGCACCCCGCGCCACCCGCAGGTGCCCCCCGCTGGCCGACCAGATGTCAGGCAGCACGTCAAAGTAACGCCGCGCGTACGGAGCCAGCAGCGTCGCCTGCTCGGGCTGGTGGAACGCGAACGCCACCGATCGCAGCAGGTCGGCGGAGATATCCGCGGACTCGGTCAGGAGCTGCCAGGCCGTAGCCTTGTGCTCGCCGTCGCCGATGGCAGCCCGGCAGGCCGCCGCGTTCCGGTAGCCCGCATCGGTGGTGTCCTGACGCAGTTGCGCGTCGATCTCGGCGTCGCCGGCCCAGCCGACGACGGCCAGTCGCTGGAGCAGCGCCCAGCGGAGCTCCGTGCCAACCATCAGGCCCGTGGGCACGGCGCTGCCGTCGAGCAGTCCGGCGATGAGGTCGAGCTGCTCCGGTGCGGTTGCAGTCCAGCTCAGCAGCTGCGCCCACGCGAGCTGATGATCACTGCCGGGCGCGGCAGCCAGCAGCAGCCGGGCACCCGCGTCGGCCAGTTCCCGGTAGCCAGCCGGCACCCAGGCCGGATCGGCCAGCGTCCGCAGCAGCTCCCAGCAGTTCTCCAGCAGGCTCTGCAGCGCGGCGACCGACGGCTCGCCGGCCATGGCCCCCGCCACCATGCTGATGAACGCGGGCATCGGGAACTCGGCCTGGCGGACCATGTCCATGACCGAGGTCCAGCAAATCGCCCGCGTGAGCGAATCGCGCAGCAAGCCGATGGACGAGGTCAGCGTCGCCATCGAGCAGTCGTCGAACCGGGTCAGCGCGTAGCTCAGATCATCATCGTTCAGCACGATGAGGTCTGGCCGCGCGACCCCGGCCAGCTCGGGGATGACAGTCCGGGCCCCGGCGATGTCGGCCCGCACCTGAGTCGTGCGCACCAGCGCCCCGTCGGCCAGGTTGTACAGGCCGATAGCAAGGCGGTGCGGCCGCAGCGTCGGATGCCCGGCGGGCGCCTCCTGCAGGACGGCGAACGATGTGAACGAGCCGTCGGGCTCGACGTCGAAGTCGCTGCGCAGCGTGCTCGGGCCTGCGGTCTCCAGCCAGACCTTGGACCAGTCCGTCAGACTGATGCCCGAGCTGGCCTCCAGCGTGCTCAGCCAGTCGGCCAGCGTCGCGTTGCCCCAGCCGTACGTCGCGAAGTACGCCCGGATCCCGGCAAAGAAGCTGTCTCGGCCGATCCTGGCGACAAGCTGGCGGAGTACGGATGCGCCCTTGGCGTAGCTGATCCCGTCAAAGTTAGCGATCGCCTCGCTGAGGGTGGCGACGTCAGCGGCGATCGGATGCGTAGACGGCAGCCGATCCTGCACGTAGCCCCACGCCTTGCGGCCCATGGTGAAGGTGGTCCAAGCGCCCGCGTACGGCGTCGCCTCAGCGCTGGCCAGCGCCGCGCAGTACTCGGCGAACGACTCGTTCAGCCACAGGTCGTCCCACCACTTCATCGTCACCAGGTCGCCGAACCACATGTGCGCCATTTCGTGCAGGATCACACTCGCGCGCAGCTCATAGAGCGTGTCGGTGACCCTGGACCGAAACAGCAGCTGGTCGGTGAAGATGACGCAGCCGGCGTTCTCCGTCGCGCCGACGCTGTACTCGGGCACGAAGACCTGGTCGTACTTAGTGAACGGGTAGTCGGTCTGGAACAGCGCGGTGTAGTAGTCCAGCCCTCTGCGCGTGATGTCGAGGATGTCCTCGGCCGCGAGAAACTCGGCCATCGACGCTCTGCACGCCACCCCCAGCGGGATCACCTGGCCCCCTGGCGTCGTGTGCGTCGCGCGGACAACCTCGTACTCGCCGGCCGCGATCGCGAACAGGTAGGTCGACAGGCGCGGCGTGGGCGAGAACCGCCAGACGACCGACCCGTCGCCTGCCGGTGCCTGCCCGCCCAAGGGCTCGTTGGTTTCATTCGAGAGCACGCTCCAGTGAGCGGGAACGATGACCGAGATGCTGAAGCTGGCTTTGAGGTCAGGCTGCTCGAAGTTCGCGTAGACCGTGCGCGCGTACGCCGGCTCGAACTTGGTATAGGAGTAGACCTTCTGATCAGCCGGGTCGACCGCGCGGTGCAGTCCGGTACCGTCGCGGGAATAGCGGCAGTCGGCGACGACGGTCAGCTCGTTCTGCCCGGCCAGGTCCGGCAGCGCGATCCGCCCGTTCGCCCACACCGCCGCCGGATCAAGAGGAGTCCCGTTGAGCGTGATCTCGCGCACAGACTCGGCGACGAGGTCCACGTAGCTGGCGGCGCCCGGCTCAGCGCAGCGGAACCTGATGACGGACGTCGACTCGAATACCTCGCTACCGCGGGTCAGGTCGAGCGTCACGGCGTAAGTGTCGACGGCCAGCAGCCGGGCCCGCTCGCTGGTCTCGGCTCGGGTGATCTCGGCGATCTGCACTGAAGTATCCGCCTTCGGGTCGACGAGCTAGCCGGGCAGCGCGCGCGATCGCAGCGCCTTCTCGACGATGTCGCGACCCTCGATCACGGCCCGGCTAAGCGACGGATCTAGGCCCGGCGCCGCCAGGAACGCGTCGACCTGAGCCAGGAGCTCCGGTGAGGCTGCCGGGTACGGGAACAGCCCGCGCCCGAGGAACACCCGCAGCAGGTCGGCGCGCGCCGCCCAGATGGCAGGCAGCTGCTCGAAGTATTTCGCGACGTACGGCGCAAGTAGCACCGCGTGCTCGGGCACATTGAACGACCGGACGACGGCTGCGGATTCCTCCAGGCCGAGCTCGGTGGACTCCGCGACCTGCCGCCAGGCCGCCGCCTTGTGCTGGGCGTCCGGGATCCCGGCCCTCGCCGCGGCCGCGTTGCGGCGTCCCGCATCGGTGCTATCGCGCACCAGCTCGGCATCGATCTGCGCGTCGCCAGCCCGACCGGTAGCGGCCAGCCTGCGCAGCAGCAGCCAGCGCAGGTCGGTGTCCACGGCCAGGCCGGGAACCTCCGTACTGCCGTCCAGCAGGCCGGCGAGCAGGTCAAGCTGCTCGGGCGTGACGGCGGTCGCGCCGGCGAGCTGGGCCCAGGCGAGCTGGTGGTCGCTGCCGGGCTCGGCCGCGCGGAGCAGGCGGACGGCTTCGGCTGCCAGCAGCTTCTTGCCTGTCGGGACCCAGGCCGGATCGGCGGTGGTCGCCAGCAGCCGCAATACCTCGGTGTGCAGCAGCTGCAGTATCGTCACCGACGGCTCGCTGCCCATGCCAGCCGCGATGATCTCGACGAACGCCGGTACCGACAGCTCGGCCTGAATGGCCATGTCGACGACGGCGCTCCAGCACAGAGTGCGCGCGAGTCCGTCCCGGAAGCGGCCAATGTGCTGCGTCAGCGTCGCCAGCGAGCGCTCGTCGAACCGGATGACGGCATAGTCGAGGTCGTCGTCGTTGAGCAGGATGAGGTCAGGCTGCGCGATCCCGGCGAGCGCGGGTACCTCGGTCCTCGGCCCGGCGATGTCAGCGTCGACCTGGTACGTCCGGACGAGCGCACCGTCCACCAGGTTGTACAAACCGATCGCA
This sequence comes from uncultured Actinomycetota bacterium, assembly GCA_963843955.1. Classification (GTDB taxonomy): domain Bacteria; phylum Actinomycetota; class Actinomycetes; order Streptosporangiales; family Streptosporangiaceae; genus JAJYUU01. The sequence goes on from CAWJMK010000008.1 coordinate 26,190, forward strand.
AGGTGATGCGGTCGCAGCGTCGGATGCGCGGCGGGCGCTTCCTGGAGCACGGCGAACGACTCAAGCGAGCCGTCCGGACCTGCCGTGAACTCGGCGCGCAGTGTGTTCGGCCCGGCGGTCTCCAGCCAGGCCGCCGACCAGTCAGCCAGGCTGCGACCGGAGCTAGCCTCCAGCGCGCGGAGCAGGTCGGCCAGCGTCGCGTTGCCCCAGCCGTGCTCGGCGAAGTAGGCGCGAATCCCGGTGAAGAAGGCGTCTCGGCCGGTGTAGGCGACCAGCTGCTTGAGCACGGCCGCGCCCTTGGCATAGCTGATGCCATCGAAGTTCGCCTCCGCCTGGCTCAGCGTTGGCACATCCGCCGCGATCGGATGTGTGGACGGCAGCTGGTCCTGCTCGTAGCCCCGGATCTTCTGGCCGCCGCAGAACGTCGTCCACGCCTGCGTGAACCGGGTCGCCTCAGCCGACGCGAGATACCCGGCGAGCTCGGCGAACGACTCGTTCAGCCACAGGTCTTCCCACCACTTCATGGTGACCAGGTCGCCGAACCACTGGTGCGCCATCTCGTGCAGGATGATCATGGCCCGCAGCTCGTACATCGCGTCGGTCACCTTGGAGCGGAACAGCAGTGACTCGGTGAGGATGACGCACCCGACGTTTTCCATCGCTCCCGGATTATCCGGAACGAAGACCTGGTCGTACTTGTCGAACGGATAGTCGCCGCTGAACAAGCCGGTGAAGTAGTCCAGGCCTTGCCTGGTGACGAGGAGGATGTCCGCGATATCCAGGAACGGGATCATCGACTGGCGGCAGGCCAAGGCGAGCGGGATCACCTGGCCGGCCGGCGTGGTGTGCGAGTCGCGGACCACGTGGTACTCGCCCGCGGCGATCGCGGTGAGGTAGGTCGAGATCCGTGGCGTGGCCGGGAAGCTCCACACGGCGGCCCCGCCTGAACCAGTACCGCCTGAACCAGCACCGCCTGAGCCGTCACCCTCGCCAGCGGTCCGCGGCTCGGGTGCCGGCTGATTCGACAGCACCGTCCAGTGATCCGGGACGGTCACGCGGAAAGTGAAGGCCGCTTTGAGGTCGGGCTGCTCGAAGTTCGCGAACACCCGCCGGGCGTGCGCAGCCTCGAACTCGGTGAACGTGTACACCCGGCCGTCGGCCGAGTCGACCCACCGCTGGAGGCCGAATCCGCCGGTCCCGTACGCACAGTCCGCGACGACCCGCAGCTCGTTGTGACTGGCCAGCCCGGTCAGCGCGATCCGGCCGTCCGCGTACGCGGTCGCCGGGTCGACCGGCGTTCCGTTCAGCGTGATCTCGTGCACGGTCTCCGCGATCAGGTCTGCGTAGCTCGCCGCGCCAGGCTCGGTGCACTCGAATGTGATGCGGCACGTCGAGCCGAAGACCTCGCCACCTCGGGTCAGATCGAGCTCGACCTCGTAGGAGCCGACCCGCAACAGCCGGGCCCGCTCGCTGGTCTCAGCCCTCGTGATCTCCGCACCCTGCACGCGACTGCCCCATTCATGGCCGTTGATGTCGAGTTATAACGTAACGGCCGGGATTGCGGCGCACAACGCGAACGGGCCGACAGGCAGTGTCAGCTGGCAGATAGGGCCCGTGACTGCAGCGCCCGGTCCACGACGTCGCGGCGCTCGACGAGCATGCGCACCATCGACGGGTCGCGGGGCTCGGCGGCCAGGAAGGCGTCCACCTGTTGCAGCAGCTCGGCCGACGCCGCCCAGGAGGGGAACAGGCCGTCGCCCAGCAGCCGCTTGAGGTGGTCGCCGCGGGTCGCCCAGATCTCCGGCAGCGCGGCGAAGTACAGATCCACGTACGGTGCGAGCAGCTCGGCGTGCTCGGGCTGGCCAAAGCCGGCCGCGACCGCCGCCACGCCTTCATGGCCAAGCTCCTGCGACTGCGTCATGAGCTGCCAGGCCGCTTCCTTGTGCGCGGCATCGGGGATCGACGCCCGGCTGGCAGCCGCGTGCCGGCGGCCAGCGTCGGTCGGGTCACGTTCGAGTTCGGCGTCTATGTCCGCGTCACCCGCCCTGCCCATGCTGGCCAGCCGGCGTAGCAGAGCCCACCGCAACTCCGTATCGACCGCCAGCCCGGGAACAACCACGTTCCCGTCCAAAAGCCCGGCCAGGAAATCCAGCTGCGCAGGCGTAATGGCCGTCCAGCCCAGCAGCTGGATCCAGGCGAGCTGATGATCGCTGCCCGGCTCCGCCGCCTGCAGCAGCTCCAGGGCGGCTGTGGCGAGCTGCTCCTTGCCGGCCGGCAGCCAGCTCGGATCGGCAGCGACCGCCATGAGGCGGGCGGCCGTTATGTGCAGGATCTGGAGCACCGAGACGGCTGGCTCCTTGCTCATTCCGCGAGCAAGGATCGCGATGAATACGGGGACCGGCAACTCGGCGCGCTGCACCATGTCCAGCACCGCGCTCCAGCTGACAGTGCGGGCGAGCGAGTCGCTGAAGGCACCGATCGAATCGGTCAGCGTGGCCAGCGACCGGTCGTCGAACCTGACGATGGCATAGCCGAGGTCGTCGTCGTTGAGCAGGATCAGGTCTGGCTGCGCCAGGCCGACTAGGGCGGGGACCTCGGTCCGGGCACCGGTGATGTCGACCTCGACCTGCTGCGTGCGCACGAGGGCACCGTCGGCGGCCATGTTGTACAGGCCGACTGCGATGTGATGGGGCCGCAGCGTCGGATGCTCGGGTGCCGCTTCCTGGAGCACGGCGAAGGCGGTGAACCTGCCGTCCGCGCCGACGGCGAACTCGCTGCGCAGCGTGTTCGGTCCGGCGGTCTGGAGCCACGCCTTCGACCAGTCACCCAGGCTCACGCCTGAGCTCTGCTCGAGCGCCGCGAGCAGGCTGGCGAGCGTGGCGTTGCCGTGGCCGTACTTGGTGAAGTAAGCCCGGATGCCGGCGAAGAAATTGTCCCGGCCCAGATAGGCGGCCAGCTGCTTGAGCACGGAGGCACCCTTGGCGTAGCTGATCCCGTCGAAGTTCGCGATGGCCTCGCTCAGCGTCGGGACGTCGGCCGCGATCGGATGCGTGGTGGGGAGCTGGTCCTGCATGTAACCCCAGGTCTTGCGCGAACCGGAGAACGTGGTCCAGGCGTCAGTGAACCGGGTGCCTTCGGTGCTGGCCAGCGCGGCGCTGTAGTCGGCGAACGATTCGTTGAGCCACAGGTCGTCCCACCACTTCATGGTCACCAGGTCCCCGAACCACATGTGCGCCATCTCGTGCAAGATCACCATGGCCCGCAGCTCGTACATCATGTCGGTCACCTTGGACCGGAAGAGCAGCCGCTCGGAGAACGTCACGCAGCCAGGGTTCTCCATCGCGCCGGCGCTGAACTCCGGTACGAAGGCCTGGTCGTACTTCGCGAACGGGTACTCGCTGTCGAACAGCTGCGTGTAGTAGTCCAGGCCCTGCTTGGTCACGGTGAACATGTCGGCAGCCTCGAGGTGGTCGGCTAGCGACTGCCGGCACGCGACGGCGAGCGGGATCACCTGGCCACCGGGCGTGGTATGCGTGTCGGTCTCGACGTGGTACTCGCCAGCCAGGACCACGGTCAGGTATGTCGAGATCCGCGGGGTCGGCGGGAAGTGCCAGACCGCCGCGCCGCCGCCAGCGTCCTGCGGCTCAGGGGCAGGCTCGTTGGACACCACAGTCCAGTGCGCGGGCGCGGTGACGTGGAACGTGAACGCGGCTTTCAGGTCGGGCTGCTCGAAGTTGGCGTAGACCCGGCGCGCGTCGGCGGGCTCGAAGTTGCTGTAGCAGTAGACCCGGCCGTCGGCCGAGTCGGTGGCGCGGTGCATGCCCTTGGAGTCGGCGGTGTACGCGCAGTCGGCAACCACCCGCAGCTCGTTGCGGCCCGCTAGCTCGGTCAGCGCGATTCGCCCCTCGGCACACGCCTGCGCCGGGTCGATGGCCAGGCCGTTGAGCGTGATCTCGTGCACTTCCTCTGCTACCAGGTCGGCGTAGCTGGCCGCGCCCGGCTCGCGACAGTCGAAGTCGATCACCGAGGTCGACCTGAATGTCTTGTCGCCGCAGGTCAGGTCCAGCTCCACCGAATACGAGCGCACTGTCAGCAATTCGGCCCTGCGGCTTGTCTCGTGACGAGTGATCTCGGCGATCTGCATGCTTAAGTTCCTTTAGTGCTCGGCCGGCGCTGGCTGCCCCCAAGGTTAGGACACTGGCCGCGGGGCGCCGGGAACTCCCCCTGCACCGCGCGAGGGTGGCGCCGGTCCGTCCGCCTGCGATGGCAACGTTCAGATGACGAAATCTGCTACTTGCCGTCCTGCGCCGGAAGATCGAAGATCCTGGTGAGGGATCACGCGGGGAGGCGGCAGTGGATGACACCGTCACGTGCCTGGTCCGGGGGCCAGCCAGCAGGTACCCACGGGGATACATCTGGCTCATCCCGGCCTGGTTCGCGATTCTGAGCGGCGCCGCCGTGCTCGTCGGCACCGACGCCAGCAGCACCGGGCAGATGCCGCTGTGGCTCGGCGTGACCGAGCTCGGCGGCCTGCTGATCGCCGCGTGCATTCTGCTGTGCGTGCTTGTCACCGTGCGGCATCGTGCGTTCCGCGCCGATAGCCACGGCATCTGGCTCGGCGTGCGCACGACACGCGCCCGGCCGAAGCTCCGCCAGGTGCATCTGACCTGGTCGGACGTCGCGCAGCTGCGGATGGTTCCGCGCCGGTACGGAGTGCTGCTGGAGATCACGCTCGGTCCCGCAGCGAGGATCTCGCACCGGCCCGGCGTCGGCAGGCAGGTCCTGCTGTGGGTCGGCGCGCTCCTGATGCCCTTCTCGTTCGGCCGCGGCAGGCCGGCGCTGACGATGGCGAGGAAGGATCCGCCGCGGTACCGGGTCAAAATCTGCGACCGGACCGCACCTGCGCTCAAGCTGGCTCTGGCCGCCGTGACACCAGGCGCGCTTTCGGTCCAGGTCATGACCAAGAAGGGCGCGCTGCGCATTCCCGTAGCGCCGCCTGGCAAGCCGTTTAGCCGTCCGCCGAGCCCGGTTGCCTGACACCGCTCGCGCTCTAGCTGCACCGTCTAACGGCCGTAGCTGCACCGTCTAACGGCCGTCACGACGGCGATCTCACGGTGGTTATTGCCAGATCTTGAATTCCAGTTTCCCTTCCGGACATCTCGCCGTCGATTGCTAGATGGCAGCCTGCCGCAGACTCGCGGCCATGACTCCCATCACGTCTCGCACTAGAACTCGCGTTTTCGCCAGCGCCCTCGCCCTCGGGGTCGTCGCCGTCGCGGGCTGCTCCTCGTCCGGCAGCACCTCAGCCAAAACCGCCAGCACGGCCAAGGTGCCGCTCGTCGTCTACTCCGCACAGGGCTACGACCACGCCATGGCCGCGGCGTTCCAGAAGGCAACCGGCATCCAGGTCAAGCTCGACGACAACTCGACCGGTCCGCTGCTCACCCAGATCGAAGCCTCCAAGAACAACCCCAACTGGGGCCTGCTCTGGGTCGACGGCGCGACCGCCTTCGCCGGCCTGGACACTCAGGGCCTGCTGCTGAAGGGCTTCGAGCCCAAGGTGTCCTGGGACAGCCTGGGCACCCAGTCGCTGCCGAGCGACAAGAGCTACACGCCGACCGGCGTCACGCTCGTGGCGGCGCTTGTCTACGACAAGACCAAGGTGACCAACCCGCCGTCGACCTGGCAGCAGCTGCTGTCATCGCAGTGGAAGGGCGACGTCGGCATGAACGACCCGGCGCAGTCGGGCCCGACCTTCCCGTTCATCGCCGGCATGATGAACTACCTCGGCGGTGTCAGCAAGGGCGAGGCCTACTACTCCCAGCTCAGGGCCAACGGGCTCATCATCCATCCGACCAACGGCCCGACGCTGCAGGCACTGACCAGTGGCCAGATCAAACTCGCCCTGGTGCAGAGCTCAGCCGGCATCGGCGCCTCGTTTGGCCCCGGTAGTGACCCGAAGCTGGCCGTCAAGTACCTCAACCCGGTGACGATCTTGCCGAGCGCGATCGGCATCGACGCCAAGGCATCGGCCCAGGAGCAGAAGGAAGCCGAGCAGTTCATCGACTTCGTGCTCTCGCCGGCCGGCCAGCACGTCATGCAGACCGGCGATCCCTACGGCGATTCGCTGTACTACCCGGTGCTCACTGGCGTGACCCCGCTGCCTGAACTGCCGTCGCTGGCCTCGGTCAAGACGCAGACCATCAACCCGTACACCTGGGGTCCGCAAGAGGGGACCATCAACACCTGGTTCGACGCCAACATCGTCAAGTGACATCGATTAACCAACCGGCGGGACTGCGGCGCCTAGCCCCGGAGCCCACCTCGTGACCATCACTACCGAGGACGCCAGCGCGCCCGGCCCGGCAGCTGCCGGGCCGGGCCGTCGGCGGCCCGCGCTCTCTACCTGGCCCACCCGCCTCGCCCCCGGCCGGATCGCCGCCCTGGCGGGCAAGCCCATCTTCTGGATCCTGCTGATCCTCTTCATTCTTGTTCCCTGCGCCAGTTCCCTGGTGCTCACGATCTCGCCGCACCTGTTCGACCAGCAGGCAGCCGGTCAGGGATCGCAGTGGTTCACGTTGACTTACCTGCGGCAGGCCTTCACCGGCACGACCGCGGTCGCGATCACCAACTCACTGTGGGTCAGCGGCGCCGCAGCGGCGCTCGGGCTGGTGATCGGCTTCCCCATCGCCTGGCTGGCCAACCGGACCACGCTGCCCGGTCATCGCTTCGTCGCCGGCAGCATGTGGCTAGTCCTGCTGCTGCCGTCCTGGCTGCCCGCTCTCGGCTGGGAGCGGATCGTACAGCCCGACGGAGTCATGTACCGGCTCGGCCTGGACTGGCCCTGGGTCACGCACCTGATCATGGGACCGTTCGGCGTCGTCATGCTGCTCGGGCTCCGCTCGGTGCCGTTCACCTACCTCGCCGTGACCGCCGGGCTGGCCGGTCTCGGTCAGGAATTCGAGGACGCGGCCCGGGTCCACGGAGCCGGCCGCGCCGCGACGTTGCGGCTGATCTGGCCGATGCTCGCGCCGGCCATCTGGTCCGCGCTGGCGATCAACTTCGCCGAGTCGATCAGTGACTTCGGCGTGGCCGCCACGCTGGCGTACAACTCGAACTTCTCGCTCGCCACGTACCAGTTGTATGCCGCCATCAACAACTTCCCGCCCAGCTTCCCGGCCGCCTCGGCCATGGGCGTGCTGCTGGTGGCGGCCGTGGCCATCCCGCTGGCGCTGCAGGCACGGGCGCTGCGCGGCCGCTCGTACCAGATGCTCTCCGGACGCACCCGGCAAGCGGTGCGCCGGAAGCTGAGCAGGCGCGGCAAGGCCGCTGCGGTCGGCGGACTGGCACTGTTCTACCTCGTGGCGCTCGGTGTGCCGGGCTTCGGTGCGGTCAGCGCCTCGCTACTCGGGGACTACGGCGGCTCGTTCTCCATCACGTGGGCGAACTATCAGGCGCTATTCCGCGAGGCGGACCAGCTCGGTCCCCTGATGCGCTCGATCGGCTACGGCGTCGTGTCGGCCTCGGTCACCGTAATCGGCGGCTTCATCGCCGCGTGGCTGCTTGCGCAGCGGCGGCAGAAGTCGTCCAGAGTGCTCGACTTCATGCTGCTCGCCGCGGTGGCGCTGCCCAGCGTCGTATTCGGGGCCGGGTACATCTTCGCGTTCAACCTGCCGCTGTGGTCCAGGCTCGGCGTCAACCTGTACCAGACGGCCACCCTGCTGGTCATCGCGTACACGGCGTCGAGCCTGCCGACCAATGCCAGGGTGCTGGTCGGAGCCGTCTCCCAGCTGCAGCCTTCGCTGCGAGACGCGGCCAGGACACACGGCGCAGGCGAGATGATGGCGTGGGCCCGTGGCGTGCTGCCGATCGTCTCCAGACCGCTCACCATGGCCTGGCTGCTCACGTTCTGCGGGGTTTTCCTTGAGCTGCCGCTATCGCAGCTGCTCTACGCCCCGAGCAATCCCCCGGCCTCAGTGGCCATCCAGGACAATCTCAGTAATTACCACTTTGGAGAGGGCATGGCCCAGTCAGTGCTCGCCGTCGGCATCGCGTTCGCCGCCGTCGGCCTCGTACTCGGCGGCTACCGGCTGCTGGCACCGGCCGGCTGGCGCCGGATCGGAGCGGCGAGCCGTGGCTGAGAGCATCGCGGTCGCGAACCTGAGCAAGGAGTACGTCAGCGGCAGCCTCGCCCTGCGCGAGGTGAGCCTGACTGTCGAGCCCGGAACCTTCGTCGTCCTGCTCGGGCCGTCCGGCTCGGGCAAGACCACCCTCCTGCGCTGCCTGGCCGGGATCGAGCGGGTCACCTCAGGGCAGATCAGCATCGGTGGCACCCCGGTCGCCAGCGACCGGATCCACGTGCCGCCGGACCGGCGCAATCTGTCGATGGTGTTCCAGGACTACGCCCTCTGGCCGCATCTGCGGGTCCGGGAAAACGTGGCGTTCGCCCTGCGGCGGCTGCACCTGGGCAAAGCCGAAGCGCAGGCCCGGACGCTGGCCATGCTCGAGCGCGTCGGCCTCGGTGCGCTCGCCGATCGCTACCCGAACGAGCTGTCCGGCGGCGAGCAGCAGCGCGTCGCGCTGGCCAGGGCCCTCGTCGGCGGCACCGGCCTCATCTTGTGCGACGAGCCGCTGTCCAACCTCGACGCCGACCTGCGCGAGCGGATGCGGGTGGAGATCTCCTCGCTGGTCAGGGAGTCTGGCGCGACGGCCGTCTACATCACCCACGATCAGGCCGAGGCGTTCGCGCTCGCCGACCAGATCGGCCTGCTCCAGCACGGCGGCCTCGTGCAGTTCGGCAGGCCGGAGCAGATCTACACCGAGCCGGCGACGCCGTTCGTGGCCAGGTTCACCGGCCTATCCGGGGAGCTCCAGGTCCGGGTGAGCGGGCGTCCCGCCGATGACGACGGCACCGTCGAGCTCGAGCCATCCGGGCCGCTGCTACGGGCGTGCCGGGCGCGGATGTCGGGTGGTCACGTCCCCGCTGGCGACGCGGCCTTGCTGATGAGGCCCACGGCCCTGGCCCTATGCGGCCCGAATGACGGCGAGCACCACCTCGCCGGGACAGTCGCCGACGTGGCGTTCCGCGGACGCGGGTACGAGCACGCCATCGACATCCCCGGCCACGGCCGTCTGACCGGCATCTTCGCGCCAACCCGGGCCGAGCGCGGTGAGCTGGTCGGCCTCCGCCTGGATCCGGCCGGCTGCTACGTATTCGCCGCCACCGAAGCAGCGCCCGCACAGGAAGTGACCGATCCCGTGGCCGAGCCGGACCCGGACGCGCCAGTGGTCCAGGGCGCTGCGGGTTATCCGATGAGATGGAGCTAGCCGCGGCGATTCGCCGGCTGCTGGCACGCCAAGAAGACCGCGAGCGCAGGGCTGCTGGGGCGCGGGCGGACCGTTTCGTCTGGTCCGGCCGCGACCCGGCAGTCGTGCGCGCACGAATCCCGGGGGGTGTGGCGACCTGACCGTCGCTGCTGCCAGGATCAGGGGTGCTAACCACGATCGCGAAGGAGCAGCAGGATGGCACACGAGGTCAAGGGCGTCATCGCGAGTGCCAAGGGCGCGCCGGTGAGCGTCACTACGGTGATCGTTCCGGACCCCGGCCCAGGCGAGGCGCTGGTGGCCATCCAGGCCTGCGGCGTCTGCCACACCGACCTGCACTACCGCGAGGGCGGCATCGGCGAGGACTTCCCGTACTTGCTGGGCCACGAAGCGGCCGGGATAGTCGAGGCCGTCGGTCCAGACGTGACCGGCCTGTCGGCTGGTGACTTCGTGATCCTCAACTGGCGCGCGGTATGCGGCCAGTGCCGGGCCTGCCTGCGCGGCCGCCCGTGGTACTGCTTCGCCACCCACAACGCGACCCAGAAGATGACCCTGGCGGACGGAACACCGCTGTCGCCAGCACTCGGCATCGGCGCGTTCGCTGAGAAGACGCTGGTCGCGGCCGGCCAGTGCACGAAGGTCAACCCCGCGATCAAGCCGGAGGTCGCTGGCCTGCTTGGCTGCGGCGTGATGGCGGGGCTCGGCGCCGCCCTGAACACGGCGGGCGTGACCAGGGGCGACTCGGTCGCGGTGATCGGCTGCGGCGGCGTCGGCGACGGGGCGATCCTCGGCGCCCGCCTGGCCGGAGCGCGCACGATCATCGCCGTCGACCCTGACTCTCGCAAGCGAGCCTGGGCCAGGGAACTGGGTGCCACGCACTCGCTGAACCCGAGCAGCACTGACGCAGTCGAGCGGATCCGCGAGTTGACGGAGGGGCACGGGGCCGACGTGGTGATCGAGGCCGTCGGCCGGCCGGAGACCTACAAGCAGGCCTTCTATGCCCGTGACCTGGCCGGCACCGTCGTGCTGGTCGGCGTCCCCACCCCGGACATGCAACTGGACCTGCCGCTGCTCGACGTCTTCGGCCGCGGCGGCACGCTGAAATCGTCGTGGTACGGCGACTGCCTGCCGACCCGCGACTTCCCCATGCTGGTCGACCTGCACCTGCAGGGGCGGCTGCCGCTGGAGAAGTTCGTATCCGAGACGATCTCGCTTGACGACATCGAGGAGGCGTTCGCGAAGATGCAACGCGGGGAGGTGCTCCGCTCGGTCGTGGTGCTGTGAGTGGCGCCGTGACCGGCGGTGCCGCGGCGCAGCGAGGCCCGGTCCGGATCGCGATGTGGTCCGGGCCGCGCACCGTCTCCACCGCGCTCATGCGCTCGTTCGAGAACCGGCCCGACACCGTGGTCGTCGACGAGCCGCTGTATGCCTATTACCTGGCCCAGACCGGAATAGACCACCCCGGCCGGGACGAGATCATCGCGAGCATGCCGACGGACTGGCGGACCGTCCTGACCGAGCTCGCGACGGCGCCGCTACCTGCCGGCGCGTCGGTTTATTACCAGAAGCACATGACCCATCACCTGCTCGAGGACATCGACCGCGACGCGCTCGCCGGGCTGACGCACGCGTTCCTGATCCGGGATCCGCGCCGCCTGCTCACCTCGTACGCCAGGGTCAGGTCACGCCCGGTCCTGGCCGATCTCGGCCTGGCGCAGCAAGTCGAGATCTTCCGTGCGTTCGGCGGCCCGGTCATTGACTCCGCCGACATCCTGCGCGCACCGCGGCCGGCGCTGGAGGCGCTCTGTGATGCGCTCGGCATCCCCTTCCACCCGGCCATGCTGTCCTGGCCCGGCGGCCCGCGGCCGTCCGATGGCGTCTGGGCACCGCATTGGTACGACAGCGTGTGGCGGTCGACGGGATTCGGCCAGGCCAGCCAGGCAACAACCGTCGACGTGCCGCCGGACCTGGCGCCGCTGGCGGCACAGTGCCAGCCGTTCTACGAAGAGCTGGCCGCTCATCGGCTACGGCCATAACACGAGGAGCACGCCATGCTGCAGACTTTTGACGAGCGCAACCGGGACCTGATCGTCAGCGTCGCCGGCCGGCTGACCCACCGCGACCAGGCGGCTGTGAGCCCGTTCGACTCGGTGGTGCAAGGCGGCGACGCCGTGTGGGAGGGCCTGCGCCTGTACCACGGGCGCATCTTCCGCCTCGATGAGCACCTGGCCAGACTCCGCCGCTCCGCGCAGGCGCTCGCGTTCGAAAAGATCCCATCGAACGAGGAGATCATCGCCGAGATCCGGCGCACGCTGGCCGCCAACAAGATGACCGACAACGTGCACGTCCGGCTGACCCTGACCCGCGGCGTCAAGATCACCAGCGGGATGGACCCGCGGCTCAACCAGTCCGGGCCCACGCTCATCGTGCTGCCTGAGCACAAGGCCCCGGTCTACGACGCAGGCGGCATCACGCTGATCACCTCCAGCGTGCGGCGCACCGCTCCGGACAGCCTCGATCCGAAGATCCATCACAACAACCTGCTCACCTCGATCCTCGCCAAGATCGAGGCGAACGTGGCCGGCGCCGACGACGCGGTCATGCTCGACCATCGCGGCTTTGTCGCGGAGACGAACGCCACGCACATCTTCCTGGTCACCGGCGACGTCCTGGCCACCCCGACCACCGCCGCGTGCCCGGAAGGCATCACCCGGCAGGCGGTGCTCGACCTCGCAGCCAGCGCCGGCCTGGTGACCGAAACCGGCGACTACAGCCTGACCCAGCTCTACTGCGCCGACGAGCTCTTCGTCACCGGCACGATGGGCGGCCTGACGCCGGTGCTGGCCCTGGACGGCAGGCCGATCGGCGACGGCAAGCCCGGACCGGTGACCGCGCGGCTCGCGCAGGAGTATGCGCAGCTCACCGCCACCAGCGGCACGCAGGTCTGCTGACCAGGTCAAGCCCGTAAGGACGGGAACGGGGCCGCCCCTCTGCATCCCCGCCCCAGCCGCGCGGCCGCCCGCGGGCATAATGACCGCATGAGCACGCCTCGTGATGTCCCGGCAGTTGCGCTGCCCGGCGGCGGTCGTATGCCCCAGATCGGCTTCGGCACCTGGAAGCTGCGCCACGACCAGGCCCGCGACGCGGTGCTCACCGCGCTGGCCGCCGGCTACCGGCACATCGACACCGCGACCATGTACGCCAACGAGGCGGAGATAGGCCAGGCGCTAGCCGCCAGCTCCGTGGATCGCGCCGAGTTGTTCCTGACGACCAAGATCCGTCCTTCGGACGCGGGCAAGGCGCGCGCGGTCATCGGGCATTCGCTCCAGGCGCTGGGCACGGACTACCTCGATCTCTGGCTCGTGCACTGGCCGCCGTCGCGGCGTGGCGACAGTCGCCAGCTGTGGAACGAGCTTCTCGAGATACAGGCCGACGGACTTGCGCGCGACGTCGGTGTCAGCAACTACAGCCTGACCGAGATCGACGACCTGGCCAGCTCGTCCGGGCAGGCGCCAGCGGTCAACCAGATCGACTGGGGCCCCACGCTTTACGACGAACGCGTGCTGACCGGGCACGCCGAGCGCGGCATCGCGGTCGAGGGATACAGCTCGCTCAAGAACACCAACCTGGACGATCCGGCTCTGGCCAAGATCGCGGCAGCACATGGCGTGACACCGGCTCAGGTCGTGCTGCGCTGGCACCTCGAGCACGACGTCACCGTCATCCCGAAATCGGCGCAGCCAGACCGTATCGCCTCGAACTTCGACATCCTCGGCTTCACCCTGGCGCCGGACGAGGTCGCCAGCATCGACACGCTCTCGAGCCGGTAGGGGTCGACGCCGCCCGGCGCTAGCCGGGTTTACCGGCGATAATGTCGGCATGGGCGAGCTGACGCGCACAGGCTTCGTGCCGTCGCGCGACGGCTTCGCCTTTACCAATTCCTGGCCGAGCGAGCCTGCTATCGGCGTGCCGACGCCGTTCGGCCGCGTCGGGATCGGGAACGCGGCCCGCGGCTTGTGCGGCGGCATGGTGTTCGGCGCGCTCGACTACTGGCACGCTGGCACGCAGCCGGCCGCGGACCGGCCAGCAGCGCGCTCGGCGGCGTTCCGGTTCATCGTCCGGCGGCTGATCCGGTCGTGGCACGTCCCATTCGGGGTCGCCAGGTACTACTACTGGATGAACCTGCCCGATGCGGATAGCTCGCTCAGCCTTGCCGGTCTCAACTGGGCGCAGCGGCGCGGCCTGCGGACCCGTAGCATCGCGCGCCAGTGGCCGCGGATCAGGGCCCAGCTCGAGGCCGGGCAGCCAGCCGCGCTCGGCATCGTGACCGTCGCCTCCGCGAGTCCGCTCCTGCTCGGGCATAACCATCAGGTCCTTGCCTACGCCTACCTGGTCGAAGAGACAGAGGTGACGCTGCAGGTCTACGACCCGAACTCGGGGCCAGCGGACGATGTCTGCATCCGGTTCGACGCCGCTGTGCAGGCCACCGCAGGCTTCGCGCACACCATCGACATCAGCGGGCCGGTGCGCGGTTTCTTCCTGACTGGCCTACTCACCCGTGCTGCCGCCTGGCGTTGTCAGGGCCGCAGGCTCGAGCGAAGCGTCAGGATCTGCACGACCGTAGCCCGGAACGCCGTGCCCGATAGCTTGCCCTCGCGGAAGGCTGCCGCGAGCGCGCTCATGCAGTCCGCGCCCTGGCTCACCGAGTCCGACGCGAGGATCAGCTGCATGCCGGCCTCGGCGGCCATGAGCGCACGGGTCTGCGTCGACCCGTACGCCGTGAGCGCGCCGGCGCCGATGGCGTCGGTGATGGTCACGCCCTGGAAGCCGAGCCGGGTACGGAGCTGACCTTGCACGATGGTCGGAGACAGCCCGGCCGGCAAGTTCGAGCCGAGCCGCGGGTACACGGCCCACGAGACCATCACCAGGTCGACGTGCGCGCCAATGGCCGCCTGGTAGGGGTACTCATCGTCGCTCTGGAGCGTCGCCTTCGACACGCGGACAGTCACCGGTCCCAAGTCGGTGTCCTGGCTCGCTGTGGCGGCCCCGAGACCGGGGAAATGCTTGGCTGTCGCCGCCACGCCGGCCCGCTGCTGCGCCCGGATGAAGTCGGCGCCGACCGTGGATACGACCTGCGGGCTCATGCTGTACGACCGCTGGAACTGGTCGTCGAAGTCGCCCGGCGCGCGGTAGACATCGAGGACCGGCGCGAGATTGACGTTCAGCCCGTAGCTCAGGAGGCTGGCGGCAGCTCCCGAGCCGGCCTGGCGAGCCTGATATGCGCGGCCGGGCGCGGTGCCGCGCGAGCCGATCCACTGCTCCGAGTCGACAGGTGCGCCTGGCAGCCGCCTGACGCTGCCGCCTTCCTGGTCGGTCATCAGCAGCAGCGGGTAGTCACGCGCCGGGTTCGTCGCGGCCTGGTTCGCCGCTTCGAGCTGGCCGACAGCAGCCGTGAACTGCGACCTGCTCTGGAAGTTGGCGGCGAAGAAGATGACGCCGCCGACGTCGCCCTGACGGATCAGCGATAGCAGGCGGGCGGGCGGCGTGAGGCCCGAGTAGGCGTAGATGACGCGCTGCCCGGCCAGCTGGCGCGGCGACATTGCCGACGCCACGGCTATCTCGGGAGGCTGGTCCGCCGCGCGAGCGACGGCGGCATTGCTGACCTCGGCGCTGAGCGCCAGCCGGCGGCCGGACGTGCCCGCTGTCCCGGCGGCCGGACCCGCTTGCGCGCTGCCGCCGACGAGCGCCGTCATCAGCGCCGCCACGGCAACGGCCGCCACGGCCGCGCCGGAGCACCTGAACCACAGCTGGTTGCCCAAGGCGGGGGTTGCCTCTCCGCGGAGCCGGGCGCAGGTCCCGCTCGCACGAAATCGCTAGCCGAACAGACATCTCGTACCACCCGCACGCTACTTGCCGGGTAGGGCACCTGTACGGCAGACGCGAACCCCGGTCAGCGGCGTCGGGCGGCCAGCGCCCGGGCCGGGGTCAGGTCGGCAGGCTGGCTCGCAGTTGCAGCAGCTGAGCGAGCTGCGCCTGGAACGCGGTCTGCGGCAGCGCACCGTCGAGGTAACCGTTCTCCAGCCCGTCGACGCACTGCAAGCCGGGCAGCGGCTTGGTGGCGGTGCAGAGCAGCGCGTCCATGCCCGCCCGGCCAGCCAGCATGGTCTTGTTCTGCAGGGAGCCATAGGCCGCGAGCGCGCCTGCGCCAAGCGCGTCGGTGATCGTCACGCCGGTGAAGCCCAGCCGGCCTTGAAGCTCACCCTGGACGATCGCGGGCGATAGGGCGGCTGGCAGTCCAGGGGCAAGCGCCGGGTACTGCGCCCACGAGACCATGGCGAGCTTGGCGCCAGCGGTGAAGGCCGCCTGATACGGGAACTCGTCGACCGCCCGCAGCGTGCTGGCCGGCAGATTGATCGTGACCGGCGCGTTGTCGGTGTTCTGCGTGGCGGTCGCCGCGCCGAGACCGGGGAAGTGCTTCACGGTCGCCGCGACGTTGCCAGCTTGCTGAGCTCGGACGAAGGCGGCTCCGGCAGCGGAGACGACGCTCGGGTTCATGCTGTACGAGCGCTGGAACTGGTCGTCGAAGTCGCCAGGGGCGCGGAACACGTCCAGCACCGGCGCGAGGTTGACGTTCATGCCGACGCCGCGTAGCCCGGCCGCGGCCTGCGCGCCGGCGGTAGCCGCGGCGGCGGACGGATTGGCCGAGGCGCCGATCTGCGCTTCGGACTGGGTCGGTCCGGCCCAGGGCAGGCGGCGGACCAGGCCGCCTTCCTGGTCGCTCATCAGCAGCAGCGGATACTGGCTCGCGGGGTTGGAGCTGGCCGCATTCGCCGCGACGAGCTGGCCGATGACGCTTTGCAGCTGCGCCTGACTGGCGATGTTGAAGCTGAAGAAGATGACGCCGCCGACGTCGCCGTGGCGGATCAGGTTCAGCAGCCCGGCGGGCGGGGCCAGGCCGTTGTAGCTATAGATGACTCGCTGGCCGGCCAGCTGCTCAGGCGACAGCTTCGCGATCTCGCCGGCCTGCGCCTTGAGCGCGGCGAGCTGAGCTGCGGTGGGCACCGCGGCCGGGCCTTGCACGGCCTGCGCCGAAGCCTGGGCGGACGCCTCCGGCGATGGCGCGCTTGACCCGCTGGCGCTTGGCCTTGCAGACGTGGGCGGGCTGACGGCCCCGGGCTGACTGGTCGAATGCCCGGCCGCCGGGCTGCTCGCCGGTCCTGGCGATGAGCAGCCGGCGGCAGTCGCGATGGCCCCGGCGGCGGCGATTACGCCGACCGCACGCCAGAACCGCTGACTTCGCATGCGCGGATACCTCCATGGGCGCCTCGGATGGGTCGCCTTCTCGCCGGACGCCAGCCATCGGGCCCGGCCGACACGCCGTGATCTCCCCCTCGGCGCACTCTATGCGACGAGGACGACTGCCCCCTATGACGTAGATTCGCCGGTTTCGGTTGATAGACCGCGGGCGTCAGGGCGCCCAGTATCTTGCGTATCCCAGGTCCACTTGCCGGCCTGCCCCGGGGCAGGACAGACTAGCCACGGGACAGTTTCCTAGTTTAGAGGCCTGGTAGGACGATAACGTCACGAAGGACGTGAACTATGACGACTGAGCACGACGCCCTGTCCGGGCACGACCACGATGACGCCGGGCGGGACCACGCCGGCCATCACACCGACCCGACGTTCTACCGCTCACCGCGGGACGCCGCCGCGGCCCCGGCAGAAAAGCTGGCATACGTCGCGACGTTCGCCCGCCCGGCGGACAAACCGGACGGAATGGCCGTCGTCGATGTCGACCCCGACTCGGCCACCTACGGCACCGTGGTCGGCTACACCGAGCTGCCCAACCTCGGCGACGAGCTGCACCACTTCGGCTGGAACGCGTGCTCAAGCGCCCTGTGCCCGGGCGGCGGCCATGACCACGGCGACCGGCGCTACCTGATCGTGCCCGGCCTGCGCTCGTCCCGGCTGTATGTCCTGGACACCATGCAGACGCCAACCACTCCGCAGATCGTCAAGGTGCTCGGGCCCGGAGGAACTCGCCAAGCGCGCGAACTACTCGCGCCCGCATACCGTGCACTGCGGCCCTGGCGGCGCTGTTCGTTTCGTGCCTCGGCGGTGGCAGCGAGGAAGGGCCCGGTGGCGTCGCGCTGCTCGATCACAACACCTTCGAGGTGACGGGCCAGTGGGAGGCTGATCGCGGCGACCAGTACCTGGCTTATGACGTGTGGTGGCACATCAACCACGACGTCGCGATCACCTCCGAGTGGGGCACCCCGTCGATGATCGAGGACGGCATCGTGCCTGAGCTGCTGCTCGGCCGCAAGTACGGCCACCGGCTGCATTTCTGGGACATGAAGACGCAGGACGAACATCCAGACGCATCGATCTGGGTGATCAGCACCAGATGGCGCTGGAACTGCGTCCGGCGCACAACCCGGACCAGACGTATGGGTTCGTCGGCGTTGTGGTGAGCGTCGAGGATCTGTCGGCGTCGATCTGGCTGTGGCATCGAGCAGGACGACGGGATCTGGGCCGCGCAGAAGGTGATCTCGATCCCGGCCGAGCCCGCGGACGCGGCTGATCTGCCGCCCGCTCTGCAGCCGTTCGGCGCAGTACCGCCGCTCGTCACCGACCTGGCGCTGTCGGTGGACGATCAGCGGCTGTACGTGTCGTGCTGGGGCACCGGTGAGATGAAGCAGTACGACGTGTCAGCGACCCGTTCCACCCGCGCGAGATCGGGTCAGTGCGAATCGGCGGCATCGTCGGCCGCAGAGCCGCACCCGGCAAGGCCCGACCTGCCCCTGGCGGGCGGGCCGCAGATGGTGGAGGTCAGCCGGGATTCCAAGCGCGTCTACTTCACCAACTCGCTGTACGGAGCGTGGGACGACCAGTTCTATCCCGACGGCGTCGGCGCCTGGATGGCCAAGCTCGACGTCGGCCGAGGACGGCGGCGATCTCGTTCGATGAGCGGTTCTTCCTGGAAGGCGACGCGTTCGCGCGGCCGCCGACCGCATCAGGTCAGGCTCCAGGGCGGTGACGCGTCGAGCGACTCCTACTGCTACCCGCCGGACTGAAGCGGGTCACCGGTGGCACTGGCGGCGCTCGCGCTGCCAGGTGCCAGGTGGACGCCGACGGCCCCGTTGCCGGTCTTACCAGTGACCGCGGTGCACGACGTCGGCGAGCGGGCGCCGGTCCGGATTCTTGATGGGCGCCAGCGGGCGGCCTGCCGGGTAGCCGAGCGAGATCAGGAACGCGCACGACTTGCCGGCCGGCAGCCGGAGCAGCTGCCGCGCCAGGTCCTGCTCGCCTACGGACGAGTGGCCGCTGCCGATGCCCAGGTCGGCCGCGGCGAGCATGATGCTCATCGTGACCTGGCCGAGGTCGAACTGCGCCCGCGGGGCGCGCTCGTCGGCCACGATCAGTGCGATGGTGGCAGCCGAGCCGGCCACGTGACCGGCCCCGACCCAGACCTTCGACAGCTGCTCGAGCTGAGCGGGCTCGGTGACCAGTACGAAGTCCCAGGGCTGGGTATTGCGTGAGGACGGTGCCCGCCTGGCCGCTTCGAGGATCTGGTCGAGGCTGGCCGCGGCGATCGGCTGGTCGGCGAAGGACCTGACATCCCGGCGCGAGGTGATGGCGTCCCAAGTCTGCATAGGCCCAAGTCTGACCGCCATCCCACGATGGGTGCCAGCCGGGCGGGTAGTACATCTGAGGCGGTAGTACTTCCGGGCCGGTGGCAACTGTCGTTCCAGCGCCGGTTGTCAGTGGCCAGCAGTACGCTTCCCTCGCCCGTTTAGCATCCAAGAGCCCGCGCCGCCTGATCCGCGGCGGCGCTTGGAGGACCGATGGTCACACGTGACACCGCCTGGGCGCCCGGCACGCCGTGCTGGATCGACCTCGGCGTAGCTGACATTCCTAAGGCTGCGGCGTTCTACCAAGGCCTGTTCGGCTGGGACGTCTTCGACACTGGCCCGGACGGCGGCGGCTACCGCATGTGCTCGATCGGCGGCCGGCCGGTCGCTGGCATCGGAGCTCAGGCCTCGCCGGACAGCGGCACGTACTGGACGACCTACCTGGCATCCGGCGATGCCGACCTCACGGCCGCGGAGATCAAGGCGGCCGGCGGTCAGGTGATGATGGAGCCGTTCGACGTCATGGATGTCGGCCGGATGTTCATCGCCGCCGATCCTGGCGGGGCGATGTTCGGCGTCTGGGAGGCCCGCACGCATACGGGCATCCAGCTCGCCAACGAGCCCGGCTCGCTGATCTGGAGTGAGAACATGTCCCGCCACTTCGAAGCCAATGAGGCGTTCTACGGCGCGGTGTTCGGCTACCAGTTCGGCGACATGGGCGCCGAGGGCATGCAATACGCCACCCTCGACCTCGACGGCAAGCAGGTAGGCGGCATCGGGGAGATCGGCGCCGACGAGCCGGCCGGGCTGCCCGCGAGCTGGCGCACGTATTTCGCGGTGGCGGACACCGACGGTGCCGTGGCGAAAGTGACCGACCTCGGCGGCAGCGTGCTCTCACCCGCCTGGGACAGCCCCTATGGGCGGATGGCGACCGTCAGCGACGATCAGGGCGCGGTGTTCTCCGTCATGTCTGTCTCGGCACAGGCCTAGCCGCCAGGTCGGCCGGCCGGGCTGGGCCATAGCTAGCTGCTAGGTGCCTGCCCGGCCGGGACCTGATCCTGGCCCAGCTCAGCGCTCGCCGGCATCAGGCGGCTCGCGGTTAGCTGGGCGGTCTTACGTGCCCAGCTGCCGCTGACCAGCAGGCCAATGCCGAGGATGGCGACGCCGCAGCCGGTCACGATCCACCAGCCCACGTGGCTGGCGCTGGCCAGGCCGATCCTGAACGGCCCGTGCAGCGCTGAGATCGTGGCCGATCCGATGATCGCGACGCCGAGCGACGAGCCCACCTGCCGGCTGGTCGATGCGACGCCAGCGGCGACGCCGGCCTGGGATCGAGGCATGCCCGACACGGTGCTGTTGGTGATCGGCGCATTGACCATGCCGAAGCCGATGCCGAACAGCGCGTAGCTGGCGATCAGCACGATCGAGGCGGTGTGTGTCGTGACATGGGTCAGAATCAGGCCAGCCGCGGCAATGCCGAGCCCAGCCACGATCAGCGAGGGTCGGGTGCCCCTGGAGGCGACAAGCCGGCCCGACAACGGGGAGCAGACCGCCGTCATCGTGGCCAGCGGCAGCGTGTAGACACCGGCCAGCAATGGCGAGTACCCGCGCACGTCCTGCAGGTACAGCGTGTTCACGAGAAGGAATCCGCCGAGAGTGGCAAAAGCGCAGATCGCGATCACGACCGCACCCGAGAACGGCGCGCTGCGGAAGAACCGCAGATCGATCAGCGGCTCCGCGCGTCGCGGTTCGTAGCCCGCCAGGGCGATCAGCGCCAGCGCTGCGACGGCGAAGCAAGCCACGATCTTGCCCGAGGTCCAGCCTGAGCCAGGACCTTCGATCAGCCCGTAGACGAGGCTGGCCAGCAAGATAATGACCAGGACCTGGCCGACGGGGTCGAGCTTGCGGGCGTGCGGGGCCCTGGACTCCGGCACGAACACCGCCGTGAGCACGATGGCCGCGATCCCGACCGGCACGTTGACCCAGAAGATGCCGCGCCAGCCAACCGTCTCCACGAGCAGGCCGCCGGCGAGCGGTCCGAGCGCCAGGCTAAGCCCGACGACCCCGCCCCAGACCCCGATCGCCTTGGCCCGCGCTTTCGGCTCGATGAACGTGTTGGTGATGATGGACATCGCCACCGGGTTCAGCATCGAACCGCCCACGGCCTGGACCATCCGGAACGCCACTAGCCAGCCCAGGCCCGGCGCCACGCTGCACAGCAGTGAGCCCAGCGAGAAGACCGCGAGGCCAGTCTGGAAAGTCCGGCGCCGGCCGATCCGGTCAGCCGTCGAGCCGGCCAGCATCAGCAGGCTGGCGAGCACGAGCGTGTAGGCGTCGATCGTCCACTGCAGTCCTGATACGCCAGCGTGCAGTTCACGCCCGATCGACGGAAGCGCGACGTTCACGATGGTGACGTCGAGCCCGACGATGAACAGGCTCATGCAGCAGATCGCCAGCACGAGCAACTGCCGCGAATGGCTCAGTTCGGTCGGGCCCATCCCCGTAGTATGCCTCCAACCAGTTCGTCAATGCGAAGTTGACGAAAGTTGTCAACCAGTGGTTGACGCGCCACTTCGGGTCAACCTAAGGTTGACGCATGACGCCTCCACCCACTCTTCAGGAGCTCATCGACACCGTCCGCGAGGACGCCGGCTCCGACCAGCCTCTCGACCAGCTCGTCGCGGCCGCTGCGGCCGCCGCGGACCTGGAAGAGACCACCGATGCCCTGCTCGGGTACTTCGTCGACCGATGTCGTCGTGACGGCCGGTCCTGGTCCGAGATCAGCAACGCGCTCGGAGTGACCAAGCAGGCCGTGCATAAGCGATTCGCCTCGGCACTGGCGGCGCACATCATCGCCGCGACCCCAGCGCCGACATTCGAGCGCTTCACTGACCGTGCCCGCCACGTCGTCGCCGCGTCCCGCCAGGCCGCGCTGTCTCTTGGCGCCGACGCCGTCGGCGCCGGGCACCTCCTGCTGGCGCTGTTCGCAGAGCCGGAGGGGATAGCGGGCCGGACGCTAGCAGCCATGAACGTCACCGAAGACAGCGTGCGGGCTGCGCTGCTGACAGGCCGCGATCGCGCGCACGCGGATGCGCAGGACGAGGGCCAGGGCGTCGCCCCGGACCAGCCGGCCCGCGACCAGGTTGCGGCCGAGCAGGCCGGCCAGGCCGCGGACCCGATACCGCGGTACGCCGATGACGCCAAGCTCGCGCTGCAGGACGCTCTCACGGTGGCGCTGGAGTTCGGCCACAACTACATCGGGACCGAGCACCTGCTGCTGGGTCTCTACCGGAACTCCGACAGCACGGCAGCGTGGATCCTGGGCGAGGCAGGCGCGCTCGAATCCACTGCCAGGACGCACGTCACCGAGCTGCTACGGCAGCTCGGCTAGCCGCTGGGCAGCGCGCGCCGCAGCCGCCGGGGACTGCGACTGCGGCGCTGCTGTCAGACCGGGTGGTTCACTAGCCACGTGAGCGAGCAGGCCCTCTCGATACTGGCGTTCGGCTCCGCCGCTGCCTGGCAAGCGTGGCTCGAATCGGAGCACGCGACATCCACGGGCATCTGGCTGAGGATTGCCAAGAAGGGCGCGCCAGAACCCACCTTGTCGTACGCCGAGGCACTGGAGGTGGCCCTGTGCTTCGGCTGGATCGATGCGCAGACCCGCGGCCTCGATGAGAGCTACTGGCTGAAGCGGTTCACGCCGCGCAGGCCGGGCAGCAGGTGGTCGAAGATCAACACCGAGAAGGCCGACGCGCTGATCACCGCCGGGCGGATGCAGCCAGCCGGACTGCGCGAGGTTGACAGCGCCAAGGCCGACGGCCGGTGGGCTGCCGCTTACGCGGGCCAGCGAACGATAGCCGTGCCGGACGACCTTCAGGTCGCGCTCGACGCCAACGCCGCTGCGGCAGCGTTCTTCGCGACGATCAGCAGCGTCAACAGATATGCCATCCTGTACCGGCTCACCACAGTGAAGCGCGCGGACACCCGGGCGAGGAAGATCGGTCAGTACGTCCAGATGCTGGCCGAGCACAAGACCATTCACCCCGAGCGGAGCGACACGTCCACGGGCGAGCCGCCCGCCGCATCCGGCTGACCACCAACCGCTCAGCCGATGTCGCGGCGGCGCAGCCCGAGCAGCCCAGCGGCGGCCAGCACCAGCGCGACCCCGCTCAGCCAGGCCAGCGGCACGATGCTGAAAGCCCCGCCCGGTAGCTTCGGCACGTGCGTGAACGGCGACACGTCCAGCACCGCCTGCGGCAAGCTCAGCGCCGGCCCGAAGACGCCGATGAACCCGCACACTGCCAGGGCTGCCCAGCCAGCCGGCGCACTCCACTTCGGCACCAGGCCGACGAACGCGGCTCCGACGGCGGCGACCGCCAGGGCGGCAGGCAGCTGCGCCAGGGCCGCGCCGACGAGCCTGGGCACCTGCGTGCTCACGTCCGAGCCCGCGATCCCGAACGCGAGCCCCACGCCGAGCCCGCCGGCCACGAGCACCACCACGGTGCCGACGGTCATGATCACCAGGTGGCTGCCGCCCCAGCGCGGCCTGCTGACCGGAGCCGCCAGCAACGCCTCGGCGCGGCCCGCCACCTCGTCCGACCGCAGTCGCGCCACGGCGGAGACCGCGTACGCGGCCGCGACCAGGCCGATCAGGCTCATGCAGGCGGCCAGGTACGCATTGGTCAGCGCCGCCTGCCCGCCGATCTTGTCGATCGCCTTCGTGACCGCCGCGCTCGTTCCGACCAGCTTGCCGACGCTCGTGGTCACCACCCCGATCGCCAGGCCGCCAGCGAGGAAGCCCGCCGTCCAGCCCGCCACCGAGCCACGCTGCAGCCGCCAGCTCAGTCCCGCCGGTCCGGACAGCAACCGTCCCGCGGTCGCAGGCCCTGGCCCCGGCTGCATCAGGCCTGCGCCCTGATCCCGCCGCGCCGCCAGCGCGAAGGCTGCCACGAGCCCGGCCACGAGCGCCATCACCGGCAGCGCAAGAACCCACCACCGCTCGGCCGCAAACGGCCTGACTAGCTCCGCCCAGCCGATCGGCGAGAGCCAGGTGAGCCACGTCAGGCCGTGGCTGCCACCCGAGTCACCCACGCCCCGAAGCAGGAAGGAGAGCCCGACAACGGCGATCGCCAAGCCCCTGGCGCCGCGAGCCGTGCCGCTGACCTGAGCCGCCACGGCGGCCACACCGGCGAAGGCGAAACCGCAGCCCGCTTCCGCCAGACCGAAGGCGATGGCCCCGCTGGCCGGCAGGCCGCTGACTGTCAGGACCACCGCGCTGAGCGCGCCGAGGATCAGGTTCGCGGCACACGCCACCGCAATAGCGACCGCCAGGGCCGTATGCCGGCCGACGACAGTCGACCCGACGAGCTCCAGCCGGCCGGCTTCCTCGTCCGCTCTGGTATGCCGGACTACCAGGAAGATGCTCAGCAGCGCCGCGCCGAGCGCCGCGTACGCCAGGTAGCGCCACGCGATGATGGCGCCGAGCGAGTCGCCGTGCAGCTGGCCGTAGAGGAACCCCAGGGCCGGGGTCGAATGGACGCTCGCCGCTAGCGAGGCACGGCTCTGCGCGGTCTTGTAGATGGCCTTGACGCCGTACCCGCCGGACGCGGCGATGGCGGTGAGAGCGTAGATCCAGACCGGCAGCATGATCCGATCCCGGCGCAGCGCCAGCCTCGTCAGCACCTGAGCGCCAGCCAGCGAGCCCGGCATCGGTCCGTCGCGCTCGAGCCGCGGCGGCCGCGTGACCGGCGTGCGCCGGCGCCGCGCTCACGCTCCCGCCTGCCTGGCCGGACTTGCCGCTGCCGCGGTCGGCACCCCGGCGGCGTCCTCGCCGTCGGAGTAGTGCCGCAAGAACAGTTCCTCTAGCGTCGGCGGCTGGCTCACGAGCGTGCGGACGCCGGCCGCCACGAGCAGCCGGAGCAGGCCGTCGAGCTGGTCCGAGTCGACCTCGCAGCGCACGCGGCTGCCGCCGTCCTGGCCCGGGTCCACGACCAGGTCGTGGACGCCCGCCAACGTGGTCGAGCCCGACGGGCAGGCCGGCGAGCTCCGCCGCGATCGAGGTCCTAGTGAGATGGCGCAGCTCAGTGAGCGTGCCGGTCTCGACGGTCCGGCCTGCCCGGATGATGGTCACCCGGTCGCACAGCGCCTCCACCTCGGACAGGATGTGGCTGGACAGCAGGACCGTGCGGCCGCGGGCCCGCTCCTCCTCGGCGCACTGCCGGAACACCGCCTCCATGAGCGGGTCCAGCCCCGACGTCGGCTCGTCCAGCAACAGCAGCTCGGCGTCGGAGGCGAGGGCCGCGACCAGGGCGACCTTCTGCCTGTTGCCCTTGGAGTAGGCGCCCGCCTTCTTTGCCGGGTCGAGGTCGAACCGCCGGAGCAGCTCGTCTCGCCGGCGGGCATCCAGGCCGCCGCGCAGGCGCCCGAGGAGATCGATGATCTCGCCGCCGGTCAGCGAGGGCCACAGCGTCACGTCCCCGGGAACGTATGCCAGTCGCCGGTGCAGCGCGACGGCCTCGCGCCACGGGTCGCCGCCGAGGAGCCGAGCCGTCCCGCCGTCACCGCGCAGCAGGCCAAGCAGCACCCGGATCGTCGTGGTCTTGCCCGCGCCATTCGGCCCGAGGAAACCGTGCACCTCCCCCGCGGCCACGGACAGGTCGAGGCCAGCCAGCGCCACGGTCTTGCCGAAGCACTTGCGCAGCCCGGAGACTTCGATAGCGTTCACGGGCGTGACCCTACACTAAATTTAAAAACTACTGAATATAGGAACGGGGAGGCTCCAGCGGCCCGTGGCTCACACGCAAGACGGCAATCGACGAAGCAGGCAGGCGCCCTCCGCCGAAGCGCCACCGACCCGCGCGCCCGGGTCCGCCACCAGCGACCACGCGTCCGAAGACGCCCCTGGTATCCGCGACCCCGCCAGTGGCCCGGATGGCAACGGCACCGCAGGCAGCCGCGATGCCGGCGCAGTCCGTGCGTTCATCGAAGGCTTCACCGGCCTGCTGACCCAGGCCGGCTTCCCGCGCACCCCGGCCCGGATCTTTGTTGCCCTGCTCACCTCGGACTCGAGCCGGCTGACCGCGGCCGAGCTCGGCGAAATACTCCAGACCAGCCCTGCCTCGGTGTCCGGCGGCGTCCGGTATCTGATCCAGGTGGGCCTGGTGACAGCGGAGGGCGAGCCGGGCTCACGCCGCCAGCACTACCGCATGCCGACGGACGTGTGGGAAGAGATAGTCGGGCTCCGAGATCGCCAGTTCGCCCGCTGGGTGACCGAGTTGCGCGAGGGCGCCACCGCACTTGGCGCCGAAACCCCGGCTGGCGCCCGGATGGCCGTTACCGTCCGTTACTTCGAATTCCTGAGCGCTGAAATGTCGAACCTGCTGGCCCGATGGCGCGAGCGCGGTACCTAGCGCAGAATCGGCACATCCCGTCCGGACCGCTAGGTTTAACGCTGCGGGGATTACCAGCGACTCCAGCGCGTTGGTATGACTGAGAGGTAGCGGCGAACACGAAGGGCTGATCAGACGTGGTGCGTAATCCGGCCGACCTGTACGAGGTGGGTCCTGTCGCGCCCGAGCCCGACGGCGACCTTGTCATGCTGTACTACCTGGACGGCTTCATCGACGCCGGCGCTGCCGGGCGGCTGCTGACCACGCACTTGATGACGACGCTCGAGCACCAGCAAGTGGCCAGGTTCGACATCGACTCGCTGCTGGATTACCGGTCGCGCCGGCCGGTCATGACGTTCTCCAAGGACCACTGGGACGACTACGACGCGCCTGAGCTTGGCGTCTCCCTGCTGCACGACTCGGAGGGCACGCCGTTCTTGCTCCTGGCCGGCCTTGAGCCTGATCGTGAGTGGGAGGCGTTCACCGCTGCTGTCATGCAGCTGTCCGCAGACCTTCGCGTCCGGCTGGCCGTGGGCTTCCACGGCATCCCGATGGGCGTCCCGCACACCAGGCAGCTGGGCGTGACCGCGCACGCGACCCAGCCCGAGCTCATCGAGGGCTACCGGCCGCTGGTCGACAAGCTGCAGGTGCCGGGCAGCGCCGCCGCGCTACTGGAGTACCGGCTTGGCGCCGGCGGCCGCGATGCCATCGGCTTCGCGGTGCATGTGCCGCATTACCTAGCCCAGGCCGCCTACCCCGCGGCCGCTGCCACGCTGCTGGAGTCGGTGCAGCGGGTGACGGGGCTGGTCCTGCCAGGCGATTCGCTGCGCGAGGCGGCGCGGCGCACCGACCTGGAGATCGCCCGGCAGGTTGAGGGATCAGCCGAGGTCGCCGAAGTCGTGCAAGCCCTGGAGCAGCAGTACGACGCCTTCGCCGCCAACCGCGAGAGCCTGCTGGCCAGCGACGAGGCGGTGCCGACCGCGGAAGAGCTAGGGGCACAGTTCGAGCAGTTCCTGGCCGACCAGCAGGGTCGAGAGAACCCGGACTGACACGCGACGGGTGCGCCCCAGCCATCGCCGCGGGCCACCGCCGTCCGAGTACTGAGCTAGCTGACCTCGCGCAGCTTCCCGGTGGCCACGTCAAACACGAAGCCGCGCACGGAGTCGGTGTGCGGGATAAACGGGCTTGCCTTGATGCGCCGGATCGACTGGCGTACGTCGGCGTCCAGATCGGAGAACGCCTCCGCAGACCACGCCGGCTTGATGCCCGTCTCCTTCTCGATGCTGGCCTTGAAGGCGTCGTCGGTGAAGGTCAGCATGCCGCAGTCGGTGTGATGGATCAGGATGATCTCGCTCGTGCCGAGCAGCCGCTGACTGATGGCCAGCGACCGGATCTCGTCGTCGGTGACCACCCCGCCGGCGTTCCGGATGACATGCGCCTCGCCTTCGTTCAGGCCACAGATCCCGTAGACGTTGAGCCGCGCGTCCATGCACGCGATGACCGCGACGCCCGCTGATGGCGGCATCGGCAGCTGGCCGCCGAAGGTCTCGGCGTAACGCTGGTTGTTCTCCAGGAACTCATCGGTCTTGGACATGCCGGCTGATCCTCTCTCGACTGGACCCGTACAGCACCCGCGATCGGGCCAACCAGTAAGTACCCCGGTCTAAGCCTACGGATCTCGGTTCATAATCCCTAGCGGCTTGCTAGTAAAAGCATCCGGCCTGGGGTCTCGGCCGGACGCAGACCGAGATTTGAGCAAAGGCAGAGGGAACCACGGTTTGACCTTGGGCATCCCGTCCACGGCGGCGCATCCCGTACCCGGGCGGGACGGGACCTGCGCGCTGGCGCAGGACCGAGTACGGAGCGAACGCCGAGGGAACGGGCCAATGAGCCGATCAGCGATACGTGAGATCCAGGTCTCCAGCGTCAGCGTGCAGCGGGGCGAGGTGCTGGTGCCGACTCAGATCGGCGATCCGGTGCACGGCGTGCTGATCTGCCATGCTGCTCCGCTGGTCGCGGCTTCGCTGCGGGCCAAGGGCTGGCCGGTCCGCCTTGCCGAGTTGCCGCGCTGCGACGACGCCGCCGGTGACGCCGACATCATGCTGCACCTCGTGACGTGCCAGCAGCACGACGGCAGTACCGCGGCGATCGCCGCGGCCACGGCACCGGATGACGCGCGCGGGGCGGCAGCAGCGCGTTCGGTGGTGGACGAATGGGCGGCGGTGTGCGCCACCAGGACGCTGCTGATGGCGGCCAGCCCGTGGTGCAGCGGGGCACTGTACGCCGCCAGTGCCGCGCGACAGGCCGCGTCGGACTACCGGGACACCGGCCGGACGGTCCATGTGCTGGCCCCGGTGGCGATCCCGGCCGAGACGGCGAGCGCGCTCAGCGACCTCGGCGCGGTTATCGCGACGTCGCTCACCGACGTCGCGCCCGGCGACGTCGTCGTGTTCCCAGCCCACGGGGTCACCGCGGAAGTGCGGGCCGAGGCGGCGCGGCGCGGCGCGACCGTGATCGACGGGACGTGCCCGTTCGTGGCTAGTGCGCAGACGGTTGCGATGCGCGCCGCCGATCGCGGCCAGCAACTGGTACTGATAAGCCAGCCCGGCCACGCGGCCACTGACCCGATCGCCAGGCAGGCGCCGGGCCACGTGACGGTAGTGGAGACGCCGGCCAAGACCGCGGCTCTCAACGTCAACGACACCCGCAATGTCTCATTCATGATGCAGCCCGGCGTTGTGCTCGAGACCGCGGCCCCGATCGTGGTTGCGCTGCGATCGCGGTACCCTGCGATCAAGGCAGCCGTGCCCGCTGATCTCTGCTACGCCCCATCCGACCGGGCCGGCACCATCTACTCGGTCGCTCTCGGCAGCGACCTCATGCTGGTTCTCGGGGACCCGCAGTCGCCCGATGCCAAACAGGTCAGCGCGCAGGCTCGTGGCTCAGGCACCCGGGTCCACGTGATCAGCGACATTGACGACATCAAGCCCGCGATGCTGACGAACATCCTGACGATCGGCGTGGCCGAATCGACGTCGGCCCGGACCGGGCTAGCTGCCCACGTCCTGTCGGCCCTGTCCGGCCTCGGCCGGCTGAGCGTGGCCAGGCGGCGGCTGAGCACGGAGAAAACGAGCGGTGTCCTGAAATAGCCCAGGTGAGCCGAGGGCGGCGCCGTTCCCATTTATTCGGGGTCGTTGGGCCCTGGGATAAGCTCATTCGCATGGCGGACAAACCGGACGGCGAGCGCGTGCCGGGCGCGCGCGAACTCTCCGACGGCCGGCCCGGAGCCCTTCAGCAGCGGCTGACGGCCGGGGAGTTCGCCGTCACGGCCGAGATCGGGCCGCCGCGGGGCGCGGACACCGCACCCGTTGCCCGTAAGGCAGCGCTACTGCGCGGCTGGGTCGACGCTGTCAATATCACCGACAACCAGAGCGCGGCCGTCCGGCTGTCCAGCCTGGCTGGCAGCCTGGCGGCGCTCGCGGCCGGCGTCGAGCCGATCATGCAGCTCACGTGCCGTGACCGGAACCGCATCGCGCTGCAGTCGGAACTGCTGTCAGCGTCGGCGCTTGGCGTGCCAAACGTCGTGATCATGACTGGCGATCACCCGCGGCACGGCGATCACTCCGACGCCACGCCAGTGTTCGACCTGAACAGCACTCAGCTGCTGCGGGTCGCCACTGACATGCGGGAGCGGGGCCAGCTGATGTCTGGCGGGGAGCTGAAGCCGGCCCCTGCCTGGTTTCTCGGCGCGGTCGAGAACCCGCCCGGCCTCGCCGCCGACGCAGTCAGCGATCCGGACGCGGCGGACGCGGTCGACCGGGCGACCTACCGGCTGGCCAGCAAGATCGAGGCCGGTGCGCAGTTCGTGCAGACGCAGTTCGTCTTCGACGTGCCGGCCTTCGCCGCCTGGATGAACCGGATCCGCGATCTCGGCCTGCACGAGCGCTGCCACATCCTGGCCGGCGTGGGACCGGTCCGGTCACAGCGGGCCCTTGCGCACCTGGCTACGATTCCCGGCGTCGTCATCCCCGAGCACGTCCGGGACCGGCTGGCCGGGGCGAGCCCGGAGCAGTTCCGTGCCGAGGGCGAGAAACTGTGCGCCGAGATCATCGCGGGCCTCGCCGAGGTGCCCGGCGTGGCCGGCGTGCACGTCATGGCCATCGGCGCCGAGAGCTCGATCCCAGCGATCCTCCAGCAGGCCGGCGTCCCCGCCCGCTGACTGCCTATCGGTCGCGGCGGTTACAGTCGCCCAGAATCCCGCACCCAGCCTTCGGCGATGCATGAATGCGGATCTAGTACGGCCCCAGGCGTACCAACTTCACATCCATGACCCCTCGTCGACGGCTGGTTAGTCGGAGAAGGTTGGGTCGGCGCCGTGCGGCTTGACGACGCGGTCTTTCGGCTCCTCCCACGCCTCGGATCGGCCGAACGCGGTCAGGTCAAGCAGCGTGTAGGCGTTGCCGACCTGGTCGGTGCCGCGGGCGAACGTCGAGTAGGTGTGGAAGATGCGGTCACCGTCGCGCAGGAAGCAGCTCACGCCCGGCACCTCGCCGCCGACTCCGTCATCGCCCGGCGGCTGGGCCCGGTAGTTATAGACGGCTGGCTTGACCGACGCATCGACTGTCGCGTCAAAGTCGTAGTTGAAGTCGCCGCCGAACGAGGAGTACCAGCCGAAGTCCCAGCCGCGGGCCGACTTATAGGCCGCGAGCTTGTCGTACGGCGCGCGCGAGACCCCGGCAAATGAGGTGTCGCGCGACTCCACGTGCCGCAGCACCGCGGGCGCGAGCTCGTCGAGGGATGCGGTGCAGCCAGGGCAAGCGGCGTCCCAGCCGGGGTCGAACATAACGTGCTGGATGATCAGCTGGCTGCGGC
Organism: uncultured Actinomycetota bacterium; assembly: GCA_963843955.1. GTDB lineage: Bacteria > Actinomycetota > Actinomycetes > Streptosporangiales > Streptosporangiaceae > JAJYUU01. The sequence goes on from CAWJMK010000008.1 coordinate 57,409, forward strand.
CGTCGAACAGGTCGGCGAGCGTGACCGTGCCCGCCGGGCCGGCGAAGGCGTAGCCCTTGGTGATCTCGACCATCGGCAGCCGCCGGCGGTCGGCGTTCAGGGCATCTCGCTGGCGCGTCAGCTCCTTCTCCCGGACCAGCAGTTCCTTCCGGGCGACGAGCCAGTCCTCGCGCGTGGTGATCTCTGGCAAGCTCACTGCTTCCTCCTTGCTGTCAGGCTGTCCTAGTCACACGACGATCGGGTTAGCCTCAGTTGGACAGGCGACCGCAACGGCGTGGTGTCCGTTGCCGTGTTTCTCGTTCGTCGTACTGACGAGACGACGCGATGAGGACGCGATGAGGAGGAAGTCATGATGCGGTACATGCTCCTAATGTGCGGTGAGGTGGAGACGACCGAGTCGGAAGCAACGGCGGCGACGGCCCCGGCCCAGGCGCCCGCACCGGAGCTGGCCGTCGGCGAGGCGGACGAGCCGTGCTGGCTGCCCTGGTCCCGAGAGATGGAAGCCCGCGGCGTCATCCTGCATGATGGCGCGCAGCTTCAGCATGTCAGCACGGCCACGACGGTCCGGACCAACGGCGACGAGGTCCTGGTCGCGGACGGGCCGTTCGCCGAGACCAAGGAAATGATCCTCGGCTACAACGTCATCGAGTGCACCGACCTGGACGAGGCCATCTTCGCGGCGTCGCGGCACCCGGTCGCGCGCAACGGCGGCGTCGTCGAGGTGCGTCCGGTCCTGGCCTACTAAGGCTGCTGATGTCCGATGTCGAGTCCGCGGTAGCCGAGGCGTTCCGGCACGAGTGGGGCCGCGTGGTCGCCACCTTGATCCGGATGACCGGCGACTGGGATCTGGCCGAGGAGTGCGCGCAGGACGCGTTCGCGGCAGCACTGACCCGATGGGGCACCGACGGCGTGCCTGACCGGCCCGGCGCCTGGCTGACGACCACTGCCCGTAATCGCGCCCTGGACCGGCTGCGGCGCAGCAAGACCGAGGCGGCAAAACTGCAGGAGGTGGCCACCTTGTCGGTTCTGCAGGAGCCACCGGACTACGGTGACAGCGGCGTCTCCGATGATCGGCTGCGACTGATATTCACGTGCTGTCACCCCGCGCTGACGCTCGAGGCGCGGGTAGCGCTGACGCTGCGCACACTGGCCGGGCTGACGACAGCGGAGATAGCCAAGGCGTTCCTCGTACCCGAGGCGACCATGGCCAAGCGGCTCACCCGGGCCAAGCACAAGATCCGTGATGCGGGCATCCCGTATCGAGTGCCGCCCGCGCACCTGCTGCCGGAGCGGACCGGCGGCGTGCTCGCCGTCCTGTACCTGCTGTTCAACGAGGGTTACTCGGCATCAGCCGGCGATGACTTGCTGCGGCGCGACCTGAGCGGCGAGGCCATCCGCCTCGGGCGCCTGCTGACCAGGCTGATGCCGGACGAGCCGGAGGCAGCCGGACTGCTCTCCCTCATGCTGCTCCAGGACGCGAGGAGCGCCGCCCGCCTGGATCACTGCGGCGAGCTCGTGAGCCTGGAAGATCAGGACCGGTCACGCTGGGACGTGGCCGAGATCGACGAGGGCATCAGCCTGCTGGAAGCGGCGCTGCGGCGCCAGCGGGCCGGCCCCTACCAGCTGCAAGCCGCTATCGCGGCCTGCCACGCGGAAGCCGCCGAGGCCGCCCAGACGGACTGGCAGCAGATCGCGCTGCTGTACGGCGAACTGCGCCGGGTAGTTCCGTCGGCCGTAGTGGAGCTCAACCGCGCCGTGGCGGTCGCCATGGCCGACGGCCCGGCCGCAGGCCTGGCGCTGGTCGACGACCTCGCCGCCGGCGGCGAGCTCACCGGCTACTACCTGCTGCCTGCCACCCGCGCCGACCTGCTTCGCCGGCTAGGACGGCGGGAAGACGCAGCCGCGAGCTACCGTGAGGCGCTCGACCTGGCCGCCACCGAGCCGGAGCGCCGCTACCTGGCCCGGCGGCTGGCCGAGGTGAGCAGCTGACCTGAGCAGTCGATCACTCTCCGCGGAGGGCGTCGAGGATGGCCAGTTCGTCGCTAGTCAGTCGGATAGCGGCGGCGGCAACGTTCTCGTTGAGGTGAGACGGGTTGCCGGTGCCGGGAATCGCCAGCATGTGCGGGCCGTGCTGCAGAGTCCATGCCAGCTTGATCTGAGCGGTCGTCGCCTCGTGGGCACGGGCGATGTCGACCAGCTGGCCTGGCTCGGCGTCGGCCGGCCCATGATGACGGCCCGCGCCGGCGACCGTGAAGAACGGCACGAACGCAATGCCCAGCTGACGGCAGGCCGTGACAAGCGGCTCTGAGCTTCTATTGGTCAGGCCGTAGCTGTTCTGGACGCACACCACCGGTGTGATCGCGCGGGCTTCGGCTAGGTCGGCTGAGTCGACAGCGGAGACGCCCAGGTGCCGGATCAGGCCGGCGTCGCGGAGCTCGGCGAGCGCGCCGACATGGTCGCCTATCGACGTCATCGACGGCATTCGGCGCAGGTTTACCACGTCGAGATGATCACGGCCGAGCTGGCGCAGGTTCTCTTCTACCTGGCCTCGCAGCTGATCGGGCCGGGCCGCGTCCATCCAGCTGCCCCACGCGTCCCGCCCCGGCCCGACCTTGGTGACGATGACTAGGTCATCGGGATACGGCGCCAGGGCGGTGTTGATCAGCTCGTTAGCCGAGCGCAGCGCGGAGAAGTAGAAGGCCGCGGTGTCGATGTGGTTGACGCCCAGGTCCATTGCCCGGCGCAGCACGGCGATGGCCTGGCCGCGGTCGCTCGGGGTGGCAGCTGCGCCGAAGGCACTTCCGCGCTGCGTCAGGCGCATCGCGCCGAGACCCATCCTGTTGACCGTCAGGTCGCCAAGCTGCCACGTCCCGGCCGCCGCCGCGGGCGTTGTCTCTGCGGTCATGATCGGATTCTGGCACGTGCGCTTGCCTCGGTATCGGCCGTCTCGGGACGCGGGCCTCAGCCAAACTGGCCAGGCGCGCGGCCTGGCGACGGCGGGCCGACGTATGCCTGCGCGAAGTTGAGCCACTCATCGGCGTCGTCGCCTTCGGCGGTCAGATGCAGGTCACTGCGATGCCGCCGCCGGGTGACGAGGAGGGCGAAATCTGCCGCCGGCCCGGTCACGCGCTGCGGCGCATCGAGCGGCCCGAACGTCCAGAGCTCACCGCTCGGCGCGGTGAGCTCGACGCAAAACTCTCGTACTGGCGGCTCAAGCCCGCGGGACCGGTAGGCGAAGTCCCTGGTCCGCGCCCCAAGCCGGGCGAGGTGGAAGATCCGGTCGGTCGGCGACCAGGCAACCTCGAGGGCGTCGCGGATGTCCTGGCCGTGTCCGACGAGCTCCATCAGGCGTGTGCTCGCCAGCGACGCAGGCGACATGGACGCCACTATCCACTCGATCCGCGTCCCGGGCGCCACCGCGGACAGCGCTGCGATGACGCTCGCCCGCGAGTCGCGCCATTCCGCCAGCAAGTCGCCCGGCGGCAGGACGGCGGCATCGGCGGCCGCAGCGTCGTTCGCCTCGTCCAAGGCGGGTGCCACCTCGCTGCGTCTTCGGGCGAAGGCCGCTGGGTCGGTCACCGCGAGGGCCGTGAACCGGTCCGAGGCCGCGAGGTGGCCGATCTGGTGCGCAATCGTCCAGCCTGGCGATGGCGTGAGGGTGTGCCAGCGGTCAGGCTCGATGCCAGCCACGAGCAGGTCCAGGTCGTCCCCTTCGGCCTGTAGGTCGATGAGGACCGCGTCGGTGGCGGCCACGTTCCCTCCCGAATGACGCCTGCGTGGCAGGCATGCTCAGCCTGCCGCGGCACGCGCGCCGGCCATAGGGGCATACTGTGCCCGAAACCTGGCCACGCCTGTCCGGAGGCACCTGTGCTCTTTCCTACCTCGCTCGTTGGCAGTTATCCGCAACCGGACTGGCTGATCGACCGGGCGAAGCTGGCCGGGCGTTTCCCGCCCCGGGTGCGGGCTCACGAGCTCTGGCGAGTTGAGCCGGACTTCCTCCAGCAGGCCCAGGACGACGCGACGCTGCTCGCGATCCGGGCCCAGGAAGCCGCCGGGCTGGACATCATCACCGATGGCGAGATCCGGCGGGAGAGCTACTCCAACGCTTTCGCGACCGCGCTGGACGGAGTCGACATCGACAACCCTGGCACCGCGCTGGACCGCAGCGGCCATCCGAATCCGGTACCCAGGATCAGCGGGCCCATCCGGCGGCGGCACGCGGTGAATGTCGAAGCACTCAGGTTCCTGCGGGCCCACACCGACCAGACCATCAAGGTCACGGTGCCAGGCCCGTTCACGATGGCCGAGCAGGCGCAGAACGACTACTACCCGAGCAAGGAAGCAGCCGCGTTCGGATACGCGGAGGCGGTCAACGCCGAGGTCGCCGACCTGTTCGCGGCCGGAGCGGACATCGTCCAGCTCGACGAGCCGTACCTGCAGGCCCGGCCGGACACCGCGAAGGAATACGGCGTCCGGGTGCTGAACGCGGCGCTCGACGGCATCACCGGCACCACCGCGGTACACCTGTGCTTCGGCTACGCGGCGATCATTCACGACCGGCCATCCGGCTACTCGTTCCTGCCGGAACTGGCTGCCACCACCGCCGACCAGATCTCCATCGAGACCGCCCAGTCTGGCCTCGACTGCGCCGTGCTGGGTGAGCTGGCGGGCAAGACGATCATCCTCGGCGTCCTGAACCTCGGCGACGCCACGGTGGAGACCCCCGACGTCGTGGCCAGCCGGGCTGAGCGGGCGCTGGCCTACGTCCCGGCCGAGCGCATCGTGCTGGCGCCGGACTGCGGGATGAAGTACCTGCCGCGCGAGTCGGCGGCCGGCAAGCTGGCGGCCATGACGCAGGCGGCCCGGCTGCTGCGAGGCGACTCCGCAGCCTAGCCAAGCCGCCATCGTGCGAATGAAGTACTCTGGTGTGACCTGGAGAGATTTGACGACAGCTTGGCGACCAGGTCAAAAACGCCTAAAGAGTCCCGCCCCGGTGGCGTCTCTTCTGGGCCAGTGCGAGAGGGGCGGCAGTGGTGGCCGACGCCGAAGCCATCAGGGGCTTGCTTGACGAGCGGATCCTGATCCTCGATGGCGCGTGGGGCACGATGCTGCAGGGCGCTGGGCTGGCAGCCAGGGACTATCGCGGCGAGATCTTCGGCGAGCACCCGCACGACGTGGCCGGCGATCCGGACATTCTGAACCTCACCCGGCCCGACGTCATCCTGGATATCCACCGGCAGTACCTCGCCGCCGGCGCCGATATCACCACCACCAACACATTCACGGCGACGAGCATCGGCCAGGCAGACTACGGCCTGCAGGCTTCGGTCAGGGACATGAACCTCGCTGGCGCGCGGCTCGCCCGCCAGGCCGTCGACGAGATCGGCGGCCAGGCGGCCGGCAGGCTGGTGGCGGGCTCGGTCGGGCCGCTGAACGTCACCTTGTCGCTGTCGCCGCGGGTCGACGACCCGGCGTTCCGGCCCGTTGCCTTCGACGACGTCTACGCCGCGTATGCCGAGCAGATGACGGCGCTGGCTGAGGGCGGCGTGGACCTGCTGCTCGTCGAGACGATCTTCGACACCCTGAACGCCAAGGCGGCTATCGCGGCGGCCCGGGACGTGGCGCCTGACCTGCCGCTGTGGATCTCCGTCACCATCGTCGACCTGTCCGGCCGGACGCTGTCGGGGCAGACGGTCGAGGCGTTCTGGACCGCGATCGAGCACGCCAAGCCGCTCATCGTGGGGGTGAACTGCTCGCTCGGCGCTGCCGAGATGCGCCCGCATGTCGAGGAACTCGCCCTGCTGGCCGACACGTACGTCAGCAGTCACCCGAACGCCGGCCTGCCGAATGCGTTCGGCGGCTACGACCAGCAGCCGCACGAGACCGCCGGCCTGCTCCGCGACTTCGCCGAGGCCGGCCTGGTCAACGTGGTCGGCGGCTGCTGCGGGACCACGCCGGCGCACATCGAGCAGATCGCCGCGACGGTCGCCGGGCTGGCGCGGCGACCGGTGCCAGCGGCCAGGGCCGCCTCGCGGTTCAGCGGCCTGGAGACATTCGAGATCGGGCCGGACACCGGCTTCGTCATGATCGGCGAGCGGACCAACGTCGCCGGGTCGGCGCGCTTCCGGCGGCTGATCGAGGCAGGGAACAACCAGGCCGCGGTGGACGTCGCCCTGGAGCAGGTGCGCGGCGGGGCCAACCTGCTCGACGTGAACATGGACGCCGACCTGCTCGACGGCGAGCAGGCGATGACCTCGTTCCTCAACTACATCGCGACCGAGCCCGAGGTGGCCCGGATCCCGGTCATGATCGACAGCTCGCGGTGGACCGTGCTCGAAGCCGGGCTGAAGTGCGTGCAGGGCAAGGGCGTGGTCAACTCGATCAGCCTGAAAGAGGGCGAGGACGAGTTCCTCGAGCACGCCCGGCGGGTCCGCTCCTACGGTGCCGGCGTCGTGGTGATGGCCTTCGACCAGCTGGGTCAGGCCGACACGGTGGAGCGGAAGGTGTCCATCTGCGGCCGCGCCTACGACCTGCTGACCCAGCAGGCCGGGTTCGCGCCGCAGGACATCGTGTTCGACCCCAACGTGCTCGCCATTGCGACCGGCATCGAGGAGCACAACGGCTACGGCAAGGCGTTCATCGACGCACTGCCCCTGATCAAGGCGCGCTGCCCAGGCGCGCGTACCAGCGGCGGCATCTCCAACCTGTCGTTCTCCTTCCGGGGTAACGACGTGGTGCGGGAAGCGATGCACTCGGCGTTCCTGTTCCACGCGATCAAGGCCGGGCTTGACATGGGCATCGTCAACGCCGGCCAGCTCGTCGTGTACCAGGACATCCCCGCCGACCTGCTGGAACTCGTCGAGGACGTCATCTTCGACCGCCGCCCAGACGCCACCGACCGGCTCGTCACCTTCGCCGACACGGTGCGGGGATCGGGCACCAAGCGCGAGGTCGACCTGTCCTGGCGCGAGGCGCCGGTGGAAAAGCGGCTGGCCCACGCCCTCGTGCACGGCATCGTCGACTTCATCGAGGCCGACACGGAGGAGGCCAGGCTGGTCGCCGACCGGCCGCTCGACGTCATCGAGGGCCCGCTCATGGACGGCATGAAGATCGTCGGCGACCTGTTCGGCTCCGGCAAGATGTTCCTGCCCCAGGTGGTCAAGAGCGCGCGCGCGATGAAACGATCCGTCGCCTACCTGGAGCCCTTCATGCAGGCGGAGAAGGAGCGGGCAGAGCGACTGGCTGCGGAGGACGGGACCGGGGCCGCCGACCCCAGTGCCGATCGCGGCCGCGCCCAGAACAAGATCGTCCTGGCCACGGTCAAGGGCGACGTGCACGACATCGGCAAGAACATCGTCGGCGTCGTACTCGGCTGTAACAACTACGACGTCATCGACCTCGGCGTCATGGTCCCGGCCGCGACCATCCTGGACACGGCGATCGCCGAGGGCGCCTGCGCGGTCGGGCTGTCCGGGCTCATCACGCCGTCGCTGGACCAGATGGTCAGCGTGGCGGCGGAGATGCAGCGGCGCGGCATGACGCTGCCGCTGCTCATCGGCGGCGCGACGACCTCGCGGCAGCACACCGCGGTCCGGATCGCTCCGGCCTATGACCAGCCCACGGTGCACGTGCTAGACGCGTCGCGTGTCGTCGGCGTCGTGTCCGACCTGCTCGACCCGGTCCGGTCGGCCAGGCTGGACGAGGCCAACCGCGTCGACCAGGAGCGGCTCCGTACCGAGCACGCTGGCAAGCAGCGGCGTCCGCTGCTGCCGTTGTGGCAGGCGCAGGCGAACAAGGAGATGGTCAGCTTCGGCGACCTCGCGGTACCGTCGTTCACCGGTACGCGGCTCCTCCAGCCGGACCTGCGCCGGCTACGCGAGCTCATCGACTGGCAGTTCTTCTTCCTGGCCTGGGAGCTGAAGGGCAAGTACCCGGCCATCCTGGAGCAGCCCGCGGCGAGGGAACTGTTCGACGAGGCCAACGAGCTGCTCGACGAGATCATCGAGCGCGGCCTGCTGACGGCCCACGGCGTCTACGGCTTCTGGCCGGCCAGCGCGGACGGCGATGACATCGTCGTCGACGCCGGAGCGCGGCTGCCGGGCCTGCGGTTCCCCATGCTGCGCCAGCAGATGTCGCGGACCGATACCCGGCCCAACCGCAGCCTGGCCGACTACGTCGCGCCGGCCGCCGCCGGTCGCGGTGACCACATCGGCGCCTTTGCCGTCTGCGTGACCGGCGCCGAGGAGCTGGCGCGCCGGTACGAAGCGCAGAACGACGATTACCGCGCGATCACCGTCAAGGCGCTCGCCGACCGCCTCGCCGAAGCGTGCGCGGAGTACGCGCACCTGGAAGCGCGCCGGGCCTGGTACGAGCCGGCGGCGCAGCCGACGATCGAGGAACTGCACACCGAGCGGTTCCGCGGCATCCGGCCCGCGTTCGGCTACCCGGCCTGCCCAGACCACTCGGAGAAGGGCAAGCTCGTCGACCTGCTCGACGCCAGCCGGATCGGGGTGGCGCTGACCGAGTCGTTCGCGATGACGCCGGCTGCGAGCGTCAGCGGGCTGCTGCTCGGCCATCCTGCCGCCCGTTACTTCGCGGTCGGCCGGATCGGCCGCGACCAGGTCGAGGACTACGCGGCCCGCAAGCGCGTAACCGTCGAGGAAGCCGAATACTGGCTCCAGCCGAACCTGGCCTATGAGCCAGTCCGGCCGGCCATGAAGGCGGCCGGCTAGCCCAGCTGCTCGGCCTGGCGTGTGCAGCGGAGTCATCAACCAGCAGTAATGAGGTCGGTCAGCGAGCTGATCCGCGGCCCGGCCCAGTCGGCCTCCGTCCTGTGGTCCCGGTGCTGATGCCAGTCCGGGCCGGCGAGGAGCACGGCACGCATGCCGATGCTGCTGGCGCCAGTCAGCTCGCGGCCACCGCCATCGCCGACGTACACGCAAGCAGCCGGGTCGGCCGGAAGCCGCTGCGCGACCGTGTGGAACAAGCGCGGGTCGGGCTTGCGCGTGCGCTCCACGCAGGAGAACACTGGCGCGTCCACGACCGCGGCGAGCGGCAGTCGCGCCCAGGCGTCAGGCAGCTCGGACGTGCAGTCTGACACGAGGCCGATGCGTGTCCCGCGGTCCCGCAGCGTAATGATCACTTCTAGCGCCTCGGGGCGCAAGACGAACATCGACTCCTGCACCGCGCGCCGGGTCCGGCTCGCCTCGTCGAGCTGCTCGTCGGTGAGCTGGACGCCCAGGCGGTCGCTGAGGACCCGCATCGTCTGCCTGACGTCACCGAGGGCGCCGCTAATCCGCTCAGGGAAGCTGTCGTCGAGCACCCGGACCAGATCGTCGACCGGGACGCCGCCCATGTCCGCCGCCAGCTGCGCCGCGTTGGTCGCCCACACTTCGCTAGGGCTAACGGGCGTCAGCGTGCCATAAAAGTCGAACACCACTGCGGCCATACCATCGATCAGGTCAGTCACGAGATCATCATCCCAGCAGCAGCGGATGCGGCAGCACCGATGGAGAGCACATGAGCAGCGGTCCCCGTCCACCTCGCCGCCCGGCCGACGTCCTGGCCAGCGTGATGAGCAGACCGCTGAAGCTCGGACCCAAGCGCAACAAGATCACCGTCGACCGCGATGTCCGGGTGCCGATGCGCGACGGCACGATCCTGCTGGCCGACCACTACGCGCCGGTCACCGCGCAGCCGCGGCCGACGGTGCTGATGCGTACCCCGTACGGCCGGGGCTGGCAGATGGCGATGATGGGCCGGCCTTTCGCCGAACGCGGCTATCACGTGCTGCTCCAGAGCTGCCGCGGCACGTTTGGCTCGGGCGGCGCCTTCACGCCGGGCATGGACGAGGCGGCCGACGGTCAGGACACCGTGGCCTGGCTGCGCGGGCAAGACTGGTTCAGCGGCCGCCTTGCCACTGCCGGACCGAGCTATCTGGCCTTCACGGCCTGGGCCCTGGCGCTGGAGCCGCCGCCGGAGCTCACCGCGATGGCGCTGTACGTCAGCCCGCACGATCTGGCCGCGGCCGGCTTTGGCCACGGCCCGTTCGAGTTGTACAACCTCTTGTCGTGGACCGACCTGATGGCGCATCAGGAGCAGCACAGCTCGGCAGTCATGATGTGGCGCACGATGACGGCAGGCAGGCGGCTCGCGTCCGCCCTTGACCGGCTCCCGATCGCGTCGACCGGCGCGACCCTCGGCGGTGCCGCGGTCCCGTGGTACGGCGACTGGCTAGCCCACCAGGACAGCGCGGACCCCTACTGGGCCGGCTACAGCGCTGCCGCTGCGCTCGACCGGGTCACGGTTCCCACGCTCCTGATTAGCGGCTCACACGACTTCTTCGTCGAGCAGACGATGCAGCAATACCAGGCGATGCGCCAGCGCGGCATTACGACGGGACTGACCGTCGGCCCGTGGACCCATCTGAACATCGACATGGGCGTGGCGATTCGCGAGACGCTCGCGTGGCTGGATGCCTATACCGACGGGAACGGGGCCGCGAACCCGCCTCGCCGCAGTCCGGTGCGCGTCTGGGTATCCGGCACTGACCATTGGCAGGAACTGCCAGACTGGCCGCCGGCCGGCACCGAGCCGACCGCATTCCACCTGCAGGCTGGCGGCGGGCTGACGGCCGCGCCGCCGGACGGCAATGCCGAGGGGACGCCCTTCAGCTACGATCCCGCGGACCCCACGCCGTCGGTCGGCGGCCGGCTGATGTCCCTGCGCGCTGGCGGCAGCCTGGACAACTCCGCCCTGGAGTCACGGTCGGACGTGCTGACGTTCAGCACCGAGCCGCTCGAGGCCGCCATGGAGGTTGCCGGGATCCCGGTGGTGCGGGTGCACCTGCGCTCCGACAACCCCTACTTCGACGTCTTCGCCAGGCTCTGCGATGTCAGCCCGGACGGGCACTCGGCGAACCTCACCGACCAGATCTTCCGGTCGTCACCAGCCACGGTGACGCCCGGCCAGGTCTGGCAGGTCGATATCCCGCTGACCGATGTCGCGCACGTCTTCCGGCCCGGCCACCGGATCCGGCTCCAGCTATCCGGCGGGGCGCACCCGCGGTTCTCCCGGAATCTCGGCACCGATGCCGATCCGATCCGCGGCACGAAAACCGCTACCGTTACCCATCACGTCCAGCACAGCGCCACCTGCCCGTCGGCCCTGATCCTGCCCGTGGTGGCCGCGCCCGCCGCGGCGGCTTTGGCGGCCACCGCGGCGCAGGTCGCCGTCCGCCCGGCGCCTGCGCAGTGAGGCTTCGCCGGCCGGCCCGGTGCTCCATCGACGGCCCGGTCGGCTTCGCTCGCCCGGCGACGTTCTAGCCTGGGTGAGTGCGCATGTCTGCGATCCGCGCAACCCAACCCAGGAGGTGCTCGTGGCTACGCCAGCTGCCGCCATGACGGACATTGATCTCAAGCTAGCGGGAGAGCTGGCTCAGCAACTGCGGGTTGACTCGGTGCGGTCGAGTACGTCCGCGGGGTCGGGTCATCCGACGTCCAGCATGTCGGCCGCGGACCTGCTGGCCGTGCTGGTCGGCCGGCACCTTCGGTATGACTGGGACGAGCCGGCTAACCCGGCCAACGATCACCTGATCTTCTCCAAGGGCCACGCGTCGCCGTTGCTCTACTCGGTCTACAAGGCCGTGGGCGTGGTCTCTGACGAGGAGCTCATGACCGGCTACCGCCGCTTCGGATCCCGGCTTGAGGGTCATCCGACGCCCGTGTTGCCATGGGTCGACGTGGCGACCGGATCGCTCGGCCAGGGACTGCCCGACGCCGTCGGGGTCGCACTGGCGGGCAAGTACGTCGATGAGTCCCCGTTCCGGGTCTGGGTCCTGTGCGGCGACAGCGAAATGGCCGAGGGCTCGATCTGGGAGGCTTTCGACAAGGCCTCCCACTACAAGCTGTCCAACCTGATCGTGATGGTGGACGTCAACAGGCTCGGGCAGCGCGGTCCGACCGACTTGTCCTGGGATCTGGAGACCTACAGCCGCCGTATGTCGGCGTTCGGCGCTCGCGTCGTCATCGTCGACGGTCACGACGTGGCTGAGATCGACCGGGCCATGGCACACGCGCGCGACACCACCAGTGAGCAGCCGACTGTCATCCTCGCCCGGACAATCAAGGGCCGCGGCTTCTCCGAGGTCGAAGACCGAGAGGGCTGGCACGGCAAGCCGTTCCCGCCGGCGATGGCCGAGCGCGCGATCATCGAGCTCGGCGGGGAGCGCGGCCTCATCGTGCGCGGTCCGAAGCCGGATCGGGCCGCGGCCGCGCGCCCGGCGCAGGCGACCGCGACAGTGACGCTGCCGGTCTTCGCCCTCGGGGACAAGGTCGCCACGCGCAAGGCCTACGGCGAGGCGCTGACCGCGCTTGGCGCCCGGCGCGATGTGGTGGCGATGGACGGCGAAGTGAGCAACTCGACCTTCGCCGACGAGTTCGCGCAGAAGTATCCCGAGCGCTACTTCGAGATGTACATCGCCGAGCAGCAACTCGTGGCGGCCGCGGTCGGCTTCAGCGTGCGCGGCTACAAGCCGTTCGCCTCGACGTTCGCGGCGTTCTTCACCCGCGCCTACGACTTCATCCGCATGGCCGCCATCTCGCAGGCCCACATCAAACTGGTCGGCTCGCACGCGGGCGTCGAGATCGGCGCCGACGGGCCGTCGCAGATGGCGCTGGAGGACCTGGCCATGATGCGCGCCGTGCAGGGCTCGACTGTCCTTTATCCATGCGACGCGACCAGCACCGCCGCACTCGTGCAGGCGATGGCCGACCTGGACGGCATCAGCTACATGCGCACGACGCGCGGCGCCTACCCGGTCCTGTACGCAGCGGGGGAAGCGTTCCCGGTCGGCGGGGCCAAGGTGCTGCGCGCCAGCGATGACGACCAGGTCACCCTGATTGGAGCTGGCGTGACCCTGCATGCCTGCCTCGACGCCGCCGATCAGCTCAGGGACGAGGGGATCAGCGCACGCGTCATCGACGTTTACTCGGTCAAGCCAATCGATACAGACACGCTCGCGGCGGCGGCGGCGGTCACTGCCGGCAGGCTCGTCGTTGCCGAGGACCATCACCCCGAGGGCGGACTCGGGTCTGCCGTCGTCGACGCGCTGACCGGAGCCGGTCGTGTCGACCTGACCGTGCGGCACCTCGCCGTGTCCGAGATGCCCGGGTCGGGGACCAGCGAGGAACTGCTCGACGCAGCCGGCATCAGCGCCCCGCACATCGCGGCTGCCGCGCGCAGCCTGGTCGGCTAGCTCACCGGCCCGCTGCGCGTCTGGCCGGCGGCGACGAGGGGATTAACCCGACGGCGGGTATTCCACGACGACAGTGACTGCGCCCGGGTCCACGGTGACCGGGATTTGGAAGATCGGCGGCGGGTCGTTCGGGTTCGGGGTGATGGCGATGACCTGGCTCGTGCCGACCTGGAGGGTGCCAGTCAGCGGGCTCAGGGACAGGTAGGCCTGCTCGCTGGCGGGCACCGAGATGGAGTAGGTGACCGGGCCGCCTTGCGCGGTAACGGTGACGGTGCCGGAGTACGGGCCACCGGGCGCGGACTGGGTCAGCTTGATCAGCGTCGGCGCGACGCTGAGCGTGCCCGGGGACGGGGTGGGCGACGGACTTGCCGACGCCGAGAGCGGCGCTACAGCCGACGCGGTTGGGACAGGCGCGGTGGCGCTGACACTGAGTGTCGGCGTCTGCACGATCGGGATGCCGGTCTGGCTAGGCGGGACCGTGATCGTCTGCGTGACAGCGGCGCCGGCCGCCGCGCGGACGTGGCGATGGTGACTCAGCAGATAGGCAGCAGTGCCGCCGCCGCCTGCGGCGACGATCAGCGCGGCAGCCGCCGCGAAGAGCACGGCGCGGGAGAGCTGTCCGCGCCGGTGGCCGCGGCCAGCGGGGCTGACCTGGACGGGGAAGCCCGCCGAGCCGAAGCGGCCGGCCCGGCGCACCACCAGATCGCGGTAGCCTGCCGCCTGCGGCGAGTTGTCGGACACGAGCCGCAGCACCTGCTGGCGGAGGCCGCGCGGCAGCGCGACGAGCGGCAGCATGCTGAACAGCATCGCCGGGCTCAGCTCTCGCCTCTTCCGCTCGCGACAGATCGTCGCAGCTTTCGACGTGGCGGCTGATCCGCTTGCGCAGCAGGATCGTCAGCGTGCCGTCCCAGCCGGCCAGGATGACGTCTAGCTCGGCGCAGGACTTACGGCCGGTGCGCGCTACCAGGAGGGCGCCGAGCGACCGCTCCAGCTGAGCACGCGCGCGTGAGGCCAGCGCATGCGCCTGGTTGACCGGGACGCCGAGCGCGCTGGCGAGATCCGCTCCGCTCAGGTCGTGCCGCAGGGACAGCTCGATGACCTCGCGTTCGCCAGGATTGAGCGCGGCTACCGCCGACATGACAAGCTCCTTGAGCGCCGCCAGATCCGCGCCCCGCGGCTCTGTCTGCGCCGGGTCGGTCACCTCGCCAGCCTCCTCCAGGGAGGCAAGCCTGGCCCGGCCGCGCAGCCGCCGGTAGCACTCGTTGCGGGCGACGGCGTAGAGCCAGGGCCGGAGGCGGTCTGGATCACGCAGATCGCCGAGCTTGGCAGCCGCGACGACGAAGGTGTCCTGAACCGCATCGGCCGCGTCGGCTGGCTCGGCCAGCAACGACCGGCAATAAGCGTGTAATGCCGCGGCGTAGCTGTCGTACGCAGCCGCCAGGCCGGCTGGATCGCCAGCCACGACGGCGGCGACAATCTCGCGGTCACGCATGCGCTAACGCTAGGAGATTTAGGCCACCGCCGGATATCGGCAACAGCAACATTCCGCCTGCTTTCGGTGCCGACATGCGCGGACCGCCGGGCCTGCGGCCAATCGGCCACGGCCCGGCGGCCGGCGATTCTCATCAGAATGAAGCGCAGTCAGAGTCGATGGGCAGCTTGCCTGACCAGCGACCGGAGACGGTGTCGTAGGCGATCACGTAATCGTTGTCGGTCGTGCCCGGAACCCCAGAGCAGTCGCCGATCGAAGTCTGCGCGTACAGCGCCGCGCCGGGGAAGCCGCTGTAGGCCTTCGCTGTCACCGTGGTGGACCAGAGCAGCGTGCCGTCATTGCGGTGCACCTCTAGGAGGACGGGGCCGAAGTTGAACAAGTCGCCGTTGATCTGGAAGTTCGGGCCGTTCCAGCCGCCGTCCGTCGTCGTGCAGACGCCACCCGAGCAGTTCTGCGTCGGCTGGCTCGGCGGCGTCCAGTCACTGACCCACAGGCTCAGCAGTGCCACCCGGTTGCCAGCCTGCGAATTGTCATACGCAGCCTGCCCGCGGACGGCGGGTGTCACGCACGTGTAGTCATCGGGGACCACCTGGCGCCACACGTAACCCTGCACGCAGGTGTACTGGCCGTAGGCGCCGCCGCCCGACTGCACCCGGCTGAGCGCGGCCGCGTTGTCGGTGGCCGCCTCGGTCCGAGTGGCCGGGGACACGCAGACGTAGTCGCCGCCGTATGCCTTCCGCCAGACGTAACCCTGCAGGCATGGCACACCGGGCTCGCCGATCGTGCCCGTAGGGCTCGGTATCGCGGTGACGATCGTGATCGGCAAATGCGGGAACGACGGAATGACCGGGTGCACGGTGCCGAGGCCCGCGCCAGTCGAGCCGGTGCCGTGAGCCGGTGCCGCTCGAGCCCGTGCCGCTCGAGCCCGTGCCGCTCGAGCCGGTGCCCGTGGACGCGGTGCCAGCGCCGCCGCTCGTGCCGGTCCCGGCCGCGCCGCTGCCGGTCGCTGTCCCCGTCGAGCCCGAACTGGTGCTGCCCGTGCCTGCCGACGACAGGCCGGCGCCGGAGCCGCCGCTCCCCCTCGTGTCAGCGGCGGTCCCGGCGGTCACTCCCGTCGCGGCCGCGCCTGCAACCGGTGCGTGGTGCACGGGCAGGATCACGGCGACCGCCACGGCGGCGGCTGACGCGATACTGCCGGCGATGGCTGCTGCCCTGGCCAGTGTGGTCATCTCAGATCTCCTTCTGGTGCGCCCGCGCCGCCTGACGGCCGCGGCCGGCCTGTTCGTGACACCGGTAGGAGTCGTGAGCTCGCGCCATACCAACAACTTTTTCGCTGCGTTTTCGCCGGCCTTGCTGAGCGGGCAAGCGGGCGGCAGCGAGCGGGCACCGGGCATGCCGGAGCCGGGCCTGGCGCAAGGGCCGACCCCGAGGGAGTGACAGCGCGCCGCTGGCTAGGCTGCCTGCGTCGGCCCGCTGGGATTACGTGCGGACGATGAAATACATCGTCGGGTGCCAGAACGCGTTCATCTTGTGGAGCCCGACGCGCGTGCCGGCCTCCGCGGCGCCATAGGTCCAGTTGCCGAAGTCGTAGATCTCCACGTGGCTCGCGCCGAAGAAGGCGAGGTCACCACGCTGAGCGCGTGATTTCGAGACCCGGACCAGCCGCCAGCTTCCGAGCATGCCGTACGTCGTGCGCGGCAGCGCGATGCCCGCTGCGCGGTAGGCCGCGTACACAAGTCCGGAGCAGTCAAAGCCTGCCGGGCCGTCGTCGCCGTAGATGTACGGCTTGCCCTGCTGGCGGAGCGCATAGCGCCACACCAGCGTCCGCATCCTCGCAGCTGTTTCGTGCGCAGCAGAAGCAGCCTGAGCCGGGAGCGGCCGGGCTAGTGCGATCGAGGCGATGAGTAAAACGATGGCCGCGAGCGCGGCCTGCACCACGCTGCGCAGCTTGACGGACAGGGGACCTGAAGCGCAGCGAGTGATGCGTTCGTGCACACGTTACTTTCTGACGCAGTTGCGCCCGGACGTGACACAGGCGCCTGACGTTTCGTATCGTAGCAGGTCAGAGGCTTGTGAAGGCTGACAAGGCCCGATACGCCGACCTAGTCAGCGCGAATCTGGGTCGTCGTCAGTCGCCAAGCTCAGCGTGGTCAGTCGCCAAGCTCCGTGCGACGACGGCGTACGAACTCCTCGAGCTCGGACCTGATCCCGTCATCTAGCGGCGGCTGCTGGTAATCAGCCAGCGTCTTTGCGCAGATGTCGCCGGCCCTGGCCGTCGCATCCTTGCCGCCGAGCTTCAGCCAGCGCTCGTAGTTCGCGGTCGACGACAGCAGCGGCCGGTAGAAGCACTCGCGGAACCGCTCCATAGTGTGCTGCGCGCCGAGGAAGTGACCGCCGTGCCCGACCTCCTCGTGCGCGCCGAAAGCCAGCGACGCCTCGTCGATCTCCAGCGGCGTGAACTCCACCCGCAGCATGCGCAGCAGCTCGATGTCGACGATGAACTTCTCGTAGCACGAGACCAGCCCGCCCTCGAGCCAGCCGGCCGCGTGCATGACCCAGTTAGTGCCCGCGAGGAACGTCGGCAGCAGCGTCATCAGCGACTCGTACGCGGCCTGGGCGTCACACGTCTGACTGGAGTTCAGGCCGCCGCCGGTGCGGAACGGCAGCCCGAAGTGCCGGGCCAGCTGACCCGTGCACAGCAGCCCGATCCCGGACTCGGGCGTGCCGAAGCTCGGTGAGCCTGACTGCATGTCGATGTTGGACAGGAACGAGCCGAAGATGACCGGGCAGCCGGGCCTGATCAGCTGGGCCAGCGCAATCCCCGACAGCGCCTCGGCGAGCTGCTGGACGAGTGCCGCGGGGATGGTGACCGGCGACATGGCTCCCATGAGCAGGAACGGGGTCAGCACGACGGGCTGTGCGGCGGCACAGTACTCGAATTGCGCGTCGAGCATCCGGTCGTCCCAGCGCAACGGCGAATTGCAGTTGATCAGCGAGATCGTCGCGGGAACGGCCTCGATCGCGGTCCGGCCGCCAAACAGGATCTCCGTCATGGCGATGGTGTCCGCGGCATTAGGGCCGGACACGACGTTCCCCATGTAGATCTTGTCGGTCAGGGTCTGGAGTGCGTAGATCATGTCGAGGTGCCGGGAGTCCAGCGGGGTGTCGTTCGGCTCGCAGATGACGCCGCCTGCGGAGTCAAGCTCACCGAACGACTGCGACAGCATGCACAGCCGACGGAAGTCGTCCATGGTCGCGTCGCGCCGGACATCGCCGTCGCGCACGAATGGCGAGCCGTAGACCGCGCCGAAGACCATGTCGTCGCCGCCAATATGAACGTTGTTAGCCGGGTTCCTAGCCTGCACGTCGAACTCGCGCGGGGCCAGGGCCACCTGCTCGAGCACGAACTCCGGGTCCAGGTACACGACCTCGCCGTCGGTGCGCTGGCCGGCCTTGCGGAACAACTCGACCGCCTCCGGCTTGGCGAACTGCACGCCGATCTCGGACACGATCCGGCGCCAGCCCTTGTCCAGCACGGCAATCGCGTCCGCGGACAGGATCTCGTACCTGGGCATCGAATTGCGGAACATTGCCACCTCGAATGGCGCACTTGACCGGCTCGAATGACCGAACTTAGGATCACATCGTAGAACAGAGTTCCGTAACATGGAACTCTGCAAAGCAAGGATGCAATGTGACCAGCCCTACCGGGACCCAGGCCGTTGACCGGGCGGCGCAGCTGCTCATCGAAGTCGCCCGGCACCGCGCTCCGGTCTCCTTCACCGAGCTGACCGCGGCCAGCGGCCTGGCCAAGAGCACGACATCGCGGCTGCTCATGGCGCTCGAGCGCAACGGGCTGGTCCGCCGCGATGGGGCCGGCCGGTTTTCCCCCGGTGAAGTGTTCGTGTCCTACGCCTGGCGCGGCGGAGCCGAAGCCGACCTGGTGAGCGTCGCCCAGCCCGTGCTCGCTCTGCTCGGCGAGCACACCGGAGAGACGGTCAACATCGGCGTACCCCGTGATGGCGGCCTGGTGGAGCAGATCGCGCAGGTCGACAGCAGGTACCTCATCGGCGGCACGAACTGGGTCGGGCTGACTGTGCCGCTGCACTGCGCGGCGCTCGGCAAGGTGCTGCTGGCCTTCGGCGCGGCCGAGCTGCCCGGGGGCAGGCTCGACAAGCGCACCGACCGGACCATCACCAGCCGAGCCGCACTCGCCGCTGAGCTCACCGCGGTTCGGGAGCGGGGCTACGCGATCACTGTCGAAGAGCTGGAGCCCGGCCTCGTCGCGGTGGCGGCGCCGGTATTTGTTGGCGGCACCCTCGCTGCTACGGCCGGCGCTGGCGCCGGCGGCGCGACAGCTGTCGCGGCGCTGTCGGTCTCCGGGCCGGCGAGCAGGCTGGGCAGCGGTCAGCTGCCAGCCGCGGCCGAGGCTTGCATGGCGGGCGCTCGCTCGCTGTCGGCCCTGCTCGGCCATACCCCGCGGACCAACAAGGAGGAAGGTGCCTCGTGACTACGGACGACTTGCTGCGCCAGCTGTATGACTTCACCCTCGTCGGCAATGCCCCTGAGGTGCTGAGCCTCACCCGCCAGGGACTCGAGCTGGGTCTCGGCCCGGAGACGCTGCTCTACGAGGCGCTGATCCCGTCGCTAGAGGAGGTCGGCGCGCGGTTCGAGCGCGGCGACTTCTTCGTCCCGGAGATGCTGATCGCGGGCAAGGCGATGGCCGGAGCGCTGGAGATCCTGCGCCCGCTGCTGGCCGAGACCGGCGCGCAGACGATCGGCAAGATCGTGATCGGCACGGTCAAGGGCGACGTGCACGACATCGGCAAGAACCTCGTCAACATCATGTTCGAGGGCGCGGGCTTCGAGGTGATCGACCTCGGCGTGCAGGTCGCGCCGGAGAAGTTCCTGGCTGCGATCGAGGAGCACCAGCCGGACATCGTCGGGTTCTCCGCGTTCCTCACCACGACGATGCCGATGTTCAAGGCGAATATCAACGCGCTGCAGAAGGCCGGGCTACGCGATCAGGTCATCGTCATGGTCGGCGGCGCGCCAGTCACCCAGGAATACGCCGACGTGGTCGGCGCGGACGGGTACGCAGCCGACGCGTCTGCCGCGGTCGTGCGCGCCAAAGAACTGATCCAGCGGCGGCGCGCCGTCGCGCCCGCCTGAGGACGGTGCCGTCCATGGAAACCATCGTGTCGTCCGCGACGCGGGAGCTGCGGATCGGCGGAGACAACCCGTTCTGCATCATCGGCGAGCGCATCAACCCCACGGGGCGGAAGGTTTTCCAGGACCAGCTGCGGCGCGGTGACCTGTCCAGGATCGAGATCGACGTGGCCGAGCAGGTAGCGGGCGGCGCCATGATGCTCGACGTCAACATGGGTGCGCCGCTGGCCGACGAGACCGAGCTGATGGTCAGCGCGGTTCGGCTGATCCAGTCGTGCTGCGACCTGCCGCTGTGCCTGGACTCCTCCATCATCGAGGTGCTCGAAGCCGGCCTCGCGACCTATCAGGGCAAGGCGCTTGTCAACTCCGTCACGGCCGAGGACGAGCGGCTGGCAGCGATCCTGCCGCTGGTCAAGCGCCACGGCGCGGCCGTGATCGCGCTGCCCAACGACGAGGAGGAGATCCCTGAGGAGCCTTCGCGCCGGCTGGAACTGGCGCGCAAGATCGTCGACGTCGCGACCGGCACCTACGGGATCGCGCTCGAGGACATCGTCTTCGACCCGCTCGCTATGCCGATCGGAGCGGATACCTCCCTCGTGCTGCGCACGCTGGAGACGATCGAACTGCTCCGCGCGGAGCTCGGCGTCAACATGACGCTCGGCGCGTCCAACGTCTCGTTCGGCATGCCGGAGCGGGGCACGATCGGCGCCGCGTTCCTGCCGATGGCGATCGCCACCGGCCTCACCAGCGCCATCATGGACGCCAGGTCGGTCCAGCTGGTGCGCGCCGTCAAGGCCGCCGACCTGCTGACCGGCCGCGACCCGTGGGGTGCGGCCTGGATCGCGGCGCACCGGGCCCGGCAGGCGGCAGAGGCTGCCACCCAGGCGACCGCTGCCACCCGGCGACCGCTGCCACCGACGCGACCGCTGCTACGGCGACCACGGCTGCTACGGCGACCACGGGCGCGCCGTGACGCAAGTAGCTGCCGCGCACCTCACCGGCGCGCCGGCCAGGGTCGAGCTGCACTTCTTGCCGGCCGGGCTGCGGGTGCGGGTCCCGCCAGGCGTTTCGCTGTTCGACGCCGCCAGCTGGAACGGCATCGCGATCGACTCGACCTGCGGCGGCCACGGCACGTGCAAGAAATGCAAGATCAAGATCCTGGCTGGCGCGCCGCCGGCCTCATCGCTGGACGCGCGGGCGTTCTCTCCTGACGAGCTGCGGGCGGGCTGGCGGCTGGCCTGCCGGGCACTGGCCGACGCCGACGTGCAGGTCGAGGTGCCGCCGCTCATGACGCGGCCGAAGGCGGCCACGGTGGGCGTCGGGCGCCAGGTGATCCTGCGCCCGGCCGCGCAGAAGCGTTACCTGGAGCTCGCCGAGCCGTCTCTGTCCGACCAGCAGACCGACATCGAGCGGGTCCTCGCGAGCCTGGACGACCTGGAGCTGCGCGTCGACCTGGGTCTGCTGCGCGGGCTGGGGCAGCGGCTACGGGCGGCGGACTTCAAAGTGACCGCGGTCATCGTCGACGACGTGCTCATCGACGTGCAGCCCGGCGATACGACCAGTCAGCTCCTCGGCATCGCGTTTGACCTCGGCACGACGACCGTCGTCGCCACGCTGCTGGACCTTTGCACCGGCACGCCGCTCGCGGTCGCCTCGATGCTCAGCAAGCAGCAGCCGTTCGGCGCAGACGTCATCACCCGGATCAGCGCGACCATGCTCGACCCGGCCGCGCTTGATACTCTCGGCCGGCTCGCGCATGAGACGCTCGCGGAACTGGCCGCCGAAGTCTGCGCCCACGCCGGGGCGGATCCGGCTGACGTGGCTGAGATCGCCGTTGCCGGGAACGCCACGATGACGCACATCGCGCTCGGCATCGACCCTGAGCCGCTCGGCGTCGCTCCGTTCATCATGGCGGCCCGCCAGCTGCCGGAGGTGCTCGCTGCGGACTTGCGAGTGCCCGCGCACCCGCGCGCACGGGCGTTCATGTTTCCGGCCTTCGGCGCTTACGTCGGCGGCGATATCACCGCCGGGCTGCTCGCGTCCGGCATGAACCGCGACGCCAGGACGAGGCTGTTCATCGACATCGGCACGAACTGCGAGATCGTGCTCGGCAATCGCGACTGGCTGCTCGCGACCGCCGCACCCGCGGGGCCGGCGTTCGAGGGCGCGGCCATCCGGTGCGGGATGCGCGCCGCCGACGGCGCCATCGAGGCCGTCTCCATCGCGCCCGACGGCGTCGCGCTGACGGTGATCGGGGACGCCGAGCCCGCCGGATTGTGCGGCTCTGGCCTCGTCGACGCCGTGGCGAGCCTCGTGAAAGCCGGCTTGCTGGACCACAGCGGCCGGCTAGTGCCCGACGAGGCCGCCGCCGCGCTAGCGCCAGGCCTGGCGCCGCGGCTCACGATGCTCGGCCAGGAGCGCGTCTTCGTGCTGCACTGGCGCGGGGAGCCGGGCGACGTCTCCGACTCGATCTACCTCTCCCAGCGCGACGTGCGGGAACTGCAGTTCGCCAAGGCTGCCATCGCGACCGGCTGGCAGGTCCTGCTGGCCGAGGCGGGCCTGACCGCGGGCGACATCCAGCAAGTGCTGCTGGCCGGCTCGTTTGGCAGCTACCTGTCGCCCGCCAGCGCGATAGCGCTCGGGCTCGTGCCCCGGCTGCCGGTCCTGCGCGTCGTCAGCGCTGGCAACGTGGCGGGCGAGGGCGCCAAGATGGCGCTGCTGTCGGTCCGCGAGCGGGCTGGCGCGTTGGCCCTGCTGGAGGAGGTGAGATATGTCGAGCTGTCAGACCGGGACGGCTTCAACGACGCGTTCGTCGAGCAACTCCAGTTCCCGTCATGAGGGCGGAGCGGTCAACGAACCCCGTTCCCGCTCTGCGGAGCCGGTGCCGACGCTCGCCGTGATCGCCTGCGGTGCGCTGGCTGGCCACATCCGTGACATCGCCGCACGGCGGCGCTGGCCGGTCGAGGTGCACCCGCTGCCCGCCTCGCTGCACAACCGGCCGGAGCTGATCGCGGCCGCGGCCGATGGCCTCGCGCGCAAGCTGCAGGCCCGCGGCCTGGCGGTCGCGCTCGGCTACGCCGACTGCGGCACCTACGGCGCGCTCGACGAGGTGTGCGCCGCGCTCGGGATCGGCCGGCTGCGCGGGCTGCACTGCTACGACGTGCTAGGCGGACCCGAGCGGGTGCGCGCGCTGCTCGAGCGCGAGCCCGGCACGTATCTGCTCACCGACTACCTGGTGCGAAGCTTCGAGCGGACGGTGCTGGCTGGCCTTGGCCTGGATCGACATCCGCAGCTATGGAGTGACTACTTCGGCCATTACCGCAGGCTGGTCTGGCTAGCGCAGGAACGGGACGCGGATCTGGATCGCCGGGCGGCGGCCATCGCGGCCCAGTTCGGCCTGCCGTTGCAGGTCGTCGACGTCGGCACGGGGAGCCTGGAGCGCGAGCTTGCCGCCCTGCTCAACGGGCCCAGCAGGGCTCCGGCGGAGCTGCCAGTCCCGGCTTAGGCGTCGCCAGCCAGCGTCTCTTGCGCGATCAGGAACCGGCAACCGGCAATGACCGCATCGAAGGCCAGCTCGCCCCAGGGCCGCTGCGAGAGCGGCGCCGTCACGACGCCCCCGGCGGCGTGCCGCTCGTGCACAGCGGCGATGTCGTCGGTCTCCGGCAGTCATCAGCCTGGCGGTCTCGTACGGATCGTCGCAGGCGAGGAAGACGGACCGCACGAAGGGCAAGGTACCGGATCAGCGGTAAGCACGCCACTGGACCGGCAGCCCGTGCGCCGGCGCGGATCCGAGGATGCGACGGCGCCCGCCCGGCCAGGTCACGAGCGTGACTGGGCATCCCCCGGCCCGCGACTGCTCCAGGTACAAGTAGGCGAACCTGGCGGCGGGGGTGGCGGCGTGCCCGAGTTTCGCTACGCCGTCGGCGAGCTCCGTTCGCTGGTCCTCGCTCAGATACTGGCGGAAGATCGAATGCCAGAGCACGGTCCAGGTGCCTGGCACCAGCTCAGTGCGCGCCAGGGTCGCGGAGGCGGATTCCGTGCGGAGTTCCGCGGGCACTTGCGCGGCGATGGTGAACGCGCCGCGCAGCCGGCTCAGCCGGTCGGCCTGATCGGGCCAGACGTAGGCGGTCAGCCGCAGCCTGCCGTCGGGGGTGGCCGGATCGACGGGCGACAGGTCCCCGCCGATCCGCTCGGTCACCTCGATCCGGGCCGGTGGCGGCGCTTCGCCTTGCCAGCCTCCAGCCAGGACAACAGGCGAGTCTGGGCTCCCGTAACTCCCGGCGTCACCGGGGACGTAGAACCTGTCGGCTCGCAGGTTCAGCCCGGCGCTGGCGCCGACCTCGATCAGCCGGATCGGCAGGTCATGCTCGGCCGCGATATGCCGGAGCCCGCCAAGCAGCGCAGCTGCCCGGCCAACCTCGTTGGTCTGGGGCGGGTGGTCGAGCCACGTGCCGAGCTCGTCGCCCTGCTCCGCGAGCGTCTGCCGCAGCGCCGCCCAGGCCCGCGGGCTGCCCGGCTCACTGTCGGCTGTGCCGCCGGCGCTGGGGTAAAAAGCCGCCAGCTGCGGAGCGCGTCCCGATAGGGCCAGGGCGTGAGCGCCGCCGAGCAGCCGCAGCGCCAGCACGCTAGATATCCGGTCGTCGAAGTGGCCGCTCAGGACGGTAGCCGTGGGGCCGCCAGCGAGGAGGTCGTCAGCGGCGCGCAGGAGAAGGTCTCCATACAGAGGGCTACCTAGTTCCCGGCACGCGTCGGCCTGCCAGCGCAGCAGCCGCGCGGTTCGCGCCTCTGGCGTGCCGTCCAGCACCGCATCTCCCACGGCGGCCACTATGGCAGGCATAGCGAACGCGCCGCCAGTCCGGGCACCGGCCGGGGCTCGGGACTGGCCAGGGCCAGGGCCGGGCCGGGCCAGACAGTGCTGAGGCCCCTCCGTGTATGAGACGGAGGGGCCTCAGCCAGTCGCGTGTCCAGCCGTCCGCCGATCGCTCGGCTAACCGCGGTCTCGCGACCAGTACCGCCAAGACTGGGGACCCTCCGGCAGATCTCGGTCGCCCGGCTCTGCCTGCTTCGGATCGCTCCGTGGCGCGGATCCATCTTGACTGTGAATGAATTTGTACTGCCTCAACAGTGGCTCGCGCAAGGGGTTCCGGAAAACAAAGTAAAGATTCTTTGGCGAAGCCATGGATGGGTCGCGAGCTAGCCCAGTGACGAACTGTTATCGGCGAATTACTTAGATCGCACCAATGTGGCGCTGAAGGCCTTCTGCGCGGCTTTGGCCGGGGGATTGATCAAGGCCGACACCCGGCCTGGCCCGGGTAGCCGTGAGGCCCCTGTATGTATGAGATACAGGGGCCTCACGTAGCCTGACAACTCGCTGACCAGCCGATTTCTCGGCCATCTGGCGCTATGCCCGGCCTACCGCCCTACTCACAGTCCATGCGCGTCGCCCGGTCCCCCGGGTCCCGCACAACCCTTGGGGTCGCCCCCTCCGGTGGACTGCTATCCAGGTGGTGAGTGAATTTCTACTGCGTCGAACGGTAAGCGCGCAAGGGTTTCCGCAAACCTTTCGAAGATTCTTTTGCTGTCCACAGGATGGCTATTGTTATCCCCTAACGTTCGGGTTTATCCACCGGCTATCCACAGAAATATGCACAGTCTGGGGAGTGGCCGTGATTGCTTGCCGGTCCTGCGCTGGGTCGGGCCTGCGCTGGTGCTGAGGGCGTGGCCCTCGGGGCGTGCTACGGGCGTGGCCCTGGGAGCGCTACGGGCGTGGCGCCCGGAGGGCTACGGGCCTGGCTTGCTGCAGCTGGGCGACGGTAGGCTGCCGACATTGACGAGCTCACTGTGGCCAGCCTCAACCTGCATTGCGGCTTCGGGTTCTTCGGGCAGCCATTCGACGTTGCCGCCGCGGTGTGCCAGCTTGACGCCGACGTGGTCTGCGTTCAGGAAAGCTGGCTTCCCATCGCCGGCGATGCCGCAGATCCTTGCGCCGACGTGCGCGGAGCTGAGTTCGCCAGCGTGGGATCTGCTGCGCCCGCACCGGGGCCCGATGCGCCCGACCCGCTGGCCGAAGCGGCCGCCAAGCTAGGGGCCACAGTGTCCCGGCAGGTGATGGCCAGGCCGCCCAGCCTGAGTCTGCCTGGGGTCTCGGCCACGTCAGGCCCGGGCGAGCTCGCCATCGCGGTTCTCACGACGCTTCCGGTCACCGACTACGCGGTTATCGAGCTGGGCGTGTCCCCTGGCGACGAGTTCCCGCGCTTCGCGCAGGTCGTCACGGTCAAGCTGGCCGGCGGCACCAGCGTGCGCGTGGTGAATACGCATCTCACTCACCGGCTGACGAGCCCGATCCAGCTGCGGCGCCTGCAGGAGCGACTGCGCGCAGACGGCGGGCAGTCGCGGCAGCTCCCGACGATCATCGTCGGCGACCTCAACATGCCACGGCCGCTTGCCGGGATGTCGCTCGAGTATGCCGCCACCGTCCGCGGCAAGACCTGGCCCGCCACCCGGCCGCTGGTCCAGCTCGATCATGTCCTTGTTGATCGGCGCATGACGGTCATGGAAAGCGCCGTCTTGCCATCCGCTGGCTCTGACCACCTGCCGATCCGGGCCCGGCTGCGGGTCCTGCCGTCGCGCTGACCGCGACTAGCGCTGCTGCAACGACCTAGCAGGCCGTCGGCAGACGCTATTGCCTCCGCCAGCGCCACTTCGATCTTGCCCATCGCCACATTTCCCGGCTAACGTGCGCGCAAAAGCGGCAAGCCGGGCGCCTAGATGCACCTGCCGCGGGAAATGTCGACGAAGCAAGATCGTAAAGTGCCTGCCGACCGCTAGATCCGCACCTAGCGACAATGACGCAGCCCGTTATACGGGGCTTCGCGAGTTAAATCCCCGCCGGGTCGGCGGCATCCGAAACCCCGGTGCGATATGTCGGCAGAAGCACCTGTTATCAGGGCGTACATACTTTGCCATCTCTTTACCTCCGCCTTGTTTCACCATGACTATCGGCCGCTATACGTTCACCGCGACCCCGCTCGTGATGATGAACTGGCTTAAAAGGTAGATTTCTGCCTATTTCCGAACTGTAAGTGAGTTTGGGGTTTTTTCGCAAAAGCCAACGTCATCGTGGCATAACAGGCCGAAGGAGACCTATGACAAAACGCTGGAGCATTCCCTTCGCGACCGCAGCGATAGCTCTCGGCACACTGCTCGGGCTAACAGGAAACGCCTCGGCAGCAGCAGTCGCACACCATCCGTCCGTCACAGCCGTCCGTCCAGGCGGCGTCACGGCTCCCGCGTTCAGGCCAGGTGGCCTCATGAAGCGGCCGACCGGTGCGACAGCGCATGCCGCGGTACACGGCCGCTCGTTCCAGGCCGAGAGCACGAACTGGTCCGGATACGCGGCGACCGGTGCCAGCGGCGCTTTTAACTCCGTGTCCGCGAGCTGGACCGAACCGGCCGCCACCTGCTCAAGCGGCAAACACAACCGCCGCGGCTCCGCCCAGTACGCCGCGTTCTGGGTCGGCCTGGACGGCTACAACAGCAACTCCGTCGAGCAGACCGGCACCGACTCGGACTGTAACGGCAGCTCACCGGACTACTACGGCTGGTACGAGATGTATCCGGCCAACCCGGTGTACTTCACCAACACCGTTAAGCCTGGCGATGCCATCAGCGCCTCGGTCACCTTCTCCGGCACTCAGACCTACACGCTGGTGCTCAAGGACGCCACTCAAGGCTGGACCCAGACGATCACCAAGAACCAGGCCGGCCTGGACCGGTCCTCCGCCGAGGTCATCACCGAGGCGCCGTCGTCGAACAGCGGCGTCCTGCCGCTAGCTGACTTCGGCACTGTCACCTACGGTTCCTCCATCGCCAACGGCACCTCGCTGGGCTCGGAGAGCCCGACCGAGATCATCATGGTCGACAACAGTGGCGCCGATAAGGACTCCACCAGCTCGATCAACGGCTCGGGCGGGTTCAGCAACACCTGGCTCCGCGCTAGCTGACCCTCATCAGGCACGCCCCAGTTCTCAAGCTGCCCCGGTGGCCCATGCCGCCGGGGCAGCGCCTAATCCGAGGGTGCTCGGTTAGCCGGCACGCGCCCTGATGGCCGCCACCAGCGCCGGAACGACCTCGTTCACGTCGCCGATCACCGCGTACTCGGCGTGAGCAATGATCGGGGCGTCTGCGTCGATGTTCACCGCCACGATGTGCCGGGCCGACTGGCACCCGGCCATGTGCTGGATGGCACCGCTGATGCCGCAGGCCAGATAGAGCTCCGGCGAGATCTTGGTGCCGGTCTGCCCGACCTGCTGCCGGTGCGGCCGCCAGCCCTGGCTGGTCACCACCCGCGAGACGCCGACGACGCCGCCGAGCAGGCCAGCGAGCTCCTCGAGCGCGCCGAACCCGTCCGGTCCGCCGACGCCACGCCCGCCGCCGACTACCACTCGCGCGGTCGCCAGCGACATGCCGGAACTACGCTCGGCCGACTCGGTCGCAAGAACCACGAGATCAGCAGCCATCAGCTCGGGCGTGAAGCAGCGCACCGCCGGTGCCGGACCGCCGCGCACCGCTGGCGCGGCCAGCGTCAGCGCATCGGTCGCGACAGTCAGCAGCGCGCACCGCGCCTCCAGGACAGCGTCCTCCAGCACGCTGCCAGCCCAGCGCTGCCGCACTAGCTGCCACCTGCCAGGACCCGAAGACTCTGCCGCGACGCAGTTGGCCGCCATAGGCAGCCCGGTCATCGCGCCCAGGTGCGCCAGCACCTCGTTACCACGATCGGTCGCAGGCGCCACGACCGCGGTCATGCCCTCGGCTGCCGCCAGCTGGGCGAGGCTGCGGGCCCACGCCGCTGGCGCGTATCCGGTGAGCTCATCCGAGTGCACGAGGCAGACGTCAGTCACGCCGTAAGCGGTCAGCGGGCCAGCGGCCAGTTCGCCATCCTGATCGGCGGCGTCGGGCCCAGCCGTACCCGGCCCCTGGAACAGGACCGCGGTTACGCCGCCAGTCCCAGCCAGCGACGCCGCGAAGGACAGCGCCCGGAGCGACGAATCGGTCACGACGGCACCATCACGTTCGGCCAGGCAGATCACGGCGCCGGCGGTCCCAGCACCGACGGTCCCAGCACCGACGGACCCCGCAGCGGCTGTCCCGGCACCTTGCGCCGCGGGCGCGCCGCCGTCCGGACCCGCGGTCACGCCGCCGCCCCGTCATCGCCGCCGCGGGCCGCAGCCGGCAGTACGCCGAGATCCCCCAGCACGTCGATGAGTGCGGGCACGGCGTCAGCTCCGTGTCCGAGCACTTGCGCCCGTCGCGTCGAGCTCGCCGGCGCCCGCAGGCTCAGCTTGCGCAGGCCGTCGTCCTGCCATTGCGGCCGCAGCACAACGATCTCCGCGCGCTTCGCCCGCAGCCGACCGGGCAGCGACGGGTACCGCGGCAAGTTAATGCCTTCCTTGACACTCACCACCGCCGGCAGCGCCACCTCGAACATCTCCTGGGCGCCGCCGTACTCCCGCGCCGCGCGCAGCATGCCGTCGGCCAGCTCGAGCCGCTTGATCCCGGTCACGCACGGCCGGCCGAGCGCGTGCGCTACCCGGATGCCCACCTGGTAGCCACCGGTGTCCGCCGCCTCATTACCAGTCAAGATCAGAGGGAACGGGGTAGTCCCCAGCGCGCCCACGGCCCACACGATCGCGGCCGCCGTCGCGACGGGGCCCCACTCCCGCCCGTCAGTCTCCAGCAGCACGCCGCGGTGCGCGCCTAGCGCCAGCATGTCCCGCAGCTGGTCAGCGGCCTCGGGCGGTCCCAGCGTGAGCACCGTGACCGTACCGCCGTCGCGCTGGGTGATCTGCACGGCCTCCTCGACCGCGCACTCCTCGTGCGGGCTGACGGTGAACCCGGACATGCGCGTGTCGACATCCTGGCCGTCGGGGGTGATCACCACCTTCCCGCCGACCATCGGCACTCGCTTCACGCAGACCAGAATGTCTAGTGGGTCAGGGTGCACCGGCTAGCGCCTGACCCGCTCGTTCGCCGGGTCGAACAGCGGCGTGGCACCGGCCACGGCCACCGTCACGGGATACTGCTCGCCCATGTACTCGACCAGCAACGCGGCCCCCTCGACTGCCTGCTCGGGCGGCAGATAGGACATCAGCAGGTGCTTGCCTACCGAGGGTCCCGAGCCAGCGCTGGTCACGTACGAATGCCGCCCCTGAGCGTCGGTCAGCGGTTGGCCGCCGTCGGCCAGCACCGGCTCACCGCCCAGCATGTACCGGAGCTCGCCGGTATCGGACACGTGGTCGTCGACCGTGAGCGTGCATAGCACCGCGGCGGGCGGCGCAGCGCGCTGGCGCAGGTAGGCGGTCTTGCCGACGAAATCCTGGTCCTTGACCTTCGGCCGCGCCATGCCAGCCTCGACGAGGCTGTAGCTGGCGTCCAGCTCGGCGCCGTAGGCGCGGTAGCCCTTCTCCAGGCGGCCGGTCGTGCCGTACACGCCGATCCCGGCCGGGATCATGCCGTAGGCCAGCCCCGCCGAGAACAGTCCGTCCCACAGCCTCGGCGCCTGCTCCACTGGCACGTACAGCTCCCAGCCGAGCTCGCCCACGTAACTGATCCGGGACGCCAGCACCGTCATCCCCTCGGCCTCGATGTCCCGGCAGGTGGTGAAAGGGAACCCGGCGTTGGAAATGTCATCACCGGTGAGGTGGCCGAGGATGTCGCGCGCCTTCGGACCCCACAGGCCGAACGTCGTCCACGCCGAGGTCACGTCGGTGACCGCGGCCGACCCGTCATCGGGCAGGTGGTCCAAGATCCACTTGTAGTCCGACATCCCGGTCGCGCCACCGGTCACCACCCGGAAGTGCCGCGGCCCGAGCCGCATGATCGTCAGGTCCGCACGGAAGCCGCCCGCATCGTCCAGGAACGATGTGTACACCACCCGGCCGACCGGCACCTGCAACTGGGCGACCGCGACCTTCTGCAGCGCGTGCAGCGCGCCGGGCCCGGTGACGTCGAGGACGGCGAAGGCGGACAGGTCGAACAGGCCGGCCCGCTCGCGCATGGCCAGGTGCTCGGCGTTGATGATCGGCGACCACCAGCGCGACTCCCACTCGCTGTCCCGGTCCATCAGCTGCCCCCGGTACCGGTCCAGCAGATCCCGGTTGCGCTCATACCAGAACGGCCGCTCCCAGCCCGCGGTCTCGTGGAACACCGCGCCAAGCTCGCGCTGGCGCTCGTAGACCGGGCTGACCCGGACCGGGCGGCCGGACTCCCACTGCTCGGCCGGATGCACGATGCCGTACATCTTGTTGAAGCCCTCGCGCGCCCTGGCGGTGACGTGCGCCGTCGTGCGCTGATGCGGATAGAACCGGGCGATGTCGGCCTCGTGAATGTCGATCTCCGGGGTGACGCCGCTCATCCACTCGGCAACCGCGCGGCCGATACCTGGCCCCTCCTTGATCCAGCTGGCCGCGACGGACCACAGGCCTGGCACCTCAGGCGCCTCGCCTAGGACCGGGTGCCCATCTGGCGTCATGGAGATGAGCCCGTTGATGGCGTACCGGACACCCGCTCGCTCGTCGCCAAGCAAGTCGGGCATGAGCTCGAGCGCAAGCTCAAGCTGGGGATCGAAGTCGTCCTGCGTGAACGGCATCTCGGTCGGCGACAGCACCGCCTCCTCGATCGAGGGGATGTCGTCGGGCGGCACGATGATCGGCCGGTGCGCGTAGGAGCCGACCTCCATGTCGCCGCCGTGCTGGCGTTCGTACATGTTCTCGTCGACATCTCGCACGATCGGGTAGCCGATCTCGCCCTCGGTGCCGTCGAATAGCGCGATCGGGCCGACGCTGATCATCTGGTGCACGATCGGCGTCAACGGGATCCGCGCGCCAGCCATCTTGGCGATCCGCGGGCTCCACACCCCGCAGCAGATCGCGACGACGTCGGTCGCGATGTCGCCCTTCGTCGTGCGCACGCCCGCGACCCGGCCGTCCTCGGACTTGTCGATGCCGAGCACCTCGGCTCCGGCGAGGACCGTGAGCGCGTCCAGTTGCTGCGCCCGCTCGCGCATCAGCGTGCCTGCGCGCAGCGAATCGACGACTCCGACCGTCGGGAAGTAGGCGCCGCCCAGGATCACCGAGTCGTCCAGGTACGGGACCAGCTTGCGCACGCCCTCGGGCGTGAGGATCTCGGCCGGGATGCCCCAGGACTTCGCTTGCGAGCAGCGGCGTCGCAGCTCCTGCATCCGCGCCTGGTTGCGGGCGACCTCGATGCCGCCGCTCTCGGTGAAGACGCCGAGCTCCTTGTACTGCTCGGTGCTGTCCCTGGTGAGTTCCATCATCATCTTGGAGTACTCGATCGGGAAGATGAAATTCGACGCGTGGCCGGTAGAGCCGCCGGGATTAGGCATCGGGCCCTTGTCGACCAGGACGAGCTGAGTCCAGCCGAGCCTGGCCAGGTGATAGGCCAGGCAGTTGCCGACGATGCCGGCCCCGATGATGACGGCACTGGCCCGGCCAGGTGTTTCGCTCATACCGCGATCTCACTCATCTCACGTTTCTGCTGATCTGCTGGTCCCAGTCTGGGGGGCGAGCAAGAGCACGGACGACTTCCCCGTTCCCGGAAAAATCGTCCGTGCTCATTAAGCCCTGCCGATGGGGCTGCCGCACGCTATTCGACCGGTATCTCCTTGTTGATCAGGCCGAGGTCGATGCCCTGCCGCTTGCGGATGAGGCGGGCGAAGACGTACACGACGATCGCCAGCACGTACATCGCGCCCATGAACACCAGGGACGACTTGTTGTTGACGAAGTACAAGCTGTTGGAGAACCACTCGTACAGGCAGAAGCCCAGCAGCGCGATGGTCACCCAGCCCGCGCCCAGTACGACCGGGACGCCGAGGAACTTGAACCGGCTGGCCGGCGACGCCGCCCACAGTTCCGGTCTGCGCCATGGCAGGATCACCACGGCGATGGCGCTGAACAGATACGTCACCGCGATCACCAGCGTCGCGTCCAGGAAGTAGTTGCGGAACGAGCCGGAGTACGCATATACAGCGGATAGCAACGCCGCCGGGAACAGCATCAGCACCAGCGAGTAGATCGGCACCTTACGCTTCTCCGACACCTCCGCCGCGCGGTCAGGCAGAACGCGATCGAACGCGGCGGCGAAGATGACCCGGGTCGAGGACAGGAACAGCGTGCCGACCCAGCCGAAGAACCAGAGGCTGAGCGCCAGGATCAGGATGACCTGGAACGCAGTGTTGTGGACGAGCCAGCCTGCAAACATGAACGGGTATGGCCAGATGCCGAACTGCGGTGTGAGGTTGTAGTCCAGCGAGTTCAGGTTCTGGTAGAAGTCCCAGCCGATCGTCTTGGCCACCAGCAGCAGGAAGATGATGGTCAGGATGACGGTGATCCACAGTCCGGTGAACATGCCGGTGAAGACGCGCTTGAAGTCACTCGCGCCCCGGATCTCGCCGTAGAGGGTCGAGCCCCAGTTCGGCCACAGGATGAAGAACATCATGGCCGGGACCAGCAGCATGGTCGGCCCGATCGGCCCGAAGCCCATGTTGTAAGTGCTGTAACCCGCCTTCTTCGCCGCCGCGTTGGTCGCGGCGTACGCGTTGTGCACGCCGAAGAGCTTCTGCCCCTCGAAGTTGAACGAGCTGACGAACGAGGCGTGGCTGTTGATCAGCAGCAGGATCACAACGACCGCGAAGGCGACGAGACCGCCGGCGAAGCACCACTTCTGGATGCGGGCGTAGCCGGCCATGCCGAGCGAGACGAGCCCGCCGGCGATGGCGATCGTGATCAGGCAGACGACGAAGATGCCGTTCTTCGAGGCGAACCAGGCAGCCCCGCCCGGATCGCCGAGTGTCGCCCACAGCGGCTGGAACAGCTGGACTGACAGGATGTTGCCGTAGATAGGCGCCCACAGCCAGAGGATGAACCACCAGCCGGTGGCGGCCATCACGAAGCCGATGCCGCTGCCCAGGATTCGGGTCTGCCAGACGTAGTCGCCGCCAGCCCGCGGGATCGTCACGATCAGGCCGCTGTACGCCACGACCAGGAACGACACCAGGACGGCCGAGATCAGGATCGACGTGATGAACTGGCCCTTGGGGAACGCCGGGCCGGCAAAGGTGAACTCATAGATCCCCAGCGTGACGAAGTTTGTCGCCAGGCACGCATAGATGATCGAGTCCCGGACCGACCAGCCGCGCACGAGGCCGGTTGCCTTCCGGAGAAAAAGCGTGGGAGCCTCGCCGATCGATTCTGTGGCCATCTCCGCCTCTCTGTTTCGCTGCCGTGGTTTCGCTGCCGTGGTTTCGCTGCCGTGGTTTCGATCTCTGCTAGCAGCCTGCTTGCGGGATCACCCGTTCACCAGCAGGTACCTGGACACCTTGGCCTTCTTCTTGTCCAGGTCGATTACCGCGCCTTGGAGCACGCCGTCGCCGTAGACGCTGCCGGGGTTAATGGCGAGCGTGCGGTTCATTTTCTTGACGCCGCGGCTCTCGTGAATGTGGCCATGGACCGACAGCATCGGCTGGTGCTTGAGAATCGCGTCCCGCACTGCCTTGGAGCCGACCGGCTTCATGACGGCGCCGCCGTGCATCGGGCGCAGCGTGTCGTCCAGGGCTGGTGCCTCGTCCAGGCCGGTACCGTAAGGCGGCGCGTGGAAATTGAAGATCGCGCGGCCCATGTCCGGCACGAGGCTGGCGACCGCCTCGATCTTGGCGGCCAGCTCTGGCTCGGGCGCCTCGCGGTAGGTGTCCCACGGCGTTGGGTTCGTCCAGCCCATCGACACCAGCGAGAAGCCGTCCAGGTCGAGCAGCTTGCCCTCGGCGAAGCTCACGCACGGCGAGGACTCGATGATGTCGTCGATCTCGAAGATGTCGTCGTTGCCGCCGTTGAGGATGCACGGGATCTGGCCGCCGCGCAGCTTGCCGTCCGCCATGTCCAGCCATCGGTCGAGCGAGCTGATCATCTCGACGCTGAACCGCTGGTCCACAGCGCCCTCGTTCTCGCCCAGGTAGGTGAGCTCGTCCTGGCTGACGAGGGCCGGGTAGAAGCCGCTGTTGCGGATCCTGGTCATCACGTCGTCGAGTTCGGCCCTAGTGTCGAGCCGCATCGTCTCGCCGCGCAGCGTCACTTGCCAGTAGCCGTTGTACTCGGTAATCGGCACCATGGCCTTGCCGGTGACATCACCGCCGAGCACGACGAGGTCGGCCTTGTAGAACGCGGCAGAGTTCAGGAATTTACGCCAGCAGACCTCGGATCCGTGGATATCGGTAGCAAAAAAGATCTTCATGCGACGATCACGCCTTTACTGGTCCGCTTGTGCATCGGTCTAGCAGCACGCGTAACCGGGCGTCAAGATTGAAAACGGCGCAATGGCACCGTGGCGTGCGCGGATTGGCGCCTGACGGCAGCAGTCAGCCGCCGCCGTGGCGCCGGTCCGCGCGGCTCAGTGGCCGACTTCCTCCGGCAGTTCGTACCACCGGACGCGGTCGCCGACGTTGGCGCGAAGCTTCCACTTCATGCCCTTGGGCACCGAGCGAGCGGCCTCGGCGAGCTGCGCGGCATGGGCGAGCGGATCGTGCGGGGCGCCGGGCAGGACCAGTTCCGGCTTCTCGGCCGCCACTCCGGGCAGCTTGTCCAGGTTGCCGGTGACGGTGCGCCACCAGCCCCAGTCAGCGGCCAGCACCTGGCCAAACCTCTCGATATCCAGGCCGACCTCGGGGGCAGACGCGGCGCCGACAGGTAGCCCGCCGAGCAGCTGGAAGATGTCGCGCGCATCCTTCTCGTTCAGCTCGAAGATCTGGAGCTTGGACAGCAGGACGTCAATGGCGTCCACCGTGAACGGCAGCCGGCCGTATCCGGGCCGGAAGTCCAGCACGTGGCACATGGTCAGCCGGTCCACCATCACGTCGATGGGTCGCCCCGAGGGCGCGACAAAGTACATCTGCCGGTCCCCATTGAGGTTGTTGAACCGGCGGTCCGGCTCGCACCCGCTATCGGCGAGGAACGCGGCCGTTGCCTTGCGCCCCTTCGACAGGCACGCGAAGTCCATGTCCTGGCCGGCGCGCAGGCGAGGCGGGAGGTCGGGCGTGAGCACCCGGACGGCCAGGCCGCCGAGGAGCTTGAGCCCGACGCCTGCTTGCTGCGCGGCCCGGGCAAGCGCGAGGGCTTCGGGCAGCGGATCGTCGGCTACGGCTTGCGGCGACTGGCCTGGCTCTGCCACGGCTGCTCCCGATGCGTGCTGAGGCGGTAAGCGTCAACGGCACGATACAGCGCAGTCGGGACGAAGCGGGCGGGAGAACGCGGCCGGACGTGGGTTTGGTCGACGGCGCCGGACAGACCCCGCCTAGTGCAGGCACACGACTAATCGGACTTAATTGGCAAAACGGCGTCGGCGCGTCACGCCGCGCCGGCGACCAGACGGGCGCGGGCGCCCGGATGCAGGCACTCGCTGGACGACACGAGCCGCTACTCGCGGGGCCAGCCGCTACCAGTCGGCCCGGACTCCCCCGGTGGCCGAGATCCGGTGGCCGACGCGCCAGCAGTAGCGCCGACACCGCCGACGACTCGTTCCTGCTCCGCGTCGGCGGGCTGATAGGTCTCGGACCCGGCGGCAGGACGCGGCGAAGGTATCCCAGAGACCGGCTCACCCCAGAGCGGCTCAAGCTGGCGGCCGCTGTGTGTCGCCTCGAAGGCACCGCCGGCTACTTCCGTCCGAGGCGGCCTGCCCTGATGCTTCCACTTCGGATGCGCGCTTGCGTAATAGACCAGCGAGATCCAGAACACCAGGCAGAGCGCGATCACGATCGGCATCACGATGACGGCCACGTGACTTCCTGACATGAGACGATCACCCCCTTGCTGACCCATACCCGTCCGTGCCGGAGTCATGACACATTGTGATCGTCACATGACAGTGAGTACTCGCCACGAACCGGGCCAAACCGGTGGCGAGCCTGACAACGGCCGCGACTCAGCGGGCGATGACCTGGAACGTCTGCAAGCTCGGGTCCGCCGCGTAGGCGATCCGGCCGCCATCGGCGGCGACCTCGCGCAAGGCCTCCAGCGCAGCCGCGGTGATCAGCTCGCCGGGCGCCAGCACGGGCACGCCAGGCGGGTAGGGCGCGATCAGCTCCGCGCTGACCCGCCCGATGGCCGCCGCGGCCGGCACGACCTCGTTCGGCGCGAAGAACGCCTCCCGCGGCGCGAGCACCGTCTCTGGCTCGACCGCCCACGACGCGGCGACGGCCAGCTGCCGTGGCACACCGCGATGCCGCTCGATCGCCTCGACCAGCACCTCGGTGAACCTGGCGATCTGGTCCTCGTCGTCGGCGATCGTCGGGATCGGCACCACGGTGTCGCGGTCAGCCATCTCCACCGGCATGCCCGCAGCGATGATGTCCGCCTCTACCTTGTTACCGTGCGCGCCAGTCCCGGCGAGCAGCACCACCAGCTTGGTCGGCTCCACTCCAGGACCGTCCAGCACGCCGACACCTGGCACCTCGAGCAGCCGCTTGCGCGCGGCCGTGACGCCTCGGATCAGGCGGCCGCAGAGCCGCTCGCCGTCCGCCGCCAGCAGCGCGCGGGCCGCATCGATGCTCGCCATGATCGACCCGGTAGGGCTCGTAGTGTGCGTCGCCTCGAACGCCCGGTCCAGCCGCGCCGGATCCAGTCGGTCGGTCCTGGCCAGTACCAGCGCACCCTGCGTGTAGGCAGGAAGCGCCTTGTGCGCGCTGGTCACCATGGCGTCGGCGCCGGCCGCGATCGCGTGCGGCGGTAGCTCGGGGTGAAAGCCGAGATGAGCGGCCCACGCCGCGTCCACGATCAGCGGCACGCCCGCCTCGTGCGCTGCCGCTGCGTGCCCGGCGAGGTCGCTGATCGTCCCGACGTAGGTCGGGTCGCCGAGGAACACCGCGCACGCGTCCGGGTGCGCCGCCAGGGCGTCCCGCACCGTCTGCACTGCGATGCCGGCCGGCAGGCCGGACGCCGGATCGATCTCCGGCCGCACCCACACTGGCCGCAGGCCGGCGAGGACCAGTCCGAGCAGCAGCGACCTGTGCAGCGTTCGGTTGATGATCACTTCCCGGCCCGGCTGGCCGACCGCGAGCGCCAGCGCCTGGTTGCCGTGCGTCGAGCCAGCCACCGAGAAACGGCACCAGTCGGCGCCCCAGAGGCGCGCGGCCCGGCCCTCGGACTCGACCCGGAGACTATCGGCGTGCTTGATCGTGTCGAGCCCGCCGTAGAACGGCGCGTCCCCCGCGATCACAGCACCGACCAGGTCCTGCCGCTGCTTGTGGCCTGGCACACTCATCGGCAGCAATTCACCCGCCTCGGCCTGCCTGGTGAAGTCCAGCCACGCGGCCAGCATCGGGGCGTCGGCACGCAGGCCGAGCGGGTCACGCGGATCAAAGCCGAGCTCAGTCACCAGGCGGCCCCGCAGCCACGTAGTCCGCCACCTCGCCTGCACTCTGCCCGACACCGAAGCCCTCGAGCAGCCAGGTCACGCCGGCCTCGCCCAGCTGCGCCACGACATCAGCGCGCGCCGCTGGATCCAGCCGGTGCAACGAGCAACGAACCACCACATCAAGGGAACGGGGTGCACCGAGGTCAGTCAGCGCTTGCCGGAGCGCGGTCAGGTCCGCGATCGGAGGCGGCTCCGGGAGGTCCGCGCCGGCCGGGAAGATCGGGAAGCAGCCCTGCAGCCGGGAGGCCCGGACTAGCGGCCTCTTGTGCGGCCACCGGACCGCGGCCCAGATCGGCACGGGGTCCTGGACTGGCCGTGGCAGCAAGGGCTCGGCGTCGATGACATAGCGCACCCCGCGGTAGCTGACCGCGTCCCCGGCCAGGAACTGAGTCAGGAGCTTGAGCGACTCATCGAGAACCTCGCCGCGTGCTGGCGGCGACGTCTCCTCGCCAAACGCACTGAACTCACGCCAGCCATCGTCGCCGAGGCCGATGCCGGCGACGAGGCGGCCGCCGGACAGCTGATCCAGCGTGGCGATCTGCCGGGCCAGCACCCAGGGGCGCCGGCGTGCGAGCGGAGTCACCAGCGCGCCGATCCGGATGTTCGATGTCGACAGCGAGATCGCCGCCAGGGTCGTCCAGGCCTCAGCTACGGCCATGCCGGGCGGCCCGTACATGTGATCCCAGATAAAGAAGCCGTCCCAGCGGGCCCGCTCGGCCGCGGCGGCCAGTTCGGCGGTCCGGCGTACGTCGGCGAAGTCCGCGAATGGCGGCAGGTAGATCCCGTGTTTCACGAAGCGATTATCCAGCGTCTTCGATCGCGGCCGCGCGGGAGTAGAACTCCGCGGCGACCGGCGCCATCGGGGTGTTGCCGAGGATCAGGTCAGCCGCCTTCTCGGCGATCATCATCACTGGCGCGTAGATGTTGCCGTTGGTGACGTACGGCATGACCGAGGCGTCGACGACCCGCAAGCCGTTGAGCCCGTGCACCCGCATGGTGTCCGGGTCGACCACCGCCGTCGGGCCGACGCCCATCGCGCAGGTGCACGAGGGATGCAGCGCGGTCTCGCCATCCCGCCGGACCCAGTCCAGGATCTGCTCGGGCGTCTGTACGCCTGGACCCGGGGACAGCTCACCGGCGTTGTACGGATCCATTGCGGGCTGGCTGAGGATCGTGCGTGCGACGCCGATGGCCTCGACCCACTCGCGCCGATCCTGATCGGTCGACAGGTAGTTGAACCGCAGTGCTGGCTTGACGGCCGGATCGGCCGAGGTGATCCGGACGCTGCCGCGCGCGTCGGAGTTCATCGGGCCGATGTGGACTTGGTAGCCGTGACCGCCGGCTGGCGCAGAGCCGTCGTAGCGGACAGCGATCGGCAGGAAGTGAAACATCAGGTTCGGATAGGCGACATCGTCGTTGCTGCAGGCGAAGCCGCCTCCCTCGAAGTGGTTGGTCGCGCCCGGCCCGCTGCGCAGGAACAGCCAGCGGGCGCCGATCAGCGGCCGGTTACGCAACTTGAGCGCGGGGGCCACCGACACCGGCTGCTTGCATCCGTACTGGACGTAGACCTCGAGATGGTCCTGGAGGTTCTCGCCAACCCCCGGCAGGTCGTGGCGGACCTGCACGCCGGCCTGCTCGAGGACGTCCGGTCTGCCGATACCGGAGACCTGGAGCAGTTGCGGGCTGTTGATGGCGCCACCGCACAGGATGATCTCGCCGGCCCGCGCTGTGTGCTGCTGGCCGCCGCGGGAGTACTCGACCCCGGTCGCCCGGCTGCCGTCGAACCGGACGCTCGTGACGAACGCGCGAGTGAGCACGATGAGGTTATTGCGCTGCCGGACCGGGTGCAGGTAGGCGCGGGCGGCACTGAGCCGTCGGCCGCGGTGCAGATTACGGTCGAACGGCGCGAAGCCCTCCTGCCGGTAGCCGTTGACGTCATCGGTCAGCTGGTAGCCGGCTTGCTGTGCGGCTTCGAAGAACGCGCTGAACAGCGGGTTGGTCACCGGACCACGTTCCAGCACAAGCGGGCCCTCGCCGCCGCGGAACTCGTCGGCGCCCGCGAGGCAGGTTTCCATCCGCTTGAAGTACGGCAGGCAGTTGGCGTAGTCCCAGCTGGTCATGCCGGGATCGGCCGCCCAGCGGGCGTAATCGAGCGGGTTGCCGCGCTGGAAGATCATGCCGTTGATGCTGCTCGAGCCGCCGAGTACCTTGCCCCTGGCGTGATAGATGCGGCGGCCGTTCATGTTCGGCTCGGGTTCCGACTCGTACTGCCAGTCGTAGAACCGGCTGCCGATGGGGAACGTCAGCGCCGCCGGCATGTGGATGAAGACGTCCCACTTGTAGTCGGGCCGCCCGGCTTCCAGCACGAGCACGCGGCGGGCCGGGTCGGCCGAGAGCCGGTTCGCCAGCGCACAGCCAGCCGAACCGCCGCCGACGATGATGAAGTCGTAGCTCGCCTCGCTAGCCGTCATCGTGCCCTTGATCACCGCCCATGTCGTAATCCGCGATGATAGCGCGACACTGACTGTCGCTCCCGGCTATCGATCCGCACACGGGGAGCGCCCTCATTGGGCGTCAGAGCGGCCGCGGCGGAGCAGGGCGAGCCGTGGCTGAGCTTCTTCGCGCCCAGTGAGATGGCCGGCTTGCTGGCTGAGCATGGATTCGGGAAGCGACGCAGGTGCGGCAGCGCGAGTCGGTCCCGCTGGAGCTGTGGCAGCGGGCCGATTCCCTGCGGCCGATCGAGCTGTCGATGATCGCGTGCGCTCGTCTCGGCGAGAAATAAGCCGTACAGTCGCTGCGTGCAGTTCGAGGCGCGCCTGCGCAAGGGCCTTCACGACGGCAGCATCACGGTGGCCTTCCGCCGATGGCGCCGCAGTCAGGTGGTCGCCGGCCACCAGTACCGCACCGGCCAGGGCATGGTGCTGGTCGAGTCAGTCGACGTCATCACGCCGACTGAGATCACGCCGAAGCTGGCACGGGCGGCTGGCTTCGCTGACGTCCAGGCAGCGTTGGCGGACCTGCGCGGCGACCCCGAGCTGCCGCTGTACTGCGTGCGGTTCCGCGCGCTCGACGGGCCGGATCCGCGCGACGAACTGGCGGCCACGGCTGCGCTGACCGACGACGAGACCGCGGCCATTACCGCCCGGCTGGCCCGGATGGACGGCGCCAGTAAGCGCGGCCCCTGGACGGCAGCCGTGCTAGCGGAGATCGCCGAGCGCCCGGCGGTGTCGTCGGTGTATCTCGCCGAGGCACTCGACTGGGAGCGCTTCGATTTCAAGCTGCACGTCCGCCGCCTCAAAGCCCTCGGCCTGACCATCAGCCTCGACGTCGGTTACCGGCTCTCGCCCCGAGGCGCCGCGTACCTCGCCAGCCTGCCCCGCCGCCGGCGCCGGGCCTAATATCCCGCGCTCGGGTCGATCAGGCCGACGAGAGGCTGGCCGGCCGCGAACCTGGCCACGTTGTCCTGGATGCGGCGCGCCAGCGGCAGGGCGACCATCTCCGGGGTGTCAGCGGTGTGCGGCGTGATGATGCACCGCGGCTGCGCCCACAGCGGGTGGCCGTCCGGCAGCGGCTCTGGATCGGTCACGTCGAGGGCCGCACCGGCGATGGTGCCGCTATCCAGCGCGGCGACGAGCGCGTCGGTATCGACGAGCCGGCCGCGTCCGACGTTCACCAGCCAGCTATTACGCCGCATGGCAGCGAGCTGCGGCCCCCCGATGATGCGGTCGGTCTCCGGGGTCAGCGCGAGCGCGAGGAACACGACCAGCGCGTCCGATAGGGCCTCCGTGAGCCCGCCCGTCGGCACGGTCCGAGCCGCACCCGGCACCGGCTCGGCGGTGCGGCGCACCACGGTGGCCGCCACCCGAAACGGCGCGAGGAGCGCGAGCAGGCTCGACGCGATCCCGCCGCCGCCGAGGATCGTCACGTGCTGGTCATAGAGGGACGTCCCGCCCGGCCGGCCCCACGAGCGCGCATCGATCCGCTCGGGCAGCATCCGCAGGCCCGCCAGGGCGAGCGTCAGGGCGTGTTCGGCCACCGGCTCGGCGAACGCACCCTTGGCGCACGTCCACGTCCGGTCCGGACCCAGCAGGCCAGCCGCCGCGGTGGCCTCGACTCCGGCCGAGGACAGCTGCACCCATGTGGCGCCGGTCGCGCCGATCGCGCTGCGCAGGCCGTCGCTATCGCCCGATGCTAGCCAGACCAGGCCGGCCGCGGGCTCGTCCGCGTCGACAGGCTGACCGCCGCCCTGGCGGATGGCCTCGTCCACAGAGTCGTCATGGCTGGGGCCGACAGCGATGCGCACGTCGCTCACGCTGCCAAACCCTAGCTCAGCGCAGCCGGATGTTATTGCCCGAGATAAGGGTCGCCGTATCGGAGGCCAGGTAGGCGATCACCGCCGCCACCTCAGCTGGCGTAGCGACGTGGAAGAGCCCTCTATTGACCGGCGGTCGTCCGCGTCTGGCCTACGGCGACCTCGAGCCAGCCGCGCGCGTCGCCACACCTTCGGCGCGAACCTGGCGTCCAGCCAGGAGGTAGTAGACGACGCCCCCAGCCAGGAGCCCGACGAAGACGCTAAGGTCCGAGCCGTCCGTCCGGCTCGACAGCGGCCCGGTGGCGGCGAGGACTCCCCCGCTGCTGGCATTGAGCCACAGGTACGCGGCCACGCCGCCCGTCACCTGGGCGATCATCGCTGGCCAGTGCACGCCGCCGGCCCGGAAATAGAGCCCGCCACGCACGTTCAGCAGGGCCTCATGGTCGTAGCGGTCGCGCCGCAGCCAGCTGTCCACGAGGTAGATCGCGCACCAGGGCGCCAGCCACAAGATGATGTAGAGCAGGAAGCCGGTCAGCAGCCCGAAGAAGCTCGGCGAGAAGACGGCGTACGCCGCGATGGCGCCGCAGACCACCGTGTCGATCGCGACGCAATGCAGCCGCTTCAGCCGGGGAATGAGGCTCTGGAGAGTGACCCCGGACGAGTACAGGTCCAGCGTGTTGATCGCGAAGAGCTGGACGATGGCAAATACCAGGAACGGGACGACGAACCAGCTCTGGAAGCCCGCGACCAGCCCCGTCGGCGAGTCGGCGGCGGCCGGTACCGCGGTGCCCACCGCAGCGCCCAGGATCTCCAGGAGGGCGGACGGGATCGCTGCGCCGAGCGCGACGGCCAGCACGATCGGCCGGGTTGGCGTGCTGGCAGGCAGGTAGCGCGAGTAGTCGTTGCCGTTCTCCGTCCAGCCAAGGCCGCCGGCTGAGATCACGAGCGCGAGGAACACTAGCAGCGTCCCCCAGCTAGCCCCGTGCGCGGCAGCGTGCAGGTTGGCCTTGCTCGCCGTCAGGACGGCCATCCCGGCGAAGAGCGCCACGAACGGGATCGCGAGCCAGCGCAGCACCCTGAGCATGGCGGTATGACCGAGGGTAGGCAGCACCGCCTGGATGGCGACCGCGACGATGACGA
The DNA here is from genome assembly GCA_963843955.1 of uncultured Actinomycetota bacterium. Classification (GTDB taxonomy): domain Bacteria; phylum Actinomycetota; class Actinomycetes; order Streptosporangiales; family Streptosporangiaceae; genus JAJYUU01. The sequence continues at coordinate 101,257 of CAWJMK010000008.1, forward strand.
AGATCACCTTTGCCGCCGTCCCGGCCCGGAATCCGGCCCGGTCGGTCAGGACGACCGCAGCGAACACGATGAACGCGATGCCCTCGATCTCAAATCCGACCTGGGTGATCCAGTTGAAGAATGACGGCAGCTTGTTGCCCCTAGGCCCGAATGGCGCCCTGCTGATCGTGAACGTGGTGGTGCCAGCGCGCGGGCCCTGTACGCTCGCCAGCCCGGTCAGCAGGTAGGAGAGGTTCCCGAGCAGGACAATCAGGACGGCCTGAGCGAAGGACAAGCCGAGAAACACGACGGCGATCGCCCCGTAGTACACGTACTCGACGTTCCAGACCGCGCCTGCCCACATCCAGAACAGCGCGCTTGGCCGTCCCCACCGATCTGAACCAGGCACGTACTCGATTCCGCGCCGCTCGATCGTCGTCACCGCGGGCGCGGCTCCGCCGCCGGCCTCGCCTGGACTCCCCGAAATCGCCACCACCTGCCTCTCCCCTGGGCGGGACGGAACGCAGCCCGGACACTACTACGGCGGCAGCCGACCGGAATGCCCGGCCGTCGGCGGCCAGTCCCCCTGACCCGTAACATGCTCGCCATGGCGGCGGCAGCGGACGGGCAGGATGCGCACCTGCGCACCGATGAGGAGATGCAGGCCCACCTAATCGATCCGGTCGTGCCGCACAACGCCCCGATTACGCTGGCCGAATATGACCCAGGGTGGCCGGCTCTCTTCGCGCGCGAAGCCGGCCGGATTCGCGCCATCCTCGGCGCCAAGGCGATGCTCGTCGAGCATGCCGGCTCCACGTCGGTACCGGGCCTGGCCGCGAAGCCGATCATCGACATCGTGCTGGCCGTGCCGGACTCCGCCGACGAGCCTGCCTACGTGCCGGCCATGGAGGCAGCCGGATACGTGCTGCGGGTTCGCGAGCCGGACTGGTTCGAGCACAGACTGTTCAAGGGCCCGGACACCGACATCAACCTGCACGTGTTCACGGCGGGTTCGACCGAGATCGACCGGATGGTGCTCTTCCGCGACTGGCTGCGCGGCAGTGACGCCGACCGGGAGGCCTACCAGCGGGTGAAACGTGACCTGGCGCAGCGCACATGGCGGCATGTCCAGCACTACGCCGACGCGAAGACGGCCATCATTCACCAGATCATGGAACGTGCGTGCGCACCCGGCCGGCCGGGACCTGGCTAGCCCGGAGGCCTTGCGCAAGAGGCCGAGCAGCCCATCCTGGCTGGTACGATCTGGCCCGATCGCAGGGCTGCCCGGGAGCGTAACCGCCCTGTGGACGCGAAGCCGCGCCTACTGTGTGGCGGTCATCACGCCAAAGGAGAGTCCGTGGAGGTCTCGCCCGCAGACCAGGTGGCCACGCCGGAGCAGCCTGGTGGCACCGTCACCGCCGCCAGGCTGACGCGGCGCCACTGGCTCGGCGTGCTGGCCGGATCTCAGCCCGGCGCCGACCGACGATTCCCGGCCGCTGTCGGCGTGGGATCCTTCCTGGTCCTCGCGGCGGTCCTGCTGGCGCGCAACGCGTACCTGTTCACGACGAAGATCTACGAGAACGCGGACTTCGCCGCCAATACGATCGCGGTCTTGCAGGCCAAGCACTTCCACCTGCTGACGGGCGACTACTCGAAGGATCAGTTCTATCACCCAGGGCCGGCGTTCCTGTACATCATGGCCGGCGGCGAATCCCTCTTCCACGACGCGCTGCATGTGGTCCCGACCCCATGGAACGGGCAGCTGCTGGCGATCTTGCTGCTGAACGCCGTGCTCATTGCGGCCGCGCTTGCGCTGCTCGCGACGCACGCAGGCGCACGCCGGGTGGCGCTTGCCTGCTTGCTGGTCGTGCTCGTGTTTGTGGCCATCCACCCGCTGACGGTGAACTCCGGCTGGCTGTCTTATGTCTACTTCGCGCCGACCCTGCTGCTCCTGGTAGCTGGGGCGTCGGTCGCGGCGGGGCGGACCGCTGGGCTGCCGCTGCTGGCGCTGTCCGCCTCGCTGTGCATCCACGGGCAGGCCGAGTTCCTGCTCTTCGCACCCGCGACCGTGCTACTGGCGCTGGCCGGACTGGTCGCGGCGCACCGTCATGATCTGCGCGGGATGCTCCGGGGTAACGCGTGGCACTGGGCTGGCGCCGGGGCGGTGGCTGCCGTGTTCGCGCTTCCCATCGCCCTGTACACCGTGCGGCACTGGCCGGGGGAATTCGGTCTGTACCTGAAGTACCGGCAGAACGTGTCGGCCCACCACCTGATTCACCACTCGCTGTCTTTTTCCGCCCGCTATACCCTGCGGTACTGGTGGCCCGGCGTTCCGGCGACGAATGCGGATGTCGGCGGTCGCTACGTGGCCGTCGCCCTCGCCATCGTCGCTCTCCTGCTGGCGCTTCGCTGCCCGATGCCCAGCCTGCGCCGGTTCCTGCTCTGGTCGCTTGCCATGGCCGGCCTGATGACCGTGCTGTTCGTCTACTACGCGCAGACGGCCATCGGTGACAACGAAATCAAGCAGACATACGTCGGCTACTTCTACTGGGCCGTTCCGCTTCTCGTCCTGATGGTGGCCGTGGCCGGGGCAGCGGTGTACCTGCCGCGGCGGCGAGCGGCAGCCGTGGCCCTGGCCGTCACGGCGGCCGCCGCAGCGGTAGTCGCCACGGTCGTGCCGCAGCATCAGGACAACCCGAACGATCCGCAAGCCAAGTACCTTGGCGTACCGCAGCTGCCGCAGCTCGTGCATACGTTCGCCGCCGCCGCGGACGGCCGGCCGATCGTCCTCAGGATTAACGACGGGGCCTGGTTCGACGCCGTGGGCGTGGTCGCCTACGCCGACCGGACTGGCGTGCGGTCCTGCGTCGTCGGATCGAAGCGGTGGGGAGTCTTGTTCAGGTCTCAGTCGATTTGCACGCAGAGCGAGATCCAGACGGGTATCCCGTTCTGGTTTTCGCCCAGCGGCCAGCCTGTCGTGAAAGGACAGGTGGCCGTAGCCCGGCTGCCTCAGGCTCTGGTCACGCGGCAGTTGCCGGCCACGAAGTGACGGGGCGGGAGGCGCGCGCCACCCGAATCCGACTCAGTTGACCTTGCGGTCGAGGCCATCCCAGTAGGGCTCCCGCAGCTTGAACTTCTGAAGCTTGCCGGTCGCGGTCCGAGGCAGGGCCTCGCGTACCTCCACCGAGGTCGGGCACTTGAAATGGGACAGCCGAGCCCGGCAGTGCGCGATCAGGTCGACCTCGGTCGCGCTGTCAGGAGAGCGCAGGACGACGAGCGCCTTCACAGTCTCGCCCCACCTGGCATCGGGGACACCGATGACAGCGGCCTCGGCCACGGCCGGGTGCTGGTACAGGCAGTCCTCGACCTCGACGGAGCTGACGTTCTCGCCGCCGGAGATGATGACGTCCTTCTTCCGGTCAGAGATCGCCAGGTAATCGCCGGCCTCGAGGTGACCCTTATCGCCGGTGTGGAACCAGCCGCCTGCCAGCGCCTTTGCCGTCTCATCCGGCTGCTGCCAGTATCCGGCGAACACGTGGTTAGACCGCGCCAGCACCTCGCCGTCCTCGTCGGTCCGGATCTGCACTCCCACCGCAGGCACCCCGGCCCGCGACTGAAGCCTGGCCCGCTCGGCCGGGTCGATGCCGTCCCACTCGGCGACCGCTCGGTTGATGGTGAGCAGCGGCGCGGTCTCAGTCAGTCCGTAGATCTGGATGAACTCCCAGCCCAGCTCGGTCTCGACCCGCTCGATGGTCTTGGACGGCGGCGGCGCCCCGGCGACCACGATGCGCACGGTGCCGGCGCCCGGGATCGCCCGTCCGGCCGCTAGCCGGTCCGCGGCGGCGGTCAGGATGGCGGCCACCACCGCCGGGGCCCCGCAGAGCAGGGTGACGCCATGCTCCTCGATCCGGCTCAGAATCTCCTCGCCGTCGATCTTTCGCACAACCACCTGCGGCACGCCCATGCCCGTGACGGCGTACGGCATGCCCCAGCCGTTGCAGTGGAACATCGGCAGCGTGTGCATGAAGACGTCGCGGTCGGTCACGGCCGTGTGCCAGCCAAAGGTGGCCGCGTTCAGCCAGCAATTCCGGTGCGTGAGCTGGACGCCCTTGGGCCTGGCCGTGGTGCCGCTGGTGTAGTTGATGCTCGCGGTCGCGTCCTCGTCAGCCGCCCAGGGAGCCGGCTGCAGCATCGTCGGCGGCAGCCGCGAAGAGCTCGGCGTCAGCGGCACCGTCCAGCACGATCTTGTGCTTCGCGCTGATGCCGCGCAGGCTATCTTCCGACTCAGGGTCCACGAGCAGCACCGACGAGCCGGAGTGGTCGATGATGTAGCCGATCTCGTCCGCGTTGAGCCGGTAGTTCACCGGCACCAGGATGCGGCCGTAGGCGCTGACGCCGAAGTACGAGATCAGGAATCTGGCCGCGTTGGGGCTGACGATCGCCACCCGGTCGCCGTGATCCACGCCCATCCGGTCAAGCGCCAGCGCCATGCCACGGGCGCGGCTCTCCAGGTCCCGGTAGCTGAGCGTGCCGAACGACCCCGCGGTCCCCGGCTCGTCGATTACCGCAGGCCGGCCGCCGTAGACGGCCGCCCCACGGCTGAGGTAGTCCCCGATCGTCAGCGGCACCTTCATCGACAGGCTCCCTCGCGCCGTTCCCGCACCCAGACCTTCATGCCTTCATATCAGGACAGCCATCGCGACCTGTAGTAGCCGGCAGGCATTCGCCGGAGCCGCGAGAATCCGGACCGGCTCGTCGGCGATGATGGGGCGATGGATCTGCCTATCATGCCCCCGGTCGCTCCGATGCTCGCCAAGTCCGTCAAGGAGATCCCAGCCGGGCCGATGAGCTACGAGCCCAAGTGGGACGGCTTCCGGTCGGTCATCTTCCGCGACGGCGACGAGGTGGAGATCGGCAGCCGCAATGAGCGTCCGATGACGCGCTACTTCCCGGAGGTCGTCGCGGCCCTGCTGGCCAACCTGCCGGATCGCTGCGTGATCGACGGCGAGATCGTCATCCCGGACGCCGGCGATCGCCGGCTCGACTTCGAGGCGCTGCTCCAGCGGATCCATCCGGCCGACAGCCGGGTGCGGCTGCTGGCTAGCCAGACGCCGGCGTCGTTCGTGGCGTTCGATTTGCTGGCGCTCGGTGACGAGGACTGCACTCACCTGCCGTTCGAGCGGCGGCGCGCCATGCTGGAAACCGCCCTCGCTAAGGTTGCACCGCCGGTGTATCTCACGCCGGCGACGCAGGACCGGGACACCGCGGTGCGCTGGTTCAGCCAGTTCGAGGGGGCCGGCCTGGACGGCGTGGTAGCCAAGCCCCTGTCTGGTACCTACCAGCCCGATAAGCGCGTCATGTTCAAGATCAAGCATGAGCGCACCGCTGACTGCGTAGTGGCCGGCTACCGGCCGCATAAGAGCGGGCCGGATGCGATCGGCTCGCTGCTGCTCGGCCTCTACGACGACGCTGGGCGGCTGGCCAGCGTCGGCGTCGTCGGGGCGTTCCCGATGGCGATGCGGCGGCAGCTTTTCGCCGAGGTGCAGCCGCTGGTCACGGACTTCGACGGGCACCCGTGGAACTGGGGCGGCGACCAGCCGCGCGAGGGCGTCCGGCATCCGCGCGAGGCGGAAGGCAGCAGGTGGAACGCCGGCAAGGACCTGTCCTTCGTGCCGCTACGGCCCGAGCGCGTCGCCGAGGTGCGGTACGAGCACATGGAGGGCACGCGGTTCCGCCACACGGCGCAGTGGGTGCGCTGGCGCGACGATCGCGACCCGGCCTCGTGCGGCTTTGCCCAGCTCGAGGAACCGGTGCACTTCAACCTGGCCGAGATCCTGCCACCGGCCTGACAGACCAAACCGACACTGACAAGCCAAACCCATCAGAACGGAACGAGGTCACTTAACCTCGCCGCCGTCAGGCTCGCGCGGTGTCCTTGCGCATCCGCCACATGGCGCCGCCCGCGAAGATGACGAGCCACCCCAGCACGTTGACGACCCAGGTCCAGTCGACGCCGTTGCCGAGCAGCGGCGTATGCACGAGCTGATTCAGCCCGTACAGCGGCGTCCATTTGGCGACGTCCCGGACGCCGACGGCGAACTGGCTGATCGGGATGAACAAGCCGCCGGCGAAGGAGAGCAGCGCCAGGATGAGGCCCAGGAGCTGCAGGACGTTCTCGGCCGGCAGCAGGTAGCCGAGGAAGAGTCCGAAGGCGGCGAAGAGCAGCGAGCCGATCCAGACCGAGAGCGCGCTCGCGATCCACAGGCCGACCGACATGGATGCCTTGTGCGTGACGATCCCCGCGATGTTGACCGCGGCCACCGAGCAGAACCCGAGGACCAGCGCGGTCAGGATCTTGATGGCGATGTAAGCGGCAGGCGAGAGCGGGGTTAGCCGCAACTGCCTGCTCCAGCCTTGCGACCGCTCGATGGACACCATTGCCCCGGCGAAGGATGTCGCCAGGACGGCGCCGTACAGCGCGAGGCTGATCATCACCTCCGCGGCGACATTGCCGGAGCCGTACGGCAGGCCGTCGTAGGCCTTGTTCAGCCCGAAGAGCAGGAAGAACACCACCGGTACCACGATCGCGATGATGACGGTGCGCCGGTTGCGAGTTAGCCGGCGGATCTCGAGCTTCAGCGCGGTGAGGTTGAAGCCGCCGAGGCCTGGTGCCCGGCGGGTGCTGACGTCGACCGCAACTGCTCGTGTGGTGCTCATCGGGCTGCTCCCGTGCTCGTAGCGCTGGCCTGCGTGTCGTCGCCGGTCAGCGCGATGAATGCGTCCTCGATGCCGCGTGCGATGATCTCCAGATCCTTCGCCTGCGTGGCAGTGAGCAGGTACCGGGCGGTCTCATCGCTGTCCTTGGAGTGGACGATCACGGTGTCACCGCGGACCTCGACGTCCTCGGCGCCTGGCACGTCGCGCAGCATGGCCTCGGTCGCACCCGGCAGCGTCGCGCGGACTGTCCGGCCAGCGGCCATGGACTTGATCTCGCTTGCCGTGCCGTCGGCTACGACCTTTCCGTGCCGCAGCAGCACGATCCGGTCCGCGTAGGCGTCCGCTTCCTCCAGGTAGTGCGTCGCGAACAGGACTGTCCGGCCCTGCTCGGCGTCCTTCCGGATGGCCGCCCAGAAGGTGCGCCTGCCCTCGACGTCCATCCCGGTCGTCGGCTCGTCGAGGACCAGCAGCTCGGGGTCGGACAGCAGCGCCATGGCGAACCTCAGCCGCTGCTGCTCGCCGCCGGAGCACTTGCCGACGCGGCGGTCCGCTATCTCGGCGATGCCGGCCCGGCTCAGCGCCTCCCGCGGGTTCTGGGCGTGGGCGAACAGGCTGGCGGTGTACTCGACGGTCTCGAAGACCGTCAGGTCCCGTAGCAGGCCGCCGGTCTGCATGACCGCCGAGACCAGGCCGCGGGAGATCGCCTGCCGCGGCTGCATCCCCAACACCGATACATGCCCGGCGCTCGGCTGCGACAGTCCCAGGATCATGTCGATGGTCGACGTCTTGCCGGCCCCGTTGGGGCCAAGAATGGCGACGATCTCGCCCGTGGCCAGCTTGAGGTCGACGCCGTTGACCGCCCTGACGTGCCCGAAATTCTTATGTACTCCGGTCAGGTCGACAGCCAGCAGCGGCGCTCCGCCAGCCGGCCGAGCCTCGGAGGCCGCATCCGATAGTGTCATGCCCCTATTGTGCCGACTCCTAGTGACCGCGCGGTGAACCTGCGGTCACGACCTGCCCATGACACCTGTCATGTCCGCCTGCATATCGGGCCGTGTCGACGGCCCGTCAGCGAACCAGTCGCAGGACACGGCCCGCCAGGCCGACCGTGACGACCTGACCCCAGCCGAGCGCGACGGCGTCGGATTCGACGCCGTCGCCGAACAGGACCAGCTCGTCGGATGCCACGCTCAGCGCGAGCGACTGGCCGGCGATAAGCTCGCCCTCGGTGCAGCCGGTCCCGGTTGCCGGTGATGGCCAGGCCTCCCGGACGAACCAGGTGAGCCGCTGGTCTGCGGGACCTGGCAGGGGCAGCCGACTGTGCCGTTCGAGCCAGGCAGACCGGCACCAGCCCGTCGCGCCGGTACCGGTACCGACGATGACGCCCGAGGACGCCTGCGTCTCGGCGCGCCCCGCCGGCGTAGTCAGGACGTATCGCGCCGTCTGGTGGCTGGCGTGGCCGATATAGATCTCGTTAAGCGCGAGCAGCTCCTGGCCGTCGTCCGTCACGGCGCGCACCATGCTGAGGTCGTCGGTGACCAGCTTCGCACCGCCGACGGCAGCGACAAGGGCAGGCGTCTGCGCTGGCGAATGCCGGACCAGCACGCCAGGATTGCGGTCAGGCTCGGGATTGATGCCGATGACCGGCTGCCGGTCCAGGTACTTGGCCGCGTTGGCCACCAGCCCGTCCTGGCCGACCACCAGCAAGACATCGCCCGGCTCGAAGACGAACCGCGCGAGCTCGGCCCGCTCGACCGTGGCTCGTCGCCACCGGTCCGGGATCGCCGCGCTGGCGGCAGCAATGGCAGCACCGACGCGGCGGTGCCGCTCCTCGACGTCCTCGATCCGGCGGCCGCGCGAGCGCAGGAAGAACTCCGCCTGCCCGCGGGTGCCGTGCCGGTCCAGCAATCCGGCCAGCTCAGTCCGGCGATGCACGAGCACCGCCCGCGGCGGCAGCGTCGCCTGAGCCGCGCTCATGACTGGGGGTCGGCTGCCGCGGCGCCGGCGAGCCTCGCCAGCGCAGACTGGAGCAAGTCAGGGCTCAGCACCAGGGTCCCGATCTGCGGCAGCTGGCCCGCCAGTTCCTGCAGCCCGAGCGCGAGCACTGCGGCGGTGGGCAAGTCCTGGTACGCACGCACGTGCGCGGCTTCGGCGGCCGCCTTGGCCTCGCCGAGCGCCTGCGTGCCGACGGCGCGAGCGCGAGCGAGCGTGATCTCGCCATCGGCCTCGGCGGCGATCTGGATGCCGCTGGCTGCGACTTCCTCCTCGGCCGCACGTCTGGCGTTCGTGCCTTTCTGGTCGATCAGCTCGGCCTCGCGCCGGGCAAGCTCGATCTGGTTCTGCAGCTCGTTCTCGGCGATTGCGCGCTCGCGCTGGACCGCGACGGCGCGGCGCTCGTAGGTCGCCCGGTCGGCCTCTTGCTGGATCTGCTCTCGCGCCGGTGTGCGCAGCGCCTTCTCGACGTCCGGCTCAGGCCGGATGGCGACGACCCGCGCGCCAATCACCGCGATGCCGGTTTCCGCGAGCCGGGCGTCGCCAGTCAGGCCGGTCAGGATCCGGTCGCGCACGCGGCCGACCCCGTCGGCGAGCACGGCCGCCAGCGGGCTAGCCGCGACGAGCCCGAGCACCTGCTGCTGCGCGGTCTCGGTGAGCAGGCCTGCGACCTGCTCCAGCGGCGTAGCGCGCCAGGTGCCGGCGTCCGGGTCGATCGAGAAGTCGATCCGCGCGCAGGCGGTCTCGGGATCGACGACCCGGTACGTCACGCTGGCCTGCACGGTCAGATCCTGGAAGTCGGCGGTCCTGGTGTGGAACAGCACGGCCAGCTCGCGGTCGTCGATCGGGACCTCGGAGAGCACGGCTGATAGCGGCCGGTAGAAGAACGACTGCCCGGTGCCAGCGTGCGCGACCTTGCCGCGGCGCATGTGCCGCACGTGCACGGTCGGCGTGCCGCGCAAATGCCTGATTAGTGGGTAACGAGTGATGTCTGCCATCGGACGCTCCTTTATCGTCGCCTCGACGATAATGGATGAGATTGTTATTCGTCAACTTGACGATTAAGGGCTAGGCTGCGACCCATGCGTGGCTACGACCCGCTCGACTATCCGCCGGCCGCCGTGACGGTTGACCTGGTGGTGCTGACCATCCGCCGGACCGAGCTGGCGGTACTGCTCATCCGCCGCGGCGGGGAGCCGTACCTCGGCCGGCTTGCGCTGCCGGGCGGCTTCGTCCGCCCGGAGGAGGGCCTTGACGAAGCGGCCGCCCGCGAGCTGCGGGAGGAGACTGGCCTGGAGCTGGGCAGCTCAGCGCGCGCGTCCACGCAGCAGGGCAGCGAGCGGCCCGAGCTGGTGCATCTCGAGCAGCTCGCCAGCTACGGCGATCCGGGCCGGGACCCCCGGCTGCACGTCGTGACGGTGGCCTACCTGGCACTGGCGCCCGAATTGCCCGTGCCGCGCGCTGGCAGTGATGCGGCCGCGGCCAGCTGGCTGCCGCTAACAGGCCTGACCGAGTCGCTGGCCTTCGACCACGACCGCATCCTCGCCGACGGGCTGGAGCGGGCCAGGGCCAAGCTGGAGTACTCACCGCTGGCGACGGCGTTCTGCCCGGGCCAGTTCACCGTCGGGCAGTTGCGTCGCGTCTACGAGGTTGTCTGGGGCACCACTCTTGATCCGCGCAACTTCCACCGCAAGGTCACTGGCACGCCCGGCTTCCTCGCGCCGACGGGCCACACGACTGCGGGCGACCGCGGACGGCCGGCCCAGCTCTACCGGCGCGGTGACGCCGTCGTCTTGTACCCGCCCATCCTGCGGACGACCGTCAGCTAGGCAATCCGAGATTGCGCTCGAAGCCGGGCGGGATCAGCACGTCGTCCGGTGTCAGCTCGTGCACCGAGGACCGGCCAAGCCCGAGGAGGGTGGAATCGACCCCGTTCCGGAAAATATCCAGCACGTTCTCGACCCCGGCCTGCCCGCCGGCTGCCAGCCCCCACAGGTAGGCCCGGCCGATCATGACGGCGCGCGCGCCGAGCGCGAGCGCCTTGACCACGTCACTGCCGCGCCGGATGCCGCCGTCAAGCAGCACCTCGATCTGGCTGCCGACAGCTTCGGCGACCGCGGGCAGCGCGCGGATGGTGGCCGGCGTGCCGTCCACGTTGTTGCCGCCGTGGTTGGAGACCGAGATGGCGCTCACCCCGGCGTCCACCGCACGCTTGGCGTCGTCGACCCGGCTGACGCCCTTGAGCAGGAACGGGGCCGCCCACTGCGCACGTAGCCAGGCCACGTCCTCCCACGTTGGCGGCGGCGTCTGCATCCACTCGCCGTATGCGCCGAAGAACGTAGGCGCGGGGCCGTCCGGCGGAGCCATGTTCGGCACGGTCAGGTCGGGCAGCTTGAGCGTCCGGGCGAACGAGGCCAGCCACTGCGGCCGCAGCAGCACCTCGGGCGCGTGCTGCGAGCGCCGCACGCAGGTCGATCCGGTCCGGGATCTGCGGGCTGCCCCAGTCACGCGAGTGCGAGAACGTCCAGTCAGCGGTCAGGATCAGGCCAACGGCGCCTGCCTTCTTCGCCCGTTCCAGCCGGGCCAGGATCTGGTCGCGGCTGCCGCACCAGTACATCTGGAACAGCGTCTGCGGGTTCGCGGCGACCACGTCTTCCACCGGCTTGCTGGCGAACGAGCTCAGTCCCATCACCGTGCCGCGGGCCGCGGCCGCGCGCGCGACGGCGACCTCGCCGTCCGGGTGCACGGCCTGCACGCCCGTCGGGGAGATGATCACCGGCAGCGAGATGGGCTGGCCGAGGACGGTCGTGGCGAGGTCGCGCTGCGGGGCGTTCCCGGCGACGTGCGGCGCGAAGCCGAGCTCGGCGAACGCGGCGATGTTGTCGGCGCGCGTCTGGCCGCGTTCGGAGCCGGCCATCAGCGCGCTGTACACCGACGCTGGCAGCCGCTTGCGCGCGCGCCGCTGCGCCACGGCCACGGATTCAAACCATCCACTTGCCATGACGGGTCAGACCTTTCCATCAGTTCGGCCGTCAGTTCGCTGTCCATCTGTTCCTCGTCCGTCTGGTCGCGTGACGCGCACAGGCCGCCAGGAGATGACCGGCGTGACCGGGACCAGCGTCCGCTCGCGCAGGCAGCCGGCCCAGACCCCAGCGCCATAGCAGACGTCGTCGGCGATGTGCGCGAGCGCGTACCGGACCGGGTCGAGCCCGGGCCGCTGCTGGGCGTACCCGGTCAGCGCCGGACCAAGCAGCAGCGAGCCGACGGCCACCCGTCTGCCTGCGGCGTTGCGGCCCGGCGCGGCGAGCGCGACCGCCAGCGCAGGCGCGGCGAACTGGGTCGCGTACCGGCCGATGCCCAGCCAGGTCTGCCGGACCGCGGTCAGTGCCGCGGCGGGCGCTCCGTCAGCGGGCACGCCGGCCCGGCGCACCGCCGACACGATGTCCAGCCAGGCCGCGGCCGCCGCGGCGGTCGCGGCGGCGGGCCGGCGGGCGAGGGCTGCGCCGGCGGCCACAGCAGGCCAGGGCTGCAGGACAAGGGGAGCCAGGTTTGCCGGGTGACGACGCGCGAGCGGGGCGGCCGAGGTCCCGTACCGGAACCGGCGCGCCAGCAGGCCGGCCCACGTGGCCGGGCCTTCGTGCGGCACCTGGACCGAGGGCTCGTACCTGATACGCCAGCCCGCCTCGTGCAGTCGCCAGACCAGGTCGACGTCCTCGCCGTACCGGAGCGCCGGATCGAATACCGCCCCGGTGCGCGGGCCTGACAGTCTCGAGTGCGGCGCGGCGGACGAGCAGGGCCGCTGTCGGCACGTACCCGACCCGGCTCGCCGGGACGACACGGGCCGCCTGAGCGCCCAGGTCCAGGCTGCCGCGCGCCTGCTCATACCGGCCAGCCGCAGTGCGCGGCGCCAGCGCGACGATCCGCGGCGCGACCGCGGCCACGAGCGGGTCGGCGAGGTGCGTGGCGAGTGCCGCGATCCACCCCGGCGGCGGCACGCAGTCGCTGTCGAGGAACGCGACCAGCTCGGTCCCGATACCGGCCAGGCCGGAGTTGCGGGCCGCGGCCGGGCCGCCGGTCGAGGCCCGCCGCCGGACGCTCGCTCCGTGCCGGGCCGCGACCGCAGCGACCACCGACTCGTCGGCTGAGCCGTCGTCCACCACGATGACCGGGTAGCGGGCCGCGACCGCAGCCAGGCAGCGGTCCAGCATCGCGGCGCGGTCCCGGACCGGGATCACAACCGTCACGTCGAGTTGCCGGGCCGGGTCGGCGGGCGGCGGGACCGGATGTGCCATGCCAGCGTCGGTGAGCCGCCGGGCGAGCACGGCCGCCGCGGACGACCGGATCGGGCCCGCACGCAGCTCGGTGAGCGCCTGCTGTCCGGCCGCGGTCAGGCGCAGCACCCTGGCCGGTGACCCGCCGAAGAGCGAGCCGTCACTCAGCTGCTTCGTGGCCGCGTCCAGCGTCACGCCGAAGCCGGACGGCAGCGGCGTCACCGGGCCGGGCGTGGCGGTGTTAGCCATCACGGGGCCAGCGCGTCACGGGGCCGGCCATCACAGGGCAAGGCCGCCATCGACGGGGACAACCGCCCCGGTCATGCCGCTGCTGGCGGGGCCGGCCAGGAACGCCAGGACCGCCGCGACCTCCGCCGGCGCGAGCAGCCGGTGAGCTGGCTGAGTGCTGGCAAACTCCTGCGCCCCGGCGAGGTGGTAGAGACGGGCGCTCTCGTCGAGCATCACGGTGGCGGTCGAGCCGGGACTCACCGCGTTGGCCGTCACACCGGTCGGGCCTAGCTCGACAGCCAGCGCCCGGATCAGCCCGCCAACTCCAGCCTTAGCCGCGCAGTAGGCGGCCAGCATCGGCAGCCCGCGAGTCGCGGCCGCCGACGCGACAGCCAGGAACCTGCCGCTGCGGGGAGGCGGCCGCCGCAGCAGCGCCGGGACCGCGGCGCGGGCGAGGTTGAGCACGCCACCGAGGTCGATGTCCAGCACCGCCTGTTCCTGTTCACGGGGCACCTCCCACTGACTGACGCCGCCGGCGATCACCCCGGCGCAGCCAATCGCCGCGTCCAGGCCGCCCCACTGGGCCTCGGCGTCAGCCACGGCCGCCGTCAGCGCGGCCACGTCCCTGACATCGGCCTGGCAGGCGACGACCTGTCCCCCGGCCCCGCGAGCCGCGGCGGCCTTGCTGGCGTCGCTGACCGCGGCTGCCAGCTCCGCCTGAGTCGCGAGCGGATAGGGCAACGACGCGTTGTCAGCGGCGCAGTCCACGGCGAGCACGTCCCAGCCGTCGGCAGCGAGCGCCTGCACGGTGGCAGCGCCGATGCCACGAGCGGCGCCCGTCACCAGCGCGACCCGTCGGGCCCCGGTCACGCCGGCGCCTGCGATCGAGCGCGCATGCCGTTACCGCGCCGGCGGCGGCGTGAAACCGGCGAGCGGACTCTGGTCACAAGCCCGGTCTGGCGCGCTGCGAACGGTCAGCCCGGCCGGCCCGGTGCTCGCGGTGAGCCCCTGGCCCGGCCGCGGCCCGATGGAGACGGGCACCGGCGCGCGGCGACCCGAACCGAGCGTCGTCGGCCGGCTGCGGTGTGAGTGGTCACCGGACGGGCGCGGCGGCGCCGTGGTGCTGGCGGTCGCGAGCGCAGCCTCGCCGAAGCCGCGCACGCACTCGGGGTCGGGCCCGTCCAGCGGCAGTCCAGTGAAGAACTTGGCCGCCATGCACCCGCCCTGGCACGCGTCAAACGCCGAGCACGACGTGCAGGCGCCGCCCGACTGCGGTTGCCGGAGGCCGGCGAACAGCTCCGAGCTGCGCCACACGCCCGCAAATCCGCCGGGCGCGCGCACGTTCCCGGCCAGGAACTCCGAATGGATCGCGAACGGGCACGCATAGACGTCGCCGACCGGGTCGATGAGACAGACCACCCGGCCCGCACCGCACATGTTCAGGCCGGGCAGCTCCTGGCCGTACCCGGCCAGGTGGAAGAACGAGTCGCCGGTCAGCACGTTCTCGCCGTGGCTGACCAGCCAGTCATACAGCTCACGCTGCTGCGCCGCGGTGGGATGCAGCTCATCCCAGACATCGGCGCCACGTCCAGACGGCCGCAGCCTGGTGATCCGCAGCTGCGCGCCGAAGGAATCCGCGATGGTCTTGAACGCGTCCAGCTGCGCGATGTTGTGCCGCGTCATGACGACGGAGATCTTGAAGCCGCGGAAGCCCGCATCCGCCAGGTGCTGCATGGCGCGGGTGGCCATCTCGAACGAGCCGCGGCCGCGAACCGCGTCGTTGACCTCGGCAGTCGCTCCGTCGAGGGAGATCTGCACGTCGATGTAGTCGCTGGCGGCCAGCCGGCTGGCCACCTCGGGCGTGATCCGCAGGCCGTTGGTCGAGAACTTCACGCCCACGTGGTGCGCGGTCGCATAGTCGACTAGCTCCCAGAAGTCCGGCCGGACGGTCGGCTCGCCGCCGCCGATGTTGACGTAGAACACCTGCATGCGCTCAAGCTCGTCGATGACCCGCTTGCAGTCCCGCGTGCTGAGCTCGGCCGGATCGCGGCGGCCTGAGCTCGACAGGCAGTGCACGCAGGACAGGTTGCAGGCGTAGGTCAGCTCCCACGTCAGGCAGATCGGCGCGTCCAGGCCGTACCGGAATTCCGCTGTCAGCGGCGCCGCTGTCACGGTCATGTGCCGTCCTTTCGTAGATCATCAGGCCGTCCGCAGATCATCTGGCTGGTGGCCAGGGTGGCGAGCGCCCTGGCGTATGCGGGCAGGTCGGCCGTCCCGATCCCCGCCTCGGCGCAGGCGGCGCGGGCGCTTGGCTGGGCGCCCAGGCTCGAGACCACGGTCAGCAACTCGGGGCTCTTGAGAAACGACAGCCGCCGGGTGCCGAAGTGGTAAAGCAGCGCGCCAAAGCGCTCCGGCCGGACCGACACCTGGGGATGCAGCCGCCAGGCCGCGTCGAGATCGAACCCGGCGTCCTGGGAGGTCGCTGGCGGCTGCGCGGTCTGCCCGTTAGTAGACACCGCACATGCCGTCGATCGAGATCTCCTCGACTAGCAAGTCAGCGGCGACGACCTCGTCCGGCTCGATGGCCGTGACCTCAGTCGTCTCGGTGATCTCGCCGGCCGGCCGCTCCAGCAGCTCGGTTGCGTTCTCGGGCATGTCGTGCTCCTTCGTTTCGGCACTGCGTGACGAATACGAGTACATTAATCGTCACCCAGTGACACAATCAAGACCAGGACGGGAACGGGCCCGCCGGGATCGCAGCAGACCTCACGCCGGGAGTACCGATCGTGCCCACTGACCTGCGCACAGGCGGCGGCAGGCGGGGACGGCCGCCGGGCACCAGTGCGCGCGAACTTGAGGTGATCGCGCTGCGCCTGTTCACTGAGTACGGTTTTGACGACACCACGGTCGAGCGGATCGCCGGCGCGGCGGGTGTCAGCAAGCGGACGTTCTTCCGGTACTTCGACTCCAAGGCGGACGTGCTCTGGCATGCCTTCGACGGGGAAGTGCGCGCACTGCGGGCTGCGTTCGCTGCGGTGCCGCCGCAACTGCCGCTGATCGCTGCGATCAGGCAGGTCGTCGTCGGCGTGAACCGGTACCGCGCCGAGGACGTCCCCGAACTGCGGACCCGGATGAACCTCATCGGCTCCGTGCCCGCCCTCGCGGCCAGCGCCGCGCAGCACTACGACGCCTGGGAACGGGCCGTCAGCGAGTTCGCCGCCGGCCGGCTCGGCCAGCCAGCCGACTCGCTGTACCCACTGGCGATCGGCCGCGCGACACTGGCGGTCTGCCGGTCCGCCTACGATCGCTGGGCGGAGCGTGCCGACGCGGACCTGACCGTGTATCTGGATCAGGCGCTGCGCGCCCTGGCCGCCGGCTTCCAGCCAACCGCTCTCGCTGACGGTGAATAGGGAGGATCGCGTGGACAACATCGACCTTGCGCCCCCATCGCCGGCGGACGCCAATGAGTTCATCGCGGCAGCTCGGGAGAGCGCCGCGCTGCACCGGCCGTGGCTGAGCGCGCCGGATAGCCCTGAGCGCTTCACCGCCTACCTGACCCGGACAGCTCGGGAGGACCAAGCCGGTTACCTGATCCGCCACCGCGACTGCGGCGGACTGATCGGCTACGTGAACATCAACAACATCGTCTGGGGCGCGCTTCGGTCCGGCTACCTGGGCTATGCATCATTCCGGTCGCACGCACGGCGCGGGCTGATGACGGCCGGGCTCGGGGCCGTCGTCACCGACGCGTTCTCCAGCCTCGGGTTGCACCGGCTGGAGGCCAATATCCAGCCGGACAACGCACCGTCACTGAACCTGGTGCGGCGGCTTGGCTTCCGGCGCGAAGGTTTCTCGCCTCGGTACCTGATCATCGACGGGCAGTGGCGCGATCATGAGCGCTGGACCATCCTCGCCGAGGACTGGCCCGGGCTCACCGAAGACTAGGCCGGCGCGCACCGAGGGCTTGCGCGCCGGCGACCAAGTCCGCCGGGTAGCTGCGGCTACTCGAGCGGCTGCTGCGCTATCGCCGATGGCTCGCGGCCGGCCAGCAGCCAGGCCGCCCCCACCGCCAGCAGCGGCAGGCCTACGAGCAGCATCGCCAGCTTGGCGGCTGGCACGGCGGTGATGCTGTGGAAGCCCCGATTCCAGGCGATGATGCCGAGGTAGGCCGCAGCAGTTCCGAGCACCGCTCCGAGCAGTGCCAGCGCCCCGGCAGTCGCGCCGGTGAGGAGGCGCCTGGTGTTGCTGCTCGCGCCGCTGGCCGACAACACTCGAAGGTCACCGGCCGTCTCACTTCGGATCAGCCCCACCGTCATCGCGAGGACTGCGAGCACCGCCAGCACTCCGATGGCGATGGCCCAGTCGCTGACGGACTGCAGCCCGGCCTGCGCGGAATGAGACGTCGTCTCCACCGTCAGCCCGTTAGCCGCGGCCCAGTGGTCGGCCTTGGCGACTTGCGCTGGGGTCAGCGGCTTGGGTGTCTGGATGAGCCACGCGGACAGTACCGGATGAAGGGCGAGCACGGTCATCGCGTGGGCAGTAAGCAGCGTGTTCGGCGCGGACGCGTACTTAGGCAGCCCCAGCAACTGAATGGACGGCCTGGCCAGGTCTCGCCTACGGGGCTTGCCGACCCCCAAGTGGCTCTCGCCAGGCGCGCTGTTCGATGCGCCGCAGTGCGCATTCGCGGCCGAACACGGGCCGAAGTCCAAGATCTTCGCACCGCCCAGCCCAGTGCGCGAGGTGATGACGTCGGTCGCTGGCTTGATGGCTGCCGGGTCGATCCCGTAGAACTTCAGCAGCGCAGGCGTCGCCACGTACAGCTGCGCCACCGGCGTCGAGCCCTGCCGACGACCGCGGCCCGACACCTGGCTCACGAGCGTGGTGGCCGGCAGGCCGCTGAGCTGGTTGATCTGCAGCGTCGCAGAGTCGGCGGACTCGGTGGCCTCCAGCGGGACAACATCCTGACTGTGGAGGCTGAGGCCGAAGTGGCCGACCACGCCTTCTAGGCGGCTCAGTCGGCTGGCGCTCAGCTGCGTAAGGATCGCGGGCAGGCTCTGCGAGCCGCCAGGCGACAGATAGACCATCAGCTGGTTCGCCGGCAGGTTGGCCCAGCCTGCCTCGCCGGACAGTCCCTCGTTCTGGGCCGCCGCGGCGGCGCTGATGGCGATGGCGGCCACGATGCCGGTCACCAGGCTGATCGCGGCGAGGGCGGCGCCGGACCTGGCTCGGTACCTGGCTAGGTCCCGCAGGGCGAGCCTGATCGCCAGGGGCGAACGCCTGCCGAGGAGGGCGAGCCCGCCGATGGCAATCGGGCCGAGTAGCAGGACTCCGGCTGCGGTGAGGACGAGGCCGCCGATGATCCCGGCCGGCGTCTTGCCCTGGTGGGACAAGGCGATCCCGGCCAGGCCGACGGCGAGCAGCGCGCCCCCGAGCGCCGCGGGCCGCCGGCCCTGCTTGGGGGTGGCCGGACGGCCGGACAAAGCGGCCACGACCGGCACGTGTGCGGCCGCACGAGCCGGCCACCACGAAGCCGCGACTGCCGTCACGACCGTCATCGCGACCGCGGCCGCCACCTCCCACCAGGGCAGGCTGAAGGTGGCGATGCGATGCTCGACGATCGTTTCCAGCCGGGGCACGAACGCAACCCAGCCTGCCAGGGCCGCCAGGGTGCCCGTCACCGCCGCGATGATGCCGACGACGGCGCCGTTGGCGATGAGCACTAGCCGGACGTGGCGGTCCGTCGCGCCGACCGCCTGGAGCATGCCGAGCGCGCGCAGCCGCCGCTGCGCCATCACAGTGAAGCCGGCCACCGCGATCAGGCCGATGAACAGGAGCGCGATCGTGTCGAAGACGAGCACGGCGGCGGGCGGGAAGCCGGCAATGTAGGACGGCCGGGTCTGCAGCAGCGCGCCGTTCGGCAGCGGAGACGAGCGAACCTGCTGAGTAGTGGCGTCAAACAGCACAGTGACGTGATCGGTGTGGCCGAGCTGGCCCGGCGCGACCAGTGCGAATTCATCTTGCAGATTGCCTGGGTTCTCGACGATCCCCACGACGCGCAATGCGCTGGCGCCCTCGTGCCATAGAGCGCCGATGCGCAGCCGGTAGATCGCCGCGACACCGCTGGTGACCGCGACCTGCCCGGCGGCTGGGTAGTGGCCGGCGTCCAGCCGCAGCATCGGGGCCGAATAGAGCCCGTCCGGTTGCTGCGCCCGCACGTCGACGGTGTTGACCGAGCCGGGGATCGCCGTGGTCGCGTGCTCGATCACCTCGACCCGGCCGAACCGCGCCCTGGCCGCCGCGACATCGGCCGCCCGCTGGGACGCTGAGCCGGCGATGACCAGCAGGTGGTTGGCGGTGCCGAACTCGGCACTCGGAGACGGCGGCCCGGCCGCGGCGAACGCGATGCCGGCGACGGCGGCAACCACCGCGACGATCAGCAGGCCGATGACTGTCAGCTGCTGGCGCCATTCGCGCCGGAATAGGCGCCACGCCCAGCGGACCACAGCGCGGCGCGCTGGCGTACCGCCGGACAGGGGGGTCGCGGCGGCCGGCTTGTCCTGGACCGCGGTGCTCACTGGCCGTGGCCCGGCGTGAGCAGGGATTCCGGGCCGGGCAGCGGCGCCGTCTGATCGCTGATGCGGCCATCCCGCAGGAACACCACACGGTCGGCCCAGGACGCGAGCTGCGCGTCGTGGGTCACGACGACGCCAGCGACACCGCCCTGGCAGGCAGCACGGACCAGGCGCATGACAGCTTCGGCGTTGACAGAGTCGAGGGCTCCGGATGGCTCGTCGGCCAGCAGCAGCCTGCGTTCACCGACTACGGCTCGGGCGATGGCGACGCGCTGCCGCTCGCCGCCCGACAGCTCGTCGGGGAACCGCGCCGCCCGGTCGCCAAGGCCCAGCTCGTCGAGGGCGGCCACGGCGGCCTTGCGCGCCGTCCGCGCTGCGATGCCATCCAGTTCGAGCGGCAGCGCGACGTTCTCCGCCGCCGTCAGCCCAGCCAGCAGGTTGAAGTTCTGGAAGACGAAGCCAATGGACCGGCGGCGCAGCCTGGCGCGCTCGTTGCGCGACAGCCCGGACAGCGTTTGGCCGGCCACGAGTACGTCACCGCTGCTCGCGTCTTCGAGACTGCCCGCGATGGTCAGCATGGTGCTCTTGCCGGAGCCGCTCGGGCCCATGATCGCGACGAGCGCGCCGGGCTCAACGGTCAGGCTGACGTCGCGCAGCGCGTGCACCTTGGCCGCGCCCTCGCCGTAGGTCTTGGATACATGCCGAAGCTCCAGCGCCTTCATCGCCGCGCTCCCGTCGGACGCCGCAGCTTGGGCAGCGAGGCCCCGTTCTTGACCTGGGTCACCGGGTGGCGCCGGATCCGGCTCTCGGCCGAGTCGAGCCATCGGATCACCGAGTCGAGCCGGAACAGCTCAGCGTCGACGGCGAGGGCCAGGCCGATGTCGTCCTCGGCCCCGTCCTCCTTGATCCGCGTCCATTGCTGCATAAGCTCGACCAGGTAGCGCCGGTGCACCTGGAGTACCTCCGGCACGTCGACGCCCGGTACCCGGAGCGCCACAAGCACCTTGATGACCAGCTCGTCACGCGGCGGCGACGCAAGGTCGGGCGGGGTGCGCAGCCAGGCGGCCAGTTCCTCGTCGCCGGCGGTCGTGATCCGGAAGCCTTTGTGCTGGCTGTCCTCGCCGGTACCGTCGGCTTCGACGAGCCCATCTCGCTCGAGCCGCTGCAGGGTCGTGTACACCTGGCCGACGTTCAGCGGCCAGACCTCGCCGGTCCTGGCCTCGAATTCCTCGCGCAGCTGGAGGCCGTACTTCGGGCCCTCGCTCAGCAGCGCCAGCAAGGCGTGCGGCACGCTCATGATCGGCGCCCGCTCAGTTGGCTCTCAGTCAGTATCATACTCGGTATAGTACTGAGAATCTGGCGACGGCGCAATGCAAACCGGCGAGGTGATTGCCGGTACGGTCGAGGGTGCGGGCGGCGGCGACGGTGACGGCCCCGTTCCCTGTCCTGATCGCTGTTCGAAACGGAGACTGAACGGTGACACACCCTGTGTTGTCGGCGGATGCCGAGCTCGTGCACGCGGGCGGACGCCGGGACCTCGGCGAGCCCGCGGTTCAGCCGCCGGTCCTGGCTACCATCCTTGCCTCGGCAGGCGAGCCGATCGCCGGAGACTACGGGCGCGGCGGCAACCCGACCTGGGCGGCGCTGGAGCAGGCGCTGGGCGCCATCGAGAGCGCGACGGCCGTGGTGTTCAGTTCCGGGCAGGCCGCCTCGATGGCGCTGATGCTCGCGCTCGCGCGCGACCGGGAGTCGATCCTGCTGCCGCGCGACGGCTACTACAACGCGCGGGCCCTCGCCGAGCGCCTGCGGCCGCACGGCGCCCGGCCAGTGCTCGCCGACCTGGCCGACCTGGCCGCAGTCGAGCGCGAGCTCGCGGCGAGCCGGGCAGTGCTGTGGGCCGAGTCCCCGACGAATCCGCTGCTGCGCGTCGCTGACCTGGCCAGGCTCGGGGTGCTGGCGGCAGCAGCAGGAGCGCCGATGATTGTCGACAACACCGTCGCGACCGGCCTGCTCCAGCAGCCCCTCGAACTCGGCGCGCTCGCGTCACTGTGCTCGCTGACCAAGTCCGCGTCTGGTCATTCCGACGTGATCGCGGGCGCGGTCATGACCCGCGATCTCGGGCTGGCGGAGGAGCTGCGGACCTGGCGCACCCTCGGCGGCGGCATCCTCGGGCCGATGGAAGCCTGGCTGGCCATCCGGGGGCTGAAGACGCTGCCGCTGCGCATCGAGCGCCAGTCGGCCAGCGCGCTTGCCGTCGCCGCTCACCTGGCCGCGCACCCCCGCGTCACGGCCGTGCACTACCCGGGCGTAAGCGAGCAGGCAGCTGCGGTCGCGCGCGCGCAGATGCCGCGCGGCTTCGGCCCGCTGCTGTCGTTCGAGGTCGACGGCGGGGCCGCGGACGCGGACGCGGTCGTGCTCGCATCGCGCCTGATCGTGCCCGCCACGAGTTTCGGGGGCGTCGAATCGGCCTGGGAGCGCCGCGGCCGGTGGGCAGGCGAGACCGCGCCAGCGACGCTGATCCGCCTGTCGGTCGGCATCGAGCCGCCGGCGGACCTCATCGCGGACCTCGACTATGCGCTGGCCCAAGGTCGGCCCTCGGTCTGACCGGTGGGCCCCATCGGGCACGATGGGCAGGTGAGCATCTACACCGGCTTCGCCCCGTTCTATGACCGGATCATGGGCGACCGCACCGAGGAGGTCGACCGGGTCCGGTCGTACATCAGCAGGCACCTGCCAGGCGCGCGGTCACTGCTCGAGCTGGGCTGCGGCACCGGTGCGCTGCTGGCCGGGCTGGCGGGCGACCTAGAGGTTGCGGGCATCGACCAGTCGCCGCAGATGCTGGCCATCGCGCGCACAGCCGTGCCCGCCGCGGGGCTGGTCCGTGGTGACATGACGTCGTTCCTCCTGCCGACCCGGTTCGACGTGATCATCTGCATGTTCGACACGCTGAACCACGTGCCGTCGTTCGATGGCTGGCTGTCGATGTTCAGCTGCGTGCACGAGCACCTCGCCGATGGCGGGCTGTTCATCTTCGACGTGAACACGGCCGGCCGGCTGCGTCGTCTCGACGGTGCACCGCCGTTCGTGGACGAGTTCGACGGGAACGTCGTGATCATGACGGTGCGGTCGGCGCACGACGGGCTCTCGCTGTGGGAGACAAAGATCTTCGACCGGCAGCACGACGACATCTACCGGCTCCATCACGAGCGAATCTACGAGCTAGGCGTGCCGCTTTCGCTAATCCGCGCGTCGCTGGCCGGGAGGTTCGACCTGCTCGAAGAGGCGAGCCTGGACGGCAGCCCGGTGAGCGACGAGTCCGACCGGGTGTTCTTCGCCTACCGGCACAAGGCCGCTCCGCCGGCCGGGCCGGCACTGTGAACTGGCGGACGGACGCGTCAGCACCGCTGCTCGCGGTCCTTCATCGCCTGCATCAGCTTGGTCATCGCCGCGGAGAAGTGCTCTCGCTCGACCGGGGTGAGACCGGCGAAGATCTCGGAGATGGCATCGAGCTGCGGGCCGATCGCTAGGGTGGCTGCGCGCTCGCCGGCTTCGGACAGCTCGATCATCGTCGCACGCCTGTCGGTCGGGTGCGGCCGGCGCACCACGAGCCCGGCCAGCTCCATGGCGTCGACGATCGCCGTCATGTTGCGCGGCGTGGCCCCGAGCTGGGTGCCGAGGTCACGCATGATGGCGGGACCGCCACAGTGCAGCGCCTGCAGGAGGCTGAGCCGCGCGAAATTGAGGCCGTCGCAGGCGCGACCGTCCATCCAGCGCAGGAAGCTGGTCGTGAAGCGCGCAGTCTGGCCGACGAGGACGTGCATCACCTGAGCGTCATCGAGTCCGGCCAGGTCAGGACTCTCCCCGCACGATCCGGCCCCAACGTCGTCAGCCAGCCCGGGGTCTTCTTGCCTCACCTCTACGAGCGTACCGGATGACTCGGTTGACACCACTATCTCGTCCGGTACTATTTCGATGGTGATCGTTCAATACTCAATTATCTTCGATCCGGGAACCGAGGTTCTGCTTCCATGACGACTGCACAGGGTAACGAGGCGACCGTCCTGGCCGGGCCGGCCAGCTTTAAGCTCGACCCGAGCGCTTCGACGGCGACGTTCAGCCATAAGACCATCTGGGGCCTGGTGACGGTGCGCGGCGCGTTCTCGGATCTTAGCGGCACTGCCGAGATCCAGGCCGACGGCTCAGCGCACGGCGAGCTGGAGATCGGCACGGCCTCGCTAGACACGAAGAACAAAAAGCGCGACGAGCACCTGCGGTCCGCTGACTTCTTCCACTCGGCCGCGCACCCGAAGATCGTTGTCGACGTTGCGCAGGCAGCCACGAGCGACGGCAGCAACGTGCAGGCCAGCGGGACCGTGACGGTGGCCGGCCAGAGCAAGCCGCTGACGCTGACTGCGAGGATCTCCGAGACCACCAGCGAGGCCGTGACCCTGACCGCCGATGCCCAGATCGATCGCGCCGACTTCGGCATGACCTGGAATCAGCTCGGCATGCTCAAGGGCCCCGGGCACGTCCACGTGGTGGCGAAGTTCGTCAAATCGGCCAGCGTCTAGCCCAGGCCGGCCGCACACCCCGAAGGAAATCAGATGAAGCTCCAGATCATCGTCGGCAGCACCCGGCCCACCAGGGCAGCCGACATGGTAGCGCCGTGGGTCACCGACCGGGCCGCGCACCACGAGGCGTTCGACACCGAGGTCCTCGACCTGCGTGACTGGCCGCTGCCGATGTTCGGCGAGCACATGGGCAGCATCGGCGACCGGACCGACCCGTCGTACTCCGACGCGCGCGTGCGTGCGTGGAACCGGAAGATCGCCGAGGCCGACGCCTACCTTGTCGTCACGCCCGAGTACAACCACAGCATTCCGGGGGAGCTGAAGAACGCGATCGACAGTGTGTTCGTGTCGTTCGCGTTCCGCAACAAGCCGCTGGCCATGGTTGGTTACAGCGGAGGGGTCGGCGGCGGCATTCGCGCCATCGAGCACCTGGTCCAGGTGGCCGTCGAGGTCGAGGCCGCACCCCTGCGCAGCACTGTCATCCTGCCGTTCGTGGACAAGCAGTTCGACGCCGACGGCCAGCCAACTGACCCCGCGACCGAGGTCAGCATGCAGATCCTGCTCGATGACCTGGCCTGGTGGGCCGCTGCCCTGAGCAACGCCAGGGCAGCAGGCGAGCTCATCCCAGGCAAGGTGCGCGCGCGGATGGCGGCCGCCGTACCCGCTGGCTAGGCCCTGGCTGGCTCGCTGGGGCGAGAGTCCCGGCTCGCCTTCGACTCGCGGAACGTGCGCCGGTAGGCGTGCGGGCTAGTCGCGCGCCAGGCGCGGAAGTGATGGCGGAACGTGGCCGCGTTGCCGAAGCCGGCCCGTTCCGCTATCACGTCCACCGTTTCGTCGGTATCTTCCAGCAGCTGCTGGGCCAGCAGGATGCGCTGCCCGATGAGCCAACGCTGCGGCGTCGTGCCGGTCTCCTGGACGAAGCGCCGCGCGAACGTGCGCGGAGACATAGCCGCCAGCCTCGCCAGCTGATCGACCGTCACTATCCGGTCGACATTGCGCTGCATCCACTCGATGACTTCGCCGAGGGTGTCGCACGCGGGCTCGGCAACCGGCCGGTCGACAAACTGCGCCTGGCCGCCGTCGCGGTGCGGCGGCACAACCATGCGTCGCGCGACGGCGTTGGCGACCCGGCTGCCGTGCTCCTTGCGGAGCAGGTACAAGCAGGCATCGATGCCGGCCGCCGTGCCAGCGCTGGTGATCACCGGATCGGCATCGATGTAGAGCACGGACGGGTCGACCTTGGCCGCCGGATACAGCTTGGCGAGCCGCTCCGAGTGCCGCCAGTGCGTGGTGCAGGCTCGCCCGTCGAGCAGTCCCGCTGCGCCGAGCGCGAATGCCCCGGTACACACGCTCAGCACGCGGCTACCCCGGTCGACGGCGCGGCGCAGCGCGTCGAGCAGCGGGTCAGGCCAGTCACCCCGCTGGCACCGGCCGTCGCCGCTGGCCGGGACGGCGATCAGGTCGGCCGTTTCGAGCCGGTCCAGGCCGAACGGCGTCTGCAGGCTGAAGCCCGCTTCCGATCGCAGCGGGCCAGGCTCCCCGGCGACGACGGCGAAGTCATAGCCAGGCAGTCCCTCGTCAGTCCGATCGGTGCCGAACACCTCGCAGACCACGCCAAGCTCGAACGGCGTGAACCCGTCCAGCACCACGACGGCAACGTCTTTCAGCATGGTCCTATTGTGCCGCAGCTGTGGCAGGATGTTAAGGGCAAGTGGCTCTACTGCCACTGTTGCCATCCGCCGCCACGGCGCAGGCTAGGGGCATGAACGAGCCAGCAAGCCGACAAATCAACCGCCACCAGCAGCCCGGTCGCAGCATCCGGCGAATCGCGCTAACAGTTCGCGAGATCATCGCCGAGTACGCGTACGCGCAGCGGCGGATGGCCGACCTGGCGAGCGCCCCCGACCGCTACCTGCTCAATCCAGACGCCGCCCCCGATACCTACGCCGAGTTCATGTTCCGCACCTCGGCTGGCCTCAGCCACGAGCCGCCAGCCCGCTGCCGCACCGGCAGCTGACGGTCATGGGTCGAGGGGCCAGCACGTCGGCGAACTCGCGAACCAGCGCGGACTTCGACCGCGCCCCGATGACCTGCTTGACGACCTCGCCGCCGGCGAACACGCTGACCGTCGGGACGTGCAGGATGGCGTATTTCCTGGCGGTCTCAGGGTTCTCGTCGACGTTGAGTTTCACCAGGTCGATCACTTCGCCGTAGTCGGCGGCGATCGAATCGAGCACTGGCGCCACCTGCCGGCACGGACCGCACCAGGCCGCCCAGTACTCGACGATGACCGGCCGCGGGTTCATCAGCACCTCGGCCTCGAAACTGTCATCGGTCACTATCCTGGCGATGCTCACGTCTGCGCCTCCGTAACTGTCGTGTTGCCGTGCTGGCTGACTGCGGATGTTCACGCTAAGTGACGGCTGGCTAAGAAAGCAGGAGCGCCGCGCACTGCTGACCGTCGCCGTGCTCGCACACTCGCACGAGCTGGCGGAGTCTGCACCGTAGCTGTACAAGCTCTCTGACCTGGGCATCGACCGCTTCGAGCTTCACCTGCGCCGCGGCGGCGATCTCCTGGGTCGACTGCGCCTCGGCCGGCCCGAGCAGCTCAGCGATCTCACCGAGGGTGAAGCCCAGCTGCCTGGCCCTTCGGATGAAGACCAGCCGCCACCGGTCGGCCTCTGAGTACTCGCGGTAACCCGAGCTGCGTCGCTCCGGCGTGGCCAGCAATCCCCGGCGCTGATAGAAGCGCACCGTCTCGACGCCGACACCCTCGGCGGCGGCCAGCTTCCCGATTGTCATCCCGGTCATGTCTGGCACGGTACCGGCCGTACCGAGGTACGGAGTCAAGCCGACCGCTGCTAGGACTGGCCCGGCGCGCCCACAACTGCTCGCACGTCTCAGTCAGCGGCACCTCGGGCAGCAACGGGCGTAAGGCGCCATCGTTGGCCCTCCCACAGGTGCCAGCCAGTCAACGCTTGCCGTAGACGGCCGAGATCGGCCACGGCGACCGCGACATCGGTGTCGTCGCGGTGCCGAGGTTCAGCCCCGACGCGAGCCGCCCGTCCGCCGGCGACGTGCCAGCGGACGGGCGCCGATGCCGTCAGTAGTGCCGCGACCGCGGCCGGTTCGAGCGGCCATACAGCAGCTGGAATCGCTTCTCGTCGAGCTCATTGACTGCCTGTCTGAAGTCGCGTGGCATCGGTGGAGTCTGCCGGATCCGCAGGCATGCCTGCGGCGGCACCTGTGACGCCGTCGGCGGGCGCACCTGTGACGCCGTCGGCGGGCGCACCTGTGACGCCGTCGGCGGGCGGACCCGGCGCCGCAGCGGGCGCCGCCGAGTACGGACCCACGTGGTGGGGCCAAGCGGCAGCCTGCGCCGGGGACTCCTGGGCAAGCACCAGCCAGACGCACAGCATGATCAGCGTGGCGAGGAAGGCGCAGAAGACCCAGAACATCGGCGTCAGTCCGGTGCTGATCGTGAGCCCGATCTGGTTAGCCTGCGCCGGCGTGACGCCGAACTGCAGTGGTGACGTCGCGCTGCTGATCTGCACGATGGCTGAGACCGCTTGCGCGACCATCGGCACGATCGCACCAGCCGCCAGGGCTGCGCCGAGCCGCCGGGGCCGCACCGTCACCGCTGCGATCACCACGGCGACGATGGCTACCATGACCAGCACATTGCCGAGGATCACCGGCCCGGGATTGGCGAACGCGTTACCCGCGGTGATCACCTGCGAGGCCCCGCTCGCGGTCCGGAGAGTGAACCTGTCCCACGAGGGCGCGAACGCGATGGCCGCGCCCAGGGCGGCGAGCACGAACGTGGCGATCGGCACGACGTCGTGGCTCGACGTGAGGCCGAGACGGCTGGCCAGACCGCGTCCGGAGACGACCCCGTTCCCGCCAAGACCTGCCGTGACGGACAGGCGCGTCCGCAACGCCAGCCCAACGCCTGCCGTGCAGGCGAGCCAGCCGAGGATGCTGAGCACGAGGCCCGCGCCCATCAGGTGGGCCCCGCCGGAGATCGGCGTGCCCGCATCGGCCACGAAGAAGCCGAACGTGACCGCGCTCACCCCGGCGCCGAAAAGCGCGCCCGCCCGCAGCCGGGTCCCGCCGAGCGCGATGAGGACAGCGCTGAGGCTCCACGCAGCGAGATAGATCACGTGCGATACCAGGTTGGAACCCTGCGAGGCGAGGCTGGCCCCGGCAACGTAGGACGGGAACAGGCCGATGATGCCGAGCACGACGCCGAGGCCAAGGATTGCGGCCGCGATGCGGGAGGTCCGGGTCGTGCGAGCCGGATCAGGTCCAGGCATCGTCGCCGTCGCGGCCGGCTCCTGGCTGGCGGTCCCGGCAGTCATGGGCTGCTGCTGGGTCACCGGCTGCTGGAACACGGGCTGCTGGAACACCGGCTGCTGGGTGACTGGCGCGATGGTGCCCGGCACCTCGATGGACGCGAATCGCGCCCATGCCCCTGTCCAGCCTTCCGGTGTCAGCGGCCACCATTCAAGCGGCGGAGCGTGCGGCGCGGCGGCGTGCCAGATCCCGTAGAACTGCGGCCCCTGTCCGATCGCGTAGTTCGCGCCGCGATAGGCGACGCTGACGTTCTCAGGCACGTTCCGATCCTTCCTGCTCAAGCCAGGCCAGTCACGTTCTCATCCGAGAGTAGGCGGTGAGCCTGCAGGTTGGCTGGAGGGTGTCTGCGGTCTCGCTGATGCCTTGCTCAGGAGCGGTCACCTGCGCACATAGCCGGACAGCGGTTAGCCTGCTCGCGATGACTGACGACGAAGTCCCTGCCTTCCTCGCAGGGCTGGGCATCCCCGGCATTGTCGACGCCCACGTGCACTTCCTGCCTGACAGGGTGCAGGATGCGGTATGGCGGTGGTTTGACCGGCTCGCGAACCCGTGGCCGGTGACCTACCGATCCTCCACGCAGGACCGGCTCGCGACCCTGGCCAGAATAGGTGTCCGGCATCACACGGCACTCGCGTACGCCCACCGCCCAGGGATGCTGACCTTCCTGAACGAGCACACGCTCGGCCTAGCGGCGGCGCAGCCCGCTGTCATCCCGACGTTCACGATCTTTCCCGAGCCGGGCGTAGGCGCGGAGACAGCGCGCTGCCTGGCGGCCGGCGGCGGGGCGGTGAAGGTGCACCTGCAGGTCGGCGGATTCGACGCGACCGACCCGCAGCTCGACGAGGCGTGGGAGCTGCTCCAGGACGCGGGCACGCCGGTCATCCTGCACGCCGGCGCGGTCGCCGACGGCTCTGGCAACGACCAGTGGTGCGGGCCGGAGCCCGTGCGGCGTCTGCTTGCCAGGTTCCCGAGCCTGCGCCTCGTGATCGCGCATCTAGGTGCGCCGGACTACGACGCGTTCGTGGGGATCGCCGAGGAGCACCCTGGCGTGTGGCTCGACACCGCGATGGTCTTCACCGACCCGCCCTACCTCGGCCCGACGCCGTTGCACCTGGTGGAGCGGGTGGGCGCGATTGGCGACCGGATCGTCTTCGGGTCCGACTTCCCCACCATCCCGCACGCGTTCGCCGCGCAGGTCAGCGGGCTGGCGGCGCTCGGTCTCGGCGAAGACTGGCTTCGCAATGTCTTGTGGGGGAACGGGGTGCGCCTGTTCGCCTTGTGACGACCGGCTGATCGCTTTGGCCCAGATGTCGAGAACCCGTGCGTGGATCCGTCCTTCCGGGCAGGAGTGCCAAGATGGCACAGACAGTGAGGAGCAGCACGTGATCAGGTTCTTGTTGCTAGTCAACTACGACAACGGCGTCATTCCCGACGGCGTGCCCATGGTCGACTGGGACCCCGCTGACATCAAGGCTCACATGGCCTACTACGAGGCACTGAACGCCGAACTGACCGAGCGTGGCGAGCTCGTCGGCGGGGAGGCCCTGGCGTGGCCGGAGGCAACCAAGATCGTCAGGTCGGACGGGAAATCCGCGCCGGTCGTGACGGACGGCCCTTACGCCGAGGCGAAGGAGCAGCTTGCGGGATTCCAGATCGTCGACGTGGAGTCGCTTGAGCGCGCCGTCGAGATCGCCGCCAGGGTCTCGGCCGTGCCCGGGCCGGGTGGCGTCCCGATCCAGCAGCCGATCGAAGTCCGCCAGGTCATGGACTCCGATGGCCTCGGCGTGGAGTTCTGACCTGGGCTCGATGAGCGAGCGACCTGCAACCGAGGACCTGCTGCGCGAGCTGGCGCCGCAGGTCCTCGGGATGATGATGCGTCGATCCGGTGGTCTCGATACAGCCGAGGACGCCGTGCAGGAGGCGCTGATCGCAGCCGCCAGCCACTGGCCGACCGACGGAGTGCCCGACAATCCGCGCGCCTGGCTGCTCCAGGCCGCCACCCGGAAGCTGACAGATCAGATCCGCAGCGATCAGGCGAGGCGGCGGCGGGAAGTCATCGCTGGACTCTCGGAGCCGCCGCCGCAGGCACCGGCCCGCGACGACACGCTGACGCTGCTGTTCATGTGCTGTCACCCGGTGCTGACATCGGCCTCCGCCATCGCGCTGACGCTGCGCGCCGTGGGCGGGCTCACGACCGCCGAGATCGCGAGCGCGTTCCTGGTGCCCGAGCCGACGATGGCCCAGCGGATCAGCCGCGCGAAGCATCGCATCAAGGTCTCGGGCGTGCCGTTCAGCCTGCCAGCCGAGGACGAGCGAGCAGAACGCCTGCGCTCGGTGCTTCACGTGCTCTACCTCATCTTCAACGAGGGGTACGTCACGCAGATCAGGCCCGGCCTTGCACCGGCGCGAGCTGTCCGGCGAAGCCATCCGGCTGACCAGGGACGTGCACGCCGTGCTGCCGGACGACGGCCAGGTCACCGGGCTGCTCGCGCTGATGCTGCTGACCGAGGCGCGGCGGCCTGCCCGGACCGACGCCGACGGCGAGCTGGTGCCGCTCGCGGAGCAGGACCGCACGCTATGGGATCAGCAGCTCATCACCGAAGGAGTCGCCCTGGCTGTCCGGGCAATGACCCAGGGCCCGGCGGGCGATTACCAGATCCAGGCCGCCATCGCCGCGCTGCACGACGAGGCGCGCAGCGCCGCCGACACCGACTGGCCGCAGATCCTCGCCCTCTACGCCATCCTCGAACGCCTGACTGGCAATCCGATGGTGACCCTGAACCTTGCCGTCGCCGCGGCCATGGTCAAAGGCCCGGCCGCCGGGCTGCGCCTGCTCGAGCCGCTGGACGAGCGGCTCGCTGGTCATCACCGCCTGGATGCCGTGCGCGCGCACCTGTTCGAGCAGCTGGGCGACACGGACGCCGCCGTTGCTCACTACCGGGCCGCAGCGCGGCGCACGCACAGCATTCCGGAGCGGAACTACTTGCTGATGAAAGCCGCTCAGCGCGGCCGCGGCTAGCCAGCCCTCGCCTGTGCGTCAATCGGAGCTGTGCGTGAATCGGGGCGGTGCGTCAATCGGAGCTGGCGGTACGGGCGCCCAGCTCCCGCAGCCAGGAGACGACGTTCTCCTGCCTGGTACTCAGCCCGCTGGCGGCGTCCAGTGGTGTGCCGTGCGCGTAGTCCGGCTCCCAGTTGAGATCGGCGCCGCGCGATAGCAGATACTCAGCAGCCCGGCGCTGGCCGCCCGCGCAGGCATGCCAGAACGCTTGCGACACGTCCGCCGACTGCGGGCTGCTGCCCAGGATCGCTTCGAGACGGCCAAGCATGCCCAATGCGGCGGCATGCCAGGCCTTGTCAACTCTGGCGCCGCGCCCCACCAGCAAGCGGGCGACATGCCAGCAGCCGTAGCCGACGGCGTTATCGAGCGGAGTGCCGATCGAGCCATCCGGCACCTCGATGTCTGCTCCGCCGTCGATCAGGGCTTCGGCCACGTCGACGTCGTCAGAGCTGGCCGCATAATGCAGCGGCGTCTCGTCTCCTGGACCGGGTGAATCCCGACCGGCCGTCAGGGCGTTGGGATCGGCGCCACCATCGATCAAGAGCCGGACGATTTCTGGGCCCTTGGGGAAGTAGCCAGGCCAGTCGGTGACTAGGTGCAACGGCGTCCCGGAGCCGCCGTCCTTACCGACAAGCCGCGCCGACGCCAGCGCGGGATCATTGCGCAGCAATCCCTGGATCGCGGGGACGTCACCGCTCCGAACCGCCCCGCGCAGCTCCACCGCGACCCGGTCGTCGCTAGGTATCTGCTTGCCGCTCTCCTGCTCACTCATGCTTGCCAAGGATGCCAGTCAGCGCCCGATCAGGTCGGCCGCACGAACGACCGCGGCCAGGGCGTCGGGGTTGCGGGTGCGCGCGTACACGTCAACTGCGGCGTCGGCGAACTTGATCACATGTTCATCACCGTGGTCGACTGCCCGGCCGAACGCCTCCTCGGCCGGGTGCGGCCCGGCGGGCGGGCCAGGGAGCCCGGTGGGCGCAGCCGGGACCACAGGTGCGTAGACCGCGGTCAGCGCCGCGGCCGCCGCCCACGACGCAGCTAGGCTCGGCGCCCACAGCTCGGTATTCAGGGCGGGCAGCGTGCGCAGGACGGCGCCCGGAGCAGTCGCCGAGTGCACCAGCATGATGCCGTTGCCGTGCCCGTAGGACAGGTACCTGATGGTGGCGGCGTCGGCCAGGCCGGCCAGCCAGGACCGCATCTCCGCGGCGGACGCCGGGATGGCGGGCGCGGCCAGGGCGGCTGGCCAGCCCGGCAGGCGAGCGAGCCGGCCGAGGCGTTCGCGGACGCCGCCGGACTGGTCGGCGATCCGCGGCACCGCCGCCAGTGCATCCGCCGCGGAGGGCACCTGGCCGCGCCGCCGAGCCGGCGGCGGGCTGAGCTGGCGGAGCGGCGGCCGCGCCGGGCACCGGCTGGAAGCGGGCCGCCCAGTAAGCCAGGCCATGCGCGAGCTCGGTGACATAAACGGCGTCGTCGCCGTCCTCCAGGAGTGCCCGTACGGCGTGGCCGACCCGGATTACGCCGTGCGTGGCAGCCGCGGCGACGCCCGGCAGCAGTCGCGGCCACCAGGTACCCAGCACCGAGCGCCACGGCTGCGCTGTGACCTCGCGCCGGAAGTAGCCGGTCCAGTCGGCGACCCGGCGCGGATCGCCCAGCGCCTCCCGCCAGTCCTCGCCGATCGGGGCGGTGCCGCGCGGGAACTCCGCCAGCCGCCGGATGTACACGTCAAGCCACCGCTGCACGTTGCCCGCGTACCCGTGGCGCACCATCGCCTCGGCTGCCATCGGGCCATGGTTGGACAGCCAGCCGTCGAACTCTGGTCCCGTGACGTGCAGCCGCTGGTAGGCCTCATCCAGTGTCCCGGTCGCGCCGGTTGTCATCACTGCCTCCTCCCAGAACCTGCATACCCGATCTAAGTGGCGAGCATGGCCAGGATCCGGGACCACGCGTCGTCGCGCGCCTGCCTCCGCGGCGCTACCACTACGGCCCCGATCCGTCCCAGTTCGCTGACCTCCGGGTACCGGCCCAGCGACGCCCTGGCACGGTGGTGCTCATCCGCGGCGGCTTCTGGGGACCTCGGTTCGACAATGACATCCTGGACAAGGTCGCCGACGTCCATACCCACCGCGTGGTCGCCGTCGGTCACAGTGCCGGCGGCCACCTGGCTACCTGGGCCGCGGGCCGGACCAAACTGCCGCCAGGAGCGCCCGGTGCCGGGCCGGTGATCGAGATCACCGGTGTCATCAGCCTGGCCGGAGTCCTCGACCTCGGCGCCGCAGCCCGCCAGAAGATCGGAAACGCCGCACCGCTCGAGCTCATGGGCGGCGATCCGGACGCATTCCCGGACCGGTACGCCGTAGCTGATCCCCTCGCCCAGGTACCGATCCCGGCGGCCGTGCGCTGCGTCCACGCTCGGGCGGACGACCGGGTTCCGCTCCAACAGAGCGCCACTTATGTCACCGCCGCCAGTGCCGCGGGCCAGGACGCGCGGCTGATCGAGGTGGACGGCGATCACTTCTCGGTCGCCGACCCGTCGGCGCCGACCTGGCCGGTCGTCATCGCCGAACTGCAGGAGCTCCTGGGCACGGCATAGGCGGCTCACGGCCGCATGAACGGATGGGTCCGCCACGCCTCGGTCCCGGCGACGCCGGCCACGACGATGGCGGTGATGCGATCGGCCCACCACCAGCCCAGCAGTTGATACATGATCAGCGCTGCGATCGCCAGGAAGCTGGTAGCGGCACCGATGCCACTCAGGGAGCCATCCCCCAGCAGCGCCCGACTGCTCATCCGTTGCCCAAGGCGGCGCTTGGCAATGGCCAGCGGCGTGAGCAATAGCAGCGACACGCAGGCAGCTGTGATCGTCAGTGCCGAGGCGGTGGGATGGCTTCCTCGGACCAGGGCGGCGGCAGACTCGACTGCCAGAACAACAGCGACGACCGCCAGGGCCAAGCCGACGATGACGGCAGATTGCCGTTCTCGGCGGTCCGAGAGCTCGGGCTCGCGCAGCTCAGCCCTGAAGCGCCAGATCAGAGTCGCCGAGCCGGTGACATCGGCAAGCACGCCCACGCCAACCGCGAAGACACCCAGGCTGTGACCACGCAGGCCAGTGGCAATCGACACAGCACCGGAGGCGAGACCGACCGCCACGGACAGCCTCACGAGCCTGAGCGCTCGCTTGACGTACGCGGCGCGGTTGACTGAAGCGGGCGGGTCAGCCGTCCTCGGCATGTTCTGCACTTGCTGCCTCAAGATAGCTCGCTAACTGACGGTTAGGGCTGTGTGCGCATAGAAGCTGACCTGGAAGGATACTGCCGTGGCGACCGCAGACGATGTACGGCGGCGGGTCCTGGTGCGACGCGGCTTCATTCTGGAGTACCTGACACTTTCCTGGAACGTAGTCGGCATCGTGGTGCTGGCCGTGGCGGCTATCGGCGCTCGGTCTGTCGCGCTGGCCGGCTTCGGCCTGGACTCGCTCATCGAGATCGGTGCCTCGGCCGTGGTGATCTGGGAACTGTCCGGCACGGGCGTGGAACGGCGTCGTCGTGGCCTGCACCTGATCGGGTATGCCTTTGCCGCGCTGGCCGTGTACCTGCTGATCCAGTCGACCCTTGTGCTGGCAGCTGGCTACCACCCGCGGCACTCCCCGCTCGGCATTGCCTGGACTGCGGTCACTGCTATGGCCATGTTCGGACTCGCGGCCGGGAAGGCACGCACCGGGAAGGCGCTTGATAATCCGGTCCTGCGGACCGAAGGCCGCGTCACGGCGACCGATGGCATTCTGGCCGTGGCGGTGCTGGTCGGCTTGGTGCTCAATGCCACGATCGGCTGGTGGTGGGCTGACCCGGCCGCTGGGTATGTGCTGGTCTTTTATGCAGGCCGCGAAGTCCGGGAGATCTTCTCTGGGCACGAGTGACATCTCTCGGGCAGCCCAAGCTGGGTGAGCTGCGCCCGGCCGGAGTACCCTCGCCCCGGCCGGACGCCGTTCCCCGCCACTCGCTACGCGTCCCGCAGCCGTAGCGCTAGGCCGCCGGCCAGCAGCGCGGCCGCGGCCCAGATGGCCAGCACGCCGAGCCCGGCCCACGGCGTGATCGCCAGACCGCGCAGCCCGATCGTGTCCTGGATCGTCAGCCCCGCGACCGTGGGCGTCCATCGCTCTAGGCGGTGCTGCCAGTGCTCGTTCCCAACGAACGCGAGGACGATCGGGAACAGGTACAGCAGGGCCAGCACGGTCCCGATAGCCACTGCCGAGTCCCGCACGATGACCGACACGCCGAGGCTCAGCAGCGCGATCAGCGCGAGGTACAGCACCGACCCGCACGCGGCTCGCAGGGTCGGCCCGTGGCTCAGCCACACCGGCTGGAAACCGCGCGCCGCGGTGAAGCCGTGGCCGGGCAGGGTCAGGTGCCCGGCCAGCACCGAGCCGAACACGGCCACTGCCCCGGCGATCAGCACGAGGCCGGCAATGAGGATGGCCTTGGCCGCAAACACCGTGTGCCGCCTCGGCATCGCCGCGAGCGTGACCCGGATCATGCCGGTGCTGTACTCATTGCAGAACGCCAGCACCGCCAGGATCGCGACCACGGCCTGGCCGAACTGGACGCCGGTCAGGCTGAGTTTGGTCGTGTCGACCGGGCAGGTCAGGTTCTCCGGGCAGTGGGTGGCACCCACGGCCGCGCTGCTGACCGCTATGGTCAGCGCCGCGACCCCGAGGAGTAGCCAGGCAGGTCCCGATACTGTGCGCAGCTTGGTCCACTCGGCATGCAGCACGTGGCGCAGGCTCGCCCCCCGCGCTGCCGCCGTAGCCATCGTCGCCGCTGACTGCGTCTGCACGGCGGCGCTCATGCGTCCCGCCGCCGCAGCATAACCAGCGCGACGGCAAGGGCCGCCGCCGCCCACAGGCACAGCACGGCAAACCCGGCGTAGGGCGACAGCGGATAGTAGCCCCGCACGGGCGAGACAATCGTGGTGACCTGGGAATACCGCGGGATGCTCTGCTCGATCGCCAAGCCCGCAGCCGGAGTCAGCCGCAACAGCCAGTCGCCTACCCCGGCGGGCACGACATTGAGCGCGGTCAGCAGGAACGGCATGACGACAATCACCACCGCGATCGTGATCGCGGCGGCACTGCGCCGCAGGATGGCGCCCAGGGCGACGGCAAAGACCGCGGCCAGGGCCAGCATCGCGGCCGTGCCAACGATGACCCGCACCTCGGTCAGCAAAGGCGCGGTCAGCAGTACCTGGCCTGAATGCTCCTCCTTCGGCACCCCGACGGCGATCGAGACTACCGCGGCCACCAGCCCGGTAACGAAAGCCACCGCGCCGATCACCGCCGCCTTGGCGGCCAGCACTGCGCCGCGGCGCGGCGTCGCGGCCAACGTGGTACGGATAAGGCCGCGCCGGTACTCGGAGCTGAAGAACATCGCCGCCACCACCACGATCGCGATCAGCCCCAGGAACGCGCCCGTCAGGCTCTGCTCGATCGTCACCGTCGGGAGCCCGCCGCCGGGCCCCGGTGTGACCGGCGCGATGTCGCCAGAGCCCGTCAGCGTGTAAGTGCCGCCGCTCGTGGTGAACGGCGCCGAGCCGCCGCCGCCGCCGGGCCCCGGCCCTCCGCCGACCGGGCCGCCACGGCCGACCGTGGTGCCAGTCCAGGTGCCCGGCGCAGTGCCGGTCAGGCTGACGCGATCGAAGACGCCGGTGGCCTGGGCAGGTCCACTATCATCGCTGTTCCCGCCGAACGAGTTCTGGGTCACCGTGTAGCCCGGCGAGGTAGCGAACATGCCGACCTGAACCGTCGACGACAGCCCGGTCAGCCGGACCGTGCCGACTTGGGTCCAGCGGGTGCCGTCGGCAGAGTCGTAGCCGGTGATCGTGCTGCCGGAGCGAGTCAGCCGCAGCCAGCGCGGGTGCGCGGCCGAAACGGCACCAGGCATCCCGGCGGTGTCCCCGGTGTAGTTGTACTGCATCCGGACGCCGTTGCTGCCGGTCGCCATCATCGCCGCGTAGGCGGAGCC
>CAWJMK010000009.1:0-20328 GCA_963843955.1 uncultured Actinomycetota bacterium
AATGCGCGATCCCATTCGTCGGTGTGCACAGCTGTGAGTTCTGCGTCGAGTACGTGGAACGTCCGGGGCTGGGCAACGCTGATCCCGCCGAAGAGCAGCGGCAGCCGGGCCTGGGTTTCCTCGCTGAGAGCGGACGCTAGCGGCGGCCTGGCGGCTAGCGAGTCGAGGATGGGGCGCAGTTCGATGTCCTCGTCGATGCGCTCGAACTGGTGCAGGTCCTGCTGCAGCCCGGCCGTGATGGGCGGATCCCACGGCTCGATGATGTCCCTGGCGTTTTGCCTTCGCCGTGATCCCACCGATGAGCAGCATGTCGTAGATCACGTCGTTGACGAAGTCCAGGTAGCGCTTTACGTCGTCGCGGTCAACGCGGACCTGGGCGGCTTCCCGGAAGAACCGCTCGAACTTGGTAGATCCTATTACCGCCATGACAGTTCCTCCTGCTGATGAATAACCGCAACCTGTCGAAGGCGAGCCGGATAGCCATGGCGCCCTCGCCCACGGCGGCAGCGACGCGCTTGGTCGAGCCACTGCGAACGTCCCCGACCGCGAACAGTCCGGGCTCGCTTGTCTCGAGCGCCGATGGCTGCCACGTGCCCAACGCCGGCGGCTCGCTGCGGGCTCGCATCGCGTCATCACCGGTGCGGACGAAGCCGTGCTGGTCCAGCGCGACGATGTCGCCGAGCCAGGCGGTGGACGGCGCAGCCCCGATGAAGATGAACAGCGCCCGGGCGCGGATGACCTGCCTCATCCCTGCGTGGTCCTCGACTGCTACTGCCTCCAGGGTCTCGGTGCCGATGAGCTCGCGGACCTGTGACTTCACTAGTACCCGGATATTGGCGGTCCGGTCGAGCTGGTCGATGAGGTACCGGGACATGGTCTCGGCGAGGTCGCCGTCCCTGGCTACCACCGTGACTTCGGCCGCGTGCTGGGACAGGAAGATCGCCGGCCTGGCCGGCGGAGTTGCCGCCGCCGATGATGACCACGGGATCATTCCGGCAGAGGAGTGCCTCCGCCTGAGACGCCGCATAGTAGACGCTCGTCGGCTCGAAATGCTCCACCCGGGGAATGTCTGGCCGCCGGTACCGGGCGCCGGTCGCGATAATGAGGAGTCTGCCGGTCACTGACGTTTCGTCGGCCAGCCGGACCGTGCACTGGCCGTCTGTTAGCTCGGCGCCAGTAGCCTCGGCCGGGATGGCGAACTGCGCGCCGAACTTCTCCGCCTGCAGCATGGCCCGGACGGCGAGCTCGTCCCCAGATATGCCGGAAGGGAAGCCGAGGTAGTTCTCGATGCGCGATGAGGTACCTGCCTGGCCGCCGCTTGCAGTCCCTTCGATGACCAGTGTCTGCATGCCATCTGCGGCCCCGTATACCGCGGCGGACGAGCGACCGGCCCGGCGCCGACGACGAGTAGCTCGCAGGTGTTATGGCGTCGCATCGGCGCGGTTAGGCCGATGGCCGCGGCCAGTTCCGCGTTGCCCGGATTGCGGAGCACGCGCTGACCGTACAAGATCACGATCGGCGTGTCCTTCGGACGGATGCCGAGTTGCCTGAGCAGCGATTCCGCGTCGACGTCGTCCTCGAGGTCCAGCCACTGGGCGGGCAGCCGGTTGCGTGCGGCGAAGTCGGGCAGCAGGCGCACGTCCGGCGAGTACCGCGAGCCAATGACCCTCAGCCCGACGCCCAGCCCGACCAGCAGCGAGCGACGGATAAGGAAAGCGCGCAGGATCAGGTCCCCGAGCGCAGGGTCGCGGGCTACGAGTTGGCGAAGCCGGTCAACCGGTACGGCCAGCACCGCCGCCTCGGCGAGTGCCACGGCACCGTAATAGGCAGCCTCGCCAGTCAGCAAGCCCAGTTCGCCAAGGAACCGGCCGGGGCCGTGCACGCTGATGACCCGGTTGCCGGCCGTGCCGTCGGCCTCGACGACCGCCACCGTTCCGCTGAGAACCACGTAAAAATCGCAGTCGCGGTCGCCAGCATGAAACAGGTGTTCGCGCGGGGGCGCGATGCGTTGCTGGCCAAGCGCGGTCAGCCGGGTGATCTGGTCCGCCGTCAGCCGCGGGTAGGCGCCGTAGCTGTCTGGTGTCTCGGCTGGCATCTGACCATGCTTGTCCGCGCCAACAGGAGGACCGGCGTGCCCTGGGTTGACCTGGTGATCGCTCATGCCGTCAGAGGTAAGACTGCCCGATGCAGTACCGGGGCCGGTCCTCACCCGGCTCGAACGACTTCACGATCGGGTGTCCGATCTGCCCGCACGTCCGGCATGGCCGGGATAGTACCGGGGGGGTTCCCCGCCTCAGGCACTCTTCGCGCCCCTGCGGCGTGCGGGGCGTGACCGGGCGCACCAGGATCAGGCGCGGATTGCTGAGTGTGGTCATGGCTGCTCCTGCGACTGAGGTGAGTACTCACCTATGTTCGTCTCGCCCGCGCCACGTGCACATCATCAACCTGGCTAGTTCAGCGGAGCCCGGCGCCGGCCCGCTGGCGGTGATCGCCGGGCCCACGGAAATAGCTGATCTGGGGATACGGGGCGGCTGACCGGCCGGCACGCTGTGTAGCGGAGGCTCGGCACTGCGATCGCAGGCAGCGATGCGGCAGGGAGAACCATGTCGGCACGAAGGCACACCGCGGCTAAGCCTCGATTTCCGCCCGCATGCCATCGCCGCTGTCCAGTCAGCGGCGGCATTCCGGCGGGCCGCAGGTGACGCTCCCGCGCTTCAGCGGTCGTCCGGTGGCCGGCTCGGTGCGACCGCTCGCACCGTCGCCCAGCGCGCGCCGGAGACGCTGACCGTCGTCCGTTCTCGAGCCCAGCCGACGGCGGTGACGATAGCCCGGCTCGCCACCACTGCCATCGTGGCCTACCTGCTCGCGCTGTTGCTCCCGGTGACCTCCCGGCCGGTTCTGGCGCCGCTGACCGCGATGCTGGTCGCTCAGGTGACGCTATATCAGACGGTCCGCAATGCGGTGCGCCGGGTGGCCAGCGTGCTGGCCGGCGTCCTGGTCGCGGTGGCCTTCTCGGCCCTGATCGGATTCACCTGGTGGAGCCTCGGGATCACGATCGTCGCAGGACTCAGCCTGGGCTACGCGCTGCGGCTCGGCGACCATATCCTCGAGGTTCCGATCAGCGCGATGCTGATCCTCTCGGTGGGAACCGGGACAGCCGCGGAGAGCCGGATCATAGAGACGTTGCTGGGCGCGGCGGTCGGCCTGCTGAGCGGGCTGGTTTTCGCCCGGCCGACGGTACAGCCAGCCGAAGAAGCCATGGGCGAGCTCTGCGAGCGTATGGCAGCGCTCCTGGAGAGGATGGCCGCAGGCCTGCTGGCCGGGTCGGTGCGAGAGCCGTCGGCCGACTGGCTAGCCGAGTCGCGTGACCTGGTCAGGGAGATCAGGGGCGTGGACGAGGCGCTGCGGCGGGCTGAGGAGAGTATCAGGCTGAACCCGCGCCGGGTCATGCTGCCGCCGACGGAATTCGATCTGCGGCACGTGCTGGAGACGCTTGAGCACGCCGCGATCACTGTCCGGGGGATCGCGCGCTCGCTTGCAGACAGCGCCGGCCTTGCCGAGGACGACAGCCCGGTCCGCGATCAGGACATCCGAGACCGGCTGGCTGCAGTGCTGGAGGAACTGGCCGGGGCAGTCCTGGCGTACGGCAGGCTCGCCAAGACGCACAGCCCGGCCATCCACAATCTGGTGGCGCCTGAGATGCGTGAGCACCTGGCAGAGGCGCGCGACCGGCAAGCCTCGCTCAGTGAACTGCTTGGCTCGGATCCGGCAGTCCGGCCGGTTGGCTGGCCGCTCCGCGGAGAGCTGGTCAGTCACCTCGATCGGCTGCGCGCCGAGCTTGAGGCGGCCGGCCCCGGTGAGGAGCACCCGCCGCAGCGGGAGCGCAGCAGCCGGCCTTGGCGATCGGCCTGGCAGCAAGGACGGCGACGGCTAGGCGCGGGACGCTGACAGTACGCCCCTCACCGGTGCGCGCCAGCGGACTGCGGGCTGCGCTCCCAGTTCCCCGCGGCCACGTCGTCGCCATGCAGAGCCTTCATGAGCTCATGCTCGGCGTCATGCGTCAGCGAGGTCCGCAGGACGGTACCGCCGTACGGCCGGAGGCCCTCCAGGAACTTGTCTGGCGTGGCCTTGCGAACGACGACGAAGATCGCCGACGTTCCTGGCTGCACTAGTTGCTGCACTTGCTGCTTGAATTCATCCTTTATTCCGATGTTTCCGGCAGCTCCGAGGGCCGCGCCCATGAGACCACCTGCGGCGCCCACGATCGGAGCCAGCGGGAACAGGAACACCAGGCCGATGAGTGTCCCCCAGAACAGCCCGCTGAGCGTGCCCCACGCGACGGCATGGTGCGCGGGCGTCGTCACGTGCAGCTTGCCCTTGCAGTCTCTGCGGATGACGGCAGCGTCCTCGAGATCGACGAGGTAGTCCTACTCAAGTTTGACCAGTTCCTGCCAGACGTTGTCGGCTGTCTTCTCGTCCGGATAGCCGATGACGATGAGGTCGCTCATGCCAGGTCCTCCATGTCGGAAATGAGGCTGGTCCGTCGCGCGTCGTTCCGCTGCCGGTGCGGCCGGGCATGACATGCCGGCGTCCCAGGCTTGGCGTGTACGGCAACAACCCTTCTCGCGCGGATCGGCCCGCACATCGTCAGACCGTGCAGTTGTGCCGCCTGGGCCGGGAGTTACAATTGCTGGGCTTACGGGAGCGGCCCCTGAAGCGGTGTGACCTGCGTTTTTGTGTTCCTTCAGAGCAGTTGGCACCCTACGGCCCCGCTCACTGGCGCAACGGGGGGAGAACGCGATGACGGGGCGTTACTCCATGCACGCGTCGTCGGCCACCTAGCGATGGCAAACGACGGCGAATGCCGACGCGTTCGGGACAGCACGTTGGCCCTGGCCGGACGATGCAATCCGCCGGCTCGTTGCGGATCCTGATAGCGACGTAGTGCCTGACGGGCACTTACTACCGAGCGAGGTGAGCCGCGATGGGGCTCGACGGGGGCACCCAGACCTACATCCGTGACCTGGAGGAACACCTCATGCGCGCCGTGTTCGACGGCGTCAGCCCGAACCGTTCGGGCGCCGCTGTCCTGCTTGTCCGCGGTGCACTGGCAGGCGGTGACCGCTCCCGAGCCGCCAGCCTTGTCCAGGCGACCCAGGGCCTGGCTGACGAGAAGCGTGATAACTCCGACATGGCGGCGGCGGCAGAGCACGCCCGCGGCCTCGTCGACCGGGATTCGGCCACTCTGGAGCGCGCGGCCAGCGAGTACTCCTCGCCAATGGCTCGGGCCAGTGCGACCGAGGATGCCCGGCCAGGCCTCGTCCGCGCAGGGCGATCACGGCTGCGCGGAGGCCAGGCTACGGGAGGCCTATGACCAGTACGAGCAGCTGGGCTGCGCCGAGGGCATGTCGCGTGTTCGGTCTCAGCTACGCGCCTGCGGGGTAAGGGTGCACCACTGGAAGCGAGCTGACCGGCCGGCTTTCGGCTGGGCGAGCCTGACAGATACCGAGCGGCGAGTCGCCAATCTGGTAGCAGAGGGGCTCAGCAACCGCCAGGTAGCGGGACAGGTGTTCCTGAGCACCCACACGGTTGCGTTTCATCTGCGTCATATCTTCTGGAAGCTTGACGTCAGCTCGCGCGTGCAGCTTGCCCGGCTGGCAGCAGAACACCGGCCGGAGCGAGCAGGCGATGAGGCCGAGTCTGACCGAGGTTCGGTCGGCGTCGCCGGCTGAACACCGAGGGTCGGTCAACCTCGACGCCATGACGCTGAGCGGGCTCGCGAGCTACGCGCAGGTAGGCGGCCGGACGCTGGCCCGTGCCCACGCACGATCGGGCGACGCCGCGATGATCTCGGGCTACATAGGCCGTGGAACGCGGTTCGAGGACTCGGTAACCCCGTTCGCCGCGTCGCATGCCGAGCAGGTGGCTGAGGATCACCGCGCGCTGGTCGAAGCCGCCAAGTCCGGGCGGGTGACCGCGACGCAAGGCTTGTGAGGGGCCGCCGTCAGATGTGCCGGACGGGGCTGACCGGCCCGATGGCTGGCGGCGGTGGACTTCCTGATCGGTCTTCGGCTCATTGACCTCGGCGCGCTGCGGCGTCTTGCCGCCGCCCGCCCGGATGAGTTCGCGATCGCGGTGCTGGCCGCGGTCTCGGTCGTTGTCCTGGGCGTCACGTACGGCATCGTGCTCGCCGTGATCGCCTCGGTGATCGACCATCTGCGCCACACCTATCACCCCCGCAACAGCGTTCTGGTGAAGTCGCCCGCCGGGCACTGGCACCCAGTCCCGGTGCGGCCGAGAGCGCGCACCGAGGAGGCGCTGGTGATCTACCGGTTCGGCACCGACCGTTACTACGCCAACGCGCCGCGGCTAGCGGAAGATGTCAAGGCGCTTACCGGCCGCGGCGGCCCGCTGCAGTGGCTGGTCCTGGACAGCGCTGGCATCGGCGACGTCGACTTCACCGCCGGGTCCGTCCTCCTGCAGGTGATCGAGCGGCTGCACCAGCGGCATGTCCGGTTTGTTGTCACAAGCATGCGTGGTCCGGTTCGCTGCCAGCTTGACCGCTACGGCATCAGGGGAGTAGAGGGTCAGGACGCCTACTACGACGCTCCCGGCGAGGCCGTCGAGGCCTACCGCGTCGGCAGCCAGCGCTGATGCTCTGGCCATGCGGCGGTGTGCCGCTTGAGGCCCGAGAGTGCGACAGGCCGGGTTGTATCTGCTGGTCATGCGGGGGATGTGCCGGAAGGTCGGCCAGACAAGCGTGGTCGGCATGGCGAATAACGGCGGCGATGGCGCCGATGCGCTGGTGATCTTCGGGATTACCGGTGATCTCGCCAGGAAGA
This sequence comes from uncultured Actinomycetota bacterium, assembly GCA_963843955.1. Lineage (GTDB taxonomy): Bacteria > Actinomycetota > Actinomycetes > Streptosporangiales > Streptosporangiaceae > JAJYUU01. The sequence goes on from CAWJMK010000009.1 coordinate 6,843, forward strand.
TGACTTTCCGCGCGCTCTATCGGCTTGAGGAGCGCAAGCTGCTCGACTGCCCGGTCATCGGGACGGCCAGCGACGAGATTACAGCCGAGCAGCTCGCAGAGCGTGTGCGCGCGGCAATCCTGAGTGCCGGGGAAGGATTCGACGACACGGTATTCGGCCGTCTGGCCAGCCGGATGTCCTACATCAGCGGGGACGTCACCGACGCAGCGCTGTACGGGAAGCTCACCGCGGCGGTCGGCGCGGCCCAGACGCCGGTGTACTACCTCGAGGTGCCGCCGTCGCTGTTCTGGCCCATCGTGGAGCAACTGGCGGCGGCGGAGCTGCTGCGCGACGGCCGAGTCGCCGTCGAGAAGCCATTCGGCTCAGACCTGCACTCGGCACGAGAGCTGAACAGGCGGCTGCACCGGGCCCTGCGAGAGGATCAGATCCTGCGCGTCGACCATTTCCTCGGCAAGGAACCGGTCATCGGCATGGAGTACCTGCGCTTCGCCAATTTCGCGCTTGCCGAGCTATGGGATCGGAAGAGCATCTCGTGCATGCAGATCACGATGGCCGAGGACTTCGGCGTGGAGGGCCGCGGCAGGTTCTACGACGCCGTCGGCGCGCTCCGGGACGTCGTGCAGAATCACCTGCTGCAGGTGCTTGCGCTCATTGCCATGGACCCGCCGGCCGGCGGCAGCGCGGATGACTTGCAAGACAAGAAGGCGGAGGTGTTCCGCGCGATGCCGGCCGCGGACCCGCGGCATTACGTGCGGGGCCAGTACGAGGGCTATGCCGAGACCCCGGGCGTCGCACCGGATTCTGCTACCGAGACTTTCGTCGCGCTGCGGCTGGAGATCGATAACTGGCGATGGGCAGAGGTACCCGTATTCCTGCGGGCCGGTAAGGCCATGCCGCATCGCGCTACCGAGATACGACTGCTGCTTCGTCGCACCCCGCGGCTGGCGTTCCTGCCGACGTCGGGTCGGGCGGATTCCAATCAGATCGTCTTGCGCATCGATCCTTCGCCCGGCATGCGGCTGCACCTCGCGGCCCTTGCCCGCGAGTCATGGCGGGCGGTTCACCTAGACTCGTCATTCGTCCGCGACCTAGGCGAGCCGATGGCGCCCTACGAGCGGCTGCTGCACGCGGCGATCACCGGCGATCACCAGCTTTTCGCCCGGCAGGACAGCGTTGAGGAGACCTGGCGCATAGTGCAGCCCCTGCTCGACGATCCGCCGGAAGTCCGCTCCTACCAGCGCCTGTCCTGGGGACCGGCGGCGGCGGATTCCCTGATTCGCGGCCACCCGCGCTGGCAGGAGCCGTGGCTTGCCCAAGACTGAGAGCCGCAATGCCGGCTGCTTAGTTGTAATGCATAAACCGGCGGGCGCACCGCCAGGGCCGGCCCGCGGATGTATCTCAGCTGGCTCAGTCGACCTCGGTCAGCGGGGTGCCGATCTTCTCCGGTCGCTTGCCCTCGGCGTTGATGCCGAAAACGATTTCGACGATGCCGGCCAGGATCATGATGGCGCCAACACCGCGTATCCGGTCGCAAGTCGGGTCCGGCTCGACCCGTTACAGATGAGGAACCCGTAGAAGGCCGGACCAATGGCGCCGAATATCTGGGCAATCACGAGGAAGACAGCCAGCGCCTCCGCCCTGATCTTGTTCGCCGCGTCGAGGGGCGCGCGGAGTATCGGATGCAACCCCAGGGCCAGCACGGCATGCGCATGCCGATCCGGGCAGACTACCCGTTCTGACGGTGTGCCACGTGGTCAGGGCGATGACCGTAGATACGTAGGCCAGGAGGGGGGTCCAGGCCATGTCAAGCACTCGTACCGCGGGCGGCGCGATCCGCAGCGTCATCCCGGCGAGGGTGGATCGCCTGCGGTGGACACCGTTCCATACCCGGATGGTCGTCGCCCTCGGGGTCGCCTGGATCCTGGACGGCCTGGAGATCACGATCGCCAGCTCAATCGCGGGCGACCTGACCTCCAAGTCGACCCTCGGCCTGTCGTCAACCGCCGTCGGCGCCATCGCGACGGTCTATCTCGCCGGCGAGGTCGTCGGTGCCCTCGGATTCGGTCGGCTGTCGGACCGGCTAGGCCGCAAGAAGCTCTTCATGGTGACGCTGGGCGTCTACCTCATCGGCAGTGCCCTCACTGCGGCCACCGCTGGCCACACGGCGGGCTGGGTGGCCTACATGTACCTGACCCGGTTTGTCGCCGGGACCGGCATCGGCGGTGAGTACGCGGCCATCAACTCGGCGATCGATGAGCTGATCCCCGCCCGGTACCGGGGCAGAGTGGACATCGCGGTCAACGGAACCTACTGGGCCGGAGCGATCATCGGCACGCTCGTGACGTCCCTCCTGCTCAACGAGCTTGCCCCAGGCCTCGGGTGGCGGCTGGGCTTCCTGCTGGGTCCCGTGCTGGCCGTCGTCATCATCTTTATCAGGAGGAACCTCCCGGAGAGCCCGCGATGGCTGCTCATGCACGGCAGGCCCGCAGAAGCGGAGGAAGCGATTCGCCGCATTGAGGCGGAAGCCGAGGCCGCCGGTCAGCGGCTAGCCCCGGTGGACCCTAGCAAGGCGATCGAGGTCAAGCCGACGGAGCGGACCAGCTATGTGACGCTGGCCTACGTTCTGTTCAGGAGGTACTGGCGCAGGTCGGTTCTCGGCGCCACGCTGATGATCACTCAGTCGTTCCTTTACAACGCGATCTTCTTCACCTACACCCTGGTGCTGACGAAGTTTTACCATGTGAGCGCCGCCAGCGCGCCCCTGTATCTGATCTTGTTTGCGGTCGGGAACCTGCTCGGCCCGCTCACTATCGGGCGGTTCTTCGACACCATCGGCAGGAAGCCGATGATCGCTGCGACCTACATCGGATCAGGCGCGATGCTCGCGGTTACTGCTGCTCTGTTCGACCAGCACTTGCTCACCGCCACGACCCAAACCATCGCGTGGTGCGTGATCTTCTTCTTCGCCTCCGCGGGTGCCAGCTCCGGGTACCTGACCGTGAGCGAGGTCTTCCCGCTCGAGGTGCGGGCGCAGGCGATCGCCGTGTTCTTCGCCATCGCGCAATGCTTCGGGGCACTAGGGCCAGTCCTGTACGGCCATCTGATCGGGAACGGCACCAGGACCACTAACCTGTTCATCGGCTACCTGATCGGCGCGGGCGCGATGGTCCTCGGCGGCATCGTCGAGATCTTCCTGGGCATCGCGGCGGAGGGCAAGTCGCTGGAGGACATCGCCAATCCGCTGTCCATGGTGCGTCGGCCGGTCCACTCCGACTCCGGCACGACCTCAGGAAGCGCAGGCCAGGTCTGGCGCCCGAACCAGACTGACTGGCCGGCTGACTGGTCAACCAGGTTAGGCGCCGTCACGGCCGTGTGGCGGCCGGGGCACAGGACAAGTACGCGGGACCGCGAGACGGTCCTGGCCCGTCTTGCCGCTCTAGACGAGCGCTACCGATTGACGGCCGAGCAGGCAGCTCTCGGCTCCAGTCGCTGGAAACAGGCAAGGGATAAGCCGCAGTGTCCCAAGCAGGAGAGTCGGTCCCGTTCCGCCGAGAGCTGCCGCCGCTGAGCAGGCGGTTGTACTGCGCGTGCACGGCCTAGGCGTCGGGCTGGTCGTAGACCGAGTGCAGCAGGATCTTCACCCACGGCCAGGACGCCTTCGGCGTGACCGACATCAGGTTGTCGGCGTAGTGGGTGTGGTACCGCTGCCACGACGCGCCGGGCAGGGTCGCGCTCACGTTGCCGGGCAGAACCGGATCGAGCACAGTTCGCAACGTTACCGGCGGAGGGCGCAGTCGAGCATGACCATGCCTCGTGGTTTGAAGTCGTCCGCGACGAAGTCGCGCATGCCGGTCGCATCGGCGACAGCTAGTCACCCGCGATGGCCCCGCCACTGCGACTCACCCCGAGCGCTATCGCGCGCGACCGCGCGTATGACGCCGCCCAATGGTCGTTCGACATTAGTGCTCGAGGGCGTCTCGCAATCGACCGCTCTTCGCGGCAGCTTCGGCAAGAGTTGACGGGCTTCTGCCAGTGAACGAGACTTCGCCAGCGCTGGCTTGATCGATCCACGAGCATTGAATGCCGCCTTGGCCGGTGCTGGAGAAGCACATCAGGAGGCCGCCCGGCGGACCCGGCGCAAATGCGGTGGCGTCTGCATCTCCCTGCGCCCTCAGGTCCTGCACAGCTTGCTGCGCCGTCGGAAGTATGCCGGGGTTCGGACGGCCGACGATCACTGCGAAGCTGCCGCCGGGGTAACCATAAATGGCTGCCACCGGGTTGGCCACCAGATCCGAATTTGCCTGCTCGTAGTCCACCAGGTTTTGCGCGGTCTGTTGGGCATCCGACCCGCTCGCCTTGCTGGCTCCCAGCAATGTGCTGGGCAGAACGATGCGACTGGAACTCTCGTGAGAACTGCGAATGTGCCATAGGGCCAGGCCCCCGCCCAAAACGAGCGCTGCGATGACTAGGGTGATCTTCCTGTCCCCACGCCATCGCCTGGTCCGCCCGTCGGGTGACTGCAACCCCGTAACCAAGGCGGCCGCGACGCTTGACTCTGCGGACCCCGCTGCCTCAATGTCACCGGTCGGGCCCGGATCCTGCATCGGAGCTCCGGGCGGCGCAGCGGAAGTCGGCGGTGCGCTGTCGAAACTAGATGATCCGTCAGCCTCGGTCATGACTCACTCCTGCAAGATCCAATGGATTGAAATAGTAGAGCTAAGCCCTAGAGTTTTGGTGAATTTGATCTTTGCCACTTATGGATCGCTCAGGTGGATAGGGGTAGGCCTAGGCCCGTAACTACCACCTCGCTCGTGGCGTGCGGGTCGCCGAAGTTGACGGCGTCCCAGTGCAGGGCGGCCTTCACCTACGCCGAGCGTTCACCGCGACCTGGCCTGAGGGGGGCGCTTGATCCGGTGGTCCTGGATACCGACGTGGCGCCGGGATTGCAGAAGGGCACGCTGACCCAGCCGCTGGCGACCCGCCTGATCGGCCGGGAAGTACTGATTACTTTCGTCACCTGGCCAAATGGGCGGCCGGTTTCCAAGCCACGATGAGCTTGACCAATAGCGTTCCGCGCGCGGAACCCGATAGCCGCGCACGGCGTATGTGGCCAGATGAGAACGGTGCGGGAGCCGGGAACCCCTGGTTACCCAGCATTCAGACAGTTGCCGCTGCGCCGGTAGTGCAGGACATGGTCAGGCTCGATGCCGTCTGTTGAGCGCGACCAAGCGCGGACCCACGCCCTGCTCATCAGCCAGCACGCAGACCCTGTGGAGCCTGGACAGGCTTACAGTCACGGCGCGGCTAGGCTAGCCGCCGCAGGTCACCAGAAAGGAACGCCATGCCGCAGCTCACTGCCGACCGCTACGTCGCCGAGATCGAGGCAAGCACAGCAGGGCTGGCGGAGATCCTGGCTGAGCATGATCAGGGCCTGCCGATCCCCACCTGCCCGGAATGGACACTGCGTCAGCTTGTCACGCACGTTGGCAGGGCGCACCGGTGGGCCGCCGAGATCACGCGTACGAGGTCTGACAGGCTCATTCCGTTCCGGGAGGTACCGGACGGCCGGGCTGCCCGACGATCGCGCCGAGCGGCGCGGCTGGCTGCATGCCGGCGCGGCGCTGATCGTCGACGCTGTACGGGAAGCAGGCAGTGATCTCGTCTGGTCGTTCGCCGGGCCGACGCCTGCCGTTTTCTGGATACGCCGGATGGCGCACGAGACGCTGGTGCACCGAGCCGACGCCCAGCTCGCTGCGGGTGCCGAGCCCGAGCCAGTCATTGAAGCGGAGATAGCTGCCGATGCCATCGACGAATGGCTGACGCTTCTGGCCGGCGGGATTCTCGGCACCGGCGGCGAGCGGACTAAGGCGCTAACCTCCGGTGCTGGCCTGCACATACACGCAACCGACGAGGGACTTGGTGGCCGCGGCGAGTGGATGATCCGGCACGACGCGGGCGGTCTGACAGTTGAGCCGGTTCATAGCAAGGGCGATGCCGCCCTTACCGGGCCTGCCGCCAGCTTGCTGCTCGTGCTGATGCGGCGAAGGCCGGTTTCCGATCCGGCAGTGACCGTTTACGGGGTCAGCGCCGTGGTGGATGGCTGGCTGGCAAGCACCGCGTTCTGACGACTGGCAGCGGTCGCGGCAATCCTTGTCCTTGTCGGCCTGCGGGTCGGGTCAGGCGGTTGTATTGGCTTGCTGCCGCAGCTCGGTGGTGAGGAACTGGTCCCAGGTCCGGGAGCCGACGGTGTGTCCTGGCGGTGGCAGCAAAGCGCCATTGCGGACTGCTCGGGTGCCCGGTATCCGAACCGGCAGCACCCATCGGCGGCGATGGCTGGCTGTCAGGTAACCGCGCAGCAGGTCCGTCCAGCTGCTCACCTGTGGTCCGGCCATGTCCGGCGCGCGGCCGACCGGCTCGCCCAGCGCCAGTTCGACGAGTCGGTCCGCCACGTCGCGGGGATCAACCGGCTGGACGGTGAAGCCCGCTGGCACCGGCGCCACGGGGAACCGGCTCAGCCTCTGCGCATTGGTAAAGCAGTAGTCGTAGAACTGCGTGACTCGCAGGATGGTCCAGGGCAGGCCGGAGTTGGCCACGATCTGCTCGGCCCGGAGCTTGGCCCTCGGGTAGCCCCAAGAGCCGAGGCGGTCGATACCGACGATCGACACGTACACCAGGTGGGCAGGCCCCGTCCGGGCCGCGGCCGCGACGAGGTTGCGGGTTGCTTCGGCGTCGCCCCTGGTGCTGGTCGCGCAGTGGATGATGGTCGCCGCGGCGGTCACGGCCGGCTCGATGCCCTGACCGGTTCGGAGGTCTGCGGTGAAGAAGGTGATGCCCGGCGGGGTGGGCCGGTCGTGCCGGGCGAGCACGCGGATGTGGCAACCGCTGTCCTGTAGCCGCGCGACGACAAGCTTTCCAAGGCGACCGGTGCCACCGGTGACAAGGACGGGCGAGGCCATGGGCTCTCCTTACTCGAGCTGAACCGGGATACCGAACACATCAAGCAGCCCTTTGTCACATCGGCGGGGCCTGGCCGGTCACTTCTATGTCCGACCACGACTAGAGAATGTGACCGATGGACGAACATGACGTGCTCGCGGAACGGTTCGAGGCTCACCGGGCCCGGCTGCGGGCGGTCGCCTACCAGACGCTCGGCTCCACCAGCGAGGCCGATGACGCCGTTCAGGAAGCTTGGCTGCGGCTGAGCCGCACCGACCCCGGCAACATCGAAAATCTCGGTGGATGGCTGACGACAGTCGTCGCCCGGGTGTGCCTGAACATGCTCCAGTCGCGCCGGGACGAGCCAGTCGGATTGCACCTCCCCGAGTCAGTCGTCAGTGACGCGGACGGCATCGACCCCGAAGCCGAAACGGTGCTTGCCGACTCCATCGGTCCCGCGCTGCTGGTAATCCTGCACACACTGACGCCCGCCGAACGGCTCGCATTCATCCTGCACGACATCTTCGCCGTCCCGTTCGATGACGTCGCGGCCATCGTCGGGCGCTCGCCCGCCGCGGCCCGCCAGCTGGCCAGTCGCGCCCGCCGGCGCGTCCATGGCGCAGCTCCGGTTCTCGGCGCCGAGCTGACCCGGCAGCGGGCCATCGCCGACGCCTTCCTAGCCGCCTCCCGCAACGGCGACTTCGACGCGCTGCTCGCGGCCCTCGACCCTGGCGTCGTAGTGCGCTCCAACGGCACCGAGGCGGTCCGAGGTGCGGCCGCGGTGGCCCGACGCGCGTTCCCCTTCATGCGAATCGCCCAGGTCACCCTGCCCGCACTGATCAACGGCACGGTCGGCGTCGTCACGGCGGCGAACGGCAGGCCGATCACGCTCATAGCGTTCACGATCGCCGGTGCGAAGATCGTTGCCATCGACCTCATCGATGACGCCCGCCGCATCGCTGAAGCCGATCTGGCCATCCTCGGCCGCTGACGGGCCGCCAACTCGATCGCCCGCGTTAGTGTGTTCGCGTGGCAGACCTGGGACCGGTCGCTTGGCCGCCCGCCCCGATCAGAACCGAGCGCCTCGTGCTCCGTGAGGCCGAGGCTCGGGACCGTGCAGCGTTCATCGAGCTGCTGGCCTCGCCAGAGGTGGGCACCTACCTCGGTGGCCCGCGGCCGCGTGACGAGCTTGAGCGCGAGATGCCCGGGGCGCCCGAGCGGCGCCCCGGCCTTTTCATCGTCGATCTTGACGGCGCCATGATCGGCCAGATCATTCTCAGGCAGTCAACGGGGCACGGTCCTCCGGCTGCTGCCGGGGCGGCCGAGCTCGGTTACCTGTTCCTGCCGGAGGCGTGGGGATTCGGTTACGCCGCCGAGGCGTGCGCAGCGGCACTCGGCTGGTTCGCCGACGAGCTTCCTGGCGAGCCGGTGGTGCTCTTTACCCAGACCGCCAACGCCCGTTCGATGCGCCTCGCGGCGAAACTGGGGTTCACCGAGGTAGAGCGGTTCGAAGCCTACGGCGCCGATCAGTGGTTCGGCATGTGGTCCCCGGTCAACCCATCCGGCTGAGCTCGTGCTCGAAGGCGCGGTCGGGCAGGCGGGCCGGCGCCGCCCCCTCACGTCGGCACCGGACCGCCCGCGCGGCCGGGGAGTCCTGGCCAGCAGGGGATTCGGCTCGGAGAGCGTTACGTGATGGTGAGGCTGACGGCGCCTCCCCTCATCTGTGCTGTTCCGCTCTCCTATGCGTCCGCCCGGTTGACTGAGCGCACAGCCAGTACAACTGAGATCTGGCCTGCTCATGCACCTCCGTGGACTGGCTTACCTGTCGGCTTGTAGGGTTGACCGGACAAGGTTGGCCGAACCTATCCTGGATCTTCAGCCAGGGGAAGGCAAAGATGGAGCAACGTGACGAACGTCACTTCACGGCCGAGGACCAGCGCGCGGTTGATGGCGTGAGCGACGTTATCGACGTCGCCGTCATCAACCCTCGTAGCATGCTGCCCGCATACCTGCAGCTCGCGATCTACCTGCGGGGCGCGATCATCGTCCGGCAGCTCCCGCCCGGCGCGCCCCTGCCCTCCGAGCCGGAACTGTCCGAGCGGTACAAGGTCAGCCGCGACACGGTGAGGCGGTCGACGCAGGTCCTGCGCGAGATCGGGCTGGCCGAGACACGGCGAGGCGTCGGCCACTTCGTGACGCGTACGCCCGAGATCCAGCGCGTCGTCGTGGCGCCGGGCAGCCGCGTCATCGTACGCATGCCCCAGGCGCACGAGCGGGGCGAGCTACTCGGCCTGACCGTGTTCGTGGTGACCGAGCCCGGCAAACCGCCAGTCGCGTACGACACCGCGCAGACAGTACTCGCCTTCCCCGACGAGGACCCGCGCTGAGAAGGCTCCACGCTGCCGCGCACATCCGTGGCCCTCGAGCTGGCTATCGGCTCGGGAGCCATCGCGGCAGCCCGAACCACGGCAGCACGGCGTTGTCGAAGCGGGTGATGGCGCAAATCCGATCGTCGGCAAGGGTGAGCACGTAGCACGCGGTCGCGTGCCGGATGCCGGCCGGGGCGCGCAGGTAGGCGCGGAACGCGGGCTGGCCGTTTGCTCCCAGACATCTTCCTCGGACTGCTGCTGTGCTGGTCTGGGGATCGGCCTGGCCTTCGTGACCGCCACCGTCGCGGCGCTCGCAGGGGTCGCCGAGCATGAGGCCGGGCTCGCCTCGGGCCTGAGCAACACAGCGTTGCAGATCGGCACGGCGCTCGGAGTGGCCATCGTGACGACCGCTGCCGTCTCGCGCTCCCAGCACTACTTGGCAGCGCACGAGAACGCGAACCCGCTCGCCGCGCTGGCCGCTGGCTACCAGTCCGCTTTCGTGGCCTGCGCCGTGCTGGCCGGCATCGGCCTGGCGCTGGCGCTCCTGCTCCCAGGCCGCCCGCGAAAAGCAGCGAATGAGCTGCCGGAGCCGGGCACGGCGGCCAGGACTGCTGCTGCCGGAGACGGGGTGACCAGATCAGGAGCGAAATGACCAAACACCACGCCGACTCCGACCGCCGGTGTCGCCTGCGTCGGCAGCCAGCAACACCAAATCAGAAGGAGAACCGAAATGGGAAAGATCGTCGTGAGCGAGAACGTCTCGCTCGACGGAGTCATTCAGGACCCGGCCGGTGACGAGGGCTTCCGGGTCGGCGGCTGGGTAGGCCTGATCGGGAACAGCCCACAGCTTGCCAAGCTCGCGCTCAACGAGGCGCTGGCCGCAGGAGCCTTCCTGCTGGGCCGGCGCAGTTACGAGTGGCTGGCCGCGCGGTGGCCATCCCGGAGCGGCGAGTTGGCGGACAGGCTGAACAGGGTGTCCAAGTACGTCGTGTCCTCGACCCTCGAACATCCCTCCTGGAACAACTCGACGGTGCTCAGGGGCGACAGAAGCCCATGCACCTGTGCGACCCGCAGGCCATCGAGGGCGGCATCGTCTACCTCACCTACCGGCCCGTCCGGGACGCCTAGCGGGCGTCAGACGGCGCGCCCTTGAATGACATGCCCCGTAGGCTGGCGAGCATGGTCACCGAGGCTGACATCCTCCTGGTCGACGGCCGGACGCTGCACGCCTATGACGCCCGTGCCGACGGGATCGCCAGCCCTGGCGCCCCGGAGTCGCCAGTCGCGCTGTTCTGGCTCCACGGCTCGCCGAACATCGGCTCGCCGCCTGAACCGCTGTTCGCGACCGCCGAAGCGAACGGCCTGCGCTGGGTCTCCTACGACCGGCCCGGTTACGGCGGCTCAAGTCCGCACGACGGCCGGGCGGTCGCGTCGGCAGCCGCGGACGTGGCCGCGATCGCGGACGCGCTCGGCATCGGCCGCTTCGCCGTGGTCGGCCATTCCGGCGGCGGCCCGCATGCGCTGGCCTGCGCCGCGCTGTTGCCTGAGCGCGTCATCGCAGCGGTGAGCGTGTCCGGGCCGGCGCCGTTCGACGCCGACGGGCTGGACTGGTTCGCGGGCTGGTCGCCGGGCATCGCGGCGGAGAACCGGGCGGCAGTGGGCGGGCGGGCCGCGCTCGAGGCACACTGGGCCGGGGCTGAGCCCGAGGACATGGGCGCCTTCTTCACCGAGGGCGACATGGCGGCCCTCGCCGGCAGTTGGTCATGGCTGGCAGGCGTGGCCGGCGAGGCCATGGAGCAGGGTAGCGAGGGACTTCTCGAGGACACCCTCGCCAGCGTCCGGCCGTGGGAGTTCCGGCTGGATGCCATCCGCGTCCCGGTCCTGATCATGCACGGAGCGAAGGACAAGATGGTCCCGTGCGCGCACGGCGAATGGCTCAACGCCCACTGCCCGGCAGCCGAATTGTCTATCGTGCCGAACGCGGGCCACATCACGGTGCTCGACAGCGCGCCGGAGGCGCTGACCTGGCTGGCCGCCGCGTCCGCTCGCTCCTGAGCAGCTAACCGATCAGGAGCACGAGCTTCCCGCGCACGTGACTGTCCTCGCTGACGCGGTGCGCCTCCGCGATCTCGGCGAGCGGGAAGGTCTGCGCGACCGGAAGCGAGAAGCGCCCGGACTCGATCAGCTCGCCTATCTCGGCGATCGCGTGGACCGCGCGGCCAGCTTCCCCGCTGCTGAACGTCACCCCGTGCTGCTGCGCGCCACCAAAGTCCGCGATCGTCACGACGTGCTCCGGGCCGCCGGCGAGCTCGATCAGTTCGGGCAGCACGCCGTTCCCGGCGACATCGAGCGCGGCGTCGACGCCGTCAGGCGAGAGCGCACGAACTCGCTCGACCAGGCCCCCGCCGTAGGCGACCGGCTCGGCGCCCAGCGAGCGCAGGTAGTCATGGCTGGCGAGACTGGCGGTGCCGATCACGTGCGCGCCCCGCACGACGGCGAGCTGAACCGCGGCGCTGCCGACGGTTCCGGAGGCGCCGTTGATGAGCAGCGTGCTGCCGCGCCCGACGCCGAGCTGGTCGAGCGTGCGCGTGGCCGTCTCGAGAGCGGCTGGCAGCGCGGCAGCGCCGGGGAAGTCGAGCGACGGCGGGATAGGCGCATAGTAGGAGAGCACCGCCAGCTCGGCCTGCGCCGCACCATCGGCGGACAAGCCGAACAGGCGATCGCCGACGGTCACGTCCGTGACGCCCTCGCCAAGCTCGTCGACGATGCCTGCCGCCTCGTGGCCCAGGGTCTGCGGCAGTTCCCGATCCATCATGCCCTTGCGCTTCTTCCAGTCGCTCGGGTTGACGCCGGCCGCGCGCACCGCAATCCGGACCTGGCTGGGACCGGGATGCGGGTCGGGGAGATCCACGATCTCAAGGACCTCCGGCCCGCCGAACTGACTGAAACGGACTGCTTTCATCATTCGCCCCGGTCTCGACTCAGAGTGTCGGAGAACGCCGGACACGAGCGCAGACACTACCGCGAAACCGTCGATCGTCTTGCCCCGTGACTGCCAAGACCGCTGGGCTCGAAACTACAGATTGGCGGCCGCGCGCCCCGGTTCGCTGGCCTGTCGCTTGGCGAACGCGCTGTGTGGCGGTGGCGGGCCGCCGAGTGCGTCATGCCGGGCAGGCGTCCGCAACGAGACCATCCGCCGCCAGCCACCCAGCCGCTCGTAGAGGTACACGGCCTGAATGCCTGCGGTAAGCAGGGCTGACTTTGTCCTGGACCAGCCCAAGATGCGGCTCAGGTGAGACATCACTGCTGTGCTGACGTCGCGATAGATGGCGATCTCGGCGAGCGCGGTCGCGCGCAGGGTGCGCTGGATGAACTCCGCATGCCCGGCCTTAGCAAGCCGCAGTAGCTCTTCGTGGCAGTAGGCCAGGTGGTTGTCCTCGTCGTTGGAGATCATCCGAACAGCGCGGCCGATGTCTGGCCGGTCGCCGGCACTTTTGCACAGGGCTTGCATCTGCTCGGAGGCGCGCTGCTCGGTGACCCGGCTGTGGGCCAGGTAGGCGACGATGTCCTGTTCGGTCAGCTCCAGGTCGGCTCGCAGCCGGCTGTGGGCCAGCCCGATGCCGGCTGACTCCAGCCGCATGGTGTAGTCCGTCTCCGGCGGCACGACGACCGGATCCAGACCACGCTCGCGCAGCAAGGCATTGAATAGCCGGCCTGTTTGTCCTCGTCGGCGCCATGCCGGGCAATCTTCGGCGCCAGCTCCTGCTGCGGTCCGGGTACAAGCGCCGCGATCCGGCCGTTCTCCCAGCCGCCCTGCGCCTCGCCGCGGGCAGCGATCGAGCAAAACAACTGGAAAGCCTCGTCATTAGCGAAGATCTCACTGAAGATCGTTCTGGCGGTTGGCATTTCGATATCCCCCAAAGCGTGCGAGAACAGCCGCGTCGCATTTCCTCGCTTCGTGACCCTGTACCCAACATTCGCGCGTGCCCAGACGACTTGTCGTCACTCGAAGCGGGCGATCTCGGAGCGGTGCAGAAGGTGCCTGGCCCTGGGTAGTTGCCCAGCGAGCGCGCGCGAAATCCAGTGAACGGGCGTACGCGTGATCTATGTCGATAGTGGCAAAACGGCCGGCTCTCGACGGGATGCGTGATCTTGCCCGGGTATGGCCGGTCAGCGAGCCT
>CAWJMK010000010.1:0-771527 GCA_963843955.1 uncultured Actinomycetota bacterium
GTCACGTGCTCATCACTTCCCGCGAGCGCGGCTGGGAGGAGGTCGCCGCGGCCGTCGAGGTCGACGTGCTGGCCCGGGCCGAGTCGGTCGAGATGCTACAGCGCAGAGTTCCCGGAATCGCCGAAGCCGACGCAGACCGGCTCGCCGGCGAGCTCGGCGACCTGCCGCTGGCCATCGCCCAGGCTGCCGGCTTTGTGGTCGGCACAGCAATATCGGCGGATCAGTACTTGCGACTGCTGCAGACTCGTGCCGGTCAGCTGCTGGACCGGGCGGTGCCGGGGACCTACCCGCAATCGCTGGCAGCCGCCACTGCCGTGACATTAGCCCAGTTAGCGGCGCACGATCCAGCCGCCGTTGAGCTGGCAAGTCTGTGCGCCTTCCTCGCCCCGAGCCGATCCCTGAAGACCTATTCATCGGTGCGGCTGGCCTGCTTCCCGACGAGCTGGCACAGCGGGCAGCCGATGCGCTGGCGTGGCGGCAGACCCTGGCCCATCTGGCCGAGCAGTCACTGGTCCGCGTCGATCACCGCGGTCTGCAGATGCACCGGCTCACCCAGGCCATCCTCCGCGATCAGCTCACAGCGGACAGCGCAGTCGCCGCACGCAGGTGTAGCGAGGCGATCCTGGCCGCTAGAGACCCCGGCCACCCGCCCAATCCTGAAACCTGGGCCCGGTGGGCAGAGTTAATGCCGCACGTGCTCGCGGCCGACCTGGTGGGCACCGATAACTCCGCCCTGCGCGATCTGGTTCGCCGCGCGTGCTGGTATCTGATTGAGCGCGGCGATTCCCGCACACCCCGCGATCTCGTCAGCCATCTCTACCAGCAGTGGCGCGACAGGCTCGGCGAAGATCACGAGCACACGCTGATGGCTGCGCACTATCTCGGTTGGGCGCTACTCGAGCTGGGCCGGTACGCCGAATCCCGTGACCTGACCCAGGACATTCTGGAGCGGCGGCGGCGCGTCCTGGGCGACGACCACCCGGACACTTTCTACTCCGCCCACAACCTGGCCGTCGATCTGCGCCACCTTGGTGAGGTGCAGGCCGCCCGCGACCTAGACCAAGACAACTGGCCCGCCAGCGGCGAGTGCTGGGCCAAGACCACCCCAGCGCGTTGCGGTCGGCGAATAGCCTGGCTGCCGACCTGCGCGAGCTTGGTGAGGTACAGGCCGCCAGCGAGCTGGACCAGGACACGCTGGAACGCCGCCGCCGGGTCCTGGGCCAAGATCACCCCGACGCCCTGTACTCCGCCTATAACCTCGCCGCCGACCTGCGCGAGCTTGGTGAGGTGCAGGCCGCCCGCGAGCTGGACCAGGACACGCTGGAACGCCGCCGCCGGGTCCTGGGCCAAGATCACCCCGACACCCTGTACTCCGCCTATAACCTCGCCGTCGACCTGCGCGAGCTTGGTCAGGTGCACGCCGCCAGGGACCTGGACCAGGACACGCTGGAACGCCGCCGCCGGGTACTGGGCGAGGATCACCCGGACACGCTTCGCTCCGCCTACAACCTTGCCGCCGAACTCCGCCCGGGTGACAGTGCAACTGAGCAGAACCTGGCTCTAAGACGGCGAGGTTCCAGTCGGGCCGAGTAGCGACCTGAGGATATCTTCCATCGCGTCGAAGCTGTCTTGCTGGCCGTCGAACCTGGTCATGCGGTCACGGCCCGCTTTGTCGCGGAACGCCAGCCTCATCGTGAGCGTCGTCACTCCGTCAGTTTCGTGCAACTGCATGATCTCGACCGCCTCCGCATCCGGCCAGCCGTCGAACAGCCACGTCTCCACGGTCCGGATCGGCGGCTCGACCTCCAGGTAGGTGCCGCGGAACGAGCACTCGGTTCCGTCGTCGGTGACGAAGACGTAGTGGTAGGTCCCTCCGACCCGCAGGTCGATCGAGCACTCCTTCATCTGGTCTGGGGGTGTAGCGCCCCATCTGCTGACATGCTCGGGCTGCGTCAATACGTCGAAGACCAGAGCGATCGGAGCGTCAAACTCTCGTGTGATGAGCACCTCGAGCTCGTTCGGGAATTCGACGTGTGCCGATCCGTGCCTGCTAGGTGTCAATGCTGCTCTCCTCGCTGTTGTAGCTCCTGGAGGTAGTCGTCCATCCGGTCCAGGCGCTCATTCCAGATCTGCTCGTACCTGGCCAGCCACTCGTGCAACGGCCGCAGACGGGCGGGCTCCAGGCTGTACAGCCGGTGACGCCCCTGCGCCCGGCACTTCACCAATCCCACCTCGCTGAGCACCCGCAGATGCTTGGAAACCTGAGGCTGGGTCAGCGAGAGGTCGGCCACGATCGTGCCGACCGCCTTCTCGCCTGCCATCAGCGTGTCGAGGATCTCGCGACGGCGCACTTCGGCGATCGCGTTGAAGACGTCCGAGGTCGTGGGCGAGCGGGCCACGTGCTCAAATATATTCTGATATAGGAATGAGTCAAGCCAATCAGCACCGCCAGGTGCGAACACGCTGGCTGAGCTGATGATCGGCGGCCCGTTCGCGCGCGCGCGCCGTTTACGAATCCGTTCACAAGCCTCGCCTGGCGCCTGGGCGACAGCGCCGCGATGTACAGGCCGCGGCCCGGCTCAAAGCCGGAGAGGCTGCGGTCTCCTCGTTATCAACCTCGGGACAGGTGAGTCATCGGGTGGTTCAGCCAGTGCGGCGATGCATGCAGTGAGCAGGCGCCGCAGCTGATCTTGTTCGCTGACACCCAGATTGGCCAGCATGTCTTGCTCGACGCGGCGAACCGCCGCGCTGGCCACCTTAAGCTGGCGGCGCCCGCGGGCTGTCAGCTCGGTCGGCAGGGCCCTGCCGACGGGTGCCTGTGCTGGGCGGACAACGAGTCCTTGGCGTTCGAGGGCCTGCAGGAGCACATTCATCGACTGCCGGGTGACGAAGGCGCCGCGGGCAAGCTCGGAGTTGGACAGACCCGGTCGCTGGGAAAGCAGCTCCAGGCAGGCGTAGTAGGTGATCGTCATGCCAAGCGGCCTCAGCACGGCCTCCATGGCGGAGTGCAGGGCGCTCGCGGCCGCCTTCAGCATGTACCCCAGCGATGTGTCCAGCTCGATTCCGGGCTCAACTTGACTCATGTCAGTAGTCTGACATACATTGTGGTGTGTCAGAAGACTGACATACGACGAGGAGGTAAGAATCGTGGCCGTTACCGGACCCGACTTCATTTCACTGCAGGTGCGCGACCTGGAGCGGTCCGCCGCTTTCTACGAGCAGTACCTGGGCCTGAAGCGCTCCGACGCAGGACCACCGCACGCCGTCGTGTTCGCCACCAAGCCGATCGCGTTCGCTGTCCGCGACGTCGTCGCGGGCGTCGACCTGGACGCGATCGCGCAGCCGGGCCAGGGAATGGCGTTGTGGCTGCACGCCCCCGACGCGCAGGACATCCACGACGCCCTCGCCGCGGCCGGCGCGACGATCGTCTCAGCACCCGTCGACGGGCCGTTCGGCCGCACTTTCACGTTCGCGGACCCCGACGGCTACCAGGTGACCCTCCACGACCGCGGCTGAGCCGGGCTTGATCTAGGTATGGGCCAACTCGGCAACAGAGCCGCCGTCGCTAAGTTCGGTAGACGTCGCGCCGGTGGCCGATGTCGACGACGGTTACGAGCCGCGCGTCGTCGTCGATCCTGTAGATGACGCGATAGGTGCCGCGTCGGGCACTGTACCGGTCGTCCAGAGGGGGAAGCAGACGCTTGCCCACCCGGTACGGCGACTCAAGTAGCGGGCCGGTGATGAACTCGAACGCCGCAGTGGCTATGGCCTCGGGAAGTGTTTCGGCCAGTGCCCTCCGAACCGTCGGCGTTGCTCGTAAGGAATAGAGCCGGGCAGGATGCTCGCCGCTCACTCGCTAGGCCGACGATGGCGGATTATTTCGGCAAGGTCCTCGGCCGAAACCTCCTCGCCACGAGCTAGCTCCGCGTCAGACTCAGCAAGCCTGCGCAAGGCGTCGCTGTCCCGCATTATCGCGAGCGTCTCTTCGAGTTGTTCCAGATCCTCGATCGCGACGAGCACGGCCAATGGCCGGCCATGGATCGTCACAGTGACCCGCTCATGATGATCATGTACACGACCGACAAGCTCGGACAGGTGAGTTTTCACTTCTCCCAGCGGTAGCGTCGTCATGGTCAAAAGTATGACCAAAAATTGTCCGAGAAGCAACTCCACAGCCGCCAGGACGCCGTGGTGTGCCCGAGTCATCGGACCACGGCATCGGCCGGGTCGATGACGCATCGAGTCAGACGTAGCGGCTACCGGCGCCGGCGATGAGGACCTATTCCCAGAACGGTCGGCCGGCGCATCAGGGTTGCGATCGCTAGCGTGGCTGCGATCCGGGGTTGGCCGGCGGCAGGCATCCCAGCACTGCCAGCTCCCGGACACCCTCGCCGTCGCGGTCCGCGATGTAGACGAGGGTGCAGGCCCGTTCGAACCGGGCGCCGATCCGCTCCCACATTCGCACCGAGCGCAGGAGGGTTTCCCGGTCGCCGCTGAGCAGCCCGGCCACTCGAATGGTGTGGGCCGCCACGAAGTCGTTCTCGGCCGCGAACCTTTCCGCTTCCGCCAGCCTCTGCTGCCGGTCTGCCGCCTGGGTGATCGCCGCCGCCTCGGCCACTACAGCGGCCGTGTAGGGATAGAAGGGCGCGGTCCCACCCGCAGCGCTGCTCGTACTGGCCGCCTGGACCAGCTCGTGATCCCCGGCATGAAGGGCGACGCGGAGATCCGAGTAGAGAGAAAACCCGCTGGCGGTCCGGCCCACGGATACGGCCTGGGCGTGTCCCCGCCAGGCCTGGTAGCGCTCCCGGTTCCCGCGCAGTCCGTGGACGAGGGCGGCGGCGTAATAAGGCGGCCCCATCCAGGCGGCGGCCGGCCGCCCGGCCTGTTCCCATCCGGCCAGCATGATCTCGGCCTGGTCAGCTGCCTCATCGAACTCACCCTTCAGGGCGAGGGCGATCACGAAGTTGTTGGCCGCGAAGTGGGCAAGCCCGAAGGTCGCCTCGTCCTCGGCTTGACGGCGGGCGATGGCCAGAGCGTCGTCGAGCTGGCCGGTGGAGATCGCGGTCTCCGTAGCCATGTGGTAGATGTCCGCGATCTCTCCGCCGACGCTCGGGTCGTGGCGGGCCATCCGGCCCAGCAGCTCCACTCGCTCGGCCGTCAGCCGGGCCGCCTCCCGATGACGGTGCTCGATCGCGCAGGCGGCGGTCGCGGCGTCGAGGGCGATGCTGATCAGCCGGGGGTCCTTGGTCTGGCGAGCCAGCTTGACGGCTTTCGTTGCCGGGCCTAGCTGCGAGTTGGCCAAGCCATTGCTGGTCGACCACGCCTCCGCAATGGCCACGTGCGTGTCCAGCTCGAGATCCTCGTCTGGGCCGAGCTGCCGGGCGCGGTCGACCAGGTCTGCGACCTCCTGCAGCTCGAACACGCGGGTGAATAGAGCCGGGGCTCTGCCCGCCAGGCCCGCGGCTTCGGCTAGGACAATGGCGGCCGTGCGGGTGTCTCCGGCGGACAGGGCCCGGTCGAAAGACTCCATCAGCAGGTTGTAAGCGACTTCACCCCGCATCTCGGAGAAGGCCGCGCCGGCGGCGAGGCGCAGGGCTGCGATGGCTGAGGCGTCGTCGGGCGCCAGGCCGACCGCGGCGCGCAGGTGGTCACGCCCTTCGGCCAGGTACCGCCGGGCGAACGACAGGTGACCCAGGGCCATGGCCAGATCGAAACCGGCCTGCCCATCCGGGTTGTTCGTCACCGCCGCCCGTAGATCGTTGGCCACGGCGTCAAAGGACTCCCGCCAGGATTGTCCCGATTCAAGCGCACCTACTAGAGAACGGGCTTCGCCCACTGCCCAGTGAAGGTGACGTTCGAGGGCACCGTCCAGCTCGGACTGACTCGCTAGTTGCTCGGAGGCGTAGGCACGAATGGTGTCGAGCATCCTCCACAGACTGCGGCTACCGGCATCGCTTCGAATCAGCAGGCTCTTGTCGGCAAGCCGTCCGACCAGATCACTCGTCTCGGCGAGGGTTCCTGAGCCCGCGACCTCGTGGGCAGCTGGCAGATCGAAGCCGCCCCGGAACACGCCCAGCCGACGGAACAGGACCTTCTCATCCCGGTCGAGCAGGTCGTGACTCCAGTCGATCACGGAGCGCAGCGATCCGTGGCGCTCCTCAGCCCGGCCGAGCCGGCTCAAGAGCCTGAGGTGGTCATCGATGCCGGTGAGCAAACCGTCGAGACCAAGCGACTGGCGCCGGGCTGCGGCAAGCTCGATCGCCAGCGGCAGCCCTTCCAGCCGCCGGCAGATCTCGGCGACCAGTGCGTCGTCCTGGCCGCCGGGCGGTATGGAGCTGGACCGGTCGGCGAAGAGCCGAGCCGCTTCCGAGGTCTCCGACTGACCGGATCCGCGCTCGTCCGAGATCAGGCTGAGGGGCGCCACCGCGAAGACCCTCTCTGCCCCCATGTCGAGTCGCTGGCGGCTAGTCGCAAGTACGACCACGTTGGGGCAGGCCTCGAGGATGGACCGGACCAAAGCGGTGGCTGAAGCCAGGACGTGTTCGCAGTTGTCCAGGATCAGCAGGCAGCGGCTACCCCGGAGCCGCTGCAGCACGACCTGGTCGAGGCTCTCGTCGGGTCGCTCGCCGATACCGAGGACGGCTGCCACGGCCTGCACGACGAAATCCGGGCTGACGGGGACGAGGCTTACGAAGGCGCCTTCTGGCCAGTTCTCCACGCTGACCCGGGCGACCTCAAGGGCCAGCCTGGTCTTGCCGACGCCGCCCGGGCCAACCAGGGTCACCAATCGCGACCCGGCGAGCAGCCGCAGCAGACCCTCGACCTCGCGGGCCCGGCCTACGAAGGAAGTAAGCGCCGAAGGGATGCCGACGATCGCAGCTGGGGTGACGGACCCTGCGAGGATCTGCGGCGCGAGCTTCGCAAGTTCCCGCCGGTCGGCGGCTCCGAGCTTGCGTAGCAGCGACGCCACATGGCTCTCTACCGTGCGGATCGAGATGTACAGCTGCCGGGCGATCTCAGCATTGCTCAGGTGATCGGCCAGAGCACCCAGGACCTCCAGCTCACGGTGGGATATCTCCTGCGACAAGGCCCCTCCAAGGCTTGCTCATTTCTACCTCGGATTACCAGGCACGCGAAGGAACCCACTGATGAAGCCATTCAGTGGTGAATCGGTGCTGCCCACGGATGCCCCCTGCACTCACCTCGGCCGAGACTGCGAGAAGCGCCGCCGACGGCGGCCCGCTGAAACCAAGAGCAGTGACAACAGGAGGAACCGGACGATGGATGAGCAGGCACTGATGGATTTCGTACACAAGGCGGTGGGGGACGTCGGGTCCCTGCTGGCCGGATCGATGGTCGTCATCGGGGACCGGCTGGGCCTCTACCGGGCCATGACCGGGACCGGGCCGGTTACCAGTGACGATCTGGCCCGAGCGACGGGGACCTCGGAGCGTTATGTGCGGGAGTGGCTGAGCGCCCAGGCTGCAGCCGGCTATGTGCGGTACGCAGGCGACGGGCGCTACGAACTCCCCGAGGAGCACGCGTTGCCTCTGACCGATGAAACGAGCCCGGCCTGCGTCATCGGCGCGTTCGAGGTTGCGGTCGGGGCAGCCCAGGCGACGGACCGGATCGCGGAGGCATTCGTCACCGGCAAGGGCATCGGCTGGGGCGACCAGCACCCGCACGTGCATACCGGGTGCGAGCGGTTCTTCCGGCCCGGCTACATCAACTTCCTGACCACGAACTGGATCCCTTCCCTCGACGGGGTCGAGGGAAGGCTCGGGCGGGGGATAGAGGTGGCCGACGTGGGCTGCGGGCACGGGGCTAGCGCCGTGCATATGGCCCTGGCCTACCCCAACAGCCGGTTCACCGGATTCGACCCCCACGACGGCTCAATAGAGACCGCTCGCAAGCGGGCGGCTGACGCCGGCGTTGCCGACCGGGTCAAGTTCGAGTGCGCGACCGCCGCCGGCCTGACCGGGTCGTACGACCTGATCGCCTTCTTCGACTGTCTGCACGATCTAGGCGATCCCGTCGGTGCTCTCCGGAGCGCCAGGACTCACCTCAACGACGGCGGCACCGTGCTACTCGTCGAGCCCATGGCCGGCGACCGGGTGGAGGACAACCTCAATCCGGTGGGAGCCGCCTACTACGCCCTATCCACGCTACTGTGCACTCCCAACGCGATATCGCAGGAGCGGCAACTGGTCCTTGGTGCCCAGGCCGGCGAGGCCAGGCTGCGCCAGGTGGCCGACCAAGCCGGGCTGTCACAGTTCCGCCGGGTCGCCGAGACCCCGTTCAACCTGGTGTTTGAGCTCCGGGTCTGACTGCCTGCGGCGCCGATGGCCGCTGCGGTCTGCAGTCATGGGTGAGCAGGATGGATGAGCGAGCGGTCGACCGGTCTTTGACCCAGGTCGACCGCTCGCTCGTCATATCGACAACCTAAGCACGCGAATTCCAGTGGCCACGGTGGAACTCTGCTGCCACAAAGATCAAGGCCCGACCGCCATATCTGGCGATCAGGCCTTTGACCTGCTACTTCCTGGTAGCGGGGGCAGGATTTGAACCTGCGACCTCTGGGTTATGAGCCCAGCGAGCTACCGAACTGCTCCACCCCGCGTCGCGTGCCTTTACTTTATGGCCACCGCCTGCCGCTGGCAAATCAGACCCGGCTGCCAACCGCTTGGCTCGCGCCAGGTCAGGTCCCGCTACCAGCGGGAACGGGCTCGGTCATCCAGAGCTGATAGCGGACTGGCTGAAGCGACGTCGGAAGCTGGGTAAGGTCGCGCGGGTCCTGCGACGTGGCAAGGTCAAGCACCCGGACCGGCGAGCCGCCATAGGGCAGGAGCCGGCGCTCGGACCCGGCGATCAGCAGGGGCCGCCGGCCGACTGCGGCGATCGCGCCGATCACGCTCTCGACCGCGCTGACTGGCTGGTCGGCCATCCAGGCCACGGGAACACCGCACATTCCCCTGATCACCTGCGAGAATTCCTGGCCAGTTGGGTAGTCGATGATGACGACAGACACGTTGCGCGGAATCGAAGCGCACAGCTGGCTCACCGCGGCGACCTGGCCAGCGCCGGTGCGGGTCAGCGCCAGCCCGTGCACCACCGGTTTCAGGGCGCCCGTCTTGCTGCTATGACTAAGCCCGACGCCGAAGGTCGTCGACACGGTCGGCACGAGCATCGCCGCCGCGCAGAACAGCCCGGCCACCGCCGCCGTCGCCGGCCGCGCGCCGCGATCACGCGCGCGCCTGCCCAGCCACGCCGCTGCCCACAGCGCGCACAAGATCAGCCCGGGAATAGCGATGACGATCAGTCGCCGGCTGGCCCAGGGCTGGTCGGGAACGATATCGGGCGCCCACAGCGCCGCAACCGACCCTGCGCAGATCATCGCCAGCGGCAGGCCCCAGATCCGCCACACTCCGGTCGGATCTCGCCAAGTCAGCAGCGCTCGCAGGAATCGGCGCACCACGACCGCGAGGGCGAAGGCGCCGAGCAGCACCGTCGGCAGGCCGACGTACCAGATGACCCAGTACAGCGTCTGCTCGGCGTAGGTGCGCGTGGGATCGATCTGCAGGTTCTCGAGCTGCTGCAACGCCTTGATCGCGGTGTAGACGCCCGGCCCCGGATGACCGTGCACCTTCTGCACGTACGGACGCACCACGAATCCGATCAGCACAGCGACCACCAGCAGGCCGCCAGCCTCGGGCAGCCACCGCAGTGGCCACCTCGCCAGGGCGCGCGGCACGGCCTTGCGTACCCAGGCGACGCGCGGCAGCTGGAACGCCACGATCGACGCGGCCGCCAGCACCACTGCCGCCAGGCCGACCAGGGCGACGGTGTGGCCCACCGTGTCGAGTAGCGGCCGATCCAGGAGGTACAGGCAGAGGATGCTGTAGCAGAGACCGACTACCAGACCGGATAGGAACGGGGCCGCTTGCGGCCGCCGCCCGGCCACCAGCGCGGCGCTAAACGGGACGACCACTAGCAGGCAGCCCAGCGCATCAAGGCTGATGACCAGCCCGAAGCTCAGCACCAGCCCGGCGAGCCCGGCCAGGACACGCTGCGGCGTCAGCCACGATGGCCACCGGGGCGGAGCTGCGAGCTGCCACGCGATCGCCAGCCGGGCGCGAGCGGACCGCGTTTCCGGCGCGTCCGCCGTGCGGACTGCTGGCACCGGCCCCGTGCCGCGCAGCGCAAGGGAGTCGGCCATGAGGCAGAGCCCGCCAAAGATCATGATCTGCAGCGCCGTCTCGCTCAGCGATGTCCGGCCCGCGTACTGCTGGGGCAGGCTGAGGCCGAGGATGAGTGCGCCAGCTGGCGCCCATTGTGGGCCGACCAGGCGGCCGACCAGGCCGGCGAACGTCAGAGTGGCAAGCCCGCCGAGAAGCGGGCCGGTGGCCAGCGCTCCGGTGATCCCGTGCACCCAGAAGCCGCCGGCCAGCAGCAACGGCAGGCCGGGCAGTACAGCCGGATAGATCGAGGCGCCGCGGACTCCGAAGCCGGTGCTCGCGAAGTTGAGCCCGGCGTGGAACGGCCCGAACGCGGACAGCATCTGCGGGATGGGCAGCGAGCCGTGCTGGGCGATCCAGTAGCCGGTCTGCAGGTACGTTCCCTGATCGCGCAGCACGATGACGGCCTGGGAACTTTCCGTGAGCTGCCAGCCAGTCAGCCCTGCCACCACGGCGACCGTCGCGAGCAAGCCAAACCACAAGGTCCAGCCGGGCTCCCCCTTCCGCCCGCCCGACATGAGCCGGGGCCAGCTTGCAGGCACCACCCGCAAGCCGATGACCATGATGGCGGCGGCCAGTGATACCGAGATCAGGGTCATGGGGATGGGCAGGAAATGCCCGGCCAGCAGCAGCGGAACGCCGGGAATCAGCCACGCCAGCAGTAGCACCGCCGGCAGTACCGTGAGCCGAGCGAGTACAGTGCCCGCGATGTCGGCGGACCTGATCTTCACGGGCTGGTCGCCGGGCACCGACGTCTGCTTGGTCCGGCGCGTGCGCCCCATGACAGCGGCCACGCCGGCTCCCCCGGCCGCAGTAGCCCGGCTGAGTGCCCGGCCGGTTCCAAATAGGGCGCTCCATCGGCCCCGGCCACCGGCGATCCCGTGGCCCGCGACCTTGCCGTCGGCCTCGCTAGCAGCCGGCGTTGCGAGCGTCATGGTGTTCGGTTCGCCCGCGGCCCCGTTCCCGTCCTTTATGGCGTCAGCCTGGCCGGCCATGTCAGTGCCGATATCGCCGTCGGCCGGCGGGCGCTGTCCCTCCCCCGACGGCGTCGGCTGCTGGCCGGTGCCGGCGGTCTCCTGCGTGTTGTCTGGAGGGAGCACGGCTCAACTGTAGAGGTGCAGGGCTACGAAGGCTGGGACGCTCCGGGCACATCTGCGTCACTGTGCTGCCTCACTTGATGCGTCACCGGGCTGCGTCACTGTCTGCTGTCGCGATGCGCGCAGCGCCGTCGGCTGCCACCCCAGCTCCGCATGCCGTGCAGCTCAGGCGCCTATGCTGGGCGCCAAATCTGAAGGCCAACTGCGGGCTTGCCGTACCTTTGCTTACTAATAGTGATTACTCCTATCAAGGCACGTACGATGGACATGAGCCTGGCGGGCCGGGCCGCCGGCCAGGATGTCGCCATCTGACCCAGGGGAGCTATGCGCCGTCGCCACGACGAATCCGGCGATTCAGGGGCCCAGCAGCGCTCCGCGCAGTCCGGGCCACAGGCAAGAAGCCGCGGCCTGCTGCGCAACCGCAAGCCGTCGACGCTCATCCTGGGCTCGGTCGCCGTATTCCTTGCCGTCGTGCTCGCCGGCGGTTCGCTGGCCGCCTACGCAAAGTACCGGTCCGTCTGGGATGGCATCAGCCGCATCGACGTCTCGGCTGACCTGAATACCAAGCGGCCGCCGGTCGACCCGCACGCCCAGAACATCCTGCTCATTGGCTCCGACACCCGGGTCGGCGTGAACGGGGCAATCGGCGGGACCGGCGGCATTGGAGGCGCGCGCTCGGACACGGTGATGGTGCTGCACGTCGCCCCCGGCGCCCATCAGGTAGCGGTGCTCAGCATTCCGCGGGACTCGGTCGTCCCGATCCTCAGCTGCGCGCCCGAGGACGGCACCGCGGGGCAGACGGCGGAGCCGTCGTATGACGTCGAGCAGATCAACTCCTCGTTCGCCTATGGCGGGCCGGGCTGCCTGTGGAAGACCATCGAGCAGACCACCGGCATTCACATCAACGACTTCGTCGAGCTCACCTTCAGCGGCTTCGAGCAGGTTATCGACACGCTGCATGGCGTGAACGTGTGCCTGCCGGAGGCCGTCGACGATCCGCTCTCAGGCCTCAACCTGCCCGCGGGACGACACCACGTGTACGGCCGCGAGGCGCTCGCATTCTGGCGCACTCGCGAGGACCTTGGCCTTGGCGATGACCCGCAGCGCATCCAGCGCGACCAGTTCCTGATGGCTTCGCTGGTCCAGGGCATCGAGCACAGCGGCCTGCTGACAAGCCCGACCACCATGCTGAAGGTCATCGACACGCTGACCTCGCGGCACTACGTAACGACCGACAGCGGACTGTCAGCCACGGCCATGCTGCACCTCGGCGAAAACCTGCGCGGGATCTCGGCCCGGTCCGTGCAGTTCGTCACCGTGCCGTGGACCACCTACACCGGCAATGCCCAGTGGGCCTCGTCGTCGCAGACGCCGGCCACCGGCAACGTGAACTGGGTCCAGTGGGCGCAGCCGCAGGCCAACAACCTGTTCACGGCCATCGTGCACGACGACAAGCTGCCGGGCGCTAAAGCGAGCAGCGTCAAGCCCGTCAGCCCGGCGGATGTCAAGGTGCGGGTATTCAACGGGACGAACGCAGTCGGGCTCGGCTCCTCGACGGCCGCGAGCCTAAGAGCGCGCGGCTTCCACGTCATCGGCCAGGCCAAGGATGCCCAGAACCCGAACTACACGAGCACGGTGATCCAGTACGCGGGCGCTGCGGAACTACCCGCCGCGCAGGCGCTGGCGAACCTCTTTAACAAGGTCACGCTGGTGCCGGACGCGGGCCTGACGAACTCCACGCTGCATCTGATCGTGGGCTCGACTTTCACCTCGCTCAAGTCCGCCACGCCGAGTTCCGGGATCGGTAATCTCGCCACCACCTATGACGGAATCACCGCGAACGTCAATATCTGCAGCGATAGCGCCGCTTTCAGCGGCTGATGCGCAGCCCTGCTGCTCGCTCACCGCTGAGCCGAATTCTTCGGTTCCCCGGCCGTGCGCCGACGGTCAATGTCGGTTCAAATACTCGGCATTGTTCCAGGTTTTATTCAGGATATTTGGAGCCTGCTGGCCGCGGGCGGAGCCACCCGCGCGGCTAGCCCGCGTTAGCGGGAGCAGGCTTGACCGGCACCCAGACGATCGTGCGCGGGTGCAGCACGACCACCCGGCGCCAGCCGTTCAGGCCCGCCGGAGTTCTCGCTAGCAACTCCGGTATCCGCTCGCCGGTCCAGGGCCCCATACAGCCGACGTAGTACGCAACCGACGGCGACGCAATCACGCACGGCGGCCGGATGCCGGCCTGGCGGAGCGCCTGCGCCTTGGCGACATAAGGTCGGGTCTCACTCTGCTGCAAGGCATCGCGCTGCAGTACGACTCGCTGTGACACGATCCCCGCCAGCAAGAACACACAGGCGATGACGATCCCAGTGCGATGCCAGCGAGCCTTGGTGACGAGCCACACGAGGCCATCAGCAGCGAGAATGGACATCAGCGCGAAAGAGGGAGTGAGGTAGCGCGGCGCGCCGAATGGCACCAGGAACGAGTAGAGGGCAATCACCCAGACGGCTGTTGCCGCGGCCAGCACCGCTGACGTCTTCGCCGAGGTATGCCAGGCGACCCATAGCCCGAGCACGGTGACGGCCAGGAAGGCGACCCACCACACCGACTCGCCCGGCGAAGCCCAGCCGCTGCAGCCATGGGGCGGAGTGCAGTACCACGGGCCGTTGAGGACCTTCAGCTGGGTACCCAGGGACAGATACGGCCGGAAGCTGGGCGGCTCCTGCCCGGCCAGGTGGATCCGGCCAGCCAAACCGCCGAACCAGAGGTAGGCCCCGATTACCCATTCGAGCAGGCCCACCGCAATGCCGATACCCATGGCCACCATGACCTTGGGCTTGCGCCAGTCGCGGACGAAGATGACGGCCAGGATCGC
This sequence comes from uncultured Actinomycetota bacterium, assembly GCA_963843955.1. Lineage (GTDB taxonomy): Bacteria > Actinomycetota > Actinomycetes > Streptosporangiales > Streptosporangiaceae > JAJYUU01. The sequence goes on from CAWJMK010000010.1 coordinate 14,205, forward strand.
CGGGCCCATGATGAAGACGATGTTCTGGGGCCTCATCAAGACAATCACCAGGCTGGCAAGCGCGATCAGCGGCAGGGTGACACGGTCGCGCATCGTGCCGTTGACGGCATGCAGGAGCAGCCCGGTCAGCGCCAGCACGCCGAGCGCCCCCCACCAGTCGGGATAGATCTGAACACCGCTGTTCTGGCTAATGGCCAGGCTGCCGAAGATGAGCCCGGCCAGACCGAGCACCCAGCCCGGGCGCAGCCCGCGCCAGCAGAGCATGGCAAGGAACAGTCCGATTGCGGAGAGCACCGACATCCACGCCCGGATCGTCGTCAGCGACTCGGTGAGCAGGGTTACCGGAGCAGCCAGGAGGCCCGCTCCCTGCCCGTGTACCGGCGGCAGACTGACGCCGCTGACGCGAATGCTCGTCCGCGCGATGTACGTAATCTCGTCCGTACCGAGCGGCATCCGGAGGAGTTGCGGAGTGAGCTCCGCGGCGAGGAACAAGATCGAGACTGCGGCCAGCCAGACGATGCTGTCCTGGCGCAGCAGGCCATTGTCGGGCCTACGGCCTGACGGTGCCTCGGGGCCGCTGACCTTGAGGTTGTGCACGAACGACTCCCCTTTGAGGGCTACGACAGCGTTTGGAGCTTAGCCATCGGACTTGCTCCGCCGCCGCGCAAGGCAGTTTGGAATCTCAGCAGTTTGGAATCTCAGCAGTCTGGTCAAGTATCCGGCAACGCCCAATCGCCCCAGTTGCTGTTGACCGTACCGTAAGCTGGCCAGTACATTTTCGCGGCTTAGCATGACCAGCGCGCGGGAAATGTTCGTTAAGGCAGGGTGGCGCCCGCAGGCGGGCGCCGGGTAATCGCCCGGCATTGCGCTATCTTGGCCGCGACGCGGTCCGGCCGAGGTGTTAAGCAGTCCACCGGCGAGGTCCTGTATCCCAAAGGAGGCAGCGGTGACGAGACTTGCCGCCGAGGTGGTCGAGTCATCGCAGGAACCGCGCCGCCGCGGGCTCGCCTGGGCCTGGAGCGCCCCGGCGATCACGATGTACTGCTACCTCGCCGGCGCCATTTACCTCACCGCGCGGATCTGGGTCAACCCGGCTGGCCTCAGCCAGACCGGCGACACAGACGACATCGACCAGGCGACGTGGTTCATCCGCTACACCGCCACGGCCGTCTCGCATTTCCGGCTCCCGGCGCTCGAGACCATAGCCATGAACGCCCCGCACGGCGTCAACCTGATGTGGAATACATCACTGTTGCTGCCGGGGATCGTTGTAGCGCCAGTTACTCTGCTCTTCGGCCCGCAGGTCGCGCTGACCACGCTGCTCACCATCGCGTTCGCCGGCTCTGCGGCCGCCATGTATTACGTCCTGCGCCGCTGGCACGCAAGCCCGCTCGCGGCCGCACTTGGCGGCGGCCTTTACGGGTTCTCGCCGGCCCTGGTGAACTCCGGGATCGGCCACTACTCGCTCGTCCTCGCCATGCTCCTGCCGCTGATCATCGACCGCGTCTTGCGGTTGGTCACCGGCCAGGGCAGCCCGGTACGCAACGGCCTGTGGCTCGGGCTACTCGTCGCGGCCCAGCTGTTCATCAGCGAGGAGTCGCTTGTCGACGCCGTCATCGCCACGATCGTGCTGCTGGTGGTCCTCGCGCTGTCGAGGCCACGGCAGGTGCTGGGGCGCGTCCGGCCACTCCTGGCTGGCCTCGGTACGGCGGCTGTGGTGGCACTTGTGCTGGGCGGAAGGAGCCTGTGGGTCCAGTTCCACGGCGTATCAGCCCACGCCGCCGCGGCCGTGATCATCAACTATCACAACCAGCTCACGAACCTCGGCACCTTGCCTTATGCGTTCGTGAACCCAGCCAGCTCGGTGCTGCTGCACACCCACCGCACGGGCGTCATCGCCAACAACTATCCGCAGCCGCTGGCCGAGTATCTCGCCTACCTCGGCATCCCGATGATCATCCTGCTGCTGGCCGCAATCGTCTATTTCTGGCGGCAGCTGCCAATCCGGGTCGCGGGACTCACGTGCCTCGTGCTCGAGTGGCTCGGGATGGGGGCAAAGCCCTTCCAGCCGGGCCAGGTGAGCCTGCCGTCCTTCTTGCTGCCCTGGCATTTCCTCGAGGACCTGCCAGTGATCGCTGGCATGGTCCCGGACCGCCTCTGCATACTTGCCGACGCCGCGCTCGCCGTCGTTCTCGCGTTCTCGCTCGACCGGGCTCGAAGCGGGCAGGTCGCCCCGTTCAAGAACTGGCGCCACGGCGCCAGCATCGCGACTGGCCTAGCCGTCTTCGCGCTGCTGCCGCTTGTGCCCGCGCCGTATGCCACCGCTAGCGTCGAGCCGTTGCCAGCAGGGTGGCAGGCGACATTCACTGCACTGCACGTTTCACCGAACGACCGGGTGCTGGTGGCGCCGTTCCCGTGGGCGGCGACCACGCAGGTGATGCGCTGGCAGGCGCGGACTGGCGAGCCTGCCACCATGGTGGGCGGGGACTTCATCGCCCCTGACCAGCCAGGCCGCCTGGGCCGGGCGGGCCGGTCGGCCATGACCCCAACGGCTTATTACATCGATGATCTCTACGCTCACCAGGTCGACCCGACGCCGCCAACCGCAGCCCAGATCCGCGCCGACCTAGCCGCGTGGAAGCCTGCCGCGGTCGTCGCCGTGACGACGCCGAGCAGCCCGCTAGGCAGGTTCCTGGTCAAGCTGTTCGGCCGTCCGACGACGCGGATTGGCCAGATGCTTGGCTGGCGGCTGGTCAGTCACTGACTGCCCTGGTCGGCGACTGCCCGGTCGCCCTCGGGCGCCAGGCAGCTTGTCACGATCTTCGCGCCGAGAAGCAGGCCAAGATAGGCGGCCAGCGCCACGTAGGCATACGTCGCTACGCCCAAGGCCGCGGCCAGGCCGGCGAACAGGAGGCGCCCTTCCCAGCCGAGCCAGGTGCCGCGCTCGGCCGGCTCGCCGTCCGGATCCCGCGGCCTGGCCAGCTGGACCGGACGATCAGGCCAGGCAATGTCGGTGTAGCGGAGCAGCAACATGGCGATCAGCGCGTAGATCAGCGGACCTGGCACCCGAGCCGCCAGGCCGATGGCCGTGAGATACAGACACTGCGCCCCGAGCAGGAGCACAGGAACAAGCCAGTCGAATCGCCCGGCGTGCGGGTGTGCCGAACCGGGTGCGGCCAGCAGCATGACGACGGCCGGGCCGATCATCAGCGCCCCGGGAAGCCCGTGCAGGCCGAGGAACGCAAGCCCGGCTATCGCTGCCAGGCCGAGGATCGCGGGCGGCAACGGCATCAGGTTCCCCTGCACAAGCAGGCCAAGCGCGCGCGCCAGCGCGCCGTCGTCGCGCAGGCGCACGAGCTTTGACTGGGCGGCCACCCGCCCCGCCTGACCACGGCGCCGGGCCCGGGCCGTGACGCCCGCCGCCACCCGGCCGGCGATCCCGTAGCCGATCGAGACGATTGCCCAGTCCAGCAGGGCGAGCAGGGCTGCCCGTGCGCCCCAGACCGGCGCCACGATGCCGACCAGCAGGAATCGGCCGCCCAGAGGCATCGTCAGCACGGCTTCGATGACGCGGCGGACGGCGCTGTCAGAAGGTTTGCTGAAGCCAGGTGGCGTCGAGCACGCCGTCATCAGATTCCGGACCGCGACAAGGCTCAGTACGGCGATGGCAAGTGTCCAGACGTCGCTCCAGCGGTCAGCAACCGCGCCGAGGGCGAGTCCTGCGTAGACGACGCACTCAGCGACTGCCCCGCCGAGTGCCGCGAGCCACGTCACTGGTCCGGCCCGGCGGCGGTCCGTACTGTTCCTGCCGCGGTGCACGGAGTGACCCTCGTCGGGACCGGCCGCAGCCGTGGCGGCTGCGCCACCAGTGCCCTGACCTGGCTCGGACTCCTCGCCTGCGGCCAGAACTCCGCGTGCCTGACCCTGATCTGACTGCTGCACCAGCCACTGCCCGGCCCGGAAGATCAGGTAGCCGGTCCACAGCGCGGCGACGCCGCGGACGTTATCGGCCCCGGTGCCCGCCGAGAACCAGGCGGTCGCGCACACCGCGAGCGCCACGCCTATGCCGCACGCTGAAGTGAGCCCGAGATAACGCTCCTCAGCCCAGCTGAGCGCGATCCGCCCTGCGTCGGCCAGGAACGTCGCCCCCGCCACGTGACCGGCATCAGCGGACTGGCCGGCAGCAGAAGACTGGGCGCCGCCAAAGAGCGAGCCAATGGGGATGACCCGGCCCGACAGCACCTCGGCGACTTCGGTGTCGCTCAGCTCCACCTCGGGCGCTGCGCCTGCGGCGGTCTGGTCATCGCTGGTGAACGCCTCGGCAATGGCGCGGTCCAGCACGTTAGTGTCGGGGCCGTCATCTGTTCCGCCACCGAGGCCGGGCCCGGCGTCGCCAAGATCTCCGGGGTCCTTGACCCAGTCCGCAGGTACCTCGACGTCAGGAACCCCGATCGGAACGACGGGCGGCGCACCGGCGGTTGGACCATCGGCAGGCGGCGCACCAGCGGTTGGACCACGGGCGGGCGGCGCACCAGCTGGCGGCGCACCGGCTGGCGGCGCATTAGCGGGCGGCGCATTAGCGGGCGGCGCATTAGCGGGCGGCGCGTCGGACAGCAGGCCACCGGCGAGCACGTCGGCCTGCGGCGCGGCGCCGGTCAGCCGGGCGGCGGGCCCGACCCGGCCGCCGCGGCTCGCGGGCTGCCCGGTCAGCGTTGCTGACGTAGGCGGTACGAGCTGACTGCCTAGCGGCGGCGGATCCGCGCTCTCCGCGGGGGCCGCCGGCGCCGACCGGTCGGCCAGCACCGGTGGCGCGGCCAGGGGCTGCGGCCCGTCCCGGCCGGCCGGCTTCGGTCGCGCGGTTAGCGGCTTCGACGCGTCCCTGTCGCCGAACGTCGATGGAGCGGCTGGCTGCGGCGGCGCGTTGCGGTTAGCGAACTTCGATGGCGCGGCTGGCGGCTGCGGCGCCTCCCGGTCGGCCGTCACGCCTGGCGCTCCCGCCTTGACTCGGCCTGTGGGCTGCCGCCCGGACTCGGCTGATGGCCGTCGTTTAGAGCGCCGACGTCCGCGCGGACGCACGCCGGCGCTGGCCGCGGAGTTGCCGCCAGCCTCTCCTGCCGTAGCGTCGTCCGCTGGTCCGTCGACGCCAGCGGGCGTCTGATCCTCCGTTTGATCGTCCTTGCTAAGCAATTAGTAGCCAGAGCGCTACCTAGAGTACAGATAGCCTCTGCGCTAAGCGGCGGCCGCCGGCTGAGAATGCTGGGCGGACCAGGTAGGGTCCGGCCATGCGGACCGTTGCCGTGGTGCTAGCAGGCGGGTCAGGGCGCCGATTCGACTCGGCAAGCCCAAAGCAGCTGCGCGTGCTCGCAGGCCGTAACCTGATCGAGCATTGCGTCTTGGCCTTCGATCAGGCACCGGCCATAGCGGACGTGCTGGTCGTCGCCGCCGCGGATATCAGCGAGCAAGTCCGCCGGGATCTGGCCGGCTGACCGCAAGGTTGCTGACATCATCCACGGCGGTGCCAGCCGAACGGACTCCACCAGGCAAGCTCTTGGCTGGCTCCGCGCACGAGTGCCTGACGACAGCAAGGTCTTGTTCCACGATGCCGCGCGGCCGCTGCTCGATCAGCGGACCATAGCCGACTGCATCGCGGCACTTGACCGCTTCCAGGCCGTCGGCGTCGTGGTCCCTTCTTCGGACACGATCGTCGAGGTCGCCGACGGCGCCATCAGGCGAGTACTGCCACGCGACACGCTGGCGCGGTGCCAGACGCCGCAGGGATTCCGGCTCTCCGTGATCGCGGCGGCCTATCAGCTGGCCGACGCCGACCCGGCGTTTGCCACCACGCCGGCGACCGACGACTGCGGTATCGTGCAGCGTTACCTGCCTGACGTACCGATCGGCGCCGTTGAAGGCAGTGAGCGTAACCTGAAGATCACCTACGCAGCCGACCTCGCCGTCGCTGCGGCCCTCCTCGAAACCGCCAAGACGCCCGACAACTCCTCAACTGAGTAAGGCGCGCAGACTCTAGAGTCCAGGGTCCTCCAGCATCTCGGTGACCAGCGCGGCGATCGGCGAACGCTCAGACCTGACCAGCGTGACGTGGGAGAACAGCGGGTGACCCTTGAGCTTCTCGATGACCGCGACGACTCCGTCGTGTCGGCCGACTCGCAGGTTGTCACGCTGCGCGATGTCATGCGTGAGCACGACCCTGGACCCGGCACCGATCCGCGACAGGACGGTCAGCAGCACGCCACGCTCCAGCGACTGGGCTTCGTCCACGACGACGAAGGAGTCGTGCAGCGACCGGCCGCGGATGTGGGTCAGCGGCAGCACCTCGAGCATGTCCCGGTCGAGGACCTCCTCGATCACCGCCTGTGAGGTTACGGCCGCCAGGGTGTCAAACACGGCTTGCGCCCAGGGGTTCATCTTGTCGGCTTCCGAGCCAGGCAGGTAGCCAAGGTCCTGGCCGCCGACCGCATACAGCGGCCTGAAGACGACGAGCTTGCGGTGCTGGCGGCGCTCCATCACTGCCTCGAGGCCGGCGCAGAGTGCGAGTGCCGATTTGCCGGTGCCTGCTCGCCCGCCGAGCGAGACGATGCCGACCTCGTTGTCCAGCAGGATGTCCAGCGCGATGCGTTGTTCGGCACTCCGGCCGCGCAGGCCGAACGCCTCGCGATCGCCGCGAACCAGCTTTACCGACTTGTCGGGCTGCACGCGCCCAAGCGCGCTACCCGCGCCAGTGATGCCCGAGATCAGCACCACGCCGGTATGGCAGGGGAGGTCACGTGCCGCGGCCAGATCGAGGTGGCCTGCCTCATACAACTCGTCGATCTCAGCAGCGGTCACGTCCAGCTCGGCCATGCCCGTCCAGCCAGAGTCAACCGGCAGTTCCGCCCGGTACTCCTGCGCCGTCAGCCCCACCGCGGCAGCCTTGACCCGCAAGGGCAGGTCCTTGCTGACCAGGATCACGCTCTCGCCCTCGGCAGCCAGGCTGCAGGCGACGGACAGGATCCTGGTGTCGTTGTCACCCAGCCGGAACCCAGCCGGCAGCACCGAGGGGTCCGAGTGATTCAGCTCGACCCGGACGCTGCCGCCGGAGTCACCGACTGGCAGGTCGGCGTCCAGGCGGCCATACTCGACTCGAAGATCATCGAGGTAGCGGAGCGCCTGCCGGGCGAAGTAACCAAGCTCTGGATGATGCCGCTTGGCCTCAAGCTCGGTGATGACAACGATGGGCAGTACCACCCGGTGCTCGGCAAATCTGCCGACGGCCGCCGGGTCCGCCAGCAGCACGCTGGTGTCCAGGACATAGGTAAGCCGGGACTGGCTGACGCTGACAGGGCCCGCCTGAGTGCGGGCGAGGCCGGGCGCGGCGGGCACATGGCGGGCCGAACTTGGCTCGGCAGGAGCTGCTGAAGCAGACTCCCGTGGGGCGGATGTTGATGGGCGTGCTGAGGAACTGGCCACTCGCTCTCCCCTGGGCGCCGGCTGGCGCCGCGGTCGGACACAGACGTGTCGGCGGGACCGGGTCCGGCCAGCGAAGCGCCGGGGACCCGGCCCTTCGCTCATCTCGCCTGCGTGCCAGGACGCGAAGCTCGAGGATCTCAAGGGCCTTCCCGGCGGGCGGCTAGGCACCGCCCGTCAGTTCCGACCGTACCTAAGGGAACGTGGTCGCGGAAGTACCGTAACGAGGTGTTCATGGCTGTCGAAACTCGCGTAACGAGCTGTTCACACACGACACACCGCAGATGACTGAGCGAATTCCGATAGCTACGCGCCGAAGCGCCGGTGTCGTTCGCCATAGGAACGCAGGGCGCGCAGGAAGTCGATCCGGCGGAAGGCTGGCCAGTAGGCGTCACAGAAGTAGAACTCTGAGTGCGCGCTCTGCCACAGCAGGAAGCCCCCGAGCCGCTGCTCCCCCGATGTCCTGATCACCAGGTCGGGGTCGGGCTGCCCGGCGGTGTACAGATGCTCGGCGATGTGCTCGACGTCCAGGATCTCGGCCAGTTCCTCGATCGTCGTGCCACGAGTCGCGTGGTCCTGGAGCAGCGACCGGACCGCATCGGCGATCTCACGGCGGCCTCCGTAGCCAACCGCGACATTGACAAGGAGGCCGTCGCGGCCGGCCGTTGCCTCCGCTGCCGTCTTGAGCACCGCGGCCGTATCAGCAGGCAGCAGGTCAAGGGCCCCCACCGGCTTCACGTGCCAGTCCTGGGCCGCGAGTGCTCGGACCGTGTCCTCGATAATTCGCAGCAGCGGCTCGAGCTCGGCGGCCGGTCTGGTCAGGTTGTCGGTCGACAGCAGCCAGAGCGTGACAACCTCGACTCCGGTCTCCTGGCACCACTCGAGAAGCTCGAAGATCTTGTCGGCACCTGCCTGATGGCCGCTGCTAACGTCGGCTAGTCCCGCCGACTTGGCCCACCGGCGGTTACCGTCGCACATCACCCCAACGTGCCGGGGCACTGCCTGCGGCGCCAGACCCGCTTCGAGCCTGCGCTCGTAGAGCCGGTAGACGAGACCGCGCAGTCCCATCCGGCCCCCTTCCTCGCTGCCGCCAGAGCGGCATTGTCACGCCGCCCGGCTGATTACTGGCCGGCTGGCCACCGGCCCGCGCGTCCGCTAGCGGGACCTCCCGCCCTGCGGCAGCGCCATCTGGTCCCCTGAGAACCGTATCCAAGAATGCCACCAGTTCGGCCGAAGTCAGGACAGCTCGAACTCCAACACCGCCAGCACCCCAGGCCTCGATGACCGCACGCCGCGTCAGCTGCCACCGGCCGTGACCGCCTGCGGGATGACGCCAGGTCCGCGGGCCATGCTGGCCGGGCACCCCATGCTGGCCTAGCACCCCATGCTGGCCGGGCAGCGCGTGCTGGCCGGCCACTGGCTCATGGCCCGGCTGAGGCGGCTGGCTGTCGTGAGGATGCTGACCGACGCCGACGCACTCGCCGACCCAGACGGCGCTGGCGCGCAGCACGCAGCGCAGCTCCCCGGTACCGGGCATGTCCACTCGTTCGCGTGAGCGCAGCGCGAAGTACTCATGATCGTTAGCCAGGTAGCCGGCGGCGTGACTGACATAGCCGGGGACCTGGCCCGCAGGTGCCCGAGCTGGTCCAGCGCCGATGTCAAGGCCTGCTGTGTCCCCTCCGCCGGGAGCGGGGAACCTGTCGTCCGGGTCAGGCCAGGCTGCGGCCTGCTCAGGATCGTGACGCGCCGCGCTGATCCGCTCAGCGAGTTCGGATAGCTGATACCCGCAACGCTGGCCGATGGCGGCAAACGGCACCGAGTCCCTGGCCAGATTGAGCGTGATCTCGTACGGTTGGCCGGTCCGATCGCGGCAGCTCACTGCCTCGACGGACAGCACGGAACCATCAACGCAGCGCAGCGCCCCCATAACGGAACGTTAACATCGCGATGCCCGAAAGCGACACCCCCCACGCGGCGGCTCGCTCGCTGAGAGCGGTGCGGCACTTATACGCCCGTATTGCACCGGTATCGCCGATAGCTGGCCAGCTTCGCGCACGGGCAGCCAGTTATGGGACTGGCGTCAGTCCGCTTCGGCGGCCAGCGCCGCGGCGACGCGCCGGTGGGCAGCCCAGATCTCCTCCGGCAGACCGTCGAACTGCGCCAGATGACGTTCGCGGTGAGCCATCTCTTCGGTCCAGCGTGCGGAGTCGATGCTCAGGACCTTCTCGAGGTCCTCAGGGCGGATGTCCATGCCCTCGAGGTCGAGTTCTTCCCTGGTCGGGACGATGCCGACCGGCGTCGGGTTACCGGTGACTTCGCCAGCCTTGAGCTTCAGCAGCCAGAGCAGCGGACGGAGATTGTCCCGGTAGCCCGGCCACAGGAAATGACCATCGTCAGGGTCGCGCTGGAACCAGTTGACGTGCGCGAAGATCGGCTTGACGGTCGCTGCGCCGATGATGTTGAGCCAGTGAGCTGCGTAGGCGCCCTCGGGATAGGACATGAAGGGGCGCATCGACATCGGGTCGTAGCGGAGCTGACCATCCACTCCCTCAGCAGCGAAGGTCGCCTCGGCCCCCAGCGTCAGGCCGTCATAGACGCCCTCGGCGAGGTCAGTGAAGGCGCGGATGAGCGGCTCGCGATCACGAGTGCGGCCCCCGAAGATGATGCCGTCGATGGGCACGCCCTTCGGGTTCTCGAAGTCCGCGGCAATATTGGGCACGCTGGTCAGCGAGGTGGTGAAGCGGCTGTTCGGGTGCGCCCAGGTCTTGCCCTTATCGCTGTCGGGCCGCGCGGAGACCAGCTGCCCGGTCCAGTCGCGCCAGCCGGTGACATCGGCCGGCGGCGCCGGAGTCCGCCCTTCCCACCAGACGTCGCCGGAGATCTCGTTGTAGGCCACGTTCGTGAACAAGACCCCGGTACCGGGCGCGACGGAGCCGAGTGCCGTGGGGTTGGTCAGCTCGTTGGTGTCCTTGGCGACTCCGAAGACGCCGAACTCGGGATTGATCGCGTAGATCTTGCCGTCCTCGGGGTCGACCCGAAGCCATGCGATGTCGTCACCGTAGAACTCGACGTGGTAGCGATCGCCGAGACTGTCTGGCGGAAGCATCATGGCCAGGTTCGTCTTGCCGGACGCGCTCGGGAAGCCGCCGCAGATGTGCCAGGTGCGACCGCTCTGCTTGTCCGTGATGCCGATGAGCATGAACTGCTCGGCCAGGAACTCCCCGGACGCCCAGCCGTCGTAGGAAGCCTGCCGCAGGCCGTGGGCAATCTTGCCGAGCAGCGCGTTGCCGCCATAAGAGGAGCCGAAGTGCAGGATGGTCCGCTCGTCGGCGAAGGTGACGAAGTAGCGCTGGTCCTCGGGCGTGCCCTGGCCGAGATTCTCCAGATCGCCGGTGACGTGCACCCCGCGCACGAACCTGTCGGGGTCAGCGAGGTTGTTCACGTGCTCGACCCCGCAGCGCGCCATGCGGATCATGTGCAGGGCGACGGTGCGGTGGTCGGTCAGCTCGACGCCGACGGCGTATGGCTCAAGCGGAGATCCGGGCGGAGCCATCAGGTACGGGACGACGTACATGGTCTTGCCGGCTGAGGCTCCGCGCATGCGCTCCTCAAGCAGCGGGCGCATCACGCTCGACGGGTGCCAGTTGTTGTAGACCCCCGCGTCCGCGGGATTAGCCGTGGCCACGATGGTGCGTTCCTCGGAGCGCGCCGTGTCCTTGACGTAGCTGCGAGCGTAGTAGCGCCCCTTGCCTGCAGGCAGGATCTCGCCGGCCGCGAGCGACTCGCCGAGGAGCCGTGCGTCGTCGGCCGCGCCGACCACCTCGACTCGCTGAGCGCCAGTGAGCCGGGCCCAGTACCGCACGTACTCACGCACGCTGGGGTTCTTGAGCCCAGCGTCATCGAGGACTGTCTCAAGGTCACCGGTCGGGTCCGACTCATACGCCACGACGGGTCCTCCTCAAGGGCTTCGCGGGTTGCTCCGCTGCGGGGGTACCCGGCGTCACGCCTGGGGAGGCCCTGTGAACCGGGATTCGGGGAGTGTACCCCGGCGGGACCGGTTCAATTCGGGCTGGTCCTGCCTATCATCTCCGCAAGACCTGTCGTGGTAACGCGATGATCGCAAATATTTTCAGGCGCTGGCCCGGTGCGCCCACGCCCGGTTAGCCGCAGGAGTGTGCGTCGAAGTCGTTCCTGACCCACGACGTCAGCCGCGCGCAGGTCCACCGGCGAGCGCGTGCGCGAGCCGGGCTGCGACCCGCTTACTGGCCCGGTCCCTCGGCCCTGACCTGCTCGACCTTGCGCAGGGCCGTCCTCAGCTCAGCGAGCCAGGTGTCCTCATGCTCGCCGACGAGGCGTACGCACCAGGCCAGCGCGTCGCTGCGGCTGCGGGCGACGCCCGCATCGACGAGCGTGTCAAGGACCTGACGCTCGGCCTGGCGGAGCCGGGTCATGACCGGGACCGAGAACGTGGTGAACATCACCCTGCGGCCATTGCACTCCACGCCCCAGGAAACCTTGCGGCCGAACTTGTGCTCAGCCTCAAGCGCGATCTCGATCCGGTGCTCGCGGGTCTCCTCGCGGAACCGGCGGCTGCGACCTTCCGCGGCCGCCGCTGCCTCGGCGTCGCTGGCATCAGCCGCGACCTCCGGCCCGGCTATCGTGCCGACGACGGTGATCTCCTCGCGGTCGACGTTGATGTCTGGGCTGCTGATGAACCACTCTGCTGGTAGCCGCCCGGTGAACCAGCCGCGGAGCGCATCCACGTGTCCGCCGGCAGCCTGCTTCTCAGTACTCATGTAATTATGATTACACCCTCGCCTCGCCTCGTGCAAGCGGGCGACCCGCTAGGGCTCGAACGGGACGTTACTGAGCTCGGGTGTCAGCCGGCGATGTTCCCGGCGACAGCCGCAGCCACCCGCGGGTACACGCGGACTGCCCCGGCGAACCCGGCACCAAAGTCGGCGGCCACGACCTGCACGTCCTCGCCCGGCTCCGGCGCCTGGAGCATGCGGCCGTCGCCGATGTAGATGGCCACGTGCGAGATGTAGGTCGGCGCCGTCGGGTCGGTGTGATAAAAGAGCAGATCGCCTGGCTGGAGGTCGGCGATCGGGACCTGCGGCCCGGTCTGAGCCTGGTCGGCCGCCACTCGCGGCATCACGATGCCGGCCTGCCGCATCGACCACTGGACGAGCCCTGAGCAGTCGAACACCTCCGGGCCGTCGCCGCCCCAGACATACGGCAGGCCGACCCGGCTCAGCGCGGCGGTCAGGAATGCTGCGGTCTGCGTCGCCGTCAGGCCAGGTCCATCGCCCGCGGTGATGCTGATCGCGCCCGCCGAGCCGGCCGATGCCGGGAGCCCGCGTTCGGCTGCCTGCGCCACCAGCGGCGCGACCGATGCGCCCGTCGGCAGCACCTGTGCGATCTCCGGCATCAGAGTGCTGAGCCGGGCCTGCGGCGCGCTGATGACGATGGCGTTCCCGGCCGGAATGCCCAGCGACCGGGCTACCGGATCGGAGACGACCGCGTCCACGCCGCTGATGCCCACCGTGCCGAATCCTGCGACCTGAAGCTGCTCGGTCTGCGCGCCGGCCACGCTCACGGTGCCGCCGAGCGGCAGGCTCTCCTGCTGCCCCATGAGGTAGGAGATCGCGATGCCGCCGTCGGCCACGTTCTGCCACAGCACGGTCGACCTGGCCGTTGGCCCCGCGGCGAACTCGCGGAACGTCGTCGGATCCACGCCGAGCGTCGCCACCCAATTGCCGTTGACCTTGATGCGGGCGGCATCCAGCAGATTCGTGGCTGACACGCCGGCCAGCTTGCCGATCGCGACCACCGCTGAGGCGGGCAGCGTCTGCGGCGCGATCACCAGCAGGTCAGCGGGGTAGAGCGGGCCGAGCGGGCCGAGCGGCACGGCGCCCTGCCGATCCGCAAGCTGCAGGGCCGGCACTGCGGTGGTTACCGTTCCGGCGCTGGGAGGCACGTAGACGCTGGATTGCTGGGCAGCGAGTCCCGCGGTCTGCCCCGTCACCTCGCGCGCCGCCGCGGCCTGGCCGAGGGCAGTTGCCGACTGCGCGGCAGCCGACCCGGCAGACTGGACAGTGGAGGCGTAGGCGCGCGGCATCGTGATCACCGCCGCGGACAGGCCGGGCACGACGCCGAAGGCGGCGACCGCCCACAGGCCGGCGCGCAGGCGGCGGACTCCGTCGCGCAACGATAACTCCCCTCAGCGACTGCGGCCTTGCTCGGACCTGTGGGTCCTAGAATGCTCGCGTTTGGCGCAAGCGTCCATACCCTTCGAATCGCTATGATCGTGCCTCGAATTGGCTATGACTCCCTAAGTCGGCGAACCCTCGGCAAACTTCTGGCGTTGCCGCCGTAAAGAGCACACGGACCGGAACGGGGCCGTCCGCCCTCACCGCGCGCACAGCCGCGCTGCCCGCAAGCCGGTCAGCGTCGGAGTCAAAGGTGACCTCAGCTCAGGGCTGCGCGCAGCTGGTCCGGCTCAGTCACCGGCGCGCGGCAGCTGAAGTCACGGCAGACGTAGGCCGCCGGACGGCCGTCAACTGCAGTCCGGCCAGCTAGCAGCGGGATCTGCGCGCCGCCGCTCGTGCCGCCGGCTGCGGTGCCGTCGCCGACCGCGATGACCGCGCCCGGCGGGGCGGCCAGCGCGGCGACGCGATGCAGCTCCGTCCGGTCCGAACCGGGCGTCCCGACAACGGCGATCTCCACTGGCCCCGACAGCAGGGCCTCGGCAACGGCGAGCCCCCACCCGGCCGCCCGCGGGAACCTGGCGGCCAGCGCGGGCACGCTCGCCAGCGCGTCGATGGCCGCGTCGCGATGCCGCATCGAGCCGGTCAGTGCCGAGTAGCTCAGCAACGCGTCGGCGACCGCGAACGTCCCGGACGGACTAGGCCCGTCGGCGACATCTGCGGGCCGGTAAATGAGCTGCTCGCTGTCGTCGGCGGTGTCGTAGAAACCGCCCGTTCCGGTTCCGAACCTCGCCAGGACGGTCTCCAGCAGTTCGCCGGCGAGCGTCAGCCAGCGGCCCGCCGCGGCGGTGCCCTCAGCGCCGTCCGCCGTGGTCGCGCTCGCCAGCGCGATCAGGCCGGCCGCGACGCAGCCGTAGTCATCGAGGACGCCGGCGGTGCCGGACGTGCGACCATCCCTGGACGTCCGCGCGATCCGGCCGCCAGTGAGGTGCACGTCGGCGAGCAGCTGCGCCGCAGCCGCGGCCGCGGCGACGAAGTCAGGCCGGCCCGCCACGGTGCCGGTGTCAGCCAGAGCCGCGATGGCCAGGCCGTTCCAGGCCGCCACGACCTTGTCATCCCGGCCAGGCCGGTTCCGCTCCGCCCTGGCCGCCAGCAGCCGGGTCCGGATCCGCGCGAGCCGGTCCGCATCGGCCGGGTCGGCGCGCAACTGGAGCACAGAAGCGCCGTGCTCGAACGTGCCGGCCTCGGTAACGCCAAACGCAGCCTCCGCGTAGCCCCCGTCCTCAGGCCCGAGCGCGGCGGTGAGCTGACCTGGTGTCCAGACGTAGAAGGCGCCCTCGGCACCGTCGCTGTCAGCGTCGATAGCCGAGGCGAAGCCGCCTTCCGCCGTGCGGAGCTCGGCGATCAGCCACTCACAGGTCTCCTCGGCGACCCGCCGCGCCAGCGCGCTGCCCGTCCGCCGCCACAGGTGCGCGTAGAACCGCGCCAGCAGCGCGTTGTCGTAGAGCATCTTCTCGAAGTGGGGCACGACCCAGTCAGCGTCGACGCTGTACCTGGCGAAGCCGCCAGCGAGCTGGTCGTACATGCCGCCTCGGGCCATGGCATCGGCGGTGGCCTCAGCCATTTGCAGCGCTCGGGCGCTGTCGGGGCCATCCGTCCGCTCGTAGTGGCGGAGCAGGAATTCGAGCACCATCGATGGCGGGAACTTCGGCGCGCCGCCAAATCCGCCCCGGCGCGCGTCGAACTCCCGGCCGAGCACGGCCACGGCCGCCTCGCACGCCCCGGCGAGCACGGCCATTGGGTCATCCGCCGCCTGGTCGTCCGCCGTAGCGGCGTCGCTGCTGGCCCCGGTCTCGGGTTCGCCGCCCGGGTCGGCGGCTGCGGGAAACGGCTGCCCGGCACGTTCGGCCAGCGCAGCGGCGATCTGACTCGCCTGGCGCGCCACCTGAGCCTTGTCCTCTCGCCAGGCCTGGGCGACGCCAGCGACCAATCGCTGGAACTGCGCACGCGGGAAATAGGTCCCGCAGAAGAATGGCTCCCGGTCCGGTGTCATGAAGACCGTCATCGGCCAGCCGCCTTGGCCGGTCATCGCCTGCGTGGCCGTCATGTAGACGCTGTCCACGTCCGGGCGCTCCTCGCGGTCCACCTTGATCGAAACCAGATGCTCGTTCATGATCGCGGCGGTCTGCTCGTCCTCGAACGATTCGTGCGCCATGACGTGACACCAGTGGCAGGCCGAGTACCCGACCGACAGCAGGACCGGCACGTCCCGCTCGGCCGCTGCCGCGAACGCCTCGTCTGACCACGGCCACCAGTCCACCGGGTTGCCGGCGTGCTGGAGAAGGTACGGGCTGGTCTCGCCGCGAAGCCGCTCTGCCATGGCTACATCCTTCCCTGCCCGATACTGTTATCTGGCCCTGGCCCGCCCCCGAGGCGGCATCGGCCGCAAGCATGCTGGGCCGCAGTTCCGGGCTGGCGGGGCCGGCTGGCGGATGTGACTTAGCTGAGTACTCGCTGACAATCCCCCGTAGGGCCTGGCCCGACGGGGGCTGGCGCGTCATGCTGGTGTGAAGGTGATGGTCGCGGGCTGCCCGGCGGGCAGGCAGGAAGCCGCCGGGAATCCCGCCCAGGTCGGCTCATATGGCGGTGATGAACTGACCATCGCGGTTGATATCGCCCGGTACACTGCCACGGATGCCGCCGCGGAGGGCCTGGCCCTCGGCTCGCGCCGGCGGCGAAGTGTGCAGGGCCGACGTTGTTGGAGCGGTTGAGCAAACTTTTGGAGCACCTTATGCGCGTTCTGGTCCTCGGCGGCGACGGATTCTGCGGTTGGCCTACGTCGCTCTACCTGTCCGATCGCGGTCACGACATCACCATCGTCGACAACCTGAGCCGCCGGAAGATCGATATCGAGCTGGAGGTCGACTCCCTCACGCCGATCCGGCCCCTCGGGGAGCGGCTCGCCGCGTGGAAGGAAGTCTCCGGCCGCGAGATCGGCTTCGTGAACCTGGACCTCGCGACGGAGTACGACCGGCTCGCCTCGGTCCTGCTGGACATCCGGCCAGACGCGATCGTGCACTTCGCGGAGCAGCGGGCTGCCCCGTACTCGATGCGGACGGAGAAGACCAAGCGCTACACCGTCGACAACAACGTCCGCGCCACGCACAACCTGCTGACGGCGCTCGTCACGACCGGCGTCGACGCCTCGCTTGTCCACCTCGGCACCATGGGTGTCTACGGCTACGGCTGGTCGGGCACTGCGCCGATCCCGGAGGGCTACCTGACGGTCAAGGTACCGACCCCGGACGGCGAGCTGGAGCGGGAGATCCTGCACCCGGCCAATCCCGGCTCGGTCTACCACCTGACCAAGACCCTGGACCAGCTGCTGTTCTCGTTCTACGCATCGAACGACGGGCTCCGGATCACTGACCTGCACCAGGGCATCGTCTGGGGCACCCAGACCGACCAGACCGCTCGCGATGAGCGGCTCATCAACCGGTTCGACTACGACGGCGACTACGGAACCGTGCTCAACCGATTCCTCATGCAGGCGGCCATCGGGCACCCGCTGACCGTGCACGGGACCGGCGGTCAGACCCGCGCGTTCATCCATATCCGCGACACGGTCCGGTGCATTGAGATCGCGCTCAATAACCCGCCCAATGCTGGCTCCAAGGTGCTCGTCCGGAACCAGATCACCGAGACGCACCGGCTGCTCGAGCTCGCCAAGATGATCGGTGACATGACGGGCACCGAGATCGCCTACCTGCCCAACCCGCGGCGCGAGGCGGACGAGAACGAGCTGAGCGTACGCAACGACCAGTTCCTCGCCCTCGGCCTGGAGCCGACGACGCTGTCCGAGGGCCTGCTGGAAGAGATCACCGACATCGCCGCCAGGTACCGCCACCGCGTCGACCCGCACAAGATCATTGCCCGGTCGGTGTGGCGCGCCGGGATGGAGACCTCTGCGGACCTGATGACCGAGGTGCCGGAGCCGTAACTCGGCGCCGCTTACCGGCGGGCACGCTCGGGCTCGGCGGAGGGTCCGACGTGCTGCGTCAGCCACTGCCCGAGCGGCCGGCTGGCGATGAGGAAGTCGGCGACGGCGGCCCTGGCGGCAGGCGTCCCGAGCCACGGCTCGACCGGCCACTGCTTCCACGCGACGAGGCCCTTGTGTCGCAGCAGCTCGATGCGCGGATGATCCGGCGGGTAGCCGCGCGGCGCGCTCTTCAGCGAGTCGCGGCCATGCACGTCAATGTCCTGCTTGCCTAGCTCGGCGATGATCTCCTCGAGCGTGCCACCGCTAAAGTCGGCCGCGACCGCGGACCGGTACCGCTCAAGCTGGTCCGGCGCCATACCGTACATGCCGCTGCCCGCCGCGAGCCCGGCCGCCGACAGCTGGATGTATCCGTCACCGGCATGCGCGCCGATCGCTGTCTTGTAGGGCGACTTGTCCTTGCTGAATCTCACGTCGCGATACGGGCGGTAGATCTTTGTCTCGCCGTGCTCGGCCTCGAGCTCGGCGAGCAGGTCGGCCATCGGCGCGAGCACGCAGGTCTCGTAGATCTCCTTGTGCGCGAGCCAGTAGGCCTTGGAATTGTCAGCCTCCAGCCCGTCATAGAAGTCGAGTGCCTCCTCCGGCCAGCCCTGAAATGACATCGCGCTTCTTCCTTCCTGCGTATCAGCTGGGTCCGGTGGCTGTGGCTCCCGGCTGCCAGGGCACTGCACTGGACAACTTGCCGACGCGGCCGAGGGGGCCGTCCGACACCTGCTTCACGATCAGCCTGAGCAGGAACGCGGCCATCGCGACGAAAACGAGGCTCAGCTGCGTGCCGCCGAAGACCAGCGAGTAGCTGTGACTTGTCGTGACGGTCGTCCCAGCCGTGCCGTCCGCGCCGGTACTGCCCACCGTGTGCCGGTAACCGGTGAACCAGGCCAGGCACCAGCAGGCCCACCACGCCGCCGGCCGGAACGGGAACTTCGCCCGCTGCGGCCCCGGCAGCGCGGCCCGCCAGATATCGAGCATGACCTGGAACGGGAACCACAGGAAGCAGAACGGCACGAACCAGCCGAAGATTGACCAGTTCGGTGACCAACGCTGCCGCCAGTCCAGTTGCCCCGCGTTCTGCCGCGCCCGGTAGAACCAGATCAGGAACACCACAGCAGTCGGCAGCAACAGCAGCCACATGATGATCAAGGCCGGCTGGAACACCACGCCGATCAGGCTGATGACCGCGCTGATGGCCAGCATGACGGCGAGGTCGCTCGCCAGGCCGTCCAGGTCGTAGCTCTTCGGTGGCAGGAGCCCGCTCGGTGTGTAGCCGGGGTAACCGCCCGCAGGACCGGCGACCGCACCGCAGTTCGGGCACGTCTGCGATGCAGCCGGGACCGTGACGCCGCAGTTACCACACAACATGCGCGCCACCATCCAAACTGCCCGTCGCCAACGCGAGCACGGTATCGGAACGGCCTGCCCCGGCACCAGTGTCACGCATCGACGTAAACAGGCCCGTCCCGCCCCGCGAGGAGCTGCGGTCGCCGGTCGCCGGACTCGGCGTCGCCGGTCGGCTGGCGCTGGCCACATGCCGTCGGTCCGCCAGCTGGCCGGCGCGTCAGACGTGACCGAGCACGGGGTGCGGTAGGTACGGCTCCTCCAGCCTTCGAATCTCGTCCTCGGTCAGGCTCAGGTCCTCAGCGGCAAGCGCGTCCTCCAGATGCCCGGGCTTGGTGGCACCCACGATCGGCGCGGTGACGCCAGGCCTGTGCAGCAGCCAGGCGAGCGCCACTTGCGCCGACGGAACGCCGCGCTCGGCGGCGACCTGCATGCACCGCTCGACCACGTCGAAGTCGGACGGCACCTTGTAGAGCGAGTCCCCGAACGGGTCGGTGCCCGATCGCACCGTGCGCCGCTCCCCGTCCCTGGTCCTCGTCCCGGCTAGCAGCCCGCGAGCTAGCGGGCTCCACGGGATCACGCCGATGCCCTGGTCGATGCACAGCGGGATCACCTCCCGCTCTTCTTCGCGGTAGACCAGGTTGTAGTGATTCTGCATCGACACGAACCTGGTCCAGCCGTTGACGTCGGCAGCGTGCTGCGCCTTGGCGAACTGCCAGGCGTACATGCTGCTGGCGCCGATATAGCGGGCCTTGCCGCTCCGTACGACGTCGTGCAGCGCGGACATCGTCTCCTCGACTGGCGTGTGGCGGTCATAGCGATGGATCTGGTACAGGTCCACGTAGTCCACGTTCAGGCGGCGCAGCGACGCATCGATGCCCGACAGGATGTGCTTGCGCGATAGGCCGCGATCGTTCTGGCCGGGGCCGACCGGGCTGTACACCTTCGTCGCGAGGACGAACTGGTCGCGGTCGAGGAACTTCGGCAGCAGCCGGCCGGTCGCCGCCTCGCTCGCGCCGCCCGAGTAGACGTCAGCGGTGTCGAAGAACGTGACGCCGCCCTCGACTGCCGCCTTGATGATCGGCTCGGCGGCGTCTTCGTCCAGCACCCAGGGCCGCTCGCTGTCGTTGCCGAAGCTCATCATGCCGAGGCAGATGCGAGATACGCGCAGGCCGGTCGCGCCAAGGTTGACGTACTTCACATCAGGTCTCCGATTGCTCGAGAAGCGGGAGTTACAGAACCGAGCTTGCCAGACGCTCGCCGGTCGGCCGTCCCTCATCCGCCTTCCTGGCTCTGAACTAGTCGCTTAGACTAGTTAGCGATCATCGCTTGCGTTAACGCCGTAAACTATCAGCGAGTAGCAGTCGCTGGCATGCAGTCAGCGAGCGTCTAGGGAACACGGCGCAGCGCGAGGCCGAGGAGGGTGGCGAGAATGATCGAGGCGCCGAGCAGGCGTGACCGCGTCCGGGCCGCGACAACTCAGGAGATCATCCACACTGCGCGCAAGCTGCTGGTGCAGGACGGCCCGCAGGCTGTCTCGCTGCGGGCCATCGCACGCGAGATGGGGATGACGGCGCCAGCGCTCTACCGGTACTTCGGCAGCCACGAAGTGCTGCTCCGGCACGTCGTTGCCGACATCTTCACCGAACTGGCGACGCACGTCCGGACCGCGGTGCACGTGGCTGCGGACGCGTCGAACTCGGACCTGACGGAGGCCGAGGTCATGGTCGTCAAGATGATCGCCGGCTGCCGCGCATTCCGGGCGTGGACGCTGGCGCACGTGCCGGAGTTCAGCATGATCTTCGGCAGCCCGCTGCCCGGCATGGATGTCCTGCACGAGATTCACAACGACCCGACGATCGACTGCGGCTATCAGTTCGGCCAGGTCTTCCTGGACCTGTTCGGGGATCTGTTCCGGCGTCGCCCGTTCAGCATTCCGCCCGACGATGAGATCGAGCCCTTGTTGCGCGAACAGCTCGCGCGGTATCGCACGCTCGTCCACTCTTCTCTGCCGCTCGGTGCGCTGCAAACCTTCCTGCGCTGCTGGGTGCTGCTGTACGGATCCGTCAGCCTGGAAGCCTTCGGCCACCTGCGGTTCGCCCTCGACGACCCCTCGCCGATGTTCGAGCTGATGCTGTCCGACCTGGCCCCGATGATCGGCCTTGAGTACCCGCTGCCCGTGCCCGCCAGGTGAATCGGTACTGACGCGCAGCCTGACTGTGGTGCGGTTGTCCGGCGTCGACGCGGTTGTCCGGGTCGGTGCGGCTGTCCGGCGTCGATCAGCCGCACCACCGTCAGGCGACGAACGGCGTCGCGCCGGAGTCGGTCACCATAGGCCGTCCGGCCTGCGCCCAGTCCTGCATTCCGCCTGCTACGTTGACCGCCCGCCAGCCTGCGCCGCCGAGCGCCTGGGCAGCCCTGGCCGAGCGCACGCCAGAGCGGCAGATGACGTAGATGTCGTCATCCTGCGGCAGCTCACCGGTGCGCGCGCCCAGCTGGCCAAGCGGGATATGGGTCGCGCCAGGGACGTGGCCCGCAGCCCATTCATCATCTTCCCGCACGTCAAGCAGCCACGCCTGGTCGGGCACGGCTGCCGCCGGCACTTCGGGCAGCGCCTCGCTCACTGTCCTCACCACTCTTCCTCAGCCGTCTGCGGCTGGTCGGCGCTTACCCGGTCAACCCTAACCGCCGCGACGTCCGGCCCGACGGTGCCCGGTACACCGGTCTGCGTCAGGCGTGTCGCTCGCCGTCGAGGGCCAGGCCGTATGCCAGGAGCTTCACGCCCGGCTCAGGTGACCAGTCACGCTCGGGCAGGCGGGAGAAGCCGGCCTCGTCGTACAGATGGTGGGCTGCTCTCATCTCGGTTTGCGTCAGCAGCACCAGCTGCCGGATGCCCGCGCGGGCCGCCCGCTCGATCACGGCGGCCAGCAGCGCCCGGCCTACGCCGGCGCCACGTGCCTCCGGCACCACCGCGAGCGCCCGGATCTCGGCCTCCTGCGGGCCAGCCAGGATCTCACCGCCCTGCGGCCAGCCCTGAAGCATCACGGTCCCGACGATCTGGCCGCGGCCCGGTTCCGGCTGCTGCACACTATTCCGGCCATCGTCCACGGCGACGAGCACCTGATCGAGACCGTCGGCGCCGAGCGCCCGGAGGTGCGGCGAATACGTCGACTGCGGCGACAGGAACCCGTCCGCCACATAGGCCGCGACCCGCAGGTCTCCTACTTCGTCGAACTCGTCCGGGCGTGCATCGCGGATCTCCATCACGCCCGTTATCTAACCAGGACGCCTGATATGCCTGGGCCGCTGGCTCGCCGCGGGTGATCCCGCGCCGCAGCCTGCGGCGATCAGGCCAGCCGAGTCAGCGCGACGGTGACCTCCATCGTGCGGCTGGGCGCGCCGTGGTAGATGCCCTTCAGCGGCGGCACGTCGGTGTAGTCTCGGCCGGCCGCGACGACGACGTGGCGCTGCCCTACCCCGGTGTCGTTTGTCGGGTCGCAGGCGGCCCACTCGCCCGTCCAGTACTCGACCCAGGCATGCGACTGGCCGGTGACCTCCTCGCCCGGCTCTGCGTCCGGTTTGGGGAACAGGTAGCCCGACACATACCTGGCCGGTACGCCCGTCTCCCGCAGCAGGGCCACCGTCAGGTGCGCGATGTCCTGGCACACGCCCTGGCATTGGTCGAAGGCCTCCTGCGCGCCTGTCTGGACGCCGGTCGAGCCCGGCATGTAAGTCACATGCTGATGCACCCAGGCGGCGATCTCGGCGGCCGCGGCAAGCGGATCCAGGCCGGCGACTCGCTGCCGCGCGGCCGCAGCCAGTTCGGGGCGCACCGTGGTGCGCTCCGTCGGCATGAGGAACTCCAGCAGCCGACCGCCAGCCGCTTTCATGGTGAGCTCCGGCCAGTCCAGCGGCTCGCCGGGCGGCGACGGCTCGTTGGTCTCGACCGTGGCGCGTGCGGTGATCTGCAGTTCCTCGTGCGGCGCCTGGATGTCGAACGCGCTCACCTGCGTGCCCCAGTAGTCGCGATAGGTCCACACCGGGACCTGAGCATCGGTCCACAGCCCCGTCTCCAGGACGACCTGGCCGGGCAGCGCGACCGGCGTCATCCGCGCCTCGTTGTAGGACGCGCGCGCAGGCCCGTGATAGCCCACCACAGTCCGGTGCGTGATCAGCAGCCGCCAGCCCACCGTCAGCCTCCGTGAGCCCAGGCGACCGGCTCGGCATACCTGAAGTAGCGCTCCGCGATCGCCTCACTCGCCTGGAGGCACGTCTCCTGGAGCGCGGCCAGCAGGTCAGCTAGCTGCTCGGCGGACAGGTCAGGGCGTGAGTACTCGAGCCTCATCCGTAGCGCCCCGATCGGGCGTCGCGCCGGGTCCGCCATCCCGACCCGGCCCGCGTCCGGATCCAGCGACGCCAGGCAGTCTTCCGCGGCACCGAGGGTGTGCAAGACCGACCGCGGGAACAGCCGGTCCAGGATGAGGAACTCGGTGGCATCTGCCTGCCCCCCGCCAGCCCAGCCGTGGCTGCGAATGAAGGACTCGTAGGCGCCGCACGCACGCAGCAGCATCGGCCAGCCCACCTCGTACGGCGTGTCCGGCATCCGCGCCAGCAGAAGCCGGGCAGTCATGTCGACCCGTTCCAGGCTGCGGCCGAGTATGAGGAACCGCCAGGCGTCGTCGTGCGACATCGTCGAGTCAGCAAGGCCGAAGAAGAGCGCAGCCCGTTCCCTGATAAATCGCAGGAACACATGCGGCCCGAGGCGCTCAGCCGCGCGGCGCTGGCCGGCCAGGCTGTGCCCGGTCACGTTGAGGCATTCCCACATCTCGCTGGAGATGACGTCGCGGACGCTTCGCGCGCCGGTCCGCGCGGCCAGCACCGCGCCAGCGATCGCGCTCGGGCTCCTGGTGTCGTAGGCGAGCTGGAAGATGGTCGCGCCGATGTCGAGGGGGTCGCTTGATGGCGCTGGGATGCCGAGGACGGACAGCAGCGCCCGGCAGTCGGCGTCCTCGTCAGCCCGCGGTTCTTCGAGCAGCCTGTGCACGTAGACATCAACCATGCGCGCAGTGTCGTCGGCCCGCTCGACGTAGCGACCGGTCCAGAACAGGGTCTCGGCGATCCGGCTCAGCAGCCCGGTGTTCACTGCTGCTCGCCGCCCGGCCCGGGCTGCCGGGCGATCGCAGCGTTTTCTGCTGGCCGCGGCGCCGGCGCGAGCGGCAGGTACCCGACGGCCGGGCCTGCGCCAGCGGCGGCGAGCACCCAGGTGTCCTTCGAGCCACCGCCCTGGCTGGAGTTCACGACCAGTGCGCCCTCGGGCAGCGCGACCCTGGTGAGGCCGCCTGGCAGCAGCCACACGTCAGACCCATCGTGCACGGCGAACGGGCGCAGGTCGATGTGCCGCGGCGCTAGCCGCTCGCCGATGAGGACGGGCGACGTGGATAGCGCCACCGGCCGCTGCGCGATCCAGCCGCGCGGCGCGCCTTCGACCTGCGTGCGCAGCTTTGCCAGGGTCTGCTCGTCGGCCAGCGGGCCGATGACGATCCCGCTGCCACCTGCCCCGTCCACTGGTTTGAGCACCAGCTGATCCAGCCGGTCCAGCACCCACTCCAATACGTCGGGCTCGCCGAGCCGATGCGTCTCTACGTTGCTGAGCAGCGGCTTCTCGGACAGGTAGTACCTGATCAGGTCCGGCACGTACGTGTAGACGAGCTTGTCGTCGGCCACGCCGTTGCCGACGGCGTTGGCGATTGTCACGCGGCCGGCCCTCGCGGCATTCAGCAGTCCCGGGCAGCCGATCACCGAGTCCGGCCGGAAATGCAGCGGATCGAGGAAATCGTCGTCGACCCTGCGGTAGATCACGTCCACCGGCCGCCGGCCCGCCGTGGTGTGCACGAACACCTGGTTGTCGGCCGCCAGCAGGTCCCGGCCCTCGACCAGTTCCACGCCCATCAGCCGGGCCAGCAGGGTGTGCTCGAAGTAGGCCGCGTTGCTCACGCCCGGACTCAGCACCACCACGACCGGGTCGTGGCTGCGGGCCGGCGCCGCGGCGCGCAGCGCGGCCAGCAGTCGCGCCGGATAGCTGTCGACCTGACGGACGTGCTGCTCGGCAAACAACGCAGGGAACGTCCGCGTCATGGCCAGCCGGTTCTCCAGCACATAGCTCACGCCGGACGGGATCCGGACGTTGTCCTCGAGCACGCAGAACTTGCCCTGCTCGTCGCGGACTAGGTCGATGCCGGCGATGTGGATGCGGACCCCGTTCGGCGGCGTGAGCCCGTGCGCGGCCCGGTGGAACTGCCGCGACGTAGCGAGCAGCTGCCATGGCACCACGCCGTCCTCGACCACCCGGCCCGGACCGTACACATCGGCCAGGAACGCTTCGAGCGCGAGTACCCGCTGCCGCACGCCACGCGCGATGAGGTCCCACTCGACGGCGTCGATGATGCGCGGGATCAGGTCAACCGGGAACGGGCGCTCCTCGCCGGCATAGTCAAACGTCACGCCGCGGTCGGTGAAAATCCTGGCCAGCTGGTCCGCGCGATAACGCAGTTCGGTCGGGTCTAGGGGCTGGAGGGCGGCTACCAGCGCCTGATAAGGCCCGCGCGGCAGACCGGGCGCCTCGAACATCTCGTCCCATGCTCCGGCCAGCTGATAGCTGTCGAAGATGTCCGCCATGTCCAGAGCGTAGTCACGGCATGTTTCGCGGTCATTACGTCGATTCGCGGCCGGCCGCGTCGCTGCCGACCGCGTCGCTGCTTGTCGCGTCGCTGCCGGTCATCGCCAGGTAGGCCGGGCGCAGCAGCGTGACCAGGTCCATCCCGCCCGCCGTGATGAACGGCGGCTCGTAGCTGCGCAGCAGCAGGTCTGCGGGCGTGGCCGGCGCTGGCGGCAGCGCTCGCAGCCGGGCCGCACTGAGCGTCGATGACCAGAAGCCGGCCGGGCCCGCCGAGAGCGGGGCGTCCGCGACGTCGATAACCGGGCGACTGCCGGCCGGCCCGGCACCGCCGCCGGTCAGCCGGCGAAGCGCTGCGAGCAAATCGGCCCTGCCCTTGCCGCGCCATGCCAGCATGCCGAACGGGTCGGCGTCGAACGCCTCGGCGAGGACGTAACAGACGGCGGCCACATGCTTGCACGTCACTTCCCAGTCCGGGCACGAGCAGGTCATCACCAGGTCGCGGGCAGACTTGGGGAACAGCGGCGTGCCGCAGCCGGCGAAGACTTCCTCGATCTCGTCAGGCATCTCGCCCGCTAGCAGCCGAGCACGGAAGATGGCTCGCTCAGCCAGCGCTTCCTCAACCCGCTGCCATTGCCGTGTAGTGAGCGGATCGACAGTGAGCTTGACCGCGTACGGCTTGACCCGCGAACCCTGCACCTGCGCGGTCACGTGGCCGGTGCTGATGTCCAGCCTGAGCACCTGACCGGACCTGGCGTAGCTCCGGCCCCTGGTCAGCCTGCTCTGCAGCCCGAACGACTCCAGCACGTCGATAAACCGGCGTGACCACCACTGCTCGCCGATGGAGCCGCGCTTGCTGCGCGCCTTGATCCCGCCGGTGGCCTTGCGTGGCCGTGACGGCGGATAGAACTCGGTCACTTTTCCGCTCTCACTGTTCCGCTCTCACTGTTCCGCTCTCACTGGGAGACCGCCTCGGGCGATAGCTCGACGACCTTGCGCAGGTCGGCGACCGACAACTCGGTCAGCCAGCTCTCGCCGGTGCCAACGATCGCGGCGGCCAGCGCTTTCTTGTCCTCGATCATCTGGTCGATCCGCTCCTCGACCGTCCCGATGCAGACGAACTTGCGTACCTGCACATCACGGCGCTGCCCGATCCGGAACGCGCGATCTGTCGCCTGGTCCTCGACAGCCGGATTCCACCACCGGTCGATGTGGATCACATGGTTGGCCGCGGTCAGGTTCAGGCCCGTGCCGCCAGCTTTCAGCGAGAGCAGGAAGACCGCCGGCTCGGCCGCGTCCTGGAACTCGGCGACCATCTCATCGCGACGCTTCTTCGTCGTGCCCCCGTGCAAGAAGCTCACCGCGCAGCCGAGCCTGGCCGCGAGGTAGGGCTGGAGCATGCGGCCGAACTCGGCGTACTGCGTGAAGCACAGCGCCTTATCGCCCGCCTCGACGATCTCGTCGCAGATCTCCTCAAGCCTGGCCAGCTTGCCCGATCGCGCGTCCAGCCTGGATCCGTCTCCGAGCAGGTGCGCCGGGTGGTTGCAGACCTGCTTCAGTTTGGCCATCGTTGCGAGCACGAGGCCGCGGCGCTCGATGCCCGGCTCGGCGGCCTCGATCCTCGCCATCATGTCGTCCACCGTCGCCTGGTACAGCGAAGCCTGCTCGGCGGTCAGGTTGCACCAGACCTTCATCTCCAGCTTGTCCGGCAGGTCGGCGATGACGGCCTTGTCGGTCTTCAGCCGGCGCAAGATGAACGGCCCCGTGACGCGCTTGAGCTGCTCGGTTGCCTCGGCGTCGGCGTTGCGCTCAATCGGGATGACGTAGCGGCGCCGGAACTTCTCGGCCGGCCCGAGCAGGCCGGGACTGGTGAACTCCATGATCGACCACAGCTCGGTCAGCCGGTTCTCGACCGGGGTGCCGGTCAGCGCGACGCGCGCGGGGGCCGGGATCGCGCGGACGGCCTGCGCCTGCCGGGTGCTTGCGTTCTTGATGTTTTGCGCCTCGTCACAGACCACACGCGACCACGGCACCTGCGCGAGGGCGTCGCGGTCCCGCGTGGCCACTCCGTACGTGGTGATGACCAGGTCGGCAGTGGCAACGGCTGCGGCCAGCTCCGGTCCGGCCAGCCGGTCGGACCCGTGATGCACGTGGACGCTGAGATCCGGCGTGAACCGGGCTGCCTCGCGCTGCCAGTTCCCCACGAGCGACATCGGACAGATCAGCAGCGTCGGCCCGGCCGCGGTGCCGTTGTCCCGCTCGGCCTGCAGCAGCGCCAGCGTCTGCGGCGACTTGCCCAGGCCCATGTCGTCAGCGAGGACAGCGCCAAGGCCTAGGCTGCCGAGGAACGAGAGCCAGGCAAGGCCGCGCTCCTGATACGGACGCAGCTCGCCCTGGAACGAGGCGGGGGTGCCCATCGGCGCGATCTGCCTGTCGGCCTGGCCGGACAGCAAATCGCCAAGCCAGCCGTCGGCATCGACCTCGGCCAGCGGCAGGTCCCCGGCGGCGTCGCCGAGCCCGGCCAGCAGCGCATCGCCCGCCGTCATGACGCCTGCGCCGCCGCGTTCCAGGAACTGCAAGCCCGCCTTGAGATGCCGCTCGTCCAGTTCGACCCACTGGCCGCGGAGCCGGACCAGCGGCACCTTGAGGCGAGCGAGCTCAGCGAGCTCGGCCGGGTCCAGCGTCTGGTCCCCGATGGCGAGCTCGTACCGGAAGTCGACGAGGTCGGCCAGGCTGAACTTGGGTGCGGTCACCGAGCCTGGCGCGGCGGTCCTGGATCTGGTGGTGAGCTTCAGCCCGAGCCGGGATCGGCGCACCCAGTCGGGCAGCATGACGCCGAAGCCGGCACCGGCGAGCAGCGGCCCCGTTTCCTTCAGGAAGTCCAGGGCGCCGCGCGTGTCGAGCACTACCGACGCGGGCGCGGCCGTTTGCAACGCCGCGTCCAGCTGGGGGAAGAGCCTGGATGCGCGACCGAGGCCAGCGAGCAGGTCTTCCTCGGGGTAACTGAGGCCCGCCGTCGCCCATCCGTCTGCCGTGCCGCCAGCCCAGATGTCAGCGGCAGGCAGCAGCAGGCTCGGATCGTCGGTCGACTGCAGTGCGAACTGGACTTGCCAGCTTGGCCCAGCCACCGGCCCGGACGAGTCAGCCACCGGCCCGTAGGCGTCAGGCTCAGCCCCGACCGGGTCGGCCTCAGCCCCGTCCGGGTCAGCCACTGGGCCGAAGACTTCAGGCTCGGCCCCGACCAGGTCGGCCTCCGCCCCGGCCGGATCGGCCTGAGCGGGGGGCTCGACCAGGCGGAAGCAGATTCGTGCCGGGCCTGGCGGCTCTTGCGCCGCGTCTTGCCAGGCCCACAGCGCGAACGCGAGCTGCGCCGCTTGCGCGCCCTCCCGCGCTGTCACGCTGAGCCGACCGTCTGCTGTGGTCAGCGCGGCGGCCCAGCGGTCGGTCAGCGGAGCGGCCGGGCCAGCCGGAAGCAGTTCGAAGCCCGGCACGCACGCCAGCCTGGCCCGGACGGCGGCGTCGGTCAGCAAGTCGAGCGCCTCGGTGACGATGTCGGCCGACGGCTCGCCGTCCGCGCTGGTGGCCCGGCACATCGGCGGCAGCGCGATCGTCAGCTCGCGGGCGCGGAGCGCTTCAGCACCCGCGAGGACCGGCCGCCACCTGGCAAAGTACGCGCTCGAAGCCACCGCGCGGCCGTCGGCGGCGGCTTCACGGACGCGAGCCTCGGCGACAGGACTGTCGGTGACGCCGGCCCCGGTGACCGGGCCTCCGGTCGCTCCGGCCTCGATCGCCCCGGCGCCGGTGACGCCAACCTCGGTGACGCCGGGCAGTACGCGACCGCGAGCCGCAAGGTCCGCCGCCAGCGCCGCCAGCGCCGCCAGGTAGTGCACGCTGCCGGACAGCACAGCGCGCTCAGCACGAGCGTCGGCGCTGCCCAGGGCCCCGAGCAGGGCAAGCGCCGCGGCGGGATCGAGGCTCAGGACCGGCACGTGCCACGGCGACAGTCTGGTGCGGCCCGCGCGCGCGGCAGCCGGGGCATCCGTTATATCCGCTATGTCGGCCACCGGACTTGGCAGGTCGGCTGACGGCACCGGCTCGCCGCCCGCGGTCGGCAGCCAGAGCGTCATTTCGTCCTCGGCCGCCTTGCGGACAATATCGGTAGCTGGCTCGCCGAACTCAGCGATCGCGTCGGCCAGCAATCCGGCCGGGGCGGCAAACGGGTGTGGCCGCGCTGCCTCAGCCTGCCTGCTCGCTGTGACGAGGGCCGGTGCTGGCCGCTCGGAGTCTTCGGCCCACAGGCTCAGTACGCCGTGGGCCCAGATTCCGTGAATCATTAGCATGGCCCGCACTCCCGCGATAGCCGCGACTATCAGGCACGAAGGTAGCAATCAACGGGCCGCGACACGCCGCAATCGCAGGGTGCTCCGTGACGAGGCTGGCTCGTGATAGGCGCGACTTCTTGGGCAGCAGCCCGGGAGCTTGCGGCAACAAGCCGTTCGCCGGGCGCGCTGACGTCGAGGCCGTCATCCCCGGTAGTGCGAGCACCGCTTTATGCGCAAATCGGCCGCGACATCAGGCCATGGCGGCAGGCAGACTCACCGAGCCGCCGTACGCTCACTAGTTGATCTTGATTAGCGAGACTTTTCCCGCGGCGCGAGCAGTCTGGCGCCCGAGTTATCCGGATTTGCGCGCACGGATAGCGGGAAATGTAGTGCGGCGCGTTGGCCGGAGGCCCCGGGGAGGCCCGAGGAGGGCCCGGGAAGGTACGGGAAGCTGGCACGCCACACTGGTACAAGGCCCAGGAAGGTACGGCCGTCGGGTGCCTAGACCTGCGGACGCTGCCCCAGCGAGCCGCGGACAGCCGGGCTCTGCGCGGCGTCGGACCGCGCGGCGTCGGACCGCGCGGCGTCGGACCGCGCAGAGTCGGACCGCGCAGAGTCGGACCGGACACCCCCGGACCGGACACCATCGGACCCAAGGCGTCGGAAACCAAGGCGCCGGGGCCGGCAGTGTCGGCCAGGGCGCCTGTGAACTGCGCGGCGTCGGATTGTGCAGCCTCAAATCGCGCGGTTTCGTTGATCTTGCGCAAGTGCCTGGCTAGCGACCGGAACACGAAGTACAGGACGACGGCCATCCCGAAGACCACCAGGAAGCCGAGAGTGCCAGGCTGGTCCCAGGCGCTCGTCGACTTGGCGGCCGCCGCCGCTGCAAGTTCCATCACAAGCTCACCCTCTCCCGGATCCCGGCGAACAGGTCGTCCTCCGGCAGTCCGGCATCCACCAGCGACCTGGCCAGATGATAGTCCTCGGTTGGCCAGGCGACGCGCTGGGCCTCGGCCGGAACGGCGAACCAGCCGCCTTCGGGATCGACTTGAGTGGCGTGCGCGATCAGGGCCTGGTTACGGATCTCAAAGTAGTCGCCGCACTGGACCCGCGTGGTGATCTCGTGCGGCGGCTTGCCCTTGCCGTCAGAGTCGTCCGTCCACTCCGCGATCCGGTCCGCGTAGGGCGACTCCAGCCCGAGGTCCAGCATCGCCTGATGCAGCGCCAGAATCCTGGCCCGGTGGAACGTGAGGTGGTAATAGAGCTTGAGCGGCTGCCACGGCTCGCCGCAGCCTGGGTAGCGGTCCGGATCGGCAGCCGCCTCGAACGCCTCCACCGACACCTCGTGGCACTTGATGTGGTCGGGATGCGGGTAGCCGCCGTTTTCGTCGTAAGTCAGCATCACATGCGGCCGGAACTCCCGCACTGCCTGGACCAGCGGCCTGGCCGCGCTCTCCAGCGGCTCCAGCGCGAAGCAGCCGGCGGGCAGCGGCGGCAGCGGATCGCCTTCGGGCAGCCCGGAATCGACGAAGCCGAGGAACTGCTGCCGCACGCCGAGGATCTCGCGGGCCGCGTCCATCTCAGCCCGCCGGATCGCCGGCAGGTCGGCGCGGACCTCCGGTCGCTCCATGGCCGGGTTCAGGATGTCGCCGCGCTCACCGCCGGTGAGCGTGCAAACCAGCACCTCCACGCCTTCCTTGACGTATCTGGCCATCGTCGCCGCGCCCTTGCTCGACTCGTCGTCGGGATGCGCATGGACGGCCATCAGCCGCAGCGGCTCGCTGCCAGTCGGGGCCTGGCTGCTGGTGGCGCTGCCTTCGTCGGGATCGGCAAGCACGCGGAAGTCACCTCTGGGTCTGTCATGACGGGGGCACGAATAACGCACGCTCAAGGGTCAACACGCTGCCGGGCCGGGCTCATTCCCACGCTGACGCCACGCGGACGGCGCCTAGCTACAAAACGGAACGGGGCCGAATAGCCATACCCCCGTAGTGCGTACGCGGAGTTTCGCGCGATATTTTGCCCAGCTTCGCCCTGACTTGTTTGACCTAGACCATTGACAGGTACGACGTACTTGCGGAGCCTTGTTAGCCTCGAAGGATTACCCCCATGGGCTCACAAGGCCCAGCGGACCGTCTATTCCGCACCCAACTAGGAGTACCCGTGACCGAGACGCGCGACGACACCTTTACCTGGCTCACGCAGGATGCGTACGACCGGCTGAAGGCCGAGCTCGACCACCTCTCCGGCCCGGGCAGGATTGAGATCGCGAAGAAGATCGAGGCCGCGCGGGAAGAGGGAGACCTCAAGGAGAACGGTGGCTACCACGCCGCCAAGGACCAGCAGGGCATGCAGGAGGCCCGGATTCGGCAGCTGACCCAGATCCTGGAGAGCTCGCGGGTAGGCGAGCCGCCCCGCACCGACGGGGTGGTTGGCCCTGGTATGACCGTGACCATCAGGTTTGCGGGCGACGAGGACGAGGTGACCTTCCTGCTGGCTTCGCGCGAGGAGGTCGGCTCACCCATCGACGTGTACTCGCCGAAGTCGCCGCTTGGCAGCGCCATCTCCGGAAAGAAGGTCGGCGAGACGGCGACCTACAACCTGCCGAACGGCCGTGCCACGACTGTCGAGATCCTGGAAGCCGTCCCCTACAACGGCATCTAGCCGGGGCCTTCCGAACCGCCGAGCCGACGACAGGTGGCCGGCCTCTCCGTAAGACGGAGCGGCCGGCCACTGGCGTTAGCGGGCAAGTGACCTAGACGGCGCCCAGGTCGGCAGCCTCGAGCTGCTCTGGTGTGGCCCCGGTCTGGGCGGTCGGGACGACGTCGTTGCGGCCGCGCAGCGGGATTTCCTTCACCCACAGGGCGAGCAGGAAGACAAGCGCTGACGCCGGGATCGTCCACCAGAAGACCGCGTCCAGGCCCTTGCTGATGGCGATGAAGGCCGCTTCCCTGATCACGGCCGGCAGGCTGTTGATGGTTGCCGGGTCCAGGCTGCCCGCGCCGGCCTGCAGGTGCGCGCCCGGCGCCTGGGCGGCCATGGCCGAGGCAAGCCGGTTGACGAAGATCACGCCGAACAGCGACACGCCCATCGAGCCGCCGATCTGCTGGAAGAAGGCACGCGAGCTGCTGGCCACGCCCATGTCCTTCTGCTCAACGCTGTTCTGCACGATCAGCGAGGTGATCTGCATCAGGAAGCCCATGCCGACGCCGAGCACCACGAAGAACAGGGCCGAGGTGAGCCGGGTGGTGTGCGGGCCCAGGTGAGTCAGCAGGTAGATCGCAACCGTCATGATCACACCCCCGATGATCGGCAGGATCTTGTAGCGCCCGGTCCTGGTGGTGATCTGGCCGGCGATGAGGGTGGTGACGGTCGAGCCCAGCATGAGCGGGATGAGCATCAGTCCGCTGGTCGTCGGCGATGCGTGCTGAACCGTCTGCTGGTAGAGCGGCAGGAAGGTCAGGGCGCCCAGCATGACAAAGCCGAGCAGGAAGCTCATCCCCGAGGCCAGCGAGAAGTTCCGGTTCTTGAACACGTGCAGCGGCAGTACCGGCTCGGCCGCACGGCCCTCGACGACGAAGAACGCGCCGATCGACGCGGCCGTGATTGCCGCCAGCATGATGATCTCCCACGAGCCCCACGCGTACTGGGTACCGCCCCAGGTCGTCAGCAGGACGATCGCGGTGGCGCCGATGGCAATAACGGCGGCGCCAAGGTAGTCAACCTTGTGCTCGACGCGGCGGCGTGGCAGGTGCATCGTCGCCCACAGGTAGACGAGCGCGGCGCCGCCGATCGGCATGTTGATGTAGAAGATCCACCGCCACGAGAGGCTGTCGGTGATGTACCCGCCGACGAGTGGCCCGCCGATCATCGCCAGCATCATCGCGGCCATCATGTAGCCCATGTACTGACCGCGCTCGCGCGGCGCGACCATGTCCCCGATCGTCGCGATGGCGCCGACCATCAGGCCGCCAGCACCCAGGCCCTGCAGAGCGCGGAACGCGATCAGCTGATCCATGGTGTGCGACAGGCCCGAGAGCGCCGAGCCGATCAGGAAGATGACGATCGCGATCATGAGCAGCCGCTTGCGGCCGTACAGGTCGCCGAGCTTTCCGTACAGCGGGGTCGTGATCGTGGACGCCAGCACGTAAGCCGTGACGACCCAGGCCAGGTGGTTCAGGCCGCCGAGGTCGCCGACGATGCGCGGCAACG
This sequence comes from uncultured Actinomycetota bacterium, assembly GCA_963843955.1. Lineage (GTDB taxonomy): Bacteria > Actinomycetota > Actinomycetes > Streptosporangiales > Streptosporangiaceae > JAJYUU01. Next base: position 48,477 of record CAWJMK010000010.1, read on the forward strand.
CCGTGGACACGACCAGCTGGTCGAGCATGGCGATGATGAGCGTGAGCAGCAGTCCCGGCAGAACGATCATGAACTCGCGCCGTGACGCGAACGTCGTCGCGCTCGCTGGCACCGCAGCTGCCGGATTGTCTGTCATGAAATGGGCTCCTCGCTCCACACAGATACCGCGCGGCACAGGCTTGCGGCGCTTCCCTACTTACTTGCCGACCGGCTAGCATCCACTCAGAGCACAGGCTAAGCTCGTCACTAACCGGCCGTCAAGTAGATTAACCGAGGGCCGGAAGGACTAGAACGCGAGGCCATGGAAAACAACGTCCGCGGCGATGACGAGGACCGCAGCCACGACACCCGGTCGCGGCTGCGCGAGCTTGCACTCAAGCTGTTTGCCGAGCAGGGCTACGAAAAGACGTCCCTGCGCGAGATAGCCGAGCAGCTCGGCGTCACCAAGGCCGCACTGTATTACTACTTCAAGTCCAAGGAAGACATCGTCCGCAGCCTGGTCGAGGACTATGTCGCTGACCTGGACGAACTGATCGCCTGGGCGAAGGCTCAGCCACGTAGCGCAGCCACCAGGGCCGAGATCGTCCGCCGGTACCTGCACATCGTGTCGAGCGGCACAGCCGTGTTCCGCATGCTGCACCAGAACCAGGCGGCTGTCAGCGGGCTGGCCAACGCCAAGGAACGCGGCGAGCTGTTCAAGGAGCGGATGGACGCGCTCGTAGACCTGCTGACCGAGCCCGACGCTTCGCTGCGCGACCAGGTCCGCGCCGCGTCATGCCTGATGAGCGTGAGCTTCTGCTGCATGCACTATCAGGACAGGGCGGCGAGCCCAGCCGAGCTGGAGGCCGCGCTGCTCGACGTGGCGCTCGAGCTCGCCGACGCGGCCCCGGCCCGCTCGTCCGCCTGACGCCCGCCTTCTGGCCGGGCCTGTCAGCCTCGACCGTCTCGCGACACCGCAGCAGCAGGCTCGGCTGCCGAGACCCTGATCAGCGGCAGGACTCGGTAGGGCAGCGGGCTGTCCAGGGCGATCACCGTCGATGTCCGGACCACGCCCGCCAGCTCCACGATGGCGTCGATGACCCGCTGCAGGTCAGCGTTGCTGCGCGCCACGACCCGGCACAGCATGTCGCCCGACCCGGTGATGGTGTGAGCCTCCAGCACCTCGGCGATCGCGGCAAGTCGCTGCGCTACCGGGTCGTGCCCCCCGGCCTGCCTCAGTTCCAGCGTCACGAACGCGGTCACCCCGTAGCCGATGGCAGCAGGGTCGATGTCGGGGCCGTAGCCGGTGATCACCCCGCGCGCGTGCATGCGATCCAGGCGTGCCTGCACGGTGCCGCGCGCAACGCCGAGACGCCGTGATGCCTCCAGTACTCCGACTCTGGGCGCCGCCGTCAGCAGCTCAATGAGGCCGCCGTCAAGCTCATCAATCATCTCGACGCTCCTCGCTAGCAACCTGTACAAGAACGCCAGCTGTCTGGCCATTGGGTCCAGCATATTGTCTAGCGCGTTGATGAGGAGTTGCACAGCATGACTTACTGACGGATGCTGCGGTGAGAGCCAGCCGAGTGCGACGGATGCAGGAGCGACACGATGACAGCTGAGGCAGTGCAGGCGACGACGGTGCAGGCGACGACAGTGCAGGCGACATCAGGCGACCAGTTCCCCGTCACCGGAATGGATGCGGTGGTCTTCGCCGTCGGGAACGCCCGGCAGGCTGCCCACTTCTACTCCACCGCCTTCGGCATGCGCTGCGTCGCCTACCGCGGTCCGGAGACCGGCTGCCGCGACGAGGCGGCCTATGTCCTCGAGTCGGGCAACGCACGGTTCGTCTTCCGCGGCCCGGTGCGTGCGGGCACCGATCTCGGCGCGCACGTAGCGCAGCACGGCGACGGCGTCGTCGACCTCGCCATCGGCGTGCCATCCGCTACCGCTGCTTACGAATACGCCGTCGGGCACGGCGCGCACGGCGTGCACGAGCCTGAGATCGTCGGCGACGAGTACGGCAAGGTCGTGCTGGCGACGATCGCAACTTACGGCGATACCCGGCACACGCTCGTCGAGCGCGTCGATTACGCCGGCCCCTACCTGCCCGGCTACGTCGCGGCAGGCCCGCTGACCGCCGAGCAGACGGGGCCGTTCTTCACCGAGATCGACCACTGCGTCGGCAACGTCGAGCTCGGCCAGATGGACGAGTGGGTGGAGTTCTACCACCAGGTCATGGGCTTTACCAACATGAAGGAGTTCGTCGGTGACGACATCGCCACCGAGTACTCGGCGCTGATGAGCAAGGTCGTCGCGGACGGCAGCCGGAAGGTCAAGTTCCCGATCAACGAGCCTGCCATCGGCAAGAAGAAGTCGCAGATCGACGAGTACCTCGAGTTCTACGGCGGTCCCGGCGTCCAGCACATCGCCCTGGCCACCGACGACATCGTCGGCGCGGTCCGGGGCATGAAGGCGCAGGGACTCCAGTTCCTCGACACCCCGGACAGCTACTACGAGACGCTCGGCGAGTGGGCCGGTGACACCCGGGTGCCGCTGGAAGAGCTGAGCGAGCTGAAGATCCTGGCCGACCGGGACGAGGACGGCTACCTGCTTCAGATCTTCACCAAGCCGGTCCAGGACCGGCCGACCGTCTTCTTCGAGCTGATCGAGCGGCATGGCTCGCAGGGCTTCGGCAAAGGCAACTTCAAGGCTCTGTTCGAGGCGATCGAGCGGGAGCAGGAGCGCCGCGGCAACCTGTGATGGTGAGCCAGCCCCGGACAGGCCCGGGCGCGGCATTCCGGCCGCCAGCCAGGCATCGCCGGTAGCGCCAGCGGACCAGGCCGCGCATACAGTGGTGGTGAGCTCCGGTCAGCACGGCCGCATGAGGGAACCATCGCCAGGATGACGCAGCAGGACGAGACCAATCAGGGTGCCGCGACAGACCAGTCAGAGCCGTCGCGCCCGTCGCCATACCTGGATGCAGGCGAGTCCGTCCCGGAGGCTTACCTCGCGCCGCCGCAGCCGGACCAGCCGAGCTACGGGACGCCGACCGGCTACCGCCCCGGCCTGCGCTCACGCGGATCCGCCCAGCAGCCATACGCCCAGCCGGGCTACGGGCAGCAGCCAGGGTACGGGCAATCGGGGCGCGGCCGGCCAGCCAGCCGACCGGGCGGCATGCAGTCCCGACGCGATCCAGCCATCGCCACGCCCTGGGAACGGCTCGTCGCGAGCATCCTCGACTGGATTATCATTCTCGCCGTCTCGGTCCTGGCGTTCTGGTCCCCCCTGGTCCGCGTCTGGCGCGAGATCCAGACCATCACGAGCAACTACCAGCAAGGCAATTCACCGGCGGCGCAGGCGGCGCTCAACAGCATCCTTAGCAAACCGGCCAACCAGCACGCGCTGCTGTACTGGGTCCTGGGCGTATTCGGCATCGCGCTGGCGTACTTCTGGGTCCAGCACGCCGCCTGGGGCGCAACCATAGGCAAGCGGGCCCTCGGCGTGCGGGTCGTGCGGGCCAGCGACCAATCGCGGATCGGCATCAAGGCAGCCGGGATCCGCGCCGTTGCTTTCCTGGTCGGCCCCGCCATGGCCTGGCTCCTGGCCAGCCCGGTTGCCGTGCTCGGTGCGGCGTTGTGGGCCGCCGACGCCGGGCTGTCTCTGATCGATCCGCGGGCGCAGTGCCTGCACGACAAGCTGGCCGGGACGATCGTGATCCGCCAGCGCTGGCTGGACCGGCAGCAGCGCTCGGCTCGTCCCTGGTAGACCGGCCCATCCCGACCCGGGCAGCTCGACCCCTCAGCCGACAACGTCAGTCGAACAGCAGCGTGTAACCGGCTTTGCGGAGCTGGCTGATCACTGAGTCAGTGTGCTCTGGCCCTCGGGTTTCCAGGTGGAGATTGACCTCCGCCTCGTCTACGCGCAGGTCCGCCGTCACCCGCTCGTGCACGACGTCGAGGACGTTCGCGCCGAGCGCGGCGAGCTCCATCAGCAAAGTCGCGAGCGCACCAGGCCGGTCGGGTAGCTTGCAGCGAAAAGCCAGGAACCGGCCTGCCGCGGACAGGCCATGCCGCAGCACCTTGGACAGCAGCAGCGGGTCGATGTTGCCGCCGGAGAGCACGATCACGACCGGCGGCGCGAACAGAGCCGGATGCTCCAGCATCGCCGCGACGCCGGCGGCGCCGGCCGGCTCGACTACCTGCTTGGCGCGTTCCAGGCAGAGCAGGAGGCCGCGGGACAGGTTCTCCTCGGTGACCGCGACGATGCTCGTGCCAAGACCGGCGAGCAGCGCGACCGTCAGGTCACCGGGCCGCGCGACCGCGATCCCGTCGGCCATCGTGGCCGAAGGCGTCACGCTGACGGGATAGCCGGCTGCGACCGAGGCAGCCAGCGGGGCGACTGCCTCCGCCTGCACGCAGACCAGGTGCACGTCCGGCAGGACTGCGCTGGCCGCCACGGCGACCCCGGACGCGAGCCCGCCGCCCCCGGCCGGGAGCACGATGGTCCGCACCTGCGGGCACTGCTCGGCGATCTCGAGCCCGACGGTGCCCTGGCCAGCGATGACGTCGGGGTGATCAAAAGGGTGGATGAAGATCGCGCCGGTCTGCTCGGCGAGGTCCCTGGCCATCGCCAGGGCGTCCTCGACGTTCGCCCCGTGCAGCACCACGTCGGCGCCGTAGGACCTGGTGGCCGCCACCTTGGGCAGCGCCGCGGCGGCGGGCATCACGACGGTCGCCCGCGTCCCGAGCGCGGCGGCCGCGAGCGCAACGCCCTGGGCGTGGTTGCCCGCGCTGGCCGCGACGACGCCGCGCGCCCGCTCGGCCGCCGACAGCCGCGCAATGCGCAGGTAAGCGCCGCGCACCTTGAACGATCCGCCTCGCTGGAGGTTCTCGCACTTGAGGTACACCGGACCACCGGCCAGTCCGGACAACGCGCTTGACTCGAGCAGCGGCGTCTGCCGGATGATCGGCTGAAGCATCGCGCGCGCGCTGATGACATCAGCCGGCTGGACCGGCAGATCCGCGGCCGGGGCGCGGCGCGGCGATGTTGTCACGCCTGAATTGTGGCACCACCCGGGCCGTCGGCTGCCGCTGCCTGGCGCGTTCGACGGCGCGTCAGCGCAGCTTGCCGCCAGCTCCCGGGTCAGTCGCCGTGCCAGTACCGATCGGCCGCGAAGATGAGCGCGGCCGCCCCGACCAGGCCTGCGCTCTGCCCGAGCGCGGCTGGCACGACCTTGACCTGCCGGGTGAAGTCGAGCCGCGCGTGCGCGCGCAGTGCCTCCTCGAGCGGGTCGAACAGGAGCGGGCCGGCTTGCGACAGCCCGCCGCCGACCGACACGACCTCCAGGTCGCACAGGCTCGTCGCCGATGCGATGGCGATGCCGAGCGCACGGCCGGCTCGGCGCATCGCGGCCAGGCCGATGGGGTGGCCGAGCGCGCCGTCTGTGGCGAGATCCTTGGCCGTCGCGTCCTTCTGGTCTGGCCGCCAGCCCTCGGCCTGTGCCCACGTCACAAGCGCCGGGCCGCGGGCGATCGCCTCAGCGCAGCCGCGGCCGCCACATCCGCACAGCGGCCCGGTGTCCGGATCCACGACGACGTGGCCGATGTGCCCGGCGTTGCCCGACGCGCCCCTGATCAGCCGGCCATCGAGCACCAGCCCGCCGCCCACACCCGTCGACACGACCATGCCAAGCACGTTGTCCCGGCCGCGGCCAGCGCCGCGCCAGTGCTCCGCCGCCACCATGCAGATGGCGTCGTTCTGCACCCGGACGGGCACGCCGCCCAGCCGGTCGGTGAGCCTGGCGCGCAGCGGGAATCCGCGCCAGGCCGGAATGTTCAGCGGCGAAACGACGCCAGCCGGCCACTCCATCGGGCCGCCGCAGCCGCAGCCGCAGCCAGCCAGATCCGCTGCCGGAGCGACCCCCGAGCGGGCGAGCACCTCGGTGATCAGCGCATCCAGTGTGCGCCACAGCTGCTCGGCGTCCAGGTCCCTGGGTGTCGGCACCTGAGCCCAGGTCAGCACGCGGCCGGCTGGCTCGACCAGGCCCGCCGCCAGCTTCGTGCCGCCGATGTCGATCGCGAGCGCCGGGCGGGAATCCTCCATCCAGACCTCCCAAGATGCGAACCACACCCGCATCGACATAGTGTCGAATGGTGCAGCCTACGACTCGCAAGCAGCCAGCCTTGGATCAGCCGCCTACCTCTTCGCCGCCAGACATCAGCACCGTGGGCGAGCTTCGCGCCAGCGGACACCAGCTTCGCACCGTCAAGCAGGAACTGCGGCAGAACCTGCTCGCACGGATGCGCGCAGGCGAGGACGCCTTCCCCGGCATCATCGGATTCGGTCAGACTGTCCTGCCGCACCTGGAGCGGGCCATCATCGCCGGGCACGACGTGATCCTGCTGGGCGAGCGCGGCCAGGGCAAGACCAGGCTGATCAGGACGCTGACCGGGTTGCTTGACGACTGGACGCCCGCGGTCGCGGGATGCGAGATCAATGATCATCCATTCGCTCCCGTGTGCGCCCGCTGCCAGCGTCTCGTTACCGAGGAGGGCGACGATCTTGCTGTCGTCTGGCGCCCGCGCACCGACCGGTACGGCGAGAAGCTCGCGACACCGGACACCAGCGTCGGCGACCTGATCGGCGACATCGATCCGGTCAAGGTCGCTGAGGGCAGGACGCTCGGCGACCCCGAGACGATCCACTTCGGCTTGCTGCCGCGGACCAACCGCGGCATCTTCTGCCTCAACGAGCTGCCAGACCTGGCCGAGCGGATCCAGGTTTCGCTGCTGAACGTGCTCGAGGAGCGAGACATCGGGGTGCGCGGTTACGCGCTGCGGCTGCCGCTGGACCTGGTGCTCGTCGCCAGCGCGAACCCGGAGGACTACACCAACCGCGGCCGGATCATCACGCCGCTGAAAGACCGGTTCGGCGCAGAGATCCGCACGCACTATCCCGTCTCCCTCGAGGCCGAGCTGGCCCTGATCGACCAGGAGTCGGCGCTGGCGTGGGACGGCACTGACCCTGGCGCCCTCGTTCCGGCTCATCTCGTGCAGGTCATCGGGCGCTTCACGCGGCTGGTGCGCGCCTCGCCCGCCGTCGACTCACGGTCCGGGGTGTCGGCCCGGTTCGCCATCGCGGCTACCGAGGCCGTTGCCGCCTCCGCCGTGCGCCGCGCCGCCATCACGGGCGAGGACCAGCCAGTCGCGCGCGTGTGTGATCTGCCCGCGGTGATCAGCACGTTGCGGGGCAAGGTGGAGTTCGAGGTCAGTGAGGAAGGCCGTGAGCAGGAGGTGCTCGATCACCTGCTGCGGCGCGCCACCAGCGACACCTTCCGCGCCCTGCTCGGCAACGCCGACCTGACGGGTCTGCTCGCCAGGTTCACCGACGGCGGCATCGTCGAGACCGGTGACCTGGTGCCGGCGGCCGACCTGCTCCGGCGGATCGGCGAAGTGCCGGGGCTGGCGAAGGTCATGGAGCGGCTGCACATGGAGGGCGGCGAGTCGCTCGGCCAGGCTGCGGCCGCGCTGGAGTTCGCGCTCGAGGGCCTGTACCTGATGCGGCGGCTGTCCAAGGACTCGATCGACGGCGGGGCGGTGTACCGAACCTGACTGGCTACCGCTACGGGCCCTATTCAGGCGGGCCCGATCCGCTAGAGCCCCCGTACGACGTCCGCGGGGCCGTGGATGCCATGGGCGAACAGGTGCTCGATGGCACGGATCCGGCCAGTGCGCTGCGCGACCTGCTGCGGCGCGGGATGTCCGGCCACCGCGGCATGGACGACCTGCTGCGCCGCGTGCGGGAACGGCAGCGGGAGATCCGCAGCCGCGGGCGGCTCGACGGGATCCTCGACCAGGTGCGCTCGCTGCTGGACACCGCCATCGGCCAGGAGCGCGCGGAGCTGTTCCCCAATCCCGACGACGCAGCCAGGCTCCGCGAGGCTGAGCTTGACAGCCTGCCGTCTGACACAGCCCAGGCCATCCGGCAGCTCGCCGACTACGAATGGCAGTCGGCGGCGGCGCGGGACACGTTCGAGCAGCTGAAGTCCCTGCTGCGCAGCGAGGTGCTGGACAGCCAGTTCCAGGGCATGCGGCAGATCGCTAGCCGACCCCGACCCGGAAGCCATGCAGCGGGTCAAGGACATGATGGCCGCGCTGAACAACATGCTGGACGCTGATGCCCGCGGCGAGCATACCCAGCAGGACTTCGACAACTTCATGGCCACCTACGGCGACATGTTCCCGGACTCGCCGGCCAACCTCGAGGAACTGGTCGACGCCCTGGTCCGGCGGATGGCGGCCGCGCAGCGCCTGCTCGACTCCCTGACTGACGAGCAGCGTGACGAGCTGGCCGGGCTGATGTCCCAGGCCCTGGAGGACGCGGGCCTGGCTGCGGAAATGTCGCGGCTCGCCGACGGACTGCGGGCCCGCCGGCCGGACATCGATGCGGGCATGCCGCAGCCTGGCATGACGGGCAGCGATCCGCTCGGCCTGAGCGACGCCACCGCCGCGCTTGCTGAGCTTGCTGATCTCGCCGACCTGGAGGACGCGCTGCGCCAGGACTATCCGGGCGCGCGGCTGGACGACGTCGACGAGGAAGCGATCCGCCGGGCGCTCGGCCGGCAGGCGGTCGACGACATGGAAGCGCTGCGGCAGATCGAGCGCGAGCTTGAGCGGCAGGGGTACCTCCAGCGCACGGACGGCAAGCTAGAGCTCACGCCCAAGGCCGTGCGGCGCCTCGGCCAGACAGCGCTGCGGAAGGTGTTCGCTCAGCTGCCCGAAGGCGGCACCGGCAATCATGACCAGCACGACGCCGGCCAGGCGGGCGAGTACACCGGCAGCACCCGGCCGTGGCGATTCGGCGACGAGCAGAGCATCGACGCCGCCGCTACAGTCCGGAACGCGCTGCTCCGGCAGTCCAGGCCCGCTCGCCGGGACGGCCGACCCGGCGGCGTCCGGCTGGCGGTAGAAGACTTCGAGGTAGCCGAGACCGAGCGGCGCGCGTCCGCCGCCGTATGCCTGCTGGTCGACCTGTCGTACTCGATGGCGCTGCGGGGTACCTGGGGTGCCGCCAAGCAGACCGCGCTGGCCCTGCATGCACTGGTGCGCACGCAGTACCCGCAGGATGCGATCCAGGTCATCGGCTTCTCCAACTACGCGCGTGAACTGCGCGAGACCGAGCTCGCCGGCCTGAGCTGGGACATGGTCCAGGGCACGAACCTGCACCATGCGCTGGTCCTGGCCGGCCGGTTCCTGGACCGCAGGCCTGAGCACAACCCCGTGGTCATGGTCATCACCGACGGCGAGCCCACCGCGCACCTGCGCCGTGACGGCCGGTTCTGGTTCGACTGGCCGCCGTCGCCGGAAACGCTGGAGCTCACCTTGGCCGAGGTGGACAAGATGACGCGGCGGCGAGCCACGCTCAACGTGTTCATGCTCGCCGACGACGAACGGCTGACCTCGTTCGTGGACGAGGTTGCCCGGCGCAACGGCGGCCGCGTCCTGCGGGCGATGCCGGACAGTCTCGGCGAGTACGTGGTGAAGGACTTCCTCCGGACCCGGCGCCAGTACAGCAGATAGGTTTGCGCCGATAGGACACTGGCTGCCGGTCCGGGTCCTAGGATCTTCGCCATGTCCTTTACCGACCGGCTCGTCCTATGGCTCCATATCGGGTTCGCCATTTTTACGGTAGGCCCGCTGGCGCTAGCCATCTCGTCGACCCCGCGGTACATACGCCGCCGCGACGTGCCGGTCTTGCGCTACCTGTCGAGGATTACGATGATCTTCACGGCCGGTTCGCTGGTCGTCCTGGTGTTCGGGGTCGTGCTCGGCCAGCTCGACCACGATTTTTCGCACCCGTGGCTTACGGCCGCGATGACGCTCTTCGTGGTCGCCATCGTGCTCCTCGTGCTGATCATGCGGGACCAGCGCCGCGCTATCAGGGCGATCACGCCAGCTAACGTCGCCCCGGCCGCTTCAGCCGCCGGGGATCCGCCGGAGCTGCCGGAGCCGGAGCGGCCGGAGCAGCCGGACAGGAACGACGGGGCTGAGCCCGGTCCCGGCGAGTCCGTCCCGGCGGGCACCGGCGGGGCCACGCTCGCTGAGCACGTAGCCTCAGTCGAGCGCGGCCGGATCGCGGGCCTGGGCGGCGTTGTGAACCTGATCTGGCTGGTCATACTTGTCCTGATGGTGTGGCAGCCTTAGGGGCGGCGCTCAGCTAGTACGCTGCCCATGGCCGGTGCTGCGCCCACCGCTGACCCTATGTCGTCCGTGACCAAGATTTTTCATCTCTTTGTTGTCATTTCGACCCAGTCAGCTGAGTGCTGAGTAGTACCGTGCCGGTCGTAATCACCGCTGGTTAGGTTGTGCTCCGAGCGCACCGTGCGCAGCCAGCATCAAGGAGGAATAGTGAGTACTCAAAGCGTGTCCGGCGGCTCGAAGCGGTCGCTGACCATCATTCTGGCCGTCATCGCGGTGGTCGCCCTGGTCCTGGGCGTGCTGTGGCTGGCCGGCGCGGCACCTTCGTTCCTGGACTCAGGCAGCCACGTTAAGGGCGGCGGCAACCACGTCTACCGTGGCATCGCCGGGCTCGTCGTCGCCGTCGTGTGCGGCGCTGGCGCCTGGTGGACCAACAAGAAGTAGCAGCGACCAGCTGACCTTCTGTCGGCTCGGACGACGACCGGGCGTACTCGGGCCACCGCGCGGCTGCGCCGGCCAGAGTACGCCGGCCAGTCCGTTCGCGGCATACACCGCACCGCTCGCCCTAGTAGGCACGGCGGCCCGCGTCTCGCTCGGGCCTGCCCTCACAGCGGCTCGCGGGCGCGCGCGGCCGGCGCGTTGACACTCAGCTACCCGGACACCTAGATTTCTAGTGTTCGATCACGTAACTGGTGTTCGTGCAGCGCACAGACGGTGCTTTAGCCCGCCTGAATCCTGCGCAGCGGCCGTGGCCCCGAAGGAGTTCTGGTGACTCTCCTCGACCGATCAGTCTGGCTGGGCAAGGCGTACTCGAGCGGCTGGCGGCGGCCAGGCGGCGGCCAGGCGGCGGTGATCGAGCCTGCCACCGGCGCGGAGCTGGCCAGCGTCGGCATCGCCTCCCCAGCCGACATCGCGGCGGCCTCGACGGCAGCAGCCGCAGCTCAGCCGGCCTGGGCGGCCCTGCCGCACACCCAGCGCGCGGCGATCCTGCGCAAGGCCGCCGAGATCTGGCTCGCGAACGCCGCCGAAATAGAGGACTGGAGCGTCCGCGAGGGCGGCAAGATCCCGCCTGCCGCCCAGTTCGAGACGCACGTGGCGACCGAGGAGATCTTCGAGGCCGCGACCCTGCCGTCACGGCCCTACGGCGAGCTGCTGCCGAGCGAGCAGCCGCACCTGAGCTTCGCCGAGCGCGTGCCGGTCGGCGTGGTCGGCGTCATCGCTCCCTTCAACTTCCCGCAGATCCTGGCCATCCGTTCCGTCGCTCCGGCGCTGGCGCTCGGCAACGCGGTCGTGCTCAAGCCCGATCCCCGCACCGCCGTCTGCGGCGGCGTGGTCCTTGCGCGCGTGTTTGAGGAAGCGGGGCTGCCGGAGGGACTGCTGCACGTGCTACCGGGGGGCCCGGAGGTCGGTGAGGCGCTCGTGACCGATCCGCGCGTCGGCGTGATCTCGTTCACCGGCTCGACGGCCGCGGGCCGCAAGGTCGGTGCGCTGGCCGGCCAGCACCTCAAGCGCGTCCACCTGGAACTAGGCGGCAACTCCGCGCTCATCGTGCTGGACGATGCCGACCTGGACAAGGCCGCCTCGGCGGGCGCCTGGGGCTCGTTCCTGCACCAGGGCCAGATCTGCATGACGACCGGCCGCCACCTCGTGCACGAGGCCGTCTACGACGACTACGTAGCCCGGCTCGCGGATAAGGCCAGTCACCTGCCGGTGGGCGACCCGGCATCGGGCCAGGTAGCGATCGGGCCGATCATCGACGAGCGCCAGCGAGACAAGGTGCATGCCCTGGTCACCGCGAGCGTGGACGCTGGCGCGAAACTCGCCGCAGGCGGCAGCTACGAAGGCCTCTTCTACCAGCCCACGGTCCTCGCGGACGTCGCCCCGGCCATGCCCGCCTACGCAACCGAGGTCTTCGGACCGGTCGCGCCCGTCGTGCGCTTCTCGACGGCGGACGACCTCGCCAAGCTCGCCGCCGACTCCGAGTACGGCCTATCGCTCGGCATCCTGACCAGGGACGTCATGCGCGGCCTCGAACTGGCGCGGCAGATACCCACCGGCATCGTGCACATCAACGACCAGACCGTCGATGACGCGCCGAATACCCCGTTCGGCGGCATCCGCGCCTCCGGCACTGGCGCCCGCTTCGGCGGCAGCGCCAACCTGGACGCCTTCACTGATACGCGCTGGGTGACGATCCGCGGGGATATCGCGCCCTACCCGTTCTAGCGCGCCCCGACCGCGAACCGAGCACATGCGCACTCGCACTCAGGTAGGCATCGTCGGCGCCGGGCCGGCCGGGCTGCTGCTGTCACACCTGCTCGCCCTGCGGGGTGTCGACTCGGTCCTGGTCGAGCTACGGAGCCGGGAGTACTGCGAAGCGCGCCAGCGGGCCGGCGTGCTCGAGGACGGCAGCGTCGCCCTGCTGCGCGACGCGGGCGTCGCCGGCCGGCTCGACCAGCAGGGACTCGAGCACGGCGGCATCTACCTCCAGTTCGACGGCGAACGCCACCACCTCGACTTCCGCGACCTCACCGGCGGGCGGACCGTGACGGTGTACGCCCAGACCGAGGTCGTCAAGGACCTCATCGCCCGCCGCCTTGCCGATGCCGGGCCCGGCGCGATCAAGTTCGGCGTCGCCGACATCGAGGTGTCGGACCTCGACACCGACCGCCCGGCCTTGCGCTACACCGACGCCAGTGGCGCCCGGCACGAGATCACCTGCGATGCGATCGCCGGGTGCGACGGTTTCCACGGCATCTGCCGGCCCGCGATCCCGCCCGGCGTGCTGACGACCTGGGAGCGGGACTACCCCTACGCCTGGCTCGGCATCCTCGCCGATGTGCCGCCATCGACAGACGAGCTCATCTACGCCCACCACGCCCATGGCTTCGCCCTGCATAGCCTGCGGAGCCCCACCGTGAGCCGCCTCTACCTCCAGGTGGATACCGGCGAGGACCTCGCGGGGTGGCCAGATGACCGAATCTGGGCTGAGCTCGCCCGCCGGTTCGAGCTGCCCGGCTGGACCCTGGCTACGGGCCCGGTGCTGGACAAGAACATCACGCCGATGCGCAGCTTCGTCAGCGCGCCGATGCGCTACGGCCGCCTGTTCCTGGCCGGCGACGCCGCCCACATCGTGCCGCCGACCGGAGCGAAGGGCCTGAACCTCGCCCTGGCCGACGTCGCCGTGCTGGCACCGGCCCTGGACGGCCTGCTGCACAACGACGACAAGCTCGCGGCCGCCTACTCGGCTACGTGCCTGGAGCGGGTCTGGCGGTCTACGCACTTCTCCTGGTGGATGACGACCATGCTGCACCGAACCCCAGGCGCCGACGCGATGGCGAGCCAGCTGCAGCTCTCCCAGCTTCGCTACGTGGTCTCCTCCCGCGCGGCCGCGACTTCGCTAGCGGAGAACTACACGGGCTTCGCCTTCCACTGACCCCGCACACCACTGGCCGCACAGAGACGAGGACACGGGCATCATGCGCACAACGCCGCCGTTCCGGGCCGATCATGTCGGCAGCCTGCTCCGTCCGCCCGAGCTACTCGCCGCCCGCGCGGACTTCGCCGCGGGCACGATCGGCGCCGAGCACCTGCGAGCCGTCGAGGACGCCGCGATCGCGCAGGCCGTCACGATGCAGGCAGACGCCGGGCTCCGGTCCGCGACCGACGGCGAGTTCCGCCGGGCCTCCTGGCACATGGACTTCATCTACCAGCTCGGCGGCATCGAGAAGGCGCCGGGCAATCTCGCGGTGAAGTTCCGCAACAGCGCGGGCAGCCTCGAGTTCACGCCAGCAGCGCTGCACGTCGGCAGCAGGATCCGGCTGGACCAGACGATCTTCGCGGACCACTTCCGCTACCTGCAGTCCGCTGTCGGCGCGGCAACGCCCAAGCTGACCATCCCGTCGCCCAACATGGTGCATTATCGCGGCGGCCCGGCATCTATCGACCATGACGTGTACCCCGACATGGAGGAGTTCTGGTCGGACCTGTCGGCCGCGTACGCCGACGAGGTGCAGCGCCTGGCCGCAGCCGGCTGCACCTACCTCCAGCTTGACGACACCAGCCTGGCCTACCTCAACGACCCGGCGCAGCGCGCCGAGATCGCCGAGCGCGGCGAGGATGCCGAGCACCTGCACCTGCGCTACATCCAGCAAGTCAACGACGCCATCGGCGCCCGGCCGGACACGATGGCGGTGACCACGCACATGTGCCGTGGCAACTTCCGCTCCTCGTGGGCGGCCGAAGGCGGCTACGACTTCGTCGCCGAAGCGCTGTTTTCCGAGCTCCGCGTCGACGGGTTCTTCCTCGAGTACGACGACGAGCGCTCAGGCGGCTTCGAGCCGCTGCGATTCGTGCCGAAGGGCAAGATGGTCGTGCTCGGCCTGGTCACGACCAAGCGCGGCGAACTCGAGAACCCGGACGTACTCAAGCGCCGTATCGACGAGGCCGCCAAGTTCGTCCCGCTCGACCAGCTTTGCCTGTCGCCGCAGTGCGGCTTCTCCTCCACCGTCGAGGGCAACGTGCTGAGCCAGCACGAGCAGGCAGCCAAGCTCCGCCTCATCGTGGAAGTCGCGCGCGACGTCTGGGGTGAAGGCTAAATGAGGACCGGAACGGGGCCTGCCGCGCCGGTCGCCGAGGGGCTGTACCCGGCAATTCGGGCAATACGTCCGCCATGTCCGGCGTTGCTCGCCAGCGCGCGGCGGCGATTGGGGCGCGAGTTAGCTACTGGTGCCCCACTTCAGGGCCACAGTAGGTAACTGATGCCCTAGGCGCCCGCCCGTCGGTCACGACTTGGGAGCGCGAAGCGGCCCCGGGCCTGGTTATCTTCGCCAGCTGGCCACAAGTAGTAGCCGACTGGGAACAGCTTGATGCCAGTCCGATCGGTGACCAGGCCCCAGATCCCGCGCGGGGCCCAGATGGCGACCGCGATGGCCACCAGGCCGAGGATGATCCAGTACCAGGTGCCGTCCTGCGACAGCGTCTGCTGGAGGACGAAGAACACGACGGTGCCGATGATCGGGCCCTCGATGGTGCCGATCCCGCCGATGATCGTGATGAAGATCATCTCGGCGGAGAACGTCACGCTGAACGCCGCAGTCGGCACGATGAACTGCTGGCTGATCGCATACAGGGCGCCCGCTGCGCCGCAGCCAAGCGCTGCCACCAGGAAGACCAGCCGCTGCACCGAGCCGACCCGGCCGCCGATGCTCCGGGCGCCGGTCTCGTCGTCCCTGATCGCGGTGAGCACCAGCCCGAGCGGGCTGCGGAGCAATCCGTAGATGACAGCGATGGCGACCACGGTGACGGCGAGCGTGGCCCAGTAGGTGTCGGCCGACAGCAGTGTCGGGTTCGGCGTCAGGCCAGATAGCGCGATGCCGGTGCCGCTGCCCAGGGACGAGATCTGGCTGATAATCAGCATGCAGACCGACGCAATGACCCACATCGTGATCGCGAAGTACCCGCTGCGCAGCCGGGAGACCAGCCACCAGACCGGCAGCCCCAGCACGCCAGCCAGCACGGTCGCCAGCGGGATCGCGGTGAACGGGCTGATGCCGTGGTTGGCGAACGTGACGACGAAGTAAGCGCCGAGTCCGATGAACGCCTGCTGGCCGACGGAGACCAGGCCCGCGTAGCCCGCCAGCAGGTTCCACATGCTGGCCATGATGAGGAGCTGGAAGAAGTCGACGAGCAGGTTGGTGGTGCTGGAGTACACGGCGTACGGCAGGTACGCCAGGACGGCGACCGCCACGATGGCGGCGATCCCGGCCCACAGCGCCGACCGCCTGGACCGGGTGACCCGCTGCCCTACGCGAGGGAGGATGGCGGCGTGCGGCAGGTCCGGTCCCTCGGCCCGCTCCGCTTGCTGCCCGACCGAGCTCATGCCAGCTCCCTGCGGCTCGTGATGCCCCGTGGCCGCAGCACCAGGATCGCCAGGAATACCAGCTGCCCGGCCAGGATCTGGTCCGACGCGTGGAACTGGGCGCCGATCTGCTGCGCGACGCCAAGCAGGATGCCGCCCGCCAGCGTGCCCCACAGTGAGCCGAGCCCGCCGATGACGACCGCTTCGAATGCGTAAAGCAGCAGCTGCGAGCTGCCGGTTGTGGGGTCGAACTGCGTATACATCCCGAACGCAATGCCTGCTAGCGCCACGGTGCCGAATGCGATCGCGGCGGCGATGCCGAAGACGTGCCGGTGGTCGATGCCCGACAGTTGTGCGGCTTCGCGGTCATCGGCAACCGCCCTGATCATCCGGCCGTTCTTGGACGCGGACAGGAAGTACTGCAGCCCGAGCAGGATGACCACAGCGACGGCGAGAATGACCAGGTCAAGGTAGGCGATGGTGATCTGGGAGCCGATGCTGAACGAGTCGGAGACCAGCGAGCCGATGTTCAGCGACTTGCTGTTGGCCGACAGGAACTGCTGCAAACCGTTCTCGATCACGACCGAGAGCCCGAACGTGACCAGCAGCGTAGTGAGCACGCTGCGGTTCAGCGCCGACTGCAGCAGTGTGCGCTGCAGTACATAGCCGAGTACCCCGAAGATCGGCACGACCAGCACGAATGACCAGACGGTCGGGACGTGAGTGATCGCGACGACGCCGAGGGCCACGTACGCGGCCACTACGGCGAGGTCGCCGTGCGCCAGGTTGATGACCTTCATGACCCCGAACATCAGCGACAGGCCGCAGGCAAACAGTGCGTACAGGCCGCCGAGCATGACGCCCTGAATTACGGCATTGACCCAGGTCATGTGCTCGCTCCAGGTAGCTGGTCGACCGGGGGAGGTACGGTTGAGCTCGCCGGGACAGCTCCAGGGGAGGCGCCGTTAGCGCTCGCGGCGACGCCGAAGTAGGCGGCTTCGATCTGCTCCGCGGTCAGCGCGCCCGGCGGCCCCGCCAGCGTGATCCGGCCTTCGAGCAGGCAGTGGATCTCCGCGGCGACGGCAAGGGCCTGGCTGACGTCCTGCTCCACGAGCAGGATCGTGACGCCCGTAGCGGCGAGCTCAGGCAGCAGGCCGTAGATCCGGCGCACGACCACCGGTGCCAGGCCGAGCGACAGCTCGTCGAGCAGGAGCACCCGAGGGTTCGCGGCCAGCGCCCGCCCGATCGCCACGGCCTGCTGTTCTCCACCGGACAACTGCGCGGCGCGCTGCCCGCGCCGGTCCCGCATCCAGCCGAACAGCTCGTAGATCCGCTCAGTGGTCCACGGGCCTTTCCTGGCGCTGGAGCTGCCGACGAGCAGGTTCTCTTCGACGGTCAGTGACGGGAACAGCCGGCGTCCTTCTGGCACCAGCGCGATGCCCGCCCGTACCCGGCGCTCCGGGCGCAGCCTCGTCACGTCCTCGCCGTCCAGCAGTACCGACCCGCTGGTGGGCTGATGCAGGCCCGCGATCGTGCGCAGCAACGTCGACTTGCCGGCCCCGTTGGCTCCGATCATGGCGTGCGTGGCGCCGGCCGGGAGCTGGAGGCTCACGTTGCGCAGCGCCTGGAGCTGACCGTGGTGCACGCTGAGGTCGCGGACCTCCAGCAGCGGGCTGGCCGCGTCGACGGCGGTCACGCGCGATCCTGCCCTGGTACCCGCAGCGACGCCGACACCTCGGTGCCGAGGAACACCTCGCGCACCGCGGGAAGCGCGAGTACGGCGGCGGGCTCGCCGTCGCCGATGATCGATCCGCTGGCCAGGCAGAGCAGCCGGTCGACGGTCGCCGTCAGCGCGTGTACGACGTGCTCGATCCAGATGATGGCCACGCCAGCAGCGGACACGGACCGGACGATGTCCGCTAGCTGGGCGACCTCCGGGTCGGTCAGGCCGCCGGCTACCTCGTCGAGCAGGAGCAGTCTGGGGTCGGTGGCCAGCGCCCTGGCTACCTCCAGCCGCTTGCGTGACAACAGCCCCAGCCGCTCGGCCGGGGCGTTGGCGTCGGCGGCCAGCCCGGTGCGCTCTAGCGCCGCAGCGGCTGCCGCGTAGCTCGCACGGCGGCGCAGGCCGGCGCCCTGCTGCACGGCGACGAGCACGTTCTCGAAGACGGTCATCGCACCGAACGGCTTGGGCACCTGAAAGGTCCGCCCGATGCCCAGCCGGCACCGGGCGGCCGCATCCTTCTTCGTCACGGCCGCGCCGGCGAACCGGATCTCGCCCGACGACGGCGCCAGGTCGCCTGCGATCAGGCCAAACAGGCTGCTCTTGCCGGCGCCGTTCGGCCCGACGATGCCGACCAGGTCACCGGCTCCGATAGCGACCGACAGGTTGTCAGCCACCACGACCCTGCCGAAGCTCTTGCAGATAGCGTCGAGCTCCAGCAGGGCCGTGTCCGCACCGCTGTGGGCCGGATCAGGCATTCGTTGCCACGAGATCGGCCCCGATCGGCACGCTGCTGTTCAGCGAGTTGTCCACGACCTTCATCTCGACCGGGTACTTGCTGCCGGCGGGCTGCGCCTTCCACTGCACCCCGACCGGCTTGATGATGCCGACGCCGGGCGCGGGGCCGGCCGCGAAGTTAATCGGGCCGCACATGCCGGTGTAGTTCACCTTGTGCAGGGCGTCCGCGACCTCGTTCTTGTCGTGCGGGTCGCTGACCGCGCCGAATGCCTCCTTGGCCACCTCGAACAGCGAGTAGGTCGAGCCGAGGGACTGCAGCCACTGCTGCCCCGACTTGGCCTCGTAGGCGGCGGCGAGGGCAGCTGAGGTCATGCCGGTCAGCGAGGAGCTGAAGGGCATGTACGGTCCCCACCACGAGTCGGTCGCGATGTTGTTGACTAGCGCCGGACCCAGCGCGACGGAGTCGGCCGGGAACAGCAGCACCTTGGCCACGGTGGCGATCTTCGGCTTGAAGCCTTGCTGTGATGCCTGCTTCCAGAACGTGTTGAAGTCAGGCGGCAGCGGGCAGTTGCTGAATACCTCGCAGCCCTTGCTTTTGAACTGCGAAATCATCGAGGTGAAGTCGGCAGTGCCGTCGGCGTAGGCACCGCCATCCACCACCTTGTATCCAGACGCCGTGATCAGCGGCTCGAAGCCGCCCCGGAATGCGTTGCCGTCGGCGTCATTCGGGTACTGACAGGCGACTTCCTTGTTGTTGGGGATCCGGTTCCACATCGGCGCGAAGCAGCCCTGGAACTCCGACAGCCCGAAGAAGAACATGGACGCGTACCTGAAGTCCGTGGTCGGCTTCAGCGGATCGCCGGTCAGGCCCGCGTACCAGGACTCCCACGGCACGACCGTCGACAGGCATGGGGTGCCGGCCTTCTGGCAGGCCGCCGCTACCGGATTCGTGGTTTCCGGCGTCGACGTCGTCAAGATCAGGTCTGCATGGCCCGTGATCAGCTGCTGCGCTACCTGCGCGGCCCTTGTCGGGCTCGACTGGCTGTCCTGGACGTTGATATTGATCTTGTAGGTTTTGCCGCCGATCTTGATCCCGGACTTATAGATCGAGGCTCCCTTGATCAGGCCCAGCACGAACTGATCACCGGATGCGAAGCCGGCCAGTTCCCCGGTCAGCGGAGTGATGAAGCCAATGTTGATCGTCCCGCTCGCACTCGAGCCGGCGCCCTTAATTCCGGAACCGCAGGCACTCAGCAGACCGCCAGCGCCGACCGTGCCGGCTGCCACGGCGCCGAGCCCTATACCTCTCAGCAGCGAACGTCTGCTGAAATCCTGACCCGCCAGGATCACATGGTCCGCTTCCTGACCTTCCATACCGTCTCCTCGAGGTCAGCGCCCGCGTCGAGCCGGCTATCCGGGGCGCCCCCTCGAACGCTCAGCTCAAGGTCAGGCGCTCCATGATGGTTACTGCCAGATGTTCGCTTGGCGTACGAGTATGCGCAATGTAGAAACATAATCAGCCATGTGGATCGGTGTCAACGGGTCAAAGCGGTCCGGAAACGGCGTGTCGTCCGCGCGCGGGAAAGGCTTGAACGGCTACCGATATCGGCGGGCGACCGGTTGCTCAAGGCTTCCGGGGGCACTGCCACACTGGCGCGGAACGGGGCCGCCAGAAAGGTCAGCCCAGGCCCTGCGACCGCAGATCCGACTCGATCCGGCTGGCGGTCTCCAGCAAGTGGGGCAGCAGCTCGGTGCGCATCGACGCCATGCTGACGCGACTCGCGTGCGCGGAGATGTTGATCGCCGCGGTGACCGCGCCGCCAGCGCCGTGAATCGGAGCGGCGACTGCTCGCAGTCCTTCCTCGAGCTCCTGGTCCACGATCGCGTAGCCCTGTTTCGCGACGTCGCGCAGGATCTCCCGGAGGCGGTCGGGGTCGGTAACGGTGCGTCCGGTTATCGGCGCGAGGTCGGCCTCCGCCAGGTACCTGTGCAGGTCGTCCTGGCTGAGCCCGGCCAGGAGCACGCGCCCCATCGACGTGGCGTAGGCCGGGAACCTTGTCCCGACCGAGATCGAGACTGTCATGATCCGCTTCGTCGGCACCCTGGCCACATACACGATGTGCTGGGCGTCGAGCACAGAGATCGACGACGACTCGCGCACCTGGGCGACGAGTTCCTCCAGGTGCGGGGCCGCGACCTCCGGCATGGCAAGACCAGACAGGTAGGCGTAACCAAGCTCGAGCACCCGCGGCCGGAGTGAGAACTCGCGGCCGTCGTTACGGACGTAGCCCAGCTTGACCAAAGTGAGCAGGAACCGGCGGGTTGCCGCCCTGGTCAGCCCGGTGGCCCTGGCGACCTCGCTGAGGCTGAGCCGTTCCCGGTCGGGGCCGAAAGCCTTGATGACCGCCAGGCCGCGATCCAGGGACTGGACGAAGTCGCTATTCCGCGCCGGGCCAGCGTCGGCTGCGGCACCGCGCGCGCCGGGCCGGCCGTCACCGTCAGCCGGACCGGCAGCGGCAGCCGGGGGCCCGGCTCCGCCAGGCGTGTTCGCGCTGCGCGCAGAAGGTGTCATCGAACGCATGCTAGCGCCAGAAGTACTGGTCACCGCTAGGCACCAGCGCAGCACGCAGGTGCGCCTCGAGCGCCGAGGTGACCTGCGCGGGCGCCGACACAGCCGCCAGGTGTGCCGCCCGGGAAATAACCTCCAGGCGCGCGCCGGGAATGCCGCCCGCAATGACCTCGCCGTGCTCGAGCGGAGTGGCCGGATCGTCCGCCCCAGCGAGCACGAGCGTGGGAGCCGCGATAGCGGGCAGCGCTGGCCGCTGGTCCATGCAGGCGATGGCCGCGCAGCAGCCTGCGTAGCCGCCTGGATCGGTCCGCTCGAATTCGGCCCGGAAGCCGTCGACGACGGCAGGCGCCGCCGCCGCGTACTCGGGCGTGAACCACCGGCTGATGACCGGACCGCAGACGGATGCCATCCCGGCGGCGCGCACCTGATCGGCGCGGGCTAGCCAGTCAGCCGCCGGCGGCAGGTAGGCCGACGTGCAGACCAGGCCAAGCGCGGCGATCCGCTGGGGCGCGTGCGCCGCGAGCCACATGCCGATCATGCCGCCGAGCGAGGTCCCGCAGTAGCCGACCCGGTCGACGCCGAGCGAGTCCAGCAGGGCGAGCACCCTCGCGCCGAGGCCGGCGATCGTGTACTCGCCAGGCGGCGCCGCCGAGCCGCCATGACCGGGGAGCTCGAAGCGCAGCAGCCGGAAGCTCCGCTGAAGCTGCGGCACCTGCCGGTCCCAGACAGCGACGCTCGTACCAAGTGAGTTCCCGAGCACGAGAACGGGAGCGCGACTGGGTCCAGACAGGTGCGCGGCCGTCAGTGGCAAGCGGTCTTCAGACATCGAAGAAGACAGTCTCGCGCTCGCCCTGGAGCCAGATGTCGAACCGGAACTCGCTTTCCGGCCGGTCCGGATTGGCGACAGCGATCAGCGTCGCCCGCCGGGCTGGGTTTTCGATGGCCGCGAGGACCGGGTCGGCAGCGTTCGCCTGGTCGGCCGGGAAGTAGATCCTGGTCACGACCCGGTCCAGCAGGCCGCGAGCGAACACCGACACGTCGAGGTGCGGCGCCTCGATCCTGCCATCCGGGCACGGCAGCGCGCCAGGCCGGAGCGTACTGATCTGGTAGTTCCCGTCGGGGTCGGTCGCTGACCGGCCGAACCCGCGGAACCCGGCTGCCGCGGGCGCGGCGGCGCCGCGGGGATCGTCAGGATGATCGAACCGTGAATCCGGGTCCGCCTGCCACGTCTCCACGAGGGCGTCCGGCACCGGCGTCCCGTTGCCGTCGAAGACCTGGCCGGTGATCGCGATGGCGCCCGGCGTGCCGGGGGGAACGACACACGGGCCGTCCGGCCAGGGCAGCCCGATGGCCAGGAACGGGCCGACAGTCTGCGACGGGGTGATGCCCTGGGTCACTCGCCCTCCTCGGTCTCGAACACGGTGGCCGACCGGCCGCGGAGAACAATGTCCCAGCTGTACCCGAGCGCCCAGTCCGGCTCGGTCTGGTCGATGTCGAACGTGGCGATCAGCCGTGCTCGCGCGTCAGGGTCGGGGATGGAGTTGAAGATCGGGTCGAGGGGGAACAGCGGATCGGCCGGGAAATACATCTGCGTGATCAGGCGCTGGGTGAATGCCCTGCCGAACAGCGAGAAGTGAATGTGGGCCGGCCGCCAGGCATTGTGGTGGTTGCGCCACGGGTAGGCACCCGGCTTGATCGTGACGAACCGGTACCGGCCGAGTGAGTCGGTGAGGCACCGGCCAGCGCCGCCAAAGTTCGGGTCAAGCGGAGCTGGGTGATCGTCGACCCCATGTGCGTAGCGGCCCGATGCATTGGCCTGCCAGACCTCGATGAGAGTATCCGGGACCGGCCGCCCGTCGGAGTCCAGCACCCGGCCGGTGACGATGATGCGCTCGCCCAGCGGCTCGCCGGGGTGCCCGGCCGTCAGGTCGGCGTCTGCCGCCGTGACGCGCTCGGCTCCGAGCAGCGGGCCGGTGATCTCCGTCAGCCGCTGCGGCAGTGGGACGAGCGCCTGCTTCGGCGCACGCAGCAGCGAGGACTTGTAGGCCGGTGAGTCGAGCGGCGGATGGGCGCCGACCGCGGCCGGGTAGCGCGGCAGCACGAGGCCGCCGCTGGCGGGCCAGGTGTTCCTGGCTGTCATGACGTTGCTCCTCCGGCTCGTGGCACCTTGGGGCTCGGCACGGGCCGCGGCGGCGCGCTGGCTAGCAGCTGGCGCAGGGCGGCCAGTTCGGCAGGCGATGGCGGCGCGAGCTCGCTGACGTCAGCCGAGACAGTCAGCTCCCAGCCGGTGCTGTCCCTGACCTGGTCGACCGATATTCCAGGATAGATCCCGGTCAGCACCAGCTCACGGCTATCGGGAGCAGGGTGCAGCACGCCGAGGTCGGTGATGACGAGCGTGGGCCCGGCGCCGATCAGGCCGAGTTGCTGCCTGCTGTCCGCGCCTGCGCCGAAGCCGACCGACGTGACGAAGTCCAGCCGCTCGGCAAAGGTCCGCCTGGACTGCCGGAGCACGACGACGACTTCCCTGCAGGCGGCCGCGATCTCGGGGGCACCGCCTGAGCCCGGCAGGCGGACGGCTGGCCGTGCGTAATCCCCGCCGATCATCGTCGTGTTGATGTTCCCGTACCGGTCGAGCTGCGCAGCCCCGAGGAAGCCGACATCGATGCGGCCGGGCTGGAGCCAGTAGTTGAAGATCTCCGGCACGCTGACGACAGCGTCGGCGGTCTCGGCGAGCACGCCGTCGCCGATCGACAGCGGGACGTGGTCCGGCTTCGCGCCGACTGCACCCGACTCGTAGATCAGCACCAGCTCCGGCGCATGGGTACGTCGGGCCAGGTTGGCGGCCTCGCTCGGCAAGCCGATGCCGACGAAGCAGGTCATCCCGTTGCGCATCGACCGCGCGGCGGTCACGGTCATCATCTCGTCGGGCGTGTACATCAACATGCGGCCCCGGCCCGGGCGGTTGCGCCCGCCCCGGCAGTAGTGGCGGGTCCGGTAGTGGTGGCGGGCCCGGTGGTGGTGGCGGCCGCGCCGTAGACGTGCTCGTCGAGCCACGCCATGAACCGCTGCCGGTCGCGGCTGATCTCGTCCCAGGCCTGGTAGAAGTCGTTGTCGCGGTCGGTATACCCGAGCGCGTAGGACGGGTGAGCGCCGCCGGGCATCGCCGCGACGAAGCCGACAGTCCAGGACGGCAGTACGACCGCGCCGGGCTGCGGCGCCAGCGTGTCCACGATCTCCTCCACCGTGACGACCGAGCGCGCCGAGGCGAGCACGGCTTCCTTCTGCACGCCGGTGATGCCCCAGTACTGAACGTTGCCGCGCCGGTCGGCGCGCTGGGCGTGGATCACCGCCACGTCGGGACGCAGCGCGCTGACAGCCGTCAGCGTCTCGCCGGTGAATGGGCAGATGATGTCGGCGACACCGGCGGTGTGAGCTGCCAGGCTGGTGCCGCGGTAGCCACGCATGACGGCGAACGGCAGGCCGGATGCGCCGGCCACGAACCGGTTAGCCATCCCGGCGTGGCTGTGCTCTTCCAGCTCAAGCGGATTAGGCCACGCGTTCTCGACTGCGTCCCGGAACCTGTGCAGCGATCCGACGCCGGGGTTGCCGGCCCACCCGAACACCAGCTTGCGGGCGCATCCGGCCCCGATGAGCTGGTCGTAGATGATGTCGGGCGTCATCCGGACTAGCGTGAGATCGCGTCGCCGCTGCCTGATCACCTCGTGGCCGGCCGCGTGCGGGATCAGGTGGGTGAAGCCCTCCATGGCGACTGTGTCGCCGTCGTGCACCGTGGCCTCGATCGCGTCGGCTAGCGTCACGATCTCTGCCACGTCGGCCCAATCCTCCCTATCGGCTGACTAAAACACTATCGAGAACTTCCATCAGGTGAACAGTTGTGCGGACTACGAAGACTTCGGCAGCGCCTGGGCGGCAATAGCAAAAGCTCGGTTCGCGGCCGGCACGCCCGCGTAGACCGCGACCTGAAGCAGCACTTCTCGGATGTCGGTAGGGGTCAGCCCATTTCTGATGCCCGCCTTGACGTGCAGCGCCAGCTCCTCGTCCCGGCCTAGCGCCGCCAGCATGGCGAGCGTGATCATGCTGCGCTCCGGGCGGGACAGGCCGGGCCTGTTCCACACCTCGCCCCAGGCGTACCGGGTGATGAAGTCCTGGAAGTCGGCGGTGAAGTCGGTCGTAGCTGCTTCCGCGCGATCGACGTGCTCATCGCCGAGTACCTCGCGCCTGGTCCGCAGGCCGGCGGCAGCGCGTTCTTCGTCATTCACGAGACGGAGTCCTTTCCTTCAGGGCCGGTCTTCCGGCTCCGGTCTCAGCTGATGTCGTCGGGTGCAGTGTGCGCGGCCAGGGCCCGCCGGATGAACTCGGCCGACGCTCCGAGGTAGCCGGCCGGGTCCACCCATGCGGCCAGCTCGGCCCGACCGATCCCGGCAGCGTGCAGCACCGCTGCCGCGGCCTGGTCCGCGAGCAGCGCCTCGGGCAGGCTCACGGCCCGCTCGGCGGCGCGCGCAGACGCCGCCGCGACAAGGTCCTGCGCGGCCAGCCTGCCGACCGCTGGCGTTAGCTGGGCAGCCACGTGCTCAGCCAGTGGGAGCCCGCTGGTCCTGTCCAGATTGGCGCGCATCCGGCCGGCATCGACGCGCAGACCGGTCAGCAGCGGCACGGACCAGGACGCGGCCGATCCAGTCAGCCGCAGCAGATCAGCGAGCGGCTCCCACTCGGCGTGCCATGCCCCGGCCGCGCGCTGAAGTTCGTGCTCGGTCGCGGCAGCCAGCGTGGCGAGCAGGCCAGGCGCGCGCCGGGCGCAGCCGAGAATGAGCACCGACCGCACCGGGTTCCGCTTGTGCGGCATCGCAGACGACCCGCCCTGGCGCGGGTCATCGCTCCCCTCGGCTACCTCGGCGACCTCGGTCTGCGCGAGCAGCGTCACGTCCCTGGCTATCTTGCCGAGCGCGGCGCTGGCGCCCGCGAGCGACGCGGCCAGCTGCAGGATGCGCAGCCTGTCGGTGTGCCAGGGCAGCGCCGGCTCGCGCAGGCCAAGCTCCTCCGCCAGTAGCCCCGACACCACGGTCCCGGCGGCGCCGAGCGAGGCCAGCGTGCCGGCTGCCCCGCCGAACTGGATGGCCAGTCGCGTCGCGCGGACCCGGCCCAGCTCGTGCCGGGCGGCGTCAAGAGCATTGAGCCACCCGGCCGCGACCAGCCCGAACGTGACCGGCACCGCCTGCTGGAGCAGCGTCCGGCCGGCCATGACCGTGCCCGCGTGCGCGTCAGTCAGCACCGCGGCCTGCTCGGCGGCTGCCGCGAGGTCGGCGTCGATGACCTCGAGGGCTCGCCTGGCGAGCAGCATCAGGGCGGTGTCGATGATGTCCTGACTGGTGGCGCCGCGATGCACGGCCTCGCGGGCTCCGGCCGGGAGGCCGTCGCTGAGCGCCCGGACGAGAGCGGGCACCGGGTTGCCTGTCAGCGCCGCTTGCTGTCCGATCGCGGCCGCGTCGAACCTGTCCGCTCGCGCGGCCGCGGTGACTGCGGCTCCGGCACCTGCGTCCGCGAGCCCGGCTCGCTCCAGCGCACGAGCAAGCGCCGCCTCGGTGTCGAGCATCGCCTGCAGCCAGTCCCGGTCGCCGACGCCGACCGCACCGCGCCCGAACAGACCGCCGAACAACCCTGCGGTGCCGGATTCGCTCACCTCTCCATGATCCTCGTGCTCGCCGTTCGCCGCGTGCTGGACTCAGACTCCGGCTCGACCGGCGGGCTTGCGGGCCGGCCGTGATGCGCCGGCTACCGAGCTGACACGGCCGGGGGCGTTGTCAGCGGCGCCGAGGTTGTCAGTGCACCGCACCGGGCGGCGTTACCGTAGATGCCGTGCGCGAACTGGCCGACTCTCTGGCGTTCCGCGATGACCAGGCGGCCCTGCGGCGCCGGCTGTCAGCGGAGGGTTACCTGTTCTTCCGCGGCCTGTTGCGGCCCGCGGACGTTTCGGCTGCCTACGACAGCGTGCGAGCGGAGCTGACGCTAGGCGGCTGGACCGACCGCGATGGCCACCCGGCGGGCCCGCAGCGTGCCGTGGACATCCGCGATGCGCTGACTGACCCGTCGTTCCGGGCTGCGCTGGCCAGCCGCGGCCTCAACCGGCTGCCCTACCTGCCGCCGCTGCGCCGCCTGGTCCGCCTGCTGCTCGGACCGGCCGCCTTCTCTTACCCAGCCAAGGTGCTGCGCACCGTGTATCCGGAGCCCCCGTTCCGGGTCACCAAGGGCCGCTACGTTCATCAGGACTTTGTCGTCTCCGGTGTGCAGGACATGCTGACGACGTGGCTGCCGCTCATGGATATCCCCGTGCAGCTCGGCGGACTCGCGGTGCTGCCGGGCAGTCATCTCGGCCCGCCGCTGCGGCCACGGCTGCTGCGCGCCGACGAGCCGCGCTGGGCGACGACCGACTACCAGCCTGGCGACGTGCTGCTCTTCCACTGCCTCACCTCGCACGCCGCGCTGCCGAACCACGCCAGCAGGCTGCGTATTTCCACTGACGTCCGCTGGCAGCCAGCGGACCAGCCTGCTCCGGCGGAGCTGGTGCTCGGGCCGGCCGGGCCGACCCGGCGCGGCCCGCAAGTGGAGCTTTTCAGCCGCCTGTTCGGCCGCGAGTCGTGGTGGGAGCCCGTCCCGTCCGGCCTGGTGCTCCAGCCACGACAGCAGCTGGCGGCGGCGCCACCTGCGCCGTCACGGCTCTTCACCATGCACCGCGGCTGGCGGCGCTGGCGCCCGCCGACTGGTCCCGTCCACTAGCAGCCCTCGGCCGCTAGCCGAGTGCGGCGTTGAGATCCTCGATCAGATCGTCGGCGGACTCGATGCCGACAGACAGGCGCACCAGGTCGGCGGGCACCTCAAGCGCGGAGCCGGCCACCGAGGCATGGGTCATCCTGGCCGGGTGCTCGATCAGCGACTCCACCCCGCCGAGCGACTCACCCAGGGTGAACAGCCGCGTGCGGCCGCAGATCTCGACAGCCTCGCCCGCGCCAGCCCGGGCCCGGAACGACACCATGCCGCCGAACCCGCGCATCTGCTTGGCGGCTATCTCGTGGCCAGGATGAGCGGCCAGGCCGGGGTAGTAGACCTCACTGACGGCCGGGTGGCTGACCAGCATGTCGGCGATCCGCTGGGCGTTCTGGCAATGCCGGTCCATCCGGACCGCCAGGGTCTTGGCGCCCCGCAGCGTCAGCCACGCATCGAATGGGCCCGGTGCGGAGCCAACCGCGTTCCGGAGGAAAAACAGCTGCTCGCCGAGCCCGCTGTCGCTGACGACGACAGCTCCGCCGACGACGTCGGAGTGGCCGCCGATGTACTTCGTCGTCGAGTGGACGACCGCGTCCGCACCGAGCGCGAGCGGCTGCTGCAGATATGGCGACGCAAACGTGTTGTCCACGACGAGCAACGCCCCGGCGTCGCTGGCGAGCTGGCCAAGCGCGGCGATGTCGGCGATCCCGAGCAGCGGGTTAGTCGGCGTCTCCACCCAGATGACTCGCGCTGTCCGGGCAGCGAGCGCGGCCCGGACGGCTGACGTGTCCGCCATCGTCACCGGCTGGTATGTGACGCCCCAGCCCGCCAGGACCTTGTCGAACAGGCGGAAGGTACCGCCATAGGCGTCGTTCGGGATGAGGACGTGGTCGCCGGGCTTGCAGACGGCTCGCAGCAGGCAGTCCGACGCGGCCATCCCCGACGCGAACACCAGACCGCGCACGCCGGACTCGAGCGCGACCAGGCACTCCTCGAGCGCGCCCCTGGTCGGGTTGTCGGTCCGCGAGTACTCGTAGCCCTCGATCCAGCGCGCGGCCTCGCCGAGTTCCTTCCCGCGCAGCCCGCCGACGCCATCCTGCTTGTAGGTCGAGACCTGGTAGATCGGCGGCACCACCGCGCCGGTCACGGGGTCGGGCTGCTGGCCAGCATGGATCGCGAGGGTCTCGAACCCGTCGCGGTGCGGTGTCTGCATCGGTCCAGGCTATCCGGGCTGGCTGGACAGGAACGTGAGCACGTCCTGGCGGGTGATCACGCCGGCCGGCTTGCCATCGACCAGGACGACAGCCGCGCCCGCTGCCGCAAGGGCCCTGGCCGCAGCGCTGACCGGCTCGCCGGATCCGACCGACGGAAGCGGCGGCGACATCAGGCCGGCGACCACGTCGTCGGGCGCTGCCTTGCCGGTGACCAGCGCCTCGAGCAGATCGTGCTCGACGATGGAGCCCACGACCTCGGCCGCCATGACGGGCGGCTCGGCGCTGAGCACGGGCAGTTGCGATACGTCGAATTCGCGCAGGCTCGCGATGACGTTCCGGACTGTATCGGTTGGATGAGCGTGGACGAACTGCGGCAGGGACGACCCGGCCTTGCGCTCGAGGACGTCGCCAACGCGCGGCTCCGCTGTCTCGGCGGTGAGGAAGCCGTAATCGGCCATCCACTCGTCGTTGAAAATCTTGCCCAGGTAGCCGCGGCCCCCGTCGGGCAGCAGCACAACGATGACATCGTCCGGCGCGGCGGCCTTGGCGACGCGGAGCGCGGCGACGACGGCCATGCCACAGGAACCGCCGGTCAGCAGCGCTTCCTCGCGGGCCAGGCGTCGCGTCATCAGGAACGAGTCGGCGTCACTGACCGCGATGATCTGGTCGCAGATGCTCTTGTCATAGGTCTCTGGCCAGATGTCCTCGCCGACACCCTCGACGAGGTAGGGGCGACCCGTCCCGCCGGAGTAGACCGATCCTTCGGGGTCCGCACCGATGATCTGGACGCGACCGTCCGAGACTTCCTTGAGGTATCGCCCGGTGCCCGAGATGGTACCGCCGGTGCCAATGCCGGCGACGAAGTGCGTGATCGTGCCCTCGGTCTGCGTCCAGATCTCCGGCCCGGTCGACAGGTAGTGCGAATGGGGATTTTCCATGTTGGCGTACTGGTTCGGCTTCCAGCCGCCCGGCGTCTCCCTCGCGAGGCGGTCCGAGACCGAGTAATACGAGTCCGGGTGGTCCGGGGACACGGTCGTCGGGCAGACAACGACTTCGGCGCCATACGCGCGCAGCACGCTGATCTTGTCCTGGCCGACCTTGTCGGGGCAGACAAACAGGCACCGGTAGCCCTTCTCCTGAGCCACGATGGCCAGCCCCACGCCGGTGTTACCCGACGTCGGCTCCACGATGGTGCCGCCCGGCTGGAGCGCACCGGACTTCTCGGCGGCCTCGACCATCCGTAGGGCGATCCGGTCCTTTACTGAGCCGCCGGGATTGAAGTACTCGACCTTGGCCAGCACCGTGGGGCCAGGGCCAGGGCCAGCGCCAGCGGCTGGCAGGCTGCGCGTGACCTTGCGCAGCCGGAGCAGCGGAGTGTTCCCGACCAGATCGATGAGAGAGTCGTGCACGTGCATCTGTCGCCGCCTCGAGTGTCGCCTAGCCCGGCCGGCTCGCAGTCGCTAAAGTGGCCGCAACTCACCGTGAGCGAGTCCACTGACGCTATCCCACTACGCGACAGACTGCGATGACCCGTCACGTCAGCGACTGGCCCGGTATAGTGGTATCTGTGCGCTTCGCCAGCAATCGGGCCCGCGCCACGGTCTATAAGCCTGGGCTGCGACAAACGCCCAGCCTGGGCAGTTGTCCAGCCGAATCGGTGTAATCTACCTTCATAGTAGGAATACTGTTGCTGGGCACCTTCATGATGGCGTCATCACCCCATGATCGCATCGGCCGAGCCGCTACGCTGCTAGCGGCAACCCGAGACCTTGAGATCACATGAGTAGCTCCGATACCAGACCCGCAGTGCCAGCGTCCGCCGGCGCAGCGACTTCCGAGCCGGTGGGCAGAGCGCTCGGCAACTGGTCGGCTGCGGCGATCATCACGAGCCTCGTGGTCTTTGCCGGGGCCGGCCTGCTGCGTAGCAGCTGGATGCCGCCGAAGTTGCAGTTGCCGAGCTTCGGCCCGCCGTACGAGCTCGCAGTCCATGTGCAGCCGAGGATCATCCTGATCGCCATCTGGGTGGCTGCTCTGGTAGCGGGCGCAGGCATCGCAGCAGGACTCGCGGCCCTGCGACGGGGCCAGCCGGTGCCGATGCGGCTGATCATGGTGGCGGCCCTGGTCGCCCTGGTCGTGCTCGTCATCGTCCCGCCGACGGGCTCCACCGATCCGCTGGACTACGCCATCTACGGCCACATCGCCGAAACCGGCCGCAGCCCTTACGTGATGACACCATTTCAGTACCGGGCGATGTTCCACGTGCAAAGCGGCGTCCCGCTGGACTGGATTCGCAATCCCAGCGTGTACGGCCCGCTCGCCACTGCCGAAGAGGTGCTGGCATCTCGGCTTGGCGGTGCGTCGCTGGCGGCGGCCACGTTCTGGCTCAAGCTGGCGAACGCCGTGGCGTTCGCCATGGTGGCGGTGGCTGCCGATCGGGCCACGCGCGCGGACCGCGCCGCCCGGGCCCGGACTCACCTGCTGTGGACCGCGAACCCCTTGCTGCTCTGGAACCTGATCGCGGCGGGCCACCTGGACCTGCTGGCCGCCGGCATCGGCCTGCTCGGGCTCCTCGTGGCCGATCGGTGGGCCGCTCGCTCGCCGTCACTGGCCGCCGCCGCCGCCGCTGGGGTGTGTGTTGGCGCCGCGGCCGCGATCAAGGCGGATTACCTGTTGTTCGTGCTGGCCATTGCGTGGGTACTGCGACGGCGGCCTGGCCAGCTGGCCGCTACGGCCGCCGGGACTGCGGCAGTCCTCGTGCCCGGCTACCTGATCGCCGGACTGCCTGCCATCAAGGCACTGGCAAGTCGCGCCCTCGGCGGCACCGGGTACGGCTTCTATGGCTTTTTCCTCCACCGCCTGGGGCTCAGCCTGAGCTTGTCCGTGCCGATCGCGGTGGTCTTGATGATGGTCGTGGGCTATCTCATGTACACGCGGATGCCCGAGGGTTACGCCGACCGTCCAGCTATCCGGATCGCCCTGCTGCTCGCCGTGGTCTGGCTGATGCTCTGGCCGCATCAGTTCGCCTGGTACAGCGTCATGATCTTCTGCGTGCTCGTCTTCTACCCGGCGTCCCGCCTCGACTGGCTGGTCGTCCTGTGGTTCACGGTACTGACGATCAGCGACATGCCGGGACTAGGGTTCGGCCGGGGACCAAACAGGGAGCTCGGCCATGCGCTGTACGCAGTCCAGACGCAGCTCGGCATGCACGTGACCCCGCTGGTGATGCTCGTGGCCGCGGGAGCGCTCGTCGCACTGTGCATCAACGGGCGCTGGAACCTGCGACAGCCGGCCGACTGGGCTGCCGACCTCCCGTAAGCTACTGTCGGGTTTAATACCAGATCTTCGCAGGGAGCCGTCATGCCCGAGGCAGTCGTCGTCGCCACCGCCCGCTCGCCCATTGGCCGCGCTTTCAAGGGCTCACTCACCAGCATCCGTCCCGACGACCTCACGGTGCAGATGGTCGCGGCGGCGCTGGCGAAGGTGCCGCAGGTAGACCCTGCCGGGATCAGCGACCTGATCCTCGGCTGCGGCCTGCCTGGCGGTGAGCAGGGCTACAACATGGCCAGGGTCGTCGCGGTCATGCTGGGTTACGACTCGCTCCCGGGCACCACAATCACCAGGTACTGCTCGTCCTCGCTGCAGAGCACCCGGATGGCCTACCACGCGATCAAGGCCGGCGAGGGTGACATCTACATCTCGGCCGGCGTCGAGACCGTCAGCCGGTTCGCTAAGGGCAGCAGCGACGGGATGCCGGACACCAAGAACCCTGTTTTCGCGGACGCCGAAGCCAGGGCAGGCGAGATGGGGAAGGGCGGCTTCACCTGGCGCGACCCGCGCGAGGATAGCCAGATCCCGGACATCTACATCGCTATGGGCCAGACCGCGGAGAACGTCGCCCAGCAGCGCGGAGTTAGCCGGGCCGAGCAGGACGAGTTTGGCGTCCGCTCGCAGAACCTGGCCGAGAAGGCGCTGGCCGACGGCTTCTGGCAGCGCGACATCACACCCGTCACCCTGCCTGACGGGACCGTAGTGTCGGCGGACGACGGGCCCCGCCCCGGCACGTCGCTCGAGAAGGTATCCCAGCTCCAGCCCGTCTTCCGGCCGGACGGCACGGTGACGGCCGGCAACTGCTGCCCGCTGAACGACGGCGCCGCGGCCGTGATCGTGATGAGCGACACTAAGGCGGCCGAGCTGGGCATCACGCCCCTGGCCCGGATCGTGTCCACCGGCCTTACCGCCCTGTCGCCGGAGATCATGGGCCTCGGCCCGGTCGGGGCTTCACAGCAGGCCCTCGGCCGGGCTGGCATGACGATCGACGATGTCGACCTCGTCGAGATCAACGAGGCGTTCGCCGCGCAGGTGATCCCGTCCTACCGCGACCTGGGCATCGACATCGACAAGCTGAACGTCAACGGCGGCGCGATCGCCGTCGGCCACCCGTTCGGCATGACGGGCGCGCGCATCACGTCGACGCTGCTGAACAGCCTCCAGTTCCACGACAAGTCGATCGGTCTGGAGACCATGTGCGTCGGCGGTGGCCAGGGCATGGCGATGATCTTCGAGCGGCTGGGCTGACCCTGCTAGGCCGCTACTCCGTGATGGACTGCTTTGCCCGGAACGCCCGCGCTAGTCAAACAGGGCATTACGGAAGGGTGGCCGTCGGGGGTTGTCATGTGGCCATAGGTGGTGCACTCTCGACTGCAAGAGGACTTACCCCTCGAGCTGGAGGTGCCACTTGTCCCTGACCCACTCTCCGGAGATGCATAAGAACCTGATCGCCCGCATCCCGTCCGTTACCGGACTCCAACTCCGAGAGTGGTTCACCCGCCTTGAATCGGGTCCAGCCTTCCTGAGATGCAACGAGCGCGCCTACTGGCTGTCTGACGAGCACGGGCTGTCGCACGGCTACGCCAGCGCGATCGTGCATGAGTACGAGCTGCAGCGCCGCAGCAGACTTAACGGCGCCTGACCTTCGACAGCGGTGGACATCGGTCGCGCTGCTAGTTTCCTGTCCACCCATCCGCGGGCGATACTCGCGACCACGAGGGCCGACGGCGGTCCGCAGCTGTCGCCTGTCGTCGTCGCCGTGGACGACGACGGCCGCGTGCTCGTCAGTACCAGGGAGACCGCCATCAAGGCCAGGAACCTCGCCAGGTACCCGCGGGCCGCACTGTGCGGCATCAGTGACGGCTTCTTCGGCGAGTGGGTCCAGGCCGAAGGCAACGTAGAGCTCATCCACCTGCCGGACGCGCTGCCGATCCTGGAGGACTACTACCGGCGGATCTCGGGCGAGCACCCTAACTGGGCGGACTACCGAGAGGCGATGCACAGAGATCAGCGGCTGATCATCAGAATCACCATTGACCGGGCCGGACCGGATGTGAGCGGGTGAGTTCGTGAAGCGCAGGAGGCCATCGTTACGTAGCCGTTTCTGCGCGCACGTCGGCAGCCGCGAATACCACCCGAAAGGGTCTAACCGGTCGTCCGCCCGCCGCCTGATCCGACGATTCAGGCGAGCGTCACCGGGCGTTTATCTCCGTGTGAACTCATTGAATCGCGCATCAATGGCAGCGTCGATTGCCAGGCTGCGGGGGGCCGTCGCCGACCGGGTCCGTACCGCGTCCTAGCAGGTCATCTGTACCCCCGGTCGGAGTCGAACCGACACTGGGGACCCTTTTAGGGGGCCGGCCTCTTCCCTTGGGCTACGGGGGCATTGCGATGATACCCCGCGCCCATCTGCGTACTCCAGATATCCAATTACTGCGAGCCGTTTCTCTGTCAATGTCACCTTTCTTATCCTTGCGATCTTTCGCACCTGATACTCGCCGTGACCAATGCGCCATTGTTATTACCCTCGGTGATGCAGCGCGCCCGGTATGTGCCGGCGTCGCGGCCGATCACGCGCGGCGAGCCGTCAGCTCAGGGCGCCGGACAGCTCGCGGGCGCGGCAGAAGACGGCGTCGAGCATCGTGTCGGTCACCCGGCCAGTGAAAGTGTTCTGCTGGCTCGGGTGATAGCAGCCCAGTACGGCCATGCGCGCGGGAGACGACAGCAGGACCTCGGCCCCATGCCCGAACACCGGCCGCGGCCGCGGCACCGCATAACCCAGCCTGGCGAGCCGCGGCCACAGTGCCTGCCAGGCGAAGTGACCGAGGCACACGACGACGCGCAGACGCGGCCGTAGCAGGCTGAGTTCGGCCTCGAGCCACGGCGCGCACGCGTCCCGCTCGGCAGGCTCTGGCTTGTTGTCGGGCGGCGCGCAGTGGACGGCGGCGGCCATCCGCGCCGATACGAGGCGCTGCCCGTCCCCGGCCGCTGTCGACGTCGGCTGCACTGCCAGCCCGCACCGCCACAGGGAGGCGAACAGGACGTCGCCGCTGCGGTCGCCGGTGAAGATTCGGCCCGTCCTGTTCCCGCCGTGCGCGGCCGGTGCCAGCCCAAGGATCAGTATCGACGCCTCGTCATCGCCCCAGCTCGGCACCGGCCGGCCCCAGTACGTGTCGTCCTGAAACGACCGCCGCTTGGTGACGGCTACCTGCTCGCGCCACTGGACGAGGCGCTCGCAGGCCCGGCAGACCGACTCGCGCGCAGCGAGTTCAGCCAGCGACCCGGCCGCGGTGGCGAGCATCTGGACGTCGGCGGCAGTGCCGGCCACTGGTGTGCCGGGCGTGGCGGGATCTTCCGGCCAGCCGCTGCCGGGCGGCACGTAGACGGGCCGGCCGCCAGTGTCAGGCACCGGCGATCGACCAGGCGATGCCGTCGAGAATGTCGTGCTCACTGGCGACAAGCTCGGCGAACCCGAACCGCTGCAGCACGCAGTCAAGGACGAGGGCACCAGCACCGATGATGTCGACCCGGCCCGGATGCATCGACCCGATCGCAGCCCGTTCCTGTCTGGTCGCCGTCAGCAGCTGCTGGCTGACCGCATGCACCTGGGCGGCAGAGATCCGGGCATGATGCGTGCGGCGGGGGTCATAGGCCGACAGCCCGAGCGCGATCGCCGCGACGGTGGTCACCGATCCGGCCAGGCCGACGAGCGTGCGCGCGGTCGGCCAGGCGATGGCCGTCGCGACGTCGTCCAGTGCCCGGTCGATGTCGGCGGTAGCGCCCTTGACCTCGGCTTCGGTCGGCGGGTCGGAATGCAGGTGGCGTTCGGTCAGGCGGACGCAGCCAATGTCTACCGAGATGCCCGCCAGCTCGCCTGTCGACGAAGCAAGATTGCCGTCCGGGTCGCCGCCGAGCACGAACTCGGTGGACCCGCCGCCGATATCCACGACGAGGTAAGGCGGCTCCGGCGGCGGGGCCGCGGCGGCACCGGCCCCCGCGGCGCCGTTGGCAGCGAACTCCGCGGTGGCGCCCGCGAACGACAGCGTGGCCTCCTCGCGGCCGCTGATGACCTCGGGTGCGACGCCCAGCGTCGCCACGACGCCACGGACGAAGTCGGCGGCGTTGCTGGCGTCCCTCGTCGCGCTGGTCGCGACCATTCGGACGGCGTCGGCACCAGCGCTGCGGATCTCGCTGGCATACTCGGCCAGTACCCGAAGCGTCCGCTCGAGGGCCTCGGGCGCGAGCATGCCCGTGGCATCCACGCCCTGGCCAAGCCGGACGATCTCCATCCGCCGCGCCACGTCGGTCAGCTGATGGCTAGCCGGGTCGGCGTCGGCGATCAGCAACCGAAGCGAGTTCGTCCCGCAATCGATCGCGGCCACCCGCTTGGTCATCTGTCCGCCTCCCGCCGGCCTGGCCTAGCTGTCCCGCGCCACACACGCTCCAGCCTGCCACCACTGAGCCGCTGCCTGGACCGCCTCCTCGCCGAGCGGGTTGACGCCGGGCACGGCCAGCGCGTGCGCAGCCAGCGCGTGCAGGCACTTCACCCGATCCGGCATGCCGCCGGCGCTCTGCGTGCCGACTGGCAGCGGCGCTAGGCCGGCCGCCACCGCAGCGGCCTCCCGGCGGCGCACATAGTCGGCATGCGCGGCCTGGTAGCGCTCACGCAGGTCAGGATCTGACTGCAGGCGCACGGTCATGTCCCGCATGAGGCCAGCCGCCTCCAGCCGGCTGAGCGCTGCGCAGGCCCGCGGGCAGGTGAGGTAGTACAGCGTAGGGAACGGGGTGCCGTCGGCCAGCCGGGGCGCTGTCTGCACGACGTCGGGCAGTCCGCATGGGCAGCGGTGGGCGACCGCGGTGACGGCCCGGGGCTCACGGCCAAGCTGACGCGCCACCACGGCCAGATCGCTGGCCGCCGGTCCGTGCGGATCGGTCACGGCCTCACCGGGACGGGGCGGCGTTGGCTTGCGCGACCGATTGCCAGAGCCGGCCGTACCACGGCGCCCCGGCCGGCTCGCCGCCCGTCTTCGCGTGCGGCTTACTTGCGTAGATCACCTCATAGCAGGTCTGCGCCGGGAAGCACATGTGCAGGTCGTCCCGTGCCTCCTGCTCGATCCGGGCCGGCGACGCTAGCGCGCGCTGCAGCACCTTCAGGTGCCTGACCTCGGCGGCGACCTGCGCGTTCTGCGCCTCGAGCTGGTCGATCTGCCGCCGGTTGGCGATGTAGTCGCGGACCGGGTAGGCGAGGGTCAGGGCGATCGCGCACAGCACGATGGCCAGGATCGCGGCGCGGCTGGTGAGTTTCGGGCGCGGGGCAAGGACGGGCCGCCGGGCCGCCGGCCGCGCCGCCCGTCCGGGCTCACTGGCCGTCAGCGGCCGACCGGGGGAACGCCCGGCGGCCCGCGTACACGGCGCCCTCGGAGAGCATCTCCTCGATCCGCAGCAACTGGTTGTACTTGGCGACTCGCTCCGACCGGCACGGCGCACCGGTCTTGATCTGCCCGCAGTTCAGCGCCACGGCGAGGTCGGCGATCGTCGTGTCCTCGGTCTCGCCGGACCGGTGGCTCATCATCGTCGTGTAGCCGCTGCGGTGAGCCAGGTCCACTGCGCTGAATGTCTCCGTCAGCGTGCCGATCTGATTGACCTTCACCAGCAGCGCGTTAGCCACCTTCTCGGCGATGCCGCGCCTGATGCGCTCGGGGTTCGTCACGAAGATGTCGTCGCCCACGATCTGGACCCGCCCGCCAAGCTCAGCGGTGAGCTCACGCCAGCCGGCCCAGTCCTCCTCGCCCAGCGGGTCCTCCAGCGACACCAGCGGGTAGGAGTCGAGCCACTGCGCATAGATGCTGGTCATCTGCGCAGCGGTCTTCGCGCCGCCCTCGAAGGCGTACGTGTCGCCATCCAGGAAGTTGCTGGCCGCCGCGTCGATCGCAAGCGCGACGTCCCGGCCAGGCGCCAGGCCCGCCTTCCCGATAGCCTCGACGATCAGGTCGAGTGCCGCGCGGTTGTGCTCCAGGTCCGGCGCGAAGCCGCCCTCGTCGCCCACGCCCGTCGACAGTCCGTGCTGCTTCAGCACGGCCTTGAGCGCGTGATAGGTCTCGGCGCCCCAGCGCACCGCCTCGGCGAACGTGCTGGCGCCGACCGGAGCGATCATGAACTCCTGGATGTCCACGTTCGAGTCGGCGTGGGCGCCGCCGTTCAGGATGTTCATGCAGGGCACCGGGAGCAGGTGCGCATTAGGCCCGCCCAGGTAGCGGAACAGCGGCAGGCCCGACGATTCGGCCGCCGCCCTGGCGACCGCCAGGCTGACCCCGACGATCGCGTTCGCGCCGAGCCTGGACTTATCCGGAGTCCGGTCGAGGTCGATCATGTCCTGGTCGACCATCCGCTGGTCATCGGCGTCGTAGCCGAGCAGCTCCGGCTGGATCTCGTCGATGACGGCCTGTACGGCCTTGGTCACGCCCTTGCCGCCGTACTCCGCACCGCCGTCACGCAGCTCGACAGCCTCGAAGATGCCGGTCGAGGCGCCGCTCGGCACCGCCGCCCGGCCGAGGCTGCCGTCGTCGAGCACGACCTCGACTTCGACGGTCGGGTTGCCACGGGAGTCGAGGATCTGCCTGGCAAAAATGCCTTCGATGGAGGCCACGGTAGAAGCTCCTGCGCTGCTAGCGATGCTGCGGGTCGCTTCGGAGCCTAGTAGAGGGCCTGGCGGCCGGCGAGTTGGGCACGCCGGTTCGGGCGCAGTGCCCGCGCCTGCGGCGATTTACCCGGCCTCCCCGGCCGCCCACGAGCGGACCCGGTCGGCGTACGCCAGCGCGGCAGCGCGCAGCTCAAGCTCAGGATCCGCGCCAGCGGCCCGAGCGCGGTTCGCCAAGGCGAATAGCTCACGGCCGAACTCGCCGACGTCGGCCGGCTCCGCGGCCAGCTCAGCAGGCGCCCCTGCGCGCTCGGCTCGGCGCAGCAGCTGCGTGGCGAGCGACAGGGCAGGCTGGCCCAGCGGCACCCCGTCCAGCACCGATCCTGGCCCGCCTCCGCTGGCGGCCGCGCGCTCCGCCGCCTTGATGGCGTCCCAGTTCCGCTTGACCTCGTCGGGGCCGGACACGCTGACATCGCCGAACACGTGCGGGTGACGTCGTTTCAGCTTGTCGGTGATCGCGTCGGCGATGTCGTCGATGGTGTAGCCGGTGCCGTCGGTCCGCTCCTGCGCAACCCTGGCGTGGAAGACCACCTGGAGCAGCACGTCACCCAGTTCCTCGCGGACCGCCGCCTGGTCGCCCGCGGTCAGCGCGTCGACGGCCTCGTAGGTCTCCTCCAGCAGGTACGGCGTCAGGCTCTCGTGCGTCTGCCTGGCGTCCCACGGGCAGCGAGCTCGCAGTGCGTCCATCACCTGCACGAGCTCGAGCAGGCGGGCACCAGGCGCCGCGTCGTCAGCGGGCCCGGCGGTCGGCTCAGTCACTGTCACCTACCGCGCCTCAGCAGGGCGGCTTCAGCTCGGGCTGGCTAGCCGACGGCGACGGCGTCGGGTTGGCTGCCAGCTTGGGCGTCCCGATTACCACCGCGTAGGTGCGGTAATCGAAGACGCCGAACTGCGGATTCACCTGCACGCTGAGGCTCTTGGCTGCCACGCACTGGGCATGCGCCACCTGGCTAGCCACCTTGGTCTGCTCGGCCGTGGTGGTGGGCGCCGTGCCGCCGTTGAGCCGGCTCTCGAGCGTGGACAGGATGGCGAAGTACTGGCCGAGCTGCGGCTCCAGGTCAGGCGGCACCGCGCCGCCTGCCGATATGTACTGCTCGAGGGTCACCTTGTTCTGGTTGGCCTGCATAGTCAGCACGTCCAGCTGGTGCTGTGCTTGCGCTGGCGTGACGAAGATGCCTTGCTGCGCGGCGACCTTGTCGTAGATGCGGAACAGGATCAGCCAGGTGAGCACCTGCTGCGCCTCCTGGCCCGCGGGACGCTGCGGCTTGATGCCCTTGGCCTGGTCCGCCTCGTATGCGGCGCCCAGGTTGCTCACCTGGTCAGTGAGCGTCGCCGACGAGATCCGGGTGCCGCCCGTGATCGCCGCGGCCCCAAGCTGGGTCGTGCCGCAGGCCGACACCGCGAGGCCGGCGGCGACCAGCGCCACCGCAGCCTGCACCGAAGTGCGGCTTACGGGCAGCCTGAGTCGCCCGGTGTGCTTCCTGGTCACGCCAGGTCCCTCCTCATGCTGAGCGCTCCGGATCCGCTCCGGCCGCGCCAGGCCCGCCCGGTGCCCCGCCACCGGGCGATGCGTCACCTGCGGACGCGCCACCGGGCGACAGGCCGTCGAGCACCGACCCAATCAGTTCCTCGCACCACGCCAGCAGTTCCTGATCGCGCAGCGGCGGAGCGCCGAGCGAGATGGTCTGCCCGGTGCCCGCCCTCGTGCTTGCTGACCCTGCGTGCGCGCCAGGCACTGCCTTCGGCACTGGTACCAGCATGGTACTGACGCTCGGCTTGAGCACGGTGCCGGGGTACAGCCGCTGCACCCGGACTTCCCGCGATTCCGGCAGGTCGACTGGCGAGAACCTGATCCTGCTGGCCTGGAGCGTAATGTCCGTCAGCCCGGCCTGCCGTGCCACTGCGCGCAGCCGCGCCACCGCGAGCAGGTTGTCGACCTGCACGGGGACCGGGCCGAACCGGTCGGTCAGCTCGTCCCTGACCGCCGCGATGTCGATCGTGGCGTTGATGGACGCGATCCGCGTGTAGGCCTCGAGCCGCAGCCGCTCGCCGGTGATGTAGTCGTGCGGGATGTGCGCGTCCACGGGCAGCTCGACGCGCACCTCGGCCCGTTCGGCTGGCCCGTCGCCGCGCAGCTCGCGAACCGCCTCGCCGATCATCTTCACGTACAGGTCGAACCCGACGGCGGCCACGTGCCCGGACTGCTCGCCGCCCAGCAGGTTGCCCGCGCCGCGGATCTCGAGGTCTTTCAGCGCGATGTGCAGCCCCGCACCGATCCCGGTGTGCTGCTGCAGCGTGGCGAGCCGCTCGTGCGCGGTCTCGGTCAGCGGCTTCTCCGGCGGGTACAGGAAGTACGCGTAGCCACGTTCCCGGCCCCGGCCCACCCGGCCGCGCAGCTGGTGCAGGTCCGGCAGGCCGTAAGCGTCCGCCCGGTCCACGATCAGCGTGTTCGCGTTGGGTATGTCCAGGCCTGATTCGACGATCGTGGTCGACACCAGCACGTCGAAATCGCGCTCGATGAACCCGCCCATCACCTTCTCCAGGGTGTGCTCGTTCATCTGGCCGTGCCCGACCCCGATCCTCGCCTCGGGCACCAGCTCGGCCAGCCTGGCCGCCACCTTGTTGATCGAAGACACCCGGTTGTGCACGAAGAACACCTGGCCATCGCGCAGCAGCTCGCGCCGGATCGCGGCGGTGATCTGCTTCTCGTCGTACGGCGTGACCGAGGTCAGCACCGGATGTCGCTCCTCGGGCGGGGTGAGGATCGTGGACATCTCCCGGATCCCGGAGATGCCCATCTCCAGGGTCCGCGGGATAGGCGTGGCCGACATGGCGAGCACGTCCACCTCGGTGCGCAGCTGCTTGAGGTACTCCTTGTGCTCGACCCCGAAGCGCTGCTCCTCATCGATGATCAGCAGGCCGAGCCGGGCGAACCGGACCTCGGGCGACAGCAGCCGGTGCGTGCCGATCACGATGTCGACCTTGCCTGAGGCCAGACCGTCCAGGGTCTCCGCGACCTCGGCCGCCGACTGGAACCGGGACATGGCCCGGACCGTGACGGGGAACGGCGCATACCGCTCGCTGAACGTCGCGAAGTGCTGCGCCGACAGCAGGGTGGTCGGCACGAGGACGGCCACTTGCATGCCGTCCTGCACGGCCTTGAACGCGGCCCGTACCGCGATCTCGGTCTTGCCGTAGCCGACGTCACCGCAGATCAGCCGGTCCATCGGCACGGCGCGCTCCATGTCGGCCTTGACCTCGTCCACGGCCGCGAGCTGGTCGGGCGTCTCCACGTAGGGGAACGCGTCTTCGAGCTCGCGCTGCCAGGGCGTGTCAGGCCCGAACGGGTGACCAGGCGAGGCCATCCGCGCCTGGTACAGCCGGATGAGTCCAGCCGCGATATCACGAACCGCCTTGCGCGCGCGGCCCTTGGCCTTGGCCCAGTCGGCGCCCCCGAGGCGGTGCAGCGCTGGCGCCTCGCCCCCGGTGTACCTGGTTACCTCGTCCAGCTGATCGGTCGGCAGGTACAGCCGGTCCGGTGGCTGCCCGCGCTTGCTCGGCGCGTACTCAATGACCAGGTAGTCCCTGGTCGCACCCTGCACCGTCCGGCTTGTCATCTCCAGGTACCGGCCGACACCGTGCTGCTCGTGCACGATGTAGTCACCGGGCGACAGCTGGAGCGGGTCGATGCCGCCCCGGCGGCGGCTTGGCATCCGATGCGATTGCCGGGTCCCGGTCCGCGTGCCGGCCAGGTCCTGCTCAGAGAGGAGGACGAGCCGGACCGCTGGCCAGACAAACCCGGACTCCAGCAGCCCGGTGCTGATGTGCGCGAGGCCGGCCTCCGGCGGCTCGGTCAGGTCGCCGTCCCTCGCGCCGAGGCCATCTCCGCGGAGCAGCTCGGCCAGCCGCCTGGCGGGCCCGTGCCCCTCGGTGACCAGGACCACTCTCCAGTCGTCGGCGAGCCACCGGCGAATGTCGCCGAGCGCCCGGCTGGTGTCACCGCGGTAGGCCGGCGCAGGATCTGCAGATACCGGGAACGGGGCGGGCTCGCCATCGCCACCGTCCTCCTGGTCGCCGTCGCCAGCCGCGGCCTGCGCCGAGTCGGCAGCGGCGAACGGGGTGACGGTCCACCAGGGCAGGCCGGCGGCCGCCGCCGCGGCCCGCGCCGCCGCGATCGGCCGGATCGCCGCCTCGCCGAGGTCAATCGGGACCTGCCCGCCGGCTGCCGCCCCTACCCAGGACGCTTCCAGGAACTCCTGGCTGGTCCAGACGAGGTCGGCCGCTCGCGCGCGGATCCGCTCCGGATCGCAGGCCACGATCTTGCTGCCGCCGGGCAGGTAATCCAGCAGCAGCTCCATCTTGTCGGTCAGCGCCGGGGCCAGCGCCTCCATGCCCTCGACGGTGATGCCCTCGGCCATCTTGCCGAGAATGTCGTGCAGGCCGGGCCACTCGGCCGCGAGCTGCCGCGCCCGGTCGCGAACCCCGGCCGTGAGCAGCAGCTCACGGCACGGCGGTGCCCACAGGCCGTCGTCGGCGATCGCCAGGGTGCGCTGGTCCGCCGCCTTGAAGTAGCGGATCTCCTCGACCTCGTCGCCCCAGAACTCGACCCGCAGCGGGTGCTCCTCGGTGGGGGGGAACACGTCCAGGAGGCCACCGCGAACTGCGATCTCGCCGCGCCGCTCGACCATCTCGACGCGCGCGTAGCCGATGCCGACAAGCTGGGCGATGGTGTCATCCATGCTGGCCGTCTCGCCAGCGGTCAGCTTCACGGGCGTCAGCTCGCCGAGGCCGCTGACCATGGGCTGGAGCAGGCTGCGGACGGGAGTCGTCACGACGACGAGCGGGCCCGACCGCACATCGGACGGGTCGGGATGCGCAAGCCGGCGCAACACGGCGAGCCGCTGACCAGAGGTGTCCGACCGGGGTGACAGGCGCTCGTGCGGCAGGGTCTCCCAGGCCGGGAAGTAGCCGACCTGGTCCTCGCCAAGGAGCGACCCGAGCCCGGCCGCGAGTTCCTCGGCCTCGCGCGCGGTCGCGGTGACGGCAAGCGTCACCGCGCCGCCGCCTGGACGGCCAGCGCCAGCAAGCGCCGCGACCAGCAGCGGGCGGAGTGAGGCCGGCGCGATCAGGTCGCCGCCAAGCGCTGGTAGCTCGGCGGCCTGGTCAAGCGCCCGGCGCAGATCAGGATCGGCAGTAACGACAGGGAGGAGACCTGAGAGGCTCATTGCATCCCTACATAGGCAGCACGAAAGGCCCGCTCCGTAATGCAACGGCCCCACTGGCAACGGACAGCAGGCCGGCGCATCAGCACGGCGGCGGGATGTTTACAGTCTACGGCCCAGGGCGGCCAACCGACTCCGTCCTGGCTTCGGCGTGGGTCTAATGCGCTCAGCGTAGTCGGAGCACTACGCTATGGCATCGTGGCACGCGTTCATGGGCTCGCAGGGCTCGAT
The DNA here is from genome assembly GCA_963843955.1 of uncultured Actinomycetota bacterium. GTDB lineage: Bacteria > Actinomycetota > Actinomycetes > Streptosporangiales > Streptosporangiaceae > JAJYUU01. Next base: position 93,013 of record CAWJMK010000010.1, read on the forward strand.
GCCGCGACGCAGGGCCCTGGACAGCACGGCAAGCACAGGTCAGCGCCCGCCGCCAGCCGGCGGACCGCTCAGGCGCGCCAGCGCCAGGCCGCGGACATAAGCCCGGCTGACGTCTTCACCAGATTCGCGGCCGACTACGTTGCCGAGCATCCTGGTCGTGCGATCAGCCTGCTGCAAGCGGGCTGCGCCACTGCGGGACCCGAGCTGGACGTCAGCGCACTGCTGGCCACTGCGCCAGACCTGCGGGTCAGTCGAGTTGATGACGACGAAGACACGGTCCGCGCCGTCGTTGCGGCCCGGCCGGACTTGAGCACGGCCACGCTCGCGGAGCTGAGGACGCTGGTACTGCCGCCGCGCTCAGTCGAGCTGCTGCAGTGCTCGATGCTGTTGCACCGCGTCCGTAACGCCGAGCTGGTGCTAGACCGGCTGGTGGCGGCGCTGCGCCCTGGCGGCCTGCTGTTCCTGCGAACGGCCGACCGGGAGACTGCAGCCGGATTCCTCGACCGCAGACTGCCGCAGTTTGCCCGGGTGCAAGCCTGGCGAGCGGCTCAGCCGGGTCACCCAGGGCCGTTCCCGGCCTGGTACGAGCCGATCGCCTCCGAGCGCGGCATCGAGGCCTTCGTGGTGAAACGCGGTCTGGCGATCGCGCACCGGCAGATCTGCAACGGCCAGATCGGCAGCGGCACGGTCGGCAGCGGCACCAGCGGCTCCGGTCTAGCGCAGCAGACCCCGCCGCCGCAGCGGCTGGTGGCCTGGCTTTCGCGCGGGCGCCTTGCCGCCGACCACGACGAGCTGCTGTACGTCATCCGGAAGCCAGAAGACCGGTTCGCACGGATCCTGTCCCGCTAGCGTCCCGACGGGTTGGCTGGCCGCCAAGTAGCTATTAAGGCTGCGAATGCGCCGAGTCATCGCGTGTAACCTCAGGCATGCCGGTTCCAGGACGGTAACAACCTGAATAGCGCGGGATCGGAGGAGATCGTGACCACCGAGGCTGAGGCTGTATCTGCGGCCGAGCTCAGCTCCCTCCCGGCCGCCACGCTGACAGCGAGCGAGCTCGGGGATCTCGAGCTCCTGCTGTCAGGCGCCCTCGCGCCGCTGACCGGCTTCATGACGGTCGCGGACGCCGGCGCCGTGGCCGATAGCTGGCGACTGGCCGATGGCACTCCGTTCCCGGTCCCGGTCACCCTGGACCTGCCGGCCAGCGTGCTGCCCGCGGGCGCTGCGCCCGACCGGATCTTGCTGTCCGATCCGGAGGGCACGCCGATCGCCGTGCTGACGGTCGAGGAGCGAACTGCGCTCGACGACGAGGGCGGACTGGTGCGCCTGGCCGGTCCGGTGTCGGCGAACCGGCCGCCCGAGCACGGGCCGTTCCGTCGGCTGATGCTCAGCCCGGCGGCGACCAGAGCCGAGCTTGGCGAGACGCCCGTGCTCGCATTCGCCACCAGGGGACCGCTGACCAGCCGTCAGATCGGCCAGGTCAGGCACCTGGCCGGCCGGCTCAAGGCGCGAGTACTCATCCTGCCGCTCGTCAGCGGGCACGCGGCGGTCGTCGGCTCGCCGCAGGCGCTGATCAGGGCCGTGCTCGCCGCCATGCCCAGCCTGCCAGCTGGCTCACTGCTCGTTCCGGTCCCGCTGCCGCCGCACGCCGGGGCGCCGGCCAGCCCAGCCGGGCGGGCCCGGGACCTAGCCACCGCCGCCCGGGTCGCGGCGGCCTACGGTGCCACGCACCTGATGGCGGACGGCACCGTGCCTGCGCCCGGCGACGCGCCCGCGGGCGCCGACCTGCCCACCGGCGCCGACTTCGCCGCCGCCGCGCAGATTCCGATCCTGCCATCCGGCGACTGGGCCTACGATCCGCGCGCGGAGGTCTGGCGGCCGCACGCGCTGATCGAGCCGGGCACCGAGCGGGAGGATCTATCGGCCGATCAGCTCGGTGATCTGCTCGACGCAGGCAGCAAGATTCCGCCCTGGATTGTCCCGGCGGCGGTCGCGCGCGAACTGCGCCGGGTGCGCAAGCCACGGTCCGAGCGCGGCCTCGTCCTGTTCCTGACCGGGTTGTCCGGCTCGGGCAAGTCAACCATCGCCAGGGACCTGGCCGACGTGCTGGCCGAGCGCAGCGACCGGCAGGTATCCCTGCTCGACGGCGACCTGGTACGTCAGCTGCTGTCGGCAGGCTTGTCATTTTCCCGTGCCGACCGTGACCTCAACATCGCCCGCATCGGCTTCGTCGCCGCCGAGATCGCCAGGCACGGCGGCATCGCCATCTGCGCGCCGATAGCTCCGTTCGCCGCCGCCCGAGCGCAGGCTCGGCAGCTAGCGAGCGAGGCGGGTGACTTTTTCCTGATCTACGTGGCGACGCCGGTCGAGGTTTGCGAAGCACGCGATCGCAAGGGCTTGTACGCCAAGGCGAGGGCAGGCCTGATCGGCCAGTTCACCGGGGTGTCGGACCCCTACGAGGTGCCGGCCGACGCGGAGCTTGTCATCGACACCTCGCTGCAGAGCCGGGCTGACGCCGTCCACGCGATACTGCAGATGCTGACGTCCGGCGGCTGGCTACCCGGGCGGCCAGCGATCGGCCGCTAGTCGGCGTCCTCGGCTTTGGTGCCTTCGTCCAGCCGGTGCTGGAAGCTGCCGAGCCTGCCGGAGAGCGAGGTCGACATGCGGTCGCGGAGCCTGGACAGCAGCGGCAGGCTGATGATCGAGCTCACCACGAGCGCGACCACCACCAGCGTGATCCCGTGCACTCCGAACAGCGCGAGTACCAGCACTGCAGCGAAAAACAGCAGCAGCCGCAGCAGTGTGTAGGACAACGTCGCGCGCATGGTGCTCCGAGACTAGTGCACGTCCGCAGCCCGCTGGCAGGCAGGATCGCGACGCGGGGTCTTGACTGCGACCTTGACTCAGCGATTGACTGGGCCGGCAGTCGGAATTTCCTGAATCAAGGGATAAAGACGCTGTTTGTGGTTAAGTTGGCGAGTTTCTGCAACACTTGGGGCGGGCCCTCAGGGATCAGGGAGAGAACACGATGGACGGCAACAGTGAGCGCCTGCTCACACCGGGGGAAGTAGCCGCGCTTTTCCGAGTCGACCCTAAGACTGTCACCAGATGGGCGGCATCTGGCCGGATTAGCAGCATTCGCACACCGGGCGGGCACCGGAGGTTCCGCGAGACAGAGGTGCGCGAGCTGCTCGACGGAGACGCAGACTCTGCCAGCGCCCGCTGACGCCGCCTGAACTTCACGCCTTGGGCCGGCCTTCACGCCTGGTCGCCGTCATCCGTGTTCCGTCAGCCGGACCCGTCGTGCCAGCCGCCGTCCGCGCCATGGCGCGTCAGGTAGTCGAGGAACTCCCGACGGAGTGACTCGTCGCCGTCCTGCCACCGCTGGCGACGGGCTTGGTCTTCCTGCTCGGTGATCGCCTCGGCCGCGAGCCGCGTGTAGTCCGCGTGGTCCGGCCCGATCTCCACGTAGGCATCGCCGAGTAGCCGGCCGTCGTCGCCGATGGCGTACTCAGGCACCAGCAGGTTGCCGCTTGGCAGTCGGATCACCATCATCGCCGAATGAACCTCACTAGATGCCGTAACGCACGTTGAAGTAGAGCATCACGTCCAGCGCCGTCCTGGTGTCGCCGGACAGCATCTCGACCAGGGCGGGTCGCTGGCTCGATGCGATTGCCGCGAACGCGTCGGCGAAGAACTCCCGGCGGCCGAGTGCGTCACCGTGCCGGTGGAACTCGCTGGCCAGGTGCGAGACGCAGCGGTCATAGAGGGCGTGAAAGTCCGCGGAATCGGACTGCCAGCCGGCCACCGACCCGTCGATGTCGTCCAGTGCGTGACCCACCTCATGACACATGACGTCGGGCGTCGGCGACGGCCGAGAGCCGACGACGATCTTCCGGTCGCCGTAGGCGCCGGCGCAGGCATCCCAGGTGGCGCGCCCGGACGGGAGCGCCACTCCGGCAAGCTCGCCCATGTGATCAAGATCCGGCACGCCGCCGGGCCCGACGTGAATGGCTTCCAGGCCGGCCGCCAGCTTTTCCTTGATGAGGACCGGCAGTGCGGCCAGACGGTTGATGGCAGTGACGACCTCAGCCACCGGTTCCTCGTCCGCCGCCCACTCCCGAACGAGCACCTCTTCCAGGCAGCCGCAGTTGCGCTGGCCTGCCGCGAGCCTGGCCGGCCGGGCCGTCGCGTACCACGCCTGGCCATCGCCGCCCGTGGCCGGCTGGCGGGCCATTCCTGCGCGCCTCGCGCCGGCATGCCTGGCCGGGCCGGCCCGAGCCGTGCCCGCGGCGGCGCCAGTGGCGGTGGCCTGACCTCCGCCGTTCGGTGCTGGCCGGATCGCCGCCCTCGCCGCGGCAGGTGCCCGCCCGGCCGCCTGGGCCTCGGCCGTTGGCAGCCCCCGCGCCGAAGGCTGCGCATGTGCCGAAGGCTGCGCAGTGTGCCGTTGGCGGGCCCTGCGCCGTTGACAGAGCCTGTGCCGTTGGCGGGCCCTGCGCCGGTCCGCGAGCCTGTCGCGCGGCGTGATCCTGTCCCGTTCCCTGGGCCTGCAGCGCTGCGCCCGCCGGTCCGGCCGTGGGCGTTCCCGGCGCCACTCGCGGTGCGGCAGACCCCGGCGGCACACGCCGGGTCTTGCGGTGGCTGCCGCGCAGTGCGCCCGGCCGCAGCGCCTGGCGGTCCGACTGCGGCGCACGGACCTGGCTTTCGGCCTGACCGGCCGCCCGCCTGCGCGGCCCGCGCCAAAACCAGGTGCGGCCACGAAATAACCGAAGCCGCATGGGCGTCAGCTCCTGGATGTGCGCTATCTCACGAGCGTTCAGAACCTGCCCGATGTCGTCAGGTTATGCCCTAGTTCGGCGCTCTGTCAGTCGGACGTAACCGAACGTCACCTGTTGCCGACATTTCCCGCGGCGCGTGCAGTTTGGCGTCCGGTTTGCCGCTTTTGCGCGCACGGTAGCCGGGAAATGATGAAGGACTGGACCGCAAACCTCGCGATTCGGGCGGACCCGATCCAGCCAGGTCCAGACCAGGCCCGTACCGGAGGTCCGGATCCGGTCGAAGCCGGGCCAGATGAGCGGGCGTTGCACAACACCCTCAGCGCCAGCGGTCCAGGCGAGGACAGGGCTGACGTCCAGGGCGCCCGGCGGGCAACTCGAGCGCCCTCGGCCCACGTGCCCGGCGATGGCTGAGTCGAGCCGGACAGATGTTGCATTTCATGACCGAGCACGTGGTTCCGACAGCTAGGCTGCCAAACATGTGGCTGGTTTGTGCACTTATTATCCTTCTGACAGTCGGTTTCGTGTTGCCGTGCATGCTCGACATCACGATGACCCCAGACTCGGAGTTCACCACCTTCAGCAAAGGCACGTGGCTGCTGATCGCGGGCGCCTTCTGGGTATTCGGGGCCGTCGCCTGGCTCGTCGTCGGCCGACCCCAGCGCCTGGCGATATTTCGCCTGTCGAGTCCGTACCCGGCCGGGGGCTACAGTCCCGCCGATGCGCAGATGCGGCACCCCGCCGCCCAGGCCGCCGCGGGCTACAGCGAGCTGACCAGCGGAGTCGGCTTCATGCCCGCAGCCACGCCGCTCGGCCCGGACGACGACCCGGACTTCCTGATGGAGCTTGACCGGCGGATCCGCGAGGAACGCGAAGGCTCATTATTGCCACGGCGTCCCGCTGACGCCGGAGGGCTCAGGCGACACGCCAGCTGAGTCAGCGGCCCAGCTGAGTCAGCGGCCCAGCTGAGTCACCGGCCCAGCTGAGTCAGCGAGTCAGCTCATTCCGGCGTAGGAGTGCAGGCCGGTGATGAAGAGGTTGACACCGATCACGTTGAACATCAGGCAGGCGAAGCCCACGAGGTTGATCCAGGCGGCCCGCCGCCCGCGCCAGCCGGCGGTCGCCCTGGCGTGCAGGAACATGGCGTAGACCACCCAGGTGATGAACGACCAGGTCTCCTTGGGGTCCCAGCCCCAGTACCGGCCCCAGGCATGATCAGCCCAGATCGCGCCAGCCATGACCCCGAACGTCCAGACGGGGAAGCCGAACAGGACGCTGCGGTAGGACAACCGGTCCAGGACGGCGGCGCCGGGGACGTGACGCAGGATGCCGGCCGGCCCGGATGGCAGGCCCGCCGCGATGCGCCGCTCGCTGCGGTCGGCAACTAGGTACAGCGTGGTAACCACAGCGCCGAAGATGAACAGGCCGATTGCCACGATCATCGCGGTCACGTGAATGGCGATCCAGTACGACTGCAAGGCGGGCACTAGTGAGCCGGCTGGCGTGTACAGCACCGTCAGGTCGATGCCGAGACCGAACACGACGGGCACGAGCACAAACACGCCCATGTAGTAGGCCCGGTACCTGATCGACGCGGCGACGAGCACGAGCACAGTCATGCACGTGAAGGCGACGATGAACTCGTACATGTTGCCCCACGGCACCCGGTGCTCGGAGATACCGCGGGTGAAGATCGCGACCACGTGCACGAGCAAGCCGACACAGGTCAGCGAGAACGCGAGCCGAAGCCAGAAACCCGACGGCCAGCGGCTGGCCGGCGTGTCCCCGCCAGCGACGGCCGCCGGGCGGCTCTCGCTGACGGTTGCCGACGGGCCGCCAGCGCCGGCGGCAACGAGCTCGGGCACCGCGACCTCTGCCTGATCACTCACCCCGGCGAGCACCCGGTGCTTCGCGAACGCGAAGTCACAGGCGTAGCAGAGCATGGCGATCGCGTAGATGATCACCGTGCTGAGCAGCAGTCCGTTGCTGGTGTCAGCCGCGGCTGTGTTGATGGGCATCGAGCCTCACTCTCCGTCTGGCCTGGTGAGCGCCGCCTCATGGCGGTCCGCACCGGCTCCTGCGGTCTCGGCTTCCGGTACGTCGGCCAGCGTGTTCTCGGTCGACTCGTTCTCAGCGTCAGCGCCCTGGTGCGTCGGGCCGGCCGCGGGAGTGGCAGCCGCGGTGCCGCCGTGCTCGGCCCGCAGCAGCTCGGCCAGCTCCGCGAACTCGGTCTCGAAACCACCGGCGGCGTCGGATCTGGCGAGGCCGCCGACAGTGACCAGCGTGCTGCCGTCGGCTGCCGCCGCGGCCCGGACGAACACCCTTCGGCGGCGGACTAGGAAGGACAAGATGAGCCCGGCCAGCGCGGTGAACCCCGAGATCAGCGCGGGCAGCTGGCCCGGGTCGTAGGTGATCGCCAGGCTGACCCACTGCTGATAGCCGAGGTAGGTCACGGAACCCAGGCCGTTCGGCAACTTCAGCGACTGACCAGCGGTGAGCGCGCGGGGCGTCATCTTAAGCTGCCGCAGTCCGCCGGTGTCCAGCTGGTACACCGACTGGGCCTGCCCGGAGTTCAGGCCAAGGTTGCCGGTGAATCCGACGAGGCTTACCCGGGGGTTCAGCGCGGCCGGGAACGCGGACTCGAGCGTGCCGCCCACGTCCACGGCGGACGGCACGAAGACGCCGGCGAAGCCAAGCTGACTCGGCTGGGCGTCCGGCACCTTGATGACGCCTTCCGAGGTGAGCGTGGTCTGGTCGACCGGTATGAAGGGAACGGGGCCGTCCCAGCGCACCTTGCCCGTACCGTCGGTGACCCTGAAGATCGGCGCGTAGCCATGGCCGATCAGGTAGACGCTGACGCCGTCGACGACGAGCGGGTGGTTCACCCGCAGCACGTAGTGGCGCAGCGGCGCGCCCGGCTGTGTCTGGTAGGTCAGGCCGGCGTTGTAGGCCAGCGGCTGGTCCACCTCTGGCCCGGACGTGACGTACTGCGCGCGGAAGTTCAGCAGATTGATCGAGAAGGGCTGCAGGTTGCCGGGCCCGACCAGCCGGCCAGGCCTGAACACATCGAGCGCCGTCGGGGTATTGGCGAAGCCCTGGCCGACGACGAGCAGGCGATTGGCCTTGTAGCCGAAGATCCCGCCGAGGCCAACCGAGAACAGGAGGACGAGCAGCGCGATGTGGAACAGCAGGTTGCCGACCTCGCGCAGGTAGCCCTTCTCTGCTGATACCCAGCCCTCGCCCGTTCGCAGCCGGAACCGGCGGCGGCCGAGCAGGCCAGCCGCCGACTCGAGCACGCCAGCGGGCGCCTGGTCGGTGCTGTAGCTCGCGGCCGCGGGCAGGCGGCCGAGGTTGCTCGGCGCGCGTGGCGGGCGCTGCCGGGCCGAGCCGACGAGGCGGACCGTACGCGGCAGCACGCAGCCAGCCAGGGACGCGAATAGCAGCAGGTAGATCGCCGCGAACCAGGGCGCGGCGAAGACGCTGAACAGCGACAGCCGGTTCAGGATCGGCGCCAGCGCCGGATGCGACTGGTAGTACTGGTTGACCGCAGCCGGGTCGATGCCCTCCTGCGGCAGCACCGAGCCTGGCACGCTGGCCAGCGCGAGCAGGAACAGCAGGATCAGGGCAGTGCGCATCGAGGTGAGCTGCCGCCAGCTCCACCGGAGCCAGCCGCTGATGCCAAGCCGGGTGGCGCGGCCTGTCCCGCCCGGCGCGCGGGCCTGGCTGGTCTTGATGTCTTCCTCGGCGGCCGTCATGCGCGCTGGCCGATCACCTTGCTGATGAGTGCCTGCAGGTCGGCGTAGCTGGATGCGCCGAAGACGCGAGCCGCGATCCTGCCCTTACGGTCGATGATCAGGGTCGTCGGGATGGCGGCCGGGGGCACCGTGCTGTGGAACTCCAGCGCGATCTGGTCGGCGGGATCGTTCAGGCTCGGGTAGTCCACGTTGAAGGCTTGCATGAATGCCTGGGCGCTATCTGGCTGATCCCGGATGTCGACGCCGACGAATCTGACGTGCTCCGGTCCGAGCTTGCGGGCCAGCTCGGCGAGCGCGGGAGCCTCGGCTCGGCACGGCGCGCACCAGGAGCCCCAGAAGTTCAGGACGACGGTGTCACCACGGTAGGCCGACAGGCTGAGCCGCTGCCCGCCGATGGTGGTGCCCGACACAGCGGGCGCATCCGGCCGGTGGCCTACCCCGTAGAAGGTCGACTGGTAGCTGTGGCCAACGAAGCTCTGGCCACTGCTGCCCGGGTTGTCGCCAGCGATGTTGCCGCCGTCACATCCGGCCGCCGCCACTGCGGCGAGCGCGACCACGGCAGCGGCTAGCGCCGACCGGATCGGGACGGGCATGCGGGACACGGGAGCGATCTCCTACAGGCAGTAGTACCGGGCCTATTGTGCCGGACTACGTGCCGTGCCGTGACGGCGGGCCGGCAATTCGCTACCCGCCAGCTCGCTACGCGCCCGCCACACCGCGTCGGCCCTCACCCGACGGCGCCGCGTATGCGATGCGCGCTAGGTGGCCATCGGCGAAGGTCAGGCTCGTGATGCTGCCGAGCGCGCACTCCCGGCGCCGCGGATCGTGCCAGAGCCGGCGCCCCTCGGCCGAGCGGCGGGCCACCCAGATCGGGAGCTGGTGACTCACGCAGACTGCCTCGTGGCCGTCCGCCGCGCGCGCCGCGGCCGCGACTGCCGCGAGCACTCGCGCCGCGACCTCCTGGTAGGGCTCACCCCAGGACGGCCGGAACGGGTTCCGCAGCTGCACCCAGTGCTTGGGCTGGCGCAAGGCACCGTCACCGACCCCGAAGCGCATCCCCTCGAAGTGATTCCACGGCTCGATCAGCCGGTCGTCGACGTCGACCGGCAGGCCAAGCTCGGCCGCGATAGGCTCCGCGGTCTCACGGGCCCGTTCCAGCGGCGACGACCGCAGCACTGTGACGTCCCGCCCGGCCAGGAAGTCGGCTGCCGCCTTGGCCATCAGGCGGCCGGCCTCGGACAGGTGGAAGCCCGGAATGCGGCCATACAGCACGCGGCCCGGGTTCTCGACCTCGCCGTGGCGTACGAGGTGAACGGTGGCAGTCGTGCCCGCTGGCGGCCAGGTATCAGTTGTGGTCATAGCGGCCACAGACTACCCGGCCACCGGGGTCCCAGGCCGGACGGGCCGTGTCAGCCAAGCGCGGCGGCAGCTGCACTCGCCGCGGCGGGCAGCGCGTCGGCGACCCGGCTGACTGCCGCGTCGTCGTGCGCCGCCGACAGGAACCAGGCCTCATACGGCGACGGTGGCAGGTAGACACCGCGGTCGAGCATGGCGTGAAAGAAGGCCGCATAAGCCTCGGGCGACTGGCCGCGAGCCGCACCGAAATCCCGGATCGGATCGGTGACGCCGAGGAAGATCGAAAACAGGCTGCCCGCCTCCTGGAGACGGAATGGCACGCCTGCGGCTGTCAGCGCGTCCGCCGCCAGCTTGGCTACCGCAGCAGCGGCCTCGTCGACTCTCGCATACACCTCCGGGACGCACTCCCGCAGCGTCGCAAGGCCGGCGGCCGTCGCGAGCGGGTTCCCCGATAGCGTGCCCGCCTGATACACCGGTCCTGCCGGAGCCAGCCGATCCATGATCTCCGACCGGCCGCCGAATGCCGCAGCAGGCAGCCCGCCGCCCATTACCTTGCCAAAGGTCATCAGATCCCCCGCGATACCCTCGCGGCCATACCAGCCAGCCCCGGTGACGCGAAAGCCAGTCAAAACCTCATCCATGATCAACAGCGATCCGTATTCGCCGCACAGCGCCGAGAGCAACTCATTGAAGCCTGCCGCTGGCGGCACCACACCCATGTTGGCCGGGCACGCCTCAGTGATGACGCAGGCGATGTCCGTGCCTCTCTCCGCGAACGCCTGCCTGACGGCCTCCACATCGTTGTAGGGAAGCACGAGGGTGTCGGCTGCTACCGCTCCGGTGACGCCGGGCGAGTCCGGTAGGCCGAACGTCGCCACGCCGGAGCCTGCCGCGGCCAGGAGCGCGTCTACGTGGCCGTGATAGCAGCCCGCAAACTTGACTACGAGCCGACGCCCCGTGTATCCCCTGGCGAGCCGCAGAGCCGACATCGTTGCCTCAGTGCCCGAGTTGACCAGCCTGATCTTCTCCACAGGCGTACGCCGGGCCAGCTCAGCTGCGAGGTCTGCCTCCGCTGCCGTCGCCGCTCCGAACGAAGTACCAAGCCGGGCGGCCGCGGTGACAGCATCGACGACAGCCGGGTGGGCGTGGCCGAGGATCATCGGTCCCCACGAGCAGACGAGGTCGACGTAGGTGTTGCCGTCGACATCGGTCAGGTAAGGGCCGTTCCCCGACGCCATGAAAACGGGCGTGCCGCCCACCGAGCCGAACGCACGTACCGGCGAGTTAACGCCGCCAGGCATGAGCGACGTCGCTCGGCGGAACAACTCGGCAGACCTCGGTCGTCCGGATCCCGACACCATCAGCCAGCCTCCTCGCAGGCATCGGCGAGCACCTCAAGCAGCCACAGGCTATCGGGCAGTTCGTGGGTGGCGGGATCGCGGATCCAGCGGGCCGCCTCGCCGGTGCCCGCGCGTGACGGCGGCGCGATCACATAGCTGTCCCGGCAGTGCCAGCGCAGTCCGCTGATCTCGGCTACCTCCTGCGGCTCGCAGTCAAGGTGACACGGCCACCATTCATGCTCGTCGGCTGGGGCACCCCTGGAGCGGACATAGAAGTGAGCCCGATCGCCGGGGCAAAGCGCTATCGGACCTGGCTGCCCCAACCGCTTGATGCGGGCGAGCGCGCTCAGGCCAGCGCTTGCTGGCACGTCAAGGACGTCAAAGACACGGCCAGTCGGCAAGACCACACTGGCTTGCGGCATCGCGAGCCACCACCGCGCGACGACGTCTGGATCGGTGCTCGCCAGCGTCTGCCACGCTGGCGAGACTGGATGCGCGCCCGGTGCGGGACAGCCGATGCGGTCACACGAGCACGAACGAAGGAGGTCTGCCGATCGCAGAGCATGACTCGGCCGGAACGCACCCGGGCAGACCGGCCAGCCCATGGCGGCGTACTGTACGGCAGCATCCGCAATCCGCCCGTGGGCCCTGCGGCGTCTGCCACGCAGCACATTGTCGACGACCAACTGGCTTGACTCCCAATCAGCACTGCTGAGGGCGGGGAAGCGACCAGACTATCGGTTAGCGAATCTGGCGAGGCCAACTGGACCGCACTGGCGCCTAGCGCATTCGTCCGGTCATACGGCCCGCCGCGGCAGCGGCAAGTAGCTCAGTGAGATCACCACATGACTGTGAGCACAGATCATACCAGTCGTGTTGATACTTCATGAATCCAAAGCATCGGCGTCAGTAATCTCAATGCGCCGGGTGGCTCCGGCCATGCAAGGTCAGTACCGGCGAGTTAGCACTTACGCGCGACCTCGGCTGCCCAGTACGTGAGGATGATGTCGGCGCCCGCGCGGGTGATCGCTGTCAGCGTCTCCATGATGGTCCGGTCTCGGTCAAGCCAGCCATTCGCTGCGGCCGCCTCGACCATCGAGTACTCACCGCTGACCTGGTAAGCGGCTACCGGCAGCTGGACAGTGGCGGCCAGCTCGGCGATCACGTCCAGGTAAGCCAGGGCCGGCTTGACCATCACGATGTCAGCGCCTTCGTCAATGTCGAGCAGCGCCTCGCGCAACCCATCCTTGGCCGCGGCCGGGTCCTGCTGGTAGGCGGACCGGTCGCCGAACTGCGGCGCGCACTCGGCCGCGTCCCGGAATGGCCCGTACAGGGCCGAGGCGTACTTAGCTGAATACGCGCAGATGGCGACCTCGACATGACCGGCCGCGTCGAGCGCGGTCCTGATGGCAGCGACCTGGCCGTCCATCATCCCGCTCGGCGCGACGACGTGCGCACCCGCGGCCGCCTGCGCCACGGCGATGGACGCGTAGCGGTCGAGCGTCGCATCGTTGTCCACCTCGCCAGCCGCGGTGAGCAGGCCGCAGTGACCGTGATCGGTGTACTCGTCCAGGCACAAGTCCGCCATGAGCACGGTGTCGTGACCTACCTCGGTCGCCAGGTCGGCGAGTGCCAGCTGGACGATGCCGCCAGGGTCATCGGCCGACGAGCCGCGTGCGTCCTTGACGGCGGGGATGCCGAACAAGATCAGGCCGCCCACGCCGGCGTCGACCGCCTCCGAGGCGGCCTTGCGCAGGCTCTCCCTGGTGTGCTGGACGACGCCGGGCATGGATGCGACCGGCTGCGGCTCGCTGATGCCTTCCTTGACAAACAGCGGCAGCACCAGGCTCGACGGCCGGACGCTGACCTGCGCGACGAGCCGGCGAAGCGGGAGCGTACGGCGAAGACGCCGAGGCCGGGATACGGGGTAACTGGCGGTCAATGCTGCTCCCGGGGTTCGCTGGCGGGCCACTCGCTAGGCCGGCTACCTGATCCGGCGGCGCGCGCCGCGGCGGCGCTCGCTCGGCTTGCGGACCGGCTCACCTGCCTCGATCGCGGCGTCCCGGAGCCCGGCGCCATGTGCCGCCAGCGCCTCGACCAGCGCCGCTACCGACGGCTTCTCCGCCACGACATCGACCCGGAGCCCGAACTCGGCGGCGGTCTTGGCCGTCTGCGGGCCGATCACGGCGATCACTGTGACCGCGTGCGGTTTGCCCGCGATGCCAATCAGGTTGCGGACAGTGGAGGACGAGGTGAACAGGACGGCGTCGAAGCCGCCGCCCTTGATCGCCTCGCGGATCGGCGCAGGCGGCGGCGCCGCGCGCACAGTCCGGTAGGCCGTGACGTCCTCGGCCTCCCAGCCCAGCTCCGATAGCCGGGACAGCAGGCTCTCGGTCGCGATGTCGGCCCGCGGCAGCAGCACGCGGTTAATCGGATCGAGGATGTCGTCATACGCTGGCCACGCGTCGGCCAGGCCTTCGGATGACTGCTCGCCCTCGGGGACCAGGTCCGGCATGATGCCAAATTCGCGGAGCGCCTGCGCCGTCTGCTCGCCGACCGCCGCCACCTTCACGCCAGCGAACGCACGGGCGTCCAGTCCGTACTCCTCGAACTTTTCCCGGATGGCGCGGACCGCATTGACCGACGTGAATCCGATCCACTGGTACCGGCCGGTAACCAGGCCCTTGACCGCCCGCTCCATCTGCTGAGGCGTTCGCGGCGGCTCGACCGCGATTGTCGGCACCTGCTCGGGCACGGCGCCGCGGGCCCCCAGCAGATCGCAGACTTCGTCGGCCTGCTCCTTTGTCCTCGGCACGAGGACCCGCCAGCCAAACAGCGGCTTGGTCTCGAACCACGACAGCGCCGACTGCGCGGTCACGCCCTCACCCACCACCGCGACGGCGGGGCCGTGGGCGGTGAGCAGGCTCACGCCTGCGGCCTTGAGGTCGGCCGCGATCGAGCTCAGCGTGCCAACCACCGTGTGCTGCTCGGTCGTCGTGCCGTTCCAGGTGATGGCGAACGGCGCGCTCTCGGCCCACCCGTTGGCGATCAGCATCTTGCCGAGATCGACAGGTCCGGTCTCGGCGCCCAGGATGACAAGCGTGCCGTCGCTGACGGACACGCGGCTGACCTCGCTCGCGTTGATGATCCGGACGTCGCCGGTCACGTCGCTGGTCAGCGGGATGCCTGCGTACTCGGGCACCGCTGTCGCCGCGGACACACCGGGGACGATCTCGAACGGCACCCGCGCCTTCGCGCAGGCAGCAGCGTCAGCGGCCCCGTTACAGAACATGAACGGGTCGCCGCTGAAGAGCCGGACAGCGAGCTGGCCAGCCTTGGCCGCCTTAGTCAGCAACTTGGGGTCGGCGAGCTGGGCGTCGGAGTCGGCCAGGATGGCACCCGGCTTCAGCAGGTGACCGAGCCGGTCGGCGATCCACTGCGGCGCGACTACCAGATCGGCGCGGCCGATCAGGGCCGCGGCCCGGACGGTCAGGAGCTGCTCGTCGCCAGGTCCGGCCCCAACGAACGCGACCCAGCCGGGCACGTGCGTGTCCGCCGCGTGGCTCACGACCCGCCCCGCTGCCTTGTCGGCGCGCGCCTTGTCTGTGCTCACCTTCGCTGTGCTCACCTTCGCTGTGCTCGCCTTCTGCGGCGTCGCCTTGGCCTGCCTGCCGACCTTCGCGGTCGTGGGTGTGGGGTTCACTTGTCATCGTCCCCGCTGCTGAGGTGTCCGCCGGACACTGCCATATACCGTCCCGCGCCACGGCTGAGCAGATCGGCAGCCAGCTGGCGGCCAATCATCTCAGCCTGCGCCAGTGCGCCGCTCGCGCTGCCGCGAAGCGCCATCCCCCCGTCGGCTGCCACGACAACGCCGCTCAGCCGAAGTACATCTGTCCCGGCAGCGTACGCGCCGACCGGCGCCGCGCAGCCTGCTTGAAGCCCGCCGAGCAAAGTGCGTTCTGCCGTCGTCGCTGCCCTGCTGACCGCGTCATCGATGCCGCCGAGCAACGCAACGAGGTCTTCCCTCCCCGCACAGCACTCAACCGCGAGCGCGCCCTGGCCGGCGGCCGGCAGCATCTCTTCAGGCTCAAAGACCTGGGATACCGCGTCGAGCCTGTCGATCCGGGCCAGCCCGGCATGAGCCAGCACGACGGCGTCCAGGTCACCGGTCTCGACTTTGGCCAGGCGTGTCCCCGCGTTGCCACGGACGGGAACGGGGCGGATATCGGACCGCAGCAGCAGGAGCTGCGCGGCCCGGCGTGGCGAACCGGTGCCGATCGTCGCCCCGGCCGGCAAGTCGGCCAGCTTCGCGCCATCCCGGCCGACCAGCGCGTCGCGCGGGTCGTCCCGAACGGGCACCGCTGCCAGGGCTATCCCGGCGGCTGGCCCGACCGGAAGATCCTTGAGCGAGTGCACTGCGATGTCCACCTCGCCGGCCAGCAAGCTCGATCGCAGTGCGCTGACAAAGACACCGGTGCCACCGATCTGCGTCAGCAGTTCCCGGCTCCGGTCGCCGGCCGAGTCGATCCCGACAAGCTCGACCTCACGCCCCGTCCGCGCCGTGATGGCGCGGCCGACTAGCTGGGACTGGGTCACCGCCATCGGGCTCCGGCGCGTGCCGAGGCGCAGTGGTGCGCTGCTCATTGTCCGTCCTCCCGGTCCATGGTCGCCGACGGCCAGCCCGCAAGGTCGGCGTCGGCCTGCGCGACAGCCTGCACTGTCGCCGGATCGAGATCAAACAGCACGCGCAATGCGTCCTCGTACGTGTCCGCGCCCGGGGCTCCGGCGAGTTCCTTCACGCGGACCGTCGGATCGTGCAGCAGCTTGTCGGTGACCCGCCGCATTGATTTGGCCACCTCGGTCATGGCGGCGGCGTCCAGCCGGTCGAGCCGGCCAGCGAGCCTGGCCAGCTCCGAATCGACGACGCGGTCTGCCTTGGCGCGCAGCGCCACGACGGTCGGCGTGACCGCCGCCGCGCGGTTGGCCGACAGGTGCGCTGCCAGTTCGTCAGCCATGATGCGGCGCACCTCGGCTACCTCGGCGTCACCGGGCCGCAGGCCAGCCTGACCATCTGCGGCCAGCGCCTCCAGGTCGGTAAGTGCGACCCCAGCCAGCCCCGCTACGTCCGGATCGACGTCGCGCGGCATCGCCAGGTCGAGCAGCACCAGGGGCGCGGCGAGCTCCGCCCTGCGCTCGAGCGCGGCTTGCACCATGTCGGCCGAGATGACGTGTCCCGATGCACCGGTACAGGTCACGATCAGATCGGCGGCGGCTATCAGGTCGACAAGACCGGACATGTCTCCGGCCCGGCCGCCAGCCGACGCGGCCAGCCGCTCGGCGCGCTGTCTCGTCCGGCTCGCGACAGTTAGCTCCGCTGCGCCAGCCCTGGTGACGCTGGCCACCACGAGGCCGCTCATGGACCCGGCCCCGACGACAAGTACCCGCCTGCCCGTGAGCGCCGCAGTTGCCGGGGCGCCCCCGCCGAAGTGTCGCGCAGCCGCCGTCAGACCGACGCTGACCAGGCTGGCGCCGGCGGCGCCCACGCTAGTCTCGGTGTGCGTTCGCTTGCCTGCGCGCAGCGCCAGGGTCCCAAGATCGGACAGCGTGCGGCCGAGTGTGCCCTGCTCCCTGGCGAAGTGGAGCGCCTGGCGCAGCTGGCCAAGTATCTGGCTCTCGCCGATCACCATGGAGTCCAGGCCGCACGCCACGGCCAGCAAGTGCTGCACCGCTCGATCTTCGTAATGCACGTACAGGCACGGCGTCAGCTCGGCGGGCGGTACGTGCGAGTGCCGGGACAGAAGCTCGCAGATGGCGGCCACGGCCCCGTGGAACTTGCCGACCTCCGCGTAGATCTCGACCCGGTTGCAGGTGCTGAGGACTAGCGCGCCTGCGACGTCATCGGACCTGGCGACGTCGTGCAGGAGCTTCTCCAGCGCGTCGCCGGCCAGCGCGACACGCTCGAGCGTCGCCAGTGGCGCGCCCCTGTGGCTGAGTCCCACCACCAAAACGCTCATGTGCCTACCGCCTGCACCCCTGTCGTGTAGTCAGGTGTCCTGCTATCAGGCTCGCCATCAGCGCCGCGGCCGCTGACGCCCGTCAGTCCCGCAGCCACATCCAGCCTCCCGGTCACGGCTAGCTCCGCGGCGACCTCCAAGCCCAGGTTTCCGGCTGGCACGCTCTCGAGCCGGCGACTGGGCAGCGGCCCGTCGTGGCCGCTGTCGCCTCGCCGCGTGACCGCCCCGCGGCGCTGCGCGTGGAATGCGAGGATCTGCAATTCGATCGACAGGTCGACCTTACGCACGTCGACGTCCGATGGCACATTGAGAACGACGGGCGCGAAGTTCAGGATGCTCGTGACACCCGCCGCAACCAGGCGATCACAGACATTCTGCGCCACTGGCGCGGGCGTCGCGATAACCCCGATGGAGACGTCGAAGCGGTCGATAATGTCCTCGATGTCGGCGGCGCTGCGAACCGTATGGCGCGCGATCACGGTGCCCACCACGGCCGGGTCGCAGTCGACCAGCGCCGCGATCCGGAAGCCGCGCGACGCAAACCCGCCATAGTTGGCCAGCGCCCGGCCCAGGTTGCCGGCCCCGACGATGAGGACGGGCCAGTCCTGGGTCAGGCCCAGCTCTCTGGATACCTGATAAATGAGGTAGTCGACGTCGTAGCCAACGCCGCGCGTCCCGTAAGAACCCAGGTGGGAGAGGTCTTTTCGGAGCTTAGCCGAGTTGACTCCGGCGGCAGCTGCGAGTTCCTCGCTCGAGACGGTAGTGACCTCGCGGTCGGCCAGCGCGTACAAGGCACGCAGGTAGACGGGCAAGCGCGCGACCGTGGCGTCTGGAATGCCATGGCCGACGCCTGCTTTAGCCGATCCGGCCGCAGCCGCGCGGGCAGGTGCTGGGCGGCTGGCCGGCGAAGGACGGCGGGACATGCGCCGGGACTCCTGGGGACTCGATCTGGCAGCGCCCGCGGGGCTAAGGGGTACCCGCGCGCGATTTTCGGTCTCCACCGTACGCTCTTGTGAACGTTTGCACAAAGTCAGTCCCAGGCTGCCGAGCCTCAGGACGCCACGATTACGCCAGCAGGGCAGCCCGCAGGCGCTCGGCGCTGACGTGCCAGAAGTCATGCTGTACGCCGTCGATCAACGTGACCGGAATCATGTCCGCATACTGCGCCTGATCGGTGGCGGAGTCGGTGATGTCGCGCTCATCCCAGCCGACCTCGAGCTCGTCGGCAACGGCA
The DNA here is from genome assembly GCA_963843955.1 of uncultured Actinomycetota bacterium. Taxonomy (GTDB): domain Bacteria; phylum Actinomycetota; class Actinomycetes; order Streptosporangiales; family Streptosporangiaceae; genus JAJYUU01. The sequence goes on from CAWJMK010000010.1 coordinate 111,484, forward strand.
GCGATGACGGAGCGGGCTTCGTCGCACAAATGACACCCGGCCCGAGACAGCAGGGTGATCCGGCGGGCCCCGGTAATCCGGGTCGCGGGACTCACCGGTAATCCCGCGTGTTGCCGCCCGGTTGCGCCGAGGGCCGGCCGTAATCGCGCAGATAGTCCGGGCGCTCGAAGCCGGCCGTGTCGTAGCCGGGCTCGCTGAACAGCTCGGTGACCAGCGGGAAAGGCGAGACCTTAGCCTGCTGCAGGCCCAGTTCGATGACGTTCGTGGCCAGTACATACGGCCGTTTGTCCACTTCGAACTGCTGCACATGCGGCTGCGCGGCATGCCACTGGTAGGCAGGCCGATCGCGGTAAACCTCGTACAGGATGCGCTGCATCGGCGCCGACGGCACGGCATGCACGATGAACACGAGGGTGTCAGGCTCCAGGCCGCGGACCTGATCGACGACGCGCTCGGTGAGCTGGTCGAACTCCGCGACCCGGTCCTCGATCAGGGTGTAGATCGCGATCTGGCCGAACAGCTGGGAGCGGCCAGCATCCTCGGCGGCATAGTCGGCCGCGTCCGCCTGCGCGTCCGGGGTCCGCACCGCGCGGCCGGCCCGATCGTCGGCGTAGTCCGGCTGACCATACTGCTCGAGCCGGTCGGCGGACCTAGCCGTGCGCCGCCACCCGCCAGCGTCAGCGCCGCGGTCATCGCTGGCAAAGTCGCCGGCGGCGAAGTCCCCGGTCGCGTAGTCACCCGGCACGAAGTCACCAGTGGCGAAGTCCGTCTGGTAGCCGCCACCGTGCTGGTCGGATTGCCGGCCATCGCCGTCGCCCCAGTACGGGGCCTCCGCGGGGGGATTGTGCCGCCAGGCCTCGTCGTAGCCGCCATTGGACCGGCCCTCCGGCCGCCCGCGGCCCCGGTCGTCATACTCCAACTCGTAACCGCGCGCACCGGTCCGGCTCTCGGGACCAGGCCGGTAGAGGCCGTCTCCCCGGTACACGCCCCCGTCAGTGGCCGGCTCGAACCGCCCGTAGTCGCCAGTTCGGTCCGCGCCGTCATAGGACCTGACTGCCTCGAAGCCGTCGTCCTCGCGGGCAGACCGCGACGGCACCCGGACTTGCCCCAGGCGCACGCCGGCCACCCAGGTTAGCGCGGCCGCAGCCGCGCAGGCCAACGAGAACACCGAGGCGCTGAGGGGCAGGTGGATCTTCGCCACGTAGGCGGCAAGCTCAGCTAGCGCGGGATAAGCGAGCAGCAGCGCCGCAGCGCCGCCCATCAGCTGAGCCGGAAGCAGCGAATTCCAGCCGGGCTGACCTGACCGGCGAGCTACCGACCAGACGGCGAGCAACGCGACGAGCGCGGTCGCCGGCCCGACCGCGAACTCAAGGACGTAGTTAGGTGGCGTCCCGTAGAACACCGACGGATTCGGCCAGGTCTTGTTGAAGTTGGTCTGCGCGAGCTGGTCCATGGCCAGGACGACGACCGCCACGATGGCCAGGGACGGGATGTACAACCGCGCGCAGAACCTGACCGGCGCGCTCCGGGCGCCAACCTGCGCGAGCGCCAGCACCAGCGCCAGCGGAGCGATCACCTGGCCGCCGAGCTCCATGGCCCGGAACATGGCCGAGTCGAAGCCATCCAGGTAGCCGAGCGCCTGCGAGCCCAGGCTGATGAGCAGCGCGATCAACGCGACGGACAGGGCGATGAGATCACTGCGCGGCTGGCGGAAACAGCGCGCGAGCAGCACGCCGCCGCCGATCGCGGCAACGACCGCCCCGAGCCCGGAGATGACCAGTGAAATATGCATCGCTGCCTATGGTGCACGACGCAGCCCGATGATGCGACCAAACGCTGATGGGGGAAGCGCGCTCGCGAGGCTCGCGGCCGCAAGCCGCAACGCCGGTCGCGTCCGCTAGCTGGGCCTGGCGTACCCGGTGTCAGTTGCGCGCCCGCCGGGCGACGGCCAGGTTGCGGCGGGATGACGACTCACTCCTGGCCAGCACCGAGCCAGCTGACAGGGCCGATACCCCGGTAGGCTCGGGGTATGCGCGGCGAGTCCGACCTGGACGGCAGGCCCGGCGCTAGCGGCCGGTCCGGCGCCCTCGCACGGCTGAACCGGGTCAGGAGGAGTCCTGAGGTCGTGGCCGGCGAGGCGTCGGCTGCTGCGGCCGGCGTCGCGCTCGCACCGCCGGTCCCAGACCCGAGCGCAGCCGCCTTCTTCGACGTGGACAACACCCTCATGCGCGGCGCGTCGATCTATCACTTCGCGCGCGGCCTGGCCGAGCGCAAGATGTTCGGGCCGCGGGATCTCCTCCGGCTGACCTGGGGTCAGCTCGCATTCCGGCTCCGGGGGGCCGAGAATGCCGACCACATCGATGCCGCCAGGGAGGCGGCGCTGGCCTTCGTGGCCGGGCACCGGGTTGATGACATCGTGGCGCTCGGCGAGGAAATCTACGACGACAGGATGGCTGACCGCATCTGGGAAGGCGCGCGGCAGCTAACCCAGCAGCATCTCCAGGCGGGTCAGCGAGTATGGCTCGTCACCGCAACACCGGTTGAGCTTGCCAATATCCTGGCGCGCCGGCTCGGGCTGACGGGAGCTCTCGGCACCGTCGCCGAGACGTCGGACGGCGTGTATACCGGCCGGCTGGTCGGCGGTCTCCTGCACGGGCAGGCCAAGGCCGCGGCGGTCCGGGCGCTGGCCGAGCGGGAAGGCCTGGACCTGTCGAGATCGAGCGCCTACAGCGACTCCTCGAATGACCTGCCGATGCTGGAGCTTGTGGGCCATCCGAACGTGGTGAATCCCGATGACGAGCTGCTCAGGCGGGCACGGAGCGGGAACTGGCCGGTGCACGACTTCCGGGCGGGCCGACGGGTGACGATGGTCGCGCTGCCGATGGCCGCAGGTGCCGGCGCGGTTGCCGGCGGCCTGGCGGCTGTATTCGCGCTCCGGCGGCGGCGAGCTGGCGGCTACCGCTAGCCGAAGGCTGGGCCTCGCGCCGCGACAAGCTCGTCGAGCTTGGCCTGGATGGTGTCCCGCACCCGATCGGCGAGCTCAGCGACCAGTTCCTCGTCCGGCGCCTCCTCGGTGGACCCAACCTCGGTAGGCCCAACCCCGTCAGGCACTGGCGCCCGCGTCGGCACTGCCTCGCAGAACTCGATGATCCACTTCGACGGCAGCGGCACGGCGCCCACCGGGCCTAGCCACGGGAAGAGCGGCGTCAGCGGGAAGTACGGCAGCCGCAGGGCCCGGGCCAGCGTCGGCGAGTTCCCGAGCATGGGGTAGATCTCCTCGGCGCCGACAATGGCGCAGGGGATGATCGGCACGCCGGCCTGGAGCGCGATCCGGGCGAATCCGCCGCGGCCGAACCGCTGGAGCTGGTATCGATCGCTGAACGGCTTGCCGGTGCCCTTGAACCCTTCAGGGAAGACCCCGACCAGTTCGCCGGCCGCGAGCAGGCGCAGCGCCTCGCCGGGCGCTGCCCTGGTATGACCACTCCGGCGGGCAAGCGACGACAGGAGCGGCAGCGTGTACACCAGGTCCGCCCCGAGCAGCCGCACGTTCCGTCCGGCGGGGTGCTCGGCGAAGACCGCTGCCTGCAGCATGATGGCGTCCAGCGGGAGCACGCCGGAGTGGTTAGCGACGATCAGGGCCGCCCCGCTATCCGGGATGCTGGCCAGCCCTCGCGCCTGAACCCGGAACCAGCTCCGGTACAGCGCAAGTGCCGCTGGCATCAGCACGGCGGAGTTCAGCTCGGGATCGAACCCGAACTGGTCGACCTCGAACTCGCCAGCCAGACGCCGCCTGGCGAACTCGGCCGCGCGCGCTGCCCGCGCGCGCCAGCCCGGCGATCCGGCCGGCCCGGTGCCAGTCACTGCGAACCTTTCATCGCGGACCCGTGAGGACAGATCAGTCCGTGCGGTAAGAGCCGCGACGACGTCGGGCGCGACCGGCGGGCCGGCCGGTCAGCTAGCCGGTTACTTCTTGTTCCTGCGCTGGACGCGCGTCTTGCGCAGCAGCTTGCGGTGCTTCTTCTTTGCCATCCGCTTGCGCCGCTTCTTGATGACTGAACCCACGAGACCACCCTCAATTGCTTCCTGGCTGACGGACATGTCCGCGTTACATGCTCGCCACATCCGGCGGCCGGGCACATGCCAACGCCACAGCGTACCCCCGCCGGGCCGCATTGCCCGCGATCGCCCGGCATCTGGCCCATCTGGGGTCTCGGCCCGGGCACTGCTGGGGCGCGCCCAGGCTGGCGGGAGCCGGCGACGGCGCGATCAGCCCGATGCCACGAATGCTTCCCTCAGGTAGCCAGTTACGGCCTGCTCTGGCACGCGGAACGACCGTCCGACCCGGATCGCGTCGAGCTCACCTGAGTGAACGAGTCGGTAGACAGTCATCTTGGAAACCCGCATGATCGCGGCCACCTCGGCCACGGTCAGGAACCTGACCTCGTTGAGCGGAGTAGCGTCTGCTGCCATTGATTGCCCTCTTCCGACCGAACTGGTACGCCACGCGAGACCTGGCGCATCAGTCACGCCCGTCTCCAGCGTAAGTCCTGTATGGAAAAGGGCAAGCCGTGCGAGCCCTGCCAATTCGGCGCTACCCCCGCCGATCACGGCTGATTCGCTGCTACCCGCACATATCCGCAGGTAGACCGGCTAGGGAGGAACAGCGGCCGGAACCTCAGGCGCCATTCCCGTGCCATTGCGTCCAGCCATACTCAGGGCTCCCGCCCCGTTGACGGCGGCGATCAGGCCGCAGCGGGCCGGGCTGAGGCCGCGGCTAGCCCGCGCCGAGTTCCCGGCCACGGTCTCGGGCGGCCTCGATGGCCGCGAGCACGGCTGCGCGCACGCCATGCCGCTCGAGCTCGCGGATCGCGTTAATGGTGGTGCCACCAGGCGAGGTAACCGCCTCGCGCAGCAGCACCGGATGCTCACCGGAGTCCCGCAGCATCGTGGCTGCGCCGTAGACGGCCTGCTTGACCATCTCCAGCGCGGTCTGGCGCGGCATGCCGAGCAGGATCCCGGCGTCCACCATGGCCTCGACCAGGAAGTACACGTAGGCCGGCCCGCTCCCGGATAGCGCCGTGGCGGCGTCTTGCTGCGATTCGGGGATACGCAGCACCTTGCCGACCGGACGCAGCAGTTCCTCGGCCCGCCGCAAGTGCTCTTCGGTGGCATGCGGGCCGGGCGAGATGACGCTCATAGCCTCGTCCACCAGGACCGGCGTGTTAGACATGACCCGGACTACCGGGACGTCGGGGCCGAGCCTGCGCCCGATGAATGCGGTCGTGATCCCGGCCGCCACGGAGATGACCAGCTGACTCGGACGTGACGACCGGGCTGATTTCCGCTAGCAGCGCCTCCATGTCCTGTGGCTTGACGGCGATCACCAGCGTCTGCGCCCTGGCGGCCGCTTGCGAAGCGGGCAGCACGTCGAACCCATAGGTTTCGCGCAGCTGCTGGGCACGGTCAGCGCGCCTCGCCGCCGCGACAATCTCGCCGGGCGAAACGACACCTGCGCGGAGCAATCCGGAGGCCAGCGCCTCACCCATCTTGCCCGCGCCGAGAATGGCGATCACGGCGGAAGCCTACCGGGGCGTGGCCAGCCGCCCGCCGGCCGACTATCTAGTGCCGGGAGCTGAGCGCCCGGAGGAAGAAGGCCAGGTTCGCCGGACGCTCGGCAAGCCGCCTGACCAGGTACCCGTACCAGTCGCTGCCATACGGAAGATAGACGCGCATCTGGGCGCCCGACGCTGCCAGCCTCGCCTGCTCGCCCGGACGGATGCCATACAGCATCTGGTACTCAAAGCTGCCCGCCTCGCGGCCCGCAGTGCCCGCCTTGATGGCCGCGATCTGGATCAGGCGCGGGTCGTGGGTCGCCAGCATGGGGTAGCCAGGGCCGTCGAGCAGGATCCGCATGCACCGGGCGTAGCTCCGGTCCGCGTCGGCGCGGCCTGGCAAGCCGACGCCCTCCGGTGCCTGGTAGGCACCCTTGCACAACCGCACGCGAGATCCGGCTACCGCGAGCGACCGGCAATCGTCGGCGCTGCGGCGGAGGTAGGACTGGATGACACAGCCGAGGTCGGGGAAGTCGGCCCGCAGCTCGTCGACGAGCCGAAGGGTCGCGTCGACCCTGGCGTGGTCTTCCATGTCCATGGTCACCGTGGTGCCCGCATTGCGCGCGGCTGTCGCAATGCGCGCGATGTTTTCCAGGGCGGTCTTCTCGCCGTGCTCGGCCAGCCCGAGCCCCACGGCTGTTGGCTTGACGGACACCTCGGCGCGGCCATGACCGGCCAGTCCGGCCGCGGCCAGGTGGCCGACCAGGCGGATGTACTCATCCGCTACCGCGGCGGCCTGGTCCGGGTCAGTCGTGTCCTCGCCCAGGAAGTCGATCGTGACGAGGCGGCCCTCGGCGAGGAGCCGCTCGGTGACCGCCAGCGCATCGGCGGCAGTCTGGCCCGCCACGAACCTCGCGACCACATCACGCGTGATGGGCGTGGCCATGATCACGTCGCGGGCCTGGCTACTGGCGGACAGGGCGAGGAGGGCTTGGCGCAGCACGGCGGGAACCTCCAGGGAACGACGTTGTCCTCGGGCGGCCCAGGCTACTCGCGACCGCGGCCCACCAGGCCGCCACGCACGCGCTTGAGCTCAATCTGGATATTAGCGCCAGCATCCGGCGAAACGATGACCTCCTGGGCGGCCGCGACGCCGTCGACGGTCAGGGTCGCGTCGACCGGGGTCGTCCGCTTGATCAGTGCCAGGCCGATGGGGCCAAGCTCGTAGTGGCGGGCCGCCGACCCGGTGAATCCCACGCTCGCGCCGTCGAGCAGCACGAGGTCGCCGTGGCCCGGCAGCTTGTCCTCGCTGCCGTCGATGTGCAGCAGGACGAGGCGCCGCGGCGGGTGGCCGAGGTTGTGAACCCTGGCGACTGTCTCCTGACCGCGATAGCAGCCCTTGCTGAGATGCACTGCCGTCTCGATCCAGCCGACCTCGTGCGGGATCGTCCGGTGATCGGTATCGAGGCCTATCCGGGGCCGCCCGGCCGCGATTCGAAGCGCCTCGTGCGCCCACATCCCGGCGAGTGCCGCCCCGGCGGCGCGCAGGCCGGCGACGTCAGCGGCGAGTCCGGCGCGCGGCACGATCAGGTCAGTGCTGAATCCCGTGTCCAGCCGCGCGGTCGCCGGCACCGCGCCAGCGGCCGGGACGCCGGGGCCGAGGAGCATCAGGACCGCGTAGTCGGCGGACATGTCTTGCACGTCGACGCGCAGCATGAACTTCATCGAGGTCAGGAACTCCACCAGCGCGGTCACGGTACCCGGCTCGACGTGGGCCCAGACAGCGGTCCCGTCGTCGGTGAGCGTGAGCTGGTGCTCGACGTGGCCCTGCGGGCTCAGCAGGAGCGCCTCGACGCTGACGCCCGGGGCGAGCTGCTCCAGGTGCTGAGTTGTCAGGCTGTGCAGCCAGCTCAGCCGGTCGGCGCCGGTGATCCGCAGCACACCCCGGTGCGACTGGTCGACGATGCCCCAGCGGGTGGCCAGCGCACGCTGCTCGGCGAAGGGGTCGCCGTAGTGCGCGGCGACGCCCGCGTCCGGTCCCCCGGCTGCGACTGCTCCTGGCTCGGTGAGCAGAGGGCTGCTCATCGGCTGGCCGGACGGCTGGCAGTGGTATCGGCCACGTTCCCGTCCCCTTTCTTGGTCTCGTCAGCTTTCTTGGTCTCGTCAGGCGCGGCAGGCTGCGCACAGCCCGAACACGGTGAGATGGCCGACGTCGGTGAGGAATCCACGGTGCTCCTCGAGAGCCGCGACCAGCGGCAGCACGGCGGCCTGGTCTACCTCGGTGACCAGCTCACACTGGCGGCAGATCAGGTGCACGTGCTGAGCGTCCTCAGCCAGGTGATAGCTGGGGGCGCCATGGTGGATATGGGTGTGCTGGACCAGGCCAAGCTGCTCTAGTAGCTCTAGCGTCCGGTAGACGGTGGAGACGTTGATGCCGCGTGCGGTCTGCCGGACCTCGCCGTAAATTTCCTCGGGCGTAGCGTGCTCAAGCCGCGCGACCGCCTCCAGGACAAGCTGGCGCTGCGGGGTAACGCGATAGCCGCCGGCCCGCAGCTTGTCGTCCCACGTCTGCACCATGTTCTTGAGTCTAGTGACGCCCGGGCCTTAACACGCTTGCCTGGCACGGCCGCAGTGACGTAGCGTTTCGGCTAACGCAGGAAAGGAGGTGGTCCAACAGTATGCATAGATGTCGGACTTGCGAGGTGGCTGTCCGCTAGCCGCCGCCTGCGTGAAGCGCCTTGTCGCGGCTTGTCCTTGACGGGTGCATCACCGGCCGCTTAATCGAGCTGACTGGTTCTTTGTGACTTGGCTGACGGCTGTGCCCGCTGCCTGGGAACGAGTGAGTCTGTCAGGGCGGAGGCCGGCGAATTCACGGCAGACACCGGACCCCCGGGCTGACCGGCCTGTCCAGCCGGTCCCCGCGACAGGGCCCTGTTGACGTGCGATCGATGCGATCGCGCTGACGCGGGCTCGACGCGGGAGAGGCCCGGGGGTTTCTTATTCCGGCGGCGCGAGGTCGCTGTCTAGCCGGCCCGCTTGAGCTGGGCCGAGACGTGCGACTGAAGCGGCTGGCCCATCGCGGCCATGTCGTAAGCCCAGCCGAGGTCGGCACCAATGAGCCCGTAGAGCCGCCGCCCGGCTGTCACTTCCTTGGCCGTTGCCGTCCGCACGACGGCGTCGGTAGCAAGCTCGATCTTCGTGCCGGTGAGCTGGCCGATGTAGATCTCGGTGATGCCGGTCGGGTGCGCGAGAACGAGTTCGATGCTGCCGTCTTCCTGTGGCCGCCAGAATCCCGTCTCCATCGCCAGCGGCCGGCCAATCGTGCCGTCTTCCTCGATGAGCCAGGTGCGGCTGGAGTAGATCAGGAATGGCTTGCCGTTATGGCTGAAGCTGATCTCCTGGCCGAAGTTGGCGCTCTCGATGGTCGGGTAGCCGACGACGCCCGCGCCCTCCCACCGGCCGAGCAGGAAGCGCACCGGCTCCAGCGCGGAGTGCAATTCGAACTGCTCCGGCAGGCGGCGCGGCGCGCCCGCGGCAGGATTATCCGTGCTCATTGCTAGCTGCCTTCTGAGCGATGCCCGCTGACCCGGTACAGCGCTACGACGAGGACCGTCCCCGCGATGGCGACGAGACCGAACGCGGCAACGAGGACGACAGCGCTCAGGATTGCCTCCATGCCTGCGGAGTGTAGGCAGCGCGGGCGGCAATCGCACGCCCGCCACGCCGCCACAGCCGCGCGGCAACCAGCGGCCGCGCCCGCAACCACGGGCCGCGCTACTGTGATCTCCATGGCTGCCCCGCGTTCCCTGGTGCTCAAGGTGACCGTCGGCAAGGACGACCCTGAGCGCTGCAATCAGGCGCTCACCGTCGCCGCCGCCGCCGCCGCGAGCGGAGTGCCGATATCACTGTGGCTGACCGGCGAGGCGTCCTGGATGGCGCTGCCGGACGGGTGCCCGGACCTGGCCCTGCCGCATGCGACTCCGCTGCCCGACCTGTTCGGGGCAGTCCTCGGCGCAGGCACCGTCACGCTGTGCACGCAGTGCGCGGCCCGCCGCAATATCGGCCCGGATGACATCGTCAGCGGCGTGCGGATCGCGGGTGCCACGACGTTCGTCGCAGAGATACTGGCGGACGGAGCCCAGGCGCTCGTGTACTAGGGCCTGTCTGCCGCTCGGGCCTGCGACTGCCCCGGGTCAGCTACCTGCCGACTGCCGCGAGCCGTTCAGCGCGCAGCTGGCTAGCCCAGTCCTCGGCGTCCGGGTCGAGCGGTGCCAGGTGCCCCGCCACCCAGCTCAGCAGCAGATCGGCCAGGCCAGGATTGCGGGCGAGAGCAGGCCCGTGCATGTACGTGCCGAGGACCTTCCCCGCGTAGGCGCCCTCGGTCCCGTCACCATTGCCGACGCCCATCGTGACCCTGGCTAGCGGCCGAGCACCGGAGCCGAGCCTGGTGACACCCTGATGATTCTCGAATCCGGTGAACCTCGGCACGCCGAGGACCGGGTCAACGTCGGCGACGAGCTCGCCCACACCGCGCCGATCGCCACGGCCGCTGCTGATATCGAGGATCCCGAGTCCAGCGACCGGCTCGCCCTCGACGCCGCCGAACTCGTGGCCGAGCATCTGATAGCCGGCGCAGACAGCAAACACCACCGAGCCCTGGCCGGCCGCGGCCACCAGGCCGCCATCGGCTCGCAGCCGTCGTGCGGCCAGGATCTGCGGCAGGTCCTCACCGCCGCCGAGCAGGTAGATGTCCCCCTGCTGCGGGACCGGCTGGTCGGAGTTCACCTCGATAGCGTCGACATCGATGCCGCGCAGCCGGGCGCGCCGGCTGAGGACGAGCAGGTTGCCGCGGTCGCCATACGTACTCAGCAGGTCCGGATACACCCAGACCAGCCGTATCGCGCTGGCGCTGCCTCGCGCTGACCGGCGCGGGGCAGGACCAGGATCGGCGGAATCCCCGCGGACGACCGATACCACCTCCGCCTGGCCGGCGAAGGTCTCCGGCTGGACAGCGCCACCCTGCCCCGTCACGTCGCGCTTGCTGCCAGGCTGGCTGGCCGCGTGCCGTCCGGCCGCGCGCCGGACTGGGCCGTCAGGCCCAGGTTCCCCGTTCCCGTTATGGTCGGGTCCGCCCTGGGCCGGCATGATCAGGGTCGCGGCCACATCCCCGGCGGCGGAGTGCCGGCCCACGCGGTCGGTCATCGGTCCGTCTCCCGCATCACTCGGTCCGGCCGAGTATGGCCCGGATCTGCTGAAAGGCCGTGTAGTTCGCTATCACGTCAAGCTCGTCGCTGACTACCCGGCCGACGGCATCGTCGATGCCGTCGACAAGCTCAAATGGAATCTGATCGGCTTCCAGCCGGACGGCGAGGTCGAGGCGCCGTTCCCCGGCCACGAAGACCGGCCTGCCCCGCAGCACGCGGTAGTCAACGTCCCACAGCCAGGAGGTGTCCTTGCCGTCCGGCGTCTGCGCATTGACCGCCAGTAGCACCGGCCCGGGACTCGGCGCGAGCACGTCAAAGGCCTCAAGCCAGCCGGCCGGGTTCTTCGCCAGTAGCAGCCGCACCAGGCGGCCGCCACGCCTGACCTGGGTGTAGCGGCCCGCCACCGACGTGACCTGGCGAAGCCGCGGCAGCACCTGGTCGACATTGGCGCCGAAGTAGCTGGCCACGGCGAGCGCGATGACGGCGTTCGAGGCGTTGGCGCGTCCTGGCAGGGCGAGCGCCAGCTCCTGCATCTTGCCCGCGTCGTCGATGACGGAGTCCCCGCTCAGTACCCAGCGGGTGGGTGGCCGGGCGAAGCCACACTCGCCGCAACGCCAGCCAAGCTCGTCGCGGCGCAAATGCGAGCCGCACTCCGGGCAGCACCAGGAATCCTCGTGCCAGCGCTGGCCGGCGGCGACCCACGTCACCTGCGGCGCCGTCGACGCGGCCCAGGCAATCAGCGGATCATCGGCGTTGGCGATGACCAGGCAGCCCGCCGCCGTCCCGAGCGCCTCCCGCCAGCGGCGCGCGGTCAGCCAGATCTCCGCCGCGCGATCCATCTGATCCCGGCTGAGGTTGAGCAGGACGACCACGCGAGGGCGAGTGGCCTCGATCACCGCCGCCAGATAGCGCTCGTCGGTCTCCAGCACGGCGTACGGCGCGTCCGGGGCGCGGCCTAGCGCCGAGGCCAGGCCGGCCTCCATGTTGGCGCCGAAGGCGTTGCTGGCGACGTCCTGGCCGAGCGCACCGAGGGCCGCGGTGATCAGCCGCGTGGTGGTCGTCTTGCCGTTTGTCCCGGTGACCAGCACGACCTGCCGGTCGGCGGCCAGCAGACGCAGCAGCTCAGGCTCGACTCGCAGGCCAAGCACGCCGCCGATGACCGAGCCGTCGCCGCGGCCGGTGAGCCGCGATACCCGGCCAGCTGCGCCGCTCAGGGACGTGGCGAGACGCGCGCGCATCGGAAGCTTGCTCATGTCGGCAGATGTTATCCGGCAATTGGCTCGGCCTGGCGGGTTGCCAAGCTGCCCGCCTGGTCATCGGAGCCGACGATGAAGCGCCGCGGCCACGACAGCACAGGCTCCAGCCAGCCCGTGACGCCCATCTCCCCGGCGGCCTTGCCCAGCTGGCCCCGATGGCTCACGCCGATGGCGACGGCGCCGAGATCCTCGATGAACGCGCTCTGATCATCTTCGCCGAGCAGCGCCGACCAGGCGATGAGCCGGTTGCGGGTGACTTCCATTGACAGCGGGTGGCGCCGCAGGCCGCTGATGCGCTGGCCGATCTTGACGTCCGCTCGGTCGGCCAGGTCGGGCAGCGCGTAGTCCAGCGGAGGGGCCGGGGCGAGCGGGTCGGGCGGGGGGGCGTCGTGCGGGCAGACTCGCTCGAGTTCGTGCAGCCAGCGAACCTGCGGGATGACCCAGGTCGTGCCGGGCCTGGTGCCCGCGCCCTTGCCGCCGTCGAGCATCGCAGCGGCCGATACCGCGCAGGCAGCGGCCAGCTCGGCCGGGTCATAGGACTCGCGCAGCGCCTGGCCCCGGCCAAGCACCGCCGCGTCGATCAGCAGTCGCGAGCACGCATTCACGGAGCCGCCCGGACAGGCTCGCCCAGCGTTGCCGAAGCGGCACTGGCACCCGCGGCCTCGGCCGGTTGACCAGGTGCGCCAGCACGTAGACCTCGGACCAGACCCGCAGCCAGGCGTCCTGCGGCGACCGGGCAAGCAGGTCAGCGGCCCGTATCTCGACCAGCGTGCACGGCCGTTCGCCGGTGCACGCGCGGCCGCAGGCGATCGACCGGCGGCCAGCGAGCGGCGGCGGCGGCGTCCGTGCAGGCTTAGCTGGCTGGCGCTCACGGTCACCGCCGAACGGGACCCGGACGCGCATCGGCCTGTCCATGCCGTCGGTGAAGACCGCGGCCTCGCCCGGCGGAAGCGACACCACATGCCGCGACTGGTCGGCATCCAGGTTCATCGTGGCGCCCACGAGTTGCCGGTCGTCCGCGGCGGGCAGTCGGTGCAGCACCTTCAGGGCGGTGTTCTTGATCGCATCCGGGACGAGCTTGGCCGGGATCTGCTCGGCGATCACGACACCCTCGCCGTAGGCACGGATCTCAGCCAGCAGCCCGGCAAAGAGCTCGACTGCATGCGAGCTGGCGCCGGTCCGCCCGGCCCGCAGCAGCCGGTGAGCCTCCTCCAGCACGATGACGTGGCGCAGGCCGTCGGTCCCGGCTGCGCGGGCGGGAGCCGTCTTGGCGCGCAGCCGCAGGTGCTCCACGATCCTGATGATGAGCGTGCCGATGACGAACGCCTTGTCCTCGTCGTTGGCTACGTCCTCCAGCGCCAGCACCACGTTCCGATCCAGCAGCGCGCCGATGTCCGCCGGGTGACCGCCTTCGAAGAACCGGCCTGCCGAGCCGGTGCGCAGCGACCTGAGGCGGATGTCGACGAAGCCGCGCATGTCGGCTTGCAGCTCCCGGCCGTAACCCACGTCATCGATCACGGCGAGCGCGGCTGCCTGGAGCCTCGCCAGCGTCGGCACCGCGGGTGGCACGTCCAGGTCCGCCCGGCCGCCGCCGGTAAGCGGATCCCAGCCGCACTCTTCGTAACTGCGCTGGAGTGCCTGCGACATGATCTGGGGGAAGGGCTCCGGCGCGTCGAACGCCGCCAGGAACAGCGCGCGGACCATGTCGATGTGCGCCTGTACCGGGTACCCGGGCTCGGGCGCGAGCGGGTTGACCGACAGCGGCACTGACTCGGGATCTGCCGGATTGATGACCGTGACGGTCCTGCGCATGTCGGCGTCGTGCTGGTCGGCTGCCTCCGTGGCGGTTGCCGTGTCCGTGGCGTCTACGGTGTCCGCGGCTGCCGGCGGCATCCGCCTCTCCGGCCGGCCCGGTTGGACGGGGCAGTCCCGCGAGCCGCGCCCCCATGGCCGCGTACTCGGACTTGACCGGCTCGATCGCCAGCCAGCCGATGCCGGCCAAGGTCAGCTGCTCCAGCAGGTGCCGGATCGTCTGCGACTTGCCGGCGCCGGTCGCGCCCGTGACCAAGGCATGGCGGTTCAGCGTGGCGAGCGGAATCCGCATGGCGCCGACAGGCCGGTCCTGGCCGTCCAGGATGCTGCCGAGCTCGACAGACCGCCCGGCTGAGGGCTCGCTGGTCACGTCGAAGTAGCCCGGCTGCATGATCCGCACGCCCGGCACCTCTCGTCTCGGCAGGCCTGTCAGCGCGGCTAGCGCGCCTGCCGTCGCCGCGAACGGCACCATCGATCCGTCCGCCGGGTCGGCGAGCTTGGCCGCCAGCACGTCGGCGAACTCTTGCGCGCCGTCTGGGCAGCGGAGCCGGTACGGATGCGCGGTCAGGTCGGCCGCGCCTACCAGCACCGGCGCGATCAGCCGCAGGTCCGGCTCGGTGGCCGCGCCCGCCAGCACGCGCACGTGCCACAGACCAGCCTCCCGGTAGGCGTCCAGTTCGGCCAGCCGCCGCTCGGCCCGGTCTGCCTCGAAGCGCGCGTGCTCGTGTTCGTACCGCCGCAGCACGGTGAGCTGGTCGGCCAGATCAGCCGCCTCGGCGCCAAGCAGGTCCGTCGGGTCGGCCACGATAAGCCAGCCGAATGGCCGGCCCATGAGCGTCTGCAGCGCCGACTCGAACAGCGTGGGCAGCACAGGGCCATCGGGCCGGGGCCGCGCGGCGTGACCGGTGGCGTCCGCGTGCGGCGGTACCTGCCTGCCAGGGCACGGCGCCCAGACAAGCTGATCGAGGTCGGCCAGCATGTTTCCGTCGATCATGACGCCATGCGCGCCCCACGGGAACAGCATGTCCACGACCGGCGGCGACTGACTGGCACTCGGCGTGGACTGATCGCCGGATCCGGCCGCGCTTGCAGGCAGCGGCCCGGCGTTGGTGATCAGCTCAAGCGGCGCTCCGCCGCCCCGCGACAGCCAGCCAGCGATGAACGGCCGCCGGTGGCGGGCCGCGTTCATGATCGCTGGCAGCACGGACGCATAGTCGCTGTCGGCAGTGCCGCCGAGGTTATGAGCGCTGATGGCCTGGACCCGGTACCAGAGTCCGGCCGCGCCGCTGCCGATGCCCGACTCCACGCCCATGCTGCGTGCTTACCAGGCCGGCTGGCGGCGTGCTACCGGATTCAGCCGAAATGTGACACTCGGCCTGGCTTCGCTCAGCTCGCTCACAGCTCCACGGTGCCGAAGACGCAGGTGACGGTGCGGCCGCCGACCCAGACCTGACCATCGTCGTCGGTGGTGATGCGGACTTCCCCGCTGCGGCCGAGCGCAGTCCCCTGCCGGGCCACATAGGGCGCCTTGGCCCGGCCGGTGGCCAGCAGCCACTGGGCGAGCGAAGCGTTGAGGCTGCCGGTGACCGGGTCCTCGTCAGTCGTCCCGTTCTTGGGCAGGAACGCACGAACTTCAAACGCCGCCGGCCCGCCTGCCGGGTAGGGCCCGGCGATGCCGAGATCCAGATCTGTCGGCCCTGGCCGCACCGCGAGCACGGCATCGGCGCTCGCCAGCAGCACCGCGATCCAGCCGGGTCCGTTATCGGCCCACTGAAGGTCGACGATCTCGTCCCGGCCGATCCTGAGTATGTCGGCCACGTGGTGCGCGAGTTGCTCGTCCACCGGGCCAGAGCGCACCAGCGGCGGCGCAGCGAATCTGAGGCCCGCTTGGCTAGTGTCTATCGTCACCAGCCCGGCACCGCACTGCTGGCTGACCCTGCCAGCCTCGCGCGGCGTGCCGCCAGCTTCCAGCCACGCGTGGCAGGTGCCTAGCGTCGGGTGCCCGGCGAACGGCAGCTCCTGAGTGGGCGTGAAGATGCGCACCAGATAGTCCGCCCGGTCGTCAGCTGGTTCGACGACGAACGTGGTCTCGGACAGGTTCGTCCAGTTCGCGAACCGCTGCATCGCTACTGTGGTCAGCCCGTCAGCGCCGAGGACGACTGCCAGCGGGTTGCCCCCGTAGGGGGTCTCGGTGAAGACGTCCACCTGGCGGAATTGCCTGAGCATGGCCTACATCCTGTCAGATGGCCCGGCTCGCACCGCGGACTCGGCGGCGCGGCCGGCTGGGCGGAGCCACGCGGCTGCGCGGAGTCTCGCGCCTGCGCGGAGCGTGGCGGGCACGTTGCCAGAGTTGCAGTCGGGAGCGCCATGATGGCGGGATTCGCGTCAGCCAGCAGCACCTGTCGGCCCTCCGGCGCTGGATAACACAGGAGGAGTGCGCTCTGCGGCAGCTGCTGAAGCTCGTGCTGCTCGACCAGAGACTCGCGTGACCGCTGGCTGGTCCTGGCCGCTGAATCGCTACTCCCGACAGCCCTAGACGTGCTCCAGCCCCACGACGTACTCGAGCTGATCCCGGCCGTGATCGACTGCGAATCGCATACCGCTGCGGACGAGCTCAGATCCCGGCTAGCTGACCCAGTGAAGTCCGCGAACGGCGCCAAGGCACCCGGCCGACTGCGGCCGCGACTGTGACCGGTGGTTCTGGTGAGCGAGTCCGTTCCGGTGACCGAATCCGCCGAACCGACCGTGCTGGTATAGGAGGCGCCGATCGTGTCAGTGAGCGTCGTGCCGACGGTGTCGGTGAGCTGGCTGACTAGGAACCTGTGCTCGGTGCCGATCTGGTCGGCGGCGATCCGGGCATCCTCGGCATTGCCGAGTCGCATGAAGCCCACCGCCGCATCGCCGCGGCCTAGCCGCTCTCGCACGTGCGCCGGAATGAAGCGATAGCCGAGTACCAGCCCAGCGCCGGAGATCTCCGCGGCGTCGGAGAGCCGATCGAGAATGACGTCCGGTAGCCGCTCGGCCCCAAGCAGGCAGATCGTCCGCTGCCAGCGCCTGCCGGGCGGCGCCTGACGCAATGTCGCGGTCAGCGCGATCACCAGGTAGGCAGCCAGGACTGCGTTGGTGACGGTAGCGGCGCGCCGGTCCAGCCAGGCCACCTTGAGCCGGCTGGGCGGCCTCGTGGCAGGCGCACTCGCGACTGGCGCTAGCACGCGCAGCCGCGCCTCGATGCTCCAGGCGCGCTCAGTGGCGAGCTGCCCGGCGGTACGACCCGCCAGGTTGCTGAGCGCGCCGAGCTGGTCATGCGTGAGCCCGCCCGAGCCCAGGTGCTCATCCGGCCCGCCGATCTGCGCGACCACGCGCAGGCCGGCAATGAGCTGCGGCATCGTGGCGTCGACGCCCAGCGCCTGAAGCACGCCGCCGAGCAAGGCGGCGTCCCGGACCGGGTCCCCCGCGCTGGACCCGGCAGCGCCGGCGGGCCCGTCGGCCGCGCTGACGGTCTGCGCCAGCACGTCCGCGAGCACGTCGGGCGGCAGCAGCGCGCCGAGCTCGAGCTGCGGCAGGTCGGCCGGCAGTACCCAGACTTGCGGGCCGATGCCCGTGTGGCGTGCTACTGCCAGCAAGTCGGTCGCCACGCCGCCCTCGGTCAGGTCGAGAACGGTCACGTCTCCGCCGGCCGCCAGCCGAGCTGCGGCGATCATGGTCACCAGCGCGGACCAGCCGGCCAGCGTGCCGCCTGCGACGTCGACGCGGTGCACAGTCGTCGGCAACGTGACCGGATACCACTGCGGCTGCCGGCGCAGCGCAGTGCTGCGCAACTTCCAGGCCTGGACCTCGCGGGCGTACTGCTCCTGGCGCGCAGCTAGCTCACTCCGCTGTGCCGCGGCAAAGTCGGCCACCCGCAGCTCTTCCGCTTGCAGCTGCGCAGCGAGCGCCCTGTTACCGCGCCAGACCGACAGGGCACCGCCGCCGCCCGCATAGGCCGCCGCCCCGGTCACCAGCAGCGCGACGGCAGCAGGCAGCAGACCCGCCAGCCACGCGAAGACCGCAGCGATGGCGACCGCGGCGCCTGCTGCGCACATTAGCCTCGCCGGCCGGGCGAGCCTGCTGTGCTCGCGCCGCTGCGCGGCCAGCCAGGCCGCGCTGATGCTGTCGGGTTCGGTAAGCCGGGGCGGCGGCGGTCGCCGTCCGGGATCGGGGCCAGGGGCAACGTGCTGCCAGCCCACGTACACCCGGTCAGCCCTGACTCGGCCGCGCGGCACGGTTGCGGCCACGCCACGGCCGGCGGTGGTACTCGCGCCGCTGAAGGTCATCGCAGGCGATCCGGCGCGATCGGGACGACACGGCAGTTCGCGGTAACGCGCGCCGACCGGGTATCCGGCCGCATGCCAGCGAACACGGTGAACTCCCCCGCACGCTGGTGGGCCAGAATACTCGCGGCCGGCCACGGAGCTGTCAGGCCCTGCGCAAGCTCGGTCCCGACGGGTCCGCTGATCACCACGACGGCAGTCTCGCGCGCAAGGGCCGTGGCGTACGCAGGGCTCGTCGTGCTGACGACCACGACGTTTCCGGTCAGCGGCCCGAGCGCCAGGAGTTCCGTCAGGCGGGCGGGTTCGAGGCACTCGGCGCCGCGGATCCAGGTCAGGCAGTCGGCCCGCAGCCCGAGCTCGCGCAGGCCACCCAAGACGCCGGCCAAGTCGCCCGCGGCCCGGCTAGCCGCGTCACGGTGTGAGATTGCCATCAGCACGGTCTCGCGCCTGCGGATCGCCCGGCCAACGGGGCCGGCGTCGGCGTCGGCGTCGGCGGCGACGACGGCGTCAGCGGCGGCGTCAGCGTCAGCGTCGGCGGTGACCTCGCCGGGCTGGGTGATCGGGACGCCCAGCTGCCTAGCGATCTCGCTGATCCGAGCGGCCATCGGCGCCTGGCCCGTGCAGTCCAGGATCAGCACCGTCTTGCGCCGGCGGAACGCAGCGCAAGCAACCGCGAGGCCGAGCTGATCGGCGTCCTGGCCCGTAAGGAGCACGCCATCTGCTGCCTCGGACCAGCTGACGCTGGCTAACCTTCCGGTGTCTGCCACGAGTCCGAGAGCGAAGCCGTCGCTCGTGACCATCTCACCGGCTGAAAGCGTGCCCGCTACGATCCGGCGGCGGCCCGCCGCCACCAGTCCCGGCCGCCACCGCCAGGTCGACGCGCGCCGCCGCCACCCGAGCCACAACACGAGCCAAGCCTCGGCGCACGCGGCGAGCAGCGCCACCGGCAGCTCCCTCGGCAGCCACGTGGCGGCACCCGCAAGCGCAACCGCAGGATGCGCCAGCCGGCCCGGATGCGCTGCCGATTCGAGGATGTAGGCCGCCAGGCGGCGGCTCCCGTCGGCATAGGCAGCCGCAGCTCGGGCGGGGCCGGCCGCGACTAACCAGATCAGGCTGGCGAGCGCCGAGACCGCGAGCCAGCGCGGCCGCCAGCGCGAGACGCGGCCAACCGCCACGAGGATCACGGCGGCCAGCAATGTGACCTGAGCGAACAGGATCTGGCCGACTATCGCCGCAGCACCTAGCCCCGCGGCTAAGTCGGCGCGACGGTGACCAGCAGGGTCAACCGAGCCCGCGGTGTCAGCCAGGCCAGTAGGGTCAACCAGGCCAGCGGTGTCAACCAGGTCAGCGGTGTCAACCAGGCCGGCAGTGTCAACCGGGCGCGAGCGCAGCTGCCGTCGCTCCGCCAGCCCGATGGTCGTGGTACGCATAGCGGGTCAAGGTTCCCAGTCCTCAAGAGCATGTGTCCAGGAACCTGACAAACTGCCTGCGTTTCCGTCGGGCAGCGGCGGCAACGGCGTCTGCACCACTAGGCGGAACAGGTCCGGTCGGAGCGCGGCGATGGTCAGCGCGACCGGCCGGCCGGAATTCAGCTCGTCGAACCGGATCGTGACGATCATCGCCGGCTGGCCGGCGCTGAGCCGGAGGCTGCGCGCCACCGACGGCGGCGGTGCTTGCAACTCGATGTACAGCGCAGCCGCCGAGCCCGCCGGAGCTGGCTCAGCTTCCCGCGGCACTTCCGGCGCCTGAGTCGCGTCGTCGCCGAGCCCGGTCAGCTGCAGGAGGTTGAAGGTCTTCGGCAGCGGGGCGGCAGTTGCCTCTTCCGGCGGTACGCCAATGTCACCGGGAAGGTAGGTCGTGGACAGCGCCGCAGGCTCGCCGCTGGCAGTCCACAAGTATCTCACCACGCAGACCTGCTGATCGGCCGGCATGCGCAGCGCCCAGCTGATGTCCTCAGGTGGCAGCCGCCAGCTGACCTGGCGGCTACGGCAGGAGAACTCCCCGCCCATGGCGTCGACGAAGGACGCGAGTCCCGGAACACCCTCCAGGCTGATGACGTATTCGGCCGGGCTGGCGCGATACACCTGGCCATCGGCAAGACGCCGCACCAGGTGCCGGCTGACAAGTTCCTCGATCGCAGCGTCGATCTCCGCGGCGCTGACGTTATAGCGCCGGGCGAGCGCGGAATGCCGTGGCAGTCGCCAGCCTGGCTCGTGATGGACAAGCGCGGCGGCGAGGCGGTCGGCCAGCACGCTCACCGCGGGCCCCGCGACCTGCGCCCCCCGGCCTCCCCGTCCAAGCCGACGCGACCCACGCGCACCCCGTTCCGACGATGTGGCGCTCATGCCTCCGGACGCTGGCATGCCGCGACCCTCTGGCGCATCGCCGGCCGGCTCGTCGGCGTCCGCGGGCGCCGACCAGCCGATGTGCGGGATGCTCATCGTCACTCACTCAGAGTTGCGGCGTGAGTAGCGGATGCGGTGCCGGGCGACCGCCAATTCTGACCCGAAGAGCCCGGTCAGAAGGCTGACCGTGCCGCCGATGATCACCACGCCTATCTGCCGCCTCGCCCCTGATCTCGGTGATCGCCAGCCGGCGGTCTGGCGTCTGATGAGGTCATTTCTAGGTGAGTCACCTGAACGGACGTTGAACCAGGAGCGGCCAGTCAAGTGACGGACAGGTGGCAAACAGAAGAACAACATGCTTGGGGCAGTGCGGTCGTGTCTGAAGTCCGCACTGCCCCCAGGTTCTGCCGACGTCCGCTGGCCGGAGGTGCCTAGACGGCGACGTCCAGCTCCCGGATCTCCCCGGTCGCGGCGCTGACTCCGCGATCGGTGCTGATCCCGCCCGGCGCCAGCACCCGCAGGGTCCAGTCACCCGGCGCGGCGAAGAATCGGAATCCCCCGTCCTCGCCCAGCGGCACCTCAGCCACGAAGTCGCCGCCTGCATTCAGCAGCCGGGCATACCCGACTGGCACCGGCGCGCCGTCTCTGGTGACCTTGCCCTGGACGATGGCCTGGTTACCGGCGTCCTTGATGGGCGCTCCGCCGGCCGGCGCGCCGCAGCCCGCTCCAGCGTCCGCCGTCTGACCTGCTTGAGTAACCTCAGTCACGACTCGTCTCCCAGCTTGATCGGAACGCCGACTAGCGAGCCGTACTCGGTCCACGAGCCGTCGTAGTTCTTGACGTTCGGCTGCCCGAGCAGTTCGTGCATGACGAACCAGGTGTGCGCGGAGCGCTCGCCGATGCGGCAGTAGGCGATCGTGTCGGTGCCGAAGTCGACGCCCGCCTCGGAGTACAGCGTCCGCAGCGCGTCGTCGGACTTGAACGTGCCGTCGTCTTCGGCCGCCTTCGACCACGGGACGTTCTTTGCCGTGGGCACATGACCGCCGCGCTGCGCCTGCTCCTGCGGCAGGTGGGCGGGGGCGAGCAGCCGGCCGGCGAACTCGTCCGGCGACCGCACGTCGATCAGGTTCTTGTTGCCGATGGCGTTGATCACCTCGTCCCGGAACGCCCGGATGGACGAGTCCTGCTCCTGCGCCTTGTAGCTCGTAGCGGCGCGCGCCGGCACCTCGGTGACGAGCTCGCGCGAGTCGAGCTCCCACTTCTTCCGGCCGCCGTCCAGCAGCTTCACGTTCTTGTGGCCGTACAGCTTGAAGTACCAGTACGCGTAGGCAGCGAACCAGTTGTTGTTGCCGCCGTAGAGGATCACGGTGTCGTCGTTGGAGATGCCCCGCTCCGACAGCAGCGCCGCGAAGCCTTCCCGGTCGACGAAGTCGCGGCGGACCGGGTCCTGCAGATCTTTCTTCCAGTCGATCTTCACGGCCCCGCGAATGTGGCCCTTGTCGTAGGCGCTGGTGTCCTCGTCGACCTCGACCAGGACGACGCCCGGGTCGTCGCGATGCGCCTCGACCCACTCAGCGTCCACCAGGACGTCGGAACGGCTCATGCTCAGATCCTCCTCTGTATCAGCCAGAACTCGCGGTGAGCTCCGGCTCGTCGAGCAGTTACTCGGTTGAGTTAGCTTCGGCCGGCGCCGGCCTGGGCGGGCCACGTGCGCCGGATCATCAGGTACATCTCACAGCCGAGGCACAGCCCGAACACCCCATTGAGCACGGCGGCGACGAGCCCGAGCCCCGCCGCGACCAGACCAAGCGGGCGCAGCCCGGCCGCGAACCCAATAATGCCGATGATCGAGATCGCCAGGCCCACCGCCTGCGCGAACCTGGGCGGCGCCTCGGCCTCGAGCTCATCTGGCGGGCCTAGCCGCGGCCTGACCAGCCACTTATAGAGCAGTCCGTACGGAGAGTGACGCAGGCCAAGGATCGCCCCAGCGGCGAATACCACCGCCTGCGCAGCGAGGAGCCAGACGTTGCCGGTGATCAGGACCACGGCGAACACGACCATGGTGATTAGCGCACCGAACCGCGGCCCACGCGGGTCAATCTCCATCTGCCCGGTTTCCCTTCGATGTCTGTCCAGACCGGAATGCGCCCTGAGCCCCGCTGGTGGTTCGGCTGGGGTTGTCCCGTACCTGCCCGCTTATGCACGGATTCAAGGACCGGAACGGGGCCGCGAGCGTGCGCGGCGATCCGCATGTCCGCCGGTGGCCCGGAGGCCACGAGGGAAGCGGTCAGCAGGCCCGCGGCTGCTAGCCCGCCGGACAGATAGCGGTAGCCACGCGGCAGAAGTCCACCGCGCGGCGCTTAGTCAGCGCGATATCAGGGCATCTGGCCGCGTTCGCGCAATGCATCGCTGCAGGCACGTTGCCGATGCTATGCGGGCCGACGGCTGCTGTCACTATCTTGAATCCCGATCCTATTAATAGGAATCACTGCGCGTTCTAGTCAGGCCCACTGCGACGCCGATGGCCGCGATCACGTCCGGCTTGCGCGGCTGACCGCTGGCCCGCCTCACGATGCTGCCGTCCTCGGCGAGCACGAAGACGGTCGGCGTCCGCAGGACGTTGAGCTGTCGGACGAGGTCCAGTCGCGATTCGGCGTCGATCTCGATGTGGCTGACACCATCAGTCATGCCCGCTACGTCGGCGAGGATCCGGCGTGTTGCGCGGCACGGTGCGCAGAACGCCGACGAAAACTGCACCAGCGTCGCCCGCTCGCCGAGGGCATACCCAAGCTGATCGCTGGTCAGGATGCCTGTCGCGGCTGGCACTGTCGCGGCTGGCACTGAGGCAACCACGGCATTGGACCGGCCGGCCAGCTCTGGCGGTGGCCCGTCGCCGTCTGCGGGCCGCGGCGTCCGCGGACTGCGCATCCGGCCATTGGTCAGCCGCCAGATCATGCCCGCGACTAGGGCGATCACGAGCGCGCCGACCAGCGCCCCAAATCCGGGTGTCATAGCTGCTATCAGCGCGGCGAGCACGCGCCGCATTCCCGACTTAGCTGGCCGGAATGTTAACGAGCAACTTGCCGCCGCTAGTGATCTGGAAGCTGTGCACCGAGCTAGCCGACACCGGGGCAGAGACCGAGTACCAGACCTTCTGGCCATAGGTCGGCTGAACCGTCCAGGAGCCCGCCAACATGCGGCCTGCCTTGTCCACAACCCAGAACTGGCAGGTAGTCCCTGGCCTGATCCCGCTCACCCCTACCCGCATCGTGGTGCTAGCCCACGGAGTCGTCGTGTAGTCGACGACCGCGGCCACGTGAGTACGGGCATTGGAGCCAGCCGCGACGTCACTGCTGACCGACGCCGGGTGCGGGTTGGCAAGCTGCGTCGCCAGGGCCGCCCCGCCGGCCGCAATCGCCGCCGAGGCAGCTACCGCGACCGCCCCGCGCCACAACCGGGTCCGGCGCTTGGTTGACACCTTCCGCAGCAGCGAGTTCAGCAGCTCCGCGGACGGCTCGGCCATCTCCGGCAGTCCGCTTGGCGCCAGGCTGAGTTGCTCGACGTCGCCCGCAGGCACCCGGCTGAGCATCGCGGGCAGGCTGGCGAGTCCGGCCAGCTCGTCCCGGCACGACGCGCACTCCGCCAGGTGCTCCTCAACTATCGCCCGCTCCGCTGGCTCAATCGCCCCGACGACGTACACCCCAAGCAGCTGCCGCATCTCTCGGCAGGCGGGGGTGCTGAATCCGCTGATCGTCATGGCGCCAGCCCCCGTTCCTCCAGCGCGAGGCGAAGCGCGCGGAGCGCGTAGAACGTCCGCGACTTCACCGTTCCGGCAGGCACACCTAGTGTCGCAGCTGCCTCATTGACCGACTTGCCCCGATAGTAGGTCTCGAGGAGCACACGTTTATGTTCCGGCCGCAGTGAGCTCAGCGCATCCGATACGGCCCAGGATTCGAGGGCTCGGTCGGCTTCATCGGGTGCAGGCACTAGCTCCAGGGCGGTCTCGCCGACTTCCTGCGGGCGTGCCTTGCGTGCCCGGTATGAGTCGATTGCCAGATTACGGGCCACGGCGAACAGCCATGGGCGGGCCGGGCGGCCGGCGATCGCCTCCGGATGCCGCCATGCCCGCAGTAGGGTCTCCTGCACGATGTCCTCAGCTCGCTGCCGGTCACCGCTCATCAGGTGCACCGCATACCTCAGCAGCGGGGCCGCATGCTCGGCGTAGAGCGCACGAATAAGCTCCTCGTCGGATGAAATCCGGCGGGAGCCCCTGGCTTCAGCGCCGCCCAAGCCTGCCATGCCTTCTAGTACGTACCCCGCGCCCGCGCGGTTCAATGAGGTCTGTCCCGACTTCGCCTGACAGTAAGTCGGCGCCGCCGGAATGGCGGGCAACCTACAGGTCAGTGGGCCGCAGCGAGGGTGTCAGCCGCCCGCGAATGGCGGGAGTACCTCGATCACGTCGCCCTCGCGCAACACGATGGAGTCGGCCGCCCGCAGCCCGACCGGGTCCCCGTCGATCAGGAACGAGGATCTGGCCAGCACGGCGCGCAACCGGTCCGCACCTTCTGCCTTTGCAGCTTGCGCTGTTTCTGCGGCCTGCGCCAGGGCGGCAGCGAGCGTGTCGGCGGTCAGGCGCTGCTCGGCAACGCCTGCCGCGGCCTTCGCTGCAGCCCAGTAGCGCATGGTCACTGTGGCCATGTCAGCTATCCTCGCTCATAGCGGCACCGGACAATGACGACCCGGGGGTAGACGCGGGATATGTGGGTTCTCGTTCCGGCTGCTTAGCGCCGGGGGTCGGAGGTGACGGCGGTTGAGCAATATCCTCCTGCTGACCGGCGGGCGCGAGCCGCCGGCTGAGATCCTGCCCTCCCTCGGTCTGCTGCCGCATGCGGTGCGGGTAGCTCCCGCCGCAGTCGAGCATGTGACGAACGGCCCCGTTCCCGACGCCGTCCTCGTCGACGCGCGCCGTGACCTCATGCTCGCCCGGCGCCTGCTCATGGCGCTGCGGTCGACAGCCAGCGCGATCCCGTTGATCGCGATCGTTACCGACGGCGGCTGGGCGGGGGTGTCGGCGGACTGGGGCGCGGACGACCTGCTCCTATACACAGCCGGACCGGCCGAGGTCGAGGCGCGGCTGCGGCTGGCGATCGGGCGGCGCACCCAGTCAGCGATTCAGCTCCCGGACGAGATCCGCTCTGGCGGGCTGGTCGTGAACGAGGCGACGTACTCGGCCCGGATGCACGGCCGCTCCCTCGACTTGACTTTCAAGGAGTTCGAGCTGCTGAAGTTCCTGGCTCAGCACCCAGGCCGCGTATTCACTCAGGGCGCAACTGCTCCAGGAGGTCTGGGGCTACGACTACTTCGGTGGCACCAGGACAGTCGATGTGCACGTCCGGCGGCTCCGAGCCAAGCTCGGCGCGGAAAACGAGGCGCTGATCGGCACGGTCCGCAACGTCGGCTACCGGTTCGTGCCGATCAAGACCAGCCCAGGCGCGGGCGCCGCCGATGCCGACGGGGCGGTGCGCTCCAGCGGCGCAGACCTGGCCTCGGATGACGACATTGACGCGCTGGACTCCGCGGACGAGCTCGGCCTGCCGACAGTTGCGCATGCCGACCGGTAGCCCAGCGGACCGGCCGGAACATGCGCAGGTTCGCGTCAGCGGTCCGCTGCCCGCCGAGCAGGCTGCGGAGGTCCTCGACCTCGTCCGGCGCGCGGCCGAGGAAGACGGCGTCAGCCCGCTGTCCGAGCACGTCATGCTGCACCTGCGCTATGGCGGCGATCCCCGCGCGCGCAACGTCCTGCTCTGGCAGGAGGGCACGCTGGCTGGTTACGGGCACCTGGATCCCACCGATCCCGTCGAAGGGCCTGCTGGCGAGATGGTCATCGACCCGGCGGCACGGCGGCACGGACTCGGCGTGATACTCGGGGGCGCGCTCGCGTCCGAGGCCAGCCCGGCCGGACTTCGGCTCTGGGCGCATGGTGACCTGCCTGCGGCTACCCGGCTGGCGGCAGCCGCCGGATTCCAGCGCTCGCGCGCGCTCTGGCAAATGCGCCGCTCGCTTCAGACGCGCATCGGCAGGCCGCAGTTCGCTGACGGCATCTCGGTGCGGCCGTTCCGGATCGGCCAGGATGAGGACGCCTGGGTTGCGCTTAATCGCCGAGCCTTCGCCCGGCATCCCGAGCAGGGCGCCTGGACCAGGGACGACCTGGATATGCGGGAGCGTGAGCCGTGGTTCGACCCGGCGGGATTCTTCCTCGCCGAACGGGACGGGCAGCTGGTCGGCTTCCACTGGACGAAGATTCACGGGGGCCGCGAGCCCGACGATGCGGACGGCCACGGGCACGAGCCGATCGGCGAGGTCTACGTCGTCGGCGTCGATCCGGCCGCGCGCGGTACCGGCCTCGGCCGCGCGCTGACGCTCGCCGGCCTGCGCTACCTGCGTGCTCGCGGCCTGGCTCAGGTGATGCTCTACGTCGACGAGACCAACACCGCGGCGATCGGGCTGTACGAATCGCTGGGCTTCACCCACTGGGACACCGACGTTATGTTCTCGAGCGGGACGAGCACCGAGGGCGCCGATAGCGACGAGCGGACATAAGCGCGACTCAGCAAGCGCGCGCCTCTGCGCCAGCGCGCTGGCGCAGTCCGAGCACTTCGTCAATCTCGTCGGTCGTCAGCGCTCGGTCAGCGATCGCCACCGCGCTCAGGACCTCGGCGTAGAGATCGATCTCCTCGAGCGCGACCTGGTCATGGAACCTGAGGTCGACGTTGTCGTGCACGCGCCCACCTCCAGTGCTCATCGGCGTGACGTAACTCCCCTGTAACAAGGCTAACGGCGAGAATCCCGGCGCGCATGACTCATCAGAGCCATTTGCTGAACCACCCGGCCAGGTGGCGGCGGCCCTACGCTAGCTACGCTCTGGCTGGTCGCCGCTGGCTGATCGGCCTATGGCTGGTCGGCCCAGGTGGCCGCGCGATGCAAGGCGGCGCGCTCGAGGTAGTGCCCGGCCGTCGTCGGCGACCGATTCCCGGTCCGCTTCGGTGAGTTCGCGCACGATCCGGCCCGGCACCCCGGCCATGAGGACACCAGCGGGGACCACGGTGCCGGGCAACACGACCGTGCCAGCTGCGATCAGCGTCCCGGCCCCGACGCGCGCGCGGCCAAGCACGACAGCTCCGATGCCGATCAGCGCTCCGGTCTCGATGTGTGCGCCGTGCACCACAGCCCGGTGCCCGAGGCTCACCCGGTCCTCGAGCACCGCGGGCTCGCCCGCGTCGACGTGCAGGCAGCACTGATCCTGGATGTTAGATTCCGCGCCGACCACGATCTCGTCGGCATCCGCGCGCAGTACGCAGCCGTACCAGACCGATGCGGCCCGTCCGAGCGTGACCCGGCCGACGATGACGGCGCCGGGGGCTACCCAGGCATCGGGATGGATGACAGGACCGTCGTCGCCGAGCGATCCGATCAGCCGCCGCATCTGCACAACCCGCCTCTCTCCGTCGGCCCGCACTCCGATTCTCGCAGCCGCACTCGGTGCCAGGGCATGATCTTCAGGACATCGCTGCCCGCGGTGACCCTTTCGGCCGGAGTCGTACCCAGCGGCGGACATCGGCCTAGTCGCGCCGAATCGGACCGCAAACCAGATAAGTGGCTACAAAACACCGTTTCGGTTGCGCCTCGGGAAGCTTAGGGACAGAGTCAACCCCGACGTCTCAGTTCGTCGCGCGCGTCTGGTGGCCGTTTCAGTCCCGCGAGTTGCCCGGCGGGCGAGGCACAGCCGTAACTACTAGCAGTCCCCGTGGCCACCCCCGCTAGCCGGCGTCCTGGGTCCGGCGACTGCCTGAGGACCCGATAGGTGAAACGATGAGCGACCAAAGCCACCTCTCCGCTGACTTGGGCCACGAAGACCAGTTCGAGCGCGAGATGCGCGGCTACAGCCGCAGGGCCGTCGACGAATACGTCGCCTCGCTCCGGATTGATCTGCGCGGGCTAGAGGATGGCAAGCGTGACCTTGAGGACCGGCTGTCCCGGTCGCTTGACGAGATGGAGCGGCTGAAGCTAGATCTGTCGGCGGCCCGGTCTAGCGACAAGCCTGCGCACGAGGAGATCAGCGAGCGCATCGGCCAGATCCTGAAGCTCGCCGAAGACGAGGCGAGGTCGCAGCGCGCCAAGGCCGACGACGAGATCGCCAAGCTCCGGGCTGACGCCCAGGCCGATACCAGCAAGCTGCGGTCAGACGCCAAGGCCGAGACCGACCGGCACCGGGCAGAGGCGCAAGAGCAGGCCGAGCGCATGCTCAACGCCGCGCAAGAGCAGGCCGAGTCGACAATCGCGACCGCGAAGGCAGAGTCCGATGCCGCGCGCAAGAGCGCGGCCACCGAGGCGCAGCAGGTCGTCGCCGAGGCAACCAGGCAGGCCGAGACCGCTGTCGCCACCGCCAAGAGCCAGGCTAAGCAGCAGCTCGACGAGGCCACTGCCCGCGCCACGGCAATCCATGACGGCGCCGAGCGACGGCTCAACCTGCTGATGTCGCGGCACACGGAGGCAGTTCGCCGGCTCACCGAAATCCGGGACGTCGTCACGACGCTTGTGGCCGGCGAGGCCGACCGCGGCTCGCTCGAGGATGAGGTGGCAAGGATCGTCACCGGGGCGACGGGCGGCGACGGGCCGCAGGGCCGGCCAGGGAACGGCCGCGGCCGGTCTTGCCGAGGGTCGCCACGCAGGCGGGAACAGCCAGCCCGAGCTATCCACAGCGCAGCGGCCGGGCCAGCCTATGGTCGCGGGCCAGCCTATGGTCGCGGGCCAGCCCGTGGTCGCGGGCCAGCCCGTGGTCGCGGGCCAGCCCGTGGTCCAGGGTCACGCCGTGGTCCAGGGTCACGCCACGGTCCAGGGCCAGCCCGTCGTCCCAGGCCAGCCCGTCGTCCCAGGCCAGCCCCCGGTCCCAGGCCGGCCCTCGGTCCCAGGCCACGCCGCCGCCACCAGCCAGTCGGCGGCACGCCAGGGCCAGGCGCCCGCTGGCCTCGGCCCGCAGAATGGCCTGGGTAATGGCCAGCGCGGCGTCCCGGCCGACACCAGGACTTACCCCCTTGTCGGCAGCAAGCCCGACACCGACGACACCGACGGCGCCGACGACACCGACGGCGCGATCAAGATCATCAAGAACTAGCGCTGCTCAGCTGCGCTCACGGCGCTACGACGGCAGCGTATCCAGCTGCCGGAGGATGACGCCTTCTCGCAGCGCCCACGGGCAGATCTCCAGTACCGGCAGTCCGAGCAGGTCCATCGCGGCGTCCGCCACGATCGCACCAGCTGCCAGCTGGTGTGCACGGCCCGGCGACACGCCGGGCAGGTCCTCTCGCTCCGTCCGCGTGAGCTGCGGCAGCCGCTCGGCGAGGCCGATAATGTCCGTGTGCTTCAGCACGCGCTTAACGTACTGGCCCTCGCTGGACGGTGCCGCCCCTGCGATCCTGGCGAGCTGGCGGAAGGTCTTGGACGTCGCTACCGCGTGATTCGGCGGCCCGTTCCGGAGCAGCGGTCCGGCCATCGTGGCGATCTCCGCGCGGACATGCCGGCGCAGTTTGCGTACCTCGTCGGCCGACGGCGGGTCGCCGGGCAGCCAGTCCCGCGTCAGCCGGCCAGCGCCGAGCGAGAGGGACACGGCGTCGTCAGGTTCCTCGTCGAGTCCGGTCGCGATCTCCAGTGAGCCCCCGCCGATATCGAGCAACAGGAGCCGGCCCGACGACCAGCCGAACCAGCGCCTCGCTGCGAGGAACGTCAGGCGCGCCTCGTCAGGCCCCGGCAGTACCTTGATCTCCACATTTGTCTCGGCCTCGATCTGGGCCAGTAGTTCGTCACCATTGGCCGCATCGCGGACGGCCGATGTCGCGAACGCGAGCATCTGGCGCACGCCCTTGTCCTCGGCGATCCGGAGTGACTCGTGCACGAAGTCGCGCAGCCGCTGCGCACAGTCGTCGGTGAGCCGGTTGGCATCGTCCAGGCACTCACCCAGGCGCAGCTCGGCCTTGTGCGAGAAGGCAGGGAGCGGCCGGCCACCTTGGTGTGCGTCGACGACTAGCAGGTGCACGGTGTTTGAGCCCACATCCAGCACGCCAAGTCGCATACCGATGACGCTACCCGCAGCGGCTCGGCGAGAAAATCAATGTTTCCTCGCAGTAGCTCAGCCGGGCTGGGACCGGCCGCGATGAGCCGGTCTCCTATGGTTCTGTGACAGAAGCAGCTGCCCGCTTGCGGCCAGTCCCGAGCAGCTGCCTGACGCACGTGATCCGACTGGTGCGACGAGCCGGGGAACATCTGCACCCCCCGCGCGCGCTGTCGCAGGCATCGATGCCGGATCTGGAGGCGATCATGACCACCGCACACGACATCCGGGTGGAGCGCAGCGGCAAGCGCGTGCGCATCCTGCTGGCCGGAGAGCTGGTCGCGGATACGACGGGCCCGCTGCTGGTGTGGGAAGTGCCGTATTATCCCACCTACTACATCCCGGCCGCCGACGTCCTGGCCAAGCTGGTCCCGGCCGGGGCGGATACGCACGAGCTACTTGGCGAGGCCGAGCTGCTGACCGTCGAGGTGCCCGGCGGGGCGACCGCTGAGCGCGCCGCGCGCCGGTATCCGGCCAGCCCGGCCGGGCCGCTGCGCAGCGCCGTCCGGTTTGAGTGGGACGCGATGACTGAGTGGCTCGAGGAAGACGAGCCTGTCTACACCCACGCCCGCGACCCGCACACGCGGGTCGACATCCTCGCCAGTTCCCGGCACGTCCGGGTGGCGATCGACGGCGTCACCGTCGCCGAATCCCGTAGCCCGCGGATCCTATTCGAGACCGGCCTGCCGGCCCGGTACTACCTGCCGCTGACCGACATCAGGACGGACCTGCTGCGCCCGTCAGCCACCCAGAGCCATTGCCCGTACAAGGGGACGGCCAGTTACTGGTCGGTTGACACCGGCACGAGCCTGCACGAGGACATCGTGTGGATTTACCGGATGCCCCTGCCGGAGAGCCAGAAGATCGCGGGCTTCGCGGCCTTTTACGACGAGAAGGTGGACGTCTTCATCGACGGGGTGCAGCAGCGCCGACCGCATACGAAGTTCAGCTGATGCTGCCCGAGCTCAGGCGGCGCCGTCAAGTTCGTCGATGCGCGCCGCCGAAGGGCCCCGCCTGGTCTGGATGAGCCCGGCGGCGATCTCGGCGTCGCGCATGGCGCGCAGCAGATTCCCACTGGTGAGCTTGCCGCAGTCCGACTCCGACCAGCGGCGGGCCAGCAGCGCCTCGATCAGCGCGGGATAGCAGGACACGTCTTCCAGGCCTTCCGGCAGCTCGTCGACACCGTCGTAGTCGCCGCCCAGGCCGATGTGATCCACCCCGGCAACCTCGCGAGCATGCTCGACGTGCGCCACGACGTCCGCGAGCGTGGCCTTCGGCCGCGGATGCTCGGCGAGCCAGCTGTCCCCGACCTGCTTGCGGCTGGCGAGATCCCGGTAATCCAGGCCCTGACGGTCCAGCTCGGCGGCCAGTTCCACTTCCCAGTCGCGGCAGCGCTGCGCTACGAACGCAGGCACGAACGTGATCATGCACAGCCCGCCATTGGTCGCCAGCCTGGCAAGGATCGTGTCCGGCACATTGCGCGGATGGTCGCAGACCGCGAACGCCGACGAATGCGAGAAGATGACCGGCGCTTCTGCCGTGTCGAGCGCATCGCTCATCGTCGTCGCTGCGACGTGCGACAGGTCGACCAGCATGCCAAGCCGCTGCATTTCCCTGACGACCTCGCGGCCGAACGCTGAGAGCCCCCCGACCGCAGGCGCGTCGGTTGCCGAGTCGGCCCAGGGCAGGTTCAGGTTGTGGGTCAGCGTCATGTACCGGACGCCCAGCAGGTAGAGCGACCGCAGCGCGCCCAGCGATCCGGCGATCGAGTGACCGCCCTCGGCTCCGAGCAGCGACGCGACCCGGCCCGAGTCCATGATCCGCTGCACGTCCGCTGCCGTGAATGCCAGCTCCAGCGCGCCGGGGTAGCGGGCGGCGAGCTGCCGGACCAGGTCGATCTGCTCGATCGTCGTGACCAGCGCTGCCTCGCCTGCTAGTTGAGCTGGCACGTAGACCGACCAGAACTGCCCGCCGACGCCGCCGCGCGCCAGCCGCGGCAGGTCGGTATGGGTGAAGGCGACCGGTCGCGAGATGTCTGTCTGGGCGGGATTCTGGGCGCCGGCTTGGCGCAGTGCCCAGGCCAGGTCATTGTGCCCGTCGATGACGGGGAAGCGGTCGAGCAGCGCGCGGGCGGGGGTGTCAGAGGTCACGTGCCCCAGGGTAGGCAACCGATGTGACCTGCGCCCGCCGGGGATGCCAGGATGTGAGCGTGCAGCGGCTTACTCTCTGGATCATTGGCACCGCCGTACTGTGTGCCGCGCTAGGAGCTTTTCTCGGTCACCACGTCGGCGACGGCGGCAGCGGCAACATCGCGCTGATCAGCCTCACCTGCGCCGTGCTCGGGTCATTCCTGCCCGGCGCTGTCGTCTGGGTCCGCGCCCGGCTGCGCGATCATGGCCGGCCGCACCGCGGCGCCGCCTGACTCCGACGCGATCCCCATAGGCGCTAGCCGCGGCCGCGCTGGCTGACCCGCACTCGGCGGGCGCAAGAATCAGCACATGACCGTCGCGCGCTCTATCGGGCTGTTCATCGCTGCCGGACTCGCTGAGATCGGCGGCGGCTACCTGATCTGGCGCTGGCTCCGGGAGGGCGCGCCGATCATCTTCGGTGCGCTGGGCGCGATCATCCTGGTCGGCTACGGGATCATCCCGACGCTGCAGCGCAGCCACGATTTCGGCCGAATCTATGCGGCGTACGGCGGCGTATTCGTGGTCGCGTCCCTGCTATGGGGCTGGGGCTTCGACGGCATGCGGCCCGATCGATGGGATCTAGCCGGGGGCGCGGTCGTACTCGCTGGCGTCGGCATCATCTACTTCGCACCGCGCGGCTGACCGCCGCGAAATTGCGGCTCAGCTCAGGACAGGTCAGGCTTGGCACATGACGACCACGACGCGGCACCCGGTCCAGCTCATCGCGGACCTCTTCGCCAGCGAGGGGGCGGCCGACTACCTGGGCGAGGCGGTGACCCAGGCTGCGCACATGCTGCAGGCGGCCGCGCTCGCCGAGCGGGCCGGGGCGGCGCCCGCGCTAGTCGCCGCCGCGCTGCTGCACGACGTCGGCCACTTCGCCGGCACGATCACCGGGCGCGACCTTATGGCGGGGACCGACAACCGGCACAGCGAGCAGGGGGCGACCTGGCTGGGCCAGTGGTTCGGCGCCGAAGTCACCGAGCCGGTCCGGCTGCATGTCGACGCGAAGCGCTACCTCTGTGCGGTCGAGCCCGGCTACCTCGGCAAGCTGTCACCGGCCTCGGTCTATACGCTCGGCGTCCAGGGCGGCCCGATGGCAGCTGCGGAGGCGGCTGAGTTCGCGGCCAGGCCGTTTGCGGCAGCCGCGTGCCAGGTGCGCCGGTGGGATGACGATGCCAAGGATCCGCAGGCGCCAACGCCGGCGTTCACGCACTTTGCGCCCTTCCTGGCCGGTCTGCTGAGATCAGTCCCGTCGACTGGATAACCGGGACGACGCCAAGTACGTTGGCCCCATGGTCGGCAACCGGCAAGAGTTTCACCGTGACCTCGAGACGATCGAAGCTAAGGTCATCGAGCTGTTCGCAATGGTGGCCGAGGACTTGCCTGGGGCGACTAATGCCCTGCTGACTGGAAGCACCGACGTGATTCAGGCCCTGACCGAGCGGGAGCAGGCCATCGATGCCCTCTACCCAGAGATCGAGGACCTGGCCAACCGCGAGATTCTTCTGCAGGCGCCTGTCGCTTCGGACCTGCGTTTCCTGCTCTCCGTACTGCGCATCGTTCCCGAGCTCGAGCGCACCCACGATCTCGTCATGCAGATCGCCTCTCGGGCCAACCATGTACTCGGCGCAGACCTCTCACTGCGCAGTCGAGGACTCGTCGAGCGGATGGGTAACCTCGCGTCAGAAATGTGGCGGGAGGCAGCGGACTCCTGGTACCAGCGGGATCGTTCTGCCGCGGCCGCGCTGGACCTACGTGACGACGAGATGGATGAGCTTTACGCCAGCCTGACCGCCGAACTGGCATCTGGCGGCATGGGGCTGCCGGTGACCATGGAGATGGCGCTGGTAGCGCACTTCTACAAGCGTCTCGGCGACCACGCCGTCAACATCGCCCGGCGAGTGGTCTATCTTGCCGGATCGCACGACTTGTGATCGGCCGGACCGGGCCGCTCAGCGGTGAGCGGCGCCTGGGATGACGACGACGGGGCATACCGCGTGGTGCATGACCTGGCTGCTCACCGAGCCCAGCACGAGCCTGCCGAACCCGCCGGTGCCGCGCGACCCCACGACGAGCATGTCGGCGTCACGGGATGCTGTCACGAGTTCTTCGGCCGGATTCCCCGTGGCCACGCTCACGGTAGTCTCAGGCAGCGTTCCGCCGACCTCGCTCGCGACCTCGTCCACCAGCGCCTGGACCGCACTCCGAACTAGGTCCTCGTGGTGGCTGCCTTCGGAGTAGATGCGCAGCCCCCAGAATGTCATCGTCGCTGGTCGAGGCTCGCCAGGGCGAACAGTCATGACCGTCAGCGGCGCCCGACGCAGCACGGCTTCCTGCATCGCCCAGCGCACGGCGTGGCGCGAATGATCAGACGCATCGACGCCGACGAGGATTCCGGACATCGGCTCGTCCGCTCAGCCGATCCGGCCGGTCACGTAGGCCTGCGTGCGGGGGTCCTGCGGGTCCTGGAAGATCTGCTCGGTCCGCCCGTACTCGACGAGCACCCCGGTACGGAAATCGCTATCGGGGTCGGTGAGCACGGAGAAGAAGGCGGTCCGGTCGCTGACCCGGGTCGCCTGCTGCATGTTGTGCGTGACGATGATGATGGTGTACTGCGACTTGAGTTCCCGCATCAGATCCTCGATGGCGCCGGTGGCAATCGGGTCGAGCGCCGAGGCGGGCTCGTCCATCAGGACCACGTCTGGCTCCACCGCAATCGTGCGCGCGATGCACAGCCGCTGAGCCTGCCCGCCAGACAGGCTCAGGCCCGACGTGTTGAGGCGGTTCTTGACCTCGTCCCACAACGCGGCACGACGTAGCGAGCGCTCGACGATCTCGTTCAGCTTGCCCTTGTTGCGCTCGCCGTTGATGCGCGGACCGTAGGCGACGTTGTCGTAGATGGACTTCGGGAACGGGTTCGGCTTCTGGAAGACCATGCCGATGCGCCGGCGCACGGCTGTCGGGGAGACGTCACCGCCGTAGAGCGACTGCCCGCGATACTCCATCTCACCCTCCAGGCGGGCGCCCGGGATGAGATCGTTCATGCGATTGAACGCCCGCAGCACGGTCGTCTTGCCGCTGCCGGACGACCCGATGAACGCCGTGATCTCGTGCTCGTGTATGGCCAGCGACACGTCGGTGACCGCCTTGAATGCTCCGTAGGAGATCGAGACGTTCCTGACGTCGAAGATAGTCTCGCCCGGCGGTCCGGCCTGCTCTGCGGCTGGAACGCCGACGCGGCCCGCGGGAGGTTGGTGGCGACGGTCTGCTCAGGCTGTTCCATGACGTTCCTAGCGCGAGTATCTGCTGAATCGTGCGGTGACGAGGCGGGCCGCGATCATGAGGATGAAGGCAATCGCGATCAGGGTGAGCGCCGCGCCCCAGCCGCGGGCCTGCGCTCCGACGTAGGGTGAGCTCGCGTTCCCGAAGATCACGTTCGGCAGCGCGATGTTGGCACCGTGGAACACGTCCGCATTCACAGCGGTTAGTCCGCCGAGAATGGTGAACAGCAGCGGCGCCGTCTCCCCGGCGGCGCGGGCGACCGCGAGCAGCGCGCCGCTGACGATTCCCCCAATGGCCAGCCGGGAGAACAACGGTCATCGTCACCCGGGCCTTGGTGGCTCCGAGGGCGTAGGCGCCCTCGCGGAGCGCATTCGGCACGAGCCTCAGCATCTCGTAGGTGGAGCGGATCACGATCGGCAGCATCAGGCAGCCCAGGGCGAAGGCGCCGGCCAGGCCGGAGTAGCCGAAGTGCAGCACCCAGATCGAGTAGATGAACAGCCCCATGATGATCGACGGCACGCCCGTCATCACGTCGGCCATGAACCCGATAAGCCGCGCCAGGAAGCCCTTGCCGCCGTACTCGTTGAGGTAGATCGCGGCCAGGATGCCGAGCGGCACGGCGATAACCGTGGCAAGGGCCGTGATCTCGAGAGTGCCGACCACTGCCGGGCCGATGCCGCCCTCGTTGGCCGGCGCCACGCTCACCGGGATGTAGCTGGTCAGGAACGACCAGCTGATGACCGAGGCACCCTTGGCGACCACGCTGACCAGCACGAACCCCAGCGGAATGATCACGAGCACGAATGACAGCACCATCAGCACGGTCGCGATGCGGTTTTTGGTACGCCGCCAGGACCGCGGCTCTTGCAGCTGGGGACCAGGCGCGCTGGATACTCACGTCAGCCATCAGGCACCACGACCCCTCCGAGCGGAGCGTCCGACAACTCCGCGGGCAATGACGTTGATGATGATCGTAAAAGCGAACAGCAGCACGCCGATCCCCATCAGGCCAGCCCGCTGCACGCCCGTGGCCTCGCCGAACTGGTTCGCGATGACCGACGGCATGTTGTAACCGGTGGCGAACAAGTGCGAGGTGATCTCCGGTGACGAGCCAATTACCAGGGCTGCCGCGATCGTCTCACCCATCGCCCGGCCAAGTCCAAGTAGCACCGCGCCGACGATGCCGCCCTGGCTGTGCGGGATGACGACACCGCGGATCATCTCCAGGCGGGTGGCGCCAAGTGCGTACGCGCCTTCCCTGTCTATCGTCGGCACGGTCGCAATGACCTCTCGCGACAGCGAGGTCACGATCGGCGTGATCATGAAAGCCAGGATGATGCCGGCGGTAAAGAACGAGGCTCCGCTCGTGGGTGCCCCGAACAGCGAGTCGAGGACCGGGATGCCGCTGACGCCCGACCCGATGGAGCTGTAGATGTGCTGAACCCAGGTGGCGAACACCAGGATCCCCCACAGGCCCCAGACCACCGACGGAACCACGGCCAGCAGATCGATCACGTACACGATCGGCCGCGACCACCGGTACGGCACGACCTCCGTCAGCAGAAGGGCGATGCCCAGGCTGACCGGGACGGCCAGCACGAGCGCGATCACGGCTGTGATGGCTGTGCCGTAAATGAAGGGCAGCGCGCCGAACTGGTTGGTCGAGGGGTTCCAGGTCTTAGAAAAGATCTTCAGGCCCTCGGTGCTGAACCACGACGACGCCTGCTGGCTCGTCGAGACAGCGATCAGGACCAGGATCACTAGTACGAGGAGGCCAGCCCCAAGGGCGATGAGCTGGAAGCCACGGTCACCGAGCGGCCGACGGGCCGATAGGGCGCCGACGGAGCCGGCCGGGCTGGCCGGCTCCGTCGGCGCCACCGTGCTCACGACGGCGAGCCGATCTGATCTGCATGCATTACATCCATGACGAGCCGATCCGATCTGCCTGCATTACCGTCCTCCGCACAGACTACCGGGCGATTTTGCCGATCTCTAGCCCGTGATCTTGCTGAGCTGAGCCTTCGACATCGAGCCGATGTTGGCCGGAACCTCTGCGAAGCCCAGGCTGGGCAGCAGCTTCTGGCCGTCTCCGATCAGGTAGCCGACCCATGCCTGGAGCAGCTTGGCATCGTTCGCATTGGGCTGCTTTGCGTAGACCAGAACCCATGACTGAGCGGTGATCGGGTACGAACTAGCGCCCGGTGCCCAGATCGCGCTGAACGTCAGGTCCGGCTTTGGCGTGATCTGGCTGGCAGCCGCGGCGGCCGCCGAGACCGACGGCACGACATAGCTACCGGCCTGGTTCTTGATGGCAGCAAAGACCAGCCCTGAGGCCTTGGCGTCGGCGTAGTCCACATACCCGATGGCGCCGGGGGTGGACTTGATGACTTGCGCCACCCCGCCGTTGCCGCTGGCGGCGCGAGCCGTGGACGGCCAGCTGATCGTCGAGCTAGTGCCTAGCGTCCAGCCATCTCCGGTGGCATCGACCAGGAACTGGCTGAAGTTCTGGGTGGTACCCGAGGAGTCCGAACGGACGGCGATAGTGATCGGGGTACTGGGCAGCTTCACGCCTGGGTTGTCGGCGGCGATCGCCGAGTTGTCCCAGTTCGTGATTTTGCCCTGGAAGATGCTCGCGATGACCGGCGCCGAAAGCTGCAGCTTGCTGACGCTCGACAGGTTGTACGACACGGTGACCGGCGCGATCACATCCGGGAAGTAGAGAACTGTGCCCTTGAAGGTGGACACGTCAGCGGCCGGGATGGGCGAGTCCGAGGCCGCGTAGTTCACCGTGCCGGCCGCGAGGTTCGTGCGTCCCGTACCTGAGCCGACGCCGGAGTAGTTAACCGTCATGCCGGACTGGACTGACTTGAAGGCCTGGACGGCAGCCTGCTGGTAGACCTGCTGGAGCGTAGATCCGCTGCCGTTGAGCGTGCCGGACAGGGCCGCGGCTCCGCTGCTCGTCGAGGATGACGGCGGGCGTACTCGAGGAAGAGCATGCGGCAAGAAGCAGAGCCGAGCCGACAGCAGCTACCGTCGCCGTTGTCGTGGCCAGCCGTCTGCGTCGAAGGTGCATTTGCGGTACTCCTTATAGCTTTGTGTTTGTTTTCCTGAAGCGTGATAGGCCCAACCCCGGCCCCTGTGTACGGTCAGCGTGCAATCACTAGTCAGCCCCCGCACGGTGGCGTGCCAGACCAGTTTGCCGGGCTTCGATTATTAGAGGCGACCGGTACATTAACGGCGACCGTATGGCAGGTGAACATATGGTTACCGAGACCGCGATGCCTGCGGCCGGACAGACCTCGCCGTGACCAAGCACTTCGGAAATGACATTGACGACGGTACGCGTGCCGCCATTAAACGAGCCAACGTGGGTGCCGCTAGCGTGGCGCGCATAGATCGACCATCACCGATACTGAGCGGGGGCTGCCACCGGGCGGCCGGAAAGAGGGCCGGGCCGTGCCGCGATACAACAGGGTCGTCCTCAAGCTCAGCGGCGAGGCGCTAGCCGGGGAAGCCGGGTCGGGCGCGGATCCGGCCAGCCTGTCCCGGGTCGCTGACGAGATCCTGTCCGTGCGCGAGCTCGGCGTCCAGGTCGCGGTGGTCGTCGGCGGGGGTAATTTCTTCCGCGGTCGGATGGCCGAGGGCTGGGGCATCAGCCGGGCCGAAGCGGACAACATCGGCATGCTGGGCACGATCATGAACTGCCTGATGCTGCGCGGCGCGCTGACGGCCCGGACCGACATCGACATCCGGGTGATGACGGCGGTGCCGATCCAGAGCGTGGCCGAGCCGTTCATCCGGCTGCGCGCCCTTCGGCACCTGGAGCACGGGTCGATCGTCCTGCTCGCCGGCGGCATCGGCCAGCCGTACGTGACGACGGACTACCCGGCGGTGCAGCGTGCGCTCGAGCTTGACGCCGACGCCCTGCTCGTGGCCAAGAAGGGCGTTGACGGCGTTTATGACAGCGACCCGCAGCTCAATCCGCACGCGGTCCGCTATGAGCAGCTGACGTATGACGAGGCGCTGGCCGCCGGTGTCCGGGTGATGGACACCAGCGCCTTCGTGCTGGCGAACGAGCAGTCACTGACCATGCACGTGTTCGACGTCGCCGCGGGTGGCGCTATGCGTCAGATCTGCGAGGGCGCCGATCTGGGTACCTTGATCCGCCCGAAGACCTAGCCGGGGCACGCCCGGACCTGCCTGGCCCCTTTTCGCCGTCTAGCGTGGCCTGAAAGAGTGTGGGACGTGCCGCTGCGGTCTCACTCAGCGCCGGACGGGAGAGAAGCCCATGCCAGCCTGCCGGATCCGTCGGCCCGCCGTCTGGCGCGGCCTCGCCGTCG
This sequence comes from uncultured Actinomycetota bacterium, assembly GCA_963843955.1. GTDB lineage: Bacteria > Actinomycetota > Actinomycetes > Streptosporangiales > Streptosporangiaceae > JAJYUU01. Next base: position 151,939 of record CAWJMK010000010.1, read on the forward strand.
GCATCACGACCACGCTCCTGGCAACCGCGACTGCTGCCTGCGGTGGTGGTGGCGCGGCGGGAACGACAGCGGGCACAGCCAGGTCACCGCTCGTGGTCGGCACCGCCGATGGCCAGGTCCGGGGCCTGACGCGGGGCGCGACCAATGAGTACCTCGGCATCCCGTATGCGGCGCCGCCAGTCGGTAAGCTGCGCTGGCAGCCGCCGCAGCCGCCCGCGCCCTGGCGCGGCATCCGGGCTGCGACCAGGTTCGCGCCGCACTGCCCGCAGACAGCCTCGACATTCGGCCGCGCCAGCAGCTCGGAAGACTGCCTGTTCCTTAATGTCTTCGCCCCCGCGACTCGCCGCGGCGGCGGGCTGCCGGTCATGGTCTGGATCCACGGCGGAGCTCTCGTAGCCGGCGAGAGCGACGACTACGATCCGAGCGCGCTCGTCGCGCACCACGTCATCGTGGTCACGCTCAACTACCGGCTCGGAGCCCTCGGTTTCCTCGCCCATCCAGCCCTGGCCGACAAGCCCGGCGGCCCGTCAGGCGATTACGGCCTGATGGACCAGCAGGCGGCCCTGCGCTGGGTGCAGCGCAACATCAGGGCCTTTGGCGGCAATCCGGCCAACGTCACGATATTCGGCGAGTCGGCAGGCGGCCAGAGCGTGCTGCTCCAGCTCGTCTCGCCAACTGCGCGCGGGCTGTTCACCCGGGCCATCGCGGAGAGCGGCGGCTACGCCCTCGGTCAGGCTTCGCTGGCCAGCGCCGAGGCTGCGGGCCAGGCCTTCGCGACGAAAGCCGGCTGTGCCAGTCAGACCGCCCAGTGCCTGCGCAGCCTGCCGGTTGCCACCATCCTGGCCGACCAGGAGCAGGCGGGCGCCACGATCGACATTGACGGCCAGGTACTGACCAAGCCACTCAAGACCGCGCTAGCCAGCGGACAGTTCAACCGGGTACCGGTCATCGACGGCTCCAACCACGACGAGTGGCGGCTCTTTGTGGCCCTGGCGACGTTCGAGGGTCAGCCGGTGACGGCGGCCAACTACGTGAGCATGATCGCGACGACACTAGAGGTATCAGGCAGCATCGCCGCCATCATCGCCACCCAGTACCCGCTCTCCGACTACCGAAGTCCAGCCCTCGCCATGAGCACAGTCGGGACGGACGCGATCTTCGCGTGCCCGACGCTGCTGCTCGATCAGTCCCTGGCGAAGTACGTGCCGACCTACGCCTACGAGTTCAATGACGAGCACGCGCCCGACGGCGGCCTGCCGTCGGCAGGCTTCCCCTACGGCGCGGCGCACGCGGCCGAGCTTCCCTACCTCTTCGGCCTGCCCGGCACGGCCGCCAGCGACTTCACATCCGCGCAACTGCACCTCGCGGCAGCGATGCGCACCGCCTGGACCAGCTTCGCGACGACTGGAGCGCCATCGGTGAGTGCTGGCGGATCGTGGCCGCGGTTCACTACGGCCAGTCAGGCGATGCTCTCGCTAGTCCCGCCGCAGCCTCGGCCAGAGACCAACTTCGCCGCCGTGCATCACTGCGCGTTCTGGGCGCTGGGCGGCGACTAGACCCGTCGGCGCGCGTCAGCCGCGGACGGTGAGCTTCAGCCCGAATCCCCAGTTGAGCAGCCGCTCCGCGGCATCCGCGCCAGCCGCCGGCCCGCTGTCCGGGCTGCCGAGGACGACTCCGATGAGAGTGGTGCCGTTCCGGACGGCCTCGAAGAGCAGGCAGTGCTTCGCGGCGTCGGTGTAACCGGTCTTGATGCCAATGGCGCCTTGATAGCTGCCGACCAGATCGTTGGTGTTGCCCCACCAGTACTTGTGGTGAACACCGAGACTGCGGGGCAGGTTGTAGAACCGCTGATCCACGATGGAGCGGAACACCGGCAGCTTCATCGCCGCCAGGCCCAGCGTCATCAAGTCGGCCGGGGTCGAGTAGGTGGAGTACTCAGTGGGATAAGGCAGCCCGTCCGGGCTGGTGAAATGCGTGTGCGTCATGCCCAGCTTGAGCGCCATCGCGTTCATCTTGGCCAGGAAGGCGGGCATGCCGGGCCCGTAGGTCGTCGCCAGGACGTAGGCAGCATCGCACGCTGACTGGAGTAGGAGGGCCTCGAGCAGTTCGCCGGTGGTCAGGACATCGCCAGGGTGCAGGCCGCCGCTCTCGGCCTGGTATTTCGCCACGTAGCTCAGCACGGCGGCCGGGATCTGGATCTGCCTGTTCAGGTCGCCTGACTGGAGCACTACGAGAGCGGTCATGACCTTGGTCACGCTGCCCATCGGCAGTTCGGTGTTCAGACCGCGGCTCCAGAGCAGTTCGTTCGTGCCCGCATCGGCCAGAGCCGCACCCAGAGCCTGAATGTGCTGGGGCGCGCTCGCGACCTGAATGGCTTGCATGCCCGGCTGGCTGGGCGTGGCCGAGACGTGAGCCGATCGATCAGTGCTCGCCGACCGGCCGCGCAACACGGCCGACGCTGGCTGGCCGTTCACGCCGTTGGCGCAGGCGGACAGGCCAGCGGCGACGACGGCGCCGACCACCGCGAGCGCCGCGAGGCGGCTAGCGAAGGGCAAGCGCGTTCCGGTTCTCGGAGCCAGCCGCTGCACGGAATGACCCTACCTGTCCCGTCTCGGCCGAACGCGCCAATGGGCGCCGGTAGGGTGCCGATCTGGAGGTTGCGTGATTTACCGCCTGCGCATGTACGACACGGTGCGCGAGAACTTGCCCATCTTCCACGAGTTCTTCCGCACACAGCTGCTCCCCGTCCAGCTTCGGCATGGAGCCCGGCTGGTGGGCCGCTGGGAAGCCGAGGATGGACGCGTCGTGGCCGTCTGGGAATATGACGACCGGCCAGCGTACGAACGTATAGAGTCCGCAGTCCGGCGCGACCCCGACTCTCGACGAGCCCAGCAGCACCGGGCCACTCTGCCACCCCTGATCACGGGTCAGGAGGAGATCTTCATGAGCTCGACGCTCCAGGCTGAAAGCCCGTGAGCCCGGGCACTGAAGGCCTGACCGGTTCCCCTGGTCCAGATATACGGCCGCGGTATCCGGCAAAACGACCAAAATTGCTCGACGACCATTCCTATTCACCTTCGGCGGGCGATATTAACGCCTGCGTCGCGGGCATGAGTGGCATGAGGCGTGCTGTCTGGCGCCGGGCTGCCATCGGGGGAGGCCCGGCCGGCATGCGTGACCGGGGGCTCTCATGCGCAAGGTTGCGATCCCGCTCGGCGTCATCGGAATCATTCTTCTAGTCGCTGGCGGGCTGTTGGCATGGTGGATCACTCCGTCATACATTGCCCGATTGCCGAGTACCTACAACAAGACGCGAACCTATACCGGGACAATTCGGACTCTTGTCGTTCCGGCGGCACTTGCGACCGGCAACTTGTCAGCGGCGGTCAAGACAGGCCTGCCCGCGAAGCTCACCGACCAGGTCAGAGTGCTGCAGACGTCAGGCAACACGGCACAAGTGCAGGACACGCGAATTATCACGACCTCCGGCAGCCCTGTCGCGAAGACCGTCACCAACTACGCCCTCAACAGGCAGACCCTCATGGCAACAAGCAGCCACCCCAGTAACTGGAGCGTGACTCCCGCCAGTGGCCTGACCGTCAGCTGGCCGCTCGGCGCGAAGAAGCAGAACTACACCGGATGGGTCTACCTCACCAAGACAACGACGCCGCTGAAGTTCGTGAAGCAGGTGCAGCAGGGCGGGATCAACACCTACGAGTACATGGCTACGGTCGCGCCAACTCGGATCAAGAACACGCAGGCACTGGCGGGACTGCCGAAGGCGCTGCCGGCGTCGCTGCTGCCGCGGATCAGCGCGGCTGGGCTCATCCCGCCGGGCGCCCTCGCCAGCCTCGCCAAGGCATTCCCGGGCGCCACATCCGTCCCGCTGGCTTACACCTACCAGGCCACGAATACTTACTTCGTCGCGCCGTCCACCGGACTGGTCGTCAACGTCAGCAACAACGAGACCGAGACGGGCGGCATCGCCCTGCCGAACGGAACAATCGTCCCGGTGCTGCCAGTCCTGGCGGACACCTATCACGCCACTCCGGCGAGCCTGTCGACGGCCGTGACCGACGCCAACAACGGCAGCAGCACGATCACGACGTGGGGTGTCACCGTACCGATTGCCGCGGCGTCGGTTGGCTTTGTCTGCGTCGTCATCGCCGTCCTGCTGTGGATACGCGGGCGCAGTCGCGGGCGTCCGGTTGAGGTGAGTCCTGGCCAGCGGCACCCAAGCCCGGCAGGCAATATCAGCTGACCGAATTCGGCCCTTGCGGCCGGCCTTGGTGAATCTCCCACTCAGGAGCGAGGATGGACATCACGATGTTTTCCACCCACACACCGTCAGATAGGTAAGCATCGCGCAGGACGCCCTCCACGACGAAGCCCGCCTTCTCGTAAGCACGGCGGGCGCGCGGGTTGAACGAGAACACTCCGAGCGAGATCCGGTGCAGGCCCAGCCGCTCGAAGCCATAGCCGACGATCAGGCGGGTGGCCTCCGTGCCGAGGCCACGATCCCGGCCCTCGGCCGCCAGCAAGATCCGGAAGTTGCAGCTGCGGTTGCCGGCGTCCCATTGATTGAGCACAACCTCGCCGACGCAGGCGCCCGTGGTCTGGTCGATGACCGCCAGGTCGAGCCGGTCCCGCTGCTCATGACGAGTGCCGTACCAGGCAAGGAACCGGTCCTCGGCTTCGTCGTCCCAGGACTGAGCAACAGGGCTGCCAGTCAGACGGCCCGCCTCCGGATCCTGCATGACGGACCTGAGGACGGGCAGATCCTGCTCCACGAGGAAGGGGCGCAACAGCGACTTCTCGCCGACGAGCGTAGGTTTGACGGAAAAATCGGCCGGAGGAAGATCGTTCACCGCGCGATTATGGAGGCTGTCGCGCGGTCACTGCAAACGAAATCCCGCCAAGGCCCGCGGAGCTCGCCACTGATGACGACGTCGGTCACCATCTGGCCGGATACACGAAGTCGGCCGCTGGGCGGCCGAGCCATTGGACGATCCGCATGGCCAGGTCCATGCCGGTGGCGAACCTGGCGGTGCGAAGTCCGGTCAGCTGGCTCGGGGTGCATCCCAGCTGGGCGGCCAACGCTGGCCACGTCAGCCTGTCCTGCCGCCGTTTCTCATCCATCGACGCGTACAGCAGTTTCAGCGCCCACCGCAGCCGTCGGTCGGGGCCCGCTTCTGGCAGGGCGAAGCGGACATCATCCTCAGGCCCTCCCGCCAGGAAGCTCTCGGGGATCCGTTCGAGCCACCGCAACATGAACAACGCGTGCTGACAGCTCGTCCGCGGCTTCGGGCCATGCCGGTGAGCGTCGAGGGGCTGATCGGATGATCTCGGCGCCGGTCGTTGAGATCCGCTGATAGCTGCCAGATCTGATTGGCCACGGCTGACCAGCTGAGCCCGAGCTCCGCCCGCCGGTCATCCAGTGCCTGATAGAGCGCCCCGGTGTCGAACGGCCGTATCGGCAAGGGCGTCACTGTCTGATAGTCCCGCACTTGTGGCCTCTGCGCCTTGGCATCCGGCCAGCGTCCAATCAAGCGCTGTCTTATCGTCGTTGCCAGCACGACAGAGTGGCCTGGCTGCTCAACCGCTGTCCAGAACTGACCTGGCGCTTCGTCGTAGTAGCAGGCCCTCGCTTATCGCGCGGGGGTTGGCAACGGCCGCGTACTGAAGGAGGCAACAGTGAACGACCGAGCGGAGAATCTGACAACGTCGCCTGAGGCAATGGAGAATGCACCGCTGCCAGCAGTGACGGACCGGGCCACCTGGCAGGCCCAGCTCGACCAGCTTGTCGCCAGGGAGAAGGCGCACACCCGCGAAGGTGACGCGATTGCGGCGGCCCGGCGCCGGCTGCCCATGGTGGAGGTTGATCCGTCGATTCCGGTGATCGGCGAGCACGGCCGGATCCCGCTGGTGGACGTCTTCGAAGGCCGGCGCCAGCTGATCGTTTACTTCCACATGTGGCATGACGGCCAGCCTGCCAAGGACCAGTGCGAGGGCTGCACCTTCTTCAACGGGCAGATCAGCGAGCTGTCCTACCTGCACGCGCGCGACGTCACCTATGCGACCTTCTCGCAGGGACCCTACGAAGAGGCCGCCGCTTACCGCCGCTTCATGGGCTGGGCCATGCCGTGGTACTCGGCGCAGGAATCCGCCGACGCATTGCTGGCGGAGCGCTGGTTCGGCATGCTCGTGTGCTACCTGCGAGATGGCGACCGGGTCTTCGAGACCTACTGGACCACCGGCCGCGGCGCCGAAGTCATGGCACCGGCCTACGGGCTGCTCGACATGACGATCTACGGCCGCCAGGAGTCCTTCGAGGACTCGCCGGCGGGCTGGCCGAAGCACTGGGTGAACAACGGTGGCCAGTTCCGGACCGAAGGCCGCCCGAGCGCGCAGTGGCCGCGGCTGGCTGCCGGCCGTTCCGACGACCTGACAGCTGCACCACCACCCTGACGGGACGCCGAGTTCATTCAACTGGTCGCGGATGCACAGTATTGATTGCAGTCAAACCTGCGTTCGTTTCCAGATCGTGAGCTGGGGCCGGACCCCAGGGTACGGATCAAGTGCCCTGACGGGCGCCGTGGCAACCTTTGTGAAGGCTTCGCGCAGCCCATCCAGCCTGGCAGTGCGATAACCTCCGTCCCCGATGTATGCGACGGTGTCGCCGAGGTAGTACGTCAGGCAGTCACCAAGCGACGAGAACAGCGGCGGCCAGCACAGAAACAGACCGCGGTCAGCGTAACCAGACAACACAGTCTGGTCGCCCTGCTCGACGTGGGTCCACGGCCGCGTCCGCAAGTGGTACCTGTTGGTACGCTCGCCGTCGAGTGGCGCCTGGTCGAAGGCGACAATGTCCACGCCGATCGAGCGCAGCCTGTGTGCCCAGTAGCCCGTGCCCGCGCCGATCTCAACTAGTGGTCCTAGCTCCGCGAGCATGGCCAGCGTGGAATCACTGGGAAGGACATACGCGTAGCGCTGTGCCAACTTCAACAGCGCGTCCTCGGCATCGACGGCCGAATCAGTGAGACTGCCGTTATCGATCATCTCAACCGACTGGCTGAACTGATCGTCTCGCATATCTGCCTACGCCTCAGCGGTTCTGCTGGTAGCCGGGGACAAGTCTCGGCGGCGGGACAAGTCGGTATTGGACTGCGATCCCAAGGGCAGAGCAACTGTACGACGACTACCTTGCCGTCCGCAGAAGTGGCTCAGGGGCCAGGTCCGTTGGCAGGTGGACGTGGACGCTGGGCAGGCGCTCGCCTGGCCTGCCCGCCGTACCCGAGCCTTCTCGCCGGCGTCTCGTCGACTCCCTACTCTTGACGCCAGGTGGCTCCGCCTCGTGGCAAAGATGTATGGGTCGACGGTGAGGGCGGATTAGTTCGCTTCTGGGATTGCTTCCACTCAATCGATCGCGTCGCCGCCAGCGAGGCCACAGCGGCGTCGCTAGCGCATCTTCTGACATGCGAAGTCAGTCCGACCCTCGGACGGGCGGTCCGGGATTGGCGCTAGACGCAAGTCGCGCCTTCCGCTGCCCGCTATCAGCCTGACTAAGGTCCGGTTCATGATGCTGAGGCTACGGTTGCTTCTGTGACGGACACTGACAATGAGATCACCGTGGATCTGATTGCCGAGTTGCTCCGCGAACAGCACCCCGACCTCGCCCACTTGCCACTGACTTTTGGTGCTCGTGGCTGGGACAATCAGTTGTGGCGGCTCGGCGACGATCTTGCGGTCCGGCTGCCGTGGGCGACTCAGGACGCAGACGAGCTCCTCCTCAAGGAGCACGCCTTGCTGCCTGCCATAGCGCCTCGCCTCCCATTGCAGATACCTGTTCCGCAGCGCCTTGGCCAGCCTTCCGAGCGGTTCCCGCGCCCCTGGATTGTCACTACCTGGGTCGCGGGTGAACCTGCTGACCGCGCCGCTGCGACTCGCGGTCCTGAGGCGGCCGATACCTTGGCGGCTTTCCTCGCAGCCCTACATCTGCCCGCACCCGTCGACGCGCCGGCTGGCCGGAACAACCGAGGTGGTCGGCTGGCCGACAGCGACCAAGGTTTCGCGCATTTCCTGAAGGAGACAACCGATCGTAGGTTGATTTCCGACCCGGACGCCGTACGCGAGGTCTGGGATGATGCGCTAGCTGCGCCTGACTGGACAGGTCCGTCTCTGTGGCTGCACGGGGACTTGCACCCGGCTAATCTTCTGACAAGAGATGGCAATTTCTGCGGCGTTGTCGACTTTGGTGACATGTGCGCGGGGGACCCGGCCTGTGACCTGGCTGCCTGCTGGATCCTTCTGCCCGATGGCGTCATCGACCGTTTCCATCAGAGCTACTCGTCGGCTACTGACGCAGCAACCCTGCGCCGCGCTCGCGGCTGGGCGGTAGGTAAGGCACTCGCCTGCATGCTCATTGGCGGGGCCGGAGTCCACGGCCGCCCAGGTGGCAAAGCCACGTGGGGACCGCCAGCGCATGCAGCCCTGCAACGCCTCACCGCGACTCGACCTAGCTCTCGCGGGAACTCAGCTCGGTGAGCTTCTTGCCCAGGAAGGCTCGTTCTCGTTCGTTGCTGGCGAGTTCGAGAGCGGCCCGATATGCCGTAGCCGCCTCGGTCGTGCGGCCGAGTTTGCGCAGTAGGTCCGCCCGTGCCGCGGGCAGCGGGTGGTAGTCGCGCAGCGCCTCGTGGTCCAGCGCGTCAAGCGCTGCCAGGCCGGCCTGCGGACCGTCGCGCATCGCCACGGCTACAGCCCGGTTGAGCTGGACCACCGGTGATGGTGAGAGGTGTGCGAGTACGTCGTAGAGAGCCACGATCTGTGGCCAGTCGGTCGTCGTGGTGTCGGCCGCCTCGGCGTGCACGGCCGCGATCGCGGCCTGTATCGCATACGGGCCGGTACCGGGCCCGCGCAGGGCGGCGAGGACTAGGTCGCGGCCCTCGGCGGTGCGGTGGGCGTCCCACAGTCCCCGGTCTTGGTCTTCAAGCGAGACCAGCTCCCCCTCCTCGTTGATGCGTGCCGCGCGGCGGGCGTCGACCAGCGACAGCAAGGCCAGTAGGCCGCTCACCTCGGGTTCGGTGGGCAGCAGCTGGTGCAGAATCCGGGCCAGCCGGATGGCTTCGTCGGTGAGGTCGGTCCGCAGCAGCTCCTCGCCCGTGCTGGCCGCGTAGCCCTCGGTGAAGATCAGGTAGAGGACGCGCAGCACCCCCGGCAAGCGGCCAGCAAGCTCGTCGCTGCGGGGAACCCGGAAGACGATCCGCGCGTCGCGGATCTTGCGCTTGGCACGCACGATTCGCTGCGCCATGGTGGCCTCGGGCACCAGGAAGGAGCGCGCCACCTCGGGCGTGGACAGCCCGCCAAGGCACCGCAGCGTCAGCGCGGTCTGGGCCTCAAGTGACAACGCCGGGTGGCAGCAGGTGAAAAACAGCCGCAGCCGCTCGTCGGGGAACTCCTCCTGGACGTCGCCGGTGTCCCGGCCGGATGCCGCGGCGACATGCTGTTGTGCCTCGACGTGCATGATCGCCAGGCGGGCTGCGTAGGCCCTATCCCGCCGCAACCGATCGACGGCCTTCCGCCTCGCGGTGGTGAGCAACCAGGCCACCGGATTCGTCGGCACCCCATCCACGGGCCAGCACTCGAGGGCCGCCTCGATCGCCTCGGAAGCGGCATCCTCGGCGAGATCGAGATCACCGAATTGGCGCACCAGCATTGCCAGCAGTCGGCCGCGTTCCTCCCGGAACACCGCCTCGACGGAGCCAACTGCCCGGCCACCGGTCACGACAGGCCGAACTCCTGGATCGGACGCACCTCGACCCGCCACGTCCTGGCCCCGGGACAGCGGGCAGCCCAGTCGATCGCGGTGTCGAGGTCCGGCAGGTCCAGGATGTAGTAGCCGCCCAGGTATTCGCGCGTCTCGGCGAACGGTCCATCGGTGATGATGCGCTCCCCGGCTCTGTCCACCTGGACGGACGTGGCGGTCTCGAAGGAATCCAGCACGTTGCTGTCGACCATGACACCGGCATCGCAGACGGCCTTGTGGTAGGCCATGAACGCCTCCATGAGGCCCTGGTCTTCTTCGCCCGTCACCGGATCAGCGTCCTGGCTACCGATGATCAGCAGCATGTAGTTCACAGAGCGACTCCTCATCTGCAAGTTGACGTGCCGCTGGAGCGCGGCAACACACGGATGACGAACGACAGTGCCGCGGATCGACAGCCCGCCGCAAGATTCTTTATGACATTCCGATCCGACACCGCCCTCTCCCCTCCGGCCGTCGTGGCCGCCAGCCTTCCGCCAGGCACCGTGGTGGCTGACATCGGCCGCGGACACGGACGTGACATCGCGCTCCTCCCCGCGGGAGGTCTCCGCGTCATCGGCATCGACCTGTCACTCGGCCAGCTTCGCACCAGCAGCTTGACCGGCGTCGTCCAGGCTGACATGCGCCAGCTTCCCCGCGCGGTAGGCAGCAGCACCCCCAAGTCAACAACGGCAGGTCAATACGCAGGTCCATCAGTGCAGGCGTACTCGACTAAATTCCTAAGCTGACAGCTCAAGGTTGGAGCTCGGGTTTCACAACAAGTCCGCGGACTCCGGCCGGCGTTGTCAACTTGTACCAGTCCGTTCCAGGCCTAGCGGTGTTGTCGCGTCCAGCGGCAGGCGGCCTGGAGTGCGGCGACGGCGCCGCCATCTCGAAGGCTGAGCATGGCGGGCTCACCGGCGCCCGCAGGGCATGCCTCACTACTCTGTGATACGGTGTAGCTGTACTCGGTAATACGTAGTACCAGGAGGACCGAAGTGGACCTGCGATGGACGACCTGACGGAGATGCTGAAGGGCACGCTTGAGGGCTGCGTGCTCGAAATCATCGGCATCGAGGAGACCTACGGGTACGCCATCACGCGTCGGCTGAACGAGCTCGGCTTCGCCGACGTCATCGAGGGGACGGTCTACACGATCTTGCTGCGACTCGAAAAGAACGGGCTCGTCCAGGTGATGAAACGACCATCCGGGATCGGCCCACCGCGCAAGTTCTATGCGCTCAACGACGCAGGGCGCGCAGAACTCGCGACGTTCTGGGTGAAATGGGAGTACCTCTCATCACGGATCGACAAGCTCAGGGAGGGCGGGAGATGAACTTCTGGGAGACCATTACAGGCAGCGATCTCACCAGGGAATGGGAGGCGTTCGAAGCCCGAGCCGAGGCCTTGCCGGCCGACTACCGGGCGGCGTGGGAACAGATCAAGGTTCACATCTTCCCCTACTCGGGCTTCACGGGTCGCAACCTGATGCCGATTCTTGACGGCGCCCTGGGGCTGCTCGAAGAAACAGCGGCGGATGGGCAGACCATTCACGACGTGCTGGGCGACGACATCAAGGGCTTCTGCGAGGCACTGGCGGGCGGAGATGGTCCTCGGAGCTATCGCGACCGGTGGCGCGACCAGTTGAACAGGAACGTCGCACGGAAATTGGGCCAGCTAGGAGGCTGATGTGGGCATCCAAGCCGTCGTCGAGGGCAAGAAGCAGTGGCGGGCGCACATGGCGCGGGTCAAGGCGCTCCCGCCGGACTACCAGATCGTCTACAAGGAGATTCAGAGGTACTTCTTCAAGGTCGGACCGATCGACTTGCCTGACGGGCGCCTGCTATCAGGGATTGTCGATTTCTTCGAGGAGGGCGCCGTTGCCGGCAAGGGAGTCCTGCAACTCATCGGCAATGACGTCGCTGCCTTCTGCGACGACCTGATCAAGGACTCGCGCACCCACGCGGACATCTATCAGGAGTCCGTCAGCGGGGAACCCGGCACAGCCGAGAAGTAACGACCGTCGACCCAAGGCACTCGTGGGCGGCACCATTTAGAGGGCATTGCCGCAGATGACGACCAGGCCGATGAGAGGCAATGTTAATGCAGCCCCAGGAACCAACACCTCGCCAGGCAGGCCGCGTGGATCTGTGGCCTAAATTTCTCGCTCCGTCGAGAGCACGCGGCCGTTCGTTATGCGGTAGAGGTCGCGCAGCACACATATCTGAGTGCCGTGATGGCTGACCTCGTTCAGGGTCGCCGCGATGATCGCCGCGCCATATGTGGGTGGACCCGGCTCCTCGCTGTAGGAGTACCCGCGGGTGGGTCGCTCTAGCTCGTCGTCGGTGGCTGCCTCTAGCGAACGTTCGAGAACCCGCCACCCGGCTCGCATTGAGTCCACGGCGTCCGCCGCGTTAGTGAACACACGGTGGGCGGTGAGGTACGGCGAGGTCCAGCCCGTGTCAGTGGTCTTGGATCCGCCGAGGAAATCGAGCTGAGCAAGACGCTCAGGCATTGACCCGATGTGCCATATCAGCCAACCGACTGTGGTCAGGGGCTCGACCGCATTGCCCTGGATGGCTGCCATCACCAGGTCAGCGTCGAAGTCGACCACCCAGTCACCATCACCGAAAGGCGTCGGGGTCTGGCATTCGGCCCTTCTGCGAACACCCCATGACCCGGCGATGGGCTCCCAGAACAGCTCGTCGTCGCTGAGACCGTGCCAAGCACGCTGGAGCGTGAAGTGCTCTACGACCCGCATCGTCTTCAGTAAGGTGTCAGCGCGTTTCTCAGGCACAGGCCGAACATACGCTCACTAACGTCCTCTGGCACACCGAGGAAACCGTGCCGTCGCGTGTGGTCCGCGCGATCGTCGGCGCCTGGGGATTATGGAATGGGAGCCGCCGTCTGAGCGGTCTGGTGCGTCGTCGTTGCTGCTTTCCAATGCCTTGTCGCGCTGCATGATGGACGCGCGCGAGCGGCGGTAGGTGCATACCAGCGCTGGTGACCCTTCGGCCGTAGACGGTCGTTGGGGGCACGGCTCGAACCGTCGACCGCTACCTGATGACGGCTGGCTCGTCGTGCGGTATGCCGGTGTTATGGGTTATCCCGATGGTGGCGAGGTCTGGATGCGGCCGAGCGGGCCCGCTGACGTGCCTCCCGCGCCAGGAGAGCAAGGTGTAGACCCCGGCAACGATCCCCGCGTCGCCGCTTTCAGGTATCTGTTGCATCGGCGACGCGGCTGGGCGTGGACGCTGGGCGCCAGCCTGGTCGCGTCAGTGGCGTTGGTTGCCATCGGCACGATCCTGTTCCCCGGCGGCACCGGGGCGGTGTCCGTCGTCAGCGGTTCTGCCGTGATCCTGCTGCTTGCCCTAGGCGTTGTGGCGCTGACCGCAGTAATCACGGACACTGTCCGGCTGAGGCGACGCAGGCCGTACGTTCTGGAGCATGCGGCCAGCCGGACGTCCTACAGCCCGGTGGCAACCCACCCGGTCCGCAAACCTGTGCGCCACCGTGCGAGCCACGTGGTCGGCTGGGTGGCCCTGGCCACCTTCCCGCTGCTGACGGTGCTGGTCCTGCCCGACCAGGTCAACGCAGTCGCATACCTGGCTGGCGCGGACCACACGGTGACGTTCGTGCCGCAGTTGCACGTGCCAGTATGCAGCCGGTTCGGCTGCGAAACCTGGACCGACGGGGTGCTGCGGACAACCCCGCCTGTCCGCACCACGTGGCCCAGCCAGGTCCCGCTCGGCCGGCCTTTCAGCGTCCGCCAGCCATGGTGGAACGGCTGGGGTCACCCCGACCTGATGAACGGCGGCGCGGCGATCGGCGCGATAGCTGGCGTCTTGTTCGCGGAGCTGGGATCAGTCTTCTTCGGCGTCGGACTGGTCCGAATGGTGCGCCGCAGGCTGTGGCTTCCATGACCGAAGCTGGAGGCACTAGCCAGCGTGGCGATGGAAGCCGAGCTCACCCACCTCGGCCATCTGCCGGCGCAGCTCGCCCCCGGTCGCGTGCCACCGGTGTGCGCGGTTCCGCGTTGCGCACGTGGCGCTTCTGCAGAGCGCGTGATCGCTGCTAAGAGTGCCTGCAGTGGTCAGGGGCAGGGTCGAACCACCGACCTTCCGCTTTTCGCGGCCTCGCTGATGTCCACCAGGAGGGCAGCTCCCACGGCTTCCCGTCTGCTTAGGGTAGCTGCCAGGCGTCATCGCATACCCGGGCCATGGCGGCATACTTGCCGTGTATGAGCCAGAGCATAGATCCGGCGGCCGCGGCGCGGGACGCGCTGACGGCGTTCCTGCGTTCTGCTCCCGCCGACTGGCAGCGGACCGGCCCCTGGCTGATGTCCGGCGTCGACCCCCAGAAGGTGGAGCAGGGTCTGGCGAAGGCGTGGCGGCAGATAGGCGCGTTCGTGAGTGTCAGCGGGACTGGTGAGCGTCTGACCGTGCACGGAACCCGAGGCACTATGCCGGTGTGGGCGAGAGCTGACAACAACGGCCTTCTCAGCGGCCTGCTGCTCGGCGAGCCCCTGGACCGGGGCGCCAGCATCCCGGGAAAGCACTGGCGTGCCCGCTTGGCGTATCCGTACGCTTGGTGGGCGTTCCTGCTTGTCAACGCTACTGTTTTCTGCTGGCTCGCCTCCTCTGGCCTGTCGTGGCTGGGCTACGCCGCCGTGGCCGCCGCCCTGGGAGTGCTGATGCACCGCTTGGCCATCCCGGACCCTCTCCTGATGCCCCGCCGCGTCCGGCTGGCTGCGGGAGCTGTCGGCGTGACGGCTGCTGCATCCGCGGTCCGGGTGCTGACACTGCCCGCCGGGACTTGGTGGTCGGCCGCCGTAGGCGTGTTGTTCCTTGTGCTGGCCATGATCGGGCTGGCGTGGGTCCGGTATGACTGGCCGCGGGAGACAGTGCAGGCGGTGATGATCTTCCCGCTGACCCAGGGCACCTGGCAGGTCGCCGTGGGAGGAGGCCGCGGATTTCTCAACCACCACGCGGCTGCCGCCGAACAACGCGGCGCGCTGGACATCGTCCGTGCCAGCAAGAACGGCGCGCGGGCCACCAGCTGGTTCCCATCTGACGTCCGTGCTTTCGCGGCCTACGGCTGCACCGTCGTGGCGCCCTGCGACGGCACAGTGCTGCGGGCAGTGGACGCCTACCCCGACCAGATCCCGTTCCGGCCATGGCCCGGACCCGCAGCCGGGAACCACGTCCGCATCGGCACCGGCACCGAGGAGGTCTTGCTCGCGCATCTGCGCCCCGGCAGTGTCCAGGTCGCCCGCGGCGATCTCGTCCGCCGTGGCCAGGTCATCGGGCAGGTGGGGAACTCAGGAAACTCCACCGAACCACACCTTCACATCCACGCCGAACGCAACGGCACCGGCCTGCGGCTGCGCTTCGAGGGAATTAAACGGCTCTCCCGCGGGACTCGCATCGTTTTCGCCTAGGCCATCAACGCCTCGGTTAGCAAATCCGTTAGCAAACCCGGGCGCCAAGACTGAATGCCGCAGCGTTTCCGCTGGTAAGAGTGGCGGTCAGGGGCGGGGTCGAACCGCCGACCTTCCGCTTTCAGGATTAAGGATGAGTGTCCAAGGCCGACCGTGTTGGTCTCCGTGCCTGCTCAGGACACTGCCGGTGGCCGGTGATCGACCGACGCATGTCAACGCCGCTCCAAAATTGACCCCCTGGCGCTCCGCCACGACTTTAGGCCGCCGCCGGGACTGGGATTTGGGGGTGCATTGCTGCGTTGCCCAGTCCCGGCCGTTTACGTGCCCGGCCCGCATATGGCTTGCCCTGCAAGAGCCGTGTTGCGGGTCAGGAGGTCAGCGAGTCAGCGTGGCGCCCCAGCAGACCGCAGCGGACTCGCGCACGCAGGCGCGGCCGCTGACGTAGCGGTCGTGCCTGTACCACTCGATCGTTGCGCTGCTTGGGCAGAGATGCCAGGCGATGTCGTCCGCCACTAAAGCGGACGATCGGTGGCAGCCATCACAACACTGTGACCTGCAGATATGACATCGCCAAACGCCGACGGCCGAGACATAGGCCCTTGCCGGGTTTCAATTCAAAATCGTGATCGGCGACACCGCCTCAGTGAAGTGCGCGGCGAGCTTGTCCCAAATCGGGATCGTGCCGGCGACCATCTCGGTGAAGAACTCGTTCTCCCAGTCCGCGCCGCTTCCATATGCACTGGTGACGATGCGGACTACGCAACTGCCGCCCGATGCGGTTTGAATGAGGAACTCCGTCGCGATCGGAGCAACCAGCGAGAGATCCTCGTGCACCTTTGACAGCGGCACACCGATGCTGCCGAACCATTCGACCATTCGGGGCGGGACTTCTTCAATCCGCTCCGCGATTGGCCAGGGTTCTTCGTAGGCGAATCGGACGTTCGGTGTGTAGTCGGTGACCACTCCGGTCATGGTGAAGTCGCCGAGGTCGAACGACACCTCGCCGCCGATCCGTGGGTCAAGCTGGGTCGGTACCATCCAGGATGAGATGCCATCGGCGGTGGCGATCGCCTCCCATACCTGTTCGGGGGTCGCGGTCACTTCGTAGCTGCGCTCTGCGCGGTACTCAACGCGTTCCGGCTGTTTGGGGTTGTTCATGATGACTCCTTCGGACTGGGATAGGACGAGACGGTCAGACGGTGCGGTCGCCCGTCATCGTGGTGGTATTTCGCGATCAAAGTGGCAACGGCCGACTGCAACTCGGCCGAGAATGCGGCGCGATCTTCTGGCGAGCCAAACCCAATCACCGTGTCAATGGTTAGCGTTGGCAGTCGCACTCCGACCGTTGCATCGCGTGCGATTGCTCCGACCTCGGACACGGTCCGGGCATTCACCGCGATCATGTACGCGGCCGAGAGATGGTCGGCAACTTCGTTAGGGTCGATCGCAGCGCTCTGCAACACGTCGGGAGAGACAACGAGGTGGCGCGCTGAGCGGAGCACGAACCGTTCGGTGATACCGCCCCACGCGCGCGTCTCAGCAGCCTCGACCAGCCCGTGAGCTTCCAACGTCTTCAGGTGATAGTTCACCTTCTGACGAGTCAACCCGACGGCCGCAGCCACTGTGGTCGCTGATCCCGGCTCTGTCAATGCGTCGAGGATGGCGGCTCGGATTGGATCAAGAGCGGCCTCGACGGCGGCCGGGTCGTCGAGTACATGAATGTCGTCCACAAAGCCCAAGCTAGACCTTGACAATAAAAACTGTCAAGACTCCAGTTCGCCCTGACGGTGACGTGCAGGTGGTCGTGGTGCCCGCCCGTGATCGAGGCGGGGTCGTGCATCCCGCCGCCGCTAAGCACCCTTGGTCTTGTCAGGAGCGATCACCTCGACGGGCGGGAAGTACGTCCGGTATCGAGCAGCGTCCCGGGTCAGCAGGCGGTACTGCCGGACGCCAGCGTGGGCGCCGAGCAGGACGCTGGAATCCACCAGAATGACCGGCCGCTTCGCCATCAGAGTCAGCTGAGAACGAGGCTCGCTCGGCACGCAATAGCTCCAGCAGCTGGTCGGTGCACATGCCAGTCGTCGCACGGCCGCCCATCCTGCCAAGGAGGCGCTCGTCCCGCGTCGGGCTTGCCTGCACGCGCAATCAGCCCCCGGCCGACCCGCCCGGAGGCCCGGTCAGACGAAGGCGTCCGGAGGCAGCGGCTCGCCGAGCTCGGTGAGGACGTAATTCCGGTACACCGCCCCCGGCGTGTTGATCTGGTGGTTCAGGCCCGCGTGCGCGTGACGCCAGAACTGCTGCACGGGCTGGTCCAGGCGGATCGAGTTGCCGCCGCAGCGGCCGAACGCACGATCCAGCGCTTCGACCGCGCGCCAGCTGCACCGGGTCTGGTCGCGGCGGCCCTGTGCGCGCAGCGTCATCGGGACCTCCTGGCCGCTGCTGGCCAGGTCGAACATCGCGCTGGCGTTGGCCAGCAGCTGGCAGCGGGCGGCATGTACCTCGGACGCGGCCTCGCCGATCGCCGCGAGCGCCTCGCCGACCCTCCGCGGACGGCCTCGCTGGTAGTCGATGCAGGCGGCGATGCCGCCTTCGCATATCCCGATGACGGCGGCGGTGATCGCCGGCGGGAAGATTGCCGACCATGGCATCCTGTACAGCGGTTCAGTCCGGCCCGCGTCTCGGCTGGCGCGCCCGTCGATCACCGCGTCCGCGTCCACCGCCCGATATGCAGGAACGTAGACGTCACGGACGCGGATATCCTTGCTGCCGGTGCCGCGAAGGCCGACGACGTCCCACGAACCGTCCACGATCTCGTAGTCCGCGCGCGGAAGTATGAAGTGCATCATCTGCGGTGCGGGCCCGAGTTCGCCGGCCTGGCCAGTGACGAGGCCGCCCAGGAAGATCCAGTCGCAGTGATCCGTCCCCGACGAGAACTGCCAGTGTCCGCTGAGCATCCAGCCGCCATCGACCGCGCGGGCCCGGCCCATCGGTGCGTACGGTGACGCGATCCAGGTGTCCTCGTCCGTGCCCCAGACCTCTTCTTGCACCTTCGGGTCGCAGACCGCCATCTCCCACGGGTGGACGCCGACGATACCGGCGACCCAGCCAGCCGCGCCGCACAGGGCCGAGATCTCCATGACGCTCTCGAAGAACTCACCAGGAGTGGCCTGCAGCCCGCCTCGATCCAGCGGCTGGAGCATCCGGATGACGCCGATCTCCCGCATCCGCCGGACGGTCTCGTCGGGAAGGCGGCCAAGAGCGTCAGCGTCGCCGGAGCGCGCCTGAAAGAAGCCGGCGTCGATCCGGATTTGCTCCAGTACCGGGCTCTCGCTCATCGCCACTCCGTTCAGGCATCTCCGCTTGCCTTCGACCTGACGGTAACGGCGGCCGGTGCCGCGCGGCGGTTCGCGTCCCACTACTCAGAACGCACCCATTGGAATTGCGCCCGCCGATCAGCAGAGTGGCCTTGTCTGACCCAGAGGAGAGCCATGACCGAGCTGCTTGATTACAACGCGACGAGCCATGTCCTGGACGGCGACTGGCCGCTGCACTATCACGAGCACGGGACCGGTCCGGTGCTGATCATGCTGCACGGGTCTGGCCCCGGCGTCAGCGGCTGGTCGAACTTCCGCGGCAACCTGCATGTGTTCGCGAAGGAGTACCGCACCATCGTGCTGGACATGCCGGGGTTTGGCCGCAGCCGCCAGGGCTCGCTGGACCGCCGGTACCCGCATGTCGCCGCGGACGCGGTGGCGACGCTGATGGACCGGCTGGACATCCCGACCGCCCACTTCCTCGGCAACTCCATGGGTGGCGTCGTCGTGATGCAGTTCGCACTGTCGCATTCCGAGCGCGCAGACCGGCTGGTGCTCATGGGACCCGGCGGGATCAACGTCATCGGTCCGCCGGTCAGCGAGGGCTGGCAGCGGCTCGATGAGTTTCTTGCGGCGCCGACCCGCGAGGCGATGGTGGCCTGGGTGCACACGATGGTCGCCGACCGCTCCATCGTCACCGACGCCCTGATCGATGAGCGGCTGAAGAACGCGCTGGAGCCAGGGGTCGTCGAGTCGGCCAGGGCGATCTTCGCCAGCCTGAACGACCCGAGGTTCCGTGACGATCCGCCGGTCTGGGCGCTCACCCACCGGATCCGGCACCGGACCCTGATTACCTGGGGCCGAGACGACCGGATGGTGCCGTTCGAGAACGGGCTGCTTCCGTGGCGCCGCATGCCGAACGCAGAACTGCACGTGTTCTCGAAGTGCGGGCACTGGGCTCAGGTGGAGCGCAAGGACGACTTCGAGCGCGTTGTGCTCGAGTTCCTCTCCCGTCCCTAGGTTGCCGGACATAGGTAAGGACACACCATGGATATTCGTGCTCTCGGCTACCTCGCAATCGGTGCCGTCGACTTGCCCGGCTGGTCGGCTTTCGCCAGCGGCGTACTCGGGGTGATGACCGATACTGTCGCGTCCGGTGACCTGCTGCTGCGCACCGACGACCGTCCGTACCGGATCCGGATCCGGCCCTCGGACACCGAGCAGATCGATGGAGTGGGCTGGGAGGTCGCGGGCGCGGCGGCCCTAGAAACGGCCGCTAGCGAACTGGGGAACGCGGGGATCGCCGTCAGGCGCGACCCGCAGCTGGCCAAGGATCGGCGGGTGACTGACCTGGTGGCCTTCGTCGCCCCTGACGGCACTCAGCACGAGCTGTTCTGGGGCGCCGAGCTCGACTACACCCCGTTCATCTCCCCGGCCGGAACGTCCGGCTTCGTCACCGGCGCGCTCGGGCTCGGGCATGTCGTGCTGGTGACCGAGGCCGTGGATGAGGCCAGCCGCTTCTATATGGACGTGATGGGCTTCCGGCTCAGCGACACTATGACGCTGAGCGGCACGCGGGTGGTCTTCCTGCACTGCAACGGCAGGCATCACAGCCTCGCGCTGGGCGGGGGCCGCGAGCCCGCCCTGGCTCACTTCATGCTGGAGGTGGCGACGGTCGATGACGTCGGCTACGCCCTCGACCGCGCCGCTGAACATGGCGTCCGGATCCGTCAGTCGCTAGGCCGCCACACCAACGACCAGATGCTGTCGTTCTACGCGGCGACGCCTTCCGGGTTCAGCGTCGAGTACGGCTGGGGCGCCAGGGTCATCGACGACGCCAACTGGATCCCGACCGAGACGACGCGCGGCAGCTACTGGGGTCACCGGCGGCCACCGCGGCCGGCGGACAGCTAGACCGGCCGGGTCAGGCTGGCATCGCCGTACGCGCGGCCGATGTTCTGCGCCGCCCGGCGCAGAGCCGCCAGTGAGCGCCGCTCGTCGAGTTGCACCGTGGGCGCGCAAACCGAGATAGCGGCGAGGCACTCGCCGGAGTGATCGAACACCGGCATGCCGACGCAGCTGATGCCGGGCACCGTCTCCTCGCGGTCATAGCTGACGTGGTTCTCCCGGACCGAATCGAGCTCCCTGCCCAGCTCGCGCCTGGACGTCACTGTCCGCTGCGTGAACCGCGGACAGCCGGATCTGGCGAGAAGCTCGCCGCCGTCGTCGGCAAAGGCGGCGAGGACCTTGCCGAGCGCGGTTGAGTGCACCGGGAAATGCGAGCCTGGCCGGGTGAAGGACGCCGGGCCGCCGTAGCGTGAAACCTTGTCCAGGTAGAGCGGGCCGGCCGGCGAGCACACCCCCAGGTGCACGGTCGCCCGCGTCTGCTCGTGCACTTCATGCAGGAACGGGGCCGCCGCGGACGTCAGCCGGTACCGGGCCGGTGCCAGCATCCCGACGTCATGAAGCCACGAGCCGACGCAGTAGCCGAAAGTGCCGTAGCGCTGGAGGAGCCCGCAACCGACGAGAGTCGCGGCGATCCGGTGCGTAGTGGACTTCGGCAGGTTCGCGCATGCGGCCAGGTCACCAAGGCTGAGGACGGGGCGTTCAGGGGAGAAAGCCTGGAGCAGCGCGGAAGCGCGGATCAGGACGGAGCGAGCCGAGCCGAGCTCGGAGTCGTCCGCGACGCTCCATCGGGGTTGACCGGCGCTGCGATCCGGTGGTCTTGTCCTCGCTACGGACGATGCCGTCATTCCAGCTCCGGGTTGCCAAATGACCTCTTCTGGAACGAGCGTCTCACGGAGCATGGTGAGCGTCAATCAGTCGGCGTGGATCAAACATCTATAATCTCTGATAAATCAGGTGGATCTCACTGCCGATTGTGGCCCCCTGCGGCTGGGGCGGATAACGTGGCTGTATGGAACGTTCTACTGGTGACACCGTCACCGCGGAGGACTCGCGGCAGCGCATACTCAGCGCGGCTTCCGAGCTGATGTCCGAGCGAGGTTTCGCCGGCACCAGCATGTCCATGATCACCAAGCGCTCCGGGATCTCCGCCAGTTCGACCTACTGGCACTTCGACAGCAAAGAGTCCTTGCTCGTGTCGGTCGTCGAGTACAGCGCGACCAGATGGCTCGCATCGCTGCCTCGATGGGAGCTGATGTCGGGAACTCCGGCGGAGCGCCTCTCGGAGTTGCTCGACAGCGTGGCGGATACGCTCGCCGACGAGCCGTTCTTGCGGGTGCTCATGCTGCTCGCGCTGGAACAGCCCAGCTCTGAGGCGTCAATGAAAGTAATCCGGCGCGTCCGCAATACGGCTGCGGGCGGCTTCCGTAAGGCCTTCGCTGAGACCTTCACGTCCGCCGAGGACGACGACGTCCGCGAGTTCGCGGGTCAGCTCGCGGCCTTCTGTGTGGCGGTGATCGACGGCATCTTCCTCGCAGCCGAGATCGACGACACGGTCGACATGCGCACATGGCTGCGATTCCTGCGCACGTCGTTCATGAGCCTCGGGGTCGCCTTCATGGCCCGTCGCGCCGACCTCGCCGGCATCGGCGTCGCCGCCGGTTGAGGACGACCGTTCTTCGCCGGGTCACCGCTATCGATACCGGGAAGGGCTCGTCCGGAATCGACAGTAGGCGGCGGCCCGTGACTACTTCAGACGATCATTCTGCGAACCCTGCCGGCCCGCCCCCAGCGCAAACGGCGGCTGCGCCGGGATATCGCCAACTGGCTCAACTCGTACCTGTGGAGAGCAAATGAGATCCAGCAAGATGACTGACCGAGCCAGAGCGGTCGCCTGCCACGCATCGTCGCAGGTCAGAAAGGTGGTCAGGGGCGGGGTCGAACCGCCGACCTTCGCTTTTCAGGCGTAGCAGGCGTTGACTGAGCCTGATGGCACGCTAGCGGTACGCGGGGGCGGCGGCCGCGGATCGCTTGCCCCGCGGGAATGGTGCCGTGCCCGGTCCACCCCGGCCGCCGAAGCGGTCGGCCAAGCCTGGAAACCGCAAGACCAGTAGCTCGCATACGCTGACCGGCCGGGTTTGGGAGGACAGCATGAACCAGGGCACCCATCCCGAAGGGCTGCCGGCCGAGGTCCTGGACGACGTGGCCACCGTGGTCGGGGCAGAGGTCACTCTTCTCAGTCGCCTACCCGGAGGCATCAATGCGGGTGCCATGCGCGTCCAGTTGGCCGGAAGGGCAGATGCAGTGCTCAAAGCAGAGCCCCGGGCACACCCCAGCCACCTGGACGAGACGTTGCGAGCCCAGAGAGTGGTCGAGCACATGCGCAGGTGCGGCTATCCCACCCCGGCCTGGCTCGGAGTGGGGGCCACAGCCACTCATGTATGGCATCTGATGGAGTTCGTTGACGCGGCTCCCGCGCCAGAGCTGACCCCGTGCCTCGTTGAGCAGCTGATGGAGATCATCGAACTCCAGGCTGGCCAAGCCTCCGAGCCCTACGACCACTGGTCGTACGCCTGGCGGGTCGCCACCGGTCAGGAATCGGCTGTCGCCGGGCTGGATTTCAACGAGACGCCGGAGCAGTCGCGTCTCCGCCAGTCCGTGGCCAGGCTCTCGGGGTATTCCTCCGTGGTGTCGGCCTTGGTCGAGCGCCTGCGGCTCGTGTGTGCCGACGTCCCGCCACCACGAGAGGCACCGGACATGGTCCATGCCGATCTCTCAACCCCCAGCAATGTCCTGGTCCGTGACGGAGCGGTGGTGGCGGTCGTGGATATCGGGAACGCAGGTAGCGGCACGCGGGCGACTGATCTCACCACTCTCGTGTGGTACACCTTCCAGGATCCGCTGCTGGACGGTGTCCGAAGGCGGCTGTGGACGAGAATCCTCGTCGTGGTCGGCTGGGAGGGGGCGGCGGTGCTCGCAGCGACACAGATCCTCCTGCAGCTCGAGTTGGCCATCCGTCTCGGGCGCCACGATGTCGTTGCAGGGGTGGTCAAGCGCGGCCATCGCGCCCTCGACGAGCTGAACGCGCTTCGCTAACTCTCGCCGGTCCGCTGCGGCTGCGAGGGCGTCGCACGCGACACAGTGATCCGGCGGTTGGCTCGGACGGACCCTGACCAAGCGTGCAGTCGACGTGCTGGCTACTTCGACCGGTCCGGCACCAGCATCGGACCCACCGAAGCGATCAACGGCCGCCTCGAACACCTCTGCGGATCCGCCCTGACCGCGCCGACGATTCTCACCCCTTCTTCCTCGTAGTTGCCGAATCCGGGTGAGTGGATGCCGGGTCTAGGGGCGGCAAAGCCGATCGCGTGCGACGGCCCGCAGGGCCGCCCTAGACGCGGTGGCCGCGAGCCGGACAATCGAAAGCGAGGAAGACGGTCGCCCCGGCTCGCTGGCTAGAGCCACTGATCAGTGCTGTTATCGGACGCGGCGCCGGTAGGCGCCGCCTTGATCTTGGCGTGCCACCGCATGTGGTCCGCGAGATCGTCGGCCATTCGGACATCGGCGTCACGATGACGATCTACGCGCACGCCTCCTTGGACGAGAAGCGGAAGGCGCTCGTGAAGCTCGGCGAGTCAATCGGCTGATGCCGTTGCTGTCAGGGTTGCTGTCAATCGGCTATGAAGACACGGCGTGCGCAGCGTTTCCGCTGGTGAGAGTGGTGGTCAGGGGCGGGGTCGAACCGCCGACCTTCCGCTTTTCAGGATTAAGGATCGCAGTCCAGAACTCGCCATATCCGTCTCTGTGCCTGCTCAGCGGCCGGTGGGCAGCCTTCGATGAACCGCGGTACACGAAGATGTATGAGACTAGAAATGAGACTGGAACGCAGTCAGTTCTCAGGTAATCCGTTGGCACCATGCCAGCTCGCATGACTGTGCGTAGCGATGCAACTTGATAAGTCAATAGTGGAACACGACGCCGTTAGTCAGAACGCGAGCTAGTGGCTTGCAAGGGCGCGCTTGTTTGGCTTTGCGCGCCGAATCTTGCCGAGAATCTCGTCGGCGTCCTTGGGCCAGGTGAACGGGTGCGGGTGTTCGTTCCGGTGCTCGATGAACGTGCCAACGGCGATGACGAGTTCATTCACTGAGCTGAAGGAGCCGCAGCGGGGATGGCCTGGCGAGAATGAATGAGAAGCACTTCACGAGGTTGAGCCAGGAGCAGCTGGTCGGGGTCACGGCATGGTCGAGCCGCGGGTTCCGGTCGGGAGCGGGCGGTCCTGGTCAGCTTCGAGGGATGCGGCCAAGACGGAGGCATTACGATCCAAGGCCTACGGACAGACAATAACGACTCGAATACAATCCGGCGAACCATGGTCTATCGGATGGAGTTGTACCAGCGTGCCTGATCACCCGGCTGGATTCAGGGAGTCTCTCCGGACACCGGCTTGCGCTCGCGAGGCGCATCAGGACTGCCCCCACGTGTCCGGGATGGGCGGCGGCTTCAACCCGCGGCGGCTCCGACCCGAATTCGGCGCCGGGCTCTGCCCGTGCGCCTGCCACTCCACCTGCCCAGTCACCATCACCACAAACCGGCTGACGGTGCCGATGAAATCCTGGCATACCTCCTGCACCTGCCCCGGCGCCGAGCAGGAGCGGCAGCGCCTCGCCGACCACGGATTCGAGATCCGCGACTTCGGTGAGATGCGCGAGGACGCCCAGCGCCTCGCCCGTGCTCGCAAGGAGGCCTACGAGGCAGCACGCGCCCGCGCTGTTGGCAAGAGCCGCGAAGAGATCCGGGAGATCTACCTAGCCGAAAGGCGCGCACGGGGCCTGCAGGTGCCTTCGGACCGCATTCTTGACGCTGTGGTCGAGCGCATCATCACCGGCAACCCGCTCCCAGCCGCCCGGATCGCAGGCGAGGGCCTTGTCCGCATGGGCAAGTCACTCTATGAGATCTCAAAGCTATTCAGGCAAGGCCAATAAGGTCCCTCGGAACGAAGAGGCTCGTGCACGAGCCCGACGCCCTGACAACGACCGGTTTGGCTCGCAAAGGCAGGTAGCGCCCCCGGTCACGCACCGGAAGGCAGGCGGTGCCGCCCTCCAGTCCGCGCCTCAGTTGATGCACGCCCCTAATGGCGTTGAGCCGGCGCCTCACCGCTAGCGAAGGTACGCCTGCTCACGACTGCATGGTCGAGGTAAGGTACCAATAGGCGCTCGCCAAGAACTGAGACAGGTGCAGCGAGGGAGATTCCAGCAGAATGGCGATCGTCCGCCTTGGGTAAATGAGACTGAAATGAGACTAACGGCCGCTGCCGGAACCTGGAAACAATCGCCAATCGGATATAGCTGCAGGTCAGAGCTGGTGGTCAGGGGCGGGGTCGAACCGCCGACCTTCCGCTTTTCAGGATTAAGAACCGCGGTCCAGACAGAGCCATAGTTGTCTTTCTGGCTGCTCAGCGAGCGTGGTTAACCGCTGGCAGACCCCGCTGAACGAAGATGAATGAGACTAGAAATGAGACTAACCGATCTCGCGCCGAGACTTTCCAGCGCCGAGCCGAACGTCGACATCGTCAAGTTTTCCACTGCCTGCCTTGTTGATCTGGCCATGGATCGGTTCGCGCTATCCGGCTGAGCCGCCATCTCGGCGTTAGCAACTTGACAACTCAACAGTGAGTGCATGATCGCGGATGCGGGGGTCCGTCCAAGGCATCCATGCCGGGACCGCCGTCACGTGGACCTGCGGCGGCAGTTGGTCCTGTTAGATCCAGACGGTTGCCACTCGGTTCGGCTGCTGGCCAGCTCAGCACACGACCGGGGCGCATTATTGGACTATGGCGGCAGATCCACTAACCCCATTCGGCCCGGCTGGCTAGGCCGCGTGGTCGAGCAGGACTCTGGGCATGACCAGGCGCTTGGCGGCGGTGGCGGCCTATGGCTTGCTGACGCTCGCCGTCGGCGCGTGCACTGCTGGCGGCGGAAGTGACCGCGGCTCGCTGAGTCACGGCAAAAAATTTGTCCGGACCGACGGCGTCGCGCAAGAGCCGCAGTCGGCCGCGTTGGTGCTATCAGCAGGACGCTCTTCGGCGCATTACCGGATTACGGCGCCATCTCCCGCGAAGTACACCTTCGATGTGTCAGTCACCGCGCCGACGTCCGTCAACGTAGCCGTTAACATCCGCACGTGGTTACCGGACGACGCTCACCATTCTGGACTCGTCACATGATCGAACATGGTGTAGGCGCCGCGCCTCGAACGATATCTGCTTCTTGCCGCTCCCGTTCTTGCCTGCCCAGCTCGCCGGCAAATGGACGGTCGTCGCATCTAAGCAGTCGGGAGCCCCGGCCACAGTGGGCTTGGTCGTCACGTTCGCGAAGCCCTAGCGGTGCTTCGGGAGGTGCCGGCCGGACCAGGCGACCTCCGTCTAACGCCCGTGAAGGTCGTTGACCGTGGGCACCCAACTGTGGACTACAAATGAGACTGACAACCCGCCACGCAGACCGTTGGCGATCTTCGACCAGGAGTTTTACCTGGTGAGATTGGTGTGGGGGACGGGTCGAGCCGCCGACCTTCCGCTTTTTCAGGCGTAGCAGATGCCGAGTGCGGGCCGCTCGCTCGCGGTGCAGATGGCACCCGAAGTGCATCGCTGATTGACTAGGACAGTGGTCGTTGCTGTCAGCTCAGTTTCCTGAGCGGTTGTCCGCTAAGGGAGGTCGGCTAGCCAGCGATGCCGCATTTATCCTGGTGATACGAGCTGAGCCATCGACTGGCCGGCGGGGAGTATGAGAACCAGAACTGTGACGTACAGCTCGCGCAGCTGGCAAGTCCGATTCCCGGTACTGAGAATGTTCGGGCGCGGGTACTTCTGCCGCCTGCGCTGGCCAGTCCGGATCCTGGCGTGGCTGATAACGGCAGGCATCGCCAGTCTGGCAGGCTGGCAGTATGCCATAATCGGGCCGGTCGCGTTCGAGATCGCTTTCCTGATTTCTGTCCTTGCTGACGCCCGCAGGGTGCTCGGCCTGCCTGGCCCGACTGTCGTTGAAAATGGGCCCCTGCTAGAGGCGCTCCGCGCCGAGGCTCGTCGCCAGGCCGCATTGCCGCGAGTCGCCTCTCCCGGCGGATGGAGCGTGCCCGCCGGTGTCCGGCCTGCATGGAACTGGACGCCCCCGCCGGGCATCGAGCCTCGGCTGGATCGAGTCCCACTGTGGGCCCGGCTTTGGAATGGCACCCCTGTCGTCGACCGATACGCCCACGCCTGGCTCTGGTACCACGGGGGCTGGGATGTGATCCCCCCAGAGTCGTGGACCGGCCCGTCGTCATAGGCGAGCCGAATCCCGCTCGCCGTCGCGACGACTACCCGCCGCGACGGAGACCGAGCACCCGTGTCGAACGGCGCGCAGGTTCCTGGCCTTGGCCGCGTGGACTAGCTGGACCGCCAGCCCGCACGCTTCCAGGACGAAGAACCAGATCCGCCGTCCGCGAGACCGATCGCGGAATGGCGACCGTCCGCTTGCAGTAAATGAGCCTGAAATGAGACTACAGGCCACCTGCCGGAACCTGGAAACAATTACCGGTCGCGTATATGCGCAGGTCAGGGGTGGTGGTCAGGGGCGGGGTCGAACCGCCGACCTTCCGCTTTTCAGGAGCAAGGATCACTGTCTTCGCGCGGCCATGATGGACGATTACCGTACTCAGTGGCCATCCACAGCCTCGGGCCGACTGCAATGCACGCCGGTAAATGAGACTAGAAATGAGACCGCAGTCGCTGCGTGAGTGTCGTCAAGTGATTTGGCCCCGGTTGTCGTCATGAATTCGGCGCGGGCCGACTGGTCGTGCTGGTCGCAAGACGGTAGGACTGGGCGCCGGTCTCGAGGATGTCGGCGATGAAGGTGACGCGGTCGACGATCGCGGCGGATAGGGCGTGTCCTGTAGATCTTCGCTTCGCATGCTTGCATGCGCCGCCTCAAGGTCTCTTCGCCATCGCCTATATGGCCCAAGGTCTAGGCAACCATGGTATGCAGATATCTTCCGCTCATATGTGCGATTACTTATACTGACGGGCCAAGCGCAGCCCGGCTGGGCTGCCCACGACTGCGTCCCGCCCACGCGGTAGTGCCGCCCAGAGCTGAACTGCTCTGGGCGGATGTAGTGCTGGCTAGGGGACGTGCACAGCCGGAGAAAACGGCCGTGTGGGGGAGGCAGTGTGGGTGGCAGTGGCGCATGTGAATGACGCCGGTGAAGGTGCCGGCCTGCTGGAACGCGCAGAACAACTCGGCATGCTAGGGGCCTGCTGGGTGCGGGCAACGCAAACCGGGCACGGTGGCACGATCCTCGTACCGGGTGAAGCCGGCATCGGCAAGACAACGCTGCTGCGCCACTTCGCCGCGGACGTCCCCGTCGACACGAAGATTCTCTGGGCGTCCTGTGATCCGCTGTTCACGCCAAGGCCCTTCGGCCCATTGCTTGAACTCGCCGCCGAGATCAGCTCCGGGCTCGCGGCGCAGATCGCCGGCAGCAGTGGTCCGTTCGACGCTGCCATCGCGCTGATCCGCGAAATCCGCCAACTAGCGCCGGCGGCACTCGTCATCGAAGACGTGCACTGGGCCGACGAGGCGACCCTCGATGTCGTGCGAGTCCTCGCCAGCCGGCTCGACTCAATGCCCGTGCTGCTCATCCTGAGTTACCGCGACGAGGAGCTTGACCGCACCGATCCGCTCCGCGTCGTGCTCGGCGATCTCTCAGAGCCTGGTCGCGTTGTGGCCCGCGTGACCCTGGACGGTCTTTCCGAGACCGCGATAGCAACCCTCGCAGACCGCGAGGACATCGACGCGCCCGAAATGCACGCCCGCACCGGCGGCAACCCGTTCTTCGTGACCGAGGTGCTTGCGGCCGGCACCGATCAGGTTCCGCGCTCGGTCCGGGACGCAGTGCTGGCCCGGGCCGCACGGCTCACCGGTCCGGCCCGCGACCTGCTCGACGCGGCGGCCGTTGTACCTGGCCACGTTAACGGCCAGTTGCTGGCTGCGCTCGACCCGGCGGGAGCCGACAACCTCGACGAATGCCTCCGCGCGGGCATGCTAACCGCGGCCGGGGGGGATGTCGCGTTCCGGCATGAGATCGCCCGCGTGGTCATCGAGGAGTCGCTGCCTGCCGGCCGTCGCGCATCGCTGCACCGTCGGGCGCTCAATGTGCTTGAAAGGAACGTCGGCTCTGCCAGCGAACCGGCTCGGATGGTTCATCACGCCAATGCCGCGGGCGACAAGGCGTCGGTGCTGCGCTACGCGCCAGCGGCCGGGGATCTGGCTGCCGCCGCGGGCGCGCACCGGGAGGCGGCCAAGCTCTATGAGCGCGCACTCAAAGTCGCGAGCGACATCCCGGCGGAGGAACGTGCGAGCCTGCTCGAGCGGTTCGCTGCCGAGGGCTACCTGGCCACGCTCGGGAATAAGCCGGTCGCCGCGCTGACCGAGGCACTAGAGATCTATCGCTCTCGCGATGACCTGCTCGGCCAGGGCCGGGTGCACCGCCAGCTGTGCCGGCATTACGGGCGCCGCAGCAGCCACGCCGAAGGGCTCGCGGCGATACGGGAATCGATCGCCCTGCTGGAGCAGCTGCCGCCAACATCCGAGCTCGCGCTCGCCTACGTGAGCCTAGCGGCCACTTACGGCGTCGTGCGGCACCCGGACGCGGCTACCTTCGGCCAGAAGGGGCTCGCCCTGGCTGAGGAACTCGGCTGCGCCGAAGCGATATACCAGGCCCTCGACATCATCGGCACCATCGACCTGCTCCATAGCGAAATCGCACCCGGAATCGCGAAACTGGAACGCAGCCTCGCTCTGGCAGAGCGGGCGCGCGACAGCCCAAGCGTGGCGCGCGGGCTCGTGCACATGATCTGGATGCTTGCGATGCGCCGGGAGTGGCTAGTAGCGGAGCCGTACTTCGAGCCCGCGATCAGTTACTGCCACGATCATGGCTTTGATCTGTGGCGCGCCCGGCTGCGATCACTGCACATGGAGGCGCAGTTCGCGCGCGGACGATGGGACGAGGCCGCCGACACAGCCAATGCGATCCTCGCCGACTCCGGGCGCCTCGCCGCGGCCGAGCGATGCGGTGCCCTCCGCGTACTGGGCAGCATAAGAGCTCGACGCGGCGACCCCGACTACTGGCGGCTGTTCGACGAGGCTCGTGAACTGACCAAACTCGGTGACGTCGTTGTTCTGCTGGCCTCAATCGCCGCGGCGCGCGCAGAGGCGGCCTGGCTTGAAGGCCGTACTGGCGACGTCCTGACCGAGGTGGCCTTCGCGGCGGGCACCCCTGACCTCGATCAATTCGCGACGCTCGACCTGCAGTGCTGGGCGTTCCGAGCAGGCGGTGACACCAGCAAACTGAGCCGCCTGCCAGAGCCGTACCGGGCGTTTCTGTCGGGAGACCGCCACACTGCCGCACGGTGGTGGGACGAACGCGGCTGCCCCTACGACAGTGCCCTGGCGCTCATCGGGTCCGGTGACATCGAGGCACTCCGCACCGCGGCCGTCGTACTCCGCAACCTTGGCGCGCGACCGGCCCTGGCCATCGTCGCCAGGGAACTCCGCGCGCTCGGCGCAACCCGAGTGCCGCGCGCACCGGAACGCACGCGGGCGACCCGCCCCGCAGGCCTGACCAACCGCGAAGTGGACGTGCTCCGCCTCCTCGCCGCCGGCTGGCGCAACGCCGACATCGCGGCACAACTCGTGGTATCAACGCGTACGGTCGATCATCACGTGTCTGCGATCCTCAAAAAGCTCAACGCCCGCAGCCGGAGCGAGGCCGTCACCGCCGCGATCCGCCTCGGCCTCGTACAGGCCTAAACGGCGTCCACATATCGCACCGGGCGCCGGACCGCCGATCCCTCCAGCGCCGCCATTGCCGACAGTGATCGTGGCATTGAAAATGAGACCGACACCGCCCGAGCCGTCCAGGTAAATGCCGAACGAGCCGCCGCCAGAGCCGCCGCCGCGGGCGGATGCAGCGTGGAACGGCTGCTCCCGCCGGGCGCCTCCTCGCGATCGTAGGGCAGCGGCGCAAGATAGCTTGCTCGCGTATCTGACCTGGTGGCAAGCCAGCGCCGAGCCGCTGGCGACCGGGATGGTCGCTCGGCGGCTCGCGCCGAGGCGTCTAGCTGCTTGTGGCGACGGGCGACACCCACCAGGTCACAGAGTCAGGCGTGACGGATGCGCCGGTGATGTCGTTACAGGTGAATTCGGTCGTGACCCCGCCTTCCAAGCTGCCGACGGTCATGATCCCGGAAAAGGAGAACGGAACGGTCAGGTCTTCGTCAGCTGGGACGGCCGGGACCGCGAACGTGCCAGCAATGTCATCAACACTTTCTCGTTGTAGGGGCGATCGGGTCCTGACGGCGCAGTCCCCGATCACCGCGTCGGCCGGGCCCGAGTTCCCGATCGAGGCCTCGACGTCGACGAAGTAGGTGCCGACGGTCAGTGGCGGCCCGGCGGCGCCTGAGGTGGATGTGAACGTATAGCCGGGGCCAGGTGGTCCCTGCGGTCCCTGCGGTCCCACAATGCTGGAGCCTGTATCGATCCAGCCGATGCTACTCGTTGCCCCTGATCCTCCTCCTTCTTTTGAATTCTGCCCGGAGTCAAAGCCAGCGCCTGCGCCGCAGGTGTAGACCTCGCCGTTCGTCAGGTCAACGTCGATGTCACCAGAGTTGCACGCGTCGGTGGGCACGTCGGCGCTGGTAACGATGTTGGTTCCGTTGGCTCCCGGTGTGCCTGCCGATCCCTGCGGTCCCTGCGGTCCCATAATGCTGGAGCCGGTATCGATCCAGCCGATGCTACTCGTTGCCCCTGATCCTCCTCCTCCTGTTGAATTCTGCCCGGAGTCAAAGCCAGCGCCTGCGCCGCAGGTGTAGACCTCGCCGTTGGCCAGGTCAACGTCGATGTCACCAGAGTTGCACGCCGCGGTGGGCACGTCGGGGCTGGTGACGATGCTGCTGCCGTCTGCGCCAGCCGACCCTGGCTGCCCGGCCTGCCCAGGCTGCCCTTGCGGTCCTGGCGGCCCCATCGGCCCCATCACGCCTTGCTCGCTCCATGACAGGGCGGTGGTGCCCTTCGGGCAGCTAGTGCCGGCGTCTTGCAGCACCAGGGCGTGCGTGCCGTTCACCGCGGCGTTGGTGTAGCAGCCGTTGATCACCCCGCCGGAGCCCGGCGGCCCGGTGGTCGCGGCCAGCGCTACGCCGCCGCCCACCACCAGCACGCCCGCCAGCCCCAGTGAAACCAATCCGATCCGCTTGTTCATAGCCCGCCCTCTGCTCCCAACGCGTTGCGCAAGCATGCCGCAGGTCAGCGGCATGCTTGCGCAAATGATTCAGCAGACAGACGCGCGGTTCTATGGGCGATTCTGCCTATTATTCTTCGTTAGCGACGTCAGATGACCAGGTCGGCCGATCCACAGGTCGCGTGAGGTACCAATCGGCGCTGGCCAAGAGCTGAGACGAGTGCACCAGAGATTCCAGCAGAATGGCGATCGTCCGCCTGCGGTAAATGAGACTGAAATGAGACTGCCGGCCGCCTGCCAGGACCTGGAAATGATCATCGGCAGCCCACATCCCCAGGTCAGAAGTGGTGGTCAGGGGCGGGGTCGAACCGCCGACCTTCCGCTTTTCAGGCGGACGCTCGTACCGACTGAGCTACCTGACCGGGCTGGCCACGGTTCCTCAACACGCGAGATACCCGGAGCCGAACTGAGCGGTCCTGACGGGATTTGAACCCGCGACCTCCACCTTGACAGGGTGGCGAGCACTCCAAGCTGCTCTACAGGACCATGCGTTGTGCCGGGAGGAACCCAGCGTGCCCCCAACGGGATTCGAACCCGTGCCGCCGCCTTGAAAGGGCGGTGTCCTAGGCCGCTAGACGATGGGGGCTCGACGGACATCGCCGCCTTGCCCGTGGCGCCCGCCGTCGGGGACCGCCCTAGCATAGGGGACGAACAGCATTGCCGGCAAAGCGGCCACCCTGTGCCGGTCGTTCCGCCGCCAGTCCGCCCTCCGTGCGGGACATTTACCCCGGCAGCCCGCTGAGACGCCACCTGCACCCCGCGACCAGGGCGGTGATCACCCCGACACGGCGGCCGCCGCCCAGGCCGAGCGAGCGAACGTCGAAGCAATCAGGTCCCGGTCTTGTTGATGAACTTCTCCGCTATCGAGGCCGGCTCGCCCTGCTCCGGCACGAGCGCCCACGCCAGCACGTAGGCAATCGCTCCCACACCGCCGAACAGCGTCAGCACGGCGAAGATCACCCGGATCAGCGATACATCCAGCCCCGAGTAGTCCGCCAGCCCGGCGCACACGCCCGCGACCCAGCGGCCGTCGAGCTTCCGCTCGAGCTTCTTGGCCGGGAGGCCACCCGACCCGCCAGCCCCCGCCGTACCGCCAGGGCCGCCAAAGTTACCGCCGTTCATGTCATCACTCATATTGGCTATGATGCCCGATCCCGGCTCGCGTCACCCGTCCCCACGTGACCGCGAATACGCTAGCGGCTAGGCCGCGGCCGCCACAGCCGGGCAGCCAGCCCCGTACGGCCGACAGCCAGCCGGGCCAGAGAGGACCTAGCCATGCCGAACAGCACGGACCCCGCGCCGACCGACATCCTCCGCGTCGACGACGAACTCAGCGACGAGGAACGCCTGGTCCGCGACACCGTTCGCAAGTTTGCCGCCGATCGGATCCTGCCGGACATCGCGGACTGGTTCGAGGCGGGAACGCTGCCTAAGGAGCTCTTCCCCGAGATCGGCAAGCTCGGCCTCCTCGGCATGCACCTCACCGGCTACGGCTGCGCGGGCATGGGCGCCATCGCTTACGGCGTCGCGTGCCGGGAACTCGAGGCCGCCGACTCCGGTCTGCGCAGCCTGGTCTCCGTCCAGGGCTCCCTGGCCATGTTCCCGATCTGGAAGTACGGATCGGACGAGCAGAAGGAAGAGTGGCTGCCCCGGATGGCCGCCGGCGAGGCGGCCGGCTGCTTCGGCCTGACGGAACCGGATCACGGTTCCGATCCCGGCAGCATGAAAACCCATGCGAAACGGAACGGGGCCGATTGGGTCCTCAGTGGCTCCAAAATGTGGATCACCAACGGCGGCATCGCTGATATCGCGGTCGTCTGGGCCAGCACGGACGACGGCATCCGCGGATTCCTGGTCCCCCGCGGCGCCCGCGGCTTCACCACGCGGAACATTCACAAGAAAATGTCGCTCCGCGCCTCCGTCACCTCCGAGCTGTACTTCGACGACGTGAAACTGCCAGGCAGCGCGGTCCTGCCTGGCGTCCGCGGCCTGAAGGGTCCGCTCTCGTGCCTGTCTGAGGCCCGATTCGGCATCTTGTGGGGCGTGACCGGTGCGGCCAGGACCTGCTTCGAGTCGGCTGCTGAGTACGCCAGGACGCGCGAACAGTTCGGTCAGAAGATCGGCGGCTTCCAGCTGACCCAGCGCAAGCTCGCCTGGATGCTGGCCGACCTCCAGCGCGCGCAGCTCCTCGCGCTGCATCTGGGCCGGCTGAAGGAGGCCGGCACGATCACGCCAGAGCAGGTCAGCCTCGGCAAGATGAGCAACGTCAGGACCGCGATCGACATAGCAAGAGAAGCCAGGACTGTCCTTGGCGCGAACGGCGTGACCCTGGAGTACCCGGTCATCCGGCACGCGAACAACCTCGAGTCGGTGCTGACCTACGAGGGCACCGAGGAGATCCACACGCTCGCGCTCGGCCAGGCGATCACTGGCATCTCGGCCTACCGCTAGCCGCGCGGCGAACACGGCATGGGTCTGAGGTTGCTGGGCAGCCAGGAGCTCGCGGCGGTACTCGCGCGCGCTGCGGCCGGCGAGTTCCCGCCCGCAGATGGCACTGTCGAGATCATGGCGCAGCCATCGGACCGGGACGCAGGCGTGATCTCCCTCACGGGCTACGCGGTGATCTTCGCTGACACCGATCCGGGCTGGATCTCGAAGCAGTTGCGGCCGGGCGGCCTCTCCGGTCCGCTGACCGCGAGCTTCCTGCATCTCCTGGCCCAGCGCCTGGGCAGGCAGGCGCACAGTGTCGACATGCTGACGTGTGCGGCCGCCCTCGCTGGGCCGCCGCCGCCGGCCCAGCCTCTCACCGAGCTGACCCCGATCGCAGACGCCGCGCACCCACGGCTAGCCCGCGCGCTGCTCCACCGCGACGACGTTCGCGCCTGGCAGGCGCCGGGCGGTGTGGTCATGATTGGCCGCGGCGTGGCCGGCCGCTTCGAGGTCGCGATCGAGGTCGACCCAGCCCACCGCGGCTGCGGGCTCGGTACCCGGCTGGCGACGGCCGCCCGGCATCTGGTGCCGGCGGGTCAGCCGATCTGGGCGCAGATCGCGCCGGCTAACGCCACGAGCGTACGCGCGTTCCTCGCTGCCGGATTCCGCCCCGTCGGCGCCGAGGCCCTGCTCAGCAAGGATCTGCCGGAATAACGCAGCCGTCACGGTCCGCGGCCACCGCGCCCAGACCAGCCTAGGTCAGTGCATCGAGCTGCATGCCAGACTGACGCAATGGCCGCCGCTCCTGGACGCGATGCCGCCCCTGCCGCACATACCGCCACGTCGGATCCCGGCGAGCGCGAGCTGCTCGCTGTCCTGCTCACCCTCACCTTGCTCAGCGGAATCGTCGATGCCGTGTGTTACCTGGGCCTTGGCCGCGTCTTCACTGCCAACATGACCGGGAACGTGGTGGTACTGGGCTTCGCCACCGCCGGCGCTCCCGGTTTCTCCGTGACCGCCTCCCTCACTTCGCTCGGGCTCTTCCTCGTCGGCGCCGTCTGCGGTGGCCGGATCATCAGGCGCGTCTCCAGCCGCAGCCGCTTGCTCACGACCGCTGTCGCGCTGGAGGCTGTGTTCGTGGCGGCCGCGGCCGTCGTCGCGTTCGCCGCCAGCTCCGTCTCCACCGGCTGGGCCCGCTACACGACGATCGCCATCCTGGCGTTCGCCATGGGCATCAGGAACTCCGTCATCCGCCGCCTCGCCGTGCGCGACATGACGACGACGGTGCTGACGATGACCCTGACCGGGCTGGCCGCCGACTCCGGCCTGGCGGGCGGCGGCAATCCGGCGGCGGGCCGCCGCATCGCGGCTGTGCTCGCCATGCTGATCGGCGCGGCTGCCGGCGCCTGGCTGTTCTTGCATCGCGGGGCCGGCCTGCCGCTCGCGATCTCGGCGGGGGCGGCCGCCGCCACCGCGGTCACTGTCTATGCCAGCCGGGCGGCTGCTTTCCTCGACAAGGGATGATGGCTAAATGACCGACACTAACGACGTTGTGGTCACCGACAACCAGGCCGACTCCCGGCTCGAGGTCCACGCCGACGGTGAGCTCGGTGAACTCATCTACCACAAGAACGGCAATCGTCTCGTCCTGATACATACCGAGGTACCTAAGGCACTGGGCGGTCGCGGCATCGCCGGGAAGCTCGTGCTGGCCGCGCTGGACAAAGCGGCTGCCGGTGGCATGACCGTCGTGCCGCTATGTCCGTACGCGCGTTCCTGGCTCGAGCGTCATCCCGACGACGCGGCCAGAGTTCCGGTCGACTGGTCTAGGCCGTGAGAGCAGCTGACCTGCCGGGCCGAAGACTCGGTTAGCTCGTCAGCTCGGGTCGACGCGTTCGCCAGTGTCCTCGCCCAGCAGCCGCTCATGCTGCTGCCGCGCGCCAGCCATGATGACAGCCAGATCTGCCCGCAGGCCGCGGCCCTTCCCCTTGCCCGCGAGCACGCTGGCCCGGCAGCCGGCCACCATCAGCACCCGAGCGCTCGCAGCGGCCAGCCAGTCGGCAGTCTGATCGGCCTTGATCTGGCGGGCACCGAGCTGATCGGCACCGAGCTGACCGGGCTCAGGGATCAGCAGGGGCCTGCCTAGCTTGCGAGCCGCCTGGGCGGTCTCCCGGCAGCCCGAGCCGCCAGCCGGGTCGAGGAGGATGACGGCGTCGGCCAGGTAGACGCATGTCCAGGTCCGGTACCGGAAACTGGCCGAGTCGAGCTCGTGCAGCACGGCACCGGCAAGGCGGCGGCGGCGCGCCGGCGTCAGCGGGCCGTCTTCCTGCCGGTAACCGCACGGGTAGAGCAGGTGCACCTGAAGGCCGGCTCGCAGCGCCGCCAGCGCTGCGTAGGTGTCAACGCCCGTCTGCCCGCCGGTCAGCACACTGAGGCCGGGCCCGGTGCGCACCGCGTCTCGCAGCCGTGACTCAGCTACGAGGCTC
Organism: uncultured Actinomycetota bacterium; assembly: GCA_963843955.1. GTDB lineage: Bacteria > Actinomycetota > Actinomycetes > Streptosporangiales > Streptosporangiaceae > JAJYUU01. The sequence goes on from CAWJMK010000010.1 coordinate 189,640, forward strand.
CCCTGCTGGGCCGGTCGCACAGGTCTCTGCTGGCTACCGCGGGGACACCAGGAGCGTCTGCACTCCGGTGCCGACGAAGCCGCTAGTGTCGGATAGCTGCGTTTCGGCCAGCCCGGTGCCGGTGCCGCCCATGGACGACACCGAGTCGAGCAGCAGCCAGTTCCCGACCGGATCGCGCTGCACGATCACGGTCAGGTCGACATTGATGAAGATGTACTGCCGCGGGTCAAGCGCCATGCTGATGCCGCTGCCGGAGTCCGCAAGCAACAGCGCGTGTGACATCGGCGCGAGGTGCTCGCCCGGCAGCAGGGGAATCATCGGCCGACCCCAGGCCCGGCACGGACCCGGCTGATCGAAGTTACCGCCACCCTCGAAACGCCACTCGATGTGCGACAGGTATCCACCGACGTGGCCGTCAGGGAAGCTCGGCCGGCGGCCGGTCGCCGGGAGGCTCGCGGGCGTGTCGTCCTTGGCGACGACGGGCCCATCGGGCAGCCTGGCGATCCGCCAGCCCCTGGCCACCAGCACCTCCTGGCCGCCGGACTCCAGGACGGTCTCGAGCAACGCGACCCGCTTGCCCGGCCGCAGGGTGCGCGTCCGCGCCGTGAGCTCGCCTACTGGTACGGGCCGCAGGATGTCGATGGCGACCCGGGCGAGCCGTAGGTTCTCATCTGGGTCGTGCCGCTCAAGCTCGCGGGCCGCCAGCGCCGACGGCGGGCCGCCGTGCTGCGAGTCCGGGCTCCACGGCCCCGCGCTGGCTGCGGTCGCCCAGAATTTGCCGGATTCCATTGGCTCGAAGAAGCTGGTCTCCACGAACCGGATGTTACCGGCCAGGGTCCTTCGCCAGGCCGGGCGACCGATCGACTCTTATTGCTCGCGGGTGGCGCCGACCGGCTGGGCGAGGGGTGCGCTGACGAGGATCGAGTTCGCATCTGCCGACCGCGTGACCCGGTTCGGCCAGCGCATCGACGGCGGCAGCGAACCGGGTCTGCGCGTCGAGGTCGTCCGGGCCTAGGAGGTACCTTCTCAGCTCCCGCCGTGCTTCCGCGAGCCGGTCGTCACCGGGCGCGGCAGCCTGGGCCAGGATGTCGGACAGCGATGCGCAGTCCGGCTCGAGCAGGTATCCGGCTGCCGCAGCCGGATACTTCTCGCCGAACTCGCGCTCATCAAGGCCGTCAGGATTGGTCACAACGTAGGGCTTCCCGGCGGCAATGAAGTCACTGACGACGCTCGAGATGTCGCTGATCAGCAGGTCCGCTCGGTTGAAGCAGTCATACAGGACAGGCAGCGGCCCAGTTATCACGCGGTGCTGCCACCAGCCCTGCATCTCCAGTACGCCGGATGCCAGGAGTCGGTTAGCCGCTTCCATCAGTGTCGTCGGCGCCAGCAGGCCTGCTATCGCGTGACAAGGTCGCCTCGTCCTGGGGCGGGCGTAGCCACGAAGCCCAGCCGCCTGGGTGTGTGTCCGATCCGTGAGTCAGCTCAGTCATCCGCACGCTGATGCGGGACAGTTCGGTGGCAGCGGCCCGCCGGTCCGCGTCGCCGGCGGCGGCTTCCGCCAGCCACGTGCGCGCCCGTCGCTGTTCGTCGTTAGCCTGCTCGATGAGGGCGACAATCGCCTTGTGGACGGCCACGGCGCTGTGGTCGCGCACCCCGGTGAGCGGATGCGGCTTGTAGAGGACCCGGACCTGGGGCACGTGATCAAGGAGCGCCCGGATGATGCTGAGTCCCATCATCTTGAAAGAGATATCGCTATCGGTCCACCCCTCCCAGGTCGGCGCGTACAGCACCGTGAGCATCCGGTCCGCGGCGCCTTCGGCGGCCGTCCGAATACCCGCGAGCTGCGGCCTGCCGACCTCGACGATGTCCTCCTGACGCACGCCGACCTGCGCGCGCACGTACCTGTCACGTCCCGCCTGGCCGGCGACCCAGACCTGGTCGTAGGCCTTGGCGAACGGATTGACACTCGATGCCTTGTCGCTATCGCCGTGGCCGATGAACGCGCTGCCGACCCCGGGTATCCGGAGCTGGACGATGTTCTGGGCAGTATTGGCGGGAAACAGTGCGACCCGCACGGTGGGCAGCTCGAAGTTCATCAGGTCGACCGGATCGTCGACGCAAACCACGGGCAGGCTGGTCCGGCCGAGCAACGGCACGAGGTATCGGTCGCGCAACATAATCATTGTTGGCCGCCGCAGCCGCGCGACGGTAGCTAGCCACATGTTGACCTGGTAGATCGACTCTTCAGAGCCGCTGAGGTAGACCACAATCTCCGGCCGATACGCTGCGACCTGCTTACGGACGGCTGACAAGACGCAGGCCGCGTCCTTGAGGTGCCGATTGCGGCGAGCGAAACCGGCCATGATCAGACAAAGGATCGCGCTCACTGCCAGCGCCAGCGAAATGCCGGCAAACGCCCACGCGAAGTTGGCCGTCAGTGCCGAGGCCACGCCACCAGCAACCGGAATCGCGTCCAGGTAGAGCAGGTTCTGTGCGTCGTTCGGGGCAAGCCACAGTGGCGCTGCATTCGGAATGCGCAGCCCGGCAAGGTCTACGTTCCGGGTAACCGCCGGAAGCGTTCGGCACTGCGTGACGTAGATGATCAGCGCCGAGCAGATGGCGCGGACCGCATGCAAGACCCATGAGCCCGACCGGCGAAGGCCACCAGCGCGGAACTCGGCGACAGCACCCGCGCTAGCAAAATGATCAGTGCGAGCTCGCGGAGGCCCCAGCGCAACTGCGTCCCTGCCTGCACCCAATTGAGGGTCTTCATCAGGTCCGGCACGACGCGCCAGGACCAGACCTCAGCCAGGTAACTGACGATCGTCACGGTGAGGAAGAGCCAGCACCCTGGGAGCCGTCCGGCTGTGCCAGTTGGCAGGAGGGCAGCGGCCAACAGCAGCGGGTAGGAAGCCAGCAGGACTGTTGCGCTTACCAAGCGGACAAGACGATTGGCGACGAAACGCTTATTCTTTCCGTACATTTATCACTCTCTGATCAATGCGTAACAGCAGCCGGGGCGGCGCTCTCCAGGCCGCGCAGATTCGCAGTGTTGAGCGGATCGATAAGCCGCACATCGATCACGTGCCCGGTCAATTCAGAAACCAGGACGTCGACCGAGGTCAGGGCCACCGCCATGGGCGAGAGCAGGGTGCCAGCCTGCTCGGAACCGAAGGCGCGCAGGCGCATCGGCGTCTGCGTCCGCTCAGGATTCACGCAGTTGACCTTGACGCCAATCTCCGACCATTCGTCCGCAAGCGCCTGTGTGAGATTCACGACAGCCGCTTTCGTCGAGGAGTAAATGCTGTAACCGGCCCTGCCACGGGTGTAGGAGCTGGAGGTGAACAGGAGCAGATGCCCTCGGGTGGCGGCCAAGTAGCCGATCGCCGCCTGCGCGATCGCGACAGGGGCCAGGTAGTTCACGCGGATGGTTTGCTCAATCGCAGCTTGGTCGGTGTCCGCGAGCTTGCCCATGGACAGCACGCCTGCAGTGTTGACCACGAAGTCGATCCGCCCGGTGGTGCCATGCGCTTGCTGCAAGGCAGCCGCAACGTCGGCGGCGCTTTCAACGTGGGTACCGGTCTGCGTACGGCTGAACGAGAACACGTGGCGCCGAACTTCGTGGCGACCTGGCAGATGTCGGCACCGATTCCGGAGCTCCCCCCGAAGACGACCATCGTCTTGCCAGTGAGCCTGCTTCGGTACGCATCTGGGGGTACCTCGGGCGGCGCTTCGTGTGACGCGAGCTGGAAGAGTTTGTCGGCGATGTGCAAGTCGAGCGGGTGGGTGACCTTGATGTTCTGCTCACTGCCGGTCACGACGTAGATCGGCGTGTCAGGCAGGTAGCGGAGCACAACCCCGCAGTCGTCGGTAGGGGGGCTAGAGGCGAACTCCGGGTCGTGGTGGGCGAGCTCGTATGCGCGCCTGATGACCGACAACCGGAAGCCCTGCGGCGTCTGGCCCCGCCTGAGTCGGCCTCGCGGCGGGATGTCGGTGATGACGTTGGCTTCGTCGACCACGATGACCGTGTCCGCCGACGGAATGGCTACGTCGACAGCACTGTAGGTACGAAGGGCCGCGACACACTCGGAGATGATCTTCGGATCAAGGAGGGGGCGTACGGCGTCATGGAACAGGACGTTGCACTCGGTCGCAGTCCCATATCGCTCAGCAACAGCTTCGATCGCCTTCGCCGTCGACTCAGTGCGCTCGGGCCCCCCGTCGAGCACGCGCACTACCTTGCGGTAGCCGCCCCTGTCGACGAGTTCTTGTGCTTGCGCCGTGTGGCCGACTGCCATCATGACCAGGATCTCGTCGATCTCCGCATGCGCCTCGAAGGCGTCGATCGAGTGTTCGATTATGGTCTTTCCAGCCACCTTGAGGAGCTGCTTCGGGATGGCCAGGCCCAGCCGTGAACCGGTGCCGCCTGCCAAGACCACAGCCACGTTGCGTAGCCGTGCCTGGTCTTCTGTCATGCGGGGCCGCAAGGTCTGTGCGGATCTTGATACGGCAGCTTTCGGGCACGCTCGCGACGAAACATGCTGAGACTTTAGCTGCCGTTTACCTTCTGTTAACCGGACTTTCTCGATTTGCTGCCACTAACGCAGTGCACTCAGGCTTAGCTTCCGCTGCTCGTCCAGCCAGCGCCCCGCATGCTCTCTATGCGCACGTTGAAGGGGTCCCTGTAGCATCGACGCAGCCGACCCGGCACGGAGGGAGCACCCAGGTACTTGCCATGCCCAGGCACTGGCCTGGGCAGGTCTCGGGGCGTTAGCTCAATGGTAGAGCAGCGGACTTTTAATCCGTGGGTTCCGGGTTCGAGCCCCGGACGCCCCACCAAATTGGTCATTGCACGAACCGGATCTTCAGTGGACGTGCATTGTGTGATTGCCGGGTCGCGCCGGCACCTGTTGCTGGTTCGCCGCTGGCCGCTGCGGTATGCGGAAGACCGGGACGCTCCGGTCAGCGGCGGTGATCTTGATCTGGGCGATGAGGGCCTCGATCAGAGCCTTGCGCTGGCTGTGGCTGCCGGATGCGACAATGTCGGCGATGTGATCGGCGACCTGCCGCAGGGTGGCAGCTGGCGGCGCGGTGGGTGCTGCGGCGACCTGGTCGGCGAGTTCATCACGACGCCAGCGCAGCTGTCCTGACCGGGATGTGAGCTGGGCCAGCGGACGACGAGGTCTTCGGGGTAGAGGACGTCGTTCTCGAACGCGGCAAGGTAGCGGTCGATCGCGGCGCTCGTCCTGGCCAGGTCGTGTTCGGCCGCGGCCAGCTCGGCACGCCGTCCGTCTTGCACGGCGGCGTAGCTCGCTTGGGCTGAGGTAATCGCTTCGGCGATCAGGTCGTGCTGGTCGCGGTAGAAGCTGGCCAGCGCGCCGATCACAGCGTGCTCGACAGCGTCGGAGTCCAGCCGTGCGGCGGGCAGGCAGTGCCTGTTGGAAGAGTTGAACGGCGCTCTGTCAGCAGGCGATGAGCGACGGCGCCGCCGCAAGCGGGCCACCGGCTTCCCGGTCCTCGACCTCGGCGAGGCCGCGTCGGTGCTGGCACGAGCATCGCAGCACGGCTGGGAACACACGGTGGCCGAGATCGCCGGATACATGGGCCACGCCACCACGAACAGCGGGGCGTTCAGGGCCAAGCTGGCCGCCCTGCGCGATTACAGGCCTGGTCTCGGGCCGGGGTGAGTCCCTGGAGATCACTTCGGTCGGGCGGAGGATCGCCGTTCCAGAGACCGAGGAAGAGCGACTGGCAGCACTGCAGGAGGCCTTCGCGAACAAGGCGTTCGGCCCGCTGTACCAGGAGTCGGTCAAGGGGTCACCGATCTCGATTCACAGCATCGGACGGCGAGCCGTGAACAGGCTCGGAGTAGCCCCCGGCTCGCAGGGCCAGTTCGGGGAGGTGTTCGCCCGCAGCGCGGCTGCTGCCGGGCTGGCCGAGACGGCTGGCGAGGGCAAGATCACGCTGGCGACAAAGCCGCAGGCCAGGGCCTCTGACGGCGAGAATCCCGGGCTCGCGGACAGCCGCCCGCCGGCTGAAGTGCCGGCGCCTGGGTGGGCTGAGCGCGAGTAGGCGCTCGAGCCTGTGCTCGACGGCGAGCTGGCCCTTTCGGACGGCGAGGTGGCTCCACTGCACAGATCGCGCGGCCGTTGTCCGCTGCGACTCAAGCCCTCGATCGGGTCCGTGGTGGCTCAGATTGAGAAGCTTGTCGCGGGCCTGACCGGCGGTGACACAGTGCCTGACCCCTGGCTGATCCACTTTTTCCAGCGCTACAAGGAGGATGACACGGCGCGCCCGGTGCCGACCATGCAATTCCTCGACGGGCTGGGGGACAAGATCGCGGCCGAGATCCAGGCCGTGCTCGAAGCCGTGGCCGCTGCGCCACCGCCGTCGTTCTCCGGCGGCGGGAAATGGGAAGCCATGCACGAGGATATGGCCGGGTTCTACGAGGTGCGGGTCCATGGCGGCGGCGCCAACCACAGGCTGTTCTGCCTGCTCGACCGCAACGCCGAAGACCTCGGCGGCTCCTCGATCATCTGCATCGACGGCCTGAGTAAGCCGGTGCGGTCGGCGGCCAGCCCGCGTGATTACCGCCGGGTCAGGCAGTACGCCGACGAGTTCGCAAGCGCCGGACTATGTACGGTCAGCCGGAGCGCTGATCGTGACGTCCATCGCCATGGCGCTGGCCAGGGAGATCACAGTCGCCAGCGTGGGGTTAGCCGGGCCGGCGCCCAGGATCCGGCGGACCACTTCGGAGCGCATGCCCGCCTGCCGCGCCAACTCGGCCTTCGACAGGCCGAGATCCCTGCGCCGCTCATCCAGCGCCCGAACCACGCTATCGACAGCGGCGATGCGCACACGAGCAGCGCTCAAGAGACTGCCGGTATTCCGGGCTCTTGGCTGCGCGCTCCTCGAAGTAACGCTCAGCGCCAGTAGGCCGTGCCATGCGAGGTTAGCGTAACATAAAAGTCGCGTACCTGGCACCTGACCTGCGGAATCTCCCTAACCTGGCGCGTGCAATGGCTGACACGCTGGCTGGTGTGCGCAACGTGGGCGTATCAGTCTCATCCGAGTCGCCACCGACAGCCCGCGCGCACGGCACCACCTGACATCCGCAGACACACCAGGTCCGTATCGCCGCCAAAACACTTCATATGTAAACGTACTGGTCGGCAGCGGCGTCTACCTAATACGCGAAAGCCATAGCATTAGTCACCGCGCCCACCGAAAGGCCATCATGCGTTACCGCTTCATCGCCGCCGCCGTGGCGGCAGCCGCCATCGCGGCCACCGCGGCACTCACCGGCGCCGGCATGGCCAGCGCTTCGACTCCGGTCATAGGCAACACGACCATGACCGACGTCCCCGACACCACGAACGCCTCAGGGCCGGCCTGCCTGACCACGGTCAACGGCCCGCAGTGGGCTACCGATCAGTACCCCTCCGTCACCCTCTCGGCGACCGAGCTCACGTCCCCGACCAACACGTGGAACGTGACGATCACCAGCAACGGCAGCTTCAAGGGCTTCGCTGACCCGATCACCTGCGCTGCACTCGTATCAGCAGGGAACATCACCGGCAGCATCCAGTACACCGTGACGTCGGCGACGCCGCCGGCCGCGTCTGGACTGAAGGCTGACTACGCAGGGGAGACCGAGTTCTCGACGCTGATCGATGACTTCTTCGGTGGCAGCCCGACTATCAGCGGCGGTGACATCTACAACTACGCCTACCAGGGCGGCAACTACACCCAGGTCGGCACCGAAGGCGGCGGCCTGGTCATCACCGGGGATGTCGTTGCTACCCCGCCCCTGAACGTGCCCAACGTGATCGGAGAGCGCGCCAACCCGGCGCTGGCTGCCCTCACCGCTGCAGGCCTGACCGGCGCGACGAGCCCGGTACGCAACCCGCTGTACGTCTATGTGGTCACGGGCGAATCCCCGGCTGCTGGCACCAAGGTCGCGCCTGGCACGAAGGTCACGCTGACGGTTGTGAAGGCGACGGCATCGGTCACTGTGCCGAAGGTGATCGGGCAGCGGGCGAACCCGGGGCTGGCTACCATCCGGGCAGCTGGCCTGGTGGCCGTCACGAACCCGCTCCGCAAGTCGACCGGTACCTACGTGATCACGTCAGAGTCCCCCGCAGCGGGCAGCAAGGTAACGCCCGGCGCCAAGATCGTCGTCGGTGTCAAGCTGGTCAGCTAGTAGCCGCGCACGCCAAAGAGCCCCGCTGGCCCGCATGGGCCAGCGGGGCTTTCGATTGTGCGAAGAGATTAGGCCGGGCCCGCGCAACTCGGCGACTACCTCGTCGAGCATCGATGAGCGTCAATCAGCTGGAAGCACAGCTCGCTCAAGACAAGGGCGATGCAGGCCTCCGCGATGCCCTCGGCCAGCCCGCGGATGATCAGAAATTCGGCGATCTCGCCGGCCCTGTCCGGCTCAGGAGCTATTGCCTCTAGTTCCGCTACCACGGCGAGAGGGGCGGTGGCCAGCAGCAACACGGGCCAGATGTGGCTGCGGGTCAGCTGACATGACCGGCGAATGGCGGCCAGGACGCTGCGGTGCTCGATCTCTATGACCGGGCCGACGACGGCCAGGAGCGTCAGAGCAGCGAGGCCCGGCACGATAAGGAGCACGAAGCCGGCGACCACGGCCAGAACAACCAGAACGTCCGCGCCGATCAGCTGCCACCATTGCAGCGATCGTGCTACCTGCAGGAACGTCAGCGGTCGCCAGCTATGCGCGGCCGCACCCACCAGCCGGCCTACGAAGCCGGACAGCAGCACGGTGCCCAGCAGGCTGATGCCTGTCGAACCGAGCGTCGCGCTGAACGAGAGCAGGGCATCAGACGGGTCCACGTAGTGGTCGGTCAAGATCTCCAGGCCGGAACTGGCGAGCGAGATCGGGATCGCGATGGCGAGGATCTGCCGCCAGTAGCGGCGCCCGGTACGCGCCGCGGCGGCGATGACCCTGCCGGGCCGCACTTGCTGGTGTTTCTGGCGACTCCTGGGCTCAGGCCTGTCCCGGTCTTCCACCATCACTGCCACGTTACGCCCGCCCGAAGCTCACGCAGCGTAGCGGACAGTCCTTGGCCAGGACCTCGATGTCCACCTTGGAGGGGTGGGTACGCGGAACCTCCCCAGTAGTGCAGGAACACGAGAGTCGGCGGGCGGCAGCGACGTTGCAGGTCAACCCTGGATTGCGTGGGCGGATTGCTACACCTCGGCACGGTTGATGCGAGCTTCGCCAGTCAAGAGACCTGTTGTAGCGCCGCCCGAACCGCGGCCACGAACTCGGCTTGCTCGGCGCGACTGGAGACTCTCAGCCGCTGGAACGCCTTGTCGAGCCGAACGTCGACATAGAGGTCACCGGCATCCTCGTGGAAATGAAGGAACGCCCGGGGTCCGTGCGAGAAGGAACCGCGCTTGCGTTCCCGCAGTTCGGGGAACTGACGAAGCTCCGCTAGCAGCGCCTCTGCACGATCAAGGTCCTCATCCGTCGCATGCCGCACGAGTCGAGCATGGACTGACGCCGGCGGCCGGGCAAGTGGCGGCGGCGCGAATAACAGGTCGCGGATGCGCGGCAGACCGCGAATGCTGGGACCCATGTCAGCTACAGATCAGCCCGAGCGACAATTCGGCTGGTGGGACATGTTCGTCCCGCCCGAGGACGACCCGCGCGAGCAGGGCGGTGACATCGGCCAGGGCGAGCGGGCCACCCTCGTCAGGTACCTGCGCGACCATCGCCTGACACTAGAGCTCAAGTGCGCGGGCCTGGACGCGGACGGAATGGCCCGCCGCTCTGTCGAGCCATCGAATCTGTCGCTGCTCGGGCTCGTGCGGCACCTCGCCGGGACCGAGCAGTACTGGACATCAGCGGCACCTACCATTACGGCGGGTACGACTCCGGCGAAATCTCGCTTCGCCGCGTTCTGGTGCACATGATCGAGGAGTACGCCCGGCACATGGGGCATGCGGACTTCCTGCGCGAGCGGATCGACGGGCGGGTCGGCCAGTAACATCCGCGGCGCGCCGGGATCCGGACGCGTCAGGATGAACCGCGCTTGACCGCCGGCGCCGGATCGGGCTCGGTGAGGCCAAGCAGCGGCTCGTCGGTCGAGCGAATGTCCGCGGTCGGCAGGCCGCCCGGATATAGCTTCCTGGCCTGCTCAGCCACCGAGATTGCGATCTCGACGTGCTGACGGCGGGAGGCCGCGTAGAAAGCCTGGGCATCTCCGCTCAGCTTCGGGCTGGCGTGCAGAGGCTTGTCGCTCACCGCGAGCAGCGTGGCGGTCGGGATGCGGTAACGGAAGCCGTTCGCGGCGACCGTCGCGGACTCCATGTCCACGGCGATCGCTCGCGACAGCCGCAGCCTCTCGCTCACAGTGGCGAGGTTCAGCTCCCAGTTCCGGTTCGCGGTGGTGAAGACGATGCCCATCCGGCTCCGCAGGCCTCGGGCGGTCACCTCGTCGAGCAGCAGAGTGTTCAGCGTGTGATTGGAGACAACGGGGACGCTCAGCGGCAGCATGTCGTCCAGCACCCGGTCGTCCCGCATGAAAGCCGTCGCCAGGACCAGGTCGCCGATCTCCTGGTGATTACGCAGGCCGCCGCAGTGCCCGATCATCAGGACCAGGTCGGGCCGCAGCACGGCGAGGTGGTCGGTGATCGTCTTGGCGTTCGATGGGCCCACGCCGATGTTGACCATGGTCAGCCCGGCCCGGCCGGGCAGTTCGTGGTGCCAGGCCGGCATCTGCCGGTCACCGGAATCCGGACCCGTGCAGTCCGGCAGCGCGGCCCGGAACTCGGCCACATGCCAGGCGTAGTTCGTCAGCAGCACGTACCGCTGGAACGATTCGGCCGCGGTGCCGGTGTAGTGCCGGAGCCGGTCGATGGACAGGGCCATCCGTTCCGGCCCGAACAGGAACAGCTTCTTGCGCCGCAGGTCCGAGCTCGCCTCATCCACGGCTTGCCCGAGCGCGGGGTCACGCAGGTCGACCGACGGGCGGCCGGGGCTGACGGAGACGCGCGCGCCAGCAGCCGCGAGCCGGCCGAGTTCACGCTCCAGGTACCAGCGGATCGCGCCGGGCGAGGAAAACTCGCCTTCGAGGATCGGATTGTGGGCCGACCACGGGCGCTCGACCGTCAGCTGCGGATACCGCCCGGCCCTGTCGGCTTCTTCGAGGGCGTCGCACACGCGCGCGATCTGTGCCTGCCGGTCGGCGGCCGGGATGACCGAGAAGTCCAGCGACATGGTCATCTGGCCATCATGCCAGCACTAGCGACAGTCACCGCCAGGTACCGATCGGCTCCGGCCTCCTGCTTATGGGCGCGTGCCGAACGATGGCCGGCCCGGCTGCGACGGCAGGATCGCGTACGCGTCCTTGACCCAGTCACATAGCAGCGGGCGCGTCTCACGCGGGTCGATGATGTCCTCGACGCCAAACCGCTCAGCCGTGCGGAACGGGTTGCGGACCGCGTTCAGCCGGGCCCGGATGTCGGCCAGCAACGCCGCCGGATCCTCCGCCGCTTCCAGGTCGGCCCGGTACGCCGCCTCGATGCCGCCCTCGACTGGCAGCGATCCCCAGTCGGCCGACGGCCACGCCCAGCGGCGGACGAGCCGGTGCCGGTTCGTCAGGCCGGCCCCGCCGACGCCGAACACTCGGCGAACGATGACCTCGGCGCCAGGCACGGTGCCCTGGTACACCGCGCTGATCGCGCGCACGCCGTGACGGATTGTGGCGCGCTGCTCGGCGCGCGTGCCGATCAGCAGCCCCGGCTGATCGGTGAACGTGACAACCGGCAGGTGGAAGGTCGAGCACAGGTCAGCGAGGCGGATCACGGCGTCGGCGCCCTCGGCCGTCATGCAGCCGCCGGACACGAACGGGTCGCAGGCGACGACCCCGACCGGATGACCGTCCAGGCGGGCCAGCGCGGTGACGATCGAGCCGCCGTAGCGCTGGACCTCCATCACCGAGCCGGCGTCGAGCACGGCGCGCAGAATCGCCCGGATCCGGTACGGCTGGCGGCGGTTACGTGGCACCGCCGACAGCAGCGACTCGTCCTGGCGGTCGACTGGATCAGCGCACGGGCGGACCGGGGGTAGCTCGAACGCGCTCGGCGGCAGGTATGACAGGAAGTTCCTGATCAGGTCGAACGCCTCGGCCTCGGAGGCGGCGATAAGGTCGACGGCCCCGTTCCTGGCATGAACGCGGGTGCCGCCCAGCGCCTCCTTGTCAACGTCCTCGCCGGCGCCGCTCTTCACCACGGGCGGGCCCGCCACGAACAGCTGCGCGGTGCCTTCGACCAGGATCGACAGGTGCGCCGCGCAGAGCCTGGCCGCACCGAGGCCAGCGACCGGGCCGAGGCCGGCCGCAACGACCGGTACGACCGAGAGGTTGTCGACGACGCGATCCCAGCCGGGGTTCACCGGGACGTAGGTGTAGCCGGTCTGCTCGAGCGACTTGACGCTGCCGCCGCCGCCCGTGCCTTCGACCAGCCTGATGATCGGCAGCCGGAGTTCGTTCGCCAGCTGTTCGGAGTAGATCTGCTTCGCGATGATGCCCGCGTCCGCCGCACCGCCGCGGATGGTGAAGTCATCCCCGCCCACGACGACCTTGCGCCCGGCCACCCGCCCGGTTCCGGCGACGAAGTTCGCCGCCATGAAGCTCGCGAGCATGCCCGCATCGTCATAAGCAGCCGTGCCGGCCAGCGCGCCGATCTCACGGAACGAGCCCTCGTCGAGCAGGACCGCGATTCGCTCGCGAACGGTGAGCCGCCCGGCGTCATGCTGCCGCCGGATCTTGTCCGGGCCGCCCATGCGCTCAGCGAGCTCCTGCCGCCTGCGCAGCTCGTCCAGTTCCGGTTGCCATGTCATGCCGACAAAAGCTAACTCACCGTGGCAGCTCCAGGCCATAGGCGACCGCTTCCGGCGCCGGGTCCCCCAGTTCTTGTCCGGTCAGCTCCAGGTCGGCCGCCTGGCCCGACCGCCACTCCGCGAACGCCATCGCCAGCAAGCTCGGGACCAGGTCGGTCGAGCGGCGCAGCACCCAGGCAGTGCCTTTGGTGGCCATCCAGGCAAGCTGCTCGGCCTTTGTGGGCGGCTGGTTCAGCGGCTCGGCGCCTGGTGGCGGCCCGACTTGATGACCAGCCTGCGCCAGCAGGGCATGGAACCGGCGCGCGATGAGCCGGTGCCCGCGCTCGCTCGGGTGCAGGCGGTCGACGGCCCACATCCCGGGGTCGTAGGCTGCCGCATCGGTGGCGGCGTCGAAGTGCAGGGTGCCGAACCGCTCGGCCATCTGGTCCATGACCTCGTTGACCTGGTGGGCGCGGCGCGCCAGCGGCCTGGCCAGCACGCCGGGCATGCCGAGCATGCGCCCCGGATCGGGCAGCCTCATGGTGAGCACGTCGGCGCCGGAAGCCCGGAGCGCGCCGATCGTATGGGCCGCGGCGGCCGCGATCCGGTCGGGATCGAAGTTCGGGCGCAGCGTGTCGTTCACGCCGATCACCACGCTGGCCACGTCCGGCCGTAGCCGCAGCGCTCGCGGCAGCTGATCTCGCTCCAGGTCAGCCATGCAGGCGCCGTTGCCGGCGACGATATGCAGCGCGCAAGCCGGCAGGCTCTCGGCCAGCAAGACGGCCCAGCCTCGCCAGCCTCGCGGGCCCTTGCGGGGCGCGCCGCCAGCTCCTGGTGGCCGCGCCGGCGGCAGCCGGACCGGGTCACCGATCCCGAGCGTGATCGAGTCGCCGAGCGCGACGAAGGTCGTCATGCTGCGACCGCGGTGCGCTCGACGGAGCCAGCAGTCGACAGCACGTCGACGTAGTGCTCGATCAGCTCGTCGCAGAGCGCTGGCCAGCTGCGGCCGAGCACCATCTGCCGGCCCGCCCTTCCCTGCGCGGCGCGCAGCGCTGGGTCGGTCGCGAGCCGGGCCACCGCGCCGGCCAGGGCGGCGGCATCACCCGGCGCCACGAGGAAGCCGGTCACACCATCGCGCACCAGATCGAGCGGGCCGCCCGCGGCGGGCGCGACGACGGGCAGGCCGCTGGCGGCGGCTTCCTGCAGTGTCTGGCCGAACGTGTCATGCGGGCCGGCGTGCACGAACACGTCGAGGCTGGCGTAGATCATGGCCAGATTTTCGCCGCCGCGCTGCCCGAGGTACAGGGCCGAGGGTACGGCTCGCCGGATCGCGGCCTCCGCCGGGCCGCCGCCCACGATCACCAGCCGCACGCCGGGCAGGGCAGCGACGTCAGCGAGCAGGTCGACGCGCTTCTCCGTGGCGAGACGGCCCACGTAGCCGACCAGGACCTCGCCGCCTGGCGCGAGCTCGGCCCGCAGCTGATCGCTGCGCTTGGCCGGGTCGAAGCGGCGGCAGTCCACGCCGCGGGCCCAGACGTGGACCCGCTCTATGCCGTGCTCACGCAGATCCAGGGCCGTTGCGGTGCAAGGCGCCAGTGTCCGCCCGGAAGCATTGTGGATCTTGCGCAGCCGGTGCCAGGCGATCGCCTGGCCTACCCGGCCGGCGTGGTAGGCCCGCGCGTAAGCGGGCAGGTCGGTGGCATACACCGCGACGATGGGCACGCCAAGCTCAAGCGCCGCCGCGCAGCCGCCTGCGCCGAGCACGAACGGCCCGGCTAGGTGGACGAGGTCAGCGCGATGCGCCGCCACTGCGGCCCGGACGCCCGCGCCGGGCAGCCCGACCCGGAAGCCCGGATAGACGGGCACGCCGATCGAGCGCACCCGGACGATGGGGAAGTCGAAGCCGCGATCGGGCAGCTGCACGCCGCTGGCAGGCTCCGGCGCGATCACGAGGGGCTGATGGCCGCGGGATATCAGGTGCTCCGCCACGCGCACCGCAGTGTGCGCAACGCCGTTGATATCGGGCGGGAAGGATTCTGACACATAAGCAATTCGCACGCTCACACCGTGAGCCACGCGTCTGAGCGGAACGCACGCTAGGCCGTGACAGTCCGGCGAACTGTAGGTGACATCTCTGCACCAAGAACAGCAGGTCAGAACGACGCCGCGGCATCGGCGCCAGCTACTCGGCCTGGCTTAGCTAGCCCGGCCTGCGTGAGCACGCAGGCCGGGCGCCGAGGGCAGGTTAGACGATGTGGATCAACTAGGGCGCCGCCTGGCCGCGGGGTCAGACCGCGCGGCGCGGCCGGGAGCCAGCCGGGCGGTGTGCGGATGCCCGCGGCGGACGGCCAGAGTTGCGGCGGGACCTTGGCGGGGCGGTGGCCGGGCGAGCCCTGTACTCGGCCGCGGGCGGCCGGGGCGGCACAGGCGTACCGGTCGTCGCGATCTCGCGGACCACGGGATGGCCTGCCTCCACATGATGGCGGACAGGCTCGACCCCGGCGGACTCGTGCAGGCGCTCCAGCTCGCGGAGCTGGTCGCGCATGGCGAGGGTCACCACCAGGCCGGTCGCGCCAGCGCGCGCGGTCCGGCCGGACCGGTGCAGGTAGTCCTTGTGGTCATTGGGCGGGTCAAAGTGGACAACGAGCTCGATGCCGTCCACGTGAATGCCGCGGGCCGCGACGTCGGTCGCGACCAGCACCCGCGGATGGCCGGCTGCGAACGCGTCCAGCGCCCGCTGCCGCTGGCTCTGGTTGCGGTCGCCGTGGATGGCCGCGGCGCTGACCCCGGCTCGCTCAAGCTGCTTGGCCAGCCGGTCGGCGCCGTGCTTGGTACGGACGAAGAACAGCGTCCGGGCCGGGCGGCTCGCCATCTCGGCGGCGACGGCGAGCTTGTCCTCTGCCGCCAGAACAAGCACGCTGTGCTCGGCCGCGCTCCCGGCGACAACCTCCGCCGTGACCGCGTGCAGGGCGGGATCGGTGAGGTAAGACCGGACCAGCTTGTCCACGCCCCGATCCAGGGTCGCGGAAAACAGCAGTCGCTGACCCGTCGCCGGCGTCTCGTCCAGGATTCGCGTCACTGACGGCAGGAAGCCCAGGTCGGCCATGTGATCGGCCTCGTCAATGACGGTGATGATCACGTCGCCGAGGTCGCACGACCTGCGCTCGAGCAAGTCGATCAGCCGGCCGGGAGTGGCGACGACGATGTCGACGCCCCCCGCGAGGCGGGTGATCTGGCGCCCGATCGGGACGCCGCCGTAGACCGTCGTCACGCTCACGCCGATCGTGCGGCCGAGTGGCGTCAGCACGCCAGCGACCTGCTGCGCAAGCTCACGGGTCGGCACCAGGATGAGGCCACGCGGCGCCTTCGGCGCTGCCTGGCCGCGCATCCCGGCGATCCTGGTGAGCATGGGGAGCCCGAAGGCGAGCGTCTTGCCTGACCCGGTCTCGGCCCGGCCAAGCACGTCACGGCCGCTCAGGGCGTCGGGCAGGGCGCGCGCCTGGATGGCGAAGGGCTCGGTGATGCCGCGGTCAGCCAGGGCGCGAACGAGCCTCGCATCGAGGCCAAGCTCGGCGAAGGTCCGGGCCGGCGGCTGCGGCTGGCTGGCCGCCGCCGCGAGCGCGCGGTCGAGCTCGGATCGCGGGTCTGGCCGCTCCGACTGGCCGGGCGAGGTGCTGGGCCGCCCTTGGCGGTGCTGCCGCGGTTTCCCACGGTAAGGCGCGGGCGCGCGGCGGCGCCCAGAAGTGTGAGGCATATATGCCAGGCTCCATCGGTAATCCTGGGCCGCGTCATGTCAAGAGTCGACGACACGGCGAAATTACGGATTCACCGAGGAGCGGACAGCTCGCATAGCGACCGCGAGAGCCCGTGCCCTTGGTGAGCACAGTGCTCGCGAGACGGTGCATTAAGCACCATAGGCAGCCAACGCTATCAGTAGGCCGGATGTTCCCCGCGCTGCGCGAGATCTTGGCGCGGCTGGCAGGGCACGTCTGGGGGGTCGGCAGGTTATCCTGCCGTCATGAGTACCTCGGCAGTAGACCCGGAAGACGTCCGCGCGGCGGCCGAGGCCTTTCGCGAGCTCGGGCCGGAGTACAACGACGCGGTCGTGGCGGCGTTTATCGATCGCGTCGACCGGGCCGTGGACGCCCGGGTCGAGGCGCGGCTAGCTGCCGAGCGAGCGCAGCGACCCGAGTCGGCTCAGCGAGGGTGGCAGCCCGCACCGAGTCGCAGTCGCCGCGGACTGCTGAAGGGCGTCGCGCTCGGCCTTTGCGCGAGCGCGCTGGTGGCGGGTGTCAGCATTAGCCACGTGCATGGCAGCATCGCCCACGTGTCGCGCAGCGCGGTACCCCGTCCAGCGCCGCCCGCGCCGCCTGTGCCGTGACCTCCGGCGCGAGCTTAAGCGGGGCCTCGGATGACCGTCCTGCGGGTGCGGGGTTACGGCCTGCCGACCGGCGAGGCCGTTGATTTGTACGCGGACGGCGACCAGTGGACCACCGACCCAGTCGCAGGCGCCGACCTGGCCGGCGAGGGCTGGGTCCTGCCAGGCCTCGTCGACGCGCATACGCATCCAGGCGCTGAGGAACCAGGCACGCCCTTCGACGAGCACCTGCTGCGGGCCGACCTGCGCCAGCACGCGGCCGCCGGCGTGACGCTGATCCGGTCGCCCGGACTGGCCGGCCAGCCGCCGGATTGGTTCGGCACGGATCCCGACCTGCCGCGCGCGGTACACGCCGGACCGTGGTTCACCCAGGATGGCCAGTTCTTTGATGGCTGGGGGCGGCGGCCTAGCCACGCCGAGCTGCCGGCGCTGGCCGCCGAGCAGGCGCGGCGAACCGGCTGGGCAAAGATCATCGGCGACTGGCGGCGCGGCGACGAGCCGATCCCCGCCGATGTGCTGGCCGCGGTCGTGAGCGCGGTGCACGCCGCGGGCGGCCGGGTCGCCGTGCACGCCAACTACTCGCAGACCAGTAAGTCGGCCGTAGCCGCCGGCGTCGATTCCATCGAACACGGCATGCGGCTCGATCCGGACCTGCTGCCGCAGCTGGCCGCGGACGGCATCGCGCTGACGCCGACGTTGTCGGTCATCGAAGGCATGCTGGCCAACGCAGGCGATCGCGATCTGGGCGACCTCCGCGAGGCGGTCCAGGCACACCGCGACCTGGTCGTGCAGGCTGCGGAGGCCGGCGTGACCCTGCTCGCCGGGACGGACTCGCGACCGCACGGGCGGATCACCGACGAGATCAGCGCGCTCGTCGCCGCGGGCCTGCGGCCCGAGGACGCGCTGGGTGCGGCGTCGTGGGCCGCACGCGCCTACCTGGGCTGGGCCGGTCTGGAACCGGGTGCGCCGGCCGACGCCGTCGTCTACGACGCCGACCCGCGCTCCGATCTGAGCCAGCTTGCTAGCCCCGCCGCGGTCGTCCTCCGCGGCAGGCTCGTATATCGGCGCGCGTAACTCCACACCATCTACACCTGACGGCGTCGTGGCGTCGCTACCGTCGGGCTCACTCGCCTAGCGCCGGCTAGTTAGCCGGAGGAGGACGCCATGAGGAAAACCGCAGTTGCGGGCTTAATCACGATGCTCACCGGCCTGTGCGCGGCAGCTTGCGCGACGTCCGCTTCGGCTACCGGCGCCGCTCCTGCGGCGTCGGCCGCTAGCGCCGCCCCCGCGGCCTGCTCGACCAACTGGGGCACCGGCGCGCGGGACAAGGCGCAGATGGTACCGAACAGCGTGCTGGACGTCCGCGTCGGCAAGCATGCCTGCTTCGACCGGCTCGTCTTCGATCTCGGCGTCGGCCGTGCCCCTGGTTACCACGTCAGCTACGTGCCCGCCTTCCACACGCAAGGCTCGGGCATGGCCGTGCCGACGACCGGCCACGCCAAGCTGCTCGTCAATGTCCGCGCACCGGCCGCGGCGAGCTTCAGCGCCAGCAACAGGCACCTCGTCGGCGTCGCTGGCTTCGCGGAGTTCCGCCAGGTGGCTGGCCTTGGCAGCTTCGAGGGGATCACGTCGATCGGCCTCGGGCTCGCGGCGACTGCGCCGTTCCGGGTGCTGGAGTTCCGGAACGCCAGTAACCACGTCGAGCTGGTCATCGACGTCGCGCACCACTGACGATGCGGCGGCTTGGGCGCACACCTTGCTAGCGCAGCAGCAGGCGGGCAGCCAGTTCCAGGTGCGAAGCTACGTCGTTGGCGGAGGCTCGCCGGGTGACCCAGGCGACGAGGTTCGACAGCCAGACGTCGCCGATAATCCTGGCGATCGCGCGCTCGTCCGCCGTCGGCTCACCGTCGTGCATGGCCTTGGTGAGCATGTCTTCCATCAGCTTCGCGACGACGTTGACCTCGGTGGCGGCGCTCGGGTCGGCAAACATGAACGCCCTCGTCATGGCCTCGATCAGCAGCGGGTCGCGCTGCATAGACCTGGTCACCCGGCCTAGCACGTAGAGCATCCGGTCATAGGCGGTCTCGCCTGGCACCGGCGCTCGATCGAGCCGTTCCTGGGCTCGCTCGAACTCTCTTGCCAGCCCGGACACCAGCAGGTGGATCTTGGACGGGAAATACCGGTACAGCGTGCCCAGCGCGACGTCGGCGCGCTCGGCCACGGTTCGCATCTGCACAGCTTCGTAGCCGCCCTTGGACGCCAGCGCCAGCGTGGCGTCGAGGATGCGCTTGCGCCGTTCGCGCTGCGCGGCGGAGCCCAGCTCAGCCTCCGCCGGGCCGGACGCGGCAGGTCCAGCGACCACCGACGCTGGCGCAGCTGGTGCGGACGCGGCTCGTCCCGACGCAGCCAGATCAGCGCTGCCACTGTTACGTGTTCTCGGCGGTGCCATCCCGGCCTTTCGTCCTTGCCATCACGCGCACGTGGCCCGCGGTCCGCGGCGCCGGCGCCGCGCCGAGCCTGGTAGAGCGCTTTTCCTGCCGCCGACAGCCTAGCAACGTGATCGTCTCTGGCCTGGCTGCAGCGCTGCCTAGCGGCTAGAGCGAGCACCCTGGCCCACTACAGGTATAACGTGTTCTAATTTTGACTGCCAAGGAAACAGGAGGACGAGTTGCCGATCGCGAGTACCGACGAGCAGCTTGCGCTCCAGGCTTCGATCCGCGAATGGGCCAAACGGGCCCGGTGCATCGATCTTGTCCGCGCCCTCGAGCCCGGCCTGGGAATCGAGTCCGGCGACCATGGCGGCGACGCGGCCGGGCGCTGGGCGAGCCTAGCCGAGCTCGGCGTGTTCGCTGTCGGTTTGCCGGCCGACGTGGGCGGTACGGCCGGCGCGCCCGAGCTAGCCGCCGTGCTGGCTCAGCTCACCGAGTCGCTCGTGCCAGGTCCGCTCCTCCCGACGCTGCTGGCCGCCCAGGCGCTGACCCGAGGCCAGGATGGGCCGGCGGCGCGCGAGGCACTCGGCGCGATCGCCGCGGGTGCGGTCTCGGTAGCGGTCGCACTGGACCCGAGCGAAGTCACCACGACGGCGCAGCCAGACGGCTCGCTCGAGCTCGCCGGGCGGGCCGGGCCGGTGCTTGGCGGCGGCACCACAACGCATCTGCTGATCGGCGATCGTCGCGGCGTCTGGTTTCTCCTGCCGGCTGACCACCCCGGCATCGTGCTGACCC
The DNA here is from genome assembly GCA_963843955.1 of uncultured Actinomycetota bacterium. Taxonomy (GTDB): domain Bacteria; phylum Actinomycetota; class Actinomycetes; order Streptosporangiales; family Streptosporangiaceae; genus JAJYUU01. The sequence goes on from CAWJMK010000010.1 coordinate 210,092, forward strand.
CGCGGGTCCCTGCAGACTTCTCCCGGTCCCTCGCGGACCTCAGGCTGACCGGGGCCGTGGCGAGCCCGGAGCAGGTCCTGACCGGCGTCAGCACCGAGGTCGTGCACGACCTGGCCGCCGCACTGGGCGCCGTCGAGGCCGCCGCCGTGTCGAGCTGGTGCACCCGCACCGCGGCCGAGTACGCCGCGATCCGGCATCAGTTCGGCCGTCCGATCGGGTCGTTCCAAGCAGTCAAGCACCTGTGCGCGGGCATGTTGTGCCGCAGCGAAACGGCAGCCGCGCTCGCCTGGGACGCGGCCAGGGCGATCGACGACACGCCCGCCGACGTGCCGCTGATCGGTGCGGCCGCCGCTGCGTTCAATCTGGACGCCGCCGTGGACGCCGCCAAGGACTGCATCCAGGTACTCGGCGGCATCGGGTTCACCTGGGAACACGACGTGCATCTGTACTTGCGCCGGGCCCTAGCACTTCGACAGCTGCTCGGCGGGACCGCGCGATGGCGCGACCGGACGGCCCAGCTGGCGCTGGCCGGGACGCGGCGCCAGCTCGCGCTGACGGCGCAAGCTGATGGCGAGGGCGCGCTGGGCGACGAGCTTGCCGCCGTTCGCGCCGCGGCAAGAGAGCAGGCAGCTCGCGTCGCGGCGCTGCCCGCCGCTGAACAGCGGCGCGCGCTCGCCGGTTCGGGCTACGCTGCACCCGCGTGGCCGCCGCCGCACGGGCTAGCGGCTTCCCCGGCCGCTTGCCTGGTCATCGACGACGAACTCGACCGCGCTGGCCTGGCCAGGCCGGATATCGTCATCGGGGGCTGGGCCATCCCGGCGATTCTCGGCCATGGCACGGCGGCCCAAGCCGACAAACTCGCCGGGCCGACGCTGCGCGGGGAGATCACCTGGTGCCAGCTCTTCAGCGAGCCTGAGGCTGGCTCCGATCTCGCCTCGCTGCGGACCAGGGCCGAGCGGGCCGACGGTGGCTGGCGCCTCACCGGACAGAAGGTGTGGACTTCGCTCGCGAGGCAGGCTGACTGGGCCATCTGCCTGGCGCGTACCGATGCCAGCGTGCCGAAGCACAAGGGCCTGACGTATTTTCTCGTCGCGATGAACAGCCCAGGCATCGATGTTCGGCCGCTGCGCGAGATCACCGGCCGGGAGATGTTCAACCAGGTCTTCCTCGACCAGGTCTTCGTGCCGGACGACTGCGTCGTCGGCGCACCCGGTGACGGCTGGCGCGTAGCCCGGACAACCCTTGCGTCGGAGCGCGTCGCGATGGGGACTGACTCGTCCGTCGGCGAGGCGGTCGAGCGACTGCTGGATCTGGCAGCGCGATGCGCCGCCGACACCGACCCGGTGGTGCGTCAGCAGCTAGGCTCGCTCGTCGCCGCGGGCATCGCCGTCTCGCTACTAGATCTGCGGGCCGTCATCACCCAGCTGCGGGGCGGGGATCCCGGTCCGCTGGCGGCCGTCCGCAAGCTCGTCGGGGTTAGCCACCGGCAGGCAGTCGCCGAGGCAGCGCTCGAGCTGACCGGTCCGGCGGGCGCTGCAGCCGACGGCCAGGCCGCCGGGATACTCGAGGAGTTCTTGCTCACCCGCTGCCTGAGTATCGCCGGGGGCACCACGCAGATCCTGCTGTCGGTGATCGCCGAGCGGCTGCTCGGACTGCCCCGCGAGGAGGCGCGCTAGATGGATTTCACCTTCGGCGAGGCCGAGGTCGAGGCGTCGGGCCTGGCCGCACAGGTACTCGGCGCCGCAAAGGCCGGCTCGGCGTCCGATGCTGGCGCAGCGGCGGACGCTGGCCAGGCGGCCGACCTGGATTGCTCGCTGTGGAAGGAGCTAGGCCAGGCGGGCCTGCTGTCGCTGGCGCTACCGGCCGAGCTTGGCGGCGACGGCCTCGGTGTCCAGGCGACGGCCGCGGTGCTCACCGAGGTCGGCAGGTACGCGGCCCGGATCCCGGCCCTCGCCACTCTGGCGCTCGGCGTGCTGCCGGTGGCCAGGTCCCGCGACGCGGACCTGAAGCGAAAGCTGCTCGCCGGCGTCGCCGCCGGCGAAACGTTCCTCACCGCCGCGATCCGCGAGCCCTCGCACCCGATGCCGTCGGCGCCCGCGACCATCGCGACGCTTGCGGGCAAGACTGGCACCGTGTCCGGCGTCAAGGTCGGCGTGCCGTACGCGGCTGCGGCGAACTGGATCCTCGTTCCGGCCAGTACGGGCACCGGCGACGCGATCGTCGCGATCGTCGAGCTCGGAGTCGACGGCTTGACCTGTCAGCGGACGCTCAGCTCATCCGGCCTGCCGGAGTACACGCTTCGGCTAGCGGACAGCCCGATCCTGCAAGTGCTGGACGGCTGCAGCGTAGGCGACCTGTATGAGCTCGCCGCGGCGGGCACCTGCGCGGTTGGCGACGGAGTGCTGGCGGCAGCGCTGGACCTGACCACCGAGTACATACGCCGTCGCGAGCAGTTCGGCCGGCCGCTGGCGACGTTCCAGGCCGTGGCCCAGCAGATCGCCGACGTCTACGCCGCCGCGCGCACGCTGCACCTGGCTACCTTGTCGGCGTGCTGGCGGCTCGACACGGGCCGGGCGGCTGGGCGGGACGTCGACGTCGCTGCCTACTGGCTGGCCGAGCACGGACCGGCGGCGCTGCGGACCTGCCATCACCTGCATGGCGGCCTCGGCATGGACGTGACTTATCCGCTGCCGCGGTACTCGGCGCTCATGACCGACCTAGTCGCGTTCGTGGGCGGCGCGGCCGACCGGCTTGACCGGCTCGGCTCGCGGGAAGCAGCAGGTGCCTGAATGTTCCTCGATCTGACCGATCAGCAGCGAGCACTGCGCGCCGAGGTGCGCGCCTACTTCGCGACACTCATCAGCCCGGCCGAGCGCGTGGCGATGCTGACGCAGCGCCACGGCTCGGTGTACCGGGACGTCGTCCGCCGGATGGGCCGTGACGGCTGGCTCGGCGTCGGCTGGCCAGTCGAGTACGGCGGCCGCGGCCTCGGCCAGATCGAGCAGCAGATCTTCGTGAACGAGGCGGCCCTCGCCGACGTGCCGCTGCCCGCCGTCACGCTCCAGACCGTAGGTCCGACGCTGATGGCGCACGGCACAACTGAGCAGAAAGACTTCTTCCTGCCGAAGATCCTCACGGGTGAGCTGCATTTCGCCATCGGCTACACCGAGCCGGACGCCGGCACGGATCTGGCGTCGCTGCGTACCAGGGCCGTGCTCGACGGCGAGCACTACATCGTCAACGGCCAGAAGATCTTCACCACCGGCGGACACGACGCCGATTACGTCTGGCTGGCCTGCCGCACCGACCCCGACGCGCCCAAGCACAAGGGCCTGTCGATCCTCATCGTGGACACGGCCGATCCGGGCTACTCATGGACGCCAATCATCACGCACGACGGCGCGCATCACGTCAACGCGACCTACTACGCCGACGTGCGCGTGCCGGTCAGCATGCGCGTCGGCGAGGAGAACGCGGGCTGGCGGCTCATCACCGCGCAGCTCAACCACGAGCGGGTGATGCTCGGCCCAGCCGGCCGGCTCGGCGTGCTGCATCAGCGCGTGCATGACTGGGCGGCGAGGCAGGCCGGGCCAGACGGCCGCCCGGTGCTCGACCAGCCGGACGTCCGCCGGGCGCTGGCCAGGGCGAGCGCGGCGCAGCGGGTCAACGAGCTGCTCAACTGGCAGGTGGCCGTGACCGAGACGGTCGACATCGCCGACGCCTCGGTCACCAAGGTCTTCGGGTCCGAGCAAGCGCAGCGGATTGGCGCCGAACTGGCCGAGCTGGTAAGCCGCCACGGCGACCTCGCCGACGAGCAGACCGCCGACCTAGCCCGGTGGCTGGACGTGCAGAACAAGCGCAACACCGTGATGACATTCGGCGGAGGAGTCAACGAGGTGCAGCGAGAGCTGATTGCGATGGCCGGCCTCAAGCTGCCGCGGGTGCCGCGATGACGGGCGACGACGCCAGCGCGGTCATCCTGGCAGTGGCCGACAAGGTCAGGGCAGCCGGCTCCGGCCCACCACGGCTGGCCAGGGATCCGGTGAACCTGCCGGCTATCCGCACCTGGAGCGATGCCATCGGCGACGCCAATCCGGTGTACACCGATCCCGAGTTCGCGGCCCGCTCGGTGCACGGCCAGCTGGTGGCGCCGCCTGCGATGGCACAGGTCTGGACCATGCCAGGGCTGCAGCCACCGTCGTCCGACGCCGCCGCCGACCCGCTCGGGCAGATGATGCGGACGCTGGACGATGCCGGGTTCCCCTCGGTAGTGGCGACCAACTGCGCCCAGACCTATCACCGCTACCTGCGCCACGGTGAGCTGCTCAGCCTGCGCGCCGAACTCACCGACGTGACCGGCCCCAAGCACACCGCGCTCGGTGAGGGCTGGTTCGTGACCACGAAGAACACGTGGTACTCCGACGGCGAGCCGGTCGCCGAGATGGACTGGCGCGTGCTGAAGTTCCGGCCCCCGTCCGCCGCGCGAGTAGGTCACGACGGCACCGCCGCGCAAGCTGGCCGCGAGAGCGCGACGACCGCCGAGTCGGCTGCGGCCGCGGAGCACGTCATGCGACCACCGGTGTCCCCCGACACCGCGTTCTTCTGGGCCGGAACCAAGGCAGGCGAGCTGCGGATCCAGCGCTGCGGCGAGTGCGGCGCGCTCCGGCACCCGCCAGGGCCCGCGTGCCTCAGCTGCGGCGCCACCCGCAATCAGGGCTTCGCCCGCGCCGCGGGGACCGGCACGGTCTACAGCTACGTGGTGCACCACCATCCGCCGGTGCCCGGCAAACGGCTGCCGATCATCATCGCGCTCGTCGAACTGACCGAAGGCGTCCGGGTGATGGCCGAGCTGACCGGTGTCGAGCCTGACCAGGTCCAGATCGGGATGCCCGTCCGGGCCAGCTTCACCCGGATCGATGACGACCTGGTGCTGCCCGGCTGGCGCCCCGACGGGCGAGGCGCGCCAGGAGCGCTGCCCGAGCTCGTCATCGAGGTAACGCCCACCGTGGTGGTCGCCACCGCCCTCGCGACCCGCGATTTCTACCCGGTGCACCATGACCACGCCTTTGCAGTCCGCAGCGGCAGCAAGGACATCTTCCTGAACATCCTCACCACAACAGGCCTGGTGCAGCGTTACGTCACCGACTGGGCCGGGCCGGAGGCGATCGTGCGCGCGGTCTCGATCAGGCTCGGCGTGCCGTGTTATGCGGGCGACACGCTGACATTCACCGGCCGGGTCGCGGGCACGGCGGATGGCGAGCGGGTGATCGACGTCACCGGTAGCTGCAGCCTCGGCAATCACGTGACCGGAACGGTCAGGCTAGCCGCCGCCAGGCCCGTGCGATGAGCCCCGGTGCGATGAGCCCCGGCGCGGCGGCGATCGCGGGGATCGGGGCGACCGAGTTCTCCAAGGACTCCGGCCGCAGCGAGCTCAAGCTCGCGGTGGAGGCGGCCAGGGCCGCACTAGACGACGCCGGCCTGGCGCCCGCCGATGTCGACGGCCTGGTGACCTTCAGCATGGACAGCAACGCCGAGGTCGCGGTGGCCCGCGAGCTCGGCGCCGGCGAGCTGAGCTTCTTCAGCCTGATCGGGTACGGCGGCGGCGCGGCGTGCGCGACCGTGCACCAGGCGGCGATGGCGGTCGCGACCGGCGCGGCCAACGTCGTCATCTGCTACCGGGCGCTGAACGAGCGGTCCGGCCGGCGGTTCGGCCAGGTGTCCGTCGGCGCCGTGCAGGGCGCGACGTCGTCGGCGGTCGACAGCGGCTGGCATTACCCGATGGGCCTGGCCACCCCCGCGGCCACGGTGGCGATGGCGGCCCGCCGGTACATGCACCGCTACGGGGCGACCAGCGCCGACTTCGGCGCCGTCGCGGTGGCCGACCGCAAGCACGCCGCGACGAACCCGGCGGCCTGGTTCTACCAGCGGCCCATCACGCTGGCCGAGCATCAGGCGTCACGCTGGATCTGCGAGCCCCTCCGGCTGCTGGACTGCTGCCAGGAAACTGACGGCGCGGTCGCAGTGCTCGTGACCAGCGTGGAGCGAGCCCGTTCCGGGAAAAATCCGCCTGTCGTGATCCGCGCGGCCGCCCAGGGCAGCGGTCCCAATCAGTACACGATGACCAGCTACTACCGCGATGACCTCACCGGACTACCCGAGATGGGGGTGGTCGGGCGGCAGCTCTGGGCGCAGGCCGGACTCGGGCCAGCCGACATCCGGACGGCCGTGCTGTACGACCATTTCACGCCGTACGTGCTGATGCAGCTCGAAGAGCTCGGCTTCTGCCCCCGCGGCGAAGCCCCCGGATTCGTTGCGGACGGAGCCATCGAGCTGGGCGGCGCGCTGCCGCTCAACCCGCACGGCGGCCAGCTCGGCGAGGGCTACCTGCACGGCATGAACGGCATCGCCGAGGCGGTCCGGCAGGTGCGCGGCAGCGCCGTGAACCAGGTACCCGGCGACGGGCCGGTGCTGGTTACGGCGGGCACCGGCGTACCTACCAGCGGCCTGATACTCGGGCCCGACTGATCGGAGTCTCAGCTGGAGTCAGGTCCGGCTGGCGCCATGCAGGACGGCGGAGTGGGCGGCGTAGATCTGCGCCAGCTCGTCGGCGTCCTGGTCGTCGCGGAGGACGTCGGCCGGGTAAGCGCACAGCAGAGTAAAGGAGTACTGCCGGGCTAGCTCGTTCCACAGAGCCTCGAGGTCCACGGCGGCGCCGGCCTGGCCGTTATCCCAGAGCAGGGCGACCATCTCGCCGAAGACGCGGACCTGACCTGGCCGCGCGAGCGCCTGCCTGAGGACCGGGCTCATTGTCTGCCAGAACGCGGCCGCATCGGGCCAGCCCTCGACCATGAAGCTGGCCATCGTCTCGGCCGCGTCCATGGCGACGAACGCCCCCTTAGCCCACTCGGCTGGGACGTCGACGCCGGCCTGCGCCAGCCGCTCAGTAATAAGCCGACGGTGCCGCGGGGTGGCGATCACGATGCCGGTGCCCGGCTCCCCGCCCGCGAGCAGATGCTCGCTGACCCGGTCCGCCAGTTCCTGCTCGGCAGCGTGAAAGAGGACGACGTGCTCGCGTCCACCAGCGCTGAGCACCGCAAACACCCTCTCCTCGTACGCCTTGACACATTCTGGGCAATCCTCAGGCTCTCTTCCCCGTACCGGGCTGCCTAATCACGAGCTCTGTGCGACATCAAGAGCCGCCAGATAGCCGAAAGTCATGGCCGGGCCGATGGTGGCGCCGGGCCCGGCGTAGCTGCGGCCCATGACCAGGGCGCTGGTGTTGCCTGCGGCGTACAGCCCGGCGACGACGCCGCCGTCGGCCCGCAGCACCCTCGCCCTGTCGTCGGTGCGCAAGCCGCCCTTCGTGCCGAGGTCGCCGGGCACGATCTTGATCGCGTAGAACGGCGGCTGGGCTAGCGGGGCCAGATTGGGATTGGGCTTGCAGTTCGGGTCGCCGTAGTAGTTGTCGTAAGCCGAGTCGCCACGGCCGAAGTCGGTGTCCTTGCCCGTGCGGGCGAACTCGTTGAACTTCTCCACGGTCTTGGCGAGCCCGTCCGCTGGCACGCCGATCTGGCTGGCGAGGTCGGCCAGCGAGTCGGCCTTGACTACCGCGCCTGCCTTGTACCAGCGGCGCGGCAGCGGCTTGCGCGGTGGCATGCCGGTGAAGACGTAGCGGTTCCGGTAGCGCTGGTCGGTGATCATCCAGCACGGGATGTGCGGGTTGTCATCGGTGTGCTTGTCGTACATGGCGTGCACGGCGTCCACGTACGGCGCGGCCTCGTTCACGAATCGCTCGCCTGCCGCGTTCACAAACAGCGAGCCGGGCAGGCTCCGCTCGGCCAGGCAGAACACCGGGCCGCTGGTCAGCGGGATGGACGGCCCCCACCACGCATCGTCCATCAGGTCCAGCACGCCGCCCGCAGTCTCGCCGGCCGTGATGCCATCGCCGGTATTGCCGGGCGAGCCGACCGTCCAGTCGATCCCGATTGGCGCCCGCTGGTAGCGCTGGCGCATCTGCGCGTTGCGCTCGAATCCGCCGGTGGCAAGCAGCACGCCGCGGCTGGCCCTGACGAGCACTGGCTGACCGTTCCGCAGAACCTGCACGCCGGTGACGCGGCCGTCCTCGATCTCCAGTCCGGTCATGGGCGTGGTCAGCCAGACGGGCACGCCAGCCGTTGTGAGCCCGGCGCGCAGCCCGGCAGCGAGTGCCTGGCCCATGCTGAGCAGTTGACGCTTGCGCAGCTTGCTGACGATCATCCGGCCGGTCACCCTCGCCGTAGTCGTCAGCGCGCGGGGGTGGCTGGTACCCAGGCTCATCCACCGGTAGTTGGCCTGGGTCACGGTAATGCCCGCAGGTGCAGGCAGATACGGCGGCCGCAGCTGAGCCAGGTCGGGACCGACGACCTTGGCGTCCAGCAGGGCAGGCTCGACGGACCGGCCGGACGCCTTGCCGCCAGGCGCCTCGGGGTAGTAGTCGGAGTAATTCGGCACCCAGTCGAAGTTGAGCGGCGTATTAGCCAGGACCAGGTCGAGCATGGCCGGGCCGTGCTCGAGCAGCGCGTTGCGCAGGCTTACCGGGGTGTCCTCGCCCGCGACGAAGGCCAGGTACTGGCTCGCCGCTGCCAGCGAGTCGTGGCGCCCGGCCCGGCGCAATGCCGCGTTGCCTGGCAGCCACACGCCGCCGCCGGAGCGGGCGGTAGAGCCGCCGTAGTACTCGGTCTTTTCCAGCACGACGGTGCGCAGGCCGGCCAGCGCGGCGGTGAGCGCCGCCGTCATGCCGGCCGCGCCGCTGCCCACGACGACGAAGTCGAACTCCGGCTCTTCGGCTGTCATCTGGCCTCCGTCATCGTCGCCGCCGGCCAGGTCGCCGGCTCCAGGTCGCCGGCTCCAGGTCGGCGGCTCCGGGTCGCCGGCCGGGCCGGCCCGTGCCTAGCCGGCCAGGCTAGGGCCCTGCCGTCCATAGTAGAACACGTTCCAGTTTTGGCTAGGGCGCTGCACGGCGCGGGCTGCGTTACACGTCCGTCGCGGCGGACCGAAGGCCCGGCAGGGCGATGCACAGCACTGCCGCAACGCCGAGGGCCGCGGCGAACGCGAGCATGGCAGTCCGGCCGGAGAAGTGCTCGACAAGCAGGCCCGCGACCAGCGGAGCCACTGCTGCCAGGCCGGTGGCCGCGGTGATGACCGTGCTAGTGACGCGGCCGCGCATCTCCGCTGGCGCCGCCCGCAGCATGGCGGCGAAGAGCGCGGCGTTGGCGACGGGCGAGACCAGCAGCGTCACGGCGATCGGTACGGCCACGAACGGCGACGGGAGCAGCATCGCGGCCAGGCCGAAGAAGGAGGTGCCGATCACGGTGAGGAACAGGCTGAGCTGCCACAAGCTGAGCTTGCCCTGGAGCTTCGGCGCGATGATCGCACCGATCAGGCCGCCCGCCATGATCCCAGCCTGGACAAGGCCGATAACGCCGGCCGCCGTGCCGTGCCTGCGCAGGGCCAGAGTGATGGTGAAGATGGCGCCGGTAAAGGCGAAGTTGATCAGCGGCGCCTGCACGACCACGGCGCGAAGCAGTGCATGCCGCCGGACGAGCGCGACTCCGTCCAGCGTTTCCCGCCACAAGTTCGCGCGCTCGGTGACCTGCGCCGGGCGGAACTGTCCGCGGATCCTGCTTACCGTGCCGGCCGAGATCAGGTAAGAGACAGCGTCACCGAGGAACGGCACGGCCCGGCCAAGCCCGAACAGCACGCCGCCGAGCGCCGGTCCGGCCAGGCTGGCCGCATAGTTCCGGCCCTCGGTCGCGGCCCAGGCCGGCTCAAGCTGCTCGTCCGCCACGATTGTCGGCAGCGCTGCCGTCGCGGCCGGGTCAAACAGCACGCTGCCCGCGCCGTCGATGACGGCGACCGCCAGGACGACCGGCCAGGTGACCAGGTCCAGCAGTACCAGGACACCCAGCGCTGCAAGCACGGCCGCTCGGCCGGTGTCGCAGACGATCATCGTGACACGCCGGTCAAGCCGGTCCGCGAGCGCTCCGCCGGGCAGGGCAACGACGAAGCGGACGACCGAAGTCACGGTGGCCGCTACGCCGGCGATGACCGGCGAGTGAGTAAGCGCAAGTATCAGCAGCGGATAGGCCAGCGAGCCTGCGTACGAGCCGGTGTCGGAGAGCAGCTGGCCAACCCAGAGCATACGGAAGCCGCTGTTGCGGCGGAGCGGGACCGGCTGCTGCGCCGCCGCATTCGTCAGCACATCTGGCTGCACCGGGCTGCTCACCGTGCGTCCGCTTCCTTCTCGCTGTCGGCTGGTGCAGCAGGTGCAGCAGCGGCGGTGGAGGAACCCGCCGGCGGCTCTATCGGATAGCTGAACAGCAGCAGTTCCACCGGCACCGACCCAGCCGGGCGCGCTGACGGGTCGGCGATCCGCTCGGTGAACCGCGGTATGAGCAACGCTGCGAGGTCATGATTGAGCTGCTGAAACTCGTCCGCCGTCAGATAGAACAGATACTCACTGTCATTAGCGGCGTCCCGCCAGATGCGCGGGTAGCTTGCCTTTGTCTCGAGCCAGTGCCGGTACCTGCCGAGCTGACGCTCCCGGAAGAGATGCAGCAGCGCGTTCGCCGCGATCTCTGACTCCGGATCGTCGTGCGTCGAAGCGAAGCTGAAGCCGATGGATGTCATCTGCCATGGCCTGGCCCGGCCCTTACCGCCGCCCGCCTCCTCCACGAAGCCGTACTTCGCCAGCTGCCGCAAGTGGAATGAACAGGTCGTCGGTGATTCACCGATGCGCTCGCCTACCTCCGTTGCGGTCATCGCGCCGCCCAGGATCAGCGCCTCGATCAGGGCGATGCGTACGGGATGTGCGAGCGCGCGCAATGTCCGGGCGTCGGTAACTCTGCGCAGGTCAGCATCGGCGCCGTGGTCGGCATCAGCGTGGTCCGGCGGCTCATCATTCAGAGACATCTCTCGATACTAATCTCTCGAGAGATGTCTCTCAACATCTCGGGGCCCAGTTCGAGGCACAAGTCCGGCGGGAACGGCGACCGCTTGGCGCCGCTCGGGGCCTTAACCGGGTGCCACCAGCACGGTCTGTGCCGTGTCATAGGTGACCGGCCGCTTGCCCGGCTCGGTGACGACGTACACGACCAGGGCCAGCAACTCAACCTGCTCGGGTGGCTGTGGCATGCGCACGATGACGCGGCTGCCCGGTGCCAGCAGGACGCGGCGAATCTCGGGAGTCCGGATCACGAAATGCCCGACGCCGCGCCGAGTCTCGGTCAAGCCGATCTCGCGCATGAGCTGCATGGCCCGGCGAACCGTGTCCCGGCTGACCTCGTAGCGGGCGGTCAGTTCCGGCTCGGACGGGAGCATCGTGCCGACCGGCAACTGCCGGGTGATTATCAGTCCCCTCAACAAGATCGCCAGTTGGAGGTAGGCGGGCAGCATGCTCCGGGGATTGATGACCGACACGTCAAAGACCTGGCTCACCGCCGCCACGGCCTGCAGGTCATCCGCATCGTTTATGTGACTTGTATCACGTTTCGGCATCTATGCGTTCCCTTGCCTGCCTTGCATGCGTTAGGTTCACTCGTCACTTGTAGGGAGAACCGGACAGGTGGTCAAGCCGATGAGCTTAACCCAGGCGGGTCCGGGGGCGTTAATGCGGGGGCACCGATCTGAAACCCAGCTTTTCCGGAGGTCTCGTCGCTGCCGCCGTCATCCGGTGGCCGGAGGCCGATGCGCAACAGGTCAACAACTTCGGGAGGGGAATCTAGCCATGCAAGACCTGAACCGGCGCGACTCCGACCAGCCCTCCATGTTGGAACTGGTGACCAGCTATGCCCTTTGACGAGGTAGCCCTGGCCGTCATGCGCAAGGCGTGGCCTGATTACACCATCGGTTTCGAGCCGGGCGCTGGCGCGTGGAAAGCCAGGTACTTGACCGACCTTCTAGCGCCAGCCCTGACGGCCGACAGTCCGGAAGCGCTAACTTCGCTGCTCTTTGCTGACGCTAGCCACCGCCGTCGTGGAGGGGTCGACAGCGAGGGCTAGACCAAAGGGCCGCACTGGTTACCCCTGATCTCTCGACGGTAGCCCGTGCGGCCCCGTGCCGTTTGTGGCACTGCCGGACATCGCGCGGGAGCGGCGGGTTCGATGCCATTGTGGAGCCGGGCCTCAGCCGCACCGCGGGTGCCCCGAGCGCGAGCGCGGAGCCGCCTGATGAGAAGGAGTGCTTTATGCGCTACGGCGTCGTGCTGTTCACCAGCGACCGCGGCATTACCCCGGCACGCGCCGCGCAGGCCGCCGAGGAGGCCGGCTTCGACTGCTTCTACGTGCCCGAGCACACGCACATCCCGGTCCGGCGCGACGCGCTGCATCCGCGGACCGGCGCGGCTGAGCTGCCGGACGATCGCTATCTGCGCACGCTCGACCCGTGGGTGTCGCTCAGCACGGCTGCAGCCGTCACGACCACCATCAGGCTCGGCACCGCGGTCGCGCTGCCAGCAGAGCATGACCCCGTCACGCTGGCGAAGACCATCGCCACGCTCGACCACTTGTCCGGCGGCCGGGTCGACCTCGGCGTCGGCTTCGGCTGGAACACCGACGAGCTGGCCGATCACGGCGTGCCCCCTGGCCGGCGGCGCACCGTGCTGCGCGAGTATCTCGAGGCCATGCAGGTCCTGTGGACGCAGGACGAGGCCAGTTACGAAGGCGAGTTCATCAGCTTCGGTGCGTCCTGGGCCTGGCCCAAGCCTGCGCAGCCGCGAATTCCGATCATCGTCGGCGCGGGCGGGACCGCCAAGACCTTCAGCTGGATCGCGCGGTCGGCCGACGGCTGGCTGACCACGCCCGGCGAGACCGAGCTCGACGGCAAGATAGCCCTCTTGCGCGAGGCTTGGCATGAAGCCGGACGGGACGGCGTGCCGCAGGTGCGGGTGCTGGCAGGCAAGCCGGATCCCGCCGTGCTCGCGCAGTGGGCCGAGGCGGGCGTGACCGATGTCGCCTTCGGCATGCCCGACCGGTCGCAGGACGAGGTCGTCGGCTTTCTCGGCAGGCTGGCAGGCAAGCTTGGCCTGGCGTCGGCATGAGAACGGAGCCTTCGTGCCCGGCCGCGTGCGGCAGCAGATCCCCTGGCAGGACGCCTGAGGCGCAGCTAGGATTCCACGGCATGACGTGGATCGCGCCCGTCCTCGAGCGGAGTGATCCGCCCTATACGGCTGATGAGCGGCGCAGGCTCGACAGCTGGCTCGACTTTCACCGGGCGACGTTGCTGTCCAAATGCGCAGGCCTGACCGGCGAGGAGCTCGCGCAACGCCCGGTAGCGACATCGACGATGTCCCTGCTTGGCCTGGTCCGGCATATGGCGGCCAACGAGCGGATCTGGTTCCGGATCCGGTTCGCAGGCGAGGGCGTCGAGGGGCTCTACGAATCGCCCGACTACCCTGACGGTGCCGAATTCGACCTAATCGATGCGGCGCGCGCCGAAGCCGACTTCCAGGTCTACCTGGACGAGCTTGCGGAGGCGCGGCGCGTGACCAGGGGTAGGTCACTGGGCGAGACCTTCGGGGACGAGACCGTCACCGTGGATCTGCGGTGGCTGTACGCCCACATGATCGGGGAGTACGCACGGCACAACGGCCATGCCGACCTCATCCGTGAGCTTGTCGACGGCGTGACCGGACTCTAGGCCGGAGCGCGGCCCGGCGTTACTCGTAGCTGACACTGACCTCGGGCGTGAGCGCTACCGACTGGCAAGCCAGGATGAGACCGTCCGCAATGTCGTCGTCCGTCAGCACCTCGTTGCTGGCCATCTCCACCTTGCCGCCGGTGAGCTGGCAGGCGCAGGCGCCGCAAATGCCCTCCCGGCACGAGAACGGCGGGTCCAGCTCCGCGTCGATCAGCAGGTCGAGCATCCGGGCGCCGGCTGGCCAATCCAGCGATCTGGTCACGCCGTCGAGGGTTACCTCCAGCGTCGCCGCGACGCCGCCGGCCACCGGCTCCGGTGCGTCAAAGGGATTGTGCTGCAGCGACAAGAACCGCTCCACGCGAACGGCTCGCGGCGGCACGCCGACCTCCGATGCCGCCGACCTGACGACGGACAGGAACGGGTCGGGCCCGCTGGCGAAGATCTGGTATGCGGCGAACGGCCGGATCAGCGGTGCGAGCTGAGCGGCAGTCGGCAGGCCCTGGAGTGTGTCCAGCCAGTGCACGAGCAGAAACCTGGACCCGGCAGCGGCAGCCAGTTCCCTCAGCGCCGGGCCGAAGATCACTGACCGCTCTTCGTGGTTGGCGTAGACGAGCACAATCCGGCCGCGGCCAGCCGCGAGCACCGACTTGAGGATCGACATCACTGGCGTGATGCCGCTTCCGGCCGCCAGCAGCAGGAAGTCGTCGTCGAGCGAGGACGGCACGAACATGCCGGCGGGCGGGAGGACGTCGAGCACGCTGCCCGGCTTGATGTTGTCGGCGATCCAGTGCGAGGCGTATCCGCCGGCCGTCTGCTTGACGGTGACAGTCAGCGGGTCGCCTGTCAGCGGGGAGCTGCACAGCGAGTAGCACCGCGCTACTGAACCGTCCCGGTCACTCGGAATCCGCAGCGTCAGGAACTGGCCCGGCTGGTAATCGAACACCGGGCCCAGCTCGTGCGGGAGGTCGAAGACGAGCGAGCAGGCGTCGTCGGTCTCGGCGATCACGGCGGCGACCTTGAGCTGATGGAACACGCGTTCCGAGCCGCTCACGGCGGGATCACCGGCAGCCGGCCCTCGAGTGCGGCGGCTTCGATGCTGGCCCGCATGGCGTCGCAGCGCTCGATCAGCGGGGTCTGCTCGCCGTCGGCGGCCCGCCGGGCGAACTCGGCGCACCGCCGGACGGCGGCGGCGTCCCACTGCACGCTGGTGTGTTGCACGCTGAACTTGGCCGCGAGCACGACCGCCTCGCACTCGTCGCACTCGATGGGCACGTACGTTGACTGTCGTTCGTCAGGTCGCGCCACCACAGCGGTCATGCCGAGCTGGCTCCGGCGTGGCTGGCATCGGCCTGCCGTGCTGCGAGGTTGGCCGCGACCTCGGCCTCCCACGCCTCGACCGCCCGCGATGTATCGACCTCGAACTCGTGCCGCGCGACCATGTCAGCCGGGATGCTGCCGGTGTCGGTGTAGAACTGCTCGTACCAGCGGCGAAGCTGGTACACCGGCCCGTCATCGGCGCACAGCAGCGGGTTGTCGATCCGGCTCTTGTGGGTCCAGATGTCGACGTCCTGCTGGAAGCCGATGCCGACGAACTTGGCGAACTTGGCCGCGACCTTGTCCGCCTGCTCCGGCGACAGGCCGGGCAGCTTCTTCACGATCACGCCCCACTGCAAGATGAACCGCTCCGGCGTGACCGGGTAGTGGCAGTTGATCAGCACGGCGTCCATGGGCACGCCGTGATAGTCGTAGCTGAGGTTGTCGATCATGTACGAGGGACCGTAATACGCGGCCTCGGACACGAGCCCGATCTCGGTCGTCGGCCCCGCCGCCTGCCGCGCGTCCGGCTCATAGTCCGGCCGCGATCTTGTCTTCAGGTACTGGGCGGCGATGTGTCCCTCGAACACGTTCCGGAAGTAGGTCGGGAACGCATAGTGGATATAGAAGAAGTGCGCCATGTCCACGACGTTGTCCACGACCTCGCGGCAATTCGCGTCCACGGTCAGCGAGTCCCATGTCCAGTTGGACCACTCGTCGGAGTACGCGCCATCGATCCGCGGAATCGTCACGTCGGCTGGCGGCTGGGCGCCCTGCGGGTCATTCCACACGAACAGCTGCTGGTTCTGCTCCAGGGTCAGCCAAGACCGGGTCCGTGCCGTCGGCGGCACCCGGCGCGAGTACGGGATCTTCGTGCACTTGCCGTCCGGGCCCCAGCGCCAGTCATGGAATGGACAGGCGATCGAGCCGCCCTTGATCGTCCCGCGGCTGAGGTCGCCGCCCATATGCCGGCAGTAGGCGTCCAGCACGTGCAGCTGGCCGGACTCGTCGGCGAAGACGACGAGCTTGGTACCGAACGCCTCGACCGCGTGCGGGCTTCCGTCGCGGAACGGCCCCGCCAGGCCCAGGCAGTGCCAGCCGCGGGCGAACCTCGTCGGCGGCGCACCCGCGTCGATGCTCCGCACGCCGCTCCGGTCGTTCATACGCCCTCCCGCACCGCGACCAGCCGGTCAGCCACCTTGGCCTGCGGCCGCTGCCTCTAGACTAGAACATGTTCTAGTCGAGGGGTATTGTTCAGCCATGACTGAGCAGGCGGGGCACGAGGTCATCGAGGGTGTTCGCGAGCTGCTGCCGGTACTGCGCGACCGGGCACAGGAGGCTGAGGATGGCCGGGCAGTGCCCGGCGACTCCATCAAGGCCCTGGAAGGAACGGGGTTCTTCCGGCTGCTCCAGCCCGCGGCCTTCGGGGGGCTGGAAGCCGATCCGGTGACCTTTTATACGGCGGTGCGCCTGATCGCCAGCGCGTGCGGCTCGACCGGGTGGGCCTCGTCGGTCCTTGGCGTGCATCCCTGGCACGTGGGCTTGTTCACGCCGCAGGCCCAGCAGGAGGTCTGGGGCACCGATCAGTCGACGCGGATCTCGTCGTCGTACGCGCCTACCGGCAAGGCGGTCAGGGCCGACGGCGGGCACCAGGTAAGCGGCCGGTGGAGCTTTTCGTCCGGCTGCGATCATGCGACCTGGGTACTGCTCGGCCAGATCGTCACCGACGCGGACAACAGGCCGACTGACTTTCGCACGTTCCTGCTCCCGCGCGCCGACTACGCCATCGATGACGTCTGGGACACCGTCGGGCTGCGCGGCACCGGCAGCAACGACATCGTGGTCGATGACGTATTCGTGCCCGCGTACCGGTCGCTCAGCTTCGCCGACGTCTTCAAGCTGGACTGCCCGGGGCAGGAGCTGAATCCCGGGCCGCTGTTCCGGCTGCCTTACGGCTCGGTGTTCTCCTACGGCATCACCACGCCGATCATCGGCATGGCGACCGGCGCGTACGAGGCGCACGTAACGTACCTGCGCGAGCGGGTCCGGGTCGCCTACGCCGGGCAGAAGGCGGCGCAGGACCCGTTCGCGCAGGTACGCGTCGCGGAGGCGGCGGCTGAGATCGACGGCGCCTGGCTTGCGCTGGAACGCAACATGACCGAGCTGATGGGCTACGCGCGCGCCGGCGAACAGATCCCGGTGGACCTGCGGCTGCGGGTGCGGCGCGACCAGGTCCGCGGCACCGGGCAGGCTATCCGGGCCGTGGATCGCCTGTTCGACAACTCCGGCGGCCGGGCGCTGAAATCCGGCACGCCGATTCAGCGGTTCTGGCGCGATGCCCACGCCGGCCGCGTGCACGCGATCAACGACCCGGAGCGGGCGCTATCGATGTATGGCGGCAGTGAGTTCGGCCTGCCGGTGCCCGCCGACGCCATGCTGTGACCCGGCCGGCCGCATCGGGAGGAACTTGATGAGCGAGTCCGGGTTGGACGCCGAGTCCACCAGCCGCTATGCCGATCTCGACGGCGTACTCCACTTCCATGTCGCCGGCCTGCCACCCGAGGTGGGCCTAGGGCGCGGCGATGCCAGCACCGTCGTGCTCCTGCACGGCGGCGGCCCCGGGGCGTCGGCATGGAGCAACTTCGGCCGGAACATGCCGGTGCTTGCCAAGCGCTTCCGCGTGCTGATGATGGACCTGCCCGGCTATGGCCAATCTGACCCGCGACCAGCGACCGGGCACTTCTTCACCGTCGCCGCGCAGGCACTCGCGGGCCTGCTGGACACGCTCAGCATCGACAAGGTGCACCTCATCGGCAACTCGCTCGGCGGCGGCACGGCTCTCCGGTTTGCGCTGAACTATCCAGACCGCGTGGGACGGCTGGTGCTGATGGGACCAGGCGGGCTGACGCTCAATGTGTTCTCGCCCGACCCGACAGAGGGCGTACGGCGGCTCATGGAGTTCGGCGCGCCGCCGGGCCCAAGCCGCGACAAGATGGCGGCCTTTCTGCGGACCATGGTCTTCGACCAGCGGCTGGTGACCGATGAGCTCATCGACGAGCGCTTTGCTATCGCCAGGGAGCCCGAGGCCCTCGCGGCGATGGCCGCCATGGGCGCCTCGTTCTTTGGCGAGCACGCCGAGGACGGCA
The DNA here is from genome assembly GCA_963843955.1 of uncultured Actinomycetota bacterium. GTDB lineage: Bacteria > Actinomycetota > Actinomycetes > Streptosporangiales > Streptosporangiaceae > JAJYUU01. Next base: position 228,226 of record CAWJMK010000010.1, read on the forward strand.
TGCTGTGGCGCGAGGCGCACCGCGTCAAGCACGAGGTGCTTTTGATCTGGGGCCGTGAGGACCGCGTCAACCCGCTCGACGGCGCGCTCATCGCCGTGAAGCAGCTGCGGCGGGCGCAGCTGCACGTCTTCGGCGGCTGCGGCCACTGGGCGCAGCTAGAGAAGTTCGACGAGTTCAATGAGCTATCGCTGCGATTCCTCGCCGGAGCTGCGGCATGACCGGGCTGATTAGCTCGCTGGGCTACCTGCGCATCTCCGCGGCAGAGCCGGCCGCCTGGCGTGAGTTCGGCACGAAGGTGCTCGGCATGACCGAGGGTCGCGGTCCCGACCCGGACGCCGTGTACCTGCGGATGGACGACTTCCCGGCCCGGCTCGTGATCGTGCCGGGCGAGCAGGACCGGCTGCTGGCGACCGGGTGGGAAGTGGCGGACGAGCGCACCCTGGCGGCGGTGGCAGATGTTCTCGCGTCCGGCGGCATGCCAGTCAAGGCTGGCGATGGCAACGAGCTCGCCGACCGGCGGGTAGGCCAGCTACTGCACGTGGACGATCCGTCGGGCAACTCGCTGGAGATCTTCTGCGGGGCTGCGCTCGACAGCAGGCCGGCGGTCAGCCCGTACGGCAACGAATTCGTCACCGGTAATCAGGGGCTCGGGCACGTCGTGCTGCCCGCCAGTGACGATGCGGAGACGCTCGCGTTCTACACCGACGTCCTCGGCTTCCGGCTGCGGGACTCGATGCGGCTGCCTGGTGAGTTCTTCGGGCGACCGGCGGGCGGCCCGCCGGTGTGGATGCGCTTCCTCGGCTGCTGTCCGCGCCATCATTCGCTGGCGCTGGCGCCAATGAATCCGGCTGCAGGGATTGTGCACCTGATGGTCGAGGTCGCCACGCTGGACGACGTGGGCCGGGCGCTTGATCGATGCCACCGCCGCAAGGCAGCTGTCAGCTCGACGCTGGGGCGTCACGCTAACGACCTGATGGTCTCGTTCTACGTGCAGACGCCCGGCGGATTCGACATCGAGTACGGCACGGATGGCCGGGTGGTCGACGATGCCACCTGGATCAACCGGGAGAGCACCGCCGTGAGCCTCTGGGGCCACGTGTTCAGCGCTGGCACCGCGCACTGAGACGCCGGCGCCGGAGTTCAGCCTGGCTGGCATTACAGTCACGGACATGCACGCACCTGACAGCGAGCCGCCGCACACGCACGATCCGGACCCGCAGCGATTCCGTCAGGTGCTCGGTCACTTTGCCAGCGGTGTCACCGTCATTGCAGGCATCGACGACGGCGCCGCCGTCGGCTTTGCCTGCCAGGCCTTCGCTGCGCTGTCGCTGGAGCCGCCGCTCGTGCTGTTGTGCCCTGGCAAGACCTCCAGCACCTGGCCGCGCATCGCTGCGTCGGGCCAGTTCTGCGCCAACATCCTGGCTGCTGATCAGGTCGACGTGGCCCGCCGGTTCGGCGTCAGCGCGCCGGACAAGTTCGCGGGGATCAGCTGGACACCGGCCCCGAACGGCGCACCCGTACTGCCCGGCGTCCTGACCTGGGCGGCGTGCTCGGTGGAGACGATCAACGAAACAGGCGACCACTATGTGGTCGTCGCCCGGGTCACCCATCTCGGCGACAGCGTGGCTGGCGATCCACTGCTGTTCTACCGCGGCCGGTTCACGCTCGCGGCGCAGACCGCCGCAGACAGCCCGCCTGAAGTCGTCGACACGCTTCTCGCATGGCCGCGGTTCGCCGACTGGATGTAACGGCGGCTAGGTGCTGCGCGCGCGCGGGGACGCGTGAACGGCGTCGCCGCGGCCGAGCTGCGCAGGATCAGCTGACTGCTGGTGTAGTGTGCGGCGCGTGTCGGTCCGCATACCCAAAGTGGCCACTCGGCCGCGGGGACTGTGCGGAGGGACCTGCTGGGCTGCGTCCGGAAAAGCGTCGGCACACAGTTTCACTGGGGGGAATATGAAATCCAGACGGATGATCCACGTCGCAAGCGCGCTCCTCACGCCATTGGCAGTCGTGGCCGCACTCGCCTTATCCGCGGGAGCAGCCTCCGCGAGCGTAGCCGGGCACCACCACCAAAGCAGCGTCCGCTACGTCTCCAAGCAGGCGAGATGGTCTAACGCCGACCGGTCCTGCCGCTCAGCCGCCTTCAAAACCATCCAGTCGGCCATCAACGCAGCGCCTGCCTGGGGCACAGTCGTGGTGTGCGGGGGCGTCTATCACGAGCAGGTGGTCGTAGCTAAGCCCCTGTCATTGCAGGGGCGGCACGCAACCATCGACGAGTCGCACGTCACCCCCACTCTTGTGGTTAACCCACCTGGGGTCGGGCCGCTGACCATATTCGCCGGCGTGGTCATCCTCAGCTCTCACGTCGACGTCAGCGGGTTCAAAGTCAGGAACGCTGACGGCGAGGGGATCCTGGCCGCGGGAGTAGACGGCACCATCCACGACATCTCTATTGCGCGCAACGCTGTCGTGCACAACGACCTCGGTGGCGGAGTGCCTCCCGCGTCGCCCTACTTCGAATGCGCCGCACAGGGTCAGATCCCAGGCGACTGCGGCGAAGGCATTCATCTGCTGAGCGTGGCCCAGTCCACGGTCCGTGCCAACTTCATCAGCGGTAATTCAGGCGGGGTGCTGCTCACCGACGAGACCGGGCCTACCGATCACAACGTGGTGGAAGCCAACCTCATTACCAAGAACGCCACCGACTGCGGGATAACTCTCCCGGGCCACAACCCGAACGCTCTGAGCACCTCAGGACAGCTGCAGCCGTCGGTGGCCGGGGTGTACGACAACGTGATCCGGAACAACAAGGTGACCGACAACGGCCTCAAGGGCGAAGGCGCAGGCGTGCTGTTTGCCAACGCCGGACCGGGTACCGCGTCCTACAACAACCTGGTTGAGGGCAACTACATCGCAGGCAACGAGCTGGCCGGCGTGACTCTTCACGCACACACGCTCGGTCCAGGCCAGTTCGAGGACCTCAGTGGCAATACCGTCGTGCGGAACGTCATCGGGACGAACAACATTGGCGGCGACCCGCTCGACTCGCCAGCCTCGCCGGAGGATCTGGAGACGACTGGCATCCTCGTGTTTTCAGGCGGCACGCCGGTCGCAATCACGATCGCTCGCAATGTCATTTTCGACAACGAGATCGGCATCTGGCTGAGCAAGCCGGTGACTGCAAAGGGCCTGCGCACCAATTCGTTCTCCGACGTGGCGACGAAGATCTCAGCAGGCAACTGAGCTGGCGCAGCCGCACATAAGCGATCGGCCCACGGCCCCGCCGCCGTGGGCCGGTTAGGACCGGCTGGTGGGTCGGCCCAGCAACCGAGGAGAATCGGACGGTATGAACGCCAGCCTCGGCGCGCCCGAAGTCGGAGACGCATTCGGCCGCGCCCTCCTCGACGTCGTAGCGGGAACTCCGGATCCGATCGTCATCGAGCGGGACGACGGCTTGGTCAGCCTCGACACGCTGGACTACCTGGTGGTGCGAGACGAGCGAGATCAGTGGGCCCTCGATCGCGTCCGCGGCCGGGTGCTGGACATCGGCGCCGGCGCAGGCCGTGCCAGTCTCGCCTTACAGGATCGCGGGCATCAGGTGGCCGCGCTCGATGTGTCGCCCGGCGCGATCCTTGCTTGTCGCCAGCGCGGCGTGCGCGAGGTCTACGCCGGCTCGGTCGAGCAGGCAGTCGCCGACGGCATGGGCGGGACGTTCGACAGCGCCCTGCTGCTCGGCAACAACCTCGGCCTGCTCGGATCCCCGGAGAACGCGCCCAGATTCCTGACCGCGATAGGCCACCTACTCCGCCCCGGCGGTCTGATCATTGGCACCAGCCTGGATGTGTTCCAGACCGACAAGGAAGCTCACCTCGAATACCACGAGCGCAATCGTCGCCGGGGACGAATGCCAGGGCAGCTGACCATGCGGGTCCGCTACCAGCGACTGGCCACGGACTGGTTCGACTACCTCATGCTGTCGCCGGCTGAACTGATGGACCTCGCGGGCTCCGCCGGCTGGCGGGTGACCGATCTGCTGCCAGGCGCGCTTTATGCGGCGGTGCTCGAACGCGCATAGGTAGCCACAGAACCGGAAGCCGCTGACCGGCGCCCCCAGCCGCCGTCGGCTCCGAGGCCTGCCGGGAACCTCCCGTTAATCCTGACTCGCGATTCGAGCGCGGACCACGGCCCCCCAACGCATGTACCGTGGGAGGGGGGTCGGCCGCTCGGCTTGGATCAGGCGACCGAGGTAGCGGCGCGGCGCTTGCGTACGCCGTCGGTCGCGTCGTCGGCGAGCAGGCCGAGGCCGATGCCGACCATCCAGATGTCCTTGCTGACGCCGATGCCCGCCTGGCTTGGCCAGACGCTGCCTGGCTGCCGCAGGCCGGGCGTGCGCAGGTACATCCCGACCAGGCTGCCGGCGAATGCGGTCAGGCGGCTCCGGCGAGCTTGTTGCTGACGACGGGCAGCAGCAGGAGCGCCGCCAGTGCCGATCTCCGCGGCGGACAGTACCTTGAGGAACGTCGTCGGCGGCACCTTGTCGAGGACCGGGTAGGCGCCGGAGGCCGCCGCGTGCAGGCCCTTGGCCTGCTCTTCGCTGCCGTTCCACTTCTCCAGTCCGGAGTGCAGGACGTAGCTGCCAGCAGCGGCCCTGGTCGGGATGTTACGCAGATGCAGGGACACGATCGCTCCCTCGTCGGCCTGAAGCCAGGCACGGTCCTCGTCGGACTGATCTTTAGGATTCACGCTGCAGCACGCGACCCGGTGCTGGCGACGCGGATGAGGCAGCTGAGTCCGCCATCTGATCCAGGAGCGCCCGCGTTTTGTCGATGCGGGCGTCCAGGTCGGCGAGGAAGCCCTCGATCCCCTGTCGCTTGGCTTCGACGGTCGCGCGCAGAACATGCTGGAGCTCAAGGCTCTCACGGACGAGCTCCCGGCGTTCGGCGCCGGTCGTTCCCTCGTCGTGATAGGCGAGCCTGATCTCCGCCATCCGGTCCTCGCCGCGCAGCACTATGGCGATCTCGTCCAGGTTCAGCCCAAGTAGGTCCTGTAGCTGACGGATTCTGGCGACGCGGGCCAGATCCTCCTCGCAGTACCGCCGCAGTCCGCCAGGCGTGCAGCCGCGCGGGGTCAGCAGGCCGCGCTGCTGGTAATAGCGCAGCGCCCGCTGGGAAACTCCGGCCCGCTCCGCCGCAGCGCCAATGCCGACGAGCTGCTCCTCGCTGTCGCCCGTGCGGACGCCCGGCCGAAGCACCTCACTCGCCTGCTGTGCCTTCGCGCTCATCACTACACACTCTCACCGACTGCTTCCGGGCCGCCGGCTACCTCTGCGTCGACGGGCAGGCTCAGCATCTCGCCCAGGACCGCGTCGACCGGAGCCTCAGCTTCAACTGGCGCCGACACCGCGTAAACGTAACGCTTCCCGCGCAAGGCCGAGGCGACGATGGCGATCAGGGTGGCAATCGCCGCAAACGTGAAGGCCAGGTGCAGGCCGCTGGCGAACGGCTGCTCGATGAGCTTCGGGAAGAAGGAGCGTCCGGTGATGTACGCGACTTGCTTCGCCGGCAGGTGCTGGAGGGCGCCGGTCGGCCCGAGCAGTTCCTGAATCGGGTTGTAGCCGAGGAACGCGGAGAACAACGAGCCGATCGGCGGCTCGTTGGCCACGGTATGCGCGGCGGCGGGGCTGACGCCCGCAGCCACCAGCCCCTTGAACAGGGCGCTGGGCAGCCGGGCCGCGAGCCCGAGCGTGACGATCGTGAAGAACAGGCCCATCGACAGCACGGTCGCCGAGTTCTGGAACGTGTTGAGCATGCCCGCGCCTGCGCCCCGCTGCTCGGGCGGCAGGCTGTTCATGACCGCGGCCTGGTTGGGCGAGAAGAACAGCCCCATGCCAACCGCGAACAGGAAGATCAGCGCCGCGAACCCGGCGTAGCTGAAGTTGATCGGCAGCGTCTCCAGCAGCAGGAAGGCAGCGCCCGACACGACCAGGCCGGTGGTGGCGAACAGCCTGGCCCCGTGCCGGTCCGACATCCAGCCTGCGAGCGGGCCGACGATGAGGAAGCCTGCCGTGAGCGGGATCATCGCGATGCCAGCCCACAGCGGCGTCTGGCTGAAGCTGAAGCCGTGCTGCGGCAGCCAGATGCCCTGAAGCCAGATAATCAGCATGAACTGGATGCCGCCGCGGCCGAGGGCGCCGAGCAAGCCGGCAATGTTGCCGAAGGTGAACGCGCGGATCTTGAACAGGCTGAGCCGGAACATCGGCTCGTCGACCTTGGTCTCCACCCAGCCGAACAGGACGAGCACAGCGATGCCGCCGAAGATCGCGGTCAGTACGTACGGGTTTGTCCACCCGGTCGGGTGGCCGCCGTATGGCAGCAGCGAGTAGACGATGCCGGTGAGCACTGAGATGAGACCGACGGCAAACAGCGTGTTGCCCAGCCAGTCGATCTTGGCCGGAATGCGGATCCCGTTGTCCTTGAGCTTGACGTACGCCCAGACGGTCCCGAACAGGCCGAACGGGACCGAGACCAGGAAGACAAGCCGCCACTCGATCGGCGCGAGCACGCCGCCGAGCAGCAGGCCGAGGAACGAGCCGCCCACCGCGGCGATGCCATTGATTCCCATCGCCTTGCCGCGCTCCTCCGCCGGGAACGCGTCGGTGAGGATCGCGGTGGAGTTAGCGAACAGCAGCGCGCCGCCAACACCCTGGAAGACGCGCATGACGATGATCCACAGGGCGCCGCCTGACCCGGTCAGGAACGTCACCGACAGCAAGATCGAGAACACCGTGAAGACGGCGAACCCCAGGTTGTACATCCGGACCCGGCCGTAGATGTCGCCGACCCTGCCGAAACTCACGACTAGCACAGCAGTGACCAGCGTGAACCCCATGAATACCCAGAGGAAGTACGAGGTGTTCGAGGGCACGAGCGGATTCAGGTTGATGCCGCGGAACAGCGCGGGCAGCGAGATCAGCAGGATGGACTGGTTGATGGTCACCATCAGGATGCCGAGCGTCGTGTTCGACAGGGCTATCCACTTGTAGTTCTTGCCCCTGCCCTGCGACAGTGTGCCGCCTGAACCACGGCTTGCTTCGAGGCTGCGTTCCTCGATCGCCATTCATGCTCCCCTGCTGCCGCGCCGACCTGACCACTTCCAACTCTAACCTTGACGTTAGCGTCATCTTTGACAGGACCGGGAACGGGGCCGTTGCTGGCCGCCACCGCTAGAAACGCACATGTAACTTGTGCGCACGCACACATTCTCTGTACGTTGATGGCATGGAAGCCAACGCGCGGCTCACCGCGCTGGTCGACGTGCTGCAACGCGACGGGCGGCTTGACGTCGCGGAGATGGCAGCCAGCCTTGGTACCGCCGAGATGACGATCCGCCGCGATCTGGACCGCATCGTCGCGATGGGCATGGCGCAGCGCGTTCGGGGCGGCGCCATCAGCCTGCTCATGCGCGGCGAGGAACTGCCGTTCAGCATGCGCGTCCTGGACCGGGCCGAGGCCAAGGGCCGGATCGCCGCGGCGGTGGCCGAGGTGCTCCGTGACGGCGAGGCCGTGCTGCTGGACAGCGGCACGACGGCCGCGCTTGTCGGCCGCGAGCTTGCCGCCCGGCGGCTGACTGTCATGCCGATGTCCTTGCATGCGGCCTCGGTCCTGGCGGCGCACCAGTCGATCCGGCTGCTGCTGCCGGGCGGCGAGATCCGGCCCGGTGAGCTCGCGATGGTAGGCCCGCTGGCACTCGCGAGCATCGGCTCGCTGCGGTTCGACACCACCGTCCTGACCTGCTGCGGACTGGCCGATAACCGGGTGACGACCCACGACCTCCGCGACGCCGAGGTCAAGCAGGCGATGATCCGGTCCGCGGCCCGCGTGATCCTCGCCGCGGACAGCACCAAGTTCCGGCAGACCGCGATGGCAGTCGTGACGTCAGCGACCGCGGTCGACATGATCGTCACGGATGCGGATGCGCCAGCCGAGATCGTGGAGTCGCTGCGCGCGGCGGGGCTGGAGGTCCGCTGTGTCTAGCCCGGCGGTCGTGCGTTCAGCGCAGGGCGGCCACGGCGGCACGTACCGGGCCCAGCGTGCGGCCACCCTGGCCGCCTTCGTCAGCCACGGCCTGCTCTTCGCCTCCTGGACGGCGCACATCCCGCAAATTAAGGATCACCTCGGGCTGTCCGACGGCGTGCTCGGCTTCGCGCTCCTCGGTGCCCCGCTCGGCTCGGTGACAGCGATGCTGATCGTGGCGCAGCTGCTGCCCCGGCTCGGCAGCCAGCGCATGGTCCAGATCACCCTGCTGGGCTATTGCCTGGCTGGCCCGCTCGTCGGGCTGGCAGGCTCGTTTGGCGCGCTCTTCGCCGCTCTGTTCGCGTGGGGCGCGTTCCAGGGCGCGATGGACGTCTCGATGAACACGCAGGCTGTCACCGTCGAGCTCGCGGCCGGGCGGCCGCTGATGTCCGGCTTCCATGCCAGCTGGAGCATCGGCGCGTTCGCAGGCGCCGGGATCGGCGCGCTGGGCGTCGCCGCTGGCGTCTCGCTGACCTCGCAGCTGCTGCTCCTGGCGATTCCGGTGCTCGCCGTGACCGGTCCGCTGTCGCTGCGCATGCTGGCGGACCCGCGCGCGGCCGACCCGAGGCGGCCGCCCGGCCGTCGCCCCGTCCGGCTGTCCGGTCCGGTCCTGGTCCTTGGCTCGATCGCGTTCGCGTCCATGCTGTGCGAAGGCGCAAGCGCCGACTGGGCGTCGGTGTTACCTGCGCGGGTCGATCGGTGTCGGCGCGGCCGTCGCCGGTCTCGGGTACACCGTCTTCGCGCTGGCCATGGTGATCGTCCGGCTGTCAGGTAACCGGCTCCTGGCCCAGTTCCGAGCCCGCCGGCTGCTGCCGGCGCTCGCCGCTATCGCGGCGGCCGGGTTTACCGCCGGGCTCCTCGGTGGCACCAGCGTGACTGTCATCGCCGGATTCGCTTGCCTCGGGATTGGCGTGGCGCTCGTCATCCCGACGGTCAACAGCGCGGCCGGGCGCCTGCCGGGCATGAGCCAGGGCACCGCGATCGCCATGGTCTCCGCGTGCGGCTGGGCGGGCTTCGTCTTCGGACCGCCGATCATCGGCGAGCTAGCGTCCGCGTCCTCGCTGACAGCCGCGCTCGGTGTGCTGCCAGTCCTCGCGGCCTGCATCGCGGTCGGCACCGCGAGGGCTCGAGCCCTCCGGCCGGCCTCGCCCGACCCGGCTCGTGAGACCGCCGCCCAGTGACCATCAGCTGCGTCGTGCCGCCGCGCTGTCAGCGCGTCACCCCGTGCGGGTGACGCGCACGCGAGGCTCGCGGAGCACAGTTAATCTTGAGCGGCGATCAGTCCGCTTGCACACTGACGGATATATCGGAATTCGGGGGAAGCCGATGACTGCGGTGCTGACTGATGTTCCGCGACTCCGGTACACGCTCGACACCGGGCTCGGGCGGCTGACTCCGGCGGAACGAGCGGAGCGCGGCCGGACGGCGCGCGAGCAGGTGCCGCGCGAGAGCCACGCGGCGTTCGAGCGGCAGCAAGGCCGGCCTGATCCGCTGACCTTGCTGGCGGCCCAGGCGGAGTCGCGGGTACCGGAGCTGGTGCCGATCCGCTGGGGCCGGATGATGGCTTCTCCGTTCAGCTACTACCGCGGGGCGGCTCTGCCCATGGCGAGCGACCTGGCGGACACGCCGACGTCGGGGCTGCCGGTCCAGGCGTGCGGCGACGCCCACCTGTCCAACTTCGGCATCTTCGGCTCCGCCGAGCGCCGCCTGGTCTTCGATGTCAACGACTTCGACGAGACGCTGCCAGGTCCGTGGGAGTGGGACGTGAAGCGGCTAGCCGCCAGCATGGAGGTAGCGGCGCGGGATAGCGGATTCGGCGGCAAGGACCGCCGCCAGATCGTCACTGCCACGGTGGCCAGGTACCGCCAGGCCATGCGTAATTTCGCGCGCATGCAGAACCTCGACGTCTGGTACGCACACGCCGACATGGACGAGTTCCGTGCCCAGTTCGACTCGCGGCTGAAGAAGCGCCAGCGCAAGGCGGTCAGCCAGGGAATGGCGAAGGCCAGGACCAGGGACAGCATGCAGGAACTGAGCAAGCTCACCCACCTGGTGGACGGCAGGCCGAAGATCGGCTCGAACCCGCCTCTCATCGTCCCAGTTGACGAACTGCTGCCGCGGCAGGTAGATCGGAAGGCCTTCGAGGCGCAGATCACCGATCTGCTGACTAAGTACCGGCGCACGCTGGAAACCGACCGGCGGTTCCTGCTTGATGAGTTCGAGTTCGCCGACATGGCCCGCAAGGTCGTCGGGGTCGGCAGCGTCGGCACCCGGTGCTGGATCGTCCTGCTGCTCGGGCGCGACACCGACGACCCGCTGTTCCTCCAGGTGAAGGAAGCGGAGGAGTCGGTGCTCAGCCACTTCGCCGGCGCCAGCAAGTACGGCAACCAGGGCCAGCGCGTCGTGGCGGGCCAGCGGCTGATGCAGGCGTCCAGTGACATCTTCCTCGGCTGGCAGCGGGTCGAGGCCGGGCTCGACGGGCAGCAGCGCGACTTCTATGTCCGCCAGCTGCGGGACTGGAAGTTCTCCGTCGACGTCCAGGCCATGATTCCGTACGGCATGCGGCTGTACGGGGAGCTCTGCGGATGGACGCTGGCGCGGGCGCACGCCCGGTCCGGTGACCGGATCGCGATCGCTGCCTACCTCGGCGGATCGGACGTGTTCGACCAGGCGATCACCCAGTTCGCCGCCGCGTACGCGGACCAGAACGAGCGCGACTACAACGCACTGCTCGATGCGGTCAACCGGGACCAGATCGTCGCCGAGCGCGATGTGTAGCGGGCTGCCCGGTAGACGGAATGCGCGACGGGCTGCCGGGCCGCTCGGCTCGGCAGCCCTAAGGGCAGCGCGCCTTCGGCGGCTGAGAACTCCGCCTTATCGGGCAGGCCGCGGACTAGTCCGATCGGCGAGCACCGCGATGGCCGCGCCGATCGCCTCCCCCAGGACATACACCCACCATCCGGCGAATCGGCGCCGGCGATGTCAGGCCCGAGAGTGCGCGCCGGATTCATCGGCGAGCCGCTGATCGGGATGGCGACAGCCGAGCAGGGCAACAGTCGAGCCGACCGCGATCGCCGCGTTGTGGCCGATGCTGCGGTGCCCGGTCGCGGTGTTGAGAATCACGCTCACCAGGGTCGCGGTGAGCAGGATCTCCATCACGAACGCCGCCAGTCCCCGCCGGGCCGCGCGATCGGGTAGGTGCCGCCCGCGCTGGCGTGGCCGAAGAGGGCCTGGAGCAGCAGCGCCGCCGCGAGCGCCGGCGAACTGCGCCGCCCAGTAAGGAATGACCCAGCCCATCGGGAACACCCGGCGCGCCAGGAAGGCCAGGGTGACGGCAGGATTGATGTGCAGTCCGGACAGCGGCCCCCAGGCGTGATCAGGGCCACACCAGCGCGCCAGGGCGACACGGCGGCGCCCGGCTGACCGGATGGCCGCCCGCGTAGTGATGATGACGCCGGCGGCCACGGTTACCAGGAGGAACGTGCCAGCGACTCGATGATCAGCCGGATCCACAGCGGCCGTGAACGGAGCGTGTCCTCGTCGAGGCGGACGAGTACCGGCGCTGCGGCTAGTCGGAGGGTGGCTCGTCGAGACGGCCAGCAGATCGGGTTGCCGGATCGGCGTCGCATTGCAGAACGTAATCAGGTAGATCATTCGCGATCCTCGTGTCCGCAGCCGCGCATTCACCTCGTCGACCAGCGCCCTCGCCTGCTCGATGAGCGCGTAGTCGGCCGGCTCGACACCGACATCGGCGAGGGCCGCTAGCAACTGCTCCTTCGCCAGACTGGTCATGCGATCACGCAGCCTTCGCGGCACTCAGGACGAGCGATTTCGCGCACAGTGCATCCATGCCTTAGGGCTCGCGCCACCGGGATCGGCGTCAGTGAACGGATGGTTAACATACCGTAGCCGTGTTGCTACCCACTGACCTGGCCGTTCTAACTGAGGTCTCAGCCGGCCGGTGCAGCCCCGGTCGACGGGCGGGTCCTCACAAGCTGGTCAGCCCGGCGGCACCATCTCGGCCGTGCTTACGGCGGCCGCGTGGCTGACGGTCGCCAGCAGCACAACGCGGACCTCGCGGTTCCCCAGCCGCGTGCCGCTGAGGCTGAAGCTGGCCTGACCGCCAGCGCCCAGTGGCCGGTAACGCAGCGGCAGCCAGCTGCCGCCGGCTGCCTGCACCTGAAGCGCGACGAGGTCACCGGCCCTGGCGTACTCGGTGCTGACGACGAGGGTGTCCGACGTGGCCGTCGAGCTGACGTCAAGTACGACGGTGATCGGCGGGCTCACCGTTACGGTCACGCTCGGGCTGAGGACAGCACCGCGGACCGTGAGCCGGAACACCGCGTTTGCGGTGAGGGCGGGGACGGACACGGCCACGTTCCCGTCCGATGTGGTTGGTCCGCTTCCGGCAATGCGCCAGGCCGCATGCCCGGCCAGCCGCTCGACCAGCGTGACGGTCACGCCTTGCACCCCGGCGCCCGATTGCGTCAGCCGGCCGTCGATGACAGCCCCGGCGCCGGCGGTGATGTGCACGGTGGCGGCCGTGAGCGACAGCAGGAGCCCGCCGGCGCCCGGCGTCGGGGACGCGGTGCCGGTCGCTGCGGCCGGGCGAACCGGACGGCGTCGTGGCCGGCGTCGACAGCCGCAGACCGGATGGGGCTGGTGGTGAGGCGATCGACCTTAGCGACCCGACGTGCCCTGGGCCGAGCCGCCCTGGCGGTCTGGCACGCCTGCGAAGCCCAGCACGGAGTGCGCCAGGTGCTGTACGGGATCGGGCAGGACCGCGGCGTAAGCCGCAGCCGCCGTGCCCCCGACGGCTACGGCCGCGGCGACGGCGGCGAGCCTGACGCTCCAGCGGACCGGGAACCGGAAAATGCGAACGCGGATCGCCGGATCGGCGCGGCAGGCCTGTCGCCGGGCCGGCGGGTGCTGCCGCAGGACCGGCGGGCGGACGCACGTTTGCCCGGAACATGGCGAGCGCGTCGTGCTCGCCTGCTAGCTCAGCTGCGGTCCCGCCGGCAGTCAGCGTGCGGAAAAGCCGATCAACACCGGGATGGGGCGATCCGGTCTCGCGGCGCAGGTCCGAGTTCATGAGTCCACCTCCTCCAGCGTCCGCAGGGCAGATCCGGGTCCGGGCCGGCCTGCGAGGGCACGGACAGCGGGGTCGCCGGCGAGTGCTTTCAGCCCGCGATGCAAAGCCACCCGTACCGCACCGGCCGACTTGCCGAGGATCTTGGCGACATCCGGGGTCTCGAGTCCGGCGATGACGCGCAGGGCCACAGCCTCCGCCTGATCTGGCGACAGCCTGGCGAGCAGGGCGACGGCGCCCTCGACCGAAATGCCGTCCAGCACCTGGTCCTCGACCAGGTGGCGGTCAGCCAGGAGGTCCAGGCTGCTGATCATCGGGACGGCCGGCCGCCTGGACTTAGCCCGCGCCGCGTCGATGACCCGGTGCCGCCCGATCGTGAACAGCCAGCGCCGGAAGTCATCCTCGCTGCCTGAGAACGTGCGCAGGTCGCGGACCACCTGAAGCCACGTCTCGCTGGCGACGTCCTCGGGATCGTCGCAGCCGAGCACGCGCAGGAAGCGAAGCAGCCGCGGCTGCAGCGCGCGCCACAGCTCAAGGAACCCGGCCTCGTCGCCCGTGCTCGCCCTGGCCAGTGCGTCGTCGAGCACTGCGGTGTCATTTGTCGCCATCGCGCCTGTCAGCGTCGCACACCGGCGGGCATGTCCGGGTCATGTCAGCCAACCCGGAATGCCCGCCGGTGCAGTGCCATCGGGACCTAGGGCAGAGGGTCTTGGCCTTGCTCACCGAAGGGGCGAAGTTCTTGGTGCCGAGGAAGGCAAGCCGGAAGCTCACGGGCTTCTTGCCGAGGTGCACCCGGAACAAGACATGGCCGTACTTCGCGGTCAACTGCGACTGCACCACGTACCAGTGTCCTTTGTAGCCGCGGCGCACCAGGAAGACCCGCAGGTGGCGCAGGTTGTACTTGCCGGCGGTCAGGTGGCCGTTGATGAGGACGGTCCGGTTCGGGTAGTGGCCCTTCGGCAAAGTGTTGCTGATCGCTAGCTTGGTCGGGATCCGGTGCACGTAGTGGGCCGCGGTCGCAGTTGCAGCAGGCGCGGCGGTGGCGGCGCTGGCCGCCGACGTGGCGCCGGTGACAGCGATCGCCGCAGTGGCAGCGACAGCGCCGATGCGGGCCACCAGGGACTTGGGAAAGCGCATTGTTCTCCTTAGGTCGGGCCCCGATCGGATGCGAGGCCGCCGACAACACCGACTTGAGCGACGAAGGAATCGCCCGCGTTACTCCGCCGAATGTGACCTGCGTCACAGTCGTTTTGGCCTGACGTCAGCGGTCGATGACCGCGGCAGCGATTCTGGCAACGTGGCCGGACGGCCCGCCGAGGAGCATGGCCGCGCCGTGTCCGCGCTTGAAGTAGCGGTGCGCCGTGTGTTCCCAGGTCATCCCGATGGCCCCGGGCAGTTGGATCATCTCGGCGCTGACCCGCTGGAGCGCCTCGGAGCAGTACACCTTGGCCGCAGCCGCGCGCAGCCCGCTGTCGGGCGCGCCATGCTGAGCGGCTTCCGCCGCCGCGTACGACAATGACCTGGCCGATTCGACCAGCACGTGCATCTCTGCCATCCGATGCTGCAGCGCCTGGAAGCTGGCGATGGGCTGGCCAAACTGTACGCGGACCTTGGTATAGGACACGGTCAGCGCCAGCGCCGCCGCCGCAGCGCCTGCCTGCTCGGCGCTCAGCGCGATGCAGGCCGCGTCCCTGACATGGTCCAGGGCGATGCTAGTGCCGACGCGCTGGCCGCGCGCACCGTCTAGCCGCACCACGGCGAGCCGCCTCGAATCGTCCACGCTGGTGCACTCGGTGCACGTCACCAGGGCTGAGCCGGGGGCACCTCGAACAGGCCGATCCGCCCGTCCGGCAAAAGCGCGGGGACCAGCAGCACCGTCGCCCGGTCACCGTCCAGCACTTAGTGCGCTTCGCCGGTGTCAGTCGCTGGCCATGGTCGCAGACGCCGGCCACGGTCTGACTCGCCGGCTGACGATCCAGCCACTGGCGGCGCGTGACGCCCGGCAGGCCACCTCGGCCGGATCCCAGCACGGGTGTAGGGCGCGGTCTGCTGCCGTCGGCAGGCCTGGCAGCAGCCGGCGGGGGCCGCTCGTCGCCAGATGCCAGCACGCCTGGGTGGCCAGCACGGCGGAGCCCAGCATGGGTGACGGCGTCAGGGACCGGCCGAGCTCCTCCATGACGACGTTTACCTCGACTGGGCCCGGCGCCGCCGCCGTCGAACCGCTCCGGGATGGCGAGCCCGGCTGCGCCGATCTCCGCGCACAGACGCTGCCACAAGCGCGCGCCGACTCCGTCCCCGGCATCCTGGCCTGCCGGGTAGCGGTCCAGCAGGCCGCCGATCGAGGCGCGCAGGTCGCTCTGCTCGCGCGTCAGCGGCATGCCGCCTCGTCCGGCAGGCCAAGGCCAGCCCGGTGGCCTGCCTGCTCATGCGGAGCCCTCCCTGAGCAGCCGCTTCAGCGGCTTACCTGCCGGATTACGCGGCAACTCCGAGCGGAACTCGACCCGCCGCGGCACTTTGAAGTTGGCCAGCCGCTCCCGGCAGTACGCCAGCACGTCGGCGGCGGTGAGCTCGTGACCGGGTCTGCTGACGATGAAGGCCTTGCCGACCTCGCCCAGCCGGGCGTCGGGCACGCCGATCACCGCCGACTCGGCGACCCCGTCGAGCCGGGCGAGCACTTGCTCGACCTCGGCTGGGTACACGTTGAAGCCGCCGCAGATGTACATGTCCTTCAGCCGGTCCGTGATCGTCAGGTAGCCGTCGGCGTCGAGGCGGCCGACGTCTCCGGTGTGGAGCCAGCCGTCGCCGTCGATCGCCTCTTGTGTCGCGGCTGGGTCGTCCAGGTAGCCGAGCATCACGTTCGGCCCCCGGAGCAGGATCTCGCCTGTGCCGTCCGCTCCGTCGCGGTGCGCGCCATCCTCGGCATCGGGTGGCGCGGCCAGCCGGATCTCGAAGCCGGCCGTGGCCCGGCCCGACGTCGCAGCGACCGCGGCCGGCGGGTCACCCGGCCTGCACATGCTGACGACGACGGCCTCCGTCAGGCCGTACGCGGTCAGCACGGTGTCGAAGCTCAGCTCAGCCTGCATCCGCTCGACCAGCGCGGCGGGTACGACCGCGGCGCCCGTCACTGCCAGCCGCAGGCTGGACAGGTCGTGCTGAGCGCGGGCCGGGTGGTCGAGCATCGTCTGGTAGATGGTCGGCGCGCCGGGCAGGATCGTGATCCGCTCGGCCGCTATCAGGCGCATGGCCTGCTCGGGGTCGTAGACGAGCTGCGGCACCATCGTGGCGCCGGTGAGCAAGCAGACCAGGATGCCCGGCCTTGTAGCCGGCACTGTGGAAGAACGGATTCAGCACGAGGTAGCGATCGTCCGCGCTGACCTCGGCGCACTCGGCCCACGCGGCGGCGACGGCTAGTGCCTGCCGATGCGAGCTCATCGCGCCCTTGCTCCGCCCCGTCGTCCCGGACGTGAACAAGATGTCGCTGACGTCGTCGGGACTAACGGCGCCGGCCCGCCCGGCCGCCACGCTGGCAGGTACCGAGGCGGCGCGGCGGGCGAGTTCGGCCCACGTCAGCACCGTGGCGCGCGGCCAGTCACCGCTAGTGCGTTACTGCGCCTGCCTCGACCGGGATCGAGACGATCAGCCGCAGGCCGTCCAGCTTCCCTGGCTGGGCGTGATCAGCGTCCTGCAACGCCAGCAGCCTGTCGGCACCGAGGAACGGGCCGGCCACGAAGAGTGCGCTGGCCCGGCCGCGGCCTATTACGTCCAGCGCTTCGGCGCCGGTGAACCTGGTGTTCACCGGCACGAGCGTGGCGCCCGCCGTGTGCACCGCGAGCGCAGCGATCACCCAGTGGCAGGTGTTAGGAGACCAGATCGCGACCCGGTCGCCGGCCTCGACGCCTGCCGACGCAAGTGCCCCCGCGATCGCGTGCACCTGGTCGTGGAGCTCGCCGTAAGTCAGTCGCGAGCCACCTGGCTCGGCTATCGCGACGTGTTCACCAAGCTGGCCCGCTGCGCACGCCAGCACCGCCGGAATGGTGAGCTGCACGAGACTCCTTAGGCAAGCAAGTGCTTGGTATTGCGAGCCTACTTGTCACGTGCGACGCTGGCCAGGCGCGGCGAAGGAGCGCTCCGGACCTGCCGAGCAGCCAGTCGGCCGAGGGAGACGGCAGTGCAGCTGAGACGACAGTGCACCTGAGATGCCAGTGCAGCTGACCGCCGAGGACGAGGAGTTCCGCGGTCGCATCCGTGGCTGGCTTGAGGTCAACCTGGCGGGTGAGTTCGCCGCGCTGCGCGGCCTGGGCGGACCGGGCCGTGAGCATGAGCACTTCGAGCAGCGCCTGGCCTGGAACCGGCATCTGGCCGCGGCAGGCTGGACTTGCCTCGGCTGGCCGAGCGGAGTACGGCGGCCAGGGAGGCTTCGCTCGCGCAGCAAGTCATCTTCCATGAGGAGTACGCACGTAGCGGCGCACCGCCGTGTCGGGCATATGGGCGAGGAGCTGGTCGGCCCCACGCTGATCGCATTCGGCACGCCTGCGCAGCAGGAGCGGTTCCTCGGCCGCCATCGCCGCCGTCCGTGAGCTGTGGTGCCAGGGCTACTCTGAGCCCGGCGCGGGGTCAGACCTCGCGTCGGTCAGCACGTCAGCGATGCTGGACGGAGATCACTGGGTCATCACGGGCCAGAAGGTCTGGACGTCGCTCGCGACGGTCGCTGACTGGTGCTTCCTGCTCGCCAGGACCGAGCCGGGGTCGCAGGCGGTCGGCCGGGCTGTCGTACTGCTCGTGCCGATGGATCAGGAGGCGTTACGTCCGGCCCATCCGGCAGCTGACGGGACGGCGGAGTTCAACGAGGTGTTCTTCGACGGCGCGCGCACGCCGAGCGACTGGTGGTCGGCGCGGTCGGCGATGGCTGGCGCGTCGCGATGGCGCACGCTGGCATCGAGCGCGGCGTCTCGACGCTCGGACAGCAAGTCGGCTACAGCGCGACTCGACGCCTGATCGAGGCCGCCGGGCGCAACGGACGGCCACGTGACCGCTGCTGCGGACAAGCTGGCCAGGGCGTGGATCGGCTTGCAGGTGATGAGAGAGCAGGTGCTGAGCATGCTGGCCGAGTAGACGAGAGCCGTTGGTCCGGCGGCAGCTGACGCCTCCGTGGTGAAGCTGCTGTGGTCGCGCTGGCATCGCGACTTGGCGAACTAGCATGGACGTGCTGGGGCCGGCGTCGATGCTCGCCGAAGGACCGCCTACGAGCTGGACGAGTGGCAGCGGCTGCACCTGTTCAGCCGCGCCGACACGATCTACGGCGGCTCGCAGGAGATCCAGCTCGGCATCATCGCCGATCGCGCCTAGGGCTGCCTAGGCAGGCGCGGTCATGACGGCCCCGGCGCAGCCGCTGCGCCGGCGCCCGCCTGGCCGTGACCTGCTGGCCGGGAAGGTCGTCGTGATCACGCGGCCGCCGGGGCCGGCATCGGGTCAGCTACCGCAGGCGCTGCCTCGCGGAGGGCGCCAGCGTCGTGATCAGCGACCAGCACCCAGCGCGGCTCGCCGCCTACCGGGAGGAGCTGGCCAGCGAGTACGGAGACCGGGTGCTGGTCCGTGCCCTGTGATGTCACCGACGACGCCGCGGTGACCGGCCTCATCGCGTCGGCGGTCGCGCATTTCGGCCGCCTGGACGTGATGATCAACAATGCCGGGCTCGGCGGGACCAGCTCGGTGCTGGAGATGACGACGCGGAGTGGCTGCGCGTGCTGGACATCACGCTGAACGGTACGTTCCGGTGCACGAGGGCCGCGCTGCGCCAGATGGTCGCGCAAGGTGGCGGCGGCGTCGTGGTCAACAACGCCTCGGTGCTCGGCTGGCGGCGCAGGAAGGTCAGGCGCACTACGCGCGGCTAAGGCCGGGTGATGGCGCTGACCAGCTGCGCGGCGATGGACGTGGCCAGTCACGGCATCCGTGTCAACGCGGTGGCGCCGAGCCTGGCCACGCACCCGTTCCTGACCAAGGTGATGAGCGCAGACCTGCTGGCTGAGCTGGAGAGCCGGGAGGCGTTCGGCCGCGGGGCCTAGCCAGCATCCATGACGTCCGATCCGGACTGTTATCCGGGCATGGTTAGTTCGCACTACAAAATACCATGCGGGCAGAAATCATTGATCAAGCTGATTTCAGGGCTATCTAACTTCACGTGCCGCCACTAGTGTTTGGCCCGATTCTTGCTTTTGAACGGCCATCTGGGGCCAGGTAACAGGAGGTAGCGATGCGCTCGCGCAAGAGATGCATTGTGATGGCAACGGTGCCAGCCGCAATCATCATGACGGCGATACCAGCTGGGGCTGCTGTGGCGGCGACTCAGTCGAGTACGTCAGCCGGCGGGGCTGACCACCAGTACATCGTGATCTTGCATAACCAGAACTCCGGCATTCGCGCACAGTCGGCGGCTCGCCGCACGGCCGTGGCCAATGAGCAGAAGCCAGTCCTGTCCCAGCTTCAGTCCGTCGGTGGTCGTGAGGTCGGCTCCACCAGCCTCGTGAACGCGATCGTCGTCAATGCGACACCAGGCCAGGCGCAAACACTGGCCGGCAACTCGGCCGTCGCCACGGTCGTGCCGAACCAGGTGATACCCGGTCCGACTCTGCCCACTGTGCAGGCACCAGCCGGCGCGTCGGCTCCGACCGCCAGCGGGTCGATCGCACCGGGCTTGTGCGGCACCAAGCGCAACCCGCAGGCCAACCCCGAGGCGCTGTTCCCGATCAATGCCGTGCAGGCGAACCAGTCCGGCGCTGACGGCGCGGGCGTGACCGTCGCCGCGATCGCGGACGGGCTAGACCCGGCGAACCCCGACTTCCAGCGCAACCCGGCCTACGCGAGCGCCGGCTCGGCGGCGGGCTCACCGGTCGTGACCCAGGTGGACTTCTCCGGTGACCCGGCCGGCGTGCCGACGCCGGGCGGCGAGATTTTCCTGGACGCGAGCTCGATTGCCGCCCAGGGCAACACTGCCTACGACCTGTCGAAGTTCGTTGCCCCCAACGACCCGCGGCCGCTGCCGAACAACTGCGACATCACGATCACCGGCGATGCACCCGGCGCGAACGTGCTGGCGCTCAAGGTGTTCTCGGAGAACAACGACACCACGACGTCCAATTTCCTCCAGGCCATCAACTACGCGGTCAGCAGCGGCGCCAAGGTCATCAACGAGTCGTTCGGCAGCAACGACTTCCCCGACCTGGCTGCCGACGTCGTCCGGCAGGCTGATGACGCGGCCGTGGCCGCGGGCGTGACCGTCGTCGCATCCACCGGCGACGCCGGCGCCACCAGCACGATCGGATCGCCGGCCACTGACCCGAACGTGATTAGCGTCGGCGCCTCCACCACCTTCCGCGCGTTTGAGCAGGGTAACTTCGGCGGCGCCGACGTGCCCGGCGCAAACGGTCAGTGGGTCGACAACAACATCGCCGGCATCTCTTCCGGTGGTAACTCGGAGGCAGGCAACACCGTCGACCTGGTGGCACCGGGTGACTGGAACTGGGCGCTGTGCAGCAGCAACGTCGCGCTCTTCACCGACTGCACCAGCTTCGCCGGTACGCCATCGCCGATCCAGTTCACCGGCGGCACCAGCGAGTCGTCACCACTTGTGGCCGGCGGCGCCGCTGACGTGATCCAGGCCTACGCTGCCGCGCACGGCGGCACCGACCCGACGCCGGCGCTGGTCAAGCAGATCCTGATGAGCTCGGCTACCGACATCGACGCACCCGGAGCGCTGCAGGGCGCAGGGCTGCTGAACATCGCCGCGGCCGTCAACCTGGCCCGGTCCATCCAGGCGCCAACGGCAAGTGGCGGACTGCTGCTGGGCACGAACCAGGTCAACATTCAGCAGCAGCCGGGCGCGACCACCAGCCAGGCACTCTCGGTGACCAACACCAGCTCGAACCCGGTCACCGTCAACCTGTCCACGCGCGCCCTGAGCGACCAGGTCGCCAGCCAGTCCGGCACGTTCTGCATGCAGCCGGGTACGCCCACCGCGACCTGCCCGGCCAACACCGGCACCATCACGATCTGGAGCGGGGCGACGGAGGTCTATCAGAAGGTGCACTTCACGGTTCCGCACACCTCGCAGCCGTCGCGGCTGGACTTCTCCTCCGACTACCAGTACTCCGGCCAGACGTCGCTGATGCATGTGGCGCTGCTCGAGCCGGACGGCACCTATGCGGCCTACTCGGACCCGCAGGGACTGGCTGACTTCGGCGACGAGCAGGTGGCGAACCCGCCAGCGGGCACGTGGACCGCAGTCTTCTTCACCGTCCAGGACAGCGGAACTACCGCGATCGGCACCAGCGGCCCGATCCAGTGGGACGCCAGCACGTCGCAGTTCGCCCCCGCTGGACACATCAGCCCGAGCTCGCTATCCCTGGGCGCGGGCGCGACCGGAACGGCCACGCTGAGCGTGACCAGCCCGGCTGCTGCCGGAGACACTGACCAGTCCGTGGTCGTGTCAGCCGGCAACGTCCACACCACGATTCCCGTCACGGTGCGCACGACGGTTCCGACGACAGCCTCGGGCGGGACCTTCCAGGGCGTCCTGACCGGCGGTAATGGCCGGGCAGGCGCGCAGGCGCAGGGTAACTACTACACGTTCACCGTGCCGAAGGGCGCAAAGAACATCCACGCCGAGATCAACCTGGCCAACGACCCGGGTGATCTCCTGACCGGCTACCTCATCGACCCGAGCGGCCAGAATCTCGGCTACTCGAGCAACGTGACCGAGGACGCCAGCGGTACCCCGGAGAGCACGCAGTCGGTCGACCTGTACCACGCGAAGCCAGTGCCTGGGCAGTGGACCATCGCGCTGCAGTGGGCTAACCCGGTCAGCGGGCTGGAGCTTCAGGAGCCGTTCACCGGCACCATCGGCTTCGGCAAGCTGCCGATCTCCAGCAACCTGCCGACCGGCGCGACGCTGACCAACGGCACGGCCCACACCTACCAGGTGACCATCCACAACAGCGGCCAGGCGCCCGAGGAGTACTTCGTCGACCCCCGCCAAAGCAGCACGGTGACGCTGGCACTGCCCGACCAGAACGGGAACATCAACGCCGCGAGTCTCACGCTGCCGCTGGCGGCCAGCGTGGCAGGTGGCCCGCCGTTCCCGTACTACCTGGTGCCGACCGAGACCAGCCAGATCTCGGAGACCCTGGCGGGCAGCGCTCCGGTGAACTTCGACTCGAGCTACTTCCCTGGCGACCCTGATCTCGAGGGGATCCAGTCGGGTAACTCGGCGAGCCTCACCTACAGCAACCCGGAGATCAGCCCTGGGCTCTGGGACCTGAACCCGTCAGAGATCGGGCCCTACACCAGCGCCGGCGCGCCTGCCGTGACGGCGTCGGCGACGTTCAGCGCAGTCACGAAGGCGTTCGACTCCTCGGTGTCGTCGTCCACTGGTGACCTGTGGCAGGCGTTGGAGGGCGTGTCGGCGGCCCCGCTGGCGCCGGTCTACATCCCCGCCGGCGGCAGCGCGACGGTCACCGTCACGATCACGCCGAGCGGCTCCAGCGGCTCGACAGACGCCGGAACCCTGTACGTCGACGATCTCACGATCGCCGGCTTCGGAGGGATCTTCGACGACCCGAACGCCGACGAGATCGCCGCGATTCCGTACAGCTACACCATCAAGTAAATCCCGACACCGGAGAGATCCGGCTGACCGGCGGCCGGGCCCGAGCGAAAGCTCGGGCCCGGCCCGTTTCTGTCCGCTAGCGCCCGTCGCGAGGGCCGAAGGCAGTCAGCGCCTCGCTGTCGCTGGCACGCGCGTGCAGGAAGTAATCGGCCCAGTCCGCCGCGCCGGGAAAGGACGATTGCGCGCCGATATCGGCGCAGGCCTGAGCGAGATCGAAGTCAGTGCGGCGCAGGCAGACGCTCCCGCCAGAGAGCAGCGCCCAGTGGGCTCCGGCTCGCCCGTACGGCATGCCGACGCTGCCCGGATTTACGATCTGCCGCCGATGCGCCAGCCGGCTGAACGGCATGTGGGTGTGCCCACAGACCACCGTCGTCACTTCGGACGGGAGGTCGGCGAGCACCTCGGCCCACCGCTCCAGGCGCGTGTCCGCCAGCACGACCTCCTCGTCATTGCGAGGGGTGCCGTGGCAGAACAGGACCGCCCCGAACCCGTCGACCTCGAGGGTGACCGGATGCGGCAGCTGGGCCAGCCAGTCGACGTGATCGGCCGTGAGCTGGCGGGCCGCCCAGGGTGAGATCTCATCGGGAACGGGGACGTTCGCGCCGCGGGCCAGCCCGACTAGCTCGCGGTCAGCGTTGCCGCGCACCCAGCTGACCCGGTCGCCGAGGCTCAGCAGCCGGTCGAGTACGGGCGTCGGCTGCGGTCCGGCGGCAATGTCACCGGTCAGCACGATGCGATCGGCGCCCGCCACCGCGGGCTCGCCCAGTACCGCGTCCAGGGCCGGCAGCACGCCATGGATGTCAGAGAGCACAGCAACCGACGCAACCATAGGCCTTATCGTCGCTTGCGCCAGCGACGTGTGTGCGTTCAGGGCGCAACGCGCGCCGAAGTTCCGCCCCAGACTCACACAGGTTCGGGCGCGGCGCTGCGGGCGTGCGCCGCTCGCGCTAGATGCGCTCGATGATCGTCGCGGTGGCCATCGCGCCGCCAGCGCACATCGAGATCAGCGCCGTGCTGCTGTCCGTCCGCTCCAGTTCGTGCAGCGCCGTGGTGATCAGGCGCGAGCCGGTGCTGCCGACCGGGTGACCGAGGGCGATGGCGCCGCCGTTGACGTTGACCGTGTCCGGATCCGGCTCATGGACACTCATCCAGGACATCACGATCGACGCGAACGCCTCGTTGACCTCGAAGAGGTCGATGTCCCCGATCGTCATCCCGCTGCGCTTGAGCACCCGCTCGGTCGCGGCCACCGGACCGTCCAGGTGGTAGTACGGCTCGTCGCCGATCAGGCACTGGGCGAGAATCCTGGCCCGCGGCCGCAGGCCGAGCTCGCGCGCCCTGGCCTCGTCGACCAGCAGCACCGCGGCGGCGCCGTCGGAAATCTGCGACGACGTGCCAGCCGTGTGCAGTCCGTCGGGCAGTACCGGCTTGAGTCCGGCGAGGGCCTCCATACTGGTCTCACGCAGGCCTCCGTCCCTGTCGACGACACGGCTCTCGCCGGTCGGATTGCCATCGCCATCCAGCACCGGCGCCTTGACCGGCGTGATCTCGCGATCGAACCGCCCCTCGGCCCACGCGCGCGCAGCGTTCTGCTGCGACCGCAGCCCGAAGGCGTCCACCTGCGCACGGGCGAAGCCGCGACGCCGCGCGATCCGCTCAGCCGCCTCGTACTGGCTCGGCATGTCGATCGCCCACGAACCCGGACGCGGCGACCCGATCCCGGTGCCGACATTGGCCCCCAGTCCGACCCGGCTCATCGCCTCCACGCCACAGCCGATGCCGACGTCGATCGCCCCGGCGGCGATGAGGCCCGCGATCAGGTGCACGGCCTGCTGAGCCGACCCGCACTGCGCGTCCAGGGTCAGCGCCCCCGTCTGCTGCGGCAGCCCGGCGTGCAGCCAGGCGGTCCGCGTGAGGTTGCCCGCCTGCTCGCCCGCCTGCGTGACGCAGCCGCCGGCCACCTGCTCTACCTCGGCCGCCTCGAGCCCGGCGCGCTCGAGCAGGGCCGTCTGCGCGTGGCCAAGTAGCTCAGCCGGGTGCAGGCCAGCAAGCGCGCCGCGGCGCCTCCCGATCGGCGTCCGGACGGCTTCGACGATGACCGCAGTGCCCACAGCTTCTCCTCCGCGTTGCCTGTGCCCATAGTAGAACGTGTTCTTGAAATTTCGACAGACAGGCAGTTCACCACTGGTCTTCACCAGGGACCTAAGGCGTGCTTGAATCCCACTAGAACACGTTACAGATCTGGAGGCCCGTCATGGCTGAGCCGCGGATGGCGCCAGGCTTCGACCTGACCGATCCTGACCTGTACGCCCATCGGGTCCCGCACGAGGAGTTCGCCGCGCTGCGCCGCGCCGCCCCGGTCCGGTGGAATCCGCAGCCGTCGGACATGGGCTTCAACGACGACGGGTTCTGGGCCGTCACCCGGCACAACGACGTGGTCGCGATCTCCAGGGACAGCGACACGTTCTCGAGTTACGAGAACGGCGCTATCGTGCGGTTCCCGAGCGGCAACACGCGCGATCAGGTCGAGCTGCAACGCGTGATCATGCTCAACACCGACCCGCCGCATCACACCAAGATCCGCGGGATCGTCTCCCGTGGCTTCACGCCGCGGGCGATCAACGACCTGCGCGAGGTGCTGACCGAGCGGGCCGTGAAGATCGTCGCCGCCGCGCTCGAGCACGGCACCGGGGACTTTGTCACCGACGTAGCATGCGAGCTGCCTTTGCAGGCCATTGCCGAGCTCATCGGCGTGCCGCAAGAAGACCGGCACAAGCTGTTCACCTGGTCGAACGACATGGTCGGCTACGACGACCCGGATTACAACGCTGATGGTCAGACGGCGGCCGCCGAGGTGCTCGGCTACAGCATGCTGATGGCCGAGGATCGACGGGCCTGCCCGCGCGATGACATCGTCACGAAGCTCGTGCACGCGCAGCTGGACGGTGAGGAGCTGACCTCAGACGAGTTCGGCTTCTTCGTGATCCTGCTCGCCGTGGCCGGGAACGAGACTACGCGAAACGCGATCTCACACGGCATGCTGGCCTTCCTCGATAACCCGGGGCAGTGGGAGCAGTTCAAGGCCACCAGGCCGCAGACCGCCGTCGACGAGATCGTCCGCTGGGCGACGCCAGTCACGGTGTTCCAGCGAACCGCCACCAAGGACACCGAGCTCGGCGGGCAGCAGATCAAGAAGGGCCAGCGAGTCGGCATGTTCTACCGGTCAGCGAACTTCGACGAGGAAGTGTTCGAGCACCCGGAGCAATTCAACGTCCTGCGCAGCCCCAATCCGCACGTCGGATTCGGCGGTACCGGCGCGCACTACTGCCTCGGCGCCAACCTCGCCCGGCTAGAGATCGACCTGATGTTCAACGCCATCGCCGACGCGATGCCGGACATCAGCAAGGCTGGCGAACCGCAGCGGCTGCGCTCCGGCTGGCTGAACGGCGTGAAGCGGCTCCCGGTCAGCTATCGCTAAGCCCCGCTCATTTGGCCGATACCTTCGGGCTACCTGACCGCGTCTAGAGAGTGAGATGGTTGGCGCGGCAGAGAGCAGGGAGACGCTTGTGGCGGATGACCGGGCGGACGTCGACGACTTCCGCGAGTTCGCGTCGGCGCGAGCGGGTCAGCTTTTCCGCATCGCCTACCTGATCAGCGGCGACTGGCACGAGGCCGAAGACCTCGTGCAGACGACGCTGGCCAAGCTCTTCGTCGCGTGGCACCGGGTCAAGCGGACCGGGAACCCGGACGCCTACGCCCGTAAGGTGCTGACGAACGCCTACCTCTCGCAGCGCAGGCTCAAGCGATCCACCGAGACACCGGTGGCCGAGCCACGGGAGCTGACCGCCACTGGCGAGGACTCCGACCTTCGGCTGACTCTGGTCGCAGCGCTGCGCAAGTTGCCGCCGCGCAGCCGGGCCGTGGTGGTACTCCGCTATGTCGACGATCACAGCATCGAGTCGGTGGCCCAGGCACTCGGCATCAGTCCGGGCGCCGTGAAGAGCCTGAACTCCAGAGGACTCGGGCAGCTTCGCGAACTGCTCGGCTCCGATGCCCACATCCTGCGGTCCTGAACAGCTACCGAGTAAGGAATCCAGATGCAGACCGATGACGAGCTGACCGCGCTGTTCGACCGCGCGGTCGCAGACCTCACGCCCAATGTCAACTTCATCGTGCAGCGGGCCGAGCAGCTCGGCCGGAAACTCCGGCGTCGCATGCGCATCCGCCGCGCGGCCGGCACCGGGGTGGCGGTGCTTGCCGTGTCCGGCGTCGGAGCTGGGGCCTGGCTCGCGCACCCGCTGAGCAGCCTCGGCGGGTCCGCGAGCGCCGACTCGGGCTTGGCGGGCGCAGCAGCGTCCAGCGGGCCGCCGGTCAGCACGCCAGCCAGTCAGCTCAGCACGCAGCCGGGCCTGCACAAGGCCAGTGAGTCGCCCGCCGTCACGCCGACCCCGGCAGCTAGCCCGATGACGCCCCGCCAGATGCTTCGCGTGCTGCGGAGCATGCTGCCCGCGGGCGCCGTACTGACGAATGATCCGACTGCCTCGAACGGGCGAGGCTCACTCGAGGTCAACTACAACGACGGGCAAGGAATGGCCGACATCATGATTAGCATAGGTCCAGTCGACCAGACGGCCTTGACCTGCCCGAATCCGCTCTGGACCGATGAGGGCGCCCGCCCCGCTGGCGCGCTGCCGATCAGCTGCCTGGTGCGTACCCCGCCGGGCGGTGGCGTGGAGCGCGACGCGGTCATGTACGCCGACTCCTACGGCTTCTACGGCTACGACATCTACGATCAGCGGCCCGACAACGTCGTGGTGTTCATCCAGGTCGGCAACGGCTACTTCGATCCGTACCTGCCGCACGTCGACCGCGCGACGCCGCCAGGCTCCATGAGCCTGTGGGAGTCCGTCGTGGAGAGCCCAGCCTGGCACGCCTAGCCGGGCCGACCGGGCGCGGCCGGTACCAGGGCGGTCAGTCCGGGGTGTCCGCGACCACCCACATGGAGAAATACTGCGACCCGCCGCCGTAGGCGTGCCCGAGCGCGGTCCGCGCACCCGCGACCTGGTGCTCGCCCGCCTTGCCCATGACCTGCATAGCGGACTCGGCGAACCGGAGCAGCCCGGACGCCCCGATCGGGTTGGAGCACAGGACGCCGCCGGACGGGTTGACCGGGATGAGCCCGCCGATCTCGGTCTCCCCGGCTTCGGTCAGCTTCCAGCCAGCCCCGGCGGATGCGAACCCCAGATTCTCGAGCCACATCGGCTCGAACCACGAGAACGGCACGTAGATCTCGGCCACGTCGATCTCGTCGATCGGGCGCGAGATCCCGGCCTTGGCCCACAAGGCAGCAGCGGCATCAGCGCCCGCCCGCGGGTTCACGTTGTCCTTGCCGGAAAACATCGTCGGCTCGGTGCGCATCGACGTGGCCCGGATCCAGGCCACTGGCCGTCCCGACGCCTCCGCCGCCGCCTGGTCGCCGATCACCATGGCGCACGCACCGTCGGAGGACGGGCACGTCTCGTCGTACCGGACCGGGTCCCACAGCATCGGTGAGGCCTGCACCGATTCCAGCGTGATGTCCGGCTGGCGCAGGTGCGCATAGGGATTGCGCGCCCCGTTCCGCCGGTCCTTGACCGCGACGAGCGCGCCGATATGCGTCGGCGCCCCGCTGCGCCGGATGTAGGACCGGATGTGCGGCGCGAAGTAGCCGCCCGCACCGGCCAGCAGCGGCATCGAGAACGGCGGCGTGATCGACAGGGCCCACATGGCGTTGGACTCGGACTGCTTCTCGAACGCGACCGCGAGCACCCGCCGGTGCAGCCCGGCCTGGACGAGGCTGGTCGCGACGACGCCGGTGGCGCCGCCGACCGAGCCAGCCGTGTGCACCCGCAGCAGCGGCTTGCCGACGGCACCGAGCGCGTCCGCCAGGTACAGCTCGGGCATCATCATGCCCTCGAACAGGTCCGGCGCCTTGCCGACGACGACCGCGTCGATGTCGGTGAGCTCGACACCAGCGTCGGCCAGCGCGCGGTCGACCGCCTCCCGGCACAGGCCGGCGATCGACACGTCAGGCCGCTTGCTGCGGTGCTGAGTCTGGCCGGTGCCGAGCACGGCCGCGCGCTGCGTCACCGAACCCCTCCTGTCCTCGAGCCCCCGGTTGTCATCGAACGGCGGCTCATCGCGCCTCCAGCACGCAGACGAGGTTTTGCTGCAGGGCCGGACCGCTGGTCGCGTGCCCGAGAGCACGCGCGACCGTGCCGGACGTGATCTGCCGGGCGGCGTGGCCGATCCGCGCCAGGCCGGCCGCGAACATCGGATTGCCTGCCAGCGCGCCGCCGGACGGGCTGATCCGCACCGACTCAGACAGGCCGAGCGCCGAGCGGAGCACGATCTCCTGATGCGTGAACGGCGCGTGCAGCTCGGCCACCTCGACGCCCGACGCCCCCGCCGAGGCGCCAGCTGCGGCGGCCGACGGCGACACGGTCAGGTCCCGTGCCCCGAGCGAGCCGGAATCTATCCGGTGCTCGAAGCCCGTGATCCAGGCCGGCCGCGCGCAGAGCTCGCGGGCCCGGTCGGCGGCCGCGATGATGACGACGGCCGCGCCGTCGGTGATCGGCGCGCAGTCATGCGCCCGCAGCGGGTCGGCGACGAACGGCGCGGCGAGCAGGTCGTCCACGTCGGCCGGGCCAGCCAACTGGGCCCTGGCATTGGACACGGCCGCGGCCCTGGAGCGGGCGGCGACCTCCGCCATAGCCCGTTCCGTCCATAGTCCGTTGTCCAGGCCGAGCCGAGCCTGCAGCGCGGCGACGCTCACCGAGTCCGGCCACAGCGGCGCTACGACGTACGGATCAAGCTGGAGGGCGAGCACCCGGCGCAGGTCGCCGGCTGACGACTTGCCGAATCCGTAGGCCAGCGCGATGTCCGCCTCGCCGGTCAGTACCTTGACCCAGGCTTCGTACAGCGCGAACGCGCCGTCCATCTCCACGTGGGACTCCATCACCGGCGGGAACGCGCCGATCGCGTCCACCGCCGACACGAACGAGAAGGCCCGCCCGGCCAGGTAGTCCGACGAGCCCGAGCACCAGAAGCCGACGTCTTCCTTGGTCAGCCCGGTCTGGTCGAAGACCTCGCGGAAGATCGGCACGAGCATCTCGACGCCGTTGGTCGTGCCGTCGGTGCGGCGGACGTTCGGTGCCTCGGCGAAGCCGATGACGGCGACGTCCCTCACCGGCAGTGCCCCTCGCAGTGCCCCTTACAGATGGTGGGCATAGGAATCATACGGCGCATCGGGGTCCCCGGTCGGCTCGAAGTGGTCGATGTTCTCTGACGTCGTCCCCCACGTCTCGCGCGGCCGCCACACCGCGCGCACGCGCATGCCCATCCGCACCTCGGCCGGTTCGCAGCCGAGTATGAGGTGCTGGAAGGCGATGTCGGCGCCGTCCAGCAGCACCTGCGCGGCCACATAAGGCGAGGGCACGCGCTGGCCCTGGAACGGCACGTTCACCACGCAGAACGTCGTGACCGTGCCGACGTCGGGCAGCTCGACGTCGGTGGTGGTCGGCACGCCGTCGACCGGGCACGCGCCGCGCGGCGGCACATAGACCTTGCCGCACGCGGGACAGCGCTGGCCGATGATCTTGCCCTCCTGCAGGGCGCGCAGGTACCGGCTCTCCTCGGCTGAGGCAGTGTGCTGGTAGTGCAGGCGTACCGGTGTGATGATCATGCCGGGGTCGGCGCCGGTTCCATTGACCGGAACGGGGTCGCTCTCCGCCAGCCTCGCCCGATCGCTCGGGCCGTCCTCGCCCGCTGGCTCGAAGCACACGATGTCGGTGATGTGCCCGGCTGGCTGGTCCGCCCAGCGCGGCCGGACGCGCATGCCGGTGTGCATGTTGGCCGCCGCACCCGCATCCACGGCGTGCAGCAGGCCGGTGTCGGCCCCGTCGAGCCGGATCAGGGCCCACGCGAACGGGTGGCCGAGCGGCTGGCCCTCGCGCGGCTCCGGCTGCCAGGACCAGGTGAGCACGGTCCCGTCCGGTCCGACCTGCACGAGCTCCCGCGGCGGCGCGAAGGTCACGGGGTCGTACTCGGCTGGCGGCACGTGCACGCGCCCGTCGGCGCTGCGCGAGCCGAGGATCTGGCGCTGCGCCAGCCCCGCCATGAACTGCGTCAGCACGGGCCCGAGCGACCGGGTGTAGTCGAAGCTGATCTCCAGCGGTGCGCTAAGCGGCGCAACAGGCGGCGTAGTCACGGATCAGAGTGAAACACGTTCTAGGTGGCCATGCCAAGGCCCTCCGCAAACGGCATGGTAGTGGCAACGCTGCCCATAGAGCGTCGTGGTTGTGGCAACGACGACGTTCGGGACGCCGTAGACGTGCCGCTAATGACCGTTGAAGTCCGGCTTGCGCTTCTCGGCGAACGCGCGCGGGCCTTCTTTGGCGTCGTCGCTGGCGAACACGGCCATGCCAAGCTTCGCCTCGAGGGCGAACGCGTCGTTCTCGGCCATGCCCTCGGACTCGCGGATGGTGCGCAGGATCGCCTGAACCGCGAGCGGGCCGTTGGCCGCGATCAGCTCGGCGATCTCCAGGGCCTTGGTCAGCGCCTGGCCGTCGTCGACGACGTGCCCGATCAGCCCCGCGGCCAGCGCCTCGTCGGCGGTGATGTGGCGGCCGGTGAGCAGCAGGTCGGCGGCCACGGTATACGGGATCTGGCGGACTAGCCGGACCGCGGACCCGCCCAGCGGGAACAGGCCCCAGCGTGCCTCCGAGACACCGAACTTCGCGCTGCGCCCGGCTACCCGGATGTCGGTCGCCTGGAGGATCTCGGTGCCGCCCGCGATCGCCGGACCTTCAACCGCGGCGATCAATGGCTTGGTCAGGCGCCTGCCTTTCAGCAGCGGCTCGATCACTGACGGGTCGAAGGCGCCGGAGCGGAAGGAGTCGCCGGGGTGGGCGGTTGTCATCGCCTTGAGGTCGGCGCCAGCGCAGAATGCGCCGCCGGCCCCGGTCAGGACGCAGGTCCGGACGCGCGGATCGGTGTCTACCTGGTCCCAGGCCTGCTGCATGATCGCCATCATCGGCCCGGACAGCGCGTTGCGCGCCTGCGGCCGGTTCATCGTCACAATCAGGACGTGCCCGCGCAGTTCGACCAGGGCGTGCGGCTGCTCCTCGCCGGCTGGACTCAAGGTCATGGCAGGCGGCCTCCCCAGGCTGCGCGAAAGGGTTGCCCCGAACGATAACACGTTCTAGTTTCATACCCATGGCGCTGAATATCGCTGACCTATTCGAGCATGCTGCCGACGCGGTTCCCGAGCGCCTGGCCATCGCCTGCGGCGATGCGGAGATCCACTACCGCGAGCTTGAGGCCCGGAGCAACCAGCTCGCCCACTACCTGGCTGCCGCTGGCGTGGGCCCCGCAGATCATGTGGGGATCTACGGCCGGAACTCGATCGAGCTGATCGAGGCCATCCTGGCCTGCTACAAGCTGCGGGCTATTCCTGTCAACGTCAACTACCGGTACGTGGAGACCGAGCTTCGCTACCTGTTCACCGAGGCCGAACTGGTCGCGCTGGTGCACGACCGTCAGTTCGGCGACAAGGTGTCGGCGCTGCTGCCCGATTATCCCGGTATCCGGGCTGCGCTGGCCATCGAAGACGGCAGCGGGGTCGGCCTCGGTGCGAGCGCGGACTTCGCGGGAGCCATCGCCGGCCAGTCGGCAGACCGCGACTTCGCCGAGCGCAGCCCGGACGACATCTACATGCTCTACACCGGCGGCACGACCGGCTACCCGAAGGGCGTGCTCTGGCGCCACGAGGATGTCTGGCGCACGCTCGGCGGCGGTATCGACTTCACGACCGGCGAGCGCCTGCCCGACGAGTGGGAGCAAATCCGTCGTGGTACGGCCGGACCCGCGGGCATGGTCCGGCTGACGACTGCACCGCTCATTCATGGCAGCGCGCAGTGGGGCACCCTGCCCGGCTTGTTCGGCGGGGATACGGTCGTTTTCGTGCCGCAGTTCGACCCGCACGCGGTCTGGCGTGCCGTCCAGCGGCACCGGGCCAACGTGCTCATGATCACCGGTGACGCGATGGCCAGGCCGCTTATCGAGGCGTATCAGCAGGAGGACTACGACGTGTCGTCGCTGCTGGCGATCTCCAGCAACGCGGCGCTGTTCTCGCCGAGCGTCAAGGAGCAGTACCTGACGCTGCTGCCGAACGTCGTCATCACCGATGCGATCGGCGCGTCTGAGACGGGCTTCACCGGGCTCGGTTACGTGTCGGCGGGCAACAAGAAGGCCGAGGGACCCACGGTGACCAGAGGGCCGTCCACCATCGTGATCGACGAGAACGACATGCCAGTCGGCCCCGGCGGGATCGGCAGGATCGCCCGCGGCGGGCACATTCCGCTCGGCTACTACAAGGACCCGGTCAAGACCGCGGCACTGTTCGCTGAGGTCGACGGCGTCCGGTACGCCGTGCCAGGCGACTACGCCAGGGTCGAGGAGGACGGCACGATCACGCTGCTCGGCCGCGGCAATACCTGCGTCAACACCGGCGGGGAAAAGGTGTACCCGGAAGAGGTCGAGGGCGCGCTGAAGTCGTTCGGGAGCGTCTTCGACGCCCTGGTCATCGGGGTCCCCGACGAGCGCCTCGGCCAGCGGGTAGCTGCGCTGGTGCAGCCGCGTGACGGCTACTCGATCGACCTGACGGCGCTGGAGGCACATCTGCGCACGCAGATCGCGGGCTACAAGGTGCCAAGATCGGTGTGGCTGGTCGAGCAGATCAGCAGGACGCCGGCGGGCAAGGCCGACTACCGCTGGGCCCGGCGCTACGCCGAGGATCAGCTCGCCGCCGATCAGGACCGGGGAGCCGGGGCCCCCGCCCAGGCGGCCGCTCCGGCCGGCTGAGGAGACCGCATATGCGCACCCCGCTCTGCGATCAGCTGGGCATCGAGTACCCGATCGTCGGGTTCACCCCGTCGGAGCATGTCGCCGCCGCCATCAGCCGAGCGGGCGGGCTAGGCGTGCTCGGCTGCGTGCGCTTCAACGATGCGGCCGAGCTGGACAAGGTGCTGGACTGGATGGACGCCAGCACCGACGGTCGTCCGTATGGCATCGACGTGGTCATGCCGGCCAAGATCCCGGCCGAGGGCGCGGCGATCGACCTCAACCAGCTCATCCCGGCCGGCCACCGCGAGTTCGTCGACCAGACCCTCGTGACGCTTGGCGTGCCGCCACTGCCCGCGGATGCGCGCGCGGCCGACGGCGTGCTGGGCTGGCTGCACTCGGTTGCGCGCGCCCAGGTTGAGGTGGCCCTCGCGCATCCGGCCCGGCTGATCGCCAACGCGCTCGGCTCGCCGCCGCCGGACATCATCGCAAGCGCCCATGACCGCGGCATGCTCGTCGCCGCGCTGGCCGGCAAGGCCGCGCACGCGACGTCGCACGTGGCAGCGGGCGTCGACATCGTGGTCGCGCAGGGCTATGAGGCGGGCGGCCACACCGGCGAGATTGCCAGCATGGTGCTGATCCCCGAGGTGGTCGACGCCGTCGGCCCGGAGGTCCCGGTGCTGGCGGCCGGCGGCATCGGCAGCGGCCGGCAGATCGCCGCCGCACTCGCGCTCGGCGCGGCTGGCGTCTGGATGGGCTCGGCCTGGCTGATCACGTCGGAATACGCGAATCTGTCGCCCCTGCCAGGCCTGCGGGAGGCGCTGCTGAAGGCGACCTCGTCCGACACGGTCCGGTCGAGGATCTACTCCGGTAAGCCGGCCCGACTGCTGAAGAACAGCTGGACCGACGCGTGGCTGGCGCCGGATGCGCCGGACCCGCTACCCATGCCGCTGCAGAACCTGCTGGTCAGCGAGGCGCACCAGCGGCTGATGCGATCGGGCAACCCCGACGTCATTCCCATGCCGGTCGGCCAGATCGTCGGCCGGATGAACGAGGTCAGGCCAGTCGCCGACGTGATCGCCTCGCTCGTGGCCGAGCTGGACGAGGCCGTGACCAGGCTGGAGGGCTTGCGCTAGTCGCCTGTGACGCCGTCAGTCAGCTCGCGCAGCAGGTCGGCGTGACCGTTGTGGCGTGCGTACTCCTCGATCATGTGCAGGTAGATCCAGCGCAGGTCCATCGGCGCGCCGGTCCGCGGGCCCCTGAACGCCTCGTCCAGCGCGCGGTCCCTGACCGCCTCGTCGGCCGCGACGCACTCATACCTGAACGCGGCGAAGTCCTGCTCTGCCTCGGCAGCGTCGGTCAGGTCGAAGTCGCCGTCGGGGAACTCGTCGTCGCAGTACAGGGCGCCGAGATCCGATCTGGCCAGCGAACCGGATCGCGAAACCAGGAGCGCTCGACCTCGGCCATGTGCCGCACGAGGCCGAGCAGCGACAGCGTCGAGGACTGGACGGGCCGCCTGCCAAGCTGCTCGCCGTCAGGCCGGTGCACTTCCAGAGCAGCGTGGCGCGGTGATAGTCGAGCCAGCCCTGCAGGGCTGGTCGCTCGCTAGCGACGTTCGGCGGCTCGGGGCGGTCTACTTCGGGCGCAATCCAGGTCACCCGGCCATGCTGGCTCGCGCTCCGGCGTTGACGACGCAACCGAGTATCAGGCTCGACGACGGGCGGTCCCTTTTCGGCAGCTTGCTGACGACCGCGTCGTAGGACGCGTCGATGGCCTCCTGGAGCTCATCGGCCGGGATGGCGCCGCCGACCTGGAGCGAGTTCCAGCCAGAGCGGCCGATGTACGGCATGACCGCGGCGTCCTGCGGATAGCGGGCCAGCCACTCGTCGGCGACCTCGCGGGTGGCGCCGCACTTCAGCCCGACGGCGCCGCTGCCGTCACCCGAGCCGAGGAACGCGAAGATCTTCGTGCCTACCTTCGCCACCACGTCGCCGTCCCACGGCTCGTCCCGCCAGGCGCCCGGCTTGGTCAGGCAGTAGGCGAGCAGCTCGTCCCAGGTCACTTCCGCCTCCTCGGCCCGGACGCTAGGACTGGGCGGGCTGAGGGGGGCCGATCTCGGCCGGGCTCAGGCCGTGACAGGTGCGGCAGCCGTTTACCGGGTACACCACCACATTGCCGATCAAGCGACCCCGCAGGCCCATCTTCTTGAAGACGCCGACCCACTGCGGCTCGTGGTTACCGTCGACGAGAATCGCGCCGATCTTGTCGTGCCTAACGTAGGCCTGGAACTCGGAGATAATCTGCGGCGTGGCGGCTCGCGAGCCTCTGCACCTGTCCGGGCAGGTCGCTGCGGTTGGCGATCGCCTGGTTGATGTATCCGCCGGCCAGCCGCGTGTAGAAGTTAGTGTCCGCTTGCCAGAGCATGCCGGCGTTACCGATGGTGGACACGACGACCACAATCTCGCCAGGCTTGAGTTGACGGCGGTAGGTCCCCTTCGTGATGAAGGCAGGCACCGTGCTGTGCGCGGTGGTGGTGATGGGCGGGGTGTCCTGGACGACCGCCGCGATCACCAGGAGGCCGAGCG
This sequence comes from uncultured Actinomycetota bacterium, assembly GCA_963843955.1. Taxonomy (GTDB): domain Bacteria; phylum Actinomycetota; class Actinomycetes; order Streptosporangiales; family Streptosporangiaceae; genus JAJYUU01. The sequence goes on from CAWJMK010000010.1 coordinate 264,514, forward strand.
GCCACCGCAGCCAGAGCAGCTTGCCGTGCCTGGCGAGGAACAATGCCGTTGCGACCGCCAGGATCAGGTAGGCGAAGAGCATCAGCCGGGCCGGATATGCGTTGCGGAGGATCGGCAGGTTCCAGAGCGGCGACCAGGGGAAGCTAACGACCTGGCGCCCTGCTACGTCGAGCGAGGGCCCGAGCGAGGCCACGCAGACGAAGACCAGCACGCAGGTCAGGAATCGCACAAGCTTGCTCGACCAGCAACGTCACCGCGAGCACAAGGGCCAGCACGAGCAGCGGGATGCCGACATAGCCGGCTGCCGAGACCCGCTGCGGCTGGGATGCCAGGTGATGTAGCCACGTGATGCCCTCGACGCTCGATGGCCTGGGCACCACGAGGCTGGCCAGGTCCAGCGTGCGGGGCGCTCTGAGGTTCCCGGGGTGGATCGTCAGCGCGTACGCCAGATACGGCAGCGCGAGCACGATCGCGATGCCGTAGGCGGCGGCAAGATTCTTGCCGAAGCGCACCATGGCCGGCCGGCCGGCCCGCCCGGCCATCACAATGCCCACGAGCAGCGAGACGGCGAGGAGTCCCGTCAGATCGGCGAAGGTCTCGAGGAAAAGGTAAAACTGCAGCGCCATGGTGAGCCCGGCCAGGATCACGAAAGCGCGGGTGCTGATGCTCTGCTCGTGCCACCGCACGACGAGATATCCCAGGATTGGCAGCATCAGGCTGTAGATCAGGTTGAGCTGGCCGGGCACCACGTGGTTCATCTGGTAGGCGGAGAATCCGAACACTGCGCCGCCTGCCAGCGACGGCCAGAACTGCCTGGTCAGCCGTCGGCACATCACGAAGGCGGCCCAGGCGGCCAGCGGCAGCGCGATCGCGGTGAGAACGTTGAACGTCGCGATCGGCCCGGCCAGCAGCGTCGCCGGCGCGGCCAGCAATGCGATCGGTGGCACCGTCGTGACCCAGGCAAGCGACTGACCGCTGGGCGCACCGACCATGTGCGTGTACAGCGGGTTCTGCCCGTGCCCCAGGGCGTACGGCCACCAGCGCAGGCACCAGGTGTAGAAATTCGGGTCCATGCTGACCTGAGTCAGGTGCGCATCACTGACGTTGTGCACAATCTCGTTGGCACCAGTCAGCAGCCAGACCGTCGTATAGAGCGCCAGCGCGAGCGCGCCCTGGATAAGTGGTGACCGGGCCCACGTGCGCCAGTCACTCCAGTCCCGGCGAAGGGCTGGCTCGGCTGTCCCGGTTGTGTCAGGATCCGCGAGCTTCGACGCGGCCTGGCCCGCTCCCGCGTCATCCTGGTGGTTCAGCGAGGCCTTCATGCGGGCGGCAACGGGGGGACGCGCTGACCGCGCGTCAGTGAGTCCTGACTGGCCGCCGGCCACAAGGAATTCTCGGCGTCTTGGCTGCCAGCCGAAAACCCCTGCGCCTCGCGCACGAGATACAGCGGCCGAGCTCGCGTCTCGTCGTAGATCCTCGCCACGTACTGGCCTACCATTCCGATCACTATTAGCTGCACCCCGCTCAGGAACGTGATGGCCACCAGCAACGAAGCATAGCCGGGCACATAGGACACACCAGCTAGCTTCATCGCAATCGCCACGATGCCATAGAGAACGGAACCAAAGGCCATTATCAGCCCGGCGGTCAGCGCGAACCGCAGTGGCGCGGTGGAAAAGCCGACAAAGCCGTCGAGGGCCAGCCGGGTCATCTTGCTGAGCGGGTACTTGCTCTTACCCGCCTCACGAGACGCCCTGGTATAGGGCACCGAAGTCTGCCGGAACCCGACCCAGGAGAACATGCCCCGGACATACCTGTTCCGCTCGCGCATCTGCAGGAAGGCGTCGAGCGCTTTGCGGTCGACGAGGCGGAAGTCGCCGACCTCCATAGGCTGGTCTATCTCGGCGAGGCGGCGCTGAATGCCATAGAAGATCGTGGCGGTCTTGCGCTTGAAGAGCGTCTCGCCGTCACGTTGCTCTCGGACCGCGTAGACAACCTCATAGCCCTCTTGCCACCGGGCCGCCATCTGGAGTATCACCTCGGGCGGATCCTGGAGGTCCGCGTCCATCACGATCACTGCCTGGCCGGAGGCAACGTCCATGCCTGCGGTGATAGCAATCTGGTGGCCGAAGTTCCGGGACAGCTGGACGATCTTGAACCGCGGGTCCTCTACATTGACGGCCCGCATCAGCTCGTAGCTGCTATCGCGGCTGCCATCGTCAACGAGAACGACCTCGGTCGGCCCGTCAAGCTGGTCCATGACCTCGCGGAGTCGCTTGATCAGCGCCGGGAAGGATTCCTCCTCGTTGTAGATGGGGATGACGATGGAGTACTTGACGATGTCCACTGGGTCTTTCTCCCCATCCCACATCCAGGCCCCTGGGCCGCAATCCTGGGTATTTTAAGCGAAGTTGGCCGTGGCAGGCGATTCGGTTACCACTGATGCCTGTCGCGCGAGGGGCAACACCAAGCCTGTCGCCAGGATTACCTGACGATACCGGCACAGCACTCATGGATCCCCCGTGATCTGCGCTGAGAGAGATCAGACGGCCCTGAGCTTCCGCTGAAGCCAGCGCCTGACACATTATCCGCTCCCGTGGCGCCGCGGCGGGCTGGCGGCCGCATCTAGCCCCTAGATCCGGCCTGGTTGATCAACCGGTTGGCCGACTCGGACCGCGGGTATCCCTCGCGTGAAACCGAAGACGAAGCGAAGCGGCGCACGCCCAGCCGCTGCCAGGGAAGGAGCAAGCCGAATGACTTCTTTGCCGAACATCGTCCTCGTCCACGGTGCCTGGGCGGACGGGTCGTGCTGGGAGGGCGTCATCGAACGCCTGCAGGCTGACGGCTACCACGTCACCGCACCCCAGTTCCCTGAGTCGTCCCTGTCCGACGACGTCGCGCGGCTGCGTGAGGTGCTCATGCGCCAGGACGGCCCGACGATCGTGGCCGGCCACTCTTACGGCGGCCAGATCATGACCGCCATGGGCGCCGACGCGCCGAACGTGGACGGCCTCGTCTATATCGCCGCCTTCGGACTCGACCAGGGCGAGTCCCTCGGTCAGCTGCTGGCGCAAGGGCCGCCGACGCCAGCCCTTGCCCACCTGGACGTCGACGATCGAGGCTTCGGCTGGCTGCCCGAAGACGACTTCGTGGGCCACTTCGCGGCCGACGTCGAGCCGGTCAAGGCCAGGGCCATGTGCGCCGTCCAGCAGCCGATCGCGACGTCGGCATTCCAGGACGTCATGGGCGCGCCGGCCTGGAAGTCGCACCCTAGCTGGTACATGGTCGCCGCCAACGACGAGGCGATCCCGCCCGACGCCGAGCGCCAGTTCGCGAGGCGCATGGACGCGGTGACCGTCGAGATCCCGTCCAGCCACGTCGCGATGGTGTCGCATCCAGACGAGGTAGCGCGGTTCATCGAGACGGCCGCGCCCGAGGTGCCGGCTCCCATCTACGTGTAGGGCACCGGGCTCAGCCAGGCCTAGCGAAGCTAGGCGGGGGCGAACCAGTCGAGGCCGACAGGGAACAGGTACCGGTCCGCTGCCGCGTTGAGCACGCGGCGGGCCTGATGGAAGTACTCGGCGCTGTCGCGCAGCGCCGGGACGCTCAGTGGCTCCGGGGCTGTCTCCGCGTGGCTGGCGGCGAGCCGGTACCAGCCAGCCCCGAACCACTCGAACAGCTCAGCCGGCCCGAGGTCTGGCGATGGCAGCGCTGGCAGGCCGGTAGACCGGGCCAGCCGGACCGGATCGAGCCGACCCATGAGCGCCCGTTCGATGGCAGCCGGGAACACCCCCGTCAGGAACAGCGCTAGATCGCCGAGCCGGCGCCAGACCGGGGGACGGTCTGGCTCCGGCAGGGCCACGAGCAGCATGGCCAGCCTGCCGAGGTCCAAGTCGTTCCACCGCCGGCGGCGCGGTCCGTGCGGAGTGGCCATCACGATCACACCGCTGGAAGACCGGGCGAACGAGGCCAGCAGCTCGGCGAGGAACAAGCGGTGCGCAGGCCGGGACAGATACTCAGCCAGCTGCGGGCCGTCGAAGACCGGCACGCGCAGCCGCGCGCTGGTGCGCTCCGGCGCATAGCCGCTGATGCGCAGGTCGGCGGCGACTCTGTGGACTGCGGCAGCGAAGACCAGGAACGGGGAGATCAGCGCGAAGCGGCTGGTGGCATCAGGCGCGGCCAGGTTTAGCAGACCCGCCGAGACGGCCGGCCGGTCCAGTACGTCGAGCAGCAGGCCGGGGGCACGACGAAGCGCCTCGATCCGGATAGCTGCCTCGGCTGGGGCGACGTCATCCGCGTGTACCAGCTCGCGCAGGTCCGCCTCGGTGAGATGACGCAAGTACTCAGCGCCGACCTGGTCCCGGTCGTCCATTCAGCCATTGTGCCTCAGGCAGCGCCGGGCAGGTAGCTGCGCCGACCCCGGCTCCCCGCCTGCTCACCGCCCGCCGTGGCACCGCCCCGTCGGCCGGTTGGCCGACGGGGCGGTCGTCCGCTCAGGACGAGCGGCAACTAGGAGTCGCGGACGGGCTGGTAGGTGAGGAGGGCAAGGCCCTCTCCGATTGTGCGAATGCCGACACGGCGCATGGGCTTGCTGGCGCTGGTCTCGCTGAAGAGGCGCTCACCCGTCCCGAGGACGAACGGGTGGGTCATCAGCCGCAGCTCATCGATGAGGTCGTGCTGCATCAGCGTCTGCACGAGGGGAGCGCTGGCGTAGACGAAGATGTCCCCGTCCACGTTCTGCTTCAGCTTCGAGACCTCCTCGATGACGTCGCCCTTCAGGACTGTGGAGTTGGTCCATTCGGTGGAGGCGTCGAGCGTCGAGGACACGATGTACTTGGGGAGGCTGCGCAGCCGGTCCGCCCAGTCGCCAGGCCGGCCAGCCCATCGCTCGGCGAACCACGCATAGGTACCACGACCGACCAGCCACGCCGCGGCATCCAGCGCTTCCTGGAACTCGACCTTGGCCCACTCGTCGCGGTCCCTGTCTGACATCTGGTCGAACCAGCCGCCAAACTTGAACCCCTCGTCTCCGGTCGGGTCCTGGATGACCCCGTCGAGCGAAACGTTCTCGCTTATGACGATTCTTCCCATTTCGGTTCTCCATCTGTGGTGTTGGTCAGCAACCACTGAGGTAGACACCGCGTGATCGGGAAACTGGGCACCGATAAACCGCCCACTTGGGGCCCCGGCCGGTGTCCATACGGCAATGAGGTCGAACATGGCGCTGGAGGAAGGTGACGCGACGGTGGGGCAGGCTGACCTGATTGCGCGGGCGCGGGCCGGGGACGGCGACGCGTTCCGCGAGCTGACCGAGCCGCACCATCGCGAGCTGCAAGTGCACTGCTACCGGATGCTTGGATCGTTCCAGGACGCCGAGGACACCCTTCAGGACACGCTGCTGGCCGCCTGGCGAGGCTTCGGAGGGTTCGAGGGCCGCGCCTCAGTACGCACCTGGCTCTACCGGATCGCGACGAACCGGTGCCTCAACGCGCGCCGGTCAGCCAGCCGGCGCCCAGCCAAGGAGTGGGATGTGCCAGGCGTGCAACCGCCCGAACCGACGCGGATCGGCGAGGTCGTGTGGCTGGAGCCACTCCCGGATGCCGTCCTCGAGGGAGCCGTCGACGCGCCACTTGGGCCCGAAGCCCGCTATGAGCAGATCGAATCGATCTCGCTGGCCTTCGTGACGGCGCTCCAGCTTCTTCCGCCGCGCCAGCTCGCCGTGCTCGTCCTACGCGATGTGCTCGGATTCCACGCGAATGAGGTGGCCGAGATGCTCGACTCGACCGCTGAGTCGGTCAACAGCGCCCTCAAGCGAGGGCGGGCCAGCCTGCAGCGCCATCAGCCGCCGAGCGGTGACCGCGAGCCGCCACCCAATGCCGGTTCGCCGGCTGAGGAAGCGCTCGTGGCCGGATTTGTCCGCGCGTACGAGGCTGCCGATCTCGACGCGCTGGTTACCCTGCTGACGGACGACGTCTTCATGTCCATGCCACCCATGCCCCTCGAATACGAGGGCCGCGATGTCGTGGCGCGGTTCTGCGCCCTGCTCTTCGGCGCTGGCCGTCAGTACGACCTGGTGCCGACCCGCGCGAACGGCCAGCCGGCGTTCGGGCTCTACGTACGCGCCAGTGGGGGTATCCGCCATGGGACTGGCCTCGTCGTGCTCACCCTCGCCGGAGATCGGATCTGTGCCATGACCCGATTCGAGAACAGCGTGCTGCCCTGGTTTGGCCTGCCGCGATCGCTCCCAGGCTGACCCCAAGGATGGGAGATCTCGCATCAGCGCCGCACGGTACGCGTCTGTGCACATGGCTGCGGCGCTTACGGGCTCAGCGAAGTTCCTGGATGCGAACGAGGTTGCCCGCCGGATCGCGGAAGGCGCAGTCACGAATGCCGTACGGCTGCTCGGTCGGCTCCTGGACGACCTCGGCGGCGGCGCTCGCCTGTACGCGCCCGAAGGTGCCGTCGAGGTCTCTGGTGGCCAAGAGGATCCAGCCGTAAGTGCCCTTGGCCATCATCTCGGTGATGGTGCGGCGCTCGTCATCGGTGATGCCGGGATCGGCGGCCGGCGGCGCCAGGAGGATGGACGTGTCGGGCTGGCCAGGAGGGCCGATGGTGATCCAGCGCATCTTGCCGGATCCGACGTCGAGGCGGACCTCGAAGCCGAGGGTGTCGCGATAAAAGGCCAGGGCCGCATCCGGGTCATCATGCGGGAGGACGCTTGCGTGAATAGTGATGTCCATAGCGGTCACGCTAGCCGGGCCTCGGTGGGCGGCGCTTCTCGATTCCTGATCAGTCCGGGTGTCACGCCGCCTCGTGACAGTATGATCGCCATTGTCCGCATGCGCGGCAGGGCCGGTGACAATGGCAGACGAGGCGAGCACGAATGACCGAAGAGCACGCAACCTTCGACACCTCGATAGCCCATCATGCGCGCATCGCTGATTACCTGCTCGGAGGCCGGGACAACTTCGCCGCCGACCGCAAGGCCGCCGAGGCGATGATCGAGGCCTATCCGACAATGGTCGAACTCATGCGGGCTAACCGGGCTTTCCTGCGCCGCGCGGTGCGATTCCTGGCCGCCGAGGCGGGCATCCGGCAGTTCCTCGACATCGGCACCGGCATCCCGACGGCGGGCAACACCCACGAGGTGGCGCAGGAGATAGCACCGGACAGCCGTGTTGTCTACGTCGACTACGATCCGGTCGTCCTGGCCCACGCCCGTGCCCTGCTCACCGGTACCTCGGAGGGTGTCACTGACTACGTGGACTCGGATCTCCGGGACGTGACGAAGGTTCTGGCCGGTGCCGCCGAGACGCTGGACTTCGGCAAGCCGGTAGCTGTCACCGTGGCTCTGACCCTGCACGCCATCCCCGACGAGGACGACCCGCACGCCATCGTGGCCCAGTTGATGAACGCCATGCCCGCTGGCAGCTACCTGTCCATTTCGCACCCGGCGTCAGACATCGAACCGGAAAAGGCAGCCGATATCGCCAACCGCCTCAAGCCGCTCAGCTACCAGCAGTACACCCCCCGCACTCGGGCCCAGGTGCTCCGATTCTTCGACGGCCTCGAGCTGGTAGAGCCAGGCCTGGTGCAGGTCCAGCAGTGGCGGCCGGCCATCGAGGTGCCCGAGACCTTCTCGGTCTGGGCCGGGGTGGCGCGCAAGTAACCGGAGCCACCGTCATGGCTTCGTACTTCGTCTCGATCGCGTCGAGGTCACGTACGGCATACCGGTGGTGCTCCCACTCCTCCTCGAGGATCACGTGCAGACGCGAGAGCGTGGTCTCGTGGCCCGCGGGGTCATGCGGGTTCTTGCGTGTTGCGGCCAGAATGTCCGGCGTGGCTGTAGCCAGGAAGTCGCGCACCATCAGGCCGATGGGGTGGAACGGCTGCTCGATCTCCAGGATCGCACGGCCCAGCCACATGTCCGTGGCCAGAACCAGGTGCCGGAGTGTCTGCGCGAACGACCACTCGCCGCCGAGATTCCGCTGTTCAGCCGGGCCCGCCTGGGGCGATCACTGGAACCGGTACGCCTACGGGCATCACGTGATAGCAATCTTGCATCTTGTTGCTGATCTGCGGCGAATTCCAGTTGGTGCCAGTTATAGCGACGAGATTGACACCAGGGCGCCCCTCGGAATCGATCGTCGGGTCGGGCCAGTTCGGTACCCCGTGGGAGCGCATGCACTGGGCATATGTCCGTAGCGCGGTCATCGCCTGTTGCACCAATGCCTGTGGACAGTCGCCGGTCTCCTCGCATTGTCCGAGCGAGTCTTTGGTGAGCACCCCGCCGGAGCCACCGGTGGTCGGGTAGAGGTGCTGGCAGGCTGTCTGGGCCGCCTGGTACCGGGAGCTGCTGACCCCGAATTCCTGCGCGCTGCCCTTCGGGACCTCTCCGCTGCCGAGGGGGTCAGGGAAGTCCGGCACGCCATGCGAGCGCATGCACTGGGAGTAAGCGACCGCCGACGGGGAGCTCGCTGACCCTCCCGCATTCGATGAGCCGGAACCGGCCGATGACGGGCTGCCGCTGCAAGCCGCCAGCAGCGCCAGGACGGCGATGCCGATGACGGCGGCCGCGACCCGCGCTGCCGGCGGCCGTGCCCTCGGTGGCTGGCGCATGACGCGGGTGCTGTGGTTCATCATGCCCTCCTCAGGGCGCTAGGTGATCGTGCTCTCCGCGGACTGTCAGATGCTCCAGAGGGCCTGGGTAGGGGACAGACGTGCGGCACGGATGGCGGGCAGCAGCCCGGCCAGGGCGCCGATGAGCAGGGCGGCGGCCAGGCCGCCGGCCCAGGCTTCGACGGGGATGACGATGGCCCAGCCCTTGGCGTGGGCGTAGGCGGCAGCGGCGGCGGCGCCGGTGATGACGCCGATGACGCCACCGGCCAGGGACAGCAGGGTGGCCTCGGCCAGGAACTGGGCGCGGATCAGGCCGCGGGTGGCGCCCAGGGCGCGGCGCAGCCCGATCTCGGAGCGGCGTTCCAGCACCGAGATGACCATGATGTTGGCCACCCCGATGCCGCCGACCAGCAGCGCGACCCCGCCCAGGCCAAGGAACAGGGTGTCGAGCGCTCCCTTGGCGTCGGCCTGGGCGGTGAGCGCGTCCGAGGGCTGGGAGACACTGACATAGCTCGGGTTTTCCGGGCTGGCCTGCGCGCCGAGCAGGCTGTCGACGTTGGTCGTGACGGCCTGGTCGTCTGGAGTCGTGCGGACGTAGATTTCCGAGGGGTGACCGTCGAAGCCGAGATAGTGCTCGGCGGCGGCGAACCCGACCAGGACTGCCGAGTTGATCTCCGGGGCATAGGTGGCTGGGACTGGGTTGAGGATGCCTGTCACGTAGAACCACTGGCCAGGGGAGCCGACCCAGATCCGCTCCCCTGGCCGGATCCGGTCGATGCCCATCAGCTGGGCGGCTTCGGCGCCGAGTACGGCCACCGGCTCGCGGGCGGTGGCGGCGTTGAGGTAGCTGCCCTGGGCAACCGAGGTGCCGACCACCGCGGGCAGGCCCAGGCTGGAAGCGGCCACGGTCAGCGCGTTGGTTTCGATCTGGGGGATGTAGTTGGACTTGTAGGCGCTGACGCCGCTGACCGTGCCGGTGTCCTGGACGGCAGTGACGCCGGGCAGCCGCGCGATCATGCCCGGCGCCGCCACCGGCAGCTCGGCGGTGTTTCCGGAGAAGTCTTGCCCGTTGGTGACGGTCAGCAGGTTGGTGCCTAGCGCCTGGATCTCGTCGTTGAGGCCAGCGGCGGAGGAGGCGGCGAGGCCCAGGACGGCCACGATCGCCGCGACGCCGATCGCGATGCCCAGCGCCGACAGCCCAGCGCGCAGCTTGCGGGTCCGCAGCCCGATGCTGGCGAGGGCGGCGAGATCAGACGGCCGCAGCCGGACAGCGGGCGGGGCGGCCTGGACGGCGGGCCGCGGCGATGTCGTGGTCATCAGGGTCCTTCCCGGCGCGGGCTGGCGGCGGGCGGGGAACCGGGAGCGGGAGCGGTATCGCTGATGATGTGGCCGTCGAGCATCTCGATGCGCCGCCGCGCCCGGGCGGCGACCGCGTGGTCGTGGGTGATGATGATGACCGTGGTCCCGGCGGCGTTGAGCTCATCCAGCAGGGCCAGCAGCGCGGCGCCGGTGGCGGAATCCAGGTTCCCGGTCGGCTCGTCGGCCAGCACCACCGGTGGCCGGCCGGCGATCGCCCGGGCGATGGCGACCCGCTGCCGTTCCCCGCCCGACAGCTGGGTCGGCCGGGCGGCGGCCCGGTGCCCGAGCCCGACGCGGTCCAGCGCGGCGGCGGCCAGCCGCCGCCGCTCGCTCCAGCGGATGCCGGCATACAGCAGCCCGTCGGCGACGTTGCCCAGCACGCTCTGGTGCTCGGCGAGGAAGAACTGCTGGAACACGAACCCGATCCGGGCCGCCCGAAGGGCGGATAGTTCCCGGTCCGTCATGTGCGCCACGTCGATCCCGGTAATGCGCACGCTCCCCGCGGTGGGCTGGTCCAGGGTGCCGATCAGGTGCAGCAGCGTGGACTTGCCCGACCCTGACGGGCCGACCACGGCGGTCAGCTCCCCGGCGGCCACCGCCAGGCTCACCCGATCCAGCGCTCGCACCGGCGGCGACCCCGGATACACCTTCGAGACGTTCTCCAGTTCCAGCACCGGCACCGCCTGCGCGGAGGCGGTCACGACGCCGCCACGACGACGCGCTGGCCGGGGCTCAGCGCCCCAGTCACCTGCACCAGCCCGGAAGTGTCGTCGAAGATCCCGGGCGTCACCGGAACGTACCGCCGCGTGTTCCGCGGGCCGGCGACCTCCACGACGTAGCCGCCCGGGGCGTGCGCCAGCACCGCCGTCACCGGAACCACCAGCACGTCGCGTGCGGTGGCAGTGGTGATGTTCACCGTCACCGGTGCCTGGTCCAGGCTGCCAGCCGCGCCCGGATCGGTCAGCCTCACTTGCACTGGGATTGTCGTGATGGCGTTTCCCCCCGACTCGGATGTGACCGCCACGGTGCCGACCGAGGAGACCACGCCCGGCGTGGTCGTCCCGTCCGGCAGCGTCACCGTCACCGTGTCGCCGGCCTTGACCTCCGTCTGCTGCGAGGCGTCCAGCGGGATCGTCACCACGTGCCGGTCCGACGTCGCGGTCAGCACCGGCCCGGACGCCGGCCCGCCCAGGCTGGCCGTCACGGTGGCGACCCGCAGTGCGGCCGGCTCGAACACCACCTGCCCCAGCGACAGCGTCCCCGCCGGGCCGGAGACCCCCAGGTGCCCTTCCAGCTGCTGCACCCCGTACGCCGTCTCTGCCGAGTAGTAATCCCAGCCCACCGCTGCGATATCCGCGCGGCCCGCGTAGCCGAGGGCCACCAGGTCGTGGTTGAGCTCGGACACATCCTCGCCGGTCGTCCCCTCGCCCAGGCCCCGCCAGTCCGGCACGCTGCCATACAACAGCGCCACCGGCGACCCGTTGTCCACTCGGTACAGCGCCTGCCCCTGGCTGATCACTTGCCCGGCCTGCGGTAGCCCGGTCAGCGTCCCGCCGCCCTGCCCGGACACCGTCCAGGACCCGGCATACCCCAGCGTCGCGGTCACCTGCGTGGTTGCCGCGATGTCCTCCCGCACCACCGGCTGCGTCGCCGGCGCCGTCGCCCCCAGGCCCGCGGCCCCCGGCGAGGCAGCCGCAGTAAACACCCCGGCCCCCCACGCCGATGCCACCCCTGCCGCCAGCACCACCAGGCCCGCGGCCACCCAGCGGCCACGGCGGCGCAGTGGATTAGGCGCGGCAATGCCTTTCATCGAAACACCTCACCCCAACGGCACTGGTACGCCCGCCGAGCCGCCTACCAGGCGCTCGCATTCGCGATCCTTGGCATCGAAGAATGACGAATGCGTGTACTGGAGGGTGATGCCGACGCTACTGACATCGAAAAAGGGGCGCCCCTGGGAACCGATGGTGGGGTCGGGGAAGTTCGGCACCCCGTGGGCACGCATGCACCGTGCGTACTTCCGCATGACGTTCAGCGCCTGCTGCACAACGGCCTGGGGACAGTCGCCGGTCATCTCGCATTGCTGGATCGACCCGCCGGTGGTCGGGTAGAGGTGCTGGCAGGCTGTCTGGGCCGCCTGGTACCGGGAGCTGCTGACCCCGAATTCCTGCGCGCTGCCCTTCGGGACCTCTCCGCTGCCGAGGGGGTCAGGGAAGTCCGGCACGCCATGCGAGCGCATGCACTGGGAGTAAGCGACCGCCGACGGGGAGCTCGCTGATCCTCCCGCATTCGATGAGCCGGAACCGGCCGATGACGGGCTGCCGCCGCATGCCGCCAGCAGCGCCAGGACGGCGGCGCCGATGATGGCGGCCATGCCCCGTCGCCGGTGTGCATCGGGACTAGCTACCTTCCGCGCCATCGGATGCTCCGTTCGAGGTGGTCGGCGGTATCTCGGCTTTCCAGTCGTAGCAGGCAGCCCATGACACCGGCCGAACAGTGATTGTTAGGCGGATTTCATCGGGGCAGGCGCACACTGGGCACGTGCGGGTACTGGTGGTCGAGGATCACGTTGCACTGGCTAACCGGATCGTCGAGGGTCTACGCGACGCCGGATTCGCCGTCGACGTGGTCTACGACGGCGCGACGGCCCTGAACAGCACGACCAGTACCGACTACGACGTGATCGTCCTCGATCGCGACCTGCCGGCCGTGCACGGCGACCGCGTCTGTCGCGCGCTGGTCCGGGCCGGCTCGCCCAGCCGCATCCTGATGCTGACCGCGGCCACAGAGGTCGAGGACCGGGTCGACGGCCTGGAGCTGGGTGCGGATGACTACCTCGGCAAGCCGTTCGCCTTCAGCGAGCTGATCGCACGCCTCAGAGCCCTGGGGCGGCGCGGTCCCGGCTCGCCCGCCGTCGTCAAGCGAGGCGACCTGGTGGTCGATCGCGCGCGGCACCGTGCCAGCCGCGCCGGCCTCCCGCTAACGCTGACCCGCAAAGAGTTCGGCGTGCTGGAGTGCCTGGCCGGCGCGGACAGCGCCGCGGTCAGCGCCGAGGAACTGCTCGAGCACGTCTGGGATGCGCACGCCGAGCCGTTCAGCAACACGGTCGCGGTGACGGTCGGGAGGCTGCGGCGCAAACTCGGCGACCCGCCGCTGATTGAGACCATCGCCGGCGTCGGCTACCGGCTGTGAGGAGCTACCTCAGCGCCCGGTCGCGGCTGACGCTGCTCTACGCGTCGCTGTTCACGCTGGGCGGCGCCGCGCTGGTATTGATCACCTACCTGCTGGTCGCGCGCACCTTGGACAGCGCGACGACCAGCAGGATCCCACCGTCGATCCAGCCAGCGATCGGGAAGTGCGTCCTGGCGGCGCAGACCCAGGGAGGCCCCGGCGCCCTGAACCAGTGCGCCCGGCTGTATGCCAGTGGCGTCGAGGCCGGAACCTCGGCACAGCGCGGCGCGACGCTCGCCCACCTGCTGACCTACTCGCTGCTCAGCCTCGCCGGCGTCACACTGCTCGCCGCGGTCGCGGGCTGGATCGTCGCCGGACGCATCCTGCGGCCGGTGCACCGGCTCACCGCCGCCGCCCGCGCCGCAAGTGAGCAGAACCTGTCTCAGCGCATCGCCCTGCAGGGCCCGCGCGACGATTTGCGTGAGCTCGCCGACACCTTCGACACGATGCTCGAACGGCTCGATCGCGCGTTCACCAGCCAGCGGCAGTTCATCGCCAACGCGAGCCATGAGCTTCGCACGCCGCTGACCGTCATGCGTACCACAATGGACGTCGTCATGGCCAAGCCAGAACCAACCCGCCACGAGCTGGTGTCGATGGCCGCCGATGTCCGCCAGGCCGTCGATCACTGCGAGCGGCTGATCGAGGTACTCCTGGTACTCGCGCGCAACGATCAGGCGCGTGCCCTCACGGACCCGCTGGATCTAGCCACCGTCACTGAGGACGCGCTCGAGGGACGCACCGCCGACGGCATCACGACGACCGCCACGCTCGACGAAGCCCCGGTGACCGGCGACGGAGTGCTGCTCGAACGGCTCGTCGCCAACCTGCTCGACAACGCCGAGCGCTACAACATCCCCGGCGGCACGATCGCGATCTCCACGAGCACTGACGACGCCGCGGCCTTGGTGCAAGTCGTCAACACCGGCCAGGTGGTACCCCCCGACCAGGTCGGCCGACTGTTCCTGCCGTTCACCCGGCTCGACGACCGCACCCGTCACGAAGGCTTCGGGCTCGGCCTCACCCTTGTGTCGTCGATCGCCGCGGTCCACAACGGAACCGTGCACGCCACCGCCGAGCCCACGGGCGGCCTTAACATCACCGTCCGCCTGCCGCTACGCGACAACCCGCCCCCGATCGCTCGGCCCCAGGGAAGTTAGCCAAGATCAGGGGCGAACACGGACCACCGTCATGCTTCGTCCTTCGTCTCGATCGCGTCGAGGTCACGTACGGCATACCGGTGGTGCTCCCACTCCTCCTCGAGGATCACGTGCAGACACGAGAGGGTGGTCTCGTGGCCCGCTGGGTCGTGCGGGTTCTTGCGTGTCGCGGCCAGAATGTCCGGTGTGGCTGTAGCCAGGAAGTCGCGCACCATCGCGACGCGGCCCGCCCGGGCCTCGAGCACCTCGGCGTACGACGGAGTTGCGGTCGCGAAGATTGTCGTATCCAGGCCGTCGTCCCCGGTGCCGGTGTCGATCAGGCCGATGGGGTGGAACGGCTGCTCGATCTCCAGGATCGCACGGCCCAGCCACATGTCCGTGGCCAGAACCAGGTGCCGCAGTGTCTGCGCGAACGACCACTCGCCGCCCACCGACATGTCGACCGTGCCAGCCGGCATAGTCGCGACACGCGCGAGCGTGGCGGCCCATGCGCGTTCGAGCGCGGTCCAGGCCGCGCGCAAAACATCCGGGTCTCCTGCGCCCCGATCGGCGCGGCCGGGAAAGCGCCGGTTGAGTTCGGCCTCGACGAATGGGATCACGTCAATGCCGTTGACACGCAAGAAGCTGTCGCCATCGGCGAGCCACGGTGCATCGATGTCCGCGCCCTCGACCCGGACTCCGCGCATCACGACATCGGACAGGTCAGATTCGATGAACCGCGCGCCGCGCAGGTCCGCGCCGATGAACTCCGCTCCCTGCAGGTTTTCGGTCCGGGCGAAGGCCACGATGACTTCTCCTTGTCGAGCGCCATGACGCCGTTGACGCTACTTTGACTTCCGATTGGCCCGAGCGTACAGATGGCAGCTCTCAAGGACCGTGATTTGACTATGCATGACCAGCCAGCCGCGGGAGAGGTCCTCACCGACACACTCGACTACGACGGTGGTCGGCAGGTCACGGTGTACCTCCCGGCGGATCCGCCGGAGGCCGTCGTGTTCGCCGGTGACGGACAGCTGATCTCGCAATGGGGTGGGGTCCTCGAGGCGGCCGACGTACCGTCCACGATGATCGTCGCTGTTCACCGCCTGGCCGATGAGACGCTGCGGCTCCACGAGTACTCACCGGGTTTTGACCCGGAACGGTTCGCGGCACACGAGGAGTTCTTCGTCCAGGACGTGCGCCGATGGGCGAGGTCGCGATTCGGGATCGCGCTGCCCGCCGACCGCACGGCGGTGTTCGGTGTCTCGGCGGGTGGGGAGCTGGCGCTCGCGATTGGGCTTCGGCATCCGGACGTCTACGGTGCGGTCTTCTGCGCCTCGCCGGGCGCAGGTTACCGACCGCCTGGCGTGATGCCGAGCTCGATTCCGCGCGTCTATCTGGTGGCCGGCACGCTCGAGCCGTTTTTCCTGGAGAACGCGACCCGCTGGGCGGTCGCGCTACGCGAGGCGGGTGCGGACGTTGAAATGACGGAGCGGGTCGGGTCGCACGGCGGTGCGTTCTGGCGCGAAGAGTTCCCGCTGATGGTGGCGTGGGCATTTGGACCGTGAAGCATCTGCCCCTGACAGGCGTGTGTGCTGGTCAGAGGCCGTCTCTGTGCTGGTGGCGGGTGTTGGGTTCGAACCAACGTAGGCTGAGCCGACGGTTTTACAGCACGCTCCTCATAGCCCAGGCGGGTCCCGCTGACCAGCACTGACGCCGTTCGAGGCGGGATTTCGGGCTGCCGGCGATGGCCATCGTTATAGGCCCAGCGGACTGGTGGTGTTCGGTCAGCCGGCAAAGCGCGGCCAGGTGACCCTCGAATGCTGACCGGCCTGCTGTCGTCAGCGATAGCCGGGTACGGGGACGCCGACCGCTGTGGCCTTTGCGGATCCGCATGTATCCCGCGTCCTCCGGAGTGGTCGCGGCCTTTGGACAGCGTGGGCGGGTTCAGCTCGCAGACCTCCGTGATCATGGCGACGTCAGCATCTGCGCACGCGCGAGGTACGCGACGACCTTCAGCCGGGTGTAGTCGCGAACGCCACCTGAGGCTTGGGCCGTCTGGTCGACGCGGGCCGATGTCACTGGCATCACGCCTGGCCGGCATTCCGCGGCCCGGGCAAGGCGCCCGAAGAGCCCAGGCAGGATCCGGCGCCAGTGGTGCACGCCCTCGGTGACCCCGAACACGATGACTGCCTGGAACCCTGACGGGCTCGGCCTATGACGGGCCGCTGCTGACCAGTTGACTGAGGCGCGAGAACGCCTGGGCGAGTGCTGTGTCCAGGCGGGCTGGCCGGCCGCCGCGCGCGCGCTGGCTGACAATCACCGTCCGCAGCGTGGCGACCGCGACCCGGGCGAGCAGCCACGCCTCGAACTCGGCCTCCGGGGTCGGCGGCTGCAGGCCGGCCGCGGCGTCCAGCCGGGCGATCACGGCCTCGGCGATGGTCTGCTCAAGGCGCCGCAGCGGCCGCGGCTCGACCCGGCGCATCCCGGCCAGCGGCTGGGCGGTGCCGAGGATCCAGGCCTGGTCTTCCGGCTGGCCCCTGGTGAGCTGCCGGGCCATCACGCTCATCGCCGCCGCGACAGCCTGATAGGGCGTCTCCGCGGCCGGGCGCGCCCGGATCGCCTCGCCCAGCAGGCCGATCCAGGTGATCGCGCGCTCGGCGAGCAGGTCCTCCTTGCTGTCGAAGTACCGGTAGAAGGTCCGCTCCCCGACACCGGCGGCCTCGGCGATCTGCGCCACCGTGGTGGCCTCGAAGCCGTGCTCGGCGACCAGCCGCTCCGCCGCCTGCCGCAGCCCGGCCCTGGTTGCCTGCTTGTTTGCCTCGCGGCGTCCGGTCCCGCGCCTCACCTCATCACCTGTGCTCATCTCTGCAGTATGCCAGAAAATGGCACGGCTGCCATTTGGCAGGACTGCCACTTTCTGTTAAAGTGGCAGGCATGCCAGAATATCTGACCGGCACCGGGCCGCACGGCAGCGCGGCTATCACCGCCGGAATCGTTACCGCTGCCGGCCGGCACGGCCATCACCTCAAGACGATCGGCCTGGGCCTCATAGTCATCGTGGTCGTCATCGTCATCGTGGTCGCCGTCGTGGCGGCAGCGCGCCGCCGGCGGCCCGGCCGCTCAGCACACGGGCGTTCGTCGCACCGGCCCGGCCGGGACGCCGACGCGTCCCCGCAAGCCCGGGCAGCCGCCATCGCAGCGGTCAGCCTGTCCCGCACCTACCAGATGGGAAAGGTCGAGGTGCGGGCGCTGGACGAGGTCAGCATCGAGATCGCCGCGGGCGAGGTGGTGTGCATCACCGGCCGCAGCGGCTCCGGCAAGTCGACCCTGCTGCGCCAGCTCGGCCTGATCGACGAGCCGACCTCCGGATCGGTGTGGCTGGGCGGCAGGGAAGTCACCGGCCTGCCCGAACACCAGCGGGGCGCGCTCCGGCTGCGGACTCTCGGCTACGTGTTCCAGGAGTACGCGCTGCTGCCGGAATTGACCGCCACCGAGAACGTCTGCCTGCCCATGCTGATGACCGGCCAGCCACTACGGCGCTGCCGCACCCAGGCGGCAGAGATGCTGGAGACCGTCGGGCTCGGCCACCGGGCCCGGCACCGCCCGCGGGAGCTGTCCGGCGGTGAGCAGCAGCGGGTCGCGATCGCCCGGGCGCTGGTCAACACGCCCGACATTATCTTCGCCGACGAGCCGACGGCCAACCTGGACACGGCCTCGGCCGCCACGGTGATGGACACACTGTGCCGGCTCAACACCACGCTCGGGGTGACCGTGGTCTTCGTCTCCCACGACCCCGCGGACGCACAGTACGCCACCCGGCTCATCCACCTCGCCGACGGCCGGCTAAGCGACGCCGAGGACCAGCAGGCTGCCGTGCTCGTCGACGCGCAGCAGGGAAACGGAGCCCAGTCATGATAACCAGCGCCCGGATGTCGGTCTTCCTGGCCGCGCGCAGCCTGGCCCGCAGCAACTACGGCATCGCCGCCATGACGACGATCATGATGCTGCTCATCTACATCAGCCTGCTGTTCCTCCCGTCCCTGATCCAGGGCGCGATCAACCGAGCTGACACCCAACTCACCAGCACCCTGACCAGCAACATCGTCATCACACCGGCAGGCCATGGCACCAGCATCGACGACGCCGCTTCCTACCTCGCCAGCATCCGCGGCACCGCCGGCGTGGCCGCCGCCACCGCCGTATACCGCGGCGGCACCCAGATCAGCTACGGGGCCAACTCGGTGAACACCACCATCGACGCGATCGACCCGGCCAGCTACGGCCAGGTGTTCAGCACCCCCCGAAACCTCATCGAGGGCCGGGCGCTGACCACCGATGACACCGCCCAGGTGCTGCTGGGCATCGGCGTCGCCGGGGCCAACCGCCCCAGCGTCCGCGGCTACCGCGCCTCGCTGGAAACCGTCAACTCCGGCGACACAGTCTCGCTGACACTCACCAGCGGGCACGCGGTCAACTTCACCGTGGCCGGCGTCTACTTCAACCAGTTCCCGCAGTCAGACAGCAACGCCTACATCACCCAGAACGAAGCCGCGTCGCTGCTGCCCTCCAGCGCGGACCACGCCACCACGATCTACGTCAGGACCCGGCCCGGGGTCACCGAGACCCAGGAAGTCAGCCGCCTGGAGAAGATACGCGGCGGCATGCAATTCCTCACCTCCGCCGACCTCGGCGCCGCCGTCCAGGACCAGGCAGCCACCTACCAGCTGATCAGCAACCTGCTCAAGCTCATCTCACTGCTCATGGCCGCCGCCACCATCATCACCATCACCTACATCGACCTGGCCAGCAAACGCCGCCAGACCGGGATCGAGCGGGCTATCGGCATCCGCTCCGCCCCGATCGTGCTCAGTTACGTCCTCAAAGCCTGGGCCTACGCCCTGGCCGGCATCGGCGCCGGGTACCTGCTGCTGCACTACGGCATCACCCCTCTGGTCAACGCGCACCCCTTCCAGTTCCCCAACGGCCCGGTCACCCTCGCCACCACCTGGCACGAAACAGTCATCGACCTGATCGTCCTAGCCGTCGTCGCCTCAGCCGCCGCACTCGTCCCAGCCTGGCGCGCCGTCCAGATCCGGATCCTGGACGCCATCTGGGGTACCTAATATCCAGCCACAGGTCTACCGGCAGATCATGACTGCTCTGATCGCCGCCGCCGACCCTAAGAGCGTCCCGGACCGACGGAAATGACCAGCGTCCGGTCGCGCCAACTCCTGCGGATTCGGCCCTCGAAACCTGCACCACGATGACGGTTCCCCTCGGATCGGATTGATCCGCCGTCTGCCCTCAAGAAGGAGCACCCCGTGTTCATGATCATCACATATCCCTGGCCGGTCGCGTCCGCAAACGTCGAGCTCACCGGGCCGCGGCGGCCAGATTCCGCCGCGAGCGATACCTGGGCTCCCCGAGAACCATTGACCAGCGCGCGGCACGTCGAGCAGGTAATCGGCTGGTCCCACGGGGAGCGGCTGCGGTTCCAGTGGTACCGCTTCCGCATCGCTGTCAACGACGCCTGGCGCCGATCACGTCGCACCATCTCCGGATCCACAGTCACCAGGATCGGACAAAGAAAATGAGAAAGGTCGCGGGACGTAACGATGAGACGTCGAGCAGGATCACCCGCATAGTGGTGGACTTCCCTGCCCCGTTGGGCCTCGTGAACCCTGTGATCTGGCCTGGTGAGAGGGCTGATCGCGCACTTCGCCCGCGAGCCGCACGGGTTCGAGGCCGCGCCCGCAGACCTGGCCGAGCTGACGAGGTGCAAGCGCGAAGTGCTCACCCCCATTGCCCGCGGCCTGTCCAACACGGAGATCGTCGAGCGCCTGCACCTGAGCGTGCCGACAGTCAAGACGCACATCGGCCGCCTCGTGGCCAGGCTCGGCGCCCGCGACCGGGTCCAGCTGGTGATCACCGCCTACGAGACCGGCTTGGTGCGCGCCAGCTGAGCCGCTGCGCCCTGCGCCTGTTACAGACCCAGGTACGACCGCCGGGTCGCGCCTGCGACCGCGGGAGGGGCCAAGGTCACGACCGCGGCCCGATGCGGTCCGCGCCCTGCACAGTTGAGCCTGGGCAGCGGATGCTGCCCAGGAAGGAAGGAAGAAGGAAGACCATGCTGCAAGGAATCGCGGCCGCCACGGCGGCCGGCTCATCGGGCGGCGGCCCGCACGGCATGAGGATCATCATCGTCATCGTCATCATTGCCGCCGTCGTGCTCGGCATCCGGCTCGTCCGACGCCGGTCCCGCCGCGGGCGAGTCAACGACGCGGGCGACACGCGGAACGGAGGATGACGGCCGTGGACTCGCTCGGTCCGGGCGCACTAGTGATCGCCGTGGTCGTGCTGATCTGGGTCGTGGCCCGTCAGCTGCAAGCCAGGCCCTTGGTGGTGAAGACCCTCTTCGCCGTGCCCGCGATCATGGCGCTGCTCGGCCTGCTGCTACTCGCCCGCGACACCAGATCAGGCCACGGGCTGACCTCCGCCGACATGGCCTGGCTCGGGGCCGACCTCGGGCTCGCCGTCGTCAGCGGCGTGCTCCGCGCCCCGACGGTCCGGCTCTTCCAGCGCGACGGCAGCATATGGCGCCAGGGCGGCCCGCTCACGATCGCGCTGTGGGCCCTCTCCGTCGGGGCGAAGGTGGGCATCGGGGTAATGGCTGCCCACAACGGCGCGGGGGCCAGGGTCGATGACTCGGTGCTCCTGAGCTTCGGCGTCAGCCTGGCGGTGCAGTACGCGGTGCTCGTCCTGCGCGCCCGCCGCCTATCTGCCGCCGCGGTCGGCAGGCACCCCAGGCACCGGCAACCGGTCATCGGCAGGGCCGAC
The DNA here is from genome assembly GCA_963843955.1 of uncultured Actinomycetota bacterium. Lineage (GTDB taxonomy): Bacteria > Actinomycetota > Actinomycetes > Streptosporangiales > Streptosporangiaceae > JAJYUU01. Next base: position 285,702 of record CAWJMK010000010.1, read on the forward strand.
CCGGACGGGGCGGTCCTGACAGCATCCAGGCCCCCCGGACGCTGACCAACCACTGGATCAGGTCGGTGCGCTATCCAATATCAAGGTGCCGTGGGTCCGACAACCGCGTCGACGCGACTGCTCGCGCAGGGAGAACTGGCGCACCATCCGGGCCACCGGCGTGCCGTCGCGGCTGACGGTGTAGTGGCCGCCGTCGATCTGGCCGCGGGTGCTGACGTAGACCTCGCTGCGTGTGGGTCATCAGGTGCTCGACATGACGAATTCGATGACTGGACTCTTGCCTGGCCGCGAGTACACCGCAACCGGCATGACCGAATCGGCCCGTAGTGCTGACAAACCCGCAGGCATCAGCCTGGTGCACGCACGGCGCCCGGCGTTTTCGGTCCGTGCGCCGGCCGCCCCGCGTCAGCGCAGCCGTCGCGCGCCGTCGGCCGGCACCGCCACGCTAACGGCCGGCGCCGGCCAGCGCCGCCGCGCATATTCGGCCGCGATCGCGGTCTCGACTCCGCCGGCTCTGCCTGCCCGCGCCAGCACGAGCACCGAGCCGCCGAATCCGCCGCCAGTCATGCGCGCCCCGGCGGCTCCGGCCGACAACGCCGCCTGGACGGCCACATCGGCCTGCGGCCAGGACACCTCAAAGTCGTCACGCAGCGATGTGTGTGACTGGGTCAGCAGCGGGCCCACGTCGGCGAACGCGTCGCGGCGGAGCAGCGCAACCGTCGCGAGGACGCGCCTGTTCTCGGTGACGACGTGACGCACGCGGCGTCGCAGGTCCGGATCGGCGAGCCCGCCGACGTCGTCTCCGCGATCGGTCACGTCTCGCAGCGAGGCTGCGCCGAGCAGCCGTGCTGCTTCCTCACACGACCGGCGTCGCTGCGCATACCGGCCGTCGGTGAGCGCGTGCCGGATGCCGGTGTCGCAGACCAGCAGCACCAGGCCTGCTGCGCTCAGATCCAGCGGCACATCCTCGGTTGCGCCGCTGCGGCAATCAAGCAGCAATGCGTGCCCGGCCCGGCACAGCAGTGCGGCGGACTGGTCCATGATCCCTGTTGGAGCGCCAGCGAACTCGTTCTCAGCCCGGCTGGCCAGCGTGGCTAGGTCCGGCCGCGGCACCCGCAGGCCGTGCAAGTCGGACAATGCCAGGCCCGTGGCGCACGCCAGCGCCGCGGACGAGGACAGGCCCGCGCCCATCGCCAGGTCGGCCTCGATCGCGAAGCGGGTCCCGCCCGGCCGGTGGCCCGCCTCGCGCATCGACCACGCCATCCCGAGCGGGTAGGCGGGCCAGCCGCTGACCAGCCCGGGCGTGAGGGCATCCAACTCGGCGTCGTGCGGATTGCCGCGCTCCTGGCCTGACCAGACGGTGATCGCCCCGCCTGGCGCACGGCCCGCCGCGACGGCGACGCCGGAGCCGAGCGCGAAGGGCAGCACGAACCCGCCGGTGTAGTCGGTGTGCTCGCCGATGAGGTTGACCCGGCCGGGCGCGAACCAGACGCCGTCCGGCTCGACGAGGTAGCGCGCCCGGTAGGCAGCAGCGGCCCGGCCGGCGACCTCGGCCGCGGTCACTGGCCGCCGCCCGCGCGGCGGCCGCGTCCGGCGTCCGGCCGAGTCGGCTCGCCAGCCCGTTCCCTCATCGGATCCGCCGTCGCGGCCAGTTGTCGCTCATCTCTCACATCAGCCCAGTTCGCGCAGCCGGGCCGCGGCCTGCTCCGGCAGTACGTCGGTCGCGAACGCGTCCATCCCCGACTCCGATCCAGCCAGATACTTGAGCTTGTCGTCGCTGCGCCGGAGCGTGAAGAGCTCCAGGTGCAGCGCGAACTCCCGGCGCCCGGTTCGGACCGGCGCCTGGTGCCAGCCGCACACGTACGGCGCGGGTGTCGCGAACAGCCGGGCGAACCGGCCGAGCAGGTCGAGCTGGAAGTCCGCGAGTTCTGCCCGCTCCGCGGGCAGCAGGCTCGCGAGGTCGGGAACCCGCCGCACCGGGTAGCAATGCAGCTCATACGGCCAGCGCGCCGCGTGCGGGACGAACGCAATCCAGTGACGGCCCGCGCGCACCACGCGGTTCCCGGCCGCGCGCTCGGCCGCGACCACGTCGTCAAAGAGGTTCCGCCCGGTTCGCCGCGCGTATGCCCGGGCTGAGCGCAGCATCCGGCCGGTGCGCGGCGTCACGAACGGGTAGGCGTAAATCTGCCCGTGCGGGTGCGGCTGGGTCACGCCGATCTCGCGGCCGCGGTTCTCGAAGCAGTACACCTGCGCGACGCCCGGCAGCGCGCTCAGCTGAGCGGTCCTGTCAATCAGCGCCTCGGTGACCAGGCGCACCCGCTCCGGGCCGAGGTCGGCGAACGAGGCGTCGTGATCGCTAGTGAAGCAGATGACCTCGCAGCGGCCCGCCGACGGGCGAACCGGCAGCAACTCGCCGGCCTGACTCTGTGGCCCGTGCGATTCGGCCAGCGCCGGGTACCGGTTCTCGAACACCACGACTTCATAGTTGCTGGCCGGTATCTCCGTGAGCATGCCGTTCGCGGACGGACAAAGCGGGCAGTCGGCGGCGGCAGGCAGGTAGCTGCGATCCTGCCGGTGCGCGGCGTACATTACCGAGGTGCCCAGCAACGGGTCATAACGCAGCTGGCAGTCGGCCTCGGCAGGCGGCAGCCCGCGCCGGTCGGCCGCGTCGCGCCCCAGTTGCGCGTCGGCGTCGAAATAGATGAGTTCCCGCCCATCCGACAGCCGGATCGCGGTCCTATGCACGCCCACAAGCCAGCATCATGTCTCGCTTCAAACTCTGTCGTGCGCCCAGTGCCGGTCGTATCACGTAGGTTGAGGTGCGCCTGGGCGCCCTGTATCGCGGCGCACTATCGCCACACCCTGCTGGTCGAGTTCTAGCGTGCCGTCCACCAGGCGACCGGAGAGCAAGTCGTATCCAGGCGCGCCGAGCTGGACCTTGCGGTCACCGTCAGAGTGGTTGACGAGGAACTCGTAAGCACGGCCAGGCATGCGGCGTATCACGCGCTCCACCCCGTCGGCCCCGTCTGCGACGGGACCGGCCAGTCCAGTCCGCAGGGCCGGGATCATCTCGTAGACACGCTGCAGCCCTTCGGCATCCAGCCGGGTAGCGATGTAGTAGGCCGAGCCCGCGCCGCGGCGGGTATGCACCACCGCCGGCGTGCCCGCCCACGGGCCGCTGGCGACCGTGGCGAGGACGTCTCCATCGCGCGGGACGGCGACATCGACCCAGAAGCTCGCGGTCGTCCTGCCTCCGTCTGCCCACTCCACGTCGACCACCTCCGCTTCCGCAAGCGGGGCCACTTCGAGGACGTCGCAGCCCAGCAGCGGGCGCAGCGGTCCGCCGTAAGGTCCGAGATAGATCCGGTCGTGTTCGTCGACAATTCCGGACCAGTACGAGATGACGACCGTCCCGCCGCGCTCGACGTAGCCGACAAGGTTCGCCGCCTCCTCTTCAGTCACCAGGTAGAGGCTCGGTACGCACAGAGCCTCGTAGCCGTCGAGTGCCTCCTGCGGGTGGCAGAAGTCCAGGGTCACGGACCGGTGGTACAGCGGGAGGTACATCCAGGCAAGGTGATCGTGAAGGCTGAAGTCGTGCGCCGGGCCGGCCGCGCTTTCCACGGCCCACCAGTTAGGCCACGAGAAGATCATGCCCGCGCGCGCCGAGACCATCGCTTCGTTGAGCGGTTCGGTTCGGGCGAGTTCCCGGCCGAGGGCGGTGACCTCGCGCCATATGGGTGACGCCTGGCCGGAATGAGACACCATTGCTGAATGGAACTTCTCGGCGCCTGCTCGTGACGCCCGCCACTGAAAGAAAAGTACCCCGCTTGCTCCCCGGCCCACGGCCTGGTAGCTGAGTGCACGCATCTGGCCGGGAGCCTTCGGCACGTTGCGCTCCCGCCAGTTGACCCGGGAAGTCGTCTGCTCCATGACGACCCAGGGCACCGTCTTGTTGACGGATCGGATCAGGTCGTAGTGCATGGCGGACAACGCCGGGCTGTCCGCGTTTGCGGGATCAGGATAGTTGTCGGTCGAGACGACATCCATCTCGCGGGCCCAGCTGAAGTAGTCGAGGGGCTTGTGAAAGCCCATGAAATTCGTCGTCACCGGGATGTCCGGCCGCACCGCCCGCAGCCGGTCCCTTTCCTGACGGAACTCGTCCAGGAAGATCTCGCTGGTGAACCGCTTGTAATCCAGCAGCTGGCTCGGGTTCGCCAGCGTCGGCGTCCACCTAGGGGGCATCACCTCCGCAAAGTCGCTGTAGCGCTGGCTCCAGAACGCGGTCCCCCAGGCGTCGTTGAGCGAGTCGACCGAACCGTACCGGCGTTCCAGCCAGGAGCGGAACGACCGGGCGTGGTGATCGCAGTAGCAGTACGGGACATGACAGGCGTACTCGTTGTGCACATGCCACATCTGCACAGCAGGGTGACCGCCGAGCTCGTCCGCCAGGCGCCGTACAACGCGGTCCGCGAGGCGCCGGTACGTGGGATTGCAGATACAGAAGTGCTGCCGGCTTCCATGGCTATAACGAGATCCCCGCTCGTCCACTGGCAGCACATCGGGGTAGCGGGTGGTCAGCCAGGGCGGCGGCGCAGCTGTCGGAGTGGCGAGGTCGACCCCGATGCCCGCCGCGCCCATCAGGTCGAGCACCTCTTCGAGCCAGCCGAAGTCGAACGCTCCCTCGGTCGGCTCGAGGTGTGCCCAGGCCCAGATTCCCACCGTCACGAGGTTGACGCCTGCCTCCCCCATGAGCCGCACGTCCTCATGCCAGACGTCTCTCGGCCACTGCTCTGGGTTGTAGTCACCCCCGTAGAGCACGTGGCCAGAGAGCGGCAGGGGGCCAGCTCCGGCGGCGGGACGAGCCTTCTCGGGATCTGTCACGACCTCGTGGTCCATTGCCTTGACACCTCAGGTTCACTCACCGACGATTGCGCCGAACGTCAGCCCGCGCGCGATGTACTTCTGCAGGAAGGGGAAAAGGATCAGCATGGGCAGCACTGAGACCAGCGACCCGAGGATCACTTCCGGGTAGAGCGGCTGTCCCGCCCCGGCCAGATTGAGCTCGCTTGACCATGCAGACAGGCCGACCGTGAGCGGGAGTCGAGAGGTCGAGCCGAGGAGCACCAGCGGAAGGAAGTAGTTGTTCCAGGTGCCAATGAACGACAGCAGGAACAGCGTCACCATGCCGGGCATGAGCACCGGGCGGCTCACCTTCCAGAAGACCTTGAACTCCCCGGCCCCATCGATCCTGGCGGCGTCGAGCAGCGCCCCGGGCACCGCGTCGGCGGAGAACAGCCACATGAAGTAGACGCCGAACGGATACACCAGCAACGGCAGGATCACGCCCTGATAGCTGTTGATCAGGTGCGAGTCATGCTCGATCAGGAAGAGCGGCACCACCAGGGCGGTGGTCGGCACCAGCAGCGAGCCGACCACAAGGCCGAAGACAAGTCTGCGCCCGCGGAAGCGTGTACTTGGCAAGCCCGTAGCCGCACAATGTCGACACCGCCGTGGCCAGTGTGGCGGTCACCAGCGCATAGACGGCCGAGTTGAGAATCCAGATGCCGAAGTAGCCGCCGTCCACGGTGAACAGCGCGGCGAAGTTGGCGCCCCAGGACAAATGTGCAGGTGGCAGAAAGGTCGAGGTCGAGAACAGCTGGCCGGTGTTCTTCGAAGACGCAACGACGAGCCAGTAAATCGGGATGAGCACGTAGACGGCCGCGAGGGCAGCCAGCGTCGTTCCCGCCGCGGTCTTGGCACGCCGCACCGACCGCGCCCGCCTGGCGTCGCTGCCAGCTGCACTGGTGCCCGCGCGCCTCGGCTGCGCAGGTCCGGCGACGGACCTGGCGGCCGTCATCGCGCTGCTCCACGGACAGCGCCGGCCATGCCGAAGCGATGGCGCACAATCCGGTAGAAGACAGCGGTCGCCAGAATTGTTATCAGCGCCAAGACGATCGACTGCGCGGCCGCTAGCTGCTCGTTCCCGAACGAGAACGCGGTGTTGTAGATGATCTGGTTAGGCGAGTAACCGCTGCCGATACTGGCGATGTCATTGAGGATCATCGGCTCGTTGAAGAGCTGAAGCGTTCCGATGATCGAGATGATGGCGATGAAGGCGATCGTCCTGCGGATCATGGGCAGCTTGATCCGCCAGGCGATCGCCAGCTCGGATGCGCCGTCGATCCTCCCGGACTCCAGCACTTCCCTGGGAACGCTGGTCAGGCTGGTGAGCAGGATCGTCATGTTGTATCCGGTCCACTCCCAGGTGACGATCAGCATCATGGCGTACAGGACAGAGCCGTAGCTCAGCGGATTGAGCGGGCCGGAGGCCAGCCCTAGCAGGTGCGGGACCTTCAGGGCGTTGTCCAGGTCCGGCTGCAGCAGGAACGCCCACATCACGGCTGCGATGACACCGGGCACCGCATAGGGCAGGAAGTAGATCAGCGCGAATACCTTCCGGCGCGGGCAGTACGGGCTGTCCAGGAACAGGGCCAGCAGGACGGCCAGCACGATCATCGCAGTGACCTGAATGGCCCCGAAGTACGCCATCCGTATCACCGCGCTCCAGAACTGCCCGTTCCCGACGACGTTTCGGTAGTTGAACAGGCCCACGAACGCGCCAGTTTGCGGCGAACGCAGGCTGAGCACGACCGAGTACAGGAACGGCGCCAGGAAGAACAACGCATAAAGCACCAGGAACGGTGCGGTCATGGCGAGCCCGGCCCGGCCTCCCAGTCCGCAGGCGGCGCTGCCGCTCCGCGCCCTCCTGCTCCCCGGCGCCGCACTACGGCGTGGACCGAGGTCTGCGGGCGCGTCGCCTGGCGTGGCTAGCTTTGGTTGCCACGAAGTTCGCATCTGTCTCCTGTTCGGCCGTGGCGGCTGTGCCGTGGCGCTGTGGCGGTTCCGCCCCGACGCGGAGCCTCGGGGCGGAACCGCACTGGTGTCACTGCGAGACCGAGTACCCGGCCGACTTTGCGTATGCGATCAGCTGCGACTGCGTATTGACGAGCACCTGCGACCAGGACTCCTTACCTGCCGCTGCCTTGCCCATCTCGGTGGTGAGGAAGTCCCCGAGCTCGGTGTCCCACGGGCTCCATTCGAAGTTCACCGGCACGTTAGCGGCGTACTGCGAGAACTGGGCGTTGATGTTGCCCGAGAAGTGCGGGACCGGGGCAGAGAACTCGGGAACGCTGGCCCGCGCAACCGCCGCGGGGAACAGGCCGCGGCCACCACCGGCTGTCGTCGCGGGCTTCTCGTCGACCGCCAAGCTGCTCGACGAGGTGTTGATGTAGGTAGCGAACGTCGCCGCGTCCTTCACCAGGTTGGCCGGGCAGTCCTTCGTCACGGCGTTGGTCGAACCGCCCCAGTTGGCTGCCGCGTGGTCGCCCGCCGTCCATTGCGGCATCTGCGTGATGGCCCACTGCTGCGACGAGCCGCCTGGCAGGTAGGCATCGACCATGTACGTCGGGGACCATCCGGCGCCCACCATGGCCGCGTACTCGTCCTGCCCGATGTGGTGACCCCAGTCAGCCTGGAAGTCCTGATCCACCGCTGCCGCGCCTTCGGTGACCAGGTTGCCCCAGAACTGCATCACCTTCTGCTCGATAGGCCCGTCCACGTTGACCTTCCAGCTGCCATCGGACTGCACCTGGTAAGGGAACGCACCCGCCTGCCACCACAGCGCCTCCATCTGGTCAGCGTCGTTGGGCGCGAAGTAGGTGAGGTACTGGCTGGGGTCGGCCTTGTGCAGCGCGACCGCGTCAGAGGCAAACTGAGCCCAGGTGGCGGGCACGGGCAGGTTGTATTTGGTCAGCACAGACGGCTGGTACATCAATGCCATCGGGCCGATGTCCTCGGGCATCGCGTAGACCTTGCCGTTCTGGGAGACCTGGTTCCACACCCACGCAGGGAAGTCCTTCTTGTACTGCGACACGTACTGGGTTATGGCTGTCATGTCATGCTGAGAGAGGAACTGGGGCAAGTGGTCATACTCGACCTGCGTCACACACGGGGCGGTCCCGCCCGCCAGTGCGGTGGTGAGCTTGGAGTAGAAAGTACCGCCTGAGCCGTAGTTCGGCGGGACCGTCACCGTGATGTTCGGATAGGCCTTCTCGAAGTTGGCGATCACATCCTTTGGATTGCTCGTCCAGCTCCACCAGCTGATGGTGACCTTGCCGGATGCTGACGGCCCGGCAGTGCTGGAGCAGGCAGCCGTCCCGCTGCCAAGGATCGCGGCCGCGCCGACGATGCTACCAAGTTTTATGCTGATATGACGTATTCTTCCTGGTCTGATGAATCTCATGGTTCCTCCCGGAAGCCAACATCGCCCGGCGCATAGGTCGGCAGGCTCTGCGTTCTTGGGAGCGCTCCCAAGAATTTCCCGAACCATAGCAAAGCATGGCTCTGGTGTGGAAGACCCTATTTACCGGAAGACACTATTTAGTAGCCCAGACCGGACTAGGCCTTGGCGCCGAGGGTTGCCAGCGAGGGCGCCGGCGCCACCGCGGCCCGGATCGCCCTCCCGCGGCTGCGCGCGCCAGCGGAGTCGACTTCCGACCGCGAGCCCGGCATACTCAGCCCATCCGTTACCGAAACGCTGCCGGGGGTCGGGCTGACGTACCGAGGCATTCCATGAAGCCGCTGCGGCAGCCTGGCCGACGCCCCACTATCGAGGACGTCGCCCGTGCTGCAGGCGTGTCGCGGAGCACAGTCTCCCGCGTCCTCAACGGCGGCCTCCATGTGCGCCCAGATGCGCTGTCCCGAGTCAATACAGCAATGGGCGAGCTCAGCTACTCGGTCAATCAGGCCGCCCGCAATCTTGCTTCCGGCCGGACTGGTTCGGTGGCGTTCGTCGTCTCCGAGCGGCAGGAGCATCTCTTTGGGGATCCCAACTTCGGCGTCCTGATCCGGATCTTCTCCCGGGAGTTGCGAAGCCGAGGCCAGCACCTGCTGGTGACCACGGCGCAGGACTACGGCGAAGAGGAATTCCTGGCCGACTACCTCACGGCCGGGCACGTGGACGGCGCGCTCTTTGCCCTGCCACGCGAGGGCGAGACGCTGCTGGAACGCGTGGCGCGTAGCGGCCTCCCCATTGTCGTGCAGGGCCAGCCACTGGGATACGAGGAGGAACTGTCCTGGGTGGCGGCTGACGAAGAGGCGTCCGCCATCGAAGCAGTCGGCTACCTGCTCGGCCAGGGGCGTTCGGTGATCGGCACGATCACCGGCCCGCTCAACACGAGTAGTGGCCGCCGGCGCCTCGACGGCTATCGCAGGGCGGTAGGACCGGAGTCACCACCGAGCCTCGTGGTTACCGGCGACTGGTCGCTGGCAAGCGGTCGACTAGGCGCCCGCCGCCTGCTGGACCTTCATCCGGAGATGGACGGTCTGTTCGTGGCTTCTGACCTCATGGCTGTTGAGGCGATGGCGGTGCTCGCTGAGTCAGGCCGGCGCATCCCCGCCGACGTCGCGGTCGTGGGCTTCGATGACTCGGCGGCCGCTGTCACGGCCAATCCGCCACTGACCACCATCCACCAGTCGTTTGAGCAGTCGGCCGCCGAGGCCGTCCGGATCCTGAATGAACTAATCGCCGGAACCAGCTCCGGTCCGCAGCATGTCGTGATGCCGACCAAGCTGGTGCGCCGGGAATCTGCCTAACCCGATCGGTGCACGACGGGTATGGCAACGGCCCGTGATCCCGAGAATACCCAGGTCACGAGCCGTTTCCGCAGATGGTGGCAGGTGTTGGGTTCGAACCAACGTAGGCTGAGCCGACGGTTTTACAGACCGCTCCCTTTGGCCACTCGGGCAACCTGCCGCGCGCCGTCCCGCAGAACGGGCACTGTGAAGGATAGCGGAACCAGCCCGTTACTTCAGCATCGCGGTTACGACGGGCGGCTGTCACGGCGATAGCCTGATGCCCGTGGCAGCCGAATCATCTTTTGACATCGTCTCGAAGATCAATCACCAGGAAGTCGATAACGCACTGAACCAGACCGTCAAGGAAGTCGGCACCAGGTTCGACTTCCGCGGCGTGGGCGCCTCGATCGCCTGGTCCGGCAAGGAAGCGGTGGAGATCAAGGCCAACAGCGAGGAACGCGCCAACGCGGTGCTTGATCTCTTCAAGGACAAGCTGATCAAGCGTTCCGTTTCGCTCAAGGTCCTGGACGCCGACGAGCCCAAGCTCTCCGGCAAGGAGTACCGGCTCCATGTCGGGCTCAAGGAGGGCATCACCCAGGACGACGCCAGGAAGATCTCCAAGATCATCCGGGATGAAGGGCCCAAGGGCGTGAAGGCCCAGGTCCAGGGCGACGAACTGCGCGTGTCCGCCAAGAAGAAGGACGAGCTACAGCAGGTGCAAGCTCTCCTCCGCGGGAAGGAACTGGAGATAGCCGTACAATTCGTAAATTATCGGTAACGCGGTACCGTCGGCCGGTCTCGTCGAGATAGGAGCGGTCGCCTAGGCGATGGCAACCTCGACCGTGTCGTGTGGCAAGGCCGCACTGCGCCGAACCGGAAAGTCCTGATCGAACTGGATGAGGCCGGACCGGAAGGCCATCATCAGAGCCTGAGCCCGGTTTGTGGCACCCAGCTTCTCGTACAAGCGCGACACGTAGGTCTTGGCGGTCGACGGGCTTATTTGCATCCGGACCGCGATCGCCGGGATCGACAGTCCCCGATGCAGCAGTTCGAGAACCTCTGACTCGCGGCGCTCAGCGCCAGTCGCGTTCGGTCGGTCTGACGGCGGGAGACTGCACGCCCTAGCCCGACTGCCGTGAACGATGACGGGGCCACGGACGCCCGCGATGCTGGCCAAAGACCGCCCGGCAGGCAGTTCTATCAGATCGGACGACATGTCCTGTGGTCGGCCGACACGGCGCGAACTACTCCGCAGAAAGGTGCGTCGTGCCTAAGGTGAGGCCACTTCTCGACTGGAGGGCTGGGCGCACGATGAACCTTGGCTGGACCATCGCGGGCGTGGTCGCCGGTTCGCTCGCTGGGACGGCGCTGCGCGGTGCGGTAGTCCGCCTGTCGGTGCCGTCGGGGGAGCCGTCCCGGACCGCATGTCCGCGGTGTGGCGCTCCGCTACCTCGTCTTGTTGCGGTCCGGTGTGCGGGCTGCCATTCCAGTCTCGGGCCGTTCCCACTGCTGGAACTCGCCAGCGCGGCCGCCGTCGGCGCCCTCGCCGGGCGCTTCGCCGGGACGCCGGAGGCCGCGGCGTTCTGTGTGCTCGGCGCCGTGGGGATTGCGCTGGCCGCCATCGATCTGCACGTGCAGCGACTCCCCGACCGGCTCACACTGCCGACCTACCCGGCCCTCCTGGTGCTGTTAGCCACGGCCGCGCTCATCGACCACCAGGCCTGGCCGCTGACCCGTGCGGTCTTGGGCGGGCTTGCGCTGGGCGGTGCTTACCTGCTGCTTGGTCTGATCCGGCCAGGGAGCATCGGCGGTGGCGATATCAAGGTCGCCGGGCTAGCCGGGCTCGCGCTGGGCTGGCTCAGCTGGCGCGCGCTGGTCGACGGCGCGGCGCTCGGCTTCGTGCTCGCCGGAATGGCGGGGCTGGTCCTGCTTGCGGCCAGGCGGGTCACCCTGCGCAGCCACATCAGTTTCGGGCCCTTCCTCATCGGTGGTGCGCTGCTGGCAATACTTGCGGCTGGCCCGGGACCGGGCACGTGACAGCGACGCCCAGCCCCGGGTCGCGGTAGCGGCCCGGCTGGCCCCTAGACTGCGGCACGACTCGCAGTGGCGGGCACGAGCGGCCGAGCCGGATGGAACCCTGTTTGTCCGCCGCTGACGGTCCCGTGGACCGCGCGATCTGATCAGCTCTGCACCGGCACTACGTGCCAGAGGCCGCCGTTCAGGTTGACGTTGTTGCCGTGGTCCTGGCCAGGGCCGGAATCGCCGATGTAGGTGTACAGCGGGTGGCCGTCGTAGGTCTCCTGCGTGCTCCCGTCAGCGCGGGTGATCGTGGCGAGCGTCCCCGTGACCCCGGCCCCGGCCTTCAGCGGCCCGGGTACCGGCGGCCAGTACTGCGCGCACGAGCCGTTGCAGACCGACTTACTGCTGGTGTCCGGCGCGAACGAGTAGAGGGTGCGCCCGGCGGCGTTGGTCAGAACAGTAGCGCCGCTAATGGATGCCGTTCGCAGTCCCGCGCCAGCCGACGAGGTTGAGCTGGACGTCCCGCTCCCGCCGGCGCCAGCCAGGGCGCCACCCAGCAGGCCAAGGGCCACGACCGAGACAGCCGCGGCGCCGAGCGCCGCCTGCATCCGGCTGACCCCGGCTGGCAGCCAGGCAGGGCCGCGCCAGGCAGCGCCGCGCACACCCGCGCTGTGTACCCCGCCGGGTGCGGTGTCCCCCACCCCACCCACTCCGCCCTGGCGAGCCGCGGCCGCAGCCATCGCCTCGGCCGACCGGTCGTCGGCCGCCAGCGCTGCCGGGCTGGGCGTCGCCGCGAGGAAGGCAAGCACGGCGAACGCCAGCACCTCAATGATCCCGGCCACGATGCCAGCGGTCGTCCGCACCTCGCGGAAGCCGAATAGCCCGAACTGCACGCTCAGCAGGTACCCGCCGAGCGTGCTGAGCGCGAAGCCGGCTCCAAGCGCGGCCACCAGCCTGCTGCCCGTGAGCAGTACGAGCCCGCCGAGGGCGAAGGCCGCGATGACCTGGAGCAGGAAAAGCCAGCCGATTGTTGGGATAGTCCGGTATCCGGTCAGGTACAAGTCCAAGTGGATGGCGGCGGTAGCGATCAGCAGTCCTGCCCCGGTCACCCGCAACAGGAGCCGTGACGCCGCACCGGGCCTTCGCTCTGCGCTCATGCCATTTATCACGACCGGGCCGCGCCCGAGGTTCAGCGGCCGCGCCAATGGTTCAGCAGTTGCGCCAAGGGTTCATCGGGGCATTACGCGGGGCGGGCAGCGCCGGGCCTGCCGGACGTGCTGGGATAAGACGTGGCAGCCAGCAAAGGAGATGGGACATGCCGGACGTTCCGCCGCTTCGCGAGCGCAAGGCCTGGCAGGCGCTTGAGCGCCACTATGCCGAGGTCAGCGACCGTCACCTGCGCGAACTGTTCCAGGAGGACCCCGGCCGCGGCGAGCGCCTGACCGCCGAGGCCGAGGGCATCTACCTGGACTACTCCAAGAACCGCGTCACCGACGAGACCATGCGGCTGCTCGTCGAACTGGCCGAGGAGTCGGCCGTACCCGCGCGGCGCGAGGCCATGTTCCGCGGCGAGCACATCAACGTCTCGGAGGACCGCGCGGTCCTGCACGTGGCGCTGCGCATGCCGGCGACCGCGTCGCTGATCGTTGACGGGGTCGACGTCGTCCGCGAGGTCCACGACGTCCTCGGAAGGATGAGCGCGTTCGCGGACCGCGTCCGCTCCGGCGACTGGACCGGCTACACCGGCAAGCGCATCCGGAACGTGGTGAACGTCGGCATCGGCGGATCCGACCTCGGCCCGGTTATGGCGTACGAGGCCCTTCGCTACTACTCCGACCGAAACCTGACGTTCCGCTTCGTGTCCAACGTCGACTCCACCGACTTCGTCGAGGCGACCAGGGACCTGCACGCCGACGAGACGCTGTTCATCATCTCGTCCAAGACGTTCAGCACCCTCGAGACGCTCACGAACGCCACCTCGGCCCGCGACTGGGTCGTCGGCGAGCTGGGCGACGAGGCCGCGGTCGCGAAGCACTTCGTCGCGGTGTCGACGAACGCGGAGAAGGTGGCGGCGTTCGGCATCGACACGCAGAACATGTTCGGCTTCTGGGACTGGGTCGGCGGCCGCTACTCGATGGACTCGGCCATCGGCCTGTCCACCATGATCGCGATCGGCCCCGGCAACTTCGAGGAGATGCTGGCCGGCTTCCACGCGATGGACGAGCACTTCCGCACGGCGCCGCTTGCGCAGAATCTCCCTGTCCTCATGGGCCTCCTCTGCGTCTGGTACTCCGACTTCTTCCACGCCGAGACCATCGGTGTCATGCCCTATGACCAGTACCTCAAGCGGTTCCCTGCCTACCTGCAGCAGCTCACTATGGAGTCCAATGGCAAGAGCGTGACGCTCTCCGGGCGCCCGGTCGACTATCCGACCGGCCAGGTGTTCTGGGGCGAGCCCGGCACGAACGGCCAGCACAGCTTTTACCAATTGATTCATCAGGGAACGAGGTTGATCCCTGTCGATCTCATTGGCTTCGGCAGGTCGCTTAACCCGCTTCGCGACCATCACGACCTGCTGTCGGCAAACGTGTTCGCCCAGGCCCAGGCGCTGGCGTTCGGCAAGACCGAAGAGCAGGTCCGCGCCGAGGGCACGCCGGAGCACGTCGTCCCGCACCGGGTCATGCCCGGCAACCGGCCGACCAACGTGCTGCTCACCGACGTGCTCACGCCGCGCCTGCTCGGCTCGCTCATCGCGCTGTACGAGCACAGCGTGTTTACGCAGGGCGCGATCTGGCAGATTGACTCCTTCGACCAGTGGGGCGTCGAGCTGGGCAAGGCGCTCGCCAGCCAGATCGCGCCTGAACTTGAAGCCGCCGGCGAGCCCGCGTTGCGCCACGATTCGTCGACCAATGCCCTGATCCGCCGCTACCGGACACTGAAGGCCCGCTCATAACGGCCCCGTTCCCGGTCAACAAGATTGGAAGGCTAACCGCGATGCCAACAGACAAGCCGATGCAACTCGGCATGATCGGGCTCGGCCGGATGGGCGCGAACCTGGTGCGCCGCCTCATGCGCGACGGCCACCACTGCGTCGCCTACGACCGGACGCCCGATGTGGTCAAGCAGCTAGCAAGCGAGGGCGCGACCGGCGCGACCGACCTGGCCGATTTCGTCGGCAAGCTCGAGCAGCCGCGCGCCATCTGGATCATGGTTCCGGCCGCCGTCGTGCAAGCGACGCTGACCGGGCTCATGCCGCTGCTGGCCGAAGGCGACATCGTCATCGACGGCGGCAACTCCTACTACCGTGACGACATCGAGCGGGCGAAGCAGCTGAAGTCGGCCGGCGTCCACTACGTCGACTGCGGCACCAGCGGCGGCGTCTTTGGCCTGGAGCGCGGCTTCTGCCTGATGATCGGCGGCGAGACGGAGCCGGTCCAGCACCTGGACCCGATCTTCAAAACCCTCGCGCCAGGCGAGGGCAGCGCGGAGCCAACCCCCGGCCGTAGCCTTGCCGATAGCACCGCGCCGCACGGCTATCTGCACTGCGGGCCGAACGGGGCCGGCCACTTCGTCAAGATGGTTCACAACGGCATCGAGTACGGCATGATGGCCGCGATCGGCGAGGGCCTGTCGATCATCAAGCACGCTGACGCCGGCCTGCACGAGCAAGAGTCCGACGCCGAGACGGCGCCGCTGCGCGATCCGGAGGCCTACCAGTACCAGATCAACGTGAGCGAGGTCGCGGAGGTCTGGCGGCGCGGCTCTGTCATCAGCTCCTGGCTGATCGATCTCATTGCCGCCGCGTTCGCCCAGGACCCCGACCTGCATGACTTCGCCGGCCGCGTGTCCGACTCCGGCGAGGGCCGGTGGACGGTGCTCGCCGCGGTCGAGGAGGGCGTCCCCGCCTCAGTGATCACGGCGTCGCTGTACGAGCGGTTTGAGTCGCGCGGGCTTGGTGACTTCACCGACAAGGTGCTGTCGGCGATGCGCTCGGAGTTCGGCGGGCACGCGGAGAAGAAGGACTAGGCGGTGCAGCACGACCTCGAGGTATCAGCGGACGCCGCCGCGGTGGCCGCGCGGGCGGCGGGCTACGTCGCCGCGCAGGCGCGCGAGGCCGTGTCGGCGCGCGGCCGGTTCACGTTCGCCGTCAGCGGCGGCAAGACACCGTGGGCGATGTTCGCCGAGCTGGCCACCGAGGACATGCCCTGGGCTGACGTCGAGCTGTTCCAGGTCGACGAGCGGGTCGCACCGGATGGGGACCCCGATCGCAACCTCACGCATCTGCGGCAGAGCATCGGGGACGCGCCTGCCCGCGTGCACCCGATGCCGGTCAACGACCCCGACCTGGATGCGGCCGCGGCCGCGTACGCCGCGGTCCTGCCGCAGCGGTTCGACCTGGTGCACCTCGGCCTGGGCCCGGATGGTCACACCGCCTCGCTCGTGCCAGGCGACCCGGTGCTCGAGGTCACCGGCGCGCTCGTGGCCGTGACTCAGCCGTACCAGGGCCACCGGCGCATGACACTGACCTATCCGGCGCTCACCCGCGCGGACCAGCTGCTATGGCTGGTCACCGGCAGCGACAAGCAGGACGCGCTGGCCAAGCTGCTGGCCGGGGACGAGTCCATCCCGGCGGGCCGGGTGCTGGCGACCCGGTCGCTGGTGCTCGCCGACGCTGACGCGGCACCAGCGGACCGCTAGGCACCGTCACGTAGGCTCCGTCATGCTCGACCGCGACCTCGCGCGCCGACAGCCCCTCCCGATCACGAGGACGTCATGACCGCAGTCAGTACCACCAAGATCAGTACCGGCAAGACCGTATCTGGTAGCGATGCTAGCGCGCGCGGCAGCATGCGCCGCCCCGATGATCACGTGATCGTGCTTTTCGGCGCGACCGGCGACCTGGCCAAGCGCAAGCTGCTGCCCGGCCTGTTCCACCTCGCGGCGGCGGGCCTGCTGCCGCGCAAGTACATGATCATCGGGTCGTCGCCTGCCAAGTTCGCGCTGAGCAACGAGGAATTCCGGGCGCACGCCAAGCAGGCCGCGCAGGATTTCTGCATCAGCAAGCCGGACAGCGAGGTCGACTGCTGGGCCGAGTTCCAGCAGCACCTGTCCTTCGCTCCTGCCGATCCCGACGATTACGGGCCCCTGAAGGACGAGGTCGCGCGCGCCGAGAAGGAGATCGGCGGCCAGGTGTGCCGCCTGTTTCACCTCGCGGTGCCGCCAGCGGCCTTCTCGTCCGTGGTCGGCATGCTCGGCGCGGCCGGCCTGGCCGGCGACAGATCCAGGGTGATCATCGAGAAGCCCTTCGGCACAGACCTGAAGTCGGCGGTCGAGCTCGGCAACGCCGTCCGGGCGGTCTTCGACGAATCGCAAATCTTCCGGATCGACCACTTCCTCGGCAAAGAGTCGATCGACAACATCCTGGCGTTCCGGTTCGCCAACGGCCTGTTCGAGCCGGTGTGGAACCGGACGCACATCGCCTACGTGCAGATCGACGTACCGGAGACGCTCTCGATCGAGGGCCGGGCCGACTTCTACGACAAGACCGGCGCCTACCGGGACATGATCGTCACGCATCTGTTCCAGGTGCTGGGATTCGTGGCCATGGAACCGCCGACGATGCTGACCGCTCAGCAGCTGCGCGCCGAAAAGGCCAAGGTGTACGACGCGCTGAAGCCAATCGACGTCCGGCATGTGATCCGCGGCCAGTACGAGGGCTACCTGACTGAGCCAGGCGTCAGCCCTGGCTCGCAGACCGAGACGATGGTGGCCCTGCGGGCCGAGGTCGACAACTGGCGCTGGCACGGCGTCCCGTTCTACCTCCGGTCCGGCAAGAGCCTCGGGGCCGGGCGCCAGGTCATCACCCTCGGCTTCCACGAGCCGCCGCTGCGGATGTTCAAGGCGCACCGCAAGGACATTCCGGACGGCCGGCGTAACGAGATCATCATCGACTTCGCCGACCCCGGCTCGATCACCACGAAGTTCCTGGCCAAGGAGCCCGGCGCGGAGATGTCGCTCGGCAGCGAGAAGATGATCTTCAAGTACGCCGACTCGTTCGCCGCCGCAAACGCGCTGGAGGGCTACGAGCGGCTGATCCTCGATGCCATGGTCGGTGACCAGTCGCTGTTCACCAGCTCGGACAGCATCAACCGGTTGTGGGAGATATCCGAGCCGCTGCTGCAGAACCCGCCCCCGGTCGAGCCGTACGCGCGCGGCTCGTGGGGGCCGCCCTCGATCACCAAGCTCATCGAGCCATTCCGCTGGCACTTGCCGAATTCCGGCTGACGTCGCCGTCCTACAGGAGGTGCCCATGACTCTGGGCTACGGCAAGCCGCTCTATCTGATGGCCTTTGATCACCGCGGCTCGTTCGAGAAGGACCTGTTCGGTGCCTCCGAGCCGGTACCCCCGGACGTCCGCGACGGCATCATCAAGGTGAAGGAGATCATCTTCGACGCCTACATGCGGGCGCTGGCCGAGGGGGCGCCGAGAGACGTCTGCGGTGTCCTCGTGGACGAGGAGTTCGGGACGGGCGTCGCCCGGCGGGCGAAATCCGAGCGGGCGGTGCTGGCGATGCCGGTCGAGAAGTCCGGTCAGGAGGAGTTCGAGTTCCAGTACGGCGACGACTTCGGCGCGCACATCGAGGCGTTCGACCCGACGTTCACCAAGGTGCTGGTGCGCTACAACCCAGATGGCGATCCCGACCTGAACCGCCGCCAGACCGAGCGGCTCGCGCGGCTGAGTCACTGGCTGCATGACCACCGCCGCAAGTTCCTGTTCGAGCTGCTGGTGCCAGCCACGAAGTCTCAGCTGGACCGGTTCGGCGGTGACCAGCGCGCGTACGACCGCGAGCTGCGTCCCGACCTGGTGGTGGCCACGATCTCGGCCCTGCAGGCTGGCGGCGTGGAGCCCGACATCTGGAAGATCGAGGGATTGGATAACCCGGCAGCCTGCGAGGCAGTCGTGGCACAGGCCCAGGCCGAGGGCCGTGCCGAGGTGAAATGCATCGTGCTCGGCCGCGGCGCGGACGAGCCGCAGGTCATCGAGTGGGTCAAGATCGGCGCCGGAGTGGACGGCTTCGACGGGTTCGCGGTCGGCCGGACGCTGTGGGAAGACGCGCTGAAGAAGCACCTGGCCGGCCAGGCGTCGCGTTACGAGGCTGTCGACGAGATCTCCGCCCGCTACCTCGACGTCATTCACGCCTATCGCCGGGCCGAGCCCGCCTACAAACGCGGGCAGGAGTGACCAATGACTACTCCGACTGTGAAGCTGCTCCTGGCCGATGTCGACGGCACGCTGGTCACCCAGGACAAGGTGCTAACGGACAAGGCGATCGCAGCCGTGCACGACCTGCATCAGGCCGGAGTGATCTTCGCGATCACCAGCGGGCGGCCGCCGCGCGGGATGGCCATGCTCATCGAGCCGCTCGATATTCAGACGCCGATCGCGGCGTTCAACGGCGGCCTGCTCGTCGACCGCGACATGAAGGTGATCGAGCAGCGCGTCTTGCCCGGCGGAGCTCGTCGTGCCGGTGGCCGACGAGATGGCATCGTTCCAGCTGGACGTGTGGCTCTACAGCGGCGCCGACTGGTACGTGCCAGCGCCAGCCGGGCCGCATGTGGCGCGCGAGGCCTGGACCGTCAAGTTCGAGCCCAAGGTCATGACCGACGGGATCAACGGACTCACAGCCAACGTGGCCAAGCTCGTCGGCGTCAGCGACGACCATGATGCCGTCGAGAAGGCTACTGCCGCGGTGCACGACAAGTTCGGCGATCATGTGACGGCTGCTCAGTCTCAGCCGTACTACCTGGACGTCACGCACCCGAAGGCCAATAAGGGCGAGGTGGCCAAGTACCTGGCCGCCAAGTACAAGCTGGACGCCGGGGAGATCGCGACGATCGGCGACATGCCCAACGACGTGCTGATGTTCGCCCATTCGGGCCTCAGTATCGCGATGGGCCAGTCCAGCCCTGAGGTCAAGCGTTGCGCTCGCCGGGTGACGACGTCGAACGAGGACGAGGGCTTCGCCAACGCCGTTGACAAATTCATCCTCCCCTAGGCACAGCCCGTACCGGGCCGAGATGACTTTACCCACACTTTTCGGTGGAAAGTGTAGATTTAGATTCAGCACACCTTCAGTATCAGTACCCTTGCCTCGGTGACGACCCAGTCCGCTCTTGAGGGCCCCGGTTATGCCGGTCCGCAGCATGCCGGGCGGCGTCGGCGCAGTTCCGTGCACCTCGGCGGCGTGGCGGCGCTGACTGTCCTCATTGCCGCCATCTACTCGGGCTTCTCACTGGTCATCTACGCGACGTACCGGGAAAGCTCCTATGACCTGGTCTACTTCGATCAGGCCGTCCGGTCTTACGCCCACTTTCATCTCGGCATCTCGATCGCCAAAGGGCAGCTCAACGGGTTCGGGTCGCATTTCTCCCTCCTCGGCGACCACTTTTCCCCCGTCCTGGCCGTGCTTGCCCCGCTGTACTGGATCTACGACGGCCCGCAGACGCTCCTGATCGCGCAGGGTGTGCTTTTCGCGCTCGCCATCCCGCCGCTGTGGATCTTCACGCGACGCGCATTCGGCGGCGGCAGGAAGGCGACGACCGCCGCCTACCTCATCTGTATCGCGTATGGCCTCAGCTGGCCGCTAGCGTCGGCAGCGGCCTTTGCCTTCCACGAGGCCGCCTTCGCTCCGGTGCTGACCGCCATTGCGCTCGAACGCTTGCAGGCGGGCCGCCTGCGCTCCGCGCTGATCGCGCTGGCAGGCCTGCTGCTGGTCAAGGAGGACATGGGCCTGCTGGTGGGCGGGATCGGCGTTTACCTTGTCATCTCGGTTGCCCCGACTATCCGCCGGCAGCGACTGGTCGGAATCGGCCTGGCGGCTGGCGGGCTCGCCTACACGGTGTTCGCTACCTACGTGCTGATACCGGCCTTCGGCGGCCGGGCAGGCTATTACTGGGCGTACTCCGACATCGGCAATAACGTCCCGCAAGTGGCCGCGCACATCATCAGGCACCCGCTGGGGTCCCTGCGGATGATGGTCAAGCCGCGCGTCAAGCTCCAGACCATGAAATGGCTGCTCGCCGTCTTCTGCTTCCTGCCATTGCTGTCGCCGCTAGTACTGGCCGCGCTTCCGCTCATCGCGGAGCGAATGCTGAATTCCAAATACCCCAACTGGTGGGTCACGCATTTCCAGTACAACGCGTTTATCGTGGTCATACTGGTCTTCGCGGCCGTCGACGGCGCCGCTCGACTCGACCGCTGGGCTGGCTGGGCATGGGACCGTGCCACCGGGGGCGCGCAGCCGTCAGCCGGGGCCGCACCCGCCGGGCTGCTCCCCGATGAGCCAGCGCCAGCCGAGACCGTGCCAGCTGAGACAGTGCCAGCTGAGACAGTGCCAGCCGAGGCAAGGCCGGCCGAGCTCGCGCCAGACCAGCGAGGGCGCGGCGTCCGAACGGGAGTCGTCGCGCTCGGCTGCTGCCTTGCGATAGTGGCGGCGACCCTCTACACCCTGCCGCGGTTCGCGCTGGGAGACGCCTTGCACGCGAAGTTCTATTCGCCGACCCCTGCCGCTCAGGCAGCCGCCGCAGCCGACGCCGTGGTGCCGAACGGCGTCCCGGTGCAGGCTGCTACCGACGTGGCCGCCGAGCTCTCCAGCCGCGACACGGTGCTCGGCTGGGGTTCGAAGCAACCCGCGCTGGGCTCGGCGTGGATAGTCGCCGACGTGCAGCGTCATCTCATGACCTTCACTAGCGTGCTGGCCCAGCGCGAGCGCGTGGCGCTGCTCAGCCGCAGCGGCTACAAGATCGTTTTCGAGCGTGACGGGTTCGTCGTACTGCATCGGGCCAGCCCGCCGCCCTCCGCTTGAAGCCTCTGAGCGTCCGTTTGAGCGCCAGCAGGAGTTAGATCTTCTCCGGCTGACTGTGCTGATCCGAAGTCTTTGGGCCGGGGACACCGGAGGCGCGGTAACTCCATCCGGCGGCTCGCCAGGTCGCTGGATCTAGCATGTAGCGGCCGTCGATGATGCGCCGAGTGGCCGTTACTTCGCCCAGCTTCTCCGGGTCGATTGCCGCGAACTCCGGCCAGTCGGTCAGCAGCAGGACGATGTCGGCGCCGTCCGCCGCCATGATCACCGAGTCTGCGTACGTGAACTCGGGGCAGGCCTTACGGGCATTGTCCATGGCGGCCGGGTCGTAGACGGTGATATCTGCGCCCAGTCCATGCAGGATCTGCGCAACGTCCAGGGCAGGCGAATCTCGGACGTCGTCTGAACCCGGCTTGAAGGACGCGCCCAGTACGCAGACCGACTTCCCGGTAACCGAACCGCCAAGAGCTTCGGTGGCCAAGTTGACCATAGCGGTCCGCCGCCCGAGATTGATGGCGTCAACATCACGCAGGAACTCCAGCGCGTCATCGGTGCCGAGTTCTGCTGCCCTGGCCAGGAAGGCGCGGACGTCTTTCGGCAGGCACCCTCCGCCATAGCCCAGACCCGGCCGCAGGAACGCGCTACCTATCCGAGGATCGGCGCCGAGGACGTCAGCAAGGACGGTGACGTCGGCGTTGGCCGCGTCACATACCTCGGCTACAGCATTGATGAAGGAGATCTTCGTAGCGAGGAAGGCGTTAGCCGCGACCTTGGCCAGCTCCGCCGTGGCTAGGTCCGTTACGAAGAGCGGGATTCCCGCCTCGATTTGCGGCGCGTAGACCTGACGGAGGACCTTCTCGGCGTGCCGTGAGTTGACACCGATGACAATCCGATCCGGGCTCAGCGTGTCGTGCACGCCATGACCCTCACGGAGAAACTCCGGACTCCAGCAAAGCTCGGCTGCTTCTGCGACCGGGGCTAGCTGGGCCACCCAGGAGGCCAACGACGCCGCGCTGCCGACAGGCACCGTTGACTTGCCGACCACGAGGCATGGACGCCTGAGTTCTGGCGCCAGGCGCGCAAGGCAGGTCTCGATCTGGGAAAGGTCGGCTCCGAAGCCGTCCCGGCGCTGGGGCGTTCCTACGCAAAGAAAGTGAACATCGCCGAACTCCGCGGTCCGCTCATACGACCCGGTAAAGGCGAGTCGGCCCGAACTCAGTCCCTCTTTCACGAGATCCTCGAGGCCCGGCTCGTAAATCGGTACCTCGCCAGCGCTCAGCCGCGCCACTTTCTCGGCGTCGGTATCGAATCCAAGCACCTCGAAACCTTGGGAAGCCATGCACGCCGCGTGAGTTATACCCAGATAGCCAGTTCCCAGCACGGTGAGGCGCGGGCGGTTGGTCACGGGTTCTCCTCTGCGGCGCAGAATGTTGCTCCTGGTTCGGTGCAGTTCGGGAGCCGCCAGGAGATGCGGAAGTTAGAGGTTAACCTACTCGTCTACTAGCCGACGCAGCTGTGACTTCAGGGCACTAATTGACGCCCGCCGATAGCTAACGGCCCTCGGCGCGGTCCTTGATGCCGGTCAGCGTGGCCACCATGTTGGCTTGATGCTCGGCCAGGCGGCGGCGAAGGATCTTGTGCTCCTTGCCAGGCAGCTGCGCGATGAGCTCGCTGATGCCGCTCTCGCCAGGGCCCATCTGCATCCACTGCCGGATCAGCGTGCCTGTGCCATCCGGCTCGAGGCAGAACCGCCAGCGTGCTGCCGGAACCTCGGGATCGCCGACTGCCCACCCGAACACCCGCTCCGGCTCGAACTCGCAGATCGTCGACACCGTCTCCCAGCTGCCGCGCGCCTCGTGGAAATTGCGCCCGCGAAACCGCGTCCCGAGCGCCGGTCCGGTCACGCCGTCCAGCCACTGGCCGCCCTGGAACTCCGAGCTGAACTCGGCCGGCGTCTGGATGTCGCAGACCAGCTGCCAGACCACCGCAGGCGGCGCGTCGATGCGCAGCTCGGCCTCCGTCGTCGGGCAGTCGGCGTATCTGAGCTCAACGGCTTCCACGGTCGCATGCTACGCCGCCCCTGGCCGGGATCCCTAGCGCCACAATGAGGCTATGCAGGTAGGCATCGCCGCCCACGTGGCCTCACAGCTGGACGCTGAGTTCGTCCGGGACGCCGAGCGGATCGGCGCCACCTCGGTGTGGGTGGCCGAGGCGTGGGGTCAGGACGCAATGACGCCGCTGGCTTTCCTCGCGGCGCAGACTGACCAGATCAGCCTGGGCTCCGCGATCGCCCAGCTCGGTGCCAGGACACCGGCGATGCTGGCGATGTCGGCCATGTCACTGCAGCTGCTGTCCGGCGGCCGGTTCCGGCTGGGCATCGGCACCAGCGGACCGCAGGTGATGGAAGGCTGGCATGGAGTCAGGTTCGAGGCGCCCCTGGCGGTGACGAGGGAGACCATCGAGATCGTCCGGGCGATCGCGGCCGGCGAGCGGCTGAGTCACCAGGGCCAGATCTACCGCCTGCCGCTGCCGGGCGGGCAGGGCCGCGCGATCCGATCCATGCTGCCGCCGACGCCACTCCCCGTCTACGTGGCGTCACTCGGCCCACGCAACCTGGAGCTGACCGGCGCGCTAGCCGACGGCTGGATCGGCAACACCTTCATGCCGGAGCACGCTGACGTCTTCCTCGACCGGCTGCGGGCCGGCGCGGCGGCAGCAGGCCGCTCGCTGGCCGACCTTGACCTGGTCATCCCGGTTGCCGTCGAGATCACCGCCGACGAGGAAGCGGCAGCAGCGGCCTCGCGCCGCCATGCCCGCGGGTATGCGTTCACCATCGGCGCCATGGGCTCGAAGGAGCACAACTTCTACAACGCAGCCTTCACCAGGCAGGGCTACGGCGACGACGTCGAGGCAGTGCAGGCGCTATGGCTCGCTGGCCGGCGGGAGGAGGCCGCGGACCGGGTACCGGTCGAGCTCGGCGCCAGGACCAACCTCATCGGCACGCCAGCGATGATCACGCGGCGGCTCCGGCTGTACCGGGACGCTGGCGTCACCACCCTGCAGGCCAAGCTCGACGGAGACCACAGCCACCGCCTCGATACGCTCGCGCAGCTCGTCGAGCTGACGGCTGCGGTGAGCCAGGAACGATCTAAGTAGACGGGGCCGCTCGTGAACCGCGCCGCTGCGCAGGGCGTCGTATATGCGAGAGCCAATCTGGATCTCATGCTTCTGTACTAGAATGGGGTTCGGGTTGCGCCAGGAACCCCGGACGAGGCGGACACCCTGACGTGGCGGCGGGCCCGACTATGACGGCACAGGTAGTCTCGCCAG
This sequence comes from uncultured Actinomycetota bacterium, assembly GCA_963843955.1. Classification (GTDB taxonomy): domain Bacteria; phylum Actinomycetota; class Actinomycetes; order Streptosporangiales; family Streptosporangiaceae; genus JAJYUU01. Next base: position 310,550 of record CAWJMK010000010.1, read on the forward strand.
TAGGATGTCTCGCCACGCTATGCGGGGACGTCGGCAAGCACTGCCCGGCGCAACATAAAAAAGAACGCAACGATGCACGCCGTCACCGCGTCAGCACCCGGCCTCGGCGCGTGAAGGAGGCCGGGAGACTGTGACCAAGCAGGTCCAGCAGCTCGATCGTGTGATTATCAGGTTCGCCGGCGACTCCGGCGACGGCATGCAGCTCGCCGGTGACAGGTTCACCCAGGAGACTGCGACCTTCGGCAACGACCTGTCTACGCTGCCGAACTTCCCGGCCGAGATCCGCGCCCCGGCGGGCACGCTTCCCGGCGTGTCCAGCTTCCAGCTGCACTTCGCCGACCATGACATCCTGACCCCGGGTGATGCACCCGACGTGCTGGTCGCGATGAACCCGGCAGCACTGAAGGCCAACCTTGACGACGTACCGCGCGGCGCCGACATCATCGCCAACACCGACGAGTTCACCAAGCGCAACCTGGCCAAGGTTGGCTATCTGGCGAACCCGCTCGAAGACGGCTCACTGGAGGCCTACCGGGTGCATGCCATCCCGATCACCTCCGTGACGGTGAAGGCACTCGAGGACTTCGATATCACCCGCAAGGACGCCGAGCGAGCGAAGAACATGTTCGCGCTCGGCCTGCTGTCGTGGCTGTACAACCGCCCGGTCGAGGGCACGTTCAAGTACCTCGACTCACGGTTCGCCGCCCGGCCCGACATCCTCGCCGCCAACAAGGCTGCCTTCCGGGCAGGCTGGAACTACGGCGAGACGACCGAGGCGTTCTCGGTCCAGTATGAGGTCAAGCCTGCACCGCACAGTCCCGGTAAGTACCGCAACATCACCGGCAACACCGCGCTGGCATACGGACTGGTCGCCGCGTCCCGGCGCTCGGGCCTGCCGCTCTTCCTCGGCTCCTACCCGATCACCCCGGCATCCGACATCCTGCACGAGCTGTCCAAGCTTAAGCGGTTCGGTGTGCGCACGATGCAGGCCGAGGACGAGATCAGCGGTGTCGGCGCGGCGCTCGGCGCCTCCTTCGGCGGCGGCCTCGGCGTAACCACCACCTCCGGCCCTGGCATGTGCCTGAAGGCAGGAGACCATCGGACTGGCCGCGTCGGTCGAGCTGCCACTCATCATCTGCGACATCCAGCGGGCCGGGCCGTCGACTGGCATGCCGACCAAGACGGAGCAGGCGGACCTGCTGCTGGCGCTCTACGGCCGGAACGGCGAGTCCCCGGTCGCCATCGTCGCGCCCGCGACGCCGGCCGACTGCTTCGATACCGCGCTGGAGGCGGTACGCATTGCGGTGAAATACCGGACGCCAGTGATCATCCTGTCCGACGGGTATCTCGCCAACGGCTCGGAGCCGTGGCGGATTCCGAGCGTCGACGGCCTGCCCAAGCTGCGGGATGAGTTCAAATTCGCAAGCGGGAACGTGGTCGTCGACGGGGCTGCCGGCCCGCCCTTCCTGCCGTTCCAGCGCGATCCGAAGACCCTCGCCCGCCCCTGGGCCGTACCGGGCACGCCTGGACTCGAGCACCGCATTGGCGGTATCGAGAAGGCCGACGGGACCGGAGCCATCTCCTACGACCCGGACAACCACGACACGATGGTGCGGCTGCGCCAGGCCAAGATCGACGGTATCGCGGCCGACATCCCGCCAGTCGAGGTCGACGACCCGGGCGGCGCCGCCCGGGTGCTGGTGCTCGGCTGGGGCTCGACCTACGGATCGATCGGCGCCGCGGTGCGACGCGTCCGGACGGCCGGCGGCGCCATAGCGCAGGCGCACCTCCGGCACCTGTCCCCGCTGCCGGCCAACCTCGGCGACGTGCTGCGGTCCTACGACAAGGTGCTGGTGCCCGAGATCAACCTGGGCCAGCTCGCGCTCTTGCTGCGTGGCCACTATCTGGTCGACGTGGTCTCTTACAACCGCGTTCGCGGCCTGCCCTTCAAAGCCGCCGAGCTAGCGAACGTCATCCAGGATGTGATCAGCAATGTCTGACAGCACAGGATCGAGCGGTACGGGGAACGACGCCGAATTCCCCGAGCCACAGCACCGGTTCGCCTCGCTCACGCTTGTGCCGAAGGCCGACGAGAAGCAGTCGACCAAGGACTTCAAATCCGATCAGGAAGTCCGCTGGTGCCCTGGCTGCGGTGACTACGCCATCCTGGCGGCGTTCCAGGCGTTCCTGCCCGAGCTAGAGATCCCGCGGGAGAATCTCGTGATCGTCTCGGGCATCGGGTGCTCGTCGCGCCTGCCCTACTACGTCAACAGCTACGGGATGCACTCCATTCACGGTCGCGCCCCCGCGATCGCCTCCGGTCTTGCCGCGTCCCGGCCCGATCTGTCGGTCTGGGTGATCACCGGCGACGGCGACGCGCTGTCGATCGGCGGTAACCACCTGATCCATGCGCTGCGACGGAATGTCAACATCAAGATCCTGCTGTTCAACAACCGGATCTACGGACTGACGAAGGGCCAGTACTCGCCGACGTCCGAGCAGGGCAAGGTGACTAAGTCGACGCCGTTCGGCTCGCTCGACACGCCGTTCAACCCGATATCGCTGGCGCTTGGCGCCGAGGCGGGCTTCGTAGCCCGGACTATCGACTCCGACCGCAAGCACCTGACGAGCGTGCTGCGCGCCGCTGCCGATCACAAGGGCACGGCGTTCGTGGAGATTTACCAGAACTGCCCGATCTACAACGACGACGCGTTCCTGCCGGTCACCGAGCCCGGCGAGCGGGAGCAGCGGCTGATCCGCCTCGAGCACGGCGAGCCCATCCGATTCGGTGCCGACGGCAGCCAGGGCCTGCGCGTCGGCCGGTACGGCGGGCTGGAGGCCGTGCCCACCGCAGACGCCGACCCGGACTCGCTGCTCGTGCACGACGCACATGCGAACGATCCGTCCTACGCGTTCGCGCTCTCCCGGCTCGACAGCACGGACTTCGCGCATACGCCGATTGGCGTGTTCCGCACGGTGGAAAGGCCTAGCTACGACGAGGCGATGTCGGCGCAGATCGAGGCGGCCAGGCTGAAGCAGGGCGACGGCGACCTAGCCGAACTGCTGGCGGGCAGCGACACCTGGCAGGTCGGCTAGCCGTGTCGATGCCGGGTGCCGCTCGGCCGGCCCATGCGGTTGGCAGCGCGCGTACTCCAGCCAAGGCCAGCCCGGTCCGGGTCGACCGGGCCGGGCCAGTCACCACGGTGATCCTGGACCGGCCCGAGGTACGCAACGCCGTCGACGGCCCGACGGCGGCGGCGCTCGCCGAGGCGTTTGCCGACTTCGACGCCGACGGTGACGCTGCGGTAGCTGTCCTGTTCGGCGCCGGCGGTACGTTCTGCGCCGGCGCTGACCTCAAGGCCATGGGCAGCCCGAGCGGTAACCGAACCGAGCCTGGGGGGACCGCCCCGTTGGGTCCGAGCCGCCTGCGCTTGTCCAAGCCAGTCATCGCCGCGGTCGCCGGCCACGCCGTCGCCGGCGGACTGGAGCTGGCGCTGTGGTGCGACCTGCGCGTAGCCGAGGAAGACGCCGTTTTCGGGGTATTCTGCCGACGCTGGGGCGTGCCGCTGATCGACGGCGGCACGGTCCGGCTACCCCAGGTCGTCGGCCTCGGCCGGGCCCTGGACCTGATCCTGACCGGCCGGCCGGTCCTGGCGCCCGAGGCCTACCAGATGGGCCTGGTGTCCCGGCTGGTCAAGCACGGGGACGCACGCGAGGAGGCCGAGCTGCTCGCCGGCCAGATTGCCGCGTTTCCCCAGGCCTGCATGCGCAGCGACCGTGCCTCGACCCTGGAATCGGTGTCGCTCGGTTTCGACGATGCGATGGCGAACGAGTTCGCCCGCGGCATGGCGACGCTGGCCGACCCGGGCGTGGTCGAGGGTGTGTCACGATTCCGCGGCGGCGCGGGCCGCGGCGGCGCACCCGCCTGACGTCGCGTGGTCAGAAGCTCCGACCAGCACTCCAAGATCAAGAAAGATCGAGCATAGCTGGCTTCATAACCAGGCGCCCTGACGTCGGCCGTATTTCGTTCCCGATCAATCTCGCCGACCGTAACGGGCGGCTGTGCTATGGTATGCAGCCATGATAGGTGAAATGCTCTATGGGACGAAGCTGAAGAAGACCGTAGAAACAGCGGCAGAAAGCTACTTTTATCATGCGTCGCACAAAGATCAGGCGCAGCAGCTAATAGCAAGCATGACGTCCCTGGCGGGGCGGCAGCAAAGCAACGCGCTGTTCAGGCAATGTGACGAATACGCCAGCGATGTGCTCGGCTCAAGAAAATACTCGCCTTGGCTAAAAGCATATACTGTATTTTGCGGGACATTTAAAGAAGGATGGATACCAGACAATTACTACGGGAAAGTCGTTGTTCCCATGTTGTCAGGTATTTATGGCCAGATATCGACTTATAAGTCCCTTTCAGCCCGACTATTTCAGACTGACCTGCTACCAGATCTGGCATATTCTGCCAACGGGCTACTGCATACCCCAGCAATGGAAATAGTTAAGCCTGACCAGCTAAAGAAGTATCTATTTAGCGGAAATGAAAGGATCGTTTATAAGCTAGATAACGGAGGACAAGGGACGAATGTGTTCGTTTATGATGTAGATAGTTTTCCTGATGAGTCGCTGGCCTTTGGCAACGGCGTCTTTCAGAGTTATATAATTCAACATCCTTTTTTTGATACATTTAACGATCAATCAGTCGCGACCATCAGGATAACTACTGTTGTCGATGATGAGTCGAATGTCTCGTGTCGCTCGGCATTCTTGAGATTGCCGCGAAGCGCGGAAACACATGTGAAGTCAGCAACTGAAATCAAGGTGGTCGTTAACGCTGACGGCGAGCTGCATCAAGAAGGCTACTTGCCAAACTGGGTACCTGTTACGCATCACCCAGATTCGAATAAAGCGTTTGCGGATCAGATAATACCCAATTTCACCGCATGTGTCCAAACGTGCGTTTCTCTTCATAAAAGAATGATGTTCCCGCGGCTGATTGGTTGGGACGTCATTGTAGACGAGAATGAGGACGTAAAGCTATTGGAATGGAATGGCGACCATAACGGCATCAAATTCTCCGAAGCTGTGCACGGTCCTTGTTTTGCCGATTTGGGCTGGCAGAATTTGTGGAAAGTCAAGCCCAGCCCGTTCGCACTGCCAGCTTCTTAGCGACGGTAGTCGCTCAGGCCTTCCACAGCTCGACCGAACGGATATTAAGAGAGCCCGAGCACTCACCTGGACTCGTCGGGTTCACGGAGTCCGCGAGATTAGCGATGAAATACATCGGCAAGTGCGGGACGGCAATGCGTTCCACAAAATACTCTTTGCCGTCTATGAACCAGGTGAGCTGTGAACTCGTCCAGGACAGGCCAAACGTATGCCAGCCCGTCCCGATGAGGTCCGGCGGGAGTCTAAACCGAAGCTGCCCCTGACCCACCGGATGGAGGAATTCTGCGGATTCCTGGTCGACTCCCCAGTGCTCCAGTATGTCAATCTCGGGCGGCCACTGGCCGTTCGCCGCCTCGAGCCACAAGGCTGGCCACATGCCGGGCTCTTCCGGGATCTGCGCGACTACCTGGAGATATCCGTACTTAAATTGCAGGCCTGGGTAGGAGGTAACTATCCCTGACCGGCAAGCATAGGTCTCGGGCTGCCATCACGCGCGGTACCAGCTGTGGGGATCTTCTGCGCGACGAGATGAAGGGCCCCGCCGTAGACCTGGTCCTGGGCGGGCAAGTACCACTCGTACTCTTTGTTTCCGGAATTGGTGCAACCCGAGGGGCTACCGTCCGAATCTCCGGGGTACGGATAGCAGGTCCCCCACACCGAGCGGTTCAGCCCCGATCCGGAGAAGGTCGCGCTGAATACTGGACTGCCTGTCGGCTGTATGGCGCCTGGATCAGCTGGCGGCGTGGACTCGGTGGGTGACGCCGAGGGCGACGGAGACAAGGTAGCCGTGCGAGAAACAGCGGACGACACAGGAGAGGAAGAGCCACTAGCCCTAGATCCCGCGCTATTCGTGGCACTGGCCTTGCTCAGACCCCAGTACACACCGGCTGCCACGGCTAGAACGGCGACCGCCACCGCCAGCACACCGGCCCCCACGATCAGAACCCGGGCTGGCGGCTTCCCCAGCCTCATCCGGCTACCTCCCACCTGGAACGCCTGCACGGGCGCCAGCAGCTTATCCCGCCCGTCGCCTGAATCTGCCCGACCTGCACCATCGCTGGCTGCTGGCTGCCGTTGGCATGCGGGCGACTGCTGCGGCGGGGCCGGCAGATTTGCCAGAATTGCCACCGTGGACGCCGAGGAGCTCGAACGGGCCTACCGGGCCGAGGCCACCAGGCTGCGGGCAACCCTGGCTAGGCGGCTCGGCGACGTGGGCCTGGCTGAGGAACTGGTCCAGGACGCGTTCGTCGAGGCCCTCGAGCACTGGCAGGCCGACGGCGTCCCGCCGAACCCGGGCGCCTGGCTGACGACGACTGCCTGGCACAAGGCGATCGACCGGCAGCGGCGGGTGCGGACTGGCCGGGAGAAGCTAGCGCTGCTCGCCGTCACGGCGGACCGCACGGGTGGCGGTGAACAAGCCCCGGATCCCGACGACGACCTGCTCAGTCTGGTCTTCGCGTGCTGTCATCCCGCGCTGCCCGCCGATTCTCAGATCGCACTCACGCTGCGGGCCGTGTGCGGTCTGACGACTGCGGAGATCGCGGCCGCGTTCCTGGTCAGTGAGCAGGCGATGGGACAGCGCCTGTCGCGGGCCCGCCGGTCGCTGCGCGATGCGGGCGTGGCGGTGCGGATACCCGATCCCGACGACCTGGGCGAGCGGCTCGCGGCCGCGCTGGCCGTCGTCTACCTGGTGTTTAACGAGGGCTACCTGGCCAGCGCCGGGCGGACGCCCGCTCGCCGTGACCTCGCGGCTCAGGCGGTGTCGCTAGCGCGGCTGCTGCACCGCCTGATGCCGCGCGAGCCAGAGGCGCTCGGCCTGCTGGCGTTGCTGCTGCTGCATGAGTCGCGCGCGGCCGCCAGGTTCGACGGCTGGGGCCGTCTCATCCGGCTCGCTGACCAGGACCGCCGCCGGTGGGACAGCGAGCTGGCAGCCGAGGCGACCGGCCTGCTCGACCGGGCGATCACCCTGCGCCAGCCGGGCCCGTACCAGGTCCAGGCGGCGATCGCCGCGCTCCACTCGGCCGCGCCGACGTATGCGGAGACTGACTGGCAGCAGATCCGGCTGCTGTACGACCGGCTTCAGGGCATGACTCCATCGCCGGTCGTCCTGCTCAACCGGGCGGTCGCCACCCGGTACTCGCTTGGCCCGCAGGCGGCGTTGGCGGAGGTCGAGCCGCTCGCGGCCGAGCTGGACGATTACCGGCTGTTCCACGCCGTCCGCGCCGAGCTGCTCAGTGCCGTCGGCCGGACCGCCGAGGCGAGAGAGGCCAACGAGCGAGCGCTCGCGCTGGCCGCCAACCCGGCCGAGCGCGAGCTCATCGCCCGTCGGCTGTCGAGCTGAGCCGCCCGTCTGGCCCAGGACAGGCGACGCGCCGTAGGCACGGCGCCTACATCTCCACGACAGGCCGCACCTCGATGGTGATCAGGCCGCGATCCACGCCTGGCCACGTCCGGCCGACCTCAATCGCCTCGTCGGCGCTTGCTGCCTCGAGCACCGAATAGCCGCCGAGGACTTCCTTCGACTCGATGAACGGGCCGTCAATGACACCGCTGGCCCGTGCAGTCTTCGCGGTCTCCGGCCCCTGCAGCTGGTGACCCCCGTCCGCGAGAGCCCCGCTGGCGCCGTGCTTCTCGTACCAGGCCATGATCTCGGCATACCAGGCCTGCTGCTCCTGCCTCGGTCATGCTGGTTCACCAGCGTCGGTGTTCATGATGAGCATCACGTACTTCATCTCGCATGCCTCCTGCTAGTAGCGCGGGTGCCGGCGGCACCCTCCTGTCTAGTGCCACGAACGGCTGGACACAGATTTCGACATCTTCTGGCGGCAAATTTCCGCCAATTTACGGCGTCGCATGCCAACCCGGACGCGTACTTGTGCGTCAATCCTTGTAGCGACAATCAGGGAGCACAATCAGGGGGCAGAGATGGGCCGTATTCGACGGGCACCTGTGACCGTGCTGACAGTAGCCGGGTGCGTGGCGGCACTCGCCGCTGGTATTGCTATCCCCGCAACTGCCAGTGCCGCCGCCGCGACAACGAGCATCTGCACCTCAGCTAAGCACCCGAGGATCGCGGGCCGGATGTCGGGTGGCATCTCAGCTGTCCTCGCGGCGCGCCGAGGGTCCTTCGTGGGCCTGGCCGCGTCGGATCCCGCCGACGGTCTGACCTGCGCGTTCCATCAGTGGCGGTATTTTTACTCAGCCAGCGTCGTCAAGGTCACCATCCTGAGCTCGCTGCTACTCAAGGAGGGCGCTCCTGGGCGCCTGACCAGCAAGCAGCGGAGCCTCGCTAACCAGATGATCACGCAATCCAGCAACAGCGCAGCGACCGCGCTCTGGAATGAGGTTGGGATAGGCAGTCTGCAGCGCTTCCTCGACGAGGCGGGCATGCACCATACGATCCTCAACGACAAAGCCTGGGGCCTGACCCAGATCACCGCGCATGACGAGCTGACGCTGCTCAACCTGCTCACGACGCCCGGAACCGTGCTCAACACCAGGTCGCGCAACTACGTGCTGCAGCTGATGGCCGAGGTCATTCCGTCCGAGCGGTGGGGTGTATCGGCTGCCGCGCCGGCCGATGTCACGGTGCACATCAAGAACGGCTGGCTGCCATACCCCGGCGCCATTGACTGGCGTATCAACAGCATCGGGGCGTTCACCGGGGTGGGAATCACCTACCAGATCGCGGTCCTGACTGGACCGCCGCCCGGCGGCAGCCAGAGTGAGGGCTACGGCATCACCACCATCCAGGACATCGCCGCCGTCATCAATAGGAACCTGGCCGGCTGATTCGCCTGACGGCCGTGAGCCGGCCGATAATGTTCCGTGCCCCCAGCCGCACCGCGCACAGCCGAGTTCCCCGACTGGCGGTTCGCGCCCAATATCGGCGGGCACCCGGATCGCTACGAGCTCGAGAACAAGGCGCTGGACCAGGCTGGGCACGTGCTGGCGGCCACGCACGCGATCGCCCCGTGGGCCGGGCGGACGATCGTGGATCTCGGCTGCGGGACCGGTTACTGGCTGGCCCGGTACTCCGCTGACGCCGCCCGCGTCATCGGTATCGAGCCTGATCCGGCGCTGCGCGCGGCGGCGCGGCAGGCGGCCGCGGCGCTGCCAGGCACTGAGGTACTGGCGGGCTCGGCAGAGCACATGCCGCTCGGCGATCGCAGTGCCGACATCGTGCACGCCCGCTTCGCTTACTTCTTCCCGCCGGGGACCGACCCTGGGCTCGTCGAAGTGCTGCGCGTCCTGCGGCCGGGCGGACATCTGATCGTCGTGGATAACGACTACCGGTGGGGCGAGTTCGCCCGCCTGCTGGGCGCATCAGCCGTGCGCCCGCCGCACTCGACCGCTGCCGCCGTCGATGCCTGGTGGCGGGACCGGGGGGCAACCCGGCACGAGGTGCGCTCGCGGCTGGACTTCTCCAGCCGGGCCGAGCTGTCCGCGGTCATGCACATCGAGTTCCCGGCTGACGTAGCGCGTGCCTGGCTCCGCCGTCATCCGGCCGCAACCGGGCTGAGCTACGGCTACGTACTATTCGCGGTGCGCGCCTGAGTGAACGTGGCCTGCTGCCCAGGCGCAGCGGCTGGCTCCGGTTCCGTCGCCGGGTCCCCATCGCGTGACTGCGACGTGCTAGCCCAGCTCGCGGCTAGCACCCCCAAACACACCACGCAAGCGCCGACGACCTGCACGATCGTCGGTTGCTCGCGCAGCACGACGGCCGCCAGCACGAGTGCGCCGGCGGGCTGCAGCAGCAGCAACAGGGATGACATCGAGGCGGGCAGCCGGGGCAACGACGAGGTGATGAGCAGCCAGCCCGCCGTCCCGCTGAGCATCGCCAGCATCAGCAGCCAGCCGAAGGCCGACCAGGGGATCACGACCTGGAAGCCGCCGAACAGCAGGCCGAGCACGGCCGAGCCGATGGCCGCCCCGACGGTCGCGTCCGCTAGCTGGCCTGCGACATGCCGCGACTGTCCGGCGGTGGCTCGCAAGGTCAGCAGGAAGCACGCGTAAGCCGCGGAGGTCGCGAGGCCGAAGCCGACGCCGGCAACCGGATGCAGCCCGGCCGCGTGCCCGCCCAGCATTCCCGACACGAGCACGACGCCGGCCAGCACCACGGGCAGCATGAGCAGATACCGGCGGTCCGGTCGTTCCCGCAGCACCAGCCACGCAAAGGCGGCGACGAACAGCACCTGAAGGTTGCCGAGCACGGTCGCCACCCCGGCACCGACGTCGGCGATCGCGTGATTCCACAGCACCAGGTCCACCGCGAGGAAGAATCCCGCGATCACCGCGCTGCGCCGGCGGCCAAGCGGCCGCGGGCCCAGGCGGCGCTGCTCGAGCACCGCCAGCGGCACCAGGACCGGGAGCGCCAGCGCGCAGCGGAAGAAGGCAGTGGTGGCGTCGCCGGCGTGGGCAAGCGTCACCAGGATCGCCGAAGACGAGATGCACGCGGCACCCAGGACCGCGGTCAGCACCGGCGAGCCGACGAGACCGCCGCCGCGACCAGTGGCGGTCATGACCGTTTCGCCGTACGGTACTGACATGGCAGCAACACTACTGGGCGCAGGTGACAGGGGTCAAAGTCACTTCGATGCTGACCAGCTCGAAGCTATGGCCGGCTGTGTCGAGCTCATCAACACCGGCCGCGCGAGCGGCCGGGATGAGTTGCGCGATCTGTCCGACCTCCAGGCGATGGCGGACAGATACGCTTTCGCCGGCATAAGGGGGACTGCCGCGGACCTGGCCAGGGCGCGGGAGTACCGGGACCGGCTCGACTCGATCGTCACCAGCTGCGAGACGAGCGACGAGGCCGGAGCCATTGCGCAGATCAACGCGCTGCTCTCGCAGACGGGGGCCAGCCCGCAGATCGTGGCCCACGATGGCCGCGGCCCGCATCTGCACGTGTCCCGGCCGACGTCGCCGCTCGCCGACAGGATGGCCGCGCACTTTGGGATGGGTCTCGCCTGGCTCGTCGTCGCCGGCGAAGCCCGCCGCGTTCGCAGCTGCGAGTCACCCACCTGCCGGGACGTGTTCGTGGACCTGTCGAGGAACCGGTCACGGCGTTACTGTGACAGCCGGACGTGCGGCAACCGCCTCCATGTCGCCGCATACCGCGCCCGCAAGCACGAGGCGACCGGCTAGCGGCGGTTCGCTGGCACGACGCGGCGACCCGCGTCAGTCCCGGGGCGAGACCGTGGCCAGTCCGGCGTCGGTCGAGGCTTTGAGTAGCCGGTCGTCGTACGTGACGAGGGCATCCAGTTCGGGCGCCAGGATACGAGCGGTCGCAAGATGGATTGCGTCGAGAGGCCGCAGGCTTGCGCTCGTTAGCCCCTGGCCGCGCCCGCCCAGCGCGGTGGTTGTGACAACCAGGACGCTGTATCGACAGCAGCGCCACAACGACAACGTATTTGCCGGTTCAGCGTGGCCGACCGTCAAGATCCGGCCCACAGGGCCAACTCGCCCGCCGCCTAGGCCGCTGACCAGCAGCGCTATGTTGATGAGGCGCTCTGATCACATGAACATGAAGAGTGGGAAGCAGGCCCGATGATCGACCATGTATATATTTCGGTGACCAATATCGAGCATTCGCTAGCCTTCTACTCGGAAGCCTTGAACCCGCTTGGCTGGCACGAGTGCGGCAGCTACAGCTCCGCATCCGGTCCCGCGGGCGTCCCCGACCTGTTCGGACTCTGTGACGATATCTACGGCACTGGCAATGGGGTCGGATCGAGCATCTGGCTCCGGCAGCGCCGACTGGGTGAGACAGGCCTCTACCTCGGGGTCGTCTGCCGGAGTAACCAGGCTGTCGATGCCGCCTACGCGGCTGCGATCAAAGCAGGCGGTATCGACGAGGGCGAGCCAGCCGAGCGTACGTACTTCGGCCCCGGCTATTACGCCGCCAACGTTGCCGACTTCGACGGCAATCGACTGGAGTTCGTCCATAAGGCATGGAACCCCCGGCGACGCTAGCGTTCCGGTGCGCTCAGTCGCTGGCCTTCACGACGCCAATGGGGCAGGACACACCGGTCCCGTGGTCGGGGCAGTACCCGTACGGGTTCTTGGCGTCGCTCAGGTACTGCTGGTGGTAATCCTCGGCGAAATAGAAAGTGCCCGCGGGCACGATCTCCGTCGTGATGTCCCCGTATCCGGCCTCGGACAGCCTCTTCTGGTAGTTCGCCCGCGACTCCTCGGCCTCGGCCTGCTGCCGCGGCGACTGGTAGAAGATCGCTGACCGGTACTGGCTGCCGACGTCGTTGCCCTGGCGCATGCCCTGCGTGGGGTCGTGGGACTCCCAGAAGACCTTCAGCAGCTCGCCGTAGCTGACCTTCGCGGGGTCGAACACGACGCGCACCGACTCGGCGTCGCCGGTTCGGCCGCTGCAGACTTCCTCGTACGTGGGATTGGGGGTGAATCCGCCCTCGTAACCGACGGCGGTCGAGACCACGCCGGGCGTCTGCCAGAAGTTCTTCTCTGCGCCCCAGAAACAGCCCAGTGCGAACTCGGCCACCTCAGTGCCCGCCGGGTACGGCGGCACCAGCGACGTCCCGAGCACCTCGTGCCGAGCCGGGACCCGCATCGCCGTCTCGCGACCTGGCAGTGCTTCCTGCGCCGTCACCATCTGCGCCTTGCGGTGTCCGAATATGCTCACTGCTCCTCCTCGCGTCGCCAGGCACAACGAGCCGGCCATGTCCTGGATTCCCCCGCCAGCTAACGACCGGTGGGCTGCGCCCGCTATACCCAGGTATCTGGTTACTTGAGGTTGTTCAGGTTCAGCACCTCGTTCGCCGGCGGCGCGACCGGCGTCGGCGCTGCGTTCCACTTCGAGTACGTGACCACCTCGTGTGTGCTCCCGCCGGTGGAGGCCGCCAGCGGATAGTGCTGGTTCGTGGTGCTGACGTCCAGCTTGCTGCCGTCAGACGCGCGCAGCACCCAGGCAGACTGGCCGTTGACGGTCACCTTGCCTGCCTCGGTGACCGCTGGCACCTGACCTGAGGTGAGCGGGGCGGTCAGGCTGCTCATGCTGAGATCTCCGGTGAGCTGGCCGGCTTCGGCGGTGGTCAGCTGGAGCCATTTGCCGCAGACAACGGCGCAGGCGCTCGTCGGCGCCTTCACCTCCTGGAGGAACGCACGTGTCGCCTTAATGTAGGTCAAGTTGCCGAGGCCGACGACCTGGAACGGCGCTGCATTCTGACTGACAGTTCCGGATACGTCCCCGTTCCTGTGCAAATCCAGGTCCACGCTGATCGGAGTGCCGTTGTTGGACAGGTTCCCGGCCACGTGCACGCTGCTGGCCTGCCGGACCGAGGATTGCATCGCGGTCAGTAGCGCGGTCGACGAAGGCTCTTTGGGCGGCGGTGCGCTAGCCGAGCCACCCGTCGATCCGCTGGCCCCGCAGCCTGCGATGACGATGGCCGCACAGCCAGCGACTCCGGCAGCCACAGCTTTGGCGGTCACAGCTTTGGCAGCCAGGGCTTTGGCAGTCCGTACTTTGGCAGGCACGCCCATAAGGGCTGACTACCCCGTGCGCTCGACCACGAACTCGCACAAAGCCTCGAATGCGGCCCGGGCGGGGACGTCGGGCAGGCCAAGGATCTGCCTGCGGGCCTCGTCAGCCCAGCGCCGAGTGTCTGCCCTGGCCATCTCCATGGCTGGATGGTCACGCAGCAGGCCGAGCGCTTCCTCGTGCAGGGCAGGGTCGGTGAGCTCGCCCATCCTGAGCAGATCGACGAGCCTGCCGCCCGCCCCGTCGGCTGACCGCAAGGCGTGCAGCATCGGCAGGGTGCGCACGCCTTCCCGCAAGTCGGTACCCGGCGTCTTGCCGGACTGCGCCGATTCGCTCGCCACATCGAGGATGTCGTCGGACAGCTGGAAGGCCACGCCGATCGCCGCGCAGGCAGGCGTGATCCGGTCGACCACACTCGGCGGCGCACCGGAGTACATCGCGCCGAAATGCCCCGCGGTCGCGATGAGCGAAGCCGTCTTCTCGGTCACGACCCGCATGTAGTGCTCGAGCGGATCGTCGCCAGGCCGGGCAGCCGACCGTCTCGGCGATCTGACCCGTGACCAGACGCTCGAAGGTCTGGGCCTGAATCCTGATCGCTTCCGGCCCCAGGTCGGCCAGGATCGCCGACGCCCTGGCGAAGAGGTAGTCGCCGGTCAGGATCGCGACGGTGTTGCCCCAGCGGGAGTTCGCGCTGTCGCCGCCGCGGCGGACAACCGCCTCGTCCATCACGTCGTCGTGATACAGCGTGGCGAGGTGGGTCAGTTCGACCGCTACGGCGGCCGGCACGACCCGCGGGTCTCTCGGATCGCCGAACTGGGCGGCGAGCAGGACCAGCGTCGGCCGGAATCGCTTGCCGCCGGCCTCCATCAGGTGGGCGGAGGCGCCTGCGAGCACGTCGTGCTCGGCCTGCGCGGCCACGCGCAGGCCCTCCTCGACCAGGGCAAGCCCGTCGACGACATCGGACGCGAGCGCTGCGTCGGTGAGTTCCATCGGAACGGCGGCAATCACGTGGGTCCCCTCATGGCTCGCCGATCGTAGCTGGCGAGCCAGTCATAGCCGAGGCTATCCTGCAGCCTTCCCCAAGATATGCGGCTGGCTTGGGCAAAGGCTGGATTGCGGTCCTGCTAGCGGACGAACAGCGAGCTGGCCGCGTGGTTCGCCAGGTTCAGCAGCGGTTGCGGGACCACGCCGAGCACGACAGTCGCAACTGCCCCGATGGCGACGGCCAGGCCGGTGTATGCGCTCGGCCGGATCACGACCGGACCCCCGGGCGCGGGCTCGCTGAAGAACATCAGCACGATCACCCGGACGTACGGGAACGCAAGGATGGCGCTACTGATCACGCCGACGATGACGAGCGGCAGTGCACCGCCCTGGATGGCCGCGTTGAACACCGCGAACTTGCTAGTGAATCCGCTGGTCAGCGGGATGCCCGCGAACGCGATCAGGAACAGCGCGAAGACCCCGGCCACCAGTGGCGAGCGCTTCCCGAGGCCCGCCCAGCTCGACATGTGCGCCGCCTCACCGCCCCGGTCACGCACCAGTGTCACGATGGCGAAGGCGCCGATGGTCGCGAAGCCGTACGCGGCCAGGTAGAACATGCTGCCTGACAGGCCGGCCGTGTTCGCCGCGATGACGCCGGTGAGGATGTAGCCAGCCTGCGCGATCGAGGAGTAAGCGAGCAGCCGCTTCATGTCCGTCTGCGTGATCGCGATGATCGAGCCGACCAGCATGGTCAAGATGGCCACGCCCCACAGGGCCGGCCGCCAGTCCCACGTCAGCTGGCCGAACGCGACGTAGAAGACGCGCAGTAGCGCGCCAAAGGCCGCTACCAGAGTGCACGACGCCATCAGCGCGGTGACCGGTGTCGGCGAGCCCTGGTAGACGTCAGGCTTCCAGGCGTGGAACGGCACGGCCCCGATCTTGAACAGCAGGCCGAGCCCGAGCAGCCCGATCCCGGCGTACAGCAGCGTCGCCGACTGGGTGCCGGACTGGGCCGCCGTCGCGATCGCGGACAGCTGCACCGAGCCCGAGTACCCGTACAGCATGGCCACGCCGAAAATGAAGAACGCCGACGAGAACGCGCCGAGCAGGAAGTACTTCATCGCGGCTTCCTGCGACAGCAGGCGGCGGCGCCGGGCCAGACCGCACAGCAGGTACAGCGGCAGCGACAGCACCTCCAGCCCGATGAACATCGTCAGCAGGTCGTTAGCCGCCGGGAACAAGAGCATGCCGCCGACGGCAAACAGCGTCAGCGGATAGACCTCGGTGTGCGCGAGGCCCGCCAGTATGCCCTCCCGCTCCTCGGCGCTACCGGGAATGGCCGCAGCCTGCGGCGTGAAAGCGCTGACCTCACGAGACGACTCCGCGATCAGCAGCACGCTCACGAACGCGAGTATCAGGATCGTTGCCTGGATGAACAGCGTAGGCCGGTCCACTCCCACGGTGCCGACGGCGACTACGGCGCCGTGCTTGCCGTCAGCGAAGATCGAGCTGCGGGCGCCGAGCACGATGGTGAGCACGAACGCGCCCGCCAGGCTGCCGAGCGCCAGCACGATGTGCATGGGCCGGCGCAGATCCCGGCTAGCGAACGCTTCGATCAGCACGCCCGCCAAGGCGGCCGCGAAGACCAGCAGCATCGGGGAGAGCAGGCTCCACTCGATGTGCGGGACCGCGATAGTTGGCGCGGCAGCCGCCACGATCCGGGTCACCCCGAGCTCCCTTGCTTCAGTACGGGCTTGTGTGCGGGCGTCAGTGCGGGCGCCAGTGCAGGCGGAGTCAGGCTGGTCGCCTGCGCCAGGCCGGGAACCCAGACGTGGTGGTGCACGAGACTGGTGGTGCTGACTGGGCTCACCGGCTGAGCCGGATGCGGCGGCACCGGGTCAGAGGAGTGCGTCCCCACCAGCGTGCTGTGCACTGCCGGATTAATGATGTTGAGCACCGGCTTCGGGTAGACGCCGAGCACGATGATGAGCGCGATCAGGGGCCCGACGGCCCACAGTTCACGTGGCTTCAGGTCGGGCATGCTCGCGACCTCGTCCCGCACCGGCCCGGTCATCGTCCGCTGGTACATCCACAAGATGTAGATAGCGGCCAGGATGATGCCGAGCGTGGCCAGGATCGCGGCCGCCTCGTACCTGGTGAAGGTACCCACGAGCACCAGGAACTCGCTGACGAACGTGTTCAGGCCAGGCAGCGACAGGCCCGCCAGGCCGGCGATCAGGAACAGGCCTGCCAGCACGGGCGCCACCTTCTGCACCCCGCCGTAGTCGGAGATCAGATGCGAGCCGCGCCTGCTCACCATGAACCCGGCGAGGATGAACAGCGCGCCGGTCGCGAAGCCGTGGTTCACCATGTAGAGCGTCGCCCCGGACTGCCCCTGGCTGGTCATGGCGAAGATGCCGAGCGTAATCAGGCCCATGTGGGACACCGAGGTGTAGGCGATCAGGCGTTTCATATCGGCCTGGCCGATTGCCACGATGGCGCCATACAGGACGCCGATCACGGACAGCGTGATGACGAGGCCCGCGAAGTAGTGCGAGGCCGCCGGGAACAGGTCGAGGCAGTATCGGATCATGCCGAACGTACCGACCTTGTCCAGCACGCCGACGAGCAGCACCGCCGCGCCGGGCTGCGCCGACGTAGCGGCGTCGGGAAGCCAGGTGTGGAATGGCCACAGCGGCGCCTTGATCGCGAATGCGATGAAGAAGCCGAGGAATAGCCACTTCTGCACGGTCGAGCTCAGCACCACGTGGGTCAGCGACGTGAACAGGAACGTGCCCTGGTGCCCGCCGTGGGTGGAGTACACGAACAGGGCGATGACGGCGACCAGCATGAGCAAGCCGCCGAGCAGGCTGTACAGCAGGAACTTGACCGCCGCGTACTGCCGCTGACCGACGCCGAAGCTGCCGATCATGAAGTACATCGGCACGAGCATGGCCTCGAAGAACACGTAGAACAGGAAGACATCCGTGGCGGCGAAGACGCCGATCATCATTGTCTCGAGGACCATCATCATGGCGAAGTACGACTTGGCGCTGCGCACTCGCGGCTGCCGCCCGCCGGTCGCGGTAGCCGCGGCGCTAGCGGCGGCGGACACGTCCTCGACGTCGTTCCAGGATGCCAGCACCACGACCGGCATCAGTACGACGGACATGAGGATCAGCACAAGGGCGATGCCGTCCACGCCGACTGCGTAATGGACGCCGAACTGCGGGATCCACTGGTAGACCTGCTGGAACTGGAACCGAGGCCCACCGGTCTTGTACTGCACGGCCATGGCGATCGTGACCCCGAGGGTCGCCAGGGAAAACACCAGCGCGATCCGCTTGACTAGCAGGTCACGAGCCCGCTTGTCGGCTGGGCTGCCGGGGGCCGACCTGCCCGGGGTCAGTGCGATCGCGACCGCGCCGACTAGCGGGACCGCGCCCGCTACGGTCAGCCAGGGGAAAGTGCTCATCAGATCCGCAGCATCCTCAGCTCTAGAACCTCACCAGCAGGAACGCGCCGACCAGCAGCACGGCCCCGACCAGCATCGACAGCGCGTACGACCGCACAAAGCCCGATTCCCACTTCCGCAGGCGCCCGGACGAACCGCCGAACGTGGCCGCCACCGTGTTCACGATCCCGTCCAGGCCGCGGTTGTCGAAGAACACCGACAGCCTGGTCATCCACATGCCGGGCCGCATCAGCAGGCCCTCGTTGATGGCGTCGCCGTACAGGTCCTTGCGGGCGGCCACGGTGATCGGATTGCCCGCCGGGGCGGTGATCGGGACCTCGCGCCGGCCGTACAGCGGCCAGGCGATGGCGGCGCCGACGACCACGAGCACTAGCGTGATGACGCCGTACTTGGTCCAGATGCCGTGCGAGGTCGGGGGCACGCCGGTCACCGGGCCGAGGAAATTCAGCAGCCGGTTGCCGAGGATCAGGAAGCCGCCAGCGCCGACGGAGCCGATGGCCAGGACGATCATCGGCGAGGTCATGATCGGCGGCGCCTCGTGCGGGTGGACGCCGTCGTCCCACCGGCGCCCGTTGGCGAACGTCATGAACATGACCCTGGTCATGTAGAACGCGGTGATTCCGGCCCCGATCAGCGCCGCGGTGCCGAGCAGGGCACCGGATACGCCGCCGCTGGCGAAGGCAGCGTCGATGATCGGGTCCTTGGTGAAGAAGCCGGAGAACGGCGGGACGCCGATGATCGCCAGGTACCCGAGGCCGAACGTGACGAAGGTGATCGGCATGACCTTCGCCAGTCCGCCGAAGCGGCGCATGTCAACTTCGTCGTTCATCTCGTGCTTAACCGACCCCGCGCCCAGGAACAGGCCGGCCTTGAAGAAGCCGTGCGCGATCAGGTGCGCGATCGCGAAGACGTAGCCAGCCGGGCCGAGGCCAGCCGCCAGCATCATGTAGCCGATCTGGCTCATCGTGGACCCGGCCAGCGCCTTCTTGATGTCGTCCTTCGCGCAGCCGATGATGGCGCCCCACAGCAGCGTGACCGCACCCACGATCGCGACGGCGAGCCTGGCATCTGCGGTCAGGTTGAAGATCGGCGCGGACCTGACGATCAGGTAGACGCCGGCGGTCACCATCGTGGCCGCGTGGATGAGCGCCGACACCGGGGTCGGGCCTTCCATCGCGTCCAGCAGCCAGGACTGGAGCGGTAGCTGGGCCGACTTGCCGCACGCGCCGAGCAGCAGGAGGAGGCCGAGCGCGGTCACCACGCCGTGGTTCGCCGACCCGACCGCGCCGAACACGCCGCTGAACGTGACGGTGCCGAACTGCTGGAACATCAGCATGATCGCCACCGACAAGCCGACGTCACCGACGCGGTTCGCGATAAACGCCTTCTTAGCCGCCGTCGCTGCCGTGCGCTTGTACTGCCAGAATCCGATCAGCAGGTAAGAGGCGAGGCCCACGCCCTCCCAGCCTGCGTACAGGACGAGGTAGTTGCTCGCTAGCACCAGCAGCAGCATGGCCGCGAGGAACAGGTTCATGTAGCCGAAGAAGCGGCGCCGCTCGGGGTCGTTCGCCATGTAGCCGACGGCGAAGATGTGGATCAGCGAGCCGACACCGGTGATCAGCAGCACGAAGCAGATCGACAGCTGGTCGAGCCGCAGGCCAAGCGGGACCTGGAACCTGGCGACGTCGATCCACTGGAAAATCGTGAGCTCGCGGACGCGCTCGGCGGCCGGGTAGCCGAGCATCTGCACGTACGCCGCCACGCCGTAGCCGAAGGCCAGCACCGGCATGGCCACGCCGAGCAGATGGCCCCACGAGTTCGTGCGCTTGCCGCCGAGCAGCAGCACCGCGGCACCGAACAGCGGGAACGCCAGCAGCAGCCAGGCGGCATCCTGGATGCCGGTGGCGTGCAGGGGCGTCAGCGCGGCAGTCGACATCAGCGCACTGTGGACTGAGCCGGTCATGGCTCCCTCTCGTCAGTACTTCATCAGGTTCGCGTCGTCCACCGACGCGGACCTGCGGGATCTGAAGATGGCGGTCAGGATCGCCAGCCCGACGACCACCTCGGCGGCCGCGACCACCATCACGAAGAAGGCGATCACCTGGCCGTCGAGTGCACCGTGCATCCGGGAGAACGTCACGAATGCCAGGTTGGCCGCGTTGAGCATAAGCTCCACGCACATAAACACGACGATCGCGTTGCGCCGCACGAGCACGCCGACAGCGCCGATCACGAACAAGATCACCGACAGGGCGATGAAGTGGCCCGGCGTTACCACTAGTGGTCACCTGCTTCCTGGTCAGCCGGGCTAGCGGTCCCGCCTGAGGTGCCTGGGACGACTGAGGTGCCTGGGACGACTGAGGTGCCTGGGACGACTGAGGTACCGGTGCCACTCGGCAGCGCGGGCGGCGGCGCGCTGGCGCCGCCGGTGCGGCCCGACAGCACCGGGCTCACCGACAGCCCGGACTGGCTGCCGTCTGGCAGCAGGGCGGGCATGTCGACGGCGTTGTGCCGGGCGTAGGTGCCAGGGCCCGGCAGCGGCGCCGGCCGCCCGCTGGCGACCCGCTGGGCCGCGAGGTCGCGCTGGGTCGGCTTCGGCCTGATGCGCTCGCGGTGCGCCAGCACCATCGCGCCCACCGCGGCCGTGATCAGCAGGGCGCTGGTGATCTCGAACGGGTACAGGTACCTGGTGAAGATCAGGTTGGCCAGCGTGGTGACGTTCCCGTTGCCAAACTTGGCGCTGTTCGGCGCGGCCGGCCCGATCACGGCATTGCCGACGACAAGGCTGAGTAGGACCAGCATGGCGATCCCGCCCAGCGTCGCCCACAGCCGCTGGCCGCGGATCGTCTCGATGATCGAGTCGGCGGCCGAGATGCCGACGATCATCAAGACGAACAGGAACAGCATGAGGACCGCGCCGGTGTAGACGATGATCTGGACGAGAGCCAGGAACGGCGCGCCCAGCATCAGGTACAAGACGGCCAGCGACAGCATGACGACTGCCAGCAGCACCGCGCAGTGCACCGCCTTGCGGGCCAGCACCATGCCGAGTGCAGCGCCCACTGAGACGATCGCCAGCACCCAGAACCCGATTAGCCTGCTGGTCTCGGCCGCCGGGCCGGCCAGCACGAAGGTATGGCTCACTGCTCCCCTCCTGGCTCAGAGCGTGCCAGCATCGCACCCAGGCGGTAGTAGTCCTCCTCGTTCTCGCCGAGCCGCATCGGGTGCGGGGGCGCCTCCATGCCAGGCTGCAGCGGCGCGACCAGCTGCTCCTTGGTCCAGATCAGGCTCTCCCGGCTGTCGTCGGCCAGCTCGTACTCGTTGGTCATCGTCAGCGCCCGGGTCGGGCACGCTTCGATGCAGAGTCCGCACAGGATGCAGCGCAGGTAGTTGATCTGGTACACGCGGCCGTATCGCTCACCCGGCGAGTACCTCTCTTCGGCCGTGTTGTCCGCGCCTTCCACGTAGATCGCGTCCGCGGGGCAGGCCCAGGCGCACAGCTCGCAGCCGATGCACTTCTCCAGACCGTCGGGCCACCGGTTGAGCTGGTGACGGCCGTGGAAGCGCGGCGCCGTCGGCCGCTTGACCTCCGGGTACTCCACCGTGTCGACCTTGCGGAACATCTGCCGGAAGGTGACGCCAAAGCCCTTGATGGTGTTGAGGAAGTCAGGCACCTCAGACCTCCTTCGTATCGTCGCTGGTCACAGCCGCCAGGATCGACTCACCGGGGCTCGCACGCCCGATGCCGTGGTAATGCGGTAGATCCAAGGGCGGGGTTGGGAACGGGGCCGCCGGCGGTGCTTCATCGCTTTCACCCTCGGCCTCGGCTGCGGCCGCCGCAGCCAGGCGGTCAGCCCGCTCCGCCGCCGGCTCGAAGCGCCACAGCAACGCCAGCAGGACGACGACGATCAGGCCAGCGATGATGTACACCGTCGGGCTGCCGCCCTGGCGCCGATAAACCCGCGCCGTCGCCACCACGAGCGTCCAGGCGAGCCCGCCGGGGATGAGGACCTTCCAGCCCAGCTTCATCAGCTGGTCGTACCTGATGCGCGGCAGTGAGGCTCGCAGCCAGAAGAACACGAACACAAAGGCGACCACCTTGCCGAAGAACCACAGCACTGGCCACCAGCCGCTGTCGGCACCCGACCACACGCTGATCGGCCACGGTGCGCGCCAGCCACCGAGGAAGAGCGTGGTCGCGAGTGCGGAGACGGTAATCACGGCGCAGTACTCGGCCAGCTGGATCATCGCGAACTTCAGCGACGAGTACTCGGTGTGGTAGCCGCCCACCAGCTCGCCCTCGCCCTCGGGCAGGTCGAACGGCAGCCGGTTGGTCTCCCCGACCATGGTCACGAGGTAGATCACGAACGATGGCAGCAGCAGGACCGCGTACCAGGACGGCCAGTGCCAGATGTAGCCGAAGAAGCTGAAGGCAGCACCGTGGATCTGGCTCGCGACGATGTCCGAGGTGGAGAGCGAGCCCGCGTAGAGGAAGACCGGCACGAACGAGAGGCTCATCGCGATCTCGTAGCTGATTACCTGCGCGGACGACCGAAGCCCGCCGAGCAGCGAGTACGGCGACTGAGACGACCAGCCTGCCAGCACGATGCCGTAGACGCCCAGCGAGCTCATCGCCAGCACCAGCAGCACCGCGACGGGCAGATCAGTGAGCTGCAGCGGCGTCCGATGACCCCCGATGGAGACAATCGGCCCCCACGGGATGATCGCAAAGCTGATGAACGCCGGGATGACCGATATCGCCGGGGCGATCACGAACAGCAGCCTGTCGACGCCGCGCGGCACGATGTCTTCCATCAGCGCGAGCTTGACGCCGTCCATGAGCGACTGCAGCAGGCCGAACTTCCCGGCCCTGTTCGGCCCGGGGCGCTGCTGCATCCGGCCAATGATGCGGCGCTCGGCCCAGATCGCGATCAGGGTGCCGAGCAAGAGGAACAGGAAGACGATCAGGACCTTGATGACGACGATCCACCACGGGTCATGCCCGAAGCTGGCCAGGGTCGGGACGTTGCTGGCTGGCGTCGCGGCAGCTATGCCAGTCATTCCGCGCTCCTCACAGGTTCCCCGCCGCTGATCGAGACGACCGCGCCGTGGCCCGCCCGCAGGTCCAACCGGACTTGACAAGCGGCCGAGTTGGCCGGGAGCCAGACGACGCGGTCAGGCATATCTGCGATCTCCACGGGAACGGTTATTGCGCCGTGACCGGTAGCCACGGTGACTTTGCCGCCATCGGCTGTGCCGGCTTCCGCCGCGGTGGCGGCGGACATCCGCGCGACGGCGGCGCGCGCAGTGCCGGCCAGATTGGGCTCGCCGTCCTGCAGCCGACCGACGTCGAGGAGATTATGCCAGGTGGCCAGCAGCGCATGCCCCGGACCCGGATGCTCGAGCCCCAGCTGGTTGATCTGACCCTCCGGCGCCCGCGACGCGGCCTGATCCGCGGCCGATGGGCTGCGCTCGCCCAGCCTGGGCGACAAAGCGGGCGACTGTGTCAGCATGGTGAGCTCGCGCCGCGCCGCGGCCGCGTCGGGCAGGCCGAGGTGCACGTCCATCTCGTCGGCAAGCGCTGCCAGCACCTCGAGGTCGGTGCGCAGCGACGGGACCGACAACGCGGCGGCGAAGGAACCCGGCCGGCCTTCCCAGTTCACGAACGTGCCCTGCTTCTCGGCCACAGCTGCGACCGGGAACACGACGTCGGCCCGGTCGGTGACCGCGCTGACCCGCAGCTCGAGACTCACCACGAAGCCAGCCGCCTCGATGGCGGCCAGCGCAGCCGCCGGATCGGGGAGGTCAGCCGGGTCGATGCCGCCAATGAGCAGCGCGGCGATGTCGCCCCGGCCGGCGGCAGAGAGTATCTCGCTCGTGCTGAGACCAGGGTCGGCCGGCACCGAGGCAACGCTCCAGGCGCGTGCGATCTCGCCAGTGACCTCGGCGGTGCCGAGGCGGCGGCCACCTGGCAGCAGGTTCGGCAGGGCACCGGCCTCGATCGCGCCGCGCTCGCCGGCCCGGCGCGGGATCCAGGCGAGCCGGGCGCCCGTCTGCTCGGCCAGCCGGACGGCTGCGGACAGGGCGCCGGGCACCTCGGCCAGCCGCTCGCCGGCCAGGATGACAGCCCCTGGCTTACGCAGCACGGCCGCGACGTTGCCGGCTGGCTGGCCCGTGGTTACTGGTGCCGTGGCTACTGCTGCCGTGGTTGCTGCCGCCGTGTTTGCGGCTGCGGTGTTTGCGGCTGCGTCCTCAGCGAGTGCGGTCAGGGCCGCCGCCTCTGCTCCCGGCACCGTCGGCAGCAGCGTGCCCGAGAGCTTGGTCAGGCCGAGGCTGGCGAGCGCCGCGAGCGAGTACACCGCCATGCCGCGGTGCCGGACCGCCTTACGCAGCCGGAGGAACACGATGGGGCACTCGTCCTCGGGCTCGAAGCCAGCCAGCAGCACCGCCGGCGCCTGCTCGAGTTCGGTATAGGTCAGGTTCACCCGCCCGGCGACGTGATCGCCGAGGAACTGGAGCTCCTCGGCCGAGTGCGGCCTGGCTCGCATGTCGATGTCGTTGGTGGCCAGTGCCACCCGCGCGAACTTGGCGTAGGCGTAGGCGTCCTCGAGCGTCAGCCTGCCGCCTGGCAGCACGCCGGCCCGGCCGCGCGCCGCCAGCAGGCCGCGCGCCGCGGCCGCCAGAGCCTCCGGCCACGAGGCCGGCTGGAGGACCCCGGTCTCGTCGCGGACTAGCGGGCTGACCAGCCGGTCGGGCTGGGTTGCGTAGGTAAAGGCCCAGCGGCCCTTGTCGCAGTTCCACTCTTCGTTGACCGCGGGCTCGTTGCCGGCTAGCCGCCTGGTCACGACGCCACGGCGGTGGTCGGTGCGCTGCCGGCAGCCGGCCGCGCAGTGCTCGCACACGCTCGGGAGTGGATACCAGGTCGAACGGCCGGGCCCGGAACCGGTAGGACGCCCCGGTCAGCGCGCCGACCGGGCAGATCTGGACGGTGTTGCCGGCGAAGTAGGAGTCGAACGGCACGCCCTCGGCGACCCCGACCTGCTCTTGCGGTCCGCGGTCGAGCAGCTCGATGAGCGGGTCGCCGGCGATCTCGTCGGCGAACCTGGTGCACCTAGCGCACTGCACGCAGCGCTCGCGGTCCAGCAGCACGTTGGCGGACAGCGCGATGGGCTTGGGAAACGTACGCTTGGCGCCGTCGAACCTGGTCTCGCCCTGGCCAGTGGACATCGCCTGATTCTGCAGCGGGCACTCGCCGCCCTTGTCGCACATCGGGCAGTCGAGCGGGTGGTTGACCAGCAGCAGCTCCATGATGCCGCGCTGCGCCTTCTCCGCGACCGGCGAGGTCAGCTGGGTCCTGACTACCATCCCGTCGGTCACCGTGGTGGTGCAGGAGGCGGGCGGCTTCGGCTGACCCTCGACCTGCACCAGGCACTGCCGGCAGGCGCCGATCGGCGCCAGCAGCGGATGGTCGCAGAACCTCGGGATCTGGATGCCCAGCTGCTCGGCGGCCCGGATGATCAGCGTGCCCTTCGGCACGGTGATCTCGAATCCGTCGATGGTGACGCGTACGCCGTCGGCAGGGCCGGTCGTGGGCTGCACTGTCATCGGGCCGACTCCAAGGCAAAGAGGGTCGAGGCGGCCGGGTCGAACGGACAGCCGCCAAGGCGCTGGTGCTCGATGTACTCGTCACGGAAATACTTGATCGACGAGGTGACCGGCGCCTGGATCGAGTCGCCCAGCGCACAGAACGAGCGGCCGGTGATGTTGTCGCAGATGTCGAGCAGCTTGTCCAGGTCGGCCTCGCTGCCCTGGCCAGCCTCGAGCTGCTGCAGCAGCTGGACCACCCAGTAACTGCCCTCCCGGCACGGCGTGCACTTGCCGCACGACTCGTGCTCATAGAACTCGATCCAGCGGAGCGTCACCCGTACCACGCAGGTGGTCTCGTCGAACAGCTGGATTGAGCGCGTACCGAGCATCGACCCGGCTGCGGCCACCGACTCGTAATCCAGCGGCACGTCCAGGTGCTGGTCGGTGAACAGCGGCGTGGACGAGCCGCCAGGGGTCCAGAACTTCAGCCGGTGCCCGGCCCTGATACCGCCGGCCAGGTCGAGCAGCTCGCGCAGCGTGGTGCCGAGCGGCGCCTCGTACTGACCCGGGGTGGTCACGTGACCGGACAGCGAGAACAGCCCGAAGCCCTTCGACTTCTCGGTGCCGAAGCGGGCGAACTCGGCAGCGCCGTACCGAAGGATGTAGGGCACGGAGGCGATCGACTCGACGTTGTTGACGACCGTCGGGCAGGCGTACAGGCCGGCCACCGCCGGGAACGGCGGCTTGAGCCTGGGCTGGCCGCGGAATCCCTCCAGCGAGTCGAGCAGCGCGGTCTCCTCGCCGCAGATGTAAGCTCCGGCGCCGGCGTGCACCACCACATCCAGGTTCAGGCCCGAGCCGAGGATGTTCGCACCGAGATAACCGGCCGCCCGCGCCTCGGCCACGGCGTACTGGAGCCGCCTGACCACGTGCAGTACCTCACCCCGCACGTAGATGAACGCCCGCTCGGCCCTGATCGCGTAACAGGCGATGATGGCGCCCTCGATCAGCGCGTGCGGGTTGTTCAGCAGCGTCGGCATGTCCTTGCACGCGCCGGGCTCTGACTCATCCGCGTTGACGACGAGGTAATGCGGCTTACCGTCACCCTGCGGGATGAAGCCCCACTTCATCCCAGTCGGAAAGCCGGCCCCGCCGCGTCCGCGCAGGGCAGAGTCCTTGAGCGTCTGAATCACCTGATCGGGCTGCATCGCCAGGGCCCTGGGCAGGGCCTGGTATCCGCCGTGGCGCTGGTAGCCGGCCAGGGTAAAGGAGTCGGGCTCGTCCCAGAAGGCGCTGAGCTCGGGGATGAGGATCGTCGACACTACTGCTTGCCTCCAGCACCGGTACTTGCACCGTCGTCAGTACTTGCACCGTTAGGGGTCCAGCCGAGCTCCTTAGCGATGCGCAGGCCAGCCAGCGTCGGTTGACCGGCCGTGTGGCCGTCAGCCGCCTGGCCGTCGGGGAAGCCGGCCAGGATCTTGGACGCCTGCTTCCAGGTGCACAGCCGCGGCGCGCCGCGGGTGGGCTTGACGTCCGCGCCGGAGCGCAGTCCGTCGACCAGATCGCGCGCCGACTGCGGCGTCATGTCGTCGAAGTACTCCCAGTTGACCATCACCACTGGCGCATAGTCGCAGGCTGCGTTGCACTCGACGTGCTCGTAGCTGACCTTGCCGTCCGCCGTGACCTCGTTGAGGCCGACGCCCAGGTGCTCCTTGAGCTCGGCCAGGATGGCGTCACCACCCATGACACCGCACAGCGCGGTGGTGCAGACGCCGACGTGATACTCGCCGATCGGCCTGCGCTTGTACATGGTGTAGAACGACACGACTCCGGTGACGTCTGCCTCGGTCAGGCCGAGCTGGTCGGCGCAGAACTCGATGCCGTCCTGCGACACGTAGCCCTCTTCGGACTGCACCAGGTGCAGCAGCGGCAGCAGGGCCGAGCGTGCCTTCGGGTATCGCTCGATGATCTCGGCGGCTTGCGGTACAAGCCTGGCCCGCGCCTCGTCGCTGAGCGCCATTACCTGTCCACGCCTCCCAATACGGGATCGATGCTCGCGACCGCGGCGATGACGTCGGCGATCATGCCGCCCTCGCACATCACCGAAACCGACTGAAGGTTGGTGAAGGATGGATCCCGGAAGTGCACCCGGTACGGCCGGGTGCCGCCGTCGCTGACGGCGTGACAGCCGAGCTCGCCGCGGGGTGACTCCACGGCCGCGTACGTCTGCCCGGCCGGTACACGGAAGCCTTCAGTAACGAGCTTGAAGTGGTGGATCAGTGCTTCCATCGACTGGCTCATGATGTGCGCGATGTGGTCAGGTGAGTTGCCCAGGCCGTCCGGGCCCAGGGCCAGCTTCGCGGGCCAGCCGATCTTGGCATCGCCGATCATCACTGGCTGGCCAGCCGACTCAGCCAGGCGATCGACGCACTGGCCGATGATCCGCAGCGACTGGTCAAGCTCGTCCATCCGGACCAGGTACCGGCCGAAGGCGTCGGCGCTGGTCCGGACCGGCACGTCGAAGTCGTAGGTCTCGTACCCGCAGTACGGCTGGCTCTTGCGCAGGTCCCAGGGCAGCCCGGCCGCACGCAGGATGGGACCGGTGACGCCGAGCGACATGCAGCCGGTCACGTCTAGATAGGCGATGTTCCTGGTCCTCGCCAGGAACACAGGGGCGGCATCAAAGAGCGCCCGGATCTCGCCGAGCAGGCCGGGCATGATGCGCACGTACTCGCGCAGGCGCTCCAGCGCGCCGGCCGGCAGGTCCTGCGCGACCCCGCCAGGCCGGATGAAGCCATGGTTCATCCGCAGCCCGGTGATGAGCTCCAGGATGTCGAGCGTCTTTTCCCGCTCCCGCATGCCGTAGATAAACACCGTGGTCGCGCCCAGCTCCAGGCCCATCGTCCCGACCGCGGTCAGGTGCGAGCCGATCCGGTTGAGCTCCATGAGCAGCACCCGGATGACGGTGGCCCGGTCGGGGATCTCAGCCGTGATGCCGAGCAGCTTCTCGATGGCCAGGCAGTACGCGGTCTCGTTGAACAGCGGCGACAGGTAGTCCATCCGGGTGCAGAACGTGACGCCCTGCGTCCAGCTGCGGAACTCCATGTTTTTTTCGATGCCGGTGTGCAGGTACCCGATGACCGGCCGCAGCTCCGTGACGGTCTCGCCGTCGAGGGTTACCACCAGCCGGAGCACGCCGTGCGTGGACGGGTGCTGGGGTCCCATGTTGACGACCATGCGCTCGTCGCCGGGCCTGTCGTCGCCGCCGGCGGCCGCGGTGACGACGTCGTCCCAGTCCCCGCCAGCGACATCGTAGACGCGGCCCTCGTCGAACTCGTCGTAGCTGGCCTCGTCAGCACTGGCAGTGCCGGTTGACGTGGCGCTATGGGCCTGATGGTCAGCCGGGGCCGTCATTCGTAAGACCTCCGCTCATCTGGCGGCGGGATGGTCGCGCCGCGGTACTCCACCGGGATCCCGCCGAGCGGGTAGTCCTTCCGCTGCGGGTGGCCGCGCCAGTCGTCGGGCATCTCGATCCTGGTCAGGGCGGGATGGCCGTCGAAGATCAGGCCGAAGAAATCCCAGGTCTCGCGCTCGTGGAAGTTGCAGGTGGGATAGATGTCGACCAGCGACGGCACATGCGGATCAGCGTCCGGCGCTGTCACTTCCACCCGGAGCCTGCGATTGCGGGTAATCGACAGCAAGTGGTAGACGGCGCGCAGTTCCTCGCCTGCCTCGGCTGGGTAGTGCACGCCCGAGACACCCAGGCACATCTCGAACGCCAGCGTCGGGTCATCGCGCAGCTTCGACGCGACCGCCCTGAGGTGCTCGCGCCGGACGTAGAAGGTGAGGTCCCCGTTGGCGACGATGACCTGCTCGACCGCTGCACCGAAAGACGAGCCATCGGCCGTCAGCGCCGTATCGAGATTGTCGGCGATCTCGTCGAAATAGGAGCCGTACGGACGCGGGCTCGGCAGCCGGGGCGCTCGGCGCACCTGGAGACCGCCGTAGCCCGAGGTGTCGCCGGTCGTCAGCGTGCCGAACATGCCGGTCCTCGCCACCTGCTCGGCGAGCCGGTCCCGGCCCGCCACCGCAGCCGGGTCGGGCACGGCGGTACTGCCCTGGGATGGACTGCCCTGGGATGGACTGCCCTGCGAACCCGCTGCCTTGTCGTCGCGCTCGGTCACTGTGCTTCACCCAGGTCTTGATCCTGAGCAGGCTGCTCGAGCAGGCCCAGCTGAGTCCGCCCGCCAGGCAGCACCGAACTACCGGCCGCGAGCGGCAGCCGCCGGAGCCTGGCGTCCTCCAGCTCGGTCACCTGCCGCTCCCTGTTCGCGCCGAGCTTCATGTTCTGGATCTTGTCGTGCAGCTTCACGATGGCGTCCAGCAGCATCTCCGGCCGCGGCGGGCAGCCTGGCAGGTAGATGTCGACCGGAACGATGTGGTCGACGCCCTGGACGATGGCGTAGTTGTTGAACATGCCGCCGCTGGAGGCGCAGACGCCCATCGAGATGACCCACTTGGGCTCGGACATCTGGTCGTAGATCTGCCGCAGCACGGGCGCCATCTTCTGGCTGACCCGGCCCGCCACGATCATGAGGTCCGCCTGCCGGGGGGTGTTCGACGCTCGCTCCATGCCGAACCTGGCCAGGTCGTGCCGGGGGCCGCCGGTCGCCATCAGCTCGATGGCGCAGCACGCGAGCCCGAACGTGGCCGGCCAGACCGAGCTCTTGCGCGCGTATCCGGCGAGCTTCTCGACCGATGTCAGCAGGATGCCGCTCGGCAGCTTTTCTTCAATTCCCATGGCTCAGTCCCATTCCAGGCCGCCGCGGCGCCAGACGTAGACGTACGCGATCAGCACCGTCACGATGAACGTGACCATCTCGACCAGGCCGAAGACGCCGAGCTTGTCGAAGTAGACCGCCCACGGGTAAAGGAAGATGATCTCGACGTCGAAGACGATGAAGAGCATCGCCGTCAGGTAGTACTTGACCGGGAACCGGATGCCCAGCGGCTGCCTGGTCGGCTCGATGCCGCACTCATAGGCTTCCAGCTTGGCCCTGTTCCACCGCTTCGGGCCGGACACCGAGCCCGCGACAAGCGAGAACACCGCGAACACAGCCGCCAGCGCGGCGAGCAACAGAATCGGCACGTAGAGGCTCATCGCCCTGTCACCCCCTTATCTCCCGTGTCAGCACTGTCTGAATACGCACTGTCTGGATACGCACAGTCTGGATGGACATTGGCCGCTAGGCCGCCGGCGTTATCTTAGACACCGCGTTGATCAGCCGGTCCACGGCGTCACCACCACGGGTCTCGGTGAGGTTGCCGAGCAGCTTCATGGTGAAGCGCATGATGTACGGACGCTTCACCCCGTGCCGGGTGGCGAACTGCATGAACCCCGGCTTGCCGATGAGTTCGACGAAGACGCGGGCAAGCGTGTAGTAGCCGCCGTACGACTCTTTGAGCTGCCGGGGATAGGTCTGCAGGACGCGCTCGCGGCCAGCCGCCGTGGGGCGGGCCAGCGCCTGCGTAATGACGCGGGCCGCTAGCTCCCCGGACTCCATGGCGTAGGCGATGCCCTCGCCGTTGAAGGGATTGACCATGCCGCCGGCGTCGCCAACCAGCAGCAGCCCTCTTGTGTAATGCGGAGTGCGGTTGAAGCCCATGGGCAACGCCGCACCGCGGATCGGCTGGGTCCGGTTCTCTTCGGTGAAACCCCATTCGGCCGGCATCGCGCCCAGCCACTTGCGCAGTAGCTCGCGGTAGTCGATCTCGCCGAAGCCGGTCGAGGTATTGAGCAGCCCCAGCCCGACGTTCGAGGTGCCGTCACCCATCCCGAAAATCCAGCCGTAGCCCGGCAGCAGCGAACTGCCGTCCCAGAGGTCGAGCCAGGCTTCGAGGTAATCGTCGTCGTGCCGGGGCGAGGTGTAATAGGTGCGCACCGCCACCCCGAGTGGCCGGTCGTCGCGCTTGTGCAGGCCCATGGCCACCGATAGCCGGGAGGAATTGCCGTCGGCGGCGACCACGAGCCGTCCTCGGAACTGCTGGCCGTCCTTGGCGGTGACCCCGGTGATACGCCCGGTCCGGTCGTCGAGCAGCGGACCGGTCACGTTGACGCCCTCGAGCAGCCGGGCACCGGCCTTCTGCGCGTGCCGGGCCAGGATCTGGTCGAAGTCTGTCCTGGTGCGGACCAGGCCGTAACCCGGGTAGCTCGATAGGTCGGGCCAGTCGAGCTCGATGCGGCCGCCGCCGCCGATGATGCGCAGGCCCTTGTTGCGCAGCCAGCCATCGGACGCCGCGATCGGGACCCCCATGCTGGTCAGCGCCTTGACCGCGCGCGGGGTCAGGCCGTCGCCGCAGACCTTCTCACGGGGGAAGGTCGACTTCTCGAGCACGAGAACGTCCAGGCCGGTGGTGGCCAGGTAATAGGCCAGGGCTGAGCCGGCCGGCCCGGCGCCGACGATGACGACATCGGCGCTGTCGTCGACCCTGGCGGCTCCTCGGGCACGGCTAGTCGCAGCTGCGCGTGCACGCACAGCACTGACCGGCTCATGGTGAGGGGCCAAGTCTCCGGTGCCGGCGGGGGGTGCTTGCTCGGTCACGGACCCGTCCTGATCTGTCTTGTGAACCTCTTCACAAGAGCTTTCGCGTCGCAGTCTAGTCCCGGTGGCTCGCACCCGTTCCGCCGCCCCGCGGCAGGCAGACCGCGCAGGCAGAGCCACCCCGTTCCGTTTCTATAGTGGCACTGGCAGCCCTGGGCCGCGGCGCCGTGCCTCGTGCATTGCCACGACGCCTAGCGTCAGGTTTCGCCAGCTCACACCGGACCAGCCGGCCGCGGCGATCATGCCAGCCAGCTGGTGCTGGGGCGGCCAGGCCCGAATGGACTCAGCGAGGTAGTCGTAAGCCTCGGCATTGCCCGACAGCCGCCTGGCCACAACTGGGAGCGCCCTGGTCAGGTACTGCTCGTACAGCGTGTTCAGGCGCGGCGACGGCAGATGGCTGAACTCGCAGATGACCAGCCGGCCCCCCGGCCTGGTGACGCGCAGCAGCTCGGCCAGCGCCTGCCCGGTGTCGGCGACGTTGCGCAGGCCGAAAGAGATCGTGACCACGTCGAACACGCCGTTCCGGAATGGCAGGTCCAGCGCATCGCCTGCCACGAAGCTCAGGCCAGCCGCTGGCCGGCGGGCGCCTACGGACAGCATCCCGAACGAGAAGTCGCAGGCGACGCAGCGTCCGCCGGACCGGACGAACGCGCGCGCTGATGTACCGGTGCCGGCCGCCAGGTCCAGCACCAGCTGCCCCGGCCCGCCACCGACAGCCCTGGCCACGACCTTGCGCCAGCGCCGGTCCATGCCGAGCGACAGCGCGTCGTTCAGCAGGTCGTAGCGGTCGGCGACCTTGTCGAACATCGCCGAGACGTCGGCGGGCTTCTTGTCGAGCT
Organism: uncultured Actinomycetota bacterium; assembly: GCA_963843955.1. Lineage (GTDB taxonomy): Bacteria > Actinomycetota > Actinomycetes > Streptosporangiales > Streptosporangiaceae > JAJYUU01. The sequence continues at coordinate 343,718 of CAWJMK010000010.1, forward strand.
GGGCGCGGGTCATGCTGCAACCCTGGCATATGCGCGGCTGATGCTGCAGCGCGCTCCGGTCGAAGGCCGCTACGGCGAGACCGTGCAATACACTCGCCGCTGGATCTCGGTACGCAGGAAGCTGTTACACGTTGTCGCTATAGGAGACTGCCATGGTCAGCGATGGAACCGACCGAGTGTCCGGCTTCTATCGCCTGGCGACCATCCCAGCCATCGGCTACTCCCTTCTCTTGTGCTGGCAGAAGGGATGGCTGCCAACACCTGCTGGTTTCAGGCAAGCTCGTCTCAGAGACGGGCGCCGCCTACGCTGCCAACTTTCCGATCGGACGCAGCGAACCATGTTTCTGGGCCTCTTCGAGCCATCCGAAACCGATCTGGTTGCTGACCTGCTGGGTCCCGGTGACACTTTCATTGATGTGGGCGCCCATATTGGCTGGTTTAGCACGCTCGCTTCAACGATTGTGCATCCATCCGGTCATGTCATCGCCTGTGAGCCCTATCCGACTAACGCGGCGGCTCTAAGAGAGAATCTCACGCTCAACGGGGCTACGAACGTGCAGGTGGCTGAGATGGCCTTGGGTAGCGAGATCGGGGTGCTGTGCCTGGCCATGGCCGGGGACAGTGGCGATGTTACTGCCCTGGACTGGGCGCGGAAAGGGCGCGTCGAAGTCGCGATGACAACTCTCGACGAAATAGCTGCTGACACCGCATCCGTTAAGCTCCTGAAAATGGACGTTGAGGGCTGGGAAGCACATGTGCTCAAAGGTGGGTCAAAAACCTTGGCCCGCACCGGCAATGTGATGATCGAGATAAATCGGCCCGCCCTCAAGGAAGCGAGCGCCTCACCAGACGAGATCTTCGACCTGCTGCGACAGGCTGGCTTCAACAACTTCCGCGTGTTGCCGCAGACTGGCCTTCGCCGACTCTCGCGCTCCGATGGGGTGACAAACATCCTCGCCACCCGTTAATCCGATCACAGCCGCGGACCCGCTACCGGTAAATCTCGGAGCCCCCATTGTTGTAGACGAGGTTCTTGTTCGTCTGAAGTATCCCCATCGGATACTTGTAGCTGATCGCATCGTTGCCCACGTCCACGATGGCGCGATCGTCGTGCACAACCGCGTAGTTCAAGACCACCCAGCTCGAACTCTGGATGAGCAGTGGGTAGATGCCGGACACGACTTGGTCGCCCGTGACGTCAGATGGCGAAGTGAACGCGAACGCCGTTGGCTGCGCCGCTTGCAATCCATCCGGTAGGACCCCCGGCTTTTGCGCAAGCCACGCCACAGCGGCCGACTCCTGCGGATGAATGTAATATTGATCATAGTAATCGCCGCTGTTGTTGAGGCTAAGCTGCGGCGCATAGCCACCCAGCAGCTGCGGCATCAGTCCAGTCGTAGAGATGAATATCAATACAGCTATCCCTGACGCAAGCCTCAGGCTCCACCTGTCGCCAAATGGCCTGAAGAACGCCAGCGAGCCCTCCACGAGCACCGGCGCTATGACAATGAGCGCTTCCTGAAACGCGCGCAGCGAGCCATAATCAGTCGAAAGATTCGGGAAAACAGTGAAGAGGCCGACAACGAACGCACTTCCTACGCAGAGACAGAAATACTCCAGCGTCACTCGCCGACGCAGCCTAGCTGTGAGAATCATCGCGGCCAAGCCGACCGCAAGGAACAACTGCTCATCCTTGGCCGCGCCCCCGCGCACTACCGCGTTAAGTGCCGCTGCTGAGAACCCGACATCACTGGCCAGCCGCCCCGGTCGTGTTACGGGCATGATCGGCTCGGCCGCAAGCGGGGTCGTGTAACCCTGGGCGATCTGCGGAGATATGTACGTCCCCGGCTTCGAAAGCTGATTTTCGGACAGCGCATTCTGTCTGAAGGTTGCCAGCACAGAGCTCTCGCTTGGAGCTTGTGCTCTCGAGAACAGGTCATATTCCGGCGTGCTGCCAGCACCCGGCTTGAAGAGTTGCGACAGGGATGCGGCAACTGTTTTCACTGCGCCGTCGGCCGTGTGCGTGACAAGCCCGCTCCACAGGATTACGATCGAGAAAATCGCCGCAAGCGTCCCGATGCCGACCGTTCTAGCGGCACCGGTCCATGGCTGAGCCAGACTGCGCGAACCCCTGGACTGCGCCCCTCCGCGAAACAGGCGCAGCACACTTCCGCAAATCCATGCCGACGCCATCGCGCCAACGAACAGGTACGTCGTCGAATAGTGCGATAGCTCTACGCCCAAGGCAGCAATCAGCAGCGCGACCCGCCGCTGGGGTTGGCGCCAACTGGCATTCGTGACGGAAAGAATCCCAACGCACACGAAGACGAATGCGATCTCCTGGCGATTCTCATAAGTCATGTCCGTAAAGAAATTCGGCAAGCTAATAAAGTAGACGGCGGCCAGGATGGACGTCGGCTTCGACCAGAATCGGCGGGCAACAGTGTAAACCAGCACGGGTACGAGGGCAAAGATGATCTGGAAGATCACCTTGAATACGTACGCATTATCAATATTTGTCAGGTCAGCTATTTCAGTCGGCAGTATAGTGATGCTGAGGCAGCCATTGTAGGCGTTGGCGAACAGGGAGAAGTCCCAGCGGCCGTGCGCCTGTACCAGCTGAAAGACGCGATATTCGAGCTGGATATCGTGGCCGGAAATGTACCAGCCCCGCAGTGAGGTGAGGAGCAGCAGGGCGAGCGAGACAAAGTAGAGGCTAGCTGCAATAGCACCGTCACGGGCCCGCTTGCACTTCCACAGGAGCATCGCCAACAATACGGCCATACATATTCAGGGCGATGATGCTTGCTTGGGCGCCTGCATCGTTGTTTAGTCTGTTGGCTCCGAGTACCGCCAGGACAACGCAGAGCACCGAGCCGCCGATCAGTCTGGCTTCAGCTGGCACGCGCGGGCGAATCTCTCCCCACCAGTTGACGGACCCACGGAATCGTCGGCGCACCAAGACGAGCGCCAGAGTGATCGCGTCGCCAAGAACGGCGACGGGGACGTCTCCCAGCGGACGTTGAACCCCTATGGGTGGCAGCACAGTGTTGAAGGCCAGTCCGACGACGATCAGCAGCAGCAGGACTACCGCGACGCTGTATCCGACCCGTTCAGATGCAGGACGGACTGCCCAGAATGACGTCGTGTACAACAGGTAGACGGGGTATAGCAGAATAAACCAAAATCCGATGACCGAATTAAACGGCTGCAGTTTAGTACCCGAAACCGCGAGAATGTTGGCCGCAACGACGAGAGCAACGACTCCGACACCAGGCCACGATATGCGGCGCCGCGAAGGAAGCGGCGGATCGTCGCGCCCGTAGTTGTCGCGCCCGTAGTTGTCGCGCCCGTAGTTGTCGCGCCCGTGCCGTCGCGCCCGTAGTTGTCGCGCCTTTGAAAGCGGTCAGGCCCTGCCGTCGGGCGATGGCCATTGCCGGCAGGCGCCTTCCTAACGTGACCGAGCGCTTCAAATTGCAATTCTCGCTGCTGGTCCTCCCGACGACCGCCGCTTCCCCGCAGGTTGTGCATTTTCTTACTGGCCAGTGTTCAGCGTCACGAGAAAGTCGATCGTCTCTGGATGACCGGGAAGTGACACCTCAATTTTGCACGGCGAGACTATACAGGACGGTGTGATTACGGTCGATACAGTCCAGGTTTTGCCGCTGGGGACAACCGAGCTTGCCCCTTTCAGTTTCTGGGTGAGCCCGGCCGCGCTCTCGCTTATGACATAGCGGTAGTCGGTGTCCCGTCCTTCTTGATTTCCGACCGTGAAAGAGAACGTCACCGGCTCGTTTATTGTTACCGCACTCGGCAACGACCATGCCCGGTTGAAGGAGAGGGCAGTGTAGTGCGCCGGCTGCCGGAACAGGGATACCGCCCACTGATGTCGGCCAGCTGGCACTAGCAGGCTCAGGCCGATAGCGGCAACAGCCATGGGTACAAGAAATGGCCACCAGCGTCTGGGCGCCGCAGGTGCAGGTTCCTGCGGCTGGCGCTCTCGTGGAAGGTGACGGGCAGACACCTCGTCTGGAGGCGGCCAGCTGGTTCGGATTCCCGAACCCCGCGTCGAGTCCTCGGCTCACTGCGATTCGAGATCGGGGCGGGCGCGTCCCGGTGAGCTCCAGCCCCGTCGCGATGCCGGATCGGGTCTCTGGGGTCGGGCGCTCGCCGTGCCGATTCGCCACTGCGCTCACCGAACGGCGCATTCTGCCGAGGCACTCTATCCCATGCCCAACCGTGGCTGTGGTCGGCTCCCTGACTCTGCCGCGCTAGGGGAGGGAGGCCGACGACTGCGCAGCTCACTGTCCGCCTGAATCAGACCGGCAAAGATCGACCAGCTAGCCACACCGCCTCCCCTAATTCGCGGCCCGGAGCCTACAGCCAATAACGCCGCTCGGGCCGGACGTGCCACTGTGGCGCCGCCATGTCCTCGGCTCCTCCGGTCAGCCACAGCCCACCGGATCGCCGCCCCAGTCTCTACACCTTACATGACACGCCAACGTTCGAAACCTACGGATTTGACCGAAAAGCCAGTATACGAGAAATGCATCAGGTGCCGGACCGTGCCGGTAGCCTGCGGCGCGCGGCGGTGCAACCCGCGGAATCAGACGGCCACCATGAGCAAGGCAGCGGCTAGCGACCCTCCGCTAGTTCTTGGCCAACCGCTACCTCAGGTGGGAAGTCACGGAATTGGAACCAGCCTTGCGCAAAGCCAACGGTGTCCCAGGTCTCCTGGAGGAGCTGAATATAAGGGTCCAGCAAGCACGCGGGATTTCGCCCCGTGACGGCGGCATGAAGTCCTCGAGGGTAGAAGACGTGCGGCAGGACGATGGGGACAGCCGCCAAGTATGGAAAAGGGACGGCCAAGATAAGCGCAACGAGAACTACTATCGGGAATGGATGAATCGTAGGCCGCATGGTTGGCCACTTTCGGTACATAAAAGCGCGGCCACGGCCGTAGGCCCGACTCCTGCGCAACGTGTCAGATAGCGACGGCTTGAAGTAATGCGCAACGCGAATGTCGGGGTCGTAGATGACGGGTCGATCCGGAAAGGCTCGATGAAGGCGGAGCAACACGTCGTCGTCGTCGGCGCCAAAGCGGATGCGGTCATCGAACCCCCCTACCGCCAGAATCGTGCTCCGTTGAATCGCCATGTTGCCAGCGGCAAAGGCATACACCTCTCGCCTCCCCTGCTGCGGCGTTGCCCACTGTCGCTTCAAGTACAGCCACAGCTTGTATGGGAGCGTCTGCTTGTGAGCCAAATCCAGCTCTTGTGGATCCAGCGGGTTGTGCCTGCTGAGGTAGCTTGTCATGATCCCAGCCTCGTGCGGGACAACAAGCGCTCCGCCAACCGCGAGGATATCGTCGCTCGCGCTGGAGATCACTTTCTCGGCCCAGTCCGATTGGGGTTCGCAGTCGTCATCGAGAAATGCGACGAGGGGTGCGGATGCGACGCGCACACCCGAATTCCGCGCTGCGGATATGCCGCGACACTCGTCGTGCCTGACGACTACGGCTCCATGCGCCCGCGCAACGTCGCTAGTCGAGTCTGTAGAGCCGTCATCTACGACTATCAATTCAAGCGTCGGCCGAATTGTCTGCGCTGCCAGGGCGCGAAGGCACCGATCGACTCCTTCAGCCCCGTTGAGTGAGCACACCACTACGCTCAGAGCGGCTGGCATCTCAGCAGGACCTCGTTTCTCTAGCCGTGCGCAGGATTTACGACGGCTCCGGGCCAGGGGAATCGACGTTGCGGCCGACTCGAAGAGAACGGCAACTCGGCATGCGTTTGCGAAATGCGCGGGCGCATTCCAGCCGCATGGCCTGACCTGCAAGGTTACAGCATAGGCGGCAGGCGCGCGCCGACTATTAGCCTGGACCTCAGGGAGTTTCCGGCGGGCTTCAGTTGTTCGCCGCAGCCTGGCAGCTGCCGCTCGCTCATGCGTGTACCGCCTGCCGCCATGCCCTGCCAATCCCGTCCGATGCAGCTACACTCTTCGGAAGTAACGCGACACCTACTGGGGACAAGGCTGGCAGTCGAGATATGGCATTGCGATCAGTCATAGACGCTAACGTTCGGCTCTCGCGGGCCTCCGAGAAGCGCTGGCGGCTACAGACAGACAAGACCCTCTGGGCGCGGTTCGAGCAGGAAGCTGAGGACTCGATCCGCGGTCTACCGGATGGGGCAGTTGCGCTCGATGTCGGTGGCGGCCGTCGCTGTGTATATGCGCGCTCGGTCGATCCGCCAGGTCGCGTGCGGCTCATCGCGGTTGACATCTCCGCTGCGGAACTCGCGGAAAACCGAGATGTTGCAGAGACCTGCCTGGCCGACATTGCAGGCGACCTACCAATAGAGTCAGGCTCGGTTGACCTCGTTCTGTCTCGCGCCCTGTTGGAGCATGTCGCAGATGTTCCGGCGGCCATCAGAAACATGGCGCGTGTGCTCAAGCCTGAAGGCACGGCTCTTCACCTCGTGCCGTGCCGATACTCGCTGTATGGAATGGCCGCCAGGCTTCTGCCGTTCGGTCCGCTGCTGAAGCTGACTCACTTCGTCATGCCATGGTCACGAGGCCATGTCGAGTTTCCGGTGGTTTACGATCACTGCTATCCGCGAGCGCTGGAGCGCGAGTTCCGCTCTGCGGGGTTCAGGCATGTCGAAGTATGGATTACATGGGCTCAGCCAGGTTATTTTGAGGCTATCTACCCATTGTTCCTTCTGCACGCAATCTACGAATGGACAGTTCGACGCCTGGGGCTAAGGCAGCTCGCAGCCTTCGCGGTCGTCCGCGCTACCCGCTAAGTCAGATCTCGAGTGCTTTTGCCACCGTCGCCGCGACCGCGTCCCATGTGTAGTCCGCAAGCCATGGATCCAGGGCCTGGTCCGATGGTGACGTCTCAGCCAAGATGAGTGCCACCTGGTCCGCGATCCCGGCGGCCGAGGGCTCGCAAATGTAGCCGCGAGTCGACTGCTCGACCAGGTTCTGCGAGAGGTTGTCCGGCGACGAGGTAGTGACGACTGGGACACCGCAAGCTAGCGCTTCAAGCACGGCGGCGCCGAAGCCTTCGCGCTCCGAAGGGAAGACGGCTACCTTTGCGGCTTTCACAAGCGCATAGACATCCTTCTGCTCGCGCACGTCGTGTCGGAAGTCGACAAACGAGGCTAGGCCCAGGGACTCGGCGAGGCTATGCAGGGCCTCGCGTTCTGGCCCGTCGCCGATGATGCGGCAAGTCACGGGGAGACCTGCCGAGTGCAAGAGCGCCATCGCGTTCAGCAGCATCCCGACGCGCTTGTGGGCGATCAGACGCCCGACCACAATCAGGTCCGTCAGGCGAGTATCCGGTTCGGTTGTCTGGATGACATCCAGATTGACGCCATTCGGCGCAACTGTGATCGACGCTCGTGGCCCAAGGATGGCCTGCAAACGCTCTGCCGTCTCTGGCGAGGCCGCAACGATGTGGTCAGGCAGGCGCATTGCGAGCCATTCGACCAACCAAGCTGCGCGACCCAGCCAGCCAAGATACTCGCGCCAATAGTCTGGACCCCAGACCTCATGCCACGTCACCACGAAGCGCCGCCGCTTAGCAGAAGCGATGAGCCGCAGAATGAGGATGTGAAAGTACGGGATGTGATCGGCGTCCAGCACGTCAAACTGCTCGGTCACCAACCGAATGCATCCCACTCCGAACCAAAACGCCTGGCCGAGAGCCCTGCGCCCGTGGGTATACATCGGGCGGAGGCGAGATATCGCATGGAAGGTAACCTGGCCATCCTTGATCACTCGCGGGCCATGCCACCACTGCATTGTGAAGATGTGAACATCGGCCGCCGCGGCAAGCCGCCGAGTCACCTCGTCGTAGCGCACTTCGCGCCCGCCGAGGTGGTAGGGGAATACCGCGTCGATCACGAGTGCCACGACCGGGCGCGCTTCACCCGCTCCAGCTGATCGCCGCGATCTTGCGCGTCTGAGCACAGATAGCAGCAAGCTTTAATGCCCTACCTTTCCCGCCTCGGCGCTGACCTTGACGGACAGAGCCAAGTTTTGATCAGAGCCAATAAGCACGGACCGGGCCAGATTCGGCATGTGGAGATCATCTGTCATATCACCTTGGCCGGTCGGCTCTTGGCCAAGCGCGTGGCGCGACCGGCGAATGCTAAGGATGCTAACAAAGAAACCACCGAGAATAATCTGGCTGCTTGCGATAAGTGCGGTGACCGACGGCATCACGACGCGAAGGACCGTGTCGTAAGGCAGGGGGCCATGGGTGCCCAGTGACCAGGTCACGAAGGCGGAGATCAGACCGCCGACACCGCCTACGCCGAGCGTCGTTCCGATTAGCAGTCCGCGCTCAAGGGTCCAGCCGTCAAGGAAGCGAGCGACGGACGCGCTTTCAGGCAGGAAGCCTTCGCTACTCGCATATATCGAGGTGAAGAAAGCAAAGAGCACGGCCTGCAGACCGATGACGATCAGGGCGCAGGCAAGCGCGAGCGTGTTGATGTCAAGTCTGACGCCGCCGATAAAGAGCGGACCCGGCAGAATGGCAGCGCCGACGGCCGCACCCAAGGCGACCATCGCCACGCCCGGGTAGAGGAACAGCCAGCGCGGACTAAAGAGCAACAAGAACCGCAGGTGCCGCCAGCCATCACGCCAACTCCGCAGATGAGGAGGGCGGCTACGGCCGTCTGGTGAAAGTGTCGTCGGTACTTCGTCAACGCGGTAACCGGCCAAGGTGGCCTTGACAACGACCTCGCTGGCGAACTCCATCCCGCTCGCCTGCAGACCGAGTCGCAACAACTGATCACGGGAGAATCCACGCAGGCCGCAGTGGAAGTCCCGGATCTTGCTGCTGAAGAACAGGCGGCCGACAAAGCTCAGGATGGGATTGCCGAAGTAACGGTGCAACGGTGGCATGGCGCCTGCCGCGATACCCCCTCGGAACCTGTTGCCCATGACCAGGTCGGCGCCCGCCCGCAAGCGCTCTAGGAACGGCATCAAAGCAGTCAGGTCGTAGCTGTCGTCTGCATCACTCATGATCACGTACTTGCCGCGTGCCGCCTCGATGCCGCCGATCAGCGCACTGCCGTACCCGCGCTCTGCAACGTCGATCACCCGCGCCCCGGCGGCCTCGGCGAGGGCCTGGCTGCCGTCCGAGCTGCCGTTGTCAGCGACGAGGACCTCGCCTTCGACGCCATGCAGCAGCAGAAACGACATAGCCTTCCGCACGCAGATAGCGACGGTCTCTGCCTCGTTCAGGCAAGGCATCACAACGCTTAGCTCGATGCCATCCGCCGCGTCATCCCGAGCCAGATCCGTCACTACTGGTTCTTCCAGCAAAATCCGAGCCCCCGCTTCTGATGCCCTACCGCGCCAGATCGTCCCCACGGACTCGCGGCTAGCCTGTCGCACCGCGACTGTCATGTGCACTCCTTTGCGGGGAGGAGCTTCGCTACCTTAAGGAGCAAAACAGCCTATTAGACGCTATACCAAGCCAGATGCTCGCTGGCCTCGGTCACTTAAACTAGACGCACAACTGGACGCAAGGGTTTACGCGCTGCGAGCCTGCCGATTCGTCACAGTGAGTTACCAATGGCCGGGCATTTGGCGATCTTCGGCCAGGTAGGCACCACCTGATGCCGCCGAGGCTTGCGCCATGTGCTGGTCGTTCGTGCAGGTGAGCGCATCGTCCGCACGTACGCCAAGTTGCGGAGCGCGTCATCGCGTTGCGGACACGCGCGGCAGTAGTGACAGCCGGTTCGGGTCGTCGCGGGATGCCCAGGGCAGGCCTGAGGCGATGCTCCTCCATCCGACTGCAATGAGGGTTGCTTCGCCAGTTCCCCGGCCCCATATCCGGGCCGTCAGGTCCGCCGATGACGACACTGGCGCTGATATCCTTGCCGGACTTACGACGATTGAGAGCCCGGCGCTCGCTGCCGTCTGCAATAAGTGAAAGGCGAAGGTATGAGCATTGGTCGCCATGGCGATAACGAGAGTCGGCCGCTGGAGATCGCGGTCATCGCTACCCCCGATGGCTTCGCAAACTCAGGTAAGCCGCTGCTGATGAAGGAGATCCTGTCGGAACGCGGGCAAAAAGTCACGATTATCGACACGAGCTACCTATCGCGCGCCTCGCGGAAAGGCTTGCTCCGCTTTCTGCCATCCTTGCAGCCGACTAAGCTAGGCCTCTACCTTCTAGGCGGAGTCGCTCGCGTACTTCAAAAGCTCCCCAGGCGCATCGCCGGCACAATCAACGCCGTGTTGTTTATCCAGCAGATGCAACTGCGAGCGCGGGTCCTTGCGCGGGCTATCGCGAAGATGAGTCCAGATGCGGTTGTTTGTGAGACGCAAGAAGATTCCGGCATCATGCGACTGGACATTGGAAACATTAAGAAGATATACAATTGCGCTACCCCGCTCGCGGCGGAATTGTATTTCGGTGGCAGCCTCAGCGAGCTGGGGTATGAACGACTCAAGAAGTACGAAGTGTCTATTTACGAGGCAAGTGATCATCTCTCCTTTCACTGGCACTGCTATGCAGACTATGTAAGGAAGCATTATGGATATGACGGCGACAACATCTTCTTGTTTGATCGGAATGCGATAACAAGCGACGTTCCAGCGACCTATAGCCAGGAGCCTCGCATCGTCTACATGGGCTACTTGGGAGGCTATTGGATTGATCCGGAGCTGCTCTCTGAGTTGACCAGAATCTATCCTGCCATAGACGTCTACGGGCTGCCCGAGCCCTCGCCGAAGCTCGGGCTGAACTATCGAGGTTACGCGACTCCGGAGATACTGCGAAATTACCAGTTTGGCTTGATAACGTGCTCGAAGGATCTGCTGCGGCGCGAGGATCTCGGCAAAGCACGTCGACTACTTGGCGGCGGGCCTGCCGGTGCTGATCCCGGAATGGCGGACGGCGACACGGGATCTGAAGGGGACTGTTACGTATAACGTGCAGAACTTCCTTGATCAGCTGCGGGAGTACGCCATGGAAGATACCTGGAAGGTGCTAAGCAAGGAGGCATTGGCACAAGCCGACGAGCTCAGCGCGGAGAAAGTGTCGGCTGAATTCGTCAGCATCGTGGAGAGTATCAACCGGAAGGCTTGAAGCGGTCAGAGACGAGGTTCACTCGGCGTCAGGCGTCGTGAGTTCTCGAAGCCCAGGGCGTTGACCAAGTGGACCGCTGACGGCGTCCTCGCTTGCCTTCGTCTTGCGATGGCGTGCGCGTGCTTTGCGTGACGCCAGGGCGGCCGCCGCAGTAGTGACTACTGCGGCCGCTGTACTTCCAGTCAGCCATGAGGCTGACAGTGCGCTAAGACCGTATGACGCTAGAACCCACGCGCTGCCGCAGATACCAATGGCGTAGACAGCGTTACAAAAGACTAGTGCTCGAAGCTGCCCCATAAACTTGAGTACGGTAGCTCCCCAGCTATAGATGGCAATCGGGATAGTCGCTGCGAGCAGCAACTCAAGGCTGACTGTTCCATGCTCGCTGTACTTTGCGCCAAAGACCAGCAGAAGCCAGTGGGCGCTTAGTCCCAGCACAATGCTGCCCGGCACGAACAACTTAACAGCGAGGCGCCGACTGCGACGGCGCACCGCACGCACATCGGCCCCGGCCTGCGACGCTTCAGCAAAGAACGCAGCCTCGACTGCATAGATTGCAGCATATCCCATATACGCTATCTGGAAACCGACATAATAGTACGCCGATGGCGCTGCTCCAAGCCGGCCGAGAGCTATTAGCGGGAGGACCACTACGGGCAATACATTGAACGCATTAGCAATGTAGTTGGCGCCCGAAAATTTGAGCAGCGGCCTCAGGATGGGAAAAGGATTCCGAAGTGCCGGACGCCAGTTCAGGACCGTGATGATCAGGACAAGACTCACGAGCGCAGCAGCCGCGACTCCGCCAACCGACGCAGCAAAGAGACTGTAGGCACCGGTGCCGGCAAGGATTACTCCGAGGACTATCTTGCTCAGACTGCCAATGACGCCATCAGTAATAACGCAGAAGCCGGCTCTTCGAAACGCGATGAAAACCGAGTCCGTCAATGAGTTAATGGTTACCGCTGCCGACAGAAGTATGAACCCGAGGGCGAGTGCTGGCTGATGCGCGACGAAGGCAAGGCGTGGCGCCACGACAGGTACAAGAAGCACATAAGCCAGACTTCCGATTACTGCGCACCCACCAACCATCAGGAATGCTGCGGTTATCAACGCGCTGACGTCCGATGCGGTCGGCAGGAACCGGACCAGGGTGGCGTTGAGACCAAGCAGAGCGAAGAAGCAGACGAGACCTGACGCGGAGATTAGCGAACTAGCTTTCCCGACGTCCCCAGCACTGAAGAGCCTGGCCATCAGGATCCAGAATGTGAAGCCCAGCGCCGCCTGAATGCCGGAGTTGAGAATCAAAAGCAGAGAATTACGCACCAGTTGATCTGCGCGGCAGGCTAGCCAGCCGGCTGAGGAGACCACTCCGGAATTCGGGCGCATCGCGGAGCAGTCCTTGATCGCCGGAACCGCGGGCGGCTTCCTTGACGACACGCGGCCATGCAGGCGATATTGGGGCAGCAGCCGACTCTGTCATCCCCAGCGACATCTGCGTAGCCATGCCGATGAGCGCGGCTATGCCAGCCTGCTGGCGAGCCCTCCAAGCGTCGTCGGCCAGCATCGGATCCGCCGAGGAGTCTGCGCTAGTGCTTCGCCCATCCATCCTGTCAAGCCTGACCTGCGGGTAATCGGACCGCGTCACCCTCATTTCGCCGCGGGTGACCGGCGAGACTGCGCGTCCAGTGCTTGCATTCTGATTCCTCGCGGCGCTTCCGACCGGTCCGGGCGGCTCATCGAACTACGGGTACGTCATGGCCTGAAGGATGAGCTCTACGACCACCGTCACTCAGACTACACCGCGGATAGTTCTGCCCTGGCCCAGTTGATTGCCGCCATGGCTCGATGGCGCCCTCCCGGCACCCGGGCCGGGCGACGCCGACAGTCCGGGCGTCGTCGGGGTCCATGCGAGCTGAGTACAGCGGTAGCCTGCCGCTGGGTCACACTGGCGCTCGCTATGCTCCAGTACGATTGATCACCGTCGTCGCCGCGGCCGTTTACTCAGATACCGGAGCAGGAAATGGAACTCTCCGCACGCCCTGCTAAAGCTGAACATCTCCTCGTCTGCTTTGACTACGAGGGGTCGTATGGCATGCCGTACGACATGCCATACGACTTGGCTTCAAGCACACAGCGGATCCTTGATACCTTGGCCGCCCACAATGCCCGCGCAGTATTCTTTGTCGTAGGTCGATTGGCCGAGAAGGAACCCCAAATTGTGGAAGCGATAGCCGATGCAGGGCATGAGATTGGCTTGCACGGCTATGATCACCATGACCTAGGCGCTTACGGCCGACGGGAGCTGCTCGATCTCGACCGCGACTTGGAGCGAGTCGAGTCACTGATCGAGGGGATTGGTGGGGCTCGCCCCGAGTGCTTCCGTGCGCCTTATCTGCTAGGGCCGCACTTTTACCGGGCGGAAGTCTACGCTGTGCTGCGAGCGCGCGGCTATAAATGGATCTCCAACCGCGAGGTCCGATATCCGGTCGAGTTGCTCCGGCCCGGCCGCTTTCCGCTGAACAACGCCTGGCGTCTCGCCACCAAGGACGGACAACCAAGGCTCGCTGAAAGCCAACTAGGGCTCGCAGCCCTTAACGTCGGGCTTCTGCTCAAGGAGTCGTTTGGTGCGTCCGCTGCAGACCGGCTCCGCTGGCTGTTGGGGACGCGCGCTCCGTTTGTCCGAGATGGCATAGTCGAGGTGCCGCTGTACTCGCCCCTGGACTGCGATCTTGTAGGTCTGCCGACTCCCGATCAGAACACACCCCCCGAACTGCTGGCCTATGCGCGAGCTGTAACTCGTACGTTCGCAATCGCACCTGGTCCGCTGTCAATGATCACCTTTCACGACTGGATCGTCGGAAGCGGCAATCGGCTTGGGATTCTCGACGAGGCGCTTGCCTCTGCTCGCAGAGCTGGGACGCAAATCTCCGGGATGCCACCGCACATCGTCCAGCTAGCCCAAAGCAGCAACGCGTAGGCGCGTTACGAAGGCGCTTCGTTCGACGGAGCCGGGTGGCGAAGATTGGAATCCCATAGCGCGCTCAGGCCGACCAGCCTGCCGAGGAAGTAAGCCGTCAGCAGCGCTCCGTCGACAGCTACAGCGCAAGCTGCCGTCGGCCAGTGCGAAGCGGGCGTGTAGAAGCGGCTACGCACATGCTGAATACTCGCCAATAGAATAAACACTAGCGGTACAGCGACAGCCCACGATCGCGTGGCCAGCCAGCGCGATCAAGATGCACAACGCAACCGAGACGAAAAATGCCGCTGCTACGACATCCGGCTGTCGTACCCGCTGTGACCTCAGCAGTTGGCGCGTGGCACCGCGGCCGATGTCGAATAGCCACCTCAACGAAACGCCGAAAGGCTTATTCTCGTCGTGCAGAACAGTGAGTCCGGGAACCGTGGCGACTGAAAGCCCGTAACGCGCCATGGCCTCATTTAGTGCGCTGTCCTCCCCATTTCGCAACGTTGGATCGAAACCAACGACGTCAAAGGCCTGCCGTTTGTAGAGCGCATTGCTGCCCGTCACCGCAGTTGTGTGGCCGACCAGGCGAGGAATTAGCCGGAAGCGCCTGTAAAGGTATGCGACGTCGCCGTCGGGCAACGCGGTCCCTCCGACTGCGTCGTGAGATTGGAGGGCAGCCCGAGCCTGGACAAGCCAGTCTGGAGGAAGAACTATATCAGCGTCTACAGTCGCGATAAAGGCTCCGCGAGCGCTCGTGACGCCTTCGTTCCGAGCGTAGCCTCGACCCCGATTCTTGCCCAGCCTGATGAGCCGAATGCACGGATGTTCCGCGGCGATATCCTCGACAATCTGGGCCGTGCGGTCACGTGAGCCGTCGTCCACGACGATAAGTTCATAGTCTCCTATATCGTCAAGTTCCATAATCGCCGAGAGAGTAGCGGCGATGTTCGCCTCCTCGTTGTACGCGATCACCACGAAGCTGCAGAAGGCGTGCTGCGGCATTTAACTCCCCTACTCGGCCCTTGGCGCTAGGTGTGCACGCCAAGCGGACGTGGCTGGTCAGGCCCGCCACACCTTTACTGACTTAATCAGCATCGAGCCCCGACACATATCGGGCCCGGACTTGACCCGCTTGTATTCAGCGAGGTTCGCGATCAAGTACATCAGCTGGTGCGGCACATGGCTGGTAACCGTGAGGACAGGTTTGCCATCCAGCAGCCACGTCATCTGACTTTTCGTCCATGAGAAAGCGTAGGTGTGCCAGCCTGTAGCGCGTGAGGCCGGCTGAATCCGACCATCGATATGGCCGTTGTTCTGACCGTAGTGGAAATAACTTCCCGCCAGGAGATCAACGCCCCAGGTCTCGATCAAGTCCACCTCGGGCGGCCACTGAAAGTTCGCCGCAGCAAGCCAGACCCCAGGCCACAGCCCGGGATCCGCTGGAAGCCAGGCCACTACCTGAATGTAACCGTAGTGGAACCGGATACCTGGAAAGGAGGTCACCATGCCCGAACGGCAGCTGTATGTCATGGGAGCCCCGCTCTTGGCCAGACCAGGCGTCGGTTGAGGCTGGGCGATCAACTGCAAGAAGCCGTCGTGGACCTGGACCTGCGAGGGTAGATACCACTCAAATTCTGTGTTGCCGTAGTTCGTACAGCCGCTTTGCCTGTCGTACGGATAGCACGTATTCCATATCGAGCGGTTCAGGTGCGTGCCGGCAAACGTTTCAACGTATTCAGGGGCGCCCTTTGGCTGCAGCACGCCAGGGATCGCAGGCGAAGTCGCGGAGACAGTCGGGGACGCCGCCGGGGCCACTTTCGAAGCAGCAGAGTGCCTGCCAGGCAACCCGACGTCCCAGATGACTATCGCGGCGAGCAAGGCAAGGCCAAGCACGTACCTCCACTTGCCGATCGCTGCCGCCTCCGTATGTGGACCTCTGGAGTGAGGGTTCCCGAGCCCTGACCGCTCAGGCCAGCCAAACTTCCTGTGAGTTTATCTTGCCCAACGCCTATACGCTGAGAATCCTGCTGGAAGCGGGCGCCCGCTGAGATCAGCGCGCTTCCGCAATCATTGCGGCGCCTAGCGTGGCACCGGTCGCCTCGTCGATCAGGATCAGGCCGCCGGTCATCCGGTTGCGCGCGTACGGATCGCAGAACAGCGGCTGCGTGACTCGCAGCGATACCCTGCCGATCTCGTTCAGGCCGAGCTGCGTCGCCGCCTCGTCCCGGTGCAGGGTGTTGACGTCGAGCCGGTAATGCAGGTCACGCACGATGGCCTTCACGGTCCGCGTCGTGTGCTTGACGATCACCCGGCCGCCGGCCGATAGCGACCGTACGTCGCTCATCCAGCAGACCATCGCCTCGATGTCCTGCGTTGACGCTGGCTGGTTGTGCGGGCGGCAGAACATGTCCCCGCGCGAGACGTCCAGGTCGTCGGCGAGGAGCAGTGTCACCGACATCGGCGGGAACGCCTCGGGCACCGGGCCCCTGGCCGTGTCGATACGGCTGATCGTGGTCGTCAGACCGGATGGCAGGTGCATGATCTCGTCGCCGGGCTTGAGCACGCCGCCGGCGATCTGGCCCGCGTAGCCGCGGTAGTCGTGCAGCTCCGGGTCGGTGGCCTGGTGCGGCCGGATCACGTACTGCACGGGGAACCGGACGTCGATGAGGTTGCGGTCCGACGCGATGTGCACATGCTCCAGGTGGTGCAGCAGCGACGGGCCGTCGTACCACGGCATGTTGCCTGACCGCTGGACCACGTTATCGCCGTGCAGCGCCGAGATCGGGATGAACGTCAGGTCGCCGATCTCCAGCTTGACCGCGAAA
Source organism: uncultured Actinomycetota bacterium (assembly GCA_963843955.1). Taxonomy (GTDB): domain Bacteria; phylum Actinomycetota; class Actinomycetes; order Streptosporangiales; family Streptosporangiaceae; genus JAJYUU01. The sequence continues at coordinate 360,621 of CAWJMK010000010.1, forward strand.
GCGGTGAACTCCGCGACGATCTGGTCGAACACCTCGGAGCTGTAGTCGACCAGGTCCATCTTGTTGACCGCGAGCACGAGGTGCGGGACCCGTAGCAGCGTGGCGAGGAAGGCGTGCCGACGGCTCTGCTCGGTGAGCCCGTTGCGCGCGTCGACGAGCACGATCGCCAGATCGGCAGTGGAAGCCCCGGTGACCATGTTGCGCGTGTACTGAATGTGACCAGGCGTATCCGCGATGATGAACTTCCGTCGCGGCGTCGCGAAGTAGCGGTAGGCGACGTCGATCGTGATGCCCTGTTCGCGCTCGGCCCGCAGGCCGTCGGTCAGCAGCGCCAGGTTGGTGTACTCCTCGCCGCGCTCCCTGCTCGTCCGCTCGACCGACGCCAGCTGGTCTTCGAAGATCGCCTTGGAGTCGTAGAGGAGCCGGCCGATGAGGGTGCTCTTGCCGTCGTCTACCGAGCCGGCCGTGGCCAGGCGCAGGATATCCGTGTGCCGTCCGCCGTCGGCGGCGTCGCCGGCCGCGCCGGGCTGAGTAACGGTCATCAGAAGTAGCCTTCCCGCTTGCGGTCTTCCATGGCAGCTTCGCTGGCCCGGTCGTCAGCCCGAGTCTGACCGCGCTCGGTGATCCGGGTGGCCGCGATCTCTGCGATCACCTGGGCGACACTGCTGGCCGTCGATTCCACGGCGCCCGTGCACGTCATGTCGCCGACCGTCCGGTAGCGCACCCGCGTCTCGAACAGCTGCTCGTCCTCGCCCCTGGTCACGAACTCGCTGTCGGCGAGCAGGATGCCGTCGCGCTCGAAGACCGTGCGGGTGTGGGCGAAGTAGATCGACGGTACCTCCAGTCCCTCCCGCTCGATGTAGTGCCAGACGTCCAGCTCGGTCCAGTTCGACAGCGGGAACACGCGGATGTGCTCGCCGCGGCGGATCCGGGTGTTGTAGATGCTCCACAGCTCCGGACGCTGGTTCTTGGGGTCCCACTGGCCGAACTCGTCCCGGAACGAGAACACCCGCTCCTTCGCCCTGGCCTTCTCCTCGTCCCGGCGGGCGCCGCCGAAGACCGCGTCGAACCTGTTGTCGGCGATCGCGTCGAGCAGGGATGTGGTCTGGAGCCGGTTCCGGCTCGCAAACCTGCCGGTCTCTTCGACCACCTTGCCGGAGTCGATGGCCTCCTGCACCGACGCGACAACGAGGCGCGCGCCGATCTCGGCGACCCGGCGGTCGCGATAGTCGATGACCTCGGTGAAGTTGTGCCCGGTGTCGACGTGCATGACGGGGAACGGGATCTTCGCCGGCCAGAACGCTCGCTCGGCCAGCGCCAGCATCACGATCGAGTCCTTGCCGCCCGAGAACAGCAGGACCGGCCGCTCGAACTCCGCCGCCACCTCGCGCATGATGTGGATCGACTCGGCCTCGAGCACGTCGAGCTGTGACAGCTGGTAGTCACCTCGGGGTGAGGTCATGGCTGAGGCTCCGGATCACTGGGCGTCGGCGGGTGGTCGGGTCCTGGCGCTGGCCGGCTCGCTGGCGCCGACGCACGCGCGATCGCCGACAGCAGGCCAGGGGCAAGCCAGGCTGGGCAGATCAGGATATCCGGTATCGACACGTCGGCCTGGTTGTACACCAGGGCGGAACCGTCAATCCGGGAGGCGTGCAGGCCGGCCGCACGGGCGACGGCCACCGGCGCCGCTGAGTCCCACTCGTACTGGCCGCCCGCGTGGATATAGGCGTCGTATTCGCCGCGGATGACGGCAGCGGCCTTGGCTCCGGCTGAGCCCATGGGCACCAGCTCGGCGCCGATGTCAGCGGCCAGTTGCTGCACGAACGCAGGGGGACGCGACCGGCTGACGAGGAGCCGCAGGCCGGCGGGCAGCGCCACCCGACCGTCGGGGACAAGGGCCGGGAACGGGGCCGCCCCCGCCGCGCTCGCCTCGTAGTCCGCGGTGCTGAGCGCGAGGCCTTGGGCCGGGAGCGCAACTGCACCGGCCGATAGGTCACCGCGTTCCCACAACGCGACGTGCACCGCCCAGTCCGACCGGGTCGGCTCGCCGAACTCCCTGGTGCCATCGAGCGGATCGACGATCCAGACCCGCGCGGCGGCGAGCCGGGCCGGGTCGTCCTTGCCCTCCTCGGACAAGATCGCGTCGTCCGGGCGGCGCCGGGCGAGCTCGCCGGTGAGGAACTCATGCGCCGACAGGTCGCCCGCCTTGCGCAGGTCATCGCCGGAGCAAGCCGGATCGGCCCGTAGCGCTATCAGCCGGCGACCTGCCGAGACGGCAAGGTCGCTGGCGAGTTCATGATCGCTGGCGTTGAGTGTCAGTGCTGGGCTCCGGTTCCGTGCAGATGAATCTTATCCAACTCAGATGGGCCGAAATCGCCCACAGGCGACTTGGACACACGGCTAATGCACCTCGTTCTGCGCGACAGCCAGTCCGCGTTCCATCAGGAGCCGCGCTGAATCCGCGGCCCGGCCGAGGACCTCCGGCAGTTCCTTTCGCTCCGCAGCCGAGAAGTCACGCAGCACGAAGTCTGCCGGATCCATCCGCCCAGGCGGCCTGCCAATGCCGATCCGGATCCGGTGGTACTCCCTGCTGCCGAGCGCCGCGGTGACAGAGCGCAGGCCATTGTGCCCGTTGTCGCCGCCCCCGAGTTTCAGCCGGACCGCACCGAACGGCAGGTCGAGCTCGTCGTGGATGACGATGATCCGCTCGATCGGGATCTTGTAAAAGTTCCGCACCGCAGCCACCGGGCCGCCGGACACGTTCATGAAGCTCATGGGCTTCGCGAGGACAACGCTTGTGCCTGCCATCGTCCCGGTCGCCACGAACGCCCGCGACTTGTCCCGCTTGAATGTCGCGCCGAGATCGCCGGCGATCTCGTCACAGCTCAGGTACCCGACGTTGTGCCGGTTGCCCGCGTACTGCGGGCCTGGATTGCCCAGGCCCGCTATCAGCCAGCGGTCAGAAGTGGCCATGTCCGCGATCGTCATGGGCCGCCAAGCCAGCGGCGCCGTTAGCTAGCTCAGGCGGATTCTGCGCCCTCGGACCGGCCACCATCGCCAGCGCCGGCGGGCGCGGCGGGCTCGGTCGGAGCGGCCGGAGCCACGGCCTCGCCCTCGCCAAGGTCGGCCTCTATCTGCTCGGCGGTCGGGGAGGCCAGCACGTGGACCACTAGCAGCTCGGGGTCGTCCGCGAGGGTCACGCCGGCCGGCAGCAGGAGGTCGCTGGCGTGCACGGACGCGCCGATCGCCATGCCCTCGACGCTGACCTCAATGCCTGTCGGGATGTTCGTGGCCTCGGCCTCGACCGAGATCTGCACGAGTTGCTGGTCCATCATGCCGTCGGGCGCGACCTCGCCGACAACGGTCACCGGGATGTCGACCGTGACCTTCTCGCCGCGGCGCACGGTCAGCAGGTCGACGTGCTCCACGTAGCCCTTGATGGGGTCGCGCTGGACGGCCTTCGGCAACGCCAGCTGCGCGCCGCCCGACAGGCCCTCGAGCCGGATCAGGACGTTGGGCGTCCGCAGTGCCAGCAGTACATCGTGGCCGGGCAGGGTGAGGTGCTTGGGGTCGGTGCGGTGCCCATAGAGCACAGCCGGGACCCGGCCGTCGCGCCGGATCCGGCGGGCCGGTCCCTTGCCGAACTCGGTGCGCAGCTCGGCGTCGATAGGTACCTCGGGCACTGTAGGGCTCCTTGAGATGACAGAAAATCCTTGTGCAGTCTAGCGGATCCGCGCCGCTAGCTGCCCGGCGGCGGTGGTGACGGCCGGGTGGGCCCCGCTCCTCAGCTCTGGCCGTCGAACAGGCTCGTGACCGAGCCGTCGCTGAAGACCTCGTTGATGGCCCTGGCGATGAGCGGCGCGATCGACAGGACAGTTAGCTTGTCGAACCGCTTCTCAGGCAGGATCGGCAGGGTATTGGTCACGATCACCTCGCTGACGCGCGAGTTCTTCAGGCTGTCCACTGCCGGGCCGGACAGCACGCCATGGGTGGCGGTCACGATCACCTGCGCGGCGCCCTGGTCAAACAGGGTGTCGGCGGCCTTCACGATCGTCTGGCCGGTGTCGATCATGTCATCGACCACGATGCAGGTCCGCCCGGCCACCTGGCCGACGACCTCGAGCACCCTGGCCTGGTTGGCTACGTCCGGATCCCGGCGCTTGTGAATGATAGCCAGCGGGCAGCCGAGCCTGTCGGTCCACCGCTCGCAGACGCGGACCCGACCCGCGTCCGGCGCGACGACGGTGACCTGCGAAACGTCGAGCCTGTCCTCCAGGTAACCGGCCAGGATCGGCAGCGCGAAGAGGTGGTCGACCGGGCCGTCGAAGAAACCCTGGATCTGGGCGGTGTGCAAGTCCACCGCCATGAGCCGGTCAGCCCCGGCCGTGGAGAACAGGTCAGCCATCAGCCGCGCCGAGATCGGCTCGCGGCCCCGGCTCTTCTTGTCCTGCCTGGCATACCCGAAGAACGGCGCCACCACGGTGATCCGCTTGGCCGACGCCCGCTTGAGCGCGTCCACCATGATCAGCTGTTCCATGATCCACTGGTTGATAGGCGCAGTGTGGCTCTGCAGCACGAAGGCGTCGCTGCCGCGGACGGACTCAAGGAAGCGCACGAAGATCTCGCCGTTGGCGAAGTCGTAGGCAGTGGTCGGCGTCGGCTCGATGTCGAGACAGCTGGCGATCTCCTGGCCGAGCTCCGGGTAGCCACGGCCGGAGAAGAGCATCAGTTTCCGCTCGGGGGTTGCGGTAATGCCGGTCACTTTGGGTCAACTCTCCTTGTATTGCCAACTGCTTGAGTTCCGGTGCGACGACGATCGCGACGTCGCACCACGTTCCCTGCCCTCGTCTTGGTCCGGTCCCGCGGCGCCCCCGCGCCGGACGGCCGTCAGGTGCGCGAACGGGCCAATGACCAGGCCCGGCTCGATCTCCGACGCCTCGCAGACCGCCTGGATGACGGTCGCGCCCGCGCCGACGGCCGTGTCCCGCAGCAGGCAGCCAGGGCCGATGCTGGCGCCCGCGGCCACGGTGGTCCGGCCTTCCAGCTGGGTCGCCTGGGAGATGCGCGCGCCGGGCTCTATCTGAACGTCGACGTCGATCCACGTGCTCGACGGGTCAACGATGGTGACGCCCGCCGCCATCCAGTGGGCCAGCACCCGCTCGTTGAGTATGCGGCGCGCCTTGGCCAGTTGTGCCTGGTTGTTGACGCCCTGGATCTCGTCGTAGTCCGGGCAGAACGCGCTGCCCACCTTGTGTCCGTCTGCGCGCAGGATCGCCGGAACCTCGGTCAGGTACTCCTCGCCGGTGGCCGCGGCGGCCGGCACGCGCTTGATGGCGTCGGCGAGCAGTTCGCCGTCGAATGCGAACATGCCCGAGCTGATCTCGGTGATCTCGCGCTGCTCGGGGGTGGCGTCGGCTTCCTCGACGATGCCGGTCACGCGGCCCTCCGCGTCCCGCAGGATCCGGCCGTAGCCCTTCGGGTCGGGCGCTTGCGCGGTCAGCACCGTCACCGCCGCGCCAGCCGCCTCGTGCTCGGCCACCAGAGCGGCCAGCGTCTCGCCCCGCAGCAACGGCGTGTCGGAGAACAGCACGACTACGGTGCCGGGCATGACGCCGCGCGATTCGATCACCGTGCGTACCGCGTGCCCGGTGCCCCAGGAACCTCGGCGCTCCTGCACGACGAGGGTCGCCTCGGGGCAGAATTCGCGGGCGTAGCTGGCGACCTGGCCCGCTAGGTCGCTGACGACCAGGATGAGCCGCTCCGGCCGAAGCTCGCGAGCAGCGGCAAGGACATGGCCGAGCATCGGCCGGCCGCATACCTCGTTGAGCATTTTCGGCGTGGCGGTCCGCATCCGGGTGCCCTCGCCCGCCGCCAGGACGATGACGGCGGCCGGCCCTGCTGACGGCACTCGGCCTGAAGTCACTCGGCTCGGCTCCTTCGTCTCAGGCAAGGCCAGTCGGAGTGCGGCGGTGCTACTACGCGCCATGGCCGCTGGCGCTGTTTCGGTTGGGAGGCGGTGCCGCTCGAGATGGCGCTGCGGGGCCGCAGCGCTGGCAAGACGTCACCCTCCCGACATGGGCAGGATACCGGCCGGTTACCTACGTTCGGTCAGGCTGGGTGGCCGTTCGCACGCGCTGCGGAGCTTGCTCCCGATCGTGCCACAAACCGGGACGCGCCGCCGGTCCACCGGCGGCATGCGCTCAGCTGAGCCTGCGGCCCGGCCACAACCCACACCCACACCCTCAGCCACAACGGGCACGCTGCCTAATCTCGCGATGTAGGGAGCCAGTCGGCAGGAGCCGTCTCTGTAGCCTCCCGTGGCTGACCAGTACTCGATCGCCTCCTGTCCACGGTCCCGCTAGGCTAGGTGCCGAACTTTCCCGGGTCGTCTAGCCTGGCAGGACTGCGGCTTTTGGTGCCGTCAACGAAGGTTCGAATCCTTCTCCGGGAGCGAAGTTCGCGTTCAGGTCCTGACCCGAGATCAGGACGCTCCGCTGTCAACACGAGTGATCGGATTCCTCGCCCGTACCTCCCGCTGATGCGGTCATAGCGGCCGAGGCCCAGCCTTCGATCTGGCGGTAGAGCTCGGCGCTCCGCCTGACTTTGATCACGAGGCATCCGTGATAGTCCGGGCCCGTGTTCTTCCGTACAGTGCGTGGGTTGTGGCGCTTGAGCGTTGGCCGCCTGAACTGGATGTCAGGAAGCCCAGTCAAGTCCAGCCAGAACTCGCTGCGCTGCTGCCACATCCGCGCTCTCATGTATGTAGACACGGCATATGAGCCGATCATGCGTAACCCCGGCCGCGACGAGAAACTGCAGAAAGAACCTGATCAGCTGCGGATCACTGTTAATGAAGGCGATCTGTTCCTAGCGACGATGGGGCTTGCTCTTGCAGCCCTCGCACCAGTAGGCGATCGCTCCGGCAATGAGGATCTCGCGCTGGTCCAGTGGGCCGATCTCCGCTGCAGCCGCGTCATTGACCGCCTGCCTCCTGGCCTCGCGCCGCAAGCCCTCGGCTTGCGAGTACCTCGACGCGCCCTCAGCCTTGCGCTTGCGGATCTCCTCGTAGCTGATACGGCCGACCCTTGGCAGGTCGCGCACCCATAGCGAGACGGAGCTCTTTGAGACGCCGAGCTCGGCGGCGATCTCTACATACGTGTAGCCGCGCGAGCGCAGGTCGCGGGCCTTCTCGTGCAGGTCGTCCTTAGCTCTCGGTCTCCTCGTCCATGGCTGGGGCGGCACGCCGCGCAAGGCTCTATCCAGGGTTGAGTTCCCGACGCCGAGGATCTGCTTGATCTCGCGACGGGACTTGCCCGCCCGGCGCAGGGCTATGGCCTGCCCGTCTAACTGATCGGACCGCTGAATAGGGTTCATATTCGAATACTAGATCGAGGCACTGACAATTCACTTGCTGCGCGGGCGGCCGACGCCCTTGCGCATCGGCGGCTGGCGGCTTGCGTCCTGGCGGTGCCGCACGTCCTGCAATTTTCGGAAAAGTCGGGGCGAATAAGGGCTTGCCCGCGAAGCAGGTAGAACTCCGTCGGCGGCAATTCCCGGCTCCTCCCTGCCTGCGGTCGGGTATGTAGGCTCGCGACCTGGGACTACTCTGTTTCTTCCGGCTACTTTCGTCGCGTTCTTCGGCTACTTTCGACGTACCGGCCTGGCTGCCCGTCAGTACGGATCGAGTGTGCTACGCCACGCGGAGGGGGTGCCGTGCCAGCCCACTTCTGGAGCGAATCCGCGCTCGCCCAGGCGCATCGTCCGCTGGCATCCGCCGACGCCGGCATGTTCGCCGCGATGTTCGATGAGCACGCTAGGCACGTCTTCGACTACTGCAAGGCGATCCTGTCTGACCAGGCCGAAGCCGCCGGGGCCACTGAAGCTACCTTCATCACCGCGTCTTCGCTGATCCGCTGGCTGCGTGACCACAACCGCCTCCGCCCGTGGCTGTTCGCGCTGGCTCGTAACGAGTGCATCAGCTCAAGCCCAGGGCGTGCAGAGCTGGCAGCCTGTCCTGAGCTGCCGAGTCGGTCGGATCAGCCGGGTCTGCGGCACGGACCGCCGGCCGGCTGATGTGAGCGAGCCAGACACCGATGCGCTGCGGCTGGCGGCTGTCGAGGCACGCATTCGCATGATGGAGCAGGGTCAGGCCGCCTGGAGCCTGGTGCAAGATCCCGAGCGCGAAGCAAGGGTGCTCGTCTACCGGCACGGCATCAGCGCGCGCGAGCTGCCCGCCATCCTCCGCATTCCTGCCAAGCAGGCCAAGACGCTGCTGGCTGAGGCTCTCGCCGGCACCCGGACCGCTCAGCACGCCGCTGACAAGATGAGAATCGGCATGATCAGGCGGCAACGTCCGGCGAGCATCTCGGACGACCCCGACGACGGGGCCGACCGGGCCGCGCTGGCGCTTCCGCTCGCCGTACTGCCTCGAGACGTCTGGCGGCGCGCAGCCAGGGTGGCCATAGACCCGGAGCTCTGGGAGTGCCGCGACTCTGTGGTCGAATGCGCTGGCCAGCTAGGGTTTGACGGCTTTCCGGCCGACCGCGCGGCGGCACTGGCGAAGGCGCGAGCGCGGCTACGGCTCGTGGCCGTGGTGACGGTGCCGGTGGTCGCCGCGGTGGGCGCGATCGTGTATGTCGGGCATTCCCCTGCACCTCCGAGCGGAAATCGGCCGGCGAGCGAGACTCTGCATGCCGGCGGCACCGGTCTGGGTAGTTCGGCCTCCGCATCGCCAACTGCGTCGTCACATGGTCCGGTCAAGGCCAAGCACCCGGGCAATCAGGGCACGTCACCGTGCCCGTGGCACCACTACCGACCGGACCGGCCGCCTCGAAGTCCAGCCAAGCCGAAGCCGTAGCCGACGTCGACGACTAAGAGCTCGGCTTCGCCGACCTCGACGTCGGCACGACCTCGACTCCGACCGCCACCGCGACCGCCGACCGCCACCGCAACCGACGCCGACACCGACCGCCGACACCATGACGCCTACCTGGCGGCCGCGATCCGCAACCGCCCACGCCGCTGACGCGACTGCCAGGCACGGCATCGAGCTCACCGGCTGGAGCGGCGCGGGCGGTCGGCCACGCCGGGTACCTTCGCTACTACTAGCCGTTACCTATTCACGGCAAAGCCCGGAAATATTTCCCCGCCGGTGGTGCAAACCTACGGTCACGTAGGTTACGGTTACGTAAGCGTATTCTGCAGGTGCCCCTGTCCATGGCAGCGCAGGACGTTTATCCACGCACATAACCGGTATGAGTGCCAGGCGAGGATCCCATGACCACTGCCATAGACACCGCGACTAGCGGCGCACCGGAGGCTGTTGCCACCCGCGCCAAGGCACCACTGAGCGACCTCCAAGACGAACCCAAGGGCCGATTCGAGAAGATCCTGGTCGGGGTCTTCGTCGCCGTGCCGATGCTCGCGCTGATCGCGGCGATACCGCTGGCCTGGGGCTGGGGCCTCGGCTGGCACGACATCGTCCTCGCCGTGGCCTTTTATTACATCTCTGGCCTCGGCATCGCGATGGGGTTCCACCGCTACTTCACGCACTCCTCCTTCAAGGCCAAGACCGGCCTGCGGGTCGCGCTCGCCATCGCCGGCTCGCTGGCCGTCGAGGGCCCGGTGCTCACCTGGGTGGCTGACCACCGGCGGCACCACAAGTACAGCGATCGGGAAGGCGACCCGCACTCGCCGTGGCGCTTCGGCGACGACTGGAAGGCGCTCACCAAGGGGCTGGCCTGGGCGCACATTGGCTGGCTGTTCGACGCCGACCACACCTCCAAGGAGAAGTTCTGCCCCGATCTGATCGCGGACAAGAAGATCGAGCGAATCTCTCGCCAGTTCCCCCTCTGGGTCACGGTCTCGTTGCTGGCCCCTGCTCTCATCGGCGGCCTGTGGGCCTGGTCGTGGCAGGGCGCGGTCACCGCATTCTTCTGGGCGACTCTGGTCCGGATCGCGTTCCTGCACCACGTGACCTGGTCCATCAACTCGATCTGCCACACCTTCGGCAAGAAAGAATTCGAGGCCAGGGACAAGTCGAGGAACGTGAACTGGCTGGCCATACTCTCCTTTGGCGAGTCCTGGCACAACCTGCACCACTCGGACCCGACTTGCGCCCGGCACGGCGCCCTGCGCGGTCAGATCGACACCGCAGCTCGGCTGATCTGGTTCACGGAGAAGCTCGGCTGGGCCTATGACGTCCGGTGGCCGGACGAGGCCAGGCTCAGCGCCAAGCTCACCAGCACCCGCCGACTGGGCTCGATGACGCGACGGGCCGAAGTAGAACCAGTTAGCCGCATCGGGGCCTAACCGACCATGATGGGGACGTGACACATCAGTCCCCGCCGAACAATCGTCGGCGCATGACCGGCAAAGAGCGCCGTGAGCAGCTCCTGGACATAGGCAGGCGCCTATTCGCTGAGCGCGGCCTGGACGGCACTTCTATCGAGGAGATCGCCGCCCAGGCCGGCGTGTCCAAGCCGGTCGTCTACGAGCACTTCGGCGGCAAGGAAGGGCTGTACGCGGTCGTCGTGGATCGTGAGGTCGAGCGGTTCCTCACCATGGCCACCAGGCTGCTCGAAGGTGAGGACACCATGGCCAAGTTCGAAGTGGCCGCGGTGCACCTGCTCCGGTATATCCAGGAGAATTCCGACGGCTTCCGGATCCTGGTCCGCGACTCCAACCCGACCTCGGGCTCCGGCACGTTCGCCAGCCTGATCAGCGATATCGCCAGCCAGGTCGAGTACATACTCGGCGACGTGCTGAAGGCCAGGGGCTACGACCCGAAGCTGGCCCCCGTCTACGCGCAGATGCTGGTCGGCATGGTGACGTCCGCTGGCCAGTGGTGGCTCGATGCGCGAAAGCCCAAGCTCGAGGAGATGGCCGCGCACCTGGTGAACCTGGCCTGGAACGGCATGCGTGAGCTCGATCCCAAGCCGCGGCTCTCCGCCGAGGCCACCGAGCTATTGCGCCAGGGCAAATAGCCAGCCGCTCCGGCACCGCGTCTCGACCGTGTCGCCTCACGCCTTATGCGCGACGACAAACACTCGCCGGAATGGCAGCACCGTGCCGTACGGCTCGGCCGGATAAGCCGCCTGGGCCAGCTCGCGATACTGCCCGATGAACTCAGCGGACTCATCGGCCGGCAGCGCCGCTAGCACGGGCCGCAGGCCGGTGCCCTTGTACCACTCAGTCACCGGATCTGGTCCGGGCAAGACGTGCAGGTACGTCGTCTCCCACGCATCCACGGCCAGGCCGCGGCGGGCCAGCAGATCCAGGTACTCGCCTGGATCGCCCGACTGACGGTTAAGCTCGACCCCTGCCAGCGCGGTCCGCCAGCGATCCGAGCCGGCGAGGTCGCGCAGGATTGCATGGCTCGGCTGGTCGTAATTCCCTGGCAACTGGAACGCGAGCCACCCTCCGTCAGCAAGCCAGGCAGCCCAGCGCGGGAGCAGCTCCAGGTGGTCCGGCACCCACTGGAGGACGGCGTTCGAGATGATCACGTCTACCGGCTCGTCGGGTACCCAGTCGGCTAGGTCTTCGACCCGGAAGCTGAGCGTGCCGTGACCTGCCAGCCCGCGGCCGTCGATTCGCTGCGCGGCAGCGATCATCTCAGCCGATGAGTCGAGGCCGAGCACGTGCGCGTCTGGCCATCTGGCTGCGAGCGACGCCGTCAGCTGACCAGGCCCGCAGCCCAGATCCACGACGGAGCCTGGCGACGCAGCGCCAACGCGTCCCGCGAGATCGAAGAACGGCCGCGAGCGTTCGTCAGCGAAGCTCAGGTACTGGGCGGGATCCCACATGTGACCACCATCTCTGTTGACGTTGAGATCTCTTGACATCAAGATATCTCACACTTCTTACCGCCACCGAAGTCTCGATGTCAAGAGATATGATCTGCTCATGTCACCTGCGCCCCGGCCAGTGCGGGACGAGGTCGACGAGATCGTTGCGCGCTGGCGATCCGAGCGGCCTGACCTGGATGTCGCGCCCCTGCATGTGCTGAGCCGCGTGACCCGCCTCGCCCGGCACCTGGACCGGGTGCGGCGCGACGCCTTCGCCGCCCACGGCCTGGAGACCTGGGAATTTGATGTGCTGTCGGCGCTGCGCCGGGAGGGGCCGCCGTACCAGCTGAGTCCGGGGGCGCTGCTCCGCGCGACCCTGGTCACGTCCGGGACCATGACCAACCGGATCGACAGGCTGGCCGCTGCGGGCCTGGTCAGCCGCAGCCGGGACCCGCAAGACAAACGCGGTGTCCTCGTCCAGCTGACGGACGACGGTCGTCGGACCGTCGATGGCGCCTTGTCCGACTTGCTGGCCCAGGAGCGGTCCATCCTCGCCGCGCTCGACGCAGGCCGGCAGAACGAGCTAGCCGGGCTGCTGCGCATCCTGCTCGCGCCATTTGACGCGGCCGGCCTGACCGACACCGGGTCGGCGCCCGAGTAGCAGCCGTACGACACCAGCCGCGGACGCCCGCCATGGCCTGCTAGCTGATTTCCTCGGCAACCTCGAGCCAGCGCTCCTCGAGGCTGGCCCGCTCCGCCTGGACGCCGCGCAGCTCCGCGCCAAGCTCGACCAGCCTCGCGTAATCACTGGCGCTGTCGGCCAGCTCTGTAGCCAGGCGCGTCTCGGTCGCTGTCAGCCGGGCGATCTGGCGCTCGAGCCGGGCGAGCTCCTTCTGCCCCGCGCGCTGCTGCGACGCGGTCAGGCCCGCACCCGATCCCGCGCTCGCGCGCCCGTCGGCCTGCGCCGCCTCGCGCAGGTCTGCCGCCTCGCGACGGCCACCCGCCTCGCGACGGCCAGCCGCCTCGGGATGGTCTGCCGCCTGTGCCCGGCGGCTGAGGTACTCATCCACCCCGCCCGGCAAGTACGCCAGCTGCCCGTCGACCAGCCCCAGCACGTGGTCAGTGACTCGCTCGAGGAAGTACCTGTCGTGGCTGACGACGACGACCGAGCCCGGCCAGCCATCCATCAGGTCCTCAAGTTCCGTCAGCGTCTCGATGTCCAGGTCGTTGGTGGGCTCGTCCAGCAGTAGCACGTTCGGCTCGGCCAGCAGGATCAGCAACAGCTGGAGCCGCCTGCGCTCGCCGCCGGACAGGTCGCCGACTCTGGTCCACTGCCGCTCGCTCGTTAGCCCGAGCCGGTCGAGCAACTGGCTGACCGACAGTTCGCGCTTGCCGCCGACCACCGCGGAGCTGCGCACCTGCTCCGCTGCTTCCAGGACGCGCAGGTCCGGATCGACCGCTGCCGGTTCCTGCGTCAGGTAGCCGAGCTGGACGGTTGCGCCGGTGATCACCCGGCCGGTCGCGGCGACGTCGCCGTCCGACGGCACCGGCAGTGTCCCGGCCAGCAGCCGGAGCAGTGTCGTCTTGCCGGTGCCGTTGACGCCCACGATGCCGACGCGGTCACCGGGGCCGAGCTGCCAGCTCACGTGATCGATCAGTGTGCGGGAGCCGGCCGTCGCCGATACGTCCTCAAGCTCGACGACCGTCTTGCCTAGCCTCGTCGCCGCCAGCCTCGCCAGTTCGACGCTGTCCCTGGCCGGCGGCTCGTCCGCGATCAGCGCGCTGGCCGCCTCGATTCGGAACTTGGGCTTACTCGTGCGAGCCGGCGGTCCGCGCCGCAGCCAGGCCAGCTCTTTGCGGAGCAGATTGCGGTGTCGCTGATCCAGGACCGCGGCGATGCGCGCACGCTCGGCCTTGGCCAGGACGTACGCGGAATACCCGCCCTCGTAGGCGTTTACCTGGCCGGCGGCGACCTCCCAGGTCTGGTCGGTCACGGCGTCCAGGAACCACCGGTCGTGCGTGACGACCACGAAGCTGGCCGCATGCTGCCGCAGGTAACCGGCCAGCCAGGTGATGGCCTCGATATCCAGGTGGTTGGTCGGCTCGTCCAGCAGGAGCAGGTCGTAGCTGGTACGCAACAGCGCCGCCAGCGCGCTCCGGCGGCGCTCACCCCCAGACAGCTGGCTGACGTCTGCCTTGATGTCGATGTCACCGAGCAAAGCCTCGACGACAGCGCGGCTGCGCGGGTCGGCCGCCCACTCATGCTCGGCCACGCCGCCGAAAACGACGTTGCCGACCGTGCCGGCCAGTTGCTCGGACTGCGGCAGGTAGCCGACGGTCACGCCCCCGGCCCTGGTCGTCCGGCCGGAGTCCAGCTCGGCCGTGCCCGCGAGCGCCGCGAGCAGCGTCGTCTTACCCGCGCCATTGCGTCCGACGACGCCGATCCGCTGCCCGGCCGCGACGCCGAGCGACACGCCGTCCAGCAGCACCCGCTCGTGGTAGGCCTTGGCCGCTTGCTCCAGGTTCACCAGGTTCATGAAGGCTGGCGGTCCCGGTCCCGGTCCCGGTCCCGGTCCCGCACGACGACCGCACCGGGCACCGGGCCACTGGCCCTGGCAACGGCGCGGCACACGCCAGACCCGGTGAGGGCTACGGCCAGTTCGCGGGCGCGACCGGCGTCGCGAGCCAGGAACGCGCAGGTCGGTCCCGAGCCCGACACGATCGCCCCGAGTGCGCCAAGCTCGCGCCCCGCTGCCAGCGCACGCCGGAGCGCAGGCTGCAGCGACAGCGCTGCGGGCTGGAGATCATTGGTCAGCAACGGGCCGACCTGTGCCGGATCGCCGGACCGCAGCGCGGTCATCAGCGGGTGGCTGAGCTCAGGCTCGCGCGCCCCTGGCCGATCGCCGGCGGCTGACCTGGCGGCGCGGAGCCGGTCGCAGGTGGCGTACACCTGGGCCGTGGACAGCCCATCATGGCCGAAAGCCAGCGCCCAATGGTAGGTGCCGGCCGCGAGCGCCGGCGTCAGCTGCTCCCCGCGGCCCCGCCCGACGGCGGTGCCGCCCATCAGCGCGAACGGGACGTCGCTGCCGAGCCCGGCGGCAAGCTCGGCCAGGTCCCGCGACGACAGGCCCGTCTGCCAGAGCTCGTTGCAGGCCACCAGCATGGCTGCGGCGTCGGCGCTGCCGCCGGCGAGACCGGCAGCCACCGGGATCCGCTTGCGGATCTCGATCCGCACCGCGGGGCTGCGCTGCCCGGTGGCCTTGGCGAGCGCGCTTGCGGCCTGCCAAGCGAGATTCGACCGGCTGGTGGGTACCGCCGCGGCATCTTCACCGGTCACCGTGATGGTGGTCCTGGCCGCAGGCTCAACTGTCACCTCGTCGAACAGTGATACCGCGTGGAAGACAGTGACCAGGGAGTGATAACCATCGGCCCGCACCGGTCCAACGGCGAGCTGAAGGTTGACCTTCGCCGGCACCCTTACGGTCACGGCCGCAGGAGCTGGCCTGATTGCTGAGATCACGATTTGCTGATCGTATCCGCAGCGGGCCCTGGCACAGGAAATGCCGCCGCCGCTATCCGGGCATAGTCCGCGATCCCGAGTGCCTCGCCCCGGAGCGACGGATCGACGCCAGCCCGCCGCAGCACCTCTTCCGCGGCGGCGGGCGAGCCGGCCCAGGCCGCGAGCGCCGAGCGCAGGGTCTTGCGCCGCTGCGAGAACGCCGCGTCGATGACCGCGAACGTCTCCGCTCTCCCGGCAGATCCGCGGATCTGTGCCGCCTGGTCCGCCCCGAGCCTGCTGATCTGCACCAGGCCTGAGTCGACGCGAGGCACGGGCCAGAACACACCGCGCCCTACCGAACCGATCCGGCGTGCGGTGGCGTACCAGGCCAGCTTGGCTGACGGCACCCCGTACGTCCGGCTTCCCGGCGGGGCGCACATCCGGTCGGCGACTTCGGCCTGGACCATCACCACGCCACCGCGCAGCGACGGGACCGTCGCCAGCAGGTGCAGCACAACCGGCACCGACGCGTTGTACGGCAAGTTGGCGACCAGCACTGTCGGCGGCTCGCCAGGTAGCTCGGTCACCCTGGCGCCGTCAGCAGCGACGACCGACAGTCGCCCGGCCAGGTGCGGCGCCCGGCTGGCGACGGTCACCGGCAGCTCGGCCGCCAGTACCGGGTCGAGCTCGACCGCGATGACCCGGCGGGCGGCGGCCAGCAGCGGCAGCGTCAGCGAGCCGAACCCTGGCCCTACCTCCAGCACCGTGTCATCACCGCGCAGGCCGGCCAGGCCGGCGATCCGGCTGACCGTGCCGGCGTCGACCACGAAATTCTGGCCGAGGCGCTTCGACGGCTGGACTCCGAGGCGTGCGGCGAGCGCCCGGATCTCGGTCGGCCCAAGCAGCTGGGCCGCGCCGAGGGCGGGCCCTGGCTCAGCCGGCCCGGGCTCAGCCGACCCTGGCGCTACTGCTGACACGGCCCGAAGAGGCGCTCCCCGGTCGCCTCGATGACCGCGCAGAGCTTGGCCACATCCATCAGCTTGGCAGCCGCGAGCGCGCGCACCGTGTGCGCGACCTGAGCGGGCGCGTTCGACCTGCCGCGGTTCGGCGCCGGGGTCAGGAACGGCGCATCGGTCTCGGCCAGGATCAGCTCCGGGGGGGTGACGGCAGCGGCCGCCCGCAGCGCGCCCGCGTTCGCGAATGTCACCGTGCCGGCAAAGCTCAGTACGTAGCCGGCCTGGACGCACCGCTCGGCCAGCTCGGCATCGCCGGAGTAGCAGTGGAAGATGACCTGATCCGGCGCGCCGTCCGCGGCCAGGATCGACAGCACGTCCTCGTGCGCATCCCGGTCGTGGATCATCAGCGGCTTGCCGGCCTGCTTGGCGATGTCGATGTGCGCACGGAACCAGTCGCGCTGCACCTGCGGCGCGGCGCTGTCGCGGTAGTAATCAAGGCCCGTCTCGCCGACGGCGCGAACCTGCGGCAGCGCGGCGAGCCGCGCGACCTCGGCCAGCACGGCGTCCCGGCCGCCGGACGAGGCAGCCGCCGCAGCCGTCTCATTCGGGTGGATGGCGACGGCCGCACACACGGCTGGGAACGTGGCTGCGCAATCCGCCGCCCATTGCGACGACGGCACGTCACAGCCGACCGTCACGACCCTGCTGATGCCGGCCGCCGCGGCCTGCGCGAGCGTGTCGGCGACCGCCATCTCGATCATGTCCAGGTGGCAGTGGCTATCGAAGGCGGTGCCCGGCAGCGGCTCAGGTGCCGGCGCCTGCGGCCGCCCGATGCCCTGCCCTGGCCCGAACTCGTCGGCCCCGAATCGCCCGTCGGCCCCGAATCGCCCGTCTGCCCCGAATCGCCCGTCTGCCCCGAATCGGCTGCCGCCGACCGGGCGATCGCTCACTTGCGCTCCAGCCTGGCCAGTTCCTCGTCGACAACGGAGGGGTCCAGCTTGGGGAAGAGCGGTACTGGCGGGCTGAGCGGAGTAGCGGGCCGGATCGGAGCGGATGCCCAGCGGGCGGCCGCTACCGCGTAGTCCCCGGTGATCACCTGGTAGGGCGGGCCGCCGTCCTCGCTGACCTCGTCGATCCGCGGCATGCCCGACCAGACGCCGCTGCCGCCGAGCATCTCGAAGACCTTCTGCGACGATCGCGGCAGGAACGGCGTCAGCAGCGTCTTGCCGTCATCGACGAGCTGGAGCGCGACGTGACAGATGGTGCGCATCCGGTCCGGGTCCGATTCGCGGAGCTTCCACGGCGCCTGGTCGGACAGGTACTTATTCGCCTCGGCCAGCGTCCGCATGGTCTCGGTGATCGCCGCCTTGAAGCGGGACTTAGCGAGTGCGTCGCCCACGGTCTGGAAGGCCGCCCTGGACCGCTCGAGGGCGGCGCGGTCGGCGTCGGTCAGCTCGCCCGCGGCCGGGATCTCGCCGATGTTGCGGGCCGCGAAGGAGATCGAGCGGTTCACCAGGTTCCCCCAGTTAGCCACCAGCTCGTCGTTGTTGCGCCGGACGAACTCGCTCCAGGTGAAGTCGGTGTCCTGGTTCTCCGGGCCGGCGACCGCGACGTAGTAGCGCAGCGCGTCTACGTCATACCGGGCCAGGAAGTCGCGGACGTAGATCACCACCGACCGGGATGAGGAGAACTTCCTGCCCTCCATGGTCAGGAATTCGCTGGAGACGACTTCCGACGGCAGGTTCAGCGCGCCGAGCTGGCCGGGCTGGCCGCCCTTGGCACCCTTGCCGTCGTAGCCCAGCAGCATCGCCGGCCAGATCTCGGCGTGGAAGACGATGTTGTCCTTGCCCATGAAGTAATAGGACTCGGCGTCCGGCGCCTGCCACCAGGCGCGCCAGGCGTCCGGATCGCCGGACCGCCTCGCCCACTCGATCGACGCCGACAGATAGCCGACGACCGCGTCGAACCAGACGTAGATCCGCTTGTCTGGCATGTCCCGCCAGCCGTCGAGCGGGATCGGCACGCCCCAGTCCAGGTCCCTGGTGATGGCCCGCGGCTGCAGCTCGCCGAGCAGGTTGAGGCTGAACTTCAGCACGTTCGGGCGCCACTGGCCGCTCTTGCTCTGGAGCCAGCTGCCCAGCACGTCGGCGAACGCCGGCAGGTCCAGGAAGAACTGCTCGGTCTCGACGAAGACCGGCGTCTCGCCGTTGATCTTCGACCGCGGGTTGATCAGGTCGACGGGGTCTAGCTGGTTACCGCAGTTGTCGCACTGGTCGCCCCGCGCGGCCTCGTAGCCGCAGATCGGACAGGTGCCCTCGATGTAGCGATCCGGCAGCGTCCGGCCGGTGGACGGCGAGACGGCCCCCAGCGACTTGCGCGGGAAAATGTAGCCATTGTCGTACAGCCCGCGGAACATGTCCTGCACCACGGCGTAGTGGTTGCGGGTGGTCGTCCGGGTGAACAGGTCATAGGACATGTCCAGCCCGGCCAGGTCTGCTGCGATGACGAGGTTGTACCGGTCGGCCAGCTCGCGTGCGGTGACGCCCTCGGCGTCGGCCTGGACCTGGATGGGCGTGCCGTGCTCGTCCGTGCCGCTGACCATGAGTACCCGGTTGCCGATCATCCGCTGATACCGGGCGAACATGTCGCACGGCAGGCCGAAGCCAGAGACGTGTCCGATATGGCGGGGACCGTTAGCGTAGGGCCACGCAGGGGCAGCGAGAATGTGACGGCTGGTCATGACTCCCAGCGTAGGGGACCCTCAGTTCGGGTGCGTGCTGGCCACGACGGCGTCGTACACCGCGCGTCGTGGCAAGCCAGTCTCCCGCGCCACCGCCGCGATCGCCTCCTTGCGCGGCAGGCCCGCCTGCTCGCGCTGGGCCACCGTGCCGGCAGCTTCGGCCGGGGTGGCGACGCTCTGCGTGGCCGGGGCGCCGGCCACCACTAGCGTGATCTCGCCGAGCACGCCCTCGGCCAGCTGGCCGGCCAGATCGGCGAGCGTCCCCCGGATGACTTCCTCGTGCGTCTTAGTCAGCTCACGGCAGACTGCAGCCCGGCGCTGCGGGCCGAACGCAGCAGCCAGCTCAGCGAGCGTGGCTGGCAGCCGCCGCGGCGACTCGAAGAACACCAGTGTTCGGCGCTCGGCGGCCAGCTCAGCGAACCGCCGGCCGCGCTCGCCCGCTCGCCGCGGCGGGAAGCCCTCGAACACGAACCGGTCGGACGGCAGGCCGGAGACTACCAGCGCCGTGGTGACAGCTGAGGGCCCTGGCAGCACCGTTACCCGGATCCCGGCGTCAGCGGCAGCGGCGACGAGACGGTAACCGGGGTCGCTCACGCTCGGCATGCCCGCATCGCTGACGAGCAGGACATCCTGCCCGGCAGTGAGCTCGGCCAGCAGGCCCGGCACGCGCCGCGCCTCGACGTCGTCGTAGTACGACAGGACTCGGCCAGTCAGCCGCACGCCGAGAGCAGACGCCAGCCTGCGCAGTCGCCGCGTGTCCTCGGCCGCGATCACCGGTGCTGATGCGAGGGCGAGAGCTAGCCTGCCGGACGCGTCGGCCACTTGACCGATAGGCGCGGCAGCGACCGTCAGCGTGCCCCGCAGGCCGCTGGCACCGGGTGCTGCCGTAGGCCCGGACTTAGCCGGCGCAGAACCGGTCTCCGCGCTAGCCGCTCGCTGGTCGCTCGCCTGTGCCATGTCCCGGCCCAGGCTAGCCGGTCAGGCCCCTAACATGGCTGACGATGAATGCCTACCAGACGGTGTCGGCCATCGGCACCGACGAGGGCTCACGGCTGGCCAGGGCTAGCCGGCGCAGCAGCGCGCTCGTGCTCGGCAGTCCGTTCTGGGGCTGGGCCGGCCCGGTGCTCATCATGATCTTCGGCGGCTTCCTCAGGTTCTACCGGCTGGGCCAGCCCAAGGCGGTCGTGTTCGACGAGACGTACTACGTACCGGACGCGAACTCGATCCTCCATCACGGTGTCGAGCTCCAGCACCTCGGCAGCGTCAACAAGCTCCTGGTGGCGGGCAACCCCAATATCTTCGTAACGAGCCTCGACCCGGCTACCTGCGCTCCGCACCGGGCTCCGTGCCTCGTGGGCGAGCTCGTGGCCCACCCGGCGCTCGGGAAGATCATGATGGCGTTCGGGCAGTGGACGTTCGGCCTGACGCCATTCGGCTGGCGATTCTCCTCGGCTGTGGTCGGCACCCTGGCCATCTTGATGCTGGCCCGTATCACCCGGCGGATGACGCGCTCGACGATGCTCGGCTGCGTGGCCGGGCTGCTGCTGGCGCTCGACGGCCTCGAACTGGTGCTGAGCCGCACCGCGATCCTCGACATCTTCGTGATGTTCTGGGTGCTGGCGGCCTTCGGGCTGCTGGTCATCGACCGCGATCGGCTCGTCGCCAGGCTGACCGAGGCCGCGGCCGGGCCTGGGCCGCACGATCCGGCCGGACCGAAGCTGGGGATACGGTGGCTGCGGGTAGCCGCGGGCCTGTGCATCGGAGCCGCATGCGCGACCAAGTGGAACGGCATCTGGTTCCTCATCGGCTTCGGTTGCCTCGCGATCGCCTGGGACTTCGGCGCCCGGCGGGCTGCCGGATACAGTCACTGGCTCGCCGGCGGCCTGCGTAGCGAGGGCAAGTGGCTGCCAGTCTGGTTCGGCCTCGCGCCGTTCGTGGTGTACCTAGCCTCGTGGTCTGGCTGGTTCGCCACCAGCAATGGATACGACCGCAACTGGGCCGCCGCGCACGGCAACCACACGCCGGTCTGGTCCACGATTGACTCCTGGTATCAGTACAACCACTGGATGCTGCAGTTCGGCCTCGGCCTGTCCAGCTTCCAGTCCTACAAGTCCAACCCGCTCGGCTGGACCATCCTGGCCAGGCCCATCTCGTTCTACTGGTGCTCGGGCACCAGCGCGGGCTGCGCGATCCCGAAGGGCTCCGTCTCGGAGGTGCTGGCCATCGGCACCCCGCTGATCTGGTGGGGCGGCACCCTCGCGCTGCTGTTCTGCCTCGGCTGGTGGCTCAGCGGCTTTATTGGCGATCTGGTCTTCAGCCGGACGCCAGCGCGGCGCGACTGGCGGGCCGGCGCGATCCTGCTCGGCATGCTCGCGGGCTGGCTGCCCTGGATCTGGTACGCCTGGCACGACAACCGCACCGAGTTCTTCTACTACGCGGTTGCCTTCGAGCCGTTCATGATCATCGCTATCGTGCTCTGCCTGGGCCTGATCATCGGCCCCGCCAGGGCAGCGCCCGGCCGACGCGCCATCGGGGCGGTCGGCGCCGGTTTGTACCTCTTCGCCGTTCTGTTCAACCTGGCCTACTTGTATCCCGTGCTGACGGCCGAGGTGATCCCCTACGCCTCCTGGCTGCACAGGATGTGGTTCCACCGCTGGATCTGACGGTCCAGCCGTCCATTTTATGCCTCTTTGGTGGTATCTGACCTGCGACTGTGCCTCTTGGTAGCGGTCCTGTTACCCAGATCACGCATCTAGTTACTCGCCGGTTGCGTCATAGGCATGTCAGTTCACCGAGGGGAGCGGAGAGACAGTGACCCAGCTTGAGGTTGACCTAAATCAGATTGAGCCCAGCCAGGCAGCGCCCAGCCAGCCAGCGCCCAGCCAGCCAGTGCCCAGCCAGCCAGTGCAGATGCCTGACCGGGACACGCGATTTGAGCAGGAAGTGGTCCCGTTCCTTGGCCAGTTGTACCCGGCTGCGCTCCGGATGACGCGCAACCCCAGCGACGCCGAGGATCTTCTCCAGGAGACGTTTGCCAAGGCGTACGCGGCGTTCCATCAGTTCCGGCCGGGTACTAACCTGCGCGCCTGGCTGCACCGGATCTTGTCCAACACCTTTATCAACACCTACCGGAAGAAGCGCCGCGAGCCGGTCCAGGATCTCGGCTTTGATTTCTCCGGCGACTGGCAGACCGGCAACGATCCGCTGATGCCGCCGGCCAGGTCGGCCGAGACCGAGGCACTTGAGCAGCTAGCCGACTCCGAGATCCTGCAGGCGCTGCGTGAGCTGCCAGCCGAGTTCCGGGTTGCCATCTACCTTGCCGACGTGGAGGGCTATCCGTACCGCGAGATCGCCGAGATGATGGACACCCCGATTGGCACCGTTATGTCGCGGCTGCACCGCGGCCGGGCCAAGCTCCGGGAGCGCCTAGCCCACCGCGCACCACGGCGCACCCTGGCGACGTCACCGAGCTAACAACGCAACCCCCGGCGCGCACGCCCCCGTTGCGCGCCGCCCCTGGCGATGCCCCGTCCGCTGCACTCCCCCGGCAGCGGAGCGGGGCATCGCGTGATTCGGCCCCGTTCCGTGCTTATTTGAGCAGTGCGGAACCCGCACGCCCGGCCAGCCGGCCCCGGCCATGCGGCTATTCGGCTCGCCATTGGGGCTGGCGCTTCTCCGCGAATGCGAGCGCTCCTTCCCTGGCGTCCGCTGACGTGAAGACCGGCGTGATGATCTTGCCCTGGCGCTGGAACGCCTCCGCGCTGTCCCAGTCGGCCGACTCCACGATGACGCGCTTGGTGGCCGTCAGGGCGAGGGGGCCGCCGAGCGCGATCCTGCCCGCTAGGTCCCTGGCCGCGGCCAGCGCCCCGCCAGCCGGGACAAGCTGGTTGACCAGGCCCGCCTGGTGGAGCCGGGCGGCCGGGAAATGCTCGCCGGTCAGGGCGATCTCCATCGCCAGGTGGTACGGGATGTGCTTCGGCAGCCGGAGCAGGCCGCCTGCGCCGGCCACCAGGCCGCGCCGGACCTCAGGCAGCCCGAACTTCGCCGCTTCGCTGGCCACCACCAGGTCGCAGGCCAGGACGAGCTCGAAACCGCCGGCCAGCGCGTACCCCTCGACGGCCGCGATGACGGGCTTGACCGGCGGCTTCTGCACAAAGCCGCCGAAGCCGCGGTCGGCGAAGCTCGGCGAATCACCCGACAGGAATCCTTTGAGGTCCATGCCAGCACTGAACGTGCCGCCCGCGCCGGTGAGCACCAGCACCTGGACATCCTTGCTGGCGTCGAATTCGTCGACGGCAGCGGCGATGCCGCGAGCGACCTCACCGTTGACCGCGTTCCTGGCCTCCGGCCGGTTGATGGTGATGACGGCTACGCCGTCGCTGACCTCGGTCAGGACTGCCTCGGGCATCGCTTTCCTCTCATGTCCGGTGCTGCCCGCCTGGCGGCGAACTGCTAACTTTGGGCTGGAAAACCCAGCCATGAGCCTAGCCAGCAGCACCCGCCCTCGCAGCTACTGACCGGCGTCAACATGAGGTTCGCGGGGAACACTGCGAGCATGACCATTGGCCGCATCTCGGTGTGAGTCGGGGGAAGCTACGTGGAACGGCCCAGACCGTGCTGAGAACCGTAGGGACTCTGCTCGTGGCGTTCGCCGCAATACCGCCCCTGATATTCTCGCCCATCCCGGCCGGAGTCACCACCGCTCCGCAGCCGCATGGCATACCAGGCCAGTGGACGATCACGATGAACGCCGGGCCAGCGCAGATCGCCCGCTGGGGCGGATACCCCTGGGGCACCGGCCCGGTCAACTTCGAGGAGGCAGCCTGCTACGAGCCTGGCAACGTCAGCGTTGGCCGGTTCCTGCAGATGGCGGTCACCACGACACCATGCCTGAGCGGCAAGTCGGGCGACTGGCTCCCGTATACCGGGGCCTACCTGTCCGGCCCATTCCGGCAGCGCTACGGAGCGTTTGAGGCGGACATTGACGTGCCCGCCGACCCGTCCGGGATGATAGCCAACTGGCCCGCGTTCTGGCTGGTGGCTCCGCACTGGCCGACCGGCGGCGAGATCGATGTGATGGAAGGGCTGAGCGGCCGGGCCTGCTCGACATTCCACTACGGCACCCTCGCGGATCCGGGGCACGTCGGACCGACGTGCGCGACGGACCGGCCGGGATGGCATATTTTCGGCGTGAGCTGGTCGGCGTCGGTGATCCGGTTTTACCTGGACGGCACGCTGACGGGCGTCGTCACTAGCCACGTCACCGGGCAGCCGATGCAGGTCATTCTCGATTACACCGTGTCGATGGGTTCGGCGCATACGTACCCGGCGACGATGCAGGTCGCCTGGGTCCGCGCCTGGCAAGGATAGGGCCGCCACGCGGCCGCTACCCGAGTACCTATCTGACGCGGGGCCAGACGCCGGTCCGGCCGCCGCGCCGACTAGCCCCGCACGGGACGTAACGCCAGTGGCGAGCTCGCAGCGGTGAGCTTCGAGAGATCAAGCATGCGCCTCAGTTCGTAGTTAAACGACTCAGGCTCATAGGTGATGTAGCCACTGGCGGGTGTAAACGTCAGTTCGCCGAAATAGATTTCCCCGGCTACGTAGTACAAATCCACTCGGACGAACGGAAACCCTGCCGATAGCTTGGCGGCGGTACTGAACATGTCTTCCAGCAGCGCGGGTCTCACAACCGGCTTGACGCTATTCAGACGGCCCTTCGGATTGTTTGGCAAAAGGTTCCACTGGCGGTCATAGATGTCAACCGCATAGTTTTCGTGATCGCGATCGCACATGACTTCCACCATGAACGGCACGCCGTCAAAGCAGGTAAACTTGTAATCGCGAAGCCCCCCCGAATCGTCCTCCAGATACGCCTCGGCAATCAGCCGGGGAACGATGTATCGATACTGCGATTCACGGTTTTCGTCGTAGAAGTTCTGGCTCATCCAGCTCGTGACTGTCTGCCGCAGACTTGCTACGTCCGTGGACGATTTGTCACGACAGACAAAATTGTAGCTGCAGCCATGAGTTGATTTCAGTACGAACTGCTCTGGCAGATCTTCCCACGGTATTTGATCAAACTCATCCCATACACCAATCAGCGGGACGAGATACTGCGGCCCGATCATGCGCGCAACATAGTCCCGAACTCCGTACTTGTCAGCGTAGGGCGCATAGCGTTCGAGAGCGCCGTGCACCTTAATCCACTGCAGCGCCTCGGAATAAGTCCGGGGTTTCCTTAGGTGCAGGATGCGCCGCATAAATAGGAGGAATACCAGCCTCAGAAATAGCGCATCGGGCAGCGCTCGCAGTGCCTTTCGCGCGAGGGCTCTTGGGCCTTTCCTCAGTGCCATGATGCGGCTCCCAAGAGGTGAGCCAACAGCCTGCCTCCAAGGGGAGGACCGGATGCTGCGGGAGGTCGCTGATCTTCGCGCTGTTGCACCACGCCGGACATCCTATGGCGCGAGTAAACATCAGGCCTTTGGAATAACAATTATCTGTAATATCTGATTTAAACTATAATACTCAGGTTCGTACCGTGGCAGTCACGGCGGCGCTGTGCCTGAGCGACAAGCCGGGCAGGGTTTACCTGTCCGGTCCGTTCCGGCAGCGCTGCGGAGCCGCTCGCGGCGATGGCAGGCCTGGGCGGCCTGGCCTGCTCGACATTCCACGACGGCACCCTCGCGGACCTAGGGCAAGCCGGACCGGTGTGCGCTACGGACCGGCCCAGGTCGCCTTACTTGGGCTGGAACCGGATGCCGCCGTCGAACCGGATGACCTCCGCGTTCATGTAGTCGTTCTCGATCAGCATGCGGACCAGGTGGGCGAACTCTGCCGCGGTGCCCATGCGCTTGGGGAACACCACTGGCGCGGCGAGCTTGGCCTTGAATTCCTCGCTGCCAGGTCCGCTGCCGTAGATCGGGGTGTCGATGATGCCGGGGCAGATGGTGTTCACTCGCATGCCGATAGCCGACAGGTCCCTGGCGGCTGGCACGGTCATGCCGATGATGCCGCCCTTGGACGCGGAGTAGGCAAGCTGGCCGGTCTGACCCTCCAGGCCGGCGATCGACGCGGTGTTGATGACCACGCCGCGGGCGCCGTCGTCGTCGGCCGCGTCGGTCTTGGCCACGGCCGCGGCGCCGATGCTCATGAGGTTGAAGGTCCCGATCAGGTTCACGTCGATGACCTTGCCGAACGCGGCCCGGTCGTGCGGCTCGCCGTCGCGGCCCACGGTCCGCTGTGCCCAGCCGATGCCAGCGCAGCTCACCACGAAGCGCAGCGGGGCGCCAGCTGAGGCGGCCAGGTCTACCGCCGCGCGTACCGAGTCGGCGTCGCTGACGTCGGTCCGCGCGAACAGGCCGCCGACCTCGTCGGCCAGCGCCTTGCCGCGCTCGGCGTTCAGATCGGCGACCACAACCTTGCTGCCGGCTGCGGCCAGTGCACGGACGGTCGCCTCGCCAAGGCCGCTGGCTCCACCAGACACGATTGCGGCGGTTCCCTTGATTTTCATGGCCGGAGCTTACTTCGCCTGGCTGCGGCTACCCGAACGGGGTTCGGAATCCGCGTCCTCGCTCAATGTCCGACGGTTGCCGTAGCGTGGTGGCCAGTTTCAGGTGATGGAGGACAGCAGTGGCAGGAATGGCACCGCAGGCGCGTAGCCGCGGCAACCCGTGGGTCATCTTGATAGTCGTGTCGCTCGGGTTCTTCATGACCCTGCTGGACCTCACGATTGTCAACATCGCGATCCCGAACATGATCTCGAGGCTGCACGCGTCACTCGACGACATCCTGTGGGTGATCAACGCTTACGCGCTCGTGCTAGCCGTGCTCCTGATCACGGCTGGCCGCCTCGGTGATCTGCTCGGTCAGCGCACGGTGTTCTTCGCCGGTATCGCGCTCTTCACGGTGGCCTCGGCCGCCTGCGGCTTCGCGCCGTCGCCGGGCTGGCTCATCGGCTTCCGCGCGGTGCAGGGCCTCGGCGCGGCACTGCTGATGCCTCAGACGCTCGCTATCTTGACGATGGTCTTCCCAGCCGAGCGGCGAGGCGCGGCCTTCGGGGTGTGGGGGGCGGTCGCGGGCGTTGCCACGATCGCCGGACCCACGCTGGGCGGACTGCTGGTCACCGCGTTCGACTGGCGGTACATCTTCTTCATCAACCTGCCTATCGGCATTGTCGTGCTCATCCTGACCCCATTCCTCATCCCGGACCTGCGGACCGGCCGCAAGCACAGCTTCGACATCGGCGGCGTCGTGCTCGCCAGCCTGGCGTTGCTGTCGATCTGCTACGCGCTCGTCGAAGGCCAGAAGTACAACTGGGGCACGATCAGGTCGTTCATCTCGATCCCGCTGCTGTTCGCGGTGGGCGTAGTGCTGCTTGTCGTGTTCCTCTGGCTGCAGGCCCGGCGCCAGGATGGCGAGCCGCTCGTACCGTTCGCCCTGTTCAAGGACCGGAACTACTCGCTGATGAACATGGTGTCCGCGTTCATCGCGATCGGCATGCTGGGCATCTTCCTGCCGTTCTCCATCTACCTTCAGTCCGTGCTCGGCTTCTCCGCGCTCAAGGCAGGGCTGACGATGGCACCGGCCTCGCTGATAGCAATGTTCGTCGCTCCGGTCGCGGGCCGGATGTCCGACCGGATCGGCGGCAAGTACATCCTGATGGCGGGCCTGCTCCTGTTCGCTGGGGGCATGGGCACTATCGCCCTGATCGCCCAGGCGAACTCAGCCTGGTATGACTTCCTCCTGCCGCAGGTCGTCGCCGGCATCGGCATCGGCTGCACGTTCGCGCCGATGACAACCGTGGCGCTGCGCAACGTCAACCCGATGATGGCCGGTGCCGCCTCCGGCGTCTTCAACACCAGCCGCCAGGTTGGCACCGTCATCGGGACCGCAGGCATCGGAGCCCTGCTGCAGAACAGATTGATCGCCGGCTTCACCAGCCAGGTGCAGCTCCGCGCTGGCAGTCTGCCGCTACCGGCCAGAGAGAAGCTCGTGGCTGGCTTCCAGTCGGCCGCCAAGGGCGGGCTGGAGGTCGGGTCAGGGGCGCGCACCAGCGGGCTCGCCGGCCAGATCTTCACGCACGGCTTCGTTGATGCCATGCGGCCGACGATCCTGGTGCCGATCCTGTTCCTCTTCGCCGGCGCGGCGAGCTGCGTGTTCATCAAGCGGCAGGCTGCCACCGCCAGCAGCGAAGTGGCAGCCGTGGTTAGTGAGCCCTCGGCGACCGCTGCAGGGTAGCCCTTC
The DNA here is from genome assembly GCA_963843955.1 of uncultured Actinomycetota bacterium. GTDB lineage: Bacteria > Actinomycetota > Actinomycetes > Streptosporangiales > Streptosporangiaceae > JAJYUU01. The sequence continues at coordinate 388,848 of CAWJMK010000010.1, forward strand.
CCGGCAGTCAGTCGGCCGGTGCCAGCAGCTCGGCGTCCCAGTCGGCGCCGGGATCGGAGTGTGACGACTCCGGCTGGAAAGGGAACCTGTCGGCGAAGGCCGGCTGAAGGTCTGAAATCCAGACGGCGTCCGGGTCGAAGCGAGCGAAGAACGGCCGGCCGACTAGTGCCGGATCTCGCGCCTGGATCATGTGCAGGACGAAGACACGCTGGCCCGCGATCTCGGTGACGCCGTCCACGCACACCTTGCCGGGCGTCGACGACATCGACGGTCCGCGTACGGTCCGGCAGAGGCCAGAGACGCTGGCGTACGCATCCCGGTAGATCTCGGCGGCGCGCGCGAGCGGCACTGCGAAATAGCCCTGCGGCCCGGTGTCGCGCTCGACGAACATGTAGTACGGGACAAGGCCGAGCCGCAGCTGCGTCCGCCACATCTGCGTCCAGCAGGCCGGGTCGTCGTTGATGGTCCGGATCAGCGGCGCCTGCGTGCGGATGACCGCGCCGGTGGATCGGATCCGGCTGATCGCGCGTGCCACCGGCGTCGGCTCAAGCTCGCGCGGATGCGAGAAATGCGCCATGAAAGCCAGCGACTTGCCGGCCGCGATGATCTGTTCGAACAGGCGCAGGGTGTCGTCTGCGTCGGGGTCGGTGAGGAACCGCTGCGGCCAGTAGGCCAGGGACTTGGTACCGATCCGAATTGATTCGAGCTGCTCCAGGCTCGGGTCAAGCAGCGGCTCGACGTACCGCCGCAGCACGGCAGATCCCATGATCATCGGATCACCGCCGGTGAGCAGGACGCTGGTGACCTCGGGCCGGGAGCGCAGGTAGGACACCACGCGCGGCACGTCGTCGGTGGCCATCTTGAGGTCGGGCTCGCCGACGAACTGGGCCCAGCGGAAGCAGTAGGTGCAGTAGGCGTGGCACGTCTGGCCCTGCTTAGGGAAGACCAGGACCGTCTCCGGGTACTTGTGCTGGACGCCGGGCAGCGGCTCGTCCGAGAAGTCCGGCACGTTCAGCGCGAGCTGCCCGGCCGGATGGGGATTCAGGCGCATGCGGACAGCGTGCGCCGCGGCCTGAATGTCCCGTTCAGGCGCGCCACTGGCCAGCATGGCCGCGATGAGGCCCACATCCTCGGCGGGCAGCATGTCCGCCTGTGGGAAGACAAGCCGGTAAATCGGATCAGCAGGAGCAGCTGACCAATCGATCAGGGACTCGACGACGTAGTCGTTCGTCCGAAATGGCAGCACCGTCGCGACGGCCCGGACGGCCAGCCGTTCAGCATCGCCGAGCCCGGCCCTGGCAGTCAGCTGGTCGAGGTGTTTCGTGGAATATGCCCGGAACCCCCGACCCTGGGCGGGTACTACGGGCATTCTCGCCTGAACGCTCATGCAACTCCCTCCGGGCGCTATACCTGCGGCGCCCTGAATGTGCGCATGATCTCCCCGTCATGCCGCCAGTCGGCGTGCTTCCTATTCATGCCCGGTCCCGCGACATCAGACGCGTTCGCGTCGCCGGCGTTGCTCGTGACGCCATCAAGGAAGTAACGACTAAGAAACGCTCGGGCAGCGCTCACCGTTGCCGGCGCTGCCCGAATGTTTCCTAGCCGTCTTGCGATTTCCCGACAGATCCCAGGCCGGGAAATCCCCGTTTACCCGCCGGCCGGGGACCCAAACGTACTACAGCGGTGCCCGTACGCGACTGGCCAATGAGAAGCTAGGCGGCATGCGGCACGTCAGACGGGATGCACGCTGAGTCGGCCAGCGGATGCCCCTTCCGCCACACCCGTGCGTCTGGCTGACGGCGAGGCGGGCACCGAGCTTGCGCTGGGTCTGGCTCCAGTCCCGCAACCAGAGCTCAGCAAGCTGCTCGCTGTCGATGCGATGGGCGGCGACCACGCGCCCGAGGAGATTGTCGCCGGGGCCGTCGCGGCGGCCCGCGAGCTCGGCATCCGGATAGCCCTGACCGGCAGGCCCGGACTGCTGCGGCCGCTGCTCGCCAGGCTCGGTCCGAGTGCCGGGGTCTACATCGAGGCGGCCGAGGACTCCCTCGCCATGGATGAAGGCGCGCTGGCGAGCTGGCGGCGGCCGCGTTCGAGCATCGCCGTCGCGTGCCAGCTCGTCCGGCGCGGCCAGGCAGGCGCGGTCATATCGGCCGGATCCACTGGCGCTATCGTCGCGACCGCGCAGATGCGGCTGCGGCCGCTGCCTGGCGTGTCCAGGCCGGCGCTAGCGGTAGCGCTGCCGACTCGCCCGAACCCGACAGTGCTGATCGACGCCGGCGCCATCGCCGATCCCAAGCCGGAGATGGTCGTCCAGTTCGCCCAGCTGGGCGTCGCTTACGCCGAGGTCGCATTCGGCATCGCCGAGCCCAGAGTCGGCTTGCTGACCATCGGGGCTGAGCCCAGCAAGGGCAACAAGCTGGCCAAGCGCAGTCATGAACTGCTCGCGGCCGACCCGCCCCACGGCGGGCTGCCGATCAGCTTCATCGGCAACGTCGAGGGCGGTGACTTGCTGGCCGGCAAGGTCGACGTCATCGTCACCGACGGGTTCACCGGCAATGTTGCGCTCAAGACCCTGGAGGGAACGGCCGGATTTGCCGCGGCTCAGCTGCGTGAGGTACTCGGCGGCTCTCGTACGGCCAGGCTCGGTGCCCTTCTCCAGCGCCGCGCCCTGCGTGAGCTCACGGAGCGGCTCGACGCCGAGACTTACGGCGGCGCTGCGCTGCTTGGCCTGGAAGCCACGGTCGTGATCGCCCACGGCGCGGTTCGGGCGCGAGGCGCCGCGGCAGCCTGCAAGCTCGCCGCCGTGCTGTCCGAACGGCACATCACCGAGCGGACGCGGGAGCGGCTCGGACCCAGCCGGGCGCACTTCCTGCGCCGCCCGTGATCGCCGGCTCGTCGCGAATAGGACTGTGATGTCGCGTGCGCGGCATACGTCGCTGCCAACGGCCAGGCGCTACGCAGGCGCAGGCCGGGACCGGGTGCGGCGGCCCGATTAACCACTCGACGGGCCGGTAGGCTGGTGAGATGACAGATCCGGAAGCAGCGCTCGGCGCGCTAGTGCAGCAGGCGCTCGCTGCCGAGCTTGGCGCCGAGTTCGCGGCTGCCGATCCGCTGATCCGGCCGTCCGGGTTCGCCGACTACCAGTCCAACGCGGCCATGTCGCTGTCCAGGCAGCTGGGCCGCTCGCCGCGCGACGTTGCCGCCCCGGTGGCGGCGCAGCTGACCAGGCACGATGCCGTAGCGAGCGCAGCGGTGAGCGGTCCTGGCTTCATCAACATCACGCTGTCCGACGACTGGCTCGCCGCGCAGTCGAGCGCCCAGCTCGCCGATCCGCAGCTAGGCGTGGCCACCGCTGACCCGGCCCAGCGGGTGGTCGTCGACTACTCCGGCCCGAACGTCGCCAAGGAGCTGCACGCCGGCCACCTGCGAGTGACCGTGGTCGGGGACGCCATCGCCCGGATACTCGGGCACCTCGGTCACGACGTCATCCGGGCTGCGCACCTCGGCGACTGGGGCACGAATTTCGGCATGATGATCGAGCACGCGATCGACATCGGCGAGCAGGCTACGTACGACGAGCTCGCCGCTGGCGAGTTCAGCGCGTTCTACCAGGCCGCGAGGGCCAAGTTCGAAGGCGATCCGGTCTTTGCTGATCGGGCCCGCAAGCGCGTCGTGCAGCTGCAGGCCGGCGAGCCGGACACCATGCGCCTCTGGCGGGTGCTCGTCGACGACTCGATGGAGTACCTGCGCAAGATCTATGCCCGGCTCAACGTCACCCTGACCGACGCGGATATGGCTCCGGAGAGCTTCTACAACTCGATGCTCGGGGACGTCTGCGACGAGCTGGAGAGTAAGGGCATCGCCGTCATGAGTGACGGCGCGCTGTGCGCGTTCCCGCCCGGATTCTCCGGCCGGGACGGCAAGCCGGTCCCGATCATGCTGCGCAAGAGCGATGGCGGCTACGGCTACGACAGCACCGACGCCGCTGCGATCCGGTACCGGCTAACCGAGCTCGGCGTCACCCGGATCATCTACGTGGTCGGTGCCGAGCAGCATCAGCACCTGGAAATGATCTTCGAGCTGGCCAGGCAGGCCGGCTGGCTCGTCCCGCCGGCGACGGCTGAGCACGCCGTCGTCGGGCTGATGACCGGGCCGGGCGGGCAGCGGCTCCGGACCCGCTCGGGCGAATCGGTGAAGCTGGCCAGCCTCATGGACGAGGCCGTTGACCGGGCAGCGGCTGTCATCGCAGACCGGTACGACGACGCAGCGGAGCGCAGCCAGATTGCCGAGGCGGTCGGGATCGGGGCGCTGAAGTACGGCGACCTGTCGGTGGCCAGGGACTCCGGCTATGTCCTCGATTTCGACCGGTTGCTCGCGCTGACCGGCAACACCGGCCCGTATCTGCAGTACGCGGCGTCGCGGATCCGGTCGATCTTTGCCCGGGCCGGACTCGACCCGGCGTCAGCCACCGGGCCGATCGTGCTGGGAACTGCCGGCCGAGCGAGCGTCTCGGCCTGCGCCTGCTCGGGTTCGGCCGGGCCGTCAGCGACGCGGCAGCGACTGCGGAGCCACACAAGCTGGCGAGCTTCTTGTTCGAGCTGGCGAGCTCGTTCACCACGTTCTACGAGCAGTGTCCGGTGCTGACCGCCGACGGCGAGACCCGGCAGAGCAGGCTGGCGCTGAGCGCGCTGACCCTGCGTGTCCTGGTCACTGGCCTGGACCTGCTCGGCATCGTCGTGCCCGAGCGGATGTAGCGACCCGCCGCCCCAATCCAGATCATTTCTGGTGGCAGTTCCCGGGAAGCTCACAGCCAGACCCACCGCATTACCCATGATCGCGAGGCAGGCTGACTGCCATGGACAGCATGGACAACATGGACACCACCCAGTTTGACCCCATCGACCCGGCGAGCACGCCGCCCGCGCCGCCACGCCGGTGGTCCGGCCGGACCAGGCGAGTCGTGACCTCAGTCGCGGTCAGCGCGGTGCTGCTCGGCAGTGGCGCGGGCATTGGCGTCGCGCTCACCGGCGGCGCGTCGGCCTCGACCGGCGGCCCATCCTCGCCCAGCGGATCCCCGGCGTCGACCACCGGCGCCTCAGGTAACACGTCCGGGAACGGATCCGCCAACACGACCGCGGCCTCGGCAGCGGCCACGCGATGCGCCAAGCTCGAGCAGCGGCTGCGTAGTAACGGCCACCCGAAAGCGGCTAACCGTCTACAGGCTTTCTGCCGCCGGCCGCTCCTGCGCCTGCGGCTCGTCGGTGGCGAGCACGGTGAGGTCACCTTCCAGACCAAGGCGGGCCCGAAGACGATCGCGATCGAGCGCGGGACGATCCAGTCAGTCAGCAGCTCGAACATGACTGTCGTGGCCAAGGACGGCACGACCTGGACTTGGGACTTCACGACCAGCACCAAGGTGCACGATGCGGGCAAGACGGTGCCGAGCACCAATCTCAGCATGGGAGAGCTGGTCTTCGTCGGCGGCCCGGTCGTGAGCGGTGTGTACGACGCGCGAGTGGTCCGGGTCCACCCAGCCGCCAGCCAGCCGTCCAGCTAGCCGCCTAGGGATCGAGCGCAGGGGATCGCCGCCGGCGGCGGCGGTCCCTGGCGCTCATTTGCCGGTAGCCTCAAGAGGCCCGACAGGCGCCGCGCGGGCCAGCCGTCGCGGCGGCGTCGCGGCGGCGTCGCCCCAGCCGAGCGTGAGCCCAGGACGTCATGACAGAGAACGACCGCATACCCCAGGTGCTCGTCGTCGACGACGAGCCCAACATCCGTGAGCTCGTCCAGGTGGCGCTGAAGTTCCACGGCTGCTCGGTGACCACTGCCGCCAGCGGCAAGGAAGCACTCCGGCAGGCCGACGCCACCAGGCCGGACCTGATCGTGCTGGACGTCATGATGCCGGACATGGACGGCTTCGAGGTGTGCCGGCGACTGCGGGCGGCCGGCAACGAAGTGCCGGTCATCTTCCTCACCGCCCGCGATACCTCGTCAGACACGGTCACCGGGCTCGCCATCGGCGGTGACGACTACGTGACGAAGCCGTTCTCCGTCGAGGCCCTGGTGGCGCAGGGTCCGCGCGGTCTTGCGGCGGGCGTCGCGGGCCACCGCCGCGGAGCGGCCTGGCCGGGGCGCCGGGCCACTCAGGGTGGCCGACCTGGAGCTTGACGAGGAACGCTGGACGGTACACCGGGGCGGCGTGCCGGTGGAGCTCTCGCCGACCGAGTTCCGGCTGCTCGCCTACCTGATGCGCCACCAGGGCCGGGTGCTCACCAGGGCGCAGCTGCTGGAGAGCGTCTGGGGCTGGGACTACGCGGGCGAATCGCAGATTGTCGAGACGTACGTGAGCTATCTGCGGCGGAAGCTGGACCCGCTCGGGCCCCCGCTGATCCACACCCAGCGCGGCGTCGGCTACAGCCTCCGGCCAGACCGGCAGGACCACCCGGACGGCCCCCGTAGATGGCCCGCCGGCAGTTGAGCACTACCCGGCCAGTTCGGCCGCGCCGGAAGCTATCCCTGCGGGCCCGCATGCTGGTGATGCTGGTCGGGGTGACGACCATCCTGCTGCTGATCATGGGCATCGTTAGCGCGTTCCTGCTGGCGCGCCGGGTAGACAGCCAGTCAGCGGCAGCCGACCAGCGACTGAATAGCGCCGCAGCGGTGCTGGCCAGGGAGCCCTCGCTGGCCGCCGATGTGACTGACTATTCGGTCGTCGAGGTCCCGCTGCAGCTCGCAGCTGACTGTCGTGCCGCTGACCCAGGGCACGGAGACCAGCGAGCTGGCCAGCGCCGTGAGCCAGTGGCTGAAGCGCCCGAGCCTGGCCCAGGCGGAGGCGCTCGCCCAGCAAGGTCACCCGGCCGAGGCAAATGCCCTGCTGGTCGCTGCCGGCTGCAAGCAGTTCCCCCGGGCCGGCTGCAAGCCGATCGAGATCGCCCCGAGGCTTGAGATGGTGGCGCGGCGCGCGCGGACCGGCGACGCGATCCTGTTTGTCGGACAGTCGATCAGCAGCAGCGGCTCGCAGGAACGCGGTTTCATCATCGCCGAGCTGATCACCGGCACGGCCCTGATTGCCCTGGTCGCGCTCGGCGGCGAGTGGCTCATCGGCCGCGGGCTCGAGCCGCTCGATGAGATGACCAGGACGGCCAGCGACATCACCTCGCGCGGCGACCTGACCGCCCGGATGCCGGACGCGGACAGCCAGACCGAGATCGGCAGGCTCGGCTCGTCGATCAACACGATGCTCGACCGCATCCAGCATGCGTTCAGCGCCCGGCTGCGGTCAGAGCAGAAGGTTCGGGAGTTCGCCGCGGACGCGTCGCACGAGCTGCGCACGCCGCTGACGACTATCCGCGGGTATGCCGAGCTGTACCGCCAGGGCGCACTCGGACCTGAGCAGCTGCCGAACGCCATGCGCCGGATCGAGCAGGAATCCGAGCGGATGAGCAACCTCGTCGCCGAACTGCTCGAGCTGGCCAGGCTGGACCGTACCTCGTCATTGGACCTGACTGAGACGGACCTCGCCGGAGTCGTCCGGGACGCGGTAGCCGATGCCATCGCCGTGGAGCCGCAGCGGCCAGCGCGGGCGGAGGCGCCGCCGCGGCTGGTCGCGGTCGTGGACGAGGCCCGCATCCGCCAGGTGCTGGCGAACCTGCTGGGCAATGTCCGCGCGCACACTCCGGTGAGCACGCCGGTGACCGTGCGGCTTGGTGAGATCACCGGCGGTGTCCTGCTCGAGGTAGCCGACGCCGGCCCTGGCATGTCCGCTGAGGACACCATCCGGGCATTCGATAGGTTCCACCGGGCCGGCGCGGGCACCGACGGTGCCGCTCCGGACCAGGACCGGCGCCAGGACCGGAACGAGGCCAGCCTGGCAGCTGCCCGCACCACGACCGCGGCCTCCTGGGCAACACAAGAAGCCGTCTCCGGCGAGCGGGGTGAGCAACGGCCGGACACAGCGCCGATCGGCCGCCGCCGGGAGCGGCAGTCCGGCGCTTACGCCAGGGCGGAGCGGACGAGCGGTAGCGGCCTCGGCCTGTCCATCGTGCAGGCCATCGCGAACGCCCATGGCGGCCGGGCGACGCTGGAATCCCGGCCTGGCCTTGGTACGAAGGTGCGCGTCTGGCTGCCGGTCAGGGTTGTCCCGTAGTGCCGCCCGCCCCGGCCTCGCTATCGGCTTCGTCTGTCGGATCGGGCAGATGCTCGAACATGTAGTAAACGGCCAGCAGCCCGAAGATGATGAGCGCCGCGACGGGCGAGATCAGCGCAATAGGGTGCCCGCCACGTAACCGAGATTGCCCGCCACGAACCGGACCGTCGAAAGCGCCCGCGGCCGGTGGCGGCGCGCGCCCAGGGCTTGCGGGTGTGCGGCCATGTATATCCACATGGCCCCGAAGCTGACCGAGATGGCGATCATGACCAGGCCGTAGGTGACGGCGGCCACCGTGGCCTGGCCGCCGCCGCCGTCGCTGCCGGTCAGGTGGTCGGCGACCAACGCCGTCGGAAACGGGATCGCGACAATGCCCATCAGCAGGAACAGGTTCAGCACCAGCGTCGTCCGGTTGACCTTGGTGACCTGGGCCAGCATCGTGTGGTGGTTCAGCCACATGATGCCGATCGTGAGGAAGCTCACCACGTAGGCGAGGTAGGACGCCCAGTAGTGGCCTAGGTGGCGGGCAGTCAGCGTGACAGTTCCCGCTCCGATCCCGGCGGTCTTGTCCGCGATCGGCAGCAGGTTGAACACAAGGACGGTGATCGCGACGGCGAAGACGCCGTCGCTGAACGACTCAGCCCGTCGCGAATCCACTCACGCCTGGTCTTCCTGTCCCGCCGGGGGCTCGGCCGCGTCAGCCGGGGCTGCATCACCCGGCTGGGAGGCACCCGGTTCCGGCTGGGGCGCTCCGACCGCGACCGGGACCTGCACGGACCTGATCAGCAGCTGGGCCACGTCGACGACCTCCAGCGACTCTTTCGCCTCGCCGGAGCTCTTCTTCGCAGCGACCGCGTCACCGAGCATGACCAGGCAGAACGGGCAGCCAGTCGAGATGGTGTCGGGGTCGGTACCGAGCGCTTCGTCGATCCGCTCGGTGTTGATCCGCTTGCCGATCCGCTCCTCCATCCACATCCGGGCGCCGCCCGCGCCGCAGCAGAAGCCGCGTTCCTTGCATCGGTGCATCTCCTGCGACTGAACGCCGGGCACCTGCTCCATGATCTCCCGCGGCGGGGTGAAGATCCGGTTGTGCCGGCCGAGGAAGCAGGGGTCGTGATAGGTGATCTTCTCCTCGATCGGGGTGACCGGCGTCAGCTTCCCGTCGGCCACGAGCTGGGCGAGCAGCTGGGTGTGGTGGATCACCTCGTAGTTACCGCCGAGCTGGGGGTACTCGCGCGCGATCGTGTTGAAGCAGTGCGGACAGCTAGCGATGATCTTGCGGGCCCCGGCCTCGTTGAGCGTCTCGATGTTCTGCTGGGCCAGCATGCTGAAGACGAACTCATTGCCCATCCGCCTGGCCGGGTCGCCAGTGCACGACTCGGCGGGGCCGAGCACCGCGAAGCTGACCCCAGCGGTGTGCAGCAGTTGCGCGATCGCCTTGGTCGTTTTCTTCGCCCGGTCTTCCAGCGCGCCCGCGCACCCGACCCAGAACAGGTACTCGACGTCGTCGCCGATCGGGCCGTCGACGACCGGTACCTCGAAGTCGAGCTCGGTGATCCACTCGGTGCGCTTGTTCTCGCCCATGCCCCAGGGGTTGCCCTTGTTCTCCAGGTTCTTGAGCATGGTGGCTGCCTCGGCCGGGAACGCGGACTCGACCAGCACCTGGTGCCGGCGCATCCCGGTGATGTGGTCGATGTGCTCGATATCGACCGGGCATTCCTCGACGCATGCGCCGCAGTTCGTGCACGACCACAGCTCGTCCGGGTGGATGACGCCGTGGGCTTCGGCGTCGCCGACGATCGGCCGCTCGGCCTCGGCCCGGACGGACTCTGGCAGCGCCGCGCGCTCCTCGTCCGAGCTGGCCAGCAGGTACGGCGCCTTGGCGAACGCGTGGTCGCGGAGCTCCAGGATGATCATCTTGGGCGACAGCGGCTTGTCGGTGGCCCACGCCGGGCACTGCGACTGGCACCGGCCGCATTCGGTGCAGGTGGCCAGGTCGAGCATGCCCTTCCAGCTCAGGTCCTCGATCTTGCCGATGCCGAAGACGTCCTCGTCGGGGTCGGCCTCCTCGAAGTCGAGCACCTTGCCGTTCGAGCGCATCGGCTGGAGCGGGCCGAGGCCATTGGGCCGCCGCGCGAACAGCACGTTGATCGGGGCGATCACGATGTGGAGGTGCTTGGAGTAGGTCACGAACACGCCGAAGGCCAGGATGACAGCGAGCTGGAGCAGGATGAACGTGGTCTCGATGCCCATGTTGGCCGCGCCCAGCGGGTGCAGCCAGTGGCCGACGATTTCCGAGGCGAACGCGCCCGTGCGGATACGGGAAGTCGCCGGTGTTGATCTGGGCGCCCCGGTAGATCAGCAGGGTGGCGATGACCAGGAAGATGCCGAGCAGCACGACCCAGGCGGCACCGGTGTGCGATCCGGCGAAACGTGACCTGCGGCCCTCGCGCTTGGGGTCGGACGACAGCCTGATGATCGCGAACGTGATGATCCCCACCAGGACTCCGACGGCAAACAGGTCCTCGATGAAGCCGACCCACGCCCACGTCCCGATCAGCGGGATGGCGAAGTGCTTGCTGAACAGGGCGCCGTACGCCTCGATGATGGTGAGGATCAAGATGATGAAGCCCCAGAAGGTCAGCGCGTGCGCGACCCCCGGCACCGTCCACTGGAGCAGCTTGCGCTGCCCGATCACCTGGGTGACCTGCGTCTCCGCGCCCTCGGCCGGATGCTCGCGCAGCGCTTGCACGCGCTCGGGCGCCGGCTGGCCCGTCCGGCCGAGCCGGAAGAGCCACCACAGGCGGCGGGCCGCGATCGCGGCAGCGGCGACCGTCAGGGCGAGTCCGATGATGATGCGCAGTGCCAAGGCAGCCTCCAGGTATGGCAATGGGTGACAGCGTAACGCCGCATCCCACCCGACTTGCGACCACCAGGCGCCTCGGCTTCGCGGCGAGTGCTCGCCTCCTCAGCCGGCCACCCAGGTCACGTGAGCCGCTAGCCTGTGTCGAGCAGAATTACCCGTAGCGACCGGAGTAGACGAAACCGGACTTCCGGTACGAGGAATCGGCTACCAGCGCCGGCGGCTACCGAGCGGCGGGAGCCATGCGGATGAGGGCGGACCATGAGTGACGACGTCGCGGCGGGCCGCGGGCACGCCCCGAGCCGCCATCGTGCGCCGGGCCGCTGGGCTGCCCTGGCCGGGTCGACCACCGTGCTCGTCCTGGCCAGCCTGATAGCCGACGGCATCGCGTTCGGCGCCAAGGAGGCCTGCCGGGCCGGGGCATGGAACTACGGCATCGCGCAGTATCAGGCGCACTGCTACACCGATATTTACCCGCTCTACTTCGCCGAGGGCCTGTCGGCAGGCAAGGTCCCCTACACCGGCCACCCAGTCGAGTATCCCGTCGTCATCGGGGCCGTTATGGAGGGCGTGGCCTCGGCCGTCCACTGGATCTCGAATCCGTTCGCCAGGGGCCTGCAGTTCTTCGACGTGACGGTTGCCGTCCTCGCGCTGTTCCTGGTGGCCGGAGTCCTCGCGACAGCCTATTGCGCCGGGCCGTCCCGCCGCTGGACGGCCCTGCTGGTGGCGTTCTCGCCGGCGCTGATCCTGTCAGCGTTCATCAACTGGGACCTCATCGCGATGGGCCTGATGATGATGGGGCTGGCCGCCTGGGCGGCCCGGCGGCCGGTACTGGCTGGGGTTCTGCTAGGCCTGGCGGTGGCGACCAAGTTCTATCCCGTCGTGGTGCTGTGGCCGCTGCTCTTGCTATGCCTGCGAGCTGGCCGGCTGCGAGCGTTCGCCACGACCGCCGCGTCGGCGATCGCAGCGTGGCTGGTGGTGAACGTGCCGGTAGCAATCGTGGCGCCGCGGGGATGGGCCACGTTTTACACCTTCAGCAGCAGCCGCAGCGTCGGCGCGGCCGGCTGGGGCGCGATCTGGTTTTTCTTTCAGTACCTGCACTGGCCAGTCCTCGGCACCACGTCCACGGGCGAGCTCAACCTGGTGTCAGGCGGCGTGTTTGCGGCCGCGTGCCTGGCCATCGGGCTGCTGGCCCTGGCCGCGCCGCGACGACCGCGGCTGGCGCAGCTGGTCTTCCTGACCACGGCCGCGTTCCTCCTCACTAACAAGGTCTGGTCGCCCCAGTACGTGGTGTGGGTCGTGCCGCTGGTCGTCCTGGCCAGGCCGCGGTTGCCGGCCTATCTACTATGGCAGGCAGCTGAGGTCGCTTACTTCTATGCGATCTGGGCTTACCTGGTCGCGATCTCGGCAAGCGCGACCACGCCAGGCGCGATCAGCAACGACATGTATTTCGCCGCGGTCCTGGCACGGTTCGGCACGGTCCTGCTGCTGTGCGTCCTGGTCGTCCGGGACTGCCTGCGACCTGACCGCGACGTCGTGCGGGCAGCGGGAGTCGACGATCCCGGCGGCGGCGTCCTGTCGGGCGCGCCCGACCGGCTAGCGCTCCAGGCCGGGTTGCGGCGGCTCGCCGCCCCGGCTTAGCCAGACCACTGGCCCGACAGGTACAGCATGGCCAGGACCACAGCCAGCGGCGCGCTCAAGCTGAAGTAGGCATAACGCAGCCATGACAGGCGCACCTCGAGACCGGCCAGGCCGACGAACACCGGGAAGAGCACCAGGAGCGTGCGCGGCCCGCCCTCGAACCAGGTCGAAGTGCCAAGCGCAGTCAGCGCGAGCCCGCAGTATGTCGCCTGCGGCCACTGCCGCCAGCACGCGAACGCCACCGCGGCCAAGACCATCACCGCCATCGCGCCGAACTCCAGCTGGAACTCAAACGCGGTGCTTGCGCTGAAAGCGTGCCGGAAGGCTGCCCACCAGGTCGTCCGCAGATCCTGGAAGGGCGTGGACACGTGCAGGCCCCAGCCCCTGCGCTGGGCGTCCGACCAGGCGAGCAGGTCCCCGGTGTGGGCCCACAGGTACAGGGCGTACGCAGCCGGGCCAGCCAGCGCGCAGCCGGCCTTCGCGGCGTTGGCTAGGCGATGGCCCACCGTGGCGGCCGCTGGCGGCCACGTGCCAGGCCCGCGGTAGCCGGTCATGGCCATGACCACCAGCGCAGGTATCAGGAACAGGCCGTCCGGCCGCGCGAGCCCCGCCAGCCCGGCCAGGATGGCCGCCCGCCACCACCGGCCGCGGGCCGCAGCGTGCCAGGCAGGTACGGCGAAGGCGAGGAAGAGGACCTCGCCGTAGCCGACCATCATGAAGATCACGGCTGGGGTGGTGAGCAGGTACAGCACCGCTCGATTTCCGCCCACGCGACTGCCCCCGGCGAGCCGGGCGAGCGCGACGACCGCGAAGCAGCCGGCCACGCCGCTCACGACCAGCTCGGACAGGACCCAGTTCCGCAGGACGAGGTGACCGGCTGCGAGTACGGCCGGATAGCCAGGGTAGAAGGCAGCGTTGTTGGCCACCGTGTGCGGCCCGAAGTAGCCGTATTGGGCGATGTTGCGCAGCAGGACGGCGTCCCAGTGCTCGAAAGCGCCCGTCAGCGGAGCGTGCGCGGGCGTCGGGCGGAACGCCCACGCCGATGCCCACGCGAGGGCCAGCAGGGCCAGGTGCGCGGCCGCCCAGAGCCCCAGGGCCGCACGGTCGTCGGCGCTCAGTGCTCGCAGCCAGGCCCGCGCCGCACCGGCTGGCGCCGCGCTGGCTGGCGCGGTACCGGCTGACGCTGCCTCAGTCACCGCCACGGGGTCCGCCGCCGTCCCGGGAGGTACGGGAACGGTGGAGGCACCAGCCTCGTTCTGCAGCATGCACGCTCCTCTTTCACCGCACCATAGTTGGCCACGAGCGTTCGGCCACGGCCTTTCGGCCACGGACCCGCCGCCCACCTGAACTGGAATATAGGGCCGGTCCGCGCAGTTCATGCTCAGTAGCTAGTAAAGTTGAGTCAGGCCGACTCAAGTCAGTTGCCAGTGGGTGACCCGCATGGCAGACTTGAGCCCGCTAGACTCAATCTTCCGGTGCATATGTAAACCAGCTAGAGCAAACCCAACTAGAGCAAACCGAGGACAGAACACATGGCACGTGCGGTAGGCATCGACCTGGGGACGACCAACTCCGTCGTCGCCGTCCTCGAGGGCGGAGAGCCCTCGGTCATCGCCAACGCTGAGGGCTCCCGGACCACGCCATCCGTGGTCGCCTTCGCCAAGAACGGCGAGGTGCTCGTCGGCGAGGTCGCGAAGCGGCAGGCAGTGACGAACGTTGACCGAACGATCCGCTCGGTCAAGCGCCAGATGGGCACCGACTGGACGGTGTCGATCGACGGCAAGAAGTTCACGGCGCAGCAGATCAGCGCTTTCGTCCTGCAGAAGCTAAAGCGAGACGCCGAGGCGTACCTGGGCGAGACCATCACCGACGCGGTGATCACGGTCCCCGCGTACTTCAGCGACGCCCAGCGGCAGGCCACCAAGGAGGCCGGACAGATCGCGGGCCTGAACGTCCTGCGCATCATCAACGAGCCCACCTCCGCCGCCCTGGCGTACCACCTGGAGAAGGAAGGCGAGGCCACCATCCTGGTCTTCGACCTCGGCGGGGGCACGTTCGACGTCTCCCTGCTAGAGGTAGGCGAGGGCGTCGTCGAGGTGAAGGCGACCAGTGGCGACAACCACCTCGGTGGTGACGACTGGGACCAGCGGATCGTGGACTGGCTGGTCAAGGACTTCAAGAACAGCTACGGCACCGACCTGTCCAAGGACAAGATGGCGCTGCAGCGGCTGCGGGAGACCGCGGAGAAGACCAAGATCGAGCTGTCCAGCTCCACCGAGTCGCAGATCAACCTGCCCTACATCACCCACTCCGAGCAGGGCCCGCTGCACCTGGACACCAAGCTCACCAGGGCGGAGTTCCAGAAGATGACCTCGGACCTGCTCGACCGCTGCAAGGCGCCGTTCCAGCAGGTGATCAAGGACGCCGGGATCAAGCTCAGCCAGATCGACCACGTCGTGCTCGTTGGCGGCTCCACCCGGATGCCGGCCGTCGTCGACCTGGTCAAGGACCTGACCGGCGGCAAGGAGCCCAACAAGGGCGTCAACCCGGACGAGGTCGTCGGCGTGGGCGCGTGCCTGCAGGCCGGGGTCCTCAAGGGCGAGGTCAAGGACGTCCTGCTGCTCGACGTGACGCCGCTGTCCCTCGGCATCGAGACCAAGGGCGGCATCTTCACCAAGCTGATCGAGCGCAACACCACCATCCCGACCAAGCGCTCGGAGATCTTCACCACCGCTGACGACAACCAGCCGTCGGTGCAGATTCAGGTCTTCCAGGGCGAGCGCGAGATAGCCGCGTACAACAAGAAGCTGGGCATGTTCGAGCTCACCGGGCTCCCTCCGGCTCCGCGCGGCATCCCGCAGATCGAGGTCGCGTTCGACATCGACGCCAACGGCATCGTGAACGTGTCGGCCAAGGACCTCGGCACCGGCAAGCAGCAGTCCGTGACCATCTCGGGCGGCTCGGCGCTCGGCAAGGACGACATCGAGCGCATGATGCAGGACGCCGAGAAGTACGCCGAGGAGGACCGCCTGCGGCGCGAGGAGGCAGAGGTCCGCAACCGCGCGGAGTCCCTGGCGTATACCACCGAGAAGTTCCTCGGCGAGAACGCCGACAAGGTCCCGGACGACATCAAGTCCGAGGTCGAGTCCGCGGTTGCCGACCTGAAGAAGGCTCTTGAGGGCACCGACACCGAGGCCATCAAGACCGCCAGCGAGCACGCCGCTCAGGTGAGCCAGAAGATGGGCACGGCCATCTACGCCCAGGCGCAGGCCAGCGCGCAGCCCGGCGAGGCAGGCGAGGAGGCCGGCGGCCAGGACGACGATGTCGTCGAGGCTGAGATCGTCGATGACGACAAGCCCACCCATGAGGAGGGCGGCGCCGCCTGATGAGGCCCGAAGAGGAGCGCCAGGGCCCGATCATCCGCGATCGCAGGCGGATCGACCCGGTCACTGGCCAGGTACGCAATACCGGGGAGTCCGGCCCGCAGCGCGGGCCGGCTCCGGCCGGCGGTCAGCCGAAGCCTGGTAAGCACTCGGTGTCTGCGCCTGGCGGCGCGGATGCTGGCCAGGGAGCCGGCTCGGACGCGGCTCCCGGCAAATCCGCCGCGGGTACCGGTGCCACGCCCGACGGCGGGTCAGCGTCCGGCAGCACAACTGCCGGCGGCGACACGGCGGCTGGCGGGACCGGCGCCAGCGGAGCGGCCGACCCGGCGACGGCTCAGGCCGTGACGATGCTGGCCGAGCGGACAGCCGACCTGCAGCGGCTACAGGCTGAGTACGCCAACTACCGCAAGCGGGTGGAGCGAGACAGGCTTGCGGTGCGCGAGCAGGCGCTGGCGAATGTGCTGCAAGGGCTGCTGCCGGTGCTGGACGACATTGGCCGGGCCAGGGAGCACGGTGAGCTGACCGGTGGCTTCAAGTCGGTCGCCGAGTCGCTGGAGGGCATCGTGGTCAAGCTAGGCCTGACCGCCTTCGGCGAGAGCGGTGAGCCGTTCGACCCGACGCTGCACGAGGCGCTGATGCACTCGTACTCAGCTGACGTGACCGAGCCGACCGCCGTGCAGATACTCCAGCCCGGCTACAAGGTGGGTGAGCGGATCATCCGCCCGGCCAGGGTCGCCGTCGCCGAGCCCGGCGAGGATGCCCCTGACGAGGCAGCCGACCCTGCCGACGAGGCGGACTCTGACGCATCGACAGGCGGCGGCGCTCCCGCTGAATAACGCTCTGGTGCTGGGGCCCGCCCGCGCGCGCCCCAGCACCAGGCATCGAGATAGCTCACGAGAGAGGCGCGTTGAGCACCAAGGACTACCTGGAGAAGGACTACTACAAGACCCTCGCGGTGACCAAGACCGCGACGGCCGACGACATCAAGAAGTCGTACCGGAAGCTAGCCCGCAAGTACCACCCCGACGCCAACGAGGGTGACCCGAAGGCCGAGGCGCGCTTCAAGGAGATCTCCGAGGCCTACACCGTGCTGTCAGACGAGGGCCGGCGCAAGGAGTACGACGAGGCGCGGTCGCTGTTTGGCGGCGGGGTCCGGATGCCAGGATCCGGATCGCCAGGCGGCAACTACGGCGGGTTCGATCTTGGCGACCTGTTCGGCAGCACGGCGGGCAGTGCGGGCGGGCGCCTCGGCGACCTGCTCGGCGGCGTGTTCGGCAACCGCTCCGGCAGTACCACCACGCAGCAGACGCGGCCGCGGCGCGGCGCCGATGTGGAGACCGAGACCACGCTGTCGTTTAGCGACGCCATCAACGGCACGACCGTGTCGCTAGGGCTGACCGGTGAAGGCCCGTGCAAGGTCTGCAAGGGCACCGGGGCGAAGGCCGGTACAGTACCGCGGGTGTGCCCGACGTGCGAGGGCACCGGTCAGGGCAGCCGGAACCTCGGCAGCTTTGCATTCTCCGAGCCGTGCAAGACCTGCCACGGCCGCGGCCTGGTCGTTGACGACCCGTGCCAGACGTGCTCAGGCAGCGGCCGCGCGATGAGCACCCGGACCATCCAGGCCAGGATCCCGGCCGGTGTCGCGGACGGCCAGCGCATCAAGCTTGGCGGCAAGGGCGCCTCCGGCGAGCGCGGCGGGCCGGCGGGCGACCTCTACGTCCGGGTCCATGTGCAGCCGCACCCGCACGGCACGTTCGCCCGGTCGGGCGCCAACCTGACCATCACCGTGCCCGTCACTTTCGCCGAGGCGACGCTCGGCGCCGAGATCAAGGTCCCGTCGCTTGGCGGAATGCCGGTCAGCCTTCGCATCCCCGCGGGCACCCCGAACGGCCGCACGTTCCGGGTCCGTGGCAAAGGCGTCCGGCGCAAGGACGGCACAACCGGCGACATGCTCGTGACCGTGAGCGTCCAGGTCCCGCAGGGACTTAACGACAAGGCACGGGATGCCCTGGAGACCTTCAGGGACGCCACCGCAGGCCCTGACCCGCGGGCCGAACTGCTGAGGAACGCGAACAGCTAGCCCCCGATGGCGGGAAGGAGATGACATGACCAGCATTCAGTTCGAGCTCACCGATGACACGCCTGTCTACGTCATCTCCGTGGCCGCTCAGCTGTCCGGCCTCCATCCGCAGACGCTGCGCGCCTACGACCGGCTCGGGCTCGTCTCACCGGGACGCGCCGCCGGGCGCGGCCGCAGGTACTCGCTGCGCGACATCCTGATCCTGCGTGAGGTACAGCGACTGTCCCAGGAGGAAGGCATCAACCTCAACGGGATCAAGCGCATCCTCGAGCTCGAGCTGGCTGAGCGACGCAGCCGGATGCTGGCCGCCGAGATGCATGCCGAGATCAGCCAGCTGCGCGCCGAGCTGGAGTCCACCCGCGCGGTCGCGGCTCGGCTGGCGAACCTGGTCCGCAGCCGCGCCGACGGGGCAGCGCTCGTCCCGGTCCGGCACGGCAGCGCGGCTCCGCGGCCAGCTGCGGGCCCTGGGCTCGGCTCCGATCCGGGCCAGGCTGTCGCCGCTGCTGCAGAGACGAATCAGCAGCCGGCCGGGCGCGAGGCCGGTTCCGGCTAGTCCGGCACACAAGGCGGGCGCCGCGCCGTCGAGCACGAACCCAGCGGCACAGCTCAGAACTATCTGGGCCAGAACTTTGGAGAGAGATCACCGTGGACGAGAAGCTGACCAGGAAGAGTCAGGAGGCACTGTCGCAGGCCGTGCAGATGGCCGCGTCGGCTGGCAATCCGAGCACCGATGGCCTGCACCTGCTCGCGGCCCTGGTCCAGCAGGATGGCGGGACGGCGGCGCCGCTGCTGCGCGCGGTCGGCGCTGACCCGGCCCAGTTGCTCAAGGCCGTGCAGGATCAGCTCGGCCGGATGCCACAGGCGGCCGGGGCGACCGTCAGCGCACCGGAGACGTCTCGCCAGCTGCTGGCAGCCATGGCGACCGCCGGCAAGCTGGCCAGGGAGATGTCCGACGAGTACGTCTCTACCGAGCACCTGCTCGTCGGCCTGGCAACCGACGGCGGCCAGGCGGCCAGCCTGCTGCGCGCGGCGGGTGCCGGGCCGAAGCAGTTGACCGACGCCTTCGAGCAGGTCCGCGGCCACGCCAGGGTCACGTCCCAGGACCCGGAGGGCACTTACCAGGCGCTGGAAAAGTACGGCATCGACCTCACCCAGAGCGCCCGCGACGGGAAGCTCGACCCGGTCATCGGCCGGGACGCGGAGATCCGCCGGGTGATCCAAGTGCTGTCCAGGCGCACCAAGAACAACCCGGTGCTGATCGGCGAGCCCGGCGTCGGCAAGACCGCTGTTGTCGAGGGCCTAGCGCAGCGCGTGGTGGCGGGCGACGTGCCGGAGTCGCTGCGGGGCAAGCGCGTCGTCGCGCTCGACCTCGCCGCGATGGTGGCCGGGGCCAAGTACCGCGGCGAGTTCGAGGAGCGGCTGAAGGCGGTCCTGAACGAGATCAGGCAGAGCGAGGGCCAGGTCATCACGTTCATCGACGAGCTCCATACCGTCGTGGGCGCCGGCGCGGCCGAGGGCGCGATGGACGCCGGCAACATGCTGAAGCCCATGCTCGCCCGCGGTGAGCTGCGGATGGTCGGCGCGACGACCCTGGATGAGTACCGCAAGCGGATCGAGAAGGACCCGGCGCTCGAGCGGCGGTTCCAGCAGGTCCTGATCGGCGAGCCGTCGGCCGAGGACACCATCGCCATCCTGCGCGGGCTCAAGGGCCGGTACGAGGCGCATCACCAGGTCCAGATCTCCGACGCTGCCCTGGTGGCTGCGGCGACGCTGTCCGACCGCTACATCACCGCCCGTTTCCTGCCGGACAAGGCGATCGACCTGATCGACGAGGCAGCGTCCCGGCTGCGGATGGAGATCGACTCCAGGCCGGTCGAGATCGACGAGCTACAGCGCACCGTCGACCGGATGAAGATGGAAGAGCTCGCACTCGCCAAGGAAAACGACCAGGCCAGCAGGGAACGGCTGGAGCGTCTGCGGGCGGACCTGGCCGACAGGCAAGAGCAGCTGACGGCACTGGTAGCCCGGTGGGACCGGGAGAAGGCCAGCCTGAACAAGGTCGGCGAGCTCAAGAAGCAGCTTGACGAGCTGCGGGGGCAGGCCGAGCGTGCGCAGCGCGATGCCGACTTCGAGGCTGCTTCCCGGCTCATGTACGGCGAGATTCCGCAGCTTGAGCGGCAGATCGCCGAGGCGGCCGCCAATAGTGGCGCGCCGGACGCCACCGACGCCGCAGGTCCCGGCGATGACGGTCCGCCGATGGTCAAGGAGGAGGTCGGCCCGGACGACGTGGCCGACGTGGTGTCGGCCTGGACCGGCATTCCGGCTGGCCGGCTGATGGAAGGCGAGACCGGCAAGCTACTGCGCATGGAAGACGAGCTAGGCCAACGGCTCATCGGCCAGCAGACCGCCGTGCAGGCAGTCTCCGACGCTGTCCGCCGGTCCAGGGCAGGAATCTCCGACCCCGATCGGCCATCAGGCTCGTTCCTGTTCCTCGGCCCTACCGGTGTCGGCAAGACCGAGCTGGCCAAGGCACTGGCCGAGTTCCTGTTCGATGACGAGCGGGCGATCATCAGGATCGACATGAGCGAGTACTCCGAGCGCCATTCCGTGGCCAGGCTCGTCGGTGCTCCGCCCGGCTATGTCGGGTACGAGGAGGGTGGCCAGCTCACCGAGGCGGTCCGGCGCAGGCCTTACTGCGTGGTCCTGCTCGACGAGGTCGAGAAGGCGCACCCGGAGGTCTTCGACGTCCTGCTTCAGGTGCTCGACGACGGCAGGCTTACCGACGGCCAGGGCCGGACAGTGGACTTCCGCAACACCATCCTGATCTTGACCTCGAACCTCGGCTCTCAGTACATCGCCGACCCGAGCCTGGCCGAGGCGGCCACGAAGGACCAGGTCATGTCCGTGGTGCGAGCTACGTTCAAGCCCGAGTTCCTGAACCGGCTCGACGACGTCATCATCTTCGACGCGCTCACCACCGCCGAGCTCACCGAGATCGTGGATCTCCAGGTACGCCAGCTCGCCGGCCGGCTGGCCGGGCGCCGGCTGACGCTGGAGGTGACCCCGGCGGCCAGGGAGTGGCTGGCTGTCACGGGCTTCGACCCGGTCTACGGGGCGCGGCCGCTGCGACGGCTCATTCAGTCGGCGATTGGCGACAAGCTGGCCAAGAGCCTGATCGCCGGCGAGATCAGCGATGGCGACAAGGTGCTGGTGGATCTTGACGACTCCGCCGACGCGCTACGAGTCACGCCGCAGCGAGCTGTGGCTGTCGCGGTGAACCAGGCCTAGGCATCGTCGAGCAAAGCGTCGTAATCGTCTTCAGGCAGCCCGAGATCGTTCCGGATCCGGTAGCGCAGCCTCAGCAGCAGCCTGAGCTCAGGCTCCTCGCTTCCCGCCTGGCCTGACTGCCCAGCGAGGCACAACTCGACCCCGGCGGTCGCCCAGTCCAGGGCGGCCGCCAGGTCGCCGCGGTCGACCAGCAACTCTGCGACGAGATCGCAGGTCAGCGGATCACGCGGACCCTCCGCCTTCAGCCTGCTGATCAGGGCCTGCGCTTCGGACTGATGGCCGAGCTGGAGGAGCGCCCTGGCGAGCGGGACTCGCGGATCGGCGAAAACCGGCCCACCCTGAGCCATCGCGCGGCGCAACCCGATCACGGCCTCGCCCGGCCTGTCGGCAAGCAGCCACTGCTCGCCGGCCCGAAGGAATGCCTCGGCTCGCGGCATGCCCGCGGTCTCGGTACCGGTTGTGGCGAGCTCGGTCATCGCCTGAGCCGCGGCGGCATGATCGCCGCTGGCAGCTGCGTCGAATTCGATCGAGTCGAACTGCTCACGGCTCAGCGCTGCCACGTCACCACGGTAACTGGGAATCCACCTGACCGTGCCTAGGAAGAGCGCACGGTGATGGCTTCGTGACAAACCCGCCAAGATTACTCGGCGGCCGGCGAGCCGGCGCCCGTGCCTCGGTCAGTGCCGCGAGCGCTCCAGCGCGTCCCAGAACCCGCGCCGCAAGGCGTGCCTGACCTCGTCGTGCAACAGCGAGTCGATCGGCAGCGCCGATCCCTGGAGCAGCCGGGCCTCCAGATCCGATGGCATCCTCGGCTTGCGTGCGAGCACGGCCTCCAGCCACAGCGCGGGCGCGTCCCTGGCCACCGCCTCCCCAAAGCCGAAGCCCTCGGCGTGCGCCGACTGGACAGCTTCGCCTACCGCCATCGTGAGCGGCGGTGGAGCCGCCTGCTGGCCGCCGTATGAGCCAGGGCCGTACCCGGCTGTCCCGAACTGCGCCGGCTGAACCGGGCCGCCGTACGGCATGCTTCTGTCCTGCGCGTATGGCGCACCGTTGCCGGCCGGCAGCTGGCGCTGCTGCGCAGGTGATCGCTGCCCGTCGAGTGGCGTCAACCCGTTCTGCGGCGGCATGACAGGGCCACCGCGCGGCTGGGCGCCGGGTCCCGGCTGGCCCGGTCCCGGCTGGCCCGGTCCGGGTTGGCCTGGTCCTGACGGCTGGCCCGGTCCCGGCTGGCCAGATCCGTGCTGGCCCTGTCCAGGCTGCCCGTGGCCGGGCTGGCCGAACGCCGGGCCTTGCTGCTGTCCCTGACCCGGCTGCGGCAGACCGTATTGGCCCGGCTGCTCCAGCGGCGTGCCCAAGCCTGACCCAGGCGGCTGACCGCTGAGCTGATGCTGTCCCAGGTTCGGCGCTCCCGCGGACTGTGCGCCGCCGAGACCCGACGCGCCCTGGCCATTGCCACCCGGGCCGCCGGCCCCATACCCGGTCCCGCTGTAGTTAGCGCCGCCATACGACGGGCCGGGCGATGCCATCGCGCCGCCGACCGGGCCGGAGCCGGGCATGCCGTTCCCCGTCACGCCCGCACGCTGGCCGCCGTGACCCAGGCCGGCCGGGGATCCGTTGGGCGGCAGGCCGCCATGGCTTCCCGGCATGCCGTTGGCTGGCATCGCTCCCAGCGAGCCGCCGCGCGGCTGCGGACCGTTCGACTGCAGGCCCGGACCGCTGGCCACGTTGCCGCCGCGGCCAACTTGCATCCCGTTCGCTGGCATCCCGTTCGCTGGCAAGCCGTTCGGGGACAGGCCGTTCGGGGGTAGGCCGTTGCCCGGCAGCATGCCACCGCCCTGACCGGTACCGCCCTGACCGGTACCGCCCTGACCGGTACCGCCCTGACCGACGCCGCCCTCGCTGGCGCTTCTGTGCTGCCCCGCGCCCTGCTGCCCCAGGCTCTGCTGGCTACCGCCTTGCGTGCCGAAGGTGCCGTACTGGCCGGGGCCCGCCTGGCCGGAACCGCCCTCGGGGCCGGAACCGCCCTGGGGGCCGAAGCCACCGCGCTGGCCGCCGCCGTGCTGGCCGACCCCATGCTGGCCGCCGCCGCCCTGCTGGCCGCCGCCGCCCTGCTGGCCGGCGGCGCCCTGCTGGCCATCACCAGCGCCAATGCTCGCCGGCCCGGGCACGCCCGGCTGGCCGCTCTGGGGAAGCTGGCCGTAGCCGAAGCCATTCTGGCCCAGCCCATTGGGCGCCAGCCCGGCGACCGCGATCTCTTGCATACCGCCCGGCAGCGAGCCGCTGTGATTCGAGCCGGGCTGACTGGAGCCGGACTGACTCCGGGCGTCGTCCGCTGCCCGGTGCTGCTCGAAACCAAGCCCCTGTTGCATGCTGGGCTGTCCGTGAGCTTCCTGGTCGGCATACCCGCCCTGGCCGAAGCTCCCCGCAGGCACGTCGCCTCGGGAAGGGGCCGGCTGCTGGTAGTGCTGCCCCTGCGCCTGCCGGCCCTGCGCCTGCTGAGCCGCGGACTGGAGTCCTACCGACGACTGTGCGTGCAGTCCTACCGACGACTGCGGCTGAGCCAACTGCGGCTGAGCCAGCTGCTGAGCGGCCTGTTGCTCCTGGGCTGCCTGGCCCGCTGGTCGCTGCGGCTGCAAGGACTGCGGCTGCAAGGACCGGCTCGCCGACGCCTCAGCGGCCCTGGCTTGCGGTCCCTGCGGCTGGCCGTCGATGCCGACGGGTAGCGGGCCAGAGTTCAGCGTCGCGTCCTGCCCGGCAAACCGCCCTATGTCCGGCCGCTCGTCCTGGCCTCGACCGGCGCTAGCGAGCTGCCCGGCGTGCTCGTATTCGGCCGCTAGCGGCGAGGAGTACAGCCGGACGCCGGGCGCTTCGATAGCCGGGTGCGGACCGCTAGCGTGTCCGACGCCAACGCCAATCTCGCGATAGCCGGCCGGGGCGAGCTGCGGCTCAGCACCGGATATGAGATCCACGTACGGGCGCAGGTGGCCCGAACCTATGTCAATGACGTCGTCACATTCCTGACGCAGGGTCCGTGAGGTGGCCCAGTTAGCGTCAGTAGCAATGTGCAGCAGCACGGCCCGGATCCCGAGGTCCTGCACCTCGGCGATCACCGGGCCGAGATCTTCCTCGGCGCTCACGATGATCACGTCGGTGACCGCGTGGTTCCTGGCCAGCGCGGTGAGGTCCTTGCGGATCTCGGACTCGACGCCTTCCTTACGGCTCGGCCGGGCTTTGCTCAGGCGGAGCTTGAGGCCGGGGATGTCGGCCAGCGTGTCGTGCTCGGCAACTCGGGCGCCCTCGGCCGCCGTGTCGTACCAGTAACAGCGCAGTAGTTGCAGGCCAGTACGGTCTCTGGACAAACCGCCGAGCAGTTTCAGGAGGCCTGCGTAGTCCCAGGAAACCGAGTCACGATTGCGAGTGCCATGGACGGCGAGCGCGCCTTCGGCTAGCGCGTAATTAGCGTCCACGAACAGCGCGCAGCGATCCAACGCGACACCGTCCTTCCCTTGCGCGTGACGTTACCAGCGCATGGCGGGAGCCGTGACGCATAGCGCGGATCGCGGACGTATCCGCCAGGCCGGGTTCCCTGCCACTAGTTCCGGCAATTTACTTATATTGCCGCCCGTCTTCGAGGCGGCTCGCGCCTTCACACCGCCAGCCCGCAGAAGCTACCAGGCGCCGGCCCGTGCTTCGCCCGGACGGCCCGATAGGCTCGGCTGCCGTGGCCGATCGAGACGAGCTACTGACACTAATCAAGGACCTCGCCGTAGTACACGGCGAAGTGATCTTGTCCTCCGGACAGCGCGCTGACTGGTACATCGACCTGCGCCGCGTCCTTCTGGACGGCCGGGCAGCGCCCGTCGCCGGACGGGTCATGCTCGACATCACGGATGGCCTTACGTATGACGCCGTCGGCGGGCTAACGCTAGGCGCCGATCCCGTCGCGACGGCCATGATGCACGCCGCCGCGGCTCGCGGCCAAAAGCTCGATGCCTTCGTGGTCCGCAAGAGCGAGAAGGCCCATGGCATGCAGCGCCGGATCGAAGGTCCGGACGTCGCCGGGCGGCGCGTGCTCGCGGTCGAGGATACGTCGACGACGGGCAGCTCCGTGCTGACGGCCGTCGACGCTCTTACCGAGGCAGGCGCCGTCGTTGTCGGAGTCGCGGTCGTCGTCGAGCGCGGCGCTAGGCAGAAGGTTGCCGACCGCGGGCTGCCGTACCTGGCGGCCTTCGAACTCGCTGACCTCGGACTTGGCTAGCGTCTGTCTCAGCCGTGCGAGAAGGCTGTAAGCGCGAGCGCCGCGACCGTGAGCATCGCTAAAACCAGCACGGACAGTAGGACCACGCCGGTGTACCGGCGATGTTCAGCGGGATCCGCATCATGGTGTCCCATGGTCTGAGACTAGACCCGTCAGAGCCTGCGGCCTGTCAATGCCGGCAACTCGGCCCGCCGGAGTTGGGCGGGCCTGCTGCCTTGGAGATACTGAGCACTGACTTCACACCGAGAGGATTAGCGCCATGCCGATCGCGACGCCAGAGGTCTATGCGCAGATGCTCGACCGGGCCAAGGAGCACGGCTTCGCTTACCCGGCGATCAACGTCACCTCGAGCCAGACGCTCAACGCGGCCCTGAACGGCCTGGCCGAGGCCGAGAGTGACGGCATCATCCAGGTGTCGACCGGAGGCGCCGACTACCTGTCTGGCGCGGCCGTCAAGGACATGGTCACCGGGTCGGTGGCACTCGCGCACTTCGCGCGGACGGTCGCGGCCAAGTACCCAATGAACGTCGCCCTGCACACCGACCACTGCCCTAAGGACAAGCTAGACGGGTTCATGCGCCCGCTCGTGCAGATCTCCATCGAGCGCGTCGCCCGCGGTGAGCAACCGCTCTTCCAGTCCCACATGTGGGACGGCTCCGCGGTGCCGCTGGCTGAGAACCTCCAGATCGCCACCGAGCTCCTCGACAAGTGCGCCGCGGCGCACGTCGTCATGGAGATGGAAATCGGCGTCGTCGGCGGTGAGGAGGACGGCGTCGTCGGCGAGATCAACGAGAAGCTTTACAGCACGCCGGCGGATGCGCTTGCCGTTGCCGAGACGCTTGGCCTCGGCGAACGCGGCCGGTACATGCTGGCGGCCACATTCGGCAATGTGCACGGCGTGTACAAGCCCGGGCACGTCAAGCTGCGGCCGGCTGTCCTGAAGGAGATCCAGGACGCGGTCGGCGCCAAGTACGGCCGGGAGAAGCCCTTCGACCTGGTCTTCCACGGCGGCTCGGGATCCGACCTGAGCGACATCAGGGAGGCCATCGGCTACGGCGTCGTCAAGATGAACGTAGACACCGATGCTCAGTACGCCTTCACGCGCCCTATTGCAGGACATATGTTTACCAACTACGACGGCGTGCTCAAGATCGACGGCGAAGTGGGCAGCAAGAAGAGCTACGATCCGCGGTCCTGGGGCAAGGCCGGCGAGCAGGGCATGTCAGCGCGGATCGTGCAGGCCTGCGCCGACTTGATGTCCGCAGGCAAGCGCCTCACCTGACTGTTGCCGGGGGCCGCACCTCAGCCAGCGAGCACCTGCGGCAGGATGATCACATGATGCGAGACAACCTGCTGGGCGGTCCGCCGGAAACCTTCCTTCCCGACAACGAGGCGGCTAGGGCCGCGCTGGCGGCGGCCGGCGACCCGGCCGAGGTCGCAGCCAGGTTCCCGAGCTACTGCGCCGCCTGGGCAGCCCTCGCCGAGCGCGCGATGGCGGCGGGGGATCCTGTCACCGCGTATGCGTTCGCCCGGACTGGCTACCACCGCGGCCTCGACCAGCTACGCAGGGCGGGCTGGAAGGGACATGGCCCGATCCCGTGGGGCCATGAGCCGAACCAGGGGTTCCTGCGGGCGCTTTACACGCTCGGAGTGGCCGCGGCCTCGATCGGCGAGGACGACGAGGCGACCCGGTGCCAGGTGTTCCTGGCCGACAGCAGCCCCGCGGCAGCGGCAGCGCTGGCGCCCTGATCGGCGCGGACGTGCGCTAGGCGCCAGTGCCCGAAGACCGCTTCCGGTAACATCTGAATGCAAGAGCCCCTGCCGCGCTTGCTTGCCTGACCGCAATGACGCTGGCCGGGGCTTTCGTTCTGGTACGGGAAGGACATGTCACATGCCCGCCATCGTGATCGTCGGCGCGCAGTGGGGCGACGAGGGCAAGGGCAAGGCTACCGACATACTCGGCGACCGGGTTGACTACGTCGTCCGCTACCAGGGCGGCAACAACGCCGGCCACACGGTCGTGATCGGCGACGAGAGCTACGCCTTGCACCTCCTGCCATCCGGCGCGCTTTCCGAGAACGCGACGTCCGTGATCGGCAATGGGGTTGTGATCAACCCGGAGGTGCTGCTCGAGGAGATCGACGGCCTGACGCAGCGCGGCGTCTGGCGTGACCACCTGCTCATCTCGGCCGACGCGCACCTGATCATGCCGCACCACATCGCCCTGGACAAGGTCACCGAGCGCTACCTCGGCGATGCCCGCATCGGCACCACGGGACGCGGCATCGGCCCCGCGTACAGCGACAAGGCCTCGCGGGTCGGGATCCGGGTGCAGGACCTCTTCGACCCGGGCATCCTGCGGCAGAAGCTGGACCTGGCGCTGCGGGAGAAGAACCAGATCCTGACCAAGCTCTACAACAGGCGCGGCATCGACGCCGAGATCGTGACCGAGCAGTACCTCGGCTTCGCAGAGCGCCTAGGCCGGTACGTCGCCGATACTGGCCTGGTGCTCAACAAGGCGCTTGACGCCAACCAGGTCGTCCTGCTGGAAGGCGCGCAGGCAACGCTGCTGGACGTCGACCACGGCACCTACCCGTTCGTCACCTCGTCCTCGCCGACGGCGGGCGGGGCGTGCGCTGGCTCCGGCATCGGGCCGACCCGCATCAGCCGGGTGCTCGGCATACTCAAGGCGTACACCACCAGGGTGGGGGCTGGCCCGTTCCCGACCGAGCTCACCGACTCCCGCGGCGAGTGGCTGCGCAAGACCGGCGGCGAGTACGGGACGACCACCGGCAGGCCGCGCCGGACAGGCTGGCTGGATACGGTCATTGCCCGGTACGCCACACGGGTGAATGGCCTCACCGACTACTTCGTGACCAAGCTCGACGTGCTATCCGGACTGGAGAAGGTGCCGGTCTGCGTCGCCTACGACGTGCACGGCAAGCGGTTCGACGAGATCCCGATGACGCAGACCGATTTTCACCATGCCACCCCGGTCTACGAGTACCTGGACGGCTGGTGGGAGGACATCTCCGCGGCGCGGGAGTTCGCCGACCTGCCCAAGGCCGCGCAGGCTTACGTGCGGGCGGTCGAGGACATGATCGGCGCCCCGATCCTCGCAATCGGCGTCGGGCCGCGCCGGGATCAGACGGTGCAGCTCGCCGAGGTGCTCTGAGCAGCGCTGTCAGCTTGCCGGAGCCGGCGGCGCCGTCGGCGGCGGATAACCGATAGACAGCTGCCCGCTGCCGACGGTGGCCGCGATGACACTGGCCGCGCTGTTATCAGCCAGGCCAGTCCCGACCTGTAGGGAGCCCGAGCCGCGCTCGCCGAAGACCCGGTAGCGGGCGCCCGCCGGTACCGTCACGCGGGCGCTGCCTGAGCCGACGTCGAGCGCTAGCGCCTGCGGGGACTTGGCGAAGCCGAGCATTAGCAGCCCAGAGCCGACTGCTGCGGTTACGTGTGACGCGGTCAGGCCGCTGGTGGCGTCGATACTCCCCGAGGTTGCCGTAGCCCAGATCGGGCCGCTGATGTCCGTCAGCTGAATGCTGCCCGAGCTCGCGGTCAGATGCACCGGCCCCGTCAGCCCCGCGACGGCCGCGCTGCCGGAGCCGACGGCGACCCGCACGGCGACGTTGACCGGCACGCGGATGACCAGGCTCGCCTGGCAGTCCTCGAATACGTTGAACTGCGGGCAACTGGCCGTGACGTCAAGGATCCCGCCGTGCCAGGCATGGCTCACGGTTGGCCTGTCGAGCAGCCAGGACATGCTGCTCAGCAGCGTGACTTGGTCGGCCCGGCCGCGGAGGATAGTGACGCTCTGGCCGGGTGCGTGGACCACGACCTCACGTGACCTGCCGCTGGACAGACGGTGAGCGGCACAATCTGATGCCTGATCTCGCCCTTGAGCGCGATCCGGAAGGCTACCGGAATAACCAGGACCACGGCCGTCAAGCACGGCCACAGCGGCCCAGATCCAGCGGCGCCGCGGTCTGGCTGGAGAGGCGGCTGCTGCGGCGCTCATCCGACGTCCAGGAAGCGCAGCACGGCGAGCACCCGCCGGTGGTCTCCGTCGTCCGGGTGCAGATCGAGCTTGGCGAAGATGCTGTTGATGTGCTTGGCAACCGCGCTGTCGGTGATCACCAGCGTCTGCGCGATCGTGGCATTAGACCGGCCTTCGGCCATCAGCGCGCAAGACCTCGTGCTCGCGCGGCGTCAGCCGGTCCAGCGGGTCTCGCTGCGCCGCCGGAGCAGCAGCTGCGAGACGACCTCGGGGTCCAGCGCGGTGCCGCCGTCGGCCACCCGGCGCAGCGCCGCGACGAAGTCACCGACGTCGGCGACCCGGTCCTTGAGCAGATAGCCGACGCTGCTGGTGTTGGCCGGCCAGCAGATCAGCCGCGTACCGCTCCTCGACGTACTGCGATAGCACCAGCACGGCGACCTGCGGCCATTGGCGCCGGATCACCAGGGCTGCCCTGATCCCCTCGTCGGTATGGCTCGGCGGCATCCGCACGTCCACGATGACCGGCATCGGGTTTGTGCTCCGGCACCGCGGCCAGCAGCGCGCTCGGCATCACCGACGGCGGCCAGCGACCTCGATGCCGGCCGCCGCGAGCAGCTTGGTCAGGCCGGCCCGCAGCAGCACCGAATCTTCGGCGATCACGACCCGCATGGCAGCTCCACGGTGACGACCGTCGGGCCGCCGCCGGGCTGTCGATCGCGCATGCTGCCGTCGACCGAGCCGGCCCGGCTGGGCCAGGCTCGCGAGCCCGGTGCCGCGGGCCGGATCGGCGCCGCCGACGCCGTCGTCGGTGATGCGGATCCGCAGCAGCGCCGCCCGTTCGCCGGACGTCAATCTCGGCCTGGGTCGCTGCGGCGTGCCGGGCGATGTTCGCCAGGCACTCGGAGGCGACGAAGTACGCGACCGCCTCGACAGTGGGCGAGGCTCGCGCTGGCATGTCGACGACGAGCTTGACCGGCAGCGGTGCCCGCGCGCGCGATCCCGGACAGGGCGGCATCAAGGCCGCGATCGTCGAGTACCGCCGGATGCAGCCCGCGGACGAGGGCGCGGAGCTCGGCCAGCGCTTCCTTGGCCTCGTCGTGCGCCTCGGCGATGACCCTGCCTGGCCGGCTGCTGGCAGCTCGGTCAGGTTCTCCCTGGCCATGCCGAGGTTCATCGCCAGCGAGACCAGGCGCTGCTGCGCGCCGTCGTGCAGGTCGCGCTCGATCCGCCGCCGCTCGGCATCAGCGGCGTCCACCACGCCGGCGCGGCTCTCCGACAGGCTCTCCACCCGCCGTTCAAGCTCGACCGATCGGCTCGGGCCGAGCAGGGCCCGCACCACCTTGGTGTCGAGCCAGGTGACGACCGCCGCCAGCACGGGCGCCAGCAGCAGCATGAGCGCCCCGGCGGCCGTCAGGATGACCTTGAACTTCGGGGAGTCCGACCCGGCCTGGCTCAGCGGCGGGAAGACGTAGTGGTAGGCGAACGCGACGACAAGCCCGGCACCGGCGGCCCAGGCCGCCAGCGTGAGCAGGCCGCCGAGCGCCAGGGCGGGACCGGCGATCAGGTGATAACCGAGCTGCCGCCAGGTCGACTCCGAGCGAAGCGAGCCTGCAAGCCGGCGCGGCAGCGAGCCTGTCGACGGGACTGGGGCCCGCGGGATATCCACGCCCAGCAGCGACCAGCACCGGTGCCGGTGCGCAGCGGTCAGCGGGACCCGCGCAGCGAGTACCAGGCCGCGAACGGCGAGGCCAGCGCAACCGCCATCAGCCGACCGCGACGAACTGCGGGAAGATCCACGGCAATGCCAGCGCCACCGGCGCCGCCAGCTGCACGGGGACGCCGGCGACGACGAACGTGGTGTTCCTGACCGTCGCGGCAAGCCATCGCACCGGGGCCGACAGCGCGCGCCGCGAGCGCGCGCCAGCGGCCATCGATGACATGGACACAACCGTATGTGCCATGACGAAGTGGTCACCATGAACCGCAGACCCGCATCCGGGGTGTAGCTGGCACCACCATCGATTCGGACTCGCGCGTTACTGACCATGATCGCTCCGGCCGGAAGGCTTGTGCCGTGCCTGCATCCGCGGCACGGAAGGAGCGCGACACCATGCCGTCCACCTCGCTGGAGCACGGTCCGGCCATCCCCCGGTGCCCTACCGCGGGCGGCCCGCTGCCTGGCCTGCCCTGGTCGGTCCGGCTGGCAGGCGCCGACTCGCCACGTCCGGCGCTGGAGCTATACGAGGACGGCATTCTGCTGGATGTGGTGAGCTCGACGCCAGTAGCGCCGCAGCTTGTGCGTGGCGTACGTGCCGCGTCGCACGCGGCGGTGGCCTGCTCGTGCTCGCCTGGGGCCGTCTGCCCGCGGCCGGAGCCCACGTCGCGGTGGAGTTCAGCAGCAGGCGCCGCAGGCGCCGCGCGGTACCCGCCGCGGTGATCGAGATCACCCAATGGTGCTGGCTGGCCGTCTCTGATGGCCGGTTCGACCGGGTCGCCGTCCGGTCTGGCGACCGCTGCCTCCAGTACAAGGTGCCCAGGAGCCGACGATGGGGCTAAGGCTCGATTTCGCCGGCCGGCGAACCGCTGATCGACCGGCGACCGCGCGCCCTGATTTGCTGCCCGAGTCGTCGGCCAGCCTGGTCAGCGTGCATCGCGCTTAGCCTGGTTAGCGTGGGCCTTGGCTTGCTGCCGTGGATGTTCTACCTGGCGACCAGCCTGCCTGCCAGCTCGACCGCCTATCACTGGGCTGCCGCCTGGGTCGGCCTGGACGCGATGGAGGCAGCCGGCCTGATCGGCACCGGCGTGCTGGTCTACCGCCGCGACCTTAGGTACTGCCTGGCATCGACGGCCATCGCCGCTCTGCTGCTTGTCGACGCCTGGTTCGACGTGACCACCGCTCCGCCAGGTTCGGGCGCGCTCGCGTCGCTGCTGATGGCCGCGTTCGCTGAAGTGCCCGCAGCCGGGCTCTGCATCGGGCTTGCCCTGTCCGGCGTGCGGCGGGCAGGTATCCGCGGCCAGCCGCCCGCGGCGGCCGGCGCCGGCCGCGACGCAGCCGGTAGGCTCTGCGCCGTGCGAGTCCTACTGATCGGGTCGGGCGGCCGCGAGCACGCGCTGGCCCGTGGCCTGGCCCGTGACAGCGCCGTTACCGAGCTCCACGCAGCTCCCGGCAATCCCGGCATCGGCGCCATCGCCGTCCTGCACGACGTGGTGGCGACAGACCCGGCTGCGGTAACCGCACTGGCCACGCGCCTCGCGGCGGACCTCGTGGTCATCGGCCCTGAGGCCCCCCTAGTCGCGGGCGTCGCCGACGCGCTCCGGGCAGCGGGCATCGACTGCTTCGGACCCGACCAGGCCGCGGCCGCGATCGAGGGCTCCAAGTCGTTCGCCAAGCAGGCGATGATCGCCGCAGGCGTGCCGACGGCCGCCGCCGCGACCTGCCGCACCGAGA
Organism: uncultured Actinomycetota bacterium; assembly: GCA_963843955.1. Taxonomy (GTDB): domain Bacteria; phylum Actinomycetota; class Actinomycetes; order Streptosporangiales; family Streptosporangiaceae; genus JAJYUU01. The sequence continues at coordinate 421,952 of CAWJMK010000010.1, forward strand.
CGGAGGCCGCGGCCGCGCTGGCGGAGTTCGGGCCGCCGTACGTGGTGAAAGCCGACGGGCTGGCCGCCGGCAAGGGTGTTGTCGTCACCGCCGACCGCGCCGAGGCCCTGCGGCATGCGCGGGACTGCGGCACCGTCGTGATCGAGGAGTTCCTCGACGGCCCCGAGGTATCCGTCTTCGCGCTCGCCGACGGCGTGACGGCCATGCCGATGCTGCCAGCGCAGGACTTCAAGCGGGCGCACGACGGAGACGTCGGCCCCAATACCGGCGGCATGGGCGCTTACGCCCCGCTGCCATGGGCGCCCCCTGACCTGGCGGACCAGACCCTCGACACGGTCGTGCTGCCGGTACTCGCGTACCTTCGAAAGCTCGGGCGCCCCTACAGCGGCCTGCTCTACGCCGGGCTGGCTCTGACCTCGCGCGGCCCGCGCGTGGTCGAGTTCAATGCCAGGTTCGGCGACCCGGAGGCCCAGGTCATCCTTGACCGGCTCGGCACGCCGCTCGGCCGGCTCCTCGCGGCCTGCGCGCAGGGCGACCTGGGCTCGGCCCCGGCGCCCGACTGGCTGCCTGGTGCCGCGGTGACCGTGGTAGTCGCCGCCGAGGGGTACCCGGCGAGCCCCGTGCGCGGCGACCGGATCGACGGCATTGACACGGCAGGCCACGTTCCCGGCAGTTATGTGCTGCAAGCCGGGACGGCGACCGACGGTGCTGGCCACCTCATCACCAGCGGCGGCCGGGTGCTGAACATCGTCGGCAGCGGCCCCGACCTCGCAGCCGCCCGGGCTAGTGCCTACCAGGCCGCCGAGCTCATCCGGCTGCGCGGCGGCTGGTACCGCTCGGACATCGCCGACCAGGCACGGATGCCCGCGGCCCGCCCCTGAGCTAGCGGCCGGCCAGGGCGGATGCGGCAGGATAGAACAGTGATCGACCGGTACACGCTGCCCGAGATGGGCCACGTCTGGAGCGAGGCGCACAAGTACGAGCTGTGGTGCCAGGTGGAGAGGCTCGTGCTGGCGGCCCACGCGAAGGCTGGCACCGTGCCGCTGGACGCCGTCGGCCCGGTGGCTGCCGCCCCGCCGCCCACGCCAGAGGCGGTCGCCGCCCTGGAGGCCGTCACCGGGCACGACGTGATCGCGTTCTTGTCCGCATGGGCCAACAACACCACGCCCCGCGAGGCAGCAGCCTACGTTCACTACGGCATGACCTCCTCGGACCTGCTGGACACGGCCCTGGCGCTGCAGCTCGCGGAGTCGACGGACCTGCTCACAGCCCGGTGCGACCGCCTGCTCCAGGTGCTGCGAGATCATGCGCTCGCGCATCGGTCGACGCTGCGGGTGGGCCGGACGCACGGCATCCACGCCGAGCCCGACATCTGGGGTCACCGGGTCGCGGATTTCGCGTTCGCCGTCCACCGCTGCCGCGACCGGCTGCTGCGGGCCCGGCAGTCAGTCGCGGTCGGCAAGCTGTCCGGGCCGGTCGGCACCTACTCCAACATCGACCCGGCGATCGAGGCCGAGGTCCTGACCGAGCTCGGCCTGCGCCCGGCGGACGTCGCCACCCAGGTCGTGCTCAGGGACGGCATCGCCGAGTGGGTCAGCGTCCTGGCGCTGATCGCGACTGTCTGCGACGCGATCGCGATCGAGGTGCGGCACGGCCAGCGGACCGAGGTATCGGAGCTGGCCGAGCCGTTCGGGGCCGGGCAGAAAGGCTCGTCAGCCATGCCGCACAAGCGGAACCCGGTGCGGGCAGAGCGGATCAGCGGACTGGCCAGGATCGTGCGAGCCCAGGTAGTTCCGGTCATGGAGGGCATCCCGCTGTGGCACGAGCGGGATATTTCACACTCCTCCACTGAGCGCGTGGCACTGCCTGACGCCGCTATCGCCACCGACTATCTGCTCGAGCAGACCACGGGCGTGATGGAGGGCCTCGTCGTCGACCCGGCGCGGATGCTCGCAAACCTGGAGTCAAGCCACGGTCTCATCTACACCTCGGCCGTGCTCCTCGAACTTGTCGCGGCGGGCATGTCGAGGGAGGACGCCTACGTGCTAGTGCAAGGCGCGGCCATGGACACGTGGCAGTCGGGCGTGGACTTCCGCGAGACGCTGCGCAAGCACGCGGCAGCTCGCGGCCAGCAGCTTGATGAGGCGCGCCTGGACGAGGTGTCCAGCCCGGAGCGCTACGTCCGCAGGCTCGGCGTTGTCTTCGACCGGCTGGAGCGGCTCGCGTGACCGCTGACGAGCTGGAGCCCGGGCTGCGCCATGTCTACTCGGGCAAGGTCAGGGACCTGTACCAGCGAGCAGACGGGGTTCTCCTGCTCGTGGCGTCTGACCGGATCTCTGCATTCGACTATGTGCTGGACACGCCCATCCCTGACAAGGGCAAGATCTTGACCCAGCTTTCCCTCTGGTGGTTTGAGCGCCTCGCCGACATCGTGCCGAGCCAATTGGTCGATGCGCCGATCCCGGCGCAATTCGCCGGGCGCGCCATGGCGTGCATGCCGCTATCCATGGTGCCCGTCGAGTGCGTCGCGCGCGGCTATCTCACTGGCACCGGCCTGGCTGACTATCGCCGCGACGGCGCGGTTGCCGGCGTCATGCTGCCGCCCGGACTTACTGACGGGTCGCCGCTCCCTGCACCCATCTTCGATCCTGACAGCAAGGCGCCGCAGGGCCAGCACGACGAGAACATCACGATGACCGAGGTCGCCGCGCTGGTGGGCGCGGACGCCGCCGCGGAGCTGGCGCGGATCACCCTTGCGGTTTACCGGCGCGGCGCAGACCTCGCCGCGGAGCGCGGCATTATCGTGGCCGACACCAAGATCGAGCTGGGCTTCGACGGGTCCGGCACGCTGCGGCTCGGTGACGAGGTGCTGACGCCGGACTCATCGCGATTCTGGCCGGCTGAGACCTGGCAGCCCGGCCACAGCCAGGTGTCTTTCGACAAGCAGTTCGTCCGGGACTGGCTCACATCCCCGGCGTCGGGCTGGGACCGGGACGGCCAGGAGCCGCCGCCACCGCTGCCCGAGAGCGTCGTTGCGCAGACCCGCGACACCTACATTGCGGCGTTTGAGCGTATCACTGGCACTCGCTGGCCTTAGCGACAGGAACCCCTGGCAATCACTAAATGCAGGTAGTCGGATACGTTACGTAACACTGTCGACTTGGTCTGGGGGGCTCGATAGCGGTGGAATACTTGACGTCACGACGGGCGGGCACCACTGATGATTGCCCGCCGTCTGCATGGGCAGATGACCCGGTCGCACGCCGGGACAGCAGCTTGGTGCAGCCAACCGACGGGAGTTCCATCCAGATGACGAGCGGCCCCGAAACCCGCTATATCGTCCGAGGCGGCAACCCGCTGCAGGGCACTGTCTTCGTGCAGGGCGCCAAGAACGCCGCGCTCAAGATGATCGCGGCATCCCTGCTGGCCGAGAAGGGGCGCACCGTCCTGCGCAACGTCCCGGTGATCGAGGACGTCCGGCGGGCCGTGGAGCTGGCGCAGGCCCTCGGGGCTGTAGTGAAGTTCCACGAGGCCGAGCGGACGCTCGTCGTGGATGCCTCTGAGCTCACAAGCTCGGTGCTGCCCGAGGAGATCGCGCGCAGGTTCCGCGCATCGGTGCTGTTCGTGCCGGCACTGCTGCACCGGCTCGGCGAGGCCACAATCGAGGGCGTTGGCGGCTGCAACCTCGGCAGCCGGAAGCTCGACTTCCATTACCGCGGCTTCGCCCGGCTCGGCGCCATCGTGGAAGAGGGCGAGACCGTCATCCACATCAAGGCGGACCGGCTGCGCGGTGCGCACTTGTACCTCGACACGCCGTCGCACACGGGTACCGAGAACCTGATCATGGCCGCGTCGATCGCGCCTGGCACCACGATCATCGACAACACCGCGCTTGAGCCCGAGGTGCTCGATGTCATCGCGTTCCTCACCAAGATGGGTGCGCGCATCACTGGCGGCGGTACCGGCTTCGTCACCGTCGAGGGCGTCGACGAGCTGACCGCCGTGGAGCACACGGTCATGGAGGACCGCATCGACGCGGCCGTGTTCGCCATGGCGGCGGCCATCACCGGCGGCGAGCTGAGCCTGGTCGGCGCCTCGCTCGAGCACTTCGGCGTCGCGCGCTGGAAGCTGGAGCAGATGGGCGTGGAGTTCGCCACCCACGGCGCGATCCTGCAGGTCCGCCGGGAACGCCAGCTTCGCCCAATCAACGTCATCACCGATACCTATCCGGGCTTCGCCACCGATCTCCAGTCCCCGATCATGGCGCTGAGCTGCCTGGCTGACGGCACCAGTTACCTGCGCGAGACCATCTTCGATGGCCGCTACATGCTGGCCGAGGAGCTCAACAAGATGGGCGCGAAGGTCGAGGTGGCCGGCAGTGCGGTGCTCGTGCACGGCCCGACGCAGCTGCACGGAGCCGAGGTCATCGCGCATGACCTCCGAACGGGGATCGCGCTGGTCCTGGCCGGTCTCGCCGCCGACGGCGAGACGGTGGTCGCGCCGGGCTACCTCATCGACCGCGGTCACGCCTCGGTCGCGTCCAGGCTCGCCACGCTAGGCGCCGACATCACCTCCGAGGTCGTCGGCTAGAGGGCCGCGCTGGCCGTGGGCCAGCGGCCGATCACGTCCCGGCTGAATCTGACCATTTCCTCCCGCTGCGGCGAGAACTGCAGCAGCATCAGGTCCACGCCCGCGGCTGCGTAGGCGTGCAGGCGCTCGAGGATCTGACCTGGCGTGCCGATGAGCCCGCTGCGCAGGCCGCGGTTGGAGACGCTGTATTCCTCCAGCGACACTTGCGATTCCAGCTGGGATCCTTCGACGAAGTCCTGGTACGACGCGTATGCCTCGGGGGAGGACCGCACGTCCAGGATCCGGTCGAGCTCGGCGCGGGCTTCCTCCTCGGTGTCGCGGCAGATCACGTAGCCTGACACGCCGAACGTCATGGGCGTCCCGCCTGCAGCCGCGCGCCGCGCGCTCAGGTCGGCGACCTTGGCCGCGATGACCTCGGGGGCGTCTCCGTGCATGACGTAGGCGTCTGCCTGCGCGGCGATCAGTTCCTTCGCCTTCGGCGACTCGCCGCCCATGTAGACGGGAGGCAGCCGGGACGGCTTGGGCTCCAGCACCGTCCCCGCGAGCTCATACAGCGGGCCGGAATGGCTGACGTCGTCCTCGCGCAGCAGCCGCCCGACCACATCCAGCCACTCCTGCGTCCGCGCGTACCGTGCGTCGTGGACGTCGAATGGGGCGCCGTACTGTGCCGCCTCGTCTTTCCACCACGACGACACCACGTTGAGCGAGATCCGGCTCGGCGCGATCACGTCCAGGGTCGACAGCGCCTTGGCCGTCAGTGACGGCGAGTGATAGTTCGGGCGGACCGCCAGCATGAGCTCCAGCGTGCTCGTCGCGGCCGCCACCGCCGGCGCGAGCGTCCAGCAGTCCAGCGACGGCGCCCGGTGACCCTTGATGTCGTTCAGGTTGAGCTCAGCGATTAGCGACAGGTCGAATCCCAGCTGCTCGCTCGCCACGGCCAGGTCGCGGATATAGGGCCACGACACCGGCATGCCTTCGTCCTGCACGTTACGAAGCCAGCCGCCGAAGATCGGCATCCAGTACCCGAACCGCATCGCCGAGCGCCTCCTAGTTCCCTGGCCGCCGCGACCGCGCCGACCCGGCCAGCAGGCCGCCCAGGTACGACGCGACGGCTGCCAGCGCCGACCGCGGGGCCACAGCCTCGATCTCGGCGTTGTAGTTGGTGGTGGTGTTGATGTCGTACGTAACCAGGCGCCCATCAGCGGTCTCGATGAACTCAAAGCCGGCGATGCCGATCCCGTGGGCCGAAGCGAACTCCAGGTACCCGCCGATCACCGGATCGCTGAAGCCCGCGCGCAAGGTGAACAGGCTCGGCTCGGGCACGCCCGGTCCGCCTGCCGGCGGCCCACCTCCTGGCGGCACAGCGCACGCGTCTGCCGGGCACAGCTGGAAGCCGCCACGCTCAGTGTCCGCAGTGATGGCGTACACGAACTCACCGCCGACGATCTCCGCGCGCGTGATCCGCGGCTGCGCGGCCACGAGGTATTCCTGCAAGAGCGTGATCCCGTCCACCGGCGGCTCATAATCAGGCCCGGCGAGGTAGGAGTCATACTCGTCGTGGCTGGTGAACAGCCGCACGCCGAGACCCTTGCCGCCCTGATTGTGCTTACTGATGAACGGAACGGGGATCTTCCTAGCCGCAGCCGCCAGGCCGCTCGGGCCGGCCACGGCGACGGTTCGGGGCACGTCGAATCCAGCAGCCCGGAGCGCTGCCAGCTGCTCCACCTTGCTCATCTCCAGATCCAGCACGCGACGCCCGTTCACGACGCGCCGGCCGTGTGCCTCGAGCCAGGCCAGCACGCCGCGGGTCTGGTCCTTGGCGAACGGGTGGCCCCTGGTGTGCGCCGACGCGCTCATCCGTGACCAGAAGACCCCGGCAGGTGGCTCCTCGTCTAGGTCGACCACCGCGTCACCAAGTAGCCACTGCTCGTGCGGCACGCCCGCCTGGTCGAATGCGGCCGCCAGCGGGGCGTACCAGTCCGGGTTTTCGTGGAGCACGTAGAGCCTGGTGTCGGCAGTCGCGGTGTCGCTGATCGCGGCGTCGTTGATCACGGTGTTATGGATCACGGTGTTATGGATCACAGGGCGAGCTTCATCCCCTCGTGCGAGGCGACGAACCCGAGCCGCGCATAGAACCGATGCGCATCCGCGCGAGTCTTGTCAGTCGTCAGCTGCACGAGCCCGCAGCCACGCCGCCTGGCCTCATCGATGGCCCACCCCATCATGGCCGCGCCGAGGCCCGAGCCGCGCTCGCTCTCCGCCACCCGGACCGCCTCGATTTGCGCGCGCAGGGCACCCCGGCGGGCGAGGCCGGGCAGGAACGACAGCTGCAAGGTGCCCACGATCTGCCCATCGCGCTCGGCCACGACGAGCAGGTGCGCCGGATCTGCGTCGATGCTACGGAACGCGGCGCTGTAAGCAGCAAGGTCAGCCTCGTCTCGCACGCCGTCCCTGGTAGCGCCCAGCTGATCGGCCGCGATCAGGCCGACGATCGCTGCTATGTCGGCATCCGTGGCGGTGCGCAGCGTCACGCGCGGCGACTCGACCGCGAGCACCGCCAGTGTCTCCATAGCCCCATTCTGGACTATCAGGCATACTGCCTCGGCGCGGCTCAGGCCACGATTCGCTACGCGCGGAACGGATAGCCAGCCGCCGCCGCCAGGAAGGCGTCGTTCGCCTCTGGGTCGGCGATCGTGACCCGGACGCCATCGGCTGCGTACGGGCGGACGCTAACGCCCGCGGCATCGCAGTGGTCGGAAAACTCGGCGGAGCGCTCGCCGAGTGGCAGCCAGACGAAGTTGGCCTCCGTCGGCGGCACTGTCCACCCATCGCCTAGCAGATCGTGCCTGACCCGGTCCCGCTCCTTGACGACCAGCTCGACGCGCTCCAGCAGCTCGGATTCGGCCGCCAGGGAGGCGACGGCGGCAGCCTGAGCCAGGGAGTTCACCGTGAATGGCAGCATCGTCTTGCGGACGGCCTGAGCCACCGGCTCGGGCCCGATCAGGTAGCCAACCCGCAGCCCGGCCAGCCCGTAGGCCTTGGAGAACGTGCGGAGCACGGCCACGTTCGGCCGGCCGGAATACAGGCTCAGGCCGTCGGCGACATCCGGGTCGCGCACGTACTGCACGTAGGCCTCGTCGATGATGGCGAGGCAGTCGGCCGGCACTTGATCCAGGAACGCGGCGAGGTCGTCCTGCCGCACTGCCGTGCCGGTCGGGTTGTTCGGCGTGCAGACGAAGATCAGCCTGGTGCGATCGGTGATGGCGGCTGCCATGGCGGCCAGGTCGTGACCGTAGCCGGCCAGCGGCACCGGCACCGCGGTGGCGTTCGCCAGGTCGGTCAGGTACGGGTAAGCCTCGAACGACCGCCACGCGTAGATCACTTCCGCGCCGGGCTCGCCGACGGCCTCCAGCAGCTGCTGAGCGATGCCAACCGAGCCGCACCCGACCGCGACGTGCTCAGCCGGCACGCCGAACCGGCTCGCGATCGCCTCCGTCAGCTCAGCTGCGCCGTTGTCCGGGTATCTGTTGATGTGGGCGGCCGCATCGGCGAGGACGGCCTGGACCGACGGCAGCGGCTCGTAGGGCGACTCGTTGGACGACAGCTTGAAGGTCCGGCCACCCGACGGCGTCGGCGCCTTGCCTGGCTTATAGCCGGCGAACTGGTCGAGTACGGCCCGGAATCGTGGGTACTGCTCGGACACCGTTGTCCTCCTGAGCTGCTCGCCGCTAGACGCCTGACCTTCTCAGGGTAGTGCGCGATCATCACCGGACAAGCGCGGCCGCAGCATCGGCGGGTGCAGCAAAACGGCGGTGCCGCGCCGGTACAGCTGGGCCGGCCTGCCGCCGCCTGACGCTGTGACCTCGCCGGTCTCGACCAGGAAGTTATGGGCGCCAGTGACCTTGCGATGAAAGTTGCGCGGGTCGAGTGCAGTGCCCCAGACGATCTCGTATACGCGGCGCAGCTCGGCGACCGTGAACTCGTCCTGGCAGAACGCGGCCGCCAGCGAGGTGTACTCCAGCTTGGAGCGCGCGCGCTCCACGCCATCGAGGAGAATCCTGGCGTGGTCGAAGGCCAGCTGCGTCAGTTCGCTGACCGGCTGCCAGCTCATTTGCGGCTGATCGGGCGCCGGCAGGTCCGGGGCCAGGCCCAGGTAAGCCACCGAGACCGCACGCCGGGTCGGATCCCGGTCCGGGTAACCATAGGTCCGCAGTTGCTCCAGGTGAACCGGCGCGCCCGGCAGGCCAGCCCGCTCGGCCAGGACCCGGGCCGCCGCGGCAGCCAGGTCCTCGTCGAGGCGGATGAAGCCGCCCGGCAGGGCCAGCATGCCCGCGTACGGATCGCCGTCCCGGCGCCAGGCCAGGGTCGCCAGCTGGCCGGCCCGGACGGTCAGGATTACCAGGTCGACGCTCACGCCGATGCGGGGCACGGTCACAGTCGCACGGTAGCGCCGGCGCTCCCCTCCTGCCCTGGAGGAGAGCTTTCGTCCCACGTTAGAATTAGCCCGTGAACCGACTTGGCGAGCTCGAGCGCGCAATAATGGAAGTGCTCTGGGAAGCTGTGGACCCGCTGAGCGTGCGCGAGGTGAGCGGCCTGCTCACCGATCGGGACTTGGCACACACCACCGTGATGACAGTGCTCGACCGGCTCGCCAAGAAGGGTTTCGCCCGCCGAGAGCGCAATGGCCGTGCGTGGCACTACCGTGCCGCCGAAAGCCGGGAAGCATACGTGACCGAGCTCATGCTGAGTGCCCTGGACCAGACCGGCGATCGGCAGGCTGCGCTGGCCAGGTTCGCTCGCAGTGTGTCGGGCACCGAGGCGCAGGCGCTGCTACGGGCCCTGGGAGCGCTCGGCGGCGCTGCCCGGGGGTGACGCCGTGTCCGCCGCTGTCCTAATTCTTGCTGCGGTCGCCGTCGGCAGCATCTGGGCCGCGAGCGCGCTTGCTAACGCGTCCTGGCCGCGGCGATCTCCGGCCGCGGCGATCTTGCTGTGGCAGGCGCTGGGACTCGGCTGGGGCCTCGCTGCAGTCGGCGCGCTGATCGGGTTCGGCGCGACAGCGCCGGGTGCCGCTGTCGCCAGCGGCGCGCTTGACCGGCTGGCCAGCATCGCGCGGGCCGGCGGCCTGCCGGCGGCCGTGGACCTGGCCGGCGCCGTGCGCCTGGTGTGCCTCGCGGCCGGCGTCGTCCTGCTGGCCATCCTGTGCTGGATCCTGCTGGCGGCATCCGCCTCAGTGCTCCGCGCGCGGCAGCGTCAGCACGAGCTGCTGAGCTTGCTCGCGCACGGCGACCCCAAGGTGCCGGGCGCGCTCGTGGTCGACCATCCGCTCGCCGCCGCGTACTGCCTGCCGGGTCTGCGATCGGCCATCGTGATCAGCGCTGGGACGCTTGACCTGCTCGACGCCGACGAGCTCGCCGCCGTGCTCGCCCATGAGCGGGCCCACCTGCGCGAGCGCCATGACCTGGTGTTGCTGCCGTTCCTGGCGCTGCTGCGCGCCTTCCGCTGGGCGGGCATCGCCCGGCAGGCATACCGGGCAGTGGGGCTTCTGATCGAGATGCACGCTGACGACATGGCACTCCAGCAGCGGCCGGCCAGGGAGCTGGCTACCGCGCTGCTGCGAGTCGGCGCAGCTGGCGGCGGCGCTGTCCCGTCGGGCGCGCTGGCCGTGGCCAGCCGAGCCGAGGAGTGTGAGGTCGCCGCCAGGGTGATCAGACTGCTGCGGCCCGTTCCGGGCCTGAGCAACGCGGTGCTCGCGCTGGTGATCTCGATCTCCGCCGCCATCGTGGTCATCCCAGCGGCGCTACTGGTCCTGCCGCTGCACTGACGCGCGACCACCCGGCCAGAGCTGGCGGGCGCCTTGCCGCTATCCGGCCGGCGCAGACGGCGACGGCGAGGGCGATATGCGGACCGGCGAACACATGCGGACTGGTAGCGTCTTAGCCGCCCACAGCAGCACCTGGCCAGGAGCCCACGGCACGGCGTCGTACACGAGCCAGTTGCCCGGCGCAGTCCGCCGGACCTCCATGAAGCACTGCCCGGCACGTTGCACTCGGTACTGGGGCACCGTGAACCCACGCTTGGCCAGCATGGCGACTACCGCAGCGACCGTCTTGCCCTGATAATGCATCCCGTACATGGCTTCACCGGGACCGTTCGCCTCCCCAGCCGACTCGTATTGCTCACCGGGCCTGGCCGCGCGGCCGAATACTAGGGTCGCGGCCCCGTGGAAGTCGACCGGTACCCTGACCCCCACCGGGCACACGTTGCCGCCACCGCCGGTGAAGCACTTGTCCTTCGCCGTGATGGGCGTGATCTGTGTACCGGATCCCGGCGACAAGCTCTCCTCGACCAGCGTGCCGACGACTGACGGGGACGCCGGGACAAGCGTGAGCGTGATGTTGAGGTGGTTCTCGGCGAACTCGGCTCGGTATCGCTTGGGGTCGGCTACCGGATTCCGGACGATCACCCGGATGTAGCCGTGTTGCCTGGTGAAGGACAGCGCGGCGGCCTCGGCTTTGGGCGGGCCAACGTTCACCGGACCGAGATGCTGGCCGGGCGTGCCCAGCGAGGTGGCGATCAGGCCGGCCACCGCCAAAGCTACGGCCACGGGCACGCCGATTAGCAGCCGCTGCCGCCTAGCGCCGGCCGGTCTCGCCCGCTCAGCCGCCGGCAGCGCCCCGCCGGCGAAGGGCGCCATACCCGAGCGGACGATGTCGTCCGCGAGGGCGGCCATTGTGTCGTCCTGCACCAGGCGGGCCGCCTGGCTGTCGGTCACCGGGCAAAGCTGGCTGATCGGGTTCATGCGTGGTCTCCGTTCGTGTTGTCATCGCCGGCGGGACCGGTGTCAGCCACAACCCGGCCGACTTCGGCGGCTAGCCGCCGCCTGGCCCGGTGCAGCCTGATCCTGGCCGCGTTGCGTGAGCAGCCCACGACCGCGGCGATCTGGCCGGCGTCCAGTTCCTCCCAGCCGGCTAGCGCCAGTAGCTCCTGGTCAGGCTGCGGTATGCGGCGGAAGGCGGCGGCGATCTCGGCAAAGTCGGCCGCCTGATCGGGCGGCCGGTACGTCATCGCCAGCTCGGCCCTGAGCCGGTCGGCGAGGGCTAGCCGCCGTCGCTCGCCGCGGCGGTGGTTGGCCAGCAGCCGCCGGGCTGTTCCGTACAGCCACAACTTGGCCTGGTCGCCGGGCGGGACCTCGTCCAGCCGCCGCCATGCGGTCAGGAATGTTTCGGCCAGGACGTCGGCTGCGTCGTCTGTGTTGTCCGTTCGGCGCAGGGCATATCCGAGGACGGAGATCCGGTGTGCTGCGTACAGTTTCTCGAACCGGTGCTGTCGCTCGGTCTGGGCGACACCAGGCGGAGATAGCAAGGCTGCTCCCTTCGACACCGGTTACATGTCCGCTGGGCGCCGAGCATTTCACGAGCGGCGAGCGGCCGCTGTCAACCAGCGCTGTCAGCTGGCGCTGTCAGCCGAGTAGAGGGAGTCCCTGTTGTGGCCGATGTCACCAGTCCGCTCAGCGCTGACGTGCTGGCGTACCTGTCGTCGCAGCGTCTCGGTCGGCTTGCCACCGTGGACAGCCGCGGCGCGCCGCAGAACAGCCCGGTGGGCTTCCGTTACAACGCCGACCTCGGCACGATCGACATCGGCGGGCGCAACATGGGCGCCAGCCGAAAGTTCCGGAATCTCGCCGGGAACCCGAACGTGGCGTTCGTCGTCGACGACATCGCCTCCATCCAGCCCTGGCGAGTGCGCTGCGTGGAGATCCGCGGCCACGCGGAGGCGCTGCGCGATGAGATCCCCTACGGGCCGGGTATGTCGCCGGAGATCATCCGCATCTATCCCGGCCGGGTCATCAGCTTTGGCCTCGACCCGGACTGACCATACTCAGTCGGCGATCCTGATCCGCAGCCGGCGGAAGCCGCGGCCCTTGTTCTCGATCTTGACGACTTCGATCCGGCCGATGTGCTTGGTGCTGGCCACGTGAGTACCGCCGTCGGCCTGCTGGTCGAGGCCGACGATGTCGATGATGCGGACGTCCTCGACCTCGGGCGGAACCAGGTTGGTCGCGGTCCGGATGATGTCCGGGAGCTCGAAGGCCTGTGCTCGCGGCAGCACCCGCGCCTCGATCCGCCGGTCCGCCTGAACTTCGGCGTTGCAGGCGGCCTCGACCGCATCGCGGAAGCCGTCTGGCAGCTCTGGCAGGTCGAAATCCATTCGGGCAGCGAGCGGCTCCATGTTCCCGCCGGTCACAAGCGCGCCGTAGTCGCGGAAGACGACACCGCACAGCACGTGCAGGCCAGAGTGCGTCCGCATCAATGCGGTCCGCCGATCATCAGCCAGAGCGCCCCGTACCGCGGTACCCGCCGGTGGCAGCGGATCGCCGTCGGCGGCAATCAGGTAGAGGTCATCGCCCTTGCGCGCGCCGGCGATCCGGGTCTGTACGCCGCCCCAAAGGAGCACGCCCTGGTCGGGCGGCTGACCACCACCGCCGGGGTAGAAGGCGGACCGATCCAAGACGATGCCGTCCTCGCCGGACTGGAGTACGACGGCGTCCCATTCGCGCAGCGTCTGGTCGTCAAGCTCGAGCCGGTGAGTACGCCACTGTGCTTCGGTCATGACTGCATCCTGCCCGACCGGCTACCAGGGACCGTACGGGCCCTGCCGCGATGCGGATCCGGATTTGATCGACTTGACCTTGGGCCGTACGTCGACTAGGTAGATGGATGCGGCTACGAACGCCACGATCGGGAAGACGCTGATCAGAGGCACATTGGCTACGGCGCCGCCGATGCCGATGACGAACGCGACGCCGAGGATTACCAGCCAGAGCGGCTTGGTCTGCTTGCCCGCGGCGGGGAAGGCGGCGGACGGTCGGATAATTGCGTCGATGAATGCCCAGGTCTCGATCACGAAGGCGCCCAGGAGCAGCACCCAGAAGAAGAGGCCCACAACCGACAGCGAAGCCAGATTCACGATGGTCACGGCGCCACGCTACCCGGTCGGCGAGGACGGCGGGAACTGATGGAGCGTCCCGCCCTCGCTAGCGTCCCCCGCGTCGGGCGGCTCCCGCGGACCGCCGGCCAGTCCGGCCGGGCCCATGGCGTCCTCGTCAAACCAGTCGTCGTCGTCGAACTTCGCGTCGCCAGCGGCGCCGGTGCCTGCTGCATCCGCCTCGGGCCCGCCATATGTGGCGATGGCGAGCCTGCGCGGTCCCCTGGCCAGCGCGGCCGGGCTCAGGTTCTCCGGCCAGGTCAGCGCGGCCTCGTCCGGCGGCAGGCCGGTCTCATCCGCATCGATCTCACCGGCGTCTGCCCTGGCCAGCGCCGTCTCCTTGCGGAACGACTCGTAGACCTCGATGAGCATCTGCTTCTGGCGCTCGGTCAGCTCGGGATCGGTCAGCACGGCCTCGCGCACAATCGAGCCAGGCGGCCGGTCCTCCAGGAATCCTGCCTGGACGTAAAGGGCCTCAGCCGAGATGCGCAGGCCCTTCGCGATCTGCTGCAGGATGTCAGCGCTCGGCCGCCGCAGGCCCCGCTCGATCTGGCTCAAGTACGGGTTGGATATGCCAGCTGACTGCGCCAGCTGACGGAGCGAGATCTTGGCCTGCTCGCGCTGGTCCCTGATGTAGGCGCCAATCGCGCTCACGTTCACCGGGCTCATATCGTCAGTCTTCCACTGTGGTGCTTGCATTTGCAAACACGGAGACGGCGGCCCGGGCGGTGACCTGATAGGGCACCAGTTAGCTATTGGTGTCCAACTATGGGCAGCAGTAGGCCACTCTCGCCCCATAGCGCCCACCTGCGGTCGTCCCCTTCGCTTCGCAATAGCCACAAAAGGTACGAGTTCATGATCAGCCGCGGCAGGTGCGGCGGCTGGAGCACAGTCCGCGGCAGGACGCTAACCAGGCAGATTCGAGCGCATACAGCGCGTATTGAGCGGACTCGCACCCACTGGCCGAGACATGCCACGGGAAGCTGCGGCGTACCTGCGGGGAATCGGTCGGGCTGAGCCCGGCGTTGATCGTGGTACGGCAGCGCGCACGATCTCGATCCGCTGCCGCCGGGTTGCAGCTGCCCCGCCGGGCTACAGCTGCCGCCGCCGGGTGGAGATTGCTGCCACCGGGCCGAGATTTCACCGCGTCCCGGTAGCCCGAAGCGCCGGTCGGTGCGCTTTCACCCCTGTTTATCGGGCTTCGGCACGCGACGCCACTCCCAAACCGGAACGGAGACTAATGTGCGCTGGCGTACAAGCCTCACCTCGAACTGGCCGACTGGCGGCAGCGGATCACGGCGCGGCCTGAAGCGGGTTGGCATTGTCGCCGGCCTGGTCGCGATGCTCGTGGTGTCGCTCGTGAGCGCGTCGTTCGCCGGCGTCTTCAGCGGCTCCGCGCATGCCGCGACTAGAACCCCCGCGCGGGCCCGGCATGCTGCCACGCCGGTCAGGCCCACGGCCGCGCGCGCTAGGACAGCCGCCGGCCCGCGCACATCCTGCACTTCCGTCGCGCACATCGGCGACTCGACTTCCGTCGGCATGGTATCGCCGACCTGGCTCGCCAACCCGGCGCAGCGGCTCGCCGCGCAGTACCGCGATGTCGGCGTCCGGCACATCCAGATCGATGCTTCCGGCGGTCGCTCGATCGTCGAGGAGATGCCGGACCAGATCAACGGTTACAAGGTCGCGAACGCCTGGTACCAGCAGGGCTTCCGCGGCTGCTGGGTGATCGCCCTTGGCACCAACGACACCGCGAACGTCGCCGCAGGCTCCAACGTGGGACTGCTGTCCCGGATACAGGAAATGATGGCCGCCGTCCACGGCGAGCCCGTCATGTGGGTGAACACCCAGACAGACCTCACCAGCGGCCCCTGGTCGGAGGCCAACATGCAGGCGTGGAACGGCGCTCTTGTCCAGGCCGCCAAGCAGTACCCGAACATGCGCATCTTCAACTGGGCAGGCATGGTCCAGCCTGGGTGGCACCTGAGTGATGGCATCCACTACACGTCCGCGGGCTACGCAATCCGCGCCGCGGCCATCGCGCAGGCACTCACTCGCGCCTTCCCGGCCGGCGGCCACAGCGCCGGCGCGATCGTCAACTAGCGCGTCGCACCGATCGGCTGGCCGCACGACGACGTGTGGTCGGCCGACCTTTTTCCGTGCCATTTTTTTTCGTGCACAATACGTAGTCGAGAGACTACTGCGGGTAGTTCCCCGGGCACTTGTGGTGTTTAGCCAGGGGGGACCATGCCGAAGCCGGTGGGCTCGGGCCAGCGTTACATGCCGGGACTCGACGGGCTCCGCGCCATCGCGGTGCTCGCCGTTATCGCCTTCCATGAGCAATTCAGCTGGGCGCCGGGCGGATTGCTCGGCGTCGGGGTGTTCTTCACCCTGAGCGGTTATCTCATCACCGACTTGCTGCTAAACCGCTGGCTGGCTACCGGCCGCGTACAGCTCGGGAAGTTCTGGCTGGCGCGTGCCCGCCGCCTGCTCCCTGCGCTGTTCGTCATGCTGGCGATCGTCACGGCTTGGGTCACCTTGCTGGACCGGGCGCGCCTGGCCAGCCTGCGCGGCGCGGTGGCTGCCGCAGCCACATATTCCAGCAACTGGTACCTCATAGCGAAAGGTCAGTCGTATTTCGCGCGCTTCGCGCCGCCGCAGCCGCTCGATCATCTCTGGTCGCTCGCAGTCGAGGAGCAGTTCTACCTGATCTGGCCCTGGCTGCTGCTGCTCGGACTGATCTTCATCCGGCAGCGCAGCACGGCCGCGATCCGCTGGCTCGCGCTGCCGACGCTGGCACTCGCGACCGCATCCGCGGTCGCCATGTACGTGCTTTATCATCCCGCCGTCGATCCCACCAGGGTCTACGAGGGCACCGACACCAGGGCCTGCGGGCTGCTGATCGGCGCGGCGCTGGCGATGGTCTGGCCGAGCATCGTGGCGTCGCGCGCCGGCCGGGCCTGGGCCTGGGTGCTAGACGTGCCTGCCATCGCCGGGCTGATCGTCATCGCGGTCATGGTCTGGCGCGTCGGGCAGTACTCGCCGTTCCTGTATCGCGGCGGGATTGTCCTGCTCAGTTTTGCCACGGCCGCCGTCGTCGCCGCGTCGGCCTGCCCTGGCAGCGTCACGGGCGCCGCGCTAGGCTGGCGGCCGCTGCGCTGGATAGGCGTCCGCTCGTACGGCATCTACCTGTGGCACTACCCGGTGATCGTGCTGACGACGCCGGCTAACAGCACCGAGGACCTGCCGCGGGCTGTTGTCCAGATCGCGGCCAGCATCGCCATCGCCGCGCTGTCGTGGAAATTCGTCGAGGAGCCGGTGCGGCACGGCGCGATCGGCCGTGCCTGGCGCCGGATCCGGACAAGGCGACTGGCCAACCTTGGCGCGTCCAGGCTGGCCGCAGCGTCAGGCGCGGTCGGAGTGCTCGTGGTGGCGTGCGCGGGCCTCGGCGGCGTGGTCGATATCCCGGCCGCATCCGGCGCGGCCACGCTCGGGGCAAGTACGGGCGCCCTGTCCGCTTCCACCAACTCCATCAGCCACGCAGGCGGCAAGCAGGCGAAGCACGCCAAGAGCAGCGCGTCACCCGGCCCGGAGTCAGCCGGACTTCAGCAGGTCTCGGGACCGCTGCGCACGTCCTGTACATCCGTCGCGCATATCGGGGACTCGACGTCGGACGGCCTGGTCTCATCCGATTACCTGCCGGACCCGCGCCAGCGGATCCAGGCCCGCTACGAGGACGTGGGAGTGCAGAACGTCTATACCGACATCACTGGCGCGCGCTCGGTGGTCGAGGTAATACCGGGCACGACGAACGCCTTCGTCGCGGCTCAGCACCTCGAAAGGCAGGGGTTCGACGGCTGCTGGGTGCTTGCCCTCGGCACCAATGACACCGCCGATGTCGCGGTGGGATCGAATGTCGGGCTCGCCGCCAGGATCAGCGAGATGATGCACGTCACCAAGGGCGAGCCGGTGATGTGGGTGAATGTCATCTCGCTGCTCCACACCGGGCCCTACGCCGAGCCGAACATGCAGAAGTGGGACAGCGCGCTCCTTGCCGCCTGCGCCAAGTATCCGAACATGCGCGTGTTCAACTGGGCGGCGCTCGCGCAGCCGCCGTGGTTCATCAACGACGGCATCCACTACACCTCGGCCGGATATGAGAAGAGGGCTCAGTACATCGCGGACGGGCTGGCCGAGGCGTTTCCGGCGACCGGCCCGAGCCAAGGCTGCCTGGTCAGCCTGCCAAGCTCAGTCACGTCGCCGCCGCCGAGCCCAGCGCCGGGGAGCCAGGGCCCAGGCGCCGGGCCTGGCCGCCTGGCACCCTTCCCCGGCGGCGCGCCTAGCCGAGCTGCTGCGTCGCCGTCCTGATCTCGCCGACCACCTGGCCGCCACCGTAGATCGGACTCGTGGCCAGCTCGGCGAGCACGGTGAGGTCCGCGCCTGGCAGCTCTTCAGCGCCGAGGCGGCGCAGCAGCGCCACGGTGATGGGGACGCGGCCGCGCGCGGCGCCGTCCTCGATCTTGAACGCGGCCGACCGGCCGTCTGCCAGGGCGAACCCTTCGACACCATCCGCTCCTGACTTCAGGAGGAGGCCGGGCACCGCCGCCATGAGCGCGCGCTCGGGCCTGGTGGTGCCAGAGGTCCACTCAGGATAGGCGCGCATCGCATCGGCAACGGCGCGCTCCGCCGTGCCCGGCTCGGCTAGCACGACCGACCGGAACGCGCGAGCCAGCCCGGCCACTGAGATCGCCATCAGCGGGGCGCCGCAGCCGTCAACACCGACCGCAGTCACCGGCTCGCCGGCCAGCCGCGCGATCGCGGCCCTGATCTCCTGCTGCAGCGGATGATCGGGGTCGGTGTACGTCGCCGTCGGCCAGCCGGCCGCGACGCAGGTCGCCAGCATGGCCGCGTGCTTGCCGCTGCAGTTCATGTGGACCCGGTCCGGCCCGGCGCCTGACCGGATCATCGCCCGCTGCGCGTGCTCATCGAGCGGCATATCGGGAGGGCAGCGCAGGTCATCCTCGGTCAGGCCGGCCGAGGCCAGGATCGACCGCACGCCGGACACATGGAAGTCCTCGCCGGAGTGGCTTGCCGCCGCGAGCGCCAGCAACTCGCGGTCAAGCTTCAGCCCGCAGCGCAGCATCGTCGCGGCCTGGAACGGCTTATTGGACGAGCGCGGAAACATCGGCACATCGGCAGTCCCGGCCGACAGCAGCGTGGTCCCGTCCGCCGCCAGCGCTATCGCGGCGCCGCGGTGACGCGACTCGACGAAGCCCGACCTCACCACCTCGGCCAGGACCGGATTGCCGGGCGTGAGCTCAGCGCTCATCGGTCATCCCGAGCATGGCGCGCGCATCCGCCGGGCTCATGGCGGGCCGCTGCGCGAGCTCGGCGGCGGCCGCGGCCCGCTCCACCAGCTCCGCGTTGCTCGCCACCGGGCGCCCACGGGCGAACGTGACCGTGTCTTCCATGCCCACCCGCAAGTGGCCGCCCGCCGCCAGCGCCGCAAACAGGACGGGAACGCTGCTCCGGCCGATCCCTGTCGCCGACCAGGTCGCGCCCGCGGGCAGCGCCGAGACCGCCTGGACCAGCGTCGCGGCGTTACCGGGCATGCCGCCGGGCACGCCCATGACAAGGTCACAGTGCACGTGGCCGCCAGCCGGCTCGCCCAGCTCCCCGAGCAGCCGGTGCAGCGCGGCGATGTGCCCGAAGTCGAACAGCTCGAACTCCGGCACCACGCTAAGCGCCTGCGTCTTGGCGTACAGCTCCGTCATGAACCCCCAGGGATTCATGAAGACGTCGTCGCCGAAGTTGACGGTGCCGCAGGTCAGCGAGCAGGCGTCCGGGCCGGCGTCGAGCACCGCCAGCCGCCGCTCGAAGCTGTCGGTCACGGCGCCGCCAGTAGACAGCTGAACGATGAGGTCGGTGGCCTCGCGCAGTGCGTGCACGGTGTCCTTGAGCCTGCTGAGCTCCAGCGTCGGCTTCGCCGCCTCGTCCCTGATGTGCACATGAATCACCGCCGCACCGGCCGCGCGGCACTCTTTCGCGGTGGTGACCAGCTCGTCCAGGGTGACAGGCAGCGCGGGCACCGCGGACTTCTCCGACTCCGCGCCGGTTGGCGCGACCGTGATCAAAGTGGCCTGGCCCGGCCGGGTGGTCCTGCTGCTGTCTGCGTTCATGCTGACCTGCGCTGTCATGCCGATGTGCGCCCTTCCTGCACCGCCGTCTCGTGGGCTACCGCAGTCTACGCGGCCCCGTTCCGTCTCCAGGTGCAGGTCAGATCGGGATGGCGCGGGCCGGACGGCCCACGTCGCCGTGCAAGAATGCGGACTCGTGCGAGCCGTGGTGCAGCGTGCCAGCAGGGCCAGCGTGAGCGTGGCCGGGGCGGTGACCGGACAGCTGAGCGCGCCCGGCCTGGTGGTTCTCGTCGGGGTCACTCACAGCGACACTCCCGTCACCGCAGCCGCGCTCGCTGGCAAGATCTACTTCCTGCGGATCCTGCCCGGCGAGAAGTCATGCGCGGACCTGGGCGCGCCGCTGCTGGTGATCAGCCAGTTCACCCTGTACGCCGACACGGGCAAGGGCAGACGGCCGAGCTGGAGCGCGGCGGCGCCGGGACCGGTCGCGGAGCCGCTGGTCAACGCGTTCGCTGATGCGCTGCGCGGGCTCGGCGCGAGTGTAGAGACCGGCGTGTTCGGGGCGGACATGCAGGTGGAGCTCGTCAACGACGGCCCGGTGACGCTAATTCTCGAAACCTAGGTAACGGGGCCGTCACCCAGGCGACACTGCTCGCGGTCGCGGTCACGACGGGCGCCGGTCAACCGCGCCCGCCAATCACGGGCGCCGGTCATCCACGCCGGTCATCCACGCCGGCCGATCACGGGCGGCGGCCGGCGGCGGCCGGATCCCCCTTCAGGTGGCGGCGCGTGAAGTCGAGGGACTCGGCGAGGTCGGCCTGGCGGTCCGCGACCGTCGGGACGCGGTGCGTGCTGACCTCGAGCACGACGTGCCCCTCGTATCCGGTGTCGCTGAGCCAGCGGAGCAGCTCACCGCACGGCTGCGTACCGCGCCCCGGCACGAGGTGCTCGTCCGGAAGGCCCGGCTTGGTGCCGTCACCGAGGTGCACGTGGGCCAGTCGGTCGCCCAGCGCCTCGGCCATGGCGAGCACATCGGAACCGGATACTGCCGCGTGCGAGACGTCGAGCGTGGCGGCGGCGGAGTCCATTTCGACCGGATTCCAGTGCGGGGCGTAGGCCGCTATCTCGGTCTCGCCGCGCAGCAGCGGGTACAGGTTCTCGATCGCGAAGGCGACGTTGCCCTGCTCAGTCATCTCCGCGATGCCCGTCTGGAAGTCCCTGGCGTACTCGCGCTGCCAGCGGAACGGCGGATGCACAACAACCACGCGCGCGCCGACAGCCTCGGCCAGCTCGCGGGATTTCGCTAGCTTCGTCCACGGATCGCGGCTCCACACCCGCTGGGTGATGAGCAGATTCGGCGCGTGCACGGCGACGATTGGGATGCCGTGGTAGTCCGACAACTTGCGCAGTACGGACGCGTCCTGGCTGACCGGATCTGCGGTCACCATGACTTCCAGCCCGTCGTAGCCGAGCCGGGCGGCGGTCTCGAAGGCGTCCGGAGTGCGCTCCGGGAAGACCGAAGCGGTCGACAGCGCGATCTTGATGGCTGTCACTGGAGTGACCTGCGCAATCGCCTCTCCTATGGCTGTGCTCGTACTGCCAGCTTATGCGTCCCGGCGCGCCGTGCCGCCGGCGGCGGCAGACTGTCGGCACTAGCCGGTACCTTCCCAGCATGCCCAGATCCGCAACCGCGACCGCGTTCCAGTGTTCGGCCTGCGGCTGGCGGACACGCAAGTGGGCGGGCCGCTGCGGCGACTGCGACGCCTGGGGCACGGTCATCGAGGGACCCGATGAGGATCCCGGCCGGGCAGGGTCGCGCGGCCAGCTGCGGACGGCCCAGCTGCGGGCGGCCCAGCTGCGGCCGGCTCAGCCGACGACGGCCGCGGTGCCCATCGGCGATGTCGACGCCGCCGCAGCCAAGGCGAGGCCGACCGGAATGTCCGAGCTGGACCGCGTCCTCGGCGGCGGGCTAGTTCCCGGTGCCGTCGTGCTGCTGGCCGGCGAGCCTGGCGTCGGCAAGTCGACGCTCCTGCTCGAGGCAGGTGCGCTCGCGGCGGCGTCGGGCCGCGTGCTGTACGTGACGGGCGAGGAGTCGGCCGCGCAGGTACGGCTGCGCGCCGATCGGATCGGTGCGATCAGCGATTCGCTGTACCTGGCCGCGGAGACGGACTTCGGGGCGCTGCTCGGTCATGTCGAGGCGGTCGATCCTGCACTGCTGATCGTCGACTCGGTGCAGGCGATCTGCGCGGCCGGGGTGGACGGTGTGCCGGGCGGCGTGACCCAGGTACGGGAGATCACCGCCGCGCTGACAGCACTGGCCAAGCAGCGCACGCTGACTACCGTGCTGGTTGGGCACGTGACCAAGGACGGCTCGGTGGCGGGCCCGCGCACTCTCGAGCACCTGGTCGATGTCGTGCTGCACTTCGACGGCGACTCGCGGGGTCAGCTGCGGATGGTGCGCGCCCTGAAGAACAGGTATGGCCCGACTGACGAGTTCGGATGCTTCGAGCTCGGCGAGTACGGGCTCACGGGGCTGCCGGATCCGAGCGGGCTGTTCCTGTCGGAGCGGCACGAGCCGGTGCCCGGTACCTGCGTGACCGTGACGCTCGAAGGCCGGCGGCCGCTGCTAGCCGAGGTCCAGACGCTGGTCTGCCAGACAGCGGGCGATCTGCCGCCGCGGCGGGTGGTATCCGGCCTTGACTCGGCCAGGGTCGGCATGATGCTGGCCGTGCTCCAGCGCCGGGCGGGGCTCGGCATCGGCAAGCGCGACGTGTTCGCCGCCACTGTCGGCGGAGTCCGGCTGACCGAGCCGTCGGTCGACCTGGCCGTCGGGCTGGCGGTGGCGAGCGCGGTAGCCGACCTCAGCGTGCCGCCTGATCTCGTCGCGATCGGCGAGGTCGGGCTCGCGGGTGAGATCAGGCGCGTTACCGGTATCCAGCGGCGGCTCACCGAAGCGGAGCGGATGGGATTCAGGCGGGCGATCATCCCGGCCGGCTCCGGCCTGCCGCCCGCCAGCGGAGCGTCACGTCCGCGCCGCGGGGATGCGGCACGGGCAAGCCACCTGCACGTGGCCGGACCGCAGCAGTGGGTCGGCTCGCTGGCGGTCACCGAGGTCGCCAACGTGCGGTCGGCCATCGCCGCGGCGCTCGGCAGACGGTAGGAATTGCCGCCGCGGCCGGGCCTGAAGCCGCGCGCGAAGGTCAAATTGCGGCTTTGCCCCGTGACTAGACTGCCAACACAAGCGAGATCGTTAAGGCAGGTGCTTACGATGAGCATCGGGCGAGACGAGCGCCGGCGCGCTGCCCTGGCGATGGTCGCCCCCGGTACCGCGCTCCGCGATGGCCTGGAGCGGATCGTGCGCGGCAATACCGGCGCGCTTGTCGTGCTTGGGTTCGACCCGGTTGTGAGTGATATCTGCTCAGGCGGGTTCGAGCTCGATGCCCCGTTCTCGGCGACGCAGCTGCGCGAGCTCGCCAAGATGGACGGCGCCGTCGTCCTCGACGAGACCGGCTGCCGCATCCTGCGTGCAGCCGTCCAGCTGGTGCCTGATCCGCGGCTGCCGACGCAGGAGTCCGGTACGCGACATCGGACGGCCGAGCGCGTCGCCAGGCAGACCGGCTATCCCGTGATCACCGTCAGCAAGTCAATGCGGATCATCGCTGTATTCACCACGAGCGAGCGGTACGTGCTCGAGGACTCTGCGGCGCTCCTGACGCGAGCTCACCAGGCGCTCGCAACGCTGGAGCGGTACAAACGGCGCCTCGACGATGCCGCAGGCGCGCTGACCGCGCTAGAAATCGAGGACCGGGCGACGGTCGGCGATATCGCCGTGGTTGCCCGGCGGCTCGAGATGGTCGGCCGGGTGACCGATGAGATAGGCGGATACCTCGTGGAGCTCGGCACCGACGGTCGGCTGCTGGGTCTGCAGCTTGAAGAGCTCACCGCCGGGACGGCGCGTGAGCGCGAGCTGCTGCTGCGCGACTACGCGCCGGATCATCGGACGACCGCGGGCGAGACTTGGGCAGGCGCAGATCACGTCGACAAGCTTGGCCTGCTCGGTGCCGATGAGTTGCTCGACCTATCCGCGGTGGCGGCTGCCATCGGCCTCGGTGCAGCCGACGGCCTTGGTTTGCATGTCACCTCGCGCGGCTACCGGCTCCTCGGACAGATACCACGGTTGGCGCCGGCGACAGCTGACAGCCTGATCGAGCATTTCGGCGGCCTTCAAGGGCTGCTGTCGGCAAGTGCCCACGACCTGCGTCGCGTAGAAGGCGTGGATCCCGGGCAGGCCACGAGCGTGCGCGAGGGACTGTCGCGGCTGGCCGAGTCGGCGCTAATGGAGCGCTACTCCTAGTCGCGCCCGCTGGTGCGGTCCTCACCCCGGGCGTGCGCTAGGCCCGCTAGCCGTGTGCTGCGTCGGCTGGCCTTGCGCTGCTCCGGCTAGCATCGCCGGTCATGACCGTGTCTGCGGCGGTGGGAGGATCGGATTGCGATGTCGACGCCATATACCTCCCCGGTGCTGCGCTGGTACGCAGCCAACGCGCGGGACCTGCCGTGGCGCCGTCCAGGCGCGACGCCGTGGTCGATCCTGGTCAGCGAGGTCATGCTCCAGCAGACCCCAGTCAGCCGGGTACTCCCCGCCCACGCGGCCTGGATCAGTCGCTGGCCTGAGGCCGCCGCGCTCGCGGCGGCCACGCCCGCAGACGCGGTGCGGCAGTGGGACAGACTCGGCTACCCGCGCCGCGCCGTGCGCCTGCACGCGACTGCCGAGCTGATCACGAGCCAGTTTGACGGCAAGGTACCGGCCTCTGTCGACGAGCTGCGGCGGCTGCCAGGGATCGGGGCATATACCGCCGCCGCCGTGGCGAGCTTCGCCTACGGCCAGCGCCAGGCCGTGCTCGACACGAACGTCCGGCGTGTCCTCGCCCGGCTAGTGACTGGCAGCTACCTGCCGGGTCCGGCGCAGACCGCGGCGGAGGCACGACTGGCCGAGTCGCTGCTGCCGCAGGACGGCCGGCTCGCCGCCCAGTGGTCGGTGGGCGTCATGGAGCTCGGCGCCCTGATCTGCGCTGCCAGGCGGCCGCGGTGCGCTGACTGTCCGGTCAGCAGCCAGTGCGCCTGGCTCAGGCAGGGCCAGCCCACGGTCGGTGCCCGCCGCGCGTCTGCGCGTTATGAGGGCAGTGACCGCCAGTGCCGCGGCCGCCTCCTGGCCGTCCTCAGGTCGGCGAGCGGGCCGGTGCCGCCAGTCGACCTGGACGCAGCCTGGGACGAGCCAGGGCAGCGAGCGCGCGCGCTCGCTGCCCTGATCGATGACGGACTAGTCATTAGATGTCCGAACGGATCCCTCGCTCTGCCTGGCGACGCGAAACAGGCGAGCCCGCCGCCTAGGGTTGGCTCGCCTGTCTCGTCGGCCTGATCCGGTGCCAGGCTGCCTGACTCCGGGCTAGTAGACGGGCTAGTCCGACGCTGTCGCCGTGGCCCCGCTGGCGGCAGCCTTGGACTCCACCTCGACCGGCGGTGCGTCAGGCACATCGGACGGCTTGTTGACGCCGGTGAAGACGAACTTCGCGTCCTCGCCGGTGCCCTCCGCGTCGACGATCACGATCTGGCCAGCCTTGACCTCGCCGAACAGGATCTTCTCCGACAGGTGATCCTCGATCTCCCGCTGAATCGTGCGGCGCAGTGGCCTGGCGCCGAGGACCGGGTCGTAGCCCTTCTCCGACAGGAGCTTCTTCGCAGCCGGGCGGATCTCAATGCCCATGTCCCGGTCACGCATCCGCTCGTCAACCTTGCTGACCATCAGGTCGACGATCTGGAAGATCTCGTCCTGGCTCAGCTGGTGGAAGACGATGACGTCGTCGACGCGGTTGAGGAACTCCGGCCGGAAGTGCTGCTTGAGCTCCTCGCCGACCTTGTTCTTCATCCGGTCATACGAGCCCTTCGACTCGCTCGCCGCACCGAAGCCGACCGAGACACCCTTGGAAATGTCCCTGGTACCAAGGTTCGTGGTCATGATGATCACGGTGTTCTTGAAGTCGACCACCCGGCCCTGGGCGTCGGTCAGCCGACCGTCCTCCAGGATCTGCAGCAGCGAGTTGAAGATGTCGCCGTGCGCCTTCTCGATCTCGTCGAACAAGACGACCGAGAACGGCTTGCGCCGCACCTTCTCGGTCAGCTGGCCACCCTCCTCGTAGCCCACGTAACCAGGCGGGGAGCCGAATAGCCGGGAGACCGTGTGCTTCTCCATGTACTCGCTCATGTCCAGCTGGATGAGCGAGTCCTCGTCACCGAAGAGGAACTCGGCGAGCGTCCTGGATAGCTCGGTCTTGCCCACACCAGACGGCCCGGCGAAGATGAACGAGCCGCCGGGGCGCTTCGGGTCCTTCAGCCCGGCCCTGGTCCGCCTGATGGCCTGCGACAGCGCCTTGATGGCATCGTTCTGGCCGATCACGCGGCGGTGCAGCTCGTCCTCCATCCGGAGCAGCCGCTGCGACTCCTCCTCGGTGAGCTTGAACACTGGGATGCCGGTGGCGGTCGCGAGAACCTCGGCGATGAGCTCCTCGTTGACCTCAGCCGGCGTGTCCATGTCGCCGGCCTTCCACTCCTTCTCCCGCGCGTCCTTCTTGTCGATGAGCTGCTTCTCGGTGTCGCGCAGGGAAGCGGCCTTCTCGAAGTCCTGGGAGTCGATTGCCGACTCCTTCTCCCTGCGCACGTCCGCGATCCGCTCGTCGAAGTCCCGCAGGTCCGGCGGTGCGGTCATCCGGCGGATGCGCATCCGCGAGCCTGCCTCGTCGATGAGGTCGATGGCCTTGTCCGGCAGGAACCGGTCGCTGATGTACCGGTCGGCAAGCTGAGCCGCCGCCACCAGCGCGTCATCGGTGATCGTGACCCGGTGGTGTGCTTCGTACCGGTCGCGCAGGCCCTTCAGGATCTCGATGGTGTGCGCGATCGTGGGCTCAGCCACCTGGATCGGCTGGAACCGGCGCTCAAGCGCCGCGTCCTTCTCCAGGTGCTTGCGGTACTCGTCTAGCGTGCTGGCGCCGATGGTCTGCAGCTCGCCCCTGGCCAGCATCGGCTTCAGGATGGAAGCGGCGTCGATCGCGCCCTCCGCGGCGCCCGCCCCTACCAGAGTGTGGATCTCGTCGATGAACAGGATGATGTCCCCGCGAGTCCTGATCTCCTTCAGGACCTTCTTCAGCCGCTCCTCGAAGTCGCCGCGGTACCTGGACCCGGCGACCAGCGCGCCAAGGTCGAGCGTGTAGAGCTGCTTCTCCTTGAGCGTCTCAGGCACTTCGCCCTTGACGATCTTCTGCGCCAGGCCCTCGACGACGGCAGTCTTGCCAACGCCAGGCTCGCCAACCAGGACAGGGTTGTTCTTCGTTCGGCGGGACAGGACCTGCATCACCCGCTCGATTTCCTTGTCCCGGCCGATAACCGGGTCAAGTTTGCCCTCGCGGGCAGCAGCCGTCAGATTCCGGCCGAACTGGTCGAGAACAAGCGAGGTCGACGGTGCACTCTCGGACGGAGCACCTGCTGCCGCCGGCTCCTTGCCCTGGTAGCCGTGGAGCAGCTGGATGACCTGCTGGCGGACCCGGTTCAGGTCGGCGCCGAGGCGCACCAGCACCTGCGCGGCGACACCCTCGCCTTCCCTGATCAGCCCGAGCAGGATGTGCTCAGTGCCGATGTAGTTGTGGCCAAGCTGCAGCGCCTCACGCAGGGAGAGCTCAAGAACCTTCTTCGCCCGCGGCGTGAAGGGAATATGACCAGACGGCGCCTGCTGGCCCTGGCCGATGATCTCCTCAACCTGCTGCCGCACTGCCTCCAGGCTTATCCCCAGTGACTCGAGGGCCTTGGCAGCAACGCCCTCGCCCTCGTGGATGAGGCCGAGCAGGATGTGCTCAGTGCCGATGTAGTTGTGGTTGAGCATCCTGGCCTCTTCCTGAGCCAGGACAACAACCCGCCGCGCCCGGTCGGTAAACCTTTCGAACATCTCGTCGCTCCTCACAGCGCGGTGGGTGAGGCACCGAAGCTGCCCCGTCCCTTCCGCATGTTAGCCCGTGCGCCCGGCGACGCCATCGTGTGCGACATGCCGCACTACTCAAAACGTTCCCCGCCAGTAGGGCGTTCATCCCATTCAACCTAGGCTGAAGGGGCAGTGTTCCCAGCTACGCCCGCAGCGAAAGCGAAACTCGGCGGCTACGCCATCAGCGAACGCGCAGGTCACCGTGTCAGCACCCGCACTAAGCGAGAAATCCTCTTTAATCGGTTATACCTCGCTGAGGCCAGCTCACACCGCGATCCGTTGACCATCTCAGTACGGCCTGCGCGCTCAGTACGGACTGCGCGCTCAATACGGACTGCGCGCTCAGTACGGACTGCGCGCCCTGCTGCCCGCCCTCGTCGCTGCCCGGCCCGCGATGCGGCCGACGTCCCCGGTGCTGGTGCTGCGCACGCCGAGTACAACCGGCGCAATGCTGCCCGCGCCGAGTGCTGCTAGCGCCAGACCGCGCCCGGTTTGCCGGAACTGCGAGCTTCGACGGACGATCTACCGGTCATGAGGGCGGAGTTACTGCTGCTATGTGGCGACAGCAACTCCCCACCCATGCTCGGCCATTGAACTCCGCGCCGAACCGGGCATGCCGCAGCATCCGATTTGCCCGCTTTGCTCGGCGGCAGGGCCGACTGACGGCGCATGGATGTGGATTCAGTACGGCCATGGGCGTACCAACTTCACATCCATGAGCGCCCCGCGCGTACAAGGATCGAGTGACCGGAGCCCGCGCGGCGCGGCGGGCCGGTCACCCCAGCGGTCGTCTGGGCGGCCGCGTCCTGGCCGGCGAGGCTGAGCAGCTGTCCCTCCGACCACGGGTGCAGTGCGTCAATAGTGGCAGCCGGAGAGGCGCAGCCGCGAGCCGGCGAAGCGTATTTCGCTCGCGCCGGCACCGCCGGATGCCTAAGCCGCGGATGCGTGAGAATCCGCCCGCGAAGCGCCAGATCGGCCCTGATCGTCAGTAGAAATCGAATCCCCTGAAACGCGCCACCAGGCGCGGTCAACCTGCCCCGAGCGCCGTTAGGTGCGGCGCCGCCTTATCGCGCTGACTCCGTGGGCCGATTCATTGTCATGTGCGAGAGTCAGAGGCAGGCTCGGCACCAACCTACCCTGACCCATTCTTGCTGGCTGCGGACACTGGCTTGGCATAGTGTCCCGAGCCATCCAGATTTTCGCTGTCCGGCTGCCAGTCAACTTCGTCGGTCATATCAGCGAAAGCCGGCCGGCATAATGAGCAGCGCGGTTAGTGAGTGGCCTCGTATTCCTGAATGATGGACGCTGGAATACGGCCGCGCTCGCTGACCTTCTCGCCACGGTCGCGGGCCCACTGTCGAATTTCGGAACTGCGCTCGCGGCCTGGGCCAGTGCGCGCCTTGCGCCGCCGTGCGCCACCGCTGACACGCCGTGCGTGCTCGATGTACGTGCTGAAGATGTCGTGGAGTTCCTTAGCGTGCGCTGAGCAGACATCGATCTCGTAGGCGGTGTTGTCAACCGAGAACGAAACCGTCTCGTTGCCTTCGATCTCGCCATCGTGAGGTAGATCACAAACCACCGTCACTACGGTCTTCTGTACCATCATGCTGCCTTTCACCGAAGTCTTTCAGGCAGCCAAAGATATACCATGTCTTGCGGGCTTGACAATTCGAGATTGCCGTTTACCGTATCGCCGAAGAGCTTGCTTCCGGCAGTCGGCTAGCGATCTCGGCGTGATGATGCGGACGCGTCTGCATCATCATCAAGTTTGTCGGCTGCGGTCGGCACAGAGGCGGAATTGTCGGCGCTAGCCTCAGACCCATCTGACCGCCCGCGGCCCATCTCGTGCCGCAGGAAAGCGACAATCGCGGTGATGACCGCCGCACACATCAGGAACGGCGGGACGAGTACAGCGAGGTCGTTCATCTGGCTGCTGTCCTGTCCAGCATGAATACCACCTTAGCCGGGCCGGCGCCGCTGGCCTGGGCGGCGCCCCGGGCTGGCAGGCTGGCTGGCGACGCTATCAGCCCGCCCGATACCCAGACCGGGCGGGCTCGCGCTCACTGCATGCGCAACAGCATGCGCGTATTGCCCAGCGTGTTGGGCTTCACCCGGTCGAGATCGAGGAACTCGGCGACGCCCTCGTCGTAGGAGCGCAGCAGCTCCGCATAGACCTGAGGGCTTGCGGCCTGGCCTGAAATCTCGGTAAAGCCATGGCGGCGGAAGAAGCTGACCGCGAACGTCAGGACGAAAACCCGGCTCACGCCGAGCTCCCTGGCGCTATCGAGCAACGCGAGGACTATCTGATTCCCGATACCGCGGGCCTGATGGTCCGCCGCGACCGCAAGGGTGCGGATCTCCGCCAGATCCTCCCACATGACATGTAGAGCGCCGCACCCGGCGATTTCCCCGTCTGGCGCGCTAGCAACCCAGAACTCCTGCACATCCTCGTACAGCGCGACGGTGGGCTTGTCGAGCAAGTGACCAGATCGCGAGTTTGCGTCCACCAGCGCCCGGATGGCCCGGACATCACTCGTCCTGGCCCGTCTGACCGCGTAGTCCATCCGCCATCCGCCTTCGCCGGTTGACCCTGAGCTGCTACTGCGAGCTTTTGGAGATTCTGGCAGTGTCCGCCCAGATGTCAGCATGGCAAAAGAAGCCCGGGGCTGCCAATACGAGCCAGCACTGAGTGTTACTACGCCAGTACGTATTGCGGCTGTGTCCCCGGCTTTCGGCTAATCAGCGGCAGATCACGCGCAGATCACATGCGGCCAGCAGCCCGATGACACGCCGTGTGACCTGCGGAGATACAGCGAGACTGCGGCCTGGCATCGATGCGCGAGCATCATGGTCGGGTGACCGCGCCCGTTGCCGCAGGCAATACGCAGGAAGCGACGGCGGTACCAGCCAAGACAAAATCTTTCGGAGTTTTGGCCCGCGACAACGGCGGTCTCGGTTAGCCTCCATCGCTGATAGCCGTTGCAAACGCCCGACAGCCGGGCACCGTGCAGCGACCCGCCGAGTTCCCGATTGCTCGCACGAGCTGTCGGGGAGCCGGGGACCCACCGTTCCCGGGGTGAATCGGCGTGCAGTGGCAGCAGCCTTGCTGCCCAGCTCGCCGTAGGGCTCCTCCGGCCCGAACCCGTCAGCTAACCCGGTAGGCGGCCTAGGAGAGGAGACGGTACGTGAGACGCATGCCGCGTAGCAGGCATGTACCACGGCAGTCAGCATCGAGTTCCTCTGGCGTCCGGCGCTTCGCTGGCTGCGCCGTTGCCCTCGCCGGGGCCGCTGCTGTCTGCGTAGCCGCACTGCCCGCTGGCGTGGCGGGCGCCGCGTCGGCAGCTCCCGCATCCGGCACGCCCAGCCTGAGCGCGACGCTGGCCAAGGCCAACGCGCTCTCTAACCAGATCGACAACCTCAGCGAGCAGTACGACAGCCTGAAGATCCAGCTTCAGCAGGCGCAGGCCCAGGCCAAGATTGCCACCGAAGACGCCGCCAGGGACAAGCTGATCCTTGCCCAGGACCAGGCCTACATCGGCGCCATCGCCGTCGAGGGCTACATGAGCGGTGGCATGAACCCGTCTATGCAGCTGCTGGAGACGTCGTCGCCGCAGAACTTGCTCAACCGGGCATCGATCATGACCCAGCTTGAGCAGCAGAACGGCGCCAAGGTCAGCCTGGTCGCGGCTGCCGAGACCGCCGCGCTCCGCGCTCAGGCGGCCGCGGCGCAGGAGCAGAAGCGCGCCAAGACGCTCACCGCGACGATGGCGGCCAAGGTCAGCCAGATCCAGCAGAAAGAGAACTTCTTCAACAGCCAGGCCTTCCAGCAGGCCGCGGCGATCTACGCCAAGACCGGCAAGTACCCATACATCGCGCCGCAAGGCCGCTCGATCGGCGTGCAGGCGCTGCGGGCTGCGCTGACCAAGATCGGCGACCCGTACGTGTGGGGTGCGGCCGGGCCCAGCGAGTTCGACTGCTCGGGCCTAGTGATGTGGGCCTACGCTCAGGTGGGCATCAGCCTGGAGCACTTCACCGGCGACCAGTGGAACGAGGGCGAGCACATCTCGCGCAGCGAACTGCAGCCGGGCGACCTGGTGTTCTTCTACCCTGACATCGGGCACGTCGGCCTCTACGTCGGGAACGGGCTGATGGTCGACGCCCCCACATTCGGACAGCCGGTCCAGGTCCAGCCCGTGTTCTGGTCCGCCTACGTCGGAGCCGTCCGCATCGTCGCCTAACCCAGCAGCTGCGCGAGCGCATAGCTGCCTAACCCGAGAGCTGTCCCCCCGAGACTGCCCGGCCGGAACCCCCCCACTGGCCGGGCAGTCGCTTGCCCGGCCGCAGTCGCTAGCCCATCCCAGTCGCTAGCCCAGCCCCCGTCGCTAGCTGGCCATCCGCCGCGCCGCCTGATCAGTTGGGCTTGACCAGCGGGAACAGCACCGTCTCTCGGATCGATGCGCCGGTCAGCATGATGAGCATCCGGTCGATGCCCATGCCCATGCCGCCACTCGGCGGCATGCCGTATTCCAGCGCGCGCAGGAAGTCCTCGTCGAGCTGCATAGCCTCTGGGTCACCGCCAGCCGCCAGCAGCGACTGCGCGGTAAGCCGGGCCCGCTCCTCGGTGGGGTCGACGAGCTCGGAGTACGCGGTCCCTATCTCGGCGCCAAACGCGACGAGGTCCCACTTCTCCGCCAGGCGCGGGTCCTGGCGATGCTGGCGGGTCAGCGGCGCCACCTCGACCGGGAAGTCACGGTAGAAGGTCGGCTCCACGGTGACCGCCTCGACCAGGTGCTCGTACAGCTCCAGCAGGACCTGTGCCTGATCCCAGCCAGGCTGGAGGTCGATGCCGCGCTCCGCCGCGAACCCGCGCAGCTCCTGCTCGCTGGTGTCGGGGGTGACCTGCGTGCCCAGGGCCGCCGAGAGGGCCCCGTGGACCGTCTCCTCGCGCCAGGTGCCGCTGATGTCGACCTCGGTCCCGTCCGGCCGGATAGCCACCTGACGGCCGTGCGCGGCCTCGGCAGCCGCCTGTATCAGCTCCCTGGTGAGGGTCGCCATCGTGTTGTAGTCGCCGTAGGCCTGGTAAACCTCGAGCATCGTGAACTCGGGGTTGTGGGTGGCATCGACGCCCTCGTTCCGGAAGATCCGGCCGATCTCGTAGACCCGGTCGATGCCGCCGACGACGAGCCGCTTCAGGTAGAGCTCCAGCGCGATGCGCAGGTAGAGGTCCAGGTCGAACGCGTTGATGTGGGAGGTGAACGGCCGGGCGTTGGCGCCGCCGTGCAGTGTCTGGAGCACGGGCGTCTCGACCTCGAGATAACCGCGCACGTGCAGTTCCTCGCGCACCGACCGCGTGGCGGCCGCGCGGATCTCGGCCATCCGCCGGGCCGACGGGTTCGTCATGAGATCCACGTAACGCTGCCGGACCCGCGACTCAGCGTCGGTCAGGCCGTGGTACTTGTCCGGCAGCGGCCGCAGCGCCTTCGCGGTGATCGCGAACGAGTCCGCCAGCACGGACAGCTCGCCGCGCCGGGAGGAGATGACCTCACCGGTCACGCCCACGTGGTCGCCCAGGTCGACGTCCTGCTTCCAGGCCGACAGCGCGTCCGGGCCGACGCGGTCCAGCGAGATCATCACCTGGAGCTCGCCGGTGCCGTCTCGCAGCGTCGCGAAGCACAGCTTGCCGCTGTTGCGGTAGAGCACGACGCGGCCGGCGACGCCAACGACCTTGCCGGTCACCGTATCGGGCGCCAGCTCCCCGAACTCGCCGCGCACCTCGGCGATCGCATGCGTACGCGGATAGCCAACCGGGTAGGGGTCGACGCCAGCCGCGCGCAGCCGCTCGACCTTAGCCAGCCGGACCCGCATCTGCTCGGGCACATCGAAGCGGGCCGACCCGCTCTCCTGATCCTCCGTCATCTGCCCGAGGTTACCGGTGCCCGCATCAATCGGTCACCGCAGTATCACCGCGTGCGGCCACGGCCGGAGCGCGATCAGCGGGAGAGCCGCGCTCCGCGGTGTTCCGCTCATAGGTGAGCCGCAGCCCGATCAGGGTCAGCCACGGCTCGTGCGCGTCGATGACGGCGACCTCGTCGATGACCAGCGGTGCGAGGCCGCCGGTGGCGATGATCGTGACCGACTCCGGATCGGCCGGCGCCAGCTCGGCCGCCATCCGGCTGGCGATGCCCTCGACCTGCCCGGCGAACCCGAAGATGATCCCGGACTGCAGGGCCTCGACCGTGCTCTTGCCGATCACCCGGCTCGGCCGCGCCAGCTCTACCTTCAGCAGCTGCGCGGCGCGGCGGGACAGCGCGTCGACCGAGATCTCGATACCGGGCGCCAGCGCGCCGCCGACGAACTCGCCGCGCTCGCTCACCGCGTCGAAGTTCGTCGACGTGCCGAAGTCGACGACGATCGCCGGGCCGCCGTACAAGTGCACAGCCGCGACCGCGTTCATGATCCGGTCGCTGCCGACCTCCTTGGGGTTGTCGTAGCGCAGCGGCACACCGGTCTTGACGCCGGGCTCCACGATCACGGCCGGCACGTCGCCGTAGTACCGCTGGCACATCTCCCGCAGCTCGTGCAGCACCGAAGGCACGGTGGAGCACAGCGCGATCCCGCTGACATCCGGCTCGGCAAACAGCGTGCTTTGCCGCAGCAGGCCCTGGATCAGCACCGCAAGCTCGTCGGCCGTGCGGACCGGATCGGTGGAGATACGCCAGTGCTCGACGACGTCCGGGCCGTCGAACACGCCGAGCACCGTGTTGGTGTTGCCGACGTCGATGGTCAGTAGCATCTCGCTCCCGATGGCTAGCGGGCCTGGACCAGGTCGAGGCCGATGTCGAGGGCGGGCGCCGAGTGGGTCAGCGCTCCTACCGCGAGGAAGTCCACACCGGTCTCCGCGACGGCACGGGCGCTGGCGAGCGCCAGGCCGCCGCTGGCTTCGAGCAGCGCGCGCCCGCCGGTGAGCCGCACCGCCTGCGGCCAGGGCCGGCACGTCGAAGTTATCAAGCAGGATCAGGTCGGCGCCCGCCGCGAGCGCCTCGGCCACCTGCTCGAGCGTGTCACACTCGACCTCGAGCGGCAGCCCTGGCGCCTGCGCCCGGACCGCGGCGAACGCCGCGCCGACCGACCCAGCCGCCGCCACGTGATTGTCCTTGATCAGCGCGGCGTCCGACAGCGACATGCGGTGGTTGACACCGCCGCCGCAGCGCACTGCGTACTTCTCCAGCGCTCGCAGGCCGGGCAGCGTCTTGCGGGTATCGCGGATCACGGCGCCGGTCCCGGCGACCGCGTCCACCCAGCGCCGGGTGAGCGTCGCGATGCCGGACAGATGACACAGCAGATTCAGCGCGGTGCGCTCGGCCGTCAGGACCGGGCTGACCGGGCCTGACACCGTCAGCACCGACTGCCCGGCCGCGACCCGGTCACCGTCGGCCGCCAGCGGCACGCAGTCCACCTCGGCGGACAAGAGCCAGAAGACGGCCTCCGCGACCGGCAGCCCGGCCACCACGCCTGGCGCCCGCGCGACCAGCTCGCCGCGACCGAGCTCGGCCGCCGGCACGGTAGCGGCCGTGGTCACGTCGATGCCGCCAGCCAGGTCCTCGGCCAGCGCCGCCGTCACGAACGAACGCGACCGCGCCCGGATCGAGGCCTGCTGCCGTCAGCCGCCGTGCGAGAGCAAGATTCAGATCGGGAACGGGGCCGCCGCCGTCCGCCGCCGCGGCGACCTGCTCAGTCATCAAGCACCGGCTCGAACACCGAGCTCAGGCCGGACTCGCCGAGCGAGGAGACCAGGTGGCCGCGCCAGGCGTCGCTCGGCTCCGCGAAGTCCTCCCGCCAGTGACTGCCGCGCGTTTCCTCACGCGCAAGCGCGGCCTGGACCAGCGCTGTGGCGACCAGGTGCAGGTTGGTCGCCTGCCACGCGTCGGCGTCGGGCTTGTCGCACTGCTGGCGGCCGAGGTCGGCCAGGCCAGCCGCGGCCTGCGCCAGCCCCGTTCCGGACCTGAGGACGCCGGCGCTCGCGGACATCAGCTGCTGCAGCGGCCGGACGATCGCCGGATCCAGGAGTCCTGGTGGCAGTGGCATCGCCCGCGGCCTCGGTCGCCGGCGGGAGGCCGCGGGCCAGGGCCGTCGCGATCCGCTCGGCGAAGACCAGGCCTTCCAGGAGTGAGTTCGACGCCAGCCGGTTGGCGCCGTGCACGCCAGTGCAGGCCACTTCGCCGCAGGCATACAGGCCGGGCACGCTGGTCCGGCCGAACAGGTCGGTCCGGACACCGCCGCTGACGTAGTGCGCCGCCGGCACGACGGGGATCAGCTCGGTCACCGGGTCGATGCCGTGCGCACGGGAACTCGCGAGGATCGTCGGGAATCTGTGTTCCCACTCCGGCGCGCCCAGGTGCCTGCCGTCCAGGTAGACGTGATCGGTCCCGGCGGCGATCATCTCGCGCATGATCGCCTTCGCGACAACGTCACGCGGGGCCAGGTCGGCCAGCGGATGCACGCCGGTCATGAACCGGCGGCCCGAGGCGTCCACCAGGACCGCGCCTTCTCCGCGTACCGCCTCGGAGATCAGCGGCTGGCGACCGCGCGAGTCGGGGCCTAGCCAGAGCACCGTCGGGTGGAACTGGACGAACTCGACGTCTGCCGCCTCCGCCCCGCCGCGCAGCGCGAGCGCCAGTCCGTCGCCCGTGGACACTGGCGGATTGGTGGTCGCCGCGTAGACCTGGCCGAACCCGCCGGTCGCCAGCACCACGGCGCTGGCGTGCACGGCCCCGACGCCGTCGGTCTGACCCTCGCCGAGCACGTGCAGCGTAATGCCGGCCGCCCGGCCATCCGCGGCGCGCAGCAAGTCGATGGCGAGCGCATGCTCGATCACCTCGAGCTCGGCGCTCGCGCCGGCCTCGGCGAGGGCGACCAGGAGCGCGCGCGAGATCTCCGCACCGGTCGCGTCGCCGCCAGCGTGCGCGATCCGGCGGCGCAGGTGACCGCCTTCCCTCGTCAGCGCCAGCGGACCCGACGGCTCGCGGTCGAACTGCGCGCCAAGGTCGATGAGCCGCCGGACGGCGCCGGGCCCATCGGTCACGAGCGCGCGCACAGCTCGCACGTCACAGATGCCAGCCCCGGCGGTCAGCGTGTCCTGAAGGTGCTGCTCCGGCGAGTCACCCGGGCCCAGCGCGGCGGCAACGCCGCCCTGCGCCCAGCGAGTCGACCCGTCGTCGAGCACTGACTTGGTCGCGAGCAGGATCCGGGCCGCTGGCAGCGCACGCCGGATCGCCAGCACCGTCGTCACGCCGGCGACCCCAGAGCCGACGACAACGACGTCGGTTTCCTTATGCCAGCCCGGCGGTGGCGCCAGCAGCGCCCTGGTGATCATGCGCGGCCGCCGATGTCGAGGCTGACGTTGTCGATCAGCCGGGTCGTGCCGACGCGGGCCGCGACCAGCAGCACAGCAGGCCCGCGGTAGCCGGCACCGACCTCGGCGAAGGTGTCCGGATCGGTGAGCGCTAGGTAGTCAAGCTCCACGGGCGGATCTGCCGTGCTGGCCGCATCGAGCACAGACTCAGCTGCGGCCAGCACCGCGGCGGCACCGTGTCCGGCGACGGCGCGCCCTGCCGACAGAGCTAGCGACAGCGCGAGCGCGGAGGCGCGCTCGGCCGACGAGAGATAGGCGTTGCGGCTTGACGCCGCCAGCCCGTCGGGGTCGCGATAGAGCGGTGCCGCGGCGATCTGCACGCCGAGGTCGAGATCAGTGACCATGTGCCGGATCAAGGCGAGCTGCTGGGCGTCCTTGGCGCCGAATACCGCGACGTCCGGCGCTGTCAGCTGGAACAGCTTGAGCACGACGGTCAGTACGCCGTCGAAGAAGCCGGGCCGGGACTTGCCTTCCAGCAGCCGCCCGAGCGGGCCTGGATTGACGGTGACGAGCGGCGCGGCCGGATACATCTGCTCCCGCCTAGGCGCGAACACCGCGCGGACGCCCTCCTCGGCGCACACGGCGAGATCACGGTCGAGCGGCCGAGGGTAGCGGTCGTAGTCCTCGGCGGGCCCGAACTGGAGCGGGTTCACGAAAATCGAGACCAGCACGCTGCCCGCGGGCCCCGCCAGCTCGCGCGCCAGCCGCAGCGGCGACCGGTGCCCGTCATGGAGCGCTCCCATCGTGGGCACCAGCACGACCGGGCCAGGCAGGGCAGCCCTGGCCGCGGCCAGGCCCTTCCTGGTCCGGACCAGCATCGGAACTGGCAGCGCCATCGTCGGCGGCGCCTGCGCCGGCCGGACGGCGGTCATATCGGCGCCTCGGCCAGTACGTCGAGCAGGCGCTGCGCATCGGGCGCGCTGAGCATCCCGCTCGCCAGCGCCCTGGAGGCAGTGAGCCGGGCCAGCGCGAGATAGGCCGGCAGCGCCTCGGGCGCGTCAGCGCGGAGCGCCTCGAGGTGGCCGGCGACGGTCTGCGCGTCCCCCCTGGCGACCGGTCCGGTGAGCGCGGCGTCGCCCAGCCGCAAGGCGTTGTCCAGCGCTGCTGACAACAGCGGGCCTAGCATTCTGGACGGCTGGCCGACGCCCGCCTTGGTCAGCAGGTCGGCCGCCTGCACGACCTGGGTGACCAGGTGATTGGCGGCGCCGGCGAGCGCGGCGTGATACAGGCCGCGATCGGCCTCGGCGATGAACACCGGCTCGCCGCCCATCTCCATCACCAGGACCTCGGCGGCCGGCCGCAGAACGGCGGGCGCGGTAACGCCGAAGCAGATGCCAGCGAGCCGGTCGGCGTCGTCGGGGCGCCCGGTAAACGTCATGACCGGGTGCAGCGCCATGGGCAGCGCCCCCTGGGCCACGGCGGGCTCGAGCACCGCCAGGCCGTGCAGGCCGCTGGCATGCGCCAGCATCCGCCCGGCCAGCGGGGCGCCGGTCGCCGCCAGGCCTCGCACGAGGCCGCCGAGCACGTCGTCGGGGACAGTCAGCAGCACCAGGTCAGCGACGACGACGTCGGCTGGCTCCATGACCGGCGTGCCGGGCAGGAACTTCTCGACCCGCCGCCGCGATGCTGCCGAGATAGCCGAGGCGCCGGTGATCCGGTGACCTGCGCGGCTCAGGGCCACCGCGAGCGCTGTTCCTACCCGGCCGGCCCCGACTACGCCGATATCCAGCCGGGCCGGATGCTCGTGGCCTGGCTGGCTAGCGCTGCCGCCCGGTACGGGCTCGGCCTTCATCTGCCAACCACCCCCTCCCGCCGTCCCGGCCCTGTCACTGCTGGCGCTGTCCCTGGTGGCCCTGTCCCTGGTGGCACTGCCTGCCCGAGAATCCTGCCGGATCCGGCCAGCCCGGCCGCAGGCGGGGCCGCATACGCGCAGGCTAGCCGTGCCATTGCCAGATATCGCGCTCGCGGCCGGAGTTGTCATCATCGGAGTCGTCGGGCGGCTTCGGCGCGCGACAGCATCGTTCAAGGTAAAGCGCCGCCGCGACCAGCGCGAGCGCCGCTGCCAGGGTCGCACCCGAGACCCTGGCGTCCCTGGCCGGAATGGACTTGTCCAGCTCGCGCAGGACGTAGATCAGGTAGCCCGCAGCCAGGCCGCCGAGCGCGGTAGCGGCGGCTGAGCTCGCCTTGGCCAGCGCGACAAGCCTCGCGAGGGCGATCGGCGCCAGCGGCTTGGCCGCCTTGCGGCGGCCGGTGAGCCGGCTGTGCACGTTGCGGCCGATAGCGGCCTCGGCGATGGCCAGCGCCGCCAGCGCGGGGACCGCTGTGATCGGCAGCAGCGGCAGGTCCGTGTAGGTGGCCCGGACCGCGAGCCAGGCAATGATCGCGAAGATCGCAAAGATGCCGGCCAGCGTGCCTGGACGGGTCATGTGCATGGCGCGCCAGCCTCCCGGCCGGCCCCGGCCGGCACCGTCAGCGACAGCTCAGCGCGCCTGCGCACGCCGGCCGTTCCGATCGTCGCCAGCAGCTGGGCGACCGTGCCCCAGCCCGGCAGGACAGCATCCGGATCAACTTCCAGCCAGGGCGCCAGCACGAACGCTCGCTCGTGGGCTCGCGGATGCGGGAGGGTCAGCTCGGGGCGGTCGCTGACCTCATCACCGCAGGTGATGATGTCCACGTCCAGCGTCCGCGGGCCCCAGCGCACGGTGCGCACGCGCCCGGCCGCCGCTTCCGCGGCGGCGCACAGGCGCAGGATGTCGCTCGCAGGCAGCGCGGTCACGGCGAGCAGCACGGCGTTCAGGTAGTCGGCCTGCTCGGGCCCGCCGACGGGGGCGGTCTCGAACACTCCCGAGACCGCTGCGCAGAAGAGACCGCCAGCCACAAGCACGTCGACGCCGAGCTGGAGGTTAGCCATCCGGTCGCCCAGATTGCTGCCGAGCGACAGCACCACGGCGCGCTCGCCGGCCAGCCGCGCCCTGGCGTTCGGCTGGTGGCCGCTGCTGTGCCCGGTCATGGCTGGCTCCGCCGGATCGTGACGGCGATGTCGTCGAACTGGTGCCCCAGCGGGGCGTGCGGCTTGTGCACGGTCACCTCGGCCTCGCGCACTAGCTGATCTGTCAGGCAGGCCGCAGCCAGCCGGTCGGCCAGCGTCTCGATCAGGGCCACCGGTTCACCGGCCACAATGGCGGCGAGGCGGTCAGTGATGGCCCCGTAGTCAGCCGTCAGGCTGAGGTCGTCAGCGGCTGCGGCCGGGGCCGCATCCAGCCATAGCATCGCGTCGACCACGAAGTCCTGACCAAACTCTCGCTCGCTGGCGAAGACGCCGTGATTGCCGCGCACCCGCAGCCCGACAATCGAGATCCGGTCCAGCATCAGCGAGCGCCCGCCATGCACTCCTGGCGCCACCGCGCCGTCACCACCGCGGCGTCGAGGTTGCCGGGTACCGCGTGCACCCGGACGCACCACGCACCGGCCGCGGCGGCCAGCGCGGTCACCGCGATCGTCGCGTCGTCGCTGCGTGCGAACGATCTGGGCGCACTGTCCGGGCTCGCTAGCAGCTTGCCCAGGAAGCCCTTTCGTGACGCAGCGACCAGCACAGGGAACGGCTCGGGGTAACCGGGCAGCCGGGCGACCCGGTCCAGGCCCGCCAGCAGCTTCCAGTTGTGCTCGGGCAGCTTGGCGAAACCCAGACCGGGGTCGAGTATCAGCTGGCTCTGGCTCACTCCGGCCGCGACGAGTGCATGCACCCTTTGGTCAAGCTCGGCCTGCACCTCGGCGACGACGTCCGCATAGACGGCTGGCCCGTACATGTCGGCGCTGTGCCCGCGCCAGTGCATGACGACGTACGGCACCCCGGCCGCGGCAACGACGGCAGCCATGTCGGGGTCGGCCTGGCCGCCGCTGACGTCGTTGACCATGACGGCACCGGCGGCGAGCGCGCTCGTGGCCACCGCTGCCCGCATGGTGTCGATGCTGACGCGACAGCCTGCCTGCAGCCAGCGCTTCAACGACCGGCAGCACCCGGCCGAGCTCTTCGGCCATCGGCACGCGCTGGGCGCCCGGCCTGGTCGACTCCCCGCCTACATCGACGATGTCGGCGCCCTGACTGGCGAGCTCGAGGCCGTGCGCGATCGCCTTGTCCGGGTCCAGCCAGTGGCCACCGTCAGAAAAGGAGTCGGGCGTGACGTTCACGACGCCCATGACCAGGCAGCGCTGCGCAGCGGGGAGGCCGCTCAGGCGCGGTCGCCGCCCAGTGTTGTCGGACACAGTGCTCTCTGACACGGTGCCACCTGACTCTGGGGTCATAGCAGCCAATCTACGTTCGTCCGGGCGGAGGTCCGGCCGACACCCTGACGCTTCCGTGCGGGCAATCGCCGCATGCTTCCGGCGCCAGCTATCGGCGGGCCGGCGTTTGCCCCACCGCGGTCAGCACTCGCCGCCGGAGCCGGCCCAGGCCGAGCTTGGCCGCGATCCTGCGGAGCCCGATGGTCGGCCAGACCAGGAATGCCTCGGCCTCCAGCGCGGCGAAGCCGATTCGGGGCGCGTCCTTGGTGCTGGGGAACACCAGGAAGCGCGGCACCCACTCCGGGCTGAACTTGGCGTTGAACTTGTACAGCGACTCAATCTGGAACCACCGCGACAGGAATAGCAGGAATCCCCGCCACGCCCGCAGCACCGGCCCCGCGCCGATGCGCTCGCCTCGTTCCAGCGCGGCGCGGAACACCGCGAAGTTCAGCGAAATCCGCTTCACGCCCAGGTCGTTGGCGGCCTTGATCGCCTCGACGATCATGAAGTCATTCAGGCCGGGCGCTGCCGATCTGTCCCTGCGCATGAGGTCGAGAGACAGTCCGGCACTGCCCCACGGCACGAAGTGCAGCATGGCGCGCAGGACACCGTCCTGTGTCGCGGTCGCTATCACGCACCGGCCGTCGTCAAAGCCGCCGACCCGGCCGAGCGCCATTGAGAATCCGCGCTCGGTGTGGCTGCCGCGCCAGCTATCGGCCTGGCGGACCATCTGGGCCACCTCGGCTTGCGGTATGTCCGCTACCCGGCGGACCTCGGCCGTGTAGCCCTGACGGCAGACCCGGCTGACCATCTGACGGACGTTGCGCATCGCGCGGCCCTCGAGGGTGAAGTCGGCCACTGTCACGACGGCTTCGTCGCCCAGCTCCAGGGCGTTGAGGTCGCCTTCCCGGCACCACACCTCCGCGCCGAGCTCACTGCAGCCGATGACTGCCGGGACCCAGGCGTGCCGGGCGGCCTCGTCCAGGAAGGTGTGGATGGCGCCCGGCCACGCTTCCCGATCTCCGATCGGGTCGCCGCTGGCCAGCATCACGCCGGACAGAACGCGGTAGCCGATGCACGCTTTGCCGGTCGGCGACCACACGATGCTTTTGTCGTTCCGTAGCGTGAAATAGCCCAGCGAGTCGTTGTCGCCATGGCGCTCGAGCAGATCCACGATGCGGTTGCTGTCTGCGGGCGTGAGCCGGCCAGCCGACTCGGCGGGGCGCAGGAACATGAACAAGGCGGCAATCAGGGTGAACACCCCCAGACCGCCGAGCACGAACCCGAAATGGTCAGTCCGGTCCTCGCTGATGAACTGGACTGGCCCGGAGAACCCGACCAGATTCGCGACCACCGAGTACAGGCGCGGCCCGGCTGAGTAGTTGGCGCTCAGTCCGCCGATCACCGTCAGCGCGATGAAGCCGAGGACTACGTCAGCGGCGACCAGAGCGCTCAGGATCCTTAGCGCTCGCCACCGCGAGCGCTGGTCCCCGACGGCGTAGAACTGCCGCCGGAAGGCGTACAGGGCGATCAGCAAGGCAGCCGAGATTACCGCCTGGAGCGGGTGCAGCCGGGGCAACGGGATGTCCGGTGCCAGGTTATGCAGGGCAATGCCGAGGCCACCATGGATGACCAGGCCGACGGCCAGCAAAGCCATCACGGCCGCCCACGCTCGCCGCTTGCGGCGTCGCAATCCGTGCGACAGCATCAGCAGTAGCAGCCCGATGATCACGTCGCTGGTGCGGGTCAGGTTCGCCAGCGTGCCAGGCGCGAGGTCGGACAGGCCGCGCAGCCGCCGGTGGTACAGGCCCGGCAGCAGGCCCTCGGCGATATAGCCCAGGCCGATAATGAGGGCCGTGAGGCCTGCGGTGAGCGGTACCCAGCGCAACTGCTGGCGCAGGTCGGTACCCCGCACGACGGCCGGTTCGGCCTGCCGTTCGTCATCACCGGTTATGGGCTCTGCCGGCGCTTGCCCACTGCGATTTGGCATCTCGGACACGAAAGTCAGGCCCCGCCTCACGGGGCATCAGCGTAGTCTTTGGCGACTTATACCGAGCCCAAACCCGGCAATAACTCGTCGCCGCTCAGCGGCGATCCGTTAGCAGGCTCATCGCCTCCGCCCTGGTGCTCTCCGAGTTCAGGAAGATACCCCGGACAGCAGATGTCACGGTCTTCGCGCCCGGCTTGCGCACGCCCCGCATGGACATGCACAAATGCTCGGCCTCAATGATGACGATAACCCCGCGCGGCTCCAGAGTTGCCATCATGGCGTCTGCAATCTGGCTGGTCATCCGCTCCTGAACCTGGGGGCGCCTGGCGTACACGTCGACGAGCCGTGCCAGCTTCGACAGGCCGGTGATCTGGCCCTTCTCGTTGGGAATGTAACCAACGTTCGCACGGCCGAAGAATGGCACCAGGTGATGCTCGCAAGTCGAATACAGCTCGATATCGCGGACGAGGACCATCTCCTCGTGGTCGGCGTCGAATACCGTCGTCAGCACGTCAGCCGGCGTTAGCTGCAGCCCGCCGAACTGCTCGTTCATCGCGCGCGCGACCCGGGCCGGAGTGTCCCGCAGGCCGTCACGATCAGGATCTTCCCCGACCGCGAGAAGTATCTCCCTGACTGCGCGCTCGATCCGCGGCAGATCGAAGCCGCCGTCGCTCAATGACCCTCGCCGTCGCCAGGGCCGTCCTCGCCCGACCGCCCGTGACCGTGCTGGTTGTCGCCACCGAGTGGGGTGCCACCGCCCAGCGGGTTGCCACCGCCCAGCGGGTTGCCGCCACCCAGCGGGTTGCCGCCACCGAGCGGGTTGCCGAACCCTGGCGATCCGGCTGGCGGGGAACCAGCAGGCAGCCCAGCCGCGCTGGACGCCTGGCCGTTGCCGAGCGACGGAGCGATGCTGCCGTCAGAAGCCGCGGTCAGGGCGAGCTCCTTGGGGGTCAGGACCGGCGGCCGGTCTGAGGGCAGGCGCTTGCCGTAGCCGGTGTACGACCCGCGGATGGGCCGCTTGTGCACAGGCGCGAAGATCTCGAGCACCTGCTGGCGCGACAGGGTCTCGTGCTCGAGCAGCTGAAGCACGAGGTGGTCGAGCACGTCGCGGTACTGAACGAGGATCTCCCAGGCCTCGTCATGCGACGACTCGATCAGCCTGCGCACCTCGTCATCGATAGCCGAGGCGATCTCCTCAGAGTAGTCGCGCGCATGCGACATATCCCGGCCAAGGAACGGCTCGCCGTCGCCGGTGCCGAACTTGCGCGCGCCCAGGCGCTCGCTCATGCCGTACTCGACGATCATGGCCCGGGCGATCGAGCTTGCCTTCTCGATGTCGTTGGCGGCGCCAGTGGTCGGCTCGTGGA
This sequence comes from uncultured Actinomycetota bacterium, assembly GCA_963843955.1. GTDB lineage: Bacteria > Actinomycetota > Actinomycetes > Streptosporangiales > Streptosporangiaceae > JAJYUU01. Next base: position 466,737 of record CAWJMK010000010.1, read on the forward strand.
AGACCATCTCCTCGGCCGTCCGGCCGCCCAGCAGCATCGCCAGCTGATCCATCATCTCGGCCCGGCTGACCAGGAACTTCTCCTCGGCGGGGGCGGCGGCGGTGTAGCCGAGTGCCCGGCCGCGCGGGATGATCGTGATCTTGTGCACGGGGTCGGCGTTCGGCAGCGCGTGTCCCACCAGGGCATGGCCGCCCTCGTGGTAAGCGATGATCTTGCGCTCCTTCTCCGACAGCAGCACGCTCTTGCGCTTAGGTCCGGCGGTGACCCGGTCGATGGCCTCCTCGAGCATGGCCATCGAGATTTGAGTCTGGTTGCCCTGGCCGTCAGCAGCGCGCCCTCGTTGATCACGTTGGCCAGGTCGGCGCCGGTGAAGCCGGGCGTACGGCGGGCGATGATGTCCAGGTCCACGTCCGGCGCCGAACGGCTTGCCGCGGGCGTGGACCCGCAGGATGCCCTTGCGGCCAGCCAGGTCGGGCTGGGCGACCACGATCTGTCGGTCGAACCGGCCGGGGCGCAGCAGCGCCGGGTCCAGGATGTCAGGCCGGTTGGTGGCCGCGATCACGATCACGCCGCCCTTGGTGTCGAAGCCGTCGAGCTCGACCAGCAGCTGGTTCAGCGTCTGCTCGCGTTCGTCGTGGCCACCGCCGAAGCCCGCGCCGCGGTGGCGGCCGACGGCGTCGATCTCGTCTACGAACACGATGGCGGGGGCGTTGGCCTTCGCCTGCTCGAACAGGTCGCGCACCCGGGACGCACCGACGCCGACGAACATCTCGACGAAATCGGAGCCGGAGATCGAGTAGAAGGGCACTCCGGCTTCGCCCGCCACGGCCCTGGCCAGCAGAGTCTTACCGGTGCCAGGCGGGCCGTACAGCAGCACGCCCTTAGGGATCTTGGCGCCAATGGCCTGGAACTTGCCGGGGGTCTGCAGGAATTCCTTGATCTCCTGGAGCTCCTCGATGGCCTCGTCAGCGCCAGCCACGTCCGCGAAGGTGGTCTTGGGCGTGTCCTTGGTGATGAGCTTGGCCTTCGACTTGCCGAAGTTCATGACCCTGGAGCCGCCGCCCTGCATCTGGTTCAGGAACACCATGAACAGCAGGAAGATCACCAGGATTGGCAGGTAGCTGAAGATGAGCGTCCAGAACGAGCTGCTCTTCGGCACCTTCACGGTGTAGGCGCTGGCTGGCAGCTTGCCGCTGGCGACCTGCTTCTGCAGCGTGTCAGCGAGCTGGATGCCCTGTGAGCCGACCCAGGAGGCCTCCCAGTTCGCACCCGTCTTCGTGGTGAGCTGGATGGTCTGGTCGACATCGGTCAGCGTGACCGACTTCACCTGCCCGCTATCAATCGCCGCGACCGCCTGTGACGTCGGTACGGCCTTGTACGTAGGCCCGGTGTTGACGAGTTTGTACAGGATCACCAGGATGATGGCGACAAAGAGGATGGCGAGCACCCAGCCGCGGAATATGCGCTTCAGATCCATCGATGAACGGCCCACGGGTCCGGCCGGTCCCTCCTGACGAGCCTCGTGCCTCGCCGACGCGGCGGGGCTACCTTGCGTTCCAGCGCGGATGCGCGGCTAATTCTTCCCGGGCGTTAGGCACAGGAATACTCGACGGTACACCGCGCCGACCGTGCCCGGTACGCGGCAGGCCGCACAGGGGCAATGGCGGCCGTCTTACGCCTCTTACCCGTGTTAACGAAATTCATCGCCCAGTCAGTTCCCGCCGGTATGCCGGTGCCGGTTCAGCCGCCGTCCGGCCGGTAAACATGCTCCGCCAGGGTGCCGATGAAAGGCAGGTTCCGGTACTTCTCGGCGTAGTCAAGTCCGTAGCCGATGACGAACGAGTCGTCGATCTCGAAGCCGGTGTAGGCGACGTCCACGTTCATCCGCACAGCCATGGGCTTGCGGAGCAAGACGCAGACCTGCACCGATGCCGGACCGCGCGATCGTAGATTCCCGATTAGCCAGGACAAGGTGAGCCCGGAATCGACGATGTCCTCGACCACGAGCACGTGCCTGCCGCTGATGTCGGTGTCGAGGTCCTTGAGGATCCGCACCACGCCCGAGGACTTGGTGCCGGAACCGTAGGACGAGATGGCCATCCAGTCCATCTGCACTGGCATGTGCATGGCCCTGGCCAGGTCGGCCATCACCATGACCGCACCCTTGAGCACGCCCACTAGCAGCAGTTCGCGGCCAGCGTAATCAGCATCGACCTGCGCAGCCAGCTCGCCGACGCGCTGATGCAGTTGCTCGGGGGTAATCAGGACGTCCTTGAGGTCTGCACCCATGTCATTCGCGTCCACCCGGGTCCTCCGATCCCACCGCGGCTCTCGGCCGGGGAGCGACCCCCGGACCTCCGGCTCTGGTGAAGAGCAGCCTGCCATATCGGCGCTGGCCGCGGACGCCGCCCGGCAGGTCAGCCCAGCGCTGCCCATGCCACTCGGTGACGAGCTCATCCAGGCTGGTGATGTGGCGCGAGGACAAGGCGCCGGCGGGGCAGCCTGCGGCCAGCGCCGCCAGGCGCAGGACGCGGTGCCTGATCGCCTCAGGTAGCTCGCCCATAGCATCGGCCGGCCACCCGTCTGCCAGGCCGGTGCTCGGGCCGCCGAGCCTGGCCGCCTCGGCCGCCGCGATGGCGTCAAGCACGTCAGCGTCGGCCCGCAGCAGGTCAGCGGTTCTGGCCAGCGCTTCCGCGACGCCAGGGCCGAGAACGCTCGTCAGGGCCGGAATGAGCTCGCTCCGCACTCTGGTCCGGGTGAACGCCGGATCGCAGTTCTGCGGATCGTCCCAGGGCGCCAGGCCAAGCGCGGCGCACGCCGCCACCGTCTGTGCGCGCCGGATGCGCAAGAACGGCCGCAGATAACGATCCGAGGCTGACGCCATCCCGGCCAGCGAGCGCGCGCCGGACCCGCGGGCGAGGCCAAGGAGCACGGTCTCCGCCTGATCATCGAGGGTGTGCCCGAGCATGATCCAGACGCCACCCGCAGCCCCGGCCACCCCTGCGGCCGCTGCCAGCGCGGCGTACCGTGCAGTCCGCGCGGCTGCTTCCGGGCCCTGGTAGGGATCCCTGCCGCCAGGCGCGGCCACGTCGACCCTGACCGCGAGCGCCGGGCTGAGGCCGAGTTCGGTCAGCATGCTGATGACCCGCGCAGCCTGCTCCGCCGATCCAGGCTGAAGGCCATGGTCGATAGTGATGCCGCCAGCCAGCATGCCCGCCTTCGGTGCCTCGAAGGCGGCAGCCGCTGCCAGCGCCAGCGAGTCAGCGCCGCCCGAGCAGGCCACGAGCACCAGGTCACCCGGCGCGAGCGTGGACAAGCTGACCCGGACGGCGTGCCGGATCGCAGCGACGGCCGGGTGCGGGCCCACCCGCCGTCAGTCCACTGGGCTCGAGTCAGCCGGGCGTGAGTCCGCCGGGCTTACCGCCGGCGTGCCGTGGTCGACGCGCTCTAGCCACGAATGCGGGTTCTGCAGCTCTTCCCTGGTCGGCAGCGTGTCCGGCGACGTCCACACCCGGTTAAACGCGGCCATCCCCGCCTCATCGACGACGGCCTTGACGAACCGCGAGCCTTGCTCATACTGCTTCATCTTCAGGTCGATGCCAAGGACGCGGCGGATGGCCTGCTCCATCCGGCCTGCCGAGCCGCGGCGGGCGCTGAACTTGGCCCTGATCTCAGCCACCGACGGGACCACAGCCGGGCCTACCGCGTCCATGACGTAATCGCCGTGGCCTTCGACCAGCGTCATAACCGACGTCATCCGGTCCAGGATCTCCCGTTGCCGGGGGCTCTGGATGGCCTCGATGAGGCTCTCGCCGTCACCGCCTCGCACGGCGCCCGCGACTGCGTCGGCGGCCGCGCGGAGCCGGTCCAGGATCGATGCCGGGTCGAGATCGGAGGCGAGCAGGAACTCCGACATCTGCTCCTGCACATAGGGCCGGAGCCAGGGAACCGAGGTGAACTGCGTCCGGTGGGTCTCCTCGTGCAGGCAAACCCAGCGGCGGAAGTCGTGCGGGTTGACGTCGAGCTCGCGCTCGACCATGACGATGTTGGGAGCGACCAGGGTCAGCCGGCCAGCCGGGGCACCGCGACCGGGCGCATCGGGGTCAGGCGGCAGGAACAGCTCGTACTGGCCGAGCACCCGCCCTGCCAGGTAGGCGAGGATCAGTCCGGCCTGCATCCCGGTCACGCGACTGCCAACGGCATTGATGACGGAGCCTGGCTGTGGCGCGTTGCCGCTCTCCGCCATTCGCTGCACCAGGGGATCCAGGACGACCCGGAATCCGTCGACGTTGGCCCGGATCCAGCCTGGCCGGTCCACGACAGCGACCTGGCCGTCGTCAGGCGCGCCGGGCAGGCCAGTCAGCTCGCGCACGGGCTCGGCCACGGCGGCCGCGAGCTCGCGAAGCTCCGCCACGACCTTCCTGGCCTCGGCCATGCTGACCTGCGGGCCCGGTCTCACCCAGCGGACCCCGGTGGACGTGGCTACCTGCCAGTCGATCATCTGAGAGCTGCTCACCCCTCCACCGTACGTGGACTCGCGCCATTACGCGCCGTCGGGCCATTAGTGGCACGCGATCAGCGACAGCCGCAGCCCGCCAGCGCGCTGGCCAGGTTCACCATGGCCGTCGCCGCGAGCTCGAGGGTGCCGGGCGCAGCCGGGATCTGATCCGCCATCACGGCGAACGCGAGCAGCTGACCGTTTCTTGCATAGGCGGTACCGGCGAGCGCTGCGACGGTGGACAAGTTGCCTGTCTTCGCCCTGACCACCCCGAATCCCGGTGGCCTGCCGAGGCCGAAGACGCTGCCACCCACCGCGAGCGTGCCGGAGAAACCCTCGACTGGCAGGCCGGTCAGGACTGGGCGTAGCTCCGGACGGCTAGCCGCGAGCCTGATCAGCTGCACCAGGGTGGCTGGCGCGATCCTGTCGTCCGGCGACAGCCCGCTGCCGTCAAACAGGCTGAGCTCGCCAGTGATGCCCAGCCTGCGCAGCGCGGACGTTTCCGCGGCGGCCCCGCCGCTGAACGAGGGCTGCCTGCCGGTCGCGATCGCCATGTGGCGGGCGAGATTCTCGGCGATGACATTGTTGCTCTCCTCGAGCATCCACTGGACGATCTGGGTCAGCGGCGGTGACTGCACGCTGGCCAGCGTGCTCGCGCCCGCTGGCGCGACCGCCGGAGCCGGGCCGCCGTGGACGGCGATCCCGTTGGCAGCCAGGAACCCGGCGAACGACGCGGCGGCTACGGCAGCCGGATCAGCTGCCCGTGGCCCGTTTGAGTAGTCGTTATCGGCCGGCGCGCCGCTGGCCGTCACTCGGCCCTGGTCGGCCTCCAGCGGAGTGATCGCCGATACGTTGCCGGTGCTGATGTAGCCAGCTGGCCAGCCCGGGGCGAGGCCCGGACCGGTATACAGCGAGGTGTCGTAGCCAAGTCGCACGCTATGGCGGCCGCGCGCCTTCAGCGCCTGCGCAGTACGCCGGGCCAGCTCGAGCAGCGTGGCCGGCTGCGGGTAATCGCTGGCGGGCGGCGGCCCGGCGGCCAGCGTGGGGTCACCGCCGCCGACCAGCACGATCGACCGGGCACCGGGCCGGCCACCACTGTGGTCGTGAACCGGGCGGTGGGCCCGAGCACCGCGATGGCCGCGATGGACGTCGCCAGCTTGGTCGTCGACGCGGGGGCAAATCCGGTGCTCGCGTCGCTGGCGTAGAGCACCTTGCCGGATGCGAGGTCAGTGACGAGGACGCCGAGGCTGCTGCCGAACACCGGCGAGCTGATGACGGGCGCGATCGCCGCGGCCACGCCGGCTGCTGTCGCGCGCGCCGGTCCCGGCACCGCGGCCGCCGCGCCCAGCACCGGGGCCCGACTGGCCAGCGGACTCGTGGCGATGCCCGGCGGCTGCCAGAGCGCGAGCCTGCGCGGCAGCATCCCGGACACGGTCACGCCGGCCGCGATGGTGAAGACGCACAGCACGGCGATTGCGGCCGGCGCCAGGCGACTACGGCGACGCACCTATAGATTCCCTTCGGGAGATGTGGTACCCCGCGTTTGGTTCCCGGTGGACGATGCGGTACTCCGGAGGACTAGCCGAGGACTATCGGGTAGACATCAGCCAGGCACCGCCAGACGGGCCTTCGAGGCGCCGGGAGTGGGCAAACGTGGAGTTCGACGTAGTAATCGAGATCCCCAAGGGGCAGCGTAACAAGTACGAGATGGATCACGAGACGGGTCGGATCAGGCTAGACCGGATGCTCTTCACTTCAACGCGCTATCCGGCTGATTACGGATTTGTCGAGGACACGCTAGCTGATGACGGCGACCCGCTGGACGCGCTCGTGCTGCTGGACGAGCCCACGTTTCCCGGCTGCCTGATCCGCTGCCGGGCCATCGGCATGTTCCGCATGCGCGACGAGAAGGGCGCGGACGACAAGGTGCTGTGCGTGCCGGCTACCGACCCGCGGATGGCGCACTTGCGCGACATCACCGACGTCCCTGAATTCGACCAGCTTGAGATCCAGCATTTCTTCGAGGTATATAAGGCGCTGGAGCCAGGCAAGCAAGTCGAGGCGGCGGCGTGGGTTGGAGTCGGCGCTGCCGAGGCGGAGATCGAGGCCTGCCGGGAACGGCTGGCAGACTCCCCTGGCCACCCGTCAGCGTGACGAGCCCGCCAGGTGGGCACCACACTAGGGGCACCACTCAACAGGCGCCACGCGTAGTTGCTACCGCGGTAGCTGATCCGGCCGAGGAGGTGCCGTGTCTCATGCCGACGACGTACTCGCTGAGGCGCCGCTGTTTGAGGCGCTGAACGAGGAGGACGCACGCGCGCTGCGAGCCGACATCATCGATGTGGTCCTGGACCGGGGCGAGCGGCTGTTCTCCGAGGGAGATACGGGGGACAAGCTCTACATCATCCTGACCGGCAAGATCAAGCTGACCAAGGCGGCACCAGACGGCCGGGAGAATTTGCTGAGCGTGCACGGGCCGGGTGAGATGTTTGGCGAGCTGTCGCTATTCGACCCGATACCGAGGACGTCGAGTGCCACCGCTGTCACGAACGCACGGCTGGCCGCGCTGGGGCACGACGACCTGCGCACCTGGCTCTGCGCCCGGCCTGAAGTGGCGATGCACATGCTCCAGGCGCTCGCCCAGCGGCTGCGCAGAATCAACGAGGTCAAGGCCGATCTGGTCTTCACCGACGTGCCCGGCCGGGTAGCTAAGGCGCTGCTGGACCTGTCCGACCGCTTCGGCGTAGCTACGCCTGATGGCATCCAGGTCAACCACGACCTCACCCAGGAAGAGCTGGCCCAGCTGGTCGGCGCGTCACGCGAGACGGTGAACAAGGCGCTCGCCGACTTCGCCGCGCGCGGCTGGATCCAGCTGGCAGCCAAGTCGGTCCTGGTGACCGACACCGACCGGCTCCGCAAGCGGGCGAGGTAGCCGCGCTACCAGCTGACGCCAGCCGGGAGTTCGCCCCGGTCGGCCAGGTACCGCAGCTGCGCTCGGACCGAGGACTCGGCGAACCGCCAGAGTCGGTGGTCGACGGCCGCGTAGACCCTGGCCACGATCGCCGCCGGAGTAGCGTCTCCGGCCGCGATCGCGGCCCGGACCTCGTCCAGGCGCTCGGCCCGGTGCGCGAGGTAGAAATCCAGCACCGCGGCGGGGTCGGCCAGCAGCGGACCGTGGCCAGGCAGCAGCTGGCGCAGGTCCCTCGACTCCGCCAGGGCTCGCAGCCGCTGCAGGGAGTCGAGGTAGTCACCGAGGCTTCCGTCGTCGGAGATGACCGCAGTGCCCCGGCCGAGCACCGTGTCCCCCGTCAGCACGACTCCGTCGGCCGGGATCTCCAGGCTGACCGAGTCGGACGTGTGTCCCGCCGTGACAATGATGCGCAGCTCGCATCCGGCGCTGTCGAGGACGTCGTCAGCGGTCAGGCCCTCGCTCCCCAGCTGATGCACCGGGTCGACCGCGCGGACCGGCGCCCCAGTCAACTCGGCCAGCCGCGGCGCGCCCGCCGAGTGGTCGGGGTGCCGGTGCGTGAGCACGATGTCGATGATCCGCTGCTCGCGCTTCGCCGCGACCGCGACGACGCGCTGCAGGTGCCCCTCATCGGCCGGTCCCGGATCGATCACGATGACCGTCGCCGATCCCGGCTCGGCGACCAGCCAGGTGTTCGTCCCGTCCAGCGTCATCAGTGACGGGTTCGGCGCCAGAACGCACCTAGCCCGCTCACTGCCGGACCCGTCGATCGGGTTCGCGGCCTCGGCGCCAGCGGCGCCCGCAGTGCTGGGCTCGGTCATGACCGCGCCCCGCCAGGGGCGGCCGGGAACTCGCTGAGGCCAGGCACCGTCAGCCACACCGCTCCCTGCCGCAGCTGGATCTCCGGAATAATCGGGGCGACCGCACGCGGCCCGGTCAGTGCCGTCTCCACGTCGCCGCAGGCAGCTAGCTCCGACAACGTCACGGCTGTGGGCGGGAAGAGCCTGATCTCACCCCGTTCCCAATCTTGCAGGGCTTTTGCCGGAGTGACCCACGCGACCTCGGACGCCTCGCCACCGACATCCCTGGTGCGCTGGCCGGCCGGGAGCGCGGCCGCGAAGAACCGGGTATCGAACCGGCGCGGCTCTACGACCGGCGTGATCCACCGTGCCCACGGCCGCAGCAGATCCGCGCGAAGCACCAGGCTGCGCTGGCTGAGCAGCTCGGCCAGGGATACCGACCTGTCCAGCAGGGCGTGGCGGTCAGCCTCGAAGGCGTCGCTCGTGGTGTCGGCTACGACCGATTCGGGCGACTCACCTGCTAGCAGGACCCCGGACTCCTCGAAGGTCTCCCGGACTGCGGCGCAGACCAGGGCCCTGGCGTGGGCTGGCGGCGCGTCGAAAATCCGGCCCCACTCGGCCGCGTCGGGCCCGGCCCAGGCCACCTGCTCGTCGGCGTCCCTGGCGTCGACCGATCCGCCGGGAAACACGAAGGCTCCGGGCGCGAACGCCATCGACGCCTTGCGCCGAAGCATGTAGACCTCAAGGCCGTCGCTGCCCGACCGGAGCAGCATCACGGTCGCCGCGTCGCGCGGCTGCGCCGGGGCCTGCGCCCCGGACAAGATGGCTCTGGCGGACTCGCCGAGCTCGCCAGGGATCCGGATGGAGGCAGCCTTCACTGCGTCCTCTGCCACGTTGCCTCCTGCCCGGCGGGCTAGTCCTTGACTTCGACGATCAGCTCGACCTCGACCGGGGCGTTCAGCGGCAGGACCGCGGTGCCGACTGCGCTGCGCGCGTGCCGGCCAGCATCCCCGAAGATCTCCAGCAGCAGCTCGCTGGCCCCGTTCACGACTTGCGGCTGCCCGGTGAAGTCGGGCGCGCTGGCCACGAACCCAGTCAGCTTGACGATGCGCCTGATCGACGACAGGCCGCCCGCCGCGTCGGCAGCAGCGGCGAGCGCGTTCAGCGCGCAGGTCCTGGCCAGCGCGGCGGCCTCAGCGGCGCCGACCTCAGCGCCCACCTTCCCAGCCGAGAGCAGCTGACCGTCGACCATGGGCAGCTGGCCAGCGGTATAGACCAGCGAGCCCGAGCGCACCGCCGGCACATACGCCGCGAGCGGGGCCACGACGGGAGGCAGCGTCAGGCCGAGCGCGGTGAGCCGCTCCTGCGGTCCGGAGCCGATCTCGGGGGCGTCCTCGCTGCTCATTCCTTGGCCCGCTTGAGGTAGGCGACGAGCTGTTCCGGGTTCGGGCCCGGCACAACCGCGACCAGCTCCCAGCCGTCGTCGCCCCAGTTATCCAGGATCTGCTTGGTTGCGTGCACCAGCAGCGGGACAGTGGCGTACTCCCATTTGGACATAGCCGAACCCTAGTGCACATCAGCGCGGCGGCCCACGGCGCGCAGGCATTGCCTGCCGCCGCTGCCGCCTCAATCCTGCCGCCCTATTCCTCCGGCGCGGCCGTGCCTTCCGCTGCGGCTGACGTCGCGCCGTCCGCTCCGGCTGACGTCGCGCCGTTCTGCTCGGGCTCGACCGGCTTGCGCGCGGCGTGGTGCGTCGTGCCGACCTCGCCCTTCTCCTCTGGCGACAGCTCAGGAATCGCCGGGACGTCAGGAATGTCCAGCGGTACCTCGGGGGGCGCGCCGATAGCGGCGGGCGCCTCCGCGTTGTCGATGACGGCGTCGCTGAAATCGCCCATCGATTCCGAGTCGGCCTTGTCTTGCGGCCCCTGCGTGCCGCTGGAGGTCGGGGTGAACTTGTCGAAGAACCTGAGCAGCTCCACCGGCACTGGCATCACCAGGGTGCTGTTCTTCTCGGCCGCCACCTCAACGACGGTCTGCAGCAGCCGGAGCTGCAGTGCCGCCGGGTCGCGAGCCATCACGTTAGCAGCGGCCGCGAGGCGCTTCGACGCCTGGAACTCACCGTCGGCGGTGATGATCCTGGCCCGCCGTTCCCGCTCTGCCTCCGCCTGGCGGGACATCGAGCGCTTCATGCCTTCCGGCAGCGACACGTCCTTGATCTCGACGCTCTCGACCTTCACGCCCCATGGGCCCTCGGTCCCTTCGTCGATGATCGCGGACAGCCTGCGGTTCACCATGTCCCGCTCGGCCAGCAGCTCATCCATCTCGGACTGGCCGATGATGGACCGCAGCGACGTCTGGGCCCGCTGCGAGATCGCGTTCTGGTAGTTGAAGACGTTGATCGACGCCTTGATCGGGTCGACGACCCGGAAGTAGATGACAGCGTCCACCCGCACGCTCACGTTGTCCCTGGTGATGCCCTCCTGCGCGGGCACGCCCATCGCGATGATCTGCTTATTGACCTTCACTATCTTGTCGCCGATTGGGCGGATGATCGTCAGCCCGGGACCACGCACGCCCGGCAGGACCTTGCCGAACCTGAAGATGATCCCGTCCTCGTATTGCTGGACGGTCTTGATGGACTTACTCGCGGCGATGATCCCGATCACGACGATGATCGCGATGATGGCGTACAGCGCTTCCATGTGCCGAACACCTTCTTCCCAGAGCCCGCAGGCATGCGGACTGTCACCATCTAGCCTAGTGACATTCCGCCGCAGGCCAAGTGCCGGGAGATAACGGACATCCCACGACGAGCCGCTGGCCGGCTCCCGTCTGCCCGGCCACCTGGGCGACCTGGCCGGCCGGTCCGGATAACCTCCAATCGTGGCGACGCGTGACACCGACTGGGACGGCGTGCGACTGCACGTGGTCACCGGCAAGGGCGGTACGGGCAAGACCACCGTGGCCGGCGCCCTGGCCCTGGCGCTGGCCGCAGACGGCAAGAACGTGCTGCTCATGGAGGTCGAGGGTCGCCAGGGCATCGCACAGCTCTTCGACGTTCCGCCGCTGCCGTACGCCGAGCGCCGGATCGCTGTCGGTCTCGGCACCAGCGCGCACCAGGGCGGCGACGTCTTCGCCCTGGTAGCCGACCCCGAATCGGCCCTCCTCGAGTACCTCGAGATGTTCTACAGCCTCCGCCACGCAGGCACCGCGCTGGCCAAGCTCGGCGTGATGGATTTCGCCACCACCATCGCGCCTGGCCTGCGCGACGTGCTGCTCACCGGCAAGGCAGCCGAGGCCGTCCGGCGCAAGGACGACAAGCGCGGCCGGGTCTACGACGCCGTCGTGATGGATGCGCCGCCGACCGGCCGGATCGGCCGTTTCCTGAACGTCACCAGCGAGGTTTCCGACCTGGCTAGGGTCGGTCCGATTCGTGGCCACGCAGACACCGTGCAGAAGGTCATCCGCTCGCCCCAGACCGTCGTGCACTTCGTGACCGTGCTGGAGGAGATGCCAGTCCAGGAGACCCTGGACGGCATCGCCGAGCTGGAGGCGCTCGGCGGGATCAGGGCAGGCGGCATCATCGTGAACATGACCAGGCCGCTGGAGCTCGCGCCCGGCCAGCTGCGGGCGGTAGCGGACGGCGACATCGACCAGGCACAGCTGGCGCTCGGCCTGAAGTCGGCGGGCCTCGACGACACCGCAGTGCTCGCCGCCGCGCTGACCGCGGAGCTGACCGCGCAGGCGAAGACCGCCCTGGGCCAGGAGTTGCAGCAGCAGCGGCTTGATACGGCCGGGCAGCCGTGCTACCAGCTGCCCTGGCTCACCAGCGGCATCGGGCTCTCGGGCCTGTACCGGCTGGCGTCGGCACTACGCGAGCAGAAGGCGGCGTGATGGCCGAGCGCCGCCCGCCCAAGCTCGACGTCGACCGGCTGATCGACGACGGCCGGACCCGGATCATCGTCTGCTGCGGCTCCGGCGGAGTCGGCAAGACCACGCTGGCCGCCGCGATCGGCCTGCGGGCCGCCGAGCGAGGCAGGCACGTGGTGGTCCTCACCGTCGATCCGGCCCGCCGACTCGCCCAGTCGATGGGCCTGACGTCGCTGGACAACACCCCGCGCCTGGTACCGGGCGTGCGGCCGGCTGCGCACGCTGGGAACGGGGCCGAGTCGGCAGGCAGCCTGCACGCCATGATGCTGGATATGAAGCGGACGTTCGACGAGATTGTCGAGTCGCACGCTGACCCGGACCGCGCTGCGCAGATCCTGGCCAACCCCTTCTACCAGTCGCTGTCGTCCAGCTTCGCGGGGACGCAGGAGTACATGGCCATGGAGAAGCTCGGCCAGCTGCGGCGCGCCGATGAGTGGGACCTGATTGTCGTGGATACCCCCCCGAGCCGGTCCGCCCTGGACTTCCTCGACGCGCCGCAGCGCCTGTCCAGATTCCTCGACGGCAGGTTGCTCCGGCTGCTCACCGCGCCTGCCAAGGTCGGCGGCCGGGCCTACCTCCGGGTGCTGAACGCCGGCTTCGGGGTCGTGACCGGCATGCTGACTAAGATCCTTGGGACCGCCGTGCTGAAAGACGTCCAGACGTTCGTCTCTGCACTGGACACGATGTTCGGCGGCTTCCGCGAGCGGGCGGACTACACGTATCAGCTGCTGCGAGCGCCGGGCACCTCGTTCCTGGTCGTCGCGGCGCCCGAGGATGACGCGCTACGGGAGGCGTCGTATTTCGTTGAGCGCCTCGACCAGGAGCGGATGCCACTGGCCGGGCTGATCGTCAACCGGGTTCAGCTGCTGCCAGCGGCGCACTTGTCGGCGGCCCGAAGCCAGGCTGCCGCCGAGACGCTCCAGGCGGCGGGGCCTAGTCAGCGCGTTGGCGGCGATCAGCCGGCCGACGGCGAGCAGCCGGAGGAGGCAGCCCGGCTGCTGACGATCGCGGCGCTGCATCTGCACGCGGACCGGATGGAGCAGGCCGCAGCCCAGCGCCGGACCGCAGAGCAGTTCACGGGGGCGCACCCGCTGGTGCCCGTGACAGAGATCCCGGCGCAGGCCGAGGACGTTCATGATCTTGATGGACTACGGCGTATCGGGCAGGCCTTCGGCTCCGCGTAGCCCGCCCTGTACGGGTTAGCGAAGACTGACCGCCGTGATCACGAAGGATTCGCAGCCAGGGCGACGACGGATGAATCGTCCGCGCGGTACGTGTAGCGAGCGACGTGCGTGCAGCGAGCGAGGTGTATGCAGCGCGCGAGCTCAGCTGGCGACGAGCTCGTCGTCCCCGGTGCGCTCGTAGTGATTGCGCGCGTTCTCCAGTAGATCGCGCCAGGAAGTCACGTCGGGCCGGCGGCGCAGCAGCGCTCGCCGCTCGCGCTCGGTCATCCCGCCCCACACGCCGAACTCGATCCTGTTGTCCAGCGCATCTGCGAGGCACTCAGTGCGCACCGGGCAGCCCCGGCAGATCAGCTTGGCCCGGTTCTGCGCCGCGCCCTGGACGAATAGCTCGTCCGGGTCAGTTCCCTTGCACGCGGCACGCGCAGTCCAGTCCGTGATCCACATCTGGCCCAGCTCCTCTGATCGTCACGCCCGCGGGGGTGATCACGCCCGGGTGGCGTTCAGTTGCGGTCCGGAGCCGACTCGGGGCGACCGGCTCCGACAAGTGATGGTCGCGGAAGAGTAACTTACGGAAGTCCGGCGCGCAGCGCTAGACCCCAGCCGGCCCATTTCGCGAATAGCCCAGTTGAGCTATACAGACGGAAGCGACGAGTAGCTACACTGTCGCCTCTTGTGCACGGGCCGCTGTGCCGACGTCGTCGTCGGCATCACGTCGGTGACTGGCAGTGACCTTTAGGAAGCTCTGCGGATAGGCCGCGGCACCTTCGGCTTGTCTGTGGCTGGTTGTTGACGATGCAGCGTAGCCTGTGCAGGTGCAAATCCCCTGGCGCCGCGCCGGCGCGTTGTCTGGCACGGTCAGTCGGATCGTGGTGATGGCCGCGGTGGCGGCGTTGCTCATCGCGGGAGCGGCAGTCCCGGTCGTCGGTCTCGTCGGCGTCGCCGCCCGCGACGTAGCCAACACGTTTGACACGCTGCCGGTTGGCACGGTCGGCGTCCCGCCATCGCGCTCGGTGATCTACTCGTCCGATGGCAACGTGATCACCTACCTGTATCCGAACCACATCTACCGGATACCTGTGACCTACTCGCAGATCGCTCCGGTCATGCGCGACGCGATCGTCTCGATCGAGGACAGCAGCTTCTTCCAGCAAGGCGCTCTCGACCCGCGCGGCACGCTGCGGGCCTTGCTCCACAACAGCGGCGGTAGCGGGCTCCAGGGTGCCTCCACCCTGGCGCAGCAGTACGTGAAGAACGTGCGCGTGCTGCAGGCACAGACCCCTGCGGAGGTACAGGCCGCGATCTACCCGAACCTGCAGCGCAAGATCCAGCAGCTGCGGCTCGCAGCCGATGTCGAGCACGAGATGACGCCGGATCAGCTGCTCGCTAATTACCTCAACGTCGCCTTCTTCGACAACAGCGCTTACGGCATCGAGGTCGCATCCGAGGTCTACTTCAGCGTCTCGGCCTCGCAGCTGACGTTGCCGGAGGCGGCGCTGCTCGCGGGGCTTGTTCAGTCCCCGACGACGTACGACCCGTTTACGAACCCGGCGAACGCGCTGCAGCGGCGGTCCGAGGTGCTCGTACGTATGTGGCAGCTGCACTACATCTCCAAGGCGACGGAGCAGGCCGCAATCAAATCGCCGCTCGGGCTCCACCGGTCGTATGCGCCGGTGGCCTCCGGCTGTGCCAGCCCTCAGGCCGCGTCGTCGGCGTTCTTCTGCGACTACGTGCAGCATGTACTCGAGATCAACTACCCGTCAGTCTGGAAAGAGCTCAACACCACCGGCGGGCTCGCGATCTACACGACGCTGAACACCAGGGATCAGCTCGCGGCCGACGCTGCCGTCAACTACGTCCAGCCGCCGTATAACTCCGGGGCGAACCCCGGCCACAACGCCGACACCGAGGTGATGATCAAGCCTGGCACCGGTGACGTGGAGGCCATCGCCGTGAACAGGCCGTACAGCACGAACGCTGACGAGCTGGACTACGCCGTCAACACTGAGTATGGCGGCGGAGCGGGCGTGCAGACTGGTTCGTCGTCCAAGCTGTTCACCCTGATCACAGCGCTGGAGCAAGGCAAGCCATTCAGCTACCCGATCAAGATCAAAGCCCCGGCGACCGTAGGGCCGTACACCAACTGCAAGGGTGGGTACGTGCCCGCCGCGCCGTTTGTGAACGCCGAGGGAGGGACTAACGGCCAGCAGATCTGGATGCTGAACCAGGCCACGGTCGACTCCGTCAACTTGTACTTCGCCAATCTCGAGCTGCAAGTGGGCCTGTGCAACGTGGTCAAGACGGCGGTCGACATGGGCATGACGAGGGCCGACGGCACTTCGCTGCTGCAATACGACCCCAAGATCGGCGGGTCGGCGGGCGACTCGGCAGACAACTTCCCGAGCTTTACGCTCGGCTCCGTGTATGTGTCACCGATGAGCATGGCCGCTGCCTACGCTTCCGTTGCGGCGCGCGGCTGGTACTGCAGCCCGCAGGCGATCACCAAGATCCAGGTGATCACGTCGGGCCAGCAACTGCCGGTGCAGGCTGCTCAGTGTCATCGCGACATGCCGCAGGGCGTGGCCGACGCGGCCAACTACATCCTGCGCGGCGTCCTAACGGCGGGAACTGCCGCCGGCCGCACCATCCCCGGTCACGACGCGGCGGGCAAGACCGGTACCGCGAACGGAGGCTTCTACGCGGCCTTCGCCGGTTACACGCCCACGCTGGCGGCTTACGTGTCCGTGTTCAACCCGACCAATCCCACCGGTGGGGGCGCGATGTTGGGCTCCCGCTCCTGCTACCGCGATCTATACGGCGAGAACTGCCCGGGCCAGATGTTCGGCGACAACGCGCCGGGCGCGACGTGGGAGTACTCGTTCCTGCGCGCGGACCTCGGCCCGGACGTCAGCTTCGTCACTCCGCCGGGCTCCTTCTTCAGCGGCGGCACCGGGCTTGGCGCACCGAAGACAGTCGGCGGCAAGAAACCGAAGAAAGGCCCGGGCGGCGGCCCGGGCGGCGGTGGCGGCCCGACGCCGACGCCGACGCACTGAGCTGGGCCTGATCGCCAGCGGTAGCGGTGCCGATCGCTAGTGGCTCAGCTGGCTGCGCACCAGCGCAGCCACACGGCTGCCGTCGGCCCGGCCCGCGACCCGCGGCGTAACGACCTTCATGACCTGGCCGATCCCGGCCGGCCCAGCGGCGCCAGTCTCGGCGATGGCCGCTGCCACCATCGCAGCCAGCTCGTCGTCATCGAGCTGCGCGGGCAGGTAGCCGGCTAGTACCTGCTCCTCGGCACGTTCTGCGGCCGCCTGATCGTCGCGGCCCGCATCCGCGAACGCGGCCGCGGCTTCGCGGCGGCGCTTGGCCTCCCTGGCGAGAATCTTGATGACCTCGTCGTCGGTGAGGCTGCGGGCCGCCGAGCCGGCGACTTCCTCGTTACTGATCGAAGTCAGGGCCATGCGAAGCGTCCGGGTGCGGGTTTCGTCCCGCGCCTTCATCGCGTTCGTGAGGTCGGACCTCAGCTGATCCTTGAGTGTCGGCATGAGCTATATCCTGCCGCCCCGCCCGGTTGGCTAGGACCTTGGGCGTCCAGCGCAGTGCCCTGGACATGGCACCATGAATGGATGCGAGCGCGAACCCTCCTGAAGGCCACCGTCCTGGCCGGTGCCGCCGGCGTGGGCTATGCGTCGGTAATTGAGCGGAACTGGTTCGCTTTGCGCCGACTCGAGGTTCCGGTCCTGCCGGCCGGGTCGGCTCCGCTGCGCATCTTGCACATTTCTGACGTTCACCTGACCCCAGGACGTCACCGGCTGATGTCGTGGATCCGGACGCTCGACGCTCTCGAGCCGGACCTGGTCGTCAACACCGGGGACTCGATCGCGCACCCGCAGTCGGTGGAGCCGTTCCTGACGGCCCTCGGGCCGCTGCTGGACCGGCCCGGCGTATTCGTCTATGGCTCCAACGACCTGTACTCGCCCGTGGTCAAGAACCCCACTCGGTACCTGTGGCGCACCAGCGCGGACGAGCACAGACGTCACACCCCGGACCTGCCGTGGGCCGAGCTTGGCGAGGGCATGGAGAGCGCTGGCTGGCTCGACGCTAACAACCGACGCGGCCGCATCAAGGTCGGCGAGCACGACATCGAGGTCGGCGGCGTGCATGACTCGCACATCGCGCGCGACCGCTATGAGCAGATCGCCGGCCCGACGGATCCGACCGCCGACCTCCGGCTCGGAGTACTGCACTCGCCGGAACCGCTGGTGCTCGACCGGTTCGCCGAAGACGGCTACAACCTCCTGCTCGCCGGGCACACCCACGGTGGCCAGCTGCGCCTGCCGGGCTCTGGCGCGCTCGTGACTAACTGCGGCATCCCCCGGTCAATGGCTAGCGGCCTGCACCGTTACCCGGCCGGACAGGGCGAGGCTGACCCGTGGCTGCATGTCTCGGCCGGACTCGGTACCTCGCCAATGGCCCCGATAAGGTTCTGCTGCCGGCCGGAGGCTACGCTGCTCACGCTGGTAGCCGGGATCAGCTAGACTTCTCGGGCAGTCAGCGGGGTGTGGCGCAGCTTGGCAGCGCGCTTCGTTCGGGACGAAGAGGCCGCCGGTTCAAATCCGGCCACCCCGACCCAGGTCAGAGGCTCGCTTCCCTTGATCGGGGGGCGGGCCTCTTCCAGTTCGTGCGTCACTGGTGCCTCAAGACGCCTAATCCACGACTCAATGGCCTTGCCGTGAGCGTCCGGCGCGGGATGCAAGTAGCGCATCGTCGTCGAGTAATCATCGTGCCCGAGCAGCTGCTGAACGTCGTACAACGGGACGCCATCCTGTACCAGCCAGGACGCCGCAATGTGCCGCATGAATGGCAGCGGGAAGCGGCGGGTCTTGTGCTGCGGGTCGTCGCCGGCTCGCGGCGTGCCCCGGCGCGGAACTTCTCACCCGTCGTTATCCAGGGCATCAGGTCAGGCTCGCGGGCGGGTGAGAGAACGCTGGCGTCCTGGCGAGGTACCGCTGCGTCGCGGGAGTCGGCTTGCTCGCAGCGTCAGTCGATCAGTATCCAGGAAGATCCGCATCTCGGGATGCTGCGCAAGGCACCATATATAGGACGCTTCTATGTGCTGTCAAGTGGCCAGGGCAGCGGTTAGCGCTCGGTAGAGCTGGCGGGCGATATAGCGCTTGATGCACCGGCGGATCTCGCGTTCGGTCTTGCCCTGGGCGCGGCGGCGTGTGACGTAGGCGATGGTGGCGGGATCGCAGCGCATCCGGGTGCTGGCGATGACGTGGATGGCCCGGTTAAGTGCCCTGTCGCCGCCACGGTTGAGCCGGTGGCGGGTGATCTGGCCGCTGGATGCCTCGATCGGGCTGGTTCCGGCCAGCCGTGCGAAAGCGGCCTCGTGGCGACAGCGTCCGGCGTGGGAGAACGACACGATGGTCTGGGCGGCACTGACCGGGCCGATGCCGGGCCGGCTGGTCAGCCCTGGGGCGAGCTCGCCCACGATGGCGTCGAGCTCGGCGCGGTTGGCTTTCAGCGTCCGGGACGCGTTGCGCAGCGCCAGTGCGAGACGGCGGATCTCGCCCTGGCGCACCGCCACGGCGCGGCTGGCGTCTCGCGGCTGCCGCCGGCGGGCCAGCGCAGCCAGGACGGTATCGCTGAAGCGGGCCCGGGCCAGGTCAAGGTCCTGGTCCTCGCCGTCGCGCAGCAGGGCCCGGAGCCGGTTGGTCTGGGCGGTGGCCGTGGTGGTGAGCTCCTGACGGGCGCATAGCAGGATGCGCAGCGCCTCGCGGTCTCCGTCCGCCCGCGGAGTTGGCAGCTTGCCGGCGTCGAGCTGCAAGGCCGTCAGTACCGCGAGGTGCGCATCGATCGGGCCGGACTTGCCTTTGCCGCGGCGTGCCTTGCGGGTGGGCTGCTCGCACTCGATGACCGTTAACCCGGCGGCTGCCGCCGCCCGGGCCAGTCCGGCGCCGTAGCTGCGGGTCCCTTCGATGCAGGCTGCCAGGCGCGGTCCGGGCGCATGCTGGCGGGCCCAGCTCAGCAGCTGCGCATAGCCGGCGCCTGTATTGCGGACTGAGCAGGTCGCGATCACAGCGCCGCTGGGGTGCGCGATCTCGGCGTGATGAACGTCGCGGTGGGTGTCGACCCCGATGACGGCGTCAACGAGTTCTGCCAGCATGGACACCGACGGTGCTCCTTTCACGAGCGCGGTCAAGGACGGCACCGGCCTGGGTGAAGGTCACCGAAGTGGCATATCTGTGACGGGTCACGCTCGCGCGGACATGCTTCTGATCAAGCCAACTGGTGGGCCAGGCCGGTGCCGGCAACCCAGACGGCAGGTCACATGTAAGGCACGCCGTGAGGCGGCCAGATGTCTAGCGAGCCAGCCCAGATCACCGGCACCGATCCTGGCAGCGGACCAGACCGGAGCCGCTGCACGACACACTCACAGATGTCCTGGTCGGTGATGCACGATGAGTAACCGACGCGCGCTGTCAACCAAACCCGATCCGAAACCGTCACATATTAGGTGCGCTGCCGCGGCTACCCGCGCAATCCTTAGCGGGCTGGGCGGGGCGAGGGCTGGGAGCCCGGCTACGGCAGCGCGCCAGCCAGCTGCCGGTCGCTGCGGCTCCGAGCCTCGGGCCGACGGCGCGCTAGACGCAGAGGCAGAACGGGTGGCCTGCCGGGTCGCCGAAGACACGGAACTGCTCGCCACCACCCGTAAGCCGCGACGCACCCAGCTCTACGGCGCGCTCCTCGCCGGCATCCAGGTCGTCGACGAGGATATCCAGGTGCGCCTGCTGAGGATGGGCCGCGTCCGGCCACCTGGGTGGGCTGTAATCACTGACCTGCTGGAACATCACGCTCTTGCCGTCTCCTGCGATCAGCGCGCCCTCAGGCCCCTCGTATGTGACCTCCATGCCGAGCAGGTCAGCGTAGAAGCGCGCGAGTCCGGATGCGTTAGCCGTGTCGATGGTCACCGCGAACAGTCCCATCGCCGGGCCGACACCGTCACGCTGACAAATGTCGAAGGGATGACCGGCCGGATCGGCCAGGGTTATCCAGGTCGGGCCGTCGGCCAGGCGGCTGGCGCCGAGTTCGATGGCCCGCTGGGCGGCCACCTCGTGCCCGTCGACAAGCAGGTCGAGATGGAACTGCTGTGGCTGATCCTGCCCTGGCCACCGCGGCGCGACGTGGTCGGGAGCCAGCTGAAAGGCGACCTCCTGGCCGTCTCCGGTGCGCACCGTGATCCAGTCGGATTCCCTGCGGGCGATCTCCCAGCCAGCCAGCTCGGCATAGAACGAGGCGAGTTTGTCGATGTCCGGCGCGTCGAGCGCGACGAGTTCCAGGCGTCCTGTCACAGTCATGCCACCATCCTGCCCTGACCCTCTGACAGTTTCGGTCCCAGTGGCCGGAGTGGCCCGCTCGCCGCCCCTTGAATAGCCGTACACGCTTGGCGGGAGGGTGCTCGAGCGCGTCGATCTTGGCCGGCCGCGACTACCGATGCGGGGCCAGCACTGCATGGTGATCGGCGCCGGCGGGGGCCTGCGGATCGGCGTGCACAAGCGCCGCGGTCAGCCGCGGAACGGCGTGCAGCAGATTGTGCTCGGCGTCGACAGCCACCTGGTGCGCCTCGATGGCGCTTGCCGCGGCATCGACAACCACCTCGCACTCAGCGCGAAGCTGATGGCCGATCCATCGCAGCCGTACCTGGCCGACGTCCAGGACTCCGCGCGTAGCCCGGAGCGTCTGCTCGGTCTGGTCGACAAGCTCGGGGTCCACAGCGTCCATCAGGCGACGGTAGATCTCCCGTGCAGCCTGCCGCAGCACAGCGAGGATGGCCACGGTGATGAGCAGCCCCACGGCCGGATCGGCCCAGTCCCATCCGGCGGCAACACCAGCCACGCCGAGGAGGACCGCGAGCGACGTGAACCCGTCGGTGCGGGCGTGCAGCCCGTCAGCCACCAGCGCCGCCGAGCCGATCTTGCGGCCGACGCGAATGCGGTACCTGGCGACGGTCTCGTTGCCTGCGAAGCCGGCGACCGCCGCAACACTCACCGCGATGAGGTTTGACACCGGCCGCGGATGCGCGAGCCTGGTGGCCGCCTCATAGGCCGCCAGTGCCGAGGACGCCGCGATGACCAAGACGATGGCCACCCCCGCGAGGTCTTCAGCCCGTCCGTACCCGTAGGTGTAGCGCCGATTCGGTGGCCGCCTGCCGACCAGGAACGCCACTCCGAGCGGCACAGCCGTCAGCGCATCCGCAGCGTTGTGCAGCGTGTCACCCAGCAGGGCGACCGAGCCCGAGATCGCCACGACGATCCCCTGGACGGCGGCGGTCGCGCCGAGGATGGCGAGCGACAGCCAGAGCGTCCGGATCCCTTCTGCGCTTCCCTCCAGGGCCGCATCGACCTTGTCAGCGGCCTCATGCGAATGCGGTCGTACCAGCTCCGCGAGCTTGCTGATCACGCCAGGCTTGCCGTCGTGGTGATCATGATCGTGCTCGGCCGGGTGGCTGTGGGCGGCTCCGTGGCCGTGGTCAGCCCCGTGGTCGTGATCGCGGTGACCGGGACCGGCGTGTGGGTGGCTCATAACGCTCAGGATGCTAGACCTGAGCCGTTCGGACCTAGCTACGGGCGCCTGGCCATCCGGCCTGTCCAGCTCCAGTACTCAAATTTGAGCACTCGTGTTTTACTGGATGCATGAACCCCACACGCCTGTTCATCCTCGGCGCGCTCGCCAAGCACGGGCCTATGTACGGCCACCAGCTGCGACGCGACGCTCGCATGGACAGGACCGACATGTGGTCAGAGGTGCAGCCCGGATCGCTCTATGGCGCGCTGCACAGGCTCGCCGCCGAGGGCCTGATCGAGCCGCTGCGTACCGAGCAAGACGGCCAGCTCCCGGCCCGCACCGTCTACGGCATCACCGCAGAGGGTCATCGTGAGCTGCGCGCGCTGCGCGCTGAGGCACTCCAGGAGATCAGGCTGCTGCCTGACCCGGTTGACCTTGCGCTCGCGATGAGCAGCGACGTGAGCGAGGACACGCTGCGCGGCTACGTCGAAGACCGGGTCCGCGCGCTATCGGCACGCGCGAGCCAGCTGCAGCATCAGCGAGACCGCAGCTGGCCCGACCAGACCGTCGCAGACGACCTCGTCATCGAGCACGTGATGATGCGTGTGCAGGCCGAACTCGACTGGCACCAGCTCGTCATCGACCGGCTCGGCAAGCTCACCGCTGACAGCGGGCAGCAGCAGGTCAGGGCATGACCATCCGGCCGCTGCGCTACCTGGGCGATCCCGGGCTGCGGACTCCCTCCGATCTGGTGACGCGGTTCGACGACGCGCTGGCCAGCCTCATCGCTGACCTGCTGGACACCGTCCAGGAGCCCGGACGTGCGGGCCTCGCCGCTAATCAGATCGGCTCCCGGCTGGCCGCCTTCTCCTACAACGTCGACGGCCAGCTCGGATACCTGATCAACCCCAGATTCGTCGAGCTGGCTGGCGAGGCCGACGGCGCCGAGGGCTGCCTGTCCATTCCCGGTATCAGTGCGATGCGCCGCAGGGCAGCCCGCGCCATTGTGGCGGGAGTCAATCTCGAGCAGGACCAGGTCATCGTCTCGGGCACCGGCGAGCTGGCCCGGTGCCTCCAGCACGAGACCGACCACCTGCACGGCGAGCTGTACATCGACAAACTCGATAGCGACGAGCGCCGACGAGTCATGCGGCAGATCAATGCCGAGCAGCTCGCGGGCAATCAGCAGTCAGCTGGCTGACAACGCGGCCCGATCCCGCCGGTCGCGGCTACGGCAGTGACCGGCGATAGCGCACCTCGCTCAGCGCGAATCCGCGGCTGTCATCGACCTTGACCGCGCCGTCGGGCCGAAGCCCGGCCGCCTCGTAAAAGCGCCGCGCGCGAGCGTTGCTCGTCAGCACCCAGAGCGTCACCTGCCCATACCCGACGGTGGCCAGGTGCCCGACCGCGGCGGTCATGAGCTCGCGGCCGAGGCCGCGGCCGCAGCATCCCGGCGACAGGTAGATGGCCTGGACCTCACCGACGTCGGCCGCGGCGTCCTCGTCACGAGATGCATGCACGCTGGCGAAGCCCGCCACGTACCCGGCATCATCAGCGACGACGAGTATCCCGCCGCGCGACCAGTCAGCCTGCTCGAGGGACTCCGCCCAGCGGTCGCGACCGCCAGCTGGGTCGAGCCCGTCGAGGTAATCCTGCGAAATCAGGCCCTGATAGCTGGTCTGCCAGGACCGCACGTGGATCTCCGCGATCCGCGCCGCGTCCGCGGGTTCCGCACGCCTGACTGCCACGTCACCGATTCTTTCGGTCAGCACCGGCGCGGGCAAACGCAATGTGCCAGCTAGGCTCGTGCTGCCATGAACGCACTCGCTGTCCTGGACTGGCGCCGCAGGGTCGCGGCCATGTACGCGGACGTCCGGGCGAATCCGGACCTCGAGGCTGCGCACCGAGCGTGGCAGGAGGCACGCAACCACCTGCTCGCCTCACACCCGGAGTCGCCAGTCCCGCCGGCCGAGCGGGCGACCTTCACCGGCGTGCCGGTAGCCCCGTATGACCCGCGACTGCGATTCACCGCCCGTGTTGACACCGACGTCGACCCGGTCCGGATCGAGGTCAGCACCGGGACCGACGGAATCGTCGCCTTCGATCGAGCAGGCGTCGCGCACCTGCCCAGCGTCGGGGATCTCGACGTCTGGTGGCTGACCAGTTACGGCGGCGGCATCTTCGTGCCCATCCGAGACACCAGGGCGGACGGCGCGACGTACCCAGGCGGGCGGTACGTCATCGATACCGTCAAGGGCGCCGACCTCGGCGGTGACGACGGCTGCCTCGTCCTGGACCTGAACTTCGCCTACAACCCGTCCTGCGCCTACGATCCGGCCTGGGCCTGCCCGCTGGCGCCGCCAGGCAACGTCGTCCCCGGCGCGGTCAACGCCGGCGAGCTCATGCGCGCCGACCTCGCGCAGCCTTCCTGACCGATATGCCCGGCCCCCGCCTGCCGGTGAAGCGCTGCGTCAGCCGCCGAGCTCGGGTGCCAGCAGCTCGGCGATCTGGGCGGCGTTAAGCGCGGCGCCCTTGCGCAGGTTGTCGCCGGACACGAACATGTCGATCGCGCACGGCTCATCCAGGCTCTGGCGGACGCGGCCGACCAGGGTCGGATCGGTGCCCGCGACGTCTGCCGGCGTGGGGTAGACACCCGACTCCGGCTCGTCTACCAGCACGACGCCCGGCGACTCCCGGAGCACCTGCTGCGCTTCCTCGCGCGTGACCGGGCGCTCGAACACCGCGTGCAGTGCGAGCGAGTGGCCGACGACCACCGGGACGCGCACGCACGTCGCCGTAATCCGCAGCTCCGGCATGCCGAGAATCTTGCGCGTCTCGTTGCGGAGCTTCAGCTCTTCTGACGACCAGCCCGCATCCCGCAGCGACCCGGCCCACGGCACCACGTTCATCGCCAGCGGCGCCCCGAACGGTCCGCCGTCACCGAGCGCGGCCCGGATGTCGCCGGGGCGCTGGCCGAGGGTCCGGTTCCCCGCGACCTTGGTCAGCTGGTCGTAGAGCGCATCGGAGCCAGCCTGTCCCGCACCAGATGCTGCCTGGTAGGACGCTGCCACCAGCTCGCGCAGCGCGAACGCGCGATGCAGCGCCGCGAGCGCGGCGATCATCGACAGCGTGGTGCAGTTCGGGACCGAGATGATGCCTTTCGGCCGGACCCGCGCGGCGTCCGGATTGACCTCGGGCACCACCAGCGGCACCTGCGGGTCCATCCGGAACGCGCCCGACTTGTCGATCACCACCACGCCGCGCGCGGCTGCCACCGGCGCCCACTCCGCCGAAACCTCGTCCGGGACATCGAACATCGCCAGGTCGACGCCGTCGAATACCTCCGGCGTGAGCGCCTGCACGATCACGTCCTCGCCGCGCACCTCGAGTCGGCGGCCGGCCGACCGGGCGCTGGCCACCAGCCGGACCTCGCCCCAGATGTCGGCGCGCTCGGACACGATGCTGCGCATGACGGTCCCGACCGCGCCCGTCGCCCCGACGATCGCCAGCACGGGACGGTCAGCAGCAGTGCCAGCGCTCATCGGCCGCTCCCGCCGTAGACGACCGCCTGCTCCGACCCATCGCCGAGATCAAAGGCCTCGTGGGCGGCGGTGACCGCGACGTCGATGTCGTTCTGGTCGACGACGACGGAGATCCGGATCTCGGACGTGGAGATCATCTCGATGTTGACGCCGGCCTCAGCGAGGGCGCCGAAGAACGTCGCGCTGACGCCGGGATGCGAGCGCATGCCGGCGCCGATCACCGACACCTTGCCGATCCTGTCGTCGTACAGGAGCGAGTCGAAGCCGACCTCGGCCTTCAGCTGGCCAAGGCGCGACATGGCGCCGTGGCCGTCGTCGCGCGGCAGCGTGAACGAGATGTCCGTGCGCCCGGTGGCGGCCGCGGAGATGTTCTGCACGATCATGTCGATGTTGATGCCGGCCTCGGCGATGGCGCCGAATATCCGCGCTGCCTCGCCGACCTTGTCGGGCACGCCGACGACGGTAATTTTTGCCTCGCCGCGGTCCTGTGCCACGCCGGAGATGATCGCCTGCTCCATCGCCTCGCCTTCCGCTTGCCCCGCGTCGATGACCCAGGTGCCGTCCCTGTTGCTGAATGAGGACCGAACGTGGATGGGGATCCGGTAGCGGCGCGCGTACTCCACGCACCGCAGCATCAGCACCTTCGTGCCGCAGGCCGCCATCTCCAGCATCTCCTCGTACGAGATGCGCGGCAGCCGTCGCGCGCCTGGCACGATCCGCGGGTCGGCGGTGAAGACGCCGTCCACATCGGTGAAAATCTCGCAGTAGTCCGCGCCCAGCGCCGCCGCCAGTGCGACGGCCGTCGTGTCCGAGGCGCCGCGACCGAGCGTGGTGATGTCCTTGGTGGTCTGCGACACGCCCTGGAACCCGGCCACGATCGGGATGGATCCGTCATCGAGCGCCGCCTGGATGCGGCCGGGCGTGATGTCGATGATGCGGGCCTTGCCGTGCGTGGAGTCGGTGATCACGCCCGCCTGGGACCCGGTGAACGACCGGGCTTCGAGGCCGAGGTTGGCGATGGCCATCGCCAGCAATGCCATCGAGATCCGCTCGCCCGCGGTCAGCAGCATGTCGAGCTCGCGGCCAGGCGGTGCCGGGCTTACCTGGTTCGCCAGGTCCCTGAGCTCGTCGGTCGTGTCACCCATGGCGGACACCACCACGACGACGCTGTTGCCGGCCTTACGGGCGGCGACGATCCGCTGCGCCACCCGCTTGATGCCGTCCGCGTCAGCGACCGACGATCCACCGTACTTCTGCACCACCAGGGCCACGGCTGTACCTGCACCTCATCACTGGCTCGCGACGCGCCTGCCGATAGTCCGGGCCTGCCAGGACCCGGATGCGACTGGCCGAACCCAGAGTCTACCGAGGCCCGGCCTGGCTAGCGCGGCGCTGGTTCCTCAGCCACGTCGAGCCGGGCATGCGCCACCACCGAGTGCAGCGCGCGAAGGGCCGCGCCGCAGTGGGTGCCCCAGTGGTTGACGTAGGAGAACTGCCACCACCAGAGCGCCTCGGCGACTCGCCCCGCCTCGTGATGCTTCAGGCCGTGGATGAGGTCTGCTGCCACTGCTGCTAGATCGTCAGAAAGCCGGAACGGGGTCGCTTGCGTATCGGCAAACGGATCGAAGATCTCGGCGTAGTCGTCGAATCCGGCCAGCCGCGCGGCCAGGCCAGTGCGTAGTGCGTCCAGATCCACATCAGGGTCCGCGCCGACGTCAGGCTCCCAGTTGCCGGGCAGGATGACATCCTGGCTGGCGCCGAGCTGGGCCCCGGCCAGCATCATCTGGGCGGTCTCCAGCAGCAGCAGCGACACCGTGTCGTCAGCGCCCTCGCCGCGGGCGACCGCGGTCAGGCCGTCAAGGAAATCCCGCGCATTCCCGGCTATCCGGTCGGCTAGGGGCCGCCACCCGTCGGCCGGCTGGCCCGCCGCTGCCGGATCCGCGCTGGCTCCGTTGCCGATGACGGATGTCCCCCGCCTGCCCACTGACTGCCCGCCCACTGACTGCCCGCCCACTGACTGTCCGCCCAGTGACTCAGACATCTAGCAGCCTCCGTCCCTCGAATGCCCGCCCCAGCGTGACCTCGTCGGCGTACTCGAGCTCGCCCCCGACCGGCAGGCCGCTAGCCGGCCTGGTGACTCGCAGCCCGAGCGGCTTGATCATCCGTGCCAGGTAGGTCGCCGTCGCCTCGCCTTCCATGTTCGGGTCGGTGGCGAGAATGATCTCCGTGACGGCGCCGTCGGCGAGCCTGGCCAGCAGCTCCCGGATGCGCAGGTCATCGGGCCCGACCCCGTCGATCGGGCTGATCGCGCCGCCGAGGACGTGGTAGCGGCCGCGGAACTCGCGGATCTTCTCGATCGCCGCGACGTCCTTGGGCTCCTCGACGACGCAGATCACCGACAAGTCGCGGCGCGTGTCCTTGCAGATGCGGCATTCGTCGTCCTCGGCGACGTTGAAGCAGACACGGCAGAACTTGACCTTCTCGGTGACCTCGACCAGGACCGCGGCGAGCCGCCGGACATCCACAGGGTCGGCGGACAGCAGGTAGAAGGCGATGCGCTGCGCGCCTTTCGGCCCGACGCCTGGCAGCTGGCCTAGTTCATCGATCAGGTCCTGGACGACGCCCTCGTACACCGCGGGCCCGCCCTACTTCTCGCTGGCCGGGTCGTCCTCGGCTGGCGGCTCATCAGGACCAGGCTGGCCGGGCGCGCCCGGCAGCCCAGGGAAGCCAGAGAAGTTACTGAGATCAGGCATACCGGGCAGGCCCCCGCCCCCGCCAAAGCCAGCGGCGAACGGGGCCATCGTCTCCTGCTGGAGCTCGTCGACCGCGTGAACCGCGTCCCGGTAGGCGGCCAGCACCAGATCCGCGAGCGTCTGGGCCATCTCCTCGCGATCGTCGCCGTCGATCGCCGCGGCCGCGATTGACAGGTCGACCAGCTCGCCCTGTCCGTTGACCGTGGCGGTGACAAGTCCACCGCCCGCCGTCCCCTCGACCTCGGCCTCGGCGAGTTCGGCCTGCGCGGACATCAGCTGGCTCTGCATCGCCGCAGCCGCTTGGAGGAGCTGCTGCATATCAAGCTGGCCACCGGGCTCCACGCGACCCTCCCATGTTCCTTGCGGCGCTATCTGTGCTGCGCTCGATATCCCGAGCCTACGGCCTCCGCCACCGCAGGGTACGGTGCGGGCACTCCCAGTCCGCGTCGGCACGCCGGCGGGCGCGGATCTGGCGAGCAGCCCGTTACGGACCGTCGAGCTCCTGGATGATGCGGCCGCCAAGTTCGCGCTCGATCAGGTCGGTCCCGGTCAGCACGTCGGGGGCCGGCCGGTCACCGGGCGCTGGCTCGTTGTCGTCCGCGCGCGCTGACACCGAGCTGGCCGACGCCGGGCTGGCCGACGCCGGGCTGGCCGACGCAGCGCGGCCGACGCAGCGCGAGCGCGCGGCCGACGCAGCGCGCGACGACTCCGGCCGGGCCGAGGTGCCGCGCGCGCTTGCCTGCTGCTGCGGACGGCCGGTCGCCGCCACGGCCGGGCTCGGCTGCGCGAGCCGTCGGGCCCGGCCTGCTTGCGTCGCTAGGCGAGCCGGGTTCGTCGTCGGCGGGCGACGACGCGGCTGGGCGCTCGGCAGGCCGGGGCGAGTACGCCGGCCCCGGTCCCGGAACAGCGGAACCGCCGGTCCCGACCGAGGTCCTGATCGTCGGCGTCACCCCGAACAGGTCCGACAGAACCTGGCTGAGGTCCTTGTCGTAGCCGCCGGTGACGAAGCCTTTGGCGATGCCGGCCTGGGCGAAGGCGAGGGTCAGCACCCCGTCGGCGAAGGACTCGACGCTTGCGTGGCTGAGTTGCATCCAGGCGACGCGCTTGCCATGGCTCTGGACCGCCGCGAGCACGTCGGGCCACCGGACGCGCAGCGCGTGCGTGTCGGCCGGGACCTCGCCAGTCTCGGCGCTCGGCGCGGGCGCAGCTGGGCTCGCAGCAGGCGGCACGGCCGCGGTCGCTGGTGCCAGTCCCGGCGCACCCTGCACCTGCGATGCAGCCGCCGCTTGGCTGCGTCGCCTGCTGCGCGGATCTCGGTGCGGAGTTGCCCGCTGCCCGGGTGCCCGCTGCCCGCTTGCTCGATGACCCCGTGTTGGATGACCCCGTGCTCGATGACCCCGAGCCTGATGCTGGCGCGCCCGGTGGCGGCGTGTCCGGTGCTGGCGCGCCCGGTGGCGGTGTGGCCGAGGCCCGAGGCGCCGCCGTGCTTGGTGCTGGCGCCGGAGCCGCCCGCCCGCTGGCGGTCAGCGTGCGCTCCAGCCGGTCCAGGCGCTCGGCCAGCCCGGCTGTGTCAGCGCCTGCCGCTGGCAGCAGCACCTGGGCGCACATCAGCTCGAGGAGCAGCCGCGGGGAGGTAGCGCCGCGCATCTCCACCAGCCCGGCACTGATGATCTCCGCTGCCCTGGTCAGCCCGGCCCGGCCGAAGGCGGCGGCCTGCTTGCCCAGCTCTTCCACCCGGTCCGGTGGGGCGTCGATGAGCCCGCTGGCGGCCGCGTCCGGCACGGCCGAGATCACGATCAGGTCGCGCAGGCGGTCAAGCAGGTCAGCGGCGAACCGGCGCGGATCGTGCCCGGCCTCCACCACGTGGTCGATCGCGTGGAAGACCGCGGCGCCGTCGTCGGCGGCGAACGCGTCGACGACCTCGTCGAGCAACCGGTCGTCGGTGTAGCCGAGCAGCGCGATGGCCCGGTCATAGCGCAGGCCGCGCTCGTCCGAGCCAGCCACCAGCTGGTCGAGCACGGACAGCGCATCCCTGACTGAGCCAGCGCCGGCCCGGATCACGATCGGCAGCACGGCTGGCTCGTACGGGACGCCCTCGCTGGCCAGGATCTGCTCCAGGTGCTCGCGCAGCACTGCGGGCGGGACCAGGCGGAACGGGTAGTGGTGCGTGCGCGACCTGATCGTCGCGATGACCTTCTCGGGCTCGGTGGTGGCGAAGACGAACTTCAGGTGCGGCGGCGGCTCCTCGACGAGCTTGAGCAGCGCATTGAAGCCCTCACGGGTGACCATGTGGGCCTCATCGATGATGTAGATCTTGTACCGGCCAGCGACCGGGGAGTAGAAGGCCCGCTCTCGCAGGTCGCGGGCGTCGTCAACGCCGCCGTGCGAGGCCGCGTCGATCTCTATCACGTCGATGCTGCCCGGCCCGGCGGGAGCCAGCGCGACGCAGGAGGCGCAAACGCCGCACGGATCGGGAGTCGGGCCCTGCTCACAGTTCAGCGAGCGAGCCAGGATCCTCGCGCTCGACGTCTTACCGCAGCCGCGCGGCCCGCTGAACAGGTACGCGTGGTGCACCCGGCCGCTGCGCAGCGCCTGGCGGAGCGGCTCGGTGACGTGGTCCTGGCCCTTGACCTCGGCGAAGCTGGCCGGGCGGTAGCGCCGGTAGAGCGCCAGCGGCGCGGCTGACGGGCCTGACCGCGTGCTGTCTGCCTGGTCAGGGCCTTGATCAGGGCTGCCCGTACCTGGGCTGCCTGGACCGGGACTGGGGGCGTCGCCTGCCATGACCTCATCCTCGCCGGGATTGCTCGCCGGGACGGTAAAGGACCCCCCGCACACCCGACAGAGCCCGCGTACCCTTGCTGCCTTCCGGCCCTGGGGGGGTTGGCGGGATGAACGCCGTGCGAGGGGTCTGGCAGCCAGTCTAGCCGCGGCCGGGGGGGTGCGTGAGCCCGCCGCCGATCCGGTAGCCGAGACCCGCTCGAGCGAGTGGTCGGCGCGTAGATGAGCGGGCGGCCCGCCGACTTCGCGGTGACGAGCGGCGGGCTGGTGTTTGGAACTCCGACGTTACGCGTAACCTTGCTGGATGGGCGAGGAGCGGAGCTGCGAGCAGTGCGGAGCCGCGTTTGCGCCGCGCCGTGAGCACGCGCGGTTCTGCTCGGCTCGCTGCCGGGTGGCGTGGAACCGGGCGGCGCGCAGTGACCATCCGCCAGCCGAGGCCAGCGCCCTGCAGTGGTCGATCACCGCGATGCGCGACATCACCGACCGGCTGCCCCGGGTCACCGAACTGGACCGGCCACGTGCTTTCGCCGTGATCAGCGAGGCAGTCTGGTGGGTGACCATCGTCGATGGCACCTTGGTGCGGTACCACCCAGACGCCTACGACCACGAGCTGCGCAGGCGGCCCAAGGCGGAGCAGACGCTCATCGAGGAGACACTGGCCGGCCTTCGCTTCGTCCGCAACCAGATGGGCCATGACGTCGACCACGTCGACTTCATCTGGCCGCGAGGCGCGGCGCCCGGCAAGCGCCCTGGGCACGTGCGTGACTGGACGTGGAGCGACGTGGCCGCGCCTGCGTGCACGTCGCTGTCACCGCGCGGCCAGGAGTGGGAGCTCACCAGGTACGAGGCGTACCGGTCACGGCTGGCCGGCCACGCCGTCGGGCAGACATTCCGCCTGGCGGCCGATTTCCTGCTGCTCGCCGCCGCGAGCGCTACACAGCTCACCGAGACCGGCGCCCCCAACTAGTCCAGCCGCCCTCGGCCAGTGCACTGGCCCGCGCATTGCGCGGCTGCGGGATCCGCGACGTACGTCGATGTCAGCGCGGGGTCTTGGCGTCGGGCGACTTGTCGGCGGCGTGCCGGTGCCGGGCATCACGCTGGTCATCCGCCGCGGCGCCGGCTGAGTTCCGTCGCCGCAGGTAGCGCCAGACGGCGACGCCCAGGCCGATCACCAGCACGCGCCGCGACGATGTACGTCGGGCCCTTGAAGCCAGTAACGATCGAGTTCCAGTTGGCTCCAACGGCATAGCCGGCCGCCGCGAGTGCGGCGATCCAGGGAATGGAGCCGGCGGTCGTGTAGATCCCGAACCGCACTGGGTCCATGCCCGCGATCCCGGCGGGCAGCGAGATGAAGGTGCGGACCACCGGAATGAGCCGGCCCACAAGGACGGCCCTCGGTCCGTACCGGTCGAACCACTGGCTGGCCCGGTCGAGGTCGTGGTCACGGATGTGGAGCCGACGACCCCAGCGCCGGAGCGCGGGCTGGCCGCCATAGCGGCCCACCGCCCAGGCGAGGTAGCTGCCGACCACGTTGCCAGCCACTCCGGCGATGATGACGCCAGCCAGGTTGAGCCCGGTGCCGGGGACCGCGCCAGCCGCGAGCGCGCCGCCGAATGTCATGACGAGCTCAGACGGGATCGGTATGCACGCTGATTCCGCCACCATGAGCAAGAAGATGGCCAGATAGCCATAGGTGGCTATGAAGTGCTGCACGGATTAGCTTCCTTCCGTCGCGGATTGTCACCGGCAGGCTCGCGTCAGCGCACCAGGCCGAGGTAGATGACGCTGGCCAGGCCGGCGATCAGGCAGTAGACCCCGAACGGGGTGAGAGTTCGCGTACGCAGGTACCGGAGCAGGAACCGGACCGATAGGTAGGCGCCGACCCCCGACAGCACGCTGCCCAGCAGGATCTGTCCCCGGATCCCGTTACCCAGCGGGCCTAGCAAGTCCGGGATCTTCAGCGCGCCGGCGGCGAGGATGACGGGGGTGGCGAGAAGGAACGCGAACCTCGCGGCGTCCTGCGCGGGACAAGCCCCGCGCCAGGCCGGTCACGATCGTGACGCCGTCCCGGCTAATGCCAGCCAGCAGCGCCAGGATCTGGGCAGAGCCGATGATCACGGCCTGCGCGTACCCCATCGACGCCAGCCGCCGGTCGGCCTGGCGCGCGTCGGCGAGTTCAGCCGCCCGTGCAGGCTGCCCGCTTGCGTGCCGCCAGGGCGCGTCGGCTCCCCGCAGCGGCGCCCGCACCGTCGCCGCTGGCATGCCCGGTCCTGCCATGCTGGGCGGCGGCACCTCCGGCGTGTACTCCGGCACCGCCGGACCCTGCGTCACCGGCTCGCGCAACACCGGCTCCAGCTGCGCCAGCTGCGGCGCTGCGGGCGCACGCGCCGAGGCGATCGCGGCGTCAGCCGCGAGCGAAGCGCGCGTCCGGTAGCGCTCCCCGGCGATGAGGATGAGGCCGTTCACCATGAGGAAGACACCGGCCAGGATCGGCTTGGCGAAAAGCACGCGGAAGGTGTGCTCGAATGCCACGCCCACGATGCCGACCGGGATTGTCGCCAAGATGATCATCCAGGCCAGCCTCTGGTCGGCGGTCTCCACGCGGAGGTCTCGTAGCGAGGAGAAAAAGCCACCGACGATCTTGACCCAGTCGCGCCAGAAGTAGATGAGCAGCGCGATGGCGGTAGCGACGTGCAGTCCCACGATGAACGCGAGGTACGGCGATTCAGGGGAGGAGACGTCCAGGTCACGGGCCCAGCTGCCGCCGACGATAGCGGGGATCAGCACGTTGTGGCCGAGGCTCGAAACCGGGAACATCTCCGAGACGCCCTGGATCAGGCCAACGACACCGGACTCCAGGTAGGTCAGGTGTGCTGTCATGTCTGTGCTGTCATGTCTGTGCTGTCATCTCCAGGGCCTCTCGCCTCGGCTCGGTCGGTAGCCGCACCCCGCACCCAGCGGACGAGCAGATGTCGGGGGCGGCAAGCCGCGATGGCATACTCGAACGCAACGGGCGCTTTACAGCGCCTGTAGAAATTCTACAAGTCTTGTAGATAGTACCCGGCGACCGGAGAGCTGATGCACCAACCCGATCCCAGGCATGCGAGCGACCGCTCGGCTGGCGCGGGGCGGCGTGCGGCCGGAACGCTGGAAGCCGAGGTCCTTGGCATCCTGCGCGCGTCGGACGGGCCGCTGACCCCTGGCGAAGTGCGCGACAGGATCACCGGCGGCGAGCAGCGAGAACTGTCCTACAGCACCGTCGTGACGATCATTTCGCGCCTGCACGACAAGGGCCTGCTCGCGCGTCAGCGGTCCGGGCGCGGGTTCACCTACACGCCCGTCGACGAGGCGAGCCTGGCTGCGAGCCGAATGAGCCTCGCGCTCGGTAGCGGTGATGATCGCGGCGCGGTGCTGAGCCGGTTCGTGTCCGGCCTATCCGGGCGTGATGCCCGGCTGCTGCGCACCTTGCTGGCCGAGGCAAGGGATGCGGCAGCGTCAGGCCCCGGCGAGCCCACGGAAAGCGGCTAGCGCCGTGTGGCTGCTTTACCTGCCTCTAGTGCTCCCGGCTCTGGCCGGTCTCGCCGCCCGGCCCCTGGCCGCGCTGCTGAACCCGCGCCAGGCAACCTGGCTGCTCAGTATCGGTGCGGTGGCTCTCGCCACCTGCAGTACCGCTGCACTGGGGCTGCTCGCTGCCTATGCGGCGGCCAGGTCACCCATCCTGTCCGCGCTGGGCGACTATTCGCAGCAGGTCATCCGACGCGCGGACCCCATCCCGAATGCCACCGGGGCCATCGCAGGGCTGGCGCTGGCAGGAGCCGCCATCGCCGTCACCGTCCTTTTCCGCAACCGGGCGCGCGCGCTGACAGCGGCCTACCGCCATGCGGCCGAGCTGCATGGAGGCGACGGCGTCGTGGTCGTGCCAGGACCGGCCATCGAGGCATACGCGCTGCCGGGCAAGCCCGGCCGGATAGTGGTCTCGGACCGGCTGCTCGATCGCCTGGACGCCGGTGGCCGCACCGCGTTGATCGCCCACGAGCAGGCGCACCTCTCCGGCCGGCACTACCTGTTCGCCGCCGCGGCCCGGCTGGCGGCCGCGGCCAACCCGATGCTTCTTCCAATGGCCAGCGCGGTGGACTACACGGTCGAGCGGTGGGCCGACGAGCATGCCGCAGCTGTCACCGGCGACCGCGAACTGGTCGCCGAGACGATCGGGCAGGTTGCCCTGCTCGCGGGTCCGCGGCCCGCCCGGACGCCGAGGATGTCGCTGGGGATCCTCAACTCACGCACCCGGCGCGTGTCGCTGGCGCTGGCGGGACCGGTGCCGCGGCGAGTCGCCGCGCTGCTGACGGCGCCGCCACCGCGCCGGATCCTCCTGCTCGCCGCCTCCGCGGTCATCATCTTGCTGGCTGCCCTAGCCGCAGTAGACACCGCCGCAGACCTGCACGCGCTAATCGAAATCGCGCAGGCTGGCCAGTAGCAAGCATTGCGGGTCATGGACTCGCCAATCCTCGTGGCCGGACTGCCAGCGGAGCAGCACCGCCCAACCACGGCGATACCGACACCAGGCCACGATCGTCGCCGGTCGCCAATTGCCATCGGTGAAGAGTACGGTCGCCTGCGGCGAGTCGGGCTGAATGCGATCAGCGTCCAGCAGCTGGCCCCGCGGGATCCGAGTGAGTACCGGCTCCGACGACACGGCTCGACGATAACACGTTCGCTCAGGCTAGCCAGCTCGATCCAGCAGACGAATAATTATTCGAACTCCGCGCGTTAGGCCACCGCCAGGTAGGTCTGATCAGTGACCAGCTCGAGCCAGTCAGTGCCGCTATGGAGAACGAACTCTGGGACGAGATGTAGTGCAGTAGCGCTACTTTGCGCTACACTCACTCTGAGGGTATCGGAGGGAGGCAGCAGTGGCCGCGAGCACATCATTCCGCATCAGCGAGACCGCAAGAGAGCGCCTTGCCGCTCACGCTGCCCAGGAGGGCATCAGCGCCACTGCGCTGCTTGACCAACTGATCGTGGAGAGTGTCGAGCAGCGGGACTATCCGGGGATTGTGTTTAGGGGACCGGCCCATGACAGGCGGGCTGCGGTAGCAGGTGGTCCAGACGTCTGGGAGATTGTCGGGCGACTTCAGGAGCTTGACGGCGCCGAGGAGCATCGGATCAGCCTGCTGGCCGAGGAGTCAGAGCTATCTTCCCGGCTCATCCGCCTGGCCCTCGACTACGCCGCGGAGCATCCCGATGCTGTCTTGGCGCGGATAGAGCGCAACCGGGCTCTGGCGGAGCACAGCAGCGCCTCGGCACGACGGCGGCAGGCGCTGCTGCGGTGACTGCGTTCTTAGTCGACGAGATGTTCCCGCCGGCCACGGCCGCGCTGCTGCGGGAAAAGTACGGGCGCGATGCGGTTCATGTCCGCGAGGCGGGACTCGGCGGTGCTGACGACGCTCAGGTCGCCGCGGCCGCGCGCGCCCAGGACCGAGCCGTCGTCACCGAGAATGTCGTGGACTTCGCAGCAGAGCGCGACGTCGTCGTCCTGTTCGTGCTCAAGAAGAACCTGCCAGCAGGCCGGGCGCAGGCCGCAGCACTGGCAGCGGCCTTAGACCAGTGGGCGCAGGAGAACCCGGAACCCTATCTAGGCTCCCACTGGCCTCAGCGATAATTCACGACCTCGACGTCAGGTGGATCTAGGGGCGGGCCAACGCGCCAAACTGCGGGCCAGAGCGTGCGCCGGTAGCTGGGAGTGAGGCTGGCGCTAGCCTCGCCTCATGGGTCCAGCCGATCAGTTGTCCCGTGGTGCGCAGGCCGAGCGCCTGGCCCGCGGCGCGGCGGACTGGCTGATTGACAGCTCAGGCCTGGACCCAGGTGACCCATCCCTATACCACGGTCTGGCCGGAATGGTCCTCGCGCTCCATGAGGCACACCAGCACTTCGGCGACGACCGCTACCGCCAGGCCGTCGCGTGGGGTGCGGATGTTCTGAGCGCACAGGTCGACGGCATCGAGGGCTGCTCGCTGTATTTCGGGCTCGCCGGCGTCGCGTTCGCGTTGCGAGCGCTTGGCGAGCACGCAGCCGCAGACCGGGCGCTGAACAAGATTCGGTGTCGTTTCGACGGAGAGCGATGGAACGAGATGTTCGAGCTCTTCGTCGGTAATGCCGGCATCGGACTCGGTGCGCTGCGCGCGGGTGACCTGGACCTGGCGGTCACTGCCGTGATCCCATACCTGACAACGGCTCAGCGCACCCCTTGCGGCGTCAACTGGGCGGTGCGGCCGTCGCCGGCTCGGTCCCATCACATCGCACATGGCACTCTGGGCATCGCGTACGCACTGGCTTCGATAGGCGACGCAGCCGGCCGCGAGGACATGATCGACATGGCGCTGGCCGGGGCGGCGGACGTGGTGGGGCGAAACGAGGCCGGTCCGGCGGGTTTCCTCGTCCCGCACTCCGATCCACCCCACCGCCCCGACCTCATCGAGCGCTACAGCTACGGCTGGTGCAACGGCCCGGCCGGCGACGCCCAGGTCTTTCGCCTGCTCGCCCGGATAACCAAAGATGAGGCCTGGATCGCTCTAGGTGACCGCTCCTGGCGAACCGTCCGCGACTCTGGGCTTCCGCATCGGATCCGGCCGGGATTCTGGGACAACAACGCACGGTGCTGCGGCACCGCTGGCGTCCTCGCCCTTGCGTGCGACCGCATTGTCGAGCGTGGTGACGACTTCGACTTCGCAAACGTGCTCGTCGACGACCTCAGTGCACGCGCCATCAGCGATGAGGCGGGTACACGGTGGTCCAACCACGAGCACCGGGCCACCCCCAGCGACTTGGAGCCACACGCCGGGTGGGCGATGGGCAACGCCGGCATCGTTCGCGAACTGCTGCGGTACGCGCGGCTAAGCGAAGGCGGCGCAG
The DNA here is from genome assembly GCA_963843955.1 of uncultured Actinomycetota bacterium. Classification (GTDB taxonomy): domain Bacteria; phylum Actinomycetota; class Actinomycetes; order Streptosporangiales; family Streptosporangiaceae; genus JAJYUU01. The sequence continues at coordinate 504,667 of CAWJMK010000010.1, forward strand.
CCGGGTACGCCGTCCCCTGGCCCGATCACCCGGCCACTAGCTCTGCCCCGCTCGGCGAGGCCTGAGCCCGCCGCGGCGGGCATGCCAGTCATCGCGCCCCTCTGCTCATAGTCAGTCCGGCTGATCGAGCCGCAGTCGAGGCAGAAGTACGGGCACAGACCACCGGCCTGCGGATCAGCACCTAAGTCGCTGCGCTCAAGCACAGCTGCCAGGCCAGGCAAGGTCTGGCCTGGCGCGATGGCGGAGGATGCGAGACTCGAACTCGCGAGGGGTTGCCCCCCAACACGCTTTCCAACACTGCGGGCTGGTGTTCACATGCAGCCGGGACCGTTCGTGAGCTGCGCAAACGTTTCCGAACGGGACGCTGCTGGACTGTGCCGGACGAGGGTGAACGAGCCACAAACTGAGCCACGACCGACGCGAGGTTAAGTTCTGAACGCGGACTGGTTGGGCCGGATTCTGTCTGGGTCTGTGGTCCGGGCCTTGGTCGACGTGCGTGGCAAGGGTCAACGTTAGGCCGCGATCGAGACCTGCTGCTGCCACAGCGCTCTAGTTGCTGACTACTCCGCTCCGGTAGGCGGAGCACTTGGCGGCAGTTGCGGCGCGTCACTGTTGCCCTGCTGGGCGCAGCAGGATCTCGTTGATGGCCAGGCGGCGCGGACGGCTGAGGATGAAGCTGATGGTCTCGGCGACGTCTTCGGGGGTGACCTCGGCCTTGTCGTAGAGCTGCTGGACGCCTTGTTTCGTGTCGGCGTGGGTGATGTGGCTCGGGAGCTCGGTGGCCACGACACCTGGCTCGACGAGCGTCACGCGGACGTCGGGCAGTAGTTCCTGCCGCAGTGACTCGGACCAGCCGTTGATGCCCCACTTGGTAGCGGCGTAGACGCCGTTACCGGATCGGGCAGTTCGCCCGGCGACCGACGAGATGTTCACAATGTCGCCGCCGCCCTCCTTGAGCTGGTCGAGGAACACCTCGGTGGCGGTGATCGCACCGAGCAGGTTGACCTCGATCATCCGCCGGTAGTCCGCACGCTGACCGGAGTCGAACGGACCGAGCAGCATCACGCCGGCGTTATTGACCAGGACACCGGCGGTGCCGAGCTCTTGGCGAACACGGCCCGCGGCGGCAACGATGCTGTCGCGATCAGTGACGTCCGCTTCGATAGCGGTGGACCCGTTGCCCAGTTCGTCCGCGAGCGTGGTGATGCGATCGAGGCGGCGGGCCAGCAGAGCAACGCGGTAGCCGTCTGCTGCCAGGGTGCGGGCGGTTGCCGCGCCGATGCCGGACGATGCGCCGGTGACGACGACGACCTTGTCCAGTGTGCTGTCGCTGGTCATTGTGGTCAGGCCTCCGGGATCTGTCGGCCGAAACTTTCAAGGGTGATGGCGTCCGGCTCGGGACCGCCGCGCTTGCCGGTGTCGAGCGCGTCGATGGCAGCGACCTCGTCTGCGGTGAGCGCGAAGTCGAACACGTCGAAGTTCTCAGCGATGCGGCGGGGCTTGGTTGACTTCGGGATGACCGAACGTCCCTCCTGCAGGTGCCAGCGCAGCATGACCTGCGCGGGACTCTTGGAATGGGACTCGGCGATCTTGACGATGGTCGGGTCTTGCAGGGTGCTGATGTGCTCGCCTTCGCGGTAGAAGGTGATGCCGCCGATCGGTGACCAGGCTTGGGTCACGATGCCGTGCTCGGCGTTGATCGCCTGCACCTCGGGCTGCTGGAAGTAGGGGTGCAGCTCGATCTGGTTGACGGCGGGGACGACTTCAGCCTTGTCAAGCAGGTTCGTGAGGTGTTCGACCATGAAGTTGCTGACGCCGATGGCGCGGATCTTGCCGTTCTTGAGCAGCGTCTCCAGCGCCCGGTACGCCCCGAGCGTCTTGTCGAAGTCGGACGGCAGCGCCTGGTGCAAGATCAGCAGGTCGATCTGGTCGACGCCGAGCTTGCCGGCGCTCTTGTCGAAGGCGTGGAGCGTCTCGTCAAATCCGTAGTCGCTGATCCAGATCTTGGTCTCCAGGAAGACCGCCGCACGGCCAGCCTTCGACGCGTGCACCGCGTCGCCGACCTCGCGCTCGTTGCCGTATGCGGCGGCCGTGTCAATGTGGCGGTAGCCGGTGTCGAGCGCGGCCGCGACCGCGCTGCGCGTCTCGTCCGGCGGCGTCTGGAAGACGCCGAGTCCGATCGCGGGCATCTCGACGCCGTTGTTCAGGGCGATGCTTGGTACGTCGTGTGCCACGGTGATACTCCTCCGAATGCTGCTGTGGGTCGCGGGCGAGTTAGTGCCGCGGTGTCGTTTGCCTACCCGCGTCGGCGGCGTCACCCAGAATGGGTCAGCCGTCATCATGGGCCAGTGAGGATGAAAGGTCTCGATAGACGTCGGCCTGCGCGATCAGGTCCCGGCCCTTGACGGCTAGCAAGTCGTCATGGGCCCCGATGGCGGCAGTGACCCGCTCAGGGTCACGGCCCGTGGCCACTACCGCGTGACCAGCGGCCAAAGCAGCCTTGGCGATGTCTGTTCCCATGCCGCGTCCAGCACCAGTGATCAGCCAAACTGTCTTGCTCATCAAGTTCCTCCTGCCTCGGAATTGCCGCGTTCCTGGTCGATGACGTGCTCGTCCGGGTATCTATCGCCGGCGGGCTTGCGGTGTCAGTTCGGCCGCGCCGTAGCTGTTGTCGTCCGCGTTCAGCGTTGCGCCCGGCGCTACGAGCTCATCGACACGATCCAGGATCTCGGTGTCGAGCGTGACGCCCACAGCTGGGAGCTGAGACTCGAGCTGTTCCATGGTCCGCGGGCCGATGATCGCCGAGGTGACGCCCGGGTGGTTGATCGCCCAGGCCAGCGCGAGTTCGATCATCGTCATTCCCGACTGCTCGGCCAGCAGCGCAAGCTCTTCGACCACATCCAGTTTGCGCTGGTTCGCCGGGGTGCTCATGTCGAACCGGGCACCCGGACGGGCAGCCGACGTGGGCGTACCTGGGGCGCCCTTGCGCCACCGGCCGGTCAGCCAGCCACCGGACAGCGGGCTGTACACCAGCGTTCCCATGCCGTAACGCTGCACCGTCGGGAGCACGTCCTCCTCGATACCGCGGACCAGGATCGAGTACGGGGGCTGCTCGGTGACGAACCGGGCCAGGTTCAGCTCGCGGGAGACCCATTGCGCCTCGGCGATCTGGCTGGCCGCGTACGAGGACGATCCGATATAGCGGACCTTGCCCTGGCGCACGAGATCGGTCAGCGCACCGAGGGTCTCCTCGACATCCGTCGTCGCGCACGGGCGATGCACCTGATACAGGTCGATGTAATCCGTCTTCATGCGCCGCAGCGAATTCCCGGCCTCCTGCATGATCCACTTCCGGGAACCGCCGCTGTGATTCGGCCGGTCGTCCATCGGCATGAAGAACTTCGTCGCCAGCACGACATCGTCGCGGCGCCCCTGCAGGGCCTCGCCGACGATCTCCTCCGACACGCCGCCGGAATACACGTCAGCGGTGTCGACGAAGTTGATTCCGGCGTCGAGTGCGCGGTGAATGACGCGGATCGCGTCGGCACGGTCGTCGTTGCCCCACGGCCTGAACATCATCGTGCCCAGGCACAGCGGGCTCACCGATACCCCGGTCCGGCCCAGCAGCCGGTATTCCATGTCGTGCTCCTGTTTGCTTGCAGTCAGCTGCCGGTGATGTCGTTGAGCGCGGCGAGGCCGTTGAGGGTGCGGGGGTAGCCGATGAAGGGCACGAGCAAGATCAGCACGGCGAGCAGCCTCGCGCGGGTGTTGCCGATCCGGAGGTTCCCGTTGACGTGCCCGCGCACCTGAGCGTCGGCACCGCCCAGGGCGACGAGCATCGAGAACGTGAGCAGCTCGCGCACCTCCAGGTCGATGCCGCCGCGCCCGACGGTGTCGCCGAAGCAGTTAGCGGCCAGGTAGCGCTGGAAGTGCCGCTCGTCCGCCGGGGTGTCCGTGAGGCGAGCGGTCACCGCGTCGTCGCCGACGATGCGGCCCTGCACCGCCTTGCCGTGCTCCAGGCGGGTCTGCGGCGTGGAGGCCGACTGCCTGGGCAGTGGCAGCTCAACCCCTGCCTCGGTGAGGACGTCATTGACCGCGTGCAGGTACTCGAAAGCGCGGGCCATGCCGACGTAGGCGACCGACTGGTAGACGATCTCCTTCAACTCGAGCGGGCTCACCCCGTTGCTGGCCACCGCTGCGGCGGCCACGACGCGGAACTCTGCGAGCCCGCCGGCGGCCAGGATCGCGGCCAGCTGCACCATGAGCCGGGTGTGCAGACCGAGCGTCTCGTCCAGCCGCGCGGCGTCGGCGTGCACCTCGCCGAAGGCAAAGTTGCCGAAGTACTCGATCAGCTCAGGGTCGGACTGCGCCAGAGGGGAGACGCGATGACCGAACAGCTGGTCGTGGTTGCTCTTCGCGGCAGCGCTGATAGCCATCGACTACACCCCCGCCGTGCGGTGCGCGGCCAGATACTGCTCGTCGGTAACCGGCTCGAGCCAGGTTGTGGCCTCGCCCTCGCCGGAGGCGTCGAGGATCGCGTAATGGCACATCATGTTCTCGGCGGTGCCGCCGTGGAAATGCTCCTCGCCCGCTGGGGTCCACACGCTTTCACCGGCGCGCAGCACCACGGTCTTCCCGTCGCGGGTGCCTACCAGCCCGGTGCCGTCAGCGCAGATCAGCAGCTGCCCGTTGACGTGGCTGTGCCAGTTGGTGCGGGCCCCCGGGGTGAACCGGACGAGGCCGCAGGTGAGCTGCGAGGTGCCGTCGCCGCCGAACACCGGGTTCATCCACACATCGCCGGTGAAGTTCGACGAGGGGGTCTTCACCGTGGCGCTGCTGGGGTTCTTGTCCATGTCGTGTCCTTCTCGTCGTTAAGGTGATCGGGAGTGAAAGGTTAGGCGGGTTCGACGCGCAGGGTCGTCGTACGGGCTACATCCGCGGTGACGCGGGCGACGGCGCCGGACGAGCGGCCGTACTTGCCGCGATAGGTCGATGTGCGGACTGTCTGCTGGCCCGGTGGCTGCGCTCATGAGAACCAGTCAAGGCGCGTCGCGCGCGCCCGTGGGAGTGTCTGTTCTTCCAGGTAACGGCGGTACCTCCCAGGCTGCAGCGCGGTCACCTACCGTGGAGTCATGGACAACCGAGCACAGGTCCGCGAGTTCCTCGCCTCCCGGCGGGCACGGATCACCCCCGTCCAGGCATGCCTGCCCGCTTACGGCGGCAACCGCCGGGTCAAGGGCCTGCGCCGGGAAGAGGTCGCGCTACTCGCGGGGGTCAGCATCGACTACTACATCCGGATGGAACGCGGCGACCTCGCAGGCGCCTCCGAGGCGGTCCTCGACGGTGTCGCGAACGCACTGCAACTCGACGAGGCCGAGCGCGAGCATTTGCAGGCGCTAGCCCGCTCCGCCCGGCCAGCCGCGACACGCCGTGCCCGCCCCAGCCCAGCTACGGTTCGCCCAGTCATCCAGCAGGTTCTCGACGCGATCACCGAGGCGCCGGCCTGGATCCGCAACGCCCGGCACGACATCCTCGCCGTGAACCCGCTCGCCCGCGCGCTCTACTCGCCGGTCCTGGATTCCGCCGTCGCCGGCGCGACAACCAGACGCGCCGCCAACACCACCAGGTTCATCTACCTCGACCCGGCCGCCCGAGAGTTCTTCGTCAACTACGACCGCATCGCAACCGACGCCGCCGCCATGCTCCGGCTCGAAGCAGGACGCAACCCTCACGACAAAGCCCTCATCACCCTCGTCGGCGAACTCTCTACCCAGAGCGAGCTGTTCCGCCAGCACTGGGCCTCCCACAACGTCAAATTCCACCGCAGCGGCCGCAAACGACTCCGCCATCCCGTCGTCGGCGAGCTCGACCTCAACTTCGAGGCCATGGAACTCCCCTCCGAGCCCGACTTGCGCCTCAACCTCTACACCGCTGACCCTGACACACCTACGGCCGACGGACTCAAACTACTTGCCAGCTGGGCCGCCACCCGCACCGCCGACAGCACCGGCACGCGAGACGCTCACGACGTCCGCTGATCAACCCGCGCCCAGCAGAACCCGCTTGCCGGGGGGTTCGACAACGGCACGACTCCAGCCGAGTGAGGCTGCTCCAGTCCCGGACGGGCTCGTTCCCGCCGTCCGGCTGGCGGAGTGTACGCGCGCGGGCACTGCCGTAGCGCGTTGCACGGAGGCGGATGCAGCGGCGCGCTCTTAACCGGGCTGCGCCTGCTTAGCTCCTGCTGACGAGCTGTTTCGTGGCCAAAAACTGAGCCAAATCTCGACGTCGAGACAAGTCCGCAGCCGAAATCCAGCCGCGTATGCGCAGGTCAGCGTGGCGGAGGATGCGAGATTCGAACTCGCGAGGGGTTGCCCCCAACACGCTTTCCAAGCGTGCGCCCTAGGCCACTAGGCGAATCCTCCGTCGGCAAGCTTATCGATCCGCAAGCGCTGTTCACGCCAGGAACCCGGCGCTGAGTGCGGAGCAGGCCAGCGGCGGCGTCCGGAAGAGCCGCACTGGCGGGGACTTACCCCGTTCCCTGGCCAGAATTTTGTTTTCCCTGGGTCCGTCGCGATACCCGAGGCGGATGGCCCTGATCCCGGCCAACCAAGATCAGGGTCGCCTGCGGGATGTTCCCGATACCAGCTGGGCGGGCGCCAGAGCAGGCTTAGTCGCGCTACCGATCTTCATGACCCACCGCGCAGCGGCCTGCTGCCCACGCACTCCGAACGGATGATCAGGTATGGACGAGCTGATAGAGATCAGCGACGTAACGAAGCGCTACGACGGCGCCGACCAGCCGGCTGTGGACAGGGTGAGCATGACCGTCGGCCGCGGTGAGGCTGTCGCCATCATGGGACCGTCGGGCAGCGGCAAGTCCACCCTCCTCAACCTGATCGCTGGCCTGGACCGGCCTACCAGCGGCACTGTCACCGTCGCCGGGCAGCGGATCGACAGGCTGTCCGAGACGGGTGTGGCCCGGTTCCGCCGTGAGCAGATCGGCATGATCTTCCAGTTCTTTAACCTGCTCGATGACCTCACCGTCGCTGACAACGTCCTGCTGCCGGCTCAGCTGATTGGCATGCCCAGGGCAAAGGCGCGCGCCAAGGCTGACGAGCTGCTCCGCCGGCTGCGGATCAGCCAGCACCGCAACGCCTATCCAGCCCGGCTGTCCGGCGGCGAACGGCAGCGGGTCGCGATCGCCAGGGCACTGGTCAATTCTCCGGCTCTGCTGCTCGCCGATGAGCCCACCGGAGCGCTGGACACGGCCACGGGCGAGGACATCGGCACGCTGCTGCTCGAGCTGAACCAGTCCGGCCAGAGCCTGGTCATGGTGACCCACAACCCCGACCTCGCGGCGCGCTATGCCAGCCGCAGTGTCCGCATCGTCGATGGCCGGATCGCCGGCGATGTCGCGGATCACTCTGCGGTCGCTACCGCGCAGGTGCGGCGATGAGGGCCGCGCCGGTCCGCCGGGCAGTCCGGGGCGGCCTGAAGCGCCGCCGAGTGCAGACCTTCGTCATCAGCCTGGTCCTGCTCGTCTCCACGGCCGCGTCCGTGCTTGCCCTCGGTCTGCTCGTGGACTCCAGTGCCCCGTTCGACCACGCGTTCGCGGCGCAGCGCGGAGCGCACGCCCAGCTCATCATCAGTCTGGCCCGGACGACGCCAGCAGAACTGGCCGCGACCAGGTCGCTCTCGGGCGTGACGGCGACAGCCGGGCCGTTTGGTCAGGTGACCATTTCGCCTGAGCAAGGCGGTTATCCACTCGGGCCGATGACCGTCGTCGGCCGCGCCAGCCCGGCCGGGCCCGTCGATGACGTCACTCTGGAGTCCGGCCACTGGGCAACCCAGCCTGGCCAGATCGTCATGGCCTCCGATCCAGCGCCCGGCGAGACCTTCATGATGCCGCTGGGTTCCAGGATCTCGCTCACGGGCAAGCCGGGCAGCGCGCAGCTCACGATCGTCGGCTTCGCCAACTCGGTCACAAGCACAGCAGGTGGCTGGGTGGTGCCCGCCGAGATCAGCGCCCTGACCGCCGCCGGCGCACAGCCCAGCGCGCAGATGCTGTACCGCTTCGCCAACGCCAGTACTAGCGCCGAGCTGCGGTCCGATGTCGCTACGGTAGGCGCCGAGCTGCCGCGAGGCGCGATCGCCGGCGTTCAGTCCTACCTGACCGTGAAGACGCAGGAAACCGGGAACATCGCGCCATTCGTTCCCTTCCTCGTCGCGTTCGGGGTGATCGGGCTGGTCATGTCGGTGCTTATCGTCGCCAACGTCGTCAGCGGCGCCGTGGTGGCTGGGTACCGAAGGATCGGCATCCTGAAGAGCATCGGATTCACCCCCGGCCAGGTCGTGGCGGCCTACACGGGACAGGTCAGCGTGCCGGCAGTCGCGGGCTGTCTGGGCGGCGTGGCACTCGGGAACCTGCTGGCCGTACCACTGCTCGTCAAGACCGCCCAGGTCTACGGCGCCGGGCGGCTAACCGTGCCGGTCTGGGTCGATGTCGCGGTGCCGGTCGCGATGCTTGTCCTGGTCGGCGTCGCAGCCTTGGTGCCGGCCGCGCGAGCTGGCCGGATGGGCGCGGTCCAGGCGATTACCGCCGGCCGTGCGCCGCGACCGGGCGGCGGCTATGCGGCACACCGGCTGCTGGGCCGGCTGCGGCTGCCACGGCCGGTGACTGTCGGGCTGGCGGCGCCGTTCGCCCGGCCAGCCCGGACGGCTGGCACGCTGGTGGCGATCTTGCTCGGCGCCACCGCCGTCACGTTCGCTGTCGGGCTCAGTGCGTCGCTCGGCCTGGTGGTGACCGGGCTGTCGCACGATCAGGCTGAGCCGGTGCAGGTCTCGCTGAACGCGAGCAATGCCATCGGGCCCGCCCAGCAGCGGGCAATCACCGCGGCGTTGCGGGCACAGCCAGGGACGAAGCGTGTCGTTGCCGAGGCTGACGACGCGGGCGCGGTGGCCGGCCTATCGCGACAGGTGGACATCACGGCCTTCGCCGGAAACGGCACCTGGACCGGGTACGACATGATCAGCGGCCACTGGTACAGCAAGCCAGGTCAGGTGGACGTGGCGACCGGATTCCTCACCGAGACCGGGAAGTCGGTCGGCGACACCGTCACGATAACGGTCAACGGCAGGTCGTTTCCGGTGCAGATAGCCGGTGAGGTGTTCGATTCAGACAACCGCGGCATGGACCTGATCACCAGCACTCAGACGGTGGCTGCGGCCGGTCCGAGCCAGACCGTGCCCTCGCAATATGACGTGGGACTGCGGCCGGGCTACTCGGCCACGGCATACGCGCGGGCGCTGCAGACGCACCTCGGAAACAGCTACTTCGCCCAGGTCAACAGCCGCAAGTCGGTCGTCATCGACTTGATGGAGGCCATCATCGGGATGCTCACGCTGATGCTGACGGTAGTCGCCGGGCTGGGAGTGCTGAACATGATCGTCATGAATACTCGCGAGCGGGTACACGACCTGGGCGTATTCAAGGCGATCGGGATGACGCCGCGGCAGACCATCGTGATGGTCGTCTCCTGGGTCGCCGGCACCGGGCTGGTGGCGGGCTTGCTCGCCGTTCCGGCTGGCATCGAGGTGCACCGGTACGTCCTGCCGATCATGGCCTCGGCCGCCGACCTTACGCTGCCGCACAGCTTCCTCGGCGTCTATGGCGCCTGGCAGATGGCCGGGCTCGCACTGGCCGGGGTTGCTATTGCGGTGCTTGGCGCGCTGCTCCCGGCGGGCTGGGCGGCCAAGATCCGGACCGCGACGGCTCTGCGCGCAGAGTAGGCGGCGCCGCGGGGCCCTGTGAACAGGGCCCCGCGCAGGACGGGGCGGGATGCGCCGCGCTCATCTAAACTCGTCTCGTGGTCTTTAAGCAGGTCGGGGACGGGCGGCCCTACCCTGACCATGCCCGGACCGGGCGCGAGTGGGCAGAGATACCGCCCCGGCCCGTGCGTCTTGACCAGCTCATCACGACCAAGAACGTGCTCGATCTGCACACAGTGCTGGCGACCGACTCGACGTTCTATGGCGACTTGTTCCCGCACGTGATCAGCTGGCACGGCGAGCTGTACCTGGAAGATGGCCTGCACCGGGCCCTGCGGGCCGCGCTACAGCAGCGATCGGTGCTGCATGTCCGCGTGCTCGAGCTCGACTAACGACCTGGCTTATCCTCAGTCCGCTTATCGCCAGCCGAGGGCCGGGGCGACGTGGGTGAGGATGCTGTCGATGACGTGGGCGTTGTAGTCGACGCCCAGCTGGTTGGGCACGGTGAGCAGCAACGTGTCGGCGGCCGCGATCGCCTCGTCCTCCTTGAGCTGCCGGATGAGCACGTCTGGCTCGGCGGCGTACGAGCGGCCGAAGATCGCCTGGGTGGCCGGGTCGATATACCCAACCTCGTCGGTGTCCTGGTTGCGGTGGCCGAAGAAAACCCGGTCTTGCTCGTTGACGAGGGCGAAGATGCTCCGGCTCACCGACACCCGCGGTGCGCGCTCGTGGCCCGCCTTCTGCCATGTGTCACGGAATGCCTGGATCTGCTCAGCCTGCTGGAGATGAAAGGGTTTGTCCGACTCGTTGTTGATCAGCGTAGAGCTCTGCAGGTTCACGCCCAGTTCGGCGGCCCACACCGCGGTCCGCTGTGACGCGGCGCCCCACCAGATGCGATCACGCAGTCCTGCTGAGTGCGGCTCGACGCGCAGCAGGCCGGGAGGGTTGGCGAACATGGGCCGAGGATTGGGCTGCGCGAAGCCGTTGCCGCGCAGCACCTCGAGCAGTACTTGGGCGTGCCCGCGGGCCATGTCAGCGTCCGTCTCGCCGTCTCGCGGCTCGTAGCCGAAATAGCGCCACCCGTCGACCACCTGCTCCGGTGAGCCGCGGCTGATCCCGAGCTGGAGTCGACCGCCGGATATTAGGTCGGCCGCGCCCGCGTCCTCGGCCATATAGAGCGGGTTCTCGTAGCGCATGTCGATGACTGCCGTGCCGATTTCGATCCGGTCAGTGCGCGCGCCGATGGCGGCCAGCAGTGGGAATGGAGACCCCAGCTGCCTGGCGAAGTGGTGTACGCGGAAATACGCGCCGTCGGCGCCAAGCTCTTCGGCGGCGACCGCCAGGTCGATCGACTGCAGCAGGGCGTCCGACGCCGTCTGCGTCTGCGAGCCGGGTGACGGCGACCAGTGCCCGAAGGACAGGAAGCCAATCTTCTTCATCGGAGCGTCAACGCGAGGCGGTCAGGCGGCATTCCGCGTGGCTACGGCCAGTTCTCAGAGCTGTCGGCTTGGTGGCGGAGGGCGAAGATCGCGGCCTGGACGCGGTCTTGCAGTCCGAGTTTGGTGAGGATCCCGCGGACGTGAGTCTTGACGGTCTGCTCGCCGATTGCCAGGTCTCGCGCGATCTGCCGGTTGCTGTGACCGCGGGCGATCAGCCGGAGTACTTCGCGCTCGCGCGGTGAGAGCGGCTGTAGCGGGTCCTGCGGCGGTGGGCGGCGGATTGCCTGGGTGAGCCGGGTCAGCAGCTCTGGACTGAGGCTCGCCGTGCCAAGTGCGGCATCCCGCACAGCGGCGATGACGTGCTCGGCCGAGGCGGTTTTGAGCACGTAGGAGGTTGCCCCGGCGTGCATGGCGCGGACGAGGTGCTCGTCGTCAGCGGCGGAGGTGAGCACGACCACGGCCGGCTGGTGCGGCGCGTCGTGCAGTGCGGCGATCACGGCGTGCCCGTCCAGCCCGGGCATGTACAGGTCGAGCAGCAGCACGTCGGGGCGGGTGGCGGCGATGACCTCTACCGCCTGCTTGCCGTCTCCGGCCTCGCCGGCGACCTGGATGTCCGGCTCCTGACTGAGCAGGTAGCACAGTCCGTCGCGGACGACGCGGTGGTCGTCAGCGATTACCACGCGGATCGTCATGGCACCGGCACCCGGACGGTGAGCGCGGTGCCGCAGCCGGGTGCGCTGTCGATGGCCACAGTGCCGCCAAGCTCGGCGACCCGGTCCCGGATGTGGGCCAGGCCTGAGCCGGCGTGGGGCGCGGCCGGATCGAAGCCAGTGCCGGTGTCGCGGACGGCCAGCTCGATGTGCCCGTCCTGGCGGGTCATGGAAAGGGCAAGCCAGCGCGCGCTGCCGTGCCGGACGGCGTTGGTGCAAGCCTCCTGAGTGATGCGCAGGAGGGCGTGCTCGACGGGCGCGGGGACGGTGACGTCATCAAGGCTGGCGTCGACGGTGACGCCGAGCCGGTCGTGGTAGGCGGTGCAGATCTCCTGCAGGGCCGAGGCGAGTCCGGCGCCGTCCAGACTGGCTGGACGCAGCTCGGTCAGGAGCGACTGCATGTCGCGCAGTGCCTCCTCGCTGATGTGCTCGATCACCCGGGCCTGCTGATTGTCAGGTTCGGCCCTGCGCATACCGGCGGCGATCATGCGCAGGGCGAACAGGTGCTGGGAGATGGCGTCGTGGATCTCCCGCGCGATCCGGGCTCGTTCCGCTGCGCGCGCGTCGCCACTGGCCCGCTGCCGTTCTGCGGCCAGCGCGGAGCCGAGCTGACTGGTCATGGTCGTGAAGTTGGCTTCCAGGCGCCCGACCTCGTCCCGGCCGGAGACGGGCAGGGCGACGGTGTAGTCGCCGTCAGCGACCGCGACGGCGGCTCGCTCCAGGCGGCGCACCCGGCGGACGAGGCGGCGTGAGGCCAGCAGCCCAAAGAGCACGCCGACCGGCACGATAGCGAGCAGTAGCGCATATTGACCCGACAGCAGCTGGCCAGCCTCGCCAAGCTGACCCAGCGCGGCCCAGGCGCGGATGGGGCTGATGAACCGAGGCGACCATGGCGTCTGGACGTAGACATAGACGACACGCCCCGGCGCGCTGGCCGGCTTGCTGATGGCCGGGCGGCCCGCCGACCAGACCGTCATGAGCACGCTGCCGTACACAGTGCCGACGCTGCCGCTTTTGAAGTACATGTTGACGGGGCCGGCTGCGATTGCCACAGCCGCCTGGACGGGGAGTTCGCTGCCGGCCGCCCGCCCGGCGGGGTACCGGGATGGCGCGGAGGACGCGACGACGGTGCCGTCGGCCGCGATCGCGACAACTGCCGTGACCGCCAAGTGGCTGCGGACCGGCCCGGTGATTGCCGGAATGTCCAGGGTGCCGCCCGGGCCCAGCCGGGCCAGGCCCGGCTGCGCGGGCTGACCGGGGATGCCGAGAACGGTTCCGGCCGGCACCCCGCCGGGATAGCGCTGGGATAGCTGCTGTCCGTAGCTCCGCGCGGCGGCGTCCACCTGGGACTGCAGCTGAGTCCCGTTGACCAGCGAGGGCACCTGGAAGCCGAGCGCGAGCGCCTCGACCAGAACCACGACGGCGACCGTGACGAGAATGTACGACGCGATCAACCGGCCCGATAGCCCCCACACCCTGCGTCTCCAGCGGTCCAGCACGCCTGCACGCTACCTCCGCGCAGTCGCTGGCGTATCCCTCCAGCGAGGGATCCGAGCTACCTCCGGTGCGTGAGGCGCCCGCCGCCACCGGCAAGGAAGCTGGCTGCCATGAATGAGGCAGCAGGCGACAGCCGAATTGGAGTGCAGGGATGAGCGTGCTGGAGCTCCGGCGAGTGTCCAAGCTTTACGGCCAGGGAAGTGCCGAAGTGCGCGCTCTAGACCGAGTCACCCTGTCGGTGGACCAGGGCGCGATGATCGCGGTGATGGGGCCAAGCGGATCAGGCAAGAGCACGCTGCTGACGATCGCCGGCAGCCTGGAAGAGCCGACCGAAGGCGAGGTGATCGTGAGCGGTGCCCCGCTGTCCGGCATGTCACGCAACGACAAGGCCCGGCTGCGGCGGCGCATGATCGGCTATGTGTTCCAGGATTTCAACCTGCTGCCTGGCCTGACCGCTTCCGAGAACGTGAGCCTGCCGCTCGAACTCGACGGGTGGCGTGCGCGAAGGGCGCGAGCCGCCGGTCTGGCGGCGCTGGCGGAGCTCGGACTAGCCGAGCGGGCCGAGCATTACCCAGACGAGCTGTCGGGCGGCGAGCGGCAGCGGGTAGCGATCGCACGAGCCATGGTCGGAGAGCGTCGGCTGCTGCTGGCCGACGAGCCCTCCGGCGCGCTCGACTCGGCCAACGCCGAGGCGGTCATGCAGCTGGTGCACGACGCGTGCAAGAACGCCGGGATGGCCGCGGTTGTTGTCACCCACGACGCACGGCTCGCCTCGTGGGCCGACCAGGTGGTATTCCTGCATGACGGCCAGGTCACCGACCAGCCTGCCCCGGCAGTGCGTCCGGAGACCCTGCTCGCGCCGGGGCGGCAGCAGTGAGCGCCACGGTGCGTGAGCGGCCCGCGCGCCCGGCGGCCAGGAACGGCGGCGTCCCAGCGCGGCGGGCGGTCGTGCGCTGGGCCTGGCGGCTGCTGCTACACGAGTGGCGCCAGCAGCTGCTGATCCTGGCGCTGATCACCGTCGCTGTCGCGGCCACCTTCATCGGATCAGCGGTGGCCACCAACACACCGTCCCCGCCGGGCGCCGGATTCGGCACCGCGACCGACATGGCCACGTTTACTTCCCTGAGCCCGCACGTCGCCACCGAGATGGCGGCACTTGCCCACCGGTTCGGCCGGATCGACGTGACCGTGAACGAGTCGGCCCCGATCCCGGGCTCGGTGCTGACCTACAGCCTGCGCGCGCAGGATCCGCACGGACCGTTCGGCCGGCCGATGCTGTCGCTGACGAGCGGTCACTATCCAGCCGGTCCCGGCCAGGTGGATCTGACCACCGGCCTGGCATCCGAGTTCGGCCTGAAAATCGGAGACATCTGGCGCAGCGCGGGTGCCGCCCGTCGGGTGGTCGGCATCGTGGCTAACCCCCAGAACCTGCTCGACGAGTTCGCGCTTGTGGCGCCCGGCCAGGTCACCAGGGCAACCCAGGTCACTGCGCTGTTTGACGCACCGGGCGTGAATCCACATTCGATAGGCCCCAACGTGGTGGCAAGGTCGTCGTCCGCCAGCACCAACGTGCTCAACCCGGTGACCATATCGCTCGCAGCTGCGACGCTGGGGATGCTGCTCATCGCCCTGGTTGCCGTGGGCGGGTTCACGGTGCTGGCACAGCGGCGGCTACGGGCGATCGGCATGCTCGGCGCGCAGGGTGCCTCGGGCGCCAGGGTCGGGCTTGTGGTTAGCGCCAACGGTTTCGTGACTGGTGTCGTCGGCGCGGTGGCCGGGTTCGCGCTCGGCTTGGCGGCCTGGCTGGCGTACCGCCCGCGCGTGGAAGCCAGCGCTCACCACGTCATCGGAGCCTTCCAGCTACCCTGGCTGGTGATCTTCGTCTCGATGGCGCTCGCCGTGCTATCGGCATACCTGGCAGCCTCTCGACCGGCCAGGTTGATCTCACGGATGCCGATCGTCGCCGCGCTGGCGGGGCGGCCTCCGGCCCCGCGGCCGGCTCGCCGCTGGGCCGCGCCGACTGGCGCCGCACTGCTGCTGGCTGCGTTCTTCCTGATCGGGCTCGCGAGCGAGCAGGCGACGTCGGCCGCCGCCGAGTCGGGCAACAAGTCGAGGCTCTACCTTGCCCTGGTCGTCGGCCTTGTCGTGCTGTGCGCCGGGGTCGTACTGGTCGCCCCGACATGCCTGGCGTTGCTGGCCTGGTCCGCCAGGCGGGCTCCGCTGGTCGCGCGGCTGGCCCTGCGCGACCTGGCCAGATACCGGGCGCGCTCGGGGGCCGCGCTCGGCGCGATCACCATCAGCGTGTTCATCGGAGTCCTCATCTGCGTGATCGCCGCTTCGCGGTTCGGCAACGCGCTCGACTACGTCGGGCCGAACCTGGCTCCGGATGAGCTCATCGTCTATCCGGCGGCAGACGCCGCTCAGCTCGCCGGCCTTCACGGAGCGCACCAGGGCCATCCGAGCGTCCCGCCGCCGGGCACGAGTGTCCTCCTGCGGACGGCGACTGGAGTCATTCCGACCCAGGTGACCGGCTCTCAGCTGGCCTCGATGGCAGCCGAGGCGCGGGGCATCGCAGCCTCGCTCGGATCACGGAACGTCGTCCAGCTCGAGCAGACCGACTCCGTGCTGGGGCGCGCTGCTACCGGGCGGAACTGGGACGGAGCCGTGTACGTGGCTACTCCGCAGCTGCTGCGCGCCTACGGCATCACCACCGCGCAGGTCAGTGCGGACGCCGACATCCTCAGCGTGCGGCCTGGCCTGTCCGGCTTGACCGGGATGCAGCTCCAGTACGGCGCATACAAGAGTGGCCCTCCAGGGCCGGGCTCGCCCTGCCAGCCGGGCTCCTGCCTGGCGAATCCTAGGATCGAGGAGATCAGCGCGTTGCCGTCCGGAACGTCGGCGCCGAACACCGTGATCACCGAGCATGCCGTTCGCCAGTTCCACCTGACGATCAGTACAGCCGGCTGGCTCATCCGGACCCCGGCGTCGCCTACGGCGGCCCAGATCAGCGCAGCGCAGCACGCCGCAGCGGCAGCTGGCCTGTCTGTGGAAACGCGCAACAGCATCCCGACATCCGCCGAGATCCTCAGCGTTGCCACTGTGTTCGGCATTCTGCTCGCGCTCGGCATCCTCGCCATGAGCGTTGGCCTGCTCCGCAGCGAGACCGCCAGCAATCTGCGCGTGCTCACCGCTGCTGGGGCTGGTAGTACAGCCCGCCGGGCCATCTCCGCGACCACGGCCGGCGCGCTGTCACTCGTCGGCGCCGTCGTCGGCATTGTGGCCGGGTACATCGCAGCGATCGGCTTCTTCCGGACCAGTCAGCTGGACACGCTGTCCTCGCTGACCAGCATCCCGGTCGCCAACTTGCTACTTATCCTTGTCGGCATGCCGCTGGTTGCCGTGATCGGTGGCTGGCTGCTCGCGGGGCGCGAGCCGGGCGCAATCGGGCGCCGGCCGCTCGAATAGCCGACCGGTCACCTGGTGGGTTGCTGCACAGAAACCGGAGGTTCGGCATGCAGCTGGGTGAGGACAACCTCGAATGGCCCGGTCCGGAGAGCGCTTCGGACTTCGGTGGCCGGGCAGCCCCGACGGCTAACCCTCCAGGCAACGCGAGACTGACTGCCATTACCGGCGCGGTCCTGCTGATCCTGTTCAGCGCCGAGGTCATCACGACCTTGCTGATGGGAAGCCTGTTCGGCCTGCATTTCTTCCTCGGCATGGTCCTCATTGGCCCGGTCTGCCTGAAGATCGGCTCGACGGTGTGGCGCTTCGTTCGGTACTACCTCGGCTCGCAGCCGTACGTACACCGCGGACCCCCGCCAATCTTGCAGCGAGTCCTCGGCCCTGCTCTGGTCATCGCGTCAGCCGGAGTCCTGGGCACCGGCGTGTTGCTAGCCCTGGCTGGGCCCGACCTCCGGTTGCAGAAGCTGCACCAGTACTTCTTCTTGCTGTGGCTGATCATCGTGATCATCCACGTGGTTCATTACCTGCCGAGGCTGCCGGAGCTGCTGGCGACTCACCCGGCCGAGCGAGCCCTGCAGGCCGCGGCTGGCAGCCGGGGACGCTGGCTCCTGCTTGTCGGCTCCATCACTGTCGGCCTGGTCCTGGCGCTGCTCACCTATCACCTGCGGGCGAGATGGGGTAGCTGGGGAGGCAGCATTCTCTAACGCCCACGCAGGCACGGAGCCATGGCCGGGCGCATGGGTATGAGGACGCCTGTCGGCGGCCAGATCCTGTGCTCTCGCAGCTCAGCAGCGGTGGAGGTGGGATTTGAACCCACGGAAGGGTTGCCCCTTCACACGCTTTCGAGGCGTGCGCCCTCGGCCACTAGGCGACTCCACCGGAGCCGAGCCTACCTGAGCCCGGCGATCCGCGGGTGCCAGGCTGACGGCGGGCTAGCGGCGCCGGTCGAAGAACTCGCGCAGCACGGCCGCACACTCCTCAGCCAGTACCCCGCTGACGACCTCGACCGGCGGGCCAAGGCGCCGATCGTGCAGCACATCCCAGACCGACCCGGCGGCGCCGGCCCTCGGATCGCGGGCTCCGTACACCAGTCGCCCGATGCGGCCGGCCAGCACGGCGCCCGCGCACATCGTGCAGGGCTCCAGGGTCACCACCAGCGTGCAGTCATCGAGGCGCCAGTCGCCCCGCGCCTGCCCGGCCGCGCGAAGGGCAAGCACCTCGGCGTGCGCGGTCGGATCGGCGTTGGCCTCGCGCAGATTGCGGCCGCGGCCGATGATCTCCCCGGTCTTGTCGAGTACGACCGCGCCCACTGGCACGTCGGCGATCTTGGCGTCAGCCGTAGCTCGGGCCTCAGCCAGGGCCGCTCGCATGGCCGGCTCGAAGCTGGCCACGTAGCCCGTCATCGGCCAACCAGCCGGTCAGATGGCACCGATGGCCGAGTCGAGCGCGCGCTCGAGCGCGGGGCCGAACCCGATCCGCCTGGCGAGGCTTGCGAGCACCTCGTCGGGGAACAGATCAAGGTCACCGGACAGCGCGCCTAGCTCCATCTCGTCGATGCCCAGGTCGGCGAAGATCGACATGTCCCCAACTGGCAGCACCTGATCGAGGTCTTCCTCGTCGGGAACGGGGATATCTAGGTAGTCAAGGACCTGCCTCGCTAGCGGCCAGTCGACCGAGGCTGTGACGTCGGACAAGAACACGGAGACATGATTGCCAAGGACTCGCAATGCGACGAAAAAATCGTCGCCAACGGCCGTCAGGCCAATTGCTCCGCCGATGCCCGGCTGCTGACGCAATGCCAGGATCAGGCCGTCGAGGTTCTCGGTCAGGGCCGTTGGCAGAACCTCCGCCTCCCAGAAGTCGTCCTCCCGGTAGACGACGACGGCGAAGTCGCTCGGGCTCACATCGGTCATCGTCACCCCGTCAGCTGGGATCTCAGAAGGCAAATGGTGTCAGACTCTCTGCGCTCGTGCGCACCGATCGGGCTGCTGAGTGCCCAGGTCCCTACGCTGTCGAGCTTCGGGCCCGACACCGCGCGCCGGCGCGAGTTCGGACCCGGCCGATCCCGTATGGTTACTTGGGTTACTGGTCATTGGTTGCAAAATTGCACTCGGCTATGCTGGCCCGCATACGCAGCGCGACCAATCGCATACTCGCGGTAGCGGGCCACTGCGGCAGTTCTGAGGAGGTGATCACGTGTTGCGGAAGGTCATCACATGGGCAATCGTCATATTTCTCATCTATTACCTCGCCACTGACCCGACTGGCGCGGCACACGCCCTCCACAATGCCTTTAACGGACTGAAGACCGCAGGTAACTCGATGTCCCAATTTGTCAATAAGCTCTAGCCATGCGGCAGCCGATCTCGGGTTCCCGGGCGCCCGTCGCGATCAACAAGTATCTGCTGCCTCGCGAAGTCCAGGTGGCGACGGTCCGGCAACACCCGGCAGTGCTGATCGGGCCGATCGCGCTGGCCCTTGGCGGTCTCCTCCTAGCCGGCACCCTGAGTGCCACTGTCGTGCACGGCGTACCCGAGGTGACCGTGTGGGTGGTCTGGCTCTTGCTCTTCTTGCGGCTCGCATGGAAGGCAGCGAACTGGTCGGTTGACTACTTCGTCGTCACCACCGAGCGACTGCTCCTCACGACCGGATTCCTGACCCGGCGGGTCAACATGATGCCCCTGACCAAAGTGACCGACATGAGCTTCCGCCGGTCATTCCCTGGCCGGATCCTGGGATACGGCGAGTTCATCGTGGAGTCCGCCGGGCAGGACCAGGCGCTGCGAAACGTCGAATTTATTCCCTACCCAGAGCAGCTTTACCTGCTCATTTGTGGGATGCTCTTTCCGTCGAGTGCATCCGACGAAGAGGACGACGAGAGTCGCCCCCCGGCCCTCGCCGACGAACTCTGATCTGAGCACTCCGCCCCTTCCCCGGGGTTCGTGCGGCCGGATGGCATCAGATTGACGTCCGGCCGCACGAGCTTGTCTGGCTCAGACGGTCACGAGAATGACGCCAAGCGCCGCGAGCAGGAGTCCGGCCAGCTGCACTATTCGCAGCCGCTCGCCGAGCACAAACCTGGCGAGCACCACGGTCACGCCCGGGTACAGCGAGGTCAGGACGACCGCCAGGCCGAACAGGCCACGGCGGGTGGCGATCACGTAACTGACGTTCGCGGCCGCGTCCAGGATCCCGGATCCGAAAACCGCCACCAGGAGGCTGGCTCCGCCGGCAGCGATCACGGGCCTGACCCGCCAGATGGCGGCGGCGATCACGATGATCACGAACCCGGTCAGCCTGGACGCGACGATCGGCCACAACGCACCTGATCGGCCCGCGTTGCGCAAGAAAATGAAGAACAGCCCGAAGGTCGCCCCGGCAGCCACGCCGTATCCGATAGCCCGCGCGTGGAAGCCCCGAGTCGCCAGGCGGTGGACGAGGCTCACAGGGTGGAGCCGGCCCACGTGCGCGCCGCAGCGGGTCGCGCGGTCCGCAGTCTCGTCAGCTTCGGCTGCGCCGTCGCCGGCTGCGGCCGCTGCGGCCGGGCTGCGAGCGGTGCTGACCAGCACGACCGCCGCCAGGCAGATCAGCGCGCCGGCGTAGACCGACGCACTGGCCCGCTCCCCGTCGGCGATAGACACGGCGACTGGGAGCACCGTCGCGGTCAGCGCGGATGTGGGAGCCACAATCGTCATCGGTCCCTCGGCCAGGCCCGCATAGAAGACGATCAGCCCGATGCCGCCGACAGCGCCGGCGGCCACGCCCCAGGCGAGCCCCGTCTGACTCACGGACTCGCCCGCAGCCATGGCCGCGACGAGCACCACTACGAGGCCTGCCAGTGTAGAGGCGGGCAGGATAGCAAGCGCCCGCGCTCGCCGCGTCGCGACGCCACCGAGAAAATCGGCGCTGCCATAGAGCAGGGCCGCAGCCAGCGCGAAGATCGTCACCACGAGATGCTGGCCCCGGCTTGTCGCATTGCGGTAGGCAGCCTACCGGCTGCAACTCGCGGGCCGCTTCCGGCGTCAGCGCGCGGCCGGGACAAGCGGGACAAGCAACCCTACGCTGACGTATGTGGCCCGGCGACCAAGATGATCACGGAGAGAAGCCGGGCATTCCGCTGTCGCAGCGAACTGCCTGACCAGGTGGTGTGCGACAGCCGACCGCTCATCGAGGCCTGACGACGAAGTGCCCGCGTCCGATCGCCGACGCGATCAGCCCGTCTTCGCGGAGAATGCCCAGCGCCCGCTCGGCGGTGCCGTTGCTGACGCCGTGTTCCTGGGCGAGGCTCTTGGCTGAGGGGACGCGGCCCCGGCTCACATGATGAAATATTTGCTTGTTAACGGCATGAGTCCTTAGGCGGCATTATGGACTACTTTCGACGTAACCCGCGGCATCGGGCTCGGACGCCCAGCCCAATCAGCATCGTCCTACGCATCGCGCGGCGCGGGCGGGTCGCCCTGGCGTTGGCCGGCGCCGTGAGCATGCTGGCCGCAATGGTCCTGGGAACTGGCCCGGCCAACGCTGCGGCCGGTAGCACGTTCGCTGAGGTGCAGGCGTCTCAGTATGGCGGGTTCTGCCTGGACAACACCGGCGGTGACAGCGGCGACGGCAACCCGGTGCAGGTCTGGCAGTGCCTGGGCAACCCCGACCAGGGCTGGGAGTACGTGCCGTCGGTGAACGGGGTGGCCGGGAACTTCCAGCTGGAGAACAGCAACGGCCTGTGCCTGGACGACCCGGCCGACTCGGCGGTCAACGGGACCAGGGTGCAGCTATGGTCCTGCCTGGGCAACCCAAACCAGCAGTGGACCCAGGTCACCGTCGGCAGCTTCACCGAGTACCAGAATGCCAACGGGCTGTGCCTGGACAACACCGGCAACTCCCTCACCGACGGCAACCGGGTCCAGGTCTGGGCCTGTAACAGCGGCGCGGCGCAGCAATGGTACGGCCCCAGCGCGCAAAGCGGCACGATCGCGCCGCCGTATGAGGTGCGGGCATCCCGGAACAGCGGGTTCTGCCTGGACAACCCTGGCGGCAGCAGCCGCAACGGCAACCCGATGCAGATCTGGCAGTGCCTGGGGGACGTCAACCAGGACTGGAAGTACGTGCCCTCGGTCAACGGCGAGACCGGCGACTACCAGCTAGAAAACAGCAACGGCATGTGCCTGGACGACCCGCGCGACTCGGCCGTCAACGGGACCAGGGTGCAGCTGTGGTCCTGCCTGGGCAACCCAAACCAGACCTGGACCCAGGTCAGTGTCGGCAGCTACACCGAATACGTCAACGCCAACGGGCTGTGCCTGGACAACACCGGCAACTCCCTCACCGACGGCAACCGCGTCCAGGTCTGGGCCTGCAACGGCGACGCCGCGCAGCAGTGGTACGCGGCGACGCCGCCCCAGGGCCAGCTCATCACGGTGACGGCCAGTTACGGCAGCACGTACGCGACACTGACTGCATACGACCTCACCGGCTCGGGCTGGGTCGAGCAGCTGGGGCCGTGGACCGCACGGGTGGGCTACAACGGCATCGCGGCACCCGGCACGAAGCGAGAGGGGGACGGCAGGACGCCGTCCGGTAGCTACGCCTTCGGCTTCTTCTTCGGGGTGCTGCCGAACCCTGGGGTGTCGTTCCCCTACCGGAACGTCTTTTCCTATGACTACTGGGACGACGACCCGCTGAGCCCGTTGTACAACGAGTGGGTAGACGCCCGCACGCAGGACCCTGGCAGCAGCCCCGAGCCGATGGACAACGTGCCCGCCTACAACTACGGCGCCGTCATCGCCTACAACGCTGCCAGGGCGCCGGGACTCGGCAGCGCGATCTTCCTTCACGTCGATACCGGCGGATCGACCGCCGGGTGCATCTCTCTGCCGCAGTCCGAGCTAATCACGGTCCTGAATTGGCTCAACCCGACGAATAACCCGGTGATCCTGATCACCGGCGTGTAGCCAGCGGCGGCGAGCCTGGCTGCTAGCAGGAGTTTGACTGCTGCATAGACCGGGGCGCGCCCTGTTGTTGCAACGGGACGCGCCTCGGCGTTGCCAGGCGCTAGGCGCAGGCAGTTGTCGATGGCGGCCAGGGCGGCAACACCGTCTTGACGTTCATGCTGACCAACAGTCTTCTCGCCACCGCATACGCAGCCGTTTCTGCTGAACCGAAACCGGCTGAAACTACTTAGCTAGAAGCATCGACAACTCGACTGTCCATCTCGTCTTGCGCGGCTCGACCGCCGGGTCGGTCCAGAAGGCCTCGTACCGACACGCAAACGCATCGCCCTCGGGGTCCGTCCGGCGGTCGAGCACCAAGCCGTTGTCCCGCACCCAGTCCTGTAAGGCCTGGTTCGCTCTGCGGGCATGGTTTTGGTATTTCATCGTTGCATAACGCCCGGCGGTCATCGAACCAGGCCGGATTCTAGGATGCTCCATCTTTAGGGGCTCAGGCGTAAAGTAACCTGCTTCGAGATCCATCGGCCCCTCCATATCGATAACGTGGAGCCGGAGAAAGCCATAGCCGACGGTCTCGATGCCGGTCTCTTTGATTCCGGCCCGCACTTCTGTCAGAAGTCGGTCCCGGACGGTGAGCATCCCGCGGAATGGTGTTACGACACGAATCCCTACGTACGGGATCTCCGCACGTTCCTCTACCCTTGCTGGCTCGACGATCTCCACGCCTTTTACGGTACACGACAACGAGCGTCGAGCATTTCCCCGGGTTCTTCTCACAGGCCCGCCGATTGGGCCATTAACGGGCCATTAACGGGCCATGTGACTCAGCACGGGCGCGCCGACGTCGGACAGCAACCTTGGGGCAACGGCGCGGCCCGCACTCAGTAGGTTTCCCAGAGCTGGTTGATTGTGCCGTTGTTGGTCCAGATCTGCTGCCGGGTGCCGTTACCGCCGTACCCGGTGTCGTCGAGCACCTCGCCGTTCGCGGCGGGGTTGTCGTAGTGGATCCGGAAGCTCTTGGTGTCCCACTGCTGATTGCCGTTGCCGGTGCAGGCCCACAGCTGCACTTTGGTGCCGTTGGCGGTGCCGTAGCCGACCGCGTCCAGGCACAGTCCGTTGTGCCGGATGGTGCCGTCGCTCATCACCTGCCACTGCTGGTTGGGCAGCCCGTTGCACTGCCAGACCTGCACAACCGCGCCGTTGCCGCTGCTGTTGTTCCGGTCGTCAAGGCACAACCCCATCTTGTACAGCCGGATGGTGCCGCTGTAGGTCGCTGTCACAGGTGGCGGCTGCGCCGCACCCGGCGTCGCGCTGGCAGAGCTGGACGCAGTGCTGACCATTCCGGCGTTGTTGGACGCGCTGACGGTGTAGGTGTACGTCGTGTTGCTGGAGAGACCGCTGTCCGTGTAGGAGGGCGTCGTCGACGTTCCGACCTTGCTGCCGTTCCGGAAGATTGTGTAACCGGTCACCCCGATCTTGTCGGTCGATGCCGTCCACGACAGGTTCACCGACGAGGAACTGGCGGCCGTCGCCGTGAGCCCGGTTGGCGCGGACGGCGGCGTGTCTTCTTCGTAGGACGCAGGCAGGTTCACCCACGATGCGACCGACGGCACCCCTTTGCTGTTGACGATGAACAGCATGTAGGGGCCCGGAGGTGCATCGCCGCCGCTGGCGGGAGCTTGCACGTTGAGCGTGCCGTTGGACTCGGTGAACGACAGCGAGACGCGCCGGGAGCTTTCGTCGAAGAAGTGGGTGACTGCGGCCGGCCGGATCAGGGACACGCTGGCGATGGAGGCGGCGTCCGGCGTGCTGACCTGGAAAGTGCTGCCGTACTGCACTACTGAGGGGCTGCTCGTGATGGTTGGCCGGGCACCGTCGAAAAGGTACGGGGGCGAGTAGACCTGAGCGTTCAACTCGTTGGTGACCCCGGATAGGTCGCCGGTGCCCGCGACGAGTACTTGCCCGCTGGGCAAGAGCATGGCGATCGAGTGGTAGAGGCGCGGGACAGCCATCGAAGCCCAGGTGGTCCATTGCCCGGTAGCCGGATTCCAGTCCTCAACCGGCAGCACCCCGTCGCTCAGGTTGCTGCTGTCCTTCGTGGTTGAGCCCCCGGTAGCCAGCACCGTGCCGTCGGGCAGCGCCGTCAGGTTGAGGTAGCTTCGCGCGTAAGCCATGGACCCGGTCTGGGTCCATGTCGGCGTGGCCTGGTTGAGATCGGTGACGTACGCAGTAGCCGCGGACGGGGCGGTATTACCGGTGGGATCAGGGCCGTAGTTACTGCCCGCCTTGATCACCTTGCCCGTGTCGTACATTGCCGACGAGCCGCCGTCCACCTCGGTGGGATCGCTGGTGGTCCAGGTCTCCGCGTTGATGTTGGGGTTATAGATCATCAGCGGCTCCTCCCGCTGCGAGGCGCCGGTCAGCGCGACCGTGCCGTCGGGCCGCACGTAAATATTCGGGTAGAACGGCAGCAGTGTCGGGTTCTTGCTGAGCGTGGTCCACCGGTTGGTCGCCGGCGAGTACTCCTCGGGAACCTCCGGGTTGCATAGCTGGCAGCCGTCGACCCCGCCCATGCGGAGCAGATTGCCGTTGGGCAGCACCGTCGTCGAGGCATACCACGTTGGGTAGGCGTTGCTCGCGAGTTGCGCCCACGTCTGGTTGGGCTCCTGGTACCCGGTGACGTTGGTATTGTCGTCGGAGTTGTCGACGCCTCCGCCGCCGACAGTGATGACGCGACCGTCGGGCAGTATGTTAGTGCCGCCGCATGAGGGGTTGGCGACCGTGTCCGGAACGCTCGTGAAGGCGTTCGTCGTCGGATTCCACAGATATGCAGTGTGACCCTGGCTGGTATCCCCATAGGTCAGGACGTTGCCGTCGGACAACAACTCGCCATGCATCGCCACAGTGGGCCAGCTGATCAGGCTGCCCCACTGGCCGGTCTGGGCAGCAGTTGCAGGACTGGCCTGAGCACTCCACGCATAGGCGACCGTTGAGAACGCACCGAGAAGCCCCGTCACAGCGAGGCCCGCGACCAGTCGATGCCGCCATCCCGAACGTGCGCGCAGCCCGACCTCTGCCATTTTCTCCCCTTTGGGAAGTTGTCCCGCCCCAGACGCTTTTAATGGAGACGCGCAAACAGCCACAGTGGATGGCCCACTGTGATGTCGAAACGGTAACGATATCGGATGTTGTCACGCAAACGACGGTCAGTTGGCTGTCGCGCCACTCTCAAGCTGCGCAACCCGCAGCGGGATGGTGCCGCCGTCCAGGCATTCGCCCGTGCGAGCATCCCACTTCCAGTGATGGCGCGGACACTCGATCACGTCGTCATAGATCGTTGCGTACGTCAGGTCTTCGCCAGCGTGCGGGCAGAAGCGCTGCATTCGCATGCCGTCCCGGTCGATGGTCTCTGAATTCTCCCGCTCGCGGACGATCTGCATGGTCTGGGCGGGGTGATTGCCGTAACGCAGCAGACTCATCAGGGTCAGGTCGAAGACGTCCGGTGAGCGATGCAATGTGAGCCGCATTGACAGCAACGCCTCTTCCCATCCTGTCGTGCCGTCCAGCAACGCACGCAGGATGCCTTGGGGCACGTGGAGGGTGTAGTCAGCGTCGACCAGCTCATCCTCGAATACGAACCGCTCGGCGATCCTGCCCAGCCGTATTCCCCAGCCGCCGCCATCAGCCACCAGTCGGATGTCTTTACGCCAGTCGCTCAGGAAGCGCTTGTTCCATTGCTGGAGTCTGCGGAAATAATCCTCGACTTCGGCCGCCGTTACTGCCGAAGTGTGCTCGTGTGTGTAAGCGAGCCATTCCTCGCGCCGACGTTCCCGGTATTGGGCAATGTAATCATGCTCATCGGCGGGCCGCGGATCGGAACCTCCGCGCACCACCTGCGGCACGGCACCCTTCGTGACGTGATCCAGCGTGTCTCCGGGCGCTAGGCGCAGTACCTCGACCCCAGGACAGGCGCGGGCGAACTCACCGCTGACGTTTTCCCAGACCGGGAAGATGGTGGCATCCCGGTTATTGAATCGGTCCAGGGCCGGATCGAGAAAGCACGGGGGGCCCGCTGACGGCAGGTAGGCAGTCGCGCCGGTGAGGCGAACCTTTGCCAGGAGGGTCTCCATGAGGCCGGCCCGGATTGCGACGACCTTCTCTGCCATCGTCGCGGGCGCGTATGCGTAGCAGTTGGGATACCAGCTCGCGCCGGAGTACTGGGCGGCTAGCAGGTCGATGTCGGATGGCAATTGCGACAGGGCGGTATTGCAGTCGTTGAGGTCGAGGAATCTAAACCCGTCCAGGTCAAGCAACAGACCGCTGTCCTCTTTGTGACTGGTGTCCAGGAACATCGTCGCGGTGAACCCGTCGGCGAGTACGTGCTGCTCCTGATGACCGAGCAGCACCAGATTCTCGAACCCCATGCTGGCGAGTCGACGTGCCATAGCTTTGGACCGATACCGGGGGATCAGGACTTTCAGGTTGCGGTCGAGATATGTTAGCAGCCGTTCGTCAAAATGATCTTCGTGCATGTGAGAAATATAAAGCGCGTCAAAGTGGCCATTCACTACCTGCGGAAGCAGGCCGCGATTATCCGGATACGGAAACCATGCTTTGAGGAAGGCCGGGAAGAACCACGGATCCATAAGCAATCGGAGCCCGCCATGCTCCACGATAAAGCCGGCATGACCCAGGTGCCGAATAGCGGTGCTATTGGCGCTACTTCTCATAACATTCCCGTTCTCTGCAAGCCACCAAGCGCTCGTCAATACCCTCCGCGGTGGCCCGGATCCCTTGGCCAGCGTGAGCTTAACCGCTCCCGGGTAGCCAGCGCCGATTACTCGACGCCCAGGTTCGCAGACGGGTTGACGTGGTAACACCGGCCAACGGCAGCCGAGAGCCGATATCCACCGTTCGCCGATACGGAACTCTAACTGCCTGGCGAGGGTAGCTGTCGCTGAGCATCATCGAGTAGCGAGCCGACGACACATAGTGACAAGAGCGCGGGAGCGGGCAGCCTACTTGCCTCCTTGCGCGTCTGCCTATTGCGCGTCGGTCTGCCCGGCTTCTTCTGCTCAGGTGGCCGATGACACAAAGTAGGCTATGTTGCCCCGGACCATACGTGACCGAACGCCTCGTGCGGGCGATGTGCCAGGGCTTGAAATGTCCCTCGCGAGGGAGAGGTTTACGTTGGAGCGCCACCCCCAGGAACCGGTCGCACCCATCGGCATCGCGGTGGTCGGCGCTGGTGACCTTGGCGACATTGGCACGCCGCTGCGCCCTTCGTGGGTCTCCCAGCGGTCGGCCGCTCTTTCAGAATGCGGCTGATGGCCCCGCCGGCCCTTGTCCTGGCTGGCGGGGCCATCATTGCCCGTTCGGGCCCGGCTACGTCCTGAAGCCCTGCACCACGATGATCCGGTGCGCGTCCGCGATCAGGGCCTGCGCGGTGGCGGCCGGGAACGCGTGCTCGGCCTGAAGCACATCGACCGCGAAGATGAACAGGTCCAGGGTGAAGCTGGCCAGCGCCGGGTGCCCGGCGGCCAGTTCGGCCTGCGCCTGCGCGATGGTGCGGGCAAGCAGCGTGCCGTGGCTGACGCCCTGGACCGCCTGGTACAGGTCGGCCAGCTGCGCCGCCGCGCCATTTACCGTCACCGTGAGTGACACGCTCACCTGCGCCGGGACGGCGCTGGAGTCTTGAGCCGTGCAGGTCACCGTGGTGACGCCGATCGCGAACACGCTGCCCGACGCCGGAGTGCAGATAGCTGTGGGCGGGTGCGGGTTGGCCGGGTCGCTGACCGCCGGGTTGGCGTAACTGGCCGTCGCACCCGCCGGGTTGGTCGCATCCACCGTGATGTTGCCCGGCTGGGCCAGCGACACAAATGCCCGGGGTGCCCGCGCCCTTTGCGGGATCGTGGCACGGCGCGACGCCGGGACGAAGGCACGCGACTACCTATGTTTGGGGCGTTGTCAGCAGTCCGCACGACACCGGTGCGATCTCGGTGCCAGATGGAGGCCGCAATGATCACTGAGACGAAGACAGCCACCGCGCCGGTTAAGCGCAGTGGCTGGTCAGCGGCGGAGGCTCGGGGATTTGAACCCCGGATGGCCGCGAAGCCAAACCGCATTAGCAGTGCGGCGCCATAGACCGGACTAGGCGAAGCCTCCTGGTAGCCCTACCGGGCCGGCCCCCAGGGTACCGGTACAGCCCGATAGTCAGCAAAGCATGGCAGGGCCACGCCCAGGTGACGGCAGTCAGCTCACATTGATGACCCGATAATCGCCATTTGCGTAGGCATCGCGCATCCTGGTCTTGGCGAATTTCCCGACGCTGGTCTTCGGCACCTCGTCGATGAACGACCAGCGCTCGGGCAGCTGCCAGCGCGGGATCTGGTCGGCCAGGAACGCCCTGAGCTCGGCGGCTGTCGCCGTCGATCCCTCGGCCAGGACCACGGCGGCCAGCGGCCGCTCGC
The DNA here is from genome assembly GCA_963843955.1 of uncultured Actinomycetota bacterium. Lineage (GTDB taxonomy): Bacteria > Actinomycetota > Actinomycetes > Streptosporangiales > Streptosporangiaceae > JAJYUU01. The sequence continues at coordinate 533,958 of CAWJMK010000010.1, forward strand.
CCCACTTCTCATCGGCGACGCCGATGACGGCGGCCTCAGCCACGGCCGGGTGGGCCATCAGGATGTTCTCGAGTTCCATGGAGGAGATCCACTCGCCGCCAGACTTGATCACGTCCTTGGCCCGGTCAGTCAGCGTCACGTACCCCAGCGGGTCGATTGTGCCGACATCGCCGGTGCGCAGCCAGCCGTCGCGGAACTTGGCGGGGTCGTCATCCTTGTAGTAGGAGCCGGTGATCCACGGGCCGCGTACCTCGATCTCGCCCACCGCCTCGCCATCGCACGGCAGCTCGACGCCGCCTTCGCCGATGAGCCGGTGCTCGACCTGGCACATCAGGCGGCCTTGCGTATCGCGGTACCGCCAGGCCTCCTCCTCGGTGACGTTCGCGGGCGGGTGCGCAACGCTGCCGAGCGGCGACGTCTCAGTCATACCCCACGCCTGCAGGATCCGGACGCCCAGCTCCTTCTCGTACGCCTCCTGGAGCGAGTGCGGGACCGCGGAGCCGCCGCAGGGCACCAGGCGCAGCGATGACAGATCGCCGCCGTGGGCGCGGACATGCTGGAGCAGCCCGTTCCAGATTGTCGGCACGGCGCCGGCGATCGTCGGCCGCTCGGCCTCAATGAGCCGGACTAGCGGCTCCGGCTGAAGGAACCGGTCGGGCATGATCAGCGACGCGCCTGAGAGGACCGCCGCATACGGCAGCCCCCAGGCGTTGGCGTGGAACATCGGCACGACCGGGAGCACCCGGTCGGCGTCTGACATGCCGAACACGCCGTTCATGCAGACGGCCATCGAGTGCAGGTGCATCGACCGATGGCTATAGACCACGCCCTTGGGGTGGCCCGTGGTTCCGCTGGTGTAGCACATCGCCGCGGCGGACCGCTCGTCCACCTCTGGCCAGTCAAAGGTGTCCGGCTGCGGGGCCAGGAGCGCCTCGTATGAATGCACGGGACGGCCGTGCGCGATCAGCTCGGCCGGCGCTACGAACTCGGTCTCGTCCTCGCTAGCGGTGACGATGATGTGCCTGATGGCCGGCGCGTGGGGCAGCACCTGCGCGAGCAGTGGCACCAGGGTGCGATCGACGATCACGACATCGTCCCCGGCATGGTCCGCGATGTAGCCGATGACCTGCGGGTCCAGCCGCAGGTTCAGCGTGTGGAGCACCGCACCCATGGACGGAATGGCGAGGTAGGCCTCCAGGTGCTCGGCGTTGTTCCACATCAGGGTGGCGACGCGCTGATCGCCGTCTACCCCGAGCGACCTGAGGGCATGAGCAAGCTTGGCTACTCGGACGCCTGTGGCTCCATATGTCTGCCGACGCAGGCCCGCGCTCGTGATCGTGACGACCTCGGAGCTCGCATAAGCCGTGGTGCCATGGCGCATGATCGCCGTCACGGTGAGCGGAACGTCCATCATTGTGCTGCGCACGGCCGAACCCCCTGCGGGATAAGGGTGCCGGCCCGGCCAGTGACTCGTGCTGGCGCGCCGGTAACCGCCCTGACGTGTAGTTAAGGCCACGGTAGCGGCAAATTGCCGGGCGTGTCAGCTGGTGGTTTGGCCGCCGGATGCGCTCACTCTGGCTGGAGCTCGGCGTCGATGCGGAGCTTGGCCACCGCACGCGACACGGTGCTCTTGACGGTGCCGAGGCTGACGCCGAGGACATCGGCGACCTCCGCCTCGCTCATGTCGTCGTAGTACCGGAGCATGACCGCGGCTCGCATCCGTTGTGGCAGCCGGTCGATGGCACGCCGCAAGGACTCCTGCAGCTCGCTGCTTACGGAATGGTCTACGACGGCCTGGTCGGGGATCTCGTCCGTCGGGTACTCCTCCAGGCGCCGCCGCCGCCACCAGGAAATATGAGTGTTCACCAGCGCCCGCCGCACGTAGCCGTCCAGCGCGCCACGATCCTCGATGCGGTCCCAGGCCAGGTAGGTCTTGGCGAGCGCGGACTGAAGCAGATCCTCGGCGTCGGCCATATTCCCGGTCAGCAGGTAGGCGGTGCGCAGCAGCGCGCGGCTGCGCGACCGGACATAGTCCCGGAACTCAGGGTCATCGATCCCGGTCGCACGGACAGCCACGGCGCCGGCGCCATCGTCGACGGCCCTGGCCGACGGCACGAGCGGGCGCTGCCGGGTGCCACTGCTGTCCCCCGCTTCGCCCTGGCGTCGCTGCGCGGGCGCGCGCGGCGGGAGTTCCTGGTGGCCAGCGTCCCCGTTCCCGGAATCGGGCACCGGAGCGGCCCGGACGTTGTGATCGATGCCGTGCGGAGCGCTCTCCGGCATGAGCGCATCCGCGACGCGCGGCACCACCCCGGCCGCGCTCGCGTAGGTCCCAGTGACACCGTGATCGCCCCCGACGCTCACACCCCAACCGTACCCAGCACAACGGCAGATCAGTCAGTTACCCCGCGTAACGGCGCGTCCGGCGTGACGGATATTGACAGATCGGACAACGGTCAATCTGGCCGACGGGTGGCATATCGGCGACTGGTGGTGATAAAGATCACCAAACCGCTTGACGGCAGGCTCAGGAGGTACGCATCGTCGTGAGGCTGGGTTTTTACGAGCCCACGAGGAGGGTGCAGATGCCGAGCGCGCCGGCCAGCTTCGCTTGCTGTGAGCGCTGTACGAACCAGGCGCCGGCCGGGCTCCCTGGCCGCGCAAGCGGAGCCAGCGGCCCCGGCGGCGGCGGCCCCGGCGGCGGAGCCGGTGAGACGGGAGCAGCGGCGCGCCGGCGGCTGCTGAAGGCGGCGGTCTTCCGGCCGCAGCCCGGCCCGGACCCCGCAAGCGGCGCTCGGCTAGGCGGGCGGTCTGGCGCCATCTCGGCTCCCCGGACGGACGCCGAGCCCGCGCCCGCTGATGCGGCGAACCCCGCCACAAGCTTCGCTGACCCGGCCCAGCTGCCGCGAACGGTATCGGGCACCGTGCTGGACGTCAGCCCGCACGTCCTTATCCTCGGCAACGCGGGCAGCGAGCAGCGGTTCACCCTCACGCCGGAAGCCGTCGCCTGGCGGGGGGCCCAATTAGAACCCGCCGCGCTGCATCAAGGCGATCACGCCGTGGTCCGGCTCCACCCATCGAGCCGTCACGTCGCAGACCGCATCTGGGCGAACATAGGCCGGGTGACCGGCGTCATCATCGAGCGAACTGCGAGCACGCTGCTGGTCGACGAGGGCGCTACGAGGCTGCCGCAGGTCATCGTCATCCAGCCACGCGCCGTTGGCCGGATCCAGGTCCGCTTTCCGACGCTCGAGCCCGGCTACCTGGTCGACATCATCGGCGTGCGCCACGGTGACGAGCTGATCGGGATGACCCCGGCCACCTCCCAGCCCGCCTACGCGGCGCACAGGCTCCCCGAGCCGGCCCTGGTCAGCGGGCACGTTCCCAGCTCGATCAGCGGCTCGGCGACCTGGCACGAGCCACGAGACGAGCCGCCCGGCATCCTGGGCGTCGCCTACCCGGCGCTGGATCCGGAGACCGGCTGCGCAGAGGATGCGGTGAGCGGCTTGCACCACGGCTTCGCCCGGATGCCGTACCTCGCCATCGGCAGCGTGCTTCGGGTCAGGAACGATTGCACCGGCAAGGACTGCCTGGTGCCGGTGACCGGCTGCGCTGCCATTGCCCGGCTGTTCAATGACCGGTGCGTGACGTGCGGGACCTCGCCGCGTGGCCGGATCGCTGACCTGACTCAGGCGAGCTTCATCGCGCTCGGCGGGGAACTCGAACGTGGCTGCTTCAACGCCACCATCTCGATAGGCGAGTGACCGTGCTCGTCCTCGACGCCATCCGTGAGGTGCAGATTCCGCTGGTTGCGGCCATGCTGCTGGGCGGCAGCGTGACCAAGCTCGCGCGCACGCTGCGGACCGGCTCGGTCGACTCGGGTCTCGGGCCTACTGCCCTGTTCCCGATGAGCTCGCGCAGGCCGGTCGCGGTGATCCTGTGCGCAGTGGAGGGAGGCCTCGGGCTCGGCCTGATTATCACGGCTCGCGGCGCCGGCGGGACGACGGCGGCCACCTGCATCAGGATTGCGGCCGGGCTGCTATTCCTGGTCGCCACCAGCACGCTGATCGAACTGCGGACGGTGCGTCCGGACGTCGGCTGCGGATGCTTCGGAGATTTCAGCACGGCGCCAGTCAGCGGACGGACGATAGCCAGGTCCGCCTTGCTGGCGGTCGCTGCGTTGTCGACCATCGACCTAGGCTCGATCAGCGCATCGCACGTCGGCCGGGCCGGTATCCAGCTGCTGGTGTTCCTGGGCGCCGAGATGCTGGTGATCGGCGCGCTGTCCCCCGAGGTCGGTGAGGGGCTCATCCGCCTCGGCTACTCCGAGCCATGCGAGCTGCGCGACGTCCCGTCTTTGCGCACGCTCGCCGCCCTCCGGCGCAGCAAGCAGTGGCGCCGGTACTCGGACCTGATCACCTCAGACGTTCCTGCAGACGTCTGGCGTGAGCTGTGCTGGCGCTACGTGGTCTATCCGAGCAGCTATCAGGAGCGGCCAGCTGACCTGGTGTTCGCCGTCTTCCTGCAGCACCGGCGCCCGGCCATTCACGCGGCGCTGGTCGACGCCGGAACTGGCTTGTCCCTGCCCTGGCCCACGGCGCGAAGCGGTGCGAGCCGGCCGGCACCGCCTGCGCCTGGCCCGCTCTCGGCGCCAGCTGCCGGCTGGCATGGCCATCGCGCCGACCGGAGTCCCGGCCGATCTGCCGGTGTATACCGATCTCTAGCCTCGGCCGTAGAGAGCCCAAGATTCATCAAGACGGAGGATCCATCGGCCAGCCCTGGCAAGCCGCCTGTCCTTCGTCAGGCTGGCTGCGTGCGCAGGAACCTGCCGAAATGCGGAACAGTAAAGGCGATCAGGCCGCGCTCTGAGCTGTAGATCAGGCCTTTCTTGATCAGATTGTCCCTGGCTGGCGACACGCTAGACGGCTTACGTCCGAGCTCCTCTGCGACCTCCGCGGTCGGCACGGGCTCGTCGCCCAGCATGGCCATGGCGCGCATGTACTCGCGCTCGGCCGGGGTCGCCCGCTCGTACCTGCTGCCAAAGAACCCGATCGCCAGCTCGCTGGCGGCTACCGGCCCGGCAACGCTGACATCGTGGGCCGTGACCGGGCTGGACGCGGCGACGTCCCAGGTCACCTTGCCGTATGCCTGGACGAAGTACGGGTAGCCGTCGGCCGCCGCGTACAGGGCCTCGAGCGCCGCCAGCTCGAAGTCGGCACCTTCGCGGCGCGCCGGAGCCAGCAGCGCGATGTCCGCGGACTCCCGGTCCAGCCGGTCGATCGCCACATAGCGGAACAGCCGCTCAGAGTAGCTCTTGCTCGCCGACAGCACCGATGGCAGGTGCGGCAGTCCCGCGCCTACGACGATCATCGGTCCGTTGCTCTGGGACAGCTCGTGGCAGGCGGCACATAGCGCCGAGATATCGGGCGCTGGAATGTCCTGCATCTCGTCGACGAACAGCGCGATGCCGACGCCTAGATCGGCTGCGACTGAGGCAGCGTCGGCGAAGAGCTCAGTAAGGTCCACCTCGAGGTCGCCGGAGTCTGCCCGGCCGCGAACAGCGGGAGCGTCGATCCCGAGCTGGGTCACGATCGAGCCCTTGGGCGCCCGGCTGTCCCGCGCGGCGAAGGCCTTGAGCACGCCGAGGAAGTGGTCGATTCGCTCCGGGGCCCGGTGCCGGGGCGCCAGCTCACGGACCGCCATGTGCAGCGCGCCGGCCACCGGCCTGCGGATCGACTGATCGGGCCGCGCCTCCAGCTTGCCGGTCCCCCAAAGCCGCTGCATCGCCATCGACCGGAACGAGTTGAGCAGCACGGTCTTGCCCACGCCCCGCAGCCCGGTCAGTACCATGCTGCGCTCCGGGCGCCCGCGGGCCACCCGCTCCAGGACAATCTCAAACTGACGGATCTCGCGGTCGCGGCCCGCTAGCTCAGGCGGCCGCTGGCCCGCGCCGGGCGCGTACGGATTCCGGACAGGGTCCATGCACAGGAGAGTATGGGCGGATCTAGCGGATTCCCTAGAATGACGTAGAAATCACTCGCCGGCGTGTCGCCGTCGCATGCAAATAGCCCACCGGGCCAGACGACGGACGGGGCCATTTGTCCGCTGCCTGTGCCCGGCGGGCACGCTCCGCGCCAACGGGTGCGGCCACGGCGCGGTGCTATTGAGTAGCACGAGCCATGACCGGCTCCGGTTCACAGCCAACCGAAATTCTTTCTGGGAACGGGGCCGCTAGCCGGCCTGCCGTCCACGGGCGGGCGGTCGAGCCACCGCGCCAGCGCTAGCGCTAGCCTGCGGGCGGCTGATGGAGCCTGGCGAGATACGCGTTGTAAGCGGCTAGATGCTCGTCGTCATCGATGGTGCTACGGCTCTCGGTGGGCCGACTCCCGGTGGTTCGGCTCTCGGGCGCCCCGGCGCCGACCGCCGCCGCCGGGGCAGCGGCCGGCTGGTGTGATGCGACCAGGGTGGCCAGATTCTCCTGGCGGGCTCGCTCGAACCAGCTCCGCCCGCTGACGCTCGCCCGTTCGTCCGTGCTCCACATCAAGAACACCAGCATCATGAGCACGAACATGATGCCGTCGCCGCCGATCCACATCACCGCGCCGCCTAGGTGCAGGTCGGAAACGGGGCTTGGCGCCCAGGCTGGGCGCGGCCCGGTGAGTACGCCGGGCGAGCTGGCGCTGCCGTATCCGAGCGCGAGGCCAGTGAAGGTGTCCACCGGCATCAGCAGGACCAGGATCACGAAGCGCACCGGATATGACAGCCGCCACCGGATCGGCTCGCGGCCGAGTATGGGCAGGAAGAACAGGTAGCCGATGATCACGAACAGCGCATGCTCGGCATTGTGCGCTGTCTGGTTCCGCTCCACGTAGGACGCGATCGCGGTCAGGTGAGCGGCCATCACGCCAAGCGCATAGGCCACCGCGCCGAAGACGGGCCAGGTCAGGAAGCTCGCGATGCGCGACCTCAGCACGCGCTTAGTCCACGTGTGCAGGGGGTTCCGGCTCGCGTGCAGCAGCAGCGTGAGCGGCTGCCCCACGATCAGCAGCAGCGGCGCCACCATGAGCAGCATCAGGTGCTGCACCATGTGGTCATAGAAGAGCAGGTCATCGTACGCGCCGATGCCGCTCTGCGTGGCCAGCACGATAACGGCGAGGCCGGCCACGAACAGGCAGGTGCGCCACGCTGGCCAGCGTCGTGCCGGGTGCCGCCGCGCCACCCGGATGACGCCCCAGGCGTAAAGGCCGACCGCGATAACGGCGAACCCGGTCACAGTCGGCGCGAACTGCCACTGCGTTACTACGGCCGACAAGCCGAACGGGGGGAGCATGCGGTCTCCTTTCACCGGCGAGCCTACTCAGCAGGAAGCGTCGTGCTGCCCGAGGTCCGGCACCGCTATCGTTGTCGGCGGAGGGTTCGCCTAGTGGCCGAGGGCGACGGTCTTGAAAATCGTTGTGGCGCGCGAGCGTCACCGTGGGTTCGAATCCCACACCCTCCGCCACACGGATAACACGGCCGGAGGCCATCTTGCGCGCGGTTGTCATCGAGGAACCAGGCGGACCAGAAGTGCTCAAGGTCCACGATGTGCCCGATCCAGTGCCGGCTGCCGGTGAAGTCGTGATCACGACAGTTGCCGCTGGCATCAACCGCGCCGATCTGTCGCAGCGGCAGGGTTTCTACCCGCCGCCCGCTGGTGCGCCGCCGTATCCGGGACTCGAGTGCTCTGGGCGCATCACTGCCGTGGGCGCTGGCGTGACGGGCTGGCAGCCGGGCGACGAGGTGTGCGCGCTGCTGGCGGGCGGCGGCTACGCCGAGCAGGTCGCGGTCCCGGCCGGCCAGTTGCTGCCGATCCCGGCCGGCGTCAGCCTGCGGGACGCCGCGGCCCTGCCGGAGGTGAGCTGCACCGTCCATTCCAACATCGTGGGTTACGGCCGCCTCGCGCCCGGCGAGACGCTGCTCGTTCACGGCGGCGCGAGCGGCATCGGCACCATGGCGATTCAGATCGGCCGCGCCCTCGGCGCAAAGGTCGCATGCACGGCTGGCTCGGCCAGCAAGCTCGCCAAGTGCCGCGAACTCGGTGCCGAGCTGACCATCAACTATCACGAGCAGGACTTCGCCGATGCCGTGCTCGAGTTCACTGGCGGACAGGGCGCCGACCTGATCCTCGACATCATGGCCGCCGCCTACCTGCCGCGGAACGTCGCGGCACTCGCGACCGGCGGCCGGCTCATCGTCATCGGGATGCAGGGCGGCATGCGCGGCGAGCTCGACCTCGGGCAGCTGATGCGCAAGCGCGCCACCGTGCACGGCTCGACGCTGCGCTCGCGCCCTGCTGCCGAGAAGGCAGCGATCGTGGCCGCGGTGGCTGACCAGGTGTGGCCGCTGGTCAGCGCCGGGCAGATCAGGCCGGTCATCCAGACCGTGCTGCCGCTAGCGGAGGCGGCCGAGGCGCATCGGCTGATGGACGGCAGCGAGCACGTCGGCAAGATCCTCCTGGCGACCGCGGGCAGCTGAGCCGACCCCGATTAGGCACTTCGGTCGGCACGCCGGCAGACTAGACAACATGACTGAGCAGACGAACGGTGAGGTTCACGACAGTCCGAGGATCGTGGTCGTCGGCCCGGACGGCGTAGCGACCGAGACGGATGTGCAGCAGTCCCGCGAGCGCCCGGTGACCGAGATGATCGAGCAGCCGGCGAAGGTCATGCGGGTCGGGAACATGATCCGTCAGCTGCTCGAGGAGGTCAGGGCCGCGCCGCTCGACGAAAAGAGCCGGGCCCGGCTGAAGGAGATCCACGCGAGCTCGATCAAGGAGCTGGAGGATGGCCTGGCACCGGAGCTGATAGACGAGCTCGAGCGACTCTCGCTCCCGTTCGCCGAGGACGAGGTCCCGAGCGAATCCGAACTCCGGATCGCCCAGGCGCAGCTTGTCGGCTGGCTTGAGGGGCTGTTCCACGGCATCCAGACCACCCTGTTCGCCCAGCAGATGGCGGCGAGGGCACAGCTTGAGCAGATGCGGCGAGCGCTGCCGCCGGGCATGATGCCGCCGCAGGGCGCCGAGGGCGAGGACATGCAGCTGCCTCGCGCCTCCGGGCCTTACCTCTAGAGCGCCGGGGGTACGGAGCGGATCCGCGCCAGCCACTCCGCCGCGTCGACGAACTCCGCGTCAGACTTGTCGTCCTGCCGGGGCTGGGCATTGCCGGTACTAGCCGGATGCGCCTCGGGGTAGCTGCCGAGGAAACGGACAGCACTGCAGACCCGGCGCAAGCCCATGAGCGCCTCGCCGACCCTGGCCTGCGCGACGTGACCCGCACAGTCGATGAAGAAGCAGTAGCGGCCGATGCCGTCGCCGGTGGGCCGCGACTCGATCCTGGTCAGGTTGACGCCGCGGATGGCGAACTGACCAAGTATGTCCATGAGGGCGCCCGGGTGATCGTCGGCGAGGAATGCAACGACGGAGGTCTTGTCGGCCCCGGACCGCTCGGGCAGCTCACCGGGCAGCCGGACGGCGACGAATCGGGTCACCGCGTCGTCCCGGTCGTGCACGCCCGTGGCCAGCGCGACCAGCCCATACAGCTCCGCAGCGAAAACACCAGCAAGGGCCGCGTCCAGTTCACCCTCGGCAACCTGCACGGCCGCGTCGGAGTTCGACGCAGCGGGGCGCCAGCTCGCGTGCGGCAGGTTAGCGGCCAGCCAGTTGCGGCACTGCGGCTGCGCCACCGGGTGGCCGCCGACCAGCCGGACGTCTGCCAGCTGCGTGCCAGGCCTGGCCAGCAGGGCGAACTCCACCGGAACCAGGACCTCGGCGCAGATGACGAGCTCGGTGCCGACGGCCAGCTCGTCGAGGGTCGCGGTCACGGCGCCCTCGACTGAGCTCTCGATTGGCACCACGCCGAGCTCGGCCTGGCCGCTGCGCACCGCGTCCAGCGTCGCCTGGATCGACGCACACGGCAGGGCGTCAGGCTCCGGGCCTCCGTCGAGTGCGCGCACAGCGGACTCGGTAAAGGTGCCCCGCGGGCCGAGATACGAGTACCGGTAGCTCACCGCATCATGATCGCATCCGGCCAGGCCGGACACGCCCCGGTGCGGGCGGATTCGCGCCCTCCCGGCCGCCACGTGGCTGGCGCACGGACCGCCAGCGCCCTGGTGACATCGGCCAGCTGGTGCAGCCGATGCACCTGGGCCCGCCAGTCATTGCCGGTGGCCCGGTGCGATAGCGGCACCTCCACCTCGGTAATCCGCAGGCCCTTGCGCAGCAGGTCGATGGTCATGCCGGTCTCGACGCCCCAGCCCCGCGCGAGTGGCAGCGCAGCGGCGAACGCGGCGCGCGTCAGGCATCGCTGCCCATTGAGCGGCTGGGCTGGCCGCCACCCGGTCGCGAACTCGATGCCCGCACCTGAGGCCGTGGTCACGATGCCGAACCCGCCTTTGCGCACCCTCGTCGTGAACACGGCGATGGTCATGTCCGCAGTCCCAGCCCGCACCGGGTCGACGAGTGCCGCCGCCGCGGCCGCACTCTCGGCCAGGTCAGCGTCGAGGAACAACAGGTGGCGCGGCCCGGGCCCGGCCATACCAGGACCACCGGCCGGCGACTCGATCAGCCGGACGGCCTCCGCGCCGGTTTCCATCGCGGCCGCCTTACCCCGGTTCCGGGCATGCCTGACCACCTGGGCCCCGGCCGCGGCCGCTAGTGACGCGGTCTCGTCGGTGGAGCCGTCGTCGACGACCACAACGATGTCAGCCCCTGACAGCGTGAGCGCAGCCCGCGTCGTTGCGCCGATCAGGCGGGCTTCGTTCCGGGCCGGGATGATGATCGCGACATCGCCTGGCGCCATGGCAGCGATCCTAGTGGCGGCAAGGCGGTCCGCCGATACGGCGAGTTACTGGCCGGTCGCCCTAACGGGAGCATCGAGCACCGTGAAGACCGACTCCAGGCCGGTGACCTGAAGTACCTTCCTCGTCGCTGACCCCGGTCCGGCGAGCTGAAGCTCGCCGCCGCGCTCGCGCGCCTGCCGGTGCGCGGCAAGCAGCACGTTGATGCCGGTCGAGTCACAGAACTCGACGCCCGACATGTCCACGATCAGGCGCGCCGGACTCGCGGCCAGCGCCGTCGTCAGCTCGGACTGGAGTTTCGGCGCGGTGTACAGGTCGATCTCGCCCATCACGGAGATGACGGTGTGATCACCTTGCGACCTGGTCGTTACCTTTAGCTCCACGTGCGGCAGACTACCGGGTCCTCGCTGGTGACGGCTAGATGGGCAGGCCCGGTCGACCGGTTAGGAGCGCTTTCGCCCAGAAACACAGCGGTGTTATGCAGGGCGTTGACCGTGTGCTACCGATCGGGTAACCGGCCGTCTGGCAGCCCGACTTGGCCAGGCCGCACAGCCCGGACGTACTGTGGAGACATGCTTCGCTCGCTGGTGGTGATCGGTGCCGCTATCGTGATCGTGCTCGTGGCCATGGCGGTCGTGAAGACCTTTATCTGGCTGGCGCTGATCGCGCTGATCTTCGCCGCTGTCGCGCTGGCGCTTGGCTTGTTCCGGCTTGGCCGGCGCTCGGCCGGTCGTTCGGCCCCACGGTCCCGCAGCCGGTTCTTAAGCTGGCCGACGCTAGCTCGGCCCGCTCGCGGTCCGTCGCCACGCCGCCGGCCGCAGCTGTCGATACAGGCACGGGCGGAGCAGGCACTGGCGGCATCTCGACCGGGCCCGGCTGGCCGGCTGGGTCGCGACTCTGGCACGGATATGTCGGCCGCAACCGCCGCATAGTGCCGCCGGGCCGCAAGACGCAGACCCGGCTCCGCCATGAGGTGAGCTGGCAGCGCGGCCGGCTCGCGGCTGACCGGGCAGGTCATGCACCTCGGGCCGCCGCGCACGCTGCCGAGCTCGCTGCTCGGCACGCGGATCACCCGAATGCCGGCGTCCTCCAGGCGGGCGTTGGTCTCGGAGTTGCGCTCGTGGCTGATGGCCACCCGCCGGCTCACGGCGAGCACGTTGCTGCCGTCGTCGCGCTGACCGGGCTGGCCCCAGACCGGATCTATGCCCGAATCGATGACCCGCAGCCTGTCGATCCCCATGGCATGCGCGGCCGCCTCCAGGAACGGCTGCGGCCTGGACATCCGCATCCCACTGGCGCGCGGCGAGATCGTGTGCGCGGTCAGCGAGTACGCCACGGCCGGATGCATGACGACCGCGTCGAGGTCGACGACCGCGCAAACGGTGTCCAGATGACCGGCACCTCCCGCCTGGCTGATCGGGACCGCGAGGACCGTGTGCGCGAGGCCGGTCTCAAAGAGTCGCCTGGCCAGTCGTTCCGCGCCAGCCGGCGCCGTGCGCTGGCCGACCCCGATCGCCACGACTCCGGGTGCCAGCAGCAGCACGTCGCCGCCGTCGACGTGCTCTAGGTCGGATTCGTAGAGCCACTTGGTCCCGGTGAACCTCGGGTGGTGCCGGTAGATGATGGTCGCCAGGTCTGTTTCCCGGCGCCTGCGGCCCGATACCAGGCTGGTCACGGCCAGCTGATCGCCGATCCAGAAGCTTGAGTCCCTGGTGAACACCAGGTTCGGCAGCGGGTCGAGCACGAAATCGTGCCGGTCGAGCAGCTCGAAGACCACGCCGTGGCCGATCTTCAGCTCCGCTGGCGTGAGGCCAGCGACCAGTACCTGTGCCAGCTGCTCTGGTCCGAGATCGTCCAGGTGCGAGCGCAGCTGGCCGCGCAGCTCGTCGCCGAGACTCGCGTCCGCGACGGCCAGCCGGATGGCCTCGCTCCTGGCCGTCTGGTATTCCAGGCAGTCTTGCAGCAGCTCCGTGAGGTAGAGGACGTGCACGCCCTCGTCGCGCAGGACCTGGCACAGCATGTCGTGCTCCTGCCTGGCCTTGCTGACCCAGGGCAGCGAGCCGAACAGCAGGCGGTCAGAGTGCCGCGGCGTGATCCGCTGGAGCTCCAGGCCGGGTCTATGCATCAGCACGGTCCGGAGCTGGCCGATTTCGCTGTCTACGCCCTGGAACTGGCTCACGATTGCCCCCCGGCAGTCACCACCGCGCCGCGCGGGTACCAGACCCTCTCCCGACGCCGCCCCCGGCGATCCCGAGATCGCACCCACTGCGTGAGGTATTACCAGTTCGGCCCTGGGTTACGCCTGTCAGCACCGTCAGCTGCCTGAGTCATTTCGGGCGATGCCCGCGGCCCGCAGGGCCGCGGGCGGCGCGGCTAGCACTGCCCAGACCGTGAGTCCGGCGTCATCAGATCGCACACCCCAGGTCCTGGCCAGGTACTCGACGATGCTGAGACCGCGGCCACCGAGCGCGGAGACGGTCGCCTGGGTCAGTATCGGCCTCGTGCGGGCGCCGCCGTCGCTGACCGCGACTTCGACCGCGTCGTCGTCCAGGGCCCAGGCGACCTGGACGCTGGCACCCGGCAGCGGCCTGGCATGACGGATGGCGTTGCTGAGCAGCTCGCTGACCACGAGCACCGCGTCGCCGACCGCCCCGGCGAAGATTCCGGCGGCTATCAGGTCGGCGGCCAGCCGCTGCCGGGCTACGGCCACGCTCGCCGGAGCGTAAGGCAGTAGTACCGTGCCCACTGTCCCCACCTCCCTGCGTAACTCGCCGAACGCGCGCCGCCACGAGGAGAACCGCGTGTGACCGGAATGCCCGGCCCTGCCAGGGCGGAAACCGGCCGCACCTCCGGGCCGGGCGGACGCAGCAGCGTCCGCCGGCGCAGCTCGCTGGGCCTACGTGCCAGTGCCGGCCGACTCGCTGAGCAGGCCCTCGGCCGCGAGGACGCGCACTAGGCCGCCTAGGCCCGCGCTGAGGCCCGCCCGCTCGTCGGCCGAGAGCGCGGCCAGGATCCGGGCCTGCCGGGACTGCCAGGCCTGCCAGACTCTGGCCGCCACGTCGCCACCTTGCGGCGTCAGGTACAGCCTGACGTAACGCTGGTTACCTTCATCGCGGCCGCGCCTGATCCAGCCTTTGCGCTCCAGTCCGGCCGCCAGCCTGCTGACCGTGCTCTTGTCGAGACCTAGCAGCGCGGCTAGCTCGCCCTGTGCGATGCCACGGGCAGACACCAGCTCGATCAGCGCGCGCGCCTCCGACGGCGACAGTGCTGGCAGCGGCTCGTAGGCTTGGGTAGACGTGGTCGCGGGCGCTGCCTCGGCTGCGGACTGCGCAGCAGCAGCGGCAGGATCCGGTGCTCTCAGGCCATCCATCACACCGAGCCCACCGTGGCTCTTGCCGCCTGCGTCGTCCGGTGCCAGCGCGGGCGATACCATCCGCAACAGCTGGGTTAGCAGGAGCTCCAGCTCGCGATCATCCGGCGCAACGTTGGCCATGACAACAGTTGTATCGCACAACTGCTGTAGTGGTACAGTCGCCGGCGTGACAGTTGCCCTACACAACTCACCGGCCAGGAGGATCGGAACGTGACCGACCAGCAGACACCGAAGGGTGCCAGGCTGGCAGCCCGTTCCGCTGACCGCGACAAAGATGGGCGCCTGTCGGCTGACCGCGACAAAGATGGGCGCCTGTCGGCTCCCGGCCGGTTTGAGAAGGGCGACGTAGCAGTTCTCTCGTCGGAGGTCGACGGGGAGCCGCTTGCCGACCTGGCCCGCCGGTACGGCCTGCGGCCAAGCGCCGAGCGGCCATCGGTGCCCGCCTACCTGTTCCAGCTGTGGCGGCGGCGGCACTTCATCTTCGCGTTCGCGACAGCGCGCAACATCGCCATGTACACCGAGGCCAAGCTGGGGCAGCTCTGGCAGGTGCTGACGCCGCTGCTCAACGCCGGCGTCTACTTCCTGATCTTTGGCTTGCTGCTGCACATCAACCGCGGCGTGCCGAACTACCTGGCGTTCCTGGTGACCGGCGTCTTCGTCTTCAACTTCACGCAGCGGGCGTTCATCTCAACCTCGACAGTTATCACCGACAGCCTGCCGCTGATCCGGGCGCTCCAGTTCCCGCGCGCATCGCTGCCGCTGGCTTACGTGATGATCGAGCTCCAGCAGATGTTCCTGTCGATGGTCGTGCTAGCCGGCATCGTGCTGGCGACCGGCGAGCCCATCACCTGGTACTGGCTGCTCGCGATCCCCGCGCTGCTGCTGCAGACAATCTTCAACGTGGGCGTCGGCATGCTGGTGGCGCGGCTCGGCTCGCAGGTCAACGACTTCAGCCAGCTGCTGCCGTTCCTGATGCGGACCTGGCTGTACGTGTCTGGCGTGCTCTTCAGCATCCAGACGCTGGACATCAAGAGTCACCGCTGGCTTGTGGTCCTGCTTGAGCTCAACCCGGCCGCCTTGTACATCACGCTGGTCCGCAATGCCGTGCTCCAGAGCCAGCGGCTCAGCGCGCCAGGCAGCAAGCCGTACAACAAGGCGCTGTGCCAGGCCTGGAACACGCTGGGCCACAAGGTCGGCGCGCCGGTGAAATATCAGTACGACAGCGCGTACTGCCACTACTACACCAACCCCAGCCATTTCTGGTACTACGCCGTGGCATGGGCGGTGGTCGCCGTGGTGATCGGTTTCTTCTTCTTCTGGCGCGCGGAGGCGAGGTACGGCCGTGGCTGAGCCCATGGTGGTCGTTGACGACCTGCACATCGTGTACAAGGTCTACGGCGCCGGCGGCGACCGCGGCACAGCGGCGACGGTGCTACTGCGGTTGCTTGGCCGTAAGACCCGTGGGTCTATCCGCGAGGTGCACGCGATACGCGGCATCTCGTTCGTGGCCAATCACGGCGACGCCATCGGCGTGATCGGCCGCAACGGGTCGGGCAAGTCCACCCTGCTAAGGGCCATCGCTGGCCTGCTTCCGCCGGAGCAGGGCAACGTCTACACCACGGGCCAGGCATCGCTACTCGGCGTCAACGCCGCGCTGCTCGATGACCTCACCGGCGAGCGCAACGTGGTCCTCGGCTGCCTGGCCATGGGCATGTCCAAGCAGGAGACCAAGGAGAAGTACCCGAGCATCGTGGATTTCTCTGGCGTCGGCGACTTCATCGACCTGCCGATGAAGACCTATTCCTCCGGCATGGGCGCCCGGTTGCGGTTCGCCATCGCAGCTGCCAAGAGTCAGGATGTGCTGCTGGTCGACGAGGCGCTGGCGACCGGCGACGCGGAATTCAGGGTCAAGAGCCACGCCCGGATCGAGGAGCTCCGCAGAGAGGCAGGGACCGTCTTCCTCGTCGCGCACAACCTGGAGGAGGTCGAACTGACCTGCAACCGGGTGATCTGGATGGAGCGAGGCCAGATGGTGATGGAGGGCGAGGATGTGATCGGCATCATCGACCAGTACATCGCCGCGTCGGGCGGCTCTCCGATACTGCGCGATCCCTCAACCGGGAGGCGCATCAAGGCCGACACTCCCATTCCGATCAAGGCCTGATCCCGGCCGTCACCCGAATAGTGAGGGCTGGTCCCCGGCCGGCGGGGCCGGCCTTGGGTCACCGACGGCTGGCGCGCTAGAGTCCGCGGCCGCCGTGGGCAGCCGCAGCCGCATGGTCGTCCCGGCACCATCGTGTCCCTCGGCGGCGATGGTGCCGCCTTGCGCCTCAGCAAGCTGGCGCACGATGTACAGGCCAAGGCCGATCCCGCCGAACCGCCGGCGATCGCCAGCTTCACCCTGCACGAACCGCTCGAACACCCGCTCCCGGTCATCCGGCCTGATGCCGATGCCCCGGTCCTGCACGGTGACCTCGATCGCGTCGCCGCCAGCCCGGGCGCCCACCGTGACGGGGCCGCCCGCCGGAGAGTACTTGAAGGCATTCTCGAGCAGCTGGCCGAGGATGATGTCGGTCGCCATCGGGTCGCCGTTCGCGCGTGGCAGCGTAGCGGGGATGTCGAGCTCGAGCGTGTGGCGGTCCGAGAGCGGCCGGAAGGCCTGTACCGAGCCGCGCAGCAGCGCGGCCAGGTCGAACGACTCGTTGCTGACCCGCAGCTGATCGCCGCCGGCCCGTGAGCCGAGCAGCAGCTGCTCGACGAGCCGCGCCAGCGAGCCCGCCCGCTCGGCGATGGTCTGCACGGCGGACCTTCGGTCGGCGTCCGACAGCTTGTCCCACCGGCTCGCCAGCGTGCTGGCGAAGCCCTGCACCACGGTGATCGGAGTCCGGAGCTCGTGGCTGGTCGTGGCTAGGAAAAGATCTTTGGCCTCTTCCAGCTCCTTCGCCGCGGTGATGTCGCGGAAATCGAGCACCTTCTCTCCCCGGCCGCTCAGGCCCGTGCAGAGCAGGTCGATCCAGCGCCCGTTGGCGAGCTTGTACGTCAGCTTCGCGCCGGGCTCGGGCAGCGGGAACGGCGGTCGCCTGCCGGTGGCCAGCTCGAGCGAGAGCCCGGTCAGCCGGTGCGCGGCCGGATTCCACTGTCGGACGAGGCCCTCGGAGTCCAGCACCGCGATGCCGTCCGCGCTCGCGTCGATTACCGCGCGCTCGTACGCGCGCTGCCGGACGACTTCCTCGAACGCGGTGACGTTGGATAGCGCGACGCTGGCGTGCCCGGCCAGCAGCTCCAGCAGTTCCAGCTCCACGTGGCCGACCTTGCGCCCGCTGTACAGCGCGTACAGAGCGCCGTAGGGTCGCCCGCCTACATGCGAGAGGCTGAGCGTGATGGTGTGCAGGCCCGGCAGTGCGGCCCAGATGAGGTCGTCAAAGCCGCCCGAGTCGCTCGTGGCCATGAGCACGGTCTTGCCCGAGCGCATCAGCTGGCCCACCATGCTGGTTTGCAGGTCGGCCGTCCGCCCGCGCAGCTCAGGCGGTAGCCCGTCCAGGCTCACCAGCCGGAGCTTGTCCTTCTCGATCAGCACGAAGCCACCGGCATCGGCCCGGGTAAGCTCGCGCAGGCTCGCGGCGATCCGATCCAGCACCGACTCCAGGTCCAACTGGGCGTTCATGTCGGCGACGACATCGCCGAGGCGCCGCACGACCCTGGCCCGTTCGGCCATGTAATGCCGGACAGCCTGGTCATCGCCGCTGCGGTGGCAGACGCAGACCCAGCCGTTCAGCTCGCCGGTGCTGTCGAGCATCCGGCTCGCGTCGATGCGCAGGTCCACCATCGAGCCGTCCTTGCACGTACGGCGCGTGGCAAACGAGACCTGGCCGCCGCTCGTTACCCGCTCAAGCACAGCGTTGTGCTCGGCTCGCAATTCCTCGGGCACGAATGGCGCTTCCAGGCCGACGACTTCAGCTGCGCTCCAGCCGAACAGCCGCTCCGCGGCCGGATTCCAGACCATTACCCGCCGGTCAGGGCCGAGCGCGATAATGGCGTCGGCGGCGCATTCGACCACAGCACGGGCGGTCCGGTCGATCCGGTCGCGGTCATGCTGCGCCACCGAAAGCTTCCAGCCCACCGCCCCATGGTCCCACCTGGCCCCGGCCAACGGCCGGTGAACTGCGCAAACCTTCCGCGGACGCGCGTGCATGCGTGACCGCTCAGATGAGCCGGGAGCAGCTGGAACCAACAACGGAAAGTGCACGTCCAATGGCTATGACGCCACTTTCTGACGAGCCGCGGCTACGAACGCCGCATCGGATGATCCGAAACCGCGGCGCGGCGGTTGCCGCCTGCGCCTTGCTGGCCGCCGCGTGCGGCAGCACGGGTGCACCAACCACCGGTGCGCCAGCCACCGGTGCGCCAGCCACCGGTGCACCAGCCACGGGCACGCCGACCACGGGCATGCCAACGTCGAGTTCGGCCGGGCTGGCCACGGCCTCGAAGGTCTCGCTGGACGTGACCTTTGCCGCGTCCGCTCATGCCCGGGCGACTCACTTCACGCTGCGCTGCGAGCCGACCGGCGGCACCGCCAGCGATCCGGCCGCCGCGTGCGCCACGCTGCTGGCGGGTACGAGCCTGTTCGCGCCGCGGCCTGCCCACATGCTGTGCCCCATGATCATGGCGAGCGCCGGCCGCGCCACCGTCACCGGCACCTATTTCGGGAAGCAGGTGCACGTCACGATCGTCGACGGCGGCTGCGATCTGTCCCTCTGGGCCAAGCTGAAGGCCGTCTTCAGCTAGCGGCCGCCGCCGGGCTACTTCAGCAGGCGGGAGAGTCGCCTGTCCGCAAGCGGCTTGCCGCCGGTCTGGCAGGTCGGGCAGTACTGAAGCGCGGAATCGGCGAACGACACCTCGCGCACCGTGTCGCCGCAGACCTGACACGCCTCGCCTGCCTTGCCGTGGACGCGCAGGCCAGCCTTCTTTTCCTTCTTGAGGTCACTGGCGGCCAGCCCGTCCGACCTGCCGATCGCCTCGGTGAGGGTGCCCACGATGACCGCGTGCAGGTCCGCGACTTCTTGCGGCGTCAGGCTGGAGGCGAGCCGGAATGGCGACATTTTCGCCGCGTGCAGGACCTCGTCGGAGTACGCGTTGCCGATGCCGGCGATGAGCTTCTGGTCCCTGAGCACGCCCTTGATCTGGGTCCGCCGTCCGGTGAGGATCCCGGCCAGCACGTCCGGGGTGAAGCTTGGATCGAGCGGCTCAGGCCCAAGCGAGGCCACGCCCGGGATCTGCTCGATATCGGTCACCAGGTAGACCGCCAGCCGCTTGCGCGTACCAGCCTCGGTCAGGTCGAACCCGGACCCGTCGGTGAACCTGAGACGGAAGGCCAGCGGCCCCTTGCCTGGCTTTGGCGGCGCCTCCGGCAGCGCGTCTCGCCACCGCAGCCAGCCCGCCCTGGCCAGATGGGTGACCAGGTGCAGGTCAGCGCCGCCGCCAGCAGGCTCGGCGATCAGGTCAAGGAACTTGCCCCGCCGCGACGTCCCGGTGATCCGCGCGCCACGCAGCGCGGTCAGCGGCGGATCGTAGGTCTTGAGCACGGAGAATTCGGCTATATCGGCCCGGTCGATCACCCGGCCCACGGCACGCTCGCGCAGATCGGCGGCGAGGGCCGCTACCTCGGGTAGTTCGGGCACATATCGATTGTGCCTGATCTGGTCAATTGCCCGTGCCATCCGCGTCGAGGCCACCCGCAATGGCGCCGCGCGCGGTCAGCAGCGCCACCTGGCGGTCCTTGATAGCGGGCCGCGAGCCGAACACTTGCAAGAACAGCGCCTCCCTCGCCAGCCGCTGCGGATGCTCGCCGGCCAGGATCGAGTGACTGCCCGCTGCCGCCACCAGCAGGCCGGCGGCCTGGAACGCCAGGACGCTAGCGGCAGCTCGGGCCGCTGGCAGCGCCACCCCGTCTGATGCCGGCGCCGAAGCGGCGTCGAGCCTGGCCCGGATCGCAGCCAGTTCGGCCCTGAGCAGCACGGCGGCGCCGCTGGACTGAGCCGCCGTCCCGCCAAGCTGGCCGAGTAGCCGGCCGCAGCGACCGGCGACTCCGAGCGACAGCGAGCCGTTGGGCCGCAGCCCGGCCGCGTCCCTGGCCAGCCACTGCGCATGCGGCATGCTGCCACTGACCAGATCGGCCGGCACGAAGTGCCCGGTGAACGCCAGCTCGACCGTGCGGCTGGCGTTCACCGCCACCAGTTCGAGCCGGCTCGCCGCGAGCGTAGCGCTGACCTGGGCCGGGAGCAGCGCGGCGACCAGGTTGCCGGAATCGTCGCGGGCCAGGGTGTGGATTACGTCGATCATGTCCCAGCCAGTGACCCACGGCGCTGAGCCGTCGAAGACATAGCCGCCGGGTACGGCGCGAGCCCGCAGCAGCGGCGGGCCGGGCCTGGCACCGCCGAGCGCGATCCCGGCCCGCTTAGCGCCGCTACAGAGGGGTTCCAGCCAGCGCTCACGCAGGAGCGAATTGGGCGTGGCAGCCAGCGCCCGGACGGTCGAGTGATGCTGAAGCCAGACAAAGGTTGTCGCCAGGCAGCCGCCCGCCATGATCTCAATCACACTGCAGAACGTGGCCAGATCAACGTCAAGTCCGCCGGCGCCGACCGGTCCGGCCAGTCCGTATAGCCCTGCCCTGGCCAGCGAATCGAAGTGCGCCGAGGGAATCTCGTCCGCGGCGTCAACTTTCATGGCAGCCGGGAACAAAAGTTCCTCGGCGACGTGCCCGGCCTGGCTCAGCGCCTCCGCGGCGGTCATGCCGCCCATAGTGCCAGAGGAGGTCACAGGAGCGGTGATCCCGGTGACAAGGGCCGCATCGTCGCCTAAGCTGCGGCCAGACCATCCACTGTGCCGTCAGGGATGGGCTGTGCCGCCAGGGACGGGCACGACCGCTGGGGTGGGCGAGGAGGGATTTGAACCCTCACGTCCTCTCGGACACACGGACCTGAACCGTGCGCGTCTGCCGTTCCGCCACCCGCCCTGGGAGCAGCAGTCAGGTTAGCACGTCCGCAAGCTGTCCCACATCGCCGATACGATCGGATACGGCAGGGAGAGGAGGGCACCGCGATGGGAGTGCTGCAGCGCTTTGAGCACAGGCTCGAGGGGATGGTCGAAGGTGCCTTTGCGCGCGCGTTTAAATCGGAGCTTCAGCCGGTTGAGGTAGCCAGCGCGATTCAGCGAGAGATGGACGACCGGGCCGCGATCGTCGCGCAGGGCCGGACGCTAGTGCCCAACGACTTCGTTGTCGAGGTGGCCGAAGACGACTACGCGCGCCTCGACGTCTACGCCGACAGTCTCGGCATCGAGCTGGCGACGCTGGCCAGGGAGTACGCAAAGGAGCAGGGTTACTCGTTTGTCGGCCCGGTCCGGATGCGGTTCGAGGGCGTCCGCGACCTGACGACCGGTACCTTCCGGATCCTGTCTGGCGTGATCCGGGGCACGACCGTCGAGGACGGCGAGATCAGGCGCCCTGCGAGTGACCTGCCGCAGCCAGCGGGCGGCTTCCATGGCAACCCGCGGCTGCTGGTCTCCGGACCGGAAGCCGCCCCGGATGGCAGCACCCAGCGCACTTACGAGATCAGCACGCCTTTGATCATCCTCGGCCGGGGCACCGACTGCGACCTGCGGCTTGTCGACCCAGGCGTGTCTCGCCATCACGCCGAGATCCGGGTCGAGGACGGCGAGGTCGTGCTGGTGGATCTTGGCTCCACTAATGGCACGTTCGTTAACGGCCAGCCCGTGCGGCGAGTCGCGCTGACCGATGGCACCAGGGTCACCCTCGGCCGGACCACCCTGGTCTTCCGCAGGGACAGCATCTACTGATTAGCGACCTACTGATTAGCGCGATTGAGACAGCCTGACAATCCCACCTGTACGCCAAGGACTCATGACCCGATGAACCCGCTTGAGCTCACCCTCATCAGGATCGGGTTCCTTGCCGTCCTGTGGCTCTTCGTGATCGCTGCTGTCGGCGTGGTCCGGACCGATCTGTTCGGACCGGCTTCCCAGCGGCGGCGGAAGTCAGCCGCTCGGGCCCAGCTGGCCAGGCAGCCGAGGCCCCCGGCCAAGCCGGCCAGGACTGCACGCTCCGCGCCGCAGCAGCTGCTGGTGACGAGCGGCGCGCTGGCCGGCACGAGTCTCGGCCTGACTGATCAGCAGATCACCATCGGGCGCGCCGATGACGCCACGCTGGTGCTTGCCGACGACTACGCTTCGACCCGACATGCCCGACTGTTCCCCCAAGACGGCCAGTGGCTTGTCGAAGACCTGGGCTCGACCAACGGCACGTACCTGGACCGGCAGAAGGTGACTCAGCCGACTCCCGTGCCCATTGGCGTCCCGATCCGCATTGGCAAGACCGTCCTGGAGCTGCGCAGATGACCCTGGCACTGCACTACGCGCTCCGCTCGGACGTCGGGCTACTGCGGGAGGGCAACGAGGATTCGGCCTACGCCGGGCCGCGGCTACTGGCTATCGCGGATGGCATGGGCGGACACGCCGCCGGCGAGGTCGCGAGCGCGGTCGCGATCGCCGCCATCGCGCCGCTGGACAAGCAGAATCTGACCGACAGCGAGGACATGCTCGACGCCCTGGCGGCGGCGGTCGCGGCGGCTCGTAACACCTTGCACGACATGAGCGTCTCCGACCCGGCGGTCGAAGGGATGGGGACCACCCTGACCGCGCTGCTGTGGGCAGGCGCGCAGGTCGCGGTCTGCCATATCGGCGACTCCCGCGCTTACCTGCTCAGGGAAGGCGACCTCTACCAGATCACCCGCGACCACACCTTGATCCAGTCGCTGGTCGACGAGGGCAGGCTTAGCCCGGAGGCCGCCGCCAATCACCCGCAGCGATCGCTGATCATGCGCGCGCTCCAGGGCAGCACCGACGCCGATCCCGACCTGGCGATGCACGAGGCCTTGCTGGGCGACAGGTACCTGCTCTGCTCGGACGGACTGACCGACGTCGTCGGGGACGAGGCCGTGCACGAGGTGCTGACCACCATCCCCGATGCCGACCAGGCAGTAAAGCAGCTGATCACCCTCGCCCTCCGCAACGGCGGCCCGGACAACGTCACCTGCATCGTCGCCGACGTCATCGACAGCGCGGGCGGGCCGATCGCGCCGACCCTGGCCGCGGAGATGGCCGGTGCCGCTGCGCATGGAGACATCGGCGCGCTGCTGCGAGCGGCTAGCAGCGGATCCGGCGCTCCGGCTGGCTCCGGCGCGACCGCGAGTGCGCCCGGCGCCAGCTTGAACGGACATCGCGGCCGGCCGGGCGCGACCGGCGCGGGGGCGGCCGACGAGGACGAGGACGAATACGACGAGCCACGGCGCCGCTGGCCGGTCGTGACCACCGTCTTCCTGGTCCTAGTCCTGCTCGTGGTCGGCGGGCTCTACGTCGGCTACCGGGCTACGCAGGGCAACTACTATCTCGCCTCCGACGGCGGCCCAGCTCAGCGTTTACCGAGGCATCAACCAGAAGATCGCCTGGATCAGCCTGTCGCACGTGTACCGCCGGACCGGCGTGCCAACCTCGCACGTGCCTGGCGACCTGACCATCCCGACGACACCGACGTCGCTGGGCAAGACCATGGCGACCCTGACGTCCATCGAGCACGCCTACGCCTGCAGCCAGGATCAGAAGGCGCTGGACACCTGGACCGCGAAGTACGCCGGCAAGGTCTCCACGCCCGCCAACAAGAAGACGCACACGCCGGCGGTGGTGATCCCGCCGAAGCCAGTCGTGCCGGCGTCGTGCCCGGCAACGGGGGTAGGGTGACGGCCGCGGCAGCCGCCGACCGCCAGGTCCCGATGCCGCGCGGGCGGCGGCGGACTGAGCTGGTCATGCTGCTGTTCGCGGTGGCAGTCGTGCTGCTTGCCTATATCGCGGCGAGCCTGGGTCTGCGGGACAAGCTGCCGTCTGGCCTGCCGATGTACATCATCGTGTACGCGCTGTTCATGGTGGGCGCGCATGTCGCCGTGCGCCGGTTCGCGCCGTACGCCGACCCGCTGCTCCTGCCGCTTGCCGCCCTGCTCAACGGCCTCGGCCTGGTGATGATCTACCGGCTGCAGGAATCCGGCAGGCAGGGCAACCCCGGCAACCTCGTCTCGCCGGTGATGTCGACCTCGACGACCCTGTATCAGCTGGTCTTCACCGGCGTCGGCGTCGTCGGGCTGGTCCTGGTGCTCGCCCTGATCTCCGAGCCGCGCGTCCTGCAGCGCTACACCTACACCCTCGGCGCCGTCGGCCTGCTGCTGCTGGCCATCCCCGCGGTGCTGCCGTCCAGCCACAGCGCGGTCAACGGGGCCAAGGTCTGGATCAAGTTCGGCGGGTTCTCCATCCAGCCGGGCGAGTTCGCCCGGCTCGCGCTCGCGGTGTTCTTCGCCGGCTACCTGGTCTCCAAGCGGGATGTGCTGGCCCTGGCCGGGCGCCGGGTGCTCGGCATCGACCTGCCGCGGGCGCGTGACCTCGGTCCGGTGCTGATCGCCTGGGCGGCGAGCCTGCTGATCCTGATCTTCGAGACCGACATCGGCCAGTCGGCACTGTTCTTCGGCTTGTTCGTGGTGATGCTCTATATCGCCACCCAGCGGACATCCTGGCTGCTGATCGGCGTCGGCCTGTTCCTGGGCGGGACGCTCATCACGGCCAGCCTGTTCCACCACGTGATGGAGCGGTTCACCGCCTGGCTGCACCCGTTCCAGGGCAGCAACCCGCTGGGCCTGTCATTCCAGCCCGTGCAGGGCCTGGAGGGGATGGCCTACGGCGGCCTGTTCGGCACCGGCCTCGGGCACGGCCAGCCGTACTTCACGCCGCTGGTGCAAAGCGACTTCATCTTCACCGCGTTCGGCGAGGAGCTTGGCCTCGTCGGCGTCATGGCGCTGCTGCTGGTCTTCGGGCTGCTCGTGCAGCGCGGCCTGCGCGCGGCCCTCGCGGTCAAGGACCCGTTCTCGAAGCTGCTGGCCGGCGGTCTGTCGTTCGTCCTCGCACTCCAGGTCTTCGTGATCGTCGGTGGCGTCAGCGGCCTTATCCCGCTGACTGGGGTCACGACCCCGTTCCTGTCCCAGGGGGGTTCTTCGCTCGTGGCCAGCTGGATCCTGGTCGGCCCTGCTCATCCGGATCAGCAACTCGGCGCGCAAGCCGGCGCCGCAGCCGATCCAGGACGAAGGCATGACCCAGGTGGTGCGGGCCGCATGAACCGCGCAATCCTTCGCATCTCGCTGGCCTGCCTGGCCATGTTCGTGCTGCTGCTGCTCAACGTCAACTACGTGCAGGCATTCGAGACCACCAAGCTGGCGGGCGAGCCGCACAACGTCAGGGTCTTCGACGCGCAGTTCACCTACCAGCGCGGCGCGATCCTTGCGGGCGGCGACGGCACCGACGTCAAGATCGCCTACTCGAAGCTGATCAAGGGCAGCGACGTCTACCAGCGCTACTATCCGAACGGCAAGGTCTACGCGCCCGTCACCGGCTACGACACGATCTACGGCAAGTCCGGTATCGAGCAGGCGGAGAACAGCCTGCTGGCCGGGACAGACCCGCGGCTGGCCGTGCACAACTTCACGGCCCTGCTGACCGGCAAGCAAAAGCAGGGCGCGGCGGTCGACCTGACCATCAGCCCGGCCGCACAGACCGCGGCCTACAACGCGCTTCGCAATGACGGCGGGCATGCGGCCGCGCTGGTGGCGATCCAGCCCAGCACCGGCGCCATCCTGGCGCTGGCCTCGTATCCCACCTTCAACCCGAACGTGCTCACGACGTTCGACGGCACCCAGTTCGACAAGATCGACAACCAGCTGCTGCGCGATCCAGGGCAGCCGCTGCTGAACCGGGCCACCCAGGAGACCTATCCGCCCGGCTCTTCGTTCAAGATCGTCACGAGCTCGGCGGCATTCTCGACCGGAAAGGTCGCTAACCCGAGCACGCTGGTGCCCGCCCCGACGACGCTGCGACTGCCGAACGGCAATCCCCTGATCAACGACGGCGGCGAGGTATGCGGTGACACCAACCCGCCGATCATCCAGGCGTTCTGGCAGTCCTGTAACACTGCATTCGGCTCGCTCGGGATCAAGCTGACGGCCCCGGTGCTGCGGGACTACTCCAGCCAGTTCGGCATGAACAAGGCCGCTGTCGATCCCGCTGCCGGTGGTGCCGAGCGTCCTGCCGGAGGTGAAGGACTGGACGGACCCGTCGCTGACAGCGTTCTCCGCGATCGGCCAGTTCAACGACGCGGTGACCCCGCTGCAGGAGGCGATGTTCTCGGCAGCCATCGCCAACCACGGCACGCTCCAGTATCCGTACCTAGTCCAGCAGGTCGTCGGGCCCGGCCTATCTACTGATCGAGCGCGCGCAGCCTGCAACCCTCAGCCAGGCCGTCTCGCCAACCGTGGCCGGCTATGTGCAGTCAATGATGTATCAGGTCACTCACAACCCCGGCGGGACCGCCTACGCCACGGCCGGCCCGCAGGCAACGGGCGGGATCACGATCGACGGCAAGACGGGCACGGCGCAGAACGGCATCAGCAACGGCAACCTCAATGACGCCGTCTTCACCTGCTTCGTGCCAGGCACCAACGGGTCACCATCGCCGATTGCCGTCGGCGTCATCGTGCAGGGCGGCGGATTCGGCGCAGATGCTGCCGCGCCCATCGCCGTGCAGGTGATCAAGGCCTACCTGGGAGCGCATTCATGAGCATCCGAACTGGCGGCGGCGGCTGTTCTGCAGCGCCGGTGCCGAGCAAGGCGACAAGCCGGGACGATGGCTGCTGTCCCGGCCTGTCATGCTGGTCGCAGCCCCCGATGAGCAGGACGGTAACGTAAGTGCGCGACATGACTCAGCCACGGCTCCTCGGCGGCCGCTACGAGCTCGACGGCATCGTCGGGCGGGGTGGCATGGCCGAGGTGTTCCGGGCCCGCGACATCCGTCTCGACCGAATTGTCGGGGTTAAGACGCTCCGGGATGACCTCGCCAGGGACCAGACATTCCAGGCGAGGTTCCGCCGGGAGGCCCAGTCCGCGGCCTCGCTGAACCACCCGTCGATCGTCGCCGTCTACGACACCGGCGAGGACATGGTCGGCAACCTCCCGGTGCCCTACATCGTGATGGAGTTCGTCGACGGCCGGACGCTGCGCGACTTGCTGCGCGACGATCGCAGGCTGCTGCCCGAGCGGGCGGCCGAGATCACCGACGGCGTGCTGCGGGCACTGGATTACAGCCATCGCAATGGCATCGTGCACCGCGACATCAAGCCGGGCAACGTGATGCTCACCAGGTCCGGCGACGTCAAGGTGATGGACTTCGGCATCGCCAGGGCAGTCTCCGACTCGCAGATGACGATGACCCAGACCGCCCAGGTGATCGGCACTGCTCAGTACTTGTCACCGGAGCAGGCCAGGGGCGAGCGCGTCGACGCGCGCAGCGACCTCTACTCGACTGGCTGCCTGCTGTACGAGCTGCTGACCGGCCGGCCGCCGTTCACCGGCGACTCGCCCGTGGCGATCGCCTACCAGCACGTCAAGGAAGACCCGGTGCCCCCGTCACAGGTCGACCGGGAGGTGCCGCCCTGGGCTGACGCGATCGTCCTCAAGGCCATGCAGAAGGACCCGGCCGACCGGTATCAGTCCGCGGGCGAGATGCGTAACGACATCCAGCGCGCGCTCTCGGGGGCGCCGGTGGCCGCGCCGATGCTGGCCGACGGCTACGGCGTCGGTACGCGCCGGATGGGCGCCACAGCGACACAGGTCGCCGGCCGCACAACGGGGATCCCGCCGTACCGGTACGGACCCGAGGACGGCGGCCCGGACGGACCGCCCAAGCGCCAGCGCCGTGTCTGGCCCTGGGTCGTCCTGGCCACTGTCGTAGTGGTGCTGATCGCGGCGATCGTGCTGCTCAAGTACGTGACCGGCAATAGCTCCGGGGTAGCGGTGCCGGACGTGATCAACTCGCCGCTCACCGCCGCCGAGCAGTCCATCACCAGCGCCGGCCTGAAGGTCGGCACGGTGACACCGAAGCAGTCAGCGACCGTCACCAAGAACCTGGTGATCTCGACCAACCCGGCCTACGGCTCGAGCGAGCCGAGGGGCAGCACGGTCAGCATCGTCTACTCCACCGGCCCGAAGCCAGTAGCGATGAAGCTGGTGCCGAGCGTGGTGGGCCAGACGCGCGGCCCCGCCATCGCGGCGCTCAGGGCAGCCGGCTTCAAGGTGTCGGTCATCGCCGGCCAGTCGGCGACCGCGGCGGCCAATACCGTCGTCAGCCAGACGCCCCCGGGCAACACCAACCAGCCCGTGGGCAGCACCGTCACCATCAGCGTGACCGGGGCAACCGTGACCGTCCCCACCAGCGTGCTCGGCATGACCCAGGCGCAGGCGCAGGCCCTGCTCGGCAGCGCGCCGTACAACTACAACGTCTCGGTGCAGCCCGGCGCGGGCAATGGCGCGGTGGGCACCGTCTACCAGACCAGCCCTCCGGTCGGCACCGCCCTGCCGTCCGGCTCGGCGATCACGATCTTCGTGGTGGCTCCGCAAAGCACGCCCACTATTACACCGAGTTCCACTCCGTCCAGTACACCCTCAGGGACGGCGACGCCTTAGCCAGGCGCGCCATCTCGCGGGACCAACTACGCTTACGGCGACAGCGCGCGCGAGGTGCCGCGTGCCTGTCCCGCCGGGCAGCTGGCCGGCGGGTAGCGAGCAGTTACTCAGGAGACGACAGTGCCGAAGTCCCGCGTCAGAAGCAAGGCGGTCTACACGCCGCCGCCCCGGTCAGCCAAGGCGAAAGTGAGCCCGCCGTGGCTGGTGCCGGCGATGCTCGGCAGCCTGATCCTGGGCCTGATCTGGATCATCGTCTTCTACGTCAGTCAGCAGAGCTGGCCGATCGGCGGCATCGGCGGCTGGAACCTCGTCGTCGGGTTCGCCTTCGTGGTCGGCGGCCTCGGCCTGGCGACTAAGTGGCGATAGCCTGCCGGCACTCAGCGGGCCGCCAGTGACTCCCGGCGCCCCGATCGGTCCGGTGCGCTAGAGCTGGATCGCGCCGGCCAGCTGGTAGTCCCTGACGACGAGCCCGACGACGAGCAGCGCAGCGATGACCACCGTG
The DNA here is from genome assembly GCA_963843955.1 of uncultured Actinomycetota bacterium. Classification (GTDB taxonomy): domain Bacteria; phylum Actinomycetota; class Actinomycetes; order Streptosporangiales; family Streptosporangiaceae; genus JAJYUU01. Next base: position 563,285 of record CAWJMK010000010.1, read on the forward strand.
GCACTGACCTGGATCAACGTTCGGTTCCGTCGCGGCGCGTAGGCGTAAGCCGCCGTCAGGAGCCCGCCGGTGACTAGCCCGCCCACATGGGCCTGCCAGGCAATGAAGGGCACGGCGAAGCCGATAGCCAGATTCAGCACGATCAGGAACACGACCTGACGGGAGTCAAGTCCGAGCCGCCTGGACAGCACGAACCAGGCGCCGAACAGGCCGAAGATCGCCCCTGACGCGCCTAGCGCCTGAACGTTGGAAGGCGCAATGAAGAAGTACGCGATCGAGCCGCCGAGCGCGCTGGCCAGGTAGACGGCCAGATACCGGGCGCTGCCCAGCGTGCGTTCCAGAGCGGGCCCGACGATGTACAGCGCCCACAAGTTGAACGCGATGTCCAGGATGCCCAGCCCGCCGGTGCCAGGCAGGAAGGCTGACGTGATAAGCCGGTACCACTGGCCGTCCGCGACCCCGACTAGCTGCCCGTTGGGCGCCCTCGCGATGCCTATCATCGACCAGTCCTGCGCCAGGCTCGGATGCGCCAGCTCGGCGATGTACAGCACGATGTTGACGGCCATGATCGCCCAGGTAACGCGGGCGCCGGCCGGCACGGCGCCGCCGAACCGGCCGCTCGCCTGGCGTACGGTCCGGCCCTGACCCCGGATGCACTCGACGCACTGATGGCCGACAGCGGCCGGCCGCAGGCAGTCCGGGCAGGCCGGCCGGCCGCAGCGCACGCAGGACACATACGTCGGCCGGCCTGGGTGCCGGTAGCAGACGGGCGGGGCCGCCTGAGTTTGGTCCTGATCCTGGTCGGGGGGGTTGGCCATGTAACGGGACCGCTCTACTCGCTCTCGTCGCGCCCGATTTCGACGGCTTCCAGCACTACATCGGTGACAGGGCGGTCACCGCGGCTGGTCTGTGCTCGGCTGATCTCATCGACGACGCTCGCGCCCTCGACGACCTCGCCGAAAATGGTGTGCTTGTTGTTCAGCCACGGCGTCGCCGCGGTGGTGATGAAAAACTGCGAGCCGTTAGTGCCAGGGCCCGAGTTCGCCATCGCCAGCAGGTACGGCCGGTCGAACGAGAGGTCCGGGTGGAACTCGTCGGCGAACTTGTAACCAGGCCCGCCTGTGCCGGTCCCGAGCGGGTCGCCGCCCTGGATCATGAAGTCGGGGATCACCCGGTGGAAGATCGTGCCGTCGTATAGCCGTTCCTGGCTGGGCTTGCGTGTCGCCGGGTTCGTCCACTCCCGGCCGCCCTCGGCGAGCTCGACAAAGTTGCGCACGGTCTTCGGCGCGTGATCAGGAAAGAGCCGGACGACTACAGGCCCCCGGCTAGTCCGCAGCGTCGCGGTCAGCGTGTTGGTCATAACAAGAATCCTCCCACGGCCGGATGGCGCTCTGGTCAAGCTGCCCCTTGGCTGCGGCGCCGCCGACGCCGTGATTGGCGCGACCTTTGCAGGGAAGGTGTCCACCCTGGGAAGAACATCGGGAGGTCTTTGTGTCTGTCTTGACCAGGAAACACCAGATAAACGATGGTAGCGGGCTGCGTGCTCAGGCTGCCTATGCGGCGCGGCAGGTCGGGCCGCTCGCGACCAAGAGCCTGCCGATGGCCCAGCAGGCAGCACAGCAGGCACAGGTCGCCGCCCAGCAGGCCGTACCGCTCGCCAAGACCGCCGGCACCTCGATCCGCCAGGGCGCTGATGGCGCGATCGCCTGGGCAACGCCCAGGGTCGACGCGGCCAGGTCGTGGGCAGCACCGCAGCTCGAGCAGTCTGCCCGCGCCATCAGCGAGAGCCTCGCGCCGACGATCTCCAGTGCGCTCATCAACGCCGCGCACAAGATCGACGCGCCGGTCCGGAAGAAGCCACGCCGCCGCGGGCTCATCGCCGGGACCGCCCTGCTGCTCGCGGCTGCCGGCGGCGGGGTACTCGTGGCCATGCGGCTCCGGCAGCCCGCCGAGTCCGACTCCGTCACGGTCACTGACGAGGACGTCCCGCCCGACCCCGACATGAACGGACACTCGCAGATCGTCTGACCGGTGTGACCGTGACAGGTCTTGGTCGCGGCTGCACCTGTACACGGCTACCTGGTCGTGACATCTGTCACGAGCCAGGCCCGGACTGGCAGTACATGACGGGGCGGCCGCCACTGCCTAGCCTGGCGGATGAACCCCGACCAGTCCGTCCTGGCTGCCGAGTACGCGGACGGGCGCTCGTGGACCGAGGCCCGTCGGGTCCTGATCAGCGGCCTGATCGCGTTCGCCCTTCTCCAGCCGGCGATCAGCCTGCTGGGACATCCGCTGGATGGACGCCGCTGGTTCCTGGTGATCGGCTCCGCGGTGCTAGCCGGGCTCGTCTGCTGGCGGGTGACCTCCCGTGAGCTCGGCAGCCATCCGGTTCCGTGGCTCTCGCTGGCGGTCATCCTCGCGCTTGGCGTCGCCCTGTTCGCGATCGGCGGGGCGAACTGGATCGCGGCGCTCGCAGTGACGGCAGCGGCGTTCGGCCGGTACAGCCAGTCGCCACTTCCGGCCGTCATCGGCGCCGCGGCGTGCGGCATCGCCGGGCTGACCATCTCGGTTGTGCACGGATACCAGTCCGGCCTGATCCTGGCCGCCGGGATCATCGCGCCGATGGCGGGGCTCTTCGCCTACAGCGCCGGGCGACGCGCTGACACCCTCGCGCATGCTGCGGCGCACGCGGGCCGAGCTGGCCAGGGCAGCTGTCGCCGAGGAGCGGCTGCGGATCGCCCGCGACCTGCACGACCTGCTCGGCCATTCGCTGTCGCTGATCACGCTGAAGGCGGAGCTGGCCGGCCGGGTTATCGGCGCCGACCCGGACGCGGGCAGCCAGGGAGATCGCCGAGCTCGAGACGGTGGCCAGGCAGTCCCTGTCTGACGTCCGCGAGGCGGTGGCCGGCTTCCGCCAGCCAGACCTCGCCGGCGAGCTCGTCGCGGCCCGCCAGCTGCTCGACGCGGCCGGCATCGCGCAGCCAGATCAGTTCGGCCGGCGCTGCCGATCTGCCGCAGGAGGTCGATGCCGCGCTGGCGTGGGCTGTCCGCGAGGGCGCGACCAACGTGGTCCGGCACTCGAAGGCTACCAACGTCGCTATCGCCGTCACCGCAGGCCCGGCGATCGCGACAGGTGGTGATCAGTGACAATGGGCCAGCCGTCGCCGGACCAGAGCCAGCGCGCTCGGCCGGCGATGCCGACGCTGACGGCCGGTCCTGACGGGCGCGCCGCCGGCGAGCCGCACTGGGCCGACCTTCGCCGGCTCTGGCCTCGCCGGCCTGGCCGAGCGGGTGCGGATCCTCGGCGGCGAGCTGGCAGCGGGGACGACCGAGCCGCACGGGTTTCATGTCTGCGGGTGGTCGTCCCGCTGCAGCCCGGCCGGCGTATCCGTATCGCTGGCGAGCCGCGGCGGCGGGCGGGACAATAGGCAGGTGACGGTGCGGATCATGATTGCGGAGGATCAGACCATGGTCCGCCAGGCGCTGGTCGCGCTGCTGGAGCTTGAGAGCGACATCGAGGTCGTGGCCGCAGGCCGCCGACGGCGAGGAGGCGCTCGCGATGGCTCGCAAGCACCAGCCCGATGTGGCAGTGCTCGATATCGAGATGCCCGGCCCGAGCGGCATCGAGGTGGCCGGCCAGCTGACTGCGTCCGGATTCGGCGGCAAGGTCGTCATCGTGACCACCTTCGACCGGCCGGGCTACCTGCGCGCCGCCATGGCCGCGGGCGCCAGCGGGTTCCTGCTCAAGGACGCCCCGGCTGCCGACCTGGCCGCCGCCATCAGGACAGGTCGCCGTCGGCCAGCGAGTCGTTGATCCGTCGCTTGCCGCCGCCGCGCTCGCGCAGGGCGATAGCCCGCTGACCGAGCCAGGGAGAGCGAGGTGCTGGCGGCTGCGGCCAGCCACGACGCCATCGCCGACATCGCCGCCCGGCTGCACTTGTCGCCCGGCACGGTGCGCAATCACCTGTCCGCGGCGATCCAGAAGCTCGGCGCCCGGAACCGCGCCGAGGCCGTCGAGATGGCGCAGCAGAAAGGGTGGCTGTAACTCGATGCTGCTGGACAGCGTGGTGCGCACCTCAGCGTTGGTCGCGGCATCGCCAGGGCGCCTCGCCAAGATCGACCACATCGCCGGGCTCCTGCGCGATGTCCCGGCCGCTGAGATCGCGGTGGCGGTCTCCTTCCTGTCCGGCGATCTGACGCAGCGGCAGATCGGCGTCGGCTACGCGGCGCTGACGGATCTGATGGGCGGCTACGGGCCGAGCCCGTCGTCCGCGGCAGCGGGCTTGGGCGGCGCCGGCCGAGCGCCCCGGAGCTGACGCTGGCCGACACTGACGACGCGCTCGGTCAGATCGGCGCTCTGGCCGGACAGGGCTCGCAGGCCGAGCGACGTCGGCTGCTCGCCGGCCTGCTCGGTCGCGCCACCGAAGCCGAGCGGCAGTTCCTGGTCCGGCTGCTCGCCGGGGACCTGCGGCAGGGCGCGCTGGACGGCGTCATGACCGACGCCATCGCCAGGGCGGCCGGCGTGCCGGGCGCTGACGTGCGCCGCGCGCACCAGCTCAGCGGCTCGCTGCCGGCGGCCGCGGCGGCGGCGCTCGGCGCTGGCGGTGACCCGGACGCCGCAGCCGCCGCGCTGCGAGCTGTCTCGCTGCTGGTCGGACGCCCGATCCGGCCGATGCTCGCGGCGGCCGCGCCGACCGTCGCCGCGGCCCTGGAGCGAATCTCGCCGGCCGCGCTGGAGTGGAAAGTCGACGGCATCAGGGTCCAGGTGCATCGCACCAGCGGCGGCGCCCGAGTCTTCTCCAGGACCCTGGACGACATCACGCACCGGGTCCCGGAGATCGCCCAGGCTGCGATGTCACTCGCGGTGTCGGAGGCCGTCCTGGACGGGGAGGCGGTTGCGCTGCGACCGGGCGGGCGGCCACAGCCGTTCCAGGTCACGGCCGCGCGAGCGGCTAGCCAGCCAGGCGAGGCGGGCGAAGCAGGACAAGTGGCGCTGTCGCTGTTCCTGTTCGACGCGCTGCACCTTGACGGCACTGACCTGATCGATGCGCCCGCGGCTGAGCGGTTCGACCGCCTGGCCGCGGTGACACCGGCGGAGCTTGTCATCCCGCGGCTGGTCACCGCCGACCTAGCCGAGGCCGAGCAGTTCTTCGCCGAGGCCATCGAACGCGGCCACGAGGGCGTGGTCGTCAAGTCGCTCGATGCTCCCTACGGCGCCGGCCGCCGCGGCAGCGAGTGGATCAAGGTCAAGCCGCGGCACACGCTCGACCTTCTCGTGCTGGCGGCGGAGTGGGGTCACGGCAGGCGCCAAGGCTGGCTATCCAACCTGCACCTGGGTGCGCGAGACCCCGCGACTGGCGGCACGATCATGCTCGGCAAGACCTTCAAGGGCATGACCGATGCGCTGCTGGCCTGGCAGACAGACCGGCTGCTTGAGCTCGCCGACCCGCCCGGCCGCGACCCTGACGCACCACGGCGCGGAGTCGTGCGGGTCAGGCCCGAGCTGGTGGTCGAGATCGCCTTCGACGGGATCCAGGCGAGCACGCGGTACCCGGGCGGCGTCACGCTGAGGTTCGCCCGGGTCTTGCGGTACCGGCCGGATAAGACCCAGGCGGAAGCGGACACCATCGATGCGGTACGTGCGATGTGGTCCGGCGACGACCTGGACGCCGACGCAGCAGGCTGACCGGGCCAGCCGGTGCGGGCCAGCCGCGGCCCTGGCACTATGGCTGCGACGCGGACGCAGGGCCGATAGGGCGTCAATGCACGGCTGAAGGGACGTTGCTGAGTGCGTACGGAGTGGCACGATCAGGACGGCGGCTGGCGCACGACGCTGCGCGGGCGTCAGGTGCTGGCCGACCCGAGGATCAACAAGGGCACCGCCTTCAGCGACGCCGAGCGCGCTGATCTTGGGCTGATCGGCCTCATCCCGGCCGGCCACCTCACTCTCGACCAGCAGGCGGACAGGGTCTATGCCCAGTTCCTGCGGCAATCGTCCAACCTGGCCCGCAACGTGCTGCTGAACGAGCTGCACGACCGCAACCAGGTGCTCTACTACCGGGTGCTGTCCGATCACCTCAGCGAGATGCTCCCGGTCATCTACACCCCCACGGTCGGGCAGGCCATCGAGAACTACAGCCATGAGTACCGCCGGCCGCGCGGCGTCTACCTGTCGGTCGACCAGCCGGAGGTCATCGAGCAGTCACTGGAGGCATACGGCCTCGGCAGCGACGATGTTGACCTGATCGTCGCCACCGACGCCGGGGCCATCCTGGGCATCGGCGACTGGGGTGTCGGCGGTATGAGCATCGCCGTCGGCAAGCTGGTCGTCTACACGGCGGCGGCTGGCATCGACCCCGGCCGGACCCTGCCGGTGATGCTGGACGTCGGCACCGACCGGCAGAGCCTGCTCGATGACCCCATGTACATCGGCAACCGGCACCCGCGGGTACCGCCCGCTCAGTACGACGCGTTCATTGCCGCGTTCGTGGCCGCGGTCAAGAAGGTGTTCCCGCATGCTCTGCTGCACTGGGAGGACATAGCCACGGCCAATGCGCGGCGGCTGCTGACTCAGTACCAGGACGTGCTGCCCACCTTCAACGACGACGTGCAAGGGACGGGCGCGGTCAACATGGCGGCCGTCCTGGCGGCAGTCGCGGCCACTGGCATCGAGTTGACCAGTCACCGTATCGTGATCTTCGGTGCCGGATCGGCAGGCACCGGCGTTGCCGACCAGCTGACGGCGGCACTGGTCGCTGGCGGCCTGTCACCGATGCAGGCACGGGCCAGGTTCTGGGCGGTGGACCGGCACGGCCTGCTCGTCGCTGACGCCGACGGGCTGTCCGACGGTCAGCGCAAGTACGGCCGGGACAGCGCCGAGGTGGCCGACTGGCACCGCGACGAGGCTGTCGGCGGCATCCCGCTCAGCGAGGTCGTCCATCGCGTGCATCCAACCGTGCTGATCGGAACGTCAGCTCGCGGCGGCGCCTTCACCGAAGACATCATCCAGGACATGGCCGCGCACGCCGACCGGCCGGTCATCATGCCGATGTCCAATCCGACCGAGCTGGCCGAGGCCAGGGCCGCCGACCTGATCGAGTGGACCGGCGGGAGGGCACTGGTGGCGAGCGGCGGGCCGGTGCCGCCGGTCGACTACCGGGGCACGACCTACGTGATCGGCCAGGCCAACAACGCGCTCGTCTTCCCTGGCCTCGGCCTGGGCGCCATCGCGGTACGCGCCAGCAAGATCACCGACAACATGCTGAGCGCGGCCGCGCACGCGGTCGCGCGCCTGGTCGATGCCAGCGCCGACGGTGCCTCGCTACTACCCGAGATCGCCGCGTTGCGCGACACGTCGCTGATGGTCGCCATCGCCGTCGCCGAGACGGCCATCGCTGACGGCGTGGCGACCGCGTCCGTGCCCGACGACCTGCCGGGCTATGTCCAGGCGCTCATGTGGCAGCCCGTTTACCGACCGGTCCGGTCGGCCTGACGAGCCGGCGAGTCAGCTGCCTGTCAACCCGCTGACGCAGCGCGGTACGTCCGCCCGGCGGGCCGGGCGCGCGCTTCCTGTCCGACCTGCGCGGCGGCCGCGCGTTCCTCGCCGCCGAGCTGAGCCAGTCGGGCTGGCTCGACTTCGGCGCGTTCCGCTGGCGCGACCTCGCGCTCGGCCAGGCGGCGCGCGCTGCGATCGGCGTCCTGACGCCACTGATCATCGGCGTGGCGACCGGCAAGATCGAGTACGGCAGCTACGCGGCCCTCGGCGCCCTGCCCGCCGGCTTCGTGTCATTCCGCGGCGTCAGCCGCACCAGGGTGCTGGCGGTCATCTGCGCGGCCGCCGGCATGGCAGTATCGACATTCGTCGGCGCGACCACCGCGGCCAGCCGGCCCTGGCTGCTGGTCCCGGCGGTGTTCGCGTGGGCCTACGTCACCGGCGTTCTGGCCGCTCTGGGCCCGACCGTCCTGGCGGTGACACTCCAGTGGCCGGTCGCGCTGCTGATCGCCAGTGCCCTGCCGCTCGGTCCTGGCCCGGCGGTCGCGCGGGCAGGCCTGGTGCTCGCCGGCGGCCTCTGGCAGGCGCTGCTGGTGGTCACGTCCTGGGCAGTGAACCGGGGCAATGCGGAGCGCACCGCGCTCGCCACCACGTACGTCGACCTGGCCGGTTACGCGGCCGACGTTGCTCGCAGGGCGCCAGGCGCCGCCGAGTCCAGTGCAGCTGACGGCCAGCTATGTCTTGCGCGACCCCAATCCGCTGATGCGGACGGCGGCACGCGAGCACATGCTCGACCTGGCCGAGGAAGCCGAGCGGATCCGGGCCACCCTGACGGCGTTGTCCATCGGCCAGCAGCGGTGCTGCGCCCGGGCCCGGCCGGCGCCGCATCCTCGGCGCGGCGGCACGTGGCCTGACCGAGCTCGCGGCCGCCATCGGCGATAATCCGCGGAGCGCGCGCCGAGCACCTGGCCGCCGCCAGGAGCGCGCTCGATGGCATCTCGGCGGACAGCGGCACCGGCTGGCAATGGGCCGCGGAGTCGCTGCTAAGCCAGCTGCGCAGCGCGTGCCGGATTGCCGAGCGCCTGAACGCCGCTGAGCCCCGCGCCGAGCACGCGGGCCGCGACAGCCCGCAGCCGATCCGCGCGTCCTGGCGGCCGGACGCAATGCTGACCGTTCGCGCCAGCCTAGGCACGTCGTCTGAAGCTGGCCGGCACGCGCTGCGCCTGGCAGTCCTGGCGGCCCTCGCTGAGGTGATCGCTCAGGCATCGGGCCTCAGCCACGGGTACTGGATAGTGCTGACCATCTTCATCGTGCTGCGGCCTGATTACAGCTCGACGCTCTACCGCGGACTCCAGCGCGCGGCTGGCACGGTCGTCGGGGCCGGCCTCGGCGTGGCGACGGTCTTGCTCGTCAAGGTCAGCCTCACTGCCCTGCTGTGCGTCATCGCGGTGTCGCTGGTGGCCGCCTACGCGGTATTCACCGTCAACTATCTGCTGTACGCGGTGTTCCTGACCGACTTCTCTGGTCGTGCTGCTGGCCTTGCTTGGCCTGCCGCCCGATCCGACCGCAGTAGCCCGGCTTATCGGCACCGGAGTCGGTACCGGCCTGGCCATCCTGGCCTATCTGCTGTGGCCCACCTGGGAAGGCACGTCCGCAGCCGAGAAATTCGCCCGGCTCATCACTGCCCAGGGCAGCTACGGACGCGCGCTGCTCCGCTCTTACACCAGGCCGGGAGGTGCCGAGTCGGCCCAGCTCGGCTCGCTCCAGCTCGCCGCCCGCCGCACCCGGATCGACGCGGAGGCGTCGGCAGACCGGCTGGCAGGCGAGCCTGAGCACCCGCCGATGAACGCGAGCACAGCCAGGGCACTCACCTCGGCCGGTCACCGGATCGCGCAGGCCCTGATCACGCTAGGGGCTGCCGTCACGGCTCACCATGCCACCAAGACCACCTCGGGTGACGCCGCCGTGCAGCCCGACCTCGACGAGCTGGCGACGGGCGTCCTGGAGGCGACGGATCGGATCGCGGCGGCGCTGCGAGCCAGCGCCGGCTACGGCGCGGCCGCTGCGGCCACCCGGCCGCCTGCCGCCGCTGCGGGCGGAGCAGCAGGCGATCTGGCAGCGTGGGGCAGACGGAGCCGCCGATGCCGGCGATGCCGCCGGCACGCGTCAGCCAGGCGACACAGGGCAGCCAGGCGACACAGGGCAGCTAGGCGACACAGGGCACCCAGCAGGCGATGGACGCCAGGACGAGCACGCCCAGCCGGAGAGCGAAGCGGCCGGCCTGTTCGCGGCCATCGACAGCCTCGTCGACGCCATCTATGCCGCCGCGCATGCCCTTGGCGAGTAGCCGGCTCAGGATCCCTGCCTGGTCGCAATGTCAGCCGCGGCGGCCGCAGCCGCGGATGTCAGCGACTGACCGGCCGCTTCGGTGCGGCTGCGGCTCGACAGCACCGCGATAAGCAGCACGTGGCCAGCGTGCATCACGACGCCGATGCTGTTGACGTCCCACAGGTGCCCGTCGGGTAGGCCGCCGCCGCCCACGGCGTAGCCCAAGCTGCGGGCGGCAGCCGCCGCCACCCCCCAGCGCTCGCCTTTCGCGCCGTCAGTCAGCAGGCCCAGCACGTAGTCGCGGGCAGCGCTGCGCAGCGGCGACCGAGCGGAGGTCAGGTCAGTGAGCAACGCGAGCTGGTCGGCCACTGTGGTGCTCGTGAGGTCCCACTGGTCGCCGCTGCCGGAGCTGGTGTGGCTCAGCTTGAGCAGGCGATTGGCAGCTGCGGCCCCGTTCTCGCCTCCGATGGCCCGCCACAGGCCAGCCGCAGCCGGGCCGCTGCCGTCATCCATCATCGCGGTGGCCAGGTGCGCCTGCGTGCTCGTGACCGATGTCCCGGCCTGCTGATGCCGGATGAGCAAGGCGGCGAGGATGTCTGCCGTCATGATGCTCGCGGCGCGGAACTGCGTGCCGGCGTGGTAGAGCGCCTGCTGGCCCGTAGTCAGGTCGATGACGCCGACAGCGACCGCGCCGTGATGGGCGCGCAGCACCGTGCGCATCGCGGCCGCCAGCAATGCGTCGAGCCGCGCCGAGGCCGGGCGGACCGCAGCGGCGTGACTGGCAGCCGACCGCTCCGCGCTCTGCACGGCGCCAGTGCCCGCGGACTGCAGTTGCAGCGAGCCGGCCTCGTCGGCGGGCGTGGTCCGTGAGCCTGCGACAGTGGTGGCGGCGCCGGGCAGCGCAAAATGCAGTGGCCCGGCAGCCGACATGGTGATAGCGACGACAAACCCGGCCATGAGCGCGAACACCAGCGCGAACACCAAGCGTTCCGATAGCCGCAGCCGACCCGCGTGCGCAGGCGCCCGCGTCACGTCAGTCCCCGGAGCACAGCTTTATCCCCCGCTTGCCCGTTAAAACCTGCCCGGGGCGGCTTGCGCTGAGCCGACCAATTTGACGCTATTGAATGGCTATGGCAAAGAACCACCGGAGCAGGCTGAATTCCCCATTATTTCGAGCCTAGTGACGCTCTGACGTTACCAGCGGGTGGAAAACAATCCCTAGTGTGTTGCCAGCACAGCAGTTAAATCGTTATCCGTCACCAAGTATCGGCGCAGGTGGGAGGCGCGCAGCGGCGCCATTCGGATACAGAATATGCCGGGATCAGCCAATGTGGATTACCGCGCGAGAAAAATACCACCGTGCGGTAGGGGAAAGGCGATTATAGGCCGTGCTCGCGGCGTTTTCGCCGCACCGGGCGGATTCAGGCTACGCGGATTCAGGCTGCGCGGATTCAGGCTGCGCGGTGCCGCGCGCCAGTCCGCGGCCGGCCAGCCGCCGGCCCGGAGGGCGCTACGTCGACGTGGGTGACCGCCATGTACCCGACCGCGATCAGGATCGGGACCGTCAGGAGGAGCGCGACGTTGCCCCGGCCCCAGTCCAGGCCGCCTACTCGGGCGGGGACGCCGAGCCAGTCCGCAAGCGAGGCGCCGAGCGGCCGGGTGATTGTGTAGGCGAACCAGAAAGCAAGCACGGAGTTCATCCCGAACCAGCGATGAGCCACGGCCGGAATCGCGATGACGACCAGGAACAGCACGCCGGATGAGAAGAAGCCGATTTTCAGCGTGTACGCGGTCAGGTCGCCGAGCGCCGTACCGAGCGCGAACGTGGCCATGACCGTCGCCCAGTAGAAGGCCTCCCGGCGGACCGAGGTGATGCTGTGAATGGACAGCGTGCCCTCGGTCCGGTACCAGATGACGAAGATCGCCGCCAGGATCGCCGCGTACAAGGCGGTGGTCACCGTGTACGGCAGCCCGACGACGATGTGCAGGCCGTCCGCGGCCATCGTCCCGGTCACGCTCACCGCGATCACGGCCAGCCAGTAGATCCAGGTGCTGTAGCGCCGGGATCGGAACTGGAGCACCAGCGCTCCGACCAGCAGGATCGCGCCGACTGCGCCGGTCGGGATGGTGCCGTACCTGGCGTACAGCCAGTCGGCGGTCGCCTCGCCCATGCCTGTCGACGCCACCTTGGCGATCCAGAACCAGGCGGTGATCTCGGGCACCTTCGTGACCGCTACCCGAGCCTGCGCACCAAGTCGTCCTGCGACGTCACCGGTCGTCATGACGGTCAGGATGCCATAGTGCCGGAACCGCTCCGGCCAGGCTTTACGAGATCTTTTCGGACGAAGCGAGTCGCCGTACCGCCGCACCGAGAGCAGCCCAGCCTTGCTCGGTGTCCTCGTCCTTTCGGTGCGGTCCCCGAAAGTCGGCTAGCAGGAGGCCGACGTCGTCGAGGTCCCAGCGCATGCGGTAGAACGCCACGGCCGGCTCACTGACCTGGCGGCCGGTGAGCTCGGCGTAGCGGGCCGCCTCGGTGCCGGAGTCCGACAGGACCCACCACAGATCGCGCTCGGGCGGGGCCAGCCCGGCAGTGTCCCAGTCGATCAGCAGGTAGTCAGCCCCGCGCCGGATCAGGTTGCCGGGATGCGGCTCGCCGTGGGTCAGGACCAGACCCGCGTCCACGGCTGCCACCTGCGCGGCCAGGTCGTCGAAGTCAGCCAGCGCTGCGGCCAGGCCGGACGCATGCTTCGACACGAGTGCACGAGCTGCCTCGGCGTAAGGACCACCGCGCCAGAGACGACCCCGTTCCCGCAATGAATCGTCCAGGTAATGGCGACTGCGCGGGCTCAGGCTCCGGACCGGCACGCCGCCGACCAGCGGGCCCGCGGTATGCAGCACCGCGAGCAGCTCGGTCACGGCCACGCGGTCGCTTGCGCCGAGGGCTTCGCCCCACTGAACGGGGATGCCGTCGGCGAAGGGGAACAGGCTGATGGCGTAGCCGGGCACGCCCTCGATCAGGACGTCGCCGCCGCGCGCCGGCACCGGTGCCACGACGAAGTCCAGGCCGGCGTCGGCCAGTTCGCGCGCCGCGCGCATCGTCGCCCGCAGGTCAGCGACATCCCCCGCCCCAGTCAGCCGGCTGGCGGTCGCGAACCACTGCAGGCCGGCGGTATCCAGCACGGTCCAGTGATAGCCGCCATAGCCGACCGGGGCGTAGCGAACCTCGGCGACCGCGAGCCGCCAGTACTGCCGGACAGCGGCAGCTAGGTCGGCGTCGCTCAGGTCAGCCGGCCGTTCGTGCACCTTCCTGAGGCTAGGAACGGGGTTGCATCGTCGGCAACCGGATTACCGGGACGCGGCCGCCTGGGTAGTCTCGGGCGCGTGCTCCGGACGCTGGCGATCGAGAACTACCGGTCATTGCGCCGGCTCGTGGTGCCGCTGACCAGCCTGAACGTGGTGACCGGAGCGAATGGCACCGGGAAGTCCAGCCTGTACCGGGCGCTACGGCTGCTGGCGGACGGCGCCCGGAACGGGATGGTCGCCGCGCTGGCCCGCGAGGGCGGCCTGCAATCGACCTTGTGGGCCGGCCCAGAGCAGATCGGGCGTGCGGTCCGGGAGGGCCGTTATCCGGTGCAGGGGGCGGCGCGCAGGGGCCGGTCCGTCGCACTGAAGCTCGGCTTCGGCGAGGACGACTTCGGCTACGCCATCGACCTCGGCTTGCCGCAGGAAACCGGGACTGCGTTCGCGCGGGACCCGGTGATCAAGCGCGAATCGGTCTGGAACGGGCCGGTGCTCCGCCCGTCTGCGGTGCTCTGCGACCGGCTCGGCGGCTTCGTGCGCGTGCGGGATGACGACGGAGCGTGGTCGGCCCCGTTCCCGATCCGGGAGTACGACAGCATGCTCAGCGAGTTCGCCGACCCGCGGCGCGCGCCCGAGCTGCTGAGCTTGCGCGACCGGATCCGGTCCTGGCGGTTCTACGACCATTTCCGCACCGACGCCGGCGCCCCGGCCAGAGCAAGCCAGGTCAGCACCCGCACCCCCGTGCTGAGTCACGACGGGTCTGACGTAGCTGCGGCGCTGCAGACGATCCGTGAAATCGGCGACGCCGCCGCACTCGACGCGGCCATCGAATCCGCGTTCCCAGGCAGCAGGCTGACGATCGCAGCGACCGAGGAGGGCCGGCTGTCCGTTCAGCTGCACCAGCACGGCCTGCTTCGGCCGCTGGCGGCGGCCGAGTTGTCAGACGGCACCTTGCGCTACCTGCTCTGGATAGCGGCGCTGCTGAGCCCGCGGCCGGCCGGCCTGCTTGTGCTGAACGAGCCGGAGACGAGTCTGCATCCGGACCTGCTCGCGCCGCTCGGCGAGCTGATCAGCCAGGCCGCGGCCCGGACTCAGGTCATCGCGGTGTCGCACGCTAGACCGCTCATCGATGCCATCACCCGGCCCGGCGGCAGGCCTGCCGAGGGAGGCCGGGCCGAGCTGACGGCGATCGAGCTGGTCAAGGACTTCGGCGAGACCAGGATTCAGGGCCGGGAGCGGCTCGACGGGCCAGTCTGGTCCTGGCCGAAACGCTGAGCGGGCCGCCTCGCCGTCGGCTGTGCGGCCGTCAGCTGAGCGGCCGTCAGCGGTAGCCGCAGGCCCAGGCGTCGGCCACGATGTCGTGAAGTCCCCGCTCGGGCCGCCAGCCGAGCTCGCTGCCGATCCGCTCCGACGAGGCGATGAGCACCGCGGGGTCACCTGGCCGACGGTCCGTCACCTTGGCCTGGATGTCCTGGCCGGTCACGTCGCGGCACGCCTGGAGCACCTCGAAGTTGGAGTAGCCGGTCCCGCAGCCGAGGTTGTAGATCGCGTGCTGACCCGCGCTGCACGCCTCGAGCGCCAGCAGGTGCGCGCTCGCGAGGTCGGTCACGTGGATGTAATCCCGAATGCAGCTGCCGTCTGGGGTCGGATAGTCGTCGCCAAAGATGCTGACCGGCCCGGCATGGTCACGAGCGATCCGCAGGATGTTCGGGATCAGGTGCGTCTCGACGGTATGCCGCTCGCCGAGCCAGGTGCCGGCCGCCTCGCGGTACGCGCCCGCGACGTTGAAGTAGCGCAGACTGACCGCGCCGAACCCGTACATCCGGGCGTACTCGGTGAGCGCCGTGTCGACGGCGAGCTTCGACGCGCCGTAAGGGTTCGTCGGCCGCGTCGGCGCCGTCTCCTCGACCGGAACGGACTCGGGCTCGCCGTATGTCGCCGCCGTCGACGAGAAGACGATGGTCCTGACATCGGCGACCCGCATCGCCTCGAGCAGGGCCAGCGAGCCGCCGAGATTGTTGCCCCAGTACAGCCCAGGGTCGACGACGGACTCTCCCACCAGGGACTTCGCGGCGAAGTGCAGGACCGCGTCGATCCCGTGAGCCAGCACGCGAGCGGCGCTGTCGCGCAGGTCGCCCTCGATGAACGTAGCGCCCGCCGGCACTGCGTCGGCATGCCCGGTCGACAGGTTGTCGAGCACGGTGACCTCGTGACCAGCCGCGATCAGCTGGGCAGCGACGACGCTGCCGATGTAGCCCGCGCCACCGGTGACGAGCAGTCTCATGCGATCCCCTGTCGTGGCTGGCCGGCCGTCGGCCGTCTCGCGCCTGAGGATACTGGCGCTGCCCGAAGGACGGGTCACTAACGGCCGCTCGCTAGGCCGCACTCAATTTAGTAAGCCTAGACTTAGTAGATTAGACTTACGGCATGAGCGAGGACCTTGATGTCAGCGACGTGGCCGGTGCGCTTCGGGTCAGCCTGGGGCTGCTTGTCCGTCGGCTGCGGCAGATCAAGGCGGAGGGCGAGCTGACCCTCCCGGAGAGCTCGGCACTCGCCAGGCTCGATCGCGGCGGCCCGACGACCTCGGGCGCGCTGGCGCGGCTCGAGCAGATCAGCCCCCAGTCGATGGGGGCGACACTGGCCGCGCTGGAAGCGCGCGACCTGCTGATCCGGCAGCCCGATCCCACGGACGGGCGGCGCGCGGTCATCTCCGTCACCGAAGCAGGGCGGGCAGTCCTGCGCAACCGCCGGAACGAGAGCACCGAGCGGCTGGCCAGAGCCCTGTCCGCGAGCTTTTCGCAAGCTGAGCTGCAGCAGCTCATGGTGGCCGCCCCACTGATCGAGCGACTGGCCCAGACGGTCTGATGCCGACGGTCAGCAACAGCGACCCAGCGACCAGCGACCGGTACCGGTGGGTCGCGCTGTCGAATACGACGGCTGCCGTGTTCATGTCCGCGCTCGACGGGTCGATTGTGATCATCGCCCTGCCCGCAATTTTCCGCGGCATTCACCTGGATCCGCTGGGACCTGGCAACATCACCTACCTGCTGTGGGTGATCATGGGCTACCGCCTGGTCCAGGCAGTGCTCGTCGTCACTCTCGGCCGCCTGGGCGACATGTTCGGCCGCGTGCGGATCTACAACATGGGCTTCGCGGTCTTTACCGCTGCCTCGATCCTGCTGTCGTTCGACCCGTTCCAGGGCGGCCATGGTGCGCTCTGGCTGATCGGCTGGCGGGTCCTGCAGGCCATCGGCGGCTCCATGCTCACGGCCAACTCGGCTGCGATCCTCACCGACGCCTTCCCGGTCGACAGGCGCGGCTTCGCGCTCGGCATCAACCAGGTCGCTGCCATCGCGGGCCAGTTCATCGGCCTGGTCGCCGGCGGCATCCTGGCCGCAATCGACTGGCGCGCCGTCTTCTGGGTCAACGTGCCAGTTGGCGTCTTCGGCACCGTCTGGGCTTACCGCAAGCTCCGCGACAACGGCGAGCGCCACCGCGGCCGGATTGACTGGTGGGGCAACATCACCTTCGCCGCTGGCCTCGGCGCCGTCCTGATCGCGCTCACCAACGGCATCCAGCCCTATGGCCACGACACGATGGGCTGGGCCAACCCCGCCGTCTACGGGCTCCTGGCTGGCGGCGTGCTGCTGCTCGTAGCGTTCGGCATGATCGAAAGCCGCGTTGCCGAGCCGATGTTCCAGCTCAGCCTGTTCCGCATCCGAGCATTTACGGCCGGGAACGTCGCCGGTCTAGCCGTTGCCATCGCCCGCGGCGGACTGCAGTTCATGCTGATCATCTGGCTGCAGGGGATCTGGCTGCCGCTCCACGGCTATAACTTCAGCGATACGCCGCTATGGGCCGGCATCTTCCTGCTGCCGCTGACGGCCGGACTCCTCATCGCCGGGCCGATATCAGGAATCTTGTCGGACCGGTACGGCGCGCGCGGCTTCGCCACGGCCGGGATGGTGGTCTTCGGCGGCAGCTTCGTCGGCCTCTTGTTTCTGCCGGTCGACTTCCCATACTGGGCCTTCGCCCTGCTCACGGCCGCGAACGGCATCGGCGGCGGGTTGTTCGCGGCCCCCAACTCAGCGTCGATCATGAGCAGCGTCCCGGCCAGGTATCGGGGTGCGGCATCAGGAATGCGGGCCACTTATCAGAACTCGGGCACCGCACTGTCGATCGGCGTGTTCTTCTCGCTGATGATCGCTGGGCTCGCGGGCACCCTGCCGCAGACGCTGACCCGCGGACTCCAGCTGCACGGCGTGCCGCACGCGGTCGCCCATCAGATCGGAACCCTGCCGCCGGTGTCGTCGCTGTTCGCGTCCGTGCTCGGCGTGAATCCAGTAGAGCACCTGCTGTCGGTCGCCGGCGTCCTCACTGCGCTGCCGATCACGAGCCAGGACGTGCTGACCGGCAGGACATTCTTCCCGTCGCTGATATCGGGCCCGTTCCATCACGGTCTGGTCGTGGTCTTCAGCGTCGCGATCGGACTGGCGGCCATTGCCGCGGTCGCCTCGCTACTGCGCGGCGGCCGGTACGTGCACACCGATCCCATCCAGCAACCAAAGGAGAAGCCCGTGCCCGGCACTCTTCCGGCCATTGACACCAAGAAGACGGCTTTGCTCGTCATGGACTACCAGGCGGGCGTCCTCGACCGCATCAGCGACGCGGATGCTCTCCTCGGGCGCGTCGCCCAGGCCATCGAGCTCGTCCGTAACCGTGGTGGCCAGATCGGCTATGTGCGGGTCGCATTCGAGGACGCTGACTACGCGGCGATCCCGGCGACCAGCATGATGGGCACCAGGGTGGCCGGAGCGGGCCGCACCTTCCATGCCGACTCGCCGTCGACCGCCATCGACGACCGGATTGCGCCCCAGCCCGGTGACATGCTGGTTCGGAAGACCCGGGTCGGCGCGTTCTCCACTACCGACCTCGACGACCAGCTGCGACAGCGCGGCGTCGACACCCTGCTGCTGGCCGGCCTCAGCACCAGCGGAGTCCTGCTGTCCACGGTTCGCGATGCCCACGATCGCGACTACCGCGTCTTTGTCGTCGCCGACCTCAGCGCCGATCCCGAGCCCGGCGTGCATGACTTCCTGACACAGCGGATCTTCCCGCGGCAGGCGTACGTGATCACGAGCGCCGACCTGGACGACTTGCTGGCGGCTGACAGCGTCGCGGGCTCCTAGCCGCATCAGCGCAGGGCGTCGACCTCGGCGCGGCGGGGCGGGTCGGCTCCGGGCCGGCTGATGGTGAGGCCGGCCACGAGCGAGGCGTCGTCCAGGATGCTGGCGAGGGTCGCCGCCTCACCCAGCCCGGCCAGGCTGGCCGGAGCCAGCAGACCGCGGCGGGCGAGCGCGTCGAGCAGGCCGCTCATGAATGCATCCCCGGCACCTACCGTGTCGGCGAGCGGCAAGGGAAATGCCGGCCGGGTGACTGGCGGATGTCCCCGCGTCCACGCCGTGGCGCCGTCCGGGCCGGCGGTGATCACGACCAGCTCGGCGCCCAGTTCCAGCCAGTGCCGGGCGGCCGCCTCGGCACACTGTGCGCCATACAGCCAGGCGAGGTCCTCCAAGCTGGCCTTGACGACGTGCGCGAGGCCGACGGAAGCCTCAATCTGGCGGCGCGCGGTCGCGGCGTCGGGCAGCAGCGACGGCCGGACGTTCGGGTCGTAGCTGATGAGGATCGAGCCGTCCGCGCCGCAGCCGGCTGACGGCGGTCGCGATGGCGGCGGCGCCTGGCGGCAGCCAGGACGCCAGCGAGCCAAAATGCACGGCCGGCGCGCCGCCGGGCAGGAACGCCAGCTCGTCCGCGGTCCACTGGAAGTCAGCCCCGCGCAGCGAGAACTCGTAGTTCGCCTGTCCGCCCGACAGTTCCACTAGCGCGATCGTGCTCGGGTCCGCAGCGTGCGTGACGTGCCGCAGGTCGACCCCTGAACGCTCCAGATGGCGGCGCAGCACGGTAGCGATCGGATCGTCGGACAGCCTGCCCGCAAACGCCGTCGGCTGCCCAAGCCGGGCCAGTCCGATCGCCACGTTCATCGGGCTGCCGCCTGGGCGGGCGATGCTGGCACCGTCGTCGGCCGGGGCCGCCAGGTCGATGAGCGCCTCGCCGACAACCACGAACGTCGGGTTCGGACGGTCGGACACACGCGCAGGCTACCGAACACTGTGCACGCGACGATAGCTTCTGATCATGGCGCTGCGACTGCGGGCTGCGA
This sequence comes from uncultured Actinomycetota bacterium, assembly GCA_963843955.1. Taxonomy (GTDB): domain Bacteria; phylum Actinomycetota; class Actinomycetes; order Streptosporangiales; family Streptosporangiaceae; genus JAJYUU01. The sequence goes on from CAWJMK010000010.1 coordinate 582,625, forward strand.
CGCTGGGCGACCTCGGCAGGGCTGTCGCCGTCCCCGGCTACGACCGCAGTCAGGTGAGCGCCGGCATCGTGCATTTCGGCGCTGGCGCCTTCCACCGGTCCCATCAGGCCATGTACATCGACCGGCTGCTGACCGCCGGCCGAGCGCTGGACTGGGGCATCTGCGCCGTCGACGTGCTGCCCGCCGAGCGGTCGAAGGCGAACGTCGTCGCCGCGCAGGACGGCCTGTACACGCTGTTGGTCAAACACGCCGACGGCACCATCGAGCCACGCGTGATCGGCTCGCTCGCGGAGTACCTGTTCGCGCCCGACGCGCCAGGCCAGGTGCTGGACCGGCTTGCCGATCCGCGGATCCGAATCGTCACGCTGACGATCACCGAGGGTGGCTACAACTTCCGGCCCGCCACCGGCGAATTTGATCAGGGGAACGGGGCCGTCCAGCGCGACCTGAGCTCGGACGGTGCGCCAGAGACCGTCTTCGGCTTCGTGACCGAGGCGCTGCGGCGCCGCCGGGATGCTGGCATAGCCCCGTTCACGGTCGCGTCCTGCGACAACATCCAGGGCAACGGGGACATGGCGCGCGCGATGTTCGCCGCGTTCGCCGACTTGAAGGAGCCAGGCCTCGGGGCGTGGCTCCGCGCGGAGGTCTCGTTCCCGAACTCGATGGTGGACCGCATCACGCCGGTCACCACGCCGGCGGACGTCGACCGGCTGCGGACTGAGTTCGGCATTGACGACAGGTGGCCCGTCGTCTGCGAGCCGTTCACCCAGTGGGTGCTGGAGGACACCTTCCCGGCCGGCCGGCCGCCGCTGGAGGAGTGCGGCGTGCAGCTGGTCACTGACGTCACGCCGTATGAGCTGATGAAGCTCCGGCTGCTGAACTGCAGCCATCAGGCCCTCGGGTACGCCGGCTACCTGGCCGGGTACCGGTACGTGCACGAGGCGGCGGCGGACCCGGTCTTCGCGGACTTCCTGACCGGCTACATGCAGCTCGAAGCCCGGCCGACGCTGGCGGGCGTGCCGGGTGTCGATATCGATGTCTACATCGCCACGCTGCTCGACCGATTCAGCAACCCGGCCGTGCGCGACACGCTGGCCAGGCTGTGCGCAGCTAGCTCGGACCGTATCCCGAAATGGCTCGTGCCGGTGATCCGCCGCAACCTGGCCGTCGGGGGCCCGCTCGTGCGCTCGGCTGCCGTCGTCGCCAGCTGGGCTCGGTACGCCGAAGGTGTCGACGAGCAAGGGCAGCCAATCGAAGTCGTGGACACGCTGCGCCGGCGAGCTGACGGCGCGCGCACGGCGGCAGCGCGATGAGCCGCTCAGCTTCGTCGCGAACGCGCACCTGTTTGGTGACCTGGCCGAGCACGCCGCGTTCACTGAGCCCTATCTCGACGCCCTGGAGGCTTTCCGCCGGCTCGGCGCCCGCGCCACGCTCGAGCAGATCAACGCCGGCTGACCGGCGCGACCGACGGCACTACATCCGCGGGCCCCGCTAGGCCGGCAGGATGCGGTCAATGAGCCAGGCGGCGCCTGCGGCCAGCAGAAATAGGTCCAGGTAGTGGCAGGCCATCGCGCCTGCATAGCTCGGCCCACCCCAGGCATTGACCGTGAAGTTCGGGTCGAGGCTGCCTGTCACCTGGACGCCTGCCCGCCAGAAGCAGAACAAGAAAAGCGCCGCAGCAGGAAACGCGAGTAGTAGCCGGATAGGCCCCGCTGACTCGCCTCGGAGACCTAGTGCACGTGCGACTCGGCGCGCGGCTTGCGTTCCGAGCGGGGCGAGCAGCCAGAGCCGGCCTGAGCCGGGGCCGAACCGCCGCCGATGCCTCGCGTGGGCGACGCTCAAGACCACGATGGTGGCGAGCGCCACCGCTAGTTGCTGCCCCCACGCGGCGGTCCCGGCGACGTGCTCTTGCCGGATGGGCGAGCGCTGCAGAAACTCGAAAATGCCGTAACTGACTCCGCTGACGAAGGCGCTGCCGGCCAGGGCTGTGAGCGGCCCGGACAGCTGAGAAGCGACGGTGACGGTGCTGACGTCGCCAGTGTCGCGGACCGGCGGAAAGGTGGACTTCGTGGACCTTGGCTGTGCTTTCATGTCTCCATTGCATGCCAGCCGACATATCGCCGGGCAGAGCTGTCGGTAGGGTCCTGCCCCTACTAAAGGCGCACGGTCTGCCGCGGCCATCCAACTTTCGTGCCATCGCAGCTAACTGCATCGACGCCACCGCGGCCGGGACCGTAGCCTCGCCTCATGCCCGAGTTCGTGAAGCGCCGCGGTCTGCCGGCGCCCGGCTCCATCCCGCACACGCTCGACATCTTCCGCTCCGAGGTGCGGTTCTACCGCGAGGTCGCCGCAGAGGCGGGCGTGCGGGTCCCGGCTTGCTACACGGCCGAGATCTCCGACGCCGGGACGCTGCTCGTCCTGGAGGACCTGTCATCCTGGCGACCTGGCGCCGAACCTGAGGCCGCCGCGCGAGTGCTGGCCGCGATGCACGCTCGCTGGTCGGGCCGCGCGGCGCAGCGCTGGCCCTGGCTACGGCCCGTCGGCGCTGCCGCCGACCAGGTGGAGGCGTTGTACCGGGACACCTGGCCGGCGCTAGCAGCGAGGCAGGACCTCACGCCCCAGGTGCGCGACCTGGCCGCGCGGCTAGTCGGCAACGTAGTTGCCTCCGAGAGCGCGCTCGGAGCCGGTGGCACGCTGACGCTGGCGCACGGCGACGCGTCACTGGCCAACATGCGGACCAGCCCAGCGGCTGAGATCGCGCTGCTGGACTGGGAAGACGTGTCGTCCGCGCCGGGAATCGCGGACCTGGCGTGGTTGCTCGTCTCGTCCGTCGAGCCCGCACGCTGGCCTGGGGTGATCACGGCCTACGGCACGGCTGCCGGGCTCGCTGACGTGCTGCCCGCCGCCGCGGTGCAGGGACTCTTGGAGCTGTCCGACACACCGGATGGCTCATCGGACGGTTCAGCGTGGCTAGCTCGCCTCACGGCTGCCCAGGCGTACCTCGCCGCGTGACGTGAGCTGGCTGCAGGACTACGGGACCCCAGCCTCCTTGGCAAAGCCAGGCGGGACGGTCGGCGTCACTTTTGCCAGGTTGGCCGTCGTCGGAGCCAGGAAGCCGAATGCGAAGCGTGATGGTCTCGCCGCCGGGAGTCAGGGCGACCATCTCCATGGGCAGGTAGGTCCTGGCGCTGAGCCAGTAGGTTTCGTTGCCGCCAGGCTGAACGATCCTGATAGCGCGCTGCCCATCCAGCTCAGCTCGGCCGGCAATCTGCCACACACCCGCCGCTAGGCAGGCCCGCACCTGTGCACTTCCCGCGAACCATGCGGTCGACGTGACGGCGCTCGCAGTCCACCACTGCTTCAGCGGGTAGTCGACCCAGGTGGCCTGGCTGTGCGCAAAACCGCCGGGGCCGCCTAGCGGGTCCTGGCCCCTGGTGGCGGGAACGCTGAACATCACGCAGCTGTCCTGTGAAGGGGCAAAGTTGCTACTGGCGGGTGCGGCATAGGTGTATTCAACGTCGTTCGTCGGCTTCCCGTCTGAGCCGAAAGTCAGCCTGCGGTAGTGCTGTATCTGGCCGGGTGCCGGATGCAGGGGGGACAGCCATATCTGGGTGAGCCCGTCCGCTGCGCCCCCGCCGGTCACCTGCTTGCTGATCTCGACGATGTCGCCAGCGTGAGCGTCAAACGCGGCCAGGATCGCGTCAGTCAGGGAGATAGCGTGCGGCCGGCCTTCCGCTGAGGTAGCAGCCGGGCGCGGAGTGTGGCGTCAGCGCGAGGGCAACCCCGGTGACCGCGGCTGCGACCGCGGATGTCGTCGCGGCGAGCCAGGCAAGGCGCCGGGATCCGGGTATCTGGGGGCGCAGCCGCCGGGACCTGGCGGCCGGTGCGTTGAGGCCGGTCTGGAACCTGGCCGCTGCACGCTGGAGCACGTCCGGATCGGCGGGCTCGACGTGACCGAGCTGTTGCTAGCAGGTCAAGTGGGTCCATTCTCACGCCTCCTGGGTTTGCGACGTGGCGACGAACGCGGGGTCGTCGGCGAGCAGTCGGCGGATCGACGTGCGGGCCCGGTGCAATCGGCTGCGTGCCGTGCCCTGCGGGATGCCGAGGGCGACTGCGACCTCGGCTGGAGCCAGGCCCTCCCAGCTCACCAGCAGCAGCACGGCACGGTCGCCGGGGGGCAGCTCGGCGAGGGCACGGCGTAGGGCGGAGACCCGTGCGGCAGCGTCGATCCGGGCGTCGACGTCCGGCCACGGATCGGAGCTGCCAGCCTGTACTTGAGGTGCCGTCCGGCCGAGCCGGCGCCAGTGCGCGCGCAGGACGTTGCGAGCGATCCCGTAAAGCCACGGCCGTGCGTCCGGCCACCTGCGGTCATAAGAGGCCCTGGCCTCGAAAGCGCGCAGCCATACCTCGCTGAGCAGATCATCGGCGTCCTGGCGGCCGCTGCGCCGGGTCAGATACGCATGGACTGCCTGATCGTGGCGACGCAGCAGCTCGGCAAACGCGGCGGATTCACCCGCCACGGCCCTGCCCACGAGAGCGGCATCGCTTTCGTGCATCAGACGTCGGCCCTCCTCTACAGCTGGCAACCAGTTATTGCCGCAGCGACGAGGAGCGTTCGCCGGCCGCTCACAGTCGCCATCATCTACTCGCGGTCGGCGGGATTCGGCCGGCCGAGGGTGGCGCGCTGGGTGTCGAGAAAGGCCTGTTCGACCGGGTTGGCGGTAAGTGCGCGGGCGGCAGCGTAGGCCGCCGCCGCTTCGGTGGCTCGGTTGAGGCGGCGTAGCAGGTCGGCGCGTGCCGCGTGGAACAAGTAGTAGCTGTCCAGGCCCGAAGAACGCAGGTCGTCCACTGCTTCCAGGCCGACTGCGGCGCCGCGGACTTCGCCGAGCGCGACTGCCCGGTTGAGCGCGACGACGGGGGTCGGCGTCAGCGCGTACAGCTGGTCATAGAGCGTCAGGATGGCCTGCCAGTCGGTGCTGTCGAGGCTGGGTGCGACGGAATGGACGGCATTGATGGCGGCCTGGAGCTGGTACGGGCCGGGGCGGCCACGCTGCACGCAGGCGCGCACGATGGCCTGGCCTTCGGTGATCGGGTCCCGGTCCCAGAGCCGCCGGTCCTGTTCGGCCAGGCGGGCGAGCGCTCCGTCGGCGGTGACGCGGGCGGCGCGGCGGGAGTGCAGCAGCAGGAGCAGCGCCAGCAGTCCTTGCGCCTCCGGCTCGTCGGGCATTAGCTCGGCGAGCACACGGGCGAGCCTGATCGCCTCGGCGCACAAGTCAAGCCTCATCAGGGAGCCCGCGGTCGCCGCGTAGCCTTCGTTGAAGATCAGGTAGACGACGGCGAGCACGGGCGTAAGACGGCCCGGAAGCTCGGCGTCGGCCGGTACGCGGTAGGGAATGCGAGCGTTCCTGATCTTGCGCTTAGCCCGGACGATCCGCTGGGCCATCGTCGCTTCGGGAACGAGGAACGCCCGCCCGATCTCCGGTGTCTGCAGCCCGCCGAGCAGCCGCAGGGTCAGCGCGACCTGGGCGGGCTGGTTGAGCGCCGGGTGGCAACAGGTGAAGATCAGCCGGAGCCGGTCGTCGAGCACGGTCCCTTCCTCCCGCGCGGCACCGCCCCCGGTGTCCACGCCGTACAGCTGATGGGCCTGCGCGTGCCGCTCGTCGCGGACCGACTCGCGGCGCAGCCGGTCGATCGCCCGGTTGCGGGCAGTCGTGACGATCCACGCACCGGGATTGGGCGGCTCTCCGTCCGACGGCCATCTGGCGGCCGCCACGGTGAACGCATCCTGGACCGCTTCCTCGGCGGCGTCGATGTCACCGAGAAAGCGGATCAGGGTGGCGACGCAGCGACCGTACTCGCGGCGGAATACAGCCTCGACAGTCACTTCGCCGGAGTTCACGGTCAGCGTACGGATATGGTCACGGCGCCTCGGCCGCGTTGGCCTGTCGCCGACTCCGCGCCACCTTGCAGGCCGCCCTTGAACACGAAGGCGCCAGCGTCCGTCATCCTGTCGCCCAGCGCGTTTACCCCGGCCCACACCTGCTGGCTCCTTTCCGGAGAAAGGGGAACGGCATAGTCGCGGTAGAGCGCGAGCAGATACTGCGTCATGACGATCACTCCCGTTCTATCCCGGGGCCGGTCTCTGGCCGACCCTCACACCCGCTACGAAGTCGCGCCCGCGAATCGACACCGGCCGACTATATGCCTCGGCGCGGAGGCCTGCGGCGGCAAGCTGCGTACCTGGTCAGACGGAACATCCGGATCCACGCCGTGGTCCTGCACTGACCAGCCACCCAGGTCCCATGGACCAGTTCGTCGAAGTAACGGCCGATCACGCCGCGGAACTTTGCGCCAGGCTCGCCACCGTTCCGGCAGGACCGGACCGCGTACGCTTCTGCGATGAGCTTGGAATGGGAGCAGGTTGTCGTGGACGCTCGGGATCCTTTTGCGCTCGGGCATTGGTGGGCAGGCGTGCTGGGCTGGGTGATCTTGAACGACTCGCCTGACGAGTTCGAGATTCGCCCGTCACCAGGCCAGATACCCGGACTGGTCTTCCTGCCGGTGCAAGAAGCCAAGGAATCCAAGAACCGGCTTCACCTGGACTTCCGGCCCGATGACCAGCAAGCCGAAGTCGAACGGTTCCTCCGGGCCGGGGCGCGCCGAGCGGACGTTGGGCAAGGAGCGTCGCCTTGGGTTGTCTTGGCTGACCCGGAGGGCAACGAATTCTGCGTACTATCGGCGCGGCAAGGCTAACGCGTCCGGCCGCGTCCGCTGCAGCTCAGACCGGTCGAACTTCGGCGAGCCGCTTGACTGCGAACCGGTCGGTCCCGCTGGGGTCCCAGCAGACGGCGGCTTCCCATGCGGCCCGCGCTTGCGCGGCGACGTCGTACGCGTCGTCGTCGAGACCGGCGGCGTTGTGCGGCAGTGCCAGGTCGAGTTCGGGGACGTCGACGTGCGACTCGTCCCAGTCGATCATCGCGACGCGATCCGCGGTCATGCGGATGTTGCCCGGGTTGGGGTCGCCGTGAACGACGCACGTCGTGCGACCGGTGAGTCGCGCCCACGCTGCTCGGCATCGAACGACACCCTCAGGCGGCAGCTCACCGAGGTCGACCCTGGTCCCGGTCTCGGCGTGCAGAAGGTCGGTCGACGATCGCCAGCCAGGGCGCTGGGGCCAGCCGGACGTGAACCGATGCAGCTGGCGGAGTGCGCCGACGACGCGACGCCAGTCGGCTTCGGTCTCGGGCGATCCGCCCTCCACGTAGGTCATCACCACCAGACCGTCGGCGAAGTGCCGGCCGTCCGTGGTTGGGATCGGCACCGGCACCGACATCCCTTCACGGTCGAGGTGTCGCAACAGGTCGGTCTCCCACCCGAGATCAGCGTCGCTGCGCTGGCCGAGTCGACCGACCGCGAGGTGGCCGTTGACGCGGACGCGCCACACCTCGCTGACGCCAGCTCCGCCAGTGAGCGGTTCGATGCGAACGACGTCGTGACCCCACTGCTCGAGTGTCTCCCATCCCACCGGCCACATCTTCGCAGCCGGTCATGAAGCACTCAACGAGATTACGAACCCGTGTTCATGGCCCGTCCCATGTCCCGATGCCCCTAGATGTAAAGGCGACCTTTACATGGGCATCTGTAAAGGTATTCTTTACACATGGGCGATTCCCCTCAGACCCCGACGAGCCTCAGCGGCTTGCTGGCCGAGCGGGCCTTGGCCCTGGCCCGGGCGGTGGGCAGCCCGTTGGCTTCACCTGCCTACCTCGACCTCGTCCGGCGCGCTCAGGATCTGGATGATCTGTCGGAGCAGGTGCTCAGGCTATGCGTCCAGCAGAGCCGGGACGCGGGCCACACCTGGCAGGAGATCGGGGACCTGCTCGGAGTCACCCGCCAGGCCGCCTTCCAGCGGTTCGGCAAGCCCATCGATCCTCGGACTGGAGAACCCATGGACAAGACAGTCCGGATGGCCGACGCGGCGGAACGCGCGATCACGATCGTCACGGCCGTCCTCGAAGGGCGCATGGACGACGCCAGGCAGTTCTTCAACGCGCAGGTCCTGGAGGCTTTCACGGACGAAGTCCGCGGCGGCGCCCTGGCGACGATCGCAGGCCTCGTCGGCGCGTTCGAGGGCTTCGGTGAGGGCGAGCCGCTCGTCCGCCGCATCGGCGACCTCACGGTCGTCGACATCCCGCTGTGCTACAAGGCCGGCGACATGAAGGCCCGGGTTGCATTCGACGCGGACGAGAAGGTCGCGTCAATGTTCATCCTCAACCCGGACACCCCGTGAACCGCTTCTCTGCAGGGCAGCGGATTGACCATCAGGAACTGATCATCCGCAACTACTACCTGACCGCCTGCGCTGACCTGCGGACCAGACCCGGCAAGCACCTCGGGCTCAGCCCGGCCAGCACCGCTGCGGCGTCACCATCACGCTGGCAGGACAGCGGCAAGCTACCCGTACCTGGGCAAGCCCGATGAACCCGGGCACTGATTACAGTCATCGCCCTCGGCGTCGTGCTGGTCGTCGCCTGGGACGGCTTCTGCCTGCGTGATCTCATCCGCGCTGATCAGGCGATGGTCCGTTACCTGAACAAGGGGACGTGGGCGATCATCTGCCTGCTCTCGTGCCCCTGGGGCGGCCTGCTCTACGTGATCGCAGGCAGGGGAGGCTTCGGCACGGTCCTAGAACGCCGCGGTCAGCCGCCGGGCGGCCAGTGACCTCGCTCGAAGCAACAGTGCAAGACCCTTCAGGTCGGCCCCGCGCCAGGCTAAGGGACGGGCTTCACGCCCAAGCGAACACCGGCGTCGACGGGCAACCCTTACGCCCATTTTCCGCGCCAGCAAGGCGCGTCGCCAGAGTCATGTGGAGCTAAGGGGACTCGAACCCCTGACCCCCTGCTTGCAAAGCAGGTGCTCTACCAGCTGAGCTATAGCCCCAGGTTACATGCCCACTGACCTGCAATTTCTCTCGTACTCGCGCTCCCGGCAGTGTGGTGCGTCGGTCTAAGACCCCTGATTGTCGGGAGCTGCAATGCCGCCGAAGGCCCGCCCAGGCACCCCGCTAGCACACGCTTCCCTCATCGATGCTGACTCTATCTGACCGGGATCTGTCGCCGAAGACGCTCGAGGCGTCCGGCCGCACCGGCTCGCAGTTCACGAAGTACCTCGCTGACAGCGGCCTGCCGGAGGACACCGAGGGAGTCGACGCGCTGAACATCCGCGCGTTCCTGGCCGCAGAGACCGCGCGCACCAGCGCAGTGTCGGCTCACCAGCACTACCGGAATCTCCGGGTCCTGTTCAAGTGGCTGGCCAGGGAAGAGGAGCGGCTCGGACCTGACCCATGGCGCGGGTCGACCCGCCCAAGGTCACCGAAAAGGTCAAGGACGTGCTGACCGATGCGCAGCTGGCGACCAGGAGGACAAGCTGACCGCGCTGCGCAATGCCGTGCTCAACTCTGTCGCCGCCGACGCTCCTGACGCGGACACCCAGGCGTACTTCCTGAGCCTGGTCGGTTCACCGCCTCGCACCTGCGGCTCCTGGCACTCTGGGACGACCCTCCGCCTGGTTTGAGTCTCATGGCCTCAGGCCGCCTCAAGCGGCCTACATCACGAGCAGGACTCACACTGTGGACGCTCTACCTGCTGTGGGCGAGGATCTCCTGACGGCCGGGCTGCTGAAGGCGAAGCTGACCGGCAGCGTGCAGCCCCCGTCACTGCTGAGCGCTCCCGCAACGGCGCTTCCCGCGCCGCGCTCCGGCCTTGGGGGCCACGCGCACGCGGGCGCGCCAGCGAGGACGCCTGCAAGCCGCCGTGATGCGGGTGGCTCATCCCCGCTTCCCGATTATCCGGCGTCGTCCGGGTTGGCGGCTATCGGGAAAGGGCCACGTATGGCATGAATCGAGCGACTCTGCGGTCGGAGTGATCGGTCACGGGCACGCGCCCCTAATACTCATATGCCGGCCGGCGCCGTCTGCTGCGATGCTCGGTTCATGTCAGCTGACGAGGCCGTGAGCCGCTATTTTTACGCAAACCTGGGGGCGGATGGTCTGCGCCGACGCAGTCGGCCCGAGTGGGACGCCGCTGTTGTCGACCTGGCCGCAGGCTACCTCGCCGGGCGCGAACGGGTTCTGGACCTGGGATGCGGCTATGGCCGGATCGCCATCCCGCTGACCGCCCGCGGCTACCGTGTGATCGGCTTGGACCGCGCTCCGTCGCCGGGCTCTGCGATCGGGGCGCCCGCCCAGCACGGGTGCGTCGACGTCGGACAGCAACCTTGGGGCGACGGCGCGGCCCGGACTCAGTAGGTTTCCCAGAGCTGGTTGATTGTGCCGTTGTTGGTCCAGATCTGCTGCCGGGTGCCGTTACCGCCGTACCCGGTGTCGTCGAGTACCTCGCCGGTGGCGGCGGGGTTGTCGTAGTGGATCCGGAAGCCGTTGGTGTCCCACTGCTGGTTGCCGTTGCCGGTGCAGGCCCACAGCTGCACTTTGGTGCCGTTGGCGGTGCCGTCGCCGGCCGCGTCCAGGCACAGTCCGTTGTGCCGGATGGTGCCGTCGCTCATCACCTGCCACTGCTGGTTGGGCAGCCCGTTGCACTGCCAGACCTGCACGACCGCGCCGTTGCTGCTGCTGTTGTTCCGGTCGTCAAGGCAGTACCACATCTTGTACAGCCGGATGGTGCCGCTGTAGGTCGCTGTCACGGGCGGCGGCGGAGCCTGGCTGACCGTCCACCCGAACGTGGTCGAGCCGGTGGTGCCGCCGTTGTCGGTGGCAGTCACCGTCACGGTGTAGCTGCCAGTGACAGTCGGCGTTCCGGAGATCTCGCCATCGAGGTAAGAAAGACCCGGCGGCAGGCCGGTTACCGTCGTGGATATGCCGTCACCCTTGCTCGAAAACGCATAGATGGCATAGCTGGATATGGGAGTAATCGAGGTCCCGAGGGTCCCGGTCTGCTGTCCCGGGTTGTTCACCGTCACGACGTCCGGGCCCGGAGCCAGGGTCTCGCCGTTGTAGCTGATGCTAGTGATAACGTCACTGGTGCCCGGGCTCTGGAGGCCACCCTGTGCGGTGATCTGCGCCAGGTATACATCCCCGCCGCACACGGAATTCTGGATGAACGTCAAAGCGGCGGCGTATGTCACGTCTACCGGGGGGTTGGCGACGTGGCATTGCCCTATGGGATCAGGTAGCACAGCCCAGTTGCTCGTTCCAAGGCCAGGCTTGCGCTGGGTACCCGAAAAGCTCATCTCCGCCATAGAAGAGGATGACCCAGCCTGGGGAACCATCGGCGTAGTTATCGGTGGTGAAGGTCGGTGCATCGGCAGGCGCGGCGACGTGCGCCGCACTGTTGATAGTTGCGTCAGCGTAGCTATCGCTGTTCCCAACGGTGAGGTCGGGATTGCCGGCGGAGTCCCATACTGCGCTGGCGCCTGGTGCGCCGTCCCCGATCAGTGACACCCTTAGATAGGACGTCGACCCAGTCGCGTCGCTTGCAACTGCGATAGGCCCGATCGCCGCCGCCAGCGCGATACCGCCGGCGAGCAGCTTCCTGGTCGTGTTCACGAGTATCCCTCCAGGGATGCTGTCGTTTGGGGTGGCCAGGCAAGCGCGCGAATAGCAAGAAGTCCGCCCGTTCCTCCCGCGTGGTCCCTCGCGCGCACGTGCAACAAGTGGGGTCCCTGCGCTCTCTGTCAATCCCGCTACAGAGCAGCGCTCCGATACCGCCGCTGACTCCGGAGGCTAACTGCATGCCCGCCGAACAATCAACCACCATCCGGTAAAAATCGACAAACCGAACAGCTGCGATGGTGACCTTAGTTCGTGTTCGTTCACGGTGAGCAGCGGCGACAATATCAGCGTGGTCGTGCTTGCATTCGGCACGACGCCATTCAGCTGCACGTGCCCCGGCTCTGGATCGCAGTCCGCGCCGCTCAACAAGGGCGTCTACCTCGCCCGTTGCTCTGCGACCGTGACCTGCGACTACAGCGTGACTGCGAGCTTCCCCGACCAGGTGACGGTGACCAGGCCGGCCAACATGGACTCGACCGCCGGGATCGCCATCGCGCCCCTGCAGATCCAAGCCAGCGACAACCTCGGCGGGCAGACCTTCACCTATGCCGCGACCGGGCTCCCGGCCGGGCTTCAAGTCAACGCGGCCACTGGGCAGATCACCGGCACCCCGACCACTCCCGGGACTTACGACGTCACGGTTACCGCCACCGACACCACCACAGCCGCGTCCGACTCGACCGAGTTCGGTTGGCTTGTCAGCTAGATCGGCGAAAGGCTCCCGCGGAGTCGCGGCAAGGCCTGGCGGGTGCAGGGCTGAGATAGTGAAGGCATGGTTGCTTCGGCGCCGGCCGACCAGCTGCGGGCTGAGCTTCTGAAGTTCGGCGCTGTCGAGGGTGTGGTCGGCTGCCAGGTCGTCGGCGCGCGGATGGCGCGCCCAGCCAGGCTGGCCGGGCGGTATACAGCAATCTTGGCGTCGCGCTCCTCGGACACGCCCTCGCCGGCGCCGCGGGCATGTCGTTCTGGGACCTGGCCAGTGACCGGGTACTGCATCCGCTGGGGATGTCGAGGAGCGGCGACCTTCCGACCTCGGCGTTAGCCGCGCCTCACCGGGCTTGGGATCTGGCCGCATTCGCTCCCGCCGGCGGCTTGCGGGCTTCGGTACCCGACCTGCTGCGCCTGGCCGGAGTCGCCGCCGACTCCGCTAACTCGCCGTTCCCGGCCGCCGCGGCTCAAGCGCTGTCCGCGCAGGCAGCAATGGGGCCGGAGGCGTTGGCTGGTGCTGGATGGTGAGCCAGGGCAAGCACGGACCGGTTTACTGGCACAACGGCGCTACGGGAGCGTCGTGGGCATTCATCGGAGCAAGCGGATCGTGCGCCATCGCCGCTGCTGTCCCGGCGCGCCGCCAGGGCGCCTGGGACACCGTGGCCATCCAGGCTCTGAGCCGCTACGGTGTCTGACCCGCTCACCCAGAGTGTGCTGAGCCACTGGATGCGCGGGGGTGCATAGGCGCCGCGGGCACGACCGTGGTGACAAGGCCGGTCGTGACGTCGTAGACGTGGCCCGAGACAGTGATCGTGTCCGGCAAGACGGTGGCCGAGCGCAGCAGTTCGACGTCGAAGCGGACGGTCTGCTCAGGGTCGGTGACAGCTTCCGCGGCTAGTGTGGCGTCGTCGCCGCCGATGATGTCCGCGAAGCCGCGGCGGAACTCTTCGTCGGCGAGGAAGCCTGTGCCGCACTGATTGTGGTGCACGATCGCGACCTCAAACCGCGGCCCCGCCGGGGCCAGTGTGCGGGCGAGGTAGCCAATGTAGGCGAGGTCTGTCACGACGTCGGGCGAGACGCGGCCGCCGGCGTTGCGGATCACCATCGCGTCTCCGAGCTCCAGGCCGAGAAAGGCCGACGGGTCAGTTCGGGGGTCCAGGCACGTGATCACGTAGACCGGGTACTTCGCAATGATGCTTGCTTTCTCGTGGGCGCTGGTGGCGGCGAAGTCCTTGTTTCGCCGCAGGAGCGGGTCGATGTGGGCCATGTTCGGCGTCCCCTGGTCGGCTTCCTCTGTTGTAGGTACGCTACCGAGCGGCTGCACCGGGTCGTCGCCCGCCGCTACGAGCAGGCCCTGCAGACGGCCGGGCTCTCGCTGCCCCAGATGGAGATCCTCACGGCACTGGTCAGCGCCGCAGGCCCGGAAAGGCCTGCGGCACTAGCCACGAGGCTGATGGTGGAGCGGTCCACCCTCACCGCAACCTCGCCCTGATGCAGGACCGAGGCTGGATAACCGTCACCGAGACTTCGCCTACGGGACGGACCATGTCGGTGACCATCGCCGACGCTCAGGGCGGCCACGATGCGGAGCGCGATTGGCGTCGGTAACCTGCTCAGCGTGAATCGCATCGAGACACCGTGGGGACCCTGGGAAGCAGCAAGCCTCAGCGAGGTGGCAGCGGTGTTCTCACGAGCGCAGGTGCCGTGGTGGATCGCGGGCGGCTACGCCATCGAGCTCGCCGTTGGCCATGCATTCCGAGAGCACGAGGACATCGATGTCCTGCTCCTGCGGTGCGATCAGCTGACCGTCCAGGAGGTTATGCCGGCGTGGGAGTGGTGGGCGGCGGATCCGCCAGGCACGCTTCGACCCTGGAAACGGGGCGAGATCCTGCCGCCGGACGTCCACGACATCTGGTCCGGCCTGGGCCGTCGGACCCTTGGCAGATTCAGGTAATGCTCGACGAGGCCGACGGCCGCGAGTGGATATCCCGGAAGAGCAGCCAGGTGCGGCGGCCAATCGACGAAATCGGGGCGGTGTCAGGAGAGGGCGTTCCCTACCTCTTGCCTGAGGTCCAGCTGTTCTACAAGGCCGGGCGACCTAGACCGAAGGACGAGCAAGACTTTGCGGCAGCCCTCGGCGTGATGACCGAGCACCAGCGACAGTGGCTAGGACGCGCCATCGCCGTCGCATATGGCAGCCGTCCGTGGGCCGAACGTCTCGGACTATCCGGCTGAGCTGTTGTCGTTCAGTGCCGCGCCGGAGCAGGCCGGTCGGCGCCGGACGTGGCGCGCGCAACCCAGCGGCCGCTGTCTTTGGTGATCCGGACCGGATGGGCGAAGCAGTCGCTGATCAGCTCGCTGGTGAGCACCTGATCTACGCTCCCGGCACCGACGCACTCGCCGCGACGCAGGAGTAGCGCGTGGGTGGTGCTGGCCGGGAGTTCCTCCAGGTGGTGGGTCACCAGCACGGTGGCGAGCTCAGGGTGCTCCCGGCGGAGCGTGTCCAGGCTGATCAGCAATTGCTCTCGAGCGGCCAGGTCGAGGCCGGCGGCAGGCTCGTCGAGAAGCAGCAGCCGAGGATGCGGCATGAGTGCCCTGGCGATCAGGGCACGCGCCCGCTCTCCCCGGGAAAGTGTCGGCCACCGCGTGTCGGCCATTGCCGCGATGCCCAGCATGGCCAGCAGCCGCTGGGCCCGGTTCCGCTGCGCCGCCGTTGGCGTCCAGCGCGGCGCCAGCTGGATGGTGTTTGTTGCCCCCGTCAGCACCACTTCGGCCACCCGCAGCGGCGACGCCAGCTCGTGGCTCGGATTGACGTGGCCAAGGTAGGAGCGCAGTTCGCGCACATCGACCTGACCCAGGGTGCGGCCGAGGACACGTACGGTGCCTCGGGTCGGATGGCTTGCCGCTCCCAGCAGGCCGAGCAAGGTGCTTTTGCCCGCGCCGTTCGCCCCAAGCAGCGCCCAATGCTCCCCCGGCTGGACGGTCATGCTGATCGAGCGGAGCAGATGGCGCCCGTCCCGCACGACGTCGGCGCCGTCGACCTCCAGCAATGGCCCGCTGTCGGCCGGTCGCGCGTCACTCACAGCGATGCCACCGCGGTCAGGATTCGAGCTGATACCTCCGGAACGTCGACATCATCCGCTACCAGCACAGTGCCTGGGGCGATCCAGGGCCTCCGGTCAACGACTGTCTCACCACAGGTCAGTTCGCCCTTCGTCTCGCACCGGGCCTGCCGGGCAGTCCAGCGGAAAAGGTCCGGGGAGGTCAGCGCGATGGCTGCCACGGCATCATGGGGTACGAAGAACCCGTCTCGGTCGTGCGCGAAGGCGACGGCGTCGGCAAGAAGATGTCCCATCCGGCCGGTGGCACGCAGCGAATCAAGGTCGATGGCCGACCACATGAAGCGCTCGGTCACGTCCAGGGGGACCATCCGCACGGGGACTCCGCTCGCCAGAACCTGATCCGTGGCAACCGGGTCCATCCACGCGTTGAACTCGGCTGCCGCCGTCATGTTGCCCCCGACAGCAACGGCGCCGCCCATCCACACCACCCCCGCCAGGGCACCGCCGGACTGAAGGGCCTGAGCCACGAGCGTCAGTGCCCCAGCGCAAAACACGTTGCCGCCCAGGCCATGAGCCTGCTCACTGGGGGCGCACGCCGGCTTCAGCAGCTGAGCATTGCCGCCGAACGCATCGCTGCCGTGGAAGGGGTCTCGACCGGCTGGATAAGCAGCGGCTAGCGCCCGATCCGCCCCGAGCCGGACCGGCACAGAACTTCCGAGCGTGGCCATCAGGCGCGCGGTGGCCGTCGCCGTGGTCAGCAGGCTGACGCTGCCCTCGGTAGCCACGACCTGGGACATCGGGACGTTAAGCCCTACCAGCACGCTGAGGGCTAGCGCATCGTCTAGCCCGCCGTCGACGATGACGTGCAGCGGTTCAGGCGGCAGCGGTTCAGGCGGCAGGGGCTCAATCATGAAGCCAGACGGTACCGGGCCTGGCTGGCATTCGGGTAGCGCGGTGATCGTTGTCGCTTTCTGTGACAGCCGGGTCAGGTTCAGGCATGCCAAAATTCTGACTATGGCCCCGGCGCGCTCGTTCTCCGCCGCGGTGGAGGACTACCTGAAGGCCATCTACCGGTTGCAAGCCGAGATCGGGGGTCCGGTGACGACGACCGACCTGGGCGGCTGGCTCGGCGTCACCGCCTCGTCGGCCTCGGGCATGCTCAGGAAGCTGGACGATCTCCAGTTGGTCAGCTACGAGCCGTACCGCGGCGTACAGCTGAGCGAGGTCGGCTGGCGCGCGGCGCTTCGGGTGGTGCGCCGGCATCGGCTGCTCGAGCTTTTCCTGTCCGAGACACTGGGGCTGTCCTGGGACCGGCTACATGACGAGGCTGAGACGCTCGAGCACGCCCTGTCGCCAGAGCTGTGCGAGGTCATCGCGGCCAAGCTCGGCGACCCGCGCACCGATCCGCATGGTGACCCGATCCCCACCAGTGATGGGCGAGTGATCGAGGCGCCAAGCGCGAACCTCGGCTCCATTCTCCCTGGCCAGCGGCGGAGGGTCGTGCGCGTCTCGGATCGCGACCCCGAGGTCCTCCGGCTGCTGACCGACCATGGCATAGCGCTGGGCGACAGTCTCTACGTCAGGGACGTGCGCGCCAGCGGGGCCGTTACCGTCGACGCTGGGTCGGGCGTGCACCTGCTGGACGCGCATGTGGTCGCCGCGATCAGGGTCGAGGCGACCTAGTGACCGCCAGCTCCCGGCCCGAGGCGGCTCGCGACCTGTCACCCGAGGACCTGTCACCTGAGGACCTGTCACCCGAGGACCTGTCACCCGAGGACATTGCGCGCTCCCGTGATCGCCGGCGCGTTCACGGTGCCCGGCAGGACGGCCGTCGCTGGTACCTGCTGTGGCTGATCGCCGGGCCGGGAATTCTCGCGATGCTCGGCGAGAACGACGGTCCGAGCATCGTGTCGTACACCGCCGCGGGTGCCACCTACGGCCTTGGTTTCTTCCTGCCGTTCATCGTGGTCACGTTTGCCATGGCAATTGTCTGCCAGGAGATGTGCATGCGGGTCGGCGCGGTTACCCACCGCGGCTACGGCAAGCTCGTGCTGCAGCGCTTCGGACCTGGGTGGGGCTGGCTCGCCGCAGGCGACCTGCTGCTCACCAACCTGGTGACGCTCGTCGCCGAGTTCGTCGTGATCCGCATCGGACTGGCCTATTTCGGTCTCGGACCCGGCGTGGCGGCCGCGCTCGGGATCGTCCTGGTGGTCTTCACCCTCGAGCAGGGGCCGCTACTGGCGGTGGGAGCGGATCGCGCTCGCCCTGGCGGTCTTCAACGGCCTGTTCGTGGTGGCCGCCATCATGGTCAAGCCGAACTGGGCCCTGGTCGGCCAGTCGATGGTCACCTTCTCGCCGTTCCCCCACGGCAACTTCAACACGCTGCTGCTGCTCGTGGCCTCGACGATCGGGGCGACAGTAACGCCGTGGATGGTGTTCTTTCAGCAGAGCGCCTCCGCGGACAAGGGCATGACCTCCCTGGACCTCCGGCACGGTCGCCTGGACACCATTGCTGGCGGCGCGCTGGCGGCCGTGTTCGGCTGCGGCGCGTTCATAGTCGGCGCAGCGCTCGCGGCGCACGGGGGCTCGGCCATCCAGGGGCTCGCCGGGGCTGGCTTTCCGGCCGCTCTCGCGCACATGTCAGGCCATCTCGTGGCGGGCGTGTTCGCACTTGGGCTGATCGAAGCCGGCGCGGTCGCGATCCTGACGATCTCGGCGAGTACCGGATATGCGGCCGGGGAGTGCATCGGGGTAACGCACAGCTTCAACAGCTCGCCGCGCAGGGCGAGGCTGTTCTACGGCGTTAACGTCGCCGTTGCCCTGATCGCGGCGGGAATCCTCCTGATCCCCGGCGCGCCGCTGCTGTCGATCGCCCTGAATGCCAACGTGCTCGCCACCGTGCTGCTCCCCATGACCCTGGTGTTCCTGATCATGCTGGCCAGCGACCGGCAGCTGATGGGCCGCTGGGTCAATAAGCCCTGGACCAACAGAGTCGCGATCGCAATCGTGGCGTTCGTTTCTGTCTGCGGCACTGCGTACGCAATCGACTCGTTCTTGCGGGCAATACACATCATCTAAGGAGGTTCGATGCGATACGCCACCAAGCGCCCAGCCGCGACGCCCCCGACACCTGAGCCATCCGCGACGCCGACGACGCAGCACAACGGCACGGACCTCGGCAGCTACCTCGAGCACGATCAGCTCGTCGCCGACACCGACCGCCCCGTCCCTCGCGCGCGGCTGACCAGGCGAGTCTCCACCGCCCTCTGGATCTTGCGCGTATTCACGATCCTCGTCGGCGCGATGGTGATCTACGTCTTTTTCTCCCAGCTCGGCGCCTTAGGGTCGTTATGCCGAGGTCGGGCCAAGCCCCACGGACTGCGGCATGCTGGCATCAGGAGACGGCTGGTGGAGCCCCTCGTCCAGGGAGCCGTACTCGGTCATCAGAGCGGGGCTGCCGCCCCAGGGCGTCTGTTCCTCGGCCACGAGGGTGCTGGTGGTAACGACCAGCCCGGCAACTGAGGCACCGTTCTGCAGAGCCGACCGGGCGACCCGGAGCGGGTCGATGATGCCCATCTCGATCATGTTGCCGTACCGGCCTTGCAAGGCGTCGAACCCGTCGTCCATCGCGAGCTGGGTCAGGCGGGCCACCACCTCTTCGCCCGAGTAGCCGGCATTGGCCGCGATCAGGCTCGCGGGCTCGGTCAGCACCCGGCGGACGATCTCGACGCCGGTGGCGTAGTCGTCCTTGGCCTGCAGGTCATCGAGCGATGGCTCGGCATGCAGCAGCGCCGCGCCGCCGCCAGCCACGATGCCCTCGGCCATGGCGGCCCTCGTCGCCGACAGCGCGTCCTCGACCCGGTGCTGGAGTTCCTTCAACTCGGCCGGAGTCGGCGCGCCAACCCGGATCACGGCGACCTTCCCGGACAGTGCGCCGATCCGCTCGGTGAGCACGTCCTCGTCGATGCCGAAAGTGGCCCTGTCCCGCTCGGCCCGCAGCTGGGTTAGCCGGAACTGGACCGCGTCCGGTGAGCCGGACCCGCCGATGACGGTGGTGCGGTCTGCCGTGGCCCGCACCTGCCTGGCCCGGCCAAGCTGCTCGATGGTCATGGTCTCTAGCGTGAATCCGGACTGCCTGCTGTAGACGGCACCGCCGGTGATCGCCGCGATGTCCTCCAGCTTGTGCAATCTGCGGTCGCCGAACCCTGGCGCCCGCACAGTCACGGACCGGAATACGCCGTTGACGTGGTTCTGCACCAGCATGCTGAGCGCGGTGCCCTCGACCATCTCGGCGATGACGACCAGCGGCCGCGGCGCGCGCATGATCTTGTCGAGCAGCGGCATGAGCTGCTGGACATGGCTGATCTTTTCGCTGCTCAGCAGAATGTACGGGTCATCGAGGACGGATTCCATCCTGGCCGGGTTGGTGACCAGGTAAGGCGACAGGTAGCCGTTCTCGAACTCGAAGCCCTCGACAAAGTCGACCGTCATCCCGTACGCCGCGGACTCTTCGACCGTGACCACGCCGGCATCGCCAACCGTGTGCAGCGCCTTCGCGATCACCCCGCCGACTACTTCGTCGTCGTTAGCCGAAATCGCCGCAACTCGCGCGTAGTCCTCCTCCGTGCGGATCGGGTGGGCCACGGACTGCAAGTGCTCGACCAGGCGGCCGACGGCCAGGTCGATACCGCGCTTCAGCAGTACCGGGTTGGCGCCAGCCTCGATCGCGGCCATTCCTTCCCTGATGATCGCCTGCGCCAGCACGGTCGCGGTGGTTGTCCCATCACCAACGATGTCGTTGGTCTTGATCGCCGCTTCCTTGACCAGCTGCGCGCCCATGTTCTCGAACTGATCCTTGAGGAAAATCTCGCGGGCAATCGTGACCCCGTCGTTGGTCACCACCGGCGTGCCCGTGACCTTCTCCAGGATGACGTTGCGGCCCTTGGGGCCCAGCGTCGACTTGACCGCGTCGGCAAGCTTGTCAACGCCGGCCAGCAGCAGGGTGCGCGCATCGGCACCGAAGCGCAATTCCTTGGCCATCGATCCTCCGTTACAACACTTGCGTGCCACCTGGGCTACCCACTTATACGAACTACGGAACGGAACGGGGCCGACTCACGGCACCAGGATTGCCCGGCCGCGGACCGTGCCTGCGTCAAGATCGGCGAGGGCCTCGACGGCGGCGTCCAGCGGGTAGGTCCTGGTGTGCAGGGTGACTTTGCCAGCCTGCGCCAGCACCATGAGCTCGGCCAGCTCGTTGTAGGTGCCCACGATGTTGCCGATGATGTTGCGCTCCGTCGAGATGATGTCGAGCGTCGGGATGGTCAGCGTGCCGCCGTAACCGATCACGAAATATGACCCGGCGCTGCCGGTCATAGCCCAGCCGTCTGCCTCGGCGCCCTGCTCGGCGACGAAGTCGAGCACCACTTCGGCCCCGGTCCCGCCGGTCAGGTCGGCGACCTGCTGCACCTGGCTGCCGTCGGCGACCACCGTGTGCTGCGCGCCTAGCTGCTCCGCGAGCTTGAGCGCGTCCGGGTTCCGGTCGACCACGATGATCTTCGTCGCGGTCAGCGCGGCCAGGCACTGGATGCCGATGTGGCCGAGACCGCCGGCGCCGATGACGACGCACGCCGTGCCGGGGTACAGCAGCGGGAGCGCCTTGCGGACCGCGTGGTAGGCGGTGATGCCCGCGTCCGCGAGCGCTGCCACGTCCTGCGGCCGGGTCTGCGGGTCGAGCTTCACGCACGTCCTGGCCGACGTCAGCAGGTACTCCGCCATCCCACCATCGGTCGACAGGCCGGGGAAGCTGCTATTGATGCAGTGCATGTCCTGACCAGCCCGGCAGGCGCGGCACAGGCCGCAGGTCGGGGTCGGATGCAGGATGACCGTGTCGCCGACCGCGACGCTGGTGACGGCCGAGCCGATCTCATGCACCCAGCCAGCGTTCTCGTGGCCCAGGGTGTAGGGCAGCGGCGTATGCATCGCAGCGTCCCACTGGCCATCGATGATGTGCAGGTCGGTCCGGCAGACTCCGGCGCCGCCGATCTTGACAACGACATCGAGCGGGCCGGAGACGTGCGGCTCCGGCACCTCGTCGATGACTGGCTGCTGGTGGAACGCGTGCAGCCGGACAGCCTTCACTGGTCCTCCCCGTCCTGGTCAGCACTGCCTGACTCGCCTTGGCCTGTGGTTGGGTACCGGTGCGCCAGCATGCCCCGGCAGATGCCCGCGTTTGCCTCGATGCTGACTCGCGTCGTCTTTGCCCGCCGGAGGTGCAAGGGCAGCCCGTCGCTGCCGACTGCGGTGCCTGTCTGCGGGTCGATGACGAGCGGCGCCTCGTCGCCGACGCTGAACCCGAGCTCCGCGCGCCGCCGCCGTAGCCGGTCCAGAGCCGCCGAAGGCGGTATCTCGCCGAGAGTCATGGTGTGCAATTCGGCAGCATCGTGACCGGCCTTGAGCAGCGGCCGGCACACCTGGTCGGTGCCCGCCATGACAGCTTTGCGCAAGAAGTCGGCCCGCAGCTGGTGCAGCTCGCTGACTGCCTCGCCGTCGAACGAGGAGACGAAGCCCGCTCCGGTGGCGACGCCGCCGTTGATCGCATCGGACGCGAAGTGATCTTCGAGTACCACGACGGCGGTCCGGACGCCGGGCGCGGCGACCACCGCGTCGTAGGCGTCGGCGACCATGAGATAGGCGAAGTTCGGCGCGCAGAAGTAGGTCGGTAGGCGGAGGCGCACCTCGGCATCTCCGTCCGCCGACAGCGTGCAGGCAGACACGAAGCCAAGCGAGGTGATGGGCTCATCTAGCTCCGGGTCACGCACCTCGCTCAGCGCGGCTAGCAAGGGCAGGCCAGCGCGCGCGCTGCTAGCTGTCGTGGCCGTCATCTGCTATTCGACCAGTTGCGCGTCGTCCTGCGCGCCCGGTGTCCCGGCACCGACGGGCAGCTGGTACTCCGCTGGCACTTCGATGTCGTACAGCCTGGCAGCGTTCAGGCCGAGGATTTTCTTCTTCCCCGCTGCCGACAGTCTCGGGTAATCAGAGAACTCCTCGCTGGCTGGGTAGTCCCAGTCGACGAAGCCCTCGACCTGCCACTTCGGCTCCCAGATCGCGTAGTCGCTGCCGAAGAGCATCTTGTCCTCGCCCACCCAGAACAGCAGCTCGCCCATCACCTTGGCGAAGAAATTCGGCCTGGCGTACATCAGGCCGCCGATCACTACGGCGAGGCCCGCGTACACGTTTGGCTCCTGCGTCGCCATGAAGCAGAAGTCCTCGATCCGCGGCAGCCCGACGTGCTCGACGATGAAGTTGAGCTCCGGGAAATCCGTCGCCGCGTGGTCGACGTCGGAGACGTCGAAGGCGTCCTTGTCCAGCGGCCAGATCGTCGGGCCCTTGTGCACGTGGATGTTCTTGACGCCGAGGTCCTGACATGCCTCCAGGTACCGATACGCACCGGGATCGGTGAGCTTCCAGCCCCGCGAGCCGTTGTTCCACTCGGCGGTGTAGAGCTTGCATCCCCTGGACCCGTAACGCTCCACGTTCCGCTGAAGCGTCTTGAGCCCCTCATCGCCATCGCGGGGATCCCAGCGGGTGTTGTAGACGAACTTGCCGGGGTGCCTCTCGCCCATCGAAGCGTCCTGCTCGGTGGTGTTGAAGCCGTCCTTGTACCATTCGAGCAGGTAGGTCGGCTGGAAGATCGCCATGTCCACGTGCCCCGTGCCGAAGACGTCCTTCATCAGGTCGTCTTCGGAGTACTTCTCGAAGTGCTCGAGGCTCCAGTGGGTCGCGGGCGGCCCGAGGGCCTGGTAGGCGTGGAAGCACTCAATCCAGCCCTTGGCGTACTGCTCCTGCCCTGCTACCCAGTTGTCCGGCGCCGCGTTCCAGTAATGCACGTGCCCGTCCACTACGAAGTACTTCTCGCCGTCCTTCTCGTACACCGTGCCTCCTCGCACGCCGCAGCCGGACTCCTAGGGCGGGTCGTTAGTCGCCCGCCCTAGCGGTACCCGCAGCGGACTAGTCCGATACCGCCGTCAGGTCGAAGCCGAGAGCCTCCGCGGCGTCTTCCGGGTTGGCGACAAAGATGGTCCGGTCGTCGGTGTGGATCATCCGCCCGTAGTGGGTGGACATGTCCTCCTCGAACTCGGCGCTGTTGAAGAAGCCCGGCTCCTCGCCCAGCGCCTCGGAGATCTCGTCGTAGACGACCTCCATCTTCCCGGTGGCGTCGACCCGCATCATTGACGGCAGGATGGTCACCGTCACGTTCGGCTTGGTGCGCATCACGTCGGCCACTACCTCGCCGACCTGGTTGTTCATGAGCGTGAACCCGGTCCTGTTGGACGCCGTGTTGTTGGACCG
This sequence comes from uncultured Actinomycetota bacterium, assembly GCA_963843955.1. Classification (GTDB taxonomy): domain Bacteria; phylum Actinomycetota; class Actinomycetes; order Streptosporangiales; family Streptosporangiaceae; genus JAJYUU01. The sequence goes on from CAWJMK010000010.1 coordinate 606,310, forward strand.
GAACGGGCTCTCGGCCGTCTTGTACGTGGTCACTGCGTCAGCTCCTTTGGTGTTAGCAGATCCAGATCGGACAAGATGCCAGTGAGGCGGCTCTTGGCGAGGTCGAGGCTGTCCTCGAAGCGCGGCGGCTTCGCCTCGGGCTGCGACCACAGCGGCTGCAGTGTGCGCGCCGCGGCGATCACTCGCGGTACCCAGGCGGACAGCCACTGCTGCATGATCGCCTTGTTCTGGCCGGCGAACTCGCGATCGCGGGTGAGCAGGTCGAACATGGCCCTCGTGTAGCGCAGGTCGCGCTCGGCGTAGTCGTACTCCTCAGCGCCGATGACGGTGGGCGTGACGAAGTCGCCATTGCGCGGCGCCGCGTGCATGACCAGGCCGCTGCGGAAGAGCTCGCCGATCAGCGGCTCGAAGATCACGTTCGCGGCGAAGATGGCCTCGCACCAGTCATCGATTCCGGTGAGGCGCTCGGAGACCTCACGGACGCCCTGCCAGGCAGGGTCGTTGTTCCACGTGTCGAGGTGTGCTGTGCCGTCGAACGCGGTGATGACCTCGCTGAGGGTCAGGTTGTAGAGCGCCAGATCCTGGGCGGAGCGGATCCGGTGCATGCCGTTCACCGAGATCGCGTTGTTGTGCATGTTCGTCGGCGCGCGGCGGTTGGCGTTGGAGAAGAGATAGAGCCCGAGCCCGTGGTCCACGTGCATCCAGGCGCCGATGTTGCGCTCGACGAACCGGACCCAGCTGCGGTTCCAGTCCTCGAACGCCTTCGACTGCCGCGCGTTGTCGACGTTCTGGTTGAGCTGGCGGACGACGTTGGCGTTGTACCGGTAGAGGGTGAGCTCCCACTCCTCGTTCGGGTCACGGAATTCGTGCCAGCCCATGGCGGGCCAGTCGTAGCCCTTACCGCCTGATCCTGGGTAACGGTCCGGCTCGGGCCGGTCTGAGCCCCACGCCTTCAGCGCTGTCCAGTTCAGCGGGTAGCCGCCGGTCCCGTCGGAGAAGCCGTAAATCCAGCCCTGGCTGAGATAGTGCCGCGGGTCGGGTTGCACCTCGACGGTGACGTCTTCATAGTGCGTGGCCTTGCGCTTGGCCGGGGTGTAGTAAGTGAACTTACGGTTGTGTGCGTCCGGGAATTCCTTCGCGCCTGCCTCGGCATCGGTGAATGCCGGCTGTGGCACGCTACGTACTGGCGCCGTTGTCATGGACTAACCCCTTCTGCTGGTGTTTCGCCGGGATCACCGGTCGTGGTGAACTTGTCGTAGTAGATGCGCTTCTCGGCGACACCGAGAGCGGCCAGCATCGGCATCGCAGCCTCCACCATGGGAGGCGGGCCGCACACATACGCATGAGCTTCACTGAGGTCGTCCTCGTGCCGCTGTACCACATCGGTGATCAGGCCGACTTCGCCGTCCCAGCCGTTGTCGGCGGACTCGGACAGCGCCGGCACGTACCGGAAGTTGGGCAGCAACTCCTCGAGGTCACGGAGCTCGTCCTCAAAGCACAGGTCCTTACTACGGCGCGCGCCGTAGTAATACGTCGCCTGGCGCTGGATGCCGCGCTCGCCCATCGAGCGCAGCAGCGACAGGATTGGCGCCATCCCCGCTCCGCCGCCCACGAAGATGAGCCGAGCATCGTCAGCCTCACGGAGCGTGAAAACTCCGAATGGCCCCGTCAGCTCGAGCCGGTCACCCACCGCGAGCTCGGTGTCCAGGAGATGCGAGAACAGTCCGTCGGGAAAGATCTTGATGACGAATTCCAGCTGTCCGGTGCTGGTGCCGCTCGTGTTGGCCATGGAGAACGAGCGCGTGGCTGACGTGCCGGGGACGCTGATGTCGACGTACTGGCCGGGGAAGAACTTCAGCTCCGTCGGCTCTACCAGCCGCAGCACCAGGTGCCGCATATCGTGCGTGACGGGCTCGTTGGCGACGACCTCCGCCACTGCCTCCTGGATCGGCAGCCCCGAGCGGATCATGTCCTCGTCGTAATTGAGCAGCTCGATCGTGACGTCCTCATAGGGATGCGCCCGGCAGAGCAGCGTGTAGCCCTCTTCTAGCTCGAAATCGGGCAGCGCGAAGGTGGAGTACCTTTCCAGCTCGATGTCGTCGCCTTCCAGCACGAAGGACTTACACGCCGAGCACTGCCCTTCCTTGCAGCCGTGCATCAGCATGATGCCCTGCTCGCCGGCGGCGCGGAGGATCGTCTGATCCTCCGACACCTCGATGTCGATGCCCACCGGCTCGAATCGCACCACGTGCTTATCTGCCATGACCCCTTCCCTGGCTGCGGGCCGACGAAGTAAGGCCTGGGCGGGAGGCGGACCGCAGGCACGAGGCCTGATTCCCACCTCCCGGCACGGCGCCGGGCACTTATGCCCGGCGCCGTAGCGGTGAGTAACCGCGTCCGCGGGCTCCCGGAGATCAGGCCTCCGAAGGCGCGAACCGCCCGGCCGGGCCGCCGCGCACGTACGCCGCGCGGAAGGCTTCCCGCTGCTCGTCGGTCATCTCGTTGAGCAGCACGTTGGGGCTCTGAACCTCTGGCATGCGGCGCAGGTGGTCCAGCGTCCACATCTTGCTGGGATCCAGGTTCAGGTGCGGCTGGGCCGTCAGCGTCTTGCCGTCGTCGCGGACGAAACCCATGTCGGAGACGACGTCGGCCCAGTTCCAGCCGTGGTACAGCGTCTCCCATTCGCGCTTGCCGATGAGCTGGCCCATGTTCGGCGTCTGGCGGCCCTGGTAGGTCGGCCGGAACGCGACCGCGTCGGTCCAGCGGCATTCCTCGTGGCAGTACGTCCGCCACTGGCCGTCGACCTTGTCCATCACCATGTCCTCGCGGACCAGGCAGGGAACCATGCAGGTCCAGCAGCGGCTCGGGTAGCTGTAGTCGACGTCCTCGGCCACGATCGGGTGGTGACCGTTCGGCATGGACAGGCGGTTGTAGTTCTCCCACCACTTGCCGTACTTGTCATACCAGCCCGGGTACTTGAACTCGAACCACTCGAAGTCCTTGTCGGTCATCGGGTCGATCCGCCAGTAGTTGGCGAGCCAGCCAGTGGCGAAGAACTGCGCGACTTCGTGCACGTAGCCCTTGTTCCAGATCTGGTTCCACGCTTCCTCGATGAGGTCGTGCGGGATGACCAGGCCGTACTTCTCCAGCGGCACGAGGTAGCTGCGGTAGTAGTCGTCGTAGATCCACCGGCGCCACATCTCGGCGTAGGACTCGCGCTCCTTGCGCCGGTCCTTGGTGCCGTACTCGATGAACGTACCGATGGCCGCGTCCACGACTCGATGGTTGTTCCACCATGCGTAGCGCAGGTCGCGCTCGAGCAACTGGTGGTTGCTCTCGTCGGCCAGCGCCATCAGCAGCGTCGCGTACCCGTTGCTGATGTGCCGCGACTCATCCGACTGCACCGAGTGGAACACCGTTGGCAGCAGGTAGTCGCCGTTGGCCGCGGCCTCGGCCGGCATGGCCACGAACAGAGTGTTCGTGAACGCCGTCTCGGCCACGATCGTCAGGTAGATGCTCGCCGCGGTGATGGCATCCCCAGTGATGAACGCCTCGGCAAACTGCCGTCCGATGGTCCCGCAGTAGTCGTCCTGGAATCCGCGCAGGCTCATGTTGAACCCGGACGGGTCGATGTAGTTGGTCATGTACAGGCGCTTGAGATTCTGCTGGATCGTCGAGTGGCGGACCTCGTCGATCATCTGGATCGCCTGGCTGTTGTGCAGCTCCGGGTTAGGAACAGTCCGGAACAGCAGCGGCATCGCCCGCGCGGCCGAGATCTCCGGCAGCGGGATGATCGACAGGAACAGCTTCTGCCACTCCAGCCAGCGCTCCTGCACCTGGCGGAACATGTTGCCGCGGATGGCGCCGTCTTCCGCGCCATATACGCGGTTGTCCTTCTCCTCCTGCATCGGGAAGTAGGACCGCAGGACCTGCTTCAGCGGGTCCTTCTTTTGTGCCTTCTGGAATGTGTAGTCCGTGCCGTACTGAGATACCGGCTCGTGATAGCGCGGCTCCCAGGACAGCTCCTGAATCTTTTGATGCGCCTGTGCGACACTCTGGCGACTCATCGCCCACCCCTTTTTGTGCTTCGGTAGTTTCCGGCGCCCCCGCGCCTGCCCTGCGCCGGGCCGGGGATATAGCGGCCGCGGCAGCCCGAACCCGAAACTCGTCACGCTATTAGAAACACGCCCCGGCTGGTCCGGGGCTCTCAACATGAGACAGCCAGTTAACTTGCCAGTAATACCTGGCCACCAGCTCAGCGCTGCTCGTGACTCGCGTCGCTCTCGCCGAAGAAGGCCGCACGGAGCTCGTCGAGCTGACTCTGGACCTGCTCGCGGGCCTTGCGGCTGCCCTCCACGTAAGGCTCGATCCCGAGGGCGATCAGCAATGCCGCGGCGGGCTCGCCCGGATTCCCGGCGTCACCAAGGATGGGATGCAATCCTTCGTCAGCTAGATGCTGAAATACAAGATTTACAACTGTCCAAGGGTTATATCGTTCGTTATCCAGCTCGGCTGAACTGCCCATCACGCACCTCCGCCCGCCCGGAATAGGCACAGTCCTCTATTAAACAACGCTCAGGCCGCGCGTGCGTCTCGCCATGAGACGCGACCACGACTTAAGTGGAGTGTGCCACCGCCTGTGCGGGCATGGTTTATCGCACGTTGGATTCATCGTCGGCGCGGTCGTATTGATCAAACCCGGCGCCGCGAAAGCCCGCCCCGCGGGCCAGTCCCATGGTGGCGGGAGGCAGGAGGGGCGATGGCGTCCGTCTGCGGAGCATCGCCGGACAGCCAGATATCCCAGGCCAGAGAGAAATTCCTGGCCCAGGGCTCGGCGCGCCCGCCCGAGGTGCGCGAGGCGATTCTGGCGTCCTGGCGACGATCGCGGGAGTGGAGCGTGGCCGCCGACCGTATCGAGTCGCCCTACATTCGCGATCCGGACCTTGACACCCCGTTGATGCGCAGCGCGCTGCCGGTACTCGGCCAGTTGCGCGACAACCTGGCGGACCACCCCGTCAGCGCGATCCTGGCCGACGCCGCCGGGGTAGTGCTGAGCAGGATGACCATGGACGATGATCTCGAGCGGCATCTCGACAAGGTCATGCTGGCCAGCGGATTCAGTTATGCGGAAGCGTCGGTCGGCACCAACGGCGTCGGCACCGCGCTGGAGGGCGGCCAGCCGGCCTGCGTCGGCGGGCACGAGCACTACACGGAGCAGCTAGCGGACCTGATGAGCGTGGGGGTCCCGCTCTACCACCCGATCTCCGGCAAGCTGGTCGGGGCTGTCGGCCTGGCCTGCTGGTGCCGTGATGACAACCGGCTGCTGATGGCGCTGGCCAAGACGACCGCCGATCAGGTCACCCGAGCGCTGCTGACCGAGTCGAGCGCCGAGGAGCTTGAGCTGCTGCAGAACTACCTGCGCGCTTGCCGGCACAGTAGCGGCATCGTGCTGGCGCTCAACCAGGCCGTGGTCATGATGAACGACCAGGCCCGGCACGTCCTGGAGCAGGGAGATCAGGAGGTGCTGCTCGGGTACGCCAGCGAGGTACTGGCAGGAGGGCGGACTAATGCTATCCAGGTCGAGCTGCCCACCGGACTGACCGCGCGGATGCACTGCCGCCCGGCCGGCAGCGCGAGGCCTGCTAGTGCTCCGGGCGGCGTGGTGCAGGTCAAGCTGCTGGAGCCGCCCCGACCGGCCGGGGATACACCGCCACCGGCGCGGATGCTCCTGCCGGGCATCGTGGGGTCGGGGGCCCTCTGGCTGCGTAGCTCCCAGCAAGTGCAGGAGTCCTACGAGGCAGGCGAGTGGCTGGCGCTGGAAGGCGAGCCCGGAGTCGGCAAGCTGGCGCTAGCCCGCGCAGTGCACCAGCGTCGTAGCCCGGCCCGGCGATTCGATGTTCTCGACGCCCCCGAGGCCGGCGCCCAGGACTGGCTGCGCCAGGTCCGCCGCGCACTGCTGGAGGCCGAAGGCGACCTGGTCCTCCGGCACGTGGACCATCTCGGGCCGCGGCAGACGCACGCCCTGGCCGCCGCGCTGCAAGAGGCGCGGCCTGGCGCAGCTACGGACCGGGCGGCCGATGGCGGGGTTCAGGAGCGTGGCACGGCGGAGAATGCAATGTGGGTGGCGGTCACGCTGACCCAGCCGAACGCTGCCCTCACGGAGATACTGCGGTTGTTCCCCACCACGGTGGCGTTGCCTCCGCTGCGTCATCACATCGAGGACCTGCCGGAATTGACGCAGTTCTTCCTCGGCAAACTGAGTCAGCAAGGCCGCCTGACCTGCTCGCCGGAAGCGATGAAACTGCTCATGCGGTCTAGCTGGCCAGGCAACGTCGAGCAGCTATGGCAGGTCATCAGGCGCATCGTGCAGCGCAGGCGGGCTGGCTCCATCCGCCCGGAAGACTTGCCCCCGGAGTGCTGGACGGTCAGCCGCCGGCTGCTCCGCCCGCTGGAAGCTCTGGAGCGCGACGCCATCGTGCAGCGACTCCTGGACACGGATGGAAACAAGGCCAGGGCGGCGGAGTCGCTGGGAATGTCCCGCGCGACTATCTACCGCAAAATGCATGAATATGGGATATCTACGAATTAGCAGAGATCAGCGACGGCGCGCGCCTGAAACTGACTCAATTTGAGAGCAGCGAAGCGCCCGGAGCGGCATAGGCCTGATTCATAGTCCACGTGTCCCGTGGGCTCTCGCCTTCATCCAGCGAAGGAGCAGCAATGACCTTCGATCCAGGTTCCAACCCCGCACAGCAAGGCTCGACAGGGGCTACGGCTACGCAGCAGCAAGGCCCGGCGGTCCCCGCCCAGCAAAGTGCGTACGAGGCTGCGCAGCAGGGTCCCTACGAGGGCACGCAGCCAGGCCCGATCGAGGCCGAGGCCACGCCGGAAGTCACCGGCCCGCTGGCGGGCGACCCTTTGTCGCTGGGGCTACCGGCCTTCATCATAGGGTCAGTGGCGCTGGGCATGGTGCTCGTTGGATTCGTCTCGCCGCTCGGCACCGGTGCGTCGCTGCCGATCATCCTGGCCGCAACCGCGGCCGGGCTGTTCATCTCGACGTTCTGGGCAGCAGCGGTCGGTCAGTCCGCCGTCGCCCTCGTGCTGGGCGTCTTCGCCGGATTCTGGCTCAGCTATTCGTTCCTCGTCCTGGGGCTGACCCACAACTGGTTCGGCGTCGGTGCCGCGGACGTCAAGGCAAGCACGGAGCTGTTCCTGACCGCCTGGGTTGTCATCTTTAGCATGCTGGCACTGGCGACGCTGCGGCTGGCGGCGGCCTTTACCGCGGTCATAGCGCTCGTCGACGTCGCGGTCATCCTGGTCCTCATCGGCACGATCCAGGTACAGCCCAATCTCCTCAAGGCAGGAGGGGCCACAGCGTTCCTGTTCGCGGCCGTGGGCATCTACATCTTCTTCGGCACCGCATCCATGGCCACGGGCGGCAAGGCCATACCCCTGGGCAGGCCTCTGCTCAAGTCCAGGGCCTGACCAGGGCGAACGAGGACAGCCCCGTGCTACGACACGGGGCTCGTCCATGCTCAGCCGCTGACACGGGGCGATGGCCCCGCGTCAGGCGGGGGCTACCGCCCCAGGGTCCGGGGATGCTGTGGGCTCTGCGCCGGGACGTTGAGGCCGGCCGGGTTCGGCCCGCCGACCGCCGTAACGACAGGGGCCGCCGTGGCAGGGGCCGCGACGCCGTCGCCTAGCAAGCCGGGCAAGTCCGCGATGCTCGGGAGGATGCTGGTCGCCCCGGCGGCACGCAGCCGAGCCGGCGAGTGCGGGCCCGTGAGCACGCCGACAACTACGCCGACGCTAGATCGGCGGGCCGCTTCGACGCCGGCCCCGGTGCCGTGCACGACTGCCACGTCATGAACGGCTCCGACCCCAGTCCGCACGATCGCGGTCAGCACGAGGTCTGGGGCCGGGAATCCGCGCGGGGCATCCTCAGCGGCGAGCGTCAGGTCCACCCGGCGCCGCAGCCCGGCCGCGTCGAGGACGAGATCCAGCACTCGGCGCGTCATGCTGGTCAGCACGCACACCTGGCAGCCCGCCGCGCGGAGCCCATCGAGCACCTCAGCGGCGCCCGGCAGCGGCCGGATCACTGTGCGGCCGATGGCGTCCGGCAGCGCCCGGTCGAACGCAAGCTGCGCGGCCTGGGCGCGGGCTTCGTTGTCGGGGAACAGCAGCCCCATGACATCGCCAGGCGCCTGCCCGCGCGCCTGATGGACCTGCGCCATCCGGCGCGCGAATGCGCTGGTGCCGGCGACGACACCCTGGGTAGCTATCGCCTCGGCGAACGACCGCTCAATGATCCCTTCGTCAGCGACGAGAGTGCCGAGCAGGCCACAGCACGCCAGCGTGATGCCCTGGCGGTCAGTCGCGCCGTTCATCCGCGGCGAGGCCGGGTCAGTCGTCGGCCGTCGTCGCCTCGGTCCACAGGTCAAGCTCAGCGCGGTCCGCCTGGACCTTCCGCCAGACGGCGAAAACGCTGAGTCCGAGCAGGACTACCACGAGCAGCTTCTTCACCACGGTGTTGATCCTTCCGGTTCCGCTACCGGGAGACACAGGTTTCCTCACGCTCCCCCCGGCAGACCCCAGCAGCCTAGCAAGTTGTGCGCTAGCGCGGCCTATGCACGCGAGTCTCGTCCCAGACGGCCGCCGCGGACTCATAAACCTCTCCGTCGGCGCCAAATACCAGGAACCGGTCGAACGACTTGGCGAACCAGCGGTCATGCGTGACAGCAAGGACCGTACCGGAGTACGACTCAAGGCCTTCCTGCAGCGCCTCGGCGCTCGCGAGATCCAGGTTGTCGGTCGGCTCATCCAGCAGCAGCAGCGTGGCGCCTGCCAGCTCCAGCAGCAGGATCTGGAGCCGGGCCTGCTGACCGCCAGACAGGGTGGCGAACGGCTGGCGGGCGCAGTTCGTCAGCTCGTACCGGGCCAGCGCCGACATCGCCTCGTTGATGAGCAGCGCGTGCTCGGTCATCATGATCTCGAGCGGCGTCCGCCCGGCCAGGTCAGGCCGCGCGTGTGTCTGGGCAAACATGCCCGGCACGACCCTGGCGCCCAGCCTGGCCACGCCCGAATGGCGCACGCTGTCGCCCGCCAGCAGTCGCAGGAAGTGCGACTTGCCCGACCCGTTGGAGCCCAGCGCGGCGACCCGCTCGCCGTACCAGACCTCCAGGTCGAACGGCCGCATCAGCCCGGTGAGCTCTAGCTGCTCGCAGATCACGGCGCGCTTGCCGGTCCGGCCACCGCGCAGGCGCATCTTGACGTTCTGCTCCCTGGGCGCGAGCTCCGGCGGCCCGGCTTCCTCGAACTTGCGCAGCCTGGTGACCGCGGCCTGGTATCGCGAGGCCATGGCGTCGTTGTACGCCGCCTTCTGCTTGTACATCAGCATCAGCTGGCGCAGCTTCTCGTGCTCCTCGTCCCAGCGTCGCCGCAGCTCGTCGAGTCGGTCATTCCGGTCCAGCCTGGCGCGGGCGTAGGTGGCGAAGCCGCCGCCGTGCACCCAGACGTGGCGGTCCTCGACGGTGATGATTCGCTGCGCACATGCCGCGAGCAGTTCGCGATCATGGCTGACAAGCAGGACGGTCTTGGGCGTGGCCGCGATCTGCTGCTCCAGCCAGATCTTGCCCGGCACGTCCAGGTAGTTGTCCGGCTCGTCGAGCAGGAGGACCTCATCGGTGCCGCGGAGCAGCGACTCGAGCACGAGCCGCTTCTGCTCGCCGCCGGACAGGGTGGCTACTTCGCGCCACTGGCAGCGGTCATAGCTGATCCCGATGGCAGCGATGCAGCAGGCGTCGAAGTGGACCTCCTGCTCGTACCCGCCGGCGTCGCCCCACTCGGCCAGGGCGGTGGCGTAGCGCATCTGCGTGGGCTCGTCATCGCGGTCCATCATGGCCAGCTCGGCGTCATCCAGCCGGCTGGCCGCGGCGCGGATCCGCTCCGGCGCGATCGACAGCAGCAGATCCCGCACCGTGGTCTTGTCGCGGATCCCGCCAACGAACTGCCGCATCACCCCCAGGCCGCCACTGGACGACACAGACCCCGTCTGAGGCGTCAGGTCACCGGTGATCAGGCGCATCAGGGTGGTCTTGCCTGCGCCGTTCGGGCCGACGAGGGCCGCGACGACGCCGTCGCCCACGCGGAAGGTGACGTCATCGAGCAGCGCCCTGCCATCGGGCAGGGCGTGGCTCAGGTGCGCCGCCTCCACGTGTCCCATCGGGCCTCCAGTTCCGTTACCGGCGGGGTATGCCTGACAATAGCTGGATGGACCCCCAGGATTTCAACGTGAATTCCCGGCTGCGGGCCTCGGACGCCGATCGCGACACGGCTGCCGCGGTCGTCAACAACGCGCTGGCTGAGGGCCGATTGACGGCAGTGGAGCACTCGCAGCGCCTCGATGCGATCTTCTCGGCGAAGACGCATGCTGACCTCGTTCCGGTCCTGGACGATCTGCCGGCGCCGCGCGGCGTGCGGCAGGACATCGCCCGCCCGGAATCTGCCCTCGCTGACCGGAGCGCAAGGCGCGGCGGCCGCCTGGTCGCCATTCTCGGCGGGGTGACCCGCAAGGGCACCTGGCACCCGGATCCGGTGATCGAGGTGCTGGCCGTACTCGGCGGCGCGGAACTGGACTTCAGGGACGCTGTGCTGCCGGGCAAGGAAATCCGGCTCAGGGCGACCACGGTGCTTGGCGGGCTCGAGATCATCGTGCCGCCGGAGATGCGGGTCGTGGATAGCGGGACCGCGATCCTGGGCGGCCGGGAGATTGTCGGGGACTCAGCCGAGGCATCGAGCCCGGACGCGCCTGTCCTGCGCATCGAGGGCACGTGCGTCCTCGGCGGCGTCGAGGTCAAGCGCAAGGCGCGCAAAGTGCCCAGGGAACTACGGCTGGGCAAGCGAGTCAACGTCAGCATCGAGACCGGCCGGCTGCCGGTTGTCCGGGTCAAGCCCGCCGACGACGACAGTTAGCGGACCGGCGGGCCGACCGCGCGGATCTCGGCGCGCCGCCGGACCGGGTCGGCGAGCGCGGCCGCCAGCTGGTCGATGGCCTGGAGCGAGTGGCCGCTGACGACCGCGTCGCAATGCGGCCAGGCAGCCGCCATGCCAGCGGCCAGCGGCTGGTAGGCGTCGCTCTTGGTCCGGGGATTCATCCACACGATCCGGAACGCGACCAGCGACAGCCGTTGCATCTCCCGCCGGATGAGCTCCGGATCGCCGGTGTCCCAGCCGTCGGAGATGATCAGGACGACGGCGCCCCTGGCCATGCCGCGGCGGCCGTACCGATCGTTGAACTCCTTCAGCGCAGCCCCGAGCTTTGTCCCGCCGTGCCAGTCGGGCGCCGTTTCCGCCGCTCTGGCCAGCGCGGCGGCCGGCGTCGAGCGGGCGAGCGCCGTCGTCAGCCGGGTCAGCCGGGTAGCGAAGCTGAACACCTCCGCGCCGGCCCCGCCCGCCGCGCAGTACAGCAACTGGATCATGGCGCGCGCATACGGCTCCATCGAGCCCGATATGTCGCACAGCACCACCAGGCGGCGCGGCCGCCGGGCCGGGGCCTCGCCGATCAGGCGGAACGCGTGGCCGCCGGTCCGGCGCGCATGGCGCAACGTCGACCGCATGTCGGTGCGCCTGCCGCCAGGCCGCCGCTTGCGTCGCCTCGATCGCCGGCTCGGCACCGCCAGCGTGATCTGCCGCATCGCTGCTGCTAGCTCGGCCAGCTCAGCCGGCGAGAGCTCCGCGAAGTCGGCGCCAGCTAGGCGCTCGGCGGCACTGCCGAGATACGGCTGCTCGATCTCCTGTTCGGACTCCGGTGGCTGCTCCTGCGACGACTCCTGGAGAGAGGTGATCGTCTCGGCGTGCAGGCGAGCCGCCGTGGCCGCGTCCGCGATCTGTACCTGCTGGGGCTGACCTGGCGGGACGGGGCGGGCCACGCCCGCCGGCGGGCCAACTCCGTCCGGTGCGCCAAACACCTCGGTGAACACGGCGAGCAGCGTCTCCGCCTGCTCTTTGCTGGACACCAGCGTCGCCAGGGCGCAGTCGAACAGCTCACGTCGCGTCGCCGGCTGGACAAGCGTGACGGCGGCCGCGAAGCGATGGGCACGGCCAGGCCCGACCGGCAGCCCGGCCTGTCGCAGCACGGCCCCGAACCGGGCGACTACCTCGGCGAGGTCACGATGCGGTCGCTCGTCAGGCATCGCCGGTGCCGTGGCCGACAATGTCGGCAAAGTCGACGGTGCGCACGCTCTGGAGGTCTTCGGCGTACTTCAGCACCGTGCCCATGGTCTTGCGGGCCGCGGTCGCGTCCAGGTCAGTGGCGCCGAGGACCTCAAGGGCGCTCGCCCAGCTGATCGCCTCGGCGATGCCGGGCGGCTTGGCCAGGTCAAGTCCGCGCAGCCGGTGCACGCCATTCGCCACCTGCGAGGCCAGATGCTCGGTGGCGGCTGGCACGCGCCGCCTGATGATCGCCGCGACCCGGGCCGGGTCCGGATAGTCGATCCAGTGATACAAGCAGCGCCGCTTGAGCGCGTCGTGCAGGTCGCGGGTGCGGTTCGACGTCAGCACGACGACTGGCGGATAGGCCGCCCGTCGGGTGCCGAGCTCGGGGATCGTCACCGCGGACTCCGCCAGCAGCTCGAACAGGAACGCCTCGAACTCGTCGTCGCCCCGGTCGACCTCGTCGATGAGCAGCACGGCCGGTCGTGGTCCCGGATGGTCCAGGGCCGCGAGCAACGGGCGTTCCAGCAGGTAGTCGTCGCTGAACAGGTCGGCCTCGCGCGGCGCCTCGCCTCTCGCCTCGGCCAGTCTGATGGCCAGTAGCTGGCGTGGGTAGTTCCACTCATAGAGAGCTTCGGCCGAGGTCAGACCCTCGTAGCACTGGAGCCGGATCAGCGGAGTATCGAGCACCGTGGCCAGCGCCTTGGCGGCCTCGGTCTTCCCTACGCCCGGCTCGCCCTCGAGCAGGATGGGCTGACTCATGCGCGCAGCCAGAAACAGTGCCGTACCGAGCGCCTCGTCAGCCAGGTAGCTGGCGTCATCCAGCTCAGCTAGCAGGGTCGGCACATCCGGCAACTGCTCGGCGAGATCGCTCATATCCCCATCATCTGACAGCAAAGGGCCTTCCTGGTCACAAGGGCCGCGCTCGCCAGAGTACCTAGTCCGGCGGGTGCGGTTTCGGCGACAGCTACTGCGGTAAAGCTCCGAAGCCGCCGCGAAGATTCCGCCGACGGTCCTGTGAGCCCGCATCCCATGAAGTCGGGCATCATCGTGCACCACAGCAATCCGGGCGGGACGCTCCAGAGCGTCCCGCCCGGACCTGCCAGGGCTTGCCGCGATTCCGCCGGAGCCTTCCGGCGGTCTAGGGCGCGAACTCGGGCAAATGCCCTATGGACTCGCGCGGTCGCCGGACCGCGGGCTCAGTACACCGCGAGGTCGGAGCGGACCTGGCGGCCGTGGATGGCGCACCACACGTTGGCGGGCGTGAGCGGCATGTCCGCGTGCGTGACGCCGAACGGGGCGAGCGCGTCGATGACGGAGTTCACCACGGCGGCCGGTGATCCGACGGTGGCGGACTCGCCGACGCCTTTCGCGCCGATCGGGTGGTGCGGCGAGGGCGTCACGGTGGCGCCGAGCTCGAACGAGGGGCATTCCATCGCCGTCGGCAGCAGGTAATCCATGAATGAGCCGCCCAGGCAGTTGCCCGCCTCGTCGAACACGATGGCCTGCATGAGCGCCATCCCGATCCCGTCGGCGAGGCCGCGGTGCACCTGGCCTTCGACGATCATCGGGTTGATGCGCACGCCGCAGTCGTCCACCGCGATGAACCGCCGCACCGCCACCTCACCCGTTGCCGGGTCCACGTCGGTGACGCAGATATACGCCCCGAACGGGAACGTCAGGTTCGGCGGGTTGTACACCACGGACGCGTCGAGGTGACCTTCCACCCCGTCCGGCAGTGCGAGCGACGAGTGCGCCGCCATCGCGATCTCGGCCAGGCCGAGCGCCTGCTCCAGATCGCCGCGGACCCGCCACTTGCCCTCGGCCCACTCGAGGTCATCGGCGGACACCTCCAGCATCGCGGCCGCTACCAGCCGGGCTCGCTCGCGCACCTTGCGCGCCGCCATTACCGCGGCGGCGCCTGACACCGGCGTGGAGCGGGAGCCGTAGGTCCCGAGGCCGAACGGCGTCCGGTCGGTGTCGCCGTGCACCACCTCGACGTCGTCGGGGGACAGGCCGAGCTCCTCCGCAACAATCTGGGCGAACGTCGTCTCGTGTCCCTGGCCCTGGGTTTGCACGGAGATGCCGAGCACTGCCGTGCCAGTCGGATGGATACGCAGGTCGGCGCCGTCGGCCATCCCGAGGCCCAGGATGTCCATGTGCTCGCGCGGCCCCGCGCCGACGCCTTCGGTGAAAAACGACAGCCCGATGCCCATGTACTCGCCGCGCGCGCGGCGCTCGGCCTGCTCGCGACGCAAGTCGTCGTAGCCGGCGATCTGCATGGCCAGCGTCAGGGCCCGCGGGTAGTCGCCCGAGTCGTACTGCCAGCCGGTCGGGCACGTGTACGGGAACTGCTCGGGCCGCAGCAGATTGCGCATGCGCAACTCGGCCGGATCCATCCGGAGCTCGCGCGCCAGCATGTCGACCAGCCGCTCGACCAGGTACACAGCCTCGGTGATCCGGAACGAGCACGAGTACGCGACCCCGCCCGGCGCCTTGTTAGTGTAGACGCCGGTCACCTCGCAGAAGGCCGCTTGCAGGTCGTAGGACCCGGTGAAGATGTGGAAGAAGCCGGCCGGGAACTTCGTCGGCTGCGCCGTCGCGTTGAACGCCCCGTGGTCGGCGAGCACCCGCGCCCGCAGGCCGAGGATCTTGCCGTCCCTGGTCGCGGCGATCTCGCCGTGCATGTGGTAGTCACGCGCGAACGTGGTGGACATCAGGTTCTCCGACCTGTCCTCCATCCACTTCACCGGCCGGCCTGTCGCCATCGAGGCCGCGATCGCGCACAGATAACCCGGATACACGGGCACCTTGTTGCCGAAGCCGCCGCCCAGGTCCGGCGACACGATCCGGATCTTGTGCTCGGGCAATCCGGTCACCATCGCGCACAAGGTCCGGTGCGCGTGCGGCGCTTGCGTGGTCAAGAACAAGGTCAACCGCCCGGTGACGGCGTTGTAGTCGGCAACGACCCCGCAGGTCTCCAGCGGCGCAGGATGGGAACGGGGATAGATCATGTCGCCGCCGACGCACACCTCGGCCGCCGCGAACACCGCGTCGGCCGCTGCCTTATCCCCGGCCGTCCAGTCGAAGATGTGGTTACCGGTCCGGCCCGGCAGGTCGTCCCGGACGACTGGGGTGTCAGGATCCAGCGCCAGCCGGGCATCGACTACCGGCCGCAGCGGCTCGTAGTCGACCGCGATGAGCTCCAGCGCATCCCTGGCCGAGTACCTATCCGTCGCCACCACGAACGCGACCTCCTGGCCCTGGAACCGCACCTTGTCGGTCGCCAGTACTGCCTGCACGTCCCCGGCGAGCGTCGGCATCCACGCCAGTCCGCGCTCGGCCAGATCGGCGCCGGTCAGGACGGCTTCGACGTGCGGATGCGCGCGGGCCGCGGTCGCGTCGACGGAGCGGATCCTGGCGTGCGCCAGCGGGCTGCGCAAGATCGCGCCGTGCAGCATGCCGGGCAGCACGATGTCGTCGACGAACGTGCCCTGGCCGCGGATGAACCGAGCGTCTTCCTTGCGCCCGAGTGGTCCGTAGGCGCTCGTCATTCGCCACCCCCGTGCCGCGCCGCCCACAGCACCGAGCGCACGATGTTCTCGTACCCGGTGCACCGGCAGATCTGCCCAGATATCGCCTCCCGGACCTCGGCCTCGGTGGGATCCGGGTTGCGGTCGAGCAGCCACCTGGCCGTCAGCATCATGCCCGGAGTGCAGAAGCCGCACTGGAGCCCGTGACACTGCGCGAATCCCTGCTGGACCGGGTCGAGGGCGCCGCCGGGCGCCAGGCCCTCGACGGTCTTGATCCGGCGCCCATCGGCCATCAGCGCGAGCAC
Source organism: uncultured Actinomycetota bacterium (assembly GCA_963843955.1). GTDB lineage: Bacteria > Actinomycetota > Actinomycetes > Streptosporangiales > Streptosporangiaceae > JAJYUU01. The sequence goes on from CAWJMK010000010.1 coordinate 622,358, forward strand.
GGTGCACGACTTCACCGGGGTCTCGTCCAGCCAGACGACGCAGGCGCCGCAGTTCGAGGTGTCGCAGCCCCAATGCGAGCCGGTCAGGCCGAGGTCATCGCGCAGGAAGTGGATGAGCAGCAGCCGCGGCTCGACGTCGCGCGTGTACTCGGTGCCGTTGACGGTCAGCGTGAGTCGCATCACCGTAGGCCGGGCTCGGCCGCGCCGCGGGCGCGCGCCGCCGCGAGGCGCAGGACGCGCGCGGTGAGCTCGCCGGCCAGATGACGCTTGTAATCGGCGGGGCCGCGCTGGTCAGATACCGGCCGGCAGTTCGCGGCCGCGATCTCTCCGGCGCGCAGCAGGCTCTCCTCCGTGGCCGGCCGGCCGCGCAGGTACTCTTCGGCCTCGGCGGCGACGAAGTGCCTGGCGCCAAGGGCGGCGAGGCCAATGCCCGCGTCGGTAATCACGTCGCCGTCCAGCCAGATTGCCGCGCCAGCGGCGCCGACCGGCCAGTCTCCGGCGCGCCTCGACACTTTCTGATATCCGCTGCCGCCGCCAGGCCGGATCGGCAGCCTGATCTCGGTCAGCAGCTCGGCCGGGCCCACGACCGTCTCGTACGGGCCGGTGTGGAACTCGCGCGCTGACACCTCACGGCTGCCGTCCAGCCCCTGGACGATCATCGTGCCCTTCATTGCGGCGAACGCAGCCGACAGATCCTCCGACGGATCTGCCTGGCAGAGCGAGCCGCCGACGGTGCCCCAGTTCCGTACGATCGGGTCCGCGATCACTCGCTCGGCGTCGTGCAGGATCGCGAAGTGCTCGCCCGCGACGCGGGACTCCAGGAGCTGCGCGTGCCTGGTCAGCGTGCCGATCCGCAGCTGCGCACCGGTTAGCTTGATATAGCAGAGGTCGGTGAGGCCGTTGATGTCGATCAGTACCTCAGGCTGCGCGAGCCGGAGCTTCATCATCGGTATCAGGCTGTGCCCGCCTGCCAGGACGCGCGCCTCCGGCCCGTACCTGGCGAGCAGCATGAGCGCGTGCGCCACGCTCGTGGCCCGCTCGTACTCGACCTGCGCCGGGACCTGCACGGTGGCGTCCTCCTCTGCCTGCTGCGCCCTCGAGCCGCCATCGGTCCTGAGTGTACGAAGGCATGTGGTCATGGCCGCCCAGCCCGATGCGCCACACTGGACCTTGCCATGACGCTTACGCAGCTCAACGCCTTCGTGCTGGTGGCCCGGCTCGGCTCGGTGACGGCTGCGGCCAGCGCCCTCGGCGTGAGCGAGCCCGCCGTGTCCCAGGCCCTGACGGCGCTCCGCCAGCACCTCGGCGACCAGCTGATCACTCGTGGCCCGGCTGGCATGACCCTGACACCGGGCGGCTCGCGGCTGCTGGCGACGGCGTCCCAGATCGTGGTGCTCGGCGCCGAGGCTCATGCGGCGGTCCGGGCCGCGCAGGGCGCGCCTGAGCAGCTGCGGATCGTCGCGACCTCCACGTTCGGCGAGTTCATGGCGGGCCCGCTCGTCGAGGCGTTCACCAAGCGGTTCCCGGGCCCGGTCGAGGTGTCGACCGGGGTCGCGGTCTCCAGCGAGCAGGCTGTCCTCGTCGCGAACAGGCTCGCGGACGTGGCCATCGGCGACGGCTCTGCCAGCGAGCAGACGATGCCAGTCGTCAGCGAGCCGATCTTCAAGTACCGGGTGGTCGCGGTTACCGCGGGCCAATCCGGCCAGTCCAGGCCTCGCGGCCCGGCCCGGCAGTGGCGTTGGCTGGTGGATCCGGCCGGCGCCGATCCTGACAGCGCGACGGGCAGGCTGCTGGCGCAGCTCGACGTGCCGGAGAGCAACATCGGGGTGTTCCCGAGCCAGACCGCGGCCTGGGCTGCCGCGGCGGACGGCGGTGGCGTGGCACCCGCGATCGAGCACCTGGTGTCGCAGCAGCTGAGGCGGGGAGAACTGTCACTGGTAGACGTGCCAGGCCTGCCCATTGAGGCGTGCTGGTACGCCAGCTTGCTCGAGCGACAGCATCGCAGCACCGCCGCGAGTGCCCTGCGCCGGTTCCTCGGCACGCCCGAGGCGATGCAGCTGATGCGGTCGCCCGGCACGGGCGTGCCGCCGTCACGATTCCGGCCACCGGTATACGTCACCATATGGAGCTGAAAATCCATTATTTAGCTGCCTTATCCACCCGGCTAGCTGGCCACTTAAGCGACAGCTTATTGCCGCGTTGCTTAGCCGGTGCGCAGGGTGAATTATGCAGTTTGACGCTGGGAACGGCAGCGCTTGGTCCAGCCTGCCGCCCACGAGGCAGGAGCGTGCGCATGCGGATCGAGTCCGATGGTAAGAGCAAGGGCAATCCGCGGCTATTTGAGCTGATTGAGCATGCCCCCAAAACCGGCAAGAGTCCCACGGTCTGGGCCTGGCCCGAACTGATCGACTACCTCAAGATCGCCGGGCAGCCCGTCTCCGGACCCTGGCCGCCGCATCAGGAGCCACGGCCCGATCCCGACTACGAGTCGGGTCCCGTGGCGGTGGCCGACCCGCATTCGGCGCGGCCGGCCGTCGGCTGCCGCTCCGTCCGCTCCCACGCCGCCACACGCCGAGCAGCAGGCCGAACCAGCGGCCGGCGACTCGGCCTGATCCGTCCTCGACTGGCATTCCGCAGACCGGAGGAAACGTATGTATCCATCGCGGTTCCGCTACGAGGCACCGCATTCGCTGGCTGAGGCGATAGGGCTGCTGCGCGATGGCGGCGACTACGCCAAGGTGCTGGCAGGCGGCCAGAGCCTGGTCCCGCTGATGAAGCTGCGGTTCGCCTCGCCCGAGCTGGTCGTCGATATCAACAACCTGCCTGGCCTTGCGTATCAGGTCGCCGACCCGGACGGCACGCTGCGGATCGGCGCGCTGACCCGCCACGCGGAGCTGGAGCGGTCCGAGCTGCTGCGCAGTACGCAGCCGACCATGGCTGCAGCCGCGCCGCTGATCGCCGACCCGATCGTGCGCAACCGCGGGACTCTGGTGGGCTCGCTGTGTCACGCCGACCCGCAGGGTGACTGGGCGTCGGTCGTGCTGTCGCTCGGCGGCTCCGTGGTCGCGCAAGGCCCGGGCGGCCGCCGGTCGATCCCCATGGCCGACTTCGTGACCGGGCCGTTCCAGAACGTGCTCGACCCGGACGAGATCGCGGTCGAGGCGGTCATCCCGGCCGCCCGGGGCGAACGGGCCGGCGGCTACCTCAAGCTCGAGCGACGTGTCGGTGATTTCGCCACCGTCGGCGTCGCGGTCGCCGTGGAATTGTCGGGCGGACTGGTGACGAGGGCCGGCATCGCGCTCACCGGCGTCGGCGGGTCGACGATCGCGGCCACGGAGGCCGCAGCCGCGCTGACTGGCCAGCCGCTCAGCCCCGAGTCGATCAGCCAGGCGGCCGAGCTAGCCGCCGGAGCAGCGCGGCCCAGGACAGATCACCGGGGCAGCGCCGAGTACAAGCGGCACATGGTAGCGACATTCGTCGAGCGCATCCTGACCCGCAGCGGCCAGGCTCACACCGACGCGGCGGAGAGGGCGGCCTGACATGACGATCGTCTATGACGACCTGGGCGACGAGGCGCCGAGTGAGGTACCGGTGCGCCGGATCAAGTTCACGATCAATGGCCAGAAGAAGATCGCCGAGGTGGAGCCGCGGCTGCTGCTCGCGCACCTGATTCGGCAGGGCCTCCGGCTGACCGGCACGCACACCGGCTGCGACACGACCAACTGCGGCGCGTGCACAGTGCTCGTTGACGGCCGGGCGGTGAAGTCGTGCACGATGCTCGCGGTCCAGGCCGACGGCCACGACATCCTGACGGTCGAGGGCCTGGCCACCGCGAGCGAGTTGCATCCGCTCCAGGAGGGCTTCAAGGAAGAGCATGGCCTCCAGTGCGGCTTCTGCACGCCGGGCATGATGCTGGCCGCGAAGGCCCTGCTCGACGCCAACCCCGACCCGACCGAGGAAGAGGTGCGGTGGGCCCTGTCGGGCAACCTATGCCGCTGCACCGGCTACCAGAACATCGTCAAGTCAGTGCTGTGGGCCGCGCAGAAACTGCGCTCACAGACCGCCGAGTAGGGGTACAGACATGTCGCAGGCTGTAGACGAGATCAAGATCGGCGGACTCGGCGCGAGCCGCAGGCGCGTCGAGGACAACAGGTTCATCCGCGGCAAGGGCAACTACACCGACGACATCGTGCTGCCCGGCATGCTGCACATGGAGATCCTGCGCAGCCCGCTGGCGCACGCCCGGATCAAGTCGATCGACGCGAGCAAAGCGTGGGACATTCCCGGCGTCCATCTGGTGCTGACCGGCGAGATGATGGCCACCCGCAACCTCGCCTGGATGCCGACCCTGTCGTATGACACCCAGGCCGTGCTGGCGACTGACAAGGTCCGGTTCCAGGGCCAGGAAGTCGCCTGCGTCATCGCCGACGACCCCTACATCGCCAAGGACGCGTGCGAGGCCATCGTCGTCGACTACGAGCCGCTGCCGGTCATCGTGAACCCGATGCAAGCGGTCGCCGAGGGGGCGCCGGTCATCCGCGACGACAAGGAGAACCAGCCCGACAACGTCATCTACGACTGGGAGGTCGGCGACCGCGACGGCACCGACCGGGCGTTCGCCGCGGCCGACCTGGTCTCCAAGCTCGAGCTGCACTACCCGCGGTCACACCCGTCGCCGATCGAGTGCTGCGGCTCGATCGCTGACTTCAACCGGGCCACGTCCAAGCTCACCGTCTACATGACCACGCAGGCGCCGCACATCATCCGCGCCGCCGTGGCGATGGTCGCCGAGCTGCCCGAGCACCTGATCCGGATCGTGTCACCCGACATCGGCGGCGGCTTCGGCAACAAGGTGCCGATCTACCCTGGCTACGTCTGCTCGATCCTGGCCTCGATCCTGCTGGAGCGCCCGGTCAAGTGGATCGAGGACAAGTCCGGCAACCTGATCTCGACCGGGTTCGCGAGAGACGTTTACCTCAAGGGCGAGATGGCCCTGCGCAAGGACGGCAAGATCCTCGCGGTACGCATGCATACCGACGCCGACCACGGCGCGTTCTTCTCCGACGCTCAGCCGAGCAAGTTCAAGATCGGCCTAATGCACTCGGCGTTCGCCGCCTACGACATCCCGGTCGCCCACCTCACGGCGCGCGGCACCTACAGCAACAAGGCACCGGGCGGGGTGGCGTACCGGTGCTCGTTCCGGGTCACCGAGGCGATGTTCTTCCAGGAGCGGATGGTCCAGGCGGCCGCCGACGACCTCGGCATCGACCAGGCGCAGATCCGGGCCATGAACTTCGTCCGGGACGACCAGTTCCCGCACCGGACACCGTTCGGCTTCCTGACTGACTCGGGCCAGTACGGCAAGTGCCTGGATGTCGCGCTCAAGGCGATCGACTACGAGAACTTCCGGCGCGAGCAGGCCGAAGCCAGGTCCCGTGGCAGACTGCTCGGCCTCGGCATCTCGACCATGACCGAGCCGCTCGGCGCCGGCAACAGCCGCGAGTACGACATCCTCGGCATCAAGATGTTCGACTCGGCCGACCTGAAGATCCACATGACCGGGAAGGCGATCTTGCGGACCGGCGCCAAGACGCAAGGTCAGGGGCACGAGACGACCTGGGCGCAGATCGTGGCGCACGAGCTCGGCATCCCAGCTGAAGACGTCGTCGTCGAAGAGGGCGATACCGATACCGCCCCGTTTGGCATGGGTACCTACGCATCCCGCAGCACGCCGGTGGCCGGCGCCGCGGTGGCGATGGTGTCCCGCAAGATCCGGGCCAAGGCCCGGAAACTGGCCGCGCACCTCCTCGAGGTATCGGAGGAGGACATCGAGTGGGAGCTCGGCCGGTTCTACGTCCGCAGCGCTCCGGGTCGTGGCGTCACGATCCAGGAGTGCGCGATTGCGGCCTACAGCAACATGCCCGATGGCATGGAGCCGGGCCTGGAGAACACCGCTTACTACGACCCGCCCAACCTGACCTGGCCGTTCGCGGTTTACATCGTGACCGTCGAGGTGGACCCGCAGACCGGCGTCTGGGATGTCCTTAAGCTGGTGGCGGTCGACGACTGCGGCGTCCGGATCAACCCGATGATCGTCGAAGGTCAGATCATGGGCGGCCTGACCGAGGCGTACGCGATGTCGAACATGCAGTTCATCACGTTCGATGCCGAGGGCAACTGCGTCGGCGCGAACTACATGGACTACCTGCTGCCGACCGCGTGGGAGACGCCAGGCTTCGAACTGCACAGCGAAGTCGTCACCCCATGCCCCCACCACCCGATCGGTGCCAAGGGCATCGGCGAGTGCGCGGCGGTGGGCGGCCCGGCTGCGTTCGTCAACGCCGTCATGGACGCGCTGTCGGGCACCGGGGTCCGCAATATCGACATGCCGCTGCTGCCCGACCGCGTCTGGGAAGCCATCACCTACCACCGGGATGTGTCCGGTGCGCCGCCGGTGCGGTCCGATGACTAGCGAGAAGCCGACGGACGGCTGGGGCGTCATGGCCGAGGCCGCCGAGCTGGCCCGGCGGGGCGAACCGTTCGCGCTGGCAACAGTGGTATGGCGGCAGGGGCCGTCCTCGAGTCAGCAGGGCTCGCGGGCGATCATCACCGCAGCGGGCGAGCTACGCGGCTGGATCGGCGGTGCATGCGCCGAGCCGGTCGTCATCCGCGAAGCCCAGCGTGTCATCGCCAGCGGCGAGGCCAAGCTGCTCCTGCTCGGCAGCCCTGAGCAGTTCGGTAGCGCGGCGCAGTTTGGCCGCACGGGCGAGTCCGGCGGCGCGGTGCCCGACGGCATGATGGTCATCCCGATCTCCTGCTCAAGCGAGGGCGCACTCGAGGTCTACATCGAGCCAGTCGTCCCCGTTCCCCATCTGGTGGTGGTGGGTCACTCGCCGATGGCGCACACCCTTGCCCAGCTGGCGGAGACCCTAGGCTGGCGGACCGAGCTGGTGGACGGAGCCGATTTCACCACCGAGCACGCCAACGAGTATGCGATGGTCGTGGTGGCGAGCCAGGGGCACAACGACGAGGGCCTGCTCGAGCGTGCGATCGCGGCCCGGCCGGCCTACCTCGGCCTGGTGGGCTCCCGCAAGCGCGGCCAAGCGGTCCTCGGTTACCTCGCCGACCGGGGCGTGCCCGCCGATCAGCTCGCGAGGGTCACCGTTCCGGCCGGGCTTGACCTCGGCAGCACAGCCCACCAGGAGATCGCCGTCTCGATCCTGGCCGAGCTCGTCCAGCTGCGCGCGGCCGGCAAGCTCGCTGGTCCGGCCGCCGCTGGTGCGGCGACGTCGGCTGGCCGTGAGTCGACAAGTGCGCCGCGGCAGACCGCTGAAGCGACCGATCCGGTGTGCGGCATGACCGTGACCGCCGGGCCGGAGGGCCTGCCGCTGGAGCACGATGGCGTCACGTACTACTTCTGCTGCGCCGGCTGCCGCCAGGCGTTCGAGCGCGATCCCGCTGCCTACGTGAAGGGCGAGGCCCGATGCTGATCAAGAGCGATTTCGAGGTCGCTGAGCCGGTCGAAAAGGTCTGGCAGTTCTTCGAGAACATCCCGCAGGTCGCGACCTGCCTGCCCGGTGCCGAGCTGACCGAGGACCTCGGCGGCGAGAAGTACAAAGGTAAGGTCGCGGTCCGGATGGGACCGGTCCGGCTGCAGTTTGCCGGGACCGCCGACATCACCGAGCGAGACGAGGCAGCCAAGCGCGTCGTCGTGCACGCCGCCGGCGCCGAGGAGAAGGGCCGCGGCCAGGCCAGCATGGTCATTACGGCGACGCTGGCGCGGGCCGGGCGCGGTACCCGCGTCGACGTCACCCAGGACCTGCAGCTATCCGGCGCGGCGGCGCAGTACGGCCGCGGCATGATCTCCGACGTCACGTCGGTGCTCATGCGCGACTTCTCGGTCAACATGCAGGACCGGATCAACCGGATTGAGCGGGGCGAGTCCGCCGAGCAGATCGCTGCGGCGACGGCCACGTCGGCTAGCGGCCTCACGCTCGGCCTGCGGGCCGCCCGGATGGCGCTGATGCGCGTGTTCCGTCGTTTCTTCGCCCCGTACCAGCCAGCAAGTTAGGAGGCAGCGCCGTGGTCTTGTGGTGGATAGGCAACGCAGTCCTGCTGCTCGTGGTGTTCCCGGTCGTCATCTACCTGCTGAACCGGGTGCTCGCCGCGGTCGAGCGGATCCGGCACGCAACCGACGCCGTCCTGTCTGGCGGCGTGGCGCTCATCGGCGAGCTGACCGACGTGCCGGCAGCGCTGGCGACGACAGACGCCACTATCAAGGAAGTTTCCGTCGGCGCGGTCCGCTACGCCGGCTCGGTTGCCAAGCTTCTGGGCTAGCCCAGATTTCCGGCTAGCCCAGATTTTCAGCTAGCTGAGCCCTCCAGCTAGCAGAAAGGAGAACGGTCATGCCAGCAGCTGCGTGGGTGACTCTGATCATCGCCGCGCTCATCATCGCGATCACTGCGGTTGGCCTGCTGCGGGTGATCTTTCACCTCAGGGCCATTCGCGCGACGCTCGGCGCCACCACCGGCGGCGTCCAGGCAGTCGCGCAACTCACCAGCACCGTGCCTGAACGGCTGACCTCGGTGAACGCGAGCCTCAAGCCGGTCAGCGACTTCTGCGAAACCGTCTGAGCGCGGTTAGGGAGAGAAGAAGACTTATGAACTACACGGTCCTGGTGGCGACCGCGAGCGGCGGCACCAGCAACTTCGGCTGGATCCTCGGCTTTACGATCGGCGGCGTCGTTGTGCTGGTCGTGGTGGCGCTGGTCGTGCCGATCCTGCTGCTGGCGCGCTCGATCGGGAACGAGGCCCCGAAGATCAACTCAGCCCTCACCGACGCGGTGCACAACACCGCGCCGCTCGGCGCGCTGCGCACGACCATCGAGTACGCGACCAACATCATCGGCGGACTGCAGCGCGGCCGCGCCAGGCTCGGAGGCTGAGTAATGAATGTTGCCCATCTGGTGGCGGCCATGCCTGCGCACGAGCACACACTCTGGGTCTCCGCACTCATTGTCGGCCTCATCGTGATCCTCGCCGTTGTGGCCCTGCTCAGCCTGCTGATCTACCTCGTGCGGATCATCGACCGGCGCGTCGTGCAGGTCCGGGACACGCTCAAGGCCGCAGCCGCCAACACGGCCGACACCGTGCTCATCCCGCAAGTTGCCGACGGGGTCGAGGCCGTGCTCGCCGAGGGCCTTCAGCATCATCTGTTCCTCGGCCGGGTACTCGGAAAGGTCAAGTCATGACGACGCTAGTGGTCCTGACAGTTCTCGAGATTGTCGTGCTCATTGCCGGGCTGGCGTTCTACCTGTTCTGGGTGGGCACGCTGCTCACCAGGATCGCCGCGAACCTGGAAGAGTCCGCCGAGATCGTGCGCACGATCGTCGGCCACGCCAAGCTGATCGGACCCGGCGTCGGGCACATCAACCAGACCGGCGGAGTGGTCGCCGGCGCGCTGCCGCTGCTGTACGGGATGGCCGAGGAGATCGTCACTGACGTCACGCCACGCGCCGAGGAGCCTGCCGTGCCCGAACCCGCCCGGCCCGCCTCAGGCACTCGCCGGTCGCGGCTGCACGACGCGGTGGGGTACGCCCCTCGGTAGGCAAGTCGCTTACTCGCTCTATCTAGCGCCGAGCCGGCCCTTGTGGCCGGCTCGGCGCACGTTCGTCGCCACGCCGCCTTCGTCGCCACGCCGCGTCCGATGCCACGCGGGCGAGCTCGACGGAGTTCATAGCCGCGGTCACGCATGCGCGGACGTTGCCTTTGCATCGAGACATGTCCCGGCCCGCATGGTCGGGCACGCCGGTCAAGCCCCTCGACCCGCACCAAGTTGTCGGCAAAGTGTCAGTGGTGCTTGATATTATCGAACATGTGAGCGAGTGAGTTAGAGTCCTGTCGGCCAGGCGGAGGGAGGCCAGTCGTGACCGATCCCGGCTGGGCCATCCCCGGCGTTCCGCGTGACGTCCCCGCCTCTGCCGGCGAGGCGCCCGGCGGCGATTCTCACCAGGCTGCGCGCGCCAGCCGGCCCGCTGGCCCGGGCTCGGCCCGGCCGGACGGCGACGTCCGCGCCCCGGCGCCGCCCGGCCGCCAGCGCCTCAGCGGCAGCGGGCTCCTCAGCCGGCGCGTTCGCGGGTCCGGCCAGCACCCCGCCGCCTGCCGGTCCCGGCGGCGGCGCGCCTGGTGACGCGGGTTTAGGCCGCTCCTCGCCGGCGCCGGGCGGCGTGCAGGCGGCTGATCCGGTGCAGGCGCTGGCGATGCTGCGGGCGGGGCTGGAGTACCTGGCCCGCGCCGACGCCGCGGAGTGGACCGCGGGGATGCAGGCGGACTGCCTGCGGGCGCTGGCTGTCGCCGAGTCGCAGCACGCCGCGGCGCACGCCCGCGTGCTGGCCGCGTTCGCCGTGCCGGGCGGCGGGCTGGCCGGTGACGGGCACCGGTCCCCGCGGGTGTGGCTGACCTGGCAGACCCGGGCCACCCGCCGCGCCGCCGCCGTCCACGCCGCCCGGATGCGGACCCTGCAGGCCCACCCCCTAGTCGCCGCGGCGCTGGCCGCCGGGCAGCTGTCGCTGTCGTGGGCCCGGCAGATCACCGACTGGACCAGCGTCCTGCCCGACGACCACCAGGCCGGCGCCGACGCCGAGCTGCTGGCCGCCGCCGCGGCCGGGACGGACCTGCCCGGCCTGGCGGGGATCGCGGAGGAGCAGCACCGCCGCCACGCCGCCCCCGACACCGGCGATGACGGGTTCGACGACCGGGCGGTCCGGCTCGCCGCCACCCTCGGCGGCGCCGCCCGGCTCGACGGCGACCTGACCGGCCGCTGCGCCGCCGCCGTCCAGGCCGTCCTGGACTCCCTCGCCGCGGTCCGCGGCCCCGAAGACACCCGCACCCTGGCGCAGCGCCGCCACGACGCCCTCGAGGAAGCGTGCACCCGGCTGATCGCCGCCGACTGCCTGCCGCAGCGGGCCGGGCAGCCCGTCCGCCTCGAGCTGACCATCACCCTCGACCAGCTCACCCGCGGCGGCGCCGGCAGCCCCGCCGGTCCCGGCGCCGGCTGCGACGCGGTGATCCAGCCCGTCATCACCGGCCACCCCGACCACGACCTCCTGCACCGCCTCACCCGCCCGCCGGCCGGCGACCAGCCCGACCTGACGGCCGCCGGTGACCGGGACGTCATCCTCAGCCAGGCCATCGCGCTGCTGTCCGGCCCCGCCGGGCACGCCGCCCTGCTCCGCTCCCGCCTCTCCGGCCCCGCCGGCGCCGCGATCAGCCTCCCGCTCGACATCGCCGGCACCCTCGACACCATCCCCGTCCACCTGCGCCGCGCAGTCCGCCTGCGGGACCAGCACTGCCGGTTCCCCGGCTGCGACCGCCCGCCGCCGGCTGCGACGTCCACCACCTCGTGCATAGGAAAGACGGCGGCCGGCACGCCCTGACCAATCTCGCCCTGCTCTGCCGGTTCCACCACCTTGTCGCGATCCACCGCTGGGGCTGGCACATCACCCTGCACCCCGACGGCACAACCACCGCCACCAGCCCCGACGGCAGCAAAACCCTCCACAGCCACCCGCCACCCGGCCAAGCCGCGTGACCAATCGCAGCTGCGTCAGCTGAGCCACGAGGAAGCTATTGTCGTGCAGAGCTACATTGACATCGTGGCAGGCATCGCCCCCGAAGGCAGGTCGCCCGACATCACGGCTGGCAAAGGGCCGGCTGGCACGCCGCGAACGATCTGGTTTACGCGGCTGCTACTCCTCATCCAGGGTGGAATCCTTGCAATCGGAACGGCAATAGCTCTAGCTGGATTAGGCCCTAGCAGAATCAACGAAGCTGCCATCGTCGGCGCGATTGTCGCGATGGTGCCCGCTTGCGCGTGCTTCCTCGTGGCTTTCTACTTGCGCCGCGGTCGATCCGTCATCGCCGGTGCCGCTATCGTGCTGGAGGCTCTGTGGACCATTTTCACTGGGGTCTTCGGCATCTGGCCCTCGGGCGCCCAAGGTGCCTACGGACCACCAGACCTCCTCCTCGGAGTCGCATCGCTGGCAGCGTTCATCGGCCTGCTCCAACAATCAGCCCGGAGATTCAGTTCATCGGTTCAGCACCCCGGCAGCCAGCCCAGCTAAAACAGCCACGGGTGATAGAACCGTTCTTCACCACGGCGGGAACGCATCAGGCACGGGTTCTGCTAATGCGCTCGACTGAGCCGCGCCTCGTGTGTTGGACTAAATCACCGACAGATGACACAACAACCGCCATTAGCCCCGACGGCGCCATGACCCTGCACTCCCATCCGCCACATCGAGGGGGGAGCCAGGCATGCGGGGCACGCGGACATCATCCGCGAGACTATCGACGGCAGCACCGGGGAGTAGCTCAGCGGCGTAGGGGCCGACAATTGCGTCGCTGGTGGCCGCCGCACGTGGACTGACTGGTTCACGCCGCCTAAATGCCGCCCCCTTGCTCCTTCCCTGTTGTATGTTCGGCGCCCAGCAGGGTCTAGCGGTGAACAACGAGCCCCTCCCTCGGCACTTCGAGCCCGGAGTGGGCCAAGACGGTGCACAAGTGGAATCACCCTGTGTGGAACCAGGAACGGTCGATGTGAGAAACAAGCCGCAGTTCTCGGCGCCAAGAACGACGACGTATGCCGAGAGGCGATCTGCTGAGCAGGTTTGGCTCAGGCAGACAACCCTCCGGCAGCGCAGAGAGGTGATCAAGTACCTCAAGAGCGGCCACGTGCACCCTGATCCTGACCTGGCAGCTCGCGCATATCGGTGGGCGAAGGGAGAAACCGAGTTCAACATATTCCGTAACGCTGGCGCTGGCCTGCGGACGGTTCTCGCAACTTGCTGGCTTCCAGGGCTCTCGCGGGCAGTCTTCAACCTCCGACTAGCACGCCACATCGTAGAGGTCAGCCAGCGGCACGTGGCCTCTTCTCAGCAGCCGCCCGCCGCGCCGCTGCCTGACGCGGCAAACCCGGACTAAGCAGGCTGGTGGCCGGATGCCGCATCGTTCCAGGCTGGGCCCTGCGGTCGTGCTAACGACACAGGCGGAGGCGGCCCCGTTCCATATGTCTTATGTCTTATTGGGCGCGCATACGCGGTGCGGTGCGGTCAGGAGTGGCCCGACTGATCGGGGCCCCGGCGGGCTACCGGGCCAGTGGTCGGTGCCGAGTACTCGCCGATCCAGTGGTCTTCCCAGGCGTTGTCGTACTGCTCCGCATTGCAGCTGGGGTGGTAGGTGGCGAGGAGTTCGCGTGCGATCTGCTCACGATGCGGCCTGGTCCCGCCGGGCACCACGTACGTGCAGATGTAGACCTTCCACTTCGAGCCGGCCCGGCTGATCCAGCAGCTGGCTCGAGGGTGCTGGAACGGGAAGCGCTCAGTGCTGAGGTCGTCGGAATGGCCCGCATAGATGACTGCGTAGCGCTCCGGCTTGGTGTCGGGATCGGGCTTGTAGACGATCGCGTAGACCGCCGCCTCCGCCGGCGGCGTCCAGCCGCCCAGCAGCCGCGGGCCCTCGAACGGATAGCCAGCCAGCGAGCCGAGCCTGATCACTGGAACTCGTCCTCTTCCTCGGCCTCGCTGACGGCCTCGGTGCGCACGACCGGCGCGGGCGGTAGTCCGGCGGTGGCGACCGCGGCCAGGAAGCGCTCGGTGGCCAGGCCAATCGCGTCATCGCGGCTGTCGGCCTCGACGACGAGCTGCGCGCCGTACCGGCTGGTCCCGATCCCGGTGGCGATGCCGTGGCTGACAGCGACGGCGTCAGCAAGCTCCACAACGTCCTCGCGCGTCAGGATTCGGTCACCCTCGGCTTCGATGCCGACACTCCACCTCACGGGTCGCTCCTCACACCCTCGTCAGCCCAGCCCGAATCAGCAGCCAGTCCAGTCAGTTCAGCTCCGGGAGCATCGCCGCTAGCTCCTCCAGGCTAGCCAGGTCGTGGCCGGAGAGCAGCAGGTCGATGTGCGGCGCCGCCACCATCATGCCCAGTGTGCTCGGGCGGAAATTCTGGTCGTCACCCTTATGCGGATTCAGCCAGACGATCCGGTAGCACAATCGGGACAGCCGGGCCATGGCATCGGCCAGCTGCTGGGGATCCCCGCGATCCAGCCCGTCCGAGCAGATCACCACGACTCCGCCTCGGCATAGTCCGCCTCGCCCGAACCGCCGGACAAAGGTATCCAGTGACTGTCCTATCCGGGTGCCGCCATCCCAGTCGACTACAGTCCTCGCTGCCTGCTCAAGCGCACTGTCGGGGCGCCGGTGCTCAAGTGCCTTGGTGATGCGGGTCAGCCTGGTGCCGAAACAGAACACCTCGACCTTGGCGGCCGCGTGCCGCGCCGTGTGCGCGAACTGGAGCAGGTGCCGGGAGTAATCGGCCATCGAGCCGGACACGTCGAGGATGAGGATGAGCGGGCGCAGCCGCGTCTTGCGCTGGCGGAAGAACAGCTTGGCTGGCTCGCCATGCATCCGCATCGATTCCCTGATGGTCTTGCGCATATCTGGCGCCCGACCAGCGGCAGCAGCAGGCCTCGTCCTGCGGGTGCGCCGCCGCGGCGGGGTCAGCCGGATCCTGGACATGATCCGGCGCAAGGCCGCCAGCTCGGCCGGCGTGCACGCAGCGAACGACCTGTGCTTGAGCGCATCGACGTCGGAGGCCATCCAGCCGAGGACGGGCTTCTCCTCGTCTTGTTCCGGTCCTGGTTCGGTACCCGGCATGACCAGGGCCGCCTGCGCTTCCGCGGCGTCGGTTGCCGTCAGCGCCAGTATGGCCGCCGCGGGCGCCCCCTCGGCGAGGAAGAACTGGCGGAACACCCGGTCATAGGTACTGATGTCCTCGCGCCGGCTGACCAGAGTCGTACGGCCTGCCCAGTACAGGTCCAGCAGATCGGACGGGTCGAGAGGCATCATCGCCGAGCAATAGGTCAGCACATCGCCGGTGCCGACGGTCAATCCCGCCGCACGCAGCTCGCGGGAGAAGTCAACGAGGAGCGCGGCGAACGGCGCCTGGGCGGCGACCTGCTCAGGCACCGGAAGTGATCTCCGCCAGGTTCTCGCGGACGAGGTCCAGATCGTCACGGTCCTTGACGACGGCGCCGAGAGTGTCGTCAGCCGCCTGCTGGGTCAGGTCTGTCTCCCCAAGGAAGGTCAGCGTGCGCACCCAGTCGATGGTCTCCGCGACGCCCGGCGGCTTGGCTAGCTCGAGCTCCCGCAGCCGGTGCACGGCAGCGACGACCTTACGGGTGAGCTGCTCGGCGGCGGCTGGCTCGCGGATCAGGACGATCTCCACCTCACGCTCGGCGGCGGGGTAGCCAATCCAGTGGTAGAGACAGCGGCGGCGCAGCGCATCGTGGAGTTCCCGGGTCCGGTTGGAGGTGAGGATCACGGCCGGTGCCGACGGCGCCTTGATGGTGCCGATCTCCGGGATGGTGATCTGGAAGTCAGACAGCACCTCGAGCAGGAAGGCCTCGAACTCGTCGTCGGCCCGGTCGATCTCGTCGATCAGCAGCACGGCCTGGTCACCGGCTCGCACGGCCGCGAGCAGCGGACGCTCTAGCAGGAACTTGGGCCCAAAGAGCTTGTCCACGGCCTGGTCGTCGGCCGCCTGGCGCTCCGATAGCGCTCGGATCTGCAGCATCTGACGTGCGTAGTCCCACTCGTACAGCGCCTGATTCGTGTCGATGCCCTCGTAGCACTGGAGGCGGATCAGCGACCGGCCATAGACGTCGGCCAGTACCTTAGCCACCTCTGTCTTGCCAACCCCAACCTCGCCCTCGAGCAGCACCGGCCGGTGCAGTGAGAGCGATACCAGCAGGGAAGTGGAGAGCCCGCGGTCGGCAAGATACCCGCCGTGGCGCAGGCTCTCGGCCAGCTCGCCGACGGTTGCCGGATACTCCACCGAGCGAATCTCCTCGCCGTCAGGTGCTCGGGTCAGCTTGCGTCCGCCGACCCCATGACAAGATCACGAATTGTGCTACCAGACCGGTCGAGCTTGCCCTCGCGCTCTAGCCTGGCCCGCCAGGCGGAGTTGAGGTCCTCCTCGCCGGCGGCGAAGTCCTCGTATCCGACGCCGGCCTCGTCCATCCGCTTGCAGGACTTCTGCTCGCCGCTCGGGTCGACCAAGTCCGCGGAGGTCTGGCCATCGCTGCTCCAGACATTGCGCAGCACATCAAGCGCGTCAGCAGGGTCTGCACTCATATCGGACAATCCTTTCGGACCACGTGTCGATAATCGACTGTAACCCCGCCGAGGTCGAGCCTGCGACGCGCGATTAAGTGATCTCTTAATCCGCCCTGGTGAGGCAGCCGGCCAGCCCGGCGCGCCGCGGACGTGTCCTGGGCGAGATTGTCGGCAGGGGCCGGCATGATGGTGTCGAGCCGACTTGCCAGGAGGGCGCACCAATGGAGATGACCGCAACGATGGACGTGACCGCGCCGACGGGCAGAATGACGAGCGTGCCGGACATCACCTTCCGCAGCGACATGACTGTCGAGCTGGTCAAGCACGCGGCGTCAGATGCGGACGTGATCTGGGCCGCCCGGGTCTCTACCAAGGGCGAGCAGTCGCTAGCCGACGTCAACGGCGACACCGAACGATCGGCCGGGCTGATCAACTTCCTGATGCGCGACCGGCATGGCACACCCTTCGAGCACTCGTCTATGACCTTCTATGTGAGCGCGCCGATCTTCGTGTTCCGCGAGTTCATGCGGCACCGTACCTTCAGCTACAACGAGGAGAGTGGCAGGTACCGCAAGCTCGAGCCGGTCTTCTACGTGCCAGGCCCTGATCGAAAGCTCGTCCAGAGCGGCAAGCCGGGCGCCTACGTGTTCACCGAGGGCACGCCGGAGCAGCACGAGCTGGTGACGGACGCGGTTCAGACGTCCTGCCGGCAGTCTTACGCGGCGTACCTGGAGATGCTCGACGCCGGCGTGGCCCGCGAGGTGGCCCGCACGGTGCTGCCGGTCGGCCTGTACTCCTCGATGTACGCCACGTGCAATGCACGCGCGCTGATGAACTTCCTATCGCTGCGGGTGCAGAACGCTGACGCTACATTCCCGTCTTTCCCGCAGCGAGAGATCGAGATGGTGGCCGAGCAGATGGAGCGGATCTGGGCCGGCCTGATGCCGCTGACGCACGCAGCATTCGAGCGGAACGGCCGCGTGTGCCCGTAGCCGGTCGAGACAATCTTCAGCCCTGCTGGCCGGGTACCTCGAAAACCTCCGCGGCGTCTCTGGCGAGGTCCAGGCTTTCCAGCAGTTGCTTTTGGGTAAGCAACTCATGCGTTTCGACTTTCTTGAAGGCGCCGGTCTTGATCACAGCTGCATGCAGTGCGCTAGCGCAGACCGAGTCGGGAAGCTCCACCATGGCCAGCGCGTCCTCAGTCCCGAACTCCCAGTAGACACAATCAAGGCTGCCACCCAGGGCTTCCATAGTGCGTCGCAGCGCCTTGGTCCGATCGCCATGGGTGCTGATCATGCGTGCCCAGGAGCCGGGTGAGTATTTCATAGAGATCATGTATTTCGGCATCGATGCCCCCAAACTCGGGCCCTACTAACATGCTGTAGGACCTACCCTCCCCCGGCATTGGCTATCGACCGCTGACTCTGTCGCTCCTCGCGGTGAACGCCGCCAGCCCTAGGTCGTGGGCTCGGCGGTAAGACGCACCGGTCAGGCTTGGAAGAAAAGAAGGCCCGTCCCTCATGATCGCGAAGATCAGGAGAAACAGGCCGTTGCCTGCGGTCGATCTCAGTGGGCCTGGGAGGACTTGAACCTCCGGCCTCTTCCTTATCAGGGAAGCGCTCTAACCGTCTGAGCTACAGGCCCGAAGCCGTGCCAGCCTTGCCTGCATCTGGCACGCCGGCTTAGGTTACCGCAAGCTGGGACGAGCTGCTCAGTCGGATTCCCGTAGGGTTACCTCAATGCCACCGGTGAGGCTCGTCACCAGGTTGTACAGGGCTGCGCCGACGGTCGCGAGCGCGGTGAACAAGATCGCGTTGATGGTGCACACCAGCGCCGTGTACTCAAGGACGCGCGAAGCGCTGAACCAGCTCGAGGCGTTGGAGCCCGGGTGATCCTTGTTGTAGGTCACTAGACCCACCGTGTGCTCGATCTTGGTGAACACGCCGAGCTTGGACAGCGTGAAGTAAAGGATCGCGACCGCGACGAACACGACAACCCAGCCGACCAGTGAGATCAGGAAGCTGAACTTCATGACCGACATCGGCTCGATCCGCTGAAGGCTGAGCAGCGCGCTCCTGGTCGGCTGTCCACTGGCGGGCAGCGATGCGCTGCCGACCTGCGGGCGGCCCGACTGCTGTGGCCGGGCTGACTGGGCAACACCCTGCGAGGGCCGCCGAAGCTGCTGCTGGCCCTTGGGCCGCTGCTGGCCCTTGGACTTCGAGGTGGTGATACCCGACAACGACGCCCCGACCTTCGCCGCCAGGCCGCGAGCACCGCTCGCTACTCCAGAGACAGCCGCCATCGGCGACGTGCCGCCCCAGCTCGACCCCTGGCTGCCGCTACCGTTGGCGGGCGGCGGCTGGGCGGACATTAGCGACGGCACAGGCTGAGACGGCAGTGTCTGAGACGACACCGTCTGAGAAGGGCTCTGCCCGGGCGCTGGCGGGTCGGCCGAGGAGCGAGCCGACGGCGAACCGGCCGCCTCGCTGTTGTCTCCGGCGCTGTTGTCTCCGGCGCTGTTGTCTCCGGCAGCCGCCTCCGAGCCTTCGCTCGAGCTCGCGCTTCCAGAGCCTTCCCCTGGCGTCCGCGATGGCGCTTCCACGCGGTTGTCCACCCCGTCCTCCTCCGCACCGTTCACTGATACGGGGTTATCCCCGGCCAGCTGAGCCTGATTCGCGTAAATCAGACTGTCTTCTACGGCTTCTGTTATGACGCCCGAGCGGACCCGATCGTTGCGCCTAGCACATCCGCCATCCAGGCGGCGTTCCCCAAAGCTATACGGCGGACCGGCATCCCCCGGCACCGCTTAGCAATTTGAGTTACTTTCGGCACGATACACGGTACGTCAATACGCCTACCAGGCATGATGCTTTCCCGCGATCAACTGCCAGGTGAATCGGCAAACGGCTACTCAGCGTCTCCATCATCTTCCGAATCGCCGGCCTCGGTCTCGGTCTCGCCAACATCGACCAAATCGTCAGCCCCGGTAAAGTCCGCGCCACCGGTCGCATCCGCGATCGCGACCGTCGCCTCGCCGTCACCGTCGGTGTCGTCGTCGGTGTCCACGTCCGCAACGAGAGTGTTGTCGATGGCCTCAGCGTTCCTGGCGATCGCGACCAGGCTCTGGCCCTCACCGAGATTGACCAGCCGGACGCCCATGGTCTGACGGCCGGACAGTTTGATCTGCGCTGCCGCGGTCCTGATCACGCCGCCTGCTGAGGTGATCGCGAACACCTCGTCGTCCGGATGCACCATCAGCGCGCCGATCAGCTCGCCGCGCGCCTCGACGATCCGAGCGGTGACGACCCCGAGGCCGCCGCGCCCCTGCACCGGGTACTGGTCGGCCGGAGTGCGCTTTGCATAGCCGCCGCCCGTCGCGACCAGGACGTCGGCGCCCTCGTCTACCACGTGCATGCCGAGCAGCTGGTCGCCGTCGGTGAAGCGCATCCCGATGACCCCGGACGTCGCTCGTCCCATCGGCCGCAGCGTCTCGTCGCTGGCACGGAACCTGATCGACTGGGCGTGCTTGCTCACCAGCAGCAGATCCTGATCCGCCGAGACCAGCCGGGCCGCGATGACCTCGTCGTCCTCGCGCAGGTTGATCGCGATGATGCCACCCGAGCGGGGAGAGTCGAAGTCCGTGAGGCGCGACTTCTTCACCAGGCCCGAGGACGTGGCCAGCACCAGGTACGGCGCCACGTTGTAGTCGCGCAGCGCGAGCACCTCGGCGATGCGCTCATCCGGCTGGAACGCCAGCAGGTTCGCGACGTGCTGGCCACGGGCATCGCGCTGGGCATCCGGCAGCTCGTAGGCCTTCGCCCGGTACACCCGGCCCTTGTTCGTGAAGAACAGGATCCAGTGATGCGTAGTCGTCACGAAGAAGTGATCGACGATGTCGTCGGTCCGCAGCTGCGCACCCCGCACGCCCTTGCCACCCCGCCGCTGCGCCCGGTACAGGTCCGCCTTCGTGCGCTTGGCGTAACCGCCGCGGGTGATCGTGACGACGACGTCCTCTTCGGCGATCAGGTCCTCCATGGACATGTCGCCGTCGTAAGCGATGATCTCGGTCCGCCGGTCGTCGCCGAACCGCTCGGTGATCTCGGCCAGCTCGGTGCTCACTACGTGCCGCTGCTCTTCCGGCGAGGCCAGGATCGCCTCGTACCCAGCGATCTCGGCCATCAGCTGCTCGTACTCATCGGTCAGCGCCTGGCGCTCCAGTGCCGCCAGCCGCCGCAGCTGCATGTCGAGGATGGCGCGAGCCTGGATCTCGTCGATGTCCAGCAGGCCCATTAGGCCCTGCTGCGCGGCGTTCGCCGACTCGCTCGCCCGGATCAGGGCGATCACGGCATCGATCTGGTCGATGGCCGCGAGCAGCGCGCTCAGGATGTGCGCGCGCTCGCGCGCCTTACGCAGCAGGTACTGGGTGCGCCGGACGATGACCTCGATCTGGTGCGCGACCCAGTACCGGATCATCTGGTCCAGCCGCAGCGTGCGCGGCACTCCGTCGACCAGGGCGACCATGTTGGCCCCGAAAGTGTCCTGCAGTTGCGTGTGCTTGTACAGGTTGTTCAGGACGACCTTCGCCACGGCGTCGCGCTTCAGCGCGATGACGATCCGGCGGCCCACCCGGGCGCTGCTTTCGTCCTGGACGTTAGCGATGCCGGGAATTCGCCCGTCGGTGGCCAGCTCGGCGATCTTCTCGATCAGGCTGTCCGGGTTCACCTGGAAGGGCAGCTCGGTCACGACCAGGGCGGTACGACCCCTGCTGTCCTCTTCTGCCTCGACCACGGCACGCATGGTGATCGAGCCGCGGCCAGTCCGGTAGGCGTCCTGGATGCCGCGGCGCCCCACGATCTGGCCCGCCGTCGGGAAGTCCGGGCCCTTGATCCGCTCCAGCAGCGCCTCTAGCAGCTCCTCGTCGCTGGCATCGAAGTTCTGCAGGCACCACTGCGCACCAGCCGCGACTTCGCGCAGGTTGTGCGGCGGGATCTTGGTGGCCATCGCCACCGCGATGCCCTCGGATCCGTTAACCAGCAGGTTCGGGAAGCGCGCCGGGAGGACGACAGGCTCGGCGGACCGGCCGTCGTAGTTGGGGCGGAAATCGACTGTCTCCTTGTCGATGTCCCGCAGCATCTCCATGGCGAGCGGGCTGAGGCGGCACTCGGTGTAGCGCATCGCCGCAGCGGGATCGTTGCCCGGTGAGCCGAAGTTGCCCTGCCCGTCGATCAGCGGCATCCGCATGGCCCAGTCCTGCGCCAGCCGGACCAGGGTGTCGTAGATGGCCGAGTCGCCGTGCGGGTGGTAATTGCCCATCACGTCGCCGACGACCCTGGCGCACTTGTTATAGCCGCGGTCCGGCCGGTACAGGCCGTCGTACATCGCGTACAGGATCCGGATGTGGACCGGCTTGAGGCCGTCGCGGACATCCGGCAGCGCCCGGCCGACGATCACCGACATCGCATAGTCGAGGAAACTGCGCTGCATCTCGACCTGGATGTCGACGGGCTCGATGCGGCCCCGACCCGCCGACGGAGCCTCGGGTGTAGTCACGTCTGGCACTTACCAGTCCTTCCTTCGGCCGCGTCCCGGCAGGCTGACGCCGGCGGCTGCGGCCCCGTTCCCGAAATTAGATGTCGAGGAACTTGACGTCCTTGGCGTTGCGCTGGATGAACGACCGCCGTGCCTCGACGTCCTCACCCATCAGCACACTGAACATCTCGTCGGCCTGCGCAGCGTCGTCCACGGTGACCTGCTTCAGCAGCCGCCTGGCCGGGTCCATCGTGGTGTCCCACAGCTCGGTGGCGTTCATCTCGCCGAGGCCCTTGTACCGCTGGACGCCATCGCGAGTCCGCGGGTCCCGGCGACCTTCGCCGATGCCCGCCTCGATCACGGCGTCCCGCTCCTTGTCGGAGTAGGCGTAGCTCGGCGGGACGCTCCGGCCGTCCCACTTGATCTTGTACAGCGGCGGCTGCGCCAGGTAGACGTGGCCGGCCTCAATCAGCGGCTTCATGAACCGGAACAGCAGCGTCAGGAGCAGCGTCGTGATGTGCTGACCGTCGACATCGGCATCGGCCATCAAGATGATGTGGTGGTAGCGAAGCCTGGCGATGTCGAACTCGTCGTGGATCCCGGTGCCGAGCGCCGTGATCATCGACTGGACCTCGTTGTTCTTCAGGACCCGGTCGATCCTGGCCTTCTCGACGTTCAGGATCTTGCCACGAATGGGCAGGATGGCCTGGAACTTCGAGTCGCGGCCGCCCTTGGCCGAGCCGCCGGCCGAGTCGCCTTCGACGACGTAGATCTCGCAGATCGACGGGTCCCCGGACTGGCAGTCCGCAAGCTTTCCGGGCAGCCCGGATCCGCCCATGGCGCTCTTGCGGGTCAGGTCCCTGGCCTGCCGGGCAGCGATCCGCGCGCGGGCTGCCTGGGTGGCCTTGAGGATGATGCCCTTGGCCTCGCCGGGGTTGCGGTCGAACCAGTCCTTGAGGTGATCGTTGGTGACCTTCTGAACGAAGGACTTGGCCTCAGTGTTGCCGAGCTTCTGCTTGGTCTGACCTTCGAACTGCGGCTCGGAGAGCTTCACGTGGACGATCGCCGTGAGCCCCTCGCGGATGTCCTCGCCGAGGAGGTTGTCGTCCTTGTCCCGCAGGTACTTCTGGTCCCTGGCGTACCGGTTGACGATTGTCGTCAGCGCCGCCCGGAAGCCCTCCTCGTGCGTGCCGCCCTCCGCCGTATTGATGGTGTTGGCGTAGGTGTGGACCGACTCGGAGTAGGAGCTCGTCCACTGCATGGCGATCTCGGCCGCGATGCCGTCGCCTTCCTCGCCGAAGTCGATCACCGACTCGTGCACGGGCTCCTTGGTGGCGTTCAGGTAGGTGACGAAGTCGGCGATGCCGCCCTCATAGTGGAAGGTGACCGTAGCGGGCGCGTCGGGCGTGATGTGCTCGGGCCGCTCCTCGGTCAGGGTGATGGACAGCCCGCGGTTCAGGAAGGCCATGTCCTGCATTCGCCGGGACAGGGTCTCGAAGGACCACTCGGTGGTTTCGAAAATGCTGCCGTCGGGCCAGAACGTGATGATCGTCCCAGTCTCGTCCGTCGGCTCGCCGCGAGTCACCTGGGTGACCGGCTCGCTCATCTCGTAGGACTGGCGCCAGACGTAGCCGTCCTTGCGGATCTCGACATCCAGCCGGGTCGACAGCGCGTTGACGACCGAGACGCCGACACCGTGCAGCCCGCCGGATACCGCGTAGGACTGGCTGTCGAACTTGCCGCCCGAGTGCAGGGTCGTCAGCACGACCTCGACCGCCGGGCGTTTCTCTATCGGGTGCTCGTCGACGGGAATGCCGCGCCCGTTGTCGAGCACGCGGACGCCGCCGTCAGCGAGCAGCGTAACCTCGATCGTGTCGGCGTAGCCCGCCAGCGCCTCGTCCACGGCGTTGTCGACGACCTCGGTCACCAGATGGTGCAATCCGCGCTCACCGGTCGACCCGATATACATTCCGGGACGTTTGCGGACGGCCTCCAGGCCTTCCAAGACCGTGATCGAACGTGCGTCGTAGGACAAAGCTGAAGCTCCTCTTGAACAGGGCAAACACGTAGGGCCGACGCGTCAAACCCCCGCCTGGCGTCCGTCCTAGTGCGCTTGTTCATTTTACCTGGACACGCCGCAAGCCTCAGCCGTACGTGCCATGCGCCACGCACTCGGCCGCCTTCAGCCCCTCGTGACCGCCCTCAGCGGCGGCCCGCCACGCTCAGCCCCGCCTCAGCCGCGCTCAGCCGTACGTGTCGCGCGGCCCCCGGCCACCCCGAACCCGCCATTCGCCTGGCTTCCTGGTGGTGGTCACCGGCCCGCGTACCTTGACCCGCAGCACGGTGCCGTCGCCGAGCTCGCTGTTGAGCCTGCGTACGAGCTGCGCGGCGAGCAGACGGACCTGAGTAGCCCAGGCCGTCGAATCTGCCGACACCGTCAGCTCGCCGTCCGCGAGCGAGTCCGGCGTGGTGTGCGCTGCCAGGTCCGCCCCGACGATCTGCGCCCACCGCCCGAACACCGAGCCGGTCGCGGCCGCCAGCGTCCAGCCCTCAGCGTGCAGGAGACCGTCGATGGCCGCGCCGAGCTGCTGCGGGTCGGCACGCTGCGGCAGGGCGGCAAACCCCGGCCGGGCCGTCGAGCGGGCACCGCGGCGCCCGGCAGCGCGCGTGGTCCCCGGTGCGCTCATACCGGGAACGGGGCCGCCGTCCGCTCCCTCGCCCGATCGTGCATCCCTGCTCGCGCCAGTGGTCGCCTCGCTGGTCCGCTCGGGCCGCACGCCGCGGGCCCGCGCGTCCGCCTTGGCCGCCGCGAGGGCCGCACGGGCCAGGCTGACCTGATCGCCAGCACCGACCTGATCGCCAGCACCGACCTGATCGCCAGCACTGACCTGGTCGTCCGCACCGTGGTCAGGCATTGCTGATCACGCCGTCCGCAACCCGGAACCTGGCGCCGGCCAGGCCGGACGGCACATCGTCGGGCACGGCGGCGGTGACCAGTACCTGCTCGGCGTCGCTCACCAGCTCGGCGAGCCGGTCGCGGCGGCCGCTGTCCAGCTCGGCGAACACGTCGTCCAGCATGAGCACCGGGTCCTCACCACCCGCGCGCAGCAGCTGGTAGGCGGCCAGCCGAAGCGCCAGGGCCAGCGACCACGACTCGCCATGGCTGGCGTACCCGCGAGCGGGCAGCCCGCCGATCCTCAGCTCGAGCTCGTCCCGGTGCGGGCCTACCAGGCAGACGGCTCGCTCGAGTTCGGCCCGGCGGCGCGCGGCGAGGGCCTCGCGCAGGGTGAGAGCCAGCTTGTCCGGGTCGGGATCCGGGTCCGGGGGCCAATCAGTGCTCGATACCCCGTGGCCCGTGTCGCCCGTGTCTGCCGCGGCCGACATCCGGTACCACAGGCCGGTGTCTCGCTCGGTGCCGGAGACTGAGCTGTAGCAGGCGGCGACTAGCGGCCTGAGCTCGCCCACCAGCCGGATCCGACCGGCGGTGAGCTGGACCCCTGCTGTCACCAGGTGGTCGTCCCATACCTCGAGCGTGCCCGCCGGGACAGCGCCTCTGGCCCTGGCGGACTTCAGCAGGGCCGTGCGCTGGCGCAGTACCCGCTCGTAATCGGCCCGGACGCCCGCGTACCGCGGCCGCATCGCCACAAGCAGGTCATCGAGGTACCGCCGCCGCTGATCCGGGTCACCCTTCACCACAGCGATGTCTTCTGGCGCGAACAGCACGCACCGCAGCACGCCCAGAACCTCGCGCGGCCGCGGCGCTGGCGCCCGGTTGAGCCGGACCCGGTTCGCCCGGCCAGCGTTGATCTCGATCTCCAGCAGGGTGTCGCGGCCGGCCGCGGAGATCAGCCCGCGCAGGATGGCGCGCTCAGCGCCCTGCCGGATCAGCGGCGCATCGGTGGCCACCCGGTGGCTGCCGAACGTGGCCAGGTAACCGGCCGCCTCCACCAGGTTGGTCTTGCCCTGCCCGTTGGCACCCTGAAAGGTCGTCACGCCCGGCCCGAGGGTCACATCCGCCTCCCGGTAGCTTCGGAAGTCAGTCAGCGAGAGGCGGGTCAGGTGCACGTCAGCGACATTAGCGGCCCGGTTAGCCGCCGAGGCGGATCGGCATGAGCAGGTACCGGAACTCCGGGTTACCGTCCGGACCGGGCTTGCCCGTGAACAGGGCCGGCTTGCCCGGCTCGGTGAACGCGATGCGCACCGTGTCGGAGTCGATCGCCGCCAGCCCGTCCAGCAGGTACTGCGGGTTGAAGGCGATCGAGAGGTCGTCACCCGAGAAGTCAGCCTCGATGGTCTCCTCGGCCTGTGCTTCATCTCCGGTGCCAGCCTCCAGCATGAGCTGACCAGCGCTGAAGGTCAGCCGCACCGGCGTGTTGCGCTCGGCCACCAGGGCAACACGTTTGACCGATTCGGATAGCACGCTGACGGACAGCTCGGCCGCCGCATTCACGGTCTTGGGCAACAGGGACTGGTACCGCGGGAACTCGCCGGACAGCAGCCGGGTGGTCGTCCGCCGGCCGGCTCCCTCGAACCCGATCATGCCGTCGCCGCCACTGCCGCCGCTGCCACTGTCCTCAGTGCCCGGCAGCGCGAGTGCGATCGACACCTGAGCGCCGTTGGTCAGCGATCTGGCGGTGTCGGCCAGCGCTTTGGCGGGAACCAGCATGGCCGCGATCAGGTCGGGGTGCGCCGGCTGCCAGCGGAGCTCGCGGATGGCCAGCCGGTACCTGTCCGTCGATACCAGCGTCAGGGTCTCGCCCTCGATCTCGATCCGGACACCGGTCAGCGCGGGCAGGGTGTCGTCGCGGCCAGCAGCCGTTGCCGACTGGCTGACAGCGGTCGCGAAGGCGTCGCTGCCGATGGTGCCGGCCGCCGGAGGCATCTCGGGCAGCGCCGGATACTCATCTTCCGGCATCGTCAGGAGGGTGAACGTAGCACTGCCGCACGTCAAGATGGCACGGCCGTCTTCGGCGGTGATGTGCACAGGCTTGGCCGGCAGGCTCTTGCTGATCTCGGCCAGCAGCCGGCCAGAGACCAGGGCGCTACCCGCCTCCTCGGTGCTGACGGGCACTGTGGCCTGAGCCGACACGTCATAGTCGAAACTCGACAGGACGAGTTCCTCGGCGGCCGCCAGGCGGATGCCCGCGAGCACCGGGATGGTCGGTCGGGCAGGCAGGGCACGGGCTGTCCAGGCCACGGCCTCGGCCAGCACGTCGCGCTCAAGGACGATCTTCACCTGTCGCCCTCCTTATCTGATGGAGTTCTGTGGTCCAGGCCGAAGCCTGGACGGGGATCGGGGCGCCGCTCGGTCGGCGCTACTTGCATGTGTATCTGTCTGGCATAACGAAACTGGTAGTCGTCATAGGGACGGTGGATCCCGGGGATAACCCGCGTTTGCGCTGCTCGCGGCCGCTGCGGCCGTGCACAACGGCTGTGACTGACGAGGCTCCGGGGCACAGTGCGGCTGTGGGCAGCCAGGCGGTGCTGTTCCGTCACCGGCGCTTTACCCCCCGGTTGACCGCAGTTTTCCGCCGGATGTCCCAAGGAGATCCACAGCTTTATCCACAGCCTGTGTGCGTACATTGCGGACAGCGCGAAATTTGCGTAGTGAGCCGTGCGCACAACGTATCGGCGTCCCGCGTGCCGGGGCCCGCCCCGCCCGGCCCGCCGCACTGGCGTCGCTGCGGCGATCATCCCGACAGTGCCTGCTGCTTGATCCGGTTGGTGAGCTCAGTCACCTGGTTGTAGATCGCTCGGCGCTCGGCCATCAGCGAGCGGATCTTCCGCTCGGCATGCATGACCGTGGTGTGGTCGCGGCCGCCGAACTGCTGGCCGATCTTCGGCAGGGACATGTCGGTGAGCTCGCGGCATAGGTACATCGCAATCTGCCGGGCGGTGACGAGGACGCGTGACCGTGACGTGCCGCACAGATCGTCGATGGAGAGCCCGAAATACGAGGCGGTCTGGCCCATGATGGTAGCCGCGGTGATGTCCGGGCCGTGTGTCTCGACGATGAGGTCCTTGAGCACGAACTCGGCGAGCTGGAGGTCAACCGACTGGCGATTCAGGCTGGCAAACGCGGTCACCCGGATCAGCGCGCCCTCCAACTCGCGGATGTTAGTGGAGATCCGCGACGCGATGTACTCCAGCGCCTCCGGCGGCGCGTTGAGCCTGTCCTGCACCGCCTTCTTGCGCAGGATCGCGATCCGAGTCTCGAGCTCGGGCGGCTGTACGTCGGTCTGCAGGCCCCACTCGAATCGGCTACGCAGCCTGTCTTCGAGGGTCACCAGCCGCTTGGGCGCCCGGTCGGAGGAGATCACGATCTGCTTCTCGGCGTTGTGGAGCGTGTTGAACGTATGGAAGAACTCCTCCTGGGTGCCTTCCTTGTTCTCCAGGAACTGGATGTCGTCCACCAGCAGGACGTCCACGTCGCGGTAGCGACGGCGGAATCCGTCTTGCTTGCCGTCGCGGATCATATTGATGAAGTCGTTGGTGAACTCCTCGGAGCTCACGTACCTGACCTTGAGGCCCTGGTAGAGGCTCTGGGCGTAGTGACCGATGGCGTGCAGCAGATGTGTCTTGCCGAGGCCGGAGTCGCCGTAGACGAACAGCGGGTTGTAGGCCTTGGCCGGGGCTTCGGCGACGGCCACCGCCGCCGCGTGCGCGAAGCGATTGCTGGACCCGATGACGAAAGTCTCGAACGTGTACTTCGGGTTAAGCCTGGCCTGGCCTGGCCTCGGCAGCTGCGCCGCTGGCACGTGCGGTCCGGACTGACGTTGCATCGGAAACCCGGAGGCGGTCGGCGGTCCCGCGCCGTTGCCGGGTCTGGCCGACGTCATGCCCGGGGCTACCGCACCAGGATCGCCGGCTGCGTCGGGTCCGGCGGCGCCGAGACCGTGGTCCAGCTGGGGCGGGAACGGGGCCGACCCCAGACGAGGCCCTGAGTCAGCGCGGTCAAGCCGCGGCCTGCCAGCGGTGCCATTGCTGTACTGGCCGCCCGGCGGGCTGCGGAAGTCGAGGTCATCGGTGCCGGCCAGGGTTATCGGCAGCGGCCCAGTGATGTCGTCGTCCAGGTGATCCGCTGACCGGCCGCCGTTCTCGCCTGGCCGCCTGCCGGGTGTGGCGAGGTCGGCAGTGGCGGCCGGGTCGACGGTCACGGCTAGCTGGATGGCTCTGGCCAGTTCCCTGGAGAGTGCGTTCGTGATGAGTGCTCGCAGCCTGGTCTCGAGCTGCTCCTTGACGAACTCGTTCGGCGCGGCGATCAGCGCGGTGTTCTCGACTAGGCCTAGTGGCCTGGTGAGCTGGAGCCACGCCCGCTGGTGCGGCTCGATATGCATATCGGCAAGGTCGGCTAGCGACCGGGCCCACACGTCCGCGAGGTCGTCGTCGCTCATCGGCCGGTCACCCGAGTCCCCCACATGTGATCAACAGGTTTGTCCACAGCATGTGCACGTTGCAGCTTCAAGTGCGTCGGTGCCAGTAGTCGGTTCTAGTGCGTCTGCGCTATTCCATCTGTGCTATTCCATCCGGCAGCTGCCGACCGCTCAACCGGCGCGGGGGGCTAGTGGCGGCTCGCCACGTGGCTCAGACTGCACTATCCACAGCCTAGGGCTGCAGTTCACTGTCCGTTCGGAAAACTGCGATCGTTAAGGCTGATCGGGCGATCAGTCCTCGTCAGCGTCCTGCGGATTTTCGTCGTCGGCACCACGCCCTTCCTGATTTGCTCCTTCTTTCCTGGTTTGACGTTCTTTCCTGGTTTGACCGCCGAAGTCCGGGCCGAGCATGTTATTGGGCCGTAGTTTGACCCGCCACCTGCGCTGCGCGTAGCTTGGGGACGTCCGGTTGCCCCGGTCCAGCTACGTCATGGCCTGATACAGGTAGGGCCTCTCGCGTGGATGAGTTTTCAGCTGGCGGTTGTTGAAGTCAGTGGGGCTCAAAGCTGCCGCCTGTGAGATGCCCGACCTTGGTAACAACAGATCCTTTGTGACCTCGGAACGCCTGACCTTAGTAACAGCAGACCTGGAGCTCCAAGTGAGTAAGCGTACTTTTCAGCCGAACAACCGCCGCCGGGCTAAGACCCATGGTTTCCGGCTGCGCATGCGCACCCGGGCCGGCCGTGCGATCCTCTCGGCCAGGCGCCGGAAGGGTCGCACGCGCGTCAGCGTCTGACGTAGCCGGGCGTGATGTCACCATGCTTCCGGCGGCCGCGAGGATGCGGCGTAGCACTGACTTCGCGCTGGCGACCCGTGGCGGCAGCAGGGCCGGGCGTCCGCTGGTGTCTGGCCGCCTGCTAATCCGGCAGGACAGCGAGGAGCCTGCGCGAGTGGGTTTCGTCGTGAGCAAGGCGGTGGGCTCGGCGGTAGTCAGGAATACGGTCCGACGGCGGCTGCGTCACCTTGCCCGCGGGTATCTGGGGTTGCTGCCGGGAGGTAGCCTGCTTGTAGTCCGCGCCGCGCCGCGCGCGGCTACAGCCTGCCAGGCGGATCTTGCCGCCGACCTCGACCTGGTACTCGAAGCGTTGCTTCGGCGGCAAGGTGGGGTGGTGATCCAGTGAGCAGCAGATCCGGACATATTGTCCGCAAGCTGTCGCCTGCTGGCTGGCTGCTCGTCGGGCTGCTGACCGCCTATCAACGGTTTATCAGCCCACTACTGGGCCCGAGGTGCAGGTTCTACCCGTCGTGCAGCGCGTATGCGCTGGAAGCCGTGCGGGTGCACGGCGCACTGCGGGGCTCGTGGCTAGCGGTCCGAAGGCTGAGCCGCTGTCACCCGTTTCATGCCGGGGGGATTGACCCCGTGCCCGGCACAGACCGGGAGCAGGGTTCCGCCGCCGTGGTGGAGCCGGATGTCGTGAGCGCGGATGTCATGAGCACAGATGTCATGAGCAGAGCACAAGGGAGCTAGCAGGGTGAATCCACTGAATTTCCTCTATGAGGCAGTCGGCTGGGTCTTCACGCACATTTATGACGTGCTGAAGCCAGTCTTCGGCCCCACCAGCGGATGGACCTGGGCTCTCTCCATCGTCATCCTGGTCGTGCTGATGCGGCTGGTCATGGTGCCGCTGTTCATCAAGCAGATGCACACCACCAGAGCCATGTCGTCCCTCCAGCCGCAGATGGCCGCGCTGCGCAAGAAGTACAAGAACGACAAGCAAACGCTCAATCAAGAGACGATGAAGCTGTACCAGGAGGCGGGCGTCAACCCGCTAATGGGCTGCTTGCCGTTCGTCCTACAGCTGCCGTTGTTCTTCGGCCTCTTCAGCGTGCTGCGGGCGATCGCCGAGTGGGTTCCCGGCACGACGCCGAAGTACCACCTCCCGCTCTCGATGGTCGTGGCCGGGACAGCACGCCAAGATCCTCGGCGCCTCGATCGCCGACAAGGTGCTGTTCACCGGCACCGCTCACGTGCCGCTGCACGCCAAGCTGGTCATCATCGCCGCTGTCGCCGTGAGCATGGTGACGACGTTCCTGACCATCCGGCAGAGCCAGAAGCGCGGCATGATGCCCGCCGCGACGCCGGATAACCCGATGGCGTCGTCCCAGAAGTACATGACCTACATCATGCCGTTCTTCGCCTGACGGGTCTGTACTGGCCGTTCGGGCTGGTTCTGTACTGGGTGACGACGAACCTGTGGACGCTCGGGCAGCAGTGGATCCTCGGCTTGCGATACCCCTACACCCCGCCCGCGGCGGCAGACGCCGCCGGGACGCCCGCGCCCGCGGCGGCTAGGTCGCTGACCGGTGGCGCCTCGAAGGCACGGCCAGTGAAGGGCGGTACGGCGAAGTCCGTCACCGCGACCCAGGGCAGCCAGGCCAATGGCGCCCAGCAAAGCCGCTCCCAGCAGAGCCGCTCCCAGCCGGGGCGCACCCAGCCGGGAGGCGGCAAGGTGAGCCAGCCAGCAGCGAACGGGGCTAGCGCCAACGGCGCCCCTGCAAGTGGGGGCGGCGTGCTCAAACGTCTCGGGAGGGCCCGCTCCGAGCCCGAGCCACAGCCGGAGCTCCCCGAGGTTAAGCTCGTGAGGCACCAGACGCAGCGGCAGTCCCGCAGCAAACGCTCGGGCAAGCACTAGGCGCCGTCGTCGGCCAGGTAGACGGCGGGGCGGCGTGCTGCCGGGCTCGGACCGGGTAGTCGGGTGCCGCTAGTGTCGGGGCGCCTGCTGACACCCAGTTCGATCATGGACGGGATCGAGGAGGAGCCTGGCAATGAGCCAGCAGGAGGACATAGTGACGCAGGACGCTGGTCACGAGGATGAGACCGGCTCGTACGTGGCTGTGAGCCCTGCCGCGGAGGTAGCTGGCGGCGCCGGGGACACTGCAGACGAGGCCGTCGAAGATCTCGAAGCCGACGACGACACGGCCGAAGCCGACGACGACACGGCCGAAGCCGACGACGACACGGGCGCAGCCAACGAAGGGGCCGAGCAGCCGCAACGGTCATCAGTGGCTGACCTGGAGCTTGAGGGCGAGGTTGCGGCGGACTATATCGAGGGTCTGCTGGATGTGGCAGACCTCGATGGCGACATCGATATGGATGTCGAAGGGGACCGCGCGGTGGTTTCGGTGGTCGGCGCGACGCTGGACGAGCTGGTTGGTCGGCGCGGCGAAGTGCTCGAGGCCCTGCAGGAGCTAACCAGGCTCGCGGTTCATCAGCAGACGGGTAACAGGACCCGGATGATGCTCGACGTCGGTGGTTACCGGCAACGGCGCCGCACGGAGCTAGCGGAAGCCGGTAATGATGCCGCTGACGAGGTGCGGCGCACTGGACAGCCGAAGAGGCTCTGGCCGATGAACCCGTTCGAGCGAAAGGTCGTCCACGACGCAGTCGCGGCCGCGGGCCTGCGGAGCGAGTCCGAGGGCGAGGAGCCTGAGCGGCGCGTGGTGGTACTGCCGGTCGGCTAACAGTCGCTCGAAGCCCGGCACGGCAGCGGAGGCGTGCTCATATGCCCGATGAAGATGATCTGACAGTGCCGTCGTCCGCGGTACCGTCATATGCCAGTCTGGCCGCGGATATGTTCGGCGATGCGCTGCCGCAGGCGGAGAAGTATGCAGCCCTGCTGACAGGTGCGGGCGTTGAGCGCGGTGTCGTGGGACCAGCAGAAGCTGACCGGATCTGGGACCGGCATCTGCTCAATTGCGGGGTATTGGCCCGGCTAATCCCGGCCAAGTGCACGCTCGTGGACCTTGGCTCCGGTCCCGGCCTGCCGGGCATCGTGATTGCGATCCTGCTCCCTGGTGTCAGAGTTACATTGCTCGAGCCGCTGGCACGGCGGGTGGACTTCCTGAACGAGTGCGTCACGGCGCTCGGACTTGCTAATGCGCAAGTCGTGCGGGGCAGAGCAGAGGACATGGCCGGACGAGTGCTGGCGGACGTGGTCGCTTCACGGGCTGTGGCGCCCCTGGACAAGCTGGTGGGCCTGAGCGTGGGCCTGGCCCGGCCTGGCGGCCGGGTACTGGCGATGAAGGGATCGTCGGCCGAAGCAGAGCTCATGAAGGCGCGGCCGGTGCTCGCGCGGCTGGGCGTCATGGACGCGCGCGTGGTGCATGTCGCTAGCGCTGGGGGCGGTGCGACTGCCACAGTGGTGACGTTCAGCGCTCCTGAACACCGGACCTCACGGACGGGCGGCCGATCAGGTGGCCGGCCGGACGGTGGGCCCCCAGGCCGGTCGGGCAGTCGCGGCGGCGGCCCGGCGGGCCCGCGGCAGGCGCGACCGAACAGCCGCCGCAGTGGCGGCTAGGCCAGTCCGGCCCCGCGTGATGGGCTGGTTACGCCATCAAAGCGGCCTGAGGCGGCCCGTCGGCCTGGCCTTGGCACGACGAGGAGAAACGGCGTGATGACGTACTCGGTGCCGGGCCTCGGCTGGCCTGAGGACGTAACGAAGCCGGGCGAGCCCGCTGATGATCTTGTGAGCGCCGGCGCTGAAACGGACGCATGGCTGCGCCACCTGGCGGGCGGAGCGGATGTTCCCGGAACTGGCCCACGTGAGCATGCGCCGCCGACTGTGGTCACGGGAAGCCTCCCGCACCGCTACGCGAGGCGGGCAGCCCGCATCGGACTTGGTTGGCCGAGCGGGGAGACTGCGGATGCAGGTCCGACTGGCGGCGGCCCGGGCGAACCAGAGCACTCTAGTGCGCGCGGCCCGCGGGGGCCTGAGGGAGCCGGGCGATCTCGTCCGGCTGCGAGCCGGCCGGTCGGCGCAGGCGCGAGCAAGGACAATCCTGACCGCGCGGACGTCCAGGGTGGCCTAGGCTCCAGTTCGGCGCCGCAGAGCAGCGAGCCGACGCCGGCACGCGTGCGCCAGGCGCTGGCGGGGGTTTCACGTGAAACAGGTCGCCTCGCGCCGGATCCGGCAGTGCAGCAAACAGCAATGCCGCAGACATCAGTGCCGGATTCAGCGGTGCCCGAACCAGCAGACGGCTGGCAGGCGAGTGAGAGTGAGGAATCGGTGGCCATTCCTGCTGTTCCCGACGCTTCGGCCGATACGCCGATAGCCCGAGCGGCTCAGGCGGCGGTCGTGGCGCGGTCGGGCGGCCAGATGTGGCCGCGGCCATCCTCATGCCGGATCATCACGATCGCCAACCAGAAGGGCGGTGTCGGCAAGACGACTACCGCCGTGAACCTGGCCGCCAGCCTGGCTATGCACGGCGCTCGCGTGCTTGTCGTCGACCTCGATCCGCAGGGTAACGCATCTACGGCGCTTGACGTCGATCACCATTCGGGGATCAGGTCCGTCTACAACGTGCTGGTGGAAGGTGAGCCGCTGAGCTCAGTGGTCCGGCCGGTGGCCGGCTTCCCGCACCTGTACTGCGCTCCGGCGGCGATCGACCTAGCAGGCGCCGAGATCGAGCTGGTGCCGCTGGTGGCTCGAGAAGCGAGGCTCTCGAGAGCTGTCGGCAGCTACGACACTTCGAACCTGGACTATGTCTTCATCGACTGCCCGCCGTCGCTCGGCTTGCTGACCGTGAACGCGCTCGTGGCAGCCCCTGAGGTGCTGATACCAATCCAGTGCGAGTACTACGCTCTCGAGGGCCTTGAGCAGCTGCTGCGCACCGTCGAGCTGGTGCGTAGCCACCTGAATCCGACGCTCGCAGTGACGGCGATCCTGCTGACGATGTATGACGGGAGGACACGGCTAGCGTCGCAGGTGGCTGATGAGGTCCGTGAGCACTTCGGCGGCATCGTCCTGGGGTCGGTGATTCCGCGCAGCGTCAGGGTGTCGGAGGCACCGAGTTATGGCCAGTCGGTCATGACGTACGACCCGGGTTCCTCGGGCGCGGTGGCTTATCTCGAGGCGGCACGAGAGCTCGCCCAGCAAAACCTTCAGCAGCAGCCGGTGGGCTAGCGGCCCGACAGAGTGCCGCGAGCTTGTGCGTGCGGCGTGCAAGATCGTCGGCGGCATGCAAGACCATCAGCCAGCGGTTGCAGGTGTGAGGTGTGCGCTCGGTTCGTGTCGGGAGCTGCCCGCGATGCTGGCAGTATGGGCACCGGGCGCGCGACCGGGCCGGAGCATGGAGCCGCTGCTCACTTAGCGGCAGGAGATGAGGAGCGTGAGGATGCCGCAACCCAGGCGCGGACTCGGCAAGGGGCTGGGTGCCCTGATACCGACCGGTCCGCCAGCCCCGGTGTCCTTGCCGGGCGGACAGGCACCCGGCGTGGGCCTGGCGATGGGCGACGAGGAACTCGCCGGGCGGATATCCGGCGCGTACCTGGAAGAGCTGCCCGTCGCTTCCATCGTTCCGAATCCGCGGCAGCCCCGGCAGGTGTTCGACGAGGACGCCCTGTCCGAGCTAGCCGGCTCGATCGAGGCCGTGGGCCTGCTCCAGCCAGTCGTGGTGCGGCGGACGGCTGGCGGTCAGTACGAGCTCATCATGGGCGAGCGCCGGTGGCGTGCCTGCCAGCTCGCAGGAATCGACATCATCCCGGCGATCGTCAGGGAAACTTCCGACGACGACCTCCTTCGCGATGCGCTGATCGAGAACTTGCACCGAGAGCAGCTCAACCCGCTTGAAGAGGCGGCTGCATACCAGCAGCTACTCGACGACTTCGGGGCAACACATGATGAGCTAGCCAGGCGTGTCGGCCGGTCAAGGCCGCACATCTCGAACACCATCAGGCTGCTTAACCTGCCGCCCGCCGTTCAGAAGCGGGTCGCCGCCGGAGTGCTGAGCGCTGGTCATGCTCGGGCGCTGCTCGGCGTCGAGGATCCGGTGGCCCAGGAGCAGCTGGCCCATCGGATTGTCGCTGAGGGCCTCTCGGTGCGCGCGGTCGAGGAGATCGTGGCGCTTGGCGCGCAGCCAGCCAAAAGCCCGCGCTCCGCAGGGCCGAAGGCGCCAGTCGCTCCTGGTCTGAAGGACCTGGCGGACCGGCTGTCGGACGTCTTTGAGACGCGAGTCAAAGTCGAGCTCGGCCAGCGAAAGGGCAAGATCGTGGTCGAGTTCGCATCGCTCGAGGATCTGGAGCGGATCGTCCGCAGCATGTCGCCGACGCTGAGCCCGTCGCGCCGGTCCGAGCCGTTCCGCCGCGACTAGCCACCAGATTCCGGTGCGGTGAGGCAGCGTCGCCTCTAAGTGGCCGTGAGCGGTCCCGGCGGCACGGCCTGGCGTCCGGTGGGCACCCGTGGCGGCGCTTGTCGGCCTTGCTCGCATCCCGGCTAAGCTTCGGTCCCGTGGCCGAGATGATCAGCAAGAGCTTCGGTAGCGATAACCACGCTGGTATTCACCCGGCCGTTCTGGCGGCGATCACGGCAGCCAACTCGGGCGATGCGGTCGCCTACGGCGGCGATCCCCTGACAGAAGAAGCGCTCGCCAGGCTGTGCGCATCTGCTGGGGCACGGCAGGCCTACCTCGTCTTCACCGGTACGGCGGCGAACATCCTGGGCCTTAGCCTGATGCTGAGGCCGTTTGAGGGCGTCATATGCGCGGACACCTCGCACGTGAACGTCGATGAGTGCGGTGCTGCCGAGCGCCTGCTGGGCTGCAAGCTACTTCCGGTGTCTACCCCGGACGGAAAGCTGACGCCGGACCTGGTCGCGAGCAGGCTGACTGGCATCGGCGACGAACACCGCGTACAGCCGCGAGTGATCCAGGTCGCCCAGGTGACGGAGCTCGGCACGTGTTACTCACTGGCTGAGCTGCGCGACCTGCGCGCCTTCGGCCGCGAGCACGGCCTGCTCACCTACCTGGACGGGGCCCGGATCGGGAACGCCGCGGCCTACCTCGGCTGCTCACTCGCCGACCTCGCGGCATGTGCAGATGTGCTGAGCTTCGGCGGAACGAAGAACGGTGCGCTGGGGGTCGAGGCCGTCCTCGTCATGTCCGACGAGCTCGCTTATGGGGCGCAGTATCACCGTAAGCAGCTCACGCAGCTTGCGTCCAAGATGCGGTTCCTCGCCGCGCAGATTGATGCCCTCCTTGACGGCGATCGATGGCTGTCGGCGGCACGTCACGCGAATGCCATGGCCGCCAGACTCGCCGCGTCGCTCGACGGCCTGCCAGGAGTGCGGCTCGCATACCCGGTGGAGTCGAACGGGGTATTCACTGAACTTGCCCAGGACCACGCGGCCCGGCTGCAGCAAGACTGGAGCTTCGAGGTCTGGTCGCGGTCGGCCGACGGCAGCTGCATAGTGCGCTGGATGGCGGCCTTCGACACCTCTGAGGCGGACGTCCACGCCCTCGCGGCTTCGATCGCGGCCACTGCTGGCGGCGACGTTTCCGTGAAACCGAGTCGGTACGCGTGGCTGAGCGGACCGTGCTGGCGGACCGTGCTGGCGGACCGTGCTCGTGGCTGTGCGACGTGCCGTGAAACTGGCCGTCTGACGTGACGGGCCGACTGCGAGACGCGCGTGCCGACGCCCGCTCTTGCCGAGACCATGGCCAGAACGCGCGACGAGCAGGGGTCTGCCGGCCCGCCGGATGGGTACGATGAGGCGGCAGGGCCAGCAAGTTCCAGTCAGCCGACTGTGTGAGCCGCGCTGACCGCAAATTTGGTCGAAGAATCGCAGGGGTAGGACGTGTCGCGGCGACTTGCGAGCATCACGCTGGACAATCTTGATGACTTGCCGCCCCGATGCCGGCGCTGCGTCTTCTGGGAGCTAGACCCCGTGAGCCAGGCACGCGCTATCGAAGTGGGCGACCCGGCGCTCGAGAAGGAAGCCTGGATTTCTTCCGTCCTCCTGGAGTGGGGCAGCTGCGGCAAGATCGTCTACGTCGATGGCGTCCCGGCCGGCTACATGACCTACGCGCCCCCGAGCTACGCGCCCCGGTCGGTGGCGTTCCCCACTAGTCCGGTGAGCGCAGATGCTGTGCTGCTGATGACCGCCCACGTGATGTCGGAGTTTGCTGGCGGTGGCCTCGGCCGGATGCTGGTCCAGGGTCTCGCCAAGGACCTGACCCGGCGCGGCATCAAGGCCATCGAGGCTTTCGGGGACATGAAGTGGTCGCAGCCGTCCTGCGTCGTGCCCGTCGACTACCTGCTGTCCGTCGGGTTCAAGACAGTGCGGCCACACGCGCGCTATCCGCGCCTCCGGCTTGAGCTGAAGACGGCGCTGTCCTGGCGGGAGGACGTGGAAGTCGCCCTCGAGCGGCTGCTCGGCTCGATGTCGCCTGAGCGCGCCCTGCGCCTCGCTTGAGCGCCGCGGGTCTCTGGGCCAGCGTCACTCTTCGAGATCGCGAAGCGCAAGCCGACGCCACCTTAATCCGCTGACAGCATGCCTTATCGGCACGTCACCCCGAGTACGGATATGTCGCCGTGGGTGCGATCACAGGCGCGCGGGCCTCATCGAGCTGCATGCGCTGGCGCGACGAGGACGACTGCGCCGGACCGTCAGCGGGCCACATCCTAGGGCACACGTCGGATCGCGCCAGGACGGTGCGATCCGGCGTGCGTTACCGCCATCGAATTAATCAGATGAACTCAGCAAGGTCACGCAGCAGCGCCGACTTCGGCTTCGCGCCGACGATCTCCTTGACGACCTGACCGTCCTTGAAGACGCTCATGGTCGGAATGTTCATGATTCCGTAGCGCTGAGTGATGACCGGGTTCTGGTCGACGTTCAGCTTCACGACGTCGATCTTTTCGCCGTGCTCGCTGGCGATCTCCTCCAGGACCGGGGCCACCTGGCGGCACGGACCACACCACTCGGCCCAGTAGTCAACGATGACTGGCTTGACTGAGTTCAGCACCTCGGCCTCGAACGTAGCGTCGGTCACTGCCTTGGTTGCGCCCACTTGCGGGACTTCCTTCCCTCTCCTTGATGCCGCCCAGCCGGTCTAGCCGTGCGGTCGAGTCAGTCTTAGCCAGGCCCGTTGCGGGCCAGGCGGGTCAGTGGCGTCATTCCTCGTGGTCGGCTAGCCAGCGCTCGGCATCCAGGGCGGCGGCGCAGCCGGTCCCCGCGGCCGTGACGGCCTGCCGGTAGATCCGGTCCACCACATCCCCTGCTGCGAACACGCCGTCGATGGCCGTCCGCGTCGATGGATGATCCACCTGGATGTAGCCGTCGGCGTCGGTGTCCAGCTGCCCGACGACGAGCTCGCTGCGCGGATCGTGGCCGATAGCCACGAACATGCCGGTCACCTCGAGAGTGCTCTCCACACCAGTCTTGAGGCTCCGCAGCCGCAGGCCCGTCACCCGATCCTCGCCCAGCACTTCCGCGACCTCGCTGTCCCAGGCGAACTTGATCTTGGGATTGCTGATGGCCCGGTCCTGCATGATCTTGGAAGCGCGCAAAGTATCGCGCCGGTGCACGATCGTGACGCTACGCGCGAACCTGGTGAGGAACGTGGCCTCCTCCATCGCCGAGTCGCCGCCGCCAATTACCGCGATGTCCTGCTCGCGGAAGAAGAACCCGTCGCAGGTGGCGCACCAGGACACGCCATGACCAGATAGTCGCTTCTCACCGGGCACGTCGAGCTCGCGGTAACTGGACCCGCTCGCGATGATGACGGTCCTGGCGTAGTACGTGTCCTCGCCAGCCTTGACCTGCTTGGGCGTTGCCAGCAGGTCGACTTCTGTGATGTCGTCGGCGACTAGCTCGGCGCCGAACCGCTCGGCCTGCTTGCGCAGCTGGTCCATCAGGTCTGGCCCGAGAACGCCGTCAGGAAAACCGGGAAAGTTCTCCACGTCGGTCGTGTTCATCAGCGCGCCGCCCGATGTCACCGAGCCTTCGAATACGAGCGGGCTCAGCCGCGCCCTCGCCGCGTAGAGCGCCGCCGTATAACCAGACGGCCCGGAGCCGATGATGATTACGTCCCGAACGTCGGTCACAGGTGTCCTGCCCCTCTCGAATGCACCGGCATCAACCATCGGCCGAGCGCGGAGATTCCCAGCGTCGGGTCTAGGTTCGGGCCAGCGTCAGGTGATCGAGCACATCCGGATGCGAGGCTGAGCAGGCGGGGCCGACTGCCCACACCTCGGAGGCACGAGTCGCGGTCTGAGCCGTGACGATGATCGTGGCCGGCTTGCCCTCGAAGTTGGCCTGGTCCATGAGCAGGACGGTCCGATTGCCCGCAACGGCGTCGAGGCAGCTCGCTGGCTGGGACACACCTGGCGCATTGCCACCGCTCGCGCTGCTCGGTGAGTTGGCCCGGCTTGTCGGAGCCGATCCAGCATTGGCCTGGGCGCCGAGCGTGCCGCGTAGCTTCGCTCCCTGCACGGCCGCGGCCACCTCCGCACCG
Source organism: uncultured Actinomycetota bacterium (assembly GCA_963843955.1). Taxonomy (GTDB): domain Bacteria; phylum Actinomycetota; class Actinomycetes; order Streptosporangiales; family Streptosporangiaceae; genus JAJYUU01. The sequence continues at coordinate 662,729 of CAWJMK010000010.1, forward strand.
AAATCGGCCGTGGTGAAGTCAGTGTCCGATTTCACCATCCGGACGGATTTAGTCGCCGCCGGTTCACCGTAATGGATATCAGCACCTGGGGTCATCATCTGCGCCTCGGCGCTGGGCGCTGCCACGGAGCCGCTGCTGCTGGCTGCTGTCCCGGTCGAGGTCCCGCCGACATGTGAGGCAATCTCGTAGCCGCCTATGCCGACGATGATGACGGCGCTGCCGGCGGCCACAAGCCGGGTTGCGAGCACCGACAGCCCCGGCAGCTGCCGACCATCTCGCCTAGGCACGCGACGACGGGAGCGCTCAGGGAGATCGCGGCGGCCCGCCTCGCTGGCTGGCGCGCTCGCCAGGCGGTTGGCCGACTCCGTGGCTAGCGCCGTGTCGATTCGAGCGGTCAGTTGCTCGGGCATGGCCGGGTAGGAGACGCTGGCGAGCGTGGCGGGTACCGCGGACATCTCGCTGCTCAGCTGAGTGCAGCGAGAACAGCCGACCATGTGAGCTCTGACCTTTGCGGCCTTGCGCGGCTTCAGGCCATCCAGATCCAGCATGGCCAGTTCCTCGGCGCTTGCATGACGGCTCAAGACGCTTCGTCACCCCCCTCTTGCGCAGGTAGGACGCGTGGGCTCCCCGATTGGTTCCGTCGTTCCGCGTCGGACATCCGTTCTTCGGGGGGCGGACCCGCTGGCCTCAGGTGCGCAAGCCTCGGCTGGAGTCGCGCCCGTCCCCGCGCTGCCCGGCTCTTGACCGTTCCCTCGGAGACGCCGAGTACCTCAGCGGCGTCGGAGATCGAATACCCCAGCATGTCCACCAGCACCAGCGCGGCCTGCTGATCGGGCACAAGCCGTCGCAGCGCCGCGCGCACGTCCATAGCGGTATCCGACGTACCAGACGGATCGGACAGAGGCCGCCCGCTGGTCGCGAGTGCGTCGAGCGCCTCGTCGTCCTGACCGCCCGTCGTCGGCCGGGAAGCCCGGCGGCGCATGCGATCCAGGGCGGCGTTGACGACGATCCGGTGCAGCCAGGTCGTGACAGCGGAATCGCCGCGGAAGCTGGAGGCACGTCGGAAGGCCGCGATCATCGCGTCCTGGAGCGCGTCAGCGGCCTCCTCCGGATCGCCGAGCGTGCGGATGGCGACCGCCCACAGGCGATCCCGGTGCCGCTGGAACAACTCACCGAACGCGTCCGGATCGCCGTCGATGTGCCGGCGCAGCAGTTCCTCGTCGGTCGGGGCGCCGTCGTCGGTACCGGCTCCCGCCGGCGGCCGGTGGTCGGCAGGCTGGCGTGGCCCGGGCAAGGGGTAGCGGCCCGGAGACTGGTCGTCCGATTCCGTCGCTTCCTCCCCCCGCCGTGGTGGTGACCACGCCGCAGGACGGCGTCACGTGCCCCGCGGCCTCGCGACCCGATGATAGTGACGGTCAGGAAGCGCCGTGGATCACGACCCCGAAGATCTGCGCCATGTACCTATTGCCCGGTTGCGGCATCGGCGGCAGCTTGGTGAACCAGATCACCAGATACTGGTCAGTGACCGGCCGCTGCACGGTAAAGGTGGTGCTGCCGGAGACGTCGCTCTTGCTGGCGACCGTCGTCATCGACGCCAGGTTGGCGGCGCTTCTGGCGTCGGAGTTACCCATCTTGATCTGCACGTTTGCACCGGGCACCGAGCCGAAGGTGACAGTCACGGAACTGACCCGGGCGGGCTTGCCGAGGTCCAGGATCAACCCGGTACCCGCCTTGAGATCGCCGAAGTACTGGGTGAAGTACTGCTGGGTGGCCCAGCCGGCCGGATTTCGGTCCAGGACGTTTGCTGCGGTGTTTGAGTTCTCGTCGCCGGTATCTGCTGGGTTCAGTGCGTCAAAGCCATGCGCGGACGCTGGGGTAATGACCGCGGCACTGGCAGGCGCTGTCACACCGGCGCTGGACGACGTGCGCGGGCCGTTGCCCGCCGACGGCTTGTCCAGCAGGTGCAGGGCCGCGGCGCTGGCCCCTGCGACCGCGACCAAGACCAGGAGGCCGACTGCAGCCGCACGCCCGGCGCTGCGCCGGCGGACCGGCGGGCCGTCCGGCAGCGCCGGCCGCTCGGTGGGCCGCGGAGCACGCTGAGGCTGAGTGAACCGGTCAGCGTCCTTTCGGATGCCGCGGGTCACGGTGGCAGCTAGCGGGACCTGAAGCGGTGGGATCGACGCGGCTAGGGCGGCTGCCAGTTCGGCCGGGGCCCGAAACGCCGACTGCTCGTCGCGGCCCGGCAGCGCGAGGGCACGCGCAGCCAGCTCATCGAGGACCGTGGGCACTCCGGCCCGTACCTGCCGCGGCCGCCTTGGCCGTCCGTCAGACTCCGGTGCGGGAGGAAGCCCGGAATCATCCGGCCCTGGCCACAAGCCGGTCAGCGCGGCGTAGAGCAGGCACCCGAGTCCACGAGTGTCGGCCAACTCCGGATCATCGCTTGACGTCCCCGTCAGGGCGGCGTCGATACCAAGCCCGGTGACCTTCACGCCGCCGCCGGGAGTCCACCGGACAGCATCCGGGCGCAGGCACAAGTGCGCTAGGCCTGCCGCGTGCGCGCCAGAGAGCGCGGCGGCGGCCTCGGCGACGATTCGCGCCGCGGTCATTGGCTCCATCGAGCCCGTAGCCAGCAGGTCACCGAGCGTGTCACCGACCGGCCACTCGAGCACGATGTATCCGTGGTCCCAGTTGTCCTCTACGTCGAAGACCTGCGTCAGCCTGGTATCGGTCAGCCTGCTCGCCGCGCGCGCTGCAGTGACCACCTGCTCGAGCCGCGGGAATCCGGCCGCGAAGGTAATCACGCTGACCGGCCGGGCAAGGATCTCGTCGATCGCCTTCCAGGCAGACCAGCCAGCGGCCGCAGCGAGCCGGTCCTCAAGCCGGTACCGGCCGCCGAGCCTGGTGCCCGGCTCTGACGTAAAGGTGCTCATGGTCGCGGTTCAAAGGCGCGCGGGCCCTCGAACTCCCCTCGCGGGCAGTAGGTGATCAACGGTCCCAGATATGACAATGATGCTGCACACCATGCTAGGCCGCGTCGGCGGCCGCCGGCTGGAGTGACCCAATGCGGCGGCAAACCGTTACCGGCAGGAGACGTCGCGTTGGGAGTTAGCACCGGCGGCCCCGGTGGCCGGGTGCGGTAACTCACCGGCTCAGCCGGGACAGGACTGTCCGGCTAAGGGCGGTCATCTCCTCGATCCGCAATGCCCTCGCGAACAGCAGGTACATGGCCAGCGCAAGGCCGCCGCCGATGATCACGTCGACGATCGCGCTGCCGGAGATCATCCCGACGAGGATGGCGATCAGGGCCGCTGGCAAGGTAGCGGCGTGCATCCGGACCAGCGAGCGGCCGATCAGGTAACCGTCCAGGCCGCGGAGGCGCCGAGTCAAGATCCGCCACGCGAGCACCGTGCCGACTAGGTTGGCCAGCCCAAAGCCAACGCCAAGGCCGGCGACCACCTCCCGCGGGGGCAGCACGCTCAGCGCGATCAGGTTCGTCACGATGTTGACCGTCATCGTGACGAGGCCGATGAGAGCGGGCGTCTTGCTGTCGCGCAGGGCGTAGAACACCCGCAGCTGGAGCTGGAAGATCATATACGGCAGCAGGCCGAGGCAGAACACGGCGAACACCACGCCGATGTACCGGGCAGCGGCAGGCGTGGTGCCCCCATGGCCGAGGAAGACCTCGGCTAGCTTCGGGCCTAGCGCGGCCAGTACCAGTGAGCACGGCACAACGATGGCCGCCGCGAGCCGGATGCCAACCGAGAAGTCCTGCCGGACTAGCCCGTAGCGCCGCTCAGAGGCGTGTGCGCTCATGCGCGGCAGCAGCGCGGTGATGACCGAGATGCCGACGACCGCGTACGGCAGCTGGAAGAACAGCCACGCGTAGTTGTACTCGGTGACGCCGTACAACGTGGCGTCGCCGGCGACCTTCGTGGTGACCAGGAATGCGACCTGAGTAGCCGCGATGTAGCCGAACATCCACCCGGCCATCCGGCCGATCTCCGCGACTTCGGTGCGGCGGAAGTCGGTGCGCGGGCGCCAGCGGAATCCGACCCGGCGCATAGCGGGAACCAGCGCGACAGTCTGGGCGACGATGCCAAGTGTGGTGCCGAAGCCGAGTAGCTGGATCTCGAAACCGGAGATCGTCGCGGCCGACTTGTGCAATCCGGCGACCGCGACGTAGCAGCCCAGAACCGCGATGACGACCAGGTTGTTGATGATGGGTGTCCACATCGGGGCCGCGAAGCTGCCGCGCGAGTTCAGGATGGCGCCGATCAGTGAGCTCACGCCGTAGAAGAAGATCTGCGGGATGAAGAACAGGGCGAGAATGATCGCCAGGTGCAAGGTGGCGGGTGAGCCCGTGATCTTGCTCCCGGCGTAGAGATGCACTATCGGCACCGCCGCGACCGTGGCGACAAGGGTGACCGCGGCCAGCGCGGCCGTAACCAGGGTGAAGATCCGCTGCTCGTAGCCTTCGCCGCGGTCGGAGTCGCGCTTGGCGGCGTTCACGATCAGCGGCACGATAGCGCTGGTGAGGATGCCGCCCAGGGCCAGGCTGTAGACCACGTTGGGCAGCGTGTTGGACAAGTTGTAGGCCGCCGCGATGCCGCCCGAGACCCCGGTGACGCCCAGGGCGTAGGACTGCGCGATCGTGCGCACGAAGCCGGTGAGTCGGGAGCCGATCGTGCCGACCGCCATGACGCCGCTCGACCTGACGATGGACGCCGAGCCGCGGCCGGGCGCCGGAACAGTCGGGGCAATAGCTGGTCCGCCCGGTGGCCCTGGCGGGCGAGGTCCGGCTGGGCGGGGTTCAGCTACTCGCGGTCGCCCTGGGCCTTGCCTCGGTGCACTCGGAGGGAGAGGCGGCCGTCTGGCCGGTGGTTCGTAGCCGGGTGGCTCATAGACAGGTGGCTCATAGACAGGTGGCTCATAGACAGGTGGCTCATAGACAGGCTGGTCATAAACCGGCGGCCCGTAGGCTGGCGCGAGGTCGCCGGTGCGAGGGCCTCCGGAGGCGTCATAATCCTGCGGCGACAGGTATCCGGGTTGCGCTCGCCAGGGCTCGGTCGAGCCGGGCGGTCGCACGCCATCCCGCCGTCCGCCACCAGGGGCTGGCCGCCGGCCAGGTCTGGTGACCGGCGCGCCATCGGACGCAGGCCGGGCGTGGCGCGCGTGCCGGCCAGCCGGGCGGTCTGGCTGGTCTGGGCGGTCTGGCTGGTCTGGGCGGTCGGGCAAGTCCTGGCGGTCTGGGCGGTCGGCCCGGCGGGGACGCTTCGGCCAGGCCGCTGTGCGCTCGTCCTGCGGACCTGGTACGGCGGGGTAGGAAGCTGCCCCGTTCCCGGCCCGACGGTCGCGTCTGTCAGATCGCGAGGAGGCGACGGGAGGTCCGTAACCGTCGACCCCGCCTTGCGGGTCGGCGTGGCGCCGGTCCGCCGCGTTGCCGGCCCAGTCGACGTTCGAGAGGTCGATGTGCCAGCCGGTGTCATCGAAGATGGGGCCGGTCAGGAAGTCCTGTCCCACGTTCCAGCCGGGCACCGCGGGCCGGACTTCCCATTCTGACCCGCCGGATTCGGCATAGGGGTCAGACTCGGGCGTGGTCATCGGGCTCCTCAATCAGGGTCCGGGCTTTCCGGCCGCTCCTAGCTCACTACGCGCTGCATTGACGGTATCCGGTTCGGCGCGTTCGGCGCCCCCCTCACCGTCATGATCATCGGATGGCCGACTGTCTCCTGGCTGGTCAGTGGCGGTTACCGGCCGACCACGGCGGAGTGCGCGCGCCGCCGACGCGATCAGGAAGACGCCAAGCGCCGCGGCGCAGATGATGATCCCGAGCACGCCGACGCGGGTCGTCTGGATGGTGACGCGCTGCGAACTCGACAGCAGCTGGCCGTCCGGACTGGCCAGTAGCAGCGTCACCGTCGTGGAGCCCACTTTGGCTGCCTGGACTCGCAGCCTGACCGTCTGGGCCGTGTGCGGCGGGACGGTGATCAGCCCGTGGGCGACCGGGGTGATCCTGGTCCCGCTGGCCTGGCTGTACTGGAGCTGGAGCTGGACCTTGACCGCGTAACCGAGCGAGTTGTCGACGGACACCGGCACGCTGCCCTTGAGGCCGCCGAGGGTGATGCGTTTCTCCGCGATGACCTTGACGCCCTGCTGCTCAAAGGTGATGCGGTCGCTCATCGTGGCGAGCATGGCCTGCACTATGTCCTGCGACGTCCCCGGCCAGGCCGATGACTCCACTGCCGAGATGGCCAGGTACAGGTCGTTATTCGGCCGAGCCCTGATGCTCTGCAGCTGGGTCAGGCCGCGGTCGAGTACGCGGATCTCGTGCTGCTCGTATGGACCGCTGACCGGGGACGGGCCGAGGCTGCCCGTTGGCCAGTCCTGGGTCGGCACGCTCGGGATACCTTTGGCGCTGGTCAGCGACGTCAGGCTGACGGGGCTCAGCCAGGGAGCGGTTGCCGTGTCGGCGAGCAGGTCAGCCGCCAGGCCAGCCGACGGGTCCCAGCGCTGCGGCGGTGCGACAACGATCGGCTGCGACGGCACCCGTTGCGCCAGCAGCGCCGTCTCAGCGAGGAACTGCTGCGCCGTGGCAAAGGCGGGGCCAGCGGTCGCGCCGGGTGAGCCGAGCAGCTGTGTGAGGGACTGGCTGGCGAGCATCGCCGTCATGTAGCTGCCGCCGCCGTCTAGCGTCTTGAGCACCGAGGTCTGCGCACCGGGGAACGCTGCACTGCTGAGCACCAGGGTGTTGACCCCGTCGACGTTGGCCAGGGTCTCAAGCGTGCCGTAGCCGGGAACTCCGCCAGCCGGCCAGGCGATGCCCGCGGCCTGAGCAACCGTGCCTTGATCCCCGCTCGAGGGGCTCGGGCTCACGTTGCGGTTGAGGATTTGCCCGGCGAGGTTCTGGCCGAACTCGAAGGACCGCCTGACGTCAGCTCCGTGGCCGGTGGCCGTCAGCGCGACGACGTTCGGGTCGCCATACGGCGTGACGGTCAGCGGTCGTCCGGCGGTGACCGTCTTGAGTTCGGCTAGCCAGGCCGACGCGGCTTTCGCCCACCGTGGCTGCGCGGCACCACAGGTAGTGAGGGCCTGGACGTTGGCCAGCAAGGCCGGATCGACGACCCAGGTGACGCCGTCGTAGTCGGCCAGGCTCTGCGGCGGCGCCGCTCCAGTGTGCGCGGCTGCGCGGCTGCGCCCTGCCGCGGCGGCCAGGGACTCGGTCGTCTGCGTCAGTGCCCCGGCCCCGACGAGCTGGCTGAGCCGGCCGTTGCCGAGGCTCTGCGCCAGCGCGCCGGCTTGCTGACCGCTGCAGTTGCCCTGCCACGGCTCGTTGAGCAGCGGGACGTCGATCAGGGGCCAGAGCCAGGCGGTCTGAGCCGGAGACGGCCGGGTGCTGGCGTACGGTCCCTTCCTGGCTGGCTCGTAGGGCAGGTAGGTCGTGGTCGTGGCGAGGACGGAGCCGTAGGCACTCTCGGCCTCGGCGGCCAGCGGATAGACGCCGAAAGCTGTCATGCCCAGCGCGCTGGCCGGTACCCGGATCGACCAGTCCGCCGCCGTGCCTGGCGCGAGCTGGCCGCTGGACTGCCAGACCGCGCCCGGCAGTGTGGTGGTCGCGGGGCTGTAGGCCAGGCTGGCGTTCAGCTCAAGCTGGGCAACACTGGTCACCGGCGCGGCCGAGCCCAGCAGCTGCACGGTGACGCGCGCGTCCCGCTGGCCGGAGGTGTTGCGGACCGTGCCGGAGACCGTGATCGTCGAGGTCGGCGTCGGCCCATTGAGGCGTCATGGCCGAGATCGTGATAGTCGCGGGGGACTGGCTCTGCTGCTGCCCGGCGCCGGCTGCTGCCGCGGCGGGCTGCTGGCCGCCCAGCAGGACGGCTGGCAGCGCCAGCATTCCGACGCCGAGCGTGGCGATCAGGACACTGGCCGGCCGTCGCGCCATGTCCCACCCGCCTGTCGCCGTGCTCCAGATGCCGCCACGGGGTATCGCAGACTGACAGCCCGGCGATCTGCGGAATCCGGGCGGCAGCGGCATGCCGAGAATGCTATTGCGGCCAGCTGAGTGCCCGAGGCTAAGGCACTGTCGTGGCCGGGTGCTACCGCGCAGTATCCTGCGACTCATCCCTCGGGGTTCCCGGCTCTCCCATTTCCCACAGGCTACGCCTGCAATCTATTGTCGATGCCCGTGCCAGAATCAGATTCGCAGCCCGAGCGGCTGGCCGCCGCCGCCGCCGCTCTGCTCGCCGCTGCTCGCCGCTCGCTGACGAGCTCGGCGAGCTGTTCGCCGCGGCGGGTTTTGAGCTTGCCCTGGTCGGCGGAGCCGTCCGGGATGCTTTCCTCCGGCGCCGGTCGGGCGATGTCGACCTCACCACGGACGCGCCGCCCGATCGCATCCTGGCAGTCGTCGGCGACTGGGCCGACAAGGTCTGGGAGATCGGGATCGACTTCGGCACTGTCGGCCTGCGCAAAGGCGGCACGACGTACGAGATCACCACCTACCGCAGCGAGAGTTACGACCGGACCTCGCGCAAGCCGGTCGTGTCCTACGGCCGCTCGCTTGAGGACGACCTGGCCAGGCGCGACTTCACGGTGAATGCGATGGCCGCGCGGCTGCCCGGGCATGAGCTGGTCGACCCGTTCGGTGGCTTGGCTGACCTCCGGGCCGGAGTACTGCGGACGCCCGGGGCACCAGAGGCCTCGTTCTCCGACGACCCACTGCGGATCCTGCGGGCAGCTCGGTTCACTGCGCAGCTGGGCTTCACCGTCACGCCGGCGGTCCGGGGGGCGATGACAGACCTGGCCAGCCTGCTGGCGCCGCCCAAGGTCTCCGCCGAGCGGATCGAGGGTGAGCTGACCAAGCTGCTGCTGTCGCCACTGCCCGGCGGCCCGGCGGCCGGCATCCGGCTGCTGGCCGAGACCGGAGTCGCCGACCAGGTGCTGCCCGAGATCCCGCGGCTCCGGCTGGAGACCGACGAGCACCATCGGCACAAGGACGTGTACGAGCACTCGCTGACCGTGCTGACGCCAGGCGATCGACCTGGAGGCCCGGTATGACCTGGCGCCGGACATCGTGCTGCGCCTGGCCGCCCTGCTGCACGACATCGGCAAGCCGCGCACCAGATCGCTGCTGCCCGGCGGCCGGGTCGCTTTCCACCATCACGAGATGGTCGGGGCCAAGATGGCCAGCAAGCGCCTCACGCAGCTGCGCTACCGCAAGGAGATCGTCGCCGACGTGAGCCGGCTCATCGAGCTGCACTTGCGGTTCCACGGCTACGGCGACGGCGACTGGACCGACTCCGCCGTGCGCAGGTATGTCCACCGACGCCGGTCCGCTGCTGACCCGGCTGCACGCGCTCACCAGAGCAGACTGCACGACCAGGAACAGGGCCAAGGCGCAGCGGCTCGCGGCCGCCTATGACGGCCTCGAGGCGCGGATCGCCGAGCTCTCGGTGCAGGAAGAGCTGAACCGCATCAGGCCGGACCTGGACGGCAACGAGATCATGGACATACTCGGCATCTCGCCGGGGCCCATAGTTGGCCGGGCGTCTGCGCACCTCCGCGAGCTGCGGATGGAGGCCGGGCCGCTGGGGCGCGAAGCGGCGGTTCAGGAACTGCTGCGCTGGGCCGCGTCCGAGGGGCTGAACGTGCCACCGTCAAGTCCGCAATCGACCGACCCGGCCGAGTGACGCGCCGCTAGCCAGTAACCTCCGGCCACCACGACGTAGCCGACGGCGACGAAGGCGACGAGTGCGTGAGACTTGCCGTTCAGGGGCATGAACGGCACGCTGATGAGGGCGCCGGCCGCGAAGGTGATGTTGAACATCATGTCGTACAGCGAGAACGCCCGCCCGCGGTACTCATCGCCGACCTGCTCCTGCAGGATCGTTGTGGCGCAGATGGCGACGCCCTGCCCAGCCAAGCCGAGGCAGAACCCCATGACCATGAAGGCAAGCTGGCTGAAGGACTCCGCGAGGCCGCCGATCACCACTGCGCTGGCGGCGATCAGCAAGGCGATGAAGGCTGTCTTGGTCAGCTGCCTGGTGACTTGCGGGGTCACCAGCGCCGCGCAGAAGTAGCCGAGAGCCACCGCGCCAACCAGGTAGCCGTAGTGGGTCTCGGCCGTGCTAGGGGCCGCTCCATGGTAGAAGTAGTTCCGGTAGAGCAAGATCGACATTAGGAACAAGATCCCGTAGAGAAGCCGGTTGCCGCCGGTGGCGCCCAGCGCGGCCGCGGGGCCGCGCCGCCTGCTGAGGTACCGCAGGCCGGCCGCCAGTCCGACGGCGACCAGGCGAAGTTCGGCAAGGATCCGGCGTGGCTCCGGCTGGCCGGGCTGCCGCACCGGGCCGAGCAGGTCCCGGCCCATGGTCCTGGCGACGAGGCCGGCGGCGATATAGCAGGCGCCCGCGACCAGCAGGGTTATCGCGGCACCGCCCTCGGTATCGCCGGTAGCCGCGTTCACGCCGAGGCCGACGAGCCCGCCGATCGCGGCCAGCGTCCCGCCGGCGGTCGGTGATACCGAGTTCGCCATGACGAGCTTGTCTCCGGCGACGACATGCGGCAGCGCGGCCGACAACGACGACAGGAAGAACCTGTTCACGCCGAGGACCAGCAGCACCGCGACGTAGAGTGGCGGCCCGAGGTTGCCGGACGCCATCAGGCCAGCGGCCAGCGCCACGAAGACTGACCGGAGCAAGGCGGAGTAGACCAGGATCTGGCGCCTTGACCAGCGATCGATGAAGACGCCGGCGAACGGTCCGATCAGCGAGTACGGCGCGTAGAGGACGGCGAACGCCGCCGCCCCCTTTGCTGGATTCGGAAACGTCGCGGCGTTGAAGAACACGTACGTGCCAAGGCCGGCGGTAAAGATGCCATCGCCAGTCTGGGAGATCAGCCGGGTAGACAGCAGGTGCCGGAAGTCGTGCTCGCCCCACACGACGCGCAGGTCACGCAGGAATGATGCGCGTTGCGCTGGCGCTGGCGGCTCACCCTGGCCGGGCGCTGCGGCTGGCAACTGTGGGAGTGGTTCCTGCCGGGACACGGGGCCAGCCTATGGCGCGTGCCTAGACCCGAGCGAACGGGCCGCAGCGACGCCGACGGCCCCGTTCCTGGTCTGTCAGCTGTTGATCTTGATGGCGAGGCGGAACGGCGGATAGCGCGACGGGAGCCCTAGCCCAGCCAGGGCTCCCGTCGTGAGGCTGGGGGCGCTTAGCGGTCCAGTTCGCCGCGGATGAACTTGTCGACGGCCTCGCGGGCTACGTCGTCGCTGTACTGCTCCGGCGGCGACTTCATGAAGTAGGAGGATGCGGACAGGATCGGACCGCCGATGCCGCGGTCCTTGGCGATCTTCGCGGCCCGGACTGCGTCGATGATGACGCCAGCCGAGTTCGGCGAGTCCCACACCTCGAGCTTGTACTCCAGGGTCAGCGGCGTGTCGCCGAACGAGCGACCCTCGAGCCGCACAAAAGCTAGCTTGCGGTCATTCAGCCACGGCACGTGGTCAGACGGGCCGATGTGGACGTCGGCCTTGGCCATCTCGTGCGGGATCTGTGAGGTCACCGACTGGGTCTTGGAGATCTTCTTGGACTGCAGGCGCTTGCGCTCCAGCATGTTCATGAAGTCCATGTTGCCGCCGACGTTCAGCTGGTAGGTCCGCAGCAGCTCGACGCCGCGGTCCTCGAACAGCTTCGCGAGCACCCGGTGCGTGATCGTCGCACCTACCTGGGACTTGATGTCGTCGCCGACGATCGGAACGCCAGCCTCGGTGAACTTGGCCGCCCAGACTGGGTCGGAGGCGATGAAGACCGGCAGCGCATTGACGAACGCCACGCCCGCGTCGATCGCGCACTGGGCGTAGAAGCGGTCCGCCTGCTCCGAGCCGACCGGGAGGTAGGACACCAGGACGTCGGCGCGCGCTTCGCGCAGGGCCGCCACGACGTCCACCGGCTGCTCGTCCGACTCGGTGATGATCTCCCGGTAGTACTCGCCCAGGCCATCCATCGTCGGGCCGCGCTGCACGGTGATGCCCGACGGCGGTACGTCGCAGATCTTGATGGTGTTGTTCTCGCTGGCGACGATCGCCTCGGCGATGTCCCGGCCGACCTTCTTGGCGTCCACGTCGAACGCGGCCACGAACTCGATGTCGCGGACGTGATACGGACCGAACTGGACATGCATAAGGCCCGGTACCCGGCTCGCCGGGTCGGCGTCCTTGTAGTACTCAACCCCCTGAACGAGGGAACTTGCGCAGTTCCCGACGCCCACGATGGCTACCCGTACCGAACCCATGAGGATTGCTCCTTAACTTGTGCTGCGTAGCGACGATCGCTCGCCTGTCTCTACACGACGGTGGTCGCTCCGCCGCTCTGTGTGGTTCCGCTCTGTGTGGTTCCCCCGGCCTGGCCGCCGGGCTGCGTGCCCGACTGCCGCTCCGAGGCGATCAGCTCATTCAGCCAGCGGACTTCGCGTTCTACTGACTCCAGGCCATGGCGTTGCAGTTCGAGCGTGTAGCTGTCGACTCGCTCGCGCGTCCGGGTCGCCGCTGCCCGGAATCCGTCCAGGCGCTCCTCGAGCCGGCTGCGCCGGCCCTCGAGTATCCGCATCCGGATGTCGGCCTGCGTGAGGCCGAAGAAGGCGAAGTGCACGCCAAAGCCGTCGTCCTCCCAGGAAGCCGGGCCCGACTGCCCGAGCAGATCGTTCAGCCGCTCCTTGCCGTCGGCGGTCAGCCGGTAGACGATCTTGGAACGGCGCGGGCGGTCCAGTGCCTTGCCAGCCTCGGGGATCGCGTCCTGGGTGACGAGCCCCTTGCTGAGCATGTCCTTGAGCGCCGGGTATAGCGAGCCGTAACCGAACGCGCGGAACGCGCCGAGCAGCGAGTTGAGCCGCTTGCGCAGCTCGTACCCGTGCATCGGGGTCTCGTGCAGGATGCCGAGGACGGCGAGCTCGAGTACACCAGAGCGCTGGCCACTCATACCCGCTCGCACCTCGCATTCGCCGCAGAGTTACTATCTCGGTCACTAGCTCTCACCGCGGCCCGGCCTTCGGCTAGCGTGTCAGCTCGATGTATCGAGTTGATACATCGCTACGATATGCGGTGCGCTGTTCTGGCGCAAGTCCGCCGGAACTGCGGCTGTTTGTCGCCGTCCGAGGGACCGCTGTCGCACGGCGATGACCAGCCGGGTCTCCTGCTGCGGGCAGTTCCGTCGTAACCTGTCGGGCATGAGGCGATCGGTCGTCGACTACGGACTAGCCCGGCGGGCAACGCTCGCCGCTGTGCTCTCCGGCCGGACGACCGTGACCGATGTCTGCGACGCCCACCCCTACCTCCTGCGGGCCGCCAAGTTCCATGGCGAGGACACGGACATCACGTGCCCGATCTGCCGCCGGGTGAAGTTGCGGCACGTCACCTATGTGTACGGAGACGAGCTGGGCAGGTACGAGGGCAGGGTAAAGCGGGGCCCAGAACTGGACGAAATGGCCGCCGAATATGCGGAGTTCCAGGTCTACGTAGTCGAGGTCTGCCAGAGTTGTGCGTGGAACCACCTCGCGTCCTCCTACGTACTGGGCACTGGCGAGCCAACTACCCGGCGCAGCCGGCGAGCCAGGGCCAGCGAGTAAGCGGGCAGTTCAGGGGCATCTGGCAGTTCAGGGCATCTGGCAGTTCAGGGCTTCTGGCAGGTAAGCGGTATTGGCCCGACTAGGCGTGCGAGTGACGCAATACGTGCCGGGACAGTTGGTATCGCCAGGTAACGTGTCTTCCTGGCGGACCTCCGCTCGCTTGCGACCGCACCTTGACCCCCGACCAGCGAGGACGCGTGAGTAACCCAGAGTTGCCCAGGCCGTACTGGCAGGATCAGGATGCCGTTGGCTACGGCGCCGGGCGGCGCGGCGGCTCCGGCAGCCCGCAGGGCTCGGACTCGCCGTGGGACAACAACGACGCAGGTTTCTGGCGCGATGATCGCGCTAGCGCGCGCGATGGCCGCGATGCAGCCAACGGTCGCGATGCAGCCATCGGTCGCGATAGCCGCAACGGTCGCGATAGCCGCGGTGGCGCGCACGCTGGTCAGCGGCCGGCAGGCCGGCCGTCAGAAGCCAGGGACGCTCGCTACGAGGATGGCCCGCAGGCCAGCTCGGGGCGCGGCTCACGCCGGGGCGGCGAGCGCCGGGATGGCGGCTCGCGCGATGGCGGCGCACGAGCGCCCGGCCCGGAGGCGGACGGCCCACAGGCAGCGCAGGGCAAATCCTGGCCGGAGATGCTCACCGGGCGGTCGAGGCATGCGGCGCAGCGAGGTTCGGAGCGGGGGCCGCGGCCGGGCGGCGACTGGGCTCCGGAGGGTGGCACTGCCCGGAGCGGCAGATTCAGCCAGACGGCGGATGACCTGCGGAGCAGGCTCGGGGTCCGGGGTGCTGGCGCGGGTCGCAGACGGACCGAAGCTGGCGGGACCTGGGCCGAGCAAGCCAGAGCTGAGCGCGCAGCGGGCAGGACCGGCAGTCTGCGATCACGCGCTGGCGGTCGGCGCGGCGACTACGGCGACTACGGCGACGGGGTACTGAGCGGCGGCCGCGGCCGCACGGCGCTGCGTGACCAGCCGGGCGAGTACTGGGTCGATCCCGATCGCCCTGGCCGCATCCGCCGCGGCGGCAACGGCGGTGGCGGCAACGGCAGTGGCGGCAACGGCAGTGGCGGCAACGGCAGCGGCGGTGGCGGCGGCCATGGCGCTGGCGGCAGCGGCGGTGGCGGTCGTCGTGGCAGTGGCCGCGGTGGACGGGACGGCGGCGGCCCGCGCAGTCGAAGCGAGCGGTTCACCGACTGGCTGCTGTATGGCGACTGGTGGCGCCGCTGGACGTGGAAGAAGGCGCTTTTCGTCCTGTGCGGTGGGTTCGCCGGGTTGGTGCTGCTCGGCATCATTGGCATCGCCGTCGGCTATGCGATGACGCCCATCCCGACCGACGTGTCGCAGGATGCCACCTGGCAGTCGTCGTCGGTCTACTTCAGCAACGGCCAGCTGCTCGGCACCTTCACCAACAGCCAGGACATCAACCGCCAACTGCTGACCACGGCTCAGATCCCGCAGGACGTCAACGACGCGATCATCGCCGCGGAGGACCGGAACTTCTACCACGAGGGCGGCATCTCGGTGACGGGCATCGCCCGTGCCGCCAAGGACGACCTGTTCGGCAGTGGCGGACTGCAGGGCGGCTCGACGATCACCGAGCAGTACGCGAAGAACTACTACTCGAATATCGGCGCGACCCGCAGTGTCACCACGAAGCTCAAGGAGATCTTCGTGGCGGTCAAGCTGGCCCACTCGCGCTCGAAGCCGTGGATTCTCACCAACTACCTGAACACCGTTCCGTTCGGGAACAACATCTTCGGAGTCTGGGCGGCGGCCGAGGACTACTTCGACATCAACCTGGCCAAGCAGGGCGCGACTCTCAGCACGGCGCAGGCCGCGATGCTCGGTGCCATGCCGAACGAGCCGGGCGTCTTCACCCCTGACCCGACAGCCGGCGTGGGCTACACCATGCTCGTGCAGCGCTGGCAGTACGTGCTGACCAACATGACCCGCGACGGCGCGATCAGCCAGCAGACGGCCAACTCGTTGTGCGCGCAGTGCGCGCTGCCCCAGGCCGAGCAAGCCTTTAACAAGTCCATCCAGCTCAACGAGTCGGCCCAGGGCAACGGCTGGACCGGTACCAATGCCTACCTCATGCAGATGGTCCAGCAAGAACTCCAGGGCACCTACCACTACAGTCTGGCGAAGATCGACACCGGCGGGCTGCGGATCACCACCACCTTTAGCCCACAGATGATGCGGGCACTCGCCAGGGCGGTCAACTCCGAGAAGGGCCAGCTAAACGCTGCCGCCAACGCGTCGGGAGCGTCGCCTCTGCCGTTCTACGATCACTTCGGCATCTCGCTGGAGGACCCGAAGACGGGCGCCATCGACGCGATCTACGGCGGCCCCGGCTATGGCGCTCCCCGCTGCCAGCGCCTGTTCTGCGACTACAACATGGCCGAGGCACCGCACCCGGTCGGATCGTCGATGAAGCCGTACGTGCTCGCGACGGCTATCAACCAGGGCATGGACGTGCAGGACAGCGTGCTGAATGGCTTTTCGCCGCTCTGGGTGCCGCCACAGGCGACAGCGCAAGATCGGGCCGAGCTGTCCACCAGCCCGAATCCACCGCCCGGCATGAGTCCGACGACTGCCCTATCAACCGGATGGTTCCACTCGGTGGGCGACGCGAGCCTGAAAGCCATCTCGGTGGCCGTAGCCGCTGCCCAGTCATCCGACCCAGCCTTCACCGACCTGGCGCACAGGGTCGGCGTGCAGAACATCATCAACACGGCGGCGGCGTTCGGTGTCGGCGAGAATCCGTTCAATCAGACCAGCAAAAACGACCTGGAGGTGCTGAACGGTCTCTTCGGCACGAAGGGCAGCATCTCCGGATCGGTCCAGATCGCGCTAGGCCAGGGCGACCTGACGCCGATCGAGCAGGCGTCGACGTTTGCCACCCTGATCGACGGCGGCATCTACCACGCGCCGCACGTGATCAGCAAGCTGTCGGAGTCGACACCGAACGGTCAGCAGTCGGTCCCGCTCCAGGTCGCCAGCCACGTCGTCATGAGCCAGGCCGCTGCAGCGGACGAGGACTACGCCCTGTCGTTCGACAACATCAACGGCACCGCCTACCCGAACGCGACCTGGCCGGGCCGCACGGTGATCGGCAAGACGGGCACCCTGGGTAACGGCAGTAGCGCGTCGGAGGCCTGGTTCGTCGGGGCCATCCCGCAGTACGCGATGGCGGTCGGACTGTGGACCAACAGCCAGAGCCAGAACCTGGACAACCTTCCGTGGCTCGGCGGGATCGGCGGCTCCTTCGGTGGCGCCTGGCCGGCCGCGACGTGGAAGGCGTTTATGGAGACCCAGTTCGCCAACCTTCCGGCCGCGAGCCTGCCGACGCCTGACTACACAGGCTTCGCCAGGTGGGTCATGGTGGCGCCGCAGGCACCGAAGAAGCCCGTCTGCCAGCAGGGCCAGTTCCAGAACTGTCGCTGCCCGCACGGCCAGACGTGCCAGCCGAATCCGAACCCGACGTGCCAGGGCCAGGGCCAGGGACAGGGACAGGGCGGCCAGCAGTGTGGCGGACCGAACCCGAATCCGACGTGCGGGTCCTTCGGTCAGCCCTCCTGCACGCCGACGCAAGGCCCCACCCAGTCGCCGACATGCCAGCCCGGCGGTGGCGGCGGTGGCGGCGGTGGCGGCGGTGGCCAGCCCTGCGGCGGCGGCACCCCTGCGACCGTCGGCGCCCAGACCACGTCGTTGTCGTCCGGACTATCGCTCCTGCTGACTGCGGCGCTCACGCCCGAAGAGGTGCTCGCGCAGCGGACACTGCGGACGACGCTGCTCCTCTAGCAGGCGTGTAGCGGGCCGGAAGCGGCTCCGCTAGCTCAGCTTGGCGCGCAGCCAGCGAACGTCCGCTGCCGCGTCCGGCGTCTCGCAGATGGCGGCCGCGCCGGCCGAGCGGACGACGTCGACCAGGAGGGCCGGGTCGATCTGGCCTGACTCCAGGCCGGCGTGCCGGTCCCGGCCCGAGCCGAACTCGTCGCGCGAGTTGTTGCAGTGCACCAGGTCGACACGACCGGTAACGGCCTTGACCCTGGCGACCACGGTCGTCAGGTCCTCGCCGGAAGCGAAGGCGTGGCAGGTGTCGAGGCAGAAGCCCACCTCGCCACCCCCGTCGGCCGCGTCGGCGATGGCCTCCCAGAGCCGGGCGATGGCGTCCAGACCACGCGCCATCGCGCCGTCGCCGCCAGCTGTGTTCTCGATCAGCATCGGCAGCGGCCGCTCGATCCGCTCGATGGCCTTGCGCCAGCTGTCGTAGCCTTCCTCGAGGTCGACACCGGCAGTCACATGGCCGCCGTGCACGATCAGCCCCTTGGCGCCGACGGACGCCGCAGCAGTCAGCTGCTGCTCAAGGAGCTTGCGGCTGGGAATCCTGATCCGGTTATTCGGCGAGGCGACGTTGATGACATACGGAGCGTGGACGTAGGCGTGGATGCCAGCGCGCTCGAAGCCGTCCCGGAGCTCGTCCGGCTCCCGAGGGAACGTCGGCCCCTTCCAGCCCTGCGGGTCACCGAGGAAGAACTGGACGGCGTCAGTGTCGATGGCCTGTGCCTGCGCCAGCGGATCACCGTCATGCAGATGTGCACCGATCCGAGTCATCTGCCGAGCGTATCGGCCGCCACCGACGGGCTTGCGTGCTACCCGAATCCGCCATGGGCGAAGCCGAGCCCGAGACCAACGAAGGCGGCCACCAGGCCAGCGACGATGAAGATCCGCTCCTCCCTCGTGGCCGATATCAGCTGCGCCACCATGCCGATGGCGAATGCTGTCATGCCGACGACGGTGGCCGCTAGGTGGTCGCGGACGATGAGACCTAACGCGAAAGCGGCGACGCCGGCCACAAAGGTGAACGCGGTAGCCGCGTTCAGGATGGGATGACGCCGTCCGTCGCTGTTCAGGGTGAGCCGCGCCGCGCGGCCCTGCGTCGTGCTGATGGCCTCGGGCATCGTTACCCCCACTAACGGAGACATGATGGTGCACGGCCTGCCTGTTATCAGTGTGTGCCGGCCGCGACAAGAAGGGAACAGGCAACGCCGGACGCGCGCAGGCCGGACCGGACGCCGACCGGACGCGGACCGGACGCGGACCGGTCCCGGACGAGGCGGCACTGTCGCTGGCTGCTGGTAAGCTGGCCCGGCTGCGATGAAGCCGCCTACTCGACGGCACGCAGTTCCTCCTGTCACGGAAATACCGTGACCGCCAGAGTCCGAAGGAGGCAGGTTAACCCTATGCGCCAGTACGAAATGATGATCATCCTGGATGCCTCGCTTGAAGAGCGCACCGTGCAGCCGTCCCTTGACCAGTTCCTCAAGGTCGTCACCACTGCCGGCGGTACGGTGGACAAGGTCGACGTCTGGGGTCGGCGGCGGCTTGCCTACGAGATCGACCACAAGTCCGAGGGCATCTATACCGTCATCGAGCTGAAGGCCGATCCGGACACCGTCAAGGAGCTCGACCGCCAGCTGAACCTGAACGAGGCGGTCCTGCGGACCAAGATCCTGCGGCCTGACCTGGCCTAGGCCAAGTCATGGCTGCCCAGCTCGATATCGGCACCCCCGATATCGGCAGCCCGACATCACAGCTCGGCCATACGAGCCCGACTTCAACCCCGACCCGAGCGAGCGGGAGTACCCCCGATGGCAGCAGGCGATACCACCATCACGATCATCGGCAACCTCGTCAATGATCCGGAGCTTCGTTACACCCCGACCGGGCAGGCCGTGGCTACCTTCCGGGTCGCCTCGACTCCCCGGTTCATGGACCGGCAGACGAACGAATGGAAAGACGGCGACTCGCTGTTCTTGTCCTGCAACGTGTGGCGACAGGCCGCGGAAAACGTGGCCGAGAGCCTCCAGCGCGGGATGCGCGTCATCGTCTCCGGCCGGCTGCGCCAGCGCTCTTATGAGACCAAGGAAGGCGAGAAGCGAACCGTCTACGAAGTCGAGGTCGACGAGGTCGGCCCGTCGCTGCGTAATGCCTCGGCCAAGGTCAACAAGTCGAGCAGATCAGGCGGCGGCAGCGGCAGCGGCTTCGGAGGCGGCGGCCAATCCGGGTCAGCAGGCCAGGGCGGGTATGGTGGGGGCGCCGGTAGTCGCGCCAACGACGACCCCTGGGCCGCTGAGCCGGGTGACAGCGGATTCTCTGACGAGCCGCCGTTCTAGGGTCCGTTAACACAGCGTCCGTAAACACAGCGTCACCGAGCACACACAAGTCAACACCGACCATCCCCGCCGCAGGCGGGGCTCTGCCAACCATCCCGGCGCCGAGCCGGGACGCGAAGGAGCACCACGATGGCCAAGCCACCGATCCGCAAGCCTAAGAAGAAGGTCTGCCTGTTCTGCCAGGAAAAGGTGACCAGGGTGGACTACAAGGACACCGGGCTGCTGCGGAAGTTCATCTCCGACCGCGGCAAGATCCGCGCGCGGCGGGTTTCCGGTAACTGCACGCAGCACCAGCGCGACGTCGCCACGGCGATCAAGAACGCGCGCGAGATGGCGCTGCTGCCGTACACGAGCACGGCTCGCTAGGCCAGGGAGGAACCAGCCATGAGCGGTAAGCCGATGAAGCTCATCCTGACCCAGGAAGTCACTGGCCTCGGTGCTCCAGGTGACGTGGTCGAGGTCAAGGCCGGCTACGGCCGCAACTACCTCGTACCGCGCCGTCTGGCCATGCCGTGGACCCGCGGCTCGGAGCAGCAGATCGAAATGATCAAGCGCGCCAGGTCGGCCCGCGAGATCCGCAGCCTGGACGACGCCAAGCAGGCAGCCAGCCGCCTGTCGGGCCTTCGGGTCAGGCTGCAGAAAAGGGCCGGCAGCGGCGGGCGCCTGTTCGGCTCGATCTCGACGGCCGACATCGCTGCTGCCGTGAAGACGGCTGGCGGTCCCGAGCTCGACCGGCGCAAGATCGAGGTCACGAACCCGATCAAGACGATCGGCTCGCATCAGGTCGCAGTCCGGCTGCACCCTGAGGTGAGCGCCAGCGTGGAGATTGAGGTCGCCGCCAGCTGACCGGCACCGGCCGTCCCGCACGGCGGCGGGTAAGCAGCGCGGCGGGTAAGCAGCACAGCGCAGGAGGGGTGCAGTTCGCTGCGCCCCTCCTGCGTTATGTACGGACCACTGACGAAGGGATCTGCCCATGCCGGCGAGCCGGGATGTCGTGATCATCGGCGGCGGCCACAACGGACTCGTCGCGGCGGCCTACCTCGCCAGGGCCGGGTTGTCGACGCTGGTGTGCGAGGCCAGGGACGTAATCGGCGGCGCCGCGGTGAGCGAGCACCCGTTCGGCCCGGATTACACGGTCACGTCGCTGTCGTACGTCGTCTCGCTGCTTCCGCAGGACCTGGTCAGCGATCTGCGGCTGGCGCAGCATGGCTACCACGTCTACCCGCAAGGCCCCTACTTCGCGCCCCGCGCGGATGGCCGGTACCTCCGGCTGCCGCCCGATCCCGCGCAGCGGCGCGCCGAGATCGCCAAGTTCTCTGCCAGCGACGCCGACGCGTACCCGGTGTACGAGGCGCACATGAACCGCATCGGCGCCGTCCTGGGCCCGATGCTGAGCGAGATCCCGCCGCGGCTAGGCTCGCGCCGCCCGCAGGACCTGCTCCGCCAGGGCCTCCTGCTGCGCCACCTGAAGAACGTGGACACCAGGGCCGCGGTCGACATCACCCGGCTGCTGTCCAGCAGCATCGCGGATCTGCTGGATGACTACTTCGAGAGCGATGCGCTCCGCGGCCTGCTGTCGGTGTCAGGGGTGATCGGCACCTGGGCCGGGCCGCGGTCGGCGGGCAGCGCTTACGTGACGCTGCATCATCACCTGGGCGACGCGGGCGGCCAGGCCGGAGCCTGGGGCTTCCCGCGCGGCGGCATGGGCGGGGTCACGGCCGCTCTGGCGGCCGCGGCGCGCTCGTTCGGCGCGCAGATCCGCACCGGCGCGAAAGTCGCCGCCATCAACACCACCGGCGGCCAGGCGACCGGCATCACGCTGGCCAGCGGTGAGGAGATCAGCGCGGCCACGGTGATCACCACAGCGCATCCGGCGATCTCCTTCCTCAGCCTGCTGGACCCGTCCGTCCTGCCTGCTGACTTCGTCGCCGACATCCGCCGCTGGCAGTCCCGCAGCGGCACCGTGAAGATCAACCTGGCTGTCGACCGGCTGCCGGTCTTCGCCAGTCATCCAGACGTCGACCCGGACGTGCACGGCGGCACCATCGTGCTGGCCGAGAGCCTGGATGACCTGGAGAACGCCTTCCAGGACGCGGCGGCCGGCCAGCCCGGCCGGCTCCCGTTCGCTGACATCTGCATCCCCAGCGTGTACGACGACAGCCTCGCGCCGGCGGGTCAGCACGTGATCTCGATGTTCACCCAGTGGGTGCCACATACGTACGCACAGCGGACCGACGAGGCCGCGCTTGCCGCCTACGCCGACCGCGTCGTCGGCCCGGATGGAGACGGTGGCGCCGGGCTTCGCCAGCTCGGTATTGCACCGGCAGGTCATCGGCCCCCGCCAGATGCAGGAAGAGTACGGTCTGGTCGGCGGCAACATCTTCCACGGTGAGCTGACCCTGGGGCAGATGTTCCACGGCCGGCCGGCGGCCGGCTACGCCGACCTTCGGACACCGATACAGGGGCTGTACCAGGCTGGCTCTGCGACACACGGCGGTGGCGGGGTCACCGGCATTCCAGGACGGAACGTGGTGCATCAAGTACTTGCCGACCGACGGTACGCCCGGTGGCGCCGCGCAGGCCGACGTGCATCAGCGTCCACGGCCCCGTTCCAGTCCTAAGAACGCGAGTACCTGGCCGCCCGCGCAGCAAGCTCGGGATCAGCGGAAACGATCATCGCCCAGGCCAGGGCGAGGCGCTCCGCCAGTTCGCCGGCGGCCGCGTCCTGGTCGCCGCTCGCCGCAGCCGCTAGCTCGTCGATCGCGGCCGCCAGCCTTGTCGCGATGTCGGCACCAATGCGGGCCGAGCCCGTGCGCGCTGATTCGGCAGGCTGAACCACCTTCGAACACATACTCGAACTGTAGTTGTTCGCTCGCTGGCTCGCCCGGCAAATCGGCGGATCTGCTGGCTCGCTGGCCCGGGCCCGGCGGAGCTCCTGGCTGACGTTGGACGTCAAATTCCTAGTGTGGATAACTCGGCGTGGTCGGCTTCGTTCTTCCAGGGTCAAAAAATCTTGTATGCACACCCTGGGTAGAACGTCCGCGCAGGCCAGAGCCGCTGCGAGGGCTTAGCCAGAGTTCTTTCCACAGTGGCGTCCCCAGACTGCGCACAGCGCTTGCGGCGTGTCTGCACAACCTGTCCACAGGCCTGTGCACACGATGATTCGACGGTTCGCGCGACACGCTGAAGACTGTCGGAGGCATTCGATAGAACTGGCGAAGAACCCGGCCCGGCCGTTGCCAGATTGGCGGCTGGTACATGCGCAAGTCGCATGCCGGGATTGGCGGGGAATGGGGAGGAGTGCCGGGTGAGCATTACGGAGATTAGGCCTCGGGGCGAGGAATTCGAGCGGACGCCCCCGCACGACCTCGCCGCCGAGCAGTGCGTGCTGGGCGGCATGATGCTGTCGAAGGACGCAATCTCCGACGTGCTTGACGTCATCAAGCCGCAGGACTACTACCGGCCAGCGCACCAGCTCGTGCATGACGTCATTCTCGGCCTGTACGGTCGCGGCGAGCCCGCCGACGCGGTGACCGTCGCAGCCGAGCTGACCCGCAACGGCGACATCGGCCGGATGGGCGGCGCGCCGTACCTCCATACGCTGATCGCCTCGGTGCCGACGGCGGCCAACGCGGGCTACTACGCGCGGATCGTCCGCGAGCGCGCGATCCTGCGGCGCCTGGTCGAGGTCGGCACGCGGATCGTGCAGCTCGGTTACGGCGGGGACGGTGATGCCGACGAACTGGTCGACCGGGCCGAGGCGGAGATCTACGGCGTCACCGACAGGCGCATCAGCGAGGACTACCTGCCGCTCGCGGAGATCATGCCAGGAGCACTCGACGAGATCGAGGCGATCGGCAGCCGGGGCGGGACGCTGGCTGGCGTGCCGACCGGGTTTGCCGACCTGGATGCGCTGACGAACGGGCTGCACCCAGGCCAGATGGTCGTCATCGCGGCCAGGCCTGCGATCGGCAAGGCACTGGCTCTCGATACGCCGCTGCCGACCCCGACCGGCTGGACCAGCATGGGACAGGTCCGGGTCGGTGATCGGCTGCTCGGCGCGGACGGACGGCCGATCACCGTGACCGCAGCGACGGAGGTCATGCTAGATCGGCCCTGCTATGAAGTCGTGTTCGACGACCTGACGACTATTGTCGCGGACGCCGAGCATCAGTGGGTGACGACGACGGCAGCCGACCGGCGACCCGCGTACGCCGCCCTCGGTGCCGACACCACTGACGAAGTCGGCAGCGCTGACGAAGCCGCGCGCGATGACCGGACGCCCGTGTCGGTGCGCACGACGTGCGAGATAGCGCGGACGCTGCATCGCGATGACGGCCATGCTCACAATCACGCTGTGCCAGTCGCGCAGCCACTGGACCTGGAGCATGCCCGGTTGCCGGTACCGGCCTACGTTCTCGGCACGGGGCTCGGGGACGGCAACGTGCGCGAGCTCGGCATGCTGCGCAAGCTCGGCATCCTCCGCGATCTCCGAATGCTCAGCGCCAACCACATTCCGCGTCAGTACCTGCGCGCAAGTCGTGAGCAGCGCCTGGCGCTGCTGGCTGGGCTGCTGGATACCGCTGGCACGGTGAGCCCGACCGGCTCTGTCCACTACACGACTACGTCGCCGCGATTGGCGGCAGATTTCAGGGAGCTGGTGGTGAGCCTGGGCTACCGATGCGGCCTGACCCGCAGCCAAGCGCCCGGCAGGACTGAGGCGGCGTCGGCGGCGGCCTACACCGTTACCTTCACCACCGCTGACGAGGTGTTCGGTCTTGCGCGCAAGCGCGCTGCGCACCGCATGCGCAGACCTGCTCGTACTGGTCAGCGTGCCCACCAGCGGGTGATCGTCGATGTCCGGCCTGTGGCCAGCGTGCCCGTCCGATGTCTGCAGGTAGATGCCCCTGACTGTCTGTACCTGGCGAGCCGGTCAATGATCCCGACACACAACTCGGCGCTGGCTCTCGACGTCTGTCGCTCTGCGGCCATCAAGCACGGGATGACGGCGGTCTTGTTTAGCCTGGAGATGAGCCGCAATGAGATCACGATGCGGTTGCTATCGGCTGAGGCGCGGGTGCCGCTGCACGCGATGCGGACCGGCCAGCTGAGCGAGGATGACTGGACCAGGCTGGCCCGCCGGATGAGCGAGGTAGTCGACGCGCCGTTGTTCATCGACGACTCGCCGAACATGTCAATGATGGAGATCAGGTCCAAGTGCCGGCGACTGAAACAACGCAACGACTTGAAGCTCGTGGTTGTCGACTACCTCCAGCTCATGAGCTCGCCAAAGCGCGTGGAAAACAGGCAGCAGGAAGTGTCTGAGCTGTCCAGGTCGCTGAAGCTGCTCGCGAAGGAACTGCAGGTCCCTGTCGTCGCCCTCGCCCAGCTGAATCGCGGTCCTGAGCTGCGGACCGACAAAAGACCGCTGCTCGCTGATCTACGCGAATCGGGCAGCATCGAGCAGGACTCGGACGTCGTGATCTTGCTGCACCGTGAGGACGCCTACGAGCGCGAATCGCCGCGAGCCGGGGAGGCCGACCTGATCGTGGCCAAACACAGGAATGGCCCGACGGCGACTGTGACGGTCGCTTTCCAGGGTCACTACAGCCGGTTCGTCGACATGGCGCCGATCTAACTGAACGAGCAGTTATCGAATCGCCGGGCAGCGGCCCTCACTGCATGTAATCGATTGCGCATGGTCTAATACGCACCGTGGGTACAGACAACGCCGTGCAGGCGGGATCTGTGCGCTCCCAGTTGGGTGTCTGGCGACATCAGCACGCGGTTTCGTGGCGCTGGCCGACCGTAGCTGTCTGGGCACTCGGCTCAGTGGCGGCGCTGGCCTGTTATCTCCGGCTGGCGGGCACCCAGGCGGTCAACAGTGATGGCGCGGCGCAGGCGCTGCAGGCCTGGGACATGCTGCACGGCAACCTGCTGCTGCACGGCTGGACATTGTCGGACGTGTCGTTCTACACCACCGAGCTGCCCGAGTACGTGCTCGTCGACTTTTTCCGCGGGCTGATCCCAGACGTGGTGCATGTGGCCGCGGCGATCACCTACACGCTGGTCGTGCTGCTGGCCGCACTGCTGGCGAAGAGCACGGCCACCGGGCGCGCCGCGCTGGTGCGCGTGCTGGTGACGGTCGGAATCATGGTCGCCCCGCAGCTGCCGCAGGGGATCAACATCCTGATCTCCTCGCCGGACCACATCGGCACCTCGGCGCCGATCTTGGTGGCATGGCTCATTCTGGACCGGGCCCGGCCCCGCCGGTGGGTGCCGGTGGCCATCGCGGTCGCGCTCGGCTGGGCGGCGGTCGCCGACCAGCTGGTGCTGATCGTCGGCGTGCTGCCGCTCGTCTTCGTCTGCCTGGTGCGGGTCATCAACGCCGTGGGTGTCGAGCGGCAGGAGCTACGCGCCCAGCGGTACGACCTCGCCCTCGGCGCTGGCGCCCTGGCCGGCGGTGGGGCGGCCTGGCTGGCGCTCCGGCTGCTCTCGGCTACCGGGGGATTCGGGCTGCAGCCCGTGGCCGCGCACCTCGACTCCAGTGTTGCCGACCTGCCTTCCCACCTTGCCATCGCCGGCCAGGGGCTGCTGCTGCTGGGCGGCGCCGACTTCATCGGCCAGCCACCGGGCGTCGGCGCGGGGGCGCTCGCTCTGCACCTTGTCGGCGTCGGGCTAGCCGCCCTGGCTGTCCTTGCGGCGGCGATCCAGTTCCTGCACGGCCGCGATCGGGTTAACCAGGTACTCGTGACAGGGGTCGCCTTCAACCTGGCCGCCTATGCGTTCAGCACCCGTGCGATCCAAATTCGCGACGTCCGGGAGATGGCGCCGGTGCTGCCGCTGAGCGCGGTGCTGGCGGGCCGCCTGCTGGCCGACCGGATCCGGGTAAGCAAATTCGCACTGCCTGCGCTGTCGGTCATCTTCCTCGGCTATCTCGCCGGCCTGGGGTACGAGCTGACAACCCCGCAGGTGCCGGCCCAGAACGAGCAGATCGCATTCTGGCTGGAGGCTCACCACTTCCGGAGCGGCCTGTCGGGATACTGGCAGGGAAACGTGATCGCCCTGACCACTGGCGAGCGGGTGCGCGTCGCGCCTGTGGTGGGCCGGGACGATGGATTTGTGCCGATCTACTGGGATACGAAGCCCGCCTGGTACGACCCGCGCCAAAGCTCGGCCGATTTCGTCCTGATCGGCCCGACCTTTCCCAATGTGAAGAGTGCAGTGACGACCTTCGGCCAGCCGGCGCACGTGTATCGCGTCGGGCCCTACGAGGTACTCAGCTATTCCAAGAACCTGCTCACCGACCTCGGCTGACGAGTCGAGGCGCCCGACCGCTGGCGGAGGACTTGCTGGCGTGGACATATCTCAGTCCGCCGCGCGCGCGATGCCTCGGATGACTCGCAGCCGGCTGCTGGCCAGACCTGCGGTCAGATTCCCCGCCTTCTCCGTGAAGTTGGCGACAAAGGTGTGCAGGCCGATCGGGCTCGGGGGTAGCGCTGAGACCGTCTCCATCAGCGCGGCCGCGTCGTCGGTGAGGTCGTTCCACTGTTCGACGACGAAGCCTGCTTCCTCGATGAGGGCGCGCAGTTGCCCGGCCGAGACGAGGTGGCTGAGCTCGGGCCGGTCAGCCCACGGCATCGGAAAGTCCAGCTTCTCTGGACTATCTCCTGCAACGATGTCCCAGATGGCGAGCCGGCCGCCGCTGACGAGGACCCGGCGCGCTTCAGCGTAGAGGCGGGTCTTGTCGGCCACGTTCATCTGCACGTGCTGGCTGATCGCCACGTCGAAGCTGGCGTCGGCGAACGGCAGGTCGGTGACACTACCGTGCCGGACCGAGATCCGGTCGTCCAGTCCGGTCAGGCGGTTGAGCCAGCGGGCAATGTCGCAGTACTCCTCGCTCAGGTCGATGGCGGTAACCCGGCACTTGTATTGATCTGCGAGGAAGCGCGAGGTTCCGCCGATGCCGCTGCCGGCGTCGAGCACGTGGTCGTCGCTGGTGATCTCCGCAAGCGCGGTGAGCTGACTCGTCGCGATCGGGCCCATCGTGTGAAAGTCCTCGAGCAGGCCGAGGTTGGCGCGTTGCAGGTGGTCAGGGTCCAGGCCGGCTGCGACGAGTGCTTGCTCGATGTTGTGCCGGGACAGGCCAGTCGAGTACTGAGCTTCGATTTCGCTCATAGTCATCACAGGCTCCTGAGCTTGC
The DNA here is from genome assembly GCA_963843955.1 of uncultured Actinomycetota bacterium. Lineage (GTDB taxonomy): Bacteria > Actinomycetota > Actinomycetes > Streptosporangiales > Streptosporangiaceae > JAJYUU01. The sequence goes on from CAWJMK010000010.1 coordinate 690,718, forward strand.
CGTAGATCCGTGCTACCTTGAAGATACTATCTTCGAGATAGTTCGAGTTCAAGCTGAGCCTCCAGTTTTTACTAGCCCTAAGGTACTATCTTGGAGATATGGGAACGCAGACGCAGAGCTACGGACACTTCTGCCTGCTGGCCAGGACACTGGACCGGGTCGGCGATCGGTGGGCGCTGCTCGTGGTCCGGGACCTGGAGCTGGGTCCACGCCGGTTCACTGACCTGATGGAACTGCTCGGCGGCATCACGCCCAAGACACTCACCCGGCGGCTGCGCGACCTCGAGGACGATGGGATCGTGGTCGCCGACCGCGAGCCAGGCCGCCGGGAGGTCTGGTACCGGCTGACCCCGGCGGGCGAGGAACTGGTCCCCACCCTGAACCAGTTGCTGCGGTGGGGCCTGCACCATGCATTGCGGCAACCCGAGCCCGGCGGAGAGCCCCACCCGGAGCACCTGCTGCGGGCGCTGCGGGAAACGCTGGAAGAAGTCGGCCCTCCCACTGCCAGGCCAGCTCGCTGGCTGGTCCGCGTTCCCGGCTACGGCGCCTACACGGTCGCGTTCGACGGCCCCCACTGGTCGCTGAGCCTGGGTGAGGCCGAGGACCGTGATGTGACGATCACGGCTAGCCGCGAGGCGCTGTCGAGGTTCATGTCCAGTCCGCCCTCGGCCCGTGCGGAGGGCCAGCCCGACGTTGCGATCGCTGGTAGCCCACGGGCGATCCGGGCCATGCTCGCCGCGATCTCGGTGTTCCCTGCTGGCCTGGACGGCGCCGGCTCAGACGCCCACCAGCAGCCGGCGGTTCGAGATCACGTCTGAGCAGTCCGGAGCGGTTCCTTTTCGGCCCCCGTCAGGTCTGCATGGTTGGAGGCGGATGACGCGTGAGAGGATCGCCAACTGATGGAGTGCTCATCGGACCAGGTGGTGTGAGCCTTGCCCGATAGCGCCGGCTTCGTCCAGGAAGCCGAGCCGTTCCGGCGTGAACTGCTCGCGCACTGCTACCGCATGCTCGGCTCGATCCAGGATGCGGAGGACCTGGTCCAGGAGACATACTTGCGGGCCTGGCGGTCCTATAGCGGGTTCGAGGGACGGTCCTCAGTACGTACCTGGCTGTACCAGATCGCCACTAATGCGTGCCTGACTGAGCTGACCAGGAATAGTCGGCGAATGCTGCCATCCGGCCTGTACGACCCGGAACCGGATCCTGAAGCGTACCCGGAAGAGGCCGGGACAGAGGTGAACTGGCTGCAGCCAGTGCCGGATGCGATGGTGACGTCGGACTCGGCTGATCCCGCGGCCATCGTTGCGGCGCACGATGGACTGCGGCTGGCGCTCATTGCCAGCCTGCAGTATCTTCCGCCAAGGCAGCGGGCGGTGCTGGTCCTGCGGGATGTGCTGGCGTTTTCCGCCACCGAGGTCGCGGTCATGCTCGGCACCACGACGGTGTCGGTCAAGAGTGCGCTGCAGCGCGCCCGGGCACGGCTGAGGGAACTCGCCCTGGCCGCCGGCCAAATCACCGAGCCGACCGCGCCGCGAGCCCGCGCGCTCCTCGACCAGTACATGGCGGCGTTTGAGAATGCCGATGTCGCCGCGCTGGAACGGCTGCTGGCAGCGGACGCCATCCTCGAGGCGACGCCGATGCGTACCTGGTTCGCTGGCCGCAAGACCTGCGTAGCATTCCTGCGCAACCACCTCCTGGGATCGCCTGGCGACTGGCGCATGCTGGCCACCAGCGCGAACGGGCAGCCTGCCGCAGCGGCCTTCACCCGCGACCAGGACGGGAACTACCAGCCGTACGGAATCTGCGTGCTCACCGTCAGCGGCGCAGGGATCTGCCGGATCTCCTCCTTCGGCGATCCAGGACTGGTCACCGTGTTCGGCTTCCGGCCGGACATGGCACAACCACACGGACGCTGAACCGGCTCTGTCCGGTGCCTGGCACCTGACGGGACAGGCGGGTACTTGAGGCATTGTGATCGATTCCTTTTCCGTTCTCGCCGGGTCTTCCTGGGTGTAGGTAGGCCGGCCTTGCTCACGCAAGCTACGGAAAGGACGCCGATCACCATGATCATCCCCGCTACCATGCGCGCCCTGCAGCAGACGTCCCTGAACGGCCCGCAGGACCTGCGCTTGATCACGGACGCGCCGGTACCGGTCCCGGGCCCGGGCGAGGTCCTGATCCGGGTCACCGCCGCCGGTGTGAACTTTGGCGACATCTCGCAGGCCCACGGCACGTTCCTGGGCGGCCCGCAACCCCCGTACCTGGCGGGCTTCGAGGCTGCCGGTGAGATCGCCGCTAGGGGCGAGGCAGTGACCGGCCTGGAGCCCGGAGCTCGCGTTATCGGCGTCGGCATCGGCTGCGGCGCCTTCGCCGAGTACACGGCGCTACCCGCGGCCGCGGTGACGCCGGTGCCAGCGGGCTGGACGGAGGAGCAGGCCCTGGGCCTGGCCGTGAACTGGCCCACCGCGCTGGCCGCGCTCAGGCCCCTGGGCGGCGTCACCGCCGGGCAGACTGTGCTGATCCACGCCGCGGCAGGCGGGACCGGCCAGGCCGCGGTGAAGATGGCCAAGCACTACGGCGCGACGGTCATCGCCACCGCCTCGGCAAGCAAGCACGAGACAGTGCGGGCACTAGGCGCCGACCACGTCCTCGACTCCCGCGGCCCGGATCTTGCCGCCGAGGTACAGCGGCTGACCGGCGGCACTGGCGCTGACCTGGTGCTGGAGTCAGCCGGCGGCGCCACGCTCGGCGCCAGCCTGACCGCAGCCAAGCGGGTCACCGGCCGCGTCGTCGTCTACGGCACGGCCGGCGGCGAAGCCGCGGTCACCAACTGGGAGCTGATCTACCGGCACCAGGTCCACCTGATCGGCCTGAACATCGGCGTGCTGATCCAGGCCGCACCGCAGATCTTCGGCGACGTCATGGGCGAGCTGTTCGCGCTCATGGCCGCCGGGGTGCTCACCCCCGGCCAGCCCACTGCATATGAACTGGCTGACGGGCCCAAGGCGCTTGCGGAACTGGAGGCCCGGGCCACCGTCGGCAAGCTAGCGCTGCTGCCCTGACCTCCGCCTGATCACACCGAAAACCGGTGCGAACTTCAGCGGGAGGCCTCCCCATTCGGGAAGGCCTCCCCATGACAATCTCGCTGCACCTGCCGAATATTGCGAGCATGCGCTCGATTAGTTTCGCCGCCGTTGCCGCGGCTGCCGCCATTGGCACCCTGCTGGTCGCTGGTTGCGGCCCCGTTAGCCGACAAGCATCTCTGCCTGCGGCCTCCACGCCGGTTCCGACCACCGCCAGCGACCGGCCCAGCAACGGGAACGCCGCGGGATGTTGCCGCCGCGGCAGCTTCGCAGCTCCCGATCTCGGTTGAATCCGACAGCCAGATGAAGGCCGAGGGAAACGAAGGCCCGTCCTCGTCGATACTTCTTCCGACCTCGTGCCGGCTGACTGGCACGACCATAACGGCCAAGGGCACGTATTCAAATGGCGGACTCGTTCCCAACGTCTACGACCGCTACGGCGACGTCATCGTGCTGTACGTACGCGCTGCCCCTTCTCCTGGCTATGCAGAGGGGATGCAGCTTGGAGCGTCAGATGTCAGCGAGTCCCCCGTGGTGGGAAGCAGCGCCCCATGGCACGTAAGCCTGTCCGTCTCCTCGTCCGCCGGCGTGCCCGCCCGATGCGTCGTAGCGGCACAGCCAACTCACGATGGTCAGTTCGCGCCCGCGCCGACTCTGCCTACCTCGCCGCCGACGATCACCGCTTCGCCCGGCGAACAACTCCCTATTTCGGTTGAGTCCGAGAGCCAGATGAAGGCCGAGGGCAACGGACGGCCCGTCCTCGTCGATACTTCTTCCGACCTCTTGCCTGCTGACTGGCACGGCCGTAACGGCCCAGGGGACGTACGCAGATAGCGGATTCGTTCCTGCCGTCTACGACGCTATGGCGACATCATCGTGCTGTACGTCCGCGCTGCCCCTTCTCCCGGCTATCCGGAGGGGATGCAGCTTGGGGTGTCAGACGTCAGTGAGTCCCCGGTGGTGGGAAGCGGCGACCGATGGCAGGTAAGCGTCTCGCCGTACGTCGGCGTACCTGCCCGATGCATCGTGGCAGCACAGCCAACTCACGACGGTCAGTTCGCGCCCTAGCCAGCTGGAAAATGACTGACCCTGTCCTGAGCGGCCAGCGAGGCCGCTCAGGATGCGGGCTGGAAGCTGGTCAGCAGAGGCTGCCAGATGCTTGCGTACACCGCGGGCCACTTGCCGGCCGGGCCATACAGCTCAATGGCGTAGCTGAGCTGGCCGGGCCGGACGATGAAGGTCCGGTCGATGACGCGGATCGGGACGCCCTGGTAGATGTTGGTGAACTGCCAGTCAGCGGCGTTGTAGCCGCGGTAGCTCACCTGGCGAATCGAGATCTGCCGATAGGAAGAATCGGCTGCCGCCTTCCCGGCTGCCTGATGCTGCCAGTCGGCCAGGGCATCGGCCTGCGGGTGCGTGCTCCACGCGACCACCAGGACAAACCCGCTGGGCGTCCCAGTGAACTGAACCTCGCCGGGCGTTGTCGAGGCGACAGCCCAGCCAGGCGGCAGACCGATGGCAAATCCGCTGGGGTCGTCGTAGGTGTGCCAGCGGGGCGCCGACACCGCTCGCCCGGTCGCCGCATGACCGGTGCCAGCCGCATGCGCGCCATGTGCGCGGCCTGGCTGCGCGAGCGTGAGGAACGCGACGACGGCCGCGGCAACGGCAACAGCGGCGTGGCGGCGATCACCAAGCGTCCGCCGCGCTTGCGGCGCCGGCCGACGTCGATCCGGCTGGGCTCCATCGAGCGCGGCAGCGCCAAGGGCCTGGTGGCGGTGTGTTCCGCGCCAACGCCGCCAAAGCGCGGGTCCGCCGGGTCCGCCGGGTCCGAGGGTGGCTGCGTCCCCTTCGGTTCTGCGGTGCGATGCTCCGGCCGCGACGGGAGCCTCGTACCGGCCGACGCCGGCTGCGCTCTGGAACGCCGCGGCGAAGTCGCCGCAGCTGCGGTATCGATCACTGGGTGACTTTGCCAGCGCCCGGCCGAGGACCGCATCCAGCTCCGCTGGCAGCCCCGGACGGCGAGCCGATAGTCGTGGCGGAGGCTCGGATCTGTGCGCGAAGAGGACGGCCATGACGTTCTCGAGGGGGAACGGCGTCTGCCCGGTGAGCATCTCGACGGCGGCGCACGCCAGCGCGTACTGGTCTGCCTGCCCGTCGAGGGGCCGTCCCGCGATCTGCTCTGGCGCGGCATAGTCGGCCGTTCCCAGGAATCTCCCGGTGCTGGTCAACGTGACCGCGCCAGATGTGGCCTTCGTCAGCCCGAAGTCCGCCAGGTAGACGTGATCCGGTCGGCCCTTGCGGACATCCATCAGCATGTTCCCTGGCTTGACATCGCGGTGCACCAGCCCAGCGGCGTGTGCAGCGTCGAGTGCGGACGCTACCGATGCCAGGATCGCGGAGGTCTGATCAACGCTCAGCGGACCCTCACGAGCCAGCAGCGACCGAACGTCACCGCCGGCGACGTACCGCATGGCGATAAACAGCACGCCTGCCGATTCACCGGCCTCGAACACCGGGATGATGTGCGGGTCGTCCACAGCCGCCGCGGCCTTCGACTCGCGGATGAACCGCTGCCGGAATTCCGCGTCCGAGGCGACGGACGGGGCCATGATCTTCAGTGCCACCAGCCGGCCGAGCTGATCGTCACGCGCCCTGAACACCACCGCCATGCCGCCGTGGCCGATCTGCTGCTCCAGCACGTACTTGCCGATCCGGGAGCCAGGGCCGAAGTGGCTCCCCTGCCATGGCAGGTCGCTGACCATTCCACCTCCGGCTGGGCCGCCGTCCTATCCAAACCACGTTATTGTCGCGCATCGAGCGATCAGGGCGGCACATTCCGGCGTCGTTCGTGAGCTGCGCGCTGTCCGGCCGTTACGATCCGAGCTGTCGACCGGCGCGACGGTGACCTGATGTCATCGGCCTTCTTGGTCTGCCCCTCGGCCCAGGCCTCCATCGGCACCTGCCCGTGATCAGGCTCGCCAGTCAGCCAGGATCCGCGTCGCCAGGGTCGAGCGTTGACAAATGTGAGTGTTTACTAATTTGCTGGACATACGGAACGGCAGTGCGGAAGCCGGGTACGGGGCGCCGGGACAGGGCTACGGGACGCGGGCCGCGGATGCCGGCCGAGCAGCGGCGCGAGCTGGTGCTCGGTGAGGCGATGGCGGCGTTCGCCGGGCGCGGGTACGCGGGAACCTCGACCGAGGAGGTCGCGCGCCGGGCCGGCATCAGCCAGCCGTACCTGTTCCGCCTGTTCCCCACGAAGAAGGCGCTGTTCCTGGCGCTGGTCGAGCGGTGCTTCCGCCGGGTGCGAGACGAGTTCGCGGCGGCCGCGGGCGGGCTGACCGGCGAGGAGGCGCTGATGGCGATGGCGGAGGCGTACGAGGCGCTGCTCGACGACCGGATCCTGCTGCTGCTGCAGATGCAGGCGTACGCGGCCTGCGAGGACCCGGAGATCCGTGTCGCCACCCGGACCGGATTCCGGAAGCTGTGGGAGCAGGTCGAGCGGATTACCGGGCTGCCGTACCAGACCGTGGTGGACTTCTTCGCGGTCGGCATGCTGATGAAGTCGCGGCGGCGATGAACCTGCCCGAGGTCGACGAACGATGGACCTCGTGGTGCCCGAAGCCTAAGAGCTAGCAGCACATTCACCAGGAGAAAGGCGGGCTCGGCATGCCCGCGGAAGTTAGTGAGTACTCACAAACTAGGAAGGACGCGGGGAGATGACCTCGAAGAGCAGGATGATCTGGGCGTTCGCAGTGACGTCTACGGCGCTGTTCATGGCCTCGCTGGACAACCTGGTGGTGACCACGGCGCTGCCGTCGATCCGGGAGCACTTGCACGCCGGGCTGGAAGGCCTGCAGTGGACGGTGAACGCGTACACGCTGACGTTCGCGGTGCTGCTGCTCACCGGCGCCACGCTGGGCGAGCGGTTCGGGCGGCGGCGGCTGTTCACCGCCGGGCTCGCGGTGTTCACCGCGGGGTCGGCGGCCGCCGCGCTCGCGCCCGGCATCGGCTGGCTGGTCGCCGCGCGGGCGGTACAGGGCGTGGGCGCCGCGGTGCTGATCCCGCTCACCCTGACGTTGCTGTCGGCGGCCGTGCCGCCGGAGCGGCGCGGCCTGGTGCTCGGCGCCTGGGGCGCGGTAGGCGGGCTGGCCGTCGCGGTCGGGCCGCTGGTCGGCGGGGCGATCGTGGAGGGCGCGTCCTGGCAATGGATCTTCTGGGTGAACGTGCCGATAGGCGTCGCGCTGCTGCCGTTCGCCCGGACCAAGATCACCGAGAGCAAGGGCACCGCGACGCGGCTGGACTGGCCCGGACTGGTACTGGCGAGCCTGGGCCTGTTCGGCATCGTGCTCGGCGTGGTCCGCGGCAACGCGCACGGCTGGACCAGCATGACCGTGCTGCCGCCGATGGTGATCGGGGCGGTGCTGGTGGCCGCCTTCGTGGCCTGGGAGCTGCGCGGCGCCCGCAGTCCGATGCTGCCGATGCGGCTGTTCCGCTCCCGCGGCTTCACGATGACCAATACAGCTTCGCTGCTGATGTACTTCGGGATGTTCGGGTCGATCTTCCTGCTGGCCCAGTTCCTCCAGGTCGTGCAGCACTACAGCCCGCTGGAGGCAGGGTTGCGGACGCTGCCGTGGACCGGCATGCCAATGCTGGTGGCGCCGATCGCCGGGGCGCTGTCGGACCGGATCGGCGGCAGGCCACTGCTGGCCTCCGGGCTGCTGCTTCAGGCCATCGGGCTGGGCTGGCTGGCGCTTGTCGCATCCCCGACGGTGCCATATCTGGACCTGGTCCCGGCGTTCGTGGTCTCCGGGGTGGGCATGTCGTTGTTCTTCGCCCCGGTGGCGAACGTGGTGCTCAGCTCGGTGCGGCGCACCGAGGAGGGCATCGCCTCCGGCGCGAACAACGCGATCCGGGAACTGGGCGGCGTGTTCGGCATCGCGGTGCTCGGCGCGGTGTTCTCGGCTCGTGGCGGCTACGCGTCCGCCGCGTCGTTCGTCGCCGGGCTAACGCCGGCGGTGTGGGCAGGCGCGGCGGGGGTCGCCGTGGCCGCCGTGGCCGCCATGCTGATCCCGGCCGCGCTCGGCCGGTCTTCGGAGGCGGTCGTCAACGGGGCGCTCGAGGAGGCCGAAGAGCAGGTCGTGGAGCCTGACCTGGTCCGGTGAGCGCGCCGCGCACATGCGCGTCGGGCGGGGAGCCGGCAAGCCCGGGTTCAACCAAGCAAGCGTCTGGTGCGGCTGACCGTCGTGGCGGCGTTGAAGGCCGCGCTACTGCACCAGGGACTCGTCGCTCTGCTGATCTTCCTCGTCGGCCTGGGCCTGCGCTCCGGCTCCCCCCTGCCGCTGCAGGAGGCGGCCCGGCCGCGGCTCCTGCGTCGGCTGAGCCTGCCTGGCGCCAGGTGCTGCGGATCAGCTTCGGCCTGATATGGATCGTCGACGGGATCTTGCAGCCGCAGGCTGCGCGCGCCGACAGCGCACGTAGCAGATTACGGCGGTCGGCTCGGCCTCTAGGCAAACCGTGCATTCATGAACACGACCAGAAGCAGCACTAGCACCATCAGCCAAGCAAGGTAGAGGTAGCCGAGGATCAAGCCAGCCGTAGCTATGGCACGCCCACGGTCGCCCGTCAGCCGGATCTGCCGACGTGCCCTGTGGCCGAGGATGATGGCTGCGACGAAAGCCGGAGGCATCAAGAACTGGACGACCCCGCAGACAAGGCCGGCGATCGCCAGCGGGCTAGTCCGGCCCGTCCCGGATGCCGGCCACTGGCCATTCGCGCTCATGTCCGTCCTCTCCGCTGCCATTGCCCAGCGTCCCGCGAAACATCAGCCCGGCAACAGGTAAAGGCGGGCCCCGGGTCCCGGGCGGCTTCATGCTGTGCTGTGTTCCGTGGCGTCATGTTGTGCGGTTCCACTCGTCGCTGGTCTTGCCCGACCGCCCGACGTTCACCACCTGGACGGGCAGGTCGCCAGCCGCGCTGAGCACCTGGTCCGCCACCGTGGACCCGTTCAGCAGCCGCGACCAGCGCGAGCGGCGGCGCGACCCGATCACTAGTTGGCAGGCTCCGGCCTTGCGGGCGGCCCGGATCAGCCCCGAGGCGGGGTCCTCGGCCCTGACCTCACGCAAACTTCCGCCCAGTTTGGCGAGCAGCTGGCGGCCCGCTCATCCGGGCCTTCGGTGGCCGGTCCAGGTTGTCGATGGCCCGGACGTGCACCCCTTTGAGCCTGGCATCGGAGAGCTCAGAGAGATGGGCGGCGTAGCGGATGAGCCATTCGTCGGCGGGTGACCCATCCAGGCCGACCACGATGACCGAGGCGTTCACCGGCCCGCGATGCCGCGGGCGGCCAGGAACGCCGTGACGGGATCAGGAACGTCGTCATCGACCCACAACTGTGCGAGCTCTCGCAAGGCAGCAAGATTCGCGAAGCGGAAATAGCTCGACAACGCCGCATCCACCCGCTCGGTCGGGACGACCAGGCCCTGCGCCAGCCGGCGCCGCAGCGCGGACGGCGCCAGGTCGACCAGCGTGATCTCCCCGGCCCGCACGAACTCATCCGGTACTGGCTCGGCCGGTCGCACCCCGGTGATCCGGGAGACGACCGGGACAGCGATTCGATATCGCCCACGTTGAGGGTCGTGTAGACATCGATGCCGCCCGCGAGCAGCTCACCGACCTCCTGCCAGCGTCTGGCGTGCCGCTCTCCCGGGAGGTTGGCGTGGGCCAGCTCATCCACCAAAGCCAGCTGCGGGCGGCGGTCCAGAATCGCCGGGACGTCCAGCTCCGCAAAGCTCGCGCCGCGGTAGGTGACCGTTCGCGCAGGAAGTACCTCGAGATGGTCGAGCTGAGCCGCGGTTCCCGGCCGCCCGTGCCGCTCCCAGTGGGCGATCACGGTGTCGACGCCCGAGCGTCGCCGGGCGCGTCCTTCCTGCAGCATCGCGTAGGTCTTCCCCACTCCTGGGGCAATCCCGAGATAGGTGCGCAGCTTGGCCCGGCTGGCCTGGGATTCCATCGCGTCATGCAGACGAGTCTGCTGCGTAGGCCGGGTGCGACTGTTCACGGCTGTATCCATTCAGACATCGTGCGCGTTGTGAGAGAGCGGTGGGCACGGGCCCCGGGCCAGCGGCGCAGCCACCAAGGCCACTGGCTGCCTGAACAAGGTCGTGCAACAGGTAGCTCACGTTTTCATGGCCGGGATGAGGGCTCACCCGCAGGCTGGCACATGCTGCGGCGCGTCTTTGTCGCCGACCTCGACCCACGTTAGATCCAGGGACGGCAGTTCCGGCCGAGGACGTCCAGTTCTCCGTCAAGTGTCACGTGCCGGGTCTGACCAGCAAGAGCCCGGACTGAATGTTGCGAAACGCCTCACGGAGCTCATCTGCTGTGTCACCAGTCGGGCCTACACGACCCGCCCGGTCTGCGCGGAACACGCCCGCGTGCCTGGCCGACATGAGCCGAGCCCGGATCGGGAGTCAGGAGAGTGCGCCCCGGTTGCCGGGCGGCGTTCCGCGGTTACCCGGTCTCGAGCATCTCGGCGCTCTCGTCGTCCCGGCCGGGCTGGCAGGCGTGGGCTGGGGCGCGACTCGCGGAGGCCGAGAGCGCGCTCGCGCCGGTTGACAACGGGGTGCTTGGAGCGGTCGATGACAGCCAGCGCGAAGTGCTCTACACCCTGCTCCTGCGGCGGCCAGAGGTAGGAACGTGAGCTTTCGGTTCGGGCAGGGGTGGCCGGTGGCGACTCTGCCGCTGCGGCTAGTCGTTAGCGCCGATGACCTGGAAGTCCTGGTTGACGAAATATGGTGCGGCAAGTTGACGCCTATGTTGTGAACTTAATGCCGACCGTCTCCCGCAGCACCTTCACCACCGGCTGCGGCTAGCGGCTGCTGACGGATGTTCGCGCGGGTCAGTGAAGACGTTCCGTCCTGGGGGTCTGTAGCCGGGGTTACAGAACGACCAGCCGGATATTCGGATCGAGTTGGCGCAGGTCGCCCGGATCGGAGGTGACAACGGGCTGGTCAGCGCGACGCGCGCAGATCACTACATGGGCGTCGGCGATGTCAGAAGTTCCGCTGGCCGCCAGCAGCCTGCCGACGTTCGTCGCATCCACCCGGCCCAGCTCGATGACGTCGGTCGTCGGCTGCCGGATCAGCCGTGACAGCCGGACCTGACGGTCGGGCCTCCGGATGGCCTGAGCGAGGACGGTCGCTGGCACCGTTGCGCGGGCCCCTGTCTCTCGCGCGCGGGCGAGCAGGACTACGACCGGCTGTCGTTACGGTCCAGGGCGATCAGGCCGCCCGCGTCCAGGGTCACGCCTGGCATCAGGCAGCTGGCCGCGTGCTGGTGCCGAGGACATCATCGGCCCAAGCGCGCTCGTCGTCGGATAGCGGCCCGCCGGTTTGTCGGAGCGCATCGGCGAGCATCGCGCCCCATCCGGCGACGTCATCGAGGGCGACTGCGACCGCGTGCTGCACGAACCCCGACACGCTCGGCGCGGTCTGTGCCTGCACCAGGGCGCGGATCTGGTCCAGCTGGGCCTCGTCGAGTGTGACGGTGACCTTCCTTGTCGCCATACCGGTTACCATACCACATTCGGGCCTGATGAGAATCGCAAACAGTGAGTGCATATCGTCCGGTTAGGGCGTGCCAAGGAGGAACACGCTGACGATCACGTCGCCGTCCAGGTCGGCGGTTCGCGAGTGCCCTGCGGATACGTCCGGTGACGCCGGTAATACGGCCTGGCGACGGCAGGCGAAACTCGGCCACCAGCCAAGTGCCAGAGCCGACTTGTGCGCTCAGGCGGGCACGCCAGCACGGGCCGCGGCGGCGGCCGGTTGTCGAAGCCGCGGATGTCGACGATCCGATCGTCGCGCAGGGTCAAGACCTGCCAGCGCTCCGCCGCTCCGCCCGCCTCGCGAGCCGCCGGTGTGCCGGTGACTTCAAGCCGCACGAGGAGTGTCCCAGCGTCATCGGTCACTTCCGTGACCACCGCAGGTGCGCCCGCGGCTCGCGCGCTGGCCCACCACGCGACGACGCGGCTTCTGGCAGTCGGCCTCGTGGGGGACCCTCCGGTCCGCCCCGGTGGGCGCCCGAACAGATCCCTGATTGCGTCAGGATCGCCGGACTCCAGGGCGAGCCTGACCCTTTCGGTGAGCTCGGTGGGCTCCGCCGTGGCGCTGGCATCGTCCGACATGAAGATCTCCCTTGCACAGCCAAGCTGGTAATCCACCGCAGATGCGCCAGACACCCGAGCGGGGAAACGGCGGTTGCAGCGCTGCCCAACAGGAACAGCTCGGCAGCTTTGAGTCCCTCAGCTGCCTGTCGCGTGTGGCCGGCGGTGCTGTGAGCGGGCTGGGGGCGCTACCTGTTCCGGTGTCTGCGGCGTCCCGCTTGGTGCCACGGTGCCGTCTGGCCTGTCTGAAGGTGACCCGGATCTGCTGTTCGGGCCGCCGCTGATTCTGCAGCGCCTGCGCCGCCATGGATGCCCGGTCGGCTTCGGTCAGCGGTGGCTGGACGATAGCCCGCGGCCAAAGGCGGCGGGCCAGCACGACGTTGATCTCGGCCGCGTACACAGTGCCCTGCACGCCGAAATAGATCCAGGCGACCAGGCCGAGCACGGAAGCGAAGATCCCGTAGAGGTCGCTGCGCAGGTGTGGTCACCAGATAGCGCCGAGCGTCTGCAGCGGGTCCGAAGGTGCCGCCCGCGACAGCACCCGCCAGCAGCTGGCGTGACCGCACGCCCTTCGGGGTGAGCACACGGAACCCGAGGAAATACATTCCGATGTTGGCTACCGCTGCGAGCACCTGGGCCAGCATCCGGAAAGCCAGCGCGTGATGGCCGTAGGTCACCAGCCCGGCCAGCAGCGTGCTGATCGCCACGCCGAGCGCCAGCAGGCCCAGGAACTCCGCGCTCCGGCCGAGCCGCGGCAGGTAGCCGGGCCTGGCCGGGCCCGGCAGATTCCACACCTGCTCCATCGCGAACAGCCCGGCCTGGGCGAGCCTGATCACGCCCCAGGCCAAAAGCAGCAGGCCGACGGTCAAGCTGGCGGCGGTCGACCGCCGCAGCACGTGGATGTTGCTGGCCAGCTGCTTGCCGATCAGTGGGAACTGAGTCGTGGCACCGCTGATGACCTCGTTGCGCAGCGACGGATTGGTCGCCGCGATGTTGACCAGGACAGTGACCAGGATCAGCAGCAGCGGGAAGATCGACACGAACGCCGCGTAGGCCAGGTTCGTGACCAGCACACCGCCGTTATCGTCGCCAAATTTCTTCACCACACCGAACACGAACGCGGTCGGCTGGTGCCGCTGCTGTGCTGCATCTGCCCGGCGCAATACTTTCTCCACCGGGTTCATCAGACCTCCAGCTCCCGATGCCGCAGTCGATGGCAAGCTGCCCGGACCAGCGGCCGGAAACGGGCCGGGTGCCAGCCTTGGTCGGTGGAACGGGCTTCGGCGATCCGGCTTCCCGGGCTCTTTACTGCCTGCCTTTTCGGGTTACTGCCTGCCTTTTCGGGCCAATGACAGTGGTGACTATGCCGGTGCTGACGTCGTAGCCATGCCCGGAGGCGCGGACATTCTGCGGGGTTGCTCCGCCCACAGCACCCGCTCGACGTCGGTTTGCACGGTGCGGGCGCCGGGTCAAGGACGGGCGTGTCGGCCAGGGTCCGCTCGTCCGCCGACGCGCTGGCAGAATCCGTCGCGCAGTTCGTGGTCGGCGAGCAAGTTGAGCGGGGCTTCACCACCGCCTACTTCCAACGGGCAGAGGACCTGCCCATGAGCTGGGAGGTACCGGGCTAAAGGAGGTCGCAGTACCGGGGATTGAAGGACCAGCTGCTCATCGCGGCTAGTCCTTACCTGCTCGCCGTTGACCATAACTGTCGATGCGGCGATCCAGCCGGGAGAGGAATCACGGCCGCGCCCGGCCGTGGCACGTGCTGTGCAAAGGGTGAGTCCCGCCAGCCCTACGCGCCCTGTCCGCGTCAATACCGTACCGAGTTCCGCGACACGCTCACGCGCAGCTATCAGCCGACCGCGAAACGTGAGAAAGTCCGGCTATCCCCCGCAGGGAACATGCGGCGCGGCGAAGGCCAAGGACAGCGTGGCGCCGCGCGCGGACGGCGCCATCAAGCAGGCCAGCGAGCAAGCCCCCGCCGTCCGGCTAACCGGCCCGCGGTCTGGAGGTGATCGGTGCCCAACGCCGCCGCGCCGCGCCGAGCACCGCCGGACGACACCTCGATCCGGCGCTTCTTGTCCGCGGTGCACAAGGCACTCGACCTTCCCGCGCCAGCACGCCTCTGGGACCGCCTGGCCTACCTGACGCTGCTGGAACGGCGCGCCCGTCTGGCCTGCGCCAGCATCGGCAGGCTGATCGGCGACCCGGACAGCGATGCTCTGGACTACGCCTCCGAAGGTGACCACCTCCTGCACCAGCTCGCAGACCTGCCGGCGCACACCAACCGGTACCACCGCAAAGAACACTGACGGTCACCACGGCACACTCGACAGCCGAGAATCAAGCACGAAGCCGATTGGTGCACCGCTGACGGAATGCAACCCGCCAAAGACGACCACTTCGGCATGGCGACCAAATTGTGACCCCGAACGCTGGCGAGGACCCGGCCTGGCGGACGCATCGGTTACTCGCCCGCAGCACGCTGATAGCACCAGCTCTCACGAGAGTGGCATGCTCTAGGCCGGTGGCAAGGCTGGCAGGCAAGCATCCGCTGGACACGCGGCCCAAACCGGCACGGAGGTCCGGCCAGTGACAGCGTCATCGGAAAACCGCAGGCGGCGAACCTGGCAATGTCAAGCGGTCGCTCCGCAGCCCGCTACATGATCACCGCGCCGGATCCCGCAAGGTATGCATTCGATGTCAGCGTCTCAGCTCCGGCATCCGTCGATGTGGCCGTGAGAATCGACACCTGGTACGGAGCCGAGTTCCCTAGCATCCTCGTTTCGTCCCACCAGTCAGACTGGTGCAGGCTCAGGGGCTCGGAGGATGTCTGCTTCGAACGGTTTCCCCTGCTCCCCGCCCAGCGGGCGGGCGCTTGGACTGTCGTCGCCGCCAAGCCGTCAGGCCCCGCGACGACAGTTCGCGTCGTAATCACATTCGACAAGCCCTAGTCCCGCAGGAACGATGCCGCCGGTTGTCGGTTTGAGCTCCTAGATTGACGGCATGGCACTGTAGATCGACACCTCCCGCGTGCTCCGCAGTCACGATGAGCTGACATTGCCGATCAAGGCCGTCGCCGGCGGCACGCCGCAGGACGAGGCAGACTGGACGACTGGAAGGTCACCCGGCCGGGAGTGGCGAAGACTCGGTAAATCCTTTGTGTCCACGGTGCGGTTCGCTTGGACGGTTCCGAGACCGCTCGGCGTTAACCGGACCACATACAGAAAGGGTCGCCCAGAGACGTGTCGGTCATTGGGCTGTTCGCGTCCTCGTGCGACTAGTTCGCCGGCGCACTGAGGACGCGACTGGTGCCGACCTGTACGTCACAGTGAATCCCGGGACCCGTCACGGTCACCTCCTAGGCCATGGGCGCGACAATCCCCGTGCCGGGCCGCCTGGCCCTATACAGATGACCAGTTACCGGTGCCCTCTGGCCGCGGCCGTCCGCCCGTCAGTCCGGCGCGGCAGGTAGCAGCCAACTGCCCGCGGCGCCCGGTTACAGCATCGGTAATGGCGGCGGCAGCAGGCTGAGTGCTGAGGACCTGTGATGCCGGGATCATCACCGGAGACGCGAATCAGATGCTCTTGTACCGACGCAGCCCAGCCGTCCACGGTTGCACGCGCCGCGCAAGTCAGCAGATCAAACGCTGGTAAGCTCCAGCGGATAGAACATCTGATTTAGAAGGCGCTCGTAGGTCAACAGATAGAGCATCTGACGACGGATCAGAAGAATGCGGCTGTAGCTCAGCGGATAGAGCACTTGGCTACGGACCAAGGGGTCGGGGGTTCGAGTCCCTCCAGCCGCGCTGTTATCGCAGGTCAGGGGATGCCGTGGTCAGGTACCCCGCATGGTCAGGGGCGGTGCCAGGCTCCAACTGGCACTCCACCTTCGCATTCCGGGGCACTGACATGCAGACTTGTGCAGACCGAGGTGCAGATCAAGACGCCACCTCAGACTACAGCGCCTCCAGCAGGTCAGCTCCGGCGCTGAGATCGTCCCGACGGGCATGCACGTAGGTCTTCATCGTGAAGCCTGTGTCATAGTGACCGGCCCACCAGCTAATGATGGAGATAGGGACGCCGGATTTCTCCGTCAAGGTGATCGCGGAATGCCGGCCACCGTGCATCTTGATCCTCGCACGGCCCGCCAAGGCGCCTGCGCAGCGTCCGCGTATGACGGCGGCAAGGGGATGGCACGCACGGAGTTGGCGGTCTTCGGGGCCTCCTCGACTGCCTTGTGGTCGGCTGAGGCACGCGCCGAGTGACAGGGCCGGTCGGCCAGGTCGGGGTGCTGGTCGGCCAGCAGGTCCCGGACCAGCTCGGCGGTGATCTCAGTCTCGGCATGGTCACGTGGATAACGGTAGCCATTGAGGCAGGCTCTCCCAGCGCAAGCGCATGAAAGGTGCGCTGCATCGGTGTCAAGCGGACTTGCGTCCTCGAACGCGCCATTCCCTGGCATTGCCGGCGCGGTCTGAGCTCGTCCAGACTGACCGAGTGGACCAGGTCCGGCTGATCGTCTTACGTGGCAATTCTGGCTCCGGCAAGACTAGCGTCGCGCTCGAACTCCGGGAGGCGTATGGCCGCGGTATCGCCTGGGTCAGCCAGGACACGATCCGGCGGACCATCCTGCGCGACTTCGACCACGCCGGCGGACGCAACATCGGACTGATCGACCAGATCGTCCGGTACTCACTGGCACGCGGGTACCACGTGGTGCTGGACGGGATCATGGATACGCGCCGTTACGAGCCCATGCTGGCCGGGCTCAGGCGCGATCACACCGGTCCGTCGTTCTTCTACTACCTGGATGCGAGCCTCGAGGAGACGCTGCGCCGCCACGACACCCGGATCCAGCGGACAGAGTTCGGCGCTGAGGACATGCGGCGCTGGTACCGGCCTCGTGATTTGCTGACCACGATCCCCGAACGAGTTATTCCTCAAAGCAGCACCCTCGCGCAGACCGTCTCAGTCATCCTGGCTGACTCCCAGTTGCTGACGTCCGTCATCCTTCGGGCCGAGGCCGCCGCTGATCGCGATCTGACGTCGTGGCTCGAACTGGTGCAGGAAGTCGAGCCGATCTTTGGCCCGATGCCAGACTTCGCTGTGCACGCAAGGCGAGCAGCTGACCGGGGATCGGCGCTCGTCGTTCGCGACCGGGACGACACGGTCCTTGGGGCAGCGCTGCTCAGCCATAGCCCGTCCAGTCGCAAGATCCACTGGCTGGCCGTGCGAGCTGACGCGCGGCGCCGCGGCGTTGCTCGCGTCCTCCTCGCTGCGATCCTGGCGCGATGGCCGCCGCCGGATGATATCGAAGTGGTCACGTTCGGTCCTCATGTCAGCCACGGGCGGCCAGCCCGTGCCCTCTACGAGTCGGCCGGCTTCAGGCCCGCGGACATCCGGCCAGCCGGACCCGAGGGCGGCAGCCGGCAGCGGTTTGTGCTGCAACAGGCCCTGGCCACCGCCGATCGGCGGCGGTAACAGGTCTTGCCTGACCGCACGCTCGGCGACCGTTCGACGGCGCCTTGGCGTCCGCGCGGCAAGGCGTGCGCAGGTCGTTGGCCCTTCTCACCGCAAAACAGACCGTTGATTTCGTGGCGACGGTGGGGATACCGTCTAGTCGGCATGTAGTTAACCCGCGCGCAACATTGGGTCACAGCAAGGAGGGCCGTATGACAGCTACCACCGCGGAACCAGTCTCCGGACAACGGGGATTGCTCTCCGGGCTGATACATCGGCAGCTGGATTACTATCCGGACACCGGTCGCAGGGTCATGTACCTGACCATCACCGTACTGGCCACGATCACGCTGTATTACGAGCTGTATGTCGGTGGCTCGGTGTCGACGCTGATCCTGAGCAACCTGGGCATGTCCTTCAAGTTCTACGTGGCGACTGTCGCAGTCGGTAACCTGATCGGCGCCTTCGGCTCGCTGTTCGCCGGCCTTACCGACAGATACGGCCGCGCGAACCTGGTGGTGTTCGGGCTGTTGTTCTCGGGCATCTTCGTGACGTTCATCCTGCCCGCCGCCACCAACAAATGGTCCTTCACGATCGAGAGCTTCGTCGTCGGTGCGGTAGAGGGCGTGTGCCTGGTCGCCACGCCAGCGCTGATCCGCGACTTCTCCCCGCAGGTCGGCCGCGCTACCGCGATGGGCTGGTGGACAAGCGGCCCGGTGCTCGGCAGCCTGATCGTCGCGATCGTCGGCTCAATCACGATCCCGAGCGTCATCACCGACCCGCGGTTCTGGACGAAAGAGTTCCACATCGGCGGCGTCGTAGGCCTGGTGGTCTTCGTGGTTGCCCTGCTCTTCCTACGGGAACTGTCGCCCGGGCTGCGTGACCAGCTGATGGTCACCATGCGCGACCGGGCGCTGATCGAGGCCCGGGCCAAGGGTCTCGACGTCGAGGCTCTGGTGAAGAACCACTGGCGCCAGCTGCTCAAGGCCGACATCATCATCTCGGCCCTCGCGGTGTCGATCATGCTGCTGATCTACTACGCGCTCGTCGGCTTCCTGGTCATCTTCGCGACCACGATTCTGGGGTTCACGCTGAAGCAGGCCAACAACCTCGGTTACTGGTGCTGGGCCTTTAACGCGGGCGCGGTGATCCTGGTCGGAATGTTCTCGGACCGGCTCCGGGTGCGGAAGCCGTTCATGGTCGTCGGCGGCGTCGGCGCTGCGGTCATGCTCGTGCTGTTCTTGCTGCAGTCGAAGACCGGAGCGCACCCCAGCTTCTCCACGATCGCGGCGATCCTGGCGATCATGCTGTTCTTCCTTGGCGTGGCTTACA
This sequence comes from uncultured Actinomycetota bacterium, assembly GCA_963843955.1. Lineage (GTDB taxonomy): Bacteria > Actinomycetota > Actinomycetes > Streptosporangiales > Streptosporangiaceae > JAJYUU01. Next base: position 709,756 of record CAWJMK010000010.1, read on the forward strand.
CGCCGTGGATGGCCAGCTTCACTGAGTCGGTCGAGCACCGCAACCCGGCGGCCGTGGCTACCGGGCTCGCGATCTGGGGCTGGATCATCCGGGTCGTCGTCTTCGGTTCGTCCCTTGGGCTGCTGGTCGTGATCAACTCGGTCACCCCGCTGGTCAACTACGGCGGTACCGTCGCGACGTACGCGGCCCAGTATCCGTCGCTGACCTGGGCCGGTTCGCACGGCAAGGTCGTGGCGGACGCGACGAAGTACTCGGCGCCGCTGACGTTTGCGTCGACGCACGCCTCCATCGTCGCGCTGGCGCAGAAGGACTCGACCCAGCTCGCGAACGCTCAGAAGTTCGCGCCTGAGCTGGCCGTGATCGAGAAGAACCCGGCGCTGTTCGCCCAGGCGGCCACGTACCCGGCGGGCAAGGTTCCGCCAGCGCTGGCGGCCCAGCTTGTCACCGCGGCCGGCGGCGGCAGTCAGGGCCTAACCATCCTCGGCACGATCAGCGCCAACCAGGCCGCTATCACGGGCGTGATCGCCGTGGCACCAGACCTGCAGCAGATCGCGCCGTACGCTGCTCAGCTGACGGCGCTGTCGCAGGTGCCGCCCTCGGTGATCGCCGAGGTCACGGCTCCTGGTGTCGGTGCCGAACTGGCAGCGCTAGTCAAGGTGCCGCCGTCGGTGGACGCCTACATGAAGGCACACGCTTCAGATGTCGTGTCGGCGGCCGCCAAGTCCCCAGGGCAGTGGCGGACCTGGTACTGGATCTGCTTCGGCGGCATCATCTTCTTCCTGCTGTCGATCCCGCTGCTGCGTGGTCGCTGGCGCCCGCGTGACGCCAAGCGGGATGAGGAAGAGCACGAGGCGATGGTGCAGGCCGAGCTGGCTAAGTTGGCTGGCAGCAACGCCTGATCCACGAGAGAAGTGCAGGTAAAGGAGCCGGCGGGCCGCGCAAGCGGCCCGCCGGCTCTTCTTGCGCCTGCAACCGCCGATCAGTACACGTGATGCATGAGCTCGCGCACGGCCTGCAGGGTCGTCTCGGCGATCGCGGACGCCTGGTCGTTGCCGGCCGCCAGCACGCCGCGCAAGTAGCCCCGCTCGGCCGCAAGCGCAGCCCGGCGAGCGCGGATAGGGGCGAATCTCTCGTTGATGGCCTCGGCAGCAGCCGCTTTGAGAGCCGCGGCGCCGCGGCCGCCGATCTCGGCGGCGACGGCTTCCGGTGCGCTATCCCGGCACAGCGCGGTCAGCAGCAGCAAGTTGGCTACCTCAGGCCGGCGCTTCGGGTCGTAGCTGATGAAGCGTTCGGAGTCCGTCCTCGCGGCGGCCAGCAGCCGCACTGTCTCGTCGGCTGTCGCCCGTATCGGCACCGAGTTGCTGCGGCTCTTGCTCATCTTCTGGCCATCGGTGCCGAGCAGCAGCGGGACCGCGCTGAGCAGGCCAGCTGGCGCCGGGAAGTACGGTGCGCCCTGGCAGTACCTGTCGTTGAACCGGCGCGCGATCAGCCGAGTCAGCTCTAGGTGCGGAAGCTGGTCGCGGCCGACCGGGACCAGGTTGGCGTGGCAGAACAAGATGTCAGCCGCCTGATGCACGGGATAGGTGAACATCAGGCCGGTGACGGCGCCGGAACCGCTCGCCGCGACTTCCTCCTTGACCGTCGGATTACGCCTGATCTCAGCGACGCTGACCAGGCTGAGGAATGGCAATAGAAGCTGGTTCAGCGGCTCGACCTGGCTGTGCGCGAAGATAGTCGCCCGGCTGGGATCAACGCCGACGGCGAGATAGTCGGCCATCAGCCCCATGACGATTCCTGGCAGCTCAGCAGGCGCGGTCCGGTCGGTGATGGCCTGGTAGTCAGCGATGAGCACCAGCAGCTCGACCCCGGCATCTTGCAGGCGCACCCGGTTGGCTAGCGATCCGAAGTAGTGGCCGATGTGCAGCGCGCCGGTGGGACGGTCGCCGCTCAGAATGCGGAACGCGCCCGGATCCCGGCCGATCGCGGCCTCGAGGTCTTCGCTTCGGCGCTGGCTCGCTAGCTGCGAAGGCGTGGCGGTGATGGCTGGCATGGCAAGGAACCTCCTGCTGGGGAAGGCCCGCCGGGACTATCGCCCCGCTCCAATGCGAAACGGCGCGCCCAGCGGGCACGCCGTCGGAAATGCAAGGACGGGCGGCCGCTAGAGCGGCCGCCACCAGCCAGTGCTGCGCAGTCGTTGCATGTCACGCACTATATCTGAGCCCACAGCGACGTTGCCAGTAATGGCAGCGTGACCAGCGATCAGGCGCGGACCAGATCACCAGGCCCCAGGTGACAACCCGGCAGGATCAGTTCCTCGGGCGCCGGCCGGACGCCAGTGAGGATCCACGTACATAGCCCGGCAAGCTGGTAGCTGATGAGCGGCGGCACCGCGTCGCCGATGTGGCGGTACATGTTCGCCAGCGAGCCGGCAAAGGTGTAATCCCGCGGGAAACCCTGGAGCAGTGCCATCTCCCGCACCGTGCAGAGCCGGTCCTGCTCCGGATGAGCGTAGCGGCCGTTGCCGACGTGTCCGCACTCTCGCTTGATGGTGACTGCGGGCTGGTCCCACCACAGCCGGCCGTAGATGTCCGGGTGACTGCCAAGGTCGCCGCGCGCGACTCTCCTGGCCATGGCCGGCGTCAGCAGTTCGGCCTTGTCCGGGTGATCGAGCAGGTCGGCCCAGCTGCCGCCGTCGCGGGGCACGGCAGCGAGGCGGCGTTCATTCAGACCGCCCCGGAAGGCCGGCGAGACGTGCAGCCGGTCCGCTGGGTGGCGCTGCCCCGCCGTGACCGGCGGCAGGTCCCAGATCGCGCGCCGGACGTGGGTTGCCTTGACATCGACGCGCCAGCCGCGCCACAGATCGGCCAGGCTCCGCAGCGGCAGCGGCTGGCGGACGGCCACGACAAGGGCCCGCTCCCGCCGCTGCGCGAGGCCGAACTCGGTCAGGAAGTGCGTGTCGGCAGACGCCCGGTAGCCGAGGCCGGCCAACTGGTCCAGCGCGGCACGGAGGTGCCCGCTGAACCTGCCGGTGACGATCTCGCGCGCGTTCTCGATGATCACGATGTCGGGTCGCAACAGCGCTGCGTACTCGCCCACCCGCCGGACCAGGGTGTTGCGCTGGTCATCGCGCAGGTGGTTGTCAGGCATCGTGCGGGAGAATCCAGTGCAGGGCGGGCACGCGACCAGGACCGCCGGGCTGCCCGGCCCAATTTTCATCGCCTGGCAAACGTCGGCAGGCGTCGTGCTGGCAAGGTCGAGCTCGACTGGGGTCAGCCCGATATTGACGGCGTAGGTGGCGTTGCAGCCGAGCGAGCCGGCCGCCGCGCTCGGCTTGCCGAGTTGCGCGTCGGCGGCGCCGATGAGGTCGAAGCCGGCGTGCCTGCTGAAGCCGCAGCTCATGCCGCCGGCACCGGAGAACAGATCGACTACCGCCCACGGCTGCGACAACTGCTTACCTCCCGCAGTGAACACTAGGAGGTTTCCTCAGCCGGCGCCCGAAACCAGGCCGACGTCGGCGGACGTTACTGTGCGGACTTGCGGTCGTCGAGGAGCAGGCTCAGCAGCCAGCTGACGACGCCGACGATGATGGCTCCCCAGAAGGCCGGCCAGAATCCGGTGATGTGGAACGGCAGCGAGAGCTTGCCTGCTACCCAGCTGCACAACCACAGCAGAAGTGCATTGACCACCAGCCCGATCAGGCCGAGCGTGAGTACATAGAACAGGCAGCCGATGGTCTTCACGATCGGCTTGATCACCGCGTTTACGACGCCGAAGATCAGGGCGACCGCGATGAGCGTGCCTATCTTCTTCAGGTCGCTGCCGCCGCGCAGCTCGATCCCGGTCACTGCCAGATGGGCCACGCCGAGAGCCGCAGCCACGATCAGGATGCGCAGCAAGAGTTTCATGGCGTCATCCTGCCATGCGGGGTAAACAGGCATAATCCGACTCAGAAGGCTTCTTCAGTTCGTTACTTCGCCAAGCCCTATCGCCGAATAGGTTACATATTCGGATTTGGGCAGCCTACCTGCGAAGAAGCTGTGGCGGTAGTAGACAGCGCTGCCCGGCGCTGCCACCATCACAGCGGGGGAACGGACGCCGCGGCCCGATGAGCGCGGCTCGCTCGGGGGAGCGGGGATGGGTTTCGCGTGGATGGCGGATGGCAGCCGGCCCGGCGTCGGCAGGCTTGACTTCGACACTGAGCTGGATGAGGGCTGGGACAGGCGGTTCGGTGACGGCCTCGTCGAGCGGCGGAGCAGCCCTCAGCCGCCAGTCCGGCGATCGCCTGGACCTGGACGGCATGCGCAGCCCAGGATTCACCGCCGCCTGCTCGGCGGGCTCGGCGTCGCCGGCATCTCCTTGCAGCCGCGGCCGCGACGGCGCAGCGACCAGGCGCGGCGGCCAGGTACCGGGCGCGGCACGGGCGGTGCGCATGCCGGCGGCCCGGCCCCGGGATCGGCCCGTTCGGGGTGATGGCGCACGTTCGGGTGATGGCGGCGTCTGGCCGATCGGCCTCGAGCGCTACCAGCGGAAGTGAACGAAGATCCGGCCGAAGTTCTTGGAGTCCTTCTCGACCCGGTGGTACAGGGCCTTGATCTCCTTCTGCTGAAGGAATCGCAGCACATGCTTCTTGAGCTGGCCGGAGCCCTTCCCTGGGATGATCTCGACCAGTGGAGCCCTGGTTCGGATCGCCTCGTCGATGATGCCGCGCAGGGCTCGGTCGATGTCCTGGCCGCGGTTGTAGATGTCGTGTAGGTCGAGCGTGAGTTTCATGGCTATCTCCGGGTGCGTCGCTCCACGCTACGTGGTGCGCGGACACCGGGCGAGCCACGCCTAGGGCAGCGGCACGAGGATGCTGCTGACGATGTAGACAGTGGCGTTCGCGGTCTGGATGTTGCCGCAGGTGATCTCCGCGCTGTTGACCTCATAGATTTTGTGTGACTTCGCAGGGATGATGACCGTGCCGCGCAGCGTGGTCAGATGCCTGTGGGAGGCCAACTGCGCTGGCGTGTAGCGGCCCCTGACGACCTGGTACTCCAGCACCTTCGTCAGGTCGGACCTGGTGGCCGTCAGCGTCGCGACGTTTCCCTTGCCGAGCGCAATAAATGCCGCGTTGTCCGGTGCGAACACAGTGATGGCCTTGGCCGAGTTGAGCATGCCGGTCAGTCCCGCCGCGCTGACGGCGCGGCTGAAATCGTGCAGCAGCGGCGTGCGCGCGGCCGCGGTCGCGACCGGCACCGACGCCATGGCGGTCAGGCTCCCCGCCCCCGTGGCCGGGACCTTGGCGCAGCCGACGCCAAAGGCGCCGTGCCTGCGGGCTGCGGCGCGGGCTGCGGCGCTCTTAGCCGCCAGAGCGTGCCGGGCCTCGCTGTGGTTCGGTCCCGAGGCTGGCGGCGTGCCGCCCGACCCGCAGGCTGCGGTCGCAAGCCCGAAACAGGCGACAACGGCAGCTGCGACGACGCGAGGCCTCATGGCGATGTTTCTCCGCTGTGCACACGAGCAGTATTCACATCAGCACGGACGGTAATCACACCGGACTCCGATGTGTCGCCGTCGCAGGCCAGGCGCCCTGACCGGCGGCGCTGCCGAAACTGCCCGATCGTAACAGAGTGTAGGCAGACGTGTTCTAGGCGTAGCCCTGGGTACGAATCGGATAACGCCTAGCTGCGGCCCGTTCGGAAGCCGTCGCAAACGCCGTCATGGCGGGCGTGGATCGGGGGACCAGATGAGCAGCATGCCTGAGCGGGACGCACCTGGCCAGTGGAGCGGCGGCACCCAGCAGAGTCCTCCTCCCGGCGACCGGCCTGGCGCGCCGTCGCAGGGCACCATGCCCGGCCAGGAGCAGTTCGGCAGCACGCCCGGCAGTCCGGGACAGCCCCAGGGCGGCTACGGCCCGCCGCCAGGCGGTACCTCCGGTCAGTGGAGTGGTCAGCCTGGCCACACGACGCCGGTCAATCGTGACGAGACGCGGGTAGTCGGCCGCCGGGTCGTCCAGTACGTGATCGACTACGTACTTGTCGGCATCATTCCTGGCCTGGCCTACTGGCTCCTCGACCGGGGCAGCCTGCACTGGGTCGGCTGGTTCGTGGCGACGATCATCGCGATTGTCGTCTACCTCTACTGGTGGGTGATCAGGCCGCATAGCCACAGCGGCCAGACCTTCGGGATGCAGCTGCTTGGCGTGCGGATCATCAGCAAGGGCGGCGGACCGGCCAGCACTACCCAGCTCTTCGTCCGGGCCATCTTGCTCATCATCGACACCCTGTTCTTCGGGCTCGTGGGCTTGATCACCATGATGGCCTCGAGGTACCACCAGCGAGTTGGTGACCACCTGGCCAGGACGCTCGTGATCGCGGCCCGCTACGGCACCCCATCGCAGTTCGCTGGTACCAGCGCCCACCAGATGGGCGCGGACAACATGGGCGGCCCGGCCCGGTAACGCCGTCAGCTGAGTACCGGACCCCGGGCGCAGTTTTCACCGTCCGCGCCCGGGGGCGGCCCCGTTCCCGTCCGGAAGTTCGATTCGCCTCGTCACGACCAGCACGGCACCGCTATCGGTGCGGACCTGGCTTCTCCTCGTCGCGTGCCAGCGAGGCGAGCCGGTAGCGGCGGACACCGTCCGGGCCGGTGTGGCTGACGGCTATCGACTGGGCGACCAGCAGGTCGAGGTGGTACATGGTCTCGCCGATGGCGAGCATCTGGTTCATCAGGTCAAACTCCGCCAGTTTGCGCTGCCGGGATGTCCAGGGGATGGCAAGCGCGACCTCGTACCCGGTGATCTCGGTACCCGACAGCACGTCGGCCATCGCCTGCAGACGGTTGGCGTGGTGCTCGGCCAGCTCGTCGACCCGCGCGTGGGTGCTCGGCGAGACCGGTCCGTGGGCGGGCAGCAGGCGCATGTCCGGCAGCGCGCGGACCACGCTCAGCGACTGGAGATAGTCGCGCAGCGGCATGTCCGACGGCGCTTCCTCGAAGCCGATCGAAGGCGTGATGTGCGGCAGCACGTGATCGCCGGCGAATAGCAGGCCAGCCGCGGCGTCAGCGAACACCACGTGGCCTCGAGTATGCCCAGGCGTATTAATGGCGGTCAGGGTCCGGTTGCCGAGGTCGAACTCCTGCCCGGACGCGATCCACTCGTCTGGTGCCTCGTACCCGAAGGCGGCCGCGAACGAGGTGCCGGGCAGCAGTCCGGGGTGGCCATTATCGTCGCTGACCCGCGTGGCGGCCGTATCGGGGCCGATCACCTCCTCGATGGTGAGGGTGGCTAGCTGGTCGGCCACGGCGGCGGCGCCCGCGGACTCCAGCATGGTCAGCTGCGCCCCGAGCGGCCGGTACTGCGAGCTCAGCAGTCTGTCGATCGAGTGCTTCTCCTCGACGCCGAGAGCCACGGGCGTGCCCAGCAGGTGGCGGATAGCGATCGCCTGGGTGTAGTGGTCGCGATGCAGGTGAGTGACCAGGAACTGGCGTACATCCGGCAGGCCGGCCCCGATCGCCGCGAGGGAGCGCTCAAGCTGATCGAGCGCGTTCGCCAGGGCCCAGCCCGAGTCGATCAGCACCAGGCCGTGGCTGGCCTCGATGGCGTACACGTTGACCGCGCGGAGCCCGTCAGACGGCAGCGGCAGGGGGATCCGGTGCACGCCCGGCGCGACAGCATGCGCGCCTTCCTCGATCCACGCATGCCGGTCTGCCACGGTCTCCCTCTCAGCGCTGGACATTCCTCAGCGAAACTAGCATTTTGCGATGCGCAGCCCGATCGCCAGGTCACGCGCCCGATTGACGCGCGTTGAGAAGCCCAGGCTCAGCCCAGGGTTGTCCAGATGCCAGCGCCGTCGATGTCAGATTCGCTCGCGAGGCCGCGGGCCTGGAGGTGGCGGAGGTGGGAGAGCACTTCACCGACAGCTGCCTGCCGCTGGAACGACGCGAGCTGAGACCAGGGCCGTGACCAGGTAATCCCGGTCGCGGCGGCCCAGGATGTGAGGCCGGCGTCGCCCGCGGCGGCGAGGAGGGCGGCCGTCTCGGCCAGCCGCTCGCCGTGGTGCTCAGCGAGGAAGTCCAGGCGCGAATCCAGGTCCGTGAACCGGTACTCATGCGCAGGCAGCACCTCACGAGGCTGGATGCCGCGCAGCTTGGCCAGCGAGCCGAGGTACTCCTCCAGCGGGTTGCCGGTCAGGTCGTAGGAGGAGACGTTGGGCGTAATGCGCGGCAAGACGTGGTCGCCGGTCAGCAGCAGGTCGTGGGTCTCGTCGTGGAAGCACAGGTGACCAGGCGTGTGACCGGGCGTCCAGACCGCTCGCAGTCGCAGGCCGGGCACATCGACGAGATCGCCATGGTCGATCATCCGATCGCCCCGGACCATCGGCTCTACCTGGCTGGCGCTCTGCCTGCTGGCGATCAGTTCCGCGAGGTGGCTTGCGGGAGCGCCGCACCACCGCAGGTAGGACGCCATGCCGTCGCGCATCAGCCCGCGATCGCGCTGCATCTGCAAAAAGGCGTCTTCGGCCGGGTGCATGCCGACCCAGGCGCCCGAGGCGTCGCGCACCTTGCCGGACTGGCCGTGATGATCGGGATGCACGTGCGTGATGACCACCGCGGTGACGGCGGTCAGCGGGATCTCGCACTCACCGAGCCCGCTGGTCAGCGCCTGCCAGCTATCCGGGTGATTCCAGCCAGGGTCGATCATGACGAATCCGGCGTCGTGCTCGATCAGGTAGCTGAGCACGTAGCGAAGCGGGTTGCCGATGATCGGCACGGGGACCGACCAGACGCCGCCGGTGACCTTCTCGACGGGCGGGAACTCGGACCGCTGCCACGCATCACGCTGCCGTGTGCCGGTTACCTGCATACTTGCGAAGTCCCTTCGCGCCAGCCCGTCGATCCGCGGGTGCCGAGCCAGAGTGCCCAGCCCGCCATCCCCGGCATCGACGAGAATGTGGCGGATAACGCGCGCTCCGGTTGACATGGGATCTGGCGCCATGCTTCGCTCGGAGCCAGGTTAAGAAGTATAACTGATTTCAGTTTTTGGGCCTGGTCTGGTTCCAAGCAGGCAGACAGCCAGCCAGGCAGACAGCCAGAGAGGTACGCCGATGAACGACGACTTCCGCGCCAGGGCAAGGGCGTGGCTGGCAGCCAATGCGCCGCGCCGCGGATCGGGCGAGGACGACGGTGAGTCCGGCCAGAGCACGATCGCCGACCAGAGGGCATTCCAGGCGAAGCTGTACGACGCGGGCTTCGCCGGGATCACCTGGCCGAAGGCGTATGGCGGCCAGGGCCTGACCGGCGCCGAGCAGATCATCTGGAGCCAGGAGGCGCGCGACTACGACCTGCCCAACGGCGCGTTCTTCATCGGCATCAGCATGCCGGGTAACACCCTGGTCGAGCTCGGCACCGAGGAGCAGAAGAAGCGCTACCTGCCGCCGATGCTCCGCGGCGAGGAGATCTGGTGCCAGCTGTTCTCCGAGCCTGGCGCGGGGTCGGACGTCGCGAGCCTGCAGACCAGCGCGATCCGCGACGGCGACGAATGGGTCCTGAGCGGCCAGAAGGTGTGGACTTCAGGCGCCCAGTTCAGTGACTACGGCGCGATCCTCGCGAGGACCGACGTGTCCAAGCCGAAGCACAACGGCATCAGCATGTTCGTCGTGGACATGCATGCGCCCGGCGTGACAGTACGGCCGCTGAAGGTGGCGACCGGGCACTCGCCTTTCAACGAGGTCTTTTTCGACAACGTGCGCGTCCCGGCCAACGCCCTCATTGGCGAGGAGAACAAGGGCTGGGACGCCGCCGTGGTCATGCTGCGGCACGAGCGCATCGCGATCGGCACGATGGGCTCCTCCCGCACCAGCCCGCTGGCTTTCGATTCGCTGCGGGACCTGGCCGCTGGCCTCGGCCGTACCAGCGACCAGGGCGTCCGTCGCGACCTGGCCGAGCTGTATGCCCGGAGCAAGGCCGTGCAGCTGTTCGCCCTGCTGCTCCGAGAGGAGTCGCAGGCCGGACGGCTGCCGGGTGCGCGCGGTTCGGTAGCGAAGCTGGCCGGCTCGGAGCTCGGCAGGTTCGCCGGCGACGTCGCGGCTGATGTGCTCGGCGACCAGCTGGCCGCTTTCGACGAAGACGCCATGGCGGCCGTGACGATCTCGATCATCGCGGCGCCAGGCAGTGCGATCGCCGGCGGCACCAGCGAGATCCAGCGCAACATCATCGGCGAGCGCGTGCTCGGACTGGCCAAGGACCCGGGTGTCGACCGCGCTACCCCGTTCAACCAGCTGCGCGTCGGCACGCAGCGCCAAAGCTGAGCAGCGGAAAGGGCAGCGAGGGAACCCCGATGGCATTGATACTCACTGACGAAGAGCAGGCACTGGCGGATTCGGTGCGCAAGTTCGTCGCCGACCGCAGCCCGCTGACGTCGCTGCGGCATCTGATCAGCTCCGGCGAGCCGTACGACGCGGACGTGTGGAAGCAGATGACGGCCCAGCTCGGCCTGGCCGGCCTGACCATCCCGGAGGAGTACGGCGGCGTCGGCGCTGGCGTATCGGCGCTGTCGGTGACGCTGACTGAGCTTGGCGCGGGCCTCGTAGCCTCGCCGCTGCTTGCGTCGGTGCTCGCCGCCGAGGTGCTGCTGCGCCTCGACGACGCCGCGGCGAAGACCGAGCTGCTGCCGAGGATCGCGGGCGGCGAGGTGATCGCGACGCTGGCGGTGGCGAGCAGCGCGGGCGGCCACGTGACCGCGTCGGGCGGCGACGGCGCCACGCTCTCTGGCACCATCTCCCCGGTCCTGAATGGCGCCGAGGCGAGCGTGCTGCTCGTCCCGGCTGACAGCGACAGCGGCACGGTCATCTACCTGGTCGACGGCGCGGCTGACGGGCTCACCAGGACCCGCCTGACCTCGGTTGACCACAGCCGCTCGCTGGCGCGCGTCCAGCTCAGCGGCACGCCAGCCCGGGCACTGGCCGGCGACGCGGCCGCGGCCCTGGCCGCCGCCAGTGATCTCGCCAACCTCGCGCTGGCCTCGGAGTCGGCCGGAGCGATGAAGGCGTGCCTGGACATGACCAGCGCGTATGCGCGGATCCGGGTGGCGTTCGGGCAGCCGATCGGTGCGTTCCAGGCGGTCAAGCACCGGCTCGCCGACATGGAGAAATCCTGGGAGCTCGGCCATGCGGCGCTGCGCGACGCGGCCAGGGCGGGCGACGCGGAGCCAGGCCGCTTCTCTGTCGCTGCTTCAGTAGCCAGGGTGCTGCTGGCCAGCGCGTATGCGGACGCCGCCGTGGATACCGTCCAGCTGCACGGCGGCATCGGCTTCACCTGGGAGCACGACGCGCACCTTTACTACAAGAACGGCCTGTCAAACAAGGTCCTCCTCGGCGGGCCCGGCGACCAGCTGGACCGGCTCGCCGACTCGCTCGGGATCTAGGCCGGCGGCCAGGCGCTACATGACAATCGCCAGGGCGGCCTGACCGCGCCCAAAAGCAGAACGGATTCCAGAAAGCAGGTCACCAGGAGTGCCACAGGCAGGGCCGGCCATTCCGTCGACTGCGGCGCAGCACGGCCGGCATGACCGGATCCTCGCCGCCGCGACGGTCATGCTGGCCGCCGGCGGCGAGGACGCCCTGCAGATGAAGGACCTGTCGCAGCGGGCCGGCGTCTCGGTCGCGACGCTGTACCGCTACTTCCCGGCCAAGGATCACGTGCTGCTTGGCATCCTGCTGAGCCGGTACTCCTCGGCTCTGACCCGGGTCACCGCGGAGCTCCCTCCTGGCGCGACGGCACGCGACCGGGTCACCAGTCACCTGCTTCGGGAGTTCCGCGCCGAGCAGCGGGAGCCGCGGCTGACTGCCGCGCTGAGCCGGGTCATCAGCGAGACAAGGCGCAGCTACAGCGAGATCATCGAGCAGGTCGAGCACCTGCACCTGCAGATGCTCGAGCACGTGGCAGGCGGCGGCGCGCCGATCAGCGTGCAGCAGCGGCAGCTGCTGCCCGTGCTGCAGGCAATATTCGGAGCCGCGACCCGGCGCTGGCTGGCCGGGGTCTCCTCGCCAGCCCAGGCCAGGTTCGAGATCCGGGTCGGCTGTAGGCTGCTCGATCTGCCGGACGGAGCGGTCGCCGAGGAGTCGCTGCTGGCCGGCCCGGCAGCCTAGCGACGACCTGGGGACATCATGATGCCGATCGATGTCGACGCCCTGGAGGCCATCGCGACGCGGTTCGCCGCGCGCGGAGGCCAGCCGGGACTGGCGTACGGGGTGATAGCGAACGGGGAGCTCGCGGTTTCCGGCGGGCGAGGCGAGCGCTGGCTCGGCGGGCCGCCGCCGGACGCCAGCACGGTGTTCCGGATCGCGTCGATGACCAAGAGCTTCACCGCCACGCTCGTGCTGATGCTGCGGGACCGGGGCGCACTGCGCCTGGACGATCACGCGGCCGGCTACGTACCGGTGCTGGGCGGAGTTGAGATGCCGTCGGCTGACAGCCCGCCGATCACCATCCGGCACCTGCTGACGATGACAGCCGGCTTTCCCACCGACGACCCCTGGGGCGATCGCCAGCAGGGCCTGGACCCGGCGGAGTTTGCCCAGCTGCTTGCCGACGGCGCGGTACGGTGCGCCTGGGCGCCGGGGACCAGGTTCGAGTACTCCAATCTCGGCTACGCCGTCCTCGGCAAGGTCATCGAGTCCGTCACTGGCCTGGACTACGCCCATGCGATCCGGACCGAGGTGCTCGGGCCGCTGGGGCTGACGCAGACCGGCTACGAGGCCTCGAACTTCGATCCCCTGCAGCTGGCCCGCGGGTACCGCCGTGACGGCGCCGACTGGCGCGAACTCACGCCTGATCCGCACGGTGCGTTCGCGCCCATGGGCGGGATCTACAGCTGCGTGGCTGACCTGGCCCGGTGGGTTGCCGGGTTCGCCGGCGCCTACCCGCCTCGAAGCAGGCCGGCCGCGGAGGCCGATCACCCAGTCAGCCGGGCCACTCGCCGGGAGATGCAGCTCGGCCAGGTGGCGATCACGGATCCGGCTTCCGGCACGGTGGCACAGTTCAACGGCCCAGCGTCGATCAGCTACGGCTTCGGCCTGTTCGCCGAGGATGATCCCGCCTTCGGCACGATCGTGCAGCACAGCGGCGGCTACCCCGGCTACGGCAGCCAGATGCGCTGGCATCCGGAAACCGGGCTCGGCACCGTGGTGCTCGCCAACGGCACGTATGCGCACGCGGGCGCGCTCGCGGGGGAGTTGCTGTCGGCGCTCCTGACGGCACAAGACCAGCAGGACAGGGAACGGGGTCGTGCCCCCATTCGCGGCCCGCTCCCCGGCGGCCATCCGTGGCCGGAGACGCTGGCGGCCCGTGACACGATCGACACCCTGCTCCTCGACTGGAGCGACCACGTTGCCGGGCACATCTTCGCCCCCAACGTCGAGCTGGACCGCCCGCTCGCGCAGCGTCAGGCGGATGTCGCGATGCTGCGGGAGCGGATCGGCGCGTTCGCCGCCGACCCCGGCCGTCCCGCCGAGTGCGACTCTCCTGCGCACTGCCGCTGGTGGCTGACCGGCCCGGCCGGGACGGTGACGGTGCAGATCAAGCTGGCGCCGCTGCGGCAGCTGCTCGTGCAGCAGCTGGCCATCGCGGTGCCGCCCGCCACTGGCTCAGCTCTGCATGCGGCGCTGGACCAGCTCGTCGAGGCGGTCAACGCCGACGCGCCGACCTGGCCCGCGGGTCTGACCAGTGCGGACGACTTCGACGCTGGCCGCGCAGAGCGGCAGCTGCGCATCGCGGCCGCCTGGGCGGGTCCGTGCGCGCTCGACTGTTACCTGGCCGGGAATGGCAGCACGAGCGCGACCGTGCGGCTAGCCGGCCCGACCGGGAAGGTCGTGCTCGCGGTGGAGATCGGCGAGTCGGGTCAGCTTCAGCGGGCGGAGGTCACGCTCGCCGGCTGAAGCCGGTCAGCTCGCTGGCTCGAGGATGACGACCGGGATCTGCCGAGTCGTCTTCTCCTCATACCCCTGGAAGCCGGGGTACTCGGTCTTCTGCGCGGTCCAGATCGGCTCGCGCTCGGCAGCGTCAGCAACCCGGGCGCGCATCGCGAGGGTCTGCGTCCCGATCTCGGCCTGCACGTTCGGGTTCGCGACCAGGTTGTGATACCAGTCTGGGCTGGTAGGCGCTCCTGCCTTCGACGCGAACACCGCGTACCCGCCGTCGACGGGCCGGTACATCATCGGGTGCACTCGCTGCTGGCCGGTCTTAGCGCCCGTGGTATGCAGCAGCAGGATCGGCGCGCCGTCGAACGGGCCGCCGACCTTGCCACCGTTGGCGCGGAACTCTTCGATGATCTTGTCATTCCAGTCCGACATGGTGACTCCGCTGACGCTAGTAGCTGAGCTGGCGTTACGCGCTGCGGCGGGCCTGGCCGCGAACGTCCAGGTGGTCGAGCAAGTCCTGGGTCGCAGCGGCGACAGCGGCGACGGCATGCTCGAAGGCCTGCGCGTTGTGGCCGGCCGGCGTGCGGAATCCGCTGATCTTCCGGACGTACTGAAGCGCGGCGGCCCGCACGTCGGCGTCGGTGACTTGGTCGGCGTAAGGCTCTCGGAGTGTTTTGATGCTGCGGCACATGACACCGACATTACGCCAGAAGCCGCCAGGGCGCTGGCGCCGGCCATCGACGGTCAGGTTCGCTACGGAGCTGGCGGTACTAGTCTGCCGATTATGACTTCTGCTCCCGAATTCGAGCTGGCCAAGGATCTCGGCGCGGTGCGGCTTTACCGGCGCGGCCCGGCGGCGAAACTGGAACTTAACCGCCCTGAGCGACTGAACGCCTGGGACGAGTCGCTCGGCCTGGCCCTGCGCGACACCGTGCTGGAGCTGGCCGCAGACGCGTCGGTGCGCGCCGTCCTAATCACTGGAGCCGGCCGGGCATTTTCCAGCGGGGTGGATCTGCGGGAGGCACGTGGGCCGGGCAGCGGCCGGCCGGAAACCTACACCCTCCTGACCGAGCGGTACCACCCGATCATCATGGGCATCCGGTCGATGCCGAAGCCAGTAGTGGCAGCGGTCAACGGCGTCGCGGCCGGCATCGGGCTGTCGCTCGCGCTGTCCTGCGACCTGGTAGTCAGCGCCGAGTCGGCCTACTTCGTGCTGGCCTTCGTCAACGTGGGCCTGGTGCCAGACGGCGGCTCCTCTGTCCTCGTGCCGAGCCGGATCGGGTTCGCCAGGGCTGCCGAGCTCGCGATGCTGGGCTCGCGGTTGTCCAGCGAGCAGGCACTGGACTGGGGTCTCATTAACCGGGTGTGGCCCGATGCGGACCTGATGCCACAGGCGGAGGATCTCATCTCGCAACTGGCCAACGGGCCGACCGGCTCGTATGCCGGGACGAAGAGGCAGCTGAACGCCTGGCTGTACCGCGGGATCGAGGAGCAGCTGGAGCTCGAGGCGCAGATCCAGCAGGAGCGGACGCAGTCGGGCGACGTCGCCGAGGGCATCGCCGCGTTCGCAGCCAAGCGCGCGCCCGTCTTCACCGGCGACTGAACCCGGCGATCGTTCACTCCCCACCCATGACTCAGCGTCGCGACTGCGCTAGCTTGCGCATCGTCTCGATCCTGGCCCTGACCTGGTCGGCTGTCGCCTGCGGCAGCGGCGGGCCGCCGCAGCTGCGCCTGAGGTCCGCGTGGATGGCCCCGTGCGCCTGGCCCGTACGGTGATGCCAGGCGGCGACGAGGCCGT
The DNA here is from genome assembly GCA_963843955.1 of uncultured Actinomycetota bacterium. Lineage (GTDB taxonomy): Bacteria > Actinomycetota > Actinomycetes > Streptosporangiales > Streptosporangiaceae > JAJYUU01. The sequence goes on from CAWJMK010000010.1 coordinate 725,446, forward strand.
TCAGCTCCTTGCGCAGCGCCGCGAGGGTCTCGCGGGCTGTCGGCTGGGATGGCTGCGCCGCGGCCGGCGGGGAGGCCGCGGCTCGGCTGGGGAGCTGAGTGACTTTGCGGCCGCGCAGCAGCATCGCGACCTGCTCTGGCTCGAGCAGCCCGGGCAGGCCGAGGAAGTCCTCCTCCTCGGCCGTCACGCCGAACTCGTTGCCGTCGTACAGGACGCGGTCGAAGTGAGCCGACGCCGCGAGCGCCTGGAACGGGCCCTCGTCGAACTCGTCGGCCCCCGCATGCTGCCGCAGCGCCTCGGCAAGCGCCCGCTCGTCTTCCGTCGCGTCGTCCGGCCGGCTGAGGACGTGATCACGCTCGGCCTCGAGCTCAGCGGCGTACCCGAGCAGTGACGGGATTGACGGCAGGAACACCGACGCTGTCTCGCCGCGACGCCGGGCGCGGGCAAACCGGCCGACAGCCTGGGCGAAGAACAGTACGGTCCCCACGCTCGTCGCATACACGCCGACGGCCAGCCGCGGGATGTCGACGCCCTCGGACACCATCCTGACCGCGACCATCCACCGGTCCTTGGAGGTGGCAAACCTGGCGATCTTCTTGCTCGCCACCGGGTCATCGGACAACACGACGACTGGCCGAGTCCCCGTCAGGTCGTGTAGCAGCGTCGCGTAGGCACGGGCGTCGGCATGGTCGGAGGCGATCACCAGGCCCGCCGCGTCTGGCATGCCCCGGCGCACCTCGGTCAGCCGGCGATCGGCGGCGTCCAGCACCCGCATGATCCAGGCACCGGCCGGATCGAGCGCGGTCCGCCAGGCGTGCGCAAGCTGCTCTGCCGTCATCGGACTGCCGAGTATCCCCGCCAGCTCGGTCCCGGCCCTGGTGCGCCAGCGCATCTCGCCGGAGTACGCCAGGAAGATGACGGGACGGACGACACCCTCGCTGAGGGCCGGGCCGTATCCGTAGACGTAGTCGGACGAGCTGCGCAGGCTGCCGTCCGCGCCGCGCGCGTAGGTCACGAACGGGATCGGGTTGGTGTCGCTGCGAAAAGGGGTGCCGGTCAGCGCCAGCCGTCGCTGGGCCGGCTCGAACGCGACCCGGATCGCCTCGCCCCAGGACAGCGCGTCGCCAGCGTGATGGATCTCGTCGAAGACCACCAGCGTGCGCTGACTGAGCGTGCGCTGACGGTGCAGCGCAGGGTGTGCAGCGACCTGAGCATAGGTCACGGCCACGCCGGTGAAGTCGGCCGACGCCCGCCCCTGCGCGTTAGTGAACTCCGGATCGAGCGCGATACCGAGGCGATGCGCCGCGAGGGCCCACTGATGCTTCAGGTGTTCGGTCGGCGCGACGACAGTCACGGCGCTGATCGCACGGCGCGCGATGAGTTCCGCGGCGATCGTCAGCGCGAACGTAGTCTTCCCGGCGCCGGGCGTCGCGACGAGCAGGAAGTCGCGCTGGTCGCTGCGGAAGTACGCCCGGAGCGCATCCTTCTGCCAGCGGCGGAGCGACAGGAGCAGGTCTGCCCTGACCGGCTGGCTGATAGACGGAGCATGGTCACCGGCGGCGGATGCAGAGACAGTCACAGGAGCGAGAGGCTACCAGCGGCCGCCGACACCGGCACGGACCGGCACGTCGCCGCGCCATACCTTGATCGAGTCTGCTTGCGCCGAATAGGCCGTATACAGCCCGCATTACATTAATCTGAGTCGTTTTGCCGAATGCAACTAATGTTTAAGGAATTTCCGGCTAAAGGCGCCCACTGGGCGTACCGTGAGTACCCGCCACAGGCGGCCAGGGAAGCTCCAGCCAGCCGGTATCGACCTCGACCGGCACCACAGTCTCGTTGTTGCCCAGCGGCATTAATACCTGGACTGCGCTCCGGTGGCCAGACAGCTCGCCGGATGAGGGGTCAGGCAAGCAATGAAGTTACCGAAGGTCACGTCGGCCATTGTCGCGGGTTCGGTAGCAGGCGGCACGCTGGCGCTAGTCGCAGCCGCGCTGCGGCAGCCGCTCCCGTGGCACGTCGGCCAGAGCCAGTGGGTCATCGCGGCGGTGATGGGCGCGCTGACGACCGGGAACTGGATATGGCCCGTCGTCGTGTACCGCAGCGGCGAGGCCGAGGCGGTGAATCTCGACGAGTGCTTCTTTGTCATCCTCGCGCTGCTCGCGCCTCCGCTGCTCACGCTGGGGACGCTGGCGGTGGCCACCGGCGTGGCGCAGGCGGTCCGCCGCCGGTTCCTGGTGAAGTCTGCATTTAACGTCGGGCAGATGCTGATCGCGGCAGGACTGGGCCTGGCCGTGAGCCGCACCATCGCCGTCCCTTCGGCCTCCCTCACTGTTGATCAGATCGGGGCCATCCTGGTCGGGGTCGGGGTGTACTTCGTCGTCAACACCTTGCTCGTCAACAGCGTCGTCGTGTCGATGGGCGCGACCTGGCGAGAGTTCGCCGCGGAAGTGCCGGCGCAGCTGACGTTCGCTGGTGTCGGCGCGCTGGTGGGAGTGGTGCTAGCACTGGCGATCCACGCGCACCTGTGGGCGGTGGCGCTGGCAGTTCCCGGGCTGGTGCTAGAACGCCGGCTGATCAGCGGCAAGTTCTCGGCGCTGGACGACCACGCCCGAATGGCAGGGCTGTACGAAGTCACGCTGGTAGCCAACCGCGGCCTGCGTCAGCAGGCGATACTCGACGCGATTCTGGCTGCGGTGCGGCAGCTGCTTCGCAGCCCGCAGGCGATGCTCGCATCGGAGGAGCCGGGCCCGGGAGACCTGGCGGCGCCGCTCACCGTCGGCGGTCAGCAACTGTGGCTGACGGCATCCGGGCGGCGCCGGGACGAGCCGTTCAACGCGGCTGACCGCGCCTTACTGCTGGCACTGGCCGCGGTAGGGAACGGCGCGCTCAGCAATGCCGAGCTGTACCACCAGGTCCGGGTAGAGCGTGAGCGGCTGGCCTCCATTACGCTCAACATTGGCGTCGGAGTATGCGCCGTGGACGCGGACGGGAAGCTGACCTTCGTCAACCCGGCCGCGGCCGAGATGATCGAGTTGCCGCCGCTCAGTATCACGATCGGCGGGCCGGTCAGCGATGGGGCATCGACTGCGCCCGACTTCCTCCTCGTTCCCGCCCGTGAGGTCATGCGCACCGGCCTCGCCGTGCGCGTGAGCGACGCCCGCTTCCCCGCCGGCAGTGGCGGTTCGGTTCCGGTCGCCTATACAGCCTCCGCGGTGATTTCCGACGGCAAGCCATCGGGCGCGGTCATCGCCTTCCGCGACATCACCGAGCGCAAGGCGTTCGAGGACGAGCTCCACCAGCACGCGTTCTACGACAGCCTCACCGGGCTGGCCAATCGCCGGCTGCTGGTGGAACGGCTCGATCAGGCACTACGCCGGTCCGCCCTGGATCGCAAGACGCATGCCCTGATCTTCCTCGACGTGGACCGGTTCAAGAGCATCAACGACAGCCTGGGTCATGTGACGGGCGATGAGTTCCTCGTCGCGATCGCCGCCCGGCTGAAGGGCGTCGTGCGGAGCCACGACCTGCTGGCCCGGTTCGGCGGCGACGAGTTCGTCGTGCTGCTGGACGACGTGGACGGCGTGCACGAGGCAGTCGCCGCGGCGCGGCGCATCTGCACCGCCGTCGAGCAGCCCATGGTGCTCCCCGATGGTCACGAGCTGGTTGCGAGCGTCTCTCTCGGCATCGCGATGACCTCGCCTGACAAGTCCGCCGATGACGTGCTCCGCGACGCCGACGTGGCCATGTACGACGCCAAGACCAGGGGCGGCGGCGGCACGTACCGGGTGTTTGACCAGAGCGCCATGGGGACTCGCTCGTCGCAGCGGCTTGAGATTGAGGCCGATCTGCGCAAGGGCCTCGAGCGCGGCGAGCTCGAAGTCCACTACCAGCCTTTCTACTCTCTTGATCGGCAGCAGATCGTGGGCGCCGAAGCCCTGGTGCGATGGCGGCATCCCACGAACGGCCTGATCAGCCCGCTGAGTTTCATCCCGATGGCCGAGGAGACAGGCCTGATCTTGCCGCTCGGCCGTTTCGTGCTTGACCAGGCGTGCGCACAGATCCGCCTGATCCGTGAGCAGCTCGACGTGGATGTCCCGATCAGCGTGAATCTCTCGCCCCGGCAGTTCCAGGAGAGCCGGCTGCTGTCCCAGGTGGCGGCAGCGCTCGACGCGAGCGGCCTGCGCTCGGACCTGCTCATGTTCGAGATCACCGAGTCCATGGTCATGGCCGACCTGTCCGGCGCACGCGACGTCATGAAGCGGCTCAGCGAGCTGGGCGTGCGCCTGGCGATCGACGACTTCGGTACAGGTCACTCCTCACTGGCCTACCTCAAGCAGTTCCCTGTGCAAGAAGTCAAGGTCGATCGCACCTTTGTCCAGGGCGTGGCCAACAGCCCGGTGGACTCGGCGATCGTGCGCGCCATCATCGACCTGGCCAACGCGATGGGCATCTCGGCGATGGCCGAGGGCGTCGAGACCAAGGAGCAGGTCAGCGGACTCCAGCAGCTGGGCTGCGAAGTGGCGCAGGGGTTTTACTTCTCACAGCCACTCACCGCACTCGACTTCGGCGAGTTGCTCACCCGGCATTTCCCTGCGCCGGCCCTGCCGGGCTGACACTGCCGGGCTAACACTGCCGGGCTGACATTGCCGGGCTGAGGCTGGCGCCGCCGCTGGCATGTTGCGGCTGGGAAACGTTCCGGTAATAGCCCCAGCACTAGCGTCTAGCTCACGGACCGCGACAGGCCGGTTCGTCCCAGGTGAGGTGCGCTATGACTGCTAATGCAAGCGTGTATGACCTGTTAGGCGGCGACCGCCAGGCCATGCGGTCGGTGACGAGTTCCTTCTACCAGCGAGTCCTGGCGGACGACATGCTCGGGCCGTATTTCACCGGCGTCGACATGGACCGGCAGTCCGTGATGCTGGCCGAGTTCCTGGCGCTGGCCTTCGGCGGCCCGCATGCCTATGCGGGCCGTGACCTCAGGACTGCGCATGAGGGGCTACCCGGGCTGACCGACGTCCACTTCGATCGGGTGGTCGCTTATCTGGCTGACGCGCTCCGCCAGTACGGCGTGGCCGACGGGGACGTCGCAACCGTCGGCGCGGTGGCCGAGACCGTTCGCGCCGACGTGCTGGGCCGCTAGGAGCGGTTCGTGGACGTCGCCCGGCTCAAGAGCAGCTTTGCCCGCATCGCCATGCACGGCGACGAGGTACCGCTGCACTTCTACTCTGACCTGTTCCTGAAGCACCCGGAGACGCGGCCGATGTTCCCCGTGTCGATGCAGGCGCAGCGCGCCCACCTGGTAGACGCGCTGGTCAGCGTCGTGTCGGGGGTCGACAACCTCGACAGCCTCACCGTGTTCCTGCGCGATCTTGGCCGTGGCCACCGGAAGTTCGGGACGCTGGCCCCGCATTACGCGGCGGTCGGCGACAGCCTGCTGGCAACCTTCGCGCACTTTTGCGGTGACTCGTGGGACGCAAGCCTGGAGGCCGACTGGCGGGAGGCCTACGAGCTGGTCGCCGGCGCCATGAGCGCGGCGGCCCAGCAGGACGAGGAGCGAAGTCCGGCGTACTGGACAGGCACCGTCGTCGCACACGAGCGGCGGGCCTTCGATGTTGCCATCTTGACTGTGCACGCGGAGCCGCGACTGGAGTACGCGCCCGGCCAGTCCGTAGCCGTCGAGTCACCGGCTCGGCCCCGGCTGTGGCGGTACTACTCGATGGCCAACGCTCCGCGTGACGATGGCACTGTCGAGTTCCACGTGCGGCTCGTCGACGGCGGCGCCGTCAGCATGGCGCTGACCGCCGCCACGGCCGCCGGCACCGGGCTCAAGCTCGGCCCGGCTGTCGGCGTCCTGCACCTCAACGCGACGTCGGGCCGGGACGTCCTGATGGTGGCGGGCAGTACTGGCCTGGCGCCGCTGAAATCCATGCTCGAGCAGGTGACGCGCCTGCAGCACCCGCCACGGGTGCACCTGTTCTTCGGCGCGCGAGATGCCGACGGCCTGTATGACCTGCCGAGCCTGGAGAAGCTCGCGGCCGAGCACGCGTGGCTCACCGTAGTGCCGACGGTGAGCGGCGGCCGGTTCGCGGGGCACACCGGAACGCTCGCCGGCGTCGTGACGAGCTACGGGGACTGGTCGGACCGCGACGCGTACATCGCCGGGCCAACCGAGATGGTGCAGGACACGGCCTCGCGGCTCGCCGCGGGCGGACTGCCGCTGAGTCAGATACACGTCGAGGATTTTGGCTGGAGCGAGCCATGACAACGGATGCCTGGTACGACGAGCAGCGGCGGCTGACTCCCGACGTGGTGCGGGCCGTCACCTTCCCGCTCACCAGATGGGGCCGGCACGGCTACGACGAGGAGCCGGTCCGGGCCTTCGTTGCCGACGTGCACGCGGAGATGGTCCGGCTGATCAACGAGCGGGCCTCGCTGTGGCAGGAAGTCCAGCGGCTGCGCCGCCGGATCCTGGGGAAGGAGACGGGCAACGACGCCATCCTGTTCGGCAAGGACGACGCGCACATCCACGCTGTGCGGATTCTGTCCAGCGCCCAGCGCACCGCGGACCGTTACGTAGCGGATGCTCAGGCCTACAGCGGCCGGCTGACCGAGGAGGCGCGCGCCCGTCGCGACGAGATCATGGGCCAGGCCCAGCAGCACGCGGACATGCTACTGGAGGAGGCGCAGACCAGGGCCCGTGCTGCGGCCGTTGACGCCATGAACCGCGACGGCCTGCCGCCGCAGACAGACCATGAGCGACGCGCCGTCCAGGCCGAGCTCGCTTATCTGCGCACGTTCAGCGACGTGTACCGGCAGCACCTCAGGATCTACACCGAGGACGTGCTCCGCACCATCGAGGACTGGGAAACCAAGGAACGCGCCGCCGCGCGCGACATCCCGCTGGCTGGCCAGCACGCGCCCAGCATCGGCTGGCAGCACAGCACCTAGGCCCCATCGCGGAATCGTCGATTAAGCGTGTCACGCCTGCACGCGAGCGCCACCAGCGCTGATCTGCTGGCGGTCACGGCTCGGAGGTCGGCGACGCAGTCGCCATGATGGCGGCGAGGCTCCGGTTGTCGTCTCCGGTGGCCCACCGCTGCATGGCCAGGCGAAGTACTGTCATGCCGGTCTCGGCGGCCAGGTTCGCCTGTTGCTCGTTGACACCCCGGTGGCGCAGGGCGGTGGTGATGGCGGCGGCGTAGTGGGCGAGCTTGGCCAGCTCCCGCTCGCGCAACTCGGGGTTGGCGGCGATCACGGCCTGGCGTTGGCAGGCCAGGTCCCGGCGAGTTTCGCCGAGCATTGCGGCGGCGCTGTCGAGACCTTGGGACATGGCTTCGAGGGGGCCAGCAGCTGGCGGTGCCCCGATCACGCCGGCCAAGATCCGCTCCTCGAGGAGGCCGGCTCCACCGAAGAGCACTTCCCGTTTGTCGGCGAAGTGGCGGAAGAAAGTGCGCTCGGTCAACCCGGCTCGGGCCGCGATCTCGGCGGCGGTGGTCTGGTCGAACCCCCGCTCGGCGAAGAGGGCAAGAGCCGCTTCCTGTAAGCGCCCTCGACTGTCCGGCTCCCATCGGCCCATGACTTCGATCCCACTGTTGACAGTCACTGACATCAGTTCTAGAGTGATGTCTGTTACTGACATCGTAGTCTCTTGGAGGACCATTATGAAGATCTTCGTCACGGGAGCATCGGGCTGGATCGGCTCGGCGGTCGTCCCCGAACTGCTTGGCGCCGGCCACGAGGTGGTCGGCCTGGCCCGTTCCGACGCTTCTGCGGAGAAGCTGCAGGCAGCTGGCGCCATCGTCCATCGAGGCGACCTCGACGACCCCGAAGGCCTGGCGCAGGCCGCCGCCGACTCCGACGGCGTCATCCACCTGGCCTTCCAGCACGAGATGGCGTTCGGCGGCGACTTCGCCGCCGCCGGTGCGGCCGACCGGCGCGCCGTGGAGGCCATGGGTGCCGCCCTGGCCGGTTCCGACCGGCCGTTCGTGCTGGCCTCGGGCATGGTCGGCCTGGCCCTCGGGCGGCCGGCCACCGAGAACGACGGCCTGGTCGCCGAGTCCCGAGATCCGGGCCAACCCCGCCGGGCGTCCGCGCTGCCACCGCCCTGCTGACCCTGTCGCTTCGGGGCATCGGCGTCCGCTCGTCGGTGCTGCGGTTCCCCCCGACGGTCCACGGCGACGGCGACAACGGGTTCATGGCCATGTTCGTCGGCATCGCCCGCCAAAGTGGTGTGGCCGGCTACGTGGGCGATGGCACCAACCGCTGGCCGGCCGTGCACCTCTCCGACGCCGCCCGGCTGGCCCGCCTGGCGGTCGAGGCCGCTCCCGCCGGCTCGGTGCTGCACGCCGCGGGCGAAGAAGGCGTGCCCTTCCTACGGATCGCCGAGGCTATGGGCCGCGGGCTCGGTCTCCCGACGCGGTCGGTGGACCCGGCCAACGCCTTCGAGCACTTCGGGTTCCTGGGCCTCTTCGCCGGGCTGGACAGCCCGGCCAGCGCCACCATCACCCGGGAACTGCTCGGTTGGGAGCCCACTGGGCCCAGCCTGCTCGAGGACCTCGAGAAGGACTACTACTACCGCTTGGCGTAATACCGACTGGAAAACCGCTCGACTTGCAGTACCTGCGGTGATCTGATGATTCCCGTCCGCCGGCGCGGCTGGCAGATCCTCCACCTCGACCACACGTCGCCGGCAGCCGGTCTGCAAAACCACGCTGTTATCTGGTTGGCAGGACGGCGTGGCAGTGAACCGGAGGGACGTGCGCGCCGTATCCGGAGGTAGCTGGGCGGTGCCCGCCTCGGCAGGCGAAACCGCCACCTGGAGCCGGGGGGCTATTACAGGTGGGCGGCGGTTCGGGGGGACCGGGGTCAGGGCCTTGCCATCCGCGGCAGCGAGACGCGGGCACCGCCAGCACGGCAGCCACGAGCTGGGAACGTTCCCGCATGATGCCGCCCTGGAGCTCGTCTGGGACGTCACCCGCAAAGCCGGGCATCGCCCGGCGGGTCGCTGTCTCGCGCGGCCCCCCAGCGCGGGCAGCGCCGCCCTCTTGGACGACTAGGGCCAGAGATGCCCTGATCTGCCCCAAGCCTTCGTGCTCGAACTGGACGGAGAAGTCGTCGCGACGACTTACCTGAACGTGATCCCCAACCTCACCCGATCAGCGTCGCCCTACGCCGTGATCGAGAACGTGGTGGTCGAGGAATCCTTTCGCGGCACAGGCGTGGGCAAGCAGATCATGGCTGCCACCCTGCGGGCCGCGTGGGACGGCGGGTTCTACAAGGCAATGCTCATGACCGGTTCGCGGAAGCCTGCTACCCATGCCTTTTACCGAGCGTGCGGGTTCTCGGCCGAAGCCAAGACAGGCTACGTCGCCAGGCCATCGTGATGTTGCCGTGCACCTGAAGGCGCCGGGCACCCGCAGTTGGCCCCGGCGGGAGACCGGGCGGCCGCGACCGTGGGGGCGGCTGGCCCTCTGACGCCTCCTGTAATCCCTGGCAGCGAAGCTTCGGTACCTTCGAATCATGCCTGTGGCCGCGGTGTTCTTCGACGTAGACGGCACGCTGGTGGCGGGCACGAGCTCGGCCCAGTACCTGGCGGGCTTCCTCGGGCATCAAAGGGCCCTGACAGCTGCCGAGGCAGATTGGGACGCGGGGCTGGTGGGCAACGTGGAGGTCGAGCTACTGGACGCGGCGGGCTGGGCAGGGGCCAGCCGGGAGCAGGTATGGCGCTGGCTGGCGGGTATGCCGCTGGTTGCCGGCATCGCCGACGTACTGGCCTGGTGCTCACGGCATGACGTGCTGGCCGTCTTGGCAACGCTCGCGTGGGAGCCGGTCGGTGCGTACTTGTGCGACACCTACGGTTTCGCAGCCAGTTGCGGCCCGCGTCTGGAGTCCGCCGGTGACCGCTTCACTGGCGCAGTTTCGCTTCACTTCGACGAGTTCGCCAAACGCAACTTCGCAGTCGAGCTTGCCCGTTCCGCAGGACTCTCGCTGGACAACTGTGCAGCCATCGGCGATAGCAGATCAGACCTGCCCCTGTTCGGGGAGGTAGGCCTTGCGGTGGCCTTCAACGGCGATGAGAACGCGACGGCTGTAGCCGATGCGACGTTCTTCGGCGGCGACCTCCGGGTGGTTCTGCCCGCCCTCGAAGCATGGCTGCTAGAGCGGCATAATGCAGCGTGACCGTTTACTCCGCTCTGATCTCGTTCGCCGTGATCGCCGGACTGCTGACGATCATCCCTGGCATTGATACCGCGCTTGTGGTGCGCGCGGCCGTGAGCCAGGGCCGCCGAGCCGGATTCGTGACCGCGCTCGGCATCGGTTCGGGCACGCTGGTGTGGGGCGCCGCGGCGGCAATTGGCGTGTCAGCGCTGCTGACCGCATCCCGCCTCGGCTATGACGTGCTGCGGCTGGCTGGCGCCGGCTTTACCTGATGACGCTCGGCGCCACGATGCTGTGGCGTAGCCAACGGCGGCGCCACGCGCTGATCACTCCGGCCGTATCAGGGACCGACGCCGAAGCGGAAGCGGACCACGCGACCCGGCAGAGCTCTCCTGCTGCGCCCCGGCTCGGCCTGCTGCGAATGTGGTCGCGCGGCATGCTTACGAACCTGCTGAACCCGAAGGTCGGCGTCTTCTATGTGGCTATGCTGCCGCAGTTCATCCCGGCCAGATCCCCGCATCTGCTCATGGGCCTCGCGCTGGCCGGAGTGCACGACGTCGAGGGCATGATCTGGTTCACCATGCTGATCGGCACGGCGCACCGCGCCCGCCGCTGGCTGAGCGGCGACCGCGTCAAACGCTACATGGACCGCATCACCGGCACCGCGCTCGTCGCCTTTGGCCTCAAGCTCGCCTTCTCGCGGCCCTAACGTCGGCTTGCCCGGACCGGGTGGAAACGACGCCGCCCAGTTGCCTTAACGGTCTTCTACCTGCACATGCATCTGTTCGTGGAACTTCACGGTCAGCCCAGCTGGGTTGCGGCGTCCGATCCCGCTGAGTCCGCACTGCGCGGCCCCGTTCGTAGCCGTTGCCTCTGGCCAGTAGCAGCGGCATCGGCTCGGCACCTGGGCGCCGGTTTGCGACCGCCGTCGGCACCATGTCGCCAAGGTTCGAGGTGCGCTCCCGGACTTCTGCCGCATCGGTGACGCGCATGCGTGCAACCCGAAATCCAAAATACGCATATAAGTCAGGAAGTGTCCGAGGGGGGACTTGAACACGAATCCGCGCAAAATTTCCCCGGATCGGGGATTTCATGCGGACGACGCTACACCCGTCAAACAGACCGCGTCACGGTCGCTGACACCGTCACCGCCGGCGAAACGCCGATGATCGAACATATTACGCCGAGCGCCTCCGATCTGCAGCCGTGTGTTCCTCGGCCTTTCATTCCGTCTCGCCTGGTAATCGTCATAGCAGCCCCGGCGTTACAGCTCGTGTGGCCTAGCCGAACCACATTGCGAGCCGTCGGCCGGAACGAATCGGCCTGCCCGCGCTGCTGGGCCACTTCAGCTCCCTTCCGGTAAGGACCCGGCGAGCCGGGACGCCGGGGTCGCGAGCATCGCGGCTACAAGGCGATGTCGTTTTCCGCCAACGGTCTGCTTGCGTATCCGCCAGCTTGGGCTGGGAGCGTGCCCGTTCAGGTGTCGGCCTTGACGTACTGCACAACGATGACGACCTGCCCGTCCGGACGCTCCGTGACCGTGTACCGATGGTCAGACCATCCGACGGAAGATGGAGACGGTACGCACCCGGCAGCGGGTCTACTTCGGGAAACGGGTCGGCAAGTACCGGGACAGGTTCTTCGAGTAGGTGAAAAATCGCCCTGTGAGCGGCGTTCCGAAGGGGTTGCGGCAGTCCTTCGAGCTCGTCCCAGGTCCTGTCCGGGAAACGAAGAACCCGGTCACTCACTGATTCCCCACGCCTCCGCCAGTTCCTCGCGGGGGAAGGTACGGCCTTCCCCGGAGTCCGACCGGATGCGCCGCAGCGCCTCGGCGATCCCCGGCCTCACGCCGCAGGCGCCGGTTCTCGGCCCGGAGTGCGTCCAGCTCTGCTCGCGGGATCGGAACCATGTCTTCGGTGCGTGCGGTCACGTGAACTCCTCACCAGCGCGGAGGTTGTTCATCCCTGAGTTTACTCGCCATACGCCTGCTGACCCGGCAGAGCGCACCATCGGCAGGCGATGTCCGGCCCGCGCAGCCGGCGCTGGTCAGCGAGGCCGACTTTCATCGCCGCGCAGGCAGTCAACGCGGCCCGCGGACCCGTGCCGTCTAATGATTGCGGGAACGCAAGTGGGTCGGGTCGAACTGCACGTTGGTGCCGTCGCGGAGGTAGACGCCGGGGATTTCCGTGCCTGGGTTCAAGGGGGCATCGCCCCCCCGCCTTGGCAGCTACCGGGGACGCGAAGGCTCCCGGACCGCAACGTCCCGCCCGGGTGAACAGTCGAACGGGGTCAACCCGCGATACAGGAGGTGCGGCAGGTCCACCCTCGGCAGGGCCAGAGTCTGATTGCCGGACAAGCCCGCGCCGGGGCACTGTGTGGCACTGTGTCCATCTGCCCGTGCTCGTCGCAGCGGTCCTCATGCCGCGTCGGTGCTGGCCACGGTGACGGTGTGGTCGCCGAAGCTGGCCGCCGGGCGAAGCAGGCCGCCGAGGGCTTCGACGTACCGCGCGACAGCGTCCATGGTGGCGACCTCGCCGCGCTCGATCTGAGAGACCTGGCCGGAAATGACGCCCATCGCCTCGGCGAGCTGGACCTGGGTGACTCCGCGACGCTAACGCTCCTCGGCCAGCCGGAAGCCGCCCTGGCGGCGCGGATCAGCTCCCTGCGCCGCCGGTCGGCTTCCTGATCGACCGCCTGGCTCGAGCTAGGGTCTTGTTCTCCGGTCGGCTGGCGGGGTGCGGTGGTCTGGCCGGACGATGCCGTGTTCGTAGGCGTAGACGGCGACCTGCACCCGGTCCCGCAGGCCGAGCTTGGCGAGGATGCGGACGATATGGCTCTTGACGGTGGCCTCGCTGAGGTAGAGCCTGGCGGCGATCTCGGCGTTCGACAGGCCCTGGGCCACGAGCCGCACGACGCCGAGTCCGCGTTCGCTGAGGCCCCCGCCAGCACTGGCGACTAGGGTGCCGGGGGCGGAGGCATGCAGAAGTCCTCGGTCAGCCGCCGGGTGATGGCCGGGGCGAGGAGGGTCTCGCCGGCGGCTGCCGCCCGCACGCCGCCGGTCAGCTGGCCGCGGATGGCGTGCTTGATCAGGAAGCCGCTGGCGCCGGCGACGGTCATCCGCGAATGCCCGTCACGAGCCGTTCGCGGTCAAACACGGCTGCCACGACGCGCCAGGCGAGCAGGTCGAAGGCCAGCCGTGCGGCGCCGAGGCCGATCGCGAGAGGAGTCGATTCGGTGATCACGTTCAGCGACATCAGCGCCAAGATGACCAGCGGCGGCAAGCTGGCAAGCGTGCCCGGCTGCTGGGCGACGCGCACACCGGCGGACCGGGCGGAGACCGCGATCCCGACCCAGATCGCCCCAGCCCGCAAGCAGCGGCGTGAACTTCGCGATCGGAGCGCTGGCGGGCAACGGCATGGCTGGCCCCGGCACGGCCCCTGCCACCGCGACGAACTCAGAACCCGGACCCGAGGCGGAGACGCGGCTCCCGCAGCCGAGAGTCGTGCTCACGGCCCGGGCGTAGTCGCGTCCTGCCCTGACCGCATGCCCATAGTGTGGTCCAGGCTAAGGCTGGCGCGCGGTCGGACGTCACAGCTGCGGGATCACCTGGCGGTGGCCATGCGAGCGCCGGGCCGCGGATTAGGTGCGCGAGCCCCGAATTATCCTGATCATCTTGGCGTTGATCCGGACGAATCGCCAGAGCTGCCAGGGCACGAAGGTCCGCAGAAATAGCGTCGAGCGGGTGGGCCGGGTGACGTACGGTCCTTGCGGCGGTACTTGGCGGCGCCGATGGCTGCCGTCCCGGCGGTGACCTGAGCGGGCGGGCTGGGCGGCGCGTCAGCCGGGCCGCGCTGCCGGCTGCGGCTCGGCTGGCTGGGCGGGCCTCGCGGGAGAGCCGGGGACTGCCATAACGGTTACTCCGGGATAAGGGCCCAGCCGGGGCGGAGCCTGGCCTTGTACAGGAACATGTGGTGCAGCAGGATCTTGATCCAGTGCCCGGCCAGGCCGATCTCGCCGAACGTCCGGTCCAGGTCCCGGCCGTACTGGGGATAGCGCGCGAAGTCCGGGACGATCGGGTAGACGGTCATCGACGCGGCCGTGCCGGTCAGCAGGTGCGCCCCTGCGGATGCGACGCACGCTGCGCCCATCTCCGCCATCGAGGCGGACTGGGTCGGCTGCCCGGCGCCGCGGATCATGTCGACAATACTTTTGGCGACGGCCTTGCCGATCTCCGCTGACGGCATCCCGGTGCGCGGCGAGGCGGGCGATGAGCGTGCCGTTGGGGCTGGTGTGGGGGATCGGGATCGCGTGCGGCGGGGCGAAAGCATGCCGGCCGCGAACGCGTTCGGGTAGGCGGCGGACTGGTATGTGCGCGGCCAGTCGCCCGGTCCCCAGGCCTCGTATGGCTTGGCGGCATAGTCGCGTCCACCCGCATGAAGTCGTTGGCCAGGAACAGCTCGCTCGTGATGTCGTTGCCGTCGCGTCCGAAAGCCCGGAGGCCGACACCGGAAAACGGCGGCAGGAGCATGGCGAAGTCGAACTCCTGCTCGCGCAGCGCCCCGTCAAGGGTCTCGTAGTGCACGCGGTCCTTGTCCACGTTGCTGACGTGCGCGCGGGTGATCCAGTCGATGCCGCGCTCGGCGAACAGGGACTCGGTGAACAGGTTGCTCGGCACGACGTAGCCGCCGCGGCGCAGTTGTGCATCCCGCCCATGCCGAAGTCGCCGAGCTCGTACTCGTTGGTGATCCAGATGATCTCGGCCTTGTCCCGCACCTTGCGGGTCCGCAATTCGAACTCCAGGTTCACCGCATACTCGAAGGCAGCGCCCTCGCAGGTGCAGGTGCCGTAGCAGACGCCGACCAGGAACCGCTGCCGTTCGCCGCGGCGCATCCGCTCCACTGCCTCGTCGAGTGCGGCGGAAGCCTGGACGGCGTGCTCGGGAGTGCACACCGACAGGCTGTTGCCATCAGGGCCGAGCCCTTCGGTCTTGTCGAAGCGCAGCCGCGGTCCGGTTGCATTGATCAGGAAGTCATACGGCACCTGTTCCCTGGCGCCTGCGGCTGTCTCGATCACGACATACGGGGCCGGGTGGCCAGCGTCGCCGTCCGGGTGGTTCTCTTCGGGCCGATGCCTGCCTGAACTCGATGCCGTGCCGTTCGTAGACGGGAGCGAGCGGGAACGTTACCTGGCCCGGCTTCATCAGGCCGACGCCGACCCAGATGTTGGACGGAATCCAGTTGTAGGTGTCGTTCGGCGACACGACCGTCACGGTGTCATCGCGGCCCAGCCACTTCCGGGCGAAGGCGGCAGCTGTATGACCGGAGATCCCCGCGCCGAGAATCACCACGCGGCTCATAGCGCGTTACTCAGCAGACGTGTCATTGTCGGAGCATCCGGGAATCCCGCTGCCTGGCACAAGGGACAAACGTCCCTGCGCATTAGAGGCTTCAGGCGTGACATCTGCGGGTCAGGCCTGGTCTGGCCGGCTGCCCCTCGCCGCTCGCGCGGCGTCGTGATTCTCGCCGCGGCGGTAGCGTCGGCGTGCGCGCTTCCGCGGCCCGGGTCGGGTGGAGCTGCCCCCGCCATGTGTCTCGCCGCTGCGGGCCCGTGGGCGCCGCGACGAACGCAACGGCTTGGGGGATCGCCAGGCCGTGGCAGACGGCCGCAGGGCCAGGGCCGGGAACTGCCGTCTAGCGCCGACGCAGCCACGCGAGCAGTCCGCCGGACGGGCCCTTCGGGCGTGATCGCAGTTGCACCGTTGCGATTGAGGCACTCCCGCCAGTACCTGCTCGACGTGCATGCCGCAGCCCCGGTAAGTGGCCTTGTGGCAGACGTGGCAGGTGAAGCGATGACGACTGGTTTCCTTCACATCGCTGGGTCATCTGAGACCTCCCCGGCCACTATACACCGGGGGGTATACGGGGACGGACGGGCTGGCATGACGTGCCAGGCTGCCCGCATGGCGGCCGGTTCTTCAGCCTGCACGTTGCGGACGGCGTCAGGGAGGCGTTGGCGGCAACTGGCTGGCTCGGGCCCGGCGTCCGCGGAGAAGGCATGTATACCCCATGGGGTACGGCCGAGGCTGGGCGGGAGGAGTTCCGATGGGAGGGACCGGCTGGGTGTGCTTCGCTTGCCCCGGCGCCGGAGCCACGCTGGCCGCGTCTCAGCCCGTACCGGTCAGGGCTGTGCTGAGGGAGGTCAGGTGGAGAGCCAGGAATGGGATCAGCGGTACGCCGACGTGAGCTGGTGTGGACGGCCGAGCCGAACAGGTTCGTCGTGGCCGAGCTGCAGGACCTCGCGCCAGGGCGGGCGTGGACGTCGGCGCTGGCGAGGGGCGCAACGCCGTGTGGCTGGCCAGCCGCGGCTGGCAGGTCACCGCAGTGGACTTCTCGGCGGTCGGGCTGGACAAGGGCCGGCGCCTGGCGGAGGACCGCGGCGTGGCTGTCGACTGGGTGCGGGCGGACGTCCGCGACTATCAGCCGGAACCGGGCTCGTTCCAGCTCGTGCTCATCGCCTACCTGCAGCTTCGCGAGGCTGAGCTGGATGGGGTGCTGCGCCGGGCGGTAACGGCGCTCGCGCCCGGCGGCGTCCTGCTGGTGGTGGGACACGACGTGACGAACCAGACCGAAGGCGCCGGGGGGCCGCAGGACCCGGCCGTGCTGCAGACCCCCGGATCGATACGCCGTCACTCGGCGGCCTCACCGTGGTGCGGGCCGAGCGCCCGGCGGCCGGTAACGGGCAGCTCCCGCGAGGCGGTGGACACCCTGGTCCGCGCTGTCCGGGCCTGACCCCGGCCCCACTCTGGCCGGGCCAGCGCGGGACCCGTCCGGATAGGCGGGCAGGCGGGCGGAGTAGATCGAGTAGCCGTCGAATAGAAGGCCACGGCCGTGGCGATCACGGTGGCCGCCATCATGGGGACCATCAGGCCGAAGCCGCTGTGGGTGAGCTCGAGCACAGGGCCAGACCGGAGAGCGGGGCCTGCATCGCGGCGCCGATCATGGCGCGAGCTGCCATGGCGAAGGCGCCGCGGCGAGCCGGGCCAGGCCAGGCTCCAGGCCAACCCGAGCGCGCCGCCGAGCACCGCGCCGGTGCACAGGGTGGGGGTGAACAGGCCCCCCGAGGCTCCGCTGCCCAGGCACATCGCGGTAACGAGCGGTTTGAGCGCGAACAGGGCCAGCAGCAGGCCGAGGCTGGCTGAGCGCCGATGAAGGCGTCGGGGGCCATGTCCTGGCCGTTGCCGAACAGCTGGGGGTACCGGATGCCGACGACCCCGAGCAGGCCGAACGTGAGGACCGGGGCGACAGCGCCGCAGGTCCCGGGCCCGGAGATGGGACACCCAGCCGATGAGCCGGATGAGCCCGCCGAGATCAGCCCGATCAGCGGCCCGGCCAGCAGCGCCCAGGCCATCAGCGACCGAACCGGTAGTCGGGATGCCGGTAGGTGGCCGGTCGGGCAGGTAATCCAGGTGGTGGCGGTGGCGATCGAGCAGGCCAGCGCGGGCAGCATGACCGGCAGGAGATGCTGCCCAGAGGACCTCGGCGGTGAACAGCGCGCCGGCCAGCGGGACATTGTACACCGCGGCCAGCCCGGCGCCGCCGCCGCAGGCCACCAGCAGCCGCCGCTGCTGCGGCGACAGGCTGGCCCAGCCGGCCAGGACGCTGGCCGAGGCGCCGCCGAGCAGCTTGGGCGCGGCCTCGCGCCGATGGAGGCGCCCATGCCGATGACCACCTCGGAGATGACCGAGGTGCCCAGGGAGCGCCGGAACGACAGCTGGCCGCCGCGGGTCCAGATCGCCTCGTCGATCTCGGACGCTCGCCTGTGGTGTACGGCGCAGCAGGAACCAGCGCGACCCGCCGAACGCGCCGGCGATGAGCAGGAGCTGACCCGCGCAGGTCCGAGGCCTGCTCGACGCCGTGCTGCAGGGTGCCGGAGTGATAGCCGAACGCCAGGTACTGCACGTTGAACAGCAGACACCATCAGCAGCGCGCCGAGCAGTCCGGTGGCAATCCCGGTCAGGACCACCAGCACCCAGAACCCGGGCTGAGGACGGCGGCGCCGTCACTGGTGATGTTCGGCTGCTCCATCGCGCCGCGGCCGGACGGCAGCCGCTGGCTGACCAGCGGCTGCGGCTGCCGCCGGCGCTCGCTTTCCGCGGCAGCATCGCGCCGGTACGCGCGCAGCCATCGCGGCCACCTGCGCGCTGGCGGAGGACCAGCAGGCTGACTGCCCACGCCGGTCACCAGGGCAGGCCGGTACCGCCGGCCGCCACTTCAGCGGCCGGGGCCAGGCGTACCGAGGCGGAACGCGCCCGCTCCGCGCCGGCTGGCAGGTGCCGGCGGCGCGCGCTGAGGCTCAGCCGCGGCAGGACCGCAAGGGTGCGCCTCCGCCGCAACCCCGTGCCGCGCAGCCAGAACATGCCGGTACAGGCAGGTTGCCCACGGCCCGGCCTGCTGGACGCTGTGCATGAGCCAGCTGCCTCCGCGTGCGATAGACCCGGGTGCCTGTCATCCGGCCAGCACTAACCCAGGAGGGGCAGGCTAGCGTCCAGCGTCCCGTGCGCCCGGCACGCCACGAGCCGGGCCGGATACCGCTGCCGGACTGCTCCTGGCCTACGGCAGAGTCTGGCTCACAGAATCCAGGGCTGCCCGCAACCGGCTCGCTGCCTCATCGGCGACCAGCTGGAGCGAGCCCTCGCCCGCGATCGTGATCATGACCTGCGGGTCGAGCGCCTCGACCACGGTCTGGCCCGCGTCGGCCCGGACCACCACGTTGCAGGGCAGCAGCAGGCCGATCCGAGAGGTCGGCGGCCAGCGCCCGGTGGGCCAGCGGCGGGTGGCAGGCGCCCAGGATCAGGTACTGCCTCCATCTCGTGGCCGAGCTTGTCCCGGCAGCGTGGCCTGCACATCGATCTCGGTAAGCACGCCGAAGCCCTGCGCCCTGCAGCGCGTCCGCGGACCCGCGCGGCCGCCTCGGCGAAGGGCAGTCGCGGTGCGTACGCGGATGCCGTAATTCATCTTCCCGCGTCCCCTCAGGACAAGGTGAGGAACATCTTCTCCATCTGCTCCTCGGTCATCGGCGATTCGCCTTCCGCGGCCAGGCACTGCCGCATGCCGCTGGCCACGATCTTGAACCCGGCCCGGTCCAGGGCCCGGGACACCGCCGCCAGCTGGGTTACCACCTCGGTGCAGTCCCGCCCGGACTCGATCATCGCGATAACCCCGGCCAGCTGGCCCTGGGCGCGCCGCAGCCGGTTCAGCACCGGCACCGCGGCCTGCTCGTCGACCTTCATGGAATGTCCTTCCCGTATCCAGCTCGAGAGTATACCCGATGGGGTATCTCAGGCGAGGGCGACAGGCTCCGGGCTAGCGTGTACACGGCGACGCCGATGATCAGGACGGTGAAGGCGGCGCTCAGCCGCTGCGGGCTGACACGGCCGGCCAGGCGGCCGCCTGCCAGCGTGCCGGCGATCGCAGCGGCGGCGAAATCGCGGTAACCGCCCAGTTCAGGGAGAGGCCGCCGTGGACGGACCTGGCCGTCAGTGACGGCCGCGCTGTCGATCGCGATCACCACCAGGGAGGTGGTGGCCGCCACGGGCATATCGAAGCCCAGGATCAGGACCAGGGCGGGGACGATCACGAAGCCGCCGCCGACGCCGAAGAACCCGGTGATCAGGCCGACGCCGGTTGCCGCGGCGGCGATCAGCAGCGGATCGCTGCCGGTCCGCGGCTGTTCAGCGTGGCCGCCGGTGCCTTCCGCGGCATCTGCACAGCGCCGTCGCCCGGTGCGGCTGCCGGTGGCGGTCTCCGGCCGGCCGGGCTGCTCACTGTGGCGGTGTCCGGGCCGGGCGAGGCGGCCGGGGCAGCGCGGCGCCGGGCGATCATCAGGACGGCGACGGCAAGCGTCAGCGCGCCGAAGCCGGCCAGGAGCAGGCCAGCCGGAACCGCGGCGCTGGCCTGGGATCCCGCGTAGGCCCCGGCGATCCCCAGGGTCCCGAAGATGGCGCCCTCCCGGAGCCGGACGCGTCCCGCGCGGGCGTGGCTGGCGCACCCGCGAGCGCGGCGGTACCGACGACCAGCAGTGATGTCGCCGTCGCCTGATGTGCGGACTCGCCGAGCAGGTAGACGAGTGCGGGAACCGTGAGGATCGAGCCGCCGCCGCCCAGGGCGCCCAGGCTCAGCCCGATCACCAGGCCCGCGCCGATCGCCGCCACGAGCATCGGGGTCACGCCGCCAGCGCCGAGCGCGCACCGAAAGGGGCCCGTGTTCCCCCGGTCATGGTCGCGGCAGCACAGCCCTCAGGGCTGGCAATGGTCACGGCGCCGCCTGCCTTGCCGGCACCGTTCGCTCCAGCGGTAGGCCCCCCTCGGCGTGCCGTGGCGCCATGCCGGGAATGGCGCGAGCCGCCGCCCGGTTACCGCTACATACCCCCGCGGGTATCATGGTGAGAGAAACGCAGAGGAGGCCTTCCGTGGCCACGATTGAGCTGACCGCAAAGAACTTCGACGCCGTGACGAACGGTGACGGCCTGGTGCTGGTTGATTTCTGGGCCGCGTGGTGCGGGCCGTGCCGGATGTTCGGGCCGGTCTTCGAGCAGGCCTCCGAGCGCCATGCTGACGCGGTGTTCGGCAAGGTCAACACCGAGACTGAGCCCGCGCTGGCCGGCGGCGCTCGGCATCTCCTCGATCCCCACCCTGATGGTGATCCGCGATGGCGTCGTCCTGTACGCCCGGCCCGGGGCGCTGCCGGAAGCCGCCCTGGAGCAGCTGATCGCCCGGGCGCGCGAGCTGGACATGGACCAGGTCCGGGCGAGCGTCGCCGGGCACGCGGGCGCGGCACGGACCGCGGCCTCGTAGGAACTGGCCTGCGCTGACGGCGGCCGGGCAGATCAGGAGGTGCGCGATGAGCGAAACCGCGCATGGCGCCGGGCCGTCGCCCGCAGACTTGCCGACGTCACCGCTGCTCGAGCGGATCCGCGCGGCGTCATCGGCGACGGCGAGCTGATGGACGGCCCGTACGGTCCGCGCCGGGTGACCTACGCCGACTACACCGCGTCGGGCCGGTCGCTGGACTTCATCGAGGACTTCATCCGCGACGCGGTGCTGCCCCGCTACGCCAACACCCACACCGAGAGTCCGGCACCGGCCTGGCAGACCACCCGGCTGCGCGAGGACGCCCGGCGGATCATCCGCGACGCGGTCGGCGGCGCCGACGACGACCTGGTGATCTTCTCCGGCTCGGGCGCGACCGCCGCGATCAACAAGCTGATCGGCATCCTGGAGCTGCGCATCCCGGCCGGGCTCGACGAGCGCTACCAGCTGGCCGGCGCGATCCCGGCGGCCGAACGGCCGGTGGTGTTCGTCGGCCCGTTCGAGCACCACTCCAACGAGCTCCCGTGGCGCGAGTCGATCGCCGACGTCGTGGTGATCCGCGAGGACGCCGACGGCCACATCGACCTCGCGGACCTGGAGCGCAGCTGCGCCGGTCGCCGGCCGCCCGCTGCGGATCGGCAGCTTCTCGGCGGCCTCCAACGTCACCGGCATCGTCACCGACACCGGCGCGGTCGCCGCGCTGCTGCACCGCCACGGCGCGCTGTCGTTCTGGGACTACGCCGCCGCGGCGCCGTACGTGGCGATCCGCGTCGCCGGCCTCGAGCCGGGCGCGGCGACCACAAGGACGCGGTGTTCCTCTCGCCGCACAAGTTCATCGGCGGCCCGCGGACGCCCGGCGTGCTCGTCGTCCGCCGCGACTGGTCCGCAACCGCGTGCCGAGGGTGCCCGGCGGCGGCACCGTCGCGTACGTCAACCCGCTCGAGCACCGCTACCTCGACGACCCGGTCGCGCGCGAGGAAGGCGGCACGCCGGCCATCATCGAGTCGATCCGCGCCGGCCTGGTGTTCCAGCTCAAGGAGGCGGTCGGCGCCGAGTGATCGCCGGCACGCGAGGGCGGCTATGGCGCGCTGTGCTGCGCGTGGGCGGCCAGCCCGCGGCATCGAGATCCTCGGCAACCTGGAGGCCGAGCGGCTGTCCATCGTCTCGTTCGGCATGCGCCACGGCGCGGCAGTACCTCCACCACAACTTCGTCGTCGCGCTGCTCAACGACCTGTTCGGCATCCAGGCCCGCGGCGGCTGCTCCTGCGCCGGCCCGTACGGGCACCGGCTGCTCGGCATCGACATCGCCCACTCGCACGCGTTCCGCACGAGATCGGCCACGGCTGCGAGGCATCAAGCCCGGCTGGGTGCGGGTCAACTTCACCTACTTCCGGCGGCTGGCCCGCGAATGGCTGGCCGGTCTCCTCGCGCAGTCGGCGGGCGATGGCAGCGGGCAGCGCCCAGGCCAGCACCGGCAGCCCGGCGGCACCGGCGGCCCGCACCGCGGCACGCGTCGCCGCCTGGTGGTCAGGGTGGCCGGTGATCCCGGTGTCATCGAAGACCAGCACGCCATCGGCATGAACTCGGGCCGCCACCCGAGCGGCGTGTCCGGCCAGCTCGCCCGGCGGGACGGACCGAGTCTGCCGTCCGGGTAATCCAGCAGCATTACTGTGGGTATGCCGAGTTCGCGGCTGGCCTTCCGCAGTTCCTGCTCCCGGACGCGGCGCAGATCGGTGCCGTTCTCGTTTAGGGTGGACGCCTCGCCGCGGGTGTAGCAAAGGACGTGCACATCCGCGCCGCTCGCCGCCATCCGGTCGAGTACCGCGCCGAGTCCGAACGTCTCATCGTCGGGATGCGCGGCGACGACAAGCGCCCGCGGCCAGGCTGGCAGCATGCCGGCTCGCCGCGGCGCCCCCGGCCCGGCCGCTGCCCACCCGGACCCGGCCAGATCCCTTCCGGCCACCTCGGCCATCAGCGGGCCCGCATCGGGACCCGCAGCAGCGGCGCGGCCAGGCACGCCCCGACCACTCCCGCCGCCAGCGGGACGAGCCCGATCACCGCGAGAACTAGGCCGCCAGCCCCGCCCAGGGCGGCACCCGTCCCGATCAGCGCCAGGCCCGCGAGCGCGCGGGCAGCACGCCCGGCGCGTGAGTTCATCAGCTGGACAATCCTCATGATCCACCTCCGATTAATACCCCCCTGGGTATCTACGCTGCCTGTAGCCAGCGCTGCCTGGCGATTATTCCCGGCCGCCCCGGCTACAGGCACGACCCGCAGCCAGCCGGGCCCGGCAGGGCAATGCCATTGGCCGGCCCGCGGCGGGACCTTCGGCCGTGGCGCCGACCGGATGTAGGCGCCGACACTGATGTCATGACGAGGCGAATCGTGGTGCTCGGCGGCGGAACCGGCGGGACGCTGATCGCGAACAGGCTCCGGCGGCAGCTCGCGGACGATGACCTGATCATGGTGATTGACCGGGACGGGCAGCATGTGTACCAGCCGGGCCTGCTGTTCGTGCCGTTCGGCCGGGCCCGCGCCGAGAGACTGACGCGGTCGCGGGTGCGGCAGCTGCACGGCGGTATCGGCTATCACCAGAGCGGCGCCAGCCACGTGGACATTGACGCGCGCCGCGTCCATCTCGAGGACGCACGGGCTGCCCTACGACGTGCTGGTAATCGCCAGCGGCGCGGCCCTGCTGCCAGGCGAGACTGACGGACTGGCCGACGCGACAGAACGCGGCCGGGCCTTCACCTTCTACGACCGGCCGGGTGCGGTGGCCCTGCGCGATGCGCTCGCGCGATTCGACGGCGGGCGGATCGTGGTCAACGTCGTCGACATGCCGATCAAGTGCCCGGTGGCGCCGATCGAGTTCTGCTTCCTGGCGGACTGGTACTTCCGCGAGCGAGGGGATTCGTGACCGTCGAGCTGACGCTATGTCACGCCGCTGGACGGCGCGTTCACAAAGCCGGTCGCCTCCGCGAGCTCGGCGGGATGCTGGCGAAAAGGGCATCGACGTGGTGACCGAGTTCAACACCGGGAGGTCGACGCGGCGGCGGGACGGCTCGTCTCCTACGACGATCGCGAGGTCGGCTTCGACCTGGCGGTGGCGGTGCCGCTCCACGGCGGCGCGGCGTACGTCGGCCGATCCCCGGGCCTCGGCGACGAGTTGAACTTCATCCCGACCGACGAGCACACCCTGCAGTCCAAGGCCGCCCGAATATCTTCGTGATCGGTGACGCAGCCGGTGCCGCGCCTCGAAGGCCGGGTCGGTCACGCACTTCGAGGGCGAGGTACTGACCAGAACATCGCAGATTCCTCGCGGGCGAGCCGCTCGACGCCAGCTACGACGGTCACGCCAACTGCTTCATCGAAACCGGGTCCGGGAAGGCGGTGCTGATCGACTTCAACTACGACACCGAGCCGCTCACCGGCCAGTTCCCCGGCCGCGTCGGCCTGCCGCTGCTCAAGGAGTCCCGCCTCAACCACCTCGGCAACTCGATGTTCGAGTGGTTCTACTGGCACATGCTGCTGCCCGGTCACGCCATTCCTGTCATCGGAACCGACATGCCGCTGGCAGGCAAGCGGCTCGACGCCGCAGCCGGAAGCCACGCAGCGGCCAGCTCGCCAGCGGCACGAGGAAGGCCTGACCATGCCCACCAAGATCTACGTCGGCACCGAGGTCACCGTCAACGACGAGGGCTTCTTCCCGATCCTGAGCAGTGGCGGAGGACATGGTGCCCGCGCTCGCGGCGCGAGAAGGGCATCGCCACGCTGACCGATCGCCACTGGCAGGTCATCAAGTTCATGCGGCAGCGAGTACGTCGAAAAGGGAACAGGCCCGACGCGTGCGCGTGCTCGGCAAGACATCCGGGGTGAGATCAAGGAGCTGTACCAGCTGTTCCCGAAGGGCCCGGCGAAGCTGGCCGCCAGGATCGCCGGCATCCCCAAGCCACGCGGCTGCATCTGAAGACCATGACAGACGGTGCGTCGAGACCGACAACGGCGGCCTGCATGCCCGCGCACGATCGAGAAGGTATCGATTGTGATCTCCAAGGGATCCCTGGACGGCATCTACCCGGACTGATCATGGCCAACGGTGCCCGCGCCGAGGGCATCGACGCGAACCTGTTCTTCACCTTCTTCGGCCTGGACGCGATCCACAAGACGCGACACGAGCACATCAAGATCGCCACCGTCGGGAACCCGGGACTGCACCTCGCGACCTGGCTGGCGGCGTGCCCGGCATGTCGTCGGTGATGACCCACTACCTGGCGCACAAGATGGAGAAGCTCGACATTCCGTCGATCCCGGAGTTCATCGAGATGATCGCCGACACCGGTGCGGCCTCTTCGCGCTGCAAAGCATCTGTCGACCTGTTCGGCCTCACCAAGGACGACTTCATCCCCCAGGTCCAGGACATCATCACCGTCGGCGAGTTCTACGACAAAGTCCGCGGGCGGCCAGATCATCTTCACGTGACCGGACAGCTTCCCGACTGGCCGTGCCTTGGTAGGCGGGCGTCGACTACATCTGACCTTGAACGTCACCCCGTTCCGCGTGCACGGCGGCGGTTTCATCATCAGCCGGCTCATCAACGAGCTCGCATCACCCGGACGGCCGCCCCGGCGCTCGGTAGACCCATGGATCCGCCCGCGCTAACGGCCGGGGGGAGCAGCTAGGCAGATGAGAGTGCAGGAAAGCCGACACAGCATGGCGCAGACCCAGCGGCACGATCCGGGAGCGCACGAGACCACCCTCGCGGCGATCAGAACCGTTCACACGGCGGCATGGTTTTCCATCGAGTCATGCATGCTGTACGTGCTCTACACGGGATTCAAGGGACAATCACCGGCGGGCCGCCATCGCGGCCGGCGTCGTCGCAGCCGAGACCCTGGTCTTCGCCGGCAACGGCTTCCGCTGCCCGCTCACCGACGTCGCCGATCATCTCGGCGCCAAACAGGCATCGGTTACCGACATCTACCTGCCGCGCTGGCTCGCCCGAAACCTGCCAGCCATCCACGTGCCGCTCATCCTTCTGGCGGCGTTCCTCCACGGACGCAACACCCGCCGTGCGCGCGGCGCGGGAGCAACTGACCCTGGCTGATGCCGGGCGCCGAGCGGGCGCTGCCCGGCACCGCGCAGTCAGCAGGACGGGCCAGACTGGCGCTCCATCTCGCCCTTAACCTCTCTCTCCGAGACGGCTTGCGCCGGTGCCCTGCCGCCTCGCGCACCGTGAAGTCGGCAGCGCCCACCCGACTCGAATCCATCGGGCCTGGATCCGGCCCGGCGGGCTACGGGCCAGAACTCCCGGAGTTTCAACGGCGCGCACGCGCGTGCGGGCCGTCAGGGTGACGACGCGTGCCTCGTCGCCGGCCGCGGCGTGCAAGGCGGACACGGTGAGCAGGAACCCGCCTGGCCAGAGCCGGATTGCCTCCACCACGACCTCGACGTCCTCGTCAGGCAGGACAACCACGTCCCCGACGGTGAGGTCGCCAGGAAGGACCGGAGTCGGCACGGTTGAAACTTACCGCGCGCAGGCGCACCTGCGGATGCCTTGGCCCGGCCCTTGGGCCTGCGCACAGTCCGCAACCGCGGCTGATCCGCGGCGCCCGCTGAGGACCTAAGACCCTGTCAGTCGTGACATCGTGTCGGCCATAATACCCAGTAGGGTATTTCACCAGCGGGAATGCTGCAACCGATGGGGAGGGCAACATGAAACAGGGACAGGTGCGGGAACGACCCGCTGGCGCGGACGTCCACGAGATGGACGTGCGCTTCGTAGCCGGGGAGTCCTATGAGGTGTCGGTGCGCGGGCACCGGGTCCTGGTGGACCAGCCAGCCGGCGACGGAGGGCAGGACACCGCGCCTACGCCAACCGAGCTGTTTGTCGCGTCGCTGGCCACCTGCGTTGCTTTCTACGGGGGCCGATACCTGACCCGTCACGGGATAGCAGGGACGGACTTGCCGTGTCGGCCGGGTTCGACATGGCCAGTGACCGCCCGGCCAGGGTGAGCGGCATCCGCCTGACTGTCCGGGCGCCCGCCGATCTGCCGGCCGACCGGCATCCTGCGCTGTACGCGGTGGTCTCGCACTGCACGGTAC
Organism: uncultured Actinomycetota bacterium; assembly: GCA_963843955.1. GTDB lineage: Bacteria > Actinomycetota > Actinomycetes > Streptosporangiales > Streptosporangiaceae > JAJYUU01. The sequence goes on from CAWJMK010000010.1 coordinate 752,576, forward strand.
ACAACAGCCTGGCCTTCCCCCCGCCGGTCGCCATCGACTTGATCTGAGCAGCTTCCGGACCGGACACGATCGAGGCTTCCTGGCGACAGATTCCGCGGTCGGGCCTAGGGACTTCAGCTGCGGTGCTGCTCGAGGACGGCCACGTTGCTGGCGGTCGATGAGACCTGGGTGAGGTGGATTCCTACGCGGACCGGGCTGGTTTCCATGAACGCGCCGGTGCCGGTTCCCAGCTGCCCGTTCTGCTTGCCGCCCCACGAGCAGATGCAGGCACCGCCCGCGGAGCGGTCAGCGGGCTCCGGTGGACGGACGCTGCCCGGCTCATGCCAAGCCCGGCCCGGCATGACCGACGTGGTAACGGCGCGTGGTCGCGGGCTGATAGACCTTGCGGCGGCGCGGGCTTCAGGACCGCCTCCGGGCCCTCAGGATCAAAAGGCTAGAAAGCGCGAGTCGTGCGAAGTCGTCCGCCAGCACCGGATCAGCAACTGTGCCTGCCAGCTACTCGCGTCGGATTGCTGTGGGCATGCTTAGAGCTGTCCTGTCTGGCGTGAGGAGCGGGTGATGTCGGTCAGGAGGCGAGCGGCGGCCGCGGATACTGGCTTCAGCACGCTGGCAGGATGGGCGCAGCAGTCAGGCCGCGCTGGCATGCCGGGCCCGGCCGGAACAGGGCTGCGGTTCGCGTTCTACGGCAGGGTGTCGACTGAGGACTGGCAGGATCCGGTGACCTCGCGCGCGCGGCAGCGAGCGCAGGCCGACGCTCTGGTCCGCGGCCACGGGCACTTGGTGGCAGAGTTCTTCGACACCGGGCAGAGCCGCACGGTGGCATGGGCCGGCGGCCGCAAGCCGCAGCCCTCGTGGCCGCGCTCGCCGACCTGGACAGGGGCTGGAACGCGATCGTCATCGGCGAGTACGAGCGAGCCTTTTACGGAACTCAGTACGGCCTGATGGCGCCGCTGTTCGAGCACTACGGGATCCAGCTCTGGATGCCCGAGACGGGCGGCCGTGTCGATTATGCCTGCGAGCACGACGAGCGGGCGATGACGATGCTGGGCCTGTCGTCCAAGCGGGAGATCACCAGAACGCGGATCCGGGTACTGACCGCGATGGCGGCGCAGACCCGGCAGGGCCGGTACCTCGGCGGCCGGCCGCCCTACGGGTACCGGCTCGCCGATGCGGGCCCGCACCCGAACAAGGCCCATGCCGCGTGGGGCCGCCGGGCGCATCGCCTGGAACCCGACCCGGACACCTCGCACGTGGTGGCGTGGATGTTCGCGCAGCGGCTGGCCGGGCACTCGACCGCCCGGATTGCCCGCGCGCTCAACGAGGCCGGGATCCCGTGCCCGTCGGCAGCCGACCCAGGGCGCAACCCGCACAGGCCCGGCACGGCGTGGACGCTGGGCGCCGTCACTTCCATCTTGGCCAACCCGCGGTACACCGGACGGCAGGTATGGAACAGGCAGCGGACCGACACCGAACTGGCCGACCCGGCCAACGTGACGCTGGGCCAGAAGGGCGTGCAGCGGTGGAACCTGCCCGACGGCTGGGTCATCTCCGCCCGGCCGGCGCACCCTGCGCTGGTCAGCGAGGCGGACTTCATCGCCGCCCAGGCAGTCAACGCAGCCCGCGGCCCCGTGCCGCGCGATGATGCGGGGCCCGCCCCAATCCAGGCGCTGCTACCTGCTGGCCGGTCTGCTGACCTGCGGGACCTGCGGGCGGCGGATGGAGTCAGCATGGTCCAACGGCAAGCCCGCCTACCGGTGCCGCCACGGCCACACCAGCGCCGCCAGACCTGATCCCGACCGGCCGAAGAACGCCTACGTCCGCGAGGAAATCGCACTGGCGCAACTGCCCGCACTGCACAGCCAGCTGACGCGCGCGCAGTCGGCCGGCACAGGCTGTAGCGCGCGCAGCAGGCGCCGGACGCGCCGCGGAATCGATGTCACCGCCACGGCCGAAATCGCGGACATCGTCGGCTTCCTGCGCGAGCACCGCGTCACGCTCACCTGGGAACAGGACGCGGCGACTCTGCGCGCCGCAGGCACCCCTCAAGCCATCACCATCCAGGCAAGCTGACCCAGGGCTATCTGAGCGAGCCCGCCGCAGGAGAAGGAGAAGAGAGTCTCAGAAGGCCGCCAGTCCGGCGGCGGGCGAAGCGCACGCCCGAGGCGGCCGCCGCGGCATGCCCGGAAACCGGACCTCATGGGGTTTTACTGTGTCCGAGGGGGGACTTGAACCCCCATGCCCTTTTGGGGCACTAGCACCTCAAGCTAGCGCGTCTGCCTATTCCGCCACCCGGACGTGGCTCTGCTCAGCAAGCTGAGCCGGCCTCACGATAGCAAATCCGGGCACCTTCCGGCGACGCGGCCGAGCTCGTACCCAGGCCCGCGGCCGCCGAGCTCGTTCGTGGCCGAGGTTAGCCCAGCAGGCAGCGAGCAGCACGGCTGCGATCCGATGCCGGATGGCGGATCCGCCCCGAGGTACAGAAGGTGCAACGATGGCGAGATGAGCGACAGTATCCCAGCCCGAAGCACTCGCGGCAGCGCAGCGCAGGACGAGGTCGCCGCGCTGGCAAGCGACCTGATCAGGATCGACACGAGCAACCCTGGCGACCACTCCGGACCGGGCGAACGCGTCGCCGCCGAGCATGTCGCGGGACTCCTCGCCGAGGCAGGGCTGGAGCCCACCGTCCTCGAATCGCACGGCAGACGGGCGAGCGTGGTGGCGCGGATCGAGGGCACAGACCCGAGTCGGCCCGCCCTGCTCATCCACGGTCACCTGGACGTGGTGCCGGCCGACGCGGCCGACTGGCGAGTGCACCCCTTCTCCGGCGAGATCGCCGAGGACTGCGTCTGGGGCCGCGGCGCCGTCGACATGAAGGACATGGACGCCATGATCCTGGCGGTACTGCGGCAGCGCCTGGCTGAAGGCCGACGGCCGCCGCGCGACGTCGTCGTCGCGTTCCTCGCCGACGAGGAGGCCGGCGGCAGCTGGGGCGCCCGCTGGCTAGTAGACAACCACGCTGATCTCTTCGAGGGCGTGACCGAGGCGATCGGCGAGGTCGGCGGCTTCAGCGTGACGATCGGGGGCAAGCGCCTGTACCTGCTCCAGACGGCCGAGAAGGGCATGGCCTGGATGCGGCTGTCCGCCCAGGGTACGGCCGGCCACGGCTCCATGATCAACTCTGCCAACGCCGTCACGGACGTCGCCGAGGCTGTCGCCCGCATCGGCCGGTACGAATGGCCGATCCGGGAGACCGAGGCGGCCTTCGCCTTCGCCAGGGAAGCCAGCCTCGCCCTCGGCATCGATTTCGACCCCAAGGATCCGGCCGCCGTGCTCGGCAAGCTGGGGCCGATCGCCAAAATGGTCGGCGCCACCCTCACCAACACCGCGAATCCGACGATGCTGTCGGCCGGGTACAAGGTCAACGTCGTTCCTCAGGTGGCCACGTGCCCAGGTCGACGGGCGCTTCCTGCCCGGCTATGAAGACGAGTTCTTCCGCGAGGTCGACGGCCTGATCGGGCCCGGCGTCAAGCGCGATCAGGTGCATCATGACATCGCAGTGGAGACGACGTTCGACGGCGATCTCGTCAGCGCGATGGGCCGGGCGCTAGCCGCCGAGGATCCTGATGGCCGGATGGTGCCGTACTGCCTGTCCGGCGGCACGGACGCCAAGTCCTTCTCCCGACTGGGCATCCGCTGCTTCGGCTTCACCCCGCTCCGGCTGCCGCCGGACTTGGACTTCGCGGGCATGTTCCATGGCGTCGACGAGCGCGTCCCCGTGGCGGCGCTCCAGTTCGGAGTACGGGTGCTGGACAATTTTCTTGATCTTTGTTAGCCATTAGCCCAGGTCAGCGCGACATTACCGGTCTCGTAGGTTGAGCGCGGATGAGTCCGGATGTAGGCGCCGTTTCGTTTATCGGTGCATGCACGATGAGTAGTGCTATCGTGACTCATTGTGCGGGGCTGATATCCCCGGGGCGCCACCCCCTTCCACAGCAGCGCCCTGGTCAGCGGTTTCGCGCCCTGGCGGGTCATCGGGACGACATCTCTATGGCCATCGCCAGCTGGCCGACAAGGAGGGTGGCCTGTGTTGCCGGAACAGGGTCGAAGCCGGGCACTGCCGGTCCGCAGCCGCGCAAGCTCGCGGCGGCACGGCGCCGCGCCTAGCAGCGCGCGGACCGGGCGTCCTGGCTACCGGACCCTCTCGGCCAGCTGCGGGTACTCGCCCGCTCCGGTGGCCACGGTCGGAACCGCCTTAGCGGGCGACCGGCCGTGGCCACCACCTGCTCCATTCCGGGCTGATCCCGGCACCGCCTGATTTCACCTGTCGTACCCGCAGTTCGCCAGCGGCAGCAGCCTGAGTTCCGGCGGGCGGCTTCTCGTGATTCCGAGCGCTAACGAAGAGAAAAGGAAAGCCAGTGAGCGGATTTGCTGTCCTCGCGGTCAAGGAGGTCGCGGTGGCCTCAGGCCTCGGCACTAGCCTGCTGCCGACCATCGCGCCCAGCGCCATCGACGGGTTCGCCGCCGGAACGCTCTTATCCGCACTGTGCGTCCTGCTGGTCATGGCGCCGCGGCGAGGCCTTCGCCGGCGCCGGGCCCGGGCCAGAATGGGCGCGCGGACGAGAATGCGACACAATCCAATGACGCCTGATTTGTCGGGCAAGTCGGGGGCGAGGCGAGCTCGGCGGGCGGCGGTGGCGATCTCCGACCCGCTCGCCGACGAGTCGGCCGAGGTCGTGATCTCCCTGGCGGACCGGCACGAGTGGGCGCAGCTGCACGGCGGCACCAGCGGCGGTGACCCGACTAGCCATGAGCTGCCAGGCTCGAACGTGCGGGAACGGCGGCCAGAGGCGAGGCGCGGTTCTGGTCGGCACGCGGCGCGGCCGGTTGGCGTGGGCAGCAGGGTCGCCAGCAAGCTTGCGCCATCCGCCCTGGCGGCTCGCGATTAGCAGCCCAGCGACGCTGGCGTTCGCGTGCTAGCTCGGGAACGGCCCGCCGGCTGATTCCGGCGGGCCTTGCTGGTCAGCGGGCTCGGCAAGGTAGTCCCGGCCGTGGCGAGCGGCCTTGCCCTGGCCGTCGCGCCCGAAGCCACGTCGCCCGTACGAAGGCCACTGGACCATGCCGAGCTGTGCCCTGGCCTGCCTTATGACGAGCCGACGTAGCGTAGCCTTGCGGCTGCCGTCCGGATACAAGCGCAGCCTGGACAGTTCCCAGTTGCCATACTCGGCATGATCGGTAAGAATCCGACGCGCTGCATCCCGCGAGGTGCCGCGCGGCAAATAGAGCATCAGGTACGAGTACTCCGCCATCAACTTATTGTGCGCGCTGGGCGGGATGGTTCAATCGGCTTGAGGGAATCCACAGCGCAGGTTGCGGGAACACGCTGACGCCGGCGGCGAGTTAACGTCCTGGAGAGGGAACGGGGTCGTCTTGGATCGGGCCGCATGCCCGGCCGATGCCGTGCCCTAGTAAGAAAGGCCACAGCGCCCGGTCGCCGCAGTCTTAGCTGCGGTAGCCTCCTGGGCGACTGCTGGATGTAGAGGGTGGGAAAACGTGGCAGCAGGTACCGAGGAGACCGCCGAGAGCCCGAAGGCAGGGGCCAACGGCGGTAACAAGCTGGTCATCGTCGAGTCGCCGAGGAAGGCGCGGACGATCGCTGGCTTCCTCGGCAAGGGTTATACCGTCGAGTCGAGCATCGGCCACATTCGGGATATGCCGGACAAGGCCGCTGAGATACCGACCAAATATCGCGGCGAACCGTGGGCACGCCTCGGTGTCGACGTCGACCACGACTTCGAGCCGCTCTACGTCGTCAACGCAGACAAGAAGCAGCAGGTCTCCAAGCTCAAGCAGCTGCTGAAGAACGCCGACGAGCTCTTGCTCGCCACTGACGAGGACCGCGAGGGCGAGGCCATCGCCTGGCACCTGATGGAGGAGCTCAAGCCGCGGGTGCCCGCCAAGCGCATGGTCTTCCACGAGATCACGCCCGAGGCCATCGCGCAGGCCGTCGCCTCGCCGCGTGACGTCGACCAGGGGCTGGTCGAGGCGTACCAGACCCGCCGTGTGCTGGACCGGCTGTACGGCTATGAGCTGTCGCCGGTGCTGTGGAAGAAGGTCATGCCGCAGCTGTCGGCCGGCCGGGTCCAGTCGGTAGCCGTCCGGCTCGTGGTCGACCGGGAGCGCGAGCGGATCGCGTTCCGGCCCGCGCAGTACTGGGATCTGGAAGCGGAGTTCGCCAAGATTGCGGCCGCCGCGCAGGCAGCGGGCGACGTGACGTCGTTCACCGCGACCCTGATCTCCGTCGACGGCCGTCGTGTCGCGCAGGGCCGTGACTTCAGCTCTACTGGACAGCTGCGCGGCGCTGATGCGTCGGCAGCGGACGGCCGCAGCGCGATGCTGCACCTGGACGGCGGAGCCGCGGTGGCCCTGCGTGATCGGCTGGCCAGCGCGTCCTTCAGCGTGAAGTCGGTCGAGCGCAAGCCGTACCGGCGGTCGCCGTACGCGCCATTCCGGACGACGACGCTGCAGCAGGAAGCGTCACGCAAGCTTGGCTTCTCGGCAAAGTACACGATGTCGACGGCGCAGCGGCTGTATGAGAACGGCCACATTACCTATATGCGGACCGACTCGGTCACGCTGTCGCAGACCGCCCTCAATGCGGCCAGGGCCCAGGCACGGCAGCTTTATGGCGCTGAGTACGTGCCGGACGCGCCGCGCGTCTACGACAGCAAGGTCAAGAGCGCGCAGGAAGCGCACGAGGCGATCCGGCCGGCGGGCGATGAGTTCAAGACGCCAGCGCAATCCGGACTGTCCGGCGACGAACTGCGGCTCTACGAGCTGGTCTGGAAGCGCACCGTGGCGTCGCAGATGAAGGACGCGACTGGCGAGTCGGTGTCGGTACGCGTGCTCGGCCAGGCTGACGCTCGCGAGCCGATCCTCGTCGGCGTATCCGCTGACGGTATGGGCGCTGATGGAGCGCTGGCCAACGGATCCGCGCCAGCGACGAGCACGGACAGCGTGCCCGGCCGGGAAGCCGAGTTTGGCGCATCCGGCAAGGTCATCAGCTTCCACGGCTTCCTCAAGGCCTACGTCGAGGGGTCCGACGACCCGGACGCCGAGCTTGACGACAACCAGCGCCGGCTGCCGCCGCTGGCCGAGCGCGAGCCGCTGCAGGTCAGGGGACTGGAGCCGGCCGAGCACGCGACGCGGCCCCCGGCGAGGTTCACCGAGGCCACACTCATCAAGGAGCTGGAAGACCGCGCCATCGGGCGGCCGTCGACCTACGCGTCGATCATCGGCACCATCCTGGACCGGGGCTACGTGTTCAAGAAGGGCACGGCGCTCGTCCCGTCGTTCGTCGCGTTCGCCGTGGTGGCACTGCTTGAGCGGCATTTCGCGCATCTCGTCGACTACGAGTTCACCGCCAGGATGGAGGATGCGCTCGACGACATCGCCAACGGCGAGGCCGAGCGGGTGCCGTGGCTGAGCCGGTTCTACTTCGGCGCCGACGGCGAAGAGGGCCTCAAGGAGATGGTCAGCGACCTGAGCGACATCGACGCGCGCGACGTCAGCTCGTTCCCGCTGGCGGGCACCGACATCGTCGTCCGGGTCGGCCGGTACGGCCCTTACCTGGAGCGCGACGGGCAGCGCGTGAACGTGCCCGACGGTACCGCGCCAGACGAGCTGACGCCGGAGTACGCCGCCGAGCTGCTCGACCGGCCGAGCGGGGACAAGATCCTCGGCTCGGACCCGGTGACCGGCAGGACAATCGTCGCCAAGGCGGGCCGGTTCGGCCCGTATGTGACTGAGGTGCTGGAGGAGGACGCGCCTAGTTCAGCCAGCAGCACGTCGGCCAAGCCGCGGACAGCCTCGCTGCTGAAGTCGATGGATCTAGACAGCGTGACGCTGGACGGCGCCCTCCAGCTGCTGACGCTGCCGCGGACACTCGGCGAAATCGACGGCGAGCCGGTGACCGTGCAGAACGGCCGTTACGGCCCGTACGTCAAGCACGGCAGCGAGAGCCGGTCGCTGGAATCCGAAGAGCAGATGTTCACGGTCACGATGGATGAGGCGAAGGTGCTGCTGGCCCAGCCCAAGCCACGCGGCCGGGCAGCCAGGGCCGCGGCCGCGCCGCCGCTGAAAGAACTTGGCGTGGACTCCGCCAGCGGCAAGCAGATCGTGCTGCGTGAAGGCAGGTTCGGCCCGTACGTGACCGACGGCGAGACGAACGCGTCGCTGCGCAAGGGCGACGCGATCGAGTCGATCACACCGCAGCGCGCGATCGAGCTGCTCGCCGAGCGACGCGCCGCGGCACCTGCGCCGAAGCGGAAGCCTGGGACACGGTCGACGAAGACCCCGACCAGTAAGACGACAGCCAGCAAGACGACAGCTGCCAAGCCGAGGACCGGGGCGGCGAAGAACGGGACCAGGGCCCGCGTCACGAAGAAGGCTGCGGCCGAGAATGGGCACGACGGCTAGGCGGTACGGGCAGCCGTCCAGGCTCGCGCCAGCGCCCTGGGCGGGTAAGCCAACCGTGATGGCGGGCCGGTGATGGCCGTGAGGCTGGCCCGCCGCACAAAACGTGACGAGCGAGAACGGGCCCGTTCCCGGTCGAATTGTCAGTCAGGGAGGCGGCAGCTTCGCGCTGTAAGCAACCCTGCCCTGGCCGGGCCTATACCCTGGCGCAGTGAACTTTAGATCCCCTTTGGGCGCCCGTGGGTCCGGCGTGTTGTCGATCACGCCGTTCCGGCGCCTGTGGATCGCCTTGTCGCTGTCGAGCCTGGGTGACTGGCTGAGCCTGCTGGCGCTGTCAACGCTGGCGGTGAAGCTCGGCGGCGCGAGCGGCGCTGCATTCGCGGTCAGCGGTGTGTGGCTGACCTCGCTGCTGCCCGCGCTGCTCTTCGGGCCGCTGGCCGGTGCCGTCGCCGACAAGTTCGACCGCCGGACTAACATGATCATCGGCGACGTGATCCGGGCCGTGCTGTACATCACGATTCCGATCAACTTGTCGGTGGGCTTCGCGAACCAGCTGACCTGGGTGTACATCGTCCAGTTCCTGGCCTCGTGCGCATCGCTGTTCTGGACCCCGGCCAAGGACGCGTCGGTGCCGAACCTGGTCCCGCCGGACAAGCTGGAGCAGGCCAATCAGCTGAGCCTGTTCACGACGTACGGCACCGCGCCGGTAGCTGGACTGGTCTTCGCCCTGCTGGCCCTGATCAGCGCGCACATCTCGCCTTACTTCTCAACCAACCAGGTTGACCTAGCGCTCTACTTCAATACCGTCACGTTCATCGTGTCGGCGCTAACGATCTTCATGCTGCGCGAGCTGAAACGCCGGCCGAAGAGCTCGATCTCGACGCCGTCGGTGCTGAAATCGATCTGGGAAGGCTGGAAGTTCCTCGGCCAGACCCAGGTCGTGCGCGGCATCGTCGTCGGCATGACGGGCGCCTTCGCGGCTGGCGGTGTCGTCGTCGGCCTCGGCCCTTCCTACGTGCGCAACACGCTGGGCGGCGGCAGCGCAGGCTGGGGCGCGGTGTTCGCCGCGATCTTCTTCGGGCTCGCGCTCGGCATGTTCCTCGGCCTGCGCATACTGCGCGGCTTCTCCCGGCGGCGCCTGTTCGGCGTATCCATCATGTTCGCAGCCCTGCCGCTGGCGATCATCGCGCTGATTCCCAATCTGGTCCTCGTCGTCATCCTCACGATCGTGCTCGGTGCGTGCGCAGGCGTCGCGTACGTCACCGGCTACACCGTCATCGGCCTGGAAGTGGACGACGCGACCCGCGGGCGCACCTTCGCGTTCCTCCAGTCCGCGATCCGGGTCATCCTCTTCGCCGTGATCGCGATCGCGCCGACACTCGCGGGCGGCTTCAACGCGCTGGTGCACGCCATGGGCGGTGGCACCGTGCGGATCGGCAGCGTCGCCTACCTGAACATCGGGTACAACCTGGTCCTCCTGCTTGCCGCGGTCGTTGCCGTGCTGCTCGGCCGCGCGTCCTACCGGCAGATGGACGACCGCCGCGGCGTGCCGCTGCTGGCGGACCTCGGCTCGGCGTTCCGGCACGACCCTAAAGTGGCCTCTAACGGCAACGGCAAGGGCAGCGGCATGGGCAAGCGCAACAGCAAGACCCACGGCAGCGGGGCGGTCGAGCCGGCGACCGGGTCGGGCCGGCATCCAGGCGTCTTCCTGTCACTGGAAGGCGGCGAGGGAGCCGGCAAGTCGACGCAGGCCAGGCTGCTGGCGATCTGGCTGCGCGACCAGGGCTATGACGTGGTGACCACCCACGAGCCCGGCGCGACGAAGGTCGGCATGCGCCTGCGGGCGCTGCTGCTCGACACCGCGCACGCCGGGCTGTCGTCCAGGGCCGAGACGCTGATGTACGCCGCGGACCGCGCCGAGCACGTGCAGGCCGTGATCATCCCGGCCCTCGAGCGCGGCGCCATCGTGGTCACCGACCGCTACGTCGACTCCACTCTTGCCTACCAGGGCGCCGGGCGGCAGCTGCCGGTCACCGAGATCGCCGAGCTGAACCGCTGGGCGACCGGCGGCCTCAAGCCCGACCTGACGATCCTGCTCGACCTGCCGCCGCTCATGGGCCTCGGCCGGCGGCTCAGCTCGGCCGACCGCCTGGAGTCCGAGCCGGTGGAGTTCCACCAGCGGGTGCGCAATGGGTTCCTCGCGCTGGCCAACGCCGAGCCGGACCGGTACCTGGTCCTCGACGCGGCCCGGCCAGAGGTCGATGTCAGCCGCGACATCCAGCAGCGGGTGCGGGAACTGCTGCCAGATCCGATCCCGTTCGCCGCTGAAGACAACACGGGCTCGTTCCCGGCGATACGAGAGTGACGGATCTGATGCCCGCTGGCGTGTTCGGCGAGCTGGTCGGCCAGGAACTGGTGGTTGACCAGCTCGAGCGAGCGGTTGCCGCGAGTGCAGCGAACCGTGCGGCGCGCCAGGCCGCGAGTATGGCGGGCGCGGCGAGTGGGCCGGCGGTCGCCGGGATGACGCACGCCTGGCTGTTCACCGGGCCGCCGGGGTCCGGGCGGTCGCTGGCCGCGCGCGCATTCGCCGCTGCGCTGCTGTGCGACCGGAAGGGCTGCGGCGAGTGCCCGTCGTGTCGTCAGGTCGCCGCAGGCGCGCACGCAGACCTGCTGCTCGTCCGGCCTGACGGACTGTCCTACGGCGTCCGGCAGACCAGGGACCTGGTGCTGAAGGCGGCCGCCTCGCCGGTCTACGGGCGGTGGCGGATCGTGCTGTTCGAAGACGCGGACAGGTGCACAGAACAGGCGGCGAACGCGCTGCTCAAGGCCATCGAAGAGCCAGCTCCGCGAACAGTCTGGCTGCTCTGCGCGCCCTACGCCGACGACCTGCCGACGACGATCAGGTCGCGGTGCCGGCACGTGACCCTGGTGTCGCCGCGGACATCAGCGGTGATCGAGGTCCTGGAGCGCGAAGGCATCCCGGCCGAGCGGGCGCGGGCGGCCGCACTCGTGGCGCAGGGTCACATCGGCCGGGCGCGGCGGCTGGCCACCGACGAGGAAGCAGCGCGCAGACGTGCCGAGGTCCTGCGGGTGCCCAGCCTGGTCGGCAGCCTGGGTGACGCGCTCCGGGCTGCCGCTGGCCTGGTCAGGGCCGCCGGAGCAGAGGCTGCCGCGACGACGGAAGAGCTAGACGAACCCGAGCGCGAGGCGCTGCGCCGTGCGTTCGGCGAGGGCTCGACGGGCAAGGGCGTCGCGACCGCGCTGCGCGGTGGTGCTGGCGCGCTGCGGGACCTAGAGGACCGGCAGAAGTCGCGGGCAACCCGGCTCAAGCGCGATGCGCTGGACCGGGCCCTGCTGGATCTGGCTGGGTTCTACCGCGACGTACTGGCGATCCAGCTGGGCGCGTCGGTCGAGCTCGCCAACGAGGCCCGCCGCGACGAACTCCAGCTGCAGGCAGCCGCAGCCGGGCCGGCCGGCACGGTGCGCAAGGTCGAGGCCATCATGCGATGCCGGCAGCGGCTGGAGGCAAACGTGGCGCCGCTGCTGGCCGTCGAGGAGCTCACGCTCGCGCTCACCGGCTGAAGAGCAGTACGTCGCAGGGTGACGTGCGCCGTTATCACGCCCTAGGGTGGGGCCGTGGGCATGATGATGGCGGTGAGTTTCCAGCGGAGCGGGCGACTGTATTACCTGGATCCCGGGCCGTATCAGCCGACGGTCGGCAGCAAGGTGCTCGTGCCGACGGACTGCCGGCCCGGAGGTGGCCGAGTGCATCTGGGCGCCGCAGTGGGTCGATGACGACATCACGGACCTGCCGGTCTGCGCCGGCCTGGCGGACGACCAGGACTTGAGCCGGGATGAGTCGAACCGGGCCCGCCGAGCCGAGGCGCGGGTCACAACCCGCCGGCTCGTCCGACAGCACGAGCTGTCCATGAAGATCATCGCGGTCGACTACCTGGACAAGCCCAACACCTTCACTGTGTATTTCAGCGCCCCGCAGCGAGTGGACTTCCGCGGCCTGGTCCGGGACCTGACGACGAAGCTGCACGCGCGGGTTGAGCTGCGGCAGATCGGGCCAAGGGATGAGGCTCGGCTCCAGGGCGGCATCGGTCCGTGCGGCCGCGACCTTTGCTGTGCCACGTTCCTGAAAGATTTTGAGCCTGTGTCCGTACGGATGGCCAAAGACCAGGATCTGCCGGTCAACCCGCTGCGGATCGCGGGGGCCTGCGGGCGCCTGATGTGCTGCCTGAAGTACGAGCACCCGCTGTACCAGGACTTTCACGCCTCTGCGCCCCGGCGCGGCGAGGCTGTCGAAACCCCCGACGGCCCGGGCGTCGTGGTCGGACACAACGTCCCGTCCGACACGGTGATCGTCAAGCTAGCTGAGGACGGCCGCCGTACGGCCTGCCCGAAGGCCAGCGTGTGCGGCTCCCGGAAGGCCTACGAGGCGATGCACGGCGGTGAGCGGGAACCTGCCGGGGACCGGTAGACTCCTGTCGCTCGCCTGGCTCGCCGGGTGTGCGCCGCCTTAGCTCAGTCGGCAGAGCGATTCACTCGTAATGAATAGGTCATCGGTTCGATTCCGATAGGCGGCTCCAGCCAAAACCCCAGGTCAGCGGCATACCGGCCACGCGCTACCTGCCCCGCGCTTGACTCTGACACCGCGTCAGTCGTAGTGGCGCAGCCGTGGCCATAGCTGGGCCCACGGGTGGCGGAGGCCGGTGCAAACGTAGACGTGGCCATCCCACTCCTGGTTGTGGATTCCGTACGGATTCGACAGCGTGGCCGCCACTCGCACGTGGGTGAAGAACTGCCTGAGGTAGGCGGTCGCGGCGGAGCTGGTGATATCGACGGGTCCGGGCATGACGGCCACCACAGTGGTCGCGCGGCTGTTTCCCGGCCCCCACCACCACTCGCTGTTGTGCCCGCTCACGGCGGTCGGCAGCCCGGTTCCCCGGCCGAGCTCGTTGATGGCGCCGGCTTCGCCGTAGTCGGCAGCGAAGATCACCGCGCTGGCGCGCTGGCGCGCCGGCAGCGACTTCCACACCCCGTCAACGGTGTGCACGAACCGGGGCCAGCCGACGGTCTCGGCCGGGTTTTTGTTGATCTTAGAGGTCCAGCCGATATCAGCCACCGGGAGCACAGGCAAGACGAGCGGGACGGCGACCGCGGTGGTGAGCGCACTGGCCAGCAGCAGATTGCGCAGTCGGCCGGGCCGGGCCTGTAGCCATGCGTCGATGGCCACGGCGCCGGCGGCGAGCAGGTATACGTATGCGGCGCCTAGGTAGTAGGTCTTCGCGCCGGTGGTGACCGCGAAGAGCACGAACAGCAGCCCGTACGCCCAGGCCATCGCCCGCCATAGCGGCCGGCCGGACCGCCAGAGGAACCGCAGCCCGGCTACCCAGACCCGGGCCAGCGCCAGGGTCACCACGGCCAGCTGGCCGGCGACCCAGGTGCCGATATTGGCCAGGCCGCCGTTTTCCCGGTGCAGCGCTTGGGTCATAGCGATCGTCGCCCACCCGTGCTGTGCCTGCCACCACAAGTCGGGGACCTCGAAAGCCACCGCGATTAGGGCACCGGCCACGAACCAGCGATTCCCGATCATCCGGCGGCCGCCGCTGAGCAGCGCGCCGATGACCAGCGCGATGGCGAAGAAGCTCATGCTGTGGTCGTCAGCAACGCCAAGGCCGGCGATGAGGCCCCCGGCCAGCCACCAGCGGCAGTCGCCGGTCCGGCCGATCCTGGCCACCACCAGCGCCAGGCCGGCCCACGCCAGCAATTCGTAGGCAGTCGTGTTGGCGAAATGAGCGGCGCCCAGCAGCACCGGCATCGTCGCGGTGCCGATCGCAGCCAGCAACTGGGCGCGCTTGCCGCCGCCGAACTCGCGGGCGGTCAGCGCGCCGACCACCACCGTCGCCCAGGCAGCGAGCGCGGGCCACATCCGCAGTCCGGGCAGCGACACGCCGAACAGCTTGAGTGACACCCACGCTAACAGCGGCCCGAACACCGGCTGGTCAACGTAGCTGGCCTGCAGATGCCGGGCGCCGTCCAGGAAGTACAGCTCGTCGCGGTCAAAGCCATACCGCGCCGACAACGCCATCAGCACGGCGAAGACGACTCCGCCAACCCAGATCACGCGCCGGTCGAACGGGCCTGCGTCCGGCAGCGGCACAGCGGCGCTCGCGCCCGTACCGGAGAGGATCTCGGTGGTCCCTGCGCCAGCCTGCCGTTCTTGTGATCTTGCGGGAAGCCCGTCGGCGGAAGCGTCTGCAGGAGTCATGACAGGAGGTTCTCGCGCCCAGCCCCAGGCGGGGTAGTGCTATGGGTCAGCGGCCCGGGATGACAAATGTCAACAGCGGTCAAGGACGACCGCCAGGCCTGACCAGGCCGTGCTCGTAGAAGTACACGACAGCCTGCACCCGGTCCCGCATCGAGCTTGGGCTAGCAAGGTTCCGGTTCATGTCCGCCCGGTGCCTGTGTGGTCTGGTGGAGCGACGGCAGCCGGGCGTTTCGTTCCGGGAGGCGGCAACCCGTGCTGCAGCTGCCGCTGGAGCAGCCCGGCTACGAGGGCGGTGAGCAGGGCGCAGGAGGTGCCGAGCAGGATCCCGGCCGTGGCGTCGGATAGCCAGTGGGCGCCCAGGTAGGCGCGGGAGAGCCCCATCAGGATCGAGAACGCCACCGCGGCAGCGCCCCACAGCGCGCGCCGCCTGCTCGCGGGAACCAGGGCGATGACGGCCGCCACCACGGTGACCGACGCGGCTACGGCGTGTCCCGACGGGAACGATGCGCCGGTCGTCGCGACCAGTGACCCGGGCGGCCTTGCCCGGTCGTAGACACCTTTCAGCGAGCCGATCAGGACCTCCGACATCACCACTGCTGTGGTGAAGGCGGCCAGATGCCACCATCGGCGGCGGAGGGCGAGAAACCCGCCCAGAGCGATCCGCACCGGCAGCGTGACGTACACGAGCCCGAGGACGTTGAAGACCTTGGCGATAGCGGTCAGCGGCGGCTCCCGCGCGGAGATCATCAGCCGCAGCCAGGCATCATCGATGCGCTGGATGCGGGCCAGGGTGCCGTGGCTAGCTGCCAGGGCAAACAGCACGGCCGTAAGTGCCAGCACCCCGCCGGTGAGGAACGCGCTGCGCCACGGACTGGCGATCAGCGGGCTTTCCGGCGGCTGGGCCGCGGTCGGCCACGTCAGCCGGGGCATGCGGCACCCCGCCCGCACAAGGCAAGGCCCTCGGTGCGCCGGACATAGCCGACCAGCGCGGATCGGGCGGTGAGCCCGACCGTGGTGTCGACGGCGGCGGCGAGGACCGGTGCCGCGCCTGGTGCAAAGAGGAACTGATAGGTGACGCACCCGCCGGGGAAGGTGTAGTAGCGGACGTCGGAGAACTGGGGAACCAGGCTGAGCGGGCGCTCGTACTGGCGTACGCCGGGCTGGTCGGACGGGATCTGCTGGGCGCCCGAGGTGTCGCAGGTCGCAGTCAGGGTTACGGTGACCGCTCGCGGCCCTGCGCGATCGGAGTCCAGCCAGAAGCTGGCCCTCCCGCTGGCGATGTCCGTGCCGCCGATACTCCAGCCCGCCGGGAGCGCGGCGATGCAGGGCAGCAGCGCGGCGGTCGGGACTGCCTGGGCGCTGAGGATCATCGAATGGCCGGTGCCGCAGCTGGGGGCGTAGGCGCCCAGATTTTTGGCCGCCGGCCAGAAGGTATTCCACGTTTCCCCCACGGCGACGGTGATGACGGCGAGCATCGCGGCCGCCAGAGCGACCCGCCGGATGCTCCAGCGCTGCAGCACGATCGGCCGCCGCTGCGGGGCGAGGGCGCGGAATTCGCCGAGCAGGTCGCGCGGGTGGCGTTTCATGAAGGCCCGCAGCTGGGTCGGGCTGGCGACCCCGCGGGTGGCGGCGAAGGCCTCGGCGAGCTCGGCTTCGGTGAAGTACGCCAGCGCCCGCCGGTAGACCCGCTGTGGGTGGGTGCGCACGGCCAGAACCAGCATCATGTTGCCCAGGTCGACCGCCTGCCGCCATGGTGACGGACGCACCTGGACGAAGGCCACGTCGATCAGCAGCAGCTCCCCGGAGCGGACCATCAGGTTGCCTGGTTTGATGTCGCGGTGCGCGATCCCGGCGTCCCACAACGTGCGGATCAGCTGCAGTCCCTGGTCGATCACCGTGTCGTCGACGTCGGCCTCGCCGATTTCGACGGCGCCGGTATGGAATTCGGTGACCAACATGTACTCGCGCTCGGGCGTGATCTCCACGATGCCGTACGGGCGGGCCGTGCGGACCCCGATGTCCTGCAGTAGGCGCAGGGCATAGTCCTCGTACTCGACCAGGCGCCGCACGGTCTGGAACGGGTGCTCGTCCTCCAGGGAGCCGTACAGTATGGTCCGCCACACCTTGTACCAGCGGTCGGCGCGGACGTGGCCCTTGGTGTAGAGCTTGGCGAACACGAACTCCTCCGGGCTGCCTTCGACTCGCAGCCGCAACGGCGTTGCGCGGCGGAGCTCCAGCCCGACCGGCTTGATCTCGGTCACCGTGAGCCCGAGCTGGTCACGCACGCCCTGCCGGATCGCCTGCCCCCGTCGGCCGGTCACATCCACGTGCGCGGTGCGGCCGCGCCGGTACACGACGGGGAACGCCTCGTTCGGCGTGAAGAAACGGAACGCGCTGACCGCGATCGCCACGGCGATCGCCACGGCGAGCAGCGCATCACTGGGGTGATCGACACCCAGGTACAGGCGAGCCAGACAGAACACGGCGACCACCGCGACCACCGCAGCCTTAGCGTAGGTGCGGGGGCGGCCCGGCACGGCCAGGCAGTAGACGGCGCCCATCAAGAAGATCGTCAGGACCGCCACCGGGGGCGACACCCCGGAGTACCCGCCCCAGCTGCCGATGATCGGCACGCCGTACGGGCGTGGCCTGGACAGCCCGAAGTAGATCGATGTCCCGGCCTGCTCCAGGAACAACACACTTCCCAGGAACACCAGCAAGTGCCGCCAGCGGCGGAACGCCATCGTCAGGGCGACCACCGACAGGCCTAGCGCGGTGGCCCCCCAGCCGGAGCCCGCCCCGTTGATCCCGTTGGCCACATCGGTCGACCACGGCGTCCGTCTTCCGGCCAGGAGACGCAGCACCCACGTGCTTGCCCGGTCATCAATCTGAAGCCATCGGCGTGTGCTCGGACGCTAGGAACGCGCCCGCCGAGCGCCACGGCCGCGGCAAGGATCAGCCACGCTGTGGTAGTAACTGAGACCGGGATGCGGAAGCGGCGGAGGAGCGCCCGTCGGGGTGCGCCGCCGCGCCATCCGGCGCTCGGCGGGAATCGGCGGCACGCCGCCCGTGTCGGGTGGCCCGACCGTCCCGGCGTTCTCGCTCATTGCACTGCACTCCCTCTCCGGGCCAGCCGCTGCGCGCGCAGCCAGGTCCCGGCCGCCTTGCGCGGGGTGCTGCCAGGTAGTCCGGCTTGCGCGTCCAGGGCGCGCAGCGAGGCGGTGGTCAGGCGCGCAGACACGGCATTGAGCACGGCCAGGAGCCGGGGACCGTAGCGGGCTACGACATCGCGGCGTACCAGCGGAGTGACGTTCTTGCTGGCTGCAGGCCGCGATTGTCAGCCAGCACCACCAGGTGCTGCGCCGTGATGGCCGGATCGGTGCTGAACAGCAGCGCGACGCCGACGTAGCCGGCCTTCAGGGCCTGCAGCGTCAGCGGTCCCCCGGCGTCCAGCGGGATGAACGTCCTGGAAGTTGTAGCCGGTAGGCCGCGTGCGAGTCCTGGCAGGCAATAGTCCTGTAACAGAATTCGGGCATTCGGCGACATCCTGCCTGCCCAGCGCCAGCCGCGGCGCCCACCGGGCCAGGTCGGCGATCGAGTGCAGGTCGTAGCGGGTTGCGGTCGCCGCGGTGACCACGATGACGTCGGCATCCTGCGCGGCTGACGGGCGGCCTGCCACCAGGCCGCGGCGGGCGGCCTGCCTGGGGGCCAAAGCCGTGCCCGCGCTGTTGCGGTGCTGCCGGACGGCGCGGACAGCTGTCCGTCGCTGAGGAATTGCAGCGCCGATCCGGAGTACTCCGGGACGATCTGGAGCAGGTCACTGATCAGTGCCGGGTCGACTACCTCGCGGGTGCCCAGGTCCGGCAGGATGCGGACGGGGAAGCCGTTGGCCGCAAGCGCGCCTGCGTAGATGTCAGCGAGTAGCACGCTCTCGGGGAAATCGAATGACCCGACTGTGATGGCGGCTGCGTCCTGGCCGATTTGGCCGCATCGGGGGGACCGAGGTCGACGGACACGGTGCAGGCGCAGCACCCGGCGGCCAGCACCAGACAGGCTGCCAGCAGGATGTTCCGCCGTTTCAGCGCTGTCGGCATCCCGTTCCCCGTGGGCCACGCTGACCAGGTTGCTCTGCTCGTGCCCGGCCGGGCCGCGGCGGGGCTCACACAAGCTCCCGGTGCTGGAGGAACCGCCAGCACAGCCAGC
>CAWJMK010000011.1:0-10957 GCA_963843955.1 uncultured Actinomycetota bacterium
GCGGACGGGCAGAGCAGTGGCCGGCACCGCAGCATCGCAGCCAGGGCGCGGGTGGCCGGCCTGTGGCAGTCCGGCCCACTGCTTGCACGCAGAGGCCGCCACGCGCTGACGCGCTGGCGGCCTCGTCTTAATGGCAAGTTGTATTCGGCTGAATGCGTTACTAACACAGCACTCTGAATGACAATGGCGGTTACCGGAATAGCCACAGCTGAAAGCTTTAAATAAGATAATCAGAAAGCTCCCGTCCGCGACCTCCGGAGCGGCGCTTCTACTCAGCTTCGGCGCCTGATCCGTCTGAAGAGTCCTCTGCGGCTTCCTCGTCGGGAGCATCCTGAGCTGCAGATTCCCCGGCCTCGACGGGAGTCTCGTCGGCTTCGCTCATGTCGGATTTCCTTTCCTGTGAATGGCAGCCCAAAGTAACCTAATAAGCTAATGGGGGTTCGCGCGGTACCTGGGCCTGCGGGGTACGATCCAAAATTCATTACACCACCGCGCCGACCGTCTGTAAAGCGCGCAGCGGTACTCCGATCGCGCCGAGCTGATTGATGGTGAAATCCGCCTTGCGGCCGGGCCGGAAGTATCCGGCCGGCGTGATTTACAGACCGGTCGTTCGGTGCGTTATGTTGTCGGGATGGCGCAAGGCCAGGCGACTGAGGGCCGGTCAGCATCCCGGCGCGGACGGCCGGGCTACGACCTGGAGTCCCTGCTGGCCGTCGCGGTGGCCGTGTTCAACGAGCGCGGCTACGACGGCACGAGCATGGAGGACCTGTCGCGCAGGCTCGGCATCTCCAAGTCCTCGATCTATTACCACGTCGACAGCAAAGAGGACCTGCTGGCGTTGGCCCTCGACCGCGCACTGGACGGCTTGTTTTCTGTCGCCGACGAGGTCAAGGCCAGCGGCGAGCCAGCCATCGTCAGGCTCGAGCGGCTCGTCCGCGGCAGCGTGCAAGTGCTCGCCGATCGGCTGCCTTACGTCACCCTGCTCCTGCGCGCGCGCGGCAACACAAGCACGGAGCGAGAAGCGCTAGTGCGCCGCCGGGAGTTCGACCAGATCGTCGCTGACCTGGTCGCACGGGCCGAGCAGGACGGCGATATCCGGCCCGACGTCGACCCGGCGATCACGGCTCGGCTGCTGTTCGGCATGGTCAACTCCCTCGTCGAGTGGTACCAGCCGGGCCGGCGCGCCACCTCGGCGGCCGAGCTGGCCGATGCCGTGTGCGCCGTCGCGTTCGACGGCCTGCGGATCCGCCGAACCGCTACAAATCCGGGGGATGCGAGCTGGGAAGGGAGATCGGGTGACTCTCGATAACGCAGATCCGCGGCCGCTCCTGCTCGTCGACGTCGACGGCGTGCTGAATCCCTGGCAGGCGATCGTGTGCCCGGACGGCTTCCGCGAATACAGCTTCTTCCCTGGCGAGCGCGTGCTGCTGTCAGCAGGCCATGGCGAGCTGCTGCGATCACTAGCCAGCTCCTTCGAGCTGGTGTGGGCGACCGCCTGGGAGCATAAGGCCAACCGGCTGATCTGCCCGGTCATCGCCCTGCCCGAGCTGCCCGTCATCGAGTTCCCGCGGACCGGACCCGACTACCTGTTCCGCAAGCTGCCCGCCGTCGTCAACTCCGTCGGTGACCGCCCCTGCGCGTGGATCGACGACGAGCATCAGTCCGATCACTATGCCTGGGCTCGCGAACGTGGCGTGCCGACGCTCCTCATCGACATCGATCCTGCGGAGGGCCTGACCCGCCGCGTCGCCGAGCAACTGGCCGACTGGGCCGGCGGCCTGGCCGACGGGACCTAGCCAGGCGCGGACTAGCCAGCGGAGCCGATAGCCCGGAGCCGAACGAGCTCGTCAGCGGTCAGCGACGCCGCCACAGCCGGCGCCGCGACATTGGCGGCGACCTGCTCGGGCCTAGTCGCGCCAAATAGCAGCGTCGTCACCAGCGGATTCGACAGCACGAACGCCATCGCCAGCTGGGCCGGGTCCCGGCCAAGCTCAGCCGCGAGCGCGGCTAGCTCACGGCCCGCTGCAGCCCCGGCCGCGTATCGCGGCTGATCGAGCTGGCCGGCCGCCCGGCCAGCGCCAGGGTCCCGCGCGTACTTGCCGGTCAGCACCCCGCCAGCCAGCGCATACGACGCCACGATCGCGATGTCGCGGGCGCCCGTGACCGCCGCCGTGGCCGGATCTTCCACGACATCGCGGTTGACCAGGCTGTAGGGCAGCTGGGTAGCGCACGGCCCCGGCACGCCCGCGCCGGCCGCGATTGAGCAGGCCTGCGCGAGCAAGGACGGCGGCCAGTTGAGCGTTCCCCAGGCGCGCGCGTGGCCCGCGGCGATCAGGCCCGTGATCATCGCGACCACGTCCTCGAGCGGGACGTCGGCCGGTGGCGTCTCGGAGTAGATCAAGTCGATGTGCTCCAGGCCCATCCGGCCGAGCGACTCGGCGAGCTCCTGCGCCGGAGTCTGCACTGGCCAGAACTCCCACCAGAGCTTGTTCGACACGGCAACTTCATCGCGTTGCCAGCCGCTCGCCCGCAGCAGTTCACCGAAGACGACCTCGGAATACCCCGACGGGATAGGCGCTTCCCCCGTCTCGTCGTTATATCGGGCGTCATCCAGGAACGTGACACCGGCCTCCCTTGCGGCCCACATCACGGCAAGACCCCGTTCCCGGCTCATGCGCTCGTAGGTCCGCCACGAGCCGAGCGCCAGCCTGCTGACCGATATCCCGCTCGCGCCGAGCGGGACGACCGGGAGATCACCCGGCGAGTGCTGCGAGCCGATGGTCATTGCCCCATAATCGCGCACTCCTCGCCGGCCCCCGCCATGTGGCGGCTCGCGCTGACGGCATTTGAGGCCAACCGTCAGCGCGGCCAGCACCAGGCGCGCAGGCCGGCGCGCAGCAGCCGGACCATACGACGAGCACGCTGATCATCTGGGTCTAGCGGGCCAGGCTGGGCACCGCGGGCAGCCCGGCAAGCGGAGGTGGCT
This sequence comes from uncultured Actinomycetota bacterium, assembly GCA_963843955.1. GTDB lineage: Bacteria > Actinomycetota > Actinomycetes > Streptosporangiales > Streptosporangiaceae > JAJYUU01. The sequence continues at coordinate 2,987 of CAWJMK010000011.1, forward strand.
AGGGTGGCGGGGGAAGGAGCCGTCAGGTGATACTCGACCGGCTGGCCGTTCCGATCGTGCTGGCGCCCCTCGCCGGTGGCCCGGCGACGCCCGGGCTCGCCGCAGCCGTCAGCAACGCCGGCGGCCTCGGGTTCCTCGCGGCCGGCTATCCGAGCACGGCGGCACTCGGCGAGCAGATCGACCGCGCCAAGGCCCTGACCAGCGCCCCGCTGGGCGTCAACCTGTTCGTCCCCGGCAGCTCCGCGCCAGCGGGCGCCGTCGATGACTACGCACTCTCGCTCGCCGCGGCCGCTAGCCGGGCAGGCATCGAGCTTGGCGAGCCCAGGTTCCACGACGACGACTGGCCGGGCAAGCTAGCTCAGCTGACCGCTGATCCGGTCCCGGTCGTCTCGTTCACCTTCGGCTGTCCGGACCCGGCAGTTATCAGGGCGGTGCAGGCCGCCGGCAGTGAGGCGTGGGTCACGGTGACGACGCCCGCAGATGCACGCCAGGCGGCAGCGGCCGGGGCCGAGGCGCTGGTCGTCCAGGGCAGTGAGGCCGGGGGCCACCGGAGTAGCTTCACCGATGACCCGGCTGATGACATATCCGAAGAGTTCGGGCTGCTGTCGCTGATCCAGCTCGTGCGCTGCCAGACCAGCCTGCCGCTCGTCGCCGCCGGCGGGATCAGCACTGGCGCGGCCGTCGCCGCCGTGCTGACGGCGGGCGCAAGTGCCGCGCAACTGGGCACCGCGTTCCTGCGCTGCCCGGAAGCGGGCACGGCGCCGGTCCAGCGATCGGCCGTTGCGACTGACACGCCGACCGCGATGACTCGCGCGTTCACGGGCAGGCTCGCTCGCGGGGTGCGGAACCGGTTCATGGCCGAGCACCACCACGACGCGCCGGCCGCGTATCCGGAGGTCCACTACCTGACCGGGCCGCTGCGTGCCGCCTGCCGGGCGGCCGGCAACCCCGATCTGGTGAACCTGTGGGCGGGCCAGACCCACCAGTTGGCCCGCGAGCTGCCTGCCGGTCAGCTTGTCGCCACCCTCGCCGCCGAAGCGCGCGCCGCGCTGGCGGCCGCGTCGGCCAGGATCTCCCGGCCGGACGCGGGCTGAGGGTGGTTGCGGCTGTGGCATGATGCGCTTCACGAACGTCCTGTTGAGAGGAACGTGGTGGTGTCAGGCAGCAGTAGCGACACAAGTGCGCAGGCAGCCAGCGACCTGTTCTCGGTGGCTGGCAAGGTCGCGGTGGTCACCGGCGGATCGCGTGGCATTGGCGCCATGATCGCCGGCGGCCTGGTCCGCGCGGGCTGCCGGGTTTACATCACCGCCCGCAAGGCCGAGGCCTGCGACGCGACAGCGGCCGCCTTGTCGGCGTTCGGCGAGTGCATTTCGGTGCCGCTGGACCTGGCAGCGGCCGGCGGCGTCGACGCATTCGTGCAAGCGATCAGCGAGCGCGAGGACCGGCTGCACATCCTGGTCAATAACGCCGGAGCCACCTGGGGTGCGCCGCTCGAGGAGTATCCGCTCGAGGCGTTCGACAAGCTGTGGAACGTCAACATCAAGGCGCTGTTCGCGCTGACCGTGCGCAGCCTGCCGCTGCTGCGCGCCGCCGCCAGCGAATCCGATCCCGCGCGAGTGATCAACATCGGCTCTGTCGACGGCCTCGGCGTGCCGGCCATGGAGACCTACGCCTACAGCACCACCAAGGCGGGGGTGCACATGCTGACCCGGCACCTCGCTAACACGCTGGCGGCCGAGTCGATCACCGTCAACGCCATCGCGCCCGGCCCCTTCGACGGCAAGATGATGGCGTTCGCGCTCGATGATCCGCAGGCGCGGGCGGCCATCGCGGCCAGCGTCCCGCTGGGCCGGATCGGCGAGCCCGACGACATGGCGGGCGCGGCCATCTTCCTGGCCTCACGGGCCGGCCGTTACCTGACCGGCGCCGTCATCCCGGTCGACGGCGGCATCTCGACTATCCGCCGCTAGGACGAGCTGGTCTTCGTCGCCTGCGACCACACCGCCTGCCAGCGCCCCTCGATCAGCTCATAACTATCAAGGTGCCAGCACACAAAGTCGGCCGTGTGGTCGCCCTCTTCGAGGGAGATTCGGGCCTGGTACCGCAGCAGCGCAAAGTCGCCGCCACCCCGCACCTCGATCCCAGCGACCGGCTCGAACACGCGATACACCAGCCGCCCCGATTCGATCAGACCGAGATACAGCTCCTTAGACAACCGCGTCCCCGTCGGCGTGATCAGCTCATAGTCATCAGCGTGCAAGCGCCGGGCCAGCTCAAGATCAGGCTCAACGAGCGCCCAAAGCCGCGAAGCCTCAATCGCGCGGATCTCAGCCGGGTCGAATGTCATCTCACTCCTCGAGCGTCAGGAAGAAGCAAGAACAGCACCGATACGACGCAACTGAGCAGTGGCCCCGCCGAGCGCGAACTCGTTGTACTTGGCCGCGACGAAGTACCGGTGCACGTCGCCGTCTAGGTCTATACCGACGCCGCCATGCACATGCACCGCGGTGTGCGCGACCCGATGCCCCGCCTCGGCGGCCCAGAACTTCGCCGTCGCGATCTCCGTCTCGCTCGGCAGGCCCTCGGCAAGCCGCCAGGCGGCCTGCCAGAGCGTCAGCCGGATGCCCTCGATGTCGATATAGGCGTCAGCCAGCCGCTGCGAGACCGCCTGGAAGCTGCCGATTGGCTTGCCGAACTGCTCACGGCTGCGAGCGTAGGCGGCGGTCAGCTCCAGCGCCCGCTCGGTCACCCCGAGCTGGAGCGCGCACAGCCCGACGGTCGCTCGCCCGGCCAGCCAGTCGATGATCTCGGCGCCCGCGGCGATGCCGCCGAGCACCCGGTCGTCCGGCACCGCCGCGCTGGTCAGCTCGATCAGCGCAGTGCCGTCGCCGCCGGTGACTCGCTGCGGCCGGACTGTCACGCCGGGGTCGTCCGGCGCTACCAGGAAGACTGCCACGCCGTACAGCGTGCTGGCCGGGACGAGCAGCAGGTCGGCGATTGCGCCGGCGAGCACGGTGGTCTTGGTCCCGGACAGCTGCCAGCCGCCAGCGGACTGGCTCGCGGTCGTGGCCGGGACGCCGACGTCATCGCCGTCGTCCTCCGCCAGGGCCGCGGCCAGGATGACCTCGCCGCGAGCAGCCGGTACCGCCCAGCGCTGCTGCTGATAGCGGCTGCCGAACGCGGCGATAGCGGACGCGCCGATCGCGATCGAGGCCAGGTACGGCGCCGGCGCCACCGTCCGGCCAACCTCGACGAGCACGCTGCACTGCTCGAGCAGGCCGAGCCCGGCCCCGCCGACCGACTCCGGCAGGGCCGCGGACAGCACGCCGGACGTCGCCAGGTCAGACCACAGCCCCGCGTCGAACCGGGTCTGGCTGGCCTCGATCTCCCGCAGCCGCTCCTGGGTGACTTGGTCGGTCAGGATCTGGCGCGTGAGGGCACCGAGGTCATGTTGTGCCGTTGTCAGCGTGAAGTCCATCGTTCCCTCAATGGTTATGGTCTTGATCTTCGTGGCGCGCTTACCGGCGGCCTAGCGGCAGGCCAAGCGCCGCCGCGCCGATGATGTCTCGCTGGACCTCGTTGGTGCCGCCGCCGAAGGTGAGGATGAGGGCGGACCTCTGCATCCGCTCGATCCGGCCGGCCAAGAGCGCTCCCGGTGACCCCGTCCGGACCTCGGCGTTCACGCCGAGCACCTCCATGAGCAGCCGGCAGGCCTCGATGGTGAGCTCAGTGCCGTACACCTTGGTCGCGGACGCGACGGCCGGGCCGGGCGACCCGGCTGTCGACGCGATGCGCCAGTTGACCAGCTTGAGGAACTCCGCCTTGGCGTGCACGCGAGCGAGGTTGAGCTGTACCCATTCGGAGTCGATGACCCGCCGGCCGTCGGCGAGCTTGGTCGACCGGGCCCAGTCGGTCACGTCGGCGAGCGCGGACATGACCGGGGACGCCGAGGTCAGCGCGACTCGCTCGTGGTTGAGCTGGTTGGTGATCAGTGGCCAGCCCTTGTGCTCCTCGCCCACCAGGTGACCGGCCGGGACCCGCACGTCGGAGTAGTAGGTGGCGCTCGTGGTCACCCCGGCGACTGTCCGCACCGGTGTCCAGGAGAAGCCGTCGACGTCGGTCGGGACAATAATGATGGACAGCCCCTTGTGCCGGGGCGCCTCCGGATCGGTCCGGCAGGCCAGCCAGACGTAGTCCGCGTACTGGATGAGGCTCGTCCACATCTTCTGGCCGTTGATCACGTAGCTGTCGCCGTCACGGACTGCGCGGGTACGCAGCGAGGCGAGGTCCGTGCCAGCGCCCGGCTCGGAGTAGCCGATGGAGAAGTGCAACTCCCCCGCCGCGATCCGGGGCAGGAACCGGTCCTTCTGCGCGGACGTGCCGAAGCGCATGATCGTCGGGCCCACAGTGTTGATCGTGAGGAACGGCACCGGCACGCCGGCGATCGCCGCCTCGTCAGTAAAGATCAGCTGATCGAGCACCGAGCGGCCCTGTCCCCCATACTCGGCCGGCCAGCCGAGCGCCAGCCAGCCGTCGCGGCCAAGCTGGCGCACGACCTCCTTGTACGTGACGCCGTCGCCATATTCGCCGTCGGCGTGGGCCAGCCCCGCCCGCCGCTCTGGCGTCATCAGCACGGCGAAGTACTCCCGCAGGTGCTGGCGCAGTTCCTCCTGCTCAGGCGTGTAGCTGATGTGCATCCTGGCCCCTACCGCTCAACTAGAACGTGTTCTACCCATGGTAGCCGAGCACGGTCAGCCAGCCCAGGCAGCTAGCTCTTGCCGGACACTGACGTCACGACACGGATCGGTCTGGGCGGACTGCCTGAAGGGTGTAACTGTGAGGCAGCCGCCATGGATCGGTCGCGAGCCGCCACTCGCCGGCCGGCGTCCGTACCATCTTGCCTGGCAGAGCTTCCCACGGCACGCTGTCGTGCTCGGTCAGCCCGGTGATCTGCATGCCGGAGTCCAGCAGCGCGGTGACGATCTCACCGAGGCCGTGATTCCACTCGTGTGTGGTGACGTTCTCAAACACGGCGTCCGTCGTCACGTACGTGCCGCCTTCAGTCCACACGAGCGAGTCTGCCCGCTCGAAGTAGGGATACGTGATCGTGAGCAGGTCATCCGCGCGCTTGTCGTCGATCGACCAGAGCACCGGATGGCCTTCGCGGATAAACAGCACGCCGCCAGGCTTCAGCAGAGCCGCGACTACGGTCGCCCAGCGGCGCACGCTCGGCAGCCAGGGCAATGCGCCGATGCCGGTGTAGACCAGATCGAACTGCCCGGCCGGTAGCACGTCCAGGGCCTCGTAGACGTCCGACTCGACAAAGGTTGCATCGGCGCCGGTCCGCTCGGCGAGATGCCGGGCCATCTCGAGCGCGGGCCTGGAGAAGTCCAGCCCAGTCATGGTCGCGCCCAGCCTCGCTAGCGAGATTGTGTCGGTGCCGATATGACATTGGAGGTGGACGCCGCGCAGGCCGTTGATATCGCCGAGCAGCGGCAGATCAAAGCGAACGACCTCGGACAGATACTCGGGGTCTGTGGCGAACCGATCCACGGCGTAGTCCGGCGAGGCAAAATGTGCCGGGGCTCGCTCGTCCCAGTTGGCCCGATTCACGTGCAGGTACTCGTCCATGCGCTTACTGTGCGTCGATCCAGGCGTCAAGGCGGCCGGACGCCTCCGAAAGAACCTTCGGGTCACGCAGGGTGTTGGCGAGCAACGCACTTCCCTCGTAAGCGGCGAGCAGGTCGACGGCGAGTCCCCGCGACTGGGTGCCGCGCCCCAGTTCCTGGAATTGCGCTTCGGCCCAGTCGATGATCAGAAGCATCAGATCGGCCGCTGCGAAATCGGGGGCGTCGAGCCGCTTGTCGAGCTCGGAGCAGAGACTGCCCAGCGGGCAACCGTAACGGGCGACGATCTCGCTCTGGCCGGCGAGTTCTTGCACTAGGGCCTTGAGCCTGCCTTTGGGTGATGGGAATCGCGAGTCGATAGTGGCCAGGGCCGAGGTGACCTGCTCGGCATGGCCGGCGACGACGGCAGCAACGACGTCGTCTTTGGTTTTGAAGTAGTAGTAGACGTTGCCGGGCGGTACCTCGGCGAGGTCGGCGATGTCGGCCAGGGTCGTGCGTTCTATGCCGCGTTGATGGAGGAGCTGGATTGCCGCAGCGACGAGACGCTGTCGTTTGCCTGGTCGTTGTGTGACGCCAGTAGTCTGCGGCCGTGGTGAGTCAGTCATCTCACTCTTCAGGGTAGCGAGCGGGTTGCGCTCTAGCCGCGCCGTTCGCGCTGGGAGCAGACGCAGGTTCGCGCGCTGACGTGGCGTCAGTGTTGACCATGACCAGCGGGGCAGCCTGGCGGGTGTTGCCAATCCGAAGAGCGATCAAGGCAGCGGCGGCCATGATGCTGCTTCCGACCAGCAGCGCGAGGTGGTAACCCCCGTCGGCGGCCACCACATGAGATGCGCCCGAAGCGATGAGTCCGCTGGTGCGGGTGATTGCTACGGCCGACAGGATGGCCAGGCCGAGCGCGCTCCCGACCTGCTGAGACGAGTTCAGCAGCCCGGCAGCTAGGCCAGCCTTGTCAGCCGGCACGCCGGCGTTGGCCGCAGCGGTGACCGCGACAAAAACTGAGCCGGCCCCGAGTGACATCACGACGAAGCCAGGGAGCAGATCGGTTACATAAGAGGCGTGCAAGGGCACCCTGGACACCCAGTAGATGCCGGCCGCGGCGATGAGGCAGCCTGCCACCACGACCGGGCGGGTCCCGATGCGGGTGACAAGCTGCGATGCCAGGCCGCCGGCGACGGCGAACCCCGCGGTGATCGGCAGGTAGGCCGCTCCCGCCTTCAGGGGCGAGTAGCCCAGCACCTCCTGCATGTACAAGGTCGCGTAGAAGAACATAGAGAAGAAGCCGCAGAAGGCGATCAGCTGTGTCAGGTCGGCCGCCACGAGTCCCCGGACGCGCAGGACGATGAGCGGGATCAGTGGGTTGCGGCTGCGAAGCTCGTTGACCACGAACGCGGCCAGCAGGATGGCCGAGCCGGTCAGCGTGGCGACCGTCTGGGCTGATCCCCAGCCGGCGATCGGTGCCCTTACCAGGCTGTAGACGAGCAGCAGCATCCCGCCAGTCGCGAGTACCGCCCCTTGCGAGTCGAACGCCAGGCCTCCGTTACTCGTCCGGCGACCGCCAGTCAGCAACACGATCGCTCCTACAGCCACCAGCACGCAGATCGGCGGGTTGACGAAGAAGACCCATCGCCATCCTGGTCCGGCCGACAACACGCCGCCAAGGAAGACGCCAGCGGCGGCGGCGATTCCGCTGATCGCTCCCCATATCCCCAGCGCGGTGTTGCGGTCCTTGCCCTGGCTGAAGCTGGTGGTCAGCGACGACAGCGCCGCGGGAGCCATCAGCGCGGCACCTATTCCCTGGACGAGCCGTGCTGCGACCAGCAATCCGGAGCCGTACGCTAGCCCGGCGGTGAGCGACGACAGAGCGAAGACGCAGAGGCCCGCGAGTAGCATTCGCCGTCGCCCGAGCAGGTCCGCCAGGCGCCCGCCGAGTAGGAGGAAACCGCCATAGGTGAGGATGTAGCCGCTTGCCACCCACTGCAGATTTTGCTGGGAGAAACCCAGGCTGCGCTGAATCGACGGCAGCGCCACGTTGACGATCGCGCTATCGGCGATGTCGAGGAACTGCACAGCGCACAGCAGCACTAGCGTGACAGCACCGAGCCTGGACCGGAGCACGAGCAGCGACTCCGTGTCCCTGGTGACGTGCCCCTGCACCGATCCCATAGCGCAACCGCCAGACATAGTGAGTGAGTCAACTCACTCAGTCTTCTCTGGCGACTCGGTCGTTGTCAAGTGAGCGCACTAACTAACTACTCTGGCCCGCAAGCCCAACTGACGATCCAGGTCGACGGCTGAGCCGGTTCGCAAGCGATCTGGCGGTCGGGCGGTCGCTGGCAAAGCCCGG
>CAWJMK010000012.1:0-14404 GCA_963843955.1 uncultured Actinomycetota bacterium
TGGCGCTTGCCGTCAGCCTGCGGCGGTTCAGCGTCACTCGCGGCCATTCGGACGTCCTCGAATACCTTCGTCCCGTCGTCGACCAGGCAGATGGCCCGCCCAGCGCGCTGCTCGCGGACGGCATGACACTCGCCGGGCAGCTGATCGGGCTGCTGTCCAGGACGGACCTCGCCGAGCTCGCAGCCGCCAAGGAATACGGCGAAACGGCGCTCGCCATGGCGCGCGCTGTCGGCGACCGGCATGTAGAGGCGCATGCCATCGGCAAGCTCGTCGAGTCCGCTTACATGAGAGGCGACATGGTGGCCGGCCACGAGCTGGCCGAACAGGGCGTCGCCATCGCCCGCGAACTCGGCGATGTGCAGCTGCTCGGGGAACAGCTGCTGGGGCTCGCCTCGACCGCGACCGCGGAGGATAGGTCCCGCATCCAGGAGGAAGCCCTGGCGTGCTGCCGCCAGGCCGGTGATGTTCTGCTCATGGCCGCACAACTAAGCAACAAGTTCAGCGCCCTGCTGCACGCTGGCCAGATCGAGGAAGGCAGCGCGTCGCTCGAGGAATGCGTCGCCCTGGTCGAAGGTCTCGGCGGCGACTTCATGCTGCACTTCATGCGCTGCAACCTGCTGCTGCTCCGGCTGATCCAGGGGCGGTACGCCGACGCGGCAGCGCTGCTGCGCGGCTGCTTGCTCATGAGCCGGCGATTCGGGCCAGGGGCGGGCTCGGGCGAGCTCATCTTTGCCGCCGCATGTGTGGCTGGCCGGCAGGGCGATGACCTGCGCGCGGCCCTACTGCACGGCGCGGGTGACGCCGACATCGACAAATCGCTGGAGATTCGCACGATCAACTGGTCGGATGCCGAGCAGGGCGTACGGGAGCGAGAGCAGACCGCGCTGCGCGAGCGGCTCGGCAATACTGCGTACGAGGAGGCTTACCAGGCTGGCGCGCAGCTCTCCCTGAGCCAGGCGCTGGACCTGGCCCTCGGCCGCGACGCGCCCGCCTAAGACTCCGGAAGTCCCGTCTCGCCGACGGCGCCCGCCAGCCCGCCACGCCGCAAGATCTTCCTCGCGCCAGGCCGCCTCGCTGCGAGCCCGCTGACGCGCCGAGCCTCCGTCGCCATCCCGCCCGGCCACCGGACGGCGTCGTTCGTACGCTGCTGGCCGTGAACGCTGCTTGCTAAGTTGACAGCGTTAATGTTTGCGTCGCATAATAGATTTTGTAAACGGCGTAAACACAACGGCAAGGGGCACTCCAATGACCAGCATCCAGACTCTGTACGACGCCATCATCGCCGTGGTCGTCACGATCGGCATCGCCGCCGCCGTGTCGATCGCGTTCGTCGCACTCGGCTCTTTCGTAGCGCGGGGCAAGGCGCAGGCTCAGAAGATCGCGTACGCGCGCGCGGTCCCGGCTCCGGCGCAGCACCCGACGCAGACCGACGACGTGCGCGAGCTCGTACTCCGGTAATTCGCGCCGCGATAGCCGGCAACTCCTACCAGGGGCAGCAAGAGGGACGACGCCGCCAGGCGCCGCCCCTCTTCGTATGTTCGGCAACTCCGGATCGCGCAGCGCCGCTGGCTTATGCGGTCAGTGTCGATTACCAAGATCATGGCCGAGATTTCCCGCGGTAGGTGCAATTAGGCGCCCGATTTGCCAGTTTCGCGCGCACGTTAGCCGGGAAACCTCGGGAGCTGCGGTGGCGAATGCCGCAAATCGTCGATGACGCACCGGCCGATCCGGCGCGCGGCAGGCTTACAGCGAGTCGGTCGAGACTTTTGGCCGCCGTCGGCGAGCACAGCTCCGCCTGGCGTCTGCACCAGGCATCTGGGCCAGGCAGTTCGACACTACGCACCTCGGCACCATCCACCTCGGCACCATCCACCTCGGCACCATCCACCTCGGCGCCATCCACCTCGGCTAGGCTGCCGCGCCGTCAGCGCGCGAAGCGCCGGCCCCGCGCCTCGTCGGCTGCTCGAACGGCAGCCCATCTCGCTCGCCTGCGACCCGGAAAAGGACTCCAGCCCACGTCCGGAATGGCCGCCATGGCTCCGCGATCCGCTCCACGTCCGCTGCGTCTGGCGTACTCGCCAGCCCGTAGTAATGGCGCAGGTATCCGGCCAGCCTCGGCTCGCCGACCGCGAGCCCGTCAGTCACGCCGGTCGAGCGCAAGTACACCAGCATCGAGTAGACCGGCCCGAGGCCCTTGATGCGTTGCAGGCCGGCCATTGCCTCGGCCGCCGGCAGGCCGCGCAGTCCGCCGGCCTCCAGCTGACCATCAAGAGCGGCACGCGCCACGCCGTGCAGTCGGGCCAGGCGAGTCTCCTCAATACCGCGGAAATCCCCGACCTCCAGCAGCCGCTCCGGCAGCGGGAACGCCAGCTCCGGCTGCCCGGCGAGCTCGAACGTGGCCCCGGCTGCCTCGCACAACCGGCGGTGCAGTGCGATCGCCTGAGATCGCTGCCGTCGCTGCGACAGCACTGACCACGCGGCCGCCTCGTATGGCGAGTGGAACAGCACCGGACGCAGGCCCTGGTTGTCTGCCTGGAGACCGCCAAGCACCGGGTCTGCCTGGCCGGCGGCAAGCCAGCCCGCCACATCTGCATCGATCGACAGGATCCGGCGAATCTGTGCCGCAACGCCATCTATCCCAGCTTCGCCGCTAACATCGGCGGCCAGGCTGCCATCAGATTGCTGCGTCAGCACGGCGCCGACATGATGGCGAAGGTCGTCAGTTACGAACGCCAGCCGCATCAGCCTGGCATCCGGGAACGGCCGTCCGGTGCTGGGCCCGAAGCCGAACGATGCCGCCGCGGCGAGCGAAAAGGGTCCGTCGACCTGCATGGTGAGCTGTGTCCGCATAGTGATTTGCCTCCCGAACCCAGAAGTGTGAGGGGTCAGTGGCCGCAAGCTGGCGGCAGCCTGGCCGCCATCGGCCACGTTCCTGGTATAGACCCGGCTGCCGACAGTGCGGGGTTGCAATACTTAGCCGTGTGGCTAAGACTTAGGAACATGGCTAATCAAACCGTGATCTGCACCTATCGCGTCCGGCCCGATGCTGAGGCACCTTTCCTGGAGTTGCTCGCCCGCCACTGGCATACGCTGCGCGAGCTCGGATTCGTGACCGACGAGCCGTCAGTGATCTACCGCGAGGTCGAAGAGCGGCCGACGTACGTCGAGATATTCACCTGGGTCGAGGGCGGCTTCGAGCAGGCCCACGAGCACCCGGCCGTACTGGCGATCTGGGAGCCGATGGACCCGCTGCTCGAAGAGCGGGACGGCCGGATGAAGTGGGAGTTCCCGCACTACGAGCGCGTCGCGCTCGGCACGTGACGGCCAGGCCGCGCGGGTTCACCGAGCTCGACGACTTTGACGCCGTCTTCAGCGCGCTGGCGCATCGCTCCCGGCGGACGATACTCGCGGTCCTGCACGCCCGCGGCGGGCAGATGACGTCCGGCGCTATCGCGGCGAGGTTCGAGCACTCGTGGCCGACGATCTCGCAGCACCTGCGCGTGCTCCAGCACGCCGAGCTGGTTACCGTGGAGCTGCGCGGGCGTGAGCACGTCTACCGGCTGGAGACCGATCGGCTTCTGCGGGTGACCCAGGGCTGGCTTGGCCACTTCGACTGACCAGCGGCCGACCGCGGACCGGGCCGCACTCAGTCGGGCTCGACCGCAGCCGACTCCGATTCCGCTGCGATCTCGCACAGGGCGATCAGGCCTGCGCGGAGCGCCGCGACGCCGTCAGCCGACAGGCGCGTGAGCAGTTCGTCATCGACGGCCGTAGCCGCCTCCCAGGCCACGGTCGCCGCCGCCGCGCCACGCGACGTCAGGTGCAGCACCATACGCCGCCGGTCCCCGGCATCCGGGGACCGTTCCAGATACCCACGCATGACCATGACATCAATGAGCTGGCTCACGGCCTGCTTACTGATCCCTAGCTCGCGGGTCATGAGAGCAAGATGCGCGTCTTCGCCGTAGACGCGCGCGAGGACAAACGCGCCGTTGCGCGGCATGTCATCGAACCCCGCGTCGGCAAAGGCAGCGCGAATCGCCGTCGCGTATGCCTTCCTGGCTGCCCGGAGCAGGCCAGGAAAAGCCCTGCGGTCGTGGACACTCGCCGACCCCGTCGCTTCATCACCCGTCATGCGCGTGAGCTTATTCGTTCCGAATATTGACTGTCCAGTTACTTGACTACCTGTCACGCCGTGCCGGGAAGCTGTCGCGCCCGAGTTGCCGAAGCGCCTGCTTCATAGTCTCGAATGCCTCGGCGCCAAGTTCATTGCGCCACTCGCGCTCGACGGCCGCGATCGCCAGGCTTGCCGCCTCCGCGGCAGCGTCCCTGCGGTCCGTCCGGGTGACCAGGCGGTCCGTGGGAGCTGACCGAACCTCACTGTTTCAGCCTTACTGGCTGTTGGCCGTCGGACCGCTCGCGCTCGCAGACAGGCCGAATCGAGAGCGCCAAACTATAGGCATATATGACCAAAAGCGTTACAATTTCGCCGTCGCCCACAAAGCAGTGCGAATCGGTGCCGCGTTTGGGCTTCCAACGGAGGGAGTCACCTTGACTGTGTCCTTGGGTGGCCGTTCACGTACCGCCCTTATTTCTCTCGCAGCGCTAGCTCTCGTGCTCACCACGACGGCCCCTGCAATGGCCGCAACATCTGGTCCCCCGACACCAATCGACCTCTTCAACGAGTTCCAGGCGTGCTCCACCGACGCGGGCTCGCCGGTCTACCTCAGTGCAGGCTTGGGCCTTCCCCTAGAGGCCCTGTCGCAGGACACCGCTGACTCGCCGTTGGTCACGGAGGAGTTCCAGGTCTGGCCGGTCAGCGACCCGTCCCAGACACTCACCTTCGCCAACCAGTCCGCCCTGCCAGGGATCGAGCAGTCGGTTTCAGTTCCCGGCACTGACTTGACCGACGGGCTGACCTACGCGTGGGAGGTCCAGACGGTGGCGGCGAGCGGAACGTCGGCGTGGTCCGTGCCGTGCTACTTCACGGTCGATGACACCGCCCCGTCGAGTGCGCCGACGGTCTCCTCGTCCAATTACCCGTCAGGCCAGGTCAACCAGGGCGGGGCACCGATCCAGCTCACTCTCGGCGCCAATGGCGTGAGCGACGTGGCCGGTTACGTCTTCTCCTGGAACGAATCGTTCCCGGTACCCATCTCGGAAATCGGCCCCCACGGAATCCCTCAGTTCATAAATCCCTATACCAACGACCCGTCCAACTTCGCCGCCGCCACCACGCTCGGCGGCTCCGCCACGGTAAGCCTGATCCCAACGACCGCCTCGGGGCTCCTGGTTCTCACAGTTGCGAGCCTGGACAGAGCGTTCAATGAGTCGCCGCCGACCACGTTCTTCATCTTCGTCAAGCCCGACGCCCCGACGATTACGCAGCAGAATCCGAACCCTAAGTTCGACAAGCGGGCGCAGTTTCACCTCACGCCAGACCCAGGTATCGAGGCAGCGAGCCCAGTGACCAGCTACACGGTCCAGTTCTCCGGCCAGACCGACCAGACATTCACCGTGCAGGCCGCCGGGGACGGCACCGCGGAATTCGGCGTGCCTCTCGACTCCCCGAACGCCGACTTCATGACGGTCACCAGTACGAGCGCGGATGGCTGGGTGAGCGAGAACTCTTTCTGGAACTACCAGGTCGACACGTCCCCGACGGTTAGCTCGGACGTCTACCTGGAGAACCAGACCAGCGGAGGCGCGGGAGTCCCCGGCACCTTCACCTTCGCCCCGAAGGTGAAGGGCATCACGAGCTACACGTACGCCTTCAGCGACGGGACGGGCGGCACGGTCGCGACTCACAACAACGGGACCGCCCAGATCACCTATACCCCCACCCAGAGTGGGTTCGACTTCGTCGACGTCTACGGCACCACGAAGGATGGGCTGCAGCTGACGGACTACTTCTACGTCTTCTTTGTGAACTGACCAGCGCCGCAGCCACGAAACGCCCCGCGCGGAGCAATCCGCCCGGGCGTTTCGGCTTGTCGACTCTGGCGGTCATGGGCGAGAAACTCTCAGAGTTGGTCGCGCCACTGAGCCCTGCCCAGCACGACAGCCTCGACCCGCGCCGCAGCTCCCTGGTCCAGCAGGCAACCCGCGACCGCGTCGAGCTGCGTTCCCGTCGTGGCCACGTCGTCGTAGATCAGCACGAACTGGCCAGCCGTCCTGGCCGGATCACGAATAGCTAGCGCCTCGCGTAGCTCGTTGCCGCTCACGCGCTTGGACCAGGCCTGGCCGTCGGCGGACTTCAGCGTCGGCCGGGTCTTGATGATCGCGTCCGGGTCGAACGGCCAGCAGTTGGCGGGATCGGCGCTAGCGGCCGCGGCCAGCACAGCCTCCGTATGCGCAAACTGCTGCCCGCCAGGCCCGACCAGGCTCGGGTTGACGACGATGAGGCCTGGCCGGTCAGCCGCCATGTGCTCCTCAAGCCAGCCGAGCAGCAGCCGGCCGAGGACGACGGCCAGGCCGCGCGAGCCGCGGTACTTGTAGTTGTTGATAGCGCGCCGCATCGGGCCCGATTGGTAGCTGAGCGCGTGAATCTTGGCAATGCGACGGCGCGGGCTACGGCAGAGCTCGTTCGGGCACGAGCGGTCCGGCCGCAGCCGCTGGGCGCAGACGGGACAGGCATTCGGACCCGGCACCAGCAGCTGCGGACGAGCGCACTCTAGGCACACCCGCGCTGGCCCGGCACGGAAGTAGGCGCAGCCGGCGCAGTGGGGGAACCTGGCAACGGCTAACTCGCCGGCCGGGATCAGCTGTTCGGTCATCGCGAGACGACCCTAGCCGCGCCTGCCGACAGCGCACGCGGGCGGCGGTGAGCCGTGACGGCCCCGTTCCCGTCCTCATCGGGGAGTCGCACGGATCGGCTGGCCGGGGAGGGCAGCCGTCACGATCTCGGCGTCCCGCACCACGAACGTCCCGTTGACCAGCACGTGGCTGATGCCGGCCGACGGGAGCGTGGGGCGCGAGTAGGTCGCCCGGTCGGTCACCGTCGCAGGGTCGAACACCACGAGGTCCGCGTCGCAGCCAGCCTGGACGCGGCCCTTGTGCCGCATCGCGGGCACGCGGGGCGCGAGCAGCTGCGCCGGGAGCAGGCTGGACCGGCGCAGGGTCTCGGCGAGGCCGAGCGGGCCGCCTGATCCGACTGGCCCGCCGGCGTCGGCCGCGA
Organism: uncultured Actinomycetota bacterium; assembly: GCA_963843955.1. Lineage (GTDB taxonomy): Bacteria > Actinomycetota > Actinomycetes > Streptosporangiales > Streptosporangiaceae > JAJYUU01. The sequence continues at coordinate 7,178 of CAWJMK010000012.1, forward strand.
GCATCCGGAGCGCGCGCGAGAAGGTTCCCGCCGTGCGGGGGTGGGTGAAAACGGTGCCCGGCAGCGGCCAGGTCATCGGATCCGGAACGGGGTCGCTCCACGTCAGTGGCATCGCATCGCTCGCCACGATCGCGTCCGGGAACGTCAGCGATCGCATGAGCACCGCCAGATCTGCGGGGTCGTCCTCGTTGAGGTGCCTGATGATCGCCAGGCCGCCGGGATCGGCGGCGCGTAGTTCGCGCAGCCGATCCTCGCTGGCGACCTGCTCGCCGGTCGGCGCATACGTCAGGTCGGTGGGCCGCAGGTCGCGCTCGTGCAGGCGCTCGGGCGCGAGGAACGCCGCGCCGATGCCGGTCATGCCGGACCCGTACGGATAGGCCTCGGTCGATACCCGCGAGCCCGCTGCGCGTGCCCGGCTCACCAGGTCCTGCACCCGGTCGATGTGCCGGAGCGACGTGCTGTTGATGTGGCAGTAGTGCATCTGCGCGCCGGTCTCGCTAGCCGCGCGGACGATCTCGAACGCGCCGTCGATGAGCGCGTCCGGCGCTAGCTCGATGAGGTCGCGGGCATGGGTGAAGGTCGCGACGCCGGCCTCGGCGGCAAGGGCAGCGACCTGGAGATATTCCTCGGGGTCTGCGCCCGGGGCGTAGCCGACCAGCAGCCCGATGCCGATCGCGCCGTCGGCGAGATCGGCCGAGAGCCGGCTGAGGATCGCGCTCACCTGGACTGACGAGGCGTGACCTTGCCAGGCTGGGGTGGCGATGTGGGTCAGGAAGGTGCCGAGGGTGCCGTCGAGTTCGACGCCCGCGACCGCCGCCATTCGCGCGAGCGCCCACGATGCCGCGAAGCCGTAGTTGACCGGCCGGCCTTCGGCGGCCGCCTGCCGGTACGCAGGAGCGACGGGGCTCACGCCGGCTTCGAGTTCGAGCGCCGTCGTGACGCCGTCGAGAGCTCGCAGCCGGAGCCCGGGGATATCGGCGGTGTGACTATGCAGATCGATAAAGCCGGCCGTGACGACTTGGCCGGTGACGTCCAGGTCAAGCGCGGCCGGGCCGATCGCGTCGCCGATCTCGGTGATGCGCCCGGCCGAGATGGCGACGTCCGCGATCTCGTCCCGGCCCGTTTCGGGGTCGATGACGCGTCCGCCGTGCAGCACGATGTCGGGTGAGGTCATTGCGCAGGCACCGGTCCCTGAAGTCGATGGCAGACCGCTGGCGCCGGTGGAGCGTCGCGGCGTTCGCTGGTAGGCAGCGTAATTCCGTCCCCGCGCAGAACGTCCCGAGGCTGGGTCCTAGCGTCGTGGGTGGGACCCTGCTGCTGCTGTTTCAGCAGCAGGGCCACAGCGATGACGTTGGATCCTGGCAATCACATTCTGGGAGCTACTCGGGCGCTCCCGCGGCAGCCGCGTTGATCGCGTCGGCCACGGCGTGAGCCAGCGTCCGGTACTGCTCCCGCGTGATCTCCCCGCGGTCATACGCCGCCGTCACGTCGTCGATCGATCCGGGCACGTTCGCACCCGGATCGCGAAGGGCCGCTTCAGCCATCTCGCTGTAGGTCTGTGAGGCGGGGCTACGCGTCCTCGGCCACGTCCTCCGCCTGAACGCGGCGACGACCTCGTCCAGGGTCACCTCACCGGACCGCAGAGCGCCGATGAGATCTCTGACCTCGTTGCCGCCCATCTAGCTGCGCTCCCTATCCATGAGTCGTGCCGTATGTGACTCGACTAGCACGGGAGCACGACCGTCAACGGAGTTGTCGTACCTCGACCAGCCGTCGAGCTTGGGCTTGAGCTCCTCGAAATTCTTGCGATTACCGCTACCCCATGAGGAGTCCGCATGCTTCATGATCGCGGCCTCGGCGATATATCGGTCGCCAAGTCCAATCCCGGCCCTGTACTCGTCATGCCCTTTGCGATGGCGGTCGTCTGCCCGTTGCACGCTGACTTCCACCGGGATGTCGACAAAGACTCCGTCAACTCGCGTGTAGCCAGCCGAGCGTAGCGAGTCGATCCTGTCAGCGATCGTTGACGTCTCTGACATGGTGAAGTCCCAGATGACGTTCTTGCCAACGGACTCGGCCCGGCTGGCGAGCCGCTTGGCGACATGCGAGGCCTCCTCGTGGACCAAGTCGGAGGCCTCCATCGGAGACAAGCCAATGACATCCGGAATCAGTCCGCGCTTCGCCATCTCCTCTTTGATGACGTCGGGGTTGATCATCATGTACTGCGACAGATCTATGTCAGCGAACTCCCTGAGCACTGTCGTCTTGCCAGCCCCGGGCAAACCGCCAGCAAGTATTGCCTTGCCATCGCACGGCACCTCCGAGCACCGCGCGTAGATGTCGTCGACAACAGCGCCATGGAGAGCATCCCGCTCGTCGGTCCAGACTTCCTGTCCCCCGTCGAGCGTGAATTGGACATGGGTCTCGAGGCCGGCGGCGCGAGCGTTCGCTAAGCGCTCGCGGACCTCGGCTACATGCTCGGCGTGCTCAGCGTCGGTTAACGGCCGGACCTCACGCGAGTCGCCGCCATCATCGGGAGGACGGCTGTCCGGATAGCGCGGCGACGACGGATGCCCGTCGGCCAGTCGCTGTAACCGCTGATCTAAGCCGCCTCCAGCAGGGCCAACGCGCAGCTCACGGCCATCGCGCAGCTCCAGGTCGGTCGGAGAATCGACAGCGCCCACGCGAAACCTCCAGCAGCGCTCTCGCCGTCAGAACAGGTCCAGCAGAGACCATAGCCTTCTCGCACCACGAGCCGCGCCAAACTCATCGGTTCGGGGAAAAGCGAAATCTTGCCGCCTGAGCGAACCAGTTGCCGGCAGAACGCAATAGAGAAGCGATGGACGACGACGACGAGCTGATCGCCGCGGTGGCGGGTGGTGACGACGCTGGGTTGCGGGAGCTGTTCTCGCGGCACGCGCCGTGGCTGGCTGTCCGGCTGCGCGGGGTCCTGCCCGCTGCGGAGGTCGAGGACGTGCTGCAGGAGACGTTCCTCGCCGTGTGGCGAGGCGCGGGCGGCTACCGGCCTGGCGGCTCGGGGTCCGCGGGCGGCTGGGTGTGGGGGATTGCCCGCAGGCAGGCCGCGTTGTTCCTGCGCCGCCGCGGGCTAGCCGAGCTGGGCCTGCCCGCCGTCGACGAGGACGGGTGGCAGGCGGCAGACCCCGCCGAGGCGGCTGTGCTCCGGGCCGAGCTGGCCGAAGCGGTCAGCGCGCTTGGGCCGGTGGGCAGCCCGAACCGGGAGGCCTGGCGGCTGATGTACGTGGAAGACCGGCCGGTTGCCGAGGTGGCGAAGCTGATGGGCGTTCCCGAGGGCACCGTGAAAAGCCGCGCACACCGGGCGAGGAAGCAATTGCGCGCGGCCCTGGGGCGCCGAGAGCCGGCGCGAGATGGAGGCGGGCGATGACCGGCGGGCGTGAGATTGCTGGTGACCATGAGAGCCTGGGCGGCCACATCTCCAGCCCCGGCGATGTCGATCTCGACCGGGTGTGGCTCGGCGTGGCGGCGCAGGTGTGGCGCCGCCGTCCCGGCCCGGCTGAGCGAGCCGCCGCGCGGCTGCTGCGTTCACCTGGGCTGGCGCGGGCGCTGGTGACCACGCCGTCGCTCCTAGCTGGGTGGCTGCTGGCTACCGCTATGGTGCTGGCCGCCGGCTTGCTCGCCACACTGGCGACCGGGACGCCGTACGTGGCGCTGCTCGCTCCGGCGGTCGCCGGGGTGGGCATCGCCTATGCCTACGGGCCGGGCATCGACCCGGCCTGGGAGCTGTCCCGGAGCATGGCGGTGAGCGACCGGATGGTGCTGCTGGTCCGGGCGCTGGCCGTATTCGGGCTGAACGCGGGGCTCGGCCTGGCCGCCTCCGCCGCCTCGGGGACCGCCGCCGCGGTCACCTTCGGCTGGCTGGTCCCGATGACCGCGGTCTGCGCGCTCGCGCTGGCCGCCGCGACGCTCGCGCGGTCAGCGAACGTCGGCGTGATCGTAGGCCTGGCGGGCTGGGCGATCGTCGTGCTGGCCGGGCAGTCCGCCAGCGGGCGGCTCACCGCCGTGATCACCGACACCGCACTTGTCCTTCCCTACCTGGCGTTCGCGGCCGTCTGCGCCGCGATCGCCTGGGCGGCCACCCGCATCCCGAGAGGAACGCCATGAACGTTGAGATCAGCGATCTGACCCGGAGGTTCGGCCGGACCCGGGCGGTGGACGAGGTGAGCTTGCAGGCCGGGGCCGGGGTGTTCGGGCTGCTCGGCCCGAACGGGGCGGGCAAGACCACGCTGCTGCGGATGATGGCGACCGTGATCCCGCCCAGCTCCGGCAGGCTGCGGCTGCTCGGCCGTGACCCCGGCTCGTACGGCCCGCGGCGGGAAATCCGGCGCCGGGCCGGGTACCTGCCGCAGAATCTCGGCTACTACCCGGGATTCACCGTGGCCGAGTTCGTCGAGTATTTCGCGCTGCTGAAGGACATGCCGCCGCGGCAGGTGCCGCGGGCCGTTGCGGCCGCCGTCGAGCAGGTGGGCCTGGGCGACAAGGCCCGGGCGCGGCTGCGCACTCTGTCGGGCGGGATGCTTCGCCGGGCCGGGATTGCGCAGGCGATCGTGAACCAGCCGGAGCTGCTGCTGCTGGACGAGCCGACCGCCGGGCTCGATCCCGAACAGCGGGTGGCGTTCCGCGCCCTGCTGCGCGACCTGGGCGAGCGGTCGACCGTGATCGTCTCCACGCACCTGGTCGAGGATGTCGGCGCCGCCTGCGGTGAGGTTGCGCTCATGGACGCCGGGAAGATCGTCTTCCACGGCACTCCGGACGAGCTGACCGCCAGGGGCGAGGGGACCGGCGCGGCGGGCGATGCCCCGCTGGAGCGCGGCTACAGTGCGGTGCTCGCCGCGGCGCGATCGGCGACGGCGGTGCGGTCATGACCGCCGCGGCCACGGCCCCGGCCCGGCACCTGCCGTCGCGCGCGGGAGGCGCGGTGACGCTATCGGCGGCCCGGCTGCTGCGGATCGAGCTGCGCCGCAGCGCGATGCCGTTGATCCTGCCGGTGATCGCCGCGCTGTTCTGGTTCGACTCCTATCGGTTCGCCACGGGCACGCCGCCGTACTGGGTGCTGCGCACGTTCTGGAACATGGGGCAGGGACGCTCCTTCGTGGATTTCGCCCCCTTCGTGGCCGGCGTGGCGGCCTGGATCGCGTCGCGGGACGGCAGGCGCGGCACGGCTGACTTGATGGCCGGCGCGGTGCGGCCGCGCTGGGCGGCCCAGCTCGCCACCTGGGCCGCGGCGACGATCTGGGCAGTGGGCGCGTACCTGGTCTTCGTCGGTGTCATGTTCGCCGTTTACGCCGGCCAGGGTCTTCAGGGCTCGCCGCCATGGTGGTGGGTGGCGGTCGGCGCCGCGGCCGTAACTACGTTCAGCGCCGCGGGGTTCGCGGTCGGCGCCTTCTTCCCTAGCCGGTTCGCCGCTCCCGTGGCGGCCTTCGGCGCCTTCCTGGCACTGTTCGTCTCGGTCGGTCGCGGTTTCGGCCACAACAACACGTGGTCGCTCATCCTGCCGACCAACGCCCGCGGCAACTACCAGCTCGTCTCCGGGATCTTCTATCCCTACCTGCCGGACCTCCCGATCGCCCGGATGATTTTCCTCGCCGGGATCGCCGTGGCGGCCGTCGGCGTGCTGGGCCTGCCCGCCCGGGCTGGCGGCGCCTGGTTGCGGCGCGCCGCTGCGGTGGTCACGCTGGCCGGGCTGGCGGCGGCCGGGACCGCTGTCGGGCTGGCCCGGACCGCCCAGCTCACTCCGCATGGCGTAGTCATCCCCGCGCTGCACGACGCGGCCAATGACCGGCCGATCGGTTACACCCCGGTCTGCGCCCAGGTAGCCGGGGTACCGCTGTGCCTGAATCCGGCCTACCGCCGCTACCTGACGGAGGTGGCAGCCGACCTGCGGCCGGTGCTCGCAGAGGTAGCCGGCCTGCCCGGCGCACCGACCCGCGTCGCCCAGGTGGCTGGCCAGTACACGGATGGCATGTTCGAATTCGAGGCTGGCGTGGCAGTGTCGATCAGCGGCAGCCCGCCGGTGCTCCGCATACCGCTCGACGCGTTCAACACGCTGCCGAGCGCGACTGGCGGCGGATCGAAGTCAGCAGGACCCGGTTCCGGGGCGCAGTTCGATCAGGAACTGCCGCTGCTGGCGGTCCACGTGTTCGTGGGCGCGGGCAATGGCGCCGGCACCCCGGCCCAGCAGGCGGTGCAGGCCGCTATGCTGCAGCACGCCGGTCTGGCATTCGGCGCGCAGGCCCAGGCGCTGACCATACTCGGGCTGCCGCAGTGGGCGCCGCAGGACGATCAGGGGCTCGTTGGCGGGTCAGCGTCCGCAGCCGGGCCGGGGTCGCCGGCCGGGCCGGTCTACGCCGCGGCACGGCGCTTCGCCGCGCTGCCGTCCGCCACCCGGCACGCCTGGCTTGCCGCGCACCTGGCCGCGCTCCGGTCCGGGCAGCTCACCCTGGCACAGCTGCCATGACCGCCGCGGAGATCCAGAGCTCGCCGCCAGGAGCCATCCGGGCCCCGCTGGCGGACCGGCCGGCCGTCGCCTCGCTGCGCGTGGCGTGGCTGTACCTGATCAGCCGCCGTGCCCCGGTCGCCCTCGCGCTGCTGGCTGGCCTCGGCGGCTTGCTCTGGGTCGCGCTGCGCTGGCAGTGGAACGTCGCCGGCGGACCCGCCGCACAGGACCTGATCCCGCTGACGATCGAGACGGGGTCCGCCGCAGTCATCGCGGTCACTACCCACGGGCCGTTCGGCGACCCCGAGCGCGCCACCGGCCACTGGCTGCCCTGGCTGCGGCTTGCCGCCGCCATCGCACTCACCGCCCTGGCGTTCGGCGCGCTGGCGGCCGGGGCGGCCGGCGGCGTCCTGCCCGGCGGCACCCTCGCCCTGCTCCGCAACCTCGCCGGGATGACCGGCACCGGCCTGCTGGCCGCCGCCGCGCTCGGCGGCGCGTTCGGGTGGACCGGTCCGATGGCCTACTGGCTGGCGACCGAGTCGGTGCTGGCCGCGCGCTGGACCACGCCGTGGATCTGGCCAGCCCGGCCGCCGCACGACCGCGGCGCGGCCATCTGCGCCGCGCTGGTGCTCGCCGCGGGGATCGCGGCCATCACCCTCCTCGGCGCCCGAGACTCCGGCCGCCGCGCTGCCCCCGAGTGAGCACCGGAACACCGCCAGCATCCCTGGATCGCAAGCGCCTGGCGCCAAGCCGGA
>CAWJMK010000013.1:0-12683 GCA_963843955.1 uncultured Actinomycetota bacterium
ATCGCCGCGCAGCTGCACTGTCGGCTCAGCTGCACTGCCGTCTCCCTGCGGCCGACTGGCTGCTCGGCAGGTCCGGAGCGCTCCTTCGCCGCGCCTGGCCAGCGTCGCACGTGACAAGTAGGCTCGCAATACCAAGCACTTGCTTGCCTAAGGAGTCTCGTGCAGCTCACCATTCCGGCGGTGCTGGCGTGCGCAGCGGGCCAGCTTGGTGAACACGTCGCGATAGCCGAGCCAGGTGGCTCGCAACTGACTTACGGCGAGCTCCACGACCAGGTGCACGCGATCGCGGGGGCACTTGCGTCGGCAGGCGTCGAGGCCGGCGACCGGGTCGCGATCTGGTCTCCTAACACCTGCCACTGGGTGATCGCTGCGCTCGCGGTGCACACGGCGGGCGCCACGCTCGTGCCGGTGAACACCAGGTTCACCGGCGCCGAAGCGCTGGACGTAATAGGCCGCGGCCGGGCCAGCGCACTCTTCGTGGCCGGCCCGTTCCTCGGTGCCGACAGGCTGCTGGCGTTGCAGGACGCTGATCACGCCCAGCCGGGGAAGCTGGACGGCCTGCGGCTGATCGTCTCGATCCCGGTCGAGGCAGGCGCAGTAACGACTAGCGGTGACTGGCCGCGCGCCACGGTGCTGACGTGGGCCGAACTCGCCCGCCGCGGCGCCTCGGTACCTGCCAGCGTGGCGGCCGAGCGGGCCGGCGCCGTTAGTCCCGACGACGTTAGCGACATCTTGTTCACGTCCGGGACGACGGGGCGGAGCAAGGGCGCGATGAGCTCGCATCGGCAGGCACTAGCCGTCGCCGCCGCGTGGGCCGAGTGCGCCGAGGTCAGCGCGGACGATCGCTACCTCGTGCTGAATCCGTTCTTCCACAGTGCCGGCTACAAGGCCGGCATCCTGGTCTGCTTGCTCACCGGCGCCACGATGGTGCCGCAGCTTGTCTACGACCCCGAGCAGACCATGCGCCTGATAGCGGCCGAGCGGATCACGATCCTGCCCGGCGCGCCGACCGTCTACCAGACGATGCTCGACCACCCGGCCCGCGCTCAGCACGACCTGTCCAGCCTGCGGCTGGCAGTGACGGGCGCCGCGGTCGTACCCGCCGCGCTGGTCGAGCGGATGCAGGCTGAGCTGAGCTTCGACACCGTGCTGACCGCGTACGGCCTGACGGAGGCCGTCGTCGTCAGCATGTGCAGGCCGGGTGACTCGCCGGCCGCGGTCGCTGCGACGTCGGGCCGGGCCACGGCCGGCTTCGAGATCCGGCTGGCCGCGCCACCCGATGCCGAGGATGGCGCGCACCGCGACGGAGCGGACGGCACAGGCGAGATCCTGCTCCGGGGGCCGAACGTGATGCTCGGCTACCTGGACGACCCAGCCGCGACACGAGAGGCGATCGACGGCGACGGCTGGCTCCACACCGGAGACGTCGGCCGCCTCGACGCCGACGGCTACCTGACGATCACGGACCGGCTGAAGGACATGTACATCAGCGGCGGCTTCAACGTGTACCCAGCCGAGGTCGAGCAAGTGCTCGCCCGGCTCGACGGGGTCGCCGAGTCGGCGGTGATCGGCGTGCCCGACGCCCGGCTGGGCGAGGTCGGCAAGGCCTTCATCGTGAGCAGACCCGGTCACGAGCTCACCGCCGCCGACGTGCTGGCGTACTGCCGGGAGCGGCTGGCCAACTTCAAAGTGCCGCGGCGGGTCGAGTTCCGCTCGGAGTTGCCGCGTAATCCGGCAGGTAAGCCGCTGAAGCGGCTGCTCAGGGAGGGCTCCGCATGAGCAGGCAGGCCACCGGGCTGGCTCTTGGCCTGCCGGACGAGGCGGCGTGCCGCTGACGCGCGAGCAGAGCGACCTGCGCGCCTCGATCGGCGGCCTGCTGGACCGCTACCCGGCAGGCCAGGATGCCGGGGACGGAGTCGGCGCGCGCTTGTGGCAGCGTCTGTGCGCGGAGATCGGCGCAGCCGGGCTCGCCATCCCGGAGCGGTTCGACGGCGGCTGCGCCGGCCCAGTCGAGGTAAACGTCGTCATGGAGGAGCTCGGCCGGTCCCTGACGCCGTCACCCATGCTGGGCTCCGCCGTGCTGGCCACCCAGGCGGTGCTGGGATCCGGCCGAGGTGGCCTGCCGGGCGTCACGCGCCGCCGGTGGCTGGATCGTCACCGGCGAAGCGCACTAAGTGCTGGATGGTGACCGGGCGACGGTGCTGCTGGTCCCCGCGCTTTTGCCGGACGGGCGGATCGGCCTGTTCGAGGTGCCCCCGGCTCAGCCCTGGTGACGTGCACCGAGTGCACCAGCGTGGACGATTCGAGGCGGCTCGCCGTCGTGCGGCTAGACGGTGCGCGCGGCCAGCGCGTCGGCACTAGCATCGCCCTGGACCTTGTCAGGGACGCGGCCTGCATCGCGCTGAGCGCCGAGCAGGCAGGCGCTGCGGCGGCGGAAGCCGCTCAGCATGGCGGGCCCGACAGCGGGCTGCGCGCGGCTGCGGCCAAGGTGTACTGCTCCGAGGCGCTCCAGCGGGTCAGCGCCGAGATGATCCAACTGCCCGGGGCCATCGGGATGACCTGGGAACACACGGCGCACCGCTACTTCAAGCGCGGACACGGCGCGGCCATGCTCCTCGGCGGGCCGTCCGGCCACGTTGCCAGAATCGCTGCCGCGGTCATCGACCGCTGACGTCAGGCCAAAACGACTGTGACGCAGGTCACATTCGACGGAGTAACGCGGGCGATTCCTTCGTCGCTCAAGTCGGTGTTGTCGGCGGCCTCACATCCGATCGGGGCCCTACCTAAGGAGAACAATGCGCTTTCCTAAGTCCCTGGTGGCCCGCATCGGCGCTGTCGCTGCCACTGCGGCGATCGCTGTCACCGGCGCCACGTCGGCGGCCAGCGCCGCCACCGCCGCGCCTGCTGCAACCGCGACCGCGGCCCACTACGTGCACCGGATCCCGACCAAGCTAGCGATCAGCAACACTTTGCCGAAGGGCCACTACCCGAACCGGACCGTCCTCATCAACGGCCACCTGACCGCCGGCAAGTACAACCTGCGCCACCTGCGGGTCTTCCTGGTGCGCCGCGGCTACAAAGGACACTGGTACGTGGTGCAGTCGCAGTTGACCGCGAAGTACGGCCATGTCTTGTTCCGGGTGCACCTCGGCAAGAAGCCCGTGAGCTTCCGGCTTGCCTTCCTCGGCACCAAGAACTTTGCCCCTTCGGTGAGCAAGGCCAAGACCCTCTTCTAGTCCCCGATGGAACTGTCCCCGATGGCACTGCACCGGCGGGTAGTCCGGGTTGGCTGACATGACCCGGACATGCCCGCCGGTGTGCGACGCTGACAGGCGCGATGGCGACAAATGACACCGCAGTGCTCGACGACGCACTGGCCAGGGCGAGCACGGGCGACGAGGCCGGGTTCCTTGAGCTGTGGCGCGCGCTGCAGCCGCGGCTGCTTCGCTTCCTGCGCGTGCTCGGCTGCGACGATCCCGAGGACGTCGCCAGCGAGACATGGCTTCAGGTGGTCCGCGACCTGCGCACGTTTTCAGGCAGCGAGGATGACTTCCGGCGCTGGCTGTTCACGATCGGGCGGCATCGGGTCATCGACGCGGCGCGGGCGAAGTCCAGGCGGCCGGCCGTCCCGATGATCAGCAGCCTGGATCTCCTGGCTGACCGCCACCTGGTCGAGGATCAGGTGCTGGATGGCCTTTCGGTCGAGGGCGCCGTAGCCCTGCTCGCCAGGCTGTCGCCCGACCAGGCGGAGGCTGTGGCCCTGCGAGTCATCGCCGGACTCGAGACCCCGGATGTCGCCAAGATCCTCGGCAAGTCGGCCGGTGCCGTACGCGTGGCTTTGCATCGCGGGCTGAAAGCACTCGCCGGCGATCCCGCTGTCCGTGCCCTCGCGGGCCGGCTCGGTCCCGGATCTGCCCTGCGGACGCTGGAGGAGGTGGACTCATGAACTCGGACCTGCGCCGCGAGACCGGATCGCCCCATCCCGGTGTTGATCGGCTTTTCCGCACGCTGACTGCCGGCGGGACCGCAGCTGAGCTAGCAGGCGAGCACGACGCGCTCGCCATGTTCCGGGCAAACGTGCGTCCGCCCGCCGGTCCTGCGGCAGCACCCGCGGGCCCGGCGACAGCGCCTGCGGGCCCGGCAACAGCGCCTGCCGGGTCCTGGCGATCCGCTCGCATTTTGCGGTTCCCGGTCCGCTGGAGCGTCAGGCTCGCCGCCGTCGCTGCGGCCGTAGCCGTCGGGGGCACGGCGGCTGCGGCTTACGCCGCGGTCCTGCCCGATCCGGTACAGCACCTGGCGCACTCCGTGCTGGGCTTCGCAGGCGTGCCAGACCGCCAGCGCGGCTCGGCCCAGGACACGTCGGGTCGCTACGGTCGATCGGCTCACCGCCAGCCCAATCCGGCTGCGGCCCCGTCGACGCCGGCCACGACGCCGTCCGGTTCGCCGGCCGCCGCTACCGGCACCGCGTCGCCGACGCCGGGCGCCGGCGGGCTCCTGCTGTCGCTCACGGCCGCTACCGTGCACATCACCGCTGGCGCCGGGGCTGTCATCGACGGCCGGCTGACGCAATCGGGCCTTGGGGTGGAAGGCGTGACCGTCACGCTGGTCGAGCGGCTGGCCGGGCATGAGGCCTGGCGGATCGCCGGAAGCGGACCAACCACATCGGACGGGAACGTGGCCGTGTCCGTCCCCGCCCTCACCGCGAACGCGGTGTTCCGGCTCACGGTCCGCGGTGCTGTCCTCAGCCCGAGCGTGACCGTAACGGTGAGCCCGCCGATCACCGTCGTACTTGACGTCCGGTCGGCGCCCGCGTCGGACACCCTCGTCGTCAGCTCCGAGTACGCCAGGGCCGGTGACCTCGTCGCGCTTCAGGTGCAGGCAGCCGACGGCAGCTGGCTGCCGCTGCGTTACCGGCCACTGGGCGCTGGCGGTCAGGCCAGCTTCAGCTTCAGCGGCAAATGGCTGGGGAACCGCCAGGTCCGCGTTGTGCTGCTGGCGACCATCAGCCACGCGGCCGCCGTAAGCACGGCCGAGCTGGTGCCGCCGGACTGACCAGCTTGTGCGGACCCGCCCGTCGACCGGGGCTGCACCGGCCGGCTGAGACCTCAGTTAGAACGGCCAGGTCAGTGGGTAGCAACACGGCTACGGTATGTTCACCTTCCGTTCACTGACGCCGATCCCGGTGCCGCGAGCCCTAAGGCATGGATGCACTGTGCGCGAAATCGCTCGTCCTGAGTGCCGCGAAGGCTGCGTGATCGTATGACCAGTCTGGCGAAGGAGCAGTTGCTAGCGGCCCTCGCCGATGTCGGTGTCGAGCCGGCCGACTACGCGCTCATCGAGCAGGCGAGGGCGCTGGTCGACGAGGTGAATGAGCGGCTGCGGACACGAGGATCGCGAATGATCTACCTGATTACGTTCTGCAATGCGACGCCGATCCGGCAACCCGATCTGCTGGCCGTCATCGACGAGCCGCCCTCGGACTAGCTGCGGCCTGCCCGATAAGGCGGAGTTCTCAGCCGCCGAAGGCGCGCTGCCCTGAGGGCTGCCGAGCCGAGCGGCCCGGCAGCCCGTCGCGCATTCCGTCTACCTGGGCAGCCCGTTACACATCGCGCTCGGCGACGATCTGGTCCCGGTTGACCGCATCGAGCAGCGCGTTGTAGTCGCGCTCGTTCTGGTCCGCGTACGCGGCGGCGAACTGGGTGATCGCCTGGTCGAACACGTCCGATCCGCCGAGGTAGGCAGCGATCGCGATCCGGTCACCAGACCGGGCGTGTGCCCGCGCCAGCGTCCATCCGCAGAGCTCGCCATACAGCCGCATGCCGTACGGAATCATGGCCTGGACGTCGACGGAGAACTTCCAGTCTCGTAGCTGGCGGACATAGAAGTCGCGCTGCTGCCCGTCAAGCCCGGCCTCGACCCGCTGCCAGCCGAGGAAGATGTCACTAGACGCCTGCATCAGCCGCTGGCCGGCCACGACGCGCTGGCCGTGGTTGCCGTACTTGCTGGCGCCGGCGAAGTGGCTGAGCACCGACTCCTCCGCTTCCTTCACCTGGAGGAACAGCGGGTCGTCGGTGTCGCGCCCGAGCAGCAGGACGATCCAGCACCGGGTGCCGACGCTGCCAACCCCGACGACCTTACGGGCCATGTCGGCGAACTCGAACTCATCAAGCAGGAACCGCCGGTCGGTTTCCAGCGTGCGCCGGTACTTAGTCAGCAGATCGGTGATCTGCGCCTCGAAGGCCTTCCGATCTACCTGCCGCGGCAGCAGTTCGTCAACTGGGACGATGAGAGGCGGGTTCGAGCCGATCTTCGGCCTGCCGTCCACCAGGTGGGTGAGCTTGCTCAGTTCCTGCATGCTGTCCCTGGTCCTGGCCTTCGCCATTCCCTGGCTGACCGCCTTGCGCTGGCGCTTCTTCAGCCGCGAGTCGAACTGGGCACGGAACTCGTCCATGTCGGCGTGTGCGTACCAGACGTCGAGGTTCTGCATGCGCGCGAAATTACGCATGGCCTGGCGGTACCTGGCCACCGTGGCAGTGACGATCTGGCGGCGTTCCTTGCCGCCGAATCCGCTATCCCGCGCCGCTACCTCCATGCTGGCGGCTAGCCGCTTCACGTCCCACTCCCACGGACCTGGCAACGTCTCGTCGAAGTCGTTGACATCAAAGACCAAGCGACGCTCGGCGGAGCCGAAGATGCCGAAGTTGGACAGGTGGGCGTCGCCGCACGCCTGGACCGGCAGCCCCGACGTCGGCGTGTCCGCCAGGTCGCTCGCCATGGGCAGAGCCGCCCCGCGGTAGTAGCTGAACGGAGAAGCCATCATCCGGCCCCAGCGGATCGGCACCAGCTCAGGTACCCGCGACTTCGCCTGGGCCGCCAGCAAGGTCAGCGGATCAGGCCGGCCTTGCTGCCGCTCGAACGCCGCGTGGCTCTCGCGCGGCACCTGCTCGCGCGCCGTCCGGCCGCGCTCCACTCGTTCCGCCGGAGACAGCCGCCCGAGCCCGGTGTCGAGCGCGTACCGGAGTCGCGGAACATCAGTCAGCACCGCAGTCATCGGCTTCCCCCGAATTCCGATATATCCGTCAGTGTGCAAGCAGACGAATCGCCGCTCAAGATTAACTGTGCTCCGCGAGCCTCTCGTGCGCGTCACCCGCACGGGGTGACGCTGACAGCGCGGCGGCACTACGCAGCTGATGGTCAGTTGGCGGCGGTCTCACGAGTCGGGTCGGGCGAGGCCGGCCGGAGGGCTCGTGCCCTCGCGGTACCGACTGCGATGCAGGCCGCGAGGACTGGCAGCACGCCGAGCGCGGCCGTCAGCGAGGACGCGGACGCTAGCTCGCCGATGATCGGCGGTCCGAAGACGAAGCCCGCCCAGCCGCAGGCGGAGACCATGGCGATCGCGGTGCCCTGGCTCATGCCCGGCAGGCGCCCGGCCGCGCTGTTGACCGTCGGGATGACGAGCGCCACGCCAATCCCCAGGCAAGCGAATCCGGCGATGACAGTCACGCTGGTGCCACCGAGGAGCCCGCCGGTAAACCCTGCTGCCGCGATAGCGGCGAGCGCTGGCAGCAGCCGGCGAGCTCTGAACTGGGCCAGGAGCCGGTTACCTGACAGCCGGACGATCACCATGGCCAGCGCGAAGACGGTGTACCCGAGACCGGCCACGGCCGCGCCGACACCGATCGACCCGCGCAGGAACACCGACGCCCAGTCGGCGCTTGCGCCTTCGCACAGCATGGACGCGAATGCGATCGAGCCAAGGACCAGGACCGGACCGGACAGCCGGACGGGGCGACGGCCGGGCGGCCGCCTCGGGTCGGCCGCGCGCGGGTCCGCCAGCATGCGCAGCGACAGCGGACCGGTCACGGCGAGCACCGGAATCGCCAGGAGCAGCAGTTGCGAGGTCAGCGAGACGCCAGCGGCGACGCCCAGCGCGCCGATCCCGGCGCCTGCGAACGCGCCGATGCTCCAGCTGGCATGGAAGCCGGACATCAGCGGCCGCCCAGCCGCGAGCTCGACGGTGACAGCCTGCGTGTTCATCGAGACATCCATCGCGCCCTGGAACGCGCCCCACGCGAACAGAGCGGCGAAGAGCGCGCCAAACGAGCCTGCCAACCCGACGAGGGGGCCAGCCAGGCAATAGCCCAGCAGGGTGATCTGGACCATGCGCTGGCTGCCGAGCCGGGGCAGCAGCTGCGCCACGATCAGCATCGCTGTCACCGAGCCGAGCGGGGCACCGAGGAGGGCGAAGCCGAGCACGCCGTCGGACAGCCCGAGGTGATCCTTAATTTGGGGGATGTGCGCCGTCCAGGAGGCGAAGAGCAGGCCGTGGCTGACGAAGGCGGCCAGGGTGGCCGCACGCTGGGCCCGGTACATGCCGCCGTGGCCGCCCTGCGCTGAACGCACGACCGCCGGGCTAGACACAGCGGACCTCCAGCCCCGCCGCGCGCAGTGACTCCACAATCTCGGCTGGCGCATCCGCATCCGTGACGATCATGTCGACCGCGGTCGCTGACGTTACGACTGCCATCGCGGTCTGCCGGAACTTGGTGCTGTCCGCGGCGAGGATCACGCGGGCCGCGGACCGGATCATTGCCTGCTTGACCTCGGCGTCGCGGAGGTCGTGGGTCGTCACCCGGTTATCGGCCAGTCCGCAGCAGGTCAGGACGGTGGTGTCGAACCGCAGCGAGCCGATGCTCGCGAGTGCCAGCGCGCCCACCATCGCAAGCTCACCGGGCCGGATCTCGCCGCCCGGCAGCAGCAGCCGGATCGACTGGTGCGCCGCCAGGGCCGAGGCCGCATGCAAGGACATCGGCATCACAGTCAGCCGCCGGGCGGCAAGCTCGCGGCCGACAAGCGCGGCCGTCGTGCCGCTGTCCAGCAGCACGGCCTCGCCGTCACGGAGCACCTCGGCCACCGCTGCGGCGATCCGGCCCTTGGCCTCGGCCCGGTCCAGGACGCGCATGCTGAACGGCAGTTCCTCGCCGCGCATGAGCAGGCTGATGGCGCCGCCCCGGACGCGCTGCGCCATGCCCATCGCGACGATGCGGTCCAGATCGCGGCGGATCGTCATCTCGGCGGTACCAAGGCTGGCTGCCATCTCCGCGACGTCAAGCCGCCCGTCGCGTTGCAGCACGTCGACCAGCGCGGTAAGCCGCGCGTTGGCTTCCATGCCATCAACGTACAGATAGTGTGTGCGTGCGCACAAGTTACATGTGCGTTTCTAGCGGTGGCGGCCAGCAACGGCCCCGTTCCCGGTCCTGTCAAAGATGACGCTAACGTCAAGGTTAGAGTTGGAAGTGGTCAGGTCGGCGCGGCAGCAGGGGAGCATGAATGGCGATCGAGGAACGCAGCCTCGAAGCAAGGCGTGGTTCAGGCGGCACACTGTCGCAGGACAGGGGCAAGAACTACAAGTGGATAGCCCTGTCGAACACGACGCTCGGCATCCTGATGGTGACCATCAACCAGTCCATCCTGCTGATCTCGCTGCCCGCGCTGTTCCGCGGCATCAACCTGAATCCGCTCGTGCCCTCGAACACCTCGTACTTCCTCTGGGTATTCATGGGGTTCACGCTGGTCACTGCTGTGCTAGTCGTGAGTTTCGGCAGGGTCGGCGACATCTACGGCCGGGTCCGGATGTACAACCTGGGGTTCGCCGTCTTTACGGTGTTCTCGATCTTGCTGTCGGTGACGTTCCTGACCGGGTCAGGCGGCGCCCTGTGGATCATCGTCATGCGCGTCTTCCAGGGTGTTGGCGGCGCGCTGCTGTTCGCTAACTCCACCGCGATCCTCACCGACGCGTTCCCGGCGGAGGAGCGCGGCAAGGCGATGGGAATCAATGGCATCGCCGCGGTGGGCGGCTCGTTCCTCGGCCTCCTGCTCGGCGGCGTGCTCGCGCCGATCGAGTGGCGGCTCGTCTTCCTGGTCTCGGTCCCATTCGGCCTGTTCGGGACCGTCTGGGCGTACGTCAAGCTCAAGGACAACGGGATCCGCATTCCGGCCAAGATCGACTGGCTGGGCAACACGCTGTTTGCCGTCGGTCTCATCTCAGTGCTCACCGGCATCGTCTACTCGCTACTGCCATACGGCGGCCACCCGACCGGGTGGACAAACCCGTACGTACTGACCGCGATCTTCGGTGGCATCGCTGTGCTCGTCCTGTTCGGCTGGGTGGAGACCAAAGTCGACGAGCCGATGTTCCGGCTCAGCCTGTTCAAGATCCGCGCGTTCACCTTCGGCAACATTGCCGGTTTGCTCGGCGCCCTCGGCCGCGGCGGCATCCAGTTCATGCTGATTATCTGGCTTCAGGGCATCTGGCTGCCGCAGCACGGCTTCAGCTTCAGCCAGACGCCGCTGTGGGCTGGCATCGCGATGATCCCGCTCACGGCAGGCTTCCTCATCGTCGGCCCGCTCGCAGGCTGGATGTCGGACCGGCATGGGGCCAGGCTGTTCGCCACCACCGGCCTGGTCGTGTCGGGCGCTGCCTTCCTGCTGCTGGAGACGCTGCCGATCAACTTCAGCTACGCCGGGTTCGCGGCGCTGATCTTCCTGTTCGCGGTTGGCATGGGGCTGTTCTTCTCGCCCAACCAGGCCGCGGTCATGAACAGCCTGCCGCCCGAGCAGCGGGGCGCAGGCGCGGGCATGCTCAACACGTTCCAGAACTCGGCGACCGTGCTGTCAATGGGCCTGTTCTTCACGATCGTCACGCTCGGGCTCGCGGCCCGGCTGCCCAGCGCCCTGTTCAAGGGGCTGGTGGCTGCGGGCGTCAGCCCCGCCGCCGCGCATACCGTGGCCAACGAGCCGCCGATCGGCTCGTTGTTCTC
Organism: uncultured Actinomycetota bacterium; assembly: GCA_963843955.1. Taxonomy (GTDB): domain Bacteria; phylum Actinomycetota; class Actinomycetes; order Streptosporangiales; family Streptosporangiaceae; genus JAJYUU01. The sequence goes on from CAWJMK010000013.1 coordinate 10,821, forward strand.
CGCGTTCCTCGGCTACAACCCGATTCAGGAACTGCTCGGGCCGACCGGCGCCCTCCAGCACCTGCCGGCGAAGCAAGTCGCGTACATCACCGGACGCTCCTTCTTCCCCAAGCTCATCGAGCAGCCGTTCGCCAGCGGCCTGCACCTGGCGTTCACGTTTGCGGCGATTGCCACCCTGATCGCCATCGTCGCCTCGGCCTTGCGCGGGAAGCGTTACGTTTACGCGGTGTCGGCGCCAGTTGAAGCTGAGGCTCCGGTCGACGCGGTCCTGGGCGAGATGCTGAGCCTGCCCGTCGACGCAGAGGTAGCCGGCGGCCCGGAAGCAGTCGGTGAGAGTGTGTAGTGATGAGCGCGAAGGCACAGCAGGCGAGTGAGGTGCTTCGGCCGGGCGTCCGCACGGGCGACAGCGAGGAGCAGCTCGTCGGCATTGGCGCTGCGGCGGAGCGGGCCGGAGTTTCCCAGCGGGCGCTGCGCTATTACCAGCAGCGCGGCCTGCTGACCCCGCGCGGCTGCACGCCTGGCGGACTGCGGCGGTACTGCGAGGAGGATCTGGCCCGCGTCGCCAGAATCCGTCAGCTACAGGACCTACTTGGGCTGAACCTGGACGAGATCGCCATAGTGCTGCGCGGCGAGGACCGGATGGCGGAGATCAGGCTCGCCTATCACCACGAGGGAACGACCGGCGCCGAACGCCGGGAGCTCGTCCGTGAGAGCCTTGAGCTCCAGCATGTTCTGCGCGCGACCGTCGAAGCCAAGCGACAGGGGATCGAGGGCTTCCTCGCCGACCTGGACGCCCGCATCGACAAAACGCGGGCGCTCCTGGATCAGATGGCGGACTCAGCTGCCTCATCCGCGTCGCCAGCACCGGGTCGCGTGCTGCAGCGTGAATCCTAAAGATCAGTCCGACGAAGGAGTACCGACGGCGTACGCAAGCGCCGCGCCGCTACCTCGGTCGCCTGATCCAAGCCGAGCGGCCGACAGCGGCTTCCGGTTCCGTGGCTACCTATGCGCGTTCGAGCACCGCCGCATAAAGCGCGCCTGGCAGCAGATCGGTCACCCGCCAGCCGGCGGAGCCCGCGAGGTCCATCAGTTCAGCCGGCGACAGCATGAGGTAGTCGAACCAGTCCGTGGCCAGTCGCTGGTAGCGGACCCGCATGGTCAGCTGCCCTGGCATTCGTCCCCGGCGACGATTGCGCTCGTGGTATTCGAGGTGAGCTTCCTTGTCGGTCTGGAACACATCCAGGCTGGTGCCAATGATCAGACCGCCGGGGCGGAGTAGGTGGCCTATCGCGGTCAGGAATCTGGGCGCGTTCTCCGGGGATCCGAGCAGGCCGAGGTTGTTGCCGAGCAGCAGGGCGCTGTCGAACGTCCCGCCCATGCCGTCGGCGACTGCCTGCTCGACCGAGCCGGCGTAGACCTCGCGCACGCCGCGCTGGCGACAAGCAAGGATCGCGCCGGGCGACACATCGAGCGCGGCCACCTGATGCCCGCGATCCTGTAAGGCGAGACTGGCACGGCCTGCGCCGGCGCCGATGTCCAGCACCCGGCCGCGGACGCGATCGAGGGCCCACTGATCTCGCTCGTCTCGCACCACCAGGTAGTCCAGCGTGTCGAGGCTGACCAAGCCGTCGTCCCGCTCGATGACGATCGGATCCGGAGTTCCCGCTACGACGTCGAGGAGGGCGCGGCCGAATGCGTCTCCGACTTCGGGCGCGCCGAGGCTGGCGTTCATACCGTCCGATTCTCCTCGGTTGCTGGGCCGACCCACCAGCCGGTCCTAACCGGCCCACGGCGGCGGGGCCATGGGCCGATCGCCCCTCCGCACAGTCCCCGCGGCCGAGTGGCCACTTTGGGTGTGCGGAC
>CAWJMK010000014.1:0-17223 GCA_963843955.1 uncultured Actinomycetota bacterium
ATTGCAGCGCACCTGGTCAGCGCCATTACGCGGCCTTAGCCGCGGCGTAGTGCGCCTGGCCCTCCTGCGCGCGCCAGCCGAGTACCGAGGCGTTGTTGACCACGACGCCGCCGCCACCTTGCGCGACCAGCTGGCGCAGCGCGGCCCTGGTGCACCGGAACGTACCGTTCAGCGTGATGTCCAGGACGCGCAGCCATTCCGCGTCTGTCATCTCCAGCACCGAGCTGGTCCCGCCGAGCCCGGCATTGTTGATCATGACGTCCAGGCGGCCGAAATGGGCGACCGCCGACGCAATGGGAGGCATCGCGGCGTCGTCGGTGACATCGCAGGGCACGGACCACACCCGGTCTCCGTACTCGCTGGCCAGCTCCTCCCGGTAGGCGGCGAGCCGCGCTGGGTGCTGGTCGCTGATCACGACGCTGGCGCCCTCCGCGAGGCAGCGCCTGGCGGTAGCTTGAGCCCGAATGCCGGCCCCGGCGGCCGCGGTGATCACGACGACCTTCCCGGCGAGCAGGTCACGGCGAGGCGGGCGGACGGCGCAGCGGCTGCGCCGAGGCAGTCATGACCGCGCCTGCCTAGGCAGCCCTAGTGCGCGATCGGCGATGATGCCGAGCTGGATCTCCTGCGAGCCGCCGTAGATCGTGTCGGCGCGGCAGAACAGGTACAGCCCTGCCGGCGGGTCAAGCGCTTGGGCGGTCCTTCGACGAGATCGGCGCGGGCCCAAGCACATCCATGGCTAGTTCGCCAAGTTCGCGGTGCCAGCTCGACCACAGCAAGTTCACCACGGAGGCGAGCTGCCGCCGGACCGCCGGGGCTCTCGTCTGCATCGGCCAGCATGCTCAGCGCCTGTTCTCTCATCACCTGCAAGCCGGTCCACGCCCTGGCCATCTTGTCCCGAACCAGCGGATCACGGGCCGTGCCTTGCGCCGGCGGCCTCGATCAGGCGCCGAGTCGCGCTGATAACCGACCTGCTGTCCGAGCGTCGAGACGCCGCGCTCGAAAGCCAGCGTCGCCATCGCGACGCGCCAGCCGTCGCCGACCGCGCCGACCACAGGTCGCTCGGCGTGCGCGCGCCGTCGAAGAACATTCGTTGAACTCCGCCGTCCCGGTCAACTGACGGATAGGCCGGACCTTAACGCCGGGCTGATCATCGGCACGAGCAGGTACGACAGTCCGGCGACCGCGCTGGAGCCCGGCTCGGTCCGGCGATCACGAAGACCCAGTCGGCGACGGTCGCGAGCGAGGTCCAGACCTTCTGGCCCTTCATGACCCAGTGATCGCCGTCGAGCTGGCTGACGTGCTGACATTCGCGAGATCTGAGCCCGCGCCCGGTTCCGAGTAGCCCTGGCACCAATTCACGGACGGCGGCGATCGGGCCGAGGAACCGCTCTTCTGCGCCGCCGTGCCGAATGAGATCAGCGTGGGGCCGACAAGCTCATCCCCATATGTCCGACGCGTCCCGGTGCCCGCTGCGTGCGTACTCCTCATGGAAGATGACTTGCTCCGCGAGCCCGCGCCCGGCCCCCGTACTGCCTCGGCCAGCCGAGCAAGTCCGCCGGCAGTGGCCACTGGCGGTTCCAGGCCAGGCGCTGCTCGAACTGCTCGTGTTCACGGCCCGGTCCGCCCAGGCCGCGCAGGGCGGCGAATTCACCCGACAGGCTGACCTCAAGCCAGCTACGGATCCGACCGCGGAACTCCTCGTCCTCGGCGGTCAGGTGCACTGGCATCTCAGGTGCACTGGCATCTCAGCTGCACTGGCATCTCACCACGGCCGGCTTGCTGCTCGGCAGGCTCGGAGCGCTCCTTCGCCGTTCCTGGCCAGCGTCGCAGGTGACAAGTAGGCTCACCCTACCAAGCACTTGCTTGCTTAAGGAGTCTCGTGCAGCTCACCATTCCGGCCGTGCTGGCGAGCGCCGCGGGCCAGTTTGGTGAGCATGTCGCGATAGCCGAACCAGCCGGCCCGCGACTGACTTACAGCGAACTGCACCAGCACGTGCACGCCATTGCGGGGGCGCTTGCGTCGGCGGGCGTGCGGCCGGCGACCGCGTCGCGGTCTGGTCTCCTGACACCCGCCACTGGGTGATCGCCGCGCTCGCGGTACACACGGCCGGTGCCACGCTCGTGCCGGTGAACACCAGGTTCACCGGCGCCGAGGCGCTCGACGTGATAGGCCGCAGCCGGGCCAGCGCACTGTTCGTGGCAGGCCCGTTCCTCGGTGCCGACAGGCTGCTCGCGCTACAGGACGCTGATCACGCCCAGCCTGGCCAGCTGGACGGCCTGCGGCTGATTGTCACGATCCCGGTCGAGGCAGGCGCGGCCAGCAGGAGCGCTGACTGGCCGCGCGCGACAGTGCTGACCTGGGCGGAACTCGCCCGCCACGCCGCCTCGGTGTCGGCCAGGGTCGCGGCCAGGCGGGCCGGCGCCGTCAGTCCAGACGACGTCAGCGACATCTTGTTCACGTCCGGGACTACGGGCCGGAGCAAGGGCGCGATGAGCTCACATCGGCAGGCACTGGCCGTCGCGGCCGCGTGGGCCGAGTGCGGCGAGGTCAGTCCGGCTGACCGCTACCTGGTGCTGAATCCGTTCTTCCACAGTTTCGGCTACGGGGCGGCATCCTGGTCTGCCTGCTGACCGGCGCGACGATGGTGCCGCAGCTCGTCTACGACCCGGAGCAGGCCATGAGGCTCATAGCGGCTGAGCGGATCACGATCCTGCCCGGCGCGCCGACTATCTACCAGACGATGCTCGACCACCCGGCCCGCGCGCAGTATGACCTGTCCAGCCTGCGGCTGGCGGTTACCGGCGCCGCGGTGGTGCCGGTCGCGCTTGTCGAGCGGATGCAGGCCGAGCTGAGCTTCGACACCGTGCTGACCGCGTACGGGCTGACGGAGGCGGTCGTCGTCACCATGTGCAGGCCGGGCGACCCGCCAGGCGCGGTCGCCGCGACGTCAGGCCGGGCCGCGGCCGGCTCGGATCCGCGTAGTCGCGGCGCCTGCTGCCGAGGATCGCGCGCACTGCGATGGAGCGGACAGCGCCGGCGAGATCCTGCTCCGCGGGCCGAACGTGATGCTCGGCTACCTCGAGGAGCCCGTGGCGACCGCAGAGGCGATCGACGCAACGGCTGGCTGCACACCGGCGACGTCGGCCGCCTGGACGCCGATGGCTACCTGACGATCACCGACCGGCTCAAGGACGTGTTCTCAGCGGCGGCTTCAACGTGTACCCGGTCGAGGTCGAGCAGCTGCTCGCCCAGCCGACGGATCGCCGAGGCGGCGGTGATCGGCGTGCCTGACGCCCGGCTGGGCGAGGTCGGCAAGGCGTTCATCGTCAGCGGCCCGGTCACCAGCTTAACGCTGCTGACGTGCTGGCCTACTGCCGGGAGCGGCTGGCTAACTTCAAGGTGCCGCGGCAGGTCGAGATCATCTCGGAGCTACCGCGCAATCCGTCAGGCAAGCCGCTGAAGCGACTACTCAGGCAGCAGTCCGCATGACCGGCCCGGCCGGCAGGCCGGGCTTCGGCTTGCCCGACGGTGCGGCATGCGGCTGACGCGCGAGCAGGACGACCTGCGCGCCTCGGTCCGCGGCCTGCTGGACCGGTACCCGGCAGGCCAGGATGCTGGCGACGAAGCCGAGCGCGCGTTTGTGGCAGCGCCTGTGCGCGGAGATTGGCGCAGCCGGGCTCGCCATCCCGGAGCGGTTCGGTGGTGGCGGCGGCGGGCCCCGTCGAAGTACACGTCGTCATGGAAGAGCTCGGCCGCTCCCTGACGCCGTCGCCCATGCTGGGCTCCGCCGTGCTGGCCACCCAGGCGCTCCTGGCGTCTGGCGACGATGCGGCCGCCTGCCGGTTGCTGCCTGGCCTGGCTGATGGCAGCAAGACCGCGGCGCTGGCGTGGACGACCGCTACTGGTCGCTGGGATCCGGCCGAGGTGGCCTGCCGGGCGTCAGTCCCGGCCGGTGACTGGACCGTGACCGGTGACTGGGCTGCGGCCGGCGACTCGACCGTGGCCGGCGACTGGACAGTGGCCGGCGAAGCGCACTACGTACTGGACGGTGACAGAGCGACGGTCCTGCTGGTCCCCGCGGTTGTTGCCGGACGGGCGAATCGGGCTGTTCGAGGTGCTCCCGGCCCAGCCCCAGGTGACGTGCGCCGAGTGCACCAGCGTGGATCAGTCGCGGCGGCTCAGCGTGGTACGGCTGGACGGTGCGGTCGCCCGGCGCATCGGCGGCAGCGTCGCCCTGAACCAGGTCAGGGACGCGGCCTGCATCGCGCTGAGCGCCGAGCAGGTGGGCGCTGCGGCGGCCGCGCTGGCGCTGACCGTGTCGTACACCAAGGTGCGGGTGCAGTTTGGCCAGCCCATCGCCAGCTTCCAGGCGCTGCAGCACCGGATGGCGGAGTGCACGTGCTGGTCGAGTCGGCCAGGTCGCTGTCGTACGCGGCGGCTGAGGCCGCGCAGCACGGCGCACCCGACACGGGGCTGCGCGCCGCCGCTGCCAAGGTGTATTGCTCCGAGGCGCTCCAGCAGGTCAGCGCCGAGATGATCCAGTTGCACGGGGCCATCGGGATGACCTGGGAACACCTGGCGCACCGCTACTTCAAGCGCGGACACGGCGCGGCGATGCTCTTCGGCGCGCAGGCAGGCCACGTCGCCAGGATCGCTGCCGCTGTCGTCGACCGCTGACGCCGGGCCTATCGACTGTGACGCAGGTCACATTCGGCTGGGTAACACGCGGCGAGGCCCTCGTCGCTCAACTCGGTGTTGTCGACGGCCTCGCCTCCGATCGGGGCCCGATCTAAGGAGAACAATGCGCTTTCCCAAGTCCCTGGTGGCACGCATCGGCGCTGTCGCTGCCACCGCGGCGATCGCTGTCACCGGCGCCACGTCGGCGGCCAGCGCCGCCACCGCCGCGCCTGCGGCAACTGCGCCGGTAGCCCACTGCGTGCACCGGATCCCGACCAAGCTGGCGATGAGCAACACGCTGCCGAAGGGCCACTACCCGAACCGGACCGTCCTCATCACGGCCACCTAACCCCGGCAAGTACGACTTGCACCACCTGCGGGTCTTCCTGGTGCGCCGAGGCTACAAGGGCCACTGGTACGTGGTGCAGACGCAGTTACCGCGAAGTACGGCCATGTCTTGTTCCGCGTGCACCTCGGCAAGAAGGCTGTCAGCTTCCGGCTTGCCTTCCTCGGCACCAAGAACTTCGCCCCTTCGGTGAGCGCAGTTAAGACCCTCTCCTAGGTCCCGATGGCACTGCACAGGCGGGCATCCCGGGTTGGCTGACATGACTCCGGAAGTGCCCGCCGGTGTGCGACGCTTACAGGCGCGATGGCGACAAATGACACCGCAGGGCTCGACGACGCACTGGCCAGAGCGAGCACCGGCGACGAGGCTTCTTCCTTGAGCTGTGGCGCGCGCTGCAGCCGCGGCTGCTTCGCTTCCTGCGGTGCTCGGCTGCGACGATCCCGAGGACGTCGCGAGCGAGACGTGGCTTCAGGTGGTTCGCGACTTGCGCACGTTCTCAGGCAGCGAAGATGACTTCCGGCGCTGGCTGTTCACGATCGGGCGGCACCGGGTCATCGACGCAGCGCGGGCTAGGTCCAGGCGGCCAGCCGGTCCCGATGATCGGCAGCCTGGACCTCCTGGCCGACCGCCACCTGGTGGAGGATCAGGTGCTGGACGGCATATCGGTCGAAGGCGCCGTCGCCCTGCTCGCCAGGCTGTCGCCAGATCAGGGGAGGCTGTGGCCCTGCGCGTGATCGCCGGACTCGAGACCCCGGATGTCGCCAAGATCCTCGGCAAGTCAGCCAGTGCGGTACGGGTGGCCTTGCATCGCGGGCTGAAGGACGCCGGTGATCCGGCCGTTCGTGGCCCTCCAGGCCGGGCCCGGGATCGCGGATCTACCCTGCGGACGCTGGAGGAGGTGGCTCATGAACTCCGACCTGCGCCGCGAAACCGGATCGCCCCATCCCGGTGTTGACCGTCTTTTCCGCACGGACTGCCGACGGGGACCCCAGCTGAGCTAGCAGGCGAGCACGACGCGCTCGCCATGTTCCGGACAAACGTGGGTCCGCCCGCCGGACCGGCGGCAGCACCTGCCGAGGTCCGCGCCATCCACTCGCGTTGTTCCGGTTCCCGGTCCGGTGGGGAGTCAGGCTCGCCGCCGTCGCCGCGGCCGTGGCCGTCGGGGGCACGGCGGCCGCGGCTTACGCCGCAGTCTTGCCCCAGCCCGTGCAGCACCTGGCGCACTCCATGCTGGGCTTCGCCAGGCGTGCCAGACCGCCAGGGCGAGAATCGGCGCCTGGCACGTCGGGTCACCAAGGTCGGTCGCCGCATCAGCAGCCGCATCCGGTTCTGGCGGGGTCGAGGCGGGCCACGACGCCGTCCAATTCGCCCGGCCGGAGCGACTGGCGCCCGCGTCCCCGACGCCGGGCGCGGGCGGGCTCCTGCTGTCGGCACACCGCCGCCAGCGGGCACATCACCGCCGGCTCCGGGGCTATCATCGACGGCCAGCTGACACGATCTGGGGCCGGGGTGCAAGGCGTGACTGTCACGCTGGTCGAGCGGCTGGCCGGGCATCCGGCCTGGCGGGTCGCCGGAAGCGGATCAACCACCTCGGACGGGAACGTGGCCGTGTCCGTCCCCGCCCTCACCGCAAACGCGGTGTTCCGGCTCGCCGTCGCCGGTGCTGTGGTCAGCCCCAGCGTGACCGTAATGGTGAGCCCGCCAGTCACCGCCGTACTCGACGTTGGCCCGGCGGCCCTGGCCGACACCCTCGTCGTCAGCACCGAATACGCCAGGGCCGGCGATGTGGTAGCGCTTCAGGTGCAGGCAGCCGATGGCCGCTGGCTGTCCCTGCGTTACCGGCCACTGGGCGCTGGCGGTCAGGCCAGCTTCGGCCTCAGCGGCACACGGCTGGGGAACCGCACGGTCCGTGTTGTGCTGCTGGCGACCGTCAGCCACGCGGCCGCCGTAAGCAACGCCGAGATGGTGCCGCCGCCGGGCTGACCAGCTGTCAGGATCCGCCCGTCGACCTGGGGCTGCACCGCCGGCTGAGACCTCAGTTAGAACGGCCAGGGCAGTGGGTAGCAACACCGCTACTGTATGTTCACCTTCCATTCACTGACGCCGATCCCGGTGCCGCGAGCCCTAAGGCGTGGATGCACTGTGCGCGTATTCGCTCGTCCCGAGTGCTGCGAAGGCGGCGTGATCGCATGACCAGTCTGGCGAAGGATCAGTTGCTGGCGGCCCTCGCCGATGTCGGTGTCGAGCGGCCGACTACGCTCTCATCGAGCAGGCGAGGGCGCTAGTCGACGAGGTGAATGCGCGGCTGCGGACACGAGGATCGCGAATGATCTACCTGATTACGTTCTGCAATGCGACGCCGATCCGGCAACCCGATCGGTCGGCCGGTCTCGACGCGCCTTCTCCCGATTAGCGGCCGGGCGCGGTGCGGCAGGCATGACCGAGCCCGCAGGCGATGCGGAGAAGCGGCATGCTGCGGCGCTGCAACGCCGCTATCTCATCCGGTTTGAGGAGGACACGCTCAGGTCCCGGCCGCTGTGGATCCGGCTGATCATCGAGTTCGCCGGCACCTTTCTGCTGGTCACGGTGGCCGCCGGGGCCGGCGTGATCAACCACTACGCAGGCGGGAACCCGATCAGCAGGACCGCCGCGGTGATCGCGCCCGGTGCGCTGGTCATGGCGCTGATCTACGCCTGGGGGCCGCTGTCCGGCCTGCACATCAATCCCGCGGTCACGGCTGGCCTTCCCGGTGCGCCGGGTGTTCCCGGCGGGCTGGGTGCTGCCGTACTGGATAGCCCAGTTCGCCGGCGCGATCCTGGCCGCGCTGTTCCTGCAGGTCGTGTTCGGCCATGTCACCGCGGGCGGGAACTACCCGATCGACAAGCCCGGCGGGGACTGGCGGGCTTTCGTGATGGAGATCGTGCTGACCGCGATCCTGGTCAGCGTGATCCTGCACACCGCCACCGGGCACCGGAGCATCGGCCACAACGCGGCCATCGCCGTCGGCGCGACAGTGGCACTCCTCGGCCTGTTCGCCAGCCCGATCAGCGGGTCGTCGATGAACCCGGCCCGGACGCTCGGGCCCTGACATCGTCGGCCGTCAACTTCACCGGCTGGTGGGCGTACGTGTTCGGCGACCATCGGTGCGGCCATCGCGGTCGCGCTGATCGGCCTGGTCCGCGGCCTGCCCGATAAGGCTGAGAACTCGGCCGCCGAAGGCGCGCCGCCCTGAGGGCTGCCAAGCCGAGCGGCCTGGCAGCCCGTCGCGGGATCCGGCTACCCGGGCAGCCCGTTACACATCGCGCTCGGCGACATCTGGTCGTGGTTGACCGCCTCGAGCAGCGCGTGGTAGTCGCGCTCGTTCTGGTCCGCGTACGCGGTGGCGAACTGGGTGATCGCCTGGTCGAACACGTCCGAGCCGCCCAGGTAGGCCGCGATCGCGATCCGGTCACCGGACCCGGCGTGCGCCCGCGCCAAAGTCCATCCGCATAGCTCCCCGTACAGCCGCATGCCGTACGGAATCATGGCCTGGACATCGAGGGAGAACTTCCAGTCCCGTAGCTGCCGGACATAGAAGTCGCGCTGCCGCCCGTCAAGCCCGGCCTCTACGCGCTGCCAGCCGAGGAAGATGTCGCTAGAAGCCTGCATCAGCCGCTGGCCGGCCACGACGCGCTGGCCCTGGTTGCCGTACTTGCTGGCGCCGGCGAAGTGGCTGAGTACCGACTCCTCTGCTTCTTTCACCTGGAGGAACAGCGGGTCGTCGGTATCGCGGCCGAGCAGCAGGACGATCCAGCACCGGGTGCCGACGCTGCCAACCCCGACGACCTTGCGGGCCATGTCGGCGAACTCGAACTCATCAAGCAGGAACCGCCGGTCGGTTTCTAGCGTGCGCCGGTACTTAGTCAGCAGATCGGTGATCTGTGCCTCGAAGGCCTTCCGATCTACCTGCCGCGGCAGCAGTTCGTCAACTGGGACGATGATGGGCGGGTTCGAGCCGATCTTCGGCCTGCCGTCCACCAGGTGGGTGAGCTTGCTCAGTTCCTGCAGGCTGTCCCTGGTCCTGGCCTTCGCCATTCCCTGGCTGATCGCCTTGCGCTGGCGCTTCTTCAGCCGCGAGTCGAACTGGGCACGGAACTCGTCCATGTCGGCGTGTGCGTACCAGACGTCGAGGTTTTGCATGCGCGCGAAATTACGCATGGCCTGGCGGTACCTGGCTACCGTGGCAGTGACGATCTGGCGGCGGTCCTTGCCGCCGAATCCGCTATCCCGCGCCGCTACCTCCATGCTGGCGGCTAGCCGCTTCACGTCCCACTCCCACGGACCTGGCAGCGTCTCGTCGAAGTCGTTGACATCAAAGACCAAGCGACGCTCGGCGGAGCCGAAGATGCCGAAGTTGGACAGGTGGGCGTCGCCGCACGCCTGGACCGGCAGCCCCGACGTTGGCGTGTCCGCCAGGTCGCTCGCCATGGGCAGGGCCGCCCCGCGGTAGTAGCTGAACGGAGAAGCCATCATCCGGCCCCAGCGGATCGGCACCAGCTCCGGCACCCGCGACTTCGCCTGGGCAGCCAGCAAGGTCAGCGGGTCAGGCCGGCCTTGCTGCCGCTCGAACGCCGCGTGGCTCTCGCGCGGCACCTGCTCGCGCGCCGTCCGGCCGCGCTCCACTCGTTCCGCCGGAGACAGCCGCCCGAGCCCGGTGTCGAGCGCGTACCGGAGTCGCGGAACATCAGTCAGCACCGCAGTCATCGGCTTCCCCCGAATTCCGATATATCCGTCAGTGTGCAAGCAGACGAATCGCCGCTCAAGACTAACTGTGCTCCGCGAGCCTCTCGTGCGCGTCACCCGCACGGGGTGACGCGCGACAGCGCGGCGGCACTACGCAGCTGATGGTCAGTGGGAGGCGGTCTCACGAGCCGGGTCGGCGACGCCGGCCGGAGGGCTCGTGCCCTCGCGGTACCGACCGCGATGCAGGCCGCGAGGACGGGCAGCACACCGAGCGCGGCTGTCAGCGAGGAGGCCGACGCGAGCTCGCCGATGATCGGCGGTCCGAAGACGAAGCCCGCCCAGCCGCAGGCGGAGACCATGGCGATGGCGGTGCCCTGGCTCATGCCCGGCAGACGCCCGGCCGCGCTGTTGACCGTCGGGACGACGAGCGCCACGCCAATCCCGAGGCAGGCGAATCCGGCGATGACAGTCACGCTGGTGCCACCGAGGAGCCCAGCGGCAAACCCGGCCGCCGCGATAACGGCAAGCGCCGGCAGCAGGCGGCGGACCGGAAACTGGGCCAGGAGCCGGTTACCCGACAGCCGGACGATCACCATGGCCAGTGCGAAGACGGTGTACCCGAGACCGGCCACGGCCGCGCCGACACCGATCGACCCGCGCAGATACACCGACGCCCAGTCGGCGCTTGCGCCTTCGCACAGCATGGACGCGAATGCGATCGAGCCAAGGACCAGGACCGGACCGGACAGCCGGACGGGGCTACGGCCGCGCGGCCGCCCCGGGTCGCCGCTGCGCGGGTCCGCGAGCATGCGCAGCGACAGCGGACCGGTCACGGCGAGCACCGGAAGCGCCAGGAGCAGCAGCTGCGAGGTCAGCGAGACGCCAGCGGCGACGCCCAGCGCGCCGATCCCGGCTCCTGCGAACGCGCCGATGCTCCAGCTGGCATGGAAGCCGGACATCAGCGGCCGCTCGGCCGCGAGCTCGACGGTGACAGCCTGCGTGTTCATCGAGACATCCATCGAGCCCTGGAACGCGCCCCACGCGAACAGAGCGGCGAAGAGGGCGCCAAACGAGCCTGCCAACCCGACGAGGGGGCCAGCCAGGCAATAGCCCAGCATGGTGATCTGGACCATGCGCCGGCTGCCGAGCCCGGGCAGCAGATGCGCCACGATCAGCATCGCCGTCACCGAGCCGAGCGGGGCACCGAGGAGCGCGAAGCCGAGCACGCCGTCGGACAGCCCGAGGTGATCCTTGATCTGCGGGATGTGCGCCGTCCAGGAGGCGAAGAGCAAGCCATGGCTGACGAAGATGGCCAGGGTGGCCGCACGCTGGGCCCGGTACGTGCCGCCGCGGCCGCCCTGGGCTGAGCGCACGACCGCCGGGCTAGACACAGCTGACCTCCAGCCCCGCCGCGCGGAGGGAATCCACGGTCTCGGCTGGCGCATCCGTATCCGTGACGATCATGTCGACCGCGGTCGCTGAGGTCACGACTGCCATCGCGGTCTGCCGGAACTTGGTGCTGTCCGCGGCGAGGATCACGCGGGCCGCGGACCGGATCATCGCCTGCTTGACCTCGGCGTCACGGAGATCGTGGGTCGTCACCCGGTTATCGGCCAGTCCGCAGCAGGTCAGGACGGTGGTGTCGAACCGCAGCGAGCCGATGCTCGCGAGCGCCAGCGAGCCCACCATCGCGAGCTCACCGGGCCGGATCTCGCCGCCCGGCAGCAGCAGCCGGATCGACTGGTGCGCCGCCAGGGCCGAGGCCGCATGCAAGGACATCGGCATGACAGTCAGCCGCCGGGCGGCAAGCTCGCGGCCGACAAGCGCGGCCGTCGTGCCGCTGTCCAGCAGGACGGCCTCGCCGTCACGGAGCACCTCGGCCACCGCCGCCGCAATCCGGCCCTTGGCCTCGGCCCGGTCGAGGACGCGCATGCTGAACGGCAGTTCCTCGCCGCGCATCAGGAGGCTGATGGCGCCGCCCCGGACGCGCTGCGCCATGCCCATCGCGACGATGCGGTCCAGATCGCGGCGGATCGTCATCTCGGCGGTGCCAAGGCTGGCTGCCATCTCAGCGACGTCGAGCCGCCCGTCGCGTTGCAGCACGTCGACCAGCGCGCTGAGCCGCGCGTTCGCTTCCATGCTACCAACGTACAGATAATGTGTGCGTGCGCACAAGGGGCGTGTGCGTTTCTAGCGGTGGCGGCCAGCAACGGCCCCGTTCCCGGTCCGTCAAAGATGACGCTAACGTCAAGGTTAGAGTTGGAAGTGGTCAGGTCGGCGCGGCAGCAGGGGAGCATGAATGGCGATCGAGGAACGCAGCCTCGAAGCAAGCTATGGTTCAGGCGGCACACTGTCGCAGGGCAGGGGCAAGAACTACAAGTGGATAGCCCTGTCGAACACGACGCTCGGCATCCTGATGGTGACCATCAACCAGTCCATCCTGCTGATCTCGCTGCCCGCGCTGTTCCGCGGCATCAACCTGAATCCGCTCGTGCCCTCGAACACCTCGTACTTCCTCTGGGTATTCATGGGCTTCACGCTGGTCACTGCTGTGCTAGTCGTGAGCTTCGGCAGGGTCGGCGACATCTACGGCCGGGTCCGGATGTACAACCTGGGGTTCGCCGTCTTTACGGTGTTCTCGATCTTGCTGTCGGTGACGTTCCTGACCGGGTCAGGCGGCGCCTTGTGGATCATCGTCATGCGCGTCTTCCAGGGTGTCGGCGGCGCGCTGCTGTTCGCTAACTCCACCGCGATCCTGACCGACGCGTTCCCGGCGGAGGAGCGCGGCAAGGCGATGGGAATCAATGGCATCGCCGCGGTGGGCGGCTCGTTCCTCGGCCTCCTGCTCGGCGGCGTGCTCGCGCCGATCGAGTGGCGGCTCGTCTTCCTGGTCTCGGTCCCATTCGGCCTGTTCGGGACGGTCTGGGCGTACGTCAAGCTCAAGGACAACGGGATCCGCATTCCGGCCAAGATCGACTGGCTGGGCAACACGCTGTTTGCCGTCGGTCTCATCTCAGTGCTCACCGGCATCGTCTACTCGCTACTGCCATACGGCGGGCACCCGACCGGGTGGACAAACCCGTACGTACTGACTGCGATCTTCGGTGGCATCGCTGTGCTCGTCCTGTTCGGCTGGGTGGAGACCAAGGTCGACGAGCCGATGTTCCGGCTCAGCCTGTTCAAGATCCGCGCGTTCACCTTCGGCAACATTGCCGGTTTGCTCGGCGCCCTCGGCCGCGGCGGCATCCAGTTCATGCTGATTATCTGGCTTCAGGGCATCTGGCTGCCGCAGCACGGCTTCAGCTTCAGCCAGACGCCGCTGTGGGCTGGCATCGCGATGATCCCGCTCACGGCAGGCTTCCTCATCGTCGGCCCGCTCGCAGGCTGGATGTCGGACCGGCACGGGGCCAGGCTGTTCGCCACCACCGGCCTGGTCGTGTCGGGCGCTGCCTTCCTGCTGCTGGAGACGCTGCCGATCAACTTCAGCTACGCCGGGTTCGCGGCGCTGATCTTCCTGTTCGCGGTTGGCATGGGGCTGTTCTTCTCGCCCAACCAGGCCGCGGTCATGAACAGCCTGCCGCCCGAGCAGCGGGGCGCAGGCGCGGGCATGCTCAACACGTTCCAGAACTCGGCGACCGTGCTGTCAATGGGCCTGTTCTTCACGATCGTCACGCTCGGGCTCGCGGCCCGGCTGCCCAGCGCCCTGTTCAAGGGGCTGGTGGCTGCGGGCGTCAGCCCCGCCGCCGCGCATACCGTGGCCAACGAGCCGCCGATCGGCTCGTTGTTCTCAGCGTTCCTCGGCTACAACCCGATTCAGGAACTGCTCGGGCCGACCGGCGCCCTCCAGCACCTGCCGGCGAAGCAAGTCGCGTACATCACCGGACGCTCCTTCTTCCCCAAGCTCATCGAGCAGCCGTTCGCCAGCGGCCTGCACCTGGCGTTCACGTTTGCGGCGATTGCCACCCTGATCGCCATCGTCGCCTCGGCCTTGCGCGGGAAGCGTTACGTTTACGCGGTGTCGGCGCCAGTTGAAGCTGAGGCTCCGGTCGACGCGGTCCTGGGCGAGATGCTGAGCCTGCCCGTCGACGCAGAGGTAGCCGGCGGCCCGGAAGCAGTCGGTGAGAGTGTGTAGTGATGAGCGCGAAGGCACAGCAGGCGAGTGAGGTGCTTCGGCCGGGCGTCCGCACGGGCGACAGCGAGGAGCAGCTCGTCGGCATTGGCGCTGCGGCGGAGCGGGCCGGAGTTTCCCAGCGGGCGCTGCGCTATTACCAGCAGCGCGGCCTGCTGACCCCGCGCGGCTGCACGCCTGGCGGACTGCGGCGGTACTGCGAGGAGGATCTGGCCCGCGTCGCCAGAATCCGTCAGCTACAGGACCTACTTGGGCTGAACCTGGACGAGATCGCCATAGTGCTGCGCGGCGAGGACCGGATGGCGGAGATCAGGCTCGCCTATCACCACGAGGAAACGACCGGCGCCGAACGCCGGGAGCTCGTCCGTGAGAGCCTTGAGCTCCAGCATGTTCTGCGCGCGACCGTCGAAGCCAAGCGACAGGGGATCGAGGGCTTCCTCGCCGACCTGGACGCCCGCATCGACAAAACGCGGGCGCTCCTGGATCAGATGGCGGACTCAGCTGCCTCATCCGCGTCGCCAGCACCGGGTCGCGCGCTGAGCGTGAATCCTAAAGATCAGTCCGACGAGACCGTGCCTGGCTTCAGGCCGACGAGGGAGGTGATCGTGTCCCTGCATCTGCGTAACATCCCGACCCGGGCCGCCGCTGGCAGCTACGTCCTGCACTCCGGACTGGAGAAGTGGAACGGCAGCGAGGAGCAGGCCAAGGGCCTGCACGCGGCGGCCTCCGGTGCCTACCCGGTCCTCGACAAGGTGCCGCCGACGACGTTCATCAAGGTAGTGTCCGCCGCGGAGATTGGCACCGGGGCGCTCCTGCTGCTGCCCGTGGTCAGCAACAAGCTCGCCGGGAGCGGCACTGACCGCATTCGCCGAGCAGCCTGGTCGGGATGTACCTGCGCACCCCGGCAATGCGGCAGCCGGGCAGCGTCTGGCCAAGCCAGGCGGGCATCGGGGTCAGCAAGGACATCTGGATGGTCGCCATCGGCCTCGGCCTGCTCGCCGACGACGCGACCGACAGCGTCGCGCAAGCGGCGTAACGGGACCTCGGTGGCCTGATACCCAGCCGAGCGGCCGACAGCGGCTTCCGGTTCCGTGGCTACCTATGCGCGTTCGAGCACCGCCGCATAAAGGGCGCCTGGCAGCAGATCGGTCACCCGCCAGCCGGCGGAGCCCGCGAGGTCCGTCAGCTCAGCCGGCGACAGCATGAGGTAGTCGAACCAGTCCGTGGCCAGTCGCTGGTAGCGGACCCGGATGGTCAGCTGCCCTGGCATTCGTCCCCGGCGACGATTGCGCTCGTGGTATTCGAGGTGAGCTTCCTTGTCGGTCTGGAACACGTCCAGGCTGGTGCCGACGATCAGACCGCCGGGGCGGAGTAGGTGGCCTATCGCGGTCAGGAATCTGGGCGCGTTCTCCGGGGATCCGAGCAGGCCGAGGTTGTTGCCGAGCAGCAGGGCGCTGTCGAACGTCCCGCCCATGCCGTCGGCGACTGCCTGCTCGACCGAGCCGGCGTAGACCTCGCGCACGCCGCGCTGGCGGCAAGCAAGGATCGCGCCGGGCGACACATCGAGCGCGGCCACCTGATGCCCGCGATCCTGCAAGGCGAGACTGGCGCGGCCTGCGCCGGCGCCGATGTCCAGCACCCGGCCGCGGACGCGATCGAGGGCCCACTGATCGCGCTCGTCTCGCACCACCAGGTAGTCCAGCGTGTCGAGGCTGACCAAGCCGTCGTCCCGCTCGATGACGATCGGATCCGGTGTTCCCGCGACGACGTCGAGCAGGGCGCGGCCGAACGCGTCGCCGATCTCCGGGCGCGCCGAGGCTGGCGTTCATGCCGTCCGATTCTCCTCGGTGGCTGGGCCGGTCCGCTAGCCGTTTCAAGGTTGCGGTGCCTGACCGGCCCACGGCGGCGGGGCCGTGGGCCGATCGCTTATGTGCGGCTGCGCCAGCTCAGTTGCCTGCTGAGATCTTCGTCGCCACGTCGGAGAACGAATTGGTGCGCAGGCCCTTTGCAGTCACCGGCTTGCTCAGCCAGATGCCGATCTCGTTGTCGAAAATGACATTGCGAGCGATCGTGATTGCGACCGGCGTGCCGCCTGAAAACACGAGGATGCCAGTCGTCTCCAGATCCTCCGGCGAGGCTGGCGAGTCGAGCGGGTCGCCGCCAATGTTGTTGGTCCCGATGACGTTCCGCACGACGGTATTGCCACTGAGGTCCTCGAACTGGCCTGGACCGAGCGTGTGTGCGTGAAGAGTGACGCCGGCCAGCTCGTTGCCTGCGATGTAGTTGCCCTCGACCAGGTTGTTGTAGGACGCGGTACCCGGTCCGGCGTTGGCAAACAGCACGCCTGCGCCCTTCGCCTGGGAGCCGGCCGTTGTCGGTCACCGTGTTGAAGCGGATGATGTTGTTGTAGACGCCCGCCACCGTCGGTTGCGGGTTACCTGCCGCGTTCGGAGCGCGTCGGGTTGTGACTCGGCACCGTAATGCCGCAGTCGAACTCGTTCCCGGTGATCACATTGGCTCTCGACGACGTTGTCGTGCGTGGGGCCGAACTCGTCGGTGAGGAGTACGCCACCGGAGTTTCCGCTGACGAAGTTGTTGTTCCCACCTCAGAGTCGGGACGCGGCTAATCAAGTGAATGCCTTCGCCGCAGTCGCCCGGGATCTGACCCTGTGCGGCGCATTCGAAGTAGGGCGACGCGGGAGGCACTCCGCCACCGAGGTCGTTGTGCACGACAGCGTTGCGCGCAATAGAGATGTCGTGGATGGTGCCGTCTACTCCCGCGGCCAGGATCCCCTCGCCGTCAGCGTTCCTGACTTTGAACCCGCTGACGTCGACGTGAGAGCTGAGGATGACCACGCCGGCGAATATGGTCAGCGGCCCGACCCCAGGTGGGTTAACCACAAGAGTGGGGGTGACGTGCGACTCGTCGATGGTTGCGTGCCGCCCCTGCAATGACAGGGGCTTAGCTACGACCACCTGCTCGTGATAGACGCCCCCGCACACCACGACTGTGCCCCAGGCAGGCGCTGCGTTGATGGCCGACTGGATGGTTTTGAAGGCGGCTGAGCGGCAGGACCGGTCGGCGTTAGACCATCTCGCCTGCTTGGAGACGTAGCGGACGCTGCTTTGGTGGTGGTGCCCGGCTACGCTCGCGGAGGCTGCTCCCGCGGATAAGGCGAGTGCGGCCACGACTGCCAATGGCGTGAGGAGCGCGCTTGCGGCGTGGATCATCCGTCTGGATTTCATATTCCCCCCAGTGAAAGCTGTGTGCCGAGGCTTTTCCGGACGCAGCCCAGCAGGTCTCTCGGCACAGGCTCCCGGCCGAATGGTCACTCTGGGTACGCGGAC
>CAWJMK010000015.1:0-16026 GCA_963843955.1 uncultured Actinomycetota bacterium
AGCGGCCGGCGTCGCCGGGCCTGCGAGGCTGAGCGCCTCAGCCGGAACCGGAGCCGGTGGCGGGACGTTGGCGGGATGTGCGGCTGACAATCACCACCATCGGGATGGCCCGGCTGCGCGGCCCGTGGTGAGCGGTCCGCGGAGTCGGCTAAGCCGCTTTCTGCAGCGGCCGGGCACCCTCGACCTGAGGTCCTATCAGCGGCTGCTGCCGGAGGTCGCCGCGCATGAGCCGCGCCTGCGGGCGATGACCGATGGGGAGCTCACCGCCGAGGCGCGGGTCGCACTCGGCTATGCCGAGATCTGCGCCTGCGGCCGGGAAGCGGCGCGGCGCGCCCTCGGCGAGCGGCTCTACGACGTACAGGTGCTCGGCACGCTGGCGATGCTGTCGGGCCATGTCGCTGAGATGGCGACGGGAGAGGGCAAGACCCTGTCCGGCGCGCTCGCCGCGGCCGGGTATGCGCTGCGGGGCCGGTCGGTGCACCTCATGTCGGTCAATGACTATCTGGCGCGGCGGGACGCCGAGTGGATGGGCCCGGTCTATGACCTGCTGGGCGTGACGGTCGGCTGGCTGGGTCAGGTCTCGACGGTGCCGGAACGGCGGCGTGCCTACGCGGCCCAGGTCACCTACGCGGCCGTTAGTGAGATCGGCTTCGACGTGCTCCGCGACCGGCTCTGCACCGACGTCGCCGACTTTGTCGCAGGCGCACCGGACGTCGCGCTGATCGATGAAGCCGACTCGGTCCTGGTCGACGAGGCTATGGTGCCACTCGTCCTCGCTGGCGCGGCGGAGCAGGCGGACGTCGGCCGCGACATGGCCAGGGTCGTTGCCGAGCTCCGCCCCGGCCGGCACTATGAGACCGATGATGAGGCCAGGAACGTATACCTGACCACTGCGGGAACGCGGACCGCGGAACTGGCCCTCGGAGGCATCGACCTGTACAGCGGCGAGCACACTGACGCGCTGACCCAGCTCAACGTGGCCCTGCACGCGCACGCGCTGCTCCACCGCGATGTCGACTACATCGTGCAGGCGGGCCGAGTGCAGCTCATCAACACCTCCAGGGGCCGGGTGGCCCGGCTCCAGCGCTGGCCCGACGGACTGCACGCTGCGGTTGAGGCGAAGGAGGGCGTGGCCGCAAGCGAGAGCGGGGAGATCCTCGACAGCATCACCGTCCAGTCCCTTGTCGGCCGCTACCTGGCCGTCTGCGGCATGACCGGGACCGCGGTGGCGGCCGGCGAGCAGCTCAGGGAGTTCTACGGCCTGGAGATCGCGGTCATCCCGCCGAACCGCCCGTGCGTGCGCGTCGATGAGCCCGACCAGCTGTACGCAACCATCGAGGACAAAGAGGACGCCATCGTGGAGCGGGTCGCGACGGCCCACGCGGCCGGCCGGCCCGTCCTGATCGGCACGCTGGACGTCGCCGAGTCCGAGCGGCTCGCCCAGGCACTCCACCGCACCGGATTGCCGTGCACGGTGCTGAACGCCAAGAACGACGAGCATGAGGCCGCGATCGTAGCCGAGGCCGGAGCCCTCGGCGCGATCACCGTGTCCACCCAGATGGCCGGGCGTGGCACTGATATCCGGCTCGGCGGCACCAGTGGGAACCGGGATCAGATTGCCGCGCTGGGCGGGCTTCAGGTCATCGGCACGGGCAAGCACGAGAGCAGCAGACTTGACCACCAGCTCCGCGGACGATCCGGACGTCAGGGCGACCCGGGCGGTGCCGTCTTCTTCGCCAGTCTCGAGGACGACCTGGTCGTGCAGTACGCGCCCGGCGCTCCGTCGACCGGCTCGGCGGGCTCGGCAGGTTCGGCGGGCTCGGCGGGACCCGGTCCGGTCCTGGACGCCAGAGCCCACCAGGCCCTGAGCCATGCGCAACGCGTCGCCGAGGGCGTCAACCTGGAGATCCACCGCAACACGTGGCGCTACAGCAAGCTCGTCGATGATCAGCGGGGCATCGTCCTGGCGCACCGAGACCGGCTGCTGCGGACCGATGCCGCCCTGTCCGCACTGGCCAGGGAGTGTCCGGAGCGCATGGCGGAGCTGATGCCGGTCGTGCCCGGGGACGTCCTTGCCGACGCGGCGCGCCAGATCGCGCTCAGCTGCCTCGACCGGGGCTGGGCCGAGCACCTGGCCTGCCTGGCTGACGTGCGCGAGGGTATCCACCTGCGCGGGCTCGCGCGCGGCGTCGACCCGCTGATCGAGTTCCACAAGGAGGCGATCCGCGCCTTCACCAGCCTGCTCGACGACGTCGCTGAGAGGTCCGCGGAGACGTTCAGGACCGTGCCGATCACCGCCGACGGCGCTGACCTCGCCGCCGGCGGCCTGAAACGGCCCACCGCCACCTGGACGTACCTGGTGCGCGACAACCCGTTCGGCACCGATATAGACCGGGCCATTCAGAGCGTGGGGCGCTGGCTCCGCGGAGCGCGCGGGTGAGCCGGTCCGGCTGGGCACGGCGAGGCCGCGCGTCACCATGGCAAACTGCTGCCCATGACCTATATGGCTGCGCCTGACCGATACGACGACAAGATGCCCTACCGCCGCTGCGGGCGCAGCGGCATTCTCCTGCCGGAGATCTCTCTAGGCCTCTGGCAGAACTTCGGCGAAGAGAGCCCGCTCGATGCCCAGCGGGCCATCATCAGGCGGGCATTCGATCTCGGCGTCACTCACTTCGACCTGGCCAATAACTACGGCCCGCCGTACGGCTCGGCAGAGTCCAACTTCGGCGAGATCCTGCGCTCTGACCTGCGCCCGTACCGGGACGAGCTCATCATCTCCACCAAGGCCGGCTACGACATGTGGCCAGGCCCCTACGGCGAATGGGGCTCGCGCAAGTACCTGCTGGCCAGCCTGGATCAGTCGCTGACCAGGATGGGCCTGGACTACGTCGACATCTTCTACAGCCACCGCTTCGATCCGGACACGCCGCTGGAGGAGACGATGGGCGCGCTGCACACAGCGGTGACCTCCGGCAAGGCCCTTTACGCCGGCATCTCGTCGTATTCCGCGGAACGGACAGCCGAGGCGGCGGCGATCCTGCGGGCGATGGGCACGCCGGTGCTCATTCACCAGCCGTCCTACTCCATGCTCAACCGCTGGATCGAAGGTGGGCTGCTGGACGTGATCGGCGCCGAGGGCATCGGGTGCATCGCGTTCTCGCCGCTCGCGCAGGGCCTACTCACCCGCCGGTACCTGGGTGGCATCCCGGCCGGCTCACGGGCAAGCCGCGGCGGCTCTTTGTCGGCTGACCAGATCAGTGACGCGAACCTGGCCCACGTCCGGGCGCTGAACGAGATCGCCACGGCCAGGGGCCAGTCGCTCGCACAGCTGGCCTTGTCCTGGGTGCTGCGCGATCAGCGGGTCACTTCCGCGCTGATCGGCGCCAGCAGCGTCGCCCAGCTGGAGGAGAACCTCGCCGCGGCCGGGCGGTCCGCCTTCACTCCCGAAGAGCTCGCGGCGATCGACAAGCAGGCCGTCGAGGCGGGCATCAATATCTGGGCGACCTCCAGCCAGGCCTGACCCTGGCGGTAGGGGCCCGCGCCGCGGCTGCGGCGCGGGCCCGTTATCCGATGCCGACGGCGGCCAGCAACACGAGCAGGATGGTGGCTGTGGCGAGGATGCCATGGAGCGCGATGACGAGGACTGGCGCCTTTGTTGGGAACGGGGCCGTCGACATCTCCGTAGCCCCTGCCAGCGCGGCCGCCTGAGTGCTGGTGGCAACCTGCCCCGGGCTGCTCGTCAGCAGCGTGGCCATGCCAAGGCCAGCGATGACCCAGGTCAGGCCGACGTCCGCCCACGCCAGCGCGGATGTGCTCGTCCCCATGAACGCGATCCAGATGCCGAGGCCAGTGATGGCCAGCCCCGCGTGAGCGAACGGTACCGCCGACGTGACGCCGGGCTTGCGGGTCAGTCGGCGCCGGCCGTCCCTCGTCAGCCAGCCGGACAGCAAGTACCCCCCGGCCGCTGCGGCAGCCAGCCAAGCCGCTAGGGCGGCCAGGCGGCCCGCAAGCTGGCTTGATGTTGTGGAGTGTCCGGTCGCCACGGATGCGGGTGGTGGCGGCTGCACTGGCTTGACCAATGCTGCCAGGTACCGACTCTCGGCGGCCGCCAGCCGGCGCTGGATCGCCTTGGGGTGCGGGCCGACGACAGTGCGGATAGCCCTGGCGACATCCTCGTTGACCAGGGACTGGCTCAGGCCCGCGCAGGCCTGCGGGCGCTGCCGGACGACGACGTGACTGCGCAGGGCGCTGATAGCGAAGGCGTAGCAGCCCTGTGAGCTAGCCGGGGCCGTGCCTGACTGGCCAGCTGCTGACTTGGCAGCGGCTGGCTGGGCAGCGGTTGGCTGGGCAGCCGTCGCCGCGCACCCGGTCAGTAGCAGGCCAGTGAGAAGCGACGCGGCTGCAGCCGTGCGGGTCGTCGCGCGCATCACGCCATCTTGGCTCATCGCCGGTACGTGTGCGTGCGCGGAGCGGGCATGATGACCCCGTGGACGGGCACAGCGGCGAGCGCGATCGGGTAATCGCCGACTTGCGGGCGGCTGTCGCTGCCTTCGACGCGGTCACGGCGCGGGAGATCGCCTCGCGCGGGCGGTTCCTGGCTGAGCTGGACCGGCTGGCCGATCCGTTCAGCCGGGACGGCGACCCGGTTCACGTCACCGGCTCAGCTATCGTGGCCGGATCGCGCGGCACGGTGCTGCACTGGCATAAGCGCATCGGCGGCTGGATGCAGCCCGGCGGACACGTGGACGCGGGGGAGATGCCCTGGCAGGCGGCCTTGCGGGAAACGACGGAAGAGACGGGCCTGCCGGTACGCCATCCCGACGGCGGGCCCCAGCTGCTGCACCTGGATGTGCATCCCGCCGGGCCGCATGTCCACCTCGACCTTCGGTACCTGGTCTGGAGCGCCGACGACGACCCGGCGCCGCCGCCGGGGGAGAGCCAGCAGGTCCGGTGGTTCACGTTGGCTGAGGCGCTCGACGTCGCCGACGACGCACTGATCGACGGCCTGCGGCGGCTGCAGGAGTACCTTCAAACCGAGCAGGGTGGTGGACTCATGCCAGGATTCGCGCTAGCGCCAGGCGACGGTCCGGGCTATCTCTTCCACGGCGCCGCCGTCGTGATCAAGGCCGCGGGCGAGAGAACACTAGGCCAGCTGGCCGTCATGGAGTCGACGTATCCGGCTGGTCTGGCTGTGCGCGAGCATGTGCACGCCGGGGAGGACGAGATGTTTTACGTCCTCGCCGGCGAGCTGTCAGTGTTCTGCGGACAGGACCGCTGGACTGCTACGCCAGGCAGTTTCGTCTTCGTGCCGCGCGACCAGCCGCACGGTTTTACCGTCACGAGTGAGGAACCGGCCAGGGCGCTAATCGTCACAGGTCCCGCGCAGCTGGACCGACAGATAGCCGAGCACGGGCAGCCGATCACCGGCCCGTAGGTCGCGGGCCAGCGCCGTCCCGCCCGAACTAGCGCCGTCCCGCCCGAGCTAGCGCCTCCTCAGCCTGCCAAGCGAGAGCGCTGACAAGCTCGGCGGCCGGCGGCAGGTCGCTGATGAGGTCGATAGCCTCGCTGGCCCACACCGGCCGCGGGGGCAAGTCGCCGCTGGCCACGCCTTCCTGGTAGGCCCGCCTGGCCGAGGCGTCGGCGGCCAGCTCGTCTTCCCGGCCCCGCCATTGATCGAGGAACGGGTGACCGAGGGTGCGCGCCGAGTACCGCAGCGGCCACTTCGAACCGCGCGCGATGTCCAGCACCGTGTTGCGCTCGGTGTCCTCTCCGCGGCCCGCCACGATGGCCGTGGTTGCCGACGGCTCCACGAGTGCCTCGGCGGTCGCCAGGAAGCGGGTCCCGATCAGCGCACCGGCGGCGCCAAGAGCCAGGGCTGCTGCCACGCCTCGGCCATCGGCGATCCCGCCGGCCGCGAGTACCGCCGTCGGCGCGGCGAGGTCAACGACGACCGGGACGAATGGCAGCGTCGACCGGCCGCGCTGAGCGCCGTGCCCGCCCGCTTCGGTGCCCTGCGCCACGATGACGTCGGCGCCGAGATCGACTGCCTGCCGGGCCTCGTTGAGATCGGTGACCTGGATGATCAGCATGGCGCCAGCCTGGCGGACAAGGTCGGCGAATGGACGAGGGTCACCGAACGACAGCATCACCGCAGTTGGCTCGTAGGCCAGCGCACGCTTGACTGCGCGGTCGTCGGTGGCCCAGCTCAGGAAGCCGACACCCCATGGCTTGTCAGTGCCCTCCGCAACGATCGGAAGCTCGCGATCGAGCCACTCCAGATCACCGTGTCCGCCCCCAGCAGTCCGAGACCGCCGCCGTTGGAGACGGCCGCAGTAGGGCGCCGCCAGTGAATCCGCCCATCGGAGCCGAGGCAATCGGGTGCCGCACGGACAGCAACCTGGTGAACGGCGTCGACAGTGCCATAGCCGTCATCATCGCCCAGGCCGGCGGGCGCTGGAGCGTCGCTGACCCTAGTCGGATATCGGCTGCGCGATCTCCCAGACGTGACCGCTCGGATCGGCGAAGGTGACGGTGCGCATGCCCCAGGCGCGATCGCTGGGGCCACTGAGCAGGGCCACGCCGAGGGCTTCCAGTTCCGAGGTCACCGCATCGACGTCCTCGACGATGATCGCAAACTGACCGGCGCCCGTCAGCGCCGATTCGAGGACGGCACCCGCCGGTGGCTCGTCGGTAACGGCAGCGCCATGCAGGAAGACGTACATGTTCGTGAATCTGAACATGACCGAATCCTCGTCCTCGTGCTGCGCCGGCAGGCCGAAGACCTGCTCATAGAACTTCTTCGCCCGGCCTAGGTCCGCCACGTGCAGGGTCATGGCGCCGATCTCTTTCTCCCACTTGCTCACGCGTGTGCTCCCTTTCGCTCATACAGATGGCCCGGTTGCGATCAAGCGACGAACGGGATCGGTCCCGATGGACATCCATGATTATCGGAGGATCAGAACCACGCTCGAACGGGCCCCCACGGCAGATGTATACGCTCAGCGTCTACACGCGATGTATGCTCCATGGCGTGACGGTGCCCCTGACCATCCTTGGCCTGCTCGAACGAGAGCCCAGCCACGGGTATGACCTCAAGCGCGACTACGACACCTGGTTCGGTCAGGACAAGCCCCTTCCGTTCGGGCAGGTCTACGCCACGCTCAAGCGACTGGCTCGCGACGGGTTGGTGGCCGGCGGGGATGCTGAGCCGGGCGCCGGCCCGGACCGTAAGCGCTATGCCATCACCGAGCGCGGCGCTAGCGAGTTCGATACCTGGCTGGTGCGGCCCATCGAGCCAGAGCCGCACCTCCAGACGGTGCTGTTCGCCAAGGTCGTGCTCGCGCTGATGCTCGGGCGTCCGGCCGAGACCTACCTCGACACCCAGCGCGCTGCCCACCTGCAGCGCATGCGGGAGCTGACCGAGGCCAAGCGGTCAGGCGGCCTGATGGACGCGCTGCTCGCCGACCACGGCCTGTTCCATCTTGAAGCAGATCTCCGGTGGATCGAAGTGACCTCAGCCAGGCTCGGAGCCCTGGCGGAAATGGTGCGTTCGTCATGACTTCCCTGAACACGTCGCCGGTGCCGAAGGGCCGCCGCAACATCAGCAAGGCTGCCGACGTCTACATGTCGTTCGGCCGGACTCCGGCCCTGGCAGGCGCGACCCTGTCGGTGGCAACGGGCGAGATCCTTGCAGTGATGGGTCCAAGCGGTTCCGGCAAATCAACGCTCCTGCACTGCCTGGCAGGGATCTTCACACCGGACAAAGGCGAGGTGTATTTCGACGGCCAGCGACTGGACGTGCTCAGCGACGCCGAGCGCACAAGGCTGCGGCGTACGGCATTCGGCTTCGTCTTCCAGTTCGGCCAGCTCGTGCCGGAGCTCACGGTCGCCGATAACGTCGCGCTGCCGCTGCTGCTGAACCGGGTGAAACGCAAGGTGGCCTATGCCAAGGCCGATGCCTGGCTGCCGCGCCTTGGCCTCGATGGCCTGGGCGGCCTGGCGGACGGGGGAGCTGTCCGGCGGTCAGGCCCAGCGCGTCGCTCTCGCCAGGGCAGTGGTGGCGCAGCCGCGGGTGCTGTTCGCCGACGAGCCGACCGGGTCGCTCGACACGCTGACCGGCGAGATGGTGATGGACTTGCTGGTGGGCATCGCCCGCGAAGAAGGCATGACGGTCGTGCTGGTCACGCATGACGCCCGGGTGGCCGCCTACGCCGACCGGGAGGTCATTGTCCGTGACGGCAAGGTCATCGACCGGTCCGATGTCGGCCTTGAGGTGCGGGGGTGATGTATCGCCTGGGCCTGCACCTGGCCCTGCGCAGCGGCCGGGAGCCGTTCGTGCGGCTGCTGGTGACGGCGGTCGCGGTAGCAATCGGCGTGGCGATCATGCTGTCTGTGCTCGCCGATTTTCACGCCTTCCAGACCACGAACCACCGCCCGTCGTGGGAATCCACACAGGGGCAGCCGGTCGGCCCCGGCTACACGTCCGCGTCGCGCTCGGAACTGTGGAACTACAGCAACGACATCTATCAGGGCCAGACGATCGAGAGACTTGACGTCGCCGGCCTCGGCGCGGGGGCGCCGGTGCCGCCGGGCATCTCGAGGCTTCCCGCCAGCGGTCAGTATTACGCTTCGCCAGCTCTGGCAGCGCTGATCCGCAGCGCACCCGCCGACGAGCTGGCGGACCGGTTCCCCGGCAAGCTCGCCGGTACCATCGGGCAGCAGGCGCTGACGGGGCCGACGGAGCTGGTGATCTACGTCGGCTATGCCCCGGCGAAGCTGGTCGGCCTGCCGGCCACCGTCCTCGTCGACAGGATCGCCACCGCGCCGGGGCGTCAGATCTGGTCGAGCTACTTCCGCGACGCGTTCGTCGTCGGCGCCATCGCGTTCCTGTTCCCGATTCTCATCCTGGTCGGTACCGCCACCCGTCTCGCGGCCGCCCGGCGAGAGGAGCGGTACGCATCGCTCCGGCTGGTCGGCGCCACGATGGACCAGGTCAGCGTCATCTCGTCAGTCGATGCCGTCGTCAGCGCCCTGCTCGGTGCCCTGCTCGGCACGGGAATCTTCAAGCTGCTGCAGCCTGCCCTAGCTGACACCGCGATTACCAGCGCACGGTACTTCTCTGACCAGGTCACGCCGACGCTGGCCGGCTATGTCGTGGTCCTGGTCGGAGTGCCAGCGGCGTCGGCTGTCTCCGGGTTGATATCGCTCCAGCGAGTGCGGATCTCACCGTTGGGAGTCACCCGCCGGGTGAAGTTCCCGGTGCCGACGATATGGCGGATCGTGCCGCTGCTCGCGGGCATCGCCCTGTTCCTTTGGGGATTGGCGCAGACGAGCACGCAGTCCATCGGCAAGCCTGCGTTCCCCGGGCTCATCGTGATCCTGATCGGCTTGATGGTGGGTGGTCCATGGCTCACCGCGCAGGCGGCGCGCCTGTTTGGCCGGATCATGACCGGCGCGCCGGCCATGCTGGCGGCACGACGGCTGGCCGACAACCCGAAGGCGGCGTTCAGGTCCGTGCGGGGGCTGGTGCTGGCCGTGTTCCTCGGTACCGTCGTCGCCGGTCTGCTGCCAGCCATCGAGTCGATTTCCGCTACCCCGAGCGCTACTGCGCTGAGCAATGTGCTGCTCGATGGATTTACCTCGGCTCCGGTCTGCGGTAACACAGTCAACTGCAGCGGCAACACGGGCGTCGATGGCCCCCAGCCTGGTGCGACGGCCCTCCAGCAGCGCATCGCAATGGAAGGGCTGCCGCCTGCCGATGCTGGCGCATTGCTCGGCGGCCTCACCGGCATCCATGGCGCAACGGTGATCCCCATCTACTCGGCGCCGCAGAGCGGGAACACGGGGCCGAGCAAGGGCCCTGGACCCGGCGGGCCCCCGGGCGGCAACGGCATCATCAGCTGCGCGGGCCTGCGCGAGCTGACGGTGCTCGGGCAGTGCGCCCCTGGTCGCACCAACGTTGTAGTGCCGTCCGGCAACCTGTTCGGCGATAACCCGATGTACACCACGCAGCCCATCGCCTCGCCGTCGAGTCCCGCCGCGACGGGCAATGTCAGCCGCCTCTACCTGCAGGCGGTACTGGTCAAGGTGAACAGCGCGGCGACGCTCGAGCGCGTCCGCACCTATCTCGTCTCGCACACCGCGCAGTCAGCATCGGGTACCGCGCCACGCA
The DNA here is from genome assembly GCA_963843955.1 of uncultured Actinomycetota bacterium. Taxonomy (GTDB): domain Bacteria; phylum Actinomycetota; class Actinomycetes; order Streptosporangiales; family Streptosporangiaceae; genus JAJYUU01. Next base: position 10,175 of record CAWJMK010000015.1, read on the forward strand.
CTTTCGGCGAGTCAGTCCAGGCGCGGCAAGGCGTCGCCGTGACCGTCCAGCGGCTGGTCTACATCGCGGTTGTCCTCACGCTCATCGTCGCGGGGTGCAGCCTCGCCGTTGCGGTCGGCGGCAGCCTGGTCGAGCGCAAGCGGCCGTTCACGCTCCTGCGCCTGACCGGGACGGCGACCTCGACGCTCTACCGAGTTGTGGTCCTCGAGGCAGTGCTTCCGCTCGTGGCCGCCACAGTCATCGCGGGTGGCCTCGCCTACGGCATTTCCGTGCTGACAGTCGGCAAGCTGGCCCCGGCCGGCACACCCGTGCCGGTCCCGAGCCACGCCTACTTCCTCACCATGGGAGCAGGCCTGATCGCCTCGCTCCTGGTCATCTGCGCCTCGCTGCCGCTGCTTGGTCGCATCACCGGACCGGATTCAGTGCGCTTCGAGTGAGCCCGGCGCTGCCGGTCACTCGAAGACCGGCAGCTCGATCGTGAACATGGTCTCGCCTGGCCGGCTGGTGACGTTCGCGGTCCCGCCGTGCGCCGCGGTGACCGCATGCACGATCGCGAGGCCGAGGCCGCTGCTGCCGGCGGCGTGCGACCGCGACGCATCGCCGCGCACGAAGCGCTCGAACACGTCCGGCTGGAGCTCGGGCGGGATGCCCGGCCCGTTGTCGGTGACGCTGAGGACCGCCACGCCAGGCCCAGGGCTGCCCGCTAGCGGCGCCTCTTGGTGCAAGGCCACTGTCACGAACGTGCCGGCCGGGGTGTGCCTGGCCGCGTTGCTCAGCAGGTTGGCGACCACCTGATGCAGGCGCAGGTCGTCGCCACGGACCGTGACGGGTTCCTCGGGCAGCTCCAGGAGCCACCGGTGGTCACCGGCCGCGACCCTGGCGTCGCTGGTCACGTCGATGACGAGCCGGGTCATATCGACAGGCTCGCTCGCCAGTGGCCGGCCGGCGTCGAGCCGGGCCAGCAGCAGCAGCTCGTCGACGAGCTCGCTCATCCGGGCGGACTCCGACTGCACCCGGCCGAGTGCGTGCTCGACGTCGGGCGGGAGCGGCCCGGGATGCCGGAGCGCCAGCTCGGCGTAGCCGCGGATGGCAGTGAGCGGGGTGCGGAGCTCGTGGCTGGCGTCGGCGGCGAAGGTGCGCAGACGTGACTCGCTCGCCTCCCGGCGGGCGAGCGCGGCTTCGACGTGGCCGAGCATCCGGTTGAAGGCCGCGCCGACCTGGCCAACCTCGGTAGCCGGGTTGGCGTCCGGGACGCGCTCGGGCAGGCTGACCTCGCCGATGCTGAGCGGCAGCTGCGTCACTCTGGTCGCCGTGGCTGCGACCCGCCGCAGCGGCCGTAGCGAGACCCGGACCCAGCCAGCCCCGATGATGCCGGTCAGCACCAGCGCCACGGAGAACACCGCGATCTCGGCGAGCGCGACCTCGCGCAGCGTGTTGGTCACGGAGGTCAGCGGCATGCCGGTCACGACGAGGCCGTCATCCGTGCTGCGGGCTACCACCTGGTAATCGCCGTAGGCGGATAGCTCGACCGACCGCGGGCCGTAGAGCTGCCCGCTGCTGGTCAGGCTGGCCTGGGGCAGCGCGGTGAGCAGCGCCTTATCGGCGGGGGAGAGGTGGCAGACGTCGGAGTTCGCCAGGTTCGCGGCCAGCAGGGTGCCGCCAGAGGCGAACACTGCATTGAGAGTATTGGCGCTCTGCTGCTGAGCGCACGGCCCCGGACCTGGGCTGCGCGGCGGCTGCCCGTTGTCCTGGTCACCGTCCTGCGAACCCGGCGGAGGTGCCTGCAGGCAGTCAACGTACCGCTGGTTCGCGGACGAAAGCTGCGCGTTGAGGCCGCTGATGAGGACCGTGCGCAGGTGCGCATAGGTGACCACGCCGACCGTGGCGCAGGCGAGCGCGAGCAGCGCGAGCAGGCCAGCGATCAGCCGGCCACGCAGCGTCCGCGCTGCCAGCCACTGCCGGACTCGGGCCGGCCGGTCTGCGGGAGCATACGGCGTCACGATCAGGCCGGTGGCTTCAACACGTACCCGACGCCGCGCACCGTGTGGATCAGGGGCTCGCGCCCGGAGTCGATCTTCTTGCGCAGGTAACTGATGTACAGCTCGACGACGTGGGCCTGGCCGCCGAAGTCGTAGTTCCATACGCGATCGAGGATCTGCGCCTTCGACAGAACGCGCCGGGGATTACGCATCATGAACCGCAGCAGCTCAAACTCGGTCGCGGTCAGCTCGATCGGCTCCCCGTCGCGGCGCACCTCGCGCGCATCCTCGTCCATGGTCAGGTCGGCCACGGTCAGTTCGGTGCCGGAGCTTGCGCGCGCCATCCCGGCCCGGCGCAGCAGGCCGCGCAGCCGAGCGATGACCTCCTCCAGGCTGAACGGCTTCGTGACGTAGTCATCGCCGCCGGCGGTGATCCCGCTGACCCGGTCTTGCACCGAATCTCGTGCGGTCAGGAACACCACGCAGACATGCGGCAGGATCACCCGTACACGGCGAAGTACCTCAATACCATCGAAATCTGGCAGCATGATGTCCAGCAGGATCGCGTCCGGCTGGAACTCGCGGGCGGCACGCACCGCTGCGCTGCCGTCCGCGGCCGTGCGAATCTCCCAGCCCTCGTAACGGAGCACACTGGCCAGCAACTCGGCCAGGCTTGGCTCGTCGTCTACAACGAGTACCCGGACCGGGCTGCCGTCTGGTCGCTGGATACCACCATCGGCGGGCCCCGCCACGGTATCGCTGGCGATCGGCTCCATGGCTGTCATCATGCTCTCAGCTTGCGGGCAGCGTCTCCGCCGGGGATCTGAGCTGGCTCTGAATCTCCTCTGGATGCGCAGGTCACGGCCGGTCAGCCCGCGGCTGTGAGCCGGAGCGCGAGTGCCGGGCAGTCGGTCACCGCGCGCCTGGCGGCGCGCGCCAGCCGAACCGGCACCACGGCGTCCGCGATCAGCGGATAACCCCACTCGTCCAGGGCGATGAACTCAGGTAGCAGCTCCGCGCAAAGGCCGTGGCCGCTGCAGGCGACGCGATTGACACGCAGCCGCGCGCTCAGATCCGGCATGATCATCTCCAGTCAGACTCGGCCAGCGCCGGCGCGGTGACGGGCAGGAACAGTTCGCGGCGCGTCGCGGTGCACCGGCCGCTCGCGTGCTCGGCGATCTCCGTCCCGAAGACGGTCAGCGCGCTGCCGACGAACCGCACCGTCCCGTCCGGGTGGTGGCACGCACCGCGCCCGGTCACCAGGCCCGCCCAGCGCTGCAGGTTCGCCATGGCCTGGCCGGCCGGGCGCGGCTGCGCGAGCTCGGCGAGCGCGGCGGCGATGGCCGGCAGCCCGTTGAAGCACGGGCCGCACTGGCCAGCCGATTCCAGGGCAAGGGAACGGGCAACGCTAGCGGCCTCCGCCAGCCCGCAGTGCGCGGCCGGAAGCGCGATGAGGACGCCGGCCCCGGCGATCGCGCCAGCCGGACGCAGATCCGCGTTGCACAGGGCGACCCGGCGCGCGTCAGTCAGGGTCAGCCAGCCGCCGTGGTAGCCGCCGGATATCACGGCCTGCACATCGTCGCCGAGCCGCAGCAGCCAGCTCAGCGGGGTGCCAAGCGCGGCCTCGGCCACGCGGACCTGCCCGTCGGACTCGCGAATGGTGCACAGCATCGAGCCGGGCTCAGCCCGGGTGCCCACACTGCGGAACCAGCTTGCGCCGTGCCGGGCGATCAGCGCCAGGTGCGCCAGCGTCTCGACGTTCTGCACCAGGGTCGGCCGCCCGCCGATACCGCGCTGGAAAGGGCGGTGCTGCTTGTCGGCGGGCCGGGCAGAGCCTCCGTTGATCAGCGACACCAGCGCGGTCTCCTCGCCTGCGAGGAACCGGGCCGGTACCACGATAAGCTGCACGCTCGCGCGGTCTGTGCCAGCCGCCGCCCGCTGCGCAAGCGCCGCGTTGAGATGGCCGGGCAGGTCCGGCCCGCCACGGGCGTCCGAACCCGCGTGCATGTACAGGTACGCCGTACGGGCACCGACGGCCTCGGCCGCTAGCTGAAGGCCATCGAGGACAAGGTGCGGAGCGAACCAGAGCAGCGCGGCGTCCTTGCTGCTGGCGGGCTCGCCCTCGGCGCCATTGGCGACCACCACCGGGCTGCCGCCCGCGCTGGCGACCGCGGATAGCTTTCTGGCCACCGGGAACGCGGCGCCACCGCGGCCGGTAAGGCCCGCGGCGTCTACCTCGTCGATGAGCGCAGTGCCGCGGACCCCTGCCCGGCCGTGCCGGCGCAGGTGGGCGACCAGGTCGAGACCGGGCTCGAGGACGCCGGCGGCGCCAGGTCCGCGGGCCGCGGCCGGGAGCAGCCGCGGCAGGCCGGCCTCACCCAGCACCGCCGCGTGGCCGATTTCGGCGCTGTTGGTCGCGGTCAGGGCCGTCGTCACCGGGCACCTGCCCCGGTAAGCGGACGGCCGCCGGCGGCGCTTGCTTCTCCGGCCCCACGGTGGCCGGGCAGCTGCGCACCCGCTTCCGCGTTGGCCAGCGCTCGAGCCGCGCGCTCGGCCCGGCCGGGCGCGGCCAACGCGCTGGCGACCCGCCAGCCGGTAGCGCCGACCACGGCCGCCGTGCACAGGACCGTCAGCGCAAGGAGACCGCCGCTGAGCAGGTCGCCGCTCGACCCGACGCTGTGCAGGAGCGCCACCGGCCAGCTGGCGTAGGCGAGCCAGTGGACCGCGCGCCAGCTGCGGCGGCCGATCTTCGCCCTGGCCAGGCTGGTGACAATCAGCGCGATGATGATGTCCAGCGACACTGCGCCGAGGCCGATCCAGAGGGCCTTGTAGGCGGAGGTGAACGGGATGATCGCGGCGGCAATGCCGATGGTCACGTACGGGTCCGCGATCGCGGTGATCACGTGTATCGCGGTGAAGGCGACGGCCAGCAGCGACAGGCTCCGGTGCAGGCTCGTCGTGGCGAACCTCGGCAATCCGGGCAGCCGGCCGCGGCGGTTGACCAGGATGCCGAGCACGACGACTGCGGTCAGCAGCACCAGCGCGACCACGCCCGCAGCGCGGCTGGCGTACCAGAGCGCTGTGCTGGAAGTGATCCCCACTGCGTGCCTCCTGAGTGCGGGCGGCCTGGACCGCTCTTTCGGTACTCATGCAGGATGGGCTGCCCACCGGGGCAGGGGATCTGCGCAGCCTCTGTGCTACCTATGAAACCGGCCGCAGCCGGAGATGCTTCGCTATTCCCGCGGCATCCAGATTGCCTGCCGCGATCGATACCGTGAGGCGGAACGCCTCATCGTCAGTCAGGTCCAGGCAGTATCCGTTGATCCGCAGGAACACGACGGCGCCGAGCAGCGCCAGCCGCTTGTTGCCATCGACCAGCGCGTGATTGCAGCAGAGCGAATGCATGAGCGCTGCGGCCTTCTCTGTGAGCGTGGGATATGCCTCCTGACCATAGAAGACCGCCTGCGGCCGGTGACAAGCTGAATCCAGCAGGCCAAGGTCGCGGACCGGCCCGGCGCCTAGTGCGCTCACCAGATCAAGGAGATCCGCAAGAGTCAGATACTCAGTGACTGGCAGTGGTCTGGTCACGCGCGACCGAGGCGGCCGAGAACGTCACCCCAGCGGTCAAGCATCTCGGCAGCTGCCTCCTGGACACGCTCGGTGTGCGCGATCTCACGGGCACTCCGGCGTATGGCCCGAAGCGCGGCCTCGTGCAGCGAAACGTGCTCGGCCTCAGCCAGAGCCTTGAGTAGCGCGCTGTCTTCGTCGTCGAGACGGAGATTCATGGCCATGACGTCATGGTACCAAAGTGGTACCACCGACTAGCCGCGGTGCTGAATCTGGCTGAACGGAATGTCCCGGTCGACCCTGACG
>CAWJMK010000016.1:0-16609 GCA_963843955.1 uncultured Actinomycetota bacterium
GGGTGTCGCCGAGATCAGCCGACTGCTGGCAGATACGCTCCCGGCGTGACCTCGCCGGCGCCAGTCTGGGTCGTCGCCGGGCCGCCAGGCGCCGGCAAGACGACCGTTGCCCGGCTGCTCCTCGCCGCTCTGGTCCCGCCCCCGGCGCTGCTGGACAAGGACACGATGTACGGCTCGATTGTCGCTGCCGTCCTGGCGACTGCCGGGCGCCCGCCTGGCGAGCGCGAGGGCCCGTGGTACGACGAGCACGTCAAAGTGCACGAGTACCGCGGGATGACGGCAACCGCGCGGGAGATCCGGTTGGCTGGCTGCGGAGTCCTGCTATCCGGACCGTTCACCCAGCAGATCCACGACGCCGGGCTATGGTCGGCCTGGGTAGCTGAGCTCGGCGGGCCGCCCGTGCAGCTGGTATGGGTGCGCGCAGATGCGGCCACGCTGCGGCAGCGACTGGCCGACCGCGGGCTGACCCGCGACGCGGCGAAACTGGCCCGGTTCGACGTCTTCGCCGACAGCATGCGGCTCGGCTCGGTGCCCGCCGCGCCGCATGTGACTATCGACAACCGGCTGACCGCGCCCGAGCCGCTGGCAGCGCAGATCGAAGCTCTCGCCCGGCGGCCGTAAAGCCCGCGAGACTCGCCACCGTGCCGCCATCCTTCGCCCGTTAACGGGCTACCCGGTGCTGGCCGCCGCCGCCGAGCCCGTGTGCTGCGCTGCCGGGCGGGCACTGTCGTGCGGCCGCGGTGTCGCCGGAGCGCCGTGCGAGCCACCGGCGACAAGCAGGTACACCAGGACGCCGATGACCGCCAGTGCAAGGAGCCCGAGCAGGCCGGCCCGCCGCGGCCGACGACGCTCGAAGTCCAGCGGCAGGCCAGGCCGGAACGCCTCGGCCGCGGTAATCCCGCGCGGCATGACGTACTGATCCCCGGTAACGCGCTTCGCGGCCGGAGAGCCGGCCACAGTCCGCTCGGCCGGGCCGGCCAGCCTGGAACTGACCGTCGAAATCCAGCGGCGGGCCGACCGCCGCAGCCCTGGCCACAGCCGGCCGGGAAGGTCAAATTCGAGGCGGTCGCCGTCAAGCAGGCCGGGATCGGTGTCGGCGTCGGGATCTACCCGGGCAGGTGCGCTGAGGCCCGGCGCCACGGCATCGCTGGCTGGCACGCTGGCGGTGTCATACTCCTCGATCAGCGGGACCGGGTCGGTTCCGACTACCTTCGCGATCGCGCGGATATGACCGCGCGCATAGAAGTCTCCGCCGCACGCCGAGTAATCGTCGCGTTCGATATCTCGGATGATCGTTTCCCTGATGCGGGTGCGCTCGCTCACTTGAGTGATGGTCAGTCCGGCTTCACTGCGCGCCTCTGCCAGCGCCCCGCCGATGTCCATGTCTCACCTCCGTGCGGTGTGGTGTGAAGTCATGATTATGGCCAGTATGCCGCCGGATATGCGGCGGGCGTGAAGCCGATTGCCAGCCGGCCGCGCCTGCCCCTGGCTGACCTGGCCGTCCCGGCCTCGGTATCGTCGGCGACGTGATCAATCCGATGGCGGCAGTCGGTGGCGAGCCCGGGCCAGAACCTGTGCTGACCCTCGGCGGGACCATGCTTCCGCTCCCCGGCCGGGCGCGCATCTATGCCTGCGGGATCACCCCGTACGACGTCACGCACCTCGGGCACGCGGCCACGTTCGTGTGGGTCGACACCCTGGCCAGGGTGCTGCGCTCGGCCGCTACCGACGTCATCTTGTGCCGGAACGTCACCGATGTCGACGACGTGCTGCTCGCCGCGGCGAACCGGGTCGGCTCGCCGTACGACCGGTACGCCGCTATCCAGCAGTTCTACTTCGATCGCGACATGACCGCGCTGGGCGTGACCGAGCCCGCCCTCCAGCCGCGCGCGCACGCGTTCATCGGCCAGGTGATTGCGCTGGCCAGCGGCCTGCTAGCTGGCGGCGCCGCGTACGAACGCGACGGGAGCGTGTACTTCTCCGGCGCCGCGACCGCCCGCCAGGCCGGCCTCGACCGCGATGCCGCACTCCGGCTGTCGGCCGAGTACGGCGACCGGCCTGACGACCCGGCCAAGGATGACCCGTTCGACATCGTGCTCTGGCACGCCGCCGGCCAAGGTGAGACGGCGGTCGACGCTGTCGCCTGGCCTAGCCCCTGGGGTCCAGGCCGGCCTGGCTGGCACGCCGAGTGCGCCGCGATGGCGCTGCACGCGTTCGGGCCGGCGATCGATGTGCACGCCGGCGGCGCCGACCTGCGCTTCCCCCACCACGCCTACCAGGCCGCGCTAGCCGAGCAGTTCACCGGTGTCAGGCCGTTCGCGCGCGCCCATCTCAACGTCGGCGTGGTCACGGTCACCGGCGCCAAGATGGCGAAGTCGACCGGCAACCTGGTCCTGGTCAGCGACGTGCTGGACCGCCACTCGGCGGCCGCCGTGCGCCTGTTGATCCTGGACCGGCCGTGGGCCGAGGAGTGGGATTACGAGCCGGCCGCCCTGGCGGCCGCGGCCCGGCGACTGGAACTGCTCCAGATAGCGGCGGGGCGCCCGGAGAACTCCGCAGCGGCTATCGCGGCCGTGCGGGGCGCGCTGGCGGACAATCTCAACGTCCCCGCTGCGCTCGCCATCGCCGAGGAGGCAGGCGGCCAGGCAGCTCGAGTACTCGGCTCGCTGCTCGGACTCTGGTAGCTCGATCAGGCATTCGATTGCCGGTGTCGGAAGCACCGTCATGCGCCGATCGGGCCGGCTCGAGGTGAGACTCAGGCGCGACTAGGACGAGAGTCTGGCTGCGTCAGATCTGGCCCTATTAGCCACCCTCAGAAGTATGATCCGGTTAGGGCGTGACCACGGCGGCAGCGAACGTCACATTCCAGGCATAGGGGAGAGCTTTCAATGGGACTTCTTAACGAGGCTCGCCGCGAGTTCATCGCAGCGCCTGACACAGCCAAGGGCCAGATCGTCTATAAGTGGCCTGACCAGAACATCCGCAAGTTCACTCGCGCCATTGTCGAGCCCGACGCCGTCGCAGTCTTCATGAGCCAGGGCCAGGTCATGGGCGTGCTGGTGCCCGGCCAGCACACGCTGGACGCCAAGGAACTGCCGTTCCTCGGCATGTTCGTGGACTGGGCGTCGGGTGGTAACGCCTTCAAGGCCGAGATCTACTTCGTCGGCACGCGCGAGTTCCCCAACAACCGGTTCGGTGGCCGGCTGGATGAAGTGCAGGACCCGCAGTCGGGACTGATTGTCACGCTGCGCACGTTCGGCGAGTACGCGCTGCGCGTCAATGACCCGACCAAGCTAATCCTCAACCTCGTCGGGACCGTCGACGTGACCAACAACCAGGCAGTGACGGGCTGGGTCACTCAGCAGTTGCTCAAGGTCACCCGCACCACCGTGACGACCCAGCTCATGTCGGGTGCCTGGCCGATCCTCGGCTTGTCCATGCACAGCCCTGAGATCGAGTCGCTGTCGCTCGAGGCAGCCAACCACGAGCTCGTCGACTACGGCATCACCTTGACCCGGCTGGGCAACGTCGACGTGAACCTCGACGACGACGACAACGCGCGGCTGAAGAAGCTGGCCGGGGACACCGCCTACAGCCGTCTGGCGGGCGGCTTCCTTCAGGCCGCCCAGGCCGAGGCCCTGCAGGGAGCTGGCCAGGGCATGGCGCAGGGCGGCGCCGCGGTAACGCCCATGTTCATGGGGATGGGCATGGGCATGGCCGGACAGGCAATGCAGGCCCCGATGCAGGCCCCCTACAACCCGCCACCGCCAGGACCGGGCTTCGCCGGCGGCGGCCAGGGGTACGCGCAGCAGGCCGCCGCCGGGGCTCAGGCCGCGGCGCCACCGCCCGCGCCAGCTGCGGCCGAGGCTCCGGCCGCCGCCCCGGCCACGATGGCGTGCACCAACTGCGAGAGCCCGGTCCAGGTCGGCGCGAAGTTCTGCCCCGAGTGCGGCACGGCGACCTCTAAGCACTGCACCAACTGCAACGCGAGCCTGAGCCCGACGGCGAAGTTCTGCGCCGACTGCGGCACGCCTACCAGCCCGCCGTCGGCCTAACCAGGAGCGGAGCACCCGGGGCTCCGCTACGATCACAGCCAATATCAGCCGCCGTGTCCGCACTTGACGGGCAGCCCCGCTGCGCCTGGCGGACCGGCGACAGGTCCTACCGTGCCTGCAGACCCTCAGTATTCACCGGCCCCCGTATTCACCTACCCCCATATACACCGACCCCCGTATTCACCGACCCCGTATTAACCGACCCCCGCGGCAACAGACTGATTGGCCCCTCGAGCAGAAAGGCCTGCCCGGATGGACAGGATCGAATGTCAGTGGTGCAAGGCTCAGAATGAGCCGGAGCGGACAAGTTGCACGACCTGCGGCGCCCCGCTCGACAAGAAGAACCTCGTTTCTGACTCTGGCTGGGCTGAAGCGCCGCGGCTGCGGGACATGACGGAGTTCCGGTTCTCCAACTCCACGTGCCAGATCGAAGGCGAGATCGTCCCCGTCGCCGAGCTTGCGCTAGCAGCCGGCGACTCGGTGTTCTTCGAGCACCACGTCATGCTGTGGAAGGAGCCCGGTGTCCCGCTGTCGGCGCTCAACACGCCGGGCGGTACCCGGCGGATGATCGGTGGCATGCCGCACATCATGAGTGTGGCGCACGGGCCGGGTCGCATCGCGCTGTCGAAGGACGCGACTGGCGAAGTCGTGGTCCTGCCGATCCACCCGTCGCATGAGATCGATGTCCGTGAGCACGCGTTCCTGGCCGGCACGCATTCGCTGAACTACTCGTTCGTGCGGATCAAGGGCCTGGCCAACGTCCTGCACGGCGGCAGCGGGATGTACATGGACAGGTTCGTGACCGCGGGCGACCCCGGACTGCTGCTCCTGCACGGCTACGGCAACGTCTTCCAGAAGACCCTCCAGCCCGGCGAGAAGATCCTGGTCGAGCCAGGCGGATTCCTGTACAAGGACTCGTCGGTCACGATGAACACGGTCCAGCAGAAGTTCAAGACCGGCATGATGGGCAGCCACAGCATGTACCTTGCCGAGATGGCCGGCCCTGGCCGGGTCGGCGTCCAGTCGATGTACGTGCACCACGGCAGCGAGTAGGGCATCGACATGTCGACTCCTACCGCGACCTACACCTGTCCGTACTGCCGCATCCCGAGCGACGGGTCTGGCACCACCTGCCCGCACTGCGGGGCAGCCACCGATGTCCGGGCGCGGGTGACCAAGTCCGGCTGGGCTGAGCAGCCGCCGATCCGGGACATGGCCAGGATCCGCTTCAACCGGTCCACTTGCCAGATCAGCGGCAAGTACGTGCCGGTGGCGGAGATGAAGCTGGACCCGTCGGACTCGGTCTACTTCTCCCACCACGTCCTGCTGCACACCGAGCCGACCATCCAGCTCGAGATGATGAAGATGGCAGGCGGCTGGAACCGGATGCTGGCCGGCATGCCGCTCCTCATGATGACCGCCCGCGGACCCGGTCACATCGCCATCAGTGCGGATCACCCGGGCGAGACGCTCGCGGTGCCGCTGCCGGCGAACCACGCCGTCGACGTGGTCGAGCATCGCTTCCTGGTCGCGACGAGCAACGTCGGCTACCAGTGGGAGCGGGCGGGCGTCTGGTTCGCCACGCAGAAGGGTGACGAGCAGGAGTACCACTACCCGCTCGGGTCCACGATGGACAGGTTCACCGCCCAGGGCGGGCCCGGCCTGCTGCTGCTGCATGCGCCAGGCAACACGTTCATCCGTGACCTCCAGCAGGGTGAGCGCATCCTGATCCAGCCCGGCGGGCTTATCTGGAAAGACCGCTCAGTGCGGATGTTCCTGCATTTCGAGTACCCGCGGGGCAACTACTGGTTCAGCTCGGCCCGGTGGCAGGCCAAGTCGATCTGGCTGGTGCTCCAGGGACCCGGCCGGGTCGCCGTCCAGTCTGTATTCGAGCGGCCGGAGACTGTCGGCGGCATCATCAGCAGTTCCGGGGCGACGACGCAGTACTGGTAACGCCAAGCCGGCGCTCGAGCCACCAGAGCGCGCCGCGGCCAAGATGCAGCTTGGCCGCGGCGATTGGTCCGAGGCCGGCCGGCATCGGCTCGAACGCTCCAGCCAGCCAGAATCCGGTCAGAGCCGCGAGGATGCCGGTCACGTCGGCGTCGTCTACTGCCACTACCATCGGCTGAGCCCGGAGCACCGGGTCAGGGTCGAGGCCATCAGCAGCGGCGCTGGCCAGCACCATGAGCAAGTCGATGACGGGCGCGCCGAGCCGGGCATGCGGCCAGTCCACGACAGTCACCCGATCGCAGGTCAGCAGGATGTTGTGCGGCAGCAGGTCGAAATGGACTAGCGCCGTACCCTTCGCGGCGGCCAGGCCGTGGCGCTCTGCCGCGATCAGCTGGTCAAGGTGGCGCGCCGACCAGGCCGACATGATGCGAAGCCGCGCCACGGCCGCTCCGTCCGCGGCGAGCGTAGCCCAGCCGCCAAGCCGCGGGTGATCACCAGCGAGCGCGACCGGCGACGGCGTAAGCGCCGCCGACATCCGGCCGACCGTGCCCGCGACGCGCGTCAGCTCGGCGAACTGCCAGGGCCGGGCCGGCTCGCCGCCCGCTACGCAGTCGAATGCGAGGATCACGAACTGGCCGTCATCGAGCGAGCCGAGAAATCGCGGCGTCGAGACTGCCCGCGCGACGGCGGCGTCCGCTGCCCGTGCCGCGGCCAGGCCGGCGGCGACGTGTATCTCGTCCCGGTAAAACGGCGCCTGGCCGCGCCACGCCTCGGCGTCGATCGCCTTCACGAACACCCGGCGCTCGCATGCCAGGGTGAGCCGGGAGGCGAAGCCTGGCGAGAAGCCGCCGTCGCAGTTCTCCGCGGCGACTACGCGGCCGCCCACCAAGCTCTCGATCTGTCCGTGCACGCGCTCGGGCAGTTCATTCCAGCGCTGGCGATTCTTGCTTGCACTCATCGTGTCTCCTCACAATGGCGTAGTGACGGCGGCGGATCGGTTCCTGCTGGCGCTGGGCGCCCGCTGCCGCGGGCTGGCCACGGCGCTGCTGCAGCGCATGCGGCTGAGCAGCGCGACAGGTGGGGTGTGGGAGACGGCCGACGGTCAGTGGTTGTCACGTCGGGAGCGAGCGACGGACCTGGAGAGCCAGCGGCAGTCGCGGCCGGCCGGTTCGCGGCTCTCAGGCCTGCGGCGGAGGTCTAGTGCCGGCGGAGTGCCCAGAGGCAGGTCAGCTCACTGGCCATGCGGGCTTCGCGCCAACCGCCGCGAGCATAGTCTCGTCCTGGCCCGATGCGACCAGCACGCCGCCAGCGCCACCGCTAGCTGCAGGCTACCGAACGCCGGCGACCGCAGCCACCACCTACAGACGGTAACGGGGTAGGAATCGCCAGTGGACTTCAGCGACGACACCGAGTATCAGCCAATCCGGGACGCCATCAGGACGATCTGCGCGCGTTTCCCGGATGAGTACTGGGCCGAGGCTGACGCGACGCACACGTTCCCGTGGGCGTTCTACGAGGCGATGGCCGCGGGCAGCTGGATCGGGATCGCCATCCCGGTCGAGTACGGCGGGAGCGGGGCCGGGATCACCGAGGCGGCGATCATCCTGGAGGAGGTGGCCGCGTCCGGCGCGTGCATGAACGGCGCCAGCTCTATCCACTTGTCGATATTTGGCATGCATCCGGTGGTCAGGCACGGCAGCGATGAACTCAAGCGGCGCTACCTGCCGCGCGTCGCCAGTGGCGATCTGCACGTGGCCTTCGGCGTGACCGAGCCAGATGCTGGCCTCGACACTGCCGCGATCCGTACCCGCGCAGTCCGTGACGGGGACGGCTACCGGGTGACCGGCCGCAAGGTCTGGACGTCCAAGGCCCTGGAGTCCGACCGAGTGCTGCTGCTGACTCGGACCACTCCAGCGGACGAGGGCGCCCGGCGCACCGACGGGCTCACGCTGTTTGTCGCCAATCTGAAGGATCCGGCGGTCGGCATCCGGGCGATCCCCAAGGTCGGACGGAACGCTGTGGCCTCCTGCGAGGTCACGTACGACAGCTTGTACGTCGACGCGATCGACCGCGTGGGGGAGGAGGGCAAGGGCTTTAGCTACCTGCTCGACGGGCTCAATGCCGAGCGGGTACTCATCGCGGCCGAGGCGGTCGGCGTCGGCAAGGCCGCCCTGCGCCGCGCCGTGGCGTACGCGAAGAACCGGGTGGTGTTCGGCCGGGCCATCGGGGCCAATCAGGGCATCTCGTTCCCGCTGGCAGAGGCCCACGCCCGGCTCGCCGCCGCGGAGCTCGCCACCCGGCAGGCCGCGTGGCGGATCGACAACAACCTGCCAAGCGGCGAACAAGCAAACCTGGCCAAGTTCCTCGCCGCCGACGCGGCCTTCGCGGCCGCCGACGCAGCCGTGCAGACACACGGCGGCTTCGGGTACGCGAGCGAGTACCACGTCGAGCGGTACTGGCGCGAGTCGCGGCTGATGCGCATCGCGCCGATCCCGCAGGAGATGGTGCTGAACTATCTCGCCGAGCACGTACTCGGCTTGCCGCGGTCGTACTGACCCGCTACCACAAGGGCAGTACGTGCCGGATCATCATGCGGCCGTGCCGTTGCGCGCACGCTGCTGATCCGGGGTTTGCGCCTCCCACTTCTGCCGGTCGCCGGGCTCTCAGAGCCAGTCGACCTGCTCGCCGTCGATGGCCTCCAGATGCCGGTCAATATCGTCAGCTCGCTGCCGGCGGATGGTGACCACCCCGTCGGTATACCGCACCGGCGGGATAGGTCGCCTGAGCACGTCATCACCGTCAGCGGCGCCGTCCTGCCCGCCAGAGCGCGCACGCATCTCGTACCGCACGAGCACTTCGCCGAGCGCGAGTCGGCCCCATTCCCCGTCGTAGCTGATCCAGCCCGCGACGACGTCACCGGACAGGACCGCGGCGACCGGTCCAGCCCCCGCGCGATCTTCCGAGCGGATGCTGACCCGCCCGTCCGTCACCGAGATCAGCTGCGTCAACGATTCCACCTCGGGTAGGGAAAGATTCCGATGATCCGGTGCCGGACTGGGGGAGCCAGGCAGGCACCATCGACTGTCTGGCGACAGCGTGAATGGGAGGCTGCCAGGGTGCCGACCGTCATTGCCTTTCATGCCCATCCCGACGACGAGGTGCTGCTCTCGGGCGGCACGCTCGCGCGCCTGGCCGCCGAGGGTCATCGCGTGATCATCGCCGTCGCTACCGACGGGATGACGGGACCGGCGGGCGGCCCGGACGGTCAGGCGCGCCTGGACGAGCTTCGGGCGAGCGCGTCGGCCCTGGGCGCCGGCCGGGTCGTGCATCTTGGATACGCCGACAGCGGGCACGGGGCGCTCGTGTGCCCCGACCCGCCCGATCGGATCCGCTTCGCCCGCGCGGACATCGGCGAGGCCGCCGCGAGGCTGGCCGACCTGATCCGCGACGAGCGCGCTGACCTGCTGCTGAGCTACGACCCGCGCGGCGGCTACGGCCATCGTGACCATCTCAAGGTGCACGAGGTCGGCGCCATGGCTGCGCAGCTGACGGGCATCCGCGTCCTGGAGGCGACGCTGCCGCGTGAACTGCTCACGGTGCTATTCGGCCGGCTGGGTCTGCTGCGGCTCGCCGTCAGGTACCAGGAGGCGGAGATCCGGGACGCGTACACTCCGCGCGCGGCGATCACGCACCGGATCACAGTGCGCCGGTACGCGCGTCAGAAGCAGGCCGCGCTCGCCGCGCATCGCTCGCTCCAGCAGGCCGGGGGCCGCACGGCGCGGCTGGCCCGCGTCATGGTCGCTCTGCCCGGGCCTGTTTTCGGATTGCTGTTCGGGCGGGAATGGTTCGTTGAGCCCGGCCACGCCGGCGCGACCACAGCCGCCGGGCAGTTGCTTGCCATGATGGAGGCCGTCGGCACCGAACAGGAAGGACCGGCCGATGCCAGCTGATCTTGTTGCGCTGGTCGACGACGTCGCCGCCGAGACCGCGGCGCTGCGGGCGATCCTCGACCCGCTGCCCGATGCCAGCTGGCTGCTGCCGACGCCCGCACCCGGTTGGACCATCGCCGACCAGGTCAGCCACCTCGCCTACTTTGACGAGGTCGCCGTGACCTCGGCGACCGACCCCGATGCGTTCGCCGCAATCCTCGCTCGCGTCGACTCCGGCGGCAGCGTGGATCCGGACGTGATCGCGGCCGAGCACCGGCGACTGTCCCCGGCGCAGCTGCGGGACTGGTTCGCCCGCACCCGGCACGAGCTGCTCTCGGTCTTCGCCGGCCTGGATCCAGCCGCTCGGGTGCCATGGTTCGGGCCGCCGATGAGCGTCGCTTCGTCGCTGACGGCACGGCTGATGGAGACCTGGGCGCATGGCCAGGACATCGCGGACACCGCTGGCGTGCAACGCGAGCCGACCCAACGGCTCCGGCACGTCGCTCACATCGGCGTCGGCGCCCGCACGTTCAGCTACATCGTGCACGGCCTGCCGGTGCCGCCCGAGCCGGTCCGGGTCGAGCTCGTCGCGCCGTCCGGCGAGCAGTGGACCTGGGGACCCGACGACGCAGCCGATCAGGTCACCGGCCCTGCGCTCGACTTCTGCCTGCTGGTCACCCAGCGGCGGCACCGGGCAGATACCGCCGTGACCAGCCGAGGTCCGGTCGCTGAGCAGTGGCTGACTATCGCCCAGGCGTTCGCCGGACCGCCCGGCGCCGGGCGCACGCCGGGCCAGTTCAGGACCGCCAGTGGCTGAGACGTCCACCGGTGGCCGTGCGAGCCGCTGCTGACAGAATGGCCCGGCGGCCAGCGCCGGCCGACGTGTGGCGGAGCTTGATGAACATGGGGAGAGCATGTGAGCACCATCCGGGCCGCTTATGCTGCCGCGACCGACGCGCAGCAGCCGCTCAGTGCGCTGACTGTCGGCACCATCGAGGAGCGGGAGCGGCCCGGCGAGGACTGGGTCCGCGTCGACGTGCGCGCGAGCGCGCTGAACCACCACGACCTGTGGTCGCTGCGCGGCGTCGGCCTCGCGGAGAGCCAGCTGCCCATGGTGCTCGGCTGCGACGCCGCCGGGGTCGGGCCGGATGGTGCTGAGGTCATCGTCTCCGCGGTCATCGGCGACCCTGCCGGCGGCGATGAGACGCTCGACCCGAAACGGACCCTGCTGTCCGAGCTGCACCCTGGCACGTTCGCTGACGTGGTCTGGGTCCCGGCGCGCAACCTCGTGCCCAAGCCCGAGTCGATGACGTTCGTTGAGGCAGCCTGCCTGCCGACCGCGTGGCTCACCGCCTACAAGATGCTGGTGCGCAAGGGCCAGGTCCAGGCCGGGAACGCGGTGCTCGTGCAGGGTGCGGGCGGTGGCGTCGCGACGGCCGCCGTAGTGCTGGCGCAGGCGCTCGGCGCGCGGGTGTACGCCACCAGCCGCAGTGCGGCTAAGCGCGAGCAGATAGCCGCGCTCGGAGCGACGGCGACCGAGCCGGGTGCGCGGCTGCCTGAGCGCGTCAACGTCGTCATCGAGACGGTGGGGACGCCGACGATCGACCACTCGCTGAAGAGCACGGTGCCAGGAGGCCGCATCGTCGTCTGCGGCAGCACCGGCGGGCACCTGGCCGAGATCGACCTGCGGAGGGTGTTCTTCCTCCAGCTTGAGCTGCTCGGCGCGACCATGGGCACCCGCGACGAACTCGCCGAGCTAGCCGCGCTGATGGCCACGCGGGGCATCAAGCCGGTGATCGACTCGGTCTACCCGTTCGAGCAGGCGGCGGCCGCCTTCGCCCGGCTGGCGTCCGGCGATGCGTTCGGCAAGGTCGTCCTCGATCTCGTAGCGACGCCGTGAAACCTGACTTGGCTCACGTTCGCGTGATCACCGGGATTGCATGGTTTTGACCTGCAGTTTCGCGGTTTTTGTGTGGGGAATTTGCGCACTAACGCGCTCGGCAGGCGAGCCTCGTGACGGCGGCCTGTTTTCGCCTGGTGGCGGTGTTCCGGCCCTGGTCACGAGCGTGCGGGAGCGGCTGCTTCCCGGCAGGCCCGCAGGCTGCCGCGTCGCTGCGCAGGCGCGCGGCCAGGCCGGCCGTAGAGTGGGCCGGTGCCGTATGTGCGGACGGTGAAGACGGATTCGGCGCGACGGCGGTGCAGGTCGTCTGGTCATTGCGGCGCGGTTCGCGGGAGATCGAGCACATCGGGTCCGCGCACGACGACGCCGGAGCTCGAGCCGCTGAAGGCGGCCGCCGGGCAGCGGATCGCGGCGGGCCAGACGGAGCTCGACCTCGGCCTCGGGGATTCCGGCGCTGCCGGGCCGCTGCCGATCACCTCCTCGCGGATGGGCTGCCTGCTGGACGCGCTCGACCGCGGCTACCGGGTCCTGGGCCTGGACGAGGCAGCGGGCGGCGACGGGGTGTTCCGGCAGCTGGTGCTCGCGCGGATCATCGAGCCGGCCAGCAAGATCGACAGCTTTGAGCCAACTCAGGCCGGCAATGTAGGCTCCGCGGCATGCGCGAGCTAATCGACGGCCTGGTCCAGTCTGCCCAGAACAACGGTATGGAGCTCTACGGCGTGCATGTGTACCGCCGCGGAGAGGAGCCGGTCGAGCGGCGGCTCCGCTCGGATGACAGGGAGAACCTGCGGTCGGTGTCGAAGACGTTCGTGTCCGTCGCGCTCGGCATCGCCGAAGCCGAGGGCCGCCTCGCCCTCGACGACCCCGCGCTCAGGTACTACCCGGAGCTGAAGGGAACCGCCGCCCCGGGCCTGGAACAGGTCACGCTCCGCCATCTGCTGACGATGACATCAGGGAGCCCGCATTCCTGGTCCGCCCGCGAGCCGGTCGTGGTCCCCGACCTGGCGGCGGACTTCTTCGCGACCCCCCTCGCCCATGAGCCTGGCAGCTACTTCAGCTATGCCGGCACCGGCCCGTACGTGGCGGCCCGCGCGCTGCGCGCCGCGACCGGCGCCAGCGTCCGCGACTACCTGATGCCCCGGGTCTTCGGCCCGCTCGCCATCCACAATCCCCAGTGGCACACCTGCCCCCTCGGCCACCCGGTGGCGGAGAGCGACCTGTTCCTGCGCACGTCCGAGCTGGCCCGCTTCGGCAGGCTGCTGCTGGACGATGGCCGTCACGAGGGCCGCCAGCTGGTCCCCGCCGGGTACTGCGCGCGGATCGCCGCCGAAAGCGTGGCCACGGTCAACGACCCCGAGGACCAGGGGTTCCGCCTGGCGCCCCGCTACGGCCTCGGCGCCTGGTGCGGCCACGGCGACGGCACGTTCAGCATGGCGGGCATCTACGGCCAGTTCTGCATCGTCTCCCCGCCCCGTGAGGCGGTGGTCACGATCACCGCCCACGTAGAGAAGGGCTCCGCCCGCACCTCGATCACGACCCTGGTCACCGAGGAGCTACTCAACCGCCTGTAGAACTAGCGCCACCAGCGGATCTCGCGGGCGATGCTGACGGCCGCCTTCGCCCGGCTGGCGTCCGGCGATGCCTTCGGCAAGGTCGTCCTCGATCTCGTGGCGACGCCGTGAAAAAGTTCGCCCAGTCCTGCACCTAGCGAGCGCTGGCGTCAGGTCTTGCGGACCACGCTAGTGAACCCGGCGAGGAACAGGGCGACGAACGCCCACGCGGCGACCTCCAGCAGCCAGCGCAGCACCGTAAGAGCGGTGCCGGTGCCCGTGAGCGTGGTGCCGCACTGGTCGGCCGGAGCAACAAGCGGCTCGCCCAGGTCGAGGCCGACAGCGACCCGTTGCAACGCCGTGCACGGCGCGGCTGGGCGCGCAGACCCGGCTAGCCGCGGCTGGGCCAGCGCTCCGTGCCCACCGAGCACCGTGGCGAGAATCACCGACACGGCCAGCACACCGAGCAGGAACAGCAGCGCGCGCGACGACCGGTAACCGTAACCCAGCACGACGCCGGTCAACCGGGCCCACGCGCGCTGCGAGACGCCGGTGAGCGCCTTGCGGTCGAGTTGGTCCTGGCGCTGGGCGATGAGAACATCGCGTGCCTCGCGGTCGCGGCCTGCCGCGCCCAGCGCGCCGGCGAGGTGCCGGTAGGGCTGCGTCGCGTACGCGGCGGTGTCCTGCCGGATCACCTGGAGCCAATCCGTCGGTGTCAGGCCTGCCGGCAGCGCCTGATAGGTGAGCCCGTCTACGTTGACCCGGCTGCCTGAGCTCCCGCTGTTCGTCACCGTGACCGGCCGGTAGGAGAAGACGCGCCCGACAGACGTATTCGGCAGGTCCAGAACCGCTTCGCTGCCACCGCCGCTGGCAGTCAGCCAGGCGAGGTACAGATCTTGCCCGACCACCATGCCGTCGGTGGTTAAAGCTGAGCCGCCGGCGTTGTTCGTAACTTCGGCGTGCGACATTGACAGCGAGCCGTCGATGGTGGCGCCGCGAAGGCGCACGGTGCCCAGCTCACCGTGGCCGGCCGCCTCGAACTGCCGGGCCGGGTAGCCCTCGCCGAAGCCAGAGAGGCGAACGTCCCGCCGGATATGGCTCTGGCTGGCGTCGAGTGCCGGACCCCGGGCGTTGACCAGGGTGGCGCCCCGAGCGTCCAGCAGGCCGAGGTCAGCGCCCGCCAGGTCTACGGCGGCCGGCTCGCAGCGAGCCGTGACTGTCGCCAGGCTGAGGTCCAGGACCGTCGTCGTGAGCCGGGCTGCGACCATGGGCGGGAGGTCGCGATGCGCCAGCAGACAGCCGCGGAGAATCAGCGCCGGCAGCGTCGCGCCGCTGGCGACCATGCCGTCGGGCAGCACGCAGTCGGTCAGGCTGAGAGGAATCGTGGCGATGAGGTAGTCAAGGTCAAGCCGTCCGCTGATGCGGGCGCCGCGGAGCCGGACGCCGCGCGGGTCTGGACGGCCGACGAGGCGCCCGCGCAGGACGTCGCGGATGACGCTAGCGCGTACGGTGTGCCTGCGGCCCCAGCCGCGCATCACATCCGCTGGAATGAGGTCCCCGGCCCGATATTTCCTTCCGGCCAGGTCGAGTTGCTCGCCCGAGCCCACGACCTGGACGAGGCGCCGCTCCGCCTCGGTCAGGTCCGGATACCAGCCGCCGACCTGATGATCCATAGGAGCACCGTAGTAGACAGCCCGCAGGTCGCGAGCGGTTGCTCGGCTGACCAGACTTGACCGTGATACGGCCCGACCGACAGCGGGCTGCCAGATAGGGGGTGTTATGTCCGGCTGGTTCCAGGCGCAGGTCGTGCACACCGGACGGCTCCCGTTGTTCTGCTTCTTCGTCGCCTTCGTGGCCGGCTTCGGCTGCATCCGCCTGTCGGTCCGGCTGGTCCGAGCGCGGGTCCGATGGTGGCCAGGCAACTTCCGCACGGGCACGGTGCATATCCACCACATGGTGTTCGGTGTAATTTTCATGGGCGTCGGCGGCGTCGCCGAGCTCGCCGCGCCGCTGAACTCGCTGCCGTGGCGCAGTGGCTTCGCGGCCCTGTTCGGCCTCGGCACAGCGCTGGTGCTCGATGAGTTCGCGCTGATATTGCACCTGCGCGATGTGTACTGGACAAACGAAGGCCGGATCTCGGTCGACGCCGTGTTCGTCGCGACGGGCGTGACGGCGCTACTGCTCATCGGGGTCAGTCCGGTTGGCGTTCACAGTGTGGCCGATGACTATCGCCTCACTGGCAGCCCCGTCACGACCGCGACCGTCATCTTGACCGTCGTCGTACTCTTCGTGCTCGCCGGAATCACTCTCCTGAAGGGCAAGATCTGGACCGCCTTGCTCGGCTTGTTCGTTCCGCCCGCGTTCATCGTCGGCGCCTTCCGCCTCGGCCGGCCGGGCTCCCCGTGGGCACGATGGCGGTACCAGCTGCGGCCGGCGAAGCTCGCCCGCGCCACCAGGCGCGAACAGCGCCTACGCCAGCCGGTGATCCGCGCGAAGATTCGCGTCCAGGACCTGCTGACGGGCAGCCACAATGAGCCGGCGCGCTGGCGCGAGCCGGCCGTCGGGCACGAGCCCGCGCTTGGCCATGGCTACGCAGGTCTGCCTGCGCCCCTCTTGGCCGATCCAGACCACCGAGACTATTGTCCTGCTGTGAGCCGACTTAGTGATCTGCGCCGTGATGAGCTTGACCCGGCTGGCCAGGATGTGTGGGACAAGATAGTCGGCAGCCGTGGCCGGCAGCTCGTCGCAGAGGGAGGTGCGCTAGTCGGGCCTTTCAATGCCTTCGTTCACGCGCCCGACGTCGGCCGCCGGCTCTCCTCACTCGGTGCCGCGTTGCGCTTCGGCACGTCGATCGATCGGCGGCTCAGCGAGGTCGCGATCATCACAGTCGGGGCTCGCTGGCGGGCCGAGTTCGAGTGGTGGGCGCACGCCCGGATGGCGCGCGAGCATGGCGTGCCGGAGGACGTCGTAGACGCTATCGGGCGGGGTGATGAGCCGCCGTTCGCCGCCGACGACGAACGCACTGTCTATGCGGTCGCCCGTGAGCTCGCCGACGGGGGCCAGGTAAGCCAGGCCAGCTACGACGCGGCCCGTGACCTGCTAGGTGAGGCCGGCATGGTCGAGCTGGTGTCGCTGTGCGGGTATTACACCCTGATCTCCTTCCTGCTGAACGCCTTCGCGGTGCCGATCCCGCCCGGTGCCGAGCCGATGTGGGAAACGGTCGAG
>CAWJMK010000017.1:0-33364 GCA_963843955.1 uncultured Actinomycetota bacterium
GCAGCCAGTCATAACTGACGGCACCGATCTCTCGCCAGCCTTGTGCGCGATACAAGGCCACGGCGTGCCGGTTAAGCGAGACCACCTCCAGCGCTGCGCGCGCACTGCGCGCGCGTGCTGCCCGGAGGGCAGTACTCAGCAGGAGGCCGCCGATGCCGTGGCCGCGGTGTTGCTGCGCAACGAACAACAACGAGACGCACAGCAGCTCGTCAACGCGCGCACTGAGTGCGCCCGCCCAGGCACCGGCTGCTTCGCCTGCGTGCGGCCGGGCCAGGGCCACGTGGCCCGCGATGAACCCTCCGTCGTCGGCGACCCAAGCGGCGACCTGCCTGCCGGGACTGAGCCACCCGGCCGGGCTCGCTGGCCACATCAGCGGGTAGCCGTCCTGCGCGTGTACCTGCCTGAGCACTGTCACGCAGGCATCCATGTCGGAGGAAAGCCGTGGGCGGAGATAAGTAGCCGCTGCGGGTGTTTGGCAGTCCGCCGGAGGCTTGCGAGCGATCACGCCTGCCCGGCCGGCGGGTATGGCAGTTTCGCTGCCGGACTGTCGGCCGGATGGAACACCCCGAGGACGCGCATCAGCTGCGGACCGGTGTTCTCCAGGCAGTGCGGCAGTCCGCGCGGCAGGTGCAGGCACGTGCCGGCGGACAGCTTGCGATCGGCGCCGCTCAGATGAGCGATGCCTGACCCCTGCAGAACCAGCACGACCTCGTCGTAGGGATGACTATGGTCAGGCGCACGCCCGGGTGGGATCTCGCCAGCGAACTGCGTCGCCGTCGCGCAGCCGCGGCCGGGGCCGAACAGCACGCGGAAAGTCCGGTCTCCGGTCGTCTCCGCCGGGCAGTCGGCTAGGTCACGGCTGAGCGGCACGTCCGCGCCGATGGCGGTCGGCCGCGCGTCCCCCTCAGTCGGCCACGACGCCGCGGGTAGCGCGACGATGTCAAGGCGCAGCTCTTCGGCTTGGCCGCACTCCAGCCGGTAGAAGGCGCCGGCTGGGATCCATAGGCCACGGTCGGGGACCAGCGCAGGTCCTGGCGCACTGTCCAGCTCGAGTCGACCGGAGCCGCCGATCACGAACCACAGCTCGCCGCCAGCCCCGGCGGCGCCGGCGTGCCGCCCGCCCGGCGCGATCTCGGCCAGAGTGCGGACCAGGCCGGGTCCGTCCGCTCCGGTACGGGCCAGGACCGTCAGGCTGGTGCCGATATCACCCACGCCTGGCAACGTAAGCGCGGACTCCGCGATCGTCAACAGCAGCGAACCGCCGTCGGTCAGCTGGCTGCGGGCAGCGCGCTGATGAACTGCCTGCCTTCTTCTTTGCTGGGCGTCGGGAACAGGATCCTCAGGTTCTTGTCCTGGCCTTCGACAGCTAGCTCAACTTCGATGGCCAGCCCTAGGCCCTTCCCTTTGGCCGATGACACTGTCAGCAAGTCGCGCTGTACGGTCATCAGGTGCTTCCCCGGTCGGCCGGTTGCGGTGTGCCCGTCGAAGAAGGGGATCCGCCGGTCGGTCAGCACGAGATACATCTCCCGCGGATGTACCGCGACCATCAGGATCCCTGCGCTGAGGACAGCCGCCGTCGCCGCAGTCGCGATCTTCCGCTTTGCCGACACCGAGCCCACTCTGGCGAACGTGGTGAGCTGCACCTCCTCATGCTCTTGCAGCATGGGTGTCGCGGCAGCCAGCAGCATGTCCCGACGAGCTTCTTTCATTTGCTGCCCTTCAATAGCGCGTACCGGGGCGATTGCGCCGAATAGTAACGTACATATACATGTCGATTCAATAGGCCCGCTGGCGATCGGATTAGCGGTCGAGATAGGCGATGACCGCCAGGACTCGGCGGTTGTCATCATCGGAGGGCTGAAGGCCCAGTCGCATGAAGATCGAAGCGGTGTGCTTGGCCACCGCGCGCTCGCTGATCACCAGTTGCTGCGCGATGGCGGAGTTCGACCGGCCTTCGGCCATCAGGCCGAGCACCTCGCGCTCGCGCGGGCTCAGCGCGGCGACCGCGTCGTCGGCACCGTTGCTGGCGAGCAGCCGCGCCACGACCTCGGGATCCATCGCCGTGCCGCCGGCCGCGACGCGCCTGACAGCGTCGGCGAACTCGGCGCCATCCAGCACCCGGTCCTTCAGCAGGTATCCGATGCCGCCGCTGCCCTCTGCGAGCAGTTCGCGTGCATAGAGCTGCTCGACGTACTGGGACAGCACAAGGACTGGCAGGTCTGGTAGCTCACGCCGGGCCGCGAGCGCAGCACGCAGGCCCTCGTCAGTAAAGGTGGGCGGCAGGCGTACGTCGACGATAGCGACATCCGGCTTGTCCGCAAGCACGGCAGTGAGGAGCTCCTCGCCGGTCTCCACGGCCGCGGTGACCTCGAAGCCGTGAGCTTCGAGAAGGCGGGTGAGGCCGTCACGCAGCAGGAAGAGATCCTCCGCTATGACAACTCGCACGGGATCTCCAGGTGCACCAGTGTGGGTCCGCCGGGCGGGCTGGACACGGCAAGCACCCCGTCGAATGCAGCGAGCCGCCTCTCGATCCCGCGCAAGCCGGTGCCGTGTGCCGGGTCGGCGCCGCCGCTGCCGTCGTCGGCGACGCTGATCCGCAGCATGCCGCCCGAGTACCGGAAGTCGGTCCACGCTTCGCAGGGCGCCGCATGCTTGGACGCATTGGCGAGCAGTTCGCTCACCGCGAAGTAGACAGCGGACTCTACCGGCGCAGGCGGGCGGCCGTGCACTTCCGAGGCGACGTGGACGCGCAGCGGGCTGTCCAGGGCGAGCGCACGGACCGCCTCCACCAGCCCCCGGTCGGCGAGGACCGGCGGGT
Source organism: uncultured Actinomycetota bacterium (assembly GCA_963843955.1). Lineage (GTDB taxonomy): Bacteria > Actinomycetota > Actinomycetes > Streptosporangiales > Streptosporangiaceae > JAJYUU01. Next base: position 2,819 of record CAWJMK010000017.1, read on the forward strand.
GAATCCCGCGGACCAGGTCCCTCAGCTCCGAGAGCGCCTTCACCGAGGAATTCTTAGCCTCGGCCAGCAGCGCCCTGGCGACCGCAGGGTCGGCGTCTAGCTGCCGGTCGATGGCGTCCAGCGTCATGCCCATCGCGACCAGCCGGGCCTGCGCACCGTCGTGCAGGTCGCGCTCGATCCGGCGCAGCTCGGCCGCGCCGGCGTCGATCGTGTCGGATCGGGTCCGCACGAGGCGCTCGACCTGCACCGAAAGCTCGCTGCCGCGGGTGGGACCGAGCAGGAGGCGGGCGACTGATCCGTAGCTGGGCAGCAGCCGCGGCGCGAGCCACAGTCCGGCGAGGGTCAGCACCAGTCCGATCAGGCCAGCGCCTGGACCCTTCGCGGTGATGATGCCGACATATGCCAGGTGAGCGACCGGAACCCCGATGGCTGGCAGGATCGCGAAGACGATGCCGTACAGCACCATCGCGACCGGGACGACGACAAGAAGCGTGCCGGCGACGGCATTGACCGTCAGCCAGAGCAGATCGCGCCACGTTGCCGGGTCGGTGGCGAGCCATCTCAGTCGTCGCAGTACGCCAGGCTGGTGTGGTGCGGGCCGGTACGGCTGGAGGATGAGGGTGCCGCACCAGCGACCCATCAAGCTTCTGGTCAGGTTCGCCAGCCAGCGCACGTACAGCAGGGAGCACAAGATCACCACAACCGGCGTCGCACCGGTACTCGTGAGGTAGGGGCCGCCCGTCCGCTGGCCCGCGAGCGCCATGACTGTGTCCCAGGCCTCGAGTATCGCGATCAGGACGGCGAGTACCGGGCCGAGGCCCAGGAGCAGCAGCGCCGAAAACGCGAGGGAGTGCCAGTACCCGGCCAAGGATCGGCGCGCCATCGGCCAGGGTCCTCGGCGCAAGGCACTTGCCGCCGTCGGGCTCACCGCGCCGCTCATCAGATCGTCCTCTAGCTCGGGTTACAGGGCTTATTTCAGTCTGCCGGATCGGCCTGGATCCGCACAGTGACGCTGAGCCCCCGGATGCGGGTGTACCTAGGTACACCGCCAAGACGCCGTCCAGCCATATGTCGCCCTCGCAGCGCGCTCACTTAGCGTAACGGCGACCGGATAGCCCGGCCATCCCGCTATCGCACCGAAAGTGAGATTCGCCATGACCCTGCAGACTGGGCCCTCGGTGAGCGCCGCGATCGAGGCCCGGAACGTCAGCCGTGCGTACGGCTCCAACTGGGCGCTTCAGGACTGCTCGCTGGATATTCCCGTCGGGAGCGTCACGGGCCTTGTCGGCCCGAACGGGGCCGGCAAGACCACGTTCCTCAGCCTGGCTACCGGGATGCTGCGGCCCACGACCGGCACCATCCGGGTGCTCGGCGGCGTTCCCGGTCATGGGACCGCGCAGCTGCGCAAGGTCGGCTTCGTAGCCCAGGAAACTCCGGTGTACGCCGGGCTCACGGTTGCCGACCACCTGAAGCTGGGCCGGCATATGAACGCGCGCTGGGACACCGAGCTCGCCGTTAGCCGGATCCGGGAACTCAAGCTGGACCCCCGCAGCAAGGCCGGGCGGCTGTCAGGCGGGCAGCGCGCCCAGCTGGCCCTGACCATGGCCCTAGCCCGTCGGCCCGACCTGCTGATCCTCGACGAGCCCGTCGCCAGCCTGGATCCGCTCGCCCGCCGGGAATTCCTGGCAGGCCTGTCGGTGGCAACCGCCGGCTCGCAGATGTCGGTCGTCATGTCCTCCCATCTGGTGTCCGACCTGGAGCGAATCTGCGACTACCTCGTCGTGCTCGTCGCAGCGAGGATCCAGGTCGCCGGCCCGGTGACCGCTGTACTCGCCAGCCACCACCTGGTCAGCGGGTCCAGCGTGGACCACAGCGACCTGCCCGGTGACGCGGAGATCATCAGCGCTACGCGCAATATCGGCCTGACGACGGTTCTGGTCCGGGCCGCTGCGGCTCCGCAGCACCCGGCCTGGACCGTGACCAGGCCGAACCTGGAAGACGTGGTGCTGGGCTACATGGGCCGGGCCGAAGATGGCGCCGCGGCTGGCGCAGCAGTGGAGGCAGCACGATGACCTGGCTGACGTTCCGACAGTTCCGGGCCCAGGCGATCACGGCACTCGCGGTAGTCGCCGTACTTGCCGTTGCCTACGGCTACACCGGTCCGCACCTGGCGGACCTGTACAACAAGAGCGGCCTGCGCGGATGCGGCAGTGGCCCGCACTGCCTCAGCCTGACGACGACCTTCATCACGACCATGAAGGCGGATCAGGTCTACCCGGCGCTTTACTTCGGCGGCATCCTCATTCTGGTGGTCCTGCCTGCGGTCATCGGCGCGTTCTGGGGCGCACCGCTCGTCGCCCGCGAACTCGAGGCGGGCACCTACCGGCTGGCCTGGAGCCAGGATGTGACCAGGATGCGATGGATGGCGGTCAAGCTTGGGCTGGTCGGGCTGGCGGCGATCGCGACCTCGGGCCTGATCAGCCTGCTGTTCAGCTGGTGGGCCGGGCCGGTCAACGCGGCCGGCGGTTTTCCCAACAACCTCAGTGAGTTCGCCCGGATGACGCCGCTGATGTTTGCCGCCCAGGGCCTGGCCCCGGTCGCCTGGGCAGCGCTCGCGTTCGTGATCGGCGTGGTCACTGGGATCCTGGTGCGCCGCACCATCGCCGCCATGGCCGTCACGATCGTCGTCGTGGTGCTGCTGCAGTTGCTGTGGCCCAACTTCATCCGGCCGCAGCTGCTGACGCCGGTACGTGCCACAGCACCGGTCACGCTCGAGGGCCTGAATAGCATGCTGGTGTCGAGTTCGGGCCAGCTGGCGGTTGCCGTCAATCAGCCGGGGACGCCGCACCTGCCGGGCGCCTGGGTCCTCAGCAGCTACACCGTGACGCCCAATGGAAAAACCTTCTACCTACCGGGAACGCCCTCGTCGGTGTGCGCCAAGGGCAGTCCAGCGCAGTGCGATACCTGGATCGTGGGCCACCACCTTACCCAGGTGGTCGAGTACCTGCCGGCTAGCAGCTTCTGGCCGCTGCAGTGGCTAGAGACAGCAGTGCTGCTGGTCGCCGCAGCGGGGCTTGGCGGAGTTGCGACCTGGCGGACCAGGCGCCTGCTGACCTGACCGGGTTAGTCGCGGCGCGCGCGCAGGACGCCGGTCAGCAGCGGCAGGGTGAACTCGCCTGCGGAGGTCTCCGGCAGGCGCGCCAGGTAGTCGCTGATCCGGCCGAGCAGGGCGGTCCTCGCCTCATCGTCCATGACCAGCAGCCTGGAGTGCGTCGCGATCGTCGCGAGCAGCGACTCGGCGGTGCGGCGCAGCTGGTGTGGGAACTCGGCTCGATCCGGGGGGCTGAACAGGCCAGGCAAGTCCATTGAGGCTAGCCGGATGTCGGCCGAGTGGGCGTTCCAGCTTGTCAAGGTGAGGCTGGCCGAGCCCTCGCTAATCTGGTTGAGCTCGGCGACCCAGTCCACCCGATCGTCGTTGACGTTCCACAGGCCGGCCAGGATCCCACCGGGTACCAGTACGCGCGCCATTTCTGGGCCTGCTACCGCCATGTCGAACCAGTGCAGCGCCTGGCCAGCCACGATCGCGTCGACGGAGGCGTCCGGCAGGGGGATGGCCTCGGCGCTGCCCGCCATCGCCCGGACCTCGGGCAGCAGCTGGTGCAACTCGGCGAGCATCGCCGGGTCCGGCTCGACTGCGGTGACGTCCGCGCCGAGCGCGACCAGCGTCGCGGTCAGCTTGCCGGTGCCGGCCCCGAGGTCGAGGACGCGTGGGCCGGGCGCGGGTTCCAGCGCCCAGCGCACCGCATCCTGCGCGTAATCCGGCCTGTGCTCGGCGTAGGCGGCTGCCGCTCCGCCGAAAGACGACCCGCGAAGTGCCCGTTCGTCCGCTGCCACGACGGTAACTCTAGCGGCGGGCGCGCGGGGAGTGCCGCCGGGCTAGCCGAAGGTGAACACGTACGCCTCGGCTCCTGGCCGGTCGAAGGAGATCTCCAACGTACGCTCTGCGACACCGGCGTCTTGCCGCACGAGCTGGTAGAGGCGGCCGTCTTGCAACTGCCCGTTCCCGTCCGTGTCGGTGTCTGCTCCGTGCGATGGGCCGGGTGCGTGGCCATCGAGGAGCACGCGGAAGGGAATCGGCTGTCGTGCTCCTGCTGACAACACGAGGTGGGCGTCACGCGCCTGGAACCGGACCACGATGCTGCCGCCGGCCTGCTCCAGTAGGACGTTCTCGCGCCCGACATTCCACTCGCCGGCCAGGCCCCACTGGTTGAGCCCCAGCCGCTCCGGAAGCTCATAGGTGCTGCCCTCGTCGAAGGCCGCTCGGCGCGGTGATGCGAAGTGCTCGCCCCGTTGGTAACCAAGATAGGTCTCAGGGGTGCGCAGGTGATCCCAGTCGGCTTCGGCTTCCACGCCGGAACCGGTCACCGAGACGGGCTCGCGGCCGATGCCCAGCAGGCGCTGGATGACCCGTTCTGATTCCTGGTAGCTCCCTTCGCCGAACTGGTGGTCGCGGATCACCCCCTCAGCGTCGACGAAGTACAGGGCCGGCCAGTAGTGGTTGTCGAACGCCGTCCAGATCGCGTAGTCGTTGTCGGCTGCGACCGGGTAGTCGATCGAGCGGTCGCGTGTTGCCTGGCGCACCCGGTCGATCTCGTGCTCGAACGAGAACTCGGGCGTGTGGACGCCGACGACGACGAGCCCGTCTGTGCGGTAGGCGCGCGACCAGGCGCGGACGTATGGCTCTGTGCGCAGCCAGTTAATGCAGGTCAGGGTCCAGAAGTTGACGAGAACGACGTGGCCGCGCAGCCCGGCGGGACTGAGCGGCTCCGAGTTGAGCCACTCAGCTGCCCCGCCGAGTGAGGGCATCGCCCGCAGTTCGGAGGTCGTCATCTAGCGCAGCGTCCGGAACGTCGCGCGGACCTCCTCGGTCAGAAGCTGGGGCTGTTCCCAGGCCGCAAAGTGGCCGCCCCGATCGAGCTCGTTGTAGTGGATGAGGTTGGGGTAGGCCCGCTCGGCCCAGCTACGCGGGGCTTGGTAGATCTCGCCAGGGAAGACGCTCAGGCCAGCCGGGACGGAGACGTTCTTCGTGTCGAAGAACCCGAACTTGTTGTCCCAGTACAGCCGGCCTGACGAGACTCCCGTGTTCGTCAGCCAGTAAAGCGTGACGTTGTCCAGGATTTCGTCGCGTGTGAGCTCGCCGACAGGCTTGCCGTCAAAGGCTTGCGTGATCTCGCCGTAACTGTAGGCGTCGTGGTTGATCATCCACGCCGCCAGGCCAACCGGTGAATCCGCCACTCCGTACAGCGTCTGCGGCTGCGTCCCCATCTCTACCGCATAGCCGGCGCCCTTGGTGTAGAAGGTGCTGATCTGCTCGAACGCCCGCTGTTCGTCGGCTGCCAGGCCGGAGGGCGGCGGGCCGCCGGGCGCGAGCTGGCCAGGGATCGGGAGCGCCGACACGACTTCCGGAGGTATCACGCCGGGCATGTTGGAGTGCATGCCGAGCAGGCCAGCCGGCGCCTGCGCGGCCATCAGGTCGGTGACAACCGCGCCCCAGTCGCCGCCTTGCGCAACGAACTGGTCGTATCCGAGGCGCTTCATCAGCGCGACCCACGCACTCGCTATATGGTCGGGGCCCCAGCCGGGTGCCCCCGGCTTGTCTGAGTACCCGTATCCCGGCATCGACGGAATCACCACGTGAAAAGCGTCCGACGCGTTGCCGCCGTGCGCCGTGGGGTTGGTAAGCGGATCGATGACCTTCAGCAGTTCGATGATTGAGCCGGGCCACCCGTGCGTGAGGATGAGCGGCAGCGCATTGTCATGTCCGGAGCGGACATGGATGAAGTGAATGTCCAGCCCGTCGATATCGGTCTTGAACTGCGGCAGGCCGTTCAGCTTCGTCTGGCAGCGATGCACGTCGTAATCCGAGGCCCAGTATCGGGCGAGTTCCTGAATCGTCTCGAGCTGAACGCCTTGGGAGTGATCCGGGACGGTCTCCTTGTCTGGCCACCGAGTATCGGCGACGCGGTGCCGGAGGGCCTGGAGCTCCTCCTCGGATGTCTCGACGGTGAATGGCCGGATGGCTGATTTCTCGGTCGTGACAGACATGCGAGGCTCCTTGTCTTGAACCTACCGGTACGAAGAGGTAAGTACCTTCTGCGCCTTAGGCGCCGCGCAAATCCCAGAGTCACCACTGAAGCGGCCGCCGCGCCTCACCCGAGCCGGGTGGTATCCGCCTCGCCGGACAAACGCCGACGTCAGGCCAGCCGCTGACTTATCTGTTGGCGTGACGGGCCCTTGGGCGCCTAGCGTTGGGTCAGCCGATCGGAGGTGCGTGCCGGAATGACCTGTGACCTCCTCGCGCTTTGCCTCGACGCGAACGACCCGCTCCGTATCGCGCGCTTCTGGGCCGGCGTCCTGGGCTGGGAGATGGCCGACGACGCCAAGGCTGGCGTCGCGCTCCTGCCGAACGATGACACCGGCTTCCGGATCCGATTCCTGCCCAATCAGGAGCCGGACGCCGGCCAGAGCCAGCTGCACCTCCACCTGACGAGCACGTCCGCGCAGGACCAGCAGGAGACCGTGGCGAGGGCGCTCCGACTCGGCGCCCGGCACATCGACATTGGTCAGCGCCCGGAGGAGGGGCATGTCGTGCTCGCTGACCCTGAAGGCAACGAGTTCTGCGTGATCGAGCCGGGCAACAGCTTCCTTGCCGAGTGCGGCTTCTTCGCAGAGCTGGCGTGCGAGGGTTCGCAGCAGGTCGGGTACTTCTGGAGCGCTGCGCTGGGGTGGCCGTTGGTCTGGGATCAGGACCAAGAGACGTCAGTCCGCTCTCCCCGCGGCGGTCCGAAGGTCAGCTGGGGCGGTCCGCCGCTGACGCCGAAGACCAGGAAGTATCGGCAGCATTTCGACCTCGCTCCATCGGCCGGCGGTGATCAGCGAGCAGAGGTCGACCGGCTGATCTCCCTCGGGGCGACGCGCATCGACATCGGCCAGGGCGAAGTCAGCTGGGTGGTCATGGCTGATCCAGATGGCCACGAATTCTGTCTGTTGGCGGCGCGGTAGCACGACCTGCCGGAGCACGACCGCGCGTATCCGTGCCTAGCCATACGTAGGCTGCTGCGGCCACCCCGGCGGGGAGTCTTCCCAGTCCTCCTGCCGACCGTAAGGCGCGAGGTCGAGGATGTTGTTGACGAACAGGAGCCGGTCGACGCCCCGAGCGGTGGTGGAGTAGGTCCGGTAGACGCTGGTGCCGTCGCGCAGGAACATGCTCAGCACGAAGCCGTCACCGGCGCCGCAGTCCTGGGCGAACGACGTACCGTGCGAGGACACGAAGGGCAACGTCCACCCCATCTGCGCTTTGTACCCCTCGATCTGCGTGAGCGGCATGTCGGACACTGTCGCCCAGGCGACACCGCAGCTGGCTAGGCCCGGCAGGCTAGCGACGTTATTGGTGAACCAGGTACAGCCGGGGCAGTACTCGTCGGGTCCGCGGTCCATGAACTGGTAGACGGCAAGCTGGACCTGGTCATCGAACAGGTCGAGCAGGGTTCTCTTTCCGGCCGTCGTGTCGAATGTGTAGTCGTTGCCGAAGCTGACCATGGGCAGCCGACGGCGTCGCGCCGCGATAGCGTCGAGCGTGCGGGTGGCTTCCTTCTCGGCGCTGAGTAGATCGTCCCTGGCTTGCTGCCATTCCTCGCCGGACACGATCTTAGGTTTCTCCATCAGCGTGGCTCCTCTTGCCTGTGGTCGCGTGGTCTGTCTGCTGACTTGCCGTACGCAGGGTCCAGATAGTCGTGCGCTTAATATCGCTGCCTTCCAGCACGAGCAGGCCGGGCACGTCGTAGGCCGCTAGCGCAACCAGCCGGTCGCGCGGCAGGTACGTCCGGCCGAAGTCGCCAGCCAGGATGGCGGCGCCGTTGCCGCGGGCGTACTCCAGAAAGCCGATCACCTTGGCTGCCAGGTCCCTCTCGTAGAACGCATCGGCGACCAGCACCAGATCTCCGGCAGCAGCGCGCGGGCCATCGTCGCTGAAGACATCGGCACAGACGCCGGCAACCGTGACATTGTTTGCCCGAGCGTTGACCGCCACGGCGGCGGCAGCAAGTGGGTCTATGTCGTAGGCGGTCACGGCCGCGGCGCCCGCCTTCGCGGCGGCGATTGCCACCAGGCCCGATCCGGATGCGATGTCGATGACGCGCCGGCCACGGACAACCGCCGGGTGATCGAGGAGGTAGCGCGCGAGCGCGCGGCCGCCAGCCCAGGCAAACGCCCAGAATGGTGGATCCAGGTACGTCGCTCCGGTCGCGCTCTCGGTGTGCTCCCACAGGCCGATCGGCTCGCTGGCCTGATAGATCTCGACCTCGGGAACCAGCGGCACTGCACTGAGCTCGGTGCTCGTCAGGATGATCTTCAGCAGCGACGGCTCTGGCAGAGCCCCGACTTCCGATCCCATATCAAGTGAGGTTAGCCGGGTGACTGGTGCGGCGTGCGGCACCGGTCACTGTGTCCGCGTTTAGTCAGCCGAAGGTGAAGTCGTACGCCTGGACGCCGGCCGAGAAGCTCAGCTGCAGGTGCCCCAGCTGCGTCGGGCCGGTCTGGTACAGCGTGTACAGCCGGGGTATGCCGCTCACCGCAATGGTCTGGGCGTGGTGGCCGTTGATACTGACGTCCACCGTCCCGGAGCCGCCCATGACCAGGTAGACGTCCTTGGCGAGGAAGCTGAGCTCCAGCTGAGCTCCGCCGTCGGCGGTGGCCTCCTCCGCGTGGACAGTCCACGTCCCGGACAGTCCCATGTAGCCAGGCGGCAGCGCCGCCGGGAACTGGTAATGCGCAGCGGCGTCGTCCACGACCGCGCCCCGCGGGTCGAGGTACTGCAGTTGCTGGTAGCCGACGTAGGTCTCCGGGCTCAGTTCGCCGCTCGGCGTCAGGTTCGGCACGTCCGTGGCCGCGGGCAGCCGCACAGCCGGACTGGCGTCCTGGAGCAACTGACGGATCAGCTTCTCTGTTGCGGGGTAGTCGCCTTCGCCGAAACTGACGTGGCGGACGTCGCCCTTGGCGTCGATCAGGTACTCGGCGGGCCAGTACTCGTTGTCGTAGGCGTTCCAGGTGGCGTAGTCGTCGTCGACGGCTACCGGGTAGTGCACTCCGAGCGTGGCGGCCTGGGTCCTGACATTGGAAACGACGTGCTCGAACGCGAATTCTGGCGTGTGCACGCCCACGACGACAAGGCCGTCTTTGGCGTATTCCCGGTACCACGCCTCCACGTGCGGCAGGCTGCGCTGGCAGTTGATGCACGAGTAGGTCCAGAAGTCGACTAGCACCACCTTGCCGCGCAGGCTTGCCATCGTCAGAGGCCTGGCACCGGGGGTGTTGAGCCAGGCAGTGATGCCAGTAAAGGCAGGCGCAGGCCCGCAGTTCACCAGCACCGTAGCTGTCGAGCTGCACTTGGTGAGCGAGGTCGCCTTGGTGCTGGTCAGCCCGTTGAGCTCAGCCCGTACCTTGGCGGAGCCCTGCAGTGCGCTCGAGTAGCTCGGCACGACCCGTTGCAGGCCCTGAAAGACGTTGAACCCGATCGCCACGGCCATGACGATGAGGACGACGCCGCCGACCTGCCTGACCCTGGGCGCGTGCTGCCGTAGCGCGGCGATGCGCTGGGAGAGCTGGTCACCCGCCAGCGCGACGGCTAGCAGCGGTACCGCGGTGCCGATCGCGAACGCAGCGGTGACGAAGACCGCGGTTGCCCCTACCTTGTGCGTCGCGCCCACGACGGTGATGGCGGCCAGGACCGGGCCAGCGCATGGCACGTACAGGACGCCCAGCGCGAGCCCGAGCACGAACCCGCCGGACTTGCCGCTCGGCTTCCGGACGCCGACGCGGGCGAACGGGCGCTCCAGCAGCGCGCCGAGCGGCTGGATGAGGTAGCCGAGTCCGACCACCGCCAGCAGCACGATGCCGGCGTCCCGCAGGGAATCTTGCGGCAAGTGCAGCAGCGAGATGATCTCCGAGCCGGCCAGGATCAGCAGGCTGAAGCTGACGACCAGGCCGCCGACGACGGCTAGGGACCGGCTGAGGCCCCGACGCGGCCGCGCACTCGCACGGGCGGCACCTGCCAGAGAAGCGCCCGCCGCGGAACCATCCGGCGGCATAGTCGCGCCTGCGACCAGCACGACGGGCAGGACCGGCAGGATGCACGGCGAGATGCCCGCCAGGAAGCCGGCCACCGCGCCGACGAGGATGAGGCCGATCATGATGCCACGTGTATATCGCCGCCGGCTTGCACGTCAGCTATTCGTTGCCGGCCTCCCGTTAGCTTGGTCAGGCGAGATCAGTAGCCGTTGAAGAATGACCTGACCTCGGGGCCAGCGACTTGCGCGCCGTAGCCGGCCTTGACTACGAGGCAGGCGACTGCGACGTCACGCGACGGGTCGAAGGCGATTAGCCAGCTGTTGGGCCGCCCCTGACCGTCGATGTCGGCGGTACCAGTCTTGGCGTAGACGTCCGGGCCGAACCCGATCGGTGCGGCCGTGCCGCTGGTGACCACTGCCCGCATCATCTCCTTCAGCCAGGCGTCGGTCGTGGCTGGCAGCGGCGTCGCAGTGACGAGCGGGCCACCCGCTGCCAGGTACGGCTGCCGGAAAGTCCCGCTGTCGATGGTGGCCGCGACCGACGCCATGGCCAGCGGCGAAGCGGTCAGCGCACCCTGGCCGAAGGCTTCTTGGGCCAGTTCGGAGCCAGATGCTGACGCCGGGGCGTTGAAGTAGCTCGCCGACAGGCTGCCGATGCCGATGTCCCATTGCTGGTCCAGGCCGTAATACTGCTTGGCTGTCTGCGCTAGGCGGCCGTTGGTCAGATGCTGCCATTGCGTACTGAAAGCGTTGTTGCAGGACTGGGCGAAGTCCGTGATGAACGGGGTCGACGCCGACTCGGATTCACCCTTGTCGTTGTGGTAGGTGACGCCCTGAATCGTAAAAGTCTCCGGGCACGCTACGTGGCTGGCCGGACTGAGCGCGCCCTCGTTGAAGAGCGCAGTCGAGGTGAGGGTTTTCATTGTCGAGCCCGGTGCCACCGCTGCAGTGAGCGCGAAATCGTTGAACCCGGCGTTATTCGCCACGGCCAGGATCTTGCCGGTCGATGGCTGGATGACCACCATTGAGCTGTTGTTGTGCTCGCCGACGGCAGCCCGCGCGGCCTGCTCCGCAGCGGCACTGATCGTGGTGGCGAGTCCAGCGACGTTCGTCGGCGCGACCACTACCGCCTGGCTGTTGGCCACGGGCTGACCCGACTTGCTCTCCATCTCGACGTCCAGGCCGGGCGATCCGTGCCCCGGCGGCGCGCCTGACTCCAGGCCCGTGGTGATGTTGTTCAGCCCTGCATCCCCGTAACTTCTGAGATCGTTGCCGCTGGCGTCGGTGACTGAGGTGACGCGCGGGGCGACCGACACGGCTTCCAGGTGCGTGGACGTGGTGAGGTTAGGAGCCAGGTCGGCGGGTGCCCAGGCAATGTACCAGTACTGGGACTGCTTCCCCTGATAGGCGACCAGCGAGGCGTGATACTGCCAGACCCCGCTGACAGCCGCAGCCGTGCTCGACACGGCGACACTGGCACTGCCCGCGTAGCTGACCGTCGCCCGAGGGTTCGCCGAGCTTGCCGAGATCGCTGTCGCCGACCCGGCCACGCTGGTGAGTTTCCGCAGATGGAGATCCGCCCGGAAGGCCGTCAGTGCGGCCCTGGCGGCAGCCGGATGGTTGGTGTAGTTCGCCGCCTGCCGAAGTTCTCCCGCGTCCCAGGCCCGCAGGAAGGCACGGGCGGTCTGCTGCGCGTCCTGGCCAGGCGATGAGCCGGTCGGCAGGTACCCAGTAGTGTGGGCGGACCCGTGTCCCGGCAGCACAAGGAGGGCAACGACGACTGCTGCGGCTACTGGTACCGCAATCAGTACATAAGGGAGCTTTCGCCGCTTCCTGGCCCGTCGCCCGTGCGTACCGTGCCCTGGCCGATGCTCGACAACCGGCGGGCGCTGGGCTGCTGAGGGCTCCGGGCGGTACAACGAGTCCCACCAGCCGCTGTCCTCCGAATTGTCGCTCACGTCAGCGACGGTACCTACTACCCGATTGCTGATCAAATCATATGGATACTGTCGGCCAGCTGGCGATCAAGAGCTCGTGAGGATGACGAGTTGCTGAGTCGCCCGGGTCATCGCGACATAGCGGTCGACCGCTCCTTCGATGCCTGGTCCGAACGACTCCGGGTCGACGAGGACCACCAAGTCAAACTCGAGGCCCTTGGACAGCTCCGGAGTCAGCGACTGGACGCGCGACGTCGCCCGGAACGACGAATCGCCGATAACGCACCCGATCCCGTCGGCCTCCGCGGTGAGCCAGCTGTCGAGAATCGAGGGTAGATCCGAAGCAGGTCCGTACCCGACAGGGCGGCCGGTACTGCGTATTGACATAGGTACGTTGGCGTCCGGGAGCACGGCCCGGATGACGGGCTCGGCCTCCGCCATTACTTCCTCCGGCGTTCGGTAGTTGATGCTCAGGGAAGCGAGGCTGATCTGATCGAGGCCGATACGCCCTAGCCGTTCCTGCCACGACTCCGTGAATCCGTGCCTGGCCTGGGCGCGGTCCCCGACGATGGTGAAGCTGCGCGAGGGGCAGCGGAGCAGCAGCATCTGCCACTCCGAGTCGGTCAGTTCCTGAGCCTCGTCCACGACGATGTGCGCGAACGGGCCGGCGAGCCGGTCCCGATCTGGACCCGGCAGTGCGGCCTCATTGATCAGGGCGTCCTGAAAGTCCTCGCCGCGCAGCATCGTCACCAGACCTACGCCGTACTCGTCGTCAGCGGCCTCGATCAGGTTGTCGACGACGCGGGCCATCTGCTCGCGTCCAGCAGCGATCGCGGCTTCATGCCGGCGCTTGCGCCGTGCGGCCTCCGGGTCGCCAAGCCGCTGCCGTGCTGCGTCCAGGAGCGGCAGATCGGACACCGTCCAGGCCTGGGCGTCGCTGCGCTGCAGTTTCTGAACGTCATCGGGGCTGAGCCTGGGAGCGCACATGCGCAGGTAGGCGGGGATCGACCAGAAGTCGCCGACGAGGTCGGCGGCGTCGATCAGCGGCCATGCCCGGTAGAGAGCGGTGATCAGCTCCCGGTTCTGCAGCAGCGACCTGCGGAGCAGATCATCGGGGATGTTGCCGCCGTGCTTATCCGTCAGGATCGCAACCAGCTCGTCGAGGATCTGATCGCGTGCCTCGTTGTGCGGAGTACCGGGCTCTGGTGTCTCGAACGCCTCTGCCCAGTCCTCGGCGCCGAGCCAGATGTCCGACCAGTGGGTCTCGACAGTCATCCCGGTGGCAGGCGGCTTCTCGTAGAACCTGACGGCCGGCTCGATGGCCTTCACCAGGTCAACGGACGACTTGAGGCGGGCCACGTCCGGGTCAGTCTCAGTCCCCGCTGCGGCTCCCTCAGCGACGAGGTCCCGAAGGGTACAGGTCTGCACGCCCTCCTCACCGAGGCTGGGCAGCACGTCGGAGACGTAGGCCAGGTATGGCTGGTGCGGGCCGACGAACAGCACCCCGCCCCTGCGCTGGCTAAGGCGCGGATCGGAGTAGAGGAGGTAGGCAGAGCGGTGCAGGGCCACGACGGTCTTCCCCGTACCCGGACCGCCATCCACGACGAGCACGCCACGGGATCCGGCGCGGATGATGGCGTCCTGATCGGCCTGAATGGTGCCCAGCACATCCCGCATCCGGGCCGACCTGTTGCTGCCCAGGCTGGCGATGAAGGCGGACTGGTCGTCGAGCGCGGCGTACCCGTCAAACCCGTCCGGCGTGAACACCTCGTCCCAGTAGTCGCTGATGAGGCCACGCGTCCAGCGGTACCTACGGCGGCTGGCCAGGCCCATCGGGTTGGCGTGGGTCGCTCCGAAGAACGGCTCAGCAGCGGGGGAGCGCCAGTCGACCAGCAGTCGGCGACCCGTTGCGTCGGTGAGGCCAAGCCGTCCGACATACACAGGCTCAGGGTGGTTTTCGCTGACCATGCGCCCGAGGCACAGGTCCAGGCCGAAACGACGCAGCGTGCGCAGGCGAGCAGTCAGCCGGTGGACCTCCATGTCCCGGTCCAGCGCCTTCTGGCCGATGCCGCCGGGCGCCTTGCGCTCCGCGTCGAGGCGGCCAGACAGGTCGGCGATCGACTCCTCGAGGCTCTTTGCGATGGCCGCGAAGTGCTGCTCGTCGTCGCCGATCAGCCTCGGGTCGGCCTTGGCGGCGAGCCGGTCTGGAAGGTCAAACGCGCTGGTGAGGGGGTCCACGGCAAGCGATTATGCGGCATGACCCGGGTCTTGCGGCAAGCCCCCAGGTGCGCTATAGATTGAAAATGGAGGGAGCGTGCCCGCTCCTTATTCGGCAGCCAGGGACTCCAGCGGCGTTTCCGGATCAGCGAGCGCGCCCTTGTCTACTGGCTGGCCGGCACGCACCAGCGCCTGGATGGCGTCATTGACATCCCAGACGTTGACGTTCATTCCTGCGAGCACCCGGCCGCCGTTGCCGAGCCAGAACGCCACGAACTCGCGCCGGTCCACGTCGCCGCGGAAAACTACCTCGTCGTACCCGCCGGGCTCAACGTAGCCGGAGTACTCCATGCCCAGGTCGTACTGGTCGCTAAAGAAGTACGGCACTCGGTCGTAGCTGACATCCTCTCCGGCCATCGCCCTGGCCGCGGCCTGCGGCTGGTTAAGCGCATTCGCCCAGTGCTCGACCCGGATGTACTTGCCCAGCAGCGGGTGGAATGCGCTGGCGACGTCTCCGGCAGCGTGGATGTCCGGGTCTGAGGACCGCAGCTGAGCGTCGACGCGGATGCCGTTGTCGACGTCCAGGCCGGCGGAGGCCGCGAGCTCAGTGTTGGGCGTTACGCCGACGCCGACGATCACCGCGTCTACAGGAATCAGGCTGCCGTCCGAGAGCCGTACCCCGTCGGTGTGGCCGTCGCTGCCAGTAATCTCGGTGATCTGCACGCCAAAGCGCAGGTCGACGCCCTGCTCAGCATGGAGCGCCGCGAAGACGCTAGCGACCTCACTGCCGAGTACCCGGAGCAGCGGCAGCTCGGCTGCTTCGAGAACGGTCACCGCTACGCCTGCTTCCCGCGCGGCCGCCGTCACCTCCAGGCCGATCCAGCCTGCTCCGATGACAGCGATCCGGCCTGCGCGAGCGAGCAGTGCCTTGATGCGATCGCTGTCGCCTGCGCTGCGCAGGTACAAAACACCGTCCAGGTCAGCGCCCGGCAGCAGCAGCTGGCGCGGCGAGGAGCCGGTGGTCAGCAGCAGTTTCGTGTATCCGATGCGGCTGCCGTCGGTGAGGACGACCTCGTGCGCAGCGGGGTCTATCCCGGTAACTGTCACGCCGAGGCGCAGGTCGATGCCGGCGTCGTCGTACCACTCGCGCGGGTGGACGTAGATAGTCTCGCGCTCGGCCTTGCCCTGCAGATAGCCCTTGGACAGCGGCGGCCGCTCGTAGGGCAGCTCGCTCTCCGCGCCGAGCAGCACGACCCGGCCGTCGTAGCCTGCTGCTCGCAGAGCTTCCGCGGCCTTCGCCCCGCCCAGGCTGGCGCCAACAATCACGTACGTCGCATCGGTACTCATCGTCATCCCCGCTTCTTGGACTGCTGCGCCCGCAACGTCTCGCCTAGATGTTCGCTGAGCTGCGCCCAGCTGTCCTCGAATTTGGCCACGGCCTCGTCCTCGAGGCTTTGCATGCTGTCGCCGTAGTCAATACCCAGGCGCTGCAGCTCGTCGAGCACCTGCTGCGCTTCCTGGAAATGACTGTCCATGGAGTCGGCCGGGATCAGACCATGGTCCGCGACGGCGCGCAACGTTGCCTCCGGCATCGTGTTCACCACATTGCGGGCCACCAGGCTCGTCACGTAGCGGGTGTCGGGATACGCCGGATCCTTGACCGAGGTCGACGCCCACAGCGGACGCTGCGGCCGCGCGCCCGCCGCCTGCAGCGCGCCCCAGCGCGACCCGGCGAGGAATCGCTCGTAGTGCTGGTACGCGAGCTGCGCATTCGCGATCGCGACACGACCGCGCAGGCGCGCGGCATCGGGTGTGCTGATCTTGTCGAGCCGGGAGTCGATCTCGGTGTCAACCCTCGATACGAAGAACGAGGCGACCGATCCAATCGACCGCAGGTCGCGACCTGCGTCCCTGGCGCGCTCCATGCCGTCGAGGTAGGCATCAAGGACCTCGTCGTAGCGCTGCAGCGAGAAGATCAGCGTGACATTGATGCTGATCCCCTCGGCCAGGCATCCGGCGATAGCGGGCAGGCCCTGCCGGGCGGCCGGGATCTTGATGAACAGGTTCGGCCGGTCGACAAGCCACCACAGTGCCCGTGCCTCGGCAATAGTGGTCCGGGTGTCGTGCGCCAGCCGCGGATCAACCTCGATCGAAACCCTGCCGTCCACGCCGTCCGTCGCGTCGTAGACCGGCCGCAGCACGTCGCAGGCCCAGCGGACATCGAATGTGGTCAGCGCGCGCAGCGCCTCCCCGACGTCGACCTTGCGAGCAGCCAGGTCATCCAGCTGATCGTGGTACACATCGCTGCCGGTAATAGCGTGCGCGAAGATCGTCGGGTTGGTCGTCACCCCGACCACGTGATCGTTACCGGCCAGGTCGGCCAGGCTGCCGGTCACCAGTCGCTCCCGGCTGAGGTCATCGAGCCAGATCGAGACTCCTGCGTCACCGAGTGCGGACAGCGGACTAGCCATGGCGACTCTCCTTCCTTCCTGCCTTGCTTCAGGTACCCGGTTAGTGCGCGCTGGTGAGGGCTAGTACGACGCCCGTGCCCCGCGGGTTCAGGCGCGTGGTCAGGCAGTTCGCCACTTGCTTGGTGAGCCGTTCCTGGGTCTGCGGCCGGCCTGCGCAATGCTGCACCACGCGAGCGAGCTTCGACAGTCCGACGATGCGCTCACCGGGCAGATAACCGACGTGGGCGACACCGAAGAAGGGCAGCAGATGGTGCTCGCACAGGGTCCGGAACGGGATGCCGCGCACCAGTACCAGTTCGTCATACCTCTCGTCGTTGGGGAACGTGGTCAGCCTGAGCGGCTCGGAGTCGAAGAGCTCGGCGTAGGCGCGGGCCATCCGGGCCGGCGTCTCGCGCAGTCCGTCGCCATCGAGCTCCATGCCGAGCGCGGTCAGGAACTCGGCGGCAGCGCGCTCAGCTGCGGCCAGGTCGACGCCGCACGCCCCGGTCGCTAGCCGCAGATCCGGACGAGCCGGCCGCCCGGCATCCGACGCCAGCGTTTGCTGGCGCGGTACCAGCGCCTCGTCGTGGCTCATGACTCTCCTGTGATCGTCTCGGCTGGCTGGCTGTCGTCGATGATTACCACGCAACAGCGGCCCGGCTGGGGATCTAGCTGGGGATGCAGGTCACTCGCACCGAAGCCTTTGATCAGCCCGTCGATGAGGGCCAGGTTCATGCCGCAGACAAGGTCGCGGTGCTCGGCGGCCAGCTGATGGAACGGGCAGTTACGCAGCCGGACGGCGCCATCCGCAGCCCGCCACGGCTCGAAGCCGTGCTGGCGCAGGGCCGTCTGGACCCCTCGACTGGGGGGCTCGGCGGTCGCCGTCGCCTGATCGCCGGACGCCAGGCCTGCACCGTATCGCTGGGCCGCAGCACGCACCGCCACGCTGCTTTGTCCACTGGTATCGGACTGCACGGCAACTGCCAGCAGTCGGGCGGCGAGCTCATACTCGCGCGGGGGCACTGTCACGGCGAACTCGTGCCCGGAGCGGGTGTAGAGCTTCGCTGGCCTGCCGGCCCCCGGCCCGGTCCTGTCGCCTAGGCGCTGGTACGTGGCGGTCAGCAGGCCGAGCTCGACGAGCTTGTCCAGGTGATAAGCGGCTAGTGGCCGGCCAATCCCGGCCGCGGCTGCTGCCTCGTCCCGGCCCATGGCCGCGGAACTGGCAGACACGACGTCGTAGAGCCGGGCACGCACCGGATCGTCCAGGCTGCTGACCGCCGCCAGCCCCGAATTGCCAACGTCCATGAGGCGACTCTATCACTAATGTACGCTAGCTAAATTGCGGGTGCTGCTCAGAGGCCAGCGGCGTAGCCTGCTGTAACGCGGAGGAGATCACCTTGGCCACAGACCAGAACGAAATACCTCGTCACGAGGCGATCAGGGCGCCTGAGCCAGACAGGCCGGGCGACCCCGCATGCTGGCTTAAGCGAGTCTGCCCGGCATGCGGGACGCTGGCCGACGCCGACCCGCCCACGACGTGCGCCCAGTGCCATGCCCTCATCCCGCGCGAGTGAGCGACGGGATGTCGCTTGGGCAGGTCAATCGCCCTGCGACAACCGCATCGCGTCCTGCGCGATCGGTGGCGGCGCCTGGAAGTCCCAGGCCCTGAACAGCACAGCGTTCGGTACGCCCATAGCGCGACCCTGCACGGCGGTGATCCCCGAAATCATCAGCCGCGGCGGCGGATGGCCAGCGATCCCGGCCAGGTAGCGGGCATGCGCCTCCAGGGAAGCGATCCCTCGTTCCAGCGGCTCACCGGTGATATCCACGCCATGTGTCGGGCGCGGGTCGCCTACCACTAGCAGCCACCGCACTGACCACGGCTGCAATCCCTGATCAAGCAGTTCGGGGAAGACCCAGCGATTGCCGGCGTCGCGAACCGCGTCCACCGCGGCGAGGCCGGCGACCCGGTGGTCGGCCTGGTTCAGCCCGGCCACGAACTCCACGTCCCACGACCCGACGAGTACGGCATCGGGCTGGCCGGAGCGGATGAACCGGGCGATGTCGCGCCGGAGGTCCAGGCTGTACTCCAGCACGCCGTCTGGATAGTCGAGGAAGTCGACCCGGCTGACGCCGACGGCAGCCGCACCCGCGATCTGCTCCTGCGTGCGAAGCTCTGCAGTCTGCTGCGGCGGGCTGCCGTCCATGCCCGCTTCGCCACGGGTCAGCAGCAAGTAGGCCACCTCGACGCCGCGTGCCGTCCAAGCCGCGACCGCTGACGACGCCCCATATTCCACGTCGTCCGGGTGCGCGACGACGCACAGCACTCGGCGGAAAGCCTCATCGGGGAGCGGCGCGATCAGTTCGGCGGCCATAGCCCGAGCGTAGCGGTGGATATCCCGGTGACGCGCCGGGTTGCGACCGGCTTCGTTCAGTGCTGGTCTGGTGAACAACTCGTCGCGGTCGTCCCCGGGATGACCAGTGCCGCTTCGTAGGCGAGTACGACGGCCTGAACTCGATCCCGCAGGCCGAGCTTGGCCAGTATGCGCCCGACGTGGACCTTCACGGTGCCGGCGGACAGGTGCATCCGGGCGGCGATCTCGCCGTTCGACATTCCCGAGGCAACCAGAGCGAAGACGTCCCGCTCGCGGGGCGTGAGGGTGCCGCGGATCTGCTCGGCACGCTGACCGCTAGGTCGCTCTGGCTGCTGTTCGGTGAACCGGCGGATAAGACGCCTCGTGGCGGTCGGCGCGAGGACGGAGTCACCGGCGGCGATGATGCGGATTGCGGCAACAAGGTCGTCGGGCTGGGTGTCTTTAAGCAGGAACCCGCTGGCGCCCGCGCGCAGCCCGGCGTAGACGTAGTCGTCCAGGTCGAACGTCGTCAGGATGAGCACCCTTGACCGCAGCCCAGCGGCGGCAATGTCGCGGGTCGCCTCGATACCGTCACGCACAGGCATCCGCACGTCCATGAGTACGACATCAGGGAGAAGCGCGGAGGCCATGGATACGGCCATCGTTCCGTCGCTTGCCTCGCCGGCCACCTCGATATCGGGTTCGGCATCGAGGATCAGGCGGAACCCCTTGCGGATCAGCGGGTGGTCGTCGGCTAGCAATACGGTGATCATGACGCAGGCGCAGGATCGAAGCCGAGCCGCGCGGTCACATGCCAGCCGCTCGGGTTGCGCGGACCAAAGTCGAGGTCCCCGCCGAAAGCGCTGATGCGCTCGCGCATCCCGGTCAGGCCACCGCCTCCGGCGCTCGACGCGGGGCCGCGCCCGGTGCCGTCGTCCTCGACGTCGACGCGGACCTCGGCGGGCGCGAGCCGAAGCCGGACCGCTGCGCTGGCGTCAGGCCCTGCATGTTTCATCGTGTTCGTCAGCGCTTCCTGGATCAGCCGGAACACGGCGAGCTGGATTGCCGGCGGCAGGTCTGCGCTGGTGCCGCTGCGTTCGTACCGTACTGTCAGGCCGGCGGCCCGGACCCGGCCGAGCAGGTCGTCTAGGTCGGCGAGGCCAGGCAGCGGCTGCCGGGACTCCTGGCCGGAGTCGGCTCGCAGAACGCCGAGCAGCCGGCGCGTCTCAGTCAGCGCCTGCCGGGCGGTGGCCGAGACATCCCGGATCGCATCGGCCGCGTCAGCGGGCGCGCGGGTGACGGCGCGGAGGGCGCCGTCGGATAGTGCCACGATCACGGTGAGGTGGTGAGCGACGCTGTCGTGCATCTCACGGGCGATCCGCGCCCGTTCCTCCGCCGCGGCCAGGGCGCTGCTCTGGTCCCGTTCGCGCTCGAGTTGCCAGGCCCGGTCACGCAGCGCGGCGAGGTAAGCCCGGCGGGTGCCCGCGTACAGTCCCACCACCAGCACAGCGGCGGCAAATCCGGCGGCGTCAGACACCGCGACCGGCCAGTTATGGGTGCCGTCCTGCGCGACCACCAGGAGCGTCAGGCCGCCGACAAGGACCGCCGCGGCCACCGCCTGTACCCGGCGCATCGTCGCGGCGACGGTATACAGGCTGATCGCCAGCGCCACCGGGAAGAGCGCGCCCCGGTCCGGCCACTGCGCCACGAGGGCAGCGGCCAGCAGTGTCCAGACGAACACCGGACCGGGCCACACCCTCCGCAGCGGCAGGGCTGCGGCCGTCACGACCGCGACGATCGCTCCCGCGGCGAGCGACAGGTGGATGGCGTGCCCAGCCTGGCCGAGCGAGAAGTGTGCCAGGGATGCCGCACCAGCGACGACTGCGCATCCGGCGTCAAAGGCCCAGGAGCGCAGCTGCCGGGCTCGTGGGTTCTCGGCCGGCTTCCAGAAGGACACTCCTCCATCTTCCTCCCAGTTCACGCGGCAACCGGACGGCTCGGCATCGTTGCCGCCGTCGGCTCGCTGTCGCTGGTGGCGGTATGTGCGGCCGCCTGCCACGTGCGGGCACCGAGCAGCAGCATGGCTGCCGCAAACGGCAGCATGAGCAGCATTACGAGAACGGGCCCGGCGGATGGGACCTGCTGGGCGATCTCCAGGCCGATCACGAACAGGACCGCCAGCCAGCGCGGCACGCTCCGGCTCCGCCACAGGGCGAACCCCATCAGCAGCGGCGCGGCGACGATGCCGCTGAAGTAGAGGCTAGAGAACACCTGCTCGAACCCGGAATTGAAGGACGTCACCAGGAAGCGCGCTGCCGCTTCGTGGCTGACGTGCGCGGTGGCCGCGGCGGCCAGGTTGACACCCACCAGGACGTTGACGAGGGCCCCGCAGAACGCACCTAGGCCGCCGAGCAGCGCCGCGACGGTGGCGACCACGGAGCCGCGGCCCCGGACCAGCGAGGCGATCGCGGCGTACGAAACTGCCAGCGCACCCAGCGCGAGAAGCGAGAGCGACCCGGAGACATAGAGCTGACCTGAGTGCCTGGCCGCGATCGGCAGCACCTTCAATGCGACCGCCGTGGTCGAAATGAGCTGGTCCGTACCTTTGGGATTAAGGGCCTCCGTGCTGACGTACAGCAGGGCGGTCAGCGGCAGAAACAGGGCCAGCACTCGCTGACGGCTGCGGGCAGCGTTATCCATTGACTTCTCCAGGCTGATTGGGGCTTGTCGAGCGTTTCCGCTTCGGACTACCGAGACGGATGTCGCGACGTCCACCAGTAGCTGCCGACTGCTAGAACGCTACGGCCCGCGCCCCTGGATGGCGTCTGCCTCGAGGCCACACTCTCGCGGCCGCGTATGCCCCGAGGCATACGCCCACCACAGGTCCGCCTGACAATATTGGGCAATGACGGTTTCGCAGCCGCCCGAGTCGGCTGGCACGCCGGGACTCATCATTCGTGACTACGCCCACGACGACTACCGTGCCTGTCGAGCTCTGTGGAAAGAGCTGACCGAATACCACCGGAAAATCTACGGGGATCCCTCGATCGGTGGCGACGACCCTGGGGCTGGATTCGATGGCTACCTCGCCACGCCCCAGCGGATCGGATCATGGGTGGCCGAGTCTCATGGCAGCGTCGTAGGGCTGACCGGTCTGCTTGACCGAGGTACGAGTGGCGAAGTAGAGCCTGTCGTCGTCACGGAGGCAGTTCGGAACCAGGGCATCGGCCGTCGGCTGATGAGCCTGGTGGTCGAGCAGGCGCTCGCCCGTGGTTACGAATACCTGGCCATCCGCCCCGTTGCTCGCAACGTCGCTGCCGTGCGGCGGTTCCATGCCGCTGGGTTCCGAACACTGGGGGGACACATCGACCTCACGATGGACCTCACCTCACGGCGACACGAGTGGCTGCCTGGCGCCAGCCTGCATGATCTCGACTTCGACTACTGAGAGTTCCGGTGAACGAGGACGGAGCCCGGACGCCACGACGGCAAACCGTACGCTAGTTGGTGTGAATAGGAGACTGGCGCCGTGATCGAGGAGCTGGCGCGGGACCGGCTCGGCTTCCGCCAGCTTCGGCCCGGACAGCTCGGCGCGGTGCAAGCGCTGGCCGCCGGGCGAGATGTGCTTGCTGTGCTACCGACGGGCGGCGGCAAGTCGGCGATCTACGAGCTGGCGGGGATGCTGCAGACGGGTCCGACGGTTGTCGTCTCGCCGCTGATCGCGCTGCAGGATGATCAGCTGGCCCACCTGCAGGCGGCCGGACTGCGCGCGATCGTGCTGAACTCGCAGCAGGCGGCCGGTGCGCGGGCGGCGGCGCTGCTGGCCTCGTGCGATTCAGGCACATTCGTATTCCTCGCGCCGGAGCAGCTGGCCAACGCGGAGACCCGAGATACGCTACGGCGCGCCGGGCCCGGGCTATTCGCCGTCGACGAAGCGCACTTGATCAGCCAGTGGGGCCGCGACTTCCGACCCGATTACCTGCTGCTCGGAGCGCAAGCCGAGTCGCTCGGCGCGCCGGTCCGCCTGGCCCTGACCGCAACCGCAGCGCCGCCGGTGCGGCAGGAGATCGTCGAGCGGCTCGGCCTGCGCGATCCGGTGGTGGAGATCGGCGACTTCGACCGGCCGCACCTGCAGCTGTCGGCGCAACACGTGATCACTATTCCCGACAAGGAGCGTGAGCTGGTCCGCGCTGCGCGGGAGTTCGCGGGCGCTGGGATTGTCTATGCGGCGACGCACGCCAGCGCGCAGGCGGCCCACGATGCGCTCGCGTCGGCCGGGGAGCAGGTGACGCTGTATCACGCCGGGCTCTCCGGGCGCGAGCGGCACCAGGCGATGACGGCGTTCCTCGACGGCTCGGCGCGCATCATCGCGGCGACGGTCGCATTTGGCATGGGTATCGACAAGCCCGACGTCCGCTGGGTGCTGCACGCCGACCCGCCGCCGTCGATGGATGCGTATTACCAGGAGATCGGGCGGGCCGGCCGGGACGAGCAGCCATCGCACGTGCGCCTGCTCTACCGCTACGAGGATTTCGAGAAGGCCCGGTACCTAACCTCGAGAGGGATCTCAGGCGGGGCCGTCGCACGGGCTGCGGCGGCGCTCGCCGGCGGGGAGGGGACCGGGGCGACCGAGCCCGGCACCCGGCAGGAGACGGCCGCGCTGGCGCGGCTGGCCGATCTCGGCGCGGCGGCCTGGCAGGCGGACGGCGACGTCCGCTGGACTGGCACGATGACGGTGGCTGCAGCCGTGCAGGCCTCGGAGTCGCAGACAGAACGCGAGGACGAGGTCGAGCGCACGCGGCTGACGATGATGCGTCGCTACGCCGACCACACCGGTTGCCGGCGTTCGTTCCTGCTGACCTATTTCGGGCAGGACTACCGCGGGCCTTGCGGCAACTGCGACAACGATCTCGGTCACGCTCAGGCCGCGCCCGCGAACGTCCCATTCGCGGTCGGCGCACGTGTCCGGAGCGACCGCTGGGGCGGAGGCACGGTGCAGCGGTACGACGGTGACCAGGTCACGGTCCTTTTCGACGAGCACGGCTACCGCCAGCTGTACATCCCGGTCGTGCTGGAACGAGGCCTCCTCAGCCCCGCCTAGGCACTGGAGCGCTGCGGTGATTCCGGCCCGGCTATCGTGAGCTAATGGCAGAGCGATTGGTGACCGAGCGCCTCGTCCTTCGCCAGTGGACTGGCGATGACGCCGGAGCGGCGCTGACGTCCTACGGCGACGCTGAGGTGGCGCGGTGGCTCGCCCCGGCGATGGACAGGATCGCCGATGAAGCGGCCATGCACGTCGTCCTGCAGCAGTGGATCGCCGAGGATGAGCGCATGCTCACGCCCGCCGGCCGGTGGGCGATCGAGCTTCGCGAAGACGGGAGAGTGATCGGCGGGGCGACCCTGCTACCGCTGCCGCCCGACGATGAATACGAGATCGGCTGGCAGCTGCAGAGGGATGCGTGGGGCCGCGGCTACGCCACAGAGACCGGCAGAGCGCTGGCCGCGCGGGCATTTGAGCAAGGCCTCGAGCAGGTCATTGCCGTCGTGCGGCCAACCAACGTGCGCGCCACGGCGACGGTACGCCGGATGGGCATGGAGTGGATCGGCGAGACCGAGAAATACCACAACTTGCGCTTGCAGGCCTACCGGCTCCGTCCGGCCGACCTTGTCGCATCGGAACTCTGACGGAAGGGCCAGCACGCGGTGACGGCTTACCGGCCGGGCTTGCGCTCACGGTGGGAGGGAGCCGACCGCGCCTCCGCCGGCTGGAAGCCAGCAGAGAACAGGTAGCTCGTCGCCAGGCTGCGGTAGGGTCGCCACTTCTCGGCGATGTCGAGGACCTCCTGCTGACTCGGCAGATGATCGAGCTGGTAGGCGATCTGGACGGCCTTGCGAAGCGCGAGGTCGCCAGGCAGGACAACGTCTTCTCGCTGGAGCGCGATGATGAGCGCGCCCTGCACGGTCCAGGGACCTATGCCAGGGATGGCGGTGAGTTCTGCGATGAGCTCATCGTCTGACCGCGTAGCCAGCGCATCAGCGTCCAGCCGGCCGTCGGACAGCCGCTCGGCGAGGTCGCGGAGCGTGCTGATCTTCCGCCACGAGAGTCCTGCCTCGCGCAGCTTCGCGGGTTCGGTTTGCAGCAGTTCGGCGGGCGCGGGGAGATGCCCGTCGAAAAGCGCCTCTATGCGGTCGAGCGTTCGCCGGGTCGCTGGGACGGATAGCTGCTGGCCAGTGACCTGGAACAGCAGGGCCCCATACAGGTCCATTGGGGCGAGCTGAGCCAGCCATGCCCTGGGGTCGAAGGCCGGTCGCTCGTCGATGAGTCGGGCCAGCACCGGATCGGCGTCGCGAAGGTAGGAGCGAGCTTGCTCCAGCCACTCGGGCCGGCTGGAATCCTCGGTCACTGAGCCCGTCCCTTCATCCGGCGGTCATGCAGTCCTGTGGTGCATACCCAGTGGCCCTGAGTTGTCCATTCCGGCGGTTATTCGCCCTGGCGGATCGGGTACTGAAGCAGTTATGGGGCGGCGCGAGGGAGCGCCGGCCGCCTCCCGTGACGTGACCTGCGGCTGTACTGGGACGAGCACCTGCCTGGCCTGCCATGCGTGTACATGATCATGACGTCGGGCTGCGTTGTGCAGGGCGACCGGCTCGACATCGCGATCACCGTTGGCGCTGGCGCGATGGCCCACATCACGACGCAGTCGGCCACGAAAATCCACCAGATGGACGCAAACTTCGCCGCCCAGTCGCAGCAGCTCATCCTCGCGCACCACGCCTACCTTGAGCTGCTACCCGGTCCGGTCATCCCGCACCGGCACTCGCGGTTCCGCACTCACTCCCAGGCGATAGTCGCCGCCAGTGCCACGCTAATTTATGCCGAGATCCTGCCGCCCGGACGGAAGTACCACGGCGCTGGCGAGCTGTTCGAGTACGACCTGTACTCCGCAACTACGACGGCGAGCCGGCCGGACCGCGCGCCGCTGTTTACGGAGAAACTGCTTGCTGAGCCCTCGCGGCAGCCGGTCCGCCAGGCCGGCGCGATGGGGGCGTTCGACGTGTTCGCGAACGTCACCCTGGTGACCCCGCCGCCCCACGCCGACCGGATCTTCGAGCAAGCCGTAGCTAGCGCCGACGCGGAGTGCATGGCAGGCGTGAGCCGCCTGCCCAACGATGCCGGGCTTAGCTACAAGGTGATCGGCACGCAGACAGCCCCGGTGAAGTCGCGCGTTCGGGACTTCTGGGCCCTGGTCCGGCAGCAGGTGCTAGGCGCGCCCATCCCGCCAGCGCGCCGGTGGGGCTGATCCAGAGCCGGCTGGCTTGCCCTGTTGCAGAGGGCCGCCGGTAACTCCACGCACGTTGGAAGAGGCCTGGGTGACCATCACTGTGGGACTGGCTCCAGTCCACGGGCGAGATCATCGCAGGCCTCAACCTAGCTAGATCACTCGTCAGCATTGGCGGAGAAGACCACGTTCCTGACCTTGTTCATCGTGACGGTGCAAGTCAGGTTCCCGCTGCTGTCAGTCCCAGTCGAATCACAGCCGCTAAAGCCGTCAGATCCATTCAGGCCGGTCGCGGTGAGCAGGACGGTTGATCCAGCGTCGAATGTATGCGTCGTACTCGCCGCACTGTCGGCTGGCGGGGCACCGAAGTTGATGCCGCTGGGAGTGCTCGTTACAGTTCCGGATGGATCATCGAACGAGCACTCGGTCCCGAACGGGCCGGCACAGCCCAGATCAAATGGCTGGCCCGACTGGATGGTCAGGTTGAGGGCAAAGTCCGGCGGACTGCCCTGGTCACAGACGATCGACACCGAGTCAGTGCCGTCGTTCTCGTTGGTGTAGGTCACGCTCAGGGTGCCCGCGCCGGCGGTTCCCACGTCGCACGGCGAGCCGACCATCGAATCCAGTCCGCCGCTACCGCCAGGTGCGCCTGCCGCTCCCGCCGGACCAGCGGGTCCCGCTGGCCCTGTCGCCCCGACGTTACCGTCATTCCCTGCGGGACCCTGCGGGCCAGCAGGGCCAGCGGCCCCGATCGGACCGGTCGCTCCGGTCGCGCCCGTCGCGCCCACGGGACCGGTCGCGCCCTGCGGCCCGGTCTGGTTCCAGTCGATGGGCGTGTAGCCCTTGTCGCAGGCAGTCTGACTAGTCGCCAGGACCTTGAGGTTGCCGCCCGAGTCATAACACCCCTGGACCACCCCGCTGGGGCTGACGGGACCGTTGCTCGTCACCTCCGACGCGCCAGCGACACCGCCTGCAAGCAGCACGCAGGCAATGACCGACCCTACGACTGCCACTCTCTTACTGATCATGCTGTACCCCTCCTTCATGAGAAGCCGCAGGCATCCGCGACGCGGGCTGAGGCCATCCTGTTGCCGAGATCGTCGGTGGCGCGAGCGGGGCGCTCGTAACGCCACATGTAGTGGTCCGCCGGGTGACGCAGAGCGGTTGCCGGGGCGCCGGATGAGTCTTTCGTTAAGTGGCTGGCCGCGACCACGGCGGCAGCCGTCGCCGGGGCACTGAGATGCGCTCGGGTCACGGGTCCCTCCGTCCGCGGGCGGCTGGCGCCCCCGCCTGGGGGCCACTGCGGCGCAGCTCGACGGCCTCCAGAACCTCGGTGAAGGACACGCCGGCCCGCTGGTTGACGTCGGCGACGTCGCTGGCCGACTCGGCGCCGAAGACGCAGACCGCCCGACCGGACCCAGGGAGGAAGAACCCGCCCAGGTACGTGACCTCCCGCCCGGCCGGGCTCGCCCGCAGGGCCGCGTCGGCAATCGCCTCCTGTGCAGCCGAGTACTGATCCCTGGTCACACCGGGCAGGTCCCGCAAGACAAGGAACATCAACACCGGCCGACCGTAGGCCGCCCGGTGTCGCGGGGGCATCTGTGGAAGGGCGTATCTGCGGTACCTATTCGCGTGCGCGAATGAGGCCGGCTAGACCGGCTCGCGGGATCCGCGGCTGGTCGCGACGATCACGGCGACCTGGGCACGGCTAGTGCAGCCGAGCTTGGCGAGTATCCGCGCGACATGGGTGTCGACGGTGCGCTCGGCGATGAACAGGCGGCCGCCGATCTGGCGGTTGGTCAGACCCTCGGTCACCAGCTCGGCCACCTCGCGCTCACGCGCGGTGAGCGGCAGCTCGTGTCCGGCGGCCGGGCCAGGGCTGGCAGCGCGATCGGGGCGTGCGGAAGAATCGGCACCGGCGCCCCGTGCGGGCCAGAGCACGGCGGTGATCTGATCGCCACGGCCGAGCGCCCGGCCTGCCTCGCGCGCGGCGTCAAATCCCGGGCCGAGTTCCTGCACCGCCCGGCCCTCCACCTCATCCAGGCTGGCTCGGTCGGCTTCGAGCGGCCGGCCGCCGGTGCGCTCGCTCACGCTGTCGACTACGCCGAGCAGCACGACCGCCCGAGGCCAGTCACCCATCGCCGCGCACGCCGGAGCGAGCAGGCTTGCTCCCCACAGCAGGCCCCACCGGTCAGGAAGCGTCTCGAAGATGCCGACGGCCTCGGATATCACTGCTATCGCCTCAGCACCCTTTCCGTCCCAGGCCAAAGCTTGCCCCACGGCCAGCCTGGCGTAGCCGTACCCTCGACGATCCCCGGTCCTGCCGAACAGGTCGCAGGCGGTGGTCAGAGGCGACCAAGACCGCGCGACTTCGCCCGAGGCAGCCATGATGAAGCCGAGACAGAACAGCGCGTACGCCTCGCACCAGATATCACCCAGCTGTCGCGCCAGCGCCAGTGCGCTGTCGTAGGCCTGCGCCGGACTGGTCGGGGGGTGACTCAGCACCAGGGCGTTGCCGAGATTAGCCCAGGCCCGTGCCTCGCCGTGGGGATCTCCGGCGTCCCGGAACGCTTCGATGCTGCGGGTAAACAGTTCCCGGGACCGGTTGTGGTCGCCCGCTAAGGCTGCCGTCGCGCCGAGGCCGAGCAGGGCCGCGCCCCGGGCCTGCTCCGGCCCGCCGTCGTGAGCCAGCGCCTTCTCCAGCCAGTCCGTGGCCTCCATAAGGCAGCCGCGAATGTGCCAGTAGTCCCACAGTGCTGAGGCCAGCCGCAGCCCGATGCCGGACCGGGATGGGTCTTCCTCGCACCAGCGGCGGGCCGCCCGCAGGTTCGGCGTCTCCGCGTCCAGCCGGGCCGCCCAGTGTGCCTGCTCGGGCCCGAGCAGCATCGACCCTGACCGCCCGGCGAGTGCGGTGTAATAATCCGCATGCCGGGCCTGCACCTGGCCGAGTTCGCCGGCCTGTGCCAGCCGCTCGCCGGCGAACCCGCGGATCACCTCCAGCAGCCGGTACCGGCTGCCAGATGGCATCTGCTCGGCCTGCACCAGCGACTTGTCCACCAGGGCAGCCAGCAGCCCCGCCACGTCCTCGGGGCCGACGGGAGGCATAGCCCCGACTGCCTCGGCGGCCTCCAGGCCCCAGCCGCCGGTGAACACCGCCAGCCGCCGGAACAGTGCCTCTTCCCGCTCGGACAGGAGCTGGTGGCTCCAGAGCACCGAGGCCCGCAGCGTCTGGTGCCTGGCCGGGCCAGCTCCGGTCCGGGCCAGCAGTCCAGGGCTGCCGGTCAGCCGTTCGGCTATTTCTTTCAGACTCAGCGCGCCGACCCGGGCTGCGGCCAGTTCGAGGGCGAGCGGAATGCCGTCGAGGTGAAAGCAGATCGACGTGACTGCCGCCACCTCGCCCGGGCCGATTGTCAGGCCGGGCCGCGCCGCCCGAGCTCTGTCCAGGAATAGTGCGACCGCTTCAAAGCTCTCCAGCTCGTCAGCGGCCGGGGGGTGCTCAGGCCAGGGGAAGGCCAGTGAGGGCACCCGCCAGGTCACCTCGCCGGGCACTCCGAGGCTTTCCCGGCTGGTCGCCAGCACCACGATCTGAGGGCATGAGCCGAGCACCGCGGTAACCAGGGCGGCGCAGTGGCCGCGCAGGTGCTCACAGTTGTCCACCACCAGCAGCCGGTGCTGGCTACGCAGCACCCGCACCAGCCGCTCGTCAATGCCGGTATCGGCCCGATCTTCCACGCCCAGGGCGCGGGCCGCCACGACGGGCAGCAGCGCCGGATCCGTCACGGCGCTCAGGTCGACCAGATCGGCGCCGTCGCCGAAGTCGGCTGCCAGCCCAGCCGCGACCTCGATGGCCAGCCGGGTCTTGCCCACCCCGCCCGCGCCCGTCAGAGTGACCAGCCGGTGCGCCGCCACCTGCTGCGCGACCTCCGCCGATTCGCGCTCCCGGCCGACGAAGCGGGTCAGCGGAGCCGGCAGGCCATGCGGCCAGCTGCTCCCGGCCCCGGTCATAGGCGCCTCGCGGTATGTGCCGTTGGTGCCTCCCACCCTTGTGGGTAAAGCAACCACCTTCCCGCCCCGAAGGTCAAGAGGCTCGCGCTTCCCGCAACCGACGACGGCCCCCTTACCTGCCGCGCGATGCCAGGTCGCGCGGCAGAGGCCGCTGTTGTCGGCGGTGACTGAGCCGGCTG
>CAWJMK010000018.1:0-2001545 GCA_963843955.1 uncultured Actinomycetota bacterium
CACCTGACCAGCGGGAATCCCCGCTAAGCCTTATGGATCATGGCTCTTGGTAGCAGTTTTGGTAGCACTTTCCCCGAAGAGAGCCCGCCCGACGCGGGCCGCCCCGTCCTGGGCCAGCACCGAGGAAACATGGGAGTAGCCGCGGGTGACGCGGATGTCGGAGTGGCCGAGCATCTCCTGGACGACGGCCAGTGCAACGCCCTCCTCCAGGGCGATGGTGGCCGCGGAGTGTCGCATGGTGTGGGTGCCGGCGTGCGGGATGCCGGCCTGGGCCAGGATGGCTGACCACTCGCGCAGATCGGCTGAAGGATCGATGAGGCGGCCGTCCTCGCAGGCGAATACCACGCCGTGGTCGTGCCAGAGGTTGGCTGCTGTCTCGCGTTCGAGGTCCTGAGCTTCGCGCTGAGCCTTGAGGACGGCGACGAGCTCGGGCGGCAGGGCGACGGTCTTGCGGCGCCGTTCCTTGATTTCCCGGAAGACCAGACCGCCGCCCTGGCGGTCGGGGCATGTTGCCGCGTGCCGGGTGCAGCCCGGCGGGCAGATCCGCAGATCGCTAGCCGGGATGCAGACATGCGGACGACCGGACTTGCGAAGGGCTTTCGGGCAGCGACGCGGGCAAGGCCGCCGGTGCCGGTGTTCGGTGCAGGCGGCTACGTCGGGGCATCCGTGCCGCCAGGGCAGGCGCTGCAGCTGGAACCACACGCGCAGCTCGCCGGAGTCGAGGTTGACGTAGGGCCAGCGCAGCCCGAGCACTTCTCCTTGCCTCAGGCCGCAGGCGAGTCCAACCGACCAGCGTGCGGCGTTGCGGCGGCTGCCGACGACATCCAGGACCGCGCGAGCCTGCTGCTGGGTCAGGGCGGCCTTTTTGGGCTGACCCAGCCGGGGTGGCTCTACGAGCTTGCAGGGATTGCGGGCGACGTTGCCGCGCCGGACCTCAATCTCGTAAGCGCTAGACAAGATGGCGTGAACCTTGCGGATCGAGGACGCGGCCAGGCCGCGAGCTCGCATCTCCGCGTAGCCGTCCTCGAGCTGCTCCGGCAGGAGCCGGTCGATCCGCTGGCCGCCCCAGCGCGGGTAGATCTGGTTCTTGCACAGCGAGCGATAGCCGATGATCGTTTTGGGCGCACGTTCGCGCTGCGGGAGCACGACGTCCAGGTGCCGGTCCAGCATGGCCCTGACTGTCTTGACCTTGCCGGGCTTGCCGACCTGGCCAGCATCACGCTTGCGCTCCAGCTCCCGCACGGCCTTGTTTCGGCTGGCCTCGGTCCTGCGCTTGACGTGTCGGCGATCAGCTGTGCCATCAGCCTTGGTACCCATCCAGACGAACGCCTCGTAGTAGCCCTGAGCGTTCGGTCCTTCCGACTTCCACGACTCGCCGTTGGCGCGACGGCCTCCTGACTTGCCTGGTGACGATGCCATTGCCTAGGCCGGGATTTGCTGGGTGCCGTCGCTGAGCCGCGCCACGTAGTCAGCCAGGTCGGCGCTCCTGATGCGGCGGCTCGTGCCGATCTTCACGGACGGCAGCTGGCCGTTTCTGATCAGCTCGAATACACGTCGCCGGGCGATATGCAGCTCAGCTGCAGCCTGCTCGACGGTCAGCAGCAGTGTGGTTGCCATGATCGACACTCCTAGTGTGCAGGGACGACGGGAAGCTGCGACGGGACGGAGACGGGCTCGGCTTCGTACGGGTCGCGGCGGTGGCATGTCGTGGCGGCCGCGCGGGGAGCGGCCCATTGTTCGGTGATCTGCGGGACGCGGAGGCGGGTGAAGGGGTCGGTGCCGGTGGTGAGGGTGACGACGGCGGTGCCGATCCCGTTCGGGGTCTCGCGGAGCAGGGTCGGGCTGTAGCCGGGGTATTCGCGGATCGCGTCACCGAGGGCGGCGACACTGGACTCGGTGGTCTTGAGCGCGAAGGCGACGGCGAGCCCGGAGTTGTCGCGCAAGCTGGTCGGAATCGAGTCGCCGGTGGTCTTCTGCGTGGCCAGAATCGTCAGGCACAGTACGGAGCGGCCTTTGCGGATCAGCTCCCCGATGAGCGCGATGCAGCGGCGGGCAAGGCTCTCCATTGCCCGGTCGCCTTTGTGCTGGGCGATGTCTAGGTAGGTCTGGCACTCGTCGACCACGGTCAGGAGCAGCGGCAGGTCCTCGGTAGGACCGCCCGCGTTCCAGGCGTTGGTCTGCCCGCATCGTCTGACGATGGTGCGCAGGCGGCGGCGCATCTCGGCGTGCTGATCCTCCAGGATGTCCAGAGCGTCCGCGAGCTGGTCGCCCGCGTGCCGCCACGCACGTTCATGCCAGGGTTCCTGGTCGCCGCCGTCCTTGCCGTCCAGCAGCGCGAACTGCACGGCCGGGGTCGGCGCGAGCTGGCACAGCCAGGAGTTGATCAGGCTGGTCTTGCCGTAGCCGGGCAGGCCGGAGACGCAGATGCCGGTAAGCCCGCGCAACGGAAGGTAACGGTCGGTGCCGAAGTCGTCCCGGCCGACGTAGAGCACGGTTGGCTGGTGTGGTTCGAAGGTGCCGGGCGGGCACTGATCGGGGCCGAACGGAACGGCGAGCGGATCCTCGCGGAGGGCGCGGACGATGAGCCGGCCAGGCGCGGCCTGGGTGACGCCGACTCGGACCGACCGCCAGTAGTCAGCGATGTGAGCGGCTTGCTTCTCGACCTCTTTGCGTCCGGTACGAGGCGCCGTCTTCACGTCGCACTGCCAGCCGTAGTCAGTCAGGCGCCAGCGCTTCGCATGCGGGTAGTGGATGTGCCCGGCCCGCTCGGCCGCCTCGATCCCGCACACGACGGCCAGGAGCCGGGAGACGGTGGAGAGCAGGACCATGCCCAGGACGCTGGACTCGGCGTCGGGCCGGTTCTTGGCGGCCAACTCGGGCAGTGCCAGGCCGGTACAGCGACAGAGCCAGCGCCAGCGGTGCCGGGCGCGGACCATGCCGGGGTAGTGGCGTCGGGCGGCCGGAGCTGCGGCCGCAAATCGGATCATGTCAATCGCGGGGCGGACGACGATGAGGACCAGGACGACTGCGAGCGCGTCGTGCCAGGGGTCAGCGAGCCATAACGCGGCGGGCAGGACGAGGAAGGGCACGGGTACCTCCGGGTGCGGGATGCCCGGCCAGGCCGGTGGTGTTCGCTTGGCCTGGCCGGGTGGACGGGTTATGCGGCGTCGGTCTTGGCCGGGCGCTGCTGCTGGGCGGGCCGGACGTCGGCGGCCTGGTACCAGGGGCGGCCGCCGCGAATCCCGCGGCCGTTCTCTCGGGCCTCGGGGACGGAGAAGCCGACGCGCATCCTGTCGAAGGTGATCGGCGTGCCGGGCGGGATGGAGGCACAAGGATCAGAGCCTGGGCCGGTCACGGTGACGGCGATGACCTCGCTCACTGCCTTCATGCCGGGCTCGGCGTGGTAAGTGACCGCGGCCTGCACGTCCCACTTGCGCTCGCCCCGTGCGCTGATGTCCTGCTCAGTGCTACCGAACTTGAGCTTCGGGCCGCTGGCCATCAGTAAGACGGCCTGGAAGGTAGCGTTCGTGTCGATGGTGAGTGTTCCGGGCATGTGCTGCTCCTCTGAATGGCCCAACAGGGCGGGCTTCCTTGATCGACCTGACTGGCCAGATAGAACTATGACCTAGGCTGAATGTAGATCTGCCTGGCTAGGTTCGTCAATCATGCGCATACCTGGCTAGCCAGATAATCTGGTCGTCATGCAGCCCATCGACCCCGCAGACAAGCGGCAGCCCAACGTCCAGATCGCTGCCAGCATCAGGGCGGCCATCCTCACCGGGGAGCTGGAGCCCGGCGAGCAGCTGCCCGCGGGTCACGAGCTGGCCAGCTTCTTCGGGGTTAGTCGCATGACGATCCAGACCGCGATCCGGACCCTGCGGGATGAAGGATTTGTGCGCAGCCTCGTCGGGAGCGGCGTCTACGTCCGCGAGCAGGCCAGCCTGCCAGGTCCCGAAGATGCCGAGCATCCCCTCGCCGGGACTGCCGCGTTCCTGTTCGAGATGGGCCAGCTCAAGAACCAGCCGCGCACCGGATGGCAGCTGCTCGGCATCCAGAGACCCGAGAGCGTCGCTGAGCACTCGTTCAGGACGGCGACTGTCGGGATCACGCTGGCCGCGATCGCTGGTGCCGACATCGGCCGCACCGCCGCCCTGTCTGTCTTGCATGACGCGCATGAGACCCGTATCGGAGACGTGCCCGCTGTCGGACGGGCCTACGTCACCACGGCCTCCCCTGAGGCTGTCACGGCGCATCAGACGGCGGGTATGCCGACCGATGCAAGCAAGGCCATCCAGGAACTGGTCGCGGAGTATGAGGACAACCAGACGCCCGAAGCGCACCTTGCCCACGACGCCGACAAGATCGAGATGCTGATCCAGGCGATCGAGTACGAGGCTCTCGGTGCCGACACCAGGCAATGGCAGCAGAACGCCCTAGCCGCCCTGCGCACCGACGCAGGAGCCGAACTGGCCCGCGCGGTTACCTCGTCCAGCCCGCAATGGTGGGCAGCGTTCAACGCCTCATACTCCGAACTTCGGGCGACGACACGTGCTCACAAGCAGGTCAGAAAGCCTGTCGGTTCCGACTAGGCTCTCTTTGTGGACTGGGTGACGATATACGACTTGCACGAGAACGAGCGGCACATCAAATCAGTGCAGCACGCGACCCTCAACAGGCCGGGCTACGGGCTTGACCCCGATCCTGCCCTGTTCGGTACTGACGAGTGGTGGCAGTCGGTGGCCGACGGACGCATCCCAAGCAAGGTCGAGGAAGGTGTCGTCGCCGACGTGCGGTGGGGAAGCATGGGCGATTGGCCCGAGTGGATCTTCGTCAGTGACGATGGCCGAGAAACGACCTGGACGAGAGAGGGCGACCACACGCGATACGTGACTGGCCTGCAGGCTCGCATCCGCGTGGCAACAGTGCGGTGGAAGGCTGACTCGCAGATGGTGCGCAAACACGGTCAAGTTCCAGAGCACGACATCCTGCTCAAGGTCGAGCTGGAAGCAAGCGACCGTCGGTCAGACCGGCTTGGTCCTGGTCCATTTCCAGGCGCCTACGACGAGCTGAAGGCTGCCACTACCGAGTGAACCGCTGTGGCGCCGCCGTTCTCGGCTGCAGCCAGTAAGGCGAGGTCAAGTCCTGCGAGGCGGATGGCCGACCAAGCGGCGGCAGGGAAGGCGGTTACTAGCTCGCCGTTAGTGTCGTCTACGGCCAGTTCCAGGTCGCTTCGGTCCGGAACTGCCGACGGGCCGAGCATCGCGGCGCGAAGGCAACGTGCCCAGCGGACGGCCGCGAGACCGCGAACGGCGCGGGCGTATTCGTGCCAGAGGTCGCGGTCCTGAGAGTCGCCGGTCTGGTAGTAGTCGGCGAGGATCTGGAACGGCGTGCGGCTGCCGGTGCGACTGGTCTTCAGGTCGCCGCGGGTGATTTCCTCGGCGGGTGTCCAGTCGCCGCCCTTGGCGACGTAGGCACCCGCAGCGGTGGCGGAAACGTTGGGGTCGATGCGGACGGCGTGCAGTTGGTCGGGCTGCCGCAGGCCGTGATCGCGGCAGGCGACTGCCAGCCGCGAATGGATGTGTGCGTGCAGCTGCGCGATGGCGGCGGCGTCCAGATCTTGGTCGTGGACCAACAGGACGTGGTAGTGCGGGTGCCAGCCGTTCTCGTCGCCCCAGGTGAACTCCAGGGCAATGATGTGCCCGGCGATACCGAGATGGCTCTTGAGCCGCTGCCAGGCCGCACCCTGCGTGACGTGCTTCCACGCGGCACGCTCCGCGTTAACCAGCCTGGAGAGCCGGTCGTGCAGGTCATGCGGGACGGTGATGGTAATCAGACTGGCCGAGTGCCCGTTCTCGGCCCACGCGTCGAGTGCCTCGCGAAGTTCGACGCCCCGGCGGTAGTGGATCTTCGCCGAGCAGACCGGGCACAGCCACACGTTGCCGCAGGTCTCCAGGCCGCTGTAATACGCGGAACCGTCCTTCGTCCGGATCTCCACCCGATCACCTACCGGGACGACTCCGCATCTGCGCTGGCGTTCGGGTGTGTCCGGGTCGGCTGCCGCGAATGCGCGCAGGTTCATCCGTGCGCCGCGTCTCCATCCGGCGGGATCGTCGCAGGTCACCAGGGGGTGGTTCGAAACTTTGCGTCTATACCGAGATAGAGCGTCGGCGGGAGCGCGGGTGGGTGGAGCTGACGGAGCGGGAGATGATCGGCGGCCTACTGCGCTTCGCGCCCGGCCGCCTCGGGGCGCGCCAAGACCGCGCGCCCGGGGCGTGCGGGTTCCGGTGGTGGGTCGTGTCGTGGTTGCCATGCGTGACTCCCGGAGACGAGCTGGACACCCGAGCCCGCGCGAGGGCGGACCGGGCGATGCTGTCTGGCCGGGATGGCAACCGGCAGCGCGCAAGCCGCGCGATGCGTCAGCTATGGCTGGCTGAAGAATCCGAATGAGGGCAGGCTGGTCTGGCCTGCTGGCGTTAAAGCCGATGGCTGGCGATGGGGCCAGGCTGCGCGGCTGAGGGTATGGCCGTGCCCCTCGCCGTCAAGGAGCTTCGCCCGCTGCGCGGCGCCTACGGCGTCCTTGACCGCGAGCCTCCGGCACGGCATCGGCAGATAGGACCGGCAGGCAAGGGAGCCTGCCTCGGGGGACGCCGCGCAGCCCTCAACCTGCGGCGTGCTTGGTAGCAGTTTTGGTAGCAGTACTCATGCGAGCACCCTCGTTCCAGGCGGGCCGCGGCCGACGGCTAGCTGGAAGAAGGCATCACCGGGTACCGGCCGATACGCGGTGGCGGAAGTCTCGTAATGAATAGGTCATCGGTTCGATTCCGATAGGCGGCTCCAGCCAAAACCCCAGGTCAGCGGCATACCGGCCACGCGCTACCTGCCCCGCGCTTGACTCTGACACCGCGTCAGGCGTAGAGGCGCAGCCGTGGCCATAGCTGGGCCCACGGGTGGCGGAGACCGGTGCAAACGTAGACGTGGCCATCCCATTCCTGGTTGTGGATGTCGTACGGATTCGACAGCGTGGCCGCGACTCGCACGCGGGTGAAGAACTGCCTGAGATAGGCGGTCGCGGCGGAGCTGGTGATATCGACGGGTCCGGGCAAGACGGCAACCACAGTGGTGGCGCGGCTGTTTCCTGGCCCCCACCACCACTCGCTGTTGTCCCCGCTCACGGCAGTCGGCAGCCCGGTTCGCCGGCCGAGCTCATTGATGGCACCGGCTTCGCCGTAGTCGCCAGCGAAGATCACCGCGCTGGCCCGCTGCCGCGCCGGCAGCGACTTCCACACCCCGTCAACGGTGCGCACTACCTGCGGCCAGCCGACGGTCTCGCCCGGGTTTTTGTTGATCTTGTAGGTCCAGCCGATGTCATCCACCGGGAGCACAGGCAAGACGAGCGGGACCGCCACCGCGGTGGTGAGCGCGCTGGCCAGCAGCAAATTACGCAGTCGGCCGGGCCGGGCCTGTAGCCATGCGTCGATAGCCACGGCGCCGGCGGCAATCAGGTACACGTACGTGGCGCCCAGGTAGTAAGTCTTCGCGCCGGTGGTGACCGCGAAGAGCACGAACAGCAGCCCGTATGCCCAGGCCATCGCCCGCCATAGCGGCCGGCCGGACCGCCAGAGGAACCGCAGCCCGGCTACCCAGACCCGGGCCAGCGCCAGGGTCACCAGGGCGAGCTGGCCGGCGACCCAGGTGCCGATATTGGCCAGGCCGCCGTTTTCCCTGTGCAGCGCTCGGGTCATAGCGATCGTCGCCCACCCATGCTGTGCCTGCCACCACAAGTCGGGTACCTCGAAAGCCACCGCGATTAGGGCACCGGCCACGAACCAGCGATTCCCGATCATCCGGCGGCCGCCGCTGAGCAGCGCGCCGATGACGAGCGCGACGGCGAAGAAGCTCATGCTGTGGTCGTCAGCAACGCCAAGGCCGGCGATGAGGCCCCCGGCCAGCCACCAGCGGCAGTCGCCGGTCCGACCGATCCTGGCCACCACCAGCGCCAGGCCGCCCACGCCAGCAATTCGTAGGCAGTCGTGTTGGCGAAATGAGCGGCGCCCAGCAGCACCGGCATCGTCGCGGTGCCGATCGCAGCCAGCAACTGGGCGCGCTTGCCGCCGCCGAACTCGCGGGCGGTCAGCGCGCCGACCACCACCGTCGCCCAGGCAGCGAGCGCGGGCCACACCCGCAGTCCGGGCAGCGACACGCCAAACAGCTTGACCGACACCCACGCTAACAGCGGCCCGAACACCGGCTGGTCAACGTAGCTGGCCTGCAAATGCCGGGCGCCGTCCAGGAAGTACAGCTCGTCGCGGTCAAAGCCATACCGCGCCGACAACGCCATCAGCACGGCGAAGACGACTCCGCCAACCCAGATCACGCGCCGGTCGAACGGGCCTGCGTCCGGCAGCGGCACAGCAGCGCTCGCGCCCGTACCGGAGAGGATCTCGGTGGTCCCTGCGCCAGCCTGCCGTCCTTGGGATCTTGCGAGAAGCCCGTCGGCGGAAGCGTCTGCAGCAGTCATGACAGGAGGTTCTCGCGCCCAGCCCCAGGCGGGGTAGTGCCATGGGTCAGCGGCCCGGGATGACAAATGTCAACAGCGGTCAGGCCATGTGTTCTGCCTCTCCGATCGAATCCCGGAATACCTGCCTGTCGACCGCTGGTCGGCGGGCTGAGACCCGGCAAAGGTGATGCGGACGCGGCCTGCTGCTTCGCGTCCCAGAAGCGCGGCGGTGACGATAGGGACGAAGCGGTTGCCGTAAGGAAGCGGGTGCCAGCAACTCTGCGGTAAGGCCGTTAGCCGGATGCGAAGTTGCCAGGGCCCTCTGGTCACTGGTACGGCGTAGCCCTGACCCATGCCTGTCATCCAGGGAGTCAGTTGAGGTCCTGCCGAACGGTCCGGGCGATGCCGAGAGCCCCCAGTGCGGCGGCCCAGGCGATCAAGGTGATCGCGCCGGCGCCGGGCGAGACTAGGTGATCGACTCGCAGGCCCATGAGTGCGTCGGAGGCGCGGGTTGGCATGAACCGTCCTACCGAGGGGGCGAGGCCGAACAGGAGGTTGTCGACGATGAGCCCCCAGGCGAGCAGCGCGATGACGCCGCCGACTTGGTTGTGAATGATCGCGCCGAGGCCGGCGCCGATCGCGCCCCATAGGGTCGCGCCGGCGAGCCCGCCGAGCGTGAGAAGCAGAATGTCGCCGCTGCCGAGCACGACGGCAATGCCACGCCCGTCGAGAATCGCGCACCCGATCGCCCAGCCGACTGCCTCGCCGAGGACCCCGAATGCGATCCCGGCTAGTGCGCCGGCGACGACCTTGGCGGCCAGGACGTGTGAGCGCGCCGGGTTGAACAGGATCGTCGGACGGATCGTGCCGAAGCGGTACTCGCTGGTCACCACCAACACCCCGGCAAGTGCGGAGAAGACCCCAGCGAGACTGCTCACACTCAGCAGCTGACGCTGGTCCTCTTTGCTGGCAAGCCCGCCTGGGTGGGTGAGCAGCCCGGTCAGCAGCGTGAAGAGCAGGATCAGCGCGGCCATCCCGAGGATCAGTGCGATCGTGGTCCGGGTCGAGCGAATCTTCAGCAGCTCTGCCCTGATCTGCGCGATCATGCCGATGTCTCCGAGGTCAATTCGAGAAAGACGTCCTCCAGCAAGCCTGCATCGTTGACCAGCTCGTGCACCGGGACGCCGGCGGCGAAGGCGATCTCGCCGATCCGCTCGCTCGATGCTCCCTGGACGAGCAGGGCGTGGTCGGTACCCCTCGTCACCTGCAGCGCCTGATCACGCAGCGCCTTGGTGAGCTGCTGCGGATCGCCGCTGCGGACGCGGACCGCGCCGCCGGCCCGGGCGGTCAGCTCTGCCAGCGGGGACGAGAGCACGAGCCGCCCGTCACTGATGATGAGCACCCGGTCGGCCGTCTGTGCGACCTCGGCGAGCACATGACTGGAGATGAGCACCGTGCGGCCCTCTGAGGCCAGCCTGCGCAGGAAGTCCCGCAGCCAGCGAACTCCCTCCGGGTCAAGCCCGTTGGCCGGCTCGTCGAGGATCAGCAGCTCCGGGTCGCCAAGCAGCGCCACCGCGAGCCCGAGCCGCTGACGCATCCCCAGCGAGTATCCCTTCACCCGCCGCCGGGCAGCCTCACCCAGCTCCACCAGGCGCAGCACCTCGTCCGCACGTGAGTCAGGAACATCGACGGCCTGACCGAGCATCCGCAGGTGATCGCGGCCCGAACGGCCGGGATGGAAATCGGTCGCCTCGAGCACGGCACCGATCCGCAGTGCCGCCCGCGGCAACTCCGCGTAAGGATGATCGAACACCAGCGCTCGTCCGCTCGTCGGCGCCGCCAGACCCAGGATCATCCGTAGCGTCGTCGTCTTGCCAGCGCCGTTCGGGCCGAGAAAGCCCGTGATCGTCCCAGCCTCCAACGCAAATGACAGGTCCGTGACCGCAGAGACCCCACCAAAGCGCTTGGTCAGCGACTCGGCTTCGACGACGACCGTCATCCGTGTGACTGACCGTTCAACGGGGTGACTGCATCCAATCGGCGCCGGACCTCGGGGGTGTTCACGCCGAGAGCGCCCAGCAGCACTGCCGCAGGATCTGGTGGCTGGAGAGTGAGGATCTGGGCGAGCACCTGCTGGGCCGTGATCTGGAGCCCCCGGCGATTGGGCCTGGCCGCTTCCTCAAGCACTTTCTTTGCCGCGGGCGTCATGCGGAAGCGATCCTTTTTCGCGACGTCTCTGAGCCTCGGCTTCTTCGGCACGGCGCGCATCGGCAGTGCGGGAGGGTCGGCGCCGAAGACCATGCCCAGGGCACCCAGGGCCTCGTGATCGAGCGACTCCTGGGCCCGGCGGGCTTGCTGCAGGGTCACGCCCAGCACGACTTCGATCGAGGGATCCGCCAGCAACGCGAGCACGAGGTGATCGGTGCCGGTTCGGCGATCACCCCGGCGCCGGGCCTCCTCACTGGCCTGCAAATAGATGGCCCAGGGGTGAACCACCTCTGGCACAGCGGACGCGGTGGTCATGATGACTCCTTGCTGTATTTGGTGTGCACGGACTGGCGGGTGACGCCCAAGGCGTCGCCGATCTGCTGCCACGACCAGCCTTTCCCCCGGGCCGCCGCGACCTGGTGCGCTTCGACCCGCTCAGCCAGGCGATGGAGCGCCAGCGAGGCGCGAAGCCCGATTGCCGGGTCATCCGACGAGAGATTCAGGCTAAGTTCTTCGATGTCCACGTCT
Source organism: uncultured Actinomycetota bacterium (assembly GCA_963843955.1). Classification (GTDB taxonomy): domain Bacteria; phylum Actinomycetota; class Actinomycetes; order Streptosporangiales; family Streptosporangiaceae; genus JAJYUU01. The sequence goes on from CAWJMK010000018.1 coordinate 11,234, forward strand.
GTCAGTTTGGACTGACATCCTCGATGTGTCAATCTAAACTGACGACCGTGTCAAGCTAAACTGACACAGTCTAGTGCCGAACCGGAGCCCCCGGATGGCCCGGTCATAGACACACTTTCTGGGTCGAGGCCCTCCACTGCTTGCTCCGCGAGCGGTCAAGATGTTCTTGGCTCCAACTGCAGCACGGCATTCAACCCGCGCCACTGACTCGTCTCCCATCCGATGCAGATCCCGCGCGACGCTCGCGCGAGCAGGAGCCGATCTGGTGTCTGCCTTCCTGAGAACAGAAGGTCACCGTGCCATTAGCGGACGGGAATCGGGGCCACGGAGCGGAGTGTCTAGCCGCTCGCTGGCGCGGATCTGTCCGCAGTGTGCCTCGGTCCGGGGTGCTCCGGCCCACATCCGCTGCTGGCTCGCCCCGGCCGCGACGCACGCTGGTCCAGGCCGTGGCCGCGCGCTGCCCGCGGTCCAGCGCAGCCGGTGCCGCAGCTCGGCATGGCTGACCGGCAGGGCAGCAGAGCGCTAATTTGACCGTGACCCTGGGTGAAGCCTCATAGCCTGGGGAGCCGGGCGTCGGCCCGCCACGAGGGAGTCGTGCGTGGACCTGATGAGCACCGGTGAGTTCGCCAGGCTTTCCCCTCTGTCGCCCAAGGCATTGCGCCTGTACGACGAACGGGGACGGCCGAGTATCAGCGGCAACCCAGTGACCTGGGCCTGCGCGTTACCCTACTGACTACCACCGCGCCAGTGACCGACGACAGCAAGCGCGGGCGGCAGCGACCTCGCGATCCCGCTGCGCCACCGGGCCGGCGCCGCATGACACGCGGGGCAGCTCGCCGGGACGGCAATGACGGTGAGCGGCAGTACGTGCGCGCCGCCGGCGATCCGGACACGGAGGGGTACTGCAATGCGAGTCGTTGACATCGTCATCAGCGTGGGCTGGGTCATCTTCTGGCTGGGCTGGTTCGCCGCATCCACCGGGGCCAAGCGGGGACAGCGGGGACGGGGCAACTGGGCGCGCTTCGCGGGCGTCCGGGTGGTGCTCATCCTGCTCGTCGTGCTCCTGGTCCGGCTGCGGGTGCTGAAGGGGCATGGCGTCGGATACGTCAAGGACCCGGTCCTGTGGGGCGTCGGCCTCGCTATCTGGGTCCTCGGCCTGGGAGTCGCCGTCTGGGCACGGATCTATCTCGGCCGGAACTGGGGAATGCCGACGTCCACAAAGGAAGACCCCGAGCTGGTCACATCCGGCCCGTACCGGACGATCCGGCACCCGATTTACACCGGCATCCTGCTGGCGATGATCGGCTCGGCGATCGCTGTCAGCGTCTGGTGGCTGCTCGCCGTGGCACTGATCGGCGGGTACTTCATCTACAGCGCCTTCGTGGAGGAGGGCAATATGACCAGGCTCTTCCCCAGTGCCTATCCGGAGTACCAGCAGTCCACGAAAATGCTGATCCCCTTTATCTTCTGAGGACGCGCGGCGCGTGCTGGCGGGATGGGCCGCTTGCTGTGTTCACTTAACCGGCCATCACGACGGCGTGAGGATTCTGAACAGCGATGAGGTTCTCCGGGAGCCCATCGCGGATCGCCGGTGTCACGTGGACGAGCCTGGCGTTCGGCGTTGCGTTAGTGCCGCCCGGATTTGCGTAGCGGAGTAGACGTCTGCCATCGGGATGGATCCGCCGAGGACGCCGAAGATGCGGCTGGCCAGGTCGGGTTGTTCTGCTGCCACCTGATAGAGGGCCTGGTGCCGGGCCGGGAGCGCCGCGAGCCTGGCGGTGGCCAGGGTGAGTTCGAATCCGTTGGCGGTGAGCTGGTCGCGTTCGGTCTGGTAGCGGGCCAGCGCGGCGTCCATGGGCTGGCGCCCGGTGAGCCCGTCGTGGATGGCGCCGGCCAGCAGGTCGGCGGCGAGGAAGGCGTCGGACATGCCCATGCCGCTGCATGGGTCTTTGTGGTGCCCGGCGTCGCCGGCGAGCGCCCATCCCGGTCCTGCTGATTGCCGGTACAAGTTGGGCAGGTCGCCGGTGCCGGTGAAGCGCTGTTCCCGGCGTCCGGACTCGACGGCCTCAAGCAATCCGGGAACGAGCTTCAGCGCCGCGTGGAAGCTGCCTTCGACGTCCGTGCGCACCTGGCGGAACTCCTGATGGGGCCAGGCGACGTAGATACACGTCAGGTCGTCGTTGGTGGGCCAGGTCAGGATCAGCCGGCCGGGCCGGGCGTGGAAGGACGCGCCCAGATGGCTGATGCCGCTCCAGTAGGAGTAGTAGGCCGCGGTGAGCGGCGGATGGCTGCGGTAGGCCCGGGCGCCGGCCTTCCGCGCGACGGTCGAGTGCAGGCCGTCCGCGCCCACAACCATTGCGGCCTGCAGTGACGACTCCGCCGGCGACCGTGCGGCGTGGCCGCGCACGCCCGCTGCCCTGCCATCGGACCACAGCAGGTCAGAGACCACGAAGCCGTCGATCAGTTCGGCGCCGGCCTGCGCGGCGGCCTCTACGAGCAGTGCGTCCAGTACGGTCCGCCGCGGGCAGTACGTTTCCGCGACACCGCCGACGGCCGAGCCGATGCCGGTGAGCTGCACCGGCCCAGTGTCGAAGGTGATCTGGCGGATCGGCGCGCAGCCGCGTGCCTGCAGCGGCCCGAGGAGCCTCCAGGCGTTCAGCCGGGCCGCGCCGCGCTGCCACAAGAAATGCGTGGACATGGTGTCGCTGGGGAACGACGCCCGGTCGGCCAGTGCGACCTTATGCCCGGCGCGCGCCAGCAGCATGGCCAGCGGCGCGCCGGCGCAGCGGGCGCCGACCACGATCGCGTCATACATGGTCAGGCGCGGTGGATCCGGTGATGGCTAGCCGACAGGCACGCCGGCGGCGAGGGCCTTCACGTCCGCGGTGGTCAGCGGGTTGCCGGCGATGCCCCAGTCGCCGCTCTTGACTTCCTCGACGACGACCCAGGTGACCGGCCGCATGTTCTCGCCCTCGATCTCGACCATGGCGTCGGTCAGCCGGCGCACCATGTCCTGCTTCTGGTCAGCGGAGAAGACTCCCTCGATGACCTTCACGTTGACGAACGGCATAGCCGTGCCCCTTCCTCCAGAGCCGGCCAGGTGCCGACGACTTGAAAGTAGCACGATCGTTCGTGCTACGATAGGGGCATGCCGGCAAACACGAGCCACCCGGCGAAGACGAGCCACGGGGCGAGGACGAGGCAGGCGATCCTCGCGGCAGCCGCCGACCTCGCCACTGTCGACGGGCTCGACGGGCTGAGCATCGGCCGGCTCGCCAGCGAGCTGTCGATGAGCAAAAGCGGCCTGTTCGCCCACTTCGGGTCCAAGCAGGACCTCCAGCTCGCCACCATCGAAGAAGCCCGCCAGCGTTACGTGCGGGAAGTCATCCAGCCGGGACTGGCTGCAGGCACAGGCCTACGCCGGCTACACGCGCTGTGCGAGTCGTTCCTGTCCTACATTGAGCGCGGCGTGTTCCCCGGCGGATGCTTCTTCGCCTCGGCGATGGCCGAATTCGACGCCAAGGCACCGGGCCCGGTGCGAGACCGCATCGCCGAATGCCAGGCCCAGTGGATGGACACCATCGAGCGCACTGCCGTCAGCGCCCAGGTGGCAGGAGAACTGAACGCCAGCACCGACCCGCAGCAGCTCGCCTTCGAACTCGAGGCCGCTCTCCTGTCCGCGAACTGGTACTACCACCTCTACCACGATCCCGCCTACCTGCAGCGGGCCCGCCGCGCAGTCCGAGACCGCATGGCCAGCCAGGCCACTCCCGCGGGCCTGCGCTCGCTGCCGCCGGAATAACAAAACCCAACCAGCACGCCGGGCGGCCGCTTGGCGTCCAGCTGTTCGGGCATCGGCACGCTGAGATCGCCAAGCGCGCCGAGATCGCCGCCAGCCTCATTCCCCGGCCACGACGGCCACTACCGATTTCCGTGGACGGGGCTGTCAGGATCTTTGTGTAAGCGCCTCGGCTAACTGAGACCTAGGCGGTCGCCGTAGGTCATTGCCAGTGTGTTGAGTATGGCCTTCCAGCCGTTGATCTGGCCGGTCGGGTTGGACCGATTCGGCCGTCGTTCCTGCACCGTCAGGTAGAGGACTTTCATCGCGGCCTGCTCATTGGGGAAGTGCCCGCGGCGGGTGGTGGCCCGCCGGAACCGGGAGTTGAGCGACTCGATGCCGTTGGTGGTGTAGATCAGCTTGCGGATCTCGGCGGGGAAGGACAGGAACGGGATGAACTCCGGCCAGGTTCGCTCCCACATGCTGATCATGGCCGGGTACCGTTCCCGCCACCGCCCGGCGAACTCGGCGAACCGGTCCTCGGCGGCGGCGACGGTCGGCGCGGTGTAGATGCCCTTCAGCCCGCCGGTGATCTTCCCCCAGTCCGCCTTGGAGGAGTACCGCAGGCTGTTGCGCACCAGGTGGACGACACAGACTCCCGCTGTCAACCTTGCGATCAACAACGCATCGGAAGGCGGGCGTTCGCGGGCATGGCGATCGGGCTCGCGGCCCTGATGGGCTCGCGAGCGGCAGCCCCTGCTCGGGTTAGGTGGCTATCCCGGTGGAGTGCTGGCTCTTCAGGTGCAGTGACGGGTCGTAGGTCGTGTGGTCGCTCCAGCAGCGCCACAGGATGCGTGTCCAGCGGGCGCCGACGCCGCGCAGCGCGCGGTTGTGCTGCTGGCCTCTAGCGCGAGCTTGCTGGTAGGCGTCGTGCGCCCAGTCGTTCTCGCGGACGGCAACGAATGCCCACCAGTCGACGGCGTGGCGCATGCGCTTGTTCGCGGCGTAACGGAACCGGACGGTGCGGCTGCGCCCGGAGGACCGGGTCACCGGCGCGGTCCCGGTCTCGGCGAGCAGCACGCCGGCGGTCGGGAAGCGGGCGCGGTCCTCGCCCATCTCGGCGAGCATGGTCGCGGCGGTGATCTCGCCCATTCCGGGGAAGCTGAGGAAGATCGCCGCGTCAGGATGCTCGGCGAGCCGTTCTCGGATCCGTCTGGTGATCTCTCGGACCTGGTTGTTGAGCAGCTCGAGCTGGTCGACGAACAGCATCGCGCTGAACGCCTTGCCGTCAGTGGTGCCGTGAGCTGCGGACAGCAGGTTGGCCCGCAGCCGGTCGACCAGCAGCTCCGGCTTGGTGCGGCCGGAGTAGCCGTGGCGGGCGCAGAACGCCGCCATCCTCGCTGGCCCGATCCGGGCGGCGTGCGCCGGCGTCGGGTAGTCGCGCAGGAACGCCAGCGCGATGTCACGATCGAGGCTGGAAAACAAGTGCAGCACGCCCGGGTGATAGACCTGCACGATCGCGCGCAGCTGGTTCTCGGTGTCGCGCTGATTCCAGACCAGTCGCTCCCGGTCACGGGTAAGCGCGCGCAGTTCGGCCAGCAACGGCGACGGCACTGCCAGCGAACGCCAGTGCCGGTGCTCATGTCGCAGCGAGTCCGCCAGCACGAACGCGTCGAAGGCATCAGACTTGCCCGGCGCGAGCCGGTAACGCTCGCGGGCCCGGGCCGACAGCTTCGGCGAAACGCAGAACAGCCGGTGTCCCTGGGCCTGGAGCGACTCGACTAACAGCCCCTCCGAGCGTTCAATCGCGACGCCGGCGACCGGGGCACGCTGGCGCAGCCGGCTCTGCAGCTCGTTTATCCCGGCCACGTCGTGGGTGACGCGGCCCTGCTCCACCAGCTGACCTTCGCTGTCGAGTATGCAGAGCTGATGGTGAGAGTTACCCCAGTCGATCCCGACGAATACGCCTTCAGCTGCTGTCGACCCGACCCTTGGTGAATCCAGCACTGCCGATGTCCTTTCCGGACGCGTCACCGGACGGCCGGCCGGGCTGGAAACTCATCACGGCGCTCGAAGCGCTACTCCCGCTGGCCACTACGCGGCCCGCCTCCGCCGGGAGGGACAGGTCTGCATGTGGGCCTCGAAGGCACGCGTCTGCATAGGTCCTCCCCCGGCGGCGCGGTGACCGGCGGGACCATCCCGCCACCCACCAGTGTCGACTGATGAGGTCTGAACCACGGCCAGAGGCCAGGTCGCGGTGATGGCGTCGGGCAGGCCCTTGAGCCCGTCGCAGCACACGATGCACACGTCGGCGACGCCGCGGTTGCGCAGGTCGGTGAGCATGTTCATCCACTGCTTGGCGCCTTCGCCGCCCGGCGGCCCGGCCCAGATGCCCAGCACGTCGCGGTAGCCATCGACGCTGATGCCCATCGCCACATAGACCGGCCGGTTCGCGACCTGACCTTCGCGGATCTTGATCACGATCGCGTCGATCAGCACCACCGGGTAAACCGCGTCGAGCGGACGGGACTGCCAGTCCGCCATCTCGGCCACGACCGCGTCGGTCACCTTGGACACCAGCTCGCGAGACACCTGGGTGCCGTAGGTATCGGCCAGGTGCGCGGTGATGTCGCCGGTGCTCATGCCCTTGGCATACAGCGACAGCACGGCAGCGTCGAACCCGGCCAGCCGCCGCGAGTGCTTCGGGATCACCGCCGGGGCGAAGGTCCCCGCACGGTCCCGCGGCACCTCGATCCGGACGTCGCCGACATCGGTACGCACCGTCTTGCCCGTCGACCCGTTCCGCGAGTTGCCGCTGCCGTGCCCGGCCCGGTCACCACGCTCATACCCCAGGTGCTCGCCCATCTCCACCTGCAGCGCCGTCTCCAGCACCTGCCGGGTCAGGCCCGTCAGCAGCCCGCCAGGCCCGGTCAGCTGAACCCCTTGCGTCCGGGCAGCTGCGACCAGGCTCTCCGCCAGCGCCGCCATGCCCGCGTCGCCGCCAGGCACAGTTGTCTCCGGCTCGCCAGCCTCCGCTGCCGCAATCTCCTTCGTTGCCATGCGTGATCTTCTCCAGACCACGGCCTTAAGCCGTGGAGGTCACGCCGTGGCACTTACACAAATTTCCGGACACCCCCCCGTGGACAGCTAATTTCCAACGCGATGCGCCTTGATAGCCGAGCCAGCGCGGCCCGGACAGAGATTGGGTGGCAAGGTGGGTGACAAGCGCAGCGTCACATAGGAGCCCAGATGGCAAGTGTCAGCATCCGGTACATAGTGCATGACGTCGACGCTGCGATCGCCTTCTATCGCGATCATCTCGGCTTCACTGAGGTGATGCATCCGGCTCCTGCCTTCGCCATGATGTCGCTCGGCGATCTGCGGCTGGTGCTTAGCGCAGCCGGCGGTGGGCCGGGGGGCGGGCAGGCAATGCCCGACGGAGCCGTTCCTGAGCCTGGAGGGTGGAATCGTTTCTCGCTTGAGGTGGGCGATCTCGATGCCGCCGTAGGTGCCTTGCGCGCGCAGGGCGTGCCATTTCGCAACGAGATTGTTAACGGCGTCGGCGGTCGGCAGATCCTGGTCCAAGACCCCTCCGGCAACCTGGTCGAGCTGTTCGAACCAATACTGCCCGAGGCCCGGCTGACAGAGCGGTCCTGAACGCGGAGCGCCATATCGAGGCGAGCAGGTCAGGATGGCAGCGAATCCTTTGCGGACACTCGTCACGCTCAGCTACTCCGGCGGCATCGGCATGTTCCTCTGGAACGAGAGCACCGGCGCCTTGTACCTGTGGACCGGCGTGACGTTCACCGACAACGGTAACGGCACCGGCAGCGTCGCTTACACGCAGTACGAGCTCTCCTCGGACTGGAACAAGGGCCAGCCGCTCTCGACGCTGGAAGCGGCCGACTTCGACGGCGACGGCGTACCAGACCTCTGGGCAGTTACCCCTTCCGGAATAGCGATCGCCTATGCCATCTCGGACCTATCGGCAACCGGCACAGCCAAGGTCACGGCAGGGATGCCCCAGAAGCTGACGTAAGCCTCGATCAAGTGAGCGCGAACCAGCGCGGCATGCATGACTGCCGTTCTGCCACGCTTGCCCCAGAGCGGACGACGCGACCCTGACGTCGCCCCGGCTTCACGCCCCCGGCAGTCTGGTGGCACCTATTGGCGCCGTACGAGGCGCCATCGGCGGGGGTGTGCTCGAGGCGTCCGATCACCTCGCTGACGTCAATCCAGCAGCCGGGCCGCAGCGTCAGCGCGATCATGGGCTGGCCACGCCGCTTTGCGAGCTGGGTCCGTACCATTGCTGGGCCGGGTCGCCGAGGCAGGCCCAGACCTGGACTCGGTTGCCGTCGGTGAGGGAGTTGCCGGTGTTGTCCAGGCACAGGCCGTTGGCGTTGACGTACTCGACATAGCTGCCTGCGGTGGCCTGGGTCCAGGTCTGGTTCGGGTTGCCCAGGCAGGACCACAGCTGCACCTTCGTCCCGTTGACCGCCGAGTCGCGCGGGTCGTCCAGGCACCTGCCGTTGCTGTTCTCCAGCTGGAAATCGCCGGCCACCCCGTTCACGGACGGCACGTACTTCCAGCCCTGGTTTGCGTTGCCGAGGCACGACCAGACGTGGATCGGGTTGCCGTCGCGGCTGTTGCCACCCGTGTTGTCCAGGCAGAACCCGCTCTGCTGGGAGGCCTGCACTGGATACGCCGGCGGGATCGTGCTGGACTGCGGGCTGGGCCCGTACCAATGCTGGGCCGCGTCCCCGTTACACGCCCACACCTGCACACGGCTGCCGTCGGCCGCGGCGTTGCCGGCGTTATCCAGGCAGAGCCCGTTGGCGTTGACGTACTCGGTGAAGCTGCCGTCGACTGTCACCGCGGTCCACTGCTGGTTGGGATTGCCCAGGCAGGACCACAGCTGCACCCTAGTTCCGTTGACCGCCGAGTCGCCCGGGTCATCCAGGCACATGCCGTTGCTGTTCTCCAGCTGGAAATCGTTGGCCACTCCGTTCACGGACGGCACGTACGTCCAGCCCTGGTTGGCGTTCCCGAGGCACGACCAGACCTGGATCGGGTTGCCGTCGTGGCTGCTGCCACCGGAGTTGTCCAGGCAGAACCCGCTCTGCTGCGACGCCTGCACCTCGTACGCCTGCTGCTGCTGCTGCCCGACGGTGAGGGTGAACTGCTGAGTCGCCGACCCGACGCTGTTGCTCGCCGTGACTGTGATCGGATAAACCCCGGCCGTGTCCGCTGCAGGCGTACCGGACAGCAGCCCGGAGCTGTAAAGGGCGAGGCCGTCAGGCAGCGCCCCGGACTCGGAGAACTCGGCCCCTGGCCAGCCGGTTGCGGCCATGGTGAAGCTAACCGCCACCCCCTGTTGGGACGTCAGCTGGGCCGCGGAAGTGATCGTGGGAGCCTCATCGACGGTGACGCCGACGGTGGTCGTGTCAGCCGGCGCGACACCGTTGGCTGCGGTTATCACCACGTCGTAGTTGCCTCCACTCCCGGCGGGCGGCGTGCCGGACAGCGACCCCGACGGGCTCATGGACAGCCAATCTGGCATGCCAGTCGCCGACAACGACGGCTGAGGTGTCCCGCTGCCTATCAGCTGGTACAAGCCAGCCTTGCCGACGGTAAAAATGAACAGGTCGCCCAGGACCACCGGCGACATCGTATTCACCGTGCTCGGCGTGATGACCGTGACATCGTCGTCAAGTCCGCCCAGCGGACCTGCGCCGTCGACATACACAGGGCCGCCGGTCTTGAGGACGGCAGCGGATGTGCCGCCCCTGGGGATCTGGGCATCGATCACCCCGCTTGCGGTGTCAATGACGTACGTGGTCGGCAAGTCGTTGACAGCGCCGATAGGGCTTGTCGCGTACAAGGTGCCGGTGCCTGCGTCCAGCGCCAAACCTTCCGGCTCGACCACGCCGCTGGCCAGGGTTGACACGCCGTCTGTCGCTGTGTCGATCACCGAGATGGAGCCGGTCCCCTGGTCTGCTAGGTAGACCAGGCCGGCGGCGGGGTCGGCGACGGCGCCGTAGGGGTCGGAACTGGCAGGCAGCGCGATCCGGCTGGTCACCTGATTCGTCGTGCCGTCGATCACCTCGACCTGGTTGCCCTGGAGGTCGCCGACGTAGATGGTGTTGGTCGCGGTATCCACCGCGATGGCGTGGGGGCGGGGCAGCGGGTCGAGGACCGGGTCGGTGAGCGAGACTGTCGCCGCCACGGTGTCAGTGCTGCCGTTGATGACGATCACGGTGCCGTGGAAATAGTCCGTGATGTAGAGCATGTCCGTCACAGGATTCACTGCAGCGGCAAAGGTTTCCAGCGTCGACGGCAGGCTGATCTTGGCCGTGAGGGTGTTCGTAGCGCCGTCGATGACGTCGACACCAGCTGCGGTGCCACAGATCGCGTACACGGTGTTAGTGGCCGGGTCAACAGCGACAGTACTCGGGCTGTTAGGAAGGTTTATCAGCGCGGATTCCGCGTTGCTCGTGCCGTCGATCACCGCAACGGCGTGACCGTTATCAATCCCCGCGTAGACCGTGTTGGTGGCCGGGTCGACAGCCACGCTGTTCGCGAAGCCAAGACCGATAGGTACCTCGGTCACCGCGAACGTACTGCTGGCGGCGGACGCTGCCGGAGCGAGCGCAAGAAGCGAGCCGGCCAGCAGACTCACAGCGCCTGCTAACGACAGGGCCACCCGCCCGCGCCGCACCGTGCGAACGACGATGCTGACCGGATTCGACAGCCGAGTCTGAATCCCAGCGCGAGGTCGGGGCTGACCCATGATGCACCCTCTTTTGCAGCTTGTCAGTTTGAGTCCTGATACTTCACTGTCTGGCCCGTAATGGCAACCGTTGCTCGGGCCAGGCGTCAGCTGGGAGGAAGTCCCGGCTGGCGCAGGATCAGGACGATCGACAGGACCAGCAGCACAGAGCCGAAGGAGACCAGGGCGTAGCGGACGCCGGTCAGCTTGAACGAGCTGCCGATACCGACCAGGAACAGCACGGCGGCCAGGAACACAGTGATCCGGACGTAGTTGTCGCCGACCTGCCCGGCATCGTTGCCCGCGTTGAACTTAGCGTCGGCCGCGTTGTCGGCGGCGTTGGCCCGAGCTTGGGCTGGCAGCTTGTATTGAGGCATGTAGGTCGGACCGGGCGGGGCATTCGGATTGTGCAGCGGGTCGGTCGCCATCCACGCGTTGAAGGCAACCCGGAACTGAGGCCGGAAACGGTGCACCGCGATCGCCTCCTTCTGCGGGCTGTTCAGAGTGAAGGCGACGAACCATGCGTTGAAGGTCGAGGCATCGAAATTGCGCTGCGACAACGCGGTGAGATCGTCGCGGGTAGCCAGGTTGCGCAGCGTGGAGGACTGAGCGATATCGACCCGCGAGGCCGTGCCCCACCGAGCCGCCGAGTACCCGGCCCACGCTGCCGTGATCGTGACAAGCGCCAGCAGGACGGCCTCGGAGATCTGCACGATCCGCGAATGACGGCCCTTGGTCTTGCCGTGACCCTCGCCCTCCGCGGCCTGCTCGTGCTGCTTCTCGCCGTGTTCATGCAGCTTCCGGCCGGCCTCGACCGGGTCAAGTCCCTCGGACATCAGCGAAGCCGATCCTCTCCCGGCAAGCTCTGAGAGCACCTGGCCGATAGGGCAAAGGCCACGGGTAGCTTCAGCTTCGCTGGCGCGGACCCACTGGTCATCACCCACATGGGGTGACAGAGCCGGGGTGGCGATTCGGTCTATGTAGCACACACCCCGGACCTCACTCGACTCGCTTGCGCCTGGGAATAACTCCAAGATGGGAGAACCGCCTTCCGGATCTGGCGTCGACCGCCAGGTGCGCGCCCGGCGCCACACGATGGCTTGGGGTGCCTTGCGGGTCGTAGGGTCTTGCGCAGCACTGCTGACCCTGTACTACGGCCTGCCGCTTGACCGTTCGCTGGCCTGGGCCGCCTTCGCGCTATCAATCGGTCTACTACTTTTTATCGCATTGGTGAGCTTTCAGGTCCGCTCGATAATCCGATCCCCGTTCCCGGCCCTGCGGGCAGCCGAAGCCCTCGCGACCAGCGTCCCGTTCTTCCTGCTGCTGTTCGCCGGCAGCTATTACGTACTGGCGCGGGATTCTGCCGGCAGTTTCGCCGGCCCGCTGACCCGCACCGACACGCTGTACTTCACGGTCACCGTGTTCTCCACCGTCGGTTTCGGCGACATCACCGCCAGGTCCCAGACGGCCCGCCTGGTGGTCACCGGGCAGATGATCGCCGATCTCGTGATCCTCGGGCTGGGGATCAAGATCATCGTTGGCGCGGTTAAGAGCCGGCGTCCGCGGCCGGGTGACTCCGGCGTCGCTGATGGAGGACCATCTGAGCAGGAGTTAGCTTCAGGTCAGTGGCTCGTGAGGTGTATGACCCCGACGTCCGCCAGGCCGTTCAGTGCCAGTTGCACGGCCAGAGCGGCGAGCAGGAAGCCGAATATCTTCTCGGTTACCAGCATCCGGCCCGCATCCATATGGTTACCGACCTGGACGGCCCACCGGAACACGACGACGTCCAGGGCAAATATGACGATCAGGATGCCCACGACGACAGCGAACACAGCAACCGAACTAGCCTCGGCCGAGGCGGTGACCAGTACGACGATCCCGGCGGGGTTGAGCAGGTAGGGGACGGCCAGCGGGTAGACGGCAGCTTGCATGGGGTCCCGGTCTTTGTCCCCCATGCCGCCGCCGCTTCCGTTGTTCTGCCCGAGCACCATGGCGACGGCGATGATGAGCAGGATGATGCCGCTGGATACACCCAGCGCCCCCGGTGAGAAGTGCAGCAGCCTGGTCAGGAACCCGCCAAGGACCAGCAGGACCACGGCGGCTGACGCGGCGGTGGTGAGCATCTTGCGCAGGACCCGGCGCCGGGTGGCTTCCGGCATTGTGCTGGTTGTCTCGAGGAAGGGAACGAGCGCGATCTTCGGGCCGACGCCTATCAGGAGGAGCAGGAAGGTGTCGATGACGAAGGTGGCGTCAAGAGATTCGAGTTTCATGTGACGGCTGCGAGCGGCGGTCGGCTGGTCAGATCCGGTGAGCTTTGGACGGCAGTCGCATTGCGCGTAGCACCTCGGGATTCATCCTGGTCAGAGCGTCGCCTGCGGCCAGCTTGTAGCCGTAGGTGTAGGTCGGAGTGTTGTAGGCCATCCGGACCACGTCCTCGATGGTCGCCTCGTTGTGGATCATGGCTTGCCCGGTCCCGGCGACCTCCGAGGCGATCTCGCAGATCGCGTGCACGCCGAGGAGGACCCCGCTGCCACCATGAAAGACAAGCTTCAGTAGGCCTTCCTGGCCGGCGATCACCCCGCGCGGTGTCGTGCCCAGCTCGCACCGCCCGACCTCATACGGAGTCCCCTCCGCGACGCAGTCTTCCTCGCTCTTGCCGGCGCGCGCCACCTCCGGCAGCCCGTAGATGGCCGCGGCCGGGGTCTGGTCGACATGCATGGAGAAGTCGAGACCGAGCGCCCCGCACAAGGCCTGCCGTCCCTGGTCGGCCGCGATCGAGGCCAGGGATGGGCCGATGACGTCGCCGGCCGCGAATACCCAGGGGCAGCTGGTCCGCCGCTCGGAGTCGACCACGATCCGGCCGCGTTCATCGGTCTTGACCCCGGTTTCCTCCAGGCCGAGGCCCGTGGTGGTCACACTGCGGCCGGCGGCGAAGAGCAGCGCGTCAACGGTGAGCTGCCGGCCGTCGCCCAGCTTGACAGCCAGGCCATCCCCGTCCCGGCGCACGCCCGCCATGCCAGTGCCGAGAATGACCTCGTTCCCTCGTTGCTGGAGGACGTGCTCGAGCCGCCTGGATATTTCGCCGTCCATCATGGTGGCTAGCCGCTCGGCGGCGTCGAGGATCGTCACGGGAACGCCGAGCGCCGCGAAGATGGTGTCGTATTCGATCCCGATTGCCCCGCCACCCACGATCAGCAGCTCGCGCGGCCTGCGCGCGATACTCGCGATGGTCTCGGAGTCGAAGACGCAGGGATCGTCGAACGGCACGCTGGCCGGGCGCAGCGGCCTCGACCCGGTCGCGACGATGACGGAGTCGGCTCGCAGCCGCGTTTCTGCGCTGCCGTCACGGACGACGACTTCGTGATCGTCTTCCAGCCGCGCCTGACCGCTGACCAGCCCGACGCCGCGCTCGCGGATCTGCTCGAGGGTTAGCTTCCTGAGCTGCTCGCTGACCTGCCGCGCGCGGGACAGCAGGGCCGGGTAGACGACCTCCCGCGGTGCCGATAGGGAGACTCCGTAGATCTCCTCTTTCTCGAAGCCGCTGAGGTAGGCGGCAGCCTCGCGGAAGGTCTTGGTCGGGGCGCCGCCGCTGGTGACAACCGTGCCGCCCACGGTGTCACGCTCCACCAAGGCCACGGAGTAGCCCAGAATCCCGCCGAGTTCGGCCGCTGACTGTCCGGCTGGGCCGGCACCGATCACCACCACGTCGTGATCGCCGTTCTTATGGAGATGATCATGAGAAGTCACAGCTAGATCCCCGTCCCGTCCGCGCAGGCAGCCGCCGTTGCTGCACGGCCACTTAAGATTGCAATGCGCTGCCGCCGGCCGACATCACCCAGTGGGGATGATCTGAACCGGGGCACACTGGCGCACGCCGGACCCGCCGGTTACGAGTTGGCAGCGAGAGAGGCGGCATGCGCTGTGTGGACGTGGTCAGGTTGATATGCCTGGGAAGCTGAGGATGGTCTTGATGTCATCGGGCTGGCGGGTGTAGGCATCGGCCCAGCGCTCTATCGGCACCTGCCGGGTTACGAGGTCGGCGAGGACGTCCCGCTCGGCCTGACCGAGGGCTTTTGCGGCGAGTTCGTAGTGATGCCGGTTGGCGTTGACAGAGCCGAATATGACCGAGTTCTGCAAGACCATGTTCCGGTTGAGCAGCCCAGCGTCGACGCTGGACGCCTCGCCCGCGGCCGAGACGCCGGTGAGGCAGGTGATCCGGTGCCGCACGTGCTGCGGGCCGGCCTTGAGCAGCATCTGGACGTGGCCGGTGCACTCGATGACGATGTCGGCTTCGGCGGCCGCTTTCTCCACCTCATCGATGTGGTAGTAGGTTGCTCCGAGCCGGCGCACCATGTCCGGCTTCCGGCCTTCGGTGACCAGGTCGACTACGCGGGTGTCGTAGCCGCGCTGCGTGGACATCAGCGCGGCGAGAAGGCCGATCGGGCCGGCGCCAGTGATGAGCACTGTCGCGGGTGACCAGGTGGACCGGCGGCCGATCTTCTCGATATGGTCCCAGGCCTTCGCGACCACGGTGGCCGGTTCGAGCAGCACGCCGAGGTTACCGAGGGCAGGATCTACGGCCACCAGATACGCGGGGTGAATGCGGTACCGCTCGGAGGCGTAGCCGTGCCTGGCTTTGATGCCACGCTCGGTATACCGGCCGTTAGCGCACATGTCCCAGTCCCCGGCCGCGCACGGCGGGCACGGGACGGGGTCCGGCCGACGCACGATGCCGACCACCAGATCCCCAACACTGAATCCAGACCCAGGGGCGGTTTCGATCACCTGTCCCAGCGATTCATGCCCGATGATCAGGCGCTCCTCACCCGGCGGCGCCCACCCGTAGTCGCCATTAATGATCTCCGCATCAGTGCCGCAAACGCCAATTGCCCGGGTCTGGACCAGGATGGGACCGTCACCTGGCGGCGGTTCGGGCATATCGGTGAGCGCCGCAGAGCCCTGCCGCCCAGGTATAGCTGTAATCGCGCGCATGTACGCAGCGTAGCTAAGTGGCAACTTACCGTGGTGAAGCCCGGTGCCTGGCGCGGCGAGAACGACCGTTCGTTAGTCCGAGAGTCTGGGCGCCGACGCCGGTCCCGTAGACACCATGGCCGGAGCTCGGGTCGCTCGCCAGGCGGCGACAGAGATGGCGAGCAGCCACAGGCCGAACGTGAGACCGACGACCAGGGCGAACCAGCCTTGCGGCGAGAACGCGCCGGTTCCCGCGCTCATGGCGAACGGGCCAGCGAGGTTGATCAGCGCGACCGGGATGCCGATCCATGCCGTCCACGGCGGCAGGGCCCGATGTCTGAAGACCGCTACGACGACGATCGCTATCCACGCCACGAACGCGAACCCCGCGGAGTTGTAGGCGAGCCATCCGGCGTCCCAAAACGCCCGCGCAACAGCTGGATCTGCGGCCGGCCGGTACGCGACTGCCATGAAGAGCGCGGTGCCGGCACCGAAGATCCCGGCGCCGGCAACCACGCTCGCAAGAGAGGCGATCGCGAGCCAGCCATCGTTGCCTTCGGCGCGTCTGATGATGCGGTACAGCCCGGCGACGAAGACCATCAGGACCGCCACCGCGATGGCGAACAGCAGGTCGCTCGCGAGTAGCTGGCCGCGGTTGACGGTTGCGTAGTGGACTATCTGAACGCCGGTTGATCCGGAGTTGGGCGCGCGCGCAGGGGTAAGCGCAATCGCGGCCACGTACGCCACGAGGGCGACGCCGCCGATGATTCCGACGGCCCTGTCTTGGACATCAGACGAACTGATTGCACACCATCCTCTTGTTGTCGAGTGAGGGCGACACCGGTGCGGGCGCCGGCGACGTCGATGGGGAGGGCCGCTGGGTGTGTTACCGGCGTTCGGGCCGCCGACTGCCACGGCTCGTCCTGGCCGCCGGCTCTGCCGGGTTCTGCTGCGCGACGCGATCGTTCTGCTGAGCGACATGCTCGACATGCGGGCGGAGCCTGGTGGCCATCATCCGTTTCAGTGCGAGGCTGAGTCCGGCGGCAATCAGCCGGCCGGTGCCGGGGATCCGCGGACGGAACCGGATCTTCCAGGTCATTGCGGTGCCGTCGCCGTCAGGCCGGATCAACAGCTCGCCCTGATGGCACACGAGCGGAGATCCCTTGATGATCCGGTAGCGGAATGAATCGGGCGGGTCATCGGCGATGACCTGCTCGACGATTCGGCCGGCTATGTGCAGCACTCTCAGGGCTCCGCGGCCGTTGGGTTCGGTCTCGCCGTCGAGGATCCGGCGAACCGGCCCGATCCCGGCCCACTCGGTCATCGCCTCATGATCGGAGATCACTTGCCAGGTCACGTCGGGCGGGGCGGCGACATGCGCGGTCTGCTCGATCGCATGGGTGTCCGGCTGGGGCCGCCTGGTGATTGGGATCGGGCTGAATCCCCAGTGCTTATCGGAGGCCTCCGACATCTGCACCAGCTCGAAGGAGAACTGCTGAGGATCACTGACGTACACGACCCCAGCTCCGGGAATTCGAAGCGGCGTGCTGTTGGGGTGTGCGCCGGCGGCGCACGCTCGCCGGTGCAGCTGGTCGAACTGGCCGCTGCTGCGAGCTCCGAAGGCCACGTTGAGGATGCCTTGGTCGCTGATGCGGTAGTCATCGGGACGAGGACGGCCAACCGGGTCGAGGTACTGCACGACCTCGACGAGCACCTCACCGGCACTGAAGACCTGGCTGCGGGCCGCCGCGCCCGGCAGCCCCCATAGGCCCTCGTGTTCCGGGCGCCGCAGCGCGGCACCGGACGCTGGCATGCCGAGGCCCTCGGACAGGAAGGCAGCACTCTGGTCAAGGTCGGCGACCGAGAGTGTCACCGACCGTACTGCAACCGGACAGTCGGAGCGGGCAGGCGCCTGGACGCCGCGCGCGATGAGCGGGTCGTCTTCCATAATCTCGACGAAGACTCCGTCCGGGCTGCGCACGCATGCTCGGCGGCATCCCGGTTCGCCGATCGGATCGCTGAGCGGCAGTGACCCGATGCGCGCGAGGCGGGCAAGGGTGGCGTCGAAGTCGGCTACCCAGAACCCGACCCGGGTGTACCCGAGGTCGCATGCGCGGGCGTCGTGGGGCATCAGCCGGGCGACCGGCCGCTCGAACTGGAACATCTCGATCTGGAACCAGTCGTTGCGGTCGCGCAGCCACCAGCACGTCGACGCAACGCGCGGCAGCCCTTGGATGCGGGATGCGAGCGGCCCGCGCATCAGTCGCCGGGATCCGCCAGCGGGCACGAATCCGAAGCCCTCCCGCAGCCATCGCTCGGTTTCGCGCAGGTCAACGACGGAGAGGGCGATCTGGATCAGCCTGGGCGGCAGCCGGCTGTCACGCATGGCCGTTACGTCGCTCCCCGACCGTGACCGATGCTGGCCGCGCGCGTCGCAGGAAGTCGAGCTGGTCGGCGAGCGCCCGCTCCTGCCAGGCGCCGACGTAGACGTCCATATGATCGACGGGGTACTCGCGCAGCGCGGCGCGAGGACCCGCCTTCGCGACAGCGCGGCGGCCGGCCGACGGCGGGCAGATGCTGTCGCTGGTCCCGACCTGCACGAGGAGGGGGCAGCTCACGCGTGACGCGGACCTGATCGGCCGGTTGAATCCTGCCTCAAGCGCGGTCCGCGCGCAGAGCTCATTCCGCCAGCTCGGGCCTGCAATGGCGTTGAACGCCGCTTCACCGCCGGCCTTGACGATGATCGCGTTCGAGCCCGGCTCGCCGACTATCGGGACGAGACGCGGCGCCCGGCCAGCTAGCGCCCGAAGTGCGTCGCGCAGTCCGTTGCCGGCCGCACGTACCAGGTGAGCCGGGCCGCCGTTACGGCCGAGCTGGATGAGGATCGCGATGCCGTCCATAGCCGGCGTTAGGGAGATCGCTGCGGCGACGCGCTTGTCCTGGGCGGCGACTACGACCACGTGGCCGCCGGCGTACGAGACTCCCCACAGCACGATCCGGTCAGGGTCGACGCCGGGTAGCCGCCGTGCCGCGGCGAGCGCAGCGTGATAGTCCCCGCGCTGGCGGCGCACAGATACCAGCTGCCGGGGTGACCCGCCGGACTCGCCGAACCCGCGGTAGTCGAAGAGCAAGACGTCCATTCCGGCGGCGGCGAAGCCCTCGGCATACCGCAGCAAGCTGCTGTCGCGGGTGCCGCCGAAGCCCGGTGCCATGACGACGCAGGGGCGTCCGCCCGGGTCGGCGAAGGCTTCGCTGGTCGCTTGCAGATGCCATGCGGAGCAGCAATCTCTGCCGCTGCTGAAGGTGATCTCGTTCATGGTGCCGGTCTCAGCTCCGTCTGCGGGTCAGGCGCGTGGGGCACGCGGGGCGGCTGGCCGGTGCTGTCACTGGCGGGTCATGGCGATCCGCCAGCGCTCCTCGATGGGGATCAGGTGTTCCTGACTGGCTGCGGCTTCGTCGACGTCGATCTGCACCCACCTGATCTCACCGGTGAAAATGGTGCCGCCCGCCGGGTAGTCCGGCGCTACTGGCGAACCTGACTCGCGGCCTACGTGGGTCGCTTCGTCAGCGGAGAACACCACGGCCTGGGTCACCGGCAGCTGCCCGCTGCCAACTTCGCTGCCGTCGAGGTAGAGCGTGACGGTGCCGCCTTTGGCCAGGCCGGGGCCGTCGTAGGCGAACTCCATCCGCACCTGGTGCTCGCCGGCCGGCAGCTTGACGTCCGAGTCGGCGTAGAAGTACTTGAGGCCCACCAGGTTGTAGCAGTAGCGGAGCCGCCCGTCGCGGCAGTACAGGCTCCAGCCGCCGGCCATGCCGCCTTGCGACACGATGACGCCCTCGGCACCAGCGTCCGAGACCGCGACCTGCGCGGTGACAGCATGGCTGCGGTTCTTGATGGTGATGACCGAGCTCTCGTTGAGGTGCCCCATGCCAGGGAACAGCACCTGGGTGTTCCCGCGGATGAGCTGCGGCCGGCCGGCCAGCTCGGGGATGAACCGCTCCATGCCCCGGTCGTCCAGCGGCAGCACTCCGTACTTGGTCGCCTCGATCAGCCACAACCGCTGCAGCCGGTGCAGCACGTCGGGCTGCTCGGCGGCCAGGTCGCGGGACTGGGTCCAGTCGCCGGGGCCGTAAAGCTCCCAGATGTCATCGTCGAAGGCGGCGAGCTGTGCGCCGAGTAGCTGCCAGGGAGTGCGGTGCTTGGTGACCGCGGTCCAGCCGCGGTGGTAGATGCCGCGGTTGCCGGCGATCTCGAAGTACTGCGTCTGGTGCCGTTCGGCCGCGGCCGGGTCATCGAAGGAGTAGCCCATGGACGTGCCCTCGATCGGCGCCTGGGTGACCCCGTGTACGGTGGCGGGCTCAGGCAGGCCGGCGGCCTCCAGGATGGTCGGCGCGACGTCGATCACATGGGCGAACTGCTGCCGGAGCTCGCCGCGGGAGGTGATCCGGGCGGGCCAGTGCACGATGGTGCCGTTGCGGGTGCCGCCCCAGTGCGAGGCGACCTGCTTGGTCCACTGGTACGGGGTGCACAGGGCGTGGGCCCAGCCGACCGCGTAGTGGTTGTAGGCCGTGGGGGTGCCGAGCTCGTCCGCCTTGGCGCGCAGGAACTCCGGCGTCTCCAGCGCGCTCAGGCCGTTGTAGTTGATCGCCTCGTTGAAGCTGCCGTGGATGGTGCCCTCGGCCGAGGCGCCGTTGTCGCCGATGATGTAGTAGATCAGGGTGTCGTCGAGCAGGTCGAGGTCGTCCAGGGCCTGCACGAGCCGGCCGATCTGGGCATCGGTGTGAGCCAGGAAGCCGGCGTAGACCTCCATCTGGCGAGCTAGCACCGGCTTGAGGTCGTCGTCCATCTCGTCCCAGTGCGGGATCTCTGGGTTGAACTTGGTGAGCTGCGCATCGGCCGGGATCACGCCCAGCTGCTTCTGCCGCTCGTAGATCTCCTCGCGTAGTGCGTCCCAGCCGGCGTCGAACCGTCCCGCGTAGCGGTCGCACCATTCCTGCGGGGCGTGGTGCGGGGCGTGGGTTGCGCCTGGAGCGAAGTACAGGAAGAGCGGGCGGTCAGGCTGCAGCGCGTGCTGGCGGCGGATCCAGTCCACGCCATGGCCGGCGAGGTCTTCGGTGAGGTGGTAGCCCTGCTCGGGAGTGCGGGCGGGCTCGGTCGGGGTGGTGCCCTCATACAAGGTTGGGTAATACTGGTTGGTCTCCCCGCCGACGAAGCCGTAGAAGTACTCAAAGCCGCTGCTGGTTGGCCATCGGTCGAACGGGCCTGCCGGGCTGGTCTCCCACACCGGCACCTCGTGACACTTGCCGATCTGCGCGGTGGCATAGCCGTTGAGCCGCAGGGTTTCGGCCAGCGTTGCCTTGGTGTTGGGCCGCATCGTGTTGTACCCGGGCGCTGAGGTGGCCAGCTCGGTGATGGCGCCCATGCCGACCGAGTGGTGGTTGCGGCCGGTCAGCAGCGCCTGCCGGGTCGGCGAGCACAGCGCGGTGGTGTGGAAACGGCTGTAGCGCAGCCCGGCGTCGGAAAGGCGCTGCGCCACCGGGGTGTCGACCGGGCCGCCGAATACGCTCGACGCACCGAAGCCGACATCATCGAGCAGGATCACCAGCACGTTCGGCGCACCAGCCGGCGGCCGCAGTGGAGTGATCGGTGCGTAGGACGTTTCCGGGTCCTTCGCGTCATAGGTGGTCAGCCCTGGGCGGGGGCGGTCGGGTACCGGCAGCGAAGTGCGGGGGAGATTGTCATGCGGGGGCACGGTGCCCCTCCTGTCCGGAGTCGTCTAGCGCAGCTGTCAGGTAAGCGGTGAGTGCGACGCGGCCCTGTCGGATCACGTCTGGGTCGGGGTCGCGGCGCTCGCGGAAGGCCAGATCGAGAATCCGGTCGCCGAGTTCGACCACCATCACGAATACCAGCGGGTCGGCCTGCTGGCTGGCGAGCCCGGCCGCGATGGCCAGGCTGTGCAGGCGCTGGGCGGTCCGCTGGTTGTACCGCAGCACCTCCGCGCGCACGGTCGGTGAGACGCGCCCGTCTAGCCACAGGCGGGCGGCGTTGCGGTTGGCCTGGAAGTAGGTGACGTAGAAGCCGAGTTCACCCGCCACGAACTCGGTAGCTGACGACGCCGTCCAGCCTGCCTCGGCCTCAGCAAGGAACGTGCTTAGCCGTTCCAGGTGCTGCTCGAGCAGGGCATCAAGAACCTGCTCGCGATCGGCGAAGAAGCGGTACAGCGACGGCGCGGTGATGCCGGCTCGCTCAGCGATGGCGCGGGTCGTGACGGCGTCCACGCCGGACTCTTCCAGGAGGGCGCCTGCGGCGTCGAGGATCCGCTCGACTGTCTCCCGGCTACGGGCCTGGACGGGCTGACGGCGACGGCCGCGTTCGGCCGGATCCGGCCGAGCGCCCGACAGCTCGGCGGGCACCGAGCTCTTGACGGCTGCTAGCATGGATGAAACTATAACACGAATCTTGTTAGCGTTTCTAGAGGAGCTTGACGCATGACGGCACATCCCAGCCCGCAGCACCATCACGTTCTCGTGGTAGGCGCGGGGTTCGGCGGGCTTGCCGCAGCTCATGCGCTCAAGGGCCGCGGCGAGGACTTCGCCGTGCTGGAGCGCGCGACGGAGGTCGGCGGCGTCTGGCGGGATAACACTTATCCGGGCTGTGCCTGCGACATCCCGTCGCACCTGTATTCGCTGTCCTTTGCGCCCAACCCGGACTGGGCCCGGGCTTACTCCGGGCAGTCCGAGATCCGCGATTACCTGCGACGGGCCGCTCGCGACTACGGGTTGCTGCCGCATATCCGCTTCGGCTGCAATCTGCTGGAGGCCGCCTGGGACGACGCCGCGCAGCTCTGGCGAATTGAGACCAGCGGCGGACCGTGCACTGCCGGCGTGCTCATCGACGCCAGCGGCCCGATCGCTGAGCCCTCGGTCCCGGATCTGCCGGGCCTGGACCGTTTCGCCGGCGAGGTGTTCCACTCGGCCCGCTGGAACCACGACGTCGACCTGACCGGCCGCAACGTTGTAGTGATCGGCACCGGCGCCTCGGCGATCCAGTTCGTGCCCGCTATCCAGCCGCGGGTAAGGCGAATGACGGTCGTGCAGCGAACCGCGCCGTGGGTCACCCCGCGGATAGACCGCAGGACCACCCGGTTCGAGCGGCAGTTGTATGCGGCTGCGCCGTGGCTGCTCCGCATCGCCCGTCAGCGGCAGTACCTGCTGCGTGAGCTGGTGACGTGGAAGATCATGGTGTCGCCGCGGGTGCGGCGGATCGCGACCAAGGCAGCCCTGCGGCATCTGCGCAAACAGGTGGCAGACCCGGTGCTGCGCGCGCGGCTAACGCCCGACTTCGAGCTGGGCTGCAAGCGGATCCTGATCTCCAACGACTGGTATCCGGCCGTGTCGGCACCCAACGTTGATGTGGTCAGCGCCGGCGTCCGTGAGGTCCGCGCACGGTCCGTGGTGACCGCCGATGGCATCGAGCACCCTGCTGATGTGATCGTCTTCGGCACCGGGTTTCACGTCACCGACCCGCCGATCGCCGGCCGCCTGCGCGGACGCGACGGCCGGACCCTGACCGAGTGCTGGAATGGCCGCCCGCACACGTATCTCGGCGTCACGGTGACCAACTTCCCCAACCTGTTCCGACTTGGCGGCGCCGGTAGCACGACCGGCCACAACTCCCACGTGTTCCAGGAGGAATGCCAAGTCGCGTACGCGATGGACGCGCTGCGGCTGATGCGCTCTCGCGGAATCGCCAGCATCGAGGTCCGCGCCGATGACCAGCGCGCCTACGTGCAGCAATTCATGGCCCGGCTGGCGGGCACCGTCTGGTCCGTCGGCGGCTGCAAGAGCTGGTACCAGGACGCCGACGGGGTGGCCTCAGTACCCTGGCCCGCCTCGACGCTGGAGTATCGCCGCGTTACCCGCCGCTTCGATCCCGGTCCGTACACGCAGCGGACTGCCCCAACGCAGCCGCAACGATCTGACACCCGACATGAAGGCCTGATCATGAGCAGCATCGCGCGCGACCGGGTCACCTAGGGTTCATGATGGCTGCCCAGCGTGCACAAGAGGCCGACGCCGTGTCCCGCCAGCTGCCCAAGCGGCCCAGCGTGCGCAAGCGGGCCGACGATCTGGTGTGGCTCCCCGGCGGCCAGTTCATCATGGGATCAGATCGCCACTATCCCGAGGAGGCGCCTGCCCATCCGGTGAGCATCAGTGGCTTCTGGATCGACCCGTATCCCGTCACGAATTCCCAGTTCCAGGCTTTTGTAGCGGCCACTGGATATCGGACGCTCGCCGAGACGCCTGCGGATGCGTCCATCTATCCCGGCGCCGACACGGCAATGCTGGCGCCGGCCTCGGCCGTCTTCACGCCGCCGTCGGATCCGGTAGACCTGAGTGACCCGTACCGGTGGTGGTCGTACGTTCCTGGCGCAGACTGGCAGCACCCGGGCGGACCAGGCACGTCGCTTCGCGACCGCCTCGATCACCCGGTGACCCACGTGGCATGGCCTGACGCTCTCGCGTACGCGAATTGGGTAGGCAAGGCGATCCCCACCGAGGCGGAATGGGAGTACGCCGCCCGGGGCGGCCTGCCCGACTGCGAGTTCGCCTGGGGTGACGATTTCCAGCCAGGCGGCCATTACATGGCCAACACCTGGCAGGGAGAGTTTCCGCACCAGAACCTCGCACTCGATGGCTACGCTGGCACCGCCCCGGTCGGAGCATTCCCGGCCAACGGCTACGGCCTGCACGACATGATCGGCAACGTGTGGGAGTGGACGGCAGACTGGTATACCGCGCACTGTCGACCAGCGACGAATAGGCCGACCTGCTGCGGCGCGCCCGTGCCGCGTGTCGATCCGATCATCGGCGGCGAGCAGACGGAGAGCATCGAGCCCGGTGAGTTCCCTCTGGGTCTCCCACGCAAGGTGATCAAGGGCGGGTCCTATCTGTGCGCGCCCAATTACTGCCGCCGTTACCGTCCGGCCGCGCGGATGCCCCAGCCGATTGACACCTCGACGTGCCACCTTGGATTCCGATGCGTCGTCCGCCCGGCCTGATGAACGACTCCTCGGCGTCACTGCGCCGCGCCGCATCACAGCCTCAGCCGCTTACCCGGGCGCCGGATCTGTGTCGGTGCTGGTTCTCGCGGCCGGCCCCGCCTGCGCTGCTGCCCCGTTGGTCTCCGCCGGGCTGATCCTTGCGGCGGTCACGTAGGCGACGACCACCGCGACGATTACCAGCGGCATGACCGCGAGTCCGTCGGAGGCTAGCAACAGGCTGGCCAGCAGCACCGAAGTGAGCGGCAGGGTCAGCATCACTACTGACATCGCGCCGATGCCCATGGCCACGCCTGCTACCAGCGGCAGCCCGGGCAAGTGGGACAAGGCGATGCCGCCTGTCGCGCCGATGAACATCGCCGGGAACACCGGCCCGCCGCGGAAACTGCTAAGCGAGACGCAGTAGGCCAGCCCCTTGCAGGCCATGAGCAGCACCAGCGCGCCGACCGTATAGGTGGCGCCATGGTGGATCAGGGAAGGCAATGCGGTCTGCCCGGAGAACAGCACCTGGCCGGATTCCTTTCCGGTGGCCTGCGCGTAGGCAATCGCCAGGGCGGCGACAGTCAGGCCGGCCAGCGGCGTCACGATCAGTGGCCACCGGATGGCATAGCCTTCCAGCCGCTGCGCCAGCCAGCTGATCGCCGGGCCGATCAGGGCAGCGGCCACTCCGACGACCACGGCCCAGCCGAATTCAGCTATGTCCGGGTGACCGAAATGCGGCAGGCCGGGGATCGCCAGGGAGAATGTGCCCAGTCCGGTCCAGGCATCCAGGCCGGTGAAGATGAGCGAGCCCACCCCGGCAGCCAGCAGCCCCGGCACCAGCACCAGCCCGAGCAGCGGGCCGCCCAGCCCCGATGCCTCCATCAGCAGGAAGGCACCGGTAAGAGGCGAGCCCAGCAGCGTGCTGATGGCCGCGAAGCTGCCCGCGGCCGCGATCACTGTACGCGCCTGGTCGGGGACTTCCCGCCGGGCCAGCCGGACCGACAACGCGGCGAGCCCGCCGCCGACCAGAATCAGGGGCATCTCCGGACCCAGCACGGCGCCGAAAACCAGCGTTGCCAGTGCCGCCAGGATCACTCCGGGTAGCTGCGCAGGCGCCGGGGCACCGTGCAGCCTGAACCGGCCGGCGGGTGACGGGCCGCCCCGGCCGGGCAGGTACCTGACCGCCAGCCCTGCCATTAGCCCGCCGAAAAGCAGCACGGGCAGTGGCCACCAAGCCGGCTCGGCGCGGTAACCCAGGCCGTGCGGCAGGTGGGTGAAGATCTCCTTCTGCAGGTAGTCGACGAGTGCGAGAAACCCATAAGCCACCGCAGACACCAGGACGCCGACGATTGCGGCCAGTACCAGCAACCCTAGGTAGCTCCGGCTGCGCAGCATGGCCACAGGATCCGCCGGCGTCGTCACCGAGCTATTGTCGCGACCGCGCCGCGCACCCCGTGCAGTGGGGCGATCACGGATCGTAAGCTGCCGAGGCCTTAGTCGGCGGCTCGGTCGGTGAGGCCGGATTCGTAGGAGAATATGACAGCGTGCACCCGGTCGCGCAGGCTGAGCTTCCGCAGGATGCTGGCGACGTGGGTCTTGACGGTGTGGTCGCTGATGTACAGCCCGGCCGCTATCTCAGTGTTTGACTTCCCGCGCGCGACCAGGCTGAGCACCTGTCGCTCTCGTTCCGACAGCAGTTCGAGCTGGCCGGCCAGCTGGCGTGCCTGGCTGTTGCGGCCGCGGGCGAACAGTCCGATGAGGCGCCGTGTCACGGACGGGGCAAGCAACGCGTCGCCGCCGGCGACGGACCGGATGCCCGCGATCAGGTCCTCCGGCCGGGAGTCCTTGAGCAGGAATCCGCTGGCGCCGGCGGCGAGTGCGTCGAAGACGTATTCGTCCTGGTCGTAGGTGGTAAGCACGAGCACTCGCGGGGGGTTGTCCTTACTCGTGATGGCAGCGGTGGCCTTGATGCCGTCGGTGCCGGGCATCCGTACGTCCATCAAGACGACATCAGGGCGGAGCCGGGCCGCAGCGGTGATCGCGGCGGCGCCATCGGCTGCTTCACCAACGATCTCGATGTCGGGCTGCGTGCCGAGCAGGGTGCGGAGCCCGGCCAGGATCAGTGGCTGGTCGTCGCAGATCAGCAGGCTCACGGTCACTGTGCCAACTCTGGCTGGCGCTGTGATGGCACCGGGACTAGGTGCTGTCGCCGAGCGGAATGTCTGCGCGCAGTTCGAAGCCCCCGGATGGCCGGGGGCCGGCATCCAGCCGTCCGCCGTGTCGGCGCACCCGTTCCCGCAGCCCGATCAGTCCGTGACCGCCCGGTCCTGCTGGCGGGCTGTCGCGGGTCGGCCCGTCGTCGGCGACCGTGACGTGCAGTGAGTCCTGCTCCCGGCGGAACGTTACGGCTGCGCTGCCGGCCGCCGAGTGGCGGGCGACGTTGGCGAGTCCTTCCTGGACGATCCGGTAGGCAGTCAGGTCCATGGTGCCGGGAAGCGGCCCGGCCGGCCCGTCAATGGTCACCGTCAGGCCGGCGAGCGCCATCCGCGTCGCGAGGTCCGGGAGCTGGGCCAGGCCCGGGAGGGGGGCAGCGCCGTCCGGGCTGGCCCGGATGACCCCGAGCGCCTGGCGGATCTCGGCCATGGCCTGCCTGCTGGTGGCCTCGATCCCGGCGAGCAGTTCAACGCTCGGCGGCTGGCCTTGCTCGGCCAGGAGCCGGGCCGCGCCTGCCTGCAGGCTCACCACGCTGATGTGATGGGCGGTGATGTCGTGCAGCTCGGCGGCGATCCTGGCCCGTTCCTCGGCCGCGACTACGCGGTCATGTTCGGCCCGTTCCACCGCGTCGATCCTGCTGCGCGCGTTCATCCGCTCAGCCAGCGCCCAGGTCACGACGAGGACTCCGGCTGCGATGGCTGCATATGGTCTGCCATTGGCCCGCTGGACGTCCGAGGACGGGCCGTCGAGCAGCCACTGCACGTTCAGCAGAATCAGCGGCAGCAGTATCAGCGCGAGTGCGGAGCCAGCGAGCGAGTAGCCGCCGCGCACCCGGCCGGTGCGCGCCACCGTATACAGGGCGACCACCGGTGCGGGGAGCACCAGGAGTGCCGTTTGGGCTGGTCCGGCCGTGAATGGAAGGCCGAGTTGGGTAGGAGTAGCGAGCAGGAACAAAGCGCACGCACAGGCGATCAGCCAGGTCCGCCGCGGCCGCTGCCGCCGTCCGGCGACGGCCAGCGTCATCACGGCGCCGGTGACGGCCCCGACAGCCGTCCACTTCCAGCTCGCACCCTGAGGATCATGGCCCGCGGCGAGGCCTTGGCTAAGGACAGGGATTTCGAATACGGCGAACAGGGCGGCAGCCAGCAACCGGTCCCGGTCGAGAACGGTGACCAGCCGCGACACCGGGCTGCTCAGGTAACGCAAGGCAGCGCTCATGGTCACAGGGTAACCGGGCACCTGGCGCGGGGCACCGCTCGCGGGAGTGAGTCCGGACTAGCCGCAGGAGTGAGCGAGCCTCGCCGGCAGCGAGCGGGAAGACCGCCAGGCGAGGCGATGCCGGGCGGCTCTCCGCCTCCTAACGTCGGCTCCATGATGAACCACAGCACGCCTGTCATCCCCCAGCGACGACCCTCTGCCGGGCGATCGGCGGCCGTCATCATGGCCGCGGCCCTCCTCTCCCTGCTGGCAGCGGCCTGCGGCACCGCTTCCAGCGGCTCACCGAATGCGGGCGGGTCAGCGGATCCCCCTTCAGCGGTCAGCTACTCCCGGTGCATGCGTTCCCACGGGGTGGCGGATTTCCCCGATCCGGACAGCGGCGGGCAGATCCAGAAGATAAACAACCCAGCGCAGCAACTCGGGGTCAGCGATTCACGGTTCAACGCGGCCTCCGCAGCGTGCCAGGATCTCTGGCCGTACCAGCCAGCGACCCAGGCTCAGCAGCGGCGGCAGCTGAGCGACGACCTGAAGCTCGCCCGGTGCATGCGCTCCCACGGGGTGCCGAGCTTCCCTGACCCCACCGTCGGTCCCGGCGGCCGGGTGGAATTCGTTATCAGCAGCCAAGCCGGCTTCAATCCCTACTCTGCCCCGATCAAAGCCAAGGCGGTGGCATGCGAGCGCGCGATCGGCGCAAGCGGACCGCTGCCGTCGGTGACGGTCTCGCCGTGAGCGGCATTGCCGCGGGGGCCGGCGCGGCGCCTCGGCGCGGCCGGGGCGGCCGCATGATCGCTGTACTGCTGCTGGTGGTGCTTGCCGCCGGGATAGCCCTGGCGTGGCGAGCCGGAGTGCTTTCTCAGACTCGCTCAGCTGCGGCCGGGCAGCGTGGCCCGTCGGCGCCGGCGACCGCGCTGGTAACGCGGCAGGATATTGAGGCGACGACACCAGTGACCGCGACGCTCGGCTACGCAGGAGAGTGGACGGTACTGGGGCGGGGCGGCGGGACCCTGACCTGGCTGCCGTCTGCGGGGCAGGTAATCCGGCAGGGACAGGTCGTTTATCAGACCGACAACGGCACTCCGGTGGTGCTGCTGTACGGGACCGTGCCGGCTTGGCGGTCGTTGGGCGAGGGGGTAACCGGCGCGGACGTGTCCCAGCTCAACCATGACCTGGTCACGATGGGGTACGCGGGCGGCGCGGACATCGCGGCGGCGGGCTGGGATTACTACTCGGCGGAGACGGCCTACGGGGTCGAGCAAATGGAGTCACACCTAGGGGTCTACTCGCCGCCGAGCAGCCTGCCGCTGGGCCAGATGGTGTTCGAGCCGCTAGCACTGCGCGTGAGCAATGTGACCGGGAGCCTGGGCAGCCCGGCATCGGGGCCGGTTCTGTCGGCGACCTCGGATCGGCACGTCGTGACGATTCTGCTGAGCACCTCCCAGGAAGCGGAAGTGACGGCAGGGGACGCGGTCACGGTGACGCTGCCAGACGGGGCGACCACGCCAGGGACGGTTTCTTCGGTCGGTACGGTGGCGTCCGGGACGGCCAGCGGCCCGACGATCCCGGTGCAGGTGAAGCTCACGCAACCGGCGGCAGCCGGGACCCTGGACCAGGCGCCGGTGACAGTGAACATCACCACCGCCCGCAGTCCCGCGCCGGCTCTGGTGGTGCCAGTCACGGCGCTGCTCGCTCGGGCCCCCGGCGCGTACGACGTCGAGGTTGTCGGGCCGGCGAACACCATGCGCTACGTGCCGGTACGGGTGGGGATCTTTGACGATGCCGACGGCCTGGTGGAGGTGACTGGCGCGCTGACGCCCGGCCAGCACGTCGTGGTGGCGCCCGCATGACCGCCGGCGCGCCTGCGTCCCGGCATGCCGCGACCGGGGGAACGCTGCCTGTCCCGGTACTGGAGCTGGACCGCGCGGCCAGGGTGTATCCGGGGCAGCCGCCGGTCCGTGCGCTCGCCGGGGTGAGCCTCGCGGTCGCGGCCGGGGAGCTGACCGCGATCGTAGGCCCGTCGGGATCGGGTAAGTCCACTCTGCTGCATCTGATGGGCACATTGGACAAACCAACCGCAGGAACGGTGCGCGTCACCGGCCTGGACGTAGCGGCCATGACCGACCGACAGCTGTCTGGGCTGCGCGCCTCGCGGATCGGGTTCGTGTTCCAGCAGTTCTTCCTGGCCGAGCACCAGAGCGTGCTGGGCAACGTGGCCGACGGATTGCTCTATGCCGGCATCCGCCGCAGCCAGCGACGGATGCTCGCCGCGGACGCGCTGGAGCGGGTCGGCCTCATGCACAAGGCAGGCGCCCGGCCGACTCAGCTGTCCGGCGGGGAACGGCAGCGCGTGGCGATCGCGCGGGCGGTGGCGGGCGCGCCGCCGGTGGTGCTGGCCGACGAGCCGACCGGCAATCTGGACTCGGTCACGGGCGATGCCATCCTCGCCCTGCTGGAGGAGCTGAACGCCGCCGGGACCACCATCGTCATCGTCACTCACGACCACGCGGTCGCCGCCCGGACGCGACGGCGGATCGAGATGCGCGACGGGCACATCACCGCCGACACCAGCCCCATCCACGGCCGCGGGCACGGCGCCGCAGGCGGCTCACTCGGCGCTCAGGAAGGACCGTCATGACCACCACATCGCCGACGCCGCCTGCCGCAGGCCTTCCAGCTGCGCCGTCTGCTGCCCGGCTACGGCCCGCGGACCTGGCCGCCCTGGCCAGCATCGGGCTGCGGACCCGTCAGCTGCGCGCCGGACTGTCGGCGCTGGGCATCGCGATCGGGGTCGCGGCGATCGTGGCCGTCCTGGGCCTGGCCGCCTCCTCCACCGCCACACTGCTGAACCAGATCAGCCAGCTGGGCACCAACCTGCTGACCGTCACCGACGGGCAGGACCTATCCGGTACCACCGCCGAGCTGCCCGTCGCGGCCCCGGCCATGGTCGCCAGGCTGCCGGGGGTCACCGCCGTACAAGACACCGGCCTGGTAAGCAACGTCGCCGCCTACAAGTCCCCTTACATCCCCCAGATCGAAACCAACGCCCTGAGTGTGGAGGCCTCCAGCCTGAACCTGCCCGCCGTGGCCGGCAGCTCCATCGCCCACGGCCGCTACCTCAACGCCGCCACCGCCAGCGAGCCCGTTACAGTGCTCGGCGCCGCAGCCGCGCAGCTACTGGGCATCGACCGCATCGTGCCCGGTCTGCGGATCTGGGTCGGCGGCCAGTGGTTCTATGTCACCGGCATTCTCAGCAGGGACACCTATGCACCCGAGCTCGACTCGGCAGTTCTGATCGGCTTCCCCGCCGCGCAGAAGTACCTGCATTTCGATGGGCACCCAGCTGAGATCTACGTCCGCACCATTCCGAACGACCAGTCCGTCACCACCACTGTCGACGGCTTGCTCGGCGCTCAGGCCAACCCGGAGAACCCCAGCGGGATATCCGTCTCTCAGCCATCAGCAGCGCTCGCCGCCCAGGCCGACGTCAAGGGCACCCTCGACACCCTGTTCCTCGGCCTGGGCGCGGTCGCGCTGCTGGTCGGAGCGATCGGCGTGGCCAACATTATGATCATCTCCGTCCTCGAACGCCGCTCCGAGATAGGGCTACGCCGTGCCCTGGGCGCCACCCGCGGCCAGATCCGCACCCAGTTCCTCGCTGAAGCCATCCTGCTGTCCCTCACCGGCGGCCTCCTCGGCATCCTGACCGGCGCAGCCGCCACCATCGCCTATGCCCGCACCCATCACGAACCTGCCGTTATCCCCGCCGATGCCTGGGCCGGCGGCCTCGCCGCCGCCATCATCATCGGCGCCCTCGCCGGACTGCTGCCCGCCATCCGCGCCGCGCGCCTTTCTCCGACGCAGGCACTGCTCACCATTTGATACCGCGGTGCGGTCAATGGAGGAGCTGCCCGAATATCTGCTGCCCGACCTCCAGCGCCCGGCCCTGGCTCAGAATGCCGCCGATGATCTCGGGATGGGCAGTCGCCCAGCTCGCGGCTGTTGCGTGGCTAGTGAAGAAATTCATGTACCCGCAGCAGATGGTCGCCGACGGTCCCTCGCACCCGCTGGCCGCGCGGCCCACGAACACCACGGCTGTGTCCGGTTCCCATACCGTGCTGCTTCCATCAACGGCGACTGAGATCGGCTCGCCGGTTGACGGATCGGCGGACTTGATCAGCACGCTCGCGTCCAGCATGCCGGCTACGCCAAGGGCATCGATAGCACACATCGAATATGCCGTCACACCGCCGCTGATCTGGACTGTGTGTGGCGTGGCTGTTGTCGAGAACGGGTAGGCGGCCATGATCCGCCCGGCCTGATCGAGGTGGAGATAATCGCCTTCGGCCAGTTCACTCAGTACCTGGCTAGCGTGGAATGGCCTGCCTGCTTCAGCGAGTACTTCTGGATCCGGCGGATTGCCTGTAGCCGCGAAAGAGCGCAGCACTGCCTGATGTACGGCCCTGAGTCCTCGTTCGACGGGCGCTACCCGTCCTCGGCCACCTCGTCCGAGCGCGTCGAGCCAGCTTTCGCCGTCGGTGTCGGCCACTACGGTGACCGGGTACCTGATGGCCTCGCGGAGCTGGCGGACTGACGGGGCGCCGCCGGAGTGGCCGCGACCGTCCCGGAACAGGCGGCAGGACAAGCTGGCGTGCTGACCCGGCCCGGCGAACGGGTCGATCCCGTCGACCAGGAGCGTCGGTGATCCGTTCATGCCCCATCGGACAGCCTGGTCCTGATCGGCGACTTCGTGCCGGGAGATGGTGACGTCCTGGTGTCCTTCCAGCGCCAGTATCAGGTGCTGGTCTAGCAGCTTCACGTTCGGGCAGCCGGGCACTGCGAGCACTGTCAGATGCACTACCGCCGCCTCCTTGCTCCGGGTCCGCCGGAACCGGACGTAATGGCTTGTCATGTCTTGTGCGGTGTACGGATCCATCCTCGCCTGGTCCGCGTCAGTTCCTGAAACCCGGCCGCCGGGAGGAATGCCCGATCGTCTGCATAATCAAGGCGGCCAGGATCAGTGCCTTCGAGCCAGGCGTAGGCGAGAAGCCGGTCCACGTCGGCAGCATGCAGCCAGTCGGCGGCCTGACTGAGTAGCCATGTCCCGACCCGGCGGCGCTGGTACGACTGGGCGACATGCAGGTTGCCGATGTCGGCCCAGCCGCCCTGTCTGGACAGCCGTTCTCCTTCGTCGAAGATCTCGACCTCGATGTAACCCACGACGTCGTCGCCGACCGCGGCTGACAGCCGCGTTCCGTTCGTTCCTACGGTCCGGCGCACCGACAGCCCGGAAATCGGAACGTCCGCGTGACGGCGCAACTCCGCGACCCTGGCGAAGTAGATGATCTCGGTGTGACCGACATGAGTGAACCCGGCTCGCTCATACAACGCGCTGACATGCGGCCACTGCTCGGGCACTCCGTACACGCCGGGCACGGGCAGCTCCCCGCCCGCTTCCTGGCGTGACACGCCCCACGCTTCCAGCTGACGAATGCAGCCGGCCATCAACTCCTCGGCGGCTGGCTGAGCGTCCGGCCAGCAGGGATTCCCGGTCGGCGCCTCGGGCCAGAACAGCAGCCAGTGGATCTCGCCGACGTCCCGCGCGGCGAGACCGGCCCGCTCATCAGGGAAGTGCCGGAGCAGGTGGGCGGCGGCCGCGATCCGGCTGGCCTGCTCGGCGACCAGAGTTACCCGCTCGCTGACCCATGGATCTTCTATGAACTCGCCCGGTTGCCGTTCCAGGCCGGACAGTACGGCGCTGACCGAGGCACCCATACCGGGGATGACCGCGGCAGCGTGCGTATTCACCAACTGTGTGAGCTGATCCCGATCGCTGCGGCGGAACGGACGCACCTCGATGGCAGACATCTTCCAGGCCTCCAGGACGCGATTAACCCTGTGAATCTACGGAGGCCGCTGCCGGTGCGGTACATCCAGAATGCTAGCAAGCCTGCCAGCAAAGGCGTAGTTACCAGGGCACATGCCTGTTGATCCAGAGCAGCACACGTCCGATGACCGGCCGCTCGTGCCAGCCGTGTGACATGACCTCGCCGCGGATCGACTCCGCCGCGCCTCGGAGCTGCTTGCGCATAACCGATGCTTGGTAATCCCTGGCCCGCCGGCCGAGGAAACGTACGCAGTTGACGCAGACGCCAACCTCAGGGTGATTACCCAGCCGCACCAGAGCCTCCTCGGAGGTGATCCGGCCGCAGCACCAGCAATCACTTTTGCCAGCCTCGCCAATTGCTGTCTCGGTCTGGGCGCTCATTTTGCTGCTCCCGTCTGCCTCACGGATTCTAGGTACGGCGACCACTATTGACCAGGTGAGTGGAGGCCGGGGCAGCGCGGCTGGGTCAGATGGCCGCGCTGCGCCGCTCGATGAGCAGGACGTCCCGCCATTGGCCGTGGTAGCAGCCGATACGCTCGCGGGTCCCGACGGTCCGGAATCCGGCTCGGGCGTGCAGGGCCCTGCTGGCGGCGTTGTCGGGGAAGATGCCGGACTGGATGGTCCAGATGCCCGCAATCTCGGTGGACCGGATGAGCGCCTGGAGGAGCTGGCGCCCGACGCCCCGGCCGCGCGCGTCTGGCCGCACGTACACGGAGTGCTCGACCACGCCGGCATAGACGCACCGCCCTGACACTGCGGACGCGGCGACCCAGCCGAGCACCGTGCCGGCGGTGTCTGTCGCGACGAAGCTGTGGCCGCGCAGGCGTGCTGCGCAGAAGTCACCCCAACCCGGTGTGCAGGTCTCGAAGGTGGCGTTGCCCTCGTCCATGCCGGCCTGGTAGATGGCTAGCACCGGAGTGGCGTGCTGGTCGGTCATCGGCTCGATCTGCATGTGCGGGGCGTCAGTGTTGCCCGATGGCATGGCTGGCATGGTCACGACAGCCACGCAGGTGACCTGGCCGCACGGATGATCGCGGAGTGCAGGCCGCCCCGAGTGGGGTGGGTCAGGGTGATGGTGATGCTGGCGAACCCCGCTTCCTGAAGCATGCTGCGGTATCGCGGCACTGTCAGGGCGCCGCTGATGCAGTCGGCCCGCTGCTCGGCATCGGTGAGCTGGTCGGCATCGGTGAGCTGGTCGGCGTTGATGCCCTCGTCGGCGATCATGTCGCTGATGCCCAGGCGGCCGGCTGGGCGCAGGACGCGGAATGCCTCGGCCAGGACGCGTTCCTTGCTGGCGGACAGGTTGATGACGCAGTTGGAGATGATGACATCGACGTGCTCGTCGGGCAGCGGGATGTCCTCGATGCGGCCGTGCAGGAACCGGGCGTTCGTAACGCCAGCCTTGACTGCGTTTGTGCGGGACAGGGCGAGCATGTCGGTGCTGGCGTCCAGGCCGTAGGCAATGCCGCCGGGTGCCACCCGGCGGGCTGACAGCAGCACGTCGAGGCCGCCGCCCGAGCCCAGGTCCAGCACGATCTCTCCTGGCTGCAAGTCGGCGACCGCGAGCGGGTTGCCGCAGCCGAGGCTAGCGCGCAGCGCCGCCTCCGGGACATCTGCAGTGTCGGCGGGGTATGCGGCGGCGCCGAAGCACCCGGCAGTAAAGGAGTCCGGATCGCCGTCGACGGGCGTGCCGCCGGCCAGCGCGACGCGGGCAAGGCCGGAGTACCGGTCAACGACCGCATCGCGGGTGTTCGCGGCGTTGTCGTGCACCATCTGTGCTCCTTTACGTCCGGGCTGGCGGGGCTCCTGCCGACTGGCCTGGGATTGGGCGGCCCATCACGATGTCGGCGGCGGTGGGGAAGCAGTTCACGCATGCATGGTTGATCCGGTAGTAGGTGGCGGTGCCTCGGTGCTCGGCGAGGACGAACCCGACGTCTGCCAGGAGCTTCAGGTGCGCGGACACGGTCGACTGGCCGACGTCGACGGCGCTCACGATGTCGCCGACGTTCATCGGGCTACCGCAGCGGGCGAGCAGCGACACGATCTGGATCCTGGTCGCGTCGGCAAGCGCCCTGAACCAGGTGGCGTACTCGGCGGCGGTGGACCGGTCGAGAGGTTCGACTGAGTCATTCATCGTTAATCGACGATAGCCGATTAACGCTGCTAGCGACAGGGGGCCAGGGTTAGGTCCTCGATGGCTCCGTGTGCCGGCCGGTCAGGCGGACGGGTCGCCGATCAGCGCGCCCAGACTCGCCAGGGACCCCGGCCGGGCCCGGTAGTAGACCCACACGCCCCGCTTCTCGCGGTCCAGCAGGCCGCTGTCGTGCAGCACTTTCAGGTGATGGCTGATTGTCGGCTGAGACAGGTCGAATGCGTCATTCAGGTCGCACACGCATGCCTCGCCGCCCGGGTGCGAGGCCACCAGGGACATCAGCCGCAGGCGCACCGGATCGGCCAGGGCCTTCAAGAGCGGCGCGACCTGCTCGGCCTGCTCCCGGGACAGCGGCTCGCGCGACAGCGGCGGGCAGCACGCCGCCGGGTCGGCCGGGCTCAGCAGGATCAGAGACTTCGACATACGTCAATATTGACAGACGTCGATGTCTGTGGCAAGCTCAGTCGCAGGACAGACATAGACAGCCATCGATGCCTGGAGGTTCCGATGCCCGGCCGCGTGCAGCTCGCACTCAACGTCAACGACCTGAACGAATCCGTCGCCTTCTACAGCAAGCTGTTTGGCACCGAGCCGACCAAGCTCCGGCCCGGCTACGCGAACTTTGCCATCCCCGAGCCCCCGCTCAAGCTCATCCTGATGGAGAACCCTGGCCAGGGCGGGAGCCTCAACCACCTGGGCGTCGAGGTCGCCAGCACCGACGCCGTCGACGCCGAGCAGACCCGGCTCGCCCAGGTCGGCCTCGCGTCCACCGACGAGCGAGACACGACCTGCTGCTACGCCAAGCAGGACAAGTTCTGGGTTGAGGGCGCCCCGAACGGCGAGCGGTGGGAGATCTACACGGTGCTGGACGATAGCGCTACCTTCTGGGGCGACGACGCTGCCGCGGCGGAGCGATGGGGGGACAGCGGGGCGCAGGAGGCCTGTTGCGCAGGCGACGTCAGCGCTCAAGACGAGCCGACCGCCTCCGGCGCGAGCTGCTGCTAAGGAGCAGCTCGCGGGTTGTGGCTCCTGACCTCAGCCACCGCGGGCGAAGCGCAGGCCGCGAGCAGCGATGGTGATCCGGGCCAGGCTGGCTGCCATGGCCACCACGACCGGCAGGGTCAGGACCGGGATCACGAGCGCGACGGTGGTAAGCACTGCGGCGTCGACCGCGGCGATGCCAGCGCATCCGGCGGCTCCGGCCCTGCTGACTGAGCTGTACCGTCGTCCGAGCGCAGCAGCCGCCAGTGTTCCGATGATGGACAGCAGCGCTATGCAAAGCGAGATGCGGACCACGGCAGGGACGGGCCATGACCAGGCATGGCTGGTGACCAGCGCTACGCCCCAGCACCCGCCGACTACTGGTCCGGTGGCGAGCAGCGTCCGAGCGGCATGCCGCGCCGGGCTTAGACGGGTGAAATCTGCCAGGACAACCTGCGGATCGCCAAACTCGGCAAGCGCTGCGTGCGCTGCGGCAACCGGCTCGAGGCCTTGGTCCAGGTAGCGCTGACATGTCTGATCCAGCCCGTCGGCCAGCTCCTCGACTATGCATGCAGGCAGCTGCGCAGACAGCACGGTCAGGTAGTCCTCGATCACGCCGGTCTCGGCCATGGCCTGCCGTCTAGTGCGCCGCTAATCATTGCCGCAAAGTCGCGCCATTCGGAACGCCTGCCCGCCAGCGCCGCAGCCCCCGCCGGGGTCAGCCTGTACTCACGCCGACGCCGCCCGGCCACTACCGACCAGGACCCAGTGATCAGCCCGGCATTCTCCAGGCGCCGGAGCGCCGGGTACACGGTGCCCGTCGCCATGTCGAGCCGACCGCCGGTCGCCTGACGCAACGCCTCGATCACCGCGTAACCGTGCCGGGGGCCGTCTTCCAGGGCGGCCATCAGTAGGGAATCGAGATGACCCTTCAGCTCCTCCGGTCGCATAAGTAGTAACACTACGCTAGGCCTTCTCACCAGGCAATCTGCGGCTTATGATGGCACTCATAGGTAGCGTTACTACTTATTGTCGGCTGACCCGACTGCGCGGGCCTGACGGACCAGGAGGCGACATGCTGACAGCCGCCCGTATCCTGGGCGACCACGTGGGCTCGACTGCCCCGCTGTTCCTAGCGTTCCTGGCCGTGCACGTCAGCGCCGGCCTCACCGCGGTGGCCACCGGCGCCATCGCCGCGCTGGCGCGCAAAGGCAACCGTCGTCACGTCCGGGCCGGCCGCTGTTATTACTCGTCCATCAGCGTCGTCTTCGCTACCGCGACGGCGCTGGCCGTGATGCGCTGGCGGCAGGACTACTACCTGTTCATCATCGGCTCCGTCGCCTTCACCGCCGCGACCATGGGCTACCTGCACCGTCGACGCCACCGCCCTGGCGACACCGGCCACATCGCCGGGATGGGCACCGCCTACGTTGCCATGCTCACCGCGTTCTACGTCGACAATGGCCCCCACCTACCGCTCTGGGACCACCTGCCCGCGTTCGCGTTCTGGCTGCTTCCATCCGTCGTCGGAGCGCCGATCATCGCCAGGGCCCTCTCGCACGCTAGGCGTGCACGTCAGGTGCCCCATTAGGCGCGGGCTTCGCTAGCCGGGCGGGCCGGACAGGACCGCGGCCACTCGGTCGAGCGCGGCGGGCACCAGCCGGTAGTAGACCCAGGTGCCGCGGCGCTCGGAGTCGATGATCCCGGCTGACCGCAGGACCTTCAGATGGTGGCTGATCGTGGGCTGGGTGAGGTCGAAAGCGGTGGTCAGGTCGCAGACGCAGACCTCCCCGCCCTGATGCGCGCCAATCAGTGACAGCAGCCGGATCCGGACGGGGTCGCCGAGCGCCTTGAATACCTGCGCCAGGCCCGCGGCGGTGGCCTCGCTGACGGGCTCGCCGACCAGTGGGCTCGAGCAGGCCGCTACGCCGGCTCGCGGCCCGGCTGCGGGGATGAGCTCCAGGGTGGTGCGGCTAGCCTGTATCGACATGCCTCTATCTTGACGGTCATCTATCCAGGCTGGCAAGCTAGGCGTGTCTGGATAGACACCTATCGATGAAGGCGGACAGATGACAGCTCTGGCGGCACGCTGCCGCTGCGCTCGCCGCTCGGAGGTCAGCAGGCCGTCCAGTGACTGACATGGCACTGTGGCGGCGGCTGCTGGCGGAGCTGCTCGGCAGCGCGTTCCTGGCCGCGGTGGTGGTCGGCTCCGGCATCGCCGCGCAGCGGCTGTCGCCCGGGGCCACTGGGCTCGAGCTGCTGGAGAACGCGGCGGCGACCGCGGCGGGGCTGTTCGCCATCATCTTGATGTTCGGGCCGGTATCCGGCGGCCACTTCAACCCGGTCGTGTCATTCGTGGATGCGGCGTTCGGCGGGCTGAGCTGGCGGGACGCCGCCGCGTACCTGCCCGCGCAGGTAGCGGGCTGCATCGGCGGCGCGGTCGCGGCGAACCTGATGTTCGCCTTGCCGGCGGTGAGCATTTCCGTCAAGCACCGGGCCTCGCCGGCGCATTTCCTGTCTGAGATCATCGCCACCCTCGGCCTGATCCTGGTGATCTTCGCGCTCGCTCGCAGCGGCCGCAGCCGGACCGCGCCGGCCGCCGTTGGCGCCTACATCGGGGCGGCGTATTTCTTCACCTCCTCGACCAGCTTCGCCAACCCGGCGATCACGATCGGCCGGATGTTCTCGAACACCTTCGCGGGCATCGCGCCCGCATCCGCGCCGTCGTTCATCGCCGCTCAGATCATCGGCGGCGCCGTCGCGATCGTCGTCATCCGGGCCCTGTATCCCGGCGTCACCCCTGCCGAAGCAGCCGACATCATGGTCCCCCACCACGGGAACCGGCCCAGTGATGCCCCGCCCAGCCCCAGCCAGCAGGCGTCCGCCGACGGACGCCATCAGGCCGCCGGCCCCCGGCCTCAGTAAGACGCGAACCGACAGGAGACCGAATGCACCTCATCGCGATCGGGGGCAGCGACGCCGGCATCAGTGCCGCGCTGCGCGCCCGCGAGCTGGATCCCGGCGCCGAGGTCACCGTTGTCGTCGCGGACGCCTACCCGAATTTCTCGATCTGCGGCATCCCCTACTACGTATCCGGGGAGGTGCCTCACTGGCGCAACCTCGCCCACCGCACCATCGCCGACCTGGAGGCCACCGGGATGCGGCTGCGGCTGGACACCACCGCCCGCCGAATCGACCCCGGCGCGCGCAAGCTGCTGGTGACTGCCACCGATGGCAGCGATGAGCTGCTCAGCTACGACAAGCTGATGGTCGGCACAGGCGCGGTCCCGGTGCGGCCGCCGATCGCCGGCCTGGCCGGGCCCGGAGCGCTCGGGCCCGGCGACGGGGTGCACCTGCTGCACTCCATGGGCGACACCTTCGCCGTCATGCGCACCCTCGAGCAGGCCGCCCCCGCCAGTGCCGTCATTGTCGGCGCCGGCTACATCGGCCTGGAGATGGCCGACGCTCTGACCACCCGCGGGCTGGCCGTCACTCAGATGGAGCAGCTGCCCGAGGTACTGCCCACGGTCGACCCGGAGCTCGGCGCCTTGGTCCACGCCGAGCTGGCCAGCCATGGCGTCGAGGTCCTCACCGGCACCACCGTTGAGCAGGTCAGCCGCGCCGCCACGGGCCAGGCGGCAAGGCTCCAGGTCGAGGCCACCGCAGCCGACGGTGCCGCGGTGACCCGCCTGGCCGACATTGTCCTGATCGTCGTCGGCGTCCGCCCGGACACCAGCCTGGCCGCCGACGCTGGGGCAGAGCTCGGCATCCGGGGCGCGATCGCGGTGGACCGGCAGATGCGAACCAGACTGCCCGACGTCCTCGCCGCTGGCGACTGCGTCGTCACGCACCACCGGCTGCTCGGACAGACCTACCTCCCGCTCGGCACTACCGCGCACAAACAGGGCCGGGTGGCGGGCGAGAACGCGCTCGGCGGGCACCGGGAGTTCGCTGGCAGCCTCGGCACCCAGGTAGTGAAGATTTTCGACCAGGCCGCCGCCCGCACCGGCCTGCGCGCACAAGAGGCGGCGGCGGCTGGATTCGACCCCGTTACCGTCGGATCGCAAGCCGACGACCACAAGGCTTATTACCCCGGCAGCCACCGCATCGCCATGCGGTTCACGGGGGACCGGGTCACCGGGCGGCTGCTGGGCGTGCAGCTCTTCGGTCACCGCCACGCCGAGATCGCCAAGCGCATCGACATCGCCGCGACAGCGATCTTCCACGACATGACCGTGGACGCCGTCGCCGACCTCGACCTGTCCTACACTCCGCCGCTGGGCAGCCCCTGGGACGCCATCCAGATCGGCGCCCAGACCTGGACCCGGCACGCCAGTCAGCACTAAACGCCGCACGTGCAGCAGGGGACAACCATGCAGGCACCGATGGACGGCTTGCGTCCGGCTATGGCTGATAGGGCGGAGCGACGCCCCAGCCCCAACGAGGGACTGGTGCCTGCTGGGCGACTTCTGCGCCCTTCTGCGAGTTGTGCATTGCCAGTCGGGTGCCCCATTCGAGGTAGCCGATCAGTGCCGCCCGGAACTCGGGGTCGGCGGGCAGGTCAGCGTCGTCGGCCGCCAGGCTCATCAGCGAGGCGAATCGGAAGCGCTGTTCGGCG
Organism: uncultured Actinomycetota bacterium; assembly: GCA_963843955.1. Taxonomy (GTDB): domain Bacteria; phylum Actinomycetota; class Actinomycetes; order Streptosporangiales; family Streptosporangiaceae; genus JAJYUU01. The sequence continues at coordinate 52,860 of CAWJMK010000018.1, forward strand.
GTGATGTTCAGGTCACGGTGGTGGGCCAGCATCGCCGGGTAACCGCCCAGCCGTTCGCTGTAGGCGGCCGGGCCGCCGAGGACCTCGCACCACCACGTGGTGACGTGCTCCCGGTGCTGTTCGCGGACCCCGCCGGGGAAGAACGGGCTAAGCAACTCGTCCTGCTCCACGCGGTCGTAAAAGCAGTCGATCAGCCGCGCGATCGGCGTGCGGCCCCCGGCCCACTCGTACAGTGTCGGCGTCTCACTCACAGTCAACGGTAACTCTGTAATCACCAGGCCTTCCGGCCGGGCTCCAAGGGCACTGCCGGCACGGAATTGGCCTAGACGAAGGGCTATTGACGCGTTGGTTCGGAAAGTATACAAACTAAATATTAGCTCAGCAGGGGGGTCGGGTTAGCGAGGTTCGACGGCGACGGGAGTGGCCAGCATGACCCGTACACAGTCCGGCGACAGCGAATTACCCCTGCTCGATCTGGCAGGACAAGGACATCGCCCGGTTCCCACGCGAATCGCCGGACGATGAAGCTGACCCACGGCGGCTCAAAACCTTGGGGCATCAGGCGCGCGATGAGCCCGCCCGGCCGGAATGTGCCCAGCCTCGATGGCGCGGCGCCGGCTCCTCAGCAGGCCTGCCGCCAGGGAATCCCCTGACAACCCCGTCGGCCAATGTGGCCGTGACTGTCGATCCGGACCCCAGGCGCAGGAACTACCGACCACCCATTCTCGGGAGACGCAATGAGAACTCGGCACCGACTCGCGCTCGCGGTCGCCGCCACGGCCACCATGATCTGGCCGCTCGCCGTTGGCGGAGAGGCCTCCGCGGCGACCTACACGCCACTGCCCGCGCACGTGTACGCGCCTTACTACGAGACCTACCTGGCCCCGAATACCGCGAGCATCACCGCGACGGCGCAGGCATCCGGCGCCAGGTACTTCACGCTCGCGTTCCTTCAATCGGCTGGCAAGAACTCGTGCAGCTTGGACTGGAATGGCACGTCCTCCCAGCCGCTGACCTATTACGCCGCAGACATTGCCTCGCTGCGCGCGATGGGCGGTGACGTCATCCCGTCGTTCGGCGGTTACAGCGCTGATCACGGCGGCACCGAGATCGCCGACTCATGCACCGACGTGAACTCGATCGCGGCCGACTACGAGTCGGTGATCACGACGCTTGGGGTCACGAGGCTGGATATGGACGTCGAGTCCAGCTCGCTGAACAACACGGCCGGGATCAATCGCCGTAACCAGGCGATTGCGCTGACCGAGCAGTGGGCCGCGGCGAACGGCATCCCGCTGCAGATCCAGTACACGATTCCGGTGGAGCAGTACGGGCTGGACCCTAACGGCGAAGCTGTGCTGCAGAGCGCGGTCGCGAACGGGGCAGCCGTCACGTCGGTCAACATCATGGTCTTCGATTACTACATCGCCAAAGAGGGCGTGGTGAACATGGGCCAGGCGGCAATCAACGCGGCCACCAACACCCACGCTCAGCTGCAGACCATCTACCCGAGCCTGACCTCGGCGCAGATCTGGAACATGGAAGCGATGACCTTGCTGCCGGGGATCGACGACCTGCGCAAGAAGACCGAGGTCACCAGCCTCACCGACACGACGACGATGCTGAACTTCGCCCAGGCCAACAACATGAACCTGCTGTCCATGTGGGCCATCCAGCGTGACAACGGCGGCTGCCCCGGCACCGTCGACAGCAACACCTGCTCCGGCATCACCCAGAACACCTGGGACTTCAGCCACCTGCTCGAGCCGTTCACCGGCTAGCCGATTGGAGCTGTCAATGCGCCGCGTCGTTTCTGCCCTGCTCGCAACCGCGGTTGCGGTCCCGCTTCTTGCTGTGGCGCTGCCGAATCTGGCACACGCAGCCACCGGCACCGCCTACATCAGGATCAATCAGCTCGGCTACTCCGCCACGGCGAAACGTGCGTACCTGATGGCGTCGACCGCTGAGACGGGGGCCACGTTTTCGGTCATCAACTCGTCCGGGACCTCGGTCTACTCCGGTCCGATCGGCGCGAATCTCGGCTCGTGGAGCTCAAGCTATCCGGACGTTTACGCACTCGATTTCGGCTCGGTCACGGCACCAGGCACCTACACGATCTCGGTGACAGGTCCAGTCGCGGCCAGCTCGCCGTCCTTCCCCATCGACACGGCGCAGAACGTCTACGCCGGCGCTATGGCGAACGCGCTGTCCTTCTACCAGAACGAGCGGGACGGCCCGAACTACATCCCGTCGGCCCTGCGTACGGCACCGGCGCACCTGAATGACGAGAACGCGATGACCTACCTGACCCCGAGCTACAGGGCCTCGACGGGGGGGTTCTCCGGCAGCCTGACCTCGCTCGGGATATCGATGGACGCTTCCGGCGGGTGGTGGGACGCCGGTGACTACCTGAAGTTCGTGGAGACCACGAGTTACACGGTCGACCTGATGCTGTTGCTGGTGCGTGACTTCCCGACCCAGGCTGGAGCCGGGTTCACCGCAGAGGCGAAATTCGGCACCGACTGGCTGATGAAAATGTGGAACGACTCCACTAAGACGATGTACTACCAAGTCGGCATCGGCGCTGGCAACGCCAAGACAATCAGCGACCACGACATCTGGCGGCTGCCCCAGGCCGACGACACCTATGGCGGCACCAGTTCGCTGTACCGCTACATCCGCAACCGGCCCGTCTTCAGGGCTGGCGCTCCCGGCGCGCTGATCAGCCCGAACATCGCGGGCCGGGATGCGGCCGCCTTCGCCGAGTGCTATCAGGTGTTCCGGATCAGCGACCCGACCTATGCAGAGACCTGCCTGCAAGATGCCGAGGACGTCTACGGCCTCGCGAACACCGCCTGGACCGGCAACCTGCTGACCGCCATCCCGTACAGCTTCTATCCGGAGGTCGAGTGGCGGGACGACATGGAACTCGGCGCGACCGAGCTCTACAAGGCCCTCGCCGCAGCGACCCCGCCGGCCGGACTCCCGCACACCGACCCGATGTACTACCTGCCGCTCGCAGCCCAGTGGGCGAACGCCTACATCACCGGCCCGAATGACGCCGCCGACAGCCTCAACCTTTACGACGTGTCGGGCGTCGCTCATTACGAACTGGCCAACGCGATCAACCAGGCCGGGAATCCATCCGGCCTCGCGACCACGCCGGCTGCCCTGATCGCCGACCTGAAGAAGCAGCTCGACAAGGCGGTCACCCAGGCCAGCACTGACCCGTTCGGCTTCGGCTTCCCATGGGGCACCTGGGACACCACGTCCCACGGCGCGGGCCTGTCGGTCATGGCGAGTGAGTATGACCATCTGACCGGAACGACCACGTACGCCTCCTACGCCGACGAGTGGCTCGGGAACATTCTGGGCGCCAACGGGTGGGGCCTGTCATTCATCGTCGGTGACGGCGCGAAGTTCCCGAACTGCCTCCAGCACCAGGTAGCCAACCTCGTCGGATCCCTGAACGGGACCGGGACGGTCCTGGCCGGCGCCGCCGTTGAGGGCCCGAACTCGATTGCCACCAAGGGATCGGTCAGCGGAATGATCGCCTGCCCGGCGAATGGCGTGGACACGTTCGCCGCCTTCAACTCTTCCAGCGCCGAATTCCGCGACAACATGCAGTCCTACTCAAACACCGAGCCAGCCATCGACCTCACCGCCGCTTCACCGCTGGCCTTCGCCTGGCGGATGAGCGGAGAGTAACTGACACGCAGCCAGCCGTCGGTGGCCTGGGTTCCGCGCCCTACCCAGGCCGCCGGCGGCGTTACTGCGCCGCGACGCGTTGCATCTGTGCCAGATATGCGGCTCAGAGCTTTATCCATCCGAATTGTCCTCCGCGTCGGTATAGTTCGCCTGGCGCTTTCCGCGACGGATGGCATACGGAAGGCTGCGTGCCGAGCGAGTGGCTGCGTCGGCCTCAGCTGCGTTCGCAAGGGAGGGTTGGCCTGATGCGCGGTGACCGGCTTCTTCGTGTGGCGAGGACCTCCTGGGTGGATCTTGCCTGGGTTGGGTTCATCGGGCTGAATCTGCTGGCAATGCGTCTGCTCCCCGGTTGGCAGACCGTCCCGTTCCTCATCATCTGGGTCAGCCTGACGGCAATCTACGGCTTTCGCCTGTGGCGCCTGGGCTCAACGCTTGTCACGGTACTGACGGTGACTATCGCTACCGGCGGCTTGATCGGCTGGCAAGTCCTCAGGGGGAAGCAGGACGCGGACTATCTGGCTGAGGTCCCGTTGCTCGCCATGATGTTCGTGGTCATGGTCTGGCACTCTCGCAGGCGGATTGCGGCCTTGGAGGATATGAGGCGAGTCTCGGAGCACAACATGCTCCTGCTGGAGCAGCAGCGCAAGTTTCTCCAGGACGCCTCCCACGAGCTAGGAACTCCGATCACTATTGCTCTCGGTCACGCCGAGCTGATCGAGCAGGCTGCGACTGATCAGTCCATCGCCAGGGACGCGCGCGTTGCGGTGGACGAGCTGCTCCGAATGCGCCGGCTGACAAGCCGGATGCTGCTTCTCGCTGCGTCGGATGGCCCGGACTTCCTGAGCACCGCTCCGGTGGATATCGCGGACCTTGTGCTGGAGACCCTCCTACGGTGGCGGCACATTCCGCGGCAATGGACGCTGGGCGTAGTCGCGGAGGGAACAGTGCCAGTGGACGGCGACCGACTGACCATCGCCCTCGACGCGCTCATCGAGAACGCCGTCAGCCATACCGAGGTAGACGGTCGGATCGAGCTGAGCGCCCGGCGCGCGGGCCAGAACGTGGTCCTCGCCGTCAGCGACTCAGGATGCGGAATCCCGGCTGCCGAGCTCGGGCGAATCTTCGGCCGGTTCTCCAGGATCGATTCTGGCCGCGAGCGGACGGTCCGTTTCGGCCTCGGACTGGCGCTCGTAAAGGCGATCGCGGAAGCGCACGGCGGCTCAGTTCATGTCCGGAGCGAGGTCGGCCAGGGCTCGACTTTTGAACTGCATCTGCCGGCATCGATCGACTGGGTCGCCTCGAATCAGATGCTGGTGCCCGGCCGAGCCGCTGGCAGTCTGCCGGCCGCAGGCGCATAATCCGCCGCCCGTGCCGCCCGTGCCGCCCGGCCGGGTCCGCAGGTCGCGGGCGCTTAGGACGTGCCTGTGGAGGTGCCTCGTTCCGACTCTGCGGCTCGGCGAAAGCCTTCGATCTCCATCGTGAGATACCGGCGGGAAAGGCGGCTTGCCAGGGCATACAACAGCGGGGCAAGGGGGCCGCGCATGCGCAGCGTCAGGGTAATCCTCGAGCCCTGACCGTCTGGGTCCACGATGTGGCCGCCAACAGTGGTTATGCCGGGGGAACTCGTCTCCCAGGTGAAGTAGTGGCCGGGTGCCAGGTCCGTCACCCGCCAGCGGGCTCTGGGCAGGCGCGGCTGTTCGATGATTGCTTCGCTGCCCACGTGCAAGGGCCCTTCGTCCACTCGGCGCGCGGCGCTGATGCTCTTGGTCATCTCAGGCCAGCGTTCCACGTCGACAAGCAAGGCCCACACCTGCTCGGGCGACGCGTCGGCAGCGGTCGTCACCTGATGTTCCATACCTACTGATGTACCATCTGGTACATGCCGAGCACAACCCCGAAAGAAAGACTGCTGGAAGCAGTAGCCGACGTGGCGCTAGCCGGGGGAATCGCCGACAGGAGCCTGCGCGCTATCGCCGAGGCGGCCGGGACGAGCCACCGCATGCTGATCCACCACTTCGGGTCCCGGGAGGGACTGCTAGTCGACGTCATCCGGGCGGTCGAGGCGCGGCAGCGCGACGCCCTGAGCCAGCTCGTCGCCGAAGGCGCCGATGGACCCGAAGAACTGGCTGACCGGTTCTGGAAGCACCTGCGCAGTCCGGAACTGGCGCCCCAGGAGCGGCTGTTCTTCGAGGTCTACGGCCAGGCGCTCCAAGGCCGCCAGTGGGCAAAGCCTCTTCTGGACGGGATTGTCGAGGACTGGGTCGGCCCGGTCGCGGCGATGCTGACGGCAGCAGGAATCAGCCCGGATACGGCGCGGACCGTTGCCCGGCTGTACATCGCCACGGGTCGCGGTCTGCTCCTCGACGTCCTCGCGACCGGAGATGCCGACGAGGTCGACACCGCCATGCAGTACTTCTCGGAAATGCTGCTCGCGCACCTGGCTAGTGCGAGGCCCGGCGCCAGTGCGCCCGTGACGGATGGCGGTAGCCCCGGATAAGTTAGCTGGCCAAGAACGCAGCCTGGCAAGGCCGGCCCCACGTCGAATGCGTGCGGCCGGACCCTGGTCAGCCAGCGAGATTGTGAAGTGGCATGACATCCGGCGTGCCGGGGTCGATCCCGGTCTTGTGCAGGATCGGCATGAGCACGGGTCCGTAGGCTTCGAAGGCCTGCTGCGACTCCCACACCTCGTAGACCATCAAGTCCCCGCTAGGTCCGAAGCAGGAATGGTGAATGCGGCCCGCCGGGTTCGCTGCTCCGGTGGCTTCGAGTTCCTTGATGGCTTCGTCGTACCGTTCCGCGCTGAGGGACTTGGGATGGAAGTAGATTGCGATGGCCATGGATCCTCCTGCTAGTTAGTACTTCTGGCTGGGCTAGCTGCTCACGCGGTGACCGCGGTTGGTGCGCTCAGAACGGGACCTTCGTAGCCATGAGCCCGGTGCCCGAGGCGCGGTCGGCTACGATCCAGCAGAAGTCGAGCGCATCAAGCTCGAGGTGCTCCCCACCAGCGCCCGATCGCCACTGGCCGCCGGCTTGTCCGGTCAGGGTGAGGCTGAATGGCTGGGCGTGGCGGCGCGCCCACTCAGCCACGACGTCGGCTACCAAACGGCCGTCGTGCCCGGCAGTGAGTTCCATGGGGCGATCGGTCGCCCGACTGATGTCGAGGCGGTGCATCCACATATCGCGAGTGAAGATGGTGTCCACTAGGAAGCCGTAATGCCAGCGCTCGGCATCGAACGGCGGATCGTTCTTCAGGCGCACAACCCACCGGACGAATGCGGGCGTCCGTCGCCTGGCACGGACCGCCTTGGGGGCGGCCGCCGCCAGGCGGCTGACAATCGCGCCTGGCGTCAGCGCTGACCGCTCGCGCACCTGCGTCGCCGACATCTCGTCGATCATCTTCCCGCCGGTCCGCTTGCCTGCCGCGCGGAAATCGTGGGCAAACTGGCGGAACGAGGCCTGCGCTTCGGCCATGCCAAGCACGTGAGCGGCCATTGCCCGTACATCCCACAGCGCGCAGATCGTCGACCGCGTCCAGTCGCCTGGAGCCAGGGCCCGCAATTGCGAGGCCATCCGGTCGAACTCGGTCGCCGCGATGATCATGGCCGCCCGGTGCCTCAACGGGGCTGCGAGGTCCGTGCCGACGGTCGTGATATCCGTCATAGCGATCTCCATCCATGCTTCGGAATTCCGAACACCATTCGGATAGTCGCAGGGTTATCGGCTACAGTCAACTCATGCCCTCGACGACCCCCTCCCGGCCCGGTCGCCGCGACCGTCGCCGCGACCGTCACGAGGCGACTAAGCGGGAGATCCTCAAAGCCGCGTGGTCCATGGTGCGCGCCGACGGCCTAGCTGGCCTGTCCCTGCGAGCGCTCGCCCACGCTGTAGATATGGAGCCCCAGTCGCTCTATACCTACTTCGAATCCAAGAACGCCATTTATGATCAGATGTTCGCCGACGGCAACCAGGAGCTGGCTAGACAGTTCGCGTGCGCCGAGATTCCGGCCGAGGCCCGCGGCGCGCTGCGGGTCGTTGCCAGCGTCTTTGTCGAGTTTGCCGCCGCCGACCCGGCTCGCTACCAGCTCCTGTTCCAGCGCACGATTCCTGGCTTTCAGCCATCGTCCGAGTCCTACGCCATCGCCGTTGAAGTCCTCGATGGCGCACGCGCGATCCTGGTGCAGGCCGGCCTCCGCAACGAGACAGACTTTGATCTCTGGACAGCGTTGGTCTCTGGCCTGGCCAGCCAGCAGCTGGCCAATGACCCCGGCGGAGACCGCTACATCCGCCTCATAACCAACGCGGTCACCATGTTCGCCGATCAGGTCCTTGGCCCCAGCCCAGGCTAGGCAACCATGCGCTTTCGGGCCAGCCGGAGGACAGCAGCCCCATACGGCTGGGGTTGGCGCTGAGCCGTTCATGCGGCCAGGTCACCCGTTACGGGTGGTGATCACCAGTCATGGCCGGGGATACGTCAGCGAGAGCAGGTGCCCGTCGGCACCGCCAAGCAGCGCCCGTGGGTCAGCCAGCCCACAACCTCATTGGAACGGACGCGACGGCGAGGATGATCGCACTGATCGCATGCAGCAAGGCCGGGTCAGATTCGCAGCGCGAATGTGCCGACCCCGCGGCGGTGCCGGGATGAGCCTTTCCTTCCGCGAGCGGAGGGCGCTGAGGGGCATTGAAGCCGGGATCTGCTGCTCGGATCCAGGCCTGGCGTCGTGGATGGCGTTCGTCAGCCGGCTGAGCGCCGACGAGGCTATGCCAGCGCATGAACGCGGAACGCCAGCCATCGTTCGCATCAGGGCCGCCACGTCGGCGTCGACCGCGGCCGCCGCCGGTGCCGTTGCGCGCGCCGCGAGGGCGTCCCTGCACGCGGTTGCCGCCGCGAATGCGTCGACAGGACAGTACGGATCGCTGGATGGCAGACGTGCCCCGCCGGAAGCGGGTGTGCCCTGGTACTGGTACCGATACCGCTGACCGGGGCACGTTCTGCTTATCGATCATGGAGCTGACTATCCGGGTGCGCGCAGCTGCACCTGTATATGTACCTTGACAGTTACGTAACCATCTAGGTACATTCACGCCATGGAAGCTGCGCTGCGGGCACTGGCGGACGAGAGCCGGCGCACCATGCTGGAACGGCTCTCCCGCGGACCGGTCACCGTCACCGAGCTGGCGGCGCTGCTGCCGATCGCCCGGCCAGGGGTATCGCGGCACCTGCGGGTGCTGCGGGAGGCGGGGCTGGTCGAGGTCCGCCAGGAAGCGCAGCGGCGGATCTACAGTCTTCGCCCCGGGCCACTGGCCGAGATCGACGACTGGCTGGGCCAGTACCGGGCCCTGTGGGACCAGCGGCTGGACGCCCTGCACACCGAGATAGCCAGAGGCAAACGCGAACGAAGGAGCACCTGATGACGAGCAATGCATCGGCGGGCACCCGCATCCTGGGCAGCCTGCGATCAGCAGATGGCAAGGGCGTCGTGCGCATCGAAGACCGCTACGACGCCGACATCGACGACCTGTGGTCAGCACTCACCGATCCCGGCCGCCTGGCCCGCTGGTATGGCCAGGTAGAAGGCGACCTCCGCCCCGCCGGAGCGTTCCGCCTCTACGTCGAAGACGCCGGCATGCACGTCACCGGGCGGGTAGAAGCGTGCGAGCCCCCGCGGCGGTTGCGGGTGACGACCAGGGAAACCGACGAGTCCTATGTGCCCGGGAACGGGGTGCCGCCGTTCGACGAGGTCATCGAGGCCACGCTGACTGCCGACGGCGATCAGACTGTCCTGGTCATCGAGGTCCTGGGCATGCCCCTGGACAAGATCGCCTTCTACGGGGCCGGGTGGCAGGTCCACGCCGAGAATCTCGCCGCCTACCTGGGCGGGCGTGAGCGCGGCGACACCGAGGCGCGGTGGAACGAGCTCGTCCCTCCCTATCAAGACCTAGCAGCCAACATCGGCTAGTCAGCCTGAGCCGCATAATCCGCGAGGGTCAGCTGACCCGACCGGTATGTGTGGCGTGCTATCCGATCGGCACCGTGACTACGATCTTGGAGCCAGATGAGACGGTGAAGGCGCGGACGTCTGACGGCGGTACCGGCGAGGACGCGGGGTACCAGTTCGCCGGTCCGCTAGTGAGGGTCCAGCCTCCCGCGATCGTCGCTCGCCCCTGCCGGCTGATGACGTCGACCTGGCATGTTGTGCCTGCCGGAATGCCAGTTACCTGCACGCTGAGCTGCAGCCCCCACGGCATTGCCATGTACCGGACGGTCGCGCTGACGTGCGTCCGCGGATCAGTGGCCCGAGGTGTCACAGACCAGCCGGGCGTCGCGGCGGCGGGTGGCCGCTGCGTGACTGGATGGGTCGCGTGCCAGGCGGCGATCGCGCCGCCGCCTGCGAGGAGCCCGACAGCGGCCGCGGCTATGACGCGCGACCTGAGGTCGCGCGTGCGGCGCCGCCCGGCCTGGGCGAGCATGTACCGGAGCGCCGGGCGCGAGGGCTGGTCATCGCGAGGGTTGCCCCCAGCATCGGTATCGACGAGCGCGGACACTTCCTGGACGGGGACTCTGCGCAGCAGCGCCGGCAAGGGAGCGAATCCGGCCAGCTCTTCACGGCAGTCGGCGCACTCCCCGAGGTGACGGTCCACTACGGTGCGGTCGGCGGGCTCGATCGCTCCGAGTACGTAGACCGCCAGTGCCTGGCGGATCTCGCCGCACGACCCGTGGCTACTCACGGCCCTGGTCCGGCCTCCGATGCATTGCTACCCATACTTATAACTACGTTCAGTCACGGGTCGGCGGTTCACCAGATCCGGCGTGGTGCTCAGACCAGGCCGCGCCCGGCCTGCACCAGGCTGTAGACGCCCAGGCCGGTGAGGGTCACCGTGCCAACCAGGCGAATCCAGCGCGCCGGGACGCGCGCCAGCAGCTTGGCCCCGCCGAAAACGGCCAGCGCGGACACCGCCCACAGCGCTAGCAGCGCGCCGGCGCCGATGATCAGCGGCTGGTGGTAGTGGGCGACGAACGTGGCCGTCGTGATCTGGGTGACGTCTCCCCACTCGCCGACGAACACCACCGCGAAACAGGTGAAAAAGACCCGGCGCAGGGTGGGGCTCGGCGCGCCGAGCCTCGCCGCGTCCGGCCCGGGCTCCTTCTCCTCCTCATGCCCAGTCCACACCATCCAAGCCGCACCGCCGAGGAACAGCGCCCCGCTCACAAGATCGACTACCCAGTGCGGCGCCAGCGCGAGCAGCCGGCCCACGGTGACCGCCAGCCCGACGTGTACCGCAAAAGCGGCAGCAACGCCCAGCCATACCTGAGTGGGACGGTAACGCGTGCCGAGCACGAGCGAGGCAAACAGCGACTTATCGGGCAGCTCTGCGACGAACGTGACGCCGAATACCGTCACCAGCAGCAGCAGGTCAGACACAGGGCTGGGGCCTTTCCGGTCCAGCCCTGCCCGGCTGTCACGAAGACCTCGCCAGGATGAGCCGAACTCACCGGCGAAGGTCTCGTTCACCCCGTTTCAAGGGCCTGACGACCGGGTGCGAAGGCGCACCAGCATGTCGATCAGTCAGCGAGGAACTACTCCCCTTCGCCGGAAAGTCTAGGGCATGCCCGATGGCAGCTTGGCGGTCATTCATGGCATTGGCGACCAGGCTATGCAACGCTTTCGTCAGACGGACTGCCCACCGGCCGGACCGGTCGGCCCAGGGGAGTACTTGGCTGCGTACCTCGGGAGCACCAATGACCTCGCTGATCATGCCGCCGAGCGGCACCGACATTGACGACGGCCCGGCGATCGCTGAGCTGCACCGGCTGCATGCTGCGCAGCGGGCGGCGTTCGCGGCCGACTCTTATCCTGACGCAGCTACCCGCAAGGGTCATCTAGGGGCGCTGGCGGGGATGATGATGTCGCACCGCGACGACATCAGGACGGCGATGCGCCAGGACTTCGGGGCGCACCCGGATCTGTTCACCGACCTGGTTGAAGTGCTCGGCGTGGCTGGCCGCGCAGCGTATGCCATTGATCAGCTGGACTCCTGGATGGCTGAGGACGAGCGACCCGCAGACCCGGCGTTCTATGGATCGGCCAGGGCTGGCATTCGCTGTCAGCCCAAGGGAGTCGTGGGCAACATCGTTCCCTGGAATTTTCCTTTTGATCTTTCTGTCGGGCCGTTGGTCGAGATGCTGGCGGCCGGCAACCGGGTGATCATCAAGCCGTCGGATTACACGCCCGCCTGCGCGCAGCTGCTTCGCCAGATGGTGTCGGAGACCTTTCCGGAGGACCTGGTCGCGGTCTGCGCCGGGGGCCTCATGCTGGCGAAGGAGTTCCCGACGCTGCGCTGGGATCACCTGCTGTATACCGGCAGCCCGGCCATCGGCCGTGAGGTCGCTCTCGCGGCGGCCGACAACCTGGTGCCTGTCACCCTGGAATTGGGCGGGAAGTGCCCGGCCATCCTGACCGCCGACAGCGTCGACGCCCAGAGCGTGCGCAGCGTGATCGGCACCAAGCTCATCAAGAACGGCCAGATGTGCATCTCGGTCGACTACGCCCTAGTGCCACGCGCGCAGGTGGACGAGTTCGTCGCGCACGCTGAGGGCTACGCCGCAAGCGAGCTAGGTGACTACGCGACCTCGGGGGACTGCACCGGGATCATCACCGAGCGCCACCTCGAGAGAATCGAGGCGATGTTGGATCAGGCCCGGGCATCCGGAGCGCGGATGGTCTCGCTTGGCGGCGACGGCGACCGTGCCGCCAGGCGACTGCCGCTGGTTCTGGTGATCGACCCGCCCAGGGAGCTGCGCATTATGCAGGAGGAAGTCTTCGGACCCATCCTGCCGGTGATTCCGTATGACGACCTGGCGGACGCGCTGGCCGAGATCAACGCTGGCGAGCGCCCGCTGGGCCTGTACGTGTACAGCAAGGACGCAGAGATCGCCGAGAGCGTGCTGCAGCGGACGACATCAGGCGGCGCGTGCGTCAACATCTGCGCCCTGCAGGGCGCCTTGCCATCGCTGGGCTTCGGCGGGATCGGGCAGAGCGGCAGCGGGCGGCACCACGGCATCGAGGGGTTCCGCGAGTTCTCCAACCCCCGCGGCGTAGTCGTCCGCGGCACGGGCGATCTCGCGGACGCATTCCTGCCTCCTTATGGCCCGCTGACCCAGGCCATCGTGGACAGCGTGTTCGAAGCCGCGGCGCAGGCTGGTCCGCCGGCGAGCGGCGCGGGCGCCGACTAAGTCACGAGGCCATGTGGAAGAGCTCGAGCTGGATGTTGTCGGGATCCCGGAAGACGACCACTGAGTAGGACAGCGGGTTGTCCGTGTCGATCACGCCCGAATTCTCGATCCCCAGCTCTTCCAGCCAGCTCGCCCAGGCCTCGAGATCTGCCCGCTCAGCCACGCCGAACGAGATGTGGTCCAGACCGGTCCGGCTCTCGTGGAAAGCCTGACCTGGATTGGCGTCATGGTGATGCAAACCGATCGCGATGCCGGAACGGGGATCCATGAGCAGAACGGCGTAGCCGTGCTTCTCGGCGCCGTAATGGGGAAACGAGAGAGGGACCCGGCTCATCCCGAAGACCCGCTCGTACCACCGAGCGCTGGCCTCCACGTCAGAGACAGTGGGCGAGAAGTGGTGAAAGCCGGTAACAGCAGGGGCCGGGCCGATCTCCGTCAACGCGGTCTCCTTCGTCAGCATCGCCATCTGCACTCGGGGCGCATTAGTCACCATGATGTCGTCCCAGGTCAGCCTTGGCCAGCATCGGTGCACGTGGTGCATGCACCGCTCATGTGGGGGTAGGGCAACACAACTCAGGACGCGGGGAGGGGAGGCTAGCGTGTTCGAAGCTGGCGACATCCGGGAGTGGCGCGGCCACGACGTGGTTGACCCCGAGGGTCATAAGATCGGCGAGCTGGAGGCGGTATATGTCGATACCAGCACAGACTTGCCATCGTTTGCCACCGTCAAGGTCGGCATGCCGACCAAGCATCGGCTCGCCTTCGTTCCGCTGGACCGTGCGACCGTAGGTCCGGGTTACCTGAGGGTCTGTTTCGACAAGAAACAGGTGAAGGATGCGCCCTCCATCGACACCGACGGCGAACTGCCAGCCGGTGACGAGGAGGCGGTGTTCCGCCACTACGGCATGACCTACCAGGCAGGCGCCGCCGGCGAGCGGTGCCTAGCCCGCCGGTGAGCGGCCGGCGAGCGCTGCTTAGCCGGCCGCTCAGGGGCCGGCTGGAGCGGAGGATCCGATGATTGCACTCTTCCTGCTACTAGTGCTGGTGGCCGTTGCGCTCGGCCTAGTCGGCGTCGTGGTGAAAGGCCTGTTCTACCTGCTGATTGTCGGCATCGTGGTCTTGGTCGGCGCCCTGCTCCTGGCCGCCCTGCGAATGCGCCGACGGCCGACCAAAGCGCGATGAGGTACTCGGCGTAGAGCCGAGGTTTCGGCCAGCGTTTCGTGGCTGACCGCGCGGGGCCACACCACGCCCGAAGACATCTGCCAACCGGGCCGGCGCGCAGCCGGCCGCTGCCGCTGTAAACGGTAGCTGGCCGCCGTTGACACTGCCGTCAGCCGCTGTTTGAGGGATCGTGCTGTGCCGCCGCCATCCCCGGCCGCGTGCTGGTGGCTATGCCGATGGCACATGCCAGCGGGACGAGGGGAATCAGCGGCGCGAGGCGGGGCGCCTGAGCGTAGGTGATGCCGCCGGCGATGGCGCCCGCGATGAGCGCCGCCAGTAGCCGCAGCCTGCTTCCGACCGCCGGGCCGCCCGGCGTGGCCAGGTCCGCGCCGACGGTGAGCGACCGGCACATACGCTCTTGCTCGCCGCGGGCATTCCCGTCGTCGAGCACCTGACCGGCCTCGATCAGCTACCGCCTGCCGGCGCCCGCTTCACCGCCCTGCCGCTGCGCATCCAGGCAACCGGGACCATCCCCGTGCGTGCCTTCGCACGACTACCCGAGTAGCCGCCTGGACACCGCGCGTCCGGTGATCCAGCGCCAGCTAGCGATTCGAACGCGGGTCGTGTCCCCAACGCATGTACCGAAAGGGCAAAATTTTTGCACCAGACGTACATCCGTTTCTGCCGGATGTAGCTTCTCCGCCTGAAATGTCGCAGTTGCCCGGTTCGCCGGTCACTTCCTGGCCAATTGGAGTACCGCGCGCGCCCTATGTCCTGGTTGGCCGCCCGGCCGGGACCCAGTTCAGGGGCGAGAAACCTGGCACCTAGGGCATCGAGAAGCGCGTGGATGGGGGGGAACAAGCGCGCCCTCGATGGTTGTTGGCTACTGTTGGTTGTAGTTGAAGTTTCGTGCACGTGTGAGAGCGCCCGCGAAATTCTGACCGCGGGCGCCTCGGGGATCCAGATTCCAGCCCTCAGTAGCAGGCGGCCGCAGCATCCCGGGAGACACATCCGTGGACCCCGAAGGTCGTACAGCAGGAGAAAGCAACATGGCTCAGGGCACTGTGAAGTGGTTTAACGCTGACAAGGGCTACGGTTTCATAGCCCCCGACGACGGCACCGCCGACGTCTTCGTTCACCACTCCGCCATTCAGACTGACGGTTTCCGCAGTCTTGCAGAGAACCAGCGGGTCGAGTTCACCGCGGGCCAGGGCGCCAAGGGCCCCCAGGCCGAGCAGGTCACCCCGATCTAACCAGCGGGCTCACACCAACTCGGAGAGCCCCAAAGCGGATAGAGCCCATCTCGCCGATGGGTACTGCCCGTCCTGTTTGGCTGACTGTCGTTAAGTCATGCCGAGCAGGGCGGGCAGTTCGGCGTGGAAGGGCGTCAGGTCCCCGCGGTTGTAGTCCCTCCGGCCATCACGTACCGTCATGGGAGTCGGCACGCCGCTCGGGTGGCGTGCCCCTATCAGGCTCTAAGGCTGCTCTTGACCTCGGCGGCGTCCGTGCACCGACCGAGGAGCGCCTATGACCACCTCGACCCCAGCGCTGTACGACGCGAAACGGGCTGTCTTTTACCCAAAGCCGGCTATGCGCGGCTGGCTTCATCTGCTGTGGTTCGCGGCTTCGCTGCTCTGCGGGTCGCTGCTGATCAGGAGCGCGCACGGGGTGGCGCAGCGCAGTGCCGACGTGGTCTACGCGGTCAGCGTGACAGCCCTGTTCGGTACTAGCGCGCTCTACCACCGTGGCAACTGGACCCGCGTCTGGAATCGGCGGCTCCAGCGGCTCGACCACGTGATGATCTTCTTCCTCATCGCCGGGACCGCGACGCCTGCTTTCGTGCTGGCCACGCATGGCACCGCAAGGGTGGCCTGCCTGATCGCCTTGTGGGCGATCACCCTCACCGCCGCGGTCATTCATCTGGCCTGGATGAACGCGCCCGAGATCCTGGTCGGGGCGGTCTTCGTGGGGCTCGGCTGGTCGGCTGGCCTCGCACTGCCTGCCGTGTGGATCCACGAAGGCGCAGTGCCCGGAGCGCTGATGATCGGAGGGGGCCTGCTGTACACAGTGGGCGCAGTTGCCTATCACCGCCGCTGGCCCGACCCCGTTCCGGCAGTATTTGGGTATCACGAAGTCTTCCACGCGTGTGTCTGCGCGGCCGCGGCGTGCCAGTTCATCGCGATCGCGATGTTCATCGGCTGACCCGCGGCTGGCGCGGTCGCGTGGATGGCACGAGCCGGACGGTAGGGGACGCACCGTGAACCAGGAAGAACGCCGCCAGTTTGTTCGCGACCACCGCACCTGCATCTTCGGTTACGCGCGCAAGGATCACGGCCCCGCCATGACGGTCGTCTACTACGTGCTGGAAGGCGACGACCTGCTGGTATCGACGATGGCCGAGCGCGGCAAGGCCAAGGCCGTCGCCCGTGATGGCCGAGTCAGCCTCTGTGTTCTCGATGAGTCCTGGCCGGTGACCTACCTGCAGGTGTATGGCACTGGCGTGGTCGAGGACGATCCGGAGCTGGCCGCGGACGTCCTGACGAGGGTCATCGGCCTGATGGCCGGGGAGGAAGTACCGGCAAGCCGTCGCCCGCAGATCGCGCAGATGGCGCGGGACGAGCAGCGGGTGGTGCTACGGATCCGGCCTTATGCCACGTTCGAGACCCCGCCGCGTCACGTTCACAAGATGTCGGACATCGACACGCTGACACACTTCACGAGCACGTCGATGCCTTGGCAATGACGCCAAGCGAGAGCGAATCGGCAGTCGTCAGCGAATCGGCAGTCGTCGCCCGGCTGCGGACCGCCGGCTGCGTGTTCGCTGAGGATGAGGCGCGGCTCCTCATCGGCGCCGCCAACGGGCCGGCCGAGCTCGCCGCGATGCTGGACAGGCGGGTGGCTGGCCTGCCGCTTGAGCACGTACTCGGCTGGGCGGAATTCTGCGGTCTGCGCGTCATTGTGGGTCCGGGCGTCTTCGTGCCCCGGCGCCGCAGCGAGTTCCTCGTCGGGCAGGCAGTCGCCGGCCTGGCCGCCGCCTCCGCCGCCCACGGCTCGCCTCGGGCCACCGCCCTGGAGCAGGCCGGGAGAGGCGCAGCGCCAGGTCCGATTGTCCTCGACCTGTGCTGCGGCTGCGGGGCAGTCGGCCTGGCCGTGGCGACCGCGCTCGCCCGTGCCGAGCTCCATAGTGCCGATCTCCACAGTGCGGAGCTCTACGCTGCCGACGTTGATCCGGCCGCCACCGTGTACGCGCGCCGCAACCTGGCGGCCATCGGCGGCCACGTGTACGAGGGCGACCTGTACGACCCGCTGCCAGCTCGCCTGCGCGGGCGTGTCGACGTCCTGGTCGTCAACGCGCCATACGTGCCGACGAGCGAGATCGGGCTGATGCCGCCCGAGGCCAGGCTCCACGAGCCACTGGTGGCGCTGGACGGCGGACCGGACGGGGTCGGCATCCACCGCCGGGTCGCCGCGCAGGCACCTGGCTGGCTAGCGGCGGGCGGCCGGCTGCTGATCGAGACGAGCGACCGGCAGGCGGCACTGACCAGCGCGGCGATGGCGGCGGCTGGCCTCGCCACCAGCATCGCAACCAATGACATGCTGGACGCAACGGTGGTTATCGGGCGGCTGTCAGCGTAAGGCGGGGTCAGCCGTCAGCGGTCGACGGCCCAGTCCGGGCAGCCGAGTGCAGGCGGCCGAACTCCGCCGCGAGGGCCGCGGCGCTCCAGTGTGCGTTGAGTCCGCTCGGGTTGGGCAGAATCCACACCTGCGCGCCGCCCAGGCGGCCGCTCTGCGGTCCGACCACTGCCTGCCGCTGGCCGAATGCCGTCCGGTAGGCCGTCACGCCGAGGATCGCGAGCCACGACACGCCCAGCGATCCGGTTAGCGCGGCCAGCGCCTGCCCGCCCGCCTGCAGTTCGTCGGCGTCCAGTTCGTCGGCCCGCGCAGTCGCCCGCGCCACGACGTTCGTGATGCCGAGGCCAAGGCCGAGCAGCAGGGGCTGCTCCTCAGGCCGCAGCTGGCGGCAGGTGAAGCCAGACCGGTGCAGAGCCGGCCAGAACCTGTTGCCCGGGCGCGCGAAGTGGTGGCCGCTGGCCGCCGAGTACAGGCTCGGGTTGATCCCGGCGAACAAGACCCGCAGTCCCGGCGCGACCAGATCCGGAATCGTGCGGCCGCGGGCCGCGGCCAGATCCGCGTGCGTGGGCCGGAACGGGCGGCCGGCTGCCGGGCGGACGCCTGCATCGGGAGCGGGCTCGGTCACGCGCACCAGCGTATGGGCACGCGAGGGTGCGCGAGCACGCCTCCGCCCCTGGGCAGGCGGACGGTGCCGGCGGAGAATGGACCGGTGATCACCGTCGATCCGGACGCATTCGAGCAGATGGTCGCCACTGCGGTCGACTCTCTGCCGCCACAGTTCGCCGACCTCGTGAAGAACGTCGCCGTTCTCGTCGAGCCCGGCCCCGGTCCGCGCGGCCTGCTCGGCCTCTACCAGGGCATCCCGCTGACGAGCCGGACCACCACCGGCTACGCAGGCGTCCTGCCCGACCGGATCACTATCTACCAGCGCGCGATCTGCGCGATCTGCGACACCGAGGCCGAGGTCGTCGAGCAGGTCCGGCGGACCGTCATCCATGAAGTTGGCCACTACTTCGGCATCTCCGACGAGCGGCTCCGCGAGCTTGGCTGGTGACCATCAAGGTGGCCGTTACGGCAGATCAGGAACGGAACGGGGTCGTCAGCCCACGCCTAGGCTTCCCTTGGCCGCGGCCTCGAACACGCGGAATGGCAGCAGCCTTTTCGCCATGAGGCCGGCCCGCTCGCCGGCTTTGCCGACTGAGATCCGGCGGGGCGGCCGGCGAGCCGAGAGGACCCGCTCCACGACATCAGCGACCTGCCCGGCCGGGGCGCCGTTGGCCTCATCTCGTTCCATCAGGGAGATGGCCTTGTGCATGGCCGCGGCGTACGCAGAGTCACCGGCCGCGCCTGCGGCGACTACCCGGCGCGCCGTGAAGTCGGTGGCGATGTTGCCGGGCTGTACGAGGGTGATGTGCACGCCGAACGGCGCGACCTCGTACGCCACCGACTCGGCGAAGCCCTCGAGAGCGAACTTGCTCGCGCTGTAGTACGCCTGGAATGGAATGCCGATCGCGCCGCCGATCGAGCTGATCAGGACGATGCGACCACCGCGCTGCGCGCGCAGTTGCGGCAGCACTGCCTGCACGACCCGGACACAGCCCCAGAAGTTCGTCTCGAACTGAGCCTTCGCCTCGGCGACCGTGGTGTACTCGGCGGCGCCAGCGACTCCCCAGCCCGCAGCCGCGACGAGGGCATCGATCCGTCCCTCGCGCGCAATGACGCCGGAGATGCCGTCCAGGACGGACGAGTCGTCGTCGACGTCCATGACGAGCCCGGGCCAGGCCGGTCCGCCAGTGCCGCGCCGGCTCGCCCCGGTAACCGACCAGCCTGCCGCGGCGAGCCGCTCCGCGCAGGCATTGCCGATCCCGGCCGATGCACCGGTGACGACCGCTACGCGCGCTGCAGCTTTCATAGTGCGGGCGCTCTCCCTCGGTGTCTGAGCCGCTGTGTTGTGGCGCTGTGTCTGTGGCGCTGTGTCTGGGCGCTGTCAGTAGGCCCAGATACCTTCAGTGTCCATGACGGAGCAGGCGGGCGTTCTGGATGTTCTCAATGATGACCAGAGGCGTGCTGCTACGCATCAGGGCGGCCCGCTGCTGATACTCGCCGGCGCCGGCACCGGGAAGACTGGCACGCTCGTCGCGCGCGCCGCCTGGCTGCGTGAGCAGGGCATGCAGCCGAGCCGCATCCTGCTGCTTACCTTCACGCGGCGGGCCGCGGACGACATGCTCGCCAGGGCGCAGCCGCCGGACAGCAGCGCGGCCGAGCGCATCTTCGGCGGCACTTTCCACGCAGTCGCGCACCGCATCATCCGTGCGCACGCCGAGGCGTTCGCGCTGCCGCCCGAGTTCAGTGTCATCGATCCAGCCGACGCAGGCGACATCATGGACACGCTGCGCGACGCGAATGGCCTCGTCGGCACGACCGCGGGGCGGCGCACGCCGCGGGCCGCGACGTGCGCCGAGATCTACTCGCGCTGCGTGAGCACCAGTACGCAGCTGGCCGAGGTCGTCGCGACCGGGTATCCGTGGTGCGTGCCGTTCGTCGAGCAGCTGGCCGCCGTGTTCACCGGCTTTGTGGGGTACAAGCGGCGCCATGGCCTGGTCGATTTCGACGACCTGCTGCTGCTGTGGCGCGCCGCGCTCGCGGACGTGGCCGCCGGGCCGGCCCTGCGCGGTCTCTTCGATGCGGTGCTCGTCGATGAGTACCAGGACGTGAACGCCGTGCAGGCCGAGATCGTCCGGCTGCTGCGCCCGGCCGGCGACGGGCTGACGTGCGTGGGTGACGACGCGCAGGCTATCTATGCCTTCCGCGGCGCCGACCCGGCGCATCTGCGGGCCCTTGCCAGCAGCTACGCGAACTTGTCGGTCATCCGCCTGTCGCGCAACTACCGGTCGCGGCGCGGCGTGCTGGGGCTGGCGAACGTGATCCGCCCGCAGTTCGACGGGCTTGAGCTGTCGCTGTCCGCTGAGCGTGGCGAGGGGCACCGGCCGCAGCTCGTCCGCTGCCACGACGAGGCCACCCAGGCCCGAGAGATCTGCGTGCGCATTCTTGCCGACCACGAGGCCGGCCTGCGCTTCCAGGACCAGGCAGTGCTAGTCCGGGCGGCGCATCACAGTGATCTGCTGGAGATCGAGCTCGCCGCGCGCGGCATCCCCTACGTGAAGTACGGCGGGCTGCGCTTCACTGAGGCGGCGCACGTCAAGGACTTCCTGGCCGCCGCCAGGGTGGTCGCCAACCCGGCCGACGACCTGGCCTGGTTCCGCCTGCTCCGGCTGCATGAGGGCGTCGGCCCCGTGCTGGCGAGACGGGTCATCGAGACTCTGCAGATCGCCGAGCCGCAGCCGTTCACGCGCTGGCCCGCCGCCGAGGCCATGCTGCCCCACCGCCAGGCCGGAGTTGTCGGCGCGACAGTGCAGCAGCTCATGCTCGCGGCCGAGGCTGGCAGCACCGCGGAGCGTGCCACGACGATCCTGGCCGCGCTGCATGATCCGCTGGCTGCCCGCTACGCCGACGTGGCGGTGCGGTTTGCTGACCTGGAGCGGCTAGCGGATGCTGCCGCCGCGAGCCCGTCGCTGCACGACGCACTGGTCCAGCTGGCCCTGGACCCGCCGCTGTCGGCGTCGGACCTCGCGGGCAAGCCTCGACTGGACGACGATTACCTGATCATCTCGACCATGCACTCGGCCAAGGGCCTGGAATGGCCGGTGGTGCACCTGCCGCAGCTTGTCGACGGCGCGGTGCCGAGCGACATGGCGCTGACGACGCCCGCTGGCCTGGAGGAAGAGCAGCGCCTGTTCTACGTCGCGGTGACGAGGGCCCGCGACCGGCTGTACTTGTACGCGCCGCTGCGCATGCATCATCACCGGCTTGCTGCCGACGACCGGCACAGTTATGCCCAGCTCACGAGGTTCCTGGACGGCGCGGCCCGCGCGCACTGCGATATCACGCAGGCGTCGCCGCCGCGGCCGGTGCTGCGGCCGGCCGCGCCGCTTGCCGCGAGCGTCGACCGCGACCTGGCGTCCCTGTGGGGCACGGGGTAGCTAGCGGCCGGTAACCTCCGATCGTCAGTCTGAGCAATGACCGGAGGCAACCGTGGCCAAGCCGACCCTGCAGATCATCATCGCCAGCACCCGGCCAGGCCGAGTCGGGCCGTCGGTGGCGGCCTGGTTCCATGACCGCGCGATCAAGGCCGGCGACTTCGAGGTCGAGCTGATCGACCTGGCCGAGGTCAATCTGCCGATGTTTGACGAGCCCAAGCATCCGCGTTTTGGCGAGTACGTGCACCAGCACACCAAGGACTGGAGTGCGACCATCGCGCGAGGCGACGCATACGTCTTCGTGATTCCCGAATACAACTACGGCTATAACGCGCCGATCAAGAACGCCATCGACTACCTGAACCGGGAGTGGCAGTACAAGCCGCTCGGCTTCGTCACCTACGGCGGCGTCGCCGCGGGCACGCGGGCGATGCAGATGCTGAAGCAGGTAGTCAGCGCCCTCAAGATGGTGCCGATGACCGATGCGGTGAATATCCCCTTCGTCCAGCAGTTCCTGGATGACCAGCGGGTGCTGCAGCCCAACGACATCATGGAGAGCGCGGCGACGGCGATGCTCGGCGAGCTCGTCAGGTGGACCACCGCCATGCGATCGCTGCGCGACTAAGGCGCCGGGTAACTAAGGCGCCGGGTACTTGCGCGCGGCTGCGCTGAGCTTGGCATGCGCTGCCGCGGCCAGGTCAATGCCGAGGACGTCAGCGAGCAGGATCAGGTAGAGCAGCACGTCCGAGAGCTCTTCGCCTGCCCGCGTCCGCAGCGGCTCGGACCCCGCCAGCTCAGCCACAGCGTCGGCGGGCAGCCACTGAAACAGCTCAGCCAGCTCACCGACCTCGCCGACCAGGGCGAGGAGGACGGACTTGGGGTCATGAAATCCCTGCCAGTCGCGCTCGGCACTGAACCGGCGCATGCGATCGCGCAGTGCCTCGAGATCAGAGTGGGCCTCGAGATCAGAGTGGGCCTCGAGATCGGAGTGGGCTTCGGGATCGGACACCGCAGCAGCATCGCATGACCGGGTCGACAGCGGGCAGGTCAAGGCGAGGAAAGCGCGCGATGCCCTGCAGCCGGGGCGGAATGTCATCGGCTGGGTCTTAGTTGGAGGATAGCTGTATGAATTCTCATCGGCATTTCTCGCATTTGCTCGGCGGGCTCGCGCTAGCGGGGCTCGCCGTCACGGCGGCGGCGTGCAGCAGCAGCCCGAGCACGTCGGGCAGCTCGACGTCGCCTCCAGCGTCGACGCCAGCCGCGTCATCGTCCGCGCCGGCGACCTCGTCGTCGGCTGCGGTCGGCGGGGCGGCCACTACGACCGCGATCACGACCAACTGGGAGGCGTTCTTCAGCGCCAAGACCCCGACGCCCCAGCGCGTCGCCCTGCTGGAGGACGGCTCGCAGTTCCAGTCGATCATTCAGGCGCAGGCTGGCTCTGGCCTAGCGGCACTGGCGACGGCTAAGGTCACCCATGTCACTGTAAATTCGCCGACAATGGCGACGGTGACCTACGACATCCTCGTGAGCGGCACGCCTGAGCTGAAGAACCAGACCGGGACGGCCGTTCTCCAGGACGGCACCTGGAAGGTGGGCGTGACGAGCTTCTGCGGTCTGCTGACCCTGGAGAACGCGGGCAAGACCTCGGGCTTGCCTGCCGCCTGCAAGTCGGCTGCCTAGCCAGTGGTCAGCCCGGCCCGTGTGTCCGAGGGCGAGGCAGCGACTGCCCTGCGGGGCGGTCGCTCCCTCGCCTTGGCCGTCCTGTGCGTCATCCTCTTCCTGACCTTTCTTGACAACACGGTGGTCAGCGTCGCGCTCGGCGATATCCAGAGCGAGCTGCACGCGGGCGTCAGCTCGCTGCAGTGGGTAGTCGGCGCCTACGCGCTGACCTTCGCCGGCGCGATGCTCGGCTTCGGCATGGTCGGCGACGAGTTTGGCCGCAAGCGAGTCATGGTCATCGGGATTGTCATCTTCCTGGCCGGATCGATCATGTCGGCCACCGCGCCGAACGTCGGCGTCCTGATCGCGGGCCGCGCGGTGATGGGCTTCGGCGCGGCGGCGAGCGAGCCGGGCACGCTGTCGATGATCCGGCATATCTACACCGAAGAGCGGGAACGGGCCTGGGCAGTTGGGGTCTGGACGACGGTGTCCGGCGTGGCGCTCGCGATGGGACCGGTGATCGGGGGCGCACTGATCGGCAGGCAGGGGGACTGGCGGGCGATCTTCTGGTTCAACCTCGCCGTCGGCGCGCTAGCACTGGTCGGCGCCCTCGCGGTGCTGCCGGAGAACGCTGACCCGGACGGACACCGCGTCGACATCGCCGGCACCGTGCTCGGCGCTGCGGCGCTTTCGGCACTGGCCTTCGCCGTCATCACGGCCGAGGGTTCGTCCTTCAGCACGGCCCCGGTGATACTGCTGCTCTGCGTGAGCGCCGCATCGGTCGTCGGCTTCTTCTGGTGGGAGACCAAGGCACCGCATCCCCTGCTGGACGTCAAATTCCTTCGCGTGCCGAGGTTCCTGGTCGCCAATGTCGTGGCGTTCTGCGCCTACTTCGCCACCTTCGCAGTCTTTTTCTTCACCGCCCTCTACCTGGAGGAAGTCGCCGGGTACGGCGGTTATCAGATCGCGCTCGTGTTCCTGCCGATGATGATCCTGATGGGTGCTGCCGCGCTGGTGGCCGCCCGGCTCACCGTCGGCGTCGGCCCGAGAGCGACCATCTTTACCGGCTGCCTGCTGTTCGCCCTGGGACTCCTGCTGACCTCGTTCGCCATCAGCCCGAACCCCGGCTACGTGCCGCTGGCCGCCGCCTTGGCCGTCACTGGCATCGGCGTCGGCAGCACGGTGGTGCCGGCGACATCGTCCGCCCTGTCGGCGGTGCCGCCTGAGCGCTCCGGCATGGCCGCATCCGCGACGAACACCAGCCGCGAGATCGGCGCGGTCACTGGCGTGGCGGTCCTCGGCGCGCTGGTGTCCGCCAAGCTGACCGCTGACATCATCGCCAGGCTGCACGCGCTCGGCCTGCCGAAGAGCATCTCGCAGATCGTCATCAACGGCGTCGAGACCGGCCTGGTCCCGTCGAGCGGCAAGACCAAGGGCGCCGGCGGCGCCGCGGGCGCCGGGCAGGGCAAGCTAGTCCAGGAAGTGATCCAGGCCGCCTACAGCGCGTTCCAGTCAGGACTGCACGCTGCGTTGTATCTGTCCGCCATCCTCGTGCTGGTGGCGGGCGTGTTCAGCTACTTCTGGCTCGGCCGCGACCAACCAGCTGAACCTGAGGCGAGCCCCGCTCCGGTGAACTCGCCGGCCTAGCGCGGTGGGAGCATGAGCATTCAGGCGACTGACGTCGCAGCCTGCGTATCGGGCTACGCCGCACGGCTGCACGCGGCCATCGGG
The DNA here is from genome assembly GCA_963843955.1 of uncultured Actinomycetota bacterium. Taxonomy (GTDB): domain Bacteria; phylum Actinomycetota; class Actinomycetes; order Streptosporangiales; family Streptosporangiaceae; genus JAJYUU01. Next base: position 78,021 of record CAWJMK010000018.1, read on the forward strand.
ACACGCCATCACGTCGCCTCGCCCCTCGGCGCGTGGCTGCTGCTCGCGCTCGCCGGCCCGGCCAGTGCCGGGACTGACCGGGCTGCATTGACCGAGGTGCTCGGCTGCGACGTACAGGACGCCGCGGAGGCAGCGGATGCCCTGCTGACGCAGCCGCATCCGCTGGTCGCGAGCGCGGCTGCGGTCTGGACTGATCCGGCGGTGCGCTTGCCCGACAGCTTCGTGCGCTGGCGGGACGGCTTGCCTGCCGCCGTGAGCACCGGCGACCTGCCCGGCCAGGACGGTCTGGACGCCTGGGCGCGGGAGCATACCTTCGGCCTGATCGACCGGTTCCCCATCGCTGGCAAGGACCTCTACCTGGTGCTGGCGAGCGCGCTGGCGACTAAGGTCTCCTGGCAGGTCCCGTTCGACCTGGCGCCGGCCACGAGCCTCGGCGGCGCGAGCCCGTGGGCAGGCAGGCTGGACCGCGTGCTGCGGACCCCGCCACGAGGTGGTGGCCATGCCGAGTTCGTCGCCGTCACCCCGCAGGCCGGTGACGTGATTGTGCATGTCGCCACCGCGACGGGCGGTCTTGAGGTCGTCTCGGTCGCGGCGATGCCGGATGTGGCGGCCGACCGCGTGCTCGTGGCCGCATACGACCTCGCCGACAAGCACGCGGCCGGAGTGCGGATCCAGACCCGCGGTACAGACGGCTTGCCGCAAGGCGAGAGTCCGTTGTGGAGCGTCCGCGAGGTCACAGCGACTGCGGACTCGATCGCGGCGGTGCTGCCCGCCTGGTCTGCCTCTTCTGACGTCGACCTCACGGCGCCAGGTCTGGGCTTCGAGGTCGCCAGGAACGCTCTCGTCCCGAGCGGTGACCCATGGCGGGCCCGGCAGGCGGCGATGGCGCGCTACTCCCGGACCGGATTCGAGGCCGCCGCCGTCAGCGCGATCGGAGTTGCACTGGCGTTCCGGGTGCCGGGCCAGCGGCGCGAGGTCGTCTTGCGGTTCGGCCACCCGTATGCCGTCGTCGCCGTCACCACCGACCGAACCGCGGCCGCCAGCCCGTGGCACGGGCTGCCGGTCTTCTCGGCCTGGGTCAGCGAGCCTGAGGACGCCACCGACGATGCATAGCGTGGACCCCACAACAGAGCAGATGATCAGGTCCGTGCTCGCCTATGCCGAGAACCGGCTGCGGCTTGACCCGGTGCCACTCGACAAGGGCTCCCGCGATCCGGCCGAGCTGGACGTTGCCCTGTCCGGGCTGCTCGGCGAGGACGGCCATAACCCCGACCAGGTGCTCGGCGTCTACGCCTCCGTGCTCGCGCCGGCGGTCATCTCCGCTGACAGTCCCCGCTTCCTGGGCTTCATCCCGGCCGCGCCGACCAAGGCAGCACTGCTGTTCGACATGCTGATCTCCTGCGCGTCCATCCAGGGCATCTCCTGGCTCGAGGCGGCCGGCGCGATCCACGCGGAGAACCAGGTGCTGCGGCTTATCGCCGACCGCGCCGGCCTGCCGCCAGCGGCTGGCGGCTGCTTCGTGTCCGGCGGCTCGGCGGCCAACCTGTCCGCGCTCGCCGTCGCGCGCGAAGCCGCCAGGCGGCGGCTCTCATCGCCGCTTCGACTACGCGTCGTAGTCGGCTCTGACGCGCATTCGTCGATTGGCAACACCCTGCGGCTACTGGATATGGATGCACTCGTCGTCCCCACCGCCGACCACCGGCTCACGGCCGGCGCCGTCCAGGCCGCGATCGAAGCCGATGGCGATCCCCGCTCGCTGGCCGCGATCGTGGCGACGTCCGGGACCACGAACGCCGGCATCATCGACGACCTCGCCGGGCTTGCGGCGGTGGCGGCCGAGCACAGCCTGTGGTTCCACGTGGACGGCGCATACGGCGGCGCCGGCCTCTTCGCGCCGAGCGTGCGGTCGGCGTTCGCCGGAGTCGAGCATGCGGATTCGTTCGTGGTCGACCCGCACAAGTGGCTCTTCGCACCGTTCGACTGCGCGGCTTTGCTCTACCGCGACCCGGCGCTAGCCCGTTCCGTCCATAAGCAGGACGCCGGATACCTGGATGTCATCCACGATGCGCCAGGTGAGTGGAATCCCACGGACTATGCCTACCACCTGACCCGGCGGGCCAGGGGCCTGCCGCTGTGGTTCTCGCTGTGCGTGTACGGCGTGCGCGCCTATAGCGACGCGATCGAGACGGCCATCGACCTGGCCCGGCAGACGGCGATTGAGATCCGCCGGCGCGACTACCTTGAGCTCATCCGCGAGCCCGACCTGTCCGTCGTGCTGTTCCGCCGGCGGGGCTGGCAGCCGGCTGACTACACAGCCTGGGCAGATGCCCTGCTCGACGACCAGGTGGCCTTCCTGCCGCCGACTGTATGGGAAGGCGAGACGGTCGCCAGGTTCGCCTTCCTGCACCCGCATACGCCGATGACGCTGGTCACCGAGGTCCTGGACCGGATGGCCGCGGGGTGAGCTCAATCCCGAGCGTCGTTCGGCCCATGTCGCTGGCGACGCCCTTGCGGGCCATGCGAAGCTTGGAGCCGTGAACGCTCGCCGGCAGCCGCCAGACCCTGACGCTGCCCCGTCCAGGCGCCGCTTCATCGGGCTGGCAGCGGCGGCTGTCGCAGTCCCCGCCGCCGCGGTCACGGTGGACAAGCTGGCGACTTCCGACGCCCACGCCACTGCAGGCAAGCCCGCGCCGAAGCACTCGGCGCCGCGTCGGCGGGTAGTCAGCGAGAACTCCCTCCAGGGCGACCCGAACTGGCGGATCAGTCAGCTAGGCGCCCCTGACGCCATGGTCGGCTACGCGGGCCAGGCCAGCGTTCTGCCCGGCGAGCCCATCACGCTGTACGCCTCCACGACCGCGCGCTCGTTCCAGGTGCTGGCGTTCCGGATGGGCTGGTACGGCGGCGACAAGGCCCGGCTGCTGTGGACCTCGCCGACCACTCGCGGGCACCAGCAGGCGCCGCCCACCATGGCTCAGCCGACCAATACGGTGGTGACGGACTGGGGCCAATCCCTCACGATTCCCACCGACGGCTGGCCCGAGGGCTCCTACCTGCTGCGGATGGACTCCGAGGCGGGCGCGCAGCGGTACGTGCCCATCACAGTGCGCTCGGCCAGCACCGCGGGGAAGACGGTCATCAAGAACTGCACGGCGACCTGGCAGGCCTACAACACCTGGGGCGGCTACAACCTCTACAACGGCCCCGGCGGCACCGCCGATTACAACAACCGCTCGCTGGCGGTCAGCCTCGACCGGCCGTTCGACGCTAGCGGCGCCTACATGTTCCTGTGGCACGAGCAGAAGCTCATCGCGCTCGCCGAGAGCACGGGCCTGCCGCTCGCCTACACCACCAGCATGGACATCGCGGCAGATCCGCACGTGCTTGACGGAGCCAGCGCGCTGTTCTCGCTCGGTCACGATGAGTACTGGTCGCCGCCGGAGCGGGCGAATGTGACGGCCGCCAGGGACGCCGGGGTGAACGTCGCCTTCCTCGGCGCCAACTGCATGTTCCGCCGCACCCGGCTGGCCAGTACACCGCTGGGATCGCATCGGCTCGTCATCTGCTACAAGACCAGCTATACGCAGGACCCGATGTACGGCAAGGACAACGCGCTGGTCACCAGCGACTGGCGGGAGCCGCCCAATCCCGACGCCGAGTCCTCACTGACCGGCACGCTGTACGAATCTAATCCAACCGACGCGGCCTACGTGGTCGCGGCGCCGGACGCCTGGATGTTCCGCGGTACCGGCGTGCACAAAGGCAGCACGTTCACCGGCCTGGTCGGCATCGAGTACGACCGCGTGAACCCTGACTTCCCGGTCCAGCGCCCGATCCAGGTCGTCGCGCACTCGCCGCTGACGTGCCGGGGCGTCAACAGCTATGCCGACTCGGCCTACTACACCCACGTCAGTGGTGCGGGCGTCTTCAATGCCGGCACGATGCGCTGGGTTGCCTCCATGGGCGGGCTGCACCAATTTGGCCTGACCAACCGGACGGCGGCCTTTACCCGAGCCGTCAGCAGCAACGTCCTGCACGCGTTCGCGGACGGTCCGGCGGCAGCGAAGTATCCGGCGCACGACAACCTGGCGCAGATGCAGGAGTGGGCGGGCGACCCGATCGCGGCCGGGCACAACCTGTGGCCGCCTGTAGTGCTCTGACGGAGGCCGAGATCAGCAGCGAGCCGCAGACCACCGGCATCCGGGTACCCGAGCACGTCGACGTCGCCCTGCGATCTATCGGCCAGCCAAACGCGCTGGCCCGGCAGTTCGACTTCTCGAACACCAGCTACGAATGGCGACGGCTCTTCAGCGAGCTATTCGGGACCTTCTTGCTCGTCACGGTTGCGGTCGGCGGCGGCATGGTCAACGCCCGGTTCGGCGGCAGCGTCGTGCCCGAATCCGCTCGGGTTGTCGCGCCCGGCCTGATGGTGCTGGTGATCATCCTGTTCATGGGCGCGGTGTCGGGTGCCCACCTGAACCCCGTGGTCAGCGTGGCCTTCGCGCTGCGCGGCGACTTCCCGTGGCGACGCGTCGGGTTGTACGTCGTGGCGCAGTTCGCTGGCGCAGTCCTCGCCACGCTGCTGCTGTTGGCCCTGCTCGGCAAGCAGGGCAGTGCGGGCCTGACGTTGCCAGGTCCTGGTGTCTCGACCGCCACCGCGATGGCCTGGGAGATCCTGCTGACTACCGGCCTGGTCAGCGTGATCCTCGGCACGGCGTCGGGCGCACAGCAGATCGGCGCGATGGCTGCCATCGGCGTCGGCAGCTACATCGCGCTCGCGGGCCTCTTCGGCGCACCAGTCAGCGGTGCGTCGATGAATCCGGCCAGGTCGCTCGGGCCGGCGCTCGTCCTCGGGGACTGGACGTCGTGGTGGGCTTACCTGCTCGGGCCAGCGATCGGTGCGCTGATCGCCGTGGGGATCGCTGACATCCTGCGCGGACGCGGCGGCGGCGCGGCTGGCACCCGGGCTGCCCAGGGCACCCTGGGCATTCTCTGGCGGCCCGAGCCCATCGGCCGGGAATCGCCTGCGCCCAGCCGCCCCCAGCCCGATGGGCCGGGAGCCGACGGGCCGGGAGCCGGCGGGAGCGGATCTGGCGGCGCTAGCGGATCTGGCGGCGCTAGCGGGCGGCCTGACTCGCGCAGCTGATGCAAGTGGTCGCCGTCGGCCGGGCCTCGAGCCTGGCGGCCCCGATCGGCTTACCGCAGCGCTCGCACTGGCCGTACCGGCCTTCGTTGAGGCGGCTGAGCGCAGCGTCGACCTCGGTGAGGTGCGCTCGCGTCTGGTCGAGCAGCGCTGCCACCTGCTCGCGCTCGAAGGCGATCGTGGCACCTTCGGGGTCGTGCTCATCGTCGTGGTTGGCCGAGCCCGCAGCCTCGATGATGCCGACGTGGTCGCGCTCAAGCGCGGCCAGCCGGTCGAGCGCCTCTTGCCGCTCGGCCTCAAGCAGAGCGCGTGCACTGGTGTCGGCTGTCATCACTCCTGCTTACCACTGCCCGGCTGATGGCCGGCCCGGCCTGCGATGCGCCGGCCCGCGGTGCGCCGGGCCGATGTGCGCAGTTGGCCCGGATACGGCAGGCTGGGAGCATGGCAGCTGACATCCTCACCCTGATGGCCGTGCACGCACATCCCGACGACGAGGCGTCGAGCACGGGCGGTGTGCTCGCGCTCTACTCTGACCAGGGCGTTCGAACAGTCGTCGTGACCTGCACGAATGGAGAATTTGGCGACGCTCCAGGACAGGTCAAGCCCGGCGAGGACGGGCACGACGAGCGGGCGGTCGCCCAGCTGCGGCTGGACGAGCTGCGGCAGTCATGCAAGATCCTCGGCGTCAGCAACCTCGAGCTGCTCGGCTATCACGATTCGGGCATGCCGGACTGGGATTACAAAGATCGGCCGGACGCCTTCTGCAACGTGCCGCTGGACGAAGTCGCGGGCCGGATCGCTGGCCTGATCCAGACGTACCGTCCGCAAGTCGTGATCTCCTACGACGACAAGGGCATGTACCAGCACCCCGATCACGTCCACACCGCGCTGGCCGCGGCCGCCGCGGCGGCACAGTCGGGCATCCCGGCCAAGTTCTACCAGTCGGCGATGCGCAGCAGCGACTGGCGCAAGGTGTGGGAGGCCTTGCGCGAGCTCGGTGCGGATGTGCCCGATCAGCGCGAGTTCACCGACGAGCAGCGCAGGCAGATGGAGGAGTCTGAACGGCGCATCACGACGAACATCGACATCCGCCCGGTCCTGGAGCGCAAGCGGGAGGCCTTGTTCGCGCACGCTAGCCAGATCCAGGACTCGTGGTTCAGCAAGCTGCCGCCCGAGATCGCGACCGCGGCCTTCGGGCGGGAGAGCTTCATCCGGGTCACCGACACCTCCGGGGCGTCTGTCCCGGAGGAGGATCTGTTCGCCGGCCTGCGCTGAGCCGGGTCGCCGGCCTGCGCTGAGCCGGGTCGCCGGCGCCGCGCTGAGCCGGGTCGCCGACGCCGCCCCGCATCGCGGCGGGCTGTTGCAGTTATCCGCCTGTGTGTTCCTTGCACAGCACAATGCCCCGCCCGATACGGCACGATGAGTCCGTGATCGTTTTCCTCTTTCGCATCCTGCGGCCTGGGGGGCACCGCCGGCAGATAGCGGTGCTACTGGCCGTGGTAGCTGGCTGTGTGCTTGGCGGCGCTGCGCTGTTCGCCCACTTCCAGCACCCGGGCATTTCCTTTGGCAGCGGGCTGTACTGGGCGATCACGACGGCTACGACCGTAGGTTACGGTGACGTCACGCCGACTAGCGCCGCTAGCCGGGTCGTCGCCTCGTTCGTCATGCTGACGACCATCCCGCTGCTTGCTTCGGTGTTCGCGCTCGCGACGGCCGGGACCGCAGTGGCAGGAATACGGAGGATCCTGGCCATGCACAGCCGATTCCCTGCCAGCCCTTACCGGCTGGTGATCGGCATGAACGCGACAGTACCTGCGATCTTGGACGAGCTGGTGGCAGCCGGGATCTCGGTCGTCCTTGTGGCCGATGTCGACCCGGTCGGAGTGCCGCCCGAGGTTCATCATGTCCGCGGCGACCCCACCGACGAGCACGTCATCAAGTCGGCAAGACCGGCAGACGCGGAGCAAGCACTGATTACCGGCCAGTCGGACGGTGACGTCCTGGTGAGCTCGGTGCTCGTGCGCAAGCTAGCCCCTGACCTGAACATCGTGGCGCTGGTCAGCTCGGCGTCCGTTCGCGAAGCACTGGGTGATCTCGGCATCCAGCAGACCGTGTCGGCACACCAGCTGATCGCCAGCACGCTGGCCAAGAGCCTGGAGGCACCACACGCCAGCGACATGGTTGCCCAGCTGGTGGAATCCGATGCGCACCGGCTCATTGAGCTTGATGCCGGGACTGCGGCCGTGGGCAAGCCGCTGAGCGCGGTGCGGGATGAGAAGTCTGGCCTGGTGCTCGGCCTGGTGCATGATGGCAAGTTCACCCTGGGACTGGCCGACGATCCGGTCATCCAGGCCGGCGATCACCTGCTGATCGCCGAGCCGCTTGGACCGGAGCATGCGCGCGCTCACCGGCGATGACGACTCTGGCCCGCCAATCCGGGATCAGACTGGGATCGTGACCGACGAAGTCATGAGCGAAGTAGTCCGGGCCGCCGTCCGGGTTGAGGGCGTGGTCCAGGGCGTCGGATTCCGGCCGTTCGTCTACTCGCTCGCGACGAGCCTCGGGCTATCCGGCCTTGTCGGGAACGACGTCGATGGCGTTTTCGCTGAGGTGGAAGGCAGCAGCGAGGCCGTGGCCAGGTTCCTGGTCCGGCTTGAGCACGAAGCCCCGCCGCTGGCCCGGATCGAGGCCGTCACGACGCGCGCCATCGGCGTAACCGGCACGGCCGGGTTCGTCATCGCGCCGAGCGTGCCGGGCGGGCAGCGCCGGACCCTTGTGTCAGCCGACAGCGCCACGTGTGCGGACTGCCTGCGCGAGCTGACCGACCCGGCCAACCGCCGGTACCAGTACCCGTTCATCAACTGCACCAACTGCGGGCCGCGGTTCACCATCGTGCGGGACGTGCCGTACGACCGGCCGCTGACGACGATGAGCGGCTTCCCGATGTGCGCGCGCTGCGCGGCTGAGTACCGCGATCCCGCCGACCGGCGCTTCCACGCGCAGCCCGTCTGCTGCCCGGACTGCGGGCCGCGCCTCAGCCTCGTCGATGCCGCCGGGGCGTCGCTCTCCGGCGCCGACCCGGTCGCCGCTGCTGCCGCACTGCTCCGGTCCGGCCAGGTGCTCGCCGTCAAGGGCCTCGGCGGCTACCACCTGGTCGTTGATGCCGGGAGCGCCGTCGCGTCGGCCGCGCTCCGCGCGCGCAAGCATCGCGAGGATAAGCCGTTCGCGGTCCTGGTGGCCGACCTTGCGGCGGCCCGGCGGCTATGCGAGGTCGACGACGTGGCTGCGCAGTCGCTGGCCAGCGCGCGGCGGCCGATCGTGCTACTGCCCCGGTTGCCCGCGGCGGACCGCCTCATTGCGGGCGCGGTCGCGCCCGGTAACCGCCACCTCGGTCTCATGCTGCCGTACACCCCGCTGCATCACCTGCTCCTCGCCGCAGCGGCCGGCCCGCTGGTGGCGACGAGCGGAAATGTGTCCGACGAGCCCATAGTCTTCCGCGACGCCGATGCACTCGACCGGCTAGCCGGCATCGCCGACGCCGTCTTGCTGCACGATCGCGCCATTCATATCCGGACCGACGACTCGGTCGTGCGGACCTTCCGCGGCCGGGAGTCGGTGCTGCGGCGGTCGCGCGGGTACGTGCCCGAGCCGATCCGGCTGGGGCGACCGGTGCCGCGGCCCATCCTGGCCTGCGGGGCCGAGCTAAAGAACACGTTCTGCCTGGCCAAGGGCGAGTACGCGGTCGTCTCGCACCACATCGGCGACCTGGAGAATGCCGAGACCCTGCGGTCCTTCACTGACGGCATCGCGCATTTCCGGCGGCTCTTCGATATCGAGCCTCGACTGGTGGCACACGACCTGCATCCCGACTATTTGTCCACGAAGTACGCCGTCGATCTCGCTGATGACGACCAGGCCGACGTCGAGCTCGTCGGCGTCCAGCACCATCACGCGCACATCGCCTCCTGCCTGGCCGACAACGAGGCCGACGGCCCGGTGATCGGCGTGGCCTTCGACGGGACCGGATACGGCGCCGACGGCACCATCTGGGGCGGCGAATTCCTGGTCGCGGATCTCATCAGCTTCCACCGGGCGGGCTGCCTTGAGCCGGTGCCCATGCCCGGCGGTGCCGCCGCCATCCGCCAGCCGTGGCGGATGGCGGCCGCGTACCTCGGCGTCTGCTACCCCGACGGGCCACCGGCGGAGCTTGCTGTCCGGGGCCGCAACCAGCAGTACTGGGCAGCGGTCACGGCGATGGCCGCGCGCGGCGTCAATGCGCCGCTGACGTCGAGCGCCGGGCGGCTCTTCGACGCAGTCGCCGCCCTGGTTGGTGTCCGGGATGTGATCAACTACGAGGGCCAGGCCGCCATCGAGCTAGAGCAGGTCGCCGATGTGCACGAGCCTGGCAGCTACCCGGTGACGATTAACAGTCAAGCGCCGACCGCTGCTGGCGGCCGGGCCGGCGGTGGCGCCGCGGTTGGCATAGAGGCCGTTGGCCCCCGGGCGCCGGTGTTGCCTGGCGCTGGCCGCACTGAGCTGCGGGTGGCGGGGTCGGATCTGGTCCTGGCCGTAGCCGAGGATCTTGCCGCCGGCGTGTCAGCTCCTGTCATCGCCGCGCGCTTCCACAACGGCGTTGCCGCCGCGATCGTGACTGTCTGCCGGCGCTTGCGCGAGCAGACCGGCCTCACCGTGGTCGCGCTGTCGGGCGGGGTGTTCCAGAACCTGCTCCTGACGAGCCAGGTCGTGACCCGGCTGACGGACGAAGGCTTCCGCGTCCTTGTCCACAGCCGGGTGCCATGCAACGACGGCGGCATTAGCCTCGGCCAGGCGGCGGTGGCCGGCGCCCGCGACCGGCTAGCGCGCGGAATGTACTAGTGCGCTGGGGAGCCCGGTCGCGCATGGGTGCCTCGTTACCGGGGCTATAGGCCCAGCAAATCGGCACCCATGCCGGGGGTGGGTCGCGGTGTTACTCGTGCGGCGGCGGGATGCGGCGCCGAAGCCAGTCGTACCAGCCCTGCACGCCGTCGCCGGTTGTCGCTGACAGCTCCAGCAGCAGCGCGTCCGGCGACACCCGGCGCAGATCAGCCATGTACTGGTTCAGGTCGAAGTCGACGTACGGCAGTAGGTCGGTCTTGTTCAGCAGGACCAGGTCCGCCTGGCGGAACATGTGCGGGTACTTGAGCGGCTTGTCCGCGCCCTCCGTCACCGACGCGAGCACGACCTTGGCTGCCTCGCCGAGGTGGAAAAGGGCCGGGCACACCAGGTTGCCGACGTTCTCGATGACGACGATTGAGCCGGTCGGGGGATCAAGGCTGCGCAAGCCCACTGCCACCATCTCGGCGTCCAGGTGGCAGCCAACGCCGGTGTTGATCTGCACGACGCGGCTGCCTGCGGCCAGGATGCGCTTGGCGTCCAGCGCGGTCTCCTGGTCGCCCTCAATGACGGAGATCGACACCTTGCCCGCGAGCTCCCTGCTCGTGCGCTCGAGCAGCGTCGTCTTGCCTGAGCCGGGCGAGCTCATGAGGTTGACCGCGAGGACGCCGCGATCCCGCAGCCACCGCCTATTGGCGTCGGCCAGCTCGTCGTTCTTGGCCAGCACCTTCTGCTGGAGCTCGATCGTCCGGGTGGTGTCGCGCGGCCCGCCGACGTGGACGTGATCCTCTTCCTCGTCGCCGGCGTGCTCGCCGCCGTGCCGATGCGGCCCGTGGTCGAGCGGCCGTGGTCGAGCGGCCCGTGGTCGAGCGGCTGGCCGGGTACCAGCAGCGTCACGACGGCTCCTGCTGAGCAGCCACATGTCCCGCACATGCCTACGCCACCTGCACTGACGTGATCTTGAGGCCTTGCCCGGCCAGCACCGTCACCTCGGCGCTGCCGCACGGGCACATGACGAACGGGCCGTCAGGCTCGAAGTCACCGCCGCAGACCCGGCAGTGGCACTTGGCCGGTGCCCGGGAAATCTCCAGTGCGGCTCCTTCGAGGTCCGTGCCCTCGGTGACCAGATCGAAGCAGAACCGGACGGAGTCAGCGACCACGCCTGACAGTGCGCCGATCTCCAGCCGGACGCACGTCACCCGCTGGCCTGGCAGCCGCTCGGTCACGGCATCGACGACGCCCTCGGTGATGGCCAGCTCGTGCACTATCTCGTCCTATCCCGACTCTGGCTGCGATGTCCGTGGTCAGCAGATCCGCGGTAGCGGATCGCCGACGAGCAAGTCGACGATCCTGGTTCCGCCGAAGGCCGTCTTGAGCTGGACAATGCCAGGCGGCTCGGCGGTGACCGTGCCGATGATGGCACCCTCCTGGCCTTGCGGGTGCGCGCGCATCGCGGCGAGGACGCGGTCCGCATCTTCCGGGCTGACGACCGCAACGAGCCTGCCTTCGCAGGCCACATACATCGGGTCGATGCCCAGCAGCTCTGAGGCACCCCGGACGGCGGGCCGGACCGGGATGTCGTCCTCGCTCACCAGCACGCCGACGCCAGCTGCGCTGGCGATCTCGTTGAGGATCGTGGCGACGCCGCCGCGGGTGGCGTCCCGCAGGGCTCGCACGCCCGGCGCTGCGGCCAGCAGGTCAGCGACCAGCCCGTTCAGCGGCGCGGTGTCCGAGCTCACGTCTGCCTCGATGTCGAGCTCGCCACGGGCCAGCATGATCGTCACGCCGTGGTCGCCGATTGGGCCGGAGACGAGGATGACGTCGCCCGGCCTGGCATGCGCGACGCCCAGGTTAACGCCGTGCTCGATGATCCCTACGCCGGCGGTGTTGATGTAGCAGCCGTCAGCCTTACCCCGCTCCACCACCTTGGTGTCGCCGGTGACGATCTGGACGCCGGCCCGCTGCGCGGCGGCCTGCATGGAAGCGGCGATCCTGGTCAGGTCCGCGACGGGGAAGCCCTCCTCGAGGATGAAGCCGGCTGACAGGTAGAGCGGCACTGCCCCGGCCATCGACAGGTCGTTCACCGTGCCGTTGACCGCCAGGTCGCCGATGTCCCCGCCAGGAAAGAACAGCGGCCTGACGACGTAGGAGTCGGTGGTCAGCGCGACGCTGGCACCGTTGACGTGCAGTCGCGCGGCGTCCTCTAGCGGCTCCAGCAGCGGGTTGCGGAAGGTGTCGAGGAAGACAGCCTCGATCAGCGTCTGCGTCGCCTTGCCGCCGGCGCCGTGCGACATCGTGATGCGGTCTTCCTTGACCCGGGGCCTGGCCCGGCGGGCCCGGTCGATGCGCTCCAGCACGAGTTCTTCCCGGACGGTGCCAGGCAGCGGCTGCGGAGAGCCGTGATGCTCGAACCTGGTGGCCTCGCTGCGCGTCTGCGCGTCATGTTCGCGCAGTGCGTCCTCCACCCAGCTCGCGCTCGGCATCGCCTCCGCCGGGGCGCCGGCCCCAGCTGGGCCAAGTTCGGCTGCCAGGCCGGATGAGTCCACCTGACCAGCGGTCATGACGTGCTCGCCTCCTTGACCCGCTGGCGCGTCAGGCGCCCGTAGTTGTAGTACGCAGCGCAGGCGCCCTCGGGGGACACCATGCAGGTGCCGATCGGGGTCTCCGGCGTGCACGCGGTGCCGAACACCTTGCACTCCCAGGGCTTGAGCACGCCTTTGAGCACCTCGCCGCACTGGCAGGCCTTAGGGTCGGCGACCCGGACGCCGGGAACCGCGAAGAGCCGCTCGGCGTCGAAGCTCGCGAACTCGTCGCGAACCTTCAGCGCGGAGTGCGAGATGAAGCCGAGGCCGCGCCACTCGAAATAAGGACGCAGCTCCATGGTCTGCCCGATGGCACGCAGCGCCACCACGTTGCCGTCCCAGGGCACGACGCGCGCGTACTGGTTCTCCACCGTCGACTGCTCCCGCGACAGCTGCAGCATCAGCATGTAGATCGACTGGAGGATGTCAAGCGGCTCGAATCCGGCCACGACGACAGGCTTGCCGTAGTCGCGGGCGATGAACTCATACGGCCGGCAACCGATCACCGTCGAGACGTGGCCGGGCCCGATGAAGCCGTCAAGGCGCAGGTCAGGCGAGTCAAGGATGGCCTTGATCGCCGGGATGATCGTGACGTGGTTGCAGAAGATCGAGAAATTCTGCAGGCCTTCGGCCGCGGCCCGCAGCATCGTCATCGCAGTCGATGGCGCCGTCGTCTCAAAGCCGATCGCCATGAACACGACGCGCTTGTCCGGGTTCTGCCGGGCAATCTTCAACGAGTCCAGCGGCGAGTAGACCATGCGGATGTCAGTGCCGCGCGCCTTGGCATCGAAGAACGACCCGTTGCTGCCAGGCACCCGCATCATGTCGCCGAACGACGTCATGATCACGTCCGACTCGCTGGCCAGCGCCATCGCATCGTCGACGCGGCCCATCGGAATCACGCATACGGGGCAGCCGGGGCCGTGGACCAGCGTGATCTGCTCAGGCAGGTAGTCCTCCAGCCCGTGCTTGTAGATGGTGTGGGTGTGGCCACCGCACACCTCCATCAGCTTGTACTGCCGGCCGGGCTCGCACAGCGCTGCGATCTTGGCCGCGAGCGCGTGCGCCTTGTCGGCGTCGCGGAATTCATCGACGAACTTCATCGCCACGCCTCCTACTCGATCCGTGAATCGGCGAGGGCGGCGAGTTCGTCTTCGTACGCCTGGCCGATCCCCTCGAGGAACTCGAGCGCTGCGGCAGCCTCCGCCTCGTCGATCTTGGACAGCGCGAATCCGACGTGGATCAGCACCCAGTCACCGGCCTCAACCCGCTCGTCCGCGAGCAGGCCGATGTTGATGACGCGTTTCACTCCGCTGACATCGACCCTGGCCAGATCGGGCTGGTCAGGAACGAACTCGATCACCTCACCCGGAATCCCGAGGCACATGGGCCCACTCCTTTGTGACTAGTCGGTGATCCTCGCCTGACTGCGCCGCGCCGGATACCAGATCGAGGACGACCCTGACTGCCTCGTCGACTGCGGCGGCTACCGGTTCGCTGAGCCCGATGCCGTAGTCCACGCTCGCTGGCTCGCAGCCGACCACCAGGACGTGCCTGGTCTCTGCATCAAGCATGGCCAGCATGCCGAAGACAACATCAGGCTGCATCCCGTGCGCGTTGAACATCGGGTTGCCGGCGAGTGCGGCCGCGGCCCCCTCGCCCGCGGCCGCCGACGCCGGATTGGCCAGATCTGGCTCAATCACGTAGATCGTGCCGGGCGCACCGCCACGCGGCGTCGCGTCGATCAGGATGGCCGAGTCGTAACCGCCCGCCAGGTCGTAGGCGAGGTGCATGCCGCGAATGCCATAGTCCACGACGCGGACCCAGTCGGGCAGGTCGACCGAGGCGAGCCGGCTGGCAACCTCGACGCCGAAGCCGTCGTCGCCGAGGAAGATGTTGCCGACGCCAGCGATCAGCAGCCGGCCGCTCACCGCGGCACCTGATCGGGATCGGCGGCGCCGACGGCTGTCTGGCAGAGCTCCCAGAGCACGTTGTACATCGTGGTCTGGGCTTCCTGGATGCGATGCACCGAGGTCGAGGGAGCGACGAACAGATGGTCAATGCTGTCCAGCTCCGCCATCTTGCCGCCGGTGTAGCCGGCGATGCCGATGGTGAGCATGCCGCGCCTGCTCGCCTCGTCGAACGCCCGCAGCAGGTTGTCGGAGTTGCCGCTGGTAGACAGCCCGACGGCGATGTCAGCCTTGGTGCCGAACGCGGCGATCTGGCGGGCGAAGACGACGTCGACGCCGATGTCGTTGCTCAGCGCCGTCAGCACGGAGGCGTCGCTGGCCAGGCTCAGGGCCGGGAGCGGCCTGGCAATGCCGCCCGGATACAGGAACAGGGTGGCCAGCTGCTGCGCGTCGGTGGCGCTGCCACCGTTGCCGAAGGCCAGCAGCCGCCCGCCGGACGCGAACCGGGTGGCCATCTGGCGGGCGCACGCCAGCAGCCGGGCACCATCGGCGTCCCGGACCTGGCGGCGCAGCGCGAGTATTTCCGCGGCCTTGGCTACCGTCGACTGCCGCACCTGTTCCAGCACGGCGGACACGTCGGTCGTACCCGAGTAGAGGAACGGGTAGAGCGACTCGATCGAGCCGTCTGGCTCGCGGTCACTGGCCGGCGCCGACACCCTGGCATTACCCGGTACCTGTGCCACTAGGACACCACCGCTATCGCTTCTCCGGCGTGTATGAGGATGGTGTCGCCGACCGCGGCGTTGACCAGCGCGACACTGACTTCCTCCCGGCCCTGCCCGGTCTCGACCTCGGCCAGGCCATCAGCCAGCAGCCGCATGACGGTGACCTGCACGGCAGAGTCCGAGCAGGTGATGCACACTTCGTCGTGACATTCGGGCCCGCTCACGAAATCACCCCCGGCGCTAGGACACCAGGCTGCTCGAAGAACACGTGCACGAGCTCCCACAGCACGTGGTACATGGTGACCTGCATCTCTTTCACGATGCGCGGATCGGTGGACCTGGTCATCAGCAGATGATCCACGGCCGGGCATGCCGCGATGGCACCGCCGTCGCCCCCGACTAGGGCAATAGTAAGCAGGCCGAGATCGCGCGCTGTGAGCACGCCAGCCAGAACGCTCGCGCAGTTGCCGTCCGCCGAGATACCGAGCGCGATATCGCCACGTGTGGCCAGGTAGCGCAGCTGATGCGAGAAGATCGCGGCCATTCCGCTGCGGGCCGCGATACCGGTCACCGTCGCCACGTCGGACGTGAGCGAGATGGCGGGCAGCGCCCGCTTGCCGACGATGACCGGGTGCACGAACTCCACCGCGACGTGCTGCGCGTCGGTACTCGATCCGCCGGTCCCGAACACGACGAGCTTGCCGCCCTGATGGAAGCGGGTCGCCATCTGGTGGCACGCCGCCGCGATGGCGGTTGCCTGGCCAGCGAGCTCGTGTACCGGCCGTTCGCGGCGGTCGAACAGCTCTCCGGCCTGCTGGTCAGCGGGCGGCGCGGTCATGCCGCCGACTCGGACTCCGCCGCCTTCGACAGATCAAGATCCACTGCCACCTCGACGGCGTCGGCGACCCTGAGCGTGCCAAGGAATGCTGAGTATGGCTTGATGCCGAAATCGGTCTGCCGGATCGTCGTGGTGGCGCGGTAGACACCCGGAGCGGTCTGGCTGACCTGGAGTCGCAGCGGCCGGGACTGGCCGGCCAGTGCGAGGGTGCCGGTGATAGTGCCGCCATCAGCCGCGGGCTCGAAGCTCGTGGCCGTGAAGGTGGCCTCGGGATAGCGGTCAGCTGACAGGACTTTGCGTGCCGAGACAGCGATCTCGCGCTTGTCGCGTTCGGTCAGCGGCTTGATGCCGCCCGTCCCTTCGCGCACGACCAGGGCACCGAGATCCACGGTGACCTGCAGACTCGCCGGCGACAGGTCGTCGGCAACGACAAGCTCACCTGACCACCGGACCGCGTCGATGGTCAGGTCGTGACCCGCTTGCGCTACCAGCCCGTCGCGGAAGGTCCGCAGCGTGACCCGGCCTATGTCGGCGCCGAGTGGGTGGCGCCCCGCGCGAATCGCCATAGCTGAACCGTAGGACACATGTGGGGGGACGTCCAGCGATCCGGTCAGACAGGAGTGGCCATTCCAGGCCATTACCTGACACGCTTGCGGACTACGGCAGCGGAACCTCGCCGAACACTTCCTGGATGCGCCGCAAATCGCGCATCCGCGGCTCGGTCGCGCCGCCGACCCAGCGGCTCACCGTCTTGACCGAGACACCGAGCTGGCGGGCTGCCGCTTCCTGTGTCAGCCCTTCCCGGCGAAGGGCACTAGACATCCATTCTGCAAACGTTTCGGGCGGCCGCCCCGCGCCGGTGGCGGGCGCTAGTTTGGCCGGGGCCGCCCTGGCGGGCTGACCAGAACCGACAGCCGGGCCAGTCGGAGCCGGCTGCGCGTAGGTGACGGGCGGACCGGGGACGACGGGTGACTGAATGGCCGTGTCGGAGTGCAGGACGTCGACCTCGACGTGCTCAGGGAAGATGCGGAACGCGACCTGGATCGAGCCAGTCGGGCCAGCCGCGTCCAATAGGGCCCGGAACACCGTCTCGCCAACTTCGCGCGTGCCTTCCTCGGTCAGCGGCGACTCCGCCAGGCAGCGCCGCACGAAATCCCTGATGTCCGGGATCGACGACGGTCGCGCTGGGAAGACCTGAGAGACCACAACGACAGGGACGACCTCGATAGGGGTCGCCGCGGGTCCGTAGCTGGGCTGCGCCACCGCTGTTCTCCCTCTGGCCGTAGCCCCACGGTGCAGCACAGCGGGGTTGCCGCCAATCTACGTGACCACGGGCGGGATCGGGAACCCCGAATGCGCTGGCTAGTGTCCGTCAGGACCCGGCGAAACGCCATTTCGGCCAATCTGGACCAGTCATTTGTGACGGTGAGCGTTGTGCGGCATATGGACAAGTTTCGCCGCGCGAGAACCATCCAGGCAGACATTTCTGTCCGGTGAAGTGACTGTTCCGTCTTGTCGGCGGATCATCTCGGGTTTAGCATGGCGACCGTCCGCGCATCACCGAAGGCGAGGTGCGTCGTGATCCAATTCGCCAGCGCAGCGCTCCTGCGTACGTCGCTTTTACCCATCGCAGCGCCGTCCACTGCGCCCGCAGGAGACCGCCACCGCACCCGTCGAACCAGGTCCGCTACGGTATGCATCAGCGCAGTTACCGTGAGCACACAACTAGCTACCGTACGTGACGGAGAACGAGCCCGGAACCCAGCCGCACCAGCAGCGAGGAGGTGGCCTCGCGATGGCCACTGCCGCACCATCTGACCCAGCACAGGGCAATACCATGCAGGCCGACAAGCCCAGCACCGACGAGCCTGTCGTGCACATCCTCTGGATGAACGGCGGGCTCGGCTGCGACGGGGACTCCGTCGCCCTCACTGCCGCCACGCAGCCGAGCATCGAGGAGATCGCACTCGGCGCGCTGCCCGGACTACCCAAGGTCGCGGTGCACTGGCCGCTGATCGACTTCGAATGCGGCCCGGAGACCGGCGCCGACAACTTCATCGAGTGGTGGCACAAGGCGGACCGCGGCGAGCTCGAGCCGTTCGTGCTCGTGGTGGAAGGCTCGATCCCGAACGAGGCAATCAAGTCCGAAGGCTACTGGTGCGGCTTCGGCAACAACCCGGCCACCGGGCAGCCGATGACCACCAGTGAGTGGCTGGACCGGCTGGCGCCCAAGGCGACCGCGATCCTGGCGGCCGGCACCTGCGCCACCTATGGCGGCATCCACGCGATGGCGGGCAACCCGACCGGCGCGATGGGGGTACCGGATTACCTCGGCTGGGACTGGCGGTCGAAGGCCGGCCTGCCGATCGTGTGCGTTCCGGGCTGCCCGACGCACCCGGACAACCTCTCCGAGACCATCCTCTACCTGCTCTACCAGGTGGCAGGCGCGGCGCCCATGATCCCGCTTGACGAGGCGCTGCGGCCGACCTGGCTGTTCGGCGCCACCGTCCACGAGGGCTGCGACCGGGCCGGCTACTACGAGCAAGGCGAGTTCGCCAGCGAGTACGGGTCGCCCAAGTGCCTGGTCAAGCTGGGCTGCTGGGGTCCTGTCGTCAAGTGCAACGTGCCCAAGCGCGGCTGGATTAACGGCGTCGGCGGCTGCCCGAACGTCGGCGGCATCTGCATCGCCTGCACCATGCCGGGCTTCCCGGACAAGTTCATGCCGTTCATGGACGAGCCGCCGGGTGCCCGCGTGTCCACCACCGCAAGCAGCATGTACGGGACCGTGATCCGCGCGCTGCGCGGCTTCACCGCCAGGACGGCCGACGAGGAGCCGAAGTGGCGACGCAAGAGCGACGAGCTACTGACCGGCTACAAGCAGACCTGGTGACCCGCGAGGCGCCGGCCTGCCGGGCAGCAGCAGGCTGCCTGCCGGACCCGCCGCCCTAGCACGAAGGAACTCGATATGACTGCGGTTGAGGACAGCACTGGCCTCGTGGAGATGGCCTGGGACCCGATCACCAGAATCGTGGGCAGCCTGGGGATCTACACCAAGATCGACTTCAAGCAGAAGAAGGTAGTGGAGTGCCACAGCACTTCGTCCATCTTCCGCGGCTACAGCATCTTCATGAAGGGCAAAGACCCCAGGGACGCGCACTTCATCACCAGCCGGATCTGCGGCATCTGCGGCGACAACCACGCGACCTGCTCGGTCTACAACCAGAACATGGCCTACGGTGTCCGCCCGCCGCATCTGGCTGAGTGGATCATCAACCTCGGCGAGGCTGCCGAGTACATGTTCGACCACAACATCTTCCAGGAGAACCTGGTCGGCGTCGACTTCTGCGCGCGGATGGTCGGCGAGACGAACCCCGGCGTGCTCGAGCTAGCCAACCGGACCGAGTGCCCGCACTACGCAGATCATGGCTACAAGTACATCGGCGACATCATGCGGTCACTGAACCCGCTGGAAGGCGAGTTCTACCGCGAGGCGCTTCAGGTGTCCCGTTCCACCAGGGAGATGTTCTGCCTGATGGAAGGCCGGCACGTGCACCCGTCCACGCTCTACCCAGGCGGCGTCGGCACCACCCCGACGGTGCAGCTGTTCACCGACTACCTGACCCGGCTGATGCGCTACGTGGAGTTCATGAAGCGCGTCGTGCCGATGCACGACGACCTGTTCGACTTCTTCTATGCGGCGCTGCCCGGCTATGAGGAGGTCGGCCGCCGTCGCGCCGACATGGTCTGCTGGGGCAGCCTGAACGACCCGGAACACTGCGATTTCCGCTACGACCACATGACCAACTGGGGCCGGAAGATGTTCGTCAGCCCCGGTGTCATCAGGGACGGCCAGCTACTCACCAATGACCTGGTCGAGATCAACCTCGGCATCCGGATCCTGCTCGGCAGCTCCTACTACGAGGACTGGGAAGACCAGGAGATGTTCGTCACCCGCGATCCGCTGGGCAACCCGGTGGACCGCAGGCACCCGTGGAACCAGCACACCATTCCCCGCCCGGCCAAGCGCGATTTCGATGACAAGTACAGCTGGGTCATGTCACCACGCTGGTTCGACGGCGAGAACCACCTCGCTGCTGACACCGGCGGCGGCCCGATCGCCCGGCTGTGGGCGACGGCACAGGGCGGCCTGGTCGACTTCGGCTACGTCAAGTCGACCGGCAACAGCGTCCTGATCAACCTGCCGCGCACTATCACCAAGCCCGAGGTGACGTTCGAGTGGAAGATCCCGACCGACAAGAACGGGGCGCCGCTGTCGAACGCGATCGAGCGGGACCGGGCGCGCACCTACTTCCAGGCGTACGCCGCCGCGGCAGCGCTGTATTTCATGGAGCGGGCGCTCGCTGAGCTGCGGGCCGGGCACACCAAGACGTGGGAGCCGTTCAACGTGCCCGACGAGGCCAACAGCTGCGGCTTCACCGAGGCGGTACGCGGTGTCCTGTCGCATCACATGGTCATCCGGCAGGGGAAGATCGCCAATTACCACCCGTACCCGCCCACGCCGTGGAATGCCAGCGTCCGTGACAGCTTCGGTACGCCGGGCCCGTACGAGGACGCGGTGCAGAACACCCCGATCTTCGAGGAGAACCCGCCGGATCAGTTCAAGGGGATCGACATCATGCGGGCCGTGCGCAGCTTCGACCCGTGCCTGCCGTGCGGCGTGCACATGTACCTCGGGAACGGTAAGACGCTGCAGAAGGTGCACTCGCCGACGGGAGCCCTCCTGTCCACCTGACCAATTCCCCGGCGTGCCCCCGTGCCCGCTGCTAATCATGGAGGCGAGGCGCATGACCGGCGTGCAGAAGGTAAGCGCACGGGTCGAGGAACTCCTCGACGCGCTGAAGGCGGGCGGTTTTGGCGGCGCGGCACCCGCCGCGGAGGAGCTCG
This sequence comes from uncultured Actinomycetota bacterium, assembly GCA_963843955.1. Taxonomy (GTDB): domain Bacteria; phylum Actinomycetota; class Actinomycetes; order Streptosporangiales; family Streptosporangiaceae; genus JAJYUU01. Next base: position 98,993 of record CAWJMK010000018.1, read on the forward strand.
TGGGGCTGCTGGTCGGCTTGTACGGGGACGGCCTGACCCAGATTGCGACGATCCTGGCGGCGTCCGGCCCTGACGGCGCCGCGATGCTGACCAGGCTTGCCGACGACCCGCTGGTGGAGAGCCTGCTGTTGCTGCACGGCCTGCATCCGCTTGACGTGGACGCGCGGATCCAGCGCGCGCTCGACCGGGTGCGCCCCTACCTCGGGTCGCACGCAGGCGGCGTGGAGTACCTCGGCGTCGTCGCGGGCGTGGCCAGGCTCAAGCTGGAAGGCAGCTGCAGTGGCTGCCCGTCCTCGACGGTCACCGTGCAGCTCGCCATCGAGGGCGCCGTGCTCGACGCGGCTCCTGAGGTGACCAGCGTCGTCGTCGAGGGCATGACGCCTGCACCGCCAGCACCCACGCTGCTTCAGATCGGCAGGCGTCCCGATGAGGTGCCCGCGGAGCTGGTGCAGGCTGCGACAGTGCAGGCTGCGACGGTGCAGGCTGCGACGGGGCAGGCTGCGACGGGGCAGGTTCAGGCAGGGAACGGGGTCGGCTGGGTGACGCTGCCGAACATCGGGCCGCCGAGTTCCAGGCCGGTCAGCGCGTCGGCCGACGGGCTCGCGGTGATCGTCTGCTCGGTGCGCGGCACGCTGTACGCCTACCGTGACGCCTGCGCCGGGTGCGGCTCGTCCCTTGCTGACGGCGATCTGGACCGCGAAGTGCTCACGTGTCCCGGCTGCGGCGCCCGCTACAACGTCCGGCTGGCTGGCAAGAGCGTCGACGACGGATCGATCGTGACAGCGGGATCGCCCGTGCCAAGCGTCCATCTTGACCCGCTGCCCCTGCTGTCCGACAGCCAGGGCGTCCGGGTGGCGGTCCCCGAGGTGGTGCCCTCGTGACCGGCCAGGCCGGGCTGCGCAGGTTTGTCCGGCCGCCGGCCGGCCGCGTGCCCGCGCCGCCCGTGCCCGCGCCGCCCGTGGTGGAGTCAGCTGCGGCCACTGCCACGGCTTCGCCGGCGTCCAGCCCCGAGCGGTGCGAGATGTGCGCGGCGGAGATACCGGCCGAGCACGGGCACATTGCCGACCTCGAGGGCGCGTCGCTGCTGTGTGGCTGCCGCGCCTGCTATCTGCTGTTCACCCAGCGCAGCGCGGGACGCGGCCGCTACCGGGCAGTGCCTGATCGCTACCTGACCGACCCCCAGCGCGTGATGGCCCCGGCCGAGTGGGACCAGCTCGAAATCCCGGTTGGCCTTGCCTTCTTCCTCCATACGTCGCGGGACGGCGGCGGCCTCACCGGCTTTTACCCGAGTCCGGCTGGCGTGACCGAGTGCATTCTCGACCTTCACCTGTGGGAGCAGCTGGTGGCGGACTATCCGCTGCTCGGCGCTCCGGAAGTCGATGTCGAGGCAGCGCTGATCAGCCGGTCGGGCGACGGCGTTGAATACTTCCTCGTTCCCATCGATGCTTGTTATGAGCTGGCCGGGCGGATGCGCCTGTACTGGCACGGATTCGATGGCGGGAGCGAGGCGCGCGCGAGCATCGACGCGTTCCTGGCCGGCCTGCGGCAGCGGGCCCGCCTCTTCAGCCAGGAGGACTAACGTGGCCGAGCTGGTCTTCGACTGCACGGGCGCTCGGGCGGACAAGTTCGCCGCCTACCCCTCCATGTTCTTTACGCTGCGGATCAGCGAGATGACCGGCCAGCGCGTCGAGGCGATCGCGCTGCGGTGCCAGATCCGGATCGAGCCCGCTCGGCGCAGGTACACCGACGAAGAGGCCGAGCGGCTGACCGACCTGTTCGGCGAGACACAGCGGTGGTCCGACACGCTCAAGCCGGTGCAGTTCATCAACGTGTCGATCATGGTGCCGGGGTTCACGGGAAGTACCGACGTGGACCTGCCGGTGCCGCTCACCTATGACATGGAGATCGGCGCGACCCGTTACTTCGCCGGGCTCGACGACGGCGAGGTGCCACTGCTCCTGCTGTTCAGCGGGACAGTCTTCAGCGTCACAGACGGCAAGATGTCCGTCACGCAGGTGCCCTGGAGCAAGGAGGCCGCCTACCGGCTACCCGTCAGCGTCTGGCGCGAGGCCATCGATGCCCACTTCCCCAACACCGCGTGGCTCAAGCTGAGCATGCTGACCTTCAATGATCTGGTCAGCTTCAAGACGGCCAAGGGCCTGGCCACGTGGGACGCGACGATCCTCGCGCTGTTGTCCGAGGCGGCCGACCGGGCGGAGGGCCAAGCATGAGCCTGTCCGCAGACCACCTGGACCATGCCCGCAAGGTGGCAGACGCGATCTTGTACGAGGGGTACCTGCTGTACCCCTACCACCAGGCGGCGCAGAAGAACCAGGTCCGGTTCCAGTTCGGTGTGCTGATGCCGCCCGGCTACGCGCAGGTCGATCCGCACGAAGCCAGCTCCTGCCTGACCGAGTGCCTGCTCGAGTGCCCCGACGCCGCGCAGGTACGGGTGCTGGTCCGGTTCCTGCATCTGCAGCGGCGGCTGGTGCAGGGCATGTCGGCGGACGGCGATCCGCAGGACGTCGCCACCCTGGACGTGGACGGCACCGAGTACACCAGCTGGGACGAGGCGGTCGAGCGCGAGCAGCGGGTCGCTGCCGAGGTATCGGCGCTGCTGGCTGGCGACAAGCTCATGGAGTTCCACGTCGGCGCTGGGGAGGCAACCGAGGACCTGACCGACTCGCGCGGTCGGCTGGCGGGCCGGCTCATCCGGCAGTGGGCCGGGCTGGACGGGGTGATCCGGCTGCACGCCGAGCGGGCAGCTGGCCCGTACCAGGCGCTGAAGCTGCGGGTGCAGCTGGAGAACGCGTCCGTGCCGCCCGTCGAGCTGCACAGCCGCGACGACGGCCTGCGCAGTGCACTCATCGCGGCCCACTCCCTGATCGCAGTGCCTGGCGGGACGTTCCTGTCGATGACTGACCCGCCTGAGTGGGCGGCCGCCGAGGTGGCCACGTGCGAGAACATCGGCACGTGGCCGGTCCTCGCGGGCCCCGGCGACTGTGCCGACCTGATGCTGTCGTCGCCGGTCATTCTGTATGACCACCCCGAGGTGGCGGCCGAGAGCGCCGGCGACCTGTTTGATGCCACGGAGATCGACGAGATCCTCACGCTGCGTACGCTGGCGCTTACCGACACCGAGAAACGACAGGCCAGGGCTACCGACAGGCGGGCAGCCGACCTGCTCGACCGGCTCGATGACATGCCGCCGGAGATGTTCGAGCGGATGCACGGCGCGATCAGGTACCTGCGCTCCGCCCCGGCCGGTGCGGCCGCGTTCGCCGCAACGCCGGAGCCGGACGACGGGTTCGACTGGCCCGCTCCGGAGGTGCCCTTCGACGATGTCACCGCCAGGCCATCCGTGCCGTGGTGGGACCCCGGATCCGACGCCTCGGTATCACCCGAGACCGACCACGTGCTGATCGATGGCATCCGGGTCAGCCGGAACTCGCGTGTCCGCATGCAGCCCGGTAGCCGCCGCGCCGACGCGCAGGACTTGTTCCTGACCGGCCGGGAGGCGACCGTCGAGGCCGTCTTGTTCGACGTGGACGGGCAGGTGCACCTGGCTGTCACGCCCGTCGACGACCCAGCCGCCGATCTCCAGCGCAATCACGGCCGGTTCCTGTACTTCGCACCCGACGAAGTGCAGCCGCTACCGCAGAGCACAACGGCAACCGAGCGGGCGGAAGGAGGAGAGTGATGATCATGAGGCTGATCAAGGCGGCCCTGCTGGCTGTCGTCATCGCTGCGATCGTGCAGTCGGCACCGGATGTCAAGCGGTACCTCGAACTTCGACAGATGTAGCGGCCGGGCCGAGTCCGCTCGCTTGCTATTCATCCCCCACGAGGCAGGGCAGGACGATGGAAACACTCATTGGGTTCGTGTTCGGCTACATCGCCGGCTGCAAGGACGGGCCAGACGGCGTTAAGCGGCTCAGGGCGACGGCCGAGTCCATTCTGAGCTCGGACGAGGTCAAGCGGCTGACCGCCGAGGCCATGAGCTTCGCCGAAGTGGCGATGCGGCGGGCAGCGTCGGGCCGGAGCCTGAGCGGGCTGTCCGGAACCGTCGGCACGGTCACCGAGATGCTGGCACACCGCGCCTCGGCGCCGGGCAAGGGGCCGAAGGCCGCCTGACCGCGCCGCAATCAGTGTGACCCGCGGGTCGCTTACCACGCTGCGGCATGGGCTCCGAACGCGCCGGAGTTGCGACAATACGGCGAGCTTGCGACGATACGGCGGTGGACGGCAAGCTCATTCTGCTCGACGGGTCATCGGTCGAAGCCGACGCGGCATCGGTCCAGGCAGCCATGAACGACGGCCGCTTGCTCTGGCTCGATCTGCATCAAGCGGGCGAGGACGGCATCGCGCTGCTGCGTGATGTCTTTCACCTGCATCCGCTCGCGCTAGAGGACGTCACGGAGTTCGGCCAGCGGCCCAAGATCGAAGATTTCGGCAATCTGGTCTACCTGGTCAACTACGGCGTCGCCGACGACGGCAAGAGCCTGACCGAGGTTCATATCTTCATCGCCAAGGACTACCTGGTCACGGTCAGGAAGAGCGGCTGCCCCTCTATCGACGACCTCCGTGGCCGGCTCGGCAAGCCTGGCTTTCAGCTGCCTACAGGCAACCGGCCGACCCGGCTGATCCTGCTCCACAACCTGGTCGACAGCCTGATCGACAGCTTCTTCCCCGCGCTGTCGGATTTCGACGATCGCATCGACCAGCTCCAGGAGCAGATCTTCGCCAAGCCCAATAACGCTCAGCTGGCCGAGCTCTTCGCCATGCAGCGGTGGCTTGTCAACGCCCGCAAGATCGTTTCTCCGATGCGCGACGCGATGGCCTCCCTGGTGGCCGGCATGGTGGAGCTGCCGGGCACAACCCCGGCGAGCGACCCGTACCTGCGCGACCTCTACGACCACCTGATCCGGATCAGCGACATGATCGACAGCTACCGCGACCTGCTCAGCAACGGCATGGACGCGTACCTGTCGATGGTGTCCAACAATCTCAACCAGGTGATGAAGCAGCTCGCCATCATCGCCACGATCTTCCTGCCGCTGTCTTTCCTCACCGGATTCTTTGGCCAGAACTTCGCCTGGCTGGTGGGTCGCCTCGGCAGCTTGCACACGTTCCTCATCCTGGGCGTCGGTTCGGAGCTGCTGGCGGTGGGCTTGCTGTACTGGCTGTTCCGCCGCCGGGGCTGGATAGGGAGCGGCGGGTAACGGCTACTACGTAGGCTGGGCAGGTGCCCTCGCCTCCGCCCTCACACACCGCGCTAGTCCGGCGGGCTCGCCGGATCAACCGCGAGCTCGCCGCGCTCTATCCGGACGCCCACTGCGAGCTGGACTACACCAATCCGCTCGAGCTCCTCGTTGCGACGATTCTGAGCGCGCAAACCACCGACCGCGGCGTCAACCTGGTGACCCCTGTCTTGTTCGCCAAGTACCGCACGGCTGCCGATTACGCGGCTGCCGATCGAGCTGAGGTCGAGCAGATCATCCAGTCCACCGGCTTCTTCCGGGCCAAGACCACCAGCCTCCTCGGTCTCGGCCAGGCGCTGTGCGACCGGTTCGGCGGGGAAGTGCCGGGACGGCTGGCCGATCTGGTGACGCTGCCTGGCGTCGGCCGCAAGACAGCCAACGTCGTCCTCGGGAACGCCTTCGCGGTTCCCGGCATCACCGTGGATACCCACTTCGCTCGCCTGTCCGGCCGGTTCGGCTGGACTAAGCAGGACGATCCGGTCAAGATCGAGCAGGAGGTGGGCGGCCTGGTGCCGAAGTCGGAATGGACGATGCTGTCCCACCGCCTCATCTGGCATGGCCGGCGAGTCTGCCACGCGCGCAAGCCAGCCTGCGGCGCGTGCGGCGTAGCGGCCCTGTGTCCGTCCTTCGGCACCGGGCCCACCGACCCGGCCACGGCCAGGAAGCTCGTGAAGTCCGGGCCCTTCTCTTGACCACTGACGGACCTGCCGCGGTGCCGGAGTGGCTCGGCAGGCTCACCGCGGCCGCGGCGGACCTGTCGGTGCCGCCTCCGCTGCGACCGCCGGCCGTCGGCGGCCGGCCGGCCGCGGTGCTGATCTTGTTCGGGGACGGCGCGGAAGGCCCCGACCTGCTGCTGATTGAGCGGGCGGCCGACCTGCGCAAGCATCCTGGCCAGCCGGCCTTCCCCGGCGGCGCGATAGACGGGGCCGACGGCGGGCCGGTGCGCGCCGCGCTGCGGGAGGCGGCGGAGGAAACCGGGCTTGACCCGGCGGGCGTGCAGGTCCTCGCGGTCATGCCGGAGCTCTACATTCCGCGCAGCGACTTCCGGGTCACCCCGGTGCTTGGCTGGTGGCACACGCCGGTGCCGGTAGCGCCCGGCGATCCGGCCGAGATCGCGGCGGTGATCCGGGTCCCGGTTGCTGACTTGGTCGCGCCCGCGAACCGCCTCATGGTTCGGTATCCCGACGGGGCGGCCGGCTACGCGTTCCGGGTAGCCGGACTGACGGTGTGGGGGTTCACGGCGTTGCTGCTCGACCGTGTGCTCGCGCTGGGCGGATTCGAGCAGCCGTGGGACTCAAGTCGGGTCACCAGCCTGCCAGCCGGGGAACTGCCGGCCGGCGGGCCGCCGCTCGGCAGCTGAGTCGCTTCCACTTGACATGGCCAGCTGGCAATCTCGGCGCTGCGCAGCGGTGCCAGCGGGCCTGGCGGCCCGATAAGTTGATGCTGTGCCCGGTGACCTACTCGACCTGATCCTGCTGGCGCTGATCGCAGCGTTCGCCGTGGCCGGGTACCGGCAGGGCTTCATCATCGGCGTGCTGAGCCTGGCGGGCTTCGTGGTTGGCGTCAGCATCGGTGCAGTGATCGCGCCGAGCGTTTCCCGTGCCCTGGCCAAGAGCGTCCCGTGGCAGGCTTTCATCGCCATCCTGGTGGTCTTCGGGATGGCCGTCCTCTGCATGCTGATGGCCTCCGGGATCGGCGTAGCAGTGCGCTCCCGGCTGACCGGGCGGCCTGCCACGATTGCGGACTCGCTCGGCGGTGCCGCGGTGAATGTCGTCGCGGTCGTGATCGTCGCGTGGCTGATCGGGTCCTTCGTCCTCAACGCGCCGTTCCCGGTGATCGCATCCCAGGTGAACAGGTCAGCTGTGCTGCGCACCGTCGACCGCGTGATGCCGCACAGCGCCCTGTACCTGCCGGTCTTCCCGCAACTGCGGAGCCTGCTGTCGAATGGCCTGTACACGCAGGTCTTTAGCGCTATCGGCGCCGAGAACGGGCTGAACCTGGCGGCCCCGGATCCGGCTGTGCTGTCGTCGCGGGCCCTCGGGCGGGTCGAGCCGAGCATCGTCAAGATCGAGGGCATCGCGCCGTCCTGCTCGCTGCGCATCGAGGGCTCGGGCTTCGTGATCTCCCCGCAGCACGTGCTCACCAATGCGCACGTGGTCGCCGGGGTCACCACGGGCCCGTTCATCTACGCGACCAACGGCCGCGTGTATCGCGGTCGGGTCGTGCTCTACGATCCGTCGCGCGACCTAGCCGTGATCGACGTACCCGGCCTGACCGCTGCGTCGCTGCAGTTCGCGCCACCGGCAGCCGACGGCACCAATGCCATCGTGGCCGGGTACCCGCTTGATCACCCGCTCACCGTGGATGCAGCCAGGATTGGCCGCAGCGTCACCGCCTACGGGCCGAACATCTACCAGACGGCGGTCGTGCACCGGTCGATCTACCCGATCCGGGCACAGATCGAGCCTGGTAACTCCGGCGGCCCGCTGTTGTCGCTGAGCGGCCGCGTTTATGGCGTCGTGTTCGCCGCCTCGACATCCATCTCCGACCGGGGCTACGCGCTGACGGCTGCGGAGGTAGACGGGGACGCGGCAGCCGGCAGCAGTGCAACCGCCCCGGTACCGACAGGGGCCTGCCAGGGCGGCTAGCTAGCGCCCTCAGGCCGCTGCGCGCAGATCCATCGCGAAGATGACGGCGCCCTCGGCCGAGATCATGGTGAAGCCCGTATGCCGGTAGAAGCCGACTGCCCGCTGGTTGGCGGGCCAGACGAAGAAGTGCAGCCCCACCGATCCCTGCTCTCGCAGCGCGCGCATCAGCGTGTTCATCAGCTGCCGTCCGAGTCCTTGCGACTGCAGCCTTGGCACCAGGTTGATGTGCAGGTGAGACGGATAACTATCAGCGAGCTCGGCCGGCACCGTGAGCGGCACATGGATGAAGCCGGCGGCCCGCTCATCCGGCGTCCACTGGTCCGGCGCAAGCTCGGCGGGCGGCGCCGGGTACCGCTCGCGCAGCGCCGGCCACCAGTCGGCCTCGAGCCGCGCCTCAAAGTCCCTGCTGTCCAGCGCTCCGACTATGTAGCCGCCGACGCCTGCCTCATCCTCCGCGACGAAGGCCAGCGACGGCTCGAACAACCCGTAGGGAGCAGCGAAGACGTGGCCCAGGATCCGCGGGTCATCGAACATCGACGTCGCGTCCTTGCCACTGTCACCTGTCTGCAAGCAGATCCGGTACAGGTCGTCTAGATCACTCTCCCGGTACGGGCGAATAATGGCTGGCGGCACATGCCCGAACTTACCCGTTCGTCACACCCCGCCAGGGCGGCTAGCTGGCGTCTTCCGCCGGCGGTATCACCTGCAGGCGGATCCGCACGTCGGCCGCATCGAGCTCGGCCAGGCCCCCCGCGTCGATGCGGTCGGCCAGCGAGCCGGACTGCTGCCGCAGGCCATCGACGTCGACGTCATGCGGGCCGGGCGCGGGATAGTCGCTGATCCGCTCCGCGCCCCGACGCAAGAGCGCCGCAGCGCCGCGCGCGTTGCCACGTTGCGCGTGTGTCAGGCCGACCGCGATCTGAGCCAGTCCACGCCAGAGGTCGCGCTCAGCGGCCGGCGCGCCTTTCCAGGCCGCCTCGAGCACCTCGTGCGCGCGGAACGGCCGGCCGGCGTCCACCAGCTCCTGCGCGGTAACCAGCGCCTGGGCCGGCGGGAGGGCCGGCTCGTCTGCTAGCGGCGGCTGTGCCGCCGCAGTCCTGGCCAGCGGCCGCCCGAGGACATCACGCGGGCGAGCGTTCCGCGCCCGTCCAAGCGCGTCGCGGTCCCGGTCGGCGAGTTCACCCGTCATGCCTGGCTCGTCCCGCCTGGCTCGTCATGGCTGGCTCGTCATGGCTGGCCCCGGCTAGCCAACACTGCACGGCTAGCGCTCCGGCTCAGGGTCCGCCAGCCACGACCTAAGCTCCAGGTCGAAGCGCTCCGGCACTTCCTCGTGCGGGAAATGACCAGCGCCATCGAGAAGTCTCCACCGGTAGGGCGCCTCGACGTAGACGCCGGAGCCGCGGGCCGCGCCCGGCAGCACGCAAGAGTCGAGGGCACCATGCAGGTGCAGCGTGGGGGCCTGGATCGGCGCGCGCATCATCCGGGTGTAGGCGATGCCGTCAGGCCGGAATCTGGAGCGCAGGTACCAGCGGTGGTACTCCAGCGCGGAGTGCGCGACAGAAGGCAGTGACATCGCCTCCTCGTACCGGCGCTCGGTGTCCGGATCGGGCCAGCCTGGCCCGGACCAGGCACTGAGCAGGTTGCCCACCCGCTGCGCGCCATCCTTGAGCAGCCGGCGCTCCGGCAGCATCGGCAGCTGGAAGCCCAGCGCGTACCCCATGGTCCTGGCCTGACGGAATGGCGCCGACAGTACGGCAGCCCGCAGCCGCAGCGGATGCGGCATCGACACGATCGCGAGCCTGCGCACCACCTTCGGGTAGTACGCCGCCATCGTCCACGCGATCAGCCCACCCCAGTCGTGGCCGATAACCACGGCATTAGCCTCACCCAGCGAGCGGATCAGCCCGGCCGCATCCGATGCGGCCGTCACCAGGTCGTAGCCGCGAGGCGGCTTGTCACTGGCGCCGTACCCGCGCAGGTCGGGGGCGACCACGCGGTAGCCTGCCTGACTCAGTGTGCTGAGCTGGTGCCGCCAGGTCCACCAGAACTCGGGGAACCCGTGCAGGAGCAGCACCAGCGGGCCGTCCCCGGTCTCCGCGACGTGGAACCTGGTCCCGTTCGCGCTGACCGACCGGTGCGACCAGGGACCGGCGACGTAGATAGCAGCGTTGCCGTGCGTGGTCACGGTTACCCGGCTCTGGCCGCGGTGCTGGCGCTGCTGGCAGCCGGCTTGCGCCGGCGCAGCAGCGACACCCCGTCGGCCAGGCTGCGCCTGGTCTTGCTCATGCCGGTCATCTTGCGCACCATGCGCCACGCCACGAGGGCGGCGATGACAATCAGCAGCAGGCACGTCAGGGCCACCCACAGGAAAGCTCCCCAGAGGCCGCCAGGCGCGCCCACCGCATTGAGGCCATAGGCGAAGGCGAAGCACAGGAGCATCAGCACCAGGCAGGCCGCGAACACCGCGATGCCGAGCAGGGCGCCACCGAAAGCAGCGCGCTTCACGTCGGACTTCAGCTCCAGCTTCGCGAGGTCTAGCTCATACCTGACCAGCTGAGAAATATCCCTGGCCGCCACAGAGACGAGATCGCCGATGGACTGATCTGTCACGGCCCCGGACGTGCGCCTGACCGCGGGATCGGCCATGGGTACCTCCCTCTCTTCACGCTGTCAAGTCAAAGTCTTGCTTATACCCAAAGACATCAGGAGCCCGCATCCGGTAATTGGCCATCGCTGGCCCTGGAGGGCGCGAAACCCAGGCGATTAGCAACGGTTTACCAAGCCGGGCTCTGATTTACGCGGCCGGGTCCCGAGAGTCCAGATATAGCAAACGGCGCCCCGGTTGGGGCGCCGTCGCGTAGACACGTCGAGCCTGGCTACCAAGCGTGCACCTTCACTGCCGTGGTAGGCGTACCATGGCCTGCGCCCGTTCCTCGATATTGACGCTGCTTCAACCACTATTCGCCTGCCACGGCACGCCTCCCGCGGCTGGTCGCGCGTGGGTACCTGGCTGCCGTGTACGGGCCTTCGGTCCGTGATTCCTTTCTACTGGCCTTCCGCGGCTTTGAAAAGCCCCCAGCGTGATCGATTCGTTATCTCAATCGATCGTGGTGGTCTCATGCCACCGGGGCACGGTCGGTCTGCCGGAACGTCAGCTCGGGCCAGCGCCGCGCCCTCGCCACCTTGCGCAGTGACCGATCGGGGTTCACCACGTGCGGGTGTCCCACGAGCTCGAGCAGCGGCAGGTCGGTCACCGAATCGCTGTAGGCGAAGCAATCAGCGAGCTGGTAGCCGCGCTTGGTGGCGAGTGTGCTGACATGATCTGCCTTGGCCTGCCCGTACGCATAGAAGGCGACGCTGCCGGTGTACCGGCCGTCGGCCACTTCGAGCCTGGTCGCGATGACGTCGGTGGCTCCCAGCATCGCGCCGATCGGCCCGGCGATCTCCTGGCCCGACGTGCTCACGATGATCACGTCGTGGCCGTCCCGAAGATGACGGGCGAGCAGGCTGCGCGCTTCAGCGTAGACGTGGGGGACAATCGTCTGCCGCAGTCCGTCGGTCACGATCTGCGCGACGACGTCGGCCGGCCAGCCGCAGCACAGCGCGCTCACCTGATCGCGAATTCGCTCCATCCGGTCGTGGCTGGCACCGGCCATGCGGAAGCTGAGCTGCGCAACCGCGCCGCGGCAGACCTGGCCTCGAGTAATCAGCCCGTGCCGGTAGAACGACGGCGCGAACGCCAGCGTGCTCGACCGGGCGATGATCGTTTTGTCCAGGTCAAAGAAAGCGGCCGTAGTTCTGCCGCTGCTCTCGACGGATGTACCCACGGTCCGGCAGCATAGGGGATGCCACCAGATCCTTTGCGGTTCGGCTTGACCGGCTGGTAACTTGCCCCGAATGCAACTAGGCTTTCTTGTGTAACGGACCCGGCTCTGCCCCCCCGGAGCCCGGACCGTATGGCGACCCCCGTTCTCCCCCCCGACGGGGGTCGCCCCATGTCCGGCTCCCTTAAGCGCCTACCGGGCCGCGGCCCGGAATTCGGCGGCGCTTCGACTACGCCCTTGACTGGCTTCTTGACTCGGGGCGTACACACGCTCAGGCGGCCCTGGGCGAGCCGGCGTACCGGCCAGCAAGCAGCGCAGCAATGTCACCGCGTCGGCCTTAGCTAGCGGATGATTTCCATTTCCGCATTTTGGCGACTGAATGCAGGACGGACAGCCTGCCGCGCATTCACAGCTGGCGATGGCATCGGCGGTCGCGGTGAGCCAGGCGGCCGCGGCGGCGAAGCCGCGCTCGGCGAACCCGGCACCGCCGGCGTGACCGTCGTAGACGAAGACCGTGAGTTTGCCGGTCGCGGGGTGCAGGTCGGCCGACACGCCGCCGACATCCCACCGGTCGCAGGCAGCCACCAGCGGGAGCAGGCCGATCGCCGCGTGCTCGGCGGCATGCGCGGCGCCGGGAAGGTCGAGGCCAGCTGCCGCCAGGTCCGCCCGCTGCGCGGCGGAGACGGTCCACCAGACCGCGCGGGTGGGTAGCCGCCGCTCCGGTAGATCGAGGATTTCCTCGCTGATCAGCAGGCCCGTGTCTGTCCGGCGGCGGGTATAGGAGACGACCTGCCGGGTCACCAGCACGTCACCGAAGCAGATCCTGGCAGCCCCCCAGTCCGAGCTCTCAAGCTCGTTGACGAGCTCTACGCTGGTGATCTCGCGCGCCATCGTGCCGTAGCCAGGATCGGCTAGATCCACCAGGGCGATCCGCTCCGCTAGGTCCAGCTTGCTGACCAGGTACGTCTCGCCCTGGTGCGAGTAGACGGCACCGGTATGAGCAAGGAAGTGCGCGGATGGCTCGTCTACGGTGCCGACCAGTCGGCCGGTGGCGAGTTCCACGATCCGGACTGGCCAGCCACCGCTGTCGCGGAGCCCCGTGCGGGTCGTCAGTCCCTGCCGGGTGCAGAACCAGCGTCCCGCCCGGCTGCGGAGCAGGCCGTCGGCCGCCATAGTGGCGGCCAGCGCGCTCGCGGCCGGGCTGAAGGCGGCCAGGTCGTGCGCGGTGAGCGGCAGCTCGGCAGCCGCCGCGCACAGATGCGGCGCCAGTACGTAGGCGTTGTCCGGGTCCAGCACAGTCGCCTCGACCGGGGCGCCGAGCAGCGCCTCGGGGTGATGCACAAGATAGGTATCCAGCGGGTCGTCCCGCGCGATCAGGACGGCCACAGCATCCCGCCCGGCCCGCCCGGCCCGGCCCGCCTGCTGCCAGAGGGCTGCCCTGGTGCCAGGCCAGCCGGCCATCAGCACGGCGTCCAGGCCGGTCACATTCACGCCGAGTTCCAGCGCGGTCGTCGCAGCCAGGCCGGTAATCTCGCCGGTCCGGAGCGCCTCCTCCAGCGCCCGGCGCTCCTCGGGCAGATAACCAGACCGGTAGGCCGCCACGCGCTCGGCCCGGCCGGGAGCTCCCGCCTCGGCCAGCTGCCGACGGGCGGACTGTGCCACTGCCTCCGCGCCCCGCCGCGAGCGCACGAACACCAGCGCGGGCACATCAGCGCACACCAGCTGAGCCAGTAGCTGGGCGGCCTCGGTGGTGGCAGCCCGCCGGACCGGAGCGCCGGCCTCGCCCCGCGCTCCAGTCAGTGGTGGCTCCCACATGGCGAAGGTCAGCTGTGCGTGTGGTGCGCTGTCGGTGCTCACGGCGACGACGGCGCGGCCGGTCAGCAGGGCACCGCACTGGGCCGGCTCGCTGATGGTGGCCGACGCCAGCACGAACACAGGCTCGGTCGCGCTGTGGTGATAGGCGACCCGGCGCAGCCGCCGCAGCACGTGCGCGACATGCGAGCCGAAGACGCCGCGATAGGTGTGGCACTCGTCGACGACGACGTAGCGGAGCCGGCGGAAGAATCCGTTCCACCGAGAATGGCCAGGCAGCAGCGACTGGTGGAGCATGTCCGGCGTGGTCAGCAGGTAGTTGGCATGCGAGCGGGCCCTGGTCCGCTCGGTCCACGGCGTGTCGCCATCGACCACGGCGGCGCGGACCCGGTCAAGGCCGAGCGATCGGATCAGCTTGAGCTGGTCGGCGGCCAGGGCTCTGGTCGGTGCTATATACAGAGCCGTGCCGCCGTCCAGGATGCCCGCGAGGGCGGGCAGCAGGTAGCCGAGCGACTTACCTGAGGCGGTGCCGGTGGAGATTATGACGCTCTGCCCGGATCTAGCGAGCTCGGCGGCCTCGGCCTGATGGAGCCAGGGCGCGGCGACGCCGGACCCGGTCAGCGCGCTCTTCAGGTCGGCCGGAACCCAGCCCGGCCAGTCCGCATGGACGCCTGCCCGGCCGGGCAGCGTAGTCATATAGGTGATCCGGCCCGCCTCGGCGCCGGCCCCGAGGATCGGCGCGGCGCCGGCGCTGGCCGTGCCGACCCAGCCGGCGGCGCCAGGCTCGCCAGGGGAACCGAGCAGCGGTGGCCCGCCGGTCGCGGGTCGCGGTGCCGAAACCATCAGATCCCAGTCTGTCGCATGGCGCAGGGTGCCTGCGACGCCGATCTGGTATAGGAATGAGACTGGGGAGTGGTTGAATGCGCGACAGCGCATGCCGTGCTGCCCGCTGGGCAGGAATGGCGAGCCGGGCATGACAGGCTAGGTATCGGAGTGAACCAGAGCCGGGCCAGGCCGCCGCTGGACATAATCGCCGTAAGGCGCTGGAGGATTTGTGGACCTGAAGCTGGACCATCACAGCAAGGATGGGATCGAGATCGTCGACGTTGAGGGCGAGATCGACGTCTACACCGCTCCGCGCTTGCGTGAACTGCTCATTGAGCTGGTCAACAGCCGTTTCTACCAGCTCATCGTCAACATGGAGAAGGTCGAGTTCCTCGATTCCACCGGGCTCGGAGTGCTAGTCGGCGGGCTGAAGCGAGTCCGCGCGCACGACGGGTCGCTCGATCTGGTGTGCACGCAGGAGCGAATCCTGAAGATCTTCCGGATCACTGGGCTGACCAAGGTGTTCGGGATCCACGACACCGTCGACGAGGCCATCGCGGCCCGCCGGGCTGAGAAGTAGCCCAGCGCACTGATCGGGTGACACTGAACTGATCGGGTGACACTGAGATGGCAACAGTCGAGCTGAGCTTTACCGCGCTGCCGGCGCATGTGCGGACGGCCAGGCTCGTGGCGACGGCAGTGGCCAGGCGTAGCGGCGTCGACGAGTCGCTCCTGGACGAGGTCAGGCTCGCCGTTGGCGAGGCCTGCTCTCGCGCCGTGGAAGGCCATCAGCTCTACTGCCCTGCCGAACCGGTCCGGCTCGCGCTAACTGACCTGGCCGGCCGATTCGAGGTCGAAGTCACCGATACGTGCGCGCCGGGCGCGCGCTGGCCTGGTGGCCCCGCTGCCTCGGACACTGGACCTGGCATCCCCGGCCTGAGCAGCCAGGACAGCAACGGCGCTGGGCTCGCAGCGGGGCTCGGCATAGCGGTCATCGAGGGTCTGGCTGACGACGTGCAGATCAGCGAGACGGCCGCTGGTACGAGCATCAGGATGAGCTGGCCGTCGGCCGGAGCCTCGCGGTAGGCAGGCGCGTTCCGTCACAGAGCGTCATGAGCTGCCACTCAACTGGCGCCACCATCACCGGCCGGGCACCGTTACGTCACAAAACCGTCGCGACAACGTAAGTAAGCGCACCCGATTTACTATCCGCTTACCAGCATGCGTAGACTCCCGGCACGTCGCGGGTCTGGCGTGCCTTAGCCTGGGCCGGTCCACACCGGACGACTCCACCGGGACAGTGCAGCGCACGTCGGCCCGGAATTAGCTTGTAATCCCCTGTCAAGGAGGACGGATGTTGCACGGTCTCGCCCTGGGAGGAGGCGCGCCCACAGTAACCGGGGGCAACCTGGCCTGGGTAGCGGTGGTTGCCGTCATCGCGCTGATGGCGCTAGCCGTCGCGGGCTGGCTGGTCAGGGATGTGCTGGCGGCCAGCCAGGGTACGCCGAAGATGCAGGAGATCGCCAAGGCCGTGCAAGAAGGCGCGGCCGCTTACCTGCGGCGGCAATTCAGGACGCTCAGCGTCTTCGTCGTGCTGATCTTCTTCGTGCTGCTCGTGCTGCCTGCGGTCAACGAGTCCGTCCGCTTCGGCCGGTCCATTTTCTTCCTCGTCGGGGCCCTGTTCTCCGCCACTACCGGGTTCGTGGGCATGTGGCTGGCCGTCCGCGGCAACGTCAGGGTGGCCGCCGCCGCAAACGAATCCGGCGAGCGCTCGGCCATGCGGATCGCATTTCGCACCGGCGGCGTGGCTGGCATGTTCACCGTCGGGCTCGGGCTCTTCGGCGCCGCCCTCGTCGTGATCATCTACCGGGCTAACGCGTCCAGCGTGCTGGAAGGCTTCGGCTTCGGCGCCGCCCTGCTGGCCATGTTCATGCGGGTTGGCGGCGGCATCTTCACCAAGGCTGCCGACGTGGGCGCTGACCTGGTCGGCAAGGTGGAGAAGGGGATCCCGGAAGACGACCCGCGCAACGCCGCCACCATCGCCGACAACGTCGGCGACAACGTGGGCGACTGCGCCGGAATGGCCGCCGACCTGTTCGAGTCCTACGCAGTGACGCTGGTGGCAGCCCTGATCCTCGGCAAGGTCGCCTTCGGCTCCCAGGGCCTGGTGTTCCCGCTGATCGTGCCGATGGTCGGCGTCATCACTGCGATGTTCGGCATCTTCCTGGTCGCGCCGCGCAAGAACGACCGCAGCGGCATGACGGCGATCAACCGCGGCTTCTTCGCCTCCGCGCTCATCTCGCTCGTGCTGGTGATCATCGCCGCCTTCGTCTACCTGCCGGGCAAGTTCAGCGGCCTGCAGGGCGTTGCCGACCCGCGGATCCTGCACCACAGCGGCAACCCGCGGCTGCTGGCTATCGGCGCTGTCGTGGTGGGCCTGGTCCTGGCCAGCGCGATCCAGCTGCTGACCGGCTACTTCACCGAGACCAACCGCAAGCCGGTCATGGAGATCGGCGAGAGCTCGGTGACCGGACCCGCGACCGTGATCCTGTCCGGCATCTCGGTCGGCCTCGAGTCGGCCGTCTACTCCGCGCTGCTGATCGGCGGCGCCGTCTACTGCGCCTTCCTGCTCGGCACCGGCAACGCGACCATCGCCCTGTTCGCGGTCGCGCTGGCTGGCACCGGCCTGCTGACCACGGTCGGCGTCATCGTCTCGATGGACACCTTCGGTCCGGTCTCCGACAACGCGCAAGGAATCGCGGAGATGTCCGGCGAGGTCGAAGGCGACGCAGCCCAGGTCCTGACCAAGCTGGACGCGGTGGGCAACACCACCAAGGCGATCACTAAGGGCATCGCGATCGCGACCGCCGTGCTGGCCGCGACCGCCCTGTTCGGCGCGTTCCGCACCCAGGTCACCGCCGAGCTCCTGGTCAAGCACCTCGGCGGCTTCAGCCTGGGCATCGATGCGCCCAACGACCTGTTCGGCCTCATCATCGGCGCCTCCGTGGTGTTCTTCTTCGCCGGCCTGCTGATCATGGCGGTCGGCCGGGCGGCGGGCCGGGTGGTCCTCGAGGTGCGGAACCAGTTCCGTGACCACCCCGGCATCATGGACTACACCGAGAAACCGGAATATGGCCGCGTGGTGGACATCTGCACCAGGGACTCGCTTCGTGAGCTGGCGACGCCAGGCCTGCTGGCCGTGCTGATGCCGATCACGGTCGGCTTCGCGTTCGGCTATGCGCCGCTCGGGTCCTTCCTGGCCGGGGCGATCGCGGCCGGTGCCCTGATGGCGGTGTTCCTGGCCAACTCCGGCGGCGCCTGGGACAACGCCAAGAAGCTGGTCGAGGACGGTCACCACGGCGGCAAGGGCTCCGAGGCGCACGCGGCCACGATCATCGGCGACACCGTCGGTGATCCGTTCAAGGACACCGCCGGCCCGGCCATCAACCCGCTGATCAAGGTCATGAACCTGGTCTCGCTGCTGATCGCCACCAGCGTGGTGGAGTACAGCAAGAACCTCGGCCTGCGCGCCGGTGTGGCCATCGTGGCGATCGCCATCATCGCGGCGCGCGATCATCATCTCCAAGCGCCGCTCGAACAGCATCTCGAGCGGCGGGACCGAGGCGAAGACCCCGGTCGACAAGGTGTCCGCCTGACCGCTCGGCTCGCTCACTCCAGCGCCTGGAGCGGGCGGCGGGTCGGCTGACCCGCCGCCCGCTGTTTGCTGGACGATGGATGCATGCAGGACAGGCGCAAGTTGATCGTGATGCGGCACGCGAAGGCAGGCGAGCTGCCAACCGGCCCGGATTTCGAGCGGGCCCTGCGACCGCGGGGGAAGCGCGACAGCGCGGCGGCAGGCCGCTGGCTGGCGGCGCGCGGGCTGCGGCCCGACCTGGTGCTCTGCTCGGCCGCCAGACGGACGAGGCAGACGTGGCAGCACATGTCGGCGACGTTGCTGGCCGGGACGCCGGGCGGCGGCCCAGAGTTCTCGGCCGAGGAGCGCCTCTACGACGCCGGCAGCGAGGATGTGGCTGCGCTCGTCAGGGCAACCGGCGGGCAGTACGCGACGGTGCTGTACATCGGGCACAACCCCGCGGCCGCCGGGCTCGTCGCGTTGCTCACCGGGACTGAGCCCGCCTTCCCGACGGCGGCGATAGCGGTCATCGACGTGCCGGGGAGCTGGGCGGGCCTCGTGCCAGGGGGCGGCGAGCTGGCCGCCTCGTGGACGCCCCGCGACGCGGCGCCAGCTGGCTAGTCCTGCGCTCCGCCCGAACCAGCCGAGCTCACGACGAGGGATGGATCCTCAGCGTCGGCGGCCTCGACGTCGTCGCGGCTGATGCCGAGCAGGTACAAGATCGCGTCCAGGTGCGGGACACTGAGCGAGGTGTCCGCCGCGTCCCGGACCGCCGGCTTGGCGTTGAAGGCGATGCCGAGCCCGGCCACCGAGATCATGTCCAGATCGTTCGCGCCGTCGCCGACCGCGACGGTCTGGCTCAGCGGGACACCAACTGTGGCGGCGAAGTGCCGTAGCGCGCGTTCTTTGCCCGCCCGGTCGATCACCTGGCCGACAACCCGGCCGGTGAGCTTGCCGTCCGCGATCTCCAGCGTGTTGGCCTCGGCGAAGTCCAGCCCGAGCTCGATGGTCAGCCAGTCGGTCAACTGGGTGAACCCGCCGCTGACGATGCCGCAGCGGTAGCCGAGGCGCTTCAGCGTGCGGATCAGCGTCCTGGCCCCCGGCGCCAGCCGCAGTGAGCCGGCCACCTCGTCGATCACCGACGCGTCCAGGCCGGCGAGCAGCCCGACTCGCTGGTGCAGCGACTCGGCGAAGTCCAGCTCGCCGCGCATGGCCGCGGCCGTCACCTCGCGCACCTGCGCAGCGCAGCCTGCGCGGGCGGCGAGCACATCAATCGCCTCGTCCTGCAGGAGCGTCGAGTCGACGTCCATGACCACGAGCCGCATCGCGCGGCGGTGCAGCCCGGCTCGCTGTACAGCCACATCCACGCCGAGCTCGACCGAGTCACGGGCGAGCACCGCGCGCAGGCCGACGGGGTCCGCGCCCGAAACTTCAAATTCAATACAGGTAACGGGGCGATTGGCCAGCCTGCCGATCCTGTCGATGTTCGCCCCGCTCGCGGCGATGCGGCCTGCGATGGCGGCAATCGCGGCGGGCAGCAGCGGCCAGCCGAGCACGGTGATGTGCAGCCTGCCCCGGCTGCGCTGCAGCGGCTCGCCAGAGCCCATGGTGATCTCGGCTTCCATCCCCATGTCGGCGGCGAGCGTGGTGACCTGGCGGTGGATCGAGGTCAGGTCGGGGGCCTGGTCGCACGACAGCAGCACGCCGAGGACGAGGCGCCCGCGGATCACGACCTGCTCGACGTCAACGACCGCCAGCTCATGCCCGGACAGCGCGGTAAACAGGCGCGAGGTGACCCCCGGCCGGTCACGGCCGGTCAGGGTGACCAGCAGGGTGATCTGCGGACCGGACATGGCGCTGTTAACGCTATCGAGTGGCAGCACTCGGCGGGCAGCCGGGTTGCGCGGCCAGGCGGCAGGCTCAGGGCAGCAGCAGGTGCACGTCGCCGAACTCGTGCCAGCGGTAGCCATGGTCGGCGGCGGCCTGGTAGCAGCGCTGCAGCAGCGCGTCGCCGGCGAACGCAGCGAGCATCCACAGATGCGTGGACCGCGGCTCGTGCAGTCCGGTGAGCAGTCCGTCCACCGCGGCGACGCCGGTCTGCCTCGTCACCACGTGGGAGGTCCAGCCGGCCGATGCGGCGATCGGGCCGGCGCCCGTGCGCTGGGCTGCCAGCGCCGCCGTCTCAAGCGCGCGGACGACCGTCGTGCCGATGGCGATGACCCGGCCACCGGTCCGCCTGGTCATGTTCACCATCCGGGCGGTGGCTGCGGGCACGTCATAGGACTCGGGGTAGGGATCCTCGCCGCCCTCCAGGGACGAAACGCCGGTGTGCAGCGTGACGGGCGCGATGCTCACGCCCCGGCTGACGAGCCTGGTCACGATCTCCGGCGTGAACGGCCTAGCGGCGCTCGGCATCTCCGCGCTGCCTGGCCAGGTGGCGAAGACCGTCTGGTACGCGCTGATCGGCCACGGACGCGGCACGTAGGCGTACCTGATCGGCTCGCCGTGGCGGAGCAGGTACGGGATCACGGCGGTGGAGAGCCGCGCCCGCCACAGGCGCTGGCTGAAGCGCCCGGTCAGCGTCAGGGTCGCACCGCCGGGCAGGTCGAGCCGCTGGCCGTCGGCGCCGCCGCCGAATGGCACCGTCGGCTGGCCGCTGCCGCCGGTGCGCAGCTCGATCAGCCAGTCCCCGGCCGCCATGGCAGTGGAGAAGTGCACGGTCAGCGGCGAACCCGCCGCAGTCAGCTCAGGCAGGCTCACGGCGGCCGGAACTGTCGCGGAGTTGTTCACCACGACGAGATCGCCCGGCAGCAACAGGTCCGGCAGCTCGGCGAACGTATGGTCGGTCAGCTCGCCGGCGGCGGTCCTGCTGACCAGGAGCCGGACATCGTCCCTGGTCGTTCCCCGCGCCTCCGGCGGCTCGTGCGCTTCAAGCTCTGGCCGCAGCTCGAACGGCATGGTCTCAAGGTCGACCGCGACCGTCATGACGAAGCCCATGACGTCGATAGCGCCCCGGCGGGCTGCAGGTCGGCGGCTCGGTACCGGCCGCTGGGCATTCGCTCGCGCACGAGCCGCAGGAAGGCGGGGACGACGGTCTCGTGGCAGCGGCCGGTCGGAAATGTCCGCACCGGGGAACGCTTGCTGATGCATATGCGTGCGCAGATCGCCCGGATCGACCCACCAGACACGGACCGCTGGCTCCTCCGCGGCCAGTACGTGGCAGGCCTGCTCAAGGGCGGCCTTCGCGGCGCCGTAACCGCCCCAGCCCGCGTACGCCTCGACGGCCGCATCCGAGGTGATGCTGAGCACGGATCCGCCGAGCCTGCGCAGATCGGGCAGGAGCAGCTGGGTCAGCGCGATTGGGGCCAGCACATTGATCTCGAGCGCGGTGCGCAACTCGCTGACCGGGTAGTCGGCAAGCGCGGGCAGCGGGTTCGCACCCAGCGTCCCGGCATTGTTGACCAGCAGGCTCGCGCCGCCGACCTCAGCAGCCGCGGCGGCCAGGTCGGCCCGGTGGGCAGGGTCGGCGATGTCGCCGGGCACTTCAAGCACAGACCGCAGCGGCAGGTCATGCCGGACGCGGATGGCGCTGGCGGTCGCCGCCAGTGCGAGGCAGTCGCGCGCATCGATGACGAGGCTGTATCCGGCTGAGGCCAGGCCGTCGGCGAGGGCGCGGCCGAGACCGCGCGATGCGCCGGTGACGACCGCCACTGGTGAAGTTCTCATGCCACTGACGCTAGGCAGCCTGGCCGTCCGGCACATCGGGCTGCGGCCGGGCGAAGCTGCGACCATAGTCCTAGGACCTGGGCCGGATCCGCTCCGCGGCCGGCGCCGGTACGGTCTGGTGTATGGGCCAGGCTCAGCGACCGGCCGGTGACGTCGGCCAGGATGAAGTGTTCGAGCAGGTCAGCCAGGTGGTGCTGGCTGTCTCGAGCCAGCTGTCGGTACATGATGTCCTCGGCAAGATCGTGCGGGCGGCGCGGTCGCTGGCTGGCGCGAGGTACGCCGCACTCGGCGTGCCCGGCGAAGCCGGCACGTTCGCTGAGTTTGTCGTCGACGGCCTGACGGCGAAAGAGCAGGCAGCGATCGGCCCGCTACCGCGTCAGCACGGGATGCTGGCGGTGATACTTCGCGAGGGCAAGCCGCTGCGGCTCGATGACATCCGCGCCGATCCGCGCTTCTGGGGCTGGCCCGCAGCGCATCCGGAGCTCACTAACGTCCTCGGCGTCCCGATCACCGAAGGCAACGACATACTCGGCTTCATCTTCGCGGCGTGCAAGACGGTGCCCGGCGGCTTCACCGAGCGGGACGAGCGGCTCGTGAGCTTGTTCGCTGCGCACGCGGCCATCGCCTTGACCAACGCCCGGCTGTACGAGCGCGGCCGCGAGCTCTCGGTACTGCAGGAGCGAGCCAGGCTCGCCAGGGACCTGCACGACGCGGTCTCGCAGAAGCTGTTCAGCGTGCGGGCCAAGGCCAGGGCAGCGGCCGTTCTCGTGGACCGGGATCCAGCCAGGGCGATCGAGGAAATCGGGAGCGTGGCCGAGCTGGCCGGCGAGGCCCATGCGGAGCTGCGGGCGGTGATCGACGGGCTGGCCCCGCCGGAGCTGGCGGCCGGCGGCCTGGCTGGTTCGGTGCGAGCCTACGCGGTGCTGGCCGGGCGCACGCACGGCGCCGACGTCGTGGTGCACGCGGCCGAGCTGCCGGCGCTCGGTCCGCGGCAGGAGACGGCGCTGTACCGGGTTGCGCAGGAAGCTATCGGCAATGCCCTCCGCCACTCGGGTGCCCGGCAGGTCACCGTTCGGCTGTCCCGGCGGCAGCGGACGGTGCTGCTCGAGATCACCGACGACGGCAGCGGCTTCGATCCGCACATCCCCCAGGCGGGTCTCGGTCTGGCCTCGATGCGTGAGCGCGCACGCTCGGTTGGCGGGAAGCTGAGCATCACCTCTGCGCCGGGCGCGGGCACCACGGTCAGGCTCAGCGTCCCAGGCGCCGCCCTCGGCCGGGCGGGGCACTGGAGCAGCGCCTGAGCCCTGGCCGGATTACGGTCCTGATCGCCGACGACCACCCGGTCGTCCGCCAGGGTCTTGCCGTGCTGCTGGAGGTGCAGGATGACATCGAGCTGGTCGGCGAGGCCGCCGACGGCCCGGCTGCTGTCCGCCTGACCATGCAGCACGCCCCGGACGTGCTGCTGCTTGACCTGAAGCTGCCGGTGCTGGACGGCATGGGGGTGCTGGCCGAGCTACGGGCACTCGGCACGCCGACCAGGGTGCTGATCCTGACCAGTGCGGCCGGTCCGACCGGGCCGACCCTGGCCCTGCAGGCCGGCGCCGCGGGGTTTTTGTACAAGGACGTCGATCCGGACGCGCTGGTACGCGCGATCCGCTCGGTGCACGACGGTCACACCGTGCTTGCGCCGGGTGCCGCTGGCCTGGTCGCGGCGCGGCCCGGCGGCGACTCGCGCGGCATCGGCGCGCTGACCGGCCGAGAGCGCGAGGTACTCGCGCTGCTTGCGGACGGCCGGTCCAACCGGGAGATCGCCAGGATGCTCACCGTCTCGGAGAAGACGGTCAAGACCCACGTCAGCGCCATCCTCGCCAAGCTCGGTGTCGCGGATCGGACGCAGGCGGCCCTGCTCGCTGTCCGCCACGTTGGCAGCTAGCCACCGCCATACCGTAGGTTCGAGCTGAGATGGTGGCGCTCGAAGGGAACCGGATGGCGGCTGAAGTACTCAGGCTGCGTGGGGTTGGGGTCCGCTACGACAGGTCGATGCTGCTCCGAGACGTCAGCTGGACCGCCTACAGCGACGAGAGCTGGGTCATCATCGGGCCGAACGGGGCTGGCAAGACCACGCTGCTCCAGGTGGCCGCGACCTTGCTGGCGCCCACGCACGGCACCGTCGAGATACTCGGCGAGCCACTGCACGAAGCCGACGTCGCCGACCTGCGCACCCGGATCGGCATGTCGAGCTCGGCCATCGCCGATCAGGTCCCGGCGCAGGAGAAGGTCATCGACCTGGTGCTGACGGCGTCCTACGGGATACTCGGGCGCGACGCCGAGGACTATGACTCCGCCGACGTGACGAGGGCTGTCGAGCTGCTGGACGCGCTCGGCTGCGCGCACCTGATCCGGCGGCGCTTCAGCTCGCTGTCGGAGGGTGAGCGCAAGCGCGTGCAGATCGCGCGGTCGCTGATGGCGGATCCGGAGCTGCTGCTCCTGGACGAGCCGGCGGCCGGCCTGGACCTCGGTGGCCGCGAGGACCTGCTCCAGCGGATCGCCGGGCTGCTGCGCGACCCGCGGTCGCCGATGATGGTCATGGTCACCCATCATGTGGAAGAGGTCCCGGAGGGATTCACGCACGCGATGCTGATGCGCAAGGGCGCCGTGCTAGCGGCCGGGCCGCTGCCCGAAGTCTTCACCGAGCGGAACCTGTCCAGGTGCTTCGGCGTGCAACTGCAGGTCGAGCGCCGGGCGGCACGGTGGTCGGCGCGCGCCGTGCCGCTCCGCTGACGGCGGCTGCGCGGGCCGTGTGCTTCTGCTCACCCTGCGCTCCGGTGCTTGGTGGCCTCGCTTACGATCAAGGAGATGGGAGGCAGACGTGGGCCCGGCTGAGGCGCTCGCGATCCTCGGGGCAGGCGTAGCGGCCGGCGCGGTCAATGCCGTCGTCGGGTCCGGATCGCTGATCACCTTTCCCACGCTGCTGGCCTTCGGCTTCGCGCCGGTCGTGGCCAACGTCTCCAACAACGTCGGCCTGGTCTCGGGGAACGTCAGCGGAGCCGTTGGCTACCGGCGTGAGCTAGCCGGCCAGCGCGCCAGGCTGATCCGGCTCGGGGTCCTCGCGGCCGCTGGCTCGGTGGCCGGGGCCGCCGCACTGCTCTCCCTGCCGTCGTCGTCCTTCAAGCTCATCGTGCCGGTGCTGATCCTCATCGCCTGCGTGCTCGTGATCATCCAGCCCTGGCTCAGCGGCCGGGTCGCCGCCCGGCGCAAGCGACTCGCCGAGCGCGACGGCGCGCCAGCGCCGGACCGAGAGCCCACCAGCCCGGCACTCGCGGCTGGGATGTTCGCCTCGGCTGCGTACGGCGGCTACTTCGGCGCTGCGCAGGGTGTGCTGGTGATCGGCTTGCTTGGCACGTTCCTGGACGAGAGCATGCAGCGCGTCAACGGCGCCAAGAACGTGCTCGTGGCCATCGTCAACGGCACGGCGGCGGTCGTCTACATCATCTTCGCGCACGTGGCCTGGCTGGCTGTGCTGCTGATCGCCGTCGGCTCGACCGCGGGCGGCATCGTCGGCGCGAGGTACGGGAGGCGCCTGCCCCCAGTTGCCCTGCGAATATTCGTCGTGCTGATCGGCGTCATCTCCGCCGTCAAGCTGATCTTCTTCTAGCGGCCTGCTCCGGCGCCGGCTCAGGCCTCGCAGCCGCGCTGGCTGGCCGCTCGAGCAGTCCGGCGCCGGCCACCACCGCGCAGGCGAGCAGCGCAGCAACCGCGAAAGCCACCCGCAGCGAAGAGACGTCGGCGATCCCGCCCATCGCGCTCGGTGCGGCCAGTCCCGCGCCATAACTGATGGTGGCTACTCCGGCAACCCCAAGAGCCGGGCTCGCCCCGGAGTTCCCGGCGGCCGCGAAGACCAGCGGAATCACGACCGACACGCCGATGCCGATCAGGAGGAATCCGGCCAGGGCCGCGCCCGTGCTCGCGCTGGCGGCCACGAGCAGGCAGCCGGCCGTCCCGAGCAGTCCGCAGAGCCGCACGCACAGCTTGGGACCGGTTCGGCGAATTACCGCATCGCCAAGCAGCCGCCCGGTCGCCATCGACCCGGCGAACACCCCGGTCGCTAGCGCAGCCTTTGCCTGGCTGGCGTGGAGCACCCAGTGCATGTAGACGGCTGACCAGTCATTTCCAGCTGTCTCGACAAAGATGGCGGCGAAGCCCACTAGCCCGATCAGCAAGATAATGCCGCGTGGCCAGACGAACCGCGGGGCGTCGACGGCGCCGGCGCCGCCGGCGGTGGCGGGCGTGCTGACGAACCACGAGGTTGCCGCTATGCCGCCGACGGCGATAACGGCGCCCATCACCGCGAACTGAACTCGCGGATCGACGTGTTCGCGGGCGGCCAGCGACCCGATCAGCGCCCCTGCCAGCACCCCGAGGCTCCACATGCCATGCAGCCCGGACATTATCGACCGGCCGATACGTCGCTCCGCCTCGACACCTTGCGCGTTCACCGCGTTGTCACAGGTCCCGTACACCGCGCCAGTTGCCAGCATTACCGCGCTGAGCACCAACGCGTTCGGGGCGAAGGCGGGCAGTGCCAGCATTGCGCCAGTGGCGGTGATCAGGAGTCTGGTTGACGCCCTGCGGGCCATAGCGGTGGACTAGACGGGCTGCGAACGGTATGGTCACGACCGCTCCGACGGCCATCATGAGTCCGACCGACAAACCGAGGATGCCGCTGGTCAGGTGCAAGCGATCGGCGATCCAGGGCAGTCGCGAAGCGAAGGTTCCCGTATCGGCCCCGAACAGCAGGAAGACGGCCCCGATGGCGCGCCGCTCTGGCGACCGCACAGTCACTGGCTGGCCCGGACTGGCGCCAGGATGCCATCCCTGACGGCGCGCTCGATCAGGTCCCTGGCGAACCGCCCCAGCTGCGCCGAGCCGTCCTCGATCAGCGCTACTTTCGTCAGCACCTCGTCCGCGGCCACCCCCCGTTCGCGCCAGGTACCGCCGCCCTCCTTGACGTTCTCCAGCATCGGCTGGAGCCGGTCGAGGGCTCGGGCGAACCGCGCCTCCAGGCTTGCCCGTTCCTCGAATTCATCCCAGAGCTGACGCAGGCTGCCAGCCTGGTCGGCCGGCAGCAGCCCGAACAGCCGATCGGCGGCGGCGCGCTCGGCCGCGTGCTGGCGGGCCTGCTCGGGCGCTGGCGCATAGACCGACAGATCGCCGGCGTCCACTTCGACGAGGTCGTGCAGCGCCAGCATGGCAACGACGCGGGCCAGGTCGGTGCCCGGCGGCGCGTACTCGGCCAGGGTGAGCGCCAGCACCGTCAGGTGCCAGGAGTGCTCCGCCGAGTTCTCCCGCCTGGCCGGCTCGGTCAGCATCGTCTGGCGCTGCACGCCTTTGAGCCGGCCGGCCTCAGCGAGGAATTCAAGCTGCCGGCTCAGACGTTCCATGGGTCCATTTGACCAGGGCAGGGCAAAGTGAGTCGGCATAGGTCGCGATTACCGGCCCCGGTGGAGACCGTCAGTAACTGTCATGTCATCCTGTGTAGTGGGGGACCCATTCAGATGAATCCGGGGGGACCGGTCATCAAAGACTCGCCCTGGCCAGGCTAGCGCCTCGCCAGGGCGAGTTTCTGTGCCTGCCCACCACGGCCCGGCGGCTGCCTGCCAGGCGAGTTCTGGCCTAGCGGCGCGGCTGAGCACGTGAGTGCGCCACGGCCTCGGCCATGCCCTGGTTGGCTAGTGCATCGGCCCGCTCGTTCCCCGGATTGCCGGCGTGACCTTTGACCCACAGCCAGTGCACATCATGCCGGGCAGCGGCGGAGTCCAGGCGTCGCCAGAGGTCCTCGTTCTTGACCGGCTGCTTGCTCGCGGTCTTCCAGCCGTTCCGCTTCCAGGTCGGCAGCCAGCTCATGACGCCGTTACGCAGGTAGCTGCTGTCGGTGTGCAGGCGCACCGAGGACCTCCTGGTGAGGCTCTCCAGGGCCTGGATTGCCGCCATCAGTTCCATCCGGTTGTTGGTCGTCGGCGTGGCCTCGCCGCCGCACAGTTCCTTGGTGCGGCCGCCGAACGTCAGCAGCGCACCCCAGCCGCCCGGGCCCGGGTTGCCGCTACAAGCACCATCGGTGTAGATCTCGACGGCACCCGACGCCGGTTCGTCCGCTCTTGTCATAGGACGCAAACCTAGCGGTCGTGCTCGCTGCGGTCGACTGGCGGCACGTCTAGCGCCGGGTTCCGGTCGAAGAAGCCCCACGGCTTGAGCCAGAACGAGGTCCGGTCCGCGGGCATGACCGGCCAGTCTTCAGGCCGCGTGAGGTGATGCAGGCCGAAGACGTGCCACAGGACGACGTCCGTGGCCTCGATGGGCCGGTCCCGCGCGGTCCAGGCCGGCAGGCCGTGGTCCGCGGCGCTCAGGTTGGGAAACTCGCCGCACGGCCAGCGCTCGCCATCGGCGTACGGCGTCACCCACAGCGCGTGCGCAATCGCCTCAGCTCGCTGGAACGCGGGCGATGACTCGTCGATGAGTGCCGGGAAGCTGCCGCCCGGCACCAGCTTGTAGGCAGGGTGGCCGCCGAGCCCGTTGACCGTCGTGCTGCTCGCCACCTTCCAGCTGCGCTGAGTGCTCCAGTTCACGTCCTGACGGCCATCGGACTCGGTCCGCAGCGGCGTCTCTCGTGTCACCAGCGCCAGTCCGTGCTGGTTCGCGTCGCTGACCGGCAGTGCCTGCGACTCGATCGCGTACACCGTGTTCGGCTGGCCGTCCACGTCCAGGTCGAGGCGGGCGACGATGAAGTGCTGGTGGTAGGGGGCGTAGGTGCGCTGGTCGACGAGCGCACCCGTCGGTGGCTGGTTGCCTGCCGGGAAATACGACGTCACCATGATCCCGGTGGCGCGCACCTCGCACTCGATGTTCCCGTCCTGATAGAAGCGCCAGTAGATCAGGTACTCGTAGTTGGCCACGGTCACGTGGAAGGAGATCACCAGCCTGCGCGCTCGCCGGACCGCAGCGCCGGACCGTTCGTCGACGTGCTTCCACAAGATGCCGTCGTCTTCCTCGTGGATGCAGATCGCGTCGCGGATGGTACGCGGCTCGCCGCGCGAGTCGTGGACCACCGCGTCCAGGTAGCGGATCTCGCCGAGGCAGTCGCAGCCGACGTCGAGCGATGTGGTCATGAACCCGAGCCCCCACTCGCCGATGTCGAACGCGGTGCGGCGGTAGTGGTCGGGCGTGGCGTCCCGGTACGGCACGATCATCTCGGCGAACGACAGTCGGTGCGCGATCGGCCGCAGCCGTCCGGCGTCCCAGAAGCCGACCGCGTGCAAGACCAGGCCTTCCCGGTAGTTGAAGCCGAGCCGCAGTTCCCAGTTCTGCCAGCGCAAGAGGCGCCCGTCCAGCGTGAACGACACGCCGTCCGGCTGATGCACGTGCAGCGGGCTGACCTCGCGCTGCGGCGTGGGGATTAGTTCCGGCAGGTACTCGCCCATGACGTCGGGGCGATCGGCGCCACCTTCGGACTCGTTGTCTTCCAGCTCGAGCAGGTGCATGCGGTTCAGGTCGACGATGGGATGAAGGCCGGTGATGTGGTGCGCGTACGGATTGCCGTCCGTGCTGCCGCGCGCCCAGACATCCGCCCAGCCGAGGCGCACGTCCCGGTAGCGGGCGGGCACCAGCGCCGCGCCGTAGGCCCAGACGTCGGTCAGCACCAGGCTCATGTCGGTGAT
This sequence comes from uncultured Actinomycetota bacterium, assembly GCA_963843955.1. Taxonomy (GTDB): domain Bacteria; phylum Actinomycetota; class Actinomycetes; order Streptosporangiales; family Streptosporangiaceae; genus JAJYUU01. The sequence goes on from CAWJMK010000018.1 coordinate 128,434, forward strand.
ACCGCGCCGGGCCAGGGCATCGATCAGCTGCGGCTGGCGGCGCAGCATCTCGTCGCACTCGTGCCACTCGTCGACAGTCATGTTCGGCTGGATGCCGGGCAGATGCTCCCACTGCGTGATGTCACCGGCTGGCAGCGACACCATCGCTCGGTAAGCCTGGCCGTCAGCGGGGTTCCAGCAGATCACGTGCGCAGCGCGCCCGATGTCCGTCGCACCGCGAGTGAGATCCTCCTTGGCCGGCTCCGCCAGGTCGATCGAGGCGAACCGCCAGCCCAGATCCACCCCCTTGCGTGCGCGTAACGCCGCGGCCACGTGCCGGATCTCGGCCGCGCTGAGAGGGTCGAGTGGGTGCGCCAACCTGCCTCCTCGGTTCCGCTCGTAACGCTAGACGAGGCTGGTCAACTGCGCCGCAAGCCACGCATGAATGCTCGGGACACCCTGCGCCGCACCATACGCTTGCCGAGCCCCAGCGCGCCGCCGCGCCCGAGCGCCTGAAGATCCCCGATGCTCTGCTCGCCCAGGTAGAGCCCGCGCTGCAACTCTTCGAGATCGTGGCTCGCGCCGCGGGTCACTCGGATGGCGCCTGACCCTCGCGGAGCCGGTCCAGGTGCTCGCGAATGACCTGCTCCATCTGGCCGTAGAACTCGACGATGAGCCGGAGCTCGTCATCGCTGTACTGGGCGGCCATCCGCTGCCAGGCGCCCATCATCGGGCCAAACACCGGCCCGATGCTGCGGAGCGCTCGCGGCGCGTCCAGGTGGATAACGACGCGCCTGCGATCGACCGCGTCGCGCTCGCGGCGCACGAAGCCTGCCTGCTCGAGCCGGTCGACGACGCCGGTGATCGACGCGGTCGTCAGCCCCGTGGCCTTGGCCAACTCGCCTGCTGTTAGCTGGCCGCTGAAGCTCAGGATGTTCAGACAGTTCAGGTCGGTGGCGTTGATGCCGATGCGGTCCGCGGCCGCCTGGCTCATCAGGTGCATGAGCGAGCCGGTCTTCCTGACCGCCGCGACAAACGCCATCGCCAGTTCGGCGCGCTCGCGGCTCCACGACTTGTCCTCGAGCCCAGCCGGCCATGGCACCTCCCACTGCGGATCCCCGGACATGCCTCGCCTCCCTAATAGTTAAGCTACCTAGACAATAGCAACGCGAGACGCTAGGTTAGTTATCGAATCAAGGGCGACCCTTCCTGAGCGGAGGACTTCGATGGCAACTGATGATCAGATCCTGGCACCTCACGGTGCGCCAGGCGACAGCCTGGACCCGCGCCGGTGGCTCACGCTGGTCGTGCTGCTCCTGGCCGCGTTCATGAACTTGCTTGATATCTCCATCGTCAACATCGCGATCCCGTCGATTCAGCGCGACCTGCACGCCACCTACGCCGATGTGCAGTGGGCGCTGGCCGGGTACACGCTGGCCTACGCGCTCGTGCTGATCACTGGCGGCCGGCTGAGGCGACACGTTCGGGCGCAAACGGCTGTTCCTCATCGGAGTCGCTGGCTTCACACTGATGTCGGCGCTGTGTGGCGCAGCGCAGAGCCCGGCCATGCTGATCAGCAGCCGGGTCGCGCAGGGTGTGTTCGGCGCGATCATGATCCCGCAGGTGCTGTCGGTCATCCAGGTCATCTTCCCGGCTGGCGAGCGGATCAAGGCGCTGGCGGCATTCGGGGTCACGGCTGGTCTCGGTACCGTCAGCGGGCCGTTGCTGGGCGGTCTGCTAACCCAGCACAATCTGTTCGGCCTCGGCTGGCGGCCCATCTTCCTCATCAACGTGCCAGTCGGCATCCTGGCTATTGCCGGGTCGGCAGTACTGATCCGCGAGTCCCGCGCCCCGCGGCCGCCGCGGTTCGATCCGGTCGGCGTGGCGCTGATCTCGGCGGCGCTGCTGCTTCTGCTCTATCCGCTCGTGCAGGGCCGTCAGCTGGGCTGGCCGGCCTGGACGTTCGCAGCCATGGCCGCATCCGTGCCGATACTCGCGGTGTTCGTCGCCTATGAGCGCCGCAAAGACCGGCGGGACGGCTCGCCACTGGTGCAGCTTGGCCTGTTCCGCCAGCGCGCGTTCGCGGTCGGCATCTCGATCGCGGTGACGTTCTTCCTTGGCATCACGTCGTTCGCGCTGATCCTGACCCTCTTCCTTCAGATCGGCCTCGGCTTCGCCCCGCTGCACGCGGGCCTGACGTTCCTGCCGTTCTCTGGCGGGGTCCTGATCGCGTCCGGCGCGGCGGCCCGGCTGGCGCCGAAATTCGGCCGCGGCGTAACGATGACGGGCGCGCTGATCATGGTCGCCGGAATGACCGGGCTGATCGCGACGGTGCATCACTTCGGCGGCGCGGTCACCACCTGGGACATGGTGCCGGCCCTGGTGGTCGCCGGGCTTGGCATGGGCACGGTGCTCGCGCCGCTCGCCGACATCCTGCTGTCCGGAGTTCAGCCGCAGGACGCGGGGTCGGCGTCCGGCATCTTCAACACCAGCCTTCAGCTGGGTGCCTCGATCGGAGTCGCGGTCATCGGGGTCATCTTCTTCGGCCTGCTCGGCACACAGTCCGCGACTTCAGCCGCGACGGTCGGCCCGCAGTTGCGGACCGGCCTTGCGGCCGCGCACGTCCCCGCGCCGCTGGCCGCCCGTATCACCGGTCAGTTCGGTGACTGCCTGCACGCCCGGCTCGTGGCAGCGGACCCGACGGTGACGCCGGCCGCGTGCCGGCTCCGGGGCGGCCAGGTCCTGCCACCTCGGGTTAGCCGGGTCGTGGCCCGGGCCGGCGCGGCAGCGGTCCGCACCGATTTCGCAGCCGCGCTCACCCGGACCCTGTGGTTCCAGGTCGGCGTCTTCGCAGGCAGCTTCGCGCTCATGCTCGCGCTGCCGCGAGGCGCTGGCCGGCGCCGCGCTGCCGGCGACGCCGATCCGGACGACGCCGGCCGCGCTGACAGTAATGTCCGGGCCGCCTACGGCGCTGTCACCGGCTAAGCGCCACCTGTCCAGCGGAACGGAAGGAGATTGCTATGCGACTCGCTTTGCTAGGCGCCAGCGGCCGGATCGGCAGCCACGTGCTGGCTATGGCGCTCAATTCCGGCCACGAGGTCACCGCGCTGGTCCGCAACCCTGCTTCGCTGTCCGGCCCCGCTGGCCTGCCCGACTCGGCGGGCCTGACCATCATCGCCGGGGACGCCACCGACGCCAGCCGGGTGGCGGAGGCGGTCGCGGGAGCTGACGCCGTCCTGTCCGCGCTCGGGCCGCGCGGCGTGAAGACGCCGGAGCTGCTGGCCAGCGCGGGGACCGCGATGGTGAAAGCAATGGACAAGACCGGCACCAGTCGGCTGATCTGCGTATCGGCCGCCGGGGCCTTCATTCAGGGCGACCCGGACACTGGCCCGGTGATCAAGTTCGTCGTGCCGAGAGTGCTGGCCAAGCCGTTCGCGGACGTGCGCGCGATGGAAGCCGTCGTCAGCGCCAGCGAGCTGGACTGGACGCTGGCGAGGCCGACTCGCCTCATCGACGCCGCGCCCGCCGGTCAGTACCGGGTGCGCCCAGACTTCCCGCCGCCCGGCGGCCGCAAGATTGCGCGCGGCGACGTGGCGCACTTTATGATGGCGGCGCTGATCGACGGCAGCTGGCAACGAGCACGGCCAGCGCTTGCCTATTGACGCTGGGCGCCGATCAGGTCTCGGTACCAGCCGAACGACGCCTTCGGGGTGCGCAACTGGGTGGCGAAGTCCACGTGCACAAGCCCGAAACGCTGGTGGTAGCCCTCGGCCCACTCGAAATTGTCCAGCAGGGACCAGACCAGGTAGCCGCGGACATCGACGCCTGCCCTGATCGCATCCGCCACTGCTCGGATGTGCCCGTCAAGGTAGGCGATACGGGGCTGATCGTCGATGCTGCCGTTAGCGTCCGGCTCGTCGTCGACCGAACAGCCGTTCTCGGTGATGTAGACGGGCGGCAACAGGCCGCTGTACAGCTTCGTCAGTGTCGTCAGCACTTCGGTAAGCCCGGCCGGGATCACCGGCCAGCCGAATGCCGTGACGGGATACCCAGGGATGGATTCCATCTGGAAGGGCAGTGGCGAGTCGCCTGGCGCGGATAGCCGAGTCGGCGTGTAGTAGTTGACGCCGAGCGCGTCGATAGGCGCGGAAATGACCGCGAGGTCACCGTCGCGGACGCAGTCCATGCCGTCCGCGCCAATCCCGAATGCCGCCAGGTCGGGATAGCGCCCGAGCAGTACCGGATCGGTGAACATCCGGTTGTGCAGTGCGTCGTAGGCCGCGGTCGCTGCGACGTCCGCCGCGCTGTCGCTGGCGGGCCAGGCCGGCGAGTAGTTGTTGGTGATCGCGACCTCGCGTACGCCCGCCGCGCGCAGGGCGGCGGTGGCCAGCCCGTGCCCGAGCAGCTGATGGTGCGCGGTCGGCAGCGCATCGAGCATCAGCGCCTTGCCCGGCGCGTGGATGCCGAGCGCATAGCCGAACGCGGTCACGACGAACGGCTCGTTCAGCGTGATCCAGGCTGGGATCCGATCGGCGAGCCGCTCCGCTGTCTGGCCGGCGTACTCGGCGAACCGGTAGGCCGTATCACGCGTCAGCCAGCCGCCCGCGTCCTCCAGCGGTTGCGGTAGGTCCCAGTGATACAGCGTGGGCATCGGCGTGATGCCACGGGCGAGCAGGCCGTCGGTGAGCCGGTCATAGAAGTCAAGCCCGGCGGCATTGATGGCGCCCGAGCCGCGTGGCTGGATCCGCGGCCAGGCGATGGAGAACCGGTACGCACTGATGCCGAGCTCGAGCCATCAGCGCGACGTCGTCGGGCCACCGGTGATAGTGGTCGTCCGCGACGTCGCCGGTCTGGCCGTCCCGGATCGCGCCCGGCCGCCGGCAGAAGGTGTCCCAGACCGACTCGCCGCGGCCGTCGGCCGCTACCGCGCCCTCAATCTGGTACGCAGCCGTGGCGACGCCCCAGGCGAAGCCGGGCGGGAACGGCGGGAAGGCAAGATCGCTCACGAGCTGATCGTAGCCGGGCTACTCGGTACGCAGGGTGCCCGCTGGCGCGATGCGGGCGGCCATCAGGGCCGGCCCGAAGCCAGCAGGTTGCCTGCCAGGAGCAGGAGCAGCACGCCGATCAGCAGGGACCGACCTGGCACGACCGAGGTCGGCACGACCCCGATCGAATTGGCGAAGCTCGTCCAGGCCCACCGCCCGGCGGCGGCGCCCAGCGGCACGCCGACCGCGACTGCCACTATCAGGATGGTGCTGGTCTGCCAGGCGATGATGGCCCTGACCTGCCGGGCGCGCAGTCCGAGTGCTTTCAGCAGGGCAAGCTCGCGGCGTCGCTGGCGCACCGACGCCAGGATCGTAAGTCCGAGGGCGAGCACTGCGGCGGCCGCTACTCCGGTCGCGAATGCGAGCGGCTGGCTGCCCATCTGGCTCGCGTTGATGACTGCGGCACCGAGTTCGAGGCGGGGGAGGAGCTCGTATGTGCCGCCGGGGCTGCCGGTCTGGGCTGAAATGGCCGCCATCGTGGCGATCAGCTTGCGGGCAACGGCTGGCGAACTGACATCAAAGGCGACCGTGGCAGGATAGGCAGGGCTAGCGGGGGAGTTGGCTATTTCGCTGGCATTCTTCGGATCCGGTTGCAGGCCAAGCACACGCATCATCGTGGTCCAGTCCAGCAGCGCGCCCCGGCCGAGCGACACATGGTCGGTCAGGACGACACCGAATGACGGCAGCGTGGCGATGCCCACGACGGTCAGCGGCTGGTTGTCAGAGCCCAGGTGCAGCTTGTCGCCGAGGTGCAGGCCGAGCTGACGCATGGTCACCGAGCCGAGCTCGATCTGATCTGGGGCGGACAATGGGTGACCGCTGGTCGTCGGCGGCTCGATGGCATGCGCTGCGTTGTGCTGCAGCAAGCCCATCGCCGGGACCTCGGCTCCGCGGATATTCAGCTGGGCGAAACCCACCTCTGCCCAGGCAGTCACGCCCGGCTGGCCAGTGAAGATCTTGTCGAGGGCGCCGGGCGGCCAGCTGCCCCAGCCGCCCTGCGACTGGATCACCAGGTCCCAGTTCCAGCCGTACTCGGCCGGGTGGCTGACCAGCCCGGTCAGGCTCGCTCCGAAGACCAGGGCGGCGACGAGCGCGGTAACGGCGACCACGGATCCGGTGAGGGTGGCGCGGACCGGTGCGCGCACCCGGCCGGATCCCCGCTCTAGTGCATGCCGGATCCCGGCCACCACGGTGACCGGCAGGCCCACCCGGGCCGCAGCCGTGACGAGCGCGGAGGACCGGACCGGCGAAAGCTCGCCCTGATGCCGAACCGCCCGCCAGGCCAGCCAGGCTAGCGGCGCCGCCAGCAAGATCAGCAAGATGGCTGCGCCGCCGCCGAGCACCAGCCAGTCGGCCTGGACGCCCTTGACCGGGTCGAACAGCCGGACCGGCCCGATCGGGGCCAGCGGCGAGACGGCGATCGCACCGCCGACGGAGATGAGCACCGCGCCGACGACGGCGACAGCGCCCCATGCGGCCGTCGCTGCCGCGGCCGCAATGCGGCTGGCACCCATCGCCCGCAGTGCCGGCGCATCGGCCGCCGACCTAGTCAGCAGCTGCGCAAGGCCCTGGGTCATGAGCGTCAGCAAGGCGATGACGGCCAAGCCGCCGAGTACTGCGAGAGCGACCGCCTGCGGCTCAATGGCCTGCTGCGCTTCGTGCTTCACGATGGCCAGCCGGCGGATCGTGAAGACGAACGGGAAATCGTACTGGTGCGAGGCGGCCTTAGCGAGCGTCCCGAGCCGCCCGGTAAGCGCAGCAACGCCGGCGTCGCCATTCCGCAACCGCAGGGAGGCCCAGCCGAACGACCAGTCGCCGCCCGTCAGATACCGAGCGGTCGCCGCCGGCGGCAGGATCGCCCCATCGACGGCGTCGAAGTCATCGACCAGGGCGGGCGGCACGTCGGCGATGGCCGCCACCACGAACGTGGCCCGGCCGGCGGGTTTGTTGTCCGGCAGTTGCTTGTAGAACTGCCAGGTCATGCGATCACCGACGGTCAGGTGAAAGGCGGCCGCCATTCGCGGGGTGAGGATCAGCTTGTCGGTGGAACTGGCCAGCGGCAGCTTTCCCGCGAGCACCGTCAGCTTGTCCTGGCGGTAGAACTCACCGTCCAGGCTCCCGGCGATGGCGTCAGTCTGGAAGTTGGGATCGATCCTGCCCTTGATGACCGGCTCGGCATCCAGGCCGATCCACGCGGCACTGGACCGCACCCCCGGCTCGGCTTCGACGTCGCGGACGAACGGCAGTATCGGTCCGGGAATGTCGACCATGACGTCGCTGGCCTTCACCGACCGCAGGTACCTGCTGTAGGCCGAGTCGGTCCGCCGCGCACCCGCCAGGGCGCCGAGCGCGACAGCGCCGAGCAACCCGCCGATCAGCGCGATCAGCACTGCCATCCGCCACGACCGTCGCCAGGTCGCCCTGGCGGCGTACCATGCGAGTCCCATGGCGTCATTGTGCCTGCGCAGGCCGGTACACGCAGGTGTGGCCGCACCACTTCTGGCGGGTGAGCCAGCCCCCCGATCGCGCGCTCCGGCGCCGCTGTGCTGCGCAAACGGTCTGCTGCGCGTACGATCTGCGGCGATGAGCAGAATCCGAGTAGTGCTCGCCGAAGACCACGTGCTGCTGCGCGAAGGTATCTCCCGGCTCGTGGCCGCCAATGACGACCTGGAGCTGGTCGGAACGGCCGGAGACCTGCCGGCGCTCCTGACGTTGATCGAGCGCGAGCGTCCGGATGTCGTCGTGACGGACATCAGGATGCCGCCCACTGGCACCGATGAGGGCATTCAGGCGGCAGCCTGGACCCGGCAGCATCAGCCGGGTACCGGCGTCGTCGTGCTGAGTCAGTACGTCGCGCCTGGTTATGCCGTCGCGTTGCTTGAGCACGGCTCAGCGGGGCGGGCGTACCTGCTGAAGGAGCGGGTCGGCAGCGTGGACGAGCTGGCCCGTGCCATCAGGGCGGTGGCTGCAGGCGGTTCGGTCATAGATCCGATGGTCGTCGACGAGCTTGTCCGGTCTCGGGCACAGGACAGTTCGCAGAGTCTGGCCCTGCTCACGCCGCGAGAGCTTGAAATCCTCGCGGAGATGGCGCAGGGCAAGAGCAACTCAGCGATCGCCGCGGCACTGTTCGTCACCGAGCGTGCGGTTGAGAAGCACACGAACTCGATCTTCGCGAAGCTTGGCCTGAGCGAGGAGCGGGATGTGAATCGCCGGGTCAAGGCGGTCCTGCTCTATCTCAGCGAGCACCAGGCGGCCGGCTGACGCTGGGATGCTGTCCTCCCCCGCTGACCTCAGGCCAGCACCCTCGGCCGGAGCGGCCTTGCGTGTAACACTGGAGGCGTGGCCAGCTCGCATTCCGTGCTCGTAGTGGATGATCAGGCACCGTTCCGGATCGCAGCGAAGGCGGTGCTGCGGCGGCTGGCTGAGTTCGAGCTGGCAGGCGAGGCTAGCAGCGGTCATGAGGCGATCGAACTGGTCGACCGCCTGCATCCTGAGCTCGTGCTGATGGACATCAACATGCCGCAGATGAACGGCATCGAAGCCACCAGGCAGATCCTCGCGTCGCATCCGGAGACGGTTGTCATCCTGTGCTCTACCTATGACATGCGTGACCTTCCTGCCGACGCGGGCGCCAGTGGCGCAGCCGGATACGTCAATAAGGAACGGCTTGGCGCTGACCTGCTGCGCCGGATCTGGGCGGACCGGGAAGCCGGCTGGCCGGGTCCCGCCTGAGGCGGTACCCGTTAGCGACGGGTAAGCGCCAGCTGCGGGCTCACGGCAGCGGGATCGATCCCTGCACGGTTGCGCCACGGCCCGGTTCTGACTGCCACCGGATCGTGCCGCCGATCGCACCGAGCCGGTCGGCCATGTTCACGTGGCCGTGGCCGCCGCGGGCGGCCGTGACATTGAAGCCAGGACCATCGTCGGTGACGGAGAACAGCAGTCCGCCGGACTGCTCCCACAGGCGGACGTCGACGGTCGCGCCAGGCGCGTGCTTCGCGGCGTTCTGCAGCGCCTCAAGGCAGCAGAAATACACCGCAGCCTCGATGTCTGGCGAGTACCGGCGCAGGTCGGTCGCGGTCACCCGGACGGACTGAGGGCTGCGGCTGGCCGCCGCTTCCAGGGCCTTGCCGAGCCCGCTGTCGGCCAGCAGCGGCGGGTAAATGCCGTGGGCAAGGTCCCGCAGTTCCTGGATGGTCACCTTCAGGTCATCGGCGAGCTGATCCAGCATCTGCGCGGCCGACTCCGGCTCGTCGGCCAGCACATCGCGAGCCAGCCGCAGGCTAACCGCGAGGGCCACCAGGTTCTGCTGCGCGCCGTCATGCAGATTGCGCTCCAGCCGCCTGCGCTCGGCGTCGCCGCTGGCGACAATCCTGGCCCGGGACTCGCGCAGCGCCTCGGCCTGCGCGCGAAGCTCGTCCAGCGTGTTCTGCAGCGCCGAGTCGAGCTGCGCGTTGTGGAAGGCCAGGCCGACCTGCCTGGCTAGCTCGGTCAGCACCCGGTCGTCTTCCTCGGTGAAGGTATCGCCGGCCTCGGGCCGCTCGATCACGATCAGGCCAAGCAGCTGCCCGGCATGACTGACCGGCGTGACACGCAGCTGCGCCCTCTCGCGCCCGTCGAGCAGCGCGGGCAGCCACACCGCAGCCCAGGCGCTGCCGGAAACGCCGGCCCTGGTCACCACGGGGCGCTCACGCGGCGTAATGAGAAGGGAACGGGGTCCGGCGTCGGGCACTGACACCGTCCGCTCGAGCACGTCGTCGCTGCCGGTATAGACCTCCGCGCTGGTCAGCACCATAGTCTTGCGCAGCGACTCGGCGAGCTGCAGCAGCAGTTCGTCCATGGATATGGCCCTGCTCAGGCGGTTGCCAAAGGTACGGAGTGCCTCATCCGGCGCCTCCCGCGCGCCGTAAACCGCGCGATTAGCCGAGGCCAGGAGGCGCTCGCGGGCGGGCAGGTAGCCGATCGCGGCGATGGCGGCGGCCACCATGGACAGTCCGAGCACTGCCCGGTCATCGGCGGTTGCCGGACCGCGGCCAACGCCAAGTACGACGATCATGTAGATCGCCGAAACGACGATGGTGACGCCCACGATGGCGATGAGCTGCACGAGGACCCGGCCAGCGACCGGCCCGAGCGCCTGGATCTCACCGGCGATCAGGCCGAGCGGTAGCGCCACGGAGCAGGCCGCGGCCGCCGCCGCCAGCGGTTCTGGCCAGCCCACGAGCACGTGCAGCACCGATGCCGCAAGCGCGAGTCCGGCCGCGAGCACGGCGCCGGCGCCCAGCCACTGCAGTCGTTCCCGCTCCCGGCCGGCCGAGGCCTGGTATCTCAGCCGGACCGCCGGCAGCGTGAAGGCCAGTCCGGCGGCCCAGGCTACCGTTCCGATGGGAACGGGCACCGCGTGGTGGCTCAGCCCGAGCAGAGCGCCGGCCGCGATCGCGGCGCCATAGGCAAGGCCGACGGTGACCCGGCGCGCCCGGCTGGGCTGGTCCGGCCGGACCGGGCCCGGTGCTCCTGGCCGGGCCCGTCGCGGCCGGGTCAGTCGTCCGTCCGGCAGGGCGAGGGCCAGGTGCATGCAGACAGCGATGAGGAGCAGGGTCGCGATCGTGCTCACTGCCAGCGCCTCGTGAAAGGACCGGCCGGGCTGATGCTCCGCGAGGCGATAACCGGCTAGCGCCACGGCGGCCAGCAGCGAGCCCGCCGCCACTTGCCATTGCGGAGTCCGCTCGCGCGCCGCGGCCAGCAGAGCGGCTGAGATAGCCGCCACAACGGTGAGCGCGAATCCTGTTCGCTGCAGGTCAGAGATGCCACCGGGAACCCGCGGCCGCAGCGCGAGTATGAGCACTACGGCCGCGGTGGCCGGCCCGGCGAGGCCGGTCAGTATCCGGCGGGCGGCGGGCGATCCAGCCAGGCCCGCCTGCCCGGCGGCCGGAGCCGGAGCCGGATCAGGTCCGTCGCCTTGCCGGGCGACGGCGACTGGGCTGGCGTCGGGCTCGCCTGGCAGCCTGGTTCGCGGCGGCACCGGTGTCATCCGGCCTGTACCGGGACCGTCAGCCCGGCGGCGCGAGCTCGGTCGCTAGTCAGGTTGTCGGCTGGCTGCTCAGGCATGATCCGGCCGTCCAGCATGCGCACGACTCGCTCGGCGGCATCGGCGACCGCCTGGTCATGCGTGACCAGGACGATGGTCTGGCCACCCGCGTGCAGGCGGCGGAGCAACTCGATGACTTCCTGTCCGCCGTCGGAGTCCAGCGCGCCGGTAGGCTCGTCGGCGAGCACGAGCGTCGGCTCGTTCGCCAGCGCCCTGGCGATGGCGAGCCGCTGGCGCTGCCCGCCTGAGAGCACACCGGGGACGGCGCCGTGCTTGTCGCTGAGGCCAAGCAAGTCGAGTAGGTCCCTGGCCCTGGTCTCGGCCTGGCGCCGCTTGCGTCCGGCGATGATGGCCGCCAGTGCCACGTTCTCCAGGACGGTCACGCCTTCGAGCAGGTTGAAGAACTGGAAGACGATGCCGATGTGCCGGCGGCGCATCCTGGCCAGTTCATCCTCGCTCAGACCGGTGATCTCCTGGCCTGCCACTTCGATCGTGCCCTCGTCCGCGAGGTCGAGCCCGGCGGCCAGGTTGAGCAGCGTCGACTTCCCGCACCCGGACGGCCCGGTCAGGGCGAGGAACTCGCCTCGGCTGACGTCGAGGTCGACACCGCGCAGCGCGCGCACCGGCGCGTTCTCGGCTTCGAAGGTCTTGCGTACACCCCGCAGCTGCAGGGCCAGCTCAGTGCGTGCCATCTCAGTGAGTGCCATGTCGGTGGTAGTCATGTCGGATCCCCTCCGGTATCAACAGCCTGGTTCACGAGCGGGCCGGTGCCCCCGGCACCAGGCTGCGTCAGCTTGAATGCGACCACGGGCGTGTCGCGGCCCTTCACCATCTGCAGTGGCAGCGGGATCAGGTCCACCGGCTCCGCCAGCGCCTTGACCGTTGCCTCCGACAGGACGGTCTCGCCTGCCGCGGCGAACTGCTGCAACCGCTGCGACAGATTCACCGTGTCGCCGACCAGCGTGTACTCCAGCCGCTCGGCAGACCCCAGCAGGGCGGCCGCCGCCTCGCCGGTGGACAGCCCCAGTCCCAGTCCGAACGGCGGCATGCCCTGGCGTTCCCACCGGCGATTGACTTCGGCCTGCAGCGCGTGCATGTCGATGGCCGCTGCGACCGCCCTGTCGGCGTGGTCAGCCTGCGGGAACGGGGCACCGAATACGGCCATGACAGCATCTCCGACGAACTGCATGACGGTGCCGGACTGGCCGAGAATCGCCTTGTTCATAGCAGCGCGGTGAGTGCCAAGCTGGCCCGCGAGCTGACTCGGGTCGGCATGCTCAGCGATAGTGGAGTAGGACCTGATGTCGCTCATCAGCACGGTGACGACGACCCGCTCGGTCTCGCCGATAGGCCGCGACTCCCGGCGGAGCTTCTCGGCAAGCCCGCCGGGCAGCAGCCGGGATAGCGTCTCGCCCTGTTCCTCCCGGTCCACGATCGCCTGATGCAGCAGCCGGAGCCGGCGGATCGCACCCTGCTGTCCGGCCGATACGCCCGCCGCGAGCTTGAGAAATACGGCCTCCACCTCGGCGTCGACCGCCTCGGGCGGCGATTTCCTGGCCACCGCGATTGCCTTGATCGGCTTGCCCTCGGCGATCAAGGCCAGCAGCTCTTCCTCGGCTGGGAGCAGCCCGCCAGGAGCGATGATCGGCCGCAGCAGCGCCTCGACGATGGTCGGGTCAAGGGCCGTGCCGCCGCTCGCCACGCTGCGGATCGCATCAGCGAGCTGGCTTCCCTCGGCCACTCTGTCCTTGAGGAGGTAGCCATAGCCCGCCGAACCCTCGGCAAGCAGGGCGATTGCGTACTCGGGATCGTCGTACTGGGAGAGCACGATGACGCCGGTGCCTGGATGGCGCTTGCGAACTTCCTTGGCAGCGTCAATGCCCTCGCTCCGGAACGAGGGAGGCATCCGGATGTCGGTCACCAGGACCTGCGGCGCGGCTGCCTCGCAACCAGCAACCACCTCGTCGTAATCGGCGGCGACGCCGATGACCTCAATATCGGAGCTGCGGTTGATCAGCGCGCGAACGCCTTCGCGGACGATCAGGTTGTCGTCGGCGAGGAAGACGCTGATGCTGCGCCCAGCCGGCGCCACTATGCCGTTCATCTCATTAGTTCTCGCATGAGCAGGTCCAGGTCGGCCAGGGTGCAGGTGCCAGTCTCCGACGTGGTGCTAGCACGCCGGGCGACGCCAGGCACCTTCCTGGCTCGCCGGCCCAGTTTTAGACACCGTAAAGATCAGCCCATGTATGTGCAAGGCCGCCGCCAAATGTCCAGCTACCGGACCGGTGGTCCGAGGCACTACGGTGCCGTTACCACGACGACGGCAAGGCCTCGCTGGGGAATGAGAGGACCAGGAAGAGATGCGCGCAGTGATTGCGGTCGCCCTGCACCGGCTGCGCGCGAACTGGCGCGCCTGGGCGACGCTGGTCCTGCTCACGGGATTGGCTGGCGGCGGCGTCATGGCCGTGGCGGCTGGCGCGCGGCGCACCGAGAACGCCTACCCGCAGTTCCTGCGCTCGAGCGCGGCCGCAGATGTGCTCGTCGGGCCTGCGGGCTCCGGCGTGGGCGGATTCGACTTCGCTATCGGCAGGCTGCCGGGCGTCCGGCAGATCGCCCCGGTGGTCGGGCTCAACTGTGCGCCCCTGCTTGCCGATGGCCAGATCGACGAGGCGTCGGAGGTAGCAGCGCCGCTGGATGGCCGTCTTGGGCGTCAGCTACAACGGCCAAAGATGCTGGCGGGTCGCCCGCCGCTGCCAGGCCGGGCAGGCGAGGTCATGGTCGATCAGCTCGCCGCCCGGGTGCTGGGCCTGCACCTGGGCAGCGTCCTGCGGCTGGCTGCCATGAACAATGATCCGAGCCTCGGTGTTCGCTATCTCACCGAGCACGTGGTCGGGATCGAGGTACTCAGCGACTCGATCGTGCCGGTCAACAAGCTGGCCCAGACGGCGTATATCCAGGCCAGCTATGCCCTCTACCGCGAACTCGGCGTCGGTTACCAGGCGTTCGACGGCGACTACGTCAAGCTGGCCGCCGGCACGACGGTCGGCACGTTCACGGCTGAGGCAACACAGCTGGCGCGCGAACCGCGGTACCGGTCGTCGACTCAGGGCCAGCTGTTCGTCGCGGACGACGATGTCCAGGCGGCGACAGCCGAGCGAGCCATCCGGCCGCAGGCCGTGGCCCTGGCCGTTTTCGCGCTGGTGCTCGCTGTCACCGCGCTGCTGATCCTCGGCCAGGCGGCGAGCAGGCTCGTGCTAGCCAGCAGTGCCGACAACGCGGTCGTGGCTGCCCTCGGGCTCACCAGGTGGCAGCTCCTTGCGGTGAGCCTGCTTCAGGTCCTGGCCGCGGCCGCCGCCGGCGCCTCGTTGGCCTGCGCGGTCGCCGTCGCCGCGTCCCCGCTGCTGCCGATCGGACCGGCTCGGGTCGCCGAACTGCACCCCGGCGTGTCGGTCGACACGACGGTGCTTGCCGCGGGAATCGCGGCGATCGTCGTTCTCCTGGTCGCCCGGCTCGCCCGGCCAGCCTGGCACGAGGCGTCGGCCTGGCATCGCAGCGCGGCGAGAGCGTCGGCGGCGCTCGGCCACGGCTCGGCCGTGGCGCGCTGGCTAGCGGACTCGGGCGCGCCGGTGACCGCAGTCACGGGTGTCCGGATGGCACTGGAGCCCGGCCGGAGCCGCCGCGGTGTACCTGCGAGCGGCGCGATCATCGGCACGGCGCTGGCAGTAGCGGCGTTCATGGCGTCGGTCACCTTCGGTGCCAACCTGGTCCATCTGGAACGGACGCCGCGGCTCTACGGGAAGACCTGGGATGTCGCGATGGACTTGCAGTTCGGGGTCATCGGCACGGGTCAGTTCGACAAGTACGTCAAGGCGGTGCCCGGGCTGACCGCGTGGACGTTCGGGCTGCACGGCACCGTCAGCCTCGGCCAGCACGGCGGAGTGGTGCCGGCCATCGGCCTGGCGACAGGCCGGGGTCGCCTGCTGACGCCGACAATCCTGGCAGGTCGCGCGCCAGCGGCCGGGCAGCTCGTCCTCGGTACGTCGACCATGCGCAGCGGCGCCCTCAGGCTCGGGCAGACTGTCGACGTCTCTGCATCCGGGCCGTCTCAGCCGCTCAAGGTCGTCGGCCGAGCCGTCTTTCCCTATTTTGGGCAGGGCTCGTTCACTCCGACCGATCTCGGTCAGGGCGCGCTGGTACCGGCCAGCATGCTCGCGGGACAGGCACGGTCGGCCGGTGGCCAGGGTTACAACTTTGTCCTGCTGAAGTTCGCCGGGGGACCGCGCAAGGCCGCGGACATCGCCGCCTTCACGCGGGCGGTGGCGAAGTTCTGCGCCAGCGTGCAGCAATCCACGTGCGTCGTCGCCAATCAGCAGCCTAATGGCCTGATCAATTACGAGCCGGTAGATGCGACCCCGCTGATCCTCGCGGGGCTGCTGGCAATTCTCGGCCTCGGCGTGCTGGCACAGTTCGCGTTCCAGTCTGCGCGGTTCCGGCGCCGCGATTTCGCCGTGCTGAGGACGCTCGGCTTGCAGCGACGCCAGCTCTCCGCCCTGATCTTCTGGCAGATCACCACGGTCACGGGGCTGGCGCTGCTGATCGGGCTGCCCGTCGGAGCAGCGGCTGGGCACTGGGCCTGGGCGCTGTTCGCCGACGTTCTAGGGATCTCACCGGGCACCGACATTCCGATCGGGACCGGGCTCCTGCTGATGCCGGCCGTGTTGCTGGCCGCGAACGCCGTCGGGTTGTGGCCGGCCCACGGGACCACCAGGCTCCGGCCCGCAGAGCTGCTCCGCACCGAATGACCCGCGGCCGGTGTATCCCGGTGGTCGCGCCGGACGAGCACGCTTCGCTCGCGCGCTAGCTGGCGCGTGAACGTGGTGTTAGGTACACCAGGAGAAGCCTGGCAGCACGATTTCGCCGGGCCCGATGAGGGGGGACCCTGAGGTCATGAGGTACGAAAGCAGCGTCACATCACTGTCCTGGATCCCTTCCGAGGCCATTTCCGGCAGCATGCGCCTGGCGTTCGACGCCGGCGTCGCGCACTACGACGAGCCCCCGCCCAGCGAGCTCACCGATCTGGCCGAACTGCAGGCCGCGGACCGCTTCCGGTACGCCAACTTGCTGCGAGCCTGGATCGAGGTCGGCGAGAACGGCCAGATCTCTGACAGCGGCTATGCGGGCGGCGGCCTCATCGGCGCGACCACCGTCAAGCTCGGCACACTGCAGTACCGGTTCCAGGCGGTCAAGCTGACCGACATCCAGCGGGAGCCCGAGCACGGCGACGGCTGGGTTCGGTTCAGCCAGACGGTCGGCGGCCGGACCGGTGCGCCCATGCCCAGACGCGTTAGCCACAAACCCTTCGTGCAGTGGCTAGCGCCCCTGGTCTGGACGACGCTGACGCTGACCCTGCACGCCGACGGCCACGCGGACTTTGCGATGAGCGGTGCGAGCCCGTTCCCGCGGCACTGGATATACGGCGAGAACGGCCAGCTCGCGAGCAAGTCCGGCATGACCAACTGGAAGGACTGGACCGCCGGCGCTGCCGGCGTCGAGCACACCCCGTGGGGCGACGAGGACTCTCCGGCTCTGGTGACCGCAGTCGAGACGGCGCTCGAGCGTGCGTTGTCCGTACAGCTGATGCATGGCGCCCAGAAGCCGAAGGTCAGCCATCTCAAGGCCGGCGACGCACTGGTCCGGCAGGGCGAGCCAGGCTCCGACCTGTACCTGGTGCTTGATGGAGTCATCCGGGCAGAACGGGACGGTGAGCAGCTGGCCGAGTATGGACCTGGCTCGCTGCATGGCGAGCGCGCGCACCTGGAAGGCGGGATCCGCACGTCCACGCTGCTAGCGGTCACCGCCTGCCGGGTCGCCGCGGTGCCGGCGAGCCAGTTCGATTCCGGCGAGCTCACCGAGCTGGCTAGCGGCCACCGGCACGAGGAAGCGGTCCAGGGCTGAGGCGTGCGGATCGACCTGTGCGGTACCCGCGGCTCTACCCCGGCGCCCGGTCGCGACTTCGTCCGCTACGGCGGCCACACGTCGTGCCTTGCGGTCACCGCTGACGGTGCCGCGGTGCCTGAGTTGCTGCTCGACGCCGGCACGGGAATCCGGCAGGTAACCGGGCTCCTGGCAGGCGGCCCGTTCCGAGGCACCATCGCGCTGACGCACTTGCACTGGGATCACGTGCAGGGGCTGCCGTTCTTCGCCGCCGGTGACCGGGATGACGCCAGGGTCTCGCTCCGGCTGCCCGAGCCGATCGACGGCACGGGTGCCGAGGCCGCCCTGGAGCGTGGCTTCTCGCCGCCGAACTTCCCGATCACCCCGCGCCAGCTCCGAGGTGACTGGACGGTCGCGGGCCTCGAGCCTGGCGAGATCCGCCTTGGCCAGCTCACGCTCCTAGCCAGGGAGATCCCGCATAAGGGCGGCCGCACGTTTGGCTACCGGGTCGGCGACGGCCACCGCGCGGTTGCGTACCTGCCCGATCACTGCCCGACCGACGTCGGCTCCGGCCCCGGCGGCCTAGGCGCTTATCACGAAGCTGCGCTCGAGCTCGCAGCCGGTGCTGACATCCTGATGCACGACTCGTTCTGGTACGCCGAGGACTTCGATCCGGCCCGGACCTTCGGCCACGCCGCGGCAGAGTACGCGATTGGGCTGGCCGCGACGGCCGGCGCGAAGCGCGTCCTGCTGCTGCATCACCGTCCGGACCGCACCGATGCTGAACTGGAGAAGATGGCCGCCACCCTGCCGGACAGCCAGGTCCCGGTGACGCTGGCGGCTGACGGCGAGGTGATCTGCCTGTGAGCCAGCCCGATGCTGTCGTCGTGGGCTCTGGGCCGAACGGGCTGGCTGGCGCGCTGACGCTGGCGCGAGCTGGCCTTCGCGTGCAGGTCTTCGAGGGCGCGGCCGAGCCGGGCGGCGGCTGCCGGACCGCGGAGCTCACGCTGCCCGGCTTCGCCCACGACGCCTGCTCGGCGGTGCACGCGCTGGCGGCCGCGTCGCCGTTCTTCGTCGGCTCCGATCTCGCTGCACGCGGTGTCCGGCTGCTGGCGCCCAAGGTGGCCGTCGCGCATCCGCTGGACGGCGGCCGGGCCGGGGCAATCAGCGGCTCGGTGACCGAGACGGCCGCCCGGCTCGGCGGCGACCGGGCGGCGTACGAGCATCTGATGGGTCCCCTGGTCCGCGACAGTGACGCCGTTCTGTCCCTGGTGCTGGCGCCGCTGCGATCCGTGCCCGACAAGGTCGTGCCCGCCGCGCGGTTCGGCATCAACGGACTGCTGCCTGCCACGGTCCTGGCTCGGCGGCTCCGGACGCCCGAGGCGCGCGCGCTGCTCGCCGGGGTGGCCGGCCACTCGCTACGGCCCCTGTCCAGCCCCCTGACGAGCGCCTTCGGCCTGACGCTGATGATGCTCGCGCACACCACCGGCTGGCCCGTGGTCGAAGGCGGCAGCGGTCAGCTCGTCGCCGCGATGGTCGCCGAGCTGACCGAGCTCGGCGGCTCGATTGCCACGGGCACCTGGATCGAGCGACTGGACCAGCTGCCCCGAGCGCAGGCCGTCTTGCTGGATGTCACTCCGCGCCAGCTACTGGGCCTGGCCGGCGACCGCCTGCCCGCAAGCTACGGCCGGGCAATGCGGCGATTCCGGTACGGCCCCGGCGTTTGCAAGGTCGACTGGGCGCTGGACGGCCCCGTTCCCTGGCAAAGCGAAGCCTGTCGCGAAGCGGGCACGGTGCATGCCGCCGGAACCATCGATGAGGTGGCGCGCTGCGAGGCCGACGTCAGCGCCGGCCGCCATCCAGAGCGGCCGTTCTGTCTCGTCGTGCAGCCCGGCGTGGTCGATGCAAGCCGGGCGCCCGCCGGCAAGCACGTCCTGTGGGGATACTGCCACGTCCCGGCCGGGTCGGACGTCGACATGGCCGACCGGATCGAAGCGCAGATCGAGCGGTTCGCGCCAGGTTTCCGCGACCTCATCCTGGCCAGGTCCGTCAAGACCGCAGCCGACATGGAGCGGGACAATCCCAGCTACGTAGGCGGCGACATCGGCGCTGGCGCTGGCACGCTGCGGCAGACCGTCGGCAGGCCGACGCTGCGGTGGAATCCCTACCGGACGCCGCTCGACGGGGTCTACCTGTGCTCAGCCTCGACGCCGCCGGGCGGCGGAGTGCATGGCATGTGCGGCATGTGGGCCGCCAGGACAGCGTTGCGCGACCTGCATCTGGCGCCGGATCCCGGCCCGGCCGAGCGCTAACCTCGCGGCCGCGGGGTACCGTGACGAGCGTGAAGAAGATAATCGAGCTTTTGATTTGCTTCCTGCACCCGATCGCAGTCGTCCTCATCTGGATCGACCTGCTGATCTCGGCGGGAGATCGGAACCGGGGTCAAGATCGCCTGGGCGATCTTCGTCATCATCCCGATAGTCCCGTTCATCTACGTGCTGACCGGCGGCGACCTCTGGTAAGGCGCTAGCACGCGCCTAGGCCGGATCCGCGGCCAGCGCGATAGCGTCGCCGACCTCGCCCTGCCGCGCGGCGAGCTCGGCTGCGTACTTCTCGTTGTCGATCTTCTCGGCGAGCTCCTCGTCGGCGCGCATCAGCACGTCCAGGTCGGAGTCGGCGGCCTCGATCACGCCAAGATCGACGTAGGCGTGCTGGACCTTCGGCCCCCACAGGCCGATGTCCTTGACGCAGGGCACGATCCGGGAGAACAGCAACGTCCGGAAGGCCTGCTGCACCGGTGACTGGTCGCTGAACTCCAGGCACTCCTGCACGTCGAAGCCCATCCGCTCCCAGACCTCGCGGCCGGTGAACCGGTTGCGCATCAGGTAGCAGCCCTCGACGATGAACTCCTCGCGATCCGCTAGCTCGGCTGCGGTCAGCTCCTTGTAGTAATCCCGCAGCGCGATCCGGCCGAACGCCACGTGCCGGGCCTCGTCCTGCATCACGTACGCCAGGAGCTGGGTGACCAGCGGATTGTTGGACAGGTCCCGGTGCACGCCGAACGCGGCCAGCGCCAGCCCCTCGATCAGCACCTGCATGCCGAGATACGGCATGTCCCAGCGTGAGTCGCTCAGCGCGTCGGACAGCAGCTGCGCCAGGTCGGGGTTGACCGGGTAGTACAGCCCGATCTTCTCCCGCATGAAGCGCGCGTACAGCTCGACGTGGCGTGCCTCGTCCATGGCCTGAGTAGCGGCGTAGAACTTGGAGTCCATGTCGGGCACCGACTGGACGATCCGGGCCGCGACCGTCAGCGCGCCCTGCTCGCCGTGCAGGAACTGGCTGAACAGCCACGCCGACAGGTGATGATCGAGCTCGTCCCGCTCCTTCTGGTTGAGGACGTTCCACTGCCGTGAGCCGTAGATCGGGATTCAGCTCGTCGGTCTGCTCCATCACGTTGGATGGATTGACCGGGATGGACCAGTCAATCCGTTTCGTCGCATCCCACTGCTTGTCCTTGCCGCGCTGGTAGAGGTCGAGTAGCCGGTCGCGGCCCTCGTCGTACTCCCAGCTGAACCGGGCCGACCCGGCGACGGGAATGTCCCAGGTCCCTGGCGTCGACCGGCGTGGTGTAGTGCTCGTACGTGCTCACGGCGACCCTCCCCAGTACGCGGCGGCTAATCCCGACATTACTCGTGAGTACGCGATTGCTCTAGAGCAGGCAGCCCTCGTCATGGTAGGGAGCGAACATGGACTTCGACATCCCGGCCGACCTGGCCGCCTACCTGATCGAACTGGACGCGTTCATCGAGGCCGAGATCCGGCCGCTGGAGCAGCAGGACGACAACATCAGGTTCTTCGACCACCGCCGCGAGGACGCCAGGACCGACTGGGATCGCGGCGGCCTGCCGAACCGCGAGTGGGAGGCGCTGCTGCGGGAGGCCCGGCGCCGCGCCGACGCGGCCGGGCACTACCGGTACGCGTTCCCGGCGAAGTACGGCGGGCGGGACGGCACCAACCTCGGCATGGCGGTGATCCGCGAGCATCTGGCGGGCAAGGGCCTCGGCCTGCACTGCGACCTGCAGAACGAGCACATGATCGTCGGCAACAACGTCGGGCTGCTGCTGATGATCTCGTACGGCACGCCGGAGCAGCAGGCGGAGTGGATCGACGACCTGGCGGCCGGCCGCAAGGGCTTCGCGTTCGGCATCACCGAGCCGGCGCACGGCTCGGACGCCACGTTCATGGAGACCACCGCGGTGCGCGACGGCGGCGACTGGATCATCACCGGGGAGAAGACTTTCAACACCGGCGTGCACGCCGCGTCGCACGACCTGATCTTCGCCCGCACCAGCGGCAAGCCGGGCGACGCCGAGGGCATCACGGCGTTCCTGGTACCGGTCGGCGCGCCCGGCTTCACGGTGGACGAGTACCTGTGGACGTTCAACATGCCGACCGATCACGCGCACGTGACGCTGGCGGGCGTCCGGGTACCGGACAGCGCGATCTTCGGCGGCGAGGGCCGCGGACTCGGCGTGGTGCAGCATTTCTTCAACGAGAACCGGATCCGGCAGGCGGCTTCCAGCCTCGGTGCGGCGCAGTACTGCATCGACGAGTCGGTCGCCTACGCGCTCGAGCGCAAGCCGTTCGGCAAGCCGCTGGCCGCCAACCAGGCGATCCAGTTCCCGCTCGTCGAGCTGCACACCCAGTGCGAGATGCTGCGCGCGCTCATCCACAAGACCGCGTGGCTGATGGACCGGGACGGGCCGTTCTCGGTCTCGGACAAGGTGTCCATGTGCAACTACTGGGCCAACCGGCTGTGCTGCGAGGCAGCCGACCGGGCCATGCAGGTGCACGGCGGGCTGGGGTACTCACGGCACAAGCCGTTCGAGCACATCTACCGGCACCACCGGCGGTACCGCATCACCGAGGGGGCCGAGGAGATCCAGATGCGCCGGGTGGCTGGCTACATGTTCGGCTTCATGCGGCAACGGGCTCCGAAAGGCGTGGCGGAAGGCTGATGGCGGACGCTCCGGACCGGAACGACGTCGCCCGCCCCCTGCGGCGCTGGCTTGGCGGCCCGGTCACTATCGAGGAATTCACCCGGCTATCGGGCGGGGCGTCGAAGGAAACGTGGTCGTTCGACGCGATCGGCGCCGACGGCACCCGGACCGGCCTGATCCTGCGCCGCGATCCACCGGGCCGGCCCGGCGAGCCTGGCGTGGTCGACCGGGAGGCCGCGGCCATCTCGATCGCGCATGACGCCGGGCTGCCGGTGCCGGAGATGCTGTTCAGCTTCACCGAGGCTGCCTTCGGCGGCGCCGGGATGATCATGCGCCGGGTTGAGGGCGAGACCATCGCCCGCCGGATCTTGCGCGACGAGGAGTACGCGACTGCCCGCGACGTTCTGGTCGGTCAGCTGGGACGGTTCGCCGCCGGGCTGCACGCGCAGACTATGCCCACGTTCTTCCCTAGGCCAGATCCGCTCGCGGCCTTGCGCGAGCAGCTGGACGCGTTCGCGGCTGCCCCGGTCGGTCAGCGCAGCGAGGTGTTCGAGCTAGCGATGGCGGAGCTGGCCGCCAGCCAGCCGCCAGCGCGCCAGCCGGTGCTGCTGCACGGCGACTTCCGGCTCGGGAACCTGATCGTCGGGCCCGAGGGGCTGCGGGCGGTGCTGGACTGGGAGCTCACCCATGTCGGGAATCCGGCCGAGGATCTCGGCTGGCTGTGCGTGAAGGCGTGGCGCTTCGGCGCAGCCCCGCCAGTCGCCGGCCTCGGCTCGCGGGAAGACCTGCTGGCCGCCTACCAGGAAGCGGGCGGCGCCGACATCTCACCGGCCGAGCTGCGCTGGTGGGAGATCCTGGGCACGCTGCGCTGGGGCGTGATCTGCCTGACGCAGGCGTGGGCGCACCTGTCGGGCGCGCACCGGTCGGTCGAGCTGGCCGCCATCGGGCGCCGGGTGTGCGAGCAGGAGTGGGACCTGCTACTGCTGCTCGATCCGGAGGCCGCTGACCGAGCGGCGCGCGCGCGTCCCCGGCTGACCGGCGACCCGCGGCAGGAGCCTGCCCCGTTCGGCCGCCCCACCGCCAGCGAGCTGCTGGACGCGGTACGGGAGTTCCTGATCGACAGCGTCAGGCCGGCCACCGGCGGTCAGCTTGCCTTCCATGCCAGGGTCGCCGCCAACGTGGTGGCGATCGTGGCGCGTGAGCTTGAGCTCGGCCAGGACCCGCTCGCCGGCGGTGATCTTGCTGACCGGGTCGCGGCGAGCCTGGCGGTCGCCAACCCGAAGTACTTCGGCGACCGCTAGCCGCGGCCCGCTGGTCGCGGGTTGCTAGTCGTGCATGGGCCGCTCGTGGTCGGCGTGCCCGGCGGGCTCGAGCTGGAACGTCGAGTGGTCCACGTCGAAGTGCCCGCGCAGGCAGTCCTGAAGCTGGTCCAGCATGATGGCGCTCTGGCCGCGCTCGATGATCTCCGGATCGACGACGACGTGCGCCGAGAACACCGGCAGGCCTGACGTGATCGTCCAGACGTGCAGCTCGTGAACCTCGCGGACGCCGGTCAGCTCGGCCATGTGGCGGCGGATGTCATCGAGGTCGATGCCCTTCGGGCTCGCCTCGAGCAGGATGTCGACGGCCTCCCTGAGCAGCCGCCAGGTCCGGGGCAGGATCAGCGCGCCGACGACCAGGGAAGCGATCGGGTCGGCGAGCGTGAAGCCAGTCGCGCTGATGATGATCCCCGTCACGATCACCGCGGCCGCGCCCAGCGTGTCCGCGGCTACTTCCAGGAACGCGCCGCGCACGTTCAGGCTCTCGGCCTGCCCGCGGCGCAGGATGAGCAGGGAGCAGGCATTGCCGATCAGCGCGCCGACGCCGAACGCGATCAGCAGGCCGGAGCTGACGGCAGGCGGGTCCGCGAGCCGCCGGATGGCCGCCGTGAAGATTACCCCGGCCATCGCCAGCAGCAGCAGCGAGTTCGCCATCGCGGCCAGGATCTCCGCCCTGGCATAGCCGAACGTGCGCCTGGCGGTCGGCGGGCGGCTGGCGAACCAGGCAGCCAGCAAGGACAGGCCGAGGCCGGCTGCGTCCGCGGCCATGTGCGCGGCATCGGCGAGCAGGACGAGCGCGCCGGTGAGGATCGCCCCCACCACCTCGGCGACGGCGATGGCTAGGCTGATCAGCAGCACGACCGTCAGCGCCTGCCGGTAACTTCCCGTCACGGTAATGCCGCGCCCGTGCAGGTGGCCGTGGGTGTGGCCCGAGCCGGTCATGCCTGCGGGTCGTCCCGGCGATTGCGGCCGCGCTTTGGCTGGTTGTCCTGCTGATCCTGCTCTTCCTGCTGCTCAGCCGCGGTGGCCTCGCCGGGCGCTAGCAGCTCGTACGCCGGGTTGATCATCACCGGGCGGCCGCTGCGGATCCCGACCTGGCCACGCAGCCGGACCTTGACGCCGGGGCGCAGGCCGGCGATGTTCGAGCGGCCGTAGAACATCGCGGTCAGCTGGCCGGTCGCATCCTCGACGTCGCAGGCCAGCACCGTGTTGTGCTCAACGGGCCTGATCTCGACGGTGTGCACGCGGCCCTCGACGGTCGCCCGGCCTGGCCTCGTCAGCGAGCCAATCGGCGTGACGCCGCGCCGTGGCGGCGGCCGCTCGTACGGGGTCTCGGCCGAGGCGGCGACAGCGTCCGGCGGCGGCTGGCCGGCCGGTACCTGATCCGCCGGGGCGGGAACGGTGCCGGCGGGGACGGGGCCGGTGGGGACTGGGCCGGTGGGGACTGGGCCGGTGGGGACTGGGCCGGGGGCGGCCTGCCCGGCCGGCTGCGCCGCCGCGGCGGGTCCGGCGCCCTGGGCAGCCCCCCGCCTGGCCAGGTCCTCCACCCTGCTGCGGACGTCGAACGGCACGATCGTGGCCGCGGCGTGCGGGATCCGGCTGATCAGCGACGCCATCTTGTCCGCCGTCCGGTCGTGCAGCAGGCGGCCGACGATCGGCGCGTAGCTGCGGCGGGGCAGGACCGCCGTGACCCCCACGCCGGGCAGCACAGCCTCGGCGCTGACCAGGTTCGCGGCCGCGATAGCGAGCCTGCGGTCCGGGCAGTCGACGAAGTCGAGCGTGATGGCGGGGCTCGCCCGTACCCAGTCCTGGCGCAGCTTGTCGGCCTGGACGTTGTCAATGACGAAGTGCACGGCCCGCAGCGACGTGGGCCGCAGGCTCCGGGCGTACCGGAGCCCGGCGATCGTGGCGAGGTCGAAGTCATCGATGAAGACGAAGACGGTCCGTCGCGAGTACGTGGGCGGCTCCGGCGGCTTACCCCGGCTCCCGATCCCTTCCAGCACCGTCGCCTCATTCCGGTACTGGCGGTTCAGCCGGATCAGCGCCGGCACGCCGAAAAGGAAGATCACGATGACCAGCCAGGCGCCGGAGGTGAACTTGACGACCGCGAAGATCAGCACGACGATCAGCGACGTGACGCCTGCCGAGAAGTTGATCACCAGCTTACGCCGCCAGCCGGGCTCCTTCTGGGTGTGGTGGTACTTGGCCATGCCGAAGCCAGCCAGCGTGAAGGCGGTGAAGACGCCGATCGCGTAGAACGGCACCAGCCTGTTGACGTTCGAGCCCACCGCGGCGAGCAACGCGATCGACAGCACGGCCAGCACGATGATGCCGTTGGAGAAGGCCAGCCGGTGACCGCGCTTGGTCAGCCAGCGCGGCAGGAAGGAGTCCTCAGCCACGAAGTTGGCCAGGAACGGGAAGCCGTTAAAGCTGGTATTCCCGCCGGTGTACAGGATCAGCGCGGTGGCGGCCTGCACCACGATGTACAGGACGCTGCCAAAGACCGTGCCGCGCCCGAAGACAATCCCGGCCTCCTGCGAGATGACCGTCGGCACGCCGCTGTTGTAGGGCGTCGCGTGGGTGACGTGCGCAAGCCAGGAGATACCGGCTACCAGAGTGCCGAGTATCAGGCCTTCGGTCACCAGCACCTTGCGGGCGTTGAGGCCCTCCGGCGGCTTGAACGCGCTGACCGCGTTCGACACCGCCTCGATGCCCGTCAGCGATGAACCGCCGTTGGCGAACGCCTTGAGCAGGACAAAAACCATCCCGAAGGCAATCAGGGTGCTGTGGTTCGCGGTGCCGGTGACGATTCCAGGTCCCGGGTGGTAGAGCGGCAGGTTGCCGAAAGCTTCGCGCACCAGGCCCGTGATGATCATGATGATGATGACCGCGGAGAACAAGTACGTGGGCACCGCGAACGCCCGCCCGGCCTCCCGGATGCCGCGGAGGTTGGCGAGCAACATGACCAGGATCACGCCGATGGAGATCAGGGTCAGGACGTCCGGGCTCAGGTGCCGCGTGATGCTGACCGGCAGGGCCGAGGCGACGGCCGCGGTACCGGCCGCGACCTGCACGGCAACGGTGACGACATAGTCGACCATCAGCGCGACGGCCGCGATCTGGGCGATACGCGGGCCGAAGTTGTCGCGGGCGACCACGTACGAGCCGCCAGCCCTGGTGTAGACCGTCACGACCTCGCGGTAGGACAGCACCACCAGGATCATGACGAACAGCACCACGCCGGTGATCGGCAGGATCAGCGTGAAGGCAGTGGCCGCGAGGCCGCCCTTGAGGAGCTCGATGAGGATTTCCTCGGTGCCGTAGGCCGAGGAAGAGATGCCGTCTGGTGACAGCACGCCCAGCGCGAGCCGCTTGGACAGCCGCTGCTCGCCCAGCTGCTCGTTGATCAGCGGCTTGCCGAGAAGCCTGCGTTTCAGCGTGTAGCCAAGGCCCTCGGCCAGGTCGTCTCGCCCTACTAGCGAGCCGACAGCTCGTCGCATGGCCACGCCGGGTGTCCCTCCCTATCAGCAGCACCTTTCTCGTGGCCTTCATACCATTGCGGCGGCCCGCGTCGGCAGACTGGGCGCTGCCGGGCTGATCAGCGACGTGAGGTGATGCAGGCGTCAGAATAGGTGGACTGCCTGACTTGTGACGACTTGACTGGTTCGCCTAGTGCCGAACCGCGCCGACCACCAGCCAGCGCGAGCTGCGAGTCCGCAGCGTCAGAGTCACGAGCCGGGCCAGCATCCAGGTGGCATAGGCGATCCATAGGGCAACCAGGCCGCCGCCGGTCCTGACCACGATGGCGGCTGCGGCCGCGAACACGGCGAGCGTGACCAGGCCAGCGATGGCCAGGTAATCCTGGTCGCCCGCGCCGATGAGCACGCCGTCGAGCACGAACACGACGCCGGCGGCTGGCTGCTGCACGATCACGATGAGCAGGACGGACAGCAGGAGGCCCCGCACCTCGGGCGAGACGCCGAAGAGGCCGGGCAGCACGGGCCGGATCGCGAGCAGGACGACAGAGAACAGGGCGCCGTAGCCGGCGCCCCAGCCGATCATTCGCCTGGTCGCCGCCCGAGCCCCGGCGATGTCGCCGCTGCCGAGCTGGCGCCCGGTGATCGCCTGCGCGGCGATCGCGATCGCGTCGAGGGCGAAGACGAACAGGTTCCAGACCCGCATGGCCACCTGATGGGCAGCGACGGCGGCGTCCGACTGCCGGGCCGCGATCGCTGTCATGATCACCAGGACTGCCTGCAGCGCTAGCGTCCGCAGCACCAGTGACGCGCCGGCGAACGCCGCCGACTTGATGCCCTCGCGGTCCGGCCGCATGCCGATCCCGGCGGCGTGCGCTCCGCGGCCCACCACGACCAGGTAGGCGGCAGCCGAGCCGGTCTGCGCGATGACGGTGCCAGCCGCCGACCCGGCGATGCCCCAGTGCAGGCCGAGCACGAACGTCGCGTTCAGCCCGATGTTCAGCGCGTTGGCGGCGATGGCGACGAGCAGCGGCGTGCGGGTGTCCTGAAGTCCGCGCAACACGCCGGTGCTCGCGAGCACGGCGAGCATCGATGGCACGCCGAGCAGGCTCACCCGCAGATAGCTGACCGCCTCGTGGCTGACCGCCGGCGTGCCGCCGAAGGCCGCTGCGATCCGCGGCGCGAGCGGC
Source organism: uncultured Actinomycetota bacterium (assembly GCA_963843955.1). Classification (GTDB taxonomy): domain Bacteria; phylum Actinomycetota; class Actinomycetes; order Streptosporangiales; family Streptosporangiaceae; genus JAJYUU01. The sequence goes on from CAWJMK010000018.1 coordinate 156,465, forward strand.
CACCCGACGGCCAGCACGGCCAGCCCGATCGCGGCGGCGAGCCACAGGCCATCGATGCCCTGCCGGATCGCGGCATCCCGATGGCCCGCCCCGAGCTGACGGGCGACGGCGGCCGTCGTGCCGTAAGCCAGGAAGATCGAGAGGCCGACCAGCGTCGTGAGCGCCTGGCTGGCGACGCCCAGGCCACCGAGCGGCACGGTGCCGAGGCGCCCGACGATGGCGGAGTCGGCGAGCAGGAAGAGCGGCTCGGCGACGAGCGCGCCGAAAGCCGGCAGCGCCAGCCGCAGGATCTCCGCATCCTGCGGGTGGGCCTTAGGCAACCACGCCCCGCGCTCGCAGGCCGGACACCTCGGCCGCGGACAGCCCGAGTCCGGTCAGCACGTCGTCGGTGTCCGCGCCGGGACGGGGCGCCGCGGCGGGCTGGCTGGCCGCGGTCCGGCCGAACCGCGGCGCCGGGGCCGGCTGCGTCACGCCGTTCACGTCGACGAAGGCCTCCCGCGACCGGGCGTGCGGGTGCGCTGGCGCCTCTGCGAGGCTGAGCACCGGGGACACGCAGGCGTCGGTGCCGGCGAATACGTGCTCCCAGTCGGCTCGGCTGCGGGTGGCAAACGTGGCGGTGAAGCGCTGCCGAAGCTCGGGCCAGCCGTCCCGGTCGTGCTGACCGGGCAGCCCGGCGTCGGCGAGGCCGAGGCCAGCCAGCAGCGCGGCATAAAACTGGGGTTCGAGTGCGCCGACGGCCATGTACTCACCGTCGGCGGTGGCGTAGGTGTCATAGAACGGCGCGCCGCCGTCGAGCAGGTTGACGCCGCGCGCGTCCTGCCAGCTGCCGGCTGCGCGTAGTCCGTACACGAAGGACGTGAGCAGCGCCGACCCATCGACCATGGCGGCGTCCACGACCTGGCCGAGGCCGCTGCTCGCCCGCTCCACCAGCGCGGCCAGGATGCCGAGCGCCAGCAGCATGCCGCCGCCGCCGAAGTCGCCGAGCAGGTTCACCGGCGGCACTGGTGACTGGCCGGCCCGGCCGACCATGCTGAGGGCGCCGGAGATGGCAATGTAGTCAATGTCGTGCCCGGCGGTGAGCGCGAGTGGCCCGTCCTGACCCCAGCCAGTCATCCGGCCGAAGATGAGGCGGGGGTTGCGCTCAGCGCACGCCTGCGGGCCGAAGCCGAGCCGCTCGGCGACGCCGGGCCGGAAGCCCTCGACCAGCACGTCGGCCTCGTCGGTCAGCCGGAGCAGCAGGTCGATCGCCGCCGGGTCCTTGAGGTTCAGGCCGATCGAGCGGCGCCCCCGGCTCAGTGGATCGAGCGGTGCCTGCGCCTGCGGGCCGCATCGCTCAGCCCGGTCGACTCGCAGGACATCCGCGCCGAGATCGGCCAGGATCATGCAGCCGAAGGGCGCGGGCGCCAGGCTGGCGATCTCGATGACACGCACGCCGCTGAGTGGACCCATGTTGCCTCCGCACCTGTGACCGACCGGACCTGACAGCGATCGTAATGTGCGGTTCGGGTCAGCGCCGCACCGTTAGCGTCGCACCGTCGGCCGCCGTGCTGCCGGCGCTCAGGCCGCGTCGCCGGGTACGTCGGTCGGCCAGCCGGCGGTCGTCTCGACGGTGCCGTCGTGCCGGACCAGCCGGGCGGGCAGGCCGAGGCCGTGCAGCCAGTCGAGCGCCGCCGCGCCCCGGATGATGGCCGCCGTGCTGGCGATGTTTGCGTCCACGCAGGTACCAGCCGCCACGCTGACCGTTCGCCAGCATGACCGGGCAGGCTCGCCGGTGGCCGGGTCGATGATGTGGTGCACGGGGCGTCCGCCGACGGTCCAGGCGCGGACCGTCGTGCTGGACGTCGCGAGCCCGCCCGAGCTGATCGTCACGGTCTGGCCCGGCGCGGCTGCAGCTGCTGCGTGATCGTCGGTGACCCTGATCCGCCAGTGCTCGGAGGGCGGGGGACCGGCGACCGACACGTCGCCACCGAGACTGACCAGGACGCCGCAGCCAAGCTTGTCGGCTAGCTGCCCGGCACACTGGTCCGCGGCCCACGCCTTGGCGGTGGCCCCGAGGTCGATCTGGGCGCCGTGCTCGAGCCAGGCACGGCGGCCCAGATGGTCAAGGTGCACGCTGCGCCAGCCGGGCAGCGGACCGACGGACCCGGTTAGCCGCGGCCCGGCATCGCCAGCGGCCTCGACGTCGGCGAAGTCCCGGTCATACCCGAGGCCGGTCAGCGCGCGGCCGCAGGTCGGGTCCACGTCTCCGCCGGTGAGCGCCGCTGCGCGCAGCGCGGCGGCGAGGAGGTCGGCGAAGGTTGCGCTGATGGCGATCGGCTCGCCGCCGGCGGCATTGAGGCGGACCAGCTCGGAGTCGGGGCGGAACCTGCTGCACGCTAGGTCTACCTCGGCGAGCGCGTGGTCGGCGATGGACCGCGCCTGCGTTATGGCCCGCGGGTCGGTGATGAGCAGGACAGCGGTGGTCCCGAACACCGGGAAGGTGTCCGTCGCGATCGCGCTGTCGCTCATGCCTCGCCGGACTTCACGCTTGCCTCCGTCATCACGCAGCCGCCTGCGCCCACCTACATTTCTACCGCGCCGCGACCTGGCCGCTAGGCATCCGCCTGCCCGGCTGCGGCGTGTACCGTCAGAGCATGCACGGCTACGCCCAGGACAAAGACGCCTACCTCAAGCGGCTACGCCGCATCGAGGGCCAGATCCGCGGCTTGCAGCGGATGGTCGAGGACGACACCTACTGCATCGACGTGCTGACGCAGATCTCCGCGGCGACCCGAGCGCTGCAGGCCGTTGCTGTCGGCCTGCTCGAAGACCACCTCGGCCATTGCGTGACGCAGGCTGTCGAGCAGGGCGGCCCTGAGGCACAGGCCAAGGTGAAAGAAGCTGCGCAGGCGGTGTCCCGGCTCGTCCGGTCCTGATCCGCGGTGGCCCGGATTAGCTAGCAAGCACGGGGTTAGCTAGCGGAGCGTCCGCTGGCCGGCGAGTGGTCGCCGAACCGTGGTCCGGTCCGGGCGTCCTTGCTCTCGCCTGCCCCGGTCAGCCGGCCGAATGCCTGCAGGTTGGCCAGGCTCTCGCCGCGCTTCACGCGCCAGGCGTACTCCTTCTTGATGGCCGACGCGAAGCCGATCATCAGCGCCTGGTCGAAGGTGTCGTCGGCATAGCTGAGCACGCAGCCGAGGAGCCGGTCCATCTCGTCGACGCTGATCGCGGCGAGTGGCAGCCGCCCGGCCAGGTATACGTCACCGACCGGGTCGAGCGCGAACTGAACTCCGTACATGCGAGCGTTGCGCTCCAGCAAGAACCGGTAGAACTCCGCGTGGTTCTCGTCGGGCTGCCGGCAGAAGAAGGCCTCCACGTGCAGGCTGTGCGCCCCGGCGATGAGCCAGGCCATGATCTTGAGCTTGTGCTGGCCGGGCAGCGTCACGAAGTAGCTGCCGACGGCGGGAGACTCGAACTCGACCCCGAGTTCGGTGAGCGCGGCGCCCAGCGCGTGCCCGGCCGCCGGGTCGCTGCTCACGCGTCGACCGCGGCGGCCGTCTCCGCGGTGACGGTCGCGTACAACTGGAGCAGCGCGTCGACGGTGGCCGACCACCCGAACCGCGATGCATGCTCGCTTGCGCCGTGCGCAAGCCGCGCCAGGGCAGCTGGCGCCGCGATCAGCTCCCGCACCGCCTTGGCGTAATGGCCAGGATCGCGCGAGTCGACCAGGATCCCCGAGTAACCGTGCCTGACTGCGGTGCGCAGGCCGCCGACCGCCGCGGCCACGACCGGGGTGCCGCACGCCTGCGCCTCCATCGCGACCAGTCCGAAGGACTCCGAGTACGACGGCACCATGACAAGAGTGGCGGCGCGATACCACTGCGCCAGCTCGGGCTGCGGGCACGGCGGCTCCAGCCGCACGAGGCCAGCAAGGCCCAGCCGGGCCGCGAGCTCGGTCAGGCCGTCCGGATCCTGCCGCCCGGTACCGCTCGGGCCGCCGACGAAGGCGACCGTGAGCATGTCCGCCAGGGCCGGGTCGTCAGCGATCATGCGGGCGGCGGCGTGCAGGACCACGTCGGGGGCCTTGAGCGGCTGCACCCGCCCGGCGAAGACGAGCACGACACCGTGCTGCGGCAGGCCGAGCTGACGCCGGGCCGCTGCCTGCGACCCGGGCCGGAACACCGACAGGTCAACGCCGGGGTTGATGGTGGTGACGTGGGCGGGGTCCGCGCCATAGTGCCCGATGAGCTGGCGGGCCTCGTCGTCCGTGTTCGCCACGAGGCGGTCTGCCGCCGCGACCACCTCGGCTTCGCCGCGGATGCGGATCTCCGGCTCGGCGGCGTCCCCGGCGGCGAGCGCGGCGTTCTTGACCTTGCCCAGCGTGTGCATCGACTGGACCAGCGGCACTCCCCACCGCTCCTTGGCCACGGCGCCTACCTGGCCGGACAGCCAGTAATGCCCGTGCACGAGGTCGTATCGGCCGGGCGCGTGCGCAGCCTCGGTCCTGAGCAATTCGAAGGTGAACTGGCACAGCTGGCCCGGAAGATCCGATTTATCCAGATCCTCGAACGGGCCGGCGGCGAGGTGGCGGACCAGTACGCCGGGCGCCAGCTCGGCGACCTGCGGCTGATCCCGGGATACCGCCCTGGTGAAGATGTCGACCTCGACACCCCGCTCGGCGAGTCGCTTCGCGACCTCGACCACGTAAACGTTGAGACCGCCAGCGTCGCCGGTCCCTGGCTGCTCGAGCGGCGACGTGTGAACGCTGACAGTCGCGATGCGCCGTGGATAGCGTCGCGGCACTTGCCCTCACCTCCGGAATTGACCAACCCTTGAGCGGGCTCCGGTGTTCCCGTCCAACGGGACCGGCTTTGCGGTACTTCATGAAGGGAATTGACCACGTTCCCCTCATGTTTTATAGGTTTTTGCCCCTCCTGCGATCCCGTGCGGCCGCCGCCTTACCGTGCAACCCGGCTAGGATCTGCGCCATGAGCACGCTCATCATGGTCAGGCACGGCGAGAGTGAATGGAACGACAAGGGGCTGTTCACCGGCTGGGTCGATGCCCGCTTGTCGGGACGCGGCGAGGCGGAGGCCGTGCAGGCTGGCCTGCAGCTCACTGAGGCAGGCCTCCAGCCAGATGTCGTGCACACCTCCCTACTGAGCAGGGCAATCCAGACCGCCAACCTCGCGCTGGACGCGGCCGGGCTGAGCTGGCTGCCGGTCCGCCGGTCCTGGCGGCTGAACGAGCGCCACTACGGCGCGCTGCAGGGCAAGGACAAGGCGGCGACCAGGGCCGAGTATGGCGACGAGCAGTTCATGCTGTGGCGAAGGTCATATGACGTGCCGCCGCCGCCGCTGGCCGACGACGATCCGCTGTCGCAGGCGGGCGACCCGCGCTACGCGCTGCTGCCGGACGAACTGCTGCCCCGGACTGAATGCCTCCGCGACGTCGTCCAGCGGATGCTGCCGTACTGGTACGACGTGATCATCGGTGACCTGGCGGCCGGCCGGATGCCGCTCGTGGTCGCGCACGGTAACTCGCTCCGGGCCCTGGTCAAGCACCTGGACGGCATCAGCGACAGCGATATCGCCGAGCTGAACATCCCCACCGGCATGCCGCTGGTCTACGAGCTCGACGACCGGTTCCGGCCGGTGCAGCCGGGCGGGCGGTACCTCGACCCGCAGGCCGCGGCGCAGGCAGCGGAGGCCGTGCGGACGCAGGGCGCAGCCAGGCCCTGACGGTGACCTTCCCTCTGATGGTGCCTATCGCGCACAATCGACATGGACGCTACCAATCGGCGTGGTGAACATTTCGCGAATAGCCGCTGGTAGCGCTGCTCGTCACTGGGCGGAACAGTGCGGTCCGCATAACATCAAACCGTGGAGATGGGGGTGCAAGCAGTCATGTCTACGGACATGTCAGACACAGGCCAGTCTCTAGATGACAGGCTGCCCCCAGGCATCAGCTCCGTGCTCGCCGTACTCCTGTCCTCCGCGGTCGTCCTCGATAGCGACGACCGGGTGCTCAGCTCCAGCGCGGCCGCCCGCGAGTTTGGCCTCGTCGAGAATGACGGGCTGGTAGTCGGCGAACTGCTTGCCCTGGCGCGTCAGGTCCGCCGCGAGGGGTTGCCCCGCGAGGGCGAGATCGACATCATGACCAGCCGCTTCAACGGGCGGGCGACGAGCTTCGCAGTCCGGGTGGCGCCGCTTGGGCCGGCCGTCGGTGACGGCGGCCTGATCCTGCTGCTGGCCGAGGACCAGACCGAGAGCCGTCGGGTGGACGAGGTGCGCCGCGACTTCGTGGCCAATATCAGCCACGAGCTGAAGACTCCCGTCGGCGCGCTTGCGCTGCTGGCCGAGACCGTCGAGGAGGCTGCCGACGATCCCGAGGCAGTGCTGCGCTTCGCCGGTCGCATGCGGCAGGAGGCGTCCCGGCTCACCGACCTGGTGCAGGACCTGATCATGCTGTCCCGGATCCAGGCCGCCGAGCCCGTGCCCGCGCCCAATCCGGTGACGGTCGACGATGTCGTCGCCGAGGCGGTTGACCGGGTCCGGATGCGTGCCAGCGCCCGCGGCATCTCGCTCGAGATCAGCGGTGAGCGCGGCATCACGATCATGGGCGACGAGGATCTGCTCGTGACCGCGGTGCGCAACTTGCTGGAAAACGCGGTGGCTTACAGCCCCGACAAGACGCGGGTGCTGATTGGCACCCGTACCGCGTCGAGCTGGATGGCCGAGATCAGCGTCACCGATCAGGGCATCGGCATACCAGAGCGAGATCGCGAGCGGATCTTCGAGCGGTTCTACCGGGTCGACCCGGCCCGGTCACGGGCGACAGGCGGCACAGGGCTCGGGCTCGCCATCGTCAAGCACGTCACGGCGGCGCACGGGGGCAGCGTCGCGGTCTGGAGCCAGGAAGGCAACGGCTCCACGTTCACACTCCGGCTCCCGCTTCGAGCGAGGCGCGGCCTGCCGGCCAGCAAGGATCAGCCAACAGCGCGAACGGACCACGCGCACGCGCGATCTGTCAGGGAGGCAGTGAAGTGACTCGGGTACTCGTTGTCGAGGACGAGGAATCCTTCAGCGACGCGCTGTCATACATGCTGCGCAAGGAGGGGTTCGAGGTCGCCGTGTGCCCGACCGGGCCCGACGCGATCGAGACGTTCGACCGGACCGGGGCCGACCTCGTGCTGCTCGACCTGATGCTGCCCGGCCTGCCGGGCAGCGAGGTATGCCGGACGCTGCGCGAGCGGTCCAACGTGCCAGTGATCATGCTGACCGCCAAGGACAGCGAGATCGACAAGGTCGTCGGCCTGGAACTGGGCGCCGACGACTACGTGACCAAGCCGTTCTCCTCCCGCGAGCTCGTGGCGCGGATGCGCGCCGTGCTGCGCCGCCGCGGCGACATCGACGAGCCAGTCAGCTCGATCATGGAGTCCGGCCCGGTGCGGATGGATGTGGACCGGCACGTCGTCACGGTGCGCAGTCAGCAGGTCCAGCTGCCGCTGAAGGAGTTCGAGCTGCTGGAAGTCCTGCTGCGCAATGCGGGGCGGGTGCTCACCCGGATGCAGCTCATCGACCGGGTCTGGGGCGCTGACTACGTGGGCGACACCAAGACGCTTGACGTTCACGTCAAGCGGCTGCGGGCCAAGATCGAGACCGAGCCGACGAACCCGCGCCACATCGTGACCGTACGAGGCCTTGGCTACAAGTTCGAGCCCGTCGGCTAGGTAGCCGGCGCTGCGCTAGCTGCTCGGGCTAGGCGATGGTGACGGCGATGCGCTGGCACCAAGGCTCGGCGTCGTGCTGGCACTTGAACTCGCCGATGCGACGGCGTGCCCCCTGCGGCGCTTGGCTGCCGCCGTCGCCAGTGTGGCCGACGGGGTCGGCTGCGGCGGCGCGTAGGTGACGTAGTGGGCGGCCCGGGCAAACACCGGGACGAAAAGCGAGATCGGGCCTGCGTGCTGGAAAGTCAGCACCATCTTGATGGTCGTGCCGCTCACCAGCGGCCGGGTCAGGTGCACGAGGACAACCTGCGGCCGCGGGCCAGTGAAGAAGACCGGGTGGCCGATGACTACCGGGACACTGGCCGGCAGCGTTACCGACAGGGCGGTACCTGGCGCGGTGATGCTGGTGAGCGCGTCCGGCTTGCCGTTGGTCGCCAGCGCCAGGAACATGCTGGCCGACTGGCCCCTGGCGATGTCCCGGCCGAGCGGCGCGCCAAGGATGAACACGTTCCTGATGGCGAGGCCGCCGACCGACGTACCCGCGGCGTCGGTCGGGTAGTGAAAGTCGAGCGTCGGCGCGTTGTTGCCCGCCTCGCAGCCGGCCAGCACCGGAATAAGCGCAGCAACTGCCATGAGCGCGAGCCGCCGCGGCAAAGTGCTTCCCCAGCCGCTCCCGATCACTGCGTGCTCCCCTCGTCGTGAGGACGTCCGACAGACGTCGCAAAGCGTAGCCATAAGGCGGGCTCAGGCTGCCGCCGGCCCGGCCGTTAGAACTGGCCGCGTCGTAGTGCGGCGCGCTGCGGGACTGCCGCGGCGGGCGCCGCCGACGATTCTGCCAGGCCGGCCCGTGTTAGCGCGTGAGGGACTGGATCAGCGCGGTCGGGTCGTCGTCCGTGCGCAGCATGGTGGCGTACGCAGCAACCTTCGAGGGGCCGAGCAGGATAGCTGCCAGCTGGCCGGCTGGCGGGCTGTCCGGGACGGATTCGCTCAGCAGGCCGCCGGTATCCATGGCCAGGAGGGTCTGCGCTTGCTGGTTGCTGGGCAGACTTCGGTACAGCCCCGCGACCGCGGCCTGGGTACTGCCGGTGTAGATGAGATACGGGCGTGCGTGCGCGCCGGTCACGACGTGGATGAGCCACGAAACGGTCGCTGCGCATTTGCAGTTCACCGGAATCAGCACCAGCGCCGCCCGGCTCAGATCTGCTACCTGCATCGGGGACTGCCCGTCGACGGCAATCGTGGCGTGCGGCAGTTCGCCGGGCACGACCTCCGGGACCGCGGCGTGGCTCGCGGGGGCGCTGCCGGTGGCCGACGGGGCGCTGCTGGTGGCCGATGGACGCGCGACTGCCTTCCCGCCAGCCGGGCCTGGCAGGATCTGGTCGGAGGTGGCGGTGAACACGGTCAGCAGGGTCCCGGTGATCAGGGCCAGGATCAGGCAGCAGGCCAGCAGCGGCAAGACGATGCCATCCTTGGCCAGCGAGCCGCGCAGCCGGCGCCCTCGCTGCTGCCGTCGCCTGGCCCGCTGCTCCCGGTAGTAGGCCTGCACGTCACGGTCGAGGTCCCGCGCGTCGTCGGGGATCTCGATGTCGACCGGTGGCAGGCCAGTATCGTCCCGTTCCGGTTCGCCGCCAGGGTTCACGCTTACCTCTCCGGCAGGAGCGAACGTCTAGTCCCAGTATGAGCCAGGGCCGGGCGTCGCGATGCTAGCGCCGTCCTACCTCGTATCGCCCGGATGGTCACTCAGCGCGCCCAGCGGGCCACGCCACGCCGCCTGACGGCCGGCCCGGCAAAATTGGACGCCCGCAACTGCGCCATTGACCTGCACCTTTGCCACTAACGACGGCTAATCGCCCGGGCTACACGTGGTAAGCTTGGGTTCAGCGGAAGGGGTACATGCCACATGTCATTCAAGGTCGGCGACACCGTCGTCTACCCCCATCATGGGGCTGCTCGGATCGAGGAAATCGAAACCCGTGTCATCAAGGGTGAAGACAGGATCTACCTCGTGCTCAAGGTCGACAAGGGCGACCTAACTGTGCGTGTTCCCGCAGATAACGCTGAGCTAGTCGGCGTCCGGGACGTGGTCGGGCAGGAAGGGCTGGAGCGCGTATTCGAAGTGCTGCGCGCCCCGTACACCGAAGAGCCGACCAACTGGTCCCGGCGGTACAAGGCCAACCTGGAGAAGCTCGCTTCCGGCGATGTCAACAAGGTCGCTGAGGTCGTGCGCGACCTGTGGCGCCGCGACCGTGAGCGCGGCCTGTCGGCCGGCGAGAAGCGGATGCTGGCCAAGGCCAGGCAGATCCTCGTCAGCGAGCTTGCGCTCGCCGAGAAGACTAACGAGGACAAGGCTGAGGCCCTGCTTGACGAGATTCTCGCCTCCTGACCGCTGCGCCTCTTGACCACCGTGCCCGAGACCGCCGTGGCCGGCCTGCTGCCGCGAGTCGGCGTCGGTGTCGACGTTCATCCAGTCAGCTCAGACCGTCCGCTGTACCTCGCTGGCCTGCTGTGGCCAGGCGAAGACGGCCTGACCGGCCATTCTGACGGTGACGTCGCGGCACATGCCGCGTGCAGCGCGTTGCTCTCCGCGGCCGGGCTCGGCGATCTTGGCAGCCAGTTCGGGACCGACCGCCCGCAATGGGCCGGTGCCACCGGGGCTGCGCTCCTGGCCGAGACGGCCAGGCTGACCGCTGCTGCCGGGTACTGCATCGGGAACGTGGCCATCCAGGTCATCTGTAATCGTCCGCGAATCTCGGCCCGGCGCGCCGAGGCCGAGCAGGCACTCGCGGCGGCGCTTGGCGGCGCACCGGTGAGCCTCGCGGCGACGACCTCGGACGGCCTCGGTCTCACCGGCCGCGGCGAGGGCATCGCCGCCATCGCCACGGCACTGCTTGGCTCGGGCGGCTAGCCGGCTGGCGGCGTCGGCGAACTCCACAACCGGTGGAACACCGGCATGTCCGGGTCGTCAGGCCCGGCATCGCCGTCGTCGGCATCGGTGTCATCGGCAGCAGCCGGCGGCTCGACGGGATACGGCGTCGCGGCGTCGGCCGGCTCGCTGAGGCCTTCGTCGGTGCTCGGGTCGTCGGGTGCAAGCTCGGATTCGTCGGCCAGCTCGTCGGGCGCGCTCACGTCGGCCGTTCGCCGCAGCCTGGCGTGCCGGAGCATGGCGAGCAGCAGCACGAACGCGATGAGCACCAGCACCCAGGGCAGGACGGCCGCGGTAATCGCGGCGGCCTGGTGCGGCAGCCGCCGCCCGGCAGCGTGCAGCGCGTCAGCGCCCGCCGCCGCGGCCACCACGACCAGCAACGTCAGCCAGGCGAGCAGCCTGCTGGGCATTCCCGCCCCCCGCAGCGCGAGTACCGCGGCAAGCACGATGACCAGCATCGCGTCAAGCAGCAGCGGGTAGCCCCTGGCGAGCCGGGGCTCGATGCCAGCCTGCAAGGCGACCGCGCGGATGGCCGAGTACGACAGCACGAAGGTGGCCGCCGACAGCGCGGCGAGGCCCAGCCAGACGGCCGCCAGGGCGATCATCCGCAATGCTCGCGGTGCCCTATCCGGCGATGCGGGTCCGACCGACGCAGCACCGGTCAGCATGTCGTCCGTCCCTGCAGTCTGCACGCTCATCGGCCTGCTGGATCCTTCCATACGATGCCGGTCCGGACCGCCTACCCCCAATAGTCACGAAACAGACGTGCCGTTAGCAAGCAGGCGGGTATCGAGGCCGTGGGCGAGTCGCGGGAGAATGGCACCAGAGTGGCACCACAGGGTGCGGGAGTGCGTCAAAGGAGATCAGCATGCCGTACTACCGGGTGGCCGGCGAGATACCGCGCAAGCGTCACATCCGCTTCCGGGGTCCGGCGGGGAACCTGTACGCCGAGGAGCTCATGGGCGAGGAGGGCTTCGTCTCGGACTCCTCGCTGCTCTACCACGAGCACCCGCCGACCGCGATCGTGAAGAGCGAGGCACTGGCCGACGTGGCCAGTGAAGCGCCGCTAGTGCCCAACCACCCGCTGCTGCCGCGCCACTTCCGCACGCAGGACCTGCCGGCCGGCGGGGACCTGGTACTCGGGCGGCAGCTGATGATGGCCAATGACGACGTGCGGATCTCCTTTGCGGCCGCCGACGCAGGTTCTGACCTGTACCGCAATTCATCCGGAGACGAGGCTGTCTATCTGCGGTCGGGATCGGCGACGTTCGAGTCCGTCTACGGCACCATCCAGGCCGGCCCGGGGGATTATGTGATCGTCCCGCGTGGCACCATCCACCGCTGGCAGCCGACGGGTGGTGGCGTGCACGCGCTGGTTGTCGAGGCGCGCGGTCACATCCGGCCGCCCAGGCGGTACCTGTCGCAGTTCGGGCAGTTCCTGGAGCACGCCCCGTACTGTGAGCGTGACCTGCGCGGGCCGGCCGGCCCGCTGACCGCCGCGGGCGAGGACGTGCCGGTGATCGTGCGGACGGCTGGCGGCCTGACCAGGCTGACCTACGCCTATCACCCGTTCGACGTGGTCGGCTGGGACGGCTACCTCTATCCGTATGCGTTCAACATCGCTGACTTCGAGCCGATAGTGAAGCGGACCCACGCCCCGCCGCCCGTCCACCAGACGTTCGAGGGACCGAACTTCGTCATCTGCTCGTTCTGCCCTCGGCCGCTGGATTTTGACCCCGAGGCGGTGCCGATCCCGTACAACCACCACAACGTCGACTCCGACGAGATGATGTACTACGTCGCCGGCGACTACTCGGCACGCAAGGGCTCCGGCGTCGGCCTGGGCTCGATCACGCTGCACCCGTCCGGCTTCACGCACGGGCCGCAGCCGGGCGCAGTCGAGGCGGTCATCGCGGGCCTCGCCGCGGGCAAGACGACGACCGATGAGACCGCGGTCATGATCGACACGTTCCGGCCGCTGCACCTGGCCGGGCCAGTGCGTGCGGCCGAGGATCCGGAGTACGCCTGGAGCTGGGCAAGCGCAGCCCGCGGCGGGATGAGTCCGCAGCGGGCCGATCAGGGCCCAGGCTTCTGACTCGCGGCAGCTGCCCGCGCGGTCGGTGCCGGCGGCTAGACCATGATCTTGCCGCCAGCGACGTCCAGCGTCGCGCCGGTAATCCAGGAGGACGCATCGGCCGCGAGGAACAAGGTCGCTGCCGCGACGTCGGCCGGCTGGCCGATGCGGCGCAGCGGGAAGCTGGCGCCAAGTGCAGCCCGCTGCTCCGCTGACATCCACGCGCGCATCTTGTCGTTCTCGATTGCGGACGGGGCGACGCAGTTGACCCGGATGCCGCGTGGCGCCAGTTCGCCAGCCAGGTGCCGGGTGAACGCGATTACGCCCGCCTTTGCCGCGGCATAGGCGGCCGCCGACTGAGCTGCTTGTCGGGCCGCGGCGGACGACATCGTGACAATCGCGCCACGGCCGCGCGCCAGCATCGCCGGCAGCACCGCGTGCACCGTGTAGAAGACCGAGTTCAGGTCCGTCTCGATGACCTCGCGCCAGTGCTCCGGGCGCTCGGACTCGGTGGGCACCGGCATGCCGTTGCCGCCAGCGAATGCGGCCAGGATGTCGGCGGGGCCGAGCTCGGCGGCCACGGTGGCCGTCATCCGCGCCAGGTCGGCAGGCACCGTGCAGTCTGCGGCCGCCCAGATCGCGCGGCCGCCACGCGCGGCGATGTCGGCAGTGACGGTTGCCAGCGCCGCCTCGTCCCGGCCGATCACGGCCACGGCGGCCCCGTTCGCCGCGAACGCGGCGGCGGTCGCGGCCCCGATCCCGCGCGAGCCGCCCGTGACGACCGCGACCTTGCCAGCGAGATCGGGGTATCGGCCGACCGTGGCGAATGCGGGCGCCGTCTGGCTAGTGTCGTTCATCTCGTGTCCTCTCGGATAGCCGAAGTACAAAGATTAGATAGCTAAGCGTTAGACGTCAAATAATCGAGCTTCGGGCGCGCGGCAGCGCGAGCCCGGCGTGGACCGGGCGATCCGCGCGCGGACTGGCCGGGTTAGCCGCAGGTGGCCGGGACTGGCCGACTGAGGGGTGCGCGGCCGATCGCACCCAGCACCATGGCGATCACCGCGGGGCTGCTGGGGAGCTGAGTGTGGCTCAGCTTCAGCGCGGGGCAGACGGTCTGGACAGGCACGTCGATCGCGCCAGGCAGCCGCGCCGAGTCAGGCGGCGTGACGACGAGGTCGTCGGTGCTCCACAGCGACAGCCACGGCGGCAGCCCGGCCGCACTGGCTACGTCGAGGCTGCCGAGCAGCGAGCTGCCCGGCACGAGCTGCCGGCAGGCAGCCGGGCACTGGCCCGGCAGTAGTTCCCTGGCGATCGCTGCCAGCTGCGTGCCATGGAACGGCGAGCCGAGCGTGATGATCCGCCTGGCCCTGGCGGCGCCGTCGTCATGCCGCGCCCACAGCAGCGCAACCACGCCGCCAGCGGAGTAGCCGATGACATCGACCGACGGAGCGCCGCGACGCAGGGCGCGGTCGACGGCGGTATTGAGCACGGCGGCGTCCGTGACGAGGCTCCCGGTGCCGGACCCGGGCAGCTGCAGGACCGTGGCCGGCCTGCCGCTGGCACGGATCCGCTCGGCGAGCACGTTCAGCGAGCCGGCATCGCCGCCATAGCCAGGCACAAGCAAGACCGGTCCGGGCCGGTCCTGGGCCGGGCCCGCTGCCCGCGCGGGCCGCGCAGGTCTGACCGCCTGCGCGTGATGCAGCGGCCGAGCCGGGGAGGCCGCAGTCCCGGATGCGGCCGCGATCCCTGCTCCGGCTGCGGCGACGACGACCACGAGGCCGACCGCGCCGCCGGCCAAGCGGCGGCGCCCGGACAGGGCGGTGAACCTCCGGCCGAGCCTGCTGCGCAGTCGCTCGCCGGGCCCGCCCATGCACTCCACGGTAAGGGACGGGACGGAGCCAGTCGGCCAGCCCGCCTGCTGACGTAGTCAGCCGGGTTCGCAATGATGAGGACGCGAGCCAAGCCCAGAGCCAGTCACGGCCGGGTGAACCGACCAGAGGGGAGCACCTCATGACAGGCCTGCCGGAGCGCGCACGAGAGCTCATCGACGGCCCTAACTTTGCGACCGTCTCCACGATCCAGCCTGACGGCGCACCGCAGGCGAGCGTCGTGTGGGTCAAGCGCGACGGCGACGACGTGCTGTACTCGACGGTCAAGCACCGGCGCAAGTACCGGAACCTGCTGGCCGATCCTCGCACCAGCCTGGTGATCTTCGAGGCCGCTAACCCGTACGAGTACCTCGAGATCCGGGGCACCGTGACGGTCACCGATGACCCGGACGGGTTGCTGATCGAGGAGCTTGCCCAGAAGTACACCGGCGAGGCATTCCAGGATGCGCCCGGCAATCAGCGGGTGATCGTGCGGGTGAGCCCGTCACACGTCGTCATCGGCAGCTGAGCCTGCCGCGCTGGCCCGCCCGGTACCAGCCAGCACGGCGCGGGGCCGCGCATATCCCGTAACCTTGGCCCGTGACGCTTCGCCTGCATGACACTGCTACGCGCTCGGTGCGCGAGTTCTCCCCGCTCCAGCCAGGGAAGGTCTCGCTGTACCTGTGTGGCGCTACGGTGCAGGCGCCACCACATATCGGGCATATCAGGTCCGGCGTCAACTTCGACATCCTGGTCCGATGGCTGCGGGCGTCCGGTTACGACGTCACGTACTGCCGGAACGTCACCGATATTGACGACAAGATCCTGCGCACCGCCGCGCAGGAGGGCGTCCAGTGGTGGGCGGTTGCCGAACGCAACCAGCGCGCCTTCACGCGCGCTTACGACGCCCTCGGCTGCGAGCCGCCGGACGTGGAGCCGCGCGCGACCGGCCACGTTCCCGAGATGATCGTCCTCATGCAGCGGCTGATCGACGCTGGTCACGCGTACGCGTCGCAGGGTGATGTGTATTTCGATGTCAGCTCGCTGCCTGCGTACGGCTCGCTGTCGGGCCAGCGGCTCGATCACATGCGCGCGGCCGATGACACCGAGGACGAAACTGCTAAGCGCGACCCGCGCGACTTTGCCCTGTGGAAGGGCGCCAAGCCGGGGGAGCCGACGTGGCCCACGCCATGGGGGCCTGGCCGGCCTGGCTGGCACCTGGAATGCTCGGCGATGTCGACAAAGTATCTCGGCTCGACGTTCGACATCCACGGCGGCGGCCTGGACCTGATCTTTCCGCACCACGAGAACGAGCTGGCCCAGTCGCACGCGGCCGGGGACGGATTCGCACGGTACTGGGTGCACAACGGCCTGGTCCGCATCGGCGGCGAGAAGATGAGTAAGTCGCTCGGTAACTCCCTGCTGGTCGATGCGCTGATCAGCCGGGTCCGGCCGGTTGAGCTGCGCTACTACCTGGGCCAGGCGCATTATCGCTCGGACTTCGACTACTCCGCTGAAGCCCTCGCCGAGGCCGTGACGGCCTACCGGCGGCTGGAGGGCTTCGTTATCAGGGCCGCCGAGCTCATCGCCACCGAGGGTGCGGCGCCCGACCTGACGAAGGTCAGCAGCTCATCGCTGCCAGCGGCGTTCGGCGCGGCCATGGACGACGACCTGGCCGTGCCGCAGGCGCTCGCGATCGTGCACGAATCTGTCCGGGACGGGAACGCGGCACTGGCGGCAGGTGATGCCGCAGGCACCGCGAAGCGCCTCGAGGAGGTCAGGGCCATGCTGGCGGTACTCGGGCTCGATCCGCTCGGGCCGCCCTGGGCCGCCGGCCAGGCGGACGGCGACCTGCGTCCCGTGGTCGACGCGCTGATCGGCGTCGCCCTCGAGCAGCGCCAGGCGGCGCGGGTGCGTAAGGACTTCGGCGCCGCGGACGCGATCAGGGACCAGCTGCTCCAGGCGGGCGTCGTAGTCGAGGACACTCCGCGCGGTCCGCGCTGGGAGCTGCGGTCATGACCGGCCGAGCCGGAAGCGGCGGCGGCCGGACCAAGTCAGGCAAGCCGCGGCCAGGCACCGGTGGGTACGGCAAGCGCAAGCTCGAGGGCAGGGGCCCGACGCCGCCGGCCGAGATGCGCACCGGTCACCCGGCGCAGCGCCGCGCCGCTGCGCAGGCGAAGAAGGCGGCGCAAGACAAGCCGGCCGGCCGGTCTGGTTCCGCGCAGAGCGGTGGCACCCGCGCCGGGGCGACAGTCTCCGGCCGCCGAAGTGATGGCCGCGGGCCCGGCCAGGCACGGGGCGCTGGCGCCTCGGTAGCCGAGCTGGTAGCCGGCCGCAACTCGGTACTTGAGGCCCTGCGCGCTCGCGTCCCGGCGACTGCGCTGCACGTCGGACCGCGGCTCGACAGCGACGAGCGGATCGGACAGGCGGTGATGCTGGCCGCCGACGCGGGCATCCCGGTCGTCGAGGCGGGCCGCGCCGAGCTGGACCGGCTCACCGGCGGCGCGATCCACCAGGGCCTGGCGCTGCGGATCAAGCGCTACTCCTACGCCGACCCGGCCGACCTGGTGCAGGCCGCCAGGGCAGCCGGTCAGCAACCGCTCATCGTCGCCCTGGATGGCGTCACCGACCCGCGTAATCTCGGCGCGGTAGCGCGGTCGGTCGCAGCGTTCAGCGGGCACGGCATCCTGGTGCCATCCCGGCGGTCAGCAGGTGTCACCGCCGGGTCCTGGAAAGCCTCCGCCGGCGCGCTCGCCAGGGTGCCGGTCGCCCAGACCGCGAACCTGACCAGGGCGCTGGTCGCCTACCAGGAGGACGGATTGTTCGTCGCTGGCCTGGATGCAAGCGGTTCGGCGGATGTCGGCGAGCTCGAGCTTGCCGACTCGCCGCTGGTCCTCGTGGTGGGTTCCGAAGGCAAGGGACTGTCCCGGCTAGTGGCCCAGCACTGCGACGTGGTGGCGCGGATCCCGATTACCGGGCCGGCCGAGTCGCTCAACGCGGGCATCGCGGCCAGCATCGCGCTCTACGCGGTCGCGCAAAGCCGTGCACACCCGGTCTGAGGGCTGCCGTCCCAGCTGAGGAGCGCTGGCCCTGCGCCTGGACTGGCACGCGCCTAAGGTGGAGCGGGGAGGTGTCGTGCCATGGACCCTCACGAGCCCGCCTGGACGAGCCAGCCCGATCCGCCGGGAACTGCGTCTGCTGCGGCCGCCCGCGCCCGGCTTGTGACCGAGTTGCGCCACCGCGGCAGCGGCCTCAGCCGGTCGGTGCAGGACGCATTCGCGCGCGTGCCGCGGCATGTCTTCGTGCCCGAGGTCGGCGCGGCCGCCGCCTATCGTGACGAGGCCTTCGTCATCAAGTGCGGCCCCGACGGCATGCCGGTGAGCTCGTCGTCGCAGCCGGCGATGATGGCGATCATGCTGGACCAGCTCGGCCTCATGCCGGGCCACCGGGTGCTCGAGATCGGGACTGGCAGCGGCTATAACGCGGCCGTGATGGCGGCTGTGGTCGGCCCGCAGGGTGAAGTTGTCAGCATCGATATTGACGCGGACCTCGTGGCGCGCGCGCGGTCGAGCCTGGTCGCGGCCGGGTACGGCGGGGTGACGGTGCGCTGCGCTGACGGCGGCTTCGGCGACCCGGCGGGGGCGCCGTTTGACCGGATCATCGTGACGGCGGGCGCCTGGGACATCGCGCCTTCCTGGCTTGACCAGCTGGTACCCGGCGGACGCCTGGTGCTGCCGCTGTCCGTGCGAGCTATTCAGCTTTCGGTCGCGCTCGAGCGGGCCGGCGAGGCCTGGCGGAGCACGTCGGCCTGGCGGTGCGGGTTCGTGCGGATGATGGGCGCCTTCGCTGGCCCGGAGCGGGTGCTGATGCTGGACGAGCCGCAGGCGCTGTTCCTGCAGATGTCGGACGGCAGCCCGGTGGACGGGCCGGGCCTCCAGCGCGCCCTCGCTGGGCCTGCGACGGAGGTGCCGGTCAATGCCAGGCTTGTCGGCCTGGCCGACCTCCCTGACCTGGATCTGTGGCTCTCGGTCACTAGCGCTGACCTGGCCCGGCTCATCATCCTTGGCGCGCCAGGCGGCTGGCTGGGGCTGGCACCGCTGCTGCCCGTAGGCGGTCTCGTGGGCCACGCGGCGGATCCTGACCAGCTCGGTGTGGCGTTGCTGTTGCCCGCGGAGCTCGCGAGCGCCGGCCGGGCCCGGCCGGGCCTGCTGGGAGCGGTGTTCTCGGGGTTCGGGCCAGGCGGCCCGGCCGTGGCCGCCCGGCTGGCAGAGCAGGCTGGCCGGTGGGCGGCGCAAGGGCGGCCGGGCGCACAGGACATGCAGCTGACGGTCTGGCCGGCTGCGGCCGCACCCGCGGTGGCCACACCGGCGTCTCGGCCGGGAGCGTCCGGCGGTCTCGTGCTGCGCCGGCCGAGCGTGACGATCGAGGTCGGCTGGCCGCCGGGCTAAGCCGGCCGCGCCTCGCCGCTGTCGGCCAGCAGCGGCGCAGGACCCACGATCAGCGGATCTGGCCGGCCGACAAGCCGATCGTCCTTGCCCGCGTACGGCACCCGGCTCAGCACATAGCGCATCGCCTCCAGCCGGGCACGTCTCTTGTCGTTGCTCTTCACGACGGTCCATGGGGCGTCGGCCAGGTCGGTGTAGAAGAACATCGTTTCCTTGGCTTCGGTGTACTCATCCCACTTGTCCAGCGACGCCAGGTCGATCGGGCTAAGCTTCCAGCGCTTGACCGGGTCATCCTGGCGGTGGACGAATCGCCGTAGCTGTTCGGCCCTGGACACCGAGAACCAGAACTTGGTCAGGCTAATGCCGTCCCTGGCGAGCATTCGCTCGAACTCGGGCGCCTCCCGCAGGAACTCCATGCACTCATCGGGCCGGCAGAAGCCCATCACGCGCTCGACCCCGGCCCGGTTGTACCAGGACCGGTCGAACATCACGATCTCGCCGGCAGCCGGCAGGTGCGCGATGTACCGCTGGAGGTACCACTCCGTTTGCTCCCGGTCGGTCGGCTTCTCGAGGGCCACGATCCGGGCGCCGCGGGGGTTGAGGTTCTCGGTGAAGCGCCTGATCGTGCCGCCCTTGCCGGCCGCGTCGCGGCCCTCGAAGACGATGACCAGGCGACCACCAGTGGCCTTGATGTGGCGCTGGAGCTTGAGCAGCTCGATCTGCAGGCCGCGCTTGACCTTGTCATACTTAGCCCGCCCCAGGCGTTCGGAGTACGGGTAATCCTGGCGCCAGGTCTCGGCCACGTTTCCGTCGCGCTGAACCAGCTCCGTCCGGTCCTTGCCCCGGCGGATCCGGTATCCGAGCCGCGCAGCCAGGTGGTCGAGCAGATCCCCGCTGCGCATCTCTGCACTCTTACCGGCCATGCCTGCGCGCTGGCACTCCGCCCGCCCTGACCAGACTCACCGATCCCCCGATCCTGCGACCACAGCCGCTGGCGCGGATGCCGTATCGAACGACAAGCGCTAGATACCCGCGCCTCCTGGCCGCACACCCCGGCGCCCGGCGACGGTGCCGGTCAGCAACGGTCCCGGTCAGTAACGGTGCCGGATCGGGACCAAGTCGAGATCTTCACCAGCCAACCAAAAGTTAGCCTTAAACGTCTAGAAATGCGTAAAAGTCTTCTTTGGCATTCCTGCCGTGCTCTGGTCGCCTTTTGCGACTATGGCATCGCGGGCAGTAACACGAGGTGACTATGAGGCATTCAGTTCAGCGATGGCTGTTCTGCGCGGGGGCGGTGGCGGCGGTCGGGGCATCAGCGGGCCTGCAGACAGGTCCGGCTAGTGCGGCGCCCGTCGCCCCGGCTTCGCACAGTGCTCCGAACGTCCACGGTGCTTCGACCGTGCAGGCTGCTGCGGCGAGCCTGTACGTGCCGCCCACTCACAATCTCTACCTGGGCAACCACGGACCGGCGGTCAGGGGCGTGCAGCAGCGCCTGAACCAGCTTGGCTACTACGCCGGTCCCGTCGACGGGCAGTACGGAGCCGACCTCCAAGAAGCCGTCTGGGCTTTCAAGGAAGTCCAGGGGCTGCCGTTGAATAACGCGACCATTTCGGTCATGGCGCGGCCCTTCTTCAATGCCCTGGTGAACCCCAGGCAGCCCTACGCAGCGGATCCCCATGGCGGGCCCAATCGGATCGAGATCAACCAGAGCATCCAGGTGCTCGTGCTGTACCGGAACAACGCGCCGTACGTGATCCTGCACGTCTCCACGGGCGGCCGCTACTACTACCCGTGTCCGGGTGATCCGTCCGCCACGTGCGGGCCGGCCATAACGCCCGATGGCCACTACAAGGCGCTGTCGTACCTTCAGGGCGACATCCAGGTCCCGCTCGGTTTCATGGAGAACCCGGTCTTTTTCATCGGCCGTGCCTACGCCATTCACGGCGGCGATCCAGTGCCGTGGTACCCGGCGTCGCACGGCTGTGTCCGCATCTTCAGCGACGCGGTCAACTGGTTCCACAACGACGTTCGCATCGGCGTGACGCAGATCTACGTCTTTGGCACGGCGCCCTAAGACCGCAGGTCACAGTTCCGTCAATCTGCCCGTTCTGGCTGGTCATCCCGGCCGGAGCGGGCAGATTTGGTTGGCTCGGCCAGATAAGCTACCCAACGCCTGGAAATACCGCCTGGATCGGAGTACGTCATGATGCGTCGGGTCGCCCTTGCCGTGGTCGCGGCGGCCGCCGCCGCGGGACTCGCAGCCTGCGGCAGCAGCGCGGCTCCCAGCACTACCAGTGCCAGCCTGAGCTGCACGTACGCCGGCATCCAGTCGCATCTTTACCAGCGCGGGGTGCTGACGGTCGCCACCGACAAGCCCGCCTACCCGCCGTGGTTCGCTGGCAACAACCCGGCCGACGGCAAGGGTTACGAGAGCGCCGTTGCCTATGCGATCGCCAAGCAGCTCGGCTTCAAGCCGGCCCAGGTGCACTGGGCCTACGAGCCCTTTGACGCCTCCTACGCGCCGGGGCCGAAGAAGTTCGACTTCGACGTCAACGAGATCTCCTACACCGCGCAGCGGGCGACCGCCGTGTCGTTCTCCAGCAGCTACTACGACGTCCAGCAGGCGCTCGTCGCGCTCAAGGGCTCGCCGATCGCCACCAGCCACTCGCCGGCACAGCTGAAGACTTACGTGTACGGCGACCAGATCGGGACCACAAGCCTGGCCTTCATCACCGGCAGCATCCAGCCGACGAGCCAGCCCAGGGTGTTCTCCACGCTGAACGACGTGAAGCAGGCGCTGCAGACCAACCAGATCGCCGCCTTGGTCACCGATACGCCCACCGCCCAGTACATCTCGTCGTCGGAGATCCCGAACTCGGTGATGGTGGCGCAGTTCCCGAGTACGGGCGAGCACTACGGGCTGCTGTTCACTAAGGGCAACCCGCTGGTCGGCTGCGTCAACAAGGCGATCGCGACGCTGAAGTCCGATGGCACGCTGGCTTCGCTCCAGAAGGAGTACCTCCAGCTCTACCTGACCGTTCCCACCATCAAGCCATAGTGGCCACCCGCACTCCTGCAGCTTCGCGATGACCGGTCACCAGCCTGCCAATGGCGCAGAGAATCGCGACTACGGGCCGGAGGACGGCTCAGCGATGCTGTCGGTCGGGCTCAGCGCTGGCTTGCCGGCGGCCGGTTTCGGCGCCACCGGGCGCGGGCCGCGGCTACTGTCCGGCGGCGGGCGCCGGGCCGGCGTCGTATCCGCCCTGAGCACGCTCGTCGTGCTGGGGGCCCTGGTCGCGATCTTCCTCGCGGCCCCGGGCAGCCAGCAGGTCCGCCATACCTTCTTCGACCCGCAGGACATGTGGCAGTCCTTCATCGGCAATCCGAAGAAGGGGTATTACTCGGTCGGCGCGGCCATCTGGCTGAACATCCGGATGTTCCTCGCCGCCGAGGTCCTGATCCTCATGCTGGCCCTGGTCATCGCCCTGATCAGGCAGTCCACCAGTGCCGTGCTGTTCCCGCTGCGGGTGCTCGCGATGATCTACGTCGACTTCTTCCGCGGCGTGCCGCTGCTGCTCGTGGTGTATGCGATCGGCTTCGGCCTCCCAGCGCTCCGGCTGTCGTTCGCATCGAATCAGTCCTACGCGGTGTACGGCGTACTGGCCCTCACCCTGTCCTACTCCGCCTACGTCTCCGAGGTCTACCGAGCCGGGCTGAACTCGGTCCACCGCAGTCAGGTCGCGGCGGCACGCTCGCTTGGCCTCACGCAGGGGACCGCTATGCGCTACGTGATTTTGCCGCAGGCCGTGCGCAACATCGTCCCGCCGCTGCTCAACGACTTCATCAGCTTGCAGAAGGACACCGCGCTGGTCGGCGTGCTCGGCGCGATCGAGGCTAACCAGGCGGCCCAGATCTACGGCAGCACGGTCTTCAACTACTCGAGCCTGACCGTGGCCGCGATCTTGTTCCTGGTACTGACCATCCCGCTGGCCAGGTTCACCGACCGGCTGATCGACCGGGACCGCAATCGCCGGCTCGCCGGAGCGGTGACATGACCGCCATCGCGCTCGAGGGCGTGTATAAGTCCTTCGGGCCGAACCTGGTGCTGAGCGGCGTCAGCCTCGACGTGGCTGCGCACGAGGTCATCTGCCTTATCGGCGCATCCGGATCGGGCAAGTCGACGCTGTTGCGCTGCATCAATTTGCTAGAGCCGATCGACTCGGGCCGGATCAGCCTGCTCGGCCACCAGGTGACCGGGTCCGGCGTCGACGCGAACAAGGTTCGCCGCCAGGTAGGCATCGTGTTCCAGTCCTACAACCTGTTCCCGCACATGACGGTGCTGCGGAACGTGACGCTGGCGCCGATGAAAGCTCTCGGCATGCCGAGGGCGCAGGCGGAGGATCTGGGCAGAGAGCTGCTGGCTAGATTCGGGCTGGCGGACAAGGAGGCCGAGTACCCGGACCGGTTGTCTGGCGGCCAGCAGCAGCGCGTGGCCATCGTCCGGGCGCTGGCGATGCAGCCGCAGGTCATGCTCCTGGACGAGGTGACCAGCGCACTGGACCCCGAGCTCGTCGCCGAGGTGCTGGACGTGATCCGGGAACTCGCGGCCGGCGGCATGACCATGCTGATCGCGACGCACGAGATGGGCTTCGCGCGGGACATCGCGAGCCGCGTCTGCTTCCTCGAGGAAGGCGTGATCATCGAGGAAGCTCCGCCGTCTGAGCTGTTCACCGAGCCTAAAGACGAGCGGACCCGCCGGTTCCTGCGGCGCATCGTGGACGCCGGCCGCATGTGAGAGCCGCGCGCTAGCGGCGCTTGACCGGGCCCATCGCGATCAGCCGCCACCAGGTGAGCACGGCGAAGCCGAGGCCGAGCAAGAGCAGCACGACCATGTCCGTTAGCCAGGTCCTTGCGTTGTGGTCCCAGAGCGGATCGGTGCCAGCGGCGGCCGGCCCGGCCGGTGCCTGCTTCACCGACCCTGAGCTGGCAGGGGGGCTCGGGCTCGGCGTCGCGGCGGCCAGGCTGCGGCCGGTGATCTTCGCGACGGTCACCGGGACGCCCGAGGGCAGCGCGGTCACCGATGGCGTGCGGCCGGCGGCGGCCGCGGGCGGGATCACTTCGTTCAGGTTCACCGTCGACGCGGTCGCGGCGTAGCCCCACCGCGAGGGCGAGAGCCAGGAGGCCTCCTGCAGGCCGACCTTGCCGTGCAGGGGGAAGATGCCGCCGCTCAGCACGACCTCGAACATGACCACGACCACCAGCAGCGGCATGGCCTTGTCCGACGTGTCGACTAGCGAGGACAGCAACAGGCCGAGCGTCATCGACGCGACGCCGAGGGCGAACATCGCCAGCACGAGCTCGACCATCGGCAGGTTGGTCAAGATGGCGCCCTGCTTAGGCAGCGGCCGGCCAGTCAGGCCGACCAGCACGAGGACGACCGCCTGGAGCCCGCTGATCAGCCCGAGGACGACCAGCTTGGAGATCAGGTAGGCGCCGGCGGACAGGCCAGCGGAGCGTTCCCTGCTGTAGATAGATCGTTCCTTGACGATCTCCCAGATGGCGTTCGCAGTCCCGCTGAGGCACGCCCCGACCGCGAGCACCAGCAGCAGGGAGGTCGCGTCCACGTTGTCGGGACCGACCAGGCCCATGGGGGACGGGATGACCCGGACGAGCAGGCCTAGTGCAATCGGCAGGCCGGCCAGCACGCCGAGGTACAGCCGGTCTGACGCGATCACGGACAGGTACCGGCGGCATAGCGTGCGCATGTGCGCGACCTTGTTGCGGGACGCCGGCGGTGGCGGTGCCGGCGCAGAGGTCGCGCCGGGTACGGCTGCGCTGTTCATCTCCGACGCGATGTACCGGCTGTGGTACGGCGAGGCCCGGAACTCCGCCGCCCAGTCCCGCTCTGGCTGCGTCTCGAAGGCCTGGAATACCTCGGCCCAGTCCGACTTGCCGAAGTGCCGGAGCCCGTCGGCGGGTGGCCCGAAGAACGCAACCTTGCCGCCGGGCACCAGCACCAGCAGCCGATCACAGAGGTTGAGATTGGCGACGCTGTGAGTCACCACGATCACCGTGCGGCCGTCGTGGGCGAGCCTGGCCATCTGCTCCATCACGGATTTGTCGAGACCAGGGTCAAGACCGGAGGTTGGCTCGTCGAGAAACAACAGCGAGGGCTTGGTCAGGAGCTCGAGCGCAACGTTGACGCGCTTCTGCTGGCCGCCGGACAACGCGGACGTCCGCGTGTCCGCGTGCGCCGTCAGCGACAGCTCGCCCAGGACTTCGTCGATCCGGCGCTTGCGCTCCTGCTTGCTGGTGTCGCGGGGGAAACGCAGCTGCGCGGCGAACTCCAGCGCACGCCGGACGGTCAGCTGCGTGTGCAGGATGTTTTCCTGCGGGACGAGGCCGATGCGGTGGCGCAGCTCGGCGTAGCTCTTGTACAGGTCCCGGCCGTCATACAGGACCTGGCCTGCGGTCGCTGGCGCGGTCCCGGTGAGCGCGCCGAGCAGCGTGGACTTGCCCGCGCCGCTAGGTCCGATGACGCCGAGCAGGCATCGCTGGCCGAGCGGGAAACTCATCCGGTCGAGCAATACCTTGCCGCTCGGCAGCCGGACCGTCAGCTCGCGGGCGGTGAGCGAGATGTCGCCAGTGTCGAGGAACTCCTGGAGCTGCTCGCCCACACGCTGGAACGTGGCCGGCCCGACGCCGATCAGGTCCGTCTCGGTGACGGGCGCAGCGGTGACGCGCTGCCCGTTCAGGTAGGTGCCATTGTGGCTATCGAGGTCGACGATCTCGTAGCCGCCGCGACTGGTCCGGCGAAGCTCGGCGTGATAACGCGAGACGCTGAGGTCGGAGACGACCACGTCGTTGTCAGCTGCCCTGCCGATGCGCAGCTGCCGAACTGGCAGGCTGAGCACGGCGCTTGGGCTGCGGTCGATGCTAGCCCGCGCCGGGGTTACCGCGCCCGGCGGCGGGGACGCCGCTCTCGGAGCCGCCTGTACGGCGGGACCGGCGGGACCGGCAGCGCCGGCTGGGGCAGGGGGACGAGCGAGCGGACTGGCTACGGCTGCGCTGTCTGGCTTCCAGACGGCCGTGGCGGCTTGCACCTGAACCGGCGAAGCGTCCGCGCGTGCCGGAGCTCCGATGAGCGTGCACCTGAGCAATGGACCGTCATCGGGATGACCAAGGCGAACCGTGCACGTACCCGTAATGGCAACCTGACGGACCCGCTGCCGATCCACGAACGTGCCATTCGTACTCCCGGCGTCATGCAGCTGCCAGCCGCTACCCTGCCGCTCGACAATGGCGTGCTGCCAGGAAACCCGCGCGTCAGACACGACGATGTCCGCCTGCGGGTCACGGCCGATCCGGTAGGCCGAGCCCGCCTGCAGCAACTGGTCGACGCCGGCGCCCTTGATGTGCAACTGCTGACCCGAGACACGCTGCGCGACCGGCTCGGCTCATCGGCTCAGCGCTCACGGGCTCGGTACTCATCGGCTCAGTGGTCATCGCCCCGTTGCCCATTGGCTCGAGTTGTCATGCGCCAACTGTAGAGCGAGCGCCCGGCAGAAAGGATGGGCCAGCAGACTATTCGGCACGCTTCGGCAAAGCGGCAAGTTGACGGTTGTCATCCGGCAAACTGGATACTTGGATCGCCCAGCGCGTGAAGAGACCTTTTATCGCCAAAAGCTGGCGTGCGCGTCAGGCCGGGCAGGAGAAGCGGTGAGCGAGGAAACGCCCGGGTTTGGCGGCTCCGCTGAATTCAAGGCGCTCATGATCTTTGCGGCCATCAACGCAGGAGACCTGCCGTGACTGTGACCGCCAGGCCAATGCGCCCGACGCCGCCAGAAACCGCGATTCGGCGGCCAGCGGGACATACCTCCAGATGCCGTAGCATCGGGCTGATGAGGCACCCGCAATGACCGGAACGGCGACCCGTAGCATGCGCCGCCCCGCGCGCGGCGGTCGGCGCGTCCGCAGGTACCTGATCGTCGCGGCCATTATCGTCGCGCTGCTAGTAGCGCTGGACTTCGCCGCCAGGGCCGTGGCTCAGAACATCCTGGCTACTAAGATCCAGCAGCAGGGGCTCTCGCAGAAGCCGGATGTGACCATCGGCGGCTTCCCGTTCCTGACGCAGGTGGCCGGCAAGGACTTCCGGCAGGTCACAATCGTCGCCACGAACCTGACCGAGGGCCCGGTCACGATCACCAAGGTCGACGCGACGGCGACGGGAATCCGCCTGAATTCGTACTCCTCCGCGAGCGGCACGATCACCGGCATTAGCGGCACCGCGCTGATCAGCTTCGCGTCGCTGGGGAACACGCTGGCACAGCAGTTCGGCCCGCTCGGATCGCTGCTCAACGGCGCGGGGCTCAACCTGACCGCCGCGGGGCCGAACGAGGTCCGGGCTAGCCTGAATCTGCTGGTGACCTCTGGCACGGCTACCTGGCGGGTGACCCAGCTGAGCGGTAACCGGCTCAACATCGTTCTGGTCAGCAGCAGCGGGTTGCCGAGGTCGCTGCTCGGGTCGATCCAGAACCGCATTGTCCAGATCCCGAAGCTGCCGCTCGGGCTCACCATCGACAGCGTGAGCGTCACCCCGAGTGGCGTTGTCGGCCAGGTCAGTGGTCACGATGTGCCGTTTGGCGGCTGAGCGCGCCGCGCCGCGCCCGCCGGGCCAGGCCGGACTCTGCAGCGGCAGGCCATTAAACAGCCAATCATTAGCCGATACGTCGCCGTTGGCCGTAATGTTTGCAGTTCTAGCCGGTAACGGTTACCGAGGCGGTTCGTGGTGCAAATGAATGTGACAGCGGGTCTGGATAGCCCCGCACCACCCCCGGAGATCGGCCCCCTCGTAGCGTCCGCGGACTGGCCAGTCCGATCCGGGCTGCCGCCGCCGCTAGCAGACCGATTCAGCACCAGGCCGGAGAGCGGACCGGACCTGGCGATGGCGCTAGACCGCAGCCCGATGATCGCGCTCGCGCCCCGGTCCCGCCGCGCCGGGGTCGGCTCGTCACATGACTGGCTGCGATGCACTGGCAAAACTCAGCTGGCTGTGTACTACGCAGAATCTCAGTGGCGTGCCAGGTCTATCGACCTGCTGGTCTGGATCGACGCGAGCAGCACGGCCTCCATCATGGCTGGCTACGTCGAGGCCGCGAGGATCATCACGGGGACTCCGTTGCCCGGCACGGCTGAGTCCGTCGCCGCGAGTTTCCTGGGCTGGCTGGGCCAGACCGACAGGAACTGGCTGGTCGTCCTCGACGACCTGCCGGACGTCGAGATCCTGCAGGGCCTCTGGCCTGGCGGTCCGTCCGGACAGATCGTGATCACCACCGCGAACACCCAGGCGATGACGGGCCTGCACGACGTGCTCGTCGTCGAGATCGGTCCGTTCAGCCGGCGCGAGGCAATGAGCTACCTCGTCGGCCGGCTGTCGTCGGACCCCGACCAGCGCCGCGGCGCGATCGATCTCATCGAGGACGTGGACTGCCAGCCGCTGGCGCTGGCGCAGGCGACGGCGACGATCGGCAGCTCGTGGATGACCTGCGTCGAGTACCGTGAGCAGTTCCACCAGCGGCTAGCCGTTTTCAATCCGCCGCCAGGGTCGTCGCTGCCCGCAGCCGGCGTGACGTGGACGCTGTCCGTCGATCACGCCGACCAGCTGCTGCCCGGTGGCTTCGCCCAGTCGTGCCTGGCCGTCGCCGCGATGCTCGATGGTCACGGCGTGCCGGCCTCGGTGTTTTCAGCCCCGGCCGCGAGCGCGTACATCGCCGGCAGCTCGCTCCCGGCCGCGCAGGCCGCCGAGCGCGCCAGGATGGCGCTGGTCGTGCTCGAGCAGGCGGGCCTGATCAGCATTGACAGGTCTACTGAGCCGCCGATCGTCCGGATGAGCCCGATCCTTCAGCGCGCCGTGCGCGCCGCCATGTCAACCACCATGGTCGAGCAGTCGGCGCTGGCCGCGGCGGCTGCTTTGCTGGAGTCGTGGCCCGAGGGTGAGCGCGGCACCTGGCTGGGCCAGAGCCTGCGCGCGAGCGCGTCCTGCCTGCGCCGCGCGACCGGCGGCCTGCTGTGGGCCAACGGCTTGCATCCGCTGCTGCTACGAGCGGGGCAGAGCCTCGACGACGCGTCCCTGACCGGTGCCGCCGTCGACTACTGGACGCAGCTCACCTCGACCGGCGACCAGGTATATGGCGCGGGGCACCCGGACTCGATGATCGCTGTCGAGCGTCTCGCGGGTGCCTACGTGGCCGCGGGCCGGGTCTCCGAGGCCGTGGCCTGGTTTCAGCGGATCATGGCCGACTGGGGCCGTGCCTTCGGACCCGATCACCCGCGTACGCTGGCCGCCAGGGTGCGGCTGGGCCGGGTCCTGGTGACCGCTGGCCGCTACGGTGACGCGATCGCCGTGCTAACAGCGGCGCTGAATGACGCCGAGCGCGCCTACGGACCGACTCATCCGGAGTGCGCGATCATCCGGGACGAGGTCGCGGCCGGCTACCGGGCAGCGGGCGAGCTCAGCGAGGCGATCAGGCTCTACCGGCTGATCCTGGGAGAGCGCGAGCGCACCCTGGGCAGTCAGCACTCCGACACCATGCAGACGCGCCAGCTGCTGGCCGAGGCTTATCTCGCCGACGGGCGGACCAAGGAGGCCTTCTCGCAGTACAAGAAGGCCGTGGCGGACCTCCAGGGCAGCCTGGGCGCCGAGCATCCCGATACCCTGCGCGCCCGCGGCGCGCTCGCGTCGGCCTACCACCAGGCAGGCCGGATGGCGATGGCCGTGCAGATGTTCGAGCAGGTGCACGGGTCACTAGCCAGGGTGCTCGGAAGCGACCATCCCGACACTCTGTCGGCTGCGCTCAACCTCGGTCGCGTCTACTACGCCGTCGGGCGGCTGACCGACGCCGGTGCCCTGCTCACCGACACCGTGGCGCGCGGCGAGCGCATGCTGGCCCCAGCCGATCCGCTGACCAAGGCCGCGCGCGAGAGCCTCGCGGTCATCATCGGCGCGGGCACCCAGTAACCGTCGAGATGGCAGCCCTGCGTCCGGGTCCAGGCGCTGCGCTGCTCGGCGAGATCAGCGCGCGGTGGCGGGCAGCCGACCCGCTGCTGCCGCAGCCGGCGGCCCTGCGACCCGGCGCCGGCTGCGGTGCAGTTTTCACGCTGGCCGGCGCGGCTGGTCAGCCGCAGGCCGTCGGCGCGTGCGAGCACTGGCACGGCGAGGCCGAGTCACTCGAGCTGACCTGGGGAGCGGCCCACAGGTTCCGGCTCGAGGTGCTAGCAGGCGGCGAGGACGTTGCAGCCGCCCTCGACGCACTGCTCGGCTTGTGGCGCGTGCACCTGGCGGGCGTCCCCGGCGCCGACGAGCCTGACAGCGCCGCCATCGTCACCTGGCCCAGCCGCGACGTCGACGGCGTGCGTACCCTGCTGGACCGCGGGTTCGCGCCGCGCGGCGTCGTCGCCGCGCGGCCGGCAGCCCGCCGCGGGAACGGCTATGCCGCCAGCCATCGACCGGGCCGAGAGCGCGAGACGCCGCCGCTAGGCGTCAGCGTCAGGCGGGCCGGCCACGCCGACCTTGACACGGTAATCCGCCTCGGCCTGGAGGTCATCAGGTACGACGCACGCTTCGGCGGTGTCATCGAGCGTGCGAGCACGGCGACGGCGCTGCGAGACGAGGTAGCTCCGATGCTGGCCGAGGCCGAGCCGTGGACCTGGCTAGCTGAGCGGGACGATGACGCTGTCGGGGTGCTGATCGCTGAGCGACCGCAGGCGGCGGAGTGGATCGCGCCGCTGGCGGGCCCGGCACCCGTCGCCTACAACATGCTGACCTTCATGTCGCCCGCTGACCGGGGCTCGGGTGCGGCCGCCGCCCTGGTCGGGCGCTTCCACGAGGCCGCGAGCGCGGCCCGGGTCCCCGTCACGTTGCTGCACTACGAGCAGACCAATCCGCTATCCGCGCCGTTCTGGTCCCGCCAGGGATACCGGCCGCTGTGGACGTCCTGGGAAGCAAGGCCCGCCTGCGCCGTGCGGTGACCAAGTCTGCGTATGCAGGGCGCCGGCCGGACCCGCAGGCGGGTCCGGCCGGCCTTGAACTGCTAGCGGCCGTGCTTGCTGCGGGCTGCTGCCCCTTCGGTGTCGCTCTCGCGCCGAATCTGGAAGAACGGCGAGTGCAGGAAGACCCGCGCGATGAACATGAGGACTATGCCTAGCGCGACGATGCCGATCAGCGACCACCGCGACGAGGTCGATGCTGACTGCAGGGACTTCACGAACACCCAGCCGAGGAAGCCGGCCGCGCCGAGCGGGAGGACGCCGAGGATGAAGAAGTCCCACACGCCACTGATGACCCGGCGCCGGTAGTACACGATCGTAGCGAGCGCGGTGAGCACGTAGAAGATCGCAAACAGTAGCCCGGTCACGTCGATGACGTCGTAGAACGCATTCTGGACCGAGGTCGCCAGCATGTAGATCCAGAAGATGCCAATAAGCAGAACGCCAACCACGACGCTAGCGACAGCCGGCGTCTTGAACCGGCGTGACACATTGCCGAGGACGCCGGGCAGCGCGCGGTAGCTGGCCATGCCATAGGCGATGCGGGAGCTCAGCACGATCCCGGTGCCAGTGGTCGCGATGACGGACAGGGCGATCGACAAGGCCATCATCTTGGCCCAGAAACCGCCGCCGAGTGCCTGCGCCACGTACACCAGCGCGTTTGCCGAGTTAGCCTGCAGCTTGGCCGGCGAGACGACGCCCTGGAAGCCGACCTGCGCCAGCGTGTAGATGATCGCCAGCAGCGCGACAGCGATGATGGCCGCCCGGCCAGGGTTCACCCGACGGTGCTTGACTTCCTCATTCACGTACAGCGTGCCATCCCAGCCGCCGTAGACGAACACCGCGACCAGGAAGCCGGCGGCCAGACTGCCCTTCCCGCCGATGCCGTGGAGGCTGAACCAGGCCTTGGTGATCGGGTAGGAGCCGTGGTGGTGGCCGAGCACGAAGAACAGGCCGGCGATCGCCAGCCCGATGAGGATCAGGTACTCCACCAGCGCCATGCTGACCTGGGCGCGGGCCGTAATGCGGATGCCGATCACCGAGATGATCAGCATGACCAGCCCGACAGCAGAACCGATCGCGATCCAGCCCCAGGTGTTGGTGGACGTGGACCCGAAGACCGCCAGTACCGACGGCCCGAGCAGCAAGATCTCCGCCACCGTGCCGATGATGTAGGCGACGACCATGAACCACCCGGTCAGGAAGCCAAGGTACGGGTTGATCGCGCGGCCGACCCACTCGAACGACGCGCCGCAGTTCGCGTTCCACATGTTGCAGCGCCGGTAGGCGTTGGCGATGATCAGCATCGGGATCGCCGTCAGCAGCAGGATGGGCCCGCTGGCGTACCCGGTCGCCGCGGCAAGGGCGAAGAGCGACAGCCCGATCGTCGCGGCCGGCGCCGATGAGGCCATGCCAATAACGGTGTCCTGTGCCACACCAATTGCGTCGGGTTCCAGCCGGGCGGCAGGGCTCGTCGTGGCACCCGAGAGTGCGGTCGCGGATTGATCCGTCATCAGGTTCTCCTCCCGGTCCCGCTGGCGCTATCGCCCGCTCTAGGAGGTGGCGCGTGCGCTGTGGGGAAAGGTCAGCTATTGGCCGCTTGCGCGATCATAGCTGCCAATTACTCGTTATAGGTAGCGCACTGATGAACTTCACGAGCGCGCGTTGACTTTGCCCGGCCGCGCTGGCATGTGGCTACGCTCTGGAAAATCAATGAATATGCAGGGAACGGGGCCGCCACGTGGTCGCGGCCGCTGGCCAGCAACAGGAGGCTGCCTTGACTGATCCGCAAGTACTTTCTTTTCGGCCGACTACCGAGCAGTATGCGTGGACATTTGGCGGCGCCGAGCCGGTGGCGCGGATCAGCCCCGGTACCATCCTCGAGCTGTGGACCGAGGACTGCTTTGCCGGTCGCGTCCGGGGTCCAGGTGATCTGGTCTCACGCGTGTGCGAATTCCCCTACCTGAATCCGCAGACCGGTCCTTTCTACGTCGAGGGCGCCGAGCCCGGCGACACCCTCGCGGTGCACTTCATCTCGATGATGCCGGCCAGGGACTGGGCAGCGTCGACAACAGTGCCGCTCTTCGGCGCGCTGACGTCGACGCACCTGACCGCGACCCTGCAGGACGCGCTGCCCGAGGTGGTCTGGATCTGGGAGCTTGACCGCGCGGCCGGACTATGCCGGTTCTCCGCCCGAGACAGCGACCTCACCGCGGACCTGCCGCTCAACCCGATGCACGGCACGGTCGGCGTAGCCCCGGCGAACCTCGAGGTTCGGTCGGCGCTGGTCCCGGACGCCTTCGGTGGCAACATGGACACCCCGGAGATGCGGGCTGGCGTGACCTGCTATCTGGGTGTGAACGTGCCAGGCGCGCTGCTGTCGATCGGCGACGGCCACGCCCGCCAGGGCGAGGGCGAGACATGCGGCGTCGCTGTCGAGTGCGCGATGGACACGGTGCTAGTGGTGGACCTGCTGAAGAGCGTGCCGACGCCCTGGCCGCGGCTGGAGTCCGACACCCACATCATGTCGACCGGCTCGGTCCGGCCGCTGGAGGACGCGTTCCGGATCGCGCAGCTGGACCTCGTCCAGTGGGTAGCGGCGCACTGCGGGCTGTCGATGCTGGATGCTTACCAGTACCTCAGCCAGGCAGTCGAAGCGCCGCTGGCCAACGTGGTCGACACGAACTACACCTCGGTCGCCAAGCTGCGCAAGGACTGGCTGCCGGGCCGGGCAGCGGCCGGCCAGCTCATGGGCGGGATGCATGACCACCTGCGCGAGGTGGCGAGGGCATACCGGGGCGGCTAGCGCCACCGCAGCCAGCGCCAACGCGGCCAGCGCCGCGGCTAGACGAGCCGCACGCTCGCTGCGTGGCGGCGCGCGAGCTCGCGGTAGATCTGCGGATTCGTGTCGACCCACTCTCTGGCCGAGCCGCTGACTTCGCGCGCGACCCGCGCCGGAGTGCCCACGGCGAGCATGCCGTCCGGGATGCGCATGCCCGGCGGCACCGTGCTCCCAGCAGCGACCAGCGCCCGGCTGCCGATCACCGCGCCGTCGAGCACTGTCGCGCCGTTGCCGATGAGCGCCTCGGTGCCGACGACCGCGCCATGCACCACACACAAGTGGCCGATCGTGGCACCGGCGCCAACCTCGGTGATCGGGTCCATGCCGCCGTGTAGCACCGAGCCGTCCTGGACATTGGCGCCCCGTCGGATGACGATCGGCCCGAAGTCCGCGCGCAGGACCGCGCCGTACCAGACAGAGGCCTCGGCTTCGACGCGCACATCGCCGACCAGAGTGGCAGTCGGCGCAATCCAGGCTGTCGGGCTGATGGTGGGCTGCTTGCCCTCGAAGGCGAATAGTGGCATCCGGCCATGATGGCAGGCGCGCGGCCACGGCTCGAACTGCCAGTAGCCTGTCGTCTTGCGGCCTCGGGCATACGACGTGGAAGGTGCGATGAGCGATCCAGGCGATCACCCCGTTCCCCTCTCGACGGAACCGGCGGATGCGGGCCCGGATGACGCGACGATCGCCTGGCGCCTTCCGTCGCCGCTGCTGCTGCGGGTCCGGCGCATCGAGGTGGCCGTCGTCGCGGT
This sequence comes from uncultured Actinomycetota bacterium, assembly GCA_963843955.1. Lineage (GTDB taxonomy): Bacteria > Actinomycetota > Actinomycetes > Streptosporangiales > Streptosporangiaceae > JAJYUU01. The sequence continues at coordinate 191,119 of CAWJMK010000018.1, forward strand.
GCCGCTGGCAATCGCGGGCGGCCTGGCCGGCGCGGTCGTCTCCGCCGGGCTCGCTGCCGGCATCGCGGTCGCGGTGGTGGTGGCGGGGGCGCTCGGCGAGCGCTTCCTGGCCCGCCGGGTGGCTGCGTGGGGATACGCCGAGCGCCAGGATGACCTGATGGTCCGTCGCGGCGTGCTGATCCGCCATCAGTCGGTCATCCCTTACGGGCGGATGCAGTTCATTGACGTGACCGCTGGTCCGCTGGAGCGAAGCCAGGGCCTGGCGACGCTGCGCATGCATACGGCGGCGGCCGCCAGTGACGCCCGCATTCCCGGCCTGGAGCGGGGCGTGGCCGCAGCGCTCCGCGATCAGCTGACGGCGCTCGGCGAAGCTCAGGCAGCTGGACTGTGACCACGCCGCTGCCGGATGAGCTGCCGCTGCACGCGGCGGCCGCCGCCAGCGACCAGCCCTGGCACCGGCTCCACCCGCTGTCGCCGCTGGTGCGCGCCGGGCGTCAGCTGATGAGCCTCGTGCTGCTGCTGGCCGGCCTCCTCGTCGCTCAACCACCACCGCGTCGGCGGCGACCTGGTGACGGACCTGGCGATCATCGCGATCGCGCTGGCGGGCGGCTTCGTCAGCTGGCTGGTCACTCGCTGGCAGATCGCCGACGGCGTGCTGCGCGTGGATACCGGCCTGATCCGCCGCGACTCACGGCGCTTCCCGCTGTCGCAGATCCAGGCCGTCGACGTCGTGCAGACGGGCCTGGCCAGGGTGCTCGGGCTGGCCGAGCTCCGCCTGCGGATGGCCGGCGGGGATGCGGCCCAGGCGGGAAGGCTCGCTTGCCTGCGGCGGAGCGATGCCGAGCAGTTGCGCCGGGATCTGCTGGCGCTATCGGCGGCCGTGGGCCCCGGCCCTGCGCTCAAAGCCGGGCGCGGTCCCTCGCTCGAAGCCGGGCGCGGCCCCTCGCTCGAAGCCGGGCGCGCGGACCCGGCGGCGGTGGTGCCTGAGCGGCTGCTGTTCCGGGTGAATGCGGCCCGGCTGCCCGTCGCGATCCTGCTCAGCCGGACCGGCGCGGTCGCTATCGCCGTCGCCGCCGCAGCCGGCCTGGCAATAGCGGTCAGCGGGCGGACCAGCACGATCGCGCCGTTCCTGCCGTTTGTGCTGGGCGCGATGGTGAACCTCTGGCGGCAGCTGAACAGCCAGTACGGCACGACGGTCGCCGCTGCCACCGATGGCCTCCGGCTGCGCTCTGGCCTGATCCAGACGACCGCCGAGACGATCCGGCCGGGCCGCATCCAGGCGGTTCGGCTGGCCGAGCCGCTGATCTGGCGCGCCCTCGGCTGGTGCCGTCTCGAGGTTGATGTCGCCGGCGCCCGCCAGCGCCGCGAGGACCAGGGCGAGGGCCAGCGGCTCCGCGCGGTCATCCCGGTCGGATCACGGGCCGAGGCTGGTCAGCTGCTCGGCGAGCTCGTTGGCAGCAGTCCGCTCCTGCCGGTGCTCGCGCCACCGTTCGCTGCTCGCTGGAAGGCGCCGCTGACCTATCACTTCCTGGGCTGGAATCGCGACGACCGGTACGTCGTGGCTTCGCGCGGGCGCGTATGCAGGCGGACGACCTGGGTGCCACTGGACAAGGTGCAGAGCATCCGCTGGGTGCAGGGCCCGCTCCAGCGTCGGCTCGGGCTTGCCACCGTCCATCTTGACGTCGCCGGCAAGCGAGTCAGCGCGAAGATCCAGGATCGCAGCGATGCCGAGACGCTGGAGATTCTCGCCGGGCTGCCTGACGTCGCGCGGGCAGCCCGGTCTGCAGCCGCGTGAGGCGCCTGCTCGGCACCCAACGCGATGGCGCTTCTTGCTATCGCAGCACGGCGAAAACGATGACGTTGCTCAGGTAATGGCCAGTGGCCGAGTCGAAGCTACCGCCGCAAGTCATAAGCCTGAGCTGGGCGTTGGGCACTGGCGCGTACACCTCGTCGGTCGGGAACTCCGACTTCGGGACCAGCTGCACGGCGGTGACCGTGAACACCGCCATGCTGGCGTGGCCGCGCTGAACGTACACAAGATCGCCGGGGTGCAGTTCGCGCAGCCGGAAGAACACGCCAGGCCCGCTAACGGAGTCGATGTGGCCGGCGATGACAGAGGACCCGGTGGCACCGGGCCGGGGACTTCCGGTGTACCAGCCGGCCACGGCGGTGCTCGCGGGTACCTGCAGCGCGCCCGTTGCGGTGACGCCGAGCCGGATGAGCCTGGTCCGGACGCCGATCGCGGGAATCACCAGTGCCGTCGGCCGCGGCACCGTAGTCGCCTCGGCCGGAGGCGCCGCCGCATAGTGGCCCGCCGGGATCGCCACCAGCGGTGCCGGGCCGAGGGGAGTGGCCGGCCGCGGTGTATGGCTCGCCCACACCAGCCCCGCGGCTCCAGCACACAACACGATTACGCCCGCGAGGGCAGCGACGGCCGCCCACGGGCGCCGGATCACGCGAACGTTCGACACGTGCCGGGCGCCGGGCTGCCCGCCGCCCTGGCCGTCGCCGTCACGTTCCGCGGCGGTTTGGCCGTAGGCGTCTCGCTCGCCGATGGGCTGGCCATAGGCGTTGCGTTCCCCGATGGCCTGGCCATAGGCGTCACGTTCGCTGCTGCCCTGGCCGTAGGCGTCTCGTTCCCCGATGGCCTGGCCGTAGCCGTCAGGTTCCCGGCCGCCCTGGCCGTAGGCGTCGTAGGGCCAGGCACCCGGGCCGTAGGCGTCGTGAGGCCAGGGGTCGCTCCTCGGTGCCCTGCGGCCTGGCTGGCCTTGCGGACCGGTGAGGTCAGCGGGCATGCAACGCGGGCCGACGTCGGCGGCTGAGGACGGCGGTGCCGGTCAAGGCGATAGCGAGGCCGGCAGCGGCAGCGGCAGCCCAGGGCAGTAGCGCGGCGCCAGGCCGAGCAGCGGTACCGCCGAAGCCGGTTGGCGGAGCCCCGGCCGGGATGACCTTGCTGCCGGCCGCGTCGAGCAGGTCGTCGAGTGCGAGCTTGCCCGGCTCGTCGAGCACCACAATCGTGTGGATGCTGCCCGCCGCCAGAGCGATCGACGCGGTCGTTGACTCGCTGCTCCCGGCCGCGTGGACCGCCCAGGTGCCCGGGTTGACGGCGACGAATCCGGTCACGCTCGCGAACTTCAGGTTGGACGCGAGCTTGGTCGTCCCGGCCGTGACCGTTACCGTGTCTTGCTCCAGCGACGCCTGGATGATGCGCACGAGCGCCTTGCCTCGTGGGGTCCGCAGCCTGTCCCCGATCACCTGGAGCCGAACCTGAGGATACGGGCCCATCCCGGCCACGGTGTAGGCGTGCCCAGCGGTGATGTCGACGGCGGTCGACAACACGGGCTTGGAGGCGGGGGGCGCGCCGGCACCACGCATGGCGACGGTGTAGTCGCCGGCGGCGACCTGCTCGAACGGTGACGCCACACCGTAACTGACGTGATGCAGCACAATCTCGGCCTTCGGGTTACCGAACGAGTACAGATAGACGTCAACGGCCGGAGTATTCGGCGAGAAATGCGCGAGCCGGATCCAGCCGACCTGGCTGGACGCTGAGGCGATCGGCGCTGCCGCCGCGACCTGGGTCACGGCCAGCCCGAGCATCGTGAGCGCAGCGGCGGTCGCCACGCTGGCGACTCGCCCTGCCAGTGTTGCTGATTTCATGAGGTTCCCTCTCAGGAGCCGGATGCGGTCGAGTGCTGCCCGGGCGTGACGCAAGTCATTGCGTCACGCTGGCGAGTAGCAGTCCGGTGGGGCTAGGCGCGGAGAACTGGATCTGGACGATGGTCGCCCGGCCCTGGTGGTGCGCCGAGACGGTCGGGAGCAGCGGCGGCCGTTGCGCGTCCAGAAACGCCAGCAGCTGATGCAGGTAGTTTGTCGATGGCGAGATGACGGTCAGCTGACGTAGCGGGGCACTGTCTCCGGCGCCGGGCCCGCCGTCACCGAAGTCTTGTATCTGGACGCGGAATCTGGCCGCCAGCGCGGCCAGGGTGATGAGCAGACGAGTGTCCACCCGGCCGGACTCAAGCTCCGCCCTGGCCGCCGTCGTCGCGCGGACGTTGCTGTTGCCCGCTAGCTGGCGGCCGGCCGAAAGACGCGCCTGCAGGTCAGTCTGCGCGGCCGACACGTTGGCGGCGCCGCCGCCCGGAGTAGCGACCCGGACCTGGACCAGGCTCGGGCCAGCCCCGAAGCTGGCGATGATCTCCGGCGCGTACAACTTGGCCAGGCCGGGGCCTAGCTGACTGCGGACCGCAGCGGTCGAGATAACGATGCCCGTGCCCAGCAGGTCGCTGGTCGTGGGCCCGAGGGCGGTGAGGTCAGCTGGCGGGAAGCCGTGCTGCAAGCAGCGCCGCGCACATCAGCGGGTCGCAGCCGACGATCACGCCGTGACTGACCTGCGTCGCCACCCATGCCGCCGCCTGCTCGCGGCTGGCGGCGGCCGCCGCCAGGGCCCGTGCGCTCTGCCTCAGGTCGGGAGTTCGGGTGGCCCGGTCAGCGGCACCGCTCACCCCGGTAGCCGGTCGCGCAACGACCTTGGCAGTGGCGAACGCCGCTCCAGACGCGGCCACGACGACGACTGCGACGATCGCGGCGGTGGCGCCGTAGGAGCGGCCGCCGACAGGCACCTTCTGGCGCGCAGGCAGCGCATGCCGCTGGACCCACAACCGCATCGTCGTCGCGATCACATGCGGCCACGACGGCGGTGGCGGCAATGGACGGCTGTTGCTAGTCAACCGGCCCACCCCCTAAGACCGCGCACTAAGGCACGACACGGTCTTAACTGCGCCAGTTCACCACATCACGGGCTGTAATCTCAGCGGAATTCGAGGTTTGCCCGCGAGTTGTCGGGTGCTTCCCACCGGAGTGGCTCAATTGGCCGCCGCGTCAGGTACTGCGGGTACCCCGGGCAGATGCCCGATGCGCTGACGCCTCGGCATTCCGCACAATCGTTCCGGGACCTCTGCGGGGACGGGAGAGCGGTATGCCGAAAATCGGCTGGGTAAAGACAGCTGCGGTCGGCTGCCGGTCCGCCTGGCTCGCGGCCCGCACCGGGTGATTGCGGCGTTCCCGCACTGGTCAACGCCAGCCGCCGTTATGGGGAGGAATCAGTGGCCGTAGCCGCCACAAGGGCACCACGCGCGACGCATGAATTGCCGCCTGCAATGTTTCTGTTCCGGTCGCCCCGTGCAAGCGTGATCTGGCTCATAGTCAGACTATGGCTGGGATGGCAGTGGCTGGATGCTGGCTGGCTGAAGCTGACCGGTGCCGGGTACGGCAACTGGATCAGCCACTCCAATGGCCTGCAGGGTTTCATCGCCGCCGCCAATGCGTCCTGGGCGCACCGGGCGCAGGCCTATGGCCATCCGGAGGTGAGCTACCCCTGGTTCCTGCACATACTCAACGACATTGACAAGCATGCCCTGCTGTTCAGCCGGATTGTCACTTTCAGCGAGCTTGCAGTGGGCGCCGGATTGTTGCTCGGCTGCTTTACCGGAATAGCCGCATTCGGAGCGGTAGCACTGAACATCATCTACATCACGAGCGGATCGGCCGGTCCCAACGGCGTCTTCATCCTGCTCGGCGTGCTGCTTATCGTGGCGTGGCGGGTCGCCGGCTATCTCGGCGCCGATTACTTCATCCTGCCGGCGCTAGGCACGCCGTGGGCGCCTGGCTGGCTATTCCGCAGGCGTCAGGAGAGCCCCGACCCGGCTCCGGCGCTAGCAGACTGACGGCAAGCCGATCTCCGCAGGCTCAGGCGGGTCCGAGTGCCGGGACGACGAGGCGCTCTCGCGTGCAGCGAGATCATGGTCCTGTCGTGACGGGACGCGAACGGGCTACGTTCGTCAGGCCGGAGCCCTGACCCTATAGCTCAGTTGCCCGCGCAGCCGTGTCGCAAACGGCACGCCGAAGTGGCCGCCCGACGCACATGCCGCCACCGCCGTGCAGCACTGCCGGCAGGTCAGAATGCAGCCATGACCGCAGGTCAGCGGGCAGTGCGCAGCTCAGGGTCAGGTTCGGCTACGATTCAGCGAGTCCCGCCGGTGTAGCTCAGTTGGCAGAGCGGCCGTCTTGTAAACGGCAGGTCAGCGGTTCGATCCCGGTCACCGGCTCAACGTCTTGCCTGCCCTGAAACGCACTCATGCGTTGCCGCCCATTGGGGCGCCCGCGCACTGGAGCTACAACGTCATCATGTGCGCAGTGGACACATGTTGTCACGCCCGCTTGCGGCCATGGTCTTGGTCTGACTCGCCGACGCTGCAGGCCGGGTAGCGGAGCCTGAGGCGATTGCGTTTAACACCGATGCTGAAATCCAGGTTCAGTGCGTCGGCGAGGCGGGCGAGCGTAGCCAATGACGGCTCGTGGTCGCCGGCTTCCAGCCGCGCGACGTGGGGCTGCCTCATGCCGATCTGCCGGGCCAGCTGCGCCTGCGACAGGCTGCGCTGGGCCCTGTAGGCGATGACCTTAATAGCGACATCGTTAGCTAGCTGTGTGCGCTGGTGCTCGCGCCTGTATTCCAGGTCGTGCATGTCCTGTTCGTGCGTCTCGTCCGCGGTCCGTAGCTCTGACAGCTTCACCATCGTCAGTCCTCCTCCAGTTCTGCCAGCCGCTCCACAGCCCGCTCCCTTCGCCCGCCAGCGTCGTGGCTGTGGCGATGCTGTCGATACAGCATCGTCGTCGTCACAGCGACGCCGTTCCACTTCCCGGCCGTCCGATGGTGGCGGCGGCAGTTATACCTATATAAGTCGCATATCGGTCCCTACGCGTGGGCCAGCCCAGGGCGCGGGTCCTTAGTCGTCGGGCGACCAGCGACGCCCGGCGAGGGTCTGGTCGACGACAGCCTCGGACGTGCGCCGGAGGATCTCCGCCACCGTCTCGGCGGGGGACATCGCCGAGGTGTCTAGCCAGAGCCCGATCCGCGGGGTGGCAGCAAGCTGCTGGTCCAGGTCCTCAGCCGTGAACTCGCCAGGCCGGTACGCGGTCTTGCCGGTAGCGGCATGGCGCCCTTGCTCGCGCTGGCGTACCACGGGGATCGAGGGGCGCAGCACGACCAGGTGCCTGGGCCGGGCCGCGACGCAGTCCAGCCACCGAAGCACGTCCGCGCCGAAAATGTTGTCTTGCACGACCGTCGTGAACCCAGCCTCCCAGTACTCGTCGGCTGCCAGTGCGGCCAGCCGATAGCGCAGGTTCAGAAGCCGTCTCGCCTCATCGGCGTGCGCATCACCGACGTGCACCCAGCCGCGCACCGCCCATCGGTAGAACTGCCCGCCGCGTATGTGCACACCGTGCTCGAACTGCCTGGCCAGCAGGTCAGCGATCGTGGACTTACCGGCCGCTTGCACGCCGGTCACTAGCCAGACGCCGTCAGCCATCGAGCCCGAACAAAGGCAGGCATGGGTGAAGGCCAACGATCGTCACCGGTAGTGAGTGCGTCGCCGCCCAGGTCTGGCGATCGAGTCGGAGCCGCTGCAACGTTGCCGGCTGTCCGCGGCTCACCTGCCGCTGGATGCCGTCGTCGGCGTAGCCAAGCTTGCGGGAGACGCCGAGCGACGCCGGGTTGTCGGTGAAGGCATTCGACGTGGCGTACTGTGCCGCGAGGCCAGCGAAGGCCAGGTGCAGCAGGGCGGCCCGCATCTCGGTGCCGATGCCCTGGCCCTGGTGAGCCTGGCCAAGCCAGGACCCGGTGCTGACTTCGCGCAGGACGGCGAAATCGGCCGCCGACATGCCCTGCATGCCGACTACCGCGCCGTCGCGGACGGCGACGAGGTCAAGCGTCCAGTGCTCCGGCTTCCAGGCACCCCGCTGCGACCAGTGGTACAGGACGGTGCTGCGGGCCCGTTCGGCTGGCGAGACGTCGGTCCACGGGAACCCGAACGGCTGCACCTCCGGATCATGCACTCCCGCGGCCGCGAGGTCGGCCAGCTCATCTAGGTCGCGGTCGGTAGGCAGCCTTAGCTCCAGCCGGGGCGTCAGCAAGCGGAGCCCAGCGAGCGGCCACCATATGGTCATGCCAGTCATTGTCTCCGGCGCTTTCCAGCTGAGCACTCGAATTTCGGCCGGGTGGGGTCGGCCGGGGAGTGCCCGGCCAGCTCTGGGGTAGCAGGTCCGCACCCACGGAGGAGTCCGCCGCACGGGAAACGTGACCGGCGGGCCCGTAATCTCTGGCAGGCAGTCCAGACACTGAGCAGGCCGGGCTAATCTGTGACCTGGCGCGCGGGATGACCGGTAAGTCCCAGCGCCCCTGAGCGGAGGCCGAGTGCAGTATCAGTTGTCCAGGGTCATCGCTGGGCCGTTCCTGCGGGCCCTGGCAAGGCCGACCGTTATCGGAGCCGAGCACATTCCGGCGAGCGGCGCGGCCATCATGGCCTCTAATCATCTGTCGGTCGTCGACTCGATCTACCTGCCGCTGATGGTGGAGCGGCCGGTCACGTTCGCGGCCAAGTCCGAGTACTTCACCGGCACCCGCTTGCGGGATCGCGCCGTCGGCGCCTACCTGCGTGCGACCAATCAGCTGTCGACCGACCGGGCAGGCGCGCGAGCGGCGCAGGAGATGCTCGAGGCAGCGCTGGATCTGCTACGTGCAGGTCAGCTGTTTGGAATCTATCCGGAGGGAACGAGGTCGCCAGACGGGCGGCTGTATCGCGGCCGCACCGGCGTGGGCTTCCTGGCCTTGCATTCGGGTGCGCCGGTCATTCCAGTCGCCATGGTAGGCACGGAGCGGATCTTGCCGCCTGGCCACCAGGTGCCACGCCCGGGCAAGATCGAGATCAGGATCGGCGAGCCGCTCGAGTTCGCTGAGTTTCGCGGGCAGCCCGCTGGCGCGAGACAGCGGCGCGCCGTCACCGACGAAGTCGTGCAGGCGATCCAGAAGCTGTCCGGTCAGGAATACGCGCCGATCTACGCCTCGGCACGCAAAGAGGAACTGGCCGCGGCGTCGGCACATCGCTGACGCTAGCTGGGCCAGCCCGGCTCATCGCTAGCGTCGCCAGGCCGCGCCGGGGACGACTCGGCGGGCGTGGCTGGATTCCAGACGAAGATCGGCCGGCTGGCCGCCTCCTGGCTCTCGCCCCTGGTGGCGGCCGGCTCCCTGGTGGCGTCACTGGTGGCGGCAGGCTCCCACAGAGAGCCGCTGGGTGACAGCGGCGCTGGGCTCGCCGGCAGGCTAGCTCGTGGCTGCCGGACCGGCAGCCCCGAGGGGGCGAGCCTGGACGGAGGTAGCGGCGTAGGCGGGCCAACCTGGTCGGCGGCGTCCGCGCTAGGCCCCGCCTGACCGAGACCGGCTGTCGTACTTCGGCCAGTAGGGGAACTGAGGTCAGCGGCGGAGACGGAGCCGGTAGCCGACGCGGGCCCGCCCGGCGACCTCAGGAGCGGCGAAGCAGACCCGGCGGGCCATCCGGACCAGGAGGGGGCACGAGAACCTGCGGTCGCGCCGAGCCCGCCGGGCGCGCTCTCGCGGTCGAGCTGACCGGCACGGTCAGCCCTGTCCCAGCCGGGCTGACTGGTGCGGCCGGGCGCATCCCAGCCTGGCGGGCCGTAAGAGCGGCTCGGGTCTGCCTGACTCGCCGGGTAGAACGGCGACTGCGCAGCCAGTCCGGCCGGCGGCTGAAGCTGCTCACCAGCCGCGTGAACCGCTGGCGTCGGCCCGGGCGTCGGCGATGCCGTCGCCGGCCTGGCCGGGCTACTGCGCGCGCTTGCGTCGCCCTGCTCAGCTCCGGTGCCGTGCCCCCCTGGGGCCGCAGCCGCAGTCCACGGCAGTTCCGTGTCGGGGACGGAAGCAGGCTCCCACGGTGGTGTGCCCGACACGGCCGGGCGCCGGCTCACGGCGCGCGACGCCGGGCCGTGCGATTGCCATCGGGCGCCGTCGCCGGTGCCGCCTGCCGAAACGGCGCCGGCCGGCGCGATCGGGCGATCCGGCATCAGCTGGCCGCCCGGCCCGGTTGCCCCCTGGCGGCCAGGAACCGCGGGGAACAATCCGTCAGCTGCGCCGCTCACCCCGGCGGGCAGCGCCCCGTGCCGCCCGGACTGCAGAGCTGGTATCGCGGACGGGGCGGCGAACACCTCCAGCATCCGGTCCGCGTTGGCACCGCTGGCCTGGGGATAGCGCGACTGCGCCGGCCGGCGGGTCCACTCCGCGGCAACAGTCGGCCTGCGCCGACGCCGCCGGCGGACCGTAGCCGCGTAGCTGCCAATGAGCAGCAGCAACAGGAGCAGGAGCCCGCCTGACAGTTCCCCGGCCCGCAATATCTGCGCGTCCATGCCTCGCGTGGCGCCTGGCGCGCGGACCGCCGCCGGGGCCTTGAGCGGTTGCGCTCCCGCCGACGCCCGGTCAGACGGTGGCGTGGCCATCGCGGCGGCCGCCGTCATCGCCTGGCCCGCGTCCACAGCGCCATAGCCCGATCCGATGGCCAGGCCGTCGGGCCGGTGGTACAGCGTGGTGGTGATCAGGGCCTTGCGGATGTCGGCCACAGTGAGGCTCGGGTAGCGAGACCTGATGAGCGCGACAACCCCGGCGACGATGGCGCTCGCCGCACTCGTGCTGTTGACCGCCTGGTAATTGCCGGCGTTGTCGGCGGCCATCACGCCGACGCCGGCCGCGGTCAGGGTGACGTAACTCTGCCGGCTAGACCAGGGGGCCTTGTCGAATGCTGAGTCGAACGCGCCGACGGCAATGACGCCTGGGTAAGCAGCGGGATAGTTGGGTGCGTCGCCGGCGACCTCATCGTCCCCGGCCGGAGCGACCAGGACAACGTTGTGCGCCGTCGCATAGCTGATAGCGGCCTGCTCGGCCGCGCTGCCGCCCGCGGCGGCGCTCATGCCGGCAATCCCGTTGCTGCCTGCCTGGCCCGGATCGATGGGCAGGTCGATGACGGTGGCTCCGTGGCTCACCGCGTACCTGATGCCGGCGGCAATCGAGGCCGGGATGGCGGCCGCGACGGACGACAGGCCAAGCTGGGGATCGTCTGAGGGGAGAGTCACCGGCACCGACAGGATCCGTGCCTCGGGTGCGACACCGATAATTCCCGCGCCGCCGCCGGATCCGTGGCCCCGGCCAGCGATCAGGCTCGCGATCGGGGTCCCCTGCTCGCCGGCGTACTGACCGGAGGCGACCGGGGCACTGCTGATTGCTGCCGACGTGGTCACCGCGCCGGCCAGGTCGGCCTGGCTGGCATCGACGCCGTCGCTCAGCACCGCGACGGTCACTCCGGCGCCCTGAGACGCCGACCAGGCGCTAGTGACACCTAGCGAGCTCAGCCACCATTCCTGGTGGCGGACCGTATCAGCCGAGGCGGGCACGGCAATCAGGCAGAGCGAGATGGTCGCGGCGCCAGCGGCGATCAGTGCCATGACGGGGCGGGGGAACCTCAGTGGCACGCCTTCTTGCCTTCCATGCTAGGTACCGGACATTGTGCCACGTTGACGCTATTTGCGTGCTATCTGCGCGAATTCAGTGCCATCGACAGCCCGGTCGGGACTTGGCGAGCCGCAGGTCAGCTGGTGTGTCCCTGGGATAGCCGGACGTGCGCTCCGGGGGGCAGCCCGAGTTGCTCCGCGGCGTCGCCCGTGTTGATGGCCAGCGAGATCAGCCCGGCGCTATCGGTGAAGGCGACGATCTCTCCCGGCGCACCGGCCGCGAACGTGTCGAGGTACGGGACCGTGAACTGCCGGCGGCCGCAGCGCACGACCACGGCCGAGCCGATGCCGATGCCGAGCCGCCCGACGTCCGCCGCCGGGATGGACAGCTGCACGTTCCCGAACCTGTCGATCGACATCACCTCTCCCTCGGCTCCGCCGTCATGCAGTCGACTGGTCGGCGCCGGGAGCGCCACGAGGTCGGCCACGCTGATCTCGTCGCCGGCGTCGGTCGAGATTCAGGCCGGCGGCGAGGTGCGCGGCCACCGGCATGAAGATGTCGCGCCCATGGAACGTGGCCGAGACCGGATGCAGCCATAGCTCGCCGTTGGTCAGCTGGACTGCCGCCTTGCCGCCGCCGAGGGACGCAACGGCCCAGGACAGCAACCCGTTGTCGGGACCGACGAGGATACTGTCGCCTGCTGCCACAGCGACGGCCCGGCGGGCGGTGCCGACGCCGGGGTCGACCACTGCCACGTGCACGGCGGGCGGCAGATAACCAACCGTCTGCGCTAGCACGGCTGCCCCTCGCCGGACATCACCTGGCTGCACCAGGTGGGTGATGTCGATGATGCGCGCGGCTGGAGCGATCCTGGCCGCGGCGCCGTGGCAGGCCGCGACGAAGCCATCCTCCAGCCCGTAATCGGTCAGGAAGCTCATGCAGTTATAGACGGTCACGACTGGTGAGCGTACGTCGCCATCGGCTCCGCGCAAAGAGGACCAGCGGGAACGCCTGGGAGCAAAGTCACTGCCTAAGATGGCTCCAAGGCGCGGGGTTGCCGGGAGGCAGGGTGGCTGGATTGTCCGAGCGCGATATGCGCATCCTGGCCTTCGAGCGAAGTTGGTGGCGGCTGGCGGGCGCCAAGGAACGCGACATCCTGGAGGTATTTGGCGTGCCGGTGACCAGGTACTACCAGCTGCTCAACCAGCTCATCGACAGGCCTGAGGCGGCGGAGTTCGACCCGGTCCTCGTCGCGAGGCTACGGCGGCAGCGCAGCAGGCGGCAGCGGATGCGCTCGGCCTGGCCGGACTGAGCAGCGCCGGATACAGCAGAAGGGGACACCGAGCTCATGGTGACGCGGGGGGACACGCCGGACGTCGCGCCCGGCGTACCGGAGCCGCGGACGGCCGCGGGCCGCGCCGGCCTCGCCGCGCTGCTTGCTGACCCGGCGCGTGCCCTTATCGCGCTGGACTTTGACGGCACGCTCGCGCCTATCGTGGCCGACCCGACACAGGCCAGGGCCACTGCGGCCGCGGTCGAGGCGCTGCATCAGCTCGCCGGGCTTGCTGGCACGGTCGCGATCATTACCGGCAGGCCGGCTGCCGACGCTGCCGCGTTTGCTGGGGTTGCCGCGGTCCCGGAGGTGATCGTCCTTGGTCACTACGGGATGCAGAGATGGGAACGGGGTCGGCTCTCCAGCCCGGCCGCACCGCCAGGGCTGGCTGTAGTCCGCGCTGACCTGCCGGCGGTGCTGGCGTCCGCCGGCGCGGACCCTGGCACCTGGATCGAGGACAAGGGCGAGGCGCTGGCGGTGCACACTCGCCGCAGCGCGCAGCCGCAAGCCGAGCTGGACCGGCTCCGTGGTCCGCTGGCAGAGCTGGCCGGCCGCACCGGGCTGGCCGTGGAGCCCGGCCGGCTTGTGCTCGAGCTCCGGCCGCCCGGCGCCGACAAAGGACAAGCCCTCCGCGATCTAGCGGCCGAGCGGTCTGCGGCCGCGGTGCTCTTCTGCGGCGACGACCTTGGCGACCAGCCCGCGTTCCAGGCAGTACGTGAACTGCGCGATGACGGCACGCCCGGGCTACTGGTGGCGAGCGGCTCCGCCGAGACTCCTGAGCCGATCATGGCCGAGGCGGACCTCGTGGTCAGTGGGCCCACCGGCGTGGCCCGGCTGCTAGCTGGCCTCGCCGGTGCGTTCGCCGCCCGACCAGACGGAGCTGGCTAGAGCTGGCCGGCCGATCGCTCCCACGCCTGTTAGCTCACGGTGATTAGCTCACCGGGACCCGGTCCAGCGCGCTCAGCTGGTCAGCGAGCCACCGGCTCGGCGGCATCGACATGGCCGCGGCAGCGAGGGCCTCGCTGCGGCGCGTCCGCTCCGCGTGATCCATCGTCAGCGCCGCATGCAGCGCGTCAGCGGTCTGCGTCACGTCGTACGGATTAACCATGAGCGCATGCTCGCCGAGCTCCGCGGCGGCGCCTGCCTCGGTGGACAACACGAGCGCGCAGCCGCGGTCCGACAGGACCGGGCCTTCCTTGGCCACAAGGTTCATCCCGTCCCGGATCGGGTTCACGAGTAGCACGTCGGCGAGTCGGCACGCGGCTAGGGACCGCGCGTAATCGTCCTTGACTTCGAGCATCAGGGGATTCCAGCCGGGCTCGGCGAACTCGTCCTCGATCTGCTGGCCGAGCCGCTGCACCGCGGCTGCGTACTCGCGGTACTCAGGCAGATCGTGCCGGGACGGATAAGCGGAGGCCACGTGCACGACTCGGCCACGCCACTGCGGGCGAGTCCGGAGCAGCTCGCGGTAGGCCTCCAGCCCCCGCACGATGTTCTTGGACAGCTCTGTGCGGTCGACCCGGACGATCAGCTTGCGGCCGGCCGCCGCATCCATCAATGCCGCTCGCCTGGTCAGCACGTCCCGCTGACCGGCGCGATCACGCAACTGGCCAGCGTCCACGCCGAGCGGGTGGACGCCGATGCTGGTGACGTGACCGAGATAGCCGACGCGGCTGCGGCTTGAGTCGACCTCCGCGCCGAGGAACGCCGCGCAGCAGTCGGCAAACGCGTCGGCCCACCGCCGGCACAGGAAGCCGGCGTGGTCCGCGCCGAGAATGCCGGCCAGCACCTCCCTGCCGACGTCGTCGGGCAGCATCCGGTAGTAGTCGGGCGGAGCCCACGGGGTGTGCGAGAAGTGGGCGATCCGCACACTCGGCGCGCGCTCGGCCAGCAGCCGTGGCGCCAGGCACAGGTGGTAGTCCTGGATGACGGCGCGGACCGGCTCGCGATCAGCCCGCAAGCTGCTCGCGGCTGCGCTCGCGAGTGCAGCCGCGAACATCTCGTTATAGGTGCGGAATGCCTCCCAGTCACGCGCGAAGCCTGGCCCGAAGCTCGGCTGGTTGGGCGTGTCGTAGAGCATGTGGTGCACGAACCACAGCGTGGAGTTCGCGACCGCGTTATAGGCCCGGTAGAAGATCGGCTCTGGGATGTCCAGCATGCGCACGGCTGCGCCGGCCCCGGCATCGGCCGGGTCGAGCAGGCCATCCGGCGCAAGGCGTGCCGCCGCCCGGTCGTCGTCGCTCAGCGCCGCGCAAACCCAGAGCATGTCGGCCTCGTCGGCCACCGCGGACAAGCCGGACACCATCCCGCCACCGCCGCGCTTGGCCGACAAGCGGCCATCATCGCCTCGCGTGAACGAGACCGGCCCCCTGTTGGACGCGATGAGTACTGGCCCGTCGCCTTGCGCTTCGCCCATGTACTGCGAGCCTAATCTGGTCCCGGTCAGATGCCAGGGGGCGACCCACCGCCTCGCCGCGGCGGATGCCAGTGCGCTCCGCGACTCGCAATGCCGGCGCTGCGCCTAGACGCGCTCCGCAGCGGCGACTATCACCGGATTAACGAGGCCCGGCGCCCTGGCGGCAGGGATCAGTCACCTCACGTCGCTGGTGCTCGCCGGACATCCTCGCGGTGCTGGTCGCCGGGAGGGCTTCCGTCGCGGTGATAGAGCGCTCGGTGTATCGGGTCCGCTCCCGGTCGCGTCAGCTAGGCGGGGGCCGGTGTTTGCATCTCGTTACGGCCTGGCACCGCAAGCCGGCCCCCGCGCACTCGATCTCGATGAAACTAGCTGACCTTGACGTGGACGATGACTGTCGAGCCCTTGACCGCGCTCGCTCCGGGCGAGCCGCTGTTGCCGGCGGCTTGCCTAGCCGTTGCCGCGTCTGCTTGGCGAGCGAGCGCGCGGGCCGCTGGCGACCGTTGCTGACCTGTCAGCGGCCCGCCCGCCGCGCCCTAGTTGTAGGCCTGCGTCTCGTCGAAATTGAACGTGATGGTGAAGGGCGAGGCGCACTCAGCATCGGCTACGTAGTGCAGCGCCCCGACGTTGCCGTTAACCGCAGAGATCGGGTCCGGCCCTCTGATGCCACGGCTGGTACTGCCCCCCCAAGACACTGACGCGAGAGCGTTCCCTGCCGCGTCGGAGATTATGGCGCTCATGACCAAACCTTGGACCGGGCAGGTGCCTGCGCTCACAGTGATCGAGACAGGTGTCAGCACGACCCCGTCAGGTATGGAAGTTGTCGCAACGTTTCCAGCACAATCCCCTGACGGACACGCGATTGTCCAGGTGAACTCGGATGCAGCGTTGGTTCCGTTCTGGCCTGCCGGCCCCGGCTGCCCCATGATGCTGGAGCCGGTATCGGACCAGACGTTCCCTGCGGGACCAGCCTTCCCTGCTCCTGCTCCGGATCCAGCCGTGCCAGTGGACCCTCCTCCTGCGACACAGGTGTAAACCTCGCCGGTCGCCAGGTCGACGTCGGTGTCACCGGGGTTGCACGCGGTGGAGGGCACGCCGGCGCTGGTAACCACGCTGCTGCCGTTAGTGCCGTTAGTGCCGTTCTGGCCTGCCGACCCGGTCTGGTTCCAGTTCAGCGCCGTGTAGCCCTTCGGGCACGTGGCGGTGACCGACGTGTCGATGACCTTCACGTTGCCACCGGAGTCGTAGCAGCCGTGGATGACCCCGGTGGTTGCGTCTGGGATCGACGACACCGCGCCGTATGCGGCCCCGCCGGCCAGCACCGACGCGGCCGCTACCCCGGCGATCACCAGCCCGATCCTCTTGTTCATTGCCCCGCCCTCCGCTCGAAAGAAGCGGCCGGCCGGAAGAATGCCCGGCGGGTCCGCCCGATGGGGATTGTCCGCCTTGCAGTTAGCTCGCGCATCGGGCAAATGCCCGGGGTCGGCCGCCGGCTCTGACGCATCACCACGCACCCGTGATCTCCGCCCTCCGAGTGACGCGGCCTGTACCAGACCGAGCTGGCGCAGTGCGCGACGGAGTGGATCGCAGGCTCATCGCGTGACGTCATAGACTTCAACGTCGAGCATGTGGCTGAGCAGCCGCGCGATCATCCCGTGCTCACGGAGCGGTGGCCGTTCGATCACCGGACACGGCTCACTCATGATCGAGACTGGCACCGTCTGGTGAGCGGCACTGTCGGCGACCCCAACCCGTACGAGCTTCCTGATCTTCAGGTGCTCGATCCGAGCCGTCTGGCAGAAGGCTGGGTCCCGCCGCTCGGGCTCATCCTCCACTTGAGGGAGCCGTTCCCGAGTGGGCTGCGGCGAGCCGGTCGCGGCATCCGCCTCGCGTTGCAGACACCTGACAACCTCCGAGGACTACCTGTTCCACGGCTAGGTGAGGTGCCCATTGTTCTCAGGCGGCGGCGTCCTCTTGCTTTCATCTGTCCTGCCGGTTCGCTCGGCGCGAGCGCCGCCTCCGGCGCGAAGCTGCGTGCTGGCTCCCGTGAGCACACGAGACTGGCCCTGGAAACTATCTCATTCAGCTTCAGAAATCGTCGTGCTAAGCTTGCTTTGAAGTAAGCAACCGCAGCTCAGGGCCCCAGCTCAGAGCGCCAGGACCAAAACTGAATATCTCATCCAGAGGGGTGGAGGGAACGGCCCGATGAAGCCCCGGCAACCATCACGTTGATCGCGCGTCCGCAGCTGCGAGGTCGTCACGTGACAGGTGCCAACTCCGACTCGGTGGCCCGTGTGCCGCCGGGATAGATGAGGAGAGGCCTCGCCAGTGAGTTCCACGCTGACCAACCCAGCGACCAAAACCCCGACCCGATTCGGCTACGCCACCCACCTTGCCTGCCGCGAGTGCGGGCACACAGTGGCTCTCGGCTCCACCCACGCGTGCGACCAGTGCTTCGGCCCGCTCGAGGTCGCCTATGATCTGCCCGCCCTGACCAGGGAATCGGTGCAGTCTGGCCCGCTCAGCATGTGGCGGTATGCGAGCCTGCTGCCAGTGCCGCCCGACGTAGCCAGCAGGCCAAACCTCGATCCGGGCTGGACCCGGCTGGTGCGTGCGGACCAGCTCGCGAGCATCCTCGGGATGCGCGAGCTGTGGATCAAGGATGAGCGGTCCAACCCGACGCACTCGTTCAAGGACCGGGTAGTCGGCGTGGCGCTCGCCGCCGCAATCGAGCTGGGCTTCAAGGTGCTCGCCTGCCCGTCCACGGGCAACCTCGCCAACGCTGTGGCGGCGGCGGCCGCCCGAGCGGGCATCCGCTCGGTGGTGCTCATTCCCGCCGACCTCGAGCCCCAGAAGATCATCGGCTCGGCGGTGTACGGCGGCTCCCTGGTGGCGGTGCGAGGCAGCTACGACGACGTGAACCGGCTCGCATCTGAGCTGGCCGACGAGCGCGAAGACTGGGCTTTCGTCAACGTCAACGTCCGGCCGTACTACGCCGAGGGATCCAAGACCATCGGGTTCGAGGTCGCTGAGCAGCTCGGCTGGCGACTACCGGAGCAGATCGTCGTGCCGGTCGCCTCGGGCGCCCAGCTGGTCAAGATTGACAAGGCGTTTCGCGAGCTCGTCTCCACCGGCCTGGTCGATGGCACGCCGTACCGGGTGTTCGGGGCACAAGCCACCGGTTGCTCACCGGTCGCGGCCGCGTTCCGCGCCGGCCACGACGTCGTCCAGCCGGTACGGCCAGCGACGATCGCCAAGTCGCTGGCGATCGGCAACCCGGCCGACGGCCCGTACGTGCTCGACGTGGTGCGCCGGACCGGCGGCGCTGTCGCCGACGTCGGTGACGATGAGCTCGTGGACGCGATCCGCCTGCTCGCTGCCGCCGAAGGCATCTTCGCCGAGACGGCGGGCGGGGTCACCCTGGCTGTACTGCGCAACCTGCTGAAGGAAGGCGTGATCGATCCCGACGCCAGGACCGTCATCATCAATTCCGGCGACGGACTCAAGACGCCCGATGCGGTTACGATCGAGGCCAGTACCCCGATCGCACCCACGCTGGAGGCATTCGCCGCGCGCGAGCTAGCGCAGCGGGTGCCCGCGTTCTGAAAGGCTGGCGAGCATGAGCGTGTCCGTGCGGATTCCCACGATCCTCAGGAGCTATACCGGTGGGACCGCGGTAGTGGCGGGTGCGCCAGGAACGGTGCGTGAGGTTATCGCCGGCCTGGACGCCGACTACCCGGGGATCGGCGGGCGGTTGCTAGACGACGCCGGCCAGCTGCGCAGGTTCGTGAATGTCTATGTGGGCGAGGAAGACATCCGGCTGGCCCAGGGCCTGGATACGCCGGTGCCTGCCGGCGGCCAGATCTCGGTGATCCCGGCGGTCGCGGGCGGCTGACGCGCCATGTCGCAGAACCTCCTTCACGTCCCATAAGGCACGGCACATTGCGTCAGAGACGGGCACAAGTTGCCGCAACCCTGCTGCTCACGATGTAAAGTCATGTCCGGTCGCTGTTGGTAGTGGAAGAGCAGCAAGTGCGCTTGCTGGTGAGGTCAGTACCTTTGCCGCGATCAAACGGGTTCCGTGTAGCAAGGGCGGGACCCGCAGCCCGAGCAGAGTTAGGGAGTTGTTGGTAATGGCTCAGGGCACCGTCAAATGGTTCAACGCGGACAAGGGCTACGGCTTCATCGCGGTCGACGGTGGTAGGGACGTCTTCGTCCATTTCTCAGCTATCCAGGCGGATGGCTACCGCAGCCTTGAAGAAGGCCAGCGGGTCGAGTTCGAGATCACGCAGAGCGACCGTGGCCCGCAGGCCGAGGCCGTCCGGACCGTCTAGGTCCCTCTGTACGACACAGCCGGGAGAGCCCGGCGCCCCGCCGGGCGCCGGGCTCCTCGCATTACGGATGTCCCATCGAGAATCGGCTCATTGCTCATCGATGGCCACTGACCTGCGCAGAGGTCCCACTAAAGGCCCCCGAGCTTGCACTCACAGTATGAGAGTGCTAAACATGACGTTGGCACTCTCGGGGTGAGAGTGACAACGCAGTGACGTGATCGGGGCGATGAGGCCCTTCTGACGGCGGGCAGGGACTGACCGTCAGACGCGGCCGTCCGTCGCGGGCGTCGGCCCGGTCGGCACGCAGGCACAAAGTTCCGGGAGGACTGGAAGCCTATGGCAGCGAAGATGATCGCGTTCAACGAGGACGCCAGGCGCGGCCTCGAGCGCGGCATGAACCAGCTCGCCGACGCCGTGAAGGTAACCCTCGGCCCCAAGGGCCGCAACGTGGTGCTCGAGAAGAAGTGGGGAGCCCCCACGATCACCAACGATGGCGTGTCCATCGCCAAGGAGATCGAGCTCGAGGACCCATGGGAGAAGATCGGCGCCGAGCTCGTCAAGGAAGTCGCCAAGAAGACCGATGACGTCGCTGGCGACGGAACTACTACGGCGACGGTGCTCGCCCAGGCGCTGGTCCGTGAGGGCCTGCGCAACGTCGCAGCGGGTGCCAACCCGATGTCGCTGAAGCGCGGCATCGAGGCAGCCGTGGAGCGCGTGAGCGAGGAGCTGTCCAAACTGGCCAAGGACGTGGAGACCAAGGAGCAGATTGCTTCGACGGCCTCTATCTCCGCAGGTGACACCGCGATCGGCGAGATGATCGCCGAGGCGATGGACAAGGTCGGCAAGGAAGGCGTCATCACCGTCGAGGAGAGCAACACCTTCGGCCTTGAGCTTGAGCTCACCGAGGGCATGCGCTTCGACAAGGGCTACATCTCGCACTACTTCGTGACCGACCCTGAGCGGATGGAGGCAGTCCTCGAGGACCCCTACATCCTGATCGTCAACTCGAAGGTCTCGGCGAATAAGGACCTGCTGCCGCTGCTCGACAAGGTCGTGCAGTCGGGCAAGGCGCTGGTCATCATCGCCGAGGACGTCGATGGCGAGGCCCTGGCAACCCTGGTCGTGAACAAGATCCGCGGCCTGTTCAGGTCCGTCGCGGTGAAGGCGCCTGGCTTCGGTGACCGCCGTAAGGCCATGCTCGGCGACATCGCGATCCTGACCGGCGGTCAGGTTATCAGCGAGGAAGTCGGCCTCAAGCTGGAGAACGCTGACCTGGACCTGCTCGGGCGGGCCCGTAAGGTCACCGTGACCAAGGACGAGACGACCATCGTCGATGGCGCTGGCGACCCGGAGCAGATCTCCGGCCGGGTGAACCAGATCCGCGCCGAGATCGAGAACACCGACTCGGACTACGACCGCGAGAAGCTCCAGGAGCGGCTCGCCAAGCTGGCTGGCGGCGTGGCCGTCATCAAGGCCGGCGCGGCGACCGAGGTCGAGCTGAAGGAGCGCAAGCACCGCATCGAGGACGCGGTGCGCAACGCCAAGGCTGCGGTCGAGGAGGGCATCGTCCCCGGTGGCGGTGTCGCCTTGATCCAGGCTGGCAAGAGCGCGTTCGAGAAGCTCGAGCTGCCCGGTGACGAGGCGACTGGCGCGCAAATTGTGCGCCGGGCGCTGGAGGAGCCACTGAAGCAGATCGCGATCAATGCCGGCCTCGAGGGCGGCGTCGTGGTCGAGAAGGTGCGCTCACTGCCGGTTGGTCACGGCCTGAACGCTGCCGACGGCGAGTACGTCGACATGTTCAAGGCCGGGATCATCGACCCGGCGAAGGTGACTCGGTCGGCGCTTCAGAACGCCGCATCGATCGCCGCGCTGTTCCTCACTACTGAGGCAGTGATCGCCGAGAAGCCGGAGAAGAACCCGCCGCCAGCCGGCGGACCCGGTGGCGGCGGTGACATGGACTTCTGATCCAGTCGGCCCGCGCAGGCGGGCCGTCCGGCAGAAGCCAGCCACCTCAGGCTGTACACGGCAGAAGGCAGTCCCGGCAGTGCCGGGGCTGCCTTCCGCTGTTCCAGCAGGCTGGCATGCGAACGCGGCCGACATCGGACCGGCTGACGTCGCCCGCGCCGCCGTCGATCCATGCGGGGATTCGTTCACGCGTGCCGGCTCCACAATGGCGGCTCGAAGAGGGATTATCAGCCCATGAGCCCGCCCACCGAACAGCTCATCCGCGATTACCTCAACAGGTTGTCAGTCGCGGCTCGCGGTCAGCTAGGCCCCGATGACCGGCGCGCGCTCGTGATCCGGACGCGTGACTTCATCGAGCGCAAGACGGGCCTCGCCGGGCCGCCGACTGCCATGGAGGTAGCGAGACTGCTCGCAGGACTTGGTGACCCGTCAGGTCTGGTGCAGCAGGAGCGCCAGCGGCTCGCGGTTGTCCGGGGCGAGCTCTCCGAGCCGGCCGCGAACCGGCACCGGCTCGGCAGGGTTCTTCGCCGTGGCGCCACCAGAGCCCGCACCCCGAGCTGGCACTGGCCAGCACAAGCAGGCAGCCGAGCCGATCTGCAGCGGACGTTGCTCGCAGGCGGCGCGACCGTTGTCGATGTGCCTGCCGACGCTGAGGTACCGCCGTCACCGCCGGAGCCCGCCACCGGCACCACCACCGCCGGAACTACCACCGCCGGAACTACCACCGGCGGAACTACCACCGCCGGGGCCAGCGCCCCGGACGTCCGCGCAGTCTCGAACGGGATAGCCAGTAATGGCGTGGTTCGCGATCTGGCTCCAGCCGGAGCTGATGAGCCCGCGGCGCGCGTCCCAGCGCAGGCGAGCGAGCCAAGCTGGTTCATGCTGGCACTGGGCGGCCGCGAGCCGGAGGCGGCTGACCAGTCCGACGATGCGCTCCCGGCGCCGGACCTGCCCGCGGCTGTCCCCGCGAAGCCAACCTGGCCGTCTGCGCCAGCCAGCACCGACGCAGGCACGCGCCAGTTCGTGATCTCGGATCCGACCACGTCAGGTGGCTCGGTGGCCGAGGACGCTAGCCCGGCGCTGCAACGGATGACGCTACGAAACTCGGTGGTCGCCCGACAAGCGCGCCGCGCACTGACCGCCTTCGGTGCCTGGTACCGCCGCAGCCCGCTGGAAGCATCGGCAGTTGTGCTCCTGGGTCTGGGCGGGGCCATCTATCCGCCGATATGGCTGCTAGGTGCTGTCGTCGCACTGGCCTCGCGCATGTGGGATTACCGCGACAAGTGGGCTGGCCTGGCGTTGCCGCTGCTGCTGACGCTACTCGGGACAGCCGTCGGCATCGCCAACGGCAGTCATGTCTCGGCAGGCCAGGGCGTGCATGAGGGCTGGGTGTATGCGGTCGTGACTAGCCGCGTCGCCGCTGTGCTCAGCGCTTGGTATCTCGGCTGGCGGAGCCTGCACGGCCGGCGTCCGCCCGCCGTCCCGCCATGGAACAAGCCGCACAAGATCGGCTGACGACGGCCGCGCGCCTGTGCTGCGGATACCGTGCGGCGGATACGGGCTACGCGGCTGCGGCTGGCGGTTGAGCCGAAGTCGTTACGGGTATAGGGACGCAGTCTTGCTGGCGTGCCTGACAAGGTGGTCGCCAACCGGTATTCCGGCCCCGCACGCGATCCCGTCCCAGCACCATCCCACGCGTGCGGCCGCAGCGGACGTGGTCCCAGTGCGAGCCGGGGCCACGTCTGTCTGCCCGGTAGACCGGCCGCGGCCGCCGGCAGTTCACTGAGCTGCCGGCCGCGCCGGAGGCAGCCCATAACCGATAGCCTTACTCGGGCAGGCGCTCGGCGCCTGCCCCGATTCGTTCCTCCTCGCGTAAGGTCCCGCACGTGCCAACTGGCAAGGTCAAGTGGTATGACGCCGACAAGGGATTCGGCTTCCTCACTCGTGACGACGGGGGTGAGGTCTTCGTCCACTCAACTGCCCTGGAGCCAGCCGGAACGGCGCTGCGACCGGGACAGCGGGTGGAGTTCGGCGTTGCCGAGGGCCGCCGCGGGACGCAGGCGCTGCAGGTGCGGGTGCTAGAGCCGCCGCCCACTGTGGCGAAGGTAGCCCGCAAGAGCCCGGACGAGATGGTCCTGATCATCGAGGACCTCATCAAGCTGCTTGACGGCGTGTCCAATACCTATCGCCGGTCCAAGCCCCCGGACAGCCGCGACGCGAAGAAGATCGCCGCCGTGCTGCGCGCCGTCGCTGACGACCTGGAATCCTGACCCGCGTCTTACCGCGCCGGGCCCGGCGAGACCGGCCGGGCCCGCATGATCCGCCGCCGGCGGGTCAGGGTCAGCCAGCACAGTGCGAGCGCCAGCCCGATAGCGGCCACGGTAAGGCCAGCGAAGCCGCTTCCCGTCAGCGATAGCAGCAGGCCGATCAGGCCGCCGCCGACGAGCGCTAGCTGGTGCAGCGTCTCGGAAAACGCGAACGTGGACGACCGCGTCTCGGCCGGGATCTCCCGCTGCAGGATCGAGTCGAGCGCCACCTTCACCAGGGTCTGGCTGACCGCCGCCACGAGCGCAACCACAAGGACGGACCAAAGTCCGAAGAAGACCGCGCACGCGGTAGTGACAAGCGTGGCGATGCCGAGGACGGTAAACATCATGGCCAACGGCGCGCGTGACCTCAGCGCGGAGCCGATGCCCGTGCCGAGCATGCCGCCAGCCGCTATCGCGACAGCAAGGCCGCCGAGCGCGACCGTGTCGTGGACATGGCCGAAGCGCTCGCTGCGCAAAATGAAGGCCAGGAAAAAGAGTATGAATCCATAAAAGATACGTATTGCCGCGTTGGCCCGGATCGCCTCGCCGACGACTGGGCCGACCCTCGGCAGCCCGAAGACTCGCTTCCGGCTCCCTGGTACAGGGCCGGCCCGTGCCCTCGTCGCGCCCGCCGCACCTGCCGGCGCGCTGCCGGCGGGTCCGGGTCCGAAGATCCGGGTGCCGCCTGGCCCGGTGCCGCCTTGCCCGGTGCGGTGGGCGCCTACGCTCGCGCCGTTGCCGCTCGCGCCGTTGGCAGCGTGGGGCACGCCTGGATCGCGCGCCGGCGTCCGACCAGGCGGGATGCCACCGGTTGTAAGTCCGTCGTCGGCCTCGGTCGCGTCCACCCGGTCGGTCAGGCGCCGGCCGAGGATCGTTGCCGCCAGATAGATGGCAGTGCCGATGCGGAGCACCCACGCCGCGCCGCCACCGCCGCCGCCGGCGATCTTGTCGATGCCCAGGGCCACCGCCGCTCCGACTGACGTGGCGATCAGGGAGCCGAGATTCGACCGGGCGTTGGCCGTCACTAGCGTGATCTCCGACGGCAGTAGCCGTGGCGTGACTGCCGCTCTGGTGACCCCGTACGTCTTCTGCAGGACCAGCACGCCGAACGCGGCGGGCAGCAGCAGGACGACATCGTTGTGCTGGACGGCGCCTGCCATCACCCCGCACAGCAGGCCGCGGGCGAGCAGCGTGCCCATGAGGATGTACCGGTTACCTCGCCTGACTCGGTCGAGCAGCGGTCCGATCAGCGGGGCGAGAATCGCATAGGGCGCAATCGTGATGAGCAATGCGAAAGCCACCCGGCCGCGCGCCTGGTCGACCGAAGTGCTGAAGAACAACGTGCCAGCTAGAGCGACGGCGACGAAGGCGTCACCGATCCCCCCGGCCGCGGTGAGCTCGATCAGGTTGGACAGCCCCGTGCGGCCAGCTCCAGATGCGCCGCTCATGCGGTGCACGAAGCGTCCGGCCCCGCCTGCTGCGGCTGCGCTGACCCGGCCCGCCCGCTGGGAGGCGGCGTACACCGATCGACCGGCGCGCCTGGCCCGCTCGGTCGTGCCGGTGTCTCCCATGGCTCAAGTATTCTTCCTCAGCGAGCCCGCACAACCACTAGCCGACGCCATCGGCCAGCAGATAACAGGGTTGACCAGGCGTGCATACCTTCTGATGAGGAACAATTACCTAACGTGAGCCCTACTCGTACACGTGCCGCCGTCCTGGATGAGGCCTGCGTTGAGGCCACCGATCTGGCCAGGGCCGCCGCGGAGGAGCTAGCCGGCGTGGGCAAAGTCGGCGACCACGTGGGGGTCGCCGCGGACGACGAGCGCGTCGTGACCCATTTGTTCAGGTCCATGGATCCTGCCTATCGAGGGTGGCGCTGGGCTGTCACGGTCACCAGGGCCTCGCGCGCCAAGACGGTCACGGTGGACGAGGTCGTGCTGCTGCCAGGGCCCGAGTCGCTGCTCGCACCCGACTGGGTGCCGTGGAGCGAGCGGGTACGTCCCGGCGATCTCGGCGTCGGAGATCTGATGCCTGCCGCGGGCGACGACGAGCGACTCGTGCCCGTCAGCATGCTCGAGGGCGACGACGGCGTACTGGACTGGGACGACAGCGCCCAGTGGGACGAGGGCGGCGAAGTCGCCCAGTCGCTCGGGCTGGCGACCGTCGCCGGAGCCGAGGAGGCCACCGACGGTCCGGCGCTGGCGCTCGGCGGCAGGTCGCGCGTCTTGTCGGCGATCGGCCGGGACACCACGGCGGTGCGGTGGTACTCCAGCGAGCACGGCCCGGGCACCCCGCTCGCCCGCGCGGCGCCAGGACCATGCGTCACGTGCGGATTCCTGACGCCGCTTGCCGGTCCGCTCGGCCGGGTCTTCGGTGTCTGCGCGAACGAGTACGCACCAGACGACGGGCGCGTCGTCTCACTCGATCATGGCTGCGGCGCGCACTCCGAGGCGGTATCCACGCGGCCGGGCGGCGCGCATGCGCCGGTCATCGACGAAGTCGGCTACGACCTGGTCGACATGCCCGGGGTGGCGCTCGCAGACACCGTGTTCGAGTCGCTCGACCACGACTCCTGACGCTTCGCTGGCAGCCGGCTCAGCGTGGCCGGGTCAACGCAGGCCGGGTCAGCGTGGCCGGGTCGCCAGGCCGGGTCGGCGTGGCCGGGTCAGCGTGGCGGGGCCTGCGTGATGTCCGTAGCGCTGTGATAGCCGGCCGCCTCGCGCGCGGCTTGCCGCCGCTCGGCCGTGCGCGCGCGTGATCGCTTCAGATACGGCACGTACACGAGCCCGAACAGCCCGAGCACGTGTGCCGAAGGCCGCCACCCAGATCCACCACCGGTCGGCTGCCGGCAGGCTGCCACGCACGATCAGCAAGACGACGAGGGCCACCAGGAATCCTGCCGTGATCACGGCAGTGATGAGCCGGTCATCGCCTTCCAGCGGTGGCGGGACCGGACGTTCTGGGCGGGTCACGGCCTCAGGCTAGCCGATGGTGCTCGCGGCCGCCCGGCTCTCAGCCGCCGTCGGCGTCGTGCTGCGCGGCGCTCGGCATCGTGGGACGATGCTGCACGGACCGAACGGGATTCAGATGGCCAGCAACGGTAATCGGCTAGCTGTGGCGGCGGTCCGGCATCAGCCCGCACGCTAATTGCAAGGCGGAATGCGCGAGCATCGCCTATAGTTAGCAAGAGTAATGACTCAGGTTAACGAAGATGACCACGCCACAGCAGACCAGATCCGACGCGGGCCTAGCGAGCGCCCTGCGGATCTCAGTGAGCCGTCTCGCTCGCCGGCTACGGGCCGAGCGACTGGCCAAGGGCCTGGAGCCCGGCCTCTCCGACACGCAGCTGGCAGCCCTGGCGGCGCTGGAACGCCACGGGGCCATGACACCCGGCGAGCTGGCCGAGCACGAGAAGGTGCAGCCGCCGTCGATGACCAGGGTGATCGCGGCTCTGGAGGAGAGCGGCCTGGTCATCCGCGGACCGCACGCCACGGACCGGCGACAGGTCGTGCTGACGGTCACACAGGCCGGCCGGGAGGTCGTCCAGAAGTCGAGAAGCCTGCGGGAAGCCTGGCTGGCGCGGCGCTTGCACGAGCTGACTCCGGCCGAACGCGCGACCCTGCGGGCCGCGGCGCCGATCCTGGAGAAGCTCAGCCAGTCCTGACGAGCCCGGCCCCGGCCAGTCCGGTTCCAGCCAGTCCAGTCCCGGCCAGTCCAGTCCCGGCCAGTCCGGTCCCAGGCCACTCCAGTCCAGGCCAGCCCGAGGCGATGGGGCAGTAAGACCTTCGGCTCGCTTCAGACCCGCAACTACCGCCTCTTCGCGGCCGGCCAGGTGGTATCGAATACGGGCAGCTGGATGCAGCGGGTAGCCCAGGACTGGCTGGTGCTGGAGCTCACCCACAACAGCGGCACCGCACTCGGCATCACCACCGGATTGCAGTTCCTGCCGCTCCTGCTGTTCAGCTTGTGGGGCGGAGTGATCGCTGACCGCTACTCCAAGCGGCGGATCCTGATGCTCACTCAGACGATGATGGGCGGGCTCGCGCTCATCCTGGGCGTGCTGGCCCTGACCGGAACCGTCCGCATCTGGCAGGTGTACGCGCTCGCGTTCGCCCTCGGGCTGGCCACTGTGGTCGACAACCCGACGCGGCAGGCGTTCGCGGTGGAGATGGTCGGCCGGGACGGCATGGCCAACGCGATCGCGCTGAACAGCGCCGTTTTCAACCTGGCGCGGATCGTCGGCCCGGCCGTGGCCGGCCTCGCGATCGGCGTGCTCGGGACGCCTGCGGCGTTCCTGGTCAACGCGGCCTCCTACGGCGCCGTGCTCATCGGGCTCAAGCTGATGCGCCCGGACGAACTGCATCTGGCGCAGCGCACCAAGCGTGGCCCGGGCCAGCTGCGCGAGGCGCTGTCCTACGTACGCGCCCGGCCGACGCTCTGGATGCCGATGATCCTCCTCTTCTTCGTCTCCACCTTCGGCATGAACTTCCAGGTGACGACCGCGCTGATGTCACGCACCGTCTTCCACACTGGGGCAGGCGCGTTCGGGCTGGCGTCGGCCGTGTTTGCCGTCGGCGCGCTCGGCGGGGCACTGCTTGCCGCCCGCCGGAGCCGCCCGACGCTGCGGCTGCTGCTGGCGACGTCGTTCGCGTTCAGCGTCCTCGAGATCGCAACAGGCATCGTGCCGGACTACCTCACGTTCCTTGTGGTACTCATTCCGACTGGGCTGACGCTGCTGATGTTCTCCACGGCCGCCAACTCGAGCACGCAGCTCAACACCGCGCCGGATATGCGCGGCCGGGTCATGGGCCTGTACATGCTCGTCTTCCTCGGCGGCACGCCGCTCGGCTCACCGCTAGCAGGCTGGGTGGCTGAGGCCTACGGCGCCCGGATGGCGATGATCGCCGGCGGAGTCATCTCAGTAGCCGCGACCGTGGTGATGACGCTCCTGATCGCGCGCAGCCGCGGCGTGCAGGTGCGGAGTTACCTTCGGCCGGCCGAGCTAGCCCGCATCACCGCCTGAGCCGTGCGGCGGCTCATAACAGTCGCGGCTGATACGAATGGCGGCATGAGGCTGTTCGTTGCCATCGTGCCGCCGGCCGCAGTGCTCGCCGAACTCGCCGCTGCGGTTCGGCCGCTCCAGGCTGAAGCGCCGGACCTGCGCTGGGCTAGCAGCAGCTCGTGGCACCTGACGCTGGCTTTCCTGGGCGAGGTCAACGAGCGCATCCTGCCGGAGCTCAGCACGCGACTGGAGCGAGCGGCACGCCGCCACCCGCCGCAGCGCCTGGCGATCGCGGGCGGCGGCGCGTTCCCGGCCGCGTCCAGGGCTCGGGTGCTCTGGGCTGGCGTCGAAGCCGACAAGCGCGCACTGCGGGCACTGGCCGGCTCGGTCGCGGCCGGCGCCAGGCGAGCGGGGGCGCCGCCGCCTGACGAGAGCCGGAAGTACAGCCCGCACCTGACCCTGGCGCGCTGTCGCGAGCCTGGCAACGTTGCCACCCTGACCGAAGCCCTGGGCGGCTTCAGCACCTCGGCGTGGACAGCGCAGTCCGTGCACCTGATCCGCAGCTACCTCGGCGGCGGCCAGGCATCCCGGTACGAGGACGTCGCGGGCTGGCCGCTGACGGCCGGCTGGACGTCGCGTACTGGCGCCTGAGCTACATCCGCTCCAGCACGTAGTCCATGCACGCGGTCAGCGCCTCGACGTCGGCCGGCTCCACCGCGGGGAACGTGCCGATGCGCAGCTGATTGCGGCCGAGCTTGCGGTAGGAGTCGGTATCGACGATGCCGTTCGCGCGCAGGACCGCGGACAGCGCCGTGGCCTGGATGTGGTCAGCGAAGTCAATCGTCACCACCACCTGCGAGCGAGCCGCCGGGTCGGCCACGAACGGCATGGCCATCGGCGACTTCTCGGCCCAGTTGTACAGGATGCCGGAGGACGTGGCAGTCCGCTCGGTAGTCCAGGCCATGCCTCCCTGGCCGAGCATCCAGTCCACCTGCTCTGCCAGCAGCACCAGGGTTGCCAATGCCGGGGTGTTGTAGGTCTGCTCAAGCCTGGACTGCTCGATGGCGGTCTGCAGGGACAGGAACTCCGGGATGTAGCGATCGCTGGCCGCGATTCGCGCCGCGCGCTCGATCGCGGCCGGGGACAGCAGGGCCAGCCAGAGGCCGCCATCAGCAGCCGAAGCACTTCTGCGGGGCGAAGTAGTAGGCGTCGAACTCGGCCGGGTCTACCGCGATGCCGCCCGCCGCGCTCGTGGCGTCGACGAGCACGAGGGCGCCCTCGTCTGTGCCTGGCACGCGACGGATGGGCGTGGCGACGCCGGTCGACGTCTCGTTGTGCGTGAGCGCGTAGGCGTCCACCCCGGCCTCCGCGCGCGGCGCCGGGTAGGTGCCCGGCTCGGACGCGATGACCGACGGTTCGGCGAGCCACGGCGCCGACCGCGTCACCTTGGCGAACTTCGCCGAGAACTCGCCGAAGCTCAGGTGCTGGGCCTTCGCGGAGACTAGCCCGAACGCCGCCGTGTCCCAGAACGCCGTCGTGCCGCCGTTGCCGAGCACCACGAGATAGTCATCCGGGAGGCCGAATAGCGCGGCCAGGCCGGCCCGGACCCGGTGCACCAGGTTCCGCACCGGAGCCTGCCGGTGCGAGGTGCCGAGCAGGCTGCGCCCAGCGGCAGCCAGCGCCTCGACCTGGGCCTCCCGGACCTTGGTCGGCCCGCTGCCGAACCTGCCGTCAGCGGGCAGCAGGTCGGCCGGGATGACGATCTGCGCTGGATCAGACATCCTGATCGAACACCTCGTCGGCACCAGGCACGTCACGCACCGATCGGGCCTTCGGCCCGACGTAATCGGCACTCGGCCGGACTAGCCTGCCAGTCCGCTTCTGCTCGAGGATGTGCGCCGCCCAGCCCGCCGTCCGCGCGCAGGTGAACATGGAGGTGAACATGTGGGCCGGTACCTCGGCGAAGTCGAGCATGATCGCCGCCCAGAACTCCACGTTCGTAGCCAGCACGCGATCGGGGCGGCGGGCGTGCAGCTCCTCCAAAGCCGCCTTCTCGAGCGCGGCGGCTACCTCGTACCGCGGTGCCCCGAGTTCCCTGGCGGTCCGCCGGAGTACTCGGGCTCGCGGGTCCTCGGCCCGGTACACCCGGTGGCCGAAGCCCATCAGCCGGTCACCCTGGTCCAGCGCCTGCTTGACGTAGGCGGCGGCGTCGCCGGTCTTCTCGACTTCCTCGATCATGTGCAGCACCCGGGCGGGAGCGCCGCCGTGCAGCGGGCCGGACATCGCGCCCACCGCGCCCGACAATGCAGCGGCAACGTCGGCCCCGGTCGAGGCGATGACCCTGGCCGTGAACGTGGAGGCGTTCATGCCGTGCTCGGCGGCCGACACCCAGTAGGCATCGATGGCCTTGACGTGCTTGGGGTCGGGCTCGCCGCGCCAGCGGATCATGAACCGCTCGGTGATGGTCCGGGCCTCGTCTACCCGCCGCTGCGGCACCATCGGGGCGCCGAGCCCGCGAGCGGACTGGGCGACGAACGACAGCGCCATGACCGAGGCCCTGGCCAGGTCGTCACGGGCCTGCTCGTCGCTGATGTCGAGCAGCTGGTGCATGCCCCAGGCGGGCGCCAGCATGGCCAGCGCGCTCTGCACGTCGACGCGGATGTCGCCGGAGTGCACCGGTATCGGGTACGGCTCGGCGGGCGGCAGGCCCGGCGCGAACTTGTTGTCCACTAGCAGGCCCCACACGTGCCCGTAGGAGACGTGGCCGACAAGCTCCTCGATGTCGACGCCGCGGTAGCGGAGCGAGCCGCCTTCCTTGTCTGGCTCGGCAATCTCCGTCTCGAATGCGACGATGCCCTCGAGTCCCGGCACAAAGTCGGACATTCGTGCTCCTCCGTCTCCTTGATACAGGCAGGCCGACGGGCTGGCCGGGGGCGATCAGGCCGCTCGTCGAGCGGCGGGGGCCAGCGGGCCTTCATGGCCTGCGCCCCCTATTCAACCGCGCGATGACCACGGACCGGTAACCCGACCTGACCATCGTGGCGCGCGCCACACCAAACTGGCAGCACTGGCGCCACGGCGGCTGGCGGCCGCCTTGGCAGTGCGAGAGGATCACTACCCGTGGAGCCAACTCGACATGCTGATCCTGACGGCGGGCTGCCCGGCCCTGGCCTGCCGGGCACCCTGGACGAGTCGATGCTGCCCGCTGACCCGATGGACCTGTTCGACGCGTGGATGGGCGACGTGATCCGGGCCGGCCTGCCCGAGCCGACCGCCATGGTGCTGGCCACCGTGTCAGCCGACCAGCGACCGCGAGCCCGGATGGTGCTACTGAAGTCGTCCGGACCCGGCGGCTTCACCTTCTACACGAACCGCACCTCGCGCAAGGCCAGCGACCTGGCTGAGGTGCCGGAGGCGTGCCTGGTGTTCCCCTGGCACGCGCTGCACCGGCAGGTGATCATCGAGGGCCCGGTAGAGCCGCTGTCGACGGCCGAGAGCGAGCCGTACTTCCGCAGTCGGCCGCGCGGCTCCCAGCTGGGCGCCTGGGCCAGCCGCCAGTCGACGGTGCTGCCCTCCCGGGCCGAGCTAGAGGACCGGTACAGCGACCTAGAGCGGCGGTGGCCGGAAGGGACGCAGGTCCCGATGCCGGACTTCTGGGGCGGTTACCGGCTGCGGCCGGACCGGATGGAGTTCTGGCAGGGCAGGGTGAGCAGGCTGCACGACCGGTTCCGGTACACCAGGCAAGGGGATGGCTGGGTCGTCGCCCGGCTGGCCCCCTGACACCGGCTGAGACCGCCCCGTTCCCGCCCGTGGCAGCACCACCAACGCCACGCTGACCTGTGCGCTAACCCGCACGCGCTGACTCCGAAGCCCGCCGGGCGAAGGCCGGCCGCGCCCCGCGCCCGGCGGGCCCGCTCGCCGGCCGGTACACGCGGACGCTCGTCCGGCATAGCATCGTTTCCGGAGGTAATCGCGAGTGACAGCGCACGGCTTGATCGATACGACCGAGATGTACCTTCGGACGGTCTTTGAGCTTGAGGAAGAGGGCATCGTCCCGCTGCGTGCCCGCATTGCCGAGCGGCTCTCGCAGAGCGGGCCCACGGTCAGCCAGACTGTCGCCCGGATGCAGCGCGACGACCTGCTGCGCGTCGAGGGAGACCGGCAGCTGGCCATGACCGAGACCGGCCGGATGCTGGCGGTTCGGGTCATGCGCAAGCACAGGCTGGCCGAGTGCCTGCTGGTGAGCGTCATCGGGATGCCGTGGGAAGACGTGCACATCGAGGCGTGCCGCTGGGAGCATGTCATTTCTGACAATGTCGAGCGGCGACTGGTCGAACTGCTCGACTATCCGGTCCGCTGCCCGCACGGAAACGTCATCCCGGGGCTGGCCGAGCTGGGCGTACCCGGCGACGCCGCTAAGCGATCTGACGCGGCAACCGCCGACCCGGACATCGCGATGACCGATCTGGCCATCCCGGCGGGTGAGCAGGTTATCGTCAGCCGTATCAGCGAGCAGGTTCAAAGCGACGCAGCCCTCATGCTTAGACTCAAGAACATTGGGATACAACCCGGACGCGAGGTAACCCTTGCGGCGATCGACAATGGTGTGCGGGTGACAGGTGCGGACAGGGTCGGCGATCTCGGAGCGGAACTGTCCGCTGAAATCGCCGCGCACGTATTTGTCTGCCGGCTGTGACGGCGGCCGGGTGAGCCAGGCATGACGCCGCCAGCTGACCTGCCACCGGCGCTGCTCACCGCGAGCGATGTGCTCGACCAGGTGTCCACCGGCGTGGTCGTGATCGACAGGGACTGCCGGCTCCTGTACGCCAACTCCTTCGCGGTCACGCTGTTCGGCTTTCCTGACGAGTCCGCCAACCTGGCTGGCCGGCCGCTGCTCTCGCTCGGGATCGAGCAATCAGACGCCGCAACCGTCCAGCACATGGCCGATAACGTGCTGCGCGGCTGGCCATGGGAAGGCACGTTCGCCAGCCAGCGAATCGACGGATCCAGAGTCTTCGTCCGAGCGCACGCGCGCTCCGCTGCGTAACGGCGGCGGCGAGATCACCGGTATCGTCATCATGGCCAGGGAAGCGACTCGGCGCGGTGGCCAGCGAGCGAGCGACCGGATCGGCTTGCTGGAGCGGATCGGCGAGCGCCTGGCGAGTTCCCTTGAGCTCGACGTGACCCTGCGCCAGGTGGCCGAGACCCTGGTCCCGCAGTTCGCCGACCACTGCTTCATCGACCTGCTGCATGGCGACGTGCTGATCCGGCGCGCGCAGCTGCACTCGCGCGGCTGGATGCCCGAGCCTGGCACCTGGGCGCTCGTCGGCGAGCCGATCAAGTACCCGAAGGGCCATTTCTGCGACCTGGCCATGTCTCAGCAGGACACCATCGTCGTGGCCGATCTGGCCGAGCAGCTATATCCCGCGCCCTCGCCGGAGAGCCTGCAGGCGTGCGACGAGATCAGGCTGACGTCAGTGATGGCCGCCCCGCTGATTGCGCGCGGACAGCTGCTCGGCGTGATGAGCCTGGCGCTCTCCTACCTGACCGAGCGCGAGGAGCGCCACTACGGCGCCGATGACCACGACTTCCTGAGCGCGATCGCCAGCCGGGTGGCCATCGCCATCGACAACGCGCTGCTGTTCGAGGAGGAGCGCCGCACCGCGCTCGCCTTCCAGACCAGCTTGCTGCCCAAGGACCCGCCATTCGTCGACGGGCTGGAGGTCGCGTACAAGTACGTGCCGGCCAAGCCGCTGGAGACTCACGGCCAGGGCATCCAGACGCAGGTGGGCGGCGACTGGTACGACATCATTCCGCTGTCAGCCGGCCGGGTCGGCATCGTGATCGGCGACGTCGAGGGCCGGGGCGCGCGGGCAGCCGCGGTCATGGGTCAGCTGCGGGCTGCGCTTCGCGCGTTCGCCCAGGACGACAAGTCACCGGCCGAGATCTTGCGCAAGCTAGACGACTGGGTCCGCTCCCTCGACCCGCCGGCGGCCGAGACGCACGGCTTCGCCGAGGCGGATCCGCCGACTGTGAGCTGCACCTACCTGGTCTACGACGCCTGGTCGCGGACCCTGTCGTTCGCCAACGCTGGCCACATGCCGCCGCTCATCGTCCGCGGCCACGACGTGAGCCAGCTGGAGATCAGGGACCGTGGCGTGCTGCTCGGGGTCCGCGGTAAAGGCGTGCGCGGACTGCCGACCTACCGCGAGGAGATGCGCTACCTCGCGCCCGGGTCGACGCTCATCTTCTACACCGACGGCCTGGTCGACCGGCGCCAGCGGGCCGACGGCAAGGGTCACTACAGCGACGCCGAGGTCCAGCAGATGCTGCGGCGCGCGGTGCGGACGGCCGCGGACGGGACGGTGGAGCAGGTAGCCGAGGCGGCCGAGCACGCGGTGCCGGGCGAGATCGACGACGACATGGCCGTTGTCGTGGTCAGGACATCGGAAGTCGACCTCGCGTCCTGGGAAGGCCAGTTCCCGGCCGAGCCGATCCGGGTATCGGAGGCGCGAAAGCTCGCGAACGAGACGTTCCTGAGCTGGGGCATGGACACGGAGCAGGCGGACCTGGCGTGCCTGCTCGTCTCCGAGGTCGTCACCAACGTCGTGCTGCACGCAGCCGTGCCCGCGACGCCACGGCATGAGCTCGTCATGGAAGGCGCCGGATCTGGCCCGCTCGGGATCCTCGGGGACTGGGAGCTTTCGCCGTTCGACGAGGGCTTCGGCGGGCCGCCGGGCAAAGACTTCACGTTGCGGCTGCGGCGCGGGCACGAGGCCATCTGGGTCGAGGTCTTCGACTCCGACCTGCGGCTGCCCAGGATCAGGAGCGCTGGCGAGAGCGACGAGGGCGGTCGCGGACTGTACCTGGTCGATCAGCTGGCGACGCGGTGGGGATCGCGGCCGACCAATGACGGCAAGGCAGTGTGGTTCGAGATGCCGGTCAAGAGCGATCTCGGCCCAGGCGTGCTGTAGGCCTGCGCGGCTGGCGTCTGGGCCAGTGCGTTGCGGCCAGCGCGTTGCGGTCAGTGCGTCTGGGCTGCCCACAGTCCGAGCACACCGAGGATGACGGCGCCCATCACGACGAGCCATGTCCTGGGCGTGACCAGGAATCCCATCCGTCGGCGGGTCCTGGCCACGATGTAGGCGACGATGAGCGCGATGACCACGAGCACAATGACGACCTGGCTCATGCCACCTCCCGAACTGTGGCTTCCAGAATAGGACGAGATCGAGGTCAGCTCAGAAGTTCGAAGGGCACGAGTTAACCACTGTGGCCCGAAGAGGGGCACCAGTAGCTAAGTGGTGCCCAATGGCGCGGGGAGGGACGCTGCCGCAGCCATCATGCGGCGCCATATTCCGCTGCGCCGTGTTGCCCAGTGCCGGGTGATGCCGTGCTGTGTGATGCCGTGCTGTGTGATGCCGGGGTGTGTGGCGCAGTGCTGTGCGTCGCAGGGTCGAGTACGGCTGTGCCGAGCACGGCGGACACGGGCAGGCCGTCGGGAGCGCGCACCGAGGCATGCAGCCGCCGCAGCACCGTGACCTGACGAGCCAGCGCGTCGATCTTGTCTTCCACGAGCCGGGCCGCCGCGTCGCGCTGACCCTGGCTGACCGACCGGCCCGCCGCCAGCCGCGCGAGCGGCTTGACCTCCTCGAGACGGAAGCCGAGGTCCTTGAGCGCGAGCGCCGCCGCGATGTAGCTGCCGTACTCGACCGGGTACTTCCGGGTGCCGCCGGGCGAGCGCCTCGGCTCGGGCAGGATGCCCAGTTGCTCGTAGTAGCGGATAGTGCGGCTGCTGACGCCGGCCGCCTTCGCCAGCTCACCGATGCTGACCAGCCCGGCGACGTCGTCGCTGATTCTCGTCATGAGCGGCGGTGACCCCCGTCTGGCGCGTTGGGCGCGATCGTGACCAATGTCAGTTCATGACTGCGGAGCGATTTGCCGTGGCGACTATCGCCAAGTGCCTACTAACGGATCGTAGCTGCCCGACTACAGAAGGCGGGCGGTAATCGTCGGAGGAAAGCACGACTGCAGGGGTATGACGCTTGCCAAACTGCGGGGTAGCCTCAATGTGACGGCAAAAGTCGGCCTCCGCGCACTGCTGTCTGCGCGCGTGCAGGCGGGCGGTGGCGCCGCAGGGGTCATGGAGGTCGCGTCGTGTCTGAGGCATACATCGTCGGGGCGGTCCGAAGCCCCATTGGCAAGCGGAACGGTGGCCTTTCTGCGGTCCACCCGGTAGACCTCGCGGCACATGTGCTGCGCGAGCTGCTCGCTAGGACGGGCGTCGATCCGTCCGCGGTCGAAGACGTCATCATGGGCTGCGTTTCCCAGGTGGGCCCGCAGGCCATTGACATCGCCAGGAACGCGTGGCTGTCGGCTGGGCTGCCCGAGACCGTGCCCGGCGTGACCATCGACCGCCAGTGCGGGTCGTCTCAGCAGGCCGTGCATTTCGCTGCGCAGGGCGTGCTGTCCGGGACCCAGGACCTGGTGATCGCGGCCGGCGTCGAGAGCATGAGCATGGTGCCGATGGGCAGCACCGTGGCCCTGCCGCACAAGGAGGGGCTGGCACTCCCGTTCGGCCAGGGCTGGCGGGACAGGTACGGCGACCAGGAGATTTCCCAGTTCCGAGGTGCCCAGCTCATGTGCGAGAAGTGGGGCATCAAGCGCGCCGAGCTTGAGGAGTTCTCGCTGCAGAGCCACGCCAGGGCGATCAGGGCGATCGACGATGGCAGGTTCGCCCGTGAGATCACCCCGGTCGGCGGACTCACCACGGACGAGGGCCCGCGACGCGACTCGACGCTCGAGAAGATGGCCGAGCTCAAGCCGCTGCGGCCGGGCTGGGAACTGACCGCCGCGACCGCATCGCAGATCTCGGACGGCTCGGCGGCCTTGCTGATTGCCTCGCCCGCCGCCGTCCGCCGCCATGGCTTCACCCCCAGGGCCCGGATCCACACGCTCGCAGTCACCGGATCTGACCCGGTCTACATGCTGACTGGCCCGATCCCGGCGACGGAGCAGGCCCTGGCCAAGGGGCACCTGTCGGTTGACGACATCGACGTGTTCGAGGTCAACGAGGCGTTTGCGCCGGTGCTGATTGCCTGGTCGCGGGACACCGGGGCCTCGCTGGACAAGACCAACCCCAACGGCGGCGCGATCGCCCTCGGCCACCCGCTCGGCGCCACCGGCGCGATCTTGATGACGAAGATGCTGCACGAGCTGGAGCGGACCGGCGGCCGATACGGGCTGCAGACCATGTGCGAAGGCGGCGGGCAGGCCAACGCCACGATCATCGAGCGGCTCGCCTAGCGGCTAGCCCGAACGCAGGCATACCCCGGCCCAGGCTGTCGCCCTGGACCGGGGTTTTTGCTGGGCGGGCAGGGCGCGAGCTCGTATGCCTAGATGCCACTGGTGCTAACCACGTTCCCATGGAATATATAATTTTGCTTGTAGGTTTTCTCAAATACGAAGGCTAGGCAACCTGGGCCACCCGCCCAGGGCTGCAACTGGAAGGGTGACACGGACATGCTGCTTTCTACATTCGACCCGTTCGCTGAGTTCCACCGCGCGCTGCGGGCCGGCGACGGCGGCCACGCGGCCATGCGGATGGACGCCATCCGCCGCGAGCAGGAGGTCGAGCTGCGGTTCGACCTGCCCGGCATTGACACCGACAGCATCGACGTCACGGTCGACCGGGGTGTGCTGACGGTCTCCGCGAAGCGGTCGGAGGAGCACAGCGAGGGCGAGAAGCCATTTATCCGGGAGCGGATCATGGGCTCGTTCACGCGCCGCATCCGGCTGTCTGACAGCGTGGACGCCGAGAACATCTCCGCTGCGTTCGACGCCGGCGTCCTGCGGGTGCACGTCCCGCTCCAGGAGCGCGCGCTGCCGCGCAAGGTCGAGGTCAGCACTGCCGCCACGGCCGCAGTCGAGGCCTGATCGGCGCGGTAACCTGCGAAGGGCCCGGGCGGCTTCGGCCGCGCGGGCCCGCTTGCTCGACCAAGACCAGCACGCGAGCACCGAAACAGACGGGAGGC
The DNA here is from genome assembly GCA_963843955.1 of uncultured Actinomycetota bacterium. GTDB lineage: Bacteria > Actinomycetota > Actinomycetes > Streptosporangiales > Streptosporangiaceae > JAJYUU01. The sequence continues at coordinate 229,856 of CAWJMK010000018.1, forward strand.
CAGCCATGGCGCCGCTGCCACTTGACGACGCGAATATGCCGCTGTTCACCGTCGGCCAGGTCGCCGAGATGCTGGAGGTGCAGCAAGCCTTCCTGCGGCGGCTGGACGAGTTTCACGTCGTCCGGCCATCGCGGTCGGCTGGCGGCCAGCGCCGGTACACCAGGAACGAGATCGTCGTCGTACGGTACGTCGTCGACCTCATCGACGACGGGCTAACTCTGAGCGCCGTCCGCCGGGTGCTGCAGCTAGAAGCGAGGGTCCGCGAGTTGCAAGCCGAGCGGGACGAGCTCCGCGCGGCGCTGGCGCACAGGCAGGGCCGGTGGCAGGGCTAGAGCGCAGGCGCTAGTCGGATGCGGCAAGCGCCGCTACCGGCGCATCAGCGTCGCCGCTCGCCCGGCTCACGAAGACTTGCGGGCTGATGGTGTGCAGCGCGCTGAGCATGTCGCCCAGTTCCTCGTCACGCGGCAGTTCAAGCACGACGTCACCAGATAGCTCGGCTTCGGTCCCTGGCCGGGGCGTAAGCCGGATGACGCTGACCTGCTGGTGCGACAGCACCTCGTTGAGTCGTGCCCTGCTCCGCGCATCGTCGGAGAGGTTGATCCTGATCCTCCACATGGCCACGGGCTGGCCCTCCAAGTCTGTATAACTCCAGTCACGAAGATGCCGCGTACCCGTTGCCGAAGTGATTCAAGCTCGTAACGACGGCGTGAATTGAGGTGCCGCAACTGGCCGGCGGCGCGCCGTTATGTCGGGTCGCAGATGGGTCACGCTAGCCGAGCCAGCCGGCCTCAGACCTTTGATCGGAAGAAATTCAGGTACGACTTCGATGGCGTCGGGCCGCGCTGATCCTGATAGCGAGAGCCGTAAACAGACGATCCGTAGGGATGCTCGGCAGGTGAGCTGGTCCGGAAAAGGCAGAGCTGGCCAATCTTCATGCCCGGCCAGAGCTTGATCGGCAAGGTGGCGACATTGGACAGCTCGAGCGTCACGTGACCGGAGAACCCCGGATCAATCCAGCCCGCGGTGGAGTGCGTGAGCAGCCCGAGCCGGCCCAGCGAGCTCTTGCCCTCAAGGCGCCCGGCCACGTCGTCTGGCAGCGTGATGATCTCGTAGGTAGAGGCGAGCACGAACTCTCCGGGATGGAGCACGAACGGCTCGTCGCCGTCGGGCTCGACCAGCCTCGTCAGGTCCGGCTGCTCGACAGCCGGATCGATGTGCGGGTAGCGATGGTTCTCGAAAACCCGGAAATAGCGGTCCATCCGGACATCGATGCTCGATGGCTGGATCAGTTCGGGCAGGAACGGGTCGAGCTTGACGCGGCCCGATTCCACCTCGGTCTTGATGTCGCGATCAGAGAGCAGCACCTTGGCAACTTACCGTTTCCGCGCGCTCAGTGGCTTCGGTCGCCAGCAGCCGGTCTGGCTTGACGCGGTCTTGGATCGCCTGCCGCATCCGGTACGATGTCGGGCAGGTCGCGTCCGCGTGGCAGCTCAGGGGCTGGGCGGGTCAGGGCGCAGGCTCTCGCGGGTGTAGTTCAATGGCAGAACGTCAGCTTCCCAAGCTGATAGTGCGAGTTCGATTCTCGTCACCCGCTCCAGCACGAACCCGCAGGTCAGCTGGACCGGCGTGGCCCTTTGATCGACTAGGTCGCGAGCCTTCTCGGCGTCAGTGCCCGTTGCGTGCCACAAACGTGCCATTGCCGGTGCTGCTGCCCGCAGCCTCACGTATCGAGGCTCACATGCTGAATGCTGATGATCTCCCGGCCCTTGTACTGCGCGACGGAATACCAGATTGTGACGTCGTCGGCTGGTAGATGCAGCTCGTAGGCACCGAGAAGAGGATCGTCCGCGGGAAAGGGCTCAGCCAAAGTCGGCACCGGCTCATCGAGTAAGTGAAAGATCACGCGCTGGACAGTCCACCGCAGCGGCTGCGGCAACGCTTCTATCTCCTGCCATGACTGGCCGGGAAAGCGGACTAGCCGCTCACTCACTAATTCCCCACGCCTGCGCGAGCTGATCCCGAGTGAACGCCGGAGCCTCGTCCCCCGGCCCGCGATCAGCCTGGATGTGCGCTCTGGCCGCCTCTCGACCTACGACGCGCCGCAACCGCCTTAGCTCGGCCCGCAGGGCCTCCAACTCGGCGCGGGATATGGTGACCATCTCCGACACTTCGGCACTCAAGTGCGGCTCCCTTCGCCTCCATCGTCTGGTCGTCCCAGTTTATGGTGACCGCCGCAGCCAGGCCCACGCCACGTTCGGCCTTACACACGCTCCCATTTGCGCCACGGGGCCGTTGCCGAATTAATCCTTAGTAATAGATCAAGGCGGCTCCGCTGCGCTCCGCCGCGGCGCGCTCCGCGCCGCGCTCTGGCTTGAGGCCCCGCTCGCGCGGGCGCGCCAACTCGATGCACCAAGCCGACTGACCAAGGTGGCTCATCCCCGCTTTCGGATTATCCGGCGTCGACCGGAACCCGTCGAGAGCGCTACGCGTCGCCTACGGCGATGGCCTGCGGCTACTCCCGACAGAACCCGGCCGAGAGTCGCCGGTTGTAGGCAGCTATCGGGGATGGGCACGTTCAGGTACGGCATCATGGCGGCGTGGCTATCGACCAGAGCTGGCCGAACGCAATCGACAGATACCAGCAAGACCCGGGCAACGCCGTAGCGAAGCTGAATGTCGCGATCCTGAGCGCTCTCAGGGACCGATGGGAGCCGGTTATCCATATAGTCGTACGAGTGCTGCCTGCCTCGTGCCCGCTGTGCGGCGAAACGTCCGGGCTCGGCGGTCGGTTCGGCACCTTAGGGGCAGGGGCGCAAGCTGACGATGGCGAACAGTCATTTCGGGAACCTCGGCGACGTCTGGAAGCATCTGGTGCTGGCGGAGGTACTGGAACGGGAACCTCCCCGCTGGTATGCGGAGACGCACGCTGGTTCGGCGGCCTACCTGCTGAATCGCGATCCGCAGCGAGAGTTCGGCATCTGGCGTTTCCTGGCCGCCGCGACGCGGTCAGCTGAGCTGGCCCGGTCCCGGTACTACGCCATTGCCGGGTCCTGCGCCAGTGCCAGCCCGGCCTCCTATCCAGGGTCGCCTCTGCTCGCCATGACAATTCTCGGTAACAGCAGCTCGTACCTGCTCTGCGACCTGGATCCGGGCAGCGTCGCCGATCTCCGCTCCTGGTCCCGCCAGCTCGGTTTGCGTAACTGCGAGGTGGCCGGCGCTGATGGCATGGCGGCCGTGGCGGCGTACCTGGCCCGTGGTGAGGGCGGTGGCGATGGCCTGGTGCACGTTGACCCGTTCGAGCCCGATGCCGCAGGTCCGGGCGGAGCGTCGGCGCTGGAGTGCGCCGCAGGCGTCGCGGATAGCGGCAGCGCCCTGCTGTTCTGGTATGCGTCCGGCCAGGCGCCCGAGCCGGACGGCGCCCCGGCGCGGCTCAGGGCGCTCACGGATGCGCCGTTGTGGTGCGGCGAGGTGGCTGTCGTCACCCGGGATGTCTCCGCCCGCGATGCGCGCCGGGCGGCAACGCCAGGCGTCGTTGGCGTGGTTCTCGCGCACGTGCAGCCCGCCACTGCCGGCGCCTGCGCGGCCCTCGGCCAGGCGCTGGCGGAGGCTTATGCCGGTGCCACGCTTCCGGCCGGCCAGCCGGCCAGTCTGACCTTCACCGGCCGATGGCTGCCCGCGTCTGGCCGGACCTTCGCTGCGGGATCGCAGGGATAGTTTTTACTGATCTTTCCTGCTAACGTCCGCTCGGAACATTGTCGGGTGACGGGGGCAACATCGTGAAATCGAGATTCCGGGCGGCTCTGGCTGGTCTTGCGGCGGCTGCACTGGTTGCTCCCGCGGCGGCGCTCGTTGCTCCGGCGGAAGCCGCCGGTGCAGCCGAAGCTCCGCACGGAAACATGATGCTGCCGAAGCGGTGACCAGCGCAGCCGACGCCGTCTTGACGCTCCTGGAGCGTGACGAACTCTTTGGGCCTTCCGTGGATGCTCGTCTTGCCTCACGAGGCGAGCACGGGCTGCAGCTGAGCGGGTGGCGTGCTCAAATAACTCTGAATGAGGCGCGCCGCCTCCCGCCGGGGCCGGACTGCCTTGACCAGGGGGACGTCTTCGCGCTGCCAGCTGACGGCAACGACCCATAGACGGCCAAGATCGGCGTGCCATTAGCGTGCCATTAGCAACGGTCAACAGCGGTCGGCGGCGGTACATTTGCGGCGGGGTCAGCACGAGGTCGGCCGCGTTCCAGCAGCACGAGAAGACGACTTGCAAGCAGGTGGTCCAACTTCCCAAGCTGATAGTGCGAGTTCGATTCTCGTCACCCGCTCCATCAACCAGCCGCAGCTCGGCAGACCAGAGTCATCGCCTGGGCTGACCGCCGCAGCTTCTGAAACCCGGCTTCTGGCTTGGAGGTGCGGCATCCGGCAGTGGCGGCTCACGCGCGGCGCAGGGCCGAAATAATGCGTGGCGGGGTTATTTTGCGCAGCCGTAATCTCTGAGCATCGCAGTCCGCCACGACACATGCCTCGCGCTCGTCAACCGCCGCGCATCCTGCCTGGGTAGCGCCGCCGGCGCGGCCGGAAAGATCGCCTGACTCATGAGTACCGAGCCGGAGGCCCCGGAATGGTCTTTGCCTGCGGTGCGGCGCAGGCGGGTGGGTGGTCTGCTGCGCACACGGGACTTCGGCTTGCTCTGGGCGGGCGAGTCGATCAGCGGCTTCGGCTCGGCGATCACGACAGTGGCCCTCCCGCTGGTGGCAGTGTCGACCCTGCACGCCAGCGTCGGCATGGTCGCCCTGCTGACGGCCGCCACCTGGCTGCCCTGGATGCTGATCGGCCTTCCGGCCGGCACCTGGGTCGACCGCTGGCCACGCCGCCGCACCCTGCTGACCGCCGACCTGGTATCCGCGGCAGTCCTGGCCGCGATCCCGATCGCTGCCTGGACCGGCGTCCTCACAGTCGCGATGCTGCTGGCCGCCGCTCTGGCAGCCGGCACCAGCAGCATGTTCTTCAGCCTGGCGTTCAACGCCTACCTGCCGCACCTGCTGACGTCTGACGATCGTCTGGAAGGCAACGCCAGACTGCAGACCAGCGCGCAGGCTGCTCAGGTCGCCGGCCCAGGCCTGGGCGGGCTGCTGGCGCAGCTGGCCGGGCCAGTCTGCGGACTGCTCGCCGATGCGCTGACGTTCCTGGTGTCTGCAGCCTGCCTGCTCAGTTTGCGGGCGGGGCCCGAGCCGAGATCCGCACAGGCCAGCCGCCCGCGCATGATCCGCCAGATCGCCGAGGGCCTCGAACCCTGGCGGCACGGCGGGTTTCTGCTGCCCATGCTCGCAGTGGCGGCAACGATGAATTTCGGGATGATGGGCGTGTTCGCGCTGCGCATCGTCTTCCTTGTGCGCACCGACGGTGCCGTGCCGGGAACCGCAGGGGTCCTGATCAGCCTGGGCAGCCTCGGCGGACTGCTGGGCGCCGCTCTGGCACGCCGCGCCGTGACGCGCTTCGGCAGCGCGCGCACCTATCTGATCGTCTCCATTGCGACCGCGCCGTTCATACTGCTCCTGCCTGCCACCAGCCACGGCTGGCGGCTGCTGCTGTTCCCGGCCGGATCCTTCGTAGTACTGGCTGGCCTGGCAATGGCGGGCGTCATAACCTTCACCTTCCGCGCGAACTACATTCCGCCGCACCTCCTCGGCCGGGTCACGGCGGCCACCGGATTCGTCGTCGCCGGCACGGTGCCGCTCGGCGCGGCCACCGCGGGTGCTCTCGCGACTGCCTTCGGGATCCGGGCCGCGCTATGGGCGCTAGCCGCGCTGTTCGCTGTGATGCCTAATTTCCTGCTTGCCACATCACTGCGCACCATGCGGGACTTCCCAGACCGTCCCGACTATCTGAGCGACAGCACGGATGAGCTGACGATGGATACGCGGCCATAGGCAGCGAGTGCCATCCAGCGCAGCGAGCCGTCCCTGAGCCGTTGCCGATTGAGCCGTACTCAGCATTCAGCCTCGACCGTCACAGCCGCCCGCCCCACGGCCTCGCGCCATTAGGTTGCCGGGACCAGGGCGCCGGGGCCGCCGCCGTCGTCCTCGGCGCTGGCCATGAATTCGATGACCTCAGACCGGTTACGCTACGAAGCTCAAACCGTGGAGGAATGATGCGTCGTCTGGTGCTGCAGTTCTGGATCTCGCTGGATGGCTACAGCTGTAACGAAGGCACCGAGCTTTTCCGTTTGATGCAGGAAATGCCCGATGACGAGCAGGCGGATGAATACTTCGTCAGCCAGCTGCGGCGGGCCGGCATCCACATCATGGGCCGAGATACCTACGAGAGCATGGCCGAGTTCTGGCCCAAGTCTGATTCTCCGGTCGCGGGGGCGATGAACGACATTCCGAAGGTGGTCTTCTCCAGGACGTTGCGGCACGCCAGCTGGCCCGAGTCTCGAATAGCCAGCGGTGACACGGCCGAGGAGATCGCCCGGCTCAAGGCGGAGCCAGGCGGTGAGATCGTCGCCCATGGCGGGGTCCGGTTCGTGCGGTCACTGATCCGGCTCGGCTTGGTGGACGAGTATCGCTTGTGGGTGCTGCCCGCCGCCGTGGGTCAGGGCGAGCCTCTGTTCACCGACATTGACCACGCCCTGACTCTGCGCCTGGTTACGTGCAAGGCGTTTCCATCCGGCCTTCTGGAACTGGTCTACTCGGCCAGCTGATCCCCGGCAGGCCTCGCTGGGACGGCCAGCCACCCGCGCTCGCGCGATCGCCCTTCCGCACCTAGCCCGAGGCCCGTGCGGACGTTACGATCCCCGGTGTGCACAGGGCAGCCAACGACCAGCCGCTGGCCGAGCTGGCGCCGTGGCCCGCACCGTGTGGTGACCATGGGCGGATTCTTGACGAGCTCCGGCGTGACCTCCTGCCGGGCGAGCAGGTGGACGTCGGCTCGATGGTGACTTCCGGCCCGTCATTCTGGAGCGCCGCGGTCCTGGGCGCGGTTTCCCTGGTGTTGGTTACGGTTGGCTTGATGAGTTTGCTTGGCCCTCTGTCTGCGAGTCCCTTTATGGTCACGGGCCTGCCGGCGCTAGGGCTGGGCGTTCAGTTCCTTCCGAGGCCTATGTATGTCGTGGTAACAGATCAGCGGCTGATCTGCAGCCGGATGTCCCGATTTCGAGGTAGGCCAAGGCGGCCAGTGGTGGCAGTGCCGCTCGCCGATCTGCGGGTCTTGAACTACCGGCATGGCAAGTTCGGTGCTTCGATCCGATGCGAGATTCCCGGCGGCAAGCCCATCGGACTGCACTGGGGCCGGGCCGGGCGCGCCGACTCCATTCAGGTAGAGATGGTGCTGGCGCGCTCGGGTGCTTTCGCCAAGTCCGATCCCCCGTATCCGGAGCAGGGCTCCTGACGCCGGATTGGGTCAGGGCAGGTTTACCCAGGGAAGCCGCTGGCGTCCGGATTCGCTCAGAGCGCAGGACAGGGCCACGGCCCTGAGCGAGATCTGTTGTTAGCTTTCCGCTATGGGTATTGCAGCTGGGCCGCAGCCGCGCTATGACGAATGGGCCGACTGGTACGAGCACTACATAACCGGTGATGCGCAGAATTTCACTCAGCGGACTGCCGACATTCTGGCCCAGGTCCTCGGCTTAGGCGCTGGGCCGATGCTTGACCTGGCCTGCGGGACCGGCATCTACGGCCAGACGCTCAGCTCCCTTGGCTGGACGCCGTTCGGCGTCGACCTGTCCGTCGCCCAGCTACGGCACGCACGCAGACGGATGCCGGTAGCCGTGGCCGACGCTAGCGCTCTGCCGGTCCGCGCGGGGACACTGGCAGCCGTCGCAGCGGTCTTGTGCCATACCGACATCGACGACTACGAACTCACTTGCCAGGCGCTCAGCAGTGCCCTGCGGAGAGGCGGAGTTTTCGCGCACGTCGGTGTCCACCCCTGCTTCGTCGGCGCCTTCGCTGATCGCACCAGCTCATCAGAGATCAAAGTCACACCTGGTTACTGGCGGCGGGACCGGCGCTTTGAAGGCCCCTGGCGTGGCGTACGGGCAAAGGTCGGAGCACGCCATATACCGCTTGGCGAACTACTGGATACCTTTATCGGGGCCGGGCTCACCATCGACCGTGTTATCGAAGCAGGAAGCCCGACACCCGACATCCTGGCAGTCCGCTGCATCCGGACCGCGCAAACCCTGTCGGGCTCGACGGGCCATTAGCGGGCCATTAACCCGCCCCACGCGGGCACTGGCAGCTGCGAAGCAGAGAACCTCTGCCGCCACACCAAGCGACAGCCCGAAGGGCCGCGCGAATCGAGGCGCGGCCCTTCGGGCAGGTGATCGGGTGCCAGCTAGCAGGCGGGCCGATCAGCTTCCGGTGCACTGCTGGCTGGCGTATACCAGGCCAACCCGAAGGACGCCGTTGTCCGTTTGCGCCGCCACGCGATGAACGGGCTGATGGACGGTTTGATTGCCGGCCACCTGGTGGAGACCGCTGTCTCCTGTACGCCCATCGACGCTAGCCCCGATCTCTACGCCTGCGCCGTTGGGGAGTGCGGAGGGATGAATGACCAGCACGGTAGTTCCGGAACCCACACTCTTCTGAGCGAGATAAATGCTGGTGAACAGGGCCTGGGTCATGGGGTAAGGCTGACACGACGAGTCGAAATGGGTGGTTGAACTGACATTGGCCGGGACGCCGTCGGCGCGCAGCGTGGTTTGCAGCCCGGACGGATCGCTCAGCTGGCGGAGGGTGACCTTGATGTCGCCATTGACCTGCTTGGCCACCGTCCAGGCCGCCAGCTGGGCGGTGCGCGGCTGGCTCGCCGGGCGGCCGGGTTGGCTGGCCGTGTGGCCGGATTGTGTCAGGGCGGCCACGGCAAGGGCTGTCCCTGCTATGAGGGCGAGGGCTCCGGTAAGGCCGGTGAGCCTGTGGCTCCTGCGCCTAGCCCGGCCGGTCCGCGCGATGGCGTCCGGCGGCGTGTCCATGTGAATCCCGGCGAGGGAGTCTTTAGCCGTAATGAGAGAGTCCCGCACCACGGCAAGCGTGTCGTTGTCGTTCATTTCCTGATCTCCTGACCGTCGCGAGAAGGGATGGCCGCCCGCAGCGTTGCGAGCGCTTTGTGCAGGTGAGCGCCGACGGTTCCCGGGGCTATGCCTAGGACCCTGGCCGTGGTCTCGGTGTCCAGGTCCAGCAGCAGCCGCAGCGTGACGACCTCCCGCTGACGCGTGGGCAGCCGCCGCAGCGCGGCCAGCACGTCGCCGCTGAACACCGAGGCCTGCTCCGCGGGAATCGCAGTGTCGTGGTTGCCGAGTGCTACCTCACGCCGACGGCGACGCCACCAGGACACGTGCGTATTCAGCGCGGTGCGCACCACCCATGCCCGCGGCACTTCCAGCTCGCGTACCTTCCGCCACGACATCCACGCCCTGGTGTACGCCTCCGCGACCAGGTCGTGAGCCAACTGCCGGTCACCGACGTTGAGCAGCACGATCCGCAGGCAGTCATCGCGGGTGGACTCATAGAACTCCGCGAATTCCGTCGGCTCTTGCTCCATGCCCCTTACACGCATCAGGGGGCCGATCCCTTTACCCGTTCGCTGGTGGTCACAAGCCAGTGTCCCGTGTCCGCGTCGAGCTGCTGCGCACCTGTAGACCGCGATGAGTTCCGACCCCATCGCCGGTATGTATTCACGAGTTCGCCGGAACATCCCGGCGAACCGGTCACAAGGGAGAATCCGATGTCAGACAGTCGTGCCGTAGACAAGGCCGCTATCCAGGCCGTACTGGTTGATTCCTACAAGGCGTGGGAGGCTGGCGACGCCGACGGCATGGTCGCCAACTACAGCGCGGAGGCGACCGCCATCATGACCGGCTCGCTCCGCGACAGCCGCGACGTGATCCGCGAGAGCATGGCCCTGGCCTTCGAGGGGCCACTCAAGGGCAGCTCGACGTACAACAAGCAGCTCAGCCTCCGCTTCGTCGGCAGGGACGCGGCGATCGTCGTCAGCGAATCCGGCATCCTGTTTGCCGGCGAGACCGAGGTTCCGGACACGGGCAAGGTGAACGCGACCTGGGTTCTCGAGAAGCGGAACGGCCAGTGGCTGATCGCCGCCTATCACAACAGCCCGGTGCTGGCGCCTGGGCAGTGAACCCATAATTTGTAACCGGCGGTGAACGTCTGAAGTGGCGCTGGGGCTTGGCGCGGGTGGCCTTGATAGCAGCAGAGAAGAGGCGCGGGCTTGACGACGAAGGTAGAAGGCTTCGATCGCCTGGTCGAACCGTTCCGGACGGAGCTGCTGGCGTACTGCTACCGGATGCTCGGCTCGGCTCACGACGCGGAGGATTTGGTCCAGGACACGTACCTGAGGGCGTGGCGGGCGCGGGAGCAGTACGACGAGACTCGCAGCTCACTGCGCACCTGGCTCTACCGGATCGCAACGAACGCCTGCCTTACCGCATCGGAGGTCCGCGCCCGCCGACCGCTGCCGTCGGGTCTGGTGGCGGCGTCGGACCCGCAGGGGCCGCTCGTCCGGGGAGAGAACGCCGCCTGGCTCCAGCCGCTGCCGGACTCGTTGCTGGACGCGGGCGATCCGGCGGGAACTGTGATCGACCGCAGCAGCCTGCGCCTGGCGTTCGCCGCCGCCCTGCAGCACCTGTCGGCGCGCCAGCGCGGTGCGCTGATCCTGCGTGACGTGCTGAGCTTCTCAGCGTCCGAGGCAGCGGAAATACTCGGCACTACCGTCGTATCGGTGAACAGTTCCCTGCAGCGGGCGCGTACTCGGATGAAGGAAGTCGGAGTCCGGCAGGAAGGTCTCGGCGAGCCACCGGCGGCCGAGCAGCGCGCCTGGGTCGATCGCTACATGAACGCATTCGAGCACGCCGACGTCGAGGGCCTCAAGCGGCTGCTGACTGAGGATGTGCTCATGGAGATGCCGCCGATGGTCAACTGGTTCGTCGGCCCCGGAAACTACGGCCTGTTCATGGAATGGGTCTTCGCGCAGGCCGGAAGGGACTGGCGCCTGCAGCCAGTCGCGGCTAACGGCCAGCCAGGGTTCGCCGCCTATCGGAGGGTTGGTGGCGGATACGAGCTGCACACGCTCCAGATCTTCACCGTCACCGCCGACGGCATCAGCCGGAATTCGGTGTTCCAGGATTCGGACGTCTTCGCGTCATTCGGTCTGGCAGCCGTACTCTGACGCCGGGGCCTTCGATTGATCCGCGCCGAATCTCGTCGGTCCTGTGCCGCCGGCAAATGTGGTGACCTGGCGCAGCCAGAGTGCCAGCATTGCCGGGTGAGCAAGCGCGCGCTGAGCTTCGGGTCGGTGGCATCGGCCTACGAACGGTTCCGACCTGGGTACCCCGACGAGCTCGTTGACGAGGTGCTCGCCTACGCCGCCCGGCCGGTACGCACCGCCCTGGAGGTAGGCGCTGGGACCGGCAAGGCTACACGTGCATTCGCTAGTCGCGGGATCGCGGTGACGGCCACAGATCCGGACCCAGCAATGCTTCTCGAACTGCGTAAGCATGTGCCCGAAACAGTGAGTACGGTGCAGGCCGCATTCGAGGAGCTCCCGCTCAGCCCGGTGTACGACCTGGTCTTCGCGGCAGCTTCGCTGCACTGGACTCAGCCTGACCAACGCTGGGAGCGCGTGGCCGCGATGCTCAGGCGCGATGGGACCTTCGCGTCCTTCGGCGGGCAGATGCACCTGGCCGACTCCGATGTCGAGCAGGCGGTCCGCGCCGCCAGAGCGGAACTCCTGGCGGAAGACGGAGTCCCGTCGCCTGACGGAACTCCAGCGGATAGCCCGATGCAGTGGCCAGGGAGCGAGCTATTGCGGTCCGACCGGTTCACAGATGTGCGCCAGTCGACCATCGAACGTCGCATCGCAGTTCCGGCCGCGGACTACGTTGGCCACCTGTCAACGATCTCTGCCTACCTCGAGCTGCCGGAGACTGAGCGAGGGCAAGTCTTCGCTCGGATCCTCGAGGTACTCCCCGAGCAAGTGACCGTGGCATCAGACATCACGCTCCATCTTGCCCGGCTGCGATGACGACGCCTCTCAGGACGACCTGGGGCGGTACATGACGCAAACGGCACCGCATGCGAATCGCCGCATGTCCAGGAGTTCCAGATTCGAGCGGACGGCTGGGAGTGCACGCTTGCCGCCGCCGACAATGGCGGGAACGAGGATCAGCTGCAGCTCGTCGACCAGCCCGGCCTTGATGGCCTGCCCGGCCAGGTCCGCGCCTCCTACGGTGATGTCCTGCTCGGTGACCGACTTCAGTTGCCTGACCGCGTCAGGATCAAAGTTGCGTTCGATCCGCGTCCTGGCGGTCGGTGCCGATTCCAAGGTCTTCGAGAACACGATCTTCTCGGCTGCCTGCCAGATGCTGGCGAACTCCCTGGCGGAAGACGACTGGTCGGGCGCTGCGTCGGCGGACTCCCAATAGAGCATCGTCTGGTACATCCGGCGCCCGTACAGATAGGTGCCGACCGGCCGCTCGAGGTCGTTGATGAAGCACATCAGCTCTTCGCTGGGTGCCGCCCAGTCGAATGAGCCCGCCGCGTCTTCGACGTAGCCGTCCGCCGAGGTGATAGCCGAGTAGATCAGCTTGGCCATCTGGACTCCCACCTTCACTCGTACGCGCCGCTCGATCGGTATTACGCGAGAGATTACGGCTCTCGTCCGGAGCCACCAGCGCGGTGCCGACGAGGCAACTTTATGCCACAAAGTTGAGGGGCTAGAGCTCTTGACTTTGCGCCATAAAGCAGAGTCTACTTTATGGCATAGAGTCGATGGAGGGAGAGACCATGAACCACACATCCGACACCACCGCCGACGGCGGCAACTTCGACCCTCGGCAGGCCGCTGCCCTGCTGGACCAGACCACTCGGCAGGCGCGGCGCCAGCTTGAACCCTCCCCGCCGTGGCTCCTGACGATTAGGGCGTTCATGGCCCTGGTCATTTACGGCGCGGTCTGGCTCTCGGTGCGCGGACAGCATCCCTACAATCACCCGACTGCCGTGGTTATCCCCGTTCTGGTTGTGCTTGTGGCCGTCAACCTGGTCGCGACGGTCACGGTTGCCAAGCGCGCGACCGCTGGCGTGCGCGGGAGATTCCGGGTGCGCCCGGCCGAGATCGCCGCCATGGCGGTGGTTTGGGTCGGCGTGTTCGTAGCCCTGGGGGCGCTGGCTGGCGCGGGAGTAAGCCACGCGATCATCTACGGGATCTACCCGGCGACTGCGCCGCTGATGGCCGGCGGGCTGGCCTGGGCGGGCATCATGGCGGCACGGGCAAACTGGCGCTGGTCCGGTGCCGGGCTCGCGGTCGCCGCCGTGGGTGTCGTCGGCGTGTTCGCCGGACCGGCCGGGGCGTGGGCGGTCGCCGGCGTGGGCGTTTTCCTCGAGCTTCTCGGCACCGCCGCCGTCATTGCCTGGCGGCAGCGCCGCAGCGTGGTCGGGCCATGACTGACGACGGGCTCGACCCGCTGATCCACGTGCCAACCCGGCTGAAGATCGTCGCGACGCTGGCGGCACTGCCCGACGGAGACACGCTGTCCTTCACCCGGCTGCAGGACCTGATCGGGCTCACCCCCGGCAACCTGATCATCCATCTACGCAAACTCGAAGACGCCGATTACATCAGCAGCGAGAAGACCAGGAACGGGACCGTGTCCATGACCACGGTCGCCCTCACCGGCCACGGCCGGGCGGCACTCGACGCCTACACGGAGGCGCTGCGCGACCTGCTCGACGGCCTGTGACGGGCCTAGCCGACCGTGAGCTGGCGTCCCGGTATTCTCAGCGCATGGCACGCGGGGAACAGGGAGTGACGCCTCAGGGCGAGGATTTCTCAGCCTGGTACAACGAGGTTGTCGCGAAGGCTCAGCTTGTCGACCGGGGTCCGGTCAAGGGCACGATGGTTATCCGCCCGTACGGCTACCGCCTCTGGGAGCTACTGCAGTCCGAGCTAGACCGGAGAATTAAGGACACCGGTCACGACAATGCCTACTTCCCGCTGCTCATCCCTGAGTCCTACTTCAAGCGCGAGGCCGAGCACATCGATGGCTTTGCGCCAGAGCTGGCAGTAGTCACCCACGCGGGCGGCAAGGACCTGGACGAGCCCCTGATCATCCGGCCGACGTCCGAGACCATCGTCGGCGAGATGATGGCCAAGTGGATCTCCTCTTATCGCGACCTGCCACTGCTTCTGAACCAGTGGTCAAATGTGGTCCGCTGGGAGCTGAGGCCCCGGATGTTCCTGCGGACAACTGAGTTCCTCTGGCAGGAAGGGCATACTGCGCACGCAAGCGAGGCTGACGCGCTCGCGGAGACCATGCTTGCCCTCGGCTTTTACACCGAGGTAGCGCGGGATGTCGCCGCCCTGCCCGTTGTCCCTGGGGAGAAGACGCCAGGTGAGCGTTTCGCCGGGGCGGCGCGGACGTTCACCATAGAGGCGATGATGCGCGATGGCAAAGCGCTTCAGGCGGGGACGTCTCATTACATGGCGACGAACTTCGCCAAGGCGTTCGATATCCAGTACACAAGTGACTCAGGCCGCGTTGAGCTCTGTCAGACGACGTCCTGGGGAATGTCGACTCGGATGATTGGCGCGGTCATCATGGCCCACGGTGATGATCAGGGTCTCGTGCTGCCGCCAATGCTGGCCCCGTATCAGGTAGTTATCGTCCCGATCGGCCGAGGCGAGCAGCTCGATCCTGTGCTTGCCGCCGCGCAGGTGCTGGCGGCTGAGCTTAGGCAGGCGGGCATTCGCGCCCACGTGGATAACCGGGTACAGCTGTCGCCAGGATTCAAGTTCAACGACTGGGAACTGCGTGGCGTGCCATTGCGTCTCGAGCTTGGACCACGGGATCTAGCCGCAGGGACGGCAGTCGTTGCTCAGCGCCTCGGCGGCGAAGGTAAGCGGACGATCTCGCTCGCCAGCGCATCGTCAGCGCTTACGGCCATGCTCGATGACTATCAGAGTTTCCTGCTTGAGCGAGCGACCGCGTTCCGCGACCTGAACACCGTCGTCGTCAGTGACTGGCCGGCTTTCCAGCAGGCAGTCTCGACCGGCTGGGCGCAGGCGTTCCATTGCGGCAATCCGGCATGCGAGGACGACATCAAAGCCGAGACTGCCGCGACGCCTCGCTGCGTGCCTCTGGATGGCGTAGCCGAGACGGGCACGTGCGTGCGATGCGATGGCAGGTCGGCGTACGGCAAGCGAGTGATCTTCGGCCGCGCTTACTGAGCGGCGTCGTCGCCGCTAGCCGAGGCCGGCCCAGCTTGCCGGGTAGTTCGACGGCAGCAGGCCGCTGGCCGCCTGGCCTGCGTTTGACGCTGCGGGCACGCCGAGCGCCTGGAGCAGCGCGTCGAAGTTGACCCCCACCGCCGTCGGGAACGGCCCGGCACCGCTGATCCCGCCCGCCACCGCCAGCTGCGATTCGGCCGACGAACTGTCCGGCATGGCCCAGCCGGTCTCGATGCCGGCACCGCCGTTGACCATGGTGGCGATCGGGGTCGTCGGTGTGACGCTCTCGCCGACCGTCGCGGTGGGCTGGACATCTTCGGCGACGTACACGACGAGCCCGGCCGCAGGGCCGTTCGTCAGCTGGTAGGTGATCCAGCCGCCGCCAGGCCACCCCGCTGACGTGGCCGTCGCGCTCGTGATGACGGCGTTCCCTATGGGGTAGACGGGCCCGGACCCCGCGAAGTCAACACCCATGTCGATTCGCTGCGGCATCAGGCCGGCCACGGCTCGCAGCGGATTGAGATAGACCGGCGCCGGCGGCGCGGGCTTGCGCCGATGACGGGCCTTCTTGACCGCGGCGACGGCGGGACCGGTGACAGCGTTGCCGGTCAGGCCGCTGGCCCGGGCCGCATAGCTGGACTTCACGAGCTCGCTGAGCTGGAGCCCGTGAAAAAGGGCGCTCGTGTCGGCAGCTGAACTACTGGCCGCAGCGCCGGTCGCTACTGGCTGCTCCGGCGAGACCGTCTGCGGCTTGCCTGGCAGGAGTGTCACTGCGGCTGCCGCGGCCCCGCCTGAGACTACGACGGCTGCCGCTACCGCCAGGGCCAGCGCCGATCCGCCGGCGCGCCTGGCCGGGGGCTTGCGGTGCCTGGACGGCGCCCGGCCGTGCTTGCTAGCCGACCGCGGCGGTTTCCGGTGGCGGGGGATGGCGTACGACACGTCGCGCCTTCAGACAGAGCGCAGTACTGCCGCTCGGCTCTCACCATTGGTGCTGGCGAGTCCGCGGAAACGGTGCTCGGCGGATCTCACCAGCGGCATGCGGACGCCGTGCAGGCTCAGGGCGACGGGGTCGCGGTTCGTGACCGTCGCGCACGCTCGGTGCTGTCGGCTCACTACCTTGCACCGGATCCGGCTCCCGCGTGACCGAAACAGAAAAGACAAACGGATCTCTTAGGACTCTGTGGCCTAAAACACGCACAGTACAAACGGGTCATAACGGATTCGAGCCAGGGTCCGGGAACCCCCAGCCCGAAGCGGCGTGCCGCCAGATCGCCCGCTGACGCCGGCCTTGACGGCGACCGTCCGCGGATGAGGATGGAGCTGTGCCGCGGTCGTCCGTATTCCTCGCCGGTCAGGCGGTGCCGAGGGTTCACCGTGAGAGCGCGCGCGGCACTGTCGGCGGGCAGCTCGTCAGCTAGGGCCGCCCGGCCGGACGGAGTCAGTCGGGCTGGCGCTCGAAGGCGACCTGCGTCTCGGCGTCGACGAAGCCCACAGAGCGGTAGACCCGGATCGCGACGTACTCCGGGTCCGCCGCGATGACGAGCGTGCGAGCCGCCAGGTTGTCCAGGCCGTGCTGCCCGGCCCGCCAGACGAGGGTTCCCGCCAGGCCCTGACGCCGCCAGCCGGGGTGAGTCTCGACGTCCTGGAAACGGGCGATGCCTGATCCGTCCGTGACGATGCCGAGCTGCGCGACAAGCCGCCCGTCGACGAAGGCCCCGAACCAGGAAGCGTGCCCGGCCTCGGTGAGCGACCGCTCGGACGCGATCCTGGCGGCCAGAAACGACGGCTCGGATCCAGGCTCGCCGTCGTTCAGCACCGCTCGCAGCTCTGTGGCCTGGCGCCAGTCGTCGTCTCCGGCCAGCTCGCGATAGGTAGCAGCCTTGTTCGGGCGCGGCGGCTCCTGTACGGCGGCAGCTGTCAGCACCGCCGTCCGCTCCAGGCGAAGATTCTCGGCGACGAGTCCGCCGACGTCGACCGTGCTGATCTCGGTGACGTCGATGCCGAGGGCGACGTGCTTGGCATCGGGAAACTCGGCGGCGAACGTCTCGAGCCACACCGCGGCCTCGCCAGGCGCCGGCGGCGCGGAGAGCAGCAGGAAGTTGCCCCACCAGTAAGTGGGGTTGTGCGGGCTGCTGACCGCGAGGTAGTCGCCGCGGTCATCGATGCGGCTGCCTTCGAGGAGCCGGATCATCAGGTCCGTGCGGTACCCGAGTGATCGAATGTCCACGGTAAGAGCGTAGCCGCGATGCGCCTTGTAACCTCGGCAGCGTAAGCCGGCTCCGCCCCAACATCGCAAGGAGCAACTGCCATGAGCCTGTTCCAGCGTGCCCACGACATCGTCGCCGCCAAGGCCAACAAGGCTCTCGACTCAGCCGAGAACCCGAACGAGATGCTCGACTACTCCTACGAGCAGATGCTCGATCACATCACCCAGGTCCGGCGGGCTCTGGTGGACATCACTGCCTCGAAGAAGCAGCTTGAGCTCCAGCAGCAGCAGCTCCAGCACTCGGTGGATCACCTGGACGACCAGGCCAAGGCGGCGCTGGCTGCGGGTCGCGAGGACCTGGCGCGGGAGGCGCTGTCCCGCAAGGCGGCCGCCCAGCAGCAGATCGACGGCCTCGGCCCGCAGCACGACCAGCTCAACGAGGAAGAGCAGAAGATGGAGCAGACGCTCTCCGTGCTCCAGGCCCGGGTCAACAACTTCCGGTCCCAGAAGGAAGTGATGAAGGCCCAGTACACGGCCGCTGAGGCGACCAGCTCGGTGAACGAGGAAGCGGCCGGAATCTCCAGGAACTTCAGCGACTCCGGCGCAGCCCTCCAGCGTGCCCAGGACAAGATTGCCAACATGCAGGCCAGGGCCGCCGCCACCGACGAGCTGCTCCAGTCCGGGGTGCTTGAGGACGTCGGCGGTGACACCGACGACATCCAGCACGAGCTCGACGAGGCAGGCGCGAACGCCGAGGTAGACAAGGAGCTTGCCGCCCTCAAGGCGCAGATCGCCAGCGCGCCCGCCACCCCGGAGCTGCCCGCTGGCAGCTAACCCAGGACGCCGCTAGCCCAGGCAGAGTGCTATCTCGGGATCCGCAGTATGCGGCAATGTCCGACCATCAGCGAATCGCGCGGTCCACGTTCGGTTGGACTGGCAGGTGGCTGCGCGGTCGGCCCTGCTTCGTCGGCAGGTGCCGTTATGGTGGGAGGCATGACAGCGGAGCCAGCAGTTCCGGATCCGGGTGGGCCGTATCAGGTGATCCGTCTTGGGGGCCAGGAGGCGGCGATCGTGCCGCTTGCCGACTTGCGGCGGTTGCAGGCTGTCGAACGTCTTGCGCCGGCTGAGGTCGTCGAGACAGCGGAGATTGAGAGTACGCTCGCGGCGCATCGTGATTGGGTGGCTGCCGGTCGGCCTGGCGCGGTGTCCCATGAGCGAGCGATGGCAGAGTTGCTCGCCGGCACATGAGGATTGAGTGGTCGCCGACGGCGCAGGCGTCGGCGCGCCGCTTCATGGCAGACCAGGACGGGATGCGTGTCATCGGCGCCGCCGTCGCCGCGTTAGCACGTGACGCTTGGATGTACCAGCAGTGGCTTGAAACCTGCGACTCGGATGCTCCTGGGAGCTAGCGCAGCCGACGTGGGGTATCCCCTAGCGCCGCAGTCGGTTCCCGCCACCTGATGGGGCTCCGGTTCGCTATTGGTGCCCGTCTAGGGGCAGCACTAGCAACCTCTTGCCCCATGGCCCGATCAGCCCCGGCTAACATCGGTGGCATGGGTTTCACTTGACTGTGACCTGAGCTAGGGGCGCGTGCTCCGCCTTTCTCGTTCGTCCAAAGCAGCTGACGACGAGGAAGGACCTGAGATGGAGTTCGCGCGCATCAGAATGGGCGCGCTGGGCGCCGCGCTCGCGGTTGAGCTAGTCGACGAGCTCGTCGACGGGACTAAAAGCGCGGCCATGCCGCTGATCCGGCACGACCTGGCGCTCAGTTACCTGCAGATAGGGCTGCTCGCCGCAGTGCCGCTCGTCGTGGGTGGCATCCTTGAGCTGCCAATAGGCGTCAGCAGCGGGGCCGGACCGCGGCGGCGGCGCATGATCTTGTCGGGCGGCCTCGTCTTCATCGCCTCGGTCCTGGCCGCCGGGCTCGCGACCTCGTTCGCCGGGCTTCTCATCGCGCTCACGATCTTCTTCCCGGCCTCGGGCATGTTCGTCAGCCTGACCCAGGCCGCGCTGATGGATTCGGCCCCGGACCGGCGAGCCCAGTACATGGCTCGCTGGACGCTCGCCGGCTCGGTCGGCGCCGTGACCGGGCCAGTCCTGGTGGCGGTCGTGCTCGGCGCAGGCAGCACGTGGCGGCTCGCCTTCGTCCTGATCGCCGGGCTCAGTGCCGCCGCCTGGTGCGCAGCGGCATGGACGGGCCGAGTGGACAAGACAAATCCACAGCATGGGAACGGGGCCGACCCCAGCTCCGCCGACGCCGACCACGCGGTCAACGACGACTCAGCCTGGCCTGGCTGGCGAGCAGCTGGCTCGATCGTCCGCAGTTCGGGCGCGCTTCGCTGGCTCCTGCTGCTCGAGGCCGCAAACCTGCTGCTGGACGTGCTCACCCCGTTCCTGGCCCTTTACCTGGTCGCGGTCGGGCACGTCGCGCCGTCCGTCGCGGCGCTCGCCGTCGCCGTGCGCCTGGGATCCGGCCTCGTCGGCGACGTGATCGTGATCCGGGCGCTGGCCCGGTTTGAGGCCGGGCGGGTGCTGCGGGCCAGCATCTGGGCGGCACTGGTCCTGCTCCCGGCGTTCCTGCTCGTGCCCGGACTTGGCAGCAAGCTCGTGCTGCTGGCGGCGCTGACGATCGCGACCGCGCCCTGGTATCCCGTGCTCCAGGCTGAGCTCTACGCCAGCCTTCCGGGCCGCAGCGGACTGGCCGTGTCACTGACCAGCGCGTCCGGCCTGCTCGGGGCGCTCGGCCCCCTCGCGGTTGGCCTGCTGGCCGAGGGCTTCGGACTTGGCTGGGCGATGGCGGCGCTGTGTATCGTGCCAGTGCTCATGCTTGTCATTCCGACGGGCGGGCGTGACGGGAGCTGAGCGATGAGTGACCTGGAGATCGTGACGACCTCCGACCGGCCGGATCTCGAGGACGAGACCAGGGCCGCGTTCCGGCAGAACTGGCCGGAGTTCATCTTCCACGATCCGGTCTCTGCTCAGTACATCGGCCGGGTGGAGTCGTATTTCCCGTTCTACGACGTGTTGCTGCTCGACGACGGGAAGGTCGTGGCCGGCGGCTGGGGCGTGCCACTGCAGTGGGACGGGACTGCGCCGGGCCTGCCGGCGGGTGGCTACGACGGAGCGCTCGTGAGTTCGGTCAGCGGACGCGAGGCCTCGGTGTCGGCGGACACGCTCTGCATCATGGCGGCGGCTGTCCGGCGCGACCGGCAGGGCGGTGGCCTGGCCGGCCAGGCGCTGACCGCGCTCCGGGATCGTGCGACAGCAACCGGCCTGGCGCGGGTCATAGCCCCGGTCCGGCCGTCGCTGAAGACCAGATACCCGCTGACATCGATGGAGTCGTTCGCCCGCTGGGACCGTGGTGATGGACTGCACCTTGACCCGTGGATCCGCACCCACCAGCGGCTCGGCGCCACGATCCTCGGCCCGGCGGCGGACTCGATGATCATCAAAGGCACGGTCGCGGAGTGGGAGGAATGGGCCGGGATGGCCTTTCCCGAGTCCGGTACCTACGTGGTCCCCGACGCTCTCGACTTGGTCGACGTCGATCGCGAAGCCGACCGCGGCGAGTACCGCGAGACCAACCTGTGGATGCGCCACCTGTAGGGGCAGCCGAGGCAGGTAATCGGCTCGCGGGCGGCGAGAGCGCCTCGACTAAGCTCCGTTGGTGTGACTGACTGGGGTTCTGACGTCCGGGTGCGCTTCGCCCCGTCGCCGACCGGCATGTTCCATGTCGGCGGCGCGCGGTCCGTCCTGTTCAACTGGGCAATCGCGCTCAACACCGGTGGCACGCTGGTCCTGCGGATCGAGGACACCGACGCCGCCCGGAACCGGCCGGAGTGGACCGAGGGCATCATCAGTGCCCTTGCCTGGCTTGGCATCGACTCCAGCCAGTACGAGGGACCCTATTTCCAGTCGGCCAACCTGACTGAGCACACAGCGGCGGCCCAGCGGCTCTACGAGCAGGGACGCGCTTATTACTGTGACTGCACCCGCGAGGACATCATCGCCCGGACCGGTGATCAGCACCGGGGCTACGACGGCTACTGCCGGGACCGCGGCCTTGGTCCCGGCCCGGGCAGGGCGATGCGGTTCCGCACGCCGGACGAGGGCGCGACGGTGATTGATGACCTGGTCCGCGGCGTGACCGTGTTCGAGAACTCGACTATCGAGGACTTCGTGCTGGCCCGTGCGGATGGCTCGATTCTGTTCCTGCTGGCCAACGTCGTTGATGACATGGTGCAGCGGATCACGCACGTGATCCGCAGTGAAGAGCACCTGCCGAATACGCCCAAGCAGCAGTTGCTGTGGGAGGCGCTCGGGCACGAGCCGCCCGCGTGGGGGCACCTGTCGGTAGTGGTCAACGAAAAGCGGCAGAAGCTCTCCAAGCGCCGGGACCGGGTAGCGCTCGAGTCCTTCCGGGACGAGGGCTACCTCGCCGCGGCCATGCGCAACTACCTGATGCTGCTCGGCTGGGCGCCGGGGGACGACCGGGAGATCATGCCGTTTGACGAGATGGTGGCCGAGTTCCGGATCGAGGATGTGAACGCGTCACCGGCGTTCTTCGACGTCAAGAAGCTGCGCGCGTTCAACGGCGAGTACATCAGGTCGCTGCCGGTCGACGAGTTCATCGCTGCGGTCCAGCCCTGGCTCGCGCCGCCTGCTGCGTCGTGGCCGCCGGAGCGGTTTGAGCCAGACGTGTTCGCGCAGCTCGCGCCACTGGCGCAGACGAGAATCGCGCTGCTGTCGGAGATCACCGCGATGGTCGATTTCGCATTCCTGGCCGAGCCCGCCGTTGACGAAGGGTCCTGGGCCAAAGCGATGCGGGAGCCGGCTGCCGACCTGCTGGCCGAGGTCGCTGCGGCTTACGAGGTCGTCCCCTGGCAGGCCGACGCGCTGCGGGAGCGGCTTGAGACCATCGGGGCGTCGTTCGGGCTCTCGCTTGGCAAGGCCCAGGCGCCGGTCCGGGTCGCGGTAACCGGGCGGACCGTGGGGCTGCCGCTCTTCGAGTCAATGACGGTGCTCGGCCGCGCCGAAACCCTGCGCCGGATCGAGTCGGCTCGGGAGCGAGTCACCGGCCTAACCTAGCCAGCACGGACCTAGCCACCACTGGCCTAGCTAGCTGTGCGAGCCGGGCCTCCGTCATCGAACGTGCGCTGGCTCGGGAGTTCCGTCGTCTGATGGCGGAGAGGGACGCCGCGATCCTGGCCGAGGCCGGTGCCGATCCGGATATGGACAGCCTGGCCGACTTCGCCGCGCGTACCAAGCTGGACATCGACTAATGCGGCCTATCCACGCCGCCCGGCTGGATAAGGCGCGTCCGGTCGTCGTCCTGACCAGGGAGCTGGTCCGACCGCATCTGGACCGCGTGACGGTGGCGCCGATTACCACCACGATCCGCGGCCTGTCGACCGAGGTTCCGCTCGGACCAGCGAACGGCCTCGATCATCCCTGTGTGATCAGCTGCGACAACATCGTCACCGTTCCCAAGAGCGCACTGGGTCGTCAGCTCGGCTTCTTGCTGCCAGCCCAGGAAGTTGCGCTGACGGCGGCCATTCGCGCGGCATTCGACCTCGACTAACCGCCGCCCACCTGGGCAAGCCCGCGTTGGCCGGTCTTGATGTCGCGGCCGCTATCTTCTCGGCGCCGCTTGCGCCAATCTAGTGCGAACCGTCGTGCAACGGTCTCGCTCGATGCCGCGGTCTGTGCAGGTGAGGGAGGTGGCCATGGACGCCGCGGCCGACGCCGAGTTCAGCGATTTCATGCATGGTCGCTGGGTCCAGCTTGTGCGGCTCGGCTACGGCCTGACCGGCGACCGGCAGCTGGCCGAGGACCTGGCGCAGACAGCGTTCGCCCGTGCCTATGCGTCCTGGGGCCGGGTGCGGCGCGCTGACAACCCCGATGCCTACCTGCGGCGGATCGTCGTCAACGCGAACGCCAGCAGATTCCGCAAGATCCGCGTCGGCGAGGTGCTGACCGGGACGGTGCCGGACCTGGTGGCTGCGGCCGACGGCGCTGAGCCGGCAGGGCGACCGGGACGCGCTGGTGAGCGCGCTGATGCAGCTGCCGTACGGGCAGCGAGCCGCGGTGGTCCTGCGGTACTGGCTGGACCTGACGGAGACCGAGACCGCGGCGATCCTCGGGTGCTCGGTCGGCAACGTGAAGAGCCAGGCGTCGCGGGCGCTGGCAAAGCTGCGGACGAGCGCGGCGCTCCTGGAAGGGGGACCGGCATGAGCATTCAGGATGAGCGCGAGCTGCGGGACCGGCTGGGAGCCTGCTGTACGGCATCGAGCCGGGGCCGCCGCCAGTCGTGGACACCATGCGACGCGGTCAAGGGGATCAGGATGCGCCGGTGGATCTCGGTCGCGGCCGGAGTTGCGGTGCTGGCAGCCGGGGCAGTCGTACTGCCCGGCGTGCTCCGGGGGCATCCGGCGAGCCCGATGGCGCCGCTGCACTACAAGGTCATTGTCAGCCCGATAGGTGCTGGCGCGCCGCCGGGCTTGATCGGGCAGGGCACGACGGACGGGCGCCGATGGACGGCTGTCATGTCGGCAGAGGGTCGCGATGGCGTGACGCTGACCGGGCGAGGGCTGTCCGGCGCGCTTCCCATCCTACCAGGACATCGCCAGCCAGTTCACCGCTAGCCCAGCGGCTCTCGACGACGACTGGCTCTGGGCCGACAGTCCTTGAATTCGGCACGGTGCGAGCGGACGTCACGCACGTCGTCATCAGCCTGCCAGATGGCGAGGTGGTCAGCCTGGCGCCGGTGAGCTGGCGTGGCCGCAGCTGGGTGGCCGTCCTGCTGCCCGCCCGGCGTGCCGATCGTCAGGGCCGTGCTCTATACCAGCCGCGGTGAGCTGGCCTATGCCGTCCCGTTCCGCGACACGAGCCAGTTGACGTATGGTGGCAGCCCGGCCAGGTTGGCCCGGCCCGGCTCACGAAGTCGATCGGGTCCGGTGTTGTCGACGGCAAGCCCTGGCGCGCAACTGCCTACCTCGGGCCATGGGGCTACTGCTACTCGTTCGGCTCCAATTCGAGCTGCTTCGACACCACAGTTAATCCTGGGCTGGTGTCGGCGCGCACCCTTGTCTCGCCGATGACGTGCGGTTCGGGCTCGGGACAGCCAACGGCCGGACTCGCGGCCGCTGCAGCTGCCGTCCGGCGAGTCGTGCTCAGGTACTCGGGCGGCGGCAGTACCGCCTTTCGGACGTTCGCCGTCGCCGGCGCCAGGATGTTCGGATATGAGATTCCCAGCCGGCACAAAGTGGCGGGGTCGCTGGAATATGGAGCCACCGGTCGGCTGCTCGGCACCACCTCGGGCGCAGCCTGGGAGTGCTAGCGGCCAGCGCGTGTGCTTTGCTACTCCGGTGACTCAGAGCCCCTTTTGTGACCGCGTGCGGAGCGGCGAGACCGTGTTCGGCGGCTGGGCGGTGGCGCCCGGGCCCGTATCTGCGGGCGTGCTCGCTGCGGGCGGCCTCGACTACGTCGTCGTCGACCTTCAGCACGGCACCGCTACCGAACACGATCTGCCAGCACTGACGACCGCGATCCGGCTGGCTGGCGCGACTCCGCTCGGCCGGGTCCGGCATGCGCATCCGGCCGACATCGGCCGCGCGCTGGACCTCGGCTGCGAGGGCGTCATCGTGCCGAACGTCGAGTCGGCCGAGCAGGCAGCCGCCGTCGCGGGCGCGTGCCGATATCCGCCGGACGGCTACCGGTCGGCGGGCGGCGTGCTCGCAGGCCAGCCGCTCCCGCTGTGCATCGTCATGGTGGAATCGCGCCGGGCGATGGCCGAGCTTCCGGCTGTGCTTGAGCTGCCCGGCGTCGACGGAATCTATGTCGGTCCCCGTGACCTGTCGTACTCGCTGGGCTGTCCGCTTGATCCGCACGACCCGGTGCTCCGGCCGGCGTTCGAGCGGATCTGGGCCGACTGCGCCGCGGCTGGGAAGCCGGTCGGCGTGCACGCGACTGACGGCACCACGGCGCGGCTCTACCGGGAGAACGGCTGTCGGCTGGTCACAGTCATCGCCGAGACGCTCGCCATATCGCGGGCAACCGCCGCCGAACTGGCGACCGCGCGGGCCTAGGCGGTGCGGTTCGTGGCTAGCGCCCGGCTTGGTCGTCGGCGAGGCTTGCCGCGTTCCGCGTAGCTATGCTCACAAGTAGGAGCTAGCCGCGTTTGAACAATCTCCGTCCGCGCAACTATCGACGCGGACTGTCAGCGCGGTCCTACCACGCAGAGCGTGTGGTGTACCGGCTAGGAGCCGAGCTAGCGCCCGGCCGTCGCCTCGGAGGCGCAAATGGGACTAATGGACAAGGTCAAGGCGCAGGCAAACCAAATCGCGCAGAAGACCCAGGAAGCAGCTCAGGAAGGCAAGGCAAAGATCGACCAGGCGCAGGCCAATCGCCGCGGCGATGCGCTCCTGCGCCAGCTGGGCGCAGCCGTCTACGCGGAGCGCACCGGTCGCGGAACCCCGGACACCACGGCCAAGATCGAGGAGCTGATCGGTGCCATCTCCGCGCATGAACGAGAGAACGGCCTGAATCTGGCGTCGCCTGCGACCGTGCCACAGCCTGGTGCTCCGGCCGATCCATCGAGTCCATCGCCCGGCCCCGCAGGGTCGCAGTACCCGCCCGCGGGTGGCGCCTCGGACGCAGGCACGCCGTTCCCGCCGCCGGGCGGAGGCCAGGACGCAGGCGTGTCGTTTCCGCCACCCGGCCAGTCATTCTTCCCGCCGCCTGGTGACGGCGAGCCCGGTGGCACGAGCGGGTACCCGCCGAACAGCTGAGCACGCCAGTGCGCCGGGCGCCTGGTCAGCGACAGACGTCCTGCGCGGCGGTCCTGGATCCAGGTGCCCCGGACGGCGTCGGCTGCGCGGCGGGCGAAGCGGCCGCGACCACGGTGTGCCCGGTAGTGCCCAGCACCAGGCGGATGCGCGCGAGTCCGGCGACCATGCGCTTCGCGGCGCCCGGCAGCGACTCGGCGAGCACCTGCGCCTGCGCCGCGCGGCCTGACGGGTACTCAATCAGCGTCTGGCCGACGTCGTGAGCCGGCCAGTTCAGGCCAGCCTTGTGCACGCTGAACCCAGCGCTGGTGAGCTTCGTGCCGGTTGCCGTCGACAGGCCGGGCAGCAGCGTGCCGTTGTAGACGTCGACCGATACCTGCGCCCTGCTGATCGTGGCCCGCGACGTCGACGGCGGCTTGGACGCGGCCGGGCTCGCCGTTCCCGTGTCGTTCTTGACCCAGGTGAACAGCGCGCTCGCCGCCTTGGCGTCCCAGAGCACGGCATCTTGCCCGGTGGGCGTGACGTAGCTGGCGGTCGCGAGCGGGACCGTGGTGAAGCTGACGCCCGCCAGGTGCAGTCCGCGCATCTCGTCAGCCAGCCCGACCAAGTTGAAGCCGTTGTCGACCTTGACCGCGCCGGCTAGCGCGGAGACGAATCGCTCGAGCCGAACTGGGTCGGCGAGCACGCCTGTCTGCGTCGCCTTGGCGAACACCGACGACAGTAGCTGCTGCTGATCGGTGATCCGGGCGAGGTCGGACGCGGCGAACGAGTGCCGGTCCCTGGCGAACTCCAGCGCGGTGATGCCGTTAACGTAGTGGCGGCCCGCGGATAGGTGCAGCCCGCTGTAGGAGTCGTCGACCGCGAACGGCACGCAGATGTTCACGCCGCCCAGCGCATCGATGACCTTGATAAAGCCGAGGAAATCGACCTCGACGTAATCGTTGATGGTAAGGCCGGTCGCCTGCTCGACCGTCTGCACCATAAGCTGCGGGCCGCCGTAGCCGAACGCGGCATTGATCTTGCTCATGCCGTGGCCGGGGATGTTGACCCAGGAGTCGCGCGGCAGGCTCACGACCTGAACGGTCTGATGATTTGCCGGGATGTGCACCAGCATCAGCGTGTCGGAGTTCGCCCCGATAGCGCTGCCGACGTGCAACCGAAGCTCCTGCTGTCGCGTCAGGCCGTCGCGCGTGTCGATGCCGGCGACCAGAATGTTGACCGGGCCGCTCGTGGGCGTGCCGGAGGTGCCTGCGTTGATCCGGGTGATAAGCGAGCTGACGTAGCCAGTGAGCATCCAGGCGCCACCGGAGAGCAGCAACGTAATCGCCGACATCGCGCCAACGACGGCGAGGGTGATCCGCTGGCGGCGCGCCCTCCGGCTCAGCGCGATCTGCCGGGCCAGTCGCTGCCGTGCCAGGTGGGGATCGAGGCCGCGCGAACCGCCGCGGGCACGCGCCGCATCGCCCGGCAGCGCAGGGCGGCCCGCCTGCCCCGGCTGGCCCGGCAGCGGAGGGCGGCCCGCCTGCCCCGGCTGGCCCGGCAGCGCAGGGCGACCTGCCTGCCTGGCCCGCGCCGCGCGGTCGTCGTCCTCGGTCATCAGCCCCCCAGGGGAGTTATCCCCAGGCAGGCTAACCCGGCTAACCAGGAGACAGCCGTTAGCGCCGCCGGCGCCAGGCCGAACCTTTTACTCGCTATTGGCCGCGGACCTCCGGCGGCTCGGGATCGCGCGGCAGGCCGAGTATCCGCTCGCCAATGATGTTCAGCTGGATATCGGTGGTGCCACCGCCGATGGTGAGCGCCCTGGTGATCAGCACCTGGCGGGCCCAGTGCGCGCCGTCGGGGCGGCCGTCCGGCGTCACCGGCCGCCCGTGGCCGCCGGCCAGCGCGCCGCCGCCGGCCGACATCTCCCAGCACAGCTCGGCGACCTGCTGTGCGTGCCGCATGCTGAGTAGCTTGCGCACGCTGCCGGTGGCGCCGGGCTCGGTCCCCGACAGCTGCTTGAGCGTGGCCCGCACCCCGAGTACGTCGATGGCGTAGCCGGTCGCGACGAGCTCGCCGACCTGAGCAAGCGGCGCGGCCGCGGCCGCCTTTGCCGTCTCCAGCAACTCGGGCACCCCGCAGCCGAACGTCCACGTCCGCGAGAGCGACACCCGCTCGTTCGCCAGCGTCGTCCGCGCGATGCGCCAGCCCTTGTTCACCTCGCCGACCAGGCAGTCGTCGGGCACGAAGACCTGGTCCAGGAACACCTGGTTGAAGAACGCGTCGCCGCCGATCTCGCGCAGCGGCCTGACCTCCACGCCCGGCGCGTGCATGTCGACGAGGAAGTAGCTGATCCCGTCGTGTCGCGGCTGCGCCGGATCGGTCCGGGCGATGCAGATGGCCCACGACGCCTGCCGTGCAAGCGAGGTCCAGATCTTCTGCCCGGTGATCTGCCAGCCGCCGTCAACCCGCTCGGCCCTGGTGGTCAGCCCGGCCAGGTCGGACCCGGCGCCCGGCTCGCTGAACAGCTGGCACCACAGATAGTCGGCGCGCAGCGTGGCCGGCAGGAAACGCTCCTGCTGCTCCGCAGTGCCGTACTGGATGAGCGCGGGCACCACCCACGCGCCAATCGCAAGGCCGGGAACGTGCAGGCCCGCCGTTCGCAGTTCCTCGTCGATGATCAGCTGCTCGAGTGCGCCCGCACCGCGACCCCAGGGCTTCGGCATGTGCGGCAGCACCCAGCCGCCAGCGCCGAGCGCCGCATTACGCTCGGCGCCGGGACGCCTGGCGATCTCGGCGAGCTCGGCCCTGATAGACGCGCGAAGCTCATCGTCGCCCCCGCCCGGCAGCTCCAGCCTGATCTCACGCCGGCCGCCCGCCAGGGCCAGCCGGGCTAGCCGCTGCTGCCAGCTGCCGTCCGCGTGGCCGATCTCGCTCAGCAGCGCGCGAATCGTCATCGCGCGCCGGTAGTACAGGTGCGCGTCGTGCTCCCACGTGTAGCCGATGCCGCCCAGGACCTGGATGCATTCGTGCGCGCACGACACGGCCGCCTCGGTGGCGAGCACAGCCGCTGCCGCGGCGGCGAACTCGCTTCCGGCTTCGCCGCTATCGAGCGCTCGCGCGGCGTCCCAGACGGCCGCGGTGGCTTGCTCGGCCGCGACGAGCATGCGGGCGCAGCGGTGCTTGACGGCCTGGAACTGGCCGATCGGACGGCCGAACTGGTGCCGGATCTTGGCGTACTCGGATGCGGTGTACACGGCCCAGTCGGCGATGCCGACGGCCTCCGCACCGAGGACGACCGCGGCCAGGCTGGCCACAGTGCCCGTGGTCAGGGCGGTGAGCTGCCGGTCCGCGGGCACGGCCAGGCCGGCCGCTGTCACCCGGCCGAGCTGGCGGGTGAGGTCGAGGCTGTCGACCGGCATGATGTCCAGGCTCGCGGCGTCCACCGCCACCCAGACGGTGTCCTGGCCTGATCGGACCGGCAGGATCACCAGGTCGGCGCCCACCGCACCGAGCACGGTCTCCGCGCTCCCGCTGATGATCAGGTCGCCATCGATGCCGGCCGCGGCCGTGAGGTCGGCGGCGAGGGCCACGGCCCCGTTCCCGTCTGCGTGCGCGAGAAGCATCACGAGCTTGCCGGTCGCACCAGCCGCGACGAGGACGGAGCTGGCGAGCGTTGTCGGCACGAAGCCGCCAGGCACGAGCGCTCGGCCAAGCTGCTCGACCGCGACCGTGAGCTCGGTCAGGCCGAAGCCCTGGCCGCCGTCCGCCTCGGGCACGTGCAGTCCGAGCAGGCCCTGCTCGGCGAGGCTCGGCTGCAGCACATCGCGGTACTGGGCGGCGCCGTCTTCCTTGCCGTCGGCGACGGCCCTGGCTACAGCGGCCGGGCTGTGGCGCTCGGCCCAGCCGTGTACCGAAGCGGCGAGCTGCGTGAGTTCTTCTGTCAGTCCGAGCGCCATTGCTGCACCTCATCTGCCACGATCCGGCGGCCTTCGACCGCATTCTAGAATGCGGTTCGGTTTTCGGCCAGGGCCGTCCGCGCGATGACCGCTAGGTACCGGCACCCGCTATAGCGGCTTGCGATGTAGCGGACGCCGATATAGGGTGCTCAGCGAAGGGTCGATTGCGCCGCGCCGCGGCGGGCCGATTGGGGACCGACATGACCAACCGACTGGACCGCTGGGCAGATCCGCCGCTGCTGGTACTGGCCAGCCTGGCAGACGAACCCAAGCACGGTTACGCCATCACGCAGGACGTTGCGGAGACGATGGGCGTCCGGCTTAGCGCGGGCACGCTCTACGCAGTTATTGCGCGGTTGGAAGCGCAGGGCATGATCGAGCCCTTGGACGCCGTCGACCGGCGGCGGCCTTACCGCATCACGATGGCCGGCGCTGAGGCGCTGGCACAACAGTCGTCGCGGATGCGCCAGGTGGCCTCCCTGGCGCAAGCGCGGCTCAGTGTCCGCTGCGGGCTGACGGGAGCGTGACCTGATGACCGTGCCACCACCCGGCCCTGGCGAGAACGGGCCCGATCACATCGAGCACCATCGCCGCGGGCGCAGCACGAGCAGGCTCGCGCGTGCTGCCCTGCTGCTGTATCCGCGTGCCTGGCGGGCCCGCTATGGCGAGGAAATCGCTGCGCTGCTCGACGACACCGGCGGCAGCATGCGTGCCGCGGTCAGCCTGGCCTGTCATGCCGTGCCCGCCTGGATCTGGCCGCCTAAGCACTTGCACGACAGGGACGACCGGATGCGTGCCTCGCTCGGTACGGTCCTGCTTGCCTGGTCAGCACTGGTGGGCATCAGCCT
Organism: uncultured Actinomycetota bacterium; assembly: GCA_963843955.1. Classification (GTDB taxonomy): domain Bacteria; phylum Actinomycetota; class Actinomycetes; order Streptosporangiales; family Streptosporangiaceae; genus JAJYUU01. The sequence goes on from CAWJMK010000018.1 coordinate 260,863, forward strand.
GGTATTCGTGCAGCTGACCCAGTTCCAGGGATACAGGCCGGCCGGTCATCCGATCATCGGCTGGTGCTACGCCGTCATCGACGCAGCTGTCGCCGTGTCTGCGCTGAGTGCCGCGGCAGGCGGGCTGCCGCTGTGGCTGCTGATGCTGCGCCGCGCTCGGCGTGAGCACCGGCTACGTGACACTTTCTACTTGCTTCTGCCCGTCATCGCACCCGGCAGTTACCTGGCGGCGCTCGTGGCGACCTCGCGGCTCGTGCCGCATCCGAACGGGTTCAGCGGACTGGCGTTCCTTGGTGTCATCATCGCCGGGTTCGCCGCCGCGGCAGTCGCCTGCGCCGGGCCGATCCTGGCGATGGGCAGGCTTCGCCCCCGCGGCCCGGCCGTCCACGTGGCCGCACGGTGCGCGGGCGTAGCCGCGGGCAGCATCGCCATCGCCGCGGCGGCCAGCGCGATCGCGGCCGTTGGCCTCAGCCTGTGGGCCCGGGAGTTCGCTGCCTATCACCAGGTCGCCCAGGTCGGCGGCTACCTCGCCGTCGTGGCGATCGGGATTGTCGCGGCCACCATCGGCGCGACCCGCGGCCTGCGCGCGACGCTTGCCAGGGCGGGCCGCTAACAGCGCCGCCCGATCGCCTGCCGCCACGACGCGCAACGCTGCGCCGTGCGTCTGCCCGTCCCGCCTTGCTAGCGCACGGGTGAACATCGAATGAAGTCGTCCCGCTGACTATTGCCCGAGGCCAGAGCCGAGTTCTTCAATAGAAACCACGGCCATGGTGCCCATGTCGTCCGTGCCACAACAACTCTCTGCTAACAACTTTCGGCTGTTGTCTGCGAGTGTCACGGAGGCGTGAGACATGGGCACCGCTCTGCTTGCCAATTCCACCGTCAAGCTGTCGTTCGGCTGGAATTCCTTCTTCTTCTGGGGCACCTGGGCCGTCTGCATCATCGGCCTCGCAATCGTGCTCTGGTCCGCGCTCCGGTCCAAGCGCTGGGACCGCTGGACCACTCAGGACATCCTCATCGTGGCGTCCCTCGGCGTCATCCTCGAGGTTTACGACAACATCATCGGCGACCAGTTCCTCAAGCCGATCATCGACGTGATCCCTGGCGCCGATCTGCTGCAAGTGCATGACCTGCCGTACATGTTCCTGCTCATGGTGGGCGTGGCGCTCGTCCGCAAGCCTGGCTGCGTCACCTCCATGGTGTTCATCAACTACCTGCTGTCTCAGCTGCTGTTCGGCAGCGGCCACGGGGCACTCGACTGGACGGACGGACTGACCCAGGCAATCTTCTGCGACCTGTACATCGTGGCGCGGCGCGGCAAGGTCTACGCGCCCGGCGCGAGCGTGCTGTCCATGGTCGTCGATGGTCTGATGATCGGCCTCTTGCGCGGCGGCCCGAACGCCTTCCTGACCGACTGGACGTTCGACCCCTATCTGAACTCGACGTACTACACCTGGTACGCGATGTGGCGGGACACCTGGTCGAATGCTTTCGGCAACGGAATCGAGGCGGCGATCACCGCACCGCTCGCGCTGCGAGTGGCCCGGTCGGTCATCCCGTCAATCGGCGCGCGCAAGGGCGCGACCGCAGACGTCGACCCGTTCGCGGAGCCGCAGTCGGCCGGGGCTGCCGGTTCTGTCTCAGCAGCGGCCGGTGACGCTCTGCCAACGGAAGGAGAGCTGGCATGAGGCGTCTCGCGTGGACCTTCTCCGTCATTTCGGCCGTCATCCTCATCATCGGGCTCATCGACTTCATCACGAAGTACAACTGGGCTCAGGGCGACCAGAATGCCTTCTTCGGCAACCAGAACGTCCTGCTGAACGACGGTGCGACCGTCCTGATCGCGGGCGGCCTGCTCGCCGTCGGCTCGATCCTCATGTGGGTCCTGACCCTGCGGAGGGAGCACGGCGATCAGCAGCAGCAGCAACAGCGCGGTTCTAGCAGCTGACGACATCTCGTTCGCCTACCTCGGCGCGTCTACCGCAGCCTTGCGGCACGTAGACCTGACCGTGGCGGCCGGGGAGGTGGTCCTGGTCACCGGGCTGTCCGGCTGCGGCAAGTCCACGCTGGCCCTCGCGCTGTGCGGCCTGATCCCCTCTCGCGTGCATGGTGAGCTACGCGGGCAGGTCAGGTTCGATGGCCGGCCGCTGACGGGGCTGCCACCGCACGCGGCGTCCCAGCTTGTCGGCATGGTCTTCCAGAATCCGAACCTCCAGCTCATCAACCACACCGTGCAGTCGGAGGTGGCGTTCGGCCCGGAGAATCTGGCCTTGCCGCAACCGGAGATCGCCGCCCGGGTCGACTGGTGCCTGGATGTCACCGGGATGGCCGGCCTGCGGAAGGCGTCCACAGTGACGCTGTCCGGCGGGCAGAAGCAGCGCACCGCGATCGCCGCCACGCTCGCCATGCGGCCGCGCATCCTGGTGCTGGACGAGCCGCTGTCCGACCTGGACCCCATTGGCGCCCAGGAAGTGCTCGGCACGCTGCGCAGGCTCGGCCGGGAGGGGGGCACCGGTGTCGTGATCATCGAGCACCGAGTCGACGAGGTGGCGCCCTGGGCCGACCGGGTTGTGCTCATGGACGGCGGCCGGATCGTGCTGGACCGGCCGCCCAGGGACGCCTGGGCTGACCAGGCCAGGTGGGCGAGCATCGGCGTCGGCGTCCCGGATATGGTGCGGCTCGCGCACGCGCTGCCCGACGCGTTCTCCGGCCCGCTCCCGCTCTCGGTTGAGGAGGCAGTCGGTCAGGTCCGCGAGACCTGGCTGGTCCCCGCGCTCACGAAGGCTGCCACCGCGCGCGTTCTCGCCCAGCAGACTCTCGACCGGAACGGGCTCGGCCTCGGCCAGTCACCGGCGGGACCGCCGGTGCTGTCCTTCGACCACGTCACGGTCGACTTCGACGCGAACCGCGCGATCGACGACGTGACGATGTCGATCGCCGAGGGCGAATGGGTCGCCATGATCGGAGCGAACGGCTCGGGCAAGAGCACCCTGACCGGCCTGACAGTTGGCCTGGGCACGCCGAGCGCCGGCCAGGTGTACTTTCGCGGCAGCCCCGTCCGGCCAGGCAAGGTCTTCGAGCACGCGGCGCACGTCGCGCTGCTGCTTCAGGCTGCCGACGAGATGCTGTTCGAGGAGACAGTGCTGCGCGAGCTCAACTTCGGCAGCCGGTTCCGTGCCATGCCGCCGGATCCCGTCCTGGATGTGCAGGGCGCGATCGACTTCTTCGGCTTCCGCGGGCTCGAGGAGACGAGCCCGTGGGCGCTGAGCCAGGGCGGCCGGCAGCGACTGGCGTTGGCCGCGCTGCTCGTCGGTGCGCCAGGCGTACTCGTACTCGACGAGCCCACCACAGGCCAGGATGCCGATCGGATGCGCTCGTTCCTGCGGCTGCTGGAAGCAGTGCGTGCGCGGACCGGGCTGACGGTGGTGACCGTCACCCATGACATCCGCGGACTAGCCAGCCGGGCGGCCCGGATCGTGCTGCTTGGCGAGGGCCGGGTCCAGCTCGACGGACCGGCCGGCGAGGTATTCGCCCGGACCGCGGAGCTCGAACGCTGGGGCGTGTTGGCGCCGCCAGTTGCCAGGCTCCAGGTTGAGCTTCTCGGGCCGGACGTCGCAGACGTGCTGCTGTCGGTAGCGGACCTGGCCGCGGCCGCGCTCTCTTTTCACGGGCTCGCGGCCGGCGCCGCAGTTGGCGTGCCAGCCGGGACAGCGGGCGCGCCATGATGTCATCCCTGTTCGTCCGGACCATCATCGCGTATTTGATCGTGTTCGCCGTGCCGTTGCTCCTGCCGGTCGCGTTCTTCAAGCTGGTCGGCCTCGGTGGCCTGCGCGAACTAGTCACCTACGAGGCTCGTGACACCCCGCTGCACAAGCTCGATCCGCGGCTCAAGGTGCTGTACCCGATCGCCATGGGGATCCTCAGCATCATCCTGAACTGGGACTTCATGCTGATCATCTTCGGACTCAGCATCCTGCCGTGGTTCTGGCTGCGGCCGTCTCGGGCCAAGGTGCGCGTGCTCATGGTGATGGTCGGCGGCCCGGCGCTGACGGGCTTCTGGTCACAGGGCCTGTACTACCTGCCGAACCCGCCGATCCACTTCATCTACCAGTTCCCCTGGACGATCTCCTGGCTCGGCTCACCTGGCATTACCGCCTTCGGGCTGGTCTTCGGGCTCGAGCAGACGGCTCGCGTACTGGTCACGGTGTCGACCTCGATGCTGATCCTGGTCAGCACTGATGTGGGTGACTTCACCTGGGCGTTCGAGCGGTTCCGGATGCCGCCTCAGGTCGGATTCGCGCTCACCGCCGCGCTGCGGTTCCTGCCCGACATGATCTCCAGGACGACGCTGGTGCTGCGCGCGATCGAGCTGCGGGGTTACGACTTGTCTCGGCCGCACTGGTTCCAGGTGAACAAGTGGCTCGACTATCTCCACCGGGTAGGCCGGTGCATGGTCCTGGTGACCGTGCCGCTGCTGGTCGGCAGCCTGCGCGGCACCACCACGATGGCGATGGTGGCCGACGCGCGCGGATTCGGGGCCAGCAAGCGCCGCGGCTCGCTGCAAGTGCACAAGCTGACCCCGGTCGACATCGGCGGCTATGTCGTCCTCGTCGTGCTGGTTGGCACGGCGATCGTCCTCAACCACGTCCACATCGGTGCCCGCCCGTATTAGACGAGGAGACCCCCGATGCGCTATGACGCAGTCCTGTTCGACAACGGCGGCACGCTAACCCATCGAACCTCGCCGGTCGCCGCGGTATGCAGCCTGGCCGCGCGCCTCGGCGTCGAAATATCCGAGGAGGACGCGGCCCGCTACTGGCGGCGCTCCAAGGAACACAGCCGAACCCTGATGGCCGAGAAGCGACAGCGCCACAACCTGTCCAGGACTGACCACCGGGATGCTTACGTGCACGGGTACGCGCCGTTCGACGAGATCGCGCCCGGGCTCGCTGACCTGATGTATGACCAGTGGAAGACCAATCCGCAGACGATGGTGCCGTACCCCGATACGCCTACGGTCCTCAAGTCGTTCGCCGGGGCGGGCATCCCGATCGCGATCGTCAGCAACACTGGCTGGTCCATCAACGAGGGCTACGCGGCCGCCGGGATCGACGGTTTCATTCAGACCTTCGTGCTCTCGTGCGATCTGGGTATCGCCAAGCCGGATCCGGAGCCGTTCCTGATCGCCTGCCAGCGACTCGGAGTCGGCGCGGAACGGACGCTGATGGTCGGCAACAACCGGCTGGCGGACTCAGGCTCTATCTGCGTCGGCTGTCACTGCCTGATCCTGCCTCCAGTGCCGCCGGGTGCCACCCGCGGATTGCGCGCTGCGGCCGACGTGGCCGGCATCGCCTGGGCGGAGTGACGCTGGCCGACGGGGCGAAATCTGCGCGGTTTCGCCCGCTTTGTGGCGCGAGCTGCTGGCCGGGCTAGGCCTCCTTAGGGCATCAGTTAGCTAGTGCTGCCCGTCTAGGGGCAGCACTAGCAACCTCGCGCCCCAAGACATCCGATAGGTGCTGTCGCTCCGCGACCTACGCCCGAATAGTCGCATTCATGCACTGAGATCGGTCAGCGAAGGGCGTAGCTAGGTCGCGCCAACTTGCTGCCAGCTCACGGGGTGACACCGGGCGCCCAATTAGGTACTATGGAGTAAGTTACTCGTCAGTAGCTCAACTGCCGAAGGCACCGAGCGAGGGTACAGGGGAGTGGCAATGGGGCACTTCAAGAGCAACCTCAGGGACATTGAGTTCAACCTCTTCGAGGTCCTGAACAGGCAGGAACTCCTCGGCGCTGAACCGTACGCCGACGTGGACGAGGAGACGGCCCGCGGCATTCTGGACGAGGTCCGGCGGCTCGCCGAGGGGCCGGTCGCCGAGTCGTTCGCAGACGCCGACCGCAATCCGCCGGTTTTCGACCCCGGCACCCACTCGGTCACCATGCCCGAGTCGTTCAAGCGCTCCTATCAGGCCTTCATCGACGCTGAGTGGTTCCGGCTCGAGCTCCCGGCCGAGCTAGGCGGCACGACCGTCCCCCGCACGATCGCCTGGTCGGTCGCCGAGCTGGTGCTCGGCGCGAACCCGGCCGTCTGGATGTACGCCAGCCTAGGCTCGTTCTCGCATGCCCTGTGGCTGATGGGCACGCCCGCCCAGAAGAAGGTGGCCGAGCAGGCCGTCGAGCGCCGGTGGGGTTACACGATGGTGCTCACCGAGCCTGATGCGGGCTCGGATGTCGGCTCGGGGCGGACCAAGGCGATCCAGCAGCCCGACGGCACCTGGCACATCGAGGGCGTCAAGCGCTTCATCACCAGCGCCGAGCATGACATGGCGGACAACATCCTGCACATCGTGCTCGCGAGGCCGGAAGGCGCCGGTCCGGGCACCAAGGGCCTGTCGATGTTCCTGGTGCCCAAGTTCGCCGTGAACGAGGACGGCTCGCTCGGCGACCGCAACGGCGTGTACGTCACTAACGTCGAGCACAAGATGGGGCTGAAGGCCTCCACGACGTGCGAGCTGACGTTCGGCGCCGAGCACCCCGCCGTCGGCACGCTCGTCGGCGACGCGCACGACGGCATCCGGCAGATGTTCATGATCATCGAGTTCGCCCGGATGCTAGTCGGCACGAAAGCCATCGCCGCGCTCTCGACCGGTTACCTGACCGCGCTCGACTACGCCAAGACCAGGGTCCAGGGTGCGGACCTGACCCAGATGCTGGACAAGGCGGCACCGCGCGTCACGATCATGAAGCACCCCGACGTCCGGCGAAGCTTGCTGCTGCAGAAGTCTTACGCCGAGGGGCTGCGCGCGCTTGTCCTGTATACGGCGAGTCAGCAAGACGCCGTGCAGCTGGCCGCGGCGAGGGGTGCGCAGGACGAGCGGGCGGTCGCGCTGAACGACCTCCTCCTGCCGGTCGTCAAGGGCGTCGGCTCCGAGCGTGCCTACGAGCAGCTCGCCCAGTCGCTGCAGACCCTCGGCGGCTCCGGCTATCTCCAGGACTACCCGATCGAGCAGTACATCAGGGACGCCAAGATCGATAGCCTCTACGAGGGAACGACCGCGATCCAGGGCATGGACCTGTACTTCCGCAAGATAGCCCGCAATCAGGGCGCAGCGCTGACCTACCTGCTCGAGCAGGTGCGCGAGTTCGCGGCCGCCGACAACGGCAACGGTCGGCTGAAGACCGAACGCGCGGCCCTGGCCAGGGCGGCGGACAACGTCGAGGGCATCGTCGCGGCGATGAACGGGTTCCTCGGCGCCAGCCTGGAGCAGGCACCGCAGATCTACCGGGTCGGCCTGAACACCACGAGGCTGCTGCTGGCGCTCGGCGACCTGGTCGTGGGCTGGCTGCTCGGCCGGCAAGCTGAGGTAGCGCTGGCCAAGCTGGACCAGGGCGGCCTGAGCGCCAGTGACACGGCGTTCTACCAGGGCAAGGTGGCGACAGCGGGCTTCTTCGCCGCGACCGTGCTGCCGCGCCTGGCGGCCGAGCGGGAGATCGCCGAGGCGACCACGCTCGACCCGATGGAGCTCCCAGAAGAAGCGTTCTAACCCGAGGACCGGCGTCGGCCGCCCGCTCTCCCTCCCCCCGGCGGGCGGCCACGCTGTTGAAGCGCTTAGATCTCGTACTGAACCGCGGCACGCGTCTTGGTGTTGGGTCCGCTGAACCTGCCGATGATGTCCTTGTGCTCGGCGTTGTCGCGGTAAGCGAGGTAGCTGTCGGCGTCGTCGAAGTCGGCCACCACGGCGAAGTCAAAGTTGCCCTGGTTGATCCCGGCGTCCGGGCCAGCGCGATACGCGCGGAGCCCCGGTAGCGTCGCCGCGAGCGCGGTGAGCTCGGCCGCGAACTGCTGCTCCAGCTGGTCCGTCATGCCCTCGGTCCAGGTGAACACCGCGACGTGCCTGATCATGGGCTCTCCTCACAGCGACTTGGTGGTCAGCGCAGGATCAACCCTAGGACTCACGACCAGGCGAGCATCGTCAGCGGGTCGGTGAGCATGGTGCCGACGTCGCGCAGCACCGCTGAGCCGAGGTCGCCGTCCACGAGCCGGTGGTCGAATGACAGCGCGAGGGTGCACGCCTTGCGCACTGCCAGCTGCCCGTTCACGACCCACGGCGCGTCCTTGACCTGGCCGAACGCCAGGATCGCAGCCTCGCCGGGAGACAGGATCGGGGTACCGGTGTCGACCCCGAAGATGCCGACGTTGGTGATCGTGATCGTGCCGTGCGCCATGTCCGCGGGCGTCGACTTGCCCGCCCGCGCGGTCTCGGCCAGCTGCGCCAGCGCCGTGGCCAGGTCCGGCAAGGTCATCGCGTGCGCGTCCTTCACGTTGGGCACCACCAGTCCCCGGTCGGTGGCGGCCGCGATCCCCAGGTTGACGTAGTGCTTGACGACGATCTCCTGCGCTGCCTCGTCCCAGCTCGCGTTGATCATCGGGTGCCGTGCGGCCGCGACGATCAGCGCCCGCGCGACCAGCAGCAGCGGCGACACCTTGACCTCGGCAAACTCCGGCAGCGTGCGCAGCCGCGCCGTCGCCGCCATCGTCTCGGTGATGTCGATCTGCAGGAACTCTGTCACGTGCGGCGCGGTGAACGCGCTCGCCGCCATCGCCGCGGCGGTGTGCTTGCGCACGCCCCTGATAGCGATCCGCTCCTCACGCGCGACGGCCGTTACTGCCCGGTCTGTCCGGATGGGAACGGGGCCGCCTGTGTGCTCCGCCGCCGCATGCTGGACGTCGTCTCTGGTAATCGACCCGTTCGGCCCAGTCCCGGCCAGTGAGCCGAGGTCAACGCCGAGATCCCTGGCCATCTTGCGCACCGGCGGCTTCGCCAGCGCGGTGGCAGCCGGCGGCGCGGCGCCGTTCCTCTGCTCGACTGATCCGTCCGCGGCCGCGGGCGTCGTCTTGCGGACGCGCCGGCTGGTTGTGCCGAGCTTGACGCCGTAACCGACCAGGACCGCCTGGCGCTCGGCCTTGGGCGCTGGGCTGCCGTGCATCCCCGGCTCGACCGCGACATCGATCGGCGGGGACGGGACCAGGTCCTCGGTCTCGCTGATCGCGCGCTGGGCCCGTGCTTCTGCCGGGATCACTGCTTCCGCCGGGATCGCCGCTTCGGCCGGCCCGGCGCTGGCGTCCGCGCCAACGTTGACCGAGATGATCGGCGTGCCGACATCGGCGGTCTGACCCTCGGGGACCAGCAGGCTCGCGACGACCCCTCGTACGGACTCGGCAGCTCGACGACGGCCTTGGCGGTCTCGATCTCCACGATGATCTGATTAACGATCACCTGGTCACCGGGCTTGACGTGCCACCTGACGATGTCGGCCTCGGTCAGGCCTTCGCCGACGTCAGGGAGCTTGAACTCCTTGAGATCTGACATGAGGGCCTCTCAGTAGCTAAAGGTGCGGTCGACAGCGTCCAGGATCCGGTCCAGGTCAGGCAGGTAGTGCTCCTCCAGCCTGGATGGCGGGTAGGGGGTGGTGTACGCGCCGACGCGGAGTACCGGAGCCTCGAGGTTGTAGAAGCATTCCTGGGTGACCTGCGCCGCGATCTCGGCGCCGATGCCGCCGCTCACCACGGCCTCGTGCACGACCACGCATCGGCCGGTCTTGCGGACCGAGGCGAAGATCGTCTCGATGTCCAGCGGTGCTAGCGAGCGCAGGTCGATGACCTCGATGGACTTTTCGTCGGTCGCCGCGGCGACGGCGGCCTCGGCGCAGGTGCGGACCATCGGGCCGTAACACAGCACGGTCACGTCGGTGCCGGGGACGAGGACGTGGGCAGATTCCATCGGCAGCGCAGCCGCCAGGCCGCCCTCGATGTCGACGTCTGCCCTGTCCCAGTACCGGCGCTTGGGCTCGAAGAAGACGACCGGGTCGTCGCAGGCGGCGGCTTGCTGAATCATCGCGTAGGCGTCCGCCGGGCCACCGCAGGAGACGACCCGCAGGCCAGGCGTGTGCGCGAACAGCGCTTCGGGCGACTCGCTGTGGTGCTCGACCGCGCCGATGCCGCCGCCGAACGGGATCCGGATCGTCACCGGTAGCCGCACAGTCCCGAGCGAGCGGTAGCGCATCTTGGCGAGCTGAGTGACGATCTGGTCAAACGCCGGGAAGACGAACCCGTCGAACTGGATCTCGCAGATGGGCCGGTAGCCGCGCAGGGCGAGGCCGATGGCGGTGCCGATGATGCCGGACTCGGCCAGCGGGGTGTCGATGACCCTGGCCTCGCCGAAGTCCTTCTGCAGCCCGTCGGTCACCCGGAAGACGCCGCCGAGCTTGCCGACGTCCTCGCCCATGATGAGCGCCTTCGGGTCAGCTTCGAGCGCCTTGCGCAGCCCCTCGTTCAGCGCCTTCGAGAGGGTCAGCGTGGTCATCTGGCGGCCTCCTCGGCCACGAAGGAGTCAAGGTAGGCGGCGAGGTCAGCGCGCTCGGCGGCGAGCTGCGGCGTCTCGGTCGTCAGCACGTTGTCGAACATCGAATCTGGTGTCGGGTCGGGCATCTGCTGACAGCTGGCCCGGACCCTGATCCCGACCGCGGCTGCCTCCGCCTCGACCTCGTCGAAGAAAGTCATCTCGGCCTGCTCGGTGCGGATCAGGTACTGCTTGACGCGCTCGATCGGATCCTTGAGCTTCCAGGCCTCGAGCTCCGCCGACAGCCGGTACCTCGTCGGGTCGTCAGTCGTCGTGTGCGCGCCCATGCGATAGGTGAAGGCCTCGATCAGCGTCGGCCCCTGGCCTTCGCGCGCCGCCTGCATGGCCTTGCGGGTGACGGCCAGGCTGGCGAGTACGTCATTGCCGTCGACCCGGACGCCAGGGAAGCCGAAGCCCTTGGCCCGCAGGTAGAGCGGCGTCCGGCTCTGGCGCTCCAGCGGCTCGGAAATAGCCCACTGGTTGTTCTGGCAGAAGAAGACGACGGGCGCGTTGGTGACGGACGCCCAGATGAACGCCTCGTTGACGTCGCCCTGGCTGGTCGCGCCGTCGCCGAAGAACGCGATGACCGCTTCGCCGTCCTCGCCCAGGGCGCCGTCGCGCTGGATGCCCATGGCATAGCCGGTAGCGTGCAGCGCCTGGCTGCCGATGACGATGGTGTACAGGTGGAAGTTGTGCGCTGTCGGGTCCCAGCCGCCGTGGCTGACGCCGCGGAACAGCTCCAGCAGCTTCATCGGGTCCAGGCCGCGGCACCACGCCACGCCGTGCTCCCGGTAGGTCGGGAACGCCATGTCGCGCGGCCCGAGCGCACGGCCGGCGCCGACTTGCGCGGCCTCCTGACCGAGCAGCGACGCCCAGATTCCGAGCTCGCCCTGGCGCTGGAGGGCGATCGCCTCGAAGTCGATCCGGCGGACGATCACCAGATCCCGGTACAGGGCCTTGATCTCGTCGGCGGATATGTCGAGCGGGTAATCCGGATGCTCGACTCGCTCCCCTTCGGGGGTGAGGAGCTGGATTAGCTCAGCCGAGTCCGCCTGTAGTTCTGGCTCGCGGGCTGCAGCCCGTCTGCCTCCTGCCCGCTGAACTGGGCGGGCGGCGCGTCCGGCATCTTTGACGGCCACGTGCCACTCCTTGCATCCTTATGTCCGGTCGGGAGCTAGCCCCGGACCGTTCTGTCGTCCCGTCCATGACGGTGCGAACAGTACTATCGCGGCGCCCTGAACGGTCAAGCGCCGCGGGCCCCAGGGTCGCGATGGTGACGCAAGTCACGAATCGGGTCACGGTGGCCTACTTCAAGGCTACTGCCAGGCGGCACGGATCCCTACCGGTGTTCGCCAGCACTGTTCGCGTACTGTTCGGGATGTGCCGAGATTCGTCATCGACGTCATGCTCAAGCCCGAAATCCACGATCCGCAGGGTGAGGCAATCGCCAGCGCCTGCCGGCGCCTCGGCTTCGGCCAGGTCGCCGGCGTCCGCCAGGGCAAGCGGTTCGAGATCGAGCTGGCCGAGCCGGTGACGCAGGATCGCATCGCCGAGCTGGCCGGGGAGCTCCTCGCGAACCCGGTTATCGAGGAATTCTCCGTCTATCCCGCCTAGTCCCCGTACCTGCCTGGCTGGCCGACGCTTACCTAATTGTTATTTTCATCTTGCTAACTGCACGCGCCCTGCAGGGTTTCGTGCGACCTTTCGCAGGCAGCGTTTCCCCAGGTCAGTGGATTGTCGGCGGCTCCAGGCCGCGCCAATCGGTAGCGCACTGTTCGTCCAGAGATCGCCTGAGTTCATGATTACCAGGCTCAGTCCGGGGAAGCCTCCACAATGTGAACTGACTGTTAAGCACGGGGCGAGGAGCCGATGCGATCTCGGGTGTTCCATTCTGGGGAGCCAGCCGCAGACGTGGTGTTCTGCCTGGTCTTCCCCAGGGAATCGCTAAGCGTCCCGGTGATGCGGCGGGTACTCGGGGACACCCTCACCCGTCTTGGCATCGACGAAAGCTGCATCAACGACATGCTCCTGGCCGTCACCGAGGCCTGCACGAATGTGCTGCGGCACGCGGGACCGGGCCGTAGGTATGAGCTGGTAGCGCACGTCGGCAGCAAGCGCTGCCTGCTGGAGGTCGTCGACAGCGGCCGCGGCTTCGACCCGGCTAGCATCGCCCGCCGCCGGCCAGGAATGCGGCCGTCAGTCCGCCCGCGTACGAGACTCCGCCGGCACCAGACCGCGCCGGCCTCGACCGCGCCTGCCTCGCCTACCACGCTTCGCAGCCGGATCGCCCGGTCCAGGCGGCTCGCCAGGGAGCGCGCCATCGCCGAGCTGCCTGAGTCCGGCCGCGGCCTGGCGATCATGCGGGCCTGCGTCGACGACGTGACCATGCACAGCAAGCCCGGTCAGGGGACCGTCGTCGCGCTGAATAAGCGGATCGAGTGGCGCAGCGACGCGCCGCTGGCGGGCCGGCCGGCCTCACAGCTCAGGGACGCCGGCTGAGCAGGTAGCCTGCGAGCATGCGCCGCTCGCGAGGACGCCAATGACGGCCCGTATCGGAGTCGTCACTTTCCCAGGTTCCCTAGATGACCGCGACGCCTGCCGCGCTGTTGAGCGCGCGGGCGCGACGCCGGTCGAGCTCTGGCACGGCGATGCCAGCCTGCACGCTGTTGATGCCGTCATCCTGCCTGGCGGCTTCTCCTATGGCGACTACCTGCGCTGCGGCGCCATCGCGCGGTTCGCGCCGGTGATGGCAGAGATCATCCCGGCCGTGGCACACGGCCTGCCGGTGCTCGGCATCTGCAACGGCTTCCAGATCCTCTGCGAGGCGCACCTGCTGCCGGGCGCCCTGACGCGTAATCAGGGCCGCCGCTTCCTCAACCGGGACGTACGGATCCAGATCGTGAACAACACCTCGGCCTGGACGAGCGGATACCGCGTGGGCGAGGAGCTTACCGTGGTCCTGAAGAGCGGGGAGGGCGCGTACGTCGCGGACGAGCAGACGCTGGCCGGGCTGCAGGAGCGCGGCCAGATCCTGGCCCGGTACTCCGGCGGGAATCCGAACGGCTCGGTTGGCGACATCGCGGGCGTCGTCAGCGAGGCAGGTAACGTCGCCGGCCTGATGCCCCATCCCGAGCACGCCATCGACGTACTGACCGGGCCCGCAGCAGACGGTCTCGGATTCTTCACCTCGGTGCTGCGCGCGGTCCCCGATGGCTACGTGGTGAGGACGGGGACATGACCGCAGCTGAGATGACGACCGCGTCGCAGGACACCGTGGCCGACGCCGCCGCGACCCCGGACCGGCCGCAGCCGTTCGCGGCGCTCGGGCTGACCGCCGCGGAGTTCGCCCGGATCGGGGCCATCCTCACCCGCCGGCCTACCGATGCTGAGCTGGCCATCTACTCGGTGATGTGGAGCGAGCACTGCTCCTACAAGTCATCCCGCAAGCACCTGCGGCAGTTCGCCGACAAGGCGCCAGCCACCGACGTGATGCTCGCCGGGATCGGCCAGAACGCCGGCGTGGTCGACATCGGCCAGGGCTACGCCGTCACCTTCAAGATCGAGTCGCACAACCACCCGTCCTATGTGGAGCCATTCCAGGGCGCAGCGACCGGAGTCGGCGGCATCGTCCGCGACATCCTGGCCATGGGGGCGCGGCCGGTCGCGGTGATGGACGCGCTGCGGTTCGGGCCGGCTGACGCGGCGGATACTCACCGGGTGCTGCCGGGCGTAGTCGGCGGGATCTCCTTCTACGGCAACTGCCTGGGCCTGCCCAACATCGGCGGCGAGCTGGCGTTCGACCCGTGCTACCTCGGCAATCCGCTGGTGAACGCGCTATGCGTCGGGGTGCTGCGGCACGAGGACCTGAAGCTGGCGGCCGCGACCGGACCGGGCAACCAGGTCATCCTGTTCGGCTCGCGCACCGGCCCGGACGGGATCGGCGGTGCGTCAGTGCTGGCCAGCGCGTCGTTCGGGGGCGCCGGCGAGGGCGCCAAGCGGCCGAGCGTCCAGGTCGGCGACCCGTTCATGGAGAAGCTGCTCATCGAGTGCTGCCTTGAGCTGTACCAGGCCGGCCTCATCGTCGGCATCCAGGACCTCGGCGCGGCCGGGGTCGCCTGCGCGACGACGGAGCTGGCGGCGGGCGGCGGCACCGGCATGCGAGTCTGGCTCGATCAGGTGCCGCTGCGGGATTCCTCACTCGGCCCGGCCGAGATTCTGATGAGCGAGTCGCAAGAGCGCATGATGGCGATCGTCACGCCCGAGAACACCCCCGCGTTCATGGCCATCTGTGCGAAGTGGGACGTCCGCGCGACGGTCATCGGCGAGGTCACTGACTCCGGCCGGCTGGAGATGAGCTGGTACGGCGCGCCGGTCGTCGACATCCCGCCGGCCAGCGCCGCGGACCAGGGACCCGTCTACGACCGGCCGGTGCGGCGGCCTGATAGCCAGGACGCGCTGATCGCCGACGACCCGGTCAGGCTGGCCCGGCCGAGCGCCGGCGACGCCGGACTTGGCGCTGACCTGCGGGCTGACTTGCTCCTGCTGCTCGGCTCACCGGAGGGTGGCGACAAGACCTGGGTGACCGAGCAGTATGACCGCTACGTCCGCGGCGACACCGTGCTTGCCATGCCGCACGACGCCGGGCTGCTGCGCGTCGATGAGTCGACCGGGCTCGGCGTCGCGCTGGCGACCGACGGCAACGGCCGGTACTGCCAGCTCGACCCGTACGCGGGCACTCAGCTGGCGCTGGCCGAGGCGTACCGGAACGTCGCCGTGTCCGGCGCGCGGCCGCTTGCCGTCACCAACTGCCTCAACTTCGGTTCCCCGGAGGACCCGGCAGTGATGTGGCAGTTCACCGAGGCGGTTCGCGGCCTGGCGGATGGCTGCCAGCAGCTCGGCATCCCCGTGACGGGCGGCAATGTCAGCTTCTACAACCAGACGGGGAGCGCGCCCATCCAGCCGACGCCTGTCGTTGGGGTGCTCGGCGTGCACGACGACGTCCGGCGCCGGGTTCAGTCGGGATTCGGCCAGCCTGGTGCGGCCATTGTGCTGTTGGGCGAGACCGCGGCGGAGTTCGGCGGGTCCCTGTGGGCATGGCTACGGCATGGTCATCTGGGCGGGCTGCCGCCCGCCGTGGACCTCGAGGCCGAGCGCGCGCTAGCTGACGTCCTGATCACGGCGGCCGCCCGCGGCCTGCTCGTCGCGGCTCATGACCTCTCCGACGGCGGCCTCGCCGTCGCGCTGGCCGAATCATGCCTGTCCGGCGGGACCGGCTGCACGATCACACTGCCAGCAGATCCGGCCACGTTCCTGTTCAGTGAGTCCGCAGCACGAGCCGTCGTCGCCGTTCGTCCCGGCGGTGAGGAAGAGCTGGCGGCGCTGTGCGCGCAGGCTGGGGTGCCAGCCGCGACCCTCGGCGCGACGGGCGGTACCGCGCTGGCGGTCAGCGGCCTGTTCACGGTCCCGCTTGACGAGCTGGCGAGGGTGCATAGCGGCGCGCTGCCAGCCCTCTTCGGCTGAGACTGTTCGGCTGAGCTCGACCGGTGCTCACCAGAACGCGATGAGCTGGTCGGCCGGCTGCGACGAGGCGCAGGCGGCGAGGCTCGCGCCAAAGACCTGGCCGGGCAGCATGCCCGTCTGTGTCACGCAAGATCCATCGCGTAGGTTCGCGTACTGGTAAAAATCGTGCGCCCGGGCCGCAACAGCCAGCTGCGTCCGGCGCCAGCGCTGGCTCGCGTCTAGGTCGCAGTGCCGGAGGGTCAGCCGGGCCTCCCCCGCGGTGCCGACCGCGCTGAGACACTGCCCGGTCGGCAGGTAGATGAAGATGTAGCTGCCGCCAGCCATCAGGTCGGCGGTCCACTGCGGCGTGCCGCCCTGGGCTGCCTGTGCCTGTCCGAGCGCGCTGAAGGCTGGCGTGCCCTGCGGGCCCACGAGCTGGAGCAGCTGCCCCGCGGAGCTGCCTGGCTCGGTGTCGGCGACCACGAGGCCCACGGTCTGGTAGCCGACTACTCGGGTCGGCAGCGGTGCGGCGCCGTGCCGGGCCGGCTGGATGGCGATCAGGGCAGCCACGGCTGCCGCCGCGAGGATCACCACGGCACCCAGGCCGGCGAGCCTGGGCAGCCAGGAACCCCTGGCTCGTGGGCCTGCCGTGCGGCGCTGACCGGGCATACCGAACGAATACCCGGATCAGGGGCGTGATGGGGCCAGATGGCGCGAAAATCCGGAAGAAATTTCGGCTAGGGCCCTGCGCTCCCCTGCGGTGCCGGGCATCGGGCGGCAGCCGCTGTCGCTGGCATCCGCTAGCCTGCATAGCCGTGCCGCCGCGCAGACCTGACCTGGGCAAGCTGCTGGCTGCCCTGAACGAGCAGCGGACCGCGCTCGGCGAGCCGCCGTGGTCCGGGCTCGCGACCGAGCGCGTGCTCGGGGCGGCGGCCCTGGCAGCCGTGACCGACGCGCTAGCCGGCGGTGCGCAGCCGCTGCGACCCGCCCTGCGCGCTGCCGTCCGCTACAGCCTTGGCCTGCTCGAGGAGCGGGTACCGGGCCGCACGGTGGAGGTGCGGGTCCCGCCGTTCGCCGCGATCCAGTGCGTGCCGGGCCCGCGCCACACCCGAGGCACGCCCCCGAACGTCGTGGAGACCGATCCGCTGACGTGGCTGGACCTCGCCGACGGCCGGGTGGGCTGGGAAAGTGCGGTCGCGTCCGGCCGAGTGCGGGCCAGCGGCCAGCGTGCGGACCTTTCTCCCTACCTTCCGCTCACGTCAAGCGGCGCTGGCAGGCCGGGAGGTCACTAGACTTGACTAGTGATTAAGCCCGATGGCCTGCTGTCACACGATTCCGACCCCGCCGACCAGCCGCCCAGGGATGCCTGCGGCGTCTTCGGCGTCTGGTCTCCCGGCGAGGACGTGGCCAAGCTTGCCTATTACGGCCTGTACTCGCTCCAGCACCGTGGCCAGGAGTCGGCCGGGATCGCCGTCAGCGACGGCTCCCGGATCGTGGTCTACAAGGACATGGGCCTTGTCGCGCAGGTGTTCAACGAGTCGGTCCTCAACACCCTGCACGGGCATATCGCGGTCGGGCACTGCCGCTACTCGACCAGTGGATCCTCGGTCTGGGAGAACGCCCAGCCCACGTTCCGCGCCACCCCGTCGGCCAGCCTGGCCCTCGGCCACAACGGCAACCTGATCAACACCCTTGAGCTGGCCAGCCTGCTGGGCGGCCACGCGGGACCGCTCGCCGGGCGCGCCACATCCGACACTGACGTACTGACCGCGCTGTTCGCGGCGAACGGTCACAGCGTCCAGGCAGACACCGGCCTGCCAGGGGCCGGGCACCCGGGCGTCGAGGCCGCGGCGCAGGCCGTGCTGCCGCTGGTGCGCGGGGCCTTCTCGCTGGTCTTCATGGACGAGCAGACGCTGTACGCGGCCCGCGACCCGCAGGGTTTCCGGCCGCTGGTACTAGGCCGCCTGGCCCGCGGCTGGGTAGTCGCCAGCGAGACCGCCGCGCTGGACATCGTGGGCGCGACCTTCGTGCGCGAGATCCAGCCAGGCGAGATGGTCGCGATTGACGAGCACGGCGTGCGGTCGCACATGTTCGCGGCCGCCGAGCCCAAGGGCTGCCTGTTCGAGTACGTGTACCTGGCCAGGCCCGACACCGCCATCGCCGGCCGCAGCGTGCAGGCTACGAGGGTCGAGGTGGGCAGACGGCTCGCGGCCGAGTACCCGGCCGACGCCGACCTGGTCATCCCGGTGCCGGAGTCCAGCACGCCAGCGGCCATCGGATACGCGCAGGCCAGTGGCATCCCCTACGGTCAGGGGCTGGTCAAGAACTCTTACGTCGGGCGGACGTTCATCCAGCCCAGCCAGACCATCAGGGAGCGCGGCATCCGGCTGAAGTACAACCCGCTGCGCGAGGCGATCGCCGGACAGCGGCTTGTGGTGGTCGACGACTCGATCGTCCGCGGCAGCACCCAGCGCGCGATCGTGGCCATGCTGCGCGAGGCCGGGGCGGCGGAGGTGCACGTCCGGATCTCCAGCCCGCCGGTGGCGTGGCCGTGCTTCTTCGGCATCGACTTCGCCAGCCGGGCCGAGCTCATGGCGGGCAACCTCACGATCGAGGAAATCAGGCAGTCGATCGGCGCTGACTCGCTCGGCTTCGTCTCGCTCGATGGGCTGATCGCCGCCACGACCCTGCCGGCGAGCCGGCTGTGCCGGGCCTGCTTCGACGGCCACTACCCGATCGCGGTGGCCGAGGACGAGAAGGGCAAGCACCTGCTCGAGATTGTCGGCGCGCCGGCCGAGGGACTCGGTTGACCAGCGCGGATAGCGCCCGTCGGCCGGCGGGCTCGGCCCAGCCAGTCAGCTATGCGGCCGCTGGCGTCGATATTGCCGCCGGTGACCGAGCGGTCGAGCTGATGAAAGCCGCGGTGGCCAAGACGGCGGGGCCGGAAGTGCTCGGCGGCATCGGGGGGTTCGCCGGGCTGTTCGACGTCTCCAAGCTCACCGGAATGCGGCGTCCGCTGCTGGCGACCTCAACCGACGGCGTCGGTACCAAGGTCCTCATCGCCCAGCGCCTGGGCAGGTACGACACCATCGGCATCGACCTGGTCGGGATGGTCGTCGACGATCTCGTGGTGTGCGGCGCCGAGCCGCTGTTCATGACCGACTACATCGTCTGCGGGCGGGTTCAGCCCGAGCGGGTGGCGCAGATCGTGGCGGGCATCGCTGACGGATGCCTCCAGGCGGGCTGCGCGCTGATCGGAGGCGAGACGGCGGAGCACCCCGGTCACTTCGCCGCCGATGACTTCGACCTCGCTGGCGCGGCCACCGGGGTAGTGGACGCGGACCGGCTACTGGCTCCCGACCGCGTCCGGGTCGGGGACGCCGTGATCGCGATGGCCAGCACCGGTCTGCACTCCAACGGGTTTTCCCTGGTCCGGGCCATCATCGATGCGCCAGCGGCCGGTCTCGATCTCGACAGCCAGCCGGCCGGGCTCAGCCAGTCGCTCGGCGCCGAGCTGCTGACGCCGACAAGGATCTACGCCAGGGACTGCCTGGCCCTGGCTGATGCCTGTGAGCTGCGCACGTTTGCGCATATCACCGGCGGCGGACTCGCGGCGAACCTGGCCAGGGTCCTGCCGGCACACGCCGACGCGGTCCTCGACCGCACGACGTGGCGGCCACCACCGGTATTCCGGCTGCTCGCTGAGCGCGGCAACGTCGAAGCCCCGGAGATGGAGCGGACGTTCAACATGGGCGTAGGCATGGTGGCCGTGGTCAGCCCGCAGGATGCCGACCGGGCGGTTGACCTTTTGGCCGACCGCGGTGTGCCCGCGTGGGCGATCGGCCAGGTCACTGCGGGCTCGGGCGCCGTGCGCCTGACCGGGCAGCACGCTGCCTGACCAGCCCTAACTACGCGGCGGCTCGCTGGCAGCCGCCAGCGAGCGTGCCTGACGAGCTGTCAGGCTCCGGCCGACGTGCCGGACTGCCCCACGAGACCGTCGGCGCTGTGGCCGCCGTAGTCGTCGTCCCAGTCCTCGTCCTCGTCGTCCTCATCCGGTGAGTTATCGGAGTCGTCGTCCCCGGTGTAGCGATCGCCCAGGTCCGCGTACGCGGAATCCCCGTTGCCGCCATGCTGGTCCGAGTCGACGCCCAGCTCAGCCCGCAGCCGGTCAAGGTCGGTCCCGCCACCGCTGTACTTCAGCTGGCGTGCCACCTTGACCTGCTTGGCCTTGGCTCGGCCGCGCCCCATTGGCTCGACCCCCTCTAAACGCACGGAACCCGACGGGTCCCTGGTCACCGCACTATTAGTTGCCCATTACCACGTAGTTGCCCGTTACCACGTCAATGCTCGCGGCTTCGTGCACACAGGGCCTACCCGCCGCAGCTCCTCCGCCTGGCGGACTGCGGCGCGCTCGCCCTGACGTACAGGTACAACCGTACCTGCTTTGGGCGCCGGGCGCCTCCGATGATTCCGCGGAACCAGCGGAGGCGTGCCTCCGATCAACGGTGGGCCCCCGCAATCCCACGCTGGCCGCCCTCCGAACCACCGTCAGCGGCCCAGGTAGATGCCCCGGAGCCGGCCCACCTCGGCGATCCGCCGCTCGGCCAGCCGGTCCGCGGCTACCGCCGGCGGAATGCCATCAGCGTCGGCCATGGCCAGGATCTGCCGGGTCGTCCCGAGGATCTGCTCTGCCCTGGCCTTCGCCCGCTCGAAGCTGAAGCCGTGCAGCTCATCAGCGACCTGGATGACGCCACCGGCATTCACCAGGTAGTCGGGGGCGTAGACGATGCCGAGGTCGGCCAGCATCTTTTCCACGCCGGGATGCGCCAGCTGGTTGTTCGCGCCACCGCAGATGATCTTGGCGCTGAGCGTCTCGACCACGTGGTCATCGATCGCGCCGCCGAGCGCGCACGGGGAGTACACGTCGAGTCGGCTGCCCAGCAGCTCCGCCCGGCTGGCGGCGACGGTGACCTCAGGATGCTCGGCCCGGACCCGCTCAGTGGCGGTATGGCTGGTGTCGAAGATCACCACCTGGGCACCGTCGGAGACGAGGTGGTCAACCAGGCGGTGGCCAACCTTGCCAACCCCCTCGACGCCGACTGTCTTGCCGTCCAGGCTGGTGCTTCCCCAGACGTGCTCGGCCGCGGCCCGCATCCCCTGGAACACGCCGAACGCCGTGAGCACCGACGAGTCCCCGGCGCCGCCGTTCGGCACGGTCCGCCCGGTCACGAACCTGCACTCACGGGCGACGATGTCCATGTCCTCGCTATACGTGCCGATGTCGCAGGCGGTGATGTAGCGGCCGTTGAGCGACTCGACGAACCGCCCGTACGCCCGCAGGAGGGCCTCAGACTTCACCTTGTCCGGATCGCCGATAATCACCGCCTTGCCGCCGCCGAGGTCCAGCCCAGCCAGCGCGTTCTTGTAGGCCATGGCCCTGGACAGGTTCAGCACGTCGGCGAGAGCTGCATCCTCGTCCGCGTACGGGTAGAACCGCGTCCCGCCTAGTCCAGGCCCGAGCGCAGTGGAATAGATCGCGATGATGGCTCGCAACCCGGACGGTTCGTCCTGGCAGTACACGACTTGCTCGTGTCCGGGCTGGCTATCTGCGTGGCCGGCCCCAAAGACAGTGCTCACGTTCGGTGGGCTCCCGGTATCAGCCCGCGTCGCCGTTGACACGGGATCGGGCACCAGCTTATCGCCGGGACGGCGGTTGGATGGGAGACGCGTGATCACTACCGACGCGTAACCCTTTGCCCAGACGGGTACGGCATGTCACGATTAGTCATGCTGCCTAATGCGCGACAAGTGCCAGCTTTTCGGCCAGTTTCATCCGCTGCAGTTCGCTGGCTCGCGCCCATCCGGCTACCGAGTGTCAGGACACCGGGCTACTCCGCGGTCAAAAGCTCTCGAAACTGTTTATCTGGCAGCAGTTCGGGGATTAATAGCGGACTCGGTCCTGTTGCACCCGAAATAGTGCAGCATGGATGGTACCGGCCATCCGACCAGCGATCGCACTGGCCGGCCGGCCCGGGTCCAGCGCCACGGCGCACGACCGGGAGGGGAGGGGGGATAGGCGGGCATTCGCAGCCCGTGAGCCGATGTCGGCTCAATGGCTGACCTGGGTTCCCCTAAACGGTGCCGACCTGGAGGAGATCGGCAGCTGCGCAGGGTGCACAGGACATGGAGGCAATCGAGCTAAGTATCTGATGGGAGGCGCGGATGACTTTTCCGAATCTGCCCGTTGCGACGGTGCGTGTCGCTAGAATCACGCAGCGTGACAGATCGCAGCAGGAGCATCGCGGCGACTCGCTAAAGAATCTTTGCTCCCGGTTGTCGACTTGTCACCGCTGGTGATGGCAATATGGTCTCAGTGGACTATATGGGACATCCGAGGCAGGCTTCGCTAGAAGCCGCGAACAGCAGGAGAAGTAGGTAAGGATCGCAGTACCGGTCCAGGAGGAGAGGCCGTCAACATGTCAGCACGCACACCAGAGGCTGAGCCGCTGCTTACGCCGGCAGAAGTCGCGACGATGTTCAGGGTTGACCCGAAGACAGTTACCAGATGGGCAAAGGCAGGAAAACTCACGTCAATCCGGACACTCGGCGGCCACCGCCGGTACCGGGAGACTGAGGTCCGCGCCCTTCTGGCGGGTATCCCGCAGCAGCGCTCGGAATGAGGCATGGCCGCGGTCTGGCGTTTCGGCGCCGGAAAGGCTGGCGCTCAGAGTTGCGCCGTCAGCCAGCGGCCACATGTCTTGCAGTTGGGGGGGTCGACCCCGGCGGCCAGCACACCGCATCGGGGGGCGCGCTTCGCGTTCGATGCGATGATGGGCATCGGTCAGTGGAAGTTGCCGGGGTCGATCCAGCCTCCTGGAACTAGCAGGAGACCGCGACGCTGTCGTTGAGGCAGCGGTCAGTTCAAGACCATTGATAACCAAGGAACGGGCTCATTTTCCCGAGCCCGCCGCCGATTCGAGGTCGGCCAGGTACGCCAGATTCCGTGCCGACCGGTCTAGCCGGCCGGGCCGCGGCGATCGGCCCCGCGAGCGCCAGTGCGATCTGACTCAGCGCAGTCTTCGTGGACCGCACTCTCTGTCAGCGCACTCTCCGTCAGGGCACTCTCTGTCAGGGCACTCGCTGTCAGCGCAGTCTTCATCCGGGCAATCTTCGTCGTGCAGTCTTCGTCGCGCCGGGCGGGTACGTCCCGGCGTTTCCGGCTCTTCACAGCACGGTCCGGGCGTGCGGTGCGGCGGTAACGCAATGTAGTTGCATGACAACTTTTCGTAATCCCACCTGCTGAGGAACGGTCGCGGAGATACTGAGTGGAGCCTGCCGCCGTAGCCCGGCGCCCCGGCGGCAAGATTGGCGTCGTGCGTCACCGTGGCTGGCAGATCGTGCGTCCGGTGGAGCACACGCAGCGTCCCGGGGGGGACCGCCTGTGCAGGCGGAGGTGTGCGGCGCCTTGGAGGGGAGGTACGCACAATGCGTGATCCGGACTTGGTACAGCGCGCGGAACGAGCTGCTTTCGCACTGGAGCGGGCGTGGGATCGCTGGCGGACAAAGCACGGCTTTGGCTCCGATCCATTGCCGCCAGTGTCGAGCTATGTGGGTTACTCGCTCGAGGAGCCATGGGGGCAGCCCCGCGTGGTGTTCGGCGTCGACGCGGAGGAAGCCGAACTGCTCGCGGCCCTGCTGGACGGGCATGAGTGCGTCGGCCCGGTGCATGCTGAGCTAACGGCAAGCTCGGAATGGCGGCGCGCGACGGCCAACGGCATGGGAACAGCCCCGTGGCCGTCGGCGGACCAGCTGAGCATTCCGGCGCAGGCACCGCAGCCTGGCTCCGAAATGCTGCCGACTGCCCGCCAGGCCGATGTGGACGGCGGTCCGGCCGAGACCGGCACCAGCACGTTGCCCGGGCCTGACGTGCTCGAGCCAGGCAGCGTCGACGGCGCCGCGGCGAGTCCTGCGACGCCTGCCGACGGCACGCCTGCCGACGGCACGGCTGGCGGCGCCGCGGCGACCGATGGCGTCTCGGCAGGCAGGGGCCAGTCAGCCAGCGGTAAGGCAGGTAGCCGCTCGTCAGGCAGCGGCCCATCAGCCAGCGGCAGGTCAGGCAACGGCGCGTCAGGCAGCGGCCCATCTGCCAGCGGCAAGTCAGGCCACGCCCCGTCAGGCAGTCCCTCGTCAGTCGGCCTCTCGTCAGTCGGCCCCTCGTCAGCCGGCGGCTTGTCAGCCGAGGGCCCGTCAGGCAGCGGCCCGTCAGCCGAGGGCCCCTCAGGCAGCGGCCCGGCACGCGGCGACGGCGGGTCTGACCCTGCTGCCACGACCGAGGCAAACGACACGAACGGGCCGCCCCAGTCCGCGGCATCGCGGCCCAAGCCGCGCAAGCCGCCCGCGGCATCACCGGCGCGGACCGAGGCCGTCGGCCACTCTGGTGCCGCTGATGCGCCGGCCATCGGCCCGGAGCGCGGCCCGCAGGCAGCGCAGGCTGGCCAGGGACAGCCGCCCGCGCCCCCGCAACCGGGGATAGTGGCCTTCCGGCCGCGGTCGGAATCGCAACAGGCCGAGCCGCCCGCGCCGACGACCAGCAGCGACGACCTGTTGCCTAACCAGGCTCCCGGCCACCGAGGCCCGAGGTACCAGGGCTACCCGCCGCAGTATCAGGATGGCCCAGATCCGCGCCGGGCGCCGAAGACGTACGCCGCCGCTCCGGTGGCCGACAGCGAGGCGCGGACCCCGGCCAGCCAGCCTGAGCGCGGCAAGTCGCGTCAGGTATCCAGGCTCGGCCGAACCCGCCGGCAAGGACCGGGTGCGCACGAGTCCTGGGGATCGGCGGGCGACCAGACCGCCACTGACCACGCCGTCTAGCACGCGGCGCCGCCATGACGGCGTGGCAGGTTGCCTAGTCACCGTCGGCAGCCTCACCCCCGCCGGCTTGTCGGCACCATGCAGCACAATCTGGGTGTGCGGATTGCAGTCGTGCCGGGACCCGGCGGGAGCGGGCTCCTGTGCAGGCTGGCTGATGATGACGTGCCCGCCGGTGAGCCGGCGCCTACGGCGGACCTGGCGGCTGCCGTCGCCGAGCACGAGCGGAGCGGCGCCGTCCGCTGGGTGTGGCTGGCGACCCAGTCGCTCTACCCGGATCTGCTCCGGGCGGGGGTCCGGGTCATGCGGTGTCATGACGTCGGGCTCACCGCAGGGCTGCTGGCGGCGCGCGACGGCGCTGGCGGTCCTGTGGCGCAGGTCCGAGGCGCTGCCGAGCCGCCCGCGGCCTCGCTAGACGGCACGCCGCAAGCTGACCTGCGGCGTGTCGATGGACCTGCGCAGCCGGCTGCTGGGCCGCAAGCGCTCGCGAGCCGGTCGGCGGCTGACGGGACTGTCGGCCAGCTTCCGTTCGATACCGACGACGCAGCGCGCCGGGATCCCGGCGAGGACCTGGCCACCCTGATTGCCATGCACGCCGAGCAGCAGGCCCTGATCCGGGCCGACGCCGACCCAGCGAAGTTCGCCCTACTGGCGGCCGCGGAGTCGGCAGGCGGGCTGGTGGCAGCGGAGATGACGGCGGCAGGCCTGCCATGGCGGGCAGACGTCCATGACCGGCTCCTGACGCAGGCCCTCGGCCCGCGTCCGCCGACGGCTGCCGGGCCGGCGCTGCGGCCCGCCCGGCTCAGCGCGCTCGCGGCGCAGATCTCAGCTGCGCTCGGCGCGGTCCGCCCGGTCAACCCGGACTCGCCGGCCCAGCTGCTCCGGGCCCTGGCGGCGAGCGGGATCCGGGTCGCGTCGACCAGGTCCGCCGTGCTCCGGCAGATTGATCATCCGGTGATCCCGCTGCTGCTCGAGTACAAGGAACTCGCACGGCTCTACGCCGCCAATGGCTGGTCCTGGCTCGACACCTGGGTGTCGGATGGCCGGTTCCGGCCCGAGTACGTCGTCGGTGGCGTGGTGTCGGGCCGGTGGGCATCGCGTGGCGGCGGCGCGCTCCAGATTCCTAAGCTGCTGCGCCAGGCTGTCATCGCCGATCCCGGCTGGACGCTGGTAGTCGCCGACGCTGCGCAGCTCGAACCGCGCGTCCTCGCCGCGCTAGCGGGTGACCGGGCGTTTGCCCAGGCGGCAGGGGCCGGAGATCTGTACGACGCGGTCGCTGCCGCGATTGGCGGTGATCGCTCGACGGCGAAGGTTGCGCTGCTCTCGGCGATGTACGGCGGTACCGGCGGTGATCGCGGACAGTCGCTGGCGCTGCTCCGGCGCCGGTTCCCGCAGGCGTCGGCGTTCGTCGAGAATGCGGCCAGAGCCGGCGAGGAGGGCCGGGTTGTCAGGTCCGTGCTCGGCCGGACGTGCCCGCCGCCGTCCGCGGCCTGGCTGTCGGTCACCAGTGAGTCAGGCGACCCCGACCAGGAACGGGATCCGGGTGCCGGGGCTGCTGCGCGCGCCCGAGGTCGGTTCACCCGGAACTTTGTCGTGCAGGCGAGCGCCGCCGACTGGGCGCTCGTGCTGCTGGCGCTGCTGCGCTCGCGCCTCGCCGCGCCCGCTCAGCTGGTCTTCTTCCAGCACGACGAGGTCATCGTGCATTGCCCGGCGGAGCAGGCCGACGACGTCGCCGCCGCGATCAGTGGCGCTGCGGCCGGTGCTACCCGGCTGGTCTTCGGGGCGACACAGGTGAGCTTCCCGATGACGACGGCCGTCGCGGCCGCCTACTCCGACGCCAAGTAGGCACCCCGGTTCGCTGACCTGCGCACGTACGCCGCGCACGGCACGCCAGGTGCCCATGCCATGAGGGAAAGCTCCTCAGCAATAGCTAATCCGATTGTTGCTATCAATCAGTGAGACAGTTACTATCTATCATAGCGACAGTTTGATTAGGAGTTACAGTCATGCTGTTCACTACCCCAGAGTTCGACGCCAGAGAACTAGCTGTTCTGTCGGAGATCGAAGACCTGAAGCGGCGGCTCAGGCACCAGCTGATCGAGCCCCGACGGTGGTACGGCTCGCTGCGGCGGCTATCCATTGCCAGGGCAATCCAGGGCTCCAACAGCATCGAAGGCTTCGACGCAAATCTTGAGGACGCTGCCGCCGTCGCCGTAGGGGAGGAACCCCTCGACACCGATCAGGAGACGGGCCTTGCCCTGAAGGGCTACCGGGATGCAATGACCTTCGTACTCCAACTCGCTAGCGACGATGACTTCACCTACGACACGCAGATACTGAAATCGCTTCACTTCATGATGACGGGCTACGACCTGACGAACCGTCCAGGACGCTGGCGAGCAGGATCCGTCTACGTGCGGAATGACGAGACCGAACAGATCGTCTACGAAGGTCCGGACATCGACGACGTCCAGTCGCTGATGACCGAACTCACCGATGCACTGAACCTCCCGTGCGACCAGCGCGTCATTCAGGCCGCGATGGCTCACCTCAACATGGTGATGATCCACCCGTTCAGGGACGGGAACGGCCGCATGGCTCGCTGCCTGCAGAGCCTGGTGCTCGCGCGCGGAGGCGTCTTGGCATCCGTATTCATGAGCGTTGAGGAGTACCTGGGCCGCAACACTCAGGCCTATTACCAGGTGCTCGGCGAGGTCGGCCGCGGATCGTGGCACCCGGACAGTGATGCGCGGCCATGGATTCGATTCATCCTCACCGCGCATCTACGGCAAGCCCGGACCATGCTGCGCCGAGTCAGGGAGACCGAACGGCTCTGGGTCAGCATCGATGACATACGCCGCTCAACGGCCCTGCCAGAGCGGGTCATGTCCGTTCTGTTCGATGCCGCATCTGGGCTTCGCGTAAGAAACGCTACATACCGCGCGAACCTTAAAGATGCCGGCGACGACGTCATCAGTGAGCAGACAGCGTCCAGGGATCTCCAGCGGCTCGTGGAAGCCGGCTTCCTCAGGCCCGTGGGGGAGAAACGTGCCAGGTTCTATGCCGGGAGCCCAGGGTTGATGCAGCTCAGGCGCGACATCATCAACTCCCGCGACCCGCGCGACGAAACTGACCCTTTCGCTGCGTGAAACGTGCGCGCGCCGAGCCGAGCTATTCGGACGCAAGGTAGCCGTGCCGTGCGCGGCGCGGCGAGGACAGGTTGGCGGGCGGGGATATCGGGGCGACTTCGGCCGTGCAGTACATGCAGCGCCTCGCGGCGATGGGGATGGTGCTCGTGCACTCCGGGCACTGCCGGTCGGTCGCGGCCTTGTTGCGGTTCGCCAGCGCCGTCAGCCTGGCGGTCGGGGCGACGATCAGCCAGTAGACCACCGCGGCGATCACCAGGAAAGAAATGGTCGCGTTGATGACCGCGCCGTAGGTAAGCGTGGCGCCATTCACCGAGATGGACAGGCTGTTGAAGTTGAGGTGATCACCGACGATGGCGGTGATCAGCGGCGTGATCATGTCCTTGACGAGCGCCTGGACGATCGCGTTGAACGCCACGCCGATGACGACCGCCACTGCGAGGTCGATGATGTTGCCCCGCATCAGGAACTTCCTGAAACCGCTCATATCTGATCTCCACGCCGCGTCAACCCGGACAAGCTCCGCCAGTTCGCGACGCTACCAAGCCCGGCCGGGTCAAAGCGCCCGACAGCGGAAAACCAGGCACAGACGGTGACGCGGCTCACGCCCACGAACAGGCAGTCCCAGGCAGTGAGCGGCACCGTCGTCTCGTGCGCCGGTCCTGTGATAGGCAGGCACCATGTCGGGCATGGCGTGCGCTGCGGGGCAGCACCCGTGAGCCTTGACGTGGTGGTGCGCGGCATCACAATCCCGGCTGACGAGTTGACCTGGCGGTTCTCCCGGTCGCAGGGTCCGGGCGGTCAGTCGGTGAACACCACCGACAGCCAGGCCGAGCTCTCCTACGATCTGGCCGCCTCGGCCGCGTTGCCGCCGGTGCTCAAGCAGCGCGCGCTGGCCGCGCTGTCGGGCCGGCTCTCGGCTGGCGTCATCTCCGTCGCCGCCAGCGAGTACAAGTCACAACTGCGTAACCGGGAGGCGGCCGCTGCGAGGCTCAGCGCGCTGCTGACCGAGGCGACGGCACCACCACCGCCACCGCGGCGGCCGACCAGGCCGACCCGCGGCTCGGTCGAGCGGCGGCTGGCCGCGAAACAGCGCCGGTCCCGGCTCAAGCGACAGCGCAGGCTCGAAGACGAGTGAGGCCGGCCGGGCCTCAACGTTCATGGGGTGGAATTACTGTCGCGATAGCAACAGCAACGCCGCACCCATGGAGATCATCTGAGGTGGTCCTGATGGCCGCTACGCTGGACCGATGAACGCGGCAGCCGGCCAGGATCGCGGCGGTCCGGCGAGTCGCGGTCCGCGTCGCCGGGGCGCTGGGCCGTCACGGCCCGGCAGCGCCGGGATACGCGGGGCTGGCCGGGCGACGGACGGCAGGCGAAGCGACCGGGATCAGCGTCGCCGCGAGCTGTCGCAGAACTACCTGCGCAGCCCCGAGGCAGCCCGGCAGTTCCTGACCGCGGTGCGGCTGCCGCCGGATGGCCTCTGCCTGGAGGTCGGCGCGGGGGAGGGCATCCTTACAACGCGCCTGGCGGCCATGACGGGCGAGGTCATCGCGTACGAGATCGACGAGCACCTGGCCAGCCGGCTTGCAGCGCGGGTCAGCACGCGGCCGAACGTCCGGACCGTACAGGGCGACTTCCTCGCTGCGCGGCCGCCATCGCGGCCCTTCCAGGTCGTGGGGAACGCGCCGTTCTCGCTGACCTCGCCGATCATCGACTGGTGCCTGCGCGCGCCGCATCTGACGGTTGCCACGCTGATCACCCAGCTGGAGTACGCGCGCAAGCGAACCGGCGGTTTCGGCCGGTGGAGCCAGCTGACCGTCAGCACGTGGCCGCGGATGCGCTGGGACCTGCGCGGCACCATTCCGAGGACTGAGTTCCGCCCCGTGCCGCGCGTCGACGCCGGCATCCTGCGCCTGGAGCGGCGGGCCGAGCCGCTGATCAGCCCCGCCCGGCAGGCGGCCTACCGGCGGCTCGTGCAGGCCGGGTTCAGCGGCGTCGGCGGGTCTGTCCAGGCGTCCCTGCGCCGGACCTACCCGCCAGACAAGGTCGCGTCAGCCTGCGCGAGCGCCGGAGTCGACCGGCGGGCGATCGTCGGCTATGTCACACCGGACCAGTGGGTGCAGATCTTCCTCGCGCTGGACAGCGGGCTACGCACGCCGGCAGCCGCGCGGCCACGGACCGCACCGCGGACCGCGCCCCGCGACAAGTAGCCGCGCCCGCGACGAGTGGCCGCGGCCGGAGTCAGCCGGGTCAGGGAGCGCTCGTGCCCGTCCTGCCGTACTTGTCTTCCAGCCTGACCACGTCCTCGCGCCAGCCGGTGGCGGCGGTCGAGACTTCGGCGAAGGTCAGGTCGGTGATCGCGGTGATGCGGTGCACCGTGCCCGGCGGCAGGTGGATGGTGTCGCCAGGCCCGAAGTGCTGGCTGGTGAGATCGTCGGCTGACGGTCCATGCTCGATCAGGGCCGCGCCGGACAGGACGCTGATGGTCTCTTCCTTCTGATGGTGGTACTGCAAGCTCAGCGCGCCCCCAGCTGTCACGTTAATGATCTTGCCCGCGTACCTGCCATCCAGGGCCGCGAAGATCACCTCGTGGCCCCATGGCTTCTCTTGCCGCGGGGCCTGGTAGACCTCGGCTGTCGGCCCCGACGCTGTCGGGCCACTGGTCTGCGCAGCGGTCGTCACAGTGGTCTCTCCCTAGTCAGGCGGTGCTGAGTTCAGCTTGCCGGTAGTGCTCGCTGGCAGGAATGTAGCCGGCCCGCCGTGGCGTCCATCGTAGTTAGCCGGTAGCGGCTGGCTCGCCAGGCGGTCTGTCGGCAAGCCTGCGCAACCGGTCGGCCGCGTCCGCCAGTACCTCGTCGCGCTTGCAGAAGGCGAACCGGACGTGCGTCCGGCCGGCCTGCTGGTTGTCGTAGAAGACGACGTTCGGCACGGCGACCACGCCGCAGCGATACGGGAGCTCTCGACAGAATGCCAGGCCATCGGACTCCCCGAGGGGCGCGATGTCGGCGGTGATGAAGTAGGTGCCCTGCGGCACATAGACCGCCAGCCCGGCGGCTCGCAGGCCGGCTGCCAGCAAGTCGCGCTTCGTGCGCAGGCTTGCGGCCAAGCCGGCGTAGAACGCGTCGGGCAGGGCAAGCCCGGCCGCGATGGCGTACTGGAACGGGCCGCCGCTCACGTACGTGAGGAACTGCTTGGCCGTCCGGACGGCGGCCACGAGCTCGGGCGTTCCGGTCACCCAGCCGATCTTCCAGCCGGTGAACGAGAACGTCTTGCCTGCCGAACTGATCGTGACGGTGCGCTCGGCCATGCCGGGAAGCGTGGCCATCGGGATGTGCTCGCCGTCGAAGACGAGGTGCTCATACACCTCGTCGGTGATGACCAGCAGATCGTGCCGGATAGCCAGCTCAGCGATCGCCGTCAGCTCGTCTCTGGTGGCCACCATGCCCGTCGGATTGTGGGGCGAGTTGAGCAAGATGAGCCGGGTCCGGCTGGTGATCGCGTCCCGGAGCGCGTCCAGGTCAGGCCGGAACTCGGGCGCACGCAAGGTGATAGGCACCCTGGTCGCGCCGGCCATGGCGATGCAGGCAGCGTACGAGTCGTAGTAGGGCTCGAGCGCGATCACCTCGTCGCCGGGCTCAAGCAGGGCAAGGAGTGCCGCCGCGATCGCCTCGGTGGCGCCAGCGGTGACCAGGACCTCGGTGTCAGGGTCAAGATCAAGTCCGTAGAACCGCTTCTGATGCGCGGAGACGGCGGCCCGCAACTCGGGGATACCAGGTCCGGGCGGGTACTGGTTGCCTCGCCCGCTGAGTACGGCGGCTGCGGCCGCCTGTGCGATCTCAATCGGGCCGTCGGTGTCCGGGAAGCCCTGACCCAGGTTCAGCGAGCCCGTCTCGATCGCGAGCGCGGACATCTCGGCGAAGATCGTCGTGCCCATCCCCGCTAGCGCGCTGTTGAGCAGTCTTCGAGTCATGGGCACGCCTTTCGCGATCCAGGGCCGGCCAGCGCGGCCGGTCGCCAGGCGCGGCTACCGTGTCCGCCCGACGCCGCGACGATACCTGTGCTCGGCCATGTCCGCTGGCGCTTGCCGCCTGGCCAGCTGGGGATGCTGGCCGGAGAGATGCACAAGGGCGGTCCCGGTGATCCGGAACCGCCCTTGTGCCGTTATGCAGAGCTTGAAGCTTTGCGTGCTGGACCGGCCGACTCGGCCGGATCTGGTTAGAGCGGGCGGACCTGCTCGGCCTGCGGGCCCTTAGCGCCCTGGCCGGCGGTGAACTCGACCCGCTGGTTCTCTTGAAGGCTGCGGAAGCCATCAACCTGAATCGCGGAGTGGTGCACGAAGACGTCGGCGCTGCCGTCGTCAGGGGCGATAAAGCCATAGCCCTTATCGGCGTTGAACCACTTCACGGTGCCCTGAGGCATGTGCCTTCTCCTACTGGGTGATCTCCGGGATCCACGGACGAGGATCCTGGGTCGCCACGACGTCGTGCCCGTTGCCCGGCTGAGCCAGCCCCGCCCGGATGAGGCAGCGCTGCCAGCCAGCCATCAGCGGCGCGCGTCGCGTACGCAAAATACGAATGCAACCACGTCTATCAAACACCATCCGCGACGGTCCGGTTACAGGGTCTGCCCTAGTTGGCCACGGGGCATCGATCGTCCGGTATCGCGGTGCGCAGATTTCCTTTGCCCGTAGGCAACGCCGCTGATCCTGCGCACTGGCGGGCCGGGGAAATCGCCGCCGGCACCACGTAAACGCGTCGTGCGAGCACCGGTGGCGAGCCACAGAATTAGCCGGGAAAGAAACTAAAAGTCGTTATAGCAGCGAAAACTGCCAGTTGCTGGCCGGGTCAACTTGGAGGCTGCGGCCCGCCTGCCTTCAGCAGACCTGCAGGATCGTGCGCTGTCCTGAGCAGTGTGAGCCTGCCGTGACCGGCCGCTACGGGCCGGGCCCCGGGCTGGCAGGCAGGAGGGAGCCAGATGTCCAGTACGTCGATCGTGCAGACAGCGGTCCGCAGCGTTCCGGCGCGTGTTCATCGCAGCCCGGCAGGCACGGCGCAGGCGGCCAGCCGACCGGTCCACGCCGGGCCAGGCGGCCTGGCCCAGCGGCGAGCGCTGCTCGAGGCGTGCTGGCGGGACCGGCTCGAGCGGGTGACGGCGCTCTCCCTCGCTTACCACGACGCCGCGCAGAATGTGCCGCTCGGTCCGGCGGGAAGCCGGGGAGCGTCCGCACGCCGAGCGCGACAGCTCGCCCGGCAGGCAGTGGCCGAACGGCAGGCGCTCGCCGAGATCGAGGCGGCGCTGGACAGGATCGCGGCAGGCCGGTACGGCTGGTGCGAGCAGTGCAGCAGGCCAATCTCCGCCACTCTGCTCGCCGCCCAGCCGCAAGCGCGATACTGCGCTGCCTGCAGGCGCTCGCCACATCGGAAACAGCAAGAATGCCAACCGGCCGTATTGTCAGATCAATTCCGTGTATAACGACAAGGTATCGATGACCAGCCCAGCCAGGTAGCGGCGGGCACCCGCCAGGCGGCGGGACCGCGCGGCCCGGTAGGTTCAGACCGGCATGGAACCAGCCAGTCCGGACTACAAGGGGGATGTCCGCATCGATGGGCCGACTTACTGAGCTCGTCCTGCGCCACCGCCGCCTGGTCGGCGTGATCTGGCTGCTCGCGGTGCTCGTCGGCGGTTACGCCTCGTCCGTGCTCAGCAGCCACCTGAGCATGAGCTTCGAGATACCCGGCACCGGCAGCGACATCGCCGACTCGGCTATCGTCGCCCGCTACGGGAACGGCGGCAGCACCACGCCGCTGGTTCCGGTGATCAAGCTGCCGGCCGGCCAGACGGCCGAGCAGCCGCAAGCCAGGTCCGCGCTCCAGGCCGCTTTCGCGGCCGCAGCCGCGGTCGGCATTCCCCCAGGCACCGGGCCCAGTCGCGTCGTCTCCTACGCCAGCACCGGCGACCGCGGCTTCGTATCCGCTGACGGTCGGACCACGTTCGGGCTGATCTTCACGCCCAGCAGGGGGAAGCAGGCACAGCTCCAGCTGGTCCAGCCCGCCGCCGTGCAGGCCGTGATGCTGCACGACCTTCCCCCCGGCTCGACGGTGCGGGTGACGGGGCTCGCTCCGCTGACGAACGCCGGCGGGTCCGGGTCGGGCCCCGGCGTGTTCAACGAGATCCTGCTCGGCGGGCTGGGCGCGCTGGCTGTGCTGGCCTTCGTCTTCGCGTCCTTGCTCGCGGTGGTGCCGCTGCTCATCGCGGCGGCGTCGGTGACGACCGCGTTCCTTGCCATCCTGGGTTTGACCTATCTCCTGAACGTCAACTTCGTCGTCCAGTTCCTCGTCGGCCTCATCGGCCTTGGCGTCGCCATCGACTACTCGCTGCTCCTGATCACCCGGTGGCGTGAGGAGCTGGCGCACGGCAGCGACAACGAAGCGGCGATCAGGCGCGCCATGGACACGGCCGGGCGGGCGATCGTATTCAGCGGCGTCACCGTGGCGCTCGGCCTGCTGGCGCTGATCGCACTGCCGATCCCGTTTATCCGCAGCATCGGCCTCGGCGGCATGCTGATCCCGCTGATCAGCGTCACGGTGACGCTGACGCTAGTCCCCGCCACGCTCGCCGGGATCGGGCCGCGGCTGGAGTGGCCGAGGCTGCGGCACGAGGGCACGCCAAGCCGAGGCTGGACCGCGTGGGCCCGGCTCGTGGTGCGGCAGCGCTGGCTGGCAACGCTGGCAGGCCTGGCAGTCCTGATCGCGCTCGGCATCGCGGCGCTGGGCATGCACGTCGGCGACGCGAGCGTGAACTCGCTCTCGCAGAAAGGCCCCGCGCGCGAGGGCGTCGTGCTGCTGCAGCGGGCCGGGATTCCCGTCGGCGTGCTCGCCCCGATCGAGATCCTCGCACCGGGACAGCCGATGGCGTCGAGCGTGGTCACGACCGCTGCCGACGTGCCCGGCGTGCGGTTCGCGGTGGCGCCACCGGGGCCAGCCTGGCACCAGCACGGCACCGCCCTGGTCGTGGCGCTGCCGGTTGCCGACGGGGCTGGCACGACGGGCCTCTCGACCGCCGCAGCCGTCCGCACCGCGGTCGGTTCAGCCGAGCCAGCGGCGCTGATCGGTGGTTACTCAGTCGGGCTGGTTGACCAGATCCACTCGCTCTACGGCGACTTCCCGTGGGTCCTCGCGGGTCTGGCGGTGATCACCTTCGTGCTGCTGGCCCGAGCGTTCCGGTCGCTGCTCCTGCCGCTGAAGGCCATCGCGCTGAACCTGCTGTCCGTCGCCGCGGTCTACGGCGTGCTGGTGCTGGTGTGGCAGGACGGCTATGGCTCCCGGGCGATCTGGGGCCTGCCTGCCACTGGCGCGATCACGGGCTGGATCCCGCTGTTCGTGTTCGCCTTCGTGTACGGCCTGTCCATGGACTACGAGGTGTTCATCCTCACCCGGATGCGGGAGGAGTTCGACGCGACCGGCTCCACCGACCAGGCCGTCATCACCGGCGTGGGCCGCACCGGTCGGCTGGTCACCTCGGCTGCGCTGATCCTGTTCCTGGCAATGGCGGCGCTGGCCGGCGCGCCGTTCACGTTCCTCAAGATCTTCGCGACCGGCGTGGGCGCCGGTATCCTGCTGGACGCGACGGTGGTCAGGTCGCTGCTCGTCCCGGCGATCGTGTCGCTGCTCGGCCGGTGGAACTGGTGGCTGCCACGGTGGGCGGCCAGGTTGCTGCGCGTGCAGCCAGCACCGCTTCCCGATGCATCCCTGACATCGGGCGGAACGAGGTAAGTCTCCCGCGCCGCCGTCAGAATGGCACCGGCCGCGTTCCGAGCACGTCGATCTCGTCGATCTCAGCCGCCGGAACCGCTCTCGGATCGGCGTTGAGCAGCGTCTGACCCGCCGCCGGGTCGGTCATGAGCGCGAACGCCAGGTGAGCCGTCAGCCGTGCCCGCTCAGCCGCGGTGCCGCGAGTGGCGAACCCGGGTCGGCGCGACACACCGCTCACCAGGCGCGCCAGGCTCGGCAGCGGCTCCAGGACCTCGATCGGATAATCGGTGCCGGCGAGCATGGCGACTCCGGCCCGAGCGAGGTGCGTCCACGGATAGGCGCGCCCAGCGCGCGCAGCTCCAAGTGCGGGGCACAGCTCACCTGCGTCAGTCACCGCGAACGATGGCTGGATGCAGGCGACGGTTCCGGCATCGGCCATCCGGTCGATGAGCTCCGCCGACAGCAAGCTCGCGTGCTCGATACGTGGCGCAGCCGCGGCGATCGCTGCGCGATCGCTATCGAAGGCAAGGTCGTACGCGTCCAGCACGGTCGCAACGGCCCGGTCGCCGATGGCGTGCGTGGCAATGCGCCAGCCCCGCTCTGCCAGCGGCTGGATCCGCCGGGCAAGGGCGGGCGCGTCGCTGAACAGCACGCCGCGGCCGGCCGTATCGGCGAAGTCGTCGCACAGCGCGCAGGTGCGAGGCACCAGCCAGCCGTCGGCGTAGAACTTCACGCCGTCCAGCCGTACCCATGGCCCGCTGTCGGCGCGGCGAGCGTCGAGTTCAGCTAGGCCACAGTCCTTGGCCAGCCCGCTCGCGACGTAGATCCGGACCCGGCACGGCAGCGGCCCGGCGGCCTGCAAGGCGCCGAGCGCATCCAGGTAAGCCCAGCCGCGCATGCCCATTTCGGTAATCTCGACCAGCCCGGCCGCGGCGGCCCTCGTCAGCGCGGCCGCAAGCCTGGCGTCGAGCGCGGGCCGCGCGACGTCCGGGGCCGGATCGAGCACGTCCATCGGGCTCCTCCCTTGCTCGGCCACGCTCTGGTGGAATGCCCGGACCGCTTCCGGAGTCGGCGGGAAGGCCAGGCCGGCGGCATCTCGCAGCAGATGCGCATGATGATCGGCGAAGCCGGGAACAGACACCTGCGCGGCCGTCGGGCTTGTCTGCATGATCAACTCCTGGGCTTGACCGTCATCTCATCCTGGCCGGCCAACGCCGTTGTGCGAGCCCGCCCGATTTGCGCGCAAGCGCGCGCTCGCGCGAGCCTAGGGCAGCGACCAAGCGCCAGGCATCCGGTCCGGGCGCATCCATGGGTCCGAGCTGGTGAGCCTGAGGGGCACCGGTAATTCGGCACCCATCAAGATCGAGTGACGGAGAGGGAACCAAGAGTGCCGTATCAGATCCCGGCCAGCGACATCGTCTCGATCATCGACGCGCCACCCACACCCGCCGCCTCGCTCGCGCCAGGCCGGCGGTTTATCGCGCTAGTGCACTACGAGTCGCATCCGCCGGTGGCACACCTCGCCCGGCCATACCTCGCGCTGGCCGGGCTGCGCCTGGACCCGGCGCTCGGTGGTCGGCAGCGCATCCGGCGGCTCACAGGCCTGTCAGTGATCGCGGTGCCAGGCGGCCAGCCCCGCCGCATCGAACTCCCGGACGGCATCTCGGTCAGCGTGCCCACCTGGGCTCCTGACGGCCGGCGGTTCGCTGTCACGCTCGACGAACCGGATGGCATCGCCGTCTGGGTAGCGGACGCCCAGGCCGCGACGGCTGCCGAGGTACCCGGCCTGCGGGTCAGGGATGTGCTGGGCGGCGACCCCACGTCGACCGGCTCGACGGTGCGCTGGTCGAGGGACGGGCGGACCCTGCTCGCGCTCGGCGCGCCGGCGCCTCCGGCCGTGCCCGGCCTGGTGCCGATCGAGCCGCAGCTGTCGGAGGCGGCCGGCAAGCGCTCGCAGATGGCCACCTTCACCGATCTGCTCCGCACCGACGCGGACGCCGACCTCTTCGAGGAACTGGCGACGACGGTACCGCTGCGCGTTGATCCGGAGTCCGGCGCCGTGACCGAGCTCGGACCGGCCGGACTGTATTACCACCTCAGCGAGTCGCCTGACGGCGAGCACCTGCTCGTGTACCGCTTGCAACGGCCATTCTCGTTCCGGGTCCCGTTTCCGTACTTTGCCCGCCGGGTCGAGGTGTGGACCTCGGGCGGCGAGCTGGAGCGCGTCATCGCCGATCTGCCAGTCAGCGACGAGGTGCCGCGCCAGGGCGTCCCGACCGGCCCGCGGATGGTGTCGTGGGAGGAGTCGATGCCTGCCAGCCTCGTCTGGACCGAAGCGCAGGACGGCGGTGATCCGCTCGTCAAGGCCGAGTTCCGGGACGAGATCTGCCGGCTGCCCGCTCCGTTCGACGAGTCCCCGCAGCCCTGCATCCAGGTCGAGCACCGGTGCCTCGGCTGGTACGACATGGCGGCGCCTGGCCAGCTGCTGATCACCGAGCACGACAGGGACCGTCGCTGGCTGACATCCCGGCTCGCCGACCTCGCCGCGCCACAAGACAGCCGCGTCATCTTCGACCACTCCGCCGACGAGGCCTACCGTGATCCGGGCACGCCGCTGATGACCGTGCATCCGGACGGCACCCGCACGATCCTCCAGGATGGCCACCAGATCTACCTTCGGGGCGACGGCGCGAGTCCCGAAGGCGACCGGCCGTTCCTGGACCAGCTGGACCTGACGGACGTCACCACCAGACGGCTGTGGCGCAGCCCCGCGGATGCCTACGAGCAGGTGCTCGGCTTCGCTGGCGATGACCGCGAGGCGCTGCTGATCTGGCACGAGAGCCGCGCCGAGCCGCCCAATCTCGCTGTGGTCAGGCTCGATGACGGCGAGCGCACGCCGCTAACGTCCTGGCCAGACCCGCACCCGCAGCTGACCGGGATGGACAAGCGGCTGGTCAGTTACGACCGCGGCGACGGCGTGCAGTTGACCGGCATGCTGCATCTGCCGCCCGGCTACGACTACGTCCGCGACGGCCGGCTGCCGCTGATCGTCTGGGCCTATCCGCTCGACTACGGTGACGCGGCGACGGCCGGCCAGGTCCGTGGCACGACCGAGCGGTTCACCCGGCTGACAGCCTCCGACCCGATCTGGTTTGTGCTGCGCGGTTACGCGGTGCTCCAGAACGCGACGATGCCCGTCATCGGTGACCCGGAGACGATGAACGACTCGTACGTGGAGCAGATCACGGCTGCCGCGGCGGCCCACATCACCGCTCTCGCGGAGATGGGCATCGCCGATCCGCAGCGGGTGGCGGTGGGAGGTCATAGCTACGGCGCGTTCATGACCGCCAACCTGCTCGCTCACACCGATCTGTTCGCTGCGGGCATCGCGCGCAGCGGCGCCTACAACCGCAGCCTGACCCCGTTCGGATTCCAGACGGAACGGCGCAACTTCTGGGAGGCCACAGAAGTCTATGACCGGGTGTCACCGTTCCGGTATGCCGACAAGATCTCTGCGCCGCTGCTGCTCATCCATGGCGAGCGGGACGCCAATTCGGGCACGTTCCCCATCCAGTCGGAGCGCCTGTTCCAGGCGATCCAGGGCACTGGCGGGATCGCGCGCCTGGTGATCCTGCCGTATGAGAGTCACGGCTACATGGCGCGCGAGTCGGTGCTGCACACGCTGGCCGAGCAGTTCGGCTGGCTGGAACGGTGGCTGGCCGAGAAGGATGTCGACTTTGCGCCTGTCGAGGCGGACGAGGACTGGGAATAGCGGCCTGGCTCGCGCATGGATGCGGAGTTGCTACGCCCAGGGCCGTAGCATCTCCGCATCCATGGCGCGTCAGCCAGCCAGTGGAGTCGGCTAGTGCAGCAGGCGGAGCGTGTTACTCGCGTCGTCGACGTAGTACACGCCGCCGTCGCCGGGCAGTACCGCGAGGCCGAACAGCGCCCCTGCGCCCACCGGGAAGCCGGAGGTGTCCAGGAAGCGCGAGAAGATCTGGGCTCCGGCCGGAGTGGTCTCCACGATCTTCCCGTCGCCGCCGTTAACCGTGAGCACGTGCCCGTTCGGGGCGATGGCGAGGCCGAGCGGCATGTTCAGGTCACCGCCCTTGGTCACCAGTGCGCCCTGACCCGCGCTCCCTAGCCTGTTGACCGCGGCCGGGATCGCGAAGATCCGGCTTGTCAGCGTCTCGGCGACGTAGAGCATGCCGTTCTGCCCCAGCCCGAGGCCGGTGGGTCCGAGCACGAACGCGAGGGGGTCGGTTCGCTGCGGATAGCCCGAGCCGATCACCGTCGACGCGACGACCGAAGGCGGCGCGTGCCGGTGCAGCCGTAGCTTCAGCCGGAGCACGTAGCCGTGGGCGACGACCTTGCCGTCTGCGGCGACGGTGCCGTTCAGCACATTGCTCACGAACAGGTACGCGAAACGGCCCGCAGCCACGGCGGCCGAGTCCCACGGGCCGTTGATGCCGTAGCCGCTGATGGTCTCCTTCACCTGGCCTCGGCTATTCAGCACGATCAGGCAGCCGGCTTTGGCGGTGGCGGCCTGTCCGTTCTTGGATGGCACGCTCCCCACCACAACCCAGCCGCCGGGCAGTACCTCGAGTGCGGTGCTCAGGCCAACGCCACCGGGGCAGGAGCCCGGCAGCTTGCTCGGATTGATCTGCGCAAACAGCGTCCGCTGGCCGCCCGGCGTGATCTGGACAATTGTCTTGCCCGTCCCCTGCAGGTTGGCCTTGTTGTTGAAGTTACTGATCAGGACGTTGCCGGCCCGCAACCGGCCGCTGCTAGACGGGATGACGACAATTCCATACGGATTGACGTCCCCGTTGCGAGGGACTGTCGACGCGACAGTCGTGAGCTTGCTGAAGTGATTCAGATAAGCATTCGACCCGGCCGGCCGGGCCAACGCGCCGGGTGCCGCGGCTAAACCAAGAGTAGCGATTCCCGCGGCAGCGACGGCTGCTGCCGCGACGGCCACTGCCGCGATGCGGTGTCCTGCGGGCATGGGTGCTCCCTTCGAGGCTGGCCGACAGGCCGGCCAGCCACCAGGGACGGGCGACGGCCACTGCCGACCGGCACGGCGAGGTGTGCCGTTGCCGCCTCTCAAGGTAACGGCGAGTTACGCTGCGTCGCTCATCGGACACGCGTGGTAGCGAGAGTTCGCTGGCACGGCGCGGTATTTGTCCGGCTAGCGGAGGAAGCGCTCCGCCGCCGACGGGTACTCGTGGATCTCGTCTTTGCTGAACCAGACGTCGATCTCATGCGCCGCGTCTTCGGCGTTGCCCGAGGCATGCACAAGGTTGGCCACCGCGATGCCGCGCTCGTTGGCGTAGGCCTTGCTCATGTGCGCGAAGTCACCCCGGATAGTGCCGGGCGGCGCCTGGTCGGGATAGGTGGAGCCGACGAGCTTGCGCGTGCAGGCGACTGCCTCGACACCCTCGAGCACGAGGGCCAGAACCGGGCCGCTCTGCATGAACTCGGCCATGGCGTTGTACACGCCAGCCCCGAAGCGCTCCTCCAGGTCGAAGTAGTGTCGCCTGGTGAGGTCGGCGTCCATCCAGACCATCTTGCAAGCGAGCACCTTGAGCATGGCGTCCTCGAAACGTGTGAGCACCCGCCCGATCACGCCCCGAGCCACGGCGTCGGGCTTAAGCAGCACCAGGGTGCGCTCGAGTCCGGTGTCGTTACCCATTGATGTTCCTCTCAAGTCGGTCTGCCCGCACCGTTGCCGGCCCGCACAGCTTAGCGACGTTGCTGCCGTGCCCAGTCGTCAACGTGACAGAGGCCACTTTGGCGATGACAGACCGGCTTGTCGGCGGGGACTCTACGGCGGCGTTCAGGTCAGCGAACACCCGGTTCGGCAGCCCGCAGCGCACATTGGTGCGCTTGTACTCCATATTCTCGCTAGTCTCCTAAGTGCCGGTTACATCGGCCCTGGCAGCGCGAGCCGGGGCGAACCCGACGATCCAGGGACCCCGGTCGAGCCCCGATGATCTCCGGCCAGGTCCCGGTTAGGCAGATGCTCGTGTATGACACCTGGGCAGCCAGAGACCTGCCCGTGCTGGACGCGACCGTCGGCTTGCTTGAGCACAGCTACATGGTCACCGTCACCGATATCGCTGCCCAGGCTGGCCTAGACCCGTCGGTGGTGGCGCAGGCTCTCGAGGCGCTGGACCCGGTCTACGTGGACTTCAGGAAGACCACGACCGGTGGCGACCCGCGCTTCTGGTATGTCTTCAAGGTAACCCCGGAGGCCAGGCGGGCCGTGGGTCAGTGGCCGACCGCTGAGGCGCTGGCTTCCCGGCTGGCCGACGAGCTGGCAGCGGCGGCCCGTCAGGAGTCCGACGGCGAGCGCCAGGGACTGCTCGCCTACGCGGCCCGGCTGATCGGCGACACCCTGCGCGACGCCACCGTGCGCGCCGCCGGTGCGGTGCTGGCACCCGCGTTCGGTGGCATTCCGCTGCCGGAGAGGGGCCAGCCGCTGCCTCCGCCGCCGCCGCAAGAGGAGCCCGACTTCGCCAGCCTCGTCCCGCTGCCCGAGCTGCCCGAGCTGCTGCGGCCAGACCGGACGGCGAGCCAGGACCGGGCGGCTGGCCAGGACCGCTCGGCTGGCCAGGACCGGGCGGAGAGCCAGGACCCGGCAGCCGGCCAGGACCGGGTGGCTTCGGGACCGCTGCCCGAGCCCGACCGCGAGCCTGCACCCGCGCCCACACAAGAGTCCGCACCGCAGCCCGAGCCGGCGGCTGCGGTCCCTGACCTGAACCCGTGGCCCGAGCGGCCCGACGTGGCTGAGCCGCAGGCGACTGCCCAGGGTGACCACGACGACGCGGACTCCGCTGCCACTGACCTGGACCTGGTGCAGTCGCACGGGGACGCGGCGAACGCTAGATGACCCCGCCGTCCGCCGGAGTGGTCTTCTTCCACTTGCCGTTCGGCGGGCGACCCGTCGGCGGCCGGATAGGCCGGATGACCTTGCGCTCATGCCGCCGCGGGCCAGACCACAGGGCAGGCACGGCATCAACGGCTCGGGCAATGGCGAAGGCCGCGTCCTCGTAGTTGACCCGCCAGCCGACGAAGTCAGGCCAGGCGTCCTCAGGACTGCGCTCGATCAGGAAGTCCACTTCCTCCAGCCGGCTGATGGCTTCGAGGAAGTCCTCGTAGCTGATCTTGATGCCCTGGTCGGGGTCAGGCTCCAGCGGAATGCTGAATCCCATCGCCCTGGCGACGTCGCCGAAGCACGTGAACCCGGCCCGCAGGCAGAGCCTGGCCGGCACCACCGGCGCCGTCGACGGATTGAGCGACAGCATCAACGCGGCCGAGTCGAGTACCGCAAGCAGGGACGTGACCCAGGACGACAGCGCCTTCGGCGAGCGGAACCAGACCAGCGGCAGGTAGGTGGTGTGACTCTCGCCGACGTCGGCCGCCCACCTTTCCCAGTTCGCGTACAGGTCAGGCAGCGTGTTGACGGTGGAGACGCCGGAGCCGAGGGCGTAGTGGGTGCGGGCCAGCAACTCGGGCCCCCAGGCCGGGAAGCCGCCACGGTCGTTGAGCAGCGCGACCTCGTTCTCCCGGCGGTTGAACGCCGAGTACAGCGTCGGCAGGTACGCGATCTGCAAGGTGACCGTGATGAGCGCGGTCAGCGAGGCGATGTCGAGGATGGCCGTCTGCGGCCCGCCCGTGGCCAGGTCCGATCCGATCTCCCAGATGCCGGGCCCGGCGAGCCGGAAGGCGTCCGTGATGCCGCCGTGCACCAGCGGCCAGAAGATGAGGCTGAAGCCGACGAAGAACATCGCGAGCCACGCGACGATCTGACACAGCAGCAGCGTCGCCGCGTGGGTGGCCAGGATCCGGTCACGGCGGCGGAAATCCACCTTCACCGGCGTGGTGATCAGTATGTACGCATGGTTGACCAGCTGATCGACTCGGGTGGTCAGCCAGCTCCCCACGGAGCGGGGCACGATCAGCGTGCCGATCACGCTACTCGCGGAGGTGCCGACGAGCAGCACCCCAGCGACCGCGGCCACCCAGCGTGCGGCCAGCGGAACGACCATATTTCTCCTCGCAGCAAACGGCACAGCGGATGCGGCGGAGACTAGCGCACCAGCGTCGTCGGAGGATCCGCCGGTACGCGCATCGCCAGCAATTCGGCGGAGCAGGTTGCGCTGAACCTGTGGCTGCTTACGATGAGGGCACGGGCCGGGTACGGGCTGAGATCGCCGCTGCACAGGCTGTAACGTCAGCCTGGCGCCAATTGCCTGGGCGCTTTGACCCGATAATGGCCATGAAATCGCATCCCACGCACTTGCGTAACGCTGCGCTGGCGTGCAATTCTCAAGATGCAATCATCTGCTACTCAAGAATGGCCCGCGACCGCGGGTGAAAAGGGCGCCTGATCCTCAGTGAGAGGGAGCGCGCACGTGAACACCGTGGAG
This sequence comes from uncultured Actinomycetota bacterium, assembly GCA_963843955.1. Classification (GTDB taxonomy): domain Bacteria; phylum Actinomycetota; class Actinomycetes; order Streptosporangiales; family Streptosporangiaceae; genus JAJYUU01. The sequence continues at coordinate 304,962 of CAWJMK010000018.1, forward strand.
TATCAGCAGGCGGTCCGGCGCAGGACCGCCAGCGATCGCCGCCACGACCTGCCGCCACCCGACCTGCCGCAACCCGACCTGCCGCAACCCGACCTAGCCGCGCCGTCATCGCTGGACGCGCCGTTGCCGAAGTTAGCGGCCGCCGGGCCGAGCGGCATCGGCGAGCAGGGCCGCTCGTCCGCAGCCAATGGCCTGCGGCTGCTGCTGGCGCGGGCTCATTCCCTCAGCGCGATGCTCGGCGAGAGCTACGCCCCGTCGATTCGCAGCCTGCGCGCCACGACCGAGCGCGTGGCCGCGCTGGCCAGGGCGGGCGAGTTCGAGGAGCTGACGTCAGCCCTCGGCGGACTGCTGCCAGGACTGGAGGCAGCCGTGCGGACAGTGCCGAAGGCGGTCCAGGCCGACGCGTACGAGCTGACCGCGATGGCCTACCAGGCTTGCTCGGCCGCGCTGATCAAGCTCGGCGAGCCCTTGGCCGCCTGGGTGGCCGCCGACCGGGCGATGGCGGCGGCGGAACAGGCCGGCAACCTGCTGCTCGCCGCAGCCGGGCAGTACCGGCTCGCGTCGGTGTTCCTGGATTCCGGCGAGTTCGCGCTGGCGGACGAGATAGCCAGGACCTCGTTGATCGCACTGCGCGGCCTCGCCGAGCTCGGTGATCCCGACGCGCTGTCGCTCCGCGGCGGGCTGACCTTGCTGCGGGCGACGGTCGCGGCCAGGACTGACCAGCCCGCGACCGCGTTTGCCCATGTGGCCACGGCTCGCCTGATCGCCAGTCGGCTGGCTGGGCGGCCGGCGAACGAGCTGCCCGAGTTCGGCGCGCAGTACGTGGCGCTCGTCGAGATCGCGGTCAGCGTGGATCTCGGTGACGCCGAACATGCGCTGCGAGCAGCTGCCGCCGTCGATACCGCGAGCATGTCGCCCGGTCAGCTCGCCCGCATGCTCGTCGACGTGGCGCGGGCTTACGCGCTGCGACATCAGGTCGACGAAGCGACCGCAGCGCTCGCGCGTGCGGTGGATCTGGAGCCGGCGGAGGCGCGGGAGCGCGCCGTCGAGCTCATCGGCGAGCTCACCGGCATGCGTACTCCGCCTCCTCGCCCGCTCCTGGCGCTGGCCGAGCGAGTGGGCGCGCTTCCCCGCTGAGAGCGCCACTCGCACGGCGCCTGGTGGCTACTAGCTGTCGGCGAACTCGGCGCGGACGCCTAGCAGCCGCACCGGCCTGCGATCGGTGAACTTGGCCAGCGCGCCGAGCGCTGCCCGCTCAATCTCAGCCTGGTCGGCGGACGGCGAATCGAGCGGCACCCCGTGCGTGCTGGTGAAGAACGGCCGATACCGGACCTTGACGACGACCCGGACAGCCGGCCTGTCTTCCGCGATCACATCGAGAGTGACCCGGCGGGCGAGCTGCGCCACCTCGGCCCGGACCTGGTCCCAGTCCGCGACGTCTTCCTGGAAGGTCACCTCCCGGCTGCGCGAGCGGGGCACGTACGCCGCCGCGCTGACGGTCGAGCCGTCGAGGCCGCGAGCGGTCTGGACCAGCCAGGGCCCGATCGTCGGGCCGAACCGCGCCGCGACCGCGGCGATGTCAGCGCTCGCCAGGTCTGCGACCGTCTGGATGCCGAGCTCCGCGAGCTTGCTGGCGGTCTTGGCGCCGACGCCCCACAGCGTGGTGACCGGCTGTGCGCCGAGCAGCTCGAACCAGGTCGCGTGCGTCACCCGGAACACGCCGGCCGGCTTGCCGAAGTTCGTGGCGAGCTTGGCCTGAAGCCTGTTCTCGCCGATGCCGACCGTGCTGTCCAGCTCGGTCGCCGCCTTGATCGTCTCCTGGATCCGCCGGGCAAACCTTTCCGGATCGCCGGTCTCCACGGCCAGGAAAGCCTCGTCCCAGCCCATCACCTCCGTCACTGCGCCCAGGCTGCGGAGCGCCGTCATCACCGAGTCCGACGCCGCCTCGTATTCGGCCCGGTCGACAGGCAGGAACACGCAGTCCGGGCAGCGCCGGGCCGCCGTTCGCATCGGCAGCCCGGAGTGCACGCCGTACAGCCGGGCCTCGTACGAGGCGGTCGCGACGACGCCGCGCTTTGCCGGGTCCCCGTCGCCGCCGACCACGACTGGCTTGCCGCGCAGCTCAGGTCGCCGCAGCACCTCGACCGCCGCGATGAACTGGTCGAGGTCGACGTGCAGCACCCAGTCGGTCACGCCTCTAGTCTCGCGCTCGCCCGCTAATCTTGCGTCATGGCTGGCCGGGGCGGCACGAGGGCGACCGACCTGCTCACCGGGCTGGGCATCGGTCACACGATCCACCGCTACTCGCACGACCCGCGGCACCCGTCGTACGGGCAGGAGGCCAGCGAGGCGCTCGGCGTGCCGCCCGAACGTGTCTTCAAGACCCTCATCGCAGACGTCGACGGCCAGCTCACGGTCGGCGTCGTCCCGGTCTCGGGCAGCCTCGACCTCAAGGCACTGGCAGCTGCGGTCGGCGGCAAGAGAGCCGCCATGGCCGACCCGGTACAGGCAGAAAAATCATCAGGATACGTAACGGGCGGCATCGCGCCAGTCGGGCTTCGCAAGCGGCTGCCGGTCGTCGTCGATGAGACCGCGCTCAGGTACGACACCGTGTTCTGCAGCGCGGGACAGCGCGGGCTGGAGATCGAGCTCGCGCCGGCGGACCTCATCTCGGCCGCTGGCGCACGGACCGCGGTCATCGCCCGCGACGCCGCCGTTGGATGATGGCGAGATGACGGAGTCCTGGCCTGACATCCGCGCGACCTACGACGCGGTGGCGCAGGAGTATGCAGTCGCCTTCGCTGACGAGCTGGACGCCAAGCCGTTCGACCGCGCACTGCTGGCAGAGTTCGCCGCGGCCTGCCCCGGCCGGGTTTTCGACGTCGGCTGCGGCGCGGCCGGCCACGTGACGCGCTACCTGGCCGACCGCGGCGCCGATGTCACCGGCATCGACCTGTCGTCCGCCAGCATCGAGATCGCCAGGGCGCGTCAGCCTGCGCTCAGGTTCGAGGTCGCCGACATGCGCCAGCTGCCGTGCGGCGACGGCGCGCTCGCTGGGCTCGTCGCGTTCTACTCGGTGATCCACCTGCCGCGCGAGCAGGTGCCTGCGGCGCTGGCCGAGTTCAGGCGGGTGCTGCGGCCCGGCGGCGGGCTGCTCGTCAGCATGCACGGCGGCACAGGCGAGATCCAGGATGACGGCTGGTTCGGCCGACCTGTCTCGGTCCGGGCCACGCTGTGGTCGCTGCCTGACCTGATGACGGCGATCCAGGAAGCGGGCTTTGTCGTCAGGAGGCACTGCGACCGTGAACCGTACCCGGCCGAGCACCCCACGCGGCGCCTGTACGTCTGGGCCGAGGCGGGCTAAGGGTCAGTCAGCCTGCCGTGCTCGTTCGGGTCTGGCTCGTCAATCAGTCCGAGCCGGTCGCGGCGACGTAGCTTGCCGTTTCCGTACCGCGGCCGCTCCGACGCGGCGCTTCGCGACTGGCTGGCCTCCTCCTCGTCGTTCTCGATGACGTGCATCACCGCGTTGATGAGGGCCAGGTGGGTGAAGGCCTGCGGGAAGTTGCCCAGGTGCCGCCCGGACGTCGCCTCGATCTCCTCGGCGTAGAGCAGCAGCGGGCTAGCGTAGGACAGGACCTTTTCGCACAGGTCACGCGCCCGATGATGCTCGCCGATCTCCGACAGCGCCGACACGAGCCAGAACGAGCAGATCGTGAAAGTGCCTTCCGCTCCGGACAGCCCGTCGTCGGTCTCCTCCACCCGATACCGGAGCACCAGGCCGTCCTGGGTCAGCTCGTCGGCGATGGCGAGGACGGTGGCGCGGATGCGCGGATCGCCGGGCGGCAAGAACCGCAGCAAGGGCATCAGCAGCAGCGACGCGTCCAGCGCCGTGGTCTCGTAGTGCTGGCAGAAGACGCCGCGCTCGTCCACCGCGTTGGCGCAGATGTCGGCGTGGATCTCGTCGGCGGCCTGCTGCCAGCGCTGTGCTGCGTCCGGGTCCTCCCTGATCCTGGCCAGCCGGGCACCGCGGTCGGCCGCAACCCAGCACATCAGCTTTGATGAGGTGAAGTGCCGCGGGGCGCCACGGACTTCCCAGATGCCGCGGTCGGGCTCACGCCAGTGCTCAAGCGCGTGCTCGACCTGGTTCCTGGCCATCTGCCAGACCCGCTCGTCGAGCCGGTCACGGGACCGGGTGTGCAGGTAGAGGGAATCAAGCACGACGCCCCAGACATCGTTCTGCTGCTGCGCGTAGGCGTCGTTGCCGATTCGCACCGGCTGCGCGCCCTGGTACCCGTGCAGGTGCTTGAGCGTCTGCTCCGGCAGCTCGCTGCGGCCGTCGATGCCGTAGACAATCTGCATATCGCCGCGGTTCCGCTCGACGACGTCGGTGAGGAACGCGAAGTAGTCGCTGGCCTCCCACTCAAAGCCGAGCGTGAATAGCCCCCAGAGCGCGAAGGTGGCGTCGCGGATCCAGCTGTACCGGTAGTCCCAGTTGCGCTCCCCGCCGGGTGTCTCCGGCAGCGACGTGGTCGCTGCGGCCGCGATGGCTCCGGTCGGCGCGAACGTGAGGCCCTTGAGCGTCAGCGCGCTTCGCGCCAGGTAGCTGCGCCAGCGATGATCGGGGAGGTCGCCGCGGGCGAGCCAGTGCTGCCAGTGATGCGCAGTCCAGACCAGCCGGCGGTAGGCCTCCTCGTAGTCCTCGGGCGGATCCAGACTGCCCCACGACAGCGCGCAGAATCTCGTGTCGCCTTCGTGCAGCAGGGTGCGCGACCGTGCGCTCGGCCCTTCCAGGCCGATCCGGATATCGGAGGTGAGCGTCAGCGTCAGATCGCTCTCCTCGGGCGTGATCTGCGCCTGGTAGTAGCCGCGCTCGGTGTGGCGCCAGCTTGAGCGGGTCCGGCCGTAGTCGAACACCGGCTCGCAGTCGATGAGGAGCTGCGCCGTGCCGTTGACACAGCGCACGGTGCGCAGCAGCGTGTGTTCGGCGTCGTAGTCGGTCGGTGGCCTGGTGTGCGAGCTGCGGCCGGGTTTCTCGTGTCGCCACGGGCCCATGAGGAGGCAGTCGCGGACGATGATCCAGCCCTGACCACAGTCCCAGCTGGTCTCGACGACCATCGTGCCTGGCAAGTAGCGGCGGTCGGCAGGTTCGGAGATGTTCTCCGGGCCGAACTTGAACCGGCCGGCCTCCCGGTCAAGTAGCGCGCCGAACACGCTCGGGCAGTCCAGCCTTGGCAGGCACATCCACTCGATCGCGCTGCTCGGCGCGACGAGGGCAGTCACTTCGCAGTCGGACAGGAAAGCGTAATCAGCGATAGGCGGGAATGGCGAGGACGCCGGGAAGGTCGGCACCTGCAGCTCCGGCGAAAACGCCGGAGCGGGGGATCCGCCCCCGTCGGGAGATCCGCCCCCGTCGGGAGATCCGCTGCCGCCGGGAGATAGGGGCTCCGGTGCTGCCGCTGGGCCGGCGGCTCAACGTTCGGCCGGATCTCCTGGTGTCCTCGCCCGTCGGCAGCCATATCCGCGTAATTGCCCAGGCTGGCGGATGGTCAACCGCATGTCAGCGGACGCCGCTCGGGCGGAACTGCACGCTGATCCGCGGACCGATGGCCTTAGCCGACTTCGGTATCGCATGCTGCCAGGTGCGCTGGCAGCTGCCCCCCATGACCAGGAGGTCGCCGTGCCCGACGTCGAAGCGGAGGGCTGAACCGCCACTAACCGGACGCAGCAGTAGCGGACGCGGCGTGCCAAGCGACAAGATCGCTACCATCGTGTCCTGCGTACTGCCGCGGCCGATGGTGTCGCCGTGCCAGGCCACGCTGTCTCGGCCGTCGCGGTAAAGGCACAGGCCAGCGGTCACGAACGGCTCGCCAAGCTCCGCCGCGTAATGGCCGTCGAGCGCATCCCTGGCCTCGGTCAGGAGCGGATCTGGCAAGGCCTCATCCTCGCCGTAGAAGCACAGGAGCCTCGGCACGTCGACAACGCGCTCGTACATGCGCCGCCGCTCCGCGCGCCACGGCACTGCGCCCAGCAGCCGCTCGAAAAGCTCGTCGGCGCCGCTCATCCAGGCCGGCCGGAGGTCGATCCAGGCACCCGCCGCGAGCTCGGTCCGCCGGATCTGGTCCAGCGGTCCCGGCGCGGGCGCGTCGGTCAGGTCGAGCAGGGATCCCTGGATAGCTGCGTCCATACGCTCGATGATACGACCGAAATCCAAATGTGTGTTCGCATGTGGCCGCGCGATGGGCACAGCCCAGCGCTGGGCCGGACCGTAGGCGCAGCGGCGGGAGTGCTAGCCGACGCGCGTGCCTGCACAAGAGCCGGGCTGCGGCACTGCGCGCCCGGCCATCGGGCTCCGTCCGGCGTGCGGCCGCCCGCCTGCGTGGCTCATGCGAACCAGCGGCCGCCTGATGCCGCGCGTCCGCCGGTAGGCCGCGGCCTCACGCCGGAGGTCGGCAGCTCGCTCGGCGGCAATCGACTCGGTGAGATACGGGAAGGTCGGGAACATGCCTACTCCTCGGGTCCGGGCCCGGTCGTCAGGCCCACACCATGAGACTCGCCGTAAGGCCCGCCTCAGCGGATCGGCAGCAATCCCTATTTCGGGTCGCGGGCGCGCCTTAGACGGACTGACCGGGCCGCGAACGTGCTGAGGCGAGCCAGTCAGCGAACGTCTGCGTGCCGCGGACGTCGGCGTCTGCGGCGGTGAGCGCGCCCGTTCGCAGCGCGCGGCCGAGCTTGCCCGGCACGTGCACCGGCACCGACAGTGCCCGGCGGCCAGTCGCGGCTACCCACGTGCGCGCTAGCTCAGCGGCGGTCAGCATCTGCGGGCCGGCGACCTGGATCCGGCCCCCGCCGGGCTCGCGTTCGGCCACGTCGGCCAGGACCTGTGCGACCTCAGCGGCCGCGACGGTCTGCAGCCGCATCGCCGGGATCGGCAGGACATGCCACTTCGCCGCTGAGTTCAGCGCCATCGCGGCTAGCTCGTGGAACTGGGTGGCCCGAACCAGGCTCCATGGGATCGGTCCGTGCTCGATCACCAGCTCCTGCTCGGCCTTGACCCGGTAATAGCCCATCGGGATGCGCTCACAGCCGACGATCGAGATACCCACGTGATGGCTCACCCCGGCGCGCTGCTCGGCACCCAGCAGCCGCCGCGAGCCTTCGACCAGGACCTGCGTCGCCCGCCGCGGCGCAGAGGCGTTGCTGGCGTCGACCACGACGGCGCAGCCGTCCAGCGCTGCCGCGAGGCCCCGCCCGGTGACCAGGTCGATCGGGTAGTGCTCGCTGCGCCGGCTCAGCACTCGGACCTCATGACCGCGCTCGGCCAGCTCGGCTGTCACGTGCCTGCCGACCGTGCCGGCCCCGCCCACAATCGCGATTCTCATATGACGGAAGACGAGTTACCGGTCGAGTTTGTGAGATCGAGCTGGGCGCCGTCGCTAGCCGAGAGATCGAGCACGAAGCGATCGCCGATCGGGCGGTAGCCGAGGCGCTGGTACAGCGCGTTGCTGGTCGGGTTGGCCAGGTCCGTGAACAGCACGACCGCCGTTGCGCCGGCATCCAGCGCGGCCTGGCTCGCCGCCGTCGTGGCAGCGCCGCCAAAGCCGCGGCGGCGGTGCTCGGGCGGCGTGTAGACGGCCGATACGCGGACCACGCCCGCGACGGCGCGCGTCAGCCCGGCCATGGCCACTGGGTCGCCGTCGGCCTCCCACAGCATCAGGCCGTCGTGGCTGAGCCGGTCGGTCACGGTGCCCTCGGCATCCTCGTGGACTGGGCCGTGCGTCTCTGCGCCGAAGGCGGCGTGCCAGTCGATCAGCAGGTCGCGGTCGGCCTGATCGGCCACCCGAGCGGCGCCAGGCGGGGCCGGCTCTGGCGGCACGAGCACTCCGAGCCGGAACAGCCGCGTGCGCAGCGCGACCGCCGCGGCGCCGCCGCGAGCCGCCGCCCAGGCGGCTAGGCAGCTGGTTTCGTCTTGCGCTGCGACGTTCACCGCGCCAGGCAGTGCTTGTTCGGCGCCGAGCAGGTCGACCAGGGACCCGGCGGATCCCGGCGGGAGCGTCGCCACCAGGACCGGGTGCGGCGGCGTCTGCAGGAAGGCGCCATCGATGGCGCCATCGGCGGACTCATGCCAGCCGAACAGGGGCGGGCTATGGCCGAACGCCGACGGGCCGCTGAGCCGCAGTCGCTCCAGCACCGTCAGCGGCACCGTGTGCAGTACCGGCTCGGCGTGCAGGTGATCGCCGGCCGCGTCCAGGAACGCGTCGATGCTGTGGGTCAGTCGCCAGGCCATACGCCATCTTCGCCAATCGGCCGTGCCCGCGCACCCGAGTTTCGGCCGACGGCGGCCCCTTCGCGATGTCGGCCGCGGCCGAGTGTCGCTCCGGCGGACCGCCCGCGAATACGTCGTCGCTGTGACGATCAGGACGCTGTATGGGCAGCAGATTCACAGCGATGACCCTGGACCGGTGCTCGCGGTGGCGGCTGCGGCGGTGTCGGCCGCGACGGGGCGGGCTGGGAGTGCGGGGACGGCCCCGTTCCCGGACAATGGGTGGTGAATGTCCCTACCGCGGCCCAAGGAGGCCCGATGCGAGTCATCGTGGTCCGGCACCACGCCATCGACGACGCCGGGTTCATCGCTGCCGCGTTCGCGGCTCGGGGCGCGGAGCTGAGCGTGCACCTGTTCCCCAAGGACGGGCCGCTGCCGGCGCTGGAGGGCGTCGATCACGTGGTCATCCTCGGCGCTGCCTGGTCGGTCTACGAGGAGCGGATCAGCGGCTGGATCGGCGCTGAGCTGGACTGGATCCGCGCGGCGGACGCCACGGGGATCCCGGTGCTTGGCATCTGCTTCGGCGCGCAGGCGCTGACCGCCGCGCTCGGCGGCCAGGTCGAGCAGGCGCCGCGAATGGAGATCGGCTGGACCACCGTGGAGACCCTCGATCCGGACCTGATCGAGGAAGGACCGTGGCTGGAGTTCCACGGGGACCTGTGCGTGCCGCCGCCGTCGGCGCGGGTGCTGGCGCGCAACGATCTGTGCGTCCAGGCGTTCAGCATCGGCCCGCATCTGGCCGTTCAGTTCCACCCTGAGGTCGACGGGGCGCAGGTCAGCCGCTGGCTTGGCGACGGCGGCCGGGCCGAGGCCGAGCGGGCCGGGCAGGACCCGGACAAGCTCGTTGCGCAGACCGAGGCCGAGGAGCCCCAGGCGGCGCGGCGAGCCGACCGGCTAGTCGCGGCTGCGCTTCGGCTCGGATCCGGGTGGACTGCGGGGGCCGACGGCCAGCGCTGAGAAACCCGGCCCCAAGATGGTGACAACCGAGCGGCATTCGGTACAGGGTGTACCTGAGAAACAGGCTGCTCACGCAGCGCGGTCTACGATGGACCGCCGCGGTCTACGAGGGACAAGGTGCAATGGCAGACATCCTGACGGTCTACGCCGAGACTCAGGCGGACAAGCTCGCCGTCGTCGACGACAAGGGCGGCGACGATGTTGTCCAGCTGACGTACGCGGAGCTGGAGGCCGCCGCCAACCGGCTCGCGAACGTCCTGCTCGGCCTCGGAGCCCGGCCCGGCGGCAAGGTGATGTGGTGCGGCCCGAACTCGGTGCCGGTGGTCTGCGTCATCAACGCCGCCAGGAAGATCGGTGCCGTCGCGGTGCCGCTGAACTACCGGCTCACGGCTGAAGAGGCCAGATACGTCGTCGACCACTCCGACTCCGAGATCGCCTATGTCGACGCGGACTATGCGCACCTGTTCGACGGGCTGGTGGATGAGCTTTCGAGCCTGCGGCACGTCATCGTCTTCGGCGGCCCGGCCAGGGCCGGGATGCTCAGCAGCGAGGAGCTGACCGCCTCGGCATCGCCGCAGCCCGCAGACGTCGGCGAGGCCGAAGGCACCGGCGGGACGATGATCTACACCTCCGGGACCACCGGCAAGCCGAAAGGCGCGGTCCGGTACGCCACCGACATGGAAACCGGCCTGGCGCTGATCACCCTGCTCGGCTACCGGCCGGACGACATCTACATCACCTCCGGGCCGCTGTACCACAGCGGTCCCGGCGCGTTCATGGGCATTGGGCTCCTGTTCGGCCAGACGATCGTGGTGCAGCGGAAGTTCGATGCCGAGGACTGGCTGCGGCTGGTCGAGAAGTACAAGGTCACGTCCACGTTCTCGGCGCCGGCGCTGGTCCGGATGCTCTGCGCGCTGCCGCCTGAGATCAAGGCCAAGTATGACCGGTCCTCGATGCGGGTCATGATCGCCAACGCGGCGCCGTGGAGCTACGCGCTCAAGCAGCAGTACATCGCCGACTTCCCGCCCGAGTCGCTGTGGGAGGTCTATGGCTCGACCGAGCTGGGCGTCGACTGCGTACTGAAGCCAGCGGACCAGATGCGCAAGCCAGGCTCGTGCGGCCAGCCGGCGCCCGGCATCGAGGTCGTGCTCTTTGACGCGGACGGGGACGTCGTCACGGGCACCGGGCCCGGTCACACGGGGGAGCTGTTCGTCCGGTCCAAGGGTGTCTTCAACGAGTACTACAAGCAGCAGGACAGCTACGACGAGGCCAGTCGCGGCGACTTCCACACGGTCGGTGACATCGCCTACTGGGACGACGAGGGTTATCTCTACATCTGCGACCGCAAGAGCGACATGATCATCTCGGGTGGCATGAACATCTACCCGGCCGAGATCGAGGCGGCGCTCGAGCAGCACCCGGCGATTTACGACGTGGCGGTGTTCGGCATCCCGTCCGAGGAGTGGGGCGAGGTCGTGCACGCCACGATCGTGCTCGCACCGGACGTGTCGCTGTCCGTGGACGAGATCAAGTCGTTCGGGAAGCAGCACCTGGCCAGCTACAAGGTGCCAAGGTCCGTCGCCTTCATTGAGGAACTGCCGCGCACCGGGTCAGGCAAGATCCTCAAGCGCCAGCTGCGGGCACCATACTGGGCAGGCCGGACAGCCCAGGTCAGCTGAGCCCGCGCCCGCCGCTGTGACGCGCGTGGTCGTGCGGGCGGTGGGACATGCTGGCGAACGCGACGACCGCGGCCGTGCGGGCAGCGAGGATGCCAGCCAGCGCCACGCCGACCAGGCCGGCGCCGCGCGGTTGCCGTGCCCGCCGCGGTGGGGCGGCGTGCCGTGTCCGTGGCGTCGGCAGGCTCGGCAAGGGGGTCGGCATGCTGTGCCTGCGCTCGGCCCCTGGTGCCGGGCATGCGGCCGATGGGTCAAGGGCGAGGCGCAGGTCGGCGGCCCCGTTCCCGTCCTTTTGTTGCTCGTCAACCTTGGTCGCCGGCAGCCTGCGGGTCGGCGGGCTGACTACGCCGTGCCACGCCAGCCAGTCGTCTGCGGGGGCCGCGCAGCCGAGCTCGGCGAGCAGGTCGTGGGTGGTGGGCCGGTCGGCCGGGTCCTTGGCCAGGCAGCGCTCTACCAGCGGTCTGAGCGGTGCGGGGACGTTGCCGGTCGCGGCCGCGCCGTACACGACTCGGTACAGCAGGGCCGATGCCGAGCCCGCGCCGAACGGCGGCTCTCCTGTTGCCGCGAACGCCAGTACGCCGCCGAGGCTGAAGATGTCGGTCGGCGGCCCGACCGGATGACCCTCGGCCTGCTCGGGCGACATAAAGCCAGGCGAGCCGACGACGCCACTGGCGTTGGTCAGGGCGGCGGCCTCGAGCGTGCGGGAGATGCCGAAGTCGATGATGTGCGGCCCGTCGACGGCCAGTAGCACGTTCGGCGGCTTCAGGTCGCGGTGCACCACGCCCGCGGCGTGCACCGCGCCTAGCCCCTCGGCCAGCCCGGCCGCGAGAGTGAGCACTGACTCGACCGGCATCGGGCCCTGGGCGGTCACCGCCTCGGCCAGCGAGGGACCGTCGACGTACGCAGTCACCAGCCAGGGCTGCGGGCCATCCGGATCAGCGTCCACCACTGGGGCGGTGAAGATGCCGCTGACGCGGCGGGCCGCGTGTACTTCCTGGGCGAAGCGGCGCCTGAAGTCCGGGTCGTCTGCCAGCTCGGGCCGGATGAGCTTCACGGCGACGAGTCGGCCGCCGGGGGACTCGCCAAGATAGACCCGGCCCATTCCTCCCGAGCCGAGCCGTTTGAGCAGCCGATATGTGCCCACCGCCAGCGGATCGCCAGGCTGTAGCGCGTCCACCTAACCCCCGGTGCTTCGCAGGACGACTACGCAGTAGACGCAATATATCGCGAGTTGGCATTGAGGGCGAGAGTCGGAACTATCACAGTTCCGTGTCCAGGGAGCAAGGGGTCCGGTCGGCGCCGCGTGCGCTGTCCCGGCCGGCCGCGTGCGGCGTCTCGGCTGGTCGCTTGCAGCGTCCAGGCTAGGACCGCAGATCACCTATTCTTCGCATTGTGATCACCGAAGACAGCCGATCCCAGCTCGCCGGCCTGGCGCCATCGCCGGAGCTCTCTGTCGTGGCCATCGAGCCGCCTGGTTCCGAGGCAGGGACGTGGGCGGGTGCCCCAAGCGCGGTCCGCGACGGTGACCAGATCCTGCTGGCCTATCGGCTCAGGCGGCCCATCGGCCACGGCCGCGGCTACGCGGTGGCGATCGCCCGCTCGGCGGACGGCGTCCACTTCGAGACCATTCAGGTGATCACCAGGGACGAGATGGACACCGAGTCGCTCGAGCGGCCGGCCCTCGTGCGGACTCCGTCGGGTGCCTGGCGGTTGTACGTCAGCTGCGCCACGTGGGGGACTAAGCACTGGCGCGTAGAGCTCCTCGAGGCCCCGGCGCCCGATGCCTTCGACGCGCGGAAGCGTGCGGTCGTGCTGCCCGGCGACACCATGACAGCCGTCAAGGACCCGGTCATCCGCCACGAGGCGGGCACGTGGCACCTATGGGCATCGGTGCATCCGCTCAACGACGCGGCCAGCACCGACCGGATGACGACGGACTACGCGACGAGCCTGGATGGCGTCGAGTGGACCTGGCACGGGCACGCGCTGACGCCGCGGCCGGGTGAGTGGGACTCGCGCGGAGTTCGGGTCAGCGCGGTGCGCTTTGGGGCCGGCGAGATCGTGGCCTACTACGACGGGCGGGCCAGCGTGGCGGAGAACTACGAGGAGCGGACCGGCGTGGCCATCGGCGCGTCGCCGGGTGCACTGACGGCTATCGGCGGCGTTCCGGTCGGCGGGGCGCCAGATGGCCGCGGCGGGCTGCGCTACGTGGACATCGTCGATCTCGGCAACGGCCGCGAGCGCTGGTATTACGAGCTGACCAGGCCAGACGGGCTGCACGAACTCCGGACCGAGCTGCGCTAGCGGCTGTCTTGGCAGCGGCCTGGGCGGCCCGGCTGGCGGTGGCGGGCGGCTGTCGTCCGGCTGGGCTAGAACTCGCGCGGCCGCCCGTTGCGTGCCTGGCGCTGGCCAGCGGGCCTGGCTCCGACCAGACCGCCGGAAGCCTCACGCGGCCGAAGCCAATGGCTATAGTCCTCGCCCGTGATCTCTTCCAGGAGCCGGATATCGGCCTGGAAGTAAGGCAGCAGTGCCTGGCGCTCGTCCCAGGTCAGCGGCCGACGCGGCGCGGCGCCCTGCTGGAGGGTGCCTTCCAGCCGGTCGATGAGCTCCCGGCCCGGATGACCGGGCAGTCGCGTGGTGATCGCCGATGCGACCCGCAGGACGCTGGACATGTACTGGTGCCGCCTGGTCAGCTCGGGATGAGCAGTGACGTTCTCGCGCGGCAGATGGTCGAGGATTCCCTGGCTGACGTCGAGGAAATCGCAAATGCGGTCCAGTGTGCGCGCCGGATCGTCGATCAGGTCGCGGTAGCGCATGACCAGCACCTGCTCCCGGGGGAAGATCGAGTACAGGTGCTGCAGCTGCTGCCCGTATAGGCCGATGCGCTTGTAGTGCCAGAAGTCCGCCCAGCTGGACGCGACCCGCTGGTCCTCGGCCTCGCAGGCGCTGACGAAGTCATCGATCGGGTCGAGGCCGGCCGACCACAGGTGGGTCCAGTTGGAGTGCGCCCGCTCGACTGGGTCGCGTACCACAATGATCAGCCGGGCGTGCGGGACGAGCGCCTTGATACGCCGCTGCGCGTCCTGCCGGTAGAGGTAGAACGGCGTCGACTCGCCGCGCAGGGCACCGGGCGGCGCGGCGTCGAACAGGGCCTCGTAGTCCGGTCGCCGCCAGACATGCTCGCGGTAGGTCTTCGCGTCACCGGGACCGCCCTGCGTGGGCGGCGGCCCGCCAGTCAGGAAGAACTTGGGTTCCTTGACCGTCGACAGGTACAGCTCCGGATGCTGCGCGAGCGCGGCGTGCAGGGCCGTGGTGCCTGCCTTAGGCGCGCCGGCCACGAAGAAGTCTGGCAGTGCCACGGCTTCCCCCCGAACTCTAAACCTATTGGATTTATAGGATAGCTGTCCGCTACCTGAGCGCTACCCGGAACCGCGCTGGCGATGCATCCCCGCCGCCGACATCGTCGCGGTCCGCCAGGCCGGCCGTGACCTGGCGCCGCCGAGCACGCGCTAGCGGCCGAGATCCGGAATCTTTGCAGCGTCGGCAAATCGCCCACCGGCCAGCAACGGCACGCACACGCTGGCGTCCAGCTCACCGGCAATGGAGACGTCGCCGGCGAAGCCAGCGCCCGCCAGCTCCGTCCCGCTGGTACAGCCAGCCAGAGCCGCTGCGAGCGCCGGCTCGACCGCGTGCCACGCAGCTGCGGCCGATCGAGCCTCCGGACTCAGCCCGGTCACGCCCAGGCTATCCAGGGCGGCGATGACGGCTCCCGCGCCCCACAGGTCCTCGGCGGCTGGCCGGAGCGAGTTGTCTGGCCACCGCTCGCCGGCCGCCACGACCGCGATGACCGCACCGTTGGCCGCCGAGCGGCTGGGCTGTCTCGTGAGCCAGCTCGCGACCGCGGCGCGGTTGCGCAGGCACGCGCCGAGGACCTGGGCTCCCGGGATGCCCCGACCGGCGCCGGCCAGGGCGCTGGCGAGAGCCGAACCATTCGGCGACGGCAGGACAATCCGGTCGAGTCCGGGCGTCGCCCTGATCGAAGCCGGGGACAGGCTGACCTGCGGGAGGTGGCCGTCGGCCGCGCCTGGCGCCCGGACCGCCGCAACCTCGGACCGGCCTACCGCGAGGACCGCCCTATGCCGCCGGGCGAACGCGCGTGCTGACTCATCGTGCCATGGATACGGGAACACCTCTGCGCCCTGGTCGAGAGCAACACTCACGGTTGTGGTGAAGCTCAGCACGTCGACTATGACCACAAAGTCGGCCCCCTGGGCGATCGCTTGCGCACCCTGCATGCCCCAGTCCATCCGCACGGCGAACTGGCGCTGGCCAAGTCCCTCACGCATCACGGCACTGTCTCACGTGCCGGCCGGTCGGGCCAGGTCCGCGCAGGTCCGGACAGGTCGGCGCAGGTCCGCCCGGCGGCTTCCACTCGGCCCGCGACTGTCGGACCCCCGCGCTAGCGTGCAGTAGACAGAGGTAGCGAAGGGCTGCCAGCGGAGGCTGCGGAGGTCAAGGCCATGGGCACTGGGGATGTAGGCACGGTGGATCAGACACTGACCGGCGAGCGCGCGGACCTGGCGCAGACGCTCGCGAAGAGCCGGGGTTTCCTGCGGTTCACTACCAGGGACATGACCGACGAGCAGGCGGCTCAGCGGACCACGGTTAGCGAGCTGTGCCTCGGCGGGATTGTCAAGCACGTCACCGCCGTCGAGCGCAATTGGGTCCGGTTCATCGTCGAGGGCCCCGCCGACAAGAGCAGCTGGCAGGACCCGGAAGGCATTCAGGAGTGGCTCGACGGCTTCCGGATGCTGCCCGGTGAGACGCTGGCAGGGCTGCTTGACGACTACGCGGCCGTAGCGCGGCAGACCGACGATCTGCTGGCCACGCTGCCCGATCTCGATGCGAGCCAGCCGCTGCCGGAGGCGCCGTGGTACGAGCCCGGCGCTAGGTGGTCCGCTCGTCGCGTTCTGCTGCACCTCATCGCGGAGACGTCCCAGCACGCCGGGCACGCCGACATCATCAGGGAAGCAATCGACGGCGCCAAGACCATGGGCTGAGGCGGCCTCAGGCTGACTCGGCTGTCATGGGCCTAGTCGGCGCGCCGCTGCCGGGCCTGGGGCACTGGCCTAGCAGCCAGGCGGTCGGGTAATGATCAGGGTGTGAACGCTGCCGACCAGGTCCGCCGCGAACCGCCCGCCGGGCTCCTGCCGATGCTGGCGACGTCGGGCACGCTGCCAGTCGCCGACGCTGGGTGGGCGTACGAGATGAAGTGGGACGGCCTGCGCGCGCTCGCGTTTGTCAACGGTGGCCAGGTCCGGCTGACGTCGAGGACGGCTCGCGACATCACGTTCGTGTACCCCGAGCTGGCCGGGCTGGCGACGGCGGTCGGCGCGGACCAGGCGGTCCTCGACGGCGAGATCGTCGCGTTGACCGGCGACTCCTGGCCGGACTTCGAGGCGCTTCAGCAGCGCATGAACATCAGCACGGCGGCGCAGGCGAAGGTCCTGGCGACCCAGGTGCCGGTCAGCTATCTCGCCTTCGATCTGCTGTGGCTCAACGGCCGGCCGCTGCTGGACGAGCCGTACACGCGACGCAGGGAGCTCCTCGACAGCCTGAGCCTCGACGGCCGCCGGTGGCAGGTGCCGCCGACGTTCATCGGCGAGACCGCTGCCGATATCCAGGCGGTCTCCCGGCAGCAGCACCTCGAAGGTGTCATGGCCAAGAGACTCGGCTCGAGGTACGAGCCGGGGCGCCGGACGACGTCATGGCGCAAGATCAAGAACGTTCGTCGGCAGGAGGTGGTGATCGGCGGCTGGAAGCCGGGCGAGGGTGGCCGGGCCGGCTGGATCGGCTCGCTGCTGGTCGGCGTCCACGACGAGGAGGGCGCGCTGGTCTACAGCGGCCACGTCGGGACTGGCTTCACGCAGCAGACCCTGCGCATGCTGGGTGACCGGCTGACCCCGCTGCACCGCGACGCCTCGCCTTTCGCGCACACGATCCCGGCCGAGGACGCGCGCTTCGCGCGATGGGTCGAGCCCGAGCTTGTGGCCGAGGTTGAGTTCGCCGACTGGACGAAGTCCGGCCGGCTGCGCGCGCCCGCCTATAAGGGGCTGCGGAACGACAAGGATCCTGCGGAGGTCATTCGTGAGCCCTGATACACGCAAGGTGCAGGTCCAGGTCGACGGGCGCACGCTGACGCTCTCCAACCTGGACAAGGTGCTGTATCCGGCCGCCGGATTCACCAAGGCGCAGGTCATCGACTACTACGAGCGAGTCGCGTCTGTCATGCTGCCGCATATCGCCGCGCGGCCGGTAACGATCAAGCGCTATCCCGAGGGCGTGGACGGCGAGTTCTTCTTTCAGAAGAACGCTCCGGCCCACCGGCCCGACTGGGTACCGACCGCAGAGATCGCCTCGCCGGGATCGACCAAGTCGAGAGCGACCATCGACTACCTCCTCGGCGGCGACCTCCCGACGCTGATCTGGGCCGCCAACCTCGCCGCGCTGGAACTGCACACACCGATGTGGCGCTTCCCGCACCTCGGCGAGCCTGATCTGCTCGTTTTCGACCTGGACCCAGGCCCGCCGGCCACCATCGTGGAATGCTGCCGGGTCGCTCTGCTGCTGCGGCCGTTGCTGGCGGAGCTTGGCTTGGCGCCGGCCGCGAAGACGTCCGGTGGCAAAGGACTCCAGCTGTACGCCGCGGTGGTTGGCATGGCCTCGCAGGAGACGAGTGACCTGGCCAAGCAACTCGCCGAACGGCTGGAGCAGGAGCAACCGGGGCTTGTCGTGTCACGGATGACCAAGGCTCTGCGGCCAGGCAAGGTACTGATCGACTGGAGCCAGAACAACGCCGCGAAAACGACGGTGGCGCCCTACTCGCTTCGGGCGCGCGCCCAGCCGACGGTGTCCACACCGATCAGCTGGGACGAGGTCGAGCGCTGCAATCGGGCGGCGGATCTGGTGTTCACTGCAGACGACGTAGTTGCCCGGCTGGCGGAGATGGGTGATCTCTTCGCCGCGACACTGCCGGCATAACAAGCCCGGAACGGGCTCGTATTCAGTTACTGCCCCCTTGCCATGGTGTTACTTGCGCGAGCTGATGCCTCGCATCTATCGCCTGCACTGTGCGCTGATCCGTATGGTGCTGAAGCAATTGCCGAGCCGACATCGTCGTTTGTCCCTCTAATCCAGGCAGCCGCTATGCGATTCAGAGTCCTCGGACCGCTGTTAGCTGAAGCTGATGACGGCACGCCGCTGGCGCTCGTGCGGCCTTCACAGCGCAGCACGCTAGCCGTGCTGCTGATGTACGCGCAGCAGTCGCCGACGAAGGCGCTCCTGATCGACGCACTCTGGGGCGAAGATCCTCCCGGCGATGCGGACACCGCACTGCGAGTTCGGATGCGCGATCTGCGTCGCGCCCTAGCCGGCCAAGGCCACGATCGCCTGATCACGCACCAGTCCGGTTACCGCGTGCTGGTCGAGCCAGGCGAGCTCGACGCCGCAAGCTTCGGTGCGCTCGCGGCTCATGGCCGGGCTGCCCTCGACAGTGGTAGCGCCGAGGATGCAGCTCGCCTGCTCGGACAGGCGTGCAGCCTGTGGCGTCAACCTCCGCTGATCGACCTGCCGGATACCCCGGCCATGCAACTGACGGCGAACGCGCTGCTTCAGCAGCGCCGCGACGTACAGGAATGGCTCATCGACGCGCGGCTCGCCCTAGGGCCAGGAACACGAGGTGCTCGCGCAGATCCGGGCGGCCGTCGCGGCAGACCCGCTCGCTGAGCATCCGCACGTGCAGCTCATGCTGGCGCTCTACCGCTGCGGCCAGAAGTCTGCCGCACTCGCCGCTTTCACCCGGCTGCGGGACCTGACGACTCGAGAGTTCGGCCAGGAGCCAGGTCCGGAAGCGCAGGCAGTGCTCCGGCAGATACTCGCCGACAGCCCCGACCTGAAGTTCAGGCCGAGGCTCCTCGCCGGGCCGGGCTACCCGCGCCCCGCATGGACGCCCATCTGCCAGCTGCCCGCCCCGCCGCCCGACTTCACCGGGCGAGTTGCCGCCATCGAAGCACTTGCCCGGCGAATGCCTGCGGCGAGCCTCGCTGTCGCGGTGGTCAGCGGTCCGCCAGGGGTCGGAAAGTCAGCTCTCGCCGTCAAGGCCGCGCACCTGGCCAGCACGGAGTTTCCCGACGGCCAGCTATACGCGGTGCTCGGCGGCATCGGGCAAGCCAGGGATCCGCTGGACATCCTCCGCGAGCTGCTGCGATCTCTCGGCGTTCCGCCGGGGAGGATTCCGTCCGGACTCGCGGAACGGGCCGCGTTGTACCGCTCAGTGCTCGCTGGCCGGAGCGTGCTCCTGCTGTTCGACGACGCGGCCTCAGCCGCCCAGGTCCGTCCCCTCCTCCCTGGCACGGCCGGCTCGGCAGTGATCGTCACTAGCAACTCGCGACTCGCCGATCTGGAAGGGGCGAGCAATCTCAGCCTGACCGGCCTGACCGCCGACGAGGCCGTCGCCCTCCTGGGCAAGATCGCGGGATGGCAGCGGGTCCAGGCCGAGCCTGATGCGGCGGCAGCCATCGCCATGGCGTGCGCGGGCCTGCCGCTCGCGTTGCGGATCGCCGGCGCCCGCCTCGCAGCGGATCCGGCGCGACGAGTGGCTGACCTGGCGACCGCAATGTCTGACACCAGCAGGCTGCTGGGCGAGCTGTCCATCGGCGACCTGTCGGTGAGCCGCCGGCTCGACAGCGCGTGGCGCGCGCTCGATCCGTGCTCGCGTAAGGCGCTGCGCACGCTGGCCAAGGCCGGGCTGCGTGACCTGCCTGATTCGCTTGTTCTGTCGGCCGCCTCCGGAGCGGCGGCGGTCACGCAGGCTCTCACCGATTCAAGCCTCATCATCCAGAACCCGGAGACCGGTTACTACCGGGTGGCTCCACTTGCTGGCTACCACGCTGCAGCGCAGCCGTCCGCATCTGCCGAGTAGGTCCGTCGCACCCAGCCGGGTCGGCGCGTCCGTGCCTCCGTGTGTGCCGGGACTCCAGCCTTGGCTCGTGCGCTCACGCAGCGACCTGTGCGCTCTCACGCAGCGACCTGTGCGCTCTCACGCAGCGACCTGTGCGCTCACGGATCGCTAACCAGCTGCTCACCGGCCGGTCCTAGTGTCCACTCCGCTGAATGACAGAGCAGAAGCCGCGCAGCGGAGTTGACGCTGCAGCCCGCCCGAATTCCGGAGTCCCGCATGACCGAACCCGACCTCATCGGGCCGCAATGAGACGGCGTCGATCGCTCGTTATGGCCGCCGCCTGGCTCGTCCTGCCACTCGCCGGCTGCGCAGGTGCCAGCGCTCAGGTGCACCTGCCGGCCAAGCCCGCCGCGACGTCCGCGCCGGTCATCGCGCCGGCAACGCTGACTCCGCGCCAGCAAGTCGTCGCAGCTGTCGGCGGCTACGTGACGGCACTCGGCCAGGCCGACAAGTCCGGAAACACGACGGCCGCGCGCCAGCTGCTGCGGCCGTACCTCGCGCCCAGCCGGATCTCGGGCCTCGTACAGGCCATGAGCGCGATCTGGGCCAAGGGCGAGAGCTTCTACGGCGAGGACGTCCTGCATGTGTCCAGTGTGACGATCGCTGCCGGCCGCGCATTCGTCCACGACTGCGACGACACCAGCAGCATGGGCCTGATGAACGTCACGACCGGCCAGATCGTGCCTGGCTCGGCTGGCGTGCCGCGAGACAACGTCGTGACCCGCCTCGACCTGGTCGAAGGTCACTGGCTGGTGCAGTTCCAGCTGGTCGAGGACCTGCCATGCACACCGTGAGGGCGATAGGACGGCCGTTCCTGAGCCTGCTGGCCGTGCTGCCGTTCGCTGTGAGCCTCGCGGTGGCCGGCGGTGCGGCGTCGGCCACCGCGAGCAGTGCGGGCGGCGGGACGAGCGGGTGCGACCCCTACCTCGACGGCACCGTCATACCGGTGCCGTGCTCGTCCGGATCGGCCGGTGCTGGAAGCGACAGTGCTGGCAGCGACAGTGCTGGCAGCGGCAGCGGCGCATCTGGCGGCGCTGGCAGCAGTACGACGAGCAGTTCGTGCCGGACCGTCGTGCTCGGCAAGGCCGAGGCGCAGAATCTCGGACTGCCCTGGCCGCCGCCGCAAGACAAGAGCTGGGGCCTGCTGGACTGCCTGCGCGGCGGTCTTGGCCCGCTAGCCGTCCTGGTGAGCAACGCGACCGGTGCCCCCGCGGTCACGCCGCAGCAGCTGCTGGTTACCGCTCTCGGCGAGTTGCAGGTTCCGTACCTCGGGCCCCATACCGCGCCGCCGCGCGGTCATGACGGACTGGTTGGCCTGCCCGAGTGGTTCTGGGTACCGGCCGGCAGCTGGCACGCCCGCAGCGTCACGGTGCGCGCCGGGGCAGTCTGGGCGACGGTCACGGCGGCACCCGTCGGCCTGACCTTCGAGCCCGGCGCCGGCATCAGCCCGGTCACCTGCCCTGGGCCAGGGACCGCATATGACCGGGGCGAACCCGCCAACGTGCAGCACACCAACTGCGCCTACACCTACTTTCTCCCGTCCACGGGTCAGCCGGGTGACGCTTACCAAGCCTCGCTCACCGTCACGTGGCGAGTCACCTGGACGGGGTCCGGCGCGGCCGGCGGCGTTCTCGATCGTGCACTACCGGTCCCAGTCGACTTCACCGTCCCGGTCGCCCAAGGAGAGGCTTTGGTGACGAACTCATGAGCAGCCAGCACCCGCCGGGGATCGGCACAGCGTATTTTCCCGAGCCTGACATCGCGCCGAACGGGACGGGCCATGGCGGCCGAGGACAGCAGCCCGGCCGTCTCCGCGGGCTGCCGCGCCGCCGTCGGCCCGCCATGATCGCGCTCGCCGTGGCGCTGGCCGGAGCGGGCGTAGTGGTATCCGCGGCCGTCTACCAGCGCGCTGACCATCAGGTGGCGGTCGTCATGGTGACGCAGCCCGTGCCGGCTGGCGCGCCGATCATCGCGGCCGACCTGGCGAGGACGAGTGTCGCCGTTGGGTCCGCCATCCAGGTCATCCCGGCGAGCCAGATCGGCCAGGTCAGCGGCGAGATCGCGGCCGTCGCGCTGCGGCCGTCGACCTTGCTCGCACCATCGGACCTGACGAGCTTGCAGCCGCCGGCGCCGGGGGAAGAACTGGTACCGGCGGCGGCGAAGCCATATGTGCTGCCGGCCAGCGGACTGACGCCGGGCGATCACGTGCTGGTGGTGGCCACGCCAGGACAGCAAGGCGAGGCCGGGTCGTCCTCTGGACCGCCGTCGCTATCCGCGCCGGTCGCCGCCATCGTCGAGGCCGTGAACAGCGCGCCCGATCAAGATGGGTTTGTCGTCGTCGACCTGCTGGTCAGCGCCGCCAGCGCCGATTCGGTGGCCAGCCAGGTTTCCACCGGCCAGTTCGCGCTCCTCGTGACGAAGCGAGGTTAGCCAGTGGGCGACCTTTATGCACTGGTGTCGGCCGGCGGCTCGCCGGGCGTGACGACGGCAGCCGTCGCGCTGGCCCTCGCCTGGCCGTCCGCGGCGATCGTGGCCGAGTGCGATCCGAGCGGCGGCGACATCCTGGCCGGGCTGCTGACCGGGCACGTGTCCGCGAGCCTGGGCCTGATGGAGCACGCCATCGAGGCCGGCCGCGACGGCAATGCCGCCGCTCGCGCTCTCGGTGCTCAGCTGATTCCGCTGGATGCCGACGGCACCAGGATGCTCCTGCCAGGTCTCACCGATCCGCGCCAGGCCGCGGGTCTCACGTCCGCCTGGCCCGCTGTCGCGGCGACGCTGGTAGCGCAGCGCGCCGACGTCATCGCGGACTGCGGGCGGCTAGACGCTGGCCCCGGTCAGCCGCTCGCGATCTTGACGGCCGCGCGGACCGTCGCCCTCGTCGTGCGTCCGACAATTCGGCAGGTGTGGTCGGCGCGCTCGAGGGTCGAGATGCTCGCCCAGATCGGCAGCCGCTCCCGGGTTGTGCTCCTGCTGTCCGGGCCTGGCACGCACTCGGCCCGTGAAGTCGCGCAAGCACTCGGTGTCCCGGTCGCGGCCGCTCTGCCCGATGACGCGAAGAGCGCGGCGCTGCTCTCCGATGGCGTCGGCGGTCGGCGAAACCTCACATCCGGCGCGCTGCTGCGATCCGCCCGAACGGCTGGTCAGGCGCTGCGGGATCACGTCGGAGACTCGACGCAGCGGCCGGCGACAGCGGGCGCGCTGCGCTGACCGCGAACCGCAGGTCGCGAACGTCGACATCAACGCCTGCTGCTATCAGCAGTTGACGGAACCACCGAAGCTTCCGTGGCCACGACCTCAGGCCTGCTGGCCTGGTGCCTCGAAAACCTGCGCGACGTCCCTAGCTAGATCCAGGGTCGCAATGAGTTGCTGCTGAGTTAGCAGCTCATGTGCTTCCATGGTCTTGAAGGCGCCAGTCTTGGTCGTCGCGGCGATCAGCGCTTCGGCGCTGACCGTGTCGGGAAGATTCACGATGGAGTATCCATCGTGCGTCCCCAGCTCCCAGTAAATGCACTCCAGGGATCCGCCGAGGGCTTCCATCATCTGCTGTGCCGCCTCGGTCCGGTCGCCCGGGCTGTTGATCATGCGTGCCCAGGAGCCGCTGGAGTAAGTGAAATTGGTGATGTATTTCCGCATCCGTCCCCCTCGGCTACGCCGGATATGTCCTTTCCCATAAGCCTCTCGTGGGGTCATCTTGAGCCTATGCCCGTCCGGAAGGGAGCTCCGCGCGATGCCGCCGGGGTCACTGCCGGGTTATGCGCCGCCGACCGAGAACGGCATGTCATTTTCCTTTTCGGCGCGGTGGGTTGCAGCGCGCGCGGGCCGGTTGCGCCGGCAGAAGAGCCAGTAGACGAGGGCGGCG
Source organism: uncultured Actinomycetota bacterium (assembly GCA_963843955.1). Classification (GTDB taxonomy): domain Bacteria; phylum Actinomycetota; class Actinomycetes; order Streptosporangiales; family Streptosporangiaceae; genus JAJYUU01. Next base: position 328,793 of record CAWJMK010000018.1, read on the forward strand.
GGTGGGTGGATGCACAGGATGCACAGGATGCGCTGGTCCAGGACCATGCCGGATTGTCGTGAGTATTGCTGGGCGGCGGCTGGCAGGTCGGCGGTGAGGTCGCGCAGCTCGTTCCTGGTCTGCGCCTGGTATGCGGTACCGGCTCGTTCCTCGAGTTCGGCCTGGGTCAGCCGGCCGTCGGCGAAGTTGCCCTGCAGCAGCGCCACGGTCTGCTCCCGTTCGGCGTCGGAGGCGCGGACGGCCAAGCCGGCGTGCCGTGCGCTGGGATCGTTCATGCTGGGCTCCTTGGCGGGGGGTCGGCATCCGGGCGGTCTTGCAGGTCGATGAGCGCCAGGACCACCCGGGCCGGCGTTCCGTCTTCGCTGGGATCGGCGAAGCGGGCGGCGAGCTGCTTGATATGGCCGCGCAGCTCGGCCAGAGCGTGATCGGTGAGCCGGAGCGTGCCGCGGTGCAGGTCGACCTCGCGGCGGCGGCCCGCCTGCTTGGCCTTGTAGGCCGTCGTGATGTCCATCGCGGTGGCCTCCAGCACCGCCCCGAGGAACGCGGCTGCTTCCTCGGGGGTGGCGTCGCCGGGCGGCTCGCTCTCCGCGGGCGCGTAGACCCGCTCGACCTTGCCTCGGGCAAGCCGCCGGTAGTCGGCGACCTCGATGAGCCCGGCCTGCTCCAGCTGGCCCAGGTGGTAGTACAGCCGGTCAGCGGGCAGCCCGGCGCACTCGGCTAGCTGCCGCGCCGACCGGGGCGTTTCGGCTAGCCACTCCCATAGCCGGATCCGCAGCGGGTCCGCCAGTGCTCTATGCATCTGGTGCCAGGACTTGCGTGGCGCGCCGGTCCGCGGCAGGCCGTCCGGCTCTGCCGAAACTGCTGGACTATCCTCCATACATTGAAAATTATTACAACGAGCTTAGTCCGTCAACGGCCGTTACGCTGCGAGGCGTCGGCGGCTGGGGCCTGGGCCGGATACAAGCGCAGTCGCTCCGAAACCGTCGCTCTGTCGGACCGCCTACAACCTGTCTGTTAGAAGTCCTCGCAAGAAGTCCTGGAGGCGGTGTCGGATCGGGGCAGAGGTGTTCGTAGCAGGGGTGAGCGGCCGTCCACGAGGGGCGCCCCGAACCATAGGAGAGATCTGAGATGCAGTACCTGGTTTCCGTGATCGATGACAAGACCAATCCCGGCAGCACGGACAGGCAGCCTGCCATCAGCGCGTTCAACGAACGACTTATCGCCGAGGGCTACTGGGTTTTCGCGGGCGGACTCGCGGACACCGACGCGGCGACAGTCATCGACAACCGGGGCGAGCAGGCGGTGTTCAGCGACGGGCCTTTCGTGGAGTCGAAGGAGTACCTCGCCGGCGTCTGGGTGTGGGAGGCCCCCGATCTGGATGTGGCGCTCAAACTCGCGACCGAGGCGTCCAAGGTCTGCGATCGGAAGATCGAGGTGCGGCCGTTCCAGTGAGCGACGTCGAAGAGGCGATCACCCGGGCCCACCGCGAGGAGTGGGCGCGGGTGGTCGCGTCTCTGACCAGGCGTTTCGGTGACCTCGACGTCGCCGAGGAGGCGGCGGCCGAGGCGTTTGCGACCGCCGTGGCGCGGTGGCCGGCCGACGGCGTGCCCCCCAACCCCGGCGCCTGGCTAACCACTACCGCCAACGGCAAGGCCATCGACCGGATCCGGCGTGAGAGCAAGCGCGATGGCAAGCAGAAGGAGGCTCAGCTGTTGTACGACGACGACCCGCCGGTACCGCTGGGCGCCATCGACGACGAGCGGCTCCGGCTGATCTTCACGTGCTGTCACCCGGCCCTCGCGATGGAGACCCGCGTCGCACTGACGCTGCGCATGGTCGGCGGCCTGACCGTGCCCGAGATCGCGCGCGCCTTCCTGGTGCAGGAGACCGCCATGGGGCGGCGGATCACCCGCGCGAAGGCCAAGATCAAGGCGGCTCGCATCCCATACCGCGTGCCGTCCGCGGAGGATCTCCCGGCACGCGTCTCCGGCGTACTCGCCGTTCTCTTCCTCGTCTTCAACGAGGGCTATCTGGCGACTGGCCCCGACACCGATCCCGTCCGTCACGACCTGACCGCCGAGGCGATCCGGCTCACTCGCCTGATCCGTGTCCTCCTGCCGGAGGACGGTGAGGTGGCGGGGCTGCTAGCGCTGATGCTCCTCACCGAGGCCCGCCGCACCGCCCGGGTTTCGGCGAGCGGCGAACTGGTGACCCTCGACGAGCAAGACCGCGGGGCCTGGGACGCGCACCTGGTCGCAGAGGGTCACCGGCTGGTGCGCGAGCGCCTGGCCGCGGGGGTGGCTCCGGGTCGATACCAGGTCCTCGCCGCGATCAGCGCAGTGCACACCTCCGCCCGCGACGTACGCGACACCGACTGGTCGCAGGTCGTGGCCCTCTACGACCAGCTCGTCAGCCTCGATCCCTCGCCGATCGTTGCCCTCAACCGGGCCATCGCGGTCGCCGAGCTTGACGGTCCGGAGGTGGCACTGGCTGCCGTCGACCGTCTTGAGGACAAGCTGGCCGGCTATCACCTCTACCATGCGACCCGCGCCGACCTGCTGCGCCGGCTGGGCCGCAGCCAGCAGTCCCGCGCGGCCTACGACAAAGCCATCGAGCTGACAGGCAACACGGCCGAGATCGGACACCTCATACGCCGCCGCGACCAGCTGGGGTAGCCGGCCGGACGTCCAGCATCGCCACCGTCATCCGGGGGGATAACTCCAGCCGGTCACGACGACTCGCGCAGCGCCTGGAACTGCTCGACCAGCGACCACATGTCCTCACCCATCTCCACTTGAGTGAGGAGGATGCCGACCGTGCCATCCGGGTCGACGAAGAAGTCTGTACCTAGTCCGCCAGACCAGCCGATGCGGCCGCGCCTGGGTCCCTCTGTCTGCACGGCCACGCCATAACCCCAACCCATGCCATCCCAAAACCCTGGGAAGAAGCTGTCCGCGGTCTTGCACGCCGCCGGAACCTGATCGCTGGCCATCTGCTGTAGGTGATCAGGTGAGATCATCGGCTGGCCGTTGACTTGCCCTCCCGCGGTCAGCATCTTGGCGAAGCGGTGATAGTCGGCTGCGGTGGAGACGAGTTCGCCGTGGCTGACGTCGAACGGCGGCGGCCCGGCGTAGAAACCGCCACTGGCAGGCTCGGTCTCCACGAGTCCCTCGTCTGTGTGCCGGTAGGCCGCCGGCAGCCGGGGCAGCTTGCCCTCCGCCACCCATAGTGCGGTGTCGGTCATCTCGAGCGGCCCGAGAACGTCCTCGGCCAGATGCTGACCGAGCGGGCGCCCCGTCACCCGCGAGATGAGAATGCCGAGTACGCCAAACGAATGGTGATAGCGCCATCCTTCTCCCGGCTGGAAGGCTAGCGGGAGGTCCGTCAGGCGACGCAACCACTCGTCAGCGCCCATCGCGGGTGGCTCCGGGCCAGCCTCTGTGCCGTTCGCGGCCATCGCCTGCTGCAGCGGCGAAACCTGGAGTCACCACGCCGTACCCGGAGGTATTGGTCAGGAGGTGGCGAAGCGTGATGGCTCGGCGAGCGGGCACGGTGTCGTCGAGCTCGGCGGTTGGATCGCGCAGCACCTGACGGTCAGCCAGTTCCGGCAGCCAGTCCACCAGACTCTGGTCGAGCTCGAGACGCCCTGCCTCCACAAGACGCAGTGCGGCGACCGACGTAATTGCCTTGGTCATGGACTGGATCCGCATGATCGCGTCTTCGCCCATAGGACCGCCACCGATCGACGCCACGCCTGCAGTGACGACCTCGACGTTCCCAGCACCTAAGAGCGCGACCCCGCCAGGAATTGTGCCGGCGTCGACGTGACGAATCAACAGCTCGCGCAGCGCTGTGCTCACCTCGGCGATCGTGCCACCTTGGACCGCGAGGATCAAGCCACCGCCAGCGCTTCCGCCACGGGCGCGCTGAGCCGATCCCATGCTGCGGGACCGGTCAGCCGGCCGCCTCATAATGACTCCGGGACTCTGGCACCAGCTGTGATGGTCGGTCGCAGCGTCGGCTGGCGCCGCCGCGAGTGGCGGGTACCTGGCCGGTGATCCGGGTGCCGTGGCCGGGGGCGGAGGCGATACCGATGCTGCCGCCGATGGCTGCGAGCCGGTCGGTAATGCCGTGCAGGCCGGTGCCGATCGGTGTGGTGGCCGGGTCGAAGCCTTTCCCGTCGTCAGCGACAGTGAAGGTCAGGTGCTGACTGTCCTGGCAGAGCGTCACCCGCGCCGTCGGCGCCTGCGCATACTTGGCGACGTTTTGCAGCGCTTCCAGGATGCAGAAATACACCGCGGCCTCGACATCTTGTGGGTACCTGCTTATCCCGGGGGCCTCGACGGTGACCGCGATGGCTGCTTTGCGCGCCTGCGCCTCGAGCGCGGCGGGCAGTCCATGGTCGGCCAGCAGCGGCGGGTAGATCCCGTGGGCGAGTTCGCGCAGATCTTTCAGTGCTTCTTCGGCCAGGTACTCGGCCTGGGCCAGCAGTTCCTCGGTGTCGTCGGATGTCGCGACGACCTGGCGGACCAGGCCGAGTGAGATCTTCAGCGCCACGAGTTGCTGTTGCGCGCCGTCGTGCAGATCGCGTTCCAGGGCCCGCCTGGCCTGGTCGGCTGCAGTGACGATGCGCTGCCGGGAGGCGCGCAGGTCCTCGATCAGCGCCACGTTGCGCAGCACCAGGCCGGCCTGGGCGGCCACGTCGGACACCAGTCGCTCCCCGGCCGGTGTCAATGGCTCCCGCGGTGAGCTCGTGACCCGCAGCGCGCCCAGCAGCTCACCCCGGTGCTGCACCGCGAAGGAACGGGTGCGGCCATCTGGTTCTGCTGCAGCCGGCGCGTCAGGAGGTCTTGCCGTGGCAGGCCAGGCCGTTTCCAGCCGCTCGGCGCCGCTGCTTGCAAGCCACACCTCCGCCCGCTCCGCGCCGGTTGCCTCGGCCACCATCCGGGCCATCGCAGGCAGCACCTCTTCGGTGGAGTAGGTGCCCGCGATCTGCCCGGCGAACTCCGACAGCACCTCATACGGGCTAGCCCGCCTGCCATACACCAGCCGGTCTGCCAGCAGCCCGGCCCGGGCCCGGACCGGCTGCAGCACCACCGCCGCCAGCGCCGCCGCGGCGAAAGTCAGCGCGCTGCTGCCCGCGTGCCCGGTCACCGCGCCGACCCCCACCACGACCACCGCGTAGATCGCGGTGAACGCCGCCGCCACCAGGGCCGCCACCACGGTCTTTTTGACCACCACGTCGAGGTCGTAGAGCCGGTACCTCAGCACGGCCACCGCACACGCCAGCGGAATGCCGACCACCGGGGTGAGGATCAGGAACGACCAGATCAGGGTGCCGAGCCAGCTGTTGCCAGCCGGCAAGATCGGGCTGGCCCCGATGAGCACCGCCGCCCAAAGGGCGGTCATCGCGCCGACATATCCGAGCCAGGCCAGCTGCTGCCGCAGCTCAGCACCCGCGCGGCGCCGCCGCACGAACACCGACGCCATCACCAGCGCCCCGGTGATCAGCGCGAGGACGAAGATCGCCCCAATGAGCGCGCTGAACCATCCGTGTCGCGGGAAGATCCCCAGCGGGTTCGGATAGGTGGCTCCCGCCGCCTGCACCGCATTGGTGATCCCGCCGGAGACGGTAGTCCCGCCCCGCAGCTGCGCGGCCAGCCAGCCGGCCGCGGCCGCGAATATCGCCCACAGAGCCGGCCGCCACCGCCGCGACGGCGGCCTGCCATCTGGGAACAGCAGGATGAGGAGAAACAGCAGCACCACCGCCGCTGCCGTCAGCGTGCCGGAGAGCCACCCGGCCAGCCGGGCCGCGGGCAGCGACCCTGGGGCCGTGGCCAGCCCATACACCGCAAATTGCTCGGTGAGCATGCAGCCCGCTAGCGACAGCCCGATCAGGCACAGCAGCCAGCCAATCGCGTTACCTGGGATGCGGCTAGCGATCAGACGGCCGGCGCCTGCATACACCAGCACCGCAACAGCCAGGAGGACGTAGAGGCCGACCCGGCCCGCATCCACCTGGCCGGCATTCAGCACGACCAGCACCAGTGCCGCCACCAGTGCCAGCACGGTGAGCCCGGCAAGCAGCCAGGCAACCACGCGCGTCCGATACCAGCCAGCCGGGATAACCACGGATCCGATTGTGGCCAGTTCCCCCACCCGCAACAAGAGTGCAGGCCTCACCATCCAGCACGTGCCAGCATCCCAGCGCGCCACGCGCGTGGCGGCAAGCAGAGCAACTCACCCACGCAGCGCGCTAACGGCGCGCTTACAAGGTGCTCACAACCGGCTCGTAGGGTGCGGAACGCCGGCTCGGATTCGCGCAGCCGCTGGTCGCTGCGTACGGGCAGGCAGGAGTCTGGAGGGACTGGATGACCTGGCGAGTCCGGCAGCATGACGGAGGTCGGCGGTGACACTGCATTGGCCGCCTGCGCCGCCGGAGCACCTCGCCGGATACCAGCCGTGGCTGCAGCCGGACCCGGATCACGGCGGCGAGCACGCCGATAACGGCGGTCGCGGCCTGCCTGACCGGCCCGTCGCGGGGCTCAGCGACCCTCGGCTGGTCGCCGGAGTCGCCGAGATCACGGCGCTGGTGGGCGCCGGGCTCGATGACGGCGCCAGCGCGGCAGAGGTGATGCCCGTCATCCGCGACACCGCCCGGCACTGGCTGGAGCGGCAGGTCCGGGCCGGGCAGCTGCCAGCCACCGTCGGCGGCCAGTTCGAGGAGCTGGCGCGCGCGGTGCACGACCAGCGCTACGGGCTCGGCCCGCTGACGGCTTACCTGCGTGATCCGCAGGTCGAGAACGTCGACATCAACGGCTGCGATCAAGTCTGGATCAGCTACGCCAGCGGCGAGCGGGTCGCCGGCCCGCCGGTCGCCGCCAGCGACGACGCGCTGATCGCGATGGTCCGCACCTGGGCAACCAGGGGCGGGCAGACGCGCACGCGACTTCTCCGCCGCGGCGCCGCTGGTGAACGTCGCGCTCTCCGGCGGCGCCCGGTTGACCGCGACGATGTCCGTCACGCCGCGGCCGTGCGTCTCGCTGCGCCGGCACGGCCAGCTGGATGCGACGCTGGCCAGGCTTACACACCTTGGCACGATTGACGGCACGCTCGCGGCGATTCCTCGCTGCTGCAGTGAAGAGCCGCTGCAACATCATCGTGACTGGAGGAGTTAACTGCGGCAAGACCACGATGTTGCGCGCCCTGGCCAGCGAGATCCCGCCGGGCGAGCGCGTGGCCACGCTCGAGAGCGAGCACGAGCTCTATCTGCACGAGCTTGCCCAGCACCCGGACGTGATCGCATTCGAGGCGCGGGAGGCGAACTCCGAGGGCGCCGGCGGCATCGGCCTGCATGACCTGATCTCGCACGCGCTGCGGCACAACCCACGTCGCATCCTCGTCGGCGAAGTGAGGCGCGACGAGATCATGCCGATGCTCGAGGCCATGAACTCGGGCCAGGAAGGGTCGATGTGCACCCTGCACGCAAACTCACCCGCCGAGGCCTTTGACCGGATCCTGATCCTGGGCCTGCGTGGCGGGCTGGCCCTCGCGGAACGCGCCATCCACATTCTGGTCGGCATGGCGGTTGACCTGATCGTGCATCTGCGCCGCGGCTTCGACGGCACTCGCACCGTCCGGTACGTATCGGAGATCCTCGAGGTCATGCCGCCGGGTGACACCGAGCGGCCCGCTGTCAACCGGCTGTTCCTGCCCGACCCGCAGACGGGCCGGGCCATGGCGGCGCACACGCCATCGGCTGCCCTGCTGCGTCGGCTCACTGCCGCGGGCTTCGATGCCGGGCTCCTGGACCAGCACGGGTCACAACTGCGCGCGCAACCGGGGACGTGGTCCCGGTGACCCTGCTGGCTGGCCTGGCCGGCGGGCTCGCGATCGCGGGTGTCGCGCTTCTCGTACTCGAGCTGACCCGGCCTGCGCCGCCGCGGGGCACGCCACGGCGGCGCGTCACGATCGGCAGACAAACAGTCCAGCGACTGCTGATCGCGCTCGCGGTCGGCTTCGCGACGCTCGCGATTACGCGCTGGCCGGTCGCGATGATCGCCGCCGTGCTGGCCGTGCTTTACCTGCCGCGGATTACGTCAAGCCGAGCGACGCAGCGCCGCGCGGCCATGCTGGAGGGACTCGAGCAATGGACCCGTCGGCTGTCCGACATGCTCACGGCCAGCCGAGGGCTCGAAGACGCGCTCGAGGCCTCCGCCCGGCAGGCTCCGGCTGCGATCGAGCCGGCCGTCACCGCGCTTGCCCGTCGCCTCGCCGCTCGGGTCGCTGCCGAGACGGCCCTGCGCGCGTTCGCCGCCGACATCGGCGATCCCGCCGGGGATCGCATTGCCGCCGCGCTCATAATCGCGACCGGCCGCCGTGGTGGCGCCGTCCGCGACGTGCTCAACTCGCTCGCCGCCATCCTCGCTCGCGACGTAGCGGCCCGCCGGGAGATCGAAGCGGACAGGGCTCAGCACCGGACGACCGTGAAGTGGCTCACCTTGTTCGTGCTCGGGTTCACCGTCTTCGCGATGCTCAACCGAACCTATTCCGCACCATTCGGGACGGTACCCGGCCAGATCGTGATGGCGCTGGTGGTCGCCTTGTACGCAGGCGGCCTCGGCTGGCTGCATCATCTCGGCTCGCTGCCCGCACCAGGCAGGTTCCTCGGCACCCGCCGCCACAGCTGACGTCACGCTCGCTGCCGAGCGGGCTGGAGACTGCACAAGGGCGACGGCGATGAGCGCCTGGCTAGTGTTCGCCGGCCTGCTGACGGGGCTCGGGTGCTGGCTGGTCGTCAGCGAGCTCGTCCCGGCTGGCCCGCGCTTGCAGGCCGCCATCGACCGGCTCGAGTCAGGCTCCGAGCGGGCCGACGACTCGGCCACCCTCCGCGTCCGGCTTGGTCTTAGCCTGGCCGCGGCCGCGCCCTGGGTGCCCGTGCCCGCGACCGACCTGCGTCTGCTCGGCCAGGACCCGGCCGAGTGGCTGGCCGCCAAGGTCAGCTACGCAGTGCTTGGACTTGCGCTCGTGCCGGGGCTGTCAGCGGCCCTGGGGCTGGCTGGCCGTTCGCTGCCGTGGACGGTTCCGGCAGGCGCGACCCTCGCAATCGGGACAGCACTGTTCTTCCTGCCGGACCTCGTGACCCGGCTCAACGCGAAAGAGAGGCGAGCCGACTTTCGGCACGCCCTGACCAGCTACCTGGATCTGGTGGCGCTAGAGCGCGGCGCGGGTGCCGGCGCCGACCGAGGCGCTTGAGGCAGCGGCTGAGATCGGCGGCGGCTGGGCGTTCGAGCGCATCGGAGCGGCGCTCGATGAGGCGCGCAAGGCAAGTCGCCCACCCTGGGACGGCCTGGCGCGGCTGGCAGCCGAGATCGGCGTCACCGAGCTCAGTGACCTGGCCGAGATTGCCGGGGTCGCGGGCCAGGAAGGTGCCCGGATCCTCGCGACGCTCAACGCTCGCGCCGAGTCGATGCGAGCCCAGGCGCTGGCGGCGACGAAGGCGCAAGCCGGCGCACGCAGCACCACGATGGTGCTGCCGATCGCGCTACTGGCCGGTGGCTTCCTGGTGTTGCTGATCTTCCCTGATTTCTACCGGCTCTTCGGCTAGCCAGCCTGACCCAGCGAGAAAGGCACAACTATGAAGACGGATCCGCAGCTCATCGCCATGCGCTACCTCGTAACGCGGCTGCGCGCCCGGGTCGCCGCCGTCAGGTCGGGTGATCCCGAGGCAGGCGCCCTCAGCCTGGAATGGGTCGCCATCGCGATCGTCCTGGTAACTGCCGCGCTCGCGCTGGCCACGTTTCTCGCCGGGAAGCTCGGCGCGCTCGAGTCACTGATCCCGAACTAGACCGTGAACCGCACTGCCAAGCCCGGCCCGCGCGGATCCGGCGGCTGGCGCGACGACCGGGGTGCGCTGACCCTCAGCTACGTCGCAGTGCTGCCGTTCGTCTTCCTGCTCCTCATGGTGCTGATTCAGACGTCGTTCTGGTTCCTGGCCCGGAACGCCGCGCTAGCCGCGGCCCGACAAGGCGCCGACGCGGCGCGGGCGCTCAACGCATCGCGCGCCTCCGGTCCGGCCGCCGCACTGGCTTTCGCCCGCGAGGCAGGTCAGGGCTACCTCGAAGATCCACGGGCTACCACCACAGGCAGCACGAGCGCAACTATCTCGATCACGGTGAGCGGGCCACGTTCCCAGCTTTGTGCCGGGACTTGTCGTCAGTGTGTCCGAGACGGTGCAGGCGCCGGTTGAAGAGTTCACGCCATGACGGGCGGGCGGCAGGCAGGGACGCGGCGTGGCCGCGCCGACGAGGGCAACGCCGCGCTGGAGCTGGTGATCCTGGCACCCGTCCTGCTCGGCCTCCTCGGACTCGTCATCGCGGCCGGGCGCACCACCATCGCGCAGGGGTCAGTTGAGGCCGCGGCGAGGGACGCAGCGCGGCAGGCGTCGATCTCGCTCACGGCCGCTGCCGCCCAGAGGACCGGGCAGGCCAGCGCGCGGGCGGCATTGCGGCAGGACGGACTCGACTGCGCGCCGGTCGTGGTGATCGACACCAGCCAGTTTGCGATCCCTCCGGGCGAGCCGGCGACGGCGACGGCGACCGTGAGCTGCACGGTCTCACTGTCCAGCCTGGCGCTGCCGGGCCTGCCGGGCAGCGCGCGGCTGCAGGCCAGCTTCACCAGCCCGCTCGACATCTACCGGTCACGGTGAGCCAGCATGCGCCTGTCACTCAGATGTCACACCTGCCGCGGCACGATCAGCGGCATGCCTGAGCGCATCCACGATGGTGAGCGGGGCGGGCTCTCGCTGATGATTGCGGTCCTCTTCGTCGTGCTGGCGGCGCTCGCGGGAATCGTGGTCGACGGCGGAGCCAAGCTCACCGCGGACGAGACCGCCGTCGCCCTGGCCCAGGAAGCCGCCCGCGCGGGCGCGACCACGGTCAACGTGTCGAGCGCGTATGCGTCCGGCTCGTTCGTCGTCGACCAGGGCCAAGCGCTTTCGGCGGCACGCAGCTACCTGGTGAGCGCTGGCTACAACCGGTTCACTGTTGCCGCCGTCGGGGCGCGCGCCATTCGGATCAGCGTGACGATCACCGAGCCGACGAGGTTTCTCTCGCTGATCGGGATCGACTCCTTCACCAGCACCGGCACGGCGACCGCGTCGCTATTGACTGGCGTGACGGGAGGGACATGATCAACCGCGCGCGTGCCATGGTCACAGGGCTGGCGGCGCTGGCTGCGCTGGTGCTCGTGGTGGCCGGCTTGCCTGTGGTGCTGTACCGGTTCGGCGGGTCACCGCTGCCGGGCCAGATCGGCGGGTGGCACCGGATCGCGACGGTTCTGGCCAGCCGTGACGACGGAAGCCTGCTGGCTGGCGTCATCCGGGCGTGCTCGTGGCTAGCGTGGCTGTTGTTCACCGCGTGCGTCCTGACCGAAGCGCAAGCGGCCATCCGCGGCAGCCGTGCTCCGCACCTGCAGCTCGGCGGGCTGCAAGGCACCGCAGCCTACCTCGTCGCTCTCGTCGCGCTCGCCTTCGCGGCGCCGTCAGCCGTCACGCTGTCCGCCTCCGCGGCCACGATCACCCAGCCGGGCTTCGCCGGTCATCACGGTTCGGCCAGCAGGCCCGGCCCGTCCAACGACCCCGGCTCGGCCAGCCGGCCGGGTCCGTCCAACGACCCCGGTTCGCCGTTGTCCGGCTATTTGGGTGCGCCAGGGGCGCCGCCCGCCGAACTGGACGCGTACGGCGCAGTGGCCAGCAGGCTCGTCGTCGTCCGCGTCGGCGACTGCCTGTGGTCACTCGCGGAGCGTTACCTCGGCGCTGGCGACCGGTATCCCGAGATCGCCAGCCTGAACTATGGCCACGAGATGGGTGACGGCCAGGTTTTCGCCAGTGCTTCGCTTCATCGAGCCTGGCTGGCAGCTGCTCTTGCCCGGCACCGCGGCTGCCGGGCCAGCGCAGGCGGACGGCGCCAGCGGTCAGCACCTCGGCCACTCAACCGCCGACACCCACTACTCCCGCCGGCACCCGGCCGCGAGCACTCGGGTGTCTAGCGGGCTCAAGACATCAGGGCACGGAGCCGCCGTACCCGAGGCGCGCGCCGCCTCGCGTACCGCCGCCCCGGACTCCGGGACGGCAGCCGGCGCCCCCGTCCGAGCGGGCGCGGCCGCCGACCAGCTCGGCTTCCGGACGTCCGCGAGCGCCGACCCGGGCGGCACCCGGCTGCCCGATGCCGCGGTCTTCGTGACCGGTGCGCTCGCCGGCGCGGTGCTGACAAGCCTCGGTCGGCTGCGCCGCCGCCAGCGGCAGGTGCGCCGCCGCGGCCGCCGGATCGCGTTGCCTGCCGATCCGGGCGTGCTAGCGACTGAGCAACGGCTGCGGGCGGCCACGCAGGCAGTGCCGGTCGAGACTCTGCGGGATGCCCTCGCCTGCCTGGAATCGGGCATCCTCGGCGCTGGCCAGGAGCTGCCCGACATCGTCGGTCTGCACGTCACCCCCGATGTTCTCGAGGTACTGCTGAACGCGCCAGCGGCAGACGGGCCGCCGGCGCCCTACTCAATCAGTCCGGGCAGGCAGGGCATGTGCTGGCAGCTGGACCTGCCAGCACATGCCCTCGTCACAGTGCCGGGCACGGCCGGACCCGCCGGGCCGCCGGGCCTGCCGTGCCACCTGCTGCCGGGCTTGATCACGGCAGGCGCCACCGAGGCGGGTTACCTGCTGCTCGACCTGGAGTCCGTTCAGGTCATGGGCTGTGACGGGCCGTCCGCCCTGGTCGACCAGGTCGTCGCCACGATCGCGACGGAGCTGGCGACCGGGCAGTGGAGCGGGTGGTATGACCTCGTGCTTGTCGGCTGCGACGAGCTGGAAGTCCTCGGCCGCGCTGAGCACTGCGCGACCGTGGACGAGGCGCTTGACCGGCTGCAGGCCCGATGCGCGGCGGTCGCGCACCGGGTCGCTGAGCGGGCGCCGGCTGACGTGCGTGAGCTGCGGCTCGCCGAGCCGGACAACGAGGACTGGGGACTTGCGATCCTCGTCAGCCGGGTCGAGCCGTCGCCCGAGCAGCTGACCCGCGTGCTCGAGCTCGCCGAGGATGGCCCTGGCGGCTTCGCCGCGCTGGTGGCAGGCGACCCGGAGGCGGCTGACGGCCGGATGGCACCGACCGTGCTCCAGCTCGCCCCGGACCCGCAGGTGTCGGAGGGCATTGTCGCCAACGTGATCCCGCTCCAGATCACCGTGCGGCCGCGTGCCCTGGCAGCGTCTGACTACGACGCGATCAGCTCGCTCCTCGCCGTGGCCGCCGACCTGGACGACGTCGGCGCGGATGACGAGCCCTACCTCGGTTACGGAGGGCCGCCATGGATTCCGCAGGCTGCGTCGCTCCGGCCGCGGCCCGGCGTCGAGACCGAGAGCTGGACGAATGATGACGGCGGCTCCGGCCCGGCGGCGCCCTGGACCGCCCACCCGGCCGACTGTGCCGACCCGCTCGAGTCTCGCCGTCGCCGACGCCGGTCGACTTCGCTGAGCTGGTCGACTGCGCTGAGCCGGCCTACGGCGCCGACCTGCCGGGCTACCGCTCCGAGTGGCCGCAGCCTGTCCCGTCGCAGGCACTCGAGGTGAAGATCCTCGGTCCGTTCACGATCATCGGCTCGATGGAGCAGCTTCAGCCTAAGCAGGCCGAGCTGGTTCTCGCGCTCGCGCTGGCGGCTCCGGCCGGGCTGTCGAACTCGGCACTGTGCACCATGCTCGGTGCTGACCCCGATCATCCCAAGCCGACCGACGCGGTACGCCAGATCATCACCAGGACCAGGCGGCGGCTCGGCCTCGCCAGCGACGGGCAGGAGTACATCATCCACGCAGGCAACGGCCAGTACATCCTGCATCCCGAGGCGTCGCTGGACTGGTCGCGGTTCCGCGCGCGGGCTGCCTTGGGCCGGGCCGACGACCTGCGCGCGGCCATCTCGCTGATCAACGGGCAGCCGTTCACTGGCAGCTATTTCTGGTGGATCGACATACCGCTGATTGAGACTGTCCGGGCCGAGCTCGTCGACGCTGCCGAGACGCTGGCCGAGTTCGAGCTGACCGCCGGGTCTCCGCGGGCCGCCGCGAAGGCGGCCAGGGCCGGGCTGATGGCCGAGGCATCGGCCGAGCAATTGTGGCGCGCCGTTATGCGGGCCGAGCACGCGGTCGGCAACCTTGCCGGGGTCACCGAGGCCTGGCGCCGGTGCCTGGACGCCATCGAGGACATCGCGCCGGGCGGCGAGCCGCATCCCGATACCGTCGCGCTCTACCGCCAGCTGACCACGACCGCTCGCCACCACGCACCAGCCCGCTAGCCGCTTTTGCGGAACGGACTTGGCAGCGCTTGTTACCCGAGTTACTCTGATTGCGCGCGTAATCAGGGAGGCCAAGTGGACCAAGCAGCGCTTGATCGTGTTCAACAGCTAATCGAGGACGACGTCAAGGCACGATTCCCCGGCGGCGGAATCGAGCGGGTCGTCGTCCTCCAGTACGGCGATGACCCTGCTGTCGAGCCGGGCGAACTTGCGGTCCGGGTATTTGTGGCAGCCGAGGGAGATTCCGAAGACCGCGAACGCGTGGTCGGTGACTTCGGCCGGGCATTCCGTCGGGAGCTCGACCAGTTGCGGTGCGACCTGGCGGAGAAGCTGCCAGAAGCCCGACGCCTGGACTTCTACTTCGGCGACGACATGGCTGGGGCCGGGGATCAAGATGAAGATGGGCTGCCCGGTCGCTGGAGGCGCGGGCGCTCGCGGGCGGCGAGCTGACGCCCGTGATGGCCCGGCTCGGCCCGACGGACCTGCAGACGCTGGACACGCTGATTACGGCCGGGATCGCGAGCAATCGCGCGGACGCGGTGCGGTGGGCGCTGGCCCGGATCAGGGAACGGCCCGCTTACGAACAGCTGCTGACGATCACGCGCTCGATCGAGGAGCTCAAGGACCAGTTCTGAGCAAGCCGCGCGCTCGCGTCCCGGAGCGGGTACGGACGAGAAGTGACGTCGACAGCCAGCTCTGCCCGCGCCGAGACGGCCGGCATCCGGATCGGACTGCACGTCCTCGGCATCGGCAACGGCAGCAGGCCTGAGGTCATCGCCGCGGTAGCGACGGCCGCGGACGCGCGCGGCTTTGCCACGCTGTGGTGCGGCGAGCACGTAGTCATGGTGGACAAGCCGAGGTCGCGGTATCCCTATTCGGCCGACGGCCGGATCGCCGTCCCGCCCGACGCTGACTGGCTCGACCCGCTACTCAGCCTCAGCTTCGTGGCCGCTCACACCGAGCGGATCCGGCTGGCTACCGGGATCTTGCTGCTGCCCGAGCACAACCCGCTCGTCGTCGCCAAACAGGCTGCCACCCTGGATGTGCTGTCCGGCGGCCGGTTCGTGCTGGGCGTCGGAGTCGGCTGGTCAGCAGAGGAGTTCCAGGCGCTGGGCGTGCCGTTCACCCGCCGCGGCGCGCGCATGGACGAGTACGTCGCCGCGATGCGGCAGTTGTGGGCGGACGAGATCGCTAGCTTCGAAGGCGAATTCGTCCGGTTCGACTCTGTCCGCGTCAACCCCAAGCCCGTCCGCGGGCCGGGCATCCCCGTCGTCTTCGGCGGGACGACCGACGCGGCGATGCGCCGGGTGGCATCGGCGGGCGATGGCTGGTACGGATTCAACCTGTCCTCCACGGCATTGCCGGGAGCGCTGAATGCGCTCGCCGAGCAGTGCCGCAACTGCGGCCGCGACATGCGTGAGCTGGATCTCGCCGTCTCGCTCAGCGACGCCGAGCCGGCGGCGCTGCCCGAGCTAGCGGCAGCGGGCATCACCGAGCTCGTGATCGTCGGCGAGCCGCCCGGCCAGCCCGCCGCGGCCGCAGACTGGGTAGACGAGCTCGCTGCTTTCTGGCTCAACGGCCCTGGCCGGAACGGCGCCGCTGATTGAGCTACGCCTGGATGGCCGGACGGCGGCGAGCGGTCCATCGGCCCCGTTCCCGGTATGAGGGGTCTTGCGACCACCGGTGCTGTCCGCATCGGCCCGCCGTCGCCAACCGGCGGGCCGATAGATTGGGGATTGAGCCTCGCCGAAGGGAACGCCCGGATGTCGCCAGCAGACGGTGCGGCCACCGCGCCCGCCATGTGGAATCCGTTCGCCAACATGGCCGCAGTCGCCGGCCACGCGGTCACGATCGTCCGCGGTGACGGCGCGACCGTCTACGACGACGCCGGCCGGTCCTACCTGGACGCCATCGGCAGCCTCTGGTACTGCAACGTCGGTCACGGGCGGGCCGAGCTGGCCGAGGCGGCCGCCGCGCAGATGCGCGAGCTCGCGTGTTATCAGGCTTTCGAGGTGTTCTCTAGCAGGCCGGCCGAGGCCCTGGCGCAGCGGGTCGCCGCGCTCGTGCCGATGCGGGACGCGAAGGTGTTCTTTACGCCCGGCGGCGGCTCGGACGCGATCGACACGGCGGCCAAGCTCACCCGCGCGTACTGGCGCGCGGTCGGCCAGCCCGGCAAGCAGATCATCGTCGCCCGCTCGCACGCCTACCACGGCATGAACGCCTACGGCACTTCACTCGGCGGCATTCCCGCCAACACCGATCCGTTCGGTGAGCTGGTCACGCTAGTCGAGCACGTGCCGTGGGACGACCCGTCGGCGCTTACCAAGATTATCGAGCAGGCTGGCGCGGACCGGGTCGGCGCGTTCTTCTGCGAGCCGGTCATCGGCGCGGGCGGCGTGTACTTCCCGCCCGATGGTTACCTGGCCGAGGTCCAGCAGATCTGCCGCGACAACGACGTGCTGTTCGTCGCGGACGAGGTCATCACCGGATTCGGCCGGACCGGGGAGTGGTTCGGCAGCGACCGGTACGGGCTGGAGCCGGACCTGATGACCGTCGCGAAGGGCCTGACGTCTGGTTACCTGCCGCTCGGCGCCGTCGTGGCGGGACCGCGGGTCTGCGAGCCGTTCTGGCGGGCCGGCTCGACGGAGGTGTTCCGCCACGGCTACACCTATTCAGCGCATCCGGCGGCCTGCGCTGTCGGCCTGGCGAATCTTGACATCATCGAACGCGAGCAGCTCGTGCAGCGCGTGCGGGAGCTTGAGCCTGCGCTGCATGCCGCGCTCGCGCCGCTCGCGCGGCACGAACTCGTCGGCCAGGTGCGGACCGGCGCGGGCCTGCTCGGCGCCGTCGAGCTCAGTCAGGCGGCGCGGGAAGCCGACCCTGGCCTCGGCGCGCGCGTCGTCGCCGCCGCCCGCCGGCGAGGCGTCATCACCAGGCTCCTGCGCGGGGTCGCGCTTCAGGTCTCGCCGCCGTTCGTGGTCTCCGCCGCTGAGCTGCACCAGATGACAGAGGTCTTTACCGCGGCGCTCGACGCCGAGTCCCGCTAGGCCGGGTGACCTGGCACGGTGTCGCGCTAGGCCGGGTGACCTGGCACCGTGTCGCGCCAGGCCGGGTGACCCGGCACCGTGTCGCGCTGGGCCGGGTCACCCGGCGGCTCACTCGCGTGCCGCGGTCAGCGCGGGTGCCGGAACGGCGCTCGTCGCCGCGACCTTACGCCGCCGTCCGACCGCAAGAGCCGAGATTGCGCCGAGCAGCGACAGCCCGGCCGACATTGCGAGCGCTGGGCGGACGCCGGCGATGACACCCGCGGCAGAGCCCAGGCCGCCGCTGGCGGAGAAGATCGCGGTGACGATCGCGACGCCGAAGACGGAACCGAATCGCTGGAGCGTGTTCTGCACTCCGGATGCCGTGCCCAAGTCGGCGGGCGGGACCGCGTCGAGCGCGGCCGTCGGCGTCGTCGGAATCGCCATCGAGATACCCACTCCGGCGATGATCAGCGGCAAGACGAGCTCGCCGTAACTCACGCCCGCCGTGATGTCCATCGCGATCCAGGCAAGGCCTGCCGCTTGCATCGCCATGCCGACCGACATCAGCGGCCTGACTCCGATCCGGTCGGCGAGCCGGCCAGCGACGGGTGCCACGAGCAGTGGTGTCGCCGTCCACGGCAAGAACCGCAGCCCGGTGCCGAGCGGACTGTAGCCGAGTCCCAGCTGGAAGAACTGCGACATCAGGAACGCGGCCGAGGTGATCGCTGCCATGCTCATGAAGCCGGTGGCGTTCGCTGCGGTGAAGGCGCGGATGCGCAGCAGGCGCAGCGGCAGCATCGGTTCCGGCGCCCGCCGCTCCCAGGCGATGAACGCCGCTATCAGCACCCCGCCGAGGCATAGCGCCGTGATGACCTGCGCGCTGCCCCAGCCCACATCGGTGGTCCGAACCAGGCCCCAGGCCAGCGCGACGGCACCCGCAGCCACCAGCGCGAGGCCGCCGACGTCCAGCCTTCGGTGCTGGCCCCGGCTCTCTGGCAGCCGGGTCATGGAGAGGATCGCGGCGGCCAGGCCGATCGGGACGTTGATCCAGAAGATCCAGTGCCAGTCCAGGCCCTGTACCACTGCGCCGCCGACCAGTGGGCCACCCGCGACCGCGAGCCCGCCGATGGCGCCCCAGATCCCGACGATCGCGCCGCGACGCTCGGGCGGGAACGCCGCCGCGAGAATAGTCAGGCTCAGCGGCGTCACCAGCGCTGCGCCGAGGCCCTGGACCGCGCGCGCGCCGATCAGGGCGCTGGCACTCGGTGCGAGCGCGCACGCTGCCGAGGCGAGCGTGAACAGCACGAGCCCGGTGACATACATTCGCCGCCGGCCGAGCCGGTCGCCAAGCGCGGCCGCGGTGATGATGCCGGCCGCGAACGGCAGCGTGTACGCGTTCACGGTCCACTCCAGCGTGGCCACGCTGCCGCCGAGACTGGCGTGGATCGCTGGCAGCGCGGTGACCACGACAAGCGAGTCGAGCGCGGTCATAAAGAAGGCCACTGACGTCAGCACCAGCGCCCAGCTCCGCTGGCTGCGAGCTGCCGGAGCGGCCACGGTTCCGGTGAGCTGCATCTTCCACACCTCCGGTGAGCAGGGCAGCGGCGCCGCACAGCGCCTGCGGACTACCCGAACTCACCTCTCCTACGGCGGCAAGACCGCCAGATCGACAGGCCCGCCGGGAAAGTCGAAAGCCGGTCGCGGCCACCGCCGATGGCCGGCGCCGCCGAGGGGCAAGGGTTACCTACTGTGGCCCATAGTCGGGCACCACTAGCGAACTGGTGCCCCATGGCCGGGCCGTCTCCTGCTGATCTGCGCCGGGAACCTGATGCTTCGTCCGGTTTGAACGCTGACTGAGCTCGCAGCCATAGGGCGAGGGTTGGATTGCTGCCCTAGTTGGGCGTCATCTCCAACCTCTCGCCCTATGAGGCTGGCCATCGCGGCAGCGGATTGCGCGAGTACTAGCCGTTGGCCTGGTTTGCGGCGCGGCGGATGAGAAGGTCGCGAAGCGGGCCGTTCTCGGTGGTCTCGATAGCGCGCGCCAGGGCGGCGGCCGCGGCGCCCGCCTGACCTGCCCGCTCGAGCAAGTCGGCATGCGCTGCGTGCAGCGGGCCGTAAGCGTCGAGCTGGCCGGACGCAAGGACGGGCTTGAGCACGGCAAGTCCGGCAGCCGGCCCGTCGGCGAGGCCGACAGCGACAGCACGGTTGACCTCGACAACCGGTGATGGTGCCCGACGTGACAGCTCGCCGTACAGCGCGGCGATCTGCAGCCAGTCGGTCTGCTCGAACGACGGCGCGGCCGCGTGGACGGCCGCGATCGCGGCCTGAAGCTGATAGGGGCCAGGGGCCAAGCGCGCAACGGCAGCGTCGAGTACGGCCGTGCCCTCCGCGATCAGCGCATGATCCCACGCACCGCGGTCCTGCTCCGCCAGCAGCACCGTCCGTCCGTCCGCGTCCAGCCGAGCCGCCGCGTGC
The DNA here is from genome assembly GCA_963843955.1 of uncultured Actinomycetota bacterium. GTDB lineage: Bacteria > Actinomycetota > Actinomycetes > Streptosporangiales > Streptosporangiaceae > JAJYUU01. The sequence goes on from CAWJMK010000018.1 coordinate 348,622, forward strand.
GAATGCGTGAGCAGCATCAGCGCAAGCAGCCCGGCGGTCTCGGTATCAGCGGGAACGAGGCGGTGCAGCACCCGGCCGAGCCAGATGGCCTCGGCGCACAGATCGACGCGCAGCAGCTGGCCTCCGCTGCTCGGCGCATATCCCTCGTTGAAGACCAGGTAGATGACCGCCTGCACCGCGGCGAGCCTGCTGGCGAGCGCGGACGCGGGCGGCACCTCGAACCTGATCCCCGATGCGCGGATCTTGCGCTTGGCGCGGGCGAGCCGCTGTGCCAGTGTCGGCTCTGGGGTCAGGAACGCCGCGGCGATCTCGCGAGTGGTCAGGCCCGCGACGTAGCGCAGGGTGAGCGCGACCCGGACCTCCAGGGCCAGCGCCGGGTGACAGCACGCGAAGATCAGGCCGAGGCGGTCATCCTCCATGGTGGCCTCCTCAGGGTCGGCGAGGGGTTCGTCGGCGGTGACGCTGATAGCGTCGCCGCCTAGGCCGGGCTCGCTGAGCTGCGGCCGCGCACGGAGCTGGTCGATCGCCCGGCGCTTGGCGGTCACGGTCAGCCATGCGCCGGGCTTCGGCGGCACTCCATCGCGCGGCCATGTCCTGGCGGCCGCCACGAAAGCCTCGGAAACCGCGTCCTCGGCTGCCTGGAGGTCTCCGAGCCGTCGCGCGATGGTGGCCACGACAGCCGTCCATTCCTCGCGGTAGGCACGCTCGAGCGCCCTCGCCGTGAGGTCCGCCGGTGTTGTATCAGCCAGCGTTACCTCAGACCCGCCTGCCACGCCTGGCCTTCCGTGACCGGGCGGACCTCGACATTGCCGTAGCGCATGATCGGCATCTTGGCTGCCCAGTCGAGCGCAGTATCGAGATCGGACACGTCGATGAGGTAGAAGCCGCCGAGATGTTCCTTGGTCTCCATGAACGGGCCGTCGGTGAGCAGCCGCTCGCCGCCCTGCAGCGAGACCGTCGTGGCGGTGTCGACCAGGTCAAGCTGCTCCGCGGCGAGCAAGGCGCCTGACTGCCGTAGCGCGACGGTGTAGTCGAGCCAGCTGTCGTAGACGCCCTCGATGGACTTCGCACCCGCGGCCCCACCCGGCGGTGCGTAGATCAACAGCGCGTACTTCATTCGGACCTCCGGTGGCTCTCAGGGCAAGCTTGCCCGCAGATGGTTCCGACTACCCAACGGTGGTGCAGCGCTCAGATCGACACCGCGCAGCAAGAGATTTCCGGGAACTACGCGCTGGCCTCCGCTGGCTTCAGCGGGCGGAGTATGCAGAACTCGTTGCCGTCCGGGTCGGCGAGCACGACCCAGCTGACCTCGGCGCTCTGGCCGACGTCGATCCGGCGCGCGCCAATCGCCTCAAGCCGGGCCACCTCGGCGGCTTGGTCCTTCGGCCGGAGGTCCAGATGCAGGCGGTTCTTGACGGCCTTGCCCTCAGGCACGCGCAGGAACAGCAAGTCAGGCGCCACGCCGTCCTCCGGACTGCCCGCCGGCGGCTCGAGGCATACCTGGTCGGGCTCGTCGAAGGTCCGGCGCCAGCCGAGCGCCGCCGCCCAGAACGACGCGATCTTGCCCGGATCAGGGCTATCGACGCACAAGCACTGGATGCGAATGTCCATGCCGCGACTGTGACCGCGCATCCATTCGGTTGTCTACCGAATATCGGCGCGTCCGGCCGTCAGCCGGTCCTGGCGGCTGAGCCGGGAGCGGCGGATAACTACGGCGCTCCGACCGCGACACCAGGATTCCTGGCCCGGCGGCCCTGGTGAACGGATGCTCGCCGGCCATCCGCACGATGGTGCCGAGCGACCCGGCTGTCCTGTGTGCCGCGAGCTGCGTCGTCAGACTGACAACGCTTGCGCGACGGCACCGAGGATCTGCTGCTGGTCAGCACCTAGCAGGACAGCCCGCTGGACGAAGGCTCGGGCATGCTGCAGCACAAGCTGCTCCCGCTGGGAATCGGACAACGAGGGCGCTGTCGCGGTGACCCGTGTCCCGCCCCCGTGCCGGGAGCTGATCAGCCCCGCTGAGTCCAGCTCGCGATAGGCGCGGGCGACAGTGCCGACGGCCAACCCCAGATCGGCGGCTAGCTGGCGCAGGGGAGGCAGCCGATCGCCGGGCTGAAGGACCGCGGTCTCGATCAGTTCGGCCAGTTGGCGGCGCAGCTGCTCGTAGGGCGGCGTGGGATCGTCGGTGTCGACAATCAGCGCAGGACGTTCGGTCATCTCGCCGACGTCGTCCGCTAAGCCGGACGGGCGGGAGAGAGCACGGATGCGGCGCACCAGCCCATCAGCGCCGCCAGCGCCGGGAGCAGTGCCAGCAGGCTCCATCCCGCGAAAGTCCACCAGGTCGGGCGGCATGACAACGACAGCAAGGCAACTGCCGTCAGGAGGCACGCACCAGCCAGCGGGAGCGTTACCAGGATTCCGCATGCGCCGGTGATGGTCTGCGCGGCGCGTTGGCGCAGCGCGTCATCCGCTGCGACCGTCGCCGTGTCTGCACCAGCGCGCGGCCGCCGGACGACAACCCGCAGAGCGGCACTAGCAGCAACCAGGCCGGTGAGCACCAGCGCCACCAGCGGCACGCTGTAGAACGACCCCGGCCACGGGCTGGCCCCCTGCTGCAAGGCGGTGGTGCATTGCAGCAACAGCATCCGGCCCGGCCGGCCCACGTCGTCCGCCGTTCCGGTGGCCGTGGTCACGGCGAGCAGCGCCAGCAGCAGCGCCGCTGCGCCCACCACCGCCCTGGCCAGCCCCCGCGGTAGGTAATCGCGTACCCGTCGGACCTCAAGGGCCGCCATCCGGGTCCGGCCCTTCGGCGAGCGCACGCTGGTCTCGCCGACCACGACACCAGCCAGGACGCACAACCCGAACACCGGCGCCGCCAGCAACAGCCCACGGCCAAGGGCGCCAGAGGCCGCAGCCGCACCGCCCGCGACGAGGCCGCCGGTCACCCCGGCCCAACGCCAGCCAGCTGTGCGGCGGGTTACCAGAGCCGGAAGCGCCGCCGACTCCTCGAGGACAGCTGCCGGCCTCGCGGCGCGCTTCAGCTTGAGCGCCAGGAGCACGCCAGCTATCAGGCACGCCACAACCGCCAGCAACAGGCCGCCCATCACGCTCTCCCTGCTTGTATCAACCATATGACACAAGCAGCGTGTCAGTAAGAAGCAGCTGTGGCAAGCATTTGATGCGATGAAGGAGCAGACCAGCCGTTCCCAGGCGGACGGTGAAAGTTACCTGCCGCGACTCTGGTCGTCCGCGTGCCTAGCTGATTACCGGATATCGGTGCGCCGCGCACCTGCGCCGTCCGCGCCGGCTGAGCTCGGTTGCGGGGCTGAGCGTGGCCCAGGAGCAGGCAGCGTCATCCACTTCGCGGCGTCGGCCAGCTCGGCTGAGTTGATCTTCCGCAGCAAGATCTCGTCGCGCGTGGCCGCATCGCCGTAGGGATCGACCGAGGCCTCATAGAGCCGCAGCTCGGCCTTGATGGCGGCGCACGTGCCCGCGAGCCGCGTCCAGTTGTCGTAGAAGTGGAAGACGGACCGGAACCCGGTGAGCACGACGACGGCGGCACCGATGATGGCGGCCGGTCGCGCGTCGCCCGGAGTGAGGATCCCGGCCACCGGCACCGCCGCGGACGCCGCAAGCAGGATCATCTCCGAGATCTGGAACCGATACCTGCTGCTCCTGGCGCTACGTGCGTACCAGTTGAAGACTCGCTCCGCCTCGGCCCGTGCGTACGACCGCGGGTCAGGTTGCGGCTCGACGGCCGCTGGGCGCTTGCTCGATATCTTCATGCGGTCCCTCCAGCTTGCGGCGACAGCGCGAACAGTTCCGACAGCGCCGACAGCCCCGAAGGCGCGGACAGCGGCGACCGGTCGGGAGCGCGACGCGGCGGCGGTTAAAGAGGCCGCCGCGGCGATCGGCACCTGGACTCCTGGCGCGGCGGGCTTGGTGAACGGATGGTCGCGGGCCATCCGGATGATGGTGCCGAGCGGCAGCGCGAGCCACGGGATGTTGAGTAGCAGCACGATCGGGAAGTGCGGGCTGGCGTGGACGCCGTTGTATTCCTCGGCCAGGATGATTAGCACCACGGCGCTCATGGAGCCGGACCAGATCAGCGCGGGTACCCGGATCCATTCGCGGCCCCGGCTGATGGCGTAGATGGCGGCGACGTAGAACGGGCCGTTCCAGAGCACGTCGATCCAGATCGTCATCCGCCAGAACGCGGGCCTGGCCATCAGCAGCGGGTCGTACTTCTGGCCGTAGGAGTGCACCATGTCGACGATGGCGTGCGGCGGCCAGGCCGGATAGGCGAAATGAAACGGATTGGCGATCGTCAGCTGCTCGATGTCGACAAAGTAGGTGATGAAGAACAAGTTCACGGCGAAGAACGCCAGCAGGATCCAGTCGACCTTGCGGCTGCGCAGCGGAATGACCTGGCGCCCGGGCGTGATCGCGGCGGCGCCGGCGGCACGCACCTGGTCGCCAGGGGAGGTCGTGCCGTCTGTCACAGAGTCCACTAAATTAACCTAATGGCCCAGCCCTCAGGTCCGCCGGGGAATGATCACCAGCTGATGGCCGGCGTGCCCCCGTTCCCGGCCGGGTCGCTGGTCACGCTCGGCAACTGGCAGGATCCGCCGTTCAACCGCTGGGCGTTCCAGCACATCCGCGAGCTCATACCAACGGCGCGGATCAGCCGCGGTGCGGGCAGCCCGGGCCGGCTGCCGCGCGCCGAACGGGACATCGCCGGCTTGACGTTCCGGTCTGCCGGTCGCGAGCTGACGGTCGCGGAGATGCTGGCCGAGACCTACACCGACGGCTTCCTGGTCCTGCACCGCGGCAAGATCATCTCCGAGCAGTACTTCAACGGCATGACGCCAGACACGCCGCACCTGCTGATGTCGGTGTCCAAGTCGATTGTCGGTGCGGTGGCCGGCGTCCTGGCCGGACGGGACCTGCTGGACGTCTCCGCGCCGGTCGAGAAGATAGTGCCGGAGCTGACCGGTACCTCGTTCCAGGGCGCGACGGTTCAGCACCTGCTGGACATGCGGACGGGCACGCACTTCGACGAGTCCTACGCCAACCTCGAGTCCGACGTCCGGACGTACGAGCGGGTGTACCTGTGGCGGCCCGACGCCGCCGACCCGCGGCCCGGCGATGCCCTGGCCTACTACCGGACCCTGCATAACGACGGCGAGCACGGCGGCCCGTTCCGGTACCGGTCGATCCTCACCGACGTGCTCGGCTGGGTGCTGGAGAAGGCCGGCGGAGCCCGGCTGCACGATCTGATCGCGCGCCTGATCTGGCAGCCGATGGGCGCCGAGTTCGACGCGGAGATCACAGTCGACGCGCACGGCAACGCGATGGCAGACGGCGGGGTCTGCGCCACCTTGCGCGACATCGGCAGGTTCGGCCTGCTCTTCGCCGCTGGTGGCGCGGAGCCGGGCCGCCGCCAGACCGTCGTGCCGCGGGCCTGGGTACGCGACACCATCGCGGGTGCTGCCGACGGGCCGCAGGCGTTCGTCGCTGCTGGCGACGCGCCTGGCTTCCCGGCCGGTGCCCACTACCGGAACTTCTGGTGGGTGCGCGAGCCGGCCGTGCCGTTCTTTCACGCCTCCGGCATCAACGGCCAGAACGTCTTCGTGCACGTGCCGAGCCAGACAGTCGTGGCCAAGCTGTCCACCTGGCCGACCGCGCTGAGCCCGAAGATCAAGATGACGACCGACGCTGCGCGGGCGATCGCCGAGGCGCTCGGCAACGGCCGGATCTGACTGCGCGGCGACTGACCACTGGCCGACCCGGCCGACCGCCGCGACCTGGCTGGCCGCGCGACCTGATCGCGGCCCGACCTGGCCGGCCGCCGCGCGACCCCTCAGTTGACTGTCGACTGGATCTCGACTGGTCCTACGTCGTGCCCGTCGACGCTGTCGAAGATGCCCGGCGCGTTCTGGAACTGGCCGCTCGGATTGTCATGCAGCCTGGAGTTCTCGATGGTCAGTGTCCCGGCGCCGCCGTCGACCACGAAGAAGACGGCGCCGCCGCCCTCGCGGGCGCTGTTGTTGCGCATGATGGTGCCGTCGATGAGCACGCTGTAGCTGTCGCCGTCGGTGTAGATCGCGCCGCCGCTGCCGCCGCCGGGGGTGCCGGCCTGCTGCGGGTTCTGGCCCCAGCCGACGGCGCTGTTGTTGACGAAGAAGCTGTTGAACACATCCCACTGGGCATCGATGCTGCTCAGCGCGGCGCCGTTGGAGCAGTGGCCGCCGCGGAACGTGTCGCTGGTGATGTAGACGGGGCTGCCCTGCCACATGCCAAGCGCGCGGACCGCCCCGCCGCCTAGGTCAGGGCCGGACCCCACGCAGCTGTCGTCGATGAACCCGGTGTTGACGACCTTGAGCTGGCCGCCCTCGGCGAAGATGGCGCCGCCGCCGTAGTCCGAGGTCTTGGTCTGCGTGACGGCCGAGTACGCATCGCTGAAGGTCAGGTTCTGCACGATGAGCTGCGGCCACTGCTGCTCCCAGCAGTCAGAGGTGGTGAAGATCTGCTGGGGATCGCAGGTGTTCATGTACAGGATCCGGGTGTTGCCGCCGCCGTTCAGGGTGACCAGGCCGCCGCCGTCGATCACGGTCCGGCGATGAGTGTTGACCACTTTGGCCGTGGCGGTCATCGTGATCGTCACCGGGCTAGGCCCGCAGTTGAAGGTGATGATGCCGCCCTCCGCGACGGCCGTGACCACTGCGGCCGAGGTGCAGCTGGCCGGGGAACCGGTGCCGATGACGTGGTGGTTCGGCCCAGCGTGGCCGACGGCCTGAGCCGCAGGCGGCACCGCGGCGGTCCCGGCGGCGTTGCCGTAACGGGACGGCTGCCCCGACGGCGCGGCGGTGCTCGGCGCGGCCGTTGGCTTGGTCGTCGCGGTAGAGCTCGCCTGCACGACCGGCTGCGCGTCCGCCCCGGGCTGGCTGGCCGGACGTGTGGTACCCGCGTCGTGCGGGTCGGCCGCCAGGTGGGCACCGGCACCGCAGGCGGCCAGGACTAGCCCCGCGCTGACCGCAGCAACCCCCGCGCCGACCGCAGTAAGCCCTCGTCCGAAATGGCGCATGGATCGCATGCCGCCTGATGGTAGCGGCGGCGATCGTGATCAGACCGTTATTTCACGAAGCTCGCGGTAAAGCTTCGAGACGGTGCAAACCAGGCAGATCAACGGGTCTGCCGACCGAGGCGGCGCCGGGGCGGCGCCGGCGAAGCGGGCGGGACTTGCGCAAGTCTGGGGCCGGAGGAGCACCATGTCGGGGCAAGGCGCGCTGGCGGGACGTAGAGTGTCTCGGTGGCTGGAAATGGGCAGGTAGCCCCGGACAACGCTCGGCACGCACAGGCGAGCCGCTCAGTCGACATTTGCCTGGTCGCCGCGGGGCTTGTGGCCCTGGTCGCGGCGCTCGCGTGGTACGCGCACCTGGTCGTCATGAAGTCGGGGATGCTGACGCTCCCGGTCGACCTGAACGTGTACCGCGACGCCGGGCTTGTCGCCCGCCAGGTCAGGCCGTTCTACAACCCGCACCTGACTAGTCCGCTGTTTGACTGGCCAGGGCCGCCGGGATTCCCGGGCATCAAGTTCATCTACCCGCCATTCGCGGCGCTGCCATTCGCGCTGGCGTCGCACCTGTCCTTGCATACCCTGTCGCCGCTGTTCGCTGCGGCCAACGTCGTGGCGGTGCCAGCCACAATCTGGATCGCGTTCGGAGCGCTTGAGCTGCCGATCGGTCCACGTCGAGTCGGCCTGACTCTGCTGGGCTCGGCGGCGGCGCTGGTCACCGAGCCTGTGCTGCGGACGATCGAGCTCGGCCAGGTGGAGCTCCTGCTGATGGTGCTGGTCGTGTGGGACGTGTGCCAGCCCGATCGGCGGTGGTGGAAGGGGGCCGGCGTCGGGATCGCGGCCGGGATCAAGCTGGTGCCGCTGATCTTCATCCCGTACCTGCTGCTTACCCGCCGGTTCCGGCAGGCGGCCGTGGCAGCCGGCGCGTTCGCGGTCACCGTGATCATCGGGTTCATCGTCCTGCCCAAGGACTCCTCGCAGTGGTGGCTACACGGGCTGTTCCTGAAGGGCAGCTACGCGGGCAATGCGGCCTACGCCGGCAACCAGTCGCTGCTCGCGGTCTTCGCCCGCTTCGACAACTCGGCCTGGCATCACGAATGGCTGGCGACAGCCGCCATCGTCGGCGTACTCGGGCTGGGCGCCGCTACCGTCTTCGACCGGGCCGGGTACCGGATGCTCGGGTTCGCTGCCGCCGCGCTGACCGGCCTGCTGGTATCGCCGATCAGCTGGGACAGCCACTGGGTCTGGATCGTGCTGGCCTTGCCCGTGCTCGTGTACTACGGGCTGCAGGCGAGCGGACTGACCCGATGGCTGTTGATCGGCCTCGGGGTCCTGGTCACCGCCATCTTCGGGGCCTGGCCGACGTCACTGTGGGCCGAGACTCAGCAAGGAGCCGGGTGGCTCTGGGGAGTGATCTGGGCGCCGCCGAGCGGGAACAACAGTGAGCTTCGCTGGCATGGATTCCAGCTGATCGTCGGAAACGCTTACGTTCTCACTGGTCTGGCCCTGTTCGTGCTGGTCATCCTGCTGGCGCTCAGCCAGTTCCGCAGACTGCGTCGGGCGCCCGTGGCCCCAGGCCACCAGGTCACCGAGCAGACCCAGGTCCACGACCCGGCGCTGGAGCGATAAACAGCCAGTCAGCGTGCCGACCCGCCAGCGCAGCCAAAGCCCGCCGGTCAGGCGTAGCACGCGCGCCGTGGGGCAAGGAGCTACCAGACACCAATCCGCGGAAGCACAGCCAGCCTCGAAGGAGCTCCCGTCGTGACCGTCATCCCGCAGATCACGCTGAACAACGGCCAGCAGATACCCCAGTTCGGCTTCGGCGTCTTCCTGGTGCCGCCCGCCGAAACGGCCGCCGCCGTGAGCAGCGCGCTCGAGGCTGGGTACCGGCACATTGACACGGCTGAGATGTACGGGAACGAGGCCGAGGTCGGCGCCGCCATCCGAAAGTCCGGGCTGGACAGAGCCGATGTGTTCATCACGACCAAGCTGAACAACGGCTACCACCGGCCCGACGACGCCCGCGTCGCCTTCGACAACTCGCTCACGGCGCTCGGCGTCGATTACGTCGACCTGTTCCTGATTCACTGGCCGCTGCCCACCAAGTACGGCGGCGACTACGTGTCGACCTGGCAGACGCTGGAGGAGTTCTACCGTGACGGCCGCGCGCGGTCCATCGGCGTATCCAACTTCCAGCCGCATCACCTGCGGCGGATCCATCAGGAGTGCGAGATCACGCCGGCCGTGGACCAGATCGAGGTCAACCCCTACCTGACGCAAGACGACGTGCGCGGGTTCTGCGCGGAGCACCAGATCGCCATCGAGGCCTGGTCCCCGCTGGCCCGCAGTAGAGCCCTCGACGATCCCACCATCGACGACATCGCCCGGCGGTATGGCAAGACGCCATCTCAGGTGATCTTGCGCTGGCACATCGAGCGCGGCGACATTGTCTTTCCGAAGTCGGTCTCGCCGGCCCGGATCAGGGAGAACATCGACATCTTCGATTTCGAGCTCGCGGGCGAAGACGTCGAGGCGATCAGCGCCCTCAACCGCAACCAGCGGACGGGACCCGATCCGGATAAGTTCGAAGGGCTGCCCAGCTGATACTCCGGCCGCCATTAGTGGCTGCCAGGCGTGCTACCTGGGACTCACATAAGATGCTGGATTCAGGTCGGCAATGACAGTTACACCCGGTTCCCGCATCACCGGTTGAAACGGCACCACACCAGCACAGCGTGTCTTTCTTAAATCATCATCAAGTCTGCAGGACTCCTGCCACTATAAGTGGCTGCGGGCGCATAGCGCCCGGAGCTCACAAGGGGTGGAGCCATGCGGGCAGCTATATGCCGGACGACGCTGCTGGGCCGGAACCGGCCGCTCGTCCGGGCAGTCGCGCTCGCGGCTGGCACTGGGTGCGTCGTTGTCATGGCGGTGAGTGGCGGAGCGGTCGCGTCGGCAAGTACGGCGAGCGCGGCAGGCGCGACGGCCCGGACAGCTGCGGCAGCCCGCACGGGCGCCTCCGCGACCGCGAACGTGGCGGCTGTGCCGGATACTTCCTGGCCCGCCTACCTCGACGGCCCGCTGCACAGTTCTTATGCGCCGCTGCAGACCGCCATTACGCCCGCCAATGCCACGACACTGGTCCATGAGTGGGCCCACCACATCGGTGCGCCGTACCAGGCGAGCCCTATCGTGAATCGCGGTTCGGTCTATGTCGGCGGGAACAACGGGTGGTTCTACCGGCTCAGTGAGCAGACCGGCAAGGTCCTCGCCAAGGTGTTCATCGGCTACCAGCCGAAGACCACGTGCTGGCCTCAGGGCGTGACATCGACGGCCACCATCGCACCGAATCCGAGCACTCACGTCCTCACGGTCTATGTCGCCGGCGCCGACGGCTACCTGTACGCGCTCCGGGCGCTGACGCTGACGCGGGAGTGGCGGGCAGTGATCGGGATCCCGTCCACGAAGGTCAACGATTACTACAACTGGTCCTCACCGACGGTGGCAAAAGGCAAGATCTACATAGGCGTTGCATCAAGCTGCGATAAGCCGCTCGTCCGAGGCGAGGTGCTGGCCTTCAACCAAGCCTCGGGAGCCAAGGTCGCTGGGTTCTACACCACTCCTCCCGGCATCCTCGGCGGCACGGTCTGGTCGTCCATCGCCGTGGCCCCGAGCGGATACGTCTTCGTGACGACCGGCAACGGCCCGCGCCATCGGCCGCTGGTCGGCGACTCCGAGTCGATTCTGAAGCTGAACCCGAACACCCTCGCCCTGGTCGGCAGGTACCAGGTACCGTCGGCCGAGATCGTGGGGGACGGCGACTTCGGCGCATCCCCGGTGGTGTTCGGCACGTTGGTGGGCGCCTGCGACAAGAACGGCTGGTTCTACGCGCTACGGCAGCGGAACATGACGCTGGCCTGGAGGCAGCAAATCGGCCAGGTGGCCGGCTGGGGAGCGTAGGCGAATGCCTGGCGGCGCCTGTCTATAACGGCCAGGACCTCTACTTCGCCGGGAATGAGATTCCTGGCACGCAGACTCCGGGCTCGGTGCAGGAACGATCGCCGTCCACTGGCGCACTGATCTGGCAGACTTCGCTACCCAGCGGCGCGATGGGCAGTCCGGCGATGGATGGTGGCGGCGTGATCGCCGTCGGGACCGATACGACAGCCCAGGACGGCGTTTACCTCATCAACGCCGCCACCGGCGCGATCATAGAACGGCTGGCGTCCGGCAGTACGTTCGCGCAGTCAGCCTTTGCCGAGGACCGGATCTTCACCGCGACCAGCTACGGCGTCTCCGCCTGGGGCCTGCCCGGCACGTGAGGGTAAGCGGGCAGACTGGTCGGCATGAAGGGGACGGGCAGGCCTGCGGCGCTCGCTATCGCTGTCGTCATGTTCCTGGCGGCGGGTGGCTGCGCCTCGTCCGCCTCAGGCGGCGGCCAGGCGCCGGCCACCCCCGCCACCTCCACCACCTCGGCCGCATCCGCGGCGAGCCAGTCGGCCGGCCGGGTGCCGCCGCCCGCGCACACGGTCGTGGTGATGATGGAGAACCACGCGTACTCAGAGGTGATCGGCAGCTCGGCCGCCCCGTTCCTGAACCGGCTAGCCCGCCAGGGTGCCGTGTTCACGCACTCGTATGCGATCACTCATCCGAGCGAGCCGAATTACCTCGCGCTGTTTTCCGGCAGCACGCATGGCGTGACAGCCGACAGCTGCCCGGTCGAGTTCACGGCGCCGAACCTGGCCGCGGACCTGATGGCTGCGGGCAAGACGTTCGCCGGATACTCGGAGGACCTGCCGTCGGTGGGCTCGCCGGTCTGCTCGGCTGGCGAATACGCGCGCAAGCACGTCCCGTGGGCCGACTTCCGCACTGTTCCGGGCTCGGTGAGCATGCCGTTCTCGAGCTTCCCGACCGACTTCGCCCGGCTGCCGACGGTGTCGTTCGTCATCCCGAACTTGTGCGATGACATGCACGATTGCAGCGTGGCGACGGGGGATGCGTGGCTGCGGGCGCACCTGAGCGACTACGCTAGCTGGGCGATGACGCACGACAGCCTGCTGATCATCACGTGGGACGAGGACGACGGCAGCCAGTCCAATCAGATCCCCACGATCTTCGCTGGTCAGCAGGTGCGGCCGGGCAAATACGCCGAGCGGATCGACCACTACCGCGTCCTGGCCACGCTCGAGGCCGCCTACGGGCTGCCGCGCGACGGCAATGCCGCGAGCGCGAGCCCGATCACGGACATCTGGCGGAGCTGACGCCACCGGCCGGGGTGTCCGCACCGTGCGATCGGATTACGCTGACGACACCACCTGGCGGGAAGGCTGGCGGGAAGGCTGGAGGGCACCATGGCGTCCTACGAGTCGCTGATTGACACGCTGGACGCCGAGTTGTCCGCCGTTCTTGCGGTCTTCCGCGGCGTCGCGCCCGAGGACTGGGAGCGCTCGACGCTGCTCGTTCCTGTCGATCCTGACCTTCCGCACTGGACAGTTTTCGAGCTGGCCGGTCATTTCGACATCTCAATCGGGTTGACCCGGATGCTGATCGCCGCGCCGTCCGATGAGCGGCCAGCCCGGGACCGGACGAGCTTCTTCATCAACCCCCGCTCAGAGACCGGACCGGTCGTGTATTCCTACGCCTACGCGATGGTGGACGGCAAGGTGGCCGCCGACATGCCAGGCGTGCTCGCGGAGACCTTTGGCAAGGCTGTTCAGGAAGCTCGCGCGGTGCGCCGCGACCTGGTCGGGCCGGGCTACTTCGCGCCGATGCGCGTTGATGAGTTCGTCGCAAGCCGCATCGTCGAAGCAGTGGTGCACGGCATCGACCTGTCCCAGGCGCTCGGCATCGAGTACGTCGCGACCGCGGCGGGTGTTGCCGTCACCGCGGCGATCCTGGATGACCTGCTCGCCCGGCGCACCGTGGGCGCACGCCCGCCGGAGCTCGCCGATGACCTGGACTGGATCCTGGCCGCCTCCGGCCGGGCCGAGAGCGCGGACAACAGGCTGCCGCTCATCGGCTAGCCGAGGATACTGGTGGGCGTTATGGCATACCAGGCTAAGGGCGAGCGATGAGGTTTCGGTCGGGCGTTGCCATCGACCTCGGCACGGTCAACACCCTTGTCCATGTCGTCGGCCGCGGCATCGTGATCGATGAGCCATCGGCGATCGCGGTCAGCCGCGACGGCGGTGCGGTTGTCGCCGTCGGCGAGTCGGCTGACGCGCTGACGGGCAAGGAACCGCAAGGTGTCGACGTCATCCATCCATTGCGCGACGGGGTGATCGCGGACCTGGACGCCACCGTAGCGATGCTTCAGTTCTTCCTCCGGCAGGCGCGAGTGCGTCGTCGCCTCGGCCGCACCACGGCGGCGATCTGCCTGCCCGGTGAGGTGACCTGGCTGGAGCGGCGCTCGGTGACGGCTGCTGCCGAGGCGCTGCGGCCCCGGTGCACTGTGCACCTGATCGACGAGCCGGTGGCAGCCGCAGCCGGCGCCGGGTTCGACCTGAGCGCCGGATCAGGTGCCTTCGTCGTCGATGTCGGCGGTGGCACGACCGAGGCGGCGGTGCTGGCCGGCGGTCACGTGGTCCGGACGCGGTCGCTGCGGCTCGGCGGCAACGCGATGGATGACGCCATCACCCGCGCGGTGAAGACCCAGCACAGTCTGCTGATCGGCCGGAACGCCGCCCGCAACCTGAAGATGACCCTCGGGCTGGCGGACGACGTGCTCGCCGAGGCCGAGATCGTGGGCGTCGACGTGGCGAGCCGCGAGCCGCGGGTCGTGCGCGTCTCAGCCAGGCTCGTCGCCGCGGCGATCGAGCCCACGGTCGTCGCGATCACGAGTGCGGTGAAGGAACTGCTGTCCGACATCCCGCCGAACCTGGCAGAAGAAGTGGTGCGCGGCAAGATCCGCCTGTCCGGCGGCGGCGCCTTGCTGCCCGGGCTTGCGTACCGGATCGAGACAGCTGCCGATATCGCGGTTGTCGTCGTGGACGATCCGCTCCGGTGTGTGGTCCGCGGCGCAGCGCTGATCCTCGAGCAGGGCGCACGCTGATAGCTGGCTGGCCAGGCCCGGCTCGGCCCGGCCCGAGGCAGGCGAAAGCCTCCGGGTCGGTCAGCCGGAGGCCCTCGATAATGCCGGGAACGGGCTAGCTCGAGCTCACCTTGGTCAGCACGCGCGCGGCTTCGGGTCCGCTAGCGGCGTGCTCGCCAACGCTGTCGGCTCCAGTCCGGCGGCGCGGTAGCGCGATTGCCACGATCACCGCGCCGCCGACAGCGAGCAGGCCCGCGACGGTGAAGCCGGTCGTCATCGCCGAGGTGAAGCTCTGATGCGCGAGGTCGAGCACGCGCGCGGCCAGCGGCCCGGCGTGCGCTGCTGTCGCGTCCGCCGCCGCGATCGACGACCGGGCCGGCGCGATGAGCGCGGCAGGCAGCCCGCCCGCGTCGAGGCTGTGCCGGAACGACGACGCGACGATGCTCCCGATGACGGCGATGCCGAGGCTGGCGCCGAGCTCCTGCACGGTGTCATTGACGGCGCTGCCCGCGCCGTACTGGTCGGCAGGCAGGACCGACATGATCGACTCACCGGCCGGCGCCATGACCAGGCCCATGCCGGCGCCCATGATCGCAACCCCGATCGCCAGGAACGTGTAACTCGTGGTCGGCGTCACCTGAGTGAGCATGAGCAGGCCGCCGCCCATCGCGGCCAGCCCGGTCGGCACGACCAGGCGGATGCCGAACCTGGCGACCAGCATGCTGCTGACCGGGGCCGTGACCATGACGGCGGCCGCGAACGGCAGCGCGCGAACTCCGGCCGACAGTGGCGAGTAGCCGTGCACCAGCTGGAGGTACTGGGTGAGGGCGAACAGCGAGCCGAACAGCGCGAGGAACGTCAGCCCGATGGCGGAGCTAGCGGCCGAGAACGCGCGGTGGCGGAAGACGCGCACGTCGATGAGCGGGCTGGCGATGTGCAGTTCGCGGTAGATGAAGGCCGCGATCAGGACGGCGCCGATCCCGAGCTCGCCGAGCGTCGTGAGGGACGTCCAGCCGCGGTTCGGGCCCTCGATCACGGCGTCGATGACCGCGAGCATCGCGGCGGCGGACAGCACGGCGCCGAGAGCGTCCAGCCTGGTGCCGGAGCTGCGGCGGGCGGGCAGGTGCGGCACCATGGTGCTGACGGCGACGAGGGCGACAGCAGCGAGGGGCACGTTGACCCAGAACACCGAGCCCCAGTAGAAGTGGGCGAGCAGCAGGCCGCCGAGCGTCGGGCCGACGACGATGCCCACGCCGGCGATCGCCGACCAGGCCCCGATCGCGCCGGCCCGCTCCCGAGCGGGGAACACGGCCGTGATGATCGACAAGGTGGCAGGCATGACGAACGCGGCGCCGATGCCCATCACGGCGCGGGCCGCGATCAGCGTCGAGGAATCGCCGGAAACCGCGGCCCACGCGGACCCGGCGGCGAAGACGGCGAGACCCGCGATCAGCGCCCGGCGCCGCCCGAATCGGTCGCCGAGAGCGCCCGCCATGATCAGCAAGGCGGCGAACGCCAGGGTGTAGGCGTCGGTGATCCACTGCAGGTCGGTCGTCGACGCCTTGAGGACGCGAGCCAGCGTCGGCAGCGCCGTGTTCAGGATCGTGTTGTCGATGACGACGATGAGCAGCGACAGGCACATCACGGCCAGGACGGCCCGGCGCCGCGGATGACCGGCGTGCTCGGCGCTGTCCAGCGCGGCCTGCCCGCGCGGGGCGGCCGCCTCGAGGCTTCCCGCCCCCGTCTTGATCGTTTCCATCGTCCGCGCCCTTCGGTCAGCTCTGAGATAACGCTCGTTGGCTTACAGATGTAAGTTTTACATCATGAGCTAACGGTTGTAAAGTCAGTGACATGAGAGAAGTTCTGCGGGAGCGCAACCGGCGTGGCGAGGGCGGCAGGCTGCGGGCCGACATCCTGGCCGGCGCGACTGAGCTGCTAGAGCGGTCTGGCAGCGAGGAAGCCGTCACCCTGCGGGCAGTGGCGCGCCAGGTGGGCATCTCGGCGCCGTCCATTTACACGCACTTCGCCGACCGGGAGGCGATCGTCGAGGCGATCGTCGACTCCGCGTTCGCCGACTTCAACGCCGCGATCAATTCGGCTGTCGAAGCGGGCTCGGGCCCGCTCGCGCGGCTACGAGCCGGGTGCGTCGCCTACCTGAGGTTCGCCGCGGAGCGCCCGAATAGGTACAAGCTCCTCTTCGAGCGGGAGATGCTACCCGACGCCCCGGATGGGCCAGCCGTCCCGGATGGGCCTGGCCGCCCCGGATGGGCGGGCCGTGCTGGATTGTCCGGTGCCCGCGATCCGGACCGAGAGCTTCCGCGCGCTGGTGAAGTGCCTCCAGGACTGCGTGGATGCCGGAATCTCCGCGAGCACCGACGCCCACGTGGACAGCGTGGCCATCTGGGTCGCGCTGCACGGCTACGCGACGTTGCACGCGAATATGAGCGGTTTCCCGTGGCCCGACACAGACGTCATGCTCGACCGGATCATCGACGGCCTGGGCCAGATCACCAGCCACGACTGACACACGCCAGGCGCCGCGTCACGCTCCGGCGCAGGACAGCACGGCGGCGATGCTCTTGTCGATGTCGTCGTCCGTTGTGCTCCAGCCGCTGACGCTGAATCGCATCGCGCGAACGCCCTGCCACGTCGTTGGCCCGCACCAGCAGGTGCCCTCTTCCTGTACCGCGGCGATCACCGCGTCGGTCCACTCGGTCGGCCCGAAGGAGACGAGCACCTGATTGAGCACGACGTCGTTCAGCACGTCGTACCCAGCCGCGGCCATCCCCGCGGCGAACCTGCGCGCGAGGCGGCAGGTCGTGGCGACCAGCTCGGCCAGGCCGTCGCGGCCGAGCGAGGCCAGCGCGGCCCACACTTCGACGCCGCGCGCCCGCTGGGATGACTGCGGCAGCAGGTTCATGGCCTCGCCCGGGCTGCCCGGCAGGTACGACGCGGACGTTCCCATCGCGGCGCGTAGCGTATCCGGATCCCGCACCAGTGCGACTCCGCAGTCGTAGGTGGTGTTGAGCCACTTGTGGCAATCGGTCGCCCACGAGTCCGCCGCGTCGAAGCCCGTGACCTGCCCGGCCACCGATGGCGATGCGGCCGCCCACAGCCCGAAGGCGCCATCAACGTGCACCCACGCCTCGCTCCGTCGCGCCCAGGCCAGCAGCGGCTCGAACGGGTCGCTCGCGCCCGTGTTCACGTTCCCGGCCTGAAGGCAGACGATCGATGGCCCGGCGAGCGCAGGCAGGTCGGCTGGGTCGATCCGACCCTGACTGTCGACTGGCAGCACGACGGCGCGATCCCGGCCGAGACCGACGATGCCGAGCGCCTTGCGCACCGTCGTGTGGACCTCATCCCCCACCACGACCGTCACCGGCGGCGCGCCGACGAGGCCCTGGCTGGCCGCGTCCCAGCCGTGCCGGGTCAGGACGGCGTCGCGCGCAGCGGCGAGGCAGGTCGCGTTCGCCATCGTGGCGCCGGTCACGAACCCGCCCGTGATGCCCGCCGGCAGCCCGAGCAGCTCGGTGATCCAGCGCAGCGCCACCGAGTTCATGCGCGCGGCCACCGGCGACATCACCGACAGGGCCGCGTTCTGATCCCAGGCGGTGCTCAGCCACGCCGCGGCCTGCGCGACCGGCAGCGCGCCGCCGATCACGAACCCGAAGTACCGCGGGCCGTTGCTCGCGACGGTAGCGGGCGATCCGACGACGTCAACGAGCCGGAGCACGTCCATCGCCGCGAGACCTGGCCCGGGTAGCGGGAAGTCGAGCTCGCTCAGCGCGTCGACAGCCGCCTGGTCCGGCGCTACCAGCCGGTCCGCGACACCGCCCAGGTAGGCGAGCGACCGGTCGAGCGCGTCGTGCAGCAACTCGGGCCGGCCCGCCAGCATCGCCTTGACGTCGAGCGCATCCTCTGCCACCGTCGACCTCCCGTGTCCCGGCCGGAGTTTGTCGTCCCGGCTGACGATATCTGCCACCGCCGTGAGCACTCATGAAAGTTTCGCGTGACCGCGGCGACGCTCTCCGTTAACGTCAGTGTCAACTCAGTCGCTGTCAAAACTCAGTCGCTGTCAAACTCAGTCGCTGTCGGCTCCCTGGCAGTCGGCGTGGCCTGGAGGTGGGCCGGTGGAGGACGTTGCTGATAGGTTCCTGGAGCTGATCCACGACCTGGACGACGTCTCGAGGACGCTGAGCGCGCAGCGCGCGCTGGCGGAGTTCGACGAGACGACGTTACAGGTCTTCTGGAAGAAGTGGCCGCACGTATCGGCGTGGGCCGGTTCGTTGTGGTCGATGCTGTCTGCGGAGCTCGCCGGGCCGTCCTCGGCGCAGCGTGACAGCGAGGCGGACGAGACCGGCGAGAGCGGCTAGCGATGGCCACGCTCCGCGAGCTCATGAGCACCCCCGTCGTTGAGGCCGATCCGCAGACGTCGGTGGCGGACGCGGCCACCGCGATGGTCGCCGCCGGCGTCGGCTCGGCCGTCATCATGCAAGGCTCTTTCCTCGCCGGGATCCTCACCGAGCGAGATGTACTCCGGGCCGCCGCATCCGGCCAGGACCTGCGCGCGTCGCCGGTCGCCGACTGGATGACGCCGGATCCGCAGTCGGCTGGCCCGGATGCCGCCGCTGAGGAAGCGGCCCAGATCATGCTGCTCCACGGGTTCCGCCACCTGCCTGTCATGGAAGGCAAGCGGGTGTCCGGCGTGGTCAGCCTCCGCGACTTGTTCGCAGCACGTATCCGCCGCTGACCGAAGTGGGCTGACAGGCATGGCCGAACGGAAACGCGACCAGAATCAGCTGGTCATCAACTATCTCTACCTGCGCAAGACCGTCGGGTGGATCGGCACGCTGCTGCCCGTCGTGCTCATCGCGGGGAACGCTCTGTTCTTCACGACCACCCTGCCGGACTCGATGAGCTCCTACTACTACACCAGCATGCGCAACGTCTTCGTCGGCTCGCTCTGTGCGCTCGGTGTCTTTCTCATCGCTTACGCGGGTTACGACGACTGGGATCGGTGGATCACCAACGTTGCGGGCTTTGGCGCGATCGGCGTGGCGTTCTGCGCTACCAAGCCGACCGTCTGCGGGGCGCATGCACGCACCTGCGTCGCGCCCGCCGTGCGGACGTTGTCGACGGAGCAGAACGTCGTGGGCACTATTCACCTGGTGTTCGCGGCGATCGCGTTCATCGCGCTCGGCGTGATGGCGCTGCGGTTCGCCAAGCTGCCGCCGTCTGAGGAGCTGCGACCTCGCGGAATCGGGGGCTGGCTCAGGTCCGCGCTCGGCTTGCCGCAACGCGGTCAGGACGACCCGCGCACGCCGCCCAACAAGCGGGACAGCGCGATCTTCCGGACTTGCGGGATCGGCATCCTGCTGTGCGTCGTGCTCGCCATCCTCGGGAACTTCCTGCCGCAGTCATTCAAGAACGACGTGCCAGTGCTCTTCATCTTCGAGGCGCTGGCGGTCTTCGCCTTCGGCATCTCCTGGTTCGTGAAGGGGCAGACACTGGCGCCGACAGCAGCTCGCCTGGCCACGCGGATGCAACTTAGGGCCGCCGCGGCGGACCTAGCAGCCGAGGATGTGCAGCCAGCGAGCTAGCTGATCGCGCACCAGCAGGCTCGTCAGCTGAGCTGCGACAGGCCCTTCTGCAGGTCCTGGGCGTTCATCACGGGTGCTATCTCCACGTCCGCCTCCAGGCCCTCGAAGAACGGCTCTGCGAACGGCGGAATGTCGGACGCGTCCGGCAGATCAAAGACCATGTACGCAGTGCGCTTGCCGTCGAACGTCGTGAAGTACATCGACTCGGGATGCCAGCGGTCAGCGGCACCCTGCATGAGCTTGCCGACGGTGCCGTCGGTGATAGCCCGATTCCCCGGAGCTGTTGGCATGGATATTCTGGCCATTACTCGCATAAGTCCCCCCAGCTAGTTAAATCACAGTGCAACTTCGATGCTTGCACGCCGGGCGACAAGCTCATCGAGTGCCCCGTCACGGTCAGCCGCTTAGGTCGGGTCTTGCATGTCTGCCGGGTAGGTGACCCGGATTTCGCTGATGGTCGGCGGGAAGTCGCGCTTGTTGTTCGTGAGGAACCGATCGGCGCCGACCGCGACGGCCGTGGCAAGGTGCGTAGCGTCTGCGGCCTTCAGGCAGTACTTGACCGCGAGCGCGGTGGCAAGGTCGGCGGTGGCGCGGTCCACGGGGCGCAGGTCGAGACGGGCGAGCAGGCCGGCCAGCATGCGCACCTCGCTGGTGTCGCCGTCGCGCAGCGGCTTACTGAGCACCTCCGGGATCAGCAACACTGACCCGACGCCGGCGAATCTCTCGCGCGGCCGCTGGAATAGGCCGACGACACGGCGGCCGAGCGGATGATCCATGACCGCCGCGTAGATGATGACGTCCGCGTCGAAAGCGTCCATCAGCGAGCGTCGCGCCCAGCGCGGATCTCGCTGATCAACTCCTCTGCCCGCTCGGGTGTGAGGCCGCGCTCGCCGGGAAGGTCCGACGCGGCCGCGGCAGCGAGCAACTCGCGTATGTGTCCCGCATCCTCGATGATCACGGTGGCTCTGGTCCGCATAACGTCGGGCCGCACCAGCACGGCGACGGGTCGGCCATGCCTAGTGATGGTGACTTCTTCGCCATCCTCGACGCGCGTGAGGAGCGCCGGCAGCGATGCACGCGCCTGAGAGACGGTGAGAGTAACCATGCCACCAAGTGTACGTCGTTGTACTGTCACGTACAGTCGTTCGGGGCCCCTGCCGCGACACATCGACGGAAGGGCCGCGCGTCGCGCTCGTTACCGCTGCTTCGTGCCCGGGTACACCCCATAGTTGGGCTGAGCCCACACATCCCTCGTGAAATCACAGAGGAGACACAAATGCCGCACAGCGGTACGCCAGTTGTGTTCGTCCATGGTCTCTGGCTGCATGGCACGTCGTGGGGGCCGTGGGAGGAGTTCTTCCGGGAGGCAGGTTACGAGCCCGTCGCGCCCGGTTGGCCGGGTGACTCAGCGACAGTCGAGGAAACCCGCCGCGACCCGGCCAAGGTCGCCGGCTACGGCATCGACGACGTGGTCGAGCACTACGCCCAGATCGTCCGCGCGCTCGACACGCGCCCGGTCGTCATCGGTCACTCCTTCGGCGGCCTGATCGCGCAGCGGCTGCTTGGCCAGGACCTGGCGACCGCCGCCGTCGCAATCGACGCCGCGCCGATCAAGGGCGTGCTCAACCTGCCCATCTCGGCCCTGCGCGTCGCCTCGATCGCGCTGCGCTCGCCTTCGAATCGCAACCTGGCGGTGTCGCTGACGCCGGAGCAGTTCCGCTACGGCTTCGGCAACGCCATATCCGAGCGCGAGTCGGCCGAGCTCTATGAACGCTGGAACATGCCGTCGCCGGGCAAGCCGCTGTTTGAGGCCGCCCTGGCGAACTTCACCCCCAAATCCCCGGCGAAGGTCAACGTCCATAACAAGACGCGCGGCCCGCTCCTGCTTACGGCCGGCGGCCAGGACCACACGGTCCCGAGGGCCATCACCACGAGCACGCGGAAGCTCTATCACAAGTCCCCGGCCATCACGGACTACGTCGAGTTCCCCGATCGCGGCCACTCGCTGACGATCGACAGCGGCTGGCGCGACGTCGCTCAGTACGCGGTGGACTGGCTGCAAAAGCGGCACAATTAGGGCGCCAGCCGCCTCGCCGCCGCCACGTTGTAGGCAATAGTCGGGCAAATGTGTCCGATTGGCCCCGGTCTGTCCCCGCTAAACGCCTACAACGTCGCTAAGAGCCCGCGGAACGCCTACAACGTCCCGGCGGGTTTTCGTGCGCGGCCGTTTCGTGCGCGGCCGTTTCGTGCGCGGGCCTGGGCGCGGCGAGCTCAGTACGCCGGGCCGTATGGCGCGGTCTGGTCGTAGTCCGCCGCCATTTGCTCGATCCGCGCGCTGTAGCGCCGGGCGGCCATGCGCGCCACGACGACCTCCCCGAGGCTCACCGCGGCGAAGAACAGGATCACTACACCGAGGCCGTAGAAGAACCCGAGCTGCTCTAGGAAGCGCATCGTGGGGGCGCCGAAGATCGCGCTGTGAGTCGCCACCGGCGATCCCGGAGTCACGCCGCTCCCAGTCAGCGCGAACGCACTCACCGGCGGCCCGACCACGAACCAGGCGCCGCCGAGAGCCGCCAGGAAAGCGCCGGGCGCCGCGGCCTTGTCGGAGGCGAGGACCAGCAGGCCGCCCAGGAAGACGGCGGCGCCGGGCAGGATGGACAACCACAGTCGGCCCGACGTGTAGACCCACGCCTTGTCCGGGGTGTAGGCGTAGCCGAAGTACGGGCCGACGAAGGGGACCAGGGCACCCCAGGCGCCGAGCAGCATCAGAAGGACACCGATCACGCGTCCGCGGTACGCCAGTGACTCGCTCGCCATGACGTCATCTCCCAACATCGCGGTAGACACAGCATCGCGGTAAACACAGCATCGCGGTAAACACAGCATCGCGGTATACACAGCGTCGCCACAAACACAGCGTGCAGCCGGCGTAACTACCCGGCCGCGGCCGTTTATCCGCCGCGAGATCCTAAGCAGACGCGGCGGCCATGCGCAGGGAGCGGTAGAGCAGCTGCTGGTCGCCGAGGCGGCGCCTTAGCTCACGCTCCAGCCCGCCGATCGGGACGAGGTTCTGCGGCGCCCGCGGGTCCTTGTGCGGCGAACTGGCCAGCGGCGGCAGCAGCACAGTGCTGAGGTTCGCCAGCCGGACGACCTCGGGGACCGGCAGGTCGGCCGAGCACTCTAGCCGGACCACGCCCGACCAGGGCGCGCCCGAGGAGCCAGGCAGGCGCAGGTACCAGGAGTTGCGCCGCCAGGACGTGCCCATGGTGAAGGCGGGCGTTCGGTGTCCGGGCCCGAGCGTTCCGACGACGGCGGCCTGCTCGGGCGGCAGGTACGTCGTGTGGTGAGTCTTGATGTAGCCGATCGTCCGGTCCAGGTGCGTCCGCCCGCGCAGCGGTCCGTCCACGAAGAGCAGATCGTCGGCGTCGGGTTGCTCCTTGCGGAACAGCAGCGCCAGCTGCACCTCCGCGTCGCTCAGGCGCTGCTGGAGCGCGAGCGACAGCTGGTCCGGGGCGGGTCCTGCGGCTTTCCACGCCCGGTAGTTCCCGTGCCTGCTCTCGATCCCGGTCGCACCGGCGGCGGCGGTGAACAGCCCGCGCTCGACGGCGACGTCGCTGATCCGCGCGGAGCCGTTGAGGCAGACCAGGCCCGCCGCGTACGACGCGGCGATGCCCGGCGACGGCTGCGGCTCGGCGCCGTGTACCCACACGCGCGCATCGATCCGGCGCACACCGTCGAGAAAAAGCACAGTTCCGGGAACGGGGCCGCTCGAATCCGCCGCCATCGCCCGCCAGCGGTCTGTCGGCAGCTCCAGATCCAGGACCAGCTCGGCGCTTGACTCGTGCAGCGGATCGCCGGTGAGCTCCTCGCCCATGGCCATGCCGTAGCTCGGATCCCACGGGTCGACAGAGAACGACGTGGCCTTGCTCGTGCTGAGACCGGCACTAGCGACCGCGGTCACGCGCGCTCCTTGACGATCGTCGACGTGGTCCCGGTCCTGTTAACGACGAACCGGACCGGCGCGCGCTCGGCCAGCTCGGCCACGTGTGTGATGACACCCACCATCCGGTCTGAGTCTGCCGCGAGCCGCTCC
This sequence comes from uncultured Actinomycetota bacterium, assembly GCA_963843955.1. GTDB lineage: Bacteria > Actinomycetota > Actinomycetes > Streptosporangiales > Streptosporangiaceae > JAJYUU01. The sequence continues at coordinate 372,423 of CAWJMK010000018.1, forward strand.
AGTGTGCTCGCAACCGTCTCCAGCGTGTCGCTGTCGAGTGTGCCGAACCCCTCGTCCAAGAACATCGAATTCAGCTCCCGCATGCCCGCGGACAACCCGATGACCTGCCGGGACAGCGCGAGCGCGAGCGCCAGCGAGGCCTGGAACGTTTCGCCGCCCGACAGCGTGTGGACCGGCCGCCGTGCGCCAGCGTCCTCGTAGTCGATGACGACGAGGTCGTTGCGCTCATCCCGGTCGAGCTCGTACTGACCGCCGGACAGCTCCATCAGCGTTGCCGACGCCTCGCGCACGAGCGAGTCCAGCGCCTCGCTGCACAGCCAGCGCTCGAACGACGTAGCGCGCAGCAGGTTGCCGAGCATGGCCGCGACCTGGGCGTCCTGCTTGTGCGCCGCGATCTGGACGTCGAGCCGGGCGGCCTTCGTGCGGTCCGCACGGATCCGGTGCAGCTCGGCCTCGGTCCGGGCGCGCTGCTCGGCAACGGCCGCGGGCGCCCTGGTCAGCGGATCGGCGGGGATGTGGTGATCGACGAGCAGCTGCGCGAGCGCGGCGGCGGCGTCGTCGAACTGCCGCTTCACCGACGCGGCCGCGACCTCGAGTTGCGGCAGCTTGGCCGCGCGACCTTCGGCTTCACCCGCTGCCCAGCCGCTCAGCGTCGTCCACGCGGCGGCGAGATCATGGCCGGCGCCGGTCGCGATGGCCGGCGCGCCGAGCGGGACCAGCGTGTCCCTGGTGGAGCTGAGCTGCGCCCAGGCGCGCTGCTCCGCGGTCGCGAGCGCGTCGCGGGACCGCTCCGCGGCGGTGAGCTCGGTCTGGCGGCCCGCCGCCTGCGTGCGGGCCTTGCCGAGAGTGTCGTCGGCGGCGGCAATAGCGTCGAGGAGGCGCGTCAGGCTGTCCTCGCTGGGCGAATCGGCCATGACCAGCGCGGCCTTGTCGAGCCGAGCCTGGGTCGCCGCGAGAGCGGAGCTCGCGGCGGCGGCGGCCTTCGCGGCATCCTGGTGCGCGGTCCGGGCCTGGCGCTGCGCCTTCGTGGCGGTGTCGAGCATCGTCCTGGCTGCGCTGAGATCGGCTGGCGCGTCGTGGGCCGGCAGTACCTGGACTTGCTGGCGGCACACGGGGCAGTCGTCGCCGACGTGCAGTGTCTCGGCCAGGCCCGCCGCGGCGTGCGCGCGCTGGGCTGCCTCGAGCGAGTCCTGCGCGACCGAGACCGCGAGGTCGGCCGCCTGCAGCTCGGCGGCCAGCTTGTCTTCCTTCTCCCGGCAGGTCACCAGCGCAGTCGCTTGAAACTCGGACTCGGCGACTAGCTCGCGCCGCAGCGCGTACCGCTCGAGCTGGCGCTGCGTCTCGGCCTTGTCGGGGAGCGCGGCGCGCGCTTGCTCGGCCTGCGCGGCGGCCTGCGCTGCGTCGTCGCGACGCTGGCGAGCGGCGGCGACCAGGGTGTCGGCCGCGGCGATCTGCTGGGCCAGACCCTCGACCTCTGCCGGGGTGCGGACGGCGGCGAGGCGGGCGGCCTCGTTCCCTGCTGTGGTGACGTGCTCGGTGGCGTCCGCGGATTGCTTATGCAACTCGGTCAGCGTCGCGAGCCGCTGGTCGACCTGCGCAGCGAGCGCGGTGAGATCGGCGAGGCGGGCGGCCGCTGCCGACTCGGCCTCTTCGGTGGCGTCGGCGAGCTGGTCACGGGTCTGCTGGGCGAGCTGCTGGCGGTTCTCCGCGTCGGATGCACGCTCGCGGGCGCGCTGGCCGATGTCCTTGTAGACGCCGAAGGCGAGCAGCTCGACGAGCAGACGCTGGCGGTTGGCCGGGGTGGCGCGCAGGAATTCGGAGAACCCGCCCTGCGGTAGCAGCACGGACTGGGTGAAGTGCTCGTAGCTGAGGCCGAGGAGGTCCTGCACGCGGGTCTTGACGTTGTCGGGGCCCTCGGCGAGCTGCTCGGCGCTGGCCTCGAGGATCTCCGCAAGCGGCGCGTCGGGCGGGATGCTCGCGTCGAGGCGCTCGAGTCGGGCGGCCTTGGTGGTGACGCGGCCATTCTTGTCGCGCTGTAGCGACCGGACGGCGACGTAGCGCGCGCCGGACAACTCGAAGATCAGGCTGACGCGGCAGGCATTAGCCGAGGGGGCGAGGGCGTTGCGGACTTCCTTTTCGTTGTCCCAGCGGGGGACCGTGCCGTAGAGGGCGAAGCAGAGCGCGTCGATGACCGTGCTCTTGCCCGAGCCGGTCGGCCCGACGAGCGCGAAGAAGCCGACGTCGGTGAAGTCGATATCGGTCTCGGTCCGGTACGTGCCGAAGCCGTCCAGGAGCAGTCGCAGCGGTCGCACCGCACCAGTCTGGCGGAGGACACAGACATTCGCGCGGATACTCCCGCCTCTTGTCGGCACCAGCGACTGGTGGGCGTGGCAGTCGGAAAACTAGTGAATGGCATGAAAAGATTAGGTATCAGGCACTCATGGGGGCGGAATCCGTACGTTCCGCAAGGCTGCGGAGAACAAAAAACGACGGCCCCTTGCGGGGCCGTCAGGCCGGTCCGCGGACCGGCGGGGTTGGCATCAGTATAACCAGAGTTCGTCGAGCCATGTTCCGAGGAGCACCGTGCCGACCGTCATTGCCTACGTGGACGGGTTCAACCTCTACTACGGGCTCCGTAACAAGTATCGTCACCGGTACCTCTGGCTTGATCTTGAGCAACTCGTCCGGCGACTGCGACCCAATGATCGAATTGTGGCGGTCCGCTACTTCACCGCGTTAGTTCGGGACGACCCGGCTGCACTTGCGCGGCAGCGAGCGTACCTTGATGCGTTGAGCGCCCACACCGGCGGCACTGTTGACGTCGTCCTTGGCCGCTATCAGAGCAAGACCGTCGCTTGTCGGCAGTGCGGCAACATCTGGACCAGCTACGAGGAGAAGGAGACCGACGTTAACATCGCGGTCTCTATCGTCGCCGACGCAGCGGCCAACGCATCTGACGTCGCTTTGATCATCTCTGCTGACAGCGACCTATGCCCGGCTATCCGTACCGCCCGATCTCTGAACCCAGGGCGGGGCATGATTGCCGCGTTCCCTCCGCGCCGCAGTTCGTTCGAGATTCGCTCGGTCATCAGGGGTGCGTTCACCATTGCGGCTGCAGATCTGCGTAACTCGCTCCTGCCGGACACGGTGAGCGATCTCTTTACCGGGGCGGTCTATAAGCGGCCGGGGAAGTGGCACTGACTTCCACCCTCGTCTGTTTGCTCGCCCGTGACGAGTTCTCACTGCTGCAAGGCTGCCCGATACGCGTCCCGAAGCACGAAAGAGGGCGCAGGCATGACCCCGCAACTGCTGAGGCTGGCGCTTACGGAGTATGCCTGCGGCAGGACCGGATGCCGCTGGCCCGCTACGTCTCGCCGGCGGATACTGCCAGGCGGGAAGGTCGAGCACGGCGAGGATCCCTGCGAAGTGGTGGTCCGGGAGGGTCGCCGAGGAGACTGGGTACCAGGTGGAAATCGAGCAACTGCTCGGCCTGGACTCCTGCGCCCACCATGTCGACTAGCTGGTCAGCCGGGCTGAACGATTACCGCCTAAGCGTTTCTGATCCGGTCCAGGATCTGCGGATTGACTAGCTGGCCAGGAACCGTCTCGGGACCGGTCATGAAGCCGAGCACGAGCGGGAAGACCTCGGCGTCCATGGCGCCCATCTTCTCGGCAAAGAACATCCGCCGGGCCATGCGATTGCCGGCGTCCTCGGCATAGGTGACCGAGACGACATCGGCGATCAGCCTGAGCGTTCGCATGCGCTCGGATCGCTCTCGCCCGTAGGAGGCGAAGTCCGCTGGCTGGCGGGCGCCGTCGAGAATCAGATCCCGGACAATCCGCGCGTCACGCAAGGCGATCGACAGCCCCTGGCCGGTGATCGGATCGTTGTGCCCCGCGGCGTCGCCGACCAGGACGACCCCGGCGGCAAAGGGCGTGTCAGTCCACGTGTCATCGCCTGGGTAGGTCGCACAGGGCCCGGCGGGAATCCCGGCCGCCACCAGACCGGACAGCGGGTAGCAGCCCGCTGTCCATGCCGCCAGGAACTGGGCAGCGCCGTCAGGTCCGGCGAAGCGGCGCTGACCGGACCGGCCCATGCACACGTACAGCCGGGCTCTGCCGCCGCCTTGGTGGAACATCAGCAGCATCTGGTCACTGTCGCCGACCAGGACGTCTTGCTCGTCGGGAATCTCCGCTAGTCCGTCCACCAGCAGCCCGGTGATGTAGTTGATCGGATGGTCACGCTCGAGGGCGATACCAGCCTGGCGGCGAACCGTTGACGAACGCCCATCCGCCCCCACCACCAGCCGGCCGTGCACTTCGGCGGCGCGATCGGACGAGTAGGTGATCGAGACATCGTGTCCGGCGTTCATGTGCACGTCATGAACGCCCCGCACCACCGTGGCGCCGGCGGCCGCGGCCGCGTCGATCAGCGCCTGGCAGGCGTCAGGGTGGCGCATGTTCAGGGCGCCGGGGATCCCCTCGATCATCATCGACATCGGCAGCATCGCGGGCTCGTCAAGCCCTTCGACGTATTGCATCCAGGCCGGCGCCACATGCGCCCCCGCGTCGAGCAGGATCTGCTCGACACCCAGATCCCGGGCTTCCTTCACCCCCCAGGGCATCATGGCCTCGCCCCTGACGCGGTCCTCGTATTCGACGCTTGATTCCAGGACGGTGACGGTCCGCCCCGCTGACGCCAAGGCATACGCCAGGGCGGAACCCGCGATACCGCCGCCCACGATCACAACATCCGAGACTTCGCCCACCTTTAACCCCCCTCCCACGGCCTGCCGGCTTGATTCGACGATATGAGCCGACGTTGATCCTGTCACTGCTGCGATGCTGGTGGGGTGCTTGTCGTAATGGCCGGCTTGCCCGGGTCGGGCAAGAGCGCCGTGGCCGAGGATCTCGCCAGAGCCCTGAACTGTGCCGTGCTATCCGTGGATCCGGTCGAGGCGGCGATGTGGCGCTCGGGAGTCGATCGGGATCAGCCGACGGGTCTCGCCGCGTACGTCGTCGTCGAGGCGCTCGCGGCTGAGCAGATAGCGCTCGGGCACGACGTCGTCGTCGACGCGGTCAACGCCGTCGAGCCTGCGCGCGACGAATGGCGTCAGCTGGCTGACCGGACCGGGTCAGTGCTGCGGTTCATCGAGGTGCGCTGCTCGGATGAGCACGAGCATCGACGCCGTCTGGAAACTCGCGAACGCGGCCTCGGAGACTTCCGGGAGCCCACGTGGGAATCGGTGCAGGAGCGGCGAGCAGGCTTCAGCGAGTGGACCGATGAGCGGCTCGTGCTCGATTCGATGACTGGCGCGCGAGACCAACCTGCGGACCGCGCTGGATTACCTCGCTAGCGCTCGCCGCTGAGCAGCGCGGACTCGCACTCAGGCCGCCCGCGGCAGCAGCCGGACTTGCGCTCAGCCCGCCCGCGGCAGCAGCGCGGACTCGCGCTCAGGCCGCTCGCGGCAGGAGCGGACCATGCTCTAGGCGCGGCAGCACGTGCCGGGCGAACAGGTCGCACTCGGTCGCGTGCGGGTAGCCGGAGAGGATGAACGCCTCCAGGCCAATCTCGGCGTACTCGCGCAACTTGGCCAGCACCTGGTCGGGGTCGCCGACGATAGCCGCGCCGGCGCCGGACCGGGCCCGGCCGACACCGGTCCAGAGGTTGCGCTCGACGAACCCCGCGTCGTCAGCCAGGTCGCGGAGTTCGCCTTGCCGCAGCTGCCCGGTCGACGCGACGTGCAGGGACTGGTCCCTGAGCCGCCGGCCGGTCTCGTCGTCTAGCCGCGAGACCAGCCGCTGCGCGGCCGCCCGGGCTTCGGCCTCGGTGGCGCGCACGATGACGTGCGCACGGTAGCCAAACTTCAGCTCACGGCCGTGCCGCGCAGCGCGCGCCCGCATGTCGGCGATGATCGCTTCGACCGCGGGCATCGTGTCGGGCCACATGAGGAACACGTCGGCCGCCTGCGCGGCCACTTCCCTGGCAGCCTCGGACAGCCCGCCGAAATAGAACGGCGGGCAGCCGCCAGCCGGACGGATTCGCGGCGGATCGAGGGTCAGGTTGACGAACTCGCCGTGCGTGTCGACCGGTTTGCCGTTCAGCAGGTCGCGCAGGACACGCATGATCTCGATCGTGCGGCGATAGCGCGGCGCGGAGTCCAGCTGCTCGCCAGGCCGGTCCGAGGAGATGATGTTGATCGTCAGCCGGCCGCCGAGCATCTCGTCGATCGTCGCGAGCTGACGAGCGAGCTGCGGCGGCCACAGCTCGCCCATGCGCACCGCCACCAGCAGCTGGAGGCGTCGCAGCAGCGGGGCGATCCCCGCGGCGAAGGCCACCGAGTCGATCCCGGTCTGGTAGTTCGAGGGCAGCAGCAGGTTGTCGTAGCCGGCTTCATCGGCGCGCAGCGCGACGTCCCGGCAGTGTTCCCAGCTCGACAGCAGTGCGGGGTCAGGCACGCCGAGGAACTCGTAGTCCTCGTCACACAGCGGAGCAAACCAGGAAATCTCGCAGCCCACGGGCCCGCCTCCAGCATCAGCGGTGGTCAGGATGCATCGCCACCGCCACCCTAATTGAGGGTGGGCCAGCGTCTCTCCCGGCGACCGGGCTACTCGCCGGTGGCGCCGTCGATGCACTCGCGGAGCAGGTCGGCGTGGCCGCAGTGGCGGGCGTATTCGCCGATCATGTGGGCCAGGATGAACCGATGGCTGACAGCCTGGCCGTAGACCTCGCTCAAGACGACGTGCTCAAGCGAATGGGCTGCGGTGATGAGCCTGGATTCGTCGCAGGCGGCCAGGTAGTGCTGGAGGACGTCCTCGACGGGCGCGGCGTCGTTCCCGAAATCCGGCGGGAAGCTGCGGGCGTCGACGCAGTGCTGGAACCAGTAAATCTCCGCTCCGGTCAGGTGCCGGAGCAACTCGAACAGGGAGAGCTCTGACGGCCAGACGGACTGGTGCCTGAGCTCGTCGTCGTCGAGTCCCTCGCACTTCCACAGCAGCGTGGCGCGGTAGTGGTCAAGCATGCGCCGCAGGACCTCGGTCTCGCTGCCGATGTACACGTAGTCCGGACGCTCGACGTCCTTGATCGCTGCCATGTCGCTCCCTCGGATCGAGCCTGCTGACCGTGCGCAGCGCCTTTGCGCCGTCTCAACCCTGACGACGAACAGGAACGGCCCTGAATAGACCGATCCGCCAGCCGAGCGCGCGGCTGGGCCGGTCCGGGACGCGGGCTGGCGTTAGACCGGGCTGGGGCCGGGTACGGGGGTCGGTCTCTGTGTAACTCAAGCTTCGGCGGCCGCGGGAGGCGAGCGATGACAAGACCGCAAATCGACCATGCAGTGGTATTTCGCGATCTCCCGATTCCGGCCGTACTGCTGACCCTGGACTTCGTCATTGCCGACATGAATCAGGCATATCTGGAGGTAGCGGGCCGCACGCGAGAAGAACTGCTGGGCCGCCACGTCTTTGACGCCTTCCCGGATAATCCGTCAGATCCTTCTGCAAACGGGGTGCGTGAGCTGAGCGCGTCGCTGAAGCGGGTGATGGCTACTGGTAAGGCCGACGTGCTCTCGTTTCAGAAGTATGACGTCGAGGTGCCGGGCATTGCCGGGTCTGTTCGCGCAGCGTTACTGGTCCCCAGTGAACGCGCCCGTCTTCGGACCTAATGGCGAAGTTGTGATGATCGTCCAGTTGGTCGAGGAGATCACAGATCGCGTGCGCAAGTTCATCGACGGGCTGGTCGAGGGAGACGCGCGGGACGCATGACCAGCACAGCGGCTGAGTAGCACCGCGGCTGAGTAGGTCGGCGAACCGGGCCTAGGCCCGCCCGTCGGTCATTTCCTCCAGCAGCTCGGCAAACATGCGCTCCACCCGCTCGTCGCCGACGCCCTGCTCGGCCAGGTAGTCGCCGAATAGCTGCAGCGGCGACCGCCCGGCCCGGCTTGGCTTGTCACCGCTGCTGCCGCTGCCGTGCTGGCCGGGCCGCGGCCGGTGTGCCTCGTCGAGCTGGACCTCGAGAGCGTTGGGCAGCTTCTCGCGGACCAGGTCACCGAGCCCGGCCCTGGCCTTCTCGGCGAGGATGACGCGCAGGTAGGCCTCGCTGTCCTGCTCGCCGTCCGCGATGACCTGGTCGAGCGACCCGCGCAGCGTCCTGAGGGTCCGGCCGCCGCGGATCTCGACGCGGCGCGCATCGGCGCGAATACCCGGGCTGGCCGTGACGATGAGGGCACCGGCCTCGTTCCCTTCCTCACCGAAGTCGATCGCCAGCGGAGAGCCTGAATAGAACGCCGGGCATCGCGCTGGGATCTCTTGCTGGCGGTGCAGGTGCCCGAGCGCCGCGTAATGGGCTGAGGAAGGGAAGATGCTCGACGGCACCTCGTACTCGAATGCGGTCTGCACGTCGCGCTCGCCACCGCCGCGGCGGCCGCCGAGCAGAGTCGCGTGCGCCATGACGATGTTGACGCTATCGGGGGTGAACTGCTCGGTCAGGGCGGCGACGATCGCCGCGACACGGCGGGCGTAGTCGAGGGCATGCTCGGCGTTCTCGTGCAGGAGGAGCTCGGCGGCGCGGACCGCGTACCGCTGGGATAGGAACGGCACCGCTGCCACGGTCACCTGCTCGCCTGCGCGGGTGGTGAGGCTGATGGTGCCGCCGGCGGCCGGCGTCTTGGGGGTGCCGATGATGTGCAGGCCTAGTTCGCCGAGGACTGGGCGGTAGACGCTGTCGAGCAGACCGGCGTTGTCGTGGTTGCCCGCGATCGCGATGACTTGGCGGCCGTCCTCGCGCAGGGCGAGCAGAGCGCGCATCACCAGACCCTGCGATCGCGGGCTCGGAGCCGAGGTCTCGAACAGGTCGCCCGCGATCAGCACGAGGTCCACGTCCTGGGCCCTGGCGGTCTGGATAATGCTGCGCAGGACGGCCTCGTGCTCGTCGTAGCGGTCGCGGCCCTTCAGCACCTTGCCGACGTGCCAGTCGCTGGTGTGCAAGATCTTCATTGCGCGTCCCTCGTCGATCGGGCGAGACCGCCCGGTACCGTTGGCGGCTAGCGGATTCCTGGCGGTCTAGTCAGCTGAGTCTGCCGCACCTCGGCGGCAGTTCGCGCGCCACGTGGGGTACGCCTACTGCTCTCGGAGATAACGGTCACTATGACCAATCAGGACGATCACCTCGATATGCCGCGCTGGCTGGAGCGCTGGCTCTGGCGCGAGCGGAGCACTCGGCTCGCTCTCTCCGGTGCGCTGGGAGTGGCTGCCGGAGTGATCACGGCGGTGTTCTGGACTTGGGCGTATGCGCCCGCGGTCGGCTGGGACGTCACGGCGCTGTGGTTCACGATGACGGTCTGGCTCGGGATCTGGCCGATGTCCCAGGAGGACACGGCCAGGCGAATCACCAGGGAAGATCCCAGTCGGGCGACGAGCGACGTGCTCACGCTGTTTGCGGCAGTGGCCAGCCTCGCGGCGGTCGGCATCGTACTGGTACGCGCGCATAACGCGCCCGGTCTCGACAAGGCCCTGCTCGCCGGTCTCGGCGTGCTGACTGTCGCGGTGTCGTGGCTGACCGTGCACACGGTCTTCGCGCTGCGTTATGCGCTGATGTACTACACCGAGCCCGTCGGCGGCATCGACTTCAAGGGGTACGAGCCCGCTTACAAGGACTTCGCGTATCTGGCGCTCACGGTCGGGATGACGTTCCAGGTCGCTGATACCGACCTGAAGAACTCCACTATGCGCGCGACAGTCCTGCGGCACGCGCTGCTGTCGTACTTGCTTGGCTCGGTGATCCTGGCGTCGGCCATCAACCTCATCGCCGGGCTCGGCTGACTCAGCCCGGGCGAGTCGGCGGGAGCCGCCTCATCTGCCGCCGGGAGCCACCGGATCGGGCCGCGGAGGCCGCCTTATCGGCGACATCGGCCTGATCGGCGGGAGCGACCTGGTCGAGGAGGCGGCGCAGGGTCTGCTGGTCCTGCGTACTGAGGCCGCTCATCGCGGCAGTGTGAGACCGCTCGGCCAGGGCAAAAGCCGCGGCGAGCTGGCGCCGGCCGTCCGGGGTCAGGCTCAGGAGGGTGATGCGCCGGTCGGCCGGATGCGGGCCCCTGGCGACCAGCCCCCTGGCCGAGAGGCTGTCGATCATGTCGGTGACCGTCCGCGGCGAGACGTGCAGGATCTCGCTGACCTCACGCATCGACTGGTCGGAATGTTCCAGCGAACGCAGCAGCTTGTACGCAGGCAGCGAGAGCCCGTACTCGCGCAGGCTGGCGTCGGCGCTGGTGCGGATGCGGTGCGCCGCATAGAGGACAGCGTCCACGACGTCGTGCCCGGTCTTGGGCTTCATGTGGCGAACACCTCCTTCGCGCAGGCGGAATATTCGTTTAGTTCGCGCTGCTAATGCTGAGTATACTCACTATCTGGTAACTCTGATTCTGCGACTCGCCCGCGCCGGACGGCGCCGTGTCTGAGGCGCCCGTGCTCGCCGGGATCGCAGCCGAGGCCGAGCGCTCAGGGAAAAGGAACTTCGTGCAAGCTCGCATTAGCCAGAAGGTCGCGGTCAGCGTCGTCTTCGTCGCGGCCATGTTCATGTCGATCATGGACGTGACCATCGTCAACGTCGCCCTGCCGACCATCGGCCGTGACTTCGCCGTCAGCCCGACGGCGGTCGACAGCATCTCGATCGCCTTCCTCGTCAGCCTGGCCGTGTTCATCCCGGCGTCCGGCTGGCTCGGTGACCGGTTCGGCGGCAAACGGATCTTGCTCGACCGCGATCGTGGTGTTCACGGTCGCGTCCGCGCTCTGCGGACTGGCCACCAGCCTGGGCGAACTGGTCGCGTTCCGCGTGCTCCAGGGCGTCGGCGGCGGCATGCTCGCGCCGGTCGGGATGGCCATGCTCTTCCGCGTCTTCCCGCCGGAGGAGCGCATCCGGGCCTCGTCGATCCTCACCGTGCCCACCACGCTGGCGCCCGCGCTCGGCCCGGTGCTGGGCGGGCTCCTGGTGACCGACCTGTCCTGGCGCTGGGTCTTCTACGTGAACGTGCCGCTTGGCGCGGCCGCCCTCATCTTCGGCGCACTGTTCCTCCAGAGCCATCCGCAGGCCAAGCCCGGCCGCTTCGACCTGCCCGGCTTCCTGCTCTCCGGCCTCGGCCTCGGCGCGCTGATGTACGGCATCTCGGAGGGTCCCAACCGCGGCTGGCACACGCCCGAGGTGCTGGGGAGCATCGCAGTCGGCGTAGTGCTGCTCGCGATCATGGTGTTCGTCGAGCTGCGCACGACCGATCCCATGATCGACCTGCGCCTGCTGGCCAACAGGCTCTTCCGCGCCAGCAACGGCGTGATGGTGCTGGCGTCGGTCGCCTTCCTCGGCACCCTGTACGCGATCTCGCTCTACTACCAGGACGGCCGTGGCCTGAGCGCGCTCGCGTCCGGGCTGAGCACGTTCCCGGAGGCGTTCGGCGTCATGGCGGGCGCGCAGCTGGCCAGCCGCTGGCTGTACCCGCGGCTTGGCCCGCGCCGGCACGTCTCGATCGGCCTAGTCGGCACGGCTGTGTCGATCGGGCTGCTCGCGCTGCTCGGACCGGAGACGAGCCTGTGGTGGCCGCGAGCTGCTGATGTTCACCCTGGGCCTGTTCATGGCGCAGGTGTTCGTGCCGGTCCAGGCGGCCGCCTTCGCGACGATCACGCCCGCGGCGACGGGCCGCGCGTCGACCATGTTCAACACGGTCCGGCAGATCGGCGGCGCGATCGGCGTGGCGATCCTGACGACGACCATCGTGCTGGTCGGCCCGGTCCATCTCGTCGGCGGGCACGCGGTCGCGAACCTGACCGCCTATCGCGTGGCGTTCCTCGTCGCGGCGGCGATCTGCCTGCTCGGCCTCACCTCGGCGCTGCGGATCAAGGACGCGGACGCGGCAAGATCCATCCCGAAGCGGCGCGCGTCCCGCTCTGAGCGCGCCGCCGAGCGGGCCGAGCAGGGCTCGGAGTCCGGCGCCCAGCCCGCGCTGACGATGGCAGACTGACCGCCGCCGACCCCGTACCCGGTCTTAAGGTCTCGGAGATCGGGAACGGGGTCGGCCCGCCGCGCCGCGGCTCGACCATTCGCGGTCGCTTACCCGAGCCGGGCGCGCGCCGCGCTCACCACCACCGTCGTATACGGCACCGTGAAGCTGCCGCCCAGCGCGTCGATGGCGGCCCCGACGGCGTCGAGGACCTCCGCCAGCTTGTCCGGCGGGAGCTGGGTGAGGGTGCCGGAGGTGGGCAGCTGGTCCAGCCACTCGTCTCGGGTGTAGGCGCGCTCCCACTCGAACAGCCACTGCTCGGGTTCGCCGAACCCGCCGACCTCCCGGATCCCGTCGGCGATCTTGGCGAACAGCGGCTGGTACCCGTCCATGGCCGACCTCGTCAGCTGCCCGCTGAGGTTGACGGGCGAGTCGGGCGCCACCCGCCGGTAGACCTTGGCGAGGGCTTCCAGCACCTCGGGCGGGGTCTGGAACACGTGGTGGAAAGGTGCGAGCCGCCCGCCAGGCCGCAGCACCTGCGCTGCCTTCGCGGCTCCCGCGACCGGGTCCACCCAGTGCCAGGCTGTCCCGGCGACGACCGCGTCGAAGGTGCGGCCGGCCGGGTCCCAGGCTTCGAACGTCGCTACCTCGACCTCGAGGCCGCTGCGCCTCGCGAAGTCGGCCATCCGCGCGTCGGGCTCGACGCCGAGCACCTGGCAGCCGGCCGCCTGGAACTGCCGGGCCGCGATGCCGGTGCCGCAGCCGACGTCGAGGACGTCCGGCCCTGGGCTGGCGGCGACGATCCGCTCCACCAGGGCGTCGGGGTAACGGGGCCGGGTCCGGTCGTAGCGCTCCGCGTCGACCCCGAACGACTCCGCCATCTGCCGGTGCTGATGAGGCTCGGGCTGCCTAGCAGGCGCGCCCTCCGGGGGTACGGTGGACATGTGTCCACTCTATAGTGGACGTCTGTCCACTCGTCAACCTCGGCGGGATCTGCGGGATCGGCGGGATCAGGCGGGTGGCTTAGGCGAGGTCAGCCGGCGGGCGGGCCAGCCGGGCGGCCTGGACGCGGAAGGAGAGGCACGGTGCCGACAGGGGTAGCCCTCCGCGACGTGCGGGACCAGCTGTTCGACGCCGCCGAGCGCGTCCTGCTCCGGGACGGTCCGAGCGCGCTGACCACGCGGGCGGTCACCGCGGAGGCGGGCGTCGCGCATGGCGTCCTGCACCGGCACTTCGCCGACTTCGACGCCTTCCTCGCCGAGCTGGTGCTGGACCGGATCGAGCGGATGGACAGCCAGGCCGCCGCGCTGCGCGAGGCCGCCGGGACCGGAACTGTGACCGGCAACCTGGCGGACGCGCTGACGGCCCTGTTCGGGTCGGTGGCGGTGGCGATGGTCGCCCTCATCACCTTCCGGGACGAGCTGCGCGCCCGGCTGCGCCAGACCTGGCCGGCCGGTGTCCCGGTGCTGACCGAGGCCGTGGTCATGATCGCCGGCTACCTCGACCGCCGAGCGGGACCTAGGCCGCATCGCCGCCGATGCCGACGTGGCCACGCTCGCGCCCACGCTGATCGGGGCCGCGCACCTCCTGTTCGCCGACCGGACCGGCACCCCGCCGGAGCCGTGAAGCCGTCCGCACGATGGTGACCGCGGTCATCGGCGGCGTCGTGCGGGAACCCCGCGATGCGGCGCGCGGTCGATGACCGGGACGGTGATGGACGACGGGATCGGCGAGCTGTCTGCGGCCGAGATCATCCGGATAGGCGGCTGGCACCCGAAGTACGCCCGCGTCCTGCTGATCGAGCACGACCGTGACTATGCGGTGGTCCTGGTCGACGGGAACGGCGACGGTGCCGAGCTCGAACTCGAGTACTGGCAACGCGACGCCGACGGTCTCTGGCACGCCGGCTCGAGCTCAGGTCACGGGCCGCTGGAGCATCTGCCTCTCGCCCAGAGCTGGGACGCAGGCCCCTTCGTCGCCGCACTCGGCCGGGTCCGGCCGTCAGCTGAGGTCAGCGTTGAGTACGGCGGCCGCGTCTACCGGCGGCACGGGAATGAGTTCGGCGCCTGGGGATTCGTCCACGCGGCCGATTCCGCTCGCCGAGGCGAGCTGCCAGCCGTGACTATCCCCGAAGCTCCGCCCGGCTAGCGGGGTGGCACTCGCGCCGCCGCTGTGAGCGGCAGCGGGCCGTGGGTTACCGCTTCGCCGTCTTCTTGGTCGTGGTCGTCGTCGTGGTCTTGGTCTTGGTCTTCGGCTTGCTCTGGCTCTTGGTCTGGCCTAGCTCGCGCCAGCTCGACTCGCTGATGTCGACGTCGTACTTCTTAGCCGCCTTGAGGATGCGCTTCCAGGCCGCGTCCTTCTCCGCATCGGTGATGTCTTCGACCTGGTCGAACCGGGAGACCGCGTTCCGGACGTGCTTGGCGTCGGTCAGCGGCTCCTTGTGCTCCTTCGGGAACGCGAACACGTTGTCCGGCAGCTTGTCCTTCTGCGCCGTGCTGAGGCCCTGGCTCTGCTTGGGGATCTTGGCGCCGTGTGCTCGGGCGCTCTGGACCTCCCTGGCCTTCTCGATGTTCTTCTTCGCGGCTTCCTTCTGCTTGGTGGTGGACACCGACGCTCCTCTCAAGCTGGTTCACGGGATCGTTCGCCGTTGCCTTACCCGCGATTGGGGAGCGCATACAGGCGTAGCCGCCAGAGCCTAGGTCACTGTGGCGTGCCTCTCCCGAGCATGATCATCCTGGCCCGGACTGGTGCGCGGCCCGACGGTACGGTCGCAGATTTGGGACTCTAAGACACTTAAGGTCGCAGAAACCCGACTTTACGATCGGTTCGCCTGCAACTCGTCTTCCCATCTGGCGAACGCCCGGCGCATGCTCTCGATCTGCTTCTGGCTAACGCCGTACGCCGTGAAATCCCGGTCAGGAATGCGCCGGAGGTAAGAGAGCGACTCGGCGAACAAGTCCGGGCTGAAGCCGGGGTTGTGCTCGGCGGCAACAGACAGGAGTTCTTGCCGGGTGTATTGAGCACTGCTCAAGATCGAGTCCACATCAAGGAAGTCTCGAGGCGCCCATCGGTTGAACAGCGCGTCCATCTTCCCGGCCACTGCGTCGTCAGGGTGTAGTACGGGCCCGACGTCGAGTTGGACCGGGGAGTGGGCGCGCCAGAACACGCCGAGATCAACCCGGCAACTCTCGCCTTGGCTGTCCAAGACGTCCATCTGGACCAGGTCGGCAGTACGCAATCGGACACAGACTGAGAGGCCTTCGAGTTCGTATGCGGCGATCAGGTCATCGGCGACGGCGGCCGGGCTGCCCCGTGCCGCGCTGAAGAGGTCGATATCTTCTGATGGCCGAGCCGACATGCCGTGAAGCTCTACCGCATGCCCGCCGCCCAGGACGAAACCTCGATTGCCGATGACTCGCAAGCCAACGCGCGTTAGCCGTTCCTGCAGTGGATCCATTAGCCAGCACTACGAAGCTCAGGGAAGCGCCTCTCCCACAGGGCACGAACCTGGCGGGCTGGCAGAATCTCCCGCCAGTAGCGCCGCAGCAATCCGCCGTTGAGGTAGCGCCGGAAATGTTCTTCCTGTCCTTCTTCCAGGACGATCTTGTAGGCAGCGGCGCGATCGTAGTCGTCCTCTAGGTCAAAGCTGCGCCGACCGCTCCATGCAAGCTCGTGGGGTAGTTCCAGGGTGCCCTCAACCGGGCCGCAGAGCTCTTCCAAGGACTCGGCGACGGCATACGGCCGTATCTCCGCATAAGTGAACGGCGCGGCCCCTTGGCTATTCATGATCTAAGTGTGCCCGATCCGCGGAACGGATGCTGTCAGCGCCGTTCCGGCCGGGACTGGTTCGCATCGCGCACCCACTACTACTGATGCGCACGCACCGAAGCTGCGTGTCACTCTCCGAGCTGCCGGAGAGCCCGGCTGTAGCGAGGCAGCTCTTCCTCGAGGACACGTTCGAGGCTGGCGCAGTAGCTTCGATGCTCGATGTACTCGCGAATCGCTTGTCGGGCCAACTCACGCATGGATCTGCCCTCGCGCTCTGCCAGCTCACGCAGTCCCTGTACCTCGGCGTCGTCCAGCCGCAAGGTCATCGCCGTGGTCACAAGCTATCGGTGGCGGCTTGTCACCTAAGCCGAGAGTTTCGGGGCTATGCCTCCGGCTCTTCTCGGCCAGAGCGATCGCGCCTATTAACATGGCCGACAGCCCGGAGTATCCGCGAAGGAATCGTCTGCCATGCACCTGGAACCTACGGAAGCCCGCGATCGGTTCGTGCGGTCGCCGGTGCTGCGGCTCGCGACTGCCGGGGCTGATGGCCGACCGCACGTGGTGCCGTGCACGTTCGCCGTGGACGGCTCCGGCCGGATCGTCATCGGCATCGACAGCAAGCCGAAGACGTCGGCCAACCTTCGGCGGCTCCGGAACATCATCGAGCGCCCGCGCGTCAGCCTGCTCGTGGATCATTACGCGGCGGACTGGTCTCAGCTGTGGTGGGCGCGGGCTGACGGCAACGCGGTCATCGAGCGATCTGGCGCGGAGCACGCCGAGCACTGGGAGCTGCTGCGCGCGCGGTATCCGCAGTACGCCGGCCAGGTCCTCGACGGCCCGGTGATCGTGGTGACGGTCGAGTCGTGGACAGGCTGGGCGTTCGCCTAGCGAGCCTTGGTCGCTAGCGGCGCGGCGGTCGTCCTCGATCGCAGGCCGGGCAGCCGGCCAGCTTCCGCGACGGCCACTCTTGCGCCAGCATGGCGAAGTCGAACTCGTCGGTCCACTCGCCCTTGAACCACTCGTTCTCCCGCAGATGCGCCTCCTGGCGCATCCCGAGGCGGGTGGCGAGCCGCGCCGACGCCGAATTCCTGGCGTCGACCCGAGCAATGACCCGGTGCAGCCCGAAATCATCGAAGGCCAGGTGCAGGCCCGCATGCGCCGCCTCCGCAGCGTAACCGCGGCCCGAATAGGCAGGGTTGAAGACGTAGCCGATCTCGCCGCTGCTGTGCTCGGCGCTGACCCAGGCCACCATCACATCGCCGATGAGCTTCCCGGAATCCTGGAGCTCGGCGCCGAGAGTGATCGCACTGCCCTCCTGATCCAGCGTCTGCCGGCGCCAGGCGCCGTTCAGGCGGGCGATCACGTCATCGGCGCTCTGCGGCTCGAACGGAACGTAGCGGCACACCTCGGGGAGCGACCGATACTCGACGAGATCGTCGACGTCAGCCTCCGTCAGCGGCCGGAGCAGCAGGCGGGCCGAGCTAACGGGGTAAACCGGGGCAAGCTTCACCCGGCCAGTCTCGCATGCCCGCCCTCCGCCCGGACGGCGGCCGACGATCTCCCCGCGTCCGGCAATGCCGGTTCTCGATGGGCTCCGGTGTCGTACCTCGCGAGTACTGTGCGCAGCATGACGAGCGCGCACGAGGTAGTCGAGGCGTACTGGGCCGCGGCGGAGGCCAGGGACTGGGATGCGTTCGGCGCCCTCTGTGCCGACGACGTGGTGTATCGCGGCCCCCAGACCAGAGAGCAGGTCCGCGGCCGGGAGGCCTACATCCGGTTCAATGCCGAGGGCTTCGCCTACGAGTGGCACGTCGCCGTCGAGCGGATCGTCGGCGAGGGTCGGCACGCCGCTAGCTGGACCGAGTTCACCACTGCCGAAGGTGCAATGGTCGGCTTGTGCTTCTTCGACCTTGACGACGACGGCCTGATTAGCCAGATCACCGACTTCTGGCCGGAGCCATACGAGCTTCCCGCGAGCCGCGCGCACCTGGTCGAGCGCTACTAGGACGTCCTGGCTTCCTTGATCAGCCGGCTGGCATTTGCCTTCTGCCGAGGCTCAGTCAGACGGCGAGAAGGCCGGCAGGTTGTGCGGGAGGATGCAGAACTCGTTGCCCTCCGGATCGGCCATCGTGATCCAGCCGCTGCCGTTGGGCCGGCGGTGATCTGCCACCTGCGAGGCGCCGAGGGCGACTAGCCGCTCGACTTCTTCCTCCCTGCTGCGATCGACCGGCTTCAGGTCGAGGTGCAGGCGGTTCTTGACCTCTTTGGCGCCGTCCGGGACCGCGATGAACAGCAGGATCTCGCGGCCATCGGGGGAGAAGATCGGGCACTCCTCGTGGCCGGGCAGGTTCGGGTCCTCCGGATTCTCGGCAAAACCCAGCACCTGAGCCCAGAACACCGACTGCGCGTAAGCGTCTATGGCGTCAAATGATGTGTGCGATATGCGGCTCGTCATGGCAGCAGCCTCAACGGCAGTCGCATGGGGGTCAACTGGTTTCATCGCCGAGTTCGGCGTGCTCGGCCGGGATATGCAGACGGAGGTGCTCCTTCGTCAGCTGACCATCTACTGCCAACTCCGCGATGCTCAAGCATAGTTTACTAAAGTATAGTTGAGTGAACTGTAGTCGAGGGTAACGGAGATCTCGATGGATGCCTTGCCCAAGCCGAGCCGGATTTTCGGCCGTGCGCGAGAGTGGCGGAGCCTGGCCGACTTCGTGGCCGATGACCGGCCTGAGGCGACGCTGGGTGTTGTCAGCGGCCGCCGGCGGCAGGGGAAGACTTACTTGCTGAGATCGCTGGCGGAGGCGACAGGCGGCTTCTTCTTCGAGGCGGTTCAGGCGACGGAGGCAGAGTCGCTGCGGATGCTGGGCGCGGACCTGGCCGCGTATCTTGGCAGCCCTGCGCCGTTCTCGTTCGCGACGTGGGACGACGCCCTCGGGGCGCTGCTTAGACCTCGATGCCAGCCGGCCGTCCGTGGTGATCATCGACGAGTTCCCGTACTTGGTAGATGCCTCGCCCGCGCTGCCGTCGCTACTGCGCCGCGCTCTTGACCGCCATGGACCGTCGCAAGATTCCGCTAGCCGGACGCGCCTGCTGCTGTGTGGCTCGGCGATGTCTGTCATGGGGCGCCTGCTGGCGGGCAGTGCACCTTTGCGCGGACGAGCGGGCCTCGAACTTGTGCTGAGGCCGTTTGGGTACGCCGAGGCCGCGCGGTTCTGGGGCATCACAGATCCGCAGCTTGCCGTACTCGTCCACGCGATCGTGGGCGGGACGCCCGCTTACCGACGGCAGTTCGTGCGCGACGACACGCCAGCCGACCTCGGGGACTTCGACGACTGGGTAGCGAGGGCGGTCCTGAATCCGGATCGGCCGCTGATGCGGGAGGCCAGGTACTTGCTGGCCGAGGAAGCTGACATCCGTGATCCGGCGCTCTATCACTCGGTACTCGCAGCCGTGGCTAACGGGAACGGCAGGTGGGGCGCCATTGCCAGCTACATCGGGCGCAAGTCGCCGGACGTCGCCCATCCGCTCAACGTGCTCGAGGACTGCGGCTTGATCATCAAGGATGAGGACGCGTTCCGGTCGGGGCGGGCGCAGTACCGGATTACCGAGCCGCTGATGACGTTCTACGAGGCGATCATGCGGCCTCGGTGGGGTGACCTGGAGGAAGGCCTAGGGAGCCTGGTCTGGGCCGATTCCCGGCAGCAGTTCAGCTCGGCGGTTGCCGGGCCGCATTTCGAGTCGGTGTGCAGAGACTTTGCGATGGCGCGCGGACGCGAGTTGTTCGGCCGACCGGTGGGCCGTGTCGCTGCGGGCGCGGTCACCGATCCGGCTGGGCGCGGCCAGATCGAGATCGATGTGGCGGTGCTCGGTCCGGCCGTTCCCGGCGAGCCGCGGTCGGTCATCTCCCTGGGCGAGGCGAAGTGGGGCGACACGATGGGCATGCGCCACCTTGCCCGGCTGCGGAGAGCCCGAGACCTGCTGGCGGCCAACGGCTTCGATACCAGCGAGACGGTGCTGGCCTGTTACGCGCGCGCCGGCTTTGACGCCGAGTTGCGTGCTGCAGGCGGACACGAAGTTCTGCTGGCGGACCTGGACGCGATCTATGCGTGACTGAACTGCTCCGGCGGATCGACTCGCGGTGCCGACTTCTCCTCACCGTTAGGTCAGCGTGGTGGCGTCTTCGGATGATCACCCCGCGTGCTTCTCTCAGCTGCCGGCGTCGCAGCGAACGCCTGGGAATGCATACCAGCTTCCATACAGCCCGGCTCATCTCGTCGAACGGCTGCAACAGCAATCAGCTAAACGTGGCCAGTGACCTCAGCGGTAAGGTCGTCCAGCGCTGTCTAGCCCGAGTCGCCTGAGCCGGTCGTCGTGCGGCTCAAGCTCAACCACCTGCAAGTAGCCATCGAGGCCCACATAGATCTTGTCGAAAAATCCGCGTAGGCCAGCGAGTCCGAAACCCGCGAAATCTGGCGCGCAGAACGACACCGTCGCCTGCCACTCGAAGCCGGCGCACGCCAGGCTCACGTCAGCGTCGTAGAGATGCGTCTCTGTTCCGCCGATGATGTGCGGGGGCCCAGGTTTGACGTCGCTTAGGTCCACGCCTAGTGCTTCTGCCGATGATCCAGGAAGCCGGATTCCGCCTGCTCCGGTGTCGATCATGCAGCGAAGCGGCGCTTCATCGACGCCATTGACGGTCAGATCGACCACGGGGCAGGCGACAGCTCCGCCGCGTGGCATCGGCAGCTGAGCGAACTCAACGGTGAGGATCATTCGTCAGGTCGCGAGGCCTGCAAGTAGCCGCTCCGGATCTGTCGGCACCAGGAAGACCGCGTCGGCCTTGACGCTGTTGCTGCGGAGCCATGCGACTGTGTCGGAGAAGCTGTCCTGGTCGGTGAGCACCTGGTTGCGCTGAATGGCCACCCATCTGTTCTGGTAACCGCGCAGTGCCGCGGCAAGGTCCGCTGCTGTTGTCGTGCTGGTCGTAACGGTTGGCTCGATGCCTGTGGTCTGTCCGTTCGGACGGGCCGACGATCGAATGGCGCGACGTGAGGTGGCCCGACCGGTGGACACAGAGGACAGCCTGCCAACGGGCAGGCCCAGCCGTCGCAGGGCAGAGCGTGCATGCTGGCTCGTGAAGTCGGAAAGATCAAGGCCCGTTGCCACCCCGAGAGCCTGCTTCACCGGATACCGCCGACCACGTATCTCGACGAAATGATCCCGGATCTCGTTCGGCTCCACGCGGCCAACCAGGCGAGACACGTCCGCCTGGTGCAGTTCGAATACGCGACCAGCTATCTGCACGCGTACCGATGGGTGAGCTGCGTCTGGGCGGGGTGCCATATTTCTACTATCCCTACTACAGCTGACTGTGTCAAACAGGCCACAGCCACTCGACAATCAGGCTCGCGGCCGGGACATCGGCCAGCGAGACGCTGCGCTTTGCCTAACGGGTAAGGCGTCTTACCAGTTAGGGAACATAGACCCGGCACATGGGCTTCGTCCCCACCAATGCCGTGTGTTGCTCATTAGACGGGCTAGAACGGCGGGGGGTCGTCGTGCGCGCCGGGGATGGTGGCGAACGGGTCCGACGGCACCGCGGCCCGTCGTCCACGCCGGCCCAGACGCCCTGCTCGCTGGGCCGGGTCGCCCAGGCCGGGAACGGGAAGTCGACCGCCAGCGGCACCGGGATGTCGGGCTGGGCGATGAACATGGTGCCCGGCTTGGCGATCATCGCCCGCGCGCGCTGGGCCGGCGGGAGGAAGCCGTACTCGGGCCGCTCGGCCTCGGCCGCGTCGAGCCGCCCGGCGACCCGGATGGCGCAGTTGGCCAGGATCCGCCGCTCGACCTCCGACGCGGTCTGCTGCGCCCCGATGAGGATGACGCCGAGCGACCGGCCGCGCTCGGCGACGTCGAGCAGGATCTGCTTGATGGGGCTGTCGCCCTCGCGCGGCGCGTACTTGTTGAGCTCGTCGAGGACGACGAACATCAGCGGCCGGGCGGTGCCCTGGCGTTCCTTGCGGGCGAACTCGCCCCGCAGCGTGACGCCGACGACGAACCGCTGCGCCCGGTCGGGCAGGTTGTGCAGGTCGACGACGGTGACCTGGGCGCGGGAGGTGGAGATGGACCGCTCGCCGCGGTGCGCCAGGTCGCCGCGGATGATCGCGTTCAGCGGCTTGACCGCGGAGCGGAGCCGGCGCAGCAGGGCGTTGATGCTGCCGGTGACCGCGCTCCCGGCGACCCAGCCGCCGCGCAGCGAGTCGTCGCCGAGCTCGGCCTCGAGCAGCTCGACGAGGTCGCCGAACGTCCGGATGATCGTGTCGTTGGCCGGGCCGGCGCCGCTGATCCGGACCGCGCCGTCGCTGCCGGTCCGGACCGCGTCGCGGCGCAGCCGGGCGGCGACCTGCCCGATCAGCATCGTGTACTGGGCCCGCTCGTCCTCGGCGTCGGCGAACGCGAACGGCAGCAGCTCCTCCTCGCAGAACTCCGCCAGCGTCCAGTAGAACGGGCTCACCGCCTTGTCCCGCGCGGACACGTCCGGAGTCCCGGCCGTGTCCCCGGGCCGCGGCGGGGCAAAGACCCTGACATTCTGGAACGGGGTCGCTGGCAGTCCCAGCTCGTCGTACCGCTTGCGCTGCTCAGGCGTCAGCCGCTGATTGGAGTAGTCGAGGAACAGCAGGTCCTCGCCCTTGACCGAGAACACCAGCATCTTGGTGTTGTGCGCCTCGCCTGCGAGCACGCCGGAGTTGAGGATCGAGTGCAGCAGGAACAGCGCGAACGATGTCTTGGTCGCGATGCCGGACACGCCGGAGATGGAGACGTGGGCGCCGCGGGTGCCGTCGACGAACTCGAAGTTGATGTAGACGGGCTGGCCGTCGCGGCCGAAGCCGACCGGGACCTTCTGGTCGCCCATCTCGTCGAAGTACAGCGCCGAGTCGCGCTGCTTCCCGGTCGCCCGCGAGACGATCGCGCCGGGCATCGGCGGCACGTAGACCTCGGGCTCGACCCTGGTGACGGTGACCTGCGCGACCTCGGCGATCTCCGCCGGCAGCGCGCCCTGCTGGATCAGGAACACATCCGAGGCGAACCGCGCGCCCTCATGCACAGCCTCAACGTTCGTGACCACGCCCGACACCTGCACCGGCGCCTGTCCCGGCAGCTGCCGGCTCGTCACGACGACGTCGTCGAGCTGCAGGTACTGATCCGGGCTGATCGCCACCGAGAACTGCAACGGCGTCGCCGCCACCGTCCCAACAACCAGACCAACGGCCTTGTCAGTGTCCAACTAGTCGTCCCGCATTCCGCTTCGCAAACCCAGGTAGGGTGCCAGCGCAAGCCCTTGTGAGATGGGATTACCGGCTCAAGAAGCCTAGAGCCATTAGGACGAGCGAGCGGCCGACCCGAGGTTGCAACTCGAACCGGCGCGATCTATGTGCACGGCTTCGGAGTTCGTCCTTTGCTGCGGTGCCACTGGCCTGTCGCAACCGGTAGTGCCTGGTTCAGCTGCCGAGCTGCTGGGTCCAGCCCGCGCACGTACCCGATCTTCTGCGTCGTGAGACGCCCACCGTGCCCACGGCTTGTACGCGGCCGACCGGCTTGGGCTGACCTAGCACCTTGCACCGCGACCTCGCGGTCTCCCAGCGCAGTTGAAGACCGTGCCAGCGCGATTCGAATCCTGATCCTGTCCAGGCCGTCTTCCCCGACCGCCATCGACGCTGCCGCCGCGCAAAGCGACCGCTCCAGGAACTCACCGAAGTCGCGGGAGGTTTGCGCCATGCCTCAGCCCTCCCCGGAAATGCTTGCGCTTAACTCAGCTCAGCCGGTGTTTGGTTAAGCGTGCCCTAACAACCGGATAACCCCTCGACACGACCGCTCCTGCAACGGTTGACATGCTCGAGAGGTCGCGCCGGCACCGCCTTGTACGATGTTGGCGACGTACTGGTCGTGCAGCTAGCCGGTCCGGCGCTTAGCGACCCGCGAAGTCGGTCGCGCCGACAGCCGGTGGAGGCATCGTGCAGCACATTCTCGCCCTGTCGCGGAGTGCGGTCATCGTCCGGCATTGGTTTGAGATCGACCTAGATGACTCGTCGATGGAACATGGCGTGCGAGTCGAACTGCGGGAACTGGCTGACCAACCGCACCGCGGCAGCGAGTCGGCCGCTCAGCTCATGACCCTAGATCGCCCCTTGTGGCGAGCTGATCTTTTTGATCGCCATACAGACGCTCCCGGGAGCTTCTCAGTGGCCCATTACCATCCGAGATTTCTCGGCAATGAGCCCTGCCCGCGCGTCTGGGACTCGCAGTTGACAGCCGACCCTTGGCACTGGCTCGAGGATCAGTTCACTCATATGGGAACGGGGCAGGGGAGTGAGCCGTGGCCGCTCGATGCTGCCGACAGCGCAGAAGTGCGCCAGCTTGCCGGTGCCATCGTGGCAGTAGCCAGGCAGTTCGCGCCCGACCGTTGCACCTCCGCAACGCAGTGCTTTGAGCTGACACGAGACGTGCGCGATGCGGTTCAGCTGATGATTGCGGAGCTTCGGCGCCCGGACCTGCTCGACGCGGAATGGGTGTCGCCGTGGACAGACGCCGAGTAGCTCGTCACTGGGGGGCAGCGGCTCGCTGTTAGCGTCCGGAGCGTCTAGTCGAGTTGGATGATGATCCCGGCTCCGCGCTCCTCAGCCATCCGGGCGGCGAGCTCGGCGGCCGCGAGGTCCTGCAACGCAAGACCCGTCGCATCGAAAAGCGTGAGCTGGCGGCTGTCGGTGCGGCCGGGTGCAGTACCGGCGATCACCTCGCCGATCGACCGCGGATGCTGCTGCTCCGTGAATAGCCCGGCTGCCACTGCGTGCTGGCATTCGCCCAAGCGGCTGGCCTGGGCCCAGTCATCGACGACCACCAGCGAATCGCGAAGCGTGGCTATCTCGTGTTCTTGCTTGCCAGCGGTATCGGCACCCATCGCGTTGATGTGTACGCCAGGAGCTAGCCAGTCACGATGAAGGAGGGGCTTCCTGGCCGGAGTGGTCGTGACGATGACATCAGACCTGTGCACTGCATCTTCCAGGGAGGCTGACGGCCGGCAGGCAATGCCGCTCGCCGCGAGGCGATCGCAGAACGCTTTCGCCATCGGCTGTCCATCGGTGTCGAGCGGCTCAAACACGGTGACGTCGATACCTCGCTGCCACCAGTCGAGCGCCCGGATCTGGGCCTCGGCCTGGACGCCCGCGCCGACAATCAGGGCTCTCTCAGAGTCGGGCCGTGCGAGGTAGCGCAGTCCGATGGCTCCAGCCGCCGACGTCCGGATCGCAGTGATGAAGTTGCCGTCGATAATCGCCCGTGGCACCCCGGTAGCGGGTTCGACCAGAACGACCATGGCTTGGTGATTGTCCAGGCCCTTTGCCCGGTTCTGCGGCCAGTAGCCGGCCACCTTCAGGCCAAGGGATTCCTGATCGGGCCAGTAGCCGGACTTGATGCCAAATACTCCGCCCGATGCCAGCGGCTCACGGACCACCGGGTAGAGCTGGGCCTGCTGCTGCGAGGCGGCGACGTAGGCAGATTCGACTGCCGGTATCACGTCGCTCAGCGTCAGCATCTTGCTGAGATCGCCGCCGGACAGAACCCGTAGTTCGCGTCGCACCGTCATCACCGGCTCCGGCGAGCAGCGTCGATCGTGATCAACTCCGCGATCTGGCCTTGCGTGACTCCGTAGGCCTGCTGCTGCAGATCGACGCACACGCAAATGTGGATGGGCAGGACCTGCACCCTGTCGCCGACCCGCAGCTGGGCGTCATCGGCGCCAATGCTGGCCACGCCGTGCTCCTCCGAAAGCCTGACGAAGTTGCTGAGCGGGTGGTTCTTGATCATGCCGAAGCCATGCTGCTCGGTCGCGGTCATTGTCAGCGTCTTGTTACCGCTATCGAGCACAACGCGATCCGGTCCGACGCTGACGACTGTTGCCAGGATCGTCGCGGCGATCTGGTCGGGCGTGCACGCGTACATCTCCAGCGTTCTCAGGTCATTGAAGACGTACGTCCCCGGCCTGATCTCGGTGATGCCGTCATCTGAGCTCAGGTACGGCGCCGTGATGGTGGAGCCGGCGCTGACGACCTGCACTGGGATGCCCTGCCGGTCCAGCTCGTCACGTGCCTGCGTCATCGCAGCGGCTTCGTGCCGGGCTACGGCCGCGATCTCGGGCTGAGCCATGACGTCATGGGCGTGACCGGCATGCGTCAGGATGCCGATGACCTCGATGCCAGACAGGCCAGCGATCTTGCCGCCGAGCTGTCCGGCCAGCTGTGGCTCGACCCCGGTCCTGTGCATGCCAGAGTCGATTTCCAGTAGCACAGGCAGGGTGCGGCCTGCCGCCGCCGCCATGCGGCTATAGCCCTCGGCAACCTCCAGCGAGTCGGCGGTGAGGGTGATGCCACCGTCGGCGCACAGCGGAAGCAGCCGGGCTAGCTTGGCATCGCCGACGATGTTGTAGGCAATGAGGATGTCCGCAATGCCGGCGGCGCGCATGACCTCGGCCTCGCCAACCGTTGCCACGCAAATGCCCGTGGCGCCAGCCTCGAGCTGCATCCTGGCAATCCGCGCGCTCTTGTGAGTCTTGGCGTGCGGACGCAGCGCTACACGCGACCTGCGCGCCAGCGCCGCCATCCGCGCCACGTTGGCGGCGAGGATGTCCAGATCGATCAGCAGACAGGGCGTATCCAGGAGCGGATCGGTCAGGCTGGTTGGCAACGTAAGAGCGAAGCCAGCAGGCGCAACACCTGCAGTCGCGAGCGGGCCGTTCATCAGGCTTTACCCGAATCGAGTTTCATAGCCACGGTCTTGACCTGAGTGAACTCGAGCAAGCCCGCCAGGCCCTTCTCCCGTCCGTGACCGGAGCGCTTCACCCCGCCGAATGGCATCTCCGGTCCGCCCGAAGCGCCGTAGGTGTTCACGAAGACCTGGCCAGCGCGAATCTCGCGCGCCACCAAGTGCGCGGTATTCACATTGCGGGTCCACACGGCGGCCACAAGACCGTAGTCCGTGCCGTTCGCGAGCTGCGCTGCCTCATCAAGGTCGGCAAAGGAGGTTACGGCGACGACGGGGCCGAAGATCTCCTCCTGCGCGATGACGGCAGCGGGCGGGACGTCATCGAAGACAGTCGGCATGAAGAAATAGCCGCCCTTGAGGCTGTCGTCATCGGGCTGGCCCCCGCCCGTCACGGCGCGTGCTTCGGTCTTGCCCAGCTCCACATAGCTGGAGACCCGATCCAGCTGGGTCGCCGAGATGAGCGGGCCCATGTCCGGATCGGAAGGGCCCGGACCCAGGCTCACCTGCTGGAACCTGTCGACCAACTCGCCGACGACGCGGTCATGCGCCGACGCTTCGACCAGCAGCCTGGATCCCGCAGAGCAGGTCTGGCCCGCGTTCTGAATGATCGAGTTCACCAGCACCGGCATGGCGGCCTCGATATCCGCGTCGGCAAAGACGACGTTCGGGGACTTGCCACCCAGTTCCAGGGTTACCGGTATTACGTGCTCCGCCGCCGCCTTGCTGACAAGCTTGCCGACCTCAACGGAGCCGGTGAAGGACAAGTGATCTATGCCTGGATGAGCTGCCAGCGCTGCGCCGGCTTCCTCGCCAAAACCTGGCACAACGTTCAGGGCGCCAGGCGGCAGTCCGGCCTCGAGTGCGATCCGGCCGAGCTGTATCGCTGTCAGCGGAGCTTCTTCGGCCGGCTTGAGCACGCAGCAGTTACCGGCCGCTAGCGCAGGCGCGACGGTCCGCGCTCCGATCTGCAAGGGGTAGTTCCACGGGATGATGTGCGCCGTGACGCCGAAAGGTTCCCGCAGTGTGTAGATGAATACGTCTGAATCGATCGGGATCGTATCGCCGTAGAGCGTCTCGATGGCGCTTGCGTAAAACTCGAAGTACCGCGCGGCGACATCGGCATCGCCTCTGGCTTGCCGTAGCGGCTTACCCGTGTCACGGCTCTCCAGGTCCGCGAGCATTTCGCGGTCTCGCCTGATGATTTCCGAGATCCGCCGCAGAATCCGTGCTCGCTCGGCGGTTCTGGTGCGACGCCAGCTTCGCTCGAGCGTCTCGCGCGCGGCGGCGACTGCTGCGTTGATCTCATCCGGACCACCGCGCGCCACCTCGGCAAGCTCGCGACCAGTGGAAGGATCCAGGTCCACGAACGTTGCTGGCCCGTAGGCCTCTTCCCCGCCGATCAGCACCGGATAACGGGTCATGGGGACGCTCCTTCTCTACTCAGTGCAGTCGCCGCTCAGTCCAGGCGCCTTAGTCATAGCGCCCGCACTCGCTCCGCCAGCCACGTCTCCACGAACGGATTGGCCGCTATCAGGCCGCCGAGCAGGACTGCCTCGCTCGCGACCACACTTGGCGTCACGGCTGGCGGGTCCGGCAGGGTAGACATCGCCAACTTGATCTGCGTGATCGAACAAGTCGAAGCTGCCAGCGAAGCCGCCGCCCATCACCATGTTCTCCGGGTCGAACGTGACGGCCAGGCGCAGGAACACATCGGCGATCCCGCTGGCCGCGAGCTCGACAAGGCTCTGGGCGATCCGATCGCCACCGCGCGCCGCGTGGCACAGTGAGGCGCCATCGACCACGTTCCCGTTCCCGCCTTTGGTTTTGTAGGCGCGGCTCATGGCATCCGGCAGCAACTGTCGGCCCAGCGTGCTGGCGTCCTGGCCAGTCGCGGGCCAGTCCGCGATCCGGCCCGCCCGCCCGCGAGCGCCTCTGACAAGAGCGCCGTCGACCACGATGCCCGCTCCGATACCACGGCCGTAGTTCACGACTACGAGCGACGAAGCGCCGGGCACCGTGCCGCGATCGCTGAGCTCTGCCAGCGCCGACAGGTGGTCATCCTGCTCCATGACGACAGGGCAGGACAGCTGGTCCTCCAGCATCGCCTGCAGCGGCAGGCCATCCCAGCCATGGTGGATCGGGGCCCTCGCCAGCCGCCCCGACGCCGGATCGACGGACGCTGAGATTCCCACTCCGACGCCAACCAGGGGACCCGGAGTTTGCGGCAGACCGGAGATGATCGACGTCAGCGACGTCACAATGCCGCCGGCCAGGTCGTCGGCAATCTTCGGGGTCGGTAGCGATGTGGCCTCGATAATCGTTCCGTTGGCGGCCGCTATGGCCACGCGCGTGGTCTCGTTCCCGACGTCAACTCCAGCGACCGACGCAACCGAGCTGTCGAACCGGTACAGGCTGGCCGGGCGGCCGAGGCCGCCCGTGGCGCGGGTCGCCTCGTCCTCCGCAACAAGCCGGCTATCCAGGAGTGCCGCCAGCAGCCTGTGCACCGTGGGAATGGCAAGGCCGGTCAGCTGGGCCAGATCCGTGCGCGACAGCGCGTCGGCATGACGGAGCTCGTGCAGAAGCGCTAGCAGATTCTGGGTTCGGCCCGCTGATGTGCTCAGACGCGGCGCCGGACTGAGGTGGCGCGCCAGCACCCTGATGCCGGAGCGCAGGCTACCCGCTGCGTCCCCGTTGCTGGTCGGCTTTGCCGTGCTCACTTCGCCGTGTAGCCCCCGTCCAGTACCAGGCAGCTCCCGACGGCGAACGAGCTCTCGTCGCTGGCAAGGAAGAGCGCTCCGTTCGCGATCTCGGCCGGATCGGCTACCCGCATGATCGGTGCCCATGCTGCCTGCTCCGCGGCTGTCCGCTCCGGATCGAGACTGTTGTCGACCTCGGCCTGCAGCAGAGGCGTCCGGGTGATGCCAGGGCACAGCGCGTTGACCCGGATGTTGTCGCGGATCAGGTCGATGGCGAGCGAGCGCGTCAGCATGATCACGCCGCCTTTGCTGGCGTTATAGGCGGGAGACTCCGGCACGGCCACGATGCCCATTTCGGAGCCCATGGTGATGATCGTTCCGCCGCCCTGCGCGCGCATTTGCGGGATCGACTGCTTGACCAGTGTGAACATGCCCTTCAGGTTCGTGTCGATGACCGCGTCCCATTCGTCCTCGGTCAGCTCCGAGATGGGCATCACGCTGGTGATCCCGGCGTTGCAGAACAAGATGTCCAGGCGCCCGAAGCTATCGACGGCGGTGCGGACCATCTTGGCTGCATCCTGCATCGACCGGACGTCGCCCTGTACTCCGACTACCTCGTGGCCTGGTGCGCGCAAATCGGTGAGGGCCTGATCGAGCGCATCGGAGTTGATGTCGGCGATCACCACCTTGGCGCCCTCCGCCAGGAACCGGCGCGCCGTGGCCTTGCCGATGCCGGACGCGCCGCCCGTGATCAGCGCCACCCGGTCCTGGATGCGGCCCGTTCCCTCGGCCATTGACGTGCTCCATTCCTGCGGGTAGCCGGTCACATTGGCTTGGCCTGCCACCGCTGCCGCACCTTGACAGCTATGGCCGCCTCTTCTAAAGTCCATTTATCTCTCATGGAGAGAAAAGAAGTATATCCAGGTCGCCGCCAGTCTCCAAGCGGGAGGCAAGTCAATGGCCACCACTGAGGAACCCGTCCTGCAGGCCGGGAAAGACTACGGCGAGCTACGGCGGAACTCCATCGGCCTGCCGAGCGCCATGGCGATGTCGCTGGCATATATTTCGCCCACGATCGGCGTCATCTTCATCACCGCGCTGATCGCCAGCAAGGCCGGCCTCGCCTCGCCGTTCGCATTCGTTATCGGCACCATCGGCATCGCCTTCATGGCCCTGACGCTCGCGAACTTCTCGACGCGCGTACCGTCGGCCGGCACCTTCTATACGTTCATCAGCCAGGGTCTGGGGTCGTCGACCGGCTTCGTCATGGGCTGGCTGCTCTTCTTCGCCTACGCCTTGCAGAGCCCGCTGAACACGAACCTCTTCGGCTCGTTCGTCAGCGGCCTGATCAAGTCGAACTTCAATGTCGACATCCCGTGGTGGGTGCTGATGACCTTCATCATCGCCTTCGTGGGTGCGCTCGCGTGGTGGTCGATCCACCGCTCCATGCAGCTGGACCTGGCCTTCGTCGTTGCCGAGGTCACGATCGTCGGCGCATTGCTCATCTTGATCTTGGTCAAGGGTGGCGCCCAGGGGCAGGTGCCGGGAGCCTTTAATCCCGCCAACATTCCCTCCGGCGGCCTGTCTAATATCGGCCTGGCGTTCATCTTCATCGTGTTCGCGTTCTTCGGCTTTGAGTCATCGACCACCGTGGCCGAAGAGGTTAAGCGGCCGCGGCGGAACGTGCCCATCGCGCTGGTCGGCTCCGTGATCCTCACGGGCATCTGGTTCTGCTTCGCCATGTACGCGGTGATCGTCGGCTACGGAAAGAGTCACATCGGCGCGCTGGCCTCAGCCTCGGCCCCGGTGACGGATCTCGCGACTCGCTACATCGGGCACTGGTACTCTATCGTGGTCTCGCTCGCTGCCGTGTCGGCGCAAATCGCGGTCCTGATCGCCATCCACAATGCCAACTACCGCATCTTCTATGCTCTCGGCCGCGAGCGGATGCTGCCTCGTGTGCTCGGGCGGACGCATCCGCGCTACCAGACTCCGCACATCGCGATCATCGCCTACTCGGTCGTGGCCCTCGCCCTCGGCCTGTTCTTCGGAAACCTCTGGGGTCCAGCTGCCGCGTTCGGTGACGTCGGCTACTTCTCCTCGCTTGGCATCCTGCCGATCTACCTGCTCACGAACATCGCGCTGATCGTCTTCATGTGGCGCAAACACAGGTCCGAGTTCTCCTGGGTGTGGCATGGCCTCTTCCCGGGCATCGCGGTTGTGATCATGGGATATGGGCTCTACGCGAGCCTGCACCCGTTGCCTGCCTACCCCGAGAACTTCATGCCCTTCTTCGTCCTCGGCTGGATCCTGGTCGGCGTGATCTGGATGCTGTACCTCAGGGCGCGAGACCCCGGCAAGCTGCGGCTGATCGGTCGGATCATCTTCCTGGACACGCCCGGGCCTGCTGCGGTGAGCGTTCCGGCCGGCCCTGCAAGCGAGCCGCCTCCGGCAGGCCCTGGCGAAGTCGAGCCGTCACCTGGCTGAGGCGTCCCGCCGGCCCGGCTGCGGCACACGGGAACTCACCTCCACAACTGCGTAGCGAGCCGCAAGCCGGAGCCCTGAGGGCACCGCTACCCAGCCCTAAGGCACGGTCACGCCCTGCAACTCAACACCGGACGGGTTCTGCGTCGGGTCCAGCTCGGTCTGCACGTTCACGGTGGTCGGCGGGATCGTGTCCATCACGAATGGGACGTTGGCGGGGTTGTAAGAGCAGATCGCTGGCGGCGGCGGCTCGCTCGCGACGGCGGCGGAGCAGACTCCGAAGTTGTAGTCGAGCGGAGTGGCCGCGAACGTGCGGGCGTCGTCGGTGCCGAAGCCGTCCTGGCCGGTGAGCGTCAGCGTGAACGTCCACCCCGATCCCGGCGTGCCCAGCACCGACGTCGGCACCGTGATGGTGACCAGCCCCGGCGTCTCGCCGCCCGACGGGCGACAGCTGTGCCACCGAGACCTGCGGCGTCC
The DNA here is from genome assembly GCA_963843955.1 of uncultured Actinomycetota bacterium. Taxonomy (GTDB): domain Bacteria; phylum Actinomycetota; class Actinomycetes; order Streptosporangiales; family Streptosporangiaceae; genus JAJYUU01. Next base: position 404,650 of record CAWJMK010000018.1, read on the forward strand.
CGACCGACGACGAGCCGGAGATGCCCGACGTCGAGCTGGCAGGCGTCACCCAGTCGTCGGTGCCGAATCCGTCGACCTCGATGAGCTGGTTCCACGCGTCCGCGGGCGCGATCGAGTAGTTGAACGCGCCCGCCGCCCCGGTCGACTGGATCTCGCCCGCGGGCACGCTGCCGGACGGCGCGTGGATATAGAGGTCAATGAGCTGCGCGCCGAGCAGCGAGCCGAACGTGGACTGCAGGTTCGCGATCCCGACCTCGAACGTGACCGTGCTGCCGGAGTTGATAACCGTCAGGCCGCTCAGCCGGAACGAGTCCGGCGCGAAGGTCGGCGATCCGTCGGAGTTCGTCGCGGTCGGGTAGGCGTAGGTGCCTGGCCCGTTGCCGCCACCGGGCGCCGCGGCCGGCGCTCAGCACGACCGTGCCGGGCACGAACAGGTCGGTCACGGTGAAGATCGCCTCGTTCGTGCCAGCGGCACCAGCGCGGTCGACGCGACCTCAACCGAGTCAGTGCCAGGCTCCAGGCTGAGCTGCGCGGAGAACGCGCCGGTCGAATCCGCGGTGACCGTCGTGATCGACGTCGTCGGCGTCGCCGCACCGGGCGCGGTGGCAGTCACCGCCACGTCCACGGTCGCGCCCGGCGCCGTCGTCCCGGACAGCGGCACCGACGCGGCGTTGACCGTGACGCTCGGCCGGGTCAGGTTCATCGGCACGTCCCCGCCGCTCACCGTCAGCGGCGCGGTCACGCTCAGCGGAGCCGCGGCAGGGCCGCCGCCCGCATACCGCGACGCGACAATCGACGGCTGCTCCTGCAGCCGCCCGGCCGCCATGTCGGCGATCAGCCGCAGCAGCTGCGCCTGCGCCCACGTCAGCGGCGCGGCCGAGCCGTCCGGCTGGCCGTCGGTGAACCCGATCGACGCCGTCGTCGGGTCCGACCCGTACGGCGAGGCGGGCACGTCCGGGTAGTTCCAGACCTGCTCGGGGACCAGGCCGATGCCGGACGCGGAGTTCAGCATGAAGTCAAGGTCCGCGGTCGCCGCCGACGAGTTGCCCGCGAGCACCTGGTACTCCGCGTTCTCGCCGGACAGGACCGGCCACGGGTGCCCCGTTCCCTCGTTGCTGGTGGCCCACGGCTCGCCGTTCGCCGAGCAGTCGTTGAACACCGACTGCTCGCAGTCGCCGTAGCCGTCGCCGTTGTAGCGCAGACCCCGGTCCCGGACGGCGTGGACGTGTCGATCGTCGCGGCCGCGACCGCGAGCGAGTTCGTGATCAGCGGATCACTGGCCGGGCAGCTCGCCCAGCCGGACCAGCTCGAGGAAGCCCTGGTCGATGACCGAGCGCTGGTCGTAACTGGTCGGATCGCCGTTGCCGAGGGTGTAGGAGAACGCCTGATCCGGGTTACCGGTCTTGCCGATCCGGATGAAGTACGGCTGCGACGAGAGCGGCCCGTTGTCGGTCACCGTCGTCGCGAGGATCAGCCGCCGGAAGTTGTCCGCCGTGGCGTTGAACAGCCGCTCCGACGCAGTGTCGCCCTGCACGCGCGCGATAGCCGCGGCCGCGACCAGGCCGGCCACCTCGTCGGCCATCGTGGACGGGGAGAACCCGCTCTGCTCCTCCCAGCGCTCGACCCCGTTGGCCGGGCCGTTCGCCACCAGGAAGTCAGCGGCAGGCCTGATGTGGTCGACGTACAGCGAGGCATCGCCGGCCATGCCCGCCTGCCACGCGGCGAGGATCGGATCGGCGGTCTCGTCGAGCTGCAGCCCGCCGGTGTCCGGCGCCGCCTTCCCGTTCAGCAGCCCGTTCCGCGGGAACGACCCGTTGGGCAGCTGCAGGTCATCGAACCAGTACTGCACCATCTGCCGCGCGGTCGCCAGGTCGCCGTCGACGAGGAACCCGGTGAACGTCTCGTAGGCGTCCCGCGGGAACACCTCGCGGTAGGAGCCGAAGTACGGCGCGAACCCGTCGCTCGCGGTCTGACCGGCCGGCACCGCCTGGCCCCACGGGCTGGCCAGCGACGCGGCCGTCGCGCCCGCGAACGTCTTGTCCTCGCTCGCCTTCAGCACGTTCGCGCTCAGGTAATAGGCCCGCACCTGCGCCGCGTCCACGTGACCGAACGAGTGCGGCGACTGCAGCCCGCCGTCGTAGGCACGCCAGCCACCCTGGTAGGCCGCGTACGTCGCCTGGAACGGCGCCGCGGACGCGGTCAGCGCGCTGCTGAGCGCAGCCTGCGAGTCAGCGCCGAAACCGAGCGCCACGGTCTGGCTGTCACTGCCGAGCTCGACAGTCTGCACCACGTTGCCGTTGCTCGCATCCGGCGCGGTCGAGGTCAGGCCGCCGGAAGCCGTCGAGCTCGGTCAGCCCGTCACTGCCCGTTCCCGCAAAACCGGTTTCAACGGCAGGGAACGGGGTGTTGCCGGCCAGTGCCGCGTAGATAGGCGTCGCGTAGCTTCGGTTCACCGCGTCGGTGAAGGAGTTGGTCGAGTACGACAGCGGCACCGGCCCGTCCGACTGTGGGGACGATCGTCGCGGACTCGCCGCCGGCGTTGTCAGTCCCGCCGCCGCCGTGCCCGTTCAGCAGCGGGTTGAAGCGCAGGTACAGGTGCAGGCCACTGGGCGCGCCCGGCAACGGCACCAGCCTGAACCGCATCACCACGGCCTCGGCGGACGGGTCGGTGATGAAGTCCGTGACGACGTTGAAGTCGTGCGCGGCGTCGTGAGCGGTGACCTCGCAGGCCATCCCGGTGCGCATCGAGCGGCGCGACTGTGTAGGTCATGTCGCGCGGCTGCAGCGCCGTGAAGCCGGGCCCGGTGACGATCGGGTCGAGGCTCTTGACGTCGGTGTTGTCGATCGTCGGGGCGTAGACGTCGGACAGCGTGCCGTCCGCGACGGTGTACCAGGCCTTCGACGATGCAGTTGGCGGCGGTGCCGACGCAGTCCTTGCGGCCCTGGTCGTAGTAGGAGGCGGCACCGGGAGCGCCAGCGGCTTCCTGCCCGGGCGAGCCGATCGTCAGGCTGAAGATGTGCATCGACGGGACGTTCTTGCCGACGCTCGCGCCGACCGTGGGCAGCGTGACCGACACGACTGGCTGGCTGGAGGTCAGCGGGATCGCCGCGTAGGACAGGCTGACCGGGATGGTGCCGCCGGGGTTCCAGCCCGCCGTCGTGGCCAGCAGTGTCGGTCCCGGACGCCGGGCTCGTGTTGATCCAGTCGGCGAACGTGACGGTGGCGGTGCTGGTGCTGCCGTCCGCGTACGTCACGGTGAAGGTCCCGCTCGTGCTGCCGTACGCGGACGCGCCGACGACGCCGAGCGTGGTGCCGGTCCCGCTGACCGCGACGGTCTGGCCGTCGGCGACGACGTTGTCCGGCTGGCCGGGGGCTACGTCCGGCCAGGTGATCGTGAGCCCGTCATGCAGCAGCGTGCTGGCCAGGCGACAGCGCGTCGGCCGCGAGGCCGGAGGCGGAGAACGAGTCGCCGATGCCGTCGTAGTTCCCGGCGGTCGCGTCGGCCGTCGTCGTGATGCCGACGTTGTCGAACGCCTGCTGCAGCGTCGGCGTGCCCGGCGCGGCCTGCGCGGACGCTAATCCTGCCAGCCCGACGAGCATGCCGATCGGGAGCGTGATCGCTGCCAGCGTCGCGGCCTGCCGCCGGAAACGTACGAAAAGTCTGCCATAGCCCATCGGTCCATGATGCGTCATGCGAAGCGATATTTCGAGACCCGGCTACGTCGTCTCGTGCGCTCGCGGTAGCGGGACAGCTGGGGCACCGGAGGACATGGATGGCCATTGGTGTCGTTCGTGGCGCCTGGACCACCCGCTCGCTACCATGCGAAACGGCCGACTGGTGCGCCTGCAAGCGCACCCGGGCCTGTCGGGCGATAATCGTTGTATGCCGACTACCCCGACGCCAGGCCAGGTTCCGGCCGCTCAGGTGCTTCAGGCACGTTACCGGAGCCGCCTGCCTCGTTCGCTCGAGGATCTGGCGGGTCCAGCGAGCGGCTCGGTGCACCTGCCCCTGCACGTAGCCTGGTCAGGCCTTACTGCGTTCGATCTGGACAAACCCAAGCCGCGCATGAGCCTGTATCGCGTCGTGCTAGCGGAGGGGCAGCGTGACGACCTAATGGCCTACCTAAACAGGGAGTTGCTCGTAGGCCAGTGGCCTGTTCTGCGCACCTTGGTGAGTCGGCATATCCGCAGCGTGTGGGAAAGCGCCTTCCCCGAACTGGCCAGCGGGCGCCTGGCGGAGGCGCGAAACTGACGGACTTGCACCGCCGCCTTTTACGCGACGTCCTGGCGGTAGGTTCGCTGTATCCGTTGGTTATTACTGGCGGCTATGCCGTCCAGGCGCACGGGCTCGTCGACCGGCTCAGCCACGACTTAGACGTCGCCACCGAGAGCCAGACTCCTATGGAAGAGATGGCAGCTGCGCTGGCGTCGGGACTCGCAGATCGGGGCTGGAGAGTACAACAGATCAGCGCGGATCCGCTGTCAGCGCGGTTCATCGTGACGTCGCCCGCAACGAGTGAAGAGTGCGAGGTTGACGTCCTCAAAGAAGCCTTCTGGCAACCGCCGAAGGTGACCGAACACGGACCAGTTCTGGCCTTGGACGATGTGGTCGGCACAAAAGTCCGAGCCCTGGCCGACCGCGGCGCTGCCCGTGACCTCATCGACGTGCACGCCGCCTCCCGTCTATATACCAACGCCGAGTTGGAATCTCTTGGTGCTCGGCACGCTCGGGAGGAGTTCAGCCTCGAGGAGCTAGCTACTCGACTGGGCGGCGCCGAGTGGTACGAGGACGAGGCTTTCTCTGCATATGACGTCTCCGACGCAGATATTGCCGCGCTGCGAGCATGGGCGTTCGCATGGGCTGGCAGTATCGCGAGTCGCCTCATCCAGGGCCTAGTCGAAGACGAGTTGCCCTGAGGCGAGCGTGCCCCGAAGCGTGCGGCGAAAAGCAACGACACCGGGTGCCTCAGCTACGAATTCGAAAACGGAGTCTGCGCCCGGCAGATCGTGACGGAACCGCTTACAACAACGACCTGGTTATGGGTAGCGGTCGCTAGCCGGTAAGGTACGTCCCGTATTGCGGCCCGACGGGCTTCCTCGCCGATCTCGCCTAGCATGAGGTCGTCGCTGGAAATGCCCCCACCCGCGCGATTTCGCGCTGCGTGGGAGCGGCTCCTTGGCGTTGGTACGGCGTTCGGCTGCCAGCCTGGCCGCAATTGCGAAAAACGGCAGCGTGGCTGAGCTGATCTTCGAGCAGATGCTCTACGAACACGCGGGGCGCGCCGCGCCGAGTGAGCGGCGCTCATGGGACCGGAGCATTCCCGTGCTGGCGAACGACCTCGTCGAGGCTGGCCTCGGCGACGTGGAGGTCTTGCTGGAGCACCGACTGCCGCTGAGCAGTCGACGCGTCGACGCGATCCTCGCTGGTCGGCACCCGAAGACCGGCGCAGCGTCGTACGTGATCGTGGAACTAAAGCAGTGGAGCGAAGCCGATCTGTTCGAGGACGATCCCAACCTTGTCCTGATCGACGGATACGGCCGCCATCCTCGCCTGCATCCGGTGGAGCAGGTCCGTGGGTACTGCGAGTACCTCCGCGATTTCGTTCCCGCGCTGCAGGCGGACGACGACAACGTGGCCGGCGTGGCGTATCTGCACAACGCCACCGAGATGGGGGTCTCACCGCTTCGTCGAATGGCCGAGTCGCGTGACGGCCGACTGTTCACGGGCGAACGCCGAGCCGACTTCATGGACTTCCTGCGTACCCGGCTGGCGCCAGGAGTGACGGGCGCGCCGTATGCCGATGAGTTCCTCAGCTCGCGCGCGGCGCCTAGTCGCCAGCTTCTCGCCGTCGCGGCCGCCGAGATCCGGGACCGCGAGCAGTTCGTGCTCCTCGACCAACAGAGGCTCGCCCACAACCTAGTTCTGCACGCCACCGAGGCCGCGCGGGCAGGCGACGCTAAAACAGTCATTGTCGTGTCCGGCGGCCCGGGCAGCGGCAAGAGCGTGATCGCCCTTTCATTGCTCGGAGAACTCGCCCGTCGGGGACGCACAGTCTTGCACGCGACCGGCTCGCGATCGTTCACGCAGACCCTCAGGCAGGTGACCGGCCGGGGTTCGCCGCGGACGAGGAACCTGTTCAAGTACTTCAACCAGTTCGTCGATGCCGACCGGAACGGACTGGAGGTCCTCATCCTCGACGAGGCCCACCGGATCCGCGAAACCTCGATGAGCAGGTACACACCGCGGCAGCTTCGCACGGACAGGCGGCAGGTCGACGAGCTGATCGCGGCGGCGAGGGTACCCGTGTTCCTACTCGACGAGTATCAGGTCGTGCGTCCCGGCGAACTGGGCTCCGTTGGCGAGATCGAGGAGCACGCGACGTCGCTGGGCCTGGCGGTCCAGAAGATAGACCTGAACGTCCACTTCCGCTGCGGCGGCAGCGAGGCGTACATGGAATGGGTGACACGGCTCCTCGGGCTGACCTCAGGAGGACCGCTGCAGTGGGCCGGCGATCCCGCTTTCGCCGTACAGGTCGTCGATAGTCCGCACGAGCTTGAGCACGTGCTGCGAACCAAGCTCGACCAGGGATACGGTGCGCGGATTGCGGCCGGCTACTGCTGGCCATGGAGTGATCCCCGCCCGGACGGCTCCCTAGTCGACGACGTCGTCATCGGCGACTGGTCAAGGCCATGGAACCTGCGCGGTGACCGGGCGGTGGGTGGCGCACCGCCGGCGGCGCTCTGGGCAACGGATCCGGCTGGATTCGGCCAGGTCGGATGCGTCTATACGGCACAGGGCTTCGAATACGATTGGAACGGGGTCATTATTGGCCCCGACATCGTCTGGCGCGGGGACGGCTGGCGTGCAGTTCGCGAAGCCAACCGGGACCCGGACTTTCGCAGCCGCACCAAGGTCACCGATCACGAGTTCGGTCGGCTCGTCCGTAACGTCTACAAGGTCCTGCTGACCCGCGGCATGGTCGGCACCGTGCTCTACTCGCCTGATGAGGAGACGAACGACATGCTGCGTCGACTCGTCGGACGAAGTCGGGCCATCTAGTTGGTCGGAGAGATCTCGGCGCGGACCTAGTCACAACCGTTGGCTCGGTCGCAGCCATTACTTGTCTAGCTTTTCGCCGTTCGCTACGCCATTCTTATGGGGTTTCGTATGTGGCAAAAGTGGCTAAAGATAGAGCGATAACCGTATGCCGGCATGCGTCCTGGGGTGGGAGAGCGAGCAGCCGGCCATCCGGTCGCTGAGTGTCGCCTGAGCAGGTGAGCTGCGGAGGGGAACGATGTTCGGTAGGCGGACTCGTCTGGGCGCACGGCGCAGGCGACGGATGGGACCGAGGATCGCGCGCCTGTTCGGCGGCCCGCGGCCCCGGCGCCGCGACCGGAGCGGTGTCGACGAGCCGGCCAGATGGCGGTCTCGCAGATCTGTAAGGATCGCGACCTTAATCACGGGTCTCTTCGCGTTCCTCTTCATCCTGTGGCTCGGCTGGGTCGCCTACCTGTACATCGTGCGCGACGGGCCGTCGGGCGCGACGTTCGACCCGGACAAGCGCTGCGCAGCGCTCGGCTTCTCCTGCGGCGTGGCCACGAACATCGTCGCGTCCGGCGTGCTCGTCGCGTTCGCGTCCTCGTTCCTGCTGTGGCGGCTCTTCGGCTTGCAACGGAAGTACCGGGTCAAGGCACAGGAGGAGTCCCGCGAGCTCGTGCCCACCGCGGGCGCGATCATCGACCAGGTCGTCGGCCGCGACGAGCTGTGCATGGCGGTGATGACGGACCTGCACGATCGCACCACCCGCCCGCACGTCATCGTCGGCGGCGTCGGAACGGGCAAGACTGCCGTACTCGTGCGGCTGACGGAATACCTGGCGGAGAAGCGAGCGATCCCCGTTCCCATCAAATTGCGGGACGCGACGACGGAGCTGGACTTCGAGGCCATGGCCCGCACCCGGTTCCTCAACGAGGTCAACCCCGGCCTGATCTCCTCCGCCGAGGGCGAGACCATCTGGCGGCGGCTGCGCAAGGACGGCAAGATCATCGTGCTCGCCGACGGGCTGGAGGAGGCCCTCATGGCGCCGGGCGCCGAGCCGGAGCGGGACAACATCATCCGCGAGGCCATCCGGCGCGCGCACCAGCACCACCTGCCGCTCGTCATCGCCTCCCGCCCGCACGATCCGCTCCGCGCGACCGACGCGGCCATCCTCAACCTGGAGCCGCTCAGCTTCGAGGCGGCCCTCGCCTACATCGGCAGCGACGGCACGAGCGAGGACGAGCGCCGGCTGGCCTGGATCGTCGAGACCGCCGACGTCGTCGAGGCGCCGCTGTACCTCCAGATCACGCGCGAGCTCCACGTCAAGGGGCTGCTCGAGCCCACCTCGGCAGGGCAGCAGGGCGTGGTCGACACGCGTGGCGTTGATCGCTCCAAGCTGAGGCTGAGCCTTCTCGAAACCTGGGAACGCGCTCTGATCAGTGGCCACCTCCGTGAAGAGATCCCGCTGAATCGTGCCGAGCGGCAGGCCGCGCTCGAGCAGATGTCGGCCCTGGCGTGCGCCGGGCTCAGCGCGGACAAGCTGGAGGTCGAGTTCGAGACCGAGCTCGGGCCGCATCTGCAGGCCGAGGTGACGCGACGGCTCGTCGCGATCGACGAGCAGACCGGTCAGGCGCCCGGCGTTCGCAACGTCGACGTGCGCCTCGCCGCGGCCTGGGCGGCGCAGCTGGAGCTGGTCGAGGTGCGCGGGCACAGCATCCGGTTCCCGCACAGCCTGATGCAGGCCTATCTCGGCTCCCGGTTGCTCGACGCCGCGATGCGCGATCCCGCCTACCTGCGGGAGGCGCTGCAGTACCCGCGGCCGGGGCGGGAGTTCGTCATCGCGCTCGTGCTGCGGTCCCGCGCGGCTGACCTGCCTGGCCGCGACTGGCCGCGACGCCGCCGGGCCGCGCGCGCCCGTCCGCCGCGTGCGTCGCGCCGCCGCGGCCGCCTCCTGACAGCGACCAGCCGGACTTGCTCGCGCCGCTGCGCGCGAGCGCCGCCACCCGGGACGACAACAAGGTCCTCGACATGTACGCGGCGGCGGTGGAGATCGACTGCGTCGCTGACCAGCCCGCGCACGAGGCCATCGCCGCCGAGATCAGGGAACGCTGGTCGCACATCCACGCCCAGGACCCGCGCACGCTGGAGGAAGGCAAGCTGGCGCTCGTGCACCGCTTCGGCGAGGCGGCGCGGATGATCGACGACCGGCAGCGGCGCGGGGACGAGATCAGGGCCAGGCCGGCGTACGCGCAGCTGTTTGGGATCGGCTGCTCCGACCCGTCCTACCCGGTCCAGCTCGCCGCGGCGCAGGAGATCGGCGCGGGCGGCGAGACCGCCTACGAGGAGCTCCGGCGCATCGTGACCGCGCCCTGTCCGACGTGCACAGACGAGCGTACTGATCGAGCCGAGCGTGCTGATCGAGCCGAGCGCGCCGATAGGCAAAGCGTGCTGACCGAGGCGAGCGGGCAGAGCGGCCGCCGGCGGAGGCGCATGCCGAGCGTCGCGGATCCCGGCACGACCGCATCACACCGGAGGCCTCGCGCGCGGCCATCATCAGCGCGTGGCTGGCGCCGATGCTGGTCGGCTCGACGGGCGGCAGCGGCATCTCACCAACCGACCGGCTCGTCGCCGAGCACGCGCGGGCGGACCTCGGCCAGTGGCTCCGGCACGTCGGCCAGGATGGCAGGCGTCAACGGCGAGCAGGACCTGCCCATCGCCCAGGAGATCGCGCTGGCGCAGGGCTTCAAGTACGCCGCCAACCGCCGCGCCGGCCAGCCCGACCTGCTGCGCGAGTCGCGCATGTTCCTCGCCGAGCAGGCGCTGGAGATGCTCAAGAACTCTCGTTACTGGTTCACGCAGCTGACCCTCATCCACGCGCTGACCCTGCTGAACCTGTCCGAAACCAAGCAGCCCTGGGACAAGTACGGCGCCCGGCCCGACGCGATCGTGCAGCACTGGCTCGACGTCGCCGGCCGCGAACGGCCCGACCGCGACCGCGCCGACCGCAACCGCAAACCGGGGAAGCGGCACGAGCCGCACCCGTTCGTCAGCGAGGCGGCCATGCTCTGCGTCCTGGCGCTCAAGACCGAGCGGCCGCAGCGGTACCTGTGGATCGACGAGGGCGGCATCGTCGGTCAGGTCGGCTCCCGGAACCTCAGCAAGATGACGCAGCAGCGCCGCCACCGGCTGTGGATCCCGCCGTCCGCGGGCTGGAGCGCGCTCGAACGGCCGCGCCCAGCAGCTCGTCGCGGACGTGCTCCTGCTGCGCAACCTCGCGGAGCGGGGCGACCTGCCGCACGAGCGCGAGCGTCGCCTGCGCCGCTCGAACCGCGACGACATTCCGCCGTGCATCACGCACTACCGCGAAGCGCTCGAGCCCGGCCTCACCGTCGGCACCGCCGTGTCGATCGTCCCCGGCGTCAGCTGCGTCGACGGCTGCGTCTTCGAGCTGTGCCCCTACCCGCCGAAGGGCGGCCTGCCGCGGGTCGAGATGACCGAGGCGTTCTGCCGTCGCCAGCTCACCTTGCTGGAGCGGAGCCTCCGGCATCCGCTGACCCGGCAGGCGCCGTGGCAGCAGATGACGGCGGCGCAGCTCCGAGGGTTCTGGACGGGGATGGCCGATCGCGCCCGCGGCCCGCGCCCCCAGCCGGCCCAGTCCCGCAGCTCACGCCGGCGCTAACAGCCCCGACTAGTGAGAGTTCCGCTTCGGCCGCGGCTAGGAGGGACGGCTGGCCTTGGCATGTTCGCGAAGGTAGCGGACCTGACTTGGCTCACGTTCGCGTGATCGCCGGGGTTGCGCGGTTTTGACCTGCAGTTTCGCGGTTTTTGTGTGGGGAATTTGCGCACTAACGCGCTCGGCAGGCGAGGCTCGTGACGGCGGCCTGTTTCGCCTGGTGGCGGTGTTCCGGCCCTGGTCACGAGCGTGCGGGAGCGGCTGTTTCCCGGCAGGCCCGCAGGCTGCCGCGTCGCTGCGCGGGCGCGGCCAGGCCGGCCGTAGAGCGGGCCGGTGCCGTATGTGCGGACGGTGAAGACGAAGTCGGGCGCGACGGCGGTGCAGGTCGTCTGGTCATCGCGGCGCGGTTCGCGGGAGATCGAGCACATCGGGTCCGCGCACGACGACGCCGAGCTCGAGGCGCTGAAGGCGGCCGCCGGGCAGCGGATCGCGGCGGGCCAGACGGAGCTCGACCTCGGCCTCGGGGATTCCGGCGCTGCCGGGCCGCTGCCGATCACCTCCTCGCGGATGGGCTGCCTGCTGGACGCGCTCGACCGCGGCTACCGGGTCCTGGGCCTGGACGAGGCAGCGGGCGGCGACGGGGTGTTCCGGCAGCTGGTGCTCGCGCGGATCATCGAGCCGGCCAGCAAGATCGACAGCTTTGAGCCAACTCAGGCCGGCAATGTAGGCTCCGCGGCATGCGCGAGCTAATCGACGGCCTGGTCCAGTCTGCCCAGAACAACGGTATGGAGCTCTACGGCGTGCATGTGTACCGCCGGGGAGAGGAGCCGGTCGAGAGGCGGCTCCGCTCGGACGACAGGGAGAACCTGCGGTCGGTGTCGAAGACGTTCGTGTCCGTCGCGCTCGGCATCGCCGAAGCCGAGGGCCGCCTCGCCCTCGACGACCCCGCGCTCAAGTACTACCCGGAGCTGAAGGAAACCGCCGCCCCGGGCCTGGAACAGGTCACGCTCCGCCATCTGTTGACGATGACATCAGGGAGCCCGCATTCCTGGTTCGCCGACGAGCCGGTCGTGGTCCCCGACCTGGCGGCGGACTTCTTCGCGACCCCCCTCGCGCATGAGCCTGGCAGCTACTTCAGCTACACCGGCACCGGCCCGTACGTGGCGGCCCGCGCGCTGCGCGCCGCGACCGGCGCCAGCGTCCGCGACTACCTGATGCCCCGGGTCTTCGGCCCGCTCGCCATCCACAATCCCCAGTGGCACACCTGCCCCCTCGGCCACCCGGTGGCGGAGAGCGACCTGTTCCTGCGCACGTCCGAGCTGGCCCGCTTCGGCAGGCTGCTGCTGGACGATGGCCGCCACGAGGGCCGCCAGCTGGTCCCCGCCGGGTACTGCGCGCGGATCGCCGCCGAGAGCGTCGCCACGGTCAACGACCCCGAGGACCAGGAGTTCCGCCTGGCGCCCCGCTACGGCCTCGGCGCCTGGTGCGGCCCCGGCGACGGCACGTTCAGCATGGCGGGCCGCTACGGCCAGTTCTGCATCGTCTCCCCGCCCCGTGAGGCGGTGGTCACGATCACCGCCCACGTAGAGGAGGGCTCCGCCCGCACCTCGATCACGACCCTGGTCACCGAGGAGCTACTCAACCGCCTGTAGAACTAGCGCCACCAGCGGATCTCGCGGGCGATGCTGGCGCCGCTGGTCCGGTCGAGCCCTGACTTGGCTCACGTTCGCGTGATCGCCGGGGTTGCGTGCTTTTGACCTGCAGTTTCGCGGTTTTTGTGTGGGGCGCACTAGCGGCGCACTGACTGAAGGACCTTAGCGTCGCCGCTTGGTTCCCTGCCGCTTTCAAGTGACCGTCGGCGGTTTCTACAGGCCGTCCAGTCGCCTGGTCACCGTGTCGATGTCGGCCAGGGAGGACCCTCGCGCAGCGAGCGCAGGAATTCTTCTCCGAATCGCCTCCCGTTCGGAAACTGGTCGCCAAGCTCCCAGCGCCACGCTGCGACCATCGCGAGGACGAGCTGCCGGCACTCGTCCAGCAGTCCTTGGTCGAGGTTCGGGTAGTGCTCGCAGACCGCCTCGGGAACATGGGCGAGGTCGAACTCGACGGGTCCACGGCAGCACGTCTCAAGGTCGATGAACAACGGGCCGTTCTTCGTGCTGAGCACATTGCCTTGATGCGGCTCGCCGTGGAGCAGTTGTTCCGCGGCGCCGCGGTCGCTCGATCGCCTGTCGCAGGCTTCCTAGCCTGCCGCTGAGGAACACGCGGTCTGCGTCGGCGAGCTCCGGCGAGAGATCCGGGTTGGCAACGACTTCTTCCGCCTCCGCGATCCGATCCGTGAACAGCGGGCTCGGCACATCGACCTTGCGCATGCCGGCGTGCAGCCGCTCCAGCGCCCTGGCGTAGTCGGCTGGTGAGACGTGAGGTGTCACGGGCTCGTAGTAGATCCACAGCGTCACTGTCGAAGCCATCGCGCGTGTACACAAGCGGGTCCACCCGAGGCTCCAAGAGGCCCACCGGGCATCCGACCTCGGCGAGCCGCTGAGCGAGCTCGACTTCGAACTGTGCAGCCTCGTGCCCCACAGGGGCGACCCGGGCAAGGACGTCGCATGGCGTCAGCCGCAGCGCCAGCCTGTTCGAGTTGTGGAGAACGATTGCGTCGCTGGCTGGCAGGTCGAGCGATGCGGCGACCGAAGTCGCAGCCGCGATCGCACGCGTGACGTCGGACATCTCCACCCCGAATCCTGGCATAGATCCTGAGCTGGCTCACGATCATGGACTTTCGGTGGCCGAAAGCCTGTGACCCGCCGTTTCTCGGGTTCGCGGGACTGAATTTGCGCATTAATCCAGGGCCGTAGAGTAGCCCGGTGTCCCCGTATCTGCGGACGGTGAGGACTGAAGTTGCGGCAATGACGAGAGCGGAAGCCATTGCGCGGATGGAGCACTGCTGGGCGTTAGGGGACTAGTCACCGAGCGCCGCAGAGGGCTCCTTCAAACTGGCCATGTCGTCCGGCAAGCGAAGAGTGCCACCGCCGGCCCGGGCACTGCGCGGTTGCGTGTCTCGCCTTTGGGCCGCCGGGAGTGCGAGCGGACCCCGCGCCCTCGCTGTGCGCTGATGGCCGATAAGACCAAGCCGACCGCGCCGCGGCCACGAATAAGGTTGACGAAACACTGCGGCGTCGGGCGGGTGATCATACGGTTCACAAGGCCCTTGTCGACCCTGCTCGGCTTGATGCGGAGTCAGCGGAGTGGCTCCAGTCGCTGGCCGCCACGGGCCCGCAGCGGGAAGCCGCGCTGGCGCGGCTGCATGAGCTGCTGCTGCGGATCGCGCGCAAGGAGGCCGCCCGGCGCGGGCCGCGGCTGGCGATCAGCGGCCCGGAACTCGATGACATGGCCCACCAGGCCGCCGCCGATGCGCTGCTGGCCATCACGGCCAAGATCGGGCAGTTCCGGGGCGAGAGCCGGTTCACCACCTGGGCGTACAAATTCGTCATCTTCGAGGTGTCGGCCAAGATCGGACGGCACTTCTGGCGTCAGCCTGCCGTGCCGTTGGACGCGGAAGACTGGGACCGGCTGCCGGCCCGGTTCGGCTTCGACCCCGCGTACCAGGTCGAGTGGCGGGACCTGCTTGCCGCGCTGCGCCGGGCCGTGGACACCGAGCTCACCCCGCGCCAGCGCGAGGTGTTCGTCGCGATCGTGCTCAACGATGTCCCGCTGGATACACTGGTCCTTGCGTCGGCTTCCAGCCGCAACGCGATCTACAAGATGTTGTTCGACGCTCGGCGTAAGCTGCGGGCCGCTCTTGCCGCTAACGGGTATCTACCCAAATGACTTTTCGAGGCGCTCATGAACGGCTGGTCGGCGCTGGACAGGTTCCTGCGGACTGATCCGCGCGACGTCGGCTGCGCGGAGGCGATGCAGATGCTCCATGTCTATGCCGAGCTGGCCGCCACCGGCGCCGCGGCGGAGCAGCAGTACCCCGGCATCGCGGCGCACTTGCGAGCGTGCGGCCCCTGCGGTGAGGACTTCGAGGGGCTGCTGGCCGCGGTATCCGACGAAGCCCAGTAACTGGCACGCCGCTGCCTCGATCTTGAGCGCATCTGCAAACTGCTCGACGGGGCCAGGCTCCTGCCAGCGAAACCAGACCTGCCGACGGCGTCCGCGCTCTGGCGCCGCGAACTTTTCACGCCTCGGCCTGCCCGTCGAAGTGCCGCCTGGCGACAGTTATTTCTCCTGCCATACGTAAGACGTGGCTGCCTCCGAACGCCAACCAAAGGTGACCAGACAGCGGCGGCGCCGATGCGCCGGCCGTTTCGGCTTCGCCTCAGGAAGGGCAGCAGATGAAATTCGAGTCACGTCGGCGGGAACGGGCAGCCGCCCGGGCCCATGACGTCCAGCCAGAAGCAAGGCATGTACTGAAGCGCAGCGGATCCGGTGCGCTGATCCTCGGCCTGGCGGCCGCCGCGGCGGTCGCGGTGCCCGCGGCCGCGTCGGCATCTGCCAGTTCCTCATCACCGGTGGTCGGGCACGTTTATGTCAACGACAACACGGCCGGGACCAACACGATCGGGGCGTTTGACCGGCACGCGGACGGTTCGCTGACCCCCGAGCCTGGGTCCCCCTTCGTGGCTGGCGGGGTCGGGACCGGCGGCGGGCTGCCTTCGCAAGGCGCGATCCAGATCACGGCGGGCGGCCGGTACCTGCTCGCCGTTGACGCGCGCAGCAACCAGATCTCGGTGCTGCGGATTCACCGCGACGGCTCGATCAGCCTCGTGCCCGGTGGCGTGGTCTCGTCCGGCGGTCTCCTGCCGGACAGCATCGCCGTCCACGGCAACCTCGTGTACGTGGCCAACTCTGGTGCCGGAGGCAGCAACTACACGGGCTTCCGGCTCGGCTTCTTCGGCCAGCTGCGTCCGATCCCGGGGTCGACCGTGTCGCTGGCCGCCGGCGCCGCGCCTGCCGACGTGCTGTTCAACAGCACCGGCACCAAGCTGGCCGGTACCGAGGTAGGGACCTCGCAGATCGACAGCTTCGCCGTCGGCTTCGACGGGCGGCTGACCGCTGCCCCAGGCTCGCCGTTCCCGGCCCAGGGCCTGGGCCCGTTCGGCAGCGAGTTCCGGCCGACCAACCCCAGCCAGCTTTTCGTGTCTAACGCGCACAACGTCGGCGCCGGCACGGGAACCGTCTCCGCGTTCAGCGACTCCTTTAATGGCACGCTGACATCGCTCGCGGGCTCCCCGTTCGCCGATAACCAGACCGCGCCGTGCTGGGTGGAGATCACTCATGACGGCCAGTTCCTGTTCACCGTGAACACCGGATCCGGCGAGATCTCCCGTTACCAGATCGCCGCTGGCGGCACGCTGACCCTGCTGGGCAGCACTCCCGTCGGCCAGACCGGCGGCGTCGGCGCCGTCGACGCACGGCTCAGCCCCGACGGCCGCTTCCTGTACGTCGATGAGAGCAGGATCGGCGCGGTCGGCGCGTTCGCCGTCAACGGCGGCAACCTGACCGAGCTGGCCACCTCGCCGACCTCGCTGCCCGCTGGCGCCACGCCCGCAGGCGTCGTCGTCAATTAACTAAGCCTGACCAGCCCTCAAGACAGGCCGGCGCCGCGGGTAAGAACCCGCGGCGCCGGCCGCACCACCCGCACAGCGCCTTGCTTGGTGCGTTCGCGGCGCCGTCTTCGCTGGCTGAACGGCGAGCGGCTAGCGCACGCGGATCCCCGAGACGCACGGGAGCTGACATGGAACGAACCGTTCGCACGCCTGATGGCCAGGTCCTCGCGGTTCAAGAAAGCGGTGATCCCGCGGGCCGCCCGGTGCTCGTGCACACCGGCACTCCCATGTCGCGTCACCTGTATGGCCCCACCGTGCCCGATGCAGCCGAGCAGGGGCTGCGGCTCATCAGCTATGACCAGCCAGGGTATGGGGCTCGACACCACAGCCAGGGAGGACCGTTGCCGATTACGCGGCCGACGGCAGGGCCATCTGCGCCGCGCTAGAGATCGACAAGCTGGCGATGTGGGGCCTTTCCGGCGGCGGACCGCGCGTTCTGGCTTGCGCAGCTTTGCTCCCCGATCTCGTGCCGCTGCCGCCTCCCTCGCGTCGTTTGCGCCTTACGATGCCGACGGGCTGGACTGGTTCGATGGCCTTCAGGCCGCCGATGCATACCGTCTGGCACTCACCGACCCCGACGCGGTGCGGGCCGGTCTAGACGAGGCCAGGAAGGACGTACTGGCTACCACGGCCAGCAGCCTGGCCGAGGAATGGGCGCCTTCCCTGTCGGCGGCAGACGCCGCCGTGCTGGCGGGTGACCTGGCTGAATACACAGCCCGCACCAACCACGAGGCACTCGCGCCGGGCAGCCGGGATGGTGGGACGACAGCTCCGGCCTGATCCGCCCGTGGGGATTCGAGGTGGCCGACATCTCCGTCCCGGTACTGCTCCTGCACGGCAGGCAGGACAAGTTCGTTCCCTTCGCCCATGGCCAATGGCTCGCCACCCACATCCCCGGGGTCGAAGCCCGACTGCTCGAAGCCGCGGGCACCTCACCCTCCAGGCACACCGCATCAGCGAAGTGCACTCCTGGCTGAGGCAACGCCCCTAAGGAGGCAGGCAGCAAAGGATCGGCCCGGGCAGTGCTGGCTCCTGCACTACAGGACGCGCCGCACCGGAGACGAACGGTCACTCGTTGCCAGCCCTCCGCTACCAACGACCTCTGCGAGGCCCGGTCCGGGGTTTGGCGCTGCTTACCGATACGCCTGCGCCTGGATCTGGTACAGCTCGGAGTACCGGCCGCCGCGCGCCATCAGCTCGTCGTGGGTGCCGACCTCGGCCACTCGCGCGCCGTCCATGACGACGATGAGGTCAGCCATCCGCACCGTGCTGAACCGGTGTGAGACCAGGATGGTCATGTTCCCGTTCTGCTTGCTCTCGCGGGCCCGGCCGGAGTAGCGCTCGAAGAGCTGATGTTCGGTCTCGGCGTCGAGCGCCGCCGTCGGCTCGTCGAGCACCGCGACCAGCGGCTCATCGCGCATGAAGCCACGAGCAAGCGCCAGCTTCTGCCACTGCCCGTAGGAGACGTCGACACCCTCGTGCCAGGTGGGCCCGAGCTGCGTTCGCAGGCCGGCGGGCAGGGCGTCGACGACGTCACGGGCGCCCGCCCGGTCCAGCGCGGCGACCAGGGCCGGATCGCTATCACGCCGCGGCAGGTCACCGAGGCCGATCGTCTGCCCGGCCTGGAACTCAAACCGGAAGAAGTCCTGGAACGCCCCGGCCAGGCGTTGCCGCCATTGCTCCGGATCGATCTGCGCGAGGTCGGTGCCGTCGATCAGGATGCGGCCGGAGCTCGGGTGGTAGAGCTTGGCCAGCAGCTTGATGAGCGTGGTCTTGCCGGCGCCGTTCTCCCCGACGATCGCGACGACGGCGCCTGCGGGCAGGAAGAGGTCGACGTCGGCGAGCGCCCGGCTCGTCGTGCCCGGGTAGCCGAAAGTGACGTGCTCGAACCGGATGCCGTCGGTGATGCGGGTCGGGGCCGGCAGGTCGGCGTCACGGGTCATCGCGCTGGCGTAATTCTCGAGCCACGCGAGCCGGCGTGACCCGTCCATCCAGATGCCGCGCAGGAACCCGATCTCGCCGACCGTGGCGCCGACATACGACGACAGCCGGGCTCCGGCCGTCAGGACCAGGATGGCGGCGGTCGCCGAGGCGCCTTTCCCGGTCGCTGTGATGGCAATCGCGCCGACGTAGCCAAGGCCGAAGATCGCCCAGCCGCCGGCATACCAGGCCGATGACTGCGTGCGGGTCGCTGCCACCGGGCCGTACCACTGCTCCCAGGCGGCCCGCCGGCGATCGGCCAGCCGGTCAGCGATACCCAGCACGCGGAGCTCTTTGCCCGGCGACGCCGTGGTCGTCAGCGTGAACAGGTGCCTGGACAGGCGGTCGGCCTGCGCGCCGCGCTCCTGAGCAGTCCGCTCCACGACCGGCCGCCAGGACGTAGCCGCCACGGTCGGGATGGCGAAGAAGACCAGCAAGATCAGCACCGGATTGACGGTCGCCAGCAGCACCACGGTGACCGCCAGCCGAAGAATCCAGCCGGCAGTCGAGAACACCGACATGTACATGTGATCGAGGGTGAAGATCTGCTCGCGCAGCACCGACAGCCGGTCCAGATACTCGGGCCGTTCCTGGTGGGCGATCGTGGAGATGCTGGCCTGCAGCCGCGCCACGTGCGACTCGAGCGCGATCGTCACCTTGTCCCGGAAGCGCCGCTGGATCCGGGTCGCGACGGTCTGCAGCAGCCAGGTCGCGACGGCGGATACCGCCAGCGCGACGACCGCGAACCGCAGCAGGCCGGCATTGTGCTCGAGCAGACCTTTGCCCAGCAGCGAGAACCAGACCGCTAGCAGCGCGTCGGGCAGGGCTGCGACCAGGGCCAGGATGAACGCGACACCCATGAGCGTCGGCTCGTAGTGGAAGCCGAGCTTGCACAGTCGCCACATCGAGGAGAGCGCCGGCGGCAGCTCGTCGGCGGGCCCTTCGGGGTTCTGCCACGCGTCGCCAGGATCGAGCGCCTCGCCGGGATCCAGGATGGCGTCAGGCGAGGACATCGAAGATCACCTCTTCCTCGCCTTCCTCGGGCGTGCCGGTCTCGAACCGCTGGGCCTGCAGCGAGAACATCGTCCAGTACCGGCCGCGCAGCTCCATCAGCTCGTCGTGGCTGCCGAGCTCCGCGACGACGCCGTCTTCGACGACGGCGATCCGGTCGGCGTGCCGCACCGTCGAGAACCGGTGCGACACCAGGATCGTCGTGCACGACCTGGTGGCCGCCAGCACGCGCTCGAAGATCTCCGCTTCGCCCCTGACATCGAGCTGCGCGGTCGGCTCGTCGAGCAGCACGAGCCCGGCGCCGAGCCGGACCGCCGCCATCGCCCGCGCCAGCGCGATGCGCTGCCACTGGCCGCCGGACAGTTCGGTGCCGCCGGCGTAGCCCTTGGCGAGCACGGTGTCGAAGTCAGCGAGGCCGCCGGCCCCGGCTTCGTCAAGCGCGGCGGCGAGGACCCGGTCGATCTCCGCCGGGTCGGCGCCCCGACCGGCAAGCACATCGCCGACCGCCTCGCGCGGGATGACGTTCTCCCGCAGCGACAGCTCGAACCTGACGAAATCCTGGAACACCGCCGTCACCCGGCGACGCCACGACGCCAGGTCGAGGTCCTTCAGGTCGACGCCATCGACTTCGATCGAGCCGGACTGCGGATCGTAGAGCCGGCACAGCAGCTTGGCCAGGGTCGTCTTCCCGGCACCGTTCTGCCCGACGATTGCCAGCGAACTGCCGGCCGGGATCTCCAGGTCGAGCCCGCGCAGCACCGGACGCGACGGCGCCGCCGGGTAGGCAAACGTGACGTCCTTGAACCGGATCTGCTGGGCAGGCATCCCCTCGGCCGGCTGCGAACCAGGCGAGACAGTCCCCGCGCGGCCCATCGCCGCCTTGAGCCTCGCGACCGCGGCAGCCGGCGCGGCCGCACCGTCGAGCGCCCAGTTGAGACCGCCGAAGGCGATCATGGAGGTGCCGACTGCCGCCTGTGCATAGACGACCAGGCCACCGAGCGAGAGATGATGGCCGAGCGCCGCCGCGGCAAGCATCCACAGGACAAGGCCGTTGGCCGCCAGCACGATCACCAGGCTGACGAGAACCGATCGTTCCCGCATCCTGGTCGCCTCATACTGCAGGCGGTGCAGCCGCCGCCGGCTGGTGATGAAGCGCTCGAGCACCCAGTCAGGCAGGCCGAAGATCCGCACTTCCTTGGCCGCCGGCGGGTCCACGGCCAGCCGGTAGGAGTACTCGGCGTCGCGCTGCGCTAGCCGGACCTCCTCGGTGTTGCGGTCCTTCCAGACCCCGCTCTCCCGCAGCAGCCAGTGCGTCGCGAGCCACGCGCCGGCCAGGACCGGCGGCGCCCACCAGGTGAAACCGAAGAGCACGATGGCCTGGGCGAATCCGGCCAGCATGTCGACCAGCCCAGTCGCGATGAAGTCCATCGAGATCGACAGCGGCGGACCGGTCATGCCCCGGTCGAAGTCCCTGGCCACCTGCAAGTCAGCGGCGAGGTCCGGATCCTCCAGGTGCCCGATGCCCGGAACTGCCACGCATGCGCTGGTCAGCTCGTCATACAGCCACGCCGCCGTCCGGTCGCCGAGGTTCGCGCTCAGCGCGGTGTGGAGCGGGCCGAGCACCTGCAACAAGATGAACAGCACGCCTACCACGGACAGCGCTACCCCGAGCGGCTCGTGGTGCTGAACCGCCGCCACCAGCACGCCGGTGGCAATGGAGAAGGCAGCCGGCAGCAGCCCGCGCAACGCCAGCAGGGACCACCATCCGGTCGCCATGGCCGGATCGGCACTCTTCAGCGCGGCGGCGAGCTGCAGCTCCTGACGCCCGCGCAGGCGGCGAAACGCCGACGGCCTGGCCTCAGCGCTCATGGGCCTGACCTATTGCCAGTCGCCCGCGTGCCGGCGGTTGCAGTGTCGCCACGATCATGCGAGCCAGTCTCACACCGATCGGGGGGACACCGTAAGCCCGGACGCGCTGACTAACTGGTGCGAAGCTGGGGTGCGCGGACGGTGCCCTCTCGAGAGCAGGGTCTGTCACACGCTCTCCGCCCGCGACGGCGCCAAGGCTGTCGAGCGCCGACCTGGGAACGAGCGTCAGAACACGTCCTCCGACTGGCTCGCCTCGACTTCCAGGCTAGCGTCCTCCCGGTAATTACTGGCGACGTCGACTGCCAGGCTCTGCGGCTGGAAGTCCGGGTCAAGCCGCACGAGATCCCACTCGTTGATCCAGGCCCGGACATATTGCCGCATCCGGGTAGCGCCGAGTCGTTCCAGCCCAGCGACGTCGGGCGGTGACCAGGCGAACGCGTCCGCGTGCAGCTTTTTGAGCGCCGCGTACGCCCGGTCGAGCTCGTCGTCGTCCGGCGGCTCGAGCAGCAGCATGTCGTGCTCGATGTGGCGCATCCCGGCCTCGGCGAGCGTCGCGGTCTCATCCCATTCCGGCGACTGCTTGGCGCGGAGCTTCAGCGGAATGTCGGCGCGGTCGTTCTTGCCCGTCAGCACTGCTTCGTCGAAGTCGTCGGTCATCGCGAAGACCGCGACTAGCGGCAGTCCCTGGCCCGCATTCTTGCTGCCTAGCCACCTGGCCAGCTCGGCGTAGGAGCGGCCGCGCTGTAGCAGCGAATAGCGGCCGATCAGCTCGACTTCGTCAAACAGGATCACCCAGCCGCCGTATCCGGAAGCTCTAAGCAGGCGGGCAGCGAACTCGAACCGCTGGCGGGCCAGATCCCGCGCTGGGATCGGGGAGAAGGAGAACACCCCGGCCGCGCCGATGGAACGGAGACTCTTGCGCAGGTCGGAAATGCGCAACGGCTCGCCACCCCAGAACCGGACCAGCGCATCAGCTGTCTCGCCGCTGCCGGGAATCTCACCACCACCAAGCCGCTCATGGCAGAGCAAGGTGGCGGCGAAGCGCTCGTCCAGGCCGCTCGTCGGCGAACTGACCCAGCGGCTCAGCTCGGCATACCGGGGCGTGTCCGGATCGAGCATAGCGGCGGCCTGAGCGAGGACTCCGTGCGTGCGCCCGGTGTCCACGGCCCCCTCGATGGCTGCCCGGAAGGTCTTCGCCGGGTCATGCAACGGCGTCTCCTTGCTGATCACCACCGTGCTCACGACGAAGCCGGCTGACACGGCCAGGTGACCGAGATGGGTGAGCAGATGACTCTTCCCGCCGCCAAACCCGCCGCCCAGCAGCAAGCCAGCCGACCCCAGGCCGGACGCCCTGCCCGGCTGGTCGCCTGCGTGATCCAGCAATGCAGTGAATCTGTCCTCGACCTCGGGCTGCCCGGAGCCGAGAACGGCTACGGCATCCCAGCTCGGTACGCCAGAGCGCAGGGCCTCTACAGCCCGGCGCCGCGCGACCAGCTCCTGGCTCATCACCTCCGCCGGCGCTGTCATGCCACTGCCTCCAGCCGGACTTCGAGCCGGACCAGCGCCGCGTAGGGATTGGCGCGTCGCCGGTCACGAACCTCGTCGGCAACCCGCAGTTGCAGGGCCGTGTAGGCGGGGAGCCCTCTGCCCTCGTCCGTCATGAACTCGGGCGGCACGATGGCGACGAAGAGCACGCCCCGCAGCTCGTCCGTGGCATCGATGAACTGGCGCAGCACCTCGTATGCGTCCAGGACCGCAGCCTTGGAGTAATAGAACCCGGACCTGGCGTCCGCGGGCGGCCGCCGGGCTTCGGCCAGCCGGTGCAAGTGCAGCTCCACGACCAGTCCGCCGCAGCCAGCCGCCAGCAGCAGGGCCGCCGTCGAGGTGAACATCGCCCGTGCGTTATGCCTGCCGATGCGGCTGTAGATCAGCGCCGACCGCAAGGACGTGATCGACCGCAGGTCACCGTGCAGCCAGCTGAGCACTGCTTCGTGCTCAGCCGCGTCGATGTCTCCGGCGCCAAGCTGAGCCTGCGCGAGACGCAGCATCGCGCGGCCCATCTCAGCGGCAATCGCTGGCTTGGCCAGCAGGCTGCGCTCCAGTGTCCGGCGGACGCTGCGGTATAGCTCGCGGCTGTCGACATCGTTGTGGCGAGCGATCTCGGCGATAGTCAGGCCGGATCCGCTCGGAGCCGGGAATGCTGCCGCTTCGTAGGCGGCGCGTACGTGCGCGGCAGCGACCCCTTCCCAGTCGACGGCGCGAGAGACCGCGTAGAAGATCTGGTCGACCATGTGCACCCGGGTCGACTCGGCCGATACGGATATGTGGAGCCCGCCGTGCTCCGTGGTAGCCGCCGCGAGTGCTGACTCGAGCCGGTCCGCCGTGCTGCTGTCTCCCACGACGGCAACCTTGACGGCAGCCCCGCCGCCGGGCAGGTAGGCCGCCATGTATTCGCGCGCGAGAAACGCGGCGTAGTCGTCTGCCTTCAGCACGCCTCCACCCAGCACGCCGCTTGGCGGGGCGGGCTGGCCTGGGCTGCTCACTGGCCCGATCCGGTCGTGAACGACACGCCCCAGTAGCGCTGTTGCTGCCCGGTGCGCGCCACGGTGGTCAGCACGCCGGCCATCCGAGTGCCGCTGCTTGCGTGCCAGCGCAGCGACCGGCCGGTCTTCGTAGTCAGGGCGCCGCTCTGGTCAAGCAGATAGAGGTCGCGGGCGAACTCGGGGCGCGTATATTCCTTCGCCTGGCCCGGTAGCAAGGTCAGCACGGTCCAGATGTCGGTCAGCCGAACCACTGCGTCGGATTTCTTGTCGGCCATGGCGACGACATGCTCGTAGCCGCTGGCGAGGCTCTCCAGGAACTGGTCGGCCCGGAACCTTGCTGGCCGCTGCTGCACCGCGGCAAGCAGGCCGAGCAAGACGGATGGCCGCAGGCGCCGCTCCCGGCGACGATCGATCTCGACGACCGCATCGCCTGGAACGACTCGCACGATCGACGGATAACAGAGCAGCCGCTCGTCCTCCTCGTACATGGAGACATCGCGCTCGGGGGCCATCGCCAGCAATTCCTTGGCGTACTCGCCGGACGCCAGGTAACCGGCCTCATCGAAGTCGAAGGATGTCCGGGTGGCCCGTACCGTCTCCAGCAGTCCGTCAGCCTGGCTGACGGCAGCCTCCAGAGCACGGCGGAGCTCGCGCACCTGGCCGCCTGCTGCCGCTGCCTTGGCCTTGCGCAGTTCTCTGGTCAGGCTGCCCGCGGACTTAAGCGCAGCTTCCGCGCTGTCCTGTGTTTCGCGCAGCACAGACTCGAAGGTGATCTCAGACTCCACCGCCACACTCCTCCGAACAGTCACCACAACAGACGCTAGTGCCCCGGACAGCCAATCTCGAGTCCGACCACAAGGCTCTGCAGCACGGTACATGGCGACGCAAGCATTAGTTTCGGTGTCCGGCCGAAGCTACGGGCAATGGACTACGCCGTCCATCGGCCCGCGGCCTCATGCTGGCCTCCGGAGCAACGCGTCGCTAGCCGAAGTCAGGGCAATGCGTCCTCGCGGATCGCGCTGATCAGGGCATTGGCGCTACGCGCCAGTCTTGCGAAACGCGCGAGCGGCGGATGTCCAGATCGGCAGACGAACGTCTGAGAATTTAGACAAGAGTGTGCCCGGTATCGGCTCGTCGGCGAGGCATTCGAGGTTACCGAGCGTGCTCCGTGCCGGTCCGCGGTTACTCGGAGCGACTGGCCTGGTCGTGGCGGTCGGGCGCGGGTGAGACGAGGTCGTGGTCGAAGGCGTACACCACGGCGGCGGCCCGATCGCGCAGCCGCAGCTTCGTGAACACGTGGTTGATGTGCGTCTTCACCGTCCCCTCGCCGACGAAGAGCTCGGCACCGATCTCGGCGTTCGTCTTGCCCTGGCCGATAAGGACGAGCACCTCGCGCTCGCGACTGGTCAGCGCGTCGAGGCCAGGGTCGCCGGCGGGCGCGGCCGCAGGTGCAGCCGACCGGTAGATCGCCAGCACCCGGCCCGTCACGGCCGGATCGAGCCACGCACCACCGCCCGCGACCACCCGAACGGCCCGCTGCAGATCCTCGGCCGGCACGCCCTTGAGGATGAAGCCGGACGCCCCGGCGCGGAGCACGCCCGCCAGCACCTCCTCATCGTCGAACGTGGTCAGCGCCAGCACCGGCGGGCTGCCCTCGCGGACGCGCAGCTCGCGCGTCGCCGCCACCCCGTCGACCACCGGCATCCGCACGTCCATCAGCACGACGTCGGGCGCGAGCGAATCCACAGCGGCGGCCACCTCGCGACCGTCGGCGCACTCGCCCACGATGTCGAACCCGAACTCCGGGCGCAGGATGCCACGCAGGCCGGTGCGCACCAGTTCCTGGTCGTCGACCAGCAGGAGACGGATCATGACGCGTTCTCCGGGCGAAGGCTTCGATCAAGAGGGAACGAGGCCGTGACCAGCCAGCCCCGCCCGCCCGGCCCGGCCGCGCACGTGCCCCCAAGGGACTCAGCTCGCTCGCGCATGTTCAGCAGGCCGAGCCCGGTGCCGGTACCTGGTGGGCCGGACGTGTCGACTTCGAGGCGCACGTCGTCGGCCGCGACCTCGATGCGTACCGCGGTCAGCGAACCGGGCGCGTGCTTGATCGCGTTGGTCAGCGCCTCCTGGAGGACGCGGTACACCGCGAGCCCGGTCGTCGCCGGCAGCCGCGCTGTGTCCCCGTCCACGGTGAACGTCGCCTGCGCCCCCGCGGACCGGAACCGCTCGATCAGCACGGGCAGGTCGCCCGCGCCGGGCAGCGGGGCCGTCTGTGCGGCGTCACCGTCCTGGTGTAGCAGCCCGACGGCCCTGCGCACCTCGTCCAGGCTCTCCCGGCCGAGGCGCTCGGCCTCCGCCAGCGAGCGCGCCGCGTCGTCCAGGCCATGCTCGACGGCGAGCCGCGCGCTGGTGACGTGCAGCAGCGACACCGTCAGGGTGTGCGCGATGACGTCATGGAGCTCGCGGGCGATCCGGTTGCGTTCCTCGGCCCGAGCCCGTTCGGCCAGCCCGGCCTGAGCTGCCCGCAGCTGCGCGGTGAGGTCGCGCTCGTGCCGGACCAGCACGCCCGCCGCGACGGCCAGCGTGGTGCCCGCCATCCAGGCGCCCCAGCCCGGATCGGGATGGATCCACCGCCACTCGACCGCGAAGAGGATCACCGTGCCAGCCCAGTAGACCAGGTACTCCCAGCGCGCTCCGGTGAGCGCGCACCAGATCCCGATCAGGCAGACCGCAAACCAGCTGATTCTGGTCGAGTTCCCGTTCCCGAGGACCGCCACCCCGGCGGTCGCTATGGCCGCGGTCAGGAGCAGGTAGCGCCGCTGTCGCTGCCAGATGAGCACCGCGGCCGCCCCGATGGCCGCCGCCCCGGCGACGCCTGCGGCCGCAGGGGACGGGCTGAGCGGCACCAGCCCGACTCCGATCAGGGCGGCGAAACCCGCCAGCGCCGTCCAGCGCGTCCATCCTGCCGAGAGCTCGGCGGGATGGGACGTGCCGGGATCGCAGCTCATGATCTGGATGCTACGAGGTCACAGTGCCGTCCGGCGGGCCCCGATGACTGTAGCCGCCACCGCGATGCACGCGATCGCCACCAGCGAACCGGTCGCCGACCCCAGCCCCAGCCAGGGCTCGCGGACCGCATTGGTGAGCAAGGTCAGCGGCAGCGGCCCGGCGACCTGCTTGACGACCGAGCCCATCACGTGCGGGGGCGGGCCGCCCGCGCCCAGCAGGAACGACGGGAAGAAGATCAGCAGGCCGACTGCCTGGGCAGCCCGTGCCGACGGCAGGACCGAGCCGAGGAGCACGCCGATCGCCACGAAGGCGACGGCGCCGAGCGCCAGCGCGGCGGCGACCCGCCACCACGCGTGCAGTGGCGGGATCCCGTACACCGGCGCCGCGACGACTAGTAGCAGCGCGCAGGCGACCAGCGTCGTGGCCAGCCCGACGATCAGCTGGGCGATCGCGAACGACCAGCGGGGGAACCCGGCCGCCGCGAACCGCCGCAGCACGCCGCGCTCGCGGTAGGACGCCAGGTGCACCGGCAGCATCACCAGGCCGATCGCGGCGATCACGACGGTCAGGTACGACGCCACGTACCAGTGCGCGGGGTTCACGAAGTCGAACGCCCGGGTCGGCTGCGTGCCGAACGCGCCGCCGATGATGAGCATCGTCACGATCGGGAACGCGAACACGAACGTCAGCACCAGCGGATCGCGCGTCATGAGCTTGAGCTCGGCCCGGACAAGCCGTCCAACTGCGGTATTCATCGCCGTCCTCCGATTAGCTCGCCGGGGGCCGCCTCGGCAGCGCCCCGGTCGTCCGCTTCTGGCTCCAATAGGGTGAGCACGGCGTCCTCGAGGCTGGGCACGTGGACGCCAAGGTCGTCGGGCACCATGCCGTGGCGCACGAGGCTCGCGCCGACATGCGCGATGATGCGGCGGTCGCCGTGCACGGTGACGTCCGCGCCGCTGCGTTCCAGCCCGTGTACGCCGTCCAGCTGCCGCAGCTCGTCCAGCAGCTCCGTCGGCTCGCCGGGCAATCCGGCTGCATCGGCCGGCAAGGCGAACCGCATAGTCGCAGTCCGCGCGTAGCGATTCACCAGCTGGGCTGGCGTGCCCGCGTCGACCACCCGACCGGCGCGCATCACAACGACCCGGTCGCACAGCGCCTCCGCCTCGTCGACCTCGTGGGTCACCAGCAGGACCGTGGTGCCCGCGTCGTGCAGCCGCCGAACCGCGGCCCACACCTCACGCCGCGCCGCCGGATCGAGGCCCTGGGTCAGCTCATCGAGGATGACCAGGCGCGGACGATTAAGCAGCGCCAGCACGAGGAACAAGCGCTGCCGCTCGCCGCCGCTTAGCGACGAGAACACCGACCGCCGCCGGTCGGCCAGGCCGAACTGGTCGAGCAGCTCGTCGCCGTGCCGCCGCGAGCCGGCGGTGGCGAACAGGGACAGCGCCTCGGACACGCGCAGCCGGTCGGGCAGCGCGGAGTCCTGAAGCTGGCTGCCGATCAGCGGCCGCAGCTGCGCGGCCTGGGTGGCGGGGTCGTAGCCGAGCACGTTCAGCGATCCGGCGTCGGCCTTGCGCAGGCCCTGGATGCACTCCACGGTCGTCGTCTTCCCGGCGCCGTTCGCGCCAAGCAGGCCGACGACTTCTCCACCGCGGACGTCCAGGTCTAGGGAGTTGACGA
This sequence comes from uncultured Actinomycetota bacterium, assembly GCA_963843955.1. Taxonomy (GTDB): domain Bacteria; phylum Actinomycetota; class Actinomycetes; order Streptosporangiales; family Streptosporangiaceae; genus JAJYUU01. The sequence goes on from CAWJMK010000018.1 coordinate 433,067, forward strand.
CGTTCCTCGTTCCGTATGTCTTATGCAGACCACGGACGGTGACGACATCGCGCGCTGTCATCTGCCTACGCTCCGTTGCGCTCGAGTGCCAGCGACGACAGCCGAGATGGCCAGCAGCGCTGCGCCGTAGGGGCCCGCCACCCACAGCGGCCAGGGATAGATCAGGTGACCGGTCGTGCCGCTGACCAGCGCCCACACCACGACGTTGATCGCCACGGCCGTCAGCCACGTCGCCCACAGCACATTGAGCACCGCAGGCAGTCCGGCCAGGAAGGCCAGGAAGCAGGACCGCGCAGCTGGCTCGAGCCCGTGCACCGACCCGGTCGCCGGCAGGTCCGCCTGCAGCGGCGCCAGGTCTCCGTACGTCACCGCCTGATAGGCGAGCGCCATGCGCTGCATGTACTCGTCCATCGTCACGCGCCCGTCCTCGACCGCGCCGCGCAGCCGGTCGACGACCTCCTGCCGGTCACGATCTGACGCCCGCATCGTCTGCGTCTCGTCCATCTCCGCGTTCCTCCGCCTGGTCCTCGACTTCTGTGCCGCATCAATTGGCCGTGCCTCAATCGTCTTGGTGCGAGGTCGGCAGCGCATCGGCCAGCGGATAGAGCCGCGGCTCTTACCAGGGGTGGAGAGATGAGCCAGGCTGGTGACTTTTTGACGCCTCGTGGCTAATGTCCAGTGCAGGGAACGGGGCCGAGCAAGGAGAGTCTCACCATGGCGTACGACATCGCGGCTGACATCAGGCTGGACCCGAGGCTGAAGGCGCTCCTGGCCGGGATGGCAGGCGAAGGCGGCGGGGACGTCGACAGTCGCGAGACCTTGATCGCCGAGGCGAACACGGACGAGGCGCGCGCGCAGGCGGAGCTGTTCCGGGGCCTGATGGATATGTGCGACACCGAGGCGGCCGCCCCGTCGGCCGGCCTTCGGGTCCACACCGAGAAGGTCATCTCACAGCCGGACGGCAACAGCATCAACCTCCAGGTCATCCGCCCCGACGACGACGTGACGGTCGCCTGCGTCTACTACATCCACGGCGGCGGCATGGCGTCGCTGTCGTGCTACGACGGCATGTACCGCGGCTGGGGCAAGATCATCGCCGCGAACGGCGTCGCCGTCGTCATGGTCGACTTCCGCAACTCTGTCACCGCGTCCTCCGTGCCCGAGGTCGCTCCGTTCCCGGCCGGGCTCAACGACTGCATTTCCGGACTGAAGTGGGTCGTCGCCAACGCCGGGCAGCTGGGCATCGACCCGGCCCGCATCGTCGTCGCCGGCGAGAGCGGTGGCGGGAACCTGACGCTCGCCACCGGCCTCAAGCTGAAGCAGGACGGCGAACTCGGCCTCATCAAGGGCCTGTACGCGCTGTGCCCGTACATCCGCGGGGAGTGGCCGACGCCCGAGTGCCCGTCCTCGACCGAGAACAACGGCATCCTCCTCGAGCTGCACAACAACCGCGGTGCGATCGGCTACGGCATCGAGGCGTTCGAGGAGCGCAACCCGCTGGCCTGGCCGTCGTTCGCGACCGCCGCGGACGTCGAGGGCTTCCCGCCGACCGTGATCAGCGTCAACGAGTGCGATCCGCTGCGTGACGAGGGGATCAACTTCTACCGGCTGCTGCTCAGCGCCGGCGTCGCCGCCCGCGGCCGCCAGGTGATGGGCACGATGCACGGGACGGAGATCTTCACGATCGCGTGCCCCGATATCAGTCGGGACACCGCCCGCGACCTCGCCGCCTTCTGCAAGGGCCAGGGCTAGCCCGGCGCAGTCGGCTGCGGGGCTGGATCAGCCGTGGACCTGACACGCGTGCTCCTCGTCTCGGACACGCACCTGTCGCCGCGCGCGCCGCAGGCACTGGCGAACTGGGAGGCTGTGCTCCGCTATGTCAGTGCGGCCGCACCTGACCTGGTCATCCATCTCGGCGATCTGTCCATGGACGGCGCGCACGACCCGGACGACCTGGGTTACGGGCGCCGGCAGCTTGACCGCCTGGGCGTTCCCTGGCAGGCGGTGCCGGGTAACCACGACATCGGCGACAACCCGCGGCCCGAAGCGCCAGCGGACTGGGCCATAGACGCGAGCCGCGTGCAGCGGTGGCTCGACGTCGTCGGCCCGGACTACTGGTCGCTGACCGTGAACGGCTGGACCCTGCTGGGCCTTAACGCCCAGCTTGCCGGGACCGGGCTGGCGGCCGAGACCGCGCAATGGTCCTGGCTTGAGCAGCGTCTCCGCGAGTGCGACGCGAGCCAGCCGATCGCGCTGGTCATGCACAAGCCGCTGGCCGCCGGCGAGGCGGAGCTGGCCGCCGCGCCGTCGTTCCGGTTCCTGCCTGCGCCCGGACGGCAGCGGATCGCGGACCTCTTCGGAGAGCGGCCGCCCGCGCTTGTCCTCAGCGGCCACGTGCACCAGCATCGCCAGCTTCGCCTCGACGGCATCGATCACCTGTGGGTACCCACCACCTGGGCGGTGCTGCCGGATGAGGTGCAGCCAGTGCTGGGAACGAAGCAGTGCGGGATACTCTCGCTCGAATTCCGCGGCAGCTCGCTGCCTCAGTCGGAGTTCATTGAGCCGGACGGCATCGCGCAGCTGACCATCGTGAGAGATCTGCCGGATCCCTATCACCCCGCCTGAGCTGGCCTCGCTCGTGCTCGCCGATCTCTGGCGTGAGTTGGCTGATTGACATCAGTGATCAGCGCGGTGTACGCAATGATCGGTATGCCATTATTCGCTGGCATGGGGGGGTTAAATCGATGGTCTGGTGTGCCAGGGAATCGGCAGATTTCAAACCAGGTGAATCCAATGCAATGCAACTTTTCGAGCCATATGGCTGGATACATTGGGGCGGTGCAACCTGGCACACGGTGACTGGCTACGAGCTTGGTGAGCCGCTCAAGCAGGTCATCAAAAGCCAGGTGTCATTGAGCGCAGCTTTCGCCCTCGAAAACCCCGCTTTCGAGCATGCCAACGAGGCCCTGTCCGACCCGGGGCCGGATGGCGACGCTGAGGTCGACGTCGATGCGCCGCCCGCCGCCGCAGCTGCCTGCCGCCGGTCCGCCGCCGCCGGGCCAGCCGCCGGTCCGCCACCGCCGGCCAGCCACGACCAGCCCAGCCACCGCCAGCCCAGCCACCGCCTCCCCACCCGGCGCCGAGCTCAGGCGACCCAACTGCCTGGGACGGCGATCACAAGCGCGACGGTGACCGGGCAGACACCGAGCAAGCGCTTGACAACACACGGTGGGACACGCAGCACACCCTCGACAACGCCCGCTGGGACACGCGCCACACACTGGAGAACGCCCGCTGGGACACCTACCTTGCGCTCAAGCGCGCCCGCGAAGACACCGCGCTGGCCGCTGACATGGCTCTGCATCAGGCAGTTCACGGCGCCTACCTCGCCGTGGCCCAGAGCTCACTGGACCGTGCCATCCAGCGCGCTACCTACGTCGCGACCGCCGCTGGCGCGATCGGCACGCTCTATACGGCCGTCCTCGCGGCCCGCTACACGACCAGTCACGAGGCCCCGGCGCGCAGCATTGTCCCGGCCCTTTTTATCGGCGCGGCCGTCGCGTTCTCGGTGTGGTACATGGCGTTCCTGCGCGGGCACACGCGGAACCAGCAGCTGCTGCTCTCCGGGACGGGCGGCAGCGCCGCCGAGACGCGGCTCCTCGACTTCATGGAATGGAGCTTCAGCGGAGTCCTGGCCCGTGCGTGGTCGCTGCGCGTCTCAGTCATCGCCCTCGCGCTCGGGTCTGGCGCTGCTGCCGATAGGGCTCGTCCAGCTGAGCAGTGGCAGTACCGATCTCATCGGCTTCGCGGCGCTGGCGGTCCTGGTCCTGTGGCTTGTCGGCGAGCTCATCGTGGCTCGCCGGCCGCCGGACCTGACCAGCCGCCCGAGCAAGCCGTCCAGGCTCGCACCGAGAGCACCCGAGCTGCCGGCTGCGCCAACGGGTGGCTTCGACCGCACTGGGCCCCGCGCCTACGGCCTGGACGATGACCCGCCAGCGCCGCCGCAGCGCGCTGCCGACGTGAACCCGCCGGCCCCACCGGACCCGGCAGGGCTCCCTGAGCCGCCGGCGCCCCTGCCAGGCCCACTGGCAGCAGGCCCGCGACCAGCACCGCCGCAGCAAGCTCCGAGCCCGACGGAGCTCAAGGTAGATCTGCGCCTTGGCGTCGACCGGCCTGGCAGGCACTAGCGAGGCGGACGCGCACGTCGCCCCAGGCACCCCATCACCCTCAGACGAAAATGACTATCCCAAACCAAGCTGTTTCGCCTCGTCAAGGTATGGCGAACGCTCAGCGGGGGAGAGACAATCCATCCGGGCGGCTGCAATGGTGCGGCTCGGTCCGGCGATGGGGTGAACGGTATGACAACGCCCACAACGATGTGGAAGAGACTTACTCGCCGGCTCGGACGCGACCGCAACCCGCTGCGGCGCCGCTCGGACGTCATCGATGCCTGGCTTGTGCCGGTGGCAATTGTGGTGTTCGTGGCGTTGTGCCCGCTAGTTCTCGCACTCGTCGGCGGCTGGACTCGCGCGGCCAACACCAGCGAAGAGCAGGCGCAGGCGCACTGGCATCACGTGCAGGCGGTCTTGCTCCGGTCGGTGCCCGGCGCGGAGCAGGCTGACCATGGCACGAACAACTGGATCGCCTGGGCCCCGGCCCGCTGGACCGCAGGCGGGATCGAGCACACCGGCATCGTGCCGGCAACCTCCGGCACCAGGGCGGGCACTGTCGTCACCGTGTGGCTCGACAGCGCGGGCAGAGCGCACTCCCCGCCGCTCACTCCGGGCGGGGCCACCGGCCGCGTCATTGAAGCGAGCGTGGCTGGGCTGGCGGTCCTCGCCGTGGCGCTCGCGACGATGACCGTGCTCGCTCGCCGGTTCCTGGACCGGCGTCGCCTCGACGGCTGGGAGACCGGCTGGCTCTCGGTCGGCCCGACCTGGAGCCGCCACCGCTAGCTGGCTCGCCTGGCGCCGCTTACCCGCCGCCGCGTTTCCACGGAGCGTCTGCGCTTGCCCCCGCTGCGTAGGCTGGACAGCGTGGCCACGTGGCACGGCACCGCGGTCGCTGATGGAGGTGAGGGCGGTCAAAATCCAGAAGCGCATGGTGATCGAGTACGGATTCGAGCTAGATGGCGTGTGGCTGCCGCTCGCCATGCTCAGGCGACTGGACGAGCACGGGCCGTGGAACGTGCCGTTCACCGAAGCGACCGCCGACCAGTCCAAGGTGCTACTGACCCACGGGCTGGCCGAGCGCCATAACAGCGGGCTGGCCCGCGCTGGCGGCCTGCGTAACTTCATCGACGCGTTGCCCTTCGCGCCCACGGACGCGTTCCAGAGAATCACCGCGGACGGCGACGTGCAGGACTAGCGACCGCTAGCTGAGCGACCCCTGCGCGTGCCCGTTGGCGCAGCGAACCCCTATCCACGCGTGCCCTGGATCAGGGTGTGCATAGGGGATCTTGTTCAGGGTGGGCTGGGTGGTCTTCCCGATTGGCCCGCCTTGAGCCCGGCGGAACGCTGGACCCATGCACACGACAGTTCTTTCGCGGGGCGCCGAAGACACGGCTGACAGAGATCTGAGCGTCGAGTGGGCCGACTGGACCGACAGCGACTCCCGGGCTTTTGCACACGAGATCGACACGCCGACGGCGCTCGATGCCGCACCAGGCTGGCGCTGGCTGGCCAGCAGGCGCGTGCGGCGGGCTGGGCTCGCGGTCCTGCTGCTGGAGGTCGGACTGCTCATCGGCTTCGTCGCCGTCTACCGGCCGTTTGACCTGAATATCTACCTCTGGGGCGGGCGCGCCGTCACGCACGGGCTGCGGTTGTATCTGGTCCAGGCCGACGCGAACTGGTTCACGTATCCGCCGTTCGCCGCCACAGTCTTCACGCCGATGGCCGGGATGCCGGGCCTCCTCGCCCGGCTCGGCTGGGAGATCGCCTCGGTTGCCGCGCTCGCGTTCGCATGCGTCGTTACGGTGCGGCTAGCCGGTTACCGGCCGACTCGATCGGTGATTGTCACCATGGTCGCGGCAGCGCTGTTGCTCGAGCCGATGTATCACACGCTGTACCTGGGTCAGGTCAACCTGATGCTGATGGCGCTGGTGCTTGCGGACGTCTGGCGGGTGTCGCGCGGCAGGCCGGCCGGGATCGGCATCGGCATCGCGGCCGCGATCAAGCTCGTGCCCGGCATCTTCATCGTGCTGCTGCTGGTGACGCGGCGGACCAAGGACGCCGCCATCGCGGCTGGCACGTTCGTGGGCTGCGGCCTGATCGGCTACGTCGTTGATCCCGCTGCTTCCCGGCTGTACTGGACGCGGCTGTTCTACGACTCCAAGCGCGTCAGCGCTGGGTATATCAGCAACCAGTCGCTGTATGCGGCCGCGGTACGGATCCTCGGCGGACCGAGCCACGCTGGGGCGTGGTTCCTGCTGGTGGCCGCGGTCCTCGGGGTCGTGGGACTCTGGGTCGCTGCGGTGCTGGCCAGGCGCAATGACTGGCTCGCGGCAGCGGCCGTGACCGGAACGACCGGTCTGCTGGTGTCGCCGATCTCGTGGACGCACCATTGGGTCTGGATCTTGCCGGCCCTTGTCGTGCTCGTGCGCGGCGGCGTCCGCACTCGAATCGCGGCGGCGGGCGCCTACCTGCTGTTCGTCCTGGCGCCCATGTGGTGGACGCCGCACCCGGCTCGCCCAGGTACGGCAGAGGTCGGCTTCCATGGCCTGACGACTATTGTCGCCAACTGCTTCCTGATCGCCGGACTGTCCTTCCTCGCCTACATGACTCTGCGTACCTGCCGCACTGCGATGGTCGCTCGGTACCCGTTCGGCGGCGAAGGCGCTCGGCCCGCCGCTCGCCACGAGCTTCTCGAACCTGAGCTTCTCGAACCTGAGCTTCTCGAGCGTGAGCTTCTCGAGCCTGAGCTACAGCACTCCTGATGACGGCGCTGCCTTCTGATCTCAGCCGTGACCGATGTACCCCGGGCAAATGCCCGATGTGCAATCGGCCGACAACCTGCAGAATCGCTCCGGGACCTTTGCGAACGGGAGCGCAGTATGCGAAAAATCGGCTGGGTGAAGATCGCGGTAGCCGCGTCGGTGGTTATCTCGGGTGTGCTAGTGGCGGCCCCGGCTGCGCCTGCGCTGGCCGACACTCCGCCTCCGCCGCCCGTCATCAACATGTCTAACGTGCCCTCCCAGTACTCCGGCGCGGTGCAGGCATTCGAGACCAACGCTGTCGGCGAGGTCCTGACCGACCACAGCTTGCCGTCCTCTGACGCCAACTCCGTGCTGGCCTGGGGCCGTGACGACGTGCGCGCGCAGGAATGGGTCGACCTGGACAAAATCATCAGCGAGCCAGCGGCCAGCAGATCGTCGAACGACCAGGCCGTCTACAACTGGTTCCAGGACGTCGACCAGCAGCAGGAGGCCGTCGCAGATCAGGACGCTGTCAACGAGTACCTGAAGTGGTCCGGTGACCCGAACGGGTCGATCACGGACGGCGACAAGCCGCTGAGTTTCGGCCCGAACGGGACCGGCTACTGCAATTACGAGCCGCCGGGGGGCGAGACCGGTCCGTTCGCCGGCACCTACACCGACAACCAGGACCAGGACTGCTATACGCCGTGCACGGACTTCGTCACCGACTGCGCGCCGGCCTACCCTTCGGTCGACCAGTTCCAGCAGTGGGGCCTTTACGACGCCGACGAAGCGCAGACCAACACCCCCGATTACTACTCGGCGATGGTCGGCACCTCGGTTTCGATGGGCGTCGGCCTGACGGCCGCGCTCGGATCGCTCGCGCTTCCGTTCGGGACCGCGATCGATGCCAGCGCGCTGAGCGGGACCGCGATCCAGGAGGCGGTCTTCCCGTTCGCAGCTCGGGTCGGCGTGTGGGTGGCCCAGGCCGCCCGGCTGGGGACCACGTCCGCGGAGCTGGCGTCGGATGTCGCGCCGGAAGTAGCGGCTGGCGCTGAGGTGGCTGGCGCGATCGCCTTCGTCGCCGGCATCGCCGTCTTCTTCATCATCTCGACGGTGCTGGCGTCGATCACCTTGGCCCAGAATGCGGCCGAGCCCGGCCAGCTGGCCGCCTTGCTCAACCCGGCCGCGCCTGATCTCGCATCGCAGGCCAGCACTAGTGACGGCTACGGATCCTTGTACAGCATGTTCATCGCCCAGACGCTGCCTGAGGCCGACCTCAGCTGCACCAGCGGCCAGAACCTCGTCCAGGACACGCTGTGCGCCAACGCGCCGGCCATCCCAGCACCCGCGTCCACCGACCCGCTGTTCCAGGTCACCGCCAACGGCATCACCACGCCGCAGCGGTCGATCTACTCGGTCGACCCTGGCGGCTACTTCGACAAGACCTACATGAGCGGCAACGGCTGGTTCGTCACGCAGAAGTTCGATCCCACGGATACGAACAACGCGACCAGTCCGACAGACGGCGGCGCGACCATCCAGTCGCTGTCCTTCCCTTACACCGACTGGGCCGGCAACAACTACTTCGCCGAGCGGGTGACCGTCAACGGCCAGCCAATGTTCGATATCACGCCCGTTGACAGCAGCAACTCCAACGCCTGCGCCATCCCGCAGGGCAGCACCACGACGCCCTGCCTGACCACAGCAATCCAGTTCCAGGAGCCGAACGGGACCGGCACCCCGATCGACGCCACCGCGCAACTGGAGCCCGCGTCGGCTTCGGCGCCCACCGCGGTCGCCAGCTTCCCGGCGACCGTCCAGATCGGGCAGTCGGTGACGTTTAACGCGACCCCCGGCAGCTCCGATCCGAACAACCTGCCGCTGACTTACTCCTGGCAGCTGCCCACGCAGTTGGTCAACAACAGCATCGCGTGCGACTTCAACAGCCCGTGCGTCACCACGCTGACCGGCCCGGACCCGAGCTACACGTTCACGCTGCCAGGCGTGTATCACGGCACGCTGACCGCCACCAACTCGGTGGGCAACTCGTCCACCGAGAGCTTCACGGTCGCGGCGGCGGGCCCGACCACCACGACCGTCTCCTCGTCGGCCAATCCGTCGGTCTACAGTCAGCCAGTCACGCTGACGGCCGACGTCGCCCCGAAGCTGGTTGGCGGCGACGGCTCGTTCGCCTATCCACCGGTCACGGGAGACGTGCAGTTCCTGCTCAATGACCAGCCGCTCGGACAGCCCGTAGCGCTGCAGCCACCGTCCGGCTGCGCCGTACCGTGCTCCCTTCCGGACGGCACGGCATCCATCACGCTGCCGAAGCTCGCTGTGACGCCGGCCGGACTGCACGGGGCGGACCTATCCGTGCGGTTCCTTGGCTCGAGCTATTACGCGACCAGCGGCGAGTTCCTCCAGCCGAACGGGCAGATTGTGAACCAGGCCAGCACGACCACGACTCTGACGTCGTCGGTCAACCCGAGCGTGACTGGTCAGCCGATCACGTTCACGGCGTCCGTCGCGCCCGTCGCGCCGGGTGCCGGGCTGCCGACTGGAACCGTGCAGTTCCAGTTCAACGGCCAGGATGTCGGCCTGCCGGTGGCGCTCGACTCTACCGGTACCGCGACGTACGTCTGGACGCCCGCGCACGCCACCCAGGGCGGGCTCTTCCTCATCGGCTACCACAGCGCCGAGGCGGTGTACTCCGGCGACAGCAACTTCGCCGGCAGCTCGGGCGGGGCTGACCAGTCGGTGCTGGCCGACCCGACCACGACGACGGTCACGTCGTCCGCGAACCCGAGCAACTACCTGCAGCCCGTCAAGTTCACCGCGACGGTCGCGGCCGCGACTCCTGGCTCCGGGACTCCGACCGGGCAGGTGCAGTTCAGCTTCGATGGCACGCCGGTCGGCAGCCCGGTCAGCCTCGATGCGAACGGCGACGCGACGCTCACGACTGATGCCACGGACGCGCTCGGGCTGACCGGGATAGGGACGAGCTTCCCCACTGGCCACGCCATCAGCGCGCAGTACCTCGGCGTGTCATGCAATGGGTGCCTCTACTTCGTCCCCGACTACGGCCAGAGCACCGGGACGCTCAATCCCGGTGGCGCGGGCCAGGACGTCAGCCAGCCCACACTGGTGATCGCCGCGTCGAGCCCGACGGTGACCTATGGCGACCCGGTGCCGGCGATCATGCCGGGATACTCGGGATTCGTGACTGGCGACAGCCCGGCGTCCCTCACGACGGCTCCGGCGTGCGAGACGACTTACCAGCAAGGGAACGGGGCCGGTTCCTACCCCGCCACCTGCCAGGGCGCGGCCGACCCGGCTTACGAGATCATCTATGCCGGCGGCGCCGTGACTGTGGCGCCCGCCACCCTCACGGTGACGGCCAAGAACGCGTCGATGCTGGCCGGCGGCTCCCCGCCTAGCTACGGCTTCGCGCTGAGCGGGTTCATCGGCAGCGACGGTCCGTCGTCACTGACCACGCAGCCCACCTGCGTCGCTGACGACCCGGCGACCGGCAATCCAGTGTCCCCGTCGACCCCGGCGGGCACGTATCCGATCACCTGCATCGGCGCCGCAGCCGCTAACTACAGCTTCAGCTACGTGCCTGGCACGCTGACTGTCGGCCGCCAATCCCACATCGCTGGCCTACACCGGTGGTCAGACCGTCCTGGCCGGCAGCCCGTTCAACGCGCAGGCGCTGGTGTCCAGCCCGGCGGCCGTCTGCTTGTCGGGTCAGCAGGTGTCCTTCAGCCTGGACCGGAACCCGGCCACCGGCGTGACCGGGTCCTACCCGCTGGGCAGCGCGATGGCGGCAGGCGGAGCTGCCGCTGCGTCCGTCGCGACGACCGGATGGCAGCAGGGCGTCTACGTGATCACCGCCGCATCGCAGACAAACGGTGACTGCGTCGGCTCGACCGCGACGGCGACGCTGACAGTCGGAGCGGCCGGCAAGGTCGCCGCCGCCTCCGGCTGGTACAACCTGCCAGGATCGGGGAAGGTGACCTTCGCGCTGGTCGTGGCGACCTTGCCGCACTCCAAGGCGCCGACATCCGCGGGCATCCTCACCCTGTCCACCAGCCAGTGGAAGCTCGACGGGACGGTGTCCAATTACGTCATGACGGGCGGCGCGGGCAGTGTCACCGGCACGGGCTTGCTCTACTGGTGGAATTCGTCCCTGAATAAGGGGAAGGGCGGCTGGCAGCTCGCCAAGTCCGGCGTGAGTTACACGGCATCCTTCACCGCCACCACCACGGGCAAGAGCGGCCAGCCCGGCAGCTTCGGCATCAATATCGCCTACAGCCCGGTCGCGCCGCAGCCAGCCCTGCCGAACTCCGCGCCTGCCGCCCTTGGCGCCGGACACAACGGTGTGTCGTGACCGGGTGTCGTAACCCGGCGTCCGTAACTCGCTGGCGTGACGCCTGAGTAAACGCGGATCAGGCGTCACGCCGGCCCGGATCGCCCAGGCGACGGCCTCGCTGCGGCCCCGAACGCCGAGGCGCTGATAGATGGCGACCGTGTGGTGCATGACCGTCTTCGGCGTCACGCCGAGCCGCCGGGCGATCTCCTTATTCGTGAGCCCGGCGACCATGAGCTGCACGACTTGCAGTTGCCGGTCGGTGAGCCCTGGATATGCCGCCGAGGCCTCGTGGTCCGCATCGGCGCGGTCTGCCTCGACGGTGGCCGGCTGGGCCAGCGCCCGGAGGTAGTCGCTGACCTCGGTGACGATCGAATCCCAGGACGTGCCTGCACCCGCGGCGACAGCGACATCGAAGGCCTCGGCCCCAAGCGAGACCCGCATGCTCGTCTTCGACGGCGATGTGTGCGCTCACGAAACTGGGGGGCATCGCGGCGTGCAGGCGCGAGCGGATGTCCTGAAGGCTGCCGTGGATGCGCGCGGCGAGTTCGTGGTCGCCGTGGCGGCTTGCTATCTGTACCGCGGCAAGCAGTGCAAAGCCAGCCGCATAGGACGTGGGGTCGAAGCCGGAGATCTCGAGAGCTGCTGCGCACCAGTCAGCGGCCCCGGCGAGGTCGCCAGCCGGAAGCGCCTGCAGGGCGAGCACCGGGAGCAAGAGCGCTTCGCTTAGTCTCTGATGGGTCGCACGCGTCATGGCGAGCAGCTCACGCGGCGGCGGGAGGGCCGCGGCCGCCGTCGGCGAGCTCGGCGCAAGCGTCTGGAGCATGAGGGCAGCATTCAGAACCGCTCTCGTGTCAGCCGACCGCCGAGCGTTGGCCAGCGCAGCAAGTGCCAGCGTCACAGCCTTGTCCAGCTCGCCCGCGGATTCCGCCCACCGAGCCGCGACGACTTCGAAGCGGCTGATCCAGCAGGCCTCGCCACGGCGCATCGCGATATCTAGGCCCTCTTCGGTCGCGCGGACACCGCGCTCGATGTCGCGCGTCATGACAGTAGTCGTCACCCGGCAGTGTGCGGCGAGCATGATCAGGCGGTCGTCGGCCAGTGCGCGGGCCTGCTCCTCGCCGCGCTTGAGGAGTTCCAGGTAGTGGTCGGCCCGGTCCGCGTCGAGTACGCGGATCCCGATGACGCCCGACCAGAGCAGTACCTCGGCGAGCGCAGCAGTCTGGATGCCGCGGTCGTCGGCGAGGTCGATGGCCCTGTCCATGAGCCGGGCGTGGGCCGAGTCAGATGCGCGGGCGTGCCAGAGCGGCGCCAGTCCGGACGCTATGTCGAGCGCCGCATCAGCTCGCCTGGAGTCGAGGCACGTGTGCAACGCGTTGCGCAGGCAGTCGTGGGAACCCTCGAGCCAGGCCCACTCAGCATCCGACGTCGGTCCGTCAAGTCCCGTGGCAGCAACCCGGGCGCGCCGGGCCAGCCAGGTGATCCACCGGTCCTGAATCTCGGCGGCCTCGCCGGACGACGCAAGCTCTTCCGAGGCGAAGTCGCGGATTGACGGCGCCGCCTCGAACCGGGCCAGCCCGTCCGCGTCGACCGGGCTGATCAGGTGGAAGTCAACCAGCGAGGACAGCGCATCGAGTGCTTCGACCGGATCTCCGTCGCCCAGCACTTCGGCATCGTCGATATCGAAGGCTCCGCCGGCCACGGCGAGCCGCCGCAGCAGGCGGCGTTCGAAAGCGGTCATCAGGCTATAGGTCCAGCCGATGGCGGCCCGCATGTCACGGTGCCGCGCCGGCGCATCCGGCCGCGCCGACCGCAGGACATCAAGGCGCTGTCGCGCCAGGCGGCTCATGAGCTCGCCTGCCGGGAACGTCATGGCACGGGCAGCGGCTAGCTCGATGGCCAGCGGTAGTCCCTCAAGCTCGCGGCAGAGCGACACGACCGCCGCGACGTTGCCTTCATCAAGGCGGAAGTGACCGTTCGCGGCCTGGGCCCGGTCGCAGTACAGCGCGACAGCCGGCTGCCCGAGCACGGTGGCCGCATCGGCAGCCAGCTGCGGCAGCGCCAGGGGCAATAGGGGCACGACCCGCTCTGCGGCCAGGCGAAGGGGAGACTGGCTTGTGACGAGCAGTTGCAGTTCGTCGCACGCGTCCAGCAAGTCCGAAAGCAGAACTGACGCACCGAGGAGATGCTCGAAGTTGTCCAGCAGCAGCACACGCGCCGAGTGCCGGAACCAGCGGACAACCGCGTCGGCCACGGAGGCGCCAGGCTGGGCAGGAATCTCGAGCTGAGCTGCGATCTCGGCGAGCAGCAGATCTGGAGTATCGAGTGAGGCGAGCGAAACAAGGCAGGCCGATCCTGGCCGGGCTGTGTCGAGCGCCCACGCTGCCTCAAGGGCTAGCCGCGTCTTGCCGACGCCGCTGCGCCCGGTCAGGGTTACCATCCGAACCGCCGAGTTGGCCAGCAGCCCAGCCACCTCGGCTAGCTCTGCCTCGCGCCCGATGAGGGGCGCTGACTGGACGGATCGCTGGAGCTGACCGTGCAGTTGCCCGAAGCGGGACGCTCGGTCGGTTGCTAGGTGGCCAGCCTCCAACACGCCATTCCCTCCCCCCTCCTGCGCCAGATGACGAGACCGGCAGCAGTAGCCCAAGCTGCTGAGACTATGTCACACGATGCCGGTCACTGTCCCTTTGTCCACGGTGTCCCGTTGTCTGCTGCCCGGCAGGATCTCCCGGGGGCGGTATTGATTTGGCCAATACCGCGGTTCACCCGGTAGGTTCGATTCTCGTTGTTGGCGTGGCGGCGGTGTTCGCGTGGGGGAGGGTTCGGGTGTCAGAGACCAGTTCGGGGCCGGCGATCCTTGTCGAGGGCCTGACGAAGTCGTTCGGGGACGTACACGCGCTCCGCGGAATCGATCTTGTCGTGCCACGCGGGACGGTGCTCGGCGTCCTCGGGCCGAACGGCGCGGGCAAGACAACGGCCGTGCGCATCCTCACTACCCTGCTGCAACCGGACAAGGGCAAGGCACTGGTCGAGGGACGCGATGTCGTCCGGCAGGCAGCCGCGGTCCGCCGCCTGATCGGGCTGTCCGGGCAGTCGGCCGCCATTCAGGAGGAGCTCACCGGCCGGGAGAATCTCGAGATCATCGGGCGGCTGTACCACCTGAGCAAGCCGGACGCCCGGGCGCGGGCCACCGATCTCCTCGAGCAGTTCGACCTGGCCGATGCCGCCGATCGGCACGCCAAGAACTACTCGGGCGGCATGCAGCGCCGCCTGGATCTGGCCGCCAGCCTGGTCGGACGTCCGAAGGTCCTGTTCCTGGACGAGCCGACCACAGGTCTGGACCCGCGATCGAGGCTCGGCATGTGGGACATCATCCGGTCGCTGGTCGCCGGCGGGTCCACGCTGCTGCTGACCACCCAGTACCTCGATGAGGCCGACGAGCTGGCCGACGAGATCGTGGTCATCGACCACGGCCTTGTCATCGCGGCCGGGACCGCGGAGGAGCTCAAGAGCCGGGTGGGCGGTGACGTGCTCGAGTTCTCCGTCCCAGACCGCAACCTGATGAGCGATTCGGTCGCGGCGATCGCGCGGGTCGGCGAAGGCGAGCCGCACGCGGACAAAGAGACCGGGGTTGTCAGCGTCGGCGTCGGGGGCCGCGGCTCCGACGCGCTGGTCGATGCGGTGCGCAGCCTGGACGCGGCCGGCGTGCAGACCAAGGGCCTAGCGCTCCGCCGGCCGTCCCTGGACGATGTGTTCCTGGCGCTGACCGGGCACGCAGCCGAAGAGGAAGAGCAGCAGGCCAAGCGCGGTCGCAGACGGAAGCGTGCAAGCGACGACCGAGCAGCCAGCGACCGAGCAGACAGTGACCGCGCAGGCAACGACACCTCGAAGGATGCGTCATGACCGCCACCATGGCCCCCACGGCCACGCTGCCGGACAACCCGAGCCCGCTCGTCCGCGGCCGCTGGGCAGTCAGCGACACGCTGACCATCACCCATCGCAACCTGCTGGTCTGGCTGCGGGTGCCCGCGTACATCGTCTTCACCGTGATCCAGCCGGTCATCTTCGTGCTGATGTTTCGCTACGTCTTCGGCGGCGCGATCCACGTAGGGGTCAAGGGCGGCTACGTCAACTTCCTGATGCCGGGGATCATCGCGCAGACCGCGGCGTTCGCCACGTTCGGCACTGCGATCTCGCTGGCTCAGGAGCTCAAGAAGGGCGTCATCGACCGGCTGAAGTCCATGCCGATGGCGCGCTCGGCCGTGCTCGCCGGGCGCCTCGTCGCCGACACGATGCGCATGACGGTGACAATCCTGATCGTTATCGGGGTGGGGTACGCGGTCGGATTCCGGTTCGAGAACGGCGTGATCCCGGCGATCCTCATGGTTGCCCTGGGCATCTTCCTCGGGGTTTCGATCTGCATGATCTCTGCCTTCACCGGCCTCGCCATCGGCGATGAGGAGTCGGTGCAGGCGTTCGGGCTGATCTGGTTGTTCCCGGTCACGTTCCTCAGCTCCGCGTTCGTGCCGATCTCGACGATGCCCGGCTGGCTCCAGGCATTCGCCAACAACCAGCCGGTCACGTACGTGGTCGACACCATGCGCTCGCTGGCAATCGGCGGACCGATCGCCTCGAGCTTGTGGAAGAGCCTCGTCTGGCTGATCGGGATCCTGGTGGTCTTCGGTCCGCTCGCCGTTCGCGCCTACAAGCGCGCCAGCTGACCACCGCGTCAGATCACGCCGGCCGCGGCCAGCGCACTGGTCTGCTCGCGCCACGTTGGGCAGGACCGACCCGGTCCGCTCGCGCTGGTAACCGGCGACCTCCCAGTCCGGCAGCAATGACTCCATCAGCGCGAGCACCGCCTCGTAGAGCGCCGCGTCTACGATCTGCCCGCGCCCGGTCCGCTGCCGCGCATGCAGGGCGACGAGCGTGCCGAGCGCGGCGAAGGTCCCCGCGAGCTCGTCGCCGAGGGAGATCCCGGCCCGTGACGGCGGGCTCTCCGGATCTCCGGTCACGTACCGGATGCCGCCCATGGCCTCGCCGATCGAGCCGAACCCGGCCCGGGCAGCGTAGGGCCCGGACTGGCCGTAGCCGGTCACCCTCGTCATGATCAGCCCCGGGTTGTCGCGCCACAGGTCGTCTGGCGCCAGGCCCCACCGCTCCAGCGTGCCGGGCCGGAAGTTCTCCACCAGGACGTCCGCGGTCGCGACCAGCTCGCGCGCGAGCTGCTGGCCGCGCTCGGCCCGGAGGTTCAGGGTGACCGACTTCTTGTTCCTGGCCAGGATCGGCCACCACAGCGACTGGCCGTGCGCCTTCTCCCGGCCCCACTCGCGCATCGGGTCGCCGCTGCCCGGCGGCTCGACCTTGATGACCTCGGCGCCGAAGTCGCCAAGCAGCTGCCCGCAGAACGGCCCGGCCACCAGCTGGCCCATCTCGATCACGCGGACGTCGTCGAGCCCGCCGTCACCCATGAACTGCCTCCACGCGGTCTCCTGCGTGCATCGACCGCCTGCCGGACCGGACGACCGGCGGAGCAGCACCACGTTCCCACGTATTTACCTCGGTCGCGGGATGCTCGCCCACGGATGGTCACGGTCGGTTCACCTACGTTCCCTAGCGTCGGGGACATGGACGACATGAATGGGACGGGAATCTCGGGTGCCGCCGGTGTCTCCCGGCGGCACTTCCTCAGCGGCGTGATCGTAGTCGGCGCAGCCGCGGGCCTTGCGGGCGTGGGCGACGGCGCATTCAGCCGGGCGCAGGCCCTCGCCGCGACGCCGCCGTCCGGGCCGCCGACCACGACGCTGCCGCTGCCGACCACCACGGCGCCCGAGCAGCTATGGCTGACGTGGGGCGCGGACCCGGCCACCGACGTCACCGTGACGTGGATGGCGCCCGGCACGGTGCCGCAGCCGGCGCCCGCGCTGGCCTACTCGCGATTCCCGATCACCGCGGCCAACCCGGGCCGCGTCATCAGCCTGCCGGAGCCGCAGGCGCTCGACGTGGCGGAGCACTACCGGCGTGCGTCCTCGGTGAGCTTCACCGACGGGCTCAACGCTCAGACGACGTACTTCTACCACGTCCAGCTCCGGGACCTGGATCCCGGCACGCGCTACTACTACCAGGTCAGCGACGGCGCGAGCACGCCATCGACGGCCGGCGCCAGCTTCGAGACGGCACCTTCGGGCCGGGCCAAGTTCCGGTTCTCCAGCTACGGTGACCTCGCGACCCCGTCGTGGGACCTGAACGCCTCTGGCAACATCTGGCACGAGTCGTGCGACAACTCCTACTACGCCGTCAGCGCGGTGGAGAATCCTGGTGACGGCAACGGCCCGCCGCTGTTCCACCTGCTCAACGGCGACCTGTGCTACGCCAACCTCGACCTCATGAACGCGCCCGGCGTCTGGCGCGACTTCGGCGTCAACGTGTCGCGCTCGGCCATGAACCGCCCGTGGATGCCGGCCCTCGGCAACCACGAGACCGAGTTCGGCACCTGCGACCACGCCGGCCGGGCTGGCACTGCGCCCGGCGGCATCGCCGCGCAGGGCGCAGCGGGCAACTACTGGAACGGCCCGTACGGCTACGGTCACTACCTGAGCCGCTTCCTGCTGCCCGACAACGGCGTGACCAATTACGACGGCAACCACCTGCGCGGCAACTTCTACGCCTTTCAGGTCGGCACCGTCATGTTCATCTCCCTGGACGCCGACGACGTCATCTACCAGGACGGCGGCTCGGCGTACCTCAACGGCGCCGCGAACGCCGCGCCCGAGACCACGTCCTCCGGTGCCCAGATCCCCAACGGCACCGTCACCTACAACCACGGCTACACCGGCGACCTGAAGATCGTGGCAGCCGACAACTCCGCGGTCCCAGACTTCAGCACCGGCACGCCCAACCTCCAGACCATCTGGCTCGAGCGGACGCTGCGCGAGGCGCGCGAAGACGACGGCGTCGACATGATCGTCGTGTTCATGCACCAGTGCGCGATGTCGACCTCGGTCCCCGGCAACGGCTCCGACCTCGGCATCCGCCGCGCGTGGCTGCCGCTGTTCGACACCTACGAGGTCGACCTGGTGCTGTCCGGGCACGAGCACGACTACGAGCGCAGCTACCCGGTCCGCGGGTACGACGCTGGCGCACTCGGCACGGTCGTGTCCGCGAACCCGGACCAGATCGCCGGCCAGAAGGTCGACACGCGCCGCCCCCACGTCGCGACGACCGAGACCGTCGCCGTCGGCGGGCTCCAGGGCTGGGACACCTCGGTCAGGGACTGTGTTCCTCGTGCTCGGCGGCGGCGGCACCAACGGCCCGTCCAACGTCTACGGCACGGACACCTCCGACGGCTTGCCGCAGGCCAAGGTGATCACCGAGCGCAATGCGATCACCGGATCGGAGGTGACCGGATTCCACCGGAACGCGGCCGACTCCATCGAGGACGCTCCCTGGTCCGCGGCCACCAACGCCGGTGACGCGTACGGCTACGCCATCTTCGATGTCGACCCCGGCAGCCGCCGCGGCGAGACGACGATCACCATGCAGTACTTCGCGATCCCGGCCGTCACCAACGAGGCCGGCTCGGCCCACGACGGCACCACGACGCTGCCGACGACGCCAGTCGAGAAGTTCGTCTTCGGCCGCGGCCTGTCCGGCAAGCACGGCCACGACAGTGCGCCCCACGACAGTGCGCCTCTGACGACGACGGCGTAGCGGCGTCTAGCGCCAGTGGCCGAGCGGCATCGGCCCGCGGCTGAGGACTGTCCTGATCGCGAACGTGCTGCGCGCTTCTACGACGGACGGGATGGTCAGGATCTGGCCGAGCAGTAGCTGCTCGTAACTGGCCAGATCCGGCACGGCGGCTTCGACGAGGAAGTCGTCGGAGCCGGACACGAGGTAGCAGGCGACGATCGCAGGGATCGCGAGCAGGGCGTGCTCGATCTGAGACGACGTCTCCTGCGAGTGGCCTTCCACCTTCAGGCCGATGAAGACGGTGAGTCCGAGGCCGGCCCGTGACCGGCTGACCTCGGCCCGGTATCCCTCGATGATGCCGCTCGCTTCCAGCGCCCGGACCCGGCGCAGGCACGCGGACGGCGACAGCGCGATGGCGTCCGCCAGGTCGACGTTCGCGATCCGGCCGTCGTGCTGGAGCCGCGTCACGATGGCACGATCTACTGCGTCTGGCGAGTGCACCGGCATGATTGGCAGTCTAGCGAGAAAGACGCGCAACTCTATTGCGTCATCCACCCGTCTGACGGGTCATCTTTGCCATCGCATGCGAGCCGATTTCGGCTTAGCTGACGGCATGAGCGAGTCGTCTTCCCGGCCACCGTCCGGTCAGCAGTACCTGACGACGACGCGCGGCGCTGCGCTCTACATCGGCGCCCTGCTCGGGCCCGGCCTGCTGCTACTGCCGGGTCTCGCGGCCGCGCAGGCCGGACCGGCCTCGGTCCTTGCCTGGCTCGCCTTGCTGTGCCTGTCCGGCCTGTTCGCGGCCGTGTTCTCTGCGCTCGGCCGGAAGCTGCCGTCGGCTGGCGGAGTCATGGGCTACGTGGCCGCCGGTCTCGGGCCGCGTGCCGGGCTGATGGCCGGATGGTCGTTCCTGACCGGCGTCGTGTGCGGCGCGCCGGTCGTGTGCCTGATCGGGGCGAGCTACGTCACGGCCCTGACCGGCGGCGGCCTGGTCGCGCGAGCCGCCGTCGCCGCGGGCCTGCTGGTGGTCGTGCTCGCTCTCGCGGCCGGCGGCCTGCGGGCGAGCGCCGGCACGCAGGTTCTCCTCGTCAGCGTGCTGATCGGCACTGTCGTCGTAGCGGTGGCCGGGTCTGCCGGCGCCGCGCGCGTGGCGAACTGGACCCCGTTTGTCCCGCACGGCTGGCTGTCGGTCGGGCACGCGGCGACGACGCTGATGCTGTCGTTCGTCGGCTGGGAAGCGGTCGCTCCGCTGACGACATGGTTCGCTGACCCATCGCGTCAGCTACCCCGGGTGATCGGGATCGCCCTGGCGGCGACGACGGCGCTGTACCTGAGCCTCGCGGTCGCCGTCATCGGCGTACTCGGGCCGGGTGCCGCAACATCGGTCCCGCTGGCGGACCTGCTGCGTCGCTCGATCGGCTCGGCTGGCCCGGCGGTCGCGGCCGTCGCCGCGATCGTGCTCACGCTGGGCACGACCAACGCCTACGTCACCGGGGCCGCCACCATGGCACGCCAGCTGATCCGCGGGCGTGACAGTCACCGCGCTGGGGCTCAGCCCGGGTTCCTGGCCGCGGTCGCGGCGGCCGGGCTCGTGCTCATCACCTTGTACGGCGCGGGACTGGTGACGACGACGGGGATGGTCGCGGTACCGACGACTCTGTTCCTGTCCGTGTACCTGGCCTGCATGGCCGCCGCGATCATCGTCCTGCGCGGGGCCGCCAGGACCGCGGCCATCCCCGCCGCGGTGGCCGTGGTCGTCATGCTGGCCTACTGCGGCTGGCTGCTTGCGATCCCGGCGGCCGTCGCGCTGGCCGTCTGCACTACCTCGGTGCGCCGCGCGTCCGTGCCCCGGGTGGCGGTGCGCCGGGCGTCAGCTGGCGGCCATGACCCCGCCCTTATAGTCAGTGCATGCCGAAGATCGCCACGGCCGACCGCGTCGACCGGGACCAGCTCATCGACTTCGTCCGGACCCGGCACCGGGTCACGCTGGTAACCACGCGGCGCGGCGGCCGGCCGCAGATCTCGCCGGTGGCGGCAGGCGTCGACGACGCGGGCCGCATCGTGATCTCGACATATCCGGACCGGGCGAAGGCGGTCAATGCCCGGCGCAATGCGGCGGTCTTTGTGCTCGTGCACTCCGACGACTGGGACGGTCCGTACGTGCAGGTAGACGGCACCGCTGAGGTGCTGGACATGCCTGCGGAGCAGGCCGAGGACGCGCTGGTCGAGTACTTCCGCTGCATCGCGGGCGAGCATCCGGACTGGGACGAGTACCGGCAGGCGATGCGCCGGCAGGGCAAGTCGCTGATCCGGATCACCATCGACGACTGGGGCCCGATCGCGACCGGCGGCTTCCCGCCGGACCGAGCGCCGGCCGGCTGACGACGCGCGCTGGCGTCGCGCCCGCGCACGAGGAGTGACGACATGAACGGTGCCCAGGCGGTAGTCCGCACGCTGGTCGGCTGCGGCGTGACGACGTGCTTCGCCAATCCCGGAACATCGGAGATGCACTTCGTCGCGGCGCTCGACGCCGTGCCGGAGATGCGGGGCGTGCTGTGCCTGTTCGAGGGGGTGGCGACCGGCGCTGCCGACGGCTTCGGCCGCATGACCGGACGGCCGGCGGCGGCGCTGCTGCACCTCGGGCCTGGCCTGGCGAACGGGCTCGCCAATCTGCATAACGCACGCCGCGCCCGCACGCCGCTCCTCGCTGTCGTCGGCGATCACGCGACGTACCACAAGCGGTACGACGCGCCGCTAGAGTCCGACATCGATGCGCTCGCCGGATCGGTGTCGGGGTGGGTGCGGCGAAGCGCTCGCAGCGCGGACGCGCCCGCGCGACGCGGCGGAGGCGGTCGCGGCGGCATTGCGGCCGCCCGGCCAGATTGCGACCCTGATCCTGCCGGCGGACGTGACCTGGACCGACGGCGCAGAGCCTGTCGTGCTCGCGCCGTTCCCGCGGAGGGCGCCATCGCCGGTGCCGGACGACCGTGTCATGCGCCGCGGAGTATGCGTTCCACGGCCTCGGCGCCGGTCGGAAAGGCGCGCACAATCCTGCTCGGCGGCACCGGGCTGCGCCGCCAGGGTATCGAGGCCGCTAGCCGGATTGCCGCCGCGACGGGCGCGCAGGTGCTGGCCGAGACGTTCCCCGCGCGGCATGAGCGCGGCGCGCGGCATCCCGAACGTCGACCGCCTGGCCTACCTGGTGGAGATTGCCGCCCATCAGCTGGCCGAGACACGCCACCTGATCTTGGCCGGGGCAGAATCGCCGGCGTCCTTCTTCGCCTATCCCGGCAAGCCCAGCACCCCGATACCGCCAGGCTGCAACGTGCAGGTGCTGGCCGAGCCGGGCGACGACGTGGCGGGCGCGCTCACCGCGCTGGCCGACCGCGTGGCGCCTGGCGCCCTGCCGTTCGCGCAGCCGGCGGCCCGGCCGGAACTGCCCGCCGACGGTCAGCTCACAGCCGAATCCGCTGCCGCGGTCATCGGCGCCCTGCTGCCGGAGCACGCGATCGTCTGCGACGAGGCCAACACCTCCGGCCTCTGGCTGCACGCCGCCACCGCGGGTGCGCCGCCGCACGACTGGCTCAGCCTCACCGGCGGCGCCATCGGTCAGGGCCTGCCGCTCGCGACCGGCGCGGCGATCGCGTGCCCGGACCGGCCGGTGCTGGCGCTGGAAGCGGACGGCAGTGCCATGTACACGATCTCCGCGCTGTGGACGCACGCCCGCGAGGCACTGGACATCACGACCGTGATCTTCAGTAACCGCGCGTACGCGATTCTCGCCATGGAGCTTGAGCGGACCGGCGCGCCGGTGACCGGCACGACCGCCCGCGACCTGCTCGACTTGTCCAGGCCCGACCTCGACTTCACGGCGCTGGCCGCGGGCATGGGCGTTCCGGCCAGCCGCGCGGTGACGGTGGCCGAGTTCGCCGCTCAGCTCAGCAACGCGCTCGCCGAGCCCGGGCCGCATCTCATCGAGGCCGACGTGTCACCGCGCGGCTAGTAAGGCAGCCTCGTAAACGGCTCGCGGTGGCTCAACCCTGGTCGCTATATTTCGCGCCATGAGCAGCACCCGGACCCTGAGCTGGCGGCCGATCGAGACGACGGACGTGCCGGCCTGCACGGTGCTGCTGGCGGCGATCGAGGAAGTGGACCAGACGGGGGACGTTTTCGGGGAGGACGATCTCCTGGAGACCTTCCGTGAGCCGGGCCGCGACTATCCGCGCGGTTCCATCTGCGTGCATGATGGCGACGTCATGGTCGGCTACTGCTGCCTTGCCGGTGGTTCCGCCGATCAGGTTGATCGGATAAGCCTGTATGGCGGCGTGCACCCGGCTTACCGCGGGCAGGGCATCGGCGGCCAGCTGCTGGCCTGGGCCGAGCGTGCTGCTGTGCCGCTGCACAAGGAGCGCTATCCCGGCCTGCCGCTGTCAATATCGGGCTGGTGTTCGGCCGGCGACTCCGGGGCGAGCGCCCTGTACGCATCGCGCGGGTTCGGGCCTGCGCGCTGGTTCCACCTGATGGGCGCCGACATGACGGCGGGCGATCTGACCACGGGCGACCTGACCACGGGCGGGCTCAGTGCGCCGGTGCCCGCCGGGGTGCAGGTCGTGCCGTTCACGGCAGAGCTTGCTGAGGATGCCCGCCTGGTACGCAATGAGGCCTTTCTCGATCATGGGCAAGCCGACCAGATGACGCCCGATGAATGGGCTCACTTCCTCAGCTACAACGCCTTCCGGCCAGCCTTCAGCTACCTGGCCTTCGACGGCGCGGAGCCGCTCGGCGTCCTCATCGGCCGTGAGTACGACGCCTACACCGAGCTGACCGGCATCCTCGACCTGTACATCGCCGAGGTCGCAACTCGCAGCTCGGCCCGCAACCGCGGCATCGCCTCGGCCTTGCTGGCCCGTGCACTCGCCGATGCCCGCTCCGCAGGCTTCACCGCCGCATCGCTCACCGTCAACGCCGACTCGCCTACTGGCGACTTCGGCCTCTATCAGCGGGCCGGCTTCGCGATCAGGACCACCTCCGTCATGCAGGTCAAGGACCTGGACATCGGTTAGGTCAACCGGCAGACCGACTCCACAGTCACGGCCTGCGGCTGTCCTGCTAGCTCGCCGGGGCATGCGCCTCGAGGTAGTGGGCGGCGAGGATATCGGCGCCGAAGTCGCTGCGCGGCCGCCGCAGCACCGTGTGGGCGTGGTTGCCGTCGTCCTGGGTGCTGTCGTATTCGATCAGCAGGTCATCACCCTGCACCCGGTAGTAGTGACGCCCTCCCGGCGTCAGCGGGCCTTCCCAGGCGAAATGCAGCTCGCCGCCCGCGACCCGGGCCGCCTCCCGCGCCGCAATCGGCGGCGCCAGCCGGTCCAGGTACACGGCGACGAGCTGATCGAGTGCCGCACGGGCCGTCGGGCTGAGCGCTGCGGCGGCGATCCCGCGCGGCTCCAGCAGAGGCTGCGCACGCGGCGATGTCGCCGAGCGGATGTCGTACGGCGCCTGGTCGGCCACGACAGCAGCTGACCGTCCGGCCGGGCCGAGCGCGTCCAGCAGCGCGCGGGCTAGATCTTCCTCCGGGGCGAGCGGCCGCGACACCGGCCGCCCGGCGTAGCTGACAAAGGCCGGGTGCGCGCCGAGGAAAACGGGCGCGGGCGACACCTCGTCGCCCAGCACGGTCATGGTCACCGACACGTGATGGCCCTCGAACCGCCATGACCACGGCTCGTCCGCGGCGGGGTCGCCGAACACGCACACCCAGTAGTCATCGCTGTGCCTGCCGACACGGCCCCGTTCCCTTAGATCGAGAACTTCCTCCAGGGCCGTGATCACCATCGCCTGCGCAAATGCGCGCTCGCTGAGCCCGGTGGCCAGCAGCCGGTGCGCCGCTTTGCGGGCGGCCGGCGTCGCGAGCGCGAGGCACGCGCCGGGGCGTGGCTCCGGCCGGTACTCGAGCCAGCGGCGCAGGGCTTCGTCGCCGAACGGCAGCGCCGCGAGCTCGCGCTGCCCGTCGTCCAGGGCGGCCAGCAGTTCGGCTGCGGTAGCGCGCATCGTGGTGGCGATCGGGTCGGCTGGCATGGTTCCGGTATATCAGGAGGTGGCGCACTGGCGATGATCACGGTTAACCGGATCCGGCGCCGATCTCGCCGTCAGCGGCCGGACCGCCGATGCGCTCCCAGAAGCCCGGGTAGTCGACCACCAGGCCGTGACCGTCCACGGGCAGATCGGCGCGGAACGAGCCCGATTCATAGCGAAACACGCGCTGGCCGAGCTCCTCGCCTGCGTCGCGCGCCAGCAGCGTGTAGCGCTGCCGGGCCCGGCTGAGGCTCAGGTCGGGGACGCTGACGTAGACGACGTCCAGGTCGTGCGCCTGCCCGGCGGACCAGTCCAGCCGGCAGACGGGCAGCGTGTTTGTCAGCGGCGTGCAGTTGATGTCGAGGTCGATGCAGCCGTCGAGATCGGGCCGGACGTGGCCGTTCGCCTCCCAGTGACCGTCGCCGTCGGCCGCGAGCGCCAGGCGCGCACCGCCGGCTGACTCGGTGACGCTGATCGTCAGCGCCGTGACGCGGAAAGCGGCGTCGCATCGGATCTCGTAGTCGACGGTCGCCAGCCGGTCCTCGGCCATGATCACGCGACCGTAAGCGCGCCAGGCGGTCGCGTCGGCCGACACGATCACGTGCTCCAGTCCCGGCCACTGAATGGCGGCCCAACCGACGTCGGTCGTCCACCCGACGTCGGTCGTCCGCTCGACCTCGCTCGCCATGCCGTCCGCCTCGCAATCCCCGCAGCCTTCGGTGGCCACCTCGTAACCGGTCATTGAGTTAGCAAGTTACCGTTGAACGAAACGATGTGCAACCGGTATACTCGTTTGATGGTTACAGAGTCGGCGTCGAGGTCGGCGGTCCCTGGTCAGGCCGCGCCAGGAGACCTCGAGCCGGTCCGGTCGTTGCTCAACAGCTGGCTCATCCCCAACGACTCGCGCCAGCCGACGGACAACTTCGATGAGTTCGCCCGCGAGCAGGACTGGCGGCCGCGCGAGGCGACCGTGGTCCGCGAGCTCCGGGACGACGTCAGAAGCGTCGTCGAAGCCGGCGACGTCAGCCTCCTGAACGACTGGATTGAGCGGACTGGCATCCGGCCGGCGGTCGGCGCCGAGTCGCTGTCCTACCGCCACGCCGGGGGTCCGGCCGGCGACGTGCTCGCCGCCGTGCTGTCGGCGATCAGCGCTGGCACCTGGAAACGGCTGAAGGCGTGCCCGGATTGCCGCTGGGTCTTCTACGACAACACCCGCAACGGCGGCAAGCGCTGGTGCCTCATGTACGCGGGCGGCCCCGACGGACGCGCTTGCGGCACCATCGCAAAGGTCCGCCGCTACCGCGACCGGCAAGCCGCGGCGGGGCCACAGCAGTTTTTGCCGGCGGCGCAGTAGCTTTTGCCGGCGGCGCGGACCGGGACGAGCAGGCAGAATACGGGTGTGACAACCCAGGCGCAGCTGACCCCGCTCGTAGTCGCGATCGTCATCGGCGCCGGGGCGTTGCACGCGACCTGGAACGCCATCGTCAAGCAGGTGGACGACCGGCTCATGGCGTTCGCCTGGCTCGGGGTTGCGTCCACGGTCTGCGGCGGGATCGGGCTCATCGTGACCGGCCTGCCGTACCGGGCAGCGATCGGCTTCGCTATCACCTCGGCCGTCATCCACGTCGGGTATGACCTGGCGCTCATCAACTCCTACCGGCTCGGCGCATTCAGCCAGACGTATCCCATTGCCCGCGGCACATCGCCGCTGGTCGTCGCCGTTGGCGCGTACTTCCTGGCAAACGAGCACCTGAGCGCCCCGGCGTTGCTCGGCGTGGTGACGCTGGCGGTGGGGCTGATTAGCCTGGCGTTCTCGGCTGGCCGGCTAAGTCGTCAGGATCTGCCTGCCGTGAGCGCGGCGATCCTGACCGGGCTGACGATCGCGGCGTACACGATCGTCGACGGGCTCGGCGTCCGGCGCGCGCACGACCCGTGGGCGTATGTAGCACTGCTGTTTTTGCTGCAAGGCCCGGCGATGACAGCGGCGGCGGCGTTCCGGCGCCCAGCGCACGCCTGGCGAGACGCCAGCATTGCCGGGCGCGGCCTGCTGGCCGGCACCCTCAGCGTCCTTGCCTACGGCATCGTCTTGTGGGCGCAGACGCGAGCGCCGCTCGCCGAGGTCGCCGCGATCCGGGAGACCAGCGTGGTGTTCGCCGCGCTGATCGGCGTGAGAGCGTTCGGCGAGGACTTCGGCCGAAAACGGGTCGCCGCTGCTGTCGTGATCGCGACCGGCATCGTGCTGATCAGCCTGTGACAGTTCGGGGCATGGTAGAGCCATGGCCGGACCGCAAGCCCGCGTCGTCGTGGCGGATGAGCTAGCGCTGTTCCTGCGGCCGAAGCTGCGCGCCCAGCCGGTGCCGGTGACCTGCGACGGCGTCTCCACCCTGGGACACGTCATCGAGTCGATCGGCATTCCGCTGACTGAGGTCGCCGACCTGCTCGTTAACGGGCGGCCGGCCGAGCGCGCCTACCGGCCACGCGGCGGCGACACCATCGAGGTGAAGTCGGTCCCGCGGCCTCAGCGACTGGAGGATGCGCGGTTCCTCCTCGACGTCCACCTCGGCACGGTCGCCCGGCGGCTGCGCCTGCTCGGAATCGACGCCGCCTACCGCCGCGACGCCGACGATGACGACCTGATCGAGGAGGCCAACGCGGCGCGCCGGGTACTGCTCACCCAGGATCGCGGCCTGCTGCGTCGCCGCAAGCTGTGGCGAGGCGCCTACGTCCGCGGGGCCAACCCCGACGCTCAGCTCGCCGACATACTCGACAGGTTTGCCCCGGCGCTTGCGCCGTGGACGCGGTGCACCGCCTGCAACGGCCTGCTGGTCCCGGCGCGCAAGGAGGACGTCCAGGCGCAGCTCAAGCCTGGCACCAGGCGAACCTACGCGGCCTTCGCCCAGTGCCAGGCGTGCGGTCAGGTGTACTGGCGTGGCGCGCACAGCAGCCGGCTCGAAGCAGCCATTGACCGCGCGACCCGGATCGTCACCGCGGCGCGCGGCGGCTGAGCTAGGCACGCCGCGGGCCGCGGGCCGCGACTAGCGAGCTCGGCTGCGGTCCCGTCCTGGCTAGGATCGCTTGATGGAATTCGACCAGTTCACCATGACCTTGCTCGTGCTCCGCGATGACGCACCAGACTTCACGCCAGCGGAGGAGGGCGCCCTCCAGGACGCGCACATGGCGCACCTCGCTGACCTGCACGCAGCCGGTCATCTGCTGGCTGCCGGGCCACTGCTGGACCGAACCTCGCCGTTCCGGGGCCTCTCGATCCTGAACGTCGGGCCGCAGGAGGCGCTGGCGCTCAAGGAAGCCGATCCTGCTGTTCAGGCCGGCAAGTACCGGATCATCGCGCTGCCGTGGATGGTGCCAGCCGGCGCCATGAGCTTCGGGCCCGCAACGTTCCCCCGATCGATGGCGGAAGTCGCCGGCGGCGCCTAGCAGGGCCGGTGACAACCTAGCGGGGCCGGTGACAACCTAGGGGGGTCTGGTGACAACCTTGCGGGGTCTGGTGACAGCGGCGCCCGCCTGTTTTGATTGCGTTGTGTCCACGCGAGCGGCTCTGGAGGCGGCATGGCACCGCTGACGACGTCCTACTGGCCCGCCGACACCACGGAGCCGGTGCTGGATACCACCGTCGGCGGCGTGCTGCGCGCGGCCGCCGCGGCGGATCCCGGTGCGCTGGCCATGATCGGCGGCATGCCTGACCCGGCGAGTCGACGCCGCTGGACCTACGGCGAGCTGCTCGCGGAGGCCGAGCAGACGGCGCGGGCGCTCACGCAGCGGTTCGCGCCGGGGGAGCGCGTCGCCGCCTGGGCGCCGAACCTCCCCGAATGGGTCATCCTCGAGTACGGCGCGGCGCTGGCGGGCCTGGTGCTCGTCACCGTGAACCCTGCGCTGCGGCCGGCTGAGCTGGCCTACGTCCTGAACCAGTCCGGCGCGGTGGGCATCTTCCTGGTGCCGGAGTACCGCAGCCCGATGGCGAAGTTCCTGGCCGAGGTGCGGCCGGATGTCCCGGCGCTGCGAGAGGAGGTCCTGTTCACCGAGTGGGACGAGTTTCTGCGCACAGCGACTGACGGCGTGCTGCCGGACGTCCAGCCAGACGACATCGCGCAGATCCAGTACACATCCGGAACGACGGGCTTCCCCAAGGGTGCTGAGCTGCACCACCGCGGCCTGACGAACAACGCGCGCTTCTACGCCCGGCGCATCGGGCTGCGGCAAGGCGAGGTCTACGTCAACCCGATGCCGATGTTCCATACCTCTGGCTGCGGGATGGGCGTGCTCGGCTGCGTCCAGAGCCGCGCGGTGCACCTCCCGGTCCTGGCGTTTGACCCGGCGCTCGTGCTCGAGCTGATGGAGACGGAGCGGTCGGCGGTCCTCGGCGGGGTGCCGACCATGCTGATCGCCATGCTGGAACATCCCGACCTGGGCAAGCGGGATCTGCAGTCGCTCCGGGTCGCGGTGTCTGGCGGCTCGCCGGTGCCGGCCGGACTCGTCCGCAAGGTCGAGGAGCAGCTCGGGGTTCGGTTCAGCATCGTCTTCGGCACGACGGAATGCTCGCCGCTTTTGACGGAAGTGCGCCTGGACGCGCCTGCGCAGCAGCGTGCGGAGACCCTCGGCACGCCGCTGCCGCAGACCGAGGTCAAGGTCGCCGACCTCGCCACCTCAGCGCCCGTCGCGCCCGGCGAGGCCGGCGAGCTGTGCGCGCGTGGCTACCTGGTCATGCGCGGATATCACGACGCGCCCGATCTCACGGCCCAGGTGATCGACGCCGACGGCTGGTACCACACCGGCGATCTCGCCTCGATGGATGAGGACGGCTACCTCCGGATCGAGGGCCGGGTAAAAGACATGATCATCCGCGGCGGCGAGAACATCTACCCGCGCGAGATCGAGGACGTCCTGTTCGCGCACCCCGGCGTCGCGGAGGCGGCCGTCGTCGGCGTGCCGGACGAGCGGTGGGGCGAGGTCGTCGCCGCCTACGTCCGGGTGCCCCCCGGCCAGCCGCAGCCCACGCCCGAGGAGTTGCGCGCCTACTGCCGGGAGCACCTGGCGCCCTACAAGACCCCGCAGCACTGGATTTTCATCGACGAGTTCCCGATGACGCCGTCCGGCAAGATCCAGAAGTTCCGGCTCCAGGAGGAGTTCGCCCGCCCGCACCCCGCGGCTTGACTAGCGGCGACAACCTCTTAGGGGCGGGAACGGGGCCGCGTCCCTCCCCGCCCTCTCGACCTAAGGCCGCCAGTCGTGGTGATGCCAGGAATCGCCGGTCCGGGACTGCCAGCGACCGCGAGCCTGCCGGCGGAACCGGCGTGCCGCGAAGATCCCCATAATGCACATGACCAGCCAGAACGCCAGGATCATCTTGAGCAGGAGGAAGAAGACCAGCCCGCCGCCGGGGAGCAGCAGCGTCACCGCGAACGCGATGAGCAGCAGCGGCAGGATCCGCGGTCCGCGCCGGTAGGCCATCATCGGACGGCCGCCGGTGGACCAGGGCTGTGACTGCCAGCCTTGCGCTCCGAATGGCCCCGCCGCGCCCGGTGCGCCGACTGCGCCGTGGGGGCCTGGTGCCCCGACGGGCTGCGGCTCGGGCAGATCGGCCAGGACCGGGCGCAGGTCCCCGTAGGTCTTCGCGCTGAGCGTTGCGGTGACGCGCTCGTCCAGCTCGTCGGAGGTGAGCCGACCATCGGCGAAGTGCTCGCGCAGTCGCTCGACTACGTGGTCGCGGTCGGCGTCCGATATCCGCATGTTCTCGTTCATTGCCCCTGCCTTCATTGCCCCTGTTTTCACCGCTTATACAACCTGCTCGTCGTCCGCCGGTGCTGCGTCGTCAGCGAGGATTCGGTACAACTCGCGTCGCGTGCGCTCGAGCAGGCGCTCGGCTGCCCGGATCTGATCCGGGGATCCGGCCCTGGCGAGCTGCATGATGCCGCTGCCCAGGCGGGCCGCCTCCGCGAACAGGCCAGGTACCTGCCACGCCTCCTGCTGCGCCGTGGACTCCCACGCGCCGCGGGCCATCTCGGGGTTCTCGGCCACGTAAGCGCGCCCCGCGTCGGTCAGGCTGAACATCCGCTTGCTGCCCGACTCCTCTGGCGCGATCAGTCCCTCGTCGGCCAGCTGAGACAGCGCCGGGTAGACCGCGCCCGGGCTGGGCCGCCACGCGCCGCCGCTCCGCTCCTCGATCTCTGCCATGATCTGATACCCGTTGCGCGGGCCTTCGCGCAGCAGAGCCAGGATCGCGGCCCGCACATCGCCGCGGCTCGCCTTCGGACCTGGCGGCGCCGACGGCGCGCCCGGCCACCAGCCACCGCGCGGCCCGACAAACCCGCCGCCCCAGTGCCCCGGCCCGCGGCGCCCGCTGAAGCCTCGCTCCCATGGCATGTGATGCTCATGGGGCTCGGCATGCTCACGTCCTTCAGCCTTGGCCGAGGCGCCTCGCCCGAGCTGGCCGAGCGCGGTTCGCACGCAGCTCAGCAGGTCAGCTAGGCCAGCCTCGAAGTTGCAGGCATCCCAGGCCGCTCCTGTCGCCGCCATCGTCAACCGCCACCTCTCGCGACACACTCACGATATATCGCCAGCCTACGTCGCGATCCCGCGGATAACAAGTCATAGCTCGAGTTGCATCGTCCTGGCCCGTCCTAACCTAGTAGAACGCCTAACTGCCCGGCTAAGATCCCGGCCGCCCGAGGCATTCAGTCGCCGGAGGCAGTCAAGGACGCCGCGGCACGCGTCTCGACGGCATGCTCGTCCGGGTGTCACCCGCCGGACTCGCGAGTTGCCGCTCCAGGGCCGTGAACTCCTCGATAACGTCCGGCGCCTCAAAGGCCCGGTTCCGTCGGCCAACGCTCATCTGGCGCAAGATGCCAGCATCGACCAGCCTGGCGATGCCGTCGTTAGCAGCCTTAAACGACCTGCCGCTGAGCTCGGCCGCCGACTTGACCGTGACGATGGGCGCGCCCGGCAGGATGCGGATCAGCGCATCGACCGCTGACTTCGAGCGGACAGATCCGAGCCGCTCCCGCCAGGAGTGCTGCAGGAGCCGGGCGCGTTCCTCGAATCCGATGGCATCGTCAACCGCACGCCGGCAGGCCGCTGCAAACCGGCCGACCCACAGATCGAGGCCATCGCGGGCGTCGGCCGATGATGCAGATCCCCGGTACCTCGTCGCCTCAAGCCCGAGGACATAGTCATCCGCCCAGGTCGCAAGCACGAGCGAGACCGGCGGCAAAACCCGCGTGGCCAGCCCCCGCCGGCGCAGGACCAGGTGAATAAGTGCCCGGCCGGTCCGGCCGTTGCCGTCGACAAACGGGTGGATGGTCTCGAACTGCGCGTGCGCGATCGCGGCCTGCGCGACCGCGGGCAGCGAATCGGTGTTGCAGAAGTCGCAGAGGTCTTCCAGCAGGGCTTGCACGAACTCTGGCGGCGGTGGCACGAACGAGGCAGTGCACGGGTTGTAGCTGCTTCCGCCAATCCAGTTCTGCTCAGACCGCAACGAGCCTGCGTAGCGATGCAGTTGCGTCCCGGAAAGCAGTCGCTCGTGGAAGCTCAGCAATGCCGCCAGCGTGATCAGGCCACCAGGTCTGATAGTCCGGATCGCTAGCGCCATCGCGTCAATGTTGGCGAGTACCTCGGTCGCAGTAATGTCAGTGGGAGGCTCACCGAGCCCGATGGCGGCTTCGGCCCGGAGCAGCCGTCGCGCCCCGACCTCCAGACCCTCAATTCGAGAGGATGCCACGCTCTCTGCGCGAAGCAAGATGCGTGCCAGCGCCTCGGTGTCGAGCAGGCTCGATGCCTCTGCATCGAAGACCGCTATCGCTCGCTCGGCATCCGCGACGTCCGCTGCGGTATCACCGCTGAGGAGGATCGATCTGCCAGCCAGCGCGTCCGGAACGTAGGCGTCGTAGTCACATGAGCGCCGGTCGCGCCGCGCCAGGCCGGTGCCAGCATCGCTGACCCAGTGCCTGCGGAGAACCTTCGCCATCGCTGTTCCTTATTTTAGGTTACAGACTAAACTACAGTAAGCGCTCGATGGCGCCGACTGGTCGACCGGGCAGATTAGGGAGTACGGCGCGATTTCTCTAGCAGGAGATGCCATTCGGCGACTGGGCCGTGGCGGAGACGGAGCCGCTGGTCGCGGTCAGGTCTATGGGCTGGCCGCACGCCGCGTTGCCGCTGATCGTCATGAAGATCGCGCCTTCGGTCTGCGTGCCCGCCGACACCCGGGCATGCTGACAGGTCGCGCCCGTCGAGGTCGGCTGGCAACTCCACCCGAGGCCGCCGCCAAAGAAGCCTCTGGTTGCCGCTGCCAAACATCGATGCCCCAGCGGGCAGCGTGATCGTGACGGTCAGCTGGCGGGTCGTGGCGGAGCCGGTGTCGGTCACCTGAAAAGAGACCTGCTCGAAGTTCCCGAAGTGCATGCCGCCGACGCGCGACGGTGGCCGCCAGGTGAACCGACGTCGAGGAAGACCCGTTGGCTGGAGCCACGACGATGGGCTCGGGCGCCGGCACTGACACCGTAGGGCTGGGCGACACAGAGGGTCTCGTCGATGGCGTCTTCGTCGCGGCCGACGATGGAGTGTCCGTCGACGTCGCCACGACTCCCGGCGACAGTCCCAGCGCAGTCGGAGGGTAGTGGGGCGCTGGACCGTAGTTCCCGGTCAGAGTTACCGCGAACGCGATCGCGAAGACCGCGAGCACAATGGCGGCGCTCGCCGCGATCCATCGCAGGGAGCCTGATGTGCGCCGCGCGCGAGACGCGCTGAGCAGCCCGGACTGATCGGCAGTGGTGGCTGCTCCAGGAAGAGCCGCCAGCTCCATAGCCGATCGAGGCACCGGTCAAGGCCGGCCCGTTTGTCGCCAGTCCGAGAGTCGCCAGTCCGCGAGTCGCCAGCCCCGATCGCGAGCCGGCCGAAGCCGCCACCAGTCGCGCTGTCCCTGGCGCCGGCGGCTAGCGATGGCGTAGTCGCCAGCGCCGGAGCCGGCACGAGCGATCGGATCGCTGCTTGCGTTACCCGCGCCCGCGACCCTGGCAAGCGTCATCTCCGTGGGCGCGATGCTGCCAGGCGTCTCCGCCGCCGTCGCGCTTGGCGCTGCGGTGGCCAGGTAGGAAGCCGCCGCGTCGCCAAGGAAGATCGGCGCCACGACACTGCGCAGCGCGCTGTTGACGTCGGTCAGCTCGGTGAACGCGGCCCGGCAGTCCTCGCAGTCGTCCAGGTGCTGTGACACCATGGCGGTCTCCCGCTTGGGCAGCGAATCCCGGACGAACGCCCCGAGCCGCTCGGCGACTGGCGTGCACTCCGGGCGGGTGACCTTGGCGAGGTACATCTGGAGATAGGCGTGCCGCAGCCCTTCCTTGGCCCGCTGGCGCAGGGCGGCGACGCTGTTGCGCGTCAGCCCGAATATCGGCGCAACCTCCGCCAGGCTCGCCCGCTCGATCTCGGCGTGCCACAGCACCGCGCTCCACCGCTCGGGTAGCGACATGAACGCTCGCGCGATCAGCGACCTGTCCAGGCTGGCCACTGCGGTATCGACAAACGGGTCGCCGGGATCGCGCGGTTCATGCGCGGCCGCCGGTATCTGCTTGCGCTGGCTCTCGATCCGGTCGTAGCAGACGCGCCGGGTGGCGGTCAGCACATACGGCCGGAACGCGTCCGTCGGCCCTCCGCCGCGCCGCATCACGTCGAGCACCCGCGCGAATGTCTCGGCTACCACGTCGTCGATCTCGGCGGGCGACACCACGAGCTCACGGGCCAGCCGCCGGGCGGCCTGCTCGTGCCGCCGGTACAGGACTCCGTAAGCGTCGGCGTCCCCCGCGCGCACGAGGTCGAGCAATCTGGCGTCGTCTAAATCCTGAGCGGCTGGAATCTCCTCTGTCACTCTTGCTCCCGGCCCCGGTCCCTGCACCTAGCGCGCAAAAAGCATCATCGTCGCTACCGCGTCATCATGTGCCGCATTTGCCGTCACTGCAGTGCAGCTTCTCGAAATCAGCGCAGCTTTGCCTCAGCACTTCCGTCGGCGAGCTCCGCGATGACATCGGCGTGACACGGCAGCGGCTTGCACCAGCAGCCGAGCCTGCCGCCGCGCAGGCCCGGCAGCCGCGCCAGCAGG
The DNA here is from genome assembly GCA_963843955.1 of uncultured Actinomycetota bacterium. Lineage (GTDB taxonomy): Bacteria > Actinomycetota > Actinomycetes > Streptosporangiales > Streptosporangiaceae > JAJYUU01. Next base: position 468,215 of record CAWJMK010000018.1, read on the forward strand.
TCTGGACGGCTGAACAGGTAAAGCCGGTACTTGGCGATGACCTCGTCACGGTCGCCGTCGGCCCCGATCCGGAACGGGTTCGCCAGCGGCGAGGCGGCCAGCCGCCAGCCGCCCCGGTACATCGCGCGGCCGACATACACGACGTCCGCGAAGCCGGGATCGTCCCGGTGCCCTGCCATGTTGACGACAGTCGTCGCTCCCACGCGGTCACGCTCCTGTCACTGCGGCCAGGAGGGCCTGGGACCGATAAGCCAGCCCGTTCCGGTCCTTATCCGGTTTGAACCACGTGCGCCCCGACGATCATGCCGTTCTGAACGGTATCTGTCCCGGTGAAGTCGTGGACCTGGCCCGTGCAGGAGTCCGTGGCGGCGAGATCGAACGTCACCTGGTCGCCTGACTGGCCAGCTTCTGTCAGATCCTGGCCGCCGGTGCACGCGAATCCGCTCACGAACTGCTGGTAGGTCTGGCCGGTCGTCGCGCCAGAGCCGATCAGCGCCCAGGCCTCCGGGTAGTTGCCGGACTCGATGTCGCCGTAGTACGCGGACACGACGGCCCAGGGATCGGTGACGTTTGGCGTCGATGCCGGCACCCCAGTGGGCCCGGCAGGCGCGGTTTGCGGCGGGGTCGTGCTGGCAGGCGGGCTGGTCGCTGGCGCGGAGGGCGTCGCCGACGATGACGCCGACGGAGTTGGCGGCGATGGCGACGTCGTCACGGTGGTGCACGCCGCGAGCGCTGCGGCCCCGACGCCGATCACTGCGGTAAGAACTGCTCTCATGGCGGACCCGCCTGTAGTCAGGCTGTTTTGCCACGTTCTTCCTGCTGACACTAGCTCGTGCATTACGCACAGTGATCACCGGGCTACGGATCGCTTACCAGCGCCCGCGGTGGACCACCTCGTCGAACGGCCTGCGCTTGGGGTTCTGCACCGGGGTCAGCGGCCGGTCGGCCGGGTAACCGAGCGAGATCAGCAGCACCCACGTCCGGTCCGCAGGGAGCCCGAGCACGCGGCGGGTGAGGTCCATATCTGTGACACCCGCGTGACACGTGCCGATGCCCAGGTCAGCTGCCGCGAGCGTCATGCTCATCACTGCCTGGCCGAGGTCGAACTGAGCGCGATGGAACTCGTTGTCAGCGACCGGGCCGACGATCGCGATCGCGGCGGCTGCGTGCGCGACGTGGTGGGCGCCGTAGAACACCCGGGATAGTTCGGTTAGCTGTGACCGCTCGGTGACAACGACAAAGTCCCAGGGCTGCCAGTTCTGGGAGGACGGTGACCGGCGGCCGGCCTCCAGGATCCGGTCGAGGTCGGCGGCCGGGATGCTCCGGTCCTGGAACGTGCGAACGTTACGGCGAGCGGTGATGGCGTCCCATGTCTGCATAGACCGACCTTACGGTCACGAATCCTTAGGGTCAGGAAACACTGCCGTCAGGAACACTGCGTGGGCCGCGGCGGAGCGCCCCCAGCCGGCGTCGCACTCCGGGCACATCGAGCAGGAACGTGGCCGCGAGCGCAACACAAGTGCCCCACGCCGCGCCAGCGATGGTGTCCGTGAAGTAGTGGAACTGCAGCACGGTCATGGCAACGGCGACAGCGCAGCCGACGAGGATGAGGGCCAGCATGATCAGCAGTCGCAGGGCAGGCCGCGGCCGCCGGCGCGGCGGGTTGGCCATCAGGACTCCCACCACCGCGATGAGCGTGAACAGGCTCGTGGTATGGCCGCTCGGATATGTCAGCCAGCCGTGCTGGATCGTCTCGTGGACGAGCGGCTTGAGCACATATTCGGTCAATCCGACCGCAGCGATGACGCTAACCAGGGCTAGCGCGGCGGCGTTCACCCGGCGCGCCGCCAGGCACCCCACCACAAGTACGGCCGTCAGCACGGTCACCACCTGGCCGCCGCCGAGATAGCTAATGTCGGAGAGCACATGCAGGTGCGAGGTCAGCTGAAGCCGGAGCCACGTATCCACTGGCCGGTCCACCGCATTGCCCTGCGACCGGTGGAACGCGAACGCGCCAAGCACGGCAACCGCGACTGCGCAGCAGGCGGTGATTATGGCGACCGGACGGCGATCTCTCGCCGGGAGCAGCGGCGTGGCCGATGCGGCCCGGGCGGTCCGATCGGACTGCTCGGCTCCGGCTGGGCTGGTCACGGCAACACCATGCCTGGTCTCGCTGGTTGTACCCCCCAGTAGCCGGGTACCAGTCCAGCGCCGCAGGTTTCGCACAGGGGGATCCTGCGGTTCTTGCCTAGTCATAGGACGTATCGGGGGAGTGGCATAGATGGACCTTGTAGTGGTCTTTCTTGTGCTCTGCGCCATCGCGTGGCTGCGGAAGTTAGTCCTGCGCCTGCCGCCCGTACAGGCGGCAGGTAGCCGGCCGAGCCACCTCACCTGCGGGTGAAGACGGCGAGCCAGGCCTGGACGCGCGTCGTGCCGCCCATCGGCCTGATCTCGAACGTGTCGGCCGTGATCGACTGTACCGCCCAGCCGTCGCTGAACGATGCCCGCAGCTCGTCCTCGCGCACCCTGCGCGGGCCCCAATCACCGGGCTGCCGGTCGCTGAAGCACATGAGGTACAGGGTGCCGCGTGGCCGCAGGACCGCGGCCACGCTGGTGACGTAGCGGGGCCGGTCCTCGTCGCTGAAGACGTGGAAGACCCCGCTGTCGATGATCACGTCGAAGTTCGGGCCAAGCTGTCCGAGGTCAAGCGCATCTGCTACCTCGAACCGCACGTCCAGGCCGCGCTGCGCTGCCTTGGCCTTGGCCTGCGCGATAGCCGTAGGCGAGAGATCGACGCCGGTGGCCCTGGCGCCGTAGCTGGCGGCGAGCAGCGACTGCTCGCCGGTTCCGCAGCCGACGTCGAGCACCTGGCCGGTCAGGAGGCCTGACTCGGCCAGCCGGACGAAGGCTGGCTGCGGACTGCCGATGTCCCACGGCGGCGGTGCCTCGGCCGTGTAGGAGTCATCCCACGATGGGTGCGTCATAGACCAAGTCTCCCAGGGTGAGATCGGTTTTTCTCGCGGCCGGGCAGCCGCGACCGCCTACCTTGGCAGTCATGCAATCCAAGCTGGTCGTGGTCGTTCGCGCGGACCTCGGCATGGGCCGCGGCAAGATCGCGGCGCAGGCCGCGCACGCTGCGGTTGCCGCGGCACTCGCCGCCGTCGGCACGCCGGCCTTGGCCGCGTGGCTGCGCGAGGGCCAGCCTAAGGTTGTGCTGCGGGCTGGCAGTGCGCAGGAACTGGACGCTATCGCCGGGCAAGCAACCGCGGCCGGGCTGCCTGTGCAGGTGATCCACGACGCCGGCCGTACCCAGGTGGCGGAGGGCACTGCGACCTGCTGCGCCATCGGACCGGCTGCGGACGCTGCTATCGACGATGTCACTGGCCAGCTGTCGCTGCTGTGATCGCTGCATGACACGGCCCAGGCCCTCGCGATCGCTGCTGAGCGTCAGGGCTTGACGAGCACCCTGGACATGATGGCGAGGTCAAGGTTGACGGCATCGCAGTCGAAGGCGCCAGCGTCGAATTCGGCTCCGGTCCGGATGCCGAGCCACTCCAGCCGCGCCTGGTACTCCTCGTGCCGGGGATCAGCCAGGATGTTGAGCAGGTCGGCGTAGCCCCAGACGCCGCCGCAGTCCTCCGGCGGCGCTGCCCGGCGGCCGCCCGTGCACCTCGGGTAGCGAAGGCCAGCCTCCGCCGGCAGGACCGCCTCGACCACGATGTCTAGCTCCCACCAGTCGCCAAAGTCGTAGGTGTAGCGGATGCGGTCGCCGGGCCAGTCGGCAACGGCCGACAGCTTCTTGTTCGCGTCACTGCGGACCTCGAGCTCGCCATCGGGGTCGGGGATGCCATACCGGCCTGCGGTCGTATCGAAGACATGCAGGTGATAGTCCTGCCACTCGAAGCCGATCTGGATGACGCGGTGCAGCCGCTGGAGGGTGGTGTCCGACGTCACCTCGAACCGCCGCCAGATCGGCGGCTTGGCCCCGCGCAAGGTCGCCTTGACCCGGTGGATGTACTTAGGTCCCGCCGATCGCCTGGACTTGCTCGCCTGACTTGCCGCGCCGGCGGCTGCTGGCAGCACCGCGACGCGGGCGCGCAGCAGCTCGATGCAGGCCTCAACATCCTCGACCTGGTCCGCCTCAACCGGACACGGCTCGTACACCAGCGCCCGGGTGAGAATCGCGTGAGCTTCCCGCGCATCCAGATCGCTGAAGACGATCTCCGGATCTTCCCCGAGCTTCTGGTACTGACCGCGCAGGGACTCGGTGGAATCGGCGACGTAACAGTCCTTGATGCCGCCGCCGCGGAGGTAATCGATGAGCACGACCAGAGCGTGCGTCTTGCGGCCGTACCGGAATGTGATGACCATCGAGCGCTGCTCACCGTAGATGTCGGTGTAGCCGAAGCACCGGCCGACCGTTGGGAAGCCGAGGCCAGCTGCCCACGGCGGGTCTGCCTGGCCGTCGCTTACCATCTGCGCGGCGGCGTTCGCGGCCAGCGTCCGCACCGGCGCCGGCCCGATCGCGGTCAGTACTCGCATCATCGCGAGCGCCTCTGGCCGCCGATGTGCCGCGAAGCCCTCGATGATGTCGCCCAGCACATCAGCGACATCGAGGTTGGGCGGCGCTGCGCGGCGCAGCTCCGCGATGAACTCCGATCCGCAGATCTCGGCCTGCACCTGATCCGACCCTGGCTCGAGTAGCGGCGCGAACCAGGACAGCAGGCTTTCCCCCGACTCCGCCTCGGTTGGCATGAAACCGGCGCCGGTCAGTAATTCGATCGCCTCGTCGGCAGTAGCCGCTCCGTCGATCAGGCGGATCGCGTCGCCGGGCGCGTCAGTCGCTATCGCAAGCTGGCGGAGCCTGGCCAGGCGATCGAGCTCCCGGCTATCCCACAGGGCGGACTGGGCGTTGTCGGGCACGACGCGCAGATGACGGCCAGGCCTTTCGGACGAGAGATGCTTGTCTGCCACGCTTGCTATCGTCTCAGTACTGGCGGGACTACTGTGCCCGTTTGCCGCAGTGTCGCATCCCGCTGTAGCTGCGTCAGGTGGCCGCCTATTTGGGCGGCCGGGCCGGGCGCGCGGACACCCAGAACTGTCGGCAGCGCGGGCTATCGTCGGTCGCATGCCAGCGGTGGTGCTCGACGAGATAGACCTCGGCTCGGTCGAGGACGCCGTTGGCGTGGCCGCATACGACACGGGCTACCGCGAGATGCACGACGGCATGGTTCGCCGGATGGAGTGGGTGCCGTCGCGGCGCGCGTTGCGCGGCGTGGTTCAGGACAAGGGTGGCGAGTTCCACGAGACCGTGGCCTACTTCAGCGCCAGCAGTCCGATGCGGCTCGACCGCGGGTATTGCAGCTGCGAGGTCGGCTGTGAGTGCAAGCACGCGGCTGCGCTGACTCTCGCGGGGGCGCTCGCGTCCGGCCAGGATCTGTCGGCTCCGTGGCTCCGGTCGGTGCCGTGGGAGCAGTCGCTGACGTCCCTGATCCAGGCCCGGCCGGCGCCGCGACCGGCGAGCGGCCACTCGACTCGGGTCGCGATCGAGCTGATCCTCTCGGGCGCCGCCCCGGCCTACCCTGGCCGGGCGGCCGTGACTATGCCGCACCTGACGGTCCAGGCGCGGCTCGTTCAGCCAGGGGCCAGGCTGGATACCTGGGTCGGGGGTCAGCTGACCTGGGACAGGCTGGATTCCCGCGGATCCGCTGACGGCCTCGCCGATGCCCAGCTGCGCGTACTCAGGGAGCTGTACTGGCTGCACCGGGCGGGCGACCGCTCGGGCTATCGGCCGTACTCCTACGTGGGTGGCGAGAAGCTGCTCGACCTGGGCAGGTTCGAGTCGCGGCAGCTGTGGTCGCTGCTGGACGAGGCCGAGTCCGCCGGTGTCCCGCTGGTGTACCGCAAGCTCGGCGCGATACCGAGGTACGGAACTGCCGAGCTGTTCCTCGACGTGACCAGGAGCGAGCCATCGGGACCGCTGCGCATCAGCCCGATCGTCAGCGTCGATGGCAGTGACGGCGAGATCTGGCCGGTCTGCTTCCTCGGCCCGCAAGGACATGGCCTGGCCTACGTCGACCGAGACGAGGCGGAGCATGAGCCGCACCCAGCGCTGTGGCGGTTCCGGCTGGCGAGGCTGATCAACCCCGTTCCCATCCAAGTGCAGCAACTGGCGCTGTCGCGGCAGTCACTCAGCATTCCTGCTGCTCAGGAACGCCGGTTCCGCGAGCACTTCTATCCGCGACTCAGGCACGCCGCATCGCTCACCTCCTCGGATGGCTCGTACAGCCTGCCTGCCATCTCGCCGCCCACTCTGGTGCTGGGCGCTTCCTACGGCGACGGCCACGAGCTGGACGTGACCTGGGAGTGGGCGTACCGAGTTGGCGACGAGCGGCTGCGGGTGCCGATGGGCGCCGGGCCTGCTCTCGCGATCCCCGGCGCGGAGGCCGAGGCGGGTTACCGGGACCCTGACGCAGAGCGCGCCATCCTGGCTGACCTCGATCTGCCACCGGGCAGCCTGCGGCCCGCGCAGCTCACGGGGCTGGACACCATGAGGTTCAGCACGGAGACGCTGCCGATGCTGGCCGGTCGCTCCGGGGTCGAGCTAGAGGTCAGCGGCAGTCCGGCTGATTACCGTGAGGCCGGCGACTCGGTGCGGATCGAAATCTCCGCGGACGAGCTAGCCGACGACAACGACTGGTTTGGCCTCGGCGTGGTGGTCTTTGTCGAGGACATCGCCGTCCAGTTCAGGGAGCTGTTCCTCGCCCTCAGCCGGGGCGATGACTACCTGCTGCTCGACAACGGTGCGTACTTCTCGCTGGACAAGCCGGGCCTGCAGGCGCTGGCCAGGCTCATCGAGGAGGCGCGCGCGCTACAGGAGCGGCCCGGGGAGTCGCTGCGGATCAGCAGGTTCCAGGCCGGGATGTGGGCTGAGCTTGCGGAGCTCGGCGTGGTCAGCCGTCAGGCAGCAGCGTGGCAGCGCCAGGTCGGCGGCCTGCTCGCCTTCGCGGGCACCGGGTCGGATGCGGCTGCCGGCACCGAGTCGGCCGCGGACGTCGGTCTCGGCCACGTGCAGTTGCCGGCCGGGCTGACCGCGCACCTGCGCCCGTACCAGGTCGAGGGATTCCAGTGGCTCGCGTTCTTGTGGGAGCACCAGCTCGGCGGCATCCTCGCCGACGACATGGGGCTGGGCAAAACGCTGCAGACGCTGGCCCTGATCAGCCACGCACGCGAGGCAGACCGGACCAGCGCCCCGTTCCTCATCTGCGCCCCGACCAGCGTCGTGTCCAACTGGGCAGTGGAGGCTGGCAGGTTCGCGCCCGGACTCAAGGTTGTCGTGATCACCGACACCATGGCCCGGCGTCGCAAGGACCTCGCTGAGATCGTCGCTGGCGCGGACGCCGTCGTGACGACGTACACGCTGCTCCGCATCGACTTCGCCAGTTACGCGGCGCTGACGTGGTCTGGGCTGATCCTCGACGAGGCGCAGTTCACCAAGAACCGGCAGGCCAAGATCTATCAGTGCGCGCGCCGACTGCCAGCCCCGTTCAAGCTGGCTATCACGGGCACGCCGATGGAGAACAACCTGATGGAGCTCTGGTCGCTGTTGTCGATCACTGCTCCCGGCCTCTTCCCGCATCCGGAGAAGTTCCAGGACTACTACGCCCGGCCCATCGAGAAGCAGGCTAAGGCCGAGCTGCTCGAGCAGCTGCGGCGCCGGATCAAGCCGCTCGTGAAGCGCCGGACCAAAGAGCAGGTCGCCGCCGACCTGCCCGCCAAGCAGGAGCAGGTGCTCGAAGTCGAGCTGCACCCGAAGCACCAGAAGCTTTACCAGACGCACCTCCAGCGAGAGCGGCAGAAGGTCCTGGGCCTGATCGACGACGTCGACGCCAACCGGTTCACGATCCTGCGGTCCCTGACCCTCCTGCGACAGCTGAGCCTGCATGCGGGGCTTGTCGACGCGGAGCACGACGACCTGCCGTGCAGCAAGCTCGATACGCTCCTGGACCTGCTCGCCGAGGCCGTCGGCGGCGGGCACCGAGCGCTGGTGTTCAGCCAGTTCACCCGGTTCCTGGAGCGGGCGCGGCAGCGGCTGGACGCGGCCGGGATCAAGTACTGCTACCTGGACGGCAGGACGCGCGACCGCGCTCTCGTGCTCGAGCGGTTCAAGAGCGGCGATGCGCCGGTGTTCCTGATCAGCCTCAAGGCGGGCGGGTTCGGCCTGAACCTCACCGAGGCCGACTACTGCTTCCTGCTGGATCCGTGGTGGAATCCGGCGACCGAGGCCCAGGCCGTGGACCGTACGCACCGCATCGGCCAGACCCGCAACGTCGTCGTGTACCGCCTGATCGCCAAGGACACCATCGAGCACAAGGTCATGGCGCTCAAGGCGCGCAAGGCCGCGCTGTTCACGTCGGTGCTCGACAGCGGGAACGTGTTTGGCGGCAGTCTCGACGGCGACGACATCCGCGGGCTATTCGAGTAGGGCGCAGGCCGGCGAGGCGCCAGGCGCGTTCGCTATGGCGGCAAGATTTCTTCACCCTGCCCTGACGGCGTTTTATCTGCGCTCAGTTGTCCCCGAACCTATGAGTTTGGCGCGGCTCCTGGTGCTCGAGGGCTATGGTCTCTGCTGGATCTGTCTGATGGCGAAAGCGCTGCTGGAGGTTTCGCGTGGGCGCTGTCGATTCTCCGACCGACCTGACGCTGCGCGATGGCAGTGAGCTGCGCGATGGCCCTGCTGCAGGCGCGATTAGATCAGCGGTTACAGCGACTGGCCGACGGGCATCCGTCGTCGCCACACTATCCGGACAGCCATCCTTCCGATGGTGGTGATGACCCGCGTGAGGTCCGGCCGTTAACCGACGCTGAGCACGCCGAGCATGTAACCGAGGTCCGCGAGCGCTTAGCGGACGCTCGCGCCGCCGGCCTGAGACCCATGTCCAATTCACGCTCGATGGGGGACAGGAAGTCTGGACCGACGAGCGAGATGCCTTCCATGGCGCGATTGTCGATGACCTCTACGCACGCTGCTCGGAGGTGCCGTGCGATGGCAAGGCAATACTTGCTGGCGGATTGCCAGGGGCTGGCAAGACGACAGTGCTCAGGGAGTTCGCTGACATAGATCTGTCGCAGTACATGATGATCAACCCCGACCTCATCAAACAGGAGATGGCGAAGCGCGGACTGATTCCAGATGTCACTGGCTTGTCTCCGATGGAGGCCTCCGACTTGGTCCACGAGGAGGCCTCGGATATGGCCAAGCGGCTCGCCAGCCGCGCGGAGTCCGATGGCAGGAACGTCATCTGGGACTTCACCATGTCAGATACGTCAACGATCGCTGACAGGGTCGACTCGCTCCGCTCGGCTGGCTACATGCGAGTTGACGGAGTCTTCGTCGACATCCCCGTAGAAGTCAGCGTGCAACGGGCAGATGCCCGGCATCGCAACGGGCATGACGAGTACCGGGCCGGGATTGGACTAGGCGAGCGATATGTCGCCGAGGACACGATCATGAAGCATGCGGACTCCTCATGGGGTAGCGGTAATCGCAGGAACTTCGAGCAGCTCAAGTCCAAGCTCGACGGCTGGTGAAGGTACGACAACTCCGTTGATGGTCGTGCTCCCGTGCTCGTGGAGTCACATGCGGCACGACTCATGGATAGGGAGCGTAGCTAGATGGGCGGCAACGAAGTCAGAGATCTCATCGGCGCTCTGCGGTCCGGTGAGGTGAGCCTGGACGAGGTCGTCGCTGCGTTCAGGCGGAGGACGTGGCCGAGGACGCGTGGCCCTGCGGCGCGGACCTATAGCGAGATGGCTGAAGCGGCGCTTCGCGATCCGGGTGCGAACGTGCCCGGTTCGATCGACGAGGTGACAGCAGCGTACGACCGCGGGGAGATTACGCGGGAGCAGTACCGGACGCTGGCTCACGCCGTGGCGGACGCGATCAACGGGGCTGCCGGCGGAGCGCCGGAGTAGTCAGCAGGCTGTGATTCCAGGCTCCAACGTCATCGTTGCCGCCCTGCTGCTGAAACAGCAGCAGCAGAGTCCCAGCCATGACATTAGGACCACTCGGCGGGGAAGTCGAACAGCCGACTGGTGATCTCGTCGACCTGACCTCGGACCTGACGGAGGCGCTCCTGCCCGGCGGGCGTGAGGCGGACTGTCGCGACTGCGCTTTGATTGGGATGCGGCGCCGCCAGGCGTCAGGCGCCCGAATTACGCTGCCTAACAGCGAACGCCGCGACGCCCAACCGACGCCAGCGGCCTGCCGTCGACTTCAGGGACCGGTGCCTGCGCAATGACCTCACCCGACATCGTGCTGCGCGGCGGACGCGTCATCGACCCCGAAACGGGCCTGGACGAGATCGCCGACGTCGCCATCTCGGCCGGACGCATCACCGAGATCGGCGACGCGCTCGGCCCGGCCGCGCTTGACCTGGACGTCACCGGCCAGGTCGTAACGGCCGGCTTCATCGATCTGCACAGTCACACCGCCGATATCCCCGGGCTGCGGCTGCGCGCTCTCGACGGCGTCACGACGGCGCTCGAACTGGAAGCCGGCGTCAGCCCCGTCGCCCCTGCCTACCGCCAGGCGGCCGCCGAAGGCCGGCCGGTCAACTACGGCTTCGCGGCATCGTGGGCGCTCGCGCGAATGGAGGCGGTCGCGGGCATCGAACTCGACGGCACGCTCGGCGCCTTCCTGACGCACATCGCCACTCCTGCCTGGCAAGGTCCCGCCTCGTCAGTCCAGCTCAGCGCGATCCTGAACCGGCTGTCGGCCGACCTCGCCGACGGCGCGATCGGCATCGGGCTGCTGGTCGGCTACGCCCCGGGCGCAGACCCCGAGGAATATCTCCAGGTCGCTGCCCTTGCCGCCGAGGCCGGCGTCGCGACCTTCACCCATGCCCGCGACCTCATCGAGCTCGCGCCGGACGCGCTCATCGACGGCGCCGTGGAGATCGTCCGCGCGGCTGGCGAGACCGGCGCGCAGATGCACTACTGCCACATCAACAGCACGTCACTCCGGCACATCGACCGGGTGCAGGACCTGGTGAGCCGGGCACGCGCAGCGGGCTCGCGGGTATCGACCGAGGCCTATCCGTACGGGTCCGGGATGACCGGCATCGGCGCGGCGTTCCTCGCGCCCGAGCGACTGCACGAGCGCGACCTGCGGCCCACCGACCTGACCTATGCGCCGACCGGCGAGCAGGTCGCCAGCGAGGCGCGACTGCGCGAACTCCGCGCGGCCGATCCTGGCGGCCTGGCGATCATCAGGCACCTGAACGAGGACGACCCGGCAGATCTCGCGGTGCTGATGCGGTCGCTGACGTTCCCGGACGCGATCGTGGCGAGCGATGCGATGCCACTGACGTGGAGCGGCCCCGTTCCCGATCCGATGACCTGGCCGCTGCCGGGCACCGTGTTCACCCACCCCCGCACGGCGGGAACCTTCTCGCGCGCGCTCCGGATGCTCGCGGCCGACGCCGGCGGGCCGTCGGATAGGCGGCCCGCTCGGCCTGGCCGAGACGCTGCGCCGGTCCAGCCTGCTCCCGGCCCAGCTGCTCGAGCCCCGCGTGCCCGCGATGCGGCGCAAGGGCCGCGTCCAGGCTGGCTGCGACGCCGACATCGTGGTCTTCGACCCTGCGACGGTGCCCGACCAGGCGACTTACTCGCAGCCCACGCGGCCGTCGGCCGGGATCAGGCACGTCCTGGTCAACGGCACGTTCGTGGTCCGGGACGCCAGATCGTGACTGCTGCCCTGCCCGGCCAGCCGATCCGCGCGACTCCCCTGATAAGGACGGGAACGGGGCCGCTCGCGGCTCACCCCCGCCCGACGTGCGCTGTCGGCAGGCGCGGCTAAGGTCGGCCGCGATGACCGAACAGTCATCCCGGCCGGCGAGTTAGCCGATGCCGGGTTCCCCGACTGCCCCCGCTGCGCCTACTTCCGTGCCGGGCCGGCGCGCGTGTGCCTGGCGTGCGCGCGTCCGCAGCTGCTCGGCCGGGACCGGATGCCTGCGCCGTCTGCGCGCAGCGCCTGCGGCCGGACGGCTGGTGCCCGAACGAGCTCTGCCGCAGCCCGCGCCGTCGCATCACCAAGATCCACGCGATCGGGTACCAGTCCGGGCCGATGCGGCGCGCCATCAACGACTACAAGTACCGCGGCTCCCGCGGCCTCGCCGTCGTGCTCGGCCGGCTGCTGCTCGGCTGGCTTGAGCAGCACATGGCGGCTGACCCGCCGGGGCTGATCGTCGTCAACCCGAGCTTCGTCGGGCCCGGCGGGCAGGAGTTTGCGCACACCGAGGCCGTGCTGGCCGCGGCCGCCGAAGCCGATCCCGGCAGGCGCTGGCCCTTCGACCCGGCCGCGATCGTCAAGACCCAGCCGACGCTGAAGTCGGCTGACGGTCAGGCCTGGTCCAAGCGCGTCAGCGGCAATGAGCTGCGTGATGCGCTGCGTTGTCGCTGATCCCGCTCGGACGGCTGGCCAGTTCGTGCTGGTCTACGACGATGTCTGTACTACCGGGAACTCAGCTCGACGCAGTCGCCGGCTGCCTGCTCGATCAGGGCGGGCGGCCGAGTCGAAGCCGTCGTGCTGGCCCGCGCTCTCTGGCGCGGTGCTGGATCCTGAGACCCGAGTTGTGAAACGGTGGCGCGCGCCTAAGCGCCCGAGGTCTGGGGGTTAAGTTGCGGCGGTGCCGCTGCTGCGATAATGGAGGTGACTCATACGGGGGGCGTGATGGAGCGGCAAATCGACTACCAGGCGATATTCAAGAGCGCCCCGGCCGTCACGGTGGCGCTGAGTCTGGACTTCACCGTGCTCGACGTGTCCGACGAGACTGCCGAACTGACGGGCCGCAAGGCGGAAGACCTCATCGGGCGGAACGTTTTCGACACGTTCCGGCCCAATCCCAACGAACCGGCTGAACAGGGACTTCGCGATCTGCGGGAATCGCTTGAGAGCGTAGTGGCCACGGGCGAGCGGGATGTCATGCCGCTGACCAGATACGACCTTGAAGACCCGGACAGGCCGGGCGTGTTCGACGAGCGGTACTGGGACATCGTTAATATCCCGGTCATGGCCCACGGCCGTGTCAGCCAGGTCATCTTCAGGGCCATGGATGTGACACAGGTCATCCGCGCATCTCAGCTCAGATGATCAACTGCTCGCGGCTCGACGAGCTAGTCAAGAAACTGACAGTCAATAATCGGAACGAATATCCTCACGCTTCATGACAGGTGATGAAGCGACAGGGTCGGCGAGCGTCGCCGACCGCAGGGCTATTCCTGGCCTGCTCCGGGCCGCGCGGAAGGCGTACGGGACAGCGATTCGGGCGGCCTTCGCCGACGCGGGGTTCGATGACATGCCGCGCAACGGCGCGTTTGTCCTCGCGCGCGTCTACGGCGAAGACGCGCATCTTGCTCTCATGACCCGCGAGCTAGGGATCAGTAAGCAGGCCGTGAGCCAGCTCATTGATGTCATGGTCATGCGTGGCTATCTGGAACGGTCCCCGGATGCCGGGGACCGGCGCCGTATGGTGCTGCACCTGACATCGCGCGGCGCGGCGGCGGCGACCGTGGCCTGGGAGGCGGCTACGGCTGTCGATGACGAACTGCTCACGCGCCTGTCGGCCGACGGCGTCGCGGCGCTCCGCGCAGGCCTGATCGCCCTGTGCGAGATCGCAGCGGAATCGGAGTCGGCTGCGGTCGAGCCCGACTGAGTGCGGCCCGGTCCGCGGTCGGCCGCTGGTCAGTCGAAGTGGCCAAGCCAGCCCTGGGTCACCCGCAGAAGCCGATCGGTCTCCAGCCGGTAGACGTGCTCACGCCCGCGCAGCTCCACGGTAACCAGCTCGGCGTGCTGGAGCACGCGCAGGTGCTGCGAGATCGTCGGCCACGAGTGCTCGAACCTCGCCGCGATAGCGCCGGACGTCATCTCCCCGCCGCGGGCGTGCAGGACCGCGAGTATCGTCCGCCGGGAGCGATGCGCCAGCGCGCTGAAGACGGCGTCAAAGTCGTCGAGCTCGGTGAACCCGCGCGGCCTGGCCGTCACGTGCCGAGCGCGACGCGCTCGTAGTGCGGGAACTCCCACTTCATCCGGCCGTCCCGCTCTTCGAGCAGCGGGTCCATCGGCTCCCAGATCGCCAGTACGGCCGGGTGCTCGTGGGCCTGCTCGAAGCCGCCCTCGACCCAGGTGAATATCTCGACGTACGTCGGCCGCTCTTCGACCTCGCGGTAGATCACTGACGGCTCGTCGGTCACGAATCCGAGCTCGCGCAGCGTATGCCAGTGGCGGGCGAGCAACTCCAGGAAAGGTGCCTCAGCATCGGGCCGGACGCGATAGGTGCAGATCACGGTTTGATTAGCCATGTTCCTAAGTCTTAGCCACACGGCTAAGTATTGCAACCCCGCACTGTCGGCAGCCGGGTCTATACCAGGAACGTGGCCGATGGCGGCCAGGCTGCCGCCAGCTTGCGGCCACTGACCCCTCACACTTCTGGGTTCGGGAGGCAGATCACTATGCGGACACAGCTCACCATGCAGGTCGATGGACCCTTTTCGCTCGCCGCCGCGGCATCGTTCGGCTTCGGGCCCAGCACCGGACGGCCGTTCCCGGATGCCAGGCTGATGCGGCTGGCGTTCGTAGCTGACGACCTTCGCCATCATGTCGGCGTCGTGCTGACGCAGCAATCTGATGGCAGCCTGGTCGCGGATGTTAGCGGCGAAGCTGGGATAGACGCCGCCGCGGCACAGATTCGCCGGATCCTGTCGATCGATACAGATGTGGCGGGCTGGCTTGCCGCCGGCCAGGCAGACCCGGTGCTTGGCGGTCTCCAGGCAGACAACCAGGGCCTGCGTCCGGTGCTGTTCCACTCGCCATACGAGGCGGCCGCGTGGTCAGTGCTGTCGCAGCGACGGCAGCGATCTCAGGCGATCGCACTGCACCGCCGGTTGTGCGAGGCAGCCGGGGCCACGTTCGAGCTCGCCGGGCAGCCGGAGCTGGCGTTCCCGCTGCCGGAGCGGCTGCTGGAGGTCGGGGATTTCCGCGGTATTGAGGAGACTCGCCTGGCCCGACTGCACGGCGTGGCGCGTGCCGCTCTTGATGGTCAGCTGGAGGCCGGCGGACTGCGCGGCCTGCCGGCGGCCGAGGCAATGGCCGGCCTGCAACGCATCAAGGGCCTCGGGCCGGTCTACTCGATGCTGGTGTACTTGCGCTCGACCGGCGTGACTGACGGGCTCGCGGTCGGCGAGCCGAGGCTGGCCGGATACCTGCGCCATTACTACGGGCTGGCGAGTACGCCAGACGCAGCGGACGTGGAGCGGATCGCGGAGCCATGGCGGCCATTCCGGACGTGGGCTGGAGTCCTTTTCCGGGTCGCAGGCGAGCGAGATGGGCTGCCGTTCGAGCAGCCGACGAGGCGCGGGGCCGGCGCTTCGCGCGCTGACGGCGCGGCAGCCTGAGCCGAGGTGGATGGCGCCGAGGTGGATGGTGCCGAGGTGGACTGGTGCCGAGGTGGATGGTGCCGAGGTGCGTAGTGTCGAACTGCCTGGCCCAGATGCCTGGTGCAGACGCCAGGCGGAGCTGTGCTCGCCGACGGCGGCCAAAAGTCTCGACCGACTCGCTGTAAGCCTGCCGCGCGCCGGATCGGCCGGTGCGTCATCGACGATTTGCGGCATTCGCCACCGCAGCTCCCGAGGTTTCCCGGCTAACGTGCGCGCGAAACTGGCAAATCGGGCGCCTAATTGCACCTACCGCGGGAAATCTCGGCCATGATCTTGGTAATCGACACTGACCGCATAAGCCAGCGGCGCTGCGCGATCCGGAGTTGCCGAACATACGAAGAGGGGCGGCGCCTGGCGGCGTCGTCCCTCTTGCTGCCCCTGGTAGGAGTTGCCGGCTATCGCGGCGCGAATTACCGGAGTACGAGCTCGCGCACGTCGTCGGTCTGCGTCGGGTGCTGCGCCGGAGCCGGGACCGCGCGCGCGTACGCGATCTTCTGAGCCTGCGCCTTGCCCCGCGCTACGAAAGAGCCGAGTGCGACGAACGCGATCGACACGGCGGCGGCGATGCCGATCGTGACGACCACGGCGATGATGGCGTCGTACAGAGTCTGGATGCTGGTCATTGGAGTGCCCCTTGCCGTTGTGTTTACGCCGTTTACAAAATCTATTATGCGACGCAAACATTAACGCTGTCAACTTAGCAAGCAGCGTTCACGGCCAGCAGCGTACGAACGACGCCGTCCGGTGGCCGGGCGGGATGGCGACGGAGGCTCGGCGCGTCAGCGGGCTCGCAGCGAGGCGGCCTGGCGCGAGGAAGATCTTGCGGCGTGGCGGGCTGGCGGGCGCCGTCGGCGAGACGGGACTTCCGGAGTCTTAGGCGGGCGCGTCGCGGCCGAGGGCCAGGTCCAGCGCCTGGCTCAGGGAGAGCTGCGCGCCAGCCTGGTAAGCCTCCTCGTACGCAGCATTGCCGAGCCGCTCGCGCAGCGCGGTCTGCTCTCGCTCCCGTACGCCCTGCTCGGCATCCGACCAGTTGATCGTGCGAATCTCCAGCGATTTGTCGATGTCGGCGTCACCCGCGCCGTGCAGTCGGGCCGCGCGCAGGTCATCGCCCTGCCGGCCAGCCACACATGCGGCGGCAAAGATGAGCTCGCCCGAGCCCGCCCCTGGCCCGAATCGCCGGCTCATGAGCAAGCAGCCGCGCAGCAGCGCTGCCGCGTCGGCGTACCGCCCCTGGATCAGCCGGAGCAGCAGCAGGTTGCAGCGCATGAAGTGCAGCATGAAGTCGCCGCCGAGACCTTCGACCAGGGCGACGCATTCCTCCAGCGACGCGCTGCCTTCCTCGATCTGGCCAGCGTGCAGCAGGGCGCTGAACTTGTTGCTCAGTTGCGCGGCCATGAGCAGGACATCACCGGCCTGGCGGCAGCACGCCAGGGCTTCCTCCTGGATGCGGGACCTGTCCTCCGCGGTCGCGGTCGAGGCGAGCCCCAGCAGCTGTTCCCCGAGCAGCTGCACATCGCCGAGTTCGCGGGCGATGGCGACGCCCTGTTCGGCCAGCTCGTGGCCGGCCACCATGTCGCCTGCTCATGTAAGCGGACTCGACGAGCTTGCTGATGGCATGCGCCTCTACATGCCGGTCGCCGACAGCGCGCGCCATGGCGAGCGCCGTTCTCGCCGTATTCCTTGGCGGCTGCGAGCTCGGCGAGGTCCGTCCTGGACAGCAGCCCGATCAGCTGCCCGGCGAGTGTCATGCCGTCCGCGAGCAGCGCGCTGGGCGGGCCATCTGCCTGGTCGACGACGGGACGAAGGTATTCGAGGACGTCCGAATGGCCGCGAGTGACGCTGAACCGCCGCAGGCTGACGGCAAGCGCCAGGATCTCCTCGCCGCAGGCTTCGGCCGCGAATTGGGTGAACGCAGCTCGCAGGTTCTCCCACTCGACGTCGAATCGGCGCAGCCACTGCCCCTGGTCCGGGCCGGTCGTGGCTGGACCGCCAGCCTTCGCCATGGCCAGGTAGTAACGCGCGTGCCGATCCCTGATGCGTATGACCTCGGCTTCCCCCGCGGCCCGCAGCAGCTCCTGGGCGCTGTACTGACGGATCGTTTCCAGCAGCCGGTAGCGCACAGTCTGGGGCGAGTGATCAGCGACAACGAGACTCTTGTCCACCAGCGAACCGAGCAGGTCGAGCACATCCAGCGCATCGACCTCAGCGCTCGCGCAGATCGCCTCGGCAGCCTCGAGGTCGAAGCCGCCGGCGAACACCGACAGCCGGGTCACCGTCTCCCGTTCCTGCGCAGTCAGCAAGCCGAACGACCAGTCGACCGTCGCCTGCAGCGTCTGCTGCCGCGGCATCGCATTCCGGCTGCCGCCGGTCAGCAGCCGGAAGCGCTGGTCGAGCCGAGCGGCGACCTGCGCCAGCGACATCGACGACAGGCGCGCCGCGGCCAGCTCGAGGGCGAGCGGGATCCCATCGAGCCGCCGGCAGATGGTCACGGCATCCGGGGCGGAGCGCGCATCGATGACGAAATCAGCCTGGTGCGCCCGCGCGCGTTCGGCGAATAGCTGCACCGCGTCGCTTCCGGCGAGGTCCTCGACAGACTCCGCGTCGCTGCCGGGCAGCGTCAGGGAGGGAACGCGGTACACCCGTTCGCCGTCGATTCCCAGCGGCTCCCGTGACGTGACCAGGAACCTGACCTTGGGGCAGTGCCGGATGACCTGGTCGCAGAACTTGGCGGCGGCGTCGATCAGGTGCTCGCAGTTGTCCAGCAGGATCAGGCTCTCCTGCCCGGTCAGCGCCTCGATCACCGTGTCGCCGATGGCCGGGCCGCTGGCGTCTTGCATCCCCATCGCGGCCGCCACGGCGCCGGGGATCTGGCCGCCGTCGGTCAGCGGCGCGAGCTCAGCGAGCCACACTCCGTCCGGGATCCGGCCGATCAGCTCAGCGCCAGCCTGAAGCGCTAGCCGGGTCTTGCCGCTGCCCCCGGCGCCGGTCAGCGTCACCAGCCTGGACATCCGGATCAGCTCCCTGACCTCAGCCAGCTCCTTCTCCCGCCCGACGAAGGCGCTCAGCAGCGTCGGCAGGTTGTTCGGCAGCTCGGGGTTGTCCAGCGAGGCCAGGGGCGGGAAATCCGGCGCCAGGAAGCTCGCCTCAACCTGGAACACCTGCTCGGGACGGCCGAGGTCCTTCAGCCGGTGCAAGCCGAGGTCCCGCAGGCCAGCGCCCGCCGGAAGCGAGCCGGCCAGCAGCTCGGCCGTCGCACCCGAGACCAGGACCTGGCCTCCGTGCGCGGCCGCTTCCAGGCGCGCCGCCCGGTTGACCACCGGGCCGAAGTAATCGCTGTCGCGCTCCTCGCAGACCCCGGTATGCAGCCCCATCCGCACCAGGATCGGCCTGCTCGTGGGCCACGTCTCCCCGCTCAGGCCCGCCTGCGCGGCCAGGGCCGCGCCCATCGCCGCCGCCGCGGTCCGGAAGGCCGCGCAGAACGCGTCGCCGACAGTCTTGAACACGTAACCGCCTGCGGTCTCGATCGTCGACCGCAGGATCTCGTCGTGGCGGCGCAGCGCCACAGCCATGAGCTCGGGCTCGGCTTCCCACAACCTGGTCGAGCCCTGCACGTCGGTAAACAGCAGCGTGACCGTACCCGATGGAATCGGCGCAGACTGGGTCACCCGCGCAGGATAGCGCGAGACGATACTCACCAGAACTGCCTCTCGCGCTACAGCTGTCCTACTCGGTAACATCCGAGCCACTGCATAGCTCTATGTCCCGGTCCGTGGATCGGCTCGGTCGACCTAGCGCCGAGAGGAGACCGGTCCGGTGACCTTCGTTCCCTATGATCGCCCCATCCGCGCCGCGTTCGTCGGCCTCGGCCGCATCTATGACCTCAATATGCGGGGCTACGTCGACAACCCCGACGTGGAGGTCGTCGCGCTGGTCGACCCGAACCCGGAGCGCCGCGACCAGCGGCAGGCAGACTGGCCGGAAGCCGCGACGTTCCCGTCTATAGAAAAGCTGGCCGTCAGCGGCATCGAAGTCGATGCGGTGGAGTGCCTGCTGCCGATCCCGCTGCACGCGGACGGCATCGTCGAACTCCTTGACCAGGGCTGGCACGTCAATGCGCAGAAACCGATGTGTAACGAGCTCGCTACCGCGAAGCGACTGCTGGCGGCGGCCGCCGCCAATGACCGGGTCCTGCGCGTGATGGAGAACTACCTCTTCTTCGACCCGCTCCGCAAGCTCAAGGCTGTCGTCGAGGCAGGCGACATCGGCGAGGTGGCGGGCTACCACGTGAAGATGGTCGGCAGCGGCAGCGGCGGCTGGGACGTACCGTGGAGTAGCTTCGAGTGGCAGCTCGAGCAGATCAAGGTCGGCCGCGGGATCATGGTGTTCGACGACGGCTGGCACAAGCTGTCCACGGCGCTATGGCTCTTCGGCCCCGTGCGCGAGGTGCGCGCCTGGATCGGGGTCACGTCGTTCGGGTCCGGTATCGACATCGATGCGCCCGCGGTGATCAGCTGGGAGCACGAGAACGGCGTCCGCGGCGTCTGGGACATCACGCTCGCGCCGGATCTGTACCTGCGGTCTGACTACTACACCAACGACGAGCGCTGGGAAGTCACCGGCACCAAGGGCTACGCGCGGGTCAACCGGATCACCGGCCGCGGCATTCAGCAGCCGAGCCTCGAGGTGTATCGCGACGGCGAGCTGCGGGGCTATCACGCGCTCGATGACGACTGGGCCAGCAGCTTCCGGGATTCGGGTCGGCACTGGCTGCGTTACCTGCGTACCGGCGAGGGCC
This sequence comes from uncultured Actinomycetota bacterium, assembly GCA_963843955.1. GTDB lineage: Bacteria > Actinomycetota > Actinomycetes > Streptosporangiales > Streptosporangiaceae > JAJYUU01. The sequence continues at coordinate 488,505 of CAWJMK010000018.1, forward strand.
CGCTGATGTGGAGCGGCGACGAGGCCATCGATGTGCTGCGGTTCGCCCTTGCTGCGTACCAGAGCAGCGCGTCGGGCGGCATCGGCGTCGATCCGCGCCAGCTGAGCTAGCGCGCTGCGGGTGAGAGGTGCAGGCGTGACTGGTCGAGATGTGCGGTTGGTCTTCACCAAGTACGACGGCAGCCTGCACTGGCACCAGACCATGCGCTATCTGGGCGAGGACGTGCACGGGGTCTGGCTCGGCATGCCGGGCGGCGCGACCGCGCAGCGCGGCAGCGAGCCGCCGGTGCGTTTCGATGAGCCGATGGTCCAGCTGGTGCCTGCTGGTCAGTGGTGGACCGCCGTCTTCAACGACGCGCCGGCCGAGGTCGACGTGTACTGCGACATCAGCACCCCGCCACGCTGGGTGCACGACGGCGAGGTGACCATGGTCGACCTCGACCTGGACGTGATCCGTCGGCGTGACGGGGTGCTACTGCTCGACGATCAGGATGAGTTCGCCGAGCATCAGGTCCGCTACGGGTATCCCGCCGAGCTGATCCGCCAGGCCGAGCAGGCGGCCGCCTGGCTGCTCGCAGCCGTCGGCGCCGGTGCCGAGCCATTCGGGCTGGCCTACCAGGCCTGGCTGGACAAGGTCCGCTAGGGACAGGTTTCGGCTACGGCCGGACCTCGTACACCTGGTTGAACGGCGTCTCGGCCGCCCGGCGGAATCTTGTGAAGCCCGCGTCGGTCATGATCTGCCTGATCGCGGCCTCCCCGGCCTGCGCGCCGAGCGAGTAGCCGCCGGACTGGGAGAGCGCGTTCGGGACGCACAGCAGTGTGGAGAAGCTGTAGTAGGCGCGCCCGACGGGGTTCATGTTGCCGGCCGTGTCGTCGGCGGCGGCTGGCTCGACTACTAGCCAGGTGCCGTCCGGCTTCATTACCTGGCGGACGTGCTTGGCCGCCGACAGCGGATCGCCCATGTCGTGCAGGCAGTCGAAGGTCGCGACCAGGTCGTAGTCGCCGCCGGAAAACTCCGACGCCGTGCTGACCTCGAAGTTCACTCGATCGGCGACGCCTGCGTCACCGGCCCGCTTGCGCGCCAGCTCGATCGAGCCGTCGTGGTAGTCGGAGCCGGTGAAGTGGGAGTTCGGGTACTCCTCCGCGAGCAGGATCGTCGAGGCGCCCAGCCCGCAGCCGATGTCGGCGACCGCCGCGCCGGCTCGCAGCTTGTCGTCCACGCCGGTTAGGGACGGGATCCACGACGGGACCAGGTTGGCGATGTAGCCGGGCCGGAAGAACTGCTCGCACCCGAGGAAGACGTCGGTGTCCTGCTCGTGCCAGCCCATGCCGCCGCCGGTCCGGAACGCCTCGGTGATGCGCGGCTCGGCCTTGAGCGCGCCGAGCGCGAGGACGAACGCGCCGGGAGCGTACACGGCGCCATCCGGGTCGGTCAGGATGAACGCCTGCTCTTCCGTCATCGAGTAGCGGTCGCCTTCGGCGTCGTAGCTGACGTAGCCGCTGGCTGCCTGGCCCCGTAGCCATTCGGCGACGTAGCGCGGATTGGTCTCGGTACGGGCGGCGAGTTCCTCGGCGGTCGCCGGCTGGCCTGCTAGGGCCTTGTACAGGCCGAGATTATGCCCGATCACGACGCTGCCGGCGGCTACCGTCGCGCCGAGGTCGCCGACGAACTTGTGCAGGAAATCCTGGAGCTTGTCGTTGTCGATGGCCATCCTGACCCCCCCGAGTGCGGCTCGGCACTTTGTTCCAAGCTACAGCGCACGCCAGTGCCCACCGGATGCGGGCACGGTGTGAACGAGGTGGAGTCCGGCCAGCCCTCGGCCGCCGTCGGTCCGGGCCAGGGGCGCTACGAACGACCCCGTCTCCATAGGTAATCCGACGCGATCTGGGCGCCCTCGGCCATCGAGGCGAGCTTGAGCCAGGTGATCCGCGGCTTGACCGTGTAGAAGCCGGCGAACGTGCCGAAGCCGCAGTCGGTGCCTGCGATGACGTTCTCGCGGCCCACGATCTCGGCGAATCTGATGATTCGCTGGGCCACTAGCTCGGGATGCTCGACGAAGTTCGTCGTGGTATCCAAGATGCCGGGAATCAGGACCTTCCCCTCGGGCAGGCGGATGTCCTTCCAGACCTTCCACTCGTGCTCGTGCCGGGGGTTGGCCGCCTCGAACACCAGTCCGGTGGGCCTGGCCTCCAGCACGATGTCGATGATGCTGGCCAGCGGGATGTCGGTGATGTGCGGCCACTCGCCGTTCCCCCAGCACACGTGCATCCGCATCTGCTCGGGCGGGATGTCGCGGAGGGCGTGGTTGAGCGCGCGCACGTGCATCCGGATCTGATCCCGGAACTCCTCGTCAGTCAGCACGTCGTTGCCGAGCATGGCCCTGGTCATCGCGAGATCCGGGCAGTCGACCTGCAGCACGATGCCGGCCGCGGCGATCGCGTCGTACTCGGGCTTCATCGCGTCGGCTAGCGCGAAGATGTACTCCTCGTCGGTCGGGTAGTAGGCGTTCGACAAGAACGCGGCGATGACGCCAGGGGAGGCCGCGGTCATGAACACGTCGGCCGGCTCGGCATCCTTGACCGCCGCCTTGAGGTTCTCGATGTCCTTGTGCACCGCACCCGGGTCGCGCAGGGAGACGGGACCGTCACAGGCGGGCTGGTTCATCATCCGGCCCACAGCCTGGTCGCCGGCGATGTGCTCGAAGACCTCCGGGTACTCGATCATCTCGGTGACGGCCAGTGGTCGGCCAGTTCCGCCGAAGCCGTTCAGCCGGTCCTTGACGTACGTGGAGTAACCGGACTTGCCCATCTCGCCGTCGCTGACGACGCTCACGCCGACCGCGAGCTGGCTGGCCACGACGTCGTTGACCGCCTCGGCGACCCGCTTGTCGAAGGCGCCTGCATCGACCGCGGCACCGGTGTCCTTGTCGGCGATCAGCTGGTCGAGGTCGACCGGCCTGGGCAGGCTCCCGGTGTGCGTGGTCAGAATCCGGTCGGAACTCCGTCGCATGCTCCTGCTCCTTTCGGCGTCGGGTGGCAGCGCAGCTAGGGGGGTGCAGAGTCCACACTGCGCCCGTTCCGCGCGACACGCTAGGGGACCGCAAATCCAAATCCGCAGGCTTGACACGCTCGACCCCGGCCATTAACGTTTAACGCATTGGTTAAATAACAGGGTGGTTAAATGAAGGCGGAAGATCAGCTCAGCGTGATCTTCGCGGCGCTGGCGGACCCGACTCGGCGGGCTATCCTCGCCCGGCTCGCGGACGGGGACGCGACGGTCACGGAGCTCGCCGAGCCGTTCTCGATCAGCTTGCCGGCGATCTCCCGGCACCTGAAGGTGCTGGAGCATGCCGGACTGATCTCCCGCAGCCGGTCCGGCCAGTGGCTGTCGAGCACGCTCGAGGCCGCCCCGCTCAAGGAGGCGACGGACTGGATGGAGCGGTACCGCCAGTTCTGGGACGCCAGCTTCGACCGACTCGACGCTCACCTGCGCCGGGTCCAGCAGGACCGCGGTCGCCAGCAGGACCGCGGTCGCCAGGCCGCGACGACCGAAGGGACACAGGAGTGAGTCAGGCAACCTCCTACCAACGCGTCATCACCGCTCCGGCTCGAGTTTCACGACGGGCCCGGCGGCAAGACCAGACTCGAGCTCGGTAAGGAATCCGGCAGTACATCACGACCAGGAAGGCAGTGTCATGACGGTCACCAGGGAAATCACCATTTCGCGAATCTTCGACGCTCCGCGCGAGATCGTCTACCGGGCGTTCGTTGACCCGGATCAGCTGGGCCAGTGGTTCGGTCCGGTCGGCTACTCAGTGCCGTTCGAGTCGGTGCACGTCGATGCCAGGGTCGGCGGCTATCAGCGCCTGGTCATGGTGAGCGACGACGACCCGACGGAGCGCAGCGAGATCGATGCGACCTTCACCGAGGTCGTCGAGAACGAGTTGCTCGTCGGGCACCAGGATGTCGAGGGCATCCCGGGCACGACCGGCTCGGTCAGGTTCCGGCTGCGGCTGGAGTTCCATGAGGAACCAGGCGGCAAGACGAGACTCGAGCTGCGCCAGGGCCCGTTCCACGAGCAAATGGGCGAGGACACCGTGAAGGGCTGGGAGAGCTCGTTCACCAAGCTGGACTCGCTGCTGCGACGGTCCTTGTAGGGACGGGGCCGTGCGCGCGGGGAAGGTGGTCGTGCAGGCGGCGATGTCGCTGGATGGCTTCATCGCCGGGCCTGGCGACGCGATGGACTGGGTCTTCGACTACGCCGCGCCGGATGAGTTCCCCGAGATTGTGCGGGCCACAGGCGCGATGCTGTCAGGGCGGCGCTCGTACGAAGTCGGTCTGCGCGATGCCGGCAAGCCGAGCGGCGAGGCATACGGCGGAGCGTGGCAGGGCCCGAGCTTCGTGCTGACACACGACCCGCCGCCGGACCCTGGCGTGAAGTTCCTGTCCGGCGACATCAAGGCGGCGGTAAACACCGGACGCGCCGCCGCCGGGGACAAGGACCTCGTGGTTGTCGGCGCCGACGTGGCCGGCCAGTGCCTGGACGAGGGACTGGTGGACGAGATCCTCGTCATGGTGCTGCCCGTGCTGCTCGGCGCTGGCACCCACTTCTATGCCTCGGCGGCCGCCAGGCGGGTGGAGCTGGAGCCGGTGAGCAGCAGCCGGTCCGGTTCGGTCACGCTGCTGCAGTTCAGGGTGCGCAAGCAGCCGGCCGGGAGCTAGCCGTCTCTAGCGCCATGACAGGCCCTGCCTGGTGAGAGCAGCCTGGGCGGCTTTGATGTTCATCTGCGCCGCGCCGACAGCTGACGCGAAGGCATTGACCGAACTGGTCGCGGCGGACTCGTTCCCGGCCCGGAGCGCGGTCATGGCGTCGACGATGTCGGCGGCACCCTGCTGAGAGTCGATCAGCGCGGCGTGGTAGGGCTTGCCGAACCCCGGCACGCAGGACGGCGGCGGAGTCTGCAGCGCATGAGCGCTATCCGTGCCCAGCTTGCCGCCCTCGTTGAACGTCAGTGTGACCGCGCTCGCTGCTTGACGGCTGCTGGCGACGTCTTGCAAGTCGCTGGTAACGATGCCGACGTCGGTGCTGATCTGGTTAAAGGCAGCCCTGCCGTGCGGACCATTGACCCACGTCTTGTAGGCGGTCTGACACGCAGTGGTGACGGTGGTGCCTGACGAGGTGCCGCCGCTACATGCTGCAGATACCAGGCCGACTGCTGCGACTGAAGCGATCGCCACTGCCGTGCAGTTGCGATGGTTGAGCATGGGAACTCCTGCCTCCGACCTGGAGCTGTCATTTCACGCTGCCGGGCCAGCTTGCGGCTGGCCAGCCTGTTGCGGGCCGGTGGTACTCACCGTGATCCAGTGCAGCGCGTCGAGGCTCGCCGTCACGGGCGCAATAGCCGCCCCGCACACGGTAACGGGTATGCGCGGGTAGACCACAGACCCGTCGCGGCCGATGAGCGCCAGCTCGGGTACTGCCAGAGTCAGGACGGGGCAGCCAGGCGTCGGGCCAGGGCCGGCCCGCGGCGCTGACGGTTGCTGGAGTGCGGCCAGCAGCGGCTGAAGGTCAGCGACTGCAACTTCCTTCCGGACATAGGTCAGCTGCCCGGCGACAGGTGCGATCGCGCCGGCTGGCGCGGCACTGCACGACGGCGACCGGGCTGAACCCCGCCGGGATGACCTGGCCAGCCGCTCCCGGCGCGTTGGGCGGCCCGAAGGCCGACCGCGGCGGCGGACAGATGAGCGCCTTCGCCGCCGCGGGCACGTTCGCCGCTGTGCCGCCGCCCGATCCCTGGCCGGCCGGGGCCGCAGCGCCAGCCCCATTACCAGCGCTGGCCCCCGCGGAGCCGGTGGACGCTCCCGCGCTCCCGGCGGCTGTCACGCCGTGGCCGCCGCCAGCTGACTCGCCCGCGCATGCCGCCAGCGCGGCGGCGACGGCCAAGGCCATGGGGACCAGGAGCGAATGCCTCAGGATGGTGCGCGCCGTCGGCTTCATTGCATCCCTCATTTCCGAGCAGACGTCCCTTCGACGTCCGGGCAGGCCGTCCGGTTCCGCCCGCTATGCCAAGAGCAGCAGCGCGCCCGAGATCCATGGCAAAGCCGGAGGTGCGGTAGCGTCGGCGGGATGCCGAAGCTGCCGCTCCGCGTCCGGGTGCTGCTGTTCTTCGTCTGCGCGCTCGTGCTTGTCGACACCATCTTCTTTACCGCGCTCACGCCGCTGCTGCCGCATTATGCCCATGCCGCGCACCTGTCCAAGGCCGGTGCCGGGATCCTCGTCGCTGCTTACCCGGTCGGCACGCTGATCGGGGCGCTGCCGAGCGGTGTGCTCGTAGCACGGCTGGGCGATCGCGCGGTCGTGCTGCTCGGGCTCGCCCTGATGAGCCTGTCCACCCTGGCCTTCGGCTGGGCATCGGCGCCGGTGATACTCGACGGCGCGCGGTTCGTGCAGGGTCTCGGCGGCGCGTGTACCTGGGCCGCCGGGATGGCCTGGCTGGCGACGGCATCGCCGCCCGAGCGGCGCGGCGAGCTCATCGGCGCCGCCCTCGGCGCTGCTGTCGGCGGGGCGTTGCTCGGCCCGGTCGTCGGCGCTGTCGCGAGCCATGTCGGGACCGGCCCTGCGTTCTCGGCGGCGGCGGTTGCTGGCGTGGCGCTGATGGTCGCCTCGTTCGCGGTGCCGGCCCCGCACGAGGTCGAGCCGCAGGGGCTGGCGGCCGCCTGGCCCGCGCTGCGCGACCTCAGGGTGAGCGCGGGCATGTGGCTCACGCTGCTGGCCGGCCTGTCCTTCGGCGTCATCGACGTGCTGGCGCCCCTGCGGCTCGGGCGGCTGGGCGTCGACGCGACCCTGATCGGGCTCACGTTCCTCGCGTCCGCGGCGATCGAGGCGGGCCTGGCACCGCTGAGCGGGCGCCTCGCGGACAGGCGCGGACCGCTCTTGTCGGTCCGGATATCGCTGACAGCGGCCGTCGTCGTCAGCCTGCTCGCCCCAATCCTCGCCCCGGCGCCCTGGCTGATCGCACTGCTCATCATCGGGATGCCGGCCTTCGGCACCTTGTTCACGCCGGCGATGACCCTGCTCAGCGCCGGCGCGGACAGTCTCGGGCTCAATCAGGGGCTGGCCTTCGGCCTCGGCAACCTCGCCTGGGCCGCAGGACAGGGCATCGGCGCGCTAGCCTCGGGCGCCATTGCCGAGGTCACCTCCGACTTCGTGCCGTACGCGCTGCTCGCGGCCACGTGCTTCGTGACCCTCGCGGCCACCGGGCCAGCCGGACGTCAGTTCGCCGCCCGAACGCTGGCCGGCCGCAGCCGCGCATGAATTCCGCATGGGTTCCCCCCGGAGACGGGACGCCCGCGCTGGCGTGATTAGCCTGATCAGTAGGAACTCCAGCGGCCGCGGCGCGCTCCGGCAACCCCGGTCGCGGCGGCCGCGGGCTTGGAGGTGGCCATGACAGTTCCGGACGGGACGGCGGGTCCGGACGGGACGGCGGGTCCAGACGGGACGGCGGGTCCGGACCGCACGTCGACGGCGCAGGGTGCGGCGGGTGCGATGTCTTCGGCAGCCGCGCCGGCCAGTGGCGCCGTGCGAGCACGGGCCTGGCTCAGCTCGGACTACCTCGCGATCTGCGCGGGCGTGGCGGGCCCGCTTGCGCTGGCCGCGATCCTGGTGCCGTTTCGCACGAACTTCGCCAATACCGACGCAGCCCTCGCGATGATCCTCCTGGTCGTCGCCGTTGCCGCCACAGGCAACCGGGTAGCGGGCTACGTCGCCGCGGTCTCGGCGGCTGCCTGGTTCGACTTCTTCCTGACCCGACCCTATGAGCAGTTCGCGATCAATCGCGCGACCGACATCGAGACGACAATCTTGCTGCTGGTCATCGGCGTCGCAGTGACCGAGATCGCGGTCTGGGGCCGGCGTCAGCACGCTGCCGCCAGCCGGCGGGCCGGTTACCTGGAGGGCATCAACGACGCGGCCCGTGCGGTCGCGACCGGCGACTCGCCGTCCGCGCTGATCGATCAGATCGCCGACTCGCTAATCCAGCTGCTGTCTCTGCGTTCCTGCCAGTTCCAGTACGGTGTCGCGGGCCTCGGCCGGCCGGCCAGGCTGCTGCACGACGGCGAGGTCGTCCTGAACGGCCAGCCCTTTGACTTGCGGTCGGCCGACCTGCCGGCCGGAACAACCCTCGAACTGCTCGTCGAAAGCGGCGGCCGGCTCCAGGGCCGGTTCCTGATGCAGCCTGCCTCCGGCGTCCGGCCGGCGCGCGAGCAGCTGCTGGTCGCGGCCGCGCTCGCTGACCAGGCAGGCGCCGCGCTGGCGGCCAGCTACCCGGCGTCGACGTAACGCCACGGCCAGCCGCGGAAAGCAAGCAAGCGTTTGGGAGGCTTCCGGTCCACCAGCCATAATGGCGCGATGAACCCGTCGCGCAAGAGCCAGCCTGATAGCCGGGCCGCGGCGCCTGGCGCGAACGGGGCGGGCCGGTCGCGGCGGCATGCTGACATGATCCGGATCGCGAGCGAACTGTTCGCGCAGAAGGGCTTTCGTGCCACAACCGTGCGCGAGATAGCCGAGGCAGCCGGGATCCTCCCCGGCAGCATCTACCATCACTTCGACTCCAAGGAAGCCATCGGCGACGAAGTGCTGTCAGGGTTCCTCGACGAGGTGCTCGCGGACTATCGCTCGGCGGTCAGCATGGGCACCGACGCTGCCGACGTGCTCGAGCGCATCGTGAAGTCGAGCAGCCACACGCTGGCCCGCCATCACGCCGCGCTGACCATGCTGCAAAACGACTGGAGCTACTTCAGCACCCAGCCGCGGTTCGCCCACATGCGCAAGGACCTGCGCGAGATCGAGCAGATCTGGATCACCCAGCTGGAGCGCGGCAAGGAGGCTGGCGTCTTCCGCCCTGACCTGAACGTCAAGCTGACCTACCGGCTGCTGCGCGACATCCTCTGGCTGCCGATGAACTGGCGCCAGGCAGGCGGCTTCAGCACCGATCAGATCGTCGACGCGCTGCTGCGGCTGCTGTTCGACGGGATCACCAGCCCGGCCGCCGGCGCCCGCTGACCTGCTCGCCATGATCGCGAAAGTTGCAGCAGGGCGCCGGCTGGGCCGAATCCTTCGGCAGGATCTGGCCGACGGTCGCCGGACGCTGTTAGCCTGCAGACCAAGCAAGCGTTTGGTTCTGGACGCCGCGCGCGCATCTGCAGCGCCGGACCGGAGAGGTGACAATGGGCCGGCTCGACGGGAAGGTAGCGCTGATCACCGGCGGCGCCCGCGGGATGGGCAAGTCGCACGCGCGGCACTTCGTCGCGCAGGGTGCCAGGGTCGTGCTGGGCGACATCCTGGACGACAAGGGCAGCGAGCTAGCGGCCGAGCTCGGCGCGGACAACTGCCGGTACATCCACCAGGACGTGACCAGCGAGGCCGACTGGGCTGCCGCTGTCGCCGCGACGACGGAGGCGTTCGGCAGCCTGAACGTCCTCGTCAACAACGCCGGCATCCTGGTGAACAGCAAGATCGCCGACATGACCCTGGCCGAGTTTCGCCGGGTCATCGACGTGAACCTCATCGGCGAATGGCTCGGCGTCAAGAACGTGATCGACCCCATGACGGCGGCCGGCGGCGGCTCGATCATCAACATCTCGTCGGTCGAGGGCTTCACCGGCGCAGCGGGCATGTCCGCCTACAGCGCCAGCAAGTTCGGGGTCCGCGGCGTCACCCGGTCAGCCGCGCAGGAGCTCGGCAAGCTCGGCATCCGGGTCAACTCGGTGCACCCGGGCGGCATCATGACCACGATGACAGCGACCGCGTTCGAGTCCTTCACCGACATCAGCGACGGCGAGGGCTTCATGCGCTCACTGCCGATCTCGCGCTTTGCCAAGTCGTCCGAGGTGTCCCACCTCGTCGTCTATCTCGCCTCGGACGAGTCGTCCTACTGCACGGGCAGCGAGTTCGTCGTGGACGGCGGCATGCTGTCCGGGCCCGGTTACTGACGAAGGAGCTGGCACATGACCGAGCAGGTGAGCCTCGACGGCCGCGCGGCGATCGTGACGGGGGCTGGCCACGGGCTTGGCCGCGCCGAGGCGCTGGGGCTCGCCGCTGCGGGCGCCAGCGTAGTGATCAATGACCTCGACCGGAACGGGGTCGATGACACCGCCGCCCAGATCAGGGACGCGGGCGGCATCGCCGTTGCCAGCGCTGGCGATATTGGCGAGTGGTCGACCGCACAGGAGCTGCTCGCCACCGCCTTGCGCGAATTCGGCCGGCTGGACATCCTCGTCAACAACGCTGGCGTGCTGCGCGACCGGATGATCTTCTCGATGTCGCCGGAGGAGTGGGACCTGGTGCTGCGCACGCACCTGCGCGGCCACTTCCTGACCAGCCGGGTGGCCACGGCGCACTGGCGCGAGGCCAGCAAGCAGGCCGGCGGCGAGGTGTACGCGCGGATCATCAACACCTCCTCCGAGGCGTTCCTGCTCGGCTCGTCGGGTCAGCCGAACTACGCGGCCGCCAAGGGCGGCATTACCGCGCTGACGCTGACGACCGCGCGCAGCTGTGCCCGCTACGGCGTCCGCGCGAACGCGATCTGCCCGCGGGCGCGGACGGCGATGACGGGCGACCTGATGGGCGGCGCGCCGGCGGACGGGCCGGACCCGCTCGGCGCCGAATACGTCGCGCCCCTGGTGACCTACCTCGCGAGTCCGGCGGCGGCGAACATCAATGGGGAGGTCTTCGTGGTGCACGGGGGCGTGGCGGCCGTGATGGCGGCACCGACGGTGGCGGCCACGTTCCATGCTAAAGAGCACGGGTCGCCGGACGGGATGTGGACGCTGGACGCCATCGCCGACGCCCTCTCTGGTTTTGGGACCGGGCCGTCGGGCGCCGGGTTCCTGTGCGAGGACACGCTGGCCCTCGCCACCGAGACGATCGGATCCGGCGCGGGCGGGGGACAGTAGTGCCCAAGCAGCGCGACCGGGTCGCGATGTCACCGGACGAGGTGGCTGGCATGCTGGCGGGCGGCCGCAAAGTCCAGCTCGCGACGATCAACCCGGACGGGTATCCGCACCTGGTGACGATGTACTACACGCTGATCGACGGGAAGATCGCCTTCTGGACATACCGGACGTCGCAGAAGGCACTGAACCTCGCGCGCGATCCGCGGATCAGCTGCCTGGTCGAGACCGGCGAGGCCTATTTCGACCTGCGGGGAGTGCAGATCCAGGGCACCGTGGAGACGATCACCGACCCCGATGGCGTGTACCAGATCGGCCTCGCCATCGGTGAGGTGATGGGTAACGCCAGGACCGGGGCAGCTGCCGACGCCGCTGCCGGCGCGGACAGCGCAGCAATCAGCGAGTACGTTTCGAACGCGGCGCGCAAGCGCTACGGCTACCTCGTCGAGCCGGTCAAGGTCATCTCCTGGGACCATGCCAAGCTGCTGAGTTAAGGCGTCTCATCGGAGTACCGATGAGTTTTCCGGCCGCCGATCGTTTCATTAGGCGTCAGTGGTCAACTAACTCTCAGGGAGGCTGCCGCCATGGACTTCAAGCTCGAGCTCATCATCGTCCCGGTCACGGACGTGGACCGGGCCAAGGCCTTCTATATGGACCAGGCCGGCTTCCGGCTTGATGTCGATCACAGCTCCGGCGAGGACTTCCGGATTGTCCAGCTCACGCCGCCGGGCTCGGCGTGCTCGGTGACCCTGATGCGCAATCCGGACGCCGCGGGCTCGGTCCAGGGCCTGCACCTGATCGTGACCGACATCGACGCCGCCAGGGCTGAGCTCACTGGCCGTGGCGTGGCCGCCAGCGAGGTGTTCCACTTCGGGTCGCAGGGCCAGACGCCAGGTCCTGATCCGCAGCGTGCCAGCTACAACTCGTTCGTGTCGTTCAGCGACCCGGATGGCAACGGCTTCCTGGTGCAGGAGGTCAAGGCAGGCGAGGCGGCACACTGATGGCGCCCGACGTTGCCGGTGTGGTCCTGGCGGAAGCCGCGGCCGATGGTGACAAGGCCGCGTTCGACGAGCTGGCCGCGCTGCACCGCCGGGAGCTGCACGTGCACTGCTACCGGATGCTGGCCTCGTTCGACGATGCCGAGGACGCGGTCCAGGAAACGTTGCTGCGGGTGTGGCGCGGCCGCGACGGGCTGAGTCACGGCCCGGAATACCGGGCGTGGCTATACCGCATCGCCACCAACGTGTGCCTGGACATGCTGCGGCAGCGGTCACGGCAGGCGGCGTCGATGACGACCTACGCCGACGTGCCGTGGCTGCAGCCCTATCCCGATCCGCTGCTGGACGAGGCCGGCGGTGACGGGCCGGCGGATGTCGCCATCGGGCGCGAGACCATCGAGCTGGCGTTCCTGGCGGCGCTCCAGGTACTGCCGCCCCGGCAGCGCGCCGCGCTGATCGTGCGCGACGTGCTCGGCTGGCCCGCGGCCGATACCGCCGGCCTGCTCGGCATCAGCGTCGCCGCGGCCAATAGCGCGGTCCAGCGCGCTCGGTCGCAGCTGCGCCAGCACTTGCCGCCAGGGCGCGCAGACTGGCGGGCTCGGCCGCCGAGCGCCGCCGAGCGCGACCTGCTGGCGCAGTTCATCGAGGCGCACGAGCGGTATGACCCGGCCGCGATCGTCCGCATCTCAGCCGCTGACATCCGCGTCACCATGCCGCCGTATCCGCATTTCTTTGAGGGGCTGGCTGGCATGGCGCCGCTGTTCGAGCGGGCCTTCGGGCCCGGCCGGGACGGCGACTGGCGGTTGCTGCCGGCCGGGGCCAACAGGATGCCCGGCCGCCGGGAGCTACCTGCGGCGGCCCGGCGACACGCTGTTCCGCCCGTTCAAACTGGACGTGCTGCGCGTCGACGACGGCCTCATCGCGGAGATCACCACGTTCGGCCCGGCGTCGTTTCCCGCCCTCGGCCTGCCGCCGGAGCTGGCCTGAGCCGGTCCCCCGCTACATCATCTCGTCGGTTGTCGGGATCAGCACCGTCTTGAGCTCGGTGTATGCCTCGATCGCGGTCCGGCCGCCCTCGCGGCCGATGCCGGACTGCCGGTACCCGCCGAACGGCGCGTGCGGCTCGAGCCCGTAGCCGTTGATGCCGACGGTGCCCGCGCGCAGCTCCCTGGTCACCCGCAGCGCGCGCTTGATGTCCGACGTCCAGACGGTCGCCGCCAGCCCGTACTCGGTGGCGTTCGCGATCGAGACGGCCTCCTCCTCGTCGGTGAACGGCATGACCGACAGCACCGGGCCAAAGATCTCCTCGCGGGCGATGGTCATGTCGTTGCTGACGTCAGTGAACAGCGTCGGCGCTACGAAGTTGCCCGCTGCCAGGTCACCGTCGCCGCGAGTGCCGCCGCAGATCAGCGTGGCGCCTTCCTCCTGGCCCCTGCCGATGAGCCCGAGCACGCGGTCGAGCTGGCGCGGGTTGATCAGCGGTGACGAGGTTACCGCCGGGTCGAACGGGTTGCCGTAACTGACCATCCCGGCGATCATCTGCGCCATGCCGAGGAACTCGTCGACCTTGTCGCGATGCACCAGCGCCCTGGTCTGAGCCAGGCAGACCTGCCCGGAGAGACCGAGCGTGACGGTACCCATGGTGAGCGCCGCGGCAGTCCCGGCGTCCCCGTCGGCGAAAACCAGCGCCGGGCTCTTGCCGCCGAGCTCCAGGCTCACCCGCTTGAAGGTGCTCGCCGATGCTTCGATGATTTTCCGGCCGACGGCCCGGCTGCCGGTGAAGGAGATCTTGTCCACCATCGGATGGTTGATCAGCGCATCGCCGGTCGGGTCGCCGGGTCCGGTGACCACGTTGAGCACGCCGGCTGGCAGCCCGGCCTCCTCGATGAGGCGGACCAGGCGCAGCACGGCGAACGTCGCGTACTCCGACGGCTTGAGCACGACGGTGCAGCCTGCGGCGAGCGCGGGCGCGAGCTTCTGCGCAGTCAGCAGCAGCGGCGCGTTCCACGGCACGATCGCCGCGACGACGCCGATCGGCTCGCGCAGCGTCATTGCCAGGTGATCGCCGCCCTGATACGGCGGCAGCGTCTCACCGCCCAGCTTGTCCACCCAGCCGGCATGGTGGTCGAAGACGTCGGCGACGAACGCCGCCGACATCCCGTAGACGCCCCCGAAGCTGAGCGGCACGCTGTTGTCCAGAGCCTGCAGCGCAAGCAGCTCGTCGCCGTGCTCGCGCACCAGGTCAGCGACCTTGCGCAGCACGCGGATCTTCTCGTTGGCGCGAGCCCGCGGCCAGCTGCCGGTGTCGAACGCTGCGCGCGCGGCGCGGACAGCGCGGTCCACGTCAGCGGCGCTGGCGACCGGGAACGACGCGACATGCTCGCCGGTCGCCGGGTGGCTGTGCGCCCAGGCCTGCTCGGACGAGCCGGGTCCCCAGGCCCCGTCGATCAGCAGCTCGCCGTCGGTGAGTCCGACTTCATCTCGGTGTGGCTTGATCGAAGCAACCATGACGTGCCCCTCAACTGGAACCTGTTCTACTTCCTCGGAGGTTATACCGGCGACGCGGCCGGCGGTATAGCAGAACGGCGCTGCGGCACGCAGACCCCGTGCTATCGGTCAGTCGCCGACGGCGAGCTCGGCTGCTATATCGCCGGTCGAGTCCGCCGCCAGGTCGAGTCCGGCCGGATCCGCATCCACATCCGTGCTGAGTGGCTGCGGGACGGCTGGCAGGACCGTGTCGAAGTACGAGCGCGCGGCTGCCGTCGTGCCCACGTCCCGTCCCGCTGCCTCGGACATATACCACCGGTGCTCCAGGATCTCGTGGAAGATCTCCGGCGGAGCGAGGCGGCCGCGCAACGGCGCCGGGATAGCGGCGACGACCGGGTCGTAGACCTCCTCCAGCCAGCGGTGCGCGGCGACGATCTCCGAGACGGGGTGGCCTAGTACCTGCTCCTTGTAGGCGCGGAAGCTGCAGATGTCGTTCAGCAGCCTGCGCGCCTGGTGCTCCTCGGCGTCGATGCCGGTCTGCCGGAACAGCTGACGGCTGCTCTGTCCAGACTCAGCGACCCTGGTGCGCACGCGCAGCCGGGTTCCGCCGTCGCCCTCGACCAGCTCGACCT
Source organism: uncultured Actinomycetota bacterium (assembly GCA_963843955.1). Classification (GTDB taxonomy): domain Bacteria; phylum Actinomycetota; class Actinomycetes; order Streptosporangiales; family Streptosporangiaceae; genus JAJYUU01. The sequence continues at coordinate 503,571 of CAWJMK010000018.1, forward strand.
CGTCGGCGTCGTAACCCAGCTCGTTGAGCCTGCGCAAGCGCTTGCCAATCCGGTGCCGCTGATCCTCGGGCTTGACTATCTCCTCGTGGTTCAGCTCCTCCCACAGTCCCTCGTACCGGCGGACGAGCTCCTCGCTGACCTCGATCGGGTCGACGTCGTCGGGCAGCAGTTCCCCGGCTTGCAGGTCCATCAGCTCGCCGCAGACCCGCTCGGACGCCAGCTCCAGGTCGAAGCTGCGCTGGCCGCTGGTCAGCGTCGGGTGCTGCTCGCTCGTCTCCGCGTCGACCAGGTACGCCTGGTAGGAACCCGCGTCCGCGCGGAACAGCGCGTTGGACAGCGAGCAGTCGCCCCAGAAGAAGCCGGACAAGTGGAGCCGGACTAGGAGCTCGACCAGGGAGTCGAGCAGCCGGTCCGTCGGCAGGCCACCGCGGCGGCTGGAGAACAGGGCCCGGTAGGTGCTCGAGTACTCCAGGAACTTCGTGACCAGGATCGCGTCCTCGTCGGCGCCCCGGTCGACAACGATGCCGACCACCTCGACCGCCGGGATGCTGAGATCGGCGAGCGAGCGCAGCAGGCGGTACTCGCGCCGGGCTAGCGTCTCGCTGATCGACTTGAGCGCGAACAGCGTCCCGTCGTCGGCCACGAACCTCACGACGTGCCGAGAGATGCCGCGCTGGCGGATCTCGACGAGGCGCTCGTCGTGCCAGTCGGCCAGCGCCAGCGCCCATGGCAGCGTCAGCAACCCGGACACATCGGCCGCGGGCGGGCTGAAGACGAACCGCATGAGGCCTCTCCGGTCAGGTCACGATCACTGGTCGCCAGAGCACTGACGCTGCCGCCAGGCTAACGCGCGCGCTCGATCTCTGCGTCAGTCGCGACGGCCGAGGCGGCTAGGCTGGCGCAGGACGCGCCCGCATCCGCATGGACGAGGTAGCCGATGAAACCAGACTGCCGGATCCTCGCCATCATGGGCTCCGGCGAGACCAGCCCGACGATGGTGACCGTCCACAAGGCGCTCGCCGACCGGCTGGGCGGCACCCGCCCGGACGCGGTCCTGCTGGACACGCCGTACGCGTTCCAGGAGAACGCCGCGGACATCTCGAGCCGGGCAGTCTCGTACTTCGCCACGAGCGTTGGGCTCGACGTCTCCGTCGTGGCGAGCTCGGACGCGGACGCGGACGTGTGCGAGGACGGTGACCGGGCCGGGTCCGGCTCAGGTGTGCGACCCGCAAGCAGCGCCGCCGCCAGGGCTGCCGCCGCCCGGATTCAGGCCGCCGACTGGGTGTTCGCCGGCCCCGGCAGCCCCTCCTACGCTCTGTCCCGATGGCGCGACGCCCCGCTCGGTCAGGCGCTTCGCGAGCGGATCGCGATCGGCAGCGGCGTCACGGTGCTCGCCTCAGCGGCGGCGGCGACGGCCGGCCTGGCCGCCGTGCCGGTGTATGAGATCTACAAGGTTGGCGCGCCACCCCACTGGCTGCCTGGCCTGGATCTGCTCGCGGCGGCCGACCTGCGCGTCGCGCTGATCCCGCACTACGACAACGCCGAGGGCGGCACGCACGACACGCGCTACTGCTACCTCGGCGAGCGGCGGCTCGCCGTCATGGAGCGCGAACTGCCGGCCGACGCGGCGGTGCTGGGGGTCGACGAGCACACGGCGGTCATCTTTGACCTGGTCGCCGGGACCGCAGAAGTGCGCGGCCGCGGCGGCCTGACCATCCGCAAGAACGGCGTGTCCACCGTGCTGGCGGCGCCGACTGTGCTGCCGATCGCGGACTTGCGAGCGATCATCCGGACCGGGGCGCTCGCCGCGACGCCCGCGGCGGTACCCGCGCCCGTACCCGGCCGGCCCGAGCCTGACGCGGCGCTCCCGCTGGCCGACATCGTCGCCCGCGCGGAGCAGCAGTTCGAGGAGGCGCTCGCGGCTGGCGACGGGACGCGGCTGATCATGACCATCCTGGACCTTGAGGACGCGGTGCACGCCTGGCTGGCCGACACCGACGAGGATCAGGGCACCGAGCAGGCCAGGGCCGTGCTCCGTGGCATGATCAGCAGGCTCGGCGGGGCCGTCACCGAGGGCCTGCGCGATCCGGGTACCAAGCTCAGGCCGGCAGTCGGCCCGCTGGTGGAGCTTCGCTCGATGCTGCGGACGCAGGGCCGGTACGAAGAGTCGGACGCAATCCGGGCCGCGCTAGCCGCGTGCGGCGTCCAGATCGCGGACGGCACCGACGGCGCCCGGTGGGCGGTCACCACCTGATCTCAGGTCGTCAGCGCGTGACGGTGTTGAGCGCGTCGGCGAGGCCGGCCACGGCCCTGGGGGCGACGCGCGAGAACACCGCGGTCAGCGCTGGGTCGAAGACCTGGGCCGGTCCGTGCAAGGTGACCACGGCCAGGTAGCTCACGACAGTTCCGGATTGGTCCGTGGTCAGCTCGATCGTGTCGGTCGCGGTCAGCAGCCAGTTGCTGGCCCGCAGGGCCAGCTCGACTGGTGGTGCATAGCGGGTGACGATGTAGACGAGCGGCAGGCGCAGGCCGAGGAACGACACAGTCAGGCGGAACCGGGTCCCCACGTCCACGAGCCCCGGATCCAGCTGCCGGGCGCCGACCACGCTTGGATCCCAGTGCCGGGCGTTGCTGAACCGGGCGAGGTAGCCGAACGTCTCGGCCGCCGAGCGCGGCGAGCCGACGATGGCATGGTAACGAGCCAACCTGGGGCATCCCTCTCTGCCTTAGCAGGCCTCCTACTGCGGACTGCCCACTCTGCCACGACCAGGCAGTTTGTCGGCCAGAACGGCGCATTTCACCCGACGATGGCTGGCTATGGCTATGACCTACCTGACCGAGGTATCGACCTCGCAGGGGTCCGTTCGCTGTCCGCCGGACGCCGCACGTGCGTGTTACGCTGACCAGCCAAACGCTAGGCTACGGCGCGAGGGAGGCCCCTCGATGACCATCGAGACGCGTGCCAGCGACGTCGCCGCCTCGGTGGTGATCGACTTCCTGCCGGTCAGCGCGCTGCGTGCCGTCATCCCGGCCGTTACGTGATCATGACCGCCGCCGACGTGATCGGCGGGCTGCGGTCCGGGATGACGATCGGTATCGGCGGCTGGGGTTCGCGGCGTAAGCCGATGGCGCTGGTCAGGGCGCTCGCCGCGTCGGACCTGACGGGCCTGACGATCGTCAGCTACGGCGGTCCCGATGTCGGCCTGCTCGTCGCGGCGGGCAAGGTCCGGCGGGTAGTCACCGGGTTCGTGTCGCTTGACTCGATCCCGCTGGAGCCGCACTTCCGGCTCGCGCGCCAGCGCGGCTCCATCGCTCTGACCGAGCTGGACGCGGGCATGCTGCACTGGGGGCTGCTCGCGGCGGCGCACCGGCTGTCGTTCCTGCCGATGCGGGCCGGGCTCGGCTCCGACGTACTGCGCGTCAACCCCGAGCTGCGCACGGTCCGGTCGCCGTACGCCGACGGCGAGGAGTTCGTCGCCGTGCCAGCGCGCCCGCTCGACGCGGCGCTGATCCACCTGAACCGTGCCGACGCGCGCGGCAACGGGCAGTACCTCGGTCCGGATCCGTACTTCGACAATCTGTTCTGCCTGGCCGCCGAGCGTGCCTACATGTCCTGCGAGCGCATCGTGCCGACGGCCGACCTGCTGGCCGCCGGGCCACCGCAGAGCCTGCTGATCAACCGCGCCATGGTCGCCGGCGTCGTGGAGACGCCGAACGGCGCGCACTTCACCAGCTGCGTGCCCGACTACGGCCGGGATGAGGCGTTCCAGGCGCTCTACGCGCGGTCGGCGGCAAGCCCAGAGGCCTGGGCGGCGTTCGCAGCCGAGTTCCTGGCCGGCGAGGAGAGCGACTACCAGGAGGCGGTGGCGAGGTTCGCCGCCGAGCGCGCAGACGCCGGCCGGGCCGTCGGCCAGGCTCCGGCATGACCCGTGGGGAGGCCAGGGCCACGCGGGCCGAGATCTGCGTCGCGGCCTGCGCCGACGCCTGGCGAGGCGATGGCGCGATCCTGGCTAGCCCGATGGGCATCATCCCGACCCTCGGCGCGCGGCTCGCGCAGCTCACTTTCGAGCCGGACCTACTGCTGACCGACGGCGAGGCGACGCTGCTTGGCGCGCCCGCAGACGGCGAGGCCGCCGAGCAGGTCGCGGAGGGCTGGCTGCCGTTCCGTGAGGTGTTCACCATGCTCGCCGCCGGCAAGCGGCACGTGATGATGGGAGCCGCGCAGCTCGACCAGTTCGGGAATCAGAACATTTCGTGCATCGGGGACTGGGCACGGCCGAAGGCGCAGCTACTCGGGGTTCGCGGCGCGCCAGGCAACACGGTGAACCATCCGGTGAGCTACTGGGTCCCCGCTCACTCCCGACGGGTCTTCGTGGACCGGGTGGACATGGCCAGCGGCGTCGGCTATGACCGAGCCAAAGGACTGTCTGGCCGGACCGCCGGCTTCCACGACCTGCGCTGCGTCGTGACGAACCTGGGCGTGCTCGACTTCGGCGGCGCTGACCACTCCATGCGGCTGCGGTCAGTCCATCCTGGTGTCTCGGTCTCCGAGGTAGCCGAGGCGACCGGCTTCCTGCTCGCGGCGCCTTACCAGGTGCCGACGACCCGGCTGCCGACGGCGGCCGAGCTCGCGCTGATTCGGGAGCATCTGGACGCCGGCGCCCTGCGCGACCAGGAGCTCGGATGACGACGGAACCGAGGCTAGACCAGCCGTGAGCCAGTCCCGCCGCTACGACAGTTCGCTCGCCAGCTGTTCGGGGTTGTCGAGCGTCAGCACGATCCGGTCGTAGTGCTGGCCGGTGAGGTCGATCACGAGCCCCGGGCCGTCGCCGTGACAAAGGGCGAACGTGCTGCCGTCGCCGCCCTTGAAGCTCCCGACCATCTGCACGCCGGGGATGGCGCTACCCACCAGCTTGAACCCGTGCACCGCGTCGATGCCGCTGGAGACGACCCGGACCCCGGTAATCGCGCCGCGCGGCAAGCTCAGGTCGCGGTGCAGCGCCTCGGCCTTCTCCGCTGCGGACAGCTGGATGGTGACAGAGTCGTCGGTGATCAAGAGGTTCGCCACAGTTGAGATTATGCGGCACGGCGTGGTCAGCGGCGGGACCCGGCAACCTCGGTAGCTAGCCGGACTCGATCTTCGGGTTTCCCATCAGCAGGACCCATACCTGCCCAGGCGCGAACGTCATCGGCTGGCCTGAATCGGTGGTGTAGGTAGTGCCTCCGGTCAGCGTCGGCCGGGACCAGCGGGCGTTATAGGCACGACCGTTGCGCAGCACCACAGCGGTACCCTGACCAACGGTCGTCGCATAGGGCGGCGGGAAGCCGTACTCCAGGTACCCGGACTTGTACACGAGCGTGTGCTGGATTATCACGGTGGCCGGCGAGAAGCGGCGGCCGGCCGACGTCACCGCTGGCGTGCCGTCCATCGATACCTGCCAGCTGCTAGTTGCCGCCGACCAGGTGAAGGTGAACTTCGAGGACGGATACGAAACCGTGTCCGATCCCATCGCCTGCCCGCCGGCTGGCGCGGGGCCAAACTTGAATCCGATGCTGTGCGCCGTGCTCGCTCCCTTGGCCTCAGCCAGCAGCGTGCTGGTCGTCGCGTAGAGGTTGTACGGGGCGATGCGATCGTAGTTCCGGTAGTAACCGCCGACCACGCCCGCGTACAGGTCCACGATGTTGGAGTGCTCCACTTTGGGCAGCAGCTGGCCCTGGGCGCCGGAGAATGCGAAAGCCGGGCGGCCGAACTGGCCCAGCAGCTGCAGGTCGTCCGCTCGTGCGCTGCGCACTGGCCCGATGACCGGCGGGAAATGTGACGAGAAGACGGCCAGGAACCGGGTGAGACCGCCCTCCACCGGCAGCACGTAGACGATGTCCGCAGCGATCAGTCCAGTCTGCGGCCGGGCATACACGATGTTGTCGATCTTGACCGCGAGTACCGGCCCAAGCGAGGACACGGGCTCGCCGGTGAACGGCGACAGCAGCTGCGTGGGCGTGGGCGACGGCGTTGGCGTAGCCACCGCCACCGGCTTCGGCTTCGGCCTGGGCGCCGCGGTCTGACCGCCGGTCAGAGCGACGGCCGTCGCGGCCGCAGCACCGGCCAGGACAACCGCCGATGCCCCGGCGATGATCCTCGTCTTGACCTGCCACATTGGTGCCTGCCGCCGTTACGGAGTCCGGTTCGCGTCGATCTGGTCGAAGTCACCGTACCCGTTAAACGTGCCGCCACCGCCTGACCACTGCCACATAAGGGCATATTTGCTCGCGCTGGTCATGCCGCCGAAGAACTGGGCGCACGTGCCAGTTCCTGACAGGCACCAGCCGCTGGGATGGTGACTCAGGCTGCTGGTGTCGGCGTTGTAGGTCCACTCGTAGGTGTTCGGGAGAGAAGCGGCCGAGCCGGTGCCGAAGATCGAGGACCAGATGCTCGGCGCGGAGTACACCCCGGCCTTGTAGGGCGAATGCGCGGTCAGGTAGTTCGCGAAGCCGTTGAGGTCGGCTCGGTCGAGGCTCGCCGCGACGAAGTTCGACCGGACCTTACCGCTGCAGGCTGAGGTGTAGACGGCGTTCCAGCCGTTGTCGGAGGCCGGGGTGTAGCTGGGTGCGTGACCGGGGAGCTCGATGTCCATGAAGACCACCGGGTAATTTGGCTTGGGGTTCGTCGCGGCCAGATTGCTGACCACCCTGGCGGCCTGTGCCGCGCCCCAGGCAGTGGCCTCCGCGGTGGTGCCGTTGTAATGAGGATCGACACCTGGACCGCCCATGAACCAGTAGTAGCCGACGCCGATGCCCTCGTGGTAGCTCACCAGGTCCCGGCGGGCCTCGTTACCGTCCGTCACGGAGAAGACGAGCTTGCCGCCGCAGTGCTGCCAGGCGGCCCAGTTCCCGATCATCCCGATGTATCCGCCGTAGCTGCCGCCGATGGCCGGCTCGTGGTAGGGAGCAGGACCGGGAATGCCGATGTAGTTGCTGTCAGTCCCGCTCCAGAACCCAGCGGGCGTGGCCAGGGCGGCCGGGGCGGCCGGTGCCGCAGCCTGGCCGCTTCCTGCTTCCGCGGCACCAGCGGACAGCGCGGCCGCCACCCCGAGGCAGGCGGTCAGCGTCACCGCGCCGGCTACCGCTTTGCTCCTGCCGTGGCCGCGAGTGAATAGCCCTGCCATTGCGTTGCCGTCCTTCCGGTTGCCGACGGCGCCCGGCCGAGCGCCCACCCGCCCCAAAACTATGCGGCATAAGAGCCAGTCTGGTCCTGGCAGCCGCCGTCGGCTACGGCCCAGCGCCGTCAGGACGGCGGCTGCTGAAAAATCTTGGCCCCCGATGTCGATGCGCCGCATCCGCGTTCGACGCCCTGATGAAACATGCCGCCGGCACCTTCGTCCGCGGTAGCCAACGAAGCAGCAGGGAAAGGAAGCAGCCATGAAGTTCTTCGGATACACCCTCGGCGACCCCAACACCCCGAAGGGACCGCCGGACCCGGCGATGTACGAGCGGATGGGCGCATTTGTCGAGGAAGCCACGAAGGCCGGAGTGGTGCTGGCGACAGGGGGCCTGGTGCCGCCGGACGAGGGCACCAAGATCAAGTACTCGGGTGGCCAGTACACCATCCTGGACGGGCCGTTCACCGAGGCCAAGGAGCTTGTCGGTGGCTGGGCACTGATGGAGTGCCGGGACAAGGACGAGGCGGTCGAGTGGACGAAGCGGTTCCTGGCGATCGTCGGCGAGGGCGAGAGCACCATCAGGCAAGTCATCTGACGGCTCAGGCGGGTGACCCGGCGCGCGGGGACCGGCGGGCAGGTCGCTGCCCGGCCGGTCCCCGTTGCTCTCCGATCCGGTCCCGCTGCTTTCCAGCGGGCCCCGGTCGAGCAGGCCAGCTTGCCGAGCCCCGCGGCCAGTGATCTGATCGGTTGTCGTGACGGACGCCAGGACGCAAGCCGCGGTCGAGACGGTCATCCGGCTCGAATCGGCCCGCCTCATCGCCGGCCTCGCCCGCTATACCGGCGACATCGGGCTGGCTGAGGATCTCGCCCAGGACGCCGTCGTCGCGGCGCTAGAGCAGTGGCCTGGCGAGGGCGTGCCGCGCAATCCCGGTGCCTGGCTGATGACGGTGGCGAAACGGCGCGCGATCGACTCCTTCCGCCGCAACGCCGAGCTGGCGAAGAAGTACGCGGAGATCGGCCGGGTCCTGGCGACCGAGGAAGCGAGTGTCCAGCCGGACTTCGACCACGCGTTCGCCGACGACATCGACGACGACCTGCTGCGCCTGATCTTCACGGCGTGTCATCCGGTGCTCAGCGTGCAGGCTCGGGTCGCGCTGACGCTCCGGCTGCTCGGCGGCCTGACCACGGCCGAGATCGCGCGCGCCTATCTGGTCCCGGAGCCGACCATCGCCCAGCGCATCGTGCGGGCCAAAAGGACGCTGGCCCGAGCACGCGTGCCGTTTGAGGTACCCGGCGCGGCGGAGCGGCCCGCACGGCTGTCGTCTGTGCTCGAGGTGATCTACCTGATCTTCAACGAGGGTTACTCGGCGACCACGGGCGACGACTGGATGCGTCCTACGCTGTGCGGGGAAGCGGTCCGCCTCGGCCGGGTCCTCGCCCAGCTCGCCCCGGCCGAGCCCGAGGTGCACGGGCTGGTCGCGCTGCTGGAGATCCAGGCGTCCCGGATCCCGGCGCGCACCGACGCCGCCGGCGCCCCTGTGCTTCTGCTGGACCAGGACCGGGCTCGGTGGGATCGCCTGCTGATCAACCGCGGGCTGGCCGCGCTGGAAAAAGCACTAGACCAGGGCGGGGAACGGGGTCCTTATGTGCTGCAGGCCGCGATCGCGGCGTGCCACGCTCGCGCGTTCCGGCCCGACGAGACCGACTGGCCGCGCATCGTCGCGCTGTATGGGGTACTTGCCGAGGTCATGCCGTCTCCGGTCGTCGAGCTCAATCGCGCTGTCGCCGTGTCGATGGCCTACGGCCCGCAGGCGGGGCTCGAGCTGGTCGACCAGCTCGCGGCTGAGCCAGCGCTGCAGAGCTACCACCTGCTGCCGAGCGTCCGCGGTGACCTGCTGCGCAAGCTCGGGCGAACCGACGAGGCCAAGTCCGAGTTCGCCCGTGCGGCTGCTCTGACCAGCAACGAGCGGGAACGGCAGCTCTCCGCCGACCGGGCTCGCGAGGCCGCCGCCGACGCCGCTCATCGGGAGTAGCCGCGTGCGAGAATGGCGTCGTGCCCGAATCATTCGCCCGCCGGTTCGCGGCTGTCCGGTCGGCGCAAGGCCCGCTCGTCTTCGGCCTGGACCCGTCCGGGGACCTACTGGAAGCCTGGGGACTTGGCGATAGCGCCGACGGGCTCGAGCGGTTCGCTGACATTGTGCTCGAAGCCGCGGCGGGCACAGTCGGGCTGGTGAAGCCGCAATCCGCGTTCTACGAGCGGCACGGCTGGCGCGGCATCCGCACCCTCGACCGGCTAATCGCCAGCGCCCGCGGCGGCGGGCTGCTCGTCATCCTCGATATCAAGCGCGGCGACGTGGGGTCGACGAACGACGCGTACGCCGAGGCGTACCTGGGTAAGGGCGCGCCGCTTGGGGCCGACGCGATTACCGTGCATCCGTACCTCGGCCTGGGCGCGATGACGAGCTTCATCGCGCGGGCCGCAGAGTCGGGCAGCTGCCTGCTGGTGGTGACGCGCTCGTCGAATCCCGAGGGCCGGGTCGTCCAGGCCGCTGTCGAGCAGGACCTGCTGCACGAGATCGGCGCGCTCAACGCCCGGCTGGCGCCAGGAGAGCTTGGTCCGGTCGGCGCGGTCGTTGGCCCGACCCGGCTGCAGCCCGAGCTCGACCTGGCACCGGCGCAGTGCCTGTTCCTCGCGCCTGGCGTCGGCGCGCAGGGCGCGACACCTGCGGACGTGGCGGCGGTGTTCGCCGCCTGTCCTGACCGCGTGATGCCGAGCGCATCCCGGTCTCTGCTGCTGGCAGGCCCGGATGTCAGCAGGCTCCGCGACGCCGTCGCGGCGCTGGCGGCCGAGTTCCGCGTACTTCTGCCAGCCTGACCGACAATGGGTGCGGAATTGCTGTTCCCACAGCCACAGCTATTCCGCACCCAAGCCGGTGCTAGGTAACGCTAGTTGACGCCGGGGACTCCGGTGCCGGGGATGACCGCAGTGACGTGCAGGTAGACCGGTCCACGGCGGCCGCAGGCCTCGAAGCCGCCCTGGAACGGCATAGTGATCGCCGAGAAGGCACCTGGCGCGTACACGCGGAGGAACTGAGCGCTTGCCGGCCTGCACGCAGCCGGCGAATAGTTACCAACGTCAGTGATCTGAAGGAGCACGTGGGTAGTGCCGCCCGGCAGCAAGGTCACCAATGTCGACGGCCGCGAATGGTCTCGTCCGGCCGGGCTGCCAAGCTGCCGGCTGGCGTTGTGCGCCGAGACGCCTGGGTAGCCGTACAGCGTGCATGTGCTCCTTGACGTGTTGGACAACTCAAGGTCGTAGTACGTGCTGCCGGCCGTGCCGTTGCCAGGCGAGCCGAGCCAGACGGTGAGCTCGCTGGCGTAGCAACGGTGCGCTGCCGCGGGCGCGCTCGCGGCGGCGCCGCTGCCGGACGACGCGAGCGCAACGGCTGGCAGCAGGATCGCCGCGCCGGCGATGGCAGTGCCGGCCATCACGCGGCGCATGCGGTGAGGTGTCAGCTTCACAGAAATCTCCCTTGCCTTAGTACTGAGTACTGACACCCGCTAAGACGACGCAGCAAGGCGGAGCGTTGTATTTCGAGACAACAGGCCACCGGGCCCGCATGACAAGCTGGCGGGATCATGGTGGTGAGAGCCGCGCGGACGGGAGTTTCCATGATCTTCATCACGGCCAAGTTCCGGGTACGGCCCGAAGACGCCGACGACTGGCCGGCGATCGCCGGCCCATTCACGCTGGCCACCCGCAGCGAGCCGGGCTGCCTGTGGTTCGACTGGTCTCGGAGCCTGGACGACCCGACCGAGTACGTCCTGGTCGAGGCGTTCCGCGACGGCGAGGCCGGCGGAGCGCACGTGCAGTCCGCGCACTTCAGGGAGGCGCAGCAGACGCTGCCCCCGCATCTGGCGCAGACGCCGAAGATCGTGAACATCACGATCGAGCAGGACGACTGGTCCGAGCTCGGCGAGATGGCGGTGCCCGGCAGCTAGGCCGGTGGCGCCCGGCGTCGAGGCCGGTGCCGGCCTGTCAGCCCCCTGGCCGGAACGTGAACAGGCGGCCGGCCGGCGGCCGCGCCGGCCCGGTGGCCGGAGGCACCGTCGCAGCTGGCAGCCGGCACACACCGACTCCGGTCATCGTCTCCGTGGTCTGCGCGTCGAAGGCTAGCTCGCCGAAGCCGGCCGCCGTGAACCAGGACCGGATCTGGCCGGTCAAGTCCGGCGGCCGCCGGTGCCGAGTCCAGATCACCGTGCCGCCAGCGGCGCACATCGCGGCCGCGGCGATGGCGGTCTGGCGGATGTCCTCATCGCTTATGTTGCCGAAGATCCCGCAGAGCAGCAGCACATCAGCCGGCAGCGCGTCGGCGTAGGTGGTGACGACCCCGGCGTCGGCTTCTCGTACCGTCACGCCGGCCAGGCCAGCCGCGGCCGCGCCGTCGCTGGCCACCCTCGCATTCACCGGGTCGAGCTCGACCAGCAGCGCCGACACGTCAGCCCGGCGCGGATGGCCTGGGAGCACGCCGATCACGTCCCGACCCTGCCCAGCGCACAGACTCACGAGCCGGATCGGCCCGGCAGGCGCTGTCGCCAGCGCGTCAGACAGGTGCCCCTGAACCAGACCCAGTCGTGTGCTCAGCGCGGACGCCGGATCCTCGTAGGCGTCGTGCCAGCGGACCCAGTCGCGTGTCACGAGACGCTGCCGTCAGTCCGTCAGTCCGTCAGTCCGTCAGGCCGAGCCCGCGGGCGAGCTTGGCGTACTCGGGCAGGGCGTCGCTCTTGCCCTCGGTCAGCAGCTGAACGCAGACGTGATCGGCGCCAGCGTCCAGATGCGCCTGCAGCTGAGCGGCGACCTGCTCGGCGGTGCCGTGCGCGACCAAGGCGTCGACGAGCCGATCGCTGCCTCCGTCATCGATGTCTTCGTCGGTGAAGCCGAGGCGCCGCAGGTTCGAGGTGTAGTTGACCAGGCCGAGATAGGGGGTGGCGACCCGCCTGCGGCCAAGCGCGCGAGCCCTCGCCGAATCGGCGTCGAGCACCACCTTGTGCTCGGGCGCGAGCAGCCGCTCCGGTCCGAGGATCTCGCGCGCGAGCCTGGTGTGCTCGGGCGGCACGAGATACGGGATCGCGCCAGCCGCCCGGTCGGCGGCGAGGCGTAGCACCCGCGGACCGAGGGCGGCAAGCACAATGCCTTCGGCGGGAACGTCGTGGTCACGCAGCTGATCGACGTAGCCAGCGAGGGTGTCGTAAGGACTGGCGTAATGGGCCGTGGCCTCGGGATGGCCAGCGCCGACGCCGAGCACGAACCGGCCAGGAAAAGCGTCCTGGATTCGCGCGTAGGAGTCCGCGGCGGCGACCGCCTCGTCCTTCCACATGTTCACGATGCTCGTGCCGACGATCAGCGTGCTCGTCGCGGCGAGCAGCTGATCGACGATCTCGAGATCAGCATCGGGGGAGCCGCCGAGCCAGAGCGCGCCAAAGCCAAGCTGCTCCAGGCTCGCCGCGAGGTCAGGGGTGGTCTGGACCGCAGGTCGCCAGACCCCGAACCGGCCGAGCCGATCGCGCCACTGCGATGTCATCTGCTCTCCTCCGCGTCGCTAACAGTCTGCCGGACGGCTCGCGCTAGAGGCCCATGAGGTCGGCCATGAGCTCCATCTGCTGGTCGAAGAAGTCAGCGCGCGCGTCGATCACGTTGTTGAACTGGCCGAACAACTCGAAGCTCACGACGCCGAACATCTGGATCCACCCAGACATCCCGGCAAGCAGCAGCTCCTCAGGTACGTTGGCGGCGACGGCGTCGCGCGCCCGGGTCAGGTCGGCGCGCACGGACGCTGCGATCGGGACTGACGGGCGGTGGCCGTCCCTGGCGAGCTTCCCGGACTTGACGCCGTCGGCCAGGATCTGCGCCAGTACGATAGGCGTCCGTGCGGCCGCGGCGATGGTGTCCGTCGGCGCGGCGTAGCCAGGGACCGGGCTGCCGTAGACCAGCGCGTACTCAGCCGGATTGGCGAGCGCCCAGCCGCGCACCGCGCGCGTCGCGGTCAGCCAGCGCGCGCGCAGCTGATGCCGGTCGGATACTGAGGCGTCGGCGGCCTCCACCGCCTCGCCTAGCGCGTTGTAGGCGTCGACGATCAGCGCCGTCAGCAGCTCGTCCCGGCTGGCGAAGTAGCGGTAGATCGCGGATGACACCATGCCCATGTCGCGGGCGACCGCCCGCAGTGACAGGTTCGCGCCGTCTGTGGCCAGGTGCGCCCGCGCCACTGTCTTGATCTCTGCTGTCATCTCGGCCCGGACCCTGGCCCGGATAGTGCTCGCAGGCATGAAGAGATTATTGCACACAAGTGAGAGCAGTGCTCTTGCATATGCGCGGAGCATGTGGCAGACTCGTGCTTACAACAGAGAGCAGTGCTCTCAAAACTAATGCGCCGGTCACCATCGGCGCCAGGGGACACCAGGAGCAGAACATGTCTGAGCACGTCATCGTCGGCGCAGGGGCCGTGGGATCCGCCACCGCATTGCTACTCGCCGAGCGCGGCGAGCACGTTCGCGTCATCAGCCGACGCGGCACCGGACCTGACCATCCCGCCATCGAGCGGGTGCCTGCCGACGCGACCGACGCGGAGCGGCTGACCGAGCTTGCAGCCGGCGCGGCAGCGCTGTACAACTGCGCAAATCCGCCTTATCACCAGTGGCTCACCGACTGGCCGCCGCTCGCGTCGGCGCTCCTGACCGCGGCCGAGCGCAGCGGCGCTGTGCTGGCCACCATGAGCAATCTGTACGGGTACGGGCCAGTCGACGGGCCGATCACCCAGAAGACGCCGCTCGCAGCCACCCACCCCAAGCTGGCGCTGCGGGCCCGGATGTGGCAGGACGCCCTGGCGGCGCACGAGGCCGGCCGCATCCGCGCGACCGAGGTCCGCGCCAGCGACTACATCGAGGCCAATTCGCTCCTGTCCTTCGGGATCGGCAAGGCGCTGCTCGCCGGCTCGCGCGGATATTCGCCCTCGCCGCTGGATGTGCCGCACAGCTGGACCTCGATCGCCGACTGCGCCAGGACGTTGACCGCCGTGGCTGCGGACGAGCGGGCGCACGGCCAGGCGTGGCTCGTGCCGACCAACCCTGCGCTGACCATCCGGCAGCTCGCTACCCAGTTCACCGAGGTCAACGGCGCTCCGGCGGCCAAGCTGATGTCCATCCCGTACCCGGTGTTGTGGTCGACCGGCCTGTTCTCGCCGATGATCAAGGAACTGCGGATTACCCGGTACCAGTTCACTAGCCCGTTCGTGATCGACTCCAGCGCCACGACACAGGCCTTCGGGCTGGAGCCGACGCCCCTGGACGCCGCGCTCCGCGACGCCGCGGCACGCCTTCGCAGTTAGCACGACCGGGACGCTAGCCCCAGTTAGCGGCAGGCAGCCCCTGGCCATAGCGGCCTGGGGCTGCCGCGGCGGACTTCGTGTATTCGGTCCACTACCCGCAGGAACTATCACAGTGTGGTTAAACCTGGCTGACACCTCTCAGAAATTCGGCTGAATCACCGTATAATGCCTACTCAAATAGTAGGTACGCCGGGAGATTTTCTCGCGCAAGGTAGCTCAGACCGAAGGAGTTGTCGGGTGTCCAGGACTTATCGACGAGTAGCTGCGGCGATCGCCGCACTAGCCCTGACAACTCTCGCGGCAGCCTGCGGCGCGGGCAACGTCGCCAAGGTCGGCGGTGGCAGCTCGGCCCCGACGGGCAAGCCGGAGAAGGGCGGGACCGCCACGATCGCCGAGGTCGGCTACTCGCCGAATTTCATCTTCCCGCTAGTGCCGGCGACGAACTCCAACGGCTACAACGTAGACCTCACCCTCGGGCTGTGGCCGCCGCTGGTCTACTCGGGTGACGGCGCGAACTCGGTCCCGAACCCGCAGGAGAGCCTGTTCAGCTCGCTGAAGTGGTCCGACGGGGACAAGGTCATCACGATGGTGCTCAAGCCGTGGAAGTGGTCCGACGGCACGCCGATCACCAGCCGCGACTTCACGTTCGTCTACAACCTGCTCAAGACCAACTACAACGACTGGTTCGACTACGTGGATGGCCTGTTCCCGGTCGACGTCGCCAGCGTCGCGACGCCGAACGCCAGCACGGTCGTCATTAACCTCACCCGGTCGTACAACCCGCAGTTTTACGAAGACAACGTGCTGGCCACGATCCCGCTGATGCCGCAGCACGCCTGGGACAAGACCTCGATGACTGGCGCGGTCGGCGACTACGACCAGACGGCGTCCGGGGCTAAGGCCGTCTGGAACTTCCTGCAAGCGCAAGGCGGCGACATGGCCACCTTCGCCACCAACCCGCTCTGGCAGGTGGTCGACGGGCCCTGGAAGCTGTCGCAATTCCAGAGCTCCGGTTACTACAGCTGGGTCCCGAACACGAACTTCTCCGGGCCGGACAAGCCGATCCTGTCGAAAGTGATCTGGACGCCGTTCACGACCGACACCGCCGAGATGGACACGCTCCGCTCCAATACCACACTCGACATAGGAGACGTCCCGCTCAACGACGTCCGGCAGATTCCGGCTCTCGAGGCCGAGGGCTACTCGGTGGCGCAGGTGCCGGAACCTGGTGTCGCGGAGATCCTGCCGAACCTCTACAACCCGACCGCGGGCCCGCTGCTGCGGCTGCTGTACATCAGGCAGGCGATGGAGTACCTGATCAACCGCCCGCAGATCGTCAGCAAGGTCTTCGCGGGCTACGCGGATCCCGGCAACGGGCCCGTGCCGGTGCTGTACGGCAAGCAGTTTGACTCGCCACTGGAGAAGGCCGGCGGCCCGTACCCGTACTCGCCGCCGAAGGCGATCGCGCTGCTGAAAGCGCACGGCTGGAAGGTCGTGCCGGGCGGCACCGACACCTGCGTGCGGCCCGGCACGGGCGCCTCGGACTGCGGCGCCGGCATCGAGGCAGGGCGCCCGCTGACGTTCCAGCTGCTGTTCGGCTCCGGGACCGCATCGTTTGACCAGCAGAACGCGGCGTTCCAGTCCACCGAGGCGCTCGGGGGCGTCCACATCACCCTCAAGTCCGAGCCCTTCGACACCCTCGTGTCGACGACGGGGACCTGCAACGCCCAGTCCCATCCGGCGGCGACCTGCGATGACTGGCAGCTCGAGCAGTACGGCTACAACACCTACCTCATGGACCCGTCTGGGGCGGGCTCGTTCAACACCGACGCCAACGGTAACTATGGCGGCTACTCGAGCCCGGAGATGGACCGTCTCATCGACGCCACCGAGTACGGCTCGAGCTCGGCCGCGTTCTTTGCCTACGAGGATTACGCGGCCAAGCAGCTGCCGCTGCTGTGGCTGCCGAACGCCTCTTACGTCTTCGTCTACAAGAAGAATCTGGCCGGCGTCACGCCGCTGAACCCGTTCTCCGGCCTGCTCAACCCTGAGGTCTGGTATTACACGAAGTCCGGTTCATGACCTGGTACCTCGTCCGGCGGATCGGCCAGTCGATTGCGGTCGTGATCGGCGTCATGATCCTCACGTTCATACTGGTGCACCTGGAGCCGGGGAGCACGGCGAAAGCCGTGCTCGGGCTCAAGGCGACGCCAGCGAGAATCGCACTGTTCGACAACACCTACGGGCTGAACCGGCCGCTGCCCGTGCAATTCTGGCTGTACTGCGACCGCGTGCTGCATGGCAACTTCGGCGTCTCGTACACGGCCGGGCAGCCAGTGTCTACGCTGATCGCCCAGCGGCTGCCCCGTGACGCGGTTCTCCTCGGCGCGTCCACGCTGCTGGCACTGATCATCGGCGTGCCGATGGGGCTCTATCAGGCTCTGCATCACGGCACAGTCAGGGACGACGTCGTGGCCGGGACCTGGTTCACGTTGTACTCGGCGCCGGACTTCATGGAAGCGCTGCTGCTGATCGCTATCTTCAGCGTGCATTTCCACATCCTCCAGCCCAACTTTCCGGGCGGGATCACGTCGATAGGCGGTCTCTTCGGTGACCTGAATGCGATGGTGCTGCCCGTCGTCGTGCTCGCCATCAACAGCGTGGCCGGCTTCAGCCAGTACATGAGGTCCTCGGCAATCGAGGAACTGGCGCAGGACTACATCCGGACCGCCCGCGCGAAGGGTGTGCGGGAGCGGCTCATCCTCACCCGGCATCTGCTGCGCAACGCGCTGCTCCCCATCGTGACGATCCTCGGCCTGGCGCTGCCCGACATCGTGGCGGGGGCGGTGATCGCGGAGGCGATCTTCAATTTCCCTGGCATGGGGCTGCTGTTCTGGCAGTCGGCCCTCAGCCACGACTTCCCGGTCTTGCTCGGCGCGACGCTGATCATCGGCATCGCGACGGTGCTCGGGAATCTCGTCGCGGACGTCGCCTACGGCATCCTCGATCCCAGGATCCGGCATGCAGTCGCCTGACGACGCGGCGGTCGCTGGAGCGGCGATCGAGGCGCCGCCTGGGCCGGCCGGCCGGCGGAGAGTTGACGACCCCCATTGGGGCCAGAAACCTGGCGCTGCACGATTTCCTGCACAACAAGCGCGCGATGGGCGGCTGCGGCGTGGTGCTGCTGCTCGTCCTGTTCTGCTTCGTCGGGCCGCTGATCTACCGGACGAACCAGACCACCGTCAACCTGGGTCTTGCGAACTTGCCGCCGGGGCCCGGCAATCCACTCGGTACCGACGAATACGGGATTGACATCCTCGGCAGGCTGATGGCGGGCGGCCAGTCCTCGCTAGAACTCGGATTCTCGGTCGCCATCGCCAGCACCGTTATCGGCGCCCTCTACGGTGCCATCTCAGGCATGATCGGCGGCATCGTCGACGCCTTCTTGATGCGCATCGTCGACACCCTCCTCGCTGTGCCGACCTTCATCCTGCTGCTGATCGTCTCCAGCATGTTCACGCTGAACCTGACCGCCATCATCGTGATCCTGACCGTGCTGTCCTGGCCCTACGTCTGCAGGCTGGTCCGGGCGCAGGTGCTGTCCCTGCGGACCAGGGAGTTCGTGCAGGCCTCGACGGCGATGGGCTCGACGCGTATGCGCATCCTGGTCCGCCACATGCTGCCGAACACCTTCAATATCTTCATCGTCACCACCACCTTCGCGGTCGCTGATTCGATCTACGCGCTGTCCGCGCTGAGCTTCCTCGGCCTTGGCCCGCCGCCTCCGTTCGCGGACTGGGGCACCATGCTGACGACCGGCGTCAACGATCTGTTCGACAGCTATCCGTGGGAGGTGTACCCGGCGCTGATCATCCTCGTCGTCACCATCCTGGCATTCCGGCAGATTGGTGACGCCCTCAACGACATCGCGTCGTCGCGATCCTCCATCAGATAGACCGGGCCAGGCCCGCGACGGGTTTTGTCGGCATCGCGGGCTAGCCTCATCGTCGTGGCAACAGACCCTGCGCACGACGCGATCCTGGCGCGCTACCTCGACCTGGTCGACGACCTGATGGGGATCGACGGCGTGACGCCGCCGCTCGGCGGGAGCGGATTCGGCCGCGGCTCGGTGAAGTACCGCGGCAAGATCTTCGCGATGCTGGTGCGCGGCAGTCTCGTGCTCAAGCTGCCCGCTGACCGGGTGACGGTCCTGATCGCGGCCGGCGGAGGCGTCGCCTTCGACGCCAACAAGGGCACCCCGATGCGGGAATGGTTCAGCGTGGCCGCCGATTCGGGCCTTGACTGGCTATCGCTGGCGACCGAGGCGCTGGAGTTCGCCCGCTCGGCTGCCCGCTGATCGCAGGCCTGCTGAGGAGCGGACTCATGAGGATTGTCGTCACCACCCCGACTGGCAACATCGGGTCACGGGTAGTCCAGCTGCTTCTGCAGGCGGGGGTCCGGCCCACGCTCTTGGCTCGCGATCCCGCGCGGCTGGATCCAGCTGTGCTCGAACGGGCGGACATCGTCCGGACGGACCTGGCCGACTCCGACGCCGTTGTGCAGGCCACTCGCGGCGCCGACGCGCTGTTCTGGCTCGCGCCGTTCAACGCAGACCCCGACGCCGACCCGGTCGCCTGGTACTCCCAGCTCGGCGCCACCGCTGCCCGCGCCGTGACCGAGAACGGCATTGCCCGCACCGTATTCATCAGCAGCATCGGCGCGGAGAAGCGCACCGGGGTGGGGGAGATCGCCGGCCTGGCCAGCACCGAGGAAGCCCTCGATGCAACCGGAGCCTCGGTCCTTCACCTGCGCTGCGGTTACTTCTACACCAACCTCGATCTCGACTCCCTGCGTCACGGCCTCATCCGCATACCGGCTGCCATTGACTACTCGCAGCCGTGGGTGGACCCCCGTGACATCGGCGACGTTGCCGCCGCCCGGTTGCTTTACGGCGGCTGGTCCGGCCGTCACGTCCAGGCCGTCCACGGCCCCGAAGATCTCACCCTCATCCAGGTGGCCCGGATCCTCACCGAGGCGCTCGGTCGGCCGATCCGCGCCGAGACGATCTCCCTGGACGCCTTGCGCGCCTCTTTGCGTGCGGGCGGCTTCGGCGACAAGCAGATCGAGGGCATGGTCGGCATGTCGGCCGTGATGCGCCCAGACTTCGTCCCCGAAGATCAACGCAGCATCGTCACGACGACGCCGACCACTCTAGCCGCCTGGGCTCACGCCCGACTGCGCCCGCTGCTCCAGGCCGGATCGCCAGCCTGACCGAGATGGCGCTGCCGCGCGACGGTTAATCAGGTCAAAGGCACTCGAGGTGCCAGCTTCCCGAGTGAATGCCCGGATGCCGGGTAGTTCGCGCAGCCAGGGCCCGCCTGGCCCGGTTCACCCCGAAGTCAAGGAGCCCGCCATTCTCGCCCTCATCGCAGCGGTCTTGTTCGCGATCGCCTTCATCATCAACGCAGCCGGCGTCGCGACGGACGCAGTGTTCGCGCCGCTGAGTCTGACCTTTGTCGGCCTGGCGCTGCTGGCATTCCACCTGACCGGCAACGGCCCGGGCATGCCCGCGTACAAGCGCTGGCGGCGCTAGACGCCTGAGCCGGGCCGCTAGCCGTCTGGGCTGACGGACGCTGCTCCGCTACGATGAATAGAACACGTTCTAGTCGAGCGGTAGGGGCCCGGATGCACATCAGCTACACGCCTGAGCAGGAGGAACTGCGCCAGCAGCTGCGGGAGTACTTCGCCGTGCTGATGACGCCGGAGCGGCGGGCGGGGCTGGCCCACGCCGATGGCGAATACGGCGACGGCGTCACGTACAAGGAGGTCGTGCGCCAGCTTGGCCGCGATGGCTGGCTGGCGCTCGGCTGGCCGGCCGAGTATGGCGGACAGGGCCGCTCGGTGCTCGATCAGCTGATCTTCACTGACGAGGCGGCGATCGCCGGCGTGCCGGTGCCGTTCCTCACGATCAACACTGTCGGCCCGACGATCATGCGCTTCGGCACGCCCGCGCAGAAGGACGCGGTTCCTGCCCCGGATCGCGGCGGGGGAGCTGCACTTCTCCATCGGCTACTCCGAGCCCGGCGCGGGCACGGACCTCGCCTCGCTGCGTACCCGCGCGGTCCGTGACGGCGACAGCTACGTGATCAACGGCCAGAAGATGTGGACCAGCCTGATCCAGTACGCGGACTACGTCTGGCTGGCCTGCCGGACCGATCCGGACGCGCCCCGGCACAAGGGGCTGTCGATCATTATTGTCCCGACCGACGCCGACGGCTTCTCCTGGACACCGGTGCGGACAGTCGCCGGGGTGACCACGAGCGCCACCTACTACTCCGACGTGCGGGTCCCGGCCGGTAACCTGGTCGGCGAGGAGCACAAGGGCTGGCCGCTGATCACCAACCAGCTCAACCACGAGCGGGTGGCGCTGACCTCGGCGTCCCCGGTCATGTCCGCGCTCGCCGACGTCACCGACTGGGCCCGGTCGACCAAGCTCGCCGACGGCCGCCGGGTCATCGACTCCGGAATGGGTGCAGCTCAACCTCGCTCGCGTGCACGCCAAGGCCGAGTTCCTCAAGCTGGTCAACTGGCGCATCGCGTCGACAGCCGGGTCGCCCGGCCCGGCCGTCGCCTCCGCGACCAAGGTGTACGGCACTGAGCTCACCATCGAGGCCTGCCGGCTGCTCATGGAGGTGCTCGGCGCGAACGCCGAGGTCCGGACCGGGTCACCGGGCGCGCTCCTGGCCGGCCGGATCGAGCGGATGCACAGGTCCGCCCTCATCCTCACCTTCGGCGGCGGGACCAACGAGGTCCAGCGAGACATCATCGGCGCCGCGGCGCTTGGCCTGCCGCTCGGCCGCCGGTAAGCGCGCCACGAAGATCAAGACCACAACCACAAAGGGAACGATGGACTTCACGCTGACAACAGCTCAGGACGACCTCGGTGCGCTGAGCCGCCAGATCCTGACCGACCGCGTCACGCAGGAGCGGCTGCGGGAGATCGAGGCCGGCCAGACCCGGTTCGACGCGGCGCTATGGTCTGACCTGGCGGCGGCCGGCGTGCTGTCCGCGGGCCTGCCCGGAGTCGGTCGGCGGGGCCGGGCTCGGCCTGCTCGAGCAGTGCAGCGTGCTCGTCGAGGTCGGCCGGACGGTGGCGCCGGTGCCGTACCTCGCCTCGATCGTGACGGGCGCATCCGCAATCGCCACGTTCGGCAGCCGCGATCAGCAGCAGCGCTGGGCGGCACCGGCGGCGCGCGGCGAGGTCATCCTGGCCGCCGCCCTGGCGGAGGGCGAGGGCGAGGACGTCCGGCTCCCGGCCACGACCGCGAGCCAGTCCGACGGCGGCTGGCGGCTCTCCGGGACCAAGACCACCGTGCTCGCCGGCACGATCGCCGACCTGCTGCTCGTCCCGGCGAGCACGCCGCACGGCACGGCGGTCTTCCTGGTGACGCCGGACGACCCTGGCGTGACAATCCAGCCGCAGCATGTCACGGGCGGCGACGGCACGGCGCTGATCGAGCTGAGCAGTGCCGCGGTGCCCGACGACCGCGTGCTCGGCGGCATCGCCGCGGGCGCCGAGATCATCGACTGGCTGGCCGGCGCGAGCGACCGTCGGGCTGTGCGCGCTCCAGCTCGGGGTGACCGAGCGGGCGCTGGAGCTGACCGCCGCCTACGCTCGCAGCCGTGAGCAGTTCGGCAAGCCGATCGGCAGCTTCCAGGCGGTCTCGCAGCGGCTCGCTGACGCCTATATCGACATCGAGGGGATCCGGCTGACCCTCTGGCAGGCCGCCTGGCGGCTTGCTGAGGGCCTGCCGAGCGACACCGAGATCGCGACGGCAAAGTTCTGGGCCGCCGAGGCCGGGCACCGGGTCGCGCACACCGCGGTACACGTGCATGGCGGCGTCGGCATCGACATGGACGGCGACGTGCACCGGTACTTCGTCGCGGCCAAGCACAACGAGTTCGCTCTCGGTGGGGCTACTGCTCAGTTGCGTCGGATCGGTGTTGCGCTAGCGTCCTCTTAAGTTGGCCGCGCCGGCCCAGGAGGAGTGAAATGACCTTTGACCCGGCTGAGATCCGGCAGATCGAGGCTTCGCGGCTCTGGGCGCTGGTTGAGCCTGATCTTGAGCTGGCCCGGCGCTTGCACGCTGACGAGTATGAGCTGATCACGCCGACCGGGACGCTGCTGTCGAAGGAGCTGTATCTCGGCATGATCGCCTCGGGGCGGCTGGTGTATCGCGTGTTCGAGCCTGTCTCTGGGATCGAGGTGCGCGGTGGGGGCGGCTGGGCGCTGCTGCGGTACCAGGCCCGAATCTCCCTCGAGGAGGGCGATCACACGGCGGATTTCGTCTGCTGGCACCTCGATAGCTATGAGCTGATCGACGGGCGCTGGCAGGCGGTGTGGTCGCAGGCGACGAAGACCAGCTCGTCCTAGCGGCGGATCGTCGAGATGCCGCCGTCGACCGGGATGACGGCGCCGGTCAGGTACCGGCCAGCCCGTGAGGCCAGGAAGATGGCCGCGCCCGCCATGTCGTCGGGCTCGCCGATCCGGCCCAGCGGGACGCTGGCCGCGATGGCCGCCCGCGCCTGCGGATCGTCGAGCGCGAACGCCATCATCTTGCTGTCGAACGGGCCGGGCGCGATGGCGTTGACGGTGATCGACTCGGCCGCCAGCGTGCTGGCCAGGTGCCGGGTCAGCATGTGCACGCCCGCCTTGGTGGTGCTGTAGGCGTAGCTCTCCATGGCCGGCACGCCGAGGCCGTCGACAGAGCCGATGTTGATCACTCGCGCGGGGTCGGCGTCGCTGGCGGCGGCGCGCAGCAGCGGCAGGCTGCGCACGGTCAGGGCGAACAGCGCCTTGATGTTGACGTTCCACAGCTTGTCGAACGCGTCGAGCGGGTACTCCTCGAGCGGCGCGCCCCAGGAGGCCCCGGCGTTGTTGACCAGGATGTGCAGCCGGTCCTCGCGCTCGCTGATGGCGTGCACGAACGCGTCGACGCCGCCCGCCGCTGCCAGGTCCAGCGGCACCGAGATGCACTCGCCGAACGCCGACAGCTCGGCCGCCGTCGCGTCGCAGGCCTCGGCCTTGCGGGCGGTGATGTAAACCCGGCAGCCCGCGCGGACCAGGCCGCCGGCGATCATCGCGCCGATGCCGCGCGATCCGCCGGTGACCACCGCGACCTTGCCAGCGACCGAGAACAGGTCGCTGGCCGACTGCGCACTTGCGTCGCTACTGCTGGCTGACACGACCACGTTCCTCTCAAAAGGACTTTAGTGAAGCGCATCATGCCACAGCCGCAACCTCCCTCAGCCCGCGTCAGGCCGGGAGATCCTGGCCGACGCCGCCGCCAGCGCGGCGCGCGCCTCGGCGGCGAGGGTGGCGACAAGCTGACCGGCTGGCAGTTCGCGGGCCAGCTGGTGGGTCTGGCCCGCCCACAGGTTCACCAGATCGGGGTTGCCCGGCCGCCCGGCCGGCGGCGCGCAGCGGCCCGGTCAGGTAGTGGACCTCCGGATACGCGGCCGGCGCGTCGTGCTGGTGCTCGGCCATGAACCGGTTCCGGATGCCGCGAGCGAGCCGGCCGGTGAACGCGCGGGTCATCGCGGTCGGCGTGTCTGTCGCAACGGCCGCTCGCTGCACCGGCGCCGTGCCCGCTTCCGGGCAGCGCAGGAACGCGGTGCCGAGCTGCGCGGCGCTTGCGCCCGCCGCCAGCACGGCGGCGACGCCCGCGCCAGTGCTGATCCCGCCGGCGGCGACGAGCGGCAGGCTGGTCTGGCTGCGCACGAGCTGGATCAGCGACAGCAGCCCGAGCTCCTCGGATACGTCATCAGCCGGGTCATCGGTGAAGCTGCTCCGGTGGCCGCCGGCCTCGCTGCCCTGGACGACCAGGACGTCGGCCCCGGCCGCTGCCGCCTGGCGTGCATCGGCGGGCGTCGTCACCGTGACCCACGCCTCGCTGCCCGCGGCCTGCACCGCCTTGATGACCGCCGGGTCCGGGCAGCCGAAGGTGAACGAGATGACCGGGAGCGGATCGGCCGTCAGCTGAGCCAGCTTGCCCGGCCAGTCGTCGTCGTCGAACCTGGGCTCGCCAAGCTCGACGCCTGCCTGGCTAGCGGCCGCGGCGAGCGAGACCGCGTAGTCAGCCACGGCGCCCGCTGGCGCGGAGCTGCCGGGGACGAACAGGTTGACGCCGAGCGGGGCGCTGGTCAGGGCCTTGGCGCGGTCGATCTGGTCGCCGAGCGCCGCCGTGCTCAGGTAGCCGGCCGCGAGGAATCCGAGGCCGCCGGCGTTGCTGACGGCTGCGGCGAGCTCGGGCGTCGTCGGGCCGCCGGCCAGCGGCGCGAGCACGATCGGAACGGCCAGCCGGTCGAGTATCACCGGATGCCTCCTTGGATGTTCTTCCGCCGCCCACCGTAGCCACCTCCGCTTGCCGGGCTGCCCGCGGTGCCCAGCCTGGCCCGCTAGACCCAGATGATCAGCGTGCTCGTCGTATAGTCCGGCTGCTGCGCGCCGGCCTGCGCTGGCGGCGTTGACGGCTGGCCTCAGATGCTGTCGGCGAGCCGCAACTGGCAGAGCAGCGGGGAGTGCGCGATTATGGGGCGATGACCATCGGCTCGCAGCACTCGCCGGGTGATCTCCCGGTCGTCCCGCTCGGCGCGAGCGGGATATCGGTCAGCAGGCTGGCGCTCGGCTCGTGGCGGACCTACGAGCGCATGAGCCGGGAACGGGGTCTTGCCGTGATGCGGGCCGCTAGGGAGGCCGGTGTCACGTTCCTGGATGACGCCCGGTATAACGACGAGACGGGCGAAGCGCCCATCCCGTCGGGGTACTCCGAGGTCGTCTTCGGTGAGCTGCTGCGGGCGAGCGGCTGGCAGCGCGATGAAGTTGCCGTGTCGAACAAGCTCTGGTGGGAGTTCTGGCCAGCGCAGACTCCGGCGCAGGAGCTCGCCGAGTCGCTCGGCCGGATGGGCCTGGAGCACATCGACCTGATCTACTCCGAGACGCCACCGGCCGACGTCCCGCTCGAGGACGTGGTCGCGATGATCACGGGCCTGATCGCCGCGGGCCACGCGCGCGCCTGGGGAACGCTCAACTGGCCGCCGTCCTTGCTCGCGCAGGCCTGCTCAATCGCGGCCGGCGCGGGCGTGCCGGGGCCGTGCGCTACCCAGCTGCCCTACAGCCTGGTCACGCGCGATGTCGTGGAAGATCCGGCCATGGCGGCGGTCACGGGTGCCCGCGACATCGCGATCGTAGCGTCGTATGCGCTGGCCGGCGGGGTGCTGACCGGCAAGTACGCGCGTGACCCTGGCGCTGGCCGGGCGGCCGGCCAGCTCGATCAGCCGCGGTACGCGGCCGGGGCTGCAGCGGGCCGTGAGCTAGCCGCGCTCGCGGCTGAGCTTGGCCGGGACCCGGCCCAGCTGGCGATGGCGTTCGTGCTGTCGAATCCGCTGGTGACGACGCTGCTATTTGGCGCGACTAGGCCCGAGCAGGTCGCCGCCAATGTCGCGGCACCGGCTGTGGCGGCGTCGCTGACCGCCGACGAGCTCGCTCGGCTCCGGGCTATCGGCTCCGCTGGCTAGTCCGCGCCTGGCTAGTTCCCGTCGGCCAGGCCGGCGGCCCAGTCGGCCAGTTGCTCGGCGACGCGGCGGGTCAGGCCCTTCGCAGGGTCGATGTCGATGAGGAGCGTCGGCACGCCACGTTCGCGAGCCCAGGCGTAGTGATCGGACTGGTGCTCGTCGTCGATCCACGCACAGGGGCGGTCACCGACGGAGTCGATGACGGCGGGCAGCTTGCGGAACAGGTAGTCGGGTCCGGTCCGCGGGA
Organism: uncultured Actinomycetota bacterium; assembly: GCA_963843955.1. GTDB lineage: Bacteria > Actinomycetota > Actinomycetes > Streptosporangiales > Streptosporangiaceae > JAJYUU01. Next base: position 529,931 of record CAWJMK010000018.1, read on the forward strand.
ACTCGATGACGGGCAGCTCGGGCAGGGCGATGACCGGGCAGATCAGCCGGTTGGCCTTATGCTCCCAGGCGGTCGCCCACACCAGCTCGAAGGAGCTGGCCAGTGATCGCAGCAGCTCGCCGTGGCCTGCCGACAGCAGCACGCGCTCGCCGGGGAAGAAGCTGTACTCGCGGAAGCCGTCCGGGCACGTCGACCGCGTGCCAGGGATTCAGCACGCCGTCGACGTCGACGAGCAGGAGCGGCCGCGGATCTGCGTTATCGAGAGTCACCCGATCGCCGTTCCGAGCTCGCATCCTGCGGAATGGCCCCGGTCCGGCGGATCCGGAGGCCGTCGAACGCGACTGCGCAGACGGCGTCGGCCAGCTCGGCCGCCGACGTGGCGCGCCGGCCCGGCTGGTACCACTCGACGAGGGAGTTGACCATGCCGAACAGCAGCCGAGCCGTGATCGCCGGGTCGACGTCGGGCCGGATGTCGCCGTCCTGCTCGGCCTCGCGCGACCAGGTCGGCGACGATCTGGTCGAACTCGCGGCGGCGCACTAGCGCCTCGCGCTCGGTGCTGGTGTTGCCGCGCGCGCGCAGCAGCAGGGTGACGTAAGGCAGCCGATCGGCGAGCACCTGCACGCTGCCGCGGACGAGGCGCTCGAGCCTGACGATGGCTGGCTCGCCGCTGGCCTTGACCTCGTCGGCGACAGAAAACAGGCCGTCCAGCGCGCGGTCGAGGGCGAGCGCCAGCAGGTCCTCTTTGCTGTCGACGTGGTAGTAGATCGAGGACTTGGAGATGCCGAGCCTGCGCGACAGGTCCTCCATGCTGGTGCCGTCGTAGCCGCGCTCGTTGAACACCGCGACCGCGACGGCCAGCAGGGACTCCAGGTCGTAGCCCGGCCGTCCGCGGCGGGATGCTGACTGGCCCTCAGTCGCCTGGCCATGCGCCATCCCGACAACATAACGCACCGAACGACCGGTCTGTAAATCGCGTCGCCGACCCCGCCGGCGCTGCGGTGCCGGCCATTGCTCTGCCCGTCCGCTGAGCCGGTCATACACTCGGAAGTCACCGAACGAACGGTCAGAAATTGCGGGCGGCCCGATCGAGCGGCCGGTCCGGACAACGGGCGAGGAGCTGGCAATGGCGCTGCTGCGGAGCTACGTAAGCGGACACTGGGTCACGCCTGAAGGCGACGGGCGACCGGTGCTGGACGCGGTCACCGGCGAGGAAGTAGCCAGGGTCTCCGCGGCCGGCGTTGACCTGGCCGGGGCGCTCGCCTACGGGCGGCGCACTGGCGGGCCTGCGCTCAGCAGAGCTGACGTTCCACCAGCGTGCCGGGTTGCTCAAGGCGCTCGGCTCGTACCTGCGCGAGCACCGGGACGAGCTGTACGCGCTGTCCGCGCGGACCGGCGCGACACTGGCCGACTCCAAGTTCGACATCGACGGCGGCATCGGCGTCCTGCTCGGCTACGCCAGCAAGGCCCGGCGTGAGCTGCCGAACGACATCATCTACATCGACGGTGCAGTGGAGCAGCTGGGGAAGTCCGGTCAGTTCGCCGGGCAGCACATCATGACGTCGCGGCGGGGCGTCGCCGTGCAGATCAACGCGTTCAACTTCCCGGTCTGGGGTCCGCTGGAGAAGCTCGCGCCCGCCTTCCTGGCTGGCGTGCCCAGCCTCATTAAGCCCGCCAGCCAGACCGCCTACCTGACGGCGCGGCTGGTCGAGCTGATGACCGGCTCCGGCCTGCTGCCCGCGGGCTCGGTGCAGCTGGTCTGCGGCAGCGCTGGCGACCTGCTCGACCACCTGACCGAGCAGGACCTGGTGTCGTTCACCGGGTCGGCGGCGACCGCGCGGCAGCTGCGGGCTCATCCGGTCGTCGTCGGCCGGTCGGTGCGATTCAACGCGGAAGCCGATTCGCTCAACTGCTCGATCCTGGGCCCGGACGCCAGTCCCGGCAGCCCGGAGTTCGACCTGTACATCACCCAGCTGGTGACGGAGATGACGGTCAAGGCCGGCCAGAAGTGCACGGCGATCCGGCGCGCGTTCGTGCCGACGGCCCTGGTCGACGCGGTCAGCGGCGCGGTGGCCGAGCGCCTTGCCGCGGTTGTGGTGGGCAGCCCCGCCGAGCCGGGGGTGCAGATGGGCGCGCTGGCGAGCCTCGAGCAGCGCGAGGAAGTCCGCCGCAGCGTCAAGGGCCTGCTGGGTGCGGCCCGGCTCGTCTTCGGTGATCCCGATCACGTCGAGGTGGTCGGGGCGGACGCCGAACGAGGGGCGTTCATCTCGCCACTCCTGCTGCGGTGCGACGACTCCGGCCGCGCCGAGCCGCACGAGATCGAGGCGTTCGGCCCGGTTGCGACGATCATGGGCTATGCCAGCACGGGCGAGGTGATCGACCTGGCCGCGCGGGGGCTCGGCAGCCTGGTCGGCTCGGTCGTCACCGGCGACGCCGAGTTCGCCCGCGAGGTCGTCCTCGGCACGGCGCCGTGGCACGGCAGGCTGCTCGTGCTCGACCGCGACGACGCCGCCGAATCGACCGGCCACGGCTCGCCGCTACCGTCGCTGGTGCACGGCGGCCCCGGCCGCGCCGGCGGCGGCGAGGAAATGGGCGGCATCCGCGGCGTCCTGCACTACATGCAGCGCACGGCCGTGCAGGCGAGTCCGCGCGTGCTGACCGCCGTCACGAGTACCTGGGTACCGGGCGCGGCCCGCGACACCAGCGGCGGCCACCCGTTCCGCAAGTCGCTCGCCGACCTGCGGCCCGGCGACACGGTGGTCGCGGGACCACGCCGGGTGACACTGGAGGACGTCGAGCATTTCGCGGAGTTCACTGGCGACACGTTCTACGCGCACATGGACGAGGAAGCAGCCCGGGCTAATCCGTTCTTCGACGGCCGGGTCGCGCACGGCTACCTCGTGCTGTCCTTCGCGGCCGGGCTCTTCGTCCAGCCTGACCCAGGCCCGGTACTCGCCAACTACGGGATCGAGAATCTGCGCTTCCTGACCCCGGTGTACCCGGGCGACGAGCTGACGGTGACATTGACCTGCAAGCAGATCACGCCGCGCGAAGACGCCGGGCATGGCGAGGTGCGCTGGGACACGGACGTGACCAATCAGCGCGGCGCCTCGGTCGCCAAGTACGACGTCCTGACCATGGTCGCCAAGCAGTGGCCGCCAGCCTGACCAGGCCGCAAGCCGCAGCCGCGGTCGTGTCCGCGGCCTGGCCGTGCGCTACCAGTCGCGCGGGCCGCCGCCAGTGCCGTAGCCGGTCGAGCCCGTGCCGTAGCCGGCCGAACCGCTGCCGCGGCGCTTGCCCCAGCGGATAGGCCCGCGCCGCCAACGGCTAGGACCCCGACCCCGACGCCACGCTATGACGCCGATCAGCCCGAGTCCCAGGAGCACGACGAGGAACGGTCCGACGGTGTGAATCCGCCAGAGGAAGAAGACCAGCCGAAAGATCTCATGCCAGATGAAGAGGTGGACGATGAGCGACCCGATGCCGCCGCCCCCGAGGGCGAGTCCGTGGTTCGTGAGCACATCTGACGATGCCACCGACGCAGGAGTGCTCGGCACGCGAGTGGCGGTGCCTCAGCGGATTGGCAGCGGCTCTTCAGGGCGCCCTAATCCAGGCTTCGGACACCAGTGGTCATATCAGCGGTTTGTGACCACGGGGGGTTATTGATCACCATGGCAGACCATGAGGTAGCTCAGCCCGATGAGCAGTTCCTGGATGCGGTGGCGCGTCTCGCTGGCGTCGACCGCGTCTCGGTCATCGATGAGACGCTACGCGGGGAGTCCAGTGCAACCTTTGCCGTCGCGGCCGGCGGTGAGGAGCTCGTCGTCAAGCTGGTGCCGAGCGCCGAGCGCGCTAGAGAGAACCAGCGGCGGCTGGTCCGGATTGTCGGTGAGCTGCGCCGACGCGGCTACCCTGCGCCCGAGTACGTCGGCGTGGGGGAGTCCGGCGGCACCATCTTCACCGTCCAGCGACGCCTGCCAGGTCAGACGCTGCACCGGGGCCAAGGCGTGCCGCCGGCACCCGAGTTGTTCGCAGCAGTGCTTCCTAGCCTCTTTGCTGCCATCGAGCTGCAAGGTGGCGCAGGCGACCTGGCCCAGCCGCCATGGCCCGGATGGCTGATCGATACGGTCGAGACCGGCGGTGACGGCTACTGCCTGCACGCCACCATGCGGCAGTCTTGCCGCACCGCTGTGCTGCTCCACCGCGTGCAGACGCTGGTCCGGCGCAACCAGCAGGACGAGTCCCGGAACCGGGACGTCGTCCACTTCGACATGAACCCTGCCAATATCCTGCACGCCGGGGGGCGCCTCAGCGGCGTCGTCGACTGGAACATCCCGTTCAACGGTGCCGGGCAGGGCGACCGCGGCTTCGACATCGCGACCTTGCTGTTCTACACCTACGACATCGAGCGCACGCGCGGGGCGGTGTGGGAGCGCGCACTGGAGCTCAGTGGCCTCGCATGGACCACGGTCTATCTGTGCCACCTCAGTCTGCGACAGGTCGAATGGTCGCGGCGGCACAGCCCTGGGAGCGCCGACGAAGACCGGTTCATGGCCATCGCGGAAGCCGTGCTGGATGACTGCGAGGCGCAAGGCGCGTGACGAAACGGTCAGGCCCCCTCAGATGTCCGGGTGTGGCACCGGCGGCGGCGCGGGCTATAATTACTGACCGAATGATCGGTTAATAAGGAGCGCCGGATGAGCGGAGCTACGGACTACCCCGGGCCAGCCGAGGCGAGTCCAGAAATCGCTGGGCTGGAGCGCCACTTCGAGGACACCATCGCGCGCGACCGCCGGATCGAGCCGCGCGACTGGATGCCGGACGCCTACCGCAAGACGATGATCCGGCAGATCGCCCAGCATGCGCATTCGGAGATCATCGGGATGCAGCCGGAAGGCAACTGGGTGACCAGGGCCCCGTCGCTGCGGCGCAAGGCCATCTTGCTGGCGAAGGTCCAGGACGAAGCGGGACACGGTCTGTACCTGTACTCGGCCGCCGAGACGCTCGGCGCGGACCGGGCCGACCTGACCAGCCGCCTGATCACCGGCCAGCAGAAATACTCATCGATCTTCAACTACCCGACCCTGACGTTCGCCGACGTCGGCGTCATCGGCTGGCTGGTCGACGGCGCGGCGATCTGCAACCAGGTGCCGCTCTGCCGGTCCTCCTACGGGCCGTACGCGCGCGCGATGATCCGGATCTGCAAGGAGGAGTCGTTCCATCAGCGCCAGGGCTACGAGCTCCTCATGACGATGATGCGCGGCACGGTCGCGCAGCAGGAGATGGTGCAGGATGCCACGGACCGGTGGTGGTGGCCGTCGCTGATGATGTTCGGCCCGCCGGACGCCGAGTCGCCCAACACCGAGCAGTCGATGCGATGGCGCATCAAGCGTCACACCAACGATGACTTGCGGCAGCGCTTCGTCGACATGACGGTGCCGCAGGCTGAGGCGCTGGGCGTGACCCTGCCCGATCCGCAGTTGCGGTGGAACGACGGGCGTGGCCACTACGACTTCGGCCAGCCCGACTGGGCCGAGTTCAAGCGTGTTATCGGCGGCCACGGGCCGTGCAACGCCGAGCGGATCGCGAACCGGCGCGCCGCGCACGAGGGCGGCGCGTGGGTCCGGGAGGCAGCCGCCGCGCATGCCGCCAAGCGGGCCGCGCGCGCGGCAGAGCAGGAGGTGGCGGCATGACCGAGCACGCCAGGGGCGAGCAGGGCAGTGCCCACCAGAGCGGGGCCGACCAGAGCGGGGCCGACCAGAGCGGGGCCGACCAGAGCGGGGCCGACCAGAGCAGGGCCGACCAGAGCGGGGCCGAGAACGCCGCCGCCGCGCGGCCGCGGTCGAACTGGCCGCTGTTCGAGGTGTTCTTGCGCAGCAAGCGCGGGCTCAACCACGTACACGTCGGGTCGCTGCACGCCGCCGATGCCACCATGGCGCTGCATCACGCCCGCGACCTGTACACCCGGCGCAACGAGGGCGTCAGCATCTGGGTGGTCAAGGCGGCTGATATCACGGCTTCCAGCCCGGACGAGAAGGACCCGTTCTTCGCGCCGAGCGGCGACAAGGTGTACCGGCACCCGACGTTCTACGAAATCCCCGACTCCGTCCCGCACATCTGAACGGGCTGACATGGGATTCGATACCGCCTACGAGGCGATCAGCGAGGAGACCGACACCGGCCACCGGTGGGCGTTCGGGACCGGCTTCACCGACCCGCTCGCCGGGGTCGACACCGCCGTGCCAGCCGGGATCGACGGCGTGGACCTGGCCGCCTACTGCCTGATGCTCGGCGACGATGCCCTGATCATGTCCCACCGCTTGCAGCAGTGGCTGGCCCGGGCGCCGGAGCTGGAAGAAGACACCGCGCTGGCGAACATCGCGCTTGACCTGCTCGGTCAGGCGCGGCTCCTGCTGGCCAGGGCAGGTACAGCGGACGAATCGGGGCGGACCGAGGATGACTACGCGTTCGGCCGCGACGAGCGCGAGTTCCGCAACGTGCGCCTCGCCGAGGTCACCGACGCGGACTTCGCCGGCCTGATGGCGCGGCTCCTGGTTTTCAGTACCTGGCGGCTGGCGCTGCTGACCAGGCTGCGCTCGTCGGCCGACCCCGTCCTGGCGGCGGTCGCGGCACAAGGGGTCAAGGAGCTCACCTATCACCGCGACTACGCGGCCCAGTGGGTGATCAGGCTCGGTGACGGCACCGACTACTCGCGCGAGCGAATGCAGGCCGCCCTGGCCGCTACGGCGCCCCTGGTGCCCGAGCTATTCGAACCATCCGCAGCGGAGCAGCGGCTGGCGGCCGTCGCAGTCGCGGTCGATCCGGCGGACCTGCGGGCCGAGTTCGATGGGGTGCTCGAGCAGGTGCTCGGCGAGGCCGAGCTGGACTGGGCCGAGTCGCCAGGGCCGGCGAGCGCGTCCGGACAGGCGGGGCGCGACGGCGTGCATACCGAGGCCATGGGGGGACTGCTTTCTGAGCTGCAGAGCGTGGCCAGGGCGATGCCGGGAGCGACGTGGTGACGACACACGACCAGGCGCTGCTCGACACCGCGCGGCAGGTCGCGCAGTCGGTGCCCGATCCCGAGCTGCCGATGCTGACGCTCGCGGACCTTGGCATCCTGCGTGATGTCACGATGCGCGGCGGGTGCGTCGTGGTCTCGCTGACGCCGACGTACTCAGGGTGCCCGGCGATCGCCGAGATCAGGGCCGATCTGGCCAGCAGGCTGGCCGCGGCCGGATTCGCGGACGTCGACGTGCGCACCGTGCTGACGCCGGCATGGACCAGCGATTTCATTAGCCCAGCAGGCCGCCGCAAGCTGGCCGAGGCTGGCATCGCACCACCCCGTTCCCTGCCGGAAGCGTCCCATGGTCCGGTGCCCTTGACGCTTTTCGCACCAGGCCCGCCTGTCGCCTGCCCGGCCTGCGGCTCGGGCGACACGGAGCGCACGGCCGCGTTCGGCGCGACCGCGTGCAAGGACCTGTACCGGTGCCGCGCCTGCGCCGAGCCGTTCGAGCACGTCAAGGAGATCTGAGCGTGACAGCGATCGCTGACGAGGCCACTAGGGCCGGGCGGCGGCAGTTCCGCGAGCTGACGGTCACCCAGATCGACAGGCTGTGCGCTGATGCTGTCGCGGTCACCTTCGACGTGCCGCCGGAGCTGGCGGATGAATACCGGTTCCGGCCGGGTCAGTCGCTGACGGTGCGGCGGATGATCGGCGGAACCGACGAACGCCGGTCGTACTCGATCTGCTCTCCGGCCGGGCAGCCGCCGCGGATCGGCGTGCGCGAGGTGCCGGGCGGCGCGCTGTCGGGTTGGCTCGTGCACGAGGTGCGGCCAGGTGACCGGATCGAGGTCCAGCCGCCGTCAGGCAGCTTCACCCCCGACCTCAGCGTGCCGGGCCGGCACGTCCTGGTCGCAGCCGGATCCGGCATTACGCCAGTGCTATCCATTGCGGCGTCTGCCCTAGCGGACCAGGCGTCGGAGGCGACGCTCCTGTACGGGAACCGGCGCGCTGAGTCGGTGATGTTCGCCGACGAGGTCGCCGACCTGAAGGACAGCTACCCCGTTCGGTTCGAGCTCGCCCACGTCCTTTCTCGCGAGGCGCAGGAAGTCGAGTTGTTCAGTGGCCGGCTGGACGCGGACCGGCTGCGCCGGCTGGTGCCCGCGCTGTGTGACGTGGCCGGGGTCGACCACTGGTGGCTCTGCGGGCCCTACGGCATGGTCACCGACGCCATGACGGTGCTGGCCGAGCTCGGCGTCCCGGCGGAGCGCGTGCACCGCGAGCTGTTCTACGTCGAGGACGTCGCGCCGGAGCCGGAGCACCACGCTGAGCAGCCGCTGACCGGCGGATGCGAGGTCACTGTCGTACTGGACGGCCGGCAGACGACCACCACGATCGCGGCGGATACACCGGTGCTCGACGGGGCACAGCTGGTGAGGCCCGACCTGCCGTTCGCGTGCAAGGGCGGCGTCTGCGGCACCTGCCGGGCCAAGGTCGTGGCCGGCGAGGTGCGGATGCGCCGGAACTTTGCCCTCGAGCAGTCGGAGATCGATAACGGATTCGTGCTGACCTGCCAGTCATTGCCGGTGAGCGAGAAGCTGACCGTGGACTACGACGCCTGAGCTCGCGGTTAGCATGGCTGCCATGCCAGCCGACCGGCGCGGGCCGGCCGACCTGGAGATCACCAGCCCGGCCAATCCGCGGATCAAGCAGCTCGTCGCGCTGCGCCGGCGACGCACGCGCGAGCAGGCTGGCGTGACGCTGGTCGAGGGGCTTGCCGAGATCGAACTGGCGCTGTCGGCCGGAGTCGCGCCGGTGACGCTGTACTACTGCCCGGCGCTGGCCGACCCGGAGTCGCTGCCGCTGGCGGCCAGGGCCGCCGTCATGGGCGCGGAGGTCGTGCAGGTCAGCCGGCCCGTCTTCGAGAAGATCTCCTACCGCGAAGGTCCCGACGGCTGGCTCGCCGTGGTCCCGTCAGTTGTCAGCAGGCTCGACAACCTCGACGTCGGTCCACAGCCGCTCGTACTGATCTGCGCGGGCCTGGAGAAGCCGGGCAATCTCGGCGCGATCCTGCGCACCGCGGATGCCGCCGGCGTCGCGGCCGTGATCGCGGCCGACCCGGTGACCGACTGGGGCAACCCGAACGTCGTGCGGGCCAGCAAGGGCACAGTCTTTTCCGTGCCGGTGGCCGCGGGGACGAGCGCACAGGTACTGGACTGGATCGCCAGCTCGGGCCTGGCGATCGTCGCGGCAACTCCGGACGCGAAGCAGCTGGTGACCGACGTCGACCTGACCGGCCCGACGGCCATCGCGGTCGGCGCGGAGCAGACGGGCCTGTCCTCGGAGTGGCTCGAGCGCGCGGACCGCCGGGTGCGGATCCCGATGTTCGGCAGAGCTGACTCGCTGAATGTCTCGACCTCGGCGGCAATCATCACCTATGAGGCGGTACGTCAGCGTATGCAAGCGGCCGATTTGAGTTCTGGCCAGCCGATCCGGTAATCATCGGGTTATGACCGATCTCTCGCTGCTGCCGACGTCTGCCGTCATCGACGGCGCCGACCTCAGGATCGGGGGCTGCTCGCTGACCGAGCTGGCCGCCGAGTTCGGCACGCCTTCGTTCATCATCGACGAACAGGCGCTGCGCGACCGGGCTCGCGGCTTCACCGGCGGGCTGGCAGCCCGGCATCCGCGTAGCAAGGTGTGCTTCGCGACCAAGTCGTTCCCGTCGGCGTCCATGATCAGCGTGCTGGCGAGCGAGGGCCTCGGGCTAGACGTGGTCGGCGCGGGCGAGCTGCACATCGCGCTGGCGGCCGGGGCCGACCCGGCGGGCATCGTCATGCACGGCAACGCCAAGTCCGACGCGGACATCCGGGCCGCCCTGGACGCCGAGATCGGCTACATCATCGTGGACGGCATGGACGACATCGAGCGGATCGACCGGCTTGCCCGCCGGCCGACCCCGGTGCTGCTCCGGGTCAGTCCCGGCATCGAGTCGCACACGCACGCCGCGCTGGCCACCGGCGGCAAGGCATCGAAGTTCGGCGTCCCGGTCGAGCAGGTCCCTGAGGCCCTGGCCCGGATGCAGGCCGCGCCGATGATCAGGATGCATGGCCTGCACGCCCACATCGGCTCGCAGATCGTGAACCTGCAGCAGTTCGAGGCCGAGGTGGCGGCCCTCGCGACGCTCGGCGAGTTCGAGGTGTACGACCTTGGCGGCGGCCTTGGGGTCCGGTACGAGCCCGGCGACGTTGCGCCGACCATCGATGAGTACCTGCGCGTCCTGGTCGATGCTGTGCACCGGCATCTCCCGTCAGGCATCGAGCTGTTCATCGAGCCGGGGCGTTCGCTCGTGGCGCCTGTCGGCGTCACGCTGTACCGCGTACTGACGATGAAGCAGTCCGGCCTGATGCACGTAGCCGTCGACGGCGGCATGGGCGACAACCTGGAGTACCCGCTGTACGGCCAGCGCTTCACGCCCCTCGTGGTCGGACGCTGGGACGAGCCGCAGGTGCTGGTGGACCTGGTCGGCCGGCACTGCGAGTCGGGCGATATTGTCACGCCCGAGGTCATGCTGCGCAGCCCGCAGCTCGGGGACCTCATCGTCGTACCGGTCACTGGCGCGTACTGCTTCACGATGGTGAATAACTACAACGGTGCGCTGCGGCCGCCGGTGATCTACTGCGCCGATGGCATGGCTCGCCTCGGGGTCCGGCGCGAGACGTCGGACGAGCTGCTCGCCCGCGAGCTGAGCCTGGCCGGAGCGGCCCGGCCAGCGTAACGAGAGTCCGGCCCGACGGCTGGCCGGCCTGGACGCTGGCCGGGCCGGCCTAGCCGCCGCCGACGCCGAGCGCGGTTAGCAGAACCAGGGTGATGGTCACGGCGGCGAACGCGCCGTGGGCGACCACCACGGGCAGGGGAAAGTTGCGCTCCGGCGGGCCGACGTCGGCTCGGTGCTCCAGCGTGGCGACCTGGCCATGGTCGGCTGCGATGGCGAAGCGCGCTTCTGCGAGCTCGGCGTGCCTGCGCTGGGCCGCGCGGCCGGCCCGGTACACACCCAGCCAGCGGACAGCCATGGTGATCCCGAGCGTCGCGGCGAGGAGTACGGCCCCGACTGCCGTCCAGGCCAGTCGGTCCTGGTCGAGAATCAGGTAGCCAATCCAGGCCAGCAGGCCACCCAGGGCGAGTAATACGTGACCCGCGAGCACAGCTGGCGGCAGCCGGGTCGCGGCGACCGCCTGATAGTCCTTGTCATACTCGATCAGCCAGATGGACAGCAGGTACAGGCCGGCGCCAGCGGTCGCAATCCAGGTGGCGAGCGCGATCAGGCTCATGGGTCTCCTGCGAGGGCACGACAGCGACGGTGGAGCACCGCCGCGCCGGACGCGGCGAGAACCGCCTGCCTGCTACACGGATCAGACCGCGCCAGAGTTCACCGAAGCCACGCAGAAGTCGTGATCACGAAGACAAACGCATGGCCGATTCAGGGGGTCGTCGCAACGCGTTGGTCTTCGGCGAGGAGCCTAGCGAATTCTTCGGCCGGGGTACGGAAGCCGAGGCGCTTGCGGGGGCGGTCGTTGAGCTCGGCGGCGATGGCCTGGAGCTGGCCGGGGCTGTAGGGCCGCAGGTCGGTGCCCTTGGGGAGGTACTCGCGGAGCAGCCCGTTAACGTTCTCGTTGCTGCCGCGCTGCCAGGGCGCGTGCGGGTCGGCGAAGTAGACCTGGATGCCGGTGGCGGCGGTGACGTGCTTGTGCCGGGCCAGTTCGGTGCCGCGGTCCCAGGTGAGGGTCCGGGTGAACCACGGCGGCAGCATGGTCATGTGCTCGATGATGGCGTCGGCGACGGTGGTGGCGTCGTGCCCGGCGTGCAGCGGCAGCAGGGTGAGGTAGCCGGTGACGCGCTCGACGATGGTGCCGACGGCCGAGTTGGAGGCTTTCGACCCCATGATCAGGTCGCCCTCGTGGTGGCCTGGCACCAGCCGGCCCTCCACCTCGGGCGGCCGCTGCCCGATCGGCACCGCGCCGACGATCGTCGCGCGCCTCTCGCGGCGGCCGCGGCGGCGGCGCACGGCCCGGCCCGTCCGCAGGCACGCCTTCAGTTCCCGGCGCAGCTCGCCGCGCGGGTAGACGTAGATGGACTGGTAGATCGTCTCGTGGCTGACCCGCATCGCCGGGTCGTCTGGGTGCAGCACTTTCAGCCGCCCGCTGATCTGCTCGGGCGAGTACCGCTTGTCCAGCAGCTGCTGCACCCGCGCGCGTAACACCGGGTGCTGTGACAGCCGCGACGGCTTGGGCCGCCGCTGCCGCTCCCAGGCCAGCCGGTGCGCCCGCTCGGGCTGGTAGCCGCCGCCACGCGGGGCCGCGTTGCGGGCCAGCTCCCGGCTGATCGTCGAGGGACTGCGGCCCAGCCGCGCCGCGACCTGCCGCAGCGACAGCCCGGACTCGCGCAGCCGGGCCAGCTCATACCGCTCCTCGCGATCCAGGTAACGGTCACAGTAAGTCACTCCGGGCGGCCGGTACACCCCGCCCATCTTGTGATGCAGCCCGTAGGCGAACGTCACCGACACGCCGGCCGCCCGCGCCGCCTTGTACGGCTTCACCCCTGCCGCCAGATGATCCAGCAGCGTCCGAACTCGCTCTCGCGATACCGGCGGAGTAGGCACCACGCCTCCCGATCAGCTCAGGTAAGGCGTTGCGACAATCCCTTGAGCCCAGGCATCGCGGGCGAAACATTCTTTACGTGATCATGATCCGCGAACGGATCAGGCCGTCAGCCCGCTTGCCGCCCGAGTACTAGCACGCCCGACGTGGCGAACATGCCGCCGTTGCCCAGGATCACGCTGATCTCGGCGTCCGGCACCTGAGCCGGTGCCTCGCCGCGCACCTGGCGCACGCCTTCCTGGATGGCGAACATGCCGTACATCCCGGTGTGGGTGTACGACAGGCCGCCGCCGTTGGTGTTCAGCGGGAGCTTGCCACCTGGCTCGGTGTTGCCCTCCGCGATGAACGCCCCGGCCTCGCCCTTGCGCACGAAGCCGAGCGCCTCCAGGCCGTAGATCGGCACGTGCGCGAACGCGTCGTAGATCATCAGGTGCCGCACGTCCGCGGTCGTGATGCCCGCCTCGGCGAACGCCTGCTGGCCGGCCTGGCGGAACGCCTGCGACTCGGTGAAATCCACCATCTGCGAGATCATCGGCGTCTCCATCGCCTCACCGGTGCCGAGAACGTGCACGGGCGGCTTCGGGAAGTCGGCCGCCCGGTCGGCGGCGGTGACGATCAGCGCGCCACCCCCGTCGGTGACCAGGCAGCACTCCAGCAGGTGGAACGGGTACGCGACGAGCCGCGACGCCATTACGTCCTCGACCGTGATGAGGTCGCGGAACATGGCGCGCGGGTTGCGCGCAGCCCACTTACGCTGCGCGACCGCGACATAGGCCAGCTGCTCGTGCGTAAGCCCGTACTCTTTCATGTACCGGAGCAGCGGAATAGTGAACGTCGACGTCGGCCCGGTCACGCCGTAGGGCGCCTCGAACTGGCCTGGCATGGACGACCCGCCGCGCGGCCACGGGGCGGCTCCCACCCTCGAGCGGCCTGATTCGCCGTGCGTGATCAGGACCGTGGTTGCATAGCCGGCCCGGATCGCCGCCGCGGCGTGCCTCACATGCAGCAGGAACGAGGTGCCGCCCACCGCGGTGCCGTCCATCCAGCGCGGTGTGATGCCGAGCGCGTGCGCGACCTGGACCGGACCGGGCGCGCTGACGGTGGCGATGCCGTCGATGTCGCGCATGGTCAGGCCCGCGTCGGCGACGGCGTTGACCGCGCCCTCGATATGCAGCTGAAGGGTGGAGTGGTCCGGTAGCTTGCCGAGCGCGTCCGTCTCAGCTGCACCGGCGATGATCACACCGCGTTCCCGGCTCATTGATTTTCTCCTGCTGGCCCGAAGACTGGGAGGCTGATGTCACCGCGCTGCTCGAAGGTCACCTGAAGTGCCATGTCGAGGACCAGCTCTTCGGGCGTGTTCGGGATGCCGACGATGTTTGTCATCATGCGCGGGCCCTCGGCGAGCTCGACCACCGCGATGGCGTACGGGCCGTCGCTCGAAGCCGCGGGCGGGCCGGTGGTTGATGACGTACGAGTACAGCGTGGCCTGCCCGCTCGCGGTGAACCATTCGACGTCGGTAGAGCCGCAGGCCGGGCAGATCGGCCGCGGATAGAAGTACGGCTGGCCGCAGGCACGGCAGCGCTGGAGCATGAGCTCGCCGCGGGCGCAGCCGTCCCAGAACGGCTGCGTCTCGGGCGTCGGCTCGGGGATGGCCTTGCTCATGCCGGGCGGCCGGGGGTCGGCCGGAAGGAGCGCTCGACCTGCGCGGCCAGGTCGTCAAGCTCCCACGGCTCCTGGCCGATCAGCCGGACGACTGGCGCCATGTTGTTGTACAGGGACACCTCGAAGCCAGACGAGTGCACGATCCGGCCGGTCAGCCAGCCGGAGCGCTCGCTGGCCAGATACCCGACGACGGTAGCCACGTTGTCAGGCGAGCGCCGCAGGTCGTCATCGGACGGCCGGTCGGTGCGCTGGCGATCGGTCGGGATCGAGTCGGTCATCCGGGTCGCCGCTGCGGGGGAGACCGCGTTGCAGGTCACGCCGTACTTGCCGAGGGAGTTCGCGCAAGACCAGGTGAGGCCGACGATGCCCATCTTGGCGGCGGCGTAGTTGGGCTGGCCGGGCGCGCCGTGCAGGCCCGATACCGAGGTGAAGTTGATGATGCGGTTCTGCGCCGTCTCCTCGCGCAGCGAGCGCCAGTGCGCGGCGGCGAACTTGGACGTGTTGAAGGTGCCCTTCAGGTGCACCCGGATGACGTCGTCCCACTCCTGCTCGGCCATGTTGAAGATCATCCGGTCGCGCAGGATCCCGGCGACGTTGACGAGCACGTCTAGCCGCCCGAATTCGGCGATGGCGCTCTTGATCAGGCCCTCGGCGGCTGCGTGATCAGAGACGTCGGCGCCGTTGGCTACCGCCTTGCCGCCTGCTGCGGTGATCTCCGCAACGACCTCGTGTGCTGGCCCGGTGTCATTGCCCGAGCCGTCTACTGCCGCGCCGAGGTCGTTCACCACGACGCTGGCGCCCTCCCGGGCCAGCAGCAGTGCAGTGGACCTGCCGATGCCGCGGCCTGCCCCGGTGACGATCGCGACTCGTCCGTCCAGGCTGCCCATTCAGCTCACCCGACCCTTCATGATCACTAGATGCCCGATACTAGAACGCTCTTCTGGAATTATCACTGAGACTAAGGTCACATGTCTCGTGCTGGTGCCGATCAGCTTCGAGCTCCGCCCGCCTGACTACCGGCTCTGCCGGACTGGCGGTCGGACG
Organism: uncultured Actinomycetota bacterium; assembly: GCA_963843955.1. Classification (GTDB taxonomy): domain Bacteria; phylum Actinomycetota; class Actinomycetes; order Streptosporangiales; family Streptosporangiaceae; genus JAJYUU01. Next base: position 545,293 of record CAWJMK010000018.1, read on the forward strand.
TGGCACGATGCTTCGAGTGGCCAGCATGGCTGATGAGGTGGTGAGCGCGGCAGTGACTGAAGCGCAGGCGCGAAAGCCGGGTAGCGCGTCGTGGCAGTGGGGACGGACCGCGCAGACTCAGCGTGCGCTGCTGGATGCCGCCCGCGACGTGTTCGCTAAGCAGGGTTTCGCGGAGGCGAGCATCGCCGACGTCGTCGAGCGGGCGGGATCGAGCGTGGGCAGCCTCTACCACCACTTTGGCGGCAAGAGCGAGCTGTTCCTCGCCCTCTGGCACGAGCACCAGCAAGCCTATGAAGAGGCTGCGAGCACCGCGGTCGCGGCGGCGAGGCAGCGGGGCGTGACCGACCCGGCCGACCTGTTCGCGACCGGAGCGCGAGCGTACCTCGAGGGCAGCTGGCAGCGGCGCGACCTGTCGATGCTGTTCACGAGCGGGGACGGTCCGCCGGGGTTCGAGCTGATGAAGCGCCATCGCGGGCACGAGTGGATCCGGCAGAACGACGCCCTGCTGCGCCTGCCGGACACCTCGCTGGACCGCCTGTACGCGGCGGTACTGACGTCCGTGATCGGCGAGGGCGCACGGGAAGTCGCGGCCGCCAGGACCCACACGCAGGCGGTGGCCATCATCGAGGCCGTCATCGAGTACGTGCGGCGCCTGATGGCCGCTGGCCCGGCCCGGCCCTGACGCGTGCGGGCGCGCTGGCCGCCGCGGCGATCGGGGCGCCTGTGCCCTTGACAGCTGTCCTGCCGCCAGGATTTCATGCGTCTAGAACGTGATTCTAAGATTGCGCGGTCGCGCCGTCGGTGAAGCATGCACCGACGGCACTAACGCAGGTGGCACCGACTCAGGTGCCACTGATACAGGTGGCAGTGGCGAAAGGCGCCAGCCAGGGAGGCTCGAGTGGAACTTGATCTAGGTCCGGAGATCGCGCAATTCCGCGCTGAGACGCGCGACTGGATAGCCGAGCACGCCCCGTCCGGCCTGGCCGAGCTCACCGACTGGAACAACGTGGTCACCACCGGCGGCTACGGCAGTCAGCAGCGGGCTGGCGCGATGCAGAGCCCGCTGTACGCGCAGTGGGAGCACGAGCTCGCCGAGTCCCGGCGCATCTGCCCGCAGTGGCCGCAGGAGTTCGGCGGCGGCGGTCTGGACGCAGTCCGCGTCGCGATCTTCAATGAGGAGCTGTACCGAGCGGGCGTACCGCGGGTCGTCCGCGGCATGGGCGAGAGCCTGGTGGGCCCGTCCATCATCGTGCACGGCACGCCTGAGCAGCAGGCGCACTTCCTGCCGCGGATCATCACCGGCGAGGACGTGTACTGCCAGGGCTTCTCCGAGCCCGGCACCGGCTCGGACCTGGCCGGGCTGCAGACCAAGGGCGAGATCGACGGCGACGAGATCGTCATCACCGGGCAGAAGCTCTGGACCTCCGGCGCGGCGCGGGCGAACAAGATGTTCGTCCTGTGCCGCACCGACCCCGCGGCCGAGAAGCACGCGGGCATCTCGTTCGTGCTCATCGACTTCACGGACCCCGCTGTCACCTATCAGCCGGTCCGGCAGATGTCGGGTGCCGCTGAGTTCTGCGAGGACTTCCTGGACGGGGTCCGGGCGCCGTTGTTCAACGTCATCGGCGGCCTGAACAACGGCTGGCGGGTCGCGATGACCACGCTCGGCTACGAGCGCGGCGGGTCGGCCACGATCATGCACCTGTCGTACGAGCGCGAGTTCTGGGAGCTTGTCGAGACCGCGCGTAAGCGCGGCAGCAACACTGACCCGGAGATGCGGCAGAAGCTGGCCTGGGCCTACAGCCAGGTCGAGATCATGCGCTTCGCCGGGCTGCGTGCCCTCGCCCAGCTTGCACAGGGCCGTCGGCCAGGCCCGGAGGCGTCGATCAACAAGCTCTTCTGGAGCGAGTATCACAAGAAGCTCGGCGAGATCGCGATGGACATCGACGGCACCGACGCCCTGATCAGGCCGGCGGGCGACGGCAACAACGGCTATCCGACCACGGGCTGGCAAAACGTCTTCCTGGCCAGCCGGGCTGGCTCCATCTACTCGGGCACCAACGAGATCCAGCGCAACATCATCGCCGAGCGTGCCTTGGGCTTGCCCAAGGAGCCGCGGGTGAAGGCGTGACGGCGGCCGCAGGCGTGACGTCTACGACCACGACTCCGGCCACGGCCACGGCCACGACTCCGGCCACGATCGCCGGGGCCCGGGCCGCAGCCCGGCAGCTGATCACTCCGGAACGGCTGCGTGACTTCTTCGCGCCGCGGAGCATCGCGCTCGTCGGCGCGTCCGAGACCTCGGGCTGGGCGAGGTTCATCGTCGCTGCGAGCAGCGCGGTCGGTTACTCCGGTCCGCTGCTGCCCGTGCACCCGAGGCACGACAAGATCTTCGGACGGCCGGCTGTCCGGACACTGCGCGACCTGGCGGAACCCGCCGATCTGGCGTTCATCCTTGCGCCGACGCAGGCAGTCGCGACCGTGATCGAAGATGCGGCAGCCGCCGGAGTCCGGAACGCGGTCGTCCTAGCCTCCGGTTACCGCGAGGCCGGTGCCGACGGCGTGGTCCTGGAGGACAGCCTGATCGCAGCGGCGGCCAGCCAGGGGATCGTCATCCTCGGGCCCAACTGCCTCGGTTTCCTCAACACGGCCGCCAAGGCCGCCCCGTACGCCCTGACCGTGCCGCTACCGCTCACGCCCGGCCCGGTCGGGATCGCGCTGCAGAGCGGAGCGCTGGCCAGCGTCCTGCTCGCCTTTGCCAGGGCGCACGCGATCGGCGTAAGCACGGTCGCCAGCCTCGGCAACGAGGCCATGATCACGACCGCGGACATGCTCGACTACCTCGTGGCCGACGAGCAGACCAAGGTCATCTGCATGTTCCTGGAGGAGGTCGGCGATCCGGCCGCGTTCAGCGCGGCGGCGCTGCGAGCCGACCAGGCCGGCAAGCCGATCGTCGCGCTGAAGGCAGGTGCCAGCCAGGCTGGCCAGCAGGCGGCGCTCGCGCACACCGGTGCCGTCGCCGGTGACGATGCTGTGGTCGATGCCGCGCTGCGGCAGCTCAACATCATCCGCGTCAACAGCGTCGAGGAGCTGCTGACGACCGCGGCATTGCTCGGCTACGACCGGCACCCAACCGGGCGCCGGATGGGCGTGCTGACCGCGTCCGGCGGCGCGTGCGACATCATCGCCGACCGGGCCAGCGCTCACGGCATCGAGATCCCGCCCTTTACCGAGGCGACGACCAACGCGATCGCGGCGCAGCTGCCGTCGTTCGCGACCGCCCGGAATCCGCTGGACGTGACCGGTTACGTGCTCGCGAACGCCCGGACCACGACCCTAACCGCCATCGACGAGGCGCTAGACGTGGCGGTCGAGGATCCCGGCCTTGACTTCGTGCTGTTCACCGGCATCGCGGTGCCGGACGCGCGGCCGCCGGACGAGGCGGCGGGCTTGCTTGAGGCCCGCATGGACTGGATCGCGGCGCGGATGGCCTCGGCGCCGATTCCGGTGATCCCGATCGCCTCGACCTGCGTCGACGTGACCGGCTATGCCAGGGATCTGCTCGGCAAGCACGACATCCAGCTGCTCGGCGGGATCGAGCTCAGCGTGCAGGCGATCGACCATGCGCTGCGCTGGCAGGAGCGCCGGGGTCAGGTCGGGCTGCTGCCTGCCCGCCCAGCAGCGCGCACCGGGACGCCGGCTCCCTGGTCGGAGGCACGGGCCCGCGACCTGCTGGCCGCGGCCGGGCTGCCGGTCGTGCCCGGTCACCTCGCGCGGTCGGCCGACGAGGCAGTGGCCGCGGCGCGGGAGCTGGGGACCCCAGTGGCGATCAAGATCAGCTCCGCCGCAGTCAGCCACAAGTCCGATGTTGGCGGCGTGCTGCTGAACCTGTCCGGCGACGAGGCCGTTCGAGCCGGCTACGAGCAGGTGGTCGCTGCCACGAAAACCCATAACGGCGGGAACGAAGTTCTTGTCACCTCGATGCGCACTGGCGGAGTCGAGGTCCTGGCAGGCGTGACAATGGATCCCGGCTTCGGGCCGGTGCTCGCGGTCGGCCTCGGCGGCATCTGGGTCGAGCTGCTGCGCGATACGAGCTTGCGAGTGCTACCCGCTGACGCGGGCGAAGTGCGTCAGATGCTGGCCGAGCTGCGCGGGCTGCCGCTGCTGCTCGGCGCCCGCGGTGGTGCCGCCGCCGACCTCGACGCACTCGCTGCGGTCGTCGCCGGAATCGGCGAGCTAGCCGCGTCCGTGCCCGGCCTCCAGGCCCTCGAGGTGAACCCGCTGTGGGTCAGCGGTGACCGGATCGAAGCGCTGGACGTGCTGGTCGTAACCGACGCTAATCAGACCAATGAAGTGAACGGAGCCGGATAGATGATCCTCGGAGTTAGTGCTGAGCAGGAGGAGCTCCGCGCCTCGGTCCGGCGGTTCCTGGCCGACCGCGCGCCGATCTCGGCCGTCCGCGAGCTGATGGAGACCACCGATGGCCTTGACGCGGGGGTGTGGCGTCAGGCGGGCGAGCAGCTGGGGCTCCAGGGAATCGCGGTCCCGGAAGAGTACGGCGGAGCCGGCTTTAGCTTCGCCGAGCAGGCCATCGTGCTGGAGGAGCTTGGCGCCGCGCTCTACGGCGGACCGTACCTGGCGAGCGCTGTCCTGGCCGCGACGGCGCTGCTGGCCAGCCCGGACGAGGACGCCCGCAAGACCTACCTGCCTGGCCTCGCCTCTGGTGAAGTCATCGCGACGCTGGCGTTCACCGAGGAGGACGGCTCGTGGGAGCCCGAGGCGATCCGGTTGACGGCCGTCGCCGGCGCGGACGGCTGGCGGCTCGACGGCCGCAAGAGCTTCGTCCTGGACGGGCACACGGCAAACCTTGTCCTGGTCGTGGCCCGCACGGGCGACGGGCTGAGCCTCTTTGCCGTACCCGGAGACGCGAGCGGACTGACCCGGACCGCGCTGCCCACGCTGGACCAGACGAGGAAGCTGGCCCGGCTTGACTTCAGCGCCGTCCCCGCGACGCTGATCGGCGCGGTCGGTGACGGTGCCGCTGTCCTCGGCCACGTTCTCGATATCGCGGCCATCGCCCAGGCGGCCGAGCAGCTGGGCGGGGCGCAGCGCGCCCTGGACATGGCGGTGGGGTACGCCAAGGTGCGGCACCAGTTCGGCCGTCCGATCGGCAGCTTCCAGGCGATCAAGCACCGCTGCGCGGACCTGCTGCTCGAGGTCGAGTCCCTGCGCTCGGCGGTCCAGTACGCGGCCGCCGCCGTCGCCGAGGGCTCACCCGAGGTGCCGGTCGTCGCGTCCCTGGTCAAGGCCTACGCCTCGGACGTCTACTTCCACGTCGCGGCCGAGAACATCCAGATCCACGGCGGCATCGGCTTCACCTGGGAGCACGACGCGCACCTGTACTTCAAGCGAGCCAAGGCGAGCGAGCTGTTCCTCGGCGACGCCAGCTACCATCGCGAGCACCTGGCGGCGCGAATCGGGCTGTGATCCTGCGCCGCTGCGCCCGCGCTACCGGCAGGCAGCCGGTATCGGATAGCTAGTGACAACCGACCGTCCGCGAGCAACGCCGGTGAGCGTGGTCACGTAGGCAGTGCCGGACGTGGCCGCTACGGCGGCAACTCTTCCGCTCGCCCGCACCGTAATGACTGGCCCCGCCCCAGAGCGGGTAGCGAAACAGACGAGCGCGTGACCAGGCGCCCCGGTAGATACCCATACCGCGCCGCCAGCGGACCAGACGTTCTCGGTCCTGGCCAGCACCGGGTTGCGCTGGATGGACACCGGTGTCGTCGCCCGCAGTTGGCCGTCAAGCCGGACCAGAGGCCCCCACAAGGCCATCCGAGAATTCTTGATGGCGAAAGTCTGGGCCCACAGCGAGTCGCCGGCTGATGGCGACCGCCCCGACCTGCTGCTCCGGGTCGCCACCGAACGTCACGCCGGGCTCGCCAGCGATCACCAGGTGACTGCCGTACCCGTATCCATTAGTGACCTGCACCGCTACCCGGCCATCGAGCAGCCCCGCCCAGTTGCCTGGCGCGGTGGTGAGCCCCGCTCCCAGGCGGCTGTTCGGCTCCTGGCGTACAGAGGCCACGCCCGGCTGCCCCGGCGCCGGCATGTGCACTTCCAGCACGCCGTAAGGAGCCGCTGTTAGGGCCGTTTGCCGGCTTGTCGGCACGAGCGGCCCGGGTCCCGCCGACCCGGCCGTCGCGCGTCGGCGGAGATCGGGGCTCAGCAGCAGAATCACGTTCGGGCTTCTGTCACCGACGATGCCAACCCAGACGAGGCCGCCTGGGCCGGCAGCTAGCCAGGTTGGGCTGCCGTGAACTCGGAAGCGTCGGACCAGCTTGCCAGTAGCCCGGTTATAGGCCGCCACCAGGGAACGCTGGCTCGACGCCAGGTAGATACGCTCGCCGCTGACGGCGGCTTCCGACACCGGATACCGCAGCTGTGCTACCACGCGCGGGCCCGGCGGCTCAGGTACCGGCTTGGAGCTATAGTGCCCGGAAAGCGCATAAACCGCGCCTGCGGTCACAAGCACCACCGCACATGCCGCAATTGCGTCCCGCCGCCTATTCCGCCGCGTGTGCTGCCACGTGCCTCTGGCAAGGCGCGCTTTGTCCGCGAGCCCGTCAGGCTGCTCAATGAATTCGCTGGCAACCTCGAACGCCGCCCGGAGCTCATCGTCGAGCTTCGCGCTCATGCTCCCCCTCCCGTCCGGCTGTCCGTGCCAGCGCTGGCGGCGAGGCCGGGCACGAACTCGTTCAGCCGCGCCATCGCCTTATTGTGCTGAGACTGAACGGTGCGGACCGAGCAGCCGAGCGCTCGAGCGGTATCGGCTTCTGTCAGGTCGTCGAAATAGCGCAGTATCAGCACGGCTCGCTGGTCTGCGGGCAATCGACGGACGCAGCTCAGCAACGCTGCTCGGCCATGCACTCCGCCGATGCCAGGATCCGGCGTTCCCGGCAGCTGATCCCCGTCTAGCGGTGCGCCATGAGGCTCGCGCTGGCGGCCGGCCTCGACGGCGGCCCGCACGAGCAACCTGCGGACATATGCCGCTGTTACGTTTCTGCGCAGGATCGACGGCCAGCGCCGGTACGCCCGGTCCAGCACGGCCTGCAGCAAGCCCTCGGCCACAGTGAGGTCATCGGCGATGAGGTAAGCGGTGCGCAGCAGTTGCCGGGACGAGGCGGCGACGAAATTGCTGAAGTCTGCGTCTTCCGCAGCCCGCATGCAGCCTCCCGCCGCCCGATTCGTCCTATTGCGGCTGGGCGCTCTTCAATGCAACGGCCCAGCCAGTCACACAGTTTGTCACAGTTTGACGGCAGGCGGGCGCGAGTCAGTCGGCTGGGTCACTAAGCCGCTGCCTGAGTTCGTCGGCAAGCTTGCCGAGGTCCGGGCCGAGGCTGGCCAGCTCGTGCACGACCTGGGCGGATGGCAGGTAGCCCTGCCGTCTGCGGGCGCCTCTCGGTTGCTCGCCGGAGTCTTCGCGCCGCGTGTCTAGCCAGGTCGAGTCGGTCACGGCAGAGACAGTAGCCAACCAACAGCGGGCGAGCGTCGCTCCGACACGCCTAAAGGATCTTGACCTTAGCGGTTGACGACGAGTAAACAGGCCGGTCAGCGCACACTGCTTGCTTGACAGCGCCTCGCAGAGTAGAACGAAGCAGTGGGAAGACAGGTAGCGGTCGTGCTTTATGTGCTCGCGATGATCGCAGTCATAGTCGGTGCGGACGTCCTGTTCTTGAGACACCATCTACTGGCGCGGCTGATAAGCAACGTCGCGATCGTCGTGGTATTCGCCGCGGTTTATTTGCTGTTTCTCCGGCGTCAACCCGGCTAAGGGCCGCATACCCTGGGGACGCGCGACTGCGCCCGCAGGGCCGAAGGCTCAGGGTTGGCGTCGTGCGTACCGGATGGCGTGCGGCCGGTACTCGCCCGTGATCGTCGCCTGGCGCAGTGCCGCGAGGAACTCAGTCGGCCCGTCGAAGTCAGGCATCTCCAGGTAGGCGGCGCCGATGCCCTCGGGGTCATGCGCGTCCGACCCGGCGCCTCCCGGCAGGCCGAAGCGCGCTGCCAGGTCCGCGGCCTGGCGGTTTCGCTCCTGATCCTCGATCTTGGCGTTGAAGATCTCGATGACGTCGGCGCGCCCGTCCGCGCACAGCTCGGAGGCGACGGCGCCGAGACTCGAGCGGCCGGGATCGAACGGATGGGGTAGGTAGATGAGCCCGCCCTGGGCGCGGATAAGCGCGGTCACCTCGGCCAGCGGCAGGACGTAGGGGATCCGCTCGCTGAGGAAGAGCCCGATAACGTCGCCTTCGCGCGTCCGGATTTCCTCGCCGACCAGCACACGGGCGCCGATGCCGCGCTCGGCGGCGGCGACAGCGGCCGCGGTCACGTTGTGGTCGGTGATGAACACCACGTCCAGGCGCTCTTGTTCGACGCGCTCGGCCAGCTGGTCGATGCTGGTGATCGCGTCGCCCGAGAGCGCCGTATGGACGTGGCAGTCAACCCGGACCCAGCCGCTTGATCCCACGATGGTCGTTAGGCCTGCGGGACCGGGACGCCGAGCTCAGCCAGCAGCTCCTGTGAGTACGTGATCCGTCCGGTCAAGCTCTGCGGATCACGATGGCACAACATGAGTGCAGCCTCGGCCATGACCGACGTTGGCTCGGAGTTTGCGGCACCTTCGCTGGTGAGGTGGTGGTAGATAGTGCCTGGCGTCGGCACGACCTTGGTTGGTGAAAGCGCATTGACAGCGATGTTGTCGGCGTACAGCTCGGCCGCGAGGCCGGTAGAGAACCGCTCGATGGCGGCCTTGCACATCCCGTACACCGTCCCGCCGCGCGCGGCGAACGGGCCAGGTGGAATGGCCGGATGCCGGGCGGCGCCTGAGGAGATATTGAGGATCCAGCCTGCCTCGTGCTCGCGCATGCCCGGCAGGACGAGCTTGGCCAGATGGAACGGCGCCTCGACCTGGACCGCGAACATCAGCGCGTACCGCTTCGGAGTGAAGTCCTCGACCTTGGTGAAGTACGTGACGGCAGCATTGCTGACCAGGATGTCCGGCGCGCCCAGCTGACGGACAGTTTCCGCCACCAGCCGCTCCCGGTCTTCGGCACTGGACAAGTCAGCGGCGATGGCGATGGCGGTGCCGCCTGCGGCTCGGATCTGGTCGGTCGTCTCCCCGATGGTGCCCGCGAACTGCGATGTGCCGGGCTCAGCCGTCCGCGCCGCGACGGCCACCGCCGCGCCTTCGGCGCCGAACCGCCTCGCGATCTCGGCACCGATGCCGCGGCTCGCGCCTGTGACGATGGCCACCCGGCCGTCAAGCAATCCCATCCAGAACCTCCGAGCGTGTGCTGGCTTCGTGAACCAGGGGTGCGGGAACTAGTGGTGGAGCGAAATACTAGAAGCGTGTTCTACTAAGCCATTGGACCGAGCCGGAGCGACTGTGTCAATGCGGTTGGCCGGCCTGCTGCGTGTGGAGGCCATGATGCCGCTCAATCACAGTCTCGTCGGCGTGCCGGGGGAGCCGCACGAGCGCTCCTGGACGTCTACCGACGCGCTCCTGTACGCGATCGGGGTAGGCGCGGGCCTCGGCGATCCGTTGCGGGAGCTCCAGTTCACGACGGAGAACACCGCCGGCGTGGCGCAGCAGGTGCTGCCCACTTTCGGCGTGCTGCTGGCGCAGGCCAGGACGTCCGGCGACCTAGGCGACTTCGACCGGGCGATGCTCGTGCACGCCGAGCAGTCGATCGAGCTGCACAGCCCGCTGCCGGTCCACGGCACGCTGCGCACGTCGGCGATGGTCACTGGGATCTACGACAAGGGCTCCGGCGCGCTGGTCGAGACCCAGAACCAGGCCGTGGACGCGGTCACCGGCGAGCCGATGGTGACGACGCGCGGCAGCACGTTCATCCGTGGCGAGGGCGGCTTCGGCGGGGATCGTGGCAGCGCGCCGTCGTGGCAGCTGCCAGAACGAGCGCCTGACTACAAAGTGACGCAGCAGACCAGGCCTGAGCAGGCGCTGCTGTACCGGCTGTCCGGAGATCGGAACCCGCTGCACGCCGATCCCGCCTTCGCCGCCAGGGGCGGCTTCAGCCGTCCGATCTTGCACGGTCTGTGCACGTACGGGATCACTGGCCGGGTGCTGCTGCACGAGCTCTGCGGCTCCGATCCGGCGCGATTCCGCTCGATGTCCGGGCGCTTCAGCAGGCCCGTACTGCCAGGCGAGTCACTGGTCGTGTCGATCTGGGCCGGCGACGACGGAACCGCCCAGTTCCAGACCGCCAAGGAAGACGGCACTGTCGTCATCGACCGGGGCACAGCGCAGTTCCGGTAGCAGGCCAGTTTCGGTAGCACGGTGCACACGTCGGGACTTCTTGCGCATAATCTTGGCCGCCAGGGATATGTGGGATCGAGGGTGGCGGTGCCAGCGCGCCGCTTCGACGGATGCCGACGAGAGAGGCGTGCATGAGCATCGAGAAGCCTGAGATCGATTTTCCCGGCGGCGAGCCGCCGGCCGACCTTGAGATCACCGACATCTGGGAAGGAGATGGCGCGGTCGCCAGGCCGGGTGACACCGTCCAGGTTCACTACGTCGGCGTCGCGTATTCCACGGGCGAGGAGTTCGACGCGAGCTGGAACCGCGGCGAGCCGCTTGAGTTCCGGCTCGGGACCGGCCGGGTGATCGCGGGCTGGGATCAGGGCGTGCAGGGCATGCGGGTCGGCGGGCGGCGCCAGCTGGTCATTCCGCCCGACCTTGCCTATGGCGACCGCGGCGCCGGACGCGCGATCGCGCCTGGTGAGACTCTCATCTTCGTCTGCGACCTCGTCGCAACCTGACCGGCGTGCAGTAGTTTGTCCGGGTGTTCACCAAGCCCGATGACCTCCCGGACGACTCGCTGCGCGACGTTCTGCTCGACCGCTGGGAATTTCGCGCCGCGACCCTGACCTACCAGGCAGTGGGCTTCGGCAGCCATCACTGGCTTGCCGCCGACGCCAGCGGTGGCCTGGTGTTCGTGACGGTTGACGACCTCGTCGACAAGCTGCATAGCGCGGACGACACGACGGATGCGTCATTCGGCCGGCTGGAGCGCGCGTTCGCCGCCGCCTTGTCCCTTCGGCAAGACAGCGGACTGGACTTCGTGATCGCGCCGCTGCCGGACGTCAACAGCAGGGTGCTGGCGCGCCTCGGAGCCCGGTACTCCATGGTGGTCCATCCCTACGTCCCGGGGCACCGCCTTGGCGACGACGGGGCTTTCGCCCGACCCGACGACCGGCGCGAGGTGCTGGATCTGCTGGTTGCCTTGCACGCGGCCCGCGCAAGTCCGCCGCGAGCCGATGACTTCGCCGTACCACTGGCCGCCGACCTGATAGAGGCGATGGGTGAGATTGCCGTGCCATGGCAAGCCGGCCCGTATGGGACTTCCGCTCGCGACCTGCTGGCGACCAACGCGGCCGACCTGACCGCCCTCCTCGGCAGTTATGCCGATCTGGCCGCCCGCGTGAGCGCAAGGCCGGATCGGATGGTCATCACACACGGCGAGCCGCACGCGGCGAATGTGCTCCGCACGCCGCGCGGCCTGGTCCTCGTCGACTGGGACACAGTGCTCCTGGCCCCGCCGGAGCGCGACCTGTGGGCGCTGACCGAGGCGGACCCGTCGATACCGGCGGCGTACGAGGCCGCGACCGGCGTGGTCATCGACGACGATGCGCTGGCGCTGTACCGGCTGTGGTACGACCTCGCCGAGATAGCCGGGTACGTGATCCTCTTCCGGGGCAGCCATGGCGACACGGCCGACACAGCGGAGGCATGGCGAAATCTCCGGCATTTCCTACAGCCCGCGGCGCGGTGGCCCGACCTACTGGGTGCGGTATCCAACGACCGCCGTAACCCCTAGCGACCTGTGGTCGCTAGGCGGCCGACCAGCAGTTCTGTCACGCTGAGGGGCGTGGATCCAGATCTCACGCAGGCGGCCATCCCGGTCCCTGATCCGGCTCTCGTCGTCCTCGTCGGACCCGCAGGCGCCGGCAAGTCGACCTGGGCGGCTGACCGGTACTTGGCCCGGGAGATCGTGTCGTCCGACCAGCTCCGGGCCGTGGTCGGTAGCGGTGAGCATGACCTGGACGCCTCCGTCGACGCGTTCTCACTACTGGACCAGATCGTCGCCACCCGGTCGCGCAGGCGGCTGACCACAGTCGTGGACACCCTTGGCCTCGACGCCGAGCGCAGGCTCGGCTACCTGGCGCTGGCGAGACAATCTGGTCTGCCCGCCGTGGCCGTGGTCTTCGAGACCGAACCGGCAGCATGCCGCGAGCGCAACCGAGCGCGCGACCGCCCCGTGCCAGTTGCGGTCCTCGACACGCAGCTGCGCCGCCTGCCCGACGTGGCCGCGAGAGTAGCGGCCGAAGGCTGGGACCTCGTGCTGCGCCCGGCCACCAGCCGCGACGAGCAGCACGCGGTCGAGCCCGGGCACTCGCCCGGCAGTCGGCAGGCGGCGAGCGAGCAGCGCGTGCGTCCTGCCCAGCTCGCTTTCGTGCTTCAGGTCTCGAGGTTCGGCTGGGCTGACGACCCGGCGGGCTGGCTCACGTCGGTCGCACGCGCCGCCGCCGAAGCAGGCTTCGCCGGCCTCGCACTGATGGATCACCTCATCCAGATCCCCCAGGTCGGCCGGGCCTGGGAGCCGATCCCGGAGCCGTGGGTGACTCTTGGCCTGCTGGCGGGCCTGGATACCGATCTGCGGCTCGGAACGCTGGTCACGCCGGTCACATTCCGTGCGCCAGGGGTGATCGCGAAGGCTGCGGCCACCCTCGACGTGCTAAGCGGCGGGCGCGCATTCTGCGGGATCGGGGCCGGCTGGTGGGACCGCGAGCACGCCGGTTTCGGACTCCCGTTCCCGCCGGCCGCGGACAGGCTCGACATGCTGGAGACGGCCATCGAGACGATGCGCGCCCTGTGGCAGGCGGGCACCAAGGAGTACAGCGGCGCCCGCGTGCATCTGCCCGAGACGACCTGTTATCCGCGCCCAGTGTCCGCCATCCCGGTCATCGTCGGCGGGAGCGGCGACCGGACGCTCGAGATCGCCGCCAGGCTCGGCGACGGATGCAATCTGCCGTCGGATCCGGCGAAGCTCGACGCCCGGCTGGCCGTCTTGCTCGCGCACTGCCAGCAGGCCGGACGTGATCCGGGCGACGTTGCGGTCACCGTGCTTGATGTCCCGGTGATCGGCCGCGACCGGGATCACGTTGCCGCGCTGGTGGAAGGACTGCGCGGGCGGATCAGCGCGGCAGCGTTTGGGCGCCAGCACCACGCGGGCGTCGTCGCCGACCACATCGGCCGCTTCCGCCTGCTGGCCGAGCGCGGGGTCAGCACCGTCTTCGTGTCCCTGCCCGACCTGGCCGGACCCGACGACCTCAGTCGGCTAGCGCCAGTCGTCAGAGCCTTCGCCTGACCGGGCGTACCGCGCCGACGCGGCGCCCGTCCTCCAGATAGACGATGGCGTGCTTGCGGGGTGAGCCATCGAGCTTGCGCACCGCGTGGACACGACGGCGAATCGGCGGACGCAGCAGCGACAGCGCCTCGGCTAGCGGCGCGAGCCGGTGCTCCGATATCTCCTCGGGCTGGAGCACGACGCAAGCGAGTGCGGCGTCGCCCAGCGCCCCGCAGTCGAACAGGAACCTGATGCCGCCCGGATTGCCATCCCGCCAGCGACGGAAGTCCATGCACACGAGCCGGCCATGTGAGACCGCAAGGCCGCATTCCTCGCGCACTTCACGCTGGCAGGCCTGCCACGGGGTCTCGCCGTCAGCCTCCATGACGCCGCCGGGAATCGTCCAGCCGGATTTGTACGTCGGCTTCAGGATCAGCAGTCGGCGCTGGCGATCAAAGATCAGCGCGCCCGCCGAGGCCGGCACTCTGGGCAGTACGAACTCGTCGTCGGTCACTGCCTCGCCGGTAGTTGCGGCCATGATTCACCCTACGCAACGGGCTGCCTGTCGCTGTGCTGCGCTGTCACTGTGCTGCCTGTCACTGTGCTGCCTGTCACTGTGCTGGCTGACGCTGGGCCGGGCGCAGCGGGCGGGCTCAGCGATAGATTGCCCGGATGGCGACGTTCATTACCCGGCTGGAGTACGCACCCGGCGGCATTCGGCTGGCGGTGAAGGATCTCATCGACATGGCCGGCGTTCCGACCACAGCGGGCAGCCACGCGCTGGCAGCTACCGCAGTGCCAGCAGCGGCGGATGCGCCCTGCCTCGCTGGGGCGCGCGCCGCCCGCGTAGCGATCGTCGGCAAGGTCAACTTGCACGAGCTGGCGTTCGGTGCCTCGGGCGTGAACCACTACTTCGGCACGCCGGTCAACCCCCTCGACCCGCGCCGGGTGCCGGGCGGATCGTCGAGCGGTTCCGCCGTCGCTGTCGCCGACGATGACGCCGACATCGCGTTTGGGTCGGACACGGGCGGCTCGATCCGGATCCCGGCGGCGTTCTGCGGCGTCACCGGGCTGAAGACCACGCACGGCCGGGTCAGCCTCGCTGGCGTCTGGCCGCTAGCACCCAGCCTGGACACCGTCGGCCCGATGGCGCGCGACGTAGCTGGCGTCGCAGCCGGGATGACGCTGCTCGAGCCTGGCTTCACCCTCGACGCGCCGCCGGCCGTCCGAGTCGGGCGGGTCCGGCCCGCTGGCTACGACGTTGACCCCCTCATCGACACGGCGATCGACAGCGCACTGGTCCGCAGCGGCCTTGAGGTCAGCGAGGTCGCCCTGCCAGGCTGGCTGACCGCACGCAAAGCCGCCGGCGTGATCATCGACGCCGAGGCGGCCGAATCGAACCGCGCACTTCTCGACGACCCGGCCAGTCGCGACCTCCTTGGTGCCGAGGTCCGGGCCCGCCTCGCCGAAGGCGCCGCGGCCACGCCAGCCCAGCGAGCAAACGCCAGGACAGTCCAATCGACCTGGCGGGACGCCATGTCGCGGGCACTGGCAGAGGTAGATGTGCTGGTCCTGCCGACGGTCCCGTTCTTCCCGCCAGTACTGGAAGACGCCGCCAGCAAGCAGTACACGATCTTCACAAACCCCGTCAACCTCTCCGGCAACCCCGCACTGGCTCTCCCGGTCCCGAGCGCTGACAGGCTTCCGGCAAGCCTGCAAATAATCGGCCCAGCCAACAGCGAGGCCCTGTTGCTTGCCACAGCCGCGATCATCGAAGCCACCGCCGGGTACCGGTAATTCAGCTGAGTCTTTCGGCACCCGGCACCGATTTACGGCAGCTTCCAATCGACCGCCCGCGCACCCTGCTCGGCAAGCAACGCATCAGCCCGGCTGAACGGCCGCGACCCAAAGAACCCTCGATCGGCTGACATCGGGCTCGGGTGCGCGGACTGAATGCTGGGCGTGCTGCCGAGCAGCGGCGCGAGGTTGCGCGCGTCGTTACCCCACAAGATCGCGACGAGCGGGCCGCCGCGGGCGGCCAGGGCCCTGATGGCCTGCTCGGTCACCTGTTCCCAGCCGTTGCCCCGATGAGAGCCCGGCTTGCCCGGCTGCACGGTAAGCACCCTGTTGAGCAGCAGGACGCCGCCCTCGCTCCATGGCGTCAGGTCGCCGGTGGTCGGCCGCGGATAGCCCAGATCAGCCGTGTATTCCTTGAAGATGTTGACCAGGCTGCCGGGCAGCGGTCGCACGCCGGGCGCGACGGAGAAACTGAGGCCGACCGGGTGGCCAGGCGTCGGGTACGGGTCCTGGCCGACAATGAGCACGCGCACGTCGGCTAGCGGCTGGCGGAACGCGCGCAGGATCTTGTCACCGGCCGGCAGGTAGCTGCGGCCGGCGGCGATCTCCGCCCGCAGGAACGCGCCGAGCTCGGTGATCTTTTCCTCGACCGGCGCGAGGGCATCGGCCCAGTCCGGGGCCACCAGTTCGGTCAGGGAGCGTGCCGCCATGGCAGCCCACTGTAGAGCAGGCTGGCCGGCCGGACCCGGGGCTTTCGCCGCATCTGGCCGGCCCGCCTGCTCAGGCCGCGGGCGGCGCGCCAAGGCCGCCCCGTCCCGGTCAGTTGGTCCCTTCGGGCGCGTCACCCGCCGCCTTGGCCGCCTTCCAGGTGCTCGCGCGCGCGTGGATGTAGTTCTCAAAGTCCGCGGGCGTGTGCTGGTTGGCCAGTAGCGGCGCGTCGCGCAGCCGGTTGTCCGGCACCTGAAGATTGGATATCTGCAACGCGTGCAGCTGCACCAGATGCGAGACCTCGCCGGCAGCCGGGTTCGGCCCGGCGGCGGTGGGCGCCACCACGCCGGCGATCGGATCGTCGGTACGCGGTGTCGTAAGCGTGAGCACGCCGCCGAGGTCGGGCGCGGCGGCATCGCGTTTCGCGAGCGCGGGCAGCCCCAAGCGCACCTCGATGGTCTTGAGCACGGAGGTGTGGTCGATGGGCGTCGTCCCGGCCGGGACCCGGTAGATGGTGCCGGCCGCGATGAGCGGCGACACCAGCACCGCCGGCACCCGGATGCCGTAGCGGGTGAAGTCGAAGCCGAACTCGCCGATGCTGTTATCCGGCGGCACGGCGCCCGATGGCGGCGGCACGTGGTCATAGCAGCCGCCGTGCTCGTCGTAGGTGATGATCAGCAGGGTCTGGTTCCAGCCCGGCCCGCTGCGCAGCGCCTCGTACACCTGCTGAATGAAGGCCTCGCCGAGGGCGACGTCATAGTTCGGGTGCTGGCTGTTGCCGGTCGACGACCAGCTCGGCTCGAGGAAGGAGTAGGCGGGCAGCGTCCCGGCCGCGGCGTCGGCCTGGAAGTTGGGGAACTTCCCGAAGCAAGTCTCTGGTGCGCCTGTGGTGTCCGGGTAGTTGGCCCGAGTCAGTGGCTCGGCGTCATACCCGTAGATCTTCCAGCTCAGCTTGTGGGCCGTCATCAGGCCGAAGATGCTCTGCACCGTGTAGGACGCCGTGGCGTCGTTCATGTGCCCCTGGCTGGTGCCCGCGCAGGCGAACGCCCGATTCGGGAAAGTCTCGGTCGGCACTGAGCTGTACCAGTGGTCGCAGACCGCGAACCCCTTCGCCAGCCCCGACAGCACGGGCAGGGCCGACGGCGGGAAGATCCCCATGATGTTCGCGGCGGTCGTGCCCGTGATCACGGTGCGGTTGGATCGCTGGTCGTAGCTGATGGCGGCGTCGAAGTTGGTGACGAAACCGCCGTTCGTGGGGACCGGCGGATTCGGCGGCTTGCCGCTTCCGAACAGCTGGGAGTTTGTGTTGGCGTATCCCTCGCCTGGGTCGGCGCCGGGCATGAAGTATGCGTTCGCGCTCGTGGCGTCGATCTGAAATACGGTTACTGGCTTGCCGTCCGGACCGTTATTCGACTCTGTGCCGAGCAATCCCTCAAATGGCTGCCCGTTCGGGCCCGTCTTGCCGGAATAAAGGAATCCCAGCATGTGATCGAATGAACGATTCTCCAGCATGACCTGGACGATGTGCTGAATCTGTGGTAGCTGATTGGCTTTGGGCTGACCCGGCAGAGGCTGGGGGATTGGCGTCGACATGCCCATATGCTGTCCGACGCGAGGGCGTACGGCAATTACCGGCGCGAGGCATCAGGGATGGGCTGCCAGGACGGGTGCCGCATCGCGGAGGGCGACGGAGACCGCGGCCGCCCAGGCGCGCAGGACCGGGTCGAGCTGCCCGAGCTCTGAATCGAGGACGGCCAGGCCGGGGACGGGCACCGCGGCGCCGAGCTCGGCGAGCAGCGGACGAAGGTGTGTCTCCACCGCGTCGGCGTGCTGGCGTGAATTCATCACCAGCAACGGCAGCGCGGTCGCAGCGGCGAGGGCGCGGTAGGGCAGCCGGTCGAAGAACACCTTGAGCAAGCCCGAGTACGTGCCTTTGAACGTCGGGCTCACCACCAGCAGCAGGTCTGCGGTCCGCACCCGGTCCACGGCGTCTTCGATCGCGGCCGACGGCTCGGGGAGCAGCAGCCGCCTGGCGAGGCCGGCCAGATCCACGATCTCGGGCCTGCCGCTCAGGTCCAGCCGGGCGGCGAGGGCATCGGCCGCCGCTCGGGCGACGCCGAGCGTGCGAGAAGCGGGCTTGGGGTTGCCGACGACGACGGTGAAGTTCACTTTGGCGATCTCCGGGAAGCTGGGCGTGACGAAGCGGATGAGGCTGCGCCGACCGGGAGGTGGAAGCCCGGTCGGCGCAGCCAGTCAGGCGGGTGCTGCCATCACTCGGTGGTCGTGGCAGTGGCGAGCAGGCCGGATAGGTCTGCTGGAGCCGGGTCCGGTGCCGCTCCACGGCTGCGCAGCTCGGGCAGGACGCCCTCGCCGAACCAGTACGCCTCTTCCAGGTGCGGGTAGCCGGACATGATGAACTCGTCGATGCCGAGGGACGCGTACTCCTCGATCAGGTCAGCCACTTCCGCGTGGCTGCCGACGAGGGCGGTTCCGGCACCGCCGCGGACCAGGCCGACGCCGGCCCACAGGTTGGGATGGATCTCCAGGTCCTGCGCCTTGCCGCCGTCGCGGTAGGCCTCGTGCAGGCCGCGCATGCGCTGCTGGCCGACCGAGACCGACTTCGCCAGGGCACGCTGCGAAGTAGAAATCTCTTCCAGGCTCAGCTCATCGAGCATCCGGTTGGCCTCGGCCCAGGCCTCCTTGGCGGTGTCGCGGCTGATCGTGTGCAGCCGGATGCCGAAGCGCAGCGTCCGGCCGGCCTCGTCGGCAAGCTCGCGCATCCAGGCGATCTTCTGCGCGACCGCCTCGGGCGGCTCACCCCAGCTGAGGTACACGTCGACGTACCGTGCTGCGACTGGCCCCGCAGCCGCGGACGACCCGCCGAAGTAGACAGTCGGCACCGGGTCAGGCCTGGCCAGCACGGTGGCGCCCTCGACCTTGTAGTGCACCCCGTCGAAGTCGTATGGGTGTCCGCTCCACGCGCCGCGGACGATGTCGAGGAATTCGCCGGTCCTGGCGTAGCGTTCGTCGTGGCTCAGGTAGTCGCCGAACCGGCGCTGCTCGGCATCCTCGCCGCCGGTCACTACGTTGAGCAGCAGCCGGCCACGCGATATCCGCTGGTAGGTCGCGGCCATCTGGGCGGCGAGCGTGGGCGCGATGAAGCCGGGCCGGAACGCGACCAGGAACTTCAGCCGCTCGGTCTGGCTGATCAGCGCGGCCGTGGTCAGCCAGGCGTCCTCGCACCAGGTCCCGGTCGGCGTCAGGACGCCGGTGAAGCCGAGTTGCTCGGCCGAGCGGGCGATCTGGCTTAGGTACTCGATGTCCGGCGGCCTGGCGGCGGCCCGTGCCCCAGTGGCGAGCGCGGACGGCCGGGCGGTGGCCCCGACGAGCGGGATGCTATGACCACGGCCGACGATGCCGCGGCCGTCGCCTGAGGTTGGCAGGAACCAGTGGAACACCGGGCTCACGACGACCCTCCAAGGATGCTGTTGTAGGTACTGACGGCGAAGTCGGAGAAGTTGATCTTGCTGGGGATCAGGCCGGCACTGGTGAAGGCGTTCGCGATCCGCTGCTCCGAGCTGATGACGCCGGTCGTGATGGGCACGGGGGTCGCCAGCGAATCCTTCACCGCGAGCTGCATCACGCTGCTGGGCAGCCCGGTCGCCTTTGCCCATGACGCCGCCCAGCCTGACCCGTGACTGGCCGCCCACGTGTACGCATGGTCGAGTAGCTGGAGGTAGTCGTGGATGGCCGCTTCCTTCGCCGGGTCGGTCAGCGCGGCCCGGGATGCGACAACGAATGAGTAGGTCTCGCCGAGGCCAGAGCCGTTGGCCAGGATCCTGGCGTGGTACTGGCTCTCGGCCTGCTCGATGAACGGCGACCAGACATCCCAGGCAGCGACGTGACCGGCGGAGAACGCTGCCTCTGCCTCAGCCGGCTGCAGGTAGTCGGGCGCGACGTCCTTGATCGTCAGTCCGGCCCTGGTCAGGACCGCGAGCAGGTGATAGTTGGCCGAGCTGCCCTGCGCGACCGCGATGCTCTTGCCGCGCAACTGGGCCACGGTGCGGATCGGCGAGCTTGGCGGCACCAGGATGGCCGAGCCAAACGGATTGGCCTGCAGCGCGCTGACCACCGCGATCTGGCTGCCGCCGGCCGCGGCGAATATTGGTGGCGCGTCGCCGACTCCGCCGACGTCGACCGACCCGGCGCCCATCGCCTGGAGCATCGGCGGACCGGACGTGAAATCGCTCCAGTGCGCCTTGAACGGCAGCTTGCTGATCAGGCCTGCGGCAGTAAGCAACGCCTGCGCGCCGGAGCCGGCCTGATCGCCGATGTTCAGCGTGACGTCGGAGACGTTGACCGTGCTGACCGACGCGGTACCACTCGCCGCTGGAGCGCTGCCGCTGGCTGTCGAGCCGGAGCCCGACGAAGCGCACGCCGCCGCGCCGGCGAGCAGGACCGCAGCCGTTACTGCGCCAGCGCCGATGCGCCACCGTGTCACGCCGCGGCCCCGGATGCTGCCGCGACCGGGAATGGCCACGTTCCTCATATGTTTCCTTCTCTCTCGACGCCTAGCTCGGCGAGCAGGCGAGTCCTCAGCGCGGTGAGCGCGCCTTGATTTCGGTCGCGCGGCCTGGGCGCGCTGACCTGGCTGCTGTGGCTGATCCGGCCCGCGGTGAGCACGAGGACACGATCAGCGAGCGCGAGTGCCTCGTCGACGTCATGCGTGACCAGCAGCACCGCCGGCCGGTGCCGGTCCCATAGGCTGAGCACCAGCCGGTGCATGGCCACCCGGGTCAGCGCGTCGAGAGCGCTGAACGGCTCGTCGAGCAGCAGCAGGCTCGGGTCCCGAACGAGAGCCCGTGCCAGCGACGCGCGCTGCGCCTCGCCGCCCGAGAGCGTGAGCGGCCACGCGCCCGCCCGCCCGGTCAGGCCGACTTCCGCAAGCGCGCCTGCGGCCCTGGCCCCCGGATTGGCGGCTCGCAGTCCCAGGCTGACGTTGGCGCTCACCCGTCGCCACGGCACCAGGCGCGGTTCCTGGAACGCGATCGAGACCGTGCCGTCGACCGCCAGCTCGCCGGTGACCTCTTGATCGAGGCCGGCCAGCGCGCGCAACAAGGTCGACTTACCCGAACCGCTGCGCCCGATCAGTGCGACGAACTCACCAGCGGCGATGTCGAGGTCGAGGCTGTCCAGGACGGGGTCGCCGGGACTGAAGGACCGGGACAGGCCGCGCACGCGAACCGTCGGGCCGGTGCCCGCCCGGTCAGGCGCGGCCGCCTGCGTGCCGGGCCGGCCCGGCAGCGCGGTCACGCTGCCACGAAGTTGCGACGCCACCGAAGTGCCCTCCCTTCCAGCAGGCGGACAAGCCAGTCGGTGATCAGCCCGAGGACGCAGTAGACGAGCAGCGCCACGATGATCACGTCATTGCGGAGGAACTGAGTGGCCTGGCTGATCATGAAGCCGAGCCCCGCGTTGGCGTTGACCTGCTCGGCCACGACGAGCGCCAGCCACGCGACGCCGAGACTCTGGCGCAGGCCGACCAGGATCTGCGGCATGGCGCCCGGCAGCACAATCTGGGTGACGAGCTCGCGCCGGCTCAGGTGCAGCACCCGGGCGAGCTCACCGAGCCTGGGGTCGACGTTGCGGATGCCGGCAAAGGCATTCAGGTAGAGCGGGATGGCGGTGCCGATGGCGATCAGGATGATCTTCGGCGCTTCGCCGATGCCGAACCAGACGATGAACACCGGGATGAGCCCGAACAGCGGCAGCGTCCGGAGCATCTGCATGAGGGGGTCGACGGCGTTCTCGCCAAAGCGGCTGAGGCCGGCCATGAACGCGAGCACCAGGCCGATGGTGCCGCCGACGGCGAAGCCAACGGCGACCCGTTCCAGCGACACTGCAAGCGCGGCCTGGAGCGTGCCGTATGCGGGCTGGTCGGTGGTGACCAGCGTGACGACGGTGGACCAGATCTGAGTCGGCGGCGGGAGCTTCGTGGCCGAGACGAGGCCAAGGCCGCTGATCAGCTGCCAGCCCACCAGCACCGCCAGCGGGCTGATGAGCCGGAGCGCCTTGGCCCGGCGGCGCCCGAGCAAGCGGCGCCCGGTCGCCTGGCCAGGCTCGCTAGACCGCAAGGGCGCAACTCGGCTGGGCGGCGCGGGCTGCCCGGCGGGCGCGGGCACGGGTATCAGGCCGCGCCGGGGCGGCGCGGCTGACGGCACCAGCCGCGCCGGTTGTCCTCCCGCGACGTCGCCGTCGCTCACGGCCTGTCTATTTCCGGGCATGGTGGCACCCTCCTGTGATCATTTCGGGGTATGGCGACGGCGCAGTGCGCGGCGAAGTATGCGCGCCAGATCGGCAGGCGCTAGCGCTGGCGCCGCGCAGCCGTCTCGGCGGGCGGCGGATTAAGCGGCGCGCCGGGCAGCCGATGCGAATGAGCTCATCAGACCGGCCGAGCCCGCCCGGCTGACCGCGCCCAGCCGCTCGTGTCCGAGCGGACGACACAGCACGGCCGACACAGTGCGCTCGCCTGCCTGCGGAGATCCACGTGCAGCCGGTACACCGGGTAGTGCGGGGAGCTCATGGGTCCATCCTGATGAGGTATTCCTATAATGTCAATAGACAAACTTATATATGCGCAGAGTCCGCGGGCTGTCCCTGGGCTCCAGCACACGACTTGGCATTGCGTCGGTCCCGGTGATGGCAGCGATCTTGGAAGTCAGTTTCACGTGCAACGCGGGCCCGTCTATGCTGCCGATGACGAACGGGCCAGCCGGCTGCTCGACTGGATACCTCCCGTATTAGGTAAAATTGGCTGTCCCTTAGCCTGGACCGACCACCACGCCGGGTAAGCTGCGGACGCTGAATTGACATAGGGACCTGATGACGGACGCATGGCGGCGAGGCAGGCCTGCTAGCACGTGTGCCGGAGGTAGAGACGCGGGATGGCTCTTCGGGAGCGCGAGATGATCGGCCACGCGGTCGAGTTGCCCGAGCCGTGGCGCAGCGCCACGGTGACTGTGGTGCTGCCTACGTACAACGAGGCAGCCAACCTGCCTGTCATCGTGGCCGAGCTCTTCGGCCTCCCGCTGACAGGACTGCACATCCTGGTGGCAGACGATAACTCTCCGGACGGCACCGGCATGGTCGCCGACGAGCTTGCGGAGAAGTACGGCGCGGACCGGATGTCGGTCCTGCACCGGCCCGGCAAGCAAGGCCTGGGCCGCGCCTACGTCGACGCCATGAGCCACGCCATCGCGGACGGTGCCGAATTCGTCGTGCAGATGGACAGCGACCTGTCGCACTCGCCCCAGTACCTGCCGCAGATGCTCGGCGCGCTGCTGGCGTCCGACGCCGACGTTGTCATCGGCTCGCGCTATGTGGTCGGCGCCAGCCTGGCGAGCGAGTGGTCATGGCGCCGCAAGGCACTGTCGAATTTTGCGAACTACTACGTCCGGGTCCTGCTGCGCCTCGGCGTCCGCGACGTCACGGCCGGATTCAAGCTCTGGCGTGCGTCTGCCCTCACTGCGATCGACGTGGCCAGCGTGCGCAGCAACGGCTACAGCTTCCAGGTCGAGATGAACTACCGGACCGTGCACCACGGCCTCAAGATCGTGGAGTTGCCGATCCACTTCGCCGACCGGCGCGAAGGCGAGAGCAAGATGAGCATCAAGGTGCAGCTGGAGTCGGCGCTGATGCCGTTCGCGCTGCGGCGGCGCGCACGCTAGTCCGCCGCAACCAAGGCAAGCACCACGGCGTACCCACCACCGGGCACCGCCCACCGGACAGCACGAAGGCCCGGCCGAGATTCCGGCCGGGCCTTCGCTTCGGGTCAGGCGGCCCGGGGAGTGCCAGCTGCACTGGCGCTGACGCTCCCCGTTCCCGTCCTGATCTTGATTTTTCTCGTTAGGCCGCCATGGCGGCGTGCGAGTTCGCTGGCTCCAGGGCGAGCTGGAGCACCTCGCGGACGTCGCTGACCGGGTGGATGCTCAGCGCCGCGCGGACGTTCTCTGGCACATCCTCCAGGTCCGGCTCGTTCCGCTTCGGGATCAGCACGGTGGAGATCCCGGCTCGGTGCGCGGCCAGCAGCTTCTGCTTGACGCCGCCGATCGGCAGCACCCGGCCAGTCAGCGAGACCTCGCCGGTCATCGCCACGTCAGACCGGACCAGCCGGCCGGACAGCAGCGACGCCAGGGCGGTCGTCATCGTGACGCCCGCACTCGGACCGTCCTTGGGCACCGCGCCCGCCGGCACGTGGACGTGCACGCCGCGGTCCTTCAGGTCGCCGACTGGCAGCTCCAGCTCGGCGCCGTGGGAGCGAAGGTAGGACAGCGCGATCTGCGCCGACTCCTTCATCACGTCACCCAGCTGTCCGGTCAGTGTCACGCCCGTCGAGCCGGTCTCCGGGTCCGCCAGCGATGCCTCGATGAACAGGACATCACCGCCGGTACCAGTGACCGCCAGGCCGGTGGCCACGCCAGGCACTGCCGTCCGCTCGGCCGACTCCGGCGTGTGCCGGGGATGGCCGAGGTAGCCGACCAGGTCGCCCGCGTCCACGGTGACCGGCACGCTCGCCGTACCGGACTCCGCCTGGGCCGCGATCTTCCGCAGCACCCTGGCGATGGTCCGCTCCAGCGACCGGACGCCTGCCTCGCGGGTGTACTCGCCCGCGATCTGGCGCAGCGCGTCGTCGGTCAGCTCGACATCGGCGGGCTCGAGTCCGGCCCGGTCGAGCTGCCGTGGCAGCAGGTGGCCGCGCGCGATCGTGACCTTCTCGTCCTCGGTGTAGCCGTCTAGCGTGATGAGCTCCATCCGGTCCAGCAGCGGCGCCGGGATGGAGTCGACCACGTTCGCGGTGGCGATGAACAGCACGTCGGACAGGTCGAGCTCGACTTCGAGGTAGTGGTCGCGGAACGTGTGGTTCTGCGCCGGGTCGAGCACCTCGAGCAGAGCGGCGGTCGGGTCACCCCGGTAGTCGGCGCCGAGCTTGTCGACCTCGTCCAGCAAGACCACCGGGTTCATGGAGCCAGCCTCGGTGATGGCGCGGACGATGCGGCCGGGCAGGGCGCCGACGTAGGTACGCCGGTGACCGCGGATCTCGGCCTCGTCCCGGACGCCGCCCAGGGAGACACGGGCGAACTTACGGCCCATGGCCCGTGCGACGGACTCGCCCAGGCTCGTCTTGCCGACGCCGGGCGGGCCGCCGAGGGCGAGCACAGCACCGCTGCGCCGGCCACCGACGAGCTGCAGGCCGCGGTCGGACCGCCGCTTGCGGACCGCCAGGTACTCGATGATCCGGTCCTTGACGTCGTCCAGGCCGGCGTGGTCAGCATCGAGCACTTCGCGTGCGCCGGTGATGTCGTAGGCGTCCTGCGTGCGTCGTGGTCCACGGGACCTCGAGCAGTACGTCCAGCCAGGTGCGGATCCAGCCGGCCTCAGGCGACTGGTCCGAGCCGCGCTCGAGCTTCGCCGCCTCCTTCAGGGCCGCTTCGCGGACCTTCTCCGGCAGGTCGGCTGCCTCGATCCTGGCGCGATAGTCCTCCTCTTCCGAGGCGGGCTTGCCGTCCAGCTCGGACAGTTCCTTGCGGATGGCGGCGAGCTGCTGGCGCAGCAGGAACTCCCGCTGCTGGCGCTCCATGCCTTCCTTGACGTCGTTGCTGATCGTCTCGGCGACATCCAGCTCGGCGAGGTGCTCCCTGGCCCAGCCGACGAGCACCTCGAGCCTGGCTTGCGGGTCGGCGGTCTCCAGCAGCTGGCGCTTCTGCTCCACGCTGAGGTAGCCCGCGTAACCGGCACTGTCAGCCAGCGCCGACGGGTCGGTCAGGCGCTGGAGCACGTCGACGAACTGCCACGCACCGCGCTTCTGCAGGATGGTGGCGGCCAGGCCGCGGTACTCGCGCGCCAGTTCAGCGGCGCGGGGGGTCGGCTCGGGCTCGTCGATAACCGTGCCCTCGACCCAGAGGGCCTGGCCCGGTCCGACGGTGCCGGTGCCGATGCGGACGCGGTCGGTGCCGCGGACGACGGCCGCGCGCTCGCCACTGGGCAGCCGGCCGACCTGCTCGATCGTAGCCAGCGTGCCAATGGGCGCGTAGCCGCTATCGGGCCGCGGCACAAGCAGGACCTGCGCCTTGGTGTCGCCGCCGGCGGCCGCCGCGGCGAGCTGCGCCGCCTCAATCGCGGCACGTGGCTCAGCAGCGGAGAGGTCAAGCGGTACCACCATGGTCGGCAGCACGACGTTGTCGTCCAGCGGCAGTACCGGCAACGAGAAGGTCTCGGCCATTACAGAGGTCACTTCCTCCGAGGAGTAGGCGATAGATTGCTTACGTAATTACGACGCTACAAGCCAGCTTGGAGGTTTTTTGTTCCTCGCCTGGCAGAGCGTTCGCGCTGAGCGGACGTTGGCCCGGATTGGGCGGTAAGTGAGGAAACTGGGCTTTCAGCGGCCCGTTCGGGCTGCGCACGACCGACTCAGCTATCGGATGAACGCCGATCTGGTCGGCGCTGACCGTCGTAGTTACGTGTCAGTAACAGCACCAGGGACGCCGGAACTGTTCCCGGCGGGCAGCTCCGATGGCTACCCAGCGTCGTGTTGTGCACGGGTCGTTAAAAATGAGTTCTTCCCAGGCCAGTCTTCCTGGTAGACCTGCCCGGCCGGACTACACGACTCTAGGGATTCCGATGCAGGCACCGAAGTTGCATGCCGGCGAGATCGACATCTCCACTGGCCTCGCCGCCAGGCTGGTAGCCGAGCAATTCCCGAATTGGGCAGGGCTGCCGGTACGCCCGGTTTCATCGGCGGGCACCGAGTGCGTGCTGTACCGGCTCGGGGACGAGCTGGTGATCCGGCTGCCGCGCCGGCCGGGCGCAAGCCTCGACGCCATCCTGACGCAAGGAGCGCTGTCCCGGCTGGCGCCGTTTCTGCCGGTTCCTGTCCCGGCGCTCATCGCTGAGGGACGTCCCACGGCGGAGTACCCGGCTTCATGGGGCGTGCTGCGCTGGCTTGACGGCGACACTCCCGTCGAAGGTCTCCTGGCCGAGCCTGACCTGCTCGCAGCGGACCTGGCCGGATTCCTCAGAGCCCTGTGGAACGTGGATGTATCAAAGCTCGGTCTCGCGGACAGACCCCCCGCCTACCGGGGCGGCCCGCTAACCGACCAGCATGAGTTCACCATTGATGCCATCGGGCAACTGCGCGCGCTGATCGACGCCGATGCCGCCAGGGCCATCTGGGACCATGCCGCCCGGCTGCCGCTCTGGGACGGGCCGGATACCTGGATACACGCGGACATGATGCCCGGCAATGTCGTCACCAGAAACGGGCGCCTGGCTGCCGTGATCGACTTCGGCGCCGCCGGTCTCGGCGATCCATCTCAGGACCTGATCGTGGCGTGGATGCTGCTTCCGGCAAGCGTTCGCCCGGCCTTCCGGCGCGCCATCGGCACCGACGATGACACCTGGCTGCGCGGCCGCGCCCGTGCGCTGTCAATGGCCCTCGGCCACTTGGACTATTACCACGACACCAACCCAGTCATGGCCGACAACGCCCGCTACACCATCTGCGAAGTCCTTGCCGACTACGGTCAGCCCATGGGGTAGTGCTGCAGTCCGACCGCGTACTCGCAGCCTGCGGCCATGCCGACATAGCCGGCGATGTTCCGGAGGAACTCGTCCGGGTCGAAGTCGCCGCCGAGGCCCTCCAGGTACGCGCGATGCTCCCGAAGCGACGCGATGCCCGCGTCGATGGTGTCCGTGACGTCCACGAAGTGGCTCGGATTGCCGCTGACGGCGACGTAGGCGTCCTTGACCTGGGCACGGGGGAGCCCGAGCTCGGGGAAGACCCACTCGTTCGCCGCGTCCCGGCAGGCATCCAGGACCGCGAGCCCGACGGCCCGGTGGTCCGCGTGGTTGACCGGGCCATTTTCGCCCCAGGTCAGGTCGAAGCTCATGGTGATGACGACGTCGGGCTGAAGCTGCCGCAGCGCCCTGGCCAGGTCACGGCGCAGCGGCACGCCGTACTCGATCAGCCCGTCCTGGTGGCCGAGGAACAGCACCTCCGATACGCCGACGATGGCTGCGCTGCGACGCTCTTCTTCCTCCCGGAGCGGCCCGACCGTCGCCGGGTCCTGGCCCGCGATGCCAGCCTCGCCGCTGGTGGCGAGAACATAGGCGACCTGCTTGCCCTGCGCCGTCCAGCGGGCGACGGCAGCGGCGGCACCGTATTCCAGGTCATCGGGATGTGCGACCACGGCGACCGCGCGCTCCCAGTCCTCGGCCATCGGCTTCATGCGGCCACCTTTCCGCGCACCGCGGCTTCGCGCGGTCCGCCATTGCGTGCGTGCTGGCTACCATTCAATCCTGAGTCGTGGCGGCCAGGCAGCGTAAGCTGCGGCGTTGTGCTTCCCCGTGTCCGAGCGATCAGGTACGTGACCCCGCTGCGCGAGGGCGGCTCGCTGCCGGCGGTGATGGAAGCAGACGACCTTGGCACCTACGTGGTCAAATTCCGCGGCGCTGGCCAGGGCCGCAAGGCGCTGATCGCCGAGATCATTAGCGCAGGTCTGGCCAGGGCATGCGGGCTGCTGGTACCCGACCTGGTCACGGTCGACCTGGACGCCGCGCTGGCGCCCGGCGAGCCGGATCAGGAGATCCAGGACCTGCTGCGGGCCAGCCACGGGCTGAATCTCGGCGTGGATTTCTTGCCGGGCGCGCTGGAGTTCGAGACGGGCGCGGCTACCGTCGCTGCGCCCCTGGCCGGCCGGATCATGTGGTTCGACGCGCTGATCGCCAACGCCGACAGATCCTGGCGCAACCCGAACATGCTGCTCTGGCATGGCAGCCTCTACCTCATCGACCATGGGGCCACGCTCACCTTTCAGCACCGGTGGGCCAGTGCAGCAGCGGCAGCCGATCGGGTGTACGACGTGACCGACCACGCGCTGCTCGGCTGCGGCGCCCTGGTCGAGGCCGCGGATTCAGAGCTGGCGCCGCATCTGCGCACCGATGTCATCCGCGCCGCTGTGTCCGAGGTTCCGGCCGAGTGGCTCGCCGACGAGCCGGGCTTCGACGATGTCCAGCACCTGCGCGACGCGTACGTGGCGCAGATCGAGGCGCGGCTCGCCGCCCGCCCCGCCTGGCTCCCGGCCCTCGCAGCAGCAGCGCGCGCAGGCCTCGGGCAGCTGACTCCGGCCGACCGGGCGGGGCGCCCCGCGGCCAGGCCCGCATGGCTGACCGGCGGCGAGGGGTCATGACGGGCGGGAACGGGGCCGATACCGCCTGGCCCCCCAGCCAGCCGCAGCCGTTCGAGTACGCGGTCCTGCGCGTCGTCCCGCGCGTCGATCGCGGCGAGGCGATGAATGCCGGCGTACTGGTGTACTGCCGCCCGCTTGACTACCTGCGAGCCTTTGTTGAGCTGGATGTTGACCGGCTGTTCGCGCTCGATCCGACCGCGGACGTCGCCGCGATCGAGCGGGCCCTCGCTGCCGTCGTCATGGTCTGCGAGGCTGATCCGGGCGCCGGCCAGGCTGGGCTCCAGGACATCGGCCGCCGGTTCGGCTGGCTCACCGCGCCACGCAGCACCGTCGTCCAGGCCGGACCGGTGCACACCGGCTTGACCAGTGATCCGGGCGCCGAGGCCGAGCGGCTGCTCGCCGCCCTCGTCCGCCGTCCCCTGTGATCCGCCGTCCCAGCTGACGGGCGCGGGTCGGCCGACTGAACGGTCGGTGGCCAGTGCTGGGCCGCTGGCCTCAGGCCGGAGGACGGCCGGCGGCGCATGCCCTGGTCTGGCTAAGCTTGGGCGGAGTAAACCCTGGCAGTCAGCGAGGTCAGCGCACCGCTGACGGCTTTCCCCCGCCGGGGTAGGTGAGGGGAGCTGGCGTGTCATGCCGGAATCAGTCATGCGGGACTCGCCCGTGCGGGACTCGCCCGTGCGGGACTCGCCCGTGCGGGACTCGCCCGTGCGGGACTCGACCGTGCGCGGCGCGAATGATCGGGCGCCGCTGAAGGTCGCTTTGCTCGGCTGCGGGTCGGTCGGGTCGCAGGTCTACCGCCTGCTGACGGAGCAGTCCGCTGACCTGAAGGCCAGGGCTGGCGCGCCGCTCGAGATTGTCGGCGTCGCCGTGCGCGAGCCGGGCCGTCCCCGTGACGTCGCAGTGAACCCGGACCTGCTGACGACAGACGGGCTGGGCCTGGTCACCCGACCGGACGTAGACATCGTGATCGAGCTGATCGGCGGTATCGAGCCGGCCAGGACCTTGCTCATGGCCGCGCTGACTGCCGGCAAGTCGGTAGTCACGGCCAACAAGGCCCTTGTCGCCAGCGACCGGGCGATGCTGCATAAGACCGCCAGCCAGGCTGGCGTCGACCTCTACTACGAGGCCGCAGTGGCTGGCGCCATCCCGCTGCTGCGCGCGCTGCGCGAGTCACTGGCCGGCGACGAGGTCCAGCGAGTCCTCGGCATCGTGAACGGCACGACCAACTTCATCCTGGACCGGATGGACACTTCCGGCGCCGACTTCAGCGCTGCCCTGGCGGAGGCGCAGGCGCTCGGGTACGCGGAGGCCGATCCCACGGCGGACGTCGCTGGCTTCGACGCCGCGTCTAAGGCGGCGATCCTGGCCAGCATCGCCTTCCACACCGAGGTGACGGCCGACGACGTGTACCGGGAGGGCATCTTGTCGGTGACCGCGGCCGACATCGCCAGCGCGAAGGCGATGGGCTGCGTGGTCAAGCTGCTGGCGATCTGCGAGCGGTCTAACGGCGGGATCTCCGCCAGGGTGCACCCGGCGATGATCCCGCGAACTCACCCGCTGGCGGCCGTGCGTGAGGCTTACAACGCGGTCTTCGTCGAGGCGGAGTCGGCCGGCCGGCTCATGTTCTACGGTGCCGGGGCAGGCGGGGAGCCAACGGCGAGCGCGGTACTCGGCGACACCGTCGCCATCGCCAGGAACATGCTGGCTGGCCTGCGCGGCCCGGACTCTTCGACCTATGCGCAGCTGCCGCTGGTCCCGATAGGCGACGCGCGGACCAGCTACTACGTGCAGCTCGACGTCGCCGACCGGCCTGGCGTCCTGGCCCCGGTGGCGGACGCGTTCGCACAGCAGGGCGTCTCGATCAAGGCGCTGCGCCAGGAAGGCCGCGGCGACGACGCGAACCTGCTCATCATGACGCACTCGGCCAGGGAAGCGGCCCTGGCCAAGACCGTCGCGGTGCTGGGCGCCATGGAAGCCGTCCGAAATGTCGACAGCGTGATGCGCGTCGAGGCCCTGGAGGGCGAATGACAGCCGCGATGACCAGGCAGGCACCATGGCGGGGGATCATCGCGCACTACGGCGCCAACCTGCCGGTGCCCGCGGGCGTCCCGGTCATCACGCTGGGTGAGGGCGGCACGCCGCTGCTGCCCGCCCCGGTGCTGTCTGAGCTGACCGGCTGCTCGGTCTACCTCAAGGTCGAGGGCGTGAATCCGACCGGGTCGTTCAAGGACCGCGGCATGACGGTGGCGGTGACGCTCGCGGCGGCACGCGGCGCGCACACGGTGATCTGCGCGTCGACTGGCAACACCAGCGCCAGCGCGGCTGCCTACGCCGCCCGGGCGGGCCTCAGCTGCGCGGTCCTGGTGCCGAAGGGCAGCGTGGCGCTCGGCAAGATGGCCCAGGCCCTCGCGCACGGGGCCCGGCTGCTCCAGGTCGACGGCAACTTTGACGACTGCCTCGAGCTGGTGCGCAAGCTGGCCGCGGACTATCCGGTCGCGCTGGTGAACTCGGTCAATCCCGAGCGGCTGCAGGGCCAGAAGACCGCGTCCTTCGAGGTGGTCGATGCCCTCGGTGAGGCGCCGGACGTGCACTGCCTGCCGGTCGGCAACGCCGGCAACATCGCGGCTTACTGGCTTGGCTACCGGGAGTACCTCGCTGACGGCCGGGCGACGAAGGTGCCGCGGATGCTCGGTTACCAGGCCGCCGGCGCCGCCCCGATTGTCCTCGGGCAGCCGGTGCTCCAGCCAGTGACCATCGCTACCGCGATTCGGATCGGCAATCCGGCGTCCTGGCATCTGGCCGAGGAAGCGCGAGCCGAGTCCGGCGGCCTCATCGGCTCGGTGACCGACGAGCAGATCCTCGCCGCCTACCGGCTCCTGGCGCAGCGCGAAGGCGTGTTCGGCGAGCCTGCCTCGGCGGCTGGCGTGGCCGGGCTGCTGGTGGCGAGCGCGGCCGGACAGGTGGTTCCGGGCTCGACGGTGGTGTGCACGATCACGGGGCACGGGCTGAAGGACCCCGACACTGCAGTCGCGGGCGCGCCGCAGCCGCTTACGGTCGGTATCGACGTCGCTGCCGCCGCTGGTGCGCTCGGCCTGCGGTGACGGTCCGCTCATGCTGAGCTGGCTGGCTGGGCCGGTCACCGTCCGGGTGCCCGCGACCAGCGCGAACCTTGGCCCCGGCTTCGACTCACTCGGCCTCGCTCTCAGCCTGTACGACACGGTCGAGGCCAGGGTGGCACCCGCTGGCGTGGAGGTGCGCGTGACCGGCACCGGCGCCGGTCAGGTCGGCAGCGGCGAGGCGCATCTTGTGGTCAGGGCCATGCGGGCGGGCTTCGCCGCTGTCGGCGCGCAGCCGCCTGGTCTTGCGCTTGATTGCCGGAACGAGGTTCCGCAGGGCTTCGGTCTTGGCTCGTCCGCCGCCGCTATCGTGGCCGGACTGCTCGCCGCCCGCGGACTCGCGGCCGCCGCCGGAGCCGCGGCGCTCACGCCCGATGCGCTCCTGCGACTGGCCACCGAGCTCGAAGGGCATCCCGACAACGTGGCCGCCTGTCTGTCTGGTGGCCTCACCATCTCCTGGACCACCGCAGCCGGCGTCAGGGCGGCCCGGCTCACGCCGCTGCCGGGCATCACGCCCGTGCTTTGCGTCCCGGCCGTGCCGCTGGCGACCGTGGCCGCGCGTCAGGTGCTGCCTGCAGAGGTCCCGCATGCACTCGCGGCAGCCAACTCTGCCAGGGCGGCGCTGCTGGTCGCCGCGCTAACGGCCAGGCCAGACCTGCTACTCGACGGCACCGAGGATTACCTGCATCAGCAGTACCGCGCCGCCGCCATGCCGGGGACCGCAGCGCTGATCGCGCGGCTGCGCGCCGTCGGCATCGCCGCCGTGCTGTCGGGTGCTGGCCCGTCCGTGCTGGCCCTGACCGCGGACGGCGCCGGATCGGCTTCGGCGGACGTCGCGCGCATCGCCGCCGAGGCGGACGGGACCTGGCAAGTGCTGCCGCTGAGCGTGGACAGCCTCGGTGCGCGCCTGGCCTGACATTTCGTGTCTGGTACCGGTCATGTTGCCGCCCGGCGGTCGGGATCGGCCGCATCAGTAGCGATGATGGCGTCATGCCCGATGGCCGGCGGTCAGCACCCAGCGAACGCGAGCCCGCGGTGCGCCCGCAACCAGTAGGCCTGGCGGTCATCGCCCGCGAGTGGGGCCGGATCGGCATCACCGGCTTCGGCGGGCCGCCCGCGCACATTGCGTTGCTGCGCCGGCTGTGCGTCCAGCGAAACTCGTGGCTGTCCGAGGCCGAGTTCGAGGACGGCATCGCTGCCACGTCGTTGCTGCCAGGGCCGGCGTCGACCCAGCTCGCGATCTTCTGTGCATGGCGCCTGGCGGGTCCGATCGGAGCCATCCTCGGCGGCGTGTGCTTCATCGTTCCCGGCCTGATCATCATCCTGGCGCTGTCGGCGCTGTTCCTGGCGAACTCACCGCCAGCCTGGGTCAGCGGGGCGGCAGCTGGGGCCGGCGCAGCCGTGCCGGCCGTGGCCGTCGGCGCGGCGATCGGGCTCCTCCCGGCCAGCTGGCGCCGGGCCAACGCGCCGTCACCCGCCGCGCCGGCGGCGGGCGCCCCCAGCACCGGCGCCACGGCGCCGGCCCCGCCAGCGGCCCCGCCAGCGGCCGCGCCGGTGGCTTCTGCCGACAGCACCGCATCCGCGACACACGCCGCACCCAGGGTCACGGCCGCCCGCGTCCGCTGGGCCTGCTATCTGCTCGCGGGCGGCCTGGCTGCCAACCTGGCCGGCGAGTACCTGGTGGCTGTGCTCCTCTCGTGCGGCCTGCTCGAGTGGCTGATCAGCCGCCGCGCTGCCAGGACCGGCCCGGCCGGGACGCGCCGCGGCGGCATCATGCTCGGCCTGGCGGTAAAGGCCGGTGTGACGGCTGGCGTCATCGGATCGCTGTCCTGGGTCGCGCTCAAGGTAGGCGCGCTGTCATTTGGCGGCGGATTCGTCATCATCCCGCTGATGCAGCACGATGCGGTGCACACCTATCACTGGATGACAACGGCGCAGTTCCTCAGCGCCGTCGCCCTCGGTCAGGTGACCCCTGGTCCGGTCGTGCTGACAGTAGGGGTCGTCGGTTACGCGGCTGCGGGGCTGGCCGGTGGCCTGCTGGCGGTGCTGATCGCGTTCACGCCGTCGTTCGTCTTCGTGCTGGCCGGCGGTCCGCATTTCGACAAGTTCCGGCGCAGCGCGGCGGCGCAGGCGTTCTTGTCCGGGGCTGGGCCGGCCGCCATCGGGGCCATCGGCGGAGCCGCGGTAACGCTGGGCCTAGGCCTGACGGAGCTCTGGCAGGTCGCGGTGCTGGCGGCGGCGGTCTGCTGGCTCATCGCGCTGCGGCGCGGCGTGGTGAGCACGCTGCTGGGGGCGGCGGGAGTCGGCGTCATCGTCGCTCTGGCGGGCGGCCTGACCTGATCAGTCGCTGGCCGGGGCGCCCGCACCGCTCGGGCGCCGCAAGCTAAGCGCTGATCCGCTGTAGCACATCGGCGCGCAGCGCCGCGAGGTCGGCGCCTGCCTGCGTCAGCACAGTGCGCGCGCCATTGCGCTGCTGGTCGAGTATGCCGATCAGCAGGTGCCCGGACGAAATGCTGTGCTGACCGGACTGCTGGGCCTGCCGAACGGCGCCGACGAGCGACTGCTTGGCGTCATCGGCGACGGGCAGCCGGCGTTGGCCGGGAACGCCGACCCGGTCGATCGCACCTGGCCCGAAGGCAGCGTCCGTCGCGCGGCGCACGGCATCCAGGTCGATGCCGAGCAGGGACAGCGCCTCGGCGTCCAGCTCGCCATCAGTGTCGGCGCTGCCGCGCGGCAGGCGGGCCCGCAGCTCGTGCAGTTCCAAGCCCGCCGCAGCCAGCGCGTCGGCGGCTGGACCCGGCTCCATGAGCAGGCCGACGAGGATGTGCTCGCTGCGGATCTTGTCCTGGCGGGCCCGGCGCGCCTCGGCCGGCGCATCGACGAAAGCCTGCCGTGCGGAGGGCTCGAATCTCTCAAACATGGCCATCTCCCATACGCTTGCGTCCCCTGACGCGGCCTCGCCCCGGGTCTCCCGGCTGGCCGGTAATCAGCCCGGCGTACTTCTTGTGCACGGCCTGCTTGCTGACCTCGAGGAACACGGCGATCTCCTGCCAGGACCAGCCGTGCTCCCTCGCGTTCTTGACCTGGAGCGTCTCCAGGCGCTCCGCCAAGTCGCGCAGGGCCCGCGCAGCCCGCAGGCCAGCGGCCGGGTCCTGCCCGCTCGCCGCCTCCGCTAGCGATACCTCATTGCTCATGTCGTCAATGTATGTTGACGAGGGCTCCGTGTCAACCCAGGTTGACGAGCCAGGGCCGTCGGCAGCAAGCAGTCAGTACTCGTCGTGCAGGCGAATCCAGGACATGGTCGGGTCCTGCGGCCAGCCTGCGGGCGAGTCCTCCCACAGCTTCCTGCCGCCCGAGCGGGGTCAGGTCGAGCAGGTTGAAGTCTGTCCTGAGCCGGTCGACACCGCGCGCAGTCGTGAAGTACGAGCGGAACACCTGATCGTCATCGCGCAGCAGCACGCTCAGGCCGAAGGCCATCGGGCCCATGTCGTCGTTGAACTCGCTGCCATAGGACGAGTAGAAGGGCAGGCTCCAGCCGAACCGCCGCCGCACTGCCTGGATCTCCTGGTGCGGCGCGCGCGCCATCAGGATCAGCCGGGTGTCGCGGGCATTGAGGTGCCACTGCTGCTGGGCGATGTTGTCGGTGAGCGAGCAGCACGCGCCGCACAGCCAGTCCTGCCCTGGCTCGAGCATGAAGTGATAGACGACCAGCTGACGGTGACCGTCGAAGAGGCCGGTGAGCCCGACCTGCTCGCCGTTCGGCGCCGTGAAGCTGTATTTCTGCGCGTCGAGCTCGACCATCGGCAGTCGGCGGCGCTCCGCCGCCAGCGCGTCGAGAGCGCGGGTGAGCTCCTTCTCCTTGACCAGGAGGGCCGCGCGGGCCGCCTCCCACTCTTCCGTCGAGACGACCGGTGGCCTGTTCATTGACGCCCTCCCTGGTTGCAAGTTCCTTCAGGAGACTGACGCTACCACGAGCAAGTTCCCTAAGGGAACTGAGTTGCCATACACTAGGCCGCATGCAGCGAACTGACTTTGGCGCGATGGCCTGCTCGATCGCCCGGACGATGGATGTGATCGGCGAGCCGTGGTCACCGCTTGTGCTGCGCAACATCTACATCGGCATCACCAGGTTCGAGCAGCTCCAGGCGAGCCTGGGAATCTCTCGCAAGGTGCTCGCCGAGCGGCTGCGGTGGCTCGTCGACAAGGGCGTGCTAGAGCGCCGGGAGTACTCGGCCGCGCCACCGCGCTACGAGTACGCGCTGACCCAGCAGGGCACGGAACTCTGCGATCTGCTGCTCGTCATGGTGCGCTGGGGAGACAGGTGGCTGGCCGGCGAGGCTGGCCCGCCGGTGCTCTACCGGCACCACGCCTGCGGCCAGATCAGCCACGTTGAGCTGAGCTGCTCGCAGTGCGGTGAGCCGATGCATGCCACCGACGTTGACGTCCTTGTGGGTCCTGGCACGCCCGTTACCGAATAGTTATTCATACCGCGTTCAGTGTCACGTTGTTTTCGATGATCAGGCTGCTAAATGGCTATCCATTTGCCTTCCGACCCTTACCGGAGGTCCTGATCTCATGACGACACATACTGTGCAGGCCGTGCTCGGACCGGCTGTGTCCGGCCGACGACGCTGGCGCATCGCCGTGCCACTTGCTGCCGCGACAGTGGCCGGGCTCATGGCTGCCGTAGGACCGCTGAGCAGCCCGGCCGCACACGCCGACACCCATCCCTGGTTCCTGCCCGGCAACCTGGTCGTGAGCCGGTCGGTCTACGTCGGACAGGCGAGCCTGTTCACCCCCGGCGTGACGGAGCTGCCTCCTGGCTGCCCGACCAGCGCTGGAGTCTGCACGCCGGCGGTCGCCGACGGCACGTACCCGGGCGTATTCAACAACGACGCTAGCGACGGTAGCTTCGGCGTGACCTCGCCGATCTTCCTCGACCAGATCACCCCGAACGGCCACCTCATCAACACGCTGGCCGTACCCGACGGCGACGGTCCACACGGCGCCACGAGCGACCACATGGTGACGAGCTTCTCGTCCAAGTCGGAGCTGGCGCTGAACCTGTCCACCAACGGCCGCGACCTGACCTTCATGGGTTACCTGACGCAGCCGAACAGCGTCGACGTCTCCAACTCCAATACCCCCGGAGCGATAGATACGACTAACCCGGTCTCGAGCGCTTACTACCGGGTCGTCGCGGAAGTGAATCAATCGGGTCGGATCCACTACACGCTCACCAACGCCTACAGCGGCAACAACGGCCGGGCCGCGATCCTGAATAACTCCGGCGGCAGCGACGTCTTCTACACCGCCGGCAATGCTGGCAATGGCGGCAACCCGCAGCCGGACGGCATTATCACCGGGACCGGCGCGCAGATCATGACGCCGCAGCACGCGCCGGAGTCAGTTCAGACTCCCGGTGCCGCGACCCCGGTCGGCAGCTTCAACATCACGCAGCTGCCTGCCTACACAAGTCCGACAAGATCGGCAAGGACACGAACTTCCGCGGCCTGACGATCTATCAACAACGTCGTCTACTTCACCAAGGGCAGCGGTAGCAACGGCGTCAACACCGTCTACTTCATCGACACCACCGGTCAAGGCCTGCCCGGACGGCGTCGGTCTCCCGCAGCCGGGCGCCACGCTGCCGACCTCGCCGATCGACTACAACCCGGCCCTAGTCGCCAGCGAGGGCGTCACGCCGTACAACATGTGCATCCTGCAGGGGTTCCCGACCTCGCTGGCGAAGGACACCCCGCCCGCGCCGGCGCCGATGTTCCCGTTCGGAATGTTCTTCGCCAACAAGGACACGCTGTACGTGGCCGACGAGGGCAACGGCCTGCTCACATACTCGACCGCGACCGGAACCTACACCGATGCCGCCGCGCAGACCACCGCCGGCCTGCAGAAGTGGGTCTTCAACGGCACCAGCTGGACGCTGGCCTACACACTGACGGCCGGGCTGAACCTGGGCACGCCGTACACCGTCAAGGGCTACCCGACCGGCGACAACGCGGCGACCGGAGTGCCCTGGGCGCCAGCCACCGACGGTCTGCGCAACATCACCGGCGAGGTCAACCGGAATGGCTCGGTCACCATCTGGGCCGTGACCTCGACGGTCTCTGGCAGCGGCGACCAGGGCGCGGACCCGAACAAGCTCGTCGCAATCACCGACGACCCCACCGCGAGCACGCCAGGCGCTGGCGAAGTATTCAGGACCGTCAGATCGGCCGGTTACGGAGAGGTCCTACGGGGAGTCTCTTTCACCCCAGGGACCGACAGTGAGGGCTACGGCCGGTAGATCTCTCGGCAAGGCGACCTAGTAGGCGGTGCTGACTGGAACTGAGGCAGCCGTTTCGTGTGGCTGCCACAGTTTCGGTCAGTACCGGCTAGGAGCTGAGTAGAAGCACACCGGCCAGAGCGGCCACGACTCCGACGCTCTGCACGGCTCTCAGCCGTTCGGATAGGACTGTCCTGGCTAGGAGCGCTGTCACGACCGGGTAGAGGGACGCCAGGACGGCGGCGATGGACAGGTTGCCGCGGCTGGCGGCTAGCGCGTAGGAGCCGTTCGCGACGATGTCGGTCACGCCGATTGCGGCCAGGGCGGCTAGCCGCTTCGCTGACAGGTGGATGCCGGGCAGGACGCCTGCGCCTAGCACGATCGGGCCTAGCACGATCAGGCCGCCGATCCGCTGGCTCAGCAGGGTGCCGTAGAGGCCGTGGCCTGCGGCGAGTGCGAGCAGCGTGTAGGCGACGCCAAAGCCGACCGCCGCGGCGATGGCGAGCCAGAGTGCTTGCCGGCGCACCGCGACGCCGGATCTGAACTCTGGGCCCGATGCCAGCACGATGCCGATCAGCGTGACCACGATGCCTGCGACCTGCGGGATGCTGAGGTGCTCGCCCCGCGCGACGCCGACGAGGACCGGAATGCCTGAGCCGGCGGCAGTAATGGGCGCGACTAGTGACATGGGCGCGGTCGCCATCGACTTGTAGAACGCGGCCAGGGAGAGAGTTGCCACTACCCCGGCCGCGCCGCCGATCAGGAGGTACGGCCCTCCTGCGATGCTCAGGAAGGGAAGCAGGGCGAGTAGCCCGGCCAGCGCCAGTGCCTGGGATATCAGCACGGCGGCGGATGCGTCGAGGCGCCGGGAGATCAGGCCGCCGCCAAAGTCCGAGGTGCCCCACAGAGCCGACGCGGCGAGCGCGAGCAGGGCGTTCACGGGCAGGCGAAGCCCGCGGTGGCCCGGCCCGCAGCCACCCCGGTCAGCGTTGCGAGCACGTACTCACCGAGGGAGGCCAGGTCATAGCCGCCTTCCTGGACGGCGGCGATCGGGCCTAGCGCGCCGATGAGCTCCCCGGCCGTCCGGTACGCGTTGGCGCTGACCTGTAGCGGGCTCTCCGGGTCGGCGGCGGCCGCATCCACGCCTAGCGACAATACGATGGCCTGCGCGCCGAACGCCCGAACCTCCTCGCACAGGAGGCCGACCGCGTCGAGCCACGCGCCGTCGCCGCTACCGGGCGCCAGCGGGACATTGCGGTTGGCAGCGGTGGCGGCCCCGTTCCCGCGCTCATCGGCGAAGCCCATGTAGTGCGGGAACCAGCCCGCGCCGGGGTCGACATGGACGCTTCCGTAGTAGACGTCGGGCCGGCCATAGAAGATCGCCTGGCTGCCGTTCCCGTGGTGGGCATCGATGTCCAGCACCGCGACTCGGTCCGCGCCCGCCTGCCGGAGCGCCTGCGCCGCCACGGCAGCGTTGTTGAGATAGCACGAGCCCCCGTATCCCGCCGGCCCGGCGTGGTGGCCAGGCGGGCGGCACAGGGCGTAGGCGGCCTGCCCGCCTGCTGAGATCAGCGCCGCCGCGGTCCGGGCGCAGTCCGCGGCGGCTCGGATCGCTTCCCAGCTGCCGGGCCCGACAAGGGTCATGGTGTCGTAGCAGTACAGGCCGACTCGTGCGTGCGTGGCAGCCGGGCGGCGAGCCGGCAGGCCGGCCAGCATGGCGGCCGTCGGGAAGACGTACGGCACGACCCGGTCCCGGCCCTGGTCGGCCGGGTACCTTCCGCTTTCCCAGTCGGTCCAGATCGTCGCCAGGTGCTCGACGAGCCCGCTGTCATGCACGGCGAGCAGCGCGTCGTGGTCGTGGCCGGCGGCTGGCACGACCCTCGCTCCCGCCCTGGTCAGGCTCTGAAGGATCACCGTGGCGCGCTCGGGTACCTCGGTACCGTCCTCGCGCACGCCGAGCCAGACCTCCCCGGCCGGCTGGTGCAGCAGGCAGTCCTCGTGCCAGACCACCGGCATGCCGAGCACGCCACCCTCGACAGACATCGACCCCGCCCTTCCGTGGCATGCTCGCTGGGTGAGGCTATCGAATGGACAAAACATCCGGGCCCCCGATCTGGGCATCAGGATAGGGGTGCTGCCGGCCGGTCCCACCGCCTCGATCGCGGACGTGCCGGGTCTTGGCGTCGGGCACGTGACAGTGTGGCGGGACGAGCCGGCCCCGCCGGCCGGGCGCGGGGTGGCGCGGACCGGCGTGACGGTCATCGATCCGGGCGGGAACATGTTTGCCAGTCCGGTGCCCGCAGGCGGCGCGGTGCTGAACGGCGCCGGCGAGTGCACCGGGTTCCTCGCGACCGCGGAGTGGGGTCTGGCTGAGACGCCCGTGTTCCTGACGTCCACGATGCAGGTTGGCCGTGTCTACGACGCGGCGTGCGAGCAGCTGATGACCGAGGATTCCCGCATCGGCACCGATGACGTGATCATTCCGATCGTGGCTGAGTGCGACGACAGCTTCCTCTCCGACGCCCGGCGGATGCAGGTCAGCGCGGCCGACGTGAAGGTGGCGCGGCAGGCGGCCCGGCTGGCGGGGGCAGCGGCGCTGCGGCGGGTGCCGGAGGAGGGCGCGGTGGGCGCCGGCACCGGGATGAGCTGCCTGGGCTTCAAGGGCGGGATCGGCACCTCGTCGCGCGTCGTCGGGGGCGGGCACACCGTCGGCGTGCTGGTCCTGACGAACTTTGGCGATCAGCAGCGCCTGA
Organism: uncultured Actinomycetota bacterium; assembly: GCA_963843955.1. Lineage (GTDB taxonomy): Bacteria > Actinomycetota > Actinomycetes > Streptosporangiales > Streptosporangiaceae > JAJYUU01. Next base: position 586,621 of record CAWJMK010000018.1, read on the forward strand.
CCATCGACGGTGTCCCGGTCGGCCGGCTGCTGCCGCCAGCCGAGAGGACCGCGGGCCGCCAGCTTGGTGCCCGGCCACCCGCCGGCTCGTGCATTACGGTGATCGTCACGGACGCGCCGCTCGACCCGGCGGCATGCGCCCGGCTGGCCCGGCGGGCGGGGCTCGGGCTCGCGAGGACCGGGTCGACCGCTCACCACGGCAGCGGCGAGATCTTCCTGGCCCTCGCGACCGGACTGCGGGCGCCGCGCGGCACGCCAGCGCCGGCGAAGGTACAGCCGGTGGCCGGGGCCGCGCTCGACCCGTTTTTCGACGCCGCCGTCGAGGCTACCGAGGAAGCGGTGCTGACCAGCATGCTCATGGCCCCGACCGTCACTGGGCGAGACGGGCACGCCTCGCCGGGCCTGCCGCCGGCGAGAGTGCGTGAACTGCTCGTCGCCGCCGGCCGCATCACCGGGGGCCCGGAATAACACTGGCCGACTCATCAGGGCCGGTGCTAGCATCGCGCAGCTTGAACGACGATTCAGAGGCGATGGCCCGTGTCCAAGGAAGTGGCGCCGTGACGATGCAGGCTCCGCGCGCGCAGCGCATCCCGTCGGTCCGCGAGCTGCACGGGCAGCGGGACGTCGACGACTACGCGTGGATGCGCGATCACGACTCGGCGGCGTTCCGCGCTTATCTGGCCGCCGAGCGTGCCTACTACGACGCGCAGACGGCCTCGCTAGCCGAACTGACCGACGCGCTGTTCCGCGAAGCGGTCGCGCGGACGCCGGCCGCCGCGGAGGACTCGGTCAGCTGGACGCTGCGCGGGTACCGGTACTGGCACCGGACGCCAGCGGGCGCGGAGAATCGCCAGCTGCTGCGCGCGCCGCTGGGCCAGGCCGGGCCAGGCGGGGCTGAGCCGACGCTCCTGCTCGACGAGAACGCGCTCGCCAAGGCGACCGGGTACGTGGACGTGCAGGTCACCGAGCCGAGTCCGGACGACCGCCTGCTCGCCTGGTCAGTCGACACGTCGGGCGAGGAGATCTATCAGCTCCGGTTCACCGAGATCGGCACCGGCCGCGAACTGCCCGACCTCATCGAGCACACGTACCCGGGTGGTGCCTGGTCCAGCGACAGCACCCACTTCTTTTACCTAGTGCCCGACGAGGCCTACCGGCCTTACCAGGTCTGGCGGCATGCCATCGGCACCCCGGCCGCCGGCGATGAGCTCGTCTACGAAGAGAGCGACGAACGGTTCGCGCTGACATTGGCCGCCTCCCGAAGCGGCGAACTGGTCATCATCACTGCGGAATCTCGCGATACCACCGAGGTGCGCCTGATCCCGGCGACCGATCCCCTCGGCGCACCGATCCTGGTCGAGCCCCGACGCCGCGGCGTCGAGTATCGCGTCGATCATGCGGCGGTGCCGCAAACAGCAGGCCCGGCTAGCGGTGCCGCAAACAGCGGTGCCGCAAACAGCGGTGCCGCAAACAGCGGTGCCGCAAACAGTGGGCCCGGCGATCTGCTGATCGTGACTGACGACGGAGCATCCGAGTTCACGCTGATGCGCGCCCCGGTCGACGCGCCCGGCCGGGCGAACTGGACACCGCTGAACTGCCCGGCGGTCGCGCCAGCGAGAAACGACACGCGGCTGGTCAGCTGCGACGTGCTCGCCGGGCACTTGCTGCTGACGCTGCGCCGTGGCGGCGCGCCGATGCTCGCGATCACCGATCCCGGCGGTGGCGACGTACGCGAGATCCATCCGGCGCTGGCCGCGGGCGCGATCGCTGTGCGCCACGCAGCTGACTACCGCGCCGCCTCGGTGGTCATCGCGGAGGAGTCCCTGATCGAGCCGCCCCGCTGGTCCGAGCTGGACCTGGCGACGGGCGGGCGTCGGGAGGTCAAGCGGGCGGAGGTACCGGGCTTCGACGCGGCCCTGTATCGCACGGAGCGGATCGACGCGCGAGCAGGGGATGGCGCAAACGTCCCCGTTACCCTCGCTTATCGGTTTGATACTCCGCTTGACGGAACGGCCGCGTTGCTGCTCTACGGCTACGGCGCCTACGAGGCCTGCCTGGATGCTGACTTTGACCGTGGCCTGCCATCCCTGCTGGACCGCGGCGTCGTCTACGCGGTGGCCCACGTGCGGGGCGGCGGTGAGCGCGGCCGGCACTGGTGGCAACAGGGCAGGCTGCGGGCCAAGCCGACGACATTCAGCGACTTCATCGAGGTGGCGGACTGGCTGGCGGGCGACGCGACGGGCGCGACGCCGCTGGTCGACGGGCACCGGATCGTGTCGCGTGGGCTGTCGGCTGGGGGACTGCTCCAGGGAGCTGTCTACTCGCGCGCGCCCGGCCGGTGGCGGGCCGTCGTGGCCGAGGTCCCGTTCGTGGATTGCGTCACCACCATGCTCGACCCGTCGATCCCGCTGACCATCAACGAGTGGGACGAGTGGGGTGATCCGCGTGACGCGGAGGATTTCGCCTGCCTTCGGTCGTACTCCCCATACGACAATCCGCCTGCTGGGGCGCGGCCCGATTTGCTCGTGACCGGCGCTGTGCACGACCCCCGAGTGCTTGTTCATGAGCCGGCGAAATGGGTGGCGCGGTTGCGGCTGACAGATACTGCAGGCAGCCGGGTGCTCTTGCGGGTCGAGCTCGGCGCCGGAGCGCACACCGGGCCTTCGGGCCGGTTTGGTCACCTGCGCTACGAGGCGGAAGTGCAGGCGTTCATCCTCGCCGCGCTCGGTCTGGCTGGCGGGCCGGCTAGCTAACGCCGGCCCGCCAGTTAGGCGATCAGACGGTCGGAGCCATTCTCGGGCCGCACTGGCCCGCCAAGGGGCAGCCGCTGGTCAGCGGCGTGCCGCTCGCCGAGTTCCAGGTAGCGCGACATCAGCGCCAGATTGACTGCAGCCTCGAGGTTGTCGAGCTGGAGCCGCATGTGCCGCAATGACGGCCCGATGTCGGCTGCGATCTCGCGGCGCAGGTAGCGGACGCATAGTGCGCCCCCGATCAGCACACCGAGAAGCGAACCGATGACGAAGAGCATGATGTCCATTGTTAGTCACCCCCTCTCGTCCCCTCCTGTCTCCATTTTGGCACGTTCATTTGGCAAATGCCATAGCCTATTGCCCAAGTGCCATTTGCGCCACGTGCCAGAGGAGGCGTCGATGGTCGGCGATAAGCAAGCCTTTGCCCTCCGCAGTGGAGCCGCGGCGGCGATGTCCCGCACGCCACAGGCGCCAGGCTGGCATCGCCAGGCGTCGGCCGATGCGCTCGCACCAAGCGATCGGTTCGCCACGCAACGATCAGGCGTCGATCCGCCCATCCCTATCCAGAGGCGCTGTCGGCATGATAAGGATGGCACGTGCCATTGGTAATGGGCAGCAAGTCGGCCCGACTGGAACGTGCCGCCAACCGCCGGCTCAACGCCGCCGCCTTGGCTAGCGCGGCCTAGGCTAGCGGCAGGTTCGCGTGACCACTCCAGGCCCGACTGTCCGGCAGCGCGAGCTTGGCATTCGCTTGCGCGAATTGCGCACAGCGCTCGGCATGACTATCGAGGAAGTAGCCGAGCGGCTGCTGTGTTCGCCGACCAAAATAAGCCGTGCAGAAACCGGAACGCGCCGCGCGAGCCTGCGTGACGTCCGCGACCTGTGCCAGCTTTACGGCGTAGGCGACGCGGAAACGGCCGAGCTGATGGAGCTCGCCAAGATGGCACGCCAACAAGGCTGGTGGAGAGAATACAGCGACCTCAACCTGGAGCCGTATATCGGCTTAGAAGAATCGGCTGCGGCAATAACTGCGTTCAGCATGTATTACGTTCCGGCGCTAATGCAAACTGAGTCATATGCCAAGGCAATGATCATGGCAATCGCGCCGAAAATGGATCAGAAAATCTGCGACGAGCGCGTCAGAGCACGAATGCGCCGCCAGCGATTGCTAGATCAGGACAACAGCCCACCGCGTTATCGCGTATTTCTCGATGAAGCCGTATTGGTGCGTCGGGTTGGCGGCGCCCCCGTCATGGCGGCGCAGCTCGGCAAGATTCTCGAGCATGCTCATGCGTCGAAGGTGACTGTTCAGGTCGTTCCCTTCGACGTTGGGGCCTACGCGGCAACCGACGGAAGCTTCATTTTGCTCGAGCTTCGCGAGCCACTGTCGGCCGTAGTCTTCGTTGAGGGTCTGGTCAAAAATCAATATCATGAAAAGCCGGCCGAGATCGTGCGTTACCAGGAAAGCATCGAGAACATTCGCGACTCTGCACTAACGCCACGAGACTCGGTCGCGCTCATTACTGAGGTACAGAAGTCATACGTTGGGTAGTAGTACTATTCGCCAAGATCGTTAGTTTGGGTGACAAGCGGAAGGATGCATATGTCAGTAGATCCGGCTGGAACGGGGGATCTTGTCTGGCGTGTCTCGAGTACGTGTGAAAGCGGTGCCTGTGTGATGGTCGCGCGCAAGGGTGACCAGGTACTCGTCGGCAACACGGGTCGGCCTGATGGCCCAGTAAATATCTACACAACCGTCGAATGGCGGGAGTTCCTGGCCGGCGCAAAGCTCGGTGAGTTCGACTTCGCCTGACGCTAGACGTCGGAGCCGTTCGCTTACTACGTCGGCCTGTTAGGCGACAATTACCGCATGCTGCGCGCTCAGAGTTCGCCTTGCTTTGGATTGACAGAGGGCGATTCTCAAGGTTTCCATGTAGATGGTTGCTATACACCATCTTGGAGGGCCTTAGTGGATGCCAGACCTGCAGGCGACCTGACGTGGAGGCAAGGCCGGCAGTGTGAGTCTGCTGCGTGTGTGGAGATTGCCAGCCTCGAGGACTCCGTCCTCTTACGTAGTTCGGCTGACCGGGAGGGTTCGCATCTCGCCCTGAGCCGCGCCGAATGGGCAGCGTTCCTGGACTCTGTGAAGGACGGTCTATTCGACAGCCTGTAGGCACCCGCACGCGCCGCCAGCTCCCGCGCGAGGGCTCCGTCGCCTCAGAAACAGTCATCTATGCTTGGTTTGCCAGACGGCGCGGGCGGTTAGCCGTGCCGTAGCTACGACGCGTGCCGAGGAGCCGAATGGCTGACCGAGCGCCGATCCGGATCGGCAACGCGTCGGGCTTCTATGGCGACCGCTTCGCTGCCGTGCGAGAGATGCTGGAGGGCGGCGCTCTCGATGTCCTGACCGGCGACTATCTGGCCGAGCTCACGATGCTGATCCTTGGCAGGGACCGGCTGCGAGACGCGAGCCTCGGATACGCGCGTACGTTCCTGCGGCAGCTTGAGGACTGCCTCGGCCTCGCGCTGGACAAGGGTGTGACGATCGTCGCCAACGCTGGTGGCCTTAACCCGGCCGGCCTGGCCGAGGCGGTCCAGGATCTGGCGGTAAGGCTCGGCCTGGCGCCGAGGATCGCCTACGTGACCGGGGACGACCTGCTGTCGCGAGCCGCCGAGCTCGGTTACGGCGAGCCGGTCGCGGCGAACGCCTACCTCGGTGGCTGGGGCATCGCCGAATGCGTGCGGGCCGGGGCGGACGTGGTGGTGACGGGGCGCGTCACCGACGCCTCGCTGGCCGTCGGCCCGGCCGCGGCGCGTTTCGGCTGGGCGCTCGACGACTTCGATGCCCTGGCCGGGGCCATGGCCGCGGGCCACGTGATCGAGTGCGGCGCGCAGGCAACCGGCGGCAACTACTCCTTCTTCACCGAGATCGCCGACCTCACGCATCCAGGCCTGCCAATCGCGGAGATCTACCCCGACGGCTCCAGCGTGATCACCAAGCATCCCGGCACGGGCGGTGCCGTCACCGTCGGGACCGTGACCGCGCAGCTGCTGTACGAGGTGGCCGGGCCGCGGTACGCCGGGCCTGATGCAACCCTTCGGCTTGACACGGTGCAGCTCCGCCAGGACGGCAAAGACCGGGTCGCGATCGCCGGAGTTCGCGGGGAACCGCCGCCGCCCACGCTGAAGGTCTCGCTCAACAGTCTCGGCGGGTACCGGAACCAGGTCGAGTTCGTGCTCACTGGCCTGGACATCGAGGCCAAAGCGGCGCTGGTCCAGCGCCAGCTGACCGGCGCACTGCCGCCGGACGTGCAGTGGGAGCTTGCCCGCACCGACCACGCCGACGCCGGCACCGAGGAGCAGGCCAGCGCGACATTGCGGTGCGTGGCCCGCGGCGCGGACGCGAAAGCGATCGGGCGCGCGTTCTCCGGCGCCGCGGTCGAGCTGGCGCTGGCGAGCTATCCCGGCTTTCACCTGACGGCACCGCCGGGAGACGCCCAGCCCTACGGGGTGTTCACGGCCGGATACGTCGACCGGACCGAGGTACACCAGGCCGCCGTGCTGCCAGACGGCCGGTCTGTGCCGGTGCCAGAGCCGGCCACGACCCGGCCGCTCGCGCCTGCGGCGGAGCCCGTAGTCCTGGCCCTGGACGCAGGCCGGCCCGGTGCGGCGCGCGCCGCTTGGCTTGCTGGCCGGCGCGCGCAGCGGCGACAAGGGCGGCGACGCGAACGTGGGAGTCTGGGCACGCGACGAGGAATCCTGGCGCTGGCTCGCGGCGACGCTGACTGAGCAGAAGCTCCGCGAGCTGCTGCCGGAAGCAGCCGGGCTGCCGGTGACGCGGTACCTGCTGCCGAACCTGCGCGCCGTCAACTTCGTCATCGAGGGCCTGCTCGGCCAGGGCGTCGCCGCGGCAGCCCGGTTCGACCCGCAGGCCAAGGCGGTCGGTGAGTGGCTACGGTCCCGCTACCTCGATGTGCCCGAATCCCTGCTCCCGGCGGCCTCCCAGTGACCGCGCTGCGGTCCGCGGTCGACGACAAGTCCGCCGAGTACGCGGCTAACCGCGCGGCCATGGTGGCCAAGCTCGCCGAGATCGCGGCTGAGCAGGCTAAGGCCATCGCCGGCGGCGGGCCGAAGTACACCGAGCGCCACCGGGGCCGGGGCAAGATGACTGTCCGCGAGCGGATCGAGCTGCTGCTGGATCCTGATACCCCGTTCCTGGAATTGTCGCCGCTTGCGGCGTGGGGGACCGAGTTCACCGTGGGCGCGAGCGTCGTCACCGGGATCGGCGTGGTCGAGGGCACCGAGTGCCTGATCTCGGCCAGCGACCCGACCGTGCGCGGCGGCACGAGCAACCCGTGGACGGTGCGCAAGTCGTTCCGGGCACATGACATCGCGCTGGCGAACCGGCTGCCGGTCATCTCGCTGGTGGAGTCGGGCGGCGCCGACCTGCCCACGCAGAAGGAGATCTTCATCCCGGGCGGGCGGACGTTCCGCGACCTCACCCGCCTGTCGGCGGCCGGCATCCCGACGATCGCAATCGTCTTCGGCAACTCCACCGCCGGGGGAGCTTATCTGCCCGGCATGTCCGACCACGTGGTGATGATCTCCGGCCGGTCGAAAGTGTTCCTCGGCGGACCGCCGCTGGTCAAGATGGCGACGGGCGAGGAATCCGACGACGAGTCACTCGGCGGCGCTGACATGCACGCGCGAACCTCCGGCCTCGCCGACTACCTCGCGGCCGACGAGCAGGACGCGATCCGCATCGGCCGACGGATTGTCGGCAGGCTTAACTGGCGCAAGCAGGGCCCGGCCCCGGCCGCGGCCTCGGCGCCGCCGCTGTTCGACGCCGAGCAGCTCATCGGGATCGTTCCGCCGGACCTGCGGATCCCGTTCGACCCGCGCGAAGTGATCGCCCGGGTCGTAGACGGATCGGATTTCGACGAGTTCAAGCCGTCCTACGGCACCAGCCTGGTCACCGGCTGGGCCGACGTGCATGGCTACCCAGTCGGCATCCTCGCCAACGCCCAGGGCGTGCTGTTCAGCGCCGAGTCGCAGAAGGCAGCCCAGTTCATCCAGCTGGCCAACCAGGTCGACACGCCGCTGATCTTCCTGCACAACACGACTGGCTATATGGTCGGCAGCCAGTACGAGCAGGCCGGCATCATCAAGCACGGCGCGATGATGATCAACGCGGTGTCCAACTCGGCAGTGCCGCACATCTCGATCCTGCTCGGCGCTTCCTACGGCGCCGGGCACTACGGCATGTGCGGTCGGGCGTACGACCCGCGGTTCCTGTTCGCCTGGCCGAGCGCGAAGTCGGCCGTGATGGGCCCGGCGCAGCTAGCGGGCGTGCTGTCGATCGTGTCCAGGGCCGCGGCGCAGGCCGCCGGCCGGCCGTTCGACGAGGATGCGGACGCAGCGATGAAGGCGATGGTGGAGGCGCAGATCGAGGCCGAGTCGCTGCCGATGTTCCTGTCCGGCCGGATCTACGACGATGGCATCATCGACCCGCGCGATACCCGCACTGTGCTCGGCCTGTGCCTGTCGGTGATCCACGGAGCGCCGGTCCGCGGCGCTACCGGCTACGGCGTGTTCCGGATGTGACCGCGATGCCTTCATCCACGTGCCTGCCACGCCAGGCCGGTCATGGGAGTGACGTTACTGCTGCTAGAGCGACAGTAACTGCACACCCACGCTGTGGTGACTCGTGCTGACCCGCGTATTGGTCGCCAACCGCGGCGAGATCGCCCGCCGGGTGTTCCGGACCTGCCGTGAGCTCGGGCTAGCCACCGTCGCCGTCTACTCCGACGCCGACGCCAGCTCGCCGCACGTCGCCGAGGCCGACGCGGCGGTCCGGCTGCCAGGCGAAGCGCCAGCCGACACCTACCTCCGGGCCGATCTGCTGGTCGAGGCTGCACTGCGCGCCGGGGCCGACGCCGTGCATCCCGGCTACGGCTTCCTGTCGGAGAACGCCGCGTTCGCTCGCGCTGTGCAGGATGCCGGCCTGACCTGGATCGGCCCGCCGCCGGCCGCTATCGCGGCCATGGGCAGCAAGGTCGAGGCCAAGCGGCTGATGGCGGCGGCCGGCGTCCCGGTGCTGCGCGAGCTAGCGCCGGACGACCTGACGAGCGAAGACCTGCCCGTGCTGATCAAGGCGTCAGCGGGTGGTGGCGGCCGGGGCATGCGCATCGTCCGCACGCTGGCCGAGCTGCCGGCCGAGCTCGAAGCGGCCCAGTCGGAGGCCGCGTCTGCGTTCGGTGATCCGACAATCTTCTGCGAGAACTACATCGAGTCGGGCCGGCACATCGAGGTGCAGATCATGGCCGACGACTACGGCACGATCTGGACGGTCAGGCGAGCGCGAGTGCTCGATCCAGCGCCGGCATCAGAAGATCATCGAGGAAGCCCCGTCGCCGCTCGTGCAACGGCTGCCCGGCATGCGGGACCGGCTGTTCGACGCCGCGCGAGCGGCAGCGGCCGCCGTCGGTTACCGCAGCGCCGGCACGGCCGAGTTCCTGGCCGACGAGGATGGCCAGTTCTTCTTCCTGGAGATGAACACCAGGCTCCAGGTCGAGCACCCGGTCACCGAGTGCACGACCGGGCTTGACCTGGTCGCGCTCCAGCTTCAGATCGCGGCGGGACGCCCGCTGCCCGCTGCGAGCCCGCCGCCGGTGACCGGGCACGCGATCGAGGCACGGCTGTACGCCGAAGACCCGGCCGCCGGCTGGCAGCCGCAAAGCGGCACGCTGCACACCTTCGACCTGCCCGGCCGCCCGGCCGAGTTTCGGGTGCCGTCCGGCCGGCGGGCCGCAGCGGTACCCGGCATCCGCCTTGACTCCGGCGTCACCGACGGCAGCAAGGTCGGCATCTTCTACGACCCGATGCTGGCCAAAGTCATCTGCTGGGCAGCGGACCGGGATCAGGCGGTCGCGGCCCTGTCGGCGGCGCTCGCACGAGCGAGGATCCACGGCCTGACGACCAACCGCGACCTGCTGGTGCGGGTGCTGCGGCATCCGGCATTCCTGGCCGGCCAGACCGATACTGCGTTCCTCGATCGGCACAGGTCGGACGAGGACGGCCGCGACGGCCTCGCCGCGCCGCTGATCAGCGACAGCGGGGCTCAGCTGTCGGCGCTGGCGGCAGCGCTGGCGGACGCGGCCGCCCGCAAGGCAACAGCGAAGGTGCTCGGCGGGCTGCCGACCGGCTGGCGGAACATGCCGTCTCAGCTTCAGCGCAAGACGTACGAGCCGGTAGTCGGCTCGCCGCGCGACCAGGCGAGCGAGGCGACAAGGTACGAGATCGGCTACCGCATCGACAACACCGGGCTGATCGTCGACGGGCGCGATGACGTGCGGCTGATGTCGATGAAACCGGACCTCGTCGAGCTCGAGGTGGCCGGCGTCCGGCACCGATTCGAGGTCGCCGCGTATCCCGGCCTGGTCTGCGTCGATTCCGGGCTCGGCCCGGTCGCGCTGCGGCCACTGCCCAGGTTCACCGATCCGGCCGCGCAGGCAACCCCTGGCTCGCTGCGAGCGCCGATGCCCGGCACCGTGGCCCGCCTCGGCGTCCGGATAGGCGACCAGGTCGTCGCGGGTCAGCCGCTGCTCTGGCTCGAGGCCATGAAGATGGAGCACGTCATCTCGGCCCCGGCAGCCGGGATCGTGGCCGAGCTGCCGGTGGCAGCCGGCGAGCAGGTCGAGGTGGGCAGCGTGCTCGCCGTCGTCAAGCCCGAGGAGGAGCCACAGTGAACTTCACCGAGACCGACGAGCAGCAGGCGCTCCGTGCGGCGGTGGCCGACCTCGCCAGCAAGTACGGCTACGCCTACTTCACCAGGCAGGCGCGCAGCGGCGGCAGGCTCACCGAACTGTGGCAGGAGGCAGCCAAGCTCGGCTTCATCGGCGTGAACCTGCCCGAGGAGTACGGCGGCGGCGGCGCCGGCATGTACGAGCTCGCCATCGTGCTCGAGGAGCTCGCGGCCGCGGGCTGCGGCCTGCTGATGATGGTCGTGTCGCCGGCGATCTGCGGCACGATCATCGCGAGGTTCGGCACCGACGAGCAGAAGCAGCACTGGCTGCCCAAGATCGCCAGCGGTGCCGCGATCATGGCGTTCGGGATCACCGAGCCCGACGCGGGCTCGAACTCCCACAAGCTGACCACGGTGGCGACCCGCGACGGCGACACCTGGGTGCTCAACGGCCGCAAGATCTACATCTCCGGCGTGGACGAGGCGGAGGCCGTGCTCATCGTGGGCCGGACCGCGGACGCGAAGTCAGGCAAGCTGCGGCCCGCCTTGTTCGTCGTGCCGACCGACACGCCCGGCTTCACCTTCGAGCCCATCGAGATGGACATCTTGATGCCGGAGAAGCAGTACCTGCTGTTCCTCGACGACGTGCGGCTGCCCGCGACGGCGCTGGTCGGCGAGGAAGGGGCCGCGCTGATGCAGCTCTTCGCCGGGCTCAACCCGGAGCGGATCATGGCCTCAGCCATGGCGAACGGCAGCAGCAGGTACGCCCTGGACAAGGCCGTCGGATACGCCAGGGAGCGGACCGTCTGGAACGTGCCGATCGGCGCGCACCAGGGTCTCGCGCATCCGCTGGCCCAGGTCAAGATCGAGCTGGAGCTGGCCAGGCTGATGATGCAGAAGGCAGCGACGCTGTACGACGCGGGCGACGACATGGCCGCGGGCGAGGCAGCCAACATGGCCAAGTACGCCGCGGCCGAAGCCAGCGTCCGGACCGTGGACCAGGCGATCCAGTCGCTCGGCGGCAGCTCGATGACGGCGGAGTTCGGCCTCGCGGCCATGCTCGCGAACGTCCGCACGACCCGGATCGCACCCGTCAGCCGGGAGATGATCCTGAACTTCGTGGCCCAGCACTCACTCGGCCTGCCGAGGTCGTACTGAGCCGCCCCACTACGACGCTAGGAGCCGCCCGATGGCCGATCAGCTCGTGCAGTACTCAGCCGACCGCGGCATCGCCCGCGTCGCTCTCGACTCGCCCCGCAACCGCAACGCGCTGTCGGCCGCGCTGGTCGAGCAGCTGACCATGGCGCTAGCCGACGCGGCCGCCGATGACCGTGTGCGCGCCGTCGAGCTCACCCACACCGGGTCCACGTTCTGCGCTGGCGCGGACCTGAGCGAGGCCAGCCAGGGCGGCATGCAGGCCGGCGCGGCGCGCGTGCTGACGCTGCTCAAGCACATCGTCACGCTGCCCAAGCCGGTGGTCGGCAGCATCGACGGCCACGTCCGGGCTGGCGGTCTGGGCCTCGTCGGCGCCTGCGACATCGTGCTGGCGGGCCCGAAGTCGACGTTCGCGTTCACCGAGGTCAGACTCGGCCTCGCGCCCGCGATGATCTCGCTGACCACGCTGCCCAGGATGGACCCGCGCGCGGCGAGCCGGTATTACCTGACCGGCGAGACCTTCGACGCGCCGACGGCGGCGCGGATCGGCCTGATCACCGAGGCAGTCGACGACATCGACGCGGGCACCACGGCCGTCCTGGACGCGCTGCGCAACGCCTCGCCGCAGGGCCTGCGCGAGACCAAGCCGCTGCTCACGCCCGCCGTGCTCGACGGCTTCGATGCCAAGGCAGAGGCCCTGGCTGCGTTGTCGGCCCGGCTGTTCTCCTCGCCGGAGGCCGCGGAGGGAATGGCGTCGTTCCTGGAAAAGCGCCGGCCGTCCTGGGCCGCCGAATAAAGGATCAACCGCAGATGGGAACGGGGCCGCTTCAGTCCGCCGCCCTCCGCCAGCCCGGCGGCACGGGGCGCGAGCCGCAGCAGGACCGCGGCTGGGCGACCCGGTCGCGGCTGCTGGAGTCCGCCGTGACCTGCCTGGCCGAGCTCGGCTGGAGCGGCGCTACCGTGTCGGTAGTCGCCGCGCGCGCCGGGGTGTCGCGCGGCGCCACGCAGCACTACTTCCCTACCCGCGAGGATCTGTTCACCGCCGCGCTTGAGCACATGGCGGAGGTGCGGCTGGCCGAGATCCTGCGCGAGGCGGCCCGGCTGCCCGCCAGTGGCGAGCACCGCACCAGGGACGTCGTCGGGCTGCTGGTCCGGCTGTACACCGGGTCGCTGTTCCGCGCGGCGCTCGGCGTCTGGGCCGCGGCCGCAGCGAGCGACGCGCTGCGCGACCGCGTCCTGCCGCTGGAGGCGCGCCTTGGCCGGGAGGCGCACCAGGCCGCCATCGGCCTGCTCGGGGCCGACGAGTCCAGGCCCGGCGTGCACGAGGCGGTCCAGGCGACTCTCGACCTAGCCCGCGGGCTCGGCCTCGCCGGCACGCTCGCCGACGACTCACGCCGCCGCGATCGCATCGTCACTCAGTGGGCCACGATGCTGGACGCCGCCCTCAGACCTTGATGACGACAAGACCCGCTACGCCCTGGAGAGGCTCGAAGTCGTCGTCCTGCGTTACGACCGGCAGCTGATTCGCGAGCGCAACAGCGGCGATCCACAAATCGTTGACGCGGACTTGGCGCCCGGACTCGGCCAGGTGGACGCGCAGCTGTGCCCATGCTCGCGCCGCCGACGCGTCGACGTCCAGCGTGCGAATGTCGGACACCGATTCCAGGGTTGCGAGGCGACGGGCCCGGGTTGCGGTATCCGGCGCAGCCAGCACGCCGACCTGCAACTCGGCCACCGTAATGACCGATACGGCAGCTTCGTCGGGCAGCCGCTCAGCATCGATGGCCCGGCCCGACTCCGCCGCGATGAAGACGGTCGTGTCGAGCAGGGCCCTCGCTGGCCGCGGCATCAGCTAGTCATCCGATCGGCGGAAGGTCGTCGGTTGTTTCGCCAGCGAGTCGGTGCAGCTCATCGCGCAGCGCCGGATCCGCCTGCAGGGTGCGCAGCCGCGTTGCCAGCTCATGACGCGGCAGCCAGCGCCGCTCGCCTGGCGACAGCGGTGTCAGCTGAGCTACGGGCTTGCCGTTGACAGTGATGATGACTTCCTCGCCAGCCTCGACCCGGCGCAGCACGCCGGCAGTGTCGTTCCGTAGCTCTCTGGTTGCGATCATGACCATGGCTACGACTGTAGCATAATTGTAGACGTGGACGTAAGCGTCCTGCTGGCGGCGTGCCGGCCAGGCAGGACCGCCGGGGTGGCCGATACTGGATCGGACAAATCAGTCCAGTCCGCAAACCGTGCAGTCCGCAAACAGTGCAGTCCGCCAGGGGAGGCTAGCGGTGCGTAGCAGGCAGTACAGCGAGGATGTCCTGGCGCCGCCAGCGCGCAAACCGGCTGCGCCGCCCCGGGTGCCGGCCGAGAGCGGTCTGGTCGTCGAGGACAGCGCGGGCGACTTCTGCGGTGCTGTCGTGGGCTGCGAGCGCGACGTGGTCACGCTCGAGGACCGGCACGGCAAGCGCCGGGTGTTCCCGCTCTCGGGGACGTTCCTGCTGGAGGGCAAGCGGGTGACGCTGGTGCGGCCAGCTCCCGAGCAGCGCGGCGGACCGGCCCGGACCGCGTCCGGGTCCGTTGCTGCCCCGTCGGCCAGGGCCCGGGTGGCCAAGGCCAGCCGGATCTACGTCGAGGGCAAGCACGACGCCGAGATCGTTGAGAAGATCTGGGGCGACGACCTGCGCGACGTCGGTGTCGTGGTGGAGTTCCTCAATGGCATCGACGATCTGCCGGCCATCGCGGCCGAATTCGCCGCCGCCGGTGGCCAGCGTCTCGGCGTCCTCGTGGATCACCTAGTCGAAGGCTCGAAAGAGAGCCGGATCGCCGCGCAGGTGACATCGGCGGACGTCCTTGTCGTCGGCCATCCCTACGTCGATGTCTGGGCCGCGGTCAAGCCCGCCGTCGTTGGCATCACGAGCTGGCCGAAGGTGCCGCGCGGCATGCCGTGGAAGGAGGGGGTGCTCGCAGCCATCGGCTGGCCGCCGGATACCGCTGCCGCCTGGCGGCGCATCCTCGGCCGGGTGCACTCCTACGCGGACCTGGAGCCGGCCTTCCTGGGGCGGGTGGAGGAGCTCATCGACTTCGTGACTGCGCCCGGCATCCACTAGCGTGGGCGCGCGCGTGAGATCGCGCGCATGAGATGAGGCGAGTGGATGACCGACGACGATGAGCTCACGGCGCTGCGGGATCAGTGCACCCGGTTCTTCCACGGGCACGGGCGGCAGACCGTCGCGTCGATGCTGGCGACGATCCCGGCCGATACCACCATGGACACCTACGGCGAGGGCGGCGTCGTGGCTGACCTGGAGGCCGAGATCGGCAGGCTGCTGGGCAAGCCGGCAGCCGTGTTCGTGCCGTCGGGGGTCATGGCTCAGCAGGCGGTGCTTCGCGTGCACGCCGATCAGCGCAGCCGCCGGACCGTGGTGTTCCACCCGATGTGCCACCTGGAGCAGCACGAGGAGCAGGCGTATCAGCGGCTGCACGGGCTGGTCGGCCGCACGGCCGGCGGCCGGGACCGGCTGATCACCCTCGACGACCTGACGGCGATCGCGGAGCCGCCGGCCGCGCTGCTGATCGAGCTGCCACAGCGCGACATCGGCGGCCAGCAGCCCGCCTTCGATGAGCTGGCGGCCCAGGTGGCCTGGGCACGGGAGCGCGGTGCGGCGGCGCACCTGGATGGCGCGCGGCTGTGGGAGTCGGCGGCCGGGTACGGGCGGACGCCGGCCGAGATCTCGGCGCTGTTCGACACCGTCTACGTGTCCTTCTACAAGGGCATCGGCGCGCTGGCCGGCTGCTGCGTCGCCGGTCCGGCGGACATCGTCGCGCAGGTCCGGGAGTGGCGACGGCGGATGGGCGGCACGCTCTACGGCCTCTGGCCGAGCGCGGCCTCCGCGCTGACCTGCCTGGCCGCGCGGCTACCGAAATTTCCGGCCTACCTTGAGCACGCCAGGGCGATCGCGGCGGCGCTGTCTGACGTGCCGGGCGTCACGGTGATCCCGGACCCGCCGCAGGTGCCGATGATGCACCTGCTCCTGCGCGCCAGCAAGGACGACTACGCCGCGGCGGCGCAGCGGCTGGCCAAGGACCGTGGCATCTGGACCCGGCCGGAGTGCATGCCGACCGCCGATCCGGGCGTACAGCGGCTGGAACTCTCGGTGGGAGACGGCACGCTGGAGTTCGAGCCGGCCGAGCTGGCGGAGATCTTCGCCGGGCTTACCCGGACCTGAGGACCGCCGCCTCCTCGGCGGCTGGCGCGCGGCCGCGCCGGGCCAGGAGCACGGACAGCACCACGACGAGCGGCCACACGGACTGATCGGCAGTGACGGCACGCTCGGCCAGGCCGAGTTCGCTGCCGTTCGACAGCTCAGCGGTGAACCAGAGCAGCAGGCCGAGCGTGAACAGCCCATAGGCCCACGCGGCAGGCGGCCGTAGCGCGAACGGCGCATCAGTTTCCGGGCGCATGGCCGCCAGGGGCCACAGCATCATGAGCACGGCGCCGGTGGCCGAGAAGATCACGTGCGGTACCGACCCGCTGTGGCTGTGCTGCGGGTTCGTAGCGATGAGCATGCCGCTGACACCGCCGAAGATCAGCATGACCCGGCCAGCCTCGGCGGCGGGCCGCAGCGCCAGCCCGGTGGCGACGTGGCAGGCACCGACGCCGAGCAGGGCGCTGGTGATCAGCCAGCGGTAGGGCATGCCCTGCGCCGCCAGCGCGCTGATACTTCGCGATATCGCGTCAAATGGCACCGGCTGCAGATCGGCCGCAGCCGTCCAGCCGCCTATCAGGAGCACGGGCGCGAGCACTGATGACACGACGCCCCACGATGGCATCCGCACCATTCCACCGTAAACGTTCGCCAATCCAGATATTGGAGGTACCCTCCGGATGCGCGGTATCCGGCGGGATGACCTGCCACCGGCGACCGCGTGGCTGCCGCTTTACTGCTGCTGTTTCAGCAGCAGGTCGGCAGCCATGACGCTGGCGGCGGCCTGGCATGATCGAGGGATGACCGTCGTGAAGATCAACGCGATTACCGTGCCGCCGGACGGCGGAGACGAGCTCGCGCGCAGGTTCGCTGCCCGGGCCGGTGCCGTCGATGACCAGGACGGCTTCGAGGGCTTCGAGCTGCTGCGGCCGACCGACGACCGGACGACCTGGCTGGTCGTGACCCGGTGGCGGGACGAGTCGGCGTTCCAGGCCTGGGTGACCTCGCCCGCGTTCGGGCACGGGCACCGCCAGGCGGCAGAAGCTGCCGCGCAAGCCCACGCGGCTGCCAGCGCGCACGGGCACGCGACCGCCCCGCACGAACATGGCGAGCGCGGACACGGCGAGCCCGGACATGGCGAGCCCGCACACGGCGAGCGCGGCCACGGCGAGCGCGGCCACGGCGAGCCCGGACACGGCGAGCCCGGCCACGGCGACGGCGGACCGCACGGCCAGCACAAACCCGTGGCCGTTAGCAGCGAACTGTGGTCCTTCGAGATCGCCGGTGGCGCTCCCGGCTCCGGCTAGCTCGACTTCCTGGTCGCCAGGAACACGGGAATGGTGCGCTCGGTCTTTTCCTGGTACTCCGCGTAAGGCGGGTAGGCCGCCACCGCCCGCTCCCACCACTGCGCCCGATCGTCGCCGTCCAGCTGGCGCACCGCGACCGGGAACGGCTCGGGCCCGTCCTGGATGACGACCGCGTCCGGGTCGGCAACCAGGTTGTAGTACCAGACCGGATGCGAGGGCGCGCCGCCCTTGGACGCGACGAGCGCGTACTGCCCGTCGTGCTCCACGCGCATCAGCGGCGTCTTGCGGATCTTGCCGCTCTTGTTGCCGCGTGTCGTCACGATGACCACCGGGAGGCCGGTGCTGGCCAGCGTGTTCGCGCGCTGTCCGCCGGACGCCTCGTACTCCGCGACCTGGTCACGGACCCACTGCGCAGGGCTCGGCTCGTATTCGCCGTCAAGAGTCATGGGGATGACCTTATGCCTGCTCGAAAACCGCCGCCAGCACCGCACCCAGCGACGGAACGGCGCCGTGCCGACGGCGGATGACGTCAGCGACCAGGCCGGTCCAGCCGGTCTGATGAGAAGCGCCGAGACCCGCTCCGGTGTCCCCGTGGAAGTACTCGCTGAACACCAGGTTGTCCCGCCAGGCCGGGTCGTCGGCCAGGACTGGCACGGACCCGAAGCACGGGCGCCGCCCATCCGGGCCCGGCGTGAAGATCGAGATCAGCCGGTCGGACAGATCGGCCGCGATCTTGCCCAGGGTTTCCTGACGGCCGGATCCGGTCGGGTACTCGACCGTCAGCTGGTCGCCGAAAAACATGCCGTACCGCTCCAGCACGCTGATCATCAGGTAGTTGACCGGGAACCACACCGGGCCGCGCCAGTTGGAGTTCCCGCCGAACAGCGGCGTGGTCGACTCGGCCGGCTCGTAGTCGATGCTGGCCTGGTAGCCCTCGACGTCGATGGTGTACGGGTGGTCGCGGTGCCAAGCGGACAGCGCGCGCAGGCCGTGCGGGGACAGGAATTCTGCCTCGTTGAAGAGAACGGCCAGCAGCCGGCGCAGGCGGTCCGGCCCGGTGAGGCTCAGCAGCAGCCGCTCGTGGCCTGGTGCGCCAAGCAGCAGCCCGCTGCCGTGCAGCAACTCGCTGCCGGGCAACCCGCCGTGCTCGGCCAGCAACGCGGCGAATCGCTTGCCCACGACCATCGCCAGGTCGATGGTCTGCTGGTCGACAACGCTCATCGCGAGCGCCGGCAGGATCGCCACGAACGACCTGACCTTGAGTGGCACCAGCTCGCCGGTCGGCGTGATCAGCCGGTCGTAGTACAGGCCGTCGGCCTCGTCCCACAGCCCGCGGTCGTCGAGCGCCTGCTTGATCGCGGCGAAGTGCTCGACGAACTTCAGCACGACGTCGGTGCCAGGCCGCTGCCCGGTCCGGTGCAGGATCTCCGCCATTGACATCATCGCCATCGCGTAGAACGCCATCCAGGCGGTCGCGTCAGCCTGCTCCAGGATGCCGCCCACTGGCAGGTGGGACCTGTCGATCGGGCCGATGTTGTCCAGGCCCAGGAAGCCGCCCTCGAACAGGTTGTTGCCTTCGGCGTCCTCGCGGTTTACCCACCAGGTGAAGTTCACGAGCAGCTTGTCGAAGATCCGGCTGAGGAAGTGGATATCTCGGCCGCCGTCCACGGCGAACACCTCGAGCGCGGCCCACGCCTGGACTGGCGGGTTCACGTCGCCGAAGTCCCACTCGTAAGCCGGCAGCGCGCCGCCGGGATGCTGGAACCATTCCCGGCACAGCAGGATCAGCTGGTACTTCGCGAACGCCGGATCCAGGTGCGCGAGCGCGATGCAGTGGAACGACAGGTCCCATGCCGCGAACCACGGGTACTCCCACTTGTCTGGCATCGACATGATGTCGAACGCGTCGAAACTGCGCCACCGGCTGTTGCGGCCGCTGCGGCGTGACTCGGGCGGAGCAGGCTGCGCGGGGTCGCCGTCGAGCCACCGGCTCACGTCGTAGTAGTACAGCTGCTTGCACCACAGCATCCCGGCGAAGCCCTGGCGCATGACCATCGCCTCGTCCGCGCTCGCTGCCGACGGCGTCAGCTCGGCGTAAAACTCATCGGCCTCAGCCCGCCGCTGCGCGATGACGGCCGCGTACTCGGCTCCGAACGGGTCTGGCGCCGCGCCCGCCGGGCGCAATCGCACCCGTAGCTGCGCTGACGCACCGCTGGCGAGGGTCAGCTTGTACCAGAAGGCGCACTTGGTGCCGCGCCCCGCTGGGTTGACCGTCGCCGCATTGTGCACGACATGATCGTTGATCCCGTCTTTGGGGAACGGGGTCGTCGCCTCTGTCCCGAACAGCCTGGCGACGTTGGTTTCGTTCTCGCAGCACAGCGTCGCTGGCGGCGCGCCGTCGGGACCGTCAGCGGCGAGCAGTTCCATCGGGCCGACGAAGGGATGGGTGAGCGTCACGCGGGCGGGCCCGGCGGCCGTCAGCTCCGGCCTGGCCGCACTGGTGTCCCATGACCAGGCGTTACGGAACCACGCCGTTGGCAGCACGTGCAGCTGCGCTTCATCGGGCCCGGCGTTGGTGACGTCGATGGTCATCAAGATGTCGTCCGGCCCGGCCTTGACATAGTGCACCTCGGTGATCCAGTACCGGTCCTCGGCGAAGGCACCAGTGTCGATCAGCTCGTATTCCGGCTCCCGGCGTGAGCGTTGGCCGTTCCGGGTTATGAGATCTTCATACGGGAACTGTCGCTGCGGGTAGTGGTATCGCCAGCGGTTCCACACGTGACTTGGCACCGCGTCCAGGTACCACCAGTACTCCTTGACATCCTCGCCGTGATTGCCTTGCGCGCCGGTCAGCCCGAACGGGCGCTCCTTGAGGATCGGGTCCTGGCCGTTCCACAGCGCCAGCCCGAGGCAGAGGCGCTGCTCGATGTCACAGAAGCCGGCCAGCCCGTCCTCGCCCCAGCGGTACGCCCGCGAGCGCGCGTGGTCGTGCGGCAGGTAGTCCCAGGCCTCGCCGTCTGGGCTGTAGTCCTCGCGGACCGTGCCCCACTGACGCTCGCTGACGTAGGGACCCCATCGGTACCACTCGCCAGCCTGCCGCAGCCCGTCCTCGAGGCGGCCGAATCCGGCGACCCGTTCGCTCTCCGCGCCCATCTGCCCGCCCCTCGGCCGGATCCCTGACAGGTCACTATAGGAGTGCGAGCTGCAGCGCTGCGCGGCGTGCGCAGAGTAGGCTCGGCTGGCGATGGCCGAGGTGATCAGCAGCGCGGCGAACCCGCTGGTCAAGCGTGTCCGGGCGCTCGCCGACCGGAAGTACAGGCGGCGCGAGTCCGCGTTCGTGGTGCAGGGCAGCCAGCCCGTGTGGCAGGCCGTCGAAGCCGGCGCCGAGATCGACGTGCTGATCGTCGCGCCTGACCTGCTCCGCCATCCCGGTGCGGTCGCGATGGTCGCCGCGCAGGAGGCCGCGGGCGTCCGGGTGGCCCGGCTGTCGGGCGAGTTGTTCGGGCGGATAGCCGACCGGGACGGCCCGTCGGGCCTGGCCGCGATCGTGCGGTCCGCGCCCACCGCGCTGGCTGACCTGCCGGTGGGCACCGGATCGCTGTTCGCCGCGCTGCATTCGCCCGGCAACCCGGGCAACGTCGGCACGATCATCAGGACCGCGAGCGCGGTCGGCGCGGACGGCGTCATCCTGATCGGGCCGTCTGCCGATCCGCACGATCCGGTCGCGGTGAAGGCGAGCATGGGCGCCATCTTTACCGTCCCGGTCGTGCTGGCGTCATCGGCGGCGCAGTTCCTGGACTGGGCTCGCGCTGGCGGAGCCACGATCGCGGCCTCATCGGCGCGGGGCAGCGTGTCGTGCTGGGACGCGGACCTGGCGCCGCCGCTGGTAGTGCTGCTCGGCAGCGAAGGCGCCGGCCTGCCCGACGACCTGCTCGCGGCCGCCGACCTGCGGGTCGCGATCCCGATGACCGGGACCGCCGATTCGCTCAACCTGGCGGTTGCCGCGGGCGTGCTGCTCTACGAGGTCCGGCGCCGTACCGGCCTGGCCAGCGTGGCCGGCGTGCGCGCGCCGGGCCAGCCGGCAGGCCGCCCGCCGGGCCAGCCGCCGGGCCAATAGGGGCCGGGCACTGGACCGAACCTGGTTCGGGTTGGCAGGATCGGGGTGAAGCTTGCTGAGGGCGAAATAACTGGAGGCTGGGCAAACATGGGCGGACTGCAGATCGAGGTGGACCCGGCTGAGGTCGGATTCGACCCGGCGCGACTCGAGCGGATCGACAAGCACTTCGCGCGCTACGTCGACGAGGGCAAGCTGGCCGGCTGGCTGATCACGGTGGCGCGGCACGGCAAGCTGGCGCACGTGGCCACCTACGGGCAGCGCGACCTCGAGGCGGGCCAGCCAGTGGAGCCTGACACGCTGTGGCGCATCTACTCGATGACGAAGCCGATCACTTCGGTCGCCGCGATGATGCTCTACGAGGAAGGCGGCTTCGAGCTGACCGACCCGGTGCACAAGTACATCCCGTCCTTCCGTGACGTCCGGGTCTTCGCTGGCGGCAGCGACATCAGCTACAAGACGGTGCCAGCCACCGAGCCGATCCGGATCTGGCACCTGCTCAGTCACACCTCGGGCCTCACCTACGGCTTCATGCGCAATCACCCGGTGGACGCGATCTACCGGGCCCGCGGTTACGAGTGGGGCTCGCCCCGCGGCGCCGACCTGGCGGCCATCTGCGACGACTTCGCCTCCATGCCGCTGCTGTTCCAGCCCGGCAGCGAGTGGAGCTACTCTGTCGCGACGGATGTCCTCGGCCGGCTCGTCGAGGTCGTGTCCGGCCAGCGGCTCGATGAGTTCTTCGCCAGCCGCATCTTCGGGCCGCTCGGCATGACCGACTCGGCGTTCTTCGCCCGGCCAGACGATCAGTCCCGGCTGGCAGCGCTGTACACGCGCAGCCCGGAGGACGGCAAGGCGACGCGGATGGACGCGATGGGCAACGCCGCGCTGCGGGAGCCGGTCTACCTGAGCGGCGGTGGCGGGCTGGTGTCGTCAGCGGGCGACTACAACAGGTTCACCCAGCTGCTCCTGCACCGGCCGGATAGCCCGGCGGGCGAGCTCGACGGGGTCCGGCTGCTCAGCCCGCGCACGGTCGCCTACATGGCGAGCAATCATCTGCCGGGTGGCGCCGACCTGGAGACCTTCGGCCGGCCGCTGTATGCCGAGACGGTCTTCGCCGGGGTCGGCTTCGGCTTGGGCTTTGCCGTCGTAGCCGATCCGCTGGCGACCAAGTCGCTCGGCTCAGCCGGGGAGTTCAACTGGGGCGGCGCCGCGTCGACCACCTTCTGGGTCGATCCAGCCGAGCAGCTGACGGCCACCTTCTTCACCCAGCTGCTGCCCTCGAGTGCGTACCCACTCAGGCCCCAGCTGCGGCAGCTGGTGTACCAGGCCCTGGTCGACTGACGGCAGGTGCCCGGCCGACGCTGAGCGAGCCGCGAGTAGTGGCTCGCGAGTCGCGAATGGTGGCTCGCTAGCCGGTGGTACGCAGCCAGGCGGCGGTGTCCGGCGGCAGCAGCCCCGCCTCAAGCGGGCCGCTGGTGAGCAACAGCATGTCGTGCGCCGGCAGCGGGGCTGGCTCCGCGGAGATGTTGACCACGCAGCTGAAGCTGTCCGCGCCGCCCGCCTCGCTGCCCCGGCGGAACGCCAGCACGCCCGGTGCGCTCTCGAGCCAGGTCAGCGAGTCGACGGCGGCGCGGCAGCTGGTCCGCCGGAGGCGCAGCGCGGTCTTGTACAGCGCCAGCATGGAGCCACTGCCGGTCGTCTGCGCGTCCGCGGCGAGCTGTCGCCAGCCGGCCGGCTGCGGCAGCCAGGGCGGCGCGCCGTCCGCCGGGCCGAATCCGAAGCCGGGCGCGTCGGCCCGCCAGGGCAGCGGGACCCGGCAGCCGTCGCGGCCGCGGACGACGTGGTTGGTGCGCTCGTAGATGGGATCGGCGATGAGCTCGTCGCGGATGTCCTCGACCTCCCACAGCCCGAGTTCCTCGCCCTGGTACAGATAGCAGCTACCGGGCAGCGCCAGCGACAGCATGATCGCGGCCCTCGCCCGCCGGGTCCCGAGCGCGAGGTCAGGCGGGCCGGGATCCGGCTGCCAGCCGGTGCCGGTGTAGGCCCGGCCGTATCTGGTCAGGTGCCTGGTCACGTCGTGGTTGGACAGCACCCATGGCGCCGCCGCGCCGATGCTGGTGAGCGTGGTATCGATGACGGACCGCAGGCTGCCGGCGTCCCACGGCGCGCCGAGGAAGTCGAAGTTAAACGCGGTGTGCAGCTGATCGCCAGTGAGGTACGGCTGCAGCCTCGTCAGCGGTTTGAGCCAGAGCTCGCCGACGAACACCCGGTCTTCCGGGTAGGAATCGATCAGCCGCCGCCAGGATCGGTAAACGTCGTGCAGGCCGTCCTGGTCCTCCCACGGCCTGCGGGCGCCGTCGGCCAGCCCGGCCACGTCGGGCAGAGCCGGATCCTTGACCAGGAAGTCCGCCACGTCGATCCGGAAGCCGTCCACGCCGCGGTCAAGCCAGAACCGGAGTATGTCCTCGAACTCGGCCCTGACCTCCGGGTTGTCCCAGTTCAGGTCGGGCTGCTGCGGCGCGTACAGGTGCAGGTACCACTCGCCCGGCCCGCCATCGGCCTCGGTGACCCTGGTCCAGGCGGATCCGCCGAACATCGACGGCCAGTCATTGGGCGGCAGCTCGCCGGACTGCCCGCGGCCCGGCCGGAACCAGAACCTGGCCCGCTCGGCCGTGCCAGGCCCGGCCGCCATGGCTGCCCTGAACCACCGGTGCTGGTCTGAGCAGTGGTTCGGCACGATGTCGATGATGATCTTGAGGTGGTAGTCGTGCACGGCGCGAATGAGCGCCTCGGCCTCGGCCAGGGTGCCGAATACTGGGTCGATGTCGCGGTAGTCGGCCACGTCGTAGCCGCCATCGGCCATCGGCGATACGTACCAGGGAGTGAGCCAGACCGCGTCCACACCGAGGTCGCGTAGGTACCGCAGGCGGCTGGCCAGGCCGGCCAGGTCGCCGACGCCGTCACCGTTGCCGTCAGCGAAGCTGCGCAGGTAGACCTGGTAGACGGCCGCAGCGTGGTGCCACGCAGGCTCGGCGGCCGTCAGGCCCGGCGATGTGAGCTGATGGGGCTGGTCAGCCACCCTTGCTGTCCGTGCCGGCGCGGTGCCGGGCCTTGCCGGCGGCCGGCGGGGTGCTGGCAGCCGAACCTGGCAGGCCGGCGGCGATGTCCTCCCGCCGCTCCTTACGGACCTCGCGGGCCTTGACAGCGATGAGCACGACGAGCATCAGGATGACCAGCCCGGCCAGCCCGTCGCTCGCGTGCGAGAAGTTCTTCGACACCTTGCCCCAGTCGCTGCCGAGCTCGTAACCGATGACGGACAGGGCGGTCGCCCAGACGGCCGTGCCGATCACGTTGAAGATCTCGAACTGCAGCACTGGCACTTCCATGAAGCCGGCGACCAGGCCGACGAAAGCACGGACCAGTGGCACGACCCTGGCGACGGCGACCGACCAGGCGCCCCGGCCGCCGAAGAACCGCTCGGCGCGCTCGACGTCCTTTCTCGTCATCAGCATGTACCTGCGGTACCGCTCGACCGTATGCCGTCCGCCGAGGCGGCCCAGGCCGTAGGCGGCAGATGACCCGGCCAGCTCACCGAGTGTGCCCAGGATGATCACGAGTGGCAGGCTGAGATGGCCCTGGTAGGCGAGCACGCCCGCGAATCCGAAGGTGATCTCGGACGAGATCGGGATGCAGCATGCCTGGACGAAAGCGAAGATGATCAGCGCCCAGTAGCCGGCATCGGTGAGGAAGGTCGTCATGCTCACAGTTTCTACAGCATCGCCGGTGGTGCGCGGGTCACTGGGAGCAAGCTCGGCGTCAGGTTCGTGATAGATACAGCAAAAAAGTGCCCCGCCCCCTCGGGGAGGGCGGGGCACTGGTGCCGGCGGCCTGGGCAGGGGGATGCCCGGCGCCTGGCGGTCCGGTCGGGCCTGGGGGGAGGAGTAGGCCAGCCGGATGCTGGGGCTACCGCACGCGCATGGCGATCTGCTTGACCAGGCTCGCGGCCTGCGCCTCCCACCGGGCGTAAGCCAGCGGGAAGCCCGACTTCTGCACTGCCTGGGCGTTGGCCCACAGCGGCTCGCTGGCCCAGGTCGGGTTGCCAGCCTGGTGCTGCTGCAGCGCGGTCAGGAACGCGTCGGCGGCAAAGGCGGGATTGGTGATCTGAGCCGCCGTGCCCCAGCCCATCGACGGCCGCTGCTGGAACAGGCCTAGGGAGTCCTGGTCCCCGTAGCCGAGGTTGAGCAACTGCGACTCCTGCATCGCCGTGGCAACCGCGATGACCGCCGCGCGCACACCCATCCTCTTGTCCAGGGCCTGCCCCACGATGGTGTTGGCGTTGGCCAGCTGTGCGGGCGACAGGGGCATCCAGACCTGCGGGCCGCTGGTCGAGACCGGCATCAGCCGGTCAGCCATCGGCAGCACGCCGTGCCGCGCGAGGACCGGGTTGGTCTGCTGGTTGATCGCCGCCCGCACCTGCGCCCAAGTGGGCGCAGGCGGCTGCGGGCTCGGCGCCGGTGCGGCCCCATGTGAGGCGACACCGTGCGCTGCGACAACGTGTGACGCGACACCGTGTGATGCGACACCGAGCGACGCGACCCCGGGTGCGGCGGCCCCGGCCTGGCCGGTCATCCCGGTCGTCCGCGAGGCAGCGGCGAGCGCGGGCCGGGCGGCCGCCGAGCCGCTCACGGTGGCAGCGCTTGCGGCGGTCGCGGAGCCGGCCCCGGCCAGGGCAAGCGCTGCGCCGACGTAGATCAGCGATCTTTTGCGGCCGCGGAGGGCGCTGGCCATTCGCTCGGCGCCGGCCGCGGCGAGGTGAGCGCCCCGCTCGCGGGTGACGCGCGACAGAAGGTCAGAGCGGATCATCGGCTTCCTTCCTGCATGTGTTCGCTGCCCGGGCCGGCGTTGGCCGGCCTGGGTTGAGCTGGGCGGCCAAGGCCGGCCAGCTCCACGCATGCGGGGGCGCATGCGTCGCGTATTCAGGCAGGCCGAGGCCGGCTCGCGGGTGCGATGCCGACGTCGGCCCAGGACAAAGGCCGGCGCTGGGGGTTGGGGGGTGGGGGAAGGCCGGCTGCCCGGTGAGGATCAGTAGGTGTAACGCCGCTGTCGCGACGCCAGCATCCCGATATGAGGCTTGTCACTACCGCTGAGTAACAGGAATAAGGCGCTCCGTAGCCGACCGCTGTGGCCAACCACCGGACGGGACCGCTATCGGCCGCATACTGCCTGCCGCTAACGACCTCGGCTTACCGGGTGTCGCTGACGACCTCGGCCGGGCTGCCAGGGCGCTGGCTGCCGGCTGGGCGCCGCCCGGATCGGCGCCGCATCAGGGCGATCGCGGCCGCGATGGCGGCGACGGCGACGGCGAGCCATGGCACGTAGTCGCCGAGGCGGTCATAGAAGGTCCTGGCCGAGGCCGGGGGGAGTTCCAGGTGGACGAGGAGGACGCCCCGGTAGCTGGTGCCGGCCCAGGCCAGCTGCCGGCCTCGAGCGTCGAACGCGGCCGAGTCGCCAGTCAGTGCTGCCTGGACGACCGGACGCCCGGTCTCAGCCGCCCGCAAAGCGCTGAGCGAAGCGTGCTGGGCTGGAGCCCAGCTCGCCTGGAAGGTGGAGTCGGAGGTCTGGTAAATGATGACCTGAGCGCCGTGATCGGCATCCACCCTCGACATGTCGGGGAACGCCGACTCGAAGCAGATGAGCGGGCCGAACGTGAGCAGCTGACCGCCGGGCAGGGCGGCCCGCAGCACATGCGCGCCGGTGCCAGGCATGACGTTCTGCGCAGCGGCGCGGCTGATCTTGCTCAGCCAGCCGAGCACCTGGCGGAACGGAATGTACTCCCCGAAGGGCACAAGCCTGGTCTTGACGTACCGGCCACGGACGCCGGCCCTGCAATGAGGGTGGCTTGCTTGGACTGCGCGCCCGACGCGCTGACCGCGTCCTGATTAGCCAGGACCTCGGCGCCACCGATCCGCGCGGCCTGCTCGACGCCTGCGAGCAGGCTCGGGTGTGTCACGAGGTCGTAACCGACGCTGCTCTCGCCCCAGACGAACAGGTCCGCGCGGCTGGCGTAGCTTGCCGTCAGCGCCTCGCTGCGAGCCAGCCGCGCGGCGGGGCCAGCAACGATGCCCGGCTGGACCAGCGCGATCGTCAGTGGCCGGGCGGTGGGTGCCGGCGCGGTCAGCGCGAAGGCGAGGGGACCGGCGCCGATGGCGAGGAGCGCGCCGCCAAGGCCCGCCAGCCGGATGACCGGTGTCTTGGCAACGAGGGCGACCAGCAGGCCGGTGTTGGCCGTCACCAGCGCGAAGCTGACGAGCCAGATACCGCCGACCGCCGCGAGGGCCAGGATCGCCGGGTGCTGCCACTGGCTAGCCCCGAGCACTGCCCACGGCCCGCCGATGCCCTGCCACGACCGGATCCACTCGCCCAGCAACCAGCAGCTCGGCACGACAGCGAGCGCGGCGAGAGCACGCATGCCCGTCACGGGCGGCCGCAGCAGTGACCAGGTGGCGATCCCGACCACGCTCCACAGCACGCCGAGGACGATCGCGACGAGCAGAAGCCCCGGCCCGAGGTTCGGCGCGAGCCAGTACATCGCGGCAAGCAGGTAGCCGGCGCCGAACCACCAGCCCCGTACCGCTGCCTCGCGCCTGGTGGCCGCGGCGCGCATCAGTGCGAGACCGGGAACAAGCCCGAACCAGGCCAGGAACTCCAGGTTCGCAGCCGGGAAGGCGAGGACCGGGATAGCCCCGGCCAGCAATGCGCCATACCGGGCGGGCTGCCGGAAAGCGCGCCAGAAGGACACGCTCTTATTGTGCTGCCTGCTGGCGAACGGCGGACAACCGGCGCCGCTCCCGGATCAGGCCGGTGATCGCCAGGGCCAGCGCCGCCACGGTGGCCAGCGTGATGACGCCCTCGGGCCAGCCGCCGGCCCGGTCGGCCAGCGTGGTGGCAGTGCGCAGGGGTACCTGTGACTCGATCTCCGCCTGCTGCCACATCCTGCTGCTGGCCAGCAGGCTGCCGTCCGGTGCAATGATCGCGCTGATGCCGGTGGTGGAGGCGACGACGACGGCCCGGTCGTGCTCGATGGCGCGGATCCGCGCCATGTCGAGCTGCTGCAGCGTCTCGCCGGTTTGCCCG
The DNA here is from genome assembly GCA_963843955.1 of uncultured Actinomycetota bacterium. GTDB lineage: Bacteria > Actinomycetota > Actinomycetes > Streptosporangiales > Streptosporangiaceae > JAJYUU01. The sequence continues at coordinate 615,021 of CAWJMK010000018.1, forward strand.
TCCAGCTCGAAGTCGGCGTCGTTGGTCTGCACCGTGAGCAAGTTGGCGCCGGCGGCCACCTCGGAGGAGACCAGGCCGTCGAAGCCGACCTCATAACAGATGACGTCACCGACCCGGATCTTGCCGACGCGGAAGACCACGGCCTGGTGACCGGGCGTGAAGTTGACCGGCTGCAGCGAGGGCAGGGAGGTGAAGGTGTCCAGCAGCCCGCGGAAGGGGATCACCTCGCCGAACGGCACAAGTCTCCGCTTGACGTAGGTCGCCACCGGTCCCTTGCCCGGCAGCCACAGCTGGCCGGCGTTGCGGACCGGGTCCTGGAGAACGGCGCCCACGAGTACTGGCCGGTCGATGGTCGCGACTGCGCCGGAGATCACGTCGAAGACGTAGGGGTTGAAGCGCGGATCCTGGTCAGTGGAGTTCTCCGGCCACACGACGAGATCAGGAGCACGTGCGCGGCCGCTCGCGACCCGGGCAGCCAGCCGCCCGGTCGCTGTCGCGTGGTTCTGTGTCACGGTTGCCGCCCGTAGCAGGTTCGGCAGGTTGCGGGCGTGCGGCACGTCGCCCTGGATCGCGGCCACGACGGCGGTAGGCCCGCCAGCCGCGCCGCCGTCACCAGGCAGCAGCGCGCCTGCGGCGCACAGCGCCACCATCGCCGCGAGCGCCAGCGCCGGCCAGATGCGCGCGCGGATGGCGGAGTAGCCGACGGACGACCGGGCCAGTTGTACCGCCCCTGCCGCCCTGACCGGTCCGAGCAGCAGCCACGCGAAACAGGCAGCGGTGAGCGCGACGAGGAAGGTCAGGAACGGCGGGCCACCGATCGCTACCCAGCGGGCCGTGGGCGCCGATGCCTGGCTCATGACCAGCCGCCCCCACGGGAAGCCCTCCCAGGGCCACCGATCGCGGAGCGCCTCTGCCGCCACCCACCACCCGGCGACTGCGAGCGGCCAGGCGCGCAGTCGCAGCAGCAACCACTGCCCCAGCGTCAGCACGGCGAAGATGGCGGTCTCGGCGATGGCCAGGGCGGCCCAGACATACCACGCCACATTGACGAGCCAGGACAGGAGCGGGAAGAAGAAGGCGACGCCGAAAACGACGCCCACGGCGAGCGCGGTCCTCGCCCGCTGCCGCCGCAAGGCGATGACCAGCAGGGCTGGCCCGACCACAGCGAGCGGCCAGATGCCCGCGGGCGGGAAGGCGGCGGCTAGCGCCAGGCCGCCGGCCAGCGCGGTCAGCATTGCCAGGGCGGCGGTCATGGGCGGCGCCGCCGGGAGGCGTGCGGGCCGGGCCGCCGACCCGACGGCCGGTCCTGGGCTGACAAGCCGCACGGTCCCTCCGCTGGCAGAAGACTCGGTATGCCGGTTCTCTGCGAGCGTAGCCGGGCTGGTCACCTGGGCAAGCGCGGCTGCCCGCCCACCGACCGCCCGACCGCCCGCCCGAGTGCCTGGCCGCCCGCCCGGTTTGCCCAGGACAGCCGTTTTGGTGCAACAGGCAGATTGCAATTTGGATACCGGTGGGATTGCAGCTATCCACCGTGATAGCGTCGTCACCGTCTGTGTGGTAGTGCACGTAGATTGTCCTATTGAGGTGGGATGTGCTCGGCTGATGGTCAAGATCCGCTATTCGGAGCTGCCAGCCGGGTTACACGTGGTCGCCGAGGCCTGCCGTCGCGGCACCATCGTCTATCTGCTGCCGGGACTGACCCCAGCGCAGCGCCGCGCCGCGCTCGTCCGGGTCCGCAGTAGCGCGCGAATGGGTCATGGCCCGCTCGTGCCGACCCTGTCCATGGCGCTCGCCGTCGCCGCGGATCGGGCCCGCACCACGACGCGCAACGGGTTAGCCGCGCTGCGCAGGCACCCGATGGTGTTCCTGCCGCCGCTGATCGCTGTGCTCGCCAGCGCGATCGTGTTCACGCTGATGTCCTTCGTCACGCTGTCCATCGCGCCGAATGACGGAGCTGCCGCTGCCGCCGTCCCGACTCTCGGCATCGGCGCCGGGCAAACAGCCGGCTACGGGACTCAGCGCGCTGGAGCGCCCGCTGGCCAGCAGACGCCGGACCCGGCTACCAGTCCGCGTCGGTCTCGCCGGCACCGGCCACCGGCGAGCCCGTCGGCGTCTGCGTCCGGCTTCACGGCTACCACTCCGCAGCTGTCCGCGGGGTCGCCAGCCCCCGCCCACAGCTCGCCATCACCATCTCCGTCGCCATCGGCTCGCGGCAGGTGCGTCAGGCTCGGCCCGCTCCGGTTCTGCGTCCGATCCTGAGCACGCCACCTGCTCGGACGCCTCGATCCACGGCTACGATGAGGCGCGCAATTGCGTTCAAGACGCGCTGCTGCAGCAGGCAGGATCCTGAGCGTGATCCGATCCCCGAGCGCCGGATCCTGGCAAAGGAGCGATGGTGAGCCGCCGCGGCTGGTGGTTGTTCGCAGCGATGAGCGTCATCTGGGGCATCCCGTATCTGCTCATCAAGGTGGCCGACGGCGGCGTCGCGCCGCCGGTCCTCGTGCTGGCCCGGGTCACGATCGGAGCGGCGCTCCTGCTGCCCATCGCGATCCGCAGGCGAGAGCTCGCGGTGCTGTTGCCGTACTGGCGCTGGCTTGCCATGTTCGCGCTCGTCGAGATCGTCGCGCCATGGCTGCTGCTGTCGGAAGCCGAGACCCGGCTGTCGAGCTCGCTCAGCGGGCTGCTGATCGCCTCGGTGCCGATTCTCGTCGCGGTCTTCTCCCGGCTCACCGGCGGTCAGGACCGGCTGACGGCCGTCAGGTGGGCGGGCCTGCTCGTCGGGCTGGCCGGCGTCGCGCTGCTGGTGGCCGGCAGTGGCACCCGAGGCGATGCCGGGTCAGTCGGTGAGGTCCTGCTGGTGGCGGTCTGCTACGCGACCGGCCCGCTCATCGTGGCACGGAAGCTGAGCGAGCTGCCGCCTCTCGGCATGACCGCCGCCTGCCTGGTATTCGCGGCCGTTATCTACGCTCCGATCGCGGCGCTGACCTGGCCAGCGACCGTGCCATCCGGCAAGGTCCTCGCGGCGCTGGCCGGGCTCGCCGTAGTCTGCACGGCGGTCGCGTTCCTCGGCTTCTTCGCGCTGATCGCCGAGGCAGGCCCGGCCAGGGCATCGGTCATCACTTACGTCAATCCCGCGGTCGCCGTGGCGCTCGGCATCGGAATCCTCGGGGAGCACCTCACCGCTGCGATGGCCGTAGCGTTTGTCCTCATACTGGGCGGCTCGGTACTGGCGACGAGAACAAGCCGGCCCGCCCAGGCGGATGCGCTGGCAGCGGCCGGTCCGGCGGAGGCGGCTTCGAGCGGCACGGCCGAGACGGCAAGACTAGACTCGCGCGGGTGATCGACCTCAAGGCTGCCCGACAAGATCCGGAGACGTTCCGTGCCGCGCTGGCCAGGCGCGGCGCTGCGGCTGACTTCGACGCGCTCCTGGCGGCTGACGGCCACTGGCGCGCGCTGACGACGCGGGCCGAAGCCCTGCGCGCGGCGCAGCGGGGGTCGTCGAAGGGCAAGCCCACGCCCGAGCAGATCGCGGAGTTGCGGGCGCTGCGCGCCGAGCTGGAGCAGGCGCAGGCGGACCTGGCGGTGGCGGCCCAGGAACGCGACCGGCTGCTGGCCAGGATCCCCAACCTGCCGGACCCGACCGCGGCCGACGGCATGGACGAGGAGGACGCGCAGCTCGTCCGCACCTGGGGCGAGAAGCCCAAGTTCGGATTCGAGCTGCGCGACACCACCGAGATCGCCTCCGCGCGCGGCTGGATCGACATGGCCAGAGGCGCCCGGCTGGCCGGATCCAGGTTTGCCTACCGGATCGGCGACGTGGCCATGGCGGAGATGGCGCTATACCGCTACGTGATCGACAAGCTCACCAGCCGGGGGTTCCTGCTGGTGCTGCCGCCGATCCTGGCGAACGAGCGCGCGATGTACGGCACCGGCTTCCTGCCGACCGAGGAGTCGAATCTGTACCACCTCGAGCACGACGACCTGTACCTCACCGGTACGTCGGAGGTCGCGCTGGCCGGCATCCACGCCGAGGAGCGGCTCGAGGAAGCAGACCTGCCGGCCAGGTACACCGCGTTCACCACGAATTTCAGGCGCGAGGCGGGCGCTGCGGGCAAGGACACCAGGGGCATGTTCCGCGTGCACCAGTTCGACAAGGTCGAGATGTTTGTGTACGCGCTGCCCGAGCAGTCGGTGGAAATCCACGACCAGCTGCTGTCCTACGAGGAAGAGATAGCCCAGGAGCTTGGCCTGCCGTACCGGGTGATGAACATCGCGGTCGGCGACCTCGGTGCGCCGGCCGCGAAGAAATATGACATCGAGGCGTGGTTCCCGGTCCAGCAGCGATACCGGGAGATCACCTCGTGTTCTAACACGACCGACTACCAGGCCCGGCGGCTCAATATCAAGTTCCGCCGCGACGGTGAGCTGGAGTTCGCGCACACGCTGAACGGCACCGGCGCGACGGCCAGGGCACTGCTGTCGATCATGGAAAACTTCCAGGACGAGCGCGGCACGGTAGCGGTGCCCGAGGTGCTGCGGCGCTTCGGCGGGCCGGCCACGATCGGCACGCCGCCCGCCAGCTAGGAGCCGGTGGCGTCGGCCGGTGGCGTGCTGGCCGAGAGGATGGCCAGGAGCGAGGCACCTTCGGGCACGCCAAGTCCGGTGCACGCGTCCCAGCCGGGCCCGGCCGCGTAAGCGCCGTTGGTCCCGCTGGTGATGTCGCGCAGCCCCGCTTCCGGGTGGCCCGCCTGGACGCCTGCGTACAGCTGCTGCTGGATCAGCCCGAACGACTTGCCGAGCGCCTGCGCGCAGCGAGCGATGAGCGCGGCCCATAGCGGCGCGACGGCGCTGGTGCCGCCGATCACGCTCTGCTGTCCGTCGATCAGTACCTGGTAGCCCGTCGCCGGGTCAGCGTTGCCAGCGACATCAGGCACGCCCCGGCCTGGAGCCCCGGCCGGGTTGGCCGGGACGCCCGCGCTCGCCTGCCAGGCGGGCAGCGCGAAGGTACCGCTGACCCCGCCGCCCGTAGCGCCCCCGCCAGCGCCGTCATTCCACACGGTCTCGGCGGTGATCACGCCCGTCGACGGATCGCCGTGCAGGCTGGTGCCGCCGCAGGCGAGTGCGTGCGGGCTGGACGCCGGGAAATCGGTGTGCGGGTTGCCGTCGGTGACCCCGTCACCGCTGCCGTTGTCTCCGGCCGCCACGGTGACGGTCACGCCGATCGCAACGCCGTCCGCGATCGCCTGGTCCAGTGCGGTCATCGACTGCGCCGTCCACGAGCTCTCCGGGCCGCCCCAGCTGATGCTCACGGCAACCGGCGTCGGCTCGCCGTGCACGGCGTTGGTGACTGCGTCGACAAAGCCCTGGTCGGTGTTGGGCGCGAAGTAGACGAGCTGCGCCGCGCCGGGCGCCACTGCGCCGACCACCTCGATGTCGAGCAGGACCTCGCCGTCGGCGCCGCTCGGGTCCTGGCCAGCCACGTTGCTCGCGCCGTCAACGCCGACCGCGGTGACCGACGGCGTGGCGATCCCGAGGGAGCCAAAGTAGCTATCCAGATCGCTGGCCGAGAACCCGCCGCCGAGTTCGATAATCGCGACCGTGTGTCCGGTGCCGTCGGTACTGGCGGGGAAGTTATACAGCTCCGCGATCTGAGGCGGGGTGTAGGAGACCTGCTGCGCCGCGGCAGGAGCAACCCGGTAGTGCGGTACGGCCTGCGGCCGGTTGTCCAGGCCCAGTACCGCGACGATGATCCCGTCGAGCTGAGCGGGCACCCTGAGGCCGCCGCTGCGGTACCGGTGCGTGACCGCGCGTCCGGTGGCCGGGTCGGGGCTCGTCACCAGGCTGAGGTCGGCGCCGAACGCGCTGGCGAGCGCGCCAAGCGGGCCGGTCACCCTGATGCGCCGCGAGCCAGCATCCTGCCCGGTGACCTGGATGGCCGGGTCGATGCTCGTGAGCACGTCCCCCACCAGCACGTGATCGGCGGGCACGGAGCCGTAGCGCAGTCGCAGCTCGGCCCGCGACATCCGGACAGGCGCGCCATCGGCTGTCCGCGGCAGCGCCACCACGCGGCGGGTGATGATGGTCAGCTCGACCTGCTCGGCTGCGTCGATTGGCCCGGCGGTCGCGGCCCGCGGCAGTTCGGAGCGCTGGCTTCCGACGAGCGGGACCAGCGGAGGCGTCGTCATGGGGGGCCTTTCTCGACGGGTCAGATTCCTGGCGCGGGCCTGCGGGCACCGGACTGCGGGCACGGGGCTGCGGTATTAGTAAACATCGGTGCGCCTGCGGCCGGGGTCAGCTCAGCTCGCTCGCCCGCTCCGGCTGTGGCGCGGCGTGCAGCCGTGCGCTCCACTTCTCCTCGATGTGGCCGTATCGCCAGACCAGCAGGGCGGCCACCCAGGTCACGATGAACAGTCCCACGATCGCGAAGCCCGCGACGTTGATGTTGAAGTCGCGCATGAACCCCCAGAAACCGTGGGCCCGGCTGAGGCCCGTGACCTCGGTGGAGATGAGTCCCAGGGTCTCGATGCCCCCGACCAGGAAGCAGATGCCGACCGACAGCCCGGTGATCGCGAGGTTGTAGTAGACCTTCCGGACCGGATTGAAGAACGCCCAGCCGTACGCCAGGTTCATGAAGATGCAGTCACACGTGTCCATCAGCGCCATGCCCGCGGTGAACAAGATTGGCAGGCAGCAGATGGCGTACCACGGGATGTGCTGCAAGGCCAGGAACGCGGTCGTCCCTAGCAGCAGCACCTCTGTGGTCGTATCGAAGCCCAGGCCAAACAGGAAACCGACCGGGTAGAGCTGCCACTCCTTGCTGATCGCGCGCATCCACCGCCCGAAGAACCGGTAGAAGAAGCCGCGGTTGTCTAGCTGGCGCTCGAGCTCGGCCTCGTCGTACTCGCCGCGGCGCATGGCGCGGAACACCTTGACGATCCCCGACAGGATGACCAGGTTGAGGCCGCCGATGAGGAACAGGAAGCCGGCCGAGACGAGCGTGCCCACGACGGTGCCGAACTGCTGCAGGCCCGAGTTGGCGTGCAGGACCTCGTTGAAGACGACCTTCTCGGCGACCACGATGCCCGCGCCCATGGCGACGACCACGGTGGAGTGGCCGAGCGAGAAGAAGTACCCGAAGCAGAACGGTCGCGGCCTGCCGGTGCCCTGCCGTTCGTTCATCTCCTTGCGGGTGGTGTTGTCGATGACAGCGATGTGGTCGGCGTCGAAGGCGTGCCGCAGGCCGAGCGTGTACGCCAGGACGCTGACGCCGATGCCGAGACCGCGGTAATGCGCCGGGATCACGAACGCGATAAAGATGCCGAAGCCCAGTACATGCAGCGCGAGGATCGAGGCGAACATCAGCGAGACTCGGCGGCGCTCCACCGGGGTCATGGCCGTGAACGACTGGCGCACCATCGCGACGAGCCGTAGCTTCGGCGCGGCTGGTACAGCTGACACTGGGTTGCTCCTCACCCGTCCCGCCCGGCCGCTAGGCACGACTAGCCTGGCCAACCAGGCCATCACGCGGACGCTAACCTAGTTGCACATTAGTTGCAAGTACATCAGAGCCGCATTTACGACGTGCGAGCGAGAGGACGGTAGTGCGATGACCGGGTTCCAGCCGGAGGAGACAGTAACGGTCGGGGCTGGTCCGCTGACGCCGGAGGCCGTGCTCGCGGTCGCCCGCGGCGGCGCCACTATCGAGCTGGCCGCTGACTCCCTGGCCGCCATCCGGCACGGGCGCGAGATCGTCGACGCGCTCGCGGACGACGCGGAGCCGCATTACGGCGTCTCGACCGGGTTCGGCGCGCTGGCCACCAGGCACATCCCGGTCGAGCTGCGCACGGCACTGCAGGCCAGCCTGATCCGCAGCCACGCGGCCGGCTCCGGGGCCGAGGTCGAGGACGAGGTCGTCCGGGCCCTGATGCTGCTGCGACTGGCCACCCTCGCTAGCGGCCTGACCGGCGTCCGCGAGGAGACCGTGCAGGCCTACGTGGCGGTGCTGAACGCCGGGATCACGCCAGTCGTGCACGAGTACGGCAGCCTGGGCTGCTCGGGTGATCTCGCCCCGCTAGCGCACTGCGCACTGGTGATCATGGGCGAGGGCGTGGTGCGGGACGCCAAGGGCAGCCACCGCCCGGCCGCCGAGGCGCTGGCTGAGGCCGGCCTCGAGCCTGTCGAGCTGCGCGAGAAGGAAGGCCTGGCGCTGATCAACGGCACCGACGGCATGCTCGGCATGCTGGTGATGGCGATCGCCGACCTCCGGGAGCTGCTCAAGGTGGCCGACATCACCGCGTCCATGAGCGTGGAAGGCCTGCTCGGCTCCGATGCGCCGTTCGCTGCTGACCTGCAGGCCCTGAGGCCGCATCCCGGCCAGGCTACGGCGGCGGCGAATATGCGGGCGATGCTGGCCGACAGCGCGATCATGGCCAGCCATCGGGGTCCGGAATGTACGCGAGTGCAGGACGCGTACTCGCTGCGCTGCGCTCCGCAGGTCGCCGGGGCGGCGCGGGATACGGTCGACCACGCCGCGCTGGTGGCGAGCCGCGAGCTGGCCGCAGTCATCGACAACCCCGTGATCACGCGAGACGGCCGGGTTGAGTCCAACGGAAATTTCCACGGGGCGCCGCTAGGCTACGTGCTCGACTTCCTCGCCATCGCCGCGGCCGACGTCGCCAGCATGGCCGAACGCCGGACCGACCGCTTCCTCGATGCCGCGAGGAGCCAGGAACTCAGCCCGTTCCTGGCCCATGATCCTGGTGTCGACTCCGGTCACATGATCGCCCAGTACACGCAGGCGGCGATTGTCTCCGAGCTGAAGCGGCTGGCGGTGCCCGCCAGCGTCGACTCCATCCCCAGCTCGGCGATGCAGGAAGACCACGTCTCCATGGGCTGGTCAGCGGCGCGCAAGCTAAGGCGCTCGGTAGACGGGCTGACCCGCGTGCTGGCGATCGAGCTGCTGACCGCGGCCAGGGGGATTGAGCTGCGAGCGCCGCTGACGCCGGCTCCCGCCACGGCGGCTGTGCTCGCCGGGCTGCGGGCCGGCGTGGGCGGGCCAGGGCCGGACCGGTTCCTGGCGCCGGAGATCGAGCGGACGGTCGAGTACGTGGCCGGCGGTGGCGCGCTGCGAGCGGCGGAAGCCGTGACCGGGCCACTGCACTAAGGCCGCGGTCGCACATGGACCCGCTGGAGCACCCAGACCGAGTCCGATGGAACGCGCGGTACGCCGCGGGCGACGTGCCATCGTTCGCGCCGCATCCGCTTGCGGTGACCGCACTCGCCGTGGGCCTGCCGGCTGGTCCGGTGCTCGATCTGGCCTGCGGGCCGTCCGGCTCGGCGCTGGCCGCCGCCGAGGCTGGCCGACGGGTGACGGCGGTCGATGTCTCCGACGTGGCGCTCCGGCTGCTCACCGGCGAGGCAGCGCGGCGCGGGCTCGGCGGGCTGATCGCGCCGGTGCACGGTGACCTGGCTGTCTGGCGGCCCGAGCCGGCCAGCTATGCGCTCGTGCTCTGCACCGGATACTGGGACCGCGCCATCTTCACCGCCGCGGCGCAGGCCACGCTGCCGGGCGGGGTCATCGGCTGGCAGGCCTTCACCGAGGCGGCCCGCCTCGACCGGCCGCAGTTGCCACTGGAGTGGTGCCTGCGACCTGGCGAGCCGGCGTCGCTGCTGACCCCTGATTTTGACATACTGATAGATAAGCCCACAGACCGGGAACGGGGTCGCATGCGGCAGCTCCTGGCCCGCCGGGTCGCGGCCAGGTCAGCCACCTAGCCCAGTTCCCTGCCGAGCAGGACCTCGGTCGCCTTGATGATCACCGTGACCTCGTCGCCCACCTTGAGATGAAGTTTTTCGCGCGATTCGTCCGTGATGGCGGCCGTCATATCGCCGGGATTGACGTGCACCGTCACCTCCGACATCACGGCGCCGGCCTTCATGTGCGTCACGGTTCCCCGCAGCTGATTGCGTGCGCTCAGCTCCATAGTGGTTGCTCCCGTCGGTCGGCCTAACCGCGTACGGCCCCTTGGCTACGTACCCGGCTATAGCACCGGGTAAGAGCGCCATCAGCCGGCCGAGTTGAGGGCGGCCGCGATCGCTAGGCCGAGCGCGCGGGCGGCCGGCGGCGGGAACGCGTTGCCTACCTGGCGATAAGCAGCCGTCTTCCGGCCGCTGAACTGCCAGGCGTCAGGAAATCCCTGCAGCCTGGCGACCATGCGCACCGTCAGCTTCGGGGCCTGGTCAGGCGGGAAGCCGGGGCCGGGCGGGCCGTCGGCGATGCCGAGCCCATCCACGCCGAGCGCCCGCCAGGCAGCACGGGCCCTAGTCGGGCCGAGATCCGGTCCGCCATGCTTCTTGCTGCCGCCGACGATCGTGGGCGCGATCCGGTCGGCGCGCGCGGCCCAGCCGGCCGCGCCCGGCCAGCCGGCCGAGTCCATCAGGTCAGCCAGCGCCTCGCCCACCGTGGGCGGCGTACCTGGCCGCGGCGTGGGCCAGCGGAACGAGGCAGCCCACGGGCTGGCGACGGCGACCAGCACGAACCTCGGCCGAAGCTGGGGGACGCCGTGATCGCTGGCGTGTATCAGCTGCCAGCAGGCGTGGTATCCGAGTTCCGCGAGCCGCCCGAGGACGTGCGCCCGATAAGCGGCAAACTTCCCCGTTCCGAGCCCACGAACATTCTCCAGCAGCACGGCGCGCGGCCGGATCTCGGCGACCAGCCGGAGGGCCTGCGGGAACAGGTCTCGCTCGTCGTCCCGGCCAAGCTGCTTGCCGGCGACGGAGAACGGGGGACACGGAACCCCGCCGGCCACCAGGTCGATCCCGGTGAAGGCGTGACCGTCGAGGTTAGCCACGTCGTCCTCGATGATCTTCCAGTCGTCACCCCGATTGCGGCGCAGCGTCTCGCAGGCGTCCGCGTCGAGTTCGACTGCCGCGGCGTGGGAGAAGCCGGCCTGCTCCAGGCCGAGCGCCTGGCCGCCAGCGCCTGCGCAAATCTCCACCACCGTCAGTTCGTGCACGCTCCGCCGCCTCCCCGGCTGATTCTGCTCGCCGGGCCAGCTGCGGCTGGGTTCCCACGCCGGTGTACGTCGGCTACTGGCCGAGTAGCCACCGTCCCGGCGCGACGAGCGTGCGCGCTGCCGCCGGTCCCCACGAGCCCGGCGCGTACGAAGCGAGCTTGGGCGGGTTGGTCAGCAGCGGCTCGGCGACCTTCCAGGAGGCGGCCAGCCCGTCCGGGCGGGTGAACAGGGACCGATCGCCGATCAGGACGTCGTGGATCAGGCGCACGTACGCGGGCAGCGGATCAGCGTCCTCGAGCTTGGAGAGCGGGATCATGGCAGTGGCGACGTCGAGGCTCAGTCCCGCGCCTGGCCGTTTCGCTACCACGGTCAGATCGATCTCGCCGTCGCCAGCGAGGGAGAAGGAGAGCACGTTCGGCTCGGCGGGCAGCATGCCGGCCAGCGGCCCGTCGGCCGGCTTGCGCAGGATCACGCTGACCCGCTGCTTCGTCTCCGCGAGCCGCTTGCCGGTCCGCAGGTAGAACGGGACCCCCCGCCAGCGGGCATTGTCGATCCACAGCCGGGCGGCGACGAAGGTGTTCTGCTGCGACTTCGGCGCCACGCCGGGCACGTCCCGGTAGCCGGCGAACTGGCCAAGCACGACCTCGGCCGGGTCTATCCGCCGGAACGACTTGATGACCTTCTCCCTGGCTGACTGAAGGTCAGCGGCGTCCAGGCTGGCTGGCGGTTCCATCGCGACCTCGGCTGCGACCTGGAACAGGTGCGTGATCAGCATGTCCAGCACCGCGCCGGTGGCGTCGTAAAAGACTGAGCGGTCGGTGATGCCGAGCTTCTCCACCACGTCGATCTGGACTGACTCGATGTGTCGGTGGTTCCAGATGCCGCTGAACACCTCGTTGGCGAACCGCAGCACGTGCAGGTCCTGTGTCGCTTCCTTGCCGAGGAAGTGGTCAATCCGGTAGACCTGATCCTCCGCGAGCACTGCGTGAACGGTGCGGTCGAGCGCGCGGAAGCTTTGCGGCGAGGTGCCGAACGGCTTTTCGTAGACGACGCGAGCGCCGCGGGCCAGACCGTGCTTGCCGAGCGCCTTAGTGAGCTCCCCAAACGCGGTCGGCGGCACGGCAAAGTAGTGCACGAACTGCGGGTCCCCACCCAGAGACTTGCGCGCCATATCGACGACGTCAAGCAGGCTGCCGGGGTCGTCGGTATTGAACCCGCCGCCGGCGAACAGCAGTCTCTTTTCGAAGGACTGCCAGGTGTCGGGATCCGGCTTCGGCCCGAAGTCCATCAGCACGTCGCGCACGTGATTGCGGAAGTCCTCATGGGCGACGTCGCCGCGGCCGTTGCCCACCAGCAGCCATTTGTCAGGCAGCAGCCCGGTTAGGGCCAGCTGGTAGAACGCCGGCAGGACCAGCCGCTTGGCCAGGTCGCCGGTCGCGCCAAACAAGACGAATATCGTCGGGCCCGGCTCCCGGCGGGACAGGCCGGCACGCTTGGTGGTCGCCATGGACCTAACGTACCCGCGACGTCGGCGGCGTTAGCGGTAGCCGGGCCGGTGGTGGCCGATCACGCCGATGGGTCTATGCAGTGGCGCGCACCACACCTCTGAGCAGCGCGGCGCACCGCAGGCCACGCGGACGTGACCGCCGCGCGCAGCCTGGGCAGCGGCACACTCGCACGGGTCCCAGCTGATGATCACCGTGCCTGGCTGCCACGGATGATGCAGTCGGCACTGGAGCGGGATGCACGACCATATCGTCGGCTGTCCCTTGGTCATGCACGTTATTCAAACACGCGATCGAGTCTCGGAAAAGCTCGGGCTGGCAATCTTCTGACCCTTGGCGTACCGAGGCCGGGCGGCTGATCGGCTGCGCAGCGGCCACGAGCGGGGACCAGGCGAGCAGCACGATGCCGGTGGCCGCGCTGGTCGCGGCGACGGCTTGCAGCGCGAGCATCGCCGGCGAGGTAGCGAGCCGTTCGCCGAACACGACAGTTCCGATGAGCACGGCCGAGACTGGCTCGACGGTGTCCATGATCGGCAGGCTCGCGCGCAACGCGCCGGACTTGTACGCACTGGCCGACAACAGCAGCCCGGTGCCGCCAAGCGCGAGCAGCGCCCAGGGCTGCCAGTGCGCCAGGATAGACGTGCCATCGCCGAACCGCACGATCCTGGTCAGGCTCAGGGTCACCGCGGCCGTCATGCCGAAGGTAACTCCGGCGGCGACCGCCAGCACGGCCGCCCGCATGCCGTGCCTGCCGAGGACTGCGGCCACCGCGGCAGCGGCGCTGACGAGCGCGACCGCGCCGAAGGCGAGCAGCCAGTGGCTGGCCGGCGCGTCGGAGCGCCCCGATGAGGCCGGCGAGGAGATCACGAACACAGCCACGCCAGCGCCGACGATCGCGCAGCCGGCCCAATCCACGGGGCGCATCGGGCGTCCTTCCCAGGCGGCGGCGATCGGCAGGGCGAACAGCAGGTCCGCAGCCACGACCGGGGCCACCACGGCCAGCGGCCCGAACGCCAGCGCCACGGCCTGAAGGCCGTACGCGGTGACAGCGAGGCCGAGGCCGGCTAGCCAGAGCCGGCGCCGGACCAGCTGGGAGAGCAGCCGCAGCGAACCACGGCCCCGTTCCCGCTGGACCTGACGGTGCTGGAGGGCCACCCCGACGCCGAACGAGCACGCAGCACCCAGGGCTGCCAGGACCGCGATCGTGATGGCGGCGGACGTGGTCACAACGGCCTCGCCTTACCTCCATGGGGCTCGGCTACCTGCTCATGGTCGCGCCGTCCGGGGCTCAGCCCCGTCGTTGGCCGCCGGGGCGGCTTGTGCGGGCGCGGTGGCCGGCGCATCCACAGGTAGAAGATGACTAGTGCGGCGCCGAAGGCCAGCCAAGGCGCAAGGTCAAACCAGACGCTGCCCAGCACCGTCTCCTCCTTACTGGTCGGTCTTACTGGTCGGTCTTACTGGTCGGTAGGAACGTCAGTTCACCCGCTCACGGTGTGGAACCGGTGCCGTGGCCGTGGGGACGGCGTGTAGAGCAGCCGGCGGCTGGCGCCGTGCCCGCCGGCCGCGGATCCGGCGCACGACTTCGAGGAGAGCGCTGAGCACAAGCGCGGCGCCGAGTGCCAGCAGGAAACCGGCCCACGGCCTGCCCTCGAATGCCGCGCCGCCGAGCCGGCCAAGGAAGTATGCGTAGCTTGCCCAGATGACTCCGGATGCCGCGGTGGCGAGGACGAAGCGCCTGCGGTCGTAGCCGACGATCCCGCAGGTCACGGTCACTGCCGTACGGCCACCGGGGATGAACCGGCAGATGATGATCAGGCCGGCCCCGAACCTATTGAGAGTGTGCTGAGCCCAGGCAAGCCTGCGCTCGCCGCGCTCGCCCCCGAAAAACCGGCGCTGCGCGACGCCGCTGAACCGGCGCCCGATCAGGTAGGCGAGGTTGTCACCAGCGAAGGCGCCCAAGGCCGCGAGCAAGACCAGGATTGCGATGCGCGGATCGGCGCTTCCGGCGGTGGCGACGCCGAGGGCGATCACGACAGTTTCGCTCGGCAGGATCGGCAGGACGGCGTCGAGGGCCGGAATCCAGAACGCCGCCAGGTACGACAGCGGCGCGGAGATAGCGAGTGCGGAGAGGCCGATCATCGTCCCAGCACATGTCATGTGTGTGCAGCCCGGGTGAAGACACCGTGCAGGGCCGCGTAGAAAGGCCCGAACGTCGGGCCCGCGGCGTGTGACCGGCCTAGCGAAGTGCCCGAGACCACGCGTCGATGTGCCGGTCGGCATAGTCCGCGGCGGGCCCCCAGTAGTTGCCATGCCCTTCGGCGTACAGCCGTGCCCATGGTTGCCTGCCGGTCTCGGCCGATTCGCGGAGAAGGTCGAACATGGCCCGCGAGTGCGCGCCGATGAGCGGTGGGAATTCCCGGCGCTGCTCGGCAGTCAGGCCGTAGCCATCGCCCAGCGCTCGCAGCCGCGGCGCATCCACAGCCGGGTCGCCGCCCGGCTCGAGTGGGACGAAGCTCGTCGCGGCCCAGGCCAGGTCCCACAGGCGCGATCCCGGGCCAGCGCCATCCCAGTCGATGAAAACCCACCGGTCGCCGTCACACACCAGGTTCCAGGACGCCAGATCGTGATGACAGATGAGGTCGGTGCGGTCCGGCGGAATGACCCTGTCCCACTGCGCATCAGGCCGTGGCACGAAGCCCGCGGAGATGTCATGAAACTCGCGGATCAGCCCGCCCACCCGGTACAAGCCGGGCAGGTCTATCGGCGGCATCTCGTAGGCCAGCTCACCGGGGATGTACTCGATGACGTGGCGGCCGCGCTCGTCGCGCCCCAGCGTCCGCGGGGCCCCGGCAAAGCCGATGTCGTTCAGGTAGGACAGGAAGGCCTCGACGTCCGCCGTCTGCGCACCGGCCGGCTTGCGGACCGTGTCGCCCACACGGACGACGACGTCCGCCACATTCCCGCCCGCCAGTACCTGTTCCTCGGGCTCTGTCATCGCAGCATTGTGGCAGGCCAGGGTGCCTGCATCGCGGAACCGGATGCCCCGTCCCCGCATCGGCAGCAGCAGATCGGGGCAGTGCTTGAATGAGGAGAAGCGCTCCGCCGCATCGCTGCCCGGAGCCTTGCGGGGGTCATGGAGGTGCAGTCATGGAGATACCAGCAGATACAGGCTCCGCAGACCCTGGTGCCGAACTCAGGCACGCGGCCACGACTGTCCGGCAGCGGTACAAGAAGGGGTCGGCCGCGTACGGTTTCTGGGGAGTGACCGCAGGGATCTGGGAGCGGTGGGCCGAGCGCGTCGAGCTGGGAGTCGAGCTGACCCCGGTGGCGCAAGCCGAGTTTCAGGCGGCGCTCTTCAGCGCGTGCAAGTACATGGACCTGCGGCACGGAGGGTCCGAGCAGGTCCTCACTGACGGCGTGCTGTCGTGTGCCGGGTGCGGTGAGGTATTTGCGAGCCCGGAAGATCAGGCCGTGGCCGCGACCGAGGTATCCGCTCGGCTGCTGGGGCACGTGTGTCCCAGCCCGAAGCGCTAACGCCAGCCGACTCCAAGGACAGCTCGGCGCCCACGATGGAGAGGATGACGGCGTGGCCGACGCCGGCCGCCTTGGCGGCCGCGACCAGGTTGTCCATGGTCGTCTGGAAGAACGCGGGCGAGGCGTCGTCAAAGGTCGGCGAGTTCGTGAGGTTGACGACGACGCCGGCGCCCGTCAGTGCCTCGAGCAGGCCGCGGCCGCTGAGCAGGTCCAGGCCGGTTCCGGCGAGTGCGGCACGGCCTCGTGCCCGCTCGCGTTGAGGATCTTGACTACCTGCGATCCGATGAGTCCGGTCCCACCGATGACAACGATCTTCATATCTCTGACCTCCTTTGCGTTTCGGATATGAGGTGCTCCTCCCCGAGGCTCAGGGGACTCGAACCTGCCTGATCAGCCGGAAGACCTGACGTCCTATCGTCGAATGAACGCCGCGTTGCGGCAGTATAGCGATAGGAGGACTTCCATGACCGAAGCCAGCCTTGAGCAAAATCTGGCAGCGGCCCGCGACGAACACCGGGTTCCCGGCCGGGAGATTCACGTCCAGGACGTGCGCGGCCACCAGTTCTGTGAAGTGGGCCTGATCACTGGCACTAGCCAGGACGACGCGATCGCGAACATCTGGAACACGACCGGTGCGTCCGACCCGACACCCGCGCAATTCGACGCACTCGACGCGGACACTATCGCGCGCGAAAACGGAGCCCTGCGCGCCTGGCTCAACCCGGTAAGGCGCTGGATGTTCGACCGGCTCGATGTCTTGGAAGTCGGAGACGACAGGACCTTCGGGGGCATAACTGGCACCTGGATGGGCGTGGCAGGCGCGGCCACGATGATGGCGGCCACGGTGCAGGGCAGCTACGACCCCGGCTACGTCCACCGCAACGACACCTTCACCTTCAGCAAAGGCGCCAAGGTCTACCTGCTCGACGCCCCGGACGGTGAGGTGTTTGTCATGGAGTCCTTCACCCGGCACTGGGACCCGACGCTGAGCGAAGACGACCTCGCTGATCTCGCAGGCCGACTCGACCTCCCCGAGGCTGGGGCCGCTGATAACGCACCTGCGTGAGCAAACCGTGGCCGGCGTCCTCACAATTGCGCTCCGCAGGGAACATCATCCCGTGGATGCCACGCCAGGGTGATACCGCGGTAGGGGGCCAGGTCCCTCGCTGGTAGGGCGCGCCTGCCTGCGGGCTAGGGCATCCTTGGGTGGTGGATGCTGCGACCGTTATGCCTGCTGAGCCCCCGGCTGGGCCCGCGATTTTCCTGGGCCGGGCCACGGGCTGGCAGGCCCCTATGATGCGGGTGCTCGCCGGCCGTCGGCTGCGGCAGGCCGCGTGGGTGATCTTGACCCTGCTGATGTCGGCTGCCGCAGTGCTGTTCGGCTTGGCCCACCAGCATTTCATGCCGTGGGCCGCGATTCCGCTGAGTGCCGCGGCGACAGCCCCGCTGCTGGTGCTGCGACGCTGGCCGGCCTGGGCGTTGGGGCTTGTGGCGGGGTCGAACGCGGTGTTCGTAGTGGCTGCGCGGCTCGTGTGGCCCGCCACCGCCGTAGTCGCGTGGCTGCTCGCACTCGCAGTGAGCCCGTTTTTGCTGTCCCGCGGACGTGCGGTCTTCCTCCTGGTGGGCACCGAGGCGGCCGTTCTGGCCGCGGTGTTCGTCCCAGCATCGGTCAACCCCAGGCCGTGGGACGCTCCTATCACCGAGGCGTTGGCCATACTGCTGGTCTGGGGCGCCGGGGAGAGCCTGCGGGCCCGCGTCGAATCCCGGGCTCATCGGGCCGAAGCCGCCGAGCAGGTCCGGATCCTGCAGAAACGCGAGGCGATCGCGCGCGGCCGGACGGAAGTTGCACGCGAGCTGCACGACGTGGTGGCTCATCATGTGTCGCTGATCGCGGTCCGCGCGGCGACAGCCCCGTACCAGCTCAAGGATCTGTCGCCCGAGGCCGGCCAGACGCTTTTCGAGATTGCTGCCCAGGCCCGGACGGCGCTTGAGGAGTTGCGCTCCGTGCTGGGCATACTGCGCGCCCCTGATGGGCAGGTCCTGCAAGCCCCGCAGCCA
Source organism: uncultured Actinomycetota bacterium (assembly GCA_963843955.1). Taxonomy (GTDB): domain Bacteria; phylum Actinomycetota; class Actinomycetes; order Streptosporangiales; family Streptosporangiaceae; genus JAJYUU01. The sequence continues at coordinate 633,133 of CAWJMK010000018.1, forward strand.
ACGCTTGCGCAGCTGCCGGACTTGCTGGACCGGATGCGGGCAACGGGCATGGTGATCTGGGCGACGACAGAGGGCGCAGCGCGGGAGCTGCCGGAGAACATCGAGCTGTGCTGCTACCGCATCGTGCAGGAGTCATTGACCAATGCTGCTCGTCACGCGCCTGGCATGGTGGTAAAGCTGGCGCTCAGCTATCTCGATGAAGCCGTCGCCATCCGCGTCAGCAACCCTGTCGCCGCCGTGGCGCAGCAGCCTGGTCAGGCCGACAGCGGTTACGGGCTAACCGGGATGCGCGAGCGTGTCGCCGCTCTCGGGGGTGCATTTCATGCGGGGCGCGGCGAGACGAGCTTTCGCGTTGAGGCACGCATCCCCCTGACGGCAGCAAGTGACGGGCGATGACCGCGCTGCGGGTACTGATCGTCGATGACCAGGCAGTCGTCCGGCTCGGCTTTCAGGCGCTCCTGGAATCGCAGCCCGACATGAAAGTGGTAGGCGCGGCCGGCGATGGTCGCGATGCCGTCCGCATGGCCACGGCTGCGCGACCGGACATCGTCCTGATGGATATCCGGATGCCGGTGATGGGAGGCATCGACGCGACCCGCCTGATCGTGAAGCTGCCCGACCGGCCGAGGGTCTTGATCCTGACGACGTTCGACCTGGATGACTATGTCTACGACGCCCTGCGAGCCGGGGCGAGCGGCTTCCTACTCAAGGACGCCACGCCGGACCAGATCCTCGATGCCGTCCGCGTGGTCGCTGCCGGGGAGGCGCTGCTGGCGCCGAGCGTTACTCGCCGACTCATCAGCGAGTTCGCCACTCGAGCGCAGCTTCGGCCGCCAGCTCAGCTTCGGGATCTGACCCCACGCGAGCGCCAGGTGTTCGAACTGGTCGCCCAAGGCCTCTCGAATGCCGAGATCGCGCGCACGCTGCACCTGGCTGAGCAGACCGTCAAGACGCACGTCAGTGCTGTGCTCGTCAAGCTGAGCCTGCGCGACCGCGTCCAGGCTGTCGTCTTGGCCTACGAGTCCGGAATCGTCACGCCGGGTTCGGCCGCCAGCGGGCCAGGGGGTGAGAGGGCCTCACCCTGAAGTATCAGCCGCGTCGCGAATTCGAGTACTCGCGCCCGAGGCGGCCGGCTGCCTGGCCTCCTAACGTCGGGTTCATGATCGAAGCAATCGAACTGAGCAAGCGATTCGGCAGCGCGCTCGCCGTCGACGGGCTGACCTTCACTGTCCGGCCGGGTGTCGTTACCGGATTCCTCGGCCCGAACGGCGCCGGGAAGTCCACCACGATGCGAATGATCCTCGGCCTGGACCGCCCCACCGCCGGCCGCGTCACCGTCATGGGACAGCCCTACGGCTCATTGCATCGCCCGCTGCACCAGGTCGGGGCCGTCCTGGACGTTCGCGCCATGCACAGTGGCCGCAGCGCTTACCACCATCTCCTGTGCCTGGCCCAGAGCAACGGCATCGGGCGCGCCCGGGTCCGGCAGGTACTCGACATCGTCGGACTGGACGGAGTCGCCCGCCGCCGGGCAGGCAAATTCTCGCTCGGCATGAGCCAGCGCCTCGGCCTTGCCGCGGCGCTCCTTGGGGACCCGCCGACCCTCATCTGCGACGAACCCGTCAACGGCCTCGACCCCGACGGCATTCTGTGGATCCGCACCCTGTTGCGTGGCCTGGCTGCGCAAGGACGGACCGTTTTTGTTTCCAGCCACCTCATGAGCGAGATGGCCTTGACTGCCGATCACCTGATCGTCATCGCTCAAGGCAAGCTCCTGGCTGACGCCAGTACTGCCGACGTGACAGCGGGCAGTGCCGGCAGTTACGTGCTAGTCCGCAGCCCGCATGCAGAGAAGCTCCGCGACCTGATCCGGCAGTCTGGCGCGAACGCCAGCTCAGACGCTGGAGATACGGCCCTGCGGGTGACCGGAATGAGCCGCGACGCTATCGGCGATCTCGCCGCCCGGTACGGCATCACTGTCCACGAACTGACACCCCACAACGCATCCCTTGAGACCGCCTACATGGAACTGACCCGCGACCACATCGACTTCCGGACCGACCAGCAATCCACCAGCGCCGCGATGACCGGCGCCGACCGATCGGCCACCTGACATGATGACCACTGCCCCGACGGCCCCGGCAGCACCGAGCCGACCGCAGCCGCCCACGATTGGTTTTCCTAACCTGCTGCGCTCCGAATGGACCAAACTGCGCAGCGTGCGGTCCACCTGCTGGATCGCAGCCATCGCCGCCCTCGTCACCGTCGCGCTCGGGATATTCATCTGCGCCCGCACGGCCTACAACATCGAGCGCGGCCAGCTGAGCCTCGACGGCTTCGATCCGACCCTGACCAGCCTCACTGGCATCTACATCGCCCAGGTTGCTGTCGGCGCACTCGGCGTCCTCACGATCAGCGGCGAGTACGGCACCGGCATGATCCGCGCCACCCTGGCTGCCGTGCCCCAGCGGCGGGCAATGCTGGCAGCCAAGGGACTCGTGTTCGTCACCGCGACCATGATCGCCGGTGAGATCATGAGCTTCACCGCCTTCGGAATCGGCCAGGCCCTCCTTGCGCCGGCCCACGCCGGTGCATCACTAGATCAGCCAGGGGTCTTGCGCGCTACCATCGGCGGCGGCCTCTACCTCACCGCCGTGGGTCTGCTCGGCTTCGGCATGGGCGCCCTCATCCGGCACACAGCGGGCGCGCTATCCGCGTTCTTCGGCACCCTCTTCGCCCTCACAGCAATCTCTGACCTCCTGCCGACCAACTGGCGCAACGACGTCATCCGCTACATGCCAGCCAACGCCGGCAGTCAGATCCTCACAGTCATCCACCCGCGCGGGGCCCTCAGCCCTTGGACTGGCCTCGGCGTTCTCTGCCTCTACGGCCTTGCTGCCATCGCGGCCGCGACGATTCTCATCACCCGCCGCGACACGTAGGCCGCGTTCCCAAGGGGAGCGCCGACAGTACGAAAAGCCGATTGAGAAGGAGCATCCTGAGATGGCATTCGCCGCACTGGCTATTCATCACCCGCGTCCCGAGCACCGCGACCAATGGATCGAAGTCATGCGCCAGCGCGCAGGCACGATGGTCAGCGCTCCTGGCCTGCTCGACATGGCCGGCTACGCCGACACCAACAGTGGACGGCTAGTCGGGTTGTCGCGCTGGGAGTCGAAAGATGCGCTCGAGGCGGTTATCGGCGCCGCAATAGAGGGAGCCGCTGCCCTCGACCGGCCGTGGGCTGACCAGCCCACCGACGTCCTTGTGCTGCAAGAGTTGACGTAAGCCCGCGATGCGTCGGCTCGCGAAATCAAAGGTTGGTATGTATGGGACGATTCTGGGCCACCCTGGCCGGCCGGTCCGGCCATGCGCTGCTGCGTCCTTCGTCGAGCCCATCCCTGATTATTGCTTCTGCTTTGACAAGTAAGTACGAATTCTGGGCAGGGGTCAGCCGGTGGCACTTACGGGGCTGATCATTTCCGGGGGGAAGATGAAGCGATGGGAACGCTGGATCTACCTGGTCGCCGTCCTGCTTTTCATCGCTGCAGTGACAAGCTGGACTGTCCTGGGCATCTTCGCCCTGGCGGGCGTGACTTTCGCTTACGTCGGGCTCGTCCGCTGGGAGGGCCGCCGTCGCGAGGCCCGGTGGTTCATCACCCACATGATGCGCAAAGCTGAGTGGTTCATCACCGCCCTCTGGATACTCGGCCTAACGGAGTGGGTTGCTGTCACGGCCCTGGAGGCCCGATGAAGCTGCGCCACTAGTCGTAGCAACTCCACCAGCGGGGTGACGGGGACCGAACCAGGTAGATGAGCTTGCTTGCCGGGATGGCTGATTGCAGACTTGCGTCGTGGGTCTGATCGGGGTCGATCGGTGAGCCAGGGAGCTCAGGATGAGCATGTCATCCGGACTCCGGATCGGCGTCTTCGGGTGTTTGTGAGTTCCACGCTGGGCGAGCTGGCCGAGGAACGGCGGGCGGTCTCGCGTGCCGTTTCGGCGTTGCGCTTGACCCCGGTTATGTTCGAGTACGGGGCCAGGCCGTATCCGCCGGCCGAGGTCTATCGGGCTTATCTGGCGCAAAGCGACGTGTTTATCGGCTTGTACTGGCAGCGCTACGGGCAGCCCGCCCCCGGCGCCAATGTCTCGGGCCTGGAGGAGGAGTTCGGCCTGTCGGGTGACTTGCCTAGGCTGCTGTACGTCAAAGGTCCGGCACCCGATCGTGAGCCCCGCCTGGCCGACCTGCTGGCCCACATCACGGAGGAGGCGTCAGCCTCCTACCGTCATTTCCGCACCCCGGCAGAACTGGGCCGACTGGTCCGTGATGACCTGGCGGTACTGCTGAGCGAGCGGTTCGCCGCCCCGGGTGACGGGGTCGCGGCCACGACGCTGCCGTCCGCGGCCACGACGCTGCCGTCCGTGGCTCGCCAGGCCGCCCGCACGCTGCCGGTGAGCACCACGTCGCTGCGGGGGCGGGAGCGCGCCACGAGCGAGGTGGCCGGGCTGCTCGGGCAGCGCGGGGTGCGGCTGCTGACACTGACCGGGCCTGGCGGCGTCGGCAAGTCCCGGCTGGCGGTGGCAGCAGCCGAGCGGCTGCGGGACCGGTTCGGCGCGGGCACCGTGTTCGTGCCGCTGGACTCGGTCACCGATCCGGGGCTGGTCCTGGCCGCGATCGGCCGGGCGGCGGGCGCCGATCTCGCCGGGACTGGCTCGCCTGCAGAGGCGCTGGCCGAGACGTTCGGCGACGGCGCCTGGCTCGTCATTTTGGACAACCTGGAGCAGGTGATCAAGGTGGCCCGTGACCTCGGCGAGCTGCTGGCTCGCTGTCCGGAGGTCGCGATCTTGGCCACCAGCCGGACAGTGCTGGGGCTGCGGGCCGAGAGGGAATACCCAGTGCTGCCGCTGCCGCCGGCGGCGGATCCGGGCAGCGCCTCGGTCGCGGAGGTAGCGGCCTCGCCGGCGGTGGCGCTGTTCGTGGATCGGGCCCGCGCGGTGCGGCCCGGCTTTGCCGTCACCGACGACAACGCCGCGGCGGTGGCCGAGATCTGCCGACGCTTGGAAGGCCTGCCGCTAGCGATCGAACTGGCTGCTGCCCGCACCCGGCTGCTCGACCCTGCCACGCTGCTTGACCGGCTGGCGGCCTCACTGGATGCGCTGGGCACCGGCGCCGTGGACCTACCCGAGCGCCAGCGCACCCTGCGGGCCACGGTGAACTGGAGCGTGGGTCTATTGACCGACGCCGAGCGGTCGCTGCTTGAGGTCGCGGCGGCGTTCGTCGACGGCTGGACCATCCAGGCCGCCACCGCATTGCTGGGGGAGGGTGAGGATCGGGCGCTACAGCTATCTGAGGCTCTGGCCCGCCAGAGCCTGGTCTATGTGGACAGCACCGAGCTCGGTCCCCGGACCCGCATGCTGGAGACCATCCGCGAGTTCGTGGCGGAGCTGCTGGCCGCCCGGCCAGACGCTGCTGAGGTCCGGAGGCGGCATGCGGATTACTACCGGGCGCTGGCTGAGCAGGCCGACCGCCCGCTGCGCGGCGCGGGCCAGACGGAGTCGCAGCAGCAACTGAAGGCTGAGGCAGGCAACCTGGCTGCCGCGGTGCGCTGGTACCTGGCCCATGACCCCGGGCCGCTGCCCCACATGTTCCGGATCCTGTGGTTGTTCTGGACGGAGCAAGATCTCGAGCGCGAAGCTTGGTCCTGGGTGGAGCAGCTGCTGTCCGCGGTCGGGAACCTGGACCCGGAGGCCCGCGCCGAGCTGGCCTGGACTGCCGCCGTGCTTGCCGTCGACGGGGACGACACGGCAGCGCTGGCGGCCCGCCAGCGCTTGGCGCCGCTGCTGGCCGGGATCGAAGACCCGTTCCTGCACGCTGCATCTCTGCTTGCCATGGCGTGGACCCTGCCGATCAGCGGCGACTTCGACGGGGCACTGCGCCAGGTCACAGCCTCGCTGGAGGAGTTCCGCGGCCAGGATGAGCCAGTCTTCACGGCCATGGCTGCGTTCACGGCCGGCTCGGTGCACACGGCGCTCGGCCACTACGACCACGCGCTTCGATACCTGCGCGAGGCGCGCGACCTGGCCGAGCGGTCGGGCGGCACCTGGGTGAGCGCAGGCTCCCGGGTGCAGCTGGGCATCCTGAACGTCTTGCGAGGCCGGCCCGATGAAGCCAGGGCGTTGCTAGATGAGGCGCTGGATTTGAGCCTGGCCGCTCGCAGCACCCCGTTCGTGACCCTCTGCCTGTCGGGGTACGCCCAGCTGGCGTTCGCGGAGGGCGACCCCAACCGGGCGGCGCTGCTCGAAGGCGCGGCCGAGGGCCTGCGCGGGCGCGTCGGCCTGCGGGCATGGCCGCATCTGCGGCGGGTGGAGGCCGATCTGATAGGCCAGGTCCGCCACAGGCTGGGCTCAGGCCAGTTCGATCAGACGTTCTCCGCCGGCTCCGGGCTCACCCAGCGGGACGCGGTAGCCATCGTCCGGGACGGGCGCAGCAGCGGCACCCAGGCACACTTAGCCCCGTGCACATAAGGCGGACGCGGCACTCAGGCTGCCCGGTCGGCCGCCATCAGGCAGCTCGATCATCGATGTATAAGTCCGGGTGTGCTGGGCAGCATCTCTGATGCTTATGAACGGGTCAGCAGGCCGAGTGGCGTTAGTTTCCGGCGTGCCCGGCAGCCGAGTCCAGAAACAAGGAAAGATGAGACAGCGCCGGCAGGGGCGGTGCCCCTACCGGACCTGGGGGGTATGCGATGACGACGGCACGAGACATCATGCACTTCGGTGTGACGTGCATCGGCGAACAGGAGCCGCTGCAGCACGCCGCCCAGCAGATGCGCGACCTCGATGTCGGATCGCTCCCGGTCTGCGGGGACGACGGTCGCCTGCGTGGCATCATCACCGACCGTGACATCGTCACCAAGTGCATCGCCCGCGGCGTTGACCCGGCGAACGTCACCGCGGGCGAGCTGACGGATGGCATGCCGGTCACCATCGAGCCACAGGCGGACGTGACAGATGTCCTGCGCACGATGGAGCAACACCAGGTCCATCGGCTGCCGGTCATCGAGAGCCAGCAGCCGGTAGGCATGATCAGTCAGGCCGACCTGGCGCGTCACCTGCCTGAAACCTTGGTGGGGGAGTTCATCGAAGCCGTCTGCGCATCCTGAGTGCGCTCCAGACCGATGTTGTGAGCGGCGCCAGGCATCGAGCGGATCCCGGCCGGCAGGGCGCGAGAACACCGGGTGAGCTTGATGAGCCCAGCACAAGGGGACGCACGATGACCGCCGCTGCCAACGAAGCCGCCAACAAGGCGCTGGTCCTGAAGGTCCTCGCCGAGTTGTTCGCGAACCGGGACGTCTCGGTGCTCGACCGGTACTACACCGACAGCCTTATCCAGCACGACCCGCGGTTCCCTGACGGCACCGACGGGCTGCGCGCCGGGGTCACGGCGAACCCGAACCTGCATTACCAGGCCGGCATGGTCGCCACCGACGGGGACATCGTGATGGTCCACGGGCGCTACGAGGGGCTGGGGCCCAAGCCCATGGTCGGGGTCGACATCTACCGGGTCGAGGACGGCCGCATCGCCGAGCACTGGGACGTGCTCCAGGAGGAGGTCAGCCCGACGGCCAGCGGCCACCCGATGTTCACCCTGCCCGGCCAGGGCTAGCTCAGATAGCTATCCGGGGCTACCTGGCTGAGACCGCGGAGCGGCGATTGCCGACGCCGAGAACGACCGTCGAATTACAGTCAAACGATAATGAACGGCGTCATCGCTGACTAACGTCATCAATCTAACCGGCGGTTATGCGTGGAGCTGAGGGGATTTGAACCCCTGACCCCCTCGATGCGAACGAGGTGCGCTACCGGACTGCGCTACAGCCCCTGGAACGCCAGTCAGCGTAGCAAAGACTGGGCACTCCTCGCTCTGGGCGATGGATGTGGGCGACTGCGACGCCAATCAGCGGCTGGTCAGCTGGCCAGTATCCGGTCCTGGCTCAGCTCGTCCAGATGGGCCCGGACCGCTGGCCAGTCGGCGGCGGTGATGGAGAACCTGGCCGAGTCCCGCGGGCCGTCGTCCGCCGCGAGGCGGTGCGCCCGGAGGATGCCCTCGTAACGGCCGCCGATACGGGCCAGCGCGCGCCGCGAGCGCTCGTTGCGAGCGTCGGTGTGGAAACACACGCTCTGCACTTCCCACGTCTCGAAGGCGAGCGTGAGCATCAGCCGCTTCATCTCCGTGTTCGCACCGGTGCGGATCGCCGACCGGGTCAGCCAGGTGTACCCGATCTCGCAGGTGTCCGGGCCGTCGTGGCCGTGCCGGGGGTGGCCCTCCGGCCAGGCCCACCAGTCCAGGTCAAAAAGGCGCGTCGAACCGATCACCACTTCATCGGACAGCCGGATGACGGCGAACGGCGCCGCCGTTCCCGCCTGACGGGCGGCGCTTGCGACCTCTATGACCTTCGCGACCTCGGCGTCGCCGACCGGAACTTTGCTCATCCGGTACAGGTCCGGATCTCCGGACGAGGCTGCCACGAGGCCTGGCAGGTGACGCGGGTGCAACGGCTCGAGCCGCACATACCTGCCGGAGAGTTCCGGATCGAGGACTGCCATGCCAACTCGCTCCCCATATGTTGATAATTATGTTACAGTACATAAGACTTATTATGCCTACACAATACGTGCCCGCCGGACAGAACGCGAGCGAGATTGCGGTCGACGTGGAGACCGCAGTCCGCGATGGCCGCCTGCGTCCCGGCGACGCGCTGCCGCCCGTACGCATCTTGGCTGCCGAGCTCAGCTTGAGCCCGGCCACCGTGGCAGCCGCCTACCGCGACCTGCGGCTCAAGGGCATCGCACGCGGGCACCGGCGGGCCGGCACACGGATCACCGGTTCGCCGCCCACAGCGCCACGGCCGGCGCTCGCGGTGCCCGCGGGCGCGCGCAACCTGCTGAGCGGGTCACCGGACCCGCGGCTGCTGCCGTTGCTGCCGGAGCTGCGGCGCAGTGCGGGCGCCACGATTTCTCCGCGCCTCTACGGGGATTCGCCGGTCTCGCCTCGGCTGGCCAGGCTGGCGAGCGACCGGCTCGCGGCCGATGGCATCGACCCGGCCTACCTGGCTGTGGTGAGCGGCGCGCTGGACGGCGTCGAGCGCATCCTTGCTGCCTGGCTGCGCCCCGGCGACCGGGTCGCGGTCGAGGATCCCGGGTACCCGCCACTGTTTGACTTGCTCACCGCCCTCGATCTGGCGGCGGTGCCGATGAGCGTAGACGACTCGGGCGTCCGGCCCAATGCGCTAGCCCGCGCGATCGGTGCCGGCTGCCGGGCCGTCGTGTTCGTGCCGCGCGCGCAGAGCCCGACCGGCGCTGTGTGGGACGCGGCGCGTGCCGCCGAGCTGTCTGGCGTCCTGGCGAGCGCGCCCAACCTGCTCGTCATCGAGGACGACCATGCGGCCGAGGTAGCTGGAGCCCCCGCCGTCACCGTAACCGCCGGGCGCTCGCGCTGGGCCGCCGTCAGGTCGGTGTCTAAATCGCTGGGTCCCGATCTGCGGCTCGCCGTGGTGGCAGGAGACGCCGTGACCATTGCCAGGGTCGAGGGCAGGCAGGCGCTCGGGACCGGCTGGGTGAGCTACCTGCTGCAGGAGACCGTGGCCGAGCTCTGGCAGGACCCGGAAGTCGAGGCGCTGCTCGGGCGTGCCGCGGCGACGTACGCCGACCGCCGCGAGCAGCTGATCGCCGCGCTGGCGGCGCGCGGCATCCCGGCAGCCGGCAGATCCGGCCTGGCTATCTGGGTTCCGGTCGCTGACGAGACTGGCACGGCGTCGGCGCTGCTGGACCGCGGCTGGGCTGTCGCGCCGGGAGAGCGGTTCCGCATCGCGTCGCCGCCGGGTATCCGCATCGGCATCGCGACGCTGACGCAACCGGAGATCGCCCGCCTGGCCGCGGACTTGTCCGACAGCCTTCGGCGGCGGCCGCGCCGTACCGATTGAAGGCAGGGCAACGGGGCCGCTAGCGCCGCGGCCGTGGAATCAGTCGCCGACGGCGCGCATGGTGGCGTCGGCGTACTGGTCGTAGAGCTGGTCGCCGACCCTGGCCGAGATATCAATGATCTGCGCTGATGGCTGTTCCTCGCGTTCCATCGCTGCCGCATAGGCGCGCTCGCGGGCAGCCTGCATCCGCAGATCCATGGCCGCCCGCTGGCGCGCTTGGTCAGCATCTGCAAGCGCGGCCTCGCGCAGAAGCAGGAGATAGCCACCGAGCAGCACTGCTGGCGGAATGCACACCCACCAGACGGTCAGCTTCAGCGTCGTGCAGCCCGCGGCCACTGCGGTCAGCAGCAGCAGCATCGTGAGCAGCCGTCGGCGAGCCTGCAGGACGCGCGACCGCGGCAGTGGCGCCGGAGTCTGCCGAGCGTACGGGTCAACGTCGTCGGCGTCGTCGTATCGCTGCGGGTCGGCGTCGTAGCCGAGCTCGACATCGACCTCCACGTCGACCTCCACCTGCGGCTGCGACTGCTGGCGCCGCAGCCAGCGTGGCACCAGCACGAACGCCCAGACAGCGACGATGGCGAGGTAGAGGAACGAACTGCTCACGGGCCCGCCACGCAGCGGGTGGCCAGGCCCGCCGGGCAGCGCCTGACACGCCGCGCCGTTGCCAGATCGCGCGTCGCGCAAGGTAGCGAATCGGCAGTGGCCACGTCACGCACGGTAAAGGCCGGCGGCCGACTTGACGAGCATTCGGCCCGGTGTGTCGCGAGATCGGCATTAACCCGGAGCAGGCACAACGAAGCACATCCTAGGAATGGGGACCAGTCAACGCCTGCGCCGAGCAAGTCCCGACCTAAACGCCGCGGGCCCGGGTCGACGACGCCTGCGATCATGATGGATCGATCGCCAGGATGTAAATTCCGCTGGCACCAGCGCCAGAGAAGTCTTCGTGATCATGGCCGGCCCCGCTCGCTCTCGGGCAGGAATGGCCGCGTTTTCGCTGCGGTGCTCGGATCAGCCCGACATCAGCCGGCCCGCAACCGCGAGCTGACCATGCTGCGCCACCGCGGCATCAAGCCGTTCGGCACGTCCTCGACCGTGAGCGCATAGCAGATGTGGTCATGCCAGGCCCCGTCGATGTGCAGGCAGCGCCGCCGCAAGCCCTCCTCGCGGAAGCCGAGCTTCTCGACCACGCGACGGCTCGCCATGTTCTCCGGCCTGATCGTCGCCTCGACCCGGTGCAGGCCCACGCCGAAGAAGCACTGGTCTAGCGCCAGCGCCAGCGCCGTCGGGATGATGCCCCGGCCGGCGAACGCCTCGTCGATCCAGTAACCGACCTGCGCAGACCGGGCTGACCCCCACACGATGCTGCCGATCGTGAGCTGCCCGGCGAACTGCCCGTCGTAGGTCACCACCCACGGCAGCGCGAGGCCCTGGCGCGCTTCGCGCCGCATCGTCCGCGCCATCGCCACGTACGGGCCGAGACTGGACCGGTAGAGCGGCGTCTCGGGATTCGTCGGCTCCCACGGGCGCAGCCAGGAAGCGTTACGCACCCTGGTGTCGCGCCAGGTTGCGGCGTCCTTGGCCTTTATCGGGCGAAGGCTGACCGGGGCATCAAGCAGTGCCGGCTCGGTCAGCGTCACCCATCCACGCGTGCGTGCCACGCCCCCATCATCGCGTGAGGGCGGCATGGTGCGCTATCGGGTCGCGTGACGAAACCAGCTGAATACTGAATGTGTCGGATTGGCGGCTTGGCGGCGACTGCGCCGCAATCGGGGGCTGCCACCCCCTCGCGCACACGGTCACCCGGCCGCGGGCCGCGGGTGGTCACCGCCGCGCACCTGGTCGAACGCGTGCGGCAGCAGGCCCGCGAGTACTGCCATGCCGTCCTTCACGCCGCCCGTCGACCCCGGCAGATTCACGATCAGCGTGGTGCTCGCCAGGCCGGCCACGGCTCGTGACAGCACCGCAGACGGCACTCCCGCCGCGACGCCGGCCGCCCGGATCGCCTCAGGTATGCCAGGTATCTCCCGGTCCAGCACCAGGCGCGTCATCTCCGGGGTCTGGTCGCCCGGCGTCAGGCCGGTCCCGCCCGTCGTGACCACGACGTCGTAGCGTGCCGCGATCGCGTCGCGTAGGGCCGCCTCGACCGCTGCCCCGTCCGGCACCACGACCGGCCCGTCGACCTCGCAGCCAGCCGCGCGGAGCAGGTCGGCCAGGACAGGCCCGGACCTGTCCTCGTACACGCCGGCGGCGGCGCGGTTGGAGACGGTAACCGCCAGAGCCCGGATCACGGCCGGTGCCAGCTGCCGGTCTTGCCGCCGGTCTTTTCCTCGACGCGAACATCGGTGATCACAGCGGCCGGGTCGACGGCCTTGATCATGTCGATCAGCGCGAGGGCGGCGACCGACACGGCAGTCAGCGCCTCCATCTCCACGCCGGTCCGGTCGGCTGTCCGCGCGGTGCACGTGATCAGCACGCCGTGGTCGGCGACTTCGAGGTCGACGGCGACCGAGTGCAGCCCGATCGGGTGGCAGAGCGGGATGAGGTCAGGCGTGCGCTTAGCGCCCTGGATGCCCGCGATCCGGGCGACCGCAAGCGCGTCACCTTTGGGCACGTCACCGCTGCGCAGGGCCGCGACAGCTGCGGCCGACAGCAGCACCGTGCCGGTGGCCGTCGCCGATCGCGCGGTCACGTCCTTGCCGGAGACGTCCACCATGCGCGCCTGGCCGGCGGCGTCGAGATGACTGAGGCGGCCCTGCGTCACGGCAGCTCCAGCACGTCGACGGTCTCGCCCGCGTCCAGCGACGTGACCTGCTCGGGAACGAGGACCAGCGCGTTCGCCTTGGCCAGCGAGGCGAGCTGGTGCGATGCCTGGCCGGAGACCGGCGTGACGAGCCCGGCTGGACCATCGAGCACGCCGCGCAGGAACGAGCGCTTCCCCGCTGGAGACCGGACCGGCTGGGTGAGCACGGCTTGCGCAGGCTTAGCCCGTTCCCGTTGTGAATCTTGCAGTTCTGAATTTTGCTGCTCTGAAAGCTGCAGGGCATCGAGGGCGGGGCGGACGAACAGGCAGAACGAGACGTAGGCGCTCACCGGGTTGCCCGGCAGGGTGAAGATTGGGGTGCTAGCCAGCCCGACGGTCCCGAATCCCTGGGGCATGCCGGGCTGCATGGCGATCTTGCGGAACCGGACCGTGCCGAGCGTGCTCAGCGCGGCCTTCACGACGTCGTGCTCGCCGCCCATGCTGACCCCGCCGGAGGTGATCAGCAGGTCAGCGTCGCCAATGGCGTCCCGAACGGCGGCCAGGACTGCTTCGGTGTCGTCACGCACGATTGGGTATCGCCGCGCCGGGCAGCCTGCCTCGCGCGCCGCGGCGGCCAGCATCGTCGCGTTCGACTCCCAGATCTGGCCGGGGATCAGCTCCATGCCGGGCTCGACCAGCTCGTTGCCGGTCGAGATGACCGTGACCCGCGGCCTGGGCCTGGCCTGCACGGTGCCATGGCCAGCCGCGGCCAGCAGGCCGAGGTGGACGGCGCCGAGCCTCGTTCCGGCGGTGAGGAGGACGTCGCCGGGCTGCGCGTCACCACCGGTCAGCCGGATCGATGCCCCTTCCGCCACCGAAGCGTGGATCGCCACGCGGTCGGTGCTCCCATCGGTCTGCTCAACCGGAACGACCGCGTCGGCACCGGCCGGCACCGGCGCACCGGTCATGATCCGGATAACAGTGCCGGGAACGAGGTCGCGCCTGCCAGTGTCGCCCGCTGCGATCACGCCATCTACCGCGAGCACGACGGGGCTGTCGGCGCTGGCGGCGCTGACATCCGCGGCGCGGACCGCGTAGCCGTCCATGGCCGAGTTATCGAACGCCGGCAGCGGCCAGCGGGCGGTGACGTCGTCGACCAGAACCGCGCCGAGAGCATCCGCGAGCGTCAGCTCACGCGGCGGCAGCGGCCGGATCGCCGCCATGATGTCGGCCAGATAGGTTTCAACGGAATCCATTAGGCGCCGGCCGACCCCAGTGTCTGCAGATAGTGGCGTAGCCAGGGAACGAACTCGGGTGCGATGTCCGGGCGGTCGCACGCGAACTTGATCTGCGTCCGCAGATAGTCCAGCTTGTTGCCGGTGTCGTAGCGGCGGCCGCGGAACAGCACGCCGTGCACGCCGCCGCCGTCATCGCTGCGGTCGGAGCGGTCGGTCGTGCGGTCGTGTGCGGTCGGTGCGCGCGAGCGTGCGCAGCGCGTCGGTGAGCTGGATCTCGCCGCCACGGCCAGGCGCGGTGTTGCGCAGCACCTCGAAGATCGACGGATCGCACACATACCGGCCGACCACGATCCAGTTGGAGGGCGCCTCGCCGACCGGGGGCTTCTCCACCAGGTCAGTGACCGCGACGACGTCGTCGGAATCGGTCGGCTTGATGGACGCGACGCCATACGACGACACCTGCTCGGGCTCGACCTCCATCAGCGCCACAATGCTGCCACCGTACTGCTGGCGGACCTCGATCATGCGCTGCAGCAGCTTGTCGCGGGCGTCGATGAAGTCGTCACCGAGCAGGACGGCGAACGGCTCATTGCCCACGTGGTCCGCGGCGCACAGGACTGCGTGGCCTAGGCCGAGCGCCTGGCCCTGCCGGACGTAGTGCATCGCGGCCAGGTCGTTCGACGCGCGGATGCTGGCGAGGCCCGCGTCGTCGCCTTTAGCGGCGAGGACGTCCTCGAGCTCGACGTTCCGGTCGAAGTGGTCCTCGATATTGGTCTTGCTGCGCGCGGTGATCATGAGTACGTCGGTAAGGCCGGCCGCGGCCGCCTCTTCGACGACGTACTGGATAGCCGGCTTGTCGATCACCGGCAGCATCTCCTTGGGCATGGCCTTGGTCGCAGGTACGAACCTGGTGCCCAGGCCAGCCGCCGGGATGACCGCTTTGTTGACGGGCGGTGAGTGAGCCATGCTGAGAACCTTAGCTAGCGAGCTGGAGGACTCGTGCACGGTACAGGCGCGGAAGATCAGGAGCCCGGCGGAGCCGGATTTTCCGATGAGCCTGTTTTGTCGGAATCTACCGAGACTCCTGGCTCTGCCGGGACGCCTGAGCATCCTGATAAGTCCTCACCGGTCGGCGATTTGCCGTCGGCCTGCCTAAATGTGCCCCAGTCTTGGCAGCCAAATCCGGCTGCCCGGGCCGGGCCTGCTGGTGCGGCTGGCCTGACCGAAGCCAAAGCAGCCCTGCGGGCTAGCGTGCTGGCCCGCCGACGAGCATTGCCCGCCGAAGAGCGTGCGGCCGCCGGCCGCCGGGTGCGGGATGCCGTCCTCGGCTTGCCGGAGACGCAGATGGCCGGGACAGTTGCCGGTTATGTGTCGGTAGGCGCCGAGCCCGAGACCCGTGGCCTGCTGTTCGCACTCTGGAAGCGCGGGACATACGTACTACTGCCGGTGCTGCGGGCTGATGGCGACCTGGACTGGGCCTCGTACGAGGGCCCGGATTCGCTCGCGCCCGGCCCGCGAGGCCTGCTGGAGCCGACTGAGCGACGCCGGGGCGTGACCGCCATCACAAGTGCGGACCTGGTCATCGTGCCGGCGCTTGCCATCGACCGCGCCGGCTCGCGGCTGGGTCGCGGTGGCGGCAGCTACGACCGGGCCCTGGCCAGGGTAGGCGCGTCGATCCTGACCGTCGCGCTCCTCCACGAGGGCGAACTGATCGACGAGGTCCCAGCCGGTGAGCACGATCAGCCGGTCCGCGCAGCCGCGCTGCCAGGGGAAGGAATCTCCAGGCTCCGCTAGCCGTTGCTACCATTTAGCAGTTGACGGCGGCGAGTGCTAACGCCGCAGAGGGAGGAATACGTGCCGACGTACCAGTACGCCTGCACCGATTGCGGAGACCGCTCCGAGGTCGTGCAGCGGTTCACCGACGACCCTTTGACCGTCTGCAGCGCCTGTGGCGGCAAGCTACGCAAGGTTTTCTCGCCGGTCGGCATCGTGTTCAAGGGCTCAGGCTTCTACCGCACCGACAGCCGGAACGGGTCGAGCACCGTCGCGGCCGGCAAGGATGGCGCTGCCAACGGATCCTCGTCCGAGAGCTCGTCTGCCAGCTCCGATTCCGGCAAGTCGTCGAGTTCGTCGAGTTCGTCGGGCGAATCGGGGAGCTCGAAGGACTCAGGGAAGTCCGGCGACTCCGGGAAGTCGGGCGACTCCGGGAAGTCGGGCAGCTCGGGGTCGGGCTCCGGGTCCGGGGACAAGAAGCCCTCGTCCGTAGCGGCGTCGACCGCTAACTGACGCCGCTGGCCGGTACATTTGCCGCGTGAGCGAGCTGGCAGAGATCGGCGTTATCGGCGGATCCGGGTTCTATGAGTTCCTCGAGGCTGCCGACGAGGTGTCGATTGAGACGCCGTTCGGGTGGCCGAGCGACCCGCTGGTCATTGGCGAGTTCGCGGGCAAGCGCATCGCGTTCCTGCCGAGGCATGGCCGCGATCACCGGTTCCCGCCGCACCGGATCCCGTACCGGGCCAACCTCTGGGCGCTGCGTTCTATTGGCGTTCGTCAGATCCTCGCGCCTAGCGCGGTGGGGTCGCTGACGGAGGACTACGGTGCTGGCACGCTGGCCGTGCCTGATCAGCTGGTCGACCGGACGTCCGGGCGGAGGCAGACGTTCTATGACGAGGGCGGGGCCGTCCACGTGGCGTTCGCGGACCCTTACTGCCCGGTCGGCCGGGCTGTGGCGGTGGCTGCGGCGCGAACGACCGGCTGGGAGCCCGTGGAAGCCGGAACGCTGGTCGTGATCGAAGGCCCGCGGTTTTCCACCAGGGCGGAGTCGCGCTGGTACGCGCGGCAGGGCTGGACGCTGATCGGCATGACCGGGTATCCCGAGGCAGTCCTGGCCCGCGAACTGGCCCTCTGCTACACCACGATCACGCTGGTCACGGACACCGACGCCGGGGTCGAGGAGGGCGAGGGCGTTACCCACGAAGAGGTGTTCCGGGTTTTCGCCGCTAACGTGACGCGACTGCGTCAGGTGCTCTTCCAGGCGATCCAGGACCTGCCGCTCGATCGTGCCTGCCCGTGCTCGCACGCGCTGGAAGGCCTTTCGCTGCCGTTCGCCCTGCCGTAGCGCGTTCGCGCTGACGTTAGCGCGTGCTGGCCGGGCAGGGCCTAGTCGAGATCACCGTGCTCGATGCGAGCCAGCCGACGTTCGCGGACCAGCTGGTCAAACTCGTGCTCCACGCGGACATTGCCGGTCGCCATGGCGGCGAACACGCCCGTGACGTCCCGCATGCTGACCACGCCGAGGAGCTTGCCTGCCTCGACCACGGGCAGATGCCTGATCCAGCGGGCGGCCATCTCCCGCGCCGCGTCCTGGAGCGGCATGTCCGGCGTGACCGTGTATACCTCGGCGGTCATCGCGTCGTCGACGGTTGTCTTGTCCGGATCAGCGCCGAGGGCGACGGCGCGGAGCAGGTCGCGTTCGGTGATGATGCCGATGAGCTGGCCGGCTTCGGCGATGATGAGCGAGCCGGTTTGCTGACGCCACATCCGCTCGGCCGCCGACCGCAGGCTGTCTTGCGGCGACTCGGTGATCATCGCCTGCGTCATGACGTCTCGTACCTGCACCGTGCCCCTCCTGTCCGGGCCGTCGGGGTCTGGCGTCTAGCCTATGGTCCGCTCCGCGCATGCCGCTGGCCGCGGTCGGGAGGGCCCGGTACCTATGCCGTGTAGGGGCGGGTTACCGGCTAGGCTTAGTGCGGCTTTCTCGGCTTCGTTCCCCGCTCTTTGCGGCCGGCGGTACGGGCCGGGACAGCCGAAGGCCCCGATAGCTCAGGCGGATAGAGCGACTGCCTCCTAAGCAGTAGGCCGCAGGTTCGAGTCCTGCTCGGGGCGCCACTTAAAATCCCAGTTCAGGTGGATCACGGGAGCTGGTGAGCCGATCTTCGGGCCCATCAGGCTGTCCGTCTCGTGCCACATACGTGCCACAGGTTTCTCCGGTGAGGTCCCGTCGGGCTCGCTCGGATACTGCCTCGGCCAGGGTTCGCTGACGGTCGTCGCTCGAGTGCAGATAGATGAGCGCCGCCCGGCTGCTGGCGTGGCCCATACGTTCCATCAGCTCGCGGAGGTTGGCTCCGGCCTCGGCCACTAAGTGGTTGCCGGCGTGGCGGAGGTCGTGGAAGTGGACGCCGTCCAGCCCGGTGGCAGCGAGCGCCGGTGCCCAGGTAGCGCGGCGGAAGTTGCTGTGCCGGAGCAGCTGGCCGCGCGGCGAGGTGAAGACGAGCGCGTCGACGCCCGGAGTTGTCTGAGTGTCGAGGTGGTGCTTTATCTCAGCTACGACGGTGCCGGGCAGGATGACGCGGCGCTTGCCTGCTGCGGTCTTCGGCGGTGCGAAGAACGGGGCCTGGCCGCGAGCCTCAGTGAGCTGACGGCTGATACGGACGGTGGCGGTGGCGGTATCGATGTCGCGGCGGCGCAGCGCGACGAGCTCGCCCCAGCGCAGGCCGCCGAAGCAAGCGAGCAGGATCATGGCGCGGTAGCGGGGACCGGTGGCGTCGGCGAGCTTGTAGACCTGGCCTATGGTCAGCAGAGGCCGTTCGGGTGACTGCTCGGTGCCGGCGCCCTTGACCCGGCATGGGTTGCGGCGGATCAGGCTGTCCTCGATGGCGGTCGCGAGGATGGATTTGAGCAGCCGGTAGGCCTTGGCCGTGGTGACTGGGCTGACGCCCTCATCGAGCAGATCGGCACGCCAGCGGCGCACGTCGGCCTCCGTGATGCTGCCGATGGTGGTGAAACCAGGCGCGATGTGACGGCGGAGCAGGTACCGGTAGAGCTGGATCGTCTTGGGCCGGAGGCCAGGCCGCTCGGCGATCCAGGCGTCGGCGTAATCGGTGAGGGGGACGCGGCCGGCCTCCGGATCGATCCAATCGTCCTTGAGTAGCTCGGCCTCGGTCAGCGCGAGCCAGCGAGCACCATCGGTCTTGCGAACGAAGGTGCTAGGCGCGCTCACCAGCAGGCCGTCAGGACCGCGGTAGCGAGCTTGCCAGCGACCCGAGGGGAGACGGCGGAGGGAGCCGAAGCTGCGTGTCTTCCGGCCGGCCATGTCAGCTTGCCCTCCGGCGCCGGTGCGCCCAGGCGGTTACCGGCTGGACGGTGCCGGCCGCGATGTACTCGGCTAACGCAGACTCGGGGATTCGCACGTGCCGGCCGACGCGGACGAACCGGATCTTGCGCTCGGCGATGAGGCGGCGAGCGAAGCTCGGAGACGTGCCGAGTAACTCGGCGACCTGGTCGACGGTGAGCAGCGGGTCCGGCTTGGCGGCCATGGCAGTTACTCCGTTCGGGCAAGTGGTGATGGGACGAGCAGCTCGGGCTCGTCTTGAGCCGGGATGAGGATTCGCGGATCGCGCCGGTTGAGAGCGGTCGCGGCGGCGCGTTCGGCCGCCCACTGCTCGGTGATCTCGGGGACGCGCAGTCGCGTGAATGGGTCGGTGCCGGTGGTCAGGGTGGCGACGGCGGTGCCGATCCCCGCCGGTGTCTCGCGCAGCAGAGTCGGGCTGTAGCCGGGGTACTCGCGGATGGCATCTCCGAGTGCTGCGACGCTGCTCTCGGTGGTCTTGAGCGCGAACGACACGGCCAGCCCGGAGTTATCGCGCAGGCTGGTCGGGATCGAGTCGCCGGTGGTCTTCTGCGTGGCCAGGATGGTCAGGCAGAGGACGGATCGGCCTTTGCGGATCAGCTCACCCACTAGTGCGATGCACCTGCGGGCGAGGCCTTCGAGCGTGCGGTCGCCTTTGTGCTGGGCGAGGTCGAGGTAGGTCTGGCACTCGTCGATGACTGTCACCAGCAGCGGAAGATCTGCGGTTGGCCCGTTGGCGTTCCAGGCGTTGCGCTGCCCGCACAGTTCGGTGACCGTGCGGAGGCGGCGGCGCATCTCGGCGTGCGCGTCCTCCAGGACATCGAGGGCGTCGGCGAGTTGGTCGCCGCAGTGCCGCCAGGCTCGGTCATGCCAGGGTTCCTGGTCGCCGCCGTTCTTCCCGTCGAGCAAGGCGAATTGCGCTGCCGGTGTCGCGGTCAGCTGGCACAGCCACGATGCGATCAGCGAGGTCTTGCCGTAGCCGGGCAGGCCGGACACGCAGATCCCGGTCAGGCCGCGCAGCGGCAGGTATCGGTCGGCACCGAAGTCGTCGCGGCCGACGTAGAGCACGTCCGGGTGGTGCGGGGTGTATGTGCCGGGCGGGCACAGCTCCGGGCCGAACGGCTGGGCGAGCGGATCGGTGCGCAGCGCGCGGACTATCAGGCGGCCCGGCTGCACCTGGGTGACGCCGACGCGGACGGACCGCCAGTAATCCGCGACGTGGGCGGCTTGCTTCTCTACCTCTTTGCGGCCGGTGCGCGGCGCGGTCTTCACGGTGCACTGCCAGCCGTAGTCGGTGAGCCGCCACCGGCGGGCGCGTGGGTAATGGATCTTCCCGAGCCGTTCTGCCAGTTCGATGCCGAGCAGCGACGCCAGCAGCCAGCCGGTGATCGAGAGCAGCACCAGCACCAGGACCCGTGACTCGGCCGCTGCCCTGTTCTTGGCAGCAAGCTCCGGCTGTGCGAGCCCGGTGCAACGGCACAGCCAGTGCCAGCGGTGCCGGGCCCGGATCATGCCGAGGTAGTGACGGCGGGCCGCGGGCGGCGCGGCTGCGAACCGGATCAGGTCAGCGGTCGGCCGGTACAGCAGGACAGCCGCGACGAGCGCCGGGATGTCATGCCACGGATCGGTGAGCCATAAGACAGCGGGAAGGATGAGCACGGCTGGCCTCCACGGGTGGAGAGCCCGGCCAGGCCAGGATGCCGCGACCTGGCCGGGCGGCTGAACAAGATCTAGGAGGCCTGGTCGGCCTTGGCCTGGCGGGGCTGGTGGGCCTGGTGCACGTTGGCGGCCTGGTACCAGGGGCGGCCGCCGCGTATCCCGCGGCCGTTCTCGCGAGCTTCGGGCACAGAGAAGCCGACGCGCATCTTGTCGAACACGATCGGGGAGCCCGGCGTGATCGACGTGCACGGATCGGTGGCGGGCCCGGTGACGGTGACGGCGATGACGTCGCTGACCGGCTTCATGCCGGGCTCGGCGTGGTAGGTGACGGCGGCCTGGACGTCCCACTTGCGTTCGCCGCGCGCGCTGATGTCCTGCTCGGTGCTGCCGAACTTGAGCTTCGGGCCGCTGGCCATGAGTAAGACGGCTTGAAAGGTCGCGGTCGTGTCGACGGTGAGTGTGCCTGGCATGGAAGCCGCCCTTCATCGGATTGGATCGACCTGAGTACTCAGCTCAATCACTGATATAGGCAGATCGTAAATCTGACTATCTATGGAGTCAACAGCTTCGGCAAGCTGTCTAGGCAAGTAGCATCAGCAGGTATGCAGGCCATCGACCCGCAAGATCCCCGCCGGCCGAACGTGCAGATCGCCGCGTCAATCCGTGCCGCGATCCTGAGCGGGGAGCTCGAGCCCGGAGCCCAACTCCCCTCGGGCGAGGAGCTGGCGAAGTTCTTCGGCGTCACCCGGGTCACGGTCGGGAACGCGATCCGCACCCTGCGGGAAGAGGGCTTCGTCCGCAGTAAAACCGGCAGCGGCGTGTACGTCCGCGATCAGGCCAGCCTCCCGGTGCCGGGCGGGTCCGATCACCCGCTGGCCGGAGTCGCGTCGTTCCTGTTCGAGATGGGCCACCTCAAGCGCGTCCCGCGGTCCGGCTGGCTGCTACTCGGCGTGCCGCAGCCGGAGACCATCGCCGAGCACAGCTTCCGCGTCGGCATGGTTGGCATGGCGCTGGCAGCGATCGAAAGTGCGGACGTTGGACGCACCGCTGCGCTGTGTTTGCTTCATGACGCACACGAGACCCGGATCGGCGACGTTCCCTCCGTCGGCCGCGCCTATGTCACCACCGCGGCGCCGGAAGCAGTCTCAAGCCATCAGACGGCGGGCATGCCAGACGCCGCCGCCAAAGCCTTCCAGGAACTGACCGCGGAGTTCGAGGCCGGCCAGACGATCGAGGCCCAGGTTGCTCGAGATGCCGACAAGCTCGAGACCTTGCTCCAGGCCGTCGAGTACCAGGCGCAAGGCCATGACACCAGCGCATGGCAGGAAACCTCGATCGCCGCACTGCGCACGGATGCGGCGAAGCAGCTCGCCCAGGCCATCACCGCCACCGACCCACAATGGTGGTCGGCCTTCGCCGCCTCCTACCGCGAACTGCGCGCCAGCGCCCAGGGGCGTGCCCGCAACCTTCACAGCTGAGGGGTGACTCGAAGCCTCCGCCGCCGTACCAAGATCCATATCAACAGCGTGAGTACTGCCTCGGCGGACAGGGCAATCATGTTGCAGGTGAAGAAGAATTTGGCTTGCTCTGGCGTCTGTAGTGCGCCCGGATAGTCTGCTGAGGCGTTGTGGTCCACGATCAGGCTCTGAATTGCGACGACCATCGACGCGATACATCCGGCGACAATCGCTATGGCGAGCCATTTAGCGGACTGCCGGACGAGACCGACGGCTGCCTCGATGAATACGAGTGCTAGCAAGCACCAGAGGCTGAGAGGGATGCTGCCGGCCTGGGAGCACGTGCCGTCCCATCCGCATCCGCCGTCCCGCACGTCGTAGTACCCTGCCCACTCCATGCCAATTTCGAGCACCGCAAATAGCTGTAGGACCAGCGCGACTCCGGCCGCGCACGTTATGCCTGCGACAGCCACCCACGGTTTGCGTTGCCCCTGTTCGCCCACCTTGTCATGTTACGTCGGCAGGGAGGAAGGTCCAGGAGATTTGCGCGGCTTTACGGTCGTCCCATCGCAAGAACTGTCGGACTTTTATTCACTACGGTCGATTCCGAGGCCTTTTGATTTCGACGGTCTAGCAACTGTCGCGGGGCAACCCGAGGTCGCCGCGCTCCCCGACGAAGAGCGTGCCGAGACTCTAGAGGTGGCAGGCCGCAACGACGACGAGGATCGAGGGGTCTAGTCGGCAGCTTCGCGGCCTGATTTGCGTCTGGCGTTTGCTTGGGCCGGACGATTTCTTTGATCTGGCCCGTTGATGCGGGTCCCTCCGGGTCCGGTATAGCGATCAGGCGGCGAATTTATTGTTGCCGTAGCATCTGGCGCTACTCGTGAGGCAGGACAGAGCCGACCGATGCCGTGGGGAGCGGTCGGCGATCAGTAACGCATAGCAGATGGACGTCATAGACTAGGCCGTCGATGGCGTCCCGGCCGCCGTGCTCCGCACTGACGAGCAGAGCGAGCTCAAGGCCTGCAGTGCGCATTCGTGACCAGGTCGAGAGCTGGATGACAGCAAGCAACTCACCGCCAACGTCCAGAGACGCCATTTCTTCATCGGTGTGCTGATGCGCGGCCGCGGGGGCAAGCACGATCGACCGCAGACCGCGGGACCAGCGGACGGCCGCGAGGCTGCGGGCGGCGCGGGCGTATTCGTGCCACAGGTTCCGGTCGCGGGAGTCGCCGGTCTGGTAGTAGTCGGCCAGGATCTGGAACGGTGTGCGGTTGCCTGTTCGGCTGGTCTTGAGGTCGCCGCGGGCCATTTCTTCGGCAGGCGTCCACTCGCCGGTCTTGGCCACGTAGGCACCGGCAGCGGTGGCGGAGACGTTCGGGTCGATGCGGACGGCGTGCAGCTGGTCCGGCGCGCGAAGGCCGTGTTCGAGGCAGGCGGCGGTGAGCCGCACGTGGATGTGGCCGTGCAGCTGTGCGATGGCGGCAGCGTCGAGGTCCTGGTCGTGGATCAGCAGGACGTGGTAGTGAGGGTGCCAGCCGTTGACGTCACCCCAGGTGAACTCCAGCGCGATGATGTGCCCGGCGATCCCGAGCTTGCGCCTGAGGCGCTGCCAGGCGGCGCCTTGGGTGACGTGCTTCCACGCATCCCGCTGCACATCGACAAGCTTCGACAGGCCGTCCCCGAGGTCGTGCGGGATCGTGATCGTCACCAGGCTCGCTGCGTGCCCCTGCGCCTCCCAGGTGGTGAGGGCGTCGCGGAGTTCGGCGGCGCGGCGATGATGGATCTTGGCCGAGCAGACGGGGCACAGCCACACGTTGCCGCAGGTCTCCAGGCCGCTGTAGTACGCGGAGCCGTCCTTGATCCGGATCTCGACCTGCGAGCCGACGGGCACGGCGCCGCAGTTGCGCTGCCGCTGCGGAGTGTCGGGGTCGGCGGCCGCGAGGGCCCGCAGGTTCATCCGCGCTCCGCGGCGCCATCCGGCGGGATCGTCGCAGGCCAGCAGAGGGTGGTTCGAAACTTTGCGTCTATACCGAGACAGTGCGTTCGCGGGAGCGCGAGCAGGAGGAGATGTGGGGAAGGATGATCGGCGGCCTTCTGCGCTTCGCGCCTGGCCGCCTCGGGGCGCGCACAGTTCGCGCGCCCTGGTGGTGCGGGAGTCGTGGATGGGCTGTGTCGTGGTTGCCATGAGCCGGCCTCCGCAGACGAGCTGGAATCCCAGGCCCGCCGGTGATGCGGCGGGCCTGCCGTGCTTTCTTGGGCCGGGATGGCAACCGGCAGCGCGAAGTGCGCGTGCAGCTAGCCGGGCTGGCTAGCAGAGCCGAAGAGAAGGAAGCCGCGGCCCGGTCGGCACCGGGCCGTTGCCGGATGAGGGGTCGTCAGTTTTCTGGCTCGCCAGGCGTCGCATGCGGCTGGCTCAGGAGGTGGGCAAGGTCCTGCTCGCTCAAGTCGTGCAGGTGCAGATGGAGGTGCTGTTCGGTCGCGGGTACCCGGTGGCGGCCGGATCCGCGGTCATCCTGGCGGCTGATCGCCGCCCGACCATGGCCGGAGGTGAGCGCATGCTGAGTCGCTGGGGTCGCCCGGATGGTGCGGCTTGCCGGCGGGCGGGATTTCAACCGCAGATGCATGACGGCTGCGGTGGTCAGGCCAGCGATGGTGAGTCCGGCGATGATGCCAGCGGCGATCGCCAGAGTAGTCAGCGTGTGCGCGACCGCGGTCTTGCCGGCGGCGATGATCACGACGCCGGCGACGATCACGGCAAGCAGAAGGGCGCCGCTGCTGCGGGGCGGCGGGCAGTGGGTCGAGCATCGCGGCATGGCGAATCCTCTCCAGGGTGGTGGTGTCAGCAAGGCCTCGAGCCGGGCTGCGCGGCTGAGGGTATGGCCGTGCCCTCGCCGTCAAGGATCTTCGACCGCTACGCGGCGCCTTCGGCGTCCTTGACCGCGAGACTCTGGCACGGCATCGGCAGAAGGGGCGGCAGGCAAGGAGCCTGCCTCAAAGGACGCCGCGCAGCCCTCTGTAGCGAGCGGTTGAAGCCGGTCCTGGCATGCCACATACGTGCCATACACTCGGCCGAAGTCGGCTCGCTAGGAGCTCATCGAAAGCAGGGTGGCACCGCCGGAGCAGGCACTTTACTGAGCCTGACGGTCTACGGGCTTGCTCCTAAGCAGTAGGCCGCAGGTTCGAGTCCTGCTCGGGGCGCCATACCGGCACGTGGAGAATATTTTTCGCCATTCCGTTCAGGGCTATGTAAACTGCCTGCGAGCAATCGCTCGTTACGGACGAATCATATTGCTTGAACTTTGGATATTGTTCGAACAGCCGACGGCCGAGAGCCAAACTGAGAGCCAAAGCACCTGAACGGCCTGAACGCCGGGCCCCTTCGAACTCGCCGGAAGAGCGCCAGGGCGAGATACAGCAGAAGTCGGGCCGCCAGCGCGCCGAGCACCGGACGAGCAGCCAGTCGCAGTCACCAGCGCCTCCCGGCGGGCTGGTTCGCTACAACAACTCGCGGCTGCCAGCGACCATGCGCGAAGCCTGCGGGCCGCGAGCAGTGAACACTCGACTCGCGGCAGATCCGGACCTCGTCGCGCACTGGCGGCAAGCGCATAAACATGCAATCAGCTGCCTCGCGAGCGGGCGCTGCCGTGCTGATCATCGGGCGCGAGTCGTGGTGAATAGGTGCCGCGGGGTGGTGTAAACACACTATAGGTGAAACGCGGGCGCCTCCGGTTACGCCGCCGGCAGCGAGTGCTGCACACCGTCGCGTCCTGAGATCGAGTATGCCGAAGCTATTCGACCTCTGGCGCAAAGCCACCGCCAGTTTTCTCCGTCCAGCAGGCGAGGTTGCCGCGGGTGGTCGGGGTGCTGGGGTGGTCGGGGCCGAGCACATGGCCTGGTGATAGTTGGGGCGCTGCGGGCCCCGCAACGAAATCAATACTAAAGTACACTGATTAAATGGCACGAGCACAGCTGGTGCTGCCGCTGCGGGAGGCAGCTGACCTCCTCGGCGTGCACTACCAGACTGCCTATGGCTGGGTCCGCCAGGGCCTGCTGCCTGCTACGAAGGCCGCCGCGCTACCAGGTCAACGTCGCCGACGTTGATGCGCTTGGCGCTCGGCGCGCCGCCGGTACGCCGCCTCGCCCCGAGGTGCGGGTTCGCAACTGGCAGCCGCAGGCTGACCGGTTCTATGACGCGATCGTGGCCGGCGAGGAGCGGCTGGCCCAGACGCGGCTGGAGCGGCTCGCCGCGGGCGTGCCGTTCATCGAGTTCTGTGAACGGGTTGTCGCTCCGGCGCTGCGCCGGGTCGGCGACGACTGGGCAGCCGGTGACGTTACGATCGCCGTCGAGCACCGGGCCAGTGCGATTTGTGAGCGCCTGATCGCGCCGCTCGCGGCCCGGCAGCCCAGGGGCCGCCCGCGTGGAGTCGCCGTGACAGCGACCCCGCCTGGGGAGCGGCATGGGCTGCCCGCGCTGATGGCGGCGGGCAGTCTCCGCGAGGACCACTGGCTCGTCCAGCACCTGGGTACCGACCTGCCCGCCAACGAGGTCGGCCGGCTAGCCCACGACGTCGCCGCTCGCCTGGTAGTGCTGTCGGCCACAACAGCGGAAGCGGCACAACGGGGCGCGGCGGCGGCAGCTCAGCTCGCCGAGGCTTACCCTGGCCTGCTGGTGCTGGCCGGTCGCCCTGGCGAAAGCCTGTACGACCTGCGCGAAATCACCCGGATGCATGCTGCCGGCCCCGGCGGCGCCAGCTGAGAACGACCGGCGGCAGGGTCGACTTCGTCGTCGCGGCGTTCTCTGGCGGCACGGTCGACTTCGGCAAGGTTCTGGACTGGTCTCACCCACCCAGATTCAGCTGGGATGGAACGTCCTCAGTGGGCGTAACGCTGCCGCCAGGTCGAACTTGAATATGCGGTAGCTAATTCACGCTTTTGCGAGACTCGATGCCGCGAGTGAGCATGACGCTCGGTGCATAAGCATGCGCGCTGACAACGCGCTGTATTCGGCATGAGCGTATGAGCCGACGCTCACGTTCGTGGGGGTGATGGGGGCGCCGGGGTCGGCTGTGCGTGCCGGGCCAGTCAGGCTACGAGTTCGCGGAGTCGCTGGACGTCGGCGGAGATTTTCTCGATGGTGCTCTGCACGGTCTCGTCCTTGTGCGCGTTGAGGGCGGAGAGGATCCATCCGCGGATGAGGCTGGACGGCGGCACGTCCAGGCGGCCGGCTAGGCGCTCGATCTCGGCCAGGTCCTCGGGGGACAGGCGGGTGGCGACGGTGACCGACTTATTCGGTCGCGTGGAGACGGCACCGGGCGGCATCGGCTGGTCGGCGGTGGCATCGGCTTCGGAGGCGATCTGCTCGACTACCTGCTTGGGGTCACTCATGGCGCTGGGTCCCTTCAGCGTAGATCCGGCGGTCGGTGCTATTCGCGCGCCAGCCGTTGGCGCCCCACCATGATCCTGGCTTGTCCTCGCGCCGGACGAGGATGACCACCAGGACCGCGGCTGCAGTCGGCGAGTAGCCGATCATGCGGGCACTCTGGCCTGACGTGCTCTTGGGTCCGGGTCAAACAGCAGCGCGTCAGGATCGGCGAGTGCCTCGTTAGCCGCCTGCACCGTGATCCGGTGCCCGGTCCGCATGTGATCCTTGCTGTGCTGCCGGTCGACGTCTAACCCATGTTGGCCAGTTTACATTTGTAAACAGATCTTGTCCAGCCCATCTCGAGCACGTAGACCCAACTCGGCTGGCCCCCGGTGCTCGGTCGCCGGGAGGCCGATTGCTGCTGCCGGAACTCGGAGCGTTGGTCAAGCTCGGCAGGTCAAACTGCCTGGCAGACGGGGAGACTCGCCCGGACTGTGGCGCTTCTTAGCGGAGCTAACGATCTTCGGAGAGCCAAACTGGGAGCCAACGTCAGCAGGAGCCGGGCGTCGTCAGGCGTCGTCAGGCGATTGTCGTTGCAGGTCAGCGCGACGTAGGGCTACGGTGGGCGTTGTCTGGCCTGGTTCGGGTTTGCCTCCTAAGCAGTAGGCCGCAGGTTCGAGTCCTGCTCGGGGCGCATAGCGGAGAGAAGTTTTTTCATTAGTTTCCATGTCGTGATAACTGCCTGCGAGCAATCGCTCCTTGGTCAAATCTTGCGGCGCGGACCACAGTTCACCGCCGGACGATGCGGTCCCACAAGGTCAAGTCGGCGGCTGCGGATTCACCGGCAACCGGTGCCCCCGCCGTGTCGAGCAGTTCTCCGCTATGCGACGCCTCGCCCGGAGCGGCTTTTGCGTAGTCGCGGGAGCCAGGGACTGGGGTGATGGCTCAGGCCCGGAGCCCGCGGAGGACGGGACGGGCCTGAGTCGGCGCGGTCCTGACGGGCAAGGCGCGCCTCCGCCGCAGCCGTCAGGGGGGCCCGGCCGGGCGGAGATAGGGGGCTGTCGGCGCGCAAGAACAAGGCGCGGTTGCGGTGCAGGAGCGGGCGAAGGTTGGACATGCGTGCCTCCGGTGGTGCGCTGCTCTTGCTGCTTTCGGCGGCTTCGTTGACGGTCAAGGCTGTGCTCCGTGGCTGGCGCGGGGCTACCGGTTCACTGGTGCAGGGTGCGTTTGGGTCTCAATTTCGTGCGGTCCTCCGGCTGCTTCGGCTTCAGCCCCTGGGGGGCTCGCGGGCTGGTTGGGCAGGAACAGGACTGCCAGCAGCGCGCCTGCGGCGGCAACGCCGCCAGCGACTAGCGCGCCGATGGTAAGGCCGCGCAGGAATGCGTTGGCGGAGGCGTGCTGTAGCGCATGTCCGAGAACGGGATGGCCGAGCGCAGCGATCTTGCCGGCGGCCACGTACGCGGCGCCGACGGACTGGTGCGCGATCGCCGCGACCCGGCCCGGCAGGCTCGCCGGCATGGTGGCGGAGAGCCGAGACGCATAGACGGATGCGTACACGCTGCCGATCACTGCCACGCCGAGCGTGCCGCCAATGAGCCTGGTCGAGTCGTTCACGGCAGAGCCGACGCCGGCCTTGCGCCGGGAGATGGCGCCCATGATGGACTCTGTGGCGGGCGCCGAGGTCAAGCCCATGCCAAGTCCGTACACCACCATCTGGGCCGCGATGATGCCGTAGCTGAGCGTTGCGCTGGTCGTCGCCGCTACCCAGCCGTAGAAGACGGCCATCGCGACCATCCCAGTAGTGACGACGAGCTTGGTCCCTGCCCGCACGGCAAGCTGAGTCCCGGCTACCGATCCGACCCCGACCGAGAGCGCAACCGGAAGCAGGTGTACGCCAGTCGAAAGCGGGCCATAGCTCCGGACGAACTGGAAGTACTGGGTGATCAGGAAGATGAAGCCGAACAGGGTGAAGAACGACACCGCGACAGCGCCGCTGGCCGCGCTGAACCGCAGGTTGCGGAACAGCCGCACGTCGAGCATTGGACGCACGGCACGCCGCTCACGCTCGATAAACGCGGCGAGCAGGACCGCCGAGGCGACAAATCCCGCCAGGCTCCGTGCCGCTCCCCACCCGTAGGTCGGCGCCTCGATAATGGTGTAGACCAGCAGTGCCATCGTTGCTGCGGACAGCGCCAGGCCGGCGATGTCGGGAGATGCCGAGTCTGGGTCCTTTGAAGCGGGAACCACAAGCGCCACCAGGATCACGGCCGCTGCCGCAACCGGGGCCATGGCGATGAAAATGCTTGCCCAGCTGAAGTGCTCAAGCAGCCAGCCGCCGACGATCGGGCCCGTCGCGATGGCGGCCCCCGAGATAGCGCCCCACAATCCGATGGCGCGAGCTCGTTCCCTTCTTTCGGTGAAGACATTGGAGATCAGCGACAGCGTCGCCGGGAAGGTCATGGCGGCGCCTAGCCCCATCACTGACCGGGCCGCGATGAGCTGCGCCGGGCTGGAGGTGAAGCCGCCAGCGAGGCTGGCTGCGCCGAACACGGTCAGCCCAGCCAACAGCATGCCCTTGCGGCCGAACCGGTCGGACAGGCTGCCGAAGGTAAGCAGCAGCGCGGCGAAAACCAAGTTGAAGGAGTCGACCACCCACTGCAGCTGCGTGGTGGTGGCATGGAGCTCGCGCACCAGATCGGGCAGCGCCACGTTCACTAGCGTGGTATCGAGATTGACGAGGAAGGCTGCGAGTAGGAGCGCGACCAGGATCAATGGCTTAGATCTCATACTTGAGATGCTCTAGCTCTAAGTTTAGAAAGTCAAGTTCTTCGACTTGAAGTTCAAGTAAAATCTGTTATGCTCCTGGGTATGCGCAGCTACAGAGAGTACTGCTCGATCGCGAAGGCCCTCGACGTCGTCGGAGACCGGTGGACCCTCCTGATCGTCCGGGAGCTCCTCATTCGCGGCGGATGCCGGTACACCGACCTGAAGGACGGGCTGCCCGGGATCGCGACCAACCTTCTTTCGGACCGGCTTCGAGAGCTGGACTCGGCAGGCCTGATCCGGCGCGAGGAGGCTCCGCCTCCCGTCGCCACGACACTGTTCCACCTCACCGAGACGGGCGAGGAACTGGCGCCGGTCCTCGACGCCTTCTTCCGGTGGGGGCTCCGATACATGAGCGACCCGCCGGAGGACGACGCGTTCCGCGGCCACTGGTTCGCATTCCCCGTCTGGTCTCTGCGCGACAACGATCCTGACGGGCCGCCGGTCTCGATCGAACTGCGCGCCGCCAGCAGTCCCGTAATTGTTGACGTAACCGGCGGCAAGGCTTCCATGCGCCTCGGCACGGCGCCGGCGCCAGACTTGGTCCTGAGCGGCGAGCCGCGGCTCATCATGGGCATGTTCACCGGCATTGTCACCGCCGCGGAAGCGGCCGATCTTGGCCTGGATATCAGCGGTGACGCCAGCGTGCTGCATCGCGTCCTGCCCAGGGAGGCGGCCGGGACGTAACATCTCGCGGTCGAGTCCACTACGGCTACCTCGATGGCCGGAATGTGGCGATACCAGCATGAGTAGTGGCTGCTGTCGCACGAATCTTCGCCGCCGCGCGCAGCCCTACCTTCAAAGGAGCTCGCCGACGCGATCGACGACGCGTTCGCCCTGTGGGACCGCTCGCATCTACATGACTTCGCCCTCGCCGGCGGCAGGCGCTTGTGTGATCCGGACTCGGATTGGGAGATCGAGGCCGAGTTTGCCGACGACTACCGGCGCGTGAGGTTGTCGCGGTTGCAGCCGGGAGGTCGGTTCGCCTACATCTTCGACCTCGGCGACGACTAGGCCCCACCTGGGCACCGTCGGCGCACGGCAGGGCTCGACCCGGTCGAGGGCCTGGCGATCCTGCCGGACACTCCTGCCGTGCTCGGGCAATAGCGCCAGCCGGAGCCAGAGCGTCCTGGTACCTTTCCACCTACAGGGGTACCATATTGAGTATGGCGCTGAACATCAAGGATCCAGAGACCGAACGCTTGGCCGGCGAGGTCGCCGCCCTGACTGGCAACACCAAGACCGGAGCCGTCCGGTATGCCCTGCGCCAAGTGCTCGAGTCGCTGTCTCGGCCGACTGTCAGGCAGCGGGAAGAACGCCTCACCCGGTTTCTGGAGGAAGAGATCTGGCCGCTGGTGCCGCCGGATCAACTCGGTAAGCCGCTGTCCAAGGCCGAACGCGAGCAAATCCTGGGCTTTGGGGAAGACGGCGCATGATCGTCGACTCGTCGGCGGTACTGGCGGTGATCGGCAGAGAACCGGGCCATGAACGCATCGTTCATGAACTCGCGGCATCTACGGGGACCCGGATCGGCGCGCCAACCCAGCTGGAAACGGGAATCGTGCTGACGGCGCGGCTTGGGCCACGGGGGAGGACGGTACTGGCACGCTTCCTGCAGGAAAACGCCATCCAGACCGTGGCGTTCGACGAGGGCCATGCGGCCGTGGCGCTCGACGCTTACTCCCGTTTCGGCAAGGGCAGGCATCCGGCTGCTTTGAATTTCGGCGACTGCTGTACTTATGCGACTGCTTCCATCGCCGGCGAAGAGCTGCTGTGCGTTGGGAACGACTTCCGCCAGACGGACCTGGCCCTCGTCAGCGTTGACGACGGAGACGACGCCGGCTAATCCAGTTGACCGGCGGAACCGAGCTGAGAGCAGGGAAGTTCGCGGCAACAGGCCGTTGCCGGTTCCGAGATAGTTGCCGTGCCAAATTTGCTGGCAAGGACGGGTCGACCTAACCGTCCTCTGTCACCGACTCGTGGGGGCCAAACTGAGAGCCAACGTCAGCAGGGCCTGGGCGGTGTCAGGCGTCGTCGGGCGATTGTCGTCGCAGGTCAGCGCCACGTAAGGCCGTGGTGGGCGGCGTCTGGCCTGGTTCGGGTTTACCGGCGGCCACCGGTTTGAGCCCGGCCACGACCTCGGCCTGGAGTTGCTTCAGGTTCTCTTTCGGGACGCCGGTGCCTGATGTCATCTCCGCAGCGACAGGTCGAAGCGCTCGAACCTGCGAATGTAGGCGAATGGCATCCACCGCGGTTCCGCTACCGCTTCCAACGAGGCAGTGAGCTGGATAAGCGAGTACATGAGCTCCTCGAGTTCGATGTTCGTTAGCGCTGCCCCGATGCAATAGTGGGCTCCGGCGCCGAATGTCGGTGGCGCAGGATTCGGCCGGCGAACGTCGAATGTCATCGGCAGGTCATAACGCCGGGGGTCGCGCGACGCCGCGGGCAGGCAGAAACCGACCGGCGTGCCCGCCGCGATGCGCACGCCGGCGACGACCGTATCCTCGCTCGCGGTCCGCGACGTGGAGAAGGTAATGGCCTCGTAGCGCAGGACCTCATCCACGGCATTAGGGATCAGCGCGGGAGCTGACCGGATGGCCTGCATAGCCGCAGGATTATCGACCAGGAGCCACAGCATGGCGCCGATCGCGCCACGGGTCGTGTCGTGGCCCGCAAAGAGCAGGTTCTCGATCAGGTCAACCAGTTCGCGGGTAGACAGCTTGTCACCGGCCTCCTCAACCCGGATCAGGTCGCTGAGCAGGTCGTCGCCGCTGGACTTCCGACGCTCGGCGACGATGCTGATCACGTACTCGTCCAAGTTTGCGAGCGCCCGCTCCACCCGGGCATTGACGTCCGGATCTCCGACCGCGCCGAATGCGAGGCCGATATCCGTCGTCCACTCGGCGAAGATCTCGCGATCGGCTTCGGGTATATGCAGGAGCTGCGCCATGACCATGGACGGCAAGTGGTGTGCGATGGTCTCCATCACGTCGACGCGGCCGCCTTCCACCGCGCGCGAGACGAGCGAGTCCGCGATGACGCGGATCTTGACCCGTTCCTGCTCCATCCGCCGAGGTGTGAAAGCACGGCTGACGAGCCGCCGGATCCTGGTGTGGACCGGCGCGTTGTTGCTGAACATCATCCGGGACCACCACTCCCAGACCGGACCCGAGCTGAGGCCCATCATCGCTAGCAGGTCCGCGGCCAGGAAGCCCGGATCCTTCAGGCACCGCTCAACGTCGCTGTGGCCGAGAAGCCAGATGCCACCGTCGTTGGCACGGGCAACGGTGGCGGCCGCTAGGGCATCCTGAATCGGCCCGTGGATGTCCTGCCAGAACGCCGGCTCCTCGATCGGCAGTACCGGCAGCTCCTTCACTGATGTCGTCTCGTGCGCTGGCGTCAACCCCGGCTTGGCCACGTCATCTCCTTGTCACACTGCAGCTCGGCCGCGGCACGGAAAGCCGCTGTATCGGTGATTTGCTGCCGGTGCCAGATCTGTCACGCACTCGGAAGATGGTGCGGACGGGAGCATCCACGGCCCGGCCAGTTGCCTTGTCAGCGGAGTACGGGCCGAGCACGATCACCGTTTCGCCCGCGTCAATGTACTCCTCGACCCTGGTGCGTTAATAGTCCCATTCATGATAGATAGGGGTGGCCGCCTTTGCAATGGGCCTCTTCCGGCCCGCGCTACGGCCAGCGCAATGCCGCGTAGTTAAGGATCAGCGAGCTGGGTCAAGCAAGATCGCGTTGTTCGGCGTGTCGCCGGCATGCACGACGTGCTCGGAAGGCAGACCTGCCGACGGGATAGTTATAACGGTAGGTCTCGCACAAGGCACTGCGGCCCGCCGAGCCCGCGCCAGGGGGCGTCGGGCTTCAGGATGGCTCAGATCGCCGTTTCGAGGTCCGTCACGCGAAATCGATCAGCCACGCTGGCGAGACTGTCAAGGGAGCGAGTGATGGTGCCCAGGTCGGCCATCGGGATTCCTACGACGAGTCGTTGTGCTCCCATACTCCGGTATAGTTCCGCCTTCTCGAGGAGGACGTCCATCGCTGCGTTGTCCTCGAAGTACCAGGGGTTCCTTGGTGTCCTGGATACTCCGAGGCTTACCGTCAGGAGTGGCTCAGGTCGTCCCGATTCGGCTGCCATTGCTCGCAACTTCCGCAGCCTTGTGGGGAGCTCCGGGTTGTCGAGCGGGTACCAGCCGTCGGCTAGGTCCACGAGCTGGCGGAGTTGCCATTCGAAGCCAGTCGCGCCCAGCAGGATCGGAGGGTGCGGCTTTTGAACCGGCTTGGGCCAGACCCAAGACTCGCTGAACGACCCGAATTTGCCTTCGTGAGCAACTGTTTCTTCGGTCCACAGTCGCTTTAGCACAGCCAGCTTCTCTGCGAAGACCTCTCGGCGCGAGTCCCACTGCACACCGTTGTTCTCAGCTTCGGGCTTGTTCCAGCCGTAACCGACTCCGAACTCGAGACGGCCTCCTGAGACCATGTCAAGGGTGGCGGCGGCCTTGGCAAGATGGAACGAGTTGTGTTCAGCTACCAGGATGATCCCGGTGCCGAACCGGATGGTGCGTGTGACGGCGGCGGCGGCCGCAAACGACACGAACAGGTCCGGGAAACGTTGGTAGAACTCTCGACCGAGCTCGCCGGTTTCTGCGAACACAGTGTTTACCGGGATGTGGCTATGCTCGCCTTGGAAAATCGATTCCAACCCCCTTTCCTCGGCGAGGACAGAGACCTCGGTGATCGACGGGGTGGTGTCGTTAAGAGCAGTGACAATCCCTATGTGCATGTTCGGGAACATACGTTATTTGGACGCAGTCCGCCATGCTCCGGCCCTGGACGTCGGTGTTCGCGCACGGCCACCTGCAGATCAGCCACCTGTTTCCGACGGCGACGAGGGCACCGGCCGCATCGACTGGCCAGAGGCGAGCCGGGGCGACGCGCTGTGCAGACCTCGCTAGCCTGACGAACTTGCATGAGGAGCACCGCCCCGAGCTCCTCGCCCGTAACGGCACCGATGTTGACATCGACGTGATCCGCGGCTGGTCGCTGCGAAGCCTGCGGAAGTCCCGCTAGCTGATCGAGCACGGCTTCGGCCCGTCCTCCCCCGGCGCCGAGTTCGCTGTGGTGAGAGCTCAGATGCGGCGGGGCTGACCAGGCGAGACGTTTGTGTGCTTGACAGCAACTAACCATTGCGCCATCATATATCGACCGTATGGTTCAATACAGTCTACTTCGAAACAAGCAACCGCTCGCAGGTCACCACCTGATCGGGCGCCCGGGAAGGTGACATGAAGTCCCACATCACGAGGTCGTTAAGCGGTCTCTGCCTGTCCGGTACTTTGGCACCATCAGCTCGACGTCGCGCAGCCGCTGTTGTCGCCTGTGTCACGCTCTTTGCTCTCGGAGCCTCGGCGTGCGCGTCCAGTAGTAACGGCGGTTCCAGTACGACGGCTGCCGGCGCCAAATCGGCGACGATCAAGATCGCCTATTTGGGCGATCAGTCCGGGGCTCTGGCGACAACGTTCGGGCCCGAGCTGAGCGGCGTCCATGCGTTCGTGGACTACTACAATGCACACGGGGGACTCTCCGGACACAGGCTCGTATTGTCTGTCTACGACGACGAGAGCAGCTCAAGCGCGGTGCTTTCGAATGCCCGGCTGGCTGTCCAGCAAGGCGCGGACGTCATCGTTACCCAGGATCCGTATTTCGACAGCGCTGCTCCGTATCTGCAGTCGACCGGTATCCCCGTTTTTGGTGCTGGCATCACCGCGGGATTTTACGGCAAAGATAAGACGACATTCTTTTCTCCCGTGGGCGATTGGATCGACTACACCAGCGATGCCGGCATGAAGTTCTTTGTGCAAAAAGGTCTCAAGAAGATTGCCGTGGTGTCGGACGCGAATCCTGGCAACATGATCGCAGCCCATGAGGTAGCGAAGGCCGTCCCCTTGGTCGGCGGAACTCTGGTCTACTCCAATTACTCGGTCGATGACACCGACACCGCAAGCCTGTTGGCTTTGGCGCAACGGTTGAAGGCCGTCGGCGCTCAAGCGATGCTGGCGAACCTGTACGGCACGGCTGCGCCCGAATTGCAGTCTGACCTGAACCAGGCCGGCGCGCACGCTGTTGTGCTGAGCGACAGCACCGGTTTCGATCCGGCAGTCACTAAGCAGTTCGGCACGACGATCAATGGCCTCCTCGGAGAACAGAACGGAGCCACACCTTTGAATTCCGCCGTCCCGCCGATAAAGACGTACCTCGCAGCGATGAAGCAGTACGAGCCATCGGGCGACCCGTACAACGCCTCGAACCTTTTCGGATGGTACGCCATGACACTGTTCGGTGGGGCCGTGCAGCGCCTCGGAACCAAGGTTCCCACCTCCGCGAACATTGTCGCCGCTGGGAACAGCATAAAAAACTTCACCGCCGACGGCATGCTCCAACCGATCTCGTTTCCCGCGATGCATGACACGCTGGCACCTTGCCTGTCCTTCGCGCAAGTCACCAACGGTCAATTCAAAATAGTGTCGGGCTCAGGGACCAACTTCCTCCTCTGCGGCACACCGGTGGGGAACAATTAGGTAGACCTCATTCGGGATGTTGACCTGTCTCAACAGACTGCCGTCGGCCGGTACTGCATGGACCGACAAGACGATGCCGGCGAATCGCAGCCCGAAGCGGTTGAGGTGGTCAGCGTGGCGACATCAGTCGCTACCGCTGAGAGCGAGGAGTCTGACGAGCCCAGCGCCAGGGCACACGGATGATCCAGACGGAGATGTCACGCAGACCACTAAGTTCGCCGCGCGCCCCGCCGCGAGATCGTCATGCAGGGCGTCATCGACGATGCACCGCTTGAGCGGCAGGCACAGGCCAGCTCGTCGAAACCTTCGTCTTCGCCGAACGCCGACATCGATTCATACGGAACGCCGGATTCGGACCATTCATAACGCCGCTTGCCGGCCTTACAGTTCGCCGCCTGAAGACGGGCGACTGCGGCGGGGACGGGCGTGAGGATGCTCCTGCCGTAACAAGACGTGTGAGAGCCAAACTGGGAGCCAAGGTCAGCCGGAGCCTAGCGTCGTCAGGCTGCATCAGGCGATCGTCGTGCCAGGTCAGCGCCACGTAGGGCCGTGGTGAGCGCTGTCTGACCTGGTTCGGGTTTGCGTCCTAAGCAGTAGGCCGCAGGTTCGTTTCGGGACAGGCACTGACCAGGCGCAGCCTAAGCGCGCCCGTGACCTCGGCCGGGCACTGGCCACCGCCCTCGAACTGAAAGGCGACGGTGTCGCGGTCCGGCCGCTGGATTTGTCTGAGACGGCTATTTGCGGCGGCGTTGCTGGAGTCGTCACACGCCAGGTCACACGGCGGGCGGGCATGGTCGGTTTAAGCGAAAGTCCGTGGACCGAAGGAGTAAGCCATGCCGCTTGTCAATGTTCGCCTGATCGAGGGAGTCTTCTCCCCCGACCAGAAGCGCGAGATAATCCACAAGCTGACCGAGACGATGGTGGAGATCGAGGGCGAAAGCCTGCGTCCAGTTACGTGGGTCATCGTCGAGGAGGTCAAGAGTGGGGACTGGGGCATCGGCGGGAACGGTCTCACGACCGCCGATGTACATGCCCTGCAGGGTCAGGCCCCGGCTGCGGTTGCGGGCTGAGGTTCACCAGCGATGACGCGGCGGGTACGGCTGCTCGGGTGTCCTCGCATCGAGGACGATGGGCAGTCTTGCCCGGCGCCGCGCGGTGTCAAATCCTGGGCGGTGCTGGCCCGGGTCGCGCTGGCTGAACGTCCGGTCGGGCGGCACGAGCTAGCGAGAGAACTGTTCGGCGAGGCAGACGATCCGCTGGGCGCGTTGCGATGGTGCCTGGCGGACCTGCGGCGCAGCCTGGGCCTGCGGACGTTGCTCCGCGGTGATCCCCTCGGCCTGGCGCGGGATGAGCTGTGGCTGGATGTGCAGGCGCTTGATGACAGCTCCCTGCCCGCCCGGGACATCGCCGGCGGCCTGCTGGAGGGTGTCGAGCTGCGGGATTGCCCAGGGTTCGATACATGGTTGCTGCTGGCCCGCATGCATTACGCCGCGCGCTGCAGGCAAGAGCTACGCCGGCTAGCGCTGAGTCTGCTGGCAGCTGGTGACGTTGAGGATGCGACAGTCGCGGCCGGGCGTGCAGCCGCGCTCGATCCGCTGGACGACGGCGCGCAGGAGCTCTTCCTGCGGACCCTCGTTGCAGCTGGGCGTGGCGGGCTGGCCTCGGCGCATCTTGCCTCGTGCGAGCTGACGTTCGCACGCGAAGGGCTTGTGCCGTCGCCCGCGCTGCGGTCGGCGGCTCGTGACCCTGGGCCGCCCAGTTCGCGGCTGCGTGCCGGGGTGGTCGCTGCCTCCCTGTTGCGGGCAGGAACAGCTGCGTTGGATGCGGGCGCGGCAGACGCCGGGGTCGAGACACTGCGCCGCGCGGCTAAGGAGGCCGGGCGAGCCGCCGACCCGGCTACGCAGGCTGATGTGCTTCGCGCCCTGGGCAGCGCCTTGGTCCACGCGGTGCGAGGATCGGACGGTGAGGGAGCAGTCGTGCTGCACCGCGCCCTGCTGGCCGCCCGCACCGCAGGCCAGACTGCGGCGGTGGCAGAAATCCTGCGGGAGCTGGCCTTCGTGGACGTACAGGCCGGCCGGCACGCCTCCGCCGACCGGGCGCTACAGGAAGCCGCGCAGCAAGCCGCCGCTGATCCTGCTCTGATGGCCGGGATCCTCGCCATGCAGGGGATGAATCAGGCCGACCGTGGACGGCACATCGAAGCGGCGGCATTGCTCACGCAGTCAGCCGACACTGCCCGCCAGGCCGGACGTGGCCGCCAAGAGGCCTGGTCGCAGGGAGTGCTGGCCCGCTCGTTGTCGCTTGCGGGACAACTGCAGCCAGCTCAGGCAGCAGCCGAGCGGAGCATGACATTGGCACGGGGCGAACGGTGGAATGCCTTCCTGCCA
This sequence comes from uncultured Actinomycetota bacterium, assembly GCA_963843955.1. Classification (GTDB taxonomy): domain Bacteria; phylum Actinomycetota; class Actinomycetes; order Streptosporangiales; family Streptosporangiaceae; genus JAJYUU01. The sequence continues at coordinate 672,501 of CAWJMK010000018.1, forward strand.
TGGCCCCAGGTGCTGCGCGCCCAGTGCCTCGCCGACGCCGGCTTCTTGGATCAAGCCAGCGAGGACGCTGAGCAAGCGTTCGCTCTCGCCTGCGAACTGGGTGACCCCTGCTGGGAGGGCATGGCCGGCCGGGTGCTTGGCCTGTTGGCGCTGCATGCGGGCGACCTGGACGCAGCACAGGCCTGGCTCGCCGATGCCCGCCGTCGCTGCGACCGGGTCCCGGACCGGTACGTCTGGGTCTCTGGCTACATCGGACTGGCCCAGCTGGAGCTGGCCGCCCGCCAGGACATTGACCTGGTCGGACCTTCAGCGGCACGGCTCTACCAGCACGCGGTGCGCAGCGATCTGCCGGAATTCCTCGCCTGGGCGCTGGTCTATCAGGCCGAGTCCGGCGACCGCGCCAAGGTACCGCTGGCCCGCACCGCAGCCGATGGCGTGACCAACCCCAAGCTCCAGGCGCGAGTTCAGGCCCTATCCGGCGACAGCCGTATCGCCTGAGGCATGCCACTGCAGGCGCGGGTCCCGGTGACCGCGATCGGGCTGGAACCCGCGGAGCCAACGTCAGTAGGAGCCTGGCGTCGTCGGGCGTCGTCGGGCGAGTGTCATCGCCGGTCGGCGCCACGTAGGGCGGCGGTGAGCGTCGTCTGGCCAGGTTCGGGTTTGCCTCCTAAGCAGTAGGCCGCAGGTTCGAGTCTCAGCGAGTCGACGCCTGGGTATCGGTGTACCGGACGGGACCCTAAAACCGCCAGCCGCGCAGCAACCGTGCCACATGTCCGCGGCCGCGACCGGGAACCAGGCGCACCTGGCGAATCGACCGCCAGGTCTTGCCGGTGAGCAGGAATTCCCCTGGGGTGGCCGTCGACGCGATGCCGTTCATGATCGCCTCCGGGTCGCGCCCATGCCGCTCGGCCGCCGCTCCTGCGTCCACGATGTCGGTCACCTCACCGGAGGCGAGGTCGATCCCGGCCAGGCAGCTGGTCCCAGCGACGTTGGCCCAGACTAGGCCTTCGGCCCAGGTGAGATCGTTGAGCCACCGGACCGGCGCCCCCTGACAACGGACGTGCACGATCTCACGCTGTTCGAGTGTGTCCGGATCCCTGCGTACCAGCTCGCCGGTCCCGTTGCTCGTCACAACCTCGCGGGTAATCAGTTCACTGGTCGGTCCCTGCGCGACGACCGCGCACATGCCCCATCCTTCGCGGTTGAAGCGAACCTTGTCCCGCAGCGTCAGGGAAACGGCGTCCCAACGGAACGCGACCAACTCCTTCCAGGTGAGCTGCCAGATGCTGTCTCCTACTCGGCAAATGCCCTCCGCGAAGAACTCGGGTGCCAGCTTCACCCGCGCGTCCATCGTTTCGCTTCGGTCCCCGGAGGTTGCGAATCGGCCGCCGGATTTGCCGTCAGCGAGTGCATACCGCCGCAACTCGGACTGTCTGTAAATCCCCACGGACTCCCAGACGGTTCCGCCTTCGCTGAGCAGCCCCTGGGTAAACCCCCTCTCAGGGTGAGCCACCCGGCGTACCACTCGCACCCCGTAAGTCCGCACCATGCTGTGATTATCGTGCGAAGTCGGGATCGCTTCGCGCTCGGCGGTTATCGCGGTTACTCATGCGGCATGCGGCGAGACGGACGACCTCCCCAACGAAGAGGGCCGCCTTGGCCAAGGCCGCGGTGTGCTTGAGCGATCTCGCTACCGAATGGCGCGTCCGCCTGTAAGCCGTCGCGCGACGCAGACGATGTGGCTTCACAAAATGCGTTACAGGGCTCGGCACATAGGTCACTGCGATGATGCTGTGGGCGAACAAGGGGTTACAGCAGCGCATAGGGTCCGTGATCCACCCGAAAGGGTATGAGTCCTTATAAGGTGCTACCATTACAATGTCGCTGACTCTTTACACAATCAAGACCGTTACGAATCTCGGGCGAGCCATTTGCATCTTGCGGCGCACGAAGGAGGGTCGGCATGGGCGTTGTAGAGAACATCGCGATAGCAGTCATCACCGGCGTAGTGGCTTCAGCATGCTTTTGGTATTTGCAATCTATACAATTTAGACCAAAGGTATCTATCTGTCCTACTCTCGCTAAGTACTATACAGAAGACAATAAGCCCGTTTGCGAGGTCAAGCTCTTCAACAAGAGGCAACGAGCAGCGGCTGACGTTGCGGTTACTATCAATCTGGTCGTTCCGGGATTAGTAAAGCCAGGCCAAAATTCCGTGCTGCCGCTTCGCGAGGAACAATTGCGATGGCTTTCCGGCAAGGATGACTATTACTACTCCGTGTCGCCGAGCCAACTTTCTGCTGAGCTTCGCGATAGATATAGAGAATGTTTTCCCGAGGAATTGAGGACGGCCCTGGACTCCGGAAGAGCCGATGACCTCTCTTTCTGGCGTGTTCTTGAGCTGTGTATGGGTGCTTCACTAAAGGTATATCTGGCCGCTTCAGATTCGTTCTTCGGCGGACGGTCTTTTGCGGCTCAAGTCTTTGAGCTGACGGATATCCGAAGCGGCCCATTCAAGGACGGGACAACCTGTGAACACGACGGTCCGTCGCAGCAAGCCGTTGCCGACCACGGCGCAACAACCCCACTGACTCGCGTAGGCACCAAACAGATATAGCACTGTCAACGGCAGGGGTGCTCCGGATTGGTGCCTGGGGAGGTGTTGTCGAAGCGGTACCGGGGCCTCATGAGCCACACCGGTGATGCCGTGCCGTGAGGATATGACCGAGTGGATCGCGGCAAGAGCGCGTTCCTGCAAGGTTGCGATGTCGCATAAGTATTCAGTGCGCTGCGCGCACCTGGCCTCATCCGCGGACCGGCAGAAAGGTGTCAAAGGGCCAGAATCCCGCGCGCGCACCCGCCGTTCTAGTTCGGGTCACGCAAACCGTCATCGCCCCGCGCGCTGACCGATGCGGGGTTCTGCGCCGGACCGCTACAATGGCAACCGGCATCCCGCTAAGGATGGTTCAAAGAGAATATTCACCGGCGGGGATACTGCCTACCTCCTGCGCGGGAATGCCTTGCTCTCTGCATTGTTCGCAGATGACCCTTGTTACGACATGGCATTTAGTGAGGGGCACCCGAGCAGATCAAGGTCGCGCACGCAGAAACCGTGGTGCGCCCACTCCTCGTCCAGCACCACGTGCATGCACTCGAGCACCGACTTACCTCTGGCGTACGGCGGCCAGCCGGGGCCTGCCGGCACTGGCGCGGTCGCTGACAGCTCATCGGGCGTCACGGTCGACAACCAGCGTTCAAGCTCGGCGCCCTGCACGTCGCGCACGGCGAGCACCTCGTCGAGGCTCGGTGTCGCCGCTCGATCCAGGCCCTGCTCCTCCTGCTCAGGAACAAACTCGGACGCCAGCCCGATCGCGGTGAACAGCTTGGTCGATCCCAGGCAGCAGCGACGGAACCACGAGTCGTGCACGAATGCCAGGTGGCGCAGGGTCTCCACCGCCGACCACTCGCCGCCCACGCGCTGGTGTTCGGAACCGTCGGGCAAACTTCCGAGCCGCTCGAGCGTCGTTTCCCAGTCGGCCCGCAGCTGTCGAAAGGCTTGCCGCAGGTCGGCCGGATCGGCCGAGCGGATCAGCAGCCGCACTGGATGCCTCCGGTCGAGCTCGGCCTCGACGTACGACGTCACCTCCACCCCGTTAACCACCAGGTTGCTCACCAGGCCGTCGATGACGGCGTCCTGCATCACCACCCCGATCAGACGGGCGCGGGTCAAGTCGCACTCCCGGAATTCGGCATCAGTCAGGTCCTCGTCCACGAATCTCGCCATGCCGGGCAGTATCCACCAGGGTGCCGACACCCGAGTGCCGGACAGCGCGGTTGTGACTCCCGTCGTCTCCGTCGCCGATCCGCTTGCCACGCACCCATCAGGCGATGACCGGCGTCACAGAGCACAGAACTGGCTTATCTTGCGCAGGCCACTGCGTAGAGGTTGTCAGCGGAAACGGGCCGAGCCGCAGATCTGCACGATGAAGAGTCGCACCGTCCACTCCGGTCGGAGGCATGAGCGGACACCGAGTTAGGTCTGACTTCATCTCGCACATCACCGAACCGCTGCCCCTCGAACTGGTCGAGCAGTTCATCGGGGAAGCCAGGCGGCGCCTCCCACCAGTCAGCGACTGAGCAAACGTCGGTTTCTTCGGTCGCGCTCGCCGCGGCGCGATCGGACATTCTGCTTAGGTGCCACAGCAAACAGGCGGTTCATGTGCAGTAGCCGCGCGCATGGAGGCAGGAGATGATCAGGTTGTGGATGTCCGGGTGAAGAGCTTCATTCGCGAGGCCGCGGACCGGACGGGATTCCTGCACTCGGAGTTCGGCTTCAATGGCCCTGAGGTCGTGCTGGATGAACGTGGTGTGTATCCGCTGTTGCGCTGTGTGCGTTTCGAGCGCGCCGATATCGGCATCGAGATCAGCCTGGTGCTGTCGTACATGGGCGAGGAGTACGTGGCTTCGGATCTTGTCACCGCGGATAGCCCGGCGTCGGTTCGGCGGACGAAGATCCGGCAAGACACTGCGCACACCGGCTACCAGATGCGCCGGGCCCTGGATCTGCAAGCTAAGGCCATCCGAGAAGCACTCGCCGACAACGCGCCAGGACTCGATGAATCCGGCTAGCGGCATAGCGTATGAGCCGACGCTCGCGTCTTTTGCGGTGATGGGAGCGCCGGGGTCGGCTGTGTGCGCCGGGCGGGTTGGTCCGGCCTCGAGTTCGCGGAGTCGCTCGACGGCTCGCGCCGGACGAGGATGACCAACAGGACCGCGGCCGCAATCCCACGCCATCCACAGTTTTTTGGTTTGTTTCAAAGTCCGGTCTTCACTTACGCGCCCCTTCGTCGTACGTTCCCCTGGGAGCTTCAGTACAGAGAGGTGCCTTTCATGTATCGAATCGCTCGTCTCATGGTCAGCGCGGCGCTCTTAGGCGCTGCCACGTTGACCGCAACAGCCGCGGGTGCGCCGATCGCCAGCGCGGACCCGTCCCCTCCAAGTCTCTGTCCGGACGCGGTCACAGCAACGTTCGGTCCGTACGTCTGTATCTTCACGCCGACAATGTCGCAGACCGACATCCAGGCCGACGTCAACGCCGTCTACGCCCAGCAGGTCGACAACGAGATGGGCACCACGCGTTATGCGTTGCTTTTCGAGCCGGGTACCTATGGGTCCGACACCAACCCGCTGGACGTCCCGGTCGGCTATTACACCGAGGTCGATGGCCTGGGCCAGGACCCGTCGGGCGTCGTCATCAACGGTGGCGTGACCGCCATCGGCATGAACGGCAGCGGTGCGTTGGACATCTTCTGGCGTTCCGTTTCCAACTTGACCATCCATGTCGTCCCGACCGCGGACAACTGCCACACCGGCAATGAGATGTGGGCGGTTTCGCAGGCGGCACCGATGCGCCGTGTCGATGTCAAGGACTACACCACTTTCATGCCGTACTGCGAGAGCCCTAACTACGCCAGCGGCGGCTTCGTGGCCGATTCGCGGCTGGAGGGCGGTGCGCTCAACGGGTCGCAGCAGCAGTTCTACGTCCGCAACAGTGACCTGGGTGCCGGCTGGTCCAACTCTGTGTGGAACCAGGTCTTCTCCGGCGACATCGCCGCGCCCGCACAGGACTTCGGCGGCGGCGCCGCCTACACGACGCTCGCGCAGACGCCGGTGAGCAAGGAGAAGCCCTACCTCTACATCGACGGCTCGGGCGCCTGGAATGTCTTCGTGCCGTCATTCCAAACCAACTCGGTGGGCCCAACATGGGCCAACGGGCACACGCCCGGCACCTCGATCCCGCTGTCGCAGTTCTTCATCGCCACGCCGTCCGACTCGGTCAGCACGATCAACAATGCGCTGTCCCGCGGCCTCAACCTGTTGTTGACGCCAGGCGTCTACAACGTGGACTCCCCGATCAAGGTCAAGCGGGCTGACACCGTGGTACAGGGCTTGGGCTTCGCCACCTTGACGGCGACCAACGGCAACTCGGTCCTCACCACGGCTGACAACCCCGGTATCGACGTCTCCGGCCTCATCGTCGATGCCGGACCCGTCAACTCGCCGCTGCTCATGCAGATCGGCTCGAAGAACGGCAACAATGGCGTGCCGCACAACCAGTCGTCTAACCCGACGACACTGCAGGACGTGTTCTTCCGAATCGGCGGACCGCACGTCGGCAAAGCTACTGTCGCCCTCGAGGTCAACAGCGACTACACCATCCTTGACGACCTGTGGATCTGGCGTGCCGACCACGGCGTGACCGGCTCAGTCGGCTGGACCATCAACACCGCTGACACCGGCCTCGTGGTGAATGGTGACCATGTCACCGCGACAGGGCTGTTCGTCGAGCACTTCCAGAAGTACAACGTCATCTGGAACGGGAACAACGGCGAAGTCATCTTCTTCCAGAACGAACTGCCCTACGACCCGCCGACCCAGGCCGACTACGAGCACGACGGCGTGCTTGGCTGGGCAGCGTTCAAGGTGGCCGACAACGTGCAGTCGTTCCAGGGTTATGGCATGGGCAGTTACATCTTCACCAACGTGAACCCGAGCATCCACGTGTCGCATGCCTTCGAGGTCCCGGACATGCCGGGCGTTCAGATGAACGACCTGCTCACGATCAACCTCAGCGGTCCCGGCACCATCGACCATGTCATCAACGACACCGGCGGTCCTGTGAGCTCCGCCAACCCGGACGTGGCCAGCCAGGTCGTCAGCTACCCGTGACGTAGCGGACGGGTGACCAGCGCCCGCATGGCCGCTTAATGTTGCGGGCATGCGGGCGCTGCCCATCAAGGAAAGGGCCGGGCCGCTAGAGCCCGCCGAGATCGCTCTTCCGACGCCGGACGGACGGCGAGGTGCTCGTCCAGCTACTGACTCGAAAAGACCTGACGCATGCTGATTCCCGGCGATCAATGATCCCGCAGTCCATGCCGGGGGACCCGGCCGCACGCGACGAGGAATGGGCGCGTGCGCATCTGGTTTTCCACTACTCGCTGATCGAGGCGTGTGGCAACCGGCTGCTGCTCGACATCTCTGGCCGGTCTTCGACGCCGCGGATGGCATTGTCGCCTTGCTCAAAGCGCAGATTGAGCGCAGGCGGGCGATCGTCGCCGATTTCGTCGTCGGCGCGCCCGCAGACACGACACAACAGGAGGTCAGCTGATGCCGAATGCTATGACCGGGCTTGAGGCCGCCGATCGGGAGCACATCTTCGTGCCCCACGCGTTCCCCGAGTCGCTAGCGGATCTCGGTGAGATCCGAATGAACTACAGCACAGCTGGGGAGCCGCACTTGCCCGCGCTGCTGCTGATTCCCGGGCAGTCGGAGTCATGGTGGGGCTACGAGGCGGCCATGCCGCTGCTTGCCGAGCACTTCCACGTCCACGCTGTCGACCTCCGCGGCCAGGGCCGTTCCACCTGGACACCCGGCCGTTACACCCTCGACAACATCGGCAACGACCTGGTCCGGTTCATCGACCTCGTCATCGGCCGGCCAACCGTCGTCAGTGGCCTGTCATCCGGCGGGGTCCTGTCCGCGTGGCTATCCGCGTACGCCAAGCCCGGTCAGATACGCGGCGCGGTGTGGGAGGACCCGCCGCTCTTCTCCTCCCAAATCAACCCGGCCTGCGGCCAGTCCATACGGCAGGCGATCGGCCCCATATTCGCGATGTGGAACAAATGGCTGGGTGACCAGTGGTCGATCGGGGACTGGCCGGGCATGCTGGCCGCCGCGCCCCGCGAGCTGCCCGAGCGTATCCTCACGACGCTGGTGGCAATGGCCGCGGCTAATCGCGGCGAACCCGCGAATCTGGCCGAGCCGCCGCAGAACCTGAAGGAGTACGACCCCGAGTGGGGCCGGGCGTTCTGGACTGGCACCGTCGCCGCGAGCTGCGATCACGAGCTCATGCTGGCGAACGTCAAGGTACCCGTCCTGTTTACCCACCATTTCCGTCAGATAGACGAGGCGACCGGGGCGCTGATGGGCGCCATTTCCGATCTGCAGGCCGCCCGGGCGAGGGAGCTGATCGAGGGTGCTGGGCAGCCGTTCGAGTACCAGTCGTTTCCCCAGATGGCGCATTCGATGCACGGCGCCGATCCAGCCTTGTTCGCCCGCACAGTGACACAGTGGGCATGCGCGCTGCCGGCCGAAACAGGTTAAGCTGCGCGCCCGGCGCTTAGCGCAAATAGACTCGCCGCTCGCACTCGCCGAGGTCCTTACGGCGGCTAGAACAGCGCGTGGGCTGGTGCACGCGATTCGGCACTGTCAGCGGTGACTGCCAGGATGTTAGCCGTGGCACGCGAGGGCCCATTCTGGGATGCAGTGGAAGGTAGGGTGCCGCTTCCGGCCGCAGCGGTCACGCTTGGCTGGGAGCTGGTGTCCGTGAGCCCCGAGCAGGGGACGATCGAAGTTGCGTTCACCGCGACCGAGGCGTTCCTGAATCCAGCGGGATTCATTCAGGGTGGCTTTCTCGCCGCGATGCTGGACGAGACCCTAGGACCGGCGCTAGTTGCTGGCCTTAGTCCTGGTGACTTCGCCCCTACGACTGACCTGCATGTCCAGTTTCTTCGTCCGGCCCAGCCAGGGCGCCTGCTCGGACGAGGCCGCGTTGTGCGTCGAGGCCGCGACGTTGGATTCCTCGCCGGCGAGCTGCTCGACGCAGAAGGTGCGGTCATTGCCGTGGCCACGGCAACCGTTCAGATTCGACGCCAGATGCTCCCGGACCGAGAGCACGGCAGCGTCTCGGGAACGGTCAGCCACCCATCTGATCGCTAACTGAGACAGGCGGACACGCCTGCACTCCGTCGGCGGCCACGGGCGGTAGGACTGGCGACCGCCGCACGCAGCCAATCGCGTCCCTTCGCCGCCAGGCTCTTCCTGGAGTGTTCGTGCTTCGACTGCCGGACAGCACGGTTGAGCTCGCTCGCTGGGAGGCGTCGAGCGGCTCCACCAAGACGGCACTGCGTCCGAGTGCGCCCGGCGAGTGGCGGAACGTTGACGGCGTGGTCGTGTTCACGGCGGCGGGACATGTACCGGCCAGACGCACCCGGTGCAGTTCCTCGAGGCGGACAGGCGGTCGGTCGCGTGGACAGACTGGCACCCCCCGCGTGGCTGCGGGGATGCGGGGGCAGGCATCCTGGGTTTGTCGCATGAAGCGACCTCGGGGGCGTAGACAGGAGGCCGGATATGTATGCCGTGGTACGGCGATACAGCGGGGTGACCGATCCTGAAGAGGCGGGACGCCGAGTGGAGGACCAGTTTGTCGAGATTCTCCGACAGGTTCCCGGATTCGTAGCTTATTACTGGGTCAATGCGGGGGATGGGGTGATGCTCTCCACCTCGGTCTTCCAAGATGAACCGGGCGAGGAAGAATCGACGAAAAGGGCCGGGGAGTTCGTCCATGCGAATCTCGAGCCACTGTTTCCGAACCCTCCTCAGGTCACAGCCGGACATGTCGTCGCGGCCGGTTAGGGCTTCGCAGACTAAACCTCGGCCTTTCGCGCGTCGGTCAAGCAAAAGTGCCTTTGAGCTGGGAGGATAGGGTCCTGTTCACTTCGAGTCGAAGGCTCTTTCACCTGCGGATTACAGCCCGCGGGCCGAAGCTCACGGTGTCTGACGAGGCTTAATGCCGCTGGTGTCGACAAGGCGGCGCAGCCGTTCTCGCCACCACCGCGAGCGCTGGCGTCAGCCGTGGATCGGCCCGCGTCGCTGACGAGTGGACGCTAAGCAGTACCCGGGGTCGCCTAGTCGAGATCCTCCAGGAGCAGATCGACCCCTGCCATGGCGTGGCGCCGGAAGACTTGCTCAACCAGGTCCGGGTCGCGGCTACGGAATGCAGTCAGCATGTCGTGGTGGTCCTGCACGCGCTGCAGGCCCACCTCGGGCCGTGGGCTGGGCGCCGCCGTCTTGCGCTCACCCAGCCCGCGTCGTGTCTATCGCACCTTGCTTGCCCAGGGACTTGGCTCCGCCGAAGTAGCGGCCGCGCCGGACTCGCTGATCGAGACGCTACGCCTGTCCGCCCGTCGACCGGAGAACGCGAGAACCGTGGCGTCGCTAATGCACGCGATCAACGTGTTCCACCACGCGCGTCCCGAGAGCGTCCTCACAAGTGCAGAACTCGCGGCGATCATGACACCCACGGTCTTCATCCTCGGATCCGACGACCCATACCTCTCCATCGAGCACGCGCGGCCGTCGATCGACCAGATTCACGGCGCCAGGCTCTATCAGGTGCCCGGCGGACACGCCCCCTGCCTCGTGGACGCCGAGCACTCGGCCGAGTTGATCGCAACTCATTCACACATCTGCTCACGCCAGCCCCGGCACCGTAGTCATTCGCTCGGTGCTGCGGGCCGCGCCGTCCTGAACCGACCCATGCCGCAAAACCGTCCGTTCGGCAGCCGGGCCTTGGCAAGGAGAATTGAACGCTATATCTTTGACATATCGCCGAGCTACGGTGACAGCCCGAAGGCTAGATCGTTCGATGGACGATGTGCCAGTGACGAGCTGAGCGGTCTCCGATCTGAAAGAGCCACAATGACCACTCCGGTTACGATCATCGGCGCGGGCCTCGGCGGGCTGACACTTGCCCGTGTTCTCCACGTGCACGGCATTCCCGCGACTATCTACGAAGCTGAGGCCTCGGCGGACGCCCGAACGGAGGGTGGCCAGCTCGACATCCACGAGTACAACGGGCAGCTCGCGCTGGAAGCGGCCGGTCTCACGGGGGAGTTCCGCACGATCATCCACGAGGGTGGCGAGGCAACGCACGTGCTCGACCAGGACGGCATGGTCCTGCTCGACGAGCCCGACGACGGTACCGGCGGCCGTCCAGAGGCGCTGCGCGGAGACCTGCGTCGGATCCTGCTCGACTCCCTGCCGGACGAGATGATCCAGTGCGGACGCAAAGTCAGTGCCCTGTTCGCTGTCGCGCTTGCTAGGGGATCCTCGCGCACCGAGAGCCCGAGGGTGTCCTTCACGTGTACGTCGCGCTCTCCAAGCCGCCGGAGTGGATCGCTGATATCCACTTCGCCAGCCCAGCGACGGCGACGGCCCAGGTCGCGAAGGAGTTCGCCGGCTGGGCCCCTGAGCTCACCGCACTCATCACAGATGGGGAAGCTACCCCCGTTCTTCGCGCAATCAATGCCCTGCCGATTGCCCACCGGTGGGACCGAGTTGCGGGCGTCACCCTGCTGGGCGACGCCGCCCACGTGATGTCACCGTTCGCCGGGGAGGGTGCCAATCTCGCTATGTTCGACGGCTCCGAACTCGGCAAAGCCATCGCTGCCCACCCCGACGATGTCGAAGCTGCACTGGCGGAGTACGAGCAAGCCCTCTTTCCGCGGAGCGAGCAATTTGCGGCCGAATCCGACCGGAACCACAAGCTCCTCTTTGGCGACAACACCCCCGATGGCCTGCTCAAGCTGCTCACCGGCCAGGAGCCCGCGGAGTGAGCGCGGCTTGAGGCGCAGATCGCCAGGATGCAGTTCGAGATGGCGTGATCCGACGCCCTGGCCCGCGCCGCGAAGCACCTGGCAGGATGCAGGTAACTGCCCGATTCGGCCTGGAGAGGAAGACCGGTGCCTGTCCGCTTTCAGTTGGTCATCGACTGTGACGACCCAGACCGGCTGGCTCGGTTCTGGGCCGCCGCGCTGGGCTATGAGCTCGCGCCCGCCCCGGCCGGATTCGCTACCTGGAAGGACTTCTACCTCGAGGTCGGGGTACCCGAGGAAGACCTGGTCGACGGGGCGGACAGGATCAGCGACCCGGAGGGCCAGGGGCCGAATATCTGGTTCCATGTCGTCCCGGATGCCAAGACGGTCAAGAACCGGCTGCACCTCGACATCCACGCCAGTGGCGAGCGGACGGACCCGATCGAGACTCGCAGGAAGCGAGTCGACGCGGAGGCCAGCCGGCTGGCCGGCCTGGGCGCCACCATCACTGGCGCATTGTCCGAGGAAGGGCTGGACCACTACGCGGTCGGGATGAAGGATCCGGAAGGCAACGAGTTCGATATCAACTGATCGCAGCAGCCGATGCTCGAGTCACGTCCAGCCGACCGGACCAAGATCCCCAAGTGACCCAGGTGCTGATCGAACGGCTCGAGGTGGGGGCCGGGCCGGCAGACGAGTCGAGCAAGCGGTCAGTCATCGTGCCGGCCTCCCGTACCGCGCCAGGACGGCGGCGCCGGCCTGCTCGGCCGACAGGCACTCCAGGTACGCGGGCGAGTCGCTAGCGGAGAAGAGCCGCTCGCCGATGCCCAGGATCGTGGGGAAGGTCAGGAGCCGGTACTCATCGATCAGGTCGCTGGCCATCAGCGCGTGCACGACCCGCAGGCTGCCGGTGATGATCACATCGCGCTGCTCGCGTTTGACGGCGTCGACGACGTCGCCGTCGATGACACGAGAGTTCATCCACGCAGACGCGTCGGTCAGCGTACGAGAAGCGACTAGTTTCGGCACTGCGTTCATCCGCGCGGAGAACGGGTCATCGCGTGGTGGCCAAAGCCGCGAGAACAACTGCCAGGTCTTGCGCCCGAGCAGCATGACCCCGTCGTCCAGCGTGCTCCCGAGCCGGAATTTGTCCCCGGCGACCGTCGCAGGCCCGTGCCGGAACGCCCAGCCGCCGGCTGGTGTGCCGTCGGACCCGTCTGGGTCGGACACGATCCCGTCCAGCGTGATGAATTCGATGACGATGACGCTCATGTTGAGTCCCTTCGCTCGATGCTCACCCGTACCTACCGGCGACACCGGCTCAACTCATCGCGCTTGGCGCAACTCCTCGATGGAGATCTGCGCAGCTGTAACCACCGCCAGCCCGGTTCGTGACGCTCATGGCCGCTGGGAACGGCGTCCTGTCTAGAAGGCGCGCATAGCGGCGTTTTTGGCACGCGAGTGGCCTCTTACCGCCTGGGTCGCAGTTCGTGGGGCACATTCGGCCGGGTAACGGTGATAACCCGCAGAAGATTGTCCAGGCCAGTGAAGTCATCGTCGTACATGTCTTGGTCACTATTGCGGCGGACCTCGTGCGCGCGAGCGGAGAGCTCCGCCAGCGTGATGGCGCTGATCGCCATCTCATCGGGCAACTGGCCGGGATCAATCCACCTGCGCAAGATCATGATGTTCGTGTCGAGGATGCCCTGCCGGGCAAGGTCACCGCTCATAGGGGCTGGCAGTCTCGTGGTCAGCAGCGGCGTCCTGATCCGACCTGAACGCCTCCAGGGCACCGTCAGGAGCATCGCGCGACATCGCCAGGAACTCCTCCCGCGGGACAAACCGGCGGCGTCGCCGCAGGGGGATCAGCCAGCGGAGGACCGACCCTGGCCGTTGCGCTGAACCTCGAGCACAGATTCGCGTCGGCGACCCAGGCTGCCTTCCTAGCGGAGGCGCAGTCCGGCGATGACCAGTCCGACCATGCGCCGTGCGTCATAGCGGGGGTTATTGTCCGCGCCGATACAGAGGTTGCCGACGCCGAGCATCAGCTCGAAGGCGTCGGTACCAGCGCGAATCTCGCCCGCCGCGGCAGCGGCGTCGAGTAGCTGGCCGCACACGGGGACAAGTCGGTCGAGGAAGTAGGCGTGCAGAGTCTCGAAGGCGGCGGCGTCGGACTGCAGCGCCTCGGCGAGCCCGTGCTTGGTGACCAGGAAGTCGACGAACAGGTTGATCCACTGCGCCAGCGCGGCGTGCGGCGTGCTGCTGTTCGCCAGCAGCGCCGGGCCAGCCTCAGCGCACGCCTCTACCTGGTGCCGGTAGACGGCGACGATGAGATCGGCACGGGTCGGGAAGTGACGGTAGATCGTGCCGATGCCAACGCCAGCCTTGGCGGCGATATCGCGCACGGGCACATCGACGCCTGAGGTAACAAAAGCCGCGGCAGCCGCGTCGAGCACAGCCTCCTCGTTACGTCGGGCGTCGGCCCGCTTCCGCGGGGCTGGCGGCCCTGTCCCGCCGTCAATGCGGACCACTGCGCCGCTACCTCCCCTCACCGCAACTTGGCAAGCGGAACCATGTTCCGTATATTGGATACCGGAACGAGGATCCGCTTATCCAGGATGCCAGACCCGGCGAGCCAATCCAAACCCCGCGCCCGCAGACTCACGTGACCTCGCAAGGAGGACCGTCATGCAGTACCGCACCTTGGGCCTGACCGGTGTTCAGGTCAGCACTCTCGTGCTCGGGGCGATGAACTTCGGCAGTCTGGGACGTACCAGCGAGGACGAGGTCACCGCCATGGTCGACGCCGCCCTGGAGGGCGGTATCAATGTCATCGACACCGCCGACATGTACAGCCGCGGCGAGTCAGAAGAGATGGTCGGCAAGGCCATCGCCGGCCGCCGCGACGACATTGTGCTGGCCACGAAGGCAGGCCTGCCAATGGGCGACGAACGCAACCATCGTGGCAGTTCGCGCCGCTGGCTGGTCACCGAGCTGGACGACAGCCTGCGCCGTCTGGCCGTCGGCTATATCGATCTCTACCAGATCCACCGGTGGGACCCGAGCACCAGCGACGACGAGACGCTCTCAGCGTTGACCGACCTGCAGCGCGCGGGAAAGATTCGCTACTTCGGCTCCTCGACGTTCCCCGCCTACCGCATCGTCCAGGCCGAGTGGGCAGCCCGGGCGAACAACCTGAGCCGATACGTCACCGAACAGCCCAGCTACTCGATCCTGCAACGCGGGATCGAGACCCACGTCCTGCCCGTGACCGAGCAGTACGGACTTGGCGTGCTGGCGTGGAGCCCGTTGGCGTCAGGCTGGCTATCTGGAGCGATCCGCGCGGGCCAGGAAATCACCACCAGCCGTTCGGCACTCATGCCGCAACGCTTCGACATCGCCAGCCCCGCCAACCGCGCGAGGCTCGACGCCGTCGAGCAGCTGGCTAAGGTCGCCGACCAGGCCGGCCTCACGATGATCCAGCTCGCGCTCGGATTCGTCACCGCGCATCCGGCCGTGACCAGCGCGATCGTCGGTCCCCGCACCCTGGACCACCTACGCTCTCAGCTCGCCGCTGCGGACACCGTGCTGTCCGCCGACGTGCTCGACGCGATCGACGCGATCGTCGCTCCGGGTGTCGACCTCGCCGCACACGAGAAACTCGACACACCGCCCGCCCTGCTTGACGCAGCAAAGCGACGTCGCTGATCGCTCGTCCCGCCCGTACTGAAAGGACCAGCCTCCATGCCGCAGATATCCCGGCCCCGTTTCGGGATCATGACCGCTCCTATGCACGTCGACTACCAGGACATCCTGCGAGTCTGGCGCGAAGCGGACTCGATCCCGGCGATCGAACATGCGTGGCTGTTCGATCACCTCATGCCGATTGGCGGCGACGTGAGCGGCTCGGTCTACGAAGGCTGGACGCTGCTGTCGGCTCTCGCCGGGCAGACCGAGCGGTTGCGCCTCGGCCTGCTCGTGACCAGCAACCGCTTCCGGCCGCCCGCGATGCTGGCCAAGATCGCCGCGACAGTCGACGTCGTCTCCGGCGGACGCCTTGACTTCGGTATTGGCGCCGGCTCGCGGCCGAGCCACCCTCAGGCCCGGCGCGAATATGACGCAAACGGCCTGCCGTACCACGACTTCGGCCATTCCCTGGGGAGCCTGGCCGAAGCGTGCACGGTCATCCGGCGGTTGTGGACCGAGACGGAACCATTCGACTTCGAGGGCGACTACGTCCAGCTCACCGGGGCGTTCGGCAACCCAAAGCCCGTCCAGCGCCCGCATCCGCCGATCGTCATTGGCGGACGCTCGGCTCCGCTGCTGCGCGTGGTTGCTGAGCACGCCGACGTGTGGAACATCCCCGGCGGCGACATCGAGGACGCCGTGGGCCGCAGCGCGCTGCTGGACCGCTACTGCGCCGAGATCGGTCGCGACCCGGCCCTGATCACTCGCTCGATGCACCTGCCAGTCTCCTACGACCAGCCCAGCGTGACCCGGGACGCGATCGGCGCAGCGATCAACGCCGGCTTCCAGCACATCGTCCTCGGACTGCCACCGCCCTACCCCGCCAACGTCGCACAGTGGGTCACTGACGAGTTCATCACAACCTCGGGCCAGTACTCCAGCCGTGGGCACGGCCCCAGGTCCCGCCTCGTCACATGAGTAGCGCGACTTCAGGTCGGGCGGCAGGGCCGCCGACCGCGCTCGTAGGCTGATCGAGGGGAGCCCGCGGGAGCGATGATGGCAGGCCCAGCCTCACGCAGGCTCGACCTGGGCTGACGGTAGAACGCCGGACAGACGGGGGTGACGGCGGGTGCAGGCGGCTGCCTACACTGACGTACTCATCATCGGCGCGGGCCCATCCGGGCTGCTCGCGGCCATCGAACTGGCCCGGCACGGCGTCAAGGCGCGCGTCATTGAGCGCGAGCAGGCCGCCCCGCACCAGGCCCGCGCGACGGCACTCCAGCCGGGAACGCTGGAAATTCTCGCCCAGGCCGGTGTCGTGGACAAGGTCCTCGGCGACTCGGTCCACCTGCGATACGCCCGGCTCTTCGACGCTGACCTGCAGCCCACAGCAGAGACCGACTTCACGACCGCGGGCGCGGGCTGCCCATGGGAATTCCAGTGCAGCCTGCCGCAGTGGCGGACCGAGCAGATCCTGACTGACCGGATGACCGAACTCGGCGGCACCATCGAGCGCGGCGTCGAGGCCGTTTCCCTGGGCGAGCTGAACGACGGCGTCCTCATCGACCTGAAGCACGTCGACCCCAAGCACGGGGACGGGACACCGGAGACGACGCATGCTCGCTGGGTCGTCGGCGCGGGCGGCGCCCACAGCGTGACCCGCGAGTCCATGACCGAGGTCCTCGCCGGGGAAACCTATCCGGGGACGGCGCTGGTCGCCGATGTGACCGTCTCCTGTGGCCTGCCACGGGACGGCTCGGCGCTGGTCGCCACGCCAGCCGGCTATGTCCTCCTCGCCCCGCTCCCGAACGAGCGCTGGCTCACCTTCATCGGGGATCTCGACGACGATGAAGTCGAGCGCTTGACGAGCGACACCTCGCCCACGGCGGTCGCCACCGCCCTGGCCCGGCGGATCCCACGCCACCTTGTCGAGCTGTCCGGCGTCGGCTGGGCCGCAGTATTCCGCATGCACAAGCGGCTGACGCCGCACCTGGCCGACGGTCGGCGCTTCCTGCTCGGCGACGCGGGTCACCTGTCGAGCCCGTTCGGCGGCGAAGGCCTGAACTCCGGCCTGCACGACGCCCACAACCTGGCCTGGAAGCTAGCACTCGAGGTCCAGGGCCGGGGCCGCCCCGGTCTGACCGACACGTTCGCGGTCGAGCGCGGCGCCGCTGCGCTCCATGTCCTGGCCGTTTCCGACCAGCTGCATGAGCTGGTGCAGGCTGCCGTGAAGTCAGCCCGGGAGGCCCCGCCACCGTCGCCGGCCGCCTCGCATCCAAAAGCGCAGACCGCGGCCCTGGTGCGCGCTCGCGGCATGCTCGACGGCTCCTACGCAGGCAGCCCGCTGACGAGCAGCTACCCGCCCGCGGGCGATCAGGCGCTGCCGAGCAGGTCCGACGACCCCGTTCCCGCTCCGGGGGAGCGCTATCCGCAGCGGGTGGCGCTCGGCGGCACTCGTCACCACCTGCTGGTGTCCGGCCGGCCCGGCGGGCCGGGGCTAGACCACCTGCGCAGCAGGTGGGCGGGGCTGCTGGACGTTCATGCTTACGACGGGAACGGGGCCGTCCTCGTGCGCCCCGACGGCTACCTCGGGTTCCGCGCCGCGTCGGCTGATGCCGCCGGGCTGGCCGCCCTCGACGCGCACCTCGGCTCTTACCTGATCCCGAGCTGACCCATCCCGGCCCGCGGCCAGTCCGGCGCGCGTCAGCCCGGCACGCGTCAGCTCGGCAGCCACTCCACGTAGAAAATGCCCAGCCCCAGCGCGATGCACAGCCCGGCGATGAGCCAGAAGCGGATCACGATCGTCGTCTCCGCCCAGCCGATCAGCTCGAAATGGTGCTGGAGTGGCGCCATCCGGAATACCCGGCGGCGGGTCATCTTGAAGAACCCCACCTGGATAATCACCGAGGCCGTGATGATCCAGAACAGCCCCCCGAGCACGACCAGGAGCAGCGCCGTCTTCGTGGTCACCGCGAGGCCCGCGAGCACGCCGCCGATCGCGAGCGACCCCGTGTCGCCCATGAAGATCCGGGCCGGAGGCGCGTTCCACCACAGGAAGCCCAGGCAGCCGCCGAGCGCCGCCGCGGCCACAACCGCGAGGTCGAGCGGGCTGGCGATCGAGTAGCAGTGCGGGGTGATCGGCCCGCTAATGCAGTCGTTGCGCAGCTGCCAGTTGGCGATGAGGACGTAGGACGCCAGCACCAGCACGGCCGAGCCGGCGGCGAGCCCATCCAGGCCGTCGGTCAGGTTGACCCCGTTAGCAGCCGCCGCGATCAGCAGCACGATCCAGATCACGAAGGGCAGTACGGCGAGGGCAGGCCCGAAGTCGCGCAGCAGCGAGATCCGCGCGTCGGCGGGGGTGAGGTCGTACTGGTCGGGGAAATGCAGCACCAGCACTGCGAACACCGCGCTGACCACGACCTGGCCCGTCAGCTTGGCCCCGCTGCGCAAACCCAGGCTGCGCTGCTTGTAGATCTTGATGAAGTCGTCGACGAAGCCGACGAGCCCGAGGGCGGCCATGAGCCCGAGCACCAGCAGGCCCGACGCTGACGGCGGGTCGTCGGTGAGCAGGTGGCCGCCGAAGTACCCGAGCACCGCGGCGATGACGATGACCGTGCCGCCCATCGTGGGCGTGCCGCGCTTGGTGTGGTGCGCTTCGGGGCCGTCGTCGCGGATCAGCTGACCGTAACCGTGCCGCCGGAAGATCCGGATCGCCACCGGCGTGCCGAATAGCGACACCAGCAGCGCGATGCTCGACGCCAGCAGGATCGTCTTCACGCGCGGACCCCGCGAGGCTCGCTGAGACCGCGCATGGCGACGGCTAGATCCCATGGCGGCAGCACTCGTACATCATGCCGTCTGTTATCCAGTGCCGGTGCCGCGCGGCTGGGATCGGGCGATTCAGCCGGTCAAGGTGTCCGTTCTGGTCAAGACGGCCCCTCGCCACCGCCATAGCCTTTGGTTATGGATGACGTATTCGCAGCGGGAGACCGCTTCTTGCTCAACCAGGCGCGGCTGCTGGAGCGGCGACTGTTTGCCACGCTGTTCCTCGGCCAGCCCGGCGACCACGTGATCGACGCCTTGCGCGGCTACCAGAACGACGACGGCGGCTTCGGCCACGCGCTGGAGCCCGATGTGCGCTGCCCGGCCAGCCTGCCCATCTACGTCGAGGTCGCATTCCAGGCGATAGTGGCGGCTGGCGCGTCCGACGAAACCATGATCACCCAGGCGTGCGACTACCTCGCCACGACCGCCGCGAACGCGGACGCCGGCGGAGCGGTACCGCCGGCGTTCCCGGTCATTGAGGGGTTCCCGCGGGCGGCGCACTGGACCGAGTGGACCTATGCGCCCGGCCTCAACCCGACGGCCGGGCTGGTCGGGCTGCTCTACCAGCTTGGCATCGACCATCCGTGGCGGTCGGAGGGCACCGAGTACTGCTGGCGGCAGCTTGAGACCGGCGGCCCGCCAGCCGACGCGCACACGCTGTCCGAGGTGCTGATCTTCCTGGCGCAGGTGCCCGACCGGGACCGGGCTGACCGGCAGGCGCGCACGCTGGCCGCGCACTTCGCGGACGTGAGCATGCTGAAGCTCGATCCGGACGCCGAGGGGTACGGCCTTACGCCGCTGCACCTGGCGCCCGAGCCCGGCTCGCGGTGGCGGACGCTGTTCACCGACGCCCAGATATCCGGCCACCTGGACCGCCTGCTGGCGGACCAGCGGGAGGACGGCGGCTGGCCGGTGACCTGGGAACCGCCCAGCCAGGCCGCCACCCTGGAGTGGCGCGGCGTCGTCACCCTGCAAGCACTGCGCACGCTGACGGCGTACGGCCGCATCAGCGCTAGCGGATAACCATCTGGGCGGAACCTTCTGTTCACCTTCTAGCTACATATTAGTCATATCCCTGTTTGTCATGCTTCTTAGTTGCCTGTGATAGTGCCCGTGGCACAGGCACCCTCTCAGCAAGCGGTCGCCGGCCATGGCGAACAGGAGAAACATGAAGAGCAGAGCTCGGACACGGCTCAGACTCGCAGGACTCGCCACGGCGAGCCTGACCGCCCTCGGACTCGCGCTGGTCCCGGCTCTCTCGGCGTCCGCGCAGAGCGCTTCGTCCGGCGGGCTGCCCGTGCCGCCCGGCGCGATCCAGCACATCATCGTCATCGAGCTCGAAAACGAGAGCTTCGCCTCGACGTTCGGCGCGTCGTCGCAGGCCACGTACCTCAACGACACGCTCGTCCCGCAGGGCGAGCTGATCAAGAGCTACTACGGGGTCGGACACGTGAGCCTGGATAACTACATCGCCCAGGTTTCGGGCCAGGCGCCCAACCTAGTCACGAACAGCGACTGCGCAGGCGGCTACAACGACGTCACGCCGGGCACCCTTGACGCCAACCAGGCCCTGTACCCCGGCCAGGTCGACGGCCAGGGCTGTGTCTTCCCCAGCAGCGTGCAGACGATCGGCAATCAGCTCGACCGCGCCTACCCGCTCAGCATCCTCAGCGACTGGCGGCAGTATTCCGAGGACATGGGCAACGACCCGGCCAGGGATGGCGGCCAGGCAGATCCCCTGGGCGGCACCGACTGCGCACACCCGACCCAGACCAGCGGCGTCGCCACCGACGACACCAACAACGCCGAGGGCCCGAACGCCACTGGCTCGCAGGTGAAGTCCACGATCACCGACCAGTACGCGAACCGGCACAACCCGTTCGTCTGGTTCCACTCGGTGACCGATAACACCTGGCTGTGTGATCACGACGTCGTTCCCCTTGGCTCGGCAGCAACGCAGTCCGACGGGACGGTCAGCTACCAGGGTCACCTGGCGCAGGACCTCAAGCACGCGTGGACCACGCCCAGGTTCGCCTTCATCACGCCGAACCTGTGCGATGACGGCCACGACAACCCCTGCGCCGGCACCAACGACGCAGGCGGGACCGCCGGCGGCTTGGTCGGCGCCGATGACTTCCTGCGGACGTGGATGCCGCTGATTCTGCACTCGCCGGCCTACCGCAGCGGCCACACCCTCGTCATGATCACCTTCGACGAGGGCGGCGTGGGGGACACCGCCGCTGGCGACAACGAGCAGCCAGGCCCGAACAACGACAACCCCGGCTACTCACCGCTGCTGAACACCCCGATCCCGGCCTTCCACAACATGACCTATTACCAGGTGCTCGGAGTCACGGGCCTGACGCCGAACGTGGAGCCGCCGGCTGGCACCATGCCCGGTGGCGGCCAGGTCGGCGCGGTGCTGCTCAACCCGGACTGGATCCAGGCCGGCAGCACGGAGGACACGGTGACCTACAACCACTACTCGGCGCTGCGCACCTTCGAGGACCTGCTGGGCATCAGGTTCGGCGGCGCGGACGGGCACGGTCACCTGGGCTTCGCGGCCACCGCGACCGACTTCGGCTCGGACGTGTTCAACGCTCACCCGTAGCCCTGCGGTAGTCCGCAGAAGTTGATCTTCATGGGTGCCGAGTTGCTGGGCCTAGAGCACCAGTAATTCGGCACCCATGAGACGCCGCCCGCACGGCAGGTCAGAAACGCCGTCGCGATCCGTCCGGCCGGGCCAGTACCCTCCCGCTGTGACCGTCTGCGGTGGCGAAGACTTCCCGGTGCCCGAACTCCTGGCGCAGCGCGTCGCCGATGACCCCGGGCGGCGCGACTGGCTGGCTCGGCTGCCAGGTTTCGTTGCCGAGATCGCGGAGCGCTGGGAGCTGGACCTCGGCGAGCCGTTCCAGCCCGGCGGCCAGTGTGCGTGGGTGGCGCCGGCTCGCGCCGCCAGCGGCGAGCGGCTCGTTCTCAAGATCGGGTGGGTGCATCCCGAGGCGAGGTGCGAAGCGGACGGCCTGCGCTTCTGGGCCGGGAACGGGGCCGTCTTCCTGCATGCCGCCGAACAGCACGGTGACACCGACGCGCTACTCCTTGAGCGGTGCGAGCCAGGGACTCAGCTCGCCGACCTGCCCGAGCCAGACCAGGACCGCGTGTTCTGCGGCATACTGGCGCGGCTTTGGCGCGAGCCGCCAGCCGGGCACCAGTTCCCGCTGCTGACGGACATGTGCCGGGAGTGGGCGGACACGTTCGAGGTCGAGGACGCCGCCGACCCGGTACCGCTGGATCCGGGCATCGTGCGTGCCGGCCTTGAGCTGTTCCGGCAGTTGCCGAAATCCGCCGACCGCGAGCTGCTGCTGGCCACGGACTTGCACGCGCAGAACATCCTGGCAGCTCAGCGCGAGCCCTGGCTGGCCATCGACCCGAAGCCGCACGTGGGCGACCCCACCTACGACGTGCTCCAGTACCTGATCAACAGCGAACGGCTGATCGCCGACCCGGTGGGCCTGGCCCGGCGGCTGGCCGAGACGGTGGCCCTCGATGCGGACCGGCTGCTGCTCTGGCTGTTCGCGCGGTGCGTCCAGGAGGTACGCGACCGCCCGCAGCTCGCAGGCGTCGCCGTACGCCTAGCCCCGTAGCACGCTAGCCCGGCACGGTGAGGTTGGCCGCCGCACGCTCCGCCAGCGCGTCGAGGACCGGGAGCTGCAGCGCCGGCACCGCGACGTCCAGCACCAGGCTGCCAGCGCCGGCTGTCAGCGTGAACGTGAAGAACGAGCAGCACAACGTCTCCGCGGCGGCCAGTTCGGCGACCCGGCCCGCGACCACCGGGCCTGGCTCGAGCTCAAGCCGCAGCCGAGTCGGTTCCGGCCGGTCGATGCGCCGCACGGTCTCAGCGAACATCGCGCTGAATTCGGCTGCCCGTGCCTGCCGCCCGGCAGGCGACAGCGTGCACTCCTCCGGCGCCAGCGACTGATCGGCATTCGTGTTCATGGTCATGACGGTAGGCCCGCCGCCGTTCGGGCGCCAGCGCTGCCCGGCAACGAGCACTACCGTAGGGACGTGACCGGATCAGGCGCTGGCTCGCTGACAGCCGCCGTGCAGGCGGGGCTGGCCGGGGCCGGCCTTCCGAGCCTGTCCGCGGGTGTCCAGCGCCTGATGACCGCCTACCGGTCCGGCGAGGTACCGGACGCGCCGGTGCTGGGGGCCAAGGCCGACGCGGCCGCGTACGCGGCCTACCGGATGCCGGCCACGGTGGCGGCGACAGGCCAGGCTCTGCGTGAGCTCCAGCGGTCGCTGCCCGATTGGGCGCCCCGCACGCTGCTGGACTTCGGCGCCGGCACGGGCGGTGCCGCCTGGGCAGTCGCCGACCAGCTGCCGAGTGTCGAGTCGATGATCCTGCTGGAGCAGTCCGCCGACGCGATCAGGCTCGGCCAGGCGATCCTCGCGGCCGCCGCGGCGCCAAGCCTGCGCGCAGCGAGCTGGCGCACCTGGCGGCTGCCCGCCGCCGACGCGGGCGCTGGCGACGCGGGCGCTGGCCACGCTGGAGCCGAAGCCGCGGTCGCCGACCTGGCGACGGCGGCTTACGTTCTTGGCGAGCTGAGCCAGGCGCAGCAGGCGGCGCTCGTCGCGCTAGCTGCCGAGGCCGCGCCGGCCGTGCTGTTCGTCGAGCCAGGGACGCCGGCCGGTCACCGCCGGATACTCGCGGCCCGCGCCCAGTTGCTCGCAGCCGGCTCGGTGATCGCCGCGCCGTGCCCGCATCAGCTCGACTGTCCGCTGGACGTGCCGGGCGACTGGTGCCATTTTGGCGCCCGGCTGCAGCGGTCTGCGGTGCATCGGCAGGCGAAAGGCGCGGACTTGTCGTACGAAGACGAGAAGTACAGCTACGTCGCTGCGGTCCGGCCTGGCGGCGAGCCGGTAGCCGCGGCGCAGGGCCGGGTCGTGCGCCGGCCACAGCAGCGCAAGGGCCTGGTGATGCTCAGCCTGTGCGCCCGCGATGGCACCCTCCGGCGTGACCTTGTCGGCAAGAGCAAGGGTGAGGTGTACCGGCAGGCCAGGAAGATCTCATGGGGCGACCCCTGGCCGCCCGCCGACCGAGGATGTGAGCCGTGACCGAGACTCATGATCGCTGGTACCGCTGGCTGCGTGAGGTCCGGCACGGCGGCGACGCCGGGCAGCTTGAGCAGCTGCGCCCCGAGCTTGACGCGATCCGCGACCAGGTCCTCGACCGCGCTTCGCTTCGCCCCGGCGACACGCTGCTCGACGTCGGCACCGGCGACGGGCTCATCGCCGTTGGCGCCCTGGACCGGCTCGGTC
Organism: uncultured Actinomycetota bacterium; assembly: GCA_963843955.1. Classification (GTDB taxonomy): domain Bacteria; phylum Actinomycetota; class Actinomycetes; order Streptosporangiales; family Streptosporangiaceae; genus JAJYUU01. The sequence goes on from CAWJMK010000018.1 coordinate 696,767, forward strand.
CGAGCGGTCGCGTCATCTTCTCCGACATCTCGGCTCACCTGCTCGAGCACTGCCGGGCCGCGGCTGCCAACGCAGGCGAGCTGGGCCGATGTGACTTCGTGGCAGCGTCCGCCGACAAGCTGACCGGCATCGCCGATGGCTCGGTCGACGTCGTGACGACGAGGTCGGTGCTGATCTACGTCGCGGACAAGTCGGGGGCGTTCGCCGAGTTCCGGCGGGTGCTCAGGCCGGGCGGCCGGATCAGCATCTTCGAGCCGATCAACACGCTGATGCAGGACTGCGACGCGGGCGTGTTCTACGGGTATGACGTCCGCCCGGTGGCCGAAGCGGCAGCAAAGGTGTCGGCCAGATTCGCCGCGTTGCAGCCGCCAGGCCAGGATCCGATGCTGGATTTCGACGATCGCGATCTGGTCCGGCTGGCAGAGGCTGCTGGCTTCGCCGACGTGCGACTCGATCTGGAGGTCAGCGTGCGACGCTCGCGGCCACCCGTCCCGTGGGAGGCATTCTTGCGCTCGTCCGGCAACCCGAACCTGCCGCCGCTCGGCGTCATGCTCGAGCAGGCACTCACGCCCGCCGAGCTCGCTGCCTTCGGTGCCCACCTGCGCCCGCTGGTAGAAGCCGGAAATGGCACCGACCGGCGCGCGGTCGCCTACCTGACGGCCGGTGACGTTGACCCTGCCCGGCCCGAGACCTGATGAACGGCTGTGAGCTGAACGACGGCGAGGAGGCGGACGCTGTGGAGATTGCCGAGGTACAGCGGCGGGCCTGGCAGAACAAGCTGGCCAAGGGCTTCAGCACCGCTGACGTCGCGCTCGAGTTCGGCCTGCTCACGGCGGAGGTCAGCGAGGCGTTCACAGCCTGGCGCAGGCGCGCGCCCGACCTCGGCGCAGAGCTGGCCGACGTGCTGATCTACGTGACCTGCCTGGCGGAGATGACTGGCATCGACCTCGACACTGAGGTCGCGCGCAAACTCGAAACGAACGCAGCGCGTGACTACCGGCGGGACGGCGCCGGGGTCTCGTGGCGGACCGAGGAAGCTAGTCCCGCGGCGGAGTGACGATCTGGCCGTCGGGCTGCAGCGGCAGAGCGAGACCGGCGAGCAGCTCGTAGCTCCAGGTCAGCGATCCGCTGAGCAGATCGGCGATCACGCCGTCTAGCCAGGCCAGCTCCGCGGTGACCATCGCGCGCTGGTACTCGTCGTCTATCAGCACGGCACGGGGCAGGCCAGCGGTCCCTTCGACGTCCGCGTCGAGACCGGCTAGCTCGCCGCGCAGCGCCATTGCCCGCTGCTCCAGCGTCGCCGCTGCCTCCGCCGGGCTGAGCAGCATGACGAAAGACAGGGCGGCCGGGAATTGCGGATACTCGTTCCGCGGCCGGGCCAGCATGTCGGTGAGCCAGTCCGCTGTCGCCTGCCGTCCTGCTTCGGTCAGCTCGTAAATGGTCCGCTCCGGGTACTGCTGGTCCCGCTCGGTCTGCCTGACGGCGATCAGGCCGGCCTGGTCCAGCCGCTTGATCGTCTTGTACAAGTTGGCGCGCTGGCCGACGTTGATGACGTGGTCCTTGCCCCAGAGCTTGAGCAGTCGCTGCATCCCGTACGGATGCAGCGGCGCGGCGTGCAGCAGGCTCAGCACCGCTAGCGCCAGCGGCGACGACCGGAACTCGTTCTCCACGGAACCAACTCTACTAGTTCCGAGCGCACTAGTAACCGGGGCCGACGATACTCCATAGATGCGTTGCGACTAGTCTCGACAACTACAGTTGCAGAGCGACTAGTCCTGTGGCTACTATGACTCAAGATATTACTCGTCGGGCACTCGGTGCGGCGTAGTGATCGAAGGAGCAGAACGAGCATGACCACAAGCGCAAGCGCCCTGCCGGTCAGGGCGACGACGCAGGCAGATTCGGACAGGCGCTGCAAGAGCGGCGGCCTGACGACCGATGGGCCGGGCCGATGACGGCGTCAAGCCAGCTGACGGGCACCCCGCTGCTGCAGGCCCGCGACCTCACGGTGCGGTTCGGCAAGGTGACCGCGCTTGACGGGCTGGACCTCACGGCCACTGACGGACAGGTGCTCGCCGTACTTGGACCTAACGGGGCCGGCAAGACGACCTTCGTCCGGACCATCGCCACCTTGATCAGGCCGACCAGCGGCGAGCTGCTCGTGCGGGGCCGCGACGTCGTGCGCGACTCGGCTGGCGTCCGTCGCGACATCGGGCTGGCGGGCCAGTTCGCCGCGGTCGAGCCGACGATGACCGGCCGGGAGAATCTGGAGATGACGGCGCGACTGTTCGGCCACGGCCGGGCGACGGCCAGGCAGGCGGCTGCTGCCGTTATCGACCAGCTCAGCCTCGGCGAGGTCGCCGACCGCCGCAGCGGCACCTATTCGGGCGGCCAGCGCCGCCGGCTCGACCTCGGCGCCAGCCTGGTCGGCGGGCCACGGCTGCTGCTGCTGGACGAGCCCACGACGGGACTCGACCCGGCCGGCAGGCGCGAGGTCTGGGATGCCGTCCGCAACCTCGCGGCCGCTGGCACAGACATCGTGCTGACGACGCACTATCTCGACGAGGCCGACGAACTTGCCGACCACGCCGTGGTGATCGACCATGGCCGGGTCATCGCGTCCGGCACCGTCAGCGAGCTGAAGGCCGGCATCGGCCAGGACGTCATTGAGGTGACCGTGGCTGACCCGGCCTCGATGTCCTTGGCCGGGCAGATCCTCGCCGACGTCACCGCCCAGCAGGTCCGGCTCGAGGCTGGCGGACGGCACCTGAGCGCCCTCGCGCCGGGCGGCACGGCAGCCCTGGGAGCAGTGATCAGCCGACTTGCTGATGCCGCTGTCCGCGTCGACGACATCGGTCTGCGGCGGCCAACGCTGGACGAGGTTTTCCTGACCCTTACCGACGATGAGGCACGCATTCCGGCGGCAGCTGGCCAACTGAGCGGGAGCACCCGATGACGACAACACAGGCAACCGTGCCGCAAGTACTCGGCCGTCCGGGCCGCACGCCGGGCCTGGCCAGCGCCTCCGGCCAGGTGGCGCTCCGCGCGCTGCGGAAGTATTTCCGGACGCCCGGCCTGAGCGTGATGGGCATCGTGCAGTCGGTCCTGTTCCTGTTCTGCTTCCGGTACGTGCTGGGCGGCGCTATCCACGCCGGGCTCGGCCAGCTACGTGGACTTCCTGGTGCCCTCATACGTGGCCATGATCGTGCTGTTCACTGGCGGCGGCATCGCCGTGGCGGTGGCCGAGGACAAGGTGCAGGGGTTCACCGACCGGTTGCTCTCGCTGCCGGTATCCCGGTACTCGCTGGTGCTCGGGCGCACTGCTGCCGACACGACGACCAACGTCTGGTCGATCGTGACTACGGCAGCGTTCGGCTTCCTGTTCGGGTTCCGGCTGCCGGGCACCTGGCAGGACGGGCTGGCCGCCCTCGGCCTGTGCGTCGCGTACGCGGTCGTCTTCACGGTCGTGTTCATCGTGATGGGGCTGTTCGCGCCTAACGCCCAGGCCGCGCAGGGGATGTCGCTGATCGCGTTCGTGTTCGCGTTCATCTCCAGCGCGTATGTCCCGGCCACCTCGATGCCGGGCTGGCTCCAGCCGTTCTCCAAGTACCAGCCGGTCACCCCCATGGTCGACGCGGTCCGGTCCCTGCTGGCGGGCTCGACCAGCGATGTCGGTCTGGCGCTTGCCTGGTCAGCGCTGTTGCTCGTGGTCTGCATGCCGATCGCCGTGCTGCGGTACCGGCGGGCATGACGCGACGCCGACCATCGCTCCGCCGGGTTGGCGCTGCTCGATACCATAGGTCGTGGCAGGACGAGGCCTCGGGCGGCGCCGACCCGGCGAGCGCTAAGCAGAGAAAGGGAGCCTGAATGTCGAAGGTTGCGGTCGTGGGATTCGGCCGGATTGGCAGGTCAGCGGTGAAGGCGGGACTGAGCGCGAAGCTCTTCACCCCGTCGGCGATCGTTGACATCGTGTCGGCCGACGCGATGGCTCCCCTGTTCGAATTTGACACCAACTACGGACGCTGGCGGGACCCGGTCAGCGCCGAGGCCGACGGCCTGGTGATCGGCGACGCGACGATCGCCTGGATCGACGCGCGGCAGTCAGCGCCGGACTGGAAGGCCCTCGGCATCGATGTCGTGCTGGACTGCACAGGCCGCGCGACCACCCGCGCTGGGGCGCAGGCGCACCTGGACGCAGGCGCGAGCAGGGTGCTGGTCAGCGCTCCGAGCAAGACGCTGGAGGACTGCGACGCGGTCCTGCTGCCCGGCATCAACCAGGACTCCTACGACCCCGCCCGGCACCGCATCGTGAGCATGGCAAGCTGCACGACCAATGCGCTGGCGCCGGTCGTGAAGGTGCTGCGGGACACGGTCGGCATCCGGGATGGCTTCTTCTCCACCGTGCATGCCTACACCAACACGCAGTCGCTGACCGACCAGCCGATGAAGGAGCGGCGCGACTCCTGGGCCGCAGCGGAGAACATCATCCCGTCGTCGTCAGGCGCGGCGAAGGCGCTGAAGTTCATCTGGCCCGACTTGCAGGTGACCGGCAAGGCCTACCGGGTGCCCGGTTCGCACCGGCAGCATCGTCGAGCTGACGGTCCGCACCAGCCAGCCGACCACTGCCGCAGAGGTCAACGAGGCATTCGTGGCCGCAGCCGGCACCGGGCCGCTGGCCGGCATTCTCGGCGTCCTGCACGACGGCTTCGCATCGGCGCGGATCGTCGGCGAGACCAGGTCCTCGATCATCGACCTGCCGCTGACCTCGGTGAGCGACGGTGATCTCGTGACGGTCGCGGCCTGGTACGACAACGAGGCCGGATACTCGATGCGGCTGGCCGAGACGGTCGCCAGGCTCGCTGGCTGACCCTCGCGCGTCAGCCGAACCGGCGCGCGAGCCGCCGGAACGTACGCGGCGAGGTGCCGTGCAGCCAGGCCGGGAACCATAGCCAGCCGGGGACGTAGACAACGTCCAGGTCACGCTTGGCCGCCGTGACGATGGCCTGCGCCACCCGCTCGGGCGGGATGGGCGCAGGCAGGCGGCGGCCGTACGGCCGCCCGCGCCGCCGGAAGAATGGCGTGTCGACCACTCCCGGCAGAACGACCGAAACGCCGGAGCCGGTCCCTGCGAGCTCGTAGCCCAGGCTCTCGGCGAGGTAGTTCAGGCCGGCCTTGGTTGCCGCATAGACGGCCTCGTGCCGTACCCCGGTCATGCCGGCAATGGAGGACACGAAGATCAGGCGGCCGAAGCCGCGCTCGGCCATGCCGGGCGCGACCAGCCTGGCCAGCTGGATCGGTGCGAGCAGGTTCACCGTCAGCAGCTCGGTCGCCTTGCTCGCCGGCAAGTCGCCAATCGGCCCGGCCCAGCCTGCACCCGCGTTGCTGATCAGTAAATCGATCCGGCCCGCCTGTGCAAGCGCGGACTCGATCAGGCGGTCAGGCCCGTCCGGTTCGGTTAGGTCGGCCGGCAGCGCCAGCCCGCGCGTCCGCGCTGCCACTGCCGCGAGCCTGTCCTCGTCGCGGCCGGTCAGGATCAGGCGCGTGCCCGCCCGCGCCAGCGCGACTGCGGTGGCCGCGCCGATGCCCGACGAGGCTCCCGTGATGAGCGCGACCGCGCCGGCTAGCTGCATGGCCCGCTGTCGTCGCAGTCCATGAACGCGGAGTCAGGACGGCCAGAGCCGTGGCAACTCCACGTCCATGAGGCAGCCAGCCGGGTATCCGCCACGTCGCCACAGTAATCCGCGCCTGGCGTGCTTGGCATCCCCGCGCTCCGAGCATGCGGAGCAGCGATTGCGCATGTACGTGGTTGCCGAGGGCCGCTCTAGGCCGAGGCGGCAGCGGTGACGCCTGTTCGGGCCCAGCAGCGAACGATGTCGCGCATCGACAGCAGGCCGGCTACGTCGTGGTCATCCACGACGATGAGGTGGCGGAAATTGCCCGCGGCCATCGCCGACGCCGCCTGCTCCAGCGTCCAATCTGGCGAGGCGAAGACCACGTCCGAGGTCCGGTGGTCGGCCACCATCTCGGTGTCTGGGTCCTGCCCGGCGCCGACAGAGTCAAGAATGTCGCGCTCTGTCAGGATCCCGATGCCGGCCTGCTCTGCATCGACGACGACCGCCGCCCCTACTCGCTGCGCGGACATCAGCCGGGCTGCTTCGCGCAGAGTATGCGCTGGCCCGATGCTCAGGACAACCTTGGTCATCCCGTCCCGTACCTTCATGCACTGCTCCCTCCGCCGCGGAGCTGCCGCATCGCATCGTCGCGCCGGACCGCACGCCGGGAGCCTGCTGGCGGCCCGGAAGGCCGTGGCGACGCACGCCGCAGCGAACCGTCCTGCGTGCTTGTGCGCTTGTGATTGCCAGTGCTGTCCAGCATCCGCCCGATTGGCGCTCAGGGCAAGTCCTGATCCGGGGCAGCGAGCAGGCTGAGAACCTCGGCGTGCAAGAGCCCGTTCGTACAGACCGCGCTGCCGCCGTCCGGACGCGGCGCTCCGGCTAGGTCCGTGAAGGCCCCGCCCGCCTCGGTCACGACGATCTGGAGAGCGGCCAGATCCCAGAGGCGGACATCCGTTTCGGCCGAGATGTCTACCGCGCCCTCCGCGACGAGCATATGAGACCAGAAATCGCCATAAGCCCGGGTACGCCAGACCTTTCGGCTCAGGCCGAGGAACTCGCTCAGCCGACCGTCCTGCTCCCACGTGCTGAGGCCCGAATAGGACAAGGATGCGTCGGACAGGCTCGCCACCTGCGACACCCGACAGGCGGCCGCCTTCGTCATGCTCCTACCGCTCCAGGCGCCGCCGTCGCGTGCAGCCCACCAGCGGCGACCGAGCGCGGGTGCGCTGACCACGCCGACGATGACTTCGTCCTCGTCCATCAGCCCGATCAGCGTGGCCCAGACCGGCACCCCGCGGACGAAGTTCTTGGTGCCGTCGATCGGATCGATGACCCAGCAGCGCTGGCTTGATCCGGTATGGCCGAATTCTTCGCCCAGCATCGCGTCCCGCGGCCGCGCCCGGCCCAGCACGTTGCGCAGCGACTCTTCGACCGCAAGGTCAGCATCACTGACCGGCGTCAGATCCGGCTTGGCCTCCACCCGCAAGTCCAGCGAGCGGAAACGGCGCATCGTAATGTCGTCCGCGGCGTCCGCGAGGACGTGCGCGAACCCGAGGTCGCCGTCAAAACCTGCCATCCCGGCAAACGGTAGCGGCAATCGTCTCTCGATTGCCACGGCAGTCCCGGATTCGACGTCGCCGGGCGAGTCGGCCTGAGTGGTCCACGTTGGCGATCCGGTCAGCTGGGCCGGCTCGGTCTAGGCATCCTCGGCCGACGACGTCGCGGGGTCGAGGCCCTCTTGGCTGCGCAGCAGCCGCCGCAGCGAGTCCAGCCGCGCCGCTTCCGCCGGACCGCCGTGCTCGGCAACCCAGTCATCCAGCGCGCAGCCGGCTTCGAGGTGGCTGCACCCCGGCGGACATTGGGCGATGGCGTCGGCGAACTCGGGGAAGGCGGAGACCACGCGGTCGGCCGCGACGTGGGCGAGCCCGAAGCTACGCAGGCCTGGCGTGTCGATGATCCAGCCGCCCTCGGCCAGTGGCAGCGCGACCGCCGACGACGAGGTATGCCGGCCGCGCCCGGTCACCAAGTTGACTGTCCCTACAGCCCGGGCGGCATCCGGCAGCAGGGCGTTGACCAGCGTCGACTTTCCGACGCCCGAATGGCCGACCAGGACGCTGATCCGGCCCGCCAGCAACGTCAGGAGCTCGTCGAGCTGGCCGGCAAACGGCCGGCTGAGCGCGATCCACCGGATGCCGAGCGGCTCGTAGGCGGCGATGAGGTCGTCCGGGGCGGCCAGGTCAGCCTTGGTCAGGCACAGCAGCGGGTCCAGGCCCGCGTCGAACGCAGCGACCAGGAACCTGTCGATCAGCCGTGGCCGCGGGGTCGGGTCGGCCAGGGCCGTCACGATCACCAGCTGGTCGGCGTTGGCGACAACGATGCGCTCCGCCGGGTCGTCGTCCTCGGCCGATCGCCGCAGCACCGACGTGCGCGGCTCGACCCGTACGATTCGGGCGAGCGAATCCGGCTGGCCGGACACATCACCAATGATGCGCACTCGGTCGCCAACCACAATCCCGTGTCGGCCCAGTTCCCGTGCCTTCATCGCGGTGATCATCCGGTCGCCGGTCCAGCAACGGTACCGGCCACGGTCGACGCCGGTCACGAACGCATCGATGGCATCCTCATGGGCCGGCCGTCTGCGCGTGCGGGGCCGGGAGCCCTTGCCTGGCCTGACCCGCACATCGTCCTCGTCCAGCCGTGCGTGGCTGACTTGCCTGCTCAGGGTGCCTGCCCCAGCATCTGCTGCCACAGTGCCCGGAACGCCGGGAAGGTCTTGGCGACGGTGGCCGCGTTCGCGACGTGCAGGCCAGGAACTGCGAGCCCGAGGACGGCCGCCGCCATGACCAGACGGTGATCGTCGTGGCTGTCGAACGGGTCGGGGCCCGCGCGCAGGGGCCGCGGCACAATGCGCAGCCCGTCAGGCAGCTCGGTCACCTGACCGCCCAGGGCACCGATCTCGCGCACGAGCGCGGCGAGCCGGTCGCTCTCGTGCAGGCGCATGTGCCCGATCCCCGTGAACTCCGACGGCGCGTCGGCCAGCGTGGCAAGCGCGGTCAGAATGGGTGCCAGCTCGCTGATGTCGCGCAAGTCAGCCGTGATGCCGTGGATCACGCCGGTGCCTTCGATGCGCATGCCCGCCGCCGTCGGCTCCCACCGCGCGCCCATCTGGCGCAGGACGTCCATGATCTGGCCGGCCGCCTGCAGGCTGTCGGCCGGCCAGCCGGGAATGGTGACGCGTCCGTCCGTGACCAGGGCTGCGGCGAGGAACGGGGCCGCATTCGACAGATCAGGCTCGATCACGATGGTGCCTGGCGCGAGCCGGCCGGGCAGTACCTGCCAGAAGTCCGGCACCTGCTCGTGGCCGCGCATACGGCCGACTTCCACCTGCGCGCCCGCCGCCGTCAGCATGGCCGCGGTCATGGCGATGTGCGGCGCAGACGGCACCCGCGCGCCGCGGTGGGTGACCGACAGGCCCGCCTCGAAGCGAGGCGCGGCGAGCAGCAGTCCGGATATCAGCTGTGAGGACGACGATGCGTCGAGGGTCACCGCGCCGCCTGCGACCCGGCCGCGGCCATGCACGACGAACGGCACCGTGCCCCGCCCGCCGTCGTTGATGTCGACGCCCGCCTGCCTGAGGCCGGCTAGCAGCTCGCCGACCGGGCGATGCGCCATGCGCGGGTCGCCGCTGAACTCAACGTCCGCTGTCGCCAGGCCCGCCACTGGCGGTACGAACCGCAGCACCGTCCCGGCGTTGCCGACGTCGACCTGCGCCTGACCGACGATGTGGCCCGGCGTCACCACCCAGGCCGGCGGCCCGGCCGATGCGACCGGGCCGGTAGTGTCGATGGCGGCCCCGAGGGCGATCATCGCCCTGAGCATCAGGGCGGTATCGCGGGCCTGGAGCGGACCGACGATCGTCGTGGGCGCGTCCGCGAGCGCGGCAAGGATCAGCGCCCTGTTGGTCATCGATTTGGAGCCGGGCAGCCGGATCGTCGCGGCAATGGCGGAGCCGGCCGCCGGTGTGGTCCAGCCGGCATCGGACCAGCCGGTGTCGGTTTGCCCAGGCGCTCGCATGCCTCCTGAGAGTACTGGCTGGCGGCACGTCTGGACGTGGCCGGCCGGATGGAGCGACAATCAAGCACCGCGACGCTGCGAGGCCGGATTGATTCCGGATATCTCCGCAAGGTTTGGCATAGCCGGATCTGGGCTATGAAGGCCCACATTCTGAGCTTCGCTGTGTCGGTTCCATGTGTCAGTTCGGTGTGTCGGTTCGGTGTGTCGGCTCATTGTGATGTCAGGTGAGGGTATGTGCGGTCGGTATGCATCAACGCGCAAGCGCATTGAGCTCCTGGAGGAGTTCAGCGTGCAGCGCGACATGGTGGCCGAGCCGCTGAAGCCTGACTACAACGTCGCGCCGACCAAGCCTGTCTACGCGGTCCTGGACCGGGTGGAACGGGCGGCTGAGCCGGTCTCGGCGGACGGCGTGGACAGCCGCGACGATGCCGCCAGGGAGCAGTCTCGCCGCGGCCCGGCCGACGGGTCGGTGGAGCGCGAGCTTCGCGTCGTCCGGTGGGGTCTGGTGCCGTTCTGGGCGAAGGACGTCAAGATCGGCAGCCGCATGATCAACGCGAGAGCCGAGACGCTAGCGGAGAAGCCGGCCTTCCGCCGCGCTTTCGCCAAGCGGCGCTGCCTGCTGCCGGCCGATGGCTATTACGAGTGGCAGTCCATGCCTGGCGCGGCTAAGCAGCCGATGTATATCAGCCGCGCTGACGGCCGGTCGCTGGCGTTCGCCGGGCTGTATGAGCTGTGGCGCGATCCATCCGTGGACCGGGACGACGAAGACGCGTGGCTGTGGACAACCACCATCATCACCACAAGTGCGCCAGACGAGCTCGGCATGATCCACGATCGGATGCCGATGATCATCGATCCAGCCGGCTGGGCCGACTGGCTCGACCCGGCCAATAGCGATGTCGCCGACGTGCGTGCGCTGCTGGCGCCAGCCGCCGTGGGCGGCCTGATCACTTATCCGGTCAGTACCGAGGTGAACTCCGTCCGCAACAACGGGCCGCAGCTGATCGAGCAGGTTGACCCAGGCTCGGTCGCGCCCTTAGCCCACCGCGGGGCTGCTGACCTGCGGGTGGGCGCGGCTATGGGCGCACCCGCGGGCAGCGCGGAGCGCGGCGACGACGGCACCGGAGTGCTCTGGTCGGCGTAGGCGGCCAGGCAGCACGGATCCGCAGATGTTGCTGTCGGCCAGGGTGCAGAAGGAGGCGGGATCGAATGGACGTCACAATGGTGCGGCAGCGGCTGGAGGAGATCTGCGGCGAGCTGGACAGGTCGATCACTGTCCTGAAGGGTGCCGGCGGCCAGGTCCAGTCGCCTGGCGACTATCCGCAGGATCCGGCCGACGCTGGCGCCAACCTGTCCGAGACCGAGCGGTCCGAGGCGGTGCTGGCAGTCGCCAGGAAGCAGCGGTCCGATGTGCTGGCCGCGCTCCATCGCATTGACCTGGGCACCTACGGCACCTGCGTGGACTGCGGGAGAATGGTTCCCGAGGGCCGGCTCGAGGCCAAGCCGGAAGCGGCCAGGTGCGTGGCCTGCCAGGGCAAGCGCGACCGGCTCCGTCGGTAAACCAGGTCGCATAGGGCGGTAAAGGCTTAATCCCAAGGCGGAGCGGGCCTAGCCGCCGGAATGAAGGCGGCAGGCAACGTGTTTCAGCACACGTGTCTCTTGCCAGCTATCAGACCAGGCCGGACCCGACCAAGGCGGTCGCGCGCAATGTGATGACCGCAGGCGTTGTATCCTCCCGGCGAGGCGGCTCGCAGGCAGGTCGGCTGGGGCCCTCGATTCCGGAAGGGGTGGGTCCGGTCCCCGAGACACTAGAGCAGCGCAGTAAGCGGTTCGAAGATGACGTGCTGCCTTACCTAGATCAGCTGTACGCGGCAGGGATGCGGATGACCCGCAATCCGGCCGATGCGGAAGACCTGGTCCAGGAGACATTTGCCAAGGCGTATGCGTCTTTTCACCAGTTCCAGGCTGGCACCAACCTCAAGGCGTGGCTGTTCAGGATCCTGACTAATACGTTCATCAACAGCTACCGCAAGCGGCAGCGCGAGCCGCAGCGCTCGGGCGCCGAGGAGATCGAGGACTGGCAGCTTGCCCGGGCGGCATCGCACACCTCCGCAGGGCTGAAGTCAGCGGAGACCGAGGCACTGGAGCGCCTCCCGGACTCCGATATCAAGGCCGCCCTCCAGGCACTGCCGGAGGATTTCCGGCTCGCCGTCTACCTCGCTGACGTCGAGGGGTTCGCTTACAAGGAGATCGCCGACATCATGGGCACTCCGATCGGGACCGTCATGTCGCGGCTGCACCGCGGCCGCAGGCAGCTTCGCGACCTGCTACAGGACTACGCGGCGGAGCAGGGCATGTTTGCCACCACGCCGTCCGCCCCGACCACGGCGCACGCCGATGGCGACGTGCCAGGGAAGGACGCGAAATGAGCTGCGGTAACCCGCACGACGTCCCGTGCACCGAGGTACTCGCGCTGGTGTACTCCTACATCGACGGCGAGATGGAGACCAGCGGGTCCGCCGAGATCAGGGAGCACCTCGAGGAATGCGGTCCATGCCTGCGGGAGTATGGGCTGGAGGAGCTGGTGAAGCGCCTGGTGCACAAGTGCTGCGGCCAGGAGGCCGTGCCCGGCGAGCTGCGCACCAAGGTGCTGACGAGGATCGCGGCCGTCCGGCAGGAGCTCGAGACCAGCGAGGTCCTCGCCGAGTAGGCGGCGCCGAGCCGCTGGCCGGTGCCTCACTGCGCTAGGCCGCTGAGACCAGCTGCGCACATTGTGTGTGAGCCACCAGGAATCCGCATGATCGCGTTACTCTAAGTGGCGATGCCGGTCGGTTTTTATCGGCACCTCTGCTGCGAGGGGGTCATGGCGTGGTCTCCAGGGCCGCATGGCTCTACATCGTGCTGGTCGTGGCCGTCACCGGCGCTCTGGTGGCTGTGGCGCAGAAGACCCAGCCCGACTTCCACACGCCGTTACTCGACCTCATCGTCCTGCAGATCCTGTTCCTGGTGTGCAACTCCGCCAAGACGCCGCTGACGTCTCGCCAGACGAAGTGGTCGCCAAGCTCGGCGGCCACGCTGGCCGCCGTCGTTCTGCTAGGCCCCGTGGCCGCGGCGCTCGTCGGAGCCACTTCGCTGATCAGCCCGCGCCGCCAGCTCCTGGTCGCCGAGCGACTGTTCAACGGCGCGATGCACGCGCTGTGCGGGCTGGCCGCCGGGCTGACCTACGTTGCGCTCAAGGGACCTGTCGGGCTGCCCCAGCCGACGAAGTTCTGGCCGACTCGTCATCGCCTTCGCCGTGGCCGCGGCCGTGCACGTGCTGGCCAACCAGACTCTCATCTGGGGCGTTTACCGGCTGAATCGCGGCAGCGGCATGCTGCGGCGCGAGGGCCTGGAGTCCAGCCTGCCGCTGCTGCTGGCCTCCGACCTTGGCTACGCGTGCCTGGGTCTCGTCATCGCTGCGCTGTGGCCGATCATGAGCTGGTTCTCTGCGGTGCTCGTGCTCGTCCCGCTGTTCGTGGCGCGCTGGGCCATGGGGCAGTTCGCCGAGCAGCAGCGCGCCTACGCGGCGACCATGAACGCTCTCTGCCAGGCGGTGGAGACCAAGGACTACTACACCAGGGGCCACGGCGACAGGGTGTCTCGCGGCGCGGTCATGATCGCCCGGCAGATCCGCATGAACTCCGACCGGACCGAGGCGATCAGGTTCGCCGGCATGCTGCACGACGTCGGCAAGCTTGGCGTCCCGACCCAGGTGCTCCAGAAGACCGGGGCGCTGACCGAAGACGAGTACGCAGCCATCCAGCTTCATCCCATGCGCGGACTGGAGATCGTCAGGGAGATCGGGTTCCTGTACGAGGCGCTGAACGGGATCATGCATCACCACGAGCGGATCGACGGGCGCGGGTATCCGATGGGCCTGGCCGGTCACGAGATCCCCGAGTTCGCCCGCGTGATCGCGGTCGCCGACGCCTTCGACTCGATGACGTCCACGCGCTCTTACCGCGAAGCCAAGAGCATCGAGCAGGCCATCGGCGAGCTGCGCAGAGGGGCCGGCTCGCAGTTCGACCCGCTCATCGTCGAGGCCTTCATCGCCGCGCTCGACGTGACGGAGTGGACGCTGCCGGGACCGGCGACCGCGCCGGCCGACCTGACGGTCGTGACCGTCCAGGACCACGACGACCCGACAGCGCCGCTTCAGGTGGTGATCCCGTGACCGGCGGCACGATGGCCGGGCGCCAGGCGCCCGAGCGGATCGCGTACTGGCAGGCGCTGGACTCGGGTCGGCTGCTGCTGATGGCGGTGGCGGCGATGCTGGTCACAGCCGCGTTCGCCGCTACGGCTGTCGACGCTCACTTGCACGGCGCGCACCATCCGTTCTACTGGGCGCCCGCGCTGGCGTTCGGCGGCTTCATCGCGTTCGGCGAGCTGCTCAGGCTCGCGCTGCCGGGCGGCCGCGAGGCGGCGCCGATCGCCATGGTCGGGGCCATGTCCTACGCGCTGCTGCTCGCGCTGCCCGGGCACGACATCGGTCGACAGTCCGCCCTGCTGGTCATCGCGGTCGCCGCGGTCGGGATGACGGTGGGCGCGCTGCCGCACATCGCGGCCGGCCGCCCGGCCGGGGTCACCGGCATCTGCGCGCGCATCGTGGCGGTGGCGTGCGTGGCGGCCATCTTCCGGCCCCTGGTGTCGGATGTTCGTGCATCGGCCGTGGGAGCTCGCGTTCTCGATCATGGTGCTGCTGGTCTTCTTCGGCTGGCTCATCGACACCGTCATCGCGGCGCTGATCCGAGCGGACGACGTCGGCGCCAGGTTCGGTGTCGCCATGCTCGACGAGATACGCCTCCAGTGGCCGCTAGGCCTGGCCGTGGGCGCCTCGGTCATCATCACGGTCTTCAGCACCAAGACGCTGGGTCTTGGCGTGCTGGCCGTGTTCGCTGGCCCGCTGCTGGTCACCCAGGTCGCCTTCCGGCGGTACGCCGGGATCCGGGCCACCTACCTGCAGACCGTCAGATCGCTGGCGCGCGTAACCGAGGTCGCAGGTTACGTCGAGACCGGCCATTCACGCCGGGTGAGCAGGCTGGCGGTGTCCGTCGGCCGCGGTCTCGGCATGGCCGAGCCCGACCTGCTCGCGCTGGAGTACGCCGCCCTGATGCATGACATCGGCCAGCTGTCGCTGCGTGATCCCATCCCCGGCGGCGCGACCGTCCTGGTCTCAGCCGCGGACCAGGACCGGATCGCCGCGGCTGGCGCCGATGTCATCCGTGAGGCCGGCGTCCTGGACGATGTGGCCGACCTCGTCCGGTGCCAGAGCTGGCCAGCGCACGGGCATGATCCGGCGCCGCCGCTCGGCAGCATGATCATCCGGGCTGCCAACGCCTTCGACGACATGGTGGGCGGCTCGACCGACCGGGACAGATCGGCCGCCGCGCTTGACCACATGCGGTTCGATCCGATCGAGTACGACGCCCGCGTCGTCGACGCGCTCGCGGAGGTCGCGGGCCGACGGGTGCCGTCCCGGTTGTAGGCTGCCGGGCGTGCTTGAATCGGTCCTTGTCGCCAATCGTGGCGAGATAGCAAGACGCGTCATCGCGACCGCCCGCCGGCTCGGCGTGCGCTCGATCGCTGTCTACTCCGAGGCTGACGCCGAGCTGCCGTACGTGCGCGAGGCCGACTCGGCCGTCCTCATCGGCCCGGCCCAGCCAGCCAGCAGCTACCTGAACGGCTCGGCGGTGCTGGCCGCGGCGCAGCAGACCGGGGCGCGCGCCATCCACCCCGGCTATGGCTTCCTCGCTGAGAACCCGGCGTTCGCCGCCAGCGTCATCGCGGCCGGCCTCACCTGGATCGGCCCGGCACCGAGCGCCATGGAGCAGATGGGCGACAAGATCAACGCCCGCAACCTGATGGAGGCGGCTGGCGTGCCGGTGTCGGCGGGCACCCGGCAGCCCGTCGCGGACGTGGCGGCCGCGCTGGCGGCGGCTGCGGACATCGGTTACCCCGTCATGATCAAGGCCTCGGCTGGCGGCGGCGGGATCGGCATGAGCGCGGCCGCCGATCCGGCCCAGCTAACGGCTGGATTCGAGACCGCCAGATCGCGCGCTGAGCGCTTCTTCGGCAGCCCGGCCATCTTGCTCGAACGCTTCGTCCCGCGGGCGCGCCACGTCGAGGTTCAGATCCTGGGCCTCGCCAACGGCCAGGTGCTCGCGCTGGGCGAGCGCGATTGCTCGGTCCAGCGACGCCACCAGAAGGTCGCCGAGGAGACTCCGTCGCCGGGCGTCGGGCCGGAGCTGCGCGCCAGGATGCTGGCCGCGGCCGTGCGGGCAGGCGAAACGGTCGGCTACCTTGGCGCCGGCACCGTCGAGTTCCTGCTGGACGTCGAGGCGGGCGATTTCATGTTCCTGGAGATGAACACCAGGCTCCAGGTCGAGCATCCGGTCACCGAGCTCGTGACCGGCATTGACCTGGTCGAGCAGCAGTTCCTGATCGCGGCCGGCGAGGACGTCAGCTTCACCGCCGGCCAGGTGGCGCCGACCGGGCACGCCCTGGAGCTGCGCGTCTACGCCGAGGACAGCAAGCGGTTCCTGCCGAGCCCTGGCACGATCACCGAATGGACACAGCCGGCCGGACCTGGCGTCCGGGTAGACGCCGGCTATGCCGCGGGCAACACCGTCACCCCGTTCTACGATCCGCTGCTGGCCAAGCTCTGCGTGCATGGCGCTGACCGGGCCGCAGGCTCTGGATCGCGCCAGAGCGGCGGTGGACGCCTTCCGGATCAGCGGGCTCAAGACCAACCTGGAGTTTCACGCGGACCTGCTGGCGTCCGCGGAGTTCGCCAGCGGCGACTACGACACGTCACTGGTGGGCCGACTGCGCCCGTGACGGCGCGAATGAGGGCGATGATGGAGCGCAACCGGCCGGCTGCGGCTGACAGGTAGGAGGGCACATGAGCGAAGTGCGCGCGGAGATGGTGGCCAACGTCTGGAAGGTCGTGGCGGCCGAGGGCGACGCTGTCGGCGACGGCGACACCCTGGTCATCCTGGAGTCCATGAAGATGGAGATCCCGGTCCTTGCCGAGGACTCAGGCACGCTGACCAGGCTGGCTGTCGCCGAAGGCGACATCGTGCAAGAGGGCGACCTGATCGCCGTCATCGAGTAGCGTGCAGCGGCCTCATACGCCCGTGGTCGACCGCGGATAGGCATCCTGCGGATCGGTCACGACATTGACCAGGTACGGGACGCCAGCCGCGAACGCGCGCCGCAGCGCCGGTCCGATCTCCGATGGCTGCGTCACGAGCTCACCGCCCCCGCCGAGCGCGGTCACGACCTGGTCGTAGCGGCAGCCAGGCTGGAGGTCGGCGGCGACGTCGTAGCCGTACAGGGCCTGCATCGGGTGCTTCTCCAGCCCCCAGATCCCGTTGTTGCCGCAGATCATCACCACCGGCAGGTGGTGCCGGACGAGCGTGTCGACGTCCATGAGGGAGAAGCCGGCCGCGCCGTCGCCGAGCAGCAGCACCACCTGGCTGGCTGGCCGGGCCACTCTCGCTGCTATCGCATAGCCGAGGCCAGTGCCCAGGCAGCCGTACGGACCCGGATCCAGCCAGCCGCCTGGCTGCTGCGGCTCGACGTACTTGCCCGCGTAGCTCACGAAGTCGCCGCCATCGCCGATCACGACGGCATCAGGCTCCAGCAGCCCGGCCAGCTCGCCGTAGATGCGCAGCGGCCGGATCGGGCTGGCATCACTGTGCAGCTGGGCCGCGTCCGCCTCGACTGCCTGCGCGGCGACGTGCTGGAGGCGGGGGAGCCAGTCCTGTACCCAGGGCCCACTGCCAGAGCCAGCCGCACCTGCCTCGCTCACCACTGCGGCGAAGATCGCACTGAGATCGCCGGCCACGGATCCGGCGAGCTCGCAGTGCGTGGCGATCTGACCGGATGCATCGGCGAGGTGCACGACGCGGGCCGGTGGAGTGCCGTTCTTGCCGCCGAACTGCCCGTAGCCGAGCCGGAAATCCAGCGGCGTGCCGGCCACGATCACCACGTCGGCCTCGCCGAGTGCGACCCCTCGCGCGCGAGTCACGAGCAGCGGATGCCCAGCGGGCAGGATGCCGCGTCCCTGCCCATTGGCAATGACCGGTAGCCGGAAATGCTCGGCCGCGGCCCTGGCCGCATCCTCGGCGCGATCGAGCCAGACGTCCGAGCCGAGAATCAGCACCGGGCGGCGCGCGGCGGCCAGCAGCCGGGCGACCTCGCTTACCGACGCTGCGTCGGGCACCTCCGCTGCGGCCTCGGCCGCGCCGGCGCCAGCCGTGCCTCCTGCGGCCCGGTCTGTACCCGCCTGGCCGAACAGCGCCTCCAGGCTCGCATCCAGGAACACCGGGCCACGATGCCGCGCCGCCGCGAGCGTGAACGCTGCGTCGACGGCCGGGCCTACCTCACCGGGCGCGTGCGCGGTCCAGGCACGCTTGGTTACGGGGGCGAGCAGCGGCGGATGATCCAGCTCCTGCAGGCTGCCCGAACCCCAGCGGCCGTCGGGCGCCCGGCCGGCCAGCACGACCAGCGGCGAGCCATTGAAGTGCGCCGTGGTCACGGCGCTGACCCCGTTAGTCACGCCGGGCCCGGCGGTCAGCACTGCCAGGCCGGGGGACCGGGTCAGCCGCGCCGTTCCCTCGGCCGCGAACACCGCGGTCTGCTCGTGCCGGACGTCGATGATCGGCATGGGCGGGTCGGCCGTCACCGCGCCGTCATACAGCGGGAACACATGACCGCCCGAGAGCGTGAACATCGTGGTAACGCCGTGCCTGCGCGCCGCCGCTACCGCCTGCGCGCCGCCGTGTGCTGGCCGCTGATCCGGACTCATGCCGGCACGTTACCAGCAAGTAAGGCACGGGCATCACGCGTCAATAGCCGGGAACGGGGCGGTGCGCGCTTCGGCTGGCCCGATCATCGCGGCCGGGCTGCGATGATGACTGAGTGCCGACGCTGACCCACCTCGCCAGCCGGGCCGGGATCCGCGGCCCGGACCTGGAGTGGCTGCACGCCCTGATCTCCGACTGGCAGCTGCTTGCTGACCTGTCCTTCGCCGACCTCGTGCTGTGGGCGCCACTGCCGGAGGACGAGGACGACGGCGGCACCTGGCCGGAGGGCGCCAGCTGGACCGCCCTGGCGCAGATGCGGCCGACGACCGCGCCGACAGCCTTGCCCGACGACATCGTGGGCACTGTGCGGCCGAGCGGCGAGCAGCCGCTGCTGGCGGCCGCGTACCTGGACCGGCGAGTGTGCCGGGAAGGCGATCCGGAGTGGACACGCGGAGTTCCAGTCCGGCACGAGACCATCCCCGTCAGCCGTGATGGCCGGGTGATCGCGGTGATCGAGCGATCGACCAACCTCAGCTCGGCCCGCACTCCGAGCCGTCTGGACCTGGCTTACCTGAGCGCGGCCGACGACCTGACGCAGATGGTGGCGGCCGGCATCTTCCCGGCACCGGGAGAAGAGCCGGTGCTGGTCAGGTCGCCGCGCGTCGGTGATGGCATGCTGCGGCTGAGCCGGACCGGCAAGGTCACCTACGCCAGCCCGAACGGCCTGTCGGCCTACCGGCGGCTTGGGCTCACCGCCGATCTCGTCGGCAAGCAGCTGGGGCCGCTCACGGCCAGGTTGTGCGCTGGCCGCGCCCCGCGGGACGACTCACTCATGGTGGCTGCCAGCGGCCGGTCGCACGCCGAGACCGAAGTCGAGGCGAACGGCGCTGTCGTGCAGCTGCGCACCATTCCGCTCATGGTGGACGGCGAGCGGGCCGGGGCGCTGATGCTGCTCAGGGACGTCACCGAGCTGCGGCACCGAGAGCGCGAGCTGCTCACCAAGGACGCCACCATCCGCGAGATCCACCACCGGGTCAAGAACAATCTGCAGACCGTGGCGGCGCTGCTCCGGCTCCAGGCCCGCAGGATGCACGCGCCTGAGGCCAGGACGGCGCTTGAGGAGGCCGTCCGCCGGGTCGGATCCATCGCGATGGTGCACGAGACGCTGTCGCACGTGCCCGACGAGATCGTGGACTTCGACGACATCGCCGGGCGGGTGGCCATGATGGCGGCCGAGGTCTCCGCCGCGGAGGCACGCGTGACGCCGCGGCTGGTCGGCGAGTTCGGTCTGCTGCCGGCCCTGGTCGCGACCCCGCTGGCGCTGGTGCTGACCGAGCTGCTCCAGAACGCGCTCCAGCACGGTCTCAGCCGACCCGGTCAGGCCGCCGCCGGCACGCTAGAGATATCGGCCGTGCGCGGCCCTGGCCGTCTCACCGTCGCCGTCTGGGACGACGGCACGGGACTGCCTGATGGCTTCGACCTGGACTCGACCTCAAGCCTCGGCTTGCAGATCGTACGGACGCTCGTGCTGACTGAACTCAATGGGCGACTGGAGATAGCGCCGCGCCCAGGGGGCGGGACCAGAGTGCTGGTGGAGCTTCCGCTTGGCGAGCTTCCGCTGCCTGAGTCTGATGCGGCGGCCGTCTAAGCCGGCGTAACCACCGGCCGCGCGATCAGCAGGCGCGTGCCGCCCCAGAGCTGCGCCTCGCCTCCCGCTCGGGAGGCGGCGCAGCTCTGCCGTCGACTAGGCTCCCGCTCGCGCGGCAACCCTGCTGCGGCGCTTGACTGCGCGCCGCTCATCCTCGCTAAGACCGCCCCAGACACCGGCGTCCTGGCCACTCTCGAGCGCCCACTGGAGGCAAGGCTCCATGACCTTGCACCCCTGGCACACTTGCTTGGCCTCGTCGATCTGGAGTAGCGCAGGCCCAGTGTTCCCGATCGGGAAGAACAACTCCGGGTCCACGTCACGGCAGGCGGCATGGTGACGCCAGTCCATGAGTCCACTCCTCCTTGCGCTTAGGTCCTAGCCGGGCCTACGACGCTCAGTCGCGCTTGTGAATGATTTCACGAGCTAAGTTCTATGTCGGCTAAGTACTGTTCTGATCATGGCTTGAGCTATAAATCGGCGATGCTGTACTCGCCCCGCATCGTCGTGTTTATCCTCCGACGCTGGGATTAACCTGGTGACGCGATGAACGCCGACTGCAAACTCTGTCGGGTGTACCGCGTCAGGGCTTGCGCCCTGCTCACTCTCCGGCGTAACAGCCGCACCGCAACCACATTTCGGCCGCCAGCCCGGCGCGGCGCGCGGGCGCACCGTTCACCAAGAGCGTTACAACCTTCTCAAGGTCGGCTATCAACCGCAAGACCCTAGGGCAAAGGTTCGGCAGGATTTCGGTGTCAGATCAGTCACATGGCCGGCATGGGCGGGGCTGCCCGACGTAGGTACAGCGGAGCCTTGCCGAGCCCTTTGAAGCTATTGGCGAAATATGTAATAGTTCACGAATTCTCGGCTACCTAATCCATCTCATAGCTTAGCCCGCGATAACCCGATGATCCGGAGCGCATGTGGCACGGCGCGGAACAATACCTCGTCGACTTCGCCCATGTACTCGCCGTCGAGCTGGAACGCCATCGGACGGGCAGCGCGGAGGCGGATCGCGGCGAGATCGTGACCCGCCACTACGCTCCGCCCGCGCGGCGGCTCGGTTCGCTCGGTCAGCATCTGGCGCAGGGTCCGCATCGTGGCGATCGTGCCTAGGCGGCGAAAGGCCAGCAGATCAAGGCCGGTGTCGAAGCTCGCGTCGGGATTCGTGTTGACCGGCCGGCGGCCGAGGTAGGTCCAGGGCGCAGAGTTCGACACGATGCACACGTACACCGGGTCGCGCGACAGCCCGGCAGGCTCGCTGATGGTAATAGCGGCGTGCCGCCGATCGGTGACCTGGTAGTACTGGCGCAGCGCCGTCCGGAAGTACAGGGCCGGGGTGAGGGTCCGGCCGTGCGCTCGCCGACCCTCGACGGCACGCACGACCTCGGCGTCGAAGCCGAGGCCAGCGTTGAAGGTGAAGTACCGCCCGTTAGCTGTGCCAAGCCCGATGCGACGCTCCCTGCCTAGCGCCAGGTCCTCGATGAGGCGGCTGACCGCGTCGATCGGGTCCGTAGGCAGGTGCAGCGATCGGGTGAACACGTTGGCGTTGCCGCCCGGCAGCGCGGCCAGCGCAGGCAGGTCGCTGGCATCGGGAGCGGGCGCGATGGCATCGGCCGCTGGCGGCGCCGCGCCGGCCCCGGCGGCCTCGGTCAGATCGACGGTTCGTGGCGCCCGGGCCCACGCCGTGCCCCCGAGCAAGCCGTTCACAGCCTCGTTGACCGTGCCATCCCCGCCCAGGGTCATGACGAGCCCGAATTTGTCAGAAGCGGCGGTAGCGGCAAGCCTGGTCGCGTCGCCCCGGTAACGTGTCTGCACGACCTCAAGGTCAACGGCAGAGGCGAGGGCCCGGACGATGACGTCCCGTCGCCCGCGGGTAGTGGAGGTGGCGTGTGGGTTCACGATCAAGAGCGCGCGCACGCGCCCAGGCTAGCCAGCCGCCGACGCCGCGCGCGCCAACGGCTCGCGGCTCGCAGGTACCGACGGGGCCGCAGGTAGCCCGGCAGCTGCCGCGATCTGTCCGCGCCGCCGCTCTCGTGCAGGCCGTCGAAGCGGTCGGCGTCCTCGCCGCCTCGGTGCTGGCCGGCATCGCTACCGCAACCGGCCACTCCTACCAGCGCACTAGCGGCATTGCCATCACGCTGATCGGCATCGCCACCGCGATCGGCCTGGCCCTGGTCGCGCGGGCGTTGCGCGATGGCCGCCGGTGGTCACGAACCCCGGCGTTCCTGACTCAGCTCTTCACCGGCATAGTCGCCATTTACCTGATTCAGTCAGGTCGGCTCGACTGGGGCATTCCGGCCATTGCGCTGGCAATCGCCGGGCTTGCCGCGCTTTTGACGCCGGCGAGCATTGAGGTACTCACTCCAGGACGAATCAGTAAATCCCGATAGCGCCCGCTAGTCCTCGCTTGTCAGGCCCTCGCGGAGCTGGGCCAGCGTCCGCGCCAGCAGGCGCGACACGTGCATCTGCGAGATGCCGAGCTCGGTCGCGATCTGGGACTGGGTCATGTTCCCGAAGAACCTCAGCAGCAGGATTCGCTTCTCTCGCGGCGGGAGCTGCTCGAGCAGCGGCTTCAGCGACTCGCGGTACTCCACGCCTTCGAGCGCCTCATCGACCATGCCGAGCGACTCGGCGACCGCGGGCGCGTCGTCGTCACCCGAGTCAGGCGCGTCGAGCGACACGGTGGAGTAGGCGTTGGCCGACTCCAGGCCCTCCAGGACCTCTTCCTCGCTCATCTGCAGGTGCCCGGCCAGCTCCGCCACGGTCGGCGCGCGGCCCAGATTCTGCGCAAGCTCGCCGATCGCCTTGGCCAGCGCGAGTTTGAGCTCCTGCAGCCGCCTGGGCACGCGCACGGCCCAGCCCTTGTCGCGGAAGTGGCGCTTGATCTCGCCCACGATGGTCGGCGTCGCGTAGGTCGAGAACTCCACGCCGCGCTCGAGGTCGAACCTGTCGATGGACTTGATCAGGCCGATGGTCGCGACCTGGGTGAGGTCATCGAGCCACTCGCCCCGGTTGCGGAACCGGCGGGCCAGGTACTCCACCAGCGGCAGGTGCAGTTCGACAAGCTCGCCGCGGATCCGCAGCCGCTCGGAGTCGCCCGGCGGCAAAGCGCACAGCTGCTCGAATAGCTCGCGCGCGTGACCGCGCTCGCGCGGTCCGTGCTGCGCGCGGGCCGTGACCGGCAGGTCCTCGGCCTCGGCGATCTCCACGACCCCGGCGAGCTCCTCCGCGTCGCTGAGCTCCAGTACGGCAGGTACAGCGCCGTCGGTGTCATCAGCCGCAGGTCCCCCCCTGGCCGGCGCTGTCGACATCATCTCGAACTCCTCGGTCAAGGCGACCTCAGTCTCCCCCGTCACACCGACCCCGAATTCGGGCGGCTCTTGCGCATCACGATGGCAAGCCTGTCTCCCGGTCCGACCTGTGCTTCGACGGTGCCAGCCAGGGCTGAAAGGACAGTCCAGGCAAATGTGTCACCAGATGGGGGGCGTGGGTTCAGGCTCGGAACCGCGACGGTGATGGTCATGTCGTCGGGACGGAGCGAGAAGCTGCACTCCAGGCTGCTGCCGGGGATCGCCTGGGAGAGGAGCATGGCGCAGGCCTCGTCGACGGCGATGCGCAGGTCCTCGATGTCGTCCAGGGTGAAGTCGAGCCGCGCAGCCAGCCCCGCCGTCGCCGTGCGCAGTACGGACAGGTAGGCGCCGTCGGCGGGCATTCGCACGGTGACCAGGTCACTGCCGATCTCAGCCGGGCGCTCGGTGATGAGCGGGCCGGCCGCCGCGCTCGCTCCGGCGCCTGAACCGGTGCTGGCGCCGACCGGCGGTACCGACGTGACCGCGGCCGCCGTGGTCTCCTCCGTCACTACTATCCTCCCAAGCTGCCGGGCCAGCACGCTGCGTACAGTCCCGGCCTTCCATACGCAACTTACAGTGACCATCCGACTGCATCCGACACCGGCTGGGTCATTATGCGATCGGTACCCCTACTACTGAGAACGGCGGGCCGCGAACGGCCCGCCGGTCTGACACTTCGTGTTGCGGCTAAGCCTGCTTGGTCTCCCAGAAGATCTTGCTGATCTCCTCGATCTTGCCCAGCAACCGGTCGGCCACGGCCGGGTCAGCGCTGGACTTGGTGCCACCGCCACCGCCAGCCAGTTTGGTGGCCTCGTTGAAGAGGGTGTTCAGCTGCGGGTACTTCTCAAAGTGCGGCGGCTTGAAGTAGTCGGTCCACAGCACCCACAGATGGTGCTTGACCAGTTCGGACCGCTGCTCCTTGATGTCGATCGCCCGGGTGCGGAACGCGGGGTCGTCGTTCGCCTGGTACTTCTCGCAGATAGCCTTGACGGACTCGGCCTCGATACGCGCTTGCGCGGGGTCGTAGACGCCGCACGGAAGGTCGCAGTGCGCATGCACGGTAACCTTCGGCGCGAGGAGACGTGCGAGCAACCTCATTGATCGCCCTTCTCTCTCTCAGATCATTGGCTTGGATTCCGACAGTACATCGTGAGCGGACGCTGCCCATGGGGGAGGGATGCATGCACTGGCCGCTATGGCGCGTCGCTGTCGCGGAGCGGTCCATGGAGCCCGCGCTGCGCCCCGGCGACTGGCTGCTGGCCTGGCGGGGCGTGCGCAGGCATCGGCCGCTACGCGTCCGGCCGGGCCAGATCGTGATCGCGCGTCTTCCCGGCGAGCCCGGCATGCTGGTCGTCAAGCGAGCGGCCCGGCAGCTTCCTGATGGCTGGTGGCTGGAGTCCGATAACCCAGCCGCGGGCGCGGTGGACAGTCGGTCGTTCGGCCCCGTTCCGTCCGGTCTGATCCGTGCCCGCGTGCTGCTGCGGTACTGGCCACGCCGACCGTAGCCTGAACAGCCGTCGGGGCGGGCCGGATTGCTCCGGCCCGCCCCGACGGGGACGGCGTACTAGGAAACGAGGTGCGACTCGAGCTCGATCGACGCCTCGGCCTCGACCTCCTCGACAGCCTGCTGGACCTTGTCCCGCGACAGCGGATTCAAGGTAGCTAGGTAGAAGACCACCAGGCTCATTACGGCCACGGCCAGCAGGTCATACCAGTTGCCAATGCGCTTGCTGGAGACCAGGTTGAGGCCGAAAACCTTGGTCGGCGAGCCGTCGTAGCGGCCTAGCCACGACAGGACCAGCAACGCCCCGAGCCACGGCAAGATCCACCATGCCGACTTGAGGTCGAGGATCGTCCGCTTGTCGGCGGGGAGGCTCGCCTGGTACAGGCCGAAGATGAGGAAGCCGACCAGGATGAACATGTCCAGCCAGAAGATCGTGCTGTACCCAGAGACATACACCACGATGTTGGCGGCGATGAACGCGAGCGGGGACAGCACCCGTGCGGCCGGCAGCCGGTAGCCGCGCGGGCGGTCGGGATCCTGCTTCCGAAGCGCCGACAGGGCCAGCGGAGCCATCGCGTACATGATGACTGTCGCCGACGTGATCAGGCCGACCAGGCCGAACCAGTCCGGGAACGGCAGGAACGTCAGCATGCCGACCACGAAGCAGATCGCGATGGAAACGATCGGGACGCCGCGAGCGTTGATCCTGCTGATGATCTTCGGGAAGTAGCCGTTGCGGCCAAGGCCATACGACAGCCGTGATGAAGTCCCGAGGTAGACCAGTCCGGTGCCGCCCGGCGAAACGACGGCGTCGATGACCAGCAGAGTGGCCAGCCAGCCGAGACCCGCCTGGGTGGTGAGCGAGATGTACGGGCCAAGCTTCGCCACACCCGGGATCGGCTGGGTCCAGCCGTGCACCAGGTTCGCGGGGTTCAGGGAGCCGACGAAGGCGAAGTCGAGCAGCAGGTAGAACACGGTTCCGACGGCCATGGCGATCAGCAAAGCCCGCGGAATGTTCTTCTGCGGGTTCTTGGTTTCGCCGCCGATCTGGATCGACTGCTCGAAGCCTTCGGCCGCGAAGATGACCCCGGCGGAGAGCGCGGCCAAGATGCCGTGCGCTCCGTACGGAGCCCAGCCGCCGCCCGCGGTGAAGTTACCGCTGTGGAACGAGGTGAACAGCAGCGCGAAGATGGTCGTGGTCGGGATCGCCAGCTTCCAGATCATCGCGATGCTGTTGGTCTCGGCCAGCCACTTCACGCCGAGGGTGTTGACGATCGTGAAGAACGCCATGAACAGCAGGCCCCAGAGGACTCCGGCTAGGGTCAGCGTCCCCGTGGCGGTGTACACGTGGAAGCCACCAGGGAACTTGGCCTCGAGGTGACTCATCGAAGCCTCGACCTCGATCGGCGCGATGGTCACCGCCTGAATCCACGCCATCCAGCCGCCGGTGAATCCGCCAAGACCGCCGAAGGCCATGAAGGGGAATCGCGCGGTGCCGCCGGATACCGGGTACGTCGAGCCAAGCTCCGCGTGCACGAGAGCGAGCAGCCCGAGCACGAGCGCGGCGATGATCCAGGTGAGCAGCGAGCCGCCACCGCCGGCCAGCGAGGCTGCACCTAGCGCTCCGAAGAGCCAGCCTGAGCCGATGATGGAACCGAGCGAGACGAGGGTCATCCCGCGCAATCCCACCTGCCGGTGAAGGTGATGCTCCTCTTGTGGTGCTACGTCAGGGGCAGTCGTAGCCATGAGTTCCTCCCAGTGAGCTGAGCCGACAGAGTCAGCAAGAAGAGATCGCGCATGGCCTGTCCTGGACCACAAGGTGACAAGTCACGATGCGCTTCGGGCTCTTGCCGGGCTCGCCGCGTATGACGGATGCCGCGAATGCTCGCGGGATAAGCAGTGTTCATCGTCCGGAGTCCGCACGATCAACAACCATGACCGAACCTTCCTGGTCGCCGCATACGGAGGCCATACGAGCCGCGAGTGCTGCTCATGGTAATGATCGACTTGGGCCATGAGAAGAAGTCACTTGGCGTCATTTCGGTAACGTGAGTCACTAAATCATTGCTGATCAGGCTCTTGCCGCAGTGCCGTATAGATGCATAAGAGCAGGTCACAGGCCTACTCATCAGGACATATCCGGATGTCAGCCGACGGGGGCGACGTGCAGGTACGTAAAGAAAAAGTCACGAGCCGCTCTAGCGTGTCACCGGGGCCGAGCGAACAGGCCGGCCCGCGCATATGAGCTGCTCACGTGGCTACCGCCCCGCGCATATGACCTGCTCACGCGCCCATCGGCAGCGCCCACACGGGCCCTGGCGGACGCGGCTACCGTCGCGGGCTGGGTGTGCCTAACTGGCGGCCGGGGTGGCGTGCCTGGGCACGCCAGCTGGCGATCCGCCGTCGGCCGTGGCGCTGCCTTGCGGCCTGCGCAGTGCGCTGACGTTTCCTCTTGCCGGGGCGTGCTCTGCGCAGTACCGGCGGGACTTGCCAGGGCTGGCGTCGATGAAGACCTGGTGGCACGAGGCAATAGCGCAGACGCCCAGCCTGCTCACTCCGACGAGGGAGACCGTAAGCGCGACGCCGATGATCGCGCCGGCCGCGAACCTGTCGCCGACGGCGCCTTGCGCAGCGAGGTGGACGTGCCAGCGCTGGTCATCGTGGCTGACCATCTCCGGATGAATGGGGAACTGCAGCAGCAGGGCGTTCAGCCGGTCCATGGCTGCCTGGCCATCGCCGCTAGCTGCGGCCGTGAACATGGCGTTGAACTCGGCCCGCAGGTGCTGGAGCACGGCAAGATCGCGCCTGGTGACCGGGCCGTTCAGGCAGTCACCAAGGGCGCTCGCACATGCGCTAGCCGTGCCCAGCGGGTCCGGCTCACCAGGAGCCTGGACAGTGTTGGCAAGGCGAACCGCTAGCTCTGCGTAAGACGAGAGATTCACTACGGTCCTTACCTGCGTGAGCTCATCAGGAGGCCGCTCCCCGATCGAGTATGGCACAGTCGCCATTGGCCAGGTGGGTGTCCTTTTCACATAACCATTCACCTTGACCGTCTTGGCCGCGTTGTCCGCGCCAAGAGATGACGTGCTGGTGGTGCCCGCGTTGCAGACTTGCTGACCACTGCCAGTCGCTAGGTGCGGGACAAGTTCGGACGGTCGCCTGAGGTGGCCGCGCTGGTAAGTGGCCTCCTCGTGTTGCGTCGATGAGTAGGGGCACCACTTAGCTACAGTGGCCCATAGTTGGGCACCAATAGGTAACTGGCGCCCTTTAGGCACCTATGGCGCTCGGCGACGCGCGTCGATCCGCGCTGTCAGAGGCAGCTGCCATGCTCGGCACATGCCGCAATTAGCCCATTATGACGCAGGCAAGCTTGAGGCCACGCTGAGGCATCAGCACGGGGTAATCACCCGACGGCAGGCGGTGACATGCGCAATGACCCCGAAGGCGCTCCGCTACCGGCTCCGCCCTGACGGTCCGTGGCAGGCAGTGCTCCCAGGAGTGTATCGAGATCGCCGTAGCGGACTAACCGAGCCGCAGCGCGCGGTTGCTGCCTTTCTCTATGCTGGCCGCGCGATCGCGATCACCGGTGCCGCCGCCATGTCGTGGCATGGTGCCCCGGTCAAGCGCAACGAGATCGTGGATGTGCTGGTGCCCTTGCATTTCAAGCGTTGCGATGCTGGGTTCGCGCGCTTGCACCGGACCAGCCTCGAGCTGGGAGCGCGGTATGAGGACGGAGCTGTTGTCTACGCACCGCTCGACCGGGCGATCATCGACGCAGCTCGGCAGCTGACCGACCTGCCGGAGATCAGGGAGTTAGTGGCGTCCGCCGTCCAGCGCGGGAAGGTTCTCGTCGGGCATCTCGCCAGGGAACTCGACAACGCAGGTCCGGTAACGGGCTCGGCCCGGATCAGGCTTGCGATCACCGAGGTTGCCGACGGCGTTCGCTCAACCGCGGAGGCGGACTTGCGAACGCTCGTCATTCAGGCGCGGCTGCCGACTCCGCTGTATAACCCGGACCTCTACGTCGGCGGCGAATTCCTTGCCAGGCCGGATGCCTGGTGGCCGGACGCCGGCGTGGCTGTCGAGGTCGACTCCAAGGCCTGGCACCTGTTACCTGCAGACTATGAGCGGACTCAGCTGAGGCACGACCGCATGATCGCGCAGGGGATCCGCGTTCTGCATTTCGCGCCCAGGCACCTGCGGATCGCCAAGCGAGATGTCGCCCAGCAGATCAGGGCGACGCTCGCTGTCTCGACCGGGACGTTGCCGCACATCGTGACGAGACCGGCGCAATGAAGAGCCTGACGGACGCTACGAGGCGTCGCCGCGGTCCCTCGCCACAGGAGCCTGGGCTGGCTGCCTTGAGCGGCGGGATCGCTACTTTGCCTCGTCAGCCTGGTCTGGCGCGTCGTTGCCGGCCGAGCCGGCGTCGCGTTGCGCATCCGATGGCTTGCTGGCCGGCCCGGTGTCGCCGAACACTTCCTCGCGCACCTTGGCGAGAGTGTCAGTGAGGATGTCACGCAGATCGTTGAGTGACCGCTCGCCCAGGTTCCCGGTCTGCTTGGCGGCGGCGCGCAGCTCGGTTGCGAACTGGATCGCGATGCGCTCGAGATCAGTGAACGGCCTGGGACCACCGCGGCGCGACCTTGGACTAGCGCCTTCCCGGGGCTGGCCTCGTCCACCGCTGGCGTCCCCGCCCGCGAAGCCGCTGCCAAGGGGCCGATCGTGTCCGGTCATCCAGTCGGTGGCACCCGTCCAGTCCTTGCCGCTAGCCCATTCCGACCAGGCGCTCCAGCTTGCCCAGTCATTCCGGCCCCGGCTCTGCGCGCGGAAGTCGGCGCGCATCTTCTCCCGGGTACGGCGGGCTTCCTCTCTGATGCGCTGGGCCTCCTCACTGGGATCGGCACCCGGCTCGCCCGAAGCGCCGGCGGCCCCGGTCGTGCCGCTCTTGCCTCGGTCGGACGCGCCGCTGTCCTGGAGCCGGAACTCCCTGGCTGCCGAGGCCAGTTCCTCGCGAATGCTCCGCACCGTGTCCCTGACGTCGACCGAGATCTCCCTGGCCACGTCGCGGAGTGACTCGGTGAGCTCGTCCTCAAGGTCGGCCAGGTCGCCGAGTCTCGACCGGATCTCCTCGCGTCCCTTGTCAGTGATGCTGTAGACCTTCTTGCCGTCCACTTCCTCGTGCGTGACCAGGCCGTCCTCTTCAAGCCGGGCAAGCCGGGGGTAGATAGTGCCAGGTGAGGGCGCGTAGACACCCATGAACCGGTCCTGCAGCAGGCGGATAACCTCGTAGCCGTGCCGCGGCGACTCGTCGAGCAGCTTGAGCAAGTACAGCCGAAGCCTGCCGTGCCTGAATACCGGGCTCACAAAACCTCACCGCCAGCCTAGGCCTCTGTATGCATGGCATCGCATGCCGCTGCTTTCAGAAGATCGTAGTCCTTATTCAAATACGATATGTCGCGTCGCTCAAAAGTCAAGATGTATCGCGTCCCCGGGTCGAACCGCCGCACCGCCGGGGGACCTGTCGCAGCTGGCTGCCACGCCCGGGCCTTATCCGGGACCCTACTTCCGCGGCCCCGTGAAGCGGCCGCATTGCGGTCGGCGGCGCCGGCCAGAGCGCGGCCACACGCCGCCAGACCGCGGCCCGCCGGACGACGCCCGCCGGACGACGCTCGCCCGACCGCCGCCGCACGCCGCGGCCCGCTGTCGGCTGCTGGACGACGCCGGCCAGGGCTAACAGGCGAAGATTATTCGTCGTCGAGACGGGCGAGCCAGGTCGCGAGCTGGTCGACGGTCGACTCGGCACCAGGGTGCTCGTCAACGAAGTCGCGCAGGCGCTCGGCGAGCCAGCTCATCGACACCTGCTCGCCGCGACGGCGCTCCTCGAGCTCCTCGATCCCTCGGTCGGTGAAGTACACGAGCGTCAGCCGTTCGGAGCGAAAACCGCGTCCACGATCGCGGCCTGCTCGGCCGCATGCACCTTGGCCTTGCCCGAAGCCGGGGCCGAGCTGGCCGGCCGGGAGACCACCGAGATGGGCCGGCCGAGGCCGGTCGGCAGGTGCAGCGCCATGTGCGGCCAGCTGCCCATGTTGGCTGGCTCTTCCTGCACCCAGACCACCTCGGCCGATGCAGGGTAGCGAGATAGCTCGGCCGCGATCTCCTGCGTCGGGCGCGGGTACAGCCGCTCCACCCGGATCAGCGCTACGTCCCGCGCGCCGGTGGCGTGCCGCCGCTCGGCCAGGTCGTAGTAGATCTTGCCAGCGCAGAGCACGACCCGCCGGACGCCTGCCGGGTCGACTCCGGCAGCAGCGCCCGCGACATCGCCGAGCACCGGCACGAACGACCCGGTGGTGAAGTCTGCCATCGCGGACGTCGCGGCCTTGAGCCGCAGCATCGACTTGGGCGTGAACACGATCAGCGGCTTGACCCGGCTCGACAGTGCCTGCCAACGGAGCAGGTGGAAATAGCTAGCTGGCGTGCTCGGCATAGCCACGGTCATATTGTCCTGCGCGCACAGCGTGAGGAACCGCTCCACCCTGGCCGACGAGTGGTCGGGTCCCTGGCCTTCGTAACCGTGCGGGAGCAGGAGCACGACGCCGGACCGCTGGCCCCACTTCTGCTCGCCTGAGCTGATGAACTCGTCCAGGATCGTCTGCGCGCCGTTCACGAAGTCGCCGAACTGCGCCTCCCAGCAGACCAGCGCGTCCGGCCTGGCTACCGAGTAGCCGTACTCGAAGCCCACGGCCGCGTACTCCGAGAGCAGCGAGTCGTAGACATGGAACCTCGCGGTCTGCGTGTTGAAAGCGCGCAGCGGCACGTACTCCTCACCGGTGTGCCGGTCCACGAGGACCGCATGCCGCTGCCCGAACGTGCCGCGGCGCGAGTCCTGCCCGATCAGGCGGACCGAGTGGCCGTCGATCAGGGTCGAGCCGAAGGCCAGCAGCTCGCCGGTGGCCCAGTCGATCTCGTCCTGCTCGACCATGGCCGCTCGCCGCTGGAGCTGTGGCAGCAGCCTCGGGTGCACGGTAAAGCCAGCGGGCAGCGTCGTCTGCGTGTCGACGATCCGCTTGACGGTCTCGGGTGAGATCGCGGTCCGCACACTCAGGTGGTCCGCTGGTGCGTCCGCGGCTGGCTGCGGCCTGAGCACGGCGGCCGGGTCGACCGGGCGGCTGACGGCGTCCTTGGTCTCGGTGAAGGCCCGCTCCAGCTCCTGCTGGTAGTTGCGCAGGGCTTGCTCGGCTTCCTCCATCGTGATGTCGCCGCGGCCGATCAGCGACTCGGTGTACAGCTTGCGGGTGGAGCGCTTGGCGTCGATCAGGTCGTACATGAGCGGCTGGGTGAACGAGGGGTTGTCAGCCTCGTTGTGGCCGCGCCGTCGGTAGCAGATCATGTCGATGACGACGTCCTTGGCGAACGCCTGCCGGTACTCGAACGCCAGCCTGCCGACCCGGACCACGGCCTCCGGGTCGTCGCCGTTCACGTGGAAGATCGGCGCCTGGATCATCCGGGCCACGTCGGTCGAGTAGACGCTCGACCGTGACGACTCCGGCGACGTAGTGAAGCCGACCTGGTTGTTGACCACGATGTGCACGGTGCCGCCGGTGCGGTAACCGCGCAGCTGAGACAGCTCGAGCGTCTCGGCCACGACACCCTGGCCGGCGAAGGCGGCGTCGCCGTGGATGAGCACGGGCAGCACCGTAAAGCCAGGCTCGCCCATGTCGAGGATGTCCTGCTTGGCGCGCACGACGCCTTCCATGACGGGGTCCACGGCCTCGAGGTGGCTCGGGTTAGCCACCAGCGAGGTGGCGATCGCCGACCCGTCCGCGCCCTGGTACTTGCCCTCCGCGCCAAGGTGGTACTTCACGTCGCCTGAGCCGTGGGTGGTGGCCGGGTCCAGGTTGCCCTCGAACTCCTGGAAGATCTGCGCGTACGACTTGCCGACGATGTTGGCCAGCACATTCAGCCGGCCGCGGTGGGCCATGCCGATGACCGCTTCGTGCAGATGCTCGCCGGACGCGGCGGTGAGCACCGCGTCGAGCAGCGGGATCAGTGACTCGGCACCCTCGAGCGAGAACCGTCGCTGGCCCACGAATTTCGTCTGCAGGAACATCTCGAACGCCTCGGCCACGTTCAGCCGGGACAGGATGCGCAGCTGCTCGTCGTGGTCGGCGCGCCCGTGCGGCCGCTCCACCCTGGCCTGGATCCAGGCCCGCTCTTCGGGGTTCTGGATGTGCATGTACTCCACGCCGACGGTGCGGCAGTAGGAGTCGCGCAGCACGCCGAGTATCTCCCGCAGCTGCATCCGCGGCTTGCCGCCGAAGCCGCCGGTGGCGAACTCGCGCTCCAGGTCCCACAGCGTGAGCCCGTGCTGGTTGATGTCCAGGTCGGGGTGCTTGCGCTGGCGGTACTCCAGCGGATCGGTGTCGGCCATCAGGTGGCCGCGGACCCGGTAAGCGTGGATCAGCTCGTGCACTCGGGCGGCCTTGCTGATGTCGTCCTCGTGCCCGGCCGGGATGTCCTGCACCCAGCGGACCGGCTCGTACGGGATCCGCAGCGCCTTGAAGACGTCGTCGTAGAAGCCCTGGCCACCGAGCAGCAGGTCGGCGATCACGCGCAGGAAATCGCCCGACTGCGCGCCCTGAATGATCCGGTGGTCGTAGGTCGACGTGAGCGTGACCGTCTTGCTGATGGCCAGCCGTGCCACCGTCTCGGCCGAGGCGCCCTGGTAAGCGGCCGGGTACTCCATCGCGCCGACGCCGACGATGCAGCCCTGCCCGGTTACCAGGCGCGGCACCGAGTGCTCGGTCCCGATGGTGCCGGGGTTGGTCAGGCTGATGGTGGTCCCGGCGAAGTCGTCCACGGCAAGCTTGCCGGTCCTGGCCTTCCTGATGATGTCCTCGTAGGCCACCCAGAACTGGCGGAAGTCCAGCGTCTCGGCGTTCTTGATGCTCGGCACGAGCAGCTGGCGCGACCCGTCGTCCTTGCGTACGTCGATGGCGAGGCCGAGGCTGACGTGCTCGGGCTCGACGAGCATGGGCTTGGCGTCAACTTCGCCGTACGCGAAGTTCATCTCCGGCACGATCGCCAGCGCCCGCACGATCGCATAGCCGATCAGGTGCGTGAACGAGATCTTTCCACCGCGGCCACGGGCTAGATGATTGTTGATGACTATCCGGTTGTCGACCAGCAGCTTCGCGGGAACGGGGCGGATGCTGGTCGCGGTTGGCACCGTCAGGCTGGCGGTCATATTCGCTACTGTGCGGGCCGCCGCTCCGCGCAGCCGGACCGCGTGCCCGGCCGAGTCCGCGGCCTGCGCTGGCGGGGCGGCACCTGCGCCCATCGTCGCGCCCATCGTCGCAGCCACGGCCGAGTCTGCTGGCGAAGCAGCCGGCCGGCCCGCGGTGCCTGGCCTGGCCGTCACGGTGCCCTGCCCATTCGGCCCGCCTGCGTGGTCTGCCGGGGACGCCTGGGCCGTCCGGGGCGTCGCCTGCCTGTCGGCGGCACTCGGCGCCGCGGGCGTCACAGCCGGGGCCGCGCTGCTCGGCTGACCCGCGGTCGGGTCAGCAGCCTCGCCGGGGGGCTGGGCCGCCGCCGGCTCGGGCAGCGGGTGGTAATCGGCGAAGAAGCTCCACCAGGCCTGGTCCACCGAGCCGGGGTCCGCCTGGTACCGCTGATAAAGCTCGTCAACAAGCCACTGATTAGGCCCGAAATCCGCTTGCGCGCCTGTCCCGTTATGCGCCGGACCGTTATGCGGCTGCTCGCCGGTGGTCTGGGTAGAACTGGCTGACGTAGTGAGATCCGCGGACCCACGCGGGGACTCGGCAGACACGGCGGACATCGCCCTCTTCCGGAGCTTGCTTGGCTAAACGTGCGCGCATCAACAAGGCTACCCGGCGCGGAAAGCTGGCCCTGCGACGGCCGAGCGACGTTCGGTAAGCGGGGCACGCCCAAGCCTAGTCGGCCATCCGGTCCCGGCCATGCGGCTCGAGCCAGCTCACATAAGGACCTTTCGGCACTATGCCGGTCGGGTTAATCCAGATCTGAGTCTGGTAATAGTGCCGCTTGATCTGGAAGAAGTCGGTGGTGTCCCCGAATCCCGGCCGCTGGTAGAGATCACGGGCGTAGCCCCACAGGTGCGGGTAATCGGCCAGCCGGTGCAGGTTGCACTTGTAGAGCAGGTAGTACACCGCATCGAAGCGGGCCAGGGTAGGGAACAGCCGGACGTCGGCCTCGGTGAGCTGGCTGCCGAGCAGGAACCGCCGCCGGGCAAGGCGCTCCTCGAGCGCGTCCAGCGTCGTGAACAGCGCGTCGAACGCCTCCTCGTAGGCAGCCTGGGAGGTCGCCATTCCGGCCTTGTACACGCCGTTGCTCACGGTGTGCTGGATGAGCGTGGCGACCGCCTCGATCTCCCTGCGCTGCGGGGAGGGATACAGGTCGGGCGCACCCGGCCGGTGGAAGGGGCTGAACGCCGTCTCCATCTGCACGGCGATCTGCACCAGGTCATTGGTCACGATGCGCTGCGCCCTGAGATCCCACAGCAGCGGCAGTGTCACCCGTCCGGAATAGCCGGGATCGGTGGCCAGATACAGCTCAGACACATAGTGAGCGCCGGTGACCAGATCGCGGCCGCCAGTCTGATCCGGGAACCGCCAGCCGTGCTCGGAGAGCACCGGCTCTGTCAGGCTCAGCCCGATCGCGCGCTCCAGGCCCAGCAGGCGGCGGACGATCAGCGCTCGCTGCGACCAAGGGCACGCCAGCGACGCATAGAGTTGGTAGCGGCCCGGCTCGACGGGGAAGCCCGATGAGCCATCCCGGCTGAAGCGCCCGGTGATCTCCGCAGGTCCGCGAATGCCGCTCACTCCGCCGTAATAGGCCGGATAGCCAGCTTGCTGGCTGGCCGAGCCCGGGATCGCTGGGCCGCCGGTCACTGCGCCGCCGGTCACTGGGCCGGTCGGGAATGGCTCTCCAGCCTGCACTCCCGTCCCCTTCCCGGTGGCTCGGTCAGCGACGCATGATTTCCTACTAGATCACGGCCAGCACAGGTAAGACCAGGCAGTCTGGCCGGCTGCCGCTACTAGCCGCCGGCGGGCGGGCCGGGAAGGACGGGCAGTGAGCTCTCTGGCCAGCCACGTGACTGAGCTCAGCGGCTGGGTCGCCTACCTGGTGATCGCGGCGCTGGTGTTCGGGGAGACCGCAGTCTTCATCGGCTTCTTCCTCCCTGGCGAGATCGCCGCGATTCTCGGCGGCGTGCTCGCTAGCCGCGGGCACCTGTCGCTGCCGCTCCTCATCGTGATCGTCGTCGTGGCGGCTATCGCCGGGCCCTTCGTCGGCTACGAGATCGGCAAGCGCCTAGGGGACCGGCTCTTCGCGAGCAGGGCGCTGGGCCGTGTGCGCGGGGGTGCCGAGAAGGCCAGGACCGTGCTCAGCAACCGCGGCGGCACCGCGGTGCTGCTTGGCCGCTTCCTCGCTATCGTTCGCGCGATCATGCCGGCGGCGGCGGGGGCCGCTTCGGTGCGATACCGAACCTTCGCCTTCTATAACGTCCTCGGCGGCCTGATCTGGGGTGCTGGTTACTGCGCACTCGGATATCTAGCCGGATCTGCTTACGCCGTGGTCGCGCGCAGAGTTGGATCCGGCCTCGCCATCGCGATCGGCGTCGCGGTGGTCATCGCGGTGGCCGTCTGGGCGGTTCGCCGTCACCGCGCCGTCGCCAGCGGGCTTGAGCAGGCTGGCGCACTGGGCGTCGGCGAGACGGACTAGCTCGGGCCGCGGCCGCCGAGCGGCAGCAGCTAACGGGCCAGGACGTCCTGGCGCCGGTTCGCCAGGCACGGCAGCGCGGCGCGCACGCTCGCGGTCTGCTCGGTGTCGACATCACCGATGCCGAGGCCCTCGGCGGGACCAAGATCCAGCCTGACCACTCCCATCGGATCGACGAGCATGCTGCGGCCGATGCCCGTAGGCGCGTGCGTGGCCCGCTCGGCCGGGTCCGGAACCTGCCCGGCGGCGGCCAGCCAGATCGTGTTCTCGATCGCCCGGGCCCGGACGAGCGTCACCCAGTGATCTTCCTTGAACGTGCCCGCCGCCCACGCGGCAGGCAGGACGAGCAGTTCGGCGCCGCCCGCGGCCAGCGCCCTGGCCAGCTCAGGGAACCTGACGTCGTAGCAGGTCATGAAGCCGACGCGGAGTCCGCCGACGGTAGCGATGACAACCTCGTCGCCTGGCGCGACACTGTCGGACTCGCGATGGCCGAGCGCGTCGAACAGGTGAATTTTCCGGTACACCGCGACCAGGCTGCCGTCCCGGTCGAATCCGACGGTGGTGTTGAAGACCCGGCCGTCCGGACCCGGCTCGAAGACAGCAGCGATAACGGCCAGCCCGGCGGACTTCGCCGCCGCGGCGAGCCCGCGACAGAATTCGCCGTCCAGTGGTTCGGCCGCGGCCCGGAGGTCAGCAGAGAAGCGCACCTGGGTGCCTTCGGGGAAGACCACCAGGTCGGCGCCCTGCGCAGCGGCTGCGGACGCGGCCTTCCGTACTCGATCGAGGTTCACCTGGGGGTCGGAGCTGATCGGGATCTGACCAAGAGCCACGCGCATGAGGTGCAGCGTAACTGGAACACCCGGATGTCGGCTCCGCGGGCGGGGGCGGGGTCCGGCGGATCGCCGTCTCGCCTTCCCGGCCCGATTCCGGTTACCGTGGCGGCATGCTCGCCCTGCTCCTGGTGGCGGCGTCCGTCGGGATGTCCAACCTAGCCGCCGCCATCGCCATCGGGGTATCCGGCGTGGACGCCCGCACCAGGCTTCGCGTCGGGCTCGTATTCGGCGCGTTCGAGACCGGCATGCCTATCGTCGGAGTTCTCGTCGGGGAGCAGGTCGCGGTTCCGCTCGGGCACGCGGCCCGCTGGCTCAGCGCCGGCCTGCTGATAGCGGTCGGAAGTTATGCGCTGGTCACCGCGATTCGCGGCCCGCGGCGCCAGACCGGCTCCGAGCCAGGCGGGCACGCTTCGATCCGGCCCGGCCGACTGCTGCTCAGCGGCCTCGCCCTCAGCCTCGACAACCTGGTCGTCGGCTTTGCTCTCGGCACTTACGGCACCTCGATCATCACCAGCGCGATCGTCATCGGGGTCGTCAGCGTCGCGCTGTCGCTCATCGGCCTGGAACTGGGCGCGAGGATCGGCAAGCTGGCGGGTGAGCGGGGCGAGCAGCTCGCTGGGGTGGTGCTCATCTCGGTCGGCATCGCGGTCGCCGCCGGAGCGCTCAGCTAGCTAACCGGGTTAGCCGGCCAGCCTGGCCAGTTCGGGCACGAAGTAGGCCGCGTCGATCGTGCCGACGCCAGTCACCAGGTCGTAACCGCCGCGTGCGCTGAAGCCCGGCACGGTGTACTGCTTGCCGCCCTGATCGAACGTCTGGGTGTTGCTGCCCGAGCGAATGGCGACGACGCCCCGTTCGTGCCTGGCGGCGATCGTGTAGATCGCCGGGTTGATCAGGCCGAGGCCGTGCGCCTTACCGTGCCCCGCGTAGTCGTCGGCGAGGGCCACGATGCCCGCGAAGAGGGGCGCGGCCAGGCTGGTGCCGCACATCGGGTTCCACCGTCCGGAACCGCCGTAGAAACTGCCGTAGATCGGGACCGAGCTCGCGCACGAGGCGTCCATCGAGATGTCCGGCACGCCACGGGAGCTGCCGGTCACGGCCCGCACGCCGTTCTGAAACGTCGGACGCCCGAAGACGAGCGACTTGCCGCCGCCGCTGTCGGGCCAGGCGACGTCCGGGGACCGGTGGGTGCCGTTGGCCCGGAGGTCAAGCTGGGTGCCGCCGACGGCTGTGACCAGCGGATCGGTGGCCGGCCAGGACACCGCGCGGCTGGTGTACAGGTCCTTCATGTTGTACTCGTCGCTCGTCGCGCCACTGTCACCGCTCGCCGCCAGCACAGTGACGTGATCACGCGCGGCCATCAGGTTGGCGCCGCGCAGCGCCAGCAGCGACGTTTCGGAGGGGAACGTCTGCTCGGTAGCGGCGAAGCTCTGGCTGATCACCTGCCCCAGCTTGTGCTGCAGGACGTACTCTTCCGCGGCCACGATCTGCGGGAAACCGGTTGTCCCCTCGTTCTCCGAGGTCGGCGTCTCGACCAGCACGATGCCGGCATCCGGGGCGACGACGTGGGCCCACTCGACGTCGAGCGTCGTCTCCTGCGCCCAGCCGACTCGGTTGCTGTTGCTCGCCTGGAACGGCGGCACTGCCCCGGTGGGCTGGATCACCCGCAGCGACGGCGGCGCCGGGAGCCTGAAATAGGCATCGAAGTGCGCCAGGTCGGTGGCGATCGTGGGTGAGCCGAACGAGTCCACGATCACGATCGTCTGGCCCGCGCCGGTGATGCCAGCGCGCCGTAGCGGCGCGAGGTCATAGGCGGTCGCGATCTGCGCCGGAACCAGCCCGCTCTTGGGTCCCGGCGTCGTGTTCCTGCCGGGGCGGCCTGGCGTGATCGGGATCGGGCTGCGCGTGGTTGCGTGGGCCGCGCTGTCGTCACCGGAGCGCCTGGCCGGCCCGCCGGTGAGTGCGCCTGCGGCGGCGAGGGCGCCGGTGATCACCGCGGCCACGGCGACGGCTGCGCCTGCCACCGCTAGCGCCCGTCCGCGCCGAGCCCTGGGACGGCCCGACCTGTCCTGCCCTTGCGCTCGCCTGATCGAGCGCCTCACTCCCAGCCCCGTCTGCAGATCGCGGTGAGACTACTCATCAAGCCGCAGTGCCGCCTTGGGACAGGACCGGACCGCGTGCCGCACGCCCTCGATCAGGTTCGCCGGGACCTCGTCGACCAGGATGTTCAGGTTGTCGTCGTCGTCGACCTCGAACACCTGTGGCACGAGGCCTGCGCAGACCGCGTTGGCCTCGCAGGCGTCGTAGTCAGGTACGACCTTCATCGCAGGCTCACTCCCTGTCGTATCCCGCCGTAGCGCAGACTGTACGGCATGCCAATCCAGGACAAGTTCAGGCTAGCTGCCGAAGCTGCCCGTGGGTTCATGCCATCGGACGAGGGCCTGGCGCTGTATCAGGCGGCGGCGCATTACGCGGCCGTGGGCCCGATCGGGGAGGTCGGCACCTACTGCGGTAAGTCGACCATCTACCTGGCCGCGGCGGCGGCCGCGGCCGGTCAGCTGGTGATCACGGTGGACCACCACCACGGCTCAGAGGAGAACCAGGCCGGCTGGGAGTACCACGACCCGGAGGTCGTGGATTCGCGGACGGGCCGGATGGATACCCTCCCGTTCTTCCGGGCCACGATCGAGGACGCCGGCCTGGAAGATCACGTCATCGCGGTGATCGGGAGGTCGGCAGAGGTGTCCCGGCTGTGGCGAACGCCGCTCGGGATGCTCTTCATCGACGGCGGTCACAGTGAGGCCAACGTGGTGACGGACTACGAGGGCTGGGCGCCCTGGGTGAGCCGCGGCGGCGCGCTTGTCTTCCACGACATTTTCCCCGACCCTGCCGACGGTGGGCAGGCGCCGTACCGGGTGTACCTGCGCGCGCTCGCGTCTGGCGCCTTCACGGAGGTCAGTGTCACCGGGTCGCTCCGCGTCCTGGAGCGAACCGGTGACGGCATCGGCTAATCCGCAGCCGGGCAGCCGCAGGCCGCCGCATCCGTCGGCCGCCAGACAGCGGGCCCGGCTGCTACGTCCCTGAAGATGTCGGCCGCCCGAGTGCGGGCCCCAGCCTCAGCCAGCACGTCCGCGGCCAGCACGACCGCAGCCGCGGTATAGCTGCTGTGTTCGTGCGGGTAGTGCCTGGAGTTCTCGAACTGCCACCCGGTCCAGTAGCTGCCGTCCTCGGCGCGCAGGAACTGGATCTGCTCGACGAACTCCAGCGCCTGATCCGGCTGCCCGATGGCGTCGAGCGCCATGGCGAGCTCGCAGGTCTCGGCCGCGGTCACCCAGGGCTCGTCGCTGACGCACCGCACCCCGAGCCCGGGCACCACGAAGGTGTCCCAGCCGCGGGCGAGCATGCGCTCGGCGGCAGGCCCGCGGACGGCACCGCCGAGCACGGGGTAGTACCAGTCCATCGAGAACCTGCTCTTGTCCGCGAACGCCTCCGGATGGCAGGCAACGGCGTGCCCGAGCTGGACCGCGGCCAGTTCCCAGTGCGGCTGCGGCTCGGCGACGTAATCGGCGAGCGCGATCGCGCAGCGCAGGCTCTGGTACATGCTCGAGCTGCCGGTGAGCAGCGCGTAGGTGTCGGGCGTGCCGTCCTCGTGCCGGCGCCAGATGATCTCGCCGCGCGGGATCTGCAGCCCGACGGCGAACTCGATCGCAGCCTTGACCACTGGCCATTGCTGCGCGGCGAAGTCCTCGTCGCCGGTGACCAGCAACTCGTGCCAGATCCCGACAGCGCAGTAGGCGGCGTGATTCGCCTCGGTGGTCCACTCCTCGATCCGGCCGCTGCTGGCCTGCAGCGGCCACGAGCCGTCCGGCTGCTGCGCGGCCGCGAGCCAGCCATAGGCTCGCCGCGCCTGCTCGGTCAGCCCGCAGACGCTCAGCGCCATCGCGCATTCGACGTGGTTCCAGGCATCGACATGCCCGTCCGGCCAGCCGATCGAGCCGTCGGCCTGCTGCCCGGCCGCGATCGCGTGCCCGGTCTCGATCAGCTGGTCCGCGGTCAGGATCCCCGGCAGGGCCGGTACCCGGCTATCCGCGCGGAGGCGGTCAGGCTGCCGCATGCACCTTCTCCGCGGCAGCCGGACGCGGACTGGCGGCAGCCGTGGCCGGCTTGGTCGCGTACACGACCAGGCTCTTGCCGATCATCGGGTTTAGTGCGCGGTCGGCCAGCTTCGTGGCCGCTGGCTTGCGCATGATGTCCCAGACCAGCAGCTTGTGATACGCACTGGCCAGCGGGTGGTCGTCGTCGTGCACGCCGACCGCGCACTTCAGCCACCAGTACGGCGAGTGCAGCGCGTGGGCGTGGTGATGGCCGCCGACGTCGAGGCCAGCCCGGCCGAGCTTGGTCTCTAGCTCGTGCCGGGTGAAGATGCGGATGTGCCCGCCAGGCACGTTGTGATAGTCGTCGGACAGCAGCCAGCAGATGCGCTCGGGCAGCCAGGCCGGCACGGTGATCGCGGCGATTCCGCCCGGCCGTAGCACCCTGGCGACTTCGTTCATTGCGGCCTGGTCGGCCGGGATGTGCTCCATGACCTCGGCGGCGATCACGATGTCGAACGAATCGTCACCGAACGGCATCCGGGTTGCGTCGCCGAGCGAGGCCGTGATCGATGCCGGGTCACCGATCTCGCCGGCCTCGGCCATCGCCGTGGCGATGGCCGCGACCTGCTCCAGCTCGCCGCGGTCGGTGTCGAGCGCGACGACCTTGGCGCCTCTGCGGGCGGCCTCGAACGCGTGCCTGCCGGCGCCGCACCCGAGGTCGAGCAGCCTCGTTCCCGGATGAATTGACAGTCGGCTGAACTCCACGGTCAGCATGGCGTGATCACCTGCGCCGGCACCTGCGCTGGTGCCGGGCGGCCCGACGCCGCGATCGCCTGGCGGTACTGCGCCACCGTCGCCCTGGCGACCGCCTGCCATGTGAACCGCTCGGCCACCCTGGCCAGCGCCGCCTGCGAGAGACGCGCACGCTCAGCCGGCGAGTCGTGCAGCGCGCGCAGCGCGGCGCAGAGCTCCTCGGCGTCGCCCGGCGTCACCAGCATCGCGGCGTC
This sequence comes from uncultured Actinomycetota bacterium, assembly GCA_963843955.1. GTDB lineage: Bacteria > Actinomycetota > Actinomycetes > Streptosporangiales > Streptosporangiaceae > JAJYUU01. The sequence goes on from CAWJMK010000018.1 coordinate 739,495, forward strand.
GCCAGTGACCTCGGGCAGCGCGCCGGTCCGGCTCGCGACCAGCGGCGTGCCGGAGGCCATGTGCTCCACGGCGGGCAGGGAGAAACCCTCGTACAGGGACGGCACGACGGCGATCTCGGCGCTCGCCACGAGCTCGGCCAGCTCGGTGTCGGTGATGCCGCTCACGAACTGCACCTTGTCGGTCAGGGACAGCTCGCCGAGCAGCCGCTGCGTCGGGCCGTCGGGGACAAGCTTGCTGACGAGCGTGAGCGAGACGGTCCGCTCGGTGCTGAGCTTGGCGAAGGCCCGCAGCAGGGTCGCGACGCCCTTGACGGGGGAGTCCGCGCTGGCGACAGCGACGATCCGGCCGGGGATCCGGGGGGTAGGCCGCGGGTGAAACAGCCGGGTGTCCACGCCGAGCGGGATCACCTTGATGTTGTCCGCCGGGACCTTGAAGTCGCGCAGGATGTCGGCCTTCGAGGATTCCGAGCCCGTCAGGACCGGGCCGATCCGCCTGGCCACCCGGCCCTGCATGCCCACGAAGGAGTACCAGCGCCACTTGGGGATCTTGCGCAGCCCGCGCGCGGCTGCCAGCTCGATCCGCCGGTCCACGCTGATCGGGTGATGAATGCTCGTGACAACCGGCAGCCCGAGCCTGGCGATCGCGAGGTTCCCGTAGGCAAGCACCTGGTTGTCGTGCACCACGTCGAAGTCGTGCACGCGCGGCCGCAGCGCGCGCAAGGCCCGCAGGCTAAAGGTCAGCGGCTCGGGGAAGTAAGCGGTCCACATGCCCGCCACCTCGAGCACGTCGATCCAGTCCCGGTACTCGCGCAGATGCGGGGTGCGGAACGGGTCGTCGTCCCGATACAGATCCAGGCTCGGCAGCTCGATCAGCGAGGGCCCAGGCTCGAGCTCCGGGTAGGGCTGGCCCGAGTAGACCTCGACGTGGTGACCAAGCGCGGCAAGTTCGCGGGACACATGGCGCAGGTAGATGCCCTGGCCGCCGCAATGCGGCTTGCTGCGGTAGGAGAGCAGGCAGACACGGAGCGGCTCGCCCGCGTCGGACGCTGGTGCGGTGCTCACGCAGGTTCGCGCCTCCTCGTTCGCCACTGGCTCCCCACGACGGGCGACCCGCGTGACCCCCCTCGGGAGCGAACCATACCAAGCGGTTAACTTGAATGCGGTTACACCCCACTCGTAAGCCGCCGGCCTGACTCGTCAGCAGTCGGCCTGTCCTGCGGCAGGGCTGTGTCTGTAAGCTGCCGCGACGAAGGCTTTACACGGAGGCTCCCCTGACACGACGTGCGCTGATCACCGGTATCACCGGGCAGGACGGTTCTTACCTGGCTGAGCACCTGGTCGATATGGGATATGAGGTCTGGGGAATGGTCCGCGGCCAGGCCAACCCGAGAGTGCGCCATCTACGCCAGCGCCTCGGGGACGTCCGGCTTATCCGCGGCGACCTGCTGGACCAGGGCAGCCTCATCGCCGCCGTCGAGCGCGTGCAGCCAGATGAGGTCTACAACCTCGCGGCCATCTCGTACGTGCCGATGTCCTGGCAGCAAGCCGAGCTGACCGGTGAGGTTACCGGCCTTGGCGTCCTGCGGGTGCTGGAGGCCATCCGGGTCTGCAGCGGGATCAGCGCGTCGCGCAGCCCCGGCGGCAGCCAGATCCGGTTCTACCAGGCGTCGACATCGGAGATGTTCGGGCAGGTGACGCAGTCTCCGCAGAACGAGCAGACGTCGTTCCACCCGCGCAGCCCGTATGGCGTGGCGAAGGTGTACGGCCACTTCCTGACGCAGAACTACCGTGAGTCCTACGGGATGTACGCGGTGTCGGGGATCATGTTCAACCACGAGTCGCCACGGCGCGGGGCCGAGTTCGTCACCAGGAAGGTCTCGCTCGGCGTCGCCAAGATCAAGCTCGGCTACGAGCGGCAGCTGCGCCTGGGCAACCTGACCGCCAGCCGGGACTGGGGCTTCGCCGGCGATTACGTGCGGGCCATGCAGCTGATGCTGGCTCAGGACGCGCCGGCCGATTACGTCATCGGCACTGGCGTCACGCACTCGGTCGAGACGCTGGTGGACCACGCGTTCCGGGCGGCCGGCCTGGACTGGCATGACCACGTCGTGACGGACGCGGCGTTCATCCGGCCCGCCGAAGTGGACCGGCTGTGCGCGGACGCGTCGAGGGCTCGGGACGAGCTCGGCTGGGAGCCCAAGATCGGGTTCGAGGAACTCGTGGCCATGATGGTCGACGCCGATATGGAGTTGCTGGCAGACGGCAACGCGGGCGAGGAGTACGCGACCGAGTCCTGGTAGTCGCGAGCGCCGGTGCTGGTGGCCGCTAGAGCCGGCCGCCCGCCAGGCTGCCGATCCCGTAGGTGAGGGCGGCCGCGACCGCGGCGAGGGCCAGCTGCCGGAGCGCACCGCGCCAGAAGGGCCGGGCGGTGATCTTGGCGACCACGCCGCCGCCGATGAAGGCAGCGACGGCCGCCAGGATGACGGCTGCGGCCAGCGAGGAGAAGCCGAGCAAGTACGGCAGCAGCGGGATCAGCGCGCCGATCGCGAACGTGGCCAGCGACGCGCCCGCGGCAGTCACCGGCGATGGCAGCTCCTGGTAGTCCACGCCGAGTTCCTCGCGGACGTGAATGCGCAGTGCCTCTTCCGGGTGTCGCGACAGCTGCCGTGCGACCTCGTCGGCCAGATCCGGATCGACGCCGCGCATCTTGTACAGCGCCGCGAGCTCGACCTGCTCGCCGTGCGGGTTGTGCTCGAGCTCGAACCGCTCCTTATCGACCTCGGCGGCGACCAGCTCGTTCTGCGACGAGACCGAGACGAACTCGCCCGCGGCCATGGAGAAGGCGCCAGCCGCGAGCCCGGCGAGCCCGGTCAGCACGATGGTGTTTCGCTCCAGGCCGCCGCCGCCGACCCCGGCGATCAGCGAGACGTTGGTGACCAGTCCGTCCATGGCGCCGAACACCGCAGGCCGCAGCCAGCCACCCGACACGTCCCGGTGCTGGTGCATGTCCGCCTGACCGGGGCTGGTCGCCGCTGGCGCTGGCGCCTGGCGCCTGTGGCTGTGCTTGCGCCTGGGCTCTGGGCTTGCTGGCTGCCATCCGGGGTCGCCTTGCTTTGGTCGATTGATGGGTTGGTGCGGAGGCTGACTAGCGCACTGCCCATTATCGCTGCTAAGCCTGACAACCTGGGCACGCGGGCCAGCTGCGGGCCGACCGTTACCTATCTAATTGATAGGTAACGGCCTTGTGTCGAAGCCCCTGTGCGACGTCGCTTCGGGCTACGCTGACGCTAACTGAGGCGATTTGCCGCCTCAGGCCCGGTCGCGCCGGTGCGGCCGGCGTCCTGCGCCTGCGCACCGTCCGAAGGTGCGAGTCCGCGCGCGTTCCCCATGACGGAGGCCAAGCGCAGTGATCACCTTTGAGGGCGTGACCAAGCGCTATCCAGACGGCACCGTCGCGGTTGACTCGCTCGATCTGGAGATCCCCGGCGGGAAGATCGCGGTACTGGTCGGACCCAGCGGCTGCGGTAAGACCACGTCCCTGCGGATGATCAACCGGCTCGTGGAGCCGACGTCGGGCCGGATCCTGCTGGACGGCAGGGACGTGCAGGACGCCAACCCGTCCGTACTGCGCCGCGGCATCGGCTATGTGATTCAGCAGACGGGGCTGTTCCCGCACCGCACGATCGAGGACAACATCGCGACCGTGCCGATGCTGACCGGCACCGACAAACGCAAGGCCAGGGAACGGGCTCGTGACCTGATGCAGTTGGTCGGCCTGGACGCGGCCACAATGGCGAAGCGGTACCCGCATCAGCTATCTGGCGGCCAGCAGCAGCGCGTCGGGGTCGCCAGGGCCCTGGCTGCCGATCCGCCGGTACTGCTGATGGACGAGCCGTTCAGCGCGGTTGACCCGATTGTCAGAGCCTCGCTGCAAGATGAGCTCATCCGGCTCCAGGCGGAGCTGCACAAGACCGTTGTGCTCGTGACCCACGATGTGGAGGAAGCGATCAAGGTCGGAGATCTGGTCGCGGTGTTCCGCCCCGGCGGCCACCTGGCGCAGGTGGCTCCGCCTGAGCGGCTGCTCGGCGCGCCGGCCGACGACTATGTCCGGGACTTCGTCGGGTTCGATCGCGGGATCAGGCGGCTGTCGTTCTTCCCGGCGGCTGGCCTCGGCCTTGCCGATCGGGCGATCCTGCCAGCAGCCGCGCAGGTGAGCGACGGCATCGCGACGGCCAAGCAGGAAGGCGAGCCGTGGCTGCTGGTGACCGGCGAGCAGGGCGCGCCGCTCGGCTGGGCGTCGGTGGCCGACCTCGAAGGCATGCCGCCGCTGTCGACGCTGGCCGACGTGCCGCTGGCGGAGGTTGGCCATACCTTCCGGCCCGACACAGACTCATTGCGCGCGGCGCTCGACGCGACCATCTTGTCCCGGACCGAGCGCGCCGTCGCCGTCGACGCGGCTGGGCGGGTGCTCGGCACCGCCAGCTACGAGCGCCTGCGGGATGCCATCAGGACTGCCGAGGAAGCCGCTGATCGCGGCGGCGCGCCCGCGCAGGGCCAGGCACCGGGGGCAGCCTGACATGGTCTGGTCGTGGATACCGCAGAACTGGACGCTGATCTGGCAGTACACGCTCGACAACGCGCTGCTCGGGCTCGTGCCGCCGCTGATCGGCCTGATCATCGCGGTGCCGGCTGGGATCGCCTGCGTCGCGCGGCGCTGGCTCTACGCGCCGGTCCTGTCGCTGACCAGCGCCATCTACGCGCTGCCGTCGCTGGCGCTGTTCGTGGTGCTGATCGACTACACCGGTCTGGGCAACCTGACCGTGATCATTCCGCTCTCGCTGTTTTCCCTGTGCATCCTGATCCCGGCGGTTGTGGACGGCCTGCGCGGGGTTGACGAGTCGGTCCGGCAGGCCGCGACCGCGATGGGCTTCACCCAGCTCCGCCGACTGGTCCAGGTCGAGCTGCCACTCGCCGTCCCGGTCATCATCGCGGGGATGCGGGTCGCTGTCGTCTCGAGTATCAGCCTGGCCAGTGTCGGGCAGCTGATCGGAGTCAGTAGCCTCGGGTACTTCTTCATTGACGGACTCCAGCGCTCCTTCCCGACCGAGATCTACGTCGGCATCGCCCTGACCATCGCGCTCGCGCTGATCTGCGACCTGATCTTGGTCAGCGTGCGGGTAGTGCTCACGCCGTGGACACGCGGGCGGGCCCAGGCTAAGCCGTTCATCATGCCCGTGCCGCCGCCCGTCGGGGTCCGCTGACATGGGCTTCCTGACCTTCGCCGTCGACTGGCTGAAATCTCCCCAGCAATGGAGCGGGCCAGATGGCATCCCGATCCGGGTGCTGCAGCACTTGCAGTACACGGTCTTGTCCTTGCTGATCGCCGCGGCCATAGCCCTGCCGGTCGGAATGCTGATCGGTCATTTCAACCGCGGCGGCTTCGCGGCCATCAACACCGCCAATGTCTGGCGGGCAATCCCGACGCTCGGGTTGCTGATCCTGATGGTCGTGCTACTGGGGTTCTCGCCGCTGACCTGGCTCATACCACTTGTCGTGCTGGCGATCCCGGCCATTCTCGTCAACACGTATGAGGGCATAGCAGGCGTAGATCCCGACCTGAAGGACGCGGCCCGCGGTATGGGGATGACCCAATGGCAGGTGCTCTGGCGAGTCGAAGTGCCGGTGGCAATCCCGCTCATCATGCTCGGCCTGCGGACCGCCGCCATTTTCGTCGTGGCCACTGCGACGATCGCGGCCGAGATAGGCCTTGGCGGTCTCGGCCGCTACATCATCGACGGGCTGGCGGCTAACAACTACGGCGAGGTCGCCGGAGGCGCCGCGGTGATCGTCGTGCTCGCGCTTGCCGTCCAGGTCATTTTCGTTGGCCTGCGCCGGCTTGTCGTTCCCGCGGGCCTGCGCGAGCAGGTCCGGGCCTCACGATAAGGTATCTTTCCTACAGGACTGGAAGGAAATATCATGTTCGCAAGCAGTTCGACGCTGAAGCGGGGCGCTGCCCTCGGCCTCGCCATGACAGCGTCGCTCGCGCTGGCCGCCTGCGGCAGTTCGAGCCCGTCAAAGTCGAGTAATCCGCTCGGCGCAAGCTCGGCCAAGGGGACCGTCGTCATCGGGTCGGCGAACTTCCCGGAGAACGAGCTGCTCGCGCAGATCTACTCGACCGCCCTGGCGGCCAAGGGTGTCAAGGTCACCGACAAGTTCAACATCGGGTCGCGCGAGGTCTACTACCCGGAGATCAAGAAGGGTGCCGTCTCGATCATCCCCGAGTACAACGGCACCCTGCTGACGGTCTCCGTCAGCCCGTCAAGCACCGCCTCCACGACCGCACAGGTGAATGCGGCGCTGACGGCCGGGCTGCCGTCGACCATGGAGATCTTGAACTCCGCGCCGGCGCAAGACAGCGACTCGGTGACCGTCACCCAGGCGTTCGCGAAGGCGCACAACCTGACGTCGATCGCCGACCTGAAGTCGATCGCGGGCACGATGGTCTTCGGCGGTCCGCCGGAGTTTCCGACCAGGTCCGACGGAATCAAAGGGCTGCAGAAGAACTACGGCCTGGTGTTCAAGAGCTTCGACCCGCTGGACGAGTCGGGCCCGATCACGCTAGCGGCGCTCACCTCGGGCAAGGTACAGGCCGCGGACGTGTTCACTACGACGCCGCAGATCATCAGCGATCACCTGGTGTCACTGACTGACCCGAAGTTCAACTTCGCGGCGCAGAACGTGACGCCGCTGGTCTACAAGCCTGCCATGACCTCGACGATCACCGACACGCTGAACGCGATCTCGGCCAAGCTCACCACCGCTGCGCTGCTCCAGATCGACACGGCGGTCATCGTCAATCACGACAGCTACCAGGCCGTCGCGACGGGCTGGCTGAAGGCCAACGGCCTGCCGTATTAGGCCGGCCTGGCCACAACGTCGTCCAGATCACCCTGCCCGGTCCGCGATCCCGCGGACCGGGCAGGGTCGCTATTGGGGGCTTGGCTCTAGGAGCCGCCGAGGGCCTGCCCGGCCGTGCGCGCGACGTGCGCGGCGGTAGATGATGATGGCCTGCCTATCGAGGAGCTGGAGATGACCGATCTGCCGGAGGTAGCCAGGGCCCGGCCGGTGCGCGCGCCCCGCGGCACTTCGCTGAGCTGCAAGGGCTGGCCGCAGGAGGCCGCCATGCGGATGCTGATGAACAACCTGGATCCCGAGGTGGCCGAGCACCCTGATCAGCTCATCGTGTACGGCGGCTCGGGCCGAGCCGCTCGCAGCTGGGCCGCGTTCGACGGCATCGTGTCGTCGTTGCGCGACCTGGAGGCGGACGAGACGCTGCTGGTCCAGTCCGGCAAGCCGGTCGGCATCTTCCGCACGCACGAGTGGGCGCCGCGCGTGCTGATCGCGAACTCCAACCTGGTGCCGCAGTGGGCGACCTGGGAGGAGTTCCGCCGCCTGGAGGCTGCCGGGCTGACCATGTTCGGCCAGATGACCGCCGGGTCGTGGATCTACATCGGCACCCAGGGCATCCTGCAGGGCACCTACGAGACGTTCGCCGCGGTGGCCGCCAAGCGCTTCGGCGGCTCGCTGACCGGGACGATCACCCTGACCGCCGGGCTCGGTGGCATGGGCGGTGCCCAGCCGCTCGCAGTGACCATGAACGGCGGCGTGGCGCTGTGCATCGACTGCGACCCGTCACGGATCAGCCGCCGCATCGCGCACGGCTACCTCGATGTCGAGGCTGACGGCGTCGACGACGCCGTCCGGCGCGCGGTCGAGGCGGCCGGGGCCGGCCAGCCGCTGTCCATCGGCCTGCTCGGCAACGCCGCGGAGCTCGTGCCGCAGCTCCTGCGCATGGGCGCGCCGATCAACGTGGTGACCGACCAGACCTCGGCCCACGACCCGCTCAGCTACCTGCCCAAGGGCGTCGCCTTCGAGGACATGGCCGCGCTGCGAGCAGAAGACCCGGTGGGGTTCACCGTGCGGGCGCGCGAGTCGATGGCTGAGCATGTGCGGGCCATGGTCGGCTTCCAGGACGCGGGCGCTGAAGTATTCGACTACGGCAACTCCATTCGCGGCGAAGCGGAACTGGCCGGGTACGAGCGCGCGTTCGACTTTCCCGGCTTCGTGCCCGCCTACATCCGGCCCCTGTTCTGCGAGGGCAAGGGCCCGTTCCGCTGGGCCGCCCTGTCGGGCGATCCGGCCGACATCGCCGCTACCGACGCGGCGATGCTCGAGGAGTTCCCGCAGAACGAGGCGCTCGCCCGCTGGATCACCATGGCCCGGGAGAAGGTGCATTTCCAGGGCTTGCCGGCCCGGATCTGCTGGCTTGGCTATGGCGAGCGGCACCTCGCCGGCCTGCGGTTCAATGAGATGGTGGCGCGGGGCCAGGTCCAGGCGCCGATCGTCATCGGCCGCGATCACCTCGACTGCGGCTCGGTGGCGTCGCCGTACCGGGAGACCGAAGCGATGGCCGACGGCAGTGACGCGATCGCCGACTGGCCGCTGCTGAATGCGCTGGTGAGCACCTCCTCCGGTGCGTCCTGGGTCAGCATCCACCATGGCGGCGGAGTCGGCATCGGCCGTTCCATCCACGCCGGCCAGGTATGCGTCGCCGACGGCACGGTGCTCGCTGGCCAGAAACTCGAGCGGGTGCTGACCAACGATCCTGGCATGGGCGTGATCAGGCACGCCGACGCTGGCTACGACCGGGCGCATGAGATCGCCGCGGAGCGCGATGTCCGCATCCCGATGCCGAAGTAGCGCGCCGAAGCCGTGTCCGGACCAGCAGCGCAGGCGCACCCGGCCAAGCACTCGGGAGGATGCAGATGACGTTCGCTGAGCTGTGGGCGGAGCTGGCGGGGATCGGTCGCGTCGAGCTGACCGGCGGCTACCGGCGGTACTCCTGGACCGCCGCCGACGAGGCGTGCCGTGCCTGGTTCGCGCGGACCGCCAACGCGCTTGGCCTGCGGACCGACTGCGACCGCAACGGCAACCTGTGGGCATGGTGGGGACGGCCGGGCGGTGGCGCCGGCTCAGCCGTCGTCACCGGCAGCCATCTGGATTCCGTGCCGGATGGTGGTGCGTTCGACGGGCCGCTCGGTGTCGTGTCCGCCTTCGCCGCCCTCGGGCAGCTGCGCGGAGCGGGATTCCACCCAGCCAGGCCGATCGGGGTGGCAGCCTTCACCGAGGAGGAGGGCGCCCGATTCGGCGTCGCATGCCTGGGCAGCCGACTGCTGACCGGTGCCGTCAGCCCGGCGGTCGCCAGGGAGCTGCGCGATCAGGACGGGATCAGCCTGGTCGAGGCCATGCGCGGGGCCGGGCGCGACCCGGATGCGCTCGGCGCAGACGACGAACTGCTGGCCGGGATTGGCGCATATGTCGAGCTGCACATCGAGCAGGGCAGCGCCCTGGCCGGCCTGGGCGCGCCTATCGGTGTCGCCGAAGGGATCTGGCCGCACGGCCGCTGGCGGCTCGACTTCACCGGCCGGGCTGATCACGCCGGGACGACCAGGCTGGCCGACCGGCGGGACCCCATGCTTCCGTTTGCCGCGACGGTGCTCGCCGCTCGCGTTGCCGCCGCGCGGTGCGGAGCGCTCGCTACCTTCGGCAAGGTCACGGCCGAGCCGGGCGCGGCGAACGCGATCAGCTCGTCGGTGCGCGCCTGGCTTGACGCCAGGGCGCCGAGTGAGGTGGTGCTGGAGCAGCTCGTTACCGATGTATGGGCGGCGGCGCAGGCTGCGGCGAGCGAGCACGGCGTGATTGCCAGCAGGCGGCGAGAGTCGGTGACCCCGCTGGTCAGCTTCGACGCTGGGTTGCGTGAGCGACTCGTGGGCGTGCTGGCAGCGGCTGGCTTCTCGGCGCCGGTGCTGCCCACCGGGGCAGGGCACGACGCCGGTGTCCTCGCCGCGCGGATCCCGACCGCCATGCTCTTCGTCCGCAACCCGACCGGCGTCTCGCACTCGCCGGCGGAGCACGCCGAGATGGCGGACTGCGAGGCCGGAGTCGCGGCGCTGGCGGCGGTGCTCGCCGACCTGGCGGCGCGGTGACCCGCCGGTGACAGGGCTCGTCGACCAGGCCGCAGCGGCCAGCCCGGCGAACGCTGGAACCTGGCTCGCTGACCTAGCCTGGTCGCCGGCCCTCGGCCTGCGCACTGACGTGCTCATCGAGGCGGACGGCGATCGGCTGGTGCGAGTGACGCCCGACATCGCGCAGCCGCCGGCCACGGCGGTGCGCCTGCGCGGCCTCACGATGCCCGGTCTCGCCAACGCGCACTCGCACGCGTTCCACCGGGCGCTGCGCGGCATCACCCAGGCATCCCGCGGCACCTTCTGGACGTGGCGTGAGCGGATGTACGAGGTCGCGGACCGGCTCGATCCTGACAGTTACCTAGCTCTGGCGACGGCCGTCTATGCCGAGATGGCGCTCGCGGGCATCAGCTGCGTCGGCGAGTTCCACTACCTGCATCATGGCCGGGGCGGGACACGGTACGCGGATCCCAACGAGCTGGGCCGGGTGCTGATCGAGGCAGCCAGCCGGGCCGGGATCCGCATCACGCTCCTGGATACGTGCTATCTGACTGGCGGCTTGTCGGCTGACGGCAGGTACCGGCCGCTGGAAGGACCGCAGCTGCGGTTTGGCGACGGTGACTGCGATGCGTGGGCGGCGAGGGTCGACGGGTTCGGCCCGGCGGCTGGCGGGGGACTAGGTCCGGCGGCTCGGGCCGGAGCCGCGATCCACTCGGTCCGCGCCGTCCCGCTGGCCCAGATGCATGGCGTCGTCGCGTGGTCGCACCGTTACGGAGTGCCGCTGCACGCGCATCTGTCCGAGCAAGTCGCGGAGAACCGTGCCTGCCTGGCGGCCTACCGGGCCACTCCGGCCGAGGTGCTTTCGCAGGCCGGGGCCCTCGGGCCGCGCAGCACCGCTGTGCACGCGACACACCTGACCGGCGGTGATGTCGGCCTGCTTGGCGACGGCCGGTGCCACGTCTGCTTCTGTCCCACGACGGAAGCCGACCTAGCTGACGGCATCGGCCCGGCCAGGCAGCTGGCCGACGCGGGCAGCATGCTCACCCTTGGCAGCGATAGCCACGCAGTCATTGACCTGCTGGAGGAGGCCCGCCGGGTCGAGCTAGGCGAGCGGCTCGCGAGCCAGGAGCGCGGTCACTTCACCGCGGTCGAGCTGGCCACCGCGGCTACCGCAGCCGGACATGCCTGCCTAGGCTGGGCTGACGCAGGCGAGCTCGCGGCAGGCGCGCTCGCCGACTTCGTCACTGTGGCACTCGACACGCCCCGCACTGCTGGCGGGACCGAGGCCACCGCGCTGGAGTCGGTCATTTTCGCCGCGACCACAGCCGACGTGGCGAGCCTCGTCGTCGGCGGGCGGCAGGTCGTGACCGGCGGCCGCCACGCGCTGGTGCCGGACGTGCCCGGTCGGCTGTCGGCAGCCATCGCGGCCGTGCTGCACTAGCTGCCAGCACAGGGACAGCCGCCAGCACCGCGATGGCCGCCAGCACCGCGATGGCCGCCAGCACCGCACTGTGCGACTGGCCGCGGGAATCGCGGTCGTTACCCGCCGGGGTTGGCTGGCGGCAGGCCCGAGCAGATGCTCGCGGCCGCGTTGCGTGTCTGAACGCTGGCCGGGTTGGTCTGGCCGGCGGTAGCTGAGACGCCGCCTGGCTTCCCGCTCTTGGCCGGAGTGGGCGTGGGCGGCGGATTCACCCCGGCAAAGTTGGCGCCCAGGGTCAGCGTCACCGGTCCGGCGGTGCCGATCTGCGAGCCGGCCGCGGCCAGAGTGTTCTGGCCGGTCGGCAAGGTGTGCAGCGCCGTCATGAGCGTGTAGGCGCTGTCGGACTGGGCTATGCCTGCGTAGTCGACCGTGGTCGTTGACGCGTACGAGGCGTCCCCGACGCTGACGACATCGAAGCCAAGCCGGCGCAGTCTGGCCGCGGTCTTGGTGGCGAGGCCAGTCTGCCCGGTGGCGTTGATGACGTGCACCTGAACGCTGGCATTGGGCTGGGTCGGGAGCCCGCCGGGCCACGCCTGCCCGGTCCTGATCAGCTGGAACAGCACGTCGTCCTGGGGCTGCACCGTCATGAGGTGCTCGTCGTAAGTCGGGTAGTCGAAGGTGTCCACCGTCGAGGGCATCGTGATGAGCGTCACGTTCCTCGGCCTCAGGTGCGCCAGGGATTGGGCCAGCCGCAGGAGCGACGTCGTCGACCCAAGGCCGTCATCGACAGTCAGGGCCCTGGTGGCCGTGTTGGCGATTCTCAGCAGGCTGGGGATGTCGGAGAGCAGCCCGGTGGAGTTGACTTTCTGCACTACCGAGGAGATGAACGCTTGCTGGAGCTCGATCCTGGGCAGGTCGCCGCCGGCATCAGCACCGCTGCCGACACCGTGCCGGTCCCGCACGTATTGCAGCGCCTGGGTGTAGTCGAGCAGGTGCTTGCCGGGGCTGAGATTCAGGTTCGTGGCCGTGTCGTGGTAGCCGGGACCCGGTGGAACACACACCTCGACCCCCCCGAGCTGGCCCACCATGGTGCGGAAGGAGTTGAAGTTGAACTCCACGAAGTGGTCAAGCTTGATGCCCGTCAGGGCCTCGACGGTCTGCACCGCGCAGGTAGGGCCGCCGATGTTCAGCGCACCGTCGATGATCGCGCCTGGCGGGTACTGCTGGGCTGGCCAGGTGCCCGTGCCGACGTACGGCCGCTCCTTGCAGGCCGGCTGGTAGACGAACGTGTCCCGCGGGATCGAGAGCACTATCGCGTGAGTGTGCGTCGGATCCAGGTGGATGACCAGGAGGTTGTCTGAGTTGCTCACGCCAGGGGTGGGGTCGTAGCCAAAATAGCCACGCTGGCCGAGCCGGAGCTGCGAGCCGAGCACCAGGATGTTCTGAGCTCCGTAGGTGGCGCGGCCACTGAGGTCCCCGACGTGCACCTTGGTGATGTTGCCCTCCAGCTGGCGGTACACGGCGAAGGCGCCGAGCCCAGCGACGACCGCGAGGACCGCGACCAATGAGGCCAGGATGTAGCCGACCTTGGCCTGCCACCGCTGCCGCCGCCAGCGATCGCGCGCCCGCGGGCCGGACCTGGCGCCCGGGGCTGAGCGGCCGGGGGCTGACCGGCCGGCGGATCCACCGCGCGGAGCTGACCGGCTGCCGGAGCGGCTGCCCGCCACCGCGCCGCGCCGGTCGCGGCGTGGTTCGAAGTCACCGGGGTCACGGCGGCTTGCCCCGTGCGGCATCTGCCCTCCGTCCCTGCCGATGACGTCTGCGGTCGCCCGGCCGGCGCCGTGCTTAGCTGCCGCGGCCGGCCAAGGTTGTCGCAGGGAAGGTTACCTGGCGGAGCGATCGCTTCCGTCGCTTTTAGCGCTGGAATACGGTCTCCCGGCGATGTCGTTCCGTGTGCTTGAACCAGTTCTCAGCTGCCATTCAGCCAACGCCAAGTACGCCAGCGCGGCCGCAGGCAGCGCGCTGGCCAGGCGGAATCACCCGCAATTGCAGGCCGGGCCAGGCCAGCTGCCCGCCCGAGCTACCGGGCGCTGTGGCACGATGCGCAGGTGAGCGTGCTGATCACCAACATCGGTGAGCTTGTCACCAACGCGCCGCGGGATGCGGTCAGCGTCGCCTCGCCTGGGCCGTTCGATGTCATCCCCGACGCGGCGGTCGTGCTGGACGAGGGGCTGGTGGCCTGGACGGGGCCGGCTTCGCTGGCGCCGACGGCCGACGAGCTCGTCGACGCGGGCGGCCGGGCCGTCCTGCCCGGGTTCATCGACTCGCATGCGCATCTAGTGTTCGCCGGGGAGCGGGGCGAGGAATTCGCAGCCAGGATGGCGGGGCTGCCCTACACCGCGGGCGGGATCCGCAGCACGGTGGCGGCGACCAGAGCGGCGACCGACGCGCAGCTGCGCGCGAACCTGGCCCGCCTTGCGGCGGAGATGCTGGCGCAGGGAACGACCACCTTCGAGTGCAAGTCGGGGTACGGGCTCACCGTGCCAGACGAGGCGAGGGCTCTCGCGCTGGCCGCCGAGCTCACGCCGGAGGTGACCTACCTCGGGGCGCACGTCATTCCGCCGGAGTTCGAGCACGACGCGGCCGGTTACGTCGACCTCGTGTGCGGCGACATGCTGGCCGCGTGCGCGCCGCACGCCAGGTGGGTGGACGTGTTTTGCGAGCAGGGCGCGTTCGGGGCTGACGAGGCACGGGCGGTGCTGCGGGCCGGGGAGGGCGTGGGACTCCAGGCGCGCGTTCACGCGAACCAGCTCGGGCCAGGTCCTGGCGTACAGGTCGCGGTCGAGGCAGAGGCGGCATCGGCCGATCACTGCACGTTCCTGACCAATGCCGACGTGGACGCGCTCGCCTCATCCGGCGGGACCGTAGCCACCTTGCTGCCGGGGGTGGAGTTCTCCACCCGGCAGCCGTACCCGGACGCGCGGCGGCTGCTGGCCGCCGGCGTGACGGTGGCGATCGCCTCGGACTGCAACCCCGGCTCTTGCTACACCTCCAGCATGGCGCTGTGCGTCGCGCTCGCCGTGCGGGAGATGCATATGACCACGGCGGAGGCGGTGTGGGCCGCAACGGCGGGCGGAGCGCACGCCCTGCGCCGCACCGACGTCGGCCACCTCGGCGTCGGCGCACGCGCCGACTTGATCATGCTCGACGCGCCGTCGCATTCCTACCTGGCATACCGGCCCGGCGTGCCGCTGATCGCCGGGGTGTGGCGGGCAGGGCAGCGGGCGGCGTGAGGTTAGGGCGCCGCTGACGCTCGCGCATCTCTGGCGCCTAGCAGTCCTGGACTGGTAGGCATACCCCTACCTGCGGTAGTGGGCACGCGTCTATCGCGGCGGGAGCCCTCGCTGCGGCACCGTTAGCTCTGGCGAGCCCGCCGGGGTGCGCCGGAAGGGGCGACCGATGGCTGAGCAACGTCACTACGGTGCGGTGGTGCTGAGTAGCTGCCGGGCCGTCCAAGCCGGCTCACGTGACGACCAGTCTGCCGGAGCGGCCCAGCGCGGTGCCGCCCAGGCAACCGAACGCAACGCCCTCCTTGGCCGTGCGGAGCTAGAGGTCTGCCCCGGCTCGCAGCGGACAACGGCCGCACTCGCCGCTCCGGACGTCACGGGGGACGTCGCATGAGCCTGGGGATGCAGGACCTGGTACTGCCTGTACTGGCTGCCGGAGCAGTCGCCGCAGTCATCCGAACCAGGCGTGGCCGGGCAGCGAAGACTCCGCGGGGGCGCCTTCGCGACCTGGCATGGTGCTCGGCGCTGCTGTTGATCTCGGTCTGCATGATGCTCACCTCTTACCAGATTTTGGTCAGGAACGACATGCAGGAGTGGCTGCTCCTCTTCCCACTGGCGGCGGCCATCATCGTGATTGTCCGGCCGCGTCTGGCGGCACGAATCGTTCCGATGGCGCTGATCTTCTACGGCCTGGCCGGCTTCGTGGTGGCACGCGACTATGCCCATTGGGGGGGCGTGAGCACGTATGGGCTAACCATGGTCGCTAACCCGTATTTTGAAGCCGATCTCGTACTGCCGCAGGCCTACGCGCTAGTGCTGGGAGGCGGCTGGCTCACGTGGCGGTCGGCTGATCCCCTGCTGGCGCGCAGTCGGCTGCTGCTGCGGCGGGTGGCTGCCCTGGAGCCGCGCAGGCAACTGCAGTCGTTGCTCCTGCTGCCGGTGGTGGCGATCACGGCTGGGCTGATCGAACCGAACCTCTGGCTCGGCAGCGGCCCAGGGATCATCTGGACGGTGGTGATCACCAGTGGCGCGGTGGCCGTGCTGCGCAGATGGCCCGAGCTGGCAGGGCGGCTGGCCGCCCTGGGTGTGGTCTGTCTGGGTCTGGCCAGTCTGTCGCTGGCCGCGACGTGGGCCGGCGGCAGTGGCGGCTTCCCGGTGACCGTCTACGGCGACGTGATGGACGGGGCGGCCCTGGTCGGCACCCAGCACACGGCCGAAGCCGCAGCCGGGCAGGGGCTCGCGCTGCTCGTGTTCGGTGCCTGGCTAGTGCCGCAGGCGTTCCCGGAGCTCCGGCGCCTCCTCGGGGGATCGGCCGAGGTCGAGCTGACCAGGCGCGTGGAGTTGCTGACCGAGAGCCGGGCTGTTGCGGTCGACACTGCCTCGGCTGACCTGCGGCGGCTGGAGCGCGACCTGCACGATGGCGCGCAAGCCCGGCTGGTCGCACTGGGCATGAACCTGCGTGCCGCGGAACGGCTGATCCTGACGAGCCCGGACGCCGCGATCGCGCTGGTGGCAGAGGCGCGGGAGACATCGGCCAGGGCGCTGACCGAGCTGCGCGAGCTAGTCCGCGGGGTGCTGCCGCCAGTGCTCGCTGACCGTGGTCTTTCCGACGCTGTCCGGGCGCTGGCCCTCGACTGCCCGCTTACGGTGACGACGGAGATCGACCTGCCAGGCCGGCTGCCAGCGCCGGTTGAGACCGCCTGTTATTTCGCGGTGGCCGAGGTGCTCACCAACGCGGCCAAGCACTCGGGTGCGCGCGACGCGCGGGTCTCGATGTCGCACGCTGGTGGCATGCTGCGCATCGAGGTGACCGACTTCGGCCTGGGCGGCGCCGACCCGGCGTGCGGCAGCGGTCTTGCCGGGGTGGAGAGGCGGCTCGCTTCCTTCGACGGCATCCTGGTGATCAGCAGCCCGATCGGCGGGCCGACGATGATCGTGATGGAGGTGCCGTGCGCGTTGTCGTCGCGGAGGATCTCTTCCTGCTGAGGGACGGCCTGGTCCGCCTGCTCGAAGCACACGAGTTCGAGATCGCGGCGGCGGTCGCCGACGCACCGGGACTGCTGCAGGCGCTCGTCGAGGAGCGTCCGGACGTGGCCATCGTGGACGTCCGGCTGCCGCCGACGTTCACCGACGACGGGTTGCGCATGGCTCTGGAGGCACGGCGGGCGGTGCCTGGCCTGCCGGTGCTGGTGCTGTCGCAGTACGTCGAGCAGCTCTACGCTCGCGAGCTACTCGCGGACCGAGCGGGCGGTGTTGGCTACCTGCTCAAGGACCGCGTGTTCAACGACGACCAGTTCGTCGACGCGGTACGCACGGTCGCGTCCGGCGGCACCGTCATGGACAGCGAGGTCGTGGCGAAGCTGCTCGGCCGCCGAGCCAGGGAAGAACCGCTGGCCCGGCTGTCGGCCAGGGAGCGGGAAGTTCTCGGGCTGATGGCCGAGGGCCGGTCCAACAGCGCCATCGCGCAGCGGCTGTTTGTGACCGATAAGGCAGTGAGCAAACACAGCACCAGCATCTTCACCAAGCTCGACCTGGCGCCGTCCGACGACGACAACCGCCGCGTGCTCGCCGTGCTCACTTACCTGAACGGCTGATCGTGGGCCAGCGCTCGTACCTTCGCCTGCACCGACGCCATCGCCCGGCCTGCCTTGACCGCCTTGAGCCGCTCGTCGATCTCCGCACTGTCGATATCGGCACTGTCGATGTCGTCCACGGCGGACAACTGGTCGTCCAGCGCTGACGCGGGCAGTGCCTCGGCGCCGTGCGCTCGCGCTTCCTCCCGGCGTACCTTCTCCTCGAACAGCGCGAGCTCGCTGCTCGGGTCCGTGATCTCGATGGTTGTGATCGCATCCTGGAGCCGCGCCCGCGTGCTGCCCGGCTCCGCGCTGTCTGGCCCCGCGCTGTCTGGCCCCGCGCTGTCTGGCCCCGTCGCCATGGCGGCCTGTCTGTGCTGGAGACCGGACAGCTTGCTCTTCAGCTGGCTGACGCCGGAGCTGAGCATGTCAATGGACTCGCGCTGCGCGGTGATGATGTGCTGGCCGATCTCCACGTCGTTCTCGGCGATCAGCTGGCGGCTCAGGGCAGCCCTGGCGAGGCGGTCGAACCTGTCGGCCTCGGCGGCCGCGCCGGACGCACGAAGCTCGTCGGCGTCCTGGCTGGCGGCTTCCGCTTTCCTGCCCCAAGCAGCGACCGCCCGGGCATCCTCCTGCTGATCATCAGCCGCGAGGCGAAGATTGCCGGTGAGCTGCACGATGGCTCGCTCCGCCTCGGCGACATTGGCCGCGTAGTCCCGGACAAGCTGATCCAGAATCTGGCGCGGTCCCTCGGCTGAGCTGATGATCGCATCGACGTCTGCCCTCGCCAGTTGCGTGACGCGGCCGATGATGCCGTGCTTGGACATGGTTCTCCCTGGTCAGCGACTGCCGGACAGCCCAGCCGGGACACGGTGCTGGTAGCGGCCGAGGTCCCTGTCGCGGGTCCTCGTGCCGCCGAAGCTGCCCGGCCCAATGCACTGCCCGTCACTAAGCTGCCTGACGATCAGGATGCCGCCGAGCACCGCACCCCCGACTTGGGTGCCGAAGCCGTCGGCACTCCCGTTGCCCCCGACCGGCCAGGAGCCGACCACCTGGCGGTAGTCGAATCGGGCGACGTCCTGCTCAGCGCGCGCCGTCGCCGCTAGCGCGAGGGCGTCGGCCTGCTGAGCCTCGGCCAGTGCTGCCTCCGGATCGGTCTGCGCGCAGCTGATCGCCCGCCGAAAATGCCGCTGCGCCTCCGTCAGCCGGGTCCGGGCCGCCGCGCCCACGCCGCCGCGCCTGGTCCTGATGACGTCCTGCGCGGCAGTCACCGAGCTACGAGCCACGAGCATGGCCTGATCAAGCACGGCCATGGCCCGCTCGCGCCTGGCGGGTGCCGCCCGGGTGCCGGCTAGCGCGTGGTCGAGCGCGGTATCAGCCCGCTGGACATCTCGCAGCGCCGCGAGCGCGTCAATTGGGCCAGCCGCCTGCCGCGCGCGGACCTCATCGGCCACCGCCTGTGCCCTGGCCACTACCGTCGCCCGCTCATCCTGCGCGCGATCGACTGGCAGCGCGGCTGCCTCGGCGATCTCGGCAGCCATCTCCCGTAGCGCGCCCGGCAGCGCCGAAGCCGCCTGGGTGAGCTCGGCTTCCAGATGCTCGACGGCGTCGAGGAGGTCCGTGGCCTGATCGGCACCGGCCTCGGCGGCCTGAAGCAAAACGGCGGCGTGGCCTCGTTGCCCATCCGCGAGCTCCTGCCTGGCGCTGGCCAGACTGTGGGCGGCGAACCCGAGTCGCTCAGCCGCCTGGTCGGGGTTTGTCATGATGGCAACGACGGCGTCCGCCGTGTACCTGGCCACCAGCCGCTCGAGAATCTGCCCGGACCGGGTGATCCGGGCTGTCTGCTGCGCCACGTGAGCGTCCACCTCAGCGGCCAGCCGCGGCGCGCGCGCGTCTAGATCCTGCAGCCGGTCGAACGCGTCAGACTGCACGTCGAGCAGGCGATTAGCCGCCGCGCAATGCGCGCGGATGTCGCTGACGTAAGCCCGTGTCCTCGCCTCGTTCGCCGGGACGTCGTCATCGAGCAGCAGCGCGACCGTGACGGCCGCGCTGAGCTCGGCCCGCGCCGACTCAAGCGCGGCGGAGAAGGGGGCCGTCGCGTGCTCCCCGAACTTGGCGGTCGCAAATCCCAGTTCCTGCTCGCTGGTGCGGATCGCGTCGTCGGCCTCGACCAGCACAGCCTCGACCAGCACAGCGGCGCCCTCCGCGGCAGCGCCCAGCGCGGCGGCGGCGGACTGCGCTCCCGGCTCCGCCGTGCCGGGACCGGGCGACGGCTGCTGGTCTGGCTTGGCGCCAGCGCCGTCGCCAGCCGCCCGCGACAGCCGGCGGATCACAGAATTCACCACGGCTCGAGTGCGCACTATCCCCCCGTCGGTTCCCCGGCCAACGGACCTACCCGACGAAGTGGCACTGCACACGCGCCGCGTCGCGGTACGGATAAGGGACAAAAGCCGTAACTGTCGCTGCCGTCGCGGAACATTGCCGGTCACAGGTGCCGCACCTAGCGGAGATAGCCGCCGCGGAACCGGATGAGCGGCTCGCCGGACTCGGCCACGTAGGGCACGGCCAGGACATGAGCGACAAACAGGACGTGATCTGCCGCCGCGAGTGTTGCCGTTACCTCGCACTCGAGTGCGGCCAGCCCGCCAGCAGGGATCAGGGCGCCGGACGCTTCCCCACGCTCATGCGGCACGTTGCCGAGCAGCAGCCGCGCACCAGGGCGGCCCGCGGCGGCGAACCGGCCCGCGAGCGCGCGCTGCGTCGCGGACAGCACGGTAACGGCGAATCTGTCGATCCGCCCGAGCACCTCGGCCGGGTAGCCGGAGGCCAGGAGCGACACCAGCACTGTCGGCGGATCAACGGACACCGGGCAGAACGCGCTGACCGTCGTGCCGATGTCGTCCCGGCCCTCGGCGATCGTCAGCAGCGTGACGCCGCCGGGCCAGGCCGTCAGTGCGGTAGCGAACCCGGCCGCGGGCACCTCGTTCCCTACTCGAACAGCCAGGTGCCGGGCAGCATCAGCGGCCCGTGCGGTGACAGCCCGAGCCGCGTCGCGAGGCGCCCGGCGGGTCCCCAGCTGTCAGCGAGGAGGCTGGCGGCCGCGGCGCCGCGGCTCTCGCTGGAACCTGGCGGCCGGAGCCGGTCTATGGGGCGGACGCGGGGGAACACCCGCAGCGGTGCGTCCGCCGGCAGGCCGCCCCGACGGCGCGCAATCGCGGCGGCGCGGTCGATGCCGCCAAGCTCGTCGATCAGGCCGTGGGCTAGTGCGTCGGCGCCAGTCCACACCCGACCCCTGGCGATCTCGTGCACCTGCTCCGGCGTCATGCCGCGCCCGGTGGCGACCTTTCCGGTGAAGTCGGCGTAGATGTGGTCGAGCCAGTCGTTGATCAGTACCCACTCGCTCTCGGAGAACGGCTCCAGCTGCGAGAACATCGCCGCGTGCGCGCCCTGGACGATCCGGTCGCTGGTGATGCCGGCCCGGCCCAGTGCCTCGCCGACTACCGGCTTGCCGGTGAGCACGCCGATCGACCCGGTGATCGTTCCCGGCTGGGCGATGATCTGGTCGGCGGCCATCGAGATGTAGTAGCCGCCCGATGCTGCGACGTCGCCCATCGAGACGACCACGGGTGTGCCGGCGGCCCTGGCCCGGACAACCTCGCGCCAGATGGTGTCGGAGGCCACGTATGAGCCGCCTGGACTATTCACCCTCAGCAGGATCGCGCGGACGTGCTCGTCCCTGACCGCCGTGCGGATGGCCCCGGCCATGGTGTCCGAGCCCATCGCGCCACCGGTCAGCACGCCGCGGCCGCTGCGGCCGCGGCGGATCGGGCCGGTCGCGTAGATCACGGCGACACCTGGCTCGTGGCCGGCCGGCATCTTCGTGACGGCGGTCCGCGCCCGCTCGGCGAGGGCCTTGCCGCGCTGATACCGGCCAAGGTAGAGGATCGCCGCGTCCGGCCCGGCCAGCTTGCGTGCCTCCGCGTACACCTCATCGCGATAGCCAAGCTGGTCGACGAGGCCCTCGGACTGGGCGCGGGCGGCCAGGTACGGTCCGGCGTCGATGAGCTCACCGACCTTCTCGCGGCTGAGCTGCCGGCGCTCGGCGATGCCCTGGACCAGTTGCTCGGTGATCGAGGCCGTCATCCTCTCGGTGGCCTCCCTGGCTGGCTCGGAGAAGTGAGTCTCGGTCAGCTGCTCGGCTGCGCTCTTGAATTCCTGCCGCTTGGCGACCTGGAAGTCCGCGCCGAGCTTGTCGAGCAGGCCGCGCAGGAAGATGCGCTCGACCGCAAGGCCGGTGAGACCGAGGTCGCCAGATGGCTGGAGCCAGATTTTCTCGAACGCCGTCGCCAGGTAGTACTGCACGTTGCCGGCCGAGAACTCGCCAAACGACTCCGCCCAGGCGATGGTCGTCTTGCCCGCGTCGGCAAAGTCGGCGATGGCCCGGCGCAGCTCCTGCACCGCCGCCAGACCGAACGACTTGCCGCCAAGGCGCGTGACCAGGACTGTCACCCGGTCATCGTCGCGGGCCCGGCGCAGGCCGTCGAGTATGTCCGGCAAGGCCGGCCTGTTCCTGGTCGTAATCGCCGAGATCGGGTCGGTCGGCCTGGTCTCGGTGATCCCCTCGGTGAGATCAAGCTCCAGGATCAGCGGAGCCGTGCGATGCTGGCGCAGCTTGGCCAGCTGGGCGGTGATGGGCGAGTCAGGCATGGATGACAGCCTAAGCGCGACGGCCCCCCGGCGGTTGCCCGGCTACGCGGCGACGGTATCCGCAGAGACCTGCCACAGCCGGGCGGCTGCCTCGGGGTCGAGAGCGTGGGCAGCGACGCCGCGGCGCGTGCCCGGCTCGGCTGGCAGCGCCTCGTTGCAGTCCTCGAAGTACCTGCCGCCGACGCCGTCGAGCAGCGGAGCGGCCGCCAGCAGCACGGACGTGGCCGCACCCTGCTGCGGCGTTTTCCAGCCGGGCGCCGAACTGCCGGTCGCGGCGCGCATCCGGTCGAGTTCATCGTCGCTGACGTAGCGTTGCAGGCCAGTGCGGATGGCACCGGGCATCAGCGCGTTGATAGTGATGCCGTCATCCGCCCAGCGCCGTGAGCCCTCCACCGCCAGCAGGACGTTGGCCGTCTTGGACTGCGCGTAGGCAAGCCACGGGTCATACGGCCGGACGCGGAAATGGATGTCGTCGAAGACGATCCCGGACCCGAGGTGCGCGCTTGAACTCACCGACTGCGCGACCGAAAGACCGGACGGAGGTCTGGTCAGCAAGGTCCAGCGGCGCGACCAGCACCTGCTTACTGCCAGTTTCGGCGGCTAGCTGCGCCGCGACCTGCCACCCGGCGTCCACGTTGCGGACCGCAAGAGTGACTTCGGCCCCGGCCCCGGCCAGCGATCTGGCCGTCTCGATGCCAATGCCCGAGGCGCCGCCGGTCACGATGATGCGCTGCCCGGTGAGGTCAAGCCCGGCAACGATGTCGTCCGCCGTCGTCTGTGCCGAATAGGACGTGATGATTCGCGTGGTCATTGAGTTCTCCCGGGCTCTCGGCCGCCGTGCGGGGTACCATGTGGAAGTGGAGGAGCCTCCGCCTATGCTCAACACTAACCGGAGCCACCTCCGGTTAGCAAATGGGGAACGGCGCTCGCCGAAGAGCGGTGCGCGAGGGAGGAATGTGACTGGCGCCGACAGGCCCCTGCGGGCTGATGCTCAGCGCAACCGCGAGCTGCTGCTCGCGGCCGCCGTCGCGGCGTTCTCGCGCAACGGGCCCGAGGTGACCCTGGAGTCCATCGCGAAGGACGCCGGCGTGGGTATCGGCACGCTCTACCGGCACTTCCCGAGCCGTGAGGCGCTCGTCGACGCCGCTTACCGCAGTGAGCTTGCCCGGTTGTGCGACTCAGTCCCCGAGCTGCTCAACGCCATGTCGGCGGACAAGGCCCTACGCACCTGGATGGACATGTTCCTGGAGTACATGACGACAAAGCGTGGCATGTCCGATGCGTTGCGGCTGGTGATCGCATCGGGAGGTAACCCGTTTGCCGAGAGCCGCGCCCGCCTGCTCGGCGCCTTCACGGCGCTGATGAAGGCGGGCGCCGCCGACGGCATGCTGCGCGATGACCTGGATCCTGCGGACCTGCTGGCGAGCGTCAGCGGGGTGTCGATGGCTGTCACCGAGCCCGGCCAGCGAGAGCAGGCCGGCCGGCTCCTGGACCTGCTCATGGATGGCCTGCGCTACGGGGCGGCGGCCACGCGCGATGGCTAGCCGGGACGGGAACGGCTGGGTGCGATGCGAGCTCGGACACCGGCATTGGGGCCGGTTCGGCGCCGCAGGCTTGCTCGCGTTCGTGACCGGCGGACCGGTTCTGCTCCAGCGCCGGACCTGGTGGAGTCACCACGGCGGCACCTGGGGCCTGCCCGGCGGCGCGCGAGACAGCCACGAGTCAGCGCTCGCCGCCGCGTTGCGGGAAGCGGCCGAGGAATGCGGCGTGCCCCCTGAAGCGGTACGGCCGCGCGGGGTCTTTACCGATGACCACGGCGGGTGGTCGTACACGACCGTGCTCGCGGACGCGGAGAAGCCCTTCGCCGTCCAGTCCGACGACGAGGAGACCGACGAGGTCGCCTGGGTCCCGGTGGCAGAGGTGGCGCGGCTTGACCTGCATCCCGGGCTGGCCGCGCACTGGGATGAGCTGCGGCGTGAGCTCTCGCCCGTGACGATCATCGTCGACGGCGCGAACGTGGTCGGCTCCCGGCCAGACGGCTGGTGGCGCGACCGAGCGGGCGCCGCCACCCGGCTGAGGGACGAGCTGGCCCCGCTAGTGACCCGTGGCATCACGGCGCTGCCGGCTGACGTGAGCCTGGCTCGGGCCGCCGCCGACGGCCCACAAGAGGCCGACGACGCACGGGTCCGGCGGGACCACGCCGGCAGCGGCAAGCGCGATCGCGCCGCGGACGGGCGCACGGGGATGCGGTGGCTGCCCGACGTCGTCATGGTCGTCGAAGGTGCCGCGCGGCCCGCGGCGGCAGACTCGGGCGGCAGTCCGGTACGCGTCGTCGCCGCGCAGGGCTCAGGCGACGACACCATCGCCGCGCTCGCAGCGCAGATCGCTGGCCGGCGCGTGGTCGTCACCGCCGACCGGGAGCTCCGCCAGCGGTGTGTCGCCGCCGGCGCCGTGGTGGCCGGACCAGGCTGGCTGCTTGCGCTCACCTGAGGCACTGGCTGGCGAGGATGCAAGGCCATGGTGCGCCGGTCCACGCGTGCGCGCAGGTCAGCACGCGTAGCAAATGTCGGTGTAGCTGGTGCACAGCGCCTCGGTGTCGAGGTCGGGCCGCCCCTGGCTCAGCGCCGCGCAGACGTCGGCGACTGCGTCGGCCCACGCCGCACCCTCGTAGTCGAGCAGCGTGCCGTCAAGATCCAGGAAAACTGCCTTAACACGCATCTGCGCACAATACCGGCGCTGGCAACACGGCTGAAAACAGGGCAATCGGGGCACGTCTGGCGAAGGTCGTCCTTGCGCACATCGATCCGGACATGATGGTGTGCTGTCCTGACGCCACCTGGGAGGAGGGCCTGTCGTGCCGCCAGCGCTAGTACAGCCGCTGCGCCGGTGGGACCCGGAGCAGATCGGTGGCTACGTCCTGCTCGGCCGGCTCGGCGCAGGCGCCATGGGCCAGGTGTATCTCGGCCGGTCGGCAGCCGGGCGCCTGGTGGCCGTGAAGACGATCAAGACGGAGCTCGCCGAGGAGCCAGACTTCCGCACCCGGTTCGGCCAGGAAGTGGCTGCCGCCCGCCGCGTCAGCGGTGCGTTCACCGCGGCCGTCGTCGCGGCTGACTCTGAGGCCGACGTCCCGTGGCTGGCGACCGTCTACGTACCCGCGCCGTCGCTCAGCAAGCTCGTCCGGACATGCGGCCCGCTGCCGGTCCCGGCGGTGCGCTGGCTCGCGGCCGGCTGCGCCGAAGCGCTGGAGTCGATCCACGGCGTCGGCCTGGTGCACCGGGACCTCAAGCCGTCCAACGTGCTCGTCTCTCCGGACGGACCACGCGTCATCGACTTCGGCGTCGCGCGGGCAGCCGAGCGCATTCAGCTGACGGTCACCCGCGGCAGCGTCGGCACGCCTGCCTACATGGCGCCCGAGCAGGCCAGGGATACCCGGCAGGCGACGTCGGCGAGCGACATCTTCTCGCTCGGCGCCACGCTGCTCTACGCCGCTACCGGCCATGCGCCGTATCAGGGCGAAACCGTCGTCGACGTCCTCGTCCGGCTCGCCACCGAGCCGCCGGACCTCGCCGGGCTGCCGGCCGAACTGGCCGTGATCGTCGGGGCGTGCCTGGAGCGCGACCCGCGCAACCGGCCGACGTCGGCGTCAGTAGTGGCCCGGCTGGCGCCGGGACTACGTGCGGGCGCCGACGTAGGTTCGGCGCCGCTGCCGCCGGCCGCAATCACGCTGATCGAGGAGTACCGCCGGGTGCCGCGGACGTCGGCTGGGCGCGAACTGGCCGCCGGCCCCGCGTACCGGCCGGCTGACGGCGACAGCTTGCCGTCCGGCGCAAGCCCGCCCGCCCGCGCCAGCGCCGCGATCAGGCTGGGAACGGGGCACTTCGCGCCGGTCACCGCGGCAGGCGAGGACGAGACAATCGGCTCGCACCCGGCGCTGCGCGAATCGGGGTCGGGGCACGCGCCGATCACAGCAGCAGCAACAGTGGCAGCAGCTGGCCCCAGGGTCCGGCCCGGCCGCCGGATTGTGCTCGCGGTTGGGTCGGCCGCCGCGGCGGCCGCGCTCCTCGCGGCTGGCTGGGGTATCGGCACCTCCGTCGACGCGCGAAAGCACCCGCCGGCGACAGGCAACCAGCATTCGCTCGGGCCGGGCCTGCCGCCGCCTGGCGCCGGCCAGGGTCCGCCCCCTGGCACGGGCAACCCGCCAGTTGCTGGCTCGGATGGTCCCAGCATCGGGCTGAACCAGTTCACTGGCGACAAGGACACCGGGTTCATGGTGCACGGCGAGGACTGGCCTGTGCACCGCCCTGTGACGATCATGCTGGTGGGCATTGGCACCTCGCCGATCCATCCGCTGTCGGACGACCGCGGGACCTTCAACTACGTGATCAATCAGGATCACGAGTTCTTCACCGGCGGGCTGCCGCCAGGCATCTACACGGTCCGCGTCACCGACCAGGCCGGCGCGAGCGCCGAGGCCAGGTTCCAGGTGAATCGGGCTTAGCTGCGCGCGGCGGGCCTACATGACCGGGGTCCACCAGAGGTCTTCCTGCCGGGAGCACCAGGCCGGATCGGCAAGCCGGCCGAGATCACTCGTGGTGATGATGCCGGTCTCGATCAGGGCGCCGACGGCGACCTCATCGGAGAGCCGCACGCCTGGCCGGACCAGTCCGCGCTCGGTGAGCTTGCGGCGCAGGACCTTCAGATGCTCGCCGACCCGCGCGGACAGCCGGTCGCGGAAGGCAGGATCGGTATCGAAGCACTCGAGTTCGTGGTGTGCATCGGTCACCTGGAGCGCGGCGCGCGCGATCTCTGGTGTCCGCGGCAGCGGGCTGCTGCGGGCGGGATCGACAAGCCAGGGCCGGCACCACAGCAGGGCGACGAGGAAGAGCTTGGTGTTGGGGTCGAGGTAGAACGGCAGCAGCGTCGCGTCGCCGTCGGCCCGGGCCTGATCGCCGCCGGTTCCCTGGCCGCTGGCGCTGCCGCCGGGTGCCGCCACGACCAGCCGCAGCGGCAGCCCCTCGTCGAGCATCGCGCGCGAACCGACCAGGGCGGCGCCGTGCCGCAGGAACCAGCCCTTGGATGGCTCGCCACTCCCGGTCTCGTCCCCGGTCTCGTCGAGCCGCGGCAGCCTGACGCGGTATCCGTCACCCTCGGCATACAGCGCGTGGGTGCGGCTGATGTTCGCGACCCAGGCGCCACCAGCCACGGCGCTGATCAGGCCGGCCCGCCGGGACAGTCCGCGTCCGGCCGGCACGATCAGGTCGGCATCAGGACCGCGGCCGAACACGACCTGGCTGCCCGCCGGGATCGCAATGACGGCCCCGGCCGGACTGGTGACGTGCGCGAGCGCCGTCGTCATCGCCGGGGTCGAGTCGAGCGTCATGGTCGTCCTGTCTGCCTCGCGTGTGCTCGCGCGGCGACCACGCGATACAGATGCGGTAACGCGCAGTTTAGGGGCCGCCGCCTGCGGATGCATCCACGAGTTCGGGGATAGCCGTGGCAGCCTGGCAGCCAGTTGACTGTCGTGGTAACCAGGGCGAGGCACCTGCGCCCGGGCTTGTGCACGTGCGGCAGCGGGCAGGCAGCACGGCGTCTCAGGCCCGGCATACCGGAGGTGGGGGGGACCCGCGGGTCTCGCGCAGTCGGCCTCGCCCTGGGATACCGTCGCCATGCTCAGGCCACCTGCACCGACCGCTTGGCCAGGCCCAGCCAGTAGCCGGTGATCGTGCTCACCGGGGCCGGCGCCTCGGCTGCGCCGAGCGCGACAAACAGCGGTGCGTAGTGCTCGGTCGTCGGATGTGCATAACGAACGGCCGGGGCGCCGCGGAAGCCGGCCAGCGCATCGACATCGCCGCCGTCCAGGGCCGCCGCCGCCCAGTGGTCGAACTCAGCCGACCAGCCCGGCGGCGTCGCGTTGAACCGGAAATCCCGGAGGAACGGCAGTCCGTGCGTCAGGAAGCCGCTGCCCATGATCAGGACGCCCTCGTCGCGCAGCGGCCGCAGCGCCGCGCCGACGCGCAGCAGGCGCTGCGGGTCCAGGCTCGGCATGGAGATCTGAAGCACCGGGATGCCGGCGCCGGGGTACATGACGGTCAGCGGGACGTACGCGCCGTGATCGAGCCCGCGGTCGGGCACGTCGGCCACCGGCTCCGTGCCCGCCAGCAGCGACCTGACCCTGGCCGCGAGGCCGGGGGCGCCAGGCGCGGGATAGGTGGCGTGGTAGTACCGCTCGGGGAACCCAGAGAAGTCGTACGTCAGCGGCGCGGCGTCGGCGGTGGCGCCGATCGCGAGCGGCGCGTTCTCCCAGTGGGCAGACACCACCAGGATGGCCGTCGGCGCCGGCAGCGCGCGCGCCCACGCCTCGAGCTGAACCACCCACAGCGGGTCGTCGACCAGCGGCGGTGCGCCGTGACCTAGGTACATCGCTGGCATCCGGCCCGGCTGGATGGCGGCGCGAGCGCGCCCCGCGACGACATCGGCGGCATCGGGCGGGACCGGCTCATGGTCGGGTGCCTGTCCGGTTAGTTCCTCGTCCATCTGGCTCTCCGCGGCGGTCGCGACGGTCACTGATCTGCTGTGACAGTAACCCGGCCGCCGTCCTGCCGCACCAGCGGTCCGCTGCGCGCGGCCAGCGTGGCCAGCTACTGCAAAAATGGGCCGGTGCGGGTCATCGTCTTGTCAGACACTCACGCGCCTCGTCGCTGGCGGTCCTGCCCGCCCGCGGTCGCCGCCTGGCTGCGGCAGGCGGACGCGATCCTGCACGCTGGCGACGTTTGCACGGCCGACGTTCTACTCGAACTCGCGCAGTACGCCCCGGTGCAGGCGGTGCTCGGCAACAACGACGGCCCCGACGTGGCGCGGTGGGGGGCGCCTGCGACCCTGCAGATCGAGCTGGACGGACTCCGCGTGGCCATGATCCACGACAGCGGCCAGGCAGCCGGGCGGCTGCGCCGGATGCGGGCCGCGTTCCCGTCCGCGGAACTGGTGATCTTCGGCCACTCGCACATCCCACAGGACGCCGCTGACGGCGGTCTGCGCATCTTTAACCCCGGCTCGCCGACCGACCGGCGCCGTCAGCCGCATGGCACCCTCGGCGTGCTGGACATCGCCGACGGCACGCTGGCCGCGGCGCGCATCGTCGCGGTCACCTGACGGCGCCGCAGACGTCGGCGCGTAAACAAACGCCGGCGAAAGATTGTTTACGAGATCATGATTCGTCGCCGGCTGGCTCCGGGGCCTGCTCGGGGACCAGCCAGATCACGCCGAGCGGCGGGATGCTGACAGACGCCGAAGCTGGCCGCCCGTGCCAAGGCTCTGCCACCGCCTGCACCCGGCCATAGTTGCCCGTGCCGCTGCCTGCGTACGTCTCCGCGTCGGTATTCAGCAACTCGATCCATGGCCCGGCCGATGGCAGCCCGATCCGGTAATCGTGGTGCGGCATGGCCGCGAAGTTGCAGATGCACGCCAGCATGCTGCCATCGACGCCGTAGCGCAGGAACGACAGCACGTTGCCGCCCGCGTCGCTGGCGTCAATCCAGTCAAAGCCGGCCGGCGAGCTGTCCTGCTGCCAGAGCGCGGGCTGCGCCCGGTAGGCCTGGTTCAGGTCCTTGACTAGCTGCTGCACGCCAGCGTGCCTGGGGTACTCCAGCACGTGCCACTGTAGCCCGGCCTCCTGCGACCACTCGTCGCCCTGACCGAACTCCGAGCCCATGAACAGCAGCTGCTTGCCCGGATGCGCCCACATGAAGGCCAGCAGCGCACGCAGCCCGGCGAACTGGCGCCACTCGTCGCCGGCCATCTTCCGCAGCAGTGAGCCCTTGCCGTGCACCACCTCGTCGTGCGACAGGGGCAGCACGTAGTTCTCGCTGTAGGCGTAGATCATCGAGAACGTCATCTCGTCGTGGTGGTAGCTGCGGTACACCGGATCGCGGCTCAGGTAGCTGAGCGTGTCGTGCATCCAGCCCATGTTCCACTTCAGCCCAAAGCCGAGCCCGCCCAGGTACACCGGCCTGGTCACGCCCGGCCACGCCGTGGATTCCTCGGCGATCATCGTGATCCCCGGTATCCGCTTGTAGCAGGTGGCGTTCACCTCGCGCAGGAACGACACAGCGTCGAGGTTCTCGCGGCCGCCCAGGGAGTTCGGTGACCACTCGCCGGCCTTGCGGGAGTAGTCGAGGTAGAGCATCGACGCGACCGCATCCACCCGCAGCCCGTCGATGTGGAACTCCTCCAGCCAGTAGATCGCGTTGGCGACCAGGAAGTTGCGCACCTCCGGACGGCCGAAGTCGAAGATGAGCGTGCCCCAGTCGGGTTGCTGCCCGCGTTGCGGGTCGGCGTGCTCGTACAGCGGCGTGCCGTCGAACCGGGCGAGCGCCCAGCTGTCGCGCGGGAAGTGCGCCGGCACCCAGTCCACGATCACGCCGATGCCGGCCTGGTGCAGGCTGTCCACGAGATGGCGGAACTCATCCGGCGAGCCGAACCGCGCGGACGGCGCGTAATACGAGGTCACCTGGTATCCCCAGGAGCCGCCGAACGGGTGCTCGGCCACCGGCATGAACTCCACGTGGGTGAAGCCCAGCTCCGTTACGTAGTCGGTCAGCTGAGTGGCGAGCTCGGTGTAGGACAAGCCGGGGCGCCACGACCCGAGGTGAACCTCGTACACGCTCATGGGGCTCGCCAGCAGATCGCGCTGCGCCCGGTCGGCCAGCCACGGCGCGTCGCCCCAGTCGTAGCGCGCCTGCGTCACGACCGACGCGGTGGCCGGCGGCTTCTCTGCCAGGCGAGCCATCGGGTCGGCCTTGCGGTGCCAGCTGCCGTCGGCGCCGAGGATGTCGAACTTGTACACGGCCCCCGTGCCCACGCCGGGAATGAGAAGCTCCCAGACCCCAGATCCGCCGAGCGAGCGCATCGGGTGACCCTGGCCATCCCAGTGGTTAAAGTCCCCGATGACCCGGACGCCGCGCGCGTTCGGCGCCCAGACCGCGAACGAGGTCCCGCCTGCCTCCGGCCGGACCCGCGCGCCGAGGACAGTCCACAGCTCCTCGTGCCGGCCTTCGGCGATCAGGTGCAGGTCGATGTCGCCGAGCGTCGGCAGGTGCCGGTACGGGTCGTCGCCGACGATCTCGCCGGCGCCCGGATACGTCACCGCGATCCGGTAGTCAGGCACAGACGTGCCTGGCACTGTCGCCGAGAACACTCCCTGATGCACGTGCGTCATCGGCACCCGGCTGCCGCCAGGCAGCACCACCGTGACTGTCTCCGCCAGCGGTCGCAAGGCGCGGATGGTGACGCCGCCCGGGCCGGGATGACCGCCGAGGAGAGCGTGCGGGTCGTAGTGTGTCCCGGCGACCAGGGCGTCGATCTCGCCGTGACTGATCTGGTCCGCTGGGTAGACGTCGGCGGTCATGCCGCCGCCACGAAGTCGAGCGGGATGGACAGCCAGGCTGGCCGGTGCCGATGCTCGTAAACCACTTCGTAGACCGCCTTCTCCAGGGTCAGCGCGCGTAGCAGGGTGTCGTGGCCAGCCGGATCGGTGCCCCCGCCGGCCGCGTAGCCGGCCCGGAACGCGGCCTGGCACTGCTGCGCCCAGGCGTCCGCGACCGGTGCCAGCTGGCCGGCATCCGGGTGGCCGACAAGCTGCTGCCGGGCGGCGTAATCGAACGAGCGGAGCATGCCGGCGACGTCCCGCAGGGCCGGCGCGGGCGCCCTGCGCACCGCGAGCGGCACCGCAGGCTCGCCCTCGAAGTCCAGGGCGACCCAGCCCTGCGGGCCGAGCATGACTTGCCCGAGATGGTAGTCACCATGGATGCGCTGGACGCTGACAGGACCGGTAAGCCGGGCCACGGCGTCATAGGCCGACCTTATCCGCTCCTCGTGGCCGGCCAGGTCGGGCACGACGGCGATGGCCGCCGATAGCTTGCCGTGCATGTCCGCGGCCAGCGCCGAGAGCTCGGCCCCGGTCATGTCCCGGCGGCCGAACGCGCGGGCCAGATCAGCGTGCAACTCGGCGGTGGCCAGGCCGAGCTGCCTGGCCTCGCCGGTGAACGGCAGGGCCCGGCCCGGCGCGCCGTCGGCGGCGACCGGCTCGGTCAGGTACTCCCGGCCATAGCCGCCGTGGCGTTCGTAGAGCCGCTGCAGGTGATCAAGAGCGAGTGTCCAGCCGTCGCTCGCCCCGGCCAGGAACCTCGACAGGACGCCCAGCAGCACCGGCTCGCCGTCCAGGTCGGTCTCGATCCAGCCGTAAGGGGCCGCGACGCGAGGTGAGCCAAGCCGGGCGAGCGCGTCTGACACTTCAAGGTCCGGGTTCGCGCCGGGGAACAGCCGGCGCAGGACCTTCAGAATGGCCTGGTCCCCGAACACCAGGCTGGTGTTGCTCTGCTCCGCGCCGAGTACGCGGCCGTCAGGCACCTGGCCGGCCAGCACGGGCGCTCCCGGCTCCCGGACGAATCGCAGCTGGCCCGCCAGCCGCTGCTCGCTCATGCCCGCCAGCAGCACGTCGGCAAGCTCCGGATCGTGCAGGGCGTCGTAGCAGGCCACACCGTCCTGGTGGCCGATCAGCGCGGGGCCTAGCCCGGCCGGCAGCGCGATCCGGTAGCCCACCAGCACCTGGAACCTGGCGGTGTTGCCGGGCCCGAGCAGAGCCTGGACGATCAGATGCCGCATGGCCGGATCGCCGGCCTGGAGCAGGACGTCCGAGACGATGGCGAGCTCGGACAGAGCCATGCCGCGGCCGGGAAACCAGCGCTGCTGAGGCAGCCACCTGGCCAGCATGCCCAGGAGGCCCACGTCGCGGTCAAGCACGGTCAGCTACTGCCCACACCTGCACCTTTTTACTCCGGATCGCGCCGACTTCGCGACCCGGCAGGCCGCTTACCGGTGACTAGAAGTAGCTGTCCGGGCGACCGAACCAGGCGATCTTGATCTGCTCCGACGGCCCGAGCGCCTGCTTGCCCGCGGCCCCGGTCACGCTAGCGGCGCGCCAGACCGGCGCGGCCCTGGAAAGCCCGCGCAGCAATGACAGGCCGGCGTTGCAGTAGTAATCGATGACCCGCCCGGCGAACAGGCTGTGCGCACCCTGAAGCAGCACGCAGCGCTGGCCGGTGGCGAGCTCGACGCCCCAGGGCTCGTTGGAGCCGGGCTCAGCCGGAATGGCGCTGAGCGGCGCGCCGACCTCCAGCCGGACATCGGTCACCGACCACGGGAACGGCAGGCACAGCACGATCGGGGCGGCTGCGCGCGCGGCCCAGCACGGGTCAAACAGCGAGTTGCCGGCGATGCACCGGTATGCCCGCCCGATCGCCTCTGAGCCCGCCTCACAGCTTGCGCCGGACACCGTCTGGGTCGTGCGGAAGCCTCGCACCGGGCTCCCGTCTGCGCTCACCGGGCTCACGTGCACTTGCCGGGTCGCGGTTAACGCCGCGGGTGCTGGCCCGGACGAGCAGGCGGCCAGGCCGGCGGCCACCACCGCCAGCAAGATCAGCATCAGGACCGGGAACGGGGTCGTACGGCCCCCAGTTCGCGTGCCCGTCCGCCGCGTCCCACGCTGCATGCCGCGACCCCGCCGATCAGGTGTGCCAGGACTCCACATGGCGTCCGATTGCCGCAGAGCGTACCGGACCTCATGCCAGCGGGCGAGAATGTCGACCGCCGACACCACCGAGCAACAGCACAGTCGTGGGAAGGCTGGAAGTACTTCCTGCCAAGGCTGGTTGCGGAGCTGGGCGTCACGGACCGTCGTTAGCCGGCGGCTTCAGCATGAACCAGTAAAACCCGTACCCCGGCAGCGTGAGCAGATAGCTGAGGTCCCCGATGGGCGGGAAGGCAACACCGCCCGTCGTCTCGATGGGGATCGACCCGGCGTACCTGCTCAGGTCGAGCTCGACCGGCTGCGGGTAGCGCGACAGGTTATTCACGCACAGCATCCGGTCCGTCCCGTCGCCGCTGTCATCGGTATCCGAGCTGCGGTACTCACGCACGAACGCCAGCACGCTCGGGTTGGAGGAGTTCAGCTCGTGATATTCCCCGAGCGCGAACACCGGGTGCCGCTTGCGGATGTCGATCATGTGCCGGGTCCAGTTGAGCAGCGAGCCGGGGCTGCGCTCCTGCGCTTCGACGTTCAGGCCCTGGTACCCGTAGATCGGGTCCATGATCAGCGGCAAGTAGAGCCGGGCCGGATCGCACCGGGAGAACCCGGCGTTGCGGTCCGGGGTCCACTGCATCGGCGTGCGGACGCCGTCGCGGTCACCAAGCCAGATGTTGTCGCCCATGCCGATCTCGTCGCCGTAGTAGATCACCGGCGAGCCGGGTAGCGACAGCAGCAGCGCGGTGAACAGCTCCTGCTTGTCCCGGTCGTTGTCCAGCAGCGGCGCGAGCCGCCGCCGGATGCCAATGTTGGCCTTCATCCGCGGATCGCGCGCGTACTCGGAGTACATGTAGTCGCGCTCGTCGTCAGTGACCATCTCGAGCGTGAGCTCATCGTGATTGCGCAGGAAGATGCCCCACTGGCAGCCCGACGGTATCTGCGGGGTCTGGGCGAGGATCTCCGAGATCGGGTACCGCTGCTCGCGCCGGACCGCCATGAAGATGCGGGGCATCAGCGGGAAGTGGAACGCCATGTGGCATTCGTCACCGCCGACGCTGGAATCGCCGAAGTACTCGACGACGTCGGCCGGCCACTGGTTGGCCTCGGCCAGCAGCACCCGGTCGGGGTAGAGCCTGTCGATCTCGGCCCGCACCCGCTTCAGGTACTCGTGCGTCTCCTTCAGGTTCTCGCAGTTCGTGCCCTCGCGCTCGTACAGGTACGGCACGGCGTCCAGCCGGAAGCCGTCGATGCCGAGGTCCAGCCAGAACCGCAGCACCTCCAGCATCGAGTCCTGCACGAGCGGGTTCTCGTAGTTGAGGTCAGGCTGGTGGGTGAAGAACCGGTGCCAGTAGAACTGGCCACGGACCTCGTCATAGGTCCAGTTGGATCGCTCGGTGTCGACGAAGATCACCCGGGCATCGGCGTACTTGTCGTCGGTGTCGGACCAGACGTAGAAGTCGCCGAACGGGCCGTCTGGCTCGCTGCGGGAGGCCTGGAACCACGGGTGCTGGTCGCTGGTGTGGTTCATGACCAGGTCAGCGATGACCCGGATGCCGCGCTCGTGCGCCTTCTCCACCAGATCCACGAAGTCGCCGATGGTCCCGAACTCAGGCAGGATCGCGGTGAAATCGGCGATGTCGTAGCCGCCGTCCTTCAGCGGCGACGCATAGATCGGCAGGAGCCAGATGCAGTCGATGCCCAGCCACTGGAGGTAGTCAAGGCGCTCGATGAGGCCGCGGATATCGCCGGTGCCGTCGTCGTTGGAGTCGCCGAAGCCCCGGATAAGGACCTCGTAGAAGACCGCTCGCTTGTACCACTGCGGATCACGGGGCGTGTCGAACGAGAACGACTCGACTGGTTCGTTCGCCGCTGTCCTGAACTCCTGCAACGGGGCAGCGTCAGAGTGCTCGCTCCCGTGCCCGGACTGATTCACTCCCGCTCTCCCGCTCGTCTTGGGTGCCGATAGTTCAAACCTCGAACCTGGCCTACCACGTTCCCCGCATAACAAGAACATATGGATAGCCGCGCGGGACCAGCTGGTGTTACGCGACCGTCAGAATGTGCGCGGGAGCAACTGCCGGGTCGAGCCGGACGTAGTTCCCCTGACCCCAGCTGAACCCTTGCCCGGTCAGCTCGTCCGTGACCCGGAATCCCGCTCCCGCATCCAGTCCGAGCGCCCCGCTATCCAGCCAGACGGTGGCCTCACGCGCATTATTGGCGTCCAGGTTTACCACGACAAGAACCAGATCGGGCGCGCCGGGGAAATCTGGGCCGGTGCGCTTGGAGAAACACAGGATGTCCGGCTGGTCGCTGTAGTGGAAGCTGAGGTTACGCAGCCAGTGCAGGGCGGGATGGGCGCGCCTGATCGCGTTGAGCCGGGTGAGCAGCGGCGCGATCGTCAGCCCGAGCTGGGCAGCGCGGTCCCAGTCCCGCGGCCGGTAGGCGTACTTCTCCGAGTCGAAGTACTCCTCGCTGCCCGGCACCAGCGGGATGTTCTCGCCGAGCTCGTAACCGGAGTACACGCCCCAGGAGGGGCTCAGCATCGAGGCGAGTACCGCCCGAACGGCGAACGCCGGCGGCGCTGCGTGCTGGAGGTACTGGCACAGGATGTCGGGGGTGTTGACGAAGAAGTTGGGCCGCATGTAGGCCGCCGCCGGGCCGGCCAGCTCGGTCATGTACTCAGTCAGCTCGGCAGCAGTGTTCCGCCAGGTGAAGTACGTGTACGACTGATGGAAACCGATGGCGGCCAGCGCGTGCATCATGGCTGGCCGGGTGAACGCCTCGGCGAGGAAGATCACGTCGGGATCGGTCTGGGCGATGTCGCCGAGCAGGCGCTGCCAGAAGGGCAGCGGCTTAGTATGCGGGTTGTCCACCCGGAAGATCCGGACGCCGCGGTCCATCCAGTGCCGGAGCATGGCGTGCACCTCGGCGTAGATGCCCTCGGGGTCGTTGTCGAAGTTCAGCGGGTAGATGTCCTGGTACTTCTTCGGCGGATTCTCGGCGTACGCGATCGAGCCATCGGCTCGGGTGGTGAACCACTCCGGGTGCTTGGTCACCCACGGGTGATCGGGCGAGGCCTGCAGCGCGAAGTCCATCGCGACCTCGAGGCCGAGGTTGCGGGCCCGAGCGACAAAGGCGTCGAAGTCCTGGAGCGTCCCGAGATCTGGGTGAATGGCGTCATGGCCGCCCGCGGGCGAGCCGATGGCCCAGGGCGAGCCGGGATCGCCGGGCCCGGCCATGAGCGTGTTGTTCTGGCCCTTGCGTGCTGTCGAGCCGATCGGGTGCACCGGCGGCAGGTAGACGACGTCGAAGCCCATGTCGGCGATCGCGTCCAGCCGCCTCGCGGCGGTGCGGAGCGTCCCGGACTGGGGCTTGCGCCGGTGCGTCGGGTCGAGCACCGCTCCTTCGGAGCGCGGGAAGAACTCATACCAGGAGCTGAAGAGCGCGCGCTGCCGGTGCACGATCAGCGGGTAGTTCTCCGAGGTGGTCAGCAGATCGCGCAGCGGGAACGCCGCCTGCGCCGCGCTCACCGCTGGCGTCAGCGCGGCTGCGAGTCGCTCCAGCGGCGGCAGCTCGGCGTCCCGTAGCACGCCGGCTGCGGCAGTCAGGGTCGTCCTGGCGGTCCTGGCTCGGCGTGCATCCGCGGCCGGCAGCGTCCTGGCCGGGCGGATCTGCGCCGCCCCGCGCTCGAGCAGCAGCGCGCCCTCGGTCAGCATCAGCTCTACGTCCTGCCCGATCGGCACCTTGATCTCGGCGTCGTGGCGCCACCGCGCCACCGGATCACCCCAGGCCTCGACCGCGAAGTGCCACAGGCCCTCGCGGTTGGCCGCCACTTCGGCGCCGAAGCGGTCCATGCCCTCGGCCAGCTCGTGCATCGCCTTGATCGGCTGACGCTGCCCGGCCGGGTCAGTGAGGACGACGCCGGCCCCGAGCATCTCGTGGCCTTCGCGGAACACGGTGGCGCTGACCATGAAGAGCTCTTCGGGCACCGCCTTGGCGGGCGCGTTCGCGCCCAGTTCGGTGGCAACCCTGACCACCGGCTGCACGTCGAGTATGGGGATCCTGCCGATCACGGATGAAAGCTACCCATCTGAGCTCAGCCAATGCCGAACCGGGTGCCCCGATACGGACGGAGGCCGGCATGAACGGGTCCCGGCGCGGGCATGCCCGTGCCGATGCCCCGGCTAGTGGCGCCGTCTGGTCCTGGGGAGCCCGAGGGGGCGACCACTCAGGTTTACACATTAAGGTCACTGTGCGTGAGAGCTATCCGCCGGTTCACGATCCACCCGGTCCTGCCCGAAGGCCTCGACCCGCTTCGCTCGCTCATGCTGAACCTGCGCTGGTCGTGGCATGCCGGGACGCGCGAGCTGTTCGCCTCGATCGACCCGCCGAGCCGGGAGCTGGCCGAGCAGGACCCGGTCACGCTCTTGAGCCGGGTGCCGCAGGATCGGCTGGCCAGGCTGGCCGCCGACCCCGAGTTCCTGGGCCGCCTCCGGGCGGCGAGCGCTGACCTGCGGGACTACCTGACCGGTCCGCGCTGGTATCAGGCCGAGACGGCCGGCGACGCTGGCGGCCTGCCGAGAGCCATCGCCTACTTCTCGCCCGAGTACGGGATCACCGCGGCGCTGCCGCAGTATTCCGGCGGTCTCGGCATCCTGGCCGGCGACCACCTCAAGTCCGCCAGCGACCTCGGGGTGCCACTGATCGGCGTCGGCCTGCTGTACCGGCATGGCTACTTCACGCAGTCCCTGTCGATCGAGGGCTGGCAGACTGAGCGCTACCCAGCCTCCGATCCCAACGGGCTGCCGCTGACGCTCCTGCGCGACGCCGACGGCAGCGCCATCCGGGTCAGCGTCGGCCTGGCCGACGGCGCGCAGCTGGCGGCGCAGATCTGGGTCGCGCAGGTAGGCCGGGTACCGCTGCTGCTGCTCGACTCCTACGTCGAGGAGAATGGCCCGGAGCTGCAGGAGATCACCGACCGGCTATATGGCGGCGGAACCGACCACCGGCTGCGGCAGGAACTGCTGCTCGGTATCGGGGGCGTGCGGGCGGTGCGCGCCTACTGCGCCGTCACCGGCCATCCGGAGCCGGAGGTGTTCCACACCAACGAGGGCCACGCCGGTTTCCTCGGCATCGAGCGCATCCGCGAGTACGTCAGGCTCGGGCTGGACTTTGACGCGGCGCTAGAGCTGTGCCGGGCTGGCACTGTCTTCACCACCCATACGCCGGTGCCGGCCGGGATCGACAGGTTCCCCCTGGACCTGGTGGCGCATCAGTTCGGCGGGGATGCCGCCGGTGCGGCCGAAGCCGCGCAGGCGGCGCTACCGCTGGACCGGATCCTGGCGCTCGGCGCGGAGACCTTCGCCGGCGGTGACCCGGGAGTGTTCAACATGGCGGTCATGGGCATGCGGCTGGCCCAGCGCGTCAACGGCGTGAGCAAACTGCACGGGTCGGTGTCGCGCACCATGTTCAGCGGGCTGTGGCCAGGCTTCGATGTCGCTGAGGTGCCGATCACGTCGGTGACGAACGGCGTGCACGCGCCGACCTGGGTGGCACGGGAGGTCGTCACCCTGGCGCAAGAACAAGCGGTGGTGGCCGAGAGCGGCCCCGTTCCTGTCGATGCCTCGGCCGGCGTCATCGCCGACCCGGCGGACGACCCGTCATTCTGGGACCGTGCCGCCAGCGACCCGGCCCGGATCTGGGAGCTGCGGCGGGTGCTGCGAGCCCGCCTGGTGGCCGAGGCCAGGCGACGGCTGCGCACCTCCTGGCGGCAGCGGGGCGCATCCGAGGCTGAGCTGATCTGGATCGACAGCGTCCTGGACGACGACGTGCTGACGATCGGGTTCGCCCGGCGAGTGCCGTCCTACAAGCGGCTGACGATGATGCTCCACGATCCGGCCAGGCTGACCGCGCTCCTGCTGGATCCGGATCGGCCGGTCCAGATTGTGGTGGCCGGCAAGGCGCATCCGGCTGACGACGGCGGCAAGCAGCTGATCCAGCAGCTCGTCCGCTTCGCCGACCACCCAGACGTCCGGCACCGGATCGTCTTCCTGCCGGACTACGACATGGCCATGGCGCGCACCCTCGTCCAGGGCTGCGACGTCTGGCTCAACAATCCGCTCCGCCCGCTGGAAGCCTGCGGAACCTCGGGCATGAAGGCGGCGCTCAACGGCGGCCTCAACCTGTCGATCCTCGACGGCTGGTGGGATGAGTGGTTCGACGGCCGCAACGGCTGGGCCATCCCGTCCGCTGACGGCGTGCCCGATCCAGCCCGCCGGGACGAGGTCGAGGCGGCGGCGCTGTACGACCTGATCAGCAAGTCGGTGGCGCCCCAGTTCTACGACACCGACGCTGACGGGAGGCCTGCCCGGTGGCTTGAGATGGTGGCGCACACGCTGCGAGGGCTAGGCCCGCGGGCTCTGGCCACCAGGATGGTGCGGCAGTACGTTACCGAGCTCTATGCCCCGGCAGCGCGGTCCTCTCGGCAGCTGGCGGCGCCGTCGCCGGCCCCGTTCGACGGCGCGGGCGAGCTGGCGGCCTGGAAGGAGCGGGTCACCAAGGCGTGGCCTGGCGTCCGAATCGAGCACGTGGAGGCCGATGACGGCGACCTCAGTCCCGGCGGGCAGCTGACTGTGCGCGTCAGCGTGGCCCTCGGCTCGCTCACGCCCGCCGACGTCTGCGTCGAGGTCGTCTATGGCCGGGCCGGGGACGCCGATGAGATCATCGACCCGGTCCGGTCGCCGCTGCACCTTGACGGCGATGTCTCGCCAGATGGCGTGGCCAGGTACACCGGCTCGGCGGAGCTCGGCGAGCCGGGCCCGTTCGGGTACACCGTCCGCGTGCTGCCCCGGCACGGGCTGCTGTCTGGCCCGGCCGAACTGGGGTTGGTCGCGCTGCCTGGCGCGCCGACCGGAATGGTGAATGGCGATCTGCGGTAACTGACCTGGTATTGGCGTCACGATACTGACGGACATGAACGGGCACCCGGTGGAATTTCCGCACCTGCCCGCTAGAACGCCAGCAAAGCTGAGGTCGTTGTGACATCCTGTGATACAACGATGTCGGTCGGTGACGGTCACAGATCGTCACGGTCTGTTACCGAGCCATTACTACCAAAGTGCGAGAGGACCCCTCGTGAGAACCCAGATCAAGCCGGACAACCGCCTTCTCACCCCAGCCGAAGTTGCTGCGATGCTGCGGGTGGACCCGAAGACCGTGACGCGCTGGGCGCGCGGCGGCAAGCTGTCGTCGATCCGCACGCCTGGCGGCCACCGCCGGTACAGCGAGAGCGAAGTTCGCGGTTTCCTGAATGGCTGGCAGGGCGTTTCACTGCAGCGCGCATCCGGGGAGTGATCGGGCGGATACCTGCCCCAGCGCAGCCGCTGGGGCAGGTTCGCTCGGTCTTTGCGCGTGGCCCGCTCACTTGTCTGCGCCGCACTGGCCAGGGCAGGTAAGCGGCATTTCCCCGGACACCACAATCGTCACTCACGCTTTCCGGCGGAACCATTGACTGCTGGGGCCAGCGCCTGGTGATCGCTGCGCAGCTCACCTGAGCTCGGCGATCGCCAGGCGTTCGCCGTTCCGCGCTGGACGGGTTGCGCGGTCCCGCCCGCCCGCCGGGCTTTTTCGCCCAGACCGACGATCGTCAGGTCCCGTAGGTGCGCTCAGCGTCGTCGTCCGACGCAGCCAGCCGGACGCCGAGCTGCATCGCGATCGTGGCGAGCAACTCGCGTGCCTGGCTGGTGTCCAGGGCACGGACGCGCTCCAGCATCTCCTCGCCGTGCGAGCGTTGCTGCTGCCGGGCAAGCTGCCCGCCAGCATCCTCACGCCCGGCCGCGCGTAGCTCGGCGGGCGTGACACCCGCCACCGCAGCCATCTTGGCCACAGTGGCGGCCGGGCCGCGCACCTGTGCGTAGATGCCAGGGCTGACGACCTGGTAGCCATCGGCGATCTGGCGCCAGCGCCCCTCGCTGATGCCCGCGCGCCGCGCCGCCTCGCGGGCAGACAACCCGGCGCGCTTGCGCGCCGCGGTGATCACGACTCCCCACGGGGGCGGCTCTGGCCGATCAGGCATGTTCGTACCTTCGCACAGACTTCGCACCTTGTCCAGGCGCGAGCCGTACTGCTCACGTTTTGCATATGGCCAGGTAGAAGCCTTGTGATGAAGCTATGTCCGTGCAACTTGCAGTTCGCAACAACTTCGCGCGAAGTCTTGCCCCTTCGCAACGCCTCGCAGTAACGTGGGCGAGCAGGCGGAGCTCAGGAGATCCGTCTGCATGCCAGCCGCGGAGGGGGCAGCAGATGGGAGTGTCGCTCTCTCTGGAGGGGACGCGGCAGCCTCGCGCCCGCAAGCACAGCGGCCAGCACACCAGGACGGCGGAGGAGCAGGCGTGCCTGGACGCTCTTGCCGCCTTCCTGCGATCCGACGCCATCAGCGCCAGCCGGTGCCTCAGCAGGGTGTCCAGGCTCAGCCTCGCCGCTCGCCTGCTGCCAGCAGCACAGGCCCTCGCTCGGGCCGCCGATCTCGCGCTTGCCAGCGACACGTCGGTGATTTCCTCGGCGGAGCCCGACTTCGTGCTCTCGCCGGCC
Source organism: uncultured Actinomycetota bacterium (assembly GCA_963843955.1). Classification (GTDB taxonomy): domain Bacteria; phylum Actinomycetota; class Actinomycetes; order Streptosporangiales; family Streptosporangiaceae; genus JAJYUU01. The sequence continues at coordinate 781,674 of CAWJMK010000018.1, forward strand.
TGCCTGCTCGGCCTTTGCGACGGTGACGCCGGGACCAGCGCCTGCCAGTCCCCGGCGTGCCAGCATGGCTGCCACCTGGGTGCCCACACCGGGCCGTAGCCGCCCGCTGCCGGGCTGCGTAGGATCATGGCTCGGCACGGGAGGTGCATCGTGGGCGAGCTGGTGACGGTCGAGACCGACAGCGCAGTTGCGACCATCAGGCTGAACCGGCCGCCGATGAACGCACTCAGCGCCGCGGTACAGGCCGATCTGGCCGCGGCTGCTGCGCAGGTGGCCGGCGACCATGCGGTGCGGGCGGTCGTCCTGTATGGGGGCGAGAAGCTCTTCGCGGCAGGCGCCGACATCAAGGAGATGTCCGCGGCCAGCTACGCGCAGATGCTGCCCGACAGCGCCAGGCTGCAAGACGCCCTGACCGCGGTAGCGCAGATCGGCAAGCCGGTCATCGCCGCCGTCACCGGCTATGCCCTCGGCGGCGGGCTCGAGCTGGCCCTGTGCGCCGACTTCCGGGTCCTCGGTGAGAGCGCCAAGGTGGGCCAGCCGGAGATCCTGCTGGGCCTGATCCCCGGCGCCGGCGGCACACAGCGGCTGCCCAGGCTGATCGGGCCGGCCAAGGCCAAGGACCTGATCTTTAGCGGCCGCTTTGTCGGGGCGCCCGAGGCGCTGGCCATCGGCCTTGCGGACAAGGTGGTGGCCGATGCCGAGGTCTACCCGGTGGCCTGCGCGCTGGCCGCCGCCTACGCGGCCGGTCCGGCCATCGCGCTGGCCGCGGCCAAGCAGGCCATCGACCGTGGCCTGGAAACGGACCTGGCCACTGGTCTGGAGCTCGAGCGGATCAGCTTCGCTGGCCTGTTCGCGACGCAGGACGCCGGCGCGGGCATGCGCAGCTTCCTGGAGAATGGACCTGGGAAGGCCATCTTCAGCGGGCGCTGACTTTCAGCGGACACCGAGCAGGCGGGAAGGGATACGGCAGCGATGATGGAGCCGATGGACCCAGCGGGCAGCCCGTCGCTCGACATGCTGACAGCAGCGCTACGGGCCGACAGCAGCGACATCGCGATCTATGCCCAGGTGCTCACCGAGTCGCTGGGCGACTCCCTGCCGCCCGACTGCGTCACCGTCGACCGCAGCCGGTCGGCATCGGACCGGATGAAAGGCCGGCCAGGTGAGGTGACAAAGATCACGGTCCGCCTCGGCGACCAGATCATGACCCTCGAGCGGCTGAAGGGCGGCGCGCCGGCCGCCCAGATCTCCCGCCAAGTCAGGGGCGTCGTGCTATCGCGCCAGCCGGTTCAGGTCGGCGAGTGGATTGCTGAGCTCGCCAGGGCGCTAGTCAGGCACGGCGAACAGAACGCTGCCACGGCTGCTGCCTTGCGCCGGCTGGTCGCCGGCACCTAGCCGTGGGGAATGTCCGGCGGAGTGCCGCTAGCCGCGAGCCTTAGGCTATATGGCTATGAGTGCCCACTCGGGGGAGGAGCGCCTCGGCCCTTACCGGCTGCGTGAGCAGATCGGCGAGGGCGGCATGGGCGTGGTGTACCTCGCCGAGGATCCGGACGACCGGAAAGTCGCCGTCAAGGTTCTCCGCCAGGGCGTGCCCGCCGAGGCTACGGCCCGACGACGGCTCGCCCGCGAGGTCGACACCATGCGCCGGGTGCATAGCCCATTCGTCGCCGAGGTCGTCGACGCCGACGTCGAAGGCAGTCCGCCTTACATCGTGACCCAGTACGTGGCGGGGCAGACGCTCGACGATGTCGTCACTGCCGACGGGCCGCTCGCCGGCACGGCACTCGCCGCCCTCGCCCGTGGCCTGGCCGGGGCGCTCGCGGCGATTCATGCGGCTGGCGTTGTCCACCGTGACCTCAAGCCCGGCAACGTGATGCTCGTCGACGGCGAGCCTGTGGTCATCGATTTCGGCATCGCTCAGGCGCCCGACTCGACCAGGCTGACGATGACGGGCATGTTCATGGGCACGCCGGGCTACCTGGCGCCGGAGGTGATCGAGGGCAAGCCGAGCGGCCCCGCCGCCGATGTCCATTCGTGGGCCGCCACGATGGCGTACGCCGCCACCGGCCGCCCGCCGTTCGGCACCGGCCAGTTTGAGGCCATCTTTTACCGCATTGTCCACGGCCAGCCGGAGCTCGACACGATCCCGGCGCCGCTGCTGCCTATCGTGCTTGCGGCGCTGGCCAGGGACCCGAGCAAACGCCCGTCGGCTGAGGACCTGGCGGACCTGACGGCCTGCCTGGAGCCGGCGGCCCTGGTCCGTACGCCGGCCGGTGCGGCGCAGCTGGCTGGCGAGATGTCTAGCCAGGCCACCCGCACGGCGCTGGACCTGCCCGCGGCCCCGCTGCGTGGTCGGGCCGACGGCCAGCCGGCCGCGCTTGGCAGTGCGCTCGCGCTCCCGGTCCGCTACCCAGCAGCATCCGGGCCAGGCACCAAGCCGATCGCTGCCTTGCCCAAAGACAACTTCGCCGACTTGCTGCCGCCGGTTCGCTACGATCAGCCGGCCGCAGCCGGGCTGGCCGCAGTGCTGCCTGGCATGCCCGGACAGCTTGCGCCGGCGCAGCCCTGGCCTGGGCCGGCCGCATCATGGCCGTACGGCCAGCCGGCTCCCGCCGGACCCGGTCAGCCGGGCTCTCCGCGCACCGGCGCGCAGCCAGGCATCCGCTCAGCTGGGGACGGGGCAGTGCGACCGGGGGCAGTGCAACCGGGGGCAGGGCAGCCGCTGCCGCCCAGGCTGCCGCTGGTGCTGGCCACGATGGGCGGCCTGATCGCAGTCAGTGTCCTGCTGCCGATCGCGGGCGCGGCCGCAGCGCTGTCCGTACTCGTCCTGCTGCGCGCCAGCGACGTCACCACCCGCTGGCTCGGCCGGCGCCGTGCCCGCCTCGGCCGGCGCCGCAGCGACCCGATCTCGGCGACGCTGTTTTACCCGTGGGCCGTCTGCCGCTCGGTGGCGAGCTCGCTACTGGTCGCTCCGCTGGCGCTGCTGTGCGCGGTGGCCGCGGCGGTCCTGTCGGTCCTGGTGACCGGGCCGGACCAGTTGTCGCGAGCAGGCGCCGACGCTGCTGGCGCTCTCATCGCGTGCTACTGCCTCGGCCCCGGCTCGGGAGCCGCCCGGCGGCCGCTGAGCAGGTTCTACGGCCGCGTCACCCGCTCTGTCCCGGCCGCCGTCCTCGGCTCGATTGGCGCCGCCGCCATTGCCGTGGCCGTCATCGCGGCGGCCGCGACGCTGGCACCCGGCTTCTGGCCGGCCAGCCATCTCGGGAACCAGCTGCAATCCGGCCAGCTCCTCCATCCTGGCCTTGGGCACCTATCCGGGAACGTGGCCGGCGTGGGCAGGCGGTTCCTGACCTGGCTCGGTCTGTAGCGCGGCCTCGATCTAGGCCGCCGGTCGGCCCGGCGAAGTCAGCTGGCGATCTGCGGAGTCAGCTGCGCGGCGTCCGCGGGCACCGCGGAGAGGGTCGGCTCCGGCGCCTGGGTGCTGGTATCCCTGGCTGCTGCGACCGGCAGCGGCCGGACTAGCCCGCGCGCCACCACCTCATTCGCGAGCCTGACCCGGCGATTCGGGCCCTCCGCGATCTTCAGCTTCTGGTACAAGCGCAGCAGATGCTGCTTGACTGCCGCCTCCGTCACCACCAGGTCGGCGGCGATGTCACGGGCCGTGGCTGGGGCAACGAACGCGTCGTCGTGCAGCGCCGGCTTGCACAGTGCAGCGACGACGTCCACCTCGCGGCGGGTCAGCTCGGGCACCGCCGACCTGCGCGGGTCAGTCTCCGCTAGCGCGTCTTCGCTCGGCAGCCCGCCGACGCGGCAGCGTTGCGAGCCGAAGGAGAGCACGTCGCCGTTCTCGAGCAGTCGCTGGGCCACGACCTTGCCGTTAACCCGGGTGCCGTGCCGTGATAATCCAAGGTCGCTAACGTAGGCGTAAGACCCCCGGCGGACGATCTCGGCGTGCAGCTTCGACACGCTCGGGTGGTCCAGATGGACATCAACCGACTGACCGCGCCCGATCGTGGTCACGTCCGGGCGCAGCCGGAAGATCGCGCCCGTGGTCTCGATCCGGATGTGGGGGGTCTCCATGACGGTCCTCCGGCATGTCGGGACGGCTAGCGAGGTGTCACCGCAGCGATACCCCGGTTAGGCAAAGTCCATGCCAGCCATTCGTCAATACGAGGGGCATGGCAAGTCGGGAATCCCCAGGGCACCGAAGTACACTGCCGAGCGGACAGTGGGCAAGGAGGGCACATGGCAGACGCGCCGTCGCGAGGCCTGGCAGATGTAGTGGCAGCTTCTACCGCGCTGAGCGACATCGACGGCCGCGCCGGGCTGCTGTTCTACCGTGGCTACGACATCCACGACCTGGTCGGCCAGGCCAGCTTCGAGGAAGTCGCCTTCTTGCTCCAGCGTGGCCGCGCTCCTGACCACCTCGACCTGGAGGGCTACCGGGCGGAGCTCGCTACCGGGCGCCAGCTGGGTGCGCTCGCGGCTGACGACCTGGCTGGCATCGCCCGTCGCCAGCCGCCGATGGCAGCGCTGCGGAGCCTGGTGTCGCTGGGCAGTGCAGATGACCCAGACGCCGCCTCGAACGACCCGGCGGCAAACCAGCGCAAGGCCGCGCGGCTGACCGCGCAGCAGCCCGTGCTCATCGCCGCCTACCAGGCCGCGCGCCTCGGGCGCGAACTGCCTGCCGCCGATCCAGCGCTTGGCCTCGCCGCCAACTTCCTGCTGCAGCTCACCGGCAGCTGGCCCGGCGAGCGTGCCGCTGAGATCTTCGACACATGCCTCGTCCTGCACGCCGATCACACCATGAACGCGTCGACGTTCGCCGCGCGGGTCTGCGCCGCAACGCTCGCTGACATGCACTCGGCCGTCGTCGCCGCCCTCGGCACGCTGTCAGGGCCGCTGCATGGCGGCGCGAACGAGCAAGTCATGCGTGGACTGGAGGCGATCAGGCAGACCGGTGGTGATCCGCTGGACGCCGTCAGCAGCCAGATCACCAAGCGCCTGGCCGACGGGGAAAAGATCATGGGCTTCGGGCACCGCGTCTACAAGACCGAGGACCCGCGGGCCACGCACTTGCGGCGGATGTCGGCGGAGCTCGCCGCGGCGTCCGGTGATGACACCTATTACCGGATGTCGCGCCGGATGGAAGAGGTCGTGCTGGCCGAGAAGAGCCTGTACCCGAACGTCGACTTCTTCGCCGCTACCGTCTATCACTACCTCGGCATTCCGACGGACCTGTTCACGCCGGTCTTCTCCGCCAGCCGGATGGCCGGGTGGACTGCGCATGTCCTCGAACAGCACGCCGACAACCGGCTAATCAGGCCGGATAGCGAATACATCGGAGATCGCGGCCTGCGCTGGGTGCCGCTCGGTGCCCGGTGAAGCATTCGGCGAAGGCTCTGGCCCGCGAGGCCAGGACACAGCAAGCCAGGACGCAGCAAGCCAGCCCGGGCGCCACGGCTAGCAGCGGGCAACGCATCGCCGCCCAGGCGCCGTACTGGATCGTCCTGGCCGGAGTGATCGCCGGGCTGGCGACAGTACGCGGCGGTGGGCAGGCGGTCCGGGGCGGTACGTTGGTAATAGCTGGGGCGCTGCTGGCGGGGTCGCTAGCCAGGCTCATATTGCCAGCGGGTAAGGCCGGGATGCTCGGGTCACGACGGCGACTTGTCGATGTCGCGGTGCTCGGCGCTCTTGGCGTCGGCCTGCTGGTTGCAGGCCTGATTGTGGTAATCCCCAGCTCATGAGGCTTCCGCTATGGCAACGGGGCCGGCGCGATGAAGGGAACGCGACTGCATGTCGAAGATAAAGGTGGTTAATCCCGTCGTAGAACTCGACGGCGACGAGATGACGCGGATCATCTGGCACTTCATCAAGGACCAGCTGATCCTGCCGTATCTCGAAGTTGATCTTGAGTACTATGACCTGTCCATCGAGAACCGAGACGCGACGGACGATCAGGTGACGGTGGACGCCGCCAATGCGATCAAGCGGCACGGCGTCGGCGTCAAGTGCGCCACCATCACGCCGGATGAAGACCGGGTCGCCGAGTTTGGCCTGAAGAAGATGTGGCGGTCGCCGAACGGCACGATCCGCAACATCCTCGGCGGCGTGGTGTTCCGGGAGCCGATCGTGGTCTCGAGCATCCCGCGGTTCGTGCCGGGCTGGACCCACCCGATCGTGATCGGTCGGCACGCCCACGGTGACCAGTACCGTGCGACCGACTTTGTGGTGCCCGGTGCCGGGTCGTTGCGCATCTCCTTCCAGCCGGACGATGCGACCGCCGAGCCGATGGAGTTCGAGGTCGCCAGGTTCGATGGCGGCGGAGTCGCGATGGGCATGTACAACTTCGACGACTCGATCGGCGACTTCGCCCGCGCGACCATGCGGTTCGCGCTGGACCGCGGCCTCCCGCTGTACTTGTCGACGAAGAACACGATCCTCAAGGCCTATGACGGACGGTTCAAGGACATCTTCGCCGAGGTGTTCGAAGCCGAGTTCAAGGCTGAGTTCGAGGCGGCCGGCATCACCTACGAGCACCGGCTGATCGACGACATGGTGGCCCAGGTCATCAAGGGCGACGGCGGCATCGTCTGGGCGTGCAAGAACTACGACGGCGACGTCGAGTCCGACATCGTGGCCCAGGGTTTCGGCTCGCTGGGTCTGATGACGAGCGTGCTGATGACGCCGGACGGCAAGACCGTCGAGGCCGAGGCGGCGCACGGTACCGTGACGAGGCACTACCGGCAGCACCAGCAGGGCAAGCCGACCTCGACCAACCCGATCGCGTCGATCTTCGCGTGGACGCGGGGCCTGGCGCACCGCGGCAAGCTGGACGGGACGCCCGAGGTCACCCAGTTCGCCGACACGCTGGAGCGGGTCTGCGTGGAGACCGTCCTCAGCGGCAAGATGACCAAGGACCTGGCTCTTCTGGTCGGGGCGGGTACGCCGTACCTGACCACCGAGGAGTTCCTGGCGGCGCTGGACAAGAATCTGCGCGCTGCCATGGCCGGGTCCTGACCCGCTTGCAAGACCTCACTCACATCGGGCTTCGCAGCTGCAGAAGGAGATCACGGGAATGGCCCGCACAGGGAAGGTAACGGTCGTCGGGGCCGGCTTCTATGGCTCGACGACAGCGCAGCGTCTGGCCGAGTACGACATCTTTGACGAAGTGGTGCTGACCGACATCGTCGAGGGCAAGCCCGAGGGACTGGCCCTCGACATGAACCAGTCGCGGCCGGTCGAGGGCTTTGAGACGAAGGTCACCGGGCAGACCACCGGACCGGCCGGCGAGGGCTATGAGGCCATCGCCGGATCGGGCATCGTCGTTATCACGGCCGGCCTGCCACGCAAGCCCGGCATGAGCCGGATGGACCTGATCGGTGTCAACGCCAAGATCGTCCGAAGCGTGACTGAGCAGGTCGTCAAGCACGCGCCCGACGCCGTCCTCGTCGTCGTGTCCAACCCGCTGGACGAGATGACCGCGCTGGCCGCGAAGGTGTCCGGCTTCCCGGCGCACCGGGTGATCGGCCAGGCGGGCATGCTCGATACAGCGAGGTTCAGCAACTTTGTCGCCGAGCGCCTCGGTGTGCCCGTCGGCTCCGTGACCACCCTGACGCTCGGCTCGCACGGGGACACCATGGTGCCGGTCCCGTCGGCCTGCTTCGTCGACGGCAAGCCGCTCGCCGAGCTGCTGCCCGCCGCCGATATCGACCAGCTAGTCGATCGGACGCGCAACGGCGGCGCCGAGATCGTCGCGCTGCTCAAGACCGGCTCCGCGTACTACGCGCCATCGGCGGCCGCAGCCCGGATGGCACGGGCCGTGGCCGAGGACTCAGGCGCGGTCATGCCGGTCTGCGCCTGGGTGGACGGCCAGTACGGCATCTCCGGGGTTTACCTGGGTGTCGAGGCCGAGCTTGGCGCGCACGGAGTTAACCGCGTCGTCGAGCGCGACCTCACCAACGCCGAGCTCGCCGCGCTCCACGCGGCCGCCGACGCAGTACGCGCCAAGCAAGCCGACGTCGCGAGTCTTGTAGGCCGTCTGTGGGCGCGGCGGGATCTGCCGGGCGCTCTGCGGGCTGGGGCGCGGCGGGTCAGCGGGCGCTCTGCGGGCTGCACGTCGGTGATGTGCCCGTGGCGGGCTGATGCGGGACGGGCGCAGCTGGCGCTGCTGACGTTACGCCCGCTGCCGCGCCCGGCAGACCCCGGCTCGCTGGGCTCGCCGAAGCCGCCAAGCTGCGTCTCGGTTGCAGCCTCGCTCAGCGTCGCGGGGGATGGCTTAGAGGAAGGGGCTGGGGCCTGCTTCGGGGATGTTGGTTAGGCCGGCTCTGTCTTTGATGATCTCCGCGACCGCGGGTACGTCGTCCGGGGTGAGGTACGGCTGCACCTGGCCGCCGACGTCGAGGATGATGGCAGCGTTCTTCGTCGGCCTGGCGGGGTCAAGGCTGGCCCAGTACCGCGGGTTCGCTGTGCCCCAGATGCGGCCCTTGCCGCGGATCGCGGCGAGGGTCACCGTCTTCGCCCCGCGTATCGACGAGTACGGGATTCGCTTGGCACCCCAGAGGTAGTACCAGCGGATCACGACCGCGTCGTCGTCGCAGGTGATCCACCTATCGTGGTAAAGATCAGTCATAGTCAGATCATCTCCGCATCGATGGCCAATGCGGCACGCTGCGAGGTCAGCGGGCGGCTAGGCGGCGCAGGGCGAGCTCGGCGTAGAGGGCGGTGCCGTCCGGGAGGACGTCGTCGTCGAAGACCGCCTCGGCCGAGTGATTGAACGGGGCACTGAACGGATCGGTGGCCGGCGGGCAGGCGCCGAGCATCAGGAATGCGCCCGGTACCTGGTCGAGAACGTAGGAGAAGTCCTCCGAGCCGGTGAGCGGATCCGGTGCGGCGACGTACCGGCCGTCGCCGAGCACGTCGGCCACGGTCTGCTCGGCGAAGGCCAGCTCGTCCGCGTCGTTCACGGTGACCGGGTAGCCGTCCCGGAACTCGGCGGTCGCGGTCAGGCCGTGCGCGCTGGCGATGCCCCGCGCCACCTGCGGCGCTGCGGCCTGTACGGCGGCGCGTGCCTCCGGCGAGAACGACCGGATGGTGGCCACGAACTGCGCGTCATCCGGGATGACGTTGTCCGCGGTGCCGGCGTGGAAGGTACCGACGGTGAGCACGATCGGATCGAACACGTCGAACTGGCGCGTCACCATCGACTGCAGCGCCAGCACGATCTCGCACGCGGCCGGCACGGGGTCGGCTGCGCGGTGCGGCTGCGAGCCGTGTCCGCCGCGGCCGTGCACGGTGACGTGCAGGGTGTCGGCAGCAGCCATCACCGTGCCCGCCCTGCTGGCGAACAGGCCCAGCGGCAGCAGGCCCGAGGCCACGTGGAGCGCGTAGGCCGCAGCAGGCCGGTCGCCCGCCGCGTCGAGCACGCCTTCGGCCACCATGATGCGCGCGCCGCCGGGTCCTTCCTCGCCAGGCTGGAACATGAAGATCACGTTCCCCGCCAGCTCGGCCCGGCGGGCGGACAGAAGCCTCGCCGCGCCCGCCAGCATGGCGGTGTGCAGGTCGTGCCCGCACGCATGCATGGCCCCGTCGATCGTTGAGGCGTAGGGCACGCTGGCCCGCTCAGTCACGGGCAGTGCGTCCATGTCGCCGCGCAGCAGCACGGTCTCGCCCGGCTGTCCGCCGCGCAGCACGGCCGTGACCGAGCTCAGGCCCTCGCCCAGCGTGATCTCTAGCGGCAGCCCGTCGAGCGCGTCGAGCACCTTGCGCTGCGTGCGCGGCAGGTCCAGGCCGATCTCTGGCTCGGCGTGGATGGCATGGCGGAGCTTCGTCAGCTCGGCTGCCATCGCGACCGCGTCGTCGTGTACGCCCGTCACAGTCCCACCTACGTCCTTCCGGATGCTCGCTCAATGCGGTCAAACAACGCGACATTTCTATACCGGGGAAAGCACCCATATGGTGGCAGCTAACGTACGCCGCCCGAGCGGGCTAGGCGAGTACGGCTCGCCTGCGCGGGCAGACTGCTTAGACTATTGCAAACTACCGCGCGGGCGAGATATGGCTGCTGCCGGGACGCGGGGACGGCAGCGCTTCGCGCACGCCGAACTGACGAGGGTCGGGGATCCGGACGTGAATGGCGTCGGCTGGGATATTCTCCTCGTCCTTGCCGTGATCCTGATCGGCGGCTTTTTCGCCGCCGCCGAGATGGCGCTCGTGTCACTGCGCGAGGGTCAGATCCGCTCACTAGCCAGGCACGGCAGGCGAGGCGAGCGAGCCGCGCGGCTCGCCCAGGACCCGAACAGGTTCCTGTCCTCGGTGCAGATCGGCGTGACGCTGGCCACGCTGCTGTCGGGCGCCTTCGGCGCGGCTCTGCTATCTGACCGGCTCGGGAACGAGTTCGCCAAGCTCATGCCGCGCGACGTCGCTGACCCGCTGGCGGTGATCGTCGTCACCCTGATCATCGCGTTCTTCACGCTGATCTTCGGCGAGCTAGCGCCCAAGCGGCTCGCGCTCCAGCGCGCCGAGCGCGTCTCGCTGGTCTCCGGCCCGGTAGTTGACCGGCTGGCGATGATCGCGCGGCCACTGGTCTGGGTACTGTCGAGGTCCACCAACCTGGTCGTCCAGCTACTCGGCGGTGACCCGGCGGCCGGCCGCGGTGTCATGACCGACGAGGAGCTCCGCGACCTGGTGGCCGGGCACCAGGCGCTGAGCCCGGACGAGCGACATATCGTGGGCGAGGTCTTCGACGCTGGCAAGCGGCAGATCCGCGAGGTCCTGGTACCGCGAACCGAGGTGGAGTTCTTGGCGGCGGCCATGCCACTGTCCCAGGCGGCGGCCATTGCCGAGAATGCCCGGTATTCCCGGTTCCCGGTGTACCAGGAGTCCTACGACGACGTCATCGGCTTCGTGCACTCCCGTGACCTGCTCGACCGGCGGCCCGACGCCGACACCCGCAAGGTCGGTGAGGTCTGCCGGCCGGTGAAGTTCCTGCCGATCAGCAAGATGGTGCTGTCAGCGTTGTCGGAGATGCGCAAGGACCGGGCGCACCTGGCCATCGTGGTCGATGAGTACGGCGGTACCGCGGGCATCGTGACGCTTGAGGACCTGGTCGAGGAGCTGATCGGCGACATTCAGGACGAGTATGACGAGGAAGCTAGCCGCCCGCGCCAGCTGCACGGCGGCGAGCTTGAGGTGGACGGGCTGCTGAACCTGGACGAGTTCGCCGAGCAGACCGGCCTGGAGCTGCCAGAGGGGCCATACGAGACCGTGGCCGGCTACCTGCTCGCCGCGCTCGGTCACCTGCCCGACAACGGTGAGTCCGCCGTGGTCTCCGGCCGCAAGCTGACCGTGACCCAGCTGGACGGACGGCGGATCGCCAAAGTCCTGGTCAGCCCGACCGCGCCACCAGCGCAGGACGAGCCTGCCGCGGCGACGCCAGCTGGCTAGGCTGCGGCGCCCACTAGACTCGAGCCCATGGCGGATGGCGATCGCAGCAGCCCGGACCTGGAGTCTGGCCCGGTCCTGGTGGTTGATTTCGGCGCTCAGTACGCGCAGCTGATCGCCCGGCGCGTCCGGGAATGCCAGGTCTACTCCCAGGTCGTGCCCAGCACGATGCCGACGCAGGAAATGCTGGCCAGAAACCCGTCCGCGATCATCTTGTCGGGCGGGCCGTCGTCGGTCTACGCTCCCGGTGCCCCGCCGGCCCGGCCGGCCTGCTGACCGCCGGGATCCCCGTCCTCGGCATCTGCTATGGCTTCCAGCTGATGGTCCGCGACCTCGGCGGGCAGGTCCTGCATACGGGAACGGGGGAGTACGGGGCCACCGCCCTGCATACGGCCGATGCCGCTGGCGTGCTCCTGTCCGGCCTGCCTGGGCAGCAGCGCGTCTGGATGTCACACGGAGACACCTGCGCGCAAGCACCGCCCGGCTTCGCTGTCACGGCCACCACCGCGGGCACGCCCGTAGCCGCCGCTGAGGCGCCTAACCGGCAGCTCTACGGCATGCAGTTCCATCCGGAGGTTCTGCACACCGAGCACGGGATGGCGATGCTGCGGGGCTTCCTGGCGGCGGCGGGCTGCAAGCCGACGTGGACGATGCGCGGCGTCATCGATGAGCAGAGCGAGCGCATCGCGGCGCAGGTCGGCTCGGGCCGCGCGATCTGCGGCCTGTCTGGCGGCGTGGACTCGGCGGTTGCGGCTGCGCTGGTGCAGCGCGCTATCGGCGACCGGCTGACCTGTGTCTTCGTCGACCACGGGCTACTGCGCGCTGGCGAGGCTGAGCAGGTGGAGAAGGACTTCGTCGCGGCTACTGGCGTGGCGCTCAAGGTCGTCGACGCGGCCGCCGTCTTCGTCGGCGCCCTGACCGGCGTCAGCGACCCGGAGGAGAAGCGCAAGATCATCGGGCGGGAGTTCATCCGGGCGTTCGAGCAGGCCGCGCGCGAGATAGCGGGGGCGGATCAGGCGGCCACGTTCCTGGTCCAGGGCACACTGTATCCCGACGTCGTGGAGTCCGGCGGCGGCACCGGCACAGCCAATATCAAGTCACACCACAACGTCGGCGGACTTCCGGACGACCTGAAGTTCGAGCTGGTCGAGCCGTTGCGCGACCTGTTCAAGGACGAGGTCCGCCAGGTCGGCACTGAGCTTGGCCTGCCGGCGGAGATCGTCTGGCGGCAGCCGTTCCCCGGCCCCGGCCTCGCGATCCGGATCGTCGGCGAGGTCACCGCCGAGCGGCTGCGCATCGTGTCCGCCGCGGACGCCATCGCGCGGGCCGAGTTGTCGGCAGCGGGCCTGGACCGGCAGATCTGGCAGTGCCCCGTGGTGCTGCTGGCCGACGTGCGATCTGTGGGCGTGCAAGGCGACGGTCGAAGCTACGGCTATCCGATCGTGCTGCGGCCGGTCACCAGCGAGGATGCCATGACGGCCGACTGGGCCCGGCTGCCCGAAGCGGTACTGTCGCGGATCTCGACGCGGATAACCAACGAGGTGCCGGAGGTCAACCGGGTGGTACTCGACATCACCAGTAAGCCGCCGGGCACGATCGAGTGGGAGTAGGCCTCAGGCCCGCGTTCCCGCTGCGTCGCGCCCGAGAGCGGTTGCCTGCTGATCGGCCACGTCATCATCGGTGCTGCCCACGATCGGGTAGCTAGCCAGCGTCCGGGTGCCGGCCCGGCGGTAGCGCCGGGCCAGCCAGACCCCGCCCGCGGCGGCAGCCAGGCAGGACGCCCCGCCCACGGCGAGGCCAGACCGAGGGTCCGTTAGCGCGATGATCGCGCCGATCAAGGGCCCGCCGACCGGCGTGGTGCCCTGGAAAGCTACCTGCCACAGCGCGATCGCCCGACCGCGCATGCTGGGGTCTGAGGCCAGCTGAATGGTCGAGTTGCCGATCGCAATGAACGAGACGCTGGCCCACCCCACGAACAGCAGGGCGGCGTAGGCCAGGCCAAGGACCGGCGCGTACGCGCAGGCCAGGATGGCAATCCCGAATCCAGCCGCGGCAATGATCATCGGGCGCAGGCCGGTGCGGCCGCGGGCGGCGGTGAACAGGCCGCCGATGACGGCGCCGACGCCCATGGAGCCGGTCATGAAGCCGTAAACGACCGAATTGCCATGGAAGGTCTGCTGGGCCAGGACCGGCAGCGATACCTGGAACTCGTATGCGAGCAGCCCGACCAGGCTCATCATGGCCAGCGGGATGGCGATGGTGGCCGTGCTGGCCGCGTACCGGACGCCCTCGCGCAGCTGGCCACGGGCTCGCGGGGCCGGTGTGCTAGGCCGAAGAGCCGCCTTGTTCATCACCAGCAGCGAGGTGACGACCGCGCCGAAGCTGGCGGCATTGGCCAGGAAGCAGACGCCAACGCCGACCGTGGCGATCAGGACGCCGCCGATGGCGGGCCCGACCGCGCGGGCGGCGTTCACCGTCACCGAGTTCAGGGTGATGGCATTACGAAGTTCGTTCTTGCCGACCATCTCGCGTACGAACGCCTGCCGGGCCGAGTTCTCGAAGGCGTTGTTGAGGCCGAGTATGACCGCCAGCAGGCCGATCTCCCACAGCCTGACGACGCCGGCGATGGTGAGCAGGCCGAGTACGAGTGCCTGGACGCCCATGGCGAGCTGCAGCACGATCATGAGCCGTCGCTTGTCGACCCGGTCCGCGACCACGCCGCCGTACGGACCGAAGAGCAGGATCGGCAGCGTCTGGAGCGCGACCACGAAACCGAGATCGGTACTGGAGTGCGTGAGCAGCAGGACGAGCCAGGACTGGGCCGTCATCTGCATCCAGGTGCCGGCCAGCGAGATCGACTGGCCGACGAAATACAGCCGGTAGTTCGGCACCTTCAGCGAGGAGAAGGTTGTCCGGAGGAATCCGCCGCGTTTGTCGTTGCTCGCCACCACCGCCCCCTCGGGCTTGCCGCCTCCCGATACTTGCTTTACGGCAAGTAAGTTTACAGGACGGTCGGAGGGTGTGACCAGCCGCGGCGTGACAAGACGCAGCCAGGGCAGAGAAATGGCTGCGTCTTATCGCGCCACGCCTGGCTACTTAGATCGTGAAGCGGAGGTTGCGGGCGGCTCGGTCGGCGAGCTCGTTGTTGCCGGTCCAGGTGACTTTGCCCTGGTCGATCTGTTGTTGCGGATCGATGCGGCCGCAGGCTAGCTGGATGAACGTCAGCGTGTCGGTCGTGAGTTCTACGTCGGGGTTGGCTAGGTGCTCCACCTGCCTGGCTCGGCCGTCGACTTGGACGGACAGGTCGCGGCTGATCGGGCCGGTCAGGTGGAAGACGATGCTCGTGCCGTCGGGCAGTCCGATCTTCTTGCCGACGATGTAGCCGAGCGAGCCCTCGACCTCGGCCAGGGCGATCTCGGCGCGCGGGCCGGTGTCATCGGTCGCCCAGCCGAGCGGCGTGGTGATGTCCCGCTCGTGTACCCAGAAGTCGAAGACGCGGATCTCCAGGAACCGGCCGAAGGTTTTTGCGCCTACCGGGGTCCAGGACGGGCGGTCGAGGTCGTCCGCCGTCAGCGCCGCGAGGTCGCGGCGTCTGTCCGCGAAGATCTCGCTGATCCGGTCGGTCAAGGCCGGGTCGTCGAGGGCAGCGACCTGCTTGTTGTACGGCTCGACCCGGTCGAGCGGAGGCACTTCCTCGACGCTGCCGGGCAGCCAGCCCGTCATGACCCGCTCCATCATGCCCAGGTGGGTCACGACATCGCGGGCGAGCCAGTCCGGGCACAGCGACTGCACTTGCCACTGCGCGCTGTCCATCCGGTCGCACAGGGCCTCGATCGCGTCGTAGCACTGCTCGAGCGAGCCTCGGGTCCGGTCGAGGTCGGTCACGGCGTCTCCTTCTGGATGGTAATCCAGTCCCGCGCGTGCAAGTAGGGGCGGAAGGTCTGCGCGATCGCGATCAGATCCTGCTCGCTCTTCGGCCGCTGCACCTCATACAAGCTCGGGAACTCCAGCCAGCCTGTCATGAGCCGCCAGAGCCGGACAGCTGCCGGGCCGGCCGGCGGCTCGATGAGCACCGGACCGAATAGCGCATGGTCCTGTCGTCCGCGGTCATCGGCGAACACCAGTGTCGGCACGCCCCAGCCACCAAGGCTGACGACCCGGTCGTGCTCCGACCGGACTTCCTCGCCGGTGCTCGGGTCGTCGATCGCCTGGCCGACGAGTGCCGGATCGAGGCCGAGCTCGCCCAGCAGTTCTTCGGCGACCTCCCGCCGGTGCGGCTTGCGGCCGTCCACGTGCAGCGCCGTGCCGGCCGCGAGGTACCAGCGGTCGAGCAGCGCCGGATCGATGCGCCTGAGCAGCGCCCCGACCCGCATCATCGACCAGCCGTAGGACCACTCACGCTCCCACGGGTGCTTCTTGCCGTCGGCCCGGTTGATCTCCTCCAGGCTGAAGAACCGCCAGTGCACATCAAGGCCGAGCTGGTCGCGCACGTCGCGGATCCAGATCGAGGCCTGGTAGGCCCACGGGCACATGATGTCGAAGTGGAAGTCGACGGCAGTGACGTCCGGCATCGGCACTGCCAACTCCGGCGGCTGGGCGTCAGGCATCTGGCTGTCCGGCTAGGAGCGCGGTCAGGGCCACGATCAGCGCGGCCGCAGCGGACTCTGCCGACATTCCCTGGCTGTGCCTCAGCCGATCCCAGGAATGATGCGAGCACAGGACTTCCATTGCGGGCAGCACCGCCGTCCCGCTGGCAGCCAGTTCCGGCGCGAACAACTCGCGAAGCTGGCCGCGCAGGGACGATCTGTACCGGTCGAGTTCGGCGGCCAGGCTGGCATGCCGGTGGGCGTTGGCGCCAAGCGCGCGTGCGGCCGGGCCGGCCTGCTCCCACAGTGCCGCGCGGGCGCGGACCATCCGCTCGATCTTGACGTGCGTCGGGTCCTGCGCTGCCGCGGCCGATGCGACCAGCTGCAGGACGTCCGTGATCTCCTTGTCAGCCGCAGCCCGGTGCAGGTCCGCCACATCGTTGAAATAGCGGAACAGCGACCGCTCCGAGAGGCCGGCCCGGGTCGCAATCTCGCCGCAACTCGGGTGGTAGTTGCCGGCCCGAAAGAACGCAATGAGCGCGTCGATGACCGCCTCGCGGTTCAGCTCGCGGCGCATTCGTCTGCCGTCGAATGCGGAGGCCTGTGCCACCATCATCGCCACCGCTCGATCGTCGGGTCCAGCAGCAGTGGCTCATACCCCGGTGGCGTTGGGTCGAGCGGAAGCGGGGTACCCGGCTCGATCGCGGTGTATCGGACGCCGGTCCACTGCCGGCCGTCGCCGACCAGCGTCCCCTCAACCTCGAACTCACAGAAGGATCCGTCCGCCACGCGAGCCGGCGCTGGCCCGCGCCACGTCTCCAGCAAGATCCGGCTGGTGCTCGAGGGCCCGGGCAGCGCGCGGGCCGGCAGCGTGCCCATCACGACCGACTGCTCAATCCCGGCCGACTTGTTGTGGTGCCAGTCCCGGAAGTCCTGCCGCGCCGCCATCGCGACGAACGAGCGCCTGCTCGGGTAACCGACGACAGCCACGCGGTGCCAATGGCCAGGACTGGCCACGACATCGGCAACGAAGCACAGGGTCGCACCGATCGCCGCGAGGACGCCGAGCGGGGCGTAGCGGCCGTCCGGTTCCTGGCTGTTGACTGCGGCCCCGGTGCGCTCATACTCCACATCTGTCAGGTACCTGGTCAGATTCAGCATGTAGATGGGCCCGTCCACCGCGGGCGATCTCAGTCGCTTGCCGTAGTCGCCGTCGATCAGTCCATATCGGGGCACCTGAGGACCATAAGTTTCTGGCAGTGACGCTGTC
Organism: uncultured Actinomycetota bacterium; assembly: GCA_963843955.1. GTDB lineage: Bacteria > Actinomycetota > Actinomycetes > Streptosporangiales > Streptosporangiaceae > JAJYUU01. The sequence goes on from CAWJMK010000018.1 coordinate 798,969, forward strand.
AATTGCCAGAGTCAACTGAGGATTGTCAAGTCACTGTCGACTGCTCGAGAGGGATGTCGGCGTACGACTTCGTCGCGGCGATGTCGCGCAGCCGGTCCATTGCTGACCAGATCGCGGCGAAGCTCGTGTAGAGCGGGACCGGGCCAAGCCGGAGGCAGTCCGGCGACCGGAAGTCCCCGATGACGCCGTCGCGGATGAGCGCCTGGCTGATCTGCCACGCGTCGTCGTGCCGGAACGTTACGTGCGCGCCCCGGCGGGTCGCTTCGCGCGGTGACGCGAGCGTGAAGCCAAGCGGGACGAGCCACTCGTCCGCCAGGGCAATCAGGTACGTCGTGAGCTCGATGCTCTTCGCCCGCAGCTGGCCTATGCCCGCCTCGCCGAGGAGCCGGGCGCCTTCCTCGACTGCGACAGAGCCGATGATGTTGGGCGTTCCGGTCAAGAAGGCGTCGATGCCTGGCGCCGGGTCGTAGCGCGGGCCCATCGCGAACTGGTCGCGCTGGCTGAACCAGCCCCAGATCGGCTGGCGCAACCGAGGCTGCAAAGACTCGCGCACGTAGAGGAACCCAGGCGCGCCTGGGCCCGCGTTCACGTACTTGTAGGTGCAGCCGACGGCCAGGTCGGCGCCGGTCGCGTCGAGCTCGACCGGGACGGCGCCGACCGAGTGCGACAAGTCCCAGAGCGCTAGCGCTCCGGACGCGTGGATCAGGTCGGTCAGCCTGGCCATGTCCGCGAGCGCCCCGCTCCGGTAGGCGACGTGCGAGAGGCACACCAGCGCAGTGCGCTCGTCGAGAGCATCCACTAGGGCCTCCTCACTCACGCCGGCGTGCAGGTCGGTATGGATCAGCCGGAGCTCGTGCTCGCGCTGCGCGGCGATGCCCTCGAGGACGTAGCGGTCGGTCGGGAAGTTGTCGTCGTCAGTGATGATGACGTCGCGGCCAGGCGTGGCACCGAGCACGGCGGAGGCCAGCTTGTACAGGTTGACGGTGACGGAGTCGCAGACCAGGACCTGTCCAGCGGCCGCACCCACGAGGTGCTCGGCCAGCATGTCGCCGGCTTCGGTTGGCAGCCGAATCCACTTGTCCCAGGACCTGACGAGGCCTACCCCCCAGTCCTGGTCCACCACCTCGGCGATGCGCGCCTGCGTGCGCACCGGCAGCGGGCCAAGCGAGTTCCCGTTCAGGTAGATCAGGTCCCGGTCCTGCTGGACGAATCGGTCACGGAAGGACGCGAGCTGATCAGCGCTGTCCAGAGCCTCGGCATATGACGGTTCTGCGGAGAAAGTCGTCACGACTCCACCCTAACTGAGTAGCTGTGCGCTGACGCGGTACCCGCCCTAGCCTCCAGGTAACACGGGCCCAACAGGTAACACTCAGTCGGCAGTGGGCTGGCCAGGGTCTCGCCAGCGTCGGCCTGGTGGCCGGGGAACGCTGATTCCGCCCACCGTAGGATCTGGATATGGCCGATGCACAGCAGGTTGCCCGCGTCCTGGTGATCACCGCGCACCCGGATGACGTCGACTTCGGCGCCGCCGGCACGATCGCGCAGTGGACCGATGCGGGCCTTGAGGTCAGCTACTGCATCGTGACGGACGGCGAGGCCGGCGGCAGTGACCCGTCAATCTCGCGTGCCGACATGGCGGTGATCCGGCAAGCCGAGCAGACCGCGGCCGCCAAGCAGGTAGGAGTCCATGACCTGCACTTCCTCGGTTATCCCGACGGCAGTGTTGAGCCTTCACTCGCCTTGCGCAGGGACCTCGCCAGGGTCATCAGGCTGCTGCGGCCCGATCGTGTGGTGTGCCAGTCCCCGGAGCGCAATTACGCCCGGATGGGTGCGAGTCATCCAGACCACCGGGCGGCTGGCTCCGCGGCACTGGACGCGGTGTATCCAGACTCGCGCAACCCGTTCGCGTTCGCGGAGCTCCTCACCGAAGAGAAGCTCGAACCGTGGACTGTGCGCGAAGTCTGGATCGCGGGCGGCCCGACGCCGACGAATTATGTGGACATCACCGACACATTCGCTCGCAAGATCGCCGCGCTGCGCTGTCACGTCAGCCAGATCAGCGACCCTGACGGGCTTGAGCAATTCCTGCGCGGCTGGCTGAGCAGGGCGGCAGCGCAAGGCGGCCTGCCGGAGGGCCACCTCGCCGAGGCGTTCCAGGTCCTCCAGACCGGCTGACCTCGGGCCGCACCCGTGGGGGACTGGTGCGGCGGGCCTAGCCGATCTAGGTTGGCCTCTAGGTCCATCTGCCATGTCCCGGAGGTGTCAGCGCATGACGCACATCACCGTCACGGTCGACGGCGCGAAGTACGTCGACCAAGTCGAACCCCGCCTGCTGCTCGTCCACTACCTCAGAGAGGTTGTTGGCAAGACCGGTACGCCGGTCGGCTGCGACACCTCAAACTGCGGTGCATGCACCGTGCTCATGGACGGGGTCTCGGTCAAGAGCTGCTCTGTTCTTGCCGTCCAGGCGGACGGGTCCGACGTGACAACCATTGAAGGCCTGGCCAACGGTGAGCTGCACCCAATGCAGCGCGCCTTCCATGAGGAGCATGCGCTGCAGTGCGGTTACTGCACTCCGGGCATGATCATCGCGGCCACCGACCTGCTCCGCGACAATCCTCATCCGACCGACGAGGAGATCCGCGACGGGCTGGAAGGCAATCTCTGCCGCTGCACGGGCTACGAGAACATCGTCCGCGCGGTCAGGCGCGCGGCAGACGCGGGGGTGACCCAGTGACCGCGACAATCGAAACGCCGATCGCCGAGCTAGGCCGGGCGCGGCTGCGTAAGGAAGACGCCAAGCTCATCACCGGCCAGACCAACTGGACCGACAACATCAGGCTGCCCGGCATGCTGCACATAGCGTTCCTGCGCAGCCCGTACGCGCACGCCAAGATCACCCGGGTGGACGTGAGCGGCGCGCTCGATCAGCCCGGCGTGATCGCCGCGTACTCCGGCGCCGACTTCGCCGCCGAGCAGGGCAGCCTGCCATGCGCGTGGCCGGTCACGCCGGACATCATCATCCCAGCGCACCCGCCCATGGCGGTCGACGAGGTCCGCTACGTAGGCGAAGCCGTGGCCCTGGTCGTCGCGCGCGACCGGTACACCGCCGCCGACGCCATCGCCTCGATCGACGTGGACTACGAACCGCTGCCACCGGTACTCGACATTCGCACCGCGCTGGCCGCGGACTCGCCGAAGGTGCACGAGGCAGGCAACAAGAGCTACGAGTGGGTATTCGCGAACGGCGACGTCGACGCCGCCTTCGGCGGCGCGCCGGTCGTGGTGGAGCGCGACTACCGGCAGCAGCGCCTGATCCCGTGCGCGATGGAACCGCGCTCGGTGGTCGCGCAGTGGATTGGCGATGAGGTCACGCTGTGGTCAGCCACCCAGATCCCGCACGTGCTCCGGTTCGCGCTGTCTGCTTTCTTCGGCATTCCTGAGCAGAACGTCCGGGTCATCGCGCCTGACGTCGGTGGCGGCTTCGGGTCCAAGCTCCAGGTCACCGCGGAAGAGGTACTCGCGGTCCTGGTCGGCCGCAAGGTCGGCAAGCCAGTGAAGTGGACCGAGTCCCGGACCGAGGGCAACCTGACCGTGCACCACGGCCGGGACCAGTGGCAGCGGATCAAGATCGCGGCCGACCGGGATGGCCGGATCCGCGGGCTGTCCGTCGATCTGCTGGCCGACATGGGTGCCTACCTGATGCTGGTAACGCCCGGCGTGCCGCTGCTCGGCGCCTTCATGTTCCCTGCGATCTACAAGATGGACGCTTACTCCTTCAAGTGCACCGGCGTTTTCACCACCAAGATGCCGACCGACGCCTATCGCGGTGCCGGGCGTCCGGAAGCGACGTTCGCGATCGAGAGGATCATGGACGAGCTGGCGGTCGAGCTTGGCATGGAGCCGCTGGAACTGCGGGAGCGGAACTGGATCAAGCACGAGGAGTTCCCGTTCACCACGATCTGCGGCCTGACCTATGACTCGGGTAACTACGAGGCTGCGACCGCCAAGGCCAAGGAACTTTTCGACTACGACGGCCTGCGTGAGGAGCAGCGGCAGCGTAACGAACGCGGCGACAGGATCCGGCTGGGCATCGGCATCTCGACGTTCACCGAGATGTGCGGGCTTGCCCCGTCCAGGGTGCTCGGCTCGCTGTCATACGGCGCCGGCGGCTGGGAGCACGCGTCGATCCGAATGCTGCCGACCGGTAAGGTCGAGGTGGTCACCGGGTCCAGCGCGCACGGTCAGGGACACGAGACCGCGTGGAGCCAGATCGTGGCCGACCAGCTCGGCGTGCCGTTCGAGGACATCCGGGTGCTGCACGGCGACACCCAGGTCTCGCCCAAGGGCATGGACACCTACGGTTCGCGCTCGCTGGCGGTCGGAGGCCTTGCGCTGGTCGGTGCTTGCGACAAGGTGGTCGCCAAGGCCAGGATCATCGCTGCGGCGATGCTGGAGGCCTCGGCCGACGATCTGGAGTTCTCGGCTGGACGGTTCGCGGTCAAGGGTGACCCGGACGCGAGCAAGACGATCCAGGAGATCGCGCTGGCCACGTTCGCGGCGCACGACCTGCCGGAGGGCGTCGAGCCGTCGCTGGACTCCGACTCCACCTACGACCCGGACAACTTCTCGTTCCCGCACGGCACGCATTTGTGCGCGACCGAAGTCGACACCGAGACGGGGTTCGTGAAAATCCGCAGCTACGTCGCCGTCGACGACGTCGGCGTGGTCGTCAACCCGCTCATCGTGGAAGGCCAGGTGCACGGCGGTATCGCCCAGGGCATTGCGCAGGCGCTGTACGAGGAGGGCGTCTACGACGACGACGGCAACCTGGTGACCACCACGCTTGCCGACTACCTGGTACCGGCGGCACCCGACCTGCCGTCTTACGTGACCGAGCGGACCACGACGCCGGCGAACAACCGGCTCGGAGTCAAGGGCGTCGGCGAGGCTGGCACGATCGCGTCGACACCGGCGGTCGTCAACTCGATTGTCGATGCCCTGCGGTCGTTCGGCGTTCGTGACATCACGATGCCGTGCACGCCCGAGCGGGTGTGGCGCGCGATCCAGAGCAGCGGAGGTGCCGCATGATCCCGACGAAGTTTGACTACGTCCGGCCATCGTCGATTGAGGACGCAGTCAGCGCCCTAGCCGGAGGTGGCGAGGACGCGAAGGTGATTGCCGGCGGCCAGAGTCTGCTGCCGCTACTGCGGCTGCGACTGGCCTACCCGGAGTTGCTTGTCGACGTCGGCGCCCTGGACGATCTGCGCGGCGTCACCGACAGCGGCGACCACCTGCTGATCGGCGCGCGGACCACGCACTACCAGGTGGTGCACGACCCGCTGATCGCGCAGCACTGCGGCCTGCTGGCGCAGGCGGCGGCCACAGTGGCCGATCCGGCGGTCCGGCACCGCGGCACACTGGGCGGCTCGATTGCGCACGCCGATCCTGCGGGCGACCTGCCCGCGGTCATCCTGGCGCTGGAAGCAACCCTGACCGCGCACGGGCCTAATGGCGAGCGCGAGATCGCCGCACGAGATTTCTTCGTCGACTACCTGACGACGTCACTCGCACCCGGCGAGATACTCACCGGGATCCGGGTGCCCAAGCTCGGGGACGACTGGGGATATCGTTATGAGAAGTTCCACCGGACCGCGCAGGCGTGGGCGATTGTCGGCGTCGCGGCGCTGGTGCGGCGCTCCAACGGCCAGGTGGCCGAGGCCAGGGTCGGGCTCACCAACATGGGCTCCGTCCCGATCAGGGCAGCCTCGGTCGAGGCGGCCGTGGCCGGAGCGCAGGCCAGCTCCGAGGCGCTGCGAGCAGCGGCTGCCAGCGCGGACGAGGGGACACAGCCGCCTGCGGACCTGCACGGGGCGCCGGACTACCGGCGTCACCTCGCGCGGGTGCTGACCGGGCGCGCTCTGGAGGCAGCGGCAGGAGTCTGACAGATGGAACTGGAGCACTCATTCTCGGTCCCGGTACCGGTGGAGCGGGCCTGGGATGTGCTCCAGGACGTCGAGCGGGTGGCGCCATGCATGCCGGGCGCCACCCTCGACTCCGTGGACGGGGACAGCATCTCGGGCAAGATCAAGGTTAAGGTCGGCCCTATCCAGATGATCTACGCCGGGACAGCGAAGTTCACCGAGCGTGACAAGGCGGCCGGCGTCATGACCCTCGAGGCGTCCGGCAAGGAGACCCGCGGAGCCGGCACCGCGTCGGCCTCGGTGCGGTCCGAGCTCAAGGGGGCCGGTGACCAGACTGACGTCACCGTCCACACCACCCTGAACGTGACCGGCAAGCCAGCGCAGTTCGGCCGCGGCGTCCTGACTGAGGTCGGGGGCAGGCTTATCGGCATCTTCGCTGACAACCTGGCGTCCATGCTGACAGCCGAGCAAACGCAGCCAGCCGCGCCAGCCAGCAGCGCCGCAGCAGCCAGCAGCGCCGCAGCCGCCAGCGGCGACGCAGCCGACGAGGACGGCTCTGCGGCGCGTGCTTCCGCCCCGGCCGACGGCGGGCCCGCCGCCGGCGGCGCGGTCGAGGAAGCGCTGCCGATCGACGTGCTGAACCTCAGCAGTCGGGCCTGGAGCAGCCTGCGCCAGGACGGCATCCAGACGCTTGGCGATCTGACCAGGCGCACCGAGCAGCAACTGCGGGCTATCGAGAACATCGGGCCGGCCTCGCTAGCCGACATCAAGAGCAAGCTTGCCGACCGGGGCCTGGCGCTGGCTGATGGTGGCGACAAGCAGGGTGCGCCGGTCGCCGCGGCGACGACGGCCGTAGCGGCGGACGCCAACGGGACGCGGCCGACCGCGGGCAAGCACGCCGGCGCCGAGGACCTCGCCGAGGTCACGCCGCTGCGACCCGCCAGGCATCAGTCGCCGACCGAGCGCGATCAGCCGGCCTGGCAGCCCGACAACGACGCTATCGACCTGCTCGACGTGGCGGGGCTCCCCGTACTCAAGCGAGCAGTCCCCGCCGCCGCGGCCTTGATTGGCGTCTTGCTAGTACTGCTCGGCATCCGCCGCCGCCGCCGCGGCCGCCACCGCCAATAACCCGCACACTCCAACGACCGAGTACACGACGAGGCTGCTGTAGCGCGGCCCAGTCGAGCGCGTCGGCGTCTGCGCAGCGCAAGAGGCAGCGCGGGCGCCTATCGGGCGCGGCAGCGGGCGTAACGTCACGATCGCCGCCGGCGCCGAGCCCGCCACGGGCAGGACAAACGCTGCTCGGCGCGGACCAGGGCCAGCCCGCAGAGCACCCGATAGGCGTCCGCGCAGGCGGACTCAGTCGAGCGCAGACATCACGTGCTTGACCCGCGTGTAATCTTCGAACCCGTACATCGACAAATCCTTGCCGTATCCCGAGTGCTTGAACCCGCCGTGCGGCATTTCGGCGACGAGCGGGATGTGGGTGTTGATCCACACACAGCCGAAGTCCAGCGCCCGCGCCATCCGCATCGCGCGGCCGTGGTCGGACGTCCAGACCGATGACGCCAAGCCGTACTGGGTCCCGTTGGCCCAGCGCAGCGCCTCGTCCTCGGCGGTGAACTTCTGCAGAGTGATGACCGGGCCGAAGACCTCGTTCTGGACGATCTCGTCGGTCTGCTGCAGCCCGTCGACGACGCTGGCCTCGAAGAAGTAACCTCGCTCGCCGACTCGCCTGCCGCCGGCCAGGATCCGCGCGTGATCGGGCAGCCGAGAGATGAAGCCGGACACCCGGTCCAGCTGGTTCGCGTTGTTGAGCGGACCGAAGTCGGCGTCAGCGTTGTCAGGGCCAGCGGTCACCTGCGCCGCAGCCTGCTCGGTCAGCGCCGCAGCGAACTCGTCGTGGATGCCCGGACCGACGAGGACCCTGGTGGCGGCCGTGCAGTCCTGACCTGCGTTGAAGTAGCCCGCTATGGCGATGGCCTCGGCGGCCTTCGCCGGGTCGGCGTCGTCGAAAACGATGACTGGCGCTTTGCCGCCGAGCTCTAGGTGCACTCGCTTGAGGTCGGCGGCCGCGGCCTGCGCGACCTCGATGCCCGCCCGTACCGAGCCGGTGATCGACACCATTTGCGGCACCTTGTGCGAGACAAGCAGGCGGCCGGTGTCCCGGTCGCCGCACACCACGTTGAGCACACCCGGCGGTACGAACTCGCTGATCAGCTCGGCCATCAGCAAGGTGGAGTACGGCGTGGTGTCAGACGGCTTGAGCACCATAGTGTTGCCGGCCGCGAGGGCGGGCGCCCACTTCCAGACCGCCATCATCATCGGGTAGTTCCACGGCGTGACCGCAGCGCACACACCGACCGGCTCACGCCTGGTGAACGAGGTGAACCCGGACATGTACTCACCGGCGGACCGGCCTTCCAGCATCCGGGCTGCGCCGGCGAAGAACCGGATCTGGTCGACCATCGGCGGGATCTCTTCTGACGCCGTGAGCGCGAGCGGCTTACCGGTGTTCTGCGACTCGGCCTTGACGAACTGGTCGGCTCTGGCCTCGAGCGCGTCGGCAATGCGCAGCAGGGCCAGACTGCGCTCAGCCGGCGTCGAGTCCCGCCAGCCGGGAAACGCCTCGGCGGCGGAAGTAAAGGCCGCGTCGATCTCGGCTGGTCCGGAGATCGGAGCGGTGGCGAAGACCTCGCTGGTACTTGGGTCGATCAGGTCGGCTCGCTTGTCATAGGACAGATCCGTCCACTGGCCACCGATGAAGTTTTGAAGATCATTAGCCACGAGGAACTCCGTTCCGGTTTATGAATGGGTTTGCGGGGTGCGCTCCTCGCATCCCCACGGTGATCCGTAGGAGGTCAGCAGGTCAAGGAACGGCCCCGGCGGCAATGCCTCGGGCCCGAGCACGCCCACGCCAGACCAGGCGCCGGAGTCGAGCAGTTCGAGTGCCACCACCGGGTTGACGGCGGTCTGCCAGACAACCGCCTGCGAGCCGTACTCCGCCATCGTGGAGGCATTGTCCACGACGTGGTAGAGGTAGACCTCGCGTGGCTGGCCGTCCTTGCCGGTCCCGGTGATCCAGGTGCCGGCGCACGTGAGGCCGCTCATCTTGTCGCCGAGGGTCGCCGGATCCGGCAGGCAAGCGGCGACGACGTCGCGTGGCGACACGCTTGCTCCGTAGACGCTGACCGGGTCGGTGCGGTCCAGACCTAGCTTGTGCAGAGTCTCCAGGATGCCGATGAACTCTTCCCCCAGGCCGTACTTGAAGGTGACCCGCTTCGCCTTAACCCAGCGCGGTATGAGCAAGACCTCCTCGTGCTCGACGTTCACGCATTCGACCGGGCCGATGCCGGCCGGGAAGGCGAAGGTCTCCGGCTCGCTGAACGGGGGCGTGGTGTACCAGCCGCGATCGGCCTCCCAGATCACCGGCGGGTTCAGGCATTCCTCGATCGTGGTCCAGATGGAGAAGGTCGGCGCGAAGTCGTAGCCGGCGACCGCGAGGTTGGCTCCGTCCCGCACGCCAAGCTCGTCGATCTCGCTGAACAGCTCGTCGGCGGCATACCGGGCGAAGACATCGGACAGGCCCGGCTCGACCCCGATGCCCACCAGGGCCAGGTTGCCCGCCTGCTCCCATTGCCCGGCCATGGCGAACTGCTCGTCGCCGAGCTTGACCCCGGTTGTGCCGTACGGGTCTTCCGGATCTGGGTGCGACAGCGACATGGCCATGTCCAGGTACGTCACTCCGGCGGCCAGCGCCGCCCGGAACAGCGGCATCACGAACCGCGGATCGCAGGCGTTCATGAGGGCGTCGCAGCGGTGCTCGGCTAGCAGGGCCGCGGTGGCCGCCTCGTCCTGGGCGTCCAGCCGGACGGCGGTGTAAGAGTCCTTAGCGGCCGCTGCTTTCTGCGCCCTGGCTACGTCATAGTCTGCGATGATCAGCTCGGCGAATGGACGGCGGGCAGCGATGCGAGCGATAGCCGTGCCGACCCCGCCAGCTCCAACCAGAAGTATGCGCATGGCAGCGATCCTAGCCCCGGCCTGTCCGCTGCTACCGACGGGACCAGTCGCAGTTTGTATACGATGCGACTGAATTCGTTGCGATTGGCCGCAATACATGCTAGAACCGTTGGACTCGTGCCCTGCAATCCGTTGGCTCGGGTCCAGGTGACCTGGGTCTTCGGGCCGCACGGTAGCGTCACGATTAGCAGCTTTCCCGGTGCTTGTGAGCCGGGTGTGGAGGGGAGACGGCATGGCAACGGCCAGGCAGGCTCTGGAGCCATCAGAGCAGCCCCTAGATAAGGGGCTCAAGTCAGGCGCGCTCGGGCTGATATCGAGCACCGTCATCGCTACCGCCTCGGTGGCGCCCGCTTATAGCATCGCGGCGACACTGGGTTTCGTGGTCGTTGCCGTCGGGCTCCGGTCACCTGCGGTGGCCGTTCTCGCGTTCGTGCCGATGCTGCTGACATCGATCGGCTATAGGGAGATGAACAAGGCCGACCCGGACTGCGGGACAACGTTCACATGGGCAACCAGGGCGTTCGGGCCGAAGACCGGCTGGGCCGGAGGCTGGGCGATCGTCGCGGCTGACATCCTCGTCATGGCCAGCCTGGCCCAGGTCGCGAGCCAGTACGTGTTCCTGCTGTTCGGGGCCAAGGGCATCGGCGGCAACCCGTCGAGCAACTGGGTGCTGCTCGGCGGCATCATCTGGATCGTCTTGATGACCGCAATCTGTTACGTCGGCATCGAGGTCTCGGCCAACTTCCAGAAGGTCCTGCTGTCCATCGAGCTCACGATGCTTGTGGTGCTGTCGGTCGTGGCGCTGGTCAAGGTCGGCAACGGCAGCGCTCCGGCCGGGCACCTGACGCCTAACATCTCCTGGCTGAACCCGTTCGACATAGGAAGCTTCAGCGCGTTCGTGAGTGGCGTCATCCTGATGGTCTTTATCTACTGGGGCTGGGACACCGCCTTGTCGGTGAACGAGGAGACTAAGGATCGCACCCGCACGCCGGGCATCGCGGCGATGTTGTCCACGGTGATCCTGCTGGTGACCTACGCTCTGGTGATCTTTTCCATGCAGGCGTTTGCCGGAATCGGCTCCAAGGGCAACGGTCTTGGCAACGTGAACAATGCGGGCGACGTGCTCTCCATCCAGGGCCACGCGGTCTTTGGTAGCGGCGGCGTCGGGAATGTCTTCTACCGCCTGCTGCTGGTGATGGTGCTGTCGTCGGCTGCGGCGTCCACCCAGACCACGATCCTGCCGACCGCGCGAACCACGCTGTCGATGGCCGCGTATAAGGCGATCCCGAAGTCGTTCGCGAGGATCCACCGGCGGTTCCTGACGCCAACCGTTTCCACCCTCGTCATGGGCCTGATCTCGATCGTGTTCTACGCAATCGTCAACAACGCCCACAATCCGATCGGCTTGATCGGCGACGCCGTGATCGCGATCGGCTTGTACATTGCGTTCTATTACGGCCTCTCCGCGTTCTCCTGCGTGTGGTACTACCGCCGCAACCTGACCAGCAGCGCCCGCAATCTGTGGATGCAGGGCATCTTGCCGGGCGTCGGCGGCGTGATGCTGTGGTTCCTGGGCGGCTGGAGCATCTGGCTTGACTATGACGTCAACACCGCGAACGACTTCACCTTCTGGACAGTCCCCGGCCTCCACTGGCAGATCGGCGGTGCGTTCGTGATCGCCGCGGGCGCAGCGCTCGTCGGAGTGATCTTCTTCATCTACAACCGGGTCAAGAGTCCAGCCTTCTTCCACAAGGAGACCCTGACCAGGTCCACGCCGACCCTGGTCCCGGACAAGTAACCGAGTCTTACGCCAACAGCCTGCCGCAGACGCTCATGCGATCCGCGGCAGGCTCGTTGGCGTTCGAGGCCTTGCCTAAGCCCGCTAGCTGGCGTTGGGCCCCGCTGTCGGCCACACCGCCTAGGCTTGGGACGTGACCGCGATGGTTGTCGACTCCCTCTTGGACGGGCTGAATCCGCAGCAGCGGGCTGCCGTGTTGCACCAGGGCAGCCCGCTGCTCATCGTGGCGGGCGCGGGCTCGGGCAAGACGCGGGTCCTGACGCACCGGATCGGCTACCTGCTGGCCGAGCGCGAGGTCGAGCCGAGCCAGATCCTGGCCATCACGTTCACCAACAAGGCCGCCGGGGAGATGGCGGCCAGGGCCGCGTCGCTGACCGGCGCGCGGGCGCGGTCGATGTGGCTGATGACGTTCCACTCGGCCTGCGTGCGGATCCTGCGGCGTGAGGCCAGGCGATTCGGGTACCCCTCCAGCTTCTCGATCTACGACCAGGCAGACTCGCAGCGCCTGATGGCCATGGTCTGCCGCGAGCTCGAGCTGGATGCGAAGTTTTTCCCGCCGAAGGCGATGGTCAATCAGGTCTCTGGCCTCAAGAACGAACTGATCGACCACGAGACCGTGCTCGCCAGGGCCAGCGGCTACCGCGAGAAGGCTCTCGGCGAGGCCTACGGCGAGTACCAGCGCCGGCTTGTCGCCGCGGGTGCGATGGACTTCGATGACCTGATCATGGTGACCGTCAACCTGCTGCAGGCGTTCCCTGACCTGGCCGAGGAGTATCACCGCCGGTTCCGGCACGTGCTGGTGGACGAGTATCAGGACACCAACCACGCGCAGTACACCCTGGTGCGTGAGCTGGCTGGCGCGGGCGGCGATTCGCCGGCCGAGCTTGTCGTCGTCGGCGACGCCGATCAGTCGATCTATGCCTTCCGCGGGGCCACCATCAGGAACATCGAGGAGTTCGAGCGCGACTTCGCCGGCGCCAGGGTGATCCTGCTCGAGCAGAACTACCGGTCGACGCAAAATATCCTGGCCGCCGCCAACGCCGTAGTGTCGCGCAACCCCGGCCGGATCCCGAAGAACCTCTGGTCCGACGCCGGCGACGGCCCGCCAATCACCGGTTACGTCGCCGACAGCGAGCACGACGAGGCTGCCTTCGTCGCCGAGGAGGTCGACAGGCTCGCGGATGCAGGCGAGGCGGCGCCTGGCCAGGTAGCCGTGTTCTACCGGACCAACGCGCAGTCCCGGGTATTCGAGGAAGTCTTCATCCGGTCTGGACTGCCCTACAAGGTGGTCGGCGGCGTCCGCTTCTACGAGCGGCGCGAAGTCCGGGATCTGCTGGCCTACCTTCGGCTGATCGCTAATCCTGGCGACGAAGTATCGCTGCGGCGGGTACTGAACACACCCCGTCGCGGGATTGGTGACCGGGCCGAGGAGTACGTGGCCGCGCTCGCGAATCGCGACCGGATCAGCTTCGCCGCTGCTCTAGCCAGGCCGGATGACGTGCCCGGGTTGCCAGCCCGGTCGGCTCGCGCCATCGAGGGCTTCAACGAGCTGATGAACGCCCTGCGGACCATGGCGGTGGACAGGAGCCCGGTCGGCGATCTTGCTGATGCGATCCTGGACCGGACCGGATACGTCGCCGAGCTCCAGGCCTCCTCCGATCTTCAGGACGCCAGCCGGGTCGAGAACCTTACCGAGCTGGTCTCGGTGGCCAGGGAGTTCGATGCCCGCAATCCCGGCGGGACCCTGGCTGAGTTCCTCGAGCAGGTATCGCTCGTCGCCGACGCCGATCAGATTCCCGACGGCGAGGAGCACGGCGGGATGGTCACGCTGATGACGCTGCACACCGCCAAGGGCCTGGAGTTCCCGGTCGTGTTCCTCACCGGCCTGGAGGAGAACGTCTTCCCGCACGAGCGGTCGATGGGAGACGAACGCGAGCTGGCCGAGGAACGCAGGCTTGCCTACGTCGGCATCACCAGGGCGATGGAGCGGCTCTATGTGACGAGGGCGGCGACACGCACCTGGTTTGGGCGGCCGGGCTATCACAAGCAGTCCAGGTTCTTGTCCGAGATCCCGGCCGAACTGATCCAATGGCGCCGAGATGAGTCCGCTGCGACCCAGCCGGCCTCAGAGCGGCTGGCCCGGCGGCCGGGCGTTCGCGCCATCGGCAACCGGCCCGTGCCCTCGCTCCAGCCCGGCGACCGGGTCAATCATGACTCGTACGGCCTCGGCACTGTGCTGTCGGTCGAGGGCCGCGGTGACGATCCCGAAGCGAAGATTGACTTCGGCGGCGACTACGGCATCAAGCACCTGGTGCTGAGGTACGCCCCGATCGAGAAGCTCTAGAACCGTCTGGCGCCGTGCAAAGATCCGGCGACGGACATGCAGTCTTGCGGACGCTGCAGCACTCCCGCGGATTAGAGGCGGGTCGCGGCCCGCACCAGCCCGGCGAGGGCCTGGGACCGGCTGTGCGGCGGCCAAGCGATCACCGTGGTCACTGTCGGCGCGTCCAGCAGCGGCACGGCAGCGAGGTCGCCGCGCAGATGGGTGCGGCACGACTCCGGCAGGACCGCCGAAGCCCGGCCAAGCGCGATCAGCTGAAACAACTGCGCGTTCTCCCGCACTTGCGGGCCGGGGCCGTCCGGGTACGTTCCGTCGGGGGCGGGCCAGCGCGGCATTGGCAGGCCGGGCAGCGCTGCGACGTCGGCCATCCGCAGCCGGGCCCGGCCGCTGAGCTGGTGCCCAGCCGGCAGGACCACGACCTGACCCTCGGTGCACAGCTCCTCGGTGTCAAACCCGGCCGTTGAATCGAACGGCCGATGCAGCAGCGCAACGTCGGCCCGCCCGTCGCGCAGCAGCCGTTCCTGCTCGCCGATCCCGCACAAGAACACGTCGACGGTGACCGCGCCGGGCTCAGCGGCATACGCCTCGAGCAGCTTCGACAGCAGTTCGCTGGACGCTCCGGCCTTCGTCACGAGGACCAGGCTGGGCTGGCCGGTCGCGGCGAGGGCGGCGCGGCGGGTACGGCGATCGGCGGCATCGACCGCGTCGATGGCCGCCCGCCCTTCGCTTAGCAGCACCGAGCCGGCCTCGGTCAGCATGACGGCGCGGCTGGTGCGTTCCAGTAGCGCCACGCCAAGCCGCCGTTCGAGCTGCCGGATCGCCCGCGACAGCGGTGGCTGGGCGATCCCGAGCCGCTGTGCGGCGCGCCCGAAGTGCAGTTCCTCGGCGACGGCGACGAAGTATCGCAGCTCCCGCGTCTCCATACCGCCACGGTACCGGGGAGACGGCGAGGGCCGCGCTCTTGCAAGCTGGCGCGTGCGCGGCGTCGCCTAAGAAATCTTCGTTGACCTGGGTCGATACCCAGGAGGTATCGCTGCTCACCCAGACGGTGTTGGACGCCCCAGCCGGGCGCGGACAGGATCGAATGCATGAGTGAACACACCATCGCGCTGGTCACCGGCGCGAACAAAGGGATCGGGTATGAGATCGCGGCCGGCTTGGGCGCGCTCGGCTGGAGCGTCGGCGTCGGCGCCCGGGACAAGGAGCGCCTTGAAGCCTCCGTGGCGAAGCTACGCGCGGCCGGCGTCGATGCGTTCGGCGTGCCGCTCGATGTGACCGACGACGCCAGTGTGGCCGCCGCCGCCAGGCTGATCGAGGAGCGCGCCGGCCGCCTCGACGTGCTCGTCAACAACGCCGGCGTGACCGGTGGCAGGCCGCAGGAACCCACCATGGTCGACCTCGCGACCGTGCGGACGGCCGTGGAGACCAACGTGATCGGCGTCATCCGCGTCACCAACGCGATGCTGCCGTTGCTACGCCGCTCGGCGTCGCCGCGGATCGTGAACATGTCCAGCAGCGTCGGCTCCCTTACCCGGCAGACCACTCCGGGCGCCGAGACGGGTCCGATCTCCGTCGCGTACGCGCCGTCGAAGACGTGCCTCAACGCCGTCACCGTCCAATACGCCAGGGAGTTGCACGACACCAACATCCTGATCAACGCCGCATGCCCCGGCTATACAGCGACCGACCTCAACGGCTTCCGTGGCGTCCGTACGCCCGAACAGGGAGCGGCGATCGCGATCCAGCTCGCGACCCTGCCCGACGACGGCCCGACCGGCGGGTTCTTCGAGGACGCCGGGGTGGTGCCCTGGTGACAGGCGCGGGTGCCCCGGTGACAGGACCGGGCTGCCGGTGTCAGCCACACTCATGTAAGCGAGCGGCGCGAGGCTTGCCGATATCGCGACCTTCGTCGAGTTCGCTGCGCAGCTGGTATCTACTCAGAAACTGTCAGTGGGTGGCACTATTATCGAACATGTGAGCGAGTGAGTTAGAGTCCTGTCGGCCAGGCGGAGGGAGGCCAGTCGTGACCGATCCTGGCTGGGCCATCCCCGGCGTTCCGCGTGACGTCCCCGCCTCTGCCGGCGAGGCGCCCGGCGGCGATTCTCACCAGGCTGCGCGCGCCAGCCGGCCCGCAGGCCCGGGCTCGCCCGGCCGGACGGCGACGTCCGCGCCCCGGCGCCGCCCGGCCGCCAGCGCCTCAGCGGCAGCGGGCTCCTCAGCCGGCGCGTTCGCGGGTCCGGCCAGCACCCCGCCGCCTGCCGGTCCCGGCGGCGGCGCGCCTGGTGACGCCGGTTTAGGCCGCTCCTCGCCGGCGCCGGGCGGCGTGCAGGCGGCTGATCCGGTGCAGGCGCTGGCGATGCTGCGGGCGGGGCTGGAGTACCTGGCCCGCGCCGACGCCGCGGAGTGGACTGCGGGGATGCAGGCGGACTGCCTGCGGGCGCTGGCTGTCGCCGAGTCGCAGCACGCCGCCGCGCACGCCCGCGTGCTGGCCGCGTTCGCCGTGCCGGGCGGCGGGCTGGCCGGCGACGGGCACCGGTCCCCGCGGGTATGGCTGACCTGGCAGACCCGGGCCACCCGCCGCGCCGCCGCCGGCCACGCCGCCCGGATGCGGACCCTGCAGGCCCACCCCCTAGTCGCCGCGGCGCTGGCCGCCGGGCAGCTGTCGCTGTCGTGGGCCCGGCAGATCACCGACTGGACCAGCGTCCTGCCCGACGAGCACCAGGCCGGCGCCGACGCCGAGCTGCTGGCCGCCGCCGCGGCCGGGACGGACCTGCCCGGCCTGGCGGGGATCGCCGAGGAGCAGCACCGCCAGCCACGCGAGCGCTCGACGCCGGCGACGACGGGTTCGACGACCGGGCGGTCCGGCTCGCCGCCACCCTCGGCGGCGCCGCCCGGCTCGACGGCGACCTGACCGGCCGCTGCGCCGCCGCCGTCCAGGCCGTCCTGGACTCCCTCGCCGCGGTCCGCGGCCCCGAAGACACCCGCACCCTGGCGCAGCGCCGCCACGACGCCCTCGAGGAAGCGTGCACCCGGCTGATCGCCGCCGACTGCCTGCCGCAGCGGGCCGGGCAGCCCGTCCGCCTCGAGCTGACCATCACCCTCGACCAGCTCACCCGCGGCGGCGCCGGCAGCCCCGCCGGTCCCGGCGCCGGCTGCGACGCGGTGATCCAGCCCGTCATCACCGGCCACCCCGACCACGACCTCCTGCACCGCCTCACCCGCCCGCCGGCCGGCGACCAGCCCGACCTGACGGCCGCCGGTGACCGGGACGTCATCCTCAGCCAGGCCATCGCGCTGCTGTCCGGCCCCGCCGGGCACGCCGCCCTGCTCCGCTCCCGCCTCTCCGGCCCCGCCGGCGCCGCCATCAGCCTCCCGCTCGACATCGCCGGCACCCTCGACACCATCCCCGTCCACCTCCGCCGCGCAGTCCGCCTGCGGGACCAGCACTGCCGGTTCCCCGGCTGCGACACCCCCGCCGCCGGCTGCGACGTCCACCACCTCGTGCATAGGAAAGACGGCGGCCGGCACGCCCTGACCAATCTCGCCCTGCTCTGCCGGTTCCACCACCTTGTCGCGATCCACCGCTGGGGCTGGCACATCACCCTGCACCCCGACGGCACAACAACAGCCACCAGCCCCGACGGCAGCAAAACCTTCCACAGCCACCCGCCACCCGGCCAAGCCGCCTGACCGTCGCGGCTCCGCGGGCAAGTCGATCACGTATCTGACTGCGGCCTACTTGAAGTGCGGTTACGGTAGGCGCGCGACTTGGCGCGCGAGCCGCAGATCTGCATGCTGCACCAGCAGCCGCTCCGCGTCGGCGACCGGTCGTAGAAAGCCCACTGGCAGTCGTCCGCGCTGCACACCTTGAGCCGTCGCCACGTGCCGGCCGTCCCGGCCTCGGCGGCGATGAGAAGCAGCCGGGTGAGCGCGGCGCGGGTCCCGGAGCCGGCAGGGACGACGACGAGCCGGCCGTCTGGCTCAGCATGAATGCCGGCCCGCATGGTGGCCGCGACATCCGCCAACGTCGCAACCGGACCCGTGCTGGACGGACTGGCGGTTCGCGCATTGGCTGTTGCAGCGGGGCCTCGCGCAGCCTTGTGCGTGACGTGCGAGCGGAGAACTCCGCGCAGCGCCTCCCGCATATCAATGGCGAGTCCGAGGTCACGATGCCCGGCCTGCTCGCCGCGATCGGTGGCCAGGCCTGCCTCGTGCAGCCAGCTCGCCAGGCCAGCTGGCGTAGCCAGGGCGTCGGTGCCCTGCTCGATGTCGAGGGTGTTCACGAACGCCTGCAGGCTGGCGAGGTCACCGGGCGCTCGGCCGATGTCTGGCTCGCCGCCTGGAGTCCGGCTTTGGCTGGCTGGCATGCCGCTCCTTCATGTCTCCACTCCCGTCACCAGCATTCTACGTCTGCTGGTTGCATACGTCAGCAGTGGCTGGGTAGCATCGTTACTAGCAAAGGCTGAAAGCCGGTGACGTAGAGAATCGGCGTGGCGCGGACGACGATCGGGCGCAGACAACGCTGCAGGCAGGCAAGGAGGCGCGGCATGGGTGCTAGGCAGGTCGGGGATGCTTCGCAGGTCGGCGATGCCGGGCGGAGCGGCGATGCCGCGCGGGGCAGGAAGGACTGGGTGCTGATCGGCGTGCCGACGAGCGCCGGCGCCCACCACGCTGGCCAGGATCTGGCGCCGGCCGCGCTTCGGGCAGCGGGCATCATCGACCGCTTGCAGGCCGCAGGCGTCCGCGTCACCGACGCGGGCGACCTGCCGGGATCGGTCTTCGTCGTGGACCACGAGCATCCGCGCGCCCGCAATTTGGCCGCCGTCGTCTCGGTCGCCCGCACCGTCGCTGACGCGGTCGCGTCGCAGGTGGCCGCAGGCCGGCGGCCGCTAGTGGTTGGCGGCGACTGCACGATCACGCTCGGGGTCGTCGCCGGTTTCCGGCGAGTGCACCCGGACGTTGGGCTGGCCTACGTTGACGGCGACGCCGATCTCGGCGCGCTGTCGCGGGATGGTTCAGGCATCCTGGATGCGACCGGCATATCCCACCTACTCGGCCGCGGCAGGCCGGAGCTTGCTGGCCTGGCCGGGGAGCCGCCGCTGCTCGACGGCTCGCGGCTCGCGATGATCGGCTGCGATCCGCGCGAACAGACCGACGCTGGCCGGGCATTCCTGACGAACAACCGGGTCAGCTACGCCGAAGGTCCCGAGCTTGCCGCGGACCCGGCGGCGGCGGCCCGCGGCGCGCTGGCGTCGCTCGGGAGCGACAGTCCGATCGTCGTCCACTTCGACGTGGACGTCGTGGATTCCGGCGACCTTCCGCTTGGCAACTTCCCGCACTACGGGTCGGGCGTCCGGCTCGACGACGCGGCCACGTGCCTGGGCGTCCTGCTCACCGATCCCGCCTGTGCCGGGCTGGTTCTGACCGAGGTAAATCCCAGCTACGACGCTGATGGCAGCCAGCTCAACCGCTACCTGACCGCGCTGACCAGTGCGCTGGCTGGCTCCATCGACGAGTGACTCAGCCGTCATCAGCAGTGACATTGCTCACCACGGTGCCGCCAGCAGCCGTTCGCCCGGCTACGCTGAAGTCGTCTGCCCGGTATGTCGGCAGACGCGTCGCCTGGTCGGAGGGTTCATGAGCAGCATCCGGGTGATCATCGCCAAACCTGGCCTGGACGGCCACGACCGCGGGGCGAAAGTGGTGGCGCGGGCGCTGCGTGACGCCGGCGTTGAGGTGATCTACACCGGGCTGCATCAGACGCCGGAGCAGATCGTGTCCGCGGCCCTGCAGGAGGACGCCGACGCGATCGGCCTGTCGATCCTGTCCGGTGCACACATGAGGCAGTTCACGCGCGTGCTGGAGCTGCTTCGCGAACGTGACGCTGCCGACATCACGGTCTTCGGCGGAGGCATCATCCCCGACGCCGACATCGCCGAGCTTAAGCGGCTCGGCGTAGCGAAGATCTTTACCCCTGGCGCGACGACGACGGAGATCGTGGAGTGGGTGCGATCAGCGCTCGGCAGCGAGGAACCCGTCGCTCAGCACGGCCCGTAAGCGCGGGCAAGGCGCGCGCGACCCGCCTGACTCTCGCCGCCCTGGACCGCACTAGGCTTCCAGCCGCGGGCGCGGGCGTGCCGGCACGATTCCCCAGCACTCAATTCCACCAGCGCTCAATTCCACCAGACTCAATTCCACCAGCACTCAAATCTTCAGCACTAAGGACGGACCCGAGTGGACCTGTTCGAGTACCAGGCGAAGGAGTTGTTCGCCGAGTACGGAGTTCCGATTCCGCAAGGCAAGGTCGCGAGTACAGCGGCGGAGGCCAGGCAGATCGCCGAGGGCTTCGCGGCGGCCGGCAAGGCCGGCGCCAAGCCGCTAGTGGTGATCAAGGCCCAGGTCAAGACAGGCGGGCGCGGCAAGGCCGGCGGAGTCAAGCTGGCTGATACTCCGGACGAGGCGGCGGACAAGGCCGGCAAGATCCTCGGCATGGACATCAAGGGCCATATTGTGCACACGGTCCTGGTCGCCGAGGACACCGACATCGCGCAGGAGTATTACCTGTCCTTCCTGCTCGACCGTGCCGAGCGCACCTTCTTGTCGATGTGCTCGGTCGAGGGCGGCGTCGAGATCGAGGAAGTGGCGAGGACGAATCCGCAGGCGCTAGCCAAGATCCCGGTCGACCCGCTGACCGGCGTCGACCACGCCAAGGCGCTGGAGATCGTGCAGGCGGGCGGACTGCCACCGGAGGCACAGGCCGGAGCGGCCGCGCTCGCCGAGCGGCTATGGGCCGTGTTCACCGACGAAGACGCCACGCTGGTCGAGGTCAACCCGCTCGTCTACACCGGTGACGGCCGCGTGGTCGCGCTCGACGCGAAGGTCACGCTGGACGACAATGCGGCATTCCGCCAGGACTGGGCGAGGTTTGCCGACCCGACCGCGGTCGATCCGATCGAGGCAAGGGCAAAAGCCAAGCACCTGAATTACGTGAAGCTGGACGGCTCCGTCGGCATTATCGGGAACGGGGCAGGTTTGGTCATGTCCACGCTTGACGTGGTCGCCTACGCCGGAGAGGAATTCGGCGGCGTCCGGCCCGCCAACTTCCTGGACATCGGCGGCGGCGCGTCGGCCGAGGTGATGGCCAACGGACTGGACATCGTGCTGTCCGATCCTGATGTGCGCAGCGTGCTGGTCAACGTCTTCGGCGGAATTACCTCGTGCGACGCCGTCGCTAACGGCATCGTGTCCGCGATGGCCTTGCTGGCCGAGCGCGGCGAGCCGGTGCGGCATCCGATCGTGGTGCGGCTCGACGGCAACAAGGCGGTTGAGGGCCGCCGGATCCTCGCGGACGCCGGCCTGCCGCTCGTGGAGCAGGTCGCCACCATGGACGATGCGGCGCGGCGCGCCGCCGAGCTGGCCGGCGCGGCCTCGAACGGAGCATGACATGGCGATCTTCCTGAACTCCGACAGCCGCATCATCGTGCAGGGCATCACCGGGTCGGAGGGTCGCAAGCACGGCGCCCGGATGATCGCGGCCGGGACGAACGTCGTCGGCGGCACCAATCCGCGCAAGGCGGGCCAGACCGTGGAGCTGTCCGGGCAGGAGGTACCCGTCTTCGCGACCGTGGCCGAGGCCATGGCCGCGACCGGCGCCGACACCTCGGTCGTGTTCGTGCCGCCGGCCGGCACCAAGGACGCCGTCATGGAAGCCATCGACGCGCAGATCCCGCTGGTCATCGTCATCACCGAGGGCGTGCCTGTGCACGACACGGCCATCATCTGGGCACACGCCAGCGCCACGGGGAACCGGACCCGCATCGTGGGCCCGAACTGCCCCGGCGTCGCCTCACCGGGCAAGTCCAACGCTGGCATCATCCCGGCCGACATCACCGCGGAGGGCCGGATCGGGCTCGTGTCCAAGTCCGGCACGCTGACCTACCAGATGATGTACGAGCTCCGTGACGTCGGCTTCTCCACGGCCGTCGGCATCGGCGGCGACCCGATCATCGGCACCACGCACATCGACTGCCTGCGGGCGTTCCAGGACGACCCGGAGACCGACGCGATTGTGATGATCGGCGAGATCGGCGGCGATGCCGAGGAGCGCGCCGCCGCGTTCATCGAGAAGAACGTCACCAAGCCGGTCGTGGCCTATGTGGCAGGCTTCACCGCCCCGGAAGGCAAGACCATGGGGCACGCGGGCGCGATCATCTCCGGCTCGGCAGGCACCGCGCAGGCGAAGAAGGAAGCACTGGAGAAGGTGGGCGTGCGCGTCGGCCGGACGCCGAGCGAGACCGCGCGCCTGGTCCGCGAGGTCGTGCAGGCGGGCTAGGCTCGAGTTCTCGGGCCGTGCTCCTGCCGGTTCTCGGGCCGGTCCCTTCGGCGCGCCTCCGCGCTGTTGGCCTGCGAGATTGCCAGGCTTGTGCCTTGTGAGTGCTGCTGCCGTCGGTTCCCGTCGCGCCAGCGCTGGTGCGACCGGCTCGGACACAGGGCCTGCCGGCACAGGGCCTGCCGGCACAGAGCCCGCTGCCACGCAGCGGCCGCTGCTCGTGGTCGGCGCTATCGCGGCCAGCGTGGTCACCGCTGGCGGGATGGCTGTGATCACCCTGCTCGTGCTAGCGGGCTGGATCGCTGCGCCGCACGGCGGCGTGGGTCTGCCCGCTGTCCTGCGCACTGCGGCCGCACTCTGGCTCGTCGCTCACCATGTCGGCTTCACCTTCCACGGCGCCGGGCGAATAGGGCTGCTGCCACTCGGTCTGGTCTTGCTGCCAGGCGCGCTGCTGTGGCGGGCCGGCCGGTGGGTTGTCCGCGTCGGCGGCGTGTCGAGGCTGCGCCACGTCGGCTATGCCGCGATCGCCCTCGCGGTGCCGTACGCAGCCCTGACCGGAGCGCTCGCGCTGGCGAGCAGGACGCCGACGGAGTCGTCGTCGGTCATCCAGGCGATTGTCTGCGGCCTGCTGCTGGCGCTGGTGGCGGGCGGACTTGGCGGCGCCAGGGCCCTGGCACCGTGGCCGCGGCTGATCCGGCTGCTGCCGCCCCGGCAGCGATCACTCGTCGTCGCGGTCGCGGGCGTGCTGGGCGTGCTGGTCGCCGCCGGCGCCGTGCTCGGCGGCGCGTCCCTGGCCGTGCATCTGCACGAGGCCGCGGCGCTGCAGCGCGCGCTCGCGCCCGGTGCCGTCGGGCTGCTGCTCCTCATTTTGCTTCAGCTCAGCTACCTGCCCAACGCTGTCGTCTGGGCCATCGCGTTCTCGCTCGGACCAGGTTTCGCCTTCGGCTCGGCGACCGTCGTGGCACCGACCGGGTCGACGCTGGCTCAGCTGCCCGCCTTCCCCATGCTGGCAGCGCTCCCGCCCGGTTTGCATGCCGCGATGCCTGGCTGGCTCGAGCCCATGGTGCTGGCGCTGCCGTACCTGGCCGGGGGCCTCGGCGGGCTGCTGCTCGTCCGGGCGGCTCCGGCCTTGTCGCTCGACGCCGCGCCGCTCTGGGGCCTCGGGTGCGGCGCGGTCTCGGGCTGCCTGCTCGGGCTGCTCGCCGCAGCGTCAGGCGGACCCCTCGGCGACGGCAGGCTGGCCGCCATCGGCCCGTCGCCGTGGCAGGTAGGCACGGTGTCGGCGCTGGAGATCGGGGTAGCCGCGGCCGTTGCCGCGGGCGCGGCGAACTATCTCGTCCTGCGCCGGACCGGCGCGCTGTCCAGGCAGCCGCGGGCGGCCCGCGCCGATGCGAGTGGTGCCGATTGCGGTGCAGCCGATGGCGCTGAGGTCGGCCACGTCATCTACATGGATCCGTGGGCCGGTGAGACGCCGCGCAGCGGACGGACTAAGCGCGGCCCCTCAAGCTTGCCCTAACTCGCGCTGCAGCCGCGAGATGAGGGCCGTCAGCAAGGCAGCACGCTCCGCCATTGAGTCGATCCGCACATGCTCGCCCTCCGCATGGGCGCCAGCGCCGACGGCGCCAAGGCCGTCGAGGGTCGGGCAGCCGACCGCGGCGGTGAAGTTGCCGTCCGAGCCGCCACCCACGACGACGCCCTCAAGCGCAGGCAGGCCGATGCCATCCGCCACCTCACGCGCCAGCTCGAACAGCGCGGCGCTCGCGGTGGTCGGCAGGGGCGGCCGGTTCGGGCCGCCGCTGACCGACAGCGTGGTGCCTGGCAGCGTCGCAGCCAGCGCCCGCAGTTCCGCGTCGACGCGGTCCGCCTCGGCCGGCTCGGCCACCCGGACATCGAGGTCGGCGTAGGCCCGCGCGGGCACGACGTTCGCCGCTGTTCCGGCTGCGGCGACGGTAGGCGTCACGGTCGTGCCGATGGCTGGCCTCGCTACGGCGCCGACACGGCCAATGATCTCGGCGAGCGAGACCAGCGCGTTCGCCCCGTTCTCCGGCTCTAGTCCGGCGTGCGCGGCCAGTCCGGCGACATTGAGGCGATACAACCCCGTTCCCTTCCGTCCGATCTTGACTGCACCGCCGGCGGACGGCTCGAGGATCAGTGCCGCGGCGGACGCCCGCCCGAGTTCTTCGATCAGCAGACGGCTGGTGGGCGAGCCGATCTCCTCATCAGTGGTGATCAGGATCTCCAGGCCGGCGCGGTCAGCCAGCACGCTGACCGCGTGCAGCAGCTGGATGAGGCCCGCCTTCATGTCGAAGCAGCCGGGGCCGGTCACAGTGCCGGCCGCCTGGTCCACGCTGACGGGCCAGCGCCGCAGCGTGCCAGCCTGCCAGACGGTGTCCACGTGTCCGATCAGGGCGACCGGCCGTCGCCCCTCGCCAGCGGGCCAGCGCCAGCGCAGGTGAGTCCGGCCGTCGGCGCGGACCTCCTCGCCTGGGTCCCCGATGACCTCAGCGGCGATCTGGCGGACGACCTGCGCCCCGGCCGCGCAGGCGGCGCTGTCGCTGGACGGGGTCTCGGCGCTGACGAGCGCGGCGAGCTGGTCGACCATGACGGAGGTGCGGCTGCGCAGCGCAGCCAGCAGCGAGGCGGCGATTTCGGCAGGGGTGGAGTCGGGCATGTCCGCTATCTTGCCGCGACGGCAGCGGCAGCCGGGTCAGGCCCGGCTTGTAACCTGAAGATCGCAGCCACCCAAGACGCAGCAGCCACCCAAGTGCAGCAGCCACCCAAGTGCAGCAGCCACCCAGGAGCAGAGGAGCCCGCCGTCGGCCCGTCGCGATTGCTCGTGCTGGTGTCCGGCACGGGCAGCAACCTCCAGGCACTGCTGGACGCGTGCGCGGATCCCGGCTACGGCGCACAGATTGTCGCCGTGGGCGCAGACCGGGACGGTACCGGCGGCATCGACCGGGCGCTGGCGGCAGGGCTGCCGACCTTTGTCCGGCGGCTGGCGGACTCGCCCGACCGAGCCGCCTGGGACAAGGCCCTGACCGCGGACTGCGCGGCCTTCGAGCCGGACCTCATCGTCTTGGCCGGATTCCTGAAGCTGGTCGGCGCCGACTTCCTGGCCGCGTTCGGTGGCCTCATCGTCAACACGCACCCAGCCCTGCTACCGTCCTTCCCCGGCATGCATAGCGTCCGGGACGCGCTCGCGCACGGGGTGAAGGTGACGGGGTGCAGCGTCATCCTCGCGGACGCCGGGGTGGACAGCGGCCCCATCCTGGCTCAGGCCGCGGTGCCGGTGCTGGACGACGACGACGAGGTCTCGCTGCACGAGCGGATCAAAGTGGCCGAGCGGGCGCTCGTCGTGCAGACCGTCGGCCGCATGGTGCGCGAGGGCTGGTCGGTGGACGGCCGGACGGCGCGGATCGGTTCATGAGGAGCGAATGGATGGCGGATGACGACGTGACCAAGGTGGCGATCCGGCGGGCGCTGATCAGCGTCTACGACAAGGGCGGGCTGGCTGAGCTGGCTGCTGCCTTGCACTCGGCCGGCGTCCAGATCGTGTCGACCGGCAAATCTGCCGCCGCGATCACCGCGGCGGGGGTGCCAGTTACCCCGGTCGAGGCGCTCACCGGCTTCCCTGAATGCCTGGACGGCCGGGTCAAGACCCTGCATCCCGCCGTGCACGCCGGCCTACTGGCCGACCTGGCCAAGGAGAGCCATCGCCAGCAGCTCGCTGAGCTGGGCATCGAGCCGTTCGACCTGCTCGTGTCTAACCTCTACCCGTTCGAGCAGACGGTCGCCAGCGGCGCCAGCCCGGCCGAGTGCGTCGAGCAGATCGACATCGGCGGTCCGGCCATGGTGCGGGCGGGCGCCAAAAATCACGCGACGGTGGCCGTGGTCACCAGCCCGGCGAGCTACCCGGACGTGATCGGTGCGCTCGCGGACGGCGGTTTCACTCTTGAGCAGCGGCGGCGCCTGGCGGCGCAGGCCTATGCGCACACCGCCGCGTACGACGCGGCGGTATCGACCTGGTTCGCCGCGGTCTACGCCCCCGACGAGGTCGCGGCGGAGACCGGCTGGCCGGACATGACCGCGGGCGTGTGGACGCGCCGGGATGTGCTGCGCTACGGCGAGAACCCGCATCAGCGGGCGGCGCTGTACGTCGGAGCCGGCGTCAGTTCCGGTGGTACGGCCGCAGGTGCCGGGATCGCCGGAGCGCAGGTACTGCACGGCAAGGCGATGTCTTACAACAACTACGTAGATGCCGACGCCGCCCGCCGGGCGGTGTTCGGCTTCAGCGCTCCATGCGTGGCGATCATGAAGCACGCTAATCCGTGCGGGATCGCCGTGGGCGCCGACCTCGCGGAGGCGCACCGCAAGGCGCACGCCTGCGACCCGGTGTCCGCCTTCGGCGGGGTCATCGCGGCGAACGGCACCGTGACCAAGGAGATGGCCGCGCAGGTCGCGGAGATCTTCACCGAGGTGATCATCGCTCCCGACTTCGAGCCGGGCGCGCTCGAAATCCTGACCGCTAAGAAGAACCAGCGACTGCTCCGGTGCCCGGCGCCAGCGGGTCCGGCCGCGCTGGAATGGCGCCAGGTGAGCGGCGGCACGCTGATGCAGAGCCCCGATACCGGCGCCGAGCCGGGGGACTTCGCCGCGAACTGGCGGCTGGTGGCCGGCTCACCCGCTGACGCCAGCCTGCTGGCCGACCTGGAGTTCGCCTGGCGCGCCTGCCGGGCGGTCAAGTCCAACGCGATCCTGCTCGCGGCTGACCAGGCCAGCGTCGGGATCGGCATGGGCCAGGTCAACAGGGTGGACTCGTGCCGGCTGGCGGTGACCAGGGCAGGGGACCGGGCGGTCGGCTCGGCAGCTGCGAGCGACGCCTTCTTCCCGTTCGCGGACGGCCTGGAGATCCTGACCAAGGCGGGAGTCCGCGCGATCGCCGAACCCGGCGGCTCGGTCCGGGACGACGAGGTGATCGCGGCCGCGCGGGCGGCCGACGTGGCCCTGTACTTCACCGGTGTCCGGCACTTCTACCACTAATGCGCTGTGGTCGCCGGCCTGGCTAGCCGGGCCTCGGCTCGCCGGCACCGCCGGTCATCGGGCAGAATGAGCGCGCGATGAGTGCGACAATCCTGGACGGCAAGGCCACGGCCGGTGCTATCCGCGAAGAGCTCACCGGGCGGGTGGCCAAGCTGCACGAGGCCGGCCTCATGCCTGGCCTTGGCACGGTACTCGTGGGCGACGATCCCGGCAGCAAGTCCTATGTCGCCGGGAAGCACCGGGACTGCGCGCAGGTCGGCATCGTCAGCATCCGGCGCGACCTGCCGGCCAGCGCCTCGCAGCAGCAAGTCGAGGACGTGATTGCCGAGCTCAACGCTGACCCGGCCTGCACCGGCTACATCGTCCAGCTGCCACTGCCGGCGGGCCTCGACGCGCAGCGCATCCTGGGCCTGATCGACCCCGGCAAGGACGCCGACGGACTTCAGCCAGTCAACCTCGGCAAGCTGGTGCTCGGCGAGGCAGGACCGCTGCCATGCACGCCCAAGGGCATCGTTGAGCTGCTGCGCCGGTACGACGTGCCGATCGCGGGCGCGGACGTCACGGTTATCGGCCGCGGCATCACCGTCGGCCGCGCGCTCGGCCTGCTGCTCACCAGACGCAGCGAGAATGCCACTGTGACTCAGTGCCATACCGGCACCAGGGACCTTGCTGCGCATACCAGGAACGCTGACATCGTGGTGGTGGCGGCTGGCCGTCCTGGCCTGCTCACGGCCGACATGGTCAAACCAGGCGCCGCCGTGCTGGATGTGGGCATCACCAGGACCGAGGCCGGGCTGGTGGGCGACGTTGACCCCGGTGTCGCCGAAGTGGCCGGTTTCCTGGCCCCGGTGCCGGGCGGCGTCGGCCCCATGACCAGGGCCATGCTGCTCGTCAACGTGGTCGAGGCGGCCGAGCGGCAGGCGTCGGGTGCTAGTCCCGGTTCGTAGCGATACTCGTCAGTAACATAAGCTCGATGAAGGTACGTCAAGGGAAGGTCGGCAGCCGGTCATGAACATCGTGGTCTTGGTCAAGCAGGTACCGGACACCTGGTCGGAGCGCAAGCTGCGGGCAGATGACAGCACGCTGGATCGGGACGCCGCCGATGCTGTGATCAACGAACTCGACGACTACGCGATCGAGGAAGCGCTGCGGCTGGCCGAGGCACACGGCGGCGAGGTCACGATCGTCTCCATGGGCCCGGAGAAGGCGGCTGACGCTATCCGGAAGGCCCTGTCGATGGGCGCCGACAAGGCGGTGCACGTCACCGACGAGGCGCTGCGCGGCTCCGACGGCCTGGTGACCTCGGCGGTGCTGGCGAGCGTGCTCCGCCGGACGGGGTTCGACCTGGTGATACTCGGCTCGGAGTCGACCGACGCGCGGATGGGCACGCTCGCCGCGATGCTGGCCGAGCGGCTCGGGGTCCCGCAGATGTCGTTCGCCAGCAAGGTGGAGACTGACGGGTCGAAGATCAGCATCCACCGCCAGGCCGACTACGGCTACGACACCGTCGAGGCGACGCTGCCCGCGGTCGTGAGCGTCGTCGAGAAGATCAACGAGCCGCGTTACCCCTCCTTCAAGGGCATCATGGCCGCCAAGAAGAAGCCGGTCGAGACGCTGAGCGTGGCTGACCTGGGGATGGAGCCGGGACAGGCTGGCCTGGCCGCGAGCGCCACCCAGGTAGTCAGCTTTGCCAACCGGCCGCCGCGGGCAGCCGGCACGGTCGTGACCGACGATGGTGACGGCGGGGTCAAGGCCGCCGAGTTCCTCGCGACCCGCAAGTTCATCTGAGCACGCCTGTACCCCCTAGATCCGGAAGGCTTGTCTGGAATGGCTGAGATCCTGGTACTTGCCGAGCACGA
Source organism: uncultured Actinomycetota bacterium (assembly GCA_963843955.1). Lineage (GTDB taxonomy): Bacteria > Actinomycetota > Actinomycetes > Streptosporangiales > Streptosporangiaceae > JAJYUU01. The sequence goes on from CAWJMK010000018.1 coordinate 828,280, forward strand.
TGGCGAGACCGTCAAGAAGGTCACCACCGAGCTGCTGACGCTCGCCCTGGCGCACGGCGAGCCGGCGGTGGTGTGGACCGGGGACGGCGCCGAGGGCGGTCGCGCGCGGCTGGCGGAGTTCGGCGCGGCGAAGGTCTACGTCGCCGACAGCGCAGACTACGCCGACTACGTGGTGGCGCCTAAGGCCGAGCTGCTGGCTCACCTGGTCGCCGAGAAGGCGCCGGCGGCCGTGCTGGTCGCGGCCACTTCCGAAGGCCGTGAGGTCGCCGGGCGGCTGGCCGTGAAGACCGGCTCCGGCGTGCTGACCGATGTCACCGGCGTCGGCGACGGCCTGGTAGGCGAGCAGTCGATCTTCGGCGGGGCGATTACCGTCCAGTCGAAGGTCACCGCCGGCACCCCGATCATCGCGGTGCGGCCAAACGCCGTGACGCCAGCGCCTGCCGCTGGCGCCGCCGAGATCGAGGCGGTCAGCTTCGCGGTAAGCGATGACGCGAAGGCAGCGCGCGTCACCGGCAAGGTCGTTGCCGAGCGCGGTGAGCGGCCGGAGCTGACGGAGGCATCGATCGTCGTTTCGGGTGGCCGTGGGCTCGGCGCAGGCGAGCACTTCGCGCTGATCGAGCAGCTGGCGGACTCGCTCGGCGCGGCCGTTGGCGCGTCGCGTGCCGCCACTGACGCCGGCTGGTATCCGCACCAGTTCCAGGTGGGACAGACGGGCAAGACCGTGTCCCCGCAGCTGTACATGGCGATCGGGATCTCCGGCGCCATCCAGCACCGGGCCGGCATGCAGACCTCGAAGACGATCATGGTCATCAACAAGGACCCCGAAGCGCCGATCTTCGAGCTAGCCGACTTCGGCGTCGTGGGTGACCTGTTCAAGGTCGTGCCCCAGCTCGTGGAGGAGATCGGCAAACGGTCCGAAGGCTGACGCCGGGCCTGGCGGGCCGCGATCAGGCATGCTGGCCGGTTCGCCGTTAGGCTGGGCGCATCATGTCAAACGCCAGCGCAGCTGCCGGTCCCGATCCGGTGCAGAGGCCGGAGGCCAGGATGGCCCCGGCTACTCCGGTATACCTCGACCACGCGGCCACGACCCCGATGCTGCCGGCTGCTCTGGCGGCGATGACCGAGGAGCTGGCCCAGCTCGGGAACCCCTCGTCCCTGCACAACGCCGGCCGCCGGGCGCGCCGGGTGGTCGAGGAATCCCGCGAGCTGATCGCCGAGGCCTATGGCGCCCGTCCGAGCGAGGTGGTCTTCACCAGCGGCGGCACCGAGGCGGACAACCTCGCGGTCAAGGGCCTGTACTGGGCACGGCGGGCCGCCGACCCGGCCCGGCAGCGGGTACTGGCCACCGCGTCCGAGCACCACGCGGTGCTCGACAGCGTCCGCTGGCTAGCCGAGCACGAGGGCGCCGAGGCGGACTGGCTGGCGGTACAGCCGTCAGGCGTGGTCAGCCTGGCCACCCTCGCGGACGCCATCGATCAGGATCCGGCCAGCGTCGCGGTGATCAGCATCATGTGGGCCAACAACGAGGTCGGCAGCGTCCAGCCGATCGCCGAGCTGGCCGGGCTTGCCGCCGAGCACCAGATCCCCTTCCACAGCGACGCCGTGCAGGCCGCGGGCCAGCTGCCGGTCAGCCTGGCCGCGACCGGCGCGACCGCGCTCACCATCACGGCGCACAAGATTGGCGGGCCGGTGGGGATCGGCGCGCTGCTGCTAGCGAAGGGCGCGCAGCCGGTTCCGGTCTTGCATGGCGGCGGCCAGGAGCGCGATGTGAGGTCCGGCACCCTGGACGTGCCGGCCATCCGGGCATTCGCCGTGGCCGTGCAGGTCGCCACGGAGCGTCGGGCCGACGAGGCCAAGCGGGTCGCGGCGCTCCGGGATGACCTCATCGCCCAGGTGCTGGCGGCCGTGCCAGACGCGGTGCTCAACGGCGCTGCGCCCGGGCCCGGCCGGCTGCCGGGCAACGCCCATTTCTCCTTCCCTGGCTGCGAGGGCGACGCGCTGCTGATGCTCCTCGACGCGCGCGGTATCGCCTGCTCCACCGGCTCGGCATGCACAGCCGGCGTGGCCCAGCCGAGTCACGTGCTGCTGGCGATGGGCGCTGACGACGCCAGGGCGCGCGGCTCGCTGCGCTTCTCGCTCGGGCACTCGTCCGAGCAGGCCGACGTGGACGCGCTTGGCGCCGTGATCGGCGAGGTCGTCGAGCGGGCCCGCCGCGCATCCCGCTAGCCCCTCTCCTCGCCAGCTGTGCTCGCTGCTGAGGTCTCCGGCCGGGGGCCGTATTCTGAAGCGAGATGACTACTTTGCGCGTACTCGCTGCCATGTCCGGCGGCGTCGACTCGGCCGTGGCGGCCGCGCGGGCGGCGGCGGCCGGGCACGACGTCACCGGCGTGCATCTGGCGCTGTCTAGGAACCCGAGCTCGTACCGGACCGGCGCGCGCGGCTGCTGCACGCTCGAGGACGCCCGCGATGCCCGCCGGGCGGCCGACGTCATCGGCATCCCGTTCTATGTCTGGGACATGGCCGAGCGGTTCCATGCCGACGTCGTCGAGGACTTCGTCAGCGAGTACGCGCGAGGCAATACGCCGAACCCGTGCCTGCGGTGCAACGAGAAGATCAAGTTCGCGGCGGTACTCGACCGGGCGGTAGCGCTGGGCTTCGACGCCGTCTGCACCGGCCATCACGCCCGCCTCGAGCCGGTGCCGGGGGCGGCGGGCCTGACCCGGCTCGTGCGGAGCGTCGACCTGGCCAAGGATCAGTCCTACGTGCTCGCCGTGCTGACGAGCGAGCAGCTCGGCGGGGCCATGTTCCCGCTGGGCGATACCACCAAGGACCAGGTGCGCAAGGAAGCCGCCGATCGGGGGCTCAGCGTCGCGGACAAGCCCGACAGCCACGATGTGTGCTTCATCGCCGACGGCGATACCAGGGGCTTCCTCCAGCGCAGCCTGGGCAGCGCGCCCGGCCAGCTCGTCGAGGCCGACGGCACGGTAGTCGGGACACACGACGGCAGCTACGGATTCACCATCGGCCAGCGCAAGGGGCTCGGCATCGACAGGCCGGCCGCCGACGGGCGGCCCCGGTTCGTCCTCAGCATCGAGCCAGTGTCGCGGACGGTGACCGTCGGGCCGGCGGAGGCGCTCGACGTCCTGGAGATCGAGGCCACTAGGCCAGTCTGGTCGGGCTGCGCGCCGCCAGCGGGGCCACTCGACTGCCTGGTCCAGTTGCGCGCGCATGGCGAGGTCCACCCGGCAGTCTGCGAGCAGGACGGCGACGTCGTCCGCATCAGCCTGCGCGAGCCCGCCCGGGGCATCGCCCCCGGCCAGGCCGCGGTCTTCTACGACGGAGATGCCGTCCTCGGCAGCGCGACGATCGCTACGACTCAGTCAGTCGGCTTGGCGCGCTGAACAACGGCGGCCATGTGAACGGGATGACGCTCGTCAGCTTCTCGTAGCGGGCGCCCGAGGGGTAGCCGTCGTCAGCGTGGTAACCGCGGGGCTCGAATCCCTCCCGCTCGTAGTACTGATGCAGGGCCCGGTTAGTCGTCCAGGCACTGACCCGCATGCTGTGCGCCCCATGAGCCATCCAGCCGGTCCGGCCGGCCCAGTCCAGCAGGAAGCCGCCAAGGTGGATGCCGCCGTACCCGCGGCCGACGACGAGCCGGTGGATGTAGATCGCGCTCTGCGAAGGCTGGGAGTGCAAAGACACCCAGTGCGGGTCATCGTCGAGGTCGACTGTCAGCGTTGCCGCTGGCCTGTCCCGGTCCCAGCAGATCCAGGTCTTGGCCTCACGCAGCGACAGCAGGACCCGGCCGTCGCGGTCAGCCCGATTCGGCCAAGGGTGATCCCACTGGTCCGTACCTTTGGTTCTGAGCCAGGTGGCTGCCTCGTCGATTAGGCCGATTATCATCGCGAAGTGCTTTTCTGTCGGCTCTGCGCGTCTGACGACTAACGGCCAATCGGGCATAGGTACCAATATTACGGCGCTTCGGTATGCCAATCCACGCCCCGTCCGGCTGCCGGCGCCGCACAGACTGTCGTGACGGTGATTCATGGCGGCATCGGCAGCCGGGGTTAGCTGGTCACATCCCTATTGATGCGGCTAGCAGGGGTCGTAGTGTTCATACCGGTACTGGGCGGACGGCCGCCCGTGTCGCCTGACCATGCCACCTCCTCTGCCCCGGCATCGGGCCTGAAGCGGCCCGTTGCACTGGTCTTACCATCCGCGGCACCGTGGAAACTCCGCGTTACCAGTGCATTACCAACTGTGATAACGCCGAGTGGGCAGGTGGCGGCTGATGAACAAGCGAACCTCAGCACTTTCCAAAAACGTGGGAACCTCAACACTTACCAAGATTGCGCATCGATTAATGAATGCAGCCACACGCGTATCAGCACGCATGTACGGTGCACTCGCCGACCGGCGCTGCGCCTGGTCCAACCCTGAACCAGCGCCGGCGGCGTATATCAACAATCAGCGCTCCGGGCGGGGCCGGAGCTACTGTCAGCGCAGCGCGCGGCTGCCCATCAGCATGGGTCGTAGTGCTCGTAGCGGTACTGCAGCGACGGCCGACCGTAACGCTTTGCCATAACACCTCCCTCGTTGCCTCGTCTGCTGTCACCGGGCCGCTCCCGGTTGGTCATGGGGGACTGGTTGCTCATCGGGGACGCTGCCGGAGGTCATGACGAACTGGTTGCGGTCCGCCGGATAGGTCGTGATAGTCACGCGAATCGGCCGTCCGGTTTCGTCGTAGCCGGTCCTGGCAAACTGGAGCACGGCTATGCGCCCGTCATCTGGAAGGTTGAAGAAGGCAGTCTCGTTGGCATCCGGCACCCGAACGACAATGCGCTCACGCCACCCGACCTGCTCAATGCCGATCGCTGCCTTGATGTAGCCAACCGCGCCCTCAACGATGTCCTCGGCCTGGATCAGCCGGATGGCGCCCAACTCGACGAGGCGCATCGGATAGAAGGTCGTCTGCAGGGAGTACGGCAGGCCGTCGATGAAGCGCTGCTGATGTCGGCTGACCACGCTGGCGTCCGAAGGTAGCTGGAGTTCGCTCGCCGCTACGCCGATGGCCCGCTGTATCTCGATCCGCGGGACTGAGACGTCAGGCCTGCGCAGGCGGCTCGCGACCTCGGAGGCGTATGCGGCTGTGGTGTCATCGCCGACAAACGGCGTCTGGTCGGACGAGAGCCGGGTGACGAACGGATCGATCTTCTGGGTAACGAAGGTGCCCTGGCCGGAGCGGGTGTAGACCATGCCGCGGGCCACGAGCCATTTGACGGCATCGCGGACGGTATTGCGGGATGCGCTGTACTCGGCCTGGAGTTCGAGTTCGGTCGGCAGAGGCTGGCCGTCCCGGCCGGCCTCGCCAGCCTCGATCTTCTGGCGCAGGTCCTCGGCGATCTGCTTCCACATCGGATCAGGCATCCCGCGTGCGCCTCCCTATCTCTCCAGCACCAAACATCCCAACAAGTCCAACAGTATGAGCAGATGGTTTGGCTGGAACCATACCAGCAGTACAAATCATTGGTGGTTAAGTCTTGCTGTGGATCTTCGAGCCTGCCACGATAAAGATACCAAACGTTGGGATAGCTCGGACAGTGGGCCTGATCCTAGCAGTCCCAGCGACGACGACGTAGCAGTTCCGAAGGGAGACTTGCCGAGCCGCCGACCGAGCCTGAAAGGGGGACGAGCATGGCAGCCATCGAGGTCATAGTTTTCACAGTCGCCGCCGGATTCGCGTTCGCCGTCGTGATCACGATCATGGTGATCATCGGAGTCCGCAAAGAAGAGCGGTACCTGACCCTCATGAATAGGACTGCACCCGGCGCCGCCGCTCACCTGGCCCGGATCGTCCTCGGCCGCTACGTCCGCACGGGGGACTCGTGGGTCGAAGGCCCGCGGCCCGACGACACCAGCGGGGCACTTGAGCACACCACGAGCTCGCGCACGTAGCCAGGCGCCGTCGCTGCCGCACCGGAACACTACCGGGGCCCGGTGCGGCAGCGGCAAGCGCCGTGACGCGACACCGAGGCGCGGGCTGCGGATCTCGCTCGGGACGTCCGGACCGTCGGCCGGCAACATTAGGCTCAGCACCGTGAGCGAGCAGAACCAGCAGTTCCCGTGGCCGGCCGCGAGCGCGACCGGGATCGGGTCGATGCCGGGCACCGACCCCGTCGAGGCTTGCCGGCTCGTCTTCGGGGAGCTGCCCGAGCTCCCGCACCTACCCGAGCTACCGGACCGCGGGCCAGGTGCCGACATCATCGGCCGGACCGCCGCACTGCTAGTGGATATGCCCGTGCAGACGACGACGCGCGGCTGGCAGCTGACCGACCGGCCGAGCCGCGACATGACCAGGGCGGCCGGCTTCTGGTCGCAGGATCTCGACGTGCTCGAGGAGGTGGCCGACGGCTACGCCGGACCGCTCAAGATCCAGATCTGCGGACCGTGGACCCTGGCCACGGCCCTCGAGCTGAGCCACTCGGCCAATCCCGCGCTCGCCGATCCGGGCGCGGTTGCCGACCTGACCGAATCCCTGGCCGAGGGCCTGGCGGCCCACGCGGCCGATGTCCGCAGGCGGGTGCCGGGCGCCACGCTGATCGTGCAGGTCGACGAGCCATCGCTGCCCGCCGCGGTGGCCGGCCGAGTGCCCACGGCAAGCGGCTTTGGTACCGTGCGCGCGGTCGACACGGTGGTAGCCAGCCAGCGGCTGCGCACAGTGCTGTCGGCGCCGGCCGCGTACACAGTCGTGCACTGCTGTGGCCAGCCGACCCCGTTCCCTGAGATCAGGGCCGCCGGTGCCGCAGCCGTCAGTTGTGATCTTGAGTTCCTGCGAGCCAGGGATATCGACCAGGTCGCCGAGCTCGTCGAGGACGACTTCGCGATATTCGCCGGGGCGCTGCCGGTCACCAGCGTGGCAGGGCTCGTGACCGGACCGCCGCTCCCGCCGCGGCAGACCGCAGCGCAGGTCGTGACGTTGTGGCAGCGGACCGGGCTCACGCCGGACCGGCTCGCCAGGCAAGTCGTCATCACCCCCGCCTGCGGCCTGGCCGGCGTCTCGCCTGCCGCCGCGCGAGCGGCGCTCCAGCACTGCCGCGAAGCCGCGCGGATCGCGCCCGAGCTGATCAACCCGCCTGATCAACCCAGCCTGATCAACCCAGCCTGATCAAACACAGCCTGACCGGCACGGACCCCAGGTGACAGGAGGCGAGCGATGACGCAGCAAGACCCCCGGCAGCGACACGCGGAGCTAGCCGCCGAGCTGCTCGAGCATCAGTACCGGTACCACGTGCTCGACTCGCCGCTGGTCTCCGACATCGAGTACGACACGATGATGCGCGAGCTGGAGAGCATCGAGGAGCAGATCCCCGAGCTGCGCACGCCGGACTCGCCGAGCCAGCGGGTCGGCGGGGTGTTCTCGACGGACTTCACGCCGGTCCAGCATCTGGAGCGGCTGCTGAGCCTGGACAACGTGTTCTCCGCCGAGGACCTGGACAGCTGGGTGGCCAGAGCCGAGCGGCTTGGCGGCGGCGGCCCGTATCTGTGCGAGCTGAAGATCGACGGGCTGGCCGTCGCGCTGGTGTACCGCAAGGGCCGCCTAGAGCGGGCGGCAACCAGGGGCGACGGCGTGACCGGCGAGGACGTGACACCGAACGTCAAGACCATTGCCGCCGTGCCGAACAAGCTCTCCGGCAGCGGGTGGCCGGAGCTCCTCGAGGTACGCGGCGAGGTGTTCCTGCCGCTCACGGCGTTCGAGGAGCTGAACCAGCGGCTGACCGAGGCCGGCAAGCCGCCGTTCGCCAATCCGCGCAACTCGGCCGCCGGGTCGCTGCGCCAGAAGGACCCGCGGATCACGGCCTCGCGGACGCTCAACATGATCATGCACGGCATCGGCCGGGTGGAGGGACTGGCCGAGCCGCCGCAGACGCAGTCGGACTGGTACGAGCGACTGCGACAGTGGGGCCTGCCGGTCAGCGACCTGTACCAGGTGGTCCCCGACATCGACGGGGTCCGTCAGTACATAGCGCACTATGCGGAGCACCGGCACGATCCGCCGTACGAGATCGACGGCGTGGTGGTCAAGATCGACACCCTGGATGTGCAGCGCGCGCTCGGCACGACAAGCCGGGCCCCGCGTTGGGCGATCGCCTACAAGTACCCGCCCGAGGAGGTGAACACCCGGCTGCTCGACATCCGGGTGAATGTCGGCCGCACTGGCCGGGTGACGCCGTTCGCGGTCATGGCGCCGGTGAAGGTCAGCGGGTCCACGGTAGAGAACGCGACGCTCCACAACGCCGACGAGATCGCACGCAAGGGCGTGCTGATCGGCGACATGGTTGTCTTGCGCAAGGCGGGCGACGTGATCCCGGAGGTGGTCGGTCCGGTCATCGACCTGCGCAGCGGCGCCGAGCGGGCGTTCGAGTTCCCGACGCACTGCCCGGCATGCGGGACTGAGCTGGCGCGGGAGGACGGCGGCGTCGACTGGCGCTGCCCGAACGCGAGGTCCTGCCCCGCGCAGCTCCGTGAACGCCTGTTCCACCTGGCCGGGCGCGGGGCACTGGACATCGAGGTGCTCGGCTACGAGGCTGCCGTCGCGCTGCTGGACTCCGGTCTGGTGACCGACGAGGGCGACCTGTTCGGGCTGACCGCCGAGGCGCTCGGCGCCGTGCCCTTCTTCGTGACCAAGGGCGGCGCACTGACAGCGAACGCCACCAGGCTGCTGGCAAACCTGGACGACGCCCGACGCCGGCCGCTCTGGCGGATCCTGGTAGCGCTGTCCATCCGGCACGTGGGGCCGACGGCGGCCCGGGCGCTTGCTGCTGCGTTCGGCTCGGTGGACGCCATCGCGACGGCCACGGACGCCGATCTCGTCACCGTCGACGACGTGGGCCCCACCATCGCCCGCTCACTGCGGGAGTGGTTCGAGGTGGACTGGCACGCGGCCATCGTCGCGAAGTGGCGGGCGGCGGGCGTCGAGCTGGCCACGCCCGGCTTCGTGCCGCCGCCGCGGGAGATGGCCGGCGGCGGTGGCCCTGATGGTCGCGCCGCTGGCGGTCCGCTGGCCGGGCTCACCGTTGTGCTGACCGGCACGCTGGCCGGCTACACGAGGGACGAGGCGGCGGAGGCCATTCAGGACCGGGGCGGCAAGGTGTCGGCCTCGGTATCGAAAAAGACCAGCTTCGTCGTGGCCGGGGAGAATGCCGGGTCGAAACTCGACAAAGCTGAGGCATTCGGCGTGCCGGTGCTGGACGAGGCGGGACTGGCTGTGCTGCTCTCGGAGGGAGCGGACGCGGCGAGGGCGAGGGCGATGCCCTGACACCACTGTCCGGCGATCGCTGCTGATCACCAGTTGTTACAGATAGTGTGCAATTGGATTCAGGAAGTACGTTTTCTGCCGTAGGATTCACGGAAAGCGCCGAGTGCTGCACAATGCGCGACGGCTGGCCGATGAGGAGCCATGAAGGACCCGACCGATACCAGGGACATCGGCCCGCGCATCGGCTCCCCGCTGTGGATCCACATGGCGGTGGTGACGGCCATCGGCGCCGTGGTGTTCGCGCTCTCCGTCTACCGCATGGTGCACCTGTCCAATCTCATCGGGCATCCGCTGTTCTGGGTCCTCGCGGGCATGGTCGTACTCGGCGAGATCTGGCCGATCGTGACGCCGGGCCGGTCCAGCCTGGAGGCGCCTGTCGCCTCGGTCACGTTCAGCTTCGCTGCCCTGATCGCCTGGGGGCCGCCGGTTGCCATCCTGCTACGCGCCCCGGCCACCATGCTGACCATGCTCGCCAAGCGCAAGGCGCCGCATCGCGCTGCGTTCAACGCGGCGACCGCCACGCTGAGCCTCGCGGCCGGCGGCGCCGTGCTCCACGCCTTCCGCGGCCGCATCACTCCGGCGCTGCCCTGGGAGCCGAGCGGCCGGAACATCTGGCAGATCGTGCTGGCGGCCGCGGCCTGCTTCCTGGTCGGCTACGTCCTGGATACGGTCGCAGTTGCCTTGCATGCCCGCGAGCCTGTGCTGAGGACGCTCATCAAGGCGCTGCCGTATCAGAGCAGCGTGAACCTCGTCCTGCTCGCTACCGCGCCGCTGGTCGCCATCGTCCTCGCCGACAGGTCGGGATCGGCGCTGCTGGTGGCGCTGTTCGCATTCCCGCTGGCGGCCATCTACGTCAACGCCGCGATCTCCGTGCAGCGGGAGCACCAGGCTCAGCACGACGAGCTGACCGGGCTCGCGAACCGCAAGCTGCTGATGCTCCGGCTGCAGAGCACGCTGGCCCAGGCGACCAGTTCCGGCACCAAGGTCGGATTCCTGCTGCTCGACCTCGACCGCGGGCTGAAGGAGGTCAACGACACTCTCGGGCACGCGGTCGGCGACCGGCTCCTGCGGCTGGTCGCGCACCGGCTGACCCACAGCATCCGGCCGGGCGACCTGGTCGCCCGGCTCGGCGGCGACGAGTTCGCCGTACTGCTGCCGTCGGTCAAGGAAGTCGCCGCCGCTCGCGAAGTGGCGGCGCGGCTGCGAGCAGCCGTGGCCGAGCCGATCCGGCTCGAAGGCATGTCCTTCGTCATCGAGGTGAGCATTGGCATCGCGATGTTCCCGGACGACGCGTCCGCGGGCGAGGTGCTGATGCAGCACGCGGACGTGGCGATGTACCTGGCCAAGCAGCGGCGCAGCGGGGTAGAGCGCTATGTGCCGGATCTTGACCGGAACTCGCCAGCCCGCCTCGCGCTGTTCGGCGAGCTGCGCCGGGGCCTGGACCGGGGCGAGCTCGAGCTGCACTATCAGCCGATGGTCTACCTGGCTGACGGCCGACCGGCCGGGGTGGAGTCGCTGGTGCGCTGGCAGCATCCCGTGCGCGGCATGCTCACGCCGCACGACTTCATCCCCCTAGTGCAGCAGTCCTACCTGATGCGCGAGGTCACGGCGTTCGTCATCGAAACCGCGGTCGCGCAGGCCGCGCTGTGGCGCCAGGCAGGCCTGGATCTGCAGGTGTCGCTCAACGTCTCCGGCCGGGACCTGCTCGACACGGGCCTCGCTGATGTCGTCGAGCAGTGCCTGAACCGCCATCGTGTGCCGCCGGACGCGCTGGTGCTAGAGATCGACGAGCGGGTGCTGACCAGCGAGCCGGCGCACGCCGTGGCGACTGCCGAGGCGCTCGCCGACATCGGTGTCGGCCTGAGCCTCGATGACTTCGGTACCGGCTACTCCTCCTTGCTCAGGCTGAAGCGACTGCCGTTCAGCGAAGTCAAAGTGGACTCCTCGTTTATCGGCAGGATGCTGGAGTCGCCGGACGACGAGGTCGTGGTGAAGTCGATCCTCGACCTCGCGGCCGCACTCGGGATCCGCTCCGTGGCCGAGGGCGTCGAGTCCGCGGATGTCGCCACCGCGCTGGTAGCGATGGGCTGCGTGGCCGCGCAAGGCTGGCACTTCGCCCGTCCCATGAATGCGGTGTCGGCTACCGCATGGCTGACCGAGCACTGCGCACCGGGCCATAGCGCGCAGCGTCTGGCACCGGCCAGCACGCCGCAGCCGGAGCCTGCGGGCACCGGTATCGGGACACGCGAGCCGCGTGCGACCGAGCCGCACGGCTCGATCATCCTGCCCCCGTCTGGCGCGGCTAGCCGGGGCCTGCGGCCGGGGGCCTAATCCAGTCGGCCCGCCTTGGGCAGCCCCCATAGGATGGCCTTCATGTCCATTACCAGGGACGAGGTGGCGCACCTGGCCAGTCTGTCCAGGCTGGCCCTGACCGACGCCGAACTCGACCACTTCGCTGGCCAGCTCGACCAGATCATCAGCTCAGTGGCGCGGGTGCAGGAGGTCGCGGCCGAGGGGATCCCCCCGATGACGCATGCCGTGCCGGTGGTCAACGTCTTCCGCGACGACGTCGAGTTGCCGTGCCTGACGCCTGAGCAGGCGCTCGGCGGGGCTCCAGCGGCTGAGCAGGGCAGGTTCCGGGTGCCTCGGATCCTGGCGGAGGACTGACATGGCTGCCGAGCCGACGCAGCTGACACAGCTGACCGCCGCCCAGATCGCCGCGGCCGTGGCAGGCGGCGAGGTATCCGCGGTCGAAGTAACCCAGGCGCACCTGGACCGGATCGCCGCCGTCGACCCGGACGTGCACGCCTTCCTGCACGTGGCGGGTATCGGCGCGCTGGCGGCCGCCGAGGACGTCGACCGTAAGCGAGCGGCCGGGGAGCCGCTAGGCCCGCTGGCCGGCGTCCCGCTGGCACTCAAGGACGTGATGGCGACTCGCGACATGCCAACCACCTGCGGATCGCGGATCCTCGAGGGCTGGCGGCCGCCCTACGACGCGACGGTGACCAGACGGCTGCGCGAGGCCGGCGTCATCATCTTGGGCAAGACCAACATGGACGAGTTCGCGATGGGCTCGTCTACGGAGAACTCGGCGTACGGGCCGAGCCATAACCCCTGGGATCTCGGCCTGATCCCGGGCGGCTCGTCCGGCGGTTCGTCCGCCGCGGTGGCCGCATACGAGGCGCCGCTCGCGATCGGCACCGACACTGGCGGCTCGATCCGCCAGCCGGCGGCCGTGTGCGGCATCGTCGGGATGAAGCCCACCTATGGCGGGTCGTCCAGGTACGGCCTGGTGGCGTTCGCGTCGTCGCTGGACACGCCGGGCCCCCTCGCCCGCACCGTGCTGGACGCGGCGCTGCTCCACGAGGCAATCTCCGGGCATGACCCGTGCGACTCGACGTCGGTGGATGCGCCCGTGCCGCCAGTTGTCGCCGCAGCCCGGCAGGCCGACGTGTCCGGCCTGCGGGTAGGCGTGGTGACCGAGTTCAGCGGCGGCGGCTCCCAGCGCGGCGTCCAGGCCAGGTTCAACGAGGCCGTCGAGCTGCTGGAATCGCTCGGCGCCAAGGTCGTCGAGGTGTCCTGCCCGCACTTCACTTATGCGCTGCCCGCGTACTACCTGATCTCGCCCAGCGAGTGCTCGTCCAACCTGGCCCGCTTCGACGGCATGCGCTACGGGCTGCGTGTCGGCGACGACGGCACCCGCAGCGCCGACGAGGTGATGTCGCTCACCAGAGAGGCCGGATTCGGGCCCGAGGTGAAGCGCCGCATCATGCTCGGTACGTACGCGCTGTCGAGCGGCTATTACGACGCCTACTACGGCAAGGCACAGCAGGTGCGCACGCTCATTTCGCGTGACTTCGATGCCGCGTTCGAGCAGGTCGACGTGCTGGTGTCACCGACCACGCCGACCACAGCGTTCCCCATCGGGGAACGCGCGGACGATCCGATGGCGATGTACCTGGCGGACCTGTACACGATTCCGTCGGATCTGGCGGGGAACGCAGCCATTTCCGTGCCCTGCGGGCTCGCGCCCGAGGACGGGCTGCCGGTTGGGCTGCAGATCATGGCGCCGGCGCTGGCCGACGATCGCACGTACCGGGTCGCCGCCGCGGTCGAGGCCGCCTTCGAGCAGCGGTGGGGCGGCCCGCTGCTGGCCCAGGCGAAGGGCCTGGCCTCGGCCGGGGAGCCGAAGGGAGGCGCGCGATGACTGAGCTGGCCCAGCTGGTGCCCTACGACGAGGCGGTAGCCAGATACGAGCCGGTGATCGGGCTGGAGACCCATGTCGAGCTCGGCACGGCGACCAAGATGTTCTGTGGGTGCCCGACGACGTTCGGGCTGCCGCCGAACTCTGCGGTGTGCCCGGTGTGCCTGGGCCTGCCCGGTTCGCTGCCCGTGGCGAACCGCGCCTCCATCGAGTACACGATCCGGATCGGGCTGGCGCTGAACTGCTCGATCGCGTCGTGGTGCCGGTTCGCGCGGAAGAACTACTTCTACCCGGACATGCCCAAGGACTTTCAGATCTCGCAGTACGACGAGCCGCTGTGCACCGACGGCTGGCTCGACGTGGCACTCGAAGGACAGACGTACCGCGTCGGCATCGAGCGCGTGCACCTGGAGGAAGACACCGGCAAGTCGCTGCACATGGGTGGCGCAACCGGCCGGATCCATGGCGCGGACTACTCGCTGGTCGACTACAACCGGGCCGGCATCCCGCTGGTCGAGGTCGTCACCAAGCCGGTCACCGGCACGGGCGCACTCGCGCCTGTCGTCGCGCGCACTTACGTCACCGAACTGCGCGATCTGCTGCGGACGCTGCGCGTCTCCGACGTCCGGATGGAAGAAGGGTCGCTTCGGTGCGACGTCAACACCTCGCTCGCGCCTCGCGGCGCAGCGGAGTGGGGCACCCGCACTGAGACCAAGAACGTGAACTCGCTCCGCTCGGTCGAGCGCTCGGTCCGGTTCGAGATCGAGCGCCAGGCCGCGTTGCTGGACGCCGGCCAGCGGATCGTGCAGGAGACGCGGCATTTCCACGAGGACACCGGCACCACCACCGCGGGCCGGAGCAAGGAAGAGGCGCAGGACTACCGCTACTTCCCTGAGCCAGACCTGGTCCCGATCGCGCCGCCACCTGACTGGGTCGAAGAGATCCGCGCCAGCCTCCCCGAGCTCCCCGCCGCCAGGCGAGCCAGGTTGCAAGCCGAGTGGGGCCTGACGGACATCGAGATGACCCGGCTGCACAACGCGCGGGCATTCGACGTCGTCGAGGCGACGATCGCGGCCGGTGCGTCGCCTGCCGACGCGCGCAAGTGGTGGATGGGCGAGCTGGCACGCCGCGCCAACGAATCCGGCGTCGAGCTGGCTGCGCTGGCGATCACGCCGGCCCAGGTAGCCAGGGTGAGCGAATTGGTCGCAAAAGGTTCGCTGAACGACAACCTCGCACGCCAGGTCCTCGATGGAGTCCTCGCAGGCGAGGGCGACCCGGACGCGATTATCGAGGCGAGCGGCCTGGCCATCGTCAGCGATGACGCCGCCCTGCTCGAGGCGGTCGACGCAGCGATCGGCGCTAACCCGGACATCGCCGCCAAGATCCGCGCTGGGAAGACAGCCGCGGCCGGAGCCCTTCTCGGCCAGGTCATGAAGGCCACGAAAGGCCGCGCGGACGCGACCCGGGTCCGGGAACTGATCCTGGAGCGCCTGGCATAACGCAAGGACCGGGGTGGGCCCCGTGCGGGGAGTGGGAGAGATGCGCACGGGGCCGACCCGCTCGGGCTGGGCAGCGGAAGGGGTTTTTCGCTGACCTGCTACGCGACACTAAGACTCGAATGTGAGGGAAACCTGCACGGTTGCCCAGTGGTAGCTGACCGAGTTCACAGTGTCCTGCCCGGTTAGGCTGTGATCACCATGACCGCCGACAACGCCCGTGCCGCTCAGACCAGTGCCGATAACACCAGTGCTGCCAGCATCACCGCAGAAGTCCTCGAGGCCTTTGCCGGGACGCCAGACGCCAGGGTGCGCGAGCTCCTGACATCGCTGATCTCGCACCTGCACGCGTTCGCAGCCGACACTGGGCTGACGACCCCGGAGTGGATGGCCGGGCTCGAGTTCCTGACGGCCGTCGGCCAGAAGTGCGACGACCAGCGCCAGGAATTCATCTTGCTGTCGGACGTGCTCGGCCTATCTTCGCTTGTCGAGACCCTCAACGCGCCGGATAGCGCGACCGAGCCAACCGTGCTCGGGCCGTTCTACCTGCCGGGGGCGCCGCGCAAGGAGCTCGGCGAGTCGATCGGGCGGCCGCAGGATGGCGAGGCGACGCTCGTCCGCGGGCGGGTGACGAGCATCGGTGGCACGCCGATCGATGGCGCCACGCTCGACGTCTGGCAGTGCGCGGGCAATGGGTTGTACGACATCCAGGATCCGGACCAGCCGCCGTTCAATCTCCGCGGCGTCTTCACGACGGGCGCCGACGGCGGCTATAGCTTTCGGACGGTGCGTCCGGTGAGCTACCCCGTTCCGGTCGATGGTCCGGTCGGGACGATCTTCCGGCTCACTAACCGGCACCACTGGCGCGCAGCGCACGTGCACGCGATCGTAGGCGCGCCCGGCTACCAGGCCGTGACGACGCACATCTTCGACTCGGCGAACCCGTACAACGACAGTGACGCGGTCTTCGGCGTCCGGGGCTCGCTCGTTCAGGAGTTCAGGCCCGCCGGCCCGGCCGATCCGCCAGGCGTGGCCCACATCGTCGACGTGGACTTCGTGCTGGCGCGGGCCGTCGGGTAAACTATTCACATGCAGTCCGTTGCGCATCAGGAGATGATGCCCCGCTAGCCGGGGCCACTTCACGCTGCCAGGACTTAGTCCGCACGAGGCCCTTCAGGGGCCTCGACTCATGTGCGGGATCGGTGCCCCTGACATACCGGGAGGTTCCGATGACCGCTCAGCGCGTCTACCTCAGCACCACCATTCCGTACGTCAACTCGCGCGCCCACATCGGGCACGCGCTCGAGCTAGTCCAGGCAGACGTGCTCGCCCGGCATCACCGCCGCATCGGCGATGAAGTCAGGCTGCAGAGCGGCACTGACGACAACTCGCTGAAGAACGTGCTCGCCGCTGAAGCGGAGGGCATCAGCACGCGGGCGCTGGTCAACCGCAACGCCAGCGAGTTCGCCGGGCTGCGCGAGCACCTATCGCTCAGCTACGACGACTTCATCCGGACCAGCAGCGACCCGAGGCACCGGCCGGGCGTGGAACGGCTCTGGCGCGCCTGCGCGGCCAGCGGTGACCTGTACCGCAAGACCTACCAGGGTCTGTACTGCGTCGGCTGCGAGCAGTTTTATACCGACGCTGAGCTCGACGCCGGGACCTGCCCCGACCACGGCACGCCGCCGCAGCTGGTCGCCGAAGAGAACTGGTTTTTCCGGTTGTCGAAGTACGCCGACCGGCTGCATGCGGAGATCAGTTCAGGCAGGCTGCGGATCGAGCCGGCCAGCCGCCGCAATGAGGTGCTCGGTTTCATCGCCGGCGGGCTGGCCGACTTCAGCGTGTCCCGGTCGGTGGCGAGGGCACGCGGCTGGGGCATCGGGGTACCAGGCGACCCGAGCCAGGTGATCTACGTCTGGTGGGACGCGCTCGGCAACTACATCACGTCGCTGAACTACGGTTCACCGGGCGAGCGCAGCGCCGAGTATCAGCGCTGGTGGGCAGGCGCGGATCAGCGCACGCATGTGGTGGGCAAGGGCGTACTGCGCTTCCACGCCGTGTACTGGCCGGCGATCCTGCTCTCGGCGGGCGAGCCGCTGCCGACCGAGATCTTCGTCCACGACTACCTCACCGTCGACGGCCGAAAGATCAGCAAGTCGAGCGCCGGGGGCGCCGCGGAGAGCAGGGACCCGGTCGCGCTCGCCAGCACCTACGGGCCGGACGCGCTGCGCTGGTGGCTGCTGCGCGAGGTACCGCGGGTCGGCGACACTGACTTCACCGTCGACAAGCTGGTCGCCAGGGCCAACGAGGACCTGGCCAACGGCCTTGGCAACCTGGTCAACCGCGTGGTGTCACTCGTGCATTCATACCGGAACGGCGCCGTCCGCCCCTGCGCCCGGCCCGCGGGGACGAGCCGGTGGCTCGCGGCTGCAGCCGGCCCGGACCACGGGGCTGCTCCCGACTGGCCCGCCGACGCCGCCGAGCTGCGGGAGACGATCCAGCGCACGCCGGGGGCGGTGCGCACGGCACTGGCCAGGTTTGACTTCCGCGCCGCCGCGGCGGCGGTCTTCGAGATTGTCGAGCAGGCGAATCGGTACGTGGAGATCGCCGCACCGTGGCACCTGGCCAGAGCCGAGCGAGCGGGCGACGCGGCGGCAGGCGCGCTGCTCGACCAGGTACTCGGCGCGCTCATCGCGGCCTGCCAGATCCTGGCGGCGGAGATCTGGCCGTTTGTGCCGGACCTGGCGGCTCGGGTGGCCGCTGCCTGTCACGACTTCGACGGGACACTGCCGAGGCCGCAGCCAGTCTTCCCGCGGATCGATACGGTCTTCCCGCGGATCGATACAGTCGAAGCCAGCCTGGGCGCGCGCCGGGCGAAGGTGAGCGAGGTCGCTTAGTGCTGAGTCCCAACGTGCTGATCTGGGTGCCGACCGAGCCGGTGGCCCGCGCCCTGGCCGACCTGGATGGCGCGGCCGTGGAAGTGATGGTGCCGGATGGCGCGGCGCTGCCCGCGTCGGCGGCCGACGTGGAGTTCTATGTGCCGCCGTTCTTCCCGGCCGCCGAAGCCGTGCTGGCGATGGCCCAGATGCCCAGGCTGAAGGTCGTGCAGACGATGACGGCGGGCTTCGACCGGGTGCGCCCGCATGTCCCGGCTGGCGCCGTACTGTGCAACGCCCGCGGCGTCCATGACGCGAGTACCGCCGAGTGGGTCGTGGGCGCCGCGATCGCCGCGTTGCGCCAGTTCCCGTATTTCGCGGCCGAGCAGGCGGCTGACCGGTGGAGCTACCGGTTCACCGACTGCCTGGCGGGCAAGACGGTGCTGATCATCGGGTATGGCTCGATCGGCCACGCGGTCGAGCGGAGGCTCGCCGGCTTCGACGTCGAGGTGCTCCGCGTCGCCCGGTCGGCTCGCGACGGAGTCCGCGCCGTATCAGACCTGCCGGAGCTGCTGCCGGCTGCCGACGTGGTGATCTTGCTAGCGCCCGTCACAGCGGACACTGTCGGCATGGCTGACGCCGCCTTCCTCGCGGCCATGAAGGACGGCGGGCTCCTGATCAACGCGGCGCGCGGCGTCCTGGTCGTCACCGACGACCTGGTGGCCGAGGTCAGCTCCGGGCGGTTGTCGGCGGCCATGGACGTGACCGACCCTGAGCCGCTGCCGCCTGGCCACCCGCTCTGGTCGCTGCCGAACGTGCTGATCACACCGCACATTGGCGCGTCGACGCCTTACTCCGGCCTGATGGCGATGCGCTTCGTCCGGGAGCAGGCGGAGCGCTACCTGGCCGGTCAGCCGCTTGCGAACGTGATCACCGGCGATTACTAATTCTGCAGGTCTCGGCCTGATCCTGCAGGTCAGCGCGTTGATTGCCAACCGCCACGAAGTTGTCGCCGTGTGTAGGCCCTTCCTCAATCGAAGCGTGACCTCCGCGTCATAGAGTGCTCTCGATTAACTAATTGTGCGAGACCACGAGGTTTCCGGTGCGTGCCCATCGCGACGCACCGGAACTGTTGGCGGTACTGCTGGCACCGTCCGCGCGTCGAGTGCTGCCGTCGCTCAAAGACGAGCCGCAGGCATGACCTCCTGCACGGCCTGTGGCCTTCGGTGTCTTCCTGGCTCGCTCGGCATAGTTCGTTATGCACGCTCGGGACGCACGCTCGGGACGGAGCCGACGGGAGGTCTGGTGCACGTACGCCCGGTGCAGGCGCACGCATCTACCTGGCCGCGATGAGTCCGTCCTCGCCAGGCTGGACTGTGATCGGAGTGCTGCTGGCCGCCGCGGCCGCGGTACTCCTGATCTGGCGCGCCCGCCGCGGCGACCCGGCGAGCCGGTGGCTCGCTGTCGCCACCGTGGTCTGGGGCGCAGCGTTCGCCGCGCAAAGCGCCAGCGCTGGCGAGGTGACGCCAGCGGTGATCCAGCTGACGCTGACCGACTTGCTCGCGCTGCTCGGCCTGCCGCCGCTCGTGCTCGGCCTGCTGCGGCTGGCCCCGCCAGCCAGCCGCGATCGTCAGCATCGCCTTCGCGGCGTACCCGATCCCGGCCGGCTGAGTGGACGCCGGCCTGCTGATCCTGGCGGCCTTCAGCATCGGCTGGATTGCTATCCTGCGGTCGGCTTACACTGCGGCGGCCGTCGGGCCTGGCATGTTCACCGTCGACCTCATCCATCCGGCCGTCGACCTGGCCGTCCTCGGCGGCACGCTCTGGCTCGCGATCCGGGCTGGGCGTCGTGCGCTCCTGCCCTACCTCGCGCTGTGGGCGGCCACGCTTGGCGACTTCCTGGCCGTACAGGCGCGAGCGAGCGGGATGCATCCTGGCTCCTGGCCGCAGCTGGCCTGGCTGGTGGCGTTCTGCCTCCTCGGGGCTAGCGCCCTGACTGCGCAAGCTAGGGCGAGCACGCCCGCGGCCGGGACCCAGCCGACCGCAGCCGGCCCGCCGCTAGGCACCGTGATCGCGCTCGGTGCAGCCGGCCTGGCCAGCCTCGTTACCTTCATCTTTGCGATTGTGACCTGGGGGAGCGTCACCCCGGTTGCGCTCATCACCGGCTCCCTACTGGCACTTGCCCTGGCGGCCAGGGTCGCCGGGCTGGTCCGGCAGTCGACGGCGATCTCCGCGCTCGCCGAGCAGGCCGACCGCCAGTTCGACCAGTTGGCTGACCGGACGAGTGACGTGGTGCTGCTCTGCGACGCGAGTGGCCTGATCAGCTACGCGAGCAAGGCGGTCGCGCACTACGGCTATACGCCCGAGCAGGTGGCGGGGTCACGGCTGCCCGGACTGGTGCATCCAGACGATCTTGGGACCCTGGTGCGGACCGTGGCGGCGGTCCGCGCGGATCCGGCCGGCTCGACTGGGCTCGTGGCCTGCCGGGTCAGGTCGTCCGACGGTACGTGGCGGCACGTGCAGGCCACCGTCTCGCGTTATGCCGAAACGGGCCGGCCCGGACGGCTGCTGGTGACGGCGCGAGACATGAGCGACCAGGTCGCGCTGCAGCGGCAGGTCACTCATCTCACCTTCCATGACGGGCTGACCGGCCTGCCGAACCGCTCCTACCTGGAAGAGCGCGCCAAGGACCTGCTCGCAGATGACCGCGCCGACCCGGCGGTCGCCGAGCTGATCGGAGCCGAGCGGATCGGGGCGATCTTTGTCGATCTCGACGGCTTCACCGCGATCAACGACTCGGTCGGCCACGGTGCCGGGGACCTGCTCCTGGCGCAGGCCGGGCGGCGCTTGCGCGGACTGGTGCCGGCCCACGACACGGTCGCCCGGTGGGGCGGGGACGAGTTCGCCGTCCTGATCGACAGCGCGGCCGGTCCGCAGGACATCGTCGACATCGCCGACCGGCTGGCGGGGGCCATTGCGGCGGAGCCGTTCCAGATCGCAGGCCGGGACGTCTCGATCACCGCCAGCGTCGGTGTCGCATTCGCCGATCCCGAACTGCCTGGGCACCTGCTGCGTAACGCCGACCTCGCGATGGCCAGGGCGAAGGATGCGGGCGGCGGCCGGGTCGAGGTGTTCGCCGCGCATATGCACGCGGACGTGATCCGCCGGCTGGAGCTGGCGACGGACCTGCGTGCCGCGATCGAGAGCGGCAGCCTGGGTATCGAGTACCAGCCGGTGGTGGAGCTGGCGACGTCGCGGGTTACCAGCGTGGAGGCGCTCGTCCGGTGGTCGCGGGGCGGCCAGAATCTCGAGCCGGCGGAGTTCCTCGGGATCGCCGAGGATTCCGGGCTGATCGTGCCGCT
Organism: uncultured Actinomycetota bacterium; assembly: GCA_963843955.1. GTDB lineage: Bacteria > Actinomycetota > Actinomycetes > Streptosporangiales > Streptosporangiaceae > JAJYUU01. The sequence continues at coordinate 849,534 of CAWJMK010000018.1, forward strand.
CGGGGCCTGGGTGCTCAGTCAGGCCTGTCGCCAGGTTGCACACTGGCGTCAGTCGGGCTGGCAGGTCGGGCTTTCGGTCAACTTCTCGCTGCGTCAGGTCAGCTCGGCCGGATTCGCCGAGACGGTGCTCACGACGCTAGACGACAGCGGGCTGCAGCGGTCCGCGCTGACAATCGAGGTCACCGAGCGGGTGCTGATCGAGATCGACAGCCAGATCATGGACGGCCTGGCCAGGCTGCGCCAGCTTGGCGTCCGGCTGGCCATCGACGACTTCGGCACCGGCTACGCCTCGCTCGCCTACCTGCGGCAGCTGCCAGTCGACATCATCAAGATTGACCCGTCGTTCGTGGCCGGCCTTGGCACCGATGGCACGCTCGCTATGCTGACGCGCACCATCGTCCAGGTGGGCCATGATCTCGGCATCGAGATCGTGGCCGAGGGGATCGAACGGCCAGAGCAACTCGAGCTCCTGCGGGCGATGGGCTGCGGGCTCGGCCAGGGATACCTGGTGGCGCGGCCGATGACCCCGCATGGGATCGAGTCCTTCGCCGTCGTCGACGGCACTGGCTCCATCGCCTCAGCGAGCGCGCCGGAGACAGCCACCCTAGGCTGAAGCAGCGCGCCTCGCAGCCGTGCTGGGGGTGCACACACGATCGATAGACTGCCGAGCCCGCCGCCTGCCTACCGGAGGTAACTGTTGTCCGCACCTGTCGTCCTCGTCGCCGAAGAGCTATCCGCAGCTGGGATCGCCTTGCTGGAAGCCTCGTTCGAGGTGCGCTACATCGACGGCGCGGACCGAAGCCTGCTGCTGCCAGCCCTTGCAGACGTCGATGCCGTGATCGTCCGCAGCGCCACCCAGATCGATGCCGAGGCGATCGCCGCCGCCCGGCGGCTGCGCGTCGTCGCAAGGGCCGGCGTCGGGCTGGATAACGTGGACGTCGACGCTGCCACCAAGGCGGGTGTGATGGTGGTCAACGCGCCAGCGTCCAACATCGTCAGCGCGGCCGAGCATGCTGTCGCGCTGCTGCTCGCCCTGGCCAGGAACGTGCCGCAGGCCAACGCCTCGCTCAAGAACGGCCAGTGGAAGCGCTCGGCCTATACCGGCGTCGAGCTCCAGGACAAGGTCGTCGGGATCCTCGGCCTCGGCCGGATCGGTGCGCTGGTAGCCGAGCGGCTGGCCGCGTTCGACATGACCGTGATCGCCTATGACCCGTACGCCCCGGCCGCGACCTCGACGCAGCTCGGCGTCCGGATGGTCAGCCTGGACGAGCTGCTGGCCGAGGCTGACTTCATCACCGTCCACCTGCCGAAGAACGCCGAGACGGTCGGTCTCATCGGTGATCGCGAGCTGCACCTCGTCAAGCCATCGGTCCGGATCATCAACGCGGCTCGGGGTGGCATCGTTGATGAGGCGTGCCCTCGTTACTGCCCTGCACGAGGGCCGGGTGGCCGGCGCGGGCGTTGACGTGTACGCGAGGGAACCCTGCACCGACAGCCCGCTGTTCGGCTTCGACAACGTCGTGGTCACTCCGCACCTGGGCGCGAGTACGAACGAGGCGCAGGAGAAGGCGGGTACGCAGGTCGCCAGGTCGGTCCGGCTGGCGCTGGATGGCGAGTTCGTCCCCGACGCGGTGAACGTCCAGGGCGGCGCCGTGCACGAGGATCTGCGGCCCTGGCTGCCGCTCGGCGAGAAGCTTGGCCGGATCTTTGCTGCCCTCGCTGGCGGCGCGACAGCGTCGGTCGCCGTCGAGGCCAGGGGCGAGATCGCCGGGCTCGACGTAAGCGTCCTGGAGCTCGCAGCGATGAAGGGGCTCTTTGGCGACATCACCGAAGAGCCGGTTACCTACGTCAATGCGCCCCTGGTCGCTAAGGAGCGCGGCGTCGAGGTCAGCCTCAGCACCGACGAGGTGAGCCAGGACTGGCGCAACCTGCTGACGGTTCGCGGCACTGCCCCGGACGGCCAGCTGATCTCGGTGAGCGGCACCTTGTCCGGGTTGCGGCAGACTGAGCACCTAGTCGAAGTCAACGGCCTGGACGCCGAGATCACCCCGGCCGATCACATGATCTTCCTGGGTTACGCCGACCGGCCGGGCGTCGTCGGCTCCGTCGGGCAGGTCCTCGGCAGCCAGCAGATCAACATTGCCGGCATGCAGGTCTGCCGGCATGCCCAGGGCGGCGACGCGCTGATGGTGCTGTCGGTCGATTCCGCAGTGCACGCCGACCTGCTCAGTGAGATCGCGGCCGCCATCGGGGCCGGCCTGGCCAGGGTGGTTGACCTGGATGGGGACTGACTGGCCGGGCGAGCGTCCGCATCTTGCCAGCTGGCAGCTAACGCCCAGTAAGGTACTGCCGTGACAGCACAAAGTATCCGGCTTGCGGTGATCGGCGGCGACGGGATCGGCCCAGAGGTCGTGACCGAGGCCATCAAGGTGCTCCGAGCGGTCGGCTCGGTCGCCATCGAGCCGACTAGCTACGACCTCGGCTCGGCGCGGTACAACCGGACGGGCGAGGTGCTGCCGGACTCCGTGCTCGGCGAGATCGCTGCGCACGACGCCATTCTGCTCGGCGCGGTGGGCGATCCCAGCGTGCCGAGTGCGGTACTCGAGCGCGGCCTCGTGCTGCGCCTGCGGTTCGAATTCGATCAGTACGTCAACCTCCGGCCGGTCCGCCTGTATCCGGGGGTCGCCTCGCCGCTGGCCAACGTCCGGAACGAGGCGGTCGACATGCTGGTCGTCAGGGAGGGCACGGAGGGGCCCTACATCGAGGCCGGCGGCATCATGCGCAAGGGCACGCCTGCCGAGGTAGCCACCCAGGAGAGCATCAATACCGCGTTCGGCGTCGGCCGGGTGGCCAGGTACGCCCTGGAGCGCGCTGCCAGGCGGCCGCGCCGTCGGCTCACCCTGGTGCACAAGAGCAACGTTCTCGCCTATGCCGGGGACCTCTGGCGCCGGACCGTGACCGAGGTTGCGGCCGATTTCCCCAGTGTCAGCACCGAGTACTGCCATATGGATGCAGCCGCTGTCTACTTCGTCACCCAGCCCGACCGGTTTGACGTGATCCTGTCCGACAACATGTTCGGGGACATCCTCACCGCGCTCGGCGCGGCGGTTGCGGGTGGCATCGGGCTCGCGGCGAGCGCCAGCATTAACCCGGAGCGCACGGCGCCCAGCATGTTCGAGCCTGTGCACGGCAGCGCGCCGGACATCGCCGGCAAGCAGAAGGCCGACCCGACCGCCTCGATTTTGTCTGCGGCGATGCTGTGCGAGCATCTGGGCTTGTCCGCCGAGGCCGCGAAGATCGAGCAGGCCGTGTCCGACGATCTGCTGGAGCGTCAGGGCGCCTGGTCGCCCCGGTCGACGCTGGAGATCGGCGATGACATCGCCGAGCGGGTAGCGGGCTAGCCTATTTGTGACGGGCGGCGGCAACGGGGCCGACGGCGATGGGGCCGGGCCCGGCTGGGAGGCTCGATGAGCGCCGGCGCGAAGAACGGGATTACCTTCGCCGTCCATCCGGCCACGACGCCGGTACCCGCGGCCCGGCGGGCCGCGCTGCTGGCGAGGCCGGGCTTCGGCCAGGTCTTCACCGACCACATGGTGACGATCGACTGGGACGAGGGGATCGGCTGGCATGACGCCCAGCTGCGGCCATACGGCCCGTTCAGCATGGATCCGGCTAGCGCGGTCTTCCACTACGCCCAGGAGATCTTCGAGGGTCTGAAGGCCTACCGGCAGGCCGGCGGCGGCGTGGTGATGTTCCGGCCGATGGCAAACGCGGCCCGGTTCAACCGGTCGGCGACCCGGATGGGCATGCCAGAGCTGCCCGAGGAGACGTTCATCCAGGCCCTCGAGCTGCTCGTGACCCAAGACCGGGACTGGGTGCCAGGCGGCGGCGAGGAGAGCCTGTACCTGCGGCCGTTCATGATCGCCACGAAGGTCGGTCTCGGCGTCAGCAAGCCGTCGACGTCGTTCACCTTCGCGGTCATCGCCTCGCCGGCTGGCAGCTACTTCTCCGGCGGCATCCGGCCCGTCTCGGTCTGGCTCGCCGACTCCTACACCAGGGCAGCGCCGGGCGGCACGGGCGCGGCCAAGACCGGCGGCAACTACGCAGGGGCCTTCGCCGGGCAGCTGGAGGCGCTGGCGCACGGCTGCGAGCAGGTGGTCTGGCTCGACGCGACCGAGCATCAGTGGGTCGAGGAAATGGGCGGCATGAACCTGTTCTTCGTTCACGGCTCCGGGCTGGGCGCCCGGATCACGACACCTGGCCTGACCGGAACGCTGCTGGCGGGCATTACCAGGGACTCCCTGCTCACCCTGGCACCCGACCTCGGCATCCCGGCCGCCGAAGGCGCCATCTCGGTGTCGGAGTGGCGCGACGGCTGCGAGTCTGGCGAGATCACCGAGGTGTTCGCCTGCGGCACCGCAGCCGTCATTACCCCGGTTGGCGCGGTCCGCGGCGCGGCTGGCGGCTGGACCGTGGGCGACGGCGAGGCCGGCCCGGTCACGATGCGGCTTCGTGATCAGCTGCTCGGGATCCAGTTCGGGCAGCTTCCCGACCCGCACGGCTGGGTGCACAAGGTCTGCTGACGGCCGGTCTCGCCCAAGGAAGCCCACGGCCGCGGGCGAGAGCCTCGGCGGGTAGCCTCGACGGATCGACTCCCTGGCTGCCGGGAACGCCCCCGCCACCACCGGCGGCCGCGTCCTCGATGACATCACCCGCGCGCCAAGCCCGCCACGATCTGGCCGACTGCAGCGTGCGCGGATCGCGGTGGTGGCGTACTTCGTCGTGCTCGGCGTCGCCAACGGCGTCTGGCTCGCCCGGATCCCGGCAGTCAAGCAGGGACTGCGCCTGAGTGACGGCGCCCTGGGGCTGGCCCTACTCGCCGCGCCGGCCGGGCTGGTGGTGGCCGCTCCGATCGCTAGCCGCCTCGCCCACCGCGCTGGCAGCCGCCGGCTCACCCTAGTGGCCGGGCCGCTGGTGATCCTGGGTTTGCTCGCCCTTGGCCTGGCGTCATCGCGGGCCACGCTCATGGCTGCCCTGTTCGCGTTCGGCCTGTCCAGCGGCCTTCTCGACGTAGGCATGAACTCCCAGGCTGTCCTGGTCGAGCGCGCCGCCGGCCTGCCGCTGATGACCTCGTTCCACGCGTGTTTCAGCATCGGCGGGCTGGCTGGCGCGCTGCTCGGCGGCGCATTTGCGTGGGCCGGCGTTGGCCTGCTAGCCAACTTCACCGCCGCGAGCATTCCGCTGGCGTGCGGCGCAGCGCTGGCCGGCCGCTGGCTGCTGCCCGATCAAGACCGGAACGAGGCCGACCCCGCCAGCGCCCCGCCGCCAGCAGATCGCGCCCCAGCGGATCCGGGCCGAGCAGTTCGGACCTCAGCGGATCGGACCGCACCTCACCTGGCCGCACCGGCGCCGGCCGCCCGGTCGTCCCTAGTGCCGCCGCTCCTGCTGATGGCGCTGCTCGCGACGTGCGCCCTGCTCGGCGAGGGCGCAGCCGACGGCTGGAGCGCGGTCTACCTGCGTGACGACCTGGGCGCTCCGGCTGGCCTGGCCGCGCTCGCCTATGCGGGCTTTTGCGTCGCCATGGCCGTGGGGCGGCTCACCGGTGACCGCCTGGCCGCGAGGTTCGGGCCCGTAATGGTGCTGCGGTGCTCCGGACTGACGGCCGCGGTCGGCCTCACCTGCGCGCTCGTCGCCGGCCACGCGGCTGGCGCGATCGCCGGGTTCGCGATCTTCGGAGCCGGCTTGTCGTGCACGTTCCCGCTCTTGCTGTCGGCGGCGGGACGCGCGGATCCAGCGCGGCCGGCCCGTGGCATCGCGACGGTGGCGGGACTCGGTTACGTGGGAATGCTGGCCGGCCCGGTTCTCATCGGCGGTCTGGCTGGTGCTTTCGGCCTCACGACGGCATTGACCATACCGATCCTGCTAGCGCTGGGGATCTGCGCAGGGGCCGGTCTGGCGCGCCCGCGCCGCGAGCCGGCCGCGCGGCCGCCGGGCTTAGCGCGCGGCCTGGGCGGGCTGCATGGCGGGGGCGGGCTGCCCGGACGCGATGGCGCGCATGAGCAAGTCCAGGCCGAATTCGAAGTCGGCGTCGTGGTCGCGGCTACTCAGCTCTGGCCCCAGATCTGTCACCTGCGGGAACTCGGCGGCTCGCAGACGTGCGCGACGCACGTCGGCGTCACTGTCCGCCGGGCCTGGGGCGACCCCGATGTCAGCTAGCAGCGAGCCCAGGATGTAGGCGACGAAAGCGCGCACAATGTGCACCGCCTCAGCCCGGCCGAACCCGGCGGCGCGGACCGTGGCCAGCGCTTCCTCCGCTGGCCGCACGATGGCGGCTGACGATGGCGGCCTGCTGACCACGACCATCGCGCAGCGCGGATGGGCCTTCGCAATCTCGCGGAACGCCCTAGCCTGCGCCCGAACCTGCTCCTGCCAGTCCGCTCCAGGTGCGGACGTGACGACGATGGCGGACATCACCGCATCGGCCACACCGTCCAGCAGTGCTGACTTCGACGGCACGTGGTTGTACAGCGCTACGACGCCGCAGCCAAGCTCGCTCGCGAGCCGGCGCAGCGAGACGGCTTCGACTCCGTCCTGCTCGATCAGCTCCATCGCCGCACCGATGATGAGCTTGCGCGTGAGCTGCATGCCGCTAACGTACGCCGTACGTCCGACACCATCGCGGTCTGCGATGGCGGAGATGCAAGGATGGGCGGAGCCGCGAGGAAGGGATCACTTCATGGACGATAAGGACATCCTGGGCCACATCGATGACCTCATCAAGGCCGAGCACGATCTGCGCGCTCGGCTTGCGTCTGGTGAACTGACCACAGACCAGGAGCACGAGCAACTGCGCGCCACGGAGGAGGAACTCGACCAATACTGGGACCTGCTGCGTCAGCGGCGGGCCAGGCGCGAGTTCGGCGAGGATCCGGGCGGCAGTGCGCCCCGGCCTATCCCTGAGGTCGAGGGCTACATGCAGTAGGAGCAGGATCGCTACGGTTGCGGTCACCACGGGCGCAATCACCACCGTCGGGAGCACGACATGCGCATCGCGAGGTTCGCCGTCAATGACGACGTTAAGTACGGCATCGTCGCCACTGACGATCAAGTAGCGGGCGAGGACCGTGGCGGTGACGGTGCCGGGGGACAGGCCGCGGACCTGAGCGTTGCGGAGATAGCCGGCCATCCGTTCGCTCCTGGCACCGGCGAGACGAAGCTGACCGGCACGGTCTATCCGCTCGCGGACGTGCGGTTGCTGGCCCCGGTGCTGCCCAGCAAGGTGGTCGCCATCGGCCGGAACTACCTGGAGCACGCCCGCGAGACTGGCTCCGAGCCGCCAGCCGAGCCGCTGATCTTCCTCAAGCCGTCGACGGCGGTGATCGGCCCGGGCGACGCGATCGTGCGGCCGGTGCACCTGTCCAAGCGAGTCGACTACGAGGGAGAGCTCGCGATCGTGTTCGGCAGGCTATGCCGCGACGTCCCGGCAGCCCGAGTGCCCGAAGTGATCTTCGGCTACACGTGCGCGAATGACGTCACCGCCCGCGATCTCCAGGCCATGGACGGCCAGTGGGCGCGGGCGAAGGGATTCGACACCTTCTGCCCGCTCGGGCCCTGGATCGAGACCAGCCTGGACCCTGCAGACCTGCGGCTGACTACGACGGTCAACGGCGAAGTGAAGCAGGACTCGCGGACGTCGTTGCTGATCCACGACATCACCACGCTGGTCACCTACGTGACCGCGGTGATGACGATGCTGCCCGGCGACGTGCTGCTCACCGGCACACCCGAGGGCATCAGCCCGCTCGTGTCCGGCGACAGCGTGTCGGTTTCCATCGAGGGGATCGGCGCGCTCACCAACCGCGTCGTCGACGGCAGCTGACCGCAGGTGCGGCTGCCTCCCCATACCTGGGGAAACCGCCGCAATCAGCTGTGGGATAATCGCGTAACGCCTGGCTCAGCTGGCACCGGCCCGCTGGCGAGGCTGGTCCTTTGGCCCGCCCCGTCCGGCTTCGGCTTCCGTCCGGCTTCGGCTACCGTCCGGCTTGGGCTAAACTGCACTGGCGCGTCGGCGTGACTGGCGGCGCGTTCCCATGGGGTATGGGGTAATTGGCAGCCCGACGGGTTCTGGCCCCGTTAGTCTAGGTTCGAGTCCTGGTACCCCAGCGACTACGTGCACGCAAAGCGCGGCTGCCTGTCAGGCAGCCGCGCTCGTTGCTTTCAGGCCTCGCTCCGGGGGAGCGTCAGACTAGATCCGGCGCCGCCGCCGGGAGCGGCCGCGGCCGCGCTCCAGGCCTGTGACGCGCAGAATCAGCAGCACCACAATGGCGCCGATGATCGAGCCAATGATGCCAACGGTCTGGAAATGGTCAGTTTCGACGTGGTGGAACTCGACTAGCTCCCAGAGGAATCCGCCGACGAACGAGCCGACGATCCCGAGGATGATGGTGCCTAGCAGGCCGATGTTGTCCCGGCCGGGCACGAGCAGGCGTGCGACCAGTCCGACGATGAGGCCGATGACGATCAGTACAACTATGAATGCGAGCATGGGCCGGTAAGTACCAGGAAAACGCCGGACTATGCAAGAGCTAGCGAAATTCCGATGCGGCCGCCCGGAGCCTGGTTTGGCGCGGGCCGGCGGCGTGCGCTACCCTGATGGACCGGCAGGCGGTTCGAGTAGGACCGCTCGAATGCCGGTTTTCCGTGAGTTAGCCCGTCACCTGCCAGGTGCGCCGGACTGCCGCGGGAGCAGCGAAAGTACCTGGCCCCGTCGTCTAGTGGCCCAGGACGCCGCCCTCTCAAGGCGGTAGCGCCGGTTCAAATCCGGTCGGGGCTACGTGTGAAGCAGCAGGTCAAGGGCCTGATCGCTGGGACCAGCGATCAGGCCCTTAATCATCCGTCCGTCGTTCGTCCGTGGAGTTCGGGGTCATTGCACGGCAACGGGCGCCACAGAGTGATCATCCGTCAGCGGTCGCGGCTCCACGAACAGCTGGTGGGACGGCGGGTCTGCGCCTGCTGGAGATCCCGGCTAGCGGGCCGGCTGTCCAACATGGGAGCGGCCCTTGACCAGCAAGCCGTGCGGACTCAGGACAAGGAGATGCTGGACTGTGCCGTGACGGCCCACCGGGAAGCCGTCGCCGCGAGCGCCCGACGACACATCGCAGCAATCATGACCCGACTGGACGTCGCCAGCAGATTCGCGGCCGGAGCTGCCGCGCAGCAGCATGGTTGGCCCTAGGGCACCTACGTCACCTTCGTGAGGTGCGCTTGTCCACCGGGATCGCCGGACAGGATTCCCGCTATTGATGCTGCCCGTCGCTCGCCATGGGCACGTGGCGTCACTCACCGTCCCGGGCTGGGAGCGTGATCTCCGGCTGGCGACGACAACTTTGTCAGCGTCGCGGCTGCCGGGTCTGACAGATGCGCGGCCGCCAAGGCGACACTTATCTGAGCGTGAGCATTCAAGACGGGGCCGCAGGCCAGCGACCGCGTAGGACGGTGGATCGGATCGGCAGCTAGCGGCGTCCCGGGACCTTTGCCTCTACCTCTTGTGGCCACGGCATGGTCTGATGAGAAGAAGTCCGGGTCGCCGCTCCTCTCAGGGCGCGCGTGGTACATCGACCTGCCAACATCCACGTCAGCGACGAAGACCTGGCGCAGGCGAGGCGGCGGATGGCCAGTAGGTGGATGCGTTGAGCCGGGACGGCACACGCGTCACAGAGAAGCTGGATTTCGAGGCACGAGAAGCGCCGCGGTGCGGCAGCGGCAGGAGCTAGTGGTGAAGTCATTCGATTCGGAAATCGGCGAGACCGCAAGTTGGCTTGAGAGCCTTCGATTCGAGGGCATCACGCGTTTGTACTCTGCTCGTCAAGTGGTGGAGCAACAGGGCACCATCCCCACTGACTACACAGTGGCCAGGATGGCGGCCGGGCAGTTCTACGATCGGCTCCGGAAGCTCTTCGCCGAGGGCAAGCAGATCACCACGTTCGGCCCTTATTCGCCCGGTCAGGCCGTGGCTATGAAGCGGATGGGAATCGAGGGCATCTACCTGGGTGGCTGGGCTACGTCGGCCAAGGGATCCGTGACGGAGGACCCTGGACCCGACCTGGCCAGCTACCCGCTCTCCCAGGTGCCCGACGAGGCCGCTCCGATTGTGCGCGCGCTGCTCATGGCGGACCGGAACCAGCGCTTTGCTCGCTCGCGCCTGAGCGAGGCGCAGCGGGCTGTTTCGCCCGAGATCGACTATCGGCCGTTCATCATCGCCGATGCGGATACCGGGCATGGCGGCGATGCGCATGTGCGGAATCTGGTCCGTCGTTTCGTCGAGGTCGGGGTCTCGGGCTATCACATCGAGGATCAGAAGCCCGGCGCCAAGAAGTGCGGGCACCAGGGGGGAAAGGTGCTCGTTGGCGTGGACGAGCAGATCAAGCGGCTGAGCGCCGCGCGCTTCCAGCTGGATGTCATGAAGGTGCCCGGCATTATCGTGGCCCGGACCGACGCCGAATCGGCCACGTTCCTGGAGGGGCGCGGGGACGAGCGCGATCATCCGTTCATCCTGGGAGCCACCAGTGTTGACCTGCCGACGTACAAGGTCGGCTACCTTGCCATCTTGAGAAAGCTCCGCGAGCTGGGCGTCGACGACGCGCGAGGTCATCTGCTGTACAAGATCTCCGCCGCGGAGTACGACGAAGCCAGCGCCTGGCTCAAGCGGGCGGGCGTGATGCCCGTACTCGAGGAGAGCGCCAAGGCGTTCCAGCAGGCCGACGGATCGGTGGTTGAGGCACTGCTGGATCGGGTCGAGACGCGGTACCTGGAGGCGTGGCAGTCCGAGGCCAACCTGAAGAGCTATCCCCAGGCGGTGGCGGACGTGATCGAGTTCCGCGCAAGCGAGGGGGAGCGCTTCGAGGTAACCGCCGAGGAGTGGCTGGCCTTCGCGAACCGGACGTCGTTCCACGCCGCCCGGGCCAAGGCCAAGTCGATGGGCATCGACATCGTCTGGGATTGCGAGCTCTCCAAGACAGCAGAGGGCTACTACCAGATTCAGGGCGGAATTGAGTACGCGGTTGCCAGGTCGCTGGCTGTCGGACCGTTCGCGGACCTGCTGTGGATGGAGACTAAGACCGCGGACCTCGTGGACGCCCGGCGCTTCGCCGAGGCCATCCACGCTGAGTTCCCCTCCAAGATGCTCGCGTACAACCTGTCACCCTCCTTCAACTGGGACACGACCGGGATGAGCGAGGAGGAAATGAGGCGATTCCCGGAGGAGCTCGGCAAGCTGGGGTTCGTCTTCAACTTCATTACTTACGGCGGGCATCAGATCGACGGTCTGGCGGCGGAGGAGTTCGCCGCCGCGCTCAGGCAGGACGGCATGCTCTCCCTGGCCCGGCTGCAGCGAAGGTTCCGCCTGGTCGAGTCGCCCTACCGGACGCCCCAGACGCTCGTGGGCGGGCCGCGTTTGGATGCGGCGCTGATGGCCTCTTCGGGCGGCACGGCGGCAACCAAAGCGATGGGCGAGGGCTCGACGCAGCACCAGCACCTTGTGCAGACCGAGGTGCCGACGAAGCTGCTTGAAGAATGGCTCGCGATGTGGGCAAATCACCATCAGCTCCCTGGTTCGCTGCGCGTCGGACTGCGGCCGAACACGGCGGGCTCGGAGTTGCTGGAGCTCACCTTGTCCCAGGCAAGTGGGGAAAAGCTCGCCAACGTCATCTTCGATGTGATCGTGGATCGCCGGGGGCGCAACATCCTCTCGGTTCGGGACCAGCACACCTTCGACATAGCCCTGCGCCAGAAGCGCCTGATGACGCTGAACATCTTGTTCCTGGTCCACCGCTACAAGATCTGGTCGGTCCATTACGTCAGCCCGACCGACGACAATCGTTACCAGGCCCAGAAGATGAAGACGCATGGCCTCTTCGGCGACGTCCACGACGAGGTCGGCGACGTCATCGTCGCAGAGGTGAGCGCGGAGGGTGTCAGGGCGCTGCTCGCTCCGGACCAGGACCGCCTGAACGCCTTGATCCAGCGGAAGTATCCATATGAGCCGGTCGAGGTCGCTGCGCAGATACCGGGATGATTTCGTCGGTGGAAAGCGCATCAGGCCCCTTCACGGTCTTCGCTGGCATCTGTCATTCCTGGCCAGGAACGCTGTCGTCAGCCGGGATCCGTGGGCCTGGTCTCGCGTCCTCAGTCCCGAACCGCCAGTAGACAGAGTCACGGCGGCCACCCGGCGCGTGCATCATTGCCGCGGCGCTTTGGTCCGGTCGCCATGGCTGGCGATCACGCGTGCCCACGAGCCGGGCGAGTACCTCATCGTGGAGGCCCTCGGGCACTTAGCCGTGCGCTACTCCCACTGGGCACGGCGCGTAGGCGATCATGGATAGGGCGACCGAGCCGAGCGTCATACCGGCGAAGCCTCCCCGTCCGTGCGCGCCTACGACGAGCATCTGCGCCCCGGCCGCAGCTTCTAGCAGAGCACGGCGCGGGGAACCCTCGGACACCTGTCGACGCACGGAGACGTCGGGATAATCCTGTTCTCGTCGAGAGATGAGCTGCTCGAAATCATTACTGATCTCGCGCGCCGCGCCCAAGGTGCCGGGAGCGTCAGCTAGCGCGCAGACGGCCAGCAGCCAGGTCCCGCGAAGCGTAGCCTCCTCGAACGCGAACGTCACCGCGGGTTCCGAGGCGAGCGAACCCTCGGTGCCGACCACGACAGGACCTGGGAGAGGACCAGGGACGAGGTGCCAGCTCCCGCGCACGATCACCACCCGCCCCTGGGCATGGTCGGCGACCTGGAAGGCGACGGACCCGATGCGCAGCTCCGGCAAGCCGCCGCTGCCCCGCGAGCCCACGACTAGCATCTCGGCATTGGGACAGTGCTTGCACAACACAGCGGAGGGCGGCCCAGCGACAAGCAGCGGCCGAACGTTCCCTTCGCCCATTAGATCGCGTGCGGTCCGAAGGCCAGCTGCGAGCGCGTCCTCGTCACCGCGCTGCATTTCTTCGCCGGGCGCCGCGCCTTCGGTCTGCAGAGCCGCATATCGGAGCGCGTGTGCTACGCATACCGTGAGCACGGACCCGCGCGCCAGGGCTTCCCTGGCTGCCCAAGCCAAGGCATCTTCGCTGCCTGGTGATCCGTCATACCCCACCAGAATTGTCGTGTCGCTCATGGCCGCCCCCTTTCTCGTCCTTGGTGTCGGCGAGCCTGCCCTGATCGGGCCCGAGGGCGGCGCTCACTGCGGCCGACCAGTAGGGTCAAGTTGGGCGGGCTGCCGGGCTCGCGAACGTTCCAGACGGAGCGGGACGAGTGGTGCACGAAGTGCTGGCCTCCAGAGCCGAGGAGCCCGTCGGTGAGCCGCCGCGCGTGCGGATGCCCACCGCTGCTGATCGATGAGAGTCTTGTTCACAAGCATCGGGAAGTCGTACCTCCTGAGTACCCCGCGCGGTGGCCACTGGCAGCTGCCCTTAGCTAGTGGGGTCTGCCTAGGGCTAACGGCCTCGACCGCAGCACCCGTCGGCCAGGTCTGGCGGTCCGCCCAGCGAACTGCACATGCAGATGATGAGGACCCGTCTACAGCCGCGACGATCGGCTCGGTGCCGCCTCCGTCGTGCTGTGTTTCCATGATCTCCCTTACTCAATCTTTCGCGACGTCGGCTCGGACACTTCGATCCCACGCCACGACGGGCGCGCAGCCCAGAGGACGAATGTCAGCGGGTCTAGGGACGTACGCCCCTGCGGCTGCCGGACGGGCCGACGTGCCGGAGTACGCGTTCGTGCGCCGGCTTCGGCGGCGCACGAGGGCGGCGGTCTGGGCAGTCCCGACCGCCATGCGCGCCCGTGAAGTGGCTACGCCTCTGGCCAGGCCAGCCTGGGGCCGACCCGTGACGAGCGGATGTCGATCTGATCCTTCTTTGTCACGACATATAGCGCCCGCGACTAAGTGACCGACAGGAGAGCACCCATTCGTTGCCGCGCCGCGACTTGTCGGCCCGCGAGAGCATGGAAGCGCTCGCCGGACGCTCGTCCGCGTCGTCATTGCCGACGTATGATCACAGCAAACTCGCGCGAATAATCGGAGGCTCGCTTGAGCAACCAGGCAGAACGCTCGCTGCTGCCTAATCTCAGGCTTGACGAACTCCTCGCTGAGCTGCAGGCCAGGTTGCAGGCCGTTCTCGCGGCCCGGGACCGGGTCAACGCCCTGTTCGAAGCGGTAGTGGCTGTCGGCACCAATCTCGACATCGAGGTGGTGCTGCGCGGAATCGTCGAGGCTGCCGTCTCCCTGGTCGATGCCAAGTACGGCGCCATGGGGGTCATCGGGGAAGGCGGGCGGCTTGCTGAGTTCATTCCCGTGGGCCTCGACGCGAATGAGATTAGTCGTATCCATCACTGGCCCGAGGGACGCGGTCTGCTCGGCGCGCTGATCAGTGATCCCAAACCGCTGCGGATAGCTGACCTCGGTGGCCACGAGATGTCGTCAGGTTTCCCAGCTGGGCATCCCCCCATGACGTCGTTCCTGGGGGCCCCAATCCGCATCAGAGACGAGGTGTACGGGAACCTCTACCTGACTGAGAAACGCGACGGAGGCCCGTTCGACGAAGAGGACGAGGCCGTGCTCGTGGCCTTGGCCGCCGCCGCCGGGGTGGCTATCGAGAACGCGCGGCTATACGACGAGGCGCGCAGGCAGCAACGGTGGCTGACCGCCACTGCCGACGTCACTAGGACGCTGCTGTCCGGCGCGGACGTCGGTGATGCGCTGGCGCTGATCACAGCGAGCGCCCTGGAAATGTCCGGCGCTGACCTGGTCGCGCTTGCGCTGCCCCTGGCTGACGGCCGCCAGCTGCAGATTGAACATGCGGCGGGGGAAGGGGCAAATGACACGCTAGGGCTGATGCTGCCGACCCAGGGTTCGGCATCCGGCCAGGTCTTCAACAGCGGTGATCTGATGAGCGTCGATGACTTCGTCCACGACGTGCGAGTCGCCCAGGTCGCCAGGGAGCACATGAACCTTGGACCGGCAGTGCTGGTGCCTCTCGGCACGGTCGGTAACGTGCGCGGCGTGCTGACGGCCGGCCGTCGGCCAGGCTCTATGCCGCTGGCTCCGGCGGCGACTGCGATGTTGGTAACTTTCGCTTCCCAGGCCGGCATCGCGCTGGAACTGGCTGAGCACCGTCGCCAGGCCGAGCAAATCGCGGTCTTCGAGGATCGGGACCGGATCGCGCGCGACCTGCATGACCTGGTCATCCAGCGGCTTTATGCCACGGGCATGTCGCTGCAGGGCGCGGTCGGGCTGATCGGCGCACCGGAAGTAGCGCAGCGGGTCAGCCTGGCGGTCGATGCGCTCGACGAGACGATCAGGGAGATCCGCTCGTCGATCTTCGCATTGCAGACACGCCATGAGGCGAGGCTGCCTGGCCTGCGCGCGCGAATCCTGCAGGTGGCCGACGAGATGACCGGATCGCTGGGGTTCCCAGCGGCGCTGCAGCTGGACGGACGGCTTGATGACGACGTCCCGGAAGATGTCAGCGAGCACCTGCTCGGCGCGCTGCGGGAGGCCTTGTCGAACGCGGCCAGGCATGCCCATGCCAGCAAGGTCGAGGTGGTCGTGACGGCTGACGCCAGCCTCTCGCTGACAGTGCGCGACAACGGGTCCGGGATTAAGGACACTGGCAGACGCAGTGGGCTGAGCAACCTGGAGCAGCGGGCCACAAAGCTCGGCGGGACGCTGCGGATTCAGGCGGCCGGAGGCGGCGGCACGGAGCTAGAGTGGCGGGTCCCGCTCGAAGGAACGGCCACCAGCAGCGAGCTGAGTCCAGGCCGAGTTGGAGGCCCGCGCGGCTCAACATGATTCTCAGGCCGAACAGGCACGACGGCACCGTCCGCGAAGGCTCCGGAGTGTACGAATGTGATCTCCGTGCAAGGCTTCTGCCATGACGGATGGCGTCGTGTCGGCCGGGTGGACCGGCCAATTCGAAGTGGTGGCGTTTCCTGAACACGTCGATACCGCTCGTGCCGCCAGTGCCGGGGATCAGCTCCGGGCTGCACTCGGCCGAGGCGCCGCTGTAGTGATCGCGGATATGTCAGCAACGGCATGGTGTGATCGTGCTGCTGTTGACGCGCTGATCCACGCCTACCATGCAGCGGCGGTCAGTAATGCGGAGTTGCGCCTGGTCGTGTGCGCGCCGGCCGTGGATCGCCTGGTCAGCGAGGCAGGTCTGGACCGCTTGGTGGCCGTATTCCGCTCGGTGGACGCAGCCGCAGCCGCGGATTCCGACGGATACCCTGACCCGGATGAGGCGGTGCTGCAGGCCTATGGGCCGCCTGGGCCAGTACCGGCCGACGAGTCGCGACCGGTGGAGCTGAATGCCGCGGTCTTGCGGCAGCTGATCGATATGCTCGACGACGGCATCATGCTGAGCGATGAGGACGGCACGATCGTGCTGGCCAGCCGGCGGCTGTTGGCGATGTTCGGCTATGAGGATGGCGAACTGACCGGTCAGCCGGTGGAGGCGCTGGTATCAGCGGACCTGAGGGGCGCGCATCAGGAGGACCGGGCCGCTTATGCGCGGGCTCCCGTAACCCGCCCGATGGCGGGAAGATCACGCCTGGTAGGTGTGCGCAAGGACGGCGCGACCTTGCCGGTGACGATAACGCTTAGCCCGGTACCGACCGCGAGCGGACATTTCATCCTGGCTGTGGTCAGAGACGCCACCAGGGCTCCGCGTCTAGTCGACCTTGCCAGCCTGGCCCGCGCCGCAGTAACCGATCGCGAGCAGCAAAGCCAGGAACTGCTAGACCGAGTCACCAGCAGCCTGTTTCATGTCGGGGTCAGCCTCCAAGCCGCCGCTGACCAGCCCGCTCCGGTAGCTAGAGACCGGATCACCGATGCTCTGCGGCGCCTCGATGAGGTGATCCACGAGATCCGCGATCATGTCTTCCGGGCACTGGGCTCAGGCAGCACTGGCGATGGCCCGTGATAGGAAAGTCGTGGGCCGGGGTCGCCGTCTTACTGGCCGCTCGCGCCGGGACTTGCGGCCACAAATCCCGGGACCAACGGCCGTAGAACCCGGACCTTGTATGTGTATGTAATCGAGTCGTGTTCATCGTCGACGAAGTGCGAGCACAGGTCAGCCTCGCAGCGGCCAGCACGCGCATTGCCGGCGCGCTAGGCGGCACGACACTAAGCACGGCGTCCCATGCTGCCTGGAGCGAAGGAATCGCGAGAATCGGCCCGACTGGCCCGGTGCCGGGCCTGTCCAAGCTCGTCCACGTGCGCGTCACGCAGCCCGTGCAGCGGGGAGCTGTGACAGTGCTGGCCCTGCGCTGGGAGGCTGTCGGCGCCAGCGAGCGACTATTCCCGGTCCTGGATGCCGACATAACGCTGATTCCTGACGGCAATGATGCCACGCTGATCGGTCTGCAGGGAGTTTACGGACCACCGGCAGGAGCAGCCGGGCAGATGCTGGACCGGGTGATCCTGCACCGGATCGCAGCCGCCACGGTCCGCTCGTTCCTGAGCCGCGTCGCCGCCGCGATCGAGAATGCGGCCAGCGACAACGCCGCTCCGCTCACCTGGCCCTCCGCAGAATCGACGTTTCCAGAAGGGTCTGCGAGTCCCTGCTGACGCGTGCCGGAGAAACTGCCCATCCTTTCGCTGTGAAGAGCGGGCCCGCGCGACCGGTCACCGATGAGGTGCGGTCGGCCCTGTAACGCGAGGGCATCGGAGCTCAGCGCAGACATGTGCATGGCTAGGTCACCAGACTGCCCGAACGATCGCTCATCAGGACACTTCTCAGCGGGCGCCGGACGCTGACAGCGCTCTGGATGACAGTTCCAAGCCGGAACACAAGTTGCGGGTAGCTGCCGTCACCCAGCTGAACCCTGATGATCTCGCGCAGCCAGCCTATTTCCACCGGCTGGCTGTAGAGCGCCGCCGCCGCACCATAGCTAGTAGACGTCAGCAGCAGGCGCTGGAGTGCGTGTCCGGCATTTACCCAGTCGGTCGGGGTGTCTGTTGGCGTGGTCAACAGGCAGGCGACTCCGGTGAACCGGGTTGCCGCGGCGGCACTGGACGCTGGCAGGCCCCAGCCGTGGCCGCGGGCGAAGTCCCGGCCAGGGAAATAGGGGCTTGTCCGCTCAGGACGCGCCGGGTAGGACGAAGGCGACACGCCGTCCAACCTCATACTGCCCGGCGGCGGGGCCCAGGCGGCGAGTTCCTTCACATAACCGGTGTCCGACCGCTGCACACGCTCCGCCATCTCAACGACGGCAGCAAGTGCTGCCCTACTGCCCTCGTCACTTGCCACGCGGACCGCAGCGCCGTCTCGCTCCGCGCCCTGCCGCAGGGCGCCCAGAAGTCCTGGCATCAGTGGCAGTGGCTCAAATCCGCCCCGGTGTGTCCGCCGCCGAGTTACCTGGCGGAACAGTCGCAGTTCGAATCCTGCCGGCGCTGCGCGCTGCCGCCACCGGAGCCTTGCCACGAGCAACGGGTCGTCTTTGTCAGGCAGCACACGGGTCTCGACAACGTATCCGAGTGACCGGAGAGCTAGCTTGGCTGTAAACAACGCAGCCCCACAGCTGATCATCATTTCGCGACCGCTTGGATCGGCAACACTCAGCTGCCTTCCTGCGTCGGCATACATAGCGATCTCGGCGCCCTCGGTGGCGAACCACCATGGCTGGGTGTTGTGAACGGATGGCGCCCATACTGCGGCGCCGACCACGTACCCGGTGACCTGCGCCGCTGTCAGCTGTCTCTGCTCCGCCTCACGCGGCACGAGCGGCGTTGCGACATGGACGTCTCGGCCTGGCGGTGAGGCTAGCTTCCCCATGCTCCCACCCAAGCCCGGAAAGAGGCACCGACGACAGGATCGGAGGTCCTGACTGACCGGGACCTTCGCCCACAACGTGCCGTTACGGTTCGCGAATTCTCAGCCGTCAGGCAGGGTTAGGGCTGTCAGTGCCTGGCGGACGGCGGCAAGCCTTCCGTCGTCCCACTGGATTGCGGGGTCTGGCTCCAGGAACGCGAAAGCGAGGCCGGCGAGGCCCGTCGCCGGCAATGACCACTCGTCCTTGCCTGCTGCCCCGAACGGACTCGCCAGTGTCCGGTGCGCAGCTATGTCAGGCGTAGACAGCGCCATAATGACCAAGCCGCGCATCGTGGCATCGATCAGCGTGACCACCGTCTCGAAGGTGGCACCTAGCTCAGGCCGCAGGCGGTAGCCGAACAGCCCGGCCAGCTGGCTCCATGCGCCCGCTATGCGGCCAATGCGGCGTTGCTCGGACTCGGCCAGAGCCACCTGCACCTGGTCGCGCAGTCTGCCGTCCGCCAGGCCCATAAACGTCGCGTGCAAAGCGATGTAGGTCCGCCATTCCGACGACTCGTAGAGCGCCTGGAAATCGAGCAGGGCCAGCTCGCGGAGCAGCTCAACAATGAGTCCGCGGCGCAATTCAGCCGTTTCCAGCCAGCCCGCGTGCGCCGTCACGATACGCCGGATCAGCTCAACCTCGTCGTCCACGATCGCCGGAGCGGCGTCTTTGGCCAGATCCTTCACCAGGTCACTGAAAAACAGGTCCTTGTAGGGCCAACGGCGATAGACCGAGCTCCGCGAGACGTCGGCCTCACGGATCACATCCTCGAGGCTGATGTGATCCAAGCTCACCGTCAGGCCGGTCCGGCGCACCATGGCCACGGCAGCCCGCAGCATCCGGCGCTCCGTCTCCTCATCAGTGAGCCGACGCCCCCTGCGGGCGAGGCCCGTGGGCGCTTCAGGCATCCGTCCCTCGTCTTTCATCTGCGTAGCCTTAGGACTTTAGACTCTATGTTTCAACTTCCGCATTTGTTACCAGTGTAGTAGGCGAGGCGCAGCCCACTCTCAGCCACACCGGACACGGAGTAACCGATGAGAATCCGACCATTCTTCTCAGACGACGAGCTGCGGGCGATGTATCCGGCAGGCCGAGCTGACGCCAGAGCCCGCCGCCTGGCGCGCATGTGGGCAAGTGCCTTTGCCTTCGGGCTCATGCCCAAGCGGTGGGTGACAATCGAAGTTGCCGGGCGCAGGTCGGGTCGGCTCAGGCGTTTCCCGCTCGGGATGGCCGACTGGAACGGCGAGTGGTACCTGGTCTCGATGCTCGGCGAGCAGTGCAACTGGGTCCAGAACGTGCGTGCCGCCCAGGGACGCGCGGTGCTCCGGCACCGGCGAGCCGTCTCATGCGATCTGGTCGAAGTGCCGGAAAGCGAGCGCCCTCCGATTTTCAGGCGCTACCTGCAAAAGGTGCCGGGCGCACGTCCGCACGTTCCCGTCGATCGACACGCCCCTGAAGCAGCTTTCCAGGCCATCGCACCGCAGTTCCCCGTCTTCCGGGTCATCCCAGCACACGAACCCGGATGCTCACCGGCGCAATCACACCACGTCCACGGATCGACGGAGATCCAGCAATGACCAAGGCATCAGGAACGACATCGTCGGCAGAACCACCGGCGTGACCGGGAGCATCATCATCTCCGGTAGCGCCGTGACCCACGCCACGTTCCGCATCGCGCTGGTCGGCATCAAGGTCGGCGGCAAGACGGAGCGACAGCTCGCCAGCAATCTCGACACCCGGCGATTCCCAATTGCGACATTCACGCTCGCGCATCCGGTCCAATTAGGCCCTGCGTTCGTTTCCGGCGTGACTATCAGCATCACGGCTATCGGAGAACTCGCAATGAACGGCGTCGCGCAGGAGGTCCATGCCGCCATCACCAGCCGCCGCGACGGATTGGCATTGCAGGCAGCGGGGTCGATCCCCGTGCCCTTCGCCGAATGGGGCATCAAGCGGCCGGCCGGATTCGGCTTCTTCGGCTCGCTCGCCGACCACGGCACGGCGGAGTTCTTCCTCATCCTGCACAGGCAGTAACGCCACGTGCAGGCCACGAGCTGCCAGTAAAGGACGGCAAATGCACCGACGGGGCCTGCCGAGGTTCAACGACCTGGCCGCCGTCGCGCACAGCTGTAGCGTTGGGGCGGGGAGATACAGGCGCCTGGCGGAGAGCAGGTTCCGATGTCCCAAGTGCTTCCTTCTCGGATTTGTCTCCGATGGCAACATTCGAGGCATTGCCAGCTGACGGACGGGAGATGCGATGAGCGAGAAGGGAGGCCATCTCAAGTCCGGTCAGCTTGGCACGGCCGACGTGACGGCCTCGACGGTCGCGAACATCGGGCCGGGAATTGATTTCTATTTCGGGTTCGGAGTGATCGCGGTAACCGCCGGCGTCGCAGCTCCGCTGACGATCCTCGCGGCGACTGTGGCTGTCGCCTTAATGGCGTTCACGGTGGCCGAGTTCACCAGAGCGGAGCCGTCAGCGGGGAGCTTCATTACTTATGTGGAGACGGCGCTGGGGGCAAGAGCCGGCGTCGCTACCGCTCTCCTGGTCACGGTCGGCTACACCATTGCGATCACGGCGGTGTTCACCCTTTCGGGTGGGCTGGTGGCGATGACCCTCTCGCATTACACTTCCTGGCATCCGCCGTGGGGTCCGTTGTCCCTCGTGCTGACCGCCGGAGCGATCTGGCTGACGGCACGCGGGGTCAAGCTCTCGACGACTGCGGTGGGCGCAGCCGTGGTCGTGCAGGTGGCGATCATGATCGTCGTCTGCCTGCTAGTCCTGATCGATCAGCGTGCCCATCTGTCCGGCATACCGTTCTCGTGGGCGCATCTCACCGGTGGCCTGGCCGGGTTGTCCGCGGGTTTCCCGCTGGCGCTCTTCATGTTCATCGGATGGGAGAACGGACCCGCGCTCGCCGAGGAAAGCCGCAACCCACGCCGTACTATCCCGAGGGCTCTCTACATCTCGGTGGCGATTGCGGCCGTCCTATTGGTCCTCTTCGCCTACGCCACCATTACCGGATTCCGCTACAACGTCTCCTCCATTGGCCGCTCGTCGGTCCCGTTTCTGACCGTGGCCGATCACTATCTCGGCCGAGCAAGCGTCCTGGCGTGGATAGCCGGGATCGTCTCGGCGCTCGCGACCCTGGTTGCCGGAGCGGACTCCCAGTCGCGCATGCTCTTCGACGGCGGCCGGACCGGGCTGCTGCCGGCCAAGCTCGGCAAGGTTCGCTCGCGGGCAGACACGCCGGTAAATGCGCTGCTGCTTATGGCGGTCGCCGGGCTGGGGATCATTGGCGTCTGGTGGCTGTGGCGGCTCATCTCAGGTGACACGCAGTCGATGGACCCAGTTGGCCTGTATGCGGAGTGCTCGACGCTGGCGACGATCCTGATCCTCATCGTCTACCTGCTCACGATGATCTCCCTGCCCGTGTTCATGTGGCGCCGCCACCGCGACTCGTTTTCACCCGTGCGCCATGTTGCGATCCCGGCCCTTGGGTCCATCACTCTCATCGTCCCGTTCATCGAACTGTGCCAGCCTGGACAGCCCGCCCCGTACAGCGCCTTCCCTTTCATCGCACTGGCTATCGCTTCCGTGAGTGCCGTGATCGCCTGTATTGTCGTGCACCGCCACCCGCGCACCGGAACAGGCGAGGGAACAGCATTCTCGGAAACCTGAGCGTGACGGGCTCCGTAAGCGGGGAGATGGCCCCGTGCCGGTCACGGTCAGACCAGCGTTGATTTAGGTGCGCATGGATCGTGGGTAAGCAGGTCTGAGGCAGCTGCGCTCATGGGCTCTTCAGGAACCTCAAACCGAAGTCCACGCCGACCACGACGGCTACCAGCGCAAGCGCGCAAAGCACTTCCTTCGCCCACTGCGGCAAGGACGAGGCGCTCATCAACGGAACGAAGGACGAGGCCGCCGTTTTGGTCAGCCTTGCACCCTGGCAACACGCCGATGCGGCCTGCTCGCGCAGGCCGCATCGGCAAGGGCTGGACCGAGGAACGGACCGCTAGACAGTCTTGCTGACGGTGGGGGTCCCGGCCGCGACCCGGCTGAGGAGTTCGCGGATGGGGCGGTGCAGGCCGCGCTCGTGGTGGTGGCGCTGGCGGTAGCTGGCCACCACGCCGTCGACGCCGAGCCAGCTCGAGGTCCGCCACATGGTCAGGATGACGATGGCGAACAGCGCGTAGAAGGCGCAGACGCTTGCCGTGCCGGACATCACGTAGGTGAACAGCAGCGCCAGGCTGCCGATCGCCGCGATCCGGGTGAACAGGCCGAGGCACAGAGCGATGCCGATGGCGAACTCGCCAGCCGCGACGAGGATGGCGATCCAGCCCGCGTTCGGAACGACGAAGTTGTGCAGGAAGCTGCCCCACCAGGTGTAGGCGGGAGTGCCGTGCCCGGCGAAGCCGGCCACTGCTGCGCCGCTGTTGTGGAGGAATCCGGCGTTCTCCGCGCCCCACAGCTTGGCGACGCCTGCCTGGATCCACATGATGCCGAGCCAGACGCGCATCGCGGTCCAGCCGATTGCCATGATCTTGGACTGCTTCAGCCACTCCCACACTTGCAGGTTGCGGCGCGCAGCCGGTTCTCCGAGGAATTCGATCGGGGTTGCCATTCGAATTCGCCTTCTTCCTTCGCTCTTGAGCCCGGTTCCTTCGGGTTCTGAGACCAGCGTGCGCCTCGTCGGCGACCGCCGACATGAGCGAATGTCACCACTACGGAGGACTAAAGGCATCAGGTGACAAAATAAATGGCCCGCTACGGGCTGGGAACGGAGTCGTGTTATGGACGTCGTCAGAGGCGGGTCAGCTGCGGGCATGGGCGACCGCTGCGTTGAAGGGCGACCGCCAGCTGCAACGGCTGGTTGGCCAATGTGCAGTGGGTGCCGCAAGCGGGTGCCGACGAAGGCACCTGATTTGTGATCTCGGGACTAACGGCCCTGCCATTGGTCGGGCACAGCAAGGAGATTTGTATAAGCGCAGGACACGATGGAAGGACAGCCGATGTACGAGCGCATCCTGGTGGCCATCGACGACTCGGAAATGGCTGAGCAAGTGCTCGTTGCGGCACAGGAGCTAGCCACTCTCTCCAGCGGCGAGGTCTGGGTACTCCACGTGCGGGAAGGCGATCCATCGAGGCACCCGTCGCCATCCGCGCACACTAGCTGGGACGCGTACGCCATGGTTGACGCAGCAGCCGGCAAACTAGTGGCAGCCGGTGTCGCGGCGCACGCCGAAGTCAGTTTCAACTTGTACGACCGCGCCGCGCAGGAGATCATCTACTCAGCCCAGGCGCATGATGTAGGCGTCATCGTCATGGGCTGTCGCGGCCGGAGTGAACTTGCTGGCCTGCTTGTCGGCAGCACGGCCCACAAAGTCCTGCACCTTGCCGACCGGCCCGTGGTCGTGCTTCGGCCGCGAAAGTGCTGACTAGCATGTCGCCTACGGGCAGGTGATCGGTGAAGGAGTACGCCGACTTCCTCGGCCGTCAGCCGCCATACGACGCCCTCGACGCGGCAGACCTGGAGCAGTTGGCGCGGCACGTCGAAGTCGAATTTTTCGGTCGCGGGGCGGTGCTCGTGGCTGCCGACGCGGAGCCTCTGGATCGCCTCTATATCGTCCGCACCGGCTCGGTCGAGGTGCTGGACCGCGGCCGGGTCGTTGACCTGCTCGGGTCAGGCGACACATTCGGGCATGTGTCGCTGCTGTCCGGCCTTCCGCCGGCACTCGCGGTCCGGGCGGCGGAGGAGACGCTCTGCTACCTCCTGCCAGATCCGCGACAGATACTCAGCCACCCGGATCGTCTGCGCTTCACTCATTACGGCTCGCTGATCGCTCGCGAGCGGCTTACTGCTGGTAGCGGAGTGACTGATCATGCGACCGCGCCCGTCTCTTCGTACACGCGGCCCCTGGTCTGGTGCGACGCGGGTGAGCCGATCGCCGACGTGGCGCGGCGGATGGGACAGGCACGGCAGTCGTGCGCCGTAGTGCGATGCCGGGACGGGCTCGGGATCGTCACCGATAGTGACTTCAGGCGCCACGTGGCGACTGGCCGGGTGCCAGCGGATGCTCCGGTCGGCGACATCGCGACCATGCCGGTCGTGGTGATCACTGACAGTGCCACGGTCGCCGAGGCCTTTCTGCGGATGGTCGAGCATGACGTGCACCACCTGCCGGTGGCGGATAGCCAGGGACGGCCCAGCGGAGTGGTCCGGGTCGTGGACATGGCCTCGGCTGAAGTCCGCGACCCGCTTGTCATCAGGTCGGCCCTGGAGCACGCGGCGGACGTGCCCGCACTGGCTGCGGCCGCGCGGATGTTGCCGTCCACCGCCGTGGCCCTAGCCGATGCCGGAGTTCCTCCGCTGCGGCTGGCTGCGCTGCTCGGGACCGTGCGGGATGCCATCATGCGGCGCCTGATCTCCATCGACGCCGACACCGGCGCCGCCGGCACGCAGTGCTCTTGGATGGTCCTTGGCTCTACGGCACGGTCAGAACCACTTCCTGGCTCCGACCTCGACACCGCCGTGGCCTGGGCTGACGAGCCCGGCAAGCCAGGCCACTTCGACCGTGTCCAGGCCGCTGCTTCGCAACTGCTCGACGACATGGAGCAGTGCGGCCTGCAGCGCTGCCGGGAAGGCGCCAACGCCACCGAGCGGCTGTTCAACCGGTCGGTTCCCGACTGGAAGGCGGCCGCGGGCCGGTGGGTCGGCCAGCCGACCGGCTCGGGCACCGCCCTGCTGGTCTCGCTCATCGCCGACAGCCGGCCGCTGACCGGCATACCTCTTGGCCGATCCGTGACCGACGCACTCGCAGCGTCCACAAGGAGCTTCGACTTCACCGAGGGCGTGCTGCACCTGGCGCTGCATTACCGGCCTCCCACCGGGTTCGTGCGGGACTTCGTGGTCGAGCACACCGGAGAGCATCGAGGCGAGCTCGATCTCAAGCACGGCGGGCTAGTCCCCATCGCCTCGATCGCGCGCTGGGCGGCCATCGTGATGCGTGATGTCAGGGGCTCGACGCCCGAGCGACTGCGCCGGGCTCAGCAAGCCGGCCTGCTCACCGCGGACGAGTCGAGCAGCCTGACCGGGGCGTTCGAAGAAATCTTCGGGCTGCTCATGACACGTGAGATCGACGCCATTAGGGCAGGCACGCCGCCAAGCAGGTACCTGGCTCCCCGCGAGCTCGACTCGCTTACCCGCCGGCTCCTCCGAGAGACGTTCCGCGTCACCGCGGCAGTACAGGCCACGCTGGAGGGCGAGTGGATATCGCGGGTCAAGTAAGACTGGCCGTCCGCCGCCCACGCGGCGAAGTGGCCCGCGCATACGCAGGCACGACCGTGCGCCTCGACCAGCCCTGGCGCTCGGCATCCTACTGTGCAGTCGACCTGGAGACCACCGGACTCGACCTCAGGCGCGACGTGATCATCAGCTTCGGCTCAGTGGCCATCGATGCCGGGCGCGTTATCGCAGGAAGCTCCATCTACCGCCTTGTCAGGGGAACGGCGAGCATGTCCCCCGAGGCGATCGCTGTGCATTCCCTGCGCCCAGCGGACCTAGCTCATGCCCCGACCTGGGAGGAATCGGCGGACCTGCTGCTCGGCGCGCTGACTGGCCGGGTGCTCGTCGCCCATGCTGCCTGGATTGAGCGCGCATTCTTGCGACGCGCGTTCCGCGCGCGACATGTGCCGACGCCCAGAATCGTCGTCGATACGGCAGCGCTCGCCAGGTGCGCCGGCCTGGCTAAGGTCGGCGGGTCCAGCGAACCGTCTCTGGAGCTTCTGGCACGCGATCTCGGACTGCCAGTCCATGAGCCGCATCATGCCCTGGGTGATGCGCTGACCACGGCCGAGGTGTTCCTGGCCCTGTCGACGCGGCTCGACGCCAAGTCCCCGCAGACCGTTGGCTCCTTGGTATCCACATCGCGGCAATTTGCACTCCGGTCATGACCGTCAGGCAAATGCGAAAGCTTGAGGCACGTTGACGTGGCGAGTGATGTTCGCCGCCGGTCGAAGAGCTGAGAGGCGAGGTTTAGGGCTGCGTCCGCGTGCCATTCCTAGCTTGGCGAAAGTCAGCTACCACCTGAGCCATTTCGGTTCGCGGGCGCCCGTTGTGGCCGCGGGACGATGCCCGCAGTGGACTGTGGCTCCATAGTCGACGGCTGCTTGCGAGTCGGCACTGGCCGCCCGGTTTAAAATCGACGTCAAAGTCTCGCTCGGCCATGACGAATATCCTGGATTGCTACCGTTATCGGTGGCATCGTTACCGTCAGCGTTTCCGACACGGAATCGGCTCCGCCTTTTCTCTGAGGAGCACTGATGGCGGGTATCCACGCCGTGACCCGGCTGGCGGCCGGGCCTGTCGATCTCAGCACTCCAGGTAGCTTTCTGCACTGATCGATCTTCTACGTGTCGGTGGCGAACCTCGTCCTGATCGCGGTCATGATCGTCATCTTCGGCGCGGCTTTGCTGATCCCATTCCCGCATGGACGGATTGAGGACGGTGTTCCGGAAGGCAGCGCCGCCGCGGCTCCGGCTCCCGTGATCGAGCCCGACGATGGCACTGCGGGAATGTCGACATCGCGGGTGCGCAGGCGCGCCCTGAGCCTCCGAGCTGTTCATGGCGCTGATTGTCATTCCCCTGTGGGGCAAGTTCTGGATGGCGGCCTGGCGCGGCCGCCGGGCGATGACCTGGATCACCGGCGTGGTCGCATTCGTGGCGTCAGTCGTTGAATGCTTCACCGGCTACTTGTCGCAGCAGAACTTCGACACGCAGTGGATCTCCACGAGAGGCAAGGACGCGTTCAACTCGGTCGGGGCCTGACCGGCAGCCAGTGGGGCGTCATGAACGAAACTGGCAGCTATCCCGGCCAGCCCTGGCTGTGGCTTTACACGCTGTGGTACCAGATCCCGGCTGGACCAACTCGGCCAACATCGACATGATCGCGATCTACATGACCGGCCTGGCAACCATTTTGCTGCTCCTGGTGCCGTTCATTCCTGGCCTGCGAGATATCCCGCGGCTTATCCCGGTGCACCGGATCATCTGGAGGGACTGGTACAAGTCGCAGCAGCCACCGCCACCCGACCCGGCCGACGCTGACAGGCCAGAGCAGTCAAGATCCTGAAGACCACTCGCTGGGAATGCGAGCGTGGGGCAGGTTAACCCACCGCGCGGCCGCGTGGCTGACAGCGCATTGTCGGAGATCCGGACGGACTCATCGGCGGGCTGCAGCCTGCCAGAAGCCTTGCCAACACCAGGCTCACCATGGACATTTGAGGTGGTTACGTGGAAAGGCGATCAGATGTTCGAGAGAGTCCTAGTAGCTATCGATGAATCGGAAAGCTCCGAGCGCGTATTGGCTGCCGCGCAGGACCTTGCCATGCTGGCCGGCGGCCAGATCTGGGTGATCCACGTGGTGGAAAGGGAACCGTCGAAATTCACGAGCTCGCCGAAGGAATCGACCGATCAGGTGCGCGCCATCATGGACGCCGCTGTCGGCAAGCTGACCAGCGCCGGTTTGAAGGCCCACGGCGAAGTCGCGCACACGATCTTTGGATACGCCGCACGGGAGATCATGAATTTTGCCAAAGCGAATGACATGGGTGTCATCGTGATGGGCTCTCGTGGCCGTGGCGATCTGGCCGGATTGCTGGTTGGTAGCACGGCCCACAAAGTGATCCAGCTGGCGGACCGGCCAGTCGTCGTCGTGCGGTAAGCAACAGAAGCGGCGGAGCACCGTCCGCGATGCAGACGGCTGAGCGACCGTCAGCGCCCGGTTCCAGATAGTTGTTCCCGCTCCGTTCCGGCCGGATGACTAGCGGGAATCACGCGCGCGAACTGGCCTGGCGACACCATGGCGATATGGCCGTTCGCCAGCCACTTGACAATATAAGGCGGGGATCCGTTGTCGTGCGGGACGCCGATGATGAGACCGGTCCGTGCCGGATCACCTTCCACGATGAGTCGGTCGCCCACGTGCGCGTGCATACGGCTCGCCTCCTCAGTTCGAAGTCCCCTAGTGCAGATTTAGCTTGCCCGGATAACCGCCTGCGGTCAGCGGGCCTACGGCCTCTGGCAGCGGGACGTTGGCCATCAAACTGACAGGCGGCGAGGCGAGACTGCTTTGGGCGTGAGGCGATCGTGGTCGGCACCGGCGCGATGAACACGATGAAAGGAGTCCGCGGCGCCCAGCGCTGAGCACGGCTCCTCTCTGGCGAATGCGGATGGTCAGCCAGGGAACCTGATTGTCAGTTCAGCCCTGATGGGCGTGTGATGGCGTCAGCGGCGACCTCTACCGCGAGGTCGTGGCCGGCACCGCCAAGGGTCTTGCCCACCCTACGGAGCCGTTTCCGCTGCTTGGGGTCCGTCTCGTGCGCCGCCGCGGCCGTGAAACCGTCGGCAAGCCGCGCGATGAGATTCTCCGGTACCCACAGTCCAGCAGCACGCTGCCCAGGAGCCGCGGCTTTGCGCATCTCGCCGTCAGCCTCACCGACGAGAGTGTCGACTGCCTCCTCCACCGTCGCGAACAGTCTGTCCGGCCCGAGATTCTGGAGAAGCCCGCTGCGCTCGAGCTCGCGATGGATGAGGTGCGATGACCGGGCGATGGCGATCGCCACTTTCCGTTGCTTGAGCTCAGCCAGGAGCTCGCCGAGCATCCGCACCGCCGTGTAGTCAATGTCGGACATGCCGTTGGCGTCAAGCACGAGGCTGTGGACAGGCTGGGTGGCCAAGTCGAGCATCTGGAGAAGCCGCAGCCTGATGTACTCGGCGTTGCCATACCAGAGTGGTGCATAGATCAGGTAGACGAGCACGCCGGAAACCTGCTCGGTCGGCTGGCCGACGTCCGGTGGGATCCAGTGATCCGTGTCGGGCTGGCGCCCGAGGATGACGCCACTAGGCCTGGCAGCTCGGCGGGTCCGGTCGGCCAGAGAGAGCAACAGGGCTATAACCACGCCTGTCTCGATCCCGAACAGCGACACGGCCAGCAAGGTGGCGACCGCCAGGCCGAACTCCAGCCGGTCGAAGTGCAAGATCGACTTCAGGTCACCAGCCCGGAACAGGCGTGTGGCGATGAAAAGCAGGATGGCCCCGAGTGTCGCGTCTGGCAGGTCCTTCAGCAGGCCGGTGGCCACAAGCACGACCACAGATACCAGCGCGGCAGCGATCACGCTAGCGAGCTGCGACCGGCCTCCCGCGGCGGCTACCACCTGGGTGCGGGGCGGACTGGAATTGACCGCAAACGATCCGCCCAGGCTCGCAGCGAGGCTCCCGGCCCCAACGGCCACGAGGTCCCGGTTCAGCCCAGCGGCGCCTAGGGAACTGGCTCCGGCGGCGCGCACGACCGTGGATGTTTGTGCCAGGCAGACAAACGCAATGGTCAGCGCCGGGGCGATCAGCTGCCTTGCGTCGGCGAACGACGCTGAAGGGACTGCAAATGCAGGCAGGCCGCCGTGGATCGGTCCGAGCACTGCCACGCTATGAGAGGTGAGGCCGAGCGCGACGACCACCAGGATTGACAACACGAATCCGACGAGCGCGCCGGGTATCCTCCGATCGACGCGTTCGGCTAGCACGAGCAAGGAGAAGACGGCGGCAGCAATTGCTATCGACCAGCCGTTGGCAAGGCCGATCTGCTCAGCGATCCTTCGCACCCGGCCCGGCAGCGTGGTGCCGCCGCCTGGCAATCCAAGGATGGCAGGAATCTGGCCGACCGCTATATCAACGGCGATCCCGGCCAGGACTCCGGTGATCACGGGCGTCGAGAGGAAGTCGGAGATCCATCCAAGACGCAACAGGCCGCTCGCGATCACAACCGCGCCAACCATCAGGGTGAGGAAGGAAACGAGGTGGATGTACCGGGCCGTGCCGGCTACCGCGAGCCCGGCGACGCCAGCAGCCAGGATCGGCGCGATGGTGGAATCGGCGCCGACTGACATCTGAGCGCTGCGCCCGAGAATGGCGAATAGCAGCGACCCGGCAATGAATGCGTATAGGGCGGCAGCCGCAGGCATGTACGCCAGCTTGGCCGTGGCAATCTGCTCGGGCACCGCGATGGCTACCAGCGTCAGGCCGGCCACTACGTCGGGCCATAGCCAAGAGGTCTGGTAACCCCGCAGGTTCGGAAAAATCAGGGGCACTGTTCTCGATCGCATCCTGGACACCCGCTACGCGCTGCTAGGAGTTGGGACCGACTATCTCACTCGGCGCAGCTGCCGCCTCGTTTGAGCGGTCTGTGGCCGCCCGCCGAGGCCAACTCACGACGGTGAGGATCTCCGCGGCCCGCGAGTACCGCGCCGGGCTGCGGCGCTGGGCTTGGTGGCGCGATGACAGACCTCATCGCGATCGACGCCGCGGCCGTGACTGGAACCGGCTAGTTCAGCTTCCGGGTGAACGCGGAATCGTCCAGGTCTCTGCCCTGTAATTCACTCCTGGCGACGCGCCGTTAGCTCGTGCTGGCTCCCTGCGCTGGGCTATTGGCGCTTGCTCAGGACCCCAGCTCACTGTCTGACGGCCTTTTATTTGCGGATGTTGGCAATGAAAGGCCTCCCACCCGCGTGGTTGGCGGGCGGGAGGCTGGTGGCCGGATTGGTTCTGGGCTGTGGTGCGGTCAGGTGGCGCTGGCGTGGACGCGGGTGGCGATCGCGGCAGGATCTCGGCCTCGGGGGCGGTGCGCCGCAGGTGCACGAACCCGAGGATGGACAGGGCCAGCATCAGGCCGGCCGCGATGAACGACGCGATGGCGGCGATCAGGGCGATCTGGCCGAGCTGCCAGAATCCGTAGGCCTCCAGCAGCATGCTGCGCAGCGTGGTGCCCTTGAACACGGTCTCGACCTGGCCGGCCAGGGCGAGGTTCTTCGGCTGGGCCATGGCCTCAGCCGACAGCTGGGAGTAGGTCTTGCCGCCGCCGATCAGGAACAGGTGCCGGCCGATGAAGTAGTTGGCGTAGACCTCGGCCTGCGCGCCGGTGGTCATCGGCTGCCCGGCGTACCTGGCCATCTGCGCGCGGTTGGCCGCGGGCAGGATCGTGAACTCCGGGCTGCTGGTGGCGGGGAACACGATCTTCTGGGCCGACAGCTGGCTGGCGACCTGGTTGCCGGCGTATGAGTGCCCCCACGACAGCAGCACGCCCGCGACCACCAGCACGACCACCAGAAGCAGTCCTGCCGCGGTCGCCAGCGCGTCGAAAGTCCTCCTGCGCATCTGAAACTCCTCCTTCTTGTGCCGGGCTGCACCGCCCGGCCAGCGGACTTACTTAGCTGGGAGGAGCATCCCGCCCGCAGGAAACCCCGACACAGGGCCGAGCGACCCCGATCGGCCGGGACCTCCGTCTCAGATTCACGACGGACGTACGGCCCTAAAAAGCGCTAGTGATACGAGTTAGCTTCCGACTGAATGAGCCCACCCGAGCTATTTAGGCGTTCTAGACAGCTGGAGGAAGCCATGAGCAAGACGGTTGGGCTGGCCGTCGACACCGCCCGGCATGAGCTGGCGAGCACGTCGTGGCGGCTGTTGAGATGACCAAGGACGTGGCGCACGCCGAGGACAAGGTGATCGTGCTGCACGTGCGCGAGTTTATTGTGGGAAGGTTCGGTCGGCTGTCGGCTGTCGGCGAGCTGGGAGCTGCCGCTGCTGTTCGACCACTGCGGCACGCCGCCTTTCGACACCGCGGGCCTGACCGACCTGCTGCTTCGAATGTCCAGGCGCTTCGACGACTTTGCCTAAGCTGCGGTAGGTGCGCCCACGACGCCAGCTTCCAACGCAGCTAGGCCCGGCAGGCTCTTACCTTCAAGGTATTCCAGGCTGGCTCCGCCGCCCGTGGATACATGGCCGAAGTCGGCGTCTGTGAAGCCGAGGCGGCGGATCGCAGCTGCAGTATCGCCGCCGCCGATCATCGTGAAGCCGTGGTTGCTGGCGATGGCCCTGGCCACTGCGCGCGTGCCGGTGGCGAAACTGGAGACCTCGAATACGCCCATCGGCCCGTTCCAGAAGATGGTCTCAGCGTCGGCTAGCTTTGCGCCGAACAGGCTCGCGGTCTTCGGTCCGATATCGAGTGCCATCTGCCCCTGAGGCACTTCGCTGGCGGCGACGACGTGGACGTCTCCGTTGTCTGCGCGGCTCGCGGCGACTACCAGGTCGGCTGGCAATAGCAGCTCGACGCCTGATGCCTCTGCCTTTGCCAGGGACGCGCGCGCTGCGGCCTGGTCGCCCTCGAGCAGCGACGTGCCAACGTGCAGGCCCCGCGCGGCCAGGAATGTAGTAGCCATCGCGCCGCCGACCAGCACCTGATCGGCGATGCCGAGCAGCGCCCCGACCAGGGGCAGCTTGTCGGCCACCTTGGCACCGCCGAGGACGACAATATACGGACGCCTAACGTCGGCCGTGAGCCTGGTGAGCGCGGAGGTCTCGCCCCGGATCAGATACCCGGCCCCGTGCGGCAGCCTGGCTGCAACGTCGCACACGCTGGCGTGGCGTCGGTGCACGGCGCCGAAAGCGTCCCCGACGTAAAGGTCGGCGAGGGAAGCAAGTTCATCGGCAAACTGGCCGCGGACCATGTCGTCGGCGCTTGTCTCGCCGGGATTGAACCGCAGGTTCTCCAGTAGCACAATCTGGCCGGGCCGCACTGCAGCGGCCGCGGCACGAGCCGCGGGCCCGACGCTGTCGGCAGCAAAGGTGACGGGCCGGTCAAGCAGCTGAGTCAGACGCGCCGCGACTGGGGCGAGCGTGTACCTCGCGTCCGGCTGTCCGGCTGGCCTGCCCAGATGCGAGCAGGCAAGGACAGCGGCGCCGCGGTCGAGGAGCGTCGTCAAGGTAGGCAGGCATGCTCGTACCTTTCCGTCGTCAGCAATCGCGCCGTCGCTCATCGGTACATTAAGGTCCAGCCGTACGAGCACGCGGCGTCCGCGTACCTCCAAGTCGTCAATCGTCTTCATGACCGAATCTCGCCTTTCGCCTGGTCGCCGGATCGGGGCAGCGGCACGGCGCCGACTGCTGGCAGGAACCGGTCGTAGCTTTCGCTGGACTGGTCGCTTGGGTCCTCAAGGTCCCGGCAGGGCAAGTGTTCTGGACTGACAACAACTACCGGGCAATGCGCGTGGCTGAGGCAAGTCCGGACGACCGGGCCGATCGAACGTCCGGCCGTGATCCCGGCGGCCGAGCCGAGCACAAGGAGATCCGCCTCGGCGGACTGATCGACCAGGGCCCGCTCGGCCGTTCCCGTCACGATCTCGGTCGTCGCGTTGTTTTGCGCGGGCCCGAGCACCGCGTGAATCGTGGCTGCGAGGTCACGCCTGGCTCGTTCTTGCCGTAGCCCGGGATCCTCTTGACTGGGATGAGCGTAGTAGGCAAGGTGGTCGGCGCTCCAGCAAATAATGACGGTCAGCTGGCCGTGCTGACGGTCGGCCTCGTCAGCTGCCCAGCTCAAAGCCGCAGTCGAAGCATTCGAGCCGCTGACGCCGACCACTATCTTCGGCTTCGTGTTCGCGCTCATCTCCGGCTCCGGCTCCGGCTGGCATTTGCACGTGTCATTGCTCAGCCCTCCTCGTCTTCTCACCTCCAATCAACGATGGTTGGCTACTTGGGGCTAGGGACCAAGGTCCATCTGCTCTCGTCATGGGTCCCGGCAGCAATCTTCCAGCTACCCCCTGGCAATTTCGGCACCCCGTCGCGACAGGCCGTCGCTTGCCTAGACGTCGTAAGCCGACTGCGTTCGGAGACTCCAGGCCGGGGAAAGGCGTCGTAGTTCTGGTACCGGTCGTGCACGACGACCGCGCCGCTCATGTCGCCGAGCACGAACCGCGTGAATGTCTTCATTCTCCGGTCGCCGAACAGGACGATCGAGTCTTTTCCCCGTGGGGGTTAGCCAGATATTCATCAGCGTCCCAGGCGCTTCCACCGCTGGCCGTCTGGATAGTAGCGGTAGCGGCAGGCGCCGCCCGGTTCAAAGGTCACCGTGGCCGTTCAGCGCTGTCCAGGAACTCAGGCGCAAGATGCTTGCGCGCCTCTGTTAGGCGCG
The DNA here is from genome assembly GCA_963843955.1 of uncultured Actinomycetota bacterium. Lineage (GTDB taxonomy): Bacteria > Actinomycetota > Actinomycetes > Streptosporangiales > Streptosporangiaceae > JAJYUU01. The sequence continues at coordinate 884,416 of CAWJMK010000018.1, forward strand.
CTCTTGTGGCCTGCAACCGGTGCGCTGCAACCGCCATGAAGCGCATGACCACTGCATAGCCGAATGCCGGGTCCAGGCTGCACGCCGCTCGAACTTCCCGCGCGTCGAACTCGAATGCCTGCATTGGCTGAGTCGTGATGGCGCCGTATCGCCACTGGTAGGGCTGCTGCAGCCAGGACAATCCGATGACATCCCCGCGCCCGAGGACCTCTACGACCATTCTGCCCTGACCAGGCACGAGCACGTCGAGTGCGGCTTGGCCCGCGTCAATGAGCCAGAACTTGTCCGCGGTCCCGCCTTCATCGAAAAGCCTATGCCCGGCCGGAAGGCTGACATGGCAGGCAACGTTCGCCAGCCGGGCGACGTACGTGGCAGGGAGGCCGCGCAGGAATGGTTGCGCACCAACCAGTGATGTCTGTTCGCCCACAACGAGCCCCCTCACTACCGACTGGCCCGATAACCACCAGAACTCAAGTCGTCCTACCCTCTTCGGCGGGCCACGATCCAGCGCGCAAACCGCTCCGCTCGTAGACTCCCGACTGCGGCTCTAGGCGCGCGCCTGCGAGTGGTGAGGCTGGCGCTGTCGATCGCTTGTTACACCCTGACTATCGACTGCAACGGCGGGCGGAGGCTACGGCCGTCAGACCTATCGGCAAAGGTCCTAAGCCACTAGGCACCGAAGCCTGGGTGCTCAGATCGTTCGGGCCATAAGTCCTGCCGTGCCAGGCTCATGGACTCTTTGGCTGGCGAACCGTACAGGGCGAACATTGCGCTATGTCCGCTATCTACGAACACCCGAGCTGCGCCGACAAGATCGAGTGCGGTGCATGCATCACTACCGCGCGTCGCGACAGAAGTTGTCGGCAGCTGGCGCCAGGGTCGTCGACGCCAGCGGCGCCCTGTTGACGGAAAGTAACTTGTGGTAACGGCCGACCATGATGCGCCACTTCCGGTCGTGCTTGACGCGAGCAAGGCCCAACGGCAGCGCCTAGTCGGGGGGCATCAGCGGTCGGGTCGGGCGCCAGACGTGCTCGACGCCATGAGGCCGGATCGCCTCGAGCGCTTGGTTGACGATTTGGCCGAAGCCTGCCGACTGTTCCGCGGCGTCCGCGGCACCGTCCTCGGTGTCGATCGCGGTAGCGGTCGGCCAAGGATCCGCGGATATGGCCAGCTGGCTAGCAATCTCAGCATCAGCGTCGGAGATGCCGGGCGGCCGCGATCGCAGGCGGCGGCGTGCCAGCTCGGGCGATGCGACGCAGCGCAGCTCTACCAGATGCGAGCTCTGCTCACCCGCAACGTTGGCGGCGGACGCCCGCAGCTCGGCCGATGACCAGGACGCATCCGCAATAACCGACTCGCCCTGTGCCAGCAGCTCGCCGGCCCGATGCAGTAGTTCGGCATAGGTCCGCGCGGTCCAGGCTGGGGTGTAGACGCCGGCGCCGTAAGACGCTCCAGCGCTAGCGTTCGGTGGGATCCCGGCGAGTTCCTTGCGGATCCGGTCGCTGCTGAGGACCGTCCAGCCGAGACGGTCGGCGACGGCCCCGGCCACGCTCGACTTGCCTGCGCCAGGCAGGCCCCCGACTAGGACAAGCGCGACAGTCCCGGCCCGCAAGTGCCGCAGGGTGAGATCGCCGAGTTGGCGGGCATCGCGGCCGACAGCAACAGCTCCCTGGCTCGCCTTGATGCAGGCGATTTTCGCCCGGACGAAGGCGCGGTAGGCAACGTAGTGATGCCAGAGCGACGCAGGTGCCAGATCACCAGAGAACTCGGCGTACCAGTCAGCGAATCGCCGGGCCAGGTCGACGGCACCCAGCCGCTCCATGTCCATGGCCAGGAATGCGGCATCGTCCAGTCCGTCGAGCCAGCGGAGCCGGTCATCGAAGTCGAGGCAGTCGAGGATTCGCGGGCCATCATCCAGGCAGTAGATGTCGCTGGCGAGCAGATCGCCATGGCCGTCGAGGATGCGCCCGTCGCTGATCCTGGCCGTGAGTAGCGGGCCGCGCCCGTCGACGAACTGCCGGGAGAGTCGGTCGATCTCAGCGAGGCCGTCAGCGGCCAGCAGCCCACGAGCTGCCGCAGCGGTCTGGCGGAGGTTGTCCTGCCACCGGCCGAGCAGGGCTTCAGCGCTGCCAGCAGCGCTGATCTGTGCGGATCGCGGCGCGCCGGCATGTGCGGCCGCCAAGATCCTGGCGACCTGCCGCACCGGCAGGTCGACGGGAGCGCCGGCGTTGAGTAGCGCGGATAGCTGTCGCTGCGCTGGCATCCGCCGCATGACGACGAGATGGTCACATATCTCCCCAGCAGGATCGCGCACGTCAGCGACGCCGAGGTAGACGTCGGGTGCAAACCGGCGGTTCAACTCGGTCTCGCGCATACAGGCAGACCTCCGCGCCGCCCGGCTCGTGAAGTCGAGGAAGCCGAGGTTCACCGGCTTTTTCAGCTTGTAGGCACGGTCTCCGGCGAAGAACACCGCTGCCGAGGGAGTCTCGGCCACGTTCGCGTAGGGTTCGCTCTGCATACTCACCACAGCTACCCTGCACGCGCGCGCGCCACGCCGTTAGGGACCTAGGGCCCGGCGTAGCGGTCCATTCAGCACGGCAGACCCTAAGCGCACAGGACAGGCCCAAGGCCATTAGCGGGCGTTGCCCGGATCTGACAGCATGACGCGATGCGCATTGTGACCGAAACGACGCTGGCCAGCGTGCTGGCCAGCCTGGCCGCGACGCCGCGAGTCGTCGTCAGCGGCAACTTTGCGACGCCGTGGCAGGCCCTCGAAGTCCTGGACAGGTCCGTCGAGCACTACCGCCTGTTTGCCTTGAACGCCCAGGCGGGCATTCCCGACCGGGACGGCGTGACGCTCGAGTCCCCCTTCGTAGGCCCTGGCATGCGGCATAGCCAGCGGCTGCGGTATCTGCCGTGCAGGCTGTCCCTAGTGCCGAATCTGCTTACGACAGCGTTGCCTCCCGATGTGGTGCTCCTCCACATCGCTGCACCAATCGGCGCCACGGTCTCGCTCGGCACCGAGGTCAACATCCTGCCGGCCGCGATCGAGGCCGTGCGCGCTCGCGGCGGGCTGGTCATTGCCCAGATCAACCCGCGGATGCCTTACAGCTACGGCGATGCCGTGCTGCCAATGGACGATATCGACCTGGCGATCGAGGCGGAGGGGCCGTTGCCGTCGCCGGCTCTGAGGGCGGGTCACAACGGGCAGTTGCACGAGTCGATCGGGGCGCGGGTAGCCACCCTGGTGCCCGAGGGCGCCACGCTCCAGCTCGGGATTGGCGGCGTGCCCGATGCAGTTCTCGCCGCCTTGCGAGACCATCGTGGTCTGTCGGTGTGGTCGGAGATGTTCAGCGACGGCGTGCTGGCGCTCGAGCGGTCCGGCGCGCTCGACACCACGGTCCCGGTGACGGCGTCGTTCGCCTTCGGCGGCCCCGAGCTCTACGCCTGGATCGACCGCAATCCGCGGATCCGGATGCTGCGAACCGAAAAGACCAATGATCCGGGATTGATCTCCCGGCAACAGAACATGGTATCGGTCAACAGCGCCCTCCAGGTCGATCTATTCGCCCAGGCGAACGCGGCCCGCGTGCGCGGCATGATCTACTCCGGCTTCGGCGGGCAGACCGATTTCGTAGTCGGCGCGCTACACTCGCCCGGCGGCCGCGCGATCATCGCGTTGCCCTCCTGGCATCCGAAGGCGGACGTGTCCACCGTTGTGCCCCGGCTAGCAGGCCCGGTGACGTCGTTCCAGCACAGCTTTTTCGTCAGTGAGCAGGGCACAGCGGCGATCTGGGGCAACGACGCGAGTACCCAGGCCGCGCAGATCATCTATCAGGTCGCACACCCGGACGCGCGAGATGAACTGCTGACAGCTGGTCGTGACCTCGGCTTCCGCTTCGATTAGAGCCGACCGGACTAATGGCCGGCCTGGTCGAAGACCCGGGTTGCGTAGGCGGCGGCCTGGGTCCGGCGCTCCATGCCCAGCTTGGCGAACAGCGCGGAGACGTAGTTCTTCACGGTCTTCTCCGCCAGGTACATCCGCTCGCCGATCTGCCTGTTGGTCAGGCCCTCGCCGATGAGCTCGAGGATCTTGCGCTCCTGCGGGGTCAGGCCGGCCAGCGGGTCCTTGCGGTTGGCCTGGTCGCGCATCCGGGCCATCACCTTGCGGGCCGCCTCCGGGTCCAGCATCGACTCGCCGGACGCGACGGTCCGCACGGCGCCGACCAGGTCGGTGCCGCGGATCTGCTTGAGCACGTACCCGGCCGCGCCGGCCATGATCGCGTCGAACAGGGCCTCGTCGTCGCCGAACGAGGTCAGCATGAGGCAGGCGATCTCCGGATGCCGGGACCGGATCTCCCGGCAGACGGTGACGCCGTCGCCGTCGGGCAGCCGCACGTCCAGCACCGCGACGTCGGGCATCAGCGCGGGGATCCTGGCCAGGGCCGACTCGGCCGTGCCGGCCTCGCCGATGACCGTGATGCCGGGCTCGGCTTCCAGCATGTCCTTGACCCCGCGCCGGACAATCTCGTGGTCATCCAGCAGGAACACCCTGATGCCTGCCTTGCCCTGCCCGCCGTCCGTCATCGCAGTTGCCCTTCGCGCGGTCCTCAAAATGCACTCATACCTGGAACGGGGTTGTCCTCGGTCGGCCAACCTCCACCATAGTCGCGGCCAGCTGCGCTAATGCAGGACCTTGGTCCCGCTGACCACGTGCCAAACGGCTCAGATCCGCTCTGGCACCATGTCGATGGCCCCGCACGGGCACTCGGCCGCGCAGATGCCACACCCCTTGCAGTAGTCGAGGTCGATCTCATACCGCCGACCCGGCCCAAGCTTAATCACCGCGTTGTCCGGGCAGACGCCGTAGCAGTTGTCGCATTCGAAGCAGTTGCCGCACGACATGCACCGGCGGGCCTCGAACTGGGCGGTGGACTCGTCCAGGCCGCCGGTGACCTCGTCGAATGTTGTGATCCGCCTGGCTGCGTCCAGCTGCGGCCGGACCGTGGCCGGCGCGTCGGCGTAATACCAGGTGTTCAGGCGATCGGCGGTGGCCAGGCGGGGGGCAATGGCGGCCTGACGGTCGGCGGCGGCGAGGAGCGGCCCCGTTCCCTTCATGGTCCCGTGTCAGCCAGGCGTGGATGCTATGCGCCGCCTTTTTGCCGTGCCCGATCGCGACGGTCACCGTGCGGTCGGCGGGGACCATGTCGCCGCCGGCGAAGATGCCGGGGCGGCCAGTCATCAGGTCCGGGCCGACCTTAACGACGCCGTCAGTCATCGTCACGCCGGGCACGCCGTCCAGCAGGGACAACTCTGCCTCCTGACCGAGCGCGAGCACCACAGTGTCGGCGTCGAGCTCGGTGAACTCTCCGGTCGGCTGCGGGAAGCCGGTCTCGTCCAGCGCCATCTTCTCGATGACCAGCTTGCCCGGCTCAGCCCTCGCGATCGTGGACAGCCACATCATCCGCACGCCTTCGTCCGTGGCCTCCTCGACTTCGACGTCGTGCGCGGGCATCTTGTCCCTGGTGCGCCGGTACACCACGACGGCGTCGGTAGCGCCCAGCCGGCGGGCCGTCCTGGCGGCGTCCATCGCGGTGTTGCCGCCGCCGTAGATCGCGACGCGGCGGCCGAGCTGCGGCGGCTCCGCGCCCTCCATCGAGTGCAGGAGCGCGACCGCGTCCAGGATCTTGGCTGAGTCGCCGGCCGGGATGTCGGCGTGCTTGCCCTTCTGCGCGCCCACCGCGAGGAACGCGGCGTCGAAGCTGCCGTCGGCCATGGCTGCGTCGATATCAGTGACCTGGCGGCCACCTTCCCAGATGACGCCCATGGCGAGAATGCGGCCGACTTCGGCGTCCAGGACGTCGCGCGGCAGCCGGTAGGCGGGGATCCCGTACCGCATCATCCCGCCGGCCCACATGGCCGAGTCGCGCAGCGTGACCTGGTGACCCAGCAGGCGCAGGTGGTACGCGGCGGACAAACCGGATGGCCCGGCGCCCACGATCAGCACGCGCTTGCCAGTGTCGGGCGCGGGTGCTGGGACGCTCCAGTTCTGGCGGATGGCCTCGTCACCCAGGAACCGCTCCACGGAGTTGATGCCGACGGCGGAGTCGACCTGCGCCCTGTTGCACGCGGTCTCGCACGCCCGATAGCAGACCCGGCCCATGATCGCGGGCAGCGGGTTGTCCTGCATTATCTGCTGCCACGCCGCCTCGTAGCTGCCATCTTCGGCGTGGTACAGCCACTGCTGGATGTTCTCGCCAGCGGGGCACGCGTGATTGCAAGGCGGCATGATGTCGACGTAGGAGGGCCGCTCAGTCCGCCATGAGCCAGTCTTGTTGGCCAGGCTGGAACCGGGATTCAGGGTGATCGCGAACGGCTTGTTCTGCACGGGGTCCTCCTTAGCCAGGCTGGCTGGTGGCCGGCGCGTCGGTCACCGGCGGGATGTGTCCGTCGGCCGGCGGGAGCTGACCGCTGAAGATGTCGTCCGGGTCGGCGACCGATCCGATGCTGGGCTTGGCGGGTCCGAGTAGGCCGAACCTGGCGATGTTCCGGTCGGCGATCTGCTGCAGGCGGGCGATCGTCGCGGCGCCCTCCGGTGTCTTGAACAGGTGGGCGTAGCGGGTCTGCAGCTTCAGGTAGTCCTCGACCGGTACCTGCCTGCGGATGGGCGTGACGCTGACGACCTCGCCGCCGACGGCCTCGAACACCGGGAAGAGCCCGGTCTGCTCGGCGAGCCGGGCGATCTTGATGGTGTCGCCGGGCGCGCTGCCCCAGCCGAGCGGGCAGGGCACCAGGACGTGCAGGTAGCGGGCGCCGCGGAACTCCATCGCCTGCTGCACCTTGTACTCCAGGTCGCGCAGCCCGGCCACCGTCGCAGTCGCGACGTAGGGAATCTCGTGCGCCATCGCGATCAACGGCGCGTTCTTGCCCTGGCCGAACACGTTGCCAGGCTCGGGTCCAACCGCAGGCGTGGTGGCCGTCCTGGCCGCCGGGGGAGTGGCGCCCGAGCGCTGGACGCCGGTGTTCATGTACGCCTCGTTGTCGTAGCAGATGAACAGCACGTCGTCGTTGCGCTCGAACATGCCGGACAGGCAGCCGAACCCGATGTCGACGGTGCCGCCGTCGCCGCCCTGGCCGACGACGCGGACGTCCTGGCGGCCCTTGGCCCGCATCGCGGCCGCGATGCCGGTCGCGACCGCAGGTGCGTTGCCGAACAGTGAGTGCATCCACGGGATCTGCCAGGACGTCTCCGGATACGGCGTAGAGAAGACCTCCAGGCAGCCGGTCGAGTTCACGGCCACCATCTGCCGGTTCGTCGCGCGCATCGCGGCGTCGAGCGCGTACCGCGCACCGAGCGCCTCGCCGCAGCCCTGGCAGGCCCGGTGGCCGCAGTTGAGCGAGTTCGTGCGGCCGGGCTCGGACTGCACCGAGCGCTGCTCCGGGCTTAGCAGCCTGTTGCCGACAGCGAAGCTGCCGACCTGGTAGAACTTCACCGGCTGGACTGGCATGACGTCTGCTCCTCCCGATGCTGGCGGCTATCCGATCCTGCTGGCGACCGCGCCAAGGTCGCGCAGGATGTTCTCGGCAGCTGGCCCGGAGCGGCGGGACGCGGCGGTGCGCGCCAGCTCCCGCTCCACTAGCTCAGTGTTGAGGTCGAGGAACGTCAGCGGCTCCAGCTCGTCTGCGGCGGCTTTCAGGAACACATCGCGCAGCGATGCCTTGGTGATGGCCCGGCCGCCAAGGCCAGCGATCACCGTGTAGCCGTGCAGCTGGACGTGCGAGAGGGCCATCCGGACGTTGGCCGACACGATGCCGCCGATGCCGACGGCCAGGGCCCGCTCGAGCACGACGACTCGCTCCGCATCGCGCAGCGCTGCCCGCACGGCCTCCAGGGGGAAGGGCCGGAACGAGGTGATGCCGAGCGCGCCTACCTTCATCCCCGCGGCTCGCAGCTCGTCGATGGTGTCCTTGATGGTGCCGAGTACCGAGCCGAGCGCGACCACAATGGTCTCGGCGTCCTCGACCCGGTAGGGGCGGACCAGGCCGCCGGAGTCGCGGCCGAACTCGCCGGCGAACTCCGCGGCGATCTCGGGGATCAGCTGCAGCGCCTGGTTCTGCCGCGCGTGCGCGAGGTAGCGTACCTCGGTGAAGGCCTCGGGGCCGACCATCGCACCGATCGAGACCGGATCGGCAGGATCAAGCACCTGCCGCGGCTCATAGGGTGGCAGGAACCGGTCCACCTGCGACTGGCCGGGGATCTCCAGCCGCTCGTGCGCGTGCGTGAGGATGAAGCCGTCCATGCACACCATGACCGGCAATGACACTTCCTCGGCGATCCTGAATGCCTGAATGTGCAGGTCGAGAGCTTCCTGGTTGGTCTCGGCGTACAGCTGGATCCAGCCGCAATCGCGCTGCGACATGGCGTCGCTGTGGTCGTTCCAGATGTTGATAGGTGCGCCGATCGCCCGGTTCGCGACCGTCATCACGATCGGCAGCCCGAGCCCCGACGCGTTGTACAGCGCTTCGGCCATATACAGCAGGCCCTGGCTCGCGGTCGCCGTATAGGCACGGGCGCCCGCCGCCGACGCGCCGATTGCCACCGACATCGCCGCGAACTCCGACTCGACGTTGACGAACTCGCAGGGCGCAAGATCGCCGGCCTTCACCTGCGCGGCGAGTGCCTCGACGATATGGGTCTGCGGCGAGATCGGGTACGCGCAGATGACCTCGGGCCTGCATAGACCGACCGACTCGGCGACGCCACGCGATCCCTCGATCTGAGCAACACGGCCCTGGCCACGCTCGGCCCGCGTTGCAGACTGGCCTGGCACCCGCATAGAGACTCGGCCATTCGCCGGACGGCCGAGCTGCGCGAGGGCGACATCGTACGCGGCCCTAGCGGCTGCGACGTTGCCTGCGGCGACGACGCTGGTGAACCGGTCAGTGATGGCGGCCAAGACCGAGTCGAGTGAGACGGCGCCAGTCAGCGCCGCGAACGCGCCGAGCAGCGCCGCGTTCGGCACCGGGCGGCCGGTGTGCTGCTGGGCCAACTGGCTGGCGGGCACGGTGACGATGGCGCCGGGTCGCAGGCGGCTAGTGAAGTCCTGGATGCCGAGCTCGGCGAGCGGCTGCCCCGAGTTGATCAGTACGACCACGTCGTCACCAGCGCCCTCGAAGAGGCCGACCTGATGCAGCAGCGTCGGGTCCTGGATGATCAGGACGTGCGGGTGCATGACCGGCTCGCGGACCCGGATCGGCTTGTCGTCGATGCGGCAGTACGACACGACCGGCGCGCCGGTCCGCTCGGAGCCAAAGCTCGGGAACGCCTGCGCGTACTTGCCGTCGGCGAAGACGGCCGCCGAAAGCAACTCGGCCGCGGTCACGACGCCCTGACCGCCACGGCCATGGATCCGGATCTCGAACATGCAGCCCTCCTCGGCTCTGTTGTCAGCCTGCCTGCCCGCCTGCGGGTGACGCGGGAGGCGTCTGGCACGCGTATGCGGGACCAAAGACCCGACTACCCGCTAGCAAGACGGCAGCTTGTCCCGCATCAACCGCCGACGGAATCGTTCGGCCGCTTCGTAGCAGCCCTGACGATCCCTCCCTGTCGGGGAGAGCTAAGACGCGGCCGGCTCCTGGGGGCTGGGTGCGGTGTGGGTGGCGGGGGTGGCGGGCGGGCTGGCTGGGGGCTGGTTCCAGTCGCGGCGCCAGATGAGCCGGTGGACGGGGATGAGCCTGGGGATGTCGCGGAGGCCGGGGATGAACGGGAGGAGTAGCAGCAGGATGGTGGCGGCGCCGGTGAGGTAGACGGCCCAGACGTCGACGCTGGTGGAGTTCTGGAACGGTGAGACGTGGTACCAGAGCTGGTAGAGCCAGAGCCATGGCTGGCCGGGGTAGCTGCCGGTCTCGTTCATGACGCCCCACTGGCCGCCGGTGAGGTGGAGTGAGGTGGCGAGGTTGGCGTAGTAGCCGCCGTCGGCGATGAACAGCAGCGGCTTGGTGTAGTTGGTGCCGTAGAACTTGGTCTGGGCGAGGAGGTCGGCGTCGAGGGTGCCGCCTTGGGCGGCTTTGAGCTCGTAGTACATCATGACCGGCACCGGGCCGGCGGCTGGCACCTGCAGGTGGCCGCCGTTGAATGGCACTTTGCTGCTGGTGACGGCCTTGTCGAAGGCGGCGGCCCAGGTGAGCTGCTGGGCTGGCGGGGCGGTGGTGTAGGTGTGCAGGGCGGCGGCGAGGGCGGGGGTGGTCGGGGCGAGTGTGGACAGGGGGGAGAGGACGAAGGTCTGGGCGGCGTTGATGGGCTGGGTTATCCCGGCGAGTTTCTGCCAGGACACGGGCCCGACTTGCTGCAGCGCGCTGGTCCCGTTGTTGTAGGGCGGTCCGTAGGATGCGGCGAGGGCGGTGCCGTCCAGTTCGGCGGCGGCGGTGCCGACGAAGTCGGCGGCGCTGGCTTTCGCCCAGGTCTGGACGCTGAGCGGGGGCAGGTCGGGGGAGGACAGCAGCCCGGCCATGACCAGTACCAGGACGCCGGTGATGGCGGCGGCGGCGGTGCCTTCCTTGAGGATGTCGTAGCGGCGGGTGGGGCCGTGCCAGGGCGCCGCGTCGGCGGCGGCGGCGGTCTTGCGGTCGGCGCGGCTGCGCCGGATCGTGGTGCGGGCGGGCAGCGGGTGGGCGACGCCGCGGACCCGGACCATCAGCACGTGCGCGCCGACGATCGCGACGAGGACGACGGGGATGAGGACGATGTGCCACATGAGCATCTGGCCGAAGTTCATGACGTTGAAGAACGCGCCGATGCCGGTGGCGTTGAAGGCGTCCTTGCCGTTGGTCGCGATCCACTGGGAGTCGAAGTTCGACTGGGACAGGTAGCCGGTGAAGCATTCCACGACGGAGGCGCCGAACGCGACCACGCCGGTGATCCAGGTCATGGCCCGGCGGCCGCGCCAGGCCGCCATCCAGAACTTGCCCCACAGGTGGATGACCATGAACGCCATGAACAGCTCGACGCTCCACAGGTGCACGCTGTTGAAGAAGTGGCCGGCCGGGTTGTAGTGGTACCAGTCCGGGCCGCCGAGCGCGAGCGCGAAGCCGGAGATGATCGCCAGGGCGAGGGTCGCCAGCGTCGCCACGCCGAAGGTGTAGATCCACGACGCGACGTAGGCGGGCTGCCGGTCGGGCAGGAGCTTGCCGGGGGGCAGCAGCCGGAGCGCCAGGCGGCGGACGCGGCTGGTCCACATGCCGGCGTCCGGGTCGTCCGCCGCCGGGCCCGGTTCGGCCGGCCGGCGGCGTCGGCGGTCCCGGCCATGGTGCCGGTGCCGGGATCGGCAAGCTGCGCGTCGTGGCGGGACCCGAACGGGATCAGCAGCGCGGCGCCGAAGATCACCACCATGACGGCGATCACGATCAGGTTGGCCAGCGAGATGTCAATGAACGACCAGCTGACATACGTACCGGGATGATCGAGGTTGATCGCGGTGGCGGCATCTGCCAGTGCGTACGGGCTCATCTGTCTTAGCTCCTTGCGGGACTGGAATCTAGTGTGCTGGAACGCCAGTGTGCTGCGGAAGCGCAACGAGAGCTTCGCCCCGATCGGGCTGGCCGTGGCAGTGCGGACAGTCACCAGCCGGCGGGACGTTGGTCCTGAACCGCCGCGGCAGCGAGAAGGCGCCTCCCGCCCGCGGGATCCGCGGGCGGGAGGCGCGTGTCCGGCGTGAGCCGCCGGCGAGGCCGCGTCAGCTGGCGCGTCAGCTGGCCTTGTCAGCTGGCGCTGACCTGGACGCGGGTGGCGATCGTCGGCAGGATCTCGGCCTCGGGGGTGGTGCGCCGCAGGTGCACGAACCCGAGGATGGACAGGGCCAGCATCAGGCCGGCCGCGATGAACGACGCGATGGCGGCGATCAGGGCGATCTGGCCGAGCTGCCAGAATCCGTAGGCCTCCAGCAGCATGCTGCGCAGCGTGGTGCCCTTGAACACGGTCTCGACCTGGCCGGCCAGGGCGAGGTTCTTCGGCTGGGCCATGGCCTCAGCCGACAGCTGGGAGTAGGTCTTGCCGCCGCCGATCAGGAACAGGTGCCGGCCGATGAAGTAGTTGGCGTAGACCTCGGCCTGCGCGCCGGTGGTCATCGGCTGCCCGGCGTACCTGGCCATCTGCGCGCGGTTGGCCGCGGGCAGGATCGTGAACTCCGGGCTGCTGGTGGCGGGGAACACGATCTTCTGTGCCGACAGCTGGCTGGCGACCTGGTTGCCGGCGTATGAGTGCCCCCACGACAGCAGCACGCCCGCGACCACCAGCACGACCACCAGAAGCAGTCCTGCCGCGGTCGCCAGCGCGTCGAAAGTCCTCCTGCGCATCTGAAACTCCTCCTTCTTGTGCCGGGCTGCACCGCCCGGCCAGCGGACTTACTTAGCTGGGAGGAGCATCCCGCCCGCAGGAAACCCCGACACAGGGCCGAGCGACCCCGATCGGCCGGGACCTCCGTCCTCAGCTCGGCGGCGAACGTGATGATCACCTGGGGCTGTTCCGGCAATTTCCACGGCCTGCAAGCAGAAGGCCGGGTGCAGGACCGGGCCGACTAGCGTGACTAGGTCGCAGGCAAAGCGGCGGACACGCAGCATTGCCGGCAATTGCCTGGAACCAGAGAGCGATATGCGCGGCTTTGAATCTACTAGTCACCCAGCCTGTCGACAGTCGCGACAGCGGAGGATGCTCCGGGCCGTCCGGGTTCAACTCGTGAGCGCCCTGACGGACGACCGGTTCCCTCGGCAGCAAGCGCTCTCTCGATCCGCACCCGAACCGCCCGAGGCAACTCGGGGTAATGAACGCTCGCCAACATTCGTGTTACTTCGGCCAGGTTGTCGACTTGGGGTTGAGCTCTCACAGCCGCATCCTCCTTCGGCGAGCGGAGCGATCAGCGTGATTGGGCGTCGCGGCTCTTCCGCTAGGTGATCAATCGTGCCCGGATAGCTGCGGGAAAGCAGCGGGCATACGGCCTCTAGACGGGGGACCATCGGCACCCAGACTCCCGCGACGGAAGGGCCATGCCAGGAGCCTCGCTGCTATGGCGGCGACGACACCGCGCCAGTTCGCGAGGCCGTCCAAGACGCGTGACAAGATGTCGCTGCGATGTCACATCGTCATGAGCGGACGCTGGCAGCGACAGGGATAGCCCGGGTGGAGGGCGAGGGCGCCCTGCATGTCCGCGTCCGCGGGGACCAGGTCGACGAGGTACGGCTCGACATCTACGAGCCGCCCCGGTTCTTCGAGGCGTTCCTGCGCGGGCGCTCTTACCGGGAGCCGCCGGATATCACGTCCAGAATCTGCGGAATCTGTCCAGTCGCCTACCAGACGAGCGCGTTCCTGGCCATCGAGGCCGCGTGCGGTGTGGGAGTCGACGGAGCGCTCGCCGACCTGCGCAGGCTGCTGTACTGCGGTGAGTGGATCGCCAGCCATGCGCTGCACATCTACCTGCTGCACGCGCCTGATTTCCTCGGTTATCCGGGAGCTGTCGAGCTGGCGCGTGACCACCGCGACATCGTCGAGCGTGGCCTGGCGCTCCGGCGGGCCGGCAACGCGATCATGGAGACGATCGGCGGCCGGGCCGTGCACCCGGTCAACGTGCAGGTCGGCGGGTTCTACTCGGTGCCCGCGCGCCGCGATCTCGTTCCGCTCGCCAGCCAGCTGCGCGCCGCGCTGGAGCTGGCTCTGGCGACCGTCGCGTGGGTGGCCAGCTTCGAGTTTCCCGATCTGACGGTCGACCACGAGATGCTGGCGCTGCGGCAGCCTGGCCGCTACGCGATCGAGGCGGGCACAATAGCGACAACGGGCGGCCGCGAGTTCGCGGCCGCGGACTTCGAGCAGCAGGTCGTGGAAGAGCAGGTCCCGCACTCGACGGCGCTGCACGCCCGGCTAGCCGGCCTGGACGGCACTTACCTCACCGGCCCGCTGGCCCGGTACACGCTGAACTCGAGCCTGCTGCCGCCGCTGGCCGCCGAGTCGGCCGCCGCCGCGGGCCTCGGCGCGGTCTGCCGTAACCCGTTCCGCAGCATCGTGGTGCGTGCCGTCGAAATCGTCTGTGCCGTCGAGGAAGCGATCCGGATCATCGCCGAGTACGAGCCGCCCGAAGCCGCAAGCGTCGCCGTGGCGCCGCGGGCAGGGATCGGGCACGGCGTGTCCGAGGCGCCTCGCGGGGTGCTCTATCAGCGTTACGAGTTCGACGCCGAAGGCACGATCCTGTCCGCCCGCATCGTGCCGCCGACGTCGCAGAATCAGGCGGCGATCGAGCACGATCTGCGTCAGTTCGTCCAAGCTCGGCTTGAGCTTGACGATGAGCAGCTCACCCGAGCCTGCGAGCGGGCGATCCGTAACTACGACCCGTGCATCTCCTGCGCTACCCACTTCCTGACCATGTCGGTCGATCGCGCATGACTCGCGGGCCGGGAGTCGTCGTGATCTGCGTCGGCAACGAGTACCGGGCTGACGACGGTGCTGGTCTTGCCGTACTTGGCTTGCTCGCCGCCGACGTACCTGACGGCGTCGCGCTGGTGGTCAGCGACGGAGAGGCGACAAGCTTGCTGGAAGCGTGGGCCGGCGCCGCTACCGCCATCGTGATCGACGCGGTCGCCGGCGGTCCGGCCGCGCCCGGCATGTTGTACCGGCTCGACGTGACGACTGACCCGGACGGGATTGCGGGCGCGGTGCTGACTGAGAGCGGGACCAGCTCACACGACCTCGGGGTGGGCTCGGCCGTGGCACTGGCAAGGGCGCTCGGGCGGATGCCCGGCAGGCTGATCGTGCACGGCATCCAGGGCGAGGACTTCAGCCAGGGCGTCACGCTCAGCCCGCCGGTTGCTGCCCGGATAGGCGACCTTGCAGCGGCGGTCCTCGCCGACATCCTCGCCGCCTCGGAGCCACCATCACCCTGAGGCGGGCGGCCGACTGTCGGCCGCGGCGAGGAAGGCCGCACTGGCGGCGTTGAACGTGCGGAAAACCCGGTGCACGTCGGTGCCGCTCATGCCGAGCCGCTCCAGGTGCGGCACCAGCGAGCCGGTGTTCGGTGTGGCCATCGGCCCGAAGCAGCCATAACAGCCGCGACCGAAGGCCGGGCAGATCGCACCGCAGCCCGCCTGCGTCACGGGGCCGAGGCAGGGCGTGCCGTGCGCCACCATGACGCACGCGGTGCCGCGGAGCTTGCACTCCTGGCAGACGCTGTGGCCGGGGATGCGCGGCTTGCGGCCCGCCAGCAGCGCCGACAGCAGGCCGAGTAGCTGCTGCCTGTCGATCGGGCACCCGCGCAGCTCGAAGTCGACGGTGACGTGGGCCTGCACCGGGGTCGAGGTCGCCAGCGTCGCGATGTAGTCCGGCCGGGCGTATACAGCTGCGGCGAACTCGGCGACGTCGCCGAAGTTCCGCAGCGCCTGGATCCCGCCTGCCGTCGCGCACGCGCCGATGGTGACCAGCGTGCGCGATTGTTCCCTGATGTGGCGGATCAGCGCCTCGTCGGCCTGGGTCGTGACCGAGCCCTCGACGAGGGATACGTCATAGGGGCCAGGCCGATCGGTGCTCGTCGCCTCGGTGAAATGCGTGATGTCCACCGCATCGGCTAGGGCCAGGAGCTCGTCCTGCAGGTCGAGGACGACAAGCTGGCAGCCGTCACAGGACGCCAGCTTCCAGACTGCGAGCGTCGGTCGCAAGCTATCTAGGCTCATCTACAGCTCCCTGATCGCCATGAGCGGCTCGGCCACGGTGTAGCTGACCACTGGCCCGTCCCGGCACAGCAGCAGCGGCCCTAGCTGGCAGTGCCCGCACTCGGCCGTTCCGCATTGCATGTTGCGCTCCAGCGACACCCGGATGCTGGCAGCCGTAACGCCAGCGGCTAGCAAGGTCCTCGCGGTCAGGCGCATCATCACCTCGGGGCCGCAGATCAGGGCCGTGGTGCGGGCCGACTCGAGGCCGACCCGGCCGATCAGCTGGGTCACGACACCCACGTTCCCTGGCCAGCTCGCGTCGGCTTTGTCGACGGTCACCTCGACTTCTGCGCCGTTCTCACGCCAGCTAGCCAGTTCGCTGGCGAACACCAGCTCGGCCGGTGAGCGCGCGCCGATCAAGACGACGACCCGACGGTAGCGCTGCCGCTCGCGCAGTGCGGCCAGCAGCGCCGGTCGGAGCGGCGCGAGGCCGATCCCGCCGGCGACGAGAAGCAGATCCTGGCCGACGGCGGTCGTTTCATTCCAGCCGGTGCCGAATGGCCCGCGGACGCCGACGACCTGGCCAGCACGCGCAGTGCACAGTGCCGTGCTGACCGCGCCGACCGCGCGAATCGTCTGAATCAGCGTGGGTGACCCGGCGGGCCCGCTGACGGAGATCGGGATCTCGCCGACGCCGAACGCATACAGCATCGTGAACTGGCCGGGCCGGAAGTCGCCGATCGGCTCGCCAGCTGGCTCGAGCATGATGCTCACCGTGTCATGGGTCTCCTCTTGCCGGTCGCTGATTCGGTAGCTGGCCGGCATCGCCGAGCTGGTCATGGCATGCCCGCGCGTCGCGGTGTCGGCGTGGCGTATAGGTCGAGGATCCGGATCCGGGCGGCCTGGAGGCGGGCTATCGCCGTGGTGAGCAGTCGGCGGGTCAGCTGATAGCCGAGCTCGTGATCGGTCTCGCACAGGGTCGTTACCGCGGCGCTGCTGAATTCGAATACAGCCGTCGTGGCCTGGGCGATCGCGCCGAACTGCCACTCCGCCGCCGGCATCAGCCAGGACAGGCCGAGCTCATCGCCTGGGCCGAGCGTCTCCACGATCAGCCGGTCCCGGCCCGGGACTCGCAGGTCCAGGGCGATCTGGCCGCTTCTGATCAGCCAGAGGCTGCCAGCCAGGCCGCCCTCGTCGAACAGCCGCTGGCCAGACGTGATCTCGGCGCCCGTGGCCAGGGCGGCAAGGCGCTCGACCTGGCCCGCGGTCAGGCCCGCCGCAAACGCGTGCCCGGCAAGCTCAGCGCCGCTCACCTTGGTTGCCGCGGGCGGAATCATTCCGGCTCACCGATCTCGGCGCGCAGCGCCGCCACTTCCTCGGTGATGTCGATGCCGACCGGGCACCAGACGATGCACCGCCCGCAACCCACGCAGCCAGACGACCCGAACTGGTCGTGCCAGGTACCGAGCTTGTGGGTCAGCCACTGGCGGTACCGGCTCACCCCCGAGGACCGGACCGGGCCGCCGTGCAGGTAGGAGAAGTCGAGATCGAAGCACGACTCCCAGCTCTGCCAACGCTCGGCGTGGTCACCGCTGAGATCGGTGACGTCCTCGACTGTCGTGCAGAAGCATGTCGGGCACGCCATGGTGCAGTTACCGCAGGTCAAGCACCGTGCGGCCACGTCCTCCCAGCGGGCGGCGTCGTGGCTGGCGGCTAGCAGCTCCCGCAGGCCGTCGGCCTCCATGGACCTGCCCATCTGGGTGGCGGCAGACTCCACGGCCGCGTGCGCCCGCTGCCGGAGGTCCGGATCGGCAGGCCGCACGGGCAGCTCGGCCAGGATCGCGCTACCGGCTGCCGACCCCGCTTCGATGACGAATGTGTGCTCGGCCTCGCCGGCCAGCTCGGTCAGCAGCAGGTCGTAACCGGGGCCTGCCTGCGGTCCGGTGCCCATCGACGTGCAGAAGCACGTCTCGCCCGGCTCTGTGCAGTTCACCGCCACGATGAACACCCTGGCGCGGCGCTTAGCGTAAGCGGAGTCCGGGTGCGCCTGTCCGCCGAGCACCCGGTCCTGGATCTGGATCGCGCGCAGGTCGCAGGGGCGGACGCCGAGGAAAGCCATGGGCGCCGGTTCTTCGCGCTCGTCAGGGCGTCGCTCTGATCCGGCTTGGTCGCGGCTGGCCGACCACAGGCGCTCGCGGGGCGGATGGAGGAACTCCTTCCACGACCCCGGCCCGGCCGAATGTCCGAACGCGGCCTGGTCGTCGCGCTCTCGGAGCCGGTACCCGCCGGGGGATAGCGTGACGCCCCAGCCGAACGGCAGGTCGCCAGCGGACTCTAGTTCGCCCAGGCTGATCGCGCCGGCTCGGACCTGCGGGCCAATCACCCGGTAGCCGACTGCGGTCAGCGCCTGGTGCAGGTCATCGAGTCCGGCTGCAGGCAGCCATCCGGACGCGGGCGCGCTGGTGCGATCGGTCATTGCCCCTCCCGCACTGGACTGCTCAACAACACACGACCATCATGGCCCTCGGATCCGCTCCGGTAGAGCTGAAGGTCACTGCCCTTGCGCGCGGAACGTCATGGAGCCTGCGGACCTACGTCCCTACCGGGGCGCCGGCCTGCCGGATGGCATGGGAGTGGTGGGAGGGAACGACCGCCCGGTCGCGGAGATACTGGCCAGCACGCCAGCACACCGCGAAATCTGGATCCGCGAGAAGCGGGTGGTTCCCTCCCGCTGATCTTCGTTGCCACAGTCCCTGCCCGCCGGGTCTTTTGCCCCTACTGGCCGCGCGGCTTCGCTGCCAGGCTTGTGAGCGGATCAGCGAGGAGATGAGGACCAATGACGAGCCGGGTTGCTGATGTGATGACGCGGGACGTGGTCTCACTTCGTAAGGACGCTCAGTTCAAGGACATCATTCAGGTGATGCGCGAGCGCGAGTTCAGCGCCTTTCCCGTCCTGGACACCAGCGACAAAGTGATCGGTGTGGTCTCCGAGGACGACCTGCTCGTAAGGGAGGGTTACCGCAGCTACGAGCCGGTGGCCGGCTTCCTCATGCGGCACGCGGACAAGGCCAGGGCCGACGGGCTCGCTGCAGGGCAACTGATGACAAGGCCGGCGATCACGATCGGCCCACGCGCCTCAGTGGCCGAGGCCGCGCGCATTATGCACGCAAAGCACGTGAAGCGGCTCCCGGTGGTGAGCAAGGACGGACGCCTGGTGGGCATCGTCAGCCGGACGGACTTGCTAGGCGTCTATGATCGGCCCGATTCCCAGATCAGGAACGAGATCATGACCCAGCTCATCGATAACGAGTTCCTGCTGGACAGCAGGGCGTTCACGGTGACGGTGACGGCAGGTGTCGTGAGCCTCCGCGGGCCCGTCGACCGCGAGCCCGTGGGCCTCAGCCTGCTCGATGCTGTCCGGCGCGTGGATGGCGTGGTCGCTGTCCGGGACAGACTCAGCTACCAGCGCAGTTAGAGGGGAGATCACGTCATGTCTCAAGTCGTGCTCGAGGACCTGGACGAGGCTGAGTGCCTGCGGCTGATTGCCCCTGGCGGTATCGGGCGGCTGGTGTTCGCCGGGCGGTTCGACCTGACCGTGCTTCCCGTCAATTACAAGCTGTATGACGGCGCGATCCTCTTCCGGACCACCCAGCACGGCGCTACCGATGAGGACCTGCGGACGGGCATTGCGCATGCCGAGTTCCGGGTTGCGTTCGAGGTCGACGAGTTCGACCATGAGGCGCGCGAAGGCTGGAGCGTGCTGGTCCAGGGCCCGGCCCATCACCTGGACTCTGAGTCTGAGCGTGCCGACGCGGCAGCGGCAGGCGTGGTGCCCTGGCCGGACGGCGTGCGCGAGCATTTCATCCGCATCACCCCGGCCCGGATCACGGGCCGGCGCATCAGGCGCAGCGCCGGAGCATGATGGACCTTCCGAGACCGCGACGATGACGGCAGGAGCAGAACACGATGCGAGCGATGGTGTACGAAGGGCCGGGCCACCGGCGGTTCGCGGAAGTGCCTGACCCGCAGATTACCGACGATGCCGACGTGATCGTGCGGGTCGACGCGACCACGATCTGCGGCATCGACCTGCACATCCTGGCAGGCGACGTGCCGTCGGTCAGGCCCGGCCGGATCCTCGGGCACGAGGCGGTCGGGACCGTCGAGGACGTCGGCAGCGCGGTGCGCACCATGGGTCCCGGTGATCGCGTCCTGGTCCCCTGCATCTCGGTCTGCGGCGCCTGCCGGTACTGCCGGGAGCAGCATTACGGTCAGTGCCAGGGCGGCGGCGGCTGGGTCCTCGGCCACACCTTTGACGGGACCCAGGCGGACTTCGTCCGGGTACCGTTCGCCGACGCCTCGACGTATCGGCTGCCCGATGGCGTGACCGACGAGGACGCCCTCATGGTGGCCGATATCCTGCCGACCGGCTACGAGGTAGGCGTCCTGAGGGCGGGAGTCAGCCCAGGTGACGTGGTGGCCGTGGTGGGAACGGGGCCCGTCGGCCTCGCCGCCATTATGGGCGCGCGGCTTTTCAGCCCAAGCCACGTGGTCGCGATCGATCACGCTGATCTGCGGCTCGACGCGGCCAAGCAGTTCGGCGCCGATGTCACCGTCAACAACGCCGTCACTGACCCCATCGCGCTAGTCCGGTCCCTGACTGACGGCCTCGGCGCGGACGTCGTGATCGAGGCGGTGGGCCAGCCGGAGACCTTCGAGCTCGCGGTGAACCTGACGCGGCCAGGAGCCCGGATCGCCAACATCGGCGTGCACGGCAAGCCGGCGGCACTGCACCTGGAGGATCAGTGGATCAGGGATATTACCGTGACCACCGGCCTGGTGGATACGTACTCGATACCGACGCTACTCAGGCTGGTATCCAGCGGACAGCTTGACGCGACCAAGCTCGTCACGCACCGATTCGGGTTCGACGACTTCGACGCCGCGTACGAGGTGCTCACGCACGCGGCCGACAGCGGCGCAATCAAGGTGGTGCTCAGCGCTTAAGGGAGGTGGCGGCCGTGACCCTGGAGACGCAACGGCCAGTAGCAGCTGCCGGCAAGACGATCGGCCAGATCTCGCGGGTGATCGTGGGCATCGACGATTCCCCGGCCGGACTCGCTGCCCTTGCAACCGCGACCGACATGGCCAGGTCGTACGGCGCCCGGTTAGTCGCGGTCCGATCCTGGGCGCTCGGGCTGCCCCGGCATGGCGGTCGACGATTCCGGCATCTGTCGCATCGCTATGTCATACTCAGCTTCTCCGGCACCGCGCAGCGCGCGGCCGCGACGGTCCTGATCGGCAATGCCTTCGCGGCCGCAGTCGGCCGGGTGCCCAAGGACGTTGCCGTAACGTTCGAGACGCCGGCCAGCGATCCGGCAGTCGCCCTCATCGGCCTGGCCAGCCAGCCAGGTGACCTGATCGTCGTCGGCACCTGCGGCGGGCATTTGATTCGCCGTCTGGTTCACGGCTCGGTGAGCAGGTACTGCACCAGGCACGCCAGCTGCCCGGTGGTGGTGGTACCCCGATCGGACTAGGCCTGGCTGGCCAAGCCGAACGTCCTCTTGCGCGGGACCATCGGCCATGCCTGCGCAGACCCTGGCTGGTTACCGTGAGGGTGCACCACTCGACGTGCGACACCGGTTGCATATCAAGGATGGCGCAGTCTGGGGCCTGGACATGAAACAGCTGAACTCGCTAGATGCATCCTTCATCGACGCCGAGGACCAGGACCGGAACGCCTCGTTCGCGATTGCCTCCATCGCCATCTTCGAGGGCCCGGCGCCCTTGTATGAAGAGTTTCTCGCTTCGATCGGACGGCGTCTGCCGCTCGTGCCGCTCTACCGCAGGAAGCTGCGCAAGGTGCCGCTCGGTCTAGGTCCGCCGGTCTGGGTTGATGACCCCAACTTTGACCTCCGGTACCACGTCCGCCAGACCGCGCTGCCGGCCCCCGGCGGGGATGCGCAGTTGCGTCGCCTGATGGCGCGCGTTATGACCCAGCGGCTGGATCGCGATTATCCGCTGTGGGAGTACTGGCTAGTCGAGGGACTGGATCAGGGCCGCTGGGCGCTGATCTCCAAGGTGCACCATGCCATGGTCGACGGGGTGTCGGGCACCGACTTGTACCGGGTTATATTCGATACTTCGCCCGAGCCGCCGCCGCTGCTATATGCCAGCGAACGGCCCGCGCCACCGGAGCCATCCGGATTTGAGCTGGCCGCGCGGGCCGCACTGCGCGCGGCGGCGCTGCCGCTGCGCCAGGGCGGCGCCATCCAGCGGGCGCTAGCGAATCCTGAGCTCGCCGCCAGGCAGGCAGCGAGCACGTTGCGTGGCATGGCGCGGTACGCCAGGGCCCTGCCGCCTGCGGCCGATTCGTCCCTGAGCGGGCCAATCGCCCGGCAGCGCCGGTATACCTGGGCCAGGGCATCGCTCCCCGACGTCAAGGCGATCAAGAACGAGCTAGGCGGCACAGTGAACGACGTGTTCCTGGCCGTGATCACGAGCGGGTTCCGTACCCTCCTCCTGACCAGGGGGGAAGAGCCGACGGCAGCCATGGTCCCATCGCTCGTCCCCGTCTCGGTCCGGAACGCGGGCGAGGAGAACATCTACGAGAACCGCGTGTCGGCCGTCGTGGTCAACCTCCCAGTCGAGATCGCTGACCCGGTGGAGCGCCTTGCGGCGATGACCGCCCAGATGGCGGCGCTGAAGTCGAGCAGCGAGTCCGAGGCCGGCGAGGCATTTGTCTCCTTGCGCCAGTACACGCCGTTTGCCCTGGCATCGGCGTTCGTCCGGCTCGCCTTCAGCGTGCCGCAGCGCGAGATCGTCACAGTCACCACGAATGTCCCCGGACCGCAGGAGCCGCTCTACGCACTCGGCCGCCGACTGGTCGAGATCATCCCCTACGTGCCCATCGCGACGACGCTGCGCACCGGCGTTGCCATCTTTACCTACAGCGGACAGGTCACCTTCGGGGTCACCGGCGACTACGCCACCACACCCGACCTGGATGTTCTTGCCACCGGCATAGAAGACGGTATTGCCGAACTCCTGGCGGTCGTGCCGACCCATAGCGGGCCGCAGCCCGCGAGCAAACATGGACCTTCGAGGGCTGGTAAGACCGCCAAGGATAGTAAGGGGTCGAAAGCGGCTAAGCCGCTGGCATATACCAAGGCTCCAAGTTCTGGGCGCTGAGCCTAGCGGCGCCGTGCTGACCCTCAATGCGGGCGCAGCTCATCCTTCAGGACCTTGCCGATGTGTGTAAGGATCAGCTCAGCCTGTTCTTGGTTTCGAGCAGCGCTTTGCGGACCTCCGCGAAGGCGTTCTCCAGACCGGTGCGCACCGTGTCGGCAAGGCTTGATGCCGTCGAGGCTCTGTCCTCGAGTTGCTGGCGGGCGTCAGCCCACCTCGAGCGTAGGTGGCCCATAAGCGCTGTCACCTTGTCAGAGGTCTCCATTGCGCCTAGGTGCAGCTGAACTTCCAGATCCTCGATGCGCCCCTGCCACTGGTCGATCTGAGCCTTGGACATCTGCTGATGTAGCTTCGCCAGCTTGGCTCGTAGGTCGTCGATCTGGGCTTCTAGATGTGCAATGCGCTCGTCGGTCGTCATAGACCGACACTTGCTCCCGAGCTGATGCGTCGCTAGGGGCCAAGGTCCTGATCAGGGGACACGCGGTGCAGCGGGCACCGATGGCGCCGTCGACGACTCCGGCGTCAAGCATGCGCGGGCCAAAGGTCCCGTCCTGGCAGCACTTTCGCCCGCTGCGTCACTCACAGCTTGCTGTCATCCTGGCGGGGACGAGATCCGCGGGAGGCGGTCACATCATGGAAATGACCAGAAGTGCCCACAAGCCGGCAGAGCTGCTGTGACCTCCCGGCCTAGTTACGCCTTGCTCGCCGACGGCAGCACGGTCGAGATACGGCATGCGACGCCGGCGGATGCGGCGGACGTCCGGCAGATGCATGAGGATTTGTCGCCGGGTAACGCCTATTTCCGGTTTTTCAGTTTCAGTCCGCTGGCGCCGGAGCGGGAGGCGCGGCGGTTGTGCCGGCCCGAGGACGCTGAGCATGTGGCGTTGCTGGCCCGGCTGGATGGCCGGCTGGTCGGGGTGGCGAGCTATGAGCCGACCAATCGGCCGGGTGTCGCGGAGATCGCTTTTGCGGTGTCGGATGAGATGCACGGGCGCGGGGTCGCGACGTTGCTGCTTGAGCATCTGGTGTCGCTGGCCAGGCAGCGCCGGCTGACGGCGTTCGCGGCGGAGACGCTGCCGGATAACGTGGCGATGCAGCGGGTGTTCGCCGATGCGGGCCTGCCGGTGGAGCGGCAGTTCGCTGACGGGGTGATCGAGCTGGTGATGCCGCTGCCCGGGCATGATGGCGGTCAGCTTGATCATTACCTGGATGTGGTGGCGGGCCGGGCCAGCCGCGCGGAGGTGGCGAGCCTTCGTCACCTGCTGCTGCCCGGGTCGGTGGCGGTGGTCGGCGCGGGCCGCCGCCGGGGCTCGGTGGGCCGGGAGATTCTGCGTAACATTGTCACTGGCGGGTTCGCCGGGCCGGTGTATGCGGTGAACCCGCTGGCCCGCTCGATGGAGGGCCTGACGTGCCTTGCGTCGGCGGCTGACCTGCCGGCTGGCGTCGATGTCGCGGTGATCGCGGTGCCGCCGGCCGCGGTGCCGGGGGTGGCGGCGGACTGCGGCCGCCGGGGGGTGCGCGCGCTGATCGTGATCACCGCGAGCCTTGGCGGCGGCGGCGCTGACCTGCTGGCGATCTGCCGCCGGTACGGGATGCGCCTGGTCGGCCCGAATTGCTTCGGCGTCGCATCCACCGCTGCGCATCTCAACGCCACGTTCGCGGCGGGCCCGCCGGCGCCGGGCATCGCGGGCGTGGTGATGCAGTCCGGCGGGGTGGGGATCGCGCTGCTGGAGCACCTGCGCCGGCTGGGCATCGGGGTGTCATCGTTCGCGTCGGTGGGCGACAAGTGGGACGTGTCCAGCAATGACCTGCTGACCTGGTGGGAGCAGGACGGGCAGACCAGGCTCGCGGTGCTGTATGTCGAGTCGTTCGGCAATCCGCGCGGGTTCGCCCGGACGGCGCGGCGGGTGGGGCGCAGGCTGCCGGTGCTGACGGTCATCGGCGGCCGGTCCGCGGCCGGGCAGCGCGCCGCGGCGTCGCATACGGCTGCGTCGGCGACGTCGCTGGTGACGCAGGAGGCGCTGTTCGGCCAGGCCGGCATCATCGCGGCGCGGAGCCTGGGGGAGCTGATCGAGGCCGTTGCGTTCCTGTCGTGCCAGCCGCTGCCGGCGGGCCGCCGGGTGGCCATCGTCTCTAACGCCGGCGGGGCGGGGGTGCTGGCGGCCGACGCGTGCGGCGACGCCGGCCTGACGGTCGCCGCGCTGGCCCCGGCGACGCAGCGGCGCCTGACCCGGCTGCTGCCGGCCGGGGCTGCGGTCGCCGGCCCGGTCGACGCGTCGGCGAGCGTGAGCGTCGGGGCGTTCCGCGCCTGCCTGGAGGTGGCGGCGGCCGACGACGGGGTCGACGCGGTGCTGGCGATCGGCGTGCCGACCGCCGTCGCTGATCTCAGCGCCGCGATCTTGTCGGCGCGGCTGGGCAAGCCGCTCGCCGCGGCGCTGCTGGACCAGGCCGCGGCTGTCAGCCTGGCGCCGGTGGCCGGCGGCGCGGCTTCGGGCGCAGCACCGGTCGAGAGTCCCGCGCCGCGGGTTCCCGTCTACAGCTATCCGGAGAGCGCGGCCAGGGCTCTTGGGCATGCGGTCCGGTACCGGGAATGGCGCGACGCCCAGCAAGGGCAGGTGCCGGAGCTCACCGGTATCGACGTGACCAGTGCGCGCGCGCTGATCGCGGCGTTCCTCACGGCCAGCCCGGACGGCGGCTGGCTGGCCCAGGCCGATGCGGCGGCGCTGCTCGCCAGCTACCAGCTCCCCATGGTGACCACCAGGACCGGTACGAGCCTGGATGAGGTACTCAAGGCTGCTGCCGACCTCGGCGGCCACGTCGTCCTCAAGGCCGAATCACCGGGGCTGGTCCACAAGACCGACGCCGGCGCGGTCAGGCTGGACCTGCGCACCGAAGCGGAGATCGCCGGCGCCTATGCGGAGCTGGACGCCGCGTTCGGGCCCCGCTTGCGCCGCGTACTGGTCCAGCCGATGCTCGCCGGCGGGGTGGAAACCATCGCCGGCGTCGTGCAGGAGCCGGTGTTCGGGCCGCTCGTCGTGTTCGGGCTCGGCGGCGTCGCCACCGAGGTCCTCGGCGACCACGCCGCCCGGCTAGCGCCGCTGACCGACACCGACGCCGCGGACCTGATCGCCGGCGTCCGCGCGGCCCCGCTGCTGTTCGGCCACCGCGGCTCCCCGGCCGTCGACACGGCCGCGCTGGCAGATCTGCTGCTGCGGGTGTCCCGGCTGGCCGACGACCTGCCAGAGGTCGCCGAGCTCGACCTCAACCCAGTGATCGCCACGCCCGACGGCGCGCACATCGTGGACGTCCGGATCCGGGTCGCCCCGGCCGCGCCGCGAGACCCGTTCCTGCGCCAGCTCAGATAGCCGCCGCGCGCGAGGCGGACGGGGACCAACGTCCCCGTTCCCCGGGCTAGATGCCCCTGCTACCCGCCTGCCACTGTGCGCGAGCCTGTGGGTAGAACACTGAGTGAGGAGTCGAGAATGAGCGAGCGACAAGACCAGCCCGGACATCGGATCGTCGTGGGCGTGGACGGCTCGGAGCAGGCCAGGGCTGCTCTGGCCTGGGCGGTCCGGCAGGCGGAGCTGACCGGGGCAACTGTCGAGGCGGTCATCGCCTGGCACTATCCGATCGCGTTTGCAGGGGCGCCGTTCGCGCCGATCGGTTCGCAGATGGACGTCGACTTCGCGGGCGCGGCGGCGCAGATGGTCAGCGCAGCGATCAGCGAGACTGCCGACCCGACGGGCCCGGTCAAGGTCAGCTCGACTGTCCGCGAGGGTAATGCCGCGCAGGTCCTGATCGACGCCGCGCAAGGCGCTGACTTGCTGGTGGTCGGCAGTCGCGGACATGGCGGCTTCACCGAGGCGCTGCTCGGCTCGGTGAGCCAGCACTGCGTGCACCACGCCCGATGCCCAGTTGTCATCGTGCGCGGATCCGGGGAGAAGCGCTAGCGGCCTGCTCAGCGCGGTCACGGGGGAGGAGAGTTGCCATGAATGCCACCGTCGGCGATGTGATGACCACCCGGGTCATCGCGGTGAAGAGGTCTGCAGACTATAAGGAGATCTGTTCTGTGCTCCGCCAGTACGGGGTCAGCGCGTGCCCGGTTATCAACGACGCAGGCCAGGTCGTCGGCGTCGTGTCCGAGGCCGACCTGCTGTATAAGGTGGCCGATCCGGACCTGCCGTCCGGGATGATCAGGCTGCGCTGGAAGCTCGGTGAGGAATCCAAGGTCAACGCCATCACCGCGGGTCAGCTGATGACCTCACCGGCCGTCTCGATCCAGCCGGATGCGCCGGTGGCGGTCGCGGCCCGGGTCATGCAGGACCGTCGTGTCCGGCGCCTACCCGTCGTAGGCCCGGACGGGATGCTGATCGGCATCGTGAGCCGGACAGACCTACTGAGCGTGTACGAGCGACCCGATGGCGACATCGGGGATGAAGTTCTCAGGGAAATCATCGCAGGGGAGTTCGGGCTGGACCCGGCCGAGTTTGAGGCGACGGTCTCGTCTGGTGTCGTCACCCTGGCGGGTCCGCTGGCACGGCTGGACACCGCGCTGGCGCTGCTGGGGCGCGTGCGCCACGCCGAGGGCGTCGTCGCGGTCCGCGACCGGCTCATTGTTGCGGAGACGAGCGGCACTTGCTCGGCGCTTAGCCGCTGACGCGAATGCGGCACCCGGCTCCGGCCAGGTCGGGCCGTTCGGCCCTGCGCCGCGCGCCGCGCGGTCCCAGACCCTGGAACGGGGTGATGATGATGATGATCGAGATTTCGCAGCCCACTGGCGGAGGCTCGGTGCCGCGTCCGCGCCAGTCTGCCGTGACCGACCAGGGCGGCCTCCTGCTCGGCCGGACCATCCGGCGGGCGGCCGCCGCGACTGGAACGACCCAGGGCTCGCCGGAGTCACTACCGGGCTCGGGCCTCACGGCTGCTTCTCTCGCCACCGTCGTGGCGACCGCTGCGCGGGCGCCATCCGTGCATAACACCCAGCCGTGGAGATTCCGGATCGACGGCGAGGTCGTCGAGCTACGCGGCGATCCGGACCGGATCCTGACGCAGATCGATCCGGTGGGCCGCGAGCTGACGATCAGCTGCGGCGCCGCGTTGTTCGGGCTGCGGCTCGGCTTCCGCCACCTCGCCTGCCTGCCCGCGGTGGAGCTGTGGCCGGACCCGCAGCAGCCGTGGCTAGTGGCGCGTGTCTGGCCGGACGGGCACGCCGCTGTCAACGCGGTCGAGGCCGAATTGCTTGCAGCCGTTCCGCATCGGCACACCCATCGGGGACCCTTTACGCCGGGCGAGGTGTCGCCCCGCCTGCTGGCTGCGCTCGCGGTCGACGCGGCGGCCGAAGGCAGCGAGCTCCGGTTCATCGAGCAGCCCGAACTGGTGAGCGACCTGGCTGCGCTAGTGGACCTGGCGGGCGCCGAGCAGGATGCCAGCGCCGAGATCAGCGCCGAGACCCGCCGCTGGCTGCGGCCCGCGGGGAGCGCCGCCAAGGACGGCGTGCCCGCCCGCGCCGTCGGCGTGGTCGGCGAGACAGCTCCACCGCGGTTCCGGCAGCGCGACTTCGGGCAGGCAGATACAACGCCGCCGACGCCCAGGGAGGGCAGCGGCGAGCCGCCTGTCGTCACGGCGGTCCTCGCCACCGCGGCAGACACCGCCGATGACTGGCTCCGCGCCGGGCAGGCACTGAACCGCCTGCTGCTGCGGGCGGCGACCCGGTGGGTGTTCGCCAGCCTGCAATCCCAGCCGCTCGAGTCGCCACGGCATCGCGAGCAGGTCAGGGACCTGCTGGGGCTGCCGGGCCACGCGCAGATGCTCCTCCAGTTCGGCCGGGCGAATACGGCGGCGGCGACACCCCGGCGGCCCGCAACCTGAAGTCAGGACTAACGAAACCCAGGCGCAGGCCTTTAGTCTGCCGTCATACAGGCTCATCGGCCCTGTGCGGGATGCGGCTGGTCGCGGATGGTTGGGACGACAGCCTGGACCCGGAGGTACCTGCGATGAAGCAGCAGCGATGGCTTCGACTGCACCGGATCGCGGTTGGCGATGCCAGCCCGCTGCGCCGCCACGTGGATAAGCTGGAGTCCGCGGTCGTCGTCTGCCTGGTCATCGGGTTCCTGGTCGCCGCGCCGCTGCTCGCCGTTTCCGCCGTCGGTTACGTCCGTGCCGCCGGCGCCCGGCAGATGCAGTCCGAGGCCGGCTGGACGCAGGTGCCGGCCGTCCTCACCCAGGCCGCGCGCGAGGGGCTGGTCGGCCTCGACGGGGAGTGGGACACCGCCTGGGTAACGGCCAGGTGGACGGCGCCTGATGGCGTCCGCCGAAACGGGCTTGTCGCCGTCGAGCTCAACGCTCGGGCTGGTCAGCACGTCATGGAGTGGGTGACGCAGACCGGCCAGCTTAGTCCGCCGAAGCTGACTGCGGCCGGCCTCGCCGATCAGGAAGCCATGGCTGCGATCGCCGTGTCCGTGGGGCTGGCCATGCTGTTGTCGATTACGGGCTGCGTCGTCCGGGTAGTGGCTAACCGGCGCCGGATGGCCGGCTGGACTGAGGCATGGGAGGCCATCGAGCCGCGCTGGTCGTCGCTTCGGTAGCGGGCCCGCGCGGCGGGACCGCTCGATCATCTTTCGGCTCCTGCCTAGCCTGAGCGACGACGATCTGCTGCGCCAGCTGCTCGCGCGGACCGTGCGTGCTCTGGCGCTTATCGATACCGAAATGTCCGGCGTAGTCCGCGGCCCGCCGATCACTGCGAAGGCGGGCGCCCGTATCACATATGGCCGGCCGCCCAGCTGGCCGCGGGCTGGGCATCGCGCAGTGCTTGTGTCCGGCGGAGCCGGCTGAGACCAGCTCGCTGCTTGTGACGTGGTTGATGATGTCCACGACGCCGTCGAGGTTCCAGGCGAGGTTGATGGCCTCGGCGACGGAGTCACGCGGCGCGGCAGCGTCGGTGGTCCCGGTGACTGTCACGATGCCGCCGTGCACTGCTGCCTTGATCGAGCCGGAGTTGGCCGGGAGGACCTCGGCGAGCAGTTCCCGCACCTGCCGGGTGATCTCGGCGTCCGGGACGCAGAACACATTGAGCAGATCTCGGCGGCTGACGATGCCGACCAGCGCGCCCTCAGGGCCGACGACGGGGAGCCGCTTGACGTGGTGGCTGCCCATCAGACGCGCCCCGGCGGCAATGCTGGCATCCGGGTGCGTCGTCACGGCGGGTGCGGTCATGAGCTGCTCGGCGGTCAGCCGGAGGTACCGGGCGTAGTCGGTGTCGTAGCGGTGCATGCCGGTCCAGTCCCGGCGCTTGCCTGCTCTGGTGTCACGGGCGCCGATGAGGTCGCCCTCGGTCACAACCCCGACGACTTTCCGGCCAAGCCCCAGCACCGGTACTCCGCTGATCTTGTGCTCAACGAGCAGTTCCGCGATTTCCTTGAACGGCGTGACCCGGTCCACGGTGACGACGTGGGTCGTCATGACGTCCTTGATGCGGCTGTGCAGCCGCCCGTGGTGGCGCGGGACCTGGTGGTGTGCCTGGCCGTGCTGCGGGCGGGCAGGGGGGACGTGGGTTCCTGGCTTCTCCCCGATCTGATGGGCGACCAGGTCGACGGCCCTGGTGACGTCGGTCTTCGCCGCGCGTCCGTGCAGCGAGTCGTAGTAGGCGGCGCCCAGGTGGCGCAGCATGGCATCGAGGTGCATCTCGTCGCGAGTCATCGTGGCCTCCCGTGATTTCCGCTGGCCGCCGGTGCTGCGGTGGCTAGCTGCAGATCTCCCTGGTGCTGAGACGTCGCCGATATCCGGGTGGCCTCGCTCGCGCCTTCCGGGCCGACGACCACCACCGGGCAGTGCGCATGCCTCAGGCACTCCCGGATGACCGGGCCGATCGCGCGTCCGCTCACGACTCCGGATGCCGACCCGAGGACGAGCAGATTGGCGCCGGCGGACTGCTCCACGAGCGCTCGCTCCGGCATGCCCTGGGTGACCATTGTGATTACCGTGCCAGGCATCGAGCCGAGAACAGCCCGCATTGTGGCTTCGAGCATGGCGGCGGCGTGCTCCTGCCGGCGGTCGTGGTCGCCTGGGCTGATGGAAGGCGCGTAGTACGCGCGCGGCTCGACGTTCCAGATGAGAACGATCTTGAGCTGTGCATCCATGCGGTCTGCCTCGCCGGCTGCCCAGCGCAGGGCTCGAGCCGATGCGGATGAACCGTTGACGCCGACGACGATTGTCGGCTTCGTCGCAACGCTCATGATGACCTCCTGTCCTGGCGACGGCTCTGACAATTCACGACCGTCATGGCTCGATCGCGACGTCGATCGCGCGCGCGCCGGTGTCTGCTTGGGGCTGCATGCCGATGCGGACGGTCAGGATTCCGTTCCGGCAGGACGCCGCGACATCCTGAACGTTCGCGCCCCGCGGCAAGGCCACATGGCGGGCGAAGCTCCCATAGCGGAACTCGCTCTCGCAGCCTTCCGGAGCGCTGTGCGGACGCTCAGCCAGCACGCTCAGGGTGCCGGCCTCAACGGTGACGGTCAGGTCGCGTGCCGGGTCAATACCCGGAATCTCCAGCCGGATCGCATAGCAGCTCCCGTCGGGATACTGCTCGATGGGGATCGGCTGCGCCTGGGTGCCGCGGTAGTGGATCGTCGACAACGGCGACCCGGCCCAGTCCGAGGGAATCGCTGGAGCGTTCGTCGGAGTAACGCCATCGTCGGTTGCGGTGCTCATCAATCGGCCCTCCTCTTCCTTAGTTCCCACTTAACCCGCAGGCTGACGCCGGGATAAGGGCCGAAAGTCAGTTCTCCTCGATGACGTGGGTCCCTTCGGCGGCTTGGCTGCGGGCCCGCAGCAGCACGTCGCGGGCCTGCCGGGCGATCTCGATGTCTTCCCTGGCGGTGACGACGAGGCTCGATACCGGGGAGCCTGGGCTGCTGATGACGGCGTCGGCGGTGGCGTGGTTGCGGTCGGGGTCAATGCTGATGCCGAGGAAGCCGAGCCCGGCCGCGGCGGCGGCGCGGATGGCGGGGTTGTGCTCGCCGATGCCGCCGGTGAAGACGATGGCGTCGAGGCCGTTCATGGCGGCGGTCATGGCTGCTGTCTCGCGGCGCAGCCGGTGCAGGTATACGTCGAGGGCGAGCGTGGCTGCCGGGTCGCCGGACCGGGCGGCCTGCTGGATGTCGCGGATGTCACCGCCGGCCTGGCCGGACAGGCCGGCGAGCCCGGCTGACTGTTCCAGGCCGGCTGCGACCTGGTCGAGGCTGAGCTGGCCGTGCTGCAGGAGCCAGATGATGAGGCCGGGGTCGACGCTGCCGCTGCGGGTGGCCATGACCAGTCCTTCGAGCGGGGTGAAGCCCATGGTGGTGTCGGTGCTGCGGCCGGCGTGCACGGCGGCTAGCGACGCGCCGGCGCCGAGGTGGCAGGTGACCAGCCGCAGCCCGGCGGGGTCGCGGTGGAGCAGCTGGGCGGCTCGCCGGGCGGCGTACCCGTGGGACAGGCCGTGGAAGCCGTACCGGCGCAGCCCGTATCGCTGCGTCCACGAAGCCGGGAGGGCGTACCGGGCGGCGGCGGCCGGCATCCCGGCGTGGAAGGCGGTGTCGAAGCAGGCGACGGCGGGGGTGTGCGGCAGTGCCCGGCGCGTCGCCGCGATGCCGGCGAGGGCGCGGGGCTGGTGCAGCGGCGCGAGGCTGGTCAGCTGGCTGATGGCGTCGGTGACGTCGTCGTCGATGAGCACCGGGTGGCTGAACCTGGTGCCGCCGTGGACGACGCGGTGCCCGGCCACGGCGGCGCCGGCGCCGGCGGTGGTGAGGAAGGCGGCGAGCTCGCGGTGATCCGGGCTGCCGTCCCACCGGTCCAGGTCGAGCGCGGCCGCGACGGTGTCACCGCCGTCGAGGACGCGTACCTTGAGGCTGCTCGACCCGGCGTTGACGACCAGGACGCGGGTCATGACGGCGATGCAGACCAGGTCCAGTTGCGCACCTCGGGCAGGTCCTCGCCGTGCTCCCGGATCCAGGAGTGGTGCCGGACGAGGGTGTCGGCCATCCGCTGGCGCAGCTGGCCGGCCCGCTCGGCGAGGCCGGGGACCCGGTCGATGACGTCGGTGACGAGGTGGTACCTGTCCATGTCGTTCATCACGAGCATGTCGAACGGCGTGGTGGTGGTGCCCTCTTCCTTATAGCCGCGGACGTGGAACTCGCCGTGCGCGGCGCGGCGGTAGGTCAGCCGGTGAATCAGCCACGGGTAGCCGTGGTAGGCGAAGATCACTGGCCGGTTCGGCGGGAACAGGCCGTTGAACTCGGCATCGCTCATCCCGTGCGGGTGCTCAGACTCCGGCTGCAGCCGCATCAGGTCCACGACGTTGACGACGCGGACGTGCAGGTCGGGCAGCTCGCGGCGGAGGATGTCGGTCGCGGCCAGGATCTCCAGGGTGGGCACGTCACCGGCGCAGCCGAGCACCACGTCCGGTTCGGTCCCGTCGCGGTCGCTGCTCGCCCAGTCCCAGATGCCCGCGCCGCGGGTGCAGTGCAGCACGGCGGCATCCATGTCGAGCCAGTCGGGGTTCGGCTGCTTGCCCGCGACGATGACGTTGACGTAGTCGCGGCTGCGCAGGCAGTGGTCGGCGACCGACAGCAGCGTGTTGGTGTCCGGCGGCAGGTAGACGCGGATGACCTCGGCTTTCTTATTCACCACGTGGTCGATGAAGCCGGGATCCTGGTGACTGAAGCCGTTGTGGTCCTGCCGCCAGACGTGGGAGGTCAGCAGGATGTTCAGGGAGGCGACCGGCCGCCGCCAGGGCAGGTGCCGGGCGACCTTCAGCCACTTGGCGTGCTGGTTGAACATCGAGTCGACGATGTGGATGAACGCCTCGTAACAGGAAAACAGGCCGTGCCTGCCGGTCAGCAGGTACCCCTCCAGCCAGCCCTGGCAGGTGTGCTCAGACAGGATCTCCATGACCCGGCCGTCGGGCGCGAGGTTCACGTCTACCGGCAGGGTCGCCTCTTCCCACGTCTTGCCGGTCACCTCGAGCACGGCGCCCAGCCGGTTGGACTCGGTCTCGTCCGGGCCGAAGACGCGGAAGTTGCGCTGCCCGGCGTTGCGCTCCAGGACGTCGCGCAGCATGACGCCGAGGACCCGGGTCGGCTCGGATACGCTGCCGCCAGGCGCTGTGACTGGCACCGCGTAGTCGCGGAATCCGGGCATGTCCAGGTCCCGCAGCAGGACACCGCCGTTGGCGTGCGGTGTCGAGCCGAGGCGGAGCGCACCGGGCGGCACGAGCGTGACGAGGTCGTCGGCCGGCCTGCCGTCCGCGCCGAACAGCTCCTCGGGCCGGTAGGACCGCATCCAGTCCTCAAGCTGCCGCAGATGCGCCGGATTGGTGCGTACCTCCGCCAGCGGCACCTGGTGCGCGCGCCACGTGCCTTCCACCGGCAGCCCGTCGACCTCGTCAGGGCCGGTCCAGCCCTTCGGCGTCCGCAGCACGATCATCGGCCAGCGCTGGCCGTGCGGCTCGCCGGGTTCCAGCTGACCCGGCCGGTGAGCGCCGGTCCTGGCCTGGTCCTGGATGCTGCGGATCCTGGCAATCGCCGCGTCGAGCGTCGCTGCCATCTCAAGATGGGGAACGTGGCTGCCATCGCTGGTGACATAGGCGGGCTCGTAGCCGTACCCGCGGAGCAGCGCGTCGAGCTCGCCGCCGGGCAGCCGGGCCAGCACCGCCGGATTAGCGATCTTCCAGCCGTTGAGGTGCAGGACCGGCAGGACGGCACCGTCGCTGCCCGGGTTGATGAACCGGTGCGAGTGCCAGCTGGCGGCCAGCGGGCCGGTCTCGGCCTCCCCGTCGCCGACCACGCACGCCACGATCAGGTCCGGGTTGTCGAACGCCGCGCCGTGCGCGTGCGACAGCGAGTAGCCAAGCTCGCCGCCCTCGTGAATCGATCCCGGCGTCTCCGGCGAAACGTGGCTCGGCACCCCGCCGGGGAAGGAGAACTGGCGGAACAGCTGCCACATCCCGGCCGCGTCGCGCTGCACGCCGGGATAGACGTCGGTATAGCTGCCCTCCAGCCAGGTGTTAGCCAGCGCCGCCGGGCCGCCATGCCCCGGCCCGACCACGATCATCATCGGCACGCCGTGGACCTTGATCGCACGGCTCAGGTGCGCCCAGATGAAATTCAGGCCCGGCGTCGTACCCCAGTGGCCCAGCAGCCGCGGCTTGACCTGCTCCGGCAGCAGCGGACCGGCTAGCAGCGGATTATCCATCAGGTAAATCTGGCCGACCGCCAGATAGTTAACCGCCCGCCAGTACCTGTCCAGCACGCGGACATCGGCCAGCGACAGCGGCGCCGGCTCGGTCACGGCCGTCATTCGGCACCGCGGACCACGACGACCGGGCAGTGCGCGTTGTTCACGCAGTGCATGCTGACAGACCCAGTCATCATGCCGGTGAACGCGCCGTGACCACGGTTCCCCACAACGAGCAGATCGGCAGTCCGGGACGCAGCGGCCAGCACTACCGCCGGGTGGCCGTCGGCTACGCGCGCGTGCAGCTTCGGCGGCGTGGCCGTGCCGTACACGTCAGTCACCGCCTTGTCCAGGACGTCCTGCATGGTGGCGCGAACGTCGTCACTGAGCAGCTTGGGCGCGGAGCCGGGCTGGACAATCCCGGCCGCATACGGATAGTGCCACGACAGCACCGCGCTGATGGTTCCTCCGGTCGCTGCGGCGTACCCAGCTGCCCAGCGCAGCGCTTCGACCGACTCAGCCGAGCCGTCGACGCCGACAACGATCCGGGGTCCTGAGTCGTCCTCTGTGCCCATGGAACTGCCTCGCTTCCGTTGTCGCCCAGCCGCGTTGTCATCAGACGGTGGCAACGCGGGGATCTGATAGCCATCCAATCGGGCGTGTGCTCATCCGACTAGGGCCGATAGTCCTGTCCAAGATCGGCTTCCATCGTCGCACCCTGATGCTGAAAGCCCAGTCGTGACCCGGGACGTCGCCATGGCGGTGACTAGGGCTGCAGGACGATGCGGGCCTTGGCCTTGCCGTGCAGGACGTCGTCGATCGACTCGTTGACTGAGCCGAGGCCGCGGATCTCGTAGATTACCTTGGTCCGGCCCAGCGCGTGCAGCGCGAACACGTCCGCCAGGTCGGCGCGGGTGCCGACGATCGAGCCGATGACCGAAGTTCCGTTCAGCACGGTGTCGAAGACCGGGATGCTGAGCATCCCCGCTGCTGGCAGCGCGACGAGCACGAGCCTGCCGCCGCGCCGGAGGCCGGCATAGGCGGTAGCGAAGGACTTGTCGTCGACGGCGAGCCCGATGGCGACGTCGGCGCCGCCGTGCGCCTGCAGGACAGCCGCCGGATCCTCCGGTGCGGGCGTCGATGACGAAGTCGGCGCCGAGGTCCTTGGCGAGCTGCAGCTTCTCGTCAGTGACGTCGATGGCGGCGACGGTGCCGCCGAAGATCTTCGCGTACTGCAGTGCCAGGTGGCCGAGGCCGCCGATGCCGGAGATGTACTCGGCGTAGCAGCCGTCGATCGAGTAGCCGGTGTTCTGCTGGCGGAGGCAGAGCGTCTCCCAGCCGGTGAGGCAGTGCTTGCACTTGCCGCATGCGTAGCCGAGCCAGGGATAGGCAACTGTGTCGCCGACGCTGAAGCCGGTGACACCCAGGCCTACTGCGTGGACGGCGCCGACGCCTTCATGGCCGGGCACGAATGGCGGGGTGGGCTTCACTGGCCAGTCGCCGTGCGCGGCGTGGATATCCGTGTGGCACAGGCCGGAGGCCTGCATCTGCACGGTGATCTGGCCCGGTCCTGGTTCGGGTATGGGTCTGTCCTCGATAACGAGCGGCTCGCCGAACTGCCGTACAACTGCTGCTCTCCCTCGGACCCATCTACCCGCGGAGCCGCCGGTCCGAAGTGCCCAAAGTCCCTGCCCGCTCGACTTTCGGCCCTATCTCCGCGCATCGGCCAGAGCGCACGATGGCACGACAACGAGAGGGCTAACCAGGAAGGATGGAGGCAGTCGTCATGAAGCGAGTCGTCGTGGTGCTGGGCGTCGCGGTGGCGTGCGCCGCGCTGCTGGCAGGCAGGGATGACATCCGCCGATTCCGCGAGATGCACAAGCTGTGAGGCAGGCAGCGCGCGGCAGCCGATGGCCGCCAGGACGACATCCTGGCGGCCATCGGTACTTGTTGAGCTGTCCAGCTAGAGAGCCGCACCCACGATCGCCGCGAGGTCGACGAGGCGGCACGTGTAGCCCCACTCGTTGTCGTACCAGCCGAACACCTTGACCAGGTTCCCGGCTGCCTGGGTGAGGCCGGAGTCGAACACGCATGAAGCCTCCGTGCCGATGATGTCCCGGGAGACAAGCGGGTCCGTGCTGTACTCAAGGATCCCGGCCAGTGGCCCATCAGCTGCTGCCCGGAACGCGTCGTTGACCTGCTCGGCCGTGGTCTGCCGATCGACCAGGGCGGTCAGGTCGGTCAGGGAGCCGTCCTCGACGGGAACTCGGACCGCGACGCCGTCGAGGCGGCCAGCCAGCGCGGGGATGACGAGCCCGGTGGTGCGTGCGGCGCCGGTCGAGGTCGGCACGATGTTGATGGCGGCGCTGCGGGCGCGCCGCAGGTCCTTGTGCGGACCGTCGAGGAGCATCTGGTCGCCGGTGTAGGCGTGCACTGTTGTCATCAGGCCCTGCGTGAGGCCGAAGGCATCGTCCAGCACCTTGGCCATTGGCGCGACGCAGTTAGTCGTGCACGAGGCGCACGAGATCACGTCGTGCCGCTCCGGATCGTAGTCTGCGTCGTTGACCCCGATAACAACCGTGAGGTCTGCGCCCTTGCCCGGAGCCGAGATCAAGACCTTGCGCGCGCCGCCCTTCAGGTGCAGCGCCGCGTCGTCGCGGCTGCGGAACTTCCCGGTGGACTCAATCACGACGTCGACGCCGAGGTCGCCCCAGCCGATGGCCGCCGGCTCGCGGACGCCGAGGGCAGCGATGGACTTGCCGTTGACGATGATCGAACTGTCGGTGTTCGCGACATCGGCCGCGAACCTGCCATAGGTGGAGTCGAAGGCCAGCAGATGCGCGAGCGTACGCGCGTCCGTGATGTCGTTAATGGCGACCACGTCGAGGTCGTCGTTGTCGAGGCTGCGGCGGACGAATGCACGTCCGATCCGGCCGAAGCCGTTGATGCCAATCCGAATGGGCATTGTCGTTCTCCTTACCTCACAGGACTCGGGCGGCAAACCGCCCGAGTCCCTAGTGGAGGCTAGCTGCTTCGTTACTTGACGGAAGGCACGACCACGACCGGGCACTCTGCGTGGTGCACGACCTGGTTGCTGACGGAGCCGAGCACAAGGGCGCCGAATCCGCCGCCGCCGCGGCTGCCGACCACCAGCAGGTCGCAGCGTTTGGACGCGTCGATGAGCGCCTGCACGGGGAATCCGCTCACCGCCGTGACGGTCACCGACTCTGGCTGGCCGGCGCCGAGCTTGGCAGCGGCATCGGCCACCGCGGCCTCGGCTGTCTTGCGGATCTCGGCGACCTTGTCCTGATCTCCGGGCAGCTCGACCGGAGCGCCGCTCCAGTAGCCTGCCGGGACTGAGTGGACCGTGATGACGGTCAGCGGCGCTTTACGGATCGCGGCTTCCGTCATCGCCCACTCCAGGGCCTGGCTGGCATTGTGCGATCCATCAATGCCTACGACGATGCCTGACATGTGACCCTTCTTTCCGGGCGGCCATCAAATGGCGGCCCTGTCCTTTCTCAGCTTGTCCGGGCTTAAAGGCGAGCGGGAGGGGCATTCGGTCATTGTGGCTGGGCCTTTAGTCCCGAATCCGCTGGCGCAGTCAGACGTGGCGTGTCGGTCGGCCTGGTCATCCCGGGCCTAGCCGCGGTCTGAGCCGCCGAGCCGGTCACGCACCGCGACGACGCCCTGCACATGCCGAATTGCATCGATGATGGCGCGGTCCACAGGGTCAGGCCGCGGGTCGCCAGCAACGGTCACTATGCCGTCGTGAACCGCGACCTTGAGGTCCTTCGGTTCAGCAAGCGCGATGGCAGGAAGTGCCTGATGCACGATCTCGTCCCGGATGTCGTCGTCTGGACGGCTGAACACGGCCAGCACGTCGACCCGGCTGATGATGCCAACCAGCGGCCGGCCACATTCACCACGGGCAGGCGCTTGACCCGCCGGTCGTACATCAGCCGGGCCGCCTCTTCGACGGGCGCGTCCGGGCCGATAGTGACGGCGGGCGCGGTCATCAGGTCACCGGCGGTGATGCCGGTGGCCTTGTCATCCTCCCGCAGGTGCCGCAGCGCAGCGAGCAAACTCGAGCCATCAGCCTGAACCGCTTCCTTGACTAGCATGTCCCCCTCAGACACCACTCCGATGACGCGGCCGGCGTCGTCGACTACGGGGAAGGCGCTGATCCTGCGGGCTCGCAGCATCGCCGCCATCTCCTTGAAGGACGCGTCCTTCCTGACTGCTACGACTGACGTCGTCATGACGTCCTTGACGGTCGCGCTGATGGTGACCACCTCCCGCAGAGGGCTCCAGCCGTCAGCATTGCGCCGCAGGACCGAGACCGGTACGGCCTAAAGTCACCAGCCTCGTATTGCCGCCGACAGATCAGCCATCAGGGACTACGCGGCCCGAGGGAGCGGACCTTCGGCCCTAGTCCCCGCGGCACGCCGCCCGGAATGCTGGACGAGGACACAGGCCAGAGGTGAAGGACCATGAAACTGATTACCGCGATCGTCAAGCCGGACAAGCTCGATGACGTGATCGCTGCCGTCGCCGGGAATGGCGGCCGCGGTCTGACTGTCGCCGAGGTGATGGGGTTCGGTCAGCAGTACGGACATCATCCGGCCACGGCGTCGGGCGATCAGAGCGCCCTCGTGCTGCCAAAGGTCCGCGTCGATGTGCTGGTCCAGGACGAACAGGCGGAAACGCTCACCGCCGTCATCGCCAAGGCCGTCAGCACGGGGTGCATCGGCGACGGAAAGATCTGGATCTGTCCGGTCGAGAGCGCGCTACGAGTTCGGACCGGCGAGCGTGACGACGCTGCCATCTAGCCAGTGAGCGCGTTCGTGTACTTGGTTAATTAGGAGCGAGTCATGAAGGTACGGCCAGGCCTAGAGGAACTAGGCCTCAGCAGCGGTAAGAAGGCCCGCCTACACCGAATTCTACGCAAGCACGGTCTCGGCAACGGCACCGCCATCTTCCTGCCCTACGACCAGGGACTTGAGCATGGGCCCAGGGACTTCTTCGCCAACCAGGACGCCAGCGATCCGAAGTACGTGATCAAGCTGGCGCTGGAGGGCGGGTTCAACGGCATCGCCATCCAGATCGGCCTCGCCGAGAAGTTCTACTGGGAATACGCGGGCGAGGTACCGCTGGTCCTGAAGCTCAACGGCAAGACCGACATCCCGGCGATCGACCCGCTGTCGCCGCTGAACGCGACGGTCCAGGACGCGGTACGGCTCGGCGCCGACGCGGTTGGCTACACGCTGTACGTGGGCTCGCCAGCCCAGGAGCAAGACTTCAGCCAGCTCCGGCGCGTCCGCGAGGACGCCGTCCGGCTAGGCATGCCGCTGATCGT
Organism: uncultured Actinomycetota bacterium; assembly: GCA_963843955.1. Taxonomy (GTDB): domain Bacteria; phylum Actinomycetota; class Actinomycetes; order Streptosporangiales; family Streptosporangiaceae; genus JAJYUU01. Next base: position 924,860 of record CAWJMK010000018.1, read on the forward strand.
GTGGTCCTATCCGAGGGGCTCATTCGTGGACAGCAAAGGTGGCAAGGACTCCTTCTACGCCGTCGACTACGCGGCCAGGACCGCCACCGAACTAGGCGCCGACGTGGTCAAGGTCAACTTCCCGCACCCGGAGAAACAGACTGGCGTGCCCCTGGACTACATGCGGGACGTGTCGCCACAGCAGGCGATTGACGCGGTGGTCCGGTCGGCGGGCCGCACGCTGCTGCTCGTTTCTGGCGGGGAACGGGCTGGTGATGAGGTAATGCTCGAGAAGGCCAGGCAGTCGATGGAAGCCGGTGCGACCGGGCTGATCTTCGGACGCAATGTCTGGCAGCGAAGCCATGACGAGTCGCTGCGCTTCGCCGAGCTGCTACGGGAGATCCTCGCCAAGTACCCGTCCCCATGAGCCCGCCAGGTCGGTCAGTCCTCCGGGTTGTCGTGGCTCGCGGGACTGCTGGGTCCCCGCCTCGGCGTTGCGCCTCCGGTCGTATCCGAGGATGGCCTCCGGTCGTATCCGAGGATGACAGCGCGCAAGAAGAGGGCATGTCAGGGCATAAGCCGGGCGCCACTCGATGGCTAGTGTTGCTGCGGCATGCCCAGCGCGAGTGGAATACGCGGCACCTGTCCATGCCGAAGGCTGATCACGTCGGCGCGCGGCGAAGCCGGTCGGACGCTGGGTCCCTGGCCGCACGGCCTGGCGCTGTTGCCGGCCGTGTATTGTCATCGCGCGGCAGCATTGCTCCTCTGGGAGGGACGAGGTGACGACTCAGTCCGCTGAGATCGAACGCAGGATCGTGGTCGGCGTGGACGGGTCGGACCCGTCGAAGGCAGCGCTGGCCTGGGCGGTCCAGCAGGCCAGGCTGACAGGCGCGGTGGTGGAGGCGGTGATCGCCTGGGACTACCCGGCCGTCTACGGCACCCGAGTACCGATTCTCCCTGATGTCAGTGTCGAAGAACTGGCGCAGCGGGCGGTCGCAGACGCGGTCGCAGAGGCTTCCGGTCCCGCGGGGGGCGTCGAGATTCGTCCCAGGATGGTGGAGGGGGATGCCTCGCGGGTTCTGCTGGATGCATCAGCCGAAGCTGAGTTGCTGGTTGTGGGCAGCCGCGGGCACGGCGGGTTCGTGGAGGCCCTGCTGGGATCGGTCGGCCAGCAGTGCGTGCACCACGCTACTTGCCCGGTGGTGGTGATCCGCGGCTCGGTGACTGGCAGTTCATGAAGCCTGCGGCCAGCCCGTGCCATGGCCGTCGTGGCCGCAGTCGCAAGTTCAGAGCAGGCAGCCACCGACAGGCTGACAGCAACAGCGACCGTACGCTCTGATCTGCATGCGTCAGGAGTTCCTTCAGATCGCCGGGTCCAAGCGCGCGAGGCCTGCTGGTGAATCGGCCGGTCAGGGAGCCCGCTGGCCTTTCTCGGGGAGGACGCGGTCTGCGCCTATCTCGACCGGGTCGGGCAGGTCGTCGTCATCGGGCAGAACGAACATGATAGGACCGCTTTCGCCCCAGTAGCTACCGTGGCATTCGATTTCGTCACTATCTAGCCGTAGCACCACCACTCGATCGCCCGTCTTGAAATCGCTCATCCTGCTCAGCTCCGTACTTATCTCATTCACTTCTCGCTGCCCACCAGGCCGGACGGGCCGTCGGTTACCCGGCCCGGTTTCGGCGGTGTCGCCTTCCGCCGACTGATCCTGTCCCGCGAACTGCGCGCGCGACCGTCGTCCCGATCATGCCAGCACGGGCTTCCGGGGCCGGCTTGTGTCAGCTCGTCAGGACTACCTTGATCGCGCCTGTGGTCGCGGCGTTCTGGAAGGTGTCATAGGCGTCGGTCATCTCGCTAAGCTTGAAGTGGTGTGTGGCGAAGCGGGCCGCGTCGATCTGATGTGATTCCACAAGTCGCATGAGCGTAGGCGTGGAGTAGGCGTCGACGAGGCCGGTGGTGACGGTGATGTCGCGGATCCACAGGGATTCCAGGTGCAGCGTTGCTGGCTTGCCGTGCACGCCGATGTTGGCGACGTGGCCGCCTGGGCGCACGAGCTGAGTGCACAGCTCGAAGCTGGCGGGAACGCCCACGGCCTCGATCGCGACGTCGGCGCCGCGGCCGCCGGTGACGCTATTGACGTAGGCGACGGCGTCGTCGCGGCTGTTGTTGACGGTCAGGTCGGCGCCGAAGGCGATAGCTGCCTCCAGCCGGGCGTCAGCCAGATCGATGGCGATGACGTGGCTCGGCGTGTACAGCCGCGCGCCGGTAATGGCCGCGAGGCCGACCGGGCCGGCGCCGACGACGGCGACGGTGTCGCCGGGGCGCACCTTGCCGTTGAGCACGCCGACCTCGTACCCGGTGGGCAGGATGTCGGCGAGCATGAGGATCTCCTCGTCACCCGCGCCTTCGGGCAGCGGGTAGGTGGAGGTGTCGGCGAACGGGACCCGGACGTACTCGGCCTGGGTGCCGTCGATCATGTAGCCGAGGATCCAGCCGCCGCCGCCGGTGCACTGGCCGGACCGGCCCTCGCGGCAGTACTGGCACCGGCCGCATGCGGAGATACATGACACCAGCACCCGGTCGCCGGGCTTGACCGTCGTAACTCCGGCTCCGACCTGGTCGACGGTGCCCACGGCCTCGTGCCCGAGGATCCGGCCGCTGGCTACTTCGGGCGTGTCGCCTTTGAGGATGTGCAGGTCGGTCCCGCAGATGGTGGTGGTGTCGACGCGGATGATGGCGTCGGTCGCGTCCTGGATCACCGGGTCCGGGACCTCTTCCCAGGCCTTCATGCCTGGGCCGTGGTACACAAGTGCCTTCACTGCAATCACCTCATGGGAGGACGGGTCGATTCCGGTCGTCTCCCAATCTGACCCGCTGCCTGGCTTGGCGTTAGGGTCCAACGTCACCATTCGCGGCCGGCGATGCCTTGCAAGCACGCTGGTGAGCTCAACTCGCGGGCGAGCAGCCAGTCAGTCGTGAATGTCGGCCGTCCCGGGCTCGCACTGCGAACGCGCTCAAGCCAGGGACTAATGACCGCAGGCCGGGAGCGGGCCGCCACGACGCGAATGTGCGCAAGCAGAGTTCGTGCCATTGCCGGCACCAGCAGAACGGCTTCGCGGGCTAGCGGCCTTGGGCATGCTGCTTGCGCGCCAGGCCGTGTGCCGTGCATCTGCGCGGCGAACTGTCAGCAGGAAGCAAAGTGAAGCTCTTGGAGATACTGGCGTCTTCCTCGCTGACCGAGACGCTCGCCTGCTACATCGCCCCTTTGCCAAAGTTGATCTTGGCCCGGCCCGTCAGGGAGCTCTCGCTGTAGAGTGTCAACGGTGACGCACTTGATGACTGTGTCACTCTCGGGGTGCCGTATCCGGAAGGGAGAAGAGGAGACGGAGGTGACCAAGCGCACTGAGGGGGCGGCTATTCGCTTCGACGTCACGCTGTCCGCGATCGGCAGATCGACTGTGTCGCGGTTGCCTGAAGCGGCGAGCAAGGAGCTGCCCTCGCGCGGGCAGGTTGCCGTCCACGGAACGATCAATGGCGTCACGTTCCAGACGGTGCTCGAACCAGACGGGAATTTTGGCCACTGGATGAGGGTCGATGAAGAGCTCCGACACGCTGCTGGCATCAGCGCGGGTGACACGGCGACGCTCGACATCGAGGTGACCAAGGATTGGCCGGAGCCGAGCGTGCCCCGGGATCTTGCGACAGCTCTGGTAGCTGCCCCGCAGAAGATTCAGGACCTGTGGGACGAGATCACCCCGATGGCGCGTTGGGAATGGGTGCGCTGGGTCAACGCCACGAAGAATCCTGACACGCGCAGACGACGGGTCGACGTGAGCATCTCGAAGATGCAGAGCGGGAAGAGACGGCCCTGCTGTTTCGACCTATCCGCTTGCACCGACCCGGACCTGTCGAAGAACGGCAGGCTCCTCGAGCCAGCCGACGACGGCCCCTGATCGACGTTCCGACGAGCAGCCGCTCGGGTCCTGAGAGCTGGTCGGCGGCACATCCACGGCAGCCAACCGCCGCGGGCCTAGGCACAAGGCTCATCGAGACACGGATTCAGGCTGGGAAAGACCAGGCCGACGCGCTCCGGCGTCTCGGCCAGGAGCTGCGGATGCTCCAGGCGCAAGCGGCCGGCGAGGTCGCAGACCTGCGGACGGAGAAGCGAACCTGACGGCGCAGCCGCTCGGTAGGGCCCATGAGTGGCCGGACATATAGCTCGATAAGCTCCATCCATGAGCGAAATGGCTGAACAGTCGGACGGGTCGGCAGCTCCCGGTGAAGAGGAGTCCGTGCTGGCGGTTCTCGAACGCAACCGGCGGACTTTCGCCTGGAAGACCTCTGGTCTGGACGAGGCGGGCCTGCGCGCCACCACGGCTGCCAGCTCGATGACGCTCGGTGGTCTGGTCAAGCATGTGGCGTTGGTCGAGGCAGACTGGCTTGCGGTCAAGCTTGCCGGTCAGGGCTACGGGCCTCCGTGGGATGCGGTGGACTTCGATGCCGATCCCGACTGGGATTGGCGCACCGGGGCGCTGGATGCTCCGGAGGACGTCTACGCAGTGTGGCGAGACGCTGTCGAGAGGTCGCGCGTACTGGTGGCCGAGGTCATCAAGGAGCCGGGGCTCGACGGCCCGGCGTCCTTTACCTGGCCGAACGGGCGCACGCCCACAGTCCGGAACATGCTGCTCGACATGATTGAGGAGTACGCGCGGCACACTGGCCACGCGGACATCCTGCGTGAGGCCGTGGACGGCCGCGTAGGTGAAGGCGCGCCCGAGGGCTTCACCTACTAGTGCTGCGGCTCCAGATCGGTCGACGATTCTGGCTCGGTTAGCTGAGGGCCTTCAGGAATCGACCCGACTGATCGCAGCTATCGCTGTACCCCATCTGCTGGTAGAAGGCGTGTGCGTCGCCGCGATTACGCGAGCTGGTCACTTCAACGGTGCAGCAGTTCCACTGCCGCGCAGCCTGTTCGGCGGCGGCGATGAGAGCCCGCCCCGTTCCGGTACCGCGCTCAGCCTCATCGACGACAAGGCTTTCGATCCGAGCCCACCGCCCGGTTCGCTCGAGATACGGAATCGCGTGGAGCGAGAGCGAGCCGATGACGCGCCCGTCAACCTCGGCGAGCAGGATGACACTCATCGGGTCAGGCAGCCAGTAGGCCAGGCGGTCGCGAATCTCGCTGGCGGTAGCTGGATAGCCGAGCTGAGTGACGAGTGCCGCGAGGGCGGCTGCGTCGGCAAGGCTGGCCTCGCGGATGACGAGATGATCGCTGGTGCTGCTCATCGTGTCCTAGTCTGGCCCAGCCTCGCTGTCGTAGTTGTACCCTTAGCCAGGCTGAGCGTTCCGCTGGAGCTGCCACGCTGCGTCGATGGCATCCTCGATGGCGCCGGCGTCGCCGGTTGCCAGGTCAGCGACCACCATCATGTGCTTGACGAACCGGCGCGGGACGCTGAAGGTGCCGGGGAACTGCCGCAGTATCGAGTCGCGGTAGTCGAAATCCGCACGGATGACCACGTGCGCGTCGTCAAGCTGCCGCAGCACCAGTCTGCCGTGGTAACGCCATTCAGCCAGTCCGTCTCGTGTGCTCTGGCGCACACCGGACAGGCCCTGGGTCCGGCGAGCTACGTCAGCGATCTCCACAGCGCATCCCGGCCCCGCGCGTGGCATCGGCCACGAGCGCGACCCGCCTATCCCTGTCGGCTTGGACGGCCACGTCCTCAGTAAAGCACCAGTCCGCGTCATGGATCCGACGGTCGGCGCGCCCGCTGGCCGGCCGCTAACGGCGATCATGCGGAAATATTGCGGATTGCATGCGGGTCGGCTGACTGTTGCGAGATACCGTCGATTGCAGGTGAGCCGGGAAGCCCGGTCGGGGCGAACCCGGTAAATCTTCTCGCGCACCGGAGCACATGATGATGAGCGTGACACCGGGCCACGGCCGGCTAGTCGTCGGAACTAGCGGCTCGCCCGGCAACCTTCCGGCCTTGCGTTACGCGCACGACCTGGCGCGCCGCAGCGATGTCCCGCTGGTAGCCGTGCTCGCCTGGGTTCCGCCGGGCGGCGACCTCGCCGAGCGGCGCTGGCCATCCCCCCACCTCCGCCGCATCTGGGCCGACGCTGCCGAGCAGCGGCTCAACGACGCGCTCGACACCGCCTGGGGCGGGCCGTCGGCCGTGGCCATCGAGCCAGTCATCATCCGCGGCGAGCCGGGCCCGGCGCTGGTCGAGTTTACGGACTCCGACGACCTCCTGGTAGTCGGCGCTGGCCGCCGGGGCGCGCTAGCCCACGTGTGGCATGGCAACGTCAGCCGTTACTGCCTCGCCCACGCTCGCTGCCCGGTGGTGGCCATCCCGTCCGCCACCGCCGCGGAACTGGGGCTCGGCGCGGCGCGGCGGGCGCTGCGCCACCGGGAGCTGACCCTGGACCAGGTGCTGCGCGACTGGGACGCCGCGTAGGCAGCGGCGTCAGCCGGCATCGCTTGCCTGGCGCCCCGTCGCCAAATGGCCGGCGGCTGATTGTTAGCTGTAGTGGGCGGGCCCGGCTACGATCAGTGCCAGGTGAGCCGGGAAGCCTGGTCGGCAGCAACTGGCGCACGCCATTTCGTGCGCCCCACCAGGAGGCTGCCCGATGGCTGACCGCTTCAGCGCAGGATGCTGCCGGTGATCCGTCGGCTAATGCGCGGCTCTGACTGGCGCCGGGAGGCGCTGCGCACCAACCTGTGGCTAGTGCCGGCGGTAGAGGTAGTAGCTGCCGTTGGCCTGTTCGCCGTCACGTATGCGCTTGACCGGGCCGCGTTCGCCGGCGATTTCCGGTTGCCAGGCTGGCTGCTTAGCGGCTCGCCGGACGCGGCGCGGCAGATCCTCACCGCGATCGCGGCGGCCATCATCACCGTCGTCGGCGTGGTGTTCTCCATCGTGATCGTGGCCCTGACGCTGACGTCCACTCAGTTCGGGCCGCGGATGCTGCGGAACTTCATCCGCGACCGCGGCACGCAGGTGACGCTAGGCACCTTCGTAGCGACCTTTGTCTACGCTGTCCTGGCGCTCGGGGCAATCGGGCAAGGAGGCCCGGCGTTCGTTCCGCATATCAGCATCACCGTGACGCTTGCCCTCATGGTCGCTGACCTGGCGGTGCTCATCTACTTCCTGCACCACATCACGACGCAGATCCAGCTGCCGCAAGTGATCGCGAGCATTGCCAGCGATCTGGCCGGGGCGATTGAGCTGCAGGCGGGCGACGGCGCGGCGGAGTCAGGCAACGCGGCCGCGCGGCTCGTAGCCGGGCTGCACGGGCCTGGGGGCGAGGTAGCGGCGCCGCGCAGCGGCTACCTCCAGTACATCCAGCACCGGCGGCTGGTTCGGCTGGCCGCCGAGCTCAGCGTGGTGATCCACCTGCGTTATCGGCCCGGCCACTTCCTGGTGCAGGGGCATCCTTACGCGACGGTGTGGCCGGCCGACGCCGCCGATCGGGTCGCCCGCGAGCTGGCCCGCGCACACGTCACCGGGCCGTACCGGACCCTGGCTCAGGATGTCTCGTTTGGGGTCGACCAGCTGGTCGAGATCGCGATCCGCGCGCTGTCGCCGGCGGTCAATGACACGTTTACCGCGCTGACCTGCATCGACTGGATCGGTGACAGCCTGTGCAAGGTGACTGGCCGGTGGCACCCTACTCGGGTGTATCGGGACGCCGCCGGGGTTGTCCGGCTGGTCACCACCGAGACCACCTATGAGCGGCTCGTCCAGCGGTCGTTCGAGAAGATCCGTCAGGCCGGCCGGGGCATGCCGGCGATCATGATCCGCCAGCTCGACGCGCTGGCCAAGATCATGGATCGGGCCGCCGCGCCGGCCGACCGCCAGCTCTTGCTCCACCAGGCCGCGATGATCGAGCGGCTCAGCCTCTCATCGGTCGACGAGGAATCCGATCGGGCCGACATCCAGCGCGCCTATCAGGCCGTGCTCGACGTGTCTGCGCTCTCGGAGTTGACGGCAGAGCCGCTCGCCTGACTCCGATATCGAGCGGGCCGCGCGGGCGGCCTGCCGCCCGCGCGGAATCCTGAGCGAGTCGCTTCGCACGCTATGCAATTCGCAGTAGTATGCGGGATTTGTCGGCACGGCTCGGTGGCGGGCAGCCGGAGGGAGACCAGGGCTCATGCGCGGGACGCTCACGACGGTCGCGGTCGCCATCGCAGTCGCAGTTCTCGGGGCCACCGGCGCGGCCGCGGCTAGCCCGAGCGCGAGCGCCCAGACTGGAGCGAGCGGCGGCGGCCGCATCGACCGGTTCAACGAGGGCGCGACGCATTCGCCGGAAGTTGAACGCAGCCTGGCGAGGCCCGCGATCGCGCCTGCGGCCGCAGCGCGTGTCATGCAGGCCGCGATGGCGTCGGCGGCACCCAGCGTCGAGGGCATCGACGTTGCGTCTTTCCAGCACCCGAACGGCGCGGCTATCAACTGGACCCAGGTCGCGGGGGCTCGGTACAAGTTCGCGTTCATCAAGGTGTCCGAAGGCAGCTACTACACCAACCCGTATTACTCCGGTGATGCCGGCGCAGCCACGAGCGCGGGCATGTTCGTGGCTCCGTACGCGTTTGCGATCCCGAACTACTCCGGCGGCGCGCTCCAAGCGGACTACGCGCTCGATCACGCGGGTTTCGCCGGGGACGGCGACGGCCGGACTCTGCCGCTGATCCTGGACATCGAGTACAACCCGTACGACGTCGCCGACGGCACCAACGAGTGCTACGGCCTGACGCAGTCGCAGATGGTCGCGTGGATCGCCGCATTCGTGGCTGAGTCTGACCGCCGCACTGGTCAGCTCCCGGTTATCTACAGCACAGCAGACTGGTGGGACAGCTGCACGGGCGACAGCGCGTCCTTCGCTGGCGACCCGCTGTGGGTCGCGAACTTCGGCGTCACCACTCCGGCGGTGCCCGCGGCCTGGAACGGTACTTATACCTACTGGCAGTACACCGACGCCGCCACGCCATCGGGCCTGCCGGCTGGGATAGTGACCGACGCAAGCTGGCTGAGCAGCACCGCACTAGAGCTCGCCGCGGTTGGTAATCAGACCAACCAGAATCGCGGCATCGGAGTCAGCCGCCAGGTGAATGCGCTCGCTGGTAGCGGGTCCGCAACCGTCAGCGCGACCGGGCTGCCGCCGGGCCTCAGCATCGACGCAAGCGCCGGCGTGGCGAGCGGGCAGACGCGACTGAGAGTGGCCGCGTTCCCGGTATCTGTGACGGCATCAGCGCCGGGCGACCCGAGCGTGACCCAGAGCTTCATGTGGGATGTGCATGGCCGGGTATCCCTCGGCCCGCTGAGTAGCCGGTCTGGCTCGGTCGGCAGCCCGGTCCAGTATCAGGTACCGGCCGCGGACGGGCTGCCCGGCTGCACGCTCCAGTTCTCCGCGTCGGGCCTGCCGCGCGGCCTGAGGATCAGCAGCTGCGGACTGATCTCAGGCTGGCCGGCGACTAGCGGCCGGTACACGGTCCGTGTGCACGTGACGGACAGCTCGGGAGCCGCGCTGGCTACCGGCTCGTTCACGTGGACTATCGCGCGGGCGGGCGGGAGTGGGCCGGCCGGGCACATTCAGCTCAGTCCGGACGGTAAGTGCCTGACCGCGCGGTCGGCAACCAACATCGCCATCGAACCATGCACCGTGGCGGCCAACCAGCGCTGGACGATCGCCGCCGACGGCTCCGTCCGCGTCAATGGCTCGTGCCTGGCAGCTACAGCGGCGAGTTCCTCGTCTGCCGGAGCGCTGGACCTCGCCTCCTGCAACGGCCGGCAGCGCTGGCAGCTCGGCTCGAACGCGGTGCTGATTTACGTCAGCGACGGCAACTGCCTCGCGGACACCGGCCGCTGGAACGGCGCGCGCGCCGTCGCGGCGCTCTGCCAGGCCACCTGGAACAACACCGGCAGTGCGAGCACGCCGAGTCCGAGCCAGCAGTGGATCCTGCCAGCCGGACCGCTGACATCAGGGATCGCCGGCTCCTGCGCGAGCAACCTGATCGCCCTCGGTGAACGGATCGGCGCCGTCACAATGCGCGCCTGCAACGGCACTGGCAGGCAAGCGTGGACGCTTGAGCCCGACGGCGCGCTGAGCGTCGGCGGCAAGTGCCTCGGGCTCACCGGCGGTGCAACGGCACCAGGCACTCACGTCCGCCTCTTCGCGTGCAGCGGGTCGGCGGATCAGGTCTGGCAGCTAGCCGGCGGTCCGATCGGGGTGCACGTTGTCAGCCCCGTTGCCGGCCTGTGCCTGGCCGCTCCCGGCGACCGGGCCGTGAGCGGGACCCCGCTCGTCATCGGGCCGTGCGTGACTGGTGACCCTGGCATCGCCTGGCGCGTCAGCTAGCGCGCCTTCTGCGGCGGCCTAGCGTGGCCGACGCAGGCGGGCAGCGTCCAGCGGCGGGGCAGGCATGGGATCGCCCTGATAACCCCCGACCGGACCGAACTCGCCGGCCCGCCATGCGGCGGTGGCCGCGGCAATCTCCTCCGGGGTGCGGGCGACGAAGTTCCACCACATGAGCAGCGGCTCGCCAAGCGGCACGCCGCCGAGCAAGATAAGCGCGCTGTCGGCAGGCGCAGCCACCGCCGTCTCGTGCCGCCCGGTCGGGATGTACAAGAGCTGACCCGGCCGCAGCCGAACGCCGTCAACGCCGGCCTCGCCTGCCGCTACGAAGATCACGTGCTCGTAGTCGGGGCGCAGCGGCAGCATGCAACTGGCCGGGCGCCCCGCCGCCGATAGCTGCGCGCCGACGATCGGGGAGAACGTCGTTGCAGGCGAACTCGTACCCGCTCCTGCCAGGTCACCGACCAGGACAGTGATGCGGAACCCGCCAAGGCCGGACTCGGGCAGCGCGCCGTGATGCTCGAATGCGGGCTCGGTGTGCCTGCTGGCGTCGGGCAGCGCGACCCACAACTGGACACCGTGCAGAGTCGGGTCATGCTCGGCCGGCGACTCCTCGGCGTGCGCGATGCCGCGGCCGGACGTCATGAGATTCAGCTGCCCGGGCGTGATCAGCTGCTCCGATCCCAGGCTGTCGCGATGCAGGACGTTCCCGGCCAGGAGCCAGGTCACCGTCTGCAGTCCGATATGCGGATGCGGCGGGACGCTCATCCCGGCCACGCCGTCCACGTCCATCGGACCGTAGTGATCGATGAAGCACCAGGCGCCGACGCTGCGGCGCAGCCGCAGCGGAAGGAGCCGGCGGACCGTGATGGCACCGACGCGGGCGTTCCTGGCTTCGGTTAGTTCAAGATCATTCTTCTCCGGAACGGGGACGTTAGTGACCTCCACATCGGCATCCACAGTGCTCACCGGCGTGCTCCCTTCGACCCGCTGCGAATTCTGCCAGTGTCGCCGGGCGCGCGGTGGGCGCGCCAGCCCATCGTCTGGGTACATCCCGGTCCGCCCCGTTTCCGCAGATCCGTCGCGCCCTGGCAGGACGTCGGCGGTGCCGCGGAAATGTCAGTGGTGTTCGATACTATGAGCGAAAGCTAGCCGGTACGCAGGGAGGTGGTGAGGCAGATGAACGAGTTCCGGGTCACCGACCAGGGCGAGCTGGACCTCGGCCTCGCCGCCCCGCCGACCGGCCCGCGGCCTGCCGCCCGGCCGCCCCGCGGCAGGATGACAGCCGCCGCCGCCTGCCCGCCCGGTGCCCGGCCGTCGCCGACTGACGACGGGCCCGGCGGCGACTGGCCCGCTGACGACCTTGCCGACTGGGACTTCGAGCCAGGCGATGACGGCGACCCGGAGACCGGCCCGGATGACTATCAGGCGTGGCTGGCCGGGCTGCCCGCCGCCGTCCGCGCGGACTTCCTCGCCGGGGCGTGGACCGGCGAAGGGCGAGTCGATCCCGGCCGGGTTCCTGCACCACCTGCGCGGCGGCCCGTCCGGCGCCGGGTTCGCCGCCGGCGGCGTCCTGGACACCCTCGCCCCCGGCCCGTGGCTCGCCGACGCGCTCACCACCGCCACCGCCGCCGCGACCGGCGGGCACGGGCAGCTGGGCGAGTCGGAGCTGATCGGGGTGCTGTGCGGCTGGCGGCGGATCGCGTCGTGGGCCGCGGCCGGCGAGGCCGCCGCCGTCCTGACCCTCGCCAAGCGCCGCGCCGCCGCGCGGCCGGTCCGGCCGGGTCGCGGCAGGCCGAGCACGTCACCGACGAGATCGCCGCCGCGCTGACCCTCACCGGCCGGTCCGCCGGCCGGCTCCTCACCATCGCCTCCGCCCTCGCCCGCACCCCCGACGTCCTGACCGCATTGAAGGCCGGCGGGATCGACTGGGCGAAAGCCGCCGTGTTCGCCGACGAGCTCGCCCCGCTGGCCGACGACGGCGTGGCCGCGGGCATCGCCGGCCGGTACCTCGGCCGGGCCGGCGCCGGCGGGTGGACGACCGGGCAGCTGCGCGCGGCGCTGCGCCGCGCGGTCCTGGCCGCCGACCCCGACGCCGCCGGCCGCCGCCGCGATGACGCCCGCGCCGACGCCGCCGTCACCGTCTGGGACGAGGCGTCCGGCAACGCCGCCCTGGCCGGCCGGGAACTGCCGCCCGCCGAGGTATTAACCGCCGACGCGCGGCTCACCGCCCTCGCCAAGTGGCTGCAGGCCCGCGGCGCGCCCGGCACCATCAGCCAGCTCCGCGCCGCCGTGTACACCGCGCTGCTCAACGGCCGCCCCGTCGACTCCCTCCTCCCCGACGCGAGCGCCGACGCCAGCGGCGCGGACGCGGCGGGCACCAGCGAGGCGGGACCGGCGAGCGCGGACGGCGTGCCCGGCGGCGCGGCGCCCGCCGGGCCGGCGGTGTCCGGCAGCATCCACCTGACCATGCCCCTGACCGCGTTCCTCGGCAGCGGCCGCGAGCCGGGCGAGGTCGCCGGCCACGGCCCCGTCGACGCCGCCACCAGCCGCGACCTCGCCGCCATCCTCGCCCGCATCCGCCGCCACCCGGTGGTGCCTCACCCTCACCGGCCCCGGCGGCCGCGCGGCCGGGCACGCCTGCGCCCCGCACGGCCCCGCCGCCGGGCAGCCCGTCATCCGGTGGGCCGCCGGCCTGCGCGACCGGCTCCAGATCCTCGAGACCGGCAGCTGCCGCCACCCCCGCCAGGCCCCCGGCTACGTCCCGCCCGGCACTGCTCCGCCACCTCGATCGGAGTCCGGCAGCGCCGCTGCGCCCACCCCGGCTGCCGCCGCCCCGCCGCCCGCTGCGACCTCGACCACACCATCCCCTACGACCACGGCGGGCGGAAGTTGGCTCATTGCACCACCGGCTAGGCTAGACGCCTTGACGGAGGGACTAGCACGATGACCAGGGCATTGGGCGTCATCCGGCTGTCGGAGTTCGACAGGCGAGTCCGGGATCAGACCACGTCACCGGAGCGGCAGCGGGAGGCGATCGAGGGGAAGGCCAGGCAGCGTGGCAGCGAGGTTGTCGGCTGGGCCGAGGACCTCGACGTGTCCGCGTCCAAGGTCCACCCGATGAAGCGGCCAAGCTTGCGACAGTGGTTCGATCGGACCGCTGACTTCGACGAGGTGATCTTCTGGCGGCTGGACCGGTTCGTCCGACGCACGTTCCCGGACTGGGCAGAGATGGTCAGCTGGGCGGCCGAGAACGAGATCGGCCTGGTGTCGGCCACCGAGGAACTGGATCTGTCCGGGCCGCTGCAGCGGCTGATGGCCACGATGCTCGCGACGGTGGCCGAGATGGAATCGCTGAACACCAGTCGCCGCGTCTCGGAATCTCATGACTACCTGCGGCGGATGAAGCGCTGGGGCGGTGGCCGCCCGCCTTACGGGTACAAGATCATTACTAATCCTGACGGCCCGGGCAAGGTGCTGGCAGTCGACGAGACGACTGCGCTCGTGGCACGGGAGGCGGTCACGCGCGTCAGCGCGGGTGAATCGGTGAACGGTGTTGCAACCGATTTCAACCGCCGTGGCGTCCCTGGTCCGCTCGGGACCGTCTGGGGCGACAGCGGTCTGAGGATGATCCTCCGGGACAAGGCCCTTCTCGGCCATGTCATTTACAACGGCGCCTCGGTGCTCGGCGAGGACGGCATGCCCATCGTCCGAGCTGAGCCGCTGATCAGCCAGGACGACTGGGACATGCTGCAGCGAGCCCTCGCCAGGCTGTCTCAGACTCATGTACGCAGCGAGACGCCCAGCATGCTGCTCAACGTCGCCGAGTGCGGTAAGTGCGGCGGGCCGCTCTACCTGTACTCCAAGCACAACATCGTCACCCTGGCCAGCGGCGAACGGCGACGGCGCGGTCCGTTCGCCTATTACCGGTGCCGGGACTCCTCCGCCGCCGCAAGTAGGCCCAAGACATGCGACGCCAAGATGATCAGCTGCAACGCACTCAACGACTGGGTCGACCTCTGGTTCACAGGTGAGGCGTTCGGTCACATCGAGATCATCGAGCGGGTCACCGTGCCAGGCGCTAACCACGCAGCCGAGATCGCCACCGTCAATGCAGCGATACACGACCTGACCGCGCAGTTCACCAGCGAAGCGATCCCCGAAGCTGACTTCGACGCGAAGCTGCTCAGCCTGCGCGCCGAGCGCAGGCGGCTGCAGGACCTGCCAGGCACAACCCGACCAGATACAAGAACGAGCCACAGGCGTCACGGTCGCCGAGCACTGGAAGACCCTCGACTCGGCGGGGAAGCGCCGTTACCTGCTGGCCGGGGGTGTCAAGGTCGTTGCCGCCCGAGACGAGGACGGGGTCCTGGACAGCTGGCTGACCGGCGCATCGCCTTCCGTCATCATCGGGACGCTCCGAGGACTCTCCTGACGGACGGGCTACATTCCCCAATCGGCCCGTTTCAAGCGCTATCTACTGTCATCGAATCAGATGAAGCTTACCGTTGATGCCAGCATAGGTGACGCGCTTTACGTCTATTACTTTGTCTCCTCACAGCGTTCTCGCGAGCGGATCATTCGGGACGCGTCGGTGACGGGAGTTCCAAAGACTAACGTTACTTACCTTCGTGGATTTCCGATCTTGATTCCGCCGATTCCAATCCAACGCAAGATCACTGCCATCCTCTCAGCCTACGACGACCTGATCGAGAATAACAGCCGCCGGATTAGCCTTATGGAGGAAATGGCCCGGCGCATCTATCGCGAGTGGTTCGTCGACCTCCGCTATCCGGGACACGAGAACGTGCCGCTGATGGACTCAGAGCTGGGTCCGATTCCGAAATCGTGGTACTTGTGCTCATTGTCAGACCTGGTCAGCACGCAATACGGTTACACCGAGTCGGCTACTACCGATCCAGTCGGTCCGCAATTTCTTCGAGGAATGGACATCAACAAGGCATCTTACGTCGACTGGTCCACAGTCCCCTACTGCCCGATAAGTGAATCAGGTCAAGCCAGGTATCGGCTGTCCCGAGGTGACATTGTCGTAATCCGTATGGCCGATCCCGGCAAGGTCGGTATCGTAGAGGTTGACGTAGACGCTGTTTTCGCATCTTATTTGATCCGCGTACGTCCACTGAGTGAAGTTGTCGTGCCGTACTTTCTGTTCTACTTCATGGCGTCTGATCGATACCAGGCGTTCGTCACCGGAGCGAGCACAGGCACTACGCGGAAGAGCTTGTCAGCTCCTCTTATCACGTCGATCTCGATCGCTCTGCCTCCTCGTCAGCTACAGCATCCTCCTGTAGATCGCATTGCTCCACTGCGGGAGTCCGTGACTGAGTTGGTCCGAGCTAACGCTAATCTGCGCGCCTGTCGTGACCTTCTGCTCCCCCGCCTCATCTCCGGCGAGATCGACGTCACCGACCTCGACATCGCCGTGCCGGAGGCGGCTGCGTGACACCGCCGCATCAGGCCGGTACACCGAGGACCAGCTGGTCGAGCAGCCAGCGATCAGGCTCTTCGAGGAGCTTGGCTGGGACACGTCAACGCGTACCACGAGAAGCTCGGCCCGGACGGGACGCTCGGCCGGGACAACAAGTCGGAGGTCTTCCTGGTCCGGCGTCTGCGCGCTGCGATCGAGCGGCTCAATCCCGGGATGCCCGCCGAGGCCGTCGAGCAGGCGGTCACCGAGATCACGAAGCCGCGCACCGCCATGCACTACGCCCGGGCGAACCAGGAGATCCACGCGCTGCTGCGCGACCGGGTCGAGGTGTCCGTCCGCCAGCCGGACGGGACGACGCTGCCGGAGAGGCTCACCGTCATCGACTGGGAGAACCCGGAGAACAACGACTTCCTGCTCGTCTCCCAGCTCTGGGTTCACTCCGACCTGTACCACCGGCGCGCTGACCTGGTCGGCTTCGTCAACGGCATCCCGCTGGTGTTCATCGAGCTGAAGGCGTCGCACCGCAACCTGAAGCACGCCTACGACGACAACCTGCGCGACTACCGCGACACGATCCCGCACCTCTTCATCCCGAACGGGTTCCTCATCCTGTCCAACGGCGCGGAGACCAAGGTCGGGACCATCACCTCGGGCTGGGAGTTCTTCTCGGAGTGGAAGAAGATCAACTCCGAGGGCGAGGAAGGATCGGTCTCGCTGGAGACGGTCATCCGGGGCATGTGCACCAAGGAGCGCCTGCTCGACCTGATCGAGAACTTCGTGGCCTTCCAGGACCTGCCCGGCGGGTTCGTCAAGCTGCTGGCCCGCAACCACCAGTACCTCGGCGTCAACAACGCCCTCGCCCGGATGCAGGAGCTGCGGCACGCCCCGCCGGAGGAGCGGGGCAAGCTCGGCGTGTTCTGGCACACCCAGGGCTCGGGCAAGACGATGTCGATGCTGTTCTTCTCCCAGAAGGTGCTCCGCAAGATGCCGGGCAACTGGTCCTTCGTCATCGTCACCGACCGCGACGACCTGGACGAGCAGGCGTACAAGGAGTTCCTTGGGCGGGCGTGGTCACCGAGAAGCACGTGCGGGCGACCGAGCTCGGCGCACCTGCGCCAGCTGCTCGCCGAGGATCACCGCTACGTCTTCACCCTGATCCACAAGTTCCGCACCGAGAAGGGCGAGACCCACCCGGTGATCTCCGAGCGTGACGACGTGATCGTCATCACCGACGAGGCCCACCGCACCCAGTACGACACGCTGGCGCTCAACATGCGCAACGCGCTGCCGAACGCCGGGTTCCTCGGCTTCACCGGCACGCCGCTGATCGCGGGCGAGGAGCGGACCGCGAGGTCTTCGGCGACTACGTCTCGGTCTACAACTTCGCGGCGTCGGTCGCGGACCATGCGACGGTGCCGCTGTACTACGAGAACCGGATCCCGCAGCTGCAGATCGCCAACCCGACCTTCGGCGACGACCTGATGGCGATCGTGGAGGAGGCCGACCTCGACGAGGCGCAGGAGCGGCAGCTCGCGCGCGACTCTCGGCCAGCAGTACGAGCTGATCACCCGCGACGACCGGCTGGAGCGGTCGCCAAGGACATCGTCGACCACTTCCTCGGCCGTGGGTTCCCCGGCAAGGCCATGGTCGTGTCCATCGACAAGGTCACGGCCGTCCGCACCTACGACAAGGTCCAGCGCTACTGGGCGGAGCGACTCGAGCAGGATCGAGGCAGTCGCTGGCACGCGGTGACCTCACGCCGGAGCAGGCGGACCTCGTCGAGCAGCGAGATCAGCTTCATGCGGAGCACCGACATGGCGGTGGTGATCTCGCAGTCGCAGAACGAGATCGCCGAGATGGCCGAGCGCGGGCTCGACATCAGGCCCCACCGCAAGCGGATGGTCGAGGAGGACCTGGAGGACAAGTTCAAGGACGCCGCAGGACCCGTTCCGCATCGCGTTCGTCTGCTCGATGTGGACGACCGGGTTCGACGTGCCGTCGCTGTCGACCGTCTACCTCGACAAGCCGCTGCGCAACCACACGCTGATGCAGACGATCACCCGCGCCAACCGGGTGTTCCCCGAGAAGAACAACGGCCTGATCGTCGCCTACGTCGATGTGTTCCGCAACCTGCAGAAGGCGCTGGCGATCTACGCCGTCGGCGGCAAGCCGGGCGAGGTGCCCGTCGAGGAGAAGGGCGCGCTGGTTGATGCCTGCGCGAGAGCAGTCAATGACCTGCAGGCCTTCTGCGCCGAGCGGGACGTGGACCTCGATGCGCTCGGCCGGCTGAAGGGCTTCGAGCTGGTCGCGGCCGGAAAGCAGACCGTCGAGATGCTGATGGTCGACGACGACGAGAAGATCGCCTTCCTGTCCCGTGCCGCACTGGTGGACCGCCTCTACAAGGCGATCCTGCCCGACACGCGGGCCAACGAGTTCAGCCGGGTCCGGGCGGTGTCGAAGTTCCTCGCCGACGGCATCGCCGCCTACACCGAGCGGCCGGACATCTCTGGCGTCCTGGGCCGGGTCGAGCAGCTCCTCGACGAATCCGTGGCCGCCCAGGAGTACCTGATCCCGGACAGCGAGGCCGAGGCGCTGTTCGATCTCGCCGCGGTGGACTGGAAGGGGCTCGAAGAGGCCTTCAGGCAGGGACGACCGCGCACGGCGGCCCAGCGCCTGCGTTCGCTGCTGTCGGCCCGGATCACGGCCCTCGTTCGCCTCAACCCCGTCCGCGTCGACCTGGTGGAGCGGTTCGAGAAGCTGGTCGCGGACTACAACGCCGGGAGCATGAACACCGAGAAGTTCTTCCAGGAGCTGCTGGAGTTCAGCCAGCGCCCTGACCGAGGAGGAGGCCCGCTCGCTGTCCGAGGGCCTGACCGAGGAGCAGCTCGCCATCTTCGACCTGCTGATGCGCCCTGCACCCGAACTGTCCGAAGACGAGAAGGCCAGGTCAAGAGGGTCGCGGAAGAGCTGCTGGCCGTCCTGAAGCGCGGCAAGATCGTCCTGGACTGGCGCAAGGAGCAGAGCACCCGGGCGGCCGTGCGCGTCGCCGTCGAGGAGACCCTCGACCGGCTGCCGGAGAAGTTCACCCGCCAGATCTACGCCCAGAAATGCGACGCTCGTCTACCAGCACGTCTTCGACAGCTACTGGGACGACGGGCACTCGGTCTACGACAGGGCCGCCTAACCGGGGAGGCTGCGGCCCGCGCCGATAAGGTCCGCCGTGACTTCACCGCGGATGCCGCTGCGGTGAACAGCCGCTGGTGCGGGGACATCACTTAATGGGTGAGCCGAGGGTGACCTCGGAGAGAGTTCGCGGCGGCTGGCAGGAGCCCTGGAGGAGTGCCTCACCGGCCCAGGTCGGGTGCAGGGTAGTGGTGAGCCGCTGGCAGGTTGACCACTGCTTTGATGCAACTGGCCGTCGCCGGCCAGTGCTGGGATAACGCCCTGGCCGAGAGCTTCTTCGGCTCCATCAAAGGCGAGCTCATCGACCTGCAACCCTGGCCCACCGGCGCTGGCGCCCGCCGCGCGACGTTCACTCAAAGTAGCCGTTGGTGTCGATGACAACCTGAGTAGCTACGGCTGAGGAGTTGTAGATGGTGAACGAGTTCGCGGTTGCTGTATTGAGCAAGGCGAGGTTGGCGACGTCCTGGTCGCCCATGAAGTCGATGATGCTGGCGGTGGGCCTGGCTGCTGACGCCGGGTAGGCCTGCAGGACTCCGTTGCCGCCTTCTAGGGTCGTGGTGATGTTGAGGACCAGGGTCGGGTTGTTCGCGAGGATGCTGGCGGGGTTGGCGATGGTCAGGCCGGCATTGGCGGCCAGTGCTGTGGTCTGGCGGGTGTCGAGTATGCGGGTGCTGTTGAGCGGGTGGTAGTACTGGCCGGTGGTGGCGGTGGTGAAGTATCCGCTGAGGTCGCCTACGAGGTTGACGGCGTGGCTGGAGGCGTTGTAGATGTCGATCTTGCCATCGCTGCCGACGGGGATAAGGATCGTGCCTGCGTGCGGCTTGCCGCTGACTGCCTCGTAGGTGAGGGTGCTGATATTAGGCAGGCTGATGCCGTCGGGGTAGGTGAGGAGGAAGCCGTTGTCGCCGCTACCGATGGGCACGGCTGTCAGGTTCAGTGCCACAGCCGTGATTCCGCTGGACGGGCAGGCCGGCGCCGTTGGTGTTGTCGCCGTCCATGGTGAGGGTGAGGGTTCCGTCGGCGGCGATGTCCGCTTGGGGGGCTCCGGTGCCGCTACGGGTGTCCAGGATGCGGGTGGGGTCGGACAGGGGCTTGTAGGTGCTTGCGCCGGCGGTCGCTGTGTTGGTGGTGAAGTAGCCGGTGATGTCGACGATGAGCTGGACGCTGTCAATCGAGCCGTTATCAATGGCGATGGCGCCGCCCGGGCCGACGGGGACGATGGCGTTATTCGTCATGGTGCCGGTGGCGGGGAAGTTGACGGTTGAGGTTTCGGGTGGTGGCGTGCCGGCAGGGAACACAATGAGATATCCGGGAGCGTTCTGGTTCTGGCCGGTGACGGTGACGGCTACTGCGACTGCGGTGATGCCGGTAGACGGCAGGTCAACTCCGTTGGTGGTGATGCCATCGATTGGCAGCGCGGTGATGCTGCCGGAGGCGACCGGGCCGGTTACCGGACCTGTCTGTTGTGGCGGACCGGGTGTCCATGATGCGGACTGGGTCGACGGGGACGAACACGCTGCCGGGGCTGCGGGGCTGGACCAGGATGGCCAGGCTGTCCCAGACTTGGACGTCGGCGAGTTGCCCGGTCAGGTAGTTGCCGACCGCGCCGTTAACCTGGCTGGCGCCGAGGAGGAACTGTCCTGTGGTGGACGGCGGGCTGGTGTCGCCGATGTAGGCGACCTCGACGCCGTCGGCGTAGAGCTTGAGGGTATCGGCGCCGCCGACTGTGTCGTAGGCGATGACCAGGCTCGTCCACATTGCCGGCCTACGCGGTACCGCCGGTGGCGGTGATGTAGGTGTCGCTGGTGGTGCCGCCGCTATTCATGCCGACGGACCAGGCCCCGCTGGTGGTGGAGGAGACCTCGACGGAGGAGTCGTCGGTGCCGTCCTGGGAGAGTACGGTGCCGCCGAGCTTGGACGGGTCGACCGAGGCGGAGATGGTGAAGCTGCCGTTCGGGCCGAACAGCCCGGCGGAGCTGCTGGTGTTCATGTAACCGGTGGTGCCGTTGAAGACGACGTCAGGGCTGAACAGGTCGCCGGTGTTCCAGGCGGTGCCGCTATTGCCGGTCAGGTTCTGGCCGGTGACACCGGCGCCGGCCTGGTCGTCCGCGGTCGATGCTTTCCCGGCGGTGCCGTCGTTGAGCGGGTAGTCATGGGTGGCGGTCAACAGGGCCTGGGCCGGGCCGGAGGCGTTGACCTGGGTCAGGGCGCTGCCGTTGTAGGCGTACGACTGGACCTGGCCGGCGCTGGTGACGGTGACCAGGCCAGGATCGCCGTTAACGTCGGTGGCCTGGAAGGTCGCCAGGGAGGTGCCGGTATTCCAGCCGGTGGCAATCTGCGTCTGGGTGTAGGCGAGCGTAGCGGTGGGATTGACGTTGGTAAAGGTCGCAGGATTAAACCCGCCGGCGGACTCGTCCTCCAGGCCAGTCAGCTCCCACAGGTACAGCGCGCCGGTCTGGCTATTCCACAGCCACATGTCGGTGTAAGCGGTGCCGCCGCGGGCGTCGGAGTCGGTGCTGATCGTCCAGTCGTTCCAGTCCATCGTGCCGTCCGGAGTTGCGTTGGTCAGCTCGTAGGGCAGGCCGAGGAAGTCGCTGTTGCTGGCGTCGAAGCTGTTGAGCCCGTCGCTGTTGGCGAAGTAGCCCAGGTAGGAGCCGACGGCGCTGTCGGTGTCGGTGAACACGCCGATCTGGTCGGGATAGGGCTCAGCCGTTCCCCCGTCGGCGGAGACGGTGTAGGCATTGACGAGCTGCAGCGGGTAGTTGGTGTTTCCGGAGACTTGGCTGATGTCAGCGAATACGTCGGGAGGTTCTCCTCGTCGCTGGTGGTGGCTGACCCGTCGCCCTGGCCGGGCAGGACGTAGACGTGCCGGTGCCCGGCTGGTAGGCCTCGATGTCGTTGAACCCGCTGTCGGTGAACTGGCCGGTGAAGGCCTTCAGGCCGTTCCACGACGACGGCGTGCCGATGTCCTGCGGCCCGTCGGGCGCGATGTCGGAGGCGGTGGTGTCGACGGTGCCGTCGAACCGGCCGCCGTTGGCCTGCCCGTCGGCCAGCCACAGGCCGGATGCGGTGCCTGTGGTGCCGGCTCCGACGGTGAGCAGGTCCGGGATACCGTCGCCGGTCATGTCCTGGTCGGTGGCGGGTGACGGGAGGGCGGCGTTAAAGGTGCAGTACAGCGACTGGCCGATGTTCCCGCCGCCGCGACGGCGTTGACGATCAGCACGTTGGTAAACCTGGTCGGGGTGACCCTCACGGTCGCGCTGTAGGGAGAACTGCCGCCGGCCGTGACGGTAACCGGATTCCCGCCGTTGAGCTGGTACGTATACGACGTCGGCACGGTCGTGACGCTCCCGTTCGCCTCGAGAGGTGAAGCTGGACGCGGTGCCCACGGTATAGGTGACACTGCTGGTGCCGCACGGGGCTCCAGAGGAATCCAGCACGACCGGCTGCCCGGTATGGCAGTAGAGAACATGAACGAGCAGGATGCCGACGGCTGCGGTACCCCGCTCAGCCCGGTCGACACCGTCGCGGTCCAGGTGATCTTCACCTGGCCGCTCGTGCCGTACTTCGCGGCGGCACTGTCCAGGTCGGCCTGAGAAACCTGCAGCGTCCGGTCTCGCCGCTGCCGCTGGAGCCCACGGAGACGGTCATGGACGGGTTCGTCGCGAAGGTGTCGGCGGAGTTGCCGTCGGCGTAGGCGGCATAGGTGACGGTGAGGTCGCCGTCGAGGTTACTGCCGTCCTGGTCGCTGACGTTGGCGTTGAGGTCGACGTTGCCGTTGCCGAGGACCGTGAGCCGGTATTGCAGTCGGCGCGCGGCGAGGTCGACAGGGCGGGGGTGGATGGGGCATGCGCGTAGTTGATGGTCAAGCTGGCGTTCGCTGCAATCGCGGGATAGCCGCCCTGGCCGTTGCCTGAGACGCCGGGGTCAGGGTTGGCGAACAGCTTCCAGCCGAGGTGAGTCGGTGGTGTCCTCGGCCTTCAGACCGACGACCAGGCTGGTCGACGTGGTAGGACTGGCCAGCGCGCTGATGAGCGCCGACCCGGTGAAGGACACGTCATTAGCCTCGTACGGGCAGCTGGACGGCCCGTTCACATCCCCGGAGGACGACCAGCCGTAGGCGACGTTGTCCGAGCCGAGGTCGGTCCCCCAGGCCGGCTGATTGTTGTAGGTGGTCGACCTGGAGATCGCGCCGGTCATCGGGTACAGGTCGACGGGGGACGCGGTGCAGGAGTAGGACCAGATCTCGGGGAAATACGCGGTCACGGAGTGGATCGTCGCGCCCTTGACCTGCGACGGCAGCGGCAAGGTGTAGAAGGAGTCGGACGTTCCGCCGTGGCGGGGTTCACACCGACCTGCAGGTCGAGGGACGTGTTGTAGTACTCCTGGCTGGGGAACGCGCCGGAAACGTAAGCCCACGACGACGCCGATGCGCCAGCCGCGACCCACGACGGGTCCAGGTATCGAACGGGCCGGCGCCGGTGAGCAGGCTGCGGTCAGGCGTCAGGGTGATACTGCTGCCGGTGATCTTCACCCCGAGCGGCGCGGTCCGGGCTCCCTCGCCGGGCCCGGCGGCGGTGGAGGCAACCGGCAGGCCGGTAGCCAGGTCCACGCGGCCCAGGCCGCTGACCGTGATGGTCTTCACTCCGGGGATGGCCGCTGAATCCCACATGCGCGGGGCAGGCGCGGCGAAAACGACAGCACCGTCGCGTGCCGGCGCGGTGATCGTGCCGCTGGGCCGGCGTGCAGCGTCAGGCCTTGGGCCCGGGTGGCGAAGGTCAAGGCTGTCAGCGCCGGGCTGGCGGCGGCGGCGGCGTCACGGACGACGAACACCTCGCTGAACCCGCCGCTGGTCTCGGCGGTGACGGTAAGGTTCACGCCCGGGAGGACGGATTGGCGTAAGTGGCGGTCGCTCCGCTGATCATCGGGGCGGGCAACGGCATGGGAGCGGTCAGCGCGAGGGAGTACCCGCAGGCGGTCATGACGGCGAGCGGCCCCGGTGCCGCCGCCGGAAAGCGTCAGCGGCTCGCTGGACACCGTTGGCGAGTACGTTCCGTCAGCGTTCTGCGCGAGGGTCGCGTCCAGGTCCCGCCAGGTACCGCCAACCTTCGCCCGGACGGGCCCTGCCTGACTCGGTCACGGTCAAGCTGCCGTCAGGGTTCGGCGGTGAGCGTGCTGTCGGCCGTGGTCGCCCCGGTCACCGGGCACCGGCGTTGCCGAGTCTGCTTGGCCTGCGCGGAGGCCTGCTGCGGCGTCTGGTAGAAGCGCAGGGTGCCCCGCGCGGCGGAGCTCCCGGCGTGCCTGCAGCGGCGGAAACCGGGCAGCCGCCGCCTACGGCAAGACCGGGACGGGAGCGGCGCAGATGAGGCCGCGAGAGAAGCGTTGCCGAGGCGAGGGCGCTGATGACGCGCAGCCGTTCGGCATGCGGTCGACGAGATAGTGATCTCATAGGGGCTGAGGGCTCCCGCCGCTTCTTTGGGCCTTTCAGCGCGGCACTGCAACTGCCGCATGGTGTGCGGGCAAGCGGATGTCATTTTCCTGGTGAAGGCCCGGCTATATGTACATACGTGAAAGAAGGAAAAGTTGCCTTTGTGATTGAAGTCACGCTTTAAGTCGGTGAATTACGTGTGAGTAATATTTGCTTTCCGTGCGCTCACTTGAGTTTCTTTGCCTCCTCGTGTCTTCGTCGCCTGTCGTGGTGATGCTGGGCGCTGTCGTGGTCTTTGCCGGAAGGTGGTGGTTCCGCTGGTTCGGGTTGGTTTGCGGCTCTACCCGGAGCGCGCCGGGTGCGTTACCTGGCGGCGGCCGGAGCGTGCGGTCCTACTGGTCGCGGGGCTGCTCGCGTACGCGGTGCCGCGGCTTGCGCTGAAGCGCGGTCCCATCACAGGCCGCCAGCGGAAGCTGAGTGAAGAACGTGGACGGTCGTTTTTCCAGCCGAAGAAGGTCAAGGCGGACAATCAGGCTGCCCGGGAGTTCCAGGCGGGCAACGGCGGCACGGCGTGGCCGGGGGCGGCTACGGGCACGGCGACTGCTAGCTGCCCCCAGGCCGCAGACAGGCGGCAAGGCAGGCGGCGAAGATCGCGGGCACGCCGCTGTGGGTCCAGGCGGTGTGCGCCGGCAGAATCAGGCAACGCTGGCGGGCAAGAGCCCTACCGGGGCCTCGTCGAAGGTGCCAGTAACGGTGCTGCCGCACGCGAGGGCGATAGAGCTGGGCCTGTCGGCGCTGGTGCTCGAGGTTGGCGGGGCGGCCAGCGCCCAAGGCCGGCAACGTGCGCGTCGGGGTGGATTACTCGTCGTTCGCCCAGGCCTACGGCGGCAACTACGGCTCCCGGCTGAAGCTGGTGGAACTGCCGGCCTGCGCGCTGACCACGCCGCAGGTTACGGCCTGCCACAGGCAGACGCCGCTGGAGTCGGCCCAGGACTACCAAGTACCTTGACCGTGTCGGCAGTGATTAACCTCGCAGGCGCTAGGCGGGCGACAGCGAGGCGACGCTTGACGTCATAGACGCGCGGCAGCCGAGGCGATAAGTGCTGACGCCGCGAACGGCACGAGGTGATCGGCGCAACCGAGTCAACAGAGCAGGAGGGCGGGGAGGGCGGCACCTACGCGGCAGCCCGGGCTGCCGGCCATCTGGCACCTGGGCCGAGGGCGGTGACTCGGGCGCGTTCACCTACTCCTACCCAGTCACGGTCCCGTCTGCTTCGTCGTCAACTGATCCCCGCTGTCTCGCTGAACTATGACTCCCAGGGAGTCGACGGCCAGACCGCGACCACCCCAGACCCAGTCGTCATGGGTTGGGGATGGGGGGCAGACCCCGAACTCCGACATTGCGCTGTCGACGACTCCGTGCGACGACGAGCCCGGAGGGGTCAGCGCGTCGCCGGCCGCGACGAATGACGAGTGCTAGGACGGTGAGATCGTGCAGATGTCGCTGAACGGCACCGACACGCCGCTGGTGCTGTTCTCTTCATCGCGCGTCGGGGGCGGGGTGACGACCTCGAAGTGGAAGGCGCAGGCCGACGGCGGCGCGGTGATCAGGCATGTGTCGGCTTCCGCGACGGTACTAGGCGCCTACAGCCTAGGCAACGACTACTGGACGGTGACCGAGCGGGACGGCACGAAGTACGAGTTCGGCCGCCAGCACCTGCCCGGCTGGGCCAGCGGCGACGCGGCGACGAACTCGGTGGACACCATGCCGGTGTACTCGGCGCACTCGGGCGACCCGTGCTACTCCTCGGCGGGCTTCTCCTCGTCGGCATGCACGATGGCTTATCAGTGGCACCTGGACTACGTGACCGACACCCACGGCGAGGCGATGTCCTACTACTACACGCAGACCACCAACTACTACGGGAAGGATCATGGGCGCCAAGGACGTCTCCTACATCTCCGACTCCTACCTGAGCTCACATCGCCTACGGGTTCCTGAACGGCGGCGCATACGGCACCGTCCCGGACAAGGTCGTCTTCACCGCCGCACCGCGCTGCGTCGCCTCGACCTGCGGGGCGCTGTCGACGTCCAACAGCACCGTGGCCACCCAGTACCCGGACGTCCCGGCCAACCTGATCTGCGCGTCGGGCACGACGTGCTCGGCGTATGCTCCGTCGATGTTCTCCGAGGTGCGGCTGGCCTCGATCACCACGCAGCAGTACAGCGGTCGCGGCGCGTATGAGAACATCGACACCTACACCCTGAACCAGACCGAGCCGGCCTCCGGCGACGGGCTGTCACCGACGCTGTGGCTGGCCTCGATCGCGCAGCGGGCGACGACACCAGCGCCGGCGGATCATCCTCGCCGATGACGCTGCCGCTGGTGACCTTCGGGGGGACCGACCTGCATAACCGGGTGTTCACCGCGGCCTACCCGGGCCTGTACCGGTACCGGATCTCCTCGATCACCACCGAGACCGGCGCGGTCATCAGCGTCAGCTACGGCACGCCGGACGCGTGCTCGTCCTCCTACTCCTCGACGTCCAGTCCGGCGGTCACGTCGGCGAACACGGACTCGTGCTTCCCGGTGTACTGGGCGCCGCAGGGCGCCGCGTCCCCGGTCCTGGACTGGTTCGAGTCCTACGCGGTCAAGCAGGTCACGACCGCGGACTCCACCGGCGGGTCGCTGACCGAGGAGACCGACTACGCCTACGGGCCGGCCGGCCTGGCACTACGACGACAACCAGGTGGTCCAGGCGAAGTACCGCACCTACGGCCAGTTCCGCGGCTACGCCACCGTCACCACCCGCACCGGCCAGTCCGCCAACAACCCGCAGACCGAGACCGAGACCCTACTACCAGGGCATGAACGGCGACACCCTCCCATCGGCACCTCGTCGGTGACCCTGACGGACTCCCCGGGCGGCAGCCACGACGACTCCGACCAGCTGGCCGGCGACCCGCTGGAGACCACGACCTACCTGGGCGACGGCGGCCCGGTGGAGTCCTCGACGATCACCTCGTACTGGGTCTCCGGCGGCGGTCGCGACGATGAACCCGCCGGGCTGCCGGCCCTGACCGCCAACATGACCGGGCCGGCCGAGACGTGGACGCGAACCGCGCTCACCGACGGCGGCGAGACAGACACCTGGAGTATACCGAAACCGACGACACCTACGACACCGGGACCGGCGACGCCGACTTCGGGCTGCTGGAGTACTCCTACGCCCACACCGACCCGGTGAACGCGGCCTACGACTCGTGCCCCAGTACCAGTACGCGCAGGTCAACAAGCCGAGAACCTGGCCGGGCTGGTGTCCTACGCCGAGACCGACCGGGTCGCTTGCTCCGGCTACACCGCCGGGTCCTCCACCTCGATCCCGGATCGGGCTGAACACGCTCGGCGCTCCCGCCAGCGTCGGCCGCCCGTAGCAGGTAGCCAGCGCCACCGAGACGTTCTACGACGACCCCTGCTTCGCCACCACGTTCCCGCAGACCGACGCCTCCACCCTCGGGAAGGTCACCATGACCCGCCAGGCGTCCGGGATACTCCGGCGGCGCATTCACCTGGCAGACCGGAGTCGCAGGACACCTACGACAGCCTACGGCCGCGTCGAGGACGCCTATGACGCCGACGGCAACGAGACGGTCACCAGCTACGCCGTCAACTCCGCCGGGCTGACCACCGGCGTTCAGGTCGCCGCGCCGTCTACCACGTACACCAGCTCCTCCGGCACCGTCACCACGACGCACGTCTCCTCGGAGACCCTGGACCCGACCCGGGGCCTGACGCTGACCTCGACCGACCAGAACGGCGTCGTCACCACCGCGCGACTACGACGCACTCGGCCGCCTCACCAGCGTATGGAAGAACTCCCGGCCTGCCGGCGATACCGCCAACGTCACCTACGCCTACACGGTGTGCGGCTACACGGCAGCGTGTGTAACTCCGCGCTTCCGGCGTCGTCACCCAGACGCTGAACGAGGACGGCAACTACGTGCCCTCGGTGACGATCGACGACTCGCTCGGCCGGGTCCGCCAGACCCAGACCCTGGCCCCACCCCGACCGGCGTCGGCCGGCTGATCACCGACACCCTCTATGACTCGCGCGGCTGGGTATCGCAGGTCAACACCAAATACTACGACGACACCTCCCGCCTGCCCTAAGCCTGTTCACCCTCCCTCATAACCAGAACGACCAGATCCCTGACCAGGACAACTACGTTTACGACGGCGCCGGCCGGCAAGTCGAGGACATCTCCGAGAATGACGCCAACGTCGTGTCCACCACGGTCACCGTCTACAACGGCGACGCCACCACCGTCATCCCCGCCATCCCCGGCAGCGCCGCCACCGGCACGATCCCGGCCAGCGCCGGGACGGTCGAGACCACCAAGATCAACCCGATCGGGCAGACCACGGCGCTGACCGAGTACACCGCCAACCCCGCGCTGTCGATCCCCTCGAACACCACAACCGGAACGTTCTCGATCTCCGGCGGCGGCACCAACACCACCACGTACGCCTACAACTCCCAGGGCGAGCAGGACTCGGTAACCTCCGGCGGCGCCAGCTGGGCTCAGCAATACAACCTGCTCGGCCAGGAAACCCAGTCCACCGATCCCGACGCCGGCACCACCGCCTCGCAGCACGACGCCGACGGCAACGTGCTGCAGTCCGAGGACGCCGAGGGCAGCTACGTCTCCTACACCTACGACCAGATGGGCCGGAAAACCGCGCAGTACGCCGCGCCTTCCGGCGGTCAGGTGAACTACACCTCAGCCAGCTCGCCGGGCAACGAGACCGCATCCTGGGTCTACGACAACGCCAACAACGTCGTCTCCGGCATGAAAGACCCGAAGGGCCAGGCCACGACCCAGACGTCCTACTCCGGCGGGTACGCCTACACCACCCAGCAGACCGGGTTCAACGTGTTCGGCGAGTCCACCGGCCAGGTCGTGGAGATCCCCTCCGGCGCGCCCGGCTCGGCGATGGGCGCCGACTTCGCGTTCGCCAGCACCTACGACGGCATCAACGGCACCCCGCTGAAAAGCTTCTACCCGGCCGGCGGCGGCCTGCCCGTCGAAGCCGTCACGTACTCCACCACCACCGCGCTGGACCTGCCCTCCATCGTCGGCGGCCTGAATGGCTACGCCGCATCCACCGCCTACACCCCCTACGGGCAGGTCGGCCAGGTCACCATCGGCACCGGCTCCGACGAGGCCTACATCACCGACAGGTACGACCCGCACACCGGCAACCTCACTGACCAGCTCGTCACACGCAAGCCCACCACCCCCGCCGACGTCGACGACACCAGCTACCTCTACAACACCGCCGGCCAGATCACCTCCGAGACCGACGAGCGGCTCGGGTCGGCCAGCACCTCAGAAACCCAGTGCTACACCTACACCACCCAGCAGCAGCTGTCCCAGGCGTGGACTGCCACCGACAACTGCGCCGCCACCCCCACCACCGCCTCGCACGCCACCGTCGGCGACGCCCTCGGCACCGCCTCCGAGTACAACCAGACCTACACCTACAACGCGGCCGGCGAGCGAACCCAGATGACCGCCCTCGACCCGGCCACCGGCACTTACGCCACCACCAGCTCCACCTATTCCCCCACCCAGCCCACCGCCCTCACGGCCACCGCCACCACCGGCGCGGTCACCGGATCGACCAGCTACGCCTACAACGCCGACGGCCAGCAGGCCACCCGCGACACACCTGCCGGAAACCAGACTCTCACCTGGAACAACACCGGCCAGCTCACTACCGTCGCCGCCGGCTCCACAACCCAGGCGAGCTACGTCTACAACCCCGACGGCAGCCTGCTGTCGCAGACCAACGGCACCACCACCACCACCACCACCACCCTGTACCTGCCCGGCGAGCAGATCACCGACGCTAACGGCACCATCACCGGCATCCGCTACTACAACCTGCCTGGCGGCGCCACCGCCGTCCGCACTGGCTCAGGCACCAGCTACGACTTCGAGATCCCCTCCGACCAGCACGGCACCAACACGCTCTACCTCAACTACACGGCCCAGACACCCACCTGGCGCCAGGACTACCCCTTCGGTAACCCGCGCGGCGCCTCCGTCACCTGGATCGACAACCGCACCTTCCTCAACGACGTCACCGACAACGCCACGACCCTCACCGACGTCGGTGCACGATGGTATGACCCGGTCACCGGGACCTTCATCAGCCTTGACCCGCTCCTCGAAACCAGCAGCCCCCTTCAGCTCAACGGCTACACCTACGCCGCAGACAACCCCGTGTCGAACAGCGACCCGACCGGCCTCACCGACGAGTTCGTCGAAGGTGGCGCGGGTATCGGCGCAGAGTGGATGAGCGACGACGAACCAACCGTCGCCGATCGTGCCGTCGGCGACGTCATCCACGACCTTGGTGGCCTCATGGGCGAAGGCGTCAGAGACGTTACCCACCTCCTTGGCTCCGGGGACTCCGAGACAATCGGCGCCGACCTGCATGGCGTGGCCGGCCTGAGGGGCCTCTCCGAGCTCGGGGACCTGAAATATGTCCAGTCCGGCCTGGGCGGCCTGAAGGTTTCCGACCTCTCGCACCTAGGCAACATCAAGGACATCCCTTCCGGCCTGGGCGACCTGAAAGATATCCTCAACGAGACCCCCGATGAAGAAGGAGTCCCGGCTGCAGACGACGCGACACCAGCGGGCAACGGCCCACAGTTCGCGGTCTCCGGCGACGGCATCGTCACCGTACGCGGGACGGAGGGTGCCTTCAAAGGCGCCGACCTTCAACCAACCTTGAACAACCTGCAGGCAGCCATGCAGGACGTCGGAACGCTCGTGAACGGAGGCAGAGATATTGCCCGCGGGCCCGTTGCGAAAGGAACCCTGCAACCGCCGGGGCCGCTCCTGCCGACGCCGTACTCGCCCCCCGTCCCGGTCGGAGGCGTGGACTTCTCCACAGCCATACCTGTGGTGGTGCTTTCCGGGGCAGCGGCCTGGATGGCCGCCCAGTACTGGTTCAACGTTTGGTTCGGTGGAGGCGGATGATGCTGTTTGCTCGTAGCCACGGCCCGTTGAGTCGGCACACCTATCCTGGGCTAGGCGGCAGGATTTGATGTGAAGAGCAGCAGAAAGGAGGCTGCGGCCCGTGAGTTACTCGAGCAGGCACCCCGGTAGCTCGGCGCCGCCGCGGACGTTCGTGGGCAGGTGGCTGCGTGCCGCGATGCTGGACCGGCCGGACGAGCGCGACCGTCTCGTCGCAACTCTCAATTGGGGCAGCGCGACGGGATGGAACGATGACGAGCCCGCCGTGGTGCAGGCCACGGCTGAGCTGGTGCTCCGCCGCTTCTTCGGTCCCGGCGAGGCCGAATCGGATAAAGTCAGCTGGCTCGCGAGCGCGGCGTGCGTCTCGATGGCCGAGATCAGGAGGCTGCTGGACGAGCGTCATGCGGAAGCCGTGATCCGGTCGGCACTGGGCGAGCCAGCGCCCGGCTTCGACGCGCTGACGCCATCAGACAGAGTCGTGCTCCAGGGGGCTGTGGCGAGCCTTGCCTCGATCAACATGGACGTCGACGAGGCCTCCGTCGACGAGCTGTTGCGCGAGGCCGAGCGAGTGGCATTCGAGCGCGGCTGGCATCCGCCGCTGGCGCCGCGGGGTCGAGCTGGCGTGGAGGGCCCTTGACACAGAAATAGAAGTTTGCGCCGTTGATCTTGGACGCGGCTAGCCGGTTCCGGCGTAGTGCCATTCGGTGCTGATCACGCCGGGCTGGCCGGACAGGTGCGGGCGTGGAGGCGTTCCTGGCGCCGTGATGTGAGGGTAATGGAGTAGCGGCGGGAGAAGCCTGGCTGGCACCTCGACCAGCCCAGACCCGGCCAGATGACCTGGCGAACACCCAGCGGCCGCGTCCACGAAACCACCGGCGACCACTACTAGCCAGCACACCAGCAATTCAGCGACACCAGCGTGAGCCGGGCAGGCCGACGAGATTCCCCATGAAGCCGACGAGATTCCCCGTGAAATTGTGGAGAGTCTGGTAAGGCGAATCTTGTTCTCGCGTTCTTCTCTCGCGGGCTCGCCGTTGCCCCATTGAAACTGCCGCAGCGCAGGACCTCTCTGAGCTATTACAGGCCATGCCGTCTCTGGTCTGTAATCATGCGCCCTGCGTCCTCTACTGCGTGCCCCGACGAACGTCCTTGATCCAGGTAGACGCGATGCTCGGCCGCCTTGACCTTGTGGCGACGCCATAGCTTCCTGATGAATCCGATCATCACATCTCATCTCGCAAAGTGGACGAAGCAGAGTCGCTTCGCTCGACGCTCGAACGGTATGACGGCCAGCCAGCCGACACTGTCCAGGCCAGAGATCTAGTCCTGCCGCCATAATGCCTCCGGATGCTCGTGACTGCCACCTCGCAGCACGTGCAGACACCCGGACTTCAGCACGCACGCCGTGGCTGGTCACGGACGGCGGGACGTCGGCATCGGGAAGCGCATACGGCGGCACTCTGGCGAGCGTCTGGCCGGACGAGATCGAAGAACTCAAGATCAGTCTCAGCGCGCTGGCGGCGCCGAAAGCACGCACTATTACGCGCGAGCATCCCCGTCCGACTCAGTTGGCGCGATGGTGCAATGACCCAATGTCCGGGGCCGGACTTGCGAATGCAACCTCGCGCCGCTATGCAGACATCACCACCGGTGCAAGCAAGCCGGCGGCTGGCACCTCGAGCAGCCAAGACCGGGCGAGATGACCTGGCGAACACCCAGCGGCCGCGTCTACCAGACCACCGGCGACCCTTACTGACCAGCGCCACAGCCAGACCAGCGATCCAGCGACACCGGCATCAGCCGGGCAGGCCGAGCCCCCGTATCGGCCTGCCCGGCTACCGGCATGCCATCGGCACCTGCAAGCACCTCAGCGCGGGCCGCGCTGTCCGGATCGGACGACCATCATCAGGGAGCATGGGATCACGTCGCGCGGGCCAGCCGACTGACGCAGAGCCTGGCTGCTTAGCCGACCTCTGAGCCCCTGCGCTGGATCTCATCCGCGTCGTCCACTCCACGCTGGCAGTCACACTCGTCAAGCGCACATAGCTCGTAGGGAGGGTGCCAGCAGCTCGAGTTTGCGCACGCTACGCAGATACGAGCCCCTGTTTCGTTGCCAGCCACGTCAACCTCTGGGATTAGCTGGCCTTGCATATCGCCGCTGCCTTCACGTGTACCCCACCCTTCAGGGCCAAGCCAGACCGCATCGTCTCCCGGCACTCGTGACTGCCGAGAAAGTGCATGCTAGCCACCGTCGTCATCGGTGTCCATCGACAAAAGGGCTTCCAGCCACTAGCACGGTGGATCTACGACGTAAGGCTAACAAATGCCTAATAGTCATGATACAGGCGTAAACAGCATCGGCGACACCTACACGTGCCGGCGTGAGCCGGGCAGGCCAAGCCCCTGTATCGGCCTGTCCGGCATCTGCGCGGACACCTACGGTTGCGGCGTCGCGGGACGCTCTCGTGGACGGGGAAACTTGCTGCTGCGCATCTGGTGACTCGTCACCTGGCTGCGCGTCCCTGCTGGCCGGCGGGGGACATCGGCTGGCCTGGCGCCAGCTTTGCGGCTGCCTGAGCCGCCGCGGCCCTGGCCGCAGCCCCGAAACCGTCCTGCCGTCGCGTCGCGGCGCTAGCAGCATCAGTCGCGCCGATGACGCAGGCGACCACTACGGCGACGGTGATCGCGGCGAGTACCACGGCGGCGACGGCATGCTGACGGGCCAGGACATTCCTGATGGCGCCTGATGTCATGGACCGATGCTCGCGTGGGAGGGGGTCGCGCATCAAGGGGAGCCCTCCCCACGTGGGGAGCACTTCCCAAGTCCGCGATGCTAAGGTCTGGGCGTGCTGCTGATCGTGATGTTTGGGGCCAGCACCTGGCGCGTGCGGCCCGACGAGCAATTCACCTTCGGCCGGGCCAAGACCTGCAACGCCGTACTACCTAACGATGACCGCGGTGTATCGCGCAACGCCGGCAGCTTCGAGTGGCGCGCCGGCTCCTGGTGGCTCGCGAATGCCAGTGCCTCGTCGATGCTGTACCTCTCCGGCGATCTCGGATTCCGGGCCGATATTCCGCCTGGCATGGCGCTGCCGCTTCAGCAATGGCACGCCAAAGTCCGGCTCGACGGCATCATGGACAGCTACACGCTGCGGATAAGGCTTCCTGACCTGGACGACGAGGAAGACGGCGACGAGGACGACGGCGTCGCAGCCGGCGCTGCGGTCGAGGTCGTTCCCGAGCGTACGGTCACGTCGACCAAGTTGCGTGCTCCGCTTAACGACGTCGACCGGCTCGTCCTCGCGGCGCGGTTCGAGGAGTACCTGACTTGGAAGCATTCCGGCCGGGCGGCACCGCGGAGCGCGCGGGAAGCCGCCGAGCGGATCGGCTTGGAGCCCCACGCGGTGTCCAAGCGCTGCGAGAACATCCGCAATCGCTACGTCCGGATCGGCGTTCCTGGCCTGCGGGGGCCGCGGGCGCTGGAGGAACTCGCGGCGCTGCTTATCTCAACCGGCGAGCTCACGACCGAAGACCTGCGGCGACTGCCGCCGCCCGAACGTGGCCCCGCCGCCGCAGCCCAGAGCAGGGCGCCAAGCTCGCCGCCGCCTAGCCCGCCAACGCCTAGCCCGCCGGCGGCTAGCCCACCAGTGTCTTGACGGCAGCGGTTAGCTCGCTCAGCGCCCTCTTGGCGTCGGCGAAGTACATGCTCGTCTTCGGGTCGACGTACAGCTCGTTGTCGATGCCGGCGTAACCGTGGCCCATCGAGCGCTTGATCACGATGATGCTCTTGGCCTGGTCGACGTCCAGGATCGGCATTCCGGAGATCGCGGTGCCAGCTCTGCGCGCGGCCGGGTTGGTCACGTCGTTCGCGCCGATGACCAGCGCGACGTCTGCGCGCGCGAACTCGGGATTGATCTCGTCCATCTCCTTGAGCTGCGGGTAAGGCACGTTGGCCTCGGCGAGCAGCACGTTCATGTGACCGGGCATCCGGCCCGCGACCGGGTGGATCGCGTAGCTGACATCCACGCCGCGCGACTCCAGCACGTTGGCCAGCGCCGCTACCTCGTGCTGCGCCTGGGCCGCGGCCAGTCCGTAGCCGGGCACGATGATGACCTTGGAGGCATACGCGAGCTGGATCGCCGCGTCGTCGGCAGCGATCGACTGGACACTGCCGCCGGGCCCGGCCAGCGCGGCAACGGCGTCGCCAGTGCCGAAACCGCCGACGATGATGTTGCGGATCGACCGGTTCATCGCGTCGGCCATGAGCTTGGTCAGGATGCCACCGGACGCCCCGACCAGCGCGCCGGCGATGATGAGCGCCCAGTTGCCGATGACGAAACCAGCCATGGCCACGGCCGTCCCGGTGAAGGCGTTCAGCAGCGAGATCACGACGGGCATGTCCGCGCCGCCGATCGGCATCACCATCGAGACGCCGAACGCCAGTGCGGCGATCATGACGACGATGAGCAGCCAGGTGCTCGGCGAATTGATCAGGTAGCCACCGATGCCCACGGCGACGACCGCCAGCAGCAGGTTCACGATCCTCGCACCAGGGAACGTGACTGGCGCGGACGTGATGATGCCTTGCAGCTTGCCGGCCGCGATGAGCGACCCGGAGAACGTCACCGCCCCGATGATCACGTCCAGCAGTGTCGTGACCGAGGTCGTCGCTGACGCCGTCGCGCCAGCCTGCATGTAGTCATGGATGCCGACCAGCGCGGCCGCGCCGCCGCCGACCGCGTTGAACATGCTGACCAGCTGTGGCATCGCCGTCATCTGAACGGTCCTGGCCGAGTACAGCCCGGCTGCGCCGCCCACCAGCGCGCCGGCGATCAGCACTAGCCACCCGGTCGTGCTGATCACGTCGCCGTGGATGATGAACGCCAGCGTCGCGAGGACCGCCGTGATCATGCCACCGGTGGAGACCTGGTTCCCGCGCCGTGCGGTGGCAGGGGTGTTCATCAGGTGCAGGCCGAGCACGAAGCAGGACGCGGCCAGGACGTAGATCAGCTGGATGACCCAGTCGAACGTGCTCATGCGGCCGGTCCCTTGCCGTTCGCGCTCGGCGCGATCGGTGTGGCGTCCACAGTCGGCAGCACAGGCCGTCGCCGGAACATCTTCAGCATCCGGCCGGTGACCACGTAACCGCCGACGACGTTGGCCGCGGCGAACGCCGCCGCCAGGAAGGCGATGACGTAGCCGATCGCGTTATCCGCCGTCACCGCGATGAGCATGGCTCCGACCAGCACGATGCCGTGGATCGAGTTCGCGGCCGACATCAGCGGCGTGTGCAAGGTGGCCGGCACCTTGCTGATGACCTCGAAGCCTACCCAGAGGCTGAGCACGAAGATGGTGACGTCAACCAGCAGAGCCGGGTACGACATGGTCGGCCTCTCCTTCCGATTGGGCGGGCGGCGGTGGCGCTTCCGTCGGCGGAGACTCACGCAGCGCCGGATGGACGATCGCACCGCCGGAGGTGATGACGACTCCGGCTTGGAGCTCGTCCTCCGGGTCAAGCACGAGCGCGCCATCCTTGATGAGATAGAGCAGCAGCGCGCTGAGGTTGCGGGCGTACATCGCCGAGGCGGCGGCCGGCATGCTGGACGGCAGCGCGGATGCGCCGACAATCGTCACGCCGTGCTCGGTGACGATGGTGTGACCAGGGACTGAGCCGACGACGTTGCCGCCCAGCGCGCTTGAACCCATGTCGACGATGACCGATCCCGCGGCCATCTCCTTGAGCGCGTCCTCGGTCACCAGCAGCGGCGGCCGCCGCCCTGGCACCTGCGCAGTAGTAATGATCACGTCGTGCCTGGCGATGTGGTCAGCCAGTTCCTGCTGCTGCGCGACTCGCTCGTCGTCGGTCAGCGCGCGGGCGTAGCCGCCTTCGCCGGATGCTGGGCCGACTGCGGCGAGCTCGATGAAGGTCGCACCCACTGATTCCGCCTCGGTACGCGTCTCAGGCCGGACGTCGTAAGCGCTGACGAGCGCACCCAGCCGGCGGGCGGTGCCGATGGCCTGGAGACCGGCCACGCCGACCCCGAGCACCAGCACCTTGGCTGGCCGCGCGGTGCCAGCCGCCGTGATCAGCAGCGGGAAGAACCGGCCGTACTCGGCCGCCGCGACGAGCGCCGCCTTATACCCGGCGATGTTGGCCTGGGACGACAGCGCATCCATCGGCTGGGCCCTTGGCAACGTCCGCGGAATCATGTCCATGCTGAGCGCCGTCACGCCCGCCTCGGCTAGCGACCGGGTCAGCTCCGGCTCGGTCAGCGGCGACAGCAGGCCGATCACGGCCTGGCCCGGCCGCAGCGCGGCGACCGTCGCGGCATCGGGCCTGCCGACCATGACCACGACGTCACCGTCGAGCGCGGCCGCGCGGCTCACCACGCTGGCGCCTGCCTCGGCGTACGCGTCATCGGTCGCCCAGGCGCCGTCGCCAGCGCCGGACTCGACGAGCACCTCCAGGCCGGCCGCGCGGAGCTTGACCACGGCTTCGGGGACCAGCGCTACCCGGCGCTCGCCGGGCGTGGTCTCCTTGACCACGGATACCTTCATGAACAAACCTCGCTCGGTGGCCAGGGGGGCTCAGGCACGACCTGCCTCGGGCGGCCGCATGCTCAAGTATGGACCGTACCGGTAAGTCGGCTTCGACGTGGCATTCGCGTGCCAGCCGACGCGGTACGCGCCGGCGCCTGCTGGGTATGGTGTCGGTGCGCTCAGTATTGCCAATCAGGGGGACGCGCCCGCCAACGGGCGCGCTAAATCAGGGATGCACTAGCCAAGGGGATGGGATGCCCGACTTTTCGCCGTCGCACAGCGGCAGCGCACTGTCGGCTCAGCTGGCTGAGGCCCGCAGGCGAATGGCTGCACTCGACCTGCCGCGCCCGCTGGCGGCGAGGCTGCACCGGCAGTTCATCGCCGTCTGCGATGCCGTCAAGGCGCCAGGCGCTGACGAGGCGTGCGGGGAGCGGCGACTGGCCGCTTTCCTGACGGCACTGGAGCAAGCCGCGGCCAAGATTCCCGGATATGGAAATCGCCAGGATAATTCGTAATTCCGGCCAGCAGGAGATCGCGGCGCGGTCTGGATACCGGCCCGCCGACACGCTGCCTTCCCTGCCACGGTATTTGTGCGATATCGCCGGATCCGTTAATTTCAGGGCCATCAGAGGTCGCGAGCACGGCATTTGTGTCCGCGCGACCTCCCATACGGGGGAAACGCAGGAGTGAGGACATGAACAAGCGCGACCTGATCGACGCAATCTCAAGCCGAATGGGGGACAAGAAGACGGCGACCGAGGCGGTCAACGCCGTCCTCGACACCATCCAGAAAACGGTCGCCAGGGGTGACAAGGTCGCCATCACGGGCTTCGGAGTGTTCGAGAAGCAGATCCGGCCAGCGCGCACTGCGCGCAATCCGGCGACCGGGGCTGCCGTCAAGGTGCCCAAGACCTCGGTGCCCAAGTTCCGGGCGGGCGCGGACTTCAAGGCCATGGTCAACGCGAAGCGGCGCTGACCGGCAGACACGTTCGCCAGATCTAGCCGAAGTCGGCGGGCTCGGCCTGGCCAGGTGGCCCCTGGCCAGGCGGTGTCCGCTCGGATGCGGCCTGGCCGCGACAGCGACGGCCCAGTCGCAGTGCCAGTGACAGCTGCGCGGCCGTAAGGATGACCAGCGGCGGGAGGGTCTGCCACGCCCACCGGAGCGGCGAGCCGGTCGCCGCGATGTAGGAACACGAGAACAGCAGGATTAGCGCCGCGGTAGCCAGGCCGCATAGCGCCGCGCGGCGCTGGCTATGCCGCTGGCGTATCCGCAGGGCCGCCGCCGTCGCGGGCCCGCCGACGAAGACGCAGGCGAAAGTGGCGCTCACGGCGGCCTGGCCGATGACATGGCCAGCACTCGCGTGACTGGCAGCGGCCTTGATCAGGGGCGCTAGCAGTGCCGTCGCTGCCACCCACGTCGCGATGACCGCTACCAGCCAGACCGCGCCGATGGGCATGGCCAGCTGCCGCTTCACTCGGATCCCCCGATCATGAGCCCGTTGACGAAATCGCCTGCGGGCGGACCGCTAGCGCAGCCCCCGGCGCTTCTTCAGGGCCGTTTGCAGCAATCTGTCAATGAGCTGGGGGAACGGGATTCCGCTTGCTTCCCACATCTTCTGGAAATACGAGGCCGGCGACAGGCCCGGCATGGTGTTGATTTCGTTGATAATGACCTGACCATCGCTGGTGTAGAAAAAGTCGACTCTGGCCAGGCCCTCGCAGGACACCGCGTCGAACGCCGCCGCACCGAGCCGGCGAACCTCCTGGATCGCGCTGTCAGGAATTGGCGCCGGAATCGCCATCCCGCTAGCGGAATCCAGGTACTTGGCCTCGAAGTCCCAGAATTCCTCGCCGCCCTCGACGAGTAGCTGGCCGGGGAGGCTGGTGTCCGGTGGCGCGCCGTCGATGCCCTCGAGCACCGAGACCTCAATCTCGACGCCATCGATCGCCGCCTCGACCAGCACCTTGGGGTCGTACTGGCGGGCGAGCGCGATCGCGTCGTGCAACTCCGCCATGTCATGTGCCTTGGAAGTGCCGATGCTCGAGCCGCCGCGAGCCGGCTTGACGAACAGCGGCCAGCCGAGATCGGCGATGTCGTCGAGTACCCGCTTCGCCTCGACCGAGAGCATGTCCGGGGACTCGGTGACTGGCCAATCCCGCTCCCCGACCACGACGTAGGGCCCCACCGGCAGGCCCTTCGCCTTGAAGATCAGGTTCATGTACTCCTTGTCCATGCTCACTGCGCTGGCCAGCACGCCAGCCCCGACATAGGGCACGCCGGCCATCTCGAGCAGGCCCTGGATGGTCCCGTCCTCACCGTACGGGCCGTGGAGCACGGGCAGGACAACGTCGACCTCGCCGAAGAGGTGCGGGATCTGGGCGGGCGCGCTCGCCACCAGGCCGCCAGCCACCAGATCCGCGGTTGCCACGTCGGCCGCGGCCACGCCGGCCGTGCCGCTGCCCGACCACGGCACTAGCGGGGAGCCGGGCTCGGCCACCGCCTCGACAGAGGGCAGCTTGCCGTCGGTGATCGCGAGCCGTTCGGGCGCGTCGGCAACGTGCACCCAGCTGCCGTCGGTAGTGATGCCGACCGGGATCACCTCGTAGCGTGACCGGTCGATGGACCCGAGCATGTTGCCGCCGCCCATGCAGGACACCTGGTGCTCCGGCCCGCGACCGCCGAACACGACCGCGACCTTGATCTTGCGCTGCTCGCTCACGAACTCCTCCAGTACCCGTCCACTCGCGCCCGTAGGTAGTGCCCCTGGGTTACAAGCCGTAACGTTCTGGCTTGGCCGATCTGCTGGCCAGTAGCAGCACGGCCTGCCCGACTTCCAGCCCATCGTGCATGACCCCGGCGATCACCTCGGTGATCGGCATTTCCACGTCGTGCGCGCGGGCCAGCTGGAGCACCGAATCCGACGACTTGACGCCTTCCACGGTCTGGGAGGTGGTCGCGGCGAGTACGTCGGCCAGCGGCATGCCACGGCCGAGCTTCTCGCCAAACGCCCGGTTCCTGGCGAGCGGCGAACTACAGCTCGCCATCAGGTCGCCCATGCCAGCTAGGCCGGCGAACGTGTGCTGATCCGCGCCCAGCGCGGCGCCCAGCCTGGCGATCTCGGCCAGGCCCCTCGTGATGAGCATGGCCCGGGTGTTGTCGCCAAGCCCCATGCCGGCGGCGATGCCGACAGCGATCGCGATGACGTTCTTCACCGCGCCGCCAAGCTCGCAGCCGACCACGTCCGGGTTCGTGTAGGGGCGGAAGTAGCCGGTATGACACGCCTTCTGGAGCTGGTCAGCTACCGCCAGGTCGGCGCAGGCGACCACGGTCGCGCAGTACTGCCTGGCCGCGATCTCCGGTGCGAGATTAGGCCCGGAGATCACCGCGATGCGGTCCGGACCGGCGCCGGTGATCTCCGCGATGACCTGACTCATCCGGTCGCCGGTGCCGACTTCGATGCCTTTCATGAGGCTGACTAGCAGCGCGCCAGGCGGCAGCACGTCGAGCCAGTCGGTCAGGTGGGCGCGCAGGGTCTGGGCCGGGACGGCGAGCAGCACGAGCTCGGCGCCCGCCAGCGCCTCGGCCGGGTCCGCGGTGGCGTGCAGCGTGGCAGGCAGCGCGATGCCGGGCAGGTAGTCGGGCGACTCGTGCCGCGCGTTGATGTGCTGGGCTAGCTCGGGCCGCCGGCACCAGAGCGTGACCGGAGTCCCCGCGTCGCTGAGCACCTGGGCGAACGTGGTGCCCCAGGCTCCGGCGCCCAGCACGGCAGCCCTCACGAGGCTGCCCTCCGGCTGCGAGTCCCGGTCCGGGATTCGCCGCGGTAGCGGTCTGCAGACACGATCACTGGCCGGTGGTCCCCGCCGCTGGTCCCTCACCAGCCGAGTCCGTGCGGCCCGAGTCCGTGCGGCCCGCGTCCGGGTCATCGAGATCCGGCCGGGTGCCGAGATTCGGCCCGGCCCCGTTCGAGCCGCCCGCGGCCGCCGCCGAGACGCCGCTCGCTTCCTGGAGCGTCCGCAGATCCTGGCGGAGCTTCCGACGGGCGACGGCCGGATGGTAGAACTCCGCCGGCGGAGTGAGCCCTCGCAGCCCGCCGAGCAGCGCGGTGACCTCGGTCATGATCTTGTCGGTGGCGGCCCTGAGCACCCGGTTGCTGAGCGGCTGGCCAGCGAACTCGGACAGGTCGACCGGCGGGCCAGCCACGACTTGTACGGTCTTGCGGGGCAGCAGCTTCGGCACGAACTTGCCATACGGCAGGATTCGCTGCGCGCCCCAGTGCGCGACAGGCACCACTGGGATGTTGGACTCCAGCGCGAGCCGTGCCACGCCAGTCTTCGACACCATGGGCCACTGCTCGGGATCCCTGGTCACCGTGGCTTCGGGGTAGAAGATCACGCAGGCGTCGTTCTTCGCCGCCAGCTCGGCGGCTTGCTTCAGCACGAGGGCCGCGTCTGCCTGACCGCGGTAGACCGGCAGCTGGCCGAGCTTGCTGATGATCGTGCCGATCACGGGGATGGAAAACAGCGAGGACTTGGCGAGGAACACCGGGTAGCGGCGGGCGCTGTCGGCAAACAGCGAGATAGCGAAGATGTCCATGTACGACAGGTGGTTGGCAGCCAGGATCGTCGGGCCAGTCGCGGGGATGTGCTCCTGGCCACGCCAGTCGAGCCGCATCATCATCCGGATGCCAGGCCGCAGGATGATCTTGGAGACGTTCCGCCAGGCGCCCGAGTAGCTGCCGTCAGCCGGCTTGCGCGCCTTCTTGCCTGCCATCGCTTCCCTCCGGGCTGCGCGGCCGCCACGTGGCCGTGGCGCCCTGATGTGCCTCAGTCTGTCCGGTCCCGCGTCGCGCTGTCGAGGCGTCGCGGGAGGATCATAGGCATGGCACCCGACGCCCACCCCGAGACCGCCCGACGGGCCACGCTGAACTGGTCGCTAGTAATCCCCGTCAAAGTACTTGCCCGGGCCAAATCGAGACTCACCGGGCTAGCTGGCCAGCGCAGATCCGAGTTCGCGCTCGCGATGGCCGCCGACACCGTATCGGCGGCCGTCCGCGCAGACAGCGTCGCGGCAGTCCTGGTGGTCACCGACGACCCTGATGTCAGCGACATCGCGGCCAGCCTCGGCGCCGTCGTGCTCGCGGACACGCCGGGCGCGGGGCTGAACGACGCGCTCAGGCACGGCGCCGCCTACTCCGCCGACCGGTGGCCAGACCGCGGGCGGGCGGGGCTGGCTGGCGACCTGCCGGCGGTCCAGCCGACCGAGCTGACCGCGGCACTGCGGGCGGCGGCTCGGCTGGGCACCGCGTTCGTTCCCGATACGGACGGAACGGGGACGACGCTGTACGCCGCCGTCCCGGGCGCGCGGTTCGAGCCCCAGTTTGGCCAGTCATCACGGGACCGGCACCTGGCGACCGGCGCGGTTGCGATCGGAACTGGCGAGATTGGCCCTGGCGAGATCGGAACCGACTTGGCCGGCCTGCGCAGGGACGTGGACACGATCGAGGACCTGCGCGCGGCAGCGAAGATCGGACTTGGCGCGCACACTCTGGCGCTACTGGAGACGGACGGCATGAATGCCGAGTTACTGGGCCTATAGCCCCAGTAACTCGGCATCCATGACCTAGCTACCGCGATTAACGAGACGAACTTTTCGGTGATAGCAGCCTAAATATGCACGATCGGACAGGTGAGCGTCCTGGTGATGCCGGCCACGCCCTGGATCTGGGCGACGACCAGGCGGCCAAGGTCA
The DNA here is from genome assembly GCA_963843955.1 of uncultured Actinomycetota bacterium. Lineage (GTDB taxonomy): Bacteria > Actinomycetota > Actinomycetes > Streptosporangiales > Streptosporangiaceae > JAJYUU01. The sequence continues at coordinate 968,590 of CAWJMK010000018.1, forward strand.
TCCACGTTGTCCGATTCGGCCCGGACGATCACGTCGTACGGCCCGGTAACGTCGTCAGCCTGAGTGACGCCGGTAATCTGCGCGATAGCGAGAGCTACCTCGGCTGCCTTCCCGACCTCGGTCTGGACGAGAATGTACGCCTGCACCATGTCGCCCTCCACGGTCGTGGTTGTCACGGCAACGCTACCGTAGGAGCGGCCCGTGATCAGCAGGAGGCAGGAGGCCGTGATTACCGTCTCCGATCTCGGTGAGTTCGGCCTGATAGCGGCTATCCGGGCGGTGCTACCGCCGGACCCGGCCGCGGTCGTCGGTGTCGGCGACGACGCGGCGGTGCTTCGCGTGCCTGGCGGCCGGGTCGTCGCGAGCACGGACCTGCTGGTGGACGGCAGGCATTTCCGCCGCGACTGGTCGAGCCCGCAAGACATTGGCGCGAAAGCCGCGGCCCAGAACCTCGCCGACATCGCCGCGATGGGCGCGGTGCCGACGGCGCTGCTGTTCGGGCTGGCCATTCCGGGTGATGTGGCCGTGGCCTGGGTGCTGGACGTCACTAAAGGCGTGGCGGCCGAAGCTGGCCGGGCCGGAGCGACCATTGCCGGCGGCGACATCACCAGCGCGGACGCCATCATGCTGGCCATTACCGCGCTTGGCCACCTCGCCGGCGGTGAGCCGGTGACGAGGGCCGGAGCCCGGGCCGGCGACGTGCTGGCGATCAGCGGCCCGGTCGGCCGGTCGGCGGCCGGGCTCGCGCTGCTCCAGGCCGGAGCTGCCGCCGACGCGGCCGGCCTAGTTGAGGCGCATCGGCGGCCACAGCCCGACTACCAGGCAGGCCCGCAGGCAGCGACGGCCGGCGCGACCGCGATGATCGACGTCAGCGACGGTCTGGTGGCCGACGTCGGCCACCTCGCGGCGGCGAGCGGCGTGCGCCTCGACCTGCGGACGACAAGCCTCCCCGGCGCCGGCGACCTGCGGGCGGCGGCCACCAGGCTTGGCGCTGACTGGCTCGAATGGGCCCTCGGCGGCGGTGAGGATCATGCGCTCGCGGCCACGTTCCCGGCTCTGCAGGATGTGCCGCCCACGTGGACGGTGATCGGATCGGCCAGCCGAGGCGGCGGAGTCATGGTCGACGGACAGACCTGGAACGGGGCCGCTGGCTGGGATCATTTTCGGACGCCGAGCCCGAATCGGGCCAGCTGACCATAGGTCCTGCCGTAAGCACTGGCCGATCACGGCCGCGCTTGATATAAGTCCCTTGATGCCACGCCATCGCCGAGAGCGCGTGCCCCGGCACAGGGCGCGACGGCCGCACGCTGAGTCTGCGCGCCGCGCCCAGGTTCCGGCTGCCGCGGCGGCGGCCACGTTGGCACCCGAGGGGTCGCCCGCGGCTGAGGCGGCGGGCGCGCCGGAAACTCTGCCGTTCACCGCACTGCGGGGTCGCGCCCTTCGCGCCGGGCTACTCGGCACCGGGCGACTGGCGACCAAGCCCGGCCCCGTGGCCGGCGCGGTGCGGGGGATGATTATCGCGCCCTGGTTCGCAGCGGCTACTGGGTTCGTCGTGGCGGCCGGGCTCTGGATCTACTCGCCGCATGCCGAGCTCAAGTTCCCGGATTCCGCCATCGGCGTGGTGCCGTGCGCAGGACACGGCTGCGCGGCGGCAGCAAGCCATGACGGTGGCGCGATAGTGGCGACCACGCGCCCGCCCGTCGTGAGCGAGGGCACGCCCACCGCGGCTGTCGAGACTGCCGGGGCGGGCCGTGCCACGTTGGTCGGGCTGACGTTCCGCTACTCCGTACTGTGGCAGGAGCAGGGCAAGTTCACCGTGCTGATCAAGATCACGAGCAATCACGTCCTGCATGCCTGGAAGCTCAAGTTCGCGATGCCGGGCGACGACATTGACAAAGTCTTCGGGGCCGGCTGGCTACCGTCTGGCACCGGCAGCGGTACGGCTAGCGGACCCGGCGGCGGGGCGACCGGCCAGTGGCCGCAGTCCCCAGGCGGCGACGTGACCAGCAGGGACGGGCGAGTCATCAGCTTTATGGTGATCGGCCAGGGCACCCCGGTGGCGCCTACCGGCTGTTCTTTCAACGGAGTCAGCTGCTCGTTCTCATTCTCCTAGGGCTGCGGTTTCACCGCGAAGCCGCTGATCAGCGCGCGCAGCGTCGCCGCCACTGCGTCTCGGGTGGCCGCCGGCTCCGGTGAGCTGGCGATCAGCAGGCCAGCCCGGGTAAGCGCGCCAAGCAGCAAGCGGGCCAGCGTGGGCGGATCGTCGACGCGAAGGGTACCGGCAGCGTTGGCGGCTTCGAGCGCGGCGACGGTGGCCGCATACGCATACCGCTCGTCGAGCTCAGTGAACCTGGCAAGCCCGAGCACCGCCGGGGCGTCCGTGATGATGATCCGCTGTACCTCGGGCTCGAGGACCTTGTCGAGGAACGCGCCGAATCCAGCAGCGAGCAGCTCGATGGTGTCCGCGGCACCGGCGGCGGCCGCCATCGACGCGGCCAGCAGGTCGGCATGGACCTGCTCGAAGACCGCCTCGAACACCGCTGCCTTGGTCGGGAAGTGGTGGTACAGCGCACCGGTCGTCACCCGCGCGGCCCTGGCGATGTCGTCGACCGATGTCGCGGCGAATCCGCTGGTGCCGAACAGCTGGCGGCCGGCCGCCACGAGGGCGGCCCTGGTCTGGGCTACCTGCTCGGCGCGCAGCGAAGCGCGCGGTTCGGTCGCGGTGTCGCCGGTTATTGGGCTATCGGCCATCCCCACTGTGTAGCTCACCTCGCGGCGTTGCGCACATCGGTCCCTCGTGAGATAGTGACACTATCTAGAAGAGCATAGATATCTTACGGAGGCTCACAATGCCGGGAGCGATCGAGGCGATCAGCGCCGACCGCACAGCACTACTGGATATCTCGGGCGGGCTCACCGACGAGCAGTGGCAGGCGCCGTCTGGGTGCGCCGGCTGGCGCGTGCAGGATCTCGTCGCGCACCTGGCGAACTTGTTCTGGCTGGTGGTGGACCCTGCCGCGCTCCCCGATACGGCCGGCCTGCCGACCGAGGCCGCTCAGGAGCTCGCAGTGCAGGCGCGCCGCGACTGGTCAGCCGCCGACGTGCTGGCGGATTACGAGGCCGTCAGCAAGGCCGGGCTGGATCGGCTGGCCGAGCTCGTCGGACTGGACGGCGAGCTGTCGTTCGGCGACCTCGGCACCTACCAGCTGGCGGTACTGCCGAGCGCATACAGCTTCGACCACTACACCCACATCAGGGCCGACCTGTTCGCGCCGCGCGGGCCGCTCACCGGCGAGCCGCCGCCATCGGACGAACTGCGCCTCGGATCGGCACTGGACTGGGTCGAGGCGGCCCTGCCGCAGCAGAACGCGGCGGCGGCCAGCGCCTGCACGCTTGAGATCCAGGTGACCGGCCCGGGAGCCCGGCTGATCAACTTCGGGCATGGCCAGGCGATGGCGACGATCAGCTCGGACGGGCCCGCCCTGATCCGCTGGATCACCCAGCGTGGCACGTGGCCCGAGCTTGGCGTCGAGGCGGCCGGCGACGCCGCCGCGCTCGCCGTGGCCAGCACGCTCAAGGTGTTCTGACCGCGAGCTCCGCGGCCGGCTGACCGTAGGCTGGTCGACATGATGCCCGCCCCGCCCCGCGTCCTTGCCATCGCCGGCTCCGACTCTGGCGGCGGTGCTGGCATCCAGGCCGACCTGAAGACGATGCTGGCGCTCGGCGTGCATGGCATGACCGTCATCTGCGCTGTGACCGCGCAGAACTCGGTGGGCGTCCAGGGCTACTGGGAGCTGCCCCCCGAAGCGGTCCAGGCCCAGCTCGACTCCGTGCTCGGCGATATCGGGGCGCAGGCGATCAAGACGGGCATGCTCGCGTCTCCCGTACTCGTCAGCACCGTGTGCGATGCCCTTGCCGAGGTGGCGGCGCCGGTGGTGGTCGACCCGGTCGCCGTGTCCAAGCACGGGGACAGCCTGCTGTCAGCCGGCACGCTGGAGGCGGTCAGGGACCGGCTGCTGCCGCTGGCGACCGTGGTGACACCGAACCTGCTCGAGGCCGAGCTGCTGACCGGCACCACGATCACCGACGAGGCGCACATGCTCGCGGCCGCCGCGAAGATCATCGCGATGGGGCCGCAGTGGGTCCTGGTGAAGGGCGGCCATCTGCCGGGCAGCCCGGTCGACCTGCTCTTCGACGGCGCGCAGGTCATCCGGTTCCCCGGCGAGCGGATCGACAGCGTTCACACCCACGGAACGGGCTGCACGCTGGCCTCAGCCATCGCGTCCAGGCTGGCGCTCGGCGACGACGTGCCCAGCGCGGTCAAGGCCGCGAAGGCATACGTCACTGGCGCGATCGGGGCCGGCTTCCGGCTCGGCGCGGGGATCGGGCCAGTCGATCACGGCTGGCGCATGCGCGCCGGAGTCGGCAGCGCCGGTCTCAGTGGCGCCGGAGTCAGCAGCGCCAGAGTCAGTGGCGCCAGAGTCAGTGGCGCCGGACGCAGCAGCGACCGCCAGCAGTGACGGCTAGCGGGTGACCTTGCCTGCCTTGATGCAGGAGGTGCAGACGTTCAGGTGCCGCGGCGTCTTGCCGACCATTGCGCGCACGCGCTGAATGTTCGGGTTCCAGCGGCGCGGGGTGCGGCGGTGCGAGTGCGACACGTTGTTGCCGAAGCCCGGCCTCTTGCCGCACACATCGCAGACGGAAGCCACGGGGTCGCTCCTGTTGGGAAGGTGATCAGAAGGTCCCTGGCGGGCCCTAGCCACACCAGTTGCTGAAGGATATCCGACGAACGGGTGGAGCGCGAGCCGGGGACCCGCTGCGTGCCAGGTCCGCTGACGGTGATGCGCCCTATCCTGGCCTGGTGAGGACCGTAACCGGAAGCGCGGTAATGCCCAAGCACGGGGAGCGGGCATGGCTGTCCTGGCTGATCCGCTCCGGCTGGTCATCGGGGACAAGGCCGCCAAGCGACTTGGCTCGGCTCTTGACCTGCACACCGTGGGGGACCTGCTGCGCTACTACCCGCGCCGGTACGACAAGCGCGGCGAGCTGACTGACCTGGCCAGCCTGCGAGAGGGCGAGTACGTCACGGTTCAGGCCGAGGTGGCTTCCGTCTCGGTGCGCAAGATGCGTAACCGGCCCGGGTCGATCTTCGAGGCGGTCGTGACCGACGGGCGCGGCCGGCTGACGCTGACCTTCTTCGGTCACGGGCGGCAGACCTGGCGCGAGACCGAGCTCAGCCCTGGCGTCCGCGGGCTGTTCTCCGGCCAGGTGTCCAGCTTCCAGGGCAAGCGGCAGCTGACCCATCCGGAGTACGAGCTGCTCGGGCCGGCGAGGCCGGGGCGCGCGCGGCCGAGTTCGCCGCTGAGCTGATCCCGGTCTACCGGGCCAGTGCGCAGGTACCGTCCTGGAAGATCGCCGACTCGGTACGGATCGCGCTGGACGTGCTTGACGTGCCCGACGATCCGTTGCCCCCGCAGCTCCGCCGCCGGCACGGCTTGCGCGGCTTCGCCGACGCGCTGCGCGGCATCCACCGGCCCGTCGACGAAGCTGACATGTACCGGTCCAGGGCGCGGCTGAAGTGGGACGAGGCGTTCGCCCTCCAGGTGCTGCTGGCGCAGCGCAGGCTGGCCGCCGCCAGCTACAGCGCGATCGCGCGCCCGCCGGTTGGCGGCGGGCTGCTGGCCGCTTTCGATGCGACCCTTCCCTTCGAGCTGACGGTCGGCCAGCAGCTGGCTGGCGCGACCATCGCTGACGACCTGGCGCGCGAGCATCCCATGCACCGGCTGCTGCAGGGCGAGGTCGGCTCGGGCAAGACCGTGATCGCGCTGCGCGCCATGCTGCAGGTAGTCGACGCGGCCGGGCAGGCGGTCCTGCTGGCGCCGACAGAGGTGCTCGCGCAGCAGCATTTCCGGTCGATCTCCAGCCTCCTCGGGCCGCTCGCCATGGCGGGCCAGCTCGGCGGCGCCGAGCACGCCACGAGGCTGACGCTGCTGACGGGCTCGCTGGGCGCGGCCGCACGCCGCAAGGCGCTGCTGGACGCCGCCTCAGGGGAAGCTGGCATCGTCATCGGCACCCACGCGCTGCTAGAGGACCGGGTTCAGTTCGCCGACCTCGGCCTGGTCGTCATCGACGAGCAGCACAGGTTCGGCGTCGAGCAGCGGGACGCGCTGCGCGACAAGGCGGGGGACGGCCGGCCGCACATGCTCGTGATGACAGCGACGCCGATCCCGCGCACCGTGGCCATGACGGTCTTCGGCGACCTGGATGTGTCGACCCTCACCGAGCTGCCGGCCGGGCGATCGCCCATCGCGACGCACGTCGTGCCGGTCGCGGAGCGGCCGCATTACCTGGCCAGGACCTGGGAGCGGATCAGGGAAGAGGTCGGCGCGGGCCGGCAGGCGTACGTCGTCTGCCCGCGGATCGGCGGGGACGGGCCACCTGATGCCGAGGACGCGAGCGCGGACCCCGACGACGATGGCGGCCAGGCTCCGCCGCGGCCGCCGGTGGCCGTGCTCGACCTCGCCGACGAGCTCGCCGCCGGGCCGCTGGCAGGCCTGCGCCTGAGCATCCTGCACGGCAGGCTGCCGGCCGAGGAGAAGGAGAAGGTGATGCTCGCCTTCGCCGACGGCCTGGTGGACGTGCTGGTGACGACCACCGTGATCGAGGTCGGCGTCGACGTGCCGAACGCGGTGGTGATGGTGATCATGGATGCCGACAGGTTTGGCGTCTCCCAGCTGCACCAGCTGCGCGGACGCGTCGGCCGTGGCAGCGATCCGGGCTTGTGCCTGCTCGTGACCGAGGCGCCGGAGGCCGCGCCGGCCAGGGAGCGACTGGACGCGGTGGCCAGCACGCTGGACGGATTCGCGCTGTCGCGGATCGACCTGGTCCAGCGCCGGGAGGGCGATGTGCTCGGCACCGCGCAGGCTGGCCGCAAGTCCAGCCTGCGCCTGCTGCGCCTGCTCGAGGACGAGGACCTGATCGCCCAGGCGCGCGAGGAGGCGACGGCCTTGGTGGCGGCCGATCCGGCTCTGGCTGACGCACCCGGGCTCGCCGCGGCCGTTCGGGAGCTCATCGACGTGGAACGATCCTCGTTCCTGGAAAAGGCGTGACCAGGCTCATCGCGGGCGCCGCCGGGGGCCGGCGGCTGGCCACCACGTCGGGCCGCACCACCAGGCCGACCAGCGACCGGACCAGAGAGGGACTGTTCGCGACGGTGGAAGCGATCCGGGCCGGCCTGCATGGAGCGGCCGTGCTCGACCTATATGCCGGCTCCGGCGCCGTCGGGCTGGAGGCGTTGTCCCGCGGCGCCGCTGACGTGCTGCTCGTGGAGTCCGACGGCCGCGCCGCGCAGGTGATCCGGCAGAACATCGCCCTCGTCGGGCTGCCGGGTGCGCGGCTGGTCAGCGATCGGGTCGAGCGCGTGCTGCGGCGGGGCCCGGATGGCGTGCCGCGCGATTTCGTGTTCGCCGATCCGCCGTACGCGGTCAGCGACGACGAGCTCGGCCAGGTTCTCGCCGCCCTGCTGGATCAGGGCTGGCTCGCCCCTGGCGCGCTGATCGCGCTGGAGCGGTCGACCCGGTCCGGGCCGCCGACCTGGCCGCTAGGTTACGAATATGACCGATCCCGCCGATACGGCGAGGCAACGCTCTGGTACGGTCTCGCCGCAGGTGCACCAACCTGCTGCGATACCCCGACGGGAGAGTGAACCCGATTGCGGCGCGTAGTCTGCCCAGGCTCCTTTGATCCGGTAACCAACGGACATCTCGACATCATTTCCCGCGCCGCCCAGCTCTACGACGAGGTCGTCGTCGCGGTGGCGCAAAACCCGAGCAAGAAGACGCTATTCACCGCCGATGAGCGGGTCGAGCTCATCCGAGAGGCGATGAAGCAGCTAGACAACGTGCGCGTCGAACGGTTCGAGGGCCTGACTGTCGACTTCTGCCGCGATAACGACATCTCCGCGATCGTGAAGGGCCTGCGGGCAGTCAGCGATTTCGACTACGAGATGCAGATGGCGCAGATGAACTACAACCAGGCGGGGGTCGAGACGCTGTTCATGACCACGAACCCGCTGTACGCGTTCTTGTCCTCGAGCCTGGTCAAGGATTTCGCCAAGTTCGGCGGCGACGTGAGCGGGCTAGTCCCGCCGACCGTCCTCGACCGGCTGACGAGCCGCCTTAGCGAGGCCTGAGCTCGGCCGGCCGGGCCGTCCTAGCTGCCGGGCGGCCCGCCCAGGCCAGGGGATTGCACAGTCAAGTTGGGATTGCCGGCGGCAGGCCGGTAAGCTGACTGGACACCTTGCCACGACTGCCGTCCGCTATGCCGCGAAGCTGACCCTACTGCCATGCCACATTCTTCGACCAAGCACCCCAAGGGGCTTGATTCCCGCAACCCGCTGGTCTTCGATACTCGAGATCTCGGGCCGGGAACCGCGCGTACGCTGACGCGGACGGTGCCAGCCCCGGAGCACATGGGCGTCGAGCTGGCCAGGGTCCCGGCGGGAGCCGACCTCGAGCTCGAGGTCCAGCTTGAGGGCGTCGCCGAGGGTGTGCTGGTGACCGCTACCGTGAGCGGACCCCTGGTGGGAGAGTGCGCGCGCTGCCTGGAGCCGTTCACCTCGATGATGAAGGTGCGCTTCCAGGAACTGTTCGCACTCGGCGGTGACGCCGAGCTGGCGGACGGCCCGGACGCGGAGAGCTACCGGCTTGATGCAAGCGGCCTGCTGGACATTGAGCCGGCATTGCGCGACGCTGTCGTGCTCGAGCTGCCGCTCTCGCCGTTGTGCGAGGACGGCTGCGCTGGCCTGTGCGCGGAGTGCGGGGTTCGGCTGGCCGAGGCGGAGCCAGGTCACGGGCACGAGCAGCGTGGCACCATGTGGGCGGCGCTGAAGGACTTTCAGCCGGAGCGGTCAGATGCCGCGCCGGGACAGGCAAAGGAGCGGTGAAGTGGCAGTACCCAAGCGCAAGATGTCGCGCAGCAATACCAGGTCGCGGCGCGCGCAGTGGAAGGCAACGGCACCGCAGCTCATGGCCTGCCCGAACTGCCGCGAGCCCAAGCTTCCGCACACGGCCTGCCCCACATGCGGCACCTACAACAGGCGCCAGGTCATCACGCCTTCCTGATCATGCCGTTACGCGCAGATGCAATGCAGGGGGGCGCTGCGGGAAGGGGCGAGTCGGTGACTGACTCACCTGCCGACAGGCTGGCCGGATCCGCGAGCAGGCCAGCCGGACAGAACGAGGGTCTCCTGGCGGCCCTTGGGGTGCCTGTTGGGCCGGAGTTGCTCGACCGTGCCCTCATGCACCGCTCTTACGCCTACGAGAACGGCGGACTGCCGACCAACGAGCGGCTGGAGTTCCTTGGCGACTCGGTGCTCGGCCTCATCGTGACCGACACGCTCTTCCGCTCCTATCCTGACCTGCCTGAAGGGCAGCTCGCCAAGCTGCGGGCCGCGGTGGTCAACATGCGAGCCCTGGCGGGCGTCGCCCGCGGGCTCGATCTTGGCTCCTACGTCTGGCTGGGCAAGGGCGAGGAAGGGACGGGTGGCCGGGACAAGTCCTCCATCCTCGCCGACACGCTGGAGGCTGTGATCGGCGCGGTCTATCTCGACCAGGGCCTGGTTGCCGCCGACGGGCTCGTGCACCGGTTGTTCGACGCCGTGATTGCGAGGTCTGCGCGACTTGGCGCCGGGCTGGACTGGAAGACCTCGCTCCAGGAGCTGACAGCCGCCGAGATCCTCGGCGTGCCCGAGTACCACGTCGAGGAGAGCGGTCCCGACCACCAGAAGTCTTTCCGCGCGTTCGTCCGGATCGGCGCCCAGACCTATGGCGAGGGTGAGGGCCGGTCGAAGAAAGAGGCCGAGCAGCAGGCCGCTGAGGCCGCCTGGAATGCGATCAGCGAAGGCCTCGCCAGCGCCGTGCCCGACCCGGCGCCGACCGAGTCAGCCATCAGGCAAGCACCTGCCAGCAGCGCCGACGCGGCTGCAAACGGTGCAGCTGGCGCGGGCTAGCTCGTGCCTGAGCTGCCCGAGGTCGAGATCGTCCGGCGCGGGCTCGACCAGTTCGTCGTCGGTCGCCGAATTCAGACCGTCGAGGTCTTCCACCCGCGGGCAATCCGGCGGCACGTAGGCGGCCAGGCGGACTTCATTGCCAGGCTGACCGGCCAGACTTTCGGCGCGGCCAGACGGCGCGGCAAGTACCTATGGCTCCCGGTCGGCGAGGATGCGCTGCTCGCGCACCTGGGCATGAGCGGTCAGCTGCTCGTCGGCCCGGCCGACGCGCCGCTGTCACCGCACGTACGGGTCCGCTTCACCTTCGACGACGGCGGCGCCGACCTTCGCTTCACCGATCAGCGGACGTTCGGTCACCTGCTCGTCTCGCCGGATGGCGCTCAGCTGCCGTCCGAAATCGCGCACATCGCGCCTGACCCGCTCGAGGACGCCTTCGACCTGGCCTGGCTCACGGCCCGGCTGCGCACCAGGCGGACGGGCATCAAGCGGGCGCTCCTCGATCAGTCCCTGGTCAGCGGTATCGGCAACATCTATGCCGACGAGTCGCTCTGGCGAGTCAAGCTGCACTACGCCCGTGGCGCGGACCGGCTGCGGCCCGGCCAGGTGGCCGGGCTGATGGAGGCTGTCGTCGAGGTGTTCAACGAGGCGCTGAAGGACGGTGGCACGAGCTTCGACAGCCTGTACGTCAACGTGAACGGGGAGAGCGGCTACTTTGACCGGTCGCTGAACGTGTACGGGCGCGCGGGTGAGCCGTGCCCGCGCTGCGGGACCCTGATCCGGCGCGACCCCTTCATGAACCGGTCGTCCTATTACTGCCCGTTCTGCCAGCGGCGACCGCGTAATGGCCGGTGGTGACGTGCCCGTCGCGGTACGCCTGACCGCGTGGGTAAGCGGGCGCGTCCAGGGAGTCGGGTTCCGCTGGTGGGTGCGGTCGAACGCACTCGAGCTAGGCCTGATCGGGTTTGCCGAGAACCTGGCGGACGGCCGGGTCAAGATCGTGGCAGAAGGAGACGAGATGAGCTGCCAGGAGCTGCTCGGCCGCGTCGAGGACGACGACGGCCGTGGCACGCTTTCGGTCCGGCCGGGCCGGGTCACAGGTGTAGCGCACCGGTGGGCGGCGGCCACCGGAGGAATTCCCGGCTTTACGGAGCGTTGATCGGCGGTCGGCGGTGGCTCGTCCGGCGGCTTCCTGTAGGCCTGTGACCTGCGTGATCGCCAAACTTGACCGAATACCCTTGACGGTGGGACCATGGAGATGTTAACCCGCGCGCAGCCATGTCCGGCGTCTGCGTGCACGCCCACTCTGGTCACTCAGTGTGGAGGACCTTAAAAAATGGCAAAGGCTCTACTAGGCCACGTCGGTGGGCCGGATCCCCGCATGGTCTCAGAGATGCGCCGCTTGCAGCAACGAGTACGCGACCTGGAGGCTGAGCTTGCCCGGCTCCAGGAAGAAAACGATGTGCTAGTCGCTTCGGTCGGCCATGACCTGCTCATTCCGGTTCGCGAGCCTGCGCTCACCTAATCGAGCGCCGGGGCCACAACAAACCGTACGGTGAGGGACGCTGCTAGCGTCCCTCTTCGGTTTTCCGGCCACGGCTTTCGGTTTCCGGCCACGGCTTTCGGTTCCAGCCACGGAGCCCTGTGCCGACTGCTCTGTCGAATGCGCAGGGTCCGCCCCTGCTCGCGGTAAAGTGCTGGCGAGGTGGCTGCACGCCATTGCATGCTTCGCGGGCCTGTGGCCAGTGGCTGGGGAGGAGTCCGCAGGTGTACCTGAAGACCCTCACCTTGCGCGGATTCAAGTCGTTCGCGTCCGCTACGACGCTCAAGTTCGAGCCTGGCATCACGTGCATCGTGGGCCCGAACGGCTCAGGCAAATCCAATGTCGTGGACGCGTTCTCCTGGGTCATGGGCGAGCAGGGGGTCAAGCCGCTGCGCGGCGGCAAGATGGAAGACGTCGTCTTCGCCGGCACCTCTGGCCGTCCGGCGCTCGGCCGGGCCGAGGTCACGCTCACCATCGACAACAGCGACGGCGCGCTGCCGATCGACTACTCCGAGGTAACGATCAGCCGGCTGCTCTTTCGGTCCGGGCAGAGCGAGTACGCGATCAACGGCGACCAGTGCCGGCTCCTGGACATCGCCGAGCTGCTGTCCGATACGGGCCTCGGCCGGGAGATGCACGTCATCGTCGGCCAGGGGCAACTGGACGACGTCCTCAACGCAGGGCCGGACGCGCGCCGCGCCCTCATCGAGGAAGCGGCTGGCGTACTCAAGCATCGCCGTCGCAAGGAGAAGGCGGTCCGCAAGCTTGACGCCATGCAGGCCAACCTCACCCGGCTGGTCGACCTCACCGGCGAGCTCGGCCGTCGGCTGAAGCCGCTCGGCCGCCAGGCCGAGATCGCCCGCAGGGCCGTCGTGATCCAGGCGGACCTGCGCGACGCGAAGCTGCGGCTGCTGGCCGATGACTACGTCACGCTCGCCACGGAGCTAGCCCAGGATCAGAACGACGAGGCGGCCGCCGTCCAGGTGCGGGCCGCGCTGGAGGTCACGCTCGCGCAAGCGAGGGAGACAGAGGCGGAGCTCGAGAGCGCCGAGCAGCAGCATGCGCCGCGGCTGGCAGCGGCGCAGGACGCGTTCTTCGCGCTGTCAGGACTTGCCGAGCGCACGCGCGGGATCCAGGGCCTCGCGGCCGAGCGGCACCGGCACCTGTCCGCGCCCGAGCCGCAGCGAGCGGGCCGTGATCCCGACGAACTGGAGCAGGAAGCCGCGCAGCTACGAGCCCAGGAGCGGGAGCTAGCCGAGCGCCTCGCGGAGGCGCGCCAGCAGCTGACCGTCGCGGTCGCTAGCCGGACCATGGCCGAGGCCGCGCTGGCCGACAACGAGCGGCGGCTGGCCGCGGACGCCAAGGCGGCTGCGCAGCGCGCCGACCAGCTAGCGCGCCTGCGCAGCCAGGTCGAGTCCGCGGCGTCCCGCGCCACGGCGGCGCAGGAGGAAGCCGGGCGGCTGGCCGAGGCACAAGCCCAGGCGCGGGCCAGGGCCGAGCAAGCCCAGGTCGAGTACGCGGCGCTGCAGGATCTGATGTCGGGCCGGGAGGATGGCCGGGCGGATCTCACGGCCGCACAGGAGAGAGCGGCGGCGGCGCTGGCAACGGCGTCGGGGAGCGTGGCCGAGCTGCGCAAGGCCGAGCACGCTGCCAGCGATCACCGCGCGGCGCTGCGGGCCAGGGCGCAGGCGCTGGCCGAAGCCGTCACCAGCGGCGCCGATGCATCCGAGGTGCTGCTGGCCGGACCGGGCACCTTCAGCGGCGTACTCGGGCCGCTCGCGCACCTGCTGACCGTCCAAGACGGCGCCCAGGAGGCGATCGCGGCCGCGCTTGGCGCGGCGGCCGGCTCAGTGGTAGTCGCCGGCCTGGACTCGGCCGTCGACATCCTGACGGCGCTCCGCGACCAGGATGCCGGCCGAGCCGGACTGGTGATCGCCGCCCGCGGCAACGGCCAGCCGCAGGTCACGACGGCGCTCCGGGGTCCGGCTGACCTCGCCAGTCTCGCGGCGGAGGCCGGAATCGGCCACGTTACCCATGCTATGGATCTTGTTACTGCACCGGCGGAGCTTGGCGGCGCGGTCGCGGACCTGCTCGGTGATGTCGTCGTAGTCGAGGACCTCGCCGACGCCGTCCGGGTCCTGCGCGCCGACCCGGGGCTGCGAGTGGTGACGACTGACGGTGACGTGCTCGGCGCGCACTGGGCACGCGGGGGCGCGGCCGGCGGGCAGAGTCTGCTCAGCTTGCGGGCAGCGGCGAGCGAGGCGGCTTCGCAGGTCGGCGACGCTGATCAGCGGTGCCTGCGGGCCGAACGGAAGCTCGCGGCGGCCCTGGAGGACGAGGATCAGGCCCGGCAGGTGCTGGCCGAGATGGCCGCGGCGCTCCAGCACGCCGATGCGGCCGCCGCCGAGACGTCGGGGAAGCTCGGCTCGCTCGCGGGCCGGGCAAGGGCGGCCAGGGACGAGACAGGCCGTCTCACGACTGCCATCGCTGCGGCTGAGAAGTCCCGCCAGCAGAGCCTGGCCCAGGTCGCCGAAGCCCAGGCCAGGCTGGCCGAGCAGGAGGCGCAGGACCCGGCAGGGCCGCAGGCCGGGGCAACCATGCCGGGGGGGTCCACGGCTGGGGCCGGGACAGCAGACTCCAGCACAGCGGACGCCGGGACAGCAGACGCTGCGCCGGCCGACCGCCAGCAGCTAGCCGATGCGGCTGTCGCCGCGCGGGGCGCCGAGATGGAAGCCAGGCTGGAGGTGCGCACCGTCGAGGAACGGCAGCGGGCGATCTCCGGCCGCGCCGACGCGCTGATGTCGGCGGCCATCGCCGAGCGACAGGCTACGGCGCGGGCGCTGGCGCGGGCGGAGCGCCGGGCCGCCGGGGCCGTGGTCGCCAGCGCCGTGGCCACTGGCGCGAGGATCGTGCTGACCAGGATCGAGCAGTCGGCGGCCGCGGCCGACGCCGACCGGCAGCAGGCCGAGGAGGCGCACAAGGGCAGAGACGGCGAGCTGAAGGCGGTCCGGGCCAGGATCAGGGACGTTTCGGACGAACTGGAGAAGGTGGTCGACAGCGCGCACGGCGCCCAGATCGCCCGGGCTACCCGGCAGCTGCAGCTCGAGCAGATCGCCGGACGGGCGCTGGCCGACTTCGCCACGGAGGGGGATGTGCTCGTCACCGAGTACGGCCCTGATGTCCTCGTGCCAGGGGCGGACGAGAGCCAGCTCGCCGTCGCCTATGACCGGGAAGCGCAAGAGCGGCGTGCGCAGCACGCGCAGCGCCAGCTTGACCAGCTCGGCAAGGTGAACCCGCTCGCGCTGGAGGAGTTCGCGGCGCTGGAGGAGCGGCATGCGTTCCTCGTCGCCCAGCTCGAAGACCTGAAGAAGACCCGCCGCGATCTGCTGACCGTGATCAGGGAGGTCGACGAGCGCGTGCAGCAGGTGTTCGCGTCCGCCTACGCCGACGTCGAGCGCGAGTTCGAGGTGATCATCGCCAGGCTGTTCCCCGGTGGCGACGGCAGGCTGGTGCTGACTGAACCGGACGACATGCTGACCTCAGGCATCGACATCGAGGCCAGGCCGCCAGGCAAGAAGGTTAAGCGGCTGTCCCTGCTGTCCGGCGGCGAGCGGTCGCTGACGGCCATCGCTTTCCTGGTGGCCATCTTCAAGGCCAGGCCGTCGCCGTTCTACGTGCTCGACGAGGTCGAGGCTGCCCTGGACGACACCAACCTCCAGCGGCTGCTGGAGATTCTCGCCGAGCTGCGGGATGCGTCCCAGCTCATCGTGGTGACCCACCAGAAGCGGACCATGGAAGTCGCGGACACCCTGTACGGGATCAGCATGCGCGGCGATGGCGTGTCCGCCGTAATCAGCCAGCGGCTCCGGGAGCGCGAGACCGTCTAGCCGCTGCAGCCGCTACTCGGGCTGCTGCCGCCACCCGCGCACGGGGCCGGCCTGGCCGGGGCATCGCCGGTGGTCTGTCACACTGGTTGCGCCATGGTTGAAGATCTCATCATTGCCGCCATCGTCGTCGTCGCTGGCGGCGCCGCCGCAGGCCTCGTCCCGTTCGTGCGTTCGCGCCGCAAATCGCTGCCTCCTGGCAGTCAAGGCAACCCGGGCGGCGTCGGCACGCTCGAGCGCGGCGACGACTCCGCCACCGGGACTGGCACCCTCGCGCCGCCCGAGCCCGCCGCGCCGCCGAGACCGCCCGCTGGCCCACCCGACGTCATCGTCCCGCCGGACATCGCGGAAGTCCCCGGCGTCGTCGTCGAGCGCCCGCCGCCGTCGGCTGGACGGCTGGCCCGGCTGCGCAGCAGGCTCGCGAGGTCGCAGTCGGCGATGGGCTCGGTGCTGCTCAACCTCATCTCGTCCGGCAAGCTCGACGAGCAGGCCTGGGAGGACATCGAGGACACGCTCATCAGCGCGGATATGGGCGTCGGCCCGGCCCGCGAGCTGGTCGAGAAGCTGAAGACCGAGGTCAAGGTCGTCGGCACGCAGGACCCCGCCAAGGTCAAGGCGCTGCTGCGGGCCGAGCTCATCGCGATGATCAACCCGGACATGGACCGAACGCTGCAGCTAGCCAGGCACGGTGACAGGCCGTCAGTGGTGCTCGTCGTCGGTGTCAACGGCACCGGCAAGACCACCACGTGCGGCAAGCTGGCGCGGGTACTCGTCGGCGACGGCAAGACCGTCGTGCTCGGTGCTGCCGACACCTTCCGCGCCGCGGCCGCCGACCAGCTCCAGACGTGGGGTGACCGGGTGGGCGCACAGGTTGTCCGCTCGGACCGGGAGGGCGCCGACCCGGCGAGCGTCGCGTTCGAGGCCGTCAACGTGGGCATTCAGCAGGGCGTCGACACGGTCATCGTCGACACGGCTGGCCGCCTGCACACCAAGGCCGGCCTGATGGACGAGCTCGGCAAGATCAAGCGCGTGATCGAGAAGCACGGCACGGTCGACGAGGTGCTGCTCGTGCTCGACGCGACTACCGGCCAAAATGGCCTGCGGCAGGCGCGCGTCTTTGCCGAGGTTGTCGACATCACGGGGATCATCCTGACGAAGCTCGACGGGACCGCCAAGGGTGGCATCGTCATCCAGGTCCAGCGCGAGCTTGGCGTCCCCGTCAAGATCGTGGGCCTCGGTGAGGGTCCTGACGACCTGGCGTACTTCGATCCGGACGTCTTCGTCGATGCGATCCTCGGTTAGGGACTGCTGCCGGAAAAAGGCCAGCGCGGTGGTCGGCCTGCCCGCACCATTTCGTCAGGACGCCGTGACATTGCACGGTTGGCGTCATTGCACGGGTGCTGCGAAATTGCATGGACGCCGCGACATCGCATAGGTACTGCGACATTGCATAGGTACTGCGAAAGTTAGCAGTTAGCAGCGCCGATGCCCGATCAATGACCTTCTTACGGTTAGAGGCCGTCCATTCGGCAAATGCCTGACCCATTACGCTTCCAGCCCTATGCTGAGCGAAAGCGCCAACCGGCGGGGGAGCGGGCGGCGGCCGGATCAGGTCACGCGCTGCAAGGCGAGCCGCTGGGCCAGGAAAGGGAAGGAGTTTGTTGTCTCCCTGGCGCACTGGACCCGGCTCCGTCAGTGCATTCACCCCAGCTGACAAGGTCGTCCCTGCTGGCAGGTCTGCCGCTGCCGGAGGGCGTTGACTGCGATGGCCCGCCGACCTGATTCCGCTCACGCCAGCACGCTGCCCGCGTCCGACCGGAGCCTGGCCAGCCAGGCTGCCTCCGACCGGAGGGCTTTACCCTGGTGGCGGCTGCGGACCTGGCGTAAGGACCTCGACGCGCTTACCCGGCTCCGCGACGGCCTGCAGGACATGGCCTTCGACGACCCGGCCGAGCCCGCTGGGGCGGTGGATGCCGACACCCAGCCCGCCCCGGTCGCCGTTGGCGGGACCCGGCCAGGCGACCTCCCGGCTGCCCCGAGCCCAACGGGGGCTGATCCCGCCATCGTGGCGATCAGGGACACGTTCGTTCACGTGGTCAATGCCGGCGACGAGGCCGTCGGCTACTTCTACGCCTGGCTCTTCCTGCGGCGACCCGAGCTGCGCGAACTTTTCCCGCCGGCCATGGACGAGCAGCGCGATCGGCTCTTCAGGGCGCTGGGCCGCATCGTGGAGAGCCTGAGCACGCCGGAGGAGATGGCGCGGTACCTGAGCCAGCTGGGACGGGATCACCGCAAGTATGGCGTCAGTCCCGACATGTACGACGCGGTTGGTGAGGCTCTTATCGCGACGCTGCGGGCGTTCGCCGAATCGGCTTTCACCAGCGAGGCGGAGGAAGCGTGGACTCAGACGTTCGCGGCCGCGGCCGCACTGATGATCCGGGCGGCGGAGGAGGACGCCCTTGTCGCGCCGGCTTACTGGACGGCCGAGGTCGTCCAGGTCGACCGGCTGGCCGGCGACATCGCCGTCGTTACCGTCGCGCCGGACCGCGTGCTGCCGTACGAGCCTGGCCAGCACCTCACGCTCCAGACGCCCCGGTGGCCGCACGTCTGGCGGCCGTACTCGATTGCCTGCCGGCCACGCGAGGACGGTCTGATCACCCTGCATATCAAGGCCATCCCTGGGGGCTGGGTTAGCCGGACACTCGTCCACCACACCGAGCCCGGCGACGATCTGATCCTCGGCCCGGCCATGGGCACGATGACGCTGGCGCCGGCTGGCCGGCGGGATTTGCTGTGCATCGCGGGCGGCACCGGCCTGGCGCCGATCAAGGCGATCGTCGAGCAGGCTGTGCGGGAGTCAGCGTCGACGCCGCGTCGGATCTACCTGTTCTACGGGGCCCGCAACCGTGAGCAGCTGTACGACCTCAAGGACCTGTGGCGACTGGCCGATGCCTATCACGGCTTCCAGCTCGCGCCGGTGACGTCGGACGATCCGGCGTTCGACGGCATGCAGGGCAACGTCGGCAGGGTAGCGGCCCGCTACATGCCGCACCGCGACTGCGAGGCCTACGTCGCAGGCCCAGCCGACATGGTGCGCGAAAGCATCCAGGTCCTGACCAGGGCCGGGATACCGCGCGACCGGGTTCACTACGACGACGCGCTACTGGCTGCGCGTGGTCGCGCCGGCAGCGGCACGTAGGCGCCGGCACAGTCTGCGCTCAGCCGGTCGGCCGCAGGTCGGCCGGGCAGCTCACGGTGTCCGCGCGCCGGTAGAAGTTCGGGGTCTGATCGAAGTCCTCGTAGTAGCGGTGGAACACGGCAGTCGCAGAGGACGCAGCCGGAGGAACGATCCAGGTCCAGTCCGCCGGGCAGGCCCGGCCCTGGCGCTCCTCTAGCTCCAGGTGCTTGAGGAACCGGACCGATTCGGTGTGGTGATCAGTGATCGTCACCCCGGCCAACCCGAACGAGTGGATGACCGCGAGGTTGAGCTCCGTCAGCGCCCGGTCCTTCCACAGTGTGCGGTCGTCGCCGGTGCGCAGGCCCATTCGCTGGGCGATCCTGGGCAGCTCGTTGTACCTCGCCACGTCGCCGAGGTCACGCGAGCCGACCTCGGTGCACATGTACCAGCCGTTAAAGGGTGCCGCTGGATAGCAGATGCCGCCTGCCACCAGGCGCATGTCGCTGATCACCGGCACGGCATACCAGCGCAGCCCGAGGCCAGCGAACCAGCTGAAGTCCGGATGTTGCAAGGGCACCTCGAGCACGGCGTCCGAGGGCAGCTCGTGCCACGTCGGCGGACTGGCTGGCGCCTGGATGAGCACCGGCAGCACGTCGAACCGGCCGGGCCAGCGCGGCCCAGGCCAGCCCAGCTGGCGGGCCATCCGGGTCAGGCCCACGTTCGCCGGGTCCCCGGTGATGACCCCGCTGTCGCCCTGGTGCCCGGCGTAGCGGACCAGCTGGGAGCTCAGGATGCGCGGCCCAGGCTGGCCGGGTGCATCGGGCGCGAAGACGGTGATCAGCGGCCTGACCCGGCCGCCGTTGGTCGCGCCACGGAGGTGGGCAACGCACTCGGCGGCGATGTCAGCCGCCCCGTAGATATGCCGCCGGTCGCGCACGCGCAGGCTGCGCCAGTACAGTCGGCCGATGCAGCGCGAACTGTTACGCCACGCGACCTGGGCGGCGAACGTCAGCTCCGCTTCGGTATGGCGATAGGTGCCGGTGGCTGCGACCTCACGCTGTATCTGACTCATTCGCCCGGCCGCCACGCCAGCGGCTGGATTCTCGGCCTGGAATAGGGCAACGAAATTGGCGGCCTCGGCTAAAAGGCGATCATCGCCCGCCGATGGCCCGGCGCAATCCGCTGATGCAGGCCGCAATGCCGGGCTGGATGCGCTCGATAGCCGTCCCTCCGGATCTAAGAGATAGCGGTCCTCGCTTAGATCCACTAGTAGCCTCCACGCCACGCTATGTCAGATAATCTCGCCATCAAGAACGCTACGTGGCACTCCCAGGCCCGACAAGACCGCAATTTCCTGCTGAAGCTGCACTTTGCTGAGAAAGTCCAGCGCGCACGTATTCGAAATGCGCGAGAGAAGTGGGCCGCACCGCACGTGACCAGCAGTGCGTGGTGACGACAGGCGCGCCGAGGTGAGGTGTCCCGGGTCCGGTCAGCGCGGCCGCAAGACCGCGCAAAAGTCAGCGGTGCATGGACGCCGTCGCTCACCCGATAGCCTTGAAGCAGCAAAATCAGGTGGGAGGACGGCAGCCCGACGTGTTCGAGACACTTTCCGATCGGCTAACTCAGGTCTTCACCTCGCTGCGCGGTCGCGGGCGGCTGTCCCAGGCAGACATCGACGCCACCTGCCGGGAGATCCGGATCGCCCTGCTCGAGGCCGACGTCGCCCTCCCCGTGGTCAGGGATTTCATCGCCAAGGTGCGGGAACGGGCCAGCGGAGCCGAGGTCTCCGAGTCGCTCAACCCGGCACAGCAGGTCATTAAGATCGTTAACGAAGAGCTGATCGAGATCCTGGGCGGCGAGGCCAGGCGGCTGCGCTTCGCCAAGGTGCCGCCAACAGTGATCATGCTGGCCGGTCTCCAGGGCTCTGGTAAGACGACGCTGGCAGGCAAGCTTGCGCTGTGGCTGAAATCGCAGGGCAACACCCCGCTGCTGGTCGCAGCCGACCTCCAGCGGGCTAATGCCGTGCAGCAGCTCGAGATTCTCGGCCAGCGGGCCGGCGTCCCGGTGTTCGCGCCCTTCCCAGGCAGCGGCGTGGGTGATCCGGTCCACGCCGCCAACCTCGGCATCGCCGAGGCGCAGCGCAAGCTGCACAACGTCGTGATTATCGACACCGCAGGGCGCCTCGGCATCGACGAGGACATGATGCGGCAGGCGGCCGACATCAGGGACGCCGTCGATCCGGACGAGATCCTGTTCGTGGTCGACGCGATGATCGGCCAGGACGCCGTGCAGACGGCGCAGGCGTTCCTGGATGGCGTCGGCTACGACGGCGTGGTCCTGACCAAGCTCGATGGCGACGCCCGCGGTGGCGCGGCGCTGTCAATCAGGCAGCTGACCGGCAAGCCGGTCATGTTCGCCTCAACGGGCGAGAAGCTCGAGGACTTCGATGTCTTCCACCCTGACCGGATGGCCTCGCGGATCCTGGACCTCGGCGACGTCCTGAGCCTGATCGAGCAGGCTGAGCGCACCTTTGATCAGGACCAGGCGGCCGCGATGGCGGGCAAGCTTGCTTCTGGCGAGGGCTTCACGCTCGAGGACTTCGTCGAGCAGCTGGCGATGGTCCGCAAGCTCGGACCCATCGGCAACCTGCTGGGCATGCTGCCGGGGGCCGCCCAGAACCGCGAGGCGCTCAGTCAGGTCAGCGACAAGGACCTGGACCGCGCCGCCGCGATCGTCAGCTCGATGACGGTCGAGGAGCGGCGCAACCCGAAGATCATCAACGGATCACGGCGGGCGAGGATCGCCAAGGGTTCCGGCGTCACGGTCGGCGAGGTCAACCAGCTGATCATCCGGTTCCAAGAGGGCCAGAAGATGATGCGGCAGATGATGGGCAGCATGCCTGGCATGGGCGTGCGGCGGCAGAGCAAGACGCGCGGCAAGGCGAAGAAGAAGGGCAAGGGCGGCGGCCGCCCGGCCGGCGCCAACCGCAGCCCGCAGACCACCCGGCCGGCCCTGGAGCAGCAGCCGGGCCTGGGTGCTGCTGGCCTCGGCCAGGGCGGTGGCGGCGGGGGCGCGGCCAGCCCGGCGGCGCTGCCTGGCTTCGGCGCGCTGCCTGGACTTGGCGGCGACAATGGTTTCAAGCTGCCGTCCCAGCCCGGCGCCTTCGGGCCCGGTCAGCCCAGCTTGCCGCCCGGTTTCCGCGGCCGGCCCGGCAAGAAAGGCCGCTAGCGGACGCCCTTGTGGGGCCTGACGAGGCTCGTGATTACGCTCTGGCTGGACCGTCTGGCAGAATGTCAACGCTATGCTCGGTCGCGCGAGGCCCTCTCTAACTCGCTTAGCCGGCACCCATCTGGGCAGCGGCACGTCTGGTCCTCACCCGGACGGCGACCTGCCCGACACCAATTTGCTGGGAGAAGACCACAGCCGTGGCTGTCAAGATCAAGCTGAAGCGCCTGGGCAAGATCCGCGCGCCGTATTACCGCATCGTCATCGCCGACTCCCGCACCAAGCGAGACGGTCGCGCGATCGAGGAGATCGGCAAGTACCACCCCAAGGCCGAGCCGTCGTTTATCGAGGTGGACTCCGAGCGGGCCCAGCACTGGCTGTCCGTCGGCGCACAGCCGACCGACCCGGTCCGCAAGATCCTCGAGATCACCGGCGACTGGCAGAAATTCAAGGGCCTGCCGGGCGCTGAGGGCACCCTGCGCACCGCCGAGCCTAAGGCTGACCGCAAGGTGGCGTTCGCCGCGGCGGTCGCCGAGACCCTGACGGAAAGTGGCGCGAAGTCCAAGCCGAAGGCCAGGACGGACGCCAAGGCCGCCGACGCCAAGGCTGGCGACGCTAAGGCCGGTGACGCCAAGGCTGGCGATGCCAAGGCCGAGAAGGCCGAGAAGGCTGAGAAGCCGGCGAAGCCCAAGCCGGCCGCGGAGGCCAAGGAGGCCGCGCCCGCGACGGCGGATGCATCGGCTGAGGCAGACGCGGCCGCGACCGCTGAGGCCAAGGCCGAGGCTGTCGCTGAGGTGGCGGCCGACAGCGCTGCAACCGACAGCGCTGCAACCGACAGCGCTGCAACCGACAGCGCCGCGACCGACAGCGCCGCGACCGACAACTCGGGCGACGCGGATGGCAGCGGAGCCTGACATGCTCGAAGAGGCCCTGGAGCACCTGGTCAAGGGCATAGTCGAGCATCCGGACGAGGTCCAGGTCGGCAGCCGTGGCCTGCGCCGCGGCCGCGTGCTTGAGGTGCGCGTGCATCCGGACGACCTGGGCAAGGTCATCGGCCGGGGCGGACGAACCGCCAGGGCCCTGCGGACAGTGGTCGGCTCCCTGGCCGGCAATAACTATGTCCGCGTTGACCTGCTGGATGCCGACGAGGTCCGCTAGCCGCCATGCAGCTGGTGGTCGGCCGAATCTCGCGGCCCCACGGCCTTCGCGGTGAGCTCGCCGTCGAGGTACGGACCGACGATCCTGAGCTGAGGCTCGCCCAGGGGGCCGTGCTGGCGACCGACCCAGGGACCGCCGGCCCCTGACGGTGCCTGCGCACCCGCTGGCACTCTGGTCGGCTCCTGGTGACATTCAACGGCATTCAGGACCGGAACGGGGCCGACGACCTGCGCGGCGTCTTCCTCCTCGTCGATGCCGAGCAACTCGAGGACATCGCCGATCCGGACGAATTCCGCGATCATCAGCTGATCGGCCTGGCTGTCGTTACCACCGACGGCGAGCAGGTCGGCGACGTCACCGACGTCCTCCACCACGGCCAGGACCTGCTCGTGGTCGCCGGCAGTGGACAGCGCGCCGGCACGGAGATCATGATCCCGTTCGTGGCGGCCATCGTGCCCGAGGTCGACCTGGCCGGCGGGGTCGTTCGGATCGATCCGCCGCCTGGCCTGCTGGACCCAGAGGCGGCTCTCTAGCGGGAGGCCCAGGTGCGGATCGACATCATCACGATCTTCCCCGAATACTTCACTCCGCTCACCGTCTCGCTCATCGGCAAGGCGGCGGAGCGGGGCGACATCACGTTCGCCGTGCACGATCTGCGGGCCTGGACCCATGACGTCCACCACACCGTGGACGACTCGCCGTTTGGCGGCGGGCCAGGAATGGTCATGAAGCCGGAGCCCTGGGGTGAGGCCCTGGACTCGGTAGCTGCGCAGGGGAGCGATCCCCTGCTCGTGATTCCTACGCCCGCTGGCGTGCCGTTCACCCAGGAGCACGCGGCCAGGTACGCCAGCGAGCCGTGGCTGATCTTTGCCTGCGGCCGATACGAGGGGATCGACGGGCGGGTAGCCGAGGAGGCGCGGTCGCGGATGCGGGTCGAGGAGGTCAGCATCGGCGACTACGTGCTCGCCGGCGGCGAGCCGGCAGTGCTGGTCATGACCGAGGCGGTGGCCCGGCTGCTGCCAGGCGTGCTTGGCAACGCCGCATCGGCCGCCGACGACTCCTTCGGCTTTGACGGCGGCTCATCCGGCGGACCGATGGCTGGCCTGGTCGAAGGGCCCGCCTACACCCGGCCGCGAGTCTGGCGGGATCGGGAGGTGCCGCCCGTGCTGCTGTCAGGTGACCACGGGGCGATCGCCAGCTGGCGACGGGACATGGCACTTCGCCGGACTGCCCAGAACCGGCCTGACCTCGTTGCCCGGCTACTCGCGCCCGGCCAAGCTCAGCCCAGCGGCCAGGGCGCTGAGCTGCCCGGACGCCTCAGTGATCATGATCGGGACGTGCTAAGTCGGGCTGGCTTTCCGATCACCGGCAAAGATGTGGCACACTAAAAGGCACTGCCCCGCCGCTGGCTGAGCCGCCGGGGGGCTGCCGGGTGCCTGCCTGGCACACAGACCGATCCAGCGCGTCGCAGGCGTGCGCTGATGACTGACTTGAGGAAACCGCAGCCATGCACACCGCGATTGCCGAGCTTGAGCAGGCACAGATCCGATCCGACATTCCCGACTTCCGGCCTGGTGACACCCTCAAGGTGCACGTCAACGTCACGGAAGGCAACCGCTCGCGGATCCAGGTCTTCCAGGGCGTTGTGATCCGCCGGCAAGGCGGCGGCGCACGCGAGACCTTCACCGTTCGCAAGGTCAGCTACGGCGTCGGGGTAGAGCGGACGTTCCCGGTGCATACCCCGGCGATCGACAAGATCGAAGTTGTCACCCGCGGCCGGGTCCGGCGCGCGAAGCTGTACTACCTGCGCTCGCTGCGCGGCAAGGCCGCCAGGATCCGCGAGCGCCGCGACGCCGCGCCCGCCAAGTAAGTCGCCTGGTGCCAGGGCGGCGACGTGCTCGCTGGCCTGGTCGTTCGGTCCGCCCTCGGTGGCGGCCTGCCGGGCTGGTCGGCGAGCCCAGCGGTGCCGCCTCAGCTCCTCGCGCAAAGGTGACGCGAATGCCTGGTGCCAGTGCAGTTGGTGGCAGTGCTGCTTGCGACGGTGCTTTTTGCAGCAGTGCTTGTCGCAGCAGCGCTGCTCACGCTGGGGCTGCTTACCCTGGGGCGGCTAGCGCCTGATGGCAGATATCGATCCGCTCGGCCCCGAGCCGGAAGCGCTCGCCGCCGATAGCGCGGACAAGCCCGCACCGCCCAGCGGGCCTGCCGCGCCTCAGCGGCCGCGGCGCTCGCTCCTGCGCGAGCTGCCCGTGCTGATCATCGTGGCCCTCGTGATCGCCATGCTGATCAAGACTTTCGTGGTCCAGGCGTTCGTCATCCCGACCGGCTCGATGCAGAACACGCTGGCTCTCCAGGACAAGGTCCTGGTCAACAAGCTCGTCTACCATGTGCGGTCGATCCATCCGGGTGACATCGTCGTCTTCGACGGGAGCGGCAGCTGGAACGCCCCAGTACCGGCGTCCAGCACTAGCGCCGATCCGCTGGCGCGCGCTTACGACGACACGCTGCGCAAGCTCTTCGACTCGATCGGCGGCCTGTTCGGCACGCCGATCGGGCAGACCGACTACGTCAAGCGCGTCATCGGCGTGCCCGGCGATCATGTCGTGTGCTGCAATGCCGGCGGCCTCATCACGGTGAACGGCGTGCCGCTGCACGAGCAGTCTTACCTGTATCCGGGCGACCAGCCGGACAGCGCCCCGATCGGCATCTCGAGCCGGTTCAATGTCACGGTCCCGGCCGGGTACCTGTGGGTGCTCGGCGACCACCGGAGCATCTCCGACGATTCGCGCGGCCACGAAGCCGACCCGGGCAACGGCATGATCCCTGAGGACGAGGTGATCGGGCGGGCGTTCCTGATCATCTGGCCGCCGAGCCAGTGGCGGATCCTGCCCATTCCGGCGACGTTCCAGCAGCCTGGCATCACCAGAGCAGCAAGCGCAGCGGCTGAACACAGTGCGCCTAAACAGAGCGCTGCTACACACAGTGCGGCCGAGCCAGCTGCGGAGCTGCTCCGCGGGGTTCCAGTCCGGCCGGTGGCCCCCTACCTGCCGTCGGCCGCGGGTGCGACGGCCACGTTCCCGATCTGGTGGTTGTCCAGGCGGATCAGAGCACGTCGCGGCCGACTCCGCGGGCGCGGCCGCCGGTGACTGGCCGGCCGGCTGGCTGGCTCGCGGCTGGGGGCGCAGCCCTGGCGTCGGCGATAGGCTCACATCGATGATGAATGACGAGCAGGGCAGCGCGGATCGGCTTGCTCAGGAGTCCGGATCCCCGGATCTGAACGGCAGCACGGACCGGGGCGGTCAGCCGGGCGGGTACCGCGGCGCCTACGCCGCCGGCACTTCAGCCGCAGCACAGCCATCTGCCGACGAGCCAGCGACGGGTCCGATCGACGCCGCACCGGCAGACGGCCCCGTCGACGGGCAGGCTCCGGCCGCCCCTCGCGCTAAGAAGCGGAGCCGCTCGACCTGGCGTGAGCTGCCTATCCTGATCATCGTGGCGCTGACCATCGCGCTCGTCATCAAGACGTTCGTGGTCCAGCCGTTCTTCATCCCGTCGTCCTCGATGGAGAACACGCTGATGATCGGCGACAAGGTGCTCGTCAACAAGCTTGTCTACCACTTCCGCAGCGTGCAGCCCGGCGACATCATCGTCTTCAACGGGATCGGTTCGTGGAACCCCGAGCCGCCGCCCACGACGCCGACCTCAAATCCGCTGGTGCGTGCGTACGACGCGACGCTGAAGCCGCTGTTCCACTCCATCGCTGGCCTGTTCGGCACGCCGGTCGGCCAGACCGACTACATCAAGCGCGTGATCGGCGTGCCCGGAGACCGCGTGGCATGCTGTACGGCCGGCCTGGTCACAGTCAACGGCGTCCCGTTGCACGAGTCGTCCTACTTGTATCCGGGCGCAGCTCCGTCGCAGATCCGTTTTAGCAAGGTCGTGCCGCCTGGCCGACTCTGGGTCATGGGTGACAACCGGCAAATTTCGGACGACTCGCGACTGCGGCAGTTTGATCCCGGTGGCGGCACGATCCCCATCAGCCAGGTGGTCGGGCGGGCCTTCGTGATCGTGTGGCCGCCAAGCCACTGGCGGATTCTGCCGATCCCGTCGACGTTCAGTCAGCCAGGCGTCAGCAAGTCAGCGGCGGCCGCGGTCGGGCAGCCGTCCGCACGGGACGCCGGGCAGACCTCAGCGCAGGAGGTCGCCGCGGAGCGGCTGCTCGGGACGAAAGTCCAGCCGGAAGCCCCGTACCTCCCGCTCGCCGCCGGGTTCGCGGGCGCGCTGCCGCTGACCTGGCTGCAGCGCCGGGTGCGGAGTCGGCTGGCGCACAGGCCGCGGACGGGCCGCGGCCACCGGCATCGGTGATGGCCGTGGGCGGGCAGGGTCGCTGGCCGGGCGCGCAGGCTCGCGGGCCGGGCGCGCAGGGTCGGCCCATCGGCTATACCCCTCGTCGCGACGTCGGACTGAGCGGATACGAGCGAGTGCTCACGCGGGCCGGCCTGGCGCCAGTCGCCGGGGTTGACGAGGCTGGGCGCGGTGCGTGTGCCGGGCCGCTGGTTGTGGCAGCTGCCATCCTGAAGCCGTCCAAGATCGCCAAGATGACTGAGCTGGCGGATTCGAAGGCACTGACGGCGCAAGCCCGCGTATGTTGCATATGGGCAGATAATGGACGCTGCGCTCGACTGGAGCGTGGTCACCATCTCTGCGGCGGAGATCGACCGACTCGGCTTGCACGTGTGCAACGTAGCGGGGATGCGCCGGGCACTGGCCGGACTGGCCAGTCCGCCAGGCTACGTGCTGACCGATGGGTTCCCGGTCCGCGGGCTCCCGGCCCCGGCGCTCGCGATGTGGAAGGGCGACCAGGTCGCGGCCTGCGTAGCGGCGGCCTCGATCATCGCCAAGGTGACCAGGGACGCGCTGATGTGCGAACTGCACCTGCAGTTCCCCGACTACGGATTCTCCCGGCATAAGGGATATTCAACCCGCAGCCACATGCGTGCGCTGGACTCCCACGGCCCCTGCCCCGAGCACCGGAAATCCTTCGTGAACGTTCGCGGGCGCATCCCGGCCGAGCTGGGTGCCAGTCCGGACGAGTTCCTCGAGGCTGGACCTGACGGCCTGCTCGAAGCCGGACCTGATGGCCTGCTCGAGGCTGGACCTAATGGTCTGCTCGAGGCTGGACCTGATGGTCTGGTCGGTCCGGCTTGTCCGGACGCCAGTCCGGACAAGTCAGAGGCAGCGAACTCGTGCTACCCGTCTGGCACTGGGCAGAATGGCCCTATCGTTGACATCATCGAGGAGCATGGCTGGCCGACGGCAGGCATCGCGGCAGTGGCCCGCGGCGCCTGATCGGAGGGGAGAAGATGAGCGCGGAGGATCTCGAGAAGTACGAGACCGAGATGGAGCTCCAGCTCTACCGGGAGTACCGGGACGTCGTCGGCCTGTTCACGCACGTGGTGGAGACCGAGCGCCGGTTCTACCTGACCAACCAGGTCGAGCTGAACGTGCGCCAGGCCGATAACGGCGAGGTCTTCTTCGAGGTCACCATGCAGGACGCGTGGGTATGGGACATGTACCGGCCCGCGCGATTTGTGAAAAATGTTCGAGTTGTTACGTTTAAGGACGTCAACGTCGAGGAACTCGCCAAGAGCGACCTGGAGATCCCCGACCCCAAGTAAGCCCGTGGCGAACCGGGTGCGTAAGCCCGGGGCGAACCGGGTGCGTAAGCCCACGGTGGCTAGAGTCCGGCGAAGTCAGAGTCCGGCAGGCCATGGCGAAGTGAGTTCGTAAGGCCATGGGCCACTGAGCGCGGCAATCCATGCGAAGCCGTATAGCCAGCCCATGGCCGGGATCACCGATCTGCTCCGTCCGGTCGGCTGTCGGCCGCCACCAGGTCATCGATTTTAGACGTTTTGCGCGCCCTTAGATCGTCGGCGTAGGCCCGGACTGTGACCTAGGCGCCGCCGCAGCGGATCCGTGCCTGGATCCGCCGGATTGTGGCAGGTGCCGCCGACATTCGCGCCGATGTCTCCACGACCGCCCCACGTCGAAGCTCCGCCGTCCACAAGGCACAGCAGTGCCGCGCGGGTGGCACCTGGCTCCGGGCAACGTTGTGGGCCGGAGGTGGTAGGCATGAACGCCAAGGACGCGCTCGGCCAGCAGGGCGAGCAGTTAGCGGCGAGCTTCCTGGCCAAGGCGGGCCTGCTGATACTCGACCGGAACTGGCGCTGTAAGCACGGAGAGATCGACATCGTCGCCCTCGACGGCCGGACGCTGGTCATCTGCGAGGTCAAGACTCGCTCTGGGCTGCGGTACGGGACGCCGATCGAGGCGATTACGCGGCAGAAGGCCTGGCGGCTGCGAAAGCTGGCCGTGCTCTGGGTCAACGCACACGGACTGATCTTCGGGGAGATCAGGATCGACGCCGTTGGCGTCCTGCGCGTCGCTGCGGGCGACTTCACCATCGAGCACGTTCGCGGGGTGGGCTAGATGGCACTTGCCCGCACCTATGCGATGGCGCTGGCCGGCGTCCGCGGCCATGTCGTCGAAGTCGAGGCTGATATCGAGAACGGGCTAGTGGCGCTGCTTCTGGTCGGCCTGCCTGACACGGCGCTCCGCGAAGCCAGGGACCGGATCAGGTCAGCGATCATCAACAGCCACCACACCTGGCCGCAGCGCCGCATCACCGTCGGCCTATCGCCCGCCAGCCTGCCCAAGCGCGGCAGCGGCTTCGACGCTGCGATCGCCGTGGCGATCCTGTCGGCGGACGGCTCAGTGCCCAAGGATCGGCTGGCCGGCACGGTGTTCCTGGGCGAACTCGGCTTAGACGGCAGGCTCCGGCCGGTCCCTGGTGTCCTGCCTTGCACCGCCGCGGCTGCGGCCGCCGGGTTCGAGCGGGCTGTCGTGCCCATCGAGAACGCAAGCGAGGCGGCCCTGGTACCGGGTATGCAGGTCGTCGCCGCGCCGCGCCTAGGCGCCGTGATCGACTGGCTGCGAGGCGGCCAGGCGACCGGAGCGGATCCGCCGGTCCGGGTTGTCGACTCCGGCGCTGGACTGACGCCTGATGCGGCGCTGCGATCGCCCGCCGCCGGTCGCGACCTCTCGGACGTCGTAGGCCAGCCGGTAGCCAGGCGAGCCGCCGAGATATGCGCGGCCGGCGGCCACCACATGCTCCTCCTCGGACCGCCGGGTGTCGGCAAAACTATGTTGGCTGAGAGATTGCCGACGATCATGCCGGTGCTCGAGCCCGGGGCCGCGCTGGAGGTCAGCACTATCCATTCGGTGGCCGGCGCGCTGCGGCCGGACCGGCCGCTGGTCACTGAGCCGCCGTTCTGCGCACCGCACCACACGGCGACCAAGGCTGCCATCGTCGGCGGCGGCAGCGGGATCATCCGGCCTGGTGCGGCGTCGCTGGCGCACCACGGATGCCTGTTCCTGGATGAGGCACCGGAGTTCGCGCGGGACGTGCTGGACGCGCTGCGCCAGCCGCTGGAGTCGGGTGAGGTCGTCATCGCGCGTTCCGGGCTGACCGCGCGGTTCCCGGCCCGGTTCACCCTGCTGCTGGCGGCGAACCCGTGTCCGTGTGCCAGGACTGCCGCGACCGGCTCGGGCTGCACCTGCACGCCGCTGGCGCGCCGGCGGTACCTGGCCAGGCTGTCGGGCCCGCTGCTGGACCGAGTCGACGTCAAGGTCGAGCTGCTGCCGGTGGGGCGGGCTGAGCTGCTCAGCGACCAGCAGCTGGCCGAGTCCAGCTCTGTCGTCGCGGCGCGGGTGCAGGCAGCCAGGTCGCGGGCGGCCAGGCGGCTGGCGGGCACGAGGTGGCGGCTGAACGCCGAGATCCCCGGCAGCGTGCTGCGACGGACCTTCCGCCCGGCCGCCGGCGCGCTCGCGCCGCTGGAGCGCGCGATGGATCGCGGCCTGATCAGCGCGCGGGGCGCGGACCGGATCATCCGGATGTCGTGGACACTGGCCGACCTGGCCGGCGTCGACCGGCCACGGCACGCCGAGATCAGCGCGGCCCTGGGTCTCTGGCTCGGAGCGGGACAGTGAACACCGACGCCGAGCGGTGGGCCAGAGTAGCGCGCCTGGAGGGCAGGCGCGCCCGGCCGATGCGTATACGTGACGGCGATGCCTGTCCTGGCGACATTGCGCCGTCGGCTGGTGGATGGACCGCCAGGCCGCAATCGTCGCGGCCCGGTGACCTACGCAACCTGAAATCGGAGCGGTGGCGACGCCACCACCGTCGATACCTGGCTGCCTTACTGTCTCCTGACAGCACCTGAAGCGGCTTGAGCAAGCGTTCACGCTAGGCGTCGGCAATGCATAACGAACGTACGGCTGCCCCGTTCCTGCGCGGCGCCGGTGGTCGAATCAGGGTCCGGCGGGTGATCCCGCTGGGCACTGAGTGGGGCCAATGGGGACGCTGACCGTCTGCGGGCTGGCCGATGGCGAGGAAACCTGGAAGGTAACGCATACGGGCCGGGTGACGATGACGCCGCCGACGAAGCCAGTGAACCGCTGCCCGCACACAGGCAGCCGGACCTGTCTGCGCGAGGCCGCGACCAGGGCCGGGCCTGGAGAGGTGAGGGCTGACGGCCCGTACACAAGCGTGGCACCGGCAGGACGGATTATGGAAACCGTCGCGTAGGGTGCTGCGGCTGCGGAAACGGCCAGGAGGGCCTTGTAGACGAAGTAGCGTTTGCCGCCACCGGCTCGGATTGGGTACAGGCCGGCTGGATCATCCGATCCGGCAAGGACCAGGCCCGTGACCCCTCCGACCACGGTCTCCTGCTCTGGACCCTGCTGGCCGACAGAGTCCGAGCAGCTCAGGGACAGCAGCGAAGACGTCCCGCCACTCGGAGCAGAACTCTGCGGGCGTAGCGGCGCGTTCGAGCATGCCGCGATCGGAACACCGATTAACACCACGGTCAGGACAGTCGCAGCGCGCCGCACACGCCCACAGTAGCCACCGTTGACCTACCGACCCATCACGTAACGCACGGTCGGCTCGCATCGGCCTGTCGGTTCCCAGAGCCAAATGCGGTCCGTGATCAACGAATCGCCCGCGCGGCGTGCGGCATGTGCGGAAATGCGTGGCGCGCGCCCTCCGTGGATAGTTATGCGATTTGACCGGTGGCTGCTGATCTTCCTCACGTACGGCATCAGCTGTCACTGAAGATCGTTCGAAAATCGTTCGTGGCTGTCTCGGAAGACGCCAGCAATCAAGAGTCTCAGGTGAGACATGCTTTGCGACCGTGCGGGCCCATAGCAAGGGGCGGTGTCCGGATCCCAGGTAGC
Source organism: uncultured Actinomycetota bacterium (assembly GCA_963843955.1). GTDB lineage: Bacteria > Actinomycetota > Actinomycetes > Streptosporangiales > Streptosporangiaceae > JAJYUU01. Next base: position 1,000,878 of record CAWJMK010000018.1, read on the forward strand.
GCTCATCAAATGAGGCACGGTCTACGAGTCTCGGCGTTGGCTCGGAGCCTTTGGATCGGGCGCGGTGCAATGTGACGGCAAAGGCGCGGCTATTGCCGGGCGGGCAAGTTTGGCGCTGCGTGCCCACGGAGAAGCTATGGCCGATGCGGTTGCCCAAGAACGAAGCGTCGTCCTGTGACAACGCCGGGAGAAGCCCATGACGAGCCGAGCGGACTCACCCGCAGCCCTGAGCTTCGAGCGTGACGTCCGGCCTCTGTTTCGCGAAAGGGACCACGATTCGATGATCAAGCACATCGACCTCTGGTCCCGCAGCGACGTCCAGGCGCACCAGGACGCGATCCTCAAGCGCCTGCGCGACGGCACGATGCCCTGCGAGGGACATGGCCACCGGAGCAGGTCGCGGTCTTCCAGCGCTGGATGGCCAGCGGGTCGGCCCCGTGACCGCACGCGCCGCGTCGGCTGATCCGACGCGCCCAGGCAGAACCGGCACGCCAGAAGGGGAAACGTCATGAGCATGATCGACGAGGCGTTGAGCGCCAATTCAACCATTGCCAACGACTACGATCGCAGCCGCAACAAGCCGCCGAAGCCCAAGATCGCGATCGTCACCTGCGCGGACCCGCGGCTAACCGGCATCGAGCAGCTGCTGGGCCTCGCCGCCGCCGACGTCGACATGGTCCGGAATTTCGGCACCGTGATCGACGACGACTCGATCAGGTCGCTTGTCCTGTCGACCAGGCTGCTGGGCAGTAAAGAGATAATGATCATCAACCACGATGACTGCGGCATGCTGAAGTTCACCGACGGCGAGATGGAGGACCGGCTGCGCAAGCAGACAGGGACGGCGCCGATTGCGCCGGCCAAGTTCTACAGCTTCACCGACGCCGAGGCGAACACCAAGGAGCAGATTCAGAAGACCAGGTCACATCCCTGGATCTCGCCCGATGTTCCCGTCCGCGGGTTCGTCTTCGACGAAAACACAGGGCGACTCAGCGAGGTGTTCCCGGCCCGGGAAACCGCCACTACCTAGTCGGGGCGTGCATACTTCGGCAGATGGTGCCCAAGGGTGCCACCGGGGTGATGCCCTGACCGGGTGACTTAGGTGCCGGTCCGCTGATGAGATAAGTGCATCAGTGATTAGGCAGTGCAGCGCATTGCCGTCGTGAAGATGTAATCCTCGCCCATGCCTTCGGGGCCACCTCCCCAGGCCGTGCTCATAGCCGCGCGAGACCGTGTAGCGCCGGACCAGCCGCGGCGGGCACCGTGAGCGGCAGACGCCGAATCCGCCGGAACGAATATGCGGCGCCGCGCATAACGATGCGCTAGCCCAACTCGCTGTCATCGGCATTATGCCGGTGATCCTTGTCAAGTTGATCATGGCTTGGTCCGGTAGCGGCGCGCCGCTGTGGCGGCGGTGGTGTTGAGGAGCTCGCCGATCTGGGTCCAGGTGAGTTCCTGGTCGCGGGCGTCATGGACGGCCCGGGGCAGGAGTTGCTGGGCCTGGGCGATGAGGCTGGCCAGCGCGTGCAGATGGACGGCGGAGTCGCCGAGCCAGTAGGCGGTGCGCTGCCGGGCGAGGCTGTCGATCGCCTCGGTGAGGATCTGAACGCTGTCGTCGCCGGTGGCGGGTGCGGGCAGCTGGCCAGGCCGGGTGAGACGCAATGCGGGCTGGTTCATGAGGCGTCCTGGTCGACTCGGGCGAGCAGCGTGGCGAATAGCTGCCCGCGGTGGTCTTGGTGGCGGGTGATGGCGTCGTCGTGCTGGGCCTGGAGGGTGGGCCGGAATGCGATGCTGGTCTGGAAGAAGGTGCAGGTTTCGCAGATCGACTCGAACGCGCAGTCCAGCTCGGCGGGGCGGGTGCAGTAGCCGTTGCCGAGCATCCGGTGGTGCTCGCGGCGCAGCCGGGCCATCTTGGGTCCGATCGCGTCGGCGGGCAGCACGGGGGGCTGGCCGTAGAGTGCGTCGACCTTGTCGGTGACGGCGAAGTACTCATCGGCGACCGTGCGGCTGGCGATCCTGGCGTAGCGCAGGGTCATGTCGAGGCTGCGGTGGCCGAGCATCGCGGCGATGGCTTCCAGGCTCATGCCGCGGTTGATCGCCTGGGTCGCTAGCGTGTGCCGGAGCTGATGGGGGTGGATGTGCGGCAGGCCGGCGGCGGCGCCGGCCTTGTTGATCCAGCGGGTGACGGCGTGCCGGTCGGCAGGCTTGCCGTTCTCCCGCGGCAGCAGCAGCGGATTGCCGGCTGCGACGTGACGGCTGCGGTAGTCGTCGATGAGGGCGACGAGTTGCGGGTGCAGCGGCAGGTACCGGTCTTCGCGGAGCTTGCCGACAGGGACGTGCAGCCACGGCCCGGCGCCGATGTGCACCACGGCGTCGGCGCGCAGCGAGGTGTACTCGCTGACCCGCAGCCCGGTGCGCAGCAGCATCTCCACGGTGACGCGCACCAGCAGGCGCTTGTCGTTCTGCGCGGCGCGCAGCAGTTTCGCGGCGGCAGCGTCGTCGAGGGCTTTGGGCAGCGGATGGTCCTGGCGTGGCAGGTCGCCGGGGAACATCGGCACTCTGGGCGGGGCCTCGTCCCAGCTCCACTCGTCGATCCGGACGAAAAACATCCGCAGCGTGCCCAGGCGGTGGGCGATGGTCGCGGTCGTCAGCCGCGGCTTGTTCTGGCCGGGCCGGGCGGCGAGCCACGGCTTGTAGTCCTCGATGTGCCGGCGGGTGACCTGCGTGGTACTGGTCACCTCCGGTGCGGTGCCGGCCAGGAAGCCGGCGAAGCAGCGCAGGGCCATGTCCGCGTTATCCACGCTGCCCGGCCGCAGCACGCAGCCGATCTGGGTCAGGTAGCGGCGCATCGTAGCGGTGATCTGCGGGAGGGCGGGCTCAAGGTCGGCCCAGGCCGGCAGCACGCCCATCCCATTGGCGCCTAGCCGCGGCGGCCCGCTCACCGCTGGCTCCCTGGCATGGCGTCCGGCGCAGCGGGCTGGATGGCGAAGACCTGCGCGTCGATCACCTCGGCGGCCTTGCGGTACTGCGCAGCGAGCCAGTCATCAGCCAGGTGCAGGTAGATCCGGGTCGATTCGATCGAGGCGTGCCCGGCCTGGGCCTGCACCGCTTCCAGCGCCATCCCGGCCTCGCGCAGCCGGGTCAGGCAGGTATGGCGCAGCTCATGGCAGGTCGCGTGAGCCAGGCCGGCCCGGCGACGCGCAGCCGCCAGGACCTCATCAGTGCCCTTAGCCGACAGCGGCTGCCCGCGGCGCGGGCCCTTCAGCACCACGAAGACCCGGTCGGCGCCAGCCCCGGGCGGCCGCTCGGCATCCAGGTAGGCAGCGACCGCGGCGAAGAACCGGCCCGATACCGGGATCAGCCGCTGCCGGCCGCCCTTCCCGTCAGCTATGAACACCCGCCGCTCAGCAACGCGCAGATCTTCCAGCCGCAGCCCGAGGACCTCGCAGCGGCGTAACCCGCCCAGCACCATCGCCGCGACCATGGCCCGGTCCCGGTGCGTCCGCAGCGCAGCGGTCAGCGCATCGACCTCGGCCGGTGACAAGATCCGCGGCAGCCGCCGTGTTACGCGGACCAGCGGGACGCCCTGCCCGGGACGAGACCGCTCCCGCCGGGTCGGCAACCCGCGCGGCACCGGATTAGCCGCCACGTCACCGCGGGCCTGCAAGAACGCGAAGAACCCTGACACGATCGACAGTCGCCGGCGCACCGTCGCGGCTGACACCCCGGCTGGCTCGCCGTCGCGATCTACCGGCTGCAGCGCGCCATGCACGCCGGGCTTCCCGGTGCGCTGGGCAGTGATGAACGCCAGCACGTCAGCAGGCCGAACCTCCTCCGGTGACTTACCAGCCACCGAGAAGAACACCTTCAGGTCGTACGCAGCAGCCAGTACCGTATTAGGCCGGCACCGCCCGGCCAGGAACTCCAGATACACATCAGCTAGCGGCACCCCTACTCGGACGTCCAGACCGCCGAAACCGTCAGCTGAACGGGCCACCCGCAGATCAACAGCATGCACAGCAACGCTCCCATCGTCACAGGGGAAACAGCCTCATCAAGGCTGGCCGAGATGACTGGAAGATCACAGGCATAACATGCAGATCAGGATGTTTGCATGGCTAGGCGGTGACGTGTCGAAGCGGCAGCTCGTGCAACGCTGGGCAAATGACCGCTCGCGGGAGAGGCCGCAAAGCGGCGGTCTAGGACCGCGACTAATTGGCGCTTCCGTCAGTGGCTTCGAGCCGGATCGCCGGATCCGGCGCCGGCTGAGGCGCAGACCCCTGATGTTGGTCCCGAGCGCGGATCGGCAGTTATGGGCGGCGGTCGGCGCTGACGATCAGCTTTGGGTAGTGCGGGTATACCGCCGGACGGGGATCTCAGTCGATCGGCTCGCGATGCACCCACTCGACGAGGTTGCCGGACGCGAGCGCCCGCACGCGCGCGGCGTACCGGGCGAGGTCGGCGTCGTCGAGGAGGTCGCGCCACTGGCCGCTCGTGCCGCGGCTGAAGAACGCGGCGGGATCGATCCAGTGCTCCGGACCGCCGCCGGGGACGGTCGTGTCGGCCCTGCTGCGCATCGACTCGAACGTCGCCGCCTGGACCAGGCGGGGCCATCGGTGCTTGTTGACGTCGATGCCGAGGCGCGCGGCCAGCTGCCGCATCTGCCCCTCCAGGTCGGCCTTGAGGTCGTCGTAGTGCAAATACACGACGTCGAGGTCGTCGGCGGCGTCCCGGAACGTCTGCAGGTGCTCGACGGTGCGCCGCAGCGACGACCCGACCTGCGTCGACGGCGTCTCGTCGCCGGCCCACTGCCAGAAGCGGTCCCGCTCGCCGTCGGGGCGCGGCCGCGGTGGCCGCAATGGCCGGAGCTCGATACCGTCGATCGCGGCCGCCCGTTCGCGCTGGCTGAGGAACGCGCCGATGTCGGTGTTGTCGATATGGTGGTCCATCGACAGCCCCACGTCGCGCGGGTCCCGCCCGACGCAGATGTAGGTGACCGCCGGATCGCTGGGTATCCCGTCGAGCGGCGTGTGGGTCTTGATGAACCGGCGGTGCGTCTGGGCTGCCAGGTCCGCGAGCACGTCTGTGCGGGCGCGAGTCACCATGTCGATCCACGGCGAGAGCGTGTCCAGCGGGAGCGGGAGCTCCGGTTCCTGCAGTATGAGCAGGGCGCAGATCATCTGCGTCCACGTCGTCCCGCACTTTGGCGGGGTGCTGATGATGATGTCGCCGGGGCGGAGCTCGAAGCCGTCCCAGCGGTTGCTGTCGTACATACTCGCCTCGTAGCGGCGCACGGCCGTCATCCTTGCAGCGGATCCGATCCCGTGCGGCCCAGATGATTCACCGCACGACATCCCGCCGAGGGCTCAAGACTGAGGTTCCCAAGGGCGTCGCGCAACAGTACGTAGCGCAGCACCCGCCCATAATGTCCGATCTCGAACACTCCGCGAGGCCATCATGAAGGCCAGAGGATGAGCGCCGAACGGTGGTTAGCGAGCGGTGTGGCGGTCGCGTCTGGGACCGCAAAATCCTGTTGTTGATGTGTCCCGACGCGCGGGAGGATGGCCAACGGCCGCGCCGGCTGGCATCGGTTTCAAGCGAGGGGTCATGGACGGCGACACGGGGCACGGTGAGGGCTTCGACCTGAAGCAGGCCAGGCTGCCTGACTTCTACCCCATCGATGACGTGCTGGCCGAGATGGGGCGAGTGGCCATAGCCGCGGCGCGGGTGGACAGCCAGCTCGCGCTGCTTTTGCTCGCGGTCAAGTACCCCGAGCCCGACAATCCCGAGTCCCTCGACGTGCTCCGCAAGTGGCCGACTAGCCGGCTGGCCGAGCAGGCACAGAGAATCTTGAAGCGGCGGTTCGAGGGCCACATGCTGGACGTGGCACTAGCGGCCGTTGACTGTGCCGCCGAGCGGCAGGACAAGCGCCACGTGGTCTTGCACACCTGTGGACGCCTGAACCGCCCGACACGTTGTTCAAGGTGGGCATCCTCGCAGGACTGGCGTCTCAGGACGAGCTGGACGAGCTTGTGCGGGCGCGCGGGCGAGCAGCGAAATACACCACGCTTCATCCCCGAGGGGGCGGTCCCGGCCCGCAGGAGATAGCCGAGCTGGATCAGATTCGCGCTGATCTGGAGGACAGCAAGAACATCCTGGAGCAGCTCCGTTTCGTGCTGGCCAGCGCTTTGTTCGCCGGGAGCCCGGCGGGAGCGAAGGAGGTTCTGCCGCTGACGTACGCGGACCTGCGCTCCGAGCCGGGCAGGTCCGGGTGGAAGGGCTTGGACGAGCTTCCTTAGCATTCTCCACGGGGTTGGGCGACCTTCCGAAGGCATGGCACGACCATCCACGGCGGACACGCTGAGTGACATCGTCCTGTGGCATCTCCGCCGACTGGGACTCCCGATCGGCTCGGCCCAGGGGACGGCTCGATCTGGAGGATGACTGTGCACAGATGGACCAGGTCTGCGCGTTCGCACTCGAGATGAGGAACGGTGGCGTGTCCTCGCTCCGCGCGGGCGTCAGCCACCACAGGCCATGGATGAGGCACTTGGCGCGGTCCGAGTGTTCGTGCGGTATGGATCGCCGGGTACCCGGGCCAGCGAATGAAACCGCCGTGAAACCGCGATGAATCCCGCTGCGTGCACCCTCGACGTGATCGTGGCCGTCCAGGCCGCGGTGATGGCGAAGGAGAAGCATGACCAGCGCGATCACAGCCACCGGGCTGCGCAAGTCATTCGGCGGTAAGGCCGTCCTCGACGGCATCGACCTAGAGGTCGCCGCGGGGACGACGTTCTCGCTGCTTGGTCCCAACGGGCCGGCAAGACCACCACCGTTCAGATCATGTCCACGCTGGTCCACGCCGACGACGGCGAGGTACGCGTCGCAGGTCATGACGTGGCTAGGGACCCGGCCGCGGTGCGGGCCGCGATCGGGGTCACTGGCCAGTTCTCGGCTGTCGACAACCTGCTCACTGGCCAGGAGAACCTGCTGCTGATGGCGGACCTGCACCACCTGGGCCGGGTGGAAGGGCGGCGGCGCGCCGCCGGGCTGCTCGACCAGTTCCACCTGGCCGACGCGGCGAGGAAGACCGTGGCGACCTACTCCGGCGGCATGCGGCGACGGCTCGATCTCGCGATGACCCTGGTCGGCGACCCGCGCATCATCTTCCTCGACGAGCCGACCACCGGGCTCGACCCGCGCAGCCGCCGCATGATGTGGCAGATCATCCGCGAGCTCGTGGCCGACGGCGTCACGATCTTCTTGACCACGCAGCAGCTCGACGAGGCGGACGCGCTCGCCGACCGGATCGCCGTTCTCGACCACGGCAAGGTGGTCGCCGCTGGGAGCCCAGAAGAGCTTAAGCGCAGCATTCCGGGAGCCCACGTCCGGCTGCACTTCGCTGACATCACCGGGCTCGACGCGGCGGCACGAGCCCTCGGCGGCTCGTTCCCCCACGACGACACCCTGACGCTGGAGGTTCCCAGCGACGGCGGCGCGATCGCGGTCCGGGAACTGCTGAACCGGCTCGGCGACACGGCGGCCGGTGATTGTGCCCGTGCTGTTGCTGCTGCTGTTCGTCAGCGTCTTTGGCGCGCTAAAGGCGGGCCTCGGGGTCGGCTCGCACATCTCGTACATCAACTATGTCGTGCCCGGGATCATCGTGATGACCGTCGCGTACGGGAGCTCGGGAACCGCTCTTGCCGTCAACCGGGACTCTACCGAAGGCATCATCGGCAGGTTCCGCACCATGGCGATCTCTCCCGCTTCGGTGCTGAACGGGCACGTCGTCAGCGCCCTGGTCCGGACACTGGTCGGCGTGGCTCTAGTCATCGGCGTCGCGATCGGGCTGGGGTTCCGGCCGACTGCAGACGCAGGCCAGTGGCTTGCGACTGCGGGCGTGACCGCGCTGCTCGTGCTCGCGCTGACCTGGCTGGCCGTCGCGGTCGGCCTGGCGGCCAAGGTCGCTGAGGGCACGACCGGCTTTCTCCTGATCGTTCAGCTGCTGCCGTTCATCAGCAGTGCGTTCGTGCCGCCCGGCCAGATGTCGGGATCGGTGCAGTGGTTCGCGGCGCACCAACCGTTCACGCCGATCATTGACACCCTCCGCGGGCTGCTGACGGGCGCGCCGGACAGCGGTACCACCCTCGCCGCCGTCGCCTGGTGCGTCGGCCTAGCGCTGGCCGGGTACCTGCGGGCGCGGGTGCTGTTCCGGCGGGACCTCAATCGCTGACCTGGGCTCGCGCCTGAAGCGCGGCGCGGGCGGCGGCGCGCAGGTCTCCTGGGTCATGGCCGGCGTACGACGACACAGCATCGGCGTACGCCGGCCCGTCGGCGTCCTGCGCGAACCGCCTGGCGCGCGCGACGGACGTGGTCGGCCGGACGCTCAGGCCGGACCGGACGTGGACGAGTTCGCCGTCCGGCGAGCATGCGCCAGCCGCGCTCGCGCCCGGCCGTCCAGCGGCCACGATGACAGAGCGAGCGGACCTCAGGCGCTCCGGGCTGCAACTTGATCCAGAACTCGACCGGGCGCCAGCGGTGGATATCCGCTGCGGGGCAAAAATGCCTCCGGCCACGGTAGTCTTCCCCACCCAGCCGCGCCGCGGCGGGACGACCTGCGCCCGGAATCGGCCGCTGCTGGCAGACCCGGCTTAACGCGTCAACAGCCGTGCGCGCAGCACCGGTCCGGCGGTAACGCTCACTTCTTCCTGCAAAGTTCTCCAGCAGCCTGTGTACGGCATCGTCGGCAAGGTCCACCGCGAAGCGGGGTCGATCAGCTCCGGAGTCTCAAACCCTGTGGTTTTCCACGCTGCGCATCCCGGCCATCGGGAGGCACGCTTTGCGCATAAGCGGAACCCGAGACCGGGAGCGATGGGTATGAGGTTCAGCAAGCTAATACTGGCCGTGAGTGTGATCGGGTTAATGGCTGCCGGGTGCTCCTCGTACACGCCGGCCCAGCGCTCCGGCGCGGCCGTCACGCCGAAGGTCGCCGGACCGAGATCCGGCACGGAGATCTTCACTCTCAGTACCAGTTCCGGTGTCACCAATCCGGTGTTCCTCGCTGTCGCCAGCGGCGTGTTCCAGGCCACGGGAGCCATGCAGCCCCGTTCCTCAGCCAGCTCCGCATCGCTGCGCGCCTGGTTCCCAGGAGGCACCTTCGAAGTCGAGTTCCTCTCTAAGGGCATCCAGAGCCGCAGCATCAACTCCAGGACGTGCCTGGTACTCGTTCGCGGGGACGACACAACGTACAAGATCACCAATGGCACCGGGAAGTACCGGGGCATCTCCGGTGCCGGGGTGGCTGATATCGAGTTCAGCGCAAAGGTGGCGAGGGTGCGGGGCGAGTGCCCGTCTGTCGCCGCTGCACAGAAGGCCGACCCGGTGGCCGGTTCGACGAGCAGGCAGATTCACGCGGCCGGACGAGTACACCTTCCATAAGGAGGACGGAATGCACCTTCCCCAGCACATGCATATAAGACGGCGCTTTTTAGTCATCGCCGCGATCTCCGCGCTGGCTCTCATGGGCGGCACCACCGCCTTCGCGGTATCGACCATCATCAACCCCGTGGATAGCTCGGGCGTCATCCACGGCTGCTACGACACCGGCGGCAACCTTAAGGTCATCAATGCGACCGCCAGCTGCCCGGCCGGATGGACTGCACTGAACTGGAGCCAGGCGGGCCCGGCCGGTAAGCAAGGACCAGCTGGTCCGACCGGACCAGCGGGGCTCGCAGGACCTGCTGGCTCGGTCGGCCCGAGCGGGCCCGCCGGAGCCGCCGGCGCGGGTGCCACGGTGACCACGCTCGCGGTCGGCGACTCCAACTGCCCCGGCGGCGGAGTGTCCGTGACCGACGGAAGCGGGAACATTGCTTACGCGTGCGATGGCACTGCTGGTTCACCCGGCCCGACCGGCAGTCCAGGACCATCAGGCGCGCCTGGACCCGCAGGTCCGCAGGGTCCGTCCGGGAACGCACCGACGCTGGCCACGCCAAACAACAGCCAGGGCATCGCGATCGACCCGGCACCGGGTTCCGCCACCCAGCGCGCCGGCATCACGTGCGCTGGCGCCCCGGAAGCGGAGAGCGCGAATGGGGTCAACGTCGGCGGCTCCGAGGCCTGGTATGTCCTGTCCACCGACGCATCCGTCAGCAACTGCGAGTTCGATGCGCAAGTCAGCGGACTCGGGCATGACGTGATGAACGTCTACACCGCTGACACCAACGACTGCTTCGGTGCCGGGAGCGGGAGCGACTGCGCCGAAAACGCCACCCTCGGCGACGAGGTGGCCACTGGCGTGACCCGGTTCTCCAGCGAGACCTTCGACTCCACGACCGACACCTCAACTGAGAATGGCGGCCCGTACTACTTCATCGAGGTAGTGGAAGGCCCGTCGAGCGTGGACCCCGGGAACTTCCAGTTGATCATGGCCGACCGGTGCGTCAACAACAACGGCTGCTGAGCTAGGTATTACGAGTGCGGCAAAGTCCGTCTCGAGGGTTAGGTTGAGGCCTGTGGTGGTCTTCCCGTCGAGTCATCCAGTCGGCGGTGATGATCACCCAGGCCTCTTCCGGTCTGTTAGAAACCTCCTGGCCGCCTGCCGGAGCTGAGTCCCTAGGGCGCACTGGCGTGAGCTTGGCCCTGGTCGTACCGGATCGGCTAGGCGTGGCAACCGATGAGCTAGCCGTGCCCGCATGGAGAGCGGACCCTTGACGCCACAAGCGCCATGGGTAGGGCAGGACGGCGGCAGCTCGTCCGTGTGATTCCACTCCGCCCGAGTACCCCTTCGGACGTGCTCGTGACCGCGGCGTCGATCACGTTGGGGATTGCCGCCCGAGTCAGAGCAGCGGTGGATAACCTGGACGAGTCCGGGATTGACGACAACGCGCCGAACGCGATCCCGTCAGCCTTACCACCGCGCCTGCCACCCTGGTGACTAGCAAACCCGATCCGTGGGTTCATGCCCTGCTCTCCTCGCCGATCGACCTCCTCCCGGTTCTGAGCGGAACTGTCCCGGCAGGTCCGCCTACCAGTCGGGATGCGCATTGCGCTCGCCACGGCGCAGGGTGGACACCCGCACACCCTGGCGGCGGCAGCACCACACCTCGCGGCCGGCTGTCGCATAGCCGGTCTCCACGCCGGCTGAGGGACGCGGAGTGGAGAGCGGGCCATTTTCGGCGTACGCTCCCGCCATGTCCGCCGAGGTCTTCGGCCGCGATGCCGAGCTGAGGCACCTCGGGGCGTTCATCGACCGGCTGGCATCAGGCCCGGCCGGGCTTGTGCTCGCTGGGGATGCCGGGTCGGGCAAGTCAACGCTGCTTCGCGCGGGCGCGGAGCTTGCCGCTGACCGCGGGTTCGCGGTTTCGCAGACGACGCCGGCCCGCAGTGATGTGCGGCTCGCGTTCGCCGGGCTGGCTGACCTGCTGGAGCCTTATCTGCCAGGGGTGCTCGAGGATCTGGCGGCGCCGATGGCGAGGGCGCTGCGGGTTGCGCTGCTGCTGGAGGAAGCGCCGCCGCACCCGCCGGAGCCGCGGCTGATCGCCGCGGCGTTCCGCGCGGCGATGGCGGCGCTGGCCCGGTCCGCGTCGGTGCTGCTGGTCATCGACGATGTCCAGTGGCTCGATCCGGCGAGCGAGGCTGTGATCGGCTTCGCGGTCCGCCGGGCAGAGCACGACGCGATTGGGTTGCTGTGCGCCCAGCGCACCGACCGGCCGGGCGCTGACCTGCCGCTGGAGCTTGCCCGCGCGAGGCTGCAGGCCGACCTGCTGGCGGTCGGCGGGCTGAGCCTCGGAGCGCTGCACCGGATGCTGCGTACCAGGCTCGGCGCCTCGTTCTCGCATCCTGCATTACGCCGCATCGAGGCCGGGTCCGGCGGCAACCCCTTTATCGCGCTGGAGATCGGCCGCGCGCTGGTCCGCCGCGGCATAGGCGGCGGCCCGGTTGCGGAGCTGCCGGTGCCCGACACGCTGAGTGAGCTGGTCGGCGAGCGGCTCGGAGCGCTGGCGCCTGAAGTGATCGACGCGCTGCGGCTGGTGGCGGTGATCCCCGAATTGCCGGCCGGGCTGTACGTCTCGGCCGGAGCGGCCGCCGCCGCGCTGGACACCGTCGTCCTCGCCGGGGTGCTGGAGGACCATTCCGGCCGGCTCCGGTTCGCGCACCCGCTGCTGGCCGCCGCGGTGGCCGGTGCCACGCCACCTGGGCGCAGGCTGGCGCTGCACGCGGCCGCGGCGCGGCTCGCGCAGCTGCCCGAGGAAAGGGCCCGGCATCGGGCGCTGGCCACCGCGGGCCAGTCCGCGGCGGTCGCGCGGGAGCTGACCGGCGTGGCTGATGCCGCGGCGGCACGCGGCGCGCCGGCGGCCGCGGCCGAGCTGTATGAGCTGGCCGCTTCGCTGACGCCAGCCGGTAAGCCGGTGCTGGCATTCCGGCATCGCCTGAGCGCCGCCCGGCAGCTTGCGCTGGCCGGCGACATGCGCGCTGCCACGTCATTGCTGGGGCGGCTCGCCGAGTCGGCGCCGTCGGGTCCGGAGCGGGCCGACGCGCTGTTCCAGCTCGGCCTGCTCCGCGAGCACGACTATCCGGCGGCGGCAAGCCTGATGGAGCGCGCGCTGTCAGAGGCAGGCGATGATGCGGCCCGGACGGCTGACATCCGGATCGCGCTCGCCGACGTCTGGTCCATCCGCGGTGATCAGGTGACCGCCGCAACCATCAGCGGGCAGGCCCTTGCGGACGCCGAGCGGGCAGGTGACCCGGCCCTGCTGGCCAGCGCCCTCGCGCAGAACTTCGAGAGGGCGGTTATGTCGGGCGCGCGCCCGGACGAGCGCATGCTCATGCGGGCGCTTGCCCTGGAGCCTGCGTCCGGCAGCCTGGCGATACGCACGCCGCCCGCCTATGTGGCGGCCTTGTACCACACCTGCTACGGGGAGCTGGACCGGGCGGAAGCTGAATGGGTTGCGCTGCTCGGCCGGGCTGACGCCGATGGTGTCGAATACTTCCGTGCCCACGTGCTGCGGCAGCTGGCGGCCGTAGCCGTGATGCGCGGTGACGCGCAGCGTGCAGCCGCGCTGGCGGCGCAGGGACTCGATGTCGCGGAGCAGCTGGATCTCCCGCACACGGTGAGCATGCTGCTGTATGTCGGCGCCTCGGCCGCGCTCCAGCTTGGCGAGGCAGAGAAGGTTCGGGAGCTCACCAGCCGCGGCGCGGCACTGTCCCGGCAAGTCGACGACCGGCCCTACGTGCTGCTGCATCAGGCGCTGCCAGGCGCGCTGGAACTGGCTCAAGGGAACAGTGCAGCCGCCGCGGCGCGGTTGCGTCCGCTGGCCGGCCAGCTGCCAGTGATCGGGCTGCGCCCGAGCGTGCCGGGCATTGCCGCCGACTTGACAGAGGCGCTGGTAGCGGCCGGGGACCTGGATGCGGCCGGCGCCGTGATGGCCGGCTGGGCGCAGGCACTGCGTGACCCGCTCAGCGCCGCCCTGCTGGCCCGCTGCCGAGGGCTGCACGCGGCCGGTCAGGGCCGGCTGGATCTGGCCCAGGCTGAGCTCGCGGACGCGCTGCGCCTGCACAAGCAGCTGTCACCGATGCTGCTGGAGCAGGGCCGGACGCTCCTGGCGCTCGGCGCCGTCCAGCGGCGCCTGAAACGGCGCGCGGCTGCCCGTGCCACCCTAACCGAGGCGGCCGAGATGTTCAGCGCGATCAGCGCCCCGCTGTGGGCGGCCAGGGCGCAGGCCGAGCTCGCCCGGATCGGCGGCCGGGCTGCCAGCCCGCGGGATCTCACCCCCACCGAGCACAGGGTCGCCGAGCTGGTCTCGCGCGGCATGAGCAACCGGGAAGTCGCGGCAGAGCTGTTCGTCAGCGTCCGCGCGGTCGAGTCCACGCTGACCAAGATCTATACCAAGCTCGGGCTGCGCTCGCGGACCGAGCTGGCAGCGCGGCCGCGCGGGAGCTAAGCCCAGCCAATTCAGTGTGGTTCTCCGCGTTTCCCGCGCCGGGCCGCGACGCCTACGCTGCAGTCGTGCTCTACCTGGCCGAGTTCTACCTTCCCGGCACCGCGACGCTGGCCGAGGTGACGGCCAGGGCGCTCCGCGGCGCCGAGCAGGCCGTGCGCGGCGGAGCCACGGTCCGCTACGTGCAAGCCATCTTCGTGCCGCAGGACGAGAGCTGCTATGCCCTGTACCACGCCGAATCTGCGCGCGACGTCGTCGCCGCCGGCGCTGAGGCCGGACTGGTATTCGACCGGATCGTCACCGCCCATCTCACTTCCGTGACGGCACCCGGCGGACACTGTGCGAGACTGCCTTCCTGAGCGGGCGGGGTCGCCGGCTGTCCGCGGGGCGGCGCCCGCACGCCGTCCAGCCCTGCCTGCGTAACCCGCGAAGACTTGGGCACCGGGAATCCGCACCTGGTCCTCAACGATGTTCACGCCGCCGCCTGGGGCGAACACGCGCACGGTGCCGCTCGAGGACACGACAGCGCGCTCGTCATCTGGCTTGGCACCGCGAACGGCGGGGAAATTGTCGAGGCCGGTGCGGTGATTTCCGGACGGACCGGCACCGCGGGTCCGTCGGCCGCGTGAACGAGGAGCCTGTGCCCGGTCCTGCGGCAGCGGCGATGACGCTGGCCGCCTGGGAATCCTCAGTCTCAACCAGGAACACAAGCATGTGCGCGGAGGCGGGCTTCGTCTGGTACAAACCTCGGCATGAGCATTAGTCATAGCCCGGTCTTAATCCTCCAAGCGGCTGCGCCTTTCTGGAAGACTCCTTCGTTTTGGGTTTCGGTCGGCGCGGCGCTGGTCGCCCTTGCCGCCTTGCTGATCAGCTTCTGGCGAGGTCGGCTCGAGTTGCTTCTAAAGGTGCACGAGCGATTCACCTCGATCGAGCACCAGCGCGCGCGGCGCCTAATGCATGCAATGAGCCGGGAAGGCACGCAGGTCGAGGCCCTCGGGCCGGAGGACCGAGAGCAGATCAGCCACACCCTGGCATTTCTCGATTCCATGGCCATTTACTGCCAGCGCCGTTACATTCCGCGTATGCCGCTGCTTCAGATGTGGGCGGTACCGGTTCTGAGGATCATGCCGGCGGCAGGGGGGTTCATTGCGTGGCGGGATGCTGAGGCTGGCCCCGGCGCACGAACCTGGCCAGAACTCGGCTGGTTCAAGGGGATCGCCGTCGAGTACGTACGCAAGAAGGGCCAGCAGGGTGAGGTCGGCGAAGTATGGGATGCAGTCTCATCCGAGCCACATCAAACGACTAAAAGCACGCCGCCATCTCCGGATGCGCAGGAGCCCGGTAACGGCACGGCAGGCCCGCAGTAACAACCAGCGGCCTGGTCTCTCGGCATGGTCACAAGCTTCCCCGAGACGATTCGCTTCCGCGCCAGATCGACCTTCTGGTCTACGAGCGTGTAGCGCGCGACCGCGAGATGCCGGAGCACGCAGCCCGGCGACTTGGCTTGGAGCGTTTGCTGGCCGCTTGCGGACGGGCCGCTATCTAGACGCAAGCGGCGAAACCAGCAGCACTGTCGTAGAAGGCTGCGGAATGAGCAGCCCGCGGCGCGCCGCCCGCCAGGTCACCCATCGTCGCCCCCGCACGCGGCTGTCTCACCGCTACTCGCGCACTACCCAGAAGGACGCGTGTCACCCATTCACCGACCGCGCGCTCTTCTGTGCCTGCTCAAGTATCGTGGCAACCTGCCGTTTCCGCTGCCTGCAACACCTAGCTTGCCGGGGTCTGGAGCGGAACCGGCAGGCACGATTGTGACGCCGCCTATCTCCCGTGTCCATCGTCGCGTCTTGCGCGGTCTTACGCTTATTGGTCGCGACTGCAGGCTGTCGGGCTCGCCGCCCCAGCGAGTAGCGTCTCAGCCACGGAACGACATTTTAGCCATTAGGTCCAGACCTTGCCTGGCTGCTCTTAGGCAGGAAAGGCACACCTATGGCGACCTTAGGGCTGGACGTCGGCACCCGCCGGGATCACGTTTTCGTTCCCCTTCAGGGAGAGCTGGACGCTGTCACAGCTCCGGCCGCTCTTGCGGTCCTCGCGGCGGCCGCTATTTTGCGGTCAATCCGTCGTCGCTGACGTCACCGACCTGGACTTCATTGATTCAGTGCGGTCGCTTTGGGCCTGGTCGTGGCCCAGGAGTCGGGAAGTGACGCTGTGCTCAATAATCCGCGCGGGAGCGTTCTGAGGATGCTGACCACGCTTGGCCTGGCAGAATTGCCTGCCGACGTACTGAGTGGCGGGGTGACGGAAGTGATCCGGGCCTCACCGGCCCGTCGCTCGCGCCTGGCGGTGGTGTTGGCTGGCTGGCGGTGCCACCTGTTCCGGTGTCTGCGGCGTCTCGCTCGGTGCTACCGTCCCGGCCGGCCTGTCGTTGAAGGTGACCTGGATCTGCTGCTCGGGGCGCCGCTGATTCTGCAGCGCCTGCAGCGCCATCGATGCCCGGTCGGCTTCGGTCAGCGGCGGCTGCACGATAGCCCGCGGCCAAAGGCGGCGGGCCAGCACGACATTGACCTCGGCGGCATACACAGTGCCCTGCACGCCGAAATAGATCCAGGCGACCAGCCCGAGCACGGTAGCGAAGATCCCGTAGACCGAGTCGCTACGCAGGTAGTGGTGCACCAAGTAGGCGCCGAGCGCCTGCAGAAGGGTCCAGAACGCACCGCCCGCGACGGCACCCGGCAGCAGCTGGCGCGGCCGCACGCCCTTCGGCGTGAGCACCCGGAAGCCGAGGAAATACATTCCGATGTTGGCCACCGCGGCGAGCACCTGGGCCAGCACCCGGAACGCCAGCGCGTGATGGCCGTAGGTCACCAGCCCGGCCAGCAGCGTGCTGATCGCCACGCCCAGCGCCAGCAGGCCCAGGAACTCCGCGCTCCGGCCGAGCCGCGGCACGTAGCCCGGCCGCGCCGGGCCGGGCAGATTCCACACCTGCTCCATGGCGAACAAGCCTGCCTGCGCGAGCCTCGTGACGCCCCAGACCAGCAGCAGCAGACCGACGGTCAAGCTCGCCGCCGTCGACCGCCGCAGCACGTGGATATTGGTGGCCAGCTGCTTGCCGATCAGCGGGAACTGCGTCGTCGCCCCGCTGATGACCTGGCTGCGCAGTGACGGATCCGTCGCCGCGATATTGACCAGGATGGTCACCAGGATCAGCAGTAGCGGGAAGATCGACACGAACGCCGCGTAAGCGAGGTTCGTGACCAGGACACCGCCGTTGTCATCGCCGAATTTTTTCACCACGGCAAACAGGAACGCGGTCGGCTGGTGCCGCTGCTGTGCTGCATCTGCCCGGCGCATTGCCTTCTCGACCGGGTTCATCAGACCTCCAGCTCATGATGAGACGCGTCGCGTCAGCTTCCCCAGGACGGCTATGGCTAACCGCCCGCCTTTGTCCAAGCCAGCCACCCTGCTTACGCAACTCCGCGGCCGGCCTGGCAAGGATCAACGGCTGTGCTCGGTTCACCGGACCGGGCTGAGCAGGCTCTCGATTCGGCGCAGGCGGTCGGTGAGCTCAGCGACGTCTGCCTTGGTGGCGCCTTGCTCGGCTGATTTCAAGGTCAGCACGAGCTGGCCGCCAGGTTCCAGGCTGCCGTGATCGACCTCAGTGACGTCGTCGCCATTCTGAAGGCGCACCGCGTGGTCGAGGTCGCTGGACCGCAGACCCAGCTTCCGTCGCGCCCGCTCGACAACGTGGCCGTCGCTGATCACCGTGGTCGCGCGCCCTTCGAAGATCCTCGCGACGACCGGGCTGACGGCGATGAGCCGGCTGACGGCCGCGTTGACTGTGACAAGCGTGACGGCCCCGATCAGGCGGCCGATGAGGGACGTGTCGTTGCCGATGACCGCGTTGCCGGCATCGACGGATACGCCTTCACCTGCGCAGCCCAGCCTGCATGGAGCATTCAGCCCAGGGTAGGGCGTGACAACTGAGAGAGCAGCGGACAGGAGGGCTAGCGTGTTTGAAGCTGGCGACATCCGGGAGTGGCGCGGCCACGACGTGGTTGACCCCGAGGGTCATAAGATCGGCGAGCTGGAGGCGGTATATGTCGATACCAGTACTGACTTGCCATCGTTTGCGACGGTCAAGGTCGGCATGCCGACAAAGCATCGGCTCGTCTTCGTTCCCCTGGACCATGCGACCGTAGGTCCGGGTTACCTCAGGGTCTGTTTCGGCAAGAAACAGGTGAAGGATGCGCCTTCCATCGATACCGACGGCGAACTGCCGGCCGGCGACGAGGAGGCAGTGTTCCGCCACTACGGCATGACCTATCAGGCAGGCGCCGCCGGCGAGCGGTGCCTGGCCCGCCGGTGAGCGGCCGGCGCGGTGCGTAGCCCGCCGGCCAGGGCCGGCAGGGCGGAGGATCCGATGATTGCACTCTTCCTGCTACTAGTGCTGGCGGCAGTGGCGCTCGGCATAGTCGGCGTCGTGGTCAAAGGCCTGTTCTACCTGCTGATCATCGGCATCGTGGTCTTGGTCTGCGCCCTGCTGCTGGCCGCCCTGCGAATGCGCCGACGGCCAGCCAAACGCACGGCACGATGACCTTCGGCGACCGCGTTGCCAGATGACGGCCGTTCTAGCCGACGCCTGTATCCACCGCCGCTAGAAGACCGCCGCTAGACCGGCGCCACTAGGGGCCAAGGCGGCCCGCCTACCTCAATCTGATCGCGGCAACGCCTCCCTGACGGGCACTGCTCAGCCTCACCACGCGGTGAACAGCAGCCATGCGGGCAGGGCACCTGGTTTCGATCCCGGTTATGGCCGCCGGCGCAGGATGAGCAGAGCGATGTCGTCGCGGGCTGGCTCAGAGTCGGTGAGGGCGGCCATGACGGCGGATGCGGCGGCTTCGGGTGGCTGAGGTGTCAGTGCCTCGCAGAGGCGGGCGACGCCGTCGTCGGCCGGCCTATCCCGGCGTTCGACTAGCCCGTCGGTGAAGATGCAGAACAGTGTTCCCGGCGGGATGTTCACGATGGTCGTTCGCCTGCCCGTCCGTCCGGGTGTGACGCCAATCATCACATCGACCGGAACGTCGGCGACGTGAGAGGTTGCTCCTGGCACGGCGACAACGGGCGGGATATGGCCAGCGCACGAGACCCTGGCCCGAGCCAGGCCGGGCTGTATGACGGCGTACATGACCGTGGCCAGCGCGCCGGGCTCGAAATGCTGCATCTTGCGGTCGAGCCGGGACAGGACCTCGGCCGGGTTACTGGTCTCAAGTGCGTAGGCCCGCAGCGCGCTGCGCATGCGCCCCATGATTACGGCCGCCGCCAGCCCGGACCCGGCGACTTCGCCGATCACCAGTCCCAGCTCGCCTGAGGGCAACGTGAATACGTCATACCAGTCGCCGCCGACCCCCTCCCGGCCGGGGATGAACCGGGCTGCGAACTCGGCGCCTGGCACCGGTGGCAGCGCGGACGGCAGCAGGCTGCGCTGCAGCGTGACGGCCGCTATCCGGTCGGCCCGTGCGGTCATGGACTGGACAGCTGCGGCCGCACGGTCGGCGGCCAACTGCAGCAGCGCGGCCTCGTGGGCGGTGAACGTCCGGCTCATCAGGGAACCCACGTGCAGCACGCCGATGACCTGGCCGCCGGCGGTCATGGGCACACCCATCAGGGAGCGGATGCCCTTATTCACCAGGACGGGGTTAAGCACCGTGGTGTGATCGACCCTGTCCAGGATGACCGGCTGGCGTTCGGCAGCGATCCGGCCGGCGAAACCGCGGCCAACAGGGATCCGAACGCCCTGCAGGACTTCCTCCTCCAGACCCGCCGCAGCCGTGGCGATCAGCTGCCCGGCGTCAGCATCCAGCAGCAGTACCGCCGCGGTGTCGGCCTGCAGGATGTCCCTGGTCCGCTCCAGCAGCACGGCGAGCAGTTCCCGGTCATCGAGCCGGGAGAGCTCCGCGTCGGTGATCGACTGCATATCCCGCAGCCTGGCTTCCGCAGAACCGCCGCTCAGGTCGTCCGTCACTCGATGCCTTCCGCGAGTACCTGGCCCGCTGAGACTGGCGGCGCGGCACGGAAGACGGCGACGCTGGACTCGTGACGGGTAGCAGAGCAACCCAGCCGCGGCACGTTACCGCCCGACGGCCACAACTCTTGCACGCCGAGCTCGCCGGCTAGATCCGGGAGGGTGACGCCTCAGGAGTCCGTAATTGCTACGACAGCGGCTAGATGAGTACGTCCGGCGTCCAGCCTCGGGCTGTTGGCTTCGGACCGGCATGCCGTCAGCATTAGCAGACGATGGCCCATAGCGGAAGACTTTCATCTTATGTATGCATGGGTCGGCTTAGCTGGCGTGATTGCCGGCGCCATCATGACGCTTAGCGGACAGTATGTGACTCGTCAGTCTGAGCTCAACGAACGCCAGAAGAGTCTCTTGCTGGAGCAATGTGCTCTCCTTGTCGCGCTATCCGAGGATTACCGGAACCGCGTCTGGGAGGAACGAAATGCGGTGGCTACGGGATTCGTTGCCTCCTGGGATCTCGGCGCATACCGGCTCGCTCAGGCGCGACTTCGCATCCTGTGCCGGGAGGCAGAAGTGCTGAACGCAATCGAGGCTCTAGGTAAAGCCGGGACCCAACTTGGCCGGGCGTGGCGGCTGGCGCCCAAGGACGCCGAAGGCGTCGAGGGTGCCTGGCAGTCCCAGAGATGTGCCCTCAAGGCCTTTATCGCTGCCAGTTCGGAGGTCGTGCACGGTCCATCGAAGTAAAATTCCGTCCGATCGGACTCCAGGTCGCGGTACAGCAAACGCGCCCCCGTGCGGCAGAGCGGAAACCGGGACCGATCAGCGGTCTGCCTGCCACTCGTCAGCCGTGCTGTAGACGGGCACGATGTTCATGAGCATAGGCTCGCACCGACCCTCAGCAGTCCAGATGTCGAGAACCCTCTGCGCCTCAGCTTCTGTTGGAAACGCACCGGCCTGATACAGGATGCCGTCTCCGTCGTCACGCATCAGCACTGCTTCGTAGATAACTCCAGGCCGCTTCACATCGGCAACCCTAAGTCAGCCGGCAGAGTCTGGTGACTTACCGTGAGCGTCAGAGCAGCGCAAGTAGCGGAAGGAGTGCAGGTTGGCTACCGCGTCATGTCGTTGTCTAGTAGTTAGGTCGTTAGCCAGTCGGGCGGCTTTGAGCCGGTCTCGGCATGCCAGACGGTCGTGAAGTCGTCGGGATTGGCGTGGTAAGCCGTCTTGAGCGCCGGGGTTGCGGCGCTGAGCGCGTCGTGCTGCTGCTTGCTGGTCGCCAGGTTCCAGCCTCGCGCCAGCAGCCTGGCGGCTTCGTGGTAGCGGACCTGCCGGCACAAGAGGCGTCCTTCCAGCAGCGCGGCCCTTGCCGCATAGGCGGGCAGCTCCCGCCCTGGCAGCTTGTGCCAGTAAAGGCTGGTGGCTTCGCGCGCAACTGTCATCGCCTCGGCGTCGTTGTCGATGTCAGCCTGCCATTCGGCCATGCAGGTGAGCGCCTCGGCGAGAACAGGAAGGTACTCATCGGGCTCGTCGATCGCGAGACTGCGGAACATTCTTATCGCTGTCTCGATGGCGGCTATGGCCTCAGCATTCCGGCCAAGACCCGCCAACGCACGAGACCGGGTATCGATCGCGCGTGACAGGTAGGGAGAGTACTTGGCCGGCTTGTCCGACGCCAGGGCCTGGTAGATCGCGATGCCCTCGTCCGCGCTGCCCAGCGCCTGGCGGTCCCGGTGCAGTGCGTGCAGCGCGTCAGACCGCACGACCAGATGATAGGCGAGCATTTCACGGAACTGGCCGGGCCACGCCCTGGCCAGGCGCCGGGCCGAAACTTCCTCGCGCCGGAGCCGCCTGAGCGCGTCTTCGGGCTTGCCCTTTGCTATCAATGCCACGGGCTGAGGCGTCATGAAAACGGTGACAACCATGTAAGCGACCGCGAAAACGATTAGCGGAATGAAGTACCCGGCCACTGCCCCAGCGATCGCCCACAGCGGCCCAAGCAGAAGCCAACCGGTAGTGCCCAAGCCGACTGCACCTGCCATCTCCGCCAGGATAGTGTTGCGGCGGGTCAGGAGCGTCTCTAGCATGCAGCCAGTATCACGTTTTTGGCTTGATATGCGAGTCGTGTAGGCAGGGTGCACGGCACCAGATCGGAACCGCCTCGGGAATCCATGACATGAGCATCCAGGCTGACGTCGCAGAGCGTTCCCCGCGCATGCTCGGTGCCAGGACCGTCAAGCGCCGCACTGACTAGCTAGCCAAATCAAGAGTGCATGTCGCCCTTGAGCGCTCGAAGGCCTGCCAGCGCCGGGTCCGTGCCACACGGTGGCGGGCTGATCAGTTTTGAGTTGATAGTGATGCCTCCTCTTGCCATGATCAGCTGCCCACAATCGGCGTATGAGTGACTTGGTGACGCTCCGTCGTATCAGCGTTTGTCTAGGCCGGACGCCCCACGCGCTGTAGTGCTTCGAAGTCGCCTACCCGCGCTGGGTCTTCAAGAGTTCGCGCTCTAGCCGTTCTAGCTCGCTCCTGCACATGCTGCCTCCGTGTCGCTCAAATCCGCGGAGTCAGATTGCCGACACCACCGACAGTCGGCAACGGGGCAATTCCGGCGAGTTAGCTGCATCATTTGCGCACAGGTCGAGTCGACTACCGCCACTAACTCAGCCGCGTCGCGCTAACCGCGGCAAGAGCGCGTCTGCTCCCGCTGAGCCAAGGACGACGAGCATGCGCTTCCCCGGCCTGGACCGTGCCCGACAATAGCGGAGTGACGGACCAGGCGTGCGCTCAGTGCGGCCGTGTGCTCGATGCCCATGACCGGCACGTGCGGTTCCGCTTTCCCAACCCCGTCCTGGACGACTCACGAGACGGACTGCCGGACGGCACATGGCTGAGCCATGAAGATCCAGGGACGTCGGTGATGATGCAGGCCCCCGGTCTTGGCGCGTTTGTCCGCGCCCTGCTGCCGGTCCAGCTGACCGGCGAGCACACTGTCACCTACGGGGTGTGGGCGGGTATTCACCCGGACGACTTGCAGCGCGCTTTCGCCGTCTGGTGGCAGCCCGAATACACCGCGCTCGATGGCGCACTGGCGAACGCGTTGCAGCCCTGGGGCCTTCTCGCGGCTCCCGTCAGCCTGGCGGTGCAAGACCCGGAGCAGACCCCGTACTGCGTACACAGCCCGGATCCGTTCCTGTCCCGGGTTCTCACCGAGACTTGGCCGCATCCGGAAATCCTTGATGCCCTGCCTTAAGCAATCTTGCCAACGCGATTCGCGGCTACTTAAGAGTGCGTTCACCTGCGATCCCGATCCGGATATCGGCGCAACTCTGTGCAAGCAGACCTGCGGTTGAGCCTGTACGAGTGCCCGGTCCTTACGCGCTGGCTACGACCATCGCAGAGGTAGCTAGTTTGCGGTTGAACATGCTTTAGCTAGTTCGCTCCGGCTTAGCCGCGTGCCCGCAGATGAGTGCTCCGGCCCTCTCTGAGCGCAAGCCCGCGCCGCATCTTCGGCACCTTGTCGGGACGATAAGAAGAGCCCAAACTAACTGTGTATGAGCAGGGGACCGGCTCTCGCCCTCTCTGTGTACGGGCGCAAATTCTTTTGTTTCTGTATGACCGGATCGGCGGAGAATGGCGGGCGCCAGGCCCAAGCTGCTGAACGGAGAGCGACCATGACCTTGATCTTCTCGGGGAGGGAAATGCGATGGGCGTGATCACCCGCGTGGCGGGGACCGGCGGCCCTGCCACCGTCGCGCAGCTCGGCGGTCCCCAAGGTGTGGCGGTGACCGCCGACGGCGGGTTCCTGATCGCCGACGCCAACAACAACGAGGTCCGCAAGGTGTCGGCGGCCGGGGTGATCACCAGGGTCGCGGGGACCGGCGGCGGGGGAGCGGCGGGGATGACGGCCCTGCCACCGTCGCTGAGCTCAATGGTCCGGCCGCGGTGGCGGGACCGCTGACGGCGGGTTCCTGATCGCCGACGCCATCAACAACGTGGTGCGGAAGGTGTCGGCGGCCGGGGTGATCAGCCGGGTCGCGGGGACCGGCACCTTAGGGAGCGCAGGCGATGACGGCCCGGCTATCGCCGCGCAGCTGAACGTGCCCGGCGGGGTGGCGGTGACCGCCGACGGCGGGTTCCTGATCGCCGACTCCGGCAACAACGAGGTGCGCAAGGTGTCGGCGGCCGGGGTGATCAGCCGGGTCGCGGGGACCGGCACCTTCGGGAGCGCAGGCGATGACGGCCCGGCTATCGCCGCGCAGCTGAACTATCCCGGCGGACTGGCGGCGACCGCCGACGGCGGGTTCCTGATCGCCGACACCCGCAACCTGGTGGTGCGCAAGGTGTCGGCGGCCGGGGTGATCACCCGGGTCGCGGGGACCGGCACCTTCGGGAGCGCAGGCGATGACGGCCCGGCCACCGCCGCCCAGCTGAACTATCCCGGCGGACTGGCGGCGACCGCCGACGGCGGGTTCCTGATCGCCGACACCCGCAACCTGGTGGTGCGCAAGGTGTCGGCGGCCGGGGTGATCACCCGGGTCGCGGGGACCGGCACCTTCGGGAGCGCAGGCGATGACGGCCCGGCCACCGCCGCCCAGCTCAACCTCCCCGGCGGACTGGCGGCGACCGCCGACGGCGGGTTCCTGATCGCCGACACGGGCAACAACGAGGTGCGCAAAGTTGCCGCCGGCCCCTAGCGTGCGGGCCCGCCGGTCAGTGCCTTGTTTCGGCATGACCAGGTCGGCGGAGAAGTTGTGGGCACCAGGCCCGAGCTGCTGAACGGAGAGCGACCATGACCTTGATCTTCTCGGGGAGGGAAATGCGATGGGCGTGATCACCCGCGTGGCGGGGACCGGCGGCGCGGGGAGCAGCGGGGATGACGGCCCAGCGACCGTCGCGCAGCTCAACGTTCCACTAGGGCTGGCGGTGACCGCCGACGGCGGGTTCCTGGTCGCCGACTCCTCCAACAACGAGGTGCGCAACGTGTCGGCGGCCGGGGTGATCACCCGTGTCGCAGGCACCGGTGCCTTGGGGAATGCGGGCGATGACGGTCCGGCCACCCTCGCGCAGGTCCAGCTGCCCGCGGCGGTGGCAGTGACCGCCGACGGCGGGTTCCTGATCGTCGACTCCAACAACAGCGTGGTGCGCAAGGTGTCGGCGGCCGGGGTGATCACCCGCGTCGCGGGGACCGGCAACGCGGGGAACAGCGGGGATGACGGCCCGGCCATCAACGCGCAGCTCAGGCAGCCCTTTGGGGTGGCGGTGACCGCCGACGGCGGGTTCCTGATCGCCGACACCAGCAACAACGAGGTGCGCAAGGTGTCAGCGGCCGGGGTGATCACCCGCGTCGCGGGGACCGGCAACGCGGGGAACAGCGGGGATGACGGCCCAGCCACCGACGCCGAGCTCTTCCTCCCCGTCGGATTGGCCATGACCGCCGACGGCGGGTTCCTAATCGCCGACTCCGCCAACAACGTGGTGCGCAAGGTGACGGCGGCCGGCGTGATCACCCGGGTCGCGCGGACCGGCGCGCCAGGAAGCAGCGGGGATGACGGCCCGGCCACCGACGCCGAACTCAACAATCCCGTCGGGGTGGCGGTAACCGCCGACGGCGGCTTCCTGAGCGGCGACTCCGCCGACAACGTGGTGCGCAAGGTGACGGCGGCCGGGGTGATCACCCGGGTCGCGGGGACCGGCGCCGCGGGGAGCAGCGGGGATGACGGCCCGGCCACCAACGCCGAACTCAACAGTCCCGGCGCGGTGGCGGTGAACGCCGACGGCGGGTTCCTGATAGCTGACCGCGAAAACAGCGAGGTGCGCAAAGTATGCGCCGACCCGTAACGCGACGTGCGCCGGTCAGGTGTGCAAGAGCGTGATTGAGCGCATAAGCATGCGCCGCAACGCGCGCTCTTCGGCAGATGCCTATGTTGGCGCGGCTAGGCGGTGACGTGCTCGATGCGGCATCTCGCGCAACGCTGGGCAGATGACCGCTCGCGGGAGAGGCCGAGAAGCCGCTGGTCTACGACTGCGACTAGTAGTCCTTTAATCCGGGCGTCGGCAAAACTATGCTGGCTGAGAGATTGCCGACGATCATGCCGGTGCTGGCGCCGGCTGCCGCGCTGGAGGTCAGCACTATCCATTCGGTGGCCGGCGCGCTGCGGCCGGACCGGCCGCTGGTCACCGAGCCGCCGTTCTGCGCGCCGCACCACACGGCGACCAAGGCTGCCATCGTCGGCGGCGGCAGCGGGATCATCCGGCCTGGTGCGGCGTCGCTGGCGCACCATGGATGCCTGTTCCTGGATGAGGCACCGGAGTTCGCGCGGGACGTGCTGGACGCGCTGCGGCAGCCGCTGGAGTCGGGTGAGGTCGTCATCGCGCGGTCCGGGCTGACCGCGCGGTTCCCGGCCAGGTTCACCCTGCTGCTGGCGGCGAACCCGTGTCCGTGTGCCAGGACTGCCGCGACCGGCTCGGGCTGCACCTGCACGCCGCTGGCGCGCCGGCGGTACCTGGCCAGGCTGTCGGGGCCGCTGCTGGACCGAGTCGACGTCAAGGTCGAGCTGCTGCCGGTGGGGCGGGCTGAGCTGCTCAGCGACCAGCAGCTGGCTGAGTCCAGCTCTGTCGTCGCGGCGCGGGTGCAGGCAGCCAGGTCGCGGGCGGCCGGGCGGCTGGCGGGCACGAGGTGGCGGCTGAACGCCGAGATCCCCGGCAGCGTGCTGCGACGCAGCTTCCGCCCGGCCGCCGGCGCGCTCGCGCCGCTGGAGCGCGCGATGGATCGCGGCCTGGTCAGCGCGCGGGGCGCGGACCGGATCATCCGGATGTCGTGGACGCTGGCCGACCTGGCCGGCGTCGACCGGCCGCGGCAAGCCGAGATCAGCGCGGCCCTGGGTCTCTGGCTGGGGGCCGGACTCTGACCACCGACAACAGAGGTCTGCCAGCGTGGCGCTGACTTTTCCCCACATCACCAGGTCGATGTGCTGAGGTGCGCAGGCCGTTCCCCGAGGCTCCCGTCCCGCGCTGACGTTTGGATCTGGGTGCAGCTAGCCACCAGCTTGTCGTCGGCCGCGCTCGCGCTCAGCGTCCAGGTGGCCGGGTAGTCGGCAGCCCGAAGCTCTGTTATCAAGGCTTTCTGCTGCGGTGTCATGGTCACGTTCTCCCTTGCGGCGATTTCCCTGCAGTCCGTCGGCCCGGGCTGGGTAACCGGTAGCGGAAGCCGTCGAGGAAACGCCGGAACACGCCGCCCTCACGCGGGAGGGCCGGGGCAAGTGTCGGCGCGACAGTGCGCTGGTGCGCGACAGGCTGGCCGTAGTCGCTGTCCCACTGGGCTTCGCGCCCGCCGGGCAGCGGCAGCCGGATACCGAACTTGCCGTTGCCTCCACGGAGCAGCTAAGCATTGACGCCACGGTCGCGAAGCGAATCGACCACGCGGCGGGCTCTGAACTCGTCCATGTACTGGACGGTAATCTTCGTTCCTGGAGGGTCTCTGAAAGATCGCTGGATGCCCGCGCAGTCTGAGAGCGCTAGGGACGTTACGCCCAGGCAACGCTAAAGTTGCTCTGCCGGCCGCCCGTCAGCGGCTAATAATCCCAGGCCAGATCACCGCCCCGCGCCCAGATGCCTGGCGGCCTGCGCGAACCGCTCGGGATCGGTGATGTCCAGTACGACGGGTGACACGCCGGGCTCGGTGACGGCGCCGAGGTTGCCAGATTGCCCTCACTCCGTTCGCCGGGGCGTCCTGAGCAGAACGCCAACTTGCATGACACTCCTGACGGGAGACCTCGCCTTGTGTCGGCCTTGCGGAGCCGTCTGGTGCAGGTACTGTAGAGCAGGTGCGGTTGGTGCCGGATAGGCCCTGACCGCGGCGCCGTTGCTCCAGACCCTGGCGACGTAAGCTCCCGAGCGGTGTGCTCGGATGACGCCCAGTTGGGAAGAGCGACGAAGAGAACAGCACCGGGCTTACTCGCCCTGCCGTCTGATCGCGCCTCAGCTGTACACGGGCTGCCTGTTGCCGTCGATCCCTCGACGGCTAGCTTTCGTGCACTGGCGCTGCAGGTGCGAGCGATGGGTCTGCTTGACCGCAGGCCCGGCTACTACCGGGTGAAGATCAGCCTGACGATCTTCACTTTTTTCGCCGGCTGGGCCCTGTTCGTCATTGTCGGCAACTCGTGGATGGCCCTCGCCGTTGCCCCACTTGTTGGGATGATGTTCACGCAGCTGGGCTTCATCGGCCATGATGCGGGACACAACCAGGTTTTCGGCACACGCCGGCGCAATCGCATGCTCGGCCTCATCGTGGGGAACGCGCTCATCGGGCTTAGCTTTGGCTGGTGGGTTCCCAAGCACAACGCTCACCATGCGCATCCCAACGAGATGGGCCGCGACCCCGATATGGGCGAAGGACTCGCCCTCGCCTCGTCTTACGCGCCGGGAGACGGGCGCGGCCCTCTCCCATCGTGGCTGGCACGCTGGCAGGCGCCGCTCTTCTTCCCCCTCATGGTGCTGCGAAGCAGTGGTATGCACGTACTCGGGATCAAGCGGCTTCTGCGGCGACGAGACCATGCGTCGGCGGCAGAAGCTTTTCTCATCATGCTGCATGCCGCGCTGTACCTGACGGTGGTGCTGTGGGTGCTCTCCCCGCTCAGGGCACTCGCTTTCATCGCCGTACAGCAGGCGGTCTTCTCGCTGTACCTGGGCATCAGTTTCGCGCCCAACCACAAGGCGATGCCGATCATCCAATCCGCAACGGCTACCGGCTTCGCCCGCCGCCAGGTAGTCACAGCCCGAAATATCAAGGGCGGCCGGTTCACCACCTTCTTGCTCGGCGGCCTTAACTACCAGATCGAGCATCACCTATTCCCATCGATGCCCCGGCCCAATCTGCGACGGGTCCAGGGCCTCGTCAGAGACTTCTGCGCAGCGACCGATCTCGGCTACAGCGAAGAAAGCTTCGTCGAATCATTCCGCCAGATCATCCATCACCTTAGCGACGCTGCAGCAGCCGCCAGCCGCCGCCCTGAATCATTATTGTGATCTGACCGTGAGACCAGGGTCTTAATGCCATGCAGGAGAGCTCGTCGGCGTACACGCTGGCGTCCCGGCGTCCCATTGCCGCCGGTGACGTAGTCACCAGTGATTACAGCACGAGCACCGGTGAGGCCGATTACGCCTTGCCCTGCCCGTGCGAGTCACCGCTGTGCCGATGAACGATCACCGGTAACGACTGGCGACGTAATGACTGGCGTGCCAGATACCAAGATCACTGGATAGCTGTACTCATGACACGCATCCGGCGGCGATAACGTCGCGTGCGCCGCGCACACCTAGGACTGGGCCATGATGCCGGACATGACGATGACTCTAGGCGAGGGCGAACCGGCCGCCGGGCCGTGGCACGTCGTGCCTCTGGCCCAGCTCGTCCGCGTGCTCCATCCTCGCGACGGCGCACCGTCGGGGCGGCCCTGGGTCCTGGCCGTGGACGGGCGCAGCGGCAGCGGCAAGACAGCCCTCGCCTGGCGGATCCGGGGTGTGGTGCCGGCATCGACCGTGGTTCACACCGATGACGTCGCCTGGAGTCAGGCGATGTTTGACTGGACTGATCTCCTGATCAGCGGGGTCCTGGAACCGGTTCGCCGTGGCGAGCCGGTGAGCTTCCGGCCGCCCGCCTGGCGCGAGCGGAACCGTGCTGGCGCGATCGAAGTTCCGCAAGGCCGCGAACTGCTGATCGTCGAGGGTGCGGGGGCAGCACGACGTGAGCTCATGGACCTGGTCGACGCGGTGGTATGGGTCCAGTCCGACATGGCCGAAGCGGAGCGGCGAGGCATTGAACGCGACGGCGGCGATCAGGCGGCCGTCTCGTTCTGGCACCTGTGGATGGCCGAGGAGCTACCGTTCATGGCCCTAGAACGACCGTGGACGCGGGCGAACGTGATCGTGGCGGGCACGCCGCGCTGTCCTCATGATCCGGAGAACGAAGTGGTCATCGCCGAAGCTGACAGCCGATCGTCGGCCCAGTAGCTTCCCCGTCCTCACGGTACGCTCGCGGGCGTCCTGAACATCCAGATGTAAGCGGCAGTCACAGGCCTAAATGCCGTCGGCGTCGGCGTCCATATCGGCGGGAGTGTGCGCGTCAATCAAAGTCGGGGCAGATCACGCAATGTCAGTGCGCCCTCTATCCAGCTGTCGGCGCCAGCAACGGAGCCGAGCCGGTTAAGGCGCGGCCGCCCGGGCTGTCTGGAGGGAACTAAGGGACTCGCCGAACACTCAGCGCGTGGGTCGCATGCACCTCCCGAGCACTTCCTGGGCGGTCGACACTGGCAAGAAGTCTGGGGCACCGGCTGCTGGGAACAGGCGCACCAGTCCGACACCTTCGAGTAGGCCGGCGTGTCGCTCACAGGCGTCAAACCCTCATCGGTACACGCTGGTCGTTATGTCACGCACCGAGGCCCTATTTACTGCCGCTGATGGCCAACTGACCCTCGACGTAGGCACGGCCATACGTGCCGAGCGTGAGGCGTTCCAGATCGTCAGACAGCACCTCGACGGTTACGCTCGCGCCCGCTCCGGCATGAACGCCGCTGCTATCAGCCACGCACGCACCAGCTGCGAGCTCGCCGCCTTGGCGTGGGTTAACGCGGTCGCGGCGCAGGCCCAAGCTGAGGACCACCGGGACCCGGCACGGGCAGGCAACGCATGCAGCGCGCGGCAAGTGTTCAAGGTCGCTGGCCCCTCCAGCCAGCAATGCGAGCGGGCGTGGACCGATTACCAGGACATCCGCAGGTCCGGGAACGCGGCCGCCATCGCAACCGCGCACGACCGCTGGCGCGCGGCATTTGTGAGCGGGTTCGAGGAGATGGCTGCGCGCTGGGCACGCGAGGACGGAGCCCGCATCGAGGAATGGCGTACTCGCCGGGACGCGTCGCTCCGCGTGGGCGACGCGCTGTCCTCGGGGCGCTCCGGGGCCGCCGCTGCGCTAACCCAAGCGTCGAAGGAACGCACGCGCCGGGAGTCCTCGAACGCGACGGGACCCGCTACCAGCGCGACCTTGCCGGATGGCGCCCAGCCGGGCGGTAGCAGTCTCTTCATATTCAGGCCCGGACAGCAGCACAGCCGGCTTGTCGTACTCGGGTCACACGAGGCCGCCGGTGCACCAGGCACTCGACCCTCCCGCGCCAGCCCGCCTCTGGGACCGCCTGGCCTACCTGACGCAGCTGGAACGAAGCGACCGTCTAGCCTGCGCCAGCTTCCTCGCGCCGGCCCGGTTCGTGCACGTGCCGTGCCGCTGCGCGCGGGCCGCGATTT
Source organism: uncultured Actinomycetota bacterium (assembly GCA_963843955.1). GTDB lineage: Bacteria > Actinomycetota > Actinomycetes > Streptosporangiales > Streptosporangiaceae > JAJYUU01. Next base: position 1,032,126 of record CAWJMK010000018.1, read on the forward strand.
GGTGGTCGCTGAGGTGCGCGTCACCGATGCGGGCAACGGCAGCCGCCTGCTGTCGAAGTCCACGCCGATCGGGAACGCCACGGCGGCCGAAGGGCTGGCTGTTCCATCTGGGCGCGCTGAGGCCGCCTATGTGTGAGCTGGGCGGTCAGGGGTGGTACTGCTCCTGCAGGCTCGTGATGGCGGTGAGTGGACCGGACACCAGGAAGATCCGTGTCCCTCTGTCGGCCGGCAGGTAGGTGACCAGCTGGCTCGGCGCGATCGCTAATGGTTGCATGCTGGACAGGCTGAAGATCGTGACGGACGCGTTCGGGATCAGCTGCGCGGTCACCTGGTCAGCAGCGATGTCGTAGTGCAGGTCGTCGAGGCCGCCGCAGACGACGGTAGCGGGGTTCGCGGTCAGGGTCAGCGACCCATCCGGTTCGTTAGTCGCCGAGACCAGGTGCAGGAACGTGTGCGCGGCAAACTGCGCGCAGCTGCTGGTCCCTGGGGTAGTCGGGCTCGGCTGCGACGCGGCGATTGCGGGGCTGGCGGTAGCGGTGGCCGCGAGGGATGTGGCCGTCGAGCTGCTGGGTGGTGCGGCTAAGTTGTTGGCCTGGTGAGTACTGCATGCGGTCACGCTGACCGTGGCCAGCAAGCCGACACCTGCCAGCATCCATCGGCTGATCGTGATCGTGCGCATCGTGCCTCCAGCTGAAGAGTCAGCACATCATTTGCCCTTCGCCGGATCACCGGCAAGGGAAGAGCTCCCCAGATGACCGGGGCGGCCGGCTGCTTGTACATGTGCTGCTTTCGCGACGCGCGCAGCTGCTGCGCTGATGACCGGCACTGTACGCACGGACTGATTGGGCCGTCCCGGTCGCGGTGTCGGCACCTCTATCGTGGGCAGGGAATTGTGGATCCGACGGAGGTAGCCATGACATCTATGGAGAACCGACCCCGCACCGCACTGCTCGTCATCGACATGCAGAACGGCATCGTCGGCAAGGCCCACGAGCGCGACCGGGTGATCGCCAACATCCAGGCCCTCGTGGACAAGGCTCGGGCCGAGCATGTCCCGGTGCTCTGGGTATAGCACTCCAGCGACGAGCTGCCGAGAGGCTCCGAGAGCTGGCAGTACGTCCCTGAACTCAAGCGTCTGGACACCGAGCCCCTGGTTCACAAGACGTACGGGGACTCGTTCGAGGCCACGGACCTGGAGGAGCTGCTCGCCGAGCGGGAGGTCGGGCGTCTGGTGGTCACCGGCGCACAGACCGAGGTGTGCATCCGCTCAACCCTCCACGGGGCGCTGGTGCGCGGCTACGACGCCACCCTCGTCGCCGACGCGCACACCACCGAGGACATGCGCGAATGGGGTTTCCCCGTCACGCCGGAAGAGTCGATCGCCTACACCAACGCGTACTGGAGCTGGGCGGCGGCGCCCGGCCGAAAGGGGAGCGTCGCGCCCACCAAGGAGATCAGCTTCTCAGCGGCCTGAGCACGCTGGCGCTAGGGATGCCCTAGCACCTCCTCACACCGGTTCAGCGACTGCTGCTCCTGGCGGGCGACAGAATGGCGGTGCGGTGCCCGGTTCTAAACTTGAGGTCGTAGCGGTCGGCGTCATGGTGCGGACCACAGTGGTTACGGTTTCGGCCTGTGTCTTGGTGTTCTCGGTGTTGCTAGCCAGCACCTTGTCGCCGGGTTTGAGCTGCTGACCTGGATCGCCGCGCCGCAGGCCAGCAGCACCTTAGTGACGCGCTGTGCCGGCGGAATCGGTCTCAGCGGTAGCAACTGCGGGCCGGCCTTCCCTCGCCGCAGTCACTCTCGCCGGTCTGGATGCGTGTTCGCCGTCTAGCTCGTCCCGCATGACATCCAGCAACTTGCGCCTCACCTTGTAATAGTCGAAGTCGGTATCCCTGCCGGCCGCGATCGCCTCACTGAAATCAGACATCTCGACAGCGGTCTCTTGCGCGAGATCCCGGAGCGCTGGTCCAGATATGAGCGACACTTCGGCTTGGGCGGTAACGCAAATCGCGGTAGCCACGTTCAGCTCGCGCTCCAGCTCCGCAAGCTGTTCCTTCGTAGCTCCCTCTCGATGGTCCTCAATGTTCAGGCCGGCAAGCGCCATGCCGGTCAGTGCAGCGATGTAGGCGGCATAGATTCTGCGTCGCTCGGCCTCCCTCATGCGGTCATCGTCGGCTCTGATGTTCAGCTTGAGGCCGGCCATCTGCTGCCGCCCACTCATCCATGCGCCGAGAATCGCGCCGCCGACTCCGGTCACTGATGCGATCACCGCGCCGGTAACGATGCCCGCCAAATCGGTCATGCATCCGCCTAAGTATCTGTCCGGAGGTCTGCCTTCATCTGCTGCTGGAGCTTGACGACCTCAGGACCCGGATTTGGGCCGTCCCCCATCTTGGCGCCATGGCGGGTAGCTTCGATATAACCCTCATACATCAGGCCGATTTCCTGCGCCGTGGCTGTTACTTCGTCTGGGGCGATCAGCTCCACTTCAGCAAGTGCGTTGAGCATGGTTATCTCAGCCTGCATGAGCTCAGATCTGCGTGACTTTGTCGTTTCGCGTCACCTGAGAGTTGCGCCGCTCGACGCTCGATGCTCGATGCTCGAAGGTCGTGGCGATGGCAAGCGGAACGATCGCGCTCTTGCTGGCCTGGTGGGCTGCTTTTAACAGATCTAAGGGCTTGCTGCTCCGCCATCTCCTGGACTGGCTTTCCGCAGCTAATTGTGAGATACACGTAAGTCGGGCCGCCTGTCAACTGGCCCGCTCAGGCGCCAGTTAGCGGCGCCCCGGCGAGCGCAACTCGCGAGTCATCCCCAGGACGTCAAGATCCAGGTCACCGTCCGCGACAACGGCAGGTGCGTGCAATGCGTCGGAAGAGGACCTTCACTGCGACCGCAAGATCCCATGGAGCAGAGGCGGCTCCAACAGCGTCAACAACGTTCAGCTTCTATGCGGACGGTGTAACCGACGGAAGGGCGCTCGCTGACGACATCTAGGTCTGAGGCCGAGTGTGGTCAAACTGACCTACTCATGCGTCCAGCCAACATGGCACCATGTGTGCAGGGACCTGATGGGTTGTGGCCTTTGGCAAGGTCAGCGGATGTTGGGGGCGGTAGTTGGCCGATGCGAGGTCCAGCGACAGCAACGCCACTCGGGTCCGCTGCGGCAGTTGCCGCAATACATTCCGCGCCCGGGTGGCTATACCGGGAATGGTGGTCACCTGCCCGCGCTGCTTCAAGAAGAACCGGATACCACTAGGCGTCGTCACCGCCGCAGCGACCAGCGAGGAAGGGGCCGAGGCCCTGGGCGAGTACAGCTCGCGAGTTATCCCGCAGGTTATCGGCGCGCCCGGCGAGCGTAACTCCCGCGTAATCCCAAACGATGTGAAGATTCAGGTGAGTATCCGCGATCAGGGCCGATGTGTGCAGTGCCGCTCAACTGAAGACCTGCACTTCGACCACAAAATCCCTTACAGCCGGGGCGGCAGCAACACTGTCAACAACATCCAGCTCATGTGCGGGCCATGCAATCGCGCCAAGGGCGCACGCCTGACCGATGGCGGCGGCGTTGGCCCCCTCGACTCCGGCATCGAGCCACCGGAACCAGAACGAGCGCCCCAGTCCGAGAGCCAGCTGCCGGTGCCAGAACGGCCAGAACGATCGAGGCGGTGGGCACCGAAGCCAGGCTGGGGCACAGTGCGGCGCTTCGATCGGGAGGAACGCTCGTATTGGTTTGTGTTCGATGACGGCAACCAGGTCGGCCCCTGCATCTACCGGAGCGCGGACGACCCGCATCAACAGATGGGCGAGTACGCGCGCGGCACCCTGGTGCTTCCCGAGGGACTGAAGCTCAAGGTGCCCGTGCAGTTGATGCGCCAGATGGAGGAGGTGGCCAAGCAGATAAACGGATTTGAGCTACAGAGGCGGATGCTCGTCTTTAATCGGGACCGCCAAGAGGGTGGTTTGTTCGCAGGCGACAAGGGGTGGGCGTGGACGCCAGACTTCACCCTCGTGAAGGCCGCGCCGGGCCTCCGCACGCCCTTACCAGTCGTGTCGCGGTCGATGCCACACACTCCCGCAGTCCGGCGTCTGACATGACACGCGAAGATGCCCGGTGTCGCTCGCACCTCTGGCAATTGCGCTCGCGCACTCGCACGGCATCCAGCCGACCGTGACTAGGCCCGGCCCCCATTCGTGCCCGTGGTGGCACTGAGTCGGGTAGCTCCACCAGGAGGGACGCTGGACGTCATTCATCCAGCCTATTGGAACATGCGTTCGATAGCGGATCTACACCCGCGTAACCACGCCCGTCGTGAACCACTCGACTAGACAAGCGGCGAGCTGCACGGCGGCCTGCGCCTCCTCCAGCGTTTCGGGCCGCACAGGCTGCTTGCTGCCGTGGCGGGAGGTGTGGCCCAGCCACAACGCGGCCATCATGCCGACCACGGCGCTGACGTCGCCTTGGCCGTCCGACAGGATCAGACGGAACTTTGAGGGGTTGTCCCTGATCTGGTTCTTCATGGTGCCCAGCGTGGCCTTGGCGTTGGCCGGTTCTGCGACCGCATGCGCGGCCGACTCCACGCACTTGATCGCGAATCTGTACGCCTTCTCCGAGTCCGGGTGGAGGGCGTAGGCGCTCTCCCATGCGGTCTTGAGCTCCAGGGCCGCCGATCCGGCGCCCGTCGTCGCGGTAGCAGACTTGATGGCATGGCCCACGGCGGCTCGGGCTGTAGCGCTGGCACGGTGAATCAGGCCGTAGCCGTCCGGCCTGACCGCGTAGACCGACCGGACGTCATCAAAGATCTCCTGAAGCTCCCTGGTCACCCTGCGGTGGTTCTGCCGGAGGAAAATGTCCCCCATCGCGTCATCTGACGTCCTTGGCATCAGATCGAGGACGGCGTCGACAACGTCGGGCAGATCTTTGTCCTTGACAGCAGTAGCCAACCGTTGGTGCCTGGGCGTCTCGTCGTCGTCGGGCTGGGCGACACCGAAGCGACGCTCTAGGCGCTCGGCCATGCGTCCGTTCATCAGAACTTGCGAAGCTATCCACGTCCGAAGCGGCTGACGCAGGGCGGCCGGCACGCCCTCGCGTAGGCCGGTCGTCCCGGCCTGCCTTGCCGAGAGCGGATGCCACAAGTCAGCGGTCATGCGTACAAGGGTATGGTGAGCCGCCGACATGTTCGGCGCCATTTAGCTGGGCACTCAGTGCAGGCAGATCAGCGCCATTCCGGGGTCTCGATCCAGAGGCTAGGTCCCATTTCTCGTCGCGGCCACGAAGCGTGACCGGGTCGAAGAAGCTTCCGACTGCGATCCTCACTGGCGGCGGCGCATTCGGGGGGGCACCATGCTGCTCCTGATCGCCATCGCCCACCACATGGGCAGAGAAGTCTGAACAACGTGCTCAGTCGGAACCCCGTCATCACCACCGGCCAGGCCCGGGACCCGCTCCTCGCCACCCTGGGCAAACGCCGGCAGGTTCTGCCGGCGCCGCCTGAGCAGCGAGCGATGCGATTAAGCTGACGGCCGGGGTGAGCCCCGCGCGGCATTGAGGAACTTGGGTTACCTCGGCGGTCATCATGGGCAGCCCCGTCCGTCGTCTCATCAGCCCGATTACACGTTGATCGGCCCAACCCCATTACCGCTGTGCAGGGACAGACGACGGACGCGGCACCGGCCAAAGGCTTGACTGACAACGTCTTTCGCGCAAGACAGGACGTTCGCCGTGCCTGGTCACGTGCATAACTATGTAAGCTCGCGACGTTGCTGAGGTCGGGCGCCCTGTGCTCGTCGACGCGAGATCGTCCCAGGCTCCGCCGATCGACAAGCCGGGCGCCGCTGGTGCTGACCCGGGCCCCGAAGCAGCCTTCACGCAATAGGGCTGGATCCGGCCGAGAGCCGTTCTCGCCGTTCTCTCGTTGAGACACGCAGCTTGTCAGCACGGCCGTGCAGCAAGCTAGTTTGGCTGCAAATATGCCCTGGCTAGTTTGATTGAGCTGCGGGACTATCGACCTCATGTCCACGAGACGCAAGCGAGGCGCGAGGGTATCCGGCGCCAACGAGCCTAAGCAGCTCATACGTGCGCATGCGCATTGTTTGCGGAGCGAACGCCGAGCAGTGGAGACGTTCGCCCGAGCCGCGTGGGATAGCCCGGACGCAGGCTCGGTGATGCTCGGTGATCGGGAAGCTGCGGCCATAGCCGGAAGCGCGGAGACATGCCATGCACGCAACGACGTGCTGGACCGGACGGCTCGATTGTGTGACCGCCTGGCTGCCAGCGTCCTCAATCACATCCTTGCGTTGGAGGAATGCCTATCGGCGGGGACAGTTGCGCTGTACGCGCCGATGTGCGTTTCGTCAAGTGAATTGGCCCCGGCTGTGGTCGTGAATTCTGGCGCCACCGCCTGGGCGTGGCGGCTCGTCGAAGTGGATGCGGGGCGCGGGTGGGCGATCATTTATCGATGAGCGACTTGGCGACTATCGAGACACGTATCGATGAGCTGATGGTGCCGCTGCTGGTGCCGCTCAGGACAAGCAAGGTGATCGATGGGGTTGTGTTCGCCGATCTGCTCGCCGTCGGCAGGGATCTCGTCGATGCGGTTGGCCGTGTTGAGATCGTTCCTAAGTCACTGATCGGGAAGGTGTGGTTCATCTTCACGATGCTGCTCGCCGAGGCGGAGCATACGCGTGCGCCAGAGCCGATTCTCGACGCGGCGTGGCAGTGGGAGGACTTGCTGAGAAATGCGTTCGGGCCGAAGTTCTAGTCGTGCGTTGCGGGGCGGCATTTAGCCTGCCTGTCCGCGGCGGCTGCTGGTCTTGCTGGTGGCGAGCCGGTAGGACTGGGTGCCGGTCTCGAGGATGCAGGCGTTGAAGGTGACGCGGTCGACGATGGCGGCGACGAGGCGGGGGTCGGGGAACACGGTTCCCCATTCGCTGAACGGCAGGTTGGTCCCAATGGCGATGGAGGCTCGTTCCTCCCGTTCGGTGATGATCTGGAACAGCAGTTCGGCGCCGCGGGGGTCGGTCTGGACGTAGCCGAGCTCATCCAGGAGCAGGAGGTCGAGGCGGCCGTAGCGGCCGACGACCCTGGATAGCTGCCGGTTGTCGGCGGCTTCGGCGAGCTCGTTGACCAGCTGAGCGGTGGTGGCGTAGCGGACGCGGCGGCCTTGCTCGCAGGCGGCCAGCCCGAGTCCGATAAGCAGGTGGGTCTTGCCGGTGCCGGAGTCCCCGAGCAGGACCAGGGGCTGCCCGGCGTCGATCCACGCGCCGGATGCCAGCGTGGCGAGGGTGGCCGCGATGCCGGGGATCGCGTCGGGGCTGAAGTCGGCCAGCCGCTTGATACGCGGGAACTTCGCTTCGGCGATGCGGCGGGTCCGGCGGCGGCCGGTGCGGTCGTCGATTTCGGCGGACAGCAGCTCGGCGAGGTAGGCCAGGTGCGTCTGCCGTTCCCGGACCGCGGTCTCGGCGAGGCGGGCAGCATCAGCGCGGACGGTCGGCAGCTTGAGCTCGCGGGCGGCAGCGCCGATCGCGGCCAGGGCGGCGGTGTCAGAGATGCCGCTCACCGGGTGCTCCCTGACAGCAGGGCGTCGTAACCAGTAAGCGCGGGCGCGGGCCGGTCGTAGCGGGCCAGCGCGCCGATCGGGATGACCGGCGCGACCGGCCCGCTGGCCAGCCTGCGGGCATCGATAAGAACGGCCTGCGGATCCAGGGCACCCGAGCTGACCGCCCGGTCCATCGCTTCGGTCAGGGCGGCGGCGGGCAGGGTCCGGTGGCCGAGCAGCACCTCGGTCAGCGCACGAGTGCCGTCTGTGTCGCCGCGGGCGCGGCGGGCGGCATCCCAGTACCGCTGATGGCTGGCCGTGAACGCGCCGGCTGCCCTGGCCTGGGCCAGCGCGGTCGCGCCGGGCAGCGCGCCGGGCTTGTATCTCAGCACCTCCAGGTAATGGTCCAGGGTGAGCACCTCGGCGTGCTTGCCGGCCGCGCGCTCGTGCACGGCCACGACCCGCGGCCCGTCCAGCACCTCGACTGTCATCGCCGACAGCCGCACCGCGACGCGGCGCGCAGCGTAGCGGGCCGGGACGGAGTAGTAGTTCTGCCGCACGCAGACCCGGGCCCGGTTATCGACACGTGCGGTCAGCAGCCGCGCCGGGTCGAACATCTCCGCCGGCAACGCCATCAAGGCCGGCTGCTCGGCGGCGAACGCCGCCGCGACGGTGACCGGCCGGCCGGTGATCACCCGGCCGTCATCAGTGACGTCGGCCGCGGCGATCCGCTGATTCAGCGCGGCCAGCGACGCGACCGCGGGGACGGGGACCAGGTGCCGACGGCGGAACCGGCCGATCTCACCTTCCACCCCGCCCTTCTCATGGGCGCCGTCCTTGCCGGGGATGCAGAAGAACGAGTCGAACCCGTAATGCGAGCGCAGCGCGATGAACCGCTCCGCCTCGGCCCGGTCCCGGCCCTTCAGCACCCGGATGACCGCGGGTTTGAGGTTGTCGTAGCGGATCCGGCCCGGGACAGCGCCGAAATACTCGAACGCCAGCACGTGCCCTTCCAGGAATGCCTCCTGCGCCTGGGTGCCGAACGCGACATGGAACGCCCGGCCCGAGCACGACAGCCGCAGCACGAACATCCACAGCTTGGCCATCGTCCCGGCGATGCTCGCATAGAACTCGCCGAAGTCCACCTCGGCCTCCGCGCCCGGAAGGTGCGCCTGCGGAACGGCGACCTCGACCCGGTCCAGGCCGAGCTCGGTCCGTCGGCGGGCCACATACCGCGACACCGTCACCTCCGACAGCGCCGCGCCGTGCTCGGCGACCAGCCGCTGCCACACCCGCCGCGCGGTATGCCGCTGCTTACGCGGCACCAGCCGGTCGGCCAGCAGCCAGCCGTCAATCACCGCTGCATACGCGTCGATCGCCGGCCTGGCGCGCGACGGGTAGCCCTTCCGCGGCGGCGGGACTGCGTTATCCAGGGCCTGCCGCACGGTCCGCCGGTGCACATGATGCCTGTCAGCCAGCTCCCGGATCGAAGCGTCCTCGACCCGGCGGTCTTTCCTGATCTGCTCAAACAACTCCACTCGCGACCGCGCCACTCCCGGACCTCCGCGCCGACAACACCGACGCAAAGATCCGAACCCTAGGTGGGGCCAGAATTGGTGACGACACGCCGCCCACCACCCGACGCGATCACCACCCAGGCGGGGCCGCAATTCGTGAAGAAAAACCGTCCATCCGGGGCCAGTTCAGGTGACCACACTCACCGATGACCCTAGCCCGGTCAGTGCTGGACGCTGCAGTCCAGTTTTGCTATCTGACCGACCGCGATGTCGAAGCCTGCACGCGACTTATCCGCGGGGCCGCCGTCTTACTGGATAGCGCCCGCGAGGAGTTGACAGCCGTTCGGCACATGCGCCAATCCGTGGTGCCGGGCGTCCTCGCTGTCGTGGCGCAGGCGGAACAGGAACTTGAGGCTGAGATCAAATCCGTCGGCATCGAGATCCGAAAGCCTACGAAGGGCAGAATCACCCTGTCATGGCCAGAGGGCCGCCAGGTGAACCTTGGCGTCTCGGTGACAGCTGAGCAGGAGAAGTACATTCCCGGTGTTGAGAGTTCTTATCGAGTCGGTTCCGGCGCCTCTCATGCGATGGAGTGGATGCTCCACGATCCGGCCGACGAGCCGGCGCGGGTCTATATGGCGACCGGCGCGGCCGACCTCGCTCTGGCGGCACTCAGCGCCCTGGCCGACCGGACAGGTCAATACACAGGACACGACGCCGCACCCGTCCGTAACCGAATCGCGAGCGACCGACACAGACTTGTTCGCCGGAGCATGGCTCTCTCTGAGTCAGGGTTTAACAGCGTGGGGCGTTACGCCGACAAGGCACGCTCGGACGACCCCCCGCACCCGGCGCCAGATGTGCTGTCTGCCTAACGGTCGTTAGATGGGGGACCACGGCGTAACTAGTTTCAGGGTGAATTAGCTACGCTTCGCGGTGTCCTCACATCGGCTGGCTGGGCACGCGACCCGGAGATCAACTCGCGGCAGAAGCGCGCATTCGCGGCCCGGCGCTGGCAATGCATAAACATACGGCCTAGCTCTTTTGGGAAGTTCCGTGGCTTGGTCGGTTGTGAGCTGGCCTAATCAGCCAGGCTGAGGCTGCCGGATGAGTTGCCGCAGTTCTTCGATCGTGAAGGAGGGCTGCCTGCGGTGAAGCATTGCGTGGCAGTTCGGGCAGACGGGGCGGAGGTCATTGACCGGGTCGACACGGTATCCTGCCGCGACTTGTGAGAGTTCGCGCAGGTGGTGGACGTGGATGAAGCCATCGCCGATTTCGCCGTACCGCTCGGCGAAGTCAACCTCGCAGGCTGAGCATCGGGTTCCCCAGAAACGCAGGGCTATCTGGCGAGCGCGGGGATCACGCTCATAGCGGTTGGCAAGCCGGCGGTCAAGTGCGCCCTCAGGGAACGTCTCGCCGGGCGGCAGTTCCTCCGGCGACCGGTAGCTCAGCGCCTCGACGTGTTTGCTCCACAAGTCCAGCAAGGGTTCGACCAGATGACCTGGGATATGAACGCCTCCTGCCTCGAGGCGATCCCACCGGATCTCGGGGATGCTGGCCTTCAAGATCTCGACGGCCACCCGGTCTTCTGGCTCAACGACCGTCGCCCAGGCGATCTGCGCGTAGCTGGCTGATCGGCCGGAGCCGTCCCAATGAGCGTCTCCGTATAGTCCAGACTGGATTATTCCGCTGGCAACAATTCCGCGGTCGCGGTGCTGTCTCAGGAGGAATGCGTGATCACCCGGGCCGACGCCGCTGGTGCGGTTCCCGGCGCTCCACGGTTCGGGCCAGACTTGGCCGCTGCCAGTGACCTGAACCGCCTGTGCGAACTGCTCGGGCGGCCAATCCCATTTGTCAGGATTCCAAGTGAACAGGAATGCCTGTGGTTGCCGGCCGGGCGGCCTGGCGAGCTCCGCCGCGAGATGGTCAGCCTCGTGCGGCCCGAATCCGGGAACGTTGAGCGCGAGCTTAATGCGTCTGCGACTGTTGCCCCCCTTGGCACCCGGCGCCTGGCCGATTGCCGCTTGGCGAGTGGTGAGCTCGCGCAGTACATCGTCCGTGCTGGCGAGGCTAGCCAGCCCAACAGGCGCATCCAGCAAGCGCCTGTCGGACTCGGGGAGATGCCGCCGTCGGGTTTCGGTGGAATCAACTACCGCGGAAACAATGACAGCGCCCCGATCCCGGAGCCTGGCAAGCAGCACTCCCAAGGCCGGCAGGTAATCCGGATTTCGGGCTGGCCGAGAACCTGATCCGCCGCCCGCGCTAGCCAGGACCAGCTCCAGGCGCATGGCGTCGTTTTGACATGCGTACTCAGCATCAAGAACCCGCCCGGTGTCGTCCATCACGCGCATGTCGGTCAGGATGACACAAGACGCGGACAATCAGTCCGGTGACCAACATCGCTGTTGGCAGGTCAGCGGGGCATTCCGGCGCACGCTACTCGATCGCGTCGCCTTCCACCTTGGACGCAATCCGGAGCGAGGAAGGCGGCCGGCATGGCGAGGCGAGCGCACTGTGGAAGTCGGTCTCAAGCGTCCCGGCGAGTCAGAGCCTCCGGAAACCTGCGGGACGCTTCAGTCCGGCGGGGCTTGTCGTAATGGCCCATAATTTCGGGGCGGCCGAACAACACCTTGCCGTTCACGTGCCCTCGATAGACGGCGGAGAGGCAATCACGCGGCGAGGCACCTGGGACGCCAGCGATACGGCATGGTCCGTTGCCGACAGCAGCACGATCACCGCTGAGTCAAAGGCAAACGACCGGAACGGGGACAGCTGCAACTGGCCCGGCTCGGCTGGCTGCCCGCAGCGCGAGCAAATGGGTGGCGGTTTGGCCGATCCCCATGAAGATAGCGGTCGGCGCAGGCCTCAGGCGCCGGGGACCCGCCCCATGATCCAGCCGAATTCGAAGGCGCATCGCCTCGGCGAATCCGTCGTAGCCAACCGCCTCCACGCCAGGCCTGGCCAGCCCGCCAGGGGCGAGTGCGCGCACCGCTAGATCAAGCTCGGGGCACTCGTTGATGACGTGCGCCGTGCCACGGTCAACGAACTCCAGGCCGGCAGCGGCGAGCATTTGCTCGTCCACGCGGCAAGGCAGCGAACGTTGCTCGCCGTATGGAGACGGGGTCAGGTCACTGGGTTGGCTCTTTCGGCGAAGGTTTGATGTCGACGTAGAGGTATTGACCAAGGCGAGCCCCGGTGTTGCACGAGACATTAAGTACGTGGAGACCTGCCTCGTGCAGGGTGCCAGCCAGGGAAAACGCAAACGACACCCGGTCGAACCCGGTGCGGGCGGCCGCAGTGATGATCACGGATTGCATCTCGCTGAACGTCGCTGTCTTGATAGGGGTGACCAACTCGACGATCACCTCGAGAGGAATATCTGTCCCAGGCTGGGCGTCGGTCCAAGACAGATCGATCCAGACGCAAAGCGCGCCGCGGAAGGGCCCGGGAAGATGTGCGACGTTGTATGAACGCCACCCGGCACCACTGAGGTAGCTGACACCATTGTTGATCTCGACGTAGTTGGCGAACACAGCTGAAGACACAGAGGTCGTGACGATCTCCGCGAGAGCCTCAGGGAAAGGCGAATGCGTCTTGCGGCCGCCACCGGGTGTGACGATGGCGCCAAAACGTGTGTGCCCGCCGGCTTCGCCGGGTAGGCCGTCTACCCCGCCACGACCGGCGTGACCAACCTCGATTGGAATCTCGCCCAGGACCTGCGCGCCGGTGACGGTGAAGTCGTAGTGATCGCCACCGGGACCTCCGTCTCCCCCCCGGGCGCCCGGCCCGATGGCTCCACCGCCGGAGCCACCCGCACCGGGTGCTGTGGCGGGCTTGCCGCCGAGATCGATCGTTGCTTCGCGAAAGTCCATCAAGACGTCTCCCATGGAGAGGACGACTGCCCGTTCGAGCAGTCCCTCAGGGATAATGGGAGGTGTGGGAGGGGGGGCTTGGAGCTGGACGAACTTCCATTGGTAGAGAGTCTCCGCCGGGTAGCGGTCCGCAAGCGCCTTCAGATCCACTTCCTCAGCGTGCGGGAGGCAGAGGAGGACTAGGTTGTCGAACGCCCTGCGATCCTCGTCACTCATGTCCTCGTCGTAGCGAGGACCTAGCGCTGAGGCGGCACGGATGTGCGCGATGCGCGAGTTCAAGACGGGCGTGTCAAGACCATCAACCCACCTGAGCAGCGGCTCGTCACACGCTGGATGCGCGCAGGTGCTGGCGGTGCCGTAGAGCTGCTTGACAGTGCTTTCGAGGATTGGGAGCCGTGTCACAACGTAATTCTCGGGTGTCGAGGTCGCAAGCAACAGCACACCGCCACCGGGCTGCGCCGCAGCTGCTCTTCCAACGATCGGTTCACCAGAAGCAGCCGCTCATCGACGGTCCATGCTTTGGTCGCTCGTCAAGTGACCGGCAGACTACTAGGCCTGCCGCGCATCAGCCGGCAGACCTCTGCCGTGGACCTCTCGGCGGATCACACAGCAAATGCGTCAGCGTCCTCGGCCGACTGATCCGCGACGCGCGGGTCGCGTCATGAGAGGACGTCTTAACCATCGTTGTCGCCGCCGTGCAGGTTAGCCGCACCTTTCGAATCCGATTCCGCGGCCGAGCCGAACATCTGCCGTATCTCCGCCAGAGGCGGACGCGCTACGGGCACGTCGCTGACTTGTTCCCGCTCACCAACTGGGTCGCGCCGGGCGGCATTGATGAAGTCGCGCCGGGACAGCTCCATCGCGTCGCGCAGCACAGCCCACGCATCCTCCTCAGTGAGCTGCCCGTTCTTGATCTGTGCTCCGCACAGCCAGAAAGCTCGGTCCATTTGCTTAGCCGCCGTACGCACCGCAGGGGTGCCAACCAGCCATATCATCGCCAGCGCCTGATTCCAGGCCGTCCAGTCCGGCAGTTCCTGGTGCCTCCACTGGTCCCGCAACGCGAGCTGCATCGCTGTGGACTCCTGTACTACGACAGCGCATGCGTCTACTTGCTTGTCGCGCAGCCACTGTCGTCGCTGCGATCGGCCGGCGATCACGCCACCAGTGACCACGCCAACCAGCGTGACCACCGCTCCGCTCGCGCCGGAGACGAGTATGGCAATAGAGGCCGTCATGTCCGGACCATCTCACGGCTTGCCTGCGCGATGCGACAGCAACGTACGCGCCGTCACGCTTGCGGCAGAAGCGGACGTGCGGGAAGGCTTGCGGGTAGTTACGCGGATGGCAGCTGCTGTATGCGATGGCCCTTGGTGCGCTGCGAAGCACCTTGCCATTTTGACCCGAACTGCTGCGGCTGCTATGGAGTGCGTGCCTGGCCGGTGAGCGGCTCGCCGGTGCGCGTTTCCGGTCCAGCGCCGATCTTGCCCGTCAGCGTCGTGCCGCCCGCATGGCTGCTGGGTCCATCAAATCGCGGCGCCACTGTGGCCGGTGCGTGGCGCGAACCGGGGCACGTTGCTCGGCACCCGCGATGCGGTCGGCGCCTGCCCGGCAGTGCCGCTACTGCCGTGGGTGTCGACGCGTTGGCTCGCGGGAACACCCGGCGCCGTGGTGCCTGCGTGCACTGGACCTCGCACGTCGCATGAGAAAGGCCGTAGCAAGCCACGTGGCGGGTGCAACCGCTCGGCCGGCCGCGTCCGGGTAGCGGCGAGCCGTCTCGTCTAGGAAAGGCGCGCTGACCGCGTATTCGAAACCCTGTCGGCGGGCATCGCGACCTTTCAGCTGGCGTGCAACAAGGCTTCATTCTTGCTCGGCTTGTCGGCTGGTGGTTTCGCCGCTATCGCGCGGCTGGCAAGTGTCAGCACCGGGAACGGAAGGAGCAGAGCAGTCCAGCCAACCAGGTAGGCGAGGGTCAGGTTCATGTCGGGCTGGTACCAGTTCTTAGGGAACGCAAGGACAATACCGGAGCCGATGCCCACGACCGCTAGGTAGATGAGCGCCGCCGCCGCGCACCATTTCGCGTCTCGGTACTCGACGCCAGTGGCGGCTGGCATCCGCAGGACTCTCCAGCGCCGTCGGAGCTTCCAGCCGACGGCACTTGCGCTGATCAGGGTCGCGCCTGCCGCAACAAGATAGACGCTGAGGTCGCCAGCGAAGTCCATCCCGGCGACCTGGGTCATGTAGCTCTGCGAGGAGACCGCCATGAGAGTGATCGAGAAGGCCGAGCCGACGTAGACAGCCCAGCGCAGGTAGGAGATGATCCCGTTGCCGCCTCGACCGTAAGCCGCGCTGAGCCATGTGAGTGCTACGAGCATCATGATGGCGAACGTCGCGAACATCCCGCCGGAGGCCGTAATAACGCTGTCAGCTGATTTGCAGACGTCACTGCCGGCAGTATCCGACATAATGAAAGCGGTTACGCCCAAGCCGAGAAAGGCGACGAACAATAATCTCATTGCTAGCGACTTCTGCTCATCGTCGCCAGTCTCCTTCTGTAGGACGGCGATGACGCCCGCAAACGAGAATCCGGCGAGAATGCCCGCTACCGCTGACTCTGGTCCTGCTCCTGCTAACGGATTCCAGATCAAATAGCTACAATCCACCATGCCTGTCAGAGTACTCAGGATCATCCCTTGCAGGTAGCTTTGGTCCGTCGGCTTGAGTAAACGGATTGTGGATTCGACCGTAGGTACCCGCCAGGTTGCTCGAACAGGAGACGCCTGTCGCCCGGTTCAATGCAAGGTGCAGGCACCAGCGGAGCCGCACTATCACTCCGCCGTCTTAGCCCCAGCGGGTGTTACCTGTACGCTGTACGGAGATCTCGGGAACCAGCTCCAGTCCACGACCGGCGCGGCATTTAGCATGCTTGGCGGCGCCACCTCTCAGGGCCGGACGCGCCGCTGCCTGAGCGCAGCAGTGCTTTATTCCAGGTGTCAGCAACATGATGCTGGCGGGACTGCTGATGCGCTGGTGGGCAGCTGTCACTGTTCATACTCGGAGCACAGCTTGACGTAGTACTCAGCTGAGGATGGCCGCCAATGGCCAACTGCGCGCCACCACGAGCCCAGCAGGCGGCTGAGCGCAGGCTCACGGCAGCCGCACGCGCCGCGCTGATGAGCGGTCGGCGTTAGGTCGACCAGAATGCTCTTGCGTCGTCGCCGACGCCGTAGTGACGCGGAGCCCGCATCTGCAGTTGATGGTCAGGGCGACGGCCGGGCATTGGCACCGGTGGTAGCCCATCAATCTTGCGGCGACGCGAGCGGCGCAGTTCGCGTGGTGCGCCCTCTCGCACATAGACGGCGGCGAGAGCGCACGCCTTGGCAATCGTCATGCTCGCGCCGGAGGGCGCAGTTGGCCCATGGAGTAGCAGCCAGTCCGCGACCGAGCAAACCCGCGCGAGGTCGTCCTCTGAGCAAGCCAGCATCCAAGATTCCGAATCATCCTCGCCATATTCGACGAGATCGCGGGAGATCGACTCGGCTGAGGCGTTTAGCACGCCGTCACAATAACTGGCGCCAGACAATCGTGGCGATGCCACACGGCACATCCGCTCATCGGCTAGATCCGCAGGTTTGCGCGGCCAGGCGGTGACGTCTCCGATACGCATCTCGTGGAACGCGGGCAGATGACCTCTTGCGAGAGTGGCCGCCAAGCGGCTGGTCTGTGACTGCGGCTAATAGTCCTTTAATCCGGGCGTGGGCAAACCCCATGCTTGGCGGGTACTTAGCGTGCTAGTACGACTACTAACAGTCAGTCTTGCCCAGGCCGAGTGTCTCGCGCAGGCGAGCGCTGGAAGGCCCGGTCGGTCGACCCCGATGACCGCCGGGAAATCGCGGCCAAGGCGCCGCGTCGTCCGTCTCAGAGCGCCCTGATTTCGCGGGCCAGCTCTACTTGACACCTGCTTGATACCAGCCGCCGCGCCGACGAGAGCCGCCGCTGATCCGTCGCGGAGCGCAGCCTATGCAGCGCCGAAGGCTCTCTCATAGGGCGCGGGCTCCGGCTGCGGACTGGATTTTAGCCGCTTCCGTCCAGCAGTAACGCTGCTGCGCATTGCCTTCGCACGTGCCACTTGTACCGGGCACGAGGAACGATGCTCTGTCCCGGTACCGCTCGCGCGAGCCGCCGCTCGGGAGGGGCATCGGCCCCGTCCCTGGGCGACGACATCGATGTATTCCCGCCGTCTGGGCAGCCAGCTTGGACTGCGATCGTCTGATTTTGAAATCGGCGCCGGTGGCGGCGCATCAGCTGGGCGGAGTGTTGATTGTGGCCATCACCGCGTACTGGCAGCACGGTGCCGTGGACGACCGCGCCTGCCCGGTGGGCACCTGGTAGGCCCACATGCGATAACCGGGGCCCTGGTAGAACAGCCACGAGCTATCTGGCGACCATGCGGTGTTTGCAAGGAGGAAGGCTTCCGATGACGGGACTGCGGTGGCCTGCGCGACGCGTCCGGCCAGGTGAAGGACGTATACCCGGGCGATGCCCTGGCTGTCGGGGGGAAGCACCGCTTTGGCCGCCATCATCTGGCCGGACGGCGCTATCTCGCTGACCGACCAAGCCCAGTTACCTCCGTGGGTCGGCACCCATCCGATCGTGCCCGGCGGCGCTGCGAACGACTGGAGCCTGCCGGTGACGACGTCGATCACTTGCAGAGTCCGGCAGGTGTAGTAGCCGAAATTACCTCCGTAGCTGAGGCTCTGGGCTGTCGACGGGTTCGCGCAGCCACTGCCGTAAGCGACCAGCCGCGGGCTGACGGCAAAGCCTTCGGCGGACCGCGAATCAGGCAGGGCTTTCGGCGCGGTGCCGGGAGTCCACAGCCAGAATGGGCCCCCCACCTCGCCGCCCTGGGGCTCCAGCAGCAGGCCTGCATCCGTCCCGGCGACCAGCTGAGTTCCGCCGGGCAGGGTGTCCGGCGGCCCAGGCAGGCCGCCGGACACCGCGACGGACCGAACCGTGACCGCGCCAGCCTGGTACAGGCCGAACTCGAGCCAGATATCGCCGGGCGCGGCGGACGGAGCAAACGCCAGCGCATTCCCGAGCTTCTGAGTCTTGCCGGTAACCGCGTCGGTGGCCCAGACGGCGTTGTTGCTGACGTAGACGATCCAGCCGCTCACCAGCATGATCGGCTGGTACTCACCTGGGTCGACAACCGGTGCAGCCTGCACCAGCTTTCCGGTGCGCAAGTTGTCGAGGCCGATCGTGCCATCCTGCCCTGGTCCTGTCGGCCACATCAGTACGGTCGTATCGACGCTCCCCGGAATGGTGCCCGATACCTGCGGGCCGGCGAAACGTCTCGCCGCCGGCGGGCTTACCCGCGGTGGCCCGCCGGCTCCGCGAAGGCCGGCGAACACGCCCACCGCTGCGGCGAGCACCACCACCACCGCGACACCGGTAGCAGCGGATCGCTGCCGCTGCCGCCGCCGTGCCTCCTTGATCAGCGCCTCGGTGCCAGGACCCGGCGCAGCCTCCACGGCAGTGTTCTTCATGGCCCGCTCCTACGACAACTGCGCGATGATCTCCGCCAGCTCTTCTGGCCGGTATCCGCAGCGCCGGGCCAGCGCAACCAGTTCGCGCGCCTTTGCCACCACGGCGCCGCGCTCCGGCCCGATGCCGCTTACCGTCACGCCCCGGCCGCGCCGGAACTCGACAATGCCCTCATCCCGGAGCGTGCGCAGTCCGCGCAACACGGTGTTGGCGTCGACGCCAAGCACGGCGGCCAGGTCCCGGGCAGGCGGGAGCCGCTCGCCTGACAGCACCTCTCCGTCGGCAATCGCGCGCCGGATCGCGGCCGCGACCTGCTCATGCAGCGGTACCGAACTCGACGGATCGATCTCCACTATGGGCCTGGTGCTAGTCACATTGGCATCATAGCGCCGCGGTGCCCGTGGCGCTCAGACGCGAAACATAGCCCGGCGAGGCTCGACCCGGATGCAGGCTTCAGGCGAGCGAATTCGCGATGCGCTTGGCGGCTGCCTCCCCCGCGCGCTGCTTGATCAGACTCTCTTTGGCCGCACCGCGGACCACCAGCCGCGAGCCATACTCGCTCGGACGAATGGTGACTGTCACGACCGCCGGATTCAGGTTTCCGAACCCCACGGCGATCAGGCCAATGACTTCCACGGGCGCGTCCTGCCCACCCGGCTCGGTCCGGATGAAAGCGCCCTCATGCGCGAGAACTTCCTCAGCTCGCTTGGCGGCGGCGTCCGGCGTCATGCTGACGTCGAGGTCGAGTTCAAGCACGTTCTTGCGCATCCTCCGGGCCGCGAACTCGGGGCCGTGCCGCGCTCCGAAAAGGGCGCCCAGATCAGCGATGGCGTTCACCAGAAGCTCATCCTCGTCGGCAATCACTGGCCTCACACTCCGATCTTGCGGTCGCACAAAGGCGTCAGGCCGGTTTACCAAGACAATCATGACGGCTACGGCGGCGACTGCTACGGAGATTAAGGCCAGGGTCCTGGCCGCGTAGACAACCACCAGCACAGCCCGCTATTTAGGCGGCCCTATCAAAGAGGAGGCCATCACGTATGGCCAGCATCACGATTATCCCAGCCAATCTGCGCGGTATCGCGGCGCGAATTGAAGGCAAGTTGCGGGAGCGGCCCGGTCCGGCCGAGCTGCAAGCCCGAGCCGGGTACGCGGCTCGGCTGTTCGATAAGACGGAAGGCCAGCAGGCGGAGCATTTCCGCTACCTGCAAGCCGAGGCGCCGAAGGTGCTCCGGTCCGTCCCGGTCCTGGAGTACGTCCAGCAGACACGCGACTTGACCCAGCTGGTAACCAGTCGCCCAGCACGGTCATGGGAGATGGTCAGAGTATCGCGGGGCTGCACAGGGCGAGCCAGGCGAACATCTCCGGCTCTCCGGCGCTGCCCGGCTCGCAGCTCGACCGTGCGCACCGCGAGCTCGGCCGCTCTGCCACCGATGCCGAGCCCGGCCAAGCCGCGCTCGGCGTATACGACCGCGTAGCGGGCGGTCAGTTGGGCCACCTCAGCCGAGAACCTGCAATTCACCTTCCTCGCGGCGAGGTGCGCACGTTCGATATCGGCAAATGTCCAGCGCTGCGCGTTACTGGCTGGCGCGCTCGGCTCCGGGGAGGATCGCATGGAGGTACTCCGACACGCTGGCCCGCAGTTCGTCGCGGATTGGGGCGTGGTGCCAGCCGGCCCCGGCGATAGTGTCGAACATGATGCCTTCGGCCCATGCGGTCAGCATGCGGGCGTCCCGTGAGGGGTCGGCCGATCCGGCGGCGGCCAGCAGCGCCGGAGCTCCCTCGCGGTATAGACGGCCGGCCTGGTCGTAGATGGCCCGTAGCTCGGGCCATGGGGTTGCTTCGAGGGCTAGCTCGTATCGGGCCAGCATCCGCGTCCTGGCCGCGGTGATCGAGTGCAGGATGATGCCCGCGGTCAGGTCGGCCAGTGCGCCGGAGCCGCAGCCGCACTCGGCCAGCAACAACTAGCCACGCCAATCGCGGCCTGAGGTTGACACAAGGAGTGTCATCCAGGTGGTCCCATAACCGGCGAACAGGTGGTCCCATGCTGCTGGCGAAACTCAGCTCAGGGTGGCCCCATGCCTCTGGGGAGCGACAGGCAGAAATCGCGATGAGAGCTCCGGGTAGTCTCGGGCTCATGACAACTGCCGAGGATGACGCCAGTCGGGAGCACGAGAGTCAGGCGACCGGGGCACCCGTGCCTGTGGCCGAGACGGCAACACGTCTGCAACAGGCGGCGGCTGGCATCGCGGAAGCGCAGGCTTGGAAGGGGCAGCAGATCGCAAAGGGCTGGCGCAAGCTAGTGAAGGCGCTGGGCCGACACCAGGAGGGACAGGGTAACTCCGCCAGCTAGTTCCGCGGAACACGGCAGCGTCCTGGGCGGCCAAGGCGGGCAGCCGTTGCGCGGACGCTGTCGGGGATCGACCTCTGTGCGGGCCGGATATATGTCCGGCAACCCACCCACGTGATCGCACTGGCCAACGTCGGACCTCTCGGCACGACCGCGCGCTACTCGCGGCCATGAGCGGATGACAGGTCAGCCTCCGCCCCGCCGTCCAGCTCTCGTTCGCCAACGACCCGAGTTCGGCCATCCTAGTGCGCAAGTCAGTCGTGCCGACGTCACTGTATGGCGTGCGGTGATGCTGCTGACGGACGACCTGCCGTGACGATTCGGCAACAGGGCCAAGAGGTCTTTATAGATCCTTAACTGCTGGCGTTACGCCGGCCGAAGATCGCAAGCAGCCTGGTGAGATCATCGGCGTCCTCGACCACGTCGCACTCAGGGCCAACCAGTCCAGACAAACGGGCCAGCGGGGCGAACTGCCGCGCAGGCCCTAGCGCGCCGCCCACCAAGCCTGGGTCCAATACGGCGGCTTGGCCTGTGGCCTGCGCCAGATCCCACGTATGCACCAGGAACTCCATCGGGGACCGTTCCAGGATCTCGCCCAGCGGCATCGGCCCCCAGGGCCCCGGCACGAGCCGGGCCAGCGCCGACGGGTCGAGCGCCGCCATCATGTCAGCCCGCGCCAGGCGCCACGCGGCCAGCGGATCGTCGCCGATGGCAGACGCCGGGTGCTCAGCCGCCTCATTCTCCTCGTAGCGCCCTCGCGCCAGCGCCTCAGTCTCCCGCAGCCCACCGATCACGTGACCGGCGACATCGGCAGCAGACCAGCCCGCGCACGGCGACGGGGAACTCCAGCGACTCTGCGCAACCCCGGCGAGTGCCGCCTCAAATCCGTCCAGCGCTCGGGGGAACCCATCCAGCACCATGTCAGCCATGGTAGCGGCGGCGACATCGTTACCGTCCGCATGCACGCACCCGTCCACTTCACGGTCGCGCCTAGTGCGCAAGTTCAGCTCCCACGAATTGCAAACCACCAGGTCAGCGCAGCGCAATACCGCCGACGATCAAGTCGTGGCCGAACTCAGGTCATAACCACATCCTCGCAAGACGACCGCTCCGACGTCATCGCGCGCGGCGCGGCATGTGCTGCTTGGTCGTCAGCGCCGACCGCCGCCCATAACTGCCGATCCGCGCTCGGGACCAACATCAGGGGCCTGCGCCTCAACCGACGCCGGATTCGGCGATCTGGCCCACCCGAGGGTGGGGTACCAGCGCCCAGCCACGTACCTCTCACGGCATTGCTGATCACGAATGGAGATGCTGGCCTCTGCATAAGAATGCGATGCCGGAACTCGCTCACATCGGGCAGATCCGTATGTTTGCGCGGCTACGCAGCGAGGTGCCCGATGCGGCATCTCATGCAACGCTGGACAAATGAATGCTCGCGGGAGAGGCCGGGCAACCGCTGGTCTAGGACTGTGGCTAATAGTTCTTTAATCCGGGCGTCGGCAAAACTATGTTGGCTGAGAGATTGCCGACGATCATGCCGGTGCTGGCGCCGGCTGCCGCGCTGGAGGTCAGCACTATCCATTCGGTGGCCGGCGCGCTGCGGCCGGACCGGCCGCTGGTCACCGAGCCGCCCTTCTGCGCACCGCACCACACGGCGACCAAGGCAGCCATCGTCGGCGGCGGCAGCGGGATCATCCGGCCTGGTGCGGCGTCGCTGGCGCACCACGGGTGCTTGTTCCTGGATGAGGCGCCGGAGTTCGCCCGCGACGTGCTGGATACGCTGCGGCAGCCATTGGAGTCCGGAGAGGTGGTGATCGCCAGGTCGGGCCTGACGGCGCATTTCCCGGCCCGGTTCACCCTGGTGCTGGCGGCCAACCCGTGTCCGTGCGCTCGGACCGCCGCGACCGGCTCGGGCTGCACATGCGCGCCGCTGGCGCGGCGCCGGTACCTGGCCAGGCTGTCCGGGCCGCTGCTCGACCGGGTCGACGTCAAGGTCGAGCTCCTTCCCGTAGGCAGGGCCGAGCTCCTGAGCGACCAGCGGCTGGCCGAGCCGAGCGCGGTGGTGGCGGAGCGCGTGCAGGCGGCGAGGGCGCGTGCGGCCAGGCGGCTGGAGGGCACGAGGTGGCGGCTGAACGCCGAGGTTCCGGGCAGCGTCTTGCGGCGGAGCTACCGCCCGGCCGCCGGCGCGCTCGTACCGCTGGAGCGTGCCATGGATCGGGGCCTGATTAGCGCGCGGGGCGCGGACCGGATCATCCGGATGTCGTGGACACTGGCCGACCTGGCCGGCGCGGCCAGGCCGCGGCTGGAGGAGATCGGCGCTGCGCTTGGCCCGTGGCTGGGGGCGGGACTGTGATCACCGACACCGAGCGGCGGGCCAGCTGGCGTTGAGCTTCCTGGCCCCTCCCGGAGATCCGGCCCTCGGCGCGGCACTGCGCACGATGCCCGCCTCGCAGGTACAGCCTGGGCGACTTGGACCTGTGTTGGTCATCCCTCTTCAGGCTCGGCGGTGCCCCTAACGGCAGCTGCCTGATCCGCGTGGACTATATGCCGTCGGTTCCGCCGGGGGCTGGAGCCCAACACTAGGTTGCAATAGATCTTCGGAACGGGGCGGCGTAGCGTGATGTAGGGAGCCGGACGTGAAGGCCCAGAGCCGGTTGCCCGTAACCCAGCGACTGCTCCTCATGTAGCTCACTCGCGCGCCGGTTTCGACGGGGGATCTTGCTCAAAGCGCTCTCGACTGGACGCAGCTCCGCGGACGTGACCGCTTCTGGGCTCGCCGAGGGTGTTCCGGGGTGCAGCAAGCGGGCAACGCTGCCCCAGCGAATGGGTTTTCCGTATGCGGCTGAACCAGCTTCAGCGCGGGACCCACAACTGCGGGTCCGGCGCTGCGAAAGGTAATGAGCGGGAGGAACGTCATGGAGATCAGAGGCAAGACAGCGCTAGTGACCGGGGCCAACCGCGGACTGGGACGACAGCTTGCCACCCAGCTTCGCGACCGCGGCGCCCGCGTGTACGCGGCAGCGCGCGATCCAGAAGGCGTTGACCTAGCGGGTGTCACCCCCATTGCGCTGGACATCACCGACTCGGCCTCGGTCGCCGCGGCGGCGCAGGCCTCGAGCGGAGTAGCGATCCTCGTCAACAACGCGGGCTCGCAAACCCGATCCTCGCTGCTGACCGGGGACCTGGCCGCCATCCGGCTGGATATGGAGACCATCTTCTTCGGCACCCTCGCGGTAACGCGGGCGTTCGCCCCGCAACTGGCCGCGCAGGGCAGCAGCGCGATGCTGAACATCCTGTCGGGGCTGTCCTGGCTGAGCATTCCCCGGTCCGGCGCCTACTGCGCCGCCAAGTCGGCGGAGTGGTCGCTAACCAACGCCCTGCGCCTCGAACTGGCGCCGCAGGGCACCCGGGTGACCGCCCTGCACGTCGGCTACATGGACACCGACATGACCCGAAACCTGGACGTACCCAAGTCCGACCCGGCTGCCATCGCCAAGCTGGCCATCGACGGCATCGAGGCCGGCGACGCCGAAGTCATCGCCGACGAGGCTAGTAAGAGCGTCCTCGCCGGGCTCTCCGCCGGAGTCGCCGGCCTGTACCCACAGGTCGCATGACCCCGGCCCGGCCGGCGAAAGCAAGCGGAGCGTGCACTTGACGCGATCCGGGCCACCGAGCGTGGTGCGGCTCTTCTTACCGGTTGCCGGGGGTATCAGCGCATCGTCCGGGGTACGAACTGGGGTCGATGCGCCGGCCTGCCCAAGATCGACGTGCTCATGCTGGTTGTGCATAGCAAGGGGCGGATGCCGCTGGTCAGGACCGGTAGGCGGCCGCTCGGCCTAATCAAGGACGTGAACGCGTTGCCGTCGAGGGTGTTCTGCTGGCCATTGCCTGGAGGCGCACCGACCACATGAATCTGGCGCTGCGCGACTTCCTGTGCAAAGGGGGACGAAATGGCTGAGAAGAAAGCGATGGTCATGTACGCCGCACTGTACGGGACTGTCGAGGCCGCACTAGCCGACCTGGACGCGATCGAGCAGCTGCACAAAGACGAGCTGTCGGCCAGTACGACGCGGCGGTGATCAACCAGCGCAACGGCAAGCCGCACGTGATGAAGCGGTTGGACCGCCCGCACGTCCGTGTCGTCCCTGAGTGGTTCGGGGGCGGGGCTCTGCCCCACAAGGAGCTCCATGAGGCGGCTGAGGAACTCAATGCCAATCAGGCCGCGCTCATCGCGGCTGGCGAGCCAACCATCGAGAAGGGACTCGACAAGGCGCTTATGGGTGCGGCCAAACTCGTGAAGCGCGCGGTGGAGGCGGCACCCGGCGAAATCATTAGCAACTGGCAGCAAGCGCTCAAGGAGGCCAACATGATCGACATGGACCTAGAGGTCCACATCATTCCGGTGTCCGACATCGAGCGATCCAAGCAGTTCTACCAAAAGGTGGGCTGGAGGTACGATGACGACACCTCGGTGGGCGACGACGTTCGCATCGTCCAGTTCACGCCTCCGGGCTCGGGGTGCTCGGTCACGTTCGGCAAGGGCATCACGGCGGCGGCGCCCGGAACGGCCGAGGCAGGGCTGATCGTCTCCGACATCGTGGCGGCCCATGACGAACTCGCCGGCCGGGGCATCAACGTGAGCGAGATGTGGCACGGCGCGCCATTTCCCCCGGAGGCACGGATCCCCGGCCCCGATCCCGAGCACACGAGCTACGGTTCGTTCTTCGTCTTCAGCGATCCCGACGGCAATGCGTGGCAGGTTCAGGAGGTCAGGGACCGTCGGCACCTTCCGACAGCGGCCGCCCAGGCTCTTTCGTAGTAACGATCGCTCGGGCTCCGCGCGACTAACGACGAAGTCGGCATCGGCGCCGAGTCAGCTTCCTGGCCGCGTCGGGTAGGGCATTTCGCGTCCACGGCGGCGCCAGGCCGGTGCGTCTCGGCGTGCCCGGGTGGCCGAAGGGCTTGGGGCTCGAGGATGGGCAGTCAAGCGCTGGGTTACCCGATGCGTGCTGGCGGCGCTGCCGTCGGTCTCGGTTTCTGTCCGTCTGGCACGCCAGGCCTATTGCCGAACGGCAGCGGGCCTATGAAGAGCGAGTTCGTGTCGCTTCGCGTCGGCGACGGGCTGTGGCCAAGAAAGCTCGACTTACCTGGAAGGAAGCCCGGCCTGGCCGTCAGGCGTATAGGACAGCAAAACGTGCGGGATTGAGCAGCGCCGAGGCACCAAAGGCCTCCGCCGACGCTCTGGCGCCTATCAAGGCTGGGAAGCGCCGCCAAGCCGAGATTTCCGATGGCTAGTTGTACTGACCGCGCACGTTGCTGACGCTACGCGATACGGATGATCTTGAAATAGGTGCGGGCCGACGACGAGACGATGACCCCGGCTAGTAGTGCTTTAATCCGGGTGTCGGGAACTCCATGCTGGGCGGTCGCTATCGTCACCGTGAGTGAGCAAGTCATTGGCGCTTCCGTCGGTGGCTTCGAGCCTGCCGATTACGCGCGACTGGATCTGAGCAGTTCGCAGACGCGGCGGTGTATACAGATGCACAAGTTCTGTGCGCTGGTGTCACAAGCTGGGCAGCGGCTGGCAGGTTTCAGGTTTCCCGGCGTGCCGGGAGGCT
Organism: uncultured Actinomycetota bacterium; assembly: GCA_963843955.1. GTDB lineage: Bacteria > Actinomycetota > Actinomycetes > Streptosporangiales > Streptosporangiaceae > JAJYUU01. Next base: position 1,058,562 of record CAWJMK010000018.1, read on the forward strand.
CGTAACCCCGGGTGGGGAAAGACCAGGCCGACGCGCTCCGGCGTCTCGGCCAGGAGCTGCGGATGCTCCAGGCGCAAGCGGCCGGCGAGGTCGCAGACCTGCGGGCGGAGAAGCGAGCGTGACGGAGGCCGACCACAATGGCCGCCAGGTACCGCATACACGAGGCGGGGGCGCGGTGACGATTACCTGGCCCAGAACGGGCGCGGCAGGGCGCAAGGCTGTTAGCACCCTGCCCGAGGCCGGTCATGACGGCACACTGTAGTGGGACAGGCTCTGGGAGCCGCGACGGGCAGGTATCCGGAGCTTGCGGCTCTGGCCGACGTTCTTGACACCCGCGAGGCCACCCTCGTCGACATCGATCACGCCTGCACAGCCGATGCAGCCGTCCTGCCAGAGTGGATCACAGCGGTAGCGCACGCGGCCGGACTGGACCTGGCGGCTATCTCGACTCAGGCCGACGCCGCGCTGGAAGCGTGGTCCGGCGACGACATGGAAACGGTCAGAGTGATCCTCGCACAGCCGCCATCACCAAGCCCAGAACTTGAACCATCCCGCCTCGACAGCGGCGACATGGACTCCCTGATCAACGCGCTGGGCGCTACTTCAGGCTGGATCGCCCACACCGCCTACAAGATCCTCCTGAACGCCCGCGACCCCGCCGCCGTGCAGCGCATCCTCGAACTCAGCCCCGGTCTCCCGGTCGGGCGACGCTACTAAGCCGCCATTCTCGCCGTCACCAACAGCCCCAGCCCGCCGGCTGGAGGAGATCGGCGCCGCGCTTGGCCTGTGGCTCGGCGCGGGACTATGAGCGGCGATCGGCGCTGCGGCCCATCCTTTAGTCACCCTGCGGGAGTCGGCGTGAATACGGCTATGTTCCTGCGTTTGCCCTGCACCAACGACCATGCTGTCCGCGGCTACTTAAGACTGGCGGTAGGGCCGGTGTCTGGCCAGACTCGGTCCAGGTGCCTGGCGAGACGCTCTCTTTCTGCGGCTGCCCGCCATTGTCATTGGTGTGGCTCTCTTCTGGCTTGCGTTCTCGCCGGGCACCGTGCGAGGAGAGGCTCAAAAGGGGTTTGCCCAGCTCGAAGTAGCGGTGCCCTCCTTGCGGTCAGCTTCCCTGCGGCATGGAGTGAATTCTGTGAGCGTGATCATCGGGATGGACCCGCACAAGCGGTCGGCGACGATCGAGGTGATCGACGACCGGGCCAAAGTGCTGGCTGCGGGCCGGTATGGCACCGACCAGGCCGGCTATGCCGAGATGCTCGCCGCCGGGCGCAGGTTTCCGGAGCGGATGTGGGCGGTCGAGGGCTGCAACGGGGTCGGCCGGCACATCGCGCACCGGCTGGTAGCCAGTGGCGAGACGGTGCTGGACGTGCCCGCCAAGCTGTCGGCGCAGGTGCGGGTCTTCGCCACCGGCAACGGCCGCAAGACCGACCCGGTCGACGCGCACTCGGTCGCGCTGGCCGCGTTACGGTCCCCGAAGCTGGCCCGGGTCGAGGTCAGCCCCGACCTGGTCGTACTCGGCATGCTGGCCGACCGGCGCGACGAGCTGGGCCGGACGCGGACCCAGACCATCAACCGGATCCACCGGCTGCTGCTCGAGCTGATCCCTGGCGGCGCCAAGCAGTTCCTGTCCGCGGCGCAGGCCCGCGCGCTGCTGGCCACCACCAGGCCCCGTGACACCGTCGGCAAGACCCGGCGCCGGCTCGCCGCCGAGCTGATCACCGAGCTCGAGAGCATCGACCGCAAGATCAAGGCCAGCAAGAAAGAGATCACGGTCCTCGTCGAAGCCCGCGGATCCACGCTGCTGCAGCTGCACGGCATCGGCCCCTCCAGCGCCGCACGGCTGCTGGCCGACGTCGGCAGCATTCACCGGTTCGCCAGCCGGGACCACTTCGCGTCCTGGAACGGCACCGCGCCGCTGGATGCCTCCTCCGGCCAGCAACTGCGACACCGGCTGTCGCGCGCCGGCAACCGGCGGATCAACCGGGCACTGCACATCATGGCCATCGTCCAGCTGCGCAACCAAACCGAAGGACGCGCCTACTACGACGCCCGCAAAGCAGCCGGGAAAACCTCGATGGAAGCCATGCGGTGCCTCAAGCGACGCCTGTCCAACGTGGTCTACCGGCAGATGCTCCACGACCAGGCCAACACGCAGATGACGGGCCCGGGAGGGCACTCGGGGACGACACTAAAATCCAGCGTGACCGACCTGACCCCGGACATCGGCTCTTCGGACAAGCCACTTCCCGGGCCCGCTGCACCTCAGCCTAGAACACCAATCCGGGCAGCCTCTTGACATAAAGGGGAGCCAGAAGCGGATAGGCTCGCAGAAGCGCGGTCTTGCATCGCGGTGATACTGGCAGGCATGGAGATCACAAGCCTTGGCTGGTGCGGTACGCGCACCGACCGCTCCCTGGAACTGGCGCACTTTTACGAGCACGTGCTCGGCCTCACGCTGGTCTACACCGAAACGGATTTCTGGGTCTTCGAGCTTCCGGATGGCCGGCATGTTGAAGTCTTCGGCAGCAGCTACCCGGGCAAGGACCATTTCACGACCGGCCCGGTTGTCGGCTTCGTCGTCCGCGACATGACAACGGCCGTCGACGAACTGAGGAAGGCCGGCGTCGAACTGCTGGGCGAACCGGGACCGACCTGGCAGCACTTCCGCGGACCCGACGGCAACGTCTACGAGCTCGTGACCTGAGTAGGCCATAGCACAGCGCAGGGGCGCAGGGCGGCAGAAGCGCGCATGCTCGCTGCGCTGCCGACGCGCATATTGATGCAGTATGCCCGTCAGGGAGCTGGCGGATTGTCGCAACGCGTGGACGCTCCAGCATCGGATCCGCCATGGGGCCGTGCGCGACTAAGGCGCGGGGGTAGCGTGAAGCGGGCATCCAGCAGATTGGAGACGCGGATGACCCGGCGAGTTCCTGCCAGCGATTACCGGCCCCTGCTTGGCCGGAGCCTGCTTACCCTCGCCAACGTGATCACTGTCGCGGCGCCGATCGCCGCGGACTGGAACGACTCGCACATTTTTAATGATCACTGGCCCGCGCATGCACGGTTCCACGGCGTGACGGCGCTGGCGATGGCCACTTCGCTGTCGGCCGCCAATGTCTGGTCGGTATGGTCTGGCGCAGCCGACCGGGACGCCGCCCGGTTCTTTGCCGCAGCGGTCCCGGTGGCGTACTGGGCACCGTTCTTCCTGGCCCCGCTGGTGCCGGGCACCGCCGTGGACGACCCGCCGCACCCGGTCGGGCGACTGGCAGGCGTGCCTGCCAACCTCCTCGGCGCGGCGGCGGCCACCGCCACCGCCGCTGTCGGCTGGTGGATAGACCGCCAGTCCGCAACCGCCGGCCGGTGATTGACGCAGCCTAAAAATCGGGGCGCTGGCGACACGAACCGTCGATGTCTGACCGCGTTGCTGTGTTCCGACTGGACCGGAAAGCGGCATGACAGTGCATTGGTCGCGGGTCTGGGCGATGGCTGCCTGTCGCCGCCGTTGCCTGGCGGCATCAGACCCAGCCGGCGTCGGCCATGATTTCGCGTGCTATCAGCGTGACGGGCCGGTTGTTGCTGATGGCCACATGCTCGAGGCCCGCTCCTTCGTCCGCTGCGATCGCGGCTGCCGCCGCCCGCATGTCATCACCGCGGCCGGTGGTGACATCGCCAGCCAGTCGCTGCTGGATCACAGGCAGGTCCGCGATCAGCCGGACCACCGTGACTGAGGCGCCCAAGGCCTGCTCAATGTCACGTACCTCGGCGGCAGTTCGGACAAAGTAAGCGAGCACGAAGTTCGGGATACCGGCCCGGCGGAAGTTCGCCGCCACAGCTGACAGATTCGCCAGCATCAGCGCGAACTCGCTGGCCCGATCATCCCCGCCGGCGCCACCCCAGCTCAGATAGTCCAGATCGAGCAGCGCGTAGGGCTCGCCGGCCTGCTCAAGTAGATAAGCCATCTCCTTCGCGACCGTGCTCTTGCCCGAGCCGTACACCCCCGTTAGCAGTACAGCCTTAATTCCGCTCCCATTCACCAGCCCAAGGCTAGAACCCGGCACAAAACCACGACCGTCGCTGATGTGCGGACGTTGCAAGAAGCGGTTTAAGAAGCACGCCGACTAGGGGTCAGACTTCGCATGCCGTGAATACGCCGGGCGGCTCGCAGGCAGGGAGCCCGGCCGGACGGCGTCGGGTAGCTGCCGTTGTCCCGCGCAGCGCCGGGATCTAGCATCTAGGTCTGGCATATGTCGGAGCGAGGCTTCCATGGGGTTCCTGTCAAGTTTTTCGAGTTCGGGCCCGCGCGCCGTACTCGTCTCTCTGTTGGCAGCTGGGCGGTGACGCAGGGCGGCAGAACCACGCGCACCAAGGTGGCCCGCCGTCGCGCGAGCCATTTGCGCGCAGCGTTGGATCGCCTAGCTCGCTCGCTGACCAGGACTAGCCGCGGCATCGATGGGAAGAAGCTCGTGGCTGTGTATCACCACGGAACGTGCACCGTGAACCATAGATCCAGGAAGGCGGCGTCCAAATGCCGAAGAACCAGCTAGTTACGCCGCAGCGCAACGCGGCATAGTGCGTTCGCGTCTAGTGTGCCGCCATGGTCGCCCAAATTCCGATCTCAGTCGCTGCACTTGTGCGCGACGGTCTCGTGCTCCTGTTGCATCGCCATCAATCGCGTCGGTGGTATCCCGACTGCTGGGATCTCGTCGGCGGACATGTCGAGTCGGGCGAGTTGCCTTACCAGGCCGTCAGTCGGGAATGCCTCGAAGAACTCGGTGTCCACGTCCACGACCCGCTACCCATTCCGATGACGGTCAGTGACCCCACCCTCGAGATGCACGCGTTCCTCGTCACGCGCTGGGAAGGGGAACCTGTCAATGCCGCACAGGCGCAGACGAGATGCAGCCGACGCATCTAGCCAGAGCTAGTGGTCCTTTACTCCAGGTGTCGGGAAGACCATGTTGGCTGAGAGATTGCCGACGATCATGCCGGTGCTGGCGCCGGCTGCCGCGCTGGAGGTCAGCACTATCCATTCGGTGGCCGGCGCGCTGCGGCCGGACCGGCCGCTGGTCACCGAGCCGCCGTTCTGCGCGCCGCACCACACGGCGACCAAGGCAGCCATCGTCGGCGGCGGCAGCGGGATCATCCGGCCTGGTGCGGCGTCGCTGGCGCACCACGGATGCCTGTTCCTGGATGAGGCACCGGAGTTCGGCCGGGACGTGCTGGACGCCTTGCGCCAGCCGCTGGAGTCGGGTGAGGTCGTCATCGCGCGTTCCGGGCTGACCGCGCGGTTCCCGGCCAGGTTCACCCTGCTGCTGGCGGCGAACCCGTGTCCGTGTGCCAGGACTGCCGCGACCGGCTCGGGCTGCACCTGCACGCCGCTGGCGCGCCGGCGGTACCTGGCCAGGCTGTCGGGCCCGCTGCTGGACCGAGTCGACGTCAAGGTCGAGCTGCTGCCGGTGGGGCGGGCTGAGCTGCTCAGCGACCAGCAGCTGGCCGAGTCCAGCTCTGTCGTCGCGGCGCGGGTGCAGGCAGCCAGGTCGCGGGCGGCCAGGCGGCTGGCGGGCACGAGGTGGCGGCTGAACGCCGAGATCCCCGGCAGCGTGCTGCGACGTACCTTCCGCCCGGCCGCCGGCGCGCTCGCGCCGCTGGAGCGGGCCATGGATCGCGGCCTGATCAGCGCGCGCGGCGCGGACCGGATCATCCGGATGTCGTGGACACTGGCCGACCTGGCCGGCGCGGACACGGCCACGGCAGGCGGAGATCAGCGCTGCGCTGGGTCTCTGGCTAGGCGCGGGACAATGATCGCTGACGCGCTTCCATTCCCAGATGGGCGGAACCCTTTTCTACCTATTGGCCCAGTGATATACCCGTGTAGGGATCGTCATGGGGCGAGCCCAGGGGCCGGCCAGGGAGGATCTGAGTGAGAAAGCTGATGCGAGGCCGACCCCTGGGATGGCTGGCGGCCATCTCGGCGATCGGGGTCATTGCCGCCCCCAGCGCAGCACAGGCTGCCGGGCCGGCCAACAGCGGGCCGCCAGGTCGACTAGCGCTGGTGACCGTCTCCAACCCCCGTCCTGAGCTCGTCAGCGGCGGCGAGGTCCTGGTGCGCGTCGACGTGCCCCAGGACACTTCGCCGGCCAGCGTCCGGCTCAGCGCCGACGGTCGCGACGTCACCGCCAGCTTCCAGAAGCAGTCCGATGGCAGCCTGCTCGGGCTAATCACCGGCCTCCAGCTCGGCCGCAACCGGCTGGTCGCTATCGCACACGGCCAGTTCGCCTCGCTGGATGTCACTGATCACTCCATCAACGGCCCCGTCTTCTCCGGCAAGCAGCAGCTGCCGTTCTTCTGTGAGACGACGGCCTTCGGCTTGGCGGCCGCGCAGATGCCCGATTGCGCCGCGCCGACCCAGGTCTCGTTCGAGTACATGAGCAGCACGTCTGGGAAGTTCGTAGCTCTCGCCGACCCGGGAGTCACGCCGGCCGACCTGGCGATGACGACTGTGAACGGCCGGAGCGTCCCGTACATCGTCCGGCTCGAGACAGGCACGATCGACCGCGCGGTTTACCAGACGGCGGCGCTCTACGACGGTCAGGCTCCGACCCCGCTGCGTCCCGACACGAGCTGGAACGGCAAGCTCATCTACACCTTCGGCGGCGGCTGTGACGCCGGCTTCCACCAGGGCAACAGCACCGGCGGGGTCCTGGACAGCGAGTTCCTGTCACTGGGCTACGCAGTTGCGTCCTCGAGCCTCAACGTGCTGGACAACAACTGCTCCACGATCATTTCGGCCGAGGCCGCGATGATGGTGAAGGAGCACTTCGTCGACACCTACGGTCCGGTCCAGTTCACCATCGGCTGGGGCGGATCCGGTGGCGCGATCCAGCAGTATGAGATCGCCGACTCCTACCCCGGCATCCTGGACGGGATCATCCCGAGCATCTCGTTCCCCGACCCGATCACGACCGGCGCGCCGGTCACCGACTGCCGGCTGCTCGACTCGTTCTTCGCCGGACCGGGGTCGACGTTCTCGCCCGCGGCGAAGATCGCGATCGCCGGCTACAACGACTACACCACCTGTCAGTCCTGGGATCTCACCTTCGCCAACCGGGCCACTGCCACGGGCAGCTGCAACGCGGCAATCCCGCCCGCCGTCCAGTGGAACGCGGTGACCAACCCGAACGGCGTCATCTGCAATGCCAACGAGCAGATCGTCAATCAAGTGGGAACCAACCCGGCAACCGGCTTCCCGAACAGCGCCCTGGACAACGTCGGGGTCCAGTACGGGCTGGCGGCGCTCGATTCCGGGGCGATCACCCCGGCGCAGTTTGTGGCGCTCAACGCAGACATCGGCGGGATCGACTACACGGGGGCCGAAATGCCGCAGCGCACCGATGCCAGCACCCAGGCGCTGCAGGCCGTCTACGCCGATGACCTGACGAACAGCGCGTCACTGGGCTTGCGCACGACGCCGATCATCGACCAGCGCGATGACCTCGACTTCGCCGGCTTCGGCAACGACATCCACACCACCGACTGGTCGTTTGTGATGCGCGCGCGGCTGCTCGCAGCCAACGGCACCTACGGCAACCAGGTCATCATCGAGAACCAGCCGACCGCGGCCGAGGTTAACATGGCCAACACCTACGAGCTGGCTCAAATGGATGCCTGGCTGACCGCGATCAACAACGACCACTCACATCGCAGTGGGCAGCAGAAGGTGCTGGCCGACAAGCCAGCCGACCTGACCGACGGCTGCTTCCTGTCAGCCACCGCCGTGCCCGTAAACCAGACGCTCACGGATCCCGCGACGGGCCAGTGCGCGACGCAGTTCCCGGTCGCGTCGAACCCGCGCCTTGTAGCAGGTCAAGGTCTCGCCATGACGCAGCTGAAGTGCAGCCTCCAGCCGCTGAACTTCAACAGCTACCCGGTCATCTTCACGGCCGCGGAGCAGCAGGAGCTCCGCCAGGCCTTCCCGTCCGGCGTGTGCGATTACAACCGGCCCGGTGTGGGCCAGCAGCGACCGATCGGCAGCTGGCTGAGCTACGGCGACAACGCCAACGCAGTGACCGGGCCGTTTGTACTGCCACCGCCGGTCACCGGCTAGCGGCAGGCGCGGTCCGGCGCCGATCGCAGGCGGTCATCACGTCGATGGCCGCCTGCGCGGCGTCCGCGCCCTGGCTAGCGGCCGCGATCATGGCACCTCGAGTTTTGTCCGCCTACGGTGTCGCCGGAATTCTGTTCTCTATCCATGCAAAGCCTGCGGGCGCTGGTCTCGCTCGCCACTCTTGCACTGAAGCGCGCTGCCGGGCGGCGAGTGGTCGGCTGGCTGCCAGCCAGACATGGCCATGCCGTGACTGGCGGCGAACACCGGCCGGATTAGTCTCGTGAAATGGTCAGCGTTCCGGCTGAGTTGCGGATGGCAGCCTCGCTGGGTGGCGAGATGGGCAGCCGGATCCTGTCTTATGACTGGTCAGCCCACCCGCTGGGCGATCCGGCGGAGTGGTCCGCGGCCGTGCGGACGACGGTCGCCACCGCGCTGGCGTGCCGGTTCCCCACGGTCTTGTGGCTGGGCGACCAGCTGAGGCTGATCTACAACGATGGTTATATCCCGATGCTCGGCGATAAGCACCCCACCGCCCTTGGCTCTGCTGGCGCGGACGTGTGGTGGGACATCTGGGATGTCATCAGCCCCCTTCTGGAAGGCGTCGTGACCACCGGCAAGGCCACGTGGTCCGATGACCTGAAGCTGATGGTGATGAACGATGGCCGTCGCCGGGAGCGCTACTTCACATTCACCTACAGCCCGATCATCGGGGCAGGCGGCGCGATCGAAGGTGTGTTCTGTGCGGTCGCCGAGACGACCGAGCAGGTGCTGAGCGAGCGGCGGCTTCGGACGCTGAGCACGTTGGCAGCTGCCCTGATGGACGCCCAGTCGGTGGACACGGCGCTGGACACCGCGATCGATGTATGCGCGCATCACCCCGCCGATCTTCCGTTCGCGGCGGTGTACGCCAGCGACGAGGCGGACAGTCGCGTGCGCCTGCGCGGTGCCACTCCGGGCGCGACCGCAGGCCTGCCGCAGTTGCTCGCGTCTTTCACAGATCGCGGCTCCGTCGAGGCAGATGGCCTGCGGACCGTACCTGCGCTGCCGATCCTGTTCCCCTCGCTCGCCACTCGCCTGGGCGACGACTGCCCGGAACAGGCCATGGTGATCATGCTGAGCGGCGCGGCCGATGCCGTGACCGACGGTTCGCCAACGGCTGCGCTGGTGCTTGGCTTGAGCCGCTATAGGCCGCTGGATGACCAGTACCGCGGATTCTGCCGCCTGGTCGCTGATCAGGTGTCGGCCACGATGGCTAATACCACGGCGTATCAAGGCGAACGACGCCGGGCGGAGGCCCTGGCGCAGCTTGACCAGGCCAAGACAACCTTCCTTGCCAACGTCAGCCATGAGTTCCGCACGCCGCTGACGCTGATGCTTGGGCCCCTCGATGATGCCCTCGCCTCGCTGAGCGGCGACGACGCGCTGGTCGACCGGCTGCGGATTGTGCAGCGCAATGGCCGGCGTTTGCTGCGGATGGTCAACGCGCTGCTGGATTTCTCGCGCATTGAGGCAGGCCAGACTCAGCCGCAGCTGGCTGTCGTGGACCTCGGCGCGCTGACAGCCGGGATCGCGTCGTCGTTCGCCGAAGTCTGCAGGATCGCCGGTATCGAGCTGGTGCTCGATTGCCATCCCATCTTGGCCGAGGCGGACACGGCGATGTGGGAAACGATCGTGCTGAACCTCGTCTCCAACGCCTTCAAGTACACCTTGACCGGGTCGATCACGGTGACGGTCGCCCCGGACCGTGACGGGGCCACGACCACGGTGTCTGATACCGGAACGGGAATTGCCGCCGAGCATCTGCCCAGGTTGTTCGACCGGTTCTACCGACCGGAGGGCACCGGCGGTCGCACGGCTGAGGGCAGCGGGATCGGGCTGGCGCTGGTGCGCAGCCTGGTGGAGATGCATCACGGGTCCATCGACGTCGATAGCACACCCGGCCAGGGCACCACCGTGCGAGTCAGCTTGCCAGCAGCGGATGACGGACCTTCCGCGGGCGCCGCTGACGGCACCGCACGGTCGGCTAAAGGGAACGACTATGCCGACGAGGCCCTGGGGTGGCTCGGTGCCGGTTCAAATGCTGACCGGGAGTTCTCCTCGCGGCAGCTTGTGCTGGTGGCTGACGACAACGCGGACATGCGTCGCCACCTGGCGACTGTCCTCGGCAGCCGGTGGGACGTAGCCGAGGCCCGTGACGGCCGGCAGGCGCTGGAACTGGCACGGCGTTGTCGGCCGGATCTGCTGATCACCGATGTAATGATGCCTGAGCTGGACGGCTTCGGGCTGATCGCCGCCATCCGCGCCGATGCTGGCCTGGCTTCCCTGCCAGTGATCATGTTGTCGGCTCGCGCCGGGCCGGAGGCTGTCGGCGGCGGCCTGGCCGCCGGAGCTGACAACTACCTGGTGAAGCCGTTCACCTCGCAGGACCTGGTCAGCCATGTCGCCGCCCGGCTTGAGGCGGCGGCGCGGGACCGTGCCGCTCCGCCGGGCGATGAGGCCTCGGAGCGGGAACGAGCCCTGGCGAGCCTGACAGCGGATATGGGCGCAGCCAAGTCCGTCAGCCAAGCGCTTGAACTGCTGCTGAGGTCGCCAGTCTGCTCGCTGCGAGCCACCACGGTGGCTGTCGGGCTGCTGGACGAGACGGGCAGCAAGCTCCGTATCACCTACGCCGGCGACCTGACGCTCGACGTCACCGACCGGTACTACCTGGTAAGCCTCAGCTCCCCGGTGCTGCTGGCGGAGACCGCCCGCACGGACCAGCGCATAGTCGTTCCCGACACCGCAGCGCTGGACGCGCGGTTCCTCGCCGGCGCCGCTGACAAGGCGCGCGCCATTCGGGCCAGCGTCCTGGAGCCACTGCATGCCGACGACGGCGCGGTGCTCGGCGCCATGGGCCTAGGCTGGTCCGGCCCGCGCGAGATAAGTCCGGCCGACATTGACCTGACCAGGCGTGTCGCCACGATCCTGGCCCGCGCCGTCGCGCGCATTTCGGTGGCCGAGCGAGAGCATCAGATCGCGATGTCGCTGCAGGAGCGCCTGCTAGGCCTCGGGGTCATCTCCCCGGCCGCCGCCGTATCGGCCGTCTATCAGCCGGCCGGCGAGGTCATGCGAGTGGGCGGTGACTGGTATACCGCGACCCCGCTCGGGCCGGATCGCATCGGCATCTCGGCCGGAGACGTAGTCGGCCATGGCCTGCCTGCCGCGACAGTCATGAGCCAGCTGCGCAGCGCGCTCGGAGCCGCAGCTCTGGCAACTAGCGATCCAGCCGCCGTGATCGACCTGCTCGACCGTTACGCCCAGACGCTGGACGACGCCGCGTTCGCTACCGTCGCTTACGCGATCGTCGACACCGCAGCCGGCACCGTCAGTTATGCATGCGCAGGGCACCCCTATCCCCTTGTGGTCGGCCCGGAGGGAACGGTGACCTGGCTTCAAGACGGCAGGCGGCCCCCGCTGGCAGCCAGGTCCCTTGCACGCGGGCTGGAGGCGCCGATCGGCCACGCCAACCTGCCGCCAGGCTCGCTCCTGCTGCTCTACACCGACGGCCTCATCGAGCGACGGTCCGAGCCGCTGGAGGACGGCTTCGCCAGACTGACAGCTGCAGCCGCAGGCTGCGCGAAGCTGCCGGCTGGCCAGGCGTGCAGGGATCTCATCAGCCAGATGACCCCCGGCAAGGGCTACGCCGATGACGTCGCCATCATCGCCGTGCGCCCAGCCGGGACCACGGCCGACAGCCACGTCGACGCGATGCCGGCCAGCTTCAGCGAGCTCGGCCCAGCCAGGGACCGGATGCGGGCCTGGCTCGCACACCTGGGCACCAGCCGTGCGACGACCCACGACGTCCTGCTCGGCGCCGGGGAGGCACTCTCCAATGCCATGGAACACGGAAGCGACCTAGATCCCCGCCGCACTGTCAGCGTCGAAGCGTTCGCTGCCACAGACGAGATATCGGTAACGGTCACCGACTCGGGCCGCTGGCTGAAAGACTCCGCGGCTAGCCGGGCCGATAAGCGCGGACGCGGCCTGAAGCTGATACACGGCCTCGCGAAGCATTCCCAGACCGCACGCACGATCCTCGGCACCCAAGTCACAATGACCTACCGCCTTGACCCGGACGGCCCGATAAGCAAGGGACAGCACGCCAGATGAACTTTGAGCTGCAGCCAGTCGGGCCGCCCGCAGGCTCCGGTGCCACGGTGCCCGCCGTCCAGATCCACGGCGACGTCGACGCGAGCAACGTCACCGACCTCGACAAGGCTCTGCGCGAGCTAGCCTCCCCGGCTCTGATCATTGATCTCAGCCTCGTCGACTACTTCGGCAGCGCCGGTTTCGCCATGATCGACCGCCTGCTCGACGAGGTCCGGGTCGTGGTAGTGATCTCTCCGGACAGCGTGGTGCGCCCTGCCGCCGAGCTCGTCAACCTCCCCTTTTATGACAGCCTCGCCGACGCGCGCACGTCGATGGAGCCGGTCTGAAAACGCCCGTGGTCCGCTGGGCGCGCGGCACCGCTGACCTGAGATTGGCTTGCCTTAACTCGGTGTCCATAGTCGGGTCGAGGGCAGCCACGGGCCACGGCAGTCATGTCGCTATCGAAATGGCAGCGACGCTGGCCGAGTGCGGGATCGCGGTTGTCTCCGGCGGCGCGTAGGCAACCCTTTCCCAACCGGCGATCGCGAGCCTTTAGGTGGCTAGTCCTGGCCGACATAACTACCGCAAGCGCTCCCCGCTGAGGGAACTGATACACATCAGTGATCAAAAAGGACTTGTCGCCCTCCTGAGAAGTGAGCAGTATCGAGCCGGTCTGGGGAAGGAGCTCGAGCTTGAGCTTGTGGGCTGGCCAGAGCAGGCGCCGGGTCTTGGCGATCGCATCGATCGCGTCAGCGCTCGTGGTAATCGCGGGCGTGGTGACGGCCGTCGCACTGACGGGTAAGCCCCCGAATCACGACAAGGCGAGCCTGACGGGCTCGTCGTCGCAGGTGCTATCGGTCCCGAAGCCGTTCAACGCGGTGGCTGACGTGACGCCGCCTGTGGCGTCGACATGCGCAACGCCGACTGCGTTCACCTACAGCGGTACGCTCTCCGCCACGGCACCGGGGACGGTGACCTACCGGTGGGTTTACTCGTCAGGGAAGCCGGGACCACTTCAGACGGTGCAGTTCACTAGTGCCGGCCACAGGGCAGTGGCCGGCGCAACAGTCAAGTCCAGCACTGCAGGCGGTGGCTGGGGTGAGATCAAGATGATCGCCCCCGTCGATAGGACTTCAAATGAGGCCACTTACAGGCTTCTGTGTGGTGGTAGCAGCGAGGGCGGGGTCTCGGCTACCGCCGTAGTCTCACCGACAGCCATGACGGTCAGCTGCGTGACGGCACCGCCAGCGTTCACCGCCACTGGCTCGATCACGAACTGGAAGGCAGACAGGGTCACCTATTACTGGGCACAGTCTGATGGCGCCAATTCCGTACCAGCGACTCTGAGGTTCATTAAGCCGGGCACCCAGGCGGTGGAACCGCTGACGATTAGCCCGCCGAGCGTCTCAGGCTCTGGTGAGGCGGTCTTGGTGGTGACTAGGCCGGCTACCGCGGCATCCAGTCCCGCTATGTACACGCTGACGTGCAAGGCATCCGGCGCGTCGCAGTCAGCCCCCGTGGGCCGCCCAACGCCTGCGAACACGATGCCCGCGACCGCCGCGGCTCCCGCGGGCAATCCACCGATGTCGATCGTCGTCAACGCCCCGACGACCGTCTCGCTCGGCCAGCCCTACTCAGGCGCACTTACCGTGACCGGCGGCGACGGCCACTACACCTGGAGCGCAGCATCCGGGCTGCCGGCCGGCCTGACGGCCACCGCGAACGGCGCGACCCTCACCATCACCGGCACGCCCACCGTGCTCGGTAACGCCCTCGCCCATGGAAAGGCCAGCGACCGGGAGGCGATCCCGCAGACGGCGGGGTGGGACGTATATTTCACCATCATCCAGCCACCGATAACGGTCACCGCGAATGTCCCCACGCCCGCCACGGTAGGCCAGCCCTACCTCGGTACGGTGACCGCGACCGGCGGTGACGGCACCGCATTCACGTGGACCGTTATCGGACTCCCGCAAGGGTTGACGGCCACCCCCGACGGCGCGACACTCACCGTCAGTGGCACGCCGACGGCGTCAAACGTCCCTGCGTCGAACCCGCCCGAGCCAGGCATCTCCACCGTCGACGTGATTGTCTCTGATGGCAGCACGTCAGCCTCGCGGACGTTGTCAATCGTCGTCAGCCCGCCTTCATAGAGTCAGGCTAACTGGTGGCTCGGGTCCGATCAGAGCGCATTTAGCAGTTCTCCGTCGCTTGGCGGGCCATTCTCAGGTTCGCATGGCTCTACCCGTTATCCACGGTGCGCAACGACCCCGGGCAAGTTGTCCACAGGAGTTGGCGCGCATGCACGCAGTGCCATATGCGGTGGGATTGTCATGGCCGGAGGTGGTCACGATGATTGCTGACGGCGAGCGCCGGGCGCGGGTGGCGCTGAGCTTCCTGGCCAAGCCGGGTGATCCCCTGTTAGGCGCTGCGCTGCGTACCCGCACAGCAGGGGAAGTTCTGGCGCTGGTGACCGGCGCAGATGCCGACGGCGAGGCGCTGCTGGCGGACCAGGATGAGGACGCCGCGCTGCGACGATCAGTGCAGCGCTGGCGGGACAGGCTCGGCGAGATCCCGAGCACGGCCCGGCTGGCCGCCTGGCAAGCGAGCGGGATGCGGCTGGTCATGGACGGCGACCCCGAATGGCCCACTCAGCTGGACGACCTCGGTGACGCGCGGCCGCTCGTGCTTTGGCTCCAGGGCACGGCCGACCTGCGGCTGCATTGCGTGAATTCGGTATCCATCGTGGGAGCGCGGGCCTCGACAGGGTACGGCAACCACGTGGCGATCGAGATGGCTGCCCACTTAGCCGAGCGGGGGGTCGCCATCGTGTCTGGCGGAGCGTACGGAATCGACGCCGGCGCGCACCGGGGAGCCCTGGCCGCCAGCGGCGTCACGGTGGCCGTACTGGCGGGCGGCCTGGAGTTCGGGTATCCCCGTGGCCACGGTGAGCTATTCGCCGGCATCGCCGCGCACGGGGTGCTCGTCAGCGAGTGCCCGCCCGATCGCGGCCCGACCCGGCCGGGGTTCCTAGTCCGCAACCGGATCATTGCCGCCCTGAGTCGCGGGACCGTGGTCGTGGAAGCGGCGCTCCGCAGCGGAGCGCTGAACTCCGCCCGGCACGCTCGGGAGCTGTGCCGGCCGGTGATGGCCGTGCCTGGGCCGGTCACGTCCGAGCAGTCCGCCGGGTGCCACGAGCTGATCAGGGACTATGGCGCCATGTGCGTCACCTGCGGCAGTGACGTCGCCGAGCACATCGCACTGCCGGGCGCCGGCCCGTCAGATGGGCCGCGCCGCGGGCCAGCGACAGCACGAGACATGCTCGATCCGACCTCGGTCGCGGTGCTCGAGGAGGTACCAGTGCGGGGCGGCCGTGGCCCGGCCAGCATCGCGGTCCGGGCGGGAGTCGACCTGGACACCGCGCTCCGGTGCCTCGGGTCGCTCGCGGTCGGCGGGTTCGTGGAGCACTGCGAACTGGGCTGGCGAGCGGCCAGGCTAAACTGACGGCGCGCTCATAGTAAATCCTGCCCGATTTCGGGCAGGATTCTTGCAAAGTGAGGGAGCTCACGCCGATGATGGGCAGCGTGCCCGGACAGCAGCCGCCTGACGACCTTGTCGAGCATCTGATCCGCACCTGCCCCCTCAGCCCTGCCGAGGCCGCCCGCGTGGTCGCGGATGTGCTCGGGTACTTCTCGGAGCTGGCAGAGGACTACGTGCGGCGGCGGCATCGGGAGCTCAAGGCCAGGGGGCTCACCAACGACGTGGTGTTCGAGCAGATCGCGGCGGAGATCCCGGAGCGGCGTTATGCGCCGCCTGAGCTCTCGCTTCGTCAGCTGCGCAGGATCGTCTACGGATGAGCAAGATCGCTAGGGATGAGGAGCAACAACCTTGTGCGGAATCGTCGCCTATATCGGCAGCCGGGACAGCGTTCCGATCTTGCTGGAGGGCCTGGCCAGGCTTGAGTACCGGGGTTATGACTCAGCCGGGATCGCGGTCGTCAGTCGCGGTGGCGACTTGCGGGTGCGCAAGGCCAAGGGGAGGGTCTCCGAGCTCGCCGCTGATGTGCCGGCCAGGCTCAAGGGGAGTCCCGGCATCGGGCACACCCGATGGGCGACGCACGGCGAGCCCAGCGACGAGAACGCCCACCCGCATGTGTGCGGGCCGATCGCGATTGTCCACAACGGGATCATCGAGAACGCGGACGAACTGCGGTCCAAGCTGATCGCAGACGGCGCTGAGTTCGCTTCTCAGACCGACAGCGAGCTGTTCGCTCACCTAATCGCGGCGCAATCCGAAGCCGAACCAGACGGCGACGGCCGGCCGCGCGACCTGGAAGAGGCAGTGCGGCAGGCACTGAGGTCGGTGGTGGGGACATACGGCCTGGCGGTGCTCGACGCGCGCAGCCCGGACCGGCTGGTGGTCGCCCGCAACGGCAGCCCCGTGCTGCTGGGTATCGGCGACAAGGAGATGTTCGCTGCCTCGGACGTGTCCGCGCTGGTGCGGTACACCCGCCAGGTCGTGCACCTCGATGACGGCGAGATCGCTACCTTGCGCGCCGACGGCTTCCGCACATCCACGCTCGATGCCAGGCGCACTACCAAGCAGCCTGCCGTCGTGGAGGCCGATGCGGCGAGCTACGACGCTGACGGGCACGCGCATTTCATGCACAAGGAGATCCACGAGCAGCCGGGCGTCGTGGAGCGGGTGCTGCGGGGACGGCTGGATGACAGGTTCAATACCGCCCACCTCGGCGGGCTGAACCTCGATCCCCGCGAGGCCCGCGGCATCAAGCGCGTCAAGATCCTCGGCTGCGGCTCCGCGTACTACTCCGGCGTGCTCGGCGCGCATCTGATCGAAGAGCTCGCGCGCGTGCCCGCCGACGCCGAGCCAGCCTCAGAATTCCGGTACCGCGGGCCAGTGATCGAGGAAGGCACTCTCTACATCGGCGTAAGCCAGTCCGGCGAGACCTATGACACGCTGGCGGCGGTGCAAGAGGTCAAGCGCAAGGGCGGCCGGGTCCTGGGCGTTGTCAACACTGTCGGCAGCACCATTGGCAGGGAAGTCGACGGCGGCGTTTACCTGCACGCCGGCCCGGAGGTCAGCGTGACCTCGACGAAGACCTTTACGGCTACTGCCACCGTGTTCGCCCTGCTCGCGCTCCACCTGGCCCGTATCCACGACTTGTCTCCGGCCGACGGCAGGCGCATCAGCGCCGGGCTGCGAAAGCTACCGGATCAGATCGCCCAGATCCTGGCGATGGAGGAAGAGATCGCGAGCCTGGCCAAGGATCTGGCGAGGTATCCCGGCATGTTCTTTGTCGGGCGGGTGCGCGGCTGGCCCGTGGCGCGCGAGGGAGCCCAGAAGCTCAAGGAGGTCTCGTACCTGCACGCCGAGGCCTACCCGGCCAGCGAGCTGAAGCACGGGCCGCTCGCGCTCGTAGGCCCTGAGCTGCCGACTGTCGCCATCGTGCCCGACGACGAGCTAGTGGATAAGAATCTGGCCACTCTTGGCGAGATCAAGGCCCGGCAGGGCCGAGTGCTGCTGGTCGGGCACTCAGGTCCGGCCGACAGCCGCCTCGCCGATGACGTGCTGGCAGTGCCGAAGAACGAGCCCGAGCTCGATCCGATCCTGCTGTCGGTGCCGCTTCAGCTGCTGGCCTATCACGCGGCGGTCGCCCTCGGGAATGACGTCGACAGGCCGCGCAACCTGGCGAAGAGCGTCACAGTCGAGTAGGCGAACGGTCCGGTCAGGCGAAGCGTCCGGTCCGCGTCTTAGTGAGACAACGCGGCGCGGCGAGCGGCACTCCGGCCAGCAATTACCACACACTGGCCTCATGCAGTCCCGATCCGGGCAAGCCGCGCGCCCTGGCCTGCCGGAGCCCATGGGAGCAGTGCTGGCGGCGTTCGAGCGCCATCTGGCGTCGGAACGGGGCTTGTCGGCGCACACGGTCCGGGCCTATATCGGCGACACCGCCAGCCTGCTCGGGTACGCGGCGGACGATGGCTGCGAGGCACTCGCGGACATCGACATCGGTGTGCTGCGCGGCTGGCTAGGCACCCTGCACCGGTCTGGCCAGGCGCGGACCACGATCGCCCGGCGGGCCGCGTCGGCGCGAGCTTTCACTGCCTTCGCGCATCAGCGCGGCTGGCTGGACGCCGATCCGGGCGTCCAGCTTCGCACGCCGAAGGTTCACCGCCACTTGCCGGAGATCCTCGCGCAGGAGCAGATGAGAGCCGTTCTCGCCGGCCCGGCTGCCCGCCCGGCCCGAGGCCGGCGCACGGCAGGCGGCGATGCGCTGAGCGCGGCGCTGGTACTACGCGACGCCGCGATCATGGAACTGCTGTATGCCACGGGCATCAGGGTGAGCGAATTGTGCGGGCTTGATGCCGGTGACCTGGACCTGGCCCGCCGGACCGTCCGGGTACTCGGCAAGGGCGGTAAGGAACGCGTGGTACCGGTCGGCATCCCGGCCGTGGCTGCGATGCTCAGCTGGCTTGAGCGCGGGCGACCCGCCGTGATCGACGTGCCAGCCACGCCCGCCCCGCCGAGATCGGGAACGGCGCTCTTCGTCGGCGCCAAGGGCGGCCGGATCGATTCCCGGACGGTCCGCCGCGTGGTCCATGCCCGGATCGCGGCCGCCGGGTCAGTGCCTGACACCGGGCCCCATGGCCTGCGCCACACCGCTGCCACCCACCTCCTGGAGGGTGGTGCTGACCTGCGAAGCGTCCAGGAATTGCTAGGCCACGCATCGCTGGCCACGACCCAGATTTACACCCACGTCAGCATCGACCGGCTGATCTCTGTCTATCGCCAGGCCCATCCTCGAGCCTGACCGCGGGCGGGTTGACTTGCCCGACATCGGGGCCGGGGCCGGGCATGTAGACTTGCTGTACGGCCTGCCATCTGGTGCGCAATTGCGTACCCGTTCCTGGCGGCTAAATTCGCGCGTCCGCTCGCTGCGCGGCAAGCCCAGGCACAGGACCTGAGAAGGTCCCCGCCCACGGCACCTGCGCAGGACGCCCCTCACCGGTCCGCGGGAGCAATCCAGCGGCGAAGGGCGTACGGACGCCAGGACCTCAACCGGGAGGCGTGCCTGCCTGCGTGGCAGTCCGCCCTGAAAAGGAAGGGGACACCGGATGGCTCCGGTCGTCACCATGCGCCAGCTGCTGGAGAGCGGCGTTCACTTCGGGCACCAGACCAGACGCTGGAACCCGAAGATGAAGCGCTTCATCTTCACTGAGCGCAACGGCATCTACATCATCGACCTGCAGCAGTCGCTGGCCTTCATCGACACTGCGCTACGACTTCATCAAGGAAACCGTCGCCCACGGCGGCTCGGTGCTCTACGTCGGCACCAAGAAGCAGGCCCAGGAGGCCATCGCCGAGCAGGCGCGACGGGTCGGCATGCCATATGTGAACCAGCGCTGGCTGGGCGGCATGCTGACTAACTTCGGGACCGTCTACAAGCGGCTTCAGCGGCTCAAAGAGCTCGAAGAGATGGACTTCGACGACGTGGCGGGCTCCAACCTGACGAAGAAGGAGCTGCTCCAGCTCCGCCGCGAGCGGGACAAGCTTGAGCGCTCGCTTGGCGGTATCCGCGACATGTCCAGGGTGCCGAGCGCCTTGTGGATCGTGGACACCAAGAAGGAGCACATCGCCGTCAGCGAGGCGCGCAAGCTGGGCATCCCGGTGATCGCGATCCTGGACACGAACTGCGATCCGGACGAGGTTCAGTACCCGATCCCCGGCAACGACGACGCGATCCGCAGCGTCGCCCTGCTCACCAGGGTGATCGCGGACGCCGTCGCCGACGGCCTGATCGCGAGGGCCGGCGCGGCCGCGACCGACGACAAGCCCGTCGCTGACGGCGGCGAAGTCGGCGCTGCTGAGCCGCTGGCCGAGTGGGAGCGGGAACTGCTCGAGGGCAAGGCTGACGCTGCCGCCGAAGCAGCGCACGCCAACGGAACTGCACCAGCCGCGCCGGCTGCCACTGACAGCGCCGTGCTGACCGATAGCGCCGTGGCTGCCGACTCGGCCGACTCCGCCGACGCCGCCGCGACGGCTGAGGCCAAGGCCGACGCGCTGGCCGAGGTCGCCGCAGACAGCGCGGCCGAGGACACCGCCGCCAACGGCAGTTCAGCCGATGCCAGTGGCACGCCGGATGCAGGGACGTCGGGAGACCAGACAGCCTGAGGTCCGGACGGGCGGCGTCAAGTCGGCACGCCACGCCACGCCCGCTCGCACCGCTGGCTCTCGGCCGCCGACGACGACAACCGTCGGCGAGGACGGGTGCCGGCTAGGCAGGACGCCGGCTAGGACGGACGCTGGACACGAGCCGGTGGCCTCCGCCGAGCGATCGGCGGCCGGCCGGTCAGCGCGACCAGGCCGCCCGCCGCCACCAGAACTACGACGACAACGAAAGATGGGGACATGGCGAACTACACCGCCGCCGATGTGAAGAGGCTGCGCGAGCAGACCGGCGCCGGCATGATGGACTGCAAGAACGCCCTGGTTGAGGCCGAGGGCGATTACGACGCGGCGGTGGAGGCCCTGCGCATCAAGGGGGCCAAGGACGTGACGAAGCGGGCGCAGCGGACCGCTGCCCAGGGCCTGGTCACCGCGCAGCTGTCCGGCACCGACGCTGGCGTCCTGCTCGAGCTCAACTGCGAGACCGATTTCGTCGCCAAGACCGACCTGTTCCAGGAGGTCGCGGCCGACATCGCGGCCGCCGCGCTGGCGTCCGGTGCCGCCGACCGGCTGGCGGTCCTCGGCCTTGAGGTGCGGGCCGGGCAGACCGCGCAGGAGCTGATCGAGGAGGCCGGGGCCACTCTCAAGGAGAAGCTGGAGCTCGGCCGGTACGCCCGGTTCGACGGCGGCTACGTGACCAGCTATCTGCACAAGTCCGACCCCGGCCTGCCGCCGACCCTCGGCGTACTGGTCCAGCTGGACCACGCTGGCGCCGAGATCGGCCAGGACATCGCCCACCAGGTCGCGGCCATGCGCCCGCAGTACGTGACCCGCGAGCAGGTCCCCGACGACCTGATGGCCAACGAGCGGCGCATCGCCGAGCAGGTCACCAGGGACGAGGGCAAGCCGGAGCAGGCGATCCCGAAGATCGTCGAGGGCCGCGTGAACGCGTTCCTTAAGGACATCGTCCTGATCGAGCAGGCGTCTGTCCGGGACCAGAAGAGGTCGGTCAAGCAACTCCTTGCCGAGCAGGGGGCCAGCGTCACGGACTTCGCCAGGTTCCAGATCGGCCAGGCGGGTTGACGCTGGCGAAGGGCGGTACCGCGGTGGCATACGGCCCGCCGGGCGACCCGGATCAACAGGGCTCGTGGAGTCCTGTACCGAACGGTTCCGGACGGCCTAGCTGGCGGCGGGTCGTGCTGAAGGTGTCCGGCGAGGCGTTCGCCGGACACGAGCCGCTCGGTATCTCCCCGGACGTGGTCATCCACCTTGCCCGGGAGATCACGGCCGCCGCCAGGGAAGGCGTCCAGATCGCCGTCGTGGTCGGCGGGGGGAACATGTTCCGTGGTGCCGCGCTCTCCGAGCGCGGCATCGACCGCTCCCGCGCGGACTACATGGGCATGCTGGGCACGGTCATCAACTGCCTGGCCCTCCAGGACGTCCTGGAGAAGCTGGGCGTCGAGACCCGGGTCCAGACCGCCATCACGATGGGTCAGGTGGCCGAGCCCTACATTCCGCGGCGCGCGATCCGGCACCTGGAGAAGGGCCGGGTCGTGATCTTCGGGGCCGGGCTCGGCGCGCCGTTCTTCTCGACCGACACCTGCGCCGCACAGCGAGCGCTGGAGATCGGGGCCGAGGCGGTGCTCAAGGGCACCCAGGTCGATGGCGTCTATGACGCCGACCCGCGCAAGAGCTCGGGGGCCGTGCTGTTCCATCACCTGGACTACACCGAGGTGCTGCGGCGCGAACTGCGCGTCATGGATGCCACCGCGGTGAGCTTGTGCATGGACAATGACCTGCCGATCGTCGTATTCGATCTGATGGGGGAGGGCAATATCGTCCAGGCCGTGCGCGGTGACCGGATCGGCACGCTGGTCAGCCGGTCGCCACGCTGATGCCGAGGTCGGTAGCAGCGGCACGGACTCCGGGCGCACCATGGACTTATCCGCAAGCGCCGAGCTGCCGCCCGGCCTGACGCCTACTGGACGCCCTACACACTCAGGAGCCGCAGTGATTGACGACAGTCTCCTCGAAGCCGAGGAGAAGATGGAGAAGGCAGTCGCGGTTGCCAAGGACGACTTCAATGGCATCCGGACGGGCCGGGCTCACCCGTCGATGTTCAACAAGATCACGGCCGAGTACTACGGCACGCTGACGCCGGTGAACCAGCTAGCGTCGTTCCACTTGCCGGAGCCGCGGATGGTGATCGTGCAGCCCTACGACAAGGGTTCGCTCGGAGCCATCGAGAAGGCGATCAGGAACTCCGACCTCGGCGTCAACCCCTCGAACGACGGCGCCATCATCCGGATCGTCTTCCCGGAGCTGTCCGAGGAGCGGCGCAAGGAGTTCATCAAGGTCGCCCGCAACAAGGCCGAGGACAGCCGCGTGTCCATCCGCAACATCCGCAGGCACGCCAAGGACGCGATCGACAAGCTCGTCAAGAACGGCGACGCCGGCGAAGACGACGGCAGGCGGGCCGAGCGCGAGCTGGACGAGCTCACGCACACCTACACCGCGCAGGTAGACGAGCTGCTCAAGCACAAGGAAACTGAGCTTCTCGAGGTCTAGCCGTGCGGCTAGGGAACGATGACCGCCAGTTCGGCGAGCAAGGGTGGGCAGCAGTGCAGCAGGACAGCAGTGCAGCAGGACGCTGACCGGCAGCGCGAAGTTCCGCCTGCGCCGGCGTCCGCACCCGACCCTGGGCCGGCGCCAGCCGGAGGGCCCACCCGGACCGGGCGGAACCTGCCCGCCGCGATCGCGGTCGGCCTCTTGCTCGGCGGCATCGCGGTGCTCACGCTGTTCACGGTCAAGGCCACGTTCCTGCTGTACGTCGGGATCATCGTCGCCGCTGCTCTGTGGGAGCTCAGCCAGGCGCTGCGATCCCGCGACATTCACCTGCCGCTGATCCCGATCACGGCGGGCGGGATCGCGATGGTCACGCTGGCGTACTGGACGCAGGCGACCTGGGCGCTGGGTGCGCTGGGCCTGGCTGGCATCGGCGTGCTGGCCTGGCGGCTGCCTGGCGGCGCGGCAGGCTACGTCCGGGACGTCACGGCGGGCATGTTCACGCTGCTCTACCTGCCGCTCGCGGCGCTCTTCGTGGCGCTGATGCTGCATGAGCCGGACGGGTCCCGGCGCGCCATCATCTTCCTGGTGCTGACCGTCTGCAGCGACACCGGCGGCTACCTAGCCGGAATCCTCATCGGCAAGCACCCCATGGCCCGCGCGATCAGTCCGAAGAAGACCTGGGAAGGCCTGGGCGGCTCGATCGTGCTGTGCCTCGCGGCGGGCGCGATCATGGTGCCGGACTTGCTGGGCGGCCACCTCTGGCAGGGGCTCCTGCTCGGCCTCGCCGCCGTCGGCGCCGCTACCCTGGGCGACCTGGTCGAATCGATGATCAAGCGCGATCTCGAGATCAAGGACATGGGCCACTTGCTGCCCGGGCATGGCGGCATCATGGAGCGGCTCGACTCGCTGCTGGTCATGGCCCCGGTGATCTGGCTGCTGCTCGCGCTCTTCGTGCCGAATGGCCACGCCACCTAACACCACAATCCGATGGGAACGGCGCCGTCACCCTGTCCCTAGCCCGGCCGGTCGCGGCCATAGGCGTCTAGGGACCGTAGACCCAGCTGCGGCGCTGCGAGGCCAGCGCAGTGATCAGGCTGGCCGAATTCCGCTCTCTAGCCAGGCGGCGCTCTCGCTCGTTGATAGGGACGATCCAGAGCCACCGGACCGGCTCATTGCTGCTGCGGAATCCATCCAGACTCGGGACCTCGGGGCCGGGTAGCCGGGAAGGGTCGTCGAGCAGGAGGACGGCCTCGTTCCCGCCCCCAAGAGGGAACGTCGCCGGCTCGTGGTACCACGGGATGCTGTGCCCGGACCCTAGCCAGGTCACCTCACGCCATGGAAACTGCGCCAGCCACAGGAAAATGCGGGCAGCCTCCGCGCTCGGGATCGTTGTCGCCAGCGCGAGCTCGATCCGGGCCCGGCTTTCTGCTCCGTCGCCGGTCTGCTCGACCACGGGCATGCGCTGGACGCTCATGCCGACGGTGGACAGCACCGTGTATGGCCGTTTCGGCACGGCCGGGCGCTCCGAAACGCCGACCGCGGGGGTCTTGCCGCGGCCGACATCCCAGTAGCCGCCGCCGGGGCCCAGCCTGCTGAGCAGGTGGCCGAGCAGCGCCTGCTGGAACAGCGCCCAGGATCCGGCGCTCGCGCGCCATCGCCAGAACTGTGCGGACTGCGAGATCCGCTGTCCGAAGCCTTCCATCGCGTCGTCGAGCGACCAGCCGAACGGGGTCTGCCCGATGATGTCGCGGCTGTAGCCCGGCATGCCCTTCGCCAGATCCGACCAGCCAGGAATGACGGCCAGCGGCTCGCCGGCTTCCAGGATCGCGACGCCGTCGCCTTCTTCCAGCCAGACGGCGGTCAGCGCCGATGCCTCGATAGGCGGGCGGCCCGCTGGGTGCTTCGTGTGCGCCGGCGGGCATCTCGGGCGCCTCGCCAGCGCGCAGCCGCGTGACGTCAACAGTCTCCGGCGCCTGCCGGTGATTGGCGATCCAGGTAGCCGCGATGGCGCCGGCCTTGTCGTGCAGGTACGCCGACGTCGTCGTGCCGTCGGACTCGACGACTACGCGCCTGCTTCCGTAGGGGCTGACGCTGTCGAGCAGGACGACGGGCCTGCCGAGTCCGCCGCGCGCGCCGGACTCGCCAGGCGCGGCGGATATCCTGGAGGCCTGACCGGACCCTCGGCGCAACGTCGGCACATGCCGCAATCTACCGACTTCCCGCAGGTAGTTGGGCAGATGCGCGGAGATTGATCAGTAACTTGAGACGCTGCGGCGATCCAGATTGCAGCACATGACCGGAGGTGAGCGCGCGGTGGCTGAGGCGATTGAGCTGCAGCCGGTCGGTCCGACCGCGCCCGGTCTGGCCCCGCCCGGCCTGACCGCGCCCGGCCTGACCGCGCCCGGCCTGACCCCGCCCGGCCTGACCCCGCCCGGCCTGATGCAGCCGCGCGGCCGGCGGCAGCGGCCGCCCAGGCACCTGGCGGACCTAGATCCCGCCGCCCGGCGCGCTGCGGTGGCTGAGCTCGGCCAGCCCGGTTTTCGCGCCGATCAGCTGTCCCGGCATTATTTCGGCCGGCTGACCGACGACCCGGCGGACATGACCGACCTCCCGGCCGATATCCGGGGCTCGCTGGCGGCGGCGATGCTGCCGCCGCTGCTAACCGCGCAGCGCGAGCTGCAATGCGACGGCGGCACGACGCGCAAGACGCTGTGGCGGGCTTTCGATGGGGCGTTCGTCGAGTCGGTGCTGATGCGCTACCCCGACCGGGTCACCATGTGCGTGTCGTCGCAGGCCGGCTGCGGCATGGCGTGCCCGTTCTGCGCGACCGGCCAGGCGGGGCTGACCAGGAACCTGTCGGCGGCCGAGATCGTGTCCCAGGTGTTCGCCGGGGCCAGGGCGATGGCGACAGGCGTGGTGCCGGGCGGCCCTGGCCGGGTGTCGAACGTGGTCTTCATGGGCATGGGCGAGCCGCTGGCCAACTACTCGAGCGTGCTGACCGCGGTGCGCCGGATCACTGCGCCGCCGCCCGCGGGCCTCGGCATCTCCCAGCGTGCCGTCACTGTGTCGACCGTCGGCCTGGTGCCAGCGATCAGGAAGCTCGCCGGGGAAAGCCTGTCTGTGCGCCTCGCGGTGTCGCTGCACGCGCCTGACGACGACCTGCGCAACGAGCTGGTTCCGGTGAACAGGCGCTGGCAGGTAGCCGAGGTCCTGGACACAGCCTGGGACTATGCCGCGGCTAGCGGCCGTCGGGTCTCGATCGAGTACGCGATGATCCGCGACATCAACGACCAGGCATGGCGCGCTGACATGCTCGCGAGCCTGCTGGCCGGGCGGCTCGCGCACGTGAACCTGATCCCGCTCAACCCCACGCCCGGATCGAAGTGGACGGCATCGGACCCCGGCGTCGCGCGCGAGTTCTTCGACCGGCTGGCCTCGCGCGGCATCCCGGTCACGGTGCGCGATACCCGCGGCGACCAGATCGACGGTGCATGCGGCCAGCTCGCCGCGGCGACGCCGCCTGAGTCAGCCTGACGCTGGCTGACCTCGGCCGGAAGCTGGCTGACCTCGGCCGGACGCCGGCGGCGCTGGTTCCGCTGGACGCGCCGCCAGTCGATCTTCCTGCGCGCCTCCCGTCGGAGTACGTTAACGGCCATGACGTGGAGACACGAACTCGGTAAGCGTCGCCGCGCGCTGACGGCCGGCCTAGTGCAGAGTGCCTGGCGGCGGATGCAGCAAGCGGGCACGGTGACGGCCGAGTCAGCGGCGGGGCGACGCTTCGCGGCGTTCGGGCCGGGCTCGCTCATGGCCTTCCCAACCGGCGCCGTCTATGGCGAGCCCTGGATCGAGGTCGGCGACCAGTGCATGATCGCCGAGCTCGTCACCCTCTGCGCTGGCATGGCGCCAGGCCACGATCTCGGCCCCGATCCTGTGCTCAGGCTCGGCGACCGCTGCGTGATCGGGCGCGGCAGCCATATCGTGGCGCACCACTCGATCGAGATTGGCGCCGACGTATTCACCGGTCCGTACGTCTACATCACCGATCAGAACCACAGCTACGCCGACGTGGACGTGCCGGTGGGCCGGCAGTGGCCGGTCAACAGCAGCGTCCGGATCGGGGCCGGCACCTGGCTCGGCACCGGCGCGGTGATCCTGCCGGGCGCCATGATCGGCAGGAACGTGGTCGTGGCTGCTGGCGCGGTAGTCCGCGGCAAGGTACCTGATCACGCGGTAGTCGGCGGGGTGCCGGCGAAGGTCATCAGGGAGTACGTGCCCGGCAGCGGCTGGTCGGCGCCCGGCTTCGGGCCCGCCAACGCGGTGACCGGGTCGGCTAGCTAGCCTCCCGCGAGCCGGCCAGCTGCGGGACGAACGTCTCGCCGCGTAGGGCCCGGCTCACGAGCTCGGCCGCCCTCGCGGTCGCGACCAGGCGGCGGCCTTCGGACTGGTAGACCGATAGCACCGCGGTCAGGCCGCTCGGCGGCAAGTCCTTGCCGAGCTCGGCACGGGCGCTGCGGTAACCCTGGCGGGCGCCCTCCACGCAGGCGGCCAGGTGATGCCTTGCCAGCGCCGCGAGGGCGATCGGATGCCGCACGAGCACCCCGTGCAAGCGGTAATCGGGCGGGACGACGTCGAGCAGCCAGCTGACCGCGGTCTGCTCGAAGCCAGGGCTGCCGGGCGGATGGACGCCGTCTGGCCAGCCGGTCGGAACGTAGCCTGTCACGGTCACCAGCTTAAGCGGAATAGAACATAGTTTCTATATGGTTGTACTGACCGCATCATCAGCGCAGGTAGTCGCTGACCGCGTGAACCGGCTCGCCCCTTGACGGGCCGGTCGGCGCGACCCACTAGAATTGGAATCAAGCCGTAATCCCGGCGCTTCCCTTAGTTACCGGAGCCTCTCCGCTATGCCACCCAGTCCTGCCCGCACTGCGAGTACCGCGCCTTTCGTCGGCGCGGCGAGCACTGCGCCTCCCGGCGCCCTCGCCACCCGCGATGACCTGCGCAACGTCGCCATCGTGGCGCACGTCGACCACGGCAAGACGACGCTGGTCGACGCCATGCTCTGGCAGTCGGGCGCCTTCCGGGTCGGCGCACAAGTGGCTGACCGCGTCATGGACTCCGGCGACCTGGAGCGGGAGAAGGGCATCACGATCCTGGCCAAGAACACTGCGGTCCAGCACGGCGGGCTCACCATCAACATCATCGACACCCCCGGGCATGCCGACTTCGGCGGCGAAGTCGAACGCGGACTCAACATGGTCGATGGGGTCATCCTGCTCGTGGACGCCAGCGAGGGGCCGCTGCCGCAGACCAGGTTCGTGCTGCGCAAGACGCTCGAGGCCAGGCTGCCGGTCATCGTGGTGATCAACAAGGTGGACCGGCCGGACGCCAGGATCGCCGAGGTCGTGGACGCCTGCTACGAGCTTTTCCTGGACCTGGATGCGACCGAGGACCAGATCGAGTTCCCGATCGTGTACGCCTCGGCGCGGGCCGGCCGCGCATCACTGAATCGCCCGGCCGACGGCTCGATGCCCGACTCCGAGGACCTGGAGCCGCTGTTCCAGGTGCTGCGGCAGACGGTGCCCGCGCCGACCTACGACCCGGCGGCGCCGCTGCGCGCGCACGTGACAAACCTGGATGCGTCGTCCTACCTCGGCCGGATCGCGCTCTGCCGGGTGTTCAGCGGTGAGATCAGGAAGGGCCAGCAGGTCGCCTGGTGCCGCCGGGACGGCACGATCCAGCGGGTGAAGATCACCGAGCTGTTCCTGACCGAGGCGCTGGACCGCGTGTCGACGCAGTCCGCCGGGCCTGGCGACATCATCGCCGTCGCGGGCATCGCTGACATCATGATCGGAGAGACGCTGGCCGACCCGGATGACCCGCGGCCGCTGCCGCTGATCACCGTAGACGAACCGGCCATCTCGATGACCATCGGCGTGAACACCTCGCCGCTGGTGGGCCAGTCGAAGGGCTCGAAGGTCACTGCGCGGATGGTGAAGGACCGGCTCGACCGCGAACTAGTGGGCAACGTGTCCATCATTGTGCAGCCGACCGAGCGTCCCGACACCTGGGAAGTGCAGGGACGAGGCGAACTGGCCCTCGCGGTACTCGTCGAGATCATGAAGCGAGAAGGCTACGAGCTGACGGTCGGCCGGCCGCAGGTGGTCACGCGCGAGGTGGACGGCAAGCTCTACGAGCCGGTCGAGCGCCTCACCGTCGACTGCCCCGAGGAGTACCTCGGCACCGTGACCTCCCTGCTGGCCGTGCGCAAGGGCCGGATGGAGAACATGTCCAACCATGGGACCGGCTGGGTCCGGCTTGACTTCACCGTGCCCGCGCGCGGGCTGATCGGCTTCCGCACGCAGTTCCTCACCGAGACCCGCGGCACCGGCATCGCGCACCACGTCTTCGATGGTTTCGAGCCGTGGTTCGGCGATATGCGGGCCAGGCCGACGGGCTCGCTGGTGGCGGACCGGACCGGGACGGCGACCGCGTACGCGATGTTCGCACTGCAGGAGCGGGGCAGCCTGTTCGTCGAGCCCGGCACGGTGGTGTACGAGGGCATGATCGTTGGCGAGAACTCGCGTTCGGACGACATGGACGTCAACATCGCCAAGGAAAAGAAGCTCACCAACATTCGCCAGTCAGCCGGCGAGGAACTCGAGCGGCTGATCCCGCCGCGACTACTCAGCCTGGAGCAGGCGCTGGAGTTCTGCGCCGACGACGAATGCGTCGAGGTGACCCCGGCAGCGGTGCGCATGCGCAAGACGACCCTCGACGCGAAGGAACGGGGCCGTCAGCGTGGGCGTCGCGCCACCCAGAATCAGTAAGCCGTCAACTACCGGAGCCGCGCTGGACGCCGCGGTCGGCTAGGCGCTAGCGCGCAGGTCGGGGTGCAGTTCGGCAGCGGCCTCGGCCTGGACGATGAGCTGGCAGATCGCGGCGAGCCGCAACGACGTCCAGTCAGTCGCATCGGCCGACTCCTCCGGCCACCAGTCGGAGCTGACCGCCGCTTCGATGAAGCCGCACGCGTAGTGCAGCAGCAGCGTGACGGGCACCGTCTCCTCGGCCTGCAGAGCGTTGCTGACGAAGGGAACGTCCGGGCACGTGGGGTTGCTGCTGCGGAGCCCGGCGAGCCTGGCCCCCAGGTCGAGCAGGTGCCCGGTGCGGCCGCCGCGGTGGCGGGTGCCCGCGCCGTTCGCCGTCCGGCTAGCGCGCGGCGCGCGGGCCGCGGGAGGTCGCTGGCAAGCAGCGAGCTCGGCCCGGACCGCCGCCATGTGCTGATCAAGCTCAGCCGCCGCGGCGACGCCGCGGTCGGCGATCCGATCCAGCGCGGTCTGGCCGACATGGCCGGCGAGCCGGAGGGCAGCAGCTGAGAACGGCGCGGAAGGTTCTGCCATATCACCACGATACCTGACAATACGTAACTGTCGTGACACGCGGCGCCGCTTGGCACAGACAGGCTAGCCCGCGGACTCCGCCGCGACCTATTGTCAAGACGTGGACCCACCCGAGTATCCCAAACGTCTCGAACGAGCCGTTTCCGCCGGAGCCGGGAGATCGCCCGACGGTGCCGGTAACGCCGACATTTTCGAACTCGGTGGTCAGCCACCGCGCTGGCCGTGGGGAACTGTGCGAGGACCGGCCATCAGCATCGCCCTCATGGCACTGGTCGCCGGCCTGCTACTGGGCTTTATCGGCGGGTACCGCCAGGCCACCGCGAACGGCAGGCCGACTCGGCCGACGACGTCCGCCCCACCTGTGTTTCCGTTCGGCAACACTGCGATCGTCGACACCGGGAACCGGTGTGCCGTTCAGTTAGGTCACGCTCTCCAGCTGGGCGTCGAGATCGTGAACCAATCGGACCGCGCGGTGGCATTGCGCCAGATCGAACCCGTGCTACCGCTTGGCGGACTCAAGGCGGTCGCCAGCCGGTGGGGAACCTGCGGCGCGCTATCTGGGCTAGGCCTGGGCCAGCCGATGGCCCTCGGCCCTGGCGCGACCGGATGGCTGACAGTCACCTTCGACGTCATGGTCAGCTGCCCGCAGCCGCTGCCTGTGCAGTTCAAGATCAGCTACATGCAAGCGGGCAAACTGGTGATAGGTGACCTGGCGGGGTTTTCCGATCTGGGCCAGGTTCAGTACGACAATTGCGGCACAAATCCACTCGGCTAGTGGTGGATCGCCGGGACCTTCCGAGCGATATGGGCTATTTATGGTAAACGCGGTGGGCGGAGGACGCTTGCCCGACGTCACGGTCGGGGACGGACGCCTCATACCTGTCATGGTTGTGGCAACCAGGACGCTGTTTGCGCAGCAGCGTCACAGCGACGACGTATTTCTCGAGGCTCGCCGCCGCCACTGAGGCCGGGCTCGCCTGGCTGGCTGGCTGGCTGGGCTGGCTGGCGGGACGGGGCGCGCTCTTGCCGGCCGGGAGGGGCTCGTTCTTCGGGCACGATACGGTGCGCCATTGTCGGCGGAGCCGGGCGCGGTCGGCAACGTTGCCGCGAATTGGCGGTTAACGTCGCATTTCAGGCAGCGATTAGCGTCCTATGGAGGTCGGCAAGGTGGTCGCGGCGGACATTTCCCGTCCTACGTGCACTCAGGCGCCCGGCCTGCCCGTTTTGCGAGCACGTTAGCTGGGAAATGTGAGCCCGCCGGCGCACAAGCCCGATAAAACGGACATACCCGCCGCCGAGGCCGCGACCGGAGCCAGCTTCTTAGTCCTCACGGCAGGTCAGGCAGAAGGATCTAGCTTCAGGTCACTTCACCTGGAGGTAGATGATGCTGCCCACGCCAAACAAGACACAGTAGATGGCGAACGGAGTCAGCGTGCGCGTCTGGAAGTACCGCACCAGGAACCGTACAGAGATGTACGCGCCGATGCCGGACAGGATGCTGCCGGCGAGGATGGGGCCGTAGATGCCGTGCCCCTTGGTGATCAAGTCGGTGGTCTTGAGCGCTCCAGCGGCCAGGATGACCGGAGTCGCCAGCAGGAACGCGAACCGGGCCGCGTCCTCCCTGGACAGGCCGCGGTACATGCCCGCGACCATGGTCACGCCGTCACGGCTGATGCCAGCAAGCAAGGCGAGGATCTGCGCGGCGCCGATGATCAGGGTCTGGAGGTAGTCGAGCTTGGACAGTCGCCGGTCGGCGCGGACGGCGTCGGCGAGCTCGGCCGCTCGCTCGGTCTTGGCATCAGGCTTAGATGCGGCATGATTACCGTGACCGGGTCTGCGAGGGGGCCCGACTGTGGCTCCGCCCTCGCCTGCTGCGGCAAGGCCGAGTGCTGCGACGCCCGCTGCGGGCTCGCGCTGGACCTCGGCGGGCACTGGGGCCAGCCGTCGTTCCTCGGCAGCCTCCTGATCCGCCTGCCGCGACGCCTTGGTCCTGAACTTCTCGCCAGCGAACAAGATCAGCCCGTTCGCTACCAAGAACACTGCGGCCAGCACGGGCTTGCCAAATATCACGCGGAATGTGTGCTCGAACAGCAGACCGACGAGCCCTACCGGGATGGTGGCGACGATGATCATCCAGGCCAGCTTTTGGTCGCTGGTGACGATGTCCCTATCCCGGATCGAGGTGAAGAAGCCCCTGATGATCCGCACCCAGTCGTGCCAGAAGTAGATCAGCAGCGCGATCGCCGTCGCGACGTGCAGGCCGACGATGAAAGCCAGGTAGGGCGACTCCGGTGCGGCAACGTTCAGCGCACGCGCCCAGGTCCCGCCGATCAAGGCGGGAATCAGGACGTTGTGGCCTAGGCTCGAGACCGGGAAAAGCTCGGTGACGCCCTGGATCAGGCCGACCACCATCGCCTCGGGGTAGGTCATCGCGGGAACGTGGGACATAGCAGCCTTTCGCTCGGCCGTGCTGGGTCGCGCCTGTAAGAGTAGTCAGGCAGCCGGGCGGGTGTGCCCCACTCGGCCGGGCACGCCGCACGAGAGCAGGACCGCGCGCAAGACTGGCCGGGGCCACACGAGAACCCGCCACGGCCGCGCCGGTCGACGTCAGGTCCGGCGGCCCTCCGGCTAGCCTTGCTTGCCGGGGACCGCCGGGGTGTCGGCACCGCGCGGACGGCGGGATATCTTGCTGCCCAGCCACACGAGCGGATCGTACTTGCGGCCGACAACGCGCTCCTTGAGCGGGATCAGGGCGTTGTCGGTGATCTTGATGTTCTCGGGGCAGACCTCGGTGCAGCACTTGGTGATGTTGCAATAGCCGAGCCCGAAGTCATCCTGGGCGATGGCGCGCCGGTCTGCGGTGTCAGCCGGGTGCATCTCCAGTTCGGCGATGCGCATGAGGAACCGCGGCCCGGCGAAGCTGTTCTCGTTCTCGGCGTGATCACGGATCACATGGCAGGTGTCCTGGCACAGGTAGCACTCGATGCACTTGCGGAACTCCTGCGAGCGCTCCACGTCGACCTGCTGCATCCGGAACTCGCCCAAGCCAACCGACGGATCGGGCGTGAACGACGGGATCTCCCGCGCCTTCTCGTAGTTGAAGGCGACGTCGGTGACGAGGTCCCTGATCACCGGGAACGTGCGCAGCGGCGTGATCGTGAGCACCTCCTCCTCGGTGAACGTGGACATCCGGGTCATGCAGGCCAGCCGCGGTCGGCCGTTGATCTCCATCGAGCAGGAGCCGCACTTGCCTGCCTTGCAGTTCCAGCGGATCGCCAGGTCGCCGGCCTGCGTGGCCTGCAGCCGATGCAGGACATCGAGGACGACCTCGCCCTCGTTGACCTCTACCGTGTAGTCGGCGAGGTCGCCCTGGCCGCGGTCGCCGCGCCAGACCCGCAGCGCTGCCTTGTAAGCCATCAGTGCGTCTCCTCGGTAGCAGCCGCGGTGCCGACCGCGCCGGTTGGGGAGGCCGCGGCCAGCGGCGGCAGCGCGGCGACTTCCTCCTCGGTCATGTACTTCTTCAGCTCGTCCGGGTCGAACAGGGCGATCAGGTCGTCGCGCATCCGCGGCGTTGGCTGGCTGGTAATGGTGATCTCGTCGCCCTCGAGCGAGCAGACGAGGTTGACTTTGCGCCACTCCGGCCGCATGCCCGGGTAGTCGTCGCGGGTATGGCCGCCGCGGCTCTCCTGGCGCTCCAGCGCCGCGGTAGCGACGCACTTGGCGATCAGCATGATGTTGCGCAGGTCCAGCGCCAGGTGCCAGCCGGGGTTGTAGGCGCTGCCGCCCTCAGCCGACGCGGCGTCGGCCCGGACGTCTAGCGCCTCCAGCTCGGACAGCGCCTTCTTGATCTCCGTCTCGGTCCTGATGATGCCGACCAGGTTGCTCATGGTCTCCTGGACCTCGCCGTGGACCGTGTACGGGTTCTCACCGTCGGTCCGCGCCAACGGCGCCAGCGCCTCGGCCTGCGCCGCCTCGATCTCGGCCTCGTCCGCGACTGGCAGCTTCGGTCCGAGCCTGCCGATGTACTCGGCGGCGCCCATCCCGGCCCGGCGGCCAAAGACCAGCAGGTCAGACAGGGAGTTGCCACCGAGCCGGTTCGAGCCGTGCATGCCACCGGAGACCTCGCCCGCGGCGAACAGTCCCGGCACGCAGGACTCGCCGGTATCCGGGTCGACCTCGACACCGCCCATCACGTAGTGCTGGGCCGGCCCGACCTCCATCGGCTCCTTGGTGATGTCGACGTCGGCCAGCTCCTTGAACTGGTGGTACATCGACGGCAGCCGGCGCAGGATCTCGTCAGCCGGGAGCCGGGACGCGATGTCCAGGAACACGCCGCCATGCGGGGAGCCACGGCCCGCCTTGACCTCGGCGTTGTTGGCCCGAGCGACCTCGTCGCGCGGCAGCAGCTCAGGCGGCCGCCGGTTGTGGTCCGGGTCGGCGTACCAGCGGTCGGCCTCTTCCTCGGTCTCGGCGTACTGCGCGCGGAACACGTCCGGCACGTAGTTGAACATGTACCGCTTGCCCTCGGAGTTGCGCAGCACGCCGCCGTCGCCGCGGACGGACTCGGTGACCAGCAGGCCGCGCACCGAGATCGGCC
The DNA here is from genome assembly GCA_963843955.1 of uncultured Actinomycetota bacterium. Classification (GTDB taxonomy): domain Bacteria; phylum Actinomycetota; class Actinomycetes; order Streptosporangiales; family Streptosporangiaceae; genus JAJYUU01. Next base: position 1,093,552 of record CAWJMK010000018.1, read on the forward strand.
AGACCATATGGGTCGGGTGGAACTGGACGAACTCCATGTTGAGCAGCTTGGCCCCGGCCAGCAGCGCGAGCGCGTGCCCGTCACCGGTGTACTCCCAGGAGTTCGAGCTGACCTTAAACGTCTTGCCGATTCCGCCGGTCGCCAGGATCACCGTCGGCGCCTCGAACACGACGAACTGGCCGCTCTCCCGGATGTAGCCGAACGCGCCCGCGATCCGGCCCTCGCCGTCCTTGATCAGGCGCGTGACCGTCGTCTCGGCGTACACCTTGATCATCGCCTCGGGGTCGCCGCGCGAGACGGCGTCTTCCTGCTGGAGCGCGACGACCTTCTGCTGGAGGGTACGGATCATCTCCAGGCCGGTACGGTCGCCGACGTGGGCGAGCCGCGGGTACTCGTGTCCGCCGAAGTTCCGCTGGCTGATCTTGCCGTCCTTGGTGCGGTCGAAGACCGCGCCCCAGGCCTCGAGCTCATAGACCCGGTCCGGTGCCTCCTTGGCGTGCAGCTCGGCCATCCGCGGGTTGTTGAGGAACTTGCCGCCGCGCATGGTGTCGCGGAAGTGCACCATCCAGTTATCGCGCGGGTTGACGTTTCCCATGGCCGCGGCGCAGCCGCCCTCGGCCATGACGGTGTGCGCCTTGCCGAACAGGGACTTGGAGATGATCGCGGTCCGCTTGCCCGCCAGCCGGGCCTCGATGGCGGCGCGCAGTCCAGAGCCGCCGGCGCCGATCACTACGACGTCGTAGGGGATCCGCTCGATGTCTGTCATGTCAAAGACCTCTTGCCTGAAGGCTCAGAAAAACCGTGGATCTGCGAACACGCCGCCGGCGACCAGTCGGATGTACAAGTCGGTGCCTAGCACCCAGAACAGCGACACCCAGGCGAGCTGCATGTGCTTGGTGTTGAGCTTGGAGACCTGGGTCCACATCCAGTACCGGACGGGGTGCTTGGAGAAGTGCTTCAGCCGACCGCCGGTCACGTGCCGGCACGCGTGACACGACAGCGAGTACAGCCACAGCAGGGCAGCGTTCACGATTAGTACCAGCGTACCTAGGCCCATGTGCCCCCATTGCCCGCTGTGGTTGCGGAAGGCGAGCACTGCGTCCCAGGTCAGGATCAGGTTGAAGATCAGGGCGACGTAGAAGAAGTACCGGTGCACGTTCTGCAGGATCAGCGGGAATCTGGTCTCACCGGTGTACTTGGCGTGCGGCTCACGCACCGCGCAGGAGGCTGGAGCCCGCCAGAAGGCGCGGTAGTACGCCTTGCGGTAGTAGTAGCAAGTGAACCGGAAGCCCATCGGACCCCAGATGATCAAGATTGCCGGGGTTAGCCAGCTCACCCACGGAATCCAGGCGAACCCCGATCCGGCCGGGCAGTTATTCGCCAGGCAGGGTGAGTACAGCGGCGAGACATATGGCTTCCAGAAGTAATTCTCGTTGACCAGGGACGCCCAGGTCAGGTAGACCACGACCGCGCCGAGGGCAGCTGCGTTAATGGCGGGTTGCCGCCACCACCGGTCGGTACGCAGCGTCTTCTGGCTGATCTGCGCCCTTGTCTTGGCCGGCGCATCGGATATTTGCGTCATTCGTCGACGTCTCCGCCCTGGAACTCACTGGGATCGCTCCGGGTCCGCCAGGTGGCACCCGGGCGCCACCCGTAAAAGGGTGGCGAGCCGGATCGCAGCGGGCTCGCGTCGCGTGCAAACCCTAGTCCACTGAATACCACTCGCACGCCTCAGGCGGGACTTCGGCGCGTGTGAGACTCGCTACACCTCATGCGGGCGGCGGCGGCCTCGCTAACGGCGCGAACCTGGGCAAACCCCGTTACCTTAATGGTCGTGCCCAACGACGACGCTCAGCTGCTGACTGACCGGACCTACCTGACCGACGTCCAGTATCGGACTGACGCCAATCTGGCGGCCCGCCAGTCCGTGTACGCCTACCAGGTGCCGAAGATCGATCTTCCGGCGGCCGTGCTCGATCTCGCCAGCCTGGCCGGTACCGAGACGGTGGCTGAGATCGGCTGCGGGAACGGCATCTACCTGGCTGAGCTGAGCCGCCGCCGGCACGCTGGCCGGGTGCTCGGCGCCGACCTGTCCAGCGGCATGCTCGCCGTCGCCCGCACCGGGGCGCCTGGCGCTGGGCTGGTGGTCGGGGACGCGGCCGGCCTGCCGCTCGCCGATGACGTGGCCGACGTCACGCTGGCCGCACACATGCTCTACCACGTACCGGACCGCGCGGCCGCGGCCCGCGAGTTCCGCCGGATCACGCGCACCGGCGGCCAGCTGCTCGTGGTGCTCAACGCTCCGGATCACCTGCAGGAGCTGCGTGAGCTCGTCGAGGCGGTCACCGTCAGCTTCGGCCGCGAGGCCGGTGCCACCTGGGCGCAGTACCAGGTGATGACGGTCGACCGCGGGGCCGAACTGCTGGCCGGCCTGTTCTCGAAAGTGCACCGGCATGACTTCGCCGGTGAGCTGCTGATTCCTGGCCTGCAGCCGGTGATCGACTACGTGGCGAGCACCTGGACCGCGCAATCGCTGCCCGACCCGGAGGCGTTCGCCGCGGCCGTGACCAAGCGGGTGCGGTTCGGACCGGACGGCATGTTCCGGGTCAGGACTCGAAGCGGGGTGCTGATCTGCCGCTGACGCGCGCGGCGACGTAGCCCAGCGGCACGGCCTGCCGGGTCCGGCCGCCCACGCCAGTGGTGGTCACCGCCATGAAGAGGGAGTTGAGGATGGCTTCCTCGGTCGCCTCGATCGCGGCCAGGAAGAGCAGGTCAAGATCTTTGTCGGGAACGAGGCCGTCGTCGTTCGCCGCCTTTTGCTGCTCAGCCCCCTGCTGGTCAGCCGTGCTGATCGCGAGCGCGTAATCGCCGCTGCGGCCAGAGAAATCTGAGCCTGCCCGCGCCATGCCGCCGAACGCCCGGCCAGCCAGCCGGGTCAGCTGACGGCTATCGAGCGGCGCGTCGGTGGCGAGCACGATCACGCAGGAGTTGCCCGTGTGCTGGCCGGGGTCTTGCTCACCCGGGGCCACCGTCGTGGCCGGGGGCGGGCAGGGCACGCCGAGCACCGTCAGCTCGCCGCCGAAGTTGGCCTGCACGAGCACGCCGAGCGTGACCGGTCCGGTGGTCAGGTCGCACACTCTAGACGACGTGCCGATCCCCGCCTTGTAGCCGAGCGCGCCGGTCCCGGTTCCGGCGCCGACGCAGCCCTCGGCCACCGGCCCAGCCGCCGCTCCGTCGAGCGCCGCCCGGACGTGGTCCTCGGTGATCGGCCTGGCCCAGATGTCGGACAGGTATCCGTCATTGGTCTCGGCGACGACCGGGTTCAGCGTGACCATGTCGGCGTAGCCGGGCATTTTGTGCAAGTAGGACAGCAGGGCGTCGGCGACCTTGAAGACCGACAGGGTGCTGGTCAGCAGTACCGGAGTCTCGATGGTCCCGAGCTCGGTGACCTGAGTGGTGCCGACCATCTTGCCGAAGCCGTTGAAGACCGCCAGCCCGGCCGGGAGGGTGCGCCGGCGGGCCGGATCGCTGCCGGTGAGGGTGTCGGGCACGACGGCGGTGACCCCGGTCCTGATGTCGCTGCCCTCGATGAGGGTCACGTGCCCAACCCGGATGCCGGGGACGTCGGTGAGGGCGTTCGCCGGTCCAGTCGGCAGCCCGCCAGGAGCCAGGCCAAGGTCGCGGGCCCTGGCCCGGCCGGCCGTCATGGCAGGACGACGGTGGGGCTTGGCACCTCGATGGTCTGCACCAGGGCCGGGATGCCGGTCTCCGGGTCGATCTGCATCACCATGACCGTGTCCGAGCGCTCGTTGGCGACGTAAAGCCGATCGCCGTCGAGTGCGATGTGCCGCGGCCAGACGCCGGCCGCGACCTCGGTGACGTACCGGGGCCGACCGCCAGCCAGCGCAAACACCGAGACCGTGTCCGGGCCGCGGTTGGCGACGTACAGGTAGCGGCCGTCGCTGACCAGCTCAGATGGCTGGTTATGGCCGGCTGTCGTGCTGGCAGGCACGGTGCCAAGCAGCTGGCCGTCGGCGTCGTATCCGAGCAGCTCCCCGCTCAGCTCAGCGGTGAGGTAATACCCGTCGCCGACGGGCAGCACGTGCCGCGGGCCTGAGCCGGCCGGGGCCGAGATGATGCCCTCGAGCGTCAGCTTGCCGTCTGCCGAGAGCCGGTAGCGGTAGATCGCGTCGCCGCCAAGGTCAGTCACGAGCACGTAGTCGGCCATGGGTCGCACCATGTGGGGATGCGCCTGCTCCTGGCGCGGGTGATCCCCGTGCGCCACATGCCGGACGAGATCGGTGCGCTCGCCGATGCTGCCGTCCTGGCCGAGCCGGTGCACGCTGATGCTGCCGCCGCTGTAGTTCGCGGTGATCAGGTAGCGGCCGGAGGCGTCCACGGCCAGGTGGGCAGGCTCCGCGCCGCCGGTGGAGCCGGAGCCGAGCGGCTGGTCTGGCATGCCGTCCGCGAGCGACCAGGCGCGCACCTGCCCGTCGTCAGTCTCGGCGACGGCGTAGAGCACCGGCAGGTCGGGATGTTTGGCTATCCAGGACGGCGAGTCGGCCGGGATGACGGTCGTGACCTTGTCGTCGTCCAGCACGGCGATGCCATCGCCCTGTCCTTTGTCGCCCGAGTAACCGCCGATCAGTAGTCGTGTCATGCGGTCTGGATACCCAGGGATCTGCGCAGGAAGTCCACTTGCAGCAGGAGCAGGTTCTCCGCGACGTCTTCCTGCGAAGCCATGTGAGTCACGCCGGAGAGGGGCAGGACGCTATGCGGCCGGCCAGCGGCCAGGAGCGCCGCGGAGAGCCGGAGGCTATGCGCGACCACCACGTTGTCGTCCGCCAGGCCGTGGATCAGCAACAGCGGCCTGGACAGCTTCGGCGCGTCGGCGAGCAGGGAGCTTTGCGCGTAGGTCTCCGGATCGGCGTCCGGCAGCCCCAGATAGCGCTCGGTGTAGCAGGTGTCATAGAGCCGCCAGTCAGTAGGCGGCGCCCCGGCGATCCCGGCGTGAAAGACATCTGGCCGCCGTAGCACTGCCAGCGCTGCCAGGTAGCCGCCGAATGACCAGCCCCGGATGCCCACCTTGGTCAGGTCCAGGTCAGGGCACTGCTCGGCGGCCGAGTACAGCGCCTCGACCTGATCGCCGAGGACGGGCCCGGCCAGGTCCCCGGCTACCGCGCGGTCCCACTCCGGACCCCGGCCCGGAGTTCCGCGCCCGTCGGCCACGACGACGGCGAAACCTTGCTCCGCGAACCACTGTGAGCTGAGGTGCGCCCCGCCTGAGGCCATCACCCGCTGGCCGTGCGGTCCGCCGTACGGGTCGCACAACACTGGCAGCTTGCCCGAGCCCGGCGTGTGCCAGGACGGCAGGATGATCGCGGTCCTGATCCGGCCCGGTCCAGCCGACCAGGTAAGCAGCGGCTGGGGCGCGGGCAGGTCTGGCGTCTCCGCGAGGGAGCCGATCCGGGCGACCTCCGCGCGCGGTTCGCCTGCTGAGCCCGGCCGCAGTACCCGGACCGAAGCGGCGGAGTCGGCCATCGTCCGGCTGACCAGCAGCAGCGTGCCGGCCGCCTGCTGGGCGGAGTGCACGCCGTGCGCCGGGCTCAGCCGCTCGACGGCCGCGGGGCCGGCGGTCCAGACGGCGATCGACGCCGGGTCCTCGGCAGAGGCGGTGAACAGGATCGCGTCGCCATCGGTGCCAATCACCTCCCGGACATTCATCGAGTCGGGAGTGAGCACGGCCGCCGTGCCAGCCGCGTGCTCGGCCTCGGAGCCCGCCACGAGGCGCTTGGCACCGCCGATGTCAGCAGTCCAGACCACGCGGCCGTCGGGCAGGCCGGCCGGCACACCAGTCACGATGTCGACCCATGAGGGGTCAGTATCGGCCCGCACCAGGCTGGTCGCCCCGGTGGCCGGGTCGACCGCAAGGATGCGCATGTCCCGCTGATCGCGACTAGCCACCACCAGCAGCGGATGGCCGATGCTGGCCTCCCAGCTCGCCGTCACTAGGTACGGCAGCGCCGCCGCGTCCCAGCTGACCTCGGTCAGGTGGCCTGCCAGGGTGGCAACGAAGACCGAGACGACGGCATTCGGCGTGCCTGCAGACGGATAGCGGACGGATCTGGGCTCCGCGGCCGGGTTCGCCGGGTCTGCGATATGCCAGAACTGCACTGGAGTCTCGTCAACGCGCGCGGTGAGAATCGCCGAGCCGTCCGGTGCCCACCAGTAGCCGCGGTTGCGGTCCATTTCCTCGGCCGCGATGAACTCGGCGAGCCCGAAACTGATTCCGTCGGCGCCGTTGGGATCGGCGAGCGCCCGGTCCGTGCCGGTGGCGATCTCGTGGACCCGGAGCACGCCGTCGCTGACATAGGCGACGTGCGTCCCGGTCGGGTCCGGGCGCGGATCTGCGGCCGGCCTCATGGTGGGCAGCTCACGCACCCCGCTGCCGCCGACCGCACTGTCCACGGCCGTGCTGCCGCCGACCGCACTGTCCACGGGCGCGCCGCCTTGCCGGAGATCGGCCAGGTAGACCGCGCCACCGACGGCGAACGCCGCGACCGTGCAGGCGGCGTCGGTGGCGAACGCGACGATGCCGCCCGCCCGCTCCCGCACTCGCTCCCGGCGGGCCTTTTCTACCGGGTCATCCTCGGCGCCTGCCTTGCCGAGATCCGCCGGGTCGGCGATCAGCCGCTCGTCGCCGGTGGCGACGTCAAGCGCCCACAAGCAGGTCACGGGGTCGGTCCCGCCGCGGGACCGCAGGAAAATGACAGTCTCACCGTCGGGTGAGAGCCGGAAGGAGCGCGGAGCCCCCAGCGTGAAGCCCATCGTCCGGGCTGCCTGGCGAGGGAAGGAATCTGTCACGCACTAGATCCTGCCAGGCAGCCGGCGAGCAGTGGTCGGTAGGCTCGCGGATATGAATAAACCGGATGTCAGACGCATGCTGCTGGTGCACGCGCATCCGGACGACGAGTCGATCGGCACCGGCGCGACCATGGCCAAGTACGCGGCCGAAGGCGCCCAGGTGACGCTCGTGACCTGCACGCTCGGCGAGCTGGGCGAGGTGATTCCGCCGGAGCTAGCGCAGCTGGCCTGGGACTGCGGCGGCGGTCTTGGCCAGCACCGCATCGGTGAGCTGGCCGCGGCCTGCGCGGCGCTCGGCGTGACCGACCACCGTTTCCTCGGCGGCGCTGGCCGGTGGCGCGACTCGGGGATGATGGGGACCCCGTCCAACCACTGGCCTGGCTGCTTCTGGCAGGCCGACGTCGACGAGGCGGCGCGTGCGTTGCTGGCTGTCATCACCGACGTCAAGCCGCAGGTCCTGGTGACCTACGACGCCAACGGCTTCTACGGCCATCCCGACCACATCCAGGCGCATCGAGTTGGCTGGCGCGCTTTCGAGCTCGCCGACGGTCTGGTCAGCAAGTTCTACGCGACAGCGGTTCCGAAGTCGGTGCTGGCGGAGGCGATGGCCGTCCGCAACGAGAGTGCGGTCGGCGAGTCCGGCGGCGCTACGCTCGGCGGCACCGACTTCACCAGGGTCGAGTCCGTGGCGGAGCTGCCGTTCGGGACCGACGACGACAAGGTCACGACTCGAATCGACGCCCGTGACTACCTGGACGCCAAGCTGGCCGCCATGCGCGCGCACGCCACGCAGATCGCTGTCGACAGTCCGTTCTTTGCGCTGTCCGACATGGTCGGTCAGCGAGCGCTCGGCACCGAGTACTACACGCTGCTCGCGGGCCCGCGGCGCTTCGATGAGCCTGACGGCTTCGAGCCGGACTTGTTCGCCGGGCTCAGCTAGCTTGGCTGGTCATGCGCCACGATGTCGCAGCGCGCGCCAGCACCAGGGCTGGCGTCCCCGGCTGGCGCCGATGGCAGCAGCGCCGCCCAGGGTTGACTAGCCTTCCCGTGTGAACAGCCAGCACAGCATGCCCGCGGATGGACAGCTGCCCGCCGGTGGCCGGCGGCCCGGGGACACCGATGGACGTGCCGTCACCGTCGCTGCCTACGTGGCGCTGTTCGTGCTAGGCGCCGTCCAGGCCCTGCTCGGCACGTTCCAGTACAGCCGCGGACCTGGCCCGCTGGCGGCGATCTGCTTCGATGTGGCGATCCTCGCCACCTGCGTGCTCGGCTCCTGGGGAATGCGCACCGGCCTTGGTGGTGTGCTCCCGGCGGCTGGCTGGCTGATCGTCACCCTCGTGCTCAGCACCGCACCAGCAGGCGGCAGCGTCCTCGTGACCGCAACGGTGGCTGGTGAATGGTTCCTGTTCGGAGGAGCGCTGTCGGCGGTGGGCGGCGCTGTCTACGCGTTCGCCCGCTGGTCCAGGCCCAGGCGGCGCAACTCCGGCCGGGGCTCTGGGAGCTGACTGGACCGTCTAAGGCGTCCGGTTGGCGGGAAATAGGGAACGCTGCCGATTCGGATCCGCGCGCCTTACGGCGAACCTCGATGCTATGGACCTCACCAGGGGTCCGAACTCGAGGAGGCCCTCAGTGCATCCCTATCTCAGCATGCTGATCGCCGAGCAGCGGGCCGCGGACATGCGCGCTGCGGCGGCCACGCAAAGGCTGGCGCGCGCGGCGCGCTCCAGCCGTCGTGCTTCGCCACGTCGGCAGGCGCCGGCGCCGTGGAGCACGCAGATGTCCGGCCGCCCCGCCGCTGCCGGCCGGGGTGGTTCGGCGTCAGCTCGGTCCAGCTCAGCTGGATCGCAGCCGACCTATCCCGCCTCGGCGGAGCGGCTTGGCTCCCGGGCGGCCCCGTCCGCGACTGCTCAGTTGTCTCGTCCGGATGACCGCGACTCGCAGTTGTGCGGCGCCTCCGGCTGCTAGCGGTGCGGCCGCAGTCCGTCAGTGCTGCCGCGGACTGCGGTCGCCGGCCAGTTCAGCGCGACCTCGTCCGCCTGAAGCACGTCAGTCCGCCGTGTACTCCCAGCCTTGCTGCCAAGCGAAGTCGCGCCGCACGAGGTCCTCGAGCCGCTCGCCTGTCAGCACATGATCCAGGCCCCATCGAGTCGCGACATGGCCGATCACGAGCACCCGCTGATCGGACCAGCGGCGCGGCAAGTCGGTCACGAAACTGCGTACCCGCGCGACTGCCTGCCGCCAGCTCTCGCCACCGGGATAGGGCTGGTCGACGTGCTCAGGCCGGTGCACGTGCAGGTCGGCTGCCGGTGAGCCGTTGAGCTCGCCGTAGTCGCACTCGCGCAGCCGCCAGTCCAGCAAGACAGGAATGCTAGTCCCGGCGAACGCGATGGCCGCGGTCTGCGTGGCCCTGGCCAGATCCGAGCAGAAGACAACGGCGATGTCGTCGTGCGCGCGTCGTCTGCCCAGCTCGGCGGCTTGCTCGCGCCCGATCCGGGACAGCTGGCCGGGCAGCCAGCCGGTGGCAACGCCGTTCTCGTTGTCCTCGGTCGTCGAGTGCGTCTCCAAGACGATGCGGATGGGCATCGGACCTCCGCAGGCTGGTCGCCGCTCCCGGTGAACCGCGACTAGCGGACCAGCGCCTCCACTTGGTCGATAGCCCAGTCCAGGTCTTTCTCGCTGATGACTAGCGGCGGTGCGAGCCTGATCGTCGACCCGTGCGTGTCCTTGGCCAGCACCCCGCGCTCGGCCAGCAGTTCGCAAGCCTGGCGGCCGGGCAGGTCTGTGAACTCCACGCCCGCCCACAGTCCGCGCCCGCGGACGTCCCTGACCTTGCTCTCTGGCAGGGCGTTGAGCCGGTCGTGCATGTGCGCGCCGAGCTTCGCTGAGCGCTCCTGGTACTCGCCAGTCGAGAGCATGGCGATGACCTCACGGGCAACGGCGCACGCCAGCGGGTTGCCGCCGAAGGTTGAGCCGTGCTGACCGGGCTTGAACACCCCCAGTACGTCGCTCGACGATACGACTGCGGAGACCGGCACGATGCCGCCGCCAAGTGCCTTGCCGAGGATGTACATGTCGGGCACGACATCCTCGTGCTCGCAGGCGAATGTCGCGCCGGTCCGGCCCAGGCCGGACTGGATCTCGTCGGCGATGAAGAGCGCCCCGCGGGCCGTACAGAGCTCGCGGACGCTGGCCAGGAAGCCAGCCGGCGGCACCAGCACCCCGGCCTCGCCCTGGATCGGCTCCACCAGCACGGCCACGACGTGTTCGTCCATAGCGGCCGCGAGCGCAGCCACGTCGCCGTAAGGCACGATCCGGAAGCCGGGCGTGTATGGCCCGTAGCCATCTCTGGCGTCCGGGTCGGTAGAAAAGCTCACGATGGTTGTGGTCCGGCCGTGGAAGTTGCCGTCGAACACGACGATGACAGCCTCGTCGGCGGGCACGCCTTTAATCTCGTAACCCCACTTGCGTGCGGTCTTGATCGCGGTTTCGACCGCCTCGGCTCCGGTGTTCATCGGCAGGACCATGTCCATGCCAGCTAGCGCGGCGAGCTCAGCGCAGAACGGGCCAAACTGATCGTGCTCGAACGCCCGGCTTACGAGCGTGACGCGCTCCAGCTGACGCTGCGCTGCAGCGACCAGCCGCGGGTGGCGGTGGCCGAAGTTGATGGCCGAGTAGGCGGCCAGCATGTCCAGGTACCGCGTGCCGTCGACATCGGTGACCCAGGCGCCCTCCGCCTCGGCGATGACCACCGGCAGCGGGTGGTAGTTATGCGCGCTGTGCGCCGCCGATTGTGCGCGCAGCTGTACCGCCTTCGGACCTGCCGTGCCTGCCATAACTTGCCCTCCTGCGCTCGCCGACTTTCTCGACCCGCCGTGATACCGCCCGTTACCTCAGTTCCAGGGTGCAGCACTTCGGTCCGCCGCCTGCCTTGAGCAGCTCCGACAAATCCACCCCGACGGGACGGAAGCCCGCGGCGGCCAGCTGGTCACGCATGCCGACCGCCTGCTCGGGAAGCACGACGTTCCGGCCGTCACTGATGGCGTTGAGACCCAGCACCTCGGCATCCTCGTCCTTGACCTCGATGAGCTCGGGAAAGTGCGCCGCTAGCGCTGCCCTGGCTGCATCGTCGAACGCGGCGGGGTAATAAGCGGCGGTCTCCGGGTCCAGCACGACCAGTGCGGTGTCGAGGTGGTAGAACCGTGGGTCGATCAGCCGCAGGCTGATCACCGGCAGGTCGAAGAGGTCCGTCAGCTCGTGCCGGACCGCCTCGTCGCTGCGGAAGCCGTGGCCCGCCAGGATGGCGCGGCCTGCGAAGACGATGTCGCCCTCGCCCTCGTTCTGGATGGCTGACTCGCGGACCTCGCCGTAGCCTTGCTCGCGAAACCACCTCAGGTAGGCGGCCGCTTCGGGCTGCCGTTCGGCATGCTTGAACCTCGATCCGAGGACCTTGCCGTCGAGCACCGTCGCGCCGTTGGCCGCGAAGACCATATCCGGCAATCCCGGCTCAGGCTTGATCGTGCGCACGGTGTGACCGAGGCTGGTATACATCTCGCCCAGGCGCTGCCACTGCCGCATGGCGAGCGCTGCATCGACCGGTCTGTCCGGATTCATCCACGGATTGATCGCATATTCCACCGCGAAATACTCGGGTGGGCACATGAGGTAGGTCCTCGCGTGGGTGGTGCGGCGCACGGTCTCCGTCATGGTCAAGCGCTCCTCATTCGGCGGATGATCTGGGCGGATGATCTTTCGTCAAGCGTAGGAGCATGGAGCCCCGCCATGCGCTGGTGCCTCATGCGCATCAGCGCTGATCTGTTGCGTAATCGGCGGCAGCTGCGGCGATCTGTTGCGTCAGTGGTCGCGACCAGCGGGACATGGCAAATCAGCCCATAGCGGGCTGCGTGTGTCGGGCCCTACGGTCCAGGTTTGATCGTGAGGCGTGTCAGCGACCGTGGCTGGCCTCGGCACCGGGCGGCAGCGGCCCTACCGTTCGCGGCTTTCCGACCAGGCTGACCAGGTCGAGTCCGAGAACTCGGTCCGCGCTGGCGAATGTCTCGAACTTCGAGCCGGCCGGGACCTGCGGGTCCTTGGCCAGTTCGCGCAAGGCCCGCAGGGCCGCCGGCGTGTCCAGATCGTCGTCCAGGGCCGTGGTGATCCGCCCCCAGTACTCCGCGTACATGGGCTTGCTCGGCTCGTTGGCCCAGTCAGCGACCTGCTCACGCCACCACCGCAGGGTCCCGTCGGCTGCGGTCAGGGTCGCCCAGGTGAGGTTCATCTGCTGGCGGTGCCGGTGCTCGAGGAAGGCCAGCCGGGCGGCGAGCGGGTCCAGTCCGCGAGCGGCCAGGTCGGATAGCACCACGACGTTCCCGGTTGACTTGGCCATCTTGCGGCCCTCGAAGAGCACGTCCTCGCCGTGCACCCAGTGCCGCACGACCTCGTGCCCGGCGAGCGCGTTGGACTGGGCGCGCTCGTCCTCGTGGTGGGGGAAGCGCAGGTCGATACCGCCGGTGTGGATGTCGATCACATCGCCGAGGAACTTCATCGACAGAGCCGAGCATTCGGTGTGCCAGCCAGGGAATCCAGTCCCCCACGGCGCCGCCCAGGTCAGCTCTCGCTCGGGCGGCGCGCTCTTCCACAGGGCCCAGTCCGCGTGGAACCGCTTCTCCTCGTCCACGTCGCCCGCGGACCGACGGCCCGGCTTGAGCTCATCCAGCCGGTTGCCCGACAGCGCGCCATAATCGGGCAGGCTGCGCGCGTCAAAGTAGACAGACCCGCTAGCAGCGACGTAAGCGTGGCCGGTCTCGATCAGCTTCGCGATCATGTCGATCATCAGATCGATCGACTCCGAGGCGCGCGGCGCGTAGTCCGGCGGCAGGATGTTCAGGGCCGCGCAGTCGGTCCGGTACGCGTCCGCGTAGAAGCGGGCGATGTCGAGCGCCGTCTTACCTTCGGCCCTGGCCTGCGGCAGAGCCTTGTCCTCGCCAGCCGGGTCGGCCTCGGCGTCGTCGGCGAGGTGACCCACGTCGGTGATGTTCTGGCACACGACGACGGATAGGTGCTGACGCTCGGCGTTGCGCCGGATCAGGTCCGGCAGCATGAACGTGCGCATGTTGCCGACGTGGGCGAACCTGTACACAGTCGGACCGCACGCGTACATCCGCAGCTGACCCGGCCGTACGGTCCGGATGTCGACGACGGCGCGCAGCCGGGTGTCATAGAGCCTGAACACGCCTGCCAGCCTACGGCCAGCTCACGCCGACGTCCGAGCGGTGCCGCCGTGCGTGCGGCGGGACGCAGCCTCGGGTGCGCGTTAGTTCAGGCCGTTGGTGGTGGCAGCCGGACCCGAGCCGTACGGCACGGCGTCGATGACGCCGACCTCGGTCGCTGGTGCGGTCAGCACCGTCTGCGCGGCGTGGGTCGACAGATTGAGCCAGATCAGCGACGAGGTACCAGGGCAGCTGGTCTGCGCGAGGATCAGCAGACGCCGGCCAACGCCAGCGACGACCGCGGCGTGGTAATTGGCGCTGCCGGGGACGCTGACGGCAGTCTCGGCGCCACTACTGCCGAGCTGGAGGATCTGCTGACCGCCGGGTCCGCTCGCGGCCGCTTTGCACTGCGCAGCCGTCGTCGCCGTGACGTAGACGGCGCCGCCGGCCTGCCAGGCGCCGGTGAGGTCACCAATGCCACTGGGTGAACCGGCGATGCCGGTCAGCGGCGTCGCCGCACCGCCGCCCACGGGCACGAGCCAGAGGCGCCCAGCGCCGGGCGTGCCGGCGGCATTGCAGTACGTCAGCACTGTCTGCGAGCTCCACCAGCTGATCGGCGTACACGACGGCACATTGCCGGTGCCAGGCACCGTCAGCCTGCGGATCAGTCCGCCGATATTGCTCACCAGCTGCATCTCACGGCCGCTGATCCCCCAGACCGCGGTGGTGCCATCCGGCGAGCTGAGCGCGTTGCCTTGCAACACGTCGGTCGCGCCCGCCGGCCGCGGCACCGATCCGATCGTGGCCTCATGCGCGCCAGCCAGGCTGTACCGCTCCAGCAGGTCCCTGCCCTCCTTCTGACGCACTCCGAGGAGGTTGAGGCCATCCGGCCGAGTGAATCCCAGCAAGGTCACGCCGGCGGGCGGCGTCAGCGTGGTCAGCTGGCCAGAGGAGAGCGTGAGGAGGCCATAGCCGGACGCACCACTGGCGCCCTGGGCGCCGCCGAGCGCGTACAGCGCCGTCCTCGCGTCGCCCGACCACGCGAGTAGATCGGGCGCTGTGCCGCCGGATGTCGTGAGGATGCGGTATCTACCGCCCTGCGAGTCGACCAGGTAGAAGACGTACCGGCCACCCCCGGCGGCTGCCCCGTCGGCGTCGGGCTGGGCCGTGGAGACCTCAGCGAGCGCCCAGCCCGCTCCGACGAGCGACCACGGGATCATCGCGCGACCACCGGTCCGGCCAGCCGGAAGCATATGCACGGTCGGTTTGGCGACTGCGCTTGCCGACACACCTGGGGTAGCTCCGTGGCCTGGGCTGTGGCCGCCGGTGGCGTACACGATCACGCCTGCCAGCAGGATGGCTGCGGCGGCCGCCGCAGCGATGATGTTCCGCCGCGAGGCGAGCGCGGGCGGCAGGACTGAGGCCAGCACACGAGCGGATGGTCGAGCCCGCGATCGGCCCGGCGTCGCCGGAGCAGCTGCATTATCTGTGATCTGCGCGGTCGGCGAGACGCCCGGCGGCACAGGCCAGTCAGCTGTCAGGCTGGAGACGCCACCGCCAGGTGCCGGGCTGCCGAAAAGGCTGCCGGGTGGGACGTCTGCCTGCATCGGGCGGCCCACTGCGGGGGTATCCGCTGGCGGCCCGGCGGCGACCGCGCCGGCAGCGCCGTGCCGGCCAGCGACCGCGCCGCCCGTGCCGGAACCGGCCGTGCCAGCGGGGCGCGGGGCCATCGTTGATTCTGGATCGGACGTCGCCGGCGCGACCGGCCGCGCCGGCCGGAACATCCCTGGCAAGGACAGCGGGTCGTGTCCGGGCGCGCGGGCGACGCTGGCGGGCAGGCCGCCCGCTTCAGCCCGACGCCGTTCATAGGCGACCTTGGCGACGTCCAGCACCCAACCCTCAGAGTCGCCAGATCCCGACACTTCGTACCACTGCTGGTAGGCCCTGGCGTATGCCTCCCGGATGGCATGATCGGCCAGGCCGTCCTCGGCCGCCAGCGCGTGCATCTGGCTGGTGACGTTCCACACGGTTCGCGCATAGAACGCGTCGAACGATTCTGACTCGGGCATCTGCTACTGCACCTCCGACCGCGGCACTAGGAGCGGAACCGAGTCGGCTCGCTGCATCAGCCAGGCACACGCGCCGTGGTCAGCGGTTCGGTATGCCAAGATTGTTATTTACCCGATGAATTCCAGTTACGCCAGGTTAGGCGAGTTTGGCCAGTCGGGTGACCGCCGCGTCAATACGCTCGTCGGTAGCGGTCAGGGCCACCCGGACGTGCCGGTTGCCGCCCGGGCCGTAGATCTCGCCGGGCGCCACCAGGATGCCGGCCTCGGCAAGCCGCTGTACCGAACCCCAGCAGTCCAGATCGGGGTGCGCCGCCCACAGGTACAGCCCGGCGGCTGACTGATCGACAGCCCAGCCCGCCGCCGCCAGGGCCGGGCGCAGGCGGTCTCGCCTGCCCGCATACCTAGCCCGTTGCTCGGCAGCGTGCGCATCGTCGCCGAGGGCCGCGGCCAAGGCGGCCTGGACGGGGGCTGGCATGATCAGCCCGGCGTGCTTGCGGACCTCAAGCAGGTCAGCAACAAGTGCCGCGTCGCCGGTGACGAACCCGGCTCGGTACCCGGCCAGGTTTGATCGCTTCGAAAGAGAATGCACGGCGAGCAGGCCCTCGTGTGTGCCACCGCAGGCGTCCGGGTGGAGCACGGACAGCGGCGTGGCATCCCAGCCGAGCTCGAGATAGCACTCATCCGAGGCGACGATCGTGCCACGCTCGCGGGCCCAGCTCACGACCTTCCGCAGGTGCTCGGCGGGCAGTACCTGGCCGGTCGGGTTTGACGGCGAATTCAGCCAGGCCAGCCGGACGGGCTCGGGGCCTAGCGTGACGAGCCCGTCGGCCGCGACCGGCCTGGCCCCCGCCAGCCGGGCACCGACGTCGTAGGTCGGGTACGCCAGGGCGGGATGCACGACGACGTCGCCAGGCCCGCAGCCGAGCAGCGTCGGCAGCGCGGCGATGAACTCCTTGGTGCCGATGACGGGAAGGACGGCGGCCGGATCGATGCTCACTCCGTGCCGTCGGGCCAGCCACCCCGCGGCCGCCTCCCGCAGCGCCGGGGTGCCGGCCGTCAGCGGATAGCCAGGGGAGTTGTCGGCAGCCCGGAGCGCCGCCCGGACCACGTCCGGGACCGGGTCGACTGGCGTGCCCACGGATAGATCGACGATCCCGCCCCGATGCCCTCGCGCCAGGTCGGCAGCGGGGGCGAGCGAGTCCCACGGGAAGGCCGGCAGCCGGGCCGCGAGCGTCGCTGGCCGCCGCGCTAGGCCGGCCATGCCGCGCACAGCGTCCGGCCACACTGGCGCGGGGTCGCTGACCGTCACAAGCCCGCCCGGTCTAGTGCTCAGTCTCCTGCGGCGGGAGCGCCGCGACGATCGGGTGATCCGTGGGGATCTTGCCGGTCTTCGAGGCGCCGCCTGGTGAGCCGAGCTCAGCGAAGAACTCGACGTTGGCCTTGTAGTAGTCCTTCCACTGGTCGGGCACATCGTCCTCGTAGAAGATGGCCTCAACCGGGCAGACGGGCTCACAGGCGCCGCAGTCCACGCACTCATCCGGGTGGATGTAGAGCATCCGCTCGCCCTCATAGATGCAGTCGACCGGGCACTCTTCGATGCAGGCCTTGTCGATCACATCGACGCAAGGCTGCGTGATGATATAGGTCACTTCCGCGTTCTCCTCTTCCGTCCGCGCCCTGGTGCACTCAGCGGTGCGGCTGACCCAAGTATCGCGGCTTACCACCAGTATCGCGTTCCCGGCTGGATCCGCGCGCGTGCAGCCGATCCTCGGGGAATCGCAGGCTATCAGCCGAACACCACGGCACCCGGGGCAGCCCGCGCGCCGGTCTTGGCGGTCTGCGCTGTCCACTCTCCGGAACCGCGGAAGCCGAGCCACTGATATCCCTGATACTGGACAAATGTGATGCCATAGGCGGCCGCGTTCGATACCAGCCAGCCCGTCACCGCCCAGCCCTGCTGGGCGTCCTGCGCGGTGATGGTCTCGGCCGGATCGCCGCTTTGGTGCCGGGCCAGCGGCCCGAATGCGTGGGTCAGCGCCCGGTCCGCGGCCGGCAGCCGGGCCTTGCCCGGAGCTGACCCGTAGGTGCACCACACCGCGTGCGGCTCTGCGCCAGTGAACGCGGTCGCGAGCTCGCTGGCCATGTCCGTGTACTGGCCGTAGGCCGAGCCATCGGCGCTGTGCTGGACGGCCTGAGCCGCCACGTCGATCGGCATACGCAGGTAGCGGGGCACCGACGTGAGCGCCTCGAAGAACCGGTCTGTCGCGTACACCGGGTCCTCGATCTGGCTCGTGGTACCCCAGCCTTCGGACGGCCGCTGCTGGAACACGCCCACCGAGTCCCGGTCGCCGTAATGCAGGTTCTGGAGTTTGGACTCCTGCAGCGCCGTCGCATATGCGATCGCGACTGCCCGCGGCGGCAGGTGCCGTCCGCTGGCCACCCCGGCGATCGTGGCGGCGATGGCGGCCTGGCTAGGCGTAAGTTCTACTCCCTGGCCCCCAGGACCCGCAGCGCACGCCGTCAGCCGCGGCGAGACCGGATGCGAGGGCTTCAGCGCCAGGTAGCCGATAACCGCAGCGACCACGACGATGACGAGGCCGGCCGCCGTCCCCGGCCGCCGGTCCCGACGGGCGGGCTTGCGCTTGCTCGGCACGGTACGAAGCTACCCGGTCCGCAAGCGCGCAGCCGTCGGTGCTGGCATTAGGCTCCGACGCCATGACACACCAATCAGCGCGGGGTGCCTCACCGCGGGGAGCCGCTGCTTCCGCGCAGGGGGCCATCGCCGCTGCCTTGCCGGCCGACATCGACGAGTTGTGGGCGCGTCGGACCAGCCTGACGCCGACCGACGTCGGCGCTAGGGATCTCGTCGTCGCGGCGGTCGACATGATCGACTCCGGCACCGCCAGGGTGGCCTGGCCCGACCCCGACTCGGGCGAGATCGTCGTGGACGAGCGAGCCAAGCGTGCGATCCTGCTGGCCTTCCGGCTGATGCCGATGGTGCGGTCGCAGGTCGGGGACTTCCGCTATCACGACCGCGTGCCGCTCACGACAAAGCTTGATGGTGTCCGGGCGGTCGCGGGCTCGATCGTGCGGTGGGGCGCCTACGTCGCGCCCGGAGCCGTGCTGATGCCGTCGTTCGTCAACATCGGCGCCTACGTCGACGCCGGCACCATGGTCGACACCTGGGCCACCGTCGGATCCTGCGCCCAGATCGGCAAGAACGTGCATCTAGCCGGCGGCGTCGGCATCGGCGGCGTGCTCGAGCCGCCGAACGCGGTGCCGGTCGTGATCGAGGATGACGCGTTCATTTTTTCCCGCTGCATGGTCGTGGAGGGCGCGAGGGTCCGCACGGGGGCGGTGCTCGGCGCCGGCACGATCCTCTCCAAGTCGACGCACGTCATCGATGTGCAGACCGGGTGCCGAGCTACCGCGCGGCGAGGTGCCGGCCTGGTCGGTCTGCGTCGGCGGCACCCGGCAGCGCACGTTCGAGGGCGGCGAGTTCGGCATGCCGTGCGTGCTGGTCCTCCGGCGACTTGACGAGGGCACCGCGCACGACAAGGCGGCCCTCAACGACATCCTCCGTGATCACGGCGTCAGTTCGTAGGGCGGGGAACGGGGCCGACCCCGTTCCCTGCCATCGGAGGTGTCGCCGACCGGTGCCGGACGCCTTATCTACTCGCGGATCGCCATCGCCGTCATCAACGTGACTTTCGGCAACCGTCGCCAGCGGTCCACCTGGCTGCCAGGGTGTCTGGCCTGATCAGGTCAGCCCGACGGCTACCTTATGGCCCATGAGCGTGCACTCCGAGCCGCGCCGTCGGCTGCGTCGTCAGGGTCCGGCAACGCTGCGGGGCAAGGCCATCCCCAAGACGACGACCGACCAGCGGCTGCTGGACTGGCGCGGGGCTAGCGACTGGGTGCACACCGATCCGTGGCGCGTGCTGCGGATCCAGGCTGAGTTCGTCGAGGGCTTCGGCCTGCTGGCCGAGCTTGGACAGGCGGTCTCGGTGTTCGGGTCGGCCCGCACGGTGCCGGGAAGCCGGGAGTACGAGTGCGCCGAGCAGATCGGTTCTGGCCTGGCCAAGGCGGGCTATGCCGTTATTACCGGGGGCGGCCCCGGCATCATGGAGGCGGCGAATAAGGGCGCGATCAGCGCGGGCGGCGTCTCAGTTGGCCTCGGCATCGAACTGCCCATGGAGCAGGGCCTGAACGACTACGTCGAGATCGGCCTGGAGTTCCGGTACTTCTTCGTCCGCAAGACGGTCTTCGTGAAGTACTCGCAGGCCTTTGTCGTGCTGCCCGGCGGCTTCGGCACGCTGGACGAGCTCTTCGAGGCGATCACGCTGGTGCAGACGGGCAAGATTACCCGGTTCCCCATTGTGCTAGTGGGCAGCGAGTACTGGCAGGGCCTGAACTCGTGGATCAGTGAGACCATGCTGCCGGCCGGCAAGATCTCCGCCGCCGATCCGGACCTGATCACGGTGGCCGACGACCCGGTCGAGGTCGTGCGGATCATCACTGATGCGCACAGCCTCGACCCGAGCCTGACGGACACGACCAAGACGCCGTAAAGGTCGCCGCCGACGGTGATGCCCCAGCATCTCGCCGGCCGTGGCACGATTACGGTGTGCTCGTTGCCATCGTCCTCGTTGCCGCCGTCATCCTCGGGGGCATCATCGTGGTGGCTATGGGCAAGGGCGGTGAGCTCTCCAGGGAACGGCCCGACCTGCCCGCTCGCGCTGACTTCCGGTCCTGGTCCGACGTCGCCGACTACCGACCGCCCGGTGCGCTGCTCGGATATCACGCCGCGGCGACCGAGCACGCCCTTGCACTGATCGCGCGGACTATCGCCGAGCGGGACGCCGAGATCGACTGGCTGCGCAGGCGGCTCGCGGAAGTCCAGCCGTCGTCGCCGGCCCCGGAAGTGTCGCCAGCCAAGGCGGAACTGCCGTCAGCCGACGTGACCTGGCAGGGTGGCCGCGCTGCTGAGCCGGACGCTGGTAGCGGCTTCTGCGCCCCTCAGCCGGTCGGCCGCGGCCTCGGCGAGGACGAATGACGGCAGGGCTGCCGGCCCCAGGTCCAGACGGGCTGCTCCGCTGCCCGTGGAGCCTCAGCCCTCCCGACTACCTGAGCTACCACGACGACGAGTGGGGGCGCCCTGTCCGCGATGACACCGCGATGTTCGAGCGGCTATGCCTGGAGGCGTTCCAGTCGGGGCTGTCCTGGCTGACGATCTTGCGTAAGCGTGCGAACTTCCGGCTCGCATTCGGCGGCTTTGACCTCGAGACGGTCGCTGCCTTCGGCCCCGTGGACATCAGCCGGCTGCTGGCGGATGCGGGCATCGTGCGCAACCGGGCCAAGATCGAGGCCGCGATCGCAAACGCGCGGGCCGCGCTCGTCCTCCCTGAGGGCTTGGCCGATCGAGTCTGGAAGTACGCGACCGAGCAGACGTCAGCGCCGCGGACGCTGGCCGACGTGCCAGCGGTCACCCCGGAGTCCAAGGCGCTGGCCAAGGACCTGCGGGGGGCCGGATTCCGGTTCACCGGGCCGGTGACCGCTTACGCCACAATGCAGGCGTGCGGGGTCGTAAACGACCACCTGGCTGACTGCGTATGCCGGGACGCAGGTGCAGCGGCCCGAAGTTCAGGTCGCTGACAGAGCGCAGTAAGCGAAATGCCGGCCATTTCCCTCGCGCCGGGAGATCAGCCGCGACTTACCCAGGTCAGGTGCTGCGGCCACGTGACCTGGACCAGCATTAGCGCTCGAGCAGCTGCTGTCTGTCCTCATTTGTCGTAGTTGGCGGTCCTGGTGGTGCAGGAGTGCGCTCGAGTGCACTCCGACTGGGTGCGCAATTGACTGGTGTTTAGCCGCTGTGCGGCGCTGAGCCTTCGACCGAAAGGCCAGCTCGGTTATTATTCCGGATTTGCGTACGGGCCAATTACCGACGTATGTCGGGGCTGGTGAACGCGCCGATCCGGTCACGTGGGAAGGCCGCTGGCCATTTGACTGGCTACGGTCGCCGCTGGCGCGGGCGGCAACGCGGCTCGGCATGTGCTTCCGGCCTGCGCGATTGCCCTCGGGCCCTAGCACATACGGCCGGGGCGCGCAAGAATGGCAGCGCCAGTAGCTGGCAGGCGCGACCTGGCCGGGCGCGATCACGTCGGCCACTCCAGCCATTTGCTGCGACATTAACCGAATCCCATTGCGAAACTTCGCACAATGCCCATAATCTGAGGTTCACGCAAGCCTTACTCGGGAGGGCGCAGGAGCATGCGGCCGCCAACGCCTGCCGACAGTGGCGGGAGTGTGTTGGGCACGCCCGTAGTCAGTGGCTCTGCTCGTGGTGCTTCCGGCCAGCATGGTGTTGTCGGCCCGCACAGTACCTCCGGCCAGCACAGTGTTCTCGGGCCGCACAGCGTTTCCGGCCCGCACAGCGTTTCCGGCCCGCACAGTACCTCCGGCCAGCACAGCGTTTCCGGCCAGCACAGCGTTTCCGGCCAGCACAGCGTTTCCGGCCAGAACAGTGTCCCCTGGCCAGGACCTGGGGCCGGCCTGCTGGCAGCTCCGGTTGCTGAAGCGGTGGCGTGGGTGCCCGACCAGGCCGAGAGGCTGTCCGATACCGGGCTCGGGGGTGGCGGGTGCTTCGTCCGGCCCCTGCCGATCGACACCACGTGCGCGGCTGCCGCCCGCCGGTTCTTCCGGGAGGCAGCGTCAACACTGGCGATCCCCGCTGGCCTGCTGCATGACGGCGTCACGATGGCGAGCGAGCTAGCCGCCAACACCTTGCATGCGCAGCGGAACGCAGCGCGAAGCGCTGCCCGGCAGCGAGTTGCGGCCGGAATCCCGGAGATCTGGCTCTACTTGCGTGGGACCGGCCGGACGCGGGAGCTCGTGTGCAAGGTCTTTGACACCGAGCGGACCTGGAGCGTCGGAACCGCTCCTGGCATGGATAAGGCGCCGCTGGACTCGGTCAGCGGTCGCGGACTGCAGGTCGTGGCCGGATTGTCCGCTGGCCAGTGGGGATGTCACCTCACTCGATCCCGGCTCGGGAACTGGCGCGTGCAGGGCAAGGCAGTGTGGTTCGCGCTGCGCATCCCCCCGGCCGCGCTACCTGACTACGTCGGCCGGTCTCGATACAGCCCGGACTGGCTGATCAATGAGCTTGAGGCCATGCTGGGTGATCGCGGCCTGTCCGGCAGCATCGTCAGAGCGGACCGCGACGGCATCTCCGTGCTGTCCATCAGCCAGCACCTGACGGTCTGGCGGCACGGCAGCACTGTCTCCTGGCGCACCCCGGCGGGCCGGTACCGGCAGACGGACCTCGGCGATCTGGTCGAGGTCGCTGAGCAGATCGTGTCTGCACACGAGGAGATCGCGCTACGCGAGACGTTCGCTGTCTAGCGGCCCTGGTAGACCGGTACTTGCTTGCTCACGAAGGCCTGCGTCGCCGCCTGGTGATCAGAGCTGCCGCCGAGCCGCACTTGCAGCTCGGCTTCCTTCTCCAGCGACTCGCTCAGACTGTGACTCTCGGCATACAGCAAGCTCTCCTTGATCGCGGCATACGCCAGCGTGGGTCCGTCGGCCAGCCGGGCGGCGAACTGGGCGGCAGCTGCGGGAAGCTCGTCGTCGGGTACGACCGAGGTGAGGAGCCCGAGTCCTAGTGCCGCGGCTGAGCCGACCGGCTCGGCCAGCATGAGCAGCTCGGCCGCCTTGGCCATGCCGACCAGCCGCGGCAGGGTCCACGACGCCCCGGAGTCCGCGCCGAGCCCGACCCTGGCGAAGGCCAGGAGAAAGCTCGCGCGTGCCGCCGCGATGCGGAAATCGCAGGCGAAGGCCAGCGACGCGCCGGCGCCCGCGGCAACCCCGGGGAGCGCGGCCACGACCGGCTTGGGCATCCCGGTGATCGTCTCGATGATCGGGTTGTAGTGGCGGCGGACAGTGTCCAAGGGTGCCGCCCCCGCGGCCAGCAGCTCAGCGTGCTCGCGCAGGTCCTGGCCCGAGCAGAATGCCGACCCGGCGCCGGTCAGCACCACAGCGCGGACCGCGTCGTCACTGCTAGCCACCCGCACGGCATCGAGCAGGGCAACCTTGGTCTCCGCCGTCAGGGCGTTCCGGGCGTCCGGCCGGTTGATCGTGATCGTCGCGACCTTGCCGTCGACCTGGTAAAGCACGCTATCGGCCACGTGACTTCCTTCCCTCCTGCGCCCGGCTGCCAGCCTCCGGCGGGCACGCTGGCGTCGCACTGAGCATGCCCGAGGGGCCTGCCCGGCGGCAACTGGGGGTCGGGCGGGAGCATGCGGGTGGTCAGCTTGCGAACCGGGCAGAATGCCCGGCGGGCTGCCCGGCGCAGGTACGCGCCGGGTGTCCTGTTCTCTCCCAGTATCGGACTAGAAAGGGCGGGAACGCTGATCGTTACCATCGGGCGGCCGAACACTGGATAATAGAGGGACTGATCTAGATGCATGTGACTGGCTGGAGTACCGCCAGGCGCCGTCCGCCGGGTCAGTTCCGGCGGTTGCGGTTCGGTGCGGCCCCAGGGCAGGGAAGGGGAGCAGGATGGCGGCGATGAAGCCGCGGACGGGTGACGGTCCGCTCGAGGTCACCAAGGAGGGTCGCGGCATCGTGATGCGCGTGCCCCTCGAAGGCGGTGGGCGGCTAGTGGTAGAGCTCACCCCGGACGAGGCCCGATCGCTGGGCGAGGCGCTCAAGACCGCCGTCGGCTGAGCCAGTCAGCTGCTGTCCGGGCGCAACCCTGCAGCGCCTGGACACGGTTGGCCTAGCCGGCTAGTTAGCTTCCGGCCTGCTTAGCTGCTGCAAGTAGTCCGTTCCCGATGGGAAGCAGCAGCGGTACGAGTTGCTCGTTGGCGCGGACCTGCTCGCGCAACTCCGCCGCCGCAGCTGCCTCGGCGTCGCTCGGCATCCGCTCGTTGGCCGTGCTCCCGGGCAGGACTGCGTTGAAGACCACGATGCCGCCCGGTCTGAGCAGCCGCAGCGCGCCGTCCAGGTAAGCAGCGAACTCCTGCCGGTCGGCATCGCAGAACACCATGTCGTAGGCGGCGTCGGCCAGCCTAGGCAGCACTTCGAGGGCTAGGCCGCCGATGAGCCGGTACCTGCTTGTCGGGAATCCGGCCGAGATGTAGGCGGCTCGGGCCAGCCGCTGGTGCTCGGGCTCGACGTCGACAGTGGTCAGTACGGAGCCAGGGCGCATGCCCCGCAGCAGGTAGATCCCAGAGGTACCACAGCCGGTGCCGATCTCCACCACCGACCGGGCGCCGATAGCCGCGGTAATGAAGCGCAGCGAGGCGCCCGTGAGCGGCGTCACTGGGGCCGCTCCGCCAATTTCAGCCGCGTTCCGGCGCGCGCCGATGAGCGCATCGTCCTCGGGCAGGAAGTCGTCGATGTAGGCGAGAGTGCCTGCCGTGATGGAAATGGCTACCTCCCCGTTGGCCACCGCGCCGACCCTGCTCGCGGCAATACCGCGCAGGCCTCGGGCCCGGCCGGGCTGCATAGTGCGTCCGGCCGCAGCCTAGCGGCCACGACGGCGGTCCGGGAACCGACCAGGTAACGTTGTGCGTTACGGACAATGAGCATCCAGGCTTACGGGAACAACGCCGATCGGCCGGAGGTTTCCGGTAGCAGGGCGTTGAAGGATGTGAGCCGGTGCCGGACGAGGCGTCGCAGGGGGACATGGTGGACGAGGCAGCCGTTGCCGCCGACGTCGTCGAGGTACCGACCTGGACGCCGCCGACCTGGGAAGCGGTCGTGCGCGACCACTCTGCGCGCGTTTACCGGCTGGCCTATCGGCTGACTGGCAATAGCCACGATGCTGAGGATCTGACGCAAGAGGTTTTTG
Organism: uncultured Actinomycetota bacterium; assembly: GCA_963843955.1. Classification (GTDB taxonomy): domain Bacteria; phylum Actinomycetota; class Actinomycetes; order Streptosporangiales; family Streptosporangiaceae; genus JAJYUU01. The sequence continues at coordinate 1,118,544 of CAWJMK010000018.1, forward strand.
TCCGGGTGTTCCGGTCCCTGGACAGCTACATTCCCGGCACGTTCGAGGGCTGGCTGCACCGGATAACCACCAACTTGTTCCTGGATATGGCGCGGCGGCGCCAGCGGATCAGGTTCGAGGGCCTGGCTGACGAGACCGAGTCGCGGCTTGGCGGCTCTGAGCCCACTCCAGCGCAGGCCTTCGACGACCGGCACCTGGACGGCGACATCCACGCGGCGCTGATGGCGCTGGCCCCGGAGTACCGGGCGGCGGTCATTCTCTGCGACATTGAGGGCCTGTCGTATGAGGAGATCGCCGACACGCTGGATGTCAAGCTCGGCACCGTGCGCAGCCGTATCCACCGTGGCCGGGCTCAGCTCCGGCAGGCGCTTGAGCACCGGCGGCCGCGCCGGATCGGCGCCGCTGTACCGCAGCCGCGGTTGCACATCGACCTGCCAATGCCGCAAGGCGGTCAGCCATGACCCATCTCGGCCAGCGGCTGTCCGCGCTGATCGACGGCGAGCTGGAGGGCTCCGAGCGCGAGCGCGTGCTGGTGCACATGGCCAGGTGCGGATCGTGCCGAGACGAGGTCGCCTCGCTGCGCATGCTCAAACGGCGGATGAATGCCTTGGGTGAGGCCGCGGCAGGCGCGGGCCTGACGGGTCGGCTCATGAGCCTCAGCGAGCTGATGGGACTGGACGAGCCGAGGTCGGCAGGGGGGATGTCCCCCGGCGAGACGACCTGGCCGCCGCCTGCGCCAGCGGGGGGCTGGCCCGTGCGCGGACACCCTGGGCAGGGCGCCACGGCAGCCGATCATGGTAGCCGCCCGGATCAGCGGGCGGGCCGCTACTTTCTCGCCGGTTCGGTGGCGGTCTTTCTTGCTGGTCTTGGCACGGCGGCGTTCATCGTCGGCGGTGAGGCGCAGGCCCAGGCACCAGCGCCGCCCGTTACCCCGTCAATTGACGTGCTCGTGTTCCCCCAGCAGAACGTGAACCAGGTGCCAGGAGCCGGGTTGGGCTCGGCACGCCTCCAGCCTCCTCCCGAGTTGCCGCGGCCAGCAGCCACCGACTCCGCTTTCAGGCCGGATCTCCCCTAGCCGGCTCTCTCCGCATGCTGTCTGCTCCCTGACGGCGTCGTCGCCACGCAACCGCGCCAGACTCCGGGCTGACGCAAACTGCGCCGTTCCGCATGCCTAGGCGAGGCTGCACAAGGGCAGGAATGCTTCCGATAACGGCTGAGAGCCGAGTCGGCGTGCCGTCTGCACGGGGAGGCAGAGGATGTCCGAGCAGCCTGGGCGAGGCAGCATGGGGACGCCCACGGCGCCAGGTCACGGCTTTTCGGCGATCACCGCCAGGCCAGTGCCAGCTGACGAAGAAGTGCCCGCTTGCGATGCCCGTCGTACGAGCGATTTTGGCAGATTCGACTGGTTTGCCGAGTCTGACGACTTTGGCCGCCTTGGCCGGGCCGCCCGTGGTTGGTGGCAGCCCAGTCGCTGGGGCCTCGGTCGATCCCAGTCCAGTCAGGTGCGGGACAGCGACGAGCCAGCGGGCGGGCGCGGTCGCTGGCTGCGCGGGTGGCGGCTGGTGGCCGGGGTGACCGTACTCGCGGTTGCCTGCACCGTGCTCGGCGGCGTGGTCGGCGGCTTCATGGTCTTGCGTGGCCAGGGGACGTTGACGGACCGGAGCTACAGCCTGGCGCCCGTGCCGTCGGCGTCGACGGATCGGCCGCCTGGCTCGGTGGCCGGGATCGCGGCCCGTGACATGCCCGCCGTCGTCATGATCAAGGTCAACGGCGGTGAGGGCACCGGGTCAGGCTTCCTGATCAAGGGTGGCTACATCATCACTGACAACCACGTGGTGACGCTGGACGGTCTCGTGGTCGGCGGCTCGCTCCAGGTGTACTTCAGCAACGGCACGTCCACCAAAGGTGTGCTCGTTGGCCGGGATCCCTATTCGGACATCGCCGTTATCAAGACCGTGGGCGTGACGAACCTGCCCGCCTTGCCGCTCGGTAACTCGGCCGGGGTCGCCGTCGGCGACCCGGTGATCGCGATTGGATCCCCGCTTGGCCTTGCCGACACGGTCACTAGCGGAATCGTTAGTGCGGTCGGCCGCCCAGTCCAGCCCACTGCGAGCACCCCGGGCAACCCGGCGGTCTTCTTCGACGCAATTCAGACTGACGCCCCGATCAACCCCGGCAATTCCGGCGGGCCGCTGGTCAATGCCAGCGGCCAGGTGATCGGCATCGACGCTGCCATCGACACGCTCGGCGCTGACCCCATCACCGGGACCCAGGGGGGCAGCATCGGCCTCGGCTTCGCGATCCCGATGGACCAGGCGCGCCGGGTGGTCGACCAGCTCATCAGGTCCGGGCACGCCACGCACTCGGTCATCGGCGCGACTTTCAACGCGAACTTCACCGGGAACGGAGCGCAGATTGTGACGGGCCGGGGAGCCGTCGCTCGTGGCGGGCCCGCGGCTCAGGCCGGCTTGCAGGCCGGCGATGTGATCATCAGGCTGGGCGGTCAGCCCATCAGCAACGCCTACTCGCTGCTCGACGCGGTCAGGTCCCTCGCGCCGGGGTCGCGCGTGAGCCTGACATTTACCGGCAACGGCCAGACGCAGCGGACCGAACTGACACTCGGCTCAGCCTCATCCTGAGTGGGAATCTGTCGCCGCGGTTCCGCGCCGATGACGGCAGACTGTCCGGGAGGCGACGGCTCGCCTGCGGTGATTCTGATGTTGGGCGCGCACGGGCTAGTCTGGGGGAGCGGGCCTCAGCCTGTCAGGTTTCGGCCTGCGCGGTCCTAGCCTCCGTGGAGCTTGCCGGTGTTCCTCGACCTGGACTTCACCAAGCTGCTGCTGCTTGGTGTGGTGGCGCTGCTTGTCTTCGGGCCGGAGCGGCTGCCTGGCCTCGCGGCTCAGGCCGGCCGCGCACTGCGCGAGTTGCGGCGGATGGCCGAGGGCGCCAAGTCGGAGTTGCAGGACAACCTAGGTCCTGAGTTCAGCAACTTTGACATCGCAGACCTCAACCCCAAGCAGTTCGTCCGTAAGCACCTTGGCACCGAGCTGACCGGTGAAGGCATGCTGCTCGGCAGGATGGCGGACAACGGCAGCGCCACCAACGGCAGCCTCACCAACGGCGCGGTGAGCGGACGGCTTGCCCCGATGGCCGCGCTGGCGCCGGGCGAGCGCCCGCCCTACGACGTCGAGGCGACCTGACGCACTGACCCGCCCGCTCAGGCCGGCGTCAGGCCAAGCTGGCGGCCGGCGAGGCTGCGCGAGCGGCCAGCCAGATTCTCCGCGATCTTGCGTAGCTGCTGAGCGGCCGGAGAATCAGGGTCAGACAGCACCAGCGGCACGCCCGCGTCGCCAGCTTCCCGGAGCCTCGTGTCGATCGGCACCTCGCCCAGCAGGGGCACTTCTGCGCCGGTCAGCCGGGTCAGCGTGGCGGCGACCGCCGCACCGCCACCCGCGCCGAAGACGTCGATCCGCTCGTCGCAGTGCGGACACGGCAAGTACGACATGTTCTCGATGACCCCTACCACCCGCTGGTGCAGCTGGCTGGCGAGTGAGCCGGCTCTCTCAGCTACCTCGGACGAAGCCAGCTGTGGCGTCGTGACCACGATGAGCTCGCTGCCCGGCACTAGGTGGGCCGCCGAGATCGCCACATCACCGGTGCCCGGCGGCAGGTCGAGCAGCAGGATGTCGAGATCCCCCCAGAAGACGTCGGCGAGGAACTGCTGAAGCAGCCGGTGCAGGATCGGGCCGCGCAGCGGCAGCGGCTCGTTCCCCTTCTTGAGCATGCCGCTGGAGATTGCCCGGACGCCATGCGCAGTCGGCGGCATGATCATCTGCTCGACCTGCGTCGGCCGGTCCGTCACGCCGAGCATCCGCGGCACTGAGTGGCCGTAAATGTCAGCATCGAGCAGCCCGACCTTGTGGCCAAGCGCCGTCAGCGCGACCGCCAGGTTGACGGTGACAGAGGACTTGCCCACGCCGCCCTTCCCGCTGGCGATCGCGTAGACCTTCGTCAGCGATCCTGGCTTGGCGAACGGGATCTCTTTCTCGGCCTTGCCGCCGCGCAGAGTGGTCTGGAGCTCGCGCCGCTGCTCCTCGCTCATCACGTCGAGGTCGACCCGGACGGCCGTCACGCCGGACAGCCTGCCGACCGCGGCGGTGACCTCCCTGGTGATGGTGTCCCGCAGCGGACAGCCGGAGACGGTAAGCCATACACCGACGAGGACGACGCCGCCCGGCGTTACCTCGATGCTCTTCACCATGCCCAGATCGGTAATGGGGCGGTGAATCTCGGGATCGTTGACGGTCGAGAGGGCCTGCGTCACCTGCTCGGCGGTAGGCAGGACCACACCCGAGGCCGCTGGCGCTGCGTCTGTGGACATGGCCCCATGCTACGGGGGAGCGGTCCGTGCCAGGTCATCAGCGTCCGCCCATAACTGGCCAGGTTCGCGCAGGTATCCGGGTTAATCCGCACCCGTCCGCCGACTGCCGTCGCCGTTGGCTCCCGAGTTCGGCTCTCGCCAAAGCAACGTCCCGAACTCCCAGTAGACACAGTCAAGGCTGCCGCCCGGGTCTTCTATCTTGCGCCGCAGCGCCTTGGCCCGGTCACCGTGGCTGGTGATCATGCGTGCCCAGGAGCCGGCCGAGTACCTCATGGAGATCAGGTATCTCGTCATCGATGCGCCCAAAATCGGGCCGTGTTGACTTTGCTTAAGGACCTACCTGCCCTGGCACCGGCTGGCGATCGCTCAATCCGCTGCCCTGCGCGATGCTTGCCATCGGCCCATGGCGCCGGTCCTGTGGTACTGGCGGCATCGCCCCCGGGCTCTGGTGCGCCCGATTCGCGATGTTCGCGGACTGGGCCGTCGTCATTTCCTGGCTAACGTGCGCCCAAAAGCGGCAAGTCGGGCGCCAAACTGCACCTCCGGCGGGAAATGTTGGCGGAAGCCATCATCCTCAGTCCCATGAACAACGAACCCGTGCCGAGAATACGACGTTTAGGCGGAATTATGACTACGGCTGATCTGATAGCCGCCGGGAGATCAACGCGCACGATGGGCGCTCAGGTCGACTCCGCGGTCCGGTAGGTGACCTGGAGGTGCCTCGCGCCGCCTGGCTGGTCAGCCAACACGGCCGGGCAGTCGCACGGCATCCAGCTGACATTGGCGACACACTTTGAGGCTGACCATTGACTGGCATTGGCAGGCGGCGATGGGCTGCAGGGATCTGGCCGGTGTGCCCGAGGTTCGACGTTGCCCCTCACGCTTCCCAGAACCGAAGCCAGCTCAGGATGAAGCGCCTGTGTTCCGCCAGGTAGGGCTTGTACCTGTTCACCGCCTTCACGCGGGGCGCCTGAGCGAATCGCACGCGCTCCCGAGCCGGCCGCGCCATCATTACTCAGTGGGTCGGCGCCTACTGTCCGTAGTCGGCGGGCCGCGCAGACGATTGGGCTGCGTGGTGGTCGACCCCGTTCCCGTGGGGGGTGAGGTTTCATGGCCGAGACAGTCATGACCGAGACGGCGGCTCGACCGCTTGCCATCAGGGCTGCGCTGGCCGGGGTGTTGTTGCGGATGCAGGCCCGGCGACCTCGACTCCGGCGGCAGCAGGAGGCCGCCCGGCTCGCGCTGACTGAACTCGACATACGGCGGCTGGACGAGCGGATCGACGCCCTGGTTGGCGTGCTCGCCCAAGTATGTGACTACTCGGGTCAGCCGGATGCGGCCTGCCAGTTCCGCGCGCTGGGCAGCCAGCCTGAGCCGGCCGAGGTGCCCATGCTCCGCCTGGTGCGAGGCCAGCCCTAGCTGACGGCCTGACCCGGCGCGCGTATGCTCGGGCGGCGTGACGGCACGCGCATACCGGCCCAGGCGGACGACGCTGGCCGTGCCCGGCAGCAGTCAGCGGTTCCTGATCAAGGCCCGCGGTCTCGCTGTCGACGAGGTTTTCATCGATCTGGAAGACGCCGTCGCGCCCGCGGAGAAGGAACAGAGCCGGGCAGCAGCCGTCCAGGCACTGCGCGACGGCGGCTGGGGCACGAAGATCCGCGCCGTTCGCGTGAATGACGTGCGCACGGGATGGGCGTACCGCGACGTGGTCGACATAGTCGAGCACGCGGGCGAGTGGCTGGACTCGATCGTGCTGCCGAAGGTGACGGGACCGCTCGACGTGGGCTGGCTTGACCTGCTGCTCGGGCAGATCGAGCAGGCTACCGGGCTGGAGCGCGGCCGGATCGGGATCGAGGCGCAGATCGAGGACGCGGCCGGCCTGGCGTGCGTGGACGCGATCGCGGCCGCCTCGCCCCGGCTGGAAACACTGATCTTCGGCCCGGCCGACTTCATGGCCAGCATGGGCATGCGCTCGCTGACTGTCGGCGCCCAGCCCGCCGGGTACGCGGCGGGGGACGCCTTCCACTACGCGCACATGCGCATCCTGGTTGCCGCCAGGGCGAACGGGCTGCAGGCCATCGACGGGCCGTTCGCCGCCATCGGAGACATCGCCGGGCTCACGACCAGCGCAGCGAGCGCGGCCGCCGTCGGGTTCGACGGCAAGTGGGTGCTGCATCCGGGCCAGGTGGACGTCGTGAACAACGAGTTCTCGCCGTCGCAGGCTGACTATGACCGGGCCGAGCTCATGATCGAGGCGTACGACTACTACACGACGGTGCATCGGCGCGGAGCCGCGATGCTCGACGGCGAGATGATCGACGAGGCCTCGCGCAAGCTCGCGCTGGTCGCCGCCGCCCGCGGGCGCGCTGCGGGGCTGACGCGGACCCGCCGGTTCGAGCCGCCGGCGTAGACGCGGCGTGAGCGACAGCGCGCCGTCGCCGGATTCGGCCGCCGGGCTGCCGGGCGCGGGTTCGGGAGGCGCGGGATCGCGGCGCGCAGGATCGCGGGGTGCAGGATCGCGGGGTGCGCGTGAGCTGTTGCGCGAGCGCGGCGAGGGCCGCTCGCCTGTCACCAACATCGAGCTGTTCTTCGACCTGGTCTATGTCTTCGCTGTCACGCAGTTGTCGCATTACCTGCTCGACCATTTGACGGTGGTCGGCGCCCTCCAGGGAGCAGTGCTGCTCGCCATGGTCTGGCAGCTCTGGGCGTACACGACGTGGGTGACGAACTGGCTTGACCCGGACCGCTTCCCGGTGCGGCTGCTGCTGCTCGCCCTGATGGTGATCAGCCTGGTTATGTCGGCCGCGCTGCAGTCCGCGTTCACCGACAGCGGGCTGCTGGTCGGGTGCAGCTACGCCGTCATGCAGATCGGGCGCAGCATCTTCGCCTTGTGGGCGCTGCGCGGCCACCCGTTGGCGGTCAACTTTCAGCGGATCCTCGCCTGGTGCTGCGTCAGCGGCGCGCTCGCGGTGTCGGGCGGCCTGACGACCGGCGAGTTGCCACGGGCGCTCCTCTGGCTCGCCGCGGTCGGCGTCGACCTGCTCGGCGGCGCCGTCGGGTTCTGGACACCCGGTCTCGGCTCGACTCCCACCCGAGCCTGGAGCATCGAGGGAGGCCACTTCGCCGAGCGGTGCCAGGGCTTCATCCTGATCGCGCTCGGTGAGTCGATCGTGGTGACGGGCGCGACGCTGGCCGGCCTCCTGGCGGGCCCGCTGGCGCGGCCGGGCGCCCAGCACGCGCCGACCATCGCGGCGTTCGGCGTGGCGTTCGTGGGCAGCGCGGCTCTGTGGTGGCTGTACTTCGACCGCAGCGCGGCAGACGCCGCGCGGCTGATCGCCGCATCGGCCGACCCCGGCCGTCTTGGCCGGTCCTACCACTTCATTCACCCGATCATGGTGGCCGGCATCATCGTGGTCGCCGCCGGCGATGACCGCGTCCTCGTCGAGCCCACGGCCGTCGCCGGAATGGCCATCAGCTGGCTCATCCTGGGCGGCACGGCGCTGTTCATCGCCGGGCACCTGATATTCAAGCTCGCGGTATGGCGGCGGCTGAACTGGCCGCGGACCGCGGCACTGGGCGTGCTCGCGCTGCTCGGGCTGCTCGCACCGCATGTCTCCCGGCTGATACTCGGCTCCTGCGCGGCGGCCGTGGTCGTCGCCATCGCGGCCGCGGACCACGCGGGCTTGGGCGCTGGCGAGCGCGCTGCCGGCGGCGCGGGCGCGGATGGCGCAGAACCACCCGAACTGGGAAGCTAGGCTCTGGACGCGTGCTGGGAGGCGAGCTGAATGCTGAAATCTGATCGGTGGGCTGTTGTCGGACTCGACACTGGCGGCACCACGATCAACGCGACCGTGCTCGACTCGGCCGGCCAGTTCCTCGTCGAGGAGATGGCCGAATCGCCCAGCTGCGTCCGCGACGGCCCGGCCAAGGCCATCGAGGCGCTCGCGCAATCTTTTGCCGACGTCATCGAGCGGACGGCGATCGCGACCGGCGACGTGCGAGCGGTCGGACTCGACACGCCGGGGCCGGTCACCGCGGAGGGTGTCATCTCGTCCGAGGGCGCGACGAACTTCGCGAACGACGACTGGCGCGGGTTCGACGTCCGCCGCGCGCTAGAAGTGCGGCTCGGCCTGCCCGTGGTGTTCAACAACGACGGGAACGCGGCCGCACTGTACGCGCACCATGAGCACTTCGGGCCGGAGAAGGCACTCGAGCGCTCGTCGGTGTCGGTCATCGTTGGCACTGGCCTCGGTGGCGGCGTCGTCGAAGCCGGGCAGGTCATCCGCGGTGCCGCCGGGATGGCGGGCGAGCTCGGGCACATCTGGCTCCCGATGGAGGGACTGCTCGCCCCCGGCCAGCAGATCCCGAGCTGCAACTGCGGGCTGCCCGGAGATGCCGAGAGCATCGCGTCGCTCACCGGGATCGAGAAGAACTTGCTGCCGTACTGGCTGACGCAGTTCCCCGACCACGAACTGGCCGGCCAGCCAGTCAGCGTCGCGGCCAAGCTCGTCCGCCGCTACGGCGAAGCGGGTGACCCGCTGGCCCTGAAGATCTTCGAACAGCAGGCGATGGCCATCGGCCGCTTGCTGACGATCGCGGCGAACTTCACCGATCCGCACGTGTACCTGCTCGGCGGCGGCGTGGTGGAGGCGGCGCCGCACTTCCGTGACTGGTTCCTCGATCGGGTCCGCGCGCACACGGTGCTGCGAGCGGAACAGATCCGCGTGTCGACGATCGCGCTAGTGCCTGACCTGGATATGGCCGGAGCTCGCGGCTCGGCCATCGCGGCGCGCGCCGTCGTGCTGGCGGCGGCACCAGAGCGGATGATCGCACTCAGGTGACCAAGGCGGTTGGTCCGAGCGACCCCGTTCCCTGCCTTAACGCCAGGACCGGAGGGCGGCCAGCAGCCCGCCGGTGATCTCGCCGCGGGCCTGCATCGCGTCGGCCTCGGCGTCGCTGACCCAGCGTACGTCGGCGGCGTCGTCCCCGGCGGTCGCTGTCGCCGCCGCCGTCTCGGCGCCGGACGCAACTGGCGCGACGAACGCCTCGTAGTCTCGGATCACCACGACGGAGCCGGCCAGGCCAGGTACTTCGGCGCCGCCCAGCAGGCGGCCGCACGTGACCTCGAGCCCAGTTTCCTCCCGGACCTCCCGGACGACGGCCTGCTCGTCGCTCTCGCCGGGCTCGATCCGGCCGCCTGGAATGGACCACAGGCCCTTGCCCGGCTCGTGCCCGCGCAAGATCATCAGCATTCGCCCCGCTTCATCCCTGATGACCGCGCCGACGCACGGAACCCGCACGCCAGTCCCGGAGTGCGGGTCGTCAGGGCCATGCTCGTCGGGGCCTGCAGCATCGGACACGAGTCCATTATGTCCGAGCGTGGCAGCTTACCCCTCGGTAAATCTTTGACGTTGCGGATCCTGGGGATAACTCTCAGTGAGATGAGACCGGTACTCAGATGTCCGCGCTGCGAGAGTGCAGTACGCGAGCCGAGCATATGGTCGAGCGCCTACCACTGCGAGCAGCATGGCGAGGTGCACCCGCTGCGGTCGGGGCTCAGCCCGTCTCAGGAGGGACTCGACGCGGTGCTGCGGGAAGCCGAAGTGCCGGTCTGGGTGCCCTGGCCCCTCCCACAGGGCTGGCTGGTCACCGGATTCGCGGTGGCCGGTGACGAGCGCACCGGGACGCGGGGCTGCTCGGTCGCCCTGTCTGGGCCAAACCCGGTCGGCGGGCCAGCGGAAATGATGCTGATCTCCGAAGAGCCAGGCGTCGGGCTTGGCGCGCGGTTCGCTGGTCTTGGCGGGCCAGATCCGGGCGCGCAATTCACCAGCGGGCCGCCGGCCGCCGTCGTGGAGTTCGGCAACCACGAGTTCCCGCTGTGGAGCGTGGACACGCCAGGGCCGGCCGCGTTCGCCGGCGAGGTCAGCGGGAACTGGCTCTGGCTCGTCCTGTGGCCGCATACCGCCGGCCTGCTCATGGTCGAGCCACTCGAGCTGCGGGATCTTCGTGATCCGGGCCAGGACCTGGACCTGCCGTTCGGCGCGCCGTCGCCGCAGCTTCCCAGCTAGTCTCGCAAGGTGCGCGCAGACCTGCACACCCACAGCAGCGTCTCGGACGGTACCGAGCCGCCAGCCGTGGTGATCCGCCGCGCGGCCGAGGCTGACCTCGATGTCGTCGCGCTGACCGATCACGACACCGTCGCCGGCCACCGCGAGGCCGCGGGCGCGTTGCCGGCGGGCCTGACGCTGCTGCCGGGCGCCGAGCTGTCCTGCCGACTCGATGGCCACAGCGTGCACATGCTGGCTTATCTGTTCGACCCGGAGAACGACGCGCTGGCTGGCGAGATGGCCGAGATTAGGGAGAGCAGGCTGCACCGCGCGCGTGCCATGGTCGACAAGCTCACCGAGCTGGGCGTACCCATCACCTGGGAACAGGTCAGCGAGATCGCCGGCGGCGGCGTGGTCGGCCGGCCGCACGTCGCCAGGGCGATGATCGACGCCGGCACGGTCTCGAGCATCGACGAGGCGTTCACGCCGGAGTGGATCGGTCCTGGCGGCCGCGCGCACGTATCCAGGTACGCCCTCGATCCGGCGAAGGCTATCCGCCTTGTCAGCCGTGCGGGCGGGGTCACGGTGCTCGCGCATCCCCGCGGGGCGGCGCGCGGCTGGCAGATCCCCGACGAGGTGATCGCGGACCTGGCCGCGGTCGGCCTGACCGGGCTCGAGGTCAACCATCCCCAGCAAGATGAACCGGAACGGGGCCGACTACGCGACCTTGCTGGTCGGCTCGGGCTGCTGGTGTCGGGCGGCAGCGACGATCACGGTGCGCTGACCGGTTTCCGGATCGGCACCGAGGTCGCAGCTGATGGTGCCTACGAGGCACTGGTCAGCCGGGCGACTGGGGCGAGTCCCGTCACCGGGACCTGAGCTCGGGGTTATGGTTCAGCACAGCCGGATCTGCACAGCCGGATCTGCACAGCCGGTGACGCGCCGATGACCGACGAAGGGCAACAGCATCGATGAGCAGTCAGGACGCCCGGATCGACACTGTGACCGGCACGGCCAACACCTGGATCGTCGGTGACGACGAGGAGGTCATCGTCATCGACCCTGGAGGTGACGCCGCTCCGGTCCTCGAGGCGGTGGGGAACCGGGAAATCATGGCCGTCATCTGCACCCACGCGCACGCCGGGCACGCTGCCGCGGCGCTGGCCGTCGCCGAGCGCGACGAGGCGCCGGTCGCGCTGCACCCAGCCGACCGGCCGGCCTGGCGCGAACTGCACGACACCAACCCGCAGATCGAGATGGAGGACGGCGGGACGTTCGAGGTAGCGGGCGTGACCCTGGAAGTGCTGCACGCACCCGGCCACAGCCGCGGGTCCGTGGTGCTCTACTGCGAGGAACTCGGCGCGGCGTTCACCGGCGACGTCGTCTCGGCCACGGGGCCGGTCGCGCGCGCCGACGGGTACCCAAACTGGGGCCGGCAACTCGATGCAATCGGCGCCCAGGTGCTGACGCTGCCTGCCCCAACCCGGCTGCTGCCCGGCCACGGCGAGGAGTTCACCGTCGCGGTCGCGGAGAAGCGCTTCAACGCGTGGGTCGCCAGCGGGCAGAACCGCGACGCTGACGAGGTCGACTAGCCGGGCTGGCAGCCCCTCCCCAGCACCTGCGCGCCTGATTGGCGCTGGCCGCCGGACCGGGCAAGGATGGGCAGATGGAACAGCTCGGCTTCGAGGGCATGCCGCGACGCTTGTACGCCTGCACGCCCACCCGCCTGAGCACCTGGCTCGATTGCCCGCGCCGGTACAAGATGAGCTATCTGGACAGGCCGGCGCCGCCGAAAGGGCCGCCGTGGGCGCACAACAGCCTGGGCGCGAGCGTGCACAACGCGCTCGCCGGCTGGTGGCGGCTGCCGCGCCGGGACCGCACCGTGACCGCGGCCGGTGATCTGCTGGAGTCTGGCTGGCTGTCGGACGGCTTTGCCGATACCGCTCAGTCTGGTGCGCACCGGCAGCGCTGCCGCCAGATGGTCGAGGACTACGCGGGCCGCCTCGACCCCGCCATCGAGCCGGCCGGGGTGGAGCGCACGGTCGCGACCAGGACCGACCTGATCGCCGTATCCGGCCGCATCGACCGGCTGGACGACCGCCGGCCCGGCGAGACGCGGCCCGGCGAGAAACAGCCCGGTGATCTGGTGGTGGTCGACTACAAGACCGGTCGGAGCCGGCTCACCGTCGACGACGCCCGCACGTCCCTCGCGCTGGCGCTCTACGCGCTGGCCGCTGAGCGCGTGCTGCGGCGCCCGTGCCGGACCGTCGAGCTGCACCACCTGCCCACCAGCACAGTGCTGGCCTGGGAGCACACACCGGAGTCGCTGGCCAGGCAGCTTCGGCGGGCCGAAGACATCGCGGCGGAGTGCGCCGCCGCGGACGGACGATATAAGAGCGCCGCCGCCGGCGGTCCGCCGGCCGACGACGTGTTCCAGCCCCGGACCGGACCCGGCTGCGGCTGGTGCGACTACCGCGCGCACTGCCCGGAGGGCAGCGCCGCCTCGCCGCGGCGCCGCCCCTGGGACGGGCTCGCGCTGGCAGGCAACGAGGAGGGGGACGGCATCCGCGGTGCCGGGGCCCCTGTCCCTGCTAGCACGGCGGACGGTCTCGCAGTCGACGTTGCCGTCAGCTGACTGAGGCCTGGTCGGGCGGACTCTCGTCGGTATCTGGCCGGGCCTGGTCGGCGCGCTGCCGGGCGTGCGCGGCGTCTGGCGCCGCGGCATGCCGGGTCCGGCCACACACGTGCACAGTTGGCCGACGTCGCTCGGCGGCATTCCAGAACCCCGTCAGGGTGCTCGCCGTGGTGACCGGCGCCTCGATGGCTGGCGAGTGCGCCGCGCCCGGAATGCAGGTGCGCTCAGCCCGCAGCTGTCGCGCCATCTGGTCTTGCACCGACGGCGGCCACGCGTCGTCGTTCTCGCCGTACACCACCATGGCCGGCAGCTCGGCCGCGACGAGGCGCGCCAGCTCGCTGGTCTTGTCAGGGCAGTCCAGCAGGTACCGAGCGAGCACGATCAGGCTCACCGGGCAGGTCCGCAGCGTTCGCTCGCGCAGGAACGCGATGATGTGCTCGTCCGTGCCCTCGGCTCGGGCCTGCGGCTCGAACTGCGTCTGCCAGGCCAGTCGGACCATCGCGGTCAGCTGATCGAGGTCGTCAGGCTCCGCGCCGTTGTCCGGATCCAGGCCGGCCAGCAGGTCGTTGAGCGCGTCGGCGCGCTGCCCGCCGATCGCGCCGGGCCCAGACCCGAGCAGCGTGAGCGACAGGAAACCACTAGTGCGCTCGAGCACTGCTTCGCGCGCTATGAGTCCGCCCATCGAGTGACCGACCAGATGAGCGCCGTCGCCGTCGCCTGCGACGGCGTCCGCCATGGCGATGACGTCAGCGGCGAGCGCAGCCGCGCTGTAGCTGGACCGGTCGCGACCGTGCGGGCTCTGGTACTGCCCACGCAGGTCGACAGCGATCACGGCCCGGCCCGCTGCGGCGAGCGGCTCCAGGATCGGCAGGAAGTTCTCCTTGCTGCCCGTGTAGCCGTGGATCAGCAAGGCGGGCCTGCGGTGCGTGACGCCGCGGGTTGGCTGCGCCTCGAGAATGGCGAACTTGCCGCGTGCGGTCGCCAGCGAGGTGGACCGGACGCGCTCGGGCAGTTGGAGAGACCTGAGGGTACTCACGGGGTGGCAGCCTACCGAGAACTTGCTGAAATATAACAGCCAAATAACGCAGGGTTCGCTGAAAGCGTTCCGGCTTCGGTGCCGGAGAGTTACTCCGCGGGCCCGGCGGGCTGCTGGGTCGGCTGAGTTCCATCGCCAGGCCGGCGCTGCGACGGTCGCCGCCGCCGAGGCCGTCGTCGCGCCTGGACGGTGCCGTCAGTCGCGGTTACGGGCGACGTGGCCATGGCCGGTGCGCCGGACGCCGAGTCGTCTGTGGTGGCCGCTGCCTGCTGCCTGTCGCCAATTGAGGGGAGCACAGCGGACGGCAGCCCAGCGGAGCCGCCACCGACCGCCTGCTGGGTCGGCGCGTCGGTCAGCTGACCGCTGCGCGTGCGTCGCCGGCTGCGCTCACCGCGAGTGCCAGCCTCCCGAGCCACCTCGGTGCCGCTGCCCCCGCGCCGGTCCTGACTGGACTGTGCGCGACCGGTTTGTGCCTGGCCGGCGTGTGCACCCGAATTCAAGCGTCCGTCAGCAGAGGCGCGTGACCGGGTCTTGCCGGTCTCGCCGATGTCCTCGAGTGACTCAGCCTCCAAGCCCAGCCGCTCACGCTGAGCACGAGGCAGTACGCCTGTCACGCCAGCCGGAATGCCCAGCGACGCGTAGAGGTGATCCGACGTCGAGTACGTCTCGACAGGCTCCTCGAAGCCTAGGTGCAGCGTGTCGTTGATGCTCTTCCAGCGATGCAGGTCGTGCCAGTCGACGAACGTGACGGCCACGCCCTCGCGGCCAGCTCGGCCGGTCCGGCCGATCCGGTGCAGATAAGCCTTCTCGTCTTCGGGGCACTCGTAGTTGATCACATGCGTAACGTCTTCGACGTCGAGACCACGAGCGGCCACCTCGGTGGCGACGAGCACGTCGACCTTGCCTGACCTGAAGGCACGCATGGCGCGCTCGCGCTGGCTCTGGCCAAGGTCACCGTGGATGGCCGCGGCCGCGAAACCCTTGGTGGTCAGCGTGCTCGCCACCTGGTCGGCTGACCGCTTGGTGCGGCTGAACACGATGGTCAGGCCGCGGTTCTCGGCCTGCAGCACCCGGGCGAGGACCTCGATCTTGTCCATCTGGTGCGCGCGGAAGACGTGCTGCTCAGTGCTCGGCACGTGGGCAGGCTCGTCGTGCTGCTCGGCCCTGATGTGCATCGGCCGACTCAGATGCCGCCTGGCCAGCGTCACGATCTCGCCGGGCATGGTGGCCGAGAACAACATGGTCTGCCGGGTGGGCGGGGTGAGCTGCAGGATGCGCTCGACGTCAGGCAGGAAGCCGAGGTCAAGCATCTTGTCCGCCTCGTCGAGGACAAGCTGGCGCACCCTGCCGAGCTTCAGGTGGCCCTGCCGGGCGAGGTCGAGCAGGCGGCCGGGTGTTCCGACGACTACATCGACGTTCGCCAGCGCATCGATCTGGGGCTCGTACGCGCGACCGCCGTAGAGCGTTACCACGCTGGCGCCGACCCGCGCTCCGGCGGCCCGCAGGTCATCGCCGACCTGGATGGCGAGCTCGCGCGTCGGCACGACCACGAGAGCGCGCGGTGAGGCCGGCTCTCGGGTGGCCTCGCCAAGGCGCTCCAGGATCGGAATGCCGAACGCCAGCGTCTTGCCCGTGCCCGTCCTGGCCTGACCGATGAGATCATGCCCGTCCAGGGCGACCGGCAGGGTCAGCGCCTGGATGGGGAAGGCGCTCGTAATGCCCTGGGCCTCCAGGGCGGCGCAGATCGGCTCGGCGATGCCGAAGTCACGAAAGGTCTTGGCGCTGCTATCCACGTCAGCGGCCGCCGGCTCGGCGGCCGGGCTGTCATCCGTCATATACGTACTCAGGGCTCACGCCTCCACTAGTGGCCCGCAGCCGCCTGGCAGATCTTGCCGGGCAACATTTCCGTGGGCGGGCATAAGACTTCTCCGGCGGAGCAGCCTTGCCAGGTCGTGGCTCGGGCCACGCTCTCGCGGAGAAGAAGCGGCGCGTCATCACCTGAACACCAAGGGGCTCGACGATCGTCACGCCTAACGTTCTGTGTCACAACAAGCCAAACTGTGTAACACCAACCGGGGGGTCCGCATTCCTACGGCGGACTTGCTCAGTCTAGCAAGTCCGTCCTCGTGCACTTGTGCGCCACGTCTGGGTGGCGCGCCCAGCCTGTTGTTACGCTGCGCACGTGAGCGACGGACGCCCGGCTACCCCGGCCCCTGACGACGGCGTGCTCGACCTGCTTGGACTGCTTGCCTACGCGTCGCTGACGGCCTTCTTCCGGCTCTGCGACGACGCGGCGCTGGCGATCTCGCTGGCCGACAAGGCCGCCCTGGCCGAAATGGCCGTCGCCGAGTTCGGGCATTTTCAGCTGCTGCGCACCCGGATTGAGGAGCTGGCCGCCGATCCGACGGCTGTCATGCAGCCCTTCGTTGCCGCCATTGACGCCTTCCACGCCAGGACCGCGCCATCGGACTGGCTAGAAGGCCTGGTGAAGGCCTATGTCGGCGATGGGATCGCAGCCGACTTCTACTCCGCGGTGGCCCAGGTGCTCGATCCGGCCACCAAGGACCTGGTGCTGAAGGTGCTCGCCGACACGGGGCACGCCGAGTTCGTCATCGCCAGGGTGCGGGCGGCTATCGAGGCCGATCCGCGGGTGGCCGGCCGCCTCGGCCTGTGGGCCCGGCGCCTGGTCGGTGAAGCTCTGGGCCAGGCGCAACGCGTCGCGGCTGAGCGCGCGCCGCTGGCCAGAATGCTCGCTGGCGATGCCGCCAGCCAGCTAGGCGACATCGGCCGGATGTTTGCCCAGCTCACCGACGCTCATTCAGCCCGGATGACGGCGCTCGGCCTGGCTGAATGATGCGGTCCGCCGTCAGAGGCTGTTGAACCCGACCCGGCGCGGCTCCGGGCCGCCGAACTCGAGATAGGCGATCTTTTCCGCGGGTACCAGCACCTTGCCACCCTTGGCATCAGTGAGAACGAAGACGCCGGCCTCGGCGGCGACTGCCTCCTTGAGCGCCGCCTCGACGTCCTCAGCAGACGACTCGGTGTCGACAGAGAGCTCGCGGGGGACGGACTGAATACCGATCTTGACTTCCACAGGTCTCCTCTCGGCTGGTTTGAGGCTAGCCTGCGGCCGTCTAGTACGTGCGCAGCCGGGTCAGCTGGTCAGCTCAGCTGGTGAGGGGCCAGTCGCTGATGCCGCGCCAGCCGAGCCTGGCGATCAGCTGCTCAGCGGCGTCCTTGGAGATCTCCTGATCCGTACTGAGCCAGTGCCGGGCGCTGACCTGGGCCATCCCCACGAGCGCCATGCCCAGCAGGCGCGATTCGGCGTCGCTGACGCCGGCATCTTCGCGGATGAACTGGCTGACCATGTCCGCGCAGTCGTTCAGGGCCTTCTCCAGGCGGTCGTGGACAGCGGGCTCGTTACTGAGATCGGACTCGAAGACCAGCCGGAATGCCTCGCCCGTGCCGGCGACGAAGTCGAAGAACGCCTTAAAAGTGGCCGGGACGCGCTGGCGGTTATCCGTCGTCGATGACAGGGCCTCGCTCATGGTCCTGACGAGTTCGTCCGCGCTCTCATCGAGTAGCGCCAGGTAGAGCTCCAGCTTGCCGGGGAAGTGCTGGTAGAGCACAGGCTTGCTGACGCCGGCTCGCTCGGCGATCTCGTCCATTGCGGCTGCGTGGTAGCCCTGGGCGACGAAGACGTCTCGCGCCGCCCCTAGCAGCTGCAGCCTGCGGGCCGGGCGCGGCAGGCGCGCGCTGCCCGACTTGGCCTGTGGCGAAACGGTCAACGGTGGCTCCGGAAAGGTGCTTGCTGGTGGTTGACGGTATGGGCCGCGGCCCCTATAGGAGGCAATCCTACGACCAGGCCTGTCCCGTAGCCCGGTTAGCGGTATTCGTCGTCATCCGGGATTACGGCCTCGGCTTGCTCGGCAGCGTCTGCCTCGTCCGCTTCGAGCGGAGGCTCCTGCGACTCGAGGGACTCCTCGTCGTCTTGCTCGGGTATTACCTCCTGGTGCTGCTCGGCCGCATCCGCGTCGGGCGCCTCGAGGTCCGGTGCTTCCAGGCCCATGTCGCTCATTACGGCGCCTCCTAGGCAAAATCGGCCCTCGAACATATTGCCGAATTACAGAATGCGGACAACACTGCTTGTATCAGTACCCGGGAGGCGGCTGACATTCGCGCTTGATCAACGCAAGAATTAGTACCTTGATCCGCGACGGGTAAGGAGATGCCATGCGCAGCATGTGGAAGGGGGCAGTCTCCTTCGGCCTGGTCATGATCCCTGTGAAGCTCTACACGGCGACGGAGCAGAAGGACATTGCCTTTCGTCAGGTGCACCGGGAAGACGGCGGCCGCATCAGATTCCGCAGATTCTGCTCGATCGATGACCAGGAAGTCCCGTATGAGGACATCGCCAAGGGTTACGAGCTGCCGGACGGCGAGGTCGTGGTCCTGACCGAGGAGGATATGGCCGACCTGCCGCTGCCGACCACTAAGAACGTCGAGGTAGTCCAGTTCTGCCCGGCCGACCAGCTAGACCCCATCCTTTTCAACCGCAGCTACTACGTGGAGCCGGAGGCCGCCGGGACGCGTGCTTACTGCCTGCTCCGCGACGCGCTCGAGGAGTCCGGCAAGGTCGCGATCGCGCAGGTGGCGTTGCGTCAGCGCGAATCGCTGGCGATCCTGCGCGTCCGCGATGGCGTGCTCGTGCTCGAGACGCTGCTGTGGCCCGACGAGGTACGGACGCCAGACTTCGGGTTCCTGGACGACGACATCGAGGTCCGGCCGCAGGAGCTGCGGATGGCCAGTTCGCTGATCGACTCCATGACCGTCGACTTCGACCCCGACGAATACCACGACAGCTACCGCGAGGCGGTGCTGGAGGTGGTGGCTGCCAAGACCGAGGGTCGCGAGGTATTCCAGCTTGAGGTGCCGGAGGCTGACACTGGCGCGACGTCCAGCCTGGCAGATGCGCTGCGCGCCAGCCTGGCCGCCGCCAAATCGGGCAGCGGCGCGGCCAAGGAAGGTGGCGGCGCGGCCAAGGCGCGTGCCGACGGGAAGGGTACGGCGGCCAAGACGGGTGCCGCCGCGAAAGGCAGCAGGACCAAGAGCGCGGTCCCAAAGCAGGCGGCTGGATCGGCCAAGACGCGGACCAAGGCGGGATCGGGCCGGGCCGCCGCAGGGCTGACGACGACGAGAAGACTGCCGGACAGCGGCGGCCTCGGCGCGCGAGCTGACGCCAGCCTGCTCGAGGCGACCGCGTGCACGGCGACCTGCAGCTGCGCGCAGGTTC
The DNA here is from genome assembly GCA_963843955.1 of uncultured Actinomycetota bacterium. GTDB lineage: Bacteria > Actinomycetota > Actinomycetes > Streptosporangiales > Streptosporangiaceae > JAJYUU01. Next base: position 1,137,936 of record CAWJMK010000018.1, read on the forward strand.
TGCTACCGCCGAGTAGGCTAGTCCTTTATGACTAACCCGATCGTTCCCGCGCAGCACCTTGCCGATGCAACGGGTGCTGTCCTGGGCATGCCCGCCGGAGCTGCACCCGTGCGGCCCTGGCCGGGGTCGATGGTCTCCCTCGATGTCGGCGAGGTCTTCGTGCGGTCGGCCCCGGCGGCTGCGGGTGTCGAGCCGGCGCTGTTCGTGCACGGCCTTGGCGGCTCAGCGCTGAACTTCACCGACCTGATGGGCCTGCTCAGCGAGCCGGCCGACGGCCAAGCTGCGGGCTCACGGGCTACAGACGCACGGGCGGCAGGCCCGCTGCCGCTCGCGTGCGAGGCGCTCGACCTGCCCGGCTTCGGGTACTCGCCGCCGCCGGCGGACGCCGATTACTCCATCGATGCCCATGCCGCCGCCGTGGTGGCGCTCATCGAGCACCGCGGGAACTGGCCGGTCCACCTCGTCGGCAACTCCCTCGGCGGTGCGGTCAGCACTCGCGTTGCCGCGCGTCGGCCCGATCTGGTCCGTACCCTGACGCTGATCTCGCCCGCGCTGCCTGACCTGCGGCCGCGGCTGCTCTCGGCGCGCATTGCGCTAGTCGCCCTGCCTGGCGTTGGCCGCTGGCTGCTGACCAAGATGATCGCCATGCCGCCCGAGCAGCGCACCGAGGCGTCCATAGCCGAGCTGTACGCCGACCCCAGCAGGCTGCGCCCCGAACGCCGGGCCGAGGCTATCGCCGAGGTCGGGCGACGGGACGCCCTCGAGTATTCGACGGACGCCCTGCTCGGCTCGGCCAGGGCCCTGGTCGCCGAGTACACCAAGCCAGGACCCGCCTCACTGTGGCATGACGCGGCCCTCGTCACCGCGCCGACCCTGCTCATCTATGGCAGCCATGACCGCCTCGTCAACCCGGCGATGGCCGGCCGCGCGGCACGGACGTTCCGGGACGGCCGGGCGGTCGTGCTGCCCAGGATCGGTCACGTGGCCATGATGGAGCGACCCGACCTGGTCGCTGCCGAGATGCGCGAGTTCCTGCATGGCATCGTGCGCGACAAGGTCGCGCAGCCCGGCCTGGCACACACCAGCACAGGCGGGCCAAGCACAGGCGAGCCAAGCACAGGCGAGCCAAGCACAGGCTGGGACAGCGCCCCACGCGCAGCCGCGGCCAGTCCTGGCCGAGGCCAGCTCCCAGCCAGGCGGGGCCGCTCGCGGTCCGGTGTGCCTGGCTGGGCGCTCGGGCTTCGGGGTGCGCTGAGCCGGATCAGCCGCTAGCTTCGGCTGCCCGGATGCTGATTGCCGCCGAGCGCGTCCTGACGGCTGAGGACGGCGCCGACCCCGTTCCCCGCTCAGGGTTTGTGGAAGTCACCGAGGCCGTCATCGGCCGCGTCGGTGCGGGCGCGCCGGCCGCACAAGCCGATATCACCCTGCTCGACGGATATCTGGTGCCGGGCTTCGTCGACCTTCAGGTGAACGGCTACTTCGGCGTCGAGTTCCAGACGGCCGACGCCGCTAGCTGGGCTGACGTCGCGCGCCAGCTCCCGTCCACCGGCACGACCGCGTTCGTGCCGACGCTGATCACAGCGCCGGTCGACAGCCTGGTCGCGGCCCTGGTGACGGCCTCCGGGTTCGCGGGTGACCTGCCTGCCAGCGGCGCGCGGGTGCTCGGAGTGCATCTGGAGGGACCGTTCATTTCGCCGGCTCGCCGCGGCGCGCACAACCCGGCCTGGATCACTGATCCGACCCCGGCGGCGATCGCGGCGCTCATCCGGGCTGGCGGCGACCTGCTTCGGCTACTCACGCTGGCACCCGAGCGGCCGGGCGCGCTCGAGGCGATCGACCAGCTGGTCGCAGCGGGCGTCCTGGTCAGCGTCGGGCACAGCGACGCGACCGCGGCGCAGGTGGCGGCGGCGGCGCAGCGGGGAGCCCGGATGGTGACGCACCTGTTCAACGCGCAGCGGCCGCTTGCGCACCGGGAACCGGGCGTGGTCGGCCAGGCACTCACCGACGAACGGCTGACCAGCGGTCTCATCGCGGACCTGTACCACGTCGTCGGTCCGGTCTGCGGCCTGGCGTTCCGCGCGGCGCCGGGCCGGATCGCCCTGGTGACCGATGCTGCGGCGCCAGCCGGGATGCCGCCTGGCGAGTACCTGCTCGGCGGCGAGCCCATCACGCTGCCTGCGGCAGAGGGCGCGCCGCCGGTCCGCCGCGACGGCACGCTGGCCGGCTCGGCGCTGCGCATGGACCTCGCAGTCGCCAACGCTGTCCGCAGTGGCGTCCCCCTGGCCGCCGCGGTGGGCGCCGCCACCTCGGTCCCGGCTGACCTGATCGGCCGGCCCGACCTCGGTCGCATCGCCGCTGGCGCGACGGCCGACCTGGTCTGGCTCGGCGAAGACCTGCGGACCCGGGCGACATGGATAGCCGGGCGGCTCGTATATACAGATGGCGCCGCCGCCACGTTGGCGTCGCTGCAGGCGTGACGGAAAGGGATCAGAACGACATGCAGGCAGGGAACGGGCATAGTCCATCGCTGATGCGCCAGGAAATTGCGCAGCAGCCTGCGGCGCTGAGGGCCACTATCGACGCGCTGCTGCCGCGCCGCGACGAAGTCGCCAGGCTGGCGGCCGGGACCCGGACGGTGCTCTTCATCGCCCGCGGGACGTCGGACAATGCGGCGGTGTATGGCAGCTACCTGATCCAGGCGCACGCTGGCCGGCTGGCCGCCCTCGCGGCGCCCTCGATCGCGACCACCTACAAGGCGCGGCTCGACCTGGACGGCGTACTGGCGATCGCGCTATCGCAATCGGGTCGCACCGAGGAGATCGTCGAGACGCTGGAGTGGGCCAAGGCCTGCGGCGCGCGCACCCTGGCCATCACCAACGGCGGGGCGTCATCGCCGCTCGCGGAGGCGGCCGAGGTCGCGTTCGTGACAGCAGCCGGGATCGAGCAGGCGGTACCCGCGACCAAGACGTTCACGACCCAGCTGGCCGCGCTGGCCGTCGTCGGGCTCGGCCTCGGCGCGCCGCTGGATCCAGGCGAGCTGACCGCGGTGCCGGATGCGATCGAGGCGCTGCTGGCCGGCCCGCTTGACCTGGAGCCGATCGTGGCGGCGCTGGCCAAGGTGCCCGGCGTGGTCGTGTCGGGCCGCGGCATGGCTTACGCAGCCGCGCTGGAGCTGGCCATCAAGCTCAAGGAAGCCTGCTACCTGCACGCGATGGGGCTGTCCTATGCGGACTTGCTGCACGGGCCGATCGCAGTCGTCGACGCCCAGACCCCGGCCATCGTGGTCGCCGCGGACTCAGGGCCGACGCTGGCCGGCACGGTCGACCTCGCGCAGCGGGTGACCGGCGCGGGGGCGAGCGCGTTCGGGATCGGCGGCGGGGCTGAGCTGGCCGGGGCTTGCACCGCTTCGCTGCCGGGTCCCGCGCTGCCTGAGTGGCTCGCGCCGATCGGCCTCATCGTGCCCGGCCAGCTCGTGACCGAGGCGCTCGCCCGGCGGCTCGGCATCAACCCGGATCAGCCGCGCGGCCTGAGCAAGGTGACACAAACGGACTAAGCGGTATGAATCGAGTCGATTCCAGTTGTCAATCGCCTTCATGATCATCCATGAATGCGGGATCACTGTCGCCAGGGCAACAGTGATCCCGCACTCATGCCGGATTGGTGGCTAGGGAAAGGCGCCTGCGGCGGCGCGGGCGGTCATTGCGCGGCAGATCAGGGCGCGCTGCTCCCGCAGGATCGCCGAGAGGGTCTCGGCTGGCTCAAGCCGGTCGAGCTGTGCGTCGGTCGCCGCGAGGGTCGCCTTGTCGACCAGCGTCACCGGGTACAGGGCCTTGGCGAGCCGTTGCATCGTCCGGCCGTCGCGCCTGCGCAGGGCCGGCAGCGCTTCGGTGAAATAGCGGTCCCGGAAGCCGTCGAGCAGGTCTTCCTGGCCTGGCACCCAGAAGCCCTGCGCATGCGCGAGCGCGAGCCGCGGCGGCTGACTGGCGTCGAGCGCCGCGGCCCAGGCGGCTTCCTTTGCCGGCCGGGCCGGGTGCCTGGCGCTGCACGTCGCGCGGACGAGGTCGCCGGCGACCGGGTCGTCGGTGGCGTACGCGGCGAGATCGTCGTCGGTGGCCTGGCCGTAGGCGGCCAGGCTGGCCAGGATCTTGGCGCGCAGCTCAAGATCGACGACGAGGCCAGCTGGTAGCGATCGGTCGTCGAGCCAGAACCGCAGCAGGTCCCGTTGCGCTGGGCTGTCGGCGCAGGTGGCGAACCCGCGTGCCAGGATGCGCTGGTCGCGGCTTGCTGGCTCCGCCAGCTCGGCGGCGGTGAGCGCGGCGGCGGCTAGTTGCTGGCGGGCTGCCGTCCGTCCGGCCGCGCTCGCGAGCAGGTCCGACGCCGCGACCGTGCGATCCAGCAGCTGGCCGAGATCCACGACCGGGCTACCAGTCGTCATCCTGCGGGCCACGATCGCCGCGAACTCGGCCGCTCCCAGCTCGGCCGCCTCGACCATGGCGAGGGCTGCGTTCCAGCAGACCGACTCGGCGACCGGGTCGCTGACGTCCACGGCGCACGCAACCAGCGAACGCCACGAGACGGGATCGAGCTTGATTGCGGCGAACGTGAGGTCGGTGTCGTTGAGGATGATCGCCGCTGGCATCGGGCTGCCGGTCAGCTCGGGCACATGCGTCCACCCGTCGCTAACCGTCACGCCGATCCGCCGCGCTCGGGTCAGCTGAGATCCGTCGAGGTCGTAGGTCCCGATCGTCAGCATGTGCGTGCGCAGCGAGCCCGCGCCGTCGAGCTGCGGCGGGTCCTGCGCAATCGCGAACGAGGTGACAATCCCGTCCGGTCCCACGGTGATCTCCGGGCGCAGCGTGCTGACGCCCGGCTCTTGCAGCCATTCGGTCGCCCAGCGCCTAAGGTCGCGGCCGCTGGCGCGGGACCAGCAGTCGATCAGGTCGGCGAGTGACGTCGTCAGCCACGCGTAGGTCGTCAGGTAGTCGCGCAGCCCGAGGCGCATGACGTCAGGCCCGATCAGCGCCGCGAGCTGCCGCAGCGCGCTGGCGCCCTTCGAGTACGTGATGGCCGCTGGTCGGGTGAGCGCGTCGGCGGCCGAGTCGACCGGCGACGAGACCGGCTGGGTGCTTGGGAGGCCATCGGCCTGATACGCCCCTGCCTTGCTGCTCATGCCGAACTCGGCCCAGGCAGTGCCGATCCCCAGCGCTTCGCCCATGGCGTCGACGCTCAGGTAGGTTGCCAGCGCCTCGGCTAGCCACAGGTCGTCCCACCAGCGGCCTTCGACCAGGCAGCCAAACCACAGGTGCGCGGCCTCGTGCGCCAAGACCACCGCGACGTGATGGTCGTCAGGATCTGCGGCGCGCTGCAGCATCGCCTCGCTGACGTACATGACTGCGGGCAACTGCATGGCGGCTGGCCCGAGTTCGGGTACGAAGACGATGTCGAGCTTGCCGTAAGGGCACTCGACGCCCAGTAGCTGCTCGTAATGCCGCAGCGCCGCGGCCACCAGGCCGGTGATCCGGGCCAGTCCGGGTGAGCTCGCAAGCGTGGGGCGGCAGTGCACGGTCAGCTTGGGCCGGCCCGCGCTGGTGGCGTCACCTGGCGCAGCAGCGACGTACGGCCCGGCGCAGAGGGTGAACTCGTACGGTTTCATCGACGCCACCGTCCCGAACCGCCACACGCCGGCCGCGCCCTCGGCCGGGCGATGCAGCGCCTCGCCGTTGGAGATGCACGTCCAGCCGGCTGGCAGCGTCACGATCAGCGTGATCGCGGCGCGCAGGTCCGGCTGGTCGAAGCAGCAGAAGACGGTGGGCGCTGCGGTCGGGAAACAGTTAGCCAGGACGTAGCTGCGCCCGTCTGCGGGGCCTGTGTACCGGGTGAGGCCGCTGCCACTGCGCGACACCGGCACCGTCGCCTCAACCACCAGCGTGTTGTCGGCCGCAAGGCCGGCAAGCGGCACGCGGCCCGCTATAACAGCTGCCGGATCTATGGGCTCGCCATTCAGCACGACTGCGTGCACGGTGATCGCGTCCAGATCGGCGAACGTCGGCACGTCCTGCTCGCGGCAGCCGAACCGGATCTCGGTTCGCGACCGGGCGGTGTCGCCGCCACCGGTCAGGTCGAGGAACACCGAGTACGAATCGATGGCGAGCAGTTGGGACCGGGCTGCGGCTTCGGTCGCGGTCGTCCCAGTGTGCACCGCCGTAGTCTAGTAACGCCGAGGCCGCCGGGCCTCAGAAGACCCGGTGCACCTTGTACTGGGCGGCCTGGGCTCGCGGCCGTAGCACCATCAGGTCGACGTTGACGTGCGCGGGCCTGGTCACCGACCACACGACGGCGTCGGCGATGTCGGTCTCGGTCAGCGGCTCAGCGACACCGGCATAGACGGCCGCGGCCTTGTCAGCGTCCCCGCGGAACCTGTTCACCGCGAATTCGGGGGTCTTCACCATGCCCGGCGCGATCTCGATGACACGGATGGGCTGGTCGAACAGCTCGAGCCGCAGCGTCTCGGCGATCGCGTGCGTCCCGTGCTTGGCCACGACGTATCCGCCGCCGCCTTCGTAACTGATCAGCCCGGCGGTCGAGCCCATCAGCACGATGGTGCCGGCGCCGCTGCCGATCAGCTTGGGCAGCAGCGCTTGCGTCACGTGCAGGGTGCCGAGCACGTTCACGTCGTACATGGCCTGCCAGTCGGCGGGGGAGCTGGCGGCGACGGTGTCGGCGCCTACTGCGCCGCCGGCGTTGGCCAGCAGGACGTCGCACCGGTCAAGCGATTGCGCAAACGCGTCGACGGCCGGGCGATCGGTGACGTCCAGTTCATGCACAACGGCGCTGCCGCCGCTGTCGGCGATCTGCGCGGCCACATCCGCGAGCCGGTCGGCCCGGCGCGCCGTGAGCACGACGCGATAGCCGGCCGCGGCTAGCCCGATCGCGGAGGCCGCCCCGATACCACTGCTTGCTCCGGTGACTACTGCTACCCGATCCATGGGCAGATTCTGTCAGCAGGGCGCACGGGCGAGCCACGCCACACCTCGCTTACGATCAACACGTGTCAGGAGATTCTGGGTCGAAGCTGCGCGGAGTGATCACCGACTGGGGCGGCGTCATGACCAGCCCCATCGCCGACAGCGTCAACGCGTGGCTCACTGCCGACGGCATCAGCCGGGCGAGCTACGTCGCGGTGATGCGCCAGTGGGTCAAGCAGGCCTACGGCGACGGCGCGGACCGCAATCCGATCCACGCGCTTGAGCGTGGCGAGTGCACGAACGACGAGTTCGAGCTCGCGCTCGCCAGGGAGCTGGTGCGCGAGGACGGCGGACCGGTGGCCGGACCGGGCTTGCTGGCTCGGATGTTCGCTGGGCAGACTCTCGACGAGCCGATGCTGGCGCTGTTCCGGAAACTGAAGGCCAGCGGCGTGCCCACCGGGCTGCTGTCGAACTCGTGGGGCGGCGGCTACCCGCAGGAGCTGTTCCCGGACATGTTCAATGTCGTGGTGATCTCGGCAGAGGTCGGCATGCGCAAACCGGAGCCGCGTATCTTCACGCACGTGGCGGGGCTGCTGGGGCTGCCGCCGCAGGAATGCGTCTTCATCGACGACATCCAGGCGAACATCACCGCGGCTGAGCAGCTCGGCTTCGCCGGGGTCCTGCACAGCGCGGCGGCGGACACGGCCCAGCAGGTGGCTGACCTGCTGGGGATCGCGCTGAGCGGCTGTGGCTGACTACCCGCACCCGGCAAGCCCGGGCCGTTCGGCCAATATGCGGGCCAACCGGCGCAGCGACACCAAACCGGAACTTGCCCTGCGGCGCGCGCTGCATAAGCAGGGATATCGCTATCGCAAGGACTATCGCCTCGACCTCACCGGCGCGCGGGTACGGCCGGACATCGCGTTCACGGCGCGTCGCGTCGCGGTATTCGTGGATGGCTGTTTCTGGCACTGCTGCCCCGAGCACGGTACCCAGCCGGCCGCGAACACCTGGTACTGGGAGCCCAAGCTGGCCCGGAACGTGGCGCGCGACCGCGCCGCCGACCTCGCGCTCGCGGCGGCGGGCTGGCGCGTTATCCGCGTCTGGGAGCACGAGTCGCTGGAGGCCGCGGTCGCCGTAGTCGTCGCGGCGCTCGCTGCGTCGGCCGAACCACGGCCCGCGATTGCGGAGCTGATCCCGACGGAGCCACCAGGTCCGGCGATTAGCTGATCCGGCGGTAGCTGGCCTGGCACACTCATAGGTCTATTGCGTAGCGTTTCGGGGCCTGTCGTGCGCGTTTATCTGCCGTCGACGTTACCGGCCGTGGCCGGGCTGCTGCGTGCTGGCGAGATCCACGGATCGCCGGTCCGCGGCTACGCCGTCACGCCCGCGCTTCGGGAGTGGTATTCCGGCGGCGACATTGACGAACTCGAGTACGTGGCCATGATGCACGCTGCCAGGGAGTCGCTGCGCCTCCTTGCAGCCGACCCCGCGGCGCCGCGGCGGCGGGTCGTGCTCGCGGCCGAGGTCGCGGAGCCCCAGGTATCGGCGAGCGCCGGTTTCGACGAGCCAGGCCTGGTGGAGATCGGCAGCCCGGTCGCGCTGCGTGACATCGTGTCAGGGCTAGTCGATGATTCCGACGCGAGCCCAGACCTGGCGGACGCCATCGCGGCCCTGCCGAGCGCGGAGGCTGGCGACGAGGATGCCCAGTTTGTCGTCGATGGCGCTGACGGGCACGAGCTCCAGTGGTACGCGACTCAGGAGCTCACCGATCTGACGCCTTGAGATGTGGCGCGTTCGGCTGGCGGCCGAGAGTTACGAGCGGCTTGCCGGAGACTCCAGACGACGACGAGCGGAAACAGGCCAAGAGCGGTTGAGGTAGCCCGTTCGGCGAGGCCGAGGTCGCCGCCGCCCAGGCTGGCGAACACGAGCCAGGCCGACATGGCGGCGAAGAACGTGGTCACCGCTGCGCAGCCGCTAATGCTGACACTCCACGACGGTGCAGGGGCGCGCCGGGCGACAAACAGCGGCCAGACAGCGGTAGTGAACACGCAGCTCGCCGCGAACGCGAGGTGGACGTGAGAGGGCCCAGCGGCGGGCTCGGGCGAGCTCGCGACGCCGAACGTGCACAGTCCGGTCACGAGCAGCAGCAGTCGCGCTGGTAGCCCAACCCCGGTCAGGCCTACCGCAGTCGCGAGCTGGGTGGCACCGACCAGGACCAACGCCCCGGTCATGATCCACCGGTCGGTGCCAGGCTGACCAGCCAGCACGCTCATGGTCTGCTGCAAGGGGCTATAGGAAACCGGCTGAACGGCGCCGCCTGCAAGCCAGCCTCCGACGAGCAGGACCGGGCACAGCGCGGCCGAGACAACTGTCCAGCCAGGAAGTGAAGGGCTCAGGCTCTGCGGGGATGCTGTCGACGAGGATGTCTGATTTGTCGTCTGGCGGGCCCTGGTAGGGCTTGACAAGTCGGGCAATTCGGAAATTGAGGACGCCGACCTGAAGGTCACGCCGTCTCGTGCTGCTCGGCTGCGCGCGGGGTCTAGACGCGCAAGCTCAGTCATGGCGCCTCCAGTTAGCCGAAGTGACTCAACTCAAGCTGCTGGGCGCGCTAGGCCCATTGTCAGCGTAACCAGGCCGGCCCTCGCGGGCATTCCCCGCCGGCGGCTCCGCTGCTGCGGGCCTGCCTGTGTGCCCTGGCAGGACCCCAACCCGACGCCGGCAAGACCCTGACCCGACGCTGGCCCAGGCCCTGGCAGGACCCTGGCTCGACCAGGAGCGGCGGATTTGGGCCGTCATGGCACCATGGGTGGTGCCGCCACTGATGTCGGGTTAGCAAGGAGCGATCGGCGATGGATGCTGTCACCAATGTCCCGGTTCCGGGGAACGAGCCGATCAAGGGCTATGCCCCTGGCAGTCCGGAGCGCGTGACGCTCGAGCAGAAGATCAAGGATCTGGCTGGTGAGCGGGCCGAGCTGACGATGACTATCGGCGGCCGGCAGGTGCCGGGCGGCGGGGACGCTATCGACGTCGTCCAGCCGCACAACCACCGGCATGTGCTCGGTCAGCTGCGTAACGCGACCGACGCGGACGTGACTGCGGCGATCGAGGCGGCCAGGGTGGCGGCGCCGGGCTGGCGGGAGCTGTCGTTCGACGACCGGGCCGCTATCTTTCTCAAGGCGGCGGACCTGCTGGCCGGCCCATGGCGGAACGTGATCAACGCCTCGACCATCCTCGGCCAGTCCAAGTCGGTATTCCAGGCCGAGATCGACGCGGCGTGCGAGCTCATCGACTTCTGGAAGTACAACGTGCACTTTGGCCGGCGCCTGCTAGCCGAGCAGCCAGCCAGTGCCCCCGGTACCTGGAACCGGCTGGAGTACCGGCCGCTCGAGGGTTTTGTGCTGGCGATCTCGCCGTTCAATTTCACTTCAATCGCGGCGAACCTGCCGACGGCCCCGGCGCTGATGGGCAACGTGGTCATCTGGAAGCCGTCGCCCACCCAGCAGTTGTCGGCGCACTACCTGATGCAGCTGCTGGCGGCTGCCGGGTTGCCGCCAGGCGTCATCAACATGGTCACCGGCGACGGCAGCGGCGTGTCGAATGTGGCGCTGCGCCATCCCGATCTGGCCGGAGTCCACTTCACCGGCTCGACCGGGACTTTCCAGCACCTCTGGCGGACTGTGGGCGAGAACATCGCCGGCTACCGCGCGTATCCGCGGCTGGTCGGGGAAACCGGCGGCAAGGACTTCGTGATCGCGCATCCGTCCGCCGACCCGGAAGTCCTGGCGACCGCCCTCGTTCGGGGTGCCTTTGAGTACCAGGGCCAGAAGTGCTCGGCGGCCTCGCGCGCGTACGTGGCGCGCAGCGTCTGGGACCGCACGAAGGACCAGCTCATCGGCACGACCGAGTCGCTGACCATGGGCGATGTCGCGACCGACCTGTCGCTGTTCATGGGCGCGGTCATCGACGAGCGGGCGTTCGGCCGGCTCCGCGAAGCGCTGGCGCGGGCGGCCTCGCGGCCCGCCATCTCGGTCCTCACTGGCGGCACGGCCGACGACTCGCAGGGGTATTTCGTACGGCCGACCATCCTGGCGTCCAGCGACCCGACGGACGAGATCTTCACTAGGGAGTATTTCGGCCCGATCCTCGGCGTGCACGTCTTCGAGGACGCCGACTACGAAGTCGTGGTCGCCCAGGCCGCTGACATCGCCCCGTATGCCCTGACCGGCGCGATCATCGCGCAGGACCGAGCCGCGATCGCCCACGCCACGCAGGCGCTGCGGTTCTCGGCCGGGAACTTCTACATCAACGACAAGCCGACCGGGGCCGTGGTGGGGCAGCAGCCATTCGGCGGCGCCCGGGCCAGCGGCACGAACGACAAGGCTGGCTCCATCTTCAACCTGACTCGCTGGGTCAGCCCGCGAGCAATCAAGGAGACGTTCGTACCGCCGATCGACCACCGGTACCCGCATATGGGGTAGCTGGGGGTCCGCCCCTCCGCCAAGCTCGGCACTGCCCAGGGCGAATTCGGGTGAATCCTGAGTTAATTGTGTTAGTTGTCCGATCCGCGGGTACGCTCGCAGACAACGGATAGCTCACCCCGGAGGTGTGCCATCGACCGCCTGGTCCTGTGGAACATCGATCTCACCCTGCTCGACGTGGGCCGGGTCTCCCGGGATGCCTATGCTGACGCCTTCGGCCGCGTCACTGGCCATCCGCTCGCGGCGCTGCCGCAGCTGGCGGGCCGGAGCGACACCGAGATCTTCTTCGAATCGCTGTACCTGAACGACGTGCCGACCGGCACCGACGAGGTCGCTGACGCCGAACTGCTCGCCAGGTATTGCTGGGAGCTCGAGGCCGCCTTCGTCGTGCGCCAGGACGAGCTGCTCCGGCAGGGGCGGTTGCTGGTCGGCGCTCGGGCAGCCTGCACCGCGGCGGCCGGACTGCCCGGCGTCGTGCAGACGGTACTGACCGGCAGCATTAAGCCGAACGCCGTCTGCAAGCTGCGGGCATTCGGCCTCGACCAGCTATTCGACCTGGAGATCGGCGGCTACGGGTCAGACGCTTATCCCAGGGGCTCGCTGCTACTGCTCGTCCGCGGCCAGGCTGGCCAGAAATACGGCACGCCCATCACCGAGGACTCCGCCGTCTACATCGCCGACACCGTCCGTGACGTGGAAGCGGCGCGCGTCGGGGGCGCCCGGAGCATCGGCGTGGCGACCGGGCGGGCGACGTCAGCTGAGCTGCGGGAGGCGGGCGCTGACCTCGTGCTGGCCGACTTGTCGGACACCGATGAGGTCATTGCGGCCATCGATCGGCTGACCAGGGTGCCCGCCGGGCGTTAGCTGCACGGCGTTAGCTGCACGGGCATTCAGTGGCTAGCCTGGTACCCACCGGTCCGGGCTCCCGGAGTTCCATACTGGTATATAACAGTCCAGTCAACGAGGACGGACGTGCTAGCTGGTTGGGGGGCGTAAGGCGTGGGCCACGACCTGGCGCCGGCCGCCGGGCGCGATTACGGCGACACGCTCTGGCAGCCGTCTGCTCAGTCGGCTGGCCGCAGCGTCGTCGCCGGGTATATCCGCTGGCTCGCCGACCACGACGGCCCGCTCATCGACGCCCCGGCTGGCGTGCCGACGTACCGGCAGCTCTGGCAGTGGTCGGTCGACCAGCCAGCCGAGTTCTGGTCGTCGATCTGGGACTTCTTCGGCGTGCTCGGGAGCCGTGGCGCCGGTCCAGTGCTCACCGGGCAGATGCCGTCGGCCAGCTGGTTCGACGGCAGCACGCTGAACTACGCGCGCAACGCGCTGCACCGCGCCGCCGCCGAGCCCGACCTCATCGCCATCCGCTATACCGCCGAGACCGGGCGCGACAGTCAGCTGAGCTACGGCGAGCTGCGGGCGCAGGTCGCGAGGGTCCGGGCCGGGCTGGCGGCGCTTGGCGTCGGCCAGGGCGACCGGGTCGCGGCCTACCTGCCGAACGCGCCCGAGGCCCTGATCGCCCTGCTCGCGACTGCCAGCCTGGGTGCGATCTGGACGTCGTGCTCGCCTGACTTCGGGGCCCGCAGCGTGATCGACAGGTTCGCGCAGATCTCGCCGAAGGTCCTGCTGGGCGTCGACGGCTACGCCTACGGTGGCAAGCGATTCGACCGGCGACCCGAACTGGCCGCGATCGCCGCCGAGCTGCCCGGCCTGCACGCCGTCGTCCTGGTCGATTACCTCGACGCCGGCACCGGCCCGAGTACCGGCAGCGGCACCGGGCTAGCCGGTCTGCCTGCCGGAGTGCGGCAGCTCAGCTGGGACGGCTTCGGTTCAGCCGACGCTAGCCAGGCAGAGCTTGAGTTCGCCGAGGTGCCGTTCTCGCATCCGCTGTGGGTGCTGTACTCCTCCGGCACCACCGGGCTGCCGAAGCCGATCGTGCACAGCCATGGCGGCATCGTCCTGGAGCACCTCAAGGCGCTCGCCTTGCATCAGGATCTGACCGGTGCGGACACGTTCTTCTGGTACACCACGACCGGCTGGATGATGTGGAACTATCTGGTCGGCGGCCTGCTGGTCGGCGCCACCGTGGTGCTCCACGACGGCAGTGCTGTGTACCCGGACACCGGTGCGCTCTGGCGGCTGGTGGCGAAGGCGGGCGTGACCTACGCCGGCACCGGCGCCCCGTACCTGATGGCCTGCCTGAAGGCAGGCCTGCGGCCGGCTGCCGAGCATGATCTCTCCGCCCTGCGAGGCGTCGGTTCCACCGGCTCGCCGCTCCCGCCTGAAGGTTTCCGATGGGTCTATCAAGAGCTGGGAACGGGGTCGCGCGACCTCATCCTCGGCTCGCTGTCTGGCGGTACCGATCTGTGCACCGGATTCGTCGGGCCATCGCCGCTGCTCCCGGTGCGCGCGGGGATCATCTCCGGTCCGTGCCTCGGCGCCAAGGTCGAGGCCTTCGACGCGGCCGGCCAGCCGGTCGTGGGCGAGGTCGGTGAACTGGTGCTGACCCAGCCGATGCCGTCGATGCCGGTCGGGTTCTGGCACGACCCGGCTGGCGAGCGATACCGGGCCAGCTATTTCGCCGACTATCCGGGGGTCTGGCGGCACGGCGACTGGATCATGATGCTGCCCGACGGCGGCTGCGTGATCTACGGCCGCTCCGACGCCACCTTGAACCGCGGCGGCGTCCGGATGGGGACCAGCGAGTTCTACCGGGTGGTGGAGCGGCTGCCCGAGGTCGCCGACAGCCTCGTGGTGGACACTGGCCAGCTTGGCCAGGACGGTCGGCTCATTCTTTACGTGGTGCCAGCCGACGGGTACGCCGTCGACGAGGCCCTGATCGGCAAGATCAGGTCACTGCTGCGCACCGAGCTGTCGCCGCGTCATGTGCCGGACCAGATCACCCAGGTCCCCGGCATCCCGCGCACGCTGTCTGGCAAGAAGCTCGAGGTCCCGGTCAGGAAGATCCTGCTGGGCACGCCGGCTGGCGAGGCCGCCGATCCAGATGCGCTCGCTAACCCCGATGTGCTCCGCTACTTTTCCCCCGGCGGGCCGTACCTTTCATCTGGCGGGCCGGCGTGACGGAAGCCACTGGGCGCAACTTCGGCGAGGAAGGCGGCCTGCTGACCTACGGCAGCTATCTGCGGATCCCGCAGCTGCTGGCCCAGCAGGTACCCGAGGTGAGCCCGCCAGCGCACGACGAGCTGCTGTTCATCATCGTCCATCAGACCTATGAGCTGTGGTTTAAACAGCTGCTGCACGAGCTGACCGCGGTCCGCGACGCCATGCTGCCTGGCGCTGCTTCTGAGCACTGTCGGTGGAAGCACTGTCGGTGGAAGCACGGACCGGTTCGATGCGGCGGGCAGGCAGATCTGGCTTGCCCGGCACCTGCTACATCGCGTGCACGTGATCGAGCGGCTGCTGGTCAGCCAGATTGACGTCCTGGAGACGATGACGCCGCAGGATTTCCTGGAGTTCCGTGCAGCCCTGGCGCCTGCGAGCGGGTTTCAGTCGGTGCAATTCAGGGAGCTGGAGTTCTTGTCCGGCGCCAAGGATCCCGAGTTCGTCGGCAGGTTCCGGGCACTGACGCAGGACGAGCACGACCGGCTGACCGCCCGGCTCGCACAGCCGTCGCTGTGGGACGCCTTCGTCGACGTACTCCGCGACCGGGGCCTGGCGGTCGGCACCGACAAGCAGATCCTCGCGTCACTGGTGAGCGTCGCACGCGACCGGCCGCACTACGACGACCTCTGGCAGCTCGCGGAGGACTTGCTCACTCACGACGAGCTCGCCGGGCTGTGGCGGGCCCGCCACGTCCAGATGGTCGAGCGGCAGATCGGCACCAAATCAGGGACTGGCGGCTCCACTGGTGCGCCTTATCTGCACCGGCGGGTGCCGCTGCGCTATTACCCGCTGCTCTGGGAGCTGCGGGACTCGCTGTGATGGTAGGTCAGGCAGTTGTAGCCAGGGTCGGAAGCGGCAGCGTCGCCGCATCTTAGGGAGTGAAAGACATGTCGGACAGTGCGAGCGTAGCGACGGCCGACGACCAGCAAAGCCACGACAAGCAGGCCGAGGACAAGAAAGCACTGCTCGCCCGGGCGGTCGTCTGCGCGGGCCCGATGGTGGGCGTCGGTGACGTGGCCATCTGCCTGAAGGCGTACTACCGGCACGTAGCGCTTGACGACCTGTCGGCGGCAGGTCCTGACCGGCTAGCCGCAGTCACGGCGCGGCATGCGCAGCTGGCCGTGCACCGGCCGCAGGGCCGGGCGCTGGTCGAGATCCGGCGCGGCGGCGACGCGGTACTGGACCCGCCCGCCGACGTCATCGACATCGTCACCGACGACATGCCGTTCCTGGTCGACTCGCTCACCATGGAGCTGGCCAAGCACGGGCTCGCCGCCAGGCTTGTCGTGCACCCGCAGCTGCGGGTTCGCCGCGACGTCACCGGGACGCTGCGCGAGATCGCCGGCGCGGCCAGCGCGGGCCAGCTGAAAGATGACGGGGCTAGCCACGACGAGCTGGCCGAGTCGTGGACGCACATCGAGATCCCGCCGCTCGCCGACGGTGAGGCCGAGGGGCTGGCCGCAGACCTGACTCGGGTGCTCGGCGATGTCAGGGTCGCGGTCGAGGATTACGCCAGGATGCGCGCCAGGGCGCTGTCGCTGGCCGACGCGCTGACCGCGGAGGGCTACGGGGAAGCCCGTGGTGGCATCGACCGTCGTGGCATCGACCGTGGTGGCATCGACCGTGGTGTCTTCGGCAGTGCTGACGCCCCGGCTGAGATCGCCGAACTGCTGCGCTGGCTCGCCGATGGTCACTTCACGTTCCTCGGCTACCGCGAGTACGACCTGCAGACCGGGCCAGCAGGAATGTCACTGACCGCCGTGCCCGGCACCGGCCACGGCATCCTGCGCCACGACCGGGTTGGCGAAGGGTCGTTCGCGCTGCTACCGGAGGAAGTCAAGGCGCGCGCGCTGGAGCCGCAGCGGCTGATCGTGACCAAGGCCAACTCCCGCTCGACCGTGCACCGGCCGAGCT
The DNA here is from genome assembly GCA_963843955.1 of uncultured Actinomycetota bacterium. Lineage (GTDB taxonomy): Bacteria > Actinomycetota > Actinomycetes > Streptosporangiales > Streptosporangiaceae > JAJYUU01. The sequence continues at coordinate 1,154,419 of CAWJMK010000018.1, forward strand.
ACCTCGACTACGTCGCGGTGAAGCGACTGTCGCCAGCCGGCGAGGTCGTCGGGGAGTACCGGTTCCTCGGCCTGTATACGCACGCCGCGTTCTCCGAGAGCATCAAGGGGATTCCCGTGCTGCGGCGCAAGCTCGCCGACGTGCTGGAGCTGTCCGGGATGGCGGCCGACAGCCACGACGGCAAGGAAGTCGCCGAGGTGCTCGACTTCTACCCGCGCGAAGAGCTGTTCATGACCTCGGTCAGCGACCTGGCGACCATCACCGCCGGGGTGCATATGCTGCGCGAGCGTCGCCAGACCCGGCTGTTCCTGCGCAAGGACGTGTACGGCCGGTACGTGTCCTGCCTGGTGTACCTGCCCAGGGACCGGTACACCACGCAGGTCAGGCTGCGGGCGCAGGAGATACTGCAGCGCGCGTTCGGCGCCGTGTCGCAGGTCGACTACAGCGTCCAGGTAGGTGAGTCGGCCGTGGCCAGGCTGCACCTGGTCGTCCGCGCCGAGCGGGGCAGGCAGCTGCCCGACGCCGATCCCGGCGAGCTGGAGCGCGCGGTCGCGGCCGCCGTCCGGTCCTGGGACGACGATGTGTATGACGAGGCGATCGCCGCGTTCGGTCCGCAGCGGGCCAGGAAACTGCTCAACCAGATCGGCGGGGCCATCCCGGAGACCTACAAGACCGATGTGCCGCCGTCGGCCGCCGTCACCGACTTCGCCAGGATCCTGGAGCTCCGCGAGTCCGACCGGCACCATCGACTTCGAGTTGTGGGAGTCGGAGACCTTCGTCGGCGGCGTGCCAATCGAGCCCGACGACGACGTGCCGGACACGGTCAAGCCGGTGTGGCGGCTGACGATCTACCGGACCGGCGGCCCCATCACGCTGACCGACGTGCTCCCGCGGCTCCAGCACATGGGCGTCGACGTGGTAGACGAGCATCCGTACGAGTTCGGTGCCGACGAGCCGTTCTGGATCTATGACTTCGGGCTACGGCGCAACCCGATGGCCGACGCGGGCGAGGCAGCGCAGGGCGACCTGATCTCCAACCAGCGCGTCCGGGAGCAGGTCGAGGGGGCCCTGCTGGCGCTGTGGGATGGCCGGATCGAGGATGACGGCTTTAACGCGATGGTGCTGGACGCGCAGCTGACCTGGCGTCAGGTCGCCGTGCTGCGTGCCTACGCCAAGTACCTGCGGCAGGCCAACGTCACCTTCAGCCAGGACTACATCGAGGGCGTGCTGCGGTCGAACGGTCCGATCGCCAGGCTTCTGGTCATGCTGTTCGAGTCCCGGTTCGATCCCGCCAAGCAGGCAGGCGAGGCCGAGCGGAGCGAGGCGATCACCGAGGAGATCAACGGTGCGCTCGACAACGTGGCCAGCCTCGACGAGGACCGCATCCTGCGGTCCTACCTTGGCCTGATCAGCGCGACACTGCGAACCAACTACTTCAGCACGGCCGACGGCCCCGTTCCGTTCCTGGTGTTCAAGCTCGATGCTCAGCGCGTGCCGGACCTGCCGGCGCCGCGCCCGCAGTTCGAGATGTTCGTCTACTCACCGCGATTCGAAGGCGTGCACCTGCGATTCGCCAGCGTCGCCCGCGGCGGCCTGCGCTGGTCAGACCGGCGCGAGGACTTCCGCACCGAGATCCTCGGCCTGGCCAAGGCGCAGGAGGTCAAGAATTCCGTCATCGTGCCGTCCGGCGCCAAGGGCGGGTTCGTGTGCAAGCAGCTGCCGGATCCGGCCGATCGCGACGCCTACCAGGCCGAGGTGCTCGCCTGCTACCGGATGTTCATCTCGGCGATGCTGGACGTGACCGACAATCTGGAGTCCGGCCAGGTCGTGCCGCCCGAGCGGGTGGCGCGGCACGACGCGGACGACCCGTACCTCGTGGTGGCCGCGGACAAGGGCACGGCAACGTTCTCCGACACCGCGAACGAGATCGCGACCAGCCGCGGATTCTGGCTGGGCGACGCCTTCGCCTCAGGCGGCTCCGAGGGCTACGACCACAAGAAGATGGGCATCACGGCTCGCGGCGCGTGGGAGTCGGTCAAGTTCCACTTCCGTACGCTGGGCGTGGACGTGGATTCCGACGACTTCACCGTGGTCGGCGTCGGCGACATGTCCGGCGATGTATTCGGCAACGGGATGCTGCTGTCGCGGCACATCAAGCTGGTCGCGGCCTTTGACCACCGGCATGTCTTCCTGGATCCCGATCCTGACCCCGAGGCCAGCTTTGCCGAGCGGCAGCGGATGTTCGGCTTGCCTCGGTCCTCGTGGGCGGACTACGACAAGGCGCTGATCTCTGCGGGCGGCGGGGTGTGGTCTCGGTCGGCCAAGTCGATCCAGGTATCGCCGCAGGCGCGGATGGCCCTCGGCCTCAGCGACAGCGACACGGCGCTGCCGCCCGACGCGCTGATCTCGGCGATCTTGACCGCGCCGGTCGACTTGCTGTGGAACGGCGGCATCGGCACCTACGTGAAGGCGTCCAACCAGGCCAACGCCGATGTCGGCGACAGGTCGAACGACGCCGTCCGCGTCGACGCGGCGCAGCTGCGGGCCAGAGTTGTCGGCGAAGGCGGCAACCTCGGCCTGACCCAGGAGGCCAGGATCGAGTTCGCGCTCGCTGGCGGGCTAGTGTGCACCGACTTCATCGACAACTCCGCTGGCGTCGATACCTCCGACCACGAGGTCAACATCAAGATCTTGCTGGACCGTGAGGTGAGGGCCGGGACCCTGACCGCCGATGGCCGAAACGCGCTGCTCCAGCAGATGACCGGCGAGGTCGCCCAGCACGTCCTGGAGCACAACTACCAGCAGAACCGGGCGCTGGCGGCCGCCGCGGCGCAGTCTGTGCAGATGCTGCACGTGCACACCCGCTACATCCGCAAGCTGGAGCGCGACGGCAGGATCCGGCGGCGGCTTGACGTCCTGCCGGGCGACCGCGAGATCGCCGAGCGTCGCTCGGCCGGCACCGGGCTGGTCATTCCCGAGTTCTCCGTGCTGCTGGCGCAGACGAAGATCGCTGCTGCACAGGAGGTGCTCGCCTCGGCGCTGCCCGACGATCGTTACCTCCGGCACGTGCTCGTCGACTACTTCCCCACGCCGCTGCGAGAGAAGTACGCCAGCAGGATGGGTGAGCATCGGCTGCACCGCGAGATCATCACGACCGCGGTCGTCAACGACATGGTGGACAGGTCCGGCATCACCTTCGCGTTCCGGCTCAACGAGGAGACGGGCGCGTCGGTGCCGGAGATCACGGCGGCCTGGCTGGTCGCGCGCGCCGTCTTCGACATGCCCGGCTTCTGGGCCCAGGTCGAGGCCCTGGATGGCAAGGTCGGCACCGGCGTGCAGATCCTGGCCATGCTCGAAGGCCGGAAGCTGACCGAGCGGGCGGCGCGGTGGCTGCTGAACTTCCGTCGGCCGCCGTTCGATGTCCAGGCGACGATCGACTTCTTTGCCGGCGGGGTGCTGACGGTCGCAGGCGGCCTGCCGACGATGCTGACGGGCCGCGACCTGACCGGGTTCGCCGAGCGCCGGGAGATCTATGCGGCCCGTGGCGTGCCGGCCGATCTCGCCGACCGCATCGCCGGCGATGGTGCCCGCTTACTCCGCGTTCGACATCGTCGATATCGCCTACGGCACTGGCCGCCCGGTCGAGGAGACCGCAGAGGTCTACTTCGACCTGGCTGACCGGCTCCAGATCGCCCGGCTGCGCGACATGATCACGGCGCTGCCGCGTGATGACAGGTGGAACACGATGGCGCGTGGCGCGATCCGCGACGACCTGTACACCGCCCATGCCGCGCTGGCGAGGGACGTGCTCACGGTGACCGCGCCGGCCAGCCCCGAGCAGCGGCTGGCGGCCTGGGTGCAGCGGAACGACTCGGCCGTGCGCCGGGCCACGCAGACGCTCACCGAGATCTGGGAGAGCAACGCCTTCACGGTCGCGACGCTGTCGGTGGCGGTCCGGGCGGTCCGCACACTGGTCACCACGGCCACGTTGCCAACCTGACGAGTCGGCGGGACTGCCTGGTCGGTCAGTCAGTGTCAGAATCGGCCTCTGTCGCTGCCTCGCGTAGGCTGCATGCATGGCATCCGACCCCACGAGCGAGATTTCCGAACTGATTGCGACGCTCGCCAGCGTGGAGGCTGTACTTGACCCCGACGCTATGCGCAAGGAGGCTGACAGCCTGCGCGAGCGCTCGATGGATCCCACCCTCTGGGAGGACCAGGACCAGGCCCAGGAGGTCACCCGGCGGCTGTCCTACCTGGACGCCGAGCTGGCGAGGCTGGACGCGCTGCACACCCGCCTGGACGACACCGCGGTGATGTTCGAGCTGGCCGAGAGCGAGCATGACGAGCCGACCAGAGACGAAGCCGAGCGTGAGCTCGCGGCGCTGCGCAAGGAGATCGACCAGCTTGAGATCAGGACCCTGCTGAGCGGCGAGTACGACGCCCGCGAGGCCCTGATCAGCATCAACGCCGGGGCGGGCGGAGCGGACGCGGCCGACTGGACCGAGGGCCTGCAGCGGATCTACCTTCGCTGGGCCGAGCGGCATGGCTTCTCGACCGAGGTCTACGACACTTCCTACGCCGAAGAGGCCGGGATCAAGTCCACGACGTTCGCGATCAAGGCGCCGTATGCGTACGGGACCTTGCGCGGGGAGCACGGCACGCACCGCATGGTGCGCATCTCCAAATACGACAACCAGGGCCGCCGTCAGACCTCTTTCGCCATGGTCGACGTGCTGCCAGTCGTGCAGCAGGTCGACCACATCGACATTCCGGAAGACGAGATGCGGATCGATGTCTTCCGCTCCAGCGGGCCCGGCGGGCAGGGGGTCAACACCACCGACTCCGCTGTCCGGATCACGCACCTGCCGACCGGCATCGTGGTGTCCTGCCAGAACGAGCGCAGCCAGATCCAGAACAAGGCCACCGCCATGGCGGTGCTGCAGTCCAAGCTGCTGGAGCGCAAGCGCGAGGAGCAGACCGCCAAGATGAGGGAGCTGCGCGGGGACGGGGGCCGCAGCTGGGGCACCCAGATCCGCAACTACGTCCTGCACCCGTACCAGAACATCAAGGACGTCCGGACCGGTTATGAGACCGGCAACACGGCCGCCGTGATGGATGGCGAGATCGATGAGTTCATCGAGGCCGAGATCCGCTGGCTCCGCACCCAGGGGCTCTAGCGGCGCTCGCTTGATCGCCTCGCCGGCGGGCCTAGTGCCCCAGGTGCATCGCGGCCACTGTCAGCAGCGCGAGCACGAGCAGGACGACAGCGACCATCTGCACGTTGAGCCCGTGGCTGTGGTGGTGGACGTGCGCGCGGGCCTCGCGGCAGGTCGCACAGCGGCCCTCCGCGACCGGCCCAGCACACTGGGCGCAGATCAGGTGCTCGCAGCTCATCCGACTCCTACCCGGCATACCGCACCAGGCCAGTTCGACGATGTTGGACCTTCCTAGCCAGTTTCCCCCCTAGACTGGCCCGAGACCAAACCGGGGCACGATTTCTCTACCCGGCCAACCCATTCAGTATCTCGTCTACTACGTGCGATGGGCCAGTGATCCACTTCGATAACGTCACCAAGACGTACGTGAACCAGGGCCGCCGGCCCTGGAGAACGTGAACCTGGATGTCGAGAAGGGCGAGTTTGTCTTCCTTGTCGGGCCATCGGGGTCGGGCAAGTCGACCTTCCTGCGCCTGGTCCTGAAAGAGGAACGGGCTAGTTCGGGCCGGATCCACGTCATGGGCAAGGATCTCGCCAGGCTCACCAGCTGGAAAGTGCCGCACCTTCGCCGCCGCATCGGCTGCGTCTTCCAGGACTTCCGGCTGCTCCCGAACAAGAACGTCTACCAGAACATCGCCTTCGCCCTGGAGGTCATCGGCAAGCCACGCCGGTTCATCCGGAAGGTCGTGCCCGAGGTGATCGACCTGGTCGGCCTGGAGGGCAAGCGGGACCGGATGCCCGACGAGCTGTCCGGCGGTGAGCAGCAGCGAGTGGCCATGGCCAGGGCCTTCGTCAACCGTCCGGTGATCTTGCTGGCCGACGAGCCGACCGGAAACATCGACCCGGCGACCTCGATCGGCATCATGAAGGTGCTGGACCGCATCAACAGGACTGGGACTACGGTCGTCATGGCCACCCACGATGCGGCGATCGTCGACTCCATGCGCAAGCGGGTGATCGAGCTGGAGTACGGCAAGGTCGTGCGCGACCAGTCGCGCGGGGTCTACGGCCAGGCCTACTGACCGGCCCGCGACGACAACTAAGAGGATTTAGCCACATGCGTGCCCAGTTCGTCTTCTCCGAGGTATGGATCGGCCTCCGCCGGAACCTGACCATGACGGTTGCCTTGATCGTCGTGGTCGCCATCAGCCTGTCCCTGCTCGGCACCGGCTTGATGTTCGTCAAGCAGGTCGACAACACCAGGGCTTACTGGCAGAGCAGGGTCCAGCTGTCGATCTACCTGTGCTCGGCGGGCACGCTGGGAGGCACCTGCGAGAAGAACGGGTCCGTCACCAAGTCGGAGATCGCGACCATCCAGCAGGAGCTGAACGCCAACAAGGACATCGTCAGCGCGACCTTCGTCCCCCAGTCGGAGGCCTACAAGCAGTTCAAGCAGGAGTTCGCGACCAACGAACCGATCGTCAAGTACACCGCCGCCAATCAGATCCCGAGCTCCTTCGAGGTACGCCTGCGGAACACCCAGGCTGACGCCCTCCCAGTGAGCCAGGTCGTCGACGGCTACCCTGGAGTGGCGCAGGTCGTAGACGACTCCTCGATCTTGAGCGGCTTCTACAAACTGCTCGACGGGGCTAGGAACGCGGTCGTAGTCATCGCCATCTTCCTGCTGGTCGCCGCCATCCTGCTGGTCGCCAACACCATCCGGCTGTCGGCATTCAACCGGCGCCGGGAAACCAGCATTATGCGCCTGGTCGGCGCCTCTAACTTCTACGTCCAGCTGCCGTTCCTGGTGGAAGGCATGATCGCCGGGCTCTTCGGCTGGCTGGTGGCGACTGGCCTGCTGATCCTGGTCAAGTCGGTTCTCCTCGGCAGCCTGCAGCACATCTTCCCGTACGGGGTATCACTGACCACGGCCGACCTGGTGGAGGTGATCATCGTCGCGATGATCACCGGGCTGCTCATCTGCGGCGCTACCTCGTTCCTGACGCTCAGGCGTTACCTGCGCGTGTAGGGCTAGAATCAGCTTCCCGTGGCAGCGGAACAGGGCAAGAAGATCATTGCCAGCAATCGGCGAGCCCGGCACGAGTACACCATCGAGGACACCGTCGAGGCGGGGCTCGTACTGACCGGCACCGAGGTGAAGTCACTGCGTGCTGGCCGTGCGACGCTGACTGAGGGATTCGGTCAGATCACCGACAATGAGGCCTGGCTCCATGGCGTCCACATCCCGGAGTACACACAGGGCACCTGGACGAACCACGAGCCGAGGCGCACTCGTAAGCTGCTGATGCACCGTAAGGAGATCGACAGGCTCAGCAGCTCGATCAGGGAACGGGGCCTGACACTCGTGCCGCTGTCCTTGTACTTCTTGGACGGGAAGGTCAAAATCGAGCTAGGGCTGGCGCGCGGTAAGCGAACCTACGATAAGCGACACGAGCTCGCCAAGCGAGACGCTGCCAGGGAAGTCGAGCGCGAGCTTCGGCGCCGGAGATAGCGGAGTGAGCAACGAGATCCGCTCCGGCGGCCGCACCACGCGGGCCGGGGCGCATCGCGCTCCGCGGGCCACCTTGCCGGCGCGTGGGTCCAAGGCCGTCAAGACCAGGGACGGGGAGCGCAGCAAAGCCGGAGCTGTCAGGGCGGGATTCCGCTCGCGACCAATGCTCGTGCGCATGTCTGCCGTGGTCCTGCTCGCCGGTCTTGTCGGTGTTGGCCTGGCCAGGCCCGGCGTGCCGTCACCCGAGCCGACCGTCTCGCAGTTCTTGCTCGCCTGGGAGTCCCAGCACTACCTGCAGGCGGCCGAGATGACCACCGGGCCGCCTAAGACAGTCGCGGCGGCCCTGGCCGGAGCATATGAGCGGCTCGACGCCAGCAACCCGACCCTGTCGATTCGCCGCATCAGCCAGCAGGGCAAGACCGCGAGCGCGCAGTTCGACGCTTCCATCGACCTCGGGGGCACCGGTCTGGTCTGGTCCTATCTGGGCAACTTCTCGCTGCGCGACGGGAACGCCGGGTGGCAGGTCGTCTGGAGCCCGTCGGTGATCGTGCCCGGCATGACCGACAAGGAGCAGCTCGCCGTTTTCAGCGCGTTCTACCAGCGATCGCAGTTGCTGGATTCCGCCGGGCAGCCCCTGATCACGCCCTCCAAGGAGTACCAGGTCGGCGTGGTCCCCGATCAGCTGACCGACCCTGCCCGCACCGCGACCGCGCTGGCGGCCGTCACCCAGATCCCGGAAGACCAGATCGAGGGGCAGATCGAGCAGACCCTGCAGGGTGACTTCCTCGAGCTGATCACGTACACGCCGAGCCAGTACGCCAAGGTGCAGGCCAGCCTGGCTAACGTGCCTGGCCTTCAGGTCCGCGAGCGAACCGAGCGCCTCTTCGACAGCATCGCGCCGGACGTGGTGGGCGCCGTGGGTACCGAGACGGCCAGCGTGCTGCGGACCAACGGGGTCGAGTACCGGCCGGGCACCACGATCGGCTTGTCTGGGCTTCAGCAGACCTTCCAGCGGCAGCTGACCGGGACCCCGCGAACCGAGGTCGTGCTGCAGCAGTCCGGCCAGGCGGCCGTCGACCTGCACAGCTGGCCGGGCACTCGGGGTACGCCAGTCCACACCACGCTGAGCTCACCGGTGCAGACCGCCGCCGACAACGCCCTGACTTCCTTGCCGACGTCGGCCGCCATCGTGGCGGTCCAGGCGAGCACCGGCAATATCCTCGCCGTGGCTAGCCACACGCCCCCCGGCAGGCCGGCGCTCAGCGCCCTGTCTGGCCACTACCCGCCCGGCCAGGCCTTCACGATCGTGTCAGCGGCGGCGATCCTCGGCACCGGGCGGCTAGCCCCGAGCGACCCCGTTCCCTGCCCTAGCAGCAACACGGTGGACGGGAGGGTCTTCACCAACGATCCGCCCGAGCCCTCGCTGGGCAGTACGCCATCTTTCCGCACGGATTTCGCTCACGCGTGCGACACGGCTTTCGCGGGCGGGTTGTCGATGCTGGTCAACCCAGCTGACCTGGCCAAGGCCAGCAACGAACTCGGGATCGGCGGCTGGCAGCTGCCGCTCGCCGCCTACTTTTCCGGGCAAATCGGGCAGCCGACCGGCGCCGGCTCGGTAGCCGCTGACATGATCGGCACCGGCGACGTGCTGGTGAGCCCGCTCGACATGGCGCTGGTGGCTTCGGTTGTGGACTCCGGCAGCTGGCACGCGCCGTCGCTGGTCGCGGGGATGTCCGATCCGAGTTCGACGACGCGTGCCGCCGAGAGCCCACAGGTACTGAGCGAACTCCGCGGGCTGATGCGGGGCGCGATGAGGACCTCATCGAATCGGGTCGCGGACGTCGGCGGAGCCGTGTCCGGACAGTCGGGAAGCGCGCCATTCGGGTCCGGTCAGCAGTACATCGACTGGTTCGTCGGATACCAGGGCAATGTTGCATTCGCGGTAGTCGAGCTGGCCAATTCCGCATCTCAATCGGCCGCGCCGCTGGCGGGTAGCTTCCTCCAGAAGCTCCAGACTGGATCCTGACCAGTTCATTAATACTCTTTTGGTAACGCCGAGCAACCATGTCGTGCCGCATTGGCGTCTTTCTTAGTGACTGGGGTGCCGCTTGGGGGGTTGCGGCCCAGTCGTCGTGATGGGATCCGGGCTTCATCTCGGGGGAGGCCCGGCCATTGAGACCGGCCCCGACCCTGCCGGTCAACGCCCCCGTGGACGCACTCACGGCCACCGCCAGCGTCCGCGGGGGCATCTCATCACCTTCCGGTGGATGCCCGATGGGGGCCGCGCTCTGCGGACAACCCGTCGGGCATTCTGCGCTCATCGCGTCGATGCAATCTCATTAGCCGCGTAGACGGCGATCGGGTAATGTTGGCGGGTACAACTCAAGAGGGGGTGACTGGCTTCGACTTTGGTAGTTGATCCAGGGGAAGCGGGTCGAGGACGGCGGACATAACCTCGTTAATACTGTGTCCGCAAACGAATAAGTGCCAACACAACGCGCACTCGCGTCGCTCTCGCGGCCTAATAAACCGCAGAGCAAATGACGCTGTCAGCCTGGGAGGGCCTCCGGCCCAGGACCTGGCATCAGCAAGGAGGATCCACCAGCTAGCCCGGTCGCGGGACTAGTCGGGACATCTAACAGCGACTGAGCCCGCCGGCAGCTTGCCTGCGTGACTGCCGGGGCTGAGAAAAGCACAGCAGGCTGCACCCGGAGAAGCCCTGGTGATGTACTGAAGGACGCGGGTTCGATTCCCGCCACCTCCACCAGCTCGGCAGAGCAGGGAGCCGACCGAGGTCGGCTCCCTGCTCTGCTTGTGTTGGCAGCTCAGCCGGAGCAGGGAGCCGACCGAGGTCGGCTCCCTGCTCTGCTTGTGTTGGCAGCTCAGCCGGAGCAGGCAGCGAACGTTAGGCGCTGCCTGCTCTGTCTTTGTGCGGGCTCTTTTGGCCAGGCTCGACGGATCAGGCCGGTCAGCTTGCGCCGAGATCAACGGTCAGGCCCGCGTAATCTTCGCTGAGGTGGTTGAGATCCTGCTGGAGAGTGTTGTTACTGGCGTAATGCTGATATTCGGCGACGCTCGTGGCTGAGCCCAGCTGGTTCAGGTCCTTTGCTGCCGCGCTGGCATCAACGCCCACGCCAGCCGCTTGGGTTGCGGCCAAGCCGCTCAGGCGGAGCGCCTTGATCGATCTGGCGAACGTCTCCAGGGAGCGGCCGAGCTTCAGGTCCAGCGGGGTCACGCACTCGAGCTGGCCGGCGCAAGCTTGAACGGCTGCCGGGAAGCTGGTCATGCTCTTGCCCAGGACGTAGTTAGCCCGGTCGGCCTGGGTCAGCGCGGCGCGGTTGGCCGCGGTGTCTGCTAGTGACCTAGGCACCGTAACCCCTAGGATCACGGCGCCGACTGCGGCGGCGACGCCGAGGACGAGGGCGAGGGTGACGAGCACTTTCGCCCCGCCGGACAGTGCCAGCTGCCAGCGATCGTCGGTGCCCTCCGACGGGCGTCCGGCCACGGTGCCGGCGCCGCCGCCTGGCACAACGCTCAGGCCTGGCGCCGGGCTGTCGCCATAGAGGCCCGCCGGGTACTTGTCCGTCACCATGAAGAAGAAGCCGTAGTACCGCGCCAGGTAGCGGATGAGGGCCGCCATCGCCTGGTGTAGTGCCGTCGGGAGCTGGCCGGTCATGAGTGCGATGAGCCAGGCAAACAGCGACAGGATGGCGAGCCCGGAGCCGGCTACCCCGGCAATGATCGCGGCGGGGACCGCCAGGAGGATCCGGAACAGCACCGCAGCCCTGCTGAGCTTCGCTTGCCGGGCCACCAGGCGCACCGGATAGGCGTCGTCGTCGAGCGAGAACGGCGGGTAGGCGTCCGTGACCATCAGCAAGTAGGCGTACACACGCGTCTGCCACCGCAGTACGCCGGTGCTGAACGTGTGCGCCCACGCTGGCAATCTGCCGGTGAACAGCGCCGAGAACCAGCCGATCAAGGCCACGACCTCGAGGGCGAAAAACAGCGCATACAGCAGGACGAGATGCGGGATGGCGAGGATGCCGCGCAGCAGCACCGTCAGCCGGCGCTGCCGCGCCGGGACGGCGAACTCCACCAGGATCGGCGACGGGCCGCCGGCAATCCTGGTGGTCGCACGATGGCCGGGCGGGATGGGCGGTTGGTAAGCCCGTGGCTGCCGATAGGTGGCCTGGCCATAGTCGCGGGTGGCCTGGCCGTAGCCGGACGTGGTCTGACCGGGGGTGGCCTGGCCGTAGCCGGGGGCGGGCTGGCCGTAGCCGGGGGCGGCCTGGCTGGGCCAGTCAGCCCAGGGCTCGATCCCGTCAGGCTGGCTGGTCTGGGTCATCGGCAGGGCTCCGTCGTAGCAGGGCGGGTTCGTACTCACGCCGAGGCCTCAGCAGGCGAACGCGTCAGGCCCGGCCGCGATTCGGCGCAACCGCCCAAAATAGCTATGTCGAGCGATGAATCCAAATGATATTAGGTATATGCCGAATGTCTTGGGTTGAGCGGCACGGCGTTGAGTGGCACGCCAGGGCCTTGGTTCAGCGCATACTGGCGAAGGACCGGCATTGGTCGGCTGGACAGCGTCGAACCCACCACCTAGGATTGACTGTATGGTCAGTCAGTCAGGGTTTCCGCTCGCTCCGCTCGACCAGGCCGGCGTAGCGGACTCGCTCCGCCCGTTCGGGGACAGCCGCATGCTGCCGAGGGCGGCCTACGTTGATCCCGCGGTCTTCGCGTGGGAGCAGAGACACTTTTTTGACGGCGGCTGGACGTGTGTCGGCTTCGCCGCCGAGCTGGCCAGCCCAGGTGATCAGCGAGCTGTGGCGGTCGGTCTGGGCAGCGTGCTGCTCAGCCGCGATGAGGCGGGGGTGCTGCACGCCTTCGCCAACACCTGCCGGCACCGCGGGCACGAGCTCCTGCCGTGCGGCGCGTCTGCGCAGCGCCCGTCGATCGTCTGCCCGTACCACTCCTGGACCTACGAGCTCGGGGGTGAGCTCAAGACCGCGAAGGGTTTCAAGGGCGCGGCCGGCTTCGACGACACTCAGTGGGGTCTCGTCGAGCTGCCGGTGACGGACTGGCACGGCCTGATCTTCGTCGATGGCTCGGGCACGGCCGCCCCACTGGCGCCCGCGCTAGCTGAACTGGACGAGCTCGTCGCGCCCTACGAACCGGGACGCCTCGTCATCGCCGGCCGCCACTCCTACGATGCAGCCGCGAACTGGAAGATCCTGACGGAGAACTATCACGAGTGCTACCACTGCCCGATGATCCACCCAGAGTTGTGCAGGGTCAGCCCGCCCAAGAGCGGCGAAAACTACCGGCCCGAGCGGCCCCTGGGTCGGCGGCTGGATGGACTTGCGGGACGGCATGGACACCATGTCGCTGGACGGGACGAGCCTCGGCGTCCCGCTCCGCGGCCTGGACGCGACCGGGCTGCGCACCGTGATCTACGTGAACATCTTCCCGAACGTGCTGCTCAGCCTCCACCCGGACTACGTAATGACGCACCGGCTGACACCGCTCGCCGCTGATCGCACGCTCATCGAGTGCACCTGGGCGTTCGCCCCTGAGGCGCTCGAGAAGCCGGACTTCGACCCGGGCTACGCGGTGGAGTTCTGGGACATCACCAATCAGCAGGACTGGGGCGCGTGTGAATCGGTACAGCGGGGCCTGAGCTCCGAGCACGCCGTGCCGGGCCCGCTGTCACCGGACGAGGACGCGGTCTATCAGTTCGTCACCCAGGTTGCCCGCGGCTACACCGGTCAGCCTGTCTGGCAGCCAGTCGTGGCGCCCGTCGCTAGCTAGCCTGAAAACCCTCGCTCGCTAGCAGCCGCTAGCGCCCGGCGTGCTCGGGGATCTGGCGCGGCAAGGCCAGCACGAGGATCAGCGCCACGATCATGAATCCGAGGTTGGCCAGCAGGGCGAGCTGAGCGCTGCGGGAGAACGCGGTCGCGACCGAGTGCAGCCCTGGCGCGAATTCAGGCTGCCGAACAGCACGGTGCCGATGATCGCGATGCCGACGGCCGTGCCAATCCGCTGCGAGGTGCCGAGGATTCCGGCTGCAGTCCCCGCTTCCTGACGGGGCACGGTCGCAAGGACGAAGTCCTGATTCGGCGCGATGGTCATGCCGGTGCCGACGCCGGCCAGGAGCAGCGGCGCGATCAGCGCCCAGCCGCTCACGTCCGGGCTGGTCAGGTGGATCACGAGGATCACGAAGGCGAGCCCGACAAGCAACAGCGAGCAGCCGAGCACGAGCACCATGCGGCCGAGCCGGGCCGACAGCTTGTCGCTGTTTGCCGCAGCCGCCAGGGTGCCAAGCGAGTACGGCGCGATGACGAGTCCGGTGATCAGCGCGGAGTGGCCGAGGCCCTCCTGCCACAGGATCGACAGCGTGAAGAAGATGCTGCTGAAGCCGCCGAAGAACGCGATCGCGAATACCGCACCGGCCGAGAACGAGGTCTGCTTCACCAGGCCAGGCTTGAGCAGCGGGTCGCCGCCGATCCGCTCGGCGCGCGCTTCCCAGCGCGCCAGGAGCGCGAGCGCGACGACGCAGCCGCCGAAGCAGATCCAGGTCCAGGCCGGCCAGCCGTCGGGCTGTCCTTCGACGAGCGGGACTAGCAGCAGGAGCAGCGCCCCCGTCAGCAGGACCAGTCCGACCGGGTCGAATCCGCGCTTGGTATGGGCCTCAGCTCGCGGCAGCCGCCAGGCCGCCATGGGGATCGCGACCGCGCCGATGAACAGGTTGACCAGGAAGACCCAGCGCCAGCCGTCGTGGACGCCTACGCCGCCGATGATGAGACCGCCGAGCAGAGGTCCGAGCGCGGTGGACACACCAATGACGGCGCCGAGCACGCCGAACGCCTTAGACCTCGCCGGCCCGGTGAACGAGTGCTGAATGGTGGCGCTGATCGACGGGAAGAAGAGGCCGGCGCCAAGGCCCTGCACGATCCGGGCTGCGACGATCTCGCCTGGGGTCCGGGAGATCCCGCACGCGACACTGGCCAGGGTGAAGATGGTGAGCCCGATCAGGAACAGTCGCTTGTGGCCGAAGCGGTCACCGGCGCGGCCGCCAGGTACCAGCGCGAGTCCGTACGCCAGGGCGTAGCCAGACACGATCCACTCCAGGCTGGCCGAGGACGCGTGCAGCCCGGACCTGATGCTGGGCAGGGCGACATTGACGATGGTGGTATCCAGCAGCGCCATGAAGGCGCCGACCAGGACGATTGAGACAGCCCGCCAGCCGTGGCCGTCGTCGGCGGTCGGCGGGTTCGTGACCGGCTGGGCGGCCGGGATCGAAGCGGATGTGCTCATGGGTGCGTGCCCCCGACGTCAGGATCGGTCATGTGCGGCGGGCCGCCGATGCCCGCGGCGAAGTCAGCCGCTATCTTCGGCAGGCGCGTGGCGACCTCGGTGTGCCAGCGGATCTCCGCTTCGGTGCGCGCGATGAGGTGCTGGATCACCAGCCGCTCGGCCTCGTTCAGGAACGGGTCGGCGGTATTGGCCGCGTGCCGTTGCTCGGCAAGCTGGACACGCAGCGCGCCGATACGGTTCTCGACGATCTGCTCGAGGTGTGCCTCGGGGACGCTGCGCGACTGAGCCAGCGCCAGGTCGAATGGGTCGTGGTGGTGATCCAGCTCACGGAGGGCTGCCTCGTGAATCGCGGATAGCGAGCGACGCCCCTCCGGGGTGATCTCGTAGACGGTACGCTCCGGGCGGTTGCCGACCTTCTCGGTCCGCACCTCGCGAATCAGATTCTCGTTGGCCAGCCGCTTCAGCGCACCGTAGACCGATCCCACCTGGATGTCGGTCCAGGTCTCCGTGCGGTCGGTCTGAGCCTGCTGCCGGATCTGGTGCCCGTGCAGCGGGCCGGTCGCCGCCAGCGTGCCGAGGATGAAGAGGCGGATGGAGGACACATGATTAGTCATACACGAGTAATCGGCTGCGAGCAAGTTCACGCGAGCTACGCGGGCGTAAAAGCGTGGACTGGCACGGACGACCCCGTTCCCGTCTCTCGCGTCTGACGACAGCCGCGGCATATCGGGCGGCGCTGCGGTGTTGAGCGCAATGCTGCCGGCCGGGAGCTGGCGGCGACCATCGACCGTAAGGACTCCACCAATGAGCGTGCGCGACTTCCCCGTCAACACTCTGACTGGCCAGCCGTCGTCCCTGGGTGAACTGGACGGCAAGACGCTGCTCGTCGTCAACGTCGCCTCCAAGTGCGGCCTGACCCCGCAGTACGCGGGCCTCGAGGGGCTGCACGAGCGGTTCGCGGACCGCGGATTCGCTGTCGTCGGCTTCCCGTGCAACCAGTTCGGCGAGCAGGAGCCCGGCACCGCCGAGGAGATTGCCACGTTCTGCTCGGCGACCTACGGGGTCAGCTTCCCGATGTTCGAGAAGATCGAGGTCAACGGGCCAGACCGGCACCCGATCTACACCGAGCTGACGGCGACTGCGGACGCGGACGGCCAGGCTGGCGACATCCAGTGGAACTTCGAGAAGTTCCTGGTCGGGCCGGACGGTGCCGTCATCGCCCGGTTCCGCCCCATGACGGCGCCCGATGCGCCGGAGCTAGTCTCGGCGATCGAGGCGAACCTGCCGGCCTGAGGTCACGCGCACGCGGCCAGCGCGCAGCGGGTCGTCGGCCTAGCTCCGATCGGGCGTCACTACTACAGCGACGTCACCGTACGGAAACGACTTGCCGATATGCCCCAAGGTGTTAAAGAACCGCGACATCGCCACCATGAAGCCGTACTTCGCACGCACCTTGCTTTGAATCGCGTCGAACTGCGGCCCGGATGTCGCCAGTTCTGCTGTTCCCGCAACCGGCGCGCTGCCTGCCTTCACCTTGCCACGCCCGTCTGAGGGCTGCAGCGTGACCTTCGGATTGTTTCGGAGCCGCTTGTACTTGCCCGACTTCGATGAGGTCCAAAAGCCGATGCGGCCTCCGTCTAGCTCGACAATCCACGTCGCAGAGGACACCGGCGTGCCCGACTTGCGGTACGTAGTCGTGGACACGTATTTCTCGTCGCTGATGGCCATGGTGTGATCGTAGAGCGAGCGGCCGGACGCGCGCGGTGATACCCGCTACCGAACGGCAGTCAGGGACCTGGCCAGCGCGGCCGGCGGCCGGCCAGCCAGCCTTGTGGTCTCTCGCGTCAGGTGCGCCTGATCTGCATATCCGGAGCGGATCGCGAGGTCAGCGAGGTCTGGAGACGTGGCGGCTAGCTGATCAAGAACCCGGCGGAACCGCAGGATCCGCTGCAAGGTCTTCGGGCCATACCCGACGGCAACCTCGAACCGGCGCCGCAACTGGCGCTCGCTCACTGCCAGCTCGGCGGCGAGGCCGCTGAGACCGGTAGCCCGCGACGCCAGCAGCCCAGCGGCCGTCAGGACGAGCTTGTCCGGCGGGCCGGCGGTGACAAGCTCCGCGGACAGCGCCGTCATGATGTCGAGGGCCGCGCCAGGCGTGAGCTCGGCGGCCAGCCGGCCCGTCAGGCCTGGTAGCACGTCTGACACGTCGACGCGCAGGTCGCGCAGGTCCGCCAGGCACAAGCCAAGCGCTGGTCCGCCAGCACCGGGCCAGAACCTGGCGGCCACGAGAATCGTTCCCGGCTGCAGGTCGGTCGGGGCTGGCCTGGTGTCGGGACCGGCCACGAAGGCGCCGCGGCCGCGTTGCCAGATCAGGTCGGTGCAGCCGTCCGGCATCACCGCTGCGGCCGCAGCCGGCCCATCGGACGGCGTCACGCTGACCCACAGGCACGCGATCGCGTCCCGCAGGCGGCGATCGGGAAGCCACTCGCGGTATCCCGGCGACCAGGTACTCACCATGGTGGCTTGACCGTGCGAGGTGGTCATGCAGGCAGTTTAGGAGTCGGCACCGACAGCGCTCAGCCGCCGCAACCTAAGCCAGGGCGGTAGGTCCGCGCTTGATCATCTGGTCAGAGATAATCGAGCGCTGCACCTCGCTGGTGCCCTCCCAGATCCGCTCGACCCGCAGTTCGCGGAAGAAACGCTCGGCGACGTTCTCGCGCATGTAGCCGCGGCCGCCGAAGATTTGCACCGCGCGATCCGCGACCCGGCCGGCCATCTCGGAGGCGTAGAGCTTGGCCATCGAGCACTGGGCATGCTGCACCTTGACGTCCGCGCCAGCGTCGACTCCGCGTGCCGTCTCGTAGACCAGGGCGCGGGCCGCGAACAGCTCGGTCAAGCTGTCGGCGAGCATGCCCTGGATAGCGCCGAGGCTTGCGATCGGCCTGCCCTGGACCTCGCGGTCCTTGGCGAACGCCGTTATCTCGTCGACGAGGCGCTGCGCCCCGCCGAGGCAGCGCGCGGCCACCATCATCCGCTCGAACCTGAACCACTCGTACGCGAAGCTCATGCCGTCGCCTTCGGCGCCGACCAGATGCGTCGCGGGGACGCGCACGTCGGTGAACCGGACGATCGGGTGATGATGACTGATGGTGTGCGTATAGGCCGGCGTGCGCACGACGGTCACCCCCGGAGATGGCAGGTCGACCAGGAACATGGCGTGCTCGCCGTCATGCTCGCCGCCGGCCAGCTTGCCCTGGAAGAACGCGTAGTCGGCGGTGTTATAGGACGTCACGTGCCACTTCTCGCCATCGAGTAGGTAGTCGTCGCCGTCCCGCCGGGCCGTGGCGACGATGCCGTCGACGTCTGATCCCGCGCTCTCCTCGGTGATCGCGTAACACTCCTCGCGCTCGCCGCGAACCGTCGGCAGGACGAACCTGTCGAGCTGGTAGGACGTGGCGACGCCCGGAAGCCAGGATGGCGGAGTAGCGGCCACCCAGCCGAGCGCGTTGGTGACGCGGCCGACCTGCTCCTGGACGAGCACCTGCTGGAGCGACGTGCATCCGCCGCCGCCGAGCTCGACGGGCATGTTCGTGGCGAACAGGCCGAGTTCGATGGCCCGCGCCTTATGGGCGGCGACGACGTCCTTCGGCAGGTCGCCGCCGTTCATCTCGGCTTCGACTTCCAGCGGGATGAGCTCATCGGCGAACGTCCGGGCGCGAGCCTGGATCCGGAGATCCTCGTCTGACAATCCGTACATCGCGCCTCGTACCTTTCCGTCGGCACCGATTGACTGAATGTTCAGTCTAGAGGCAGGAGAGGCTGTTGCCAATGGCGCCGGCCGCGTGACGCCGGGCGAGCCACTGAGTTGGCTGGTGCCGCGGCGTGACTCAGTTTGTCGTCTCAGACGGGCGGGTACCAGCCTGGTTGATCTACAGCGCTGTCGTGCCGGCCGGGCAAGCCTGGCTGGGCCAAATTGCACGAACGGCGCCTGTAGGACACATCGGGGAGGGATATCGTCCATGCGCTTTATGAAGCCCGTCATGGCGATCGCGGCCATCTGCGCGACCATGCTCACGATGATGGTCATGCGCTCAAAGAAGAGCGCCGCCACACGCAAGCGCCGCGGACTGCGGCGGGCTCGCTAGCTACCCGCTAGCAACTCGCACGTAGCGTGCAACGAAGCGGCGGTCGCCCAGCGCGGCCGTCGCTTCGCGCTGCTTGTCCTCACGCCTTTGCTTGACTGAACATTCAGTTCATGCGATGATCGGCCGGAGCTGAGCCCGCCAGCCATGTCAGTCGACCGCACCCGGCCAGGGAGCGGCTGACCCGCACTACTGCCTGCCTCGCCTCGCCGGGCTCGGCGCCGCTCGAACCGGGAGCGGCTCCGCGGGCCGGCTCTTGACACAATGGCCGGGATGGCTGGCCGGGCTCGGCACGAACGACCAGCGCGGATGGACCGGTGCACATGCAGGTGAGCGATACCGCGGATGCCGTCGTCGTCGGCGGCGGGACAGTCGGCGCCTGGTGCGCGTACTTCCTGCGTCGCAGCGGGCTTAGCCGGGTGATCGTGCTCGAGAAGCGCACGCTCGGCCAGGGCGCGAGCAGCCGCGCTGCCGGGGTCGTTCGCACGCAAGGCGGGACGCCGTGGGCAGTCCAGCTCGGTGAGTGGTCGCGCAAGTTCTACCTGGGCCAGCGCGACGAACTTGGCATCGACTCCGGCTTCACTCCGCAGGGCTACCTGCTGCCGTGCTTTACCGAGGCCGACGTGGTTGCCGCCCGCGCGCGGATGCACATGCAGAATTCGCTCGGCCTGTCCGTCCGCTGGCTCGAGCCAGGCCAGCTCGACGCGCTGAACCCGACGCTGACGCCGGGCCGGACGCTGGGCGGCACCTACTGCGCCGAAGACGGCTACCTCACCCCGACCCGGAACGTCACGGCTTATGCGGTCGCGCTCGCCACCTCTGGCGTCCAGGTCCGCGAGGGAGTGGCGTTCCTCGGCCTCGACGTCAGCGGCCAGAGCGTCACGGGTGTCCAGACCTCAGCCGGTCCCGTCAGTGCACCGATGGTCGTGCTCACTGGCGGTCCCGAGCTGGCGGAAGTCGCGGGCCTGGCCGGCGTCCGAGTGCCCGTCGGCGGAGTTCGCCATCAGGTCGCGGTCACCGAGCCGCATCCCGACCTGGCGGCTGAACGCGTCCCGATGGTCTTCGACCTGTCTGCCGGGCTGTACTGGCGGCCTGAAGAGGGTGGCCTGCTCTTCGGCATGAGCAACCCCGACGAGGCGCCGGGCGTGGCCGCTAACATCGACGAGCCCTACCTGGCGCTGATGCGCCAGCGGCTAGCCGAACTGGTACCGGTCACCGCCGGGCTTGGGCTGCGTCGCACCTGGGCGGCGACCATCGATTACACACCAGACCACCTGCCGATCATTGGCCCGGCCAGGCAGGGAACGCAGCCGATCGCGGGCGCCACCGTAGCGAGCGCGGGCGGCGCCGGGATGATGTGGGGGCCCGCGGTAGCCCGCGCGGCCGCCGACGTGGCGCTCACCGGCGCGTCGGATGTCGTTGACGTCTCCGAGCTTGGCCTGGATCGCTTCGACGCGGCCGGCAACAGCAGGCTCGGCACCGATCCGATCGCCCTCCCGTTCCCGGAGCATGCACCGCAAGCGCCGGGCAAGCTCACTCTCTCCTGATCCTGGCCCGACTCCTGATGGCGGACTCGTCAGCCCTCGAACACGATCCGAAAGGAATGATCAGCACCATGACCAACGTAACTCCCTATCTGGCCGCGGCCGCGACCGCGGAACTCGAGGACTGGGGCCCGCTGGAGGAAGCGACCGGCGACCCGATGCAGCAGCGTGGCGCTTATATCTGGCAGGACGGCAGCCAGGAGATCGGCGTCTGGGAGTGCACCCCGGGCCCGTCGTACTGGCAGCTGGAGGACCACGAGTTCGTGCACATCGTGTCCGGCAGCATGACGGTGACGCCGGATGGCGGCGAGCCGCTGAACATCAGTGCCGGGGACACTGCGCTCTTCCCGAAAGGCTGGGCCGGTGCGTGGCAGATCCACGAGACCATCCGGAAGGTGTTCGTCATTTTCTAGGCTCCACGCGAGCACGGCCGCGCCCGGCTGGCCAAGGTGGCCGGGCGCGGCCGTTGTCGTTCGCAGCGCCCGAGCCAATGATCCGGATCGAATGACATGGCTGCGGAGTTACTGCTGCTAGAGCAGCAACGCTGCCGCAGCCACGACGTAGACGAAAAGACCAGACGCGCTGACGGCTAGCTGGCCTGGCGCATCTCCTCAGGCTCGGGCGACGTCGCGCTCAGATCTGCCGTCGGTGCGCCGCCGCTGAGCACGCGCAGGGCGTCCGGCGCCAGGTAGACGTGCACCGGCGTGCCCTGGGCGAGCTCGCTCTGGTCGCCGTCATTCTGCAGCAGCGCCTGAATGTCGGTGCCGGCCGCGAGGCGCAGGAAGACCTGCGTGGCGGAGCCCAGGTAGACCAGGCGCTCGACCATGGCGGGGACGCGGTTCGGCCCAGCTGAGCCGAACTCCTCGATCCGGACGCGCTCCGGCCGGATCACCGCGTGCGAGTGGTCCGGTGCGTCCAGCCCGCCGTGCGCCACCGACAGCACCGACTCCCCGAGCCGAACCTCGCACTGGCCGCCAGTCCCGTGGGAGATGACGTCGACAGGCATCAGGTTGGACACGCCGAGGAAGTCTGCGACATAGGTGTCGGCCGGCTCCTCATAGACCTGGGTAGGCGACCCGATCTGGACGATCTTGCCGTCCCGCATGACCGCGAGGCGGTCGGACATCGTCAGCGCTTCCTCCTGGTCGTGGGTGACGTAGAGGAAGGTGATGCCGACCTGCTCCTGGAGCGCCTTCAGCTCGACCTTGAGTGAGCGCCGCAGCTTCGCGTCCAGCGCGCCGAGCGGCTCATCGAGCAGCAGCACCGACGGCTGCAGCACGAGGGCCCTGGCCAGGGCGACTCGCTGCTGCTGGCCGCCGGACAGCTGGCCTGGCCGCCGCTTCTCGAAGGACCGCAGCTTTACCAGCTCGAGCGCGGTATACACGCGCTGCTCGACCTCCGCCTTGGGCAGCCGCTTGTTGCGGAGGCCGAACGCGACGTTGTCGTAGACCGTGAGGAACGGGAAGAGCGCATAGCTCTGGAACACCGTGTTCACGTTGCGGCGGTGCGGCGGTACGGCCGAGACATCCTGGCCGTCGAGCAGGATCTTGCCGGCCGTCGGCTGCTCGAAGCCGGCGATCAGCCGCAAGGTAGTCGTCTTGCCGCAGCCGGACGGGCCGAGCAGCGAGAAGAACTCGCCACTGGCGATCTGCAGGTCGATGTTGTCGACCGCGACCTCGGCGAAGCGCTTAGTGAGCGAGACAAGCTCAATGCGGCCACCTGCCACGTCAGCCACCTACTCCTTCGTCGGATTGGCGCGGTCGGCGGTATCGAGGCCGCGCCCTGGCGTCCAGTCGAACCCTAGCTGATCCGCCACAAAACGCATGCTTAGCTCAAAAGCTCGCATCGAGTCAACTACCGGGTCGTTCAGTGCTATCTGGATGGTGAGTCCGTCCAGCAGCGTCGACAGGTACACGGCGAAGCTGGCGGCGTCGATCTCGCGGAACTCGCCGGCCTCCTGGCCCTCCCGGACCAGTGCGGTGATGACATCGCGCCAGCGCTCATCGGACTTCTGGCGGACGCTCGCCACTTCGGCGTTTCTCGCGGCTTGCGCCCAGAAGTCCAGCCACAGCTGCCACGAGCTGGCGGGCTCCGGGTCGGCCTCCGACAGGCAGCTCATGGCGACGATCTCCTCGAGCCGTGCAGCCGCGGAGGTGAGACGCGCCATCCGGCTCTGGCCGACGGCATACCAGTTGTCCTCGTAGTACCGGATCGCCTCGGTGAGCAGCTGGTCCTTGGTCTTGAAGTAGTAAATGACCAGCGCCGGACTGACGCCCGCCCGCTCGGCGACGTCAGCGATCCTGGTATCGGCATAGCCGCGCGCCGAGATGACCTCGAGGGCGGCGTGCAGCATTTGCTCACGCCGCTGGTCGGCGGTCCCTGGCGCCTCAGCGCCCT
This sequence comes from uncultured Actinomycetota bacterium, assembly GCA_963843955.1. GTDB lineage: Bacteria > Actinomycetota > Actinomycetes > Streptosporangiales > Streptosporangiaceae > JAJYUU01. The sequence goes on from CAWJMK010000018.1 coordinate 1,177,487, forward strand.
CGGCTGCGCGGACTGTCATCGCGGCAGTTCCTCTCATGACGGCAATAATTCCCGCTCTGATGCCGTCTGTCTGCGTGTTGCCGTCCTTGCTAGCTCGCAGTTATAGCGCGGCTTCGACCGGCTGTCCGGTGAGCCGGAGACTCAGCACCGGGAAATGCCGGTCCCTCTTGCCTCCAGGCTTAGTATTTCTTAAACTGAACATTCAGTCAAACATTGCGTGCACACCGCATCGATCCCAGCGCGGGCGCGTGGCCGCAACATTACGGAAGGCTGGCTCATGGCCGCAAGATACGACGCCATCGTGATTGGCGGCGGGCACAACGGGCTGGTGGCAGCCGCGTACCTGGCCCGATCCGGCGCGAAGACCGTCGTGCTCGAAGGCAGGCACAAGACGGGCGGCGCGGCCACGACCGAGGCCGTCTGGCCGGACGCGCCCGAGTTCAAGGTGACCAGGCTGTCTTACGTCATGAGCCTGCTGCCGCCGACGATCATCTCCGACCTCGAGCTGGACCGGCACGGCTACAAGATCTACCCGATGGGGCCGTATTACCAGGCGTTCCCCGAGGGCGGGTCGATCAAGCTCTACGCCGACGACGCCAAGCGCAACCACGAGTCGGTGTCGAAGTGGTCCAAGAAGGACGCCGACGCCATGCCGAAGTGGGACGCCTGGCTCGCCGGGCTCGCCGACGTGCTCGGCCCGCTGCTGCTGACCGTGCCGCCCGCAATCGGCTCACGCAAGCCGCGTGACCTGGCCGGGACCCTCAAGCTCGCCTGGCGGCACCGCGGCCTCGACGTCCGCACGATCGCGGACGTCACCCGGCTGATGACCATGAGCATCGCCGACCTGCTCGACGACTGGTTCGAGTCGCCGCAAGTCAAGGGCGCGCTCGCGGTCAACGGCGTGATCGGCACCTGGGCCGGGCCGTACGAGCCGGGCACCGCCTATGTGATGGCGCACCACTCGATCGGTGACGTCGGTGACGGGCACCTCGGCAACTGGGGCTTCCAGGAAGGCGGCATGGGAGCGGTATCGAGCGCCATCGAGCTGGCGGCCCGCGAGCACGGCGCCGAGATCCGGATCAACGCGCCGGTCGCGCGCGTGCTGGTCGAGGGCGGCAAGGCCGTCGGCGTCGCGCTGGCGAACGGCGATGAGATCCGGGCCAAGGTGGTCGTGTCCACGCTGCACCCGAAGACCGCGTTCCTGGACCAGGTCGGTCGCGAGCACCTGCCTGCGGACTTCACCACCGACATCGAGCGGTGGAAGAGCCGCAGCGGCGTCGTGAAGATCAACCTGGCGCTCGCTGAGCTGCCCGACTTCATCGCCGATCCCGGCTCGCAGCTCCAGGAGCACCACACCGGGTCGGTCGAGATGGCGCCCACGATGGACTACATCGAGCGCGCGTTCCAGGACGCCCGCGACGGCAAGCCCGCCGTGCGGCCGTTCAGCGACGGCGTGATCCCGACGGCGTTCGACAAGACGCTGAGCCCGGAAGGCACGCACATCATGTCGCTGTTCACCCAGTGGGTGCCGGCGGACTGGAATACCGAGCCGCACACCGCCGAGCTTGAGGCCTACGCCGATCGCATGATCGACTGCTACAACGAGCTCGCGCCGAACTTCAAGGGCTCGATCCTGCACCGGGACGTCGTCGGCCCGTACCAGATGGAGCACGAGTACGGCCTCATCGGCGGCAACATCTTCCACGGCGAGCTGTCGCTTGAGCAGCTGTTCCACATGCGGCCCGCGCCCGGATTCGCCGATTACCGCACGCCCGTCGACGGCCTCTACTACGGCAGCTCGGCGACGCACGCCGGCGGCGGCGTGTGCGGCATTCCCGGCTGGCAGGCCGCCAGGGCCGCGATCGCCGACCGGAGGTCGGCGCAGCGCAGCGCGACCGCCCGCAAGGCGTTCCGGCGGTCATGACGGCGGTGCAGCCGGCGGGCGTGGTGCCTGCGACCGGTCAGGACCGGAACGGGGTCGTTCTCCGGCCGCTGGCGACTGACCGCACGGCGGCCGACGCTGACCGACCGGCCGTCAAGGCCGCGGTCCGGGCCATGCTCGAAGCACGCAGCGTGGCGCTGGTCGGAGCCTCGGCCCGGCCGGCGACCTTCGGCCGCCGGATGCTCGACGAGGTAGCCAAGAGCAGCGCGCGGCCGCGGCTGTACCCGATCAACCCGAGATACGCCGAGCTCGACGGCGCACGCTGCTATCCGTCACTGGCCGACCTGCCCGAGTCGCCCGACCTGGCCCTGCTCGCGGTTCCCGACGCAGCCCTCGAACAGCAGCTGGCCCTCGCCGCCGAGGCCGGCTGCCGGGGTGCCGTCATCTTCGGCAACGCGCACGAAGACCTGCTGCCAGGTGCTGGCCAGTCGGCGTTGCGAGACCGCCTGGCCGCCATCGCGCGCTCGGCTGGCATGGCGCTGTGTGGTGCAGGCTGCATGGGCTTCGTGAACGTCAGCCATGGCCTGCGCGCGATCGGCTACACCGAGCCTGATCCGCTGCCGACCGGACCGGTGGCGCTGGTGACGCACTCGGGCTCGGTGTTCTCCGCGCTGCTGCGGGCCAGCCGCGGTATCGGCTTCACGCTGGCGGTGTCTTCCGGGCAAGAGCTGGTGACAGCGGCGCCGGCGTACCTCGAGTACGCGCTGGAGCTGCCGGACACCAGGGTGCTTGGGCTGGTGCTCGAGGCCATCCGGGACGGCGCCGGCCTGCGGCGCGCGCTGGCTGCCGCCGCGGAGCGTGACATCCCGGTCGTCTTGCTGACCGTTGGCAGCTCGGCTGGCGGGCGCCAGATGGTCGCTGCGCACTCGGGTGCGCTCGCGGGCTCCGACGCTGGCTGGGAGGCGCTAGCCAGGGCTTACGGCGTGCTGCGGGTCAGCGACCTGGCCGAGTTCACCGACACGCTGGAGCTGTTCAGCGTTGGGCGGCGGGCCCGAGTGGCCGCGGCCGCCGGAGCTGGCCCGCGGGGCGGCCTGGCGACCGTGCACGACTCCGGGCTGGAGCGCGCGCACGTCGTGGACATGGCTGAGGCGGTCGGCGTGGCATTCGCCGAGATCGGGCCCGCGACGATCGAGCGACTCACTGATCTGCTCGATGCCGGCCTGGTCCCGGCGAACCCGCTCGACGTGTGGGGCACCGGCGCGGACACCAGGGACCTGTTCGGCGGTTCGCTGCTGGCCCTGGCCGCCGACCCGGCCGTGCAGGCTGTCGCGCTCGCCGTCGACTTGGTGCACGAGCTCGACGACGACCAGTCCTACCCCCTCGCCATGCTGGATGTGGCCGAGCGTACCGACAAGCCGCTCGCCGTCCTCAGCAACCTCGGCAGCGTGATCGACCCGGACGTGGCCAGGCAGCTGCGCGCAGCGGGCGTACCGGTACTGGAGGGGACGCGGTCCGGCCTGGTGGCCCTGCGCCACCTGCTTGATCACGCCCGCCGTGGCGCGGCAGCTGGTCCGTGTGCGAATGGTGTCGTCATGGCAGCACCATTCGCACACGGAGCGAGCACAGCCGGGGGCGACCCGGTCGATGGCGCCCGGCAGGCGCGCGGCGCGGAGCTGCTGGCGCGCGGCGAGGCGACCGGCGCTGCGCTGCTTGACCTGCTTGCCGAGTACGGGATCGAGGTGGCCGCGGCCAGGCCGGCCGCCAGTGTCGCCGCGGCGCTCGCCGCCGCCGAGGAGATCGGCTACCCGGTGGTGCTCAAGACCGACGAGCCGCGGGTGCAGCACAAGTCTGATGTGGGCGGCGTACTGCTCGGGATCGGTGACGCAGGTGAGCTTGCGAGCGCCTACGCCGATCTGGCGGCGCGCCTCGGGCCGCGCACGCTGGTCTGCCGCACGGTCCCGTCTGGCGTGGAGCTGGCCCTGGGGATAGTCCGCGACCCCGAGCTCGGCCCGCTTGTGGTGGTCGGGGCTGGGGGAGTGCTGGTCGAGCTGCTGTCTGACCGCAGGGTCGCTCTGCCGCCAGTGTCCGCGCAGCTGGCCAGCGATTTGCTGGCCGACCTGCGGGTCCGGACACTGCTCGGCGGCGTGCGCGGCGCGCCGCCGGCGGATCTGGCCGCCGTGATCCGGGCCATCCGCGGCCTGTCGGCGCTAGCCCTCGAGCTGGGGAACGAGCTGGACGCGCTCGACATCAACCCGCTGATCTGCGGCCCAGACGGCGCCATCGCGGTGGACGCGCTGGCGATCCCGCGCGGCTAGCCCTCAGCGCCGGTGATCGCGGTCAGCGCCTGCTGCCCGTCGATGCGCTGGCCTCTCGTCATGACGCGGTAGCCCACGTAGCCGAGCCCGGCCACCACGAACGACAGCAGCAGCATCACGGTGGCGAGCGCATTAAGCGCGGGACCGCCGTTGCCGCCGTGCTGGGTTGAGTAGATGATCACCGACATCGGCGTGTTGGTCGCGTTGGAGACAGGAGGTCGACGACGACGAAGTCGTCGATGACGCCGGCGAAGACCAGGATCGCGCTGACGCGAAGATGGCCGGCGTCAGCAGCGGCAGCATGACCCGCCGCATGGTCTGGAACTGCGTGCTGCCGAGATCGGCCGACGCCTCTTCGTACTGCTTGCCGATAGTGACAAGCCTGGCCTGGACGAGGATCGCCGGCCAGCTGACGTTCCAGGTCACCAGGCCCAAGCACCTCCGCCCAGTTGCCGAGACCGACTTTGTCGAGGCCGGGCATCTTGGTGAAGATGAAGAACAGCGCGACGCCGAAGATCAGCTCGGGCACCACGAACGACAAGATCATGATGAAGTTGAAGCTGGACGGCAGGAAGCCGCGCCAGCGGTTGATGCCGAGCGCGAACGCAACGCCGATCGGGACTGCGATCAGCGTGGTGAGCGCGGACAGCTTCAGCGTCTCGAACATTGCGCTGTGCAGCGCTGGGTTATGCCAGATCGAGTTGACCTTGTCGCCCCAGTACCACCGCCAGGTCAGGCCCTGGTAGGTCGCCTGCGACTTGCCCTTGTTGAACGAGAACAGGACCGCGATCGCGATCGGCGCGAGCGACCAGATCAGGTACAGCCAGGTGAAGCCCTCCAGGAGCCACGGATGCCGCCACGGATTGCGAAAGAACCGCCGGTTGGGCGACCCCGTTCCCGTCTTGGTGGTGGTAACGGTCTCGGAGACTGTCGTGCTGCTCATGACGCCACCCGTGAGGCCCGGTTGGTCTGGACCACGTAGTAGATCATCGGCACGAGGAGAACCACCAGCACGATCAGTGACAAGATCGCGCCCTGGCCTGCCGACGGCGTCGACAGCTGGCCCTGGATCACGTTGCCGATCATGGACGTGTTCGGTGCACCGGATAGCAGCTGGTTGGTGTAGTAGTCGCCGAGCATCGGCAGCACCGTGATGAGCATGCCGGTCAGGATCGCCTGGCGTGACAACGGCAGTGTCACCCGCCAGAACGCTCGGGTCCGGCCGAGTCCGAGGTCGCGACCGGCCTCGATGAGGGACGGATCGATCCGGTCCAGACCCGCGTAGAGCACCAGGATCAGGTACGGGATGTAGCCGTAGACCAGTCCCATGATCACCGTGTACCAGTGCCCGCCGAGCCAGTCGGGAGAGCCGAGCCCGACGAAGGACAGGACCTTGTTGACGTAGCCGTTGGTCTGGAGCAGGTCGATCCAGGCCAGCATTCGCATCATGTAGCTGATCCAGAACGGCGCTATCAGCAGCACGAGGAAGATGCCCTTGCGCCGGCCGGCGAACCTGGCCACAAAGTAGGCGGCCGGATACGCGATGACCAGGCTCACCAGCGCCGCCACCACGACGTACCAGATCGTCCGCCACGCGATGGCGCCGACGAAGGCGCCTGAGCCGAACAGGTCGCCCCAGACGTTCGAGAGGTTCGCTGAACTCCAGTGCCACGGCAGGTAGACCGCGACTGGCGACTCGGTCGCGCGGTCGAGCTTGCCCTCGCCGATCGCGAGCATCGCGTAGAACGGAACGACGAACAGGACGACGAGCCAGATCATTCCGGGTGCGGCGAGCAGGACCCAGAACAACTTATTCGGCTGGAACGGCCTGGACTCCCGCCCAGTCCGCCGAGCCGCGCGGCCGCCTGGCGGCCGCTCGAGCGACTCCGGAGGTAGGTGGGCCATCCTAGATCCCGTTGCTCACGACGAGGTACGCCTGCTGCCACAACGCGTCGGCGTCGACTGGCAGCTGAAGCTCCGCGACGCCACGGCGGAAGTCTGACGGCCTCACGGCCGTGGATATCAGGCTCGGCGGCAAGATCTGCTCCTTCACCAGCAACTGCGGCGTCACGGCGGTGACCGGTTGCATGTAGCCGTTAAAGCTGATGTTCTCGACGACGACAGGCTCGTCGAGCATGTAGTTCAGGAACAGGTGCGCCAGCACCGGGCTGGACGCCGACCGCAGCACGGTGTTGGTGTCGTTCGCGATCGGGCCCTTGCCGTCCTTGGGGAACCAGTAGCCGACGACCTCCACGGGCACGCCCTTGGGCATATAGCCAGCCGCCGCCGCCATGTCACCCGACCAGGCGTGATGGATCCAGGTCTGGCCGTCCGGGACCTCGCTGTAGTCGTTGTTGTCGATCTGCATGTCGACCGCGGCGGCGAGATTCTGCAAGGTCTGCCTGGCCAGGTCGATCTGGCTCTTGCTCGTGGTGTTGAGGTCGTAGATGCCGTTCATCATCAGACCGAGGCTGATGTCTTCCCGGTAGTCGTCGAGGAGCGCGATCTTGCCCTTGTACTGGGGCTGGAAGAACATCTCTCGCCACGGGTTGCGCATGGCGTACGGGTTCTCGTGCACCTTGTCTTTACGCCAGGAGATGCCGGTCGTGTAGATGGTGTACGGCACCGTGTACTGCCAGCCGCGGTCGTAATACGGATTAAGGAAGTCCGGCCACGCCTGGCTGATGTTCGGGATATAGCTGTGGTTCAGCGGCTGGATCAGGTTGCCTTCGATGAGGTCGCCGAGGACGTCCACGGTGGCGCCCATGAGGACGTCGAACTTCAGCCCGCTGCGCAGCTTGGCGAGCGCCTCGTTCATGGTGTTGAACGTGGTCACCTGCGACCTTGCAGTTGTACTTCTTGGCGAAGTTGTTGACGCACGTCTGGTTGATGTAGGCGACCCAGTTGTAGACCTGGAGCGTGGCGCCGGCTCTCCGGCTGCAGGTTGCTCTTGATCGCGGCGTTGCCGGTGACGGGCCAGGTGACGGGGTGGCTGGGCCGCGGCAGCGGGATGTTGTTGGCCCCGACCAGGTAGGGCGCGCAGGCGTCAAGCACGGATGCGCCGCCCCCGGCCAGCAGCGCGGCGGCGAACGCCGCGCTTGAGCGCCTGCCGCCGGGAGAGCTCAGGCCGACGGCGAGTGCCGTCCGGCTGCCAGCCCTCTCGTGGGTGCATCTACCGCCGCCCTTCCGCCCAGTCCGGGTACTAGGCTGACCGCTCCCCGCTTAACACTGGATGAGCGTTCTGCCAGACTCGTGACTCTGTCCTGTTGATAACTCTGTCCTGTTGACTGCCCAGAATGTCCCGGTGTCCTATCCGGCGCAAGGTGTTCCGCGCAACGGGACCGTATCTTTTTCGCGGATTCAGTTGGGTTGGGGTCGAACCGCAGCGGCGAACGTCGCGAAGTTGTCGATGAACCTATCGATATCGGCCTCGTCATGCTGGACAGACATGAGCCACTGCTCGATCTTGCCCCACGGTGGCAGGAAGACCCCGCCATTGTGCTGGAACAGCCAGTGCGCGTGGCTGAAGGAATCCCGCACGCCCAGGAAGTCGCGGAAGTTGCGGACCGGCTCGGACGAGAACACCACGCAGCCCTTCGCCCCGACGGAGACGACCTGGGCGTTGAGCCCGTTGCGCGCGATCTCGCGTTCGAGGCCCGCTACGGCCCGCAGCCGCAGCTTCTCCAGCCGCTCGTAGGCGACGGGACTGGCCACCTCAGTGAGCATCGCCTTGCAGGCGGCCATCGCCAGCGGATTGCCGTTGAACGTCCCGACCATCTCGTAGTCCCCGTTGGCGACGTGGGCCATGACCTCCGCGGTACCGCCCACGGCCGCTACGGCGATGCCACCGCCGATGGCCTTGGCCAGGCAGATGATGTCCGGGGTCACGCCGGTGACGCCGGTCGCACCGCCAGGTCCGGCGGTCAGCCCGGTCTTGACCTCGTCAAAGGTCAGCAATGCGCCGCTGGCGTGCAGCAGTTCCTTGAGGCCTGCCAGGTAGCCGGGGTCTGGCTTGATGATGCCGGCGTTCATCATGATCGGCTCGAGGATCATGCCAGCGATCTGGCCAGGGTTCTCGGCCAGCCTGCGCCGCACGGCGTCGAGGTCGTTGAAGCCGACGACGAGGGTCAGGTCGGTGATCGCCTGCGGCACGCCGCTGGTCGACGGCACGCCGGTTGGCCGCTCCGCCGGGCCCCTGTCGTCGTCGCTGTCGTCCGGGCACACCGACACCTGCACCGAGTCGTGGTGGCCGTGGTAGCCGCCCTCGACCTTGATGATCTTGTCCCGGCCGGTGATGGCGCGCATCAGGTGCACGGCGTCCATCGTCGCCTCAGTCCCGGAGTTGGCGAACCGCCACTGCGGCAGGCCGAACCTTCGCGACAGTTCTGCGGCGTTGGCCAGCGCGGTCTCAGTCGGCTGCGCGAAGTGCGTGCCGCGTTCTACCTGAGACCTGACTGCCTCGACGATGGCCGGGTGGCCGTGACCGGCGAGCGAGACGCCGTAGCCGCCGTGCAGGTCGACGTACTCGTTGCCGTCAACGTCGTAAAGCTTGGAGCCCTTGCCGTGGCTAAGCCAGACGGGCTGCGGGCGGGAAATCTGCCAGCTAGAGACGACGCCTCCGGCCAGCGATCGGCCAGCCACGCTGGCGAGCCGGGCGGACTCGGGCTGTCGGCGGATGAAGATCTTTTCCTGGGTCTCGATGATCTTGCTCAGCGATGGCCTGGTCAATGCTTGGACGCGTGGCGGGCGCTGGTCCTGCGAGCCGCCCGCCTGCTTGCGGTCGGTCTGCTGAACCGCGGGCTGGTACCGCTTCGTCAGGCTTGTCGCTGTCGTCGCCGGTGAATTCGGGTCGGTCGAGCTGGCCTGAGTCGTGGCCATGAGTATCGCGCTCCCAACGCGTTGACTGAATGTTCAGTCTAAGTGCTGGGCGGCGGACCTGACAAGGACCAACTGACTGATCGTTCAGTGCAAGGCAAATTTTCGGCGGGCGCGTACGCGATACGCCGGCCCGCGGGAGAGCGACTGCCGGCCGCCGGGTTTGGCGGCGGCTAGTCGGAAGCGTCGGCGCGATCGGGCCTAGGCGGCCGGGTCCAGTCCGCCGGGTCAGCGCTGTGCTCTGTGGTAGCAGGCAGCGTGGTGAGCTCGAGCTTGCCGCGCGGCACTGGAACCGGCAGCGGAAGGCCGCGGTCGCCGCTGTGCGCGGACACTGCCCGCAGGTGATAGGCCTCGAGCTCGGCGAGGAAGTCAGGCTCTCGGTACGGGCGACCATCCACGACCGGGCCCTGCTCGCCGCTGATAATGGCCGTCACGTCCTGGCCGCTGATCGTCTTGTGCGCCTCGAGCGCATGGCCGACCGCAAGGACGCTCGCCCTGTGCTCGGTCAAGAGCGCGCCGGTGCGCTCGGCGAGGCTAGCCAGATGCGCTTCGGCGCGTCGGCCGAGCCCGGTCTCCAGCACGTTGCGGTCGTTGCCGTCCGCAACAGGATGCGCGTCGTGCGGTGCTCGCGTCGCCGCGTAGGAGCCGTACTGCCCGCCCATGCCCCACAAGCCTTCCATCGCGAGCGAGATCGTGGTGGCGTTTTGCAGGTCGCCGGATACTCCTGAGCTGGAGTCGCCGTCGAAGAACATCCGCTCGCCGACCAGCGAAGCCAGGCTGACCATGATGTCGGCCTCGTACTCACTGCGCCACGACGTGAACTGCTCCTCGATCGGGATCGGCTTGACGAAGCCGAGGTAGTCGGCGCCTTTCTGGATGGTCGCGGTATCGATCACGTTCCGCTTCTGGACGAGGTAGCTGATCACCGCATGGCACGCCTCGTGCAGGGCCACCGCGTGCCGCTCGCGCTCGATGTACTCGACGCCCTCGGACGGTCCGACGCTCTTGGAAAGCTTGGCCTTGAGTACGTCGGGCCAGGTGATGGTCGTCCTGCCGTCACGAAGCGCGACGATGAGCGACTCGTTGACCAGATCCTTGATGGTGGCTCCGGTCGCATACGGCGTGATGGTTGCCAGATGATCCATCTGGTCAGGCGCGATCTCGTGGCTGACCTTCGCGAAGTATCCCTCGTACGTGCGCTTCCTGCCCTCCTTGGACGGGTAGCCCACCCGGTACATGCGGTCGATCCGGCCTGGCCGCAGCAGCGCCTCGTCTAGCGCGCTTGGCAGGTTCGTCGCCATCACGATGAGGATCCGGTACTTGGGCGGCGGCTTCGGCCGCATGCCGAGCGTGCGCCGCACCACCCGGTTGACGAACCCGCGTGGCTTCTTGAGCCCTGACATCTCGGTGAGCAGCGCCTGGAGTGTGCCCATGCCGCCGCCGCCGCCCATGCCCCCCATGCCCGGCATCATCTGGCGGAAGACGCCAAGGCGCCGGGCCTCCCGATCCGCGTGCGCTGAGTCACCAGCCAGGCCGCCTGCCCTGTTCATCAGCACTGCCTGGCTATCGGGCATCAGGTAGCTGAACCCGTGACACGATGCGAACGCGCTTCCGAGCGCGGGCGTTGGCGCCGGAATGGCGCCACGCGGCCCGCCGCCCTGGCCGCCGACGCTGCCACCGCGGCTGCCGAGCGAGTCCGCTTCGTCGAAGAAGACGATCACGCCGCCGTACCGGACCGCGAGCTTACGAAGCTTGCGGAAGAGGCCCTTCACCTTCAGGATGCCCACACCGAAGAACATGTTGATGAACGCGCCCGGATCCACGAACACATAGGGCTTGCCGGTCTCGCCGGCCATCGCCTCGGCCATGAGCGTCTTACCGGTGCCCGGCGGACCCCAGAGCAAGATGCCTCCCGGCACGTAGCCGCCGTGGTCCTCGATGGACTCTGGGTCCTCGAGGTAGAGGATGTTTTCCTGCACTCGGGCGAGCACATGATCCTGACCCCACACGTCGGAGAACCGCGTGGTCACGTCGCCCGGGTAGTAGATGTCAACGCCGCCCCGCGACATGAACCAGAAGATCGCGGCGAACTGGCTCACGCCCAGCAGGAGGATGACCATGAAGTACAAGATCGTCGGCAGGCCGTGGAGAATCGAGGCTGGCGCCTGGAACACGCCCTGAACCGGCGATGTGTGGTAGATGAGCCCGAGCAGTATCGCCACAATGGCGATCAGGACCAGCCATTTGATGGCGCGCGACAGCCGGAACCTGGTGTAGTCGCTCATCTGATGCGTGATCTGATCGCCGCGGCCGAAGAACCCGCTCGATACTCGGTGGTAGAACCCCCAGTGCTGAGCGAGCAGGTAGCTCAGCTGCCGCAGCACCTCGAGCCCGAGCAAGAGCAGCAGCCATCGCCCGGTCCCCGACTGCACCTGGAGTTGCTGGCGCGCCGCGTCGGCAAAGCCGAGGACCGGGTTGGTCGACATCTGGTACCAGACGACGACGAACCAGAGCGCGACGAACAGCACGCTGAACTTGAGCCGGTCCCAGGGTGCTTGCGGCCTGCGAGTCTGCCGCTGCGCTGCGAGCAGACCGTACTGCTGGCGCCACGATTGCCGAGACTGCCGGCCGGTCTTGCTCGCTGACCTCCGCATCACGAACCTCGCACGGTGAACGAGTCGACGACTGCCACGATCTGCGCCTGGTGTGCGACGAAGCAGTCCTGATAACACTGCACTAGGAGCATGTACAGCTTGGTCGTCGAGCTGTTGGTGGCCACCGTCAGGTCAAACACATCGGGTCGGCCGGCCACTGTGTACTCGAACGCTTCGTTGATGCCCCGCACGCCATTCTTGGTGGTGATCGTGTTGCTGAGCAGCAGGTTAAAGCCGGTGAGCGTGAACCCCGATGCGGTGGCCGACTGCCGGGCCGTAGAAGTGACGGGCAGGATGAGGTTGCGCATCGCGTCGAAGGAAAGCTCTGCGCGCAGCGACGCGTTCAGGTCTTGCACGCTGGCGTAGACGACCGGCGATTTCGAGCCAATGAGCAGCGCGGTCGGCGCCGGATGGGCGGCCGCGTCGTAGGCCCGAGACCACGCGAACGTGCCGCCCGCCACCCCCGCGAGCGATTGGCTGAGCTCGCTCTGCGCGCCAGCGACCACGACGGGATCAACTTGCGGCCAGGTCGCCGGCACCTTGAAGTACGCGTTGTCAGCGCCGTCGGCGGCGTAGGTATAGCCCGGTGCGCCGCAGGCAGCTACCGCGGATAGCAGCGCGCCCGCGGCGGCGAGGCCGACAGCCGTTCGGCGGAGCTGCCGAATCAACGGGCACCTCCTGTCCCAGCTGGGCCCCAGCTCACAGGCCGGCCGCAGGCCTTATCAAGGAGTATGCGTTGATGCCTAGCTCAGCCGTCAACCCCGCTGTGCATAACTGTGACTCTTGCGCCACAAGTGACTACCCAACATGGCTATGGCTCGCCAGCCAAGCAGGAACAACGCCAGGAACGCCGCGGCCACCACGATGAACGCCGCTGCTGTCCCCTGACCGGCCAGCACCCGGATTGCCATGCCCAGGCCGGCTGCGCCAAGCCAGGCGCCGACCCCGGCCAGCGCGATCGCCTGCGGCCGCCGCCAGTACCTCGCCGCCGCCAGGCCGACAGCGAGGCCAGCCAGAAATGGCCAGGCCGTGTGCCAGAGGCCGGCCAGGCTGTCTCCGTTGTGATGCGCGTCCCGCCCGATGGCGACGAACACGAGCACGCAGCACACGTCGAGCAGGGTAGCGAGCACGGCAGCGCTCACTGCGGTGCGCACGGCGACGGCACCCGTAGTCGAGATGCCCACGGTTGAGGCACCCGTGGTTGAGGCACCCACGGTTGAGGCATCCGTTGTTACGGGCGATCTGCCCACGGTCGGCCGGCTCATCCGGTTACCGTAGCCGACGGAGCGGCAAACCCATCAGGCCGGGAACGGGGTACCGCCACGACTCGGCGCCATGCCAGGCCGCCGCTGCCTGGCCGAGCGTTCATCACAGCCGCGTCCCAGCACATGGCAGCATCCGATCACCTGAAGGCTAGCCAGGCCTGAATCTGGGCAAGATCAGCGCGTGACACTCGCCTCAGTCGATGCGATCTCGGCCATGGTGGCCCCGGTTGTCCTGCTGACCGTGGGCGGCCTGATCTCCAACGGGCTGCTGATGGTGTACAACTCGGTCAACGACCGCATGCGTCAGATGACCCGCGAGCGCGTCGACATCCTGACCGGGCCCGCGGGCGAGAAGCTCGAGGTGGCTACCGTCCCGGTGATGAGCCGAGAGCGGCTGGAGGAGATCAAGGCCCAGCTCCCGCTGATATTGCGCCGCCACAATCTGACGCGCGTGTCCTTGCTCATCATCTACGCCGCCATCGCCGTGCTCGGATTCAGCATCGTGGTCATCGCCATAGCCGTCGACCTCAACGACGAGACCGCCGGACGCGTGGCGCTCGGGCTAGTGCTGGCAGGCACGTTGATCATGCTGGTTGGCATCGGCGTCGCCGCCCTGTCGCTGGCCAAGTCCGCCGATGCGATCACCTATGCCGTGAGCCGAACGAGCGAGCTCGGCAGTCGCTGATCTCGCTGATGCCGGCCTAATGATCTTCCGGTGCGCCCGACGTCGTGACCATCGTGCATGTATTTCGCCGAGAGGTTGAAGCCGAGCTGGAAGCTAAGCGTGCAGCCGAGCGCGGCGACAAGATCGACTGACGAAAGGCAGTGGCTCCGGTGGCCGTCTAAGCTCGGGGCTAATGCCGACGCTGCTGATCGTTCATCACACGCCTTCGCCTGCTCTCCAGGCGATGTTCGAGGCCGCTGCGGACGGCGCGCGGACAGATGAGATCGAGGGTGTGGACGTGGTGGTCCGGCCCGCCCTGACGGCCGCCGAGGCCGATGTGCTGACCGCGGACGGCTACCTGCTCGGCACGCCAGCGAACATCGGCTACATGTCGGGCGCGCTCAAGCACTTCTTCGACAGCATCTATTACCCCTGCCTGGAGGCGACCAGGCGACGCCCCTATGGGCTGTACGTGCACGGTGCCAGCGACACCGGCGGCGCCGTCCGCGCGGTCGAGTCGATCGCGGCCGGACTGGACTGGCGGGCTATAAGGCCGCCCGTTACCGTCACCGGCACACCCGCCAAGGCAGACCTGGAGGCGTGCTGGGAACTCGGCGCGCTGCTGGCGGCTGAGGTCGCCGGGTGATTGTTACAGTCACGCTCAACCCGGCGCTGGGCGTCTGGTACGACGCCGAACGGGTGGCACTCGGCGCGGCGAACCGGGTCAGCGGGGTCCGCTACCACGCCGGCGGCCGCGGGCTCACGGTGGCGCGGCTGCTGCAGACGTTCGGGCACGACGTGGTGGCGGCCGGGCTGGCGGGCGGCTCCTCGGGCGAGCTGATCAGGGCCGAGCTCGCCAGGGCGGGCGTGGCCACGCAGTTCACCCGGATCAGCGCCGAGTCGCGCCGCGGCGTCCGGATCGCGGACGCCGGCACTGGTCAGGTCACCACGCTGGAGGAGCCGGCGCCCTACATCACGACAGAGGAACTGGGCCGGCTGGCCGCCGACTACCGGGGCATGCTGGACGGCGCGACGGCGGTCGTCTTGTGCGGGAGCCTGCCGGCCGGGCTGCCCGCCGAGACCTACGCGTCGCTCACGAGCTACGCGGTCGAGGCAGGTGTGCCGGTCATCCTGAACGCTGACGGCAGCGCGCTCCGGCACGGTGTCAAGCGGCAGCCTGCCCTGGTGATACCCGAGGCCGGCGCGAGCGAGTCGGAGCTGATGGCTGCGGGGGCTGGTGCCGTGGTGCTGCCGACAGGCAGTGGCGTGCGGGCGGTCACGGCCGAGGGGGAGTGGCACGCTTTTCTCGGCCAGGCTGCAGTTGAGCCGACGACGGGCGAGCCGGCCACAGGCGAGCGCGCCACCGGGCGGCGGGACGCGCTGGTCGCCGGGTTCGTTCCTGGCATCGCGCTCGGCTGGACCTGGCCGGACATGCTGCGGCACGCGCTGGCGCTGGCGGATTCGGTCACGCCGGATGGCGAGGCGGACCTGGCCGTTTACGAGAAGCTGCTGCCGGAGGTCAAGGTCGGCGGTCCGCGCGGCTAAACCAGCGCGTCAGAGCCCGAGCCGGCGGGAGAGGTCGGAGACTAGCTGCCCGGCCGGGTCGAGCTCGCCGCGCAGCTTCCTGAAGTCCGGGAGGCGCGGGTACATCTCGGCCAGCACCTCGGCGCTGACCCTGGAATCCTTGGCCAGATACACCCGGCCGCCCGCGGCCAGCACGTCGTCGTCGAGCCGGCGCAGCAGGCCGTCCAGGCCCGGCGTGCGAGCGGGGAAGTCGAGGGCCAGTGTCCAGCCCGGCATGGGGAACGAGAGATAGCCGTCGTCGCCGGGCCCGAACCGCTTGAGCACGGTCACGAAGGACGGCGCGCGCGCGGCGCTGATCCGCTCCAGGATCTGCCGCAGCGTCGCCTCTGCGCCGAACGGAACGACGAACTGGTACTGGCGGAAGCCGCCGGGGCCGTAGACGGTATTCCAGTTTCTGATGCCGTCCAGCGGGTGGAAGAACGCGCCGATCGACTGGATCTCCCCCTCCCGACGGCGGGGCGCCTTGCGGTACCACGCCTCGTTGGCCAGCGCCACGGTGTACCGGTTGATGAGGCCAGGCGGGCAGGCGGCCGGCGCTCGCAGCCGGGCGGACGGGCTGAACGCCAGCGGCTCGCGGCGATCCCTGATTGGCAGGTCGCCGACGGCCGCGAAGTCGCCGTTCGTCACCACCGACCGGCCCAGGTGTGCGCCCCTCGCCAGGCAGTCCAGCCAGGCGACCGTGTAGCCGTACCGGTTGTCGGCGTCGGCCAGGCACGCCATGGTCTCGTCGAGGTCAGCCGTGCGCACAGTGTCGACTGCGACTTTCGCCGTCTCGACCTTCTTGAGCTGGACGGCGGCGCGGGTGATGACGCCGGTCAGGCCCATGCCGCCGGCGGTCGCCCAGAACAGCTCGGCGTCGTCCTGCGGCGTGACCCGCTGCTGGCGGCCGCCGGGCAGCAGCAGGTCGAACCAGAAGACATGCCGAGCGAAACTGCCGGCCCGGTGATGGTTCTTGCCGTGGACATCCGCAGCAATGGCGCCGCCGACGGTCACCTGCCTGGTCCCCGGTGACACCGGGACGAACCAGCCGGCCGGCAGCGCGGTCCGCATGAGCTGGTCGAGGCTGACGCCCGCCTCGCAGATGACCACTCCGGTGTCCGGATCGAGGCTGAGGACGCGGTTCAGCCCGGTCATCACGATGACCAGGCCGCCGTCATTCTGTGCGGCGTTGTTGTAACTGCGGCCGAGGCCGCGCGCGATCACGCCGCGCGCTGGGACGGCCTGCAGCAGTCCGGCGATCTCGTCGCGGCCCTGCGGCTCGGCCACGTGAGCGACCGTCGGATCGATCCGGCCCCAGCCAGTGAGCGCCACCGTCGGGCCGGTCAGGACAGCGGCCTGGCTACCATCGTCGGGCATCTAGACAGTGTCCCAGGATGCCGTCCGGGGTAGGGCACGCGGGGCATTTATGTAGTCCATCGCCATGAAAATCACCCTTCTGCCCGCATGTTCTGTCACGATATCTCACTACTTGTATCCAGTCAGCGCTCTAGCCTGACAGGCCAGTCATGTGGTCTTCTATCGGTACGCCGACCGTTAGATTAGAACGGGTTCTAGTCGCGGTCGCCGATCGGCGAGAAGCAGCGCACTAGGAGGTTGCAGTGGGATCGAAGGGGTTCTGGCGCCGGGCGGAGGAGGATCCGGGCTGGATCGCAGTAGTAGATCCCGATGGCACCGAGCACACCGCGGGCGACCTGCTCAGCCGTGTCAACCAGCTGACTCACGCACTCCAGGCGCGCGGTCTGAAGCCCGGTGATGGCATCGCCTCGCTCCTGCCCAACGGCAGCGCCCCGATCGAGGTCTACCTGGCCGCGCTGCAGGCAGGCTGGTACCTGACGCCGATCAACTGGCATTTCACCGCGCCGGAGGCCGCTTACATCGCGGCCGATTGCGGCGCCAAGGCCTTCTTCGTGCACGAGCGGCTGGCCAAGCTGGGCATCGAGACAGCTGACCAGGCGGGAATCCCCGCCGATGCCAGGTTCAGCTTCGGCGACGTGCCCGGCTTCACCGACGTCAACGACCTGCGGGCAGGCCAGCCGGACACCCTCCCGGCCGAGCGGACCGCCGGCACCACAATGCACTACACGTCCGGGACTACGGGCCGCCCGAAGGGCGTGCGCAGAGCGCTGATCGGGATGGACCCAGACGACGCCGTGGTGCTGGCCGCCGGGTTGCTGTCCTTTTTCGGCGTCACCGACGGCCAGCCCAACGCGCACTTGCTGACGTCGCCGAACTACCACACAGCCGTCACCGTCTTCGGCGGCGGCGCCCTGCACATGGGCCACACGATGGTCTGCATGGACGGGTTCGACGCCGAGACCGCGCTGGCCCTCACCGAGCGGTACCGCTGCACGAACTCGCACATGGTGCCGACCCAGTTCAAGCGCATGCTGTCGCTACCGGACGCGACCAGGGCCAAGTACGACCTGTCGTCGATGCGCTGGCTGATCCACGCGGCCGCGCCCTGCCCCATCGGAATCAAGCAGGAGATGCTCGACTGGTGGGGGCCGTGCGTCTGGGAGTACTACGCCGCCACCGAAGGCGGCGGCACCATCGCCTCGCCGCAGGACTGGCTGGCGCATCCCGGCACCGTCGGCAACGCGTGGCCGATCAGCGAACTGCTGATCGCCGACGAGAACGGCAACGCCCAGCCGACCGGCACGCCCGGCACCGTCTACATGAAGATGGGCCTCGCGGATTTCGAGTACTACGGCGACAAGGCCAAGACCGACGCGAACCGGCTGCACGGCTACTTCACCGTCGGGGACATCGGCTACCTGACCGAGGACGGCTTCCTGTTCCTCTGCGACCGCAAGTCCGACATGATCATCTCGGGGGGCGCGAACATCTACCCGGCCGAGATCGAGGCCGAGATCATCATGAGCCCCAAGGTGGCCGACGTGGCCGTGTTCGGCATCCCGGACGAGGACTGGGGCGAGCAGATCAAGGCCGTCGTGCAGCCCGCTGACGGCGTCGTACCTGGAGAAGAGCTGGCCGCCGAGATCCTCGCCGGACTGGAGGGCAGGCTCGCCAAGATGAAGTGGCCGAAGTCCATCGATTTCACCGCGCAGCTGCCACGCGACCCCAGCGGGAAGCTGCTCAAGCGCCGGCTCCGCGACCCCTACTGGGCCGATCACGGCACCAAGATCTAGCCCGGCAGCCGGTTACGCAGGCTCGGCGGCGGCCTGCGCGGCTACTCGCCACAGCATGTCGATCAGCCGGACGGTGGACTTGGACTCCGGCGGCTCGCCGTAGGTCATGGCGAAGACGTGGCGCCGGGCACCGGGCAAGGCCGCGGTCACGATGCCTGGATGCCGCACGGCGCGCAGGCAGAGCTCCGGCAGCGTCGTGACGCCAAGGCCAGCCGCCACAAGTGCCTGGACTGCCAGGTAGTCGTCGGTCGTGAACGAGATCCGGGGCGTGAACCCGGCAGCCTCGCACTGCCGCACGAGATAGCGGCGGCAGCGCTCGCAGCCGGCAATCCACCGGCTGGCGGCGTGCGAGGACAGGTCGGCGGCCGACCCTGGCCCGCTGGCTCCGGCTGCCGTGACGAGATGCACGGGCTCGTCGAGCAGCAGCACGCCGCGGGTGCCTTCGTCGGCTGGCTCGGGCGGCGCGGCGTCCAGATCCTGCTGATAGTGCTGGAAGACAATCGCGACGTCTACGTATCCCGCCCGGAGCATCCGCAGGGCCTCCGGCGGCTCAGCCTCAGTGAGCATGAACTCCATGCCCGGAGTTTCTGCCGCCAGCCGCGCCGCCGCCGCCGGGACGAGCGTGCCGAGTGCGGACGGGAAAGCGGCCAGCCGTACCCGGCCTTCGCGCAACCCGACGTGCGCCGCCAGCTCGGCCTCCGCCGAGTCGAGTCTGCCGATGATCTCCTCGGCGCGCTCGGCGAGCAGCTGACCCGCCTCGGTCAGCCGGATCCCGCGGCCGACACGCTCCAGCAGCTGCGTGCCGGTCTCGGCCTCGAGCCTGGCGATGTGATGGCTGACCGAGGGCTGGGCGTAGTTCAGCGCGCGGGCCGCGGCAGTGACAGAGCCGTGCCTGGCGACCGCGACGAGGACCTTCAGCCTGGTCACGTCCAGCATCGCTCAACTATAGATCGGCTCGGTGTGATAGCCGCAACCTATCGACCTGCGGCACGGTAACTGACACGTCATCGACGCCGCGTTCCACCTAGGCGCCGGCCACGTCCGCCGGCGGGTGATCGCTGCCGGTAACTAGCTACCGCTAGTTCATCACTAGGCCGTGGCTGTTCGGTCTGCGACACTCAGCTTGCGAGCGACGCCAGGCGCCCCGGTCGCGGCGCCGGGCAGCGATTGCCATTCGGGCTGCGTAGCGTGAACGTGTCGTTGAGCACCGTACTTTGGGGACCCTGATGACGCGTTTCGTCGAATTCAGAATCGGAGTCACACCCGGCCCAAAGGACAGGAAGGCGCAGAAAGCCGGCGAGGGTGGGGACGCGGCCGGGGCCCGCGACCAGTGCGCGGCGCTGCTGCCGGTGCGGGAGCGGGTGTCCGGCGCCGAGCACCCCGACACCCTGACCGCGCGGAGCCATCTGGCCCACTGGACGGGTCAGGCCGGGGACGCGGCCGGGGCCCGCGACCAGTGCGCGGCGCTGCTGCCGGTGCGGGAGCAGGTGTCCGGCGCCGAGCACCCCGACACCCTGACAGCCCGGCACAGCCTCGCCCAGTGGGCCGGCGAGGCAGGGGACGCCGTCAGCGCGCGGGATCAGCTGGCCGTGCTGCTGCCGGTCCAGCGGCGGGTAATCGGCGTACACCACCCCGACACCCTGGCCACGCAGGCCAGCCTTTCCCGGTGGACCCGTGAGGCGACGCCAGGCGAGGCTCCGGCCTGAGCGAGCTTCCGCATTTCTCACGGCCTGGCTGACAGGCCCACATGGATGCTGACATGCACGAGATAACCGAGGACCTGCGTCGGGGCAGCCACGGCAAGGCCGGGCAGGGCTATCTGGCTGGGCCGCGGCCGTCCAGCAGGGGCGCGGCGGGGTTCCTCGCCGGGCGGGCCGGATCGCCCGCCTGCTGGCGGCGGCGCCAGGCAATGCCGGACAGCGCTTCGAGCACGATGCGGTTGGCCAGGTACGCCGTGATCTCGGCATGATCGAAGGGCGGGGCCACCTCGACAATGTCGAGGCCGGCGAGCGGCAGCTCCATGGCGATCCGGCGGACAGCATCCAGCAGCTGCCGGCCCGTGAGACCGCCAGGCTCGGGCGTGCCCGTGCCTGGCGCCATGCCGGGATCGACCACGTCCACGTCGACGGACAGGAATACCCCGTCACATTCGTCGCGTCGCGATCGCGAACGCCTCGCTCAGGCAGTTGTCCAGGCCGCGGGCGACGACCTCGGTCATCTCGAAGCTGCGCATCCGCTGGCCGGCCATCCAGTCCAGGGTCTCAGGCTCCGGCCAGTAGCCACGGAGGCCGACCTGCAGGAACCTGTCACCGCGGACGGCGCCAGACTCGATCAGGCGGCGCATCGGGGTGCCGTGACCGTGCAGCGACCCGAATTGAGTGTTGCCGGTGTCGGCGTGCGCGTCGAAATGGATCATGGAGAGCCGGCCCCAGCCGACATGACGGGCGACACCCGTCGCGTCCGGCAGCGCGATCGTGTGATCGCCGCCGAGGATGACCGGGATCGCCCCGCCACGGCAGGCGCGGTGGACCGCCTCCTCGAGGCGGCGCAAGGACAGCTCGGTGTCACCGGACGGCATCTCGACGTCCCCGGCATCGGCCACCTTGAGCTCGACCAGCGGGTCGACGCCGAGGGCTAGGTGCGGCCGGGAGCCATCGTGCGGCAGGTAGTCAGTGAACCTGATCGCCTGCGGGCCAAAGCGCGCGCCCGGCCGGTGTGAGGTGCCACCGTCGAACGGCGCGCCGATGATCATGATGTCCGTGCCGGTCCAGGACGCCGGATCGGCCAGGTCCGCGCGATCTACGCCGAGAAACGTGGCGTCGGGGCCGTACATGCCGCCTAGTCGGGTCATGTTCTTCACCGTAACGGTCAGGCAGGTTGATGGCGTTCACCTGGCGGCCCCCGAGGATTAGGTCCGCTGAGATACGCATGTGAGAAGCTGCCTGGGCAGACGGTCAGCTATGGACGGGGACGGGTTGTCGCAGATCACCGAGTCGGCCTGGGTTCAGGATCTAGTGCTTGCCGACGGGCGGCGGCTGGAGCTCGAGGGCGTTTTTAATCTCCGGGATGTCGGGGGGTACCCGGCTGCCGACGGGCGCGCTGTGCGGTGGCGGACGCTGCTGCGGTCCGATGCGCTGCATCGGCTCGAGCCCGCTGGCTCCGCTGTGCTTGCTGGGCTGGGATTCCGCACGATCGTTGACTTGCGGACACAGATGGAGGCCGAGATCGCGCCGAGCGCCCTGGACGGGCTGCCCGCGCGGGTGGCACACATCTCGCTCCTCAGCGGTGACCTGCAGGCGCTGCCGCTCGAGCTCGATGCCATCTACCGGTACATCATCGACGAGTGCGGCGACACCGTTGCCGAGGCAGTCCAGGTGCTCGCCGCGGCCGACGCATTTCCCGCGCTAGTCCACTGCAGCGCGGGCAAGGACCGCACTGGCATCATCGTGGCGCTGATCCTGGCCGTGCTCGGCGTCCCGGACGAGGTGATCGCCGCTGACTACGGGCTGAGCGCGAGCTACCTCGACGCCGGGAGAACGCCTGCCATCGGGCACCTGCAGGCCAGCACAGGCCTCGGTGATGACCTGACCAAGCCGCTACTCGCCAGCCCGCCGGACCTGATGCTCGAGGTCCTCGCCAGGGTCAGGCAGGCGGCCGGATCGGTTGACGCGTATCTACTCGGCCGCGGGCTGAGCCCGGCAGACCTGGCGCGGCTGCGCTCGGCGCTGCTGGTCTGACGTATACGCGGCGGCCAGCACCGCTAACGTCTGGTCATGGCCTTCGACGACCTGGACCGGCGCATCGTGGCGGCTCTTGTCGACGACGCGAGGGCGACCTACGCCGAGGTCGGCTCGCTGGTCGGACTGTCGGCACCGGCTGTCAAGCGCCGGGTCGACCGGCTGCGCGCCTCCGGTGCCATCACCGGGTTCTCCGCGCAGGTCGATCCGACCGCCCTCGGGTGGACCACGGAGGCCTACGTCGAGCTGTTCTGCCGGGGCCGGACATCGCCACGCGATATCGGGGCGGCCGTGGCTAAGCACCCGGAGGTCATCGATGCCTGCACGATCACCGGGGAAGCCGACGCGCTGGTGCACATCAGGGCCGCGGACGTACGCCACTTTGAGCAGGTAGTCGAGCGGATCGGGGCCGAGCCGTTCGTCGTCCGGACACGCAGCGTAATCGTCTTGTCCCGGCTCGTGCATCGGCCTGACCTGCTGCCGCCTGCCGGTGCAGACTGAGAAATGGCAGTTCGGCACCCTTGGCCTGGATATCTGCTGACTGGCCGTTCTGGTCGGTCTCATGGGCTACAGTCGTGGCCATGACCGAGCGTCATGGTGAGCAAGCGGGCAACGATCGGCGGATAACCACCGGCGAGTTCCGTGCTGCGCCGGACATCTCGGCGAACACTGCCCAGTTCCGGGCGTTCGCTGAAGACGAGTCTGCCGCGGCCTGGAACGGGGCCACGCCGGATCGCAGCCGGACGAGGATCGCCATCCTCATTGCGGCCGTGGTCGTAGTCCTGGCGATCATCGCCATCCTGAGCGCCACCCTCGGCTAGCGGGCGAGGCCCGCTGCCCAATCTGCCTGCCGTCGCGCTGTGCTGCGCGGCGGCATGTTTGTATTGGCAGTTGTGACAACCGGGCCAGATACCGCAGTGGCGGCGCAGCCACCCGATGGCGGATCGGAGCCGGACGAGGAAAGCCACAAGCTGACCGCTCTGGAGGGCCTGGCCGCGCTCTCCCTGGACGCGCTGTCCTCGGTCGCCTACGGGCCGCAGGCCATCCTCATTGTGCTGGCCACGGCCGGGGTCGCGGCGCTGCACTACACCCTCCCGGTCACGCTCGCGATCGTGCTGCTGCTGGCCGTGCTGGTGATCTCCTACCGCCAGGTGATCGAGGCGTTCCCGAACGGTGGCGGAGCGTACGCAGTAGCGAAGGCGCATCTCGGCGTCAAGCCAAGCCTGGTCGCGGCTGCTTCGCTGGTGGTCGACTACATCCTCAACGCCGCCGTCGGAGTGTCGGCAGGCGTCGAGGCACTGACGTCCGGCGTTCCCTCACCTTTATCAAGTACCGGGTAATACTGTGCCTGGTCGTGCTCGGGGTGATCACCGCGGCGAACCTCTGGGGCGTGGCCGAGTCGGCCCGGCTGTTCATCGCTCCCACCATCATCTTCATCGTCGCGATCTTCGCCGTCATCATCGGCGGCCTGGTGCGCTCGCATCCGCTGCCGTTCCCGCAAGGGTCAGCGTCCTCGGTCACGATGACCGTCGGCATCCTGCTCCTGCTGAAGGCGTTCGCGTCGGGCAGCGTTGCCCTCACCGGAGTCGAGGCGATCGCGAACGCGGTGCCCGAGTTCCGCAAGCCGCGGGCGCGGCGGGCGCAGCACACTGAGGTCGGCCTCGGCGTCATCCTGGGCCTGATGCTGATCGGCATCGCTGTGGTGGCCGATAAGTTCAAGGCCGAGCCGTCCCATACCGTGACCACGCTGGCCCAGCTCACCCAGGGCGCGCTCGGGCACAACATCGTGTTCTACGCGGTCCAGCTGATCACCACGGTGCTGCTGGCACTGGCCGCCAATACCTCGTTCGGCGGCCTGCCGGTGCTGGCCTCGCTGCTGGCGACCGACAACTACCTGCCGCACCTGTTTTTCCTGCGGGCGCAGCGGCAGGTGCACAGGTACGGCGTGGTGGTGCTGGCCATCTTCGCCGCCATCCTGCTGGTCGTCACGCGTGGTGACACCCAGGAGCTGACACCGCTGTTCGCCATCGGCGTGTTCGTCGGCTTCACCTTGTCGCAGACCGGAATGGTGCGTCACTGGCGGGAGCAGCGCGGATCGGGCTGGCAGGGCCGGGCCGTGATCAACGGAGTTGGGGCAGTCTTCACGCTGGCCGCGCTGGCGATCGAGCTCTTCACTAAGTTCACCCACGGCGCCTGGCTGGTCGTGCTCGTGGTGCCGCTGCTCGTTCTCATGTTCGGCCGGGTGCACACCGTCTACCGGCGCATCGGCGCGGCGCTGGAGATCGGGCAGGTACCGCCGCCGCCAGAGCGCAGGAGCGCCCTGGTCGTCGTCCCAGTCGGCAGCATGTCCAGGCTGGTGCAGGCGGGCATCTCTGCCGCGCTTTCGCTCGGCGACGAGGTGATCGCGGTGACCGTCTGCTACGACGAAACCGAGGACCACGAGGCCGACGAGCACCTGCGCCAGCAGTGGGAGCAGTGGCACCCGAACGTGCCGCTCGTGACGCTGCACAGCCAGCAGCGCTCGCTCGGTCAGCCGATCGTGGACTACCTGAAGGAACTGGAGCAGGAGCCGGGCCACGATCAGCTCGTCGTGCTCATCCCCGAGGTCCTGGAGGCTCACCCGTGGCAGCGAGTCCTGCACAACCAGCGCGGCTTCGTGCTCGAGCAGGCGATCCAGCGCGGTACGCAGGACGTGGTGATCTGCCGGCTGCGCTACCGGCTGTCCGCGGTGGCCGGCGGCGGCTCAGCTGATGAGGGCGGCGCTCCCGACACTGACTGGCCCGGAACTCCCACCGATGGATCCGCCGCCTGGTCAGCAGCGGCCCAAGTAGCTGGCTGTCCGGAAGCCCCAGTGTTGACGACACAGTGAGGCCGTCAGACGCCGTCCGGGTCGGGCTGGTACCGGTAGCCCATTCCCGGCTCGGTCATCAGCCAGCGCGGCCGGGCCGGATCGGGCTCTAGCTTGCGCCGCAGCTGCGCCATGTACAGGCGGAGATTGCCGGCGGCGTCGGCGTAGCCAGGTCCCCACACCTCGGCGAGCAGTTGCTGCTGGCTGAGCAGCTTGCCGGGGTTTCGCAGCAGCACCTCCAGCAGATGCCATTCGGTGGGAGTCAGGCGGACGTCCCCGTTCCCGGCCTGATCTTTATTCTTTTGCTCGGAACTGCGCACTACCCGCTTGGCGGCCAGGTCGACGACCAGGTCGCCGAGCCGGACCTGGGGCGCGTCGCCCTCGGCCCCGGCCCGCCTGCTGACGGCCCGCATCCGGGCCAGCAGTTCGTCCATCCCGAACGGCTTGGTGACGTAGTCATCCGCGCCGGCATCCAGCGCCTCGACCTTGTCGGTGCTGTCGGCGCGGCCCGACAGCACGATGATCGGGGCTTCGGTCCAGCCGCGCAGGCCGTGGATGACGTCCACGCCGTTCAGGTCCGGCAGCCCCAGGTCCAGGATCACCAGGTCAGGCGGATACTTGGCGGCGACCTCCAGTGCCTCGCTGCCACTGCCCGCGGTGTGCACGTCGTAATGGCGTACCCGCAGGTTGATCCGGAGGGCCCGGAGAATCTGCGGCTCATCGTCGACGACCAGGACCGTTGTCACGGGACCAGGGTGCCATGCGGCATTGTCATCAAGCTGTATCAGGGCGCGGCGGCGTCGCTCGCGGTCGCCCTGCCTGCGCGCTCCTGCCTGCCGGGCATTGCCTCAGCCGGGCCTGGGACCGCGGGCAGCGACAACGCCATAGTGAGCCCGCCGCCGGGAGTGTCCTCGGGCTCCAGCGAGCCGCCCATCGCCTCGGTCAGGCCACGCGACAGCGCCAGCCCGAGGCCTACGCCGGTGGTGTTGTCGGTGTCGCCAAGCCGCTGGAACGGCACGAACATCTGGTCGCGATGCTCTTCCGGAATGCCAGGACCACGGTCGACGACGCGCAGCTCCACCCGGTCACCCAGCACGCTGCCGGTCAGCAGCGGCGGCGTGCCGGGCGGGGAGTAACGCAGGGCGTTGGCGATCAGGTTGGCGATGACGCGCTCGAGGATGCCGGGGTCCACGGCGACTTCGGGCAGGTCGTCGGGGATGTCTACGCTGACAATTCGCGCGGCAGGGCCGAGGTCGTCAAGCGAGCGCGCCACGATCTCCGACAGGTCCGCGGGTCGCGGGAACACCGCCAGCGCCCCGGCCTGGAGCCTGCTCATGTCGAGGAGATTGTCGACCAGGTGGGCCAGCCGGTCGAGCGACTCGTCAGCGGTGGCCAGCAGCTCGTCGTGATCCTCGGCGTCCCACTCGATGTCGCGCGAGCGCAGGCTGGTGACGGCGGCCTTGGCCGAGGCGAGGGGGGTACGCAGGTCGTGGCTGACCGCTGCCAGCAGCGCGGTGCGGACGCGATCGGCCTCCGCGATCGGCCTGGCGGCCTCGGCGGCGGCGGTCAGCCGCCCTTGCTCGAGCGCGGCGGCGGCATAGGCGGCGAACGCGCCGAGCACCCTGCGGTCCGTGGCCGGCAGCGGCCTGCCGCGCAGCGCAAGGATAAGGTTGTCGCCGACCGGCATCTCGACGTCAGCGTCTTCCGGCCGGCACACCGGACCTTCGCCGGATACGCCGACCGACGCCCACCCGCCAGGCTGCCGCTCGAGCAGCGTCACCACCTCCATGCCGAAGGCCTCGCGCACGCGGTCCAGTACTGCGGGCAGCGCACGCTGCCCGCGCAGCACGCTGCCCGCTGTGGTCGCGAGCAGCTCGGACTCCGCGCCGGAACGCGAGGCCTGTTTCGTCCGCCGTGCCGCCTGGTCCACAACCGAGCTCACCGCGAGCCCGACGGCGACGAAGATGATGAGCGCTAGCCAGTTGTTTGCCTGGGCGATCGTGAATTTGTAGAGCGGCGGCGTGAAGTAGTAATTGAGCAGCAGCGAGCCTCCGACCGCGGCGACGAGCGCCGGGATGAAGCCACCAACCAGCGCGACAGCTATCACGCCAGCCAGGAAGATGAGGACGTCGCTGGTGAGATTCAGTCCGCTGCGTAGATTTGCGAGGGCCAGCGTCAGCAGCGGCATGAGAGCCACGGCCAGTCCGTAGCCAGCCAGCTGCCGTCGGCGGTTCAGGCCTCCGCGCACCCGGGGCAGGGTTCGGCCGCGGCCGACGTAGGAGTGCGTGACCATGTGCACGTCGATGTCGCCCGACTCGCGCATCGTCCGCATGCTGACGCCGGGTCCGGTCAGCAGCGACGCTAGCCAGCCCCGCCGGCTGACCCCGAGCACCAGCTGCGTGGCGTTCTCGGCGCGGGCAAAGGTCAGCAGAGCGTCGGGCACGTTGTCGCCGACGATCTGGTGGTAGGTGCCGCCGAGCGACTCGGTGAGCCGCCGCTGTTGCGCCAGCGCGGCCGGATCGGCGCCGACGAGACCGTCGGAAGTCGTCACGTGCACGGCCAGCAGGTCGCCACCCGCCGACCGCGCGGCGATCCTGGCGGCCCGCCGGATCAGCGTGTCGCCTTCGGGGCCGCCGGTGAGGGCCACGACCACGCGCTCCCTCGCCTCCCAGGTGGCGTGGATGTCGTGCGCTTCGCGGTAACGCTGAAGGCCTTCGTCGACCTTGTCGGCCAGCCACAGCAGCGCGAGCTCGCGCAGCGCGGACAGGTTGCCGATGCGGAAATAGTTGGTGAGCGCCGCGTCGATCTTCTCGGCCTTGTAGATGTTGCCGTGGGCCATCCGGCGGCGTAGTGCCTCAGGCGTCATGTCCACCAGCTCGACCTGGTCGGCTGCCCGGACGACGGCATCAGGCACCGTCTCGCGCTGCGGCACGCCGGTGATCTTTTCCACGACGTCGTTGAGCGATTCCAGGTGCTGGATGTTCATCGCGGAGATCACGTCGATCCCGGCGTCGAGCATTTCGTTGACGTCCTGCCAGCGCTTGTCGTTCCGCGAACCCGGCACGTTCGTGTGCGCGAACTCGTCGACCAGCGCGACCTCTGGATGGCGCGCCAGGACCGCGTCCAGGTCCATCTCCTCGAAGAAGGTGCCGCGGTAGGGCAGCGAGACCCTGGGGATGACCTCAAGATCCCCGACCTGCTCGAGCGTGTGCGGCCGGCCATGAGCTTCCACGTAGGCGACGACCACGTCGGTGCCGCGCTCGCTGCGGCGGTGACCCTCGTTCAGCATGGCGAAGGTCTTGCCCACGCCGGCCGCGGAGCCGAGATAGATCCGCAGCTGGCCACGGCTGCCTGGCGGCTTGCTGGCCCGGACATCCGCAAGGCCGTCGGAACTCATGGATTCAGACCCCTGCTCCGAGCGTCTCACGGCGCGTAGCGGTAGCCCATACCGGGCTCGGTCAGCAGGTGACGCGGGCGCGGCGGATCGTCTTCGAGCTTACGTCGCAGCCGGGCCATGTGGAAGCGCAGGTAGTGGGTGCTGTTCTCGGCTCCCGGGCCCCACAGCTCGGTCAGTAGCCTGCTGGCGGGCACGAGCTGACCGGCCGACCGCAGGAGCACGTCCAGCATCCGCCACTCGGTCCTGGTCAGGTGCACGGGCTCAGCGCCGGCTGCGCCGTCGCCGCTGTCGTGGGTGCGGACGACCGTGTGTGCGCTCAGGTCCACCTCGCAGCTGCCGATGCTGAACACGCTACCGACCGGGCGGGTGGAGTCTCGCCGCAGCGCGGCGCGCAGGCGGGCCATCAGCTCCTCCATCGAGAATGGCTTGGTGACGTAGTCGTCGGCGCCCGCGTCCAGTGCGCCGATCTTGTCGCCAGATCCGGCCCGGCCGGACAAGACGATCACCGGGACCGCGGACCAGCCGCGGAGTTCGCGGATCACCTGCGTACCGTCCAGGTCCGGCAGGCCCAGGTCGAGCAGCACGGCGTCCGGGGGTCGCCGTGCTGCCTCGACCAGGGCCTCCTGGCCGGCCACCGAGGTTGTCACCTGGTAGCCGCGGGCGCGGAGGTTGATCTGGAGCGCTCGCAGGAGGGCCGGCTCATCCTCGACTATGAGGATGCGCCCAGCATCAGGCTGGGTACTTTGCATCGAGCGCGCGGTTCAGCAGCAGCACGTTGACGACTGGCTCGCCCAAGATCCCGATCGTGCGGCCCCTCGTGTTCTGCTTCACCAGGGCCTCTACCTGCGCCGCGCTGATGTGCCGGGCGGTTGCGACACGGTCCACCTGGATGGCGGCGTAGGCCTGCGAGATATCCGGGTCCAGACCGGAGCCCGACGCTGTCACGGCATCGGACGGGATCTTCGAGATCGGCACGTGGTCGAACGCGGAGATAGCTTTCTGCCGCTCCTTGATCAGCCCTATCAGCTTGGGGTTGGTCGGCCCGAGGTTGGAGGCAGCCGAGAACAGCGGGTCGCAGCCATAGTCGTTGCTGGCGCCGCTGGTCGCCGCCGACGGCCGTGGCTGGAAGTACCGCGGCAGCGGGTTGCCCTTGGCGTCGACGAACTCCTGACATAGCAGGCTCGAGCCGATCACCCGGCCGTGATAACTGACCAGCGACCCGTTGGCCTGATGATTGAACGCGCCCTGCGCCAGGCCGAGCATGGCCAGCGGGTACACGATGCCAGTGATCACGGTGAATACCAGCAGGCCGCGCAGCGCGGCAAGGTGCTGCTGGACGAAGGACGGTAGACGGTTCATTGTCATATCACCTGAAACCCGGTATGAACTGGATGATCAAGTCGATGATCTTGATGCCGGCGAACGGGATGATCAGCCCGCCGACGCCGTAGATCCACAGATTCCTGCGAAGCATGGCGGCCGCGGACGACGGCCGGTACTTCACGCCGCGCAATGCCAGCGGAATGAGCGCGACGATGACCAGGGCGTTGAAGATGATCGCCGAGGCGATCGCCGACTGCGGGCTGTGCAGGTTCAGGATGTTCAGATGCCGCAGCGCCGGGATCACGCCCGAGAACATGGCCGGGATGATCGCGAAGTACTTGGCCACGTCGTTGGTGATGGAGAACGTGGTGAGCGCACCGCGGGTGATGAGCAGCTGCTTGCCGATCTCGACGATCTCGATGAGCTTCGTCGGGTTGGAGTCCAGGTCGACCATGTTCCCGGCTTCCTTGGCGGCCGAAGTACCAGTGTTCATGGCCACCCCGACGTCGGCCTGGGCTAGGGCCGGGGCGTCGTTCGTGCCGTCACCCGTCATTGCGACGAGCCTGCCGCCCTCCTGCTCCTTCCTGATCAGCGCCATCTTGTCTTCGGGGGTCGCCTCGGCAAGGTAGTCGTCGACTCCGGACTCATCCGCGATGGCCTTCGCCGTCAGCGGGTTGTCACCAGTGATCATGACGGTCCGGATGCCCATCCGGCGCATCTCGTCGAAGCGCTCGGCGATGCCCTCCTTGACGATGTCCTTCAGGTAGATGACGCCGAGGGCGCGGGCGGATCCGTTGGCCTTCTCGGCCACCACGAGCGGCGTGCCGCCGACCGCCGAGATCCCGTCCACCATGCCGCCGAGCTCGTGCGGCGGCGTGCCGCCGTTGTCCCTGACCCACTGGGCCACGGAGGAGGCCGCGCCCTTACGGATCTCATGGCCGTTAGCCAGGTCGATGCCGCTCATCCTGGTCTGCGCTGTGAACTCGACGAACTCCGCGCCTTGCAGCTCGCCTTCGGGTCGCTCGCGCAGCCCGTACTTGTCCTTGGCGAGGACTGCGATTGACCGGCCCTCGGGCGTGTAGTCGGCCATGCTGGACAGCTGGGCGGCGTCGGCGAGATCCTGCGCGGTCACGCCGTCGACTGGCAGGAACTCGGTGGCCTGCCTGTTGCCGATGGTGATCGTTCCGGTCTTGTCCAGCAGCAGCGTGTCCACGTCGCCCGCGGCTTCGACAGCGCGGCCGGACATTGCCAGCACGTTGCGCTGCACTAGCCGGTCCATGCCCGCGATCCCGATGGCCGACAGCAGCGCGCCGATCGTCGTCGGGATGAGCGCGACCAGAAGCGCGACCAAAACCACCAGCGTCTGCGGCGCGCCGGAGTAGAACGCCATCGGCTGCAGCGTGATAACGGCCATCATGAAGATGATCGTGAGCGACGCCAGCAGGATGTTCAGCGCGATCTCGTTCGGCGTCTTCTGGCGCTTGGCGCCCTCGACCAGCGCGATCATCCGGTCGATGAAGGTCTCGCCCGGCTTTGAGGTGATCTTCACGACGATCCGGTCCGACAGCACCTTCGTGCCGCCGGTCACCCCGGACCGGTCGCCGCCGGACTCGCGGATGACGGGCGCCGACTCACCGGTGATGGCCGACTCATCGACGGAGGCCACGCCCTCGACGACGTCGCCATCGCCGGGAATGATCTCGCCGGCCTCGACGACAACGTAATCGTCGAGGGCGAGCTGGGTGCCGGGCACCTGCTCTTCCCGCAGATCCGCCTGACCCGGCCGCCAGCCGACGAGCCGGCGGGCGACGGTCTCGCGCTTGGTCTTGCGGAGTGTCTCGGCCTGGGCCTTGCCACGGCCTTCAGCCACGGCCTCGGCCAGGTTGGCGAACAGGACCGTCAGCCATAGCCAGACTACAATCGTCCAGTTGAAGACCGACGGACTGGCGATGGCCGTGCCCGTGGTCACCGCGGCGCCGACCTCGACCACGAACATGACCGGGTTCTTGAGCTGGACCCGCGGGTCCAGCTTCTTGAAGGCGTCCGGCGTGGATTTCCACAGGATCTTCGGGTCGAGCAGGCCGCCACCCATCCGGCGCGGCTGTCCGCTCTTGGCATTGGCAGCCACGGGCCTGTCGCCCGCATCCATTGTTGTTACGGACATGTCAGTGCAGTCCTTCTGCGAATGGCCCGAGGGCGAGTGCGGGGAAGTACGTCAGGCCGATGAGCACGAGGATCACGCCGACGAGCATGCCGATGAACAGCGGCTTGTGCGTTTCTATCGTGCCGGCGCTGGCCGGCACCGGTTGCTGCCTGGCCAGTGACCCGGCCAGGCCGATAGCGAACACCATCGGGGCGAACCTGGCCATCAGCATGACGATCCCGCCGATGGTGTTGTACCAGTCGGTATTGGTCGTCAGGCCGGCGAAAGCCGAGCCGTTGTTATTGGCCATCGAGGTGAACGCGTAGAGGATCTCGGTCAGCCCATGCGGGCCGGGGTTCAGGATCGACGCCCGAGGTGTCTTCAGCCCGATGGAGAGGCCTGCAGCCGCGAGGACGGTCGCCGGCGTTGTGAGGAAGTACAGCGCTGCGTACTTCATCTCGGTCGGCCGGATCTTCTTGCCGATGTACTCCGGTGTCCGGCCGACCATCAGGCCGCCGACGAACACCGTCACGACGGCCAGCACGAGGATGCCGTACAAGCCGGCGCCGACGCCGCCGGGCGCGACTTCGCCGAGCGCCATGTCGGCCAGCGCAATCCCGCCGCCGAACGGCGTCAGTGAATCGTGGAAGCAGTTCACCGCTCCGGTGGACGTCACCGTCGTGGAGGCCGCGAACAGCGAGCAGCCGGACGTGCCGAACCTCGTCTCCGTGCCTTCGGTGGCGCCATGCGCTAGCTGCGCGGCGGTGGCACCGCCCAGGTTGTAGTGAGCCTCGAAGAAGCTGATGCCGCCGACGGCGGCCGCCCAGATGACCACCATCGCGATGAGGAGGGCATAGCCCTGGCGGTTGTCCTTGACCATCTTGCCGAACGTGCGGGGCAGGCAGAACGCGGTCAGCAGCAGCAGGAAAATCTCGAACCAGTTGGTGAACGGGTTGGGGTTCTCAAACGGGTGGGTGGAGTTGGCGTTGAAGAAGCCGCCGCCGTTGTTACCCGCCTCCTTGATGACCTCCTGCGAGGCCACCGGACCGCCGGGGATCGTCTGGTGCGCGCCGGACAGGGTCGTCACCGTGTGATAGCTGCTGATGTTGTCGATGACACCGCTGGCCATGAGGATGATGCCGCCGACGATCGCGAGCGGGATCAGGTAGCGGACCGTGATCCTCGTGGTGTCAACCCAGAAGTTGCCGAGCCGGTCCGTCTTGGACCGCGTGAAGCCGCGGACCAGGGCGATGGCCACCACGATGCCGACGGCAGCCGACATGAAGTTCTGTACCGTGAGGCCTGACATCTGGGTCAGGTAGCCCATGGTGGACTCACCAGAGTAGTTCTGCCAGTTCGTGTTCGTGACGAACGAGGCAGCGGTGTTCCATGCGAGCGCGGGTGGCACGTTGTGCATGCCTTCCGCCAGCAGAAGATAGCTCTGCAGCCGCTGGATGCCATACAGGAACAGCACGCTGATCGCCGAGAACGCCAGCACGCTCCGGGCGTAGGAACTCCACTTCTGGTCGCTGGCCGGGTTCACGCCCACCAACCGGTAGATCCACCGCTCGACCCGCCAGTGCTTGTCAGTGGTGAAGACGTGCGCCATGTAGTTCCCGATGGGCACGTAGCACGCGCCAAGGGCGACGACGAGCAGGCCGAACTGGAGCCAGCCTGCAGCTGCGCTACTCATCTAGAACCTCTCAGGGAGCACGAGTGCCACGAATAGGTACACGGTCAGCAAGATGCCGACGATCAGGCCGATCCAGTTATCAGCGCTCAAAGCGCTCAACTCCCTTGACGATGAGCCAGAGCACGCCGAAGACCAGGACCGTGAGGCCTATGAATGCGAGATCGAGCATGGTGTCCTCCAGCGGACGCCTAGGCTGTGCAGAAGTAACGCCCAATAAAACCGCGCTGAACTGGGCAAACCGAGTGTCCAAACAGGACCCATGCAGCCGCGGGCGGATTCCTAACAGAACTCATGCGGCGGCCAGGAACCGGCTCTAGACGCAAGAAACGCGGAGCCGCCATTGCGGCTCCGCTCAGGTATTACCCAGGCGCGGGCCATCTGCTACCTGGCGTCGTGCGCGGACCGCCTGAGCCGGGGTATGGCCGGCGGCGGCAACGCCGACTAGTTCACCATGACCGCGGCCGGCCTCGTGCTCCCGAAGTGCGCGTGGCGATCGGGACCAACGGCCAGCCGGGCGCCGCCCACCTGGCCGGCGCCCGTGCGGTCGGGAGAGCTCAGGCGGCGATGTCGGCGAGAATGTCGCCGAACCTGCTCATGGCGGCGCTGATCCACGGCAGCTGCAGCGGATCGGGCGCCGTCAGCGCCTGCTCCCGCTGCTGATCCGTGTCGCCGTACAGCAGCCCGGTCGCGAGGCGCAGCCGCAGTGCCGAGGCGCTCTCACCGAACGCGCTGCCGGGCAGCGTGCCGGCCCCGTACCGGTTGAGCAGCAGCGCGGCGAGGTCGGTACTGGTCCGCACGCCGAACTTGCCACGCAGGTGGTCGCGCCACGGGTCGAAATCCGGGTACAGGTAGAACGCCGCCTGCGGCGGAGCGACCTCGAGCCCCGCGTCCGTGCACACTCTGACCGCTGCCTGGCAGACGGTCGCGTGCAGGCGCCGGCTGCGGGATACTCGCTCGGCGAGGTACGTAGGCTCCTCCAGCGCGACGGCGGCGGCCTGCTGCACCGGGCCGGCGGGGGCCGACCAGATCTCGCTGGCGATGCCGAGCAGCCGGTCCGCGAGCACCGCACCAGTCTTGCCGTCGGGCATCCGGGCGACGCCGATCCGCCAGCCGCCGACCGCGAGATTCTTGCTGAGCGCCGTCGTGACCACGGTCCGGTCCGGGGCGACTGCCGCGGGGCTGAGGAACGGCGCGCTCGGATCGTGCACGAGATCGCGGTAGATCTCGTCGCTGATAATGACGAGGTTGTTGCGCTCGGCGGCTGCACACAGCGCGCGGACCGCGTCCGGGCTGGCTAGCCGCCCGGTCGGGTTATCCGGCATCGTGACGAGAACGGCTCCGATGGGCCGGCCCGCCGCCCGGCTGGCGCGGACCGCGAAGTCCAGCGCGGTCGCGTCGCAGATACCGCCTTCGCCCGCCACCGCGCGCACGAAATGCGGCGCAGCGCCGATCAGCGTGGCCTGGGCCGCGTAGCTCACCCAGCTAGGCTGCGGCACGGCGACGTCAGCGCCGAGAGCGAGCAGCGTGCCGAACAGCAGTGCCTTGCTGCCGGGACCGGCAATCACCGAGGCCGGATCAGTCGGCAGGCCGCGCCTGGACCAGTAGCCGGCGGCGGCCTCGCGGAGCCGCTGGATGCCGGCGACAGGGCCGTAGGCGCCGAGGCCGGCGGTGTCGGCGAGCTCGGCGGACAGGCGCGGGTGGACCGGGAGCCCGGACTCGCCGAAGGCGAGCGGCAGCACGGGCTCGCCGCGCAGGCGCCTGGACTCCAGCGCTTCGTTGGCGGCCAGCGTGGCAGACACGGGCACGCTGTTACCAGGGTCCGCCAGCGCGGCCGGGAGCCGGCCGGCTGCGGGCGCCGTCGTCCGGGCCGGATTGGTCGGCACCCCGTTGGTCGGGGGAAGCGTTGTCGGTTCGGTCAGGGTTGCTGGGCCAGCCCAGGGCACGGCGAAACTCCTAGCTGCGGGGGCAAGCGGTGGGTTCGTCCTCAGCCGCGAGGTTACCTTCCCGTAGGCCCGTGACCAGCCGATCTAAGGTAAAGCGTCAGTATGGTCGGGTAGGTCTGACGCTGAGCATAAGGCGGGCTTATGCTGGATCTGTGCTCGATGTGCATCGGCTCAGGCTGCTGCTGGAATTCGCCGAGCGCGGCACGATCGCCGCGACGGCGGCTGCGCTCGGCTATACGTCGTCGGCAGTTTCCCAGCAGCTAGCGGCGCTTGAGCGGGAGGCGGGGGCGGCATTGCTCGACCGGACAGCGCGGACGGCCGAGCTGACCGAAGCGGGCAAGCGGCTGGCGGCGCACGCAGCCGAGATACTTGCGCTGATGGAGGCGGCTGAAGCCGACCTGGCCGCGCCCGAGCCGGCCGGCCGGGTGGCGATCTCTGCGTTCCCGACCGCCGCGGTGGCCTTCGCGCCGGCGCTCACCCGGACTGTCCGCGCGCACCCGGGTCTTAGCCTGCTGCTGCGGCAGACTGCCGGCGGCGAGGTGCTGCGGCAGGTGAAGGCGGGCCGGGTAGACGTCGCGATCGTGGACGACTGGACTGGCAGGCTGGCGGCCCGGCAGTCGGCGTTGCGGTTCTTCCCGCTGGTTACCGATCCGCTCGTGCTGGTAGTGCCGCGCGGACACTGGGCCGCCGACGTGCGCGTGCCGATCTCGCTACCCAAGCTCCGCGACGAGCCATGGCTTGCCACGCCAGCCGGTGAGGCATCCCGCCGGGCGGTGGACCAGGTCCTCGCCGCGGCCGGAGGAGTGGCCGAGGCGCCGTCGGAGTTCGAAGGCCTCGCAACGATCCTTAGCCTGGTGGCGCGTGGCATCGGCATCGCGGTGCTGCCGCGCCTCACGCTCGCGGGCGGGGACGCGCGGGTGGTCGTCCGGGAGCTGCCAGGCAGCAGCACTTCGCGGGACCTTTACGCGGTGGCCAGGGCGTCCTCGGTGCGCAGGCCCGCGATCGCTGTCATCATCAGGGCCCTGACGACGGCGGCCCGCGGCTTGCCCGGCGGTGTCAGGACCGCGCCTAGCGCCGCCGCCCACAGCGCTGCCGTGGCTGATGGCGCCGCCGGTCGCGGCGGCGACGGCGGTCGAGCGGCGGATGCTGCCAAGTAGCCCCGGCGACGCAAGCCCTCCGGTCGGCTAGCCACTCGCCACGGGAGGCTGGTCGGCCTGAGGCACGAAACCTTTGGCTTTTGGGCCGATGGAGCACGAGCCGATGGTCGTGTATTCCGGCATAGCGGGCCGTATTTTCGTGCCGCGCGCTTTGATTCTGGCTCGGGGCCCAGTCGGGTGACACATGGATAATTCGCCTGTCCGCAAATTCTCTCAGCCGGAAGTCCGGACCGATGCGTTGGAGTAACACATGGACCGCGGAGAACTCCGCTAGTTCACGATCCGAATATCCGGCCGCCGAGCGAACTATCAGCGGCTGAAATGGTGCCGAACCGCGTCGGCTCGGGCCTCAGCGGCGGACGGCGGCGGTCATGTTAACTGGCACGCACGAGATCTGGTGCCTTGCTGCTCGGGCAGCGATTCCTGACGCTGGCCTGGAACGAGCACGCCAGGGGCGGGGGTCCGCGGCCCGCGATCGGCGTCCCGACCTGCATCGATTCGGTCGGCCAGGGCATTCCTGGACAAGATAAGGCAGAGAGTCGTGAGATCGAGGATCTCGCCGATCTCGAACCTCGGACTGCCGTCGGTATGGAAGGTGATCGTGTCGTCGCGGCTCTCCAGCGTGAGGCTGTTGTGCTCCCCGTCTGCGAGGGTGGCCCACGACGTGCCGACGTTATCCGTCTCCCAGTGGATGTTTTCCCAGTGGATCTTCATTTGCAGGCCCTCCTCGGTTTACGCGTGGGCCCCTTGATTGTCGATTCAGTTAGGATTATTTCCTGCTGCGGCCCGAGCAGATAATCGCGGGTCACTTAATTACCAGGACTATCACGGGCGCATTCGAGTCGCGAATTGATCTAGTACCTGAGGGAGACGGCGCCGCGGTCAGGAAAGGAAAGGTGGCGGCGGCGGGCTCGCTACCCCACGAACTAGTCGTCTCATGATCCCGAAACATCCGGCACAGCCGGCTGTGTCGGATCCTTCGGCAAAACCGGCTATCGTCGTCCGGCGCCCCGGCATCGCATATCTCCCGCGCGCCCGCCTCGCCCGCCTCGCCCGCCTCGCCCCGCTCGCCCGGCTCGCCCGCCTCGCCCCGCTCGCTAGGCTGCGGACGTGGACCTTGATCTTTCCCGGCCGGCGGCGGAGCTCACCGCGCAGATTGTCGACATCGAGTCCGTCAGCGGTCATGAGCAGCCGCTAGCCGACGCGATCGCCGCAGCAATATCCGATCTGCCGCACCTGGCCCTGCACCGCGACGGCAACGCGATAGTGGCCACAACCGACTTCGGCCATGACGAGCGAGTGGTGCTCGCCGGCCACATCGATACGGTCCCCGTGCACGAGAACCTGCCGTCGCATCTGAAGGACGGCTTGCTCTACGGATGCGGTAGCTGCGACATGAAGTCCGGCGTGGCGGTGCAGCTTCGGCTCGCGGCGCAGCTCGTGAGCGCTGTCAGAGACGTGACGTACGTCTTCTACGACTGCGAGGAGGTGGAGGCCGAGCGGAACGGGCTCTTGCGGCTGAGCCGTCACCACCCCGACCTGCTCGCCGGCGACTTCGCTGTGCTGCTCGAGCCGTCGGGGGCCGTGGTCGAAGGCGGCTGTCAGGGTACGCTGCGCGCCGACGTCCTCGCCCGCGGCGAGCGGGCGCACAGCGCGCGGTCATGGCTCGGCAGCAACGCGATTCACGCCGCCGCCGGCATCCTGGACGTGCTGCGTGGCTACCAGCCTCGCCAGCCCGTGGTGGAGGGCCTGGGCTACCACGAGGGACTCAACGCCGTCGGCATCCGCGGTGGGGTGGCCGGCAATGTCATACCGGATGAGTGCGTCGTCAGCGTCAACTTCCGGTTCGCGCCGGACCGGTCAGCAGACCAGGCTGCCGATCATGTTCGCGCTGTGTTCGACGGTTTCGAGGTGCGGGTGACGGACGTGGCCGGCGGTGCCAGGCCCGGTCTCGGGCAGCCGGCCGCGGCATCGTTCGTCGCGGCCGTTGGCGGCCAGCCACGGGCGAAGCTGGGCTGGACCGATGTGGCCAGGTTCGACGCCCTTGGCATACCCGCTGTGAACTACGGCCCGGGTGACCCGCAGCTCGCCCATACCAGGAACGAGCACGTGCCGGTGGCCCAGATCGAGGAGTGCGAGCAGCGGATGCTGGCCTGGCTGACGACCGCCAGCTAGCGGGGCGCGGCTCCGGGAGCTAAAGCGGGGGAGCAGCGGCGCCCGGACGCCCCTGCTCCCCGCCTGCACCCGATCGGAGACGTGGTGTTCTGCCTGTTACTGAGGCGGCGCCGCGGCTAGCGTGAGCGATCGGGTCACGGTCTGATCCGAGGGCGTGACCCACGTGAGCGAGATCGTCGATCCACCGTGCACCGCCTTGAGGATGTTCATCAGCGATGCTGGCGACGAGACCGCCTGGTTGTTCACCTTGGTGATGACGTCGCCGGCGACCATGCCAACTGCCGCAGCGGGCGTCTGGCACAGTGAGCCGAGCACGAGCGTGCCGGAGTCCACCGGCGCAATCTTGGTCGGCACACCGGGACTCGCGTTGCTCTGGACGCAGCCGCCCGGCGCCGGGTTGACCTGGCCGAACTGCTGCTGGTTGGCCTGCTGCTGCTGGAGCTGCACGCTCGGGCTAGTCGCGTTGCTCTGGGCGCCATTAGCGCCGCTGGGCACTAGCACCCCGACGAAGCCGGTGGTGCCGATCTGGATGCCCGAGCCCTGGTGGCCGGCGATGATCTGCCTGGCGATCGTCAGCGCCTTGTTGATGGGGATGGCGAAGCCGACATCCTGCTGGTTGCTGGTGATGCCGTTGGTGCTCGCGGCGGTGTCCATGCCGATGACCTTCCCGGTCGTGCTGGCCAGCGGGCCGCCGGAATCGCCAGGGATGATGTCCGCGTTCGTCTGGATCATGCCGGTCAGCCGCTCGGACGACGCGCCGCTGCCGTCATCGCTTGCGGTGATGGACTGATTCAGCGCGGTGACCGAGCCGGGGACTGTCGTGATACTGCCAGTCCCGTTCGCGTTGCCCATGCCGACCACGTCGTCACCGACATTGACCTTGGCGGAGTCGCCAATCGGCACCGTCGTCAGGCCGCTGGCGCCCACCAGCTGGATCACCGCGACGTCCGAGCCCTTGTCGTAGCCGAGCCACTTCGCGGGGTACGTATGGCGCGTAGCCACCACGGTGGCGGTCAGGCCGGTGCTGCCGTTGATCACGTGGTTGTTGGTCAGCACCGTGCCGTTCTTGCTGATGATCATGCCGGTGGCGGCCGCGGCTGCGCCGCTGCCGTCGTACTTCAAGTTGCTGGTAATGACGACGAGGCCAGGAATGACCGCGCTTTCGACCTTCTGCAGCGTGCTCTGACTGATGTTCGAGCCGGGGGTGCTGCCTATGCCATTGC
This sequence comes from uncultured Actinomycetota bacterium, assembly GCA_963843955.1. GTDB lineage: Bacteria > Actinomycetota > Actinomycetes > Streptosporangiales > Streptosporangiaceae > JAJYUU01. The sequence continues at coordinate 1,217,514 of CAWJMK010000018.1, forward strand.
CGCCATTTGCGGGTCCGCTGCCACTGAACGGGTTGTTGCCGGATCCATTACCGAAGTTGCCGTTTCCGGAGCCTGAACTGGCCGACGGCTGCTGAGTCGTGTTGTCGGCGAACGCGACGACGAGGCCGCCGGCGGTCGCGGCCATCGCAGCGACGGCGAGATAGGTGATCGCGGTAGTCAGGCCGCGCCGGCGCCGCCGCGGCGGCTGGCCGTAGCCACCGGGCATGCCGTACCCGCCGCCGGGCGGCTGGCCGAATCCGCCACCGGGCTGTCCGGGCAGGCCTGGTCCGGGCGAACCACCGTAGCCGGGCTGGCCACCGTAGCCGGGCTGCTGGCCGTAGCCGGGCTGACCGGGCTGCGGGTAACCGGGCTGCTGGCCGTAACTGGGCTGCTGGCCGTAGGCAGGCTCGCCCTGCGGGTAGCCGGGCTGCTGGCCATATCCGTGCTGGTAACCAGCCGGCTGGCCGTATCCCGGTGGCGGGTAGCCGAATCCAGGCTGCGGGTGGCCGATGGGCTGGGTAAACGCCGCCTGGCCTTCGCCGGGCTGGCTCCCGGCAGGCGGGCTGCTGTCGGGCTGCCGCGCGGCAGCCGCGCCGGTCTCTGGACCGGATGGCTGGCCTTCGTCCGGCTTATCGCCGTCACTGACCTCAGCAGGATCGGACTGACTTGCGGATGTCGTCCAGGATTCCCAAAAGCCAGGCTGCTGGCCGTCGCTGTTCTGCTCGTCCATCTCCATCACCCTCTGCCCAGTGAAAGCCAGCCTATGTCCGATCTCGCGCGTCCTTTTCCGTTGGCAGGCGCGGTGGCGCGGAGGTCGGGTAACACCAGTAAGCACCACCGACCTGACAGTTACCTGAACGAGGCCTGGGTATCGCCTATCCCGGCGCGCAGAAGCGCCGCGTGACACCCGTCAGATCGTCACTCAGCCATCGATCCGGCGCGTCGACTGCGACGTCCAAGGCGATATATCTTGTCAGCGAGCGGCTTAGAGATATATCTTGAGACCGACAGGCACCCCGCACGCAGGAGTCAACAATGTCTGCACAGCCCAGCACCTATCAAGCTAACCTCACCCGCCGCGAGGAGATGGCAGTCTCGGGCGCGGCACTGTCACAGGCACCCTGGAAGCTGGCCGGAGCTGGCGGCGTCGCAGTAGCGGGCGCGGATCTCGCCGCCCACCTGGCCTTCCACCTGCTCAGCTTCCGGCTTGAGTGGGCCACCTCGCTGTCCATGGGCATCGTGGCGTTCTTCGCGATCGCTGGCGCTGGGGCGCTGGTCCGCAGCAGGCATAGCCGCGCGCTGCGGTGGGCCAGGAGCAGGCCGTGGCGGTTCGCCGTGGCACCGGGGGCCGCGGCGGCGATCCTCGTGTTCGTGCTGACCATGGTGGACGGCAGCGGGATCTTGGGTAGCGCGTTCACCGCGATCTGGCACGGCGCTCTCGCCTTCGCCCTTACCGGTGTGGTCGGGACTGTCGTCCGGCCGCGCCGCGACCTGCGCGGCTGACTGCGGCTTGCGCGCCTAACGCCGCAGTCAGGCGCGCACCCCGTGCTCCGCGAGGGGACCGACGCGCAGCCCGCGCCGCTCGCATTCGTCGAGCAGCGGCCGGAGCGCAGCGAGGCCGGCTTGCCAGGACCCCGGCGGAGACGTGCAGCCCGAGTCATGCAGAAGCACGGTAACGCCGCCGTCGAGGCCACTGACCAGCGTCTGCAGCACTGACGCCGCAGAAGCGCCGGGTGTCCATTCCCGGCCCCAGGATCCCCACAGCACCGGAGTCAGCCCGAGTTCGCGCGCCGTCAGGAGGGCCGGGCCGGTCAGCACCCCGTACGGGGGCCGGAACAGCGTCGGCCGCCTCCCGGTCACGTCAGCGATGAGGTCGGTGGCCCTGGTCAGGTCCGACCGGGTAGCCCGCGGCCCGCGCACCGTGAGGTAACGATGATCGAACCCGTGGACGCCGACCTCGTGGCCCGCGGCCGCGATCTCGGCCGCTAGGGCTGGTGCCTTCGCGACCATGCTGCCGAGCATGAAGAACGTGGCCCGCACGCCGGCCTCGGCGAGCGCGCGGACGAACTCGGGCGTGGACTCCGGATCGGGACCGTCATCAAAGGTCAGTGCGACGTGGCCAGGGTCGCCCTGCCCGGCCAGCCGGCGGAACACGAGCTTGCGCGCCGGGCGAAGGCCGGTGATGCCAGGACCCGCGTGCGCGACCGCGAGCCCAGCGGCGGCCACGGCCAGCCAGGCAGCGCGGTGCCCGCGCCCCTCGGCTGGCCTAGTGGCACCCGGCGAAGAGTTCACCTAATGTCCTTACTGACGGCTTTCGAGTCGGCGCGCGCTCAGGCTAGCCTGCCGGGTAGCTCAGATGCTGACACGCGGCACGAAGATCCCGGCACGGCGGGCACTTACCCGGGATCATGTCAATGTTGCATACCCGGCGCTAGGGGGAGCGGTTTGGCAGTGCAGGCAGCGCGAGTCGTCTTTCCCGCGGCGGACCGGGAGGAGATCTCGGCGACAGTCGGCGAGATCTTAGCGAGTGGTGCCCTGACGCTTGGGCCTTACACCCGTCAGTTCGAGGCGGCCTTTGCCGCGGCGCACTCGCCCGACGGTGCGCAGCCGCCGCACGCGGTGGCCGTCTCCAGCGGGACTGCCGCGCTCGAAATCATCCTGCGCAGCATCGGCGTGGCTGGCCGTGACGTCATCGTTCCCGCCAATACGTTCTTCGCGACGGCAGAGGCCGCGCTGCGGGCCGGCGCGAGGCCGGTGTTTGCCGACATCGACGCGCAGACTTTCGCGCTCAGCCCGCAGACGCTGCTAGCCGCGCTCACCCCGCAAACGGCGGCGGTCCTGCTCGTGCACATCGGCGGCCTCATCAGTCCGCACGTCGGCGAGCTAGCGAGCATCTGCGCCGAGCGAGGCATCGCCCTCGTCGAGGACGCCGCGCACGCGCACGGCGCCAGCTACGCTGGCCAGCCGGCCGGCTCGTTCGGGGCGGCCGCCGGATTTTCCTTCTTCCCGACGAAGGTCATCACCTGCGGAGAGGGCGGCATGATCCTGACGCCGTCCGGCGACATGGAGCAGCAGGCGCGGATCTATCGCGACCAGGGCAAGGGCAGCACGAGCGCCAATCATCACGTGCTGCACGGCTACGCCTGGCGGATGTCCGAGCTGGCCGCGGTGACCGGACTGGTGCACTTGCGCAGGCTGGCCGAGTTCATCGAGCACCGCCGCGGCGTGGCCGACCGGTACGACGCCGCGCTTGGCGGCCTGGACGGTCTCGATCCGCTTGGTGAGCCGGCGGGCTGCCGGACCAACTTCTACAAATACATCGCCGTCCTGCCCGCGGGCGCGGACCGGGCCGGATTCCGGCAGAAGCTGGCCGAGGATCACGCGGTGCGGCTCGCGGGCGAGGTGTATGACCTGCCGCTACACCGCCAGCCGGTGTTTGCCGAGTTCGCCGGCCCGCCGCTGCCCGTTGCCGAGGACTTGTGCGCGCGGCACATATGCCTGCCGATTCACTCAGATATGACCGACGACGAGGTGGATCAGGTAGTGGGTGCCGTGTCAGCCGTATACGGCGCTCTGGCCAGGGTGTGAGGTATGCCGCTGGTGTCCGTTGAGATCATGCGGGTAGTAGAGGTGGATGCATGCGCATCGCAGTGACCGGGGGCTGCGGGTTCATCGGCTCCCACGTCGTCGATCACCTGATCAGGGCCGGCCATGATGTCGCCGTCCTGGACGTGGGTCGCCGCTGGCTCAACCCCAGCGCCGAATACCGGCATGCGGACATCTTCGACGAGTCGGCCCTGGCCGCGACCATGACCGGCGCCGACGCGGCGTTTCATCTGGCCGGCGCCGCGGATGTGAACGACGTCGCGGCCGACCCGGTCCACGCGGTCCGGCTCAACGTGGAGGGCACCACGCGCGTCCTGGCGGCCGCGGTCCGGGCAGGCGTCGGCCGCTTCGTGCTGGCCAGCACGGTGTGGGTGTACGGGGCGGCCATCGGCCGCGGCGAGCTGACCGAAGATGCGCCGGTGGACCTGCGCAGCCCCGGCCACGTGTACGTAGCCACGAAGCTGGCGGCCGAGCTGATCGTGCACAGCTACCGGGAGATGTACGGGCAGCACTTCACGATCTTGCGCTACGGCATCCCGTACGGCCCGCGCATGCGCGACGCCCTGGTCGTCGCCCGCTTCGTCCGGGCCGCGCTGGCCGGTGAGCCCATCACCATCGCGGGTACCGGCGAGCAGCAGCGCAACTACGTCTACGTCGAGGACCTGGCTGACGCCCACCTCCGGGCGCTTGCCCCCGCCGCCTGCGACCAGACGCTCGCGATTGAGGGCGGCACCCCGGTGTCGGTCCGGGAGATCGCCGATACTGTCTGCAGCCTGGTGCGGCCGGTCCCAGTGCGGCACGAGCCTGCGCGGCCTGCCGACTATCAGGGCGTGAGCATCTCGACGCGGCTGGCGAAGGAACTCCTGGACTGGTCGCCGGTCACGTCGTTCCCGGCGGGTGTCCGGCTGTATCTGGACTGGCTGAGCCAGCAGCCGTCGCCGGTGTCCGGGGGCGGCGCATGACCGCCAGCCGATCCGCGCTCCTGCTGTCGGGGTCGATCGGCATGGGCCACGACGCGCTGGCCGCGGCATGCACGACCTCGCTGGAGTCACAGGGCTGGACGACCGCCACGCTGGATGCCATGAAGATGATGGGCCGCCGGAGCGGCTCGGCGGGCGAAGCAGTCTTCCGGATGATGCTCGGCGTGCCGGGCCTCTACGACGCCTTCCACTTCGCCGCGCTGCGGACCGGCGGGCGGCTCGCCCGGCTGGCCGACGCCGGGGCCAAACGCCAGCTTGTCCCGAAGCTCCGTGGCTACCTGGATGAGCACCCGGCGGACCTGCTGATCTCCGTTTTCGCTACCGGTGCCGCGGCCGCCAGCGAGCTCGCCGGCCGGTATCCGGCCATGCGGCACATGGTCTTCTGCACCGATGTCACGCCGCACCGGCTCTGGGTGCACCGCAACGTCGACATGTACCTGGTCACGGCCGAGATTGCCGAGCTGGCTGTGCTGCGCTTCCAGCCGGACGCCAAGGTCGTGGTGGTGCCGGCGCCGGTGCGGGCAGCCTTCTATCACCCGCGCAGCCAGGCCCAGGCGAGAGCGTCCCTGGGCGTGCCGCCGGGGGAGCGCTGCGTCCTGCTGATGTCCGGTGCCTGGGGACTCGGGCCGGTCGCCGCCGCGGCCGAGGCTCTGGCGAAGGCCGGCGTGCACGTGCTGGCCGTCGCCGGGCGCAACGAGCGGCTAGCGCGGAAGCTGGCGGCGGCTGCCGCCCGCCAGCCCAGATTGCGCGCTTTTGGCTTCACTAACCGGATCCCCGACCTGATGTCGGCTGCGGACCTGGTCATCACGAGCTCGGGTGACACCTGCTCGGAGGCAAGGACCGTTGGCCGTCCGCTGCTGCTGCTTGACGTCGTACAAGGCCACGGCCGCGACAACTTGCAGCACGAGCTGGAGCTCGGCGACGCCATGGTCACGTCGCCCGGAGCCGCCGACGTGACCAGGTGCGCCCTGGCCGCGCTCGACCGGGCGAAGCCGGCCCCGGCCGCACCAGTCCGGTCACCGGCGGACTGGGAGTCGGCGTTCAGCGCGGCGATCAGCAGCTGCGGACTCTGATCACCGGCTGAGGCGGCTGGGCCACCCGGCGTTCGCGTCAGGCTGAGCCTCAGGCCGGGAACGGGGCCGCCTGCGTTCGACCCGTCCGGCCGTCGCGGTAGCGTGTCTGCTGACGCGGTGGCCGTCATGCCGATTGACCCGCCCTCTTTCGAGGGTCGCACTGGATCTGGCGTGCCCGCGGACTGGTTCGACAGGCGCGGAGGCAAGCGGAGTGACAGGTGCAACGGGTGCGCTGGAGCCTGGGTCAGGTCGGGCCGCCCTGGCTGACCCGGTGGTGCTACCCGGGCCAGCTGGCCGCAGGCCGGCCCGGCTTGTCGCGCGCAGCCTGTTCTTGCTCACCAAGCCGCGCATCATCGAGCTGCTGCTTGTCACGACGCTGCCGACGATGATGCTGGCTGACCGCGGGCTGCCGCCGGTGCGGCTGATCCTGATCACGCTGCTCGGCGGCGCTTTGGCGGCCGCCAGCGCGAACACGCTGAACTGCTACATCGACCGGGATATCGACGCGGTCATGCAGCGAACCAAGAGCCGGCCGCTGGTGGCGCCGGTCAGCGCCCACGGCGGAGCTGCCAGCGCGCACGGCGGAGCCGCTAGCGCCCACGGCGGAGCCGCTAGCGCCCACGGCGGAGCGGCCAGGGGCACCGGCACGGCGATCAAGCCTGCGGAGGCCCTCGCCTCGGGCATCCTGCTCGGCGCGGCGGCCACGCTGCTGCTCGGGCTGGCGGCGAACTGGCTAGCCGCGGCCCTGGCCGATGCGGCGATCTTGTTCTACGTGTTCGTCTACACGCTCGGCCTGAAGCGACGGACCGCGTCCAACATCGTGATCGGCGGCGCGGCCGGCTGCTTCCCCGTCCTCGTGGGCTGGGCCGCGGTAACCGGCAAGGTCAGCTGGTGGGCGGGCGTGCTGTTCGCCATTATCTTCTTCTGGACACCGCCCCATTTCTGGGCGCTCGCGATCAAATTCCGTGACGATTACGCCGCCGCCAGCGTGCCCATGCTCCCGGTCGTCGCCACGCCGGCCACGGTGGCGCGGAAGATTGTCGTGTATTCCTACCTAATGGTCGGCGTGACGCTGCTGCTGACGCCATACGCGGGCTGGATCTACGGCTGCTGTGCCGGCGCTCTCGGCGGCTGGTTCCTGGTCGAGGCGCACCGGCTTCGCGGCCGCATCGCAGCTGGCAGCGCACCCGCGCCGATGCGGCTGTTCCATCTGTCGATCGTGTATCTCACGCTGCTGTTCGCCGCGGTCGCGGTGACCGCGCTGCTGCCCTGGCACCACTGGTAGCGCTTGCCTTTCCGGGGTAGCCCTACGGCGGATGCCGTCTCCTACTCCAGGTTGACGTCGCTGGCAAATGCGGCGGCTATTGTGAGCGCTGACGGGGTGTTTTCGGCATAACGGCGGGTGACGAGGTGCGCAGACTCGGAGTTCGAGCACGCTGGGCAGTTCCGGCTGGCGTCGTGACAGCAGTCGGCGTCGTCGTCGCGGCAGCCGCGGCGGCGAGCGCCTCGGTGCCGTCGCTGCCCCACCGGACGGCGGCGCAGCTGCTGGCCGAGGTTGCCCAGGGGACCGCTAAGCCGCCCGGACCCTTCACTGCGACTGTGCAGGTGACGGCGAATCTCGGGCTGCCCCAGCTGCCGCAGAGCGCGCAGCCGGGCGGGACCGAGGGCCTGGCGTCAGGGACCCAGTCGATCACTATCTGGTACGGCGACGCCCAGCACCTCAGGGTGGCCAAAACAGTCCAGGCCGGCGAGTCCGACCTGCGGCTCGACGGCCGCACTGCGTGGCTGTGGAACAGCACCACGCAGACCGCCACCCGGCTGGCCCTGCCTGCGCACGTCACCGGCCTGCCCGGTGACGGCGGGACCGGGGCTGCCCCGAACGCCAGCCCCACGGCCGGCCCGGATGCTGGCCCGAGCTCGCTGACGCCGGCAACCGCAGCCAGCCAGGTGCTCACGGCAGTCGGCCCGTCCACGGTGGTCGCCGTGCAGGCCAACGTCAACGTCGCCGGCCGGGCCGCGTACCAGCTGGCGCTGGCGCCGCGGAGCAGCAAGTCGCTGGTCGGCCAGGTGCTGATCGCGATAGACGCGAGCCGCGACATCCCGCTGCGCGTCGAGGTGCTCGGCCGCGGCTCAACGGGCGTGGTGTACAGCGTGGGCTTCACATCGCTGGCGTTCGGCATGCCGGCGGCGTCCAACTTCAGCTTCACCCCGCCGCCGGGCGCGACCGTGAAGCAGCAGATCGTGCCCAGCAGCCTCCAGTCGGCGCTGAAGCAGGCCGGCCTGAGCCCGGCGAGCCTCGGCGGCCTGCCTCCCGCTGGGAGTAGCAGTTCCCAGTCGGGCGGGAGTGCGCAAACCCCAGCGTCGGGCCTGACGGGCGCGCCTCAGGTGATCGGCAAGGACTGGCTGTCGGTCGTCGCGACCCCGCCGAACCCGCAGGTCGCAGCCGCGGTTCAGGCAATAGTGAGCAGCAACGGGGACGGCGCCCAAGGCTCGGCGAAGCAGAGCCTGTTCGGCAGCTCGTCCTCGTCGATGTCGCCTACCACGGCGGACGGCTCGACACTGAGCACTGCCGGGCCCGGCCCGAGCCTGGCCCAGCTGCGGCCACTCCTGCTCGCCGCCACGCCGGTCCAAGGCGACTGGGGCACCGGACGCCTGCTGCAGACCAAGCTGCTGTCGGTGCTGATCACCAGCAAGGGCCAGATCCTGGCAGGCGCTGTCACGCCGGAAGTGCTCTACGCCGACGTCGCGGCCGACGGCGGGTAGGGCGAGACCGTGACCAACCTGAGGGTATCCGGCATGACCTCGGCGGCCGGGCTTGCGCTGTCCAGCAGCGGGCTGACGAAGCAGTTCCGCGGCGGCCAGCTAGCCGTGGACGGGATCGACCTGGCGGTGCCGGCCGGCTCGGTCTACGGCTTCCTCGGGCCGAACGGCTCGGGCAAGACGACCACCATCCGCATGCTGCTCGGCCTTATCCAGCCCACGGCGGGCAGCCACGACGTCCTCGGCCTGCCGATGCCGGACGGCCAGGCCGATGCGCTCCCGCTGGTCGGCTCGCTGGTGGAAGGCCCGGCGTTCTACCCGCATCTATCCGGCCGCGCCAACCTCGCCCGGCTGGACGCAGCGGACCGCACCGCGAACCCGTCGACGTTGCACGACCGGATCGACCGCGCACTAGACCGAGTCGGGCTGCTAGCCGCCGCCGAGAAGCGCTACCGCGCGTACTCACTTGGGATGAAGCAGCGGCTCGGCATCGCCACGAGCCTGCTGCGCCAGCGCGCGCTTGTCGTCCTAGACGAGCCGACGAATGGCCTGGACCCGCAGGGTACCCGCGAGGTGCGGGCCCTGATCAAGGAGATCGCGGCGGACGGAACCACCGTGTTCGTGTCGTCGCACCTGCTGGCCGAGGTCGAGCAGACCTGCACGCACGTGGGCGTCATGCGGACGGGCAAGCTGGTGTATCAGGGCTCGCTCGCCGAGTTGCGCGGGCAGGCCCGGCTACTGGTCAAGACGCCAAAGCCGGACCAGGCCGCCGCCGTCCTGCGCGACCTCGGGCTGGCCGGCGTGACGCAGGACAGCCAGGAGGTCAGGGCCGACCTCGGCACCATGCTGCCGGAAGTGATCTGCGAACGGCTCGTGCTCGCGGGCGTGCCGGTAGCCGGGCTGGAGACGCCGCGGCGCAGCCTGGAGGACGAGTTCGTCGAGCTCACCGGTGAGGGTTTCGATGTCGACTGACTCCAGGCGGCTGGCTGAGCCAAGGCTGACGGACGTCGGGCCCGGCGATCCCGCGGTGCCTGGTGACCGGCCCAGGCAGCATCGGCCCGACGAGGGCGCGGCGGCCGCACGCGGCCCCGTTCCCGCCTGGTTGAGGTTTTTCAGTTCCGAGCTCCGGATCGTCTTCGGCCGCCCCCGGAACCTCGCGCTGCTTGGCGTGCTGGCGCTCGTGCCGATCTTCTTCGGCATCGTGTTCCGGCTGACGCTATCGGCGCCCACCGGCCCGGGGAACGGGCCTGCCTTCCTGAATCAGCTCGCCGGAAACGGCGTGTTCCTGGCGCTGGTCGTGCTCTCGCTCACGTTGCTGCTGCTCCTGCCGCTGGCCATCGCGGTGATCGCCGGGGACTCGATCGCGGGCGAAGCGGGCCTCGGCACGCTGCGCGGCCTGCTGACGGTGCCAGCGGGCCGGAGCCGCCTGCTGGCGGTCAAGTACGCGGTGATCGGTGTGTTCAGCCTGGCTGCGTGCCTGGAGATAACGGCGTTGTCGCTGATCATGGGCCTGATCTTGTTCCACACCGGGCCGATCACGCTGCTGTCGGGTACGACCATCTCGCTGGGCGCTGGCGTGGTGCGCATCCTGCTTGTCACCGTGTACGTCGCCGTGGGCCTAACTTCGCTCGGGGCCATTGGGCTGGCCGCGTCGACGCTGACCCAGCATCCGGTCGGGGCCATCGCCGGCCTGCTCGTGATCGCGATCGCGAGCGAGATCTGTGACCAGGTCCCTCAGCTCTCGTCGATTCACTCATTTCTGCCGACGCACTACTGGCTGTCGTGGGACGGCCTGTTCCGGGCTCCGATCGACTGGTCGGGCATGACGCACGGACTGGTGTCGTTCGCCGTCTACGCGGTGATCTTCGGCTCCATCGCCTGGGCTAAGTTCACCGCGGCGGACGTCACGAGCTGACCGCGCCGCGGCGGGCGCCAGCTCGGGTTCCGTCGCCTCGGTGCGCGGAGCCGGCGGCTGACGCCGGCAGGCGATAGCGTGACAGGGTGCGTTCCGAACTGCCCGAGATTGACGTCCTGCTCAAGGCGGCGGTGGCCGGCATCGGCGGCGCGCAGCGGCCAGGGCAGGCGGCGATGGCGGACGCCGTGCATCACGCCATGCAATCTGGCCAGCATCTCGCCGTGCAGGCGGGGACGGGAACGGGCAAGTCCCTCGCTTACCTAGTGGCGGCAGTCCGCCACTCCCTCGGCTCCTCGGATCCAGGCTCCAGTGGCACCGTGGTCATCTCGACCGCGACGATCGCGCTCCAGCGTCAGCTCATCGAGCGTGATCTGCCGCGGCTGGCTGCGTCGCTCGGTGGCCTACTGGGGCGGGAGCCAGTGTTCGCCATCCTGAAGGGTCGCCGCAACTACCTTTGCCTCAACAAGGTGCACGGCACTGGGCCCGAGGAGCCGGAGGAATCGCTGTTCGACGCGCGGTCGGTGTCGGCGATCGGCCGGCAGGTGACCCGGTTGCACGAGTGGGCGGCGACAACCGGCACCGGCGACCGGGACGAGCTCATACCAGGCGTGGACGACCGGGCCTGGCGCCAGGTCTCGGTCAACGCACGGGAGTGCATCGGAGCGCAGAAATGCCCGTTCGGCAGCCGGTGCTTCGCCGAGCAGGCGCGGGATAAGGCAGGCGAGGCCGACATCGTCGTCACCAATCACGCGCTGCTCGCGATCGACGCGATGGAGAACTACATCGTGCTGCCCGAGCACGACGTCGTCGTGATCGACGAGGCCCACGACCTCGTCGACCGGGTGACGAGCGTCGCGTCCGGAGAGCTGTCGGCGTCCGCCGTCGAGGCCGCTGTCAGGCGATGCGGCCGGCTCGTCGGCGAAGACCTGACCGAGCGGCTGCGCGACGCCGCCGAGGGCCTCGGCCTCGCGCTCTCCGACACCGATGCCGGCCGGCTGGACGTGCTGACCGAGCACGTTGAGGTGGCGCTGGCAACCGTGCGGGACGCCGCGGCGGGGTGCGCTGCCGACCTTCGCAGCCGCGTCGGCGCCGAGGACGACACGGCCCGGCTGGTGACGAACAGGGCCGCGACAGTTGCCCTGGACGAGGTGGCCGAGAATGCAGGCCGGATGATCGCCGCGTTCGGCGCGGAGATCTCCGCACGGCCTGAAGTGGTGTGGCTGGACCGGCCGGTCAGCGACGAGTCCTCCCGGCCTGACACGCTCCGCGTCGCGCCGCTTCAGGTGGGCGGGTTGCTCGCGGAGCGGTTGTTCAAGCCGCGCACGGTCGTACTGACGTCCGCCACGCTCACGCTCGGCGGATCGTTCGAGCCGCTCGCGCGGCAGTGGGGGCTGCCGCAGATTGGCGCGTCCGACCGGGTAGCGGTGCCTGCCGTGCTGCCTGCGGGGCTGCCGGCCTCGCAGCCTGGCGTGCAGCTTGGGGGGCTGCCAGCCGCGCAGCCTGGCGTGCAGTCGGCCGGCGAGCCGGAGGATGGCGGCCTCGACTGGACCGGTCTGGACGTCGGTTCGCCGTTCGATCATCGCCGCAGCGGCATTCTCTACGTCGCCCGCCAGCTGGCGCCGCCTGGCCGTGACGGCCTGTCTGATGCCTACCTGACCGAGATGCGGGAGCTCATCGTGGCAGCCGGCGGCCGGACGCTCGGCTTGTTTTCCTCGATGCGGGCAGCCCGGCAGGCGGCCGATGCGCTGCGTGCGGAGATCGGCGTACCGCTGCTCTGCCAGGGCGACGACTCGACGGGGCTGCTGGTCAGCAGGTTCGCTGAGGACGAGACGAGCTGTCTGTTCGGCACCTTGTCGCTGTGGCAGGGCGTGGACGTGCCAGGCCGCGCGCTCCAGCTCGTCGTTATCGACCGCATCCCGTTCCCGCGGCCGGACGACCCGCTCGCGTCGGCGCGGCAGCGGGCGGTCGCGGCTAGGGGCGGTAACGGGTTCATGGCGGTCGTCGCCGCGCAGGCCGCGCTGTTGCTGGCGCAAGGCACGGGCCGGCTGCTGCGCACTGTCGACGACCGGGGCGTCATCGCGATCCTGGATCCGCGGCTCGCGACCGCGAGGTACGGTAGCTTCCTGCGCGCGTCGCTGCCGCCGTACTGGAGTACCTACGACCCGCAGATCGCGCGGAGCGCGCTGCGGCGCCTGGCGGAGGCGGCGCCCGCCGCGCAATCGGCGGACTGAGTCACTTTGTCTGGTCGCGCCTGGCGATGTAAGTAGACCCGACGCTGTTGGACCCGACTTTGTAGGCGATAAGCGGGCTTTTGTGTCCGATTAACCCTGGTCTGTCCCCGCGGAACGCCTACAATGTCGCCATCAGCCCGCCGAACGCCTACGTCGTCAAAGCAGCGGTGGCCTGCCGTCAGTCGACACTGACTTCGTGCGCCGCAGGTATGGTGACGCGGTGGTACTTACGACCTACGAAGGCCTGTTCGCGGCGATCGGGGCGGCTTCGGCCGCGCTGACCGGGCTGTTGTTCGTCGCCATATCCGTGGCGCCAAGGCGCGGGCCAGTGACAGGGCCGGTGGTCATCCAGCAGATCCGCGCCGCCGCCGCGCTGCTGTGCTTCGTGAACGCGCTGGCGGTCTCGCTCTACGGGCTGGTGCCTGATGGCAACATCGGCTACCCGGCGCTGACGTTGGGCGTCATCGGGATCTTGTTTACTGCCGCGGCGGTCCGGTCCGTCCTGTCCAGCGGGAGCGCGCCGCGACAGAAGCTCGCTCAGATCGGGCTGTTCACTCTGCTCTTGCTGATCTTCGGCACTGGGGTCGTCAGCGGGATTGCCGTCATCGCGAATCCCGGCGACCACGGTCAGGTACAGGTGATCGGCTACGCCCTGGTCTCGTCGCTCATCGTGGGGATCTCACGCGCGTGGGAGCTGATCGGCGACCGGGATACGAGCTTGTACGCCTCACTGGAATTGCTGGCCGGTCGCACTCCGCATGGTGACCGCGTCGGCATCGCCGGACCGCCCGACCCCGAGCACCCAGGCACCCGCACGGCGCAGGCCGGCGACAGCCGGCCACCGGGCGGTCCGGAAGAAGCGGGACGGGACTCTTCGTCTGGGCCGGTCGGCGACCACGATGGCCCCGACGGACCGGGCGATCGCTAAGGCGTCCGAATGGGCCGGTCCAACCCTGAAGGCCCACCCCGACAGGCCGATCCCGACAGGCCGACCCTGAAGGCCCACCCCGACGGGCCGATCCCGAAGGCCAGCCCCGGCAGGTCTACCCGCGGAGCGGACGGCCGCGGAGGCCATACAGACGCGCAAGGCGCCCTCGATCGGAGGGCGCCTCGCGTTGCCGCGTTGCCGCGGTACTGCGCCGCCGGCAGGGCGGCGCAGCATGGGTGAACGGCTGACTATAGGACGTCGTGGCCGGGGTGCGGCTCGGCTGGCAGCGGCGTCCGTACCGCCGGGATCGAGCCGAGTCGGCCCGCCTGGTAGTCCTCAAAGGCCTGCACGAGTTCGGCCCTGGTGTTCATGACGAACGGTCCGTAAGCCGCCACCGGCTCCCTGATCGGCTGGCCGCCGAGCACCAGCACCTCAAGCCTGTCGCTCGGTCCGTTCATGTTGCGCTGCGCACCAAAGGTCAGGACGTCGCCGGGACCGAACACAGCCAGCTGACCGGTTCGAACCGGGCGCCTGTCGGCCCCGACCGTGCCGGAACCGGCGAGCACGTAGGCGAGCGCGTTGAAGTCGGGCCGCCATGGCAGCCGGAGCTCAGCGCCGGGCTCGACAGTCGCGTGCAGCAGCGTGATCGGCGTGTGAGTAACGCCCGGGCCTGGGTGGCCGTCGAGCTCACCGGCGATGACACGGATGAGAGCCCCGCCGTCGGCCGAGCTCAGCAGCGACACCTGGCCGGCCCTGATGTCCTGGTAACGCGGCGGTGCCATCTTCAGGCGGGCTGGCAGGTTCACCCACAGCTGGAAGCCATGGAACAACCCGCCGCTCATCACCAGCTCCTCGGGCGGCTCCTCGATGTGCAGGATGCCCCCGCCGGCGGTCATCCACTGGGTATCGCCGTTGGTGATCAGACCGCCGCCACCGTTGGAGTCCTGGTGACGGAACACGCCGTCAATGATGTACGTCACGGTCTCAAAGCCGCGGTGCGGATGCCAGGCTGTGCCCTTGGGCTCTCCTGGCGCATAGTCGACCTCGCCCATCTGGTCCATGTGTATGAACGGGTCGAGCGCCTTGAGGTCAACGCCGGCGAACGCGCGGCGGACCGGGAATCCCTCGCCCTCGAACGCCGACGGCGCTGTCGTGACCGCCAGCACCTGACGGTCGCGACTCACTGCCTGGTCAGGCTCGCTGATCCGGGGCAGCAGCAAGATGTCCTCGACTGTCACGGCTGGCATGGTGTCCTCCTCTGGCTCTTGTCTAGCATGCTCGCGCCAACATTAATTGAACGCGCAACATTCCCGCTTTCCGCGGGCCGCCCGCCCCGCCACCACTGCCGCTATCGGGCCAGGCCCGCTAAGGGCGGCCTCGCTTTGTCGATCATCTGCGCCACGGGCCGACCGCGGCGGCTGCGTTTGCTCAGGGAATACGGCGCCGGTCATTAGTTGTTGCACGACCTTCCGGCCGGCCCGCTCTCTCGGCATTCCATCGAGATTGGCTGCCCGAATAGCTCGATTTGCACTCCGCCAAGTAGCCGCAATCCACCAAGCAACCGCGGTCGCGCGGCCATGCAGGCCGCTGCCCCAGTTCCGCCTCAAGCACGATCGGCCGGCTGATGGCTCTGCTGGCCTGGCTGATGGCTCTGCTGGCCTGGCTGATAGCTCGTCTGGCCTGATCGCCGCCGCCCGGGCGGCTCTAACCGCCCGCGGCTGGTCGAGCCCGCCGCCGTTGAACAGGCCTGGAAGCTCGCCAGCTGGGGAACTGCCGCCCGCCAGGATCGGCTGACGGCGGCCTCGGCCAGCCGCAGGGCAGCACGCGCGCCGACGTCGAGCAGGCAAGGACTCGGTCCGAATAAACCCTGGTTGCGGCATTTGCCGGGCACCCAAGTGACTTGGGTTACTCGCGAGTAGTGACTTGCGTCTCATTGCGAAACCGAGGTGGATCGCGCTGCGTCTCAGTCTCGTAACGCATCGTGATCCTCGCCGGGATTGCGTTCCAGGCCCCTTTCGGAGCCCGCGTTCCGGGCCTACCGGATCGCACGCGAATCCCGCCCCCGAGTTCTCCAGACGGTATGGCATCTGCCCTGCCCCATGGCGAGGACGTAAAGGAAGGAAACCTAATGCGAAGCACCGCTCGACTGACTAACGCCATTCGCGGCCGGAAGAAGGCCGTGGCATACGTTGGCGCCGCTGCCGCGCTGCTCGGCGCCGGCACCGCGGGTGCAGCCACCTTCGCCTCCGCTGCGCATGCGCCGGTTGTTGCTCAACACCACGTTGCAGCCGCATCCAGCTCTGTGAGCGTGGACAAGGCCAATCAGAAGGCTGTGACCGACGCGCTGGGGACTGCCCGGCACGGGGTGACGCACTCAGCATCTCGGGTTGCGACGGCCAAGGCGGCTGCGCCCGCCCCGAAGACTGCACCGGCGAACACGGCTGCGCCGGCGGGCAAGGCTGCCCCGGCCGCGCCAGCGCCAGAGTCATGGTCACAGGTTCAACAGACTGTTGCGAGCCAGACCAGCCCGAGTGAGCCCCAGGCTGCTAACCAGCTCCAGCCGGTTGGCACAGCAGGTCCGCAGGCTTGGATGCCGCTGTCGCCCGCCCAGCTTGCGAACGCGACCACGATCGTCCAGCAGGCGCTGGACAAGGGCCTGGGTGTGCGGTCTGCGGTGATCGCCGTTGCGACCTCCATGCAGGAGGCCCAGTTGCAGAACATCAACTACGGCGACCAGGACTCGCTCGGCCTGTTCCAGCAGCGCCCGTCGATGGGCTGGGGTACGGCGCAGCAGATCCTGACACCGTCGTACGCGGCTGACTCGTTCCTGACGGCTCTCGCCCAGCAGCAGGCCAGTAACCCGGGTTGGGCTCACCAGCCGCTGTGGTCCACCGCGCAGTCGGTGCAGAAGTCCGGCTTCCCGTTTGCTTACGCCAAGTGGGAGACCCAGGCCGTTCATCTGGTCAGGCAGATCGTGACCCAGGTGAAGTAAGGCCCAAGAACCCCGGCTGGCCAGGCAGCGCCCTGCGCCCTGGCCAGCCGGTCTCAACTTCAGATACCAGCGTGCCCCGACCTCACCCCCGAGGGACGGGGCACGCTGCTGTCCATCCCTCGATGACTGGCAGGCCGCCCACCGGGCGCTCTAGTGAGCTGAGCCGTGGTCAGAGCGGGAGCCCAGCCTCGAGGTGAGCTAGGCCCGCATCGATCCGGTCGAACATCTCGTCCACGTCGGCGCCGTCGTCATCAAGGACGTACAACGGCATCGTCGCCGCCATGATCACGCCGATGATGGCGCCGGCCATATTTCTGCTGGCGAAGTCGTCGGCGCCACGGCCGATCCTGGCCGCGATCGCCGCCGTGATCACATCGGTGGTCCTGATCAACTCGTCGACTGCCCGCGCCCGGATCTCGGGCACGCTCAGCGTCAGCCGCGTCGTCTCGGCGAATCGCGCGATGTCGTCGGTGCTCATCTGGGCCCGCGCGGCGGCGGCCGCGCCGCGGAATGCGGCGATCGGCCCCAGGTCGGGCGGCTGCTCGTGGAGCGCCGCGAGCGTGACGATGTCGAAGTCGTCCTGAAGGACCACGTCCTCCTTGGTGGGGAAGTAACGGAAGAACGTGGCCGGCGACACCTCGGCCGCGGCAGCGATCTGCTCGATCGTCGTCGCGCTGTAACCCTGCTCCCGGAAGAGCCGGAGGGCGTGCTCCCTGATGGCGGCGCGCGTCCTGGCCTTCTTGCGCTCGCGGAGGCCGCCGCTGCTAGCAGGCACCTCGGTCATGCCAGTCATTCTGCCCCGGCGGGCCCGGCTGTGCTTGCTGGCGCTAG
Organism: uncultured Actinomycetota bacterium; assembly: GCA_963843955.1. Classification (GTDB taxonomy): domain Bacteria; phylum Actinomycetota; class Actinomycetes; order Streptosporangiales; family Streptosporangiaceae; genus JAJYUU01. The sequence goes on from CAWJMK010000018.1 coordinate 1,234,830, forward strand.
GCCATCACCGCTGACTGTGCCGGCCGCAGGCCCCGGCGCGCCGACGGTGCCTTCCGGGTGCCGCGGCAGGAACAGGGCAGCGAGCACAGCGGCCGTGATCGCGATCGCGGCGCACACCCAGAGCATGATGTCGACGCCGTCCGCGTATCCGGCGCGGACAGCGTCCAGCAGCAGCGGTGAACGCAGCCGCAGCGCCACCGACACGCCCGTGCCCACGCTGCTCCTGGCTACCGCCGTCGCGTCGGCGGGCAGCCCGCTCAGGACGAGCTTGCTGCGGTAGACCGAGTTGAGCACGGTGCCGAGTACCGCAACCCCGATCGTCGCCCCGACCTGCCGCATCGCGGTCATCAGCGCGGATCCGGATCCGCTGCGCTCTGGCATGAGCGCGCTGAGCGCCGCATTGAGCATTGTCGGCATCGCCATGCCAAGCCCGAAGCCCGTCGCCGCGAACCAGGCCGAGATGAATCCGGTGCCGCTGGCAGCCGATGTAGCCGTGCCTATTGCGAGCGCGGCAGCCATGATCGCGAATCCGCCAGCGCCGACCGGCCGTGCTCCGGCCAGCGGCGGCCTGGCGGCTCCGCCGTCCCTGGACTTGCGTGGGCTTTGCAGGCGCTGTCCTATGCCGAGGCCGATCGCCAGGCCGCCGATGAGCGGCAGCATCCGGATCCCGCTGGCGAGTGAGTTGAGACCCTTGACGTCCAGGAAGAACTGCGGCATCGCGAACGTCAGCCCGAACAGCGCGAACGAGATCATCGTCGACAGCGTGGTGCCCCAGGTGAAGCCGGCCGACCGGAACAAGGTGAGGTCTACCAGCGGCTGCCGGCCGCGACGACCGACGTGGCGCTCCCAGGCCACGAACCCGGCCAGCGCGACGGCGCCGGCCACCATGGTGCTAACCGCGAGCGAATCTGACCAGCCGTCCTGCCCGGCCCTGATGACACCGTAGGTCAGGGCGACGAGGCCGAGGCTGGAGATCACCGCTCCGGTCGCGTCGATCCTGAACTTCCCCGACCCGCGTGACTCCGGCATCAGGAAGACCACCGCGGTCAGCGCAAGCACGACGATCGGCACATTGATCAGGAAGACCGAGCCCCACCAGTAGTTGTCGAGGAGCCAGCCGCCCAGGATGGGGCCAAGCGGGTAGCCGATGAACGTGGCGCCGCCGACGATGGCGATAGCCCGCGGCCGTTCAGCCGGCGTGAACATCACCGGGAGCACGGCCAGCGCGAGCGGCAGGATGACGGCGGCGGCCAGTCCGAGCACTGCCCGCGCCGCGATCAATTCGCCGGTCGAGGACGAGTAGGCACAGGCGAGCGACGCGACACCGAAGAGAGTGAGTGCGCCGATCAGCAGCCTCTTGCGGCCTATCCGGTCACCGAGCAGACCGGCCGGGAGCAGCGCCGCTGCCAGCACCAGGCTATAAGAGTCAACGAACCACTGCAGGTCGCCCGTAGAGGCATGCAGGTCGACTGCCAATGTCGGCAGCGCGAGTGAGAGGACGAACAGGTCCAGGCCGACCACGAGGACGCTGATCGCCAGTGCGCCAAGCGCCCACCAGCGGCGCGCGCCGTCAGCTCCGGGGAGGTGGAGATCTTGCATGGGCTGGTCTCCTGATGTCGCGCGGGATGCCTGCCAGGAAATGAGTGTAACTAGCTTGCGAGAGAGACTATCAAAAGACACTTGGCATCACAATGGCCCAGACACTGACTCGAGACACCGACTGGCGCACGGAAGGCGCTTGCACGGGCCGCTGCATCGCATGGAGGCTGTTAGGGGCGGCCTAGCAGGAGATTCCCGCGATTAACTGGACTGCGTCGCTGCGGGAAAGGAGCCGTGAGGTGTACGTGCGGAGGGTTATCACCGGAGTGAGCGGATCGGCAGGCAGCCTCCAGGCGCTTCGATACGCCGCCGAGATGGCCAGATCAGATGGTGCGCTGCTGGTGCCAGTGCTGGCATGGACGCCGCCAGGAGGCGAGATCGCCGATCGCCGGACCCCGTCGCCGGAACTGCGGCGGGCCTGGAAGCAGGCAGCCTGGGACCGGCTGTGGCGCGCGATCGACCTGGGCATCGGCGGCCCACCGGCCGAGCTGGAGTTCCACCCGCAGATAGCCCGCGGGGAAGCCGGCCAGGTGCTCAGCGAGCTGGCGGCGGAGCCCGGCGATGTCCTCGTCATCGGTGCTGGCCGGCGCGGCGCGCTGCGGCGGCTGGTGTCAGCCACGGTGAGCAGGTACTGCGTGGGTCACGCCCGATGCCCGGTCATCGCGGTGCCGCCGGCGTCGCTCGCCGCCGAAGTGCACGGATGGCATGGCTGGCGGCTCCGGCATCGCATAGAGCCGGAGGCTGCGCACACTGCTGACGTTTAAGGCGGGAACGGGGCCGCGGGCTGGCCGCGGCGTCGTTGACAGGCTGCGGGACACTAGAAGTCGGAGCCCAGCGATGGGGCGACCTCAGTCGGCAGGCCGGTGACCTAAGGAGTCAGCACATGCCACAGCCACAGGGCGAGGAGCTCGCACGGGTGCGCGCGCGCCGGGAGGAGCTGCGCCAGCGGTACCTCCGGCCGCTGGCCGACAGGCCGGCCAGCACTGTCAGCGGAGTCCACCACCTCGCGCTGATAGCCAAGGACACCGAGGAAACCATCAGGTTCTATCAGGATTTCCTCGGCTTCCCGCTGGTGGAGCTCGTCGAGAACCGCGACTACGCAGGCTCCAACCACTTCTTCTTCGACATCGGCAATCACAACCTGCTCGGTTTCTTCGACTTCCCCGGCTACGAGCACCCGGCGTGGCAGGAGACGATCGGCGGCGTCCAGCACCTCGCCATCTCGGTCACGGCCGACCAGTTCGACGCCGCCAGGAAGAAGCTGGACGAGGCTGGGGTGGACTACCTCGGTCCGGACCGCGGCGCCGACAACAGCATGTACTTCCGTGACCCGAACGGCGTAGGCCTGGAGCTGTACCGCGAGGATCTCGGCAAGTTTGAGGGCGAGACGCTCCTCGACTAGCGCACCGTGGTCAGCGCGACCGTGGTAAGCGCGACCGTGGTCAGCGCTACCGCCGCTGCGCGTGGCGCAACGCAGCGCTGGCGATCGACGTGTCGCTGCCCTCCTCCGGGATCAGCACCCAGCAGGCCAGGTAGAGCGGGATGCCGCCGAGGTAAAGGGGCGCGCCGCCGAGGTAGGCCAGGCCGGTGAAGCCGACGATGGTCAGCACGGCAAAGACGACGCGCACGATCGTGACGTCGATGTTGAAGTGCTGGGCGATACCCGCCGCGACGCCGGCCAGCATCCGCCCCCGGACCGGACGGCGCAGCGGACGGCTCGCCGCCTGCTGCCTGGCGGCCGCCATGGGGTCGGCATCCGTCTCGTAGTCCGCAGGTGTCTCACGGTCGGCTGGTGGTTCTTGGTCGGCCGGTGGTTCATGGGCGGCCGGTGGTCCGTCTGAGGCCTGAGGTCCTTCGGCAAAGCTGTTCATGGGAGCCAGCTTGCCCGCTCGGCCGCACCGGCACTATCGGGTAAGTCCCCCATTGAACCCTGATGCCAGGCCCCAGCTATCCGCGCGGGGCTGCCGCCTACCGGTTCTCGCGGCGGATCACCAGGCGCAGGCCGGACCAGGTGTCGTCGATCGCGCACACCTTGTTGTCGACCAGCCCGGTTGGCAGCGCCACGTCACGGATCACCTGGTCCGTCATATCGGTCGGTACCCTGGATGCGCGCTTGGGCCAGGCGATCCATAGCCCGCAGGCGGGCGCCATCCGCCCCCGGAGCCTCGGCAGCTCGGCCGCCAGCTCGGCCCGTTCGGTGATGAACGCCACGATCACGTCGTACCGGGCATCGTCGGCCAGGTCCGTGTGCACGCTCGCGACATCCGGTAGCTGGCCGATGGTGTCCTCGAACCACTCCGGCGCGCCGATCAGTGCGACCTCGTCGCCCTCGCCAATGCCGAGCTTGCGCGGCAACGGCGTCCCTGCGTAAACCGCCTGCTCAGGCACTGCGCTCCTTCCCCCAGTCCGGCGGACCGGACGTCCCCCCGACCAGCTTGACATCTCAGCCCGCCCGAAGACCAGGCGTCGCCGGCACATCACAGTCGGCAACAGGGCCCTGGGCAGGCAGAATGGCGGAAGTCGGGGCAGCAGGTGACGTCAGAATGTGAAGCCGCCAGGCTTCCCGTTCCGGTCCGCGATGAGGCCGGCAAGCGTCGAGATCGCGATCTCCGGCGGCGTCCGGGAGCCGATATTGACGCCGATCGGACGGCGGACCTTGCTGATCTCGCTAGCCGGGACGCCGAGCCCGGTGAGCGCGGCTACGTGCGGCGCCTCGTGCCTGGGATTTCCCATGATGCCGACCCAGCGCACCCCGGCCGCGAGCGCGTCCCGCAGCTGGACGCCAAGCTCTGCCCGGTGATGATCGGTGACGACGACGTCGGTCCGAGCACTCGCGAAGCCGTCGAGCCCGTCCGCCAGCTCCAAGCCGTCGGCCTGGGCCTGCTTCGCCCGCTCCGCATCTGGCTCGATCAGCACCGGCCGGTAACCCGCATCGGCGGCGTAGCGCAGCAGGTAGCTCGCGACCGGCGTGGCGAACACGGCCACCAGCACCCTGTCCTCGGCCGGCGCCGCGGCGGTCCCGTGGGCGACAGCGCAGCTGTCGTCGTGGACATGCCCGGCGGCCCCGTGCGCGGGGTGCCTGTGGTCGTGCTGCCCGTGCTCGTGGTCGTGTTGCTCGTGGTCGTGTTGCTCGTGGTCTTGCGCCGAACTCGCCATGCGTACGAGCTTGCCATCCGGTCCGCAGCCGGGCAACCGCCGCCCGGTCAGCAACCGCCGGCTAGGCGAGCAGGTCGGTAACTGCTGATCGCAACCGCGCCATCTTCTCCGCCGCGACCTTCCGGGCTTGCGTCAGCGTGCCGCCGCCAGTCAGCAGCTCGACGACCTCGAGGTACGCCTTGATCTTGGGCTCGGTGCCGCTCGGCCTGATCACGACCCGAGCTCCGGGCAGCTGATAGCTGAGCATGTCGGCGGACGGAAGCTCCCAGCTGCCACCGCTGTAGTCGGTCACAGCCGCGACCGGCTCGCCGGCCAGCTCCGCTGGCGCCGCGGCGCGCAGCCGGGACATGACATCGATCGTCGCTTCCGTGGGGAGCGTCACCTGAGCATTGAGATGGACGCCGTGCGCGACCTCCAGGGCGTCGTAGGCATCCTGGAGCGACTCGCCGGCCGACCGGGCGACCGCGGCGAGGCTCAGGATGGCGAGGGCCGCGCTGATGCCGTCCTTGTCGCGCACCGCGCTGGTGACGGCGTACCCGAGCGCTTCCTCGTAGCCAAACGCGAAGCGGACGTCCGCCCGCAGGTCGGCGGCGCGGACGATCCACTTGAATCCGGTCAGCGTGCGCGCGTACTGAGCGCCGGCCGCGGCCGCGATCTTCGCTAGCAGCGACCCGGACACCACGGTGCTGACGGCGAGCTGCTGCGACATCACGGTGCCCGGATTAGCGGCGAGGCGCCCGAGCAAGAACGCGCCGAGCAGCGCGCCCACCTGATCCCCAGTCAGCTGGCGGTAGCCGCCGGGCGCCTGCTCGTCGGGGATCGCGACCGCGAGCCGGTCACCGTCGGGGTCGCTGGCGATGACGAGGTCGGCGCCCGAGCGCCGGGCGAGCGAGATGGCGAGGTCGAGGGCGCCTGGCTCCTCCGGATTCGGGAACCGGACCGTCGGGAAGTCGGGGTCGGGCTCGAACTGAGACTCGACGACGTCCGGCGCGGCGAAGCCGGCCTCCGCGAACGCGCGCAAGGCCAGCTGCCCGGCGACGCCGTGCAGCGGGGTGTAGACGAAGCGAAGCCACGCTGCGCTCGCGGGCGCCTGGCCGAGCACGGCCATGACGGCATCGAGGTACGCCTGCACGACCCCGTCGCCGTGCCGGGTGATCAGCGGGCTGTCCAGCGGAGCCAGCGCGATATCGGCAAGCGGGCCGACGGCCGCGATGGCAGCCTCGATGTCGGTGTCGGCAGGCGGCACGATCTGCGCGCCGTCGCTGAGGTACAGCTTGTAGCCGTTGTCGGCCGCCGGGTTGTGGCTGGCGGTGATCATCACTCCGGCCGCCGCGCGCAAATGCCTGATGGAGAAGGCAAGGAACGGGGTCGGCTCCCGGCTCGGCAGCATGTGCACGCGGATGCCCGCGCCGGCCAGGACCCGGGCCGTCTGCGCCGCGAACTCATCGCTGCGATGCCGTGCATCGCACCCGACGACTACGCCGGACTCGGCCGCTGCTGCGTCGCGGTCGAGCAGCCACCTGGCCAGCGCCGCGGTCGTGGCGGTGACGGTCGCGGTATTCATCCGGTTCGGTCCCGCGGCCACGGCGCCGCGCAGCCCGGCCGTTCCGAAGGTCAGTCGCCGGGCGAACCGGTCGGCCAGTTCAGCTGCGGCCTGCGGCGACGTGTCGGCGAGGAGCGCGGTGAGGTCCGCCTTGTCCTGGTCGTCGACGTCACCCGCGATCCAGGCGGCCGCCTGGTCACGCACGCCCCCGGTGCTCATGACTCAGTGCTCATGACTCGGTGCTCATGACTCAGTGCTCATAACTCAGGCCACGGCCGGCAGGATCGAGGCCAGCAGCGCGCCAAGCCGCGGGGCGGACTGCTGGCCGGCCGCGACGACCTCGGCGTGGTCGAGCGCCTGCGCCGATAGGCCGGCCGCGATGTTGGTGACCAGCGAGATGCCGAGGATTCGCGCGCCCAGGTGGCGGGCGGCGATCGCTTCCAGCACCGTCGACATGCCGACCAGGCCTGCGCCGGCCGTAGCAAGCATGCGGATCTCGGCCGGCGTCTCGTAGTGCGGCCCTGGCAGGCCTGCGTAGACGGCCTCGGCCAGGTCGGGCGCCGTCGCTCGGACGATGCCGCGCAGGTCCGCTGAATACAGATCGGTCAGGTCGGTGAATCTGGGCGGATACGCCGCGGGCGGCGGCGGTCCGCTCAGCGGGGACTGCCCAGTCAGGTTCAGGTGATCGCTGATGAGCACGGCCTGGCCCGGCCGCAGGCCGGGGGCGATGCCGCCAGCGGCGTTAGTGAGCACGACGGTCCGGCAGCCTGCGGCCACCGCGGTGCGCACGCCGTGCACGATGGCGGCGGGGGAGTGGCCCTCGTACAGGTGGGTGCGGCCGAGGAAGACCAGCACGTCCACGTCGCCGACCCGGACCGACCGCACCACGGCCAGGTGGCCTGGCACGGTCGGCGCGGGCAGCTCGCCGAGATCGGCGAACGGGATCTCGCTGTCGGCAGTCCCCATCGCGTCGGCTGCCGCCGCCCAGCCGGAGCCGAGCACCACGGCGACGTCGTGTCGCGGCTTTCCAGCTGCTGCTGCGAGCCGCCGCGCACTGGCTGCCGCTGCGGCGTATGGATCTGTCATACCGGGCGTATCTGGCTCTCTGTCGAGGACAGGCTGCTACCCGGCCGAACCGGTCGGGATCTCGATGATCGTAGCGAGCGGCCAGCTTGTGCTGCCAGCCGCCAGCCCGGGCTATTCCTCGGCCAGCAGATGAGCCGCCGGCATCAGGCGCAGTGCCTGGACGGGAAGTCGACCGCGGCCAGCAGCACATCCGGTCGGCTGAACCTCCGCCGCTAGCCCTGCCTGGTGCCGGGCTACAGTGATGCTCGGCTGGGGTGGTCCCAGTGGCGGGAGTTGCTCGGACTTCGGTATGCAGCGGCCGTGAGGGCGCTCGCCGCGGCCCGACCGGAGAGGGGTTGCTGGCACTGAAGTCTGCTGATGACCAAAACGCCTGGCGCGAGGGCACTTCTGCTGCCGACCAGAACGCATGGCGCGAGCGTCCGGCCGTCGCCGCGCAGGAGACCGCAGACTGGCGGGCGGTGGCCGCCGACTCGCCGTGGCCCATCGGCACTTATGACTTCGTGGTAGCGGCCTGCCGCCTTCCAGTTGACCTGGTCCAGGGTCCCGACGGGGAATCCGAGTGGGGGCCTAGCCCAGGCGGCCTGGTCAGCGCGCTTGAGCCAGTAATGCGCGAGGCTAGCGGCGCGTGGGTCGGCTGGTCCGGCGCGGCTGGTGACGCTCCGGACGTCTTCGAGGTTGCGGGCCTGCACCTGGTCAGTGTGAGCTTGTCGGCTGACGAAATCCGTGATTTCTACGAGGGATTCAGCAACGCCACCCTCTGGCCGCTGTATCACGACGTGATCGCTCCGCCCGAGTTCCGGCGATCGTGGTGGGACGCCTACGTGCAGGTCAACCAGCGATTTGCCAGAGTCGTCGCGGAGCAGGCCGCGATCGGCGCGACGGTCTGGGTGAACGACTACCAGCTCCAGCTGGTCCCGAAAATGCTCCGGGACCAGCGCAGCGACCTGCGCATCGGGGTCTTCATCCATATCCCGTTCCCTGGATACGAAATCTTCGCCCAGCTGCCCTGGCGTCGGCAGATCGTGACCGGCCTGCTCGGCGCTGACCTGATCGGATTCCAGCGGCATGGCGACGCGGCCAACTTCCGGCGCGCGTGCCGGCACGCGGCGGGCATGGTGACCAGCGGCTCGATCGTGCGCTTGCCGACCGAGGCTGGTGGCAGCCGGCCTGTGCAGACCGCGACGCTGCCAATCTCCATCGACTTCTCGGGCTTTGCCGACATCGTCCGGAAGGACGAGGTGCGGGCGCGGGCGCGGGAAATCCGCCAGGCGCTCGGCGAGGCGGAGATCGTTCTGCTTGGCATCGACCGGCTCGATTACACCAAAGGCATCCTGCACCGGCTGAACGCCTACGGCGAACTGCTTGATGAGGGACGGTTCGGGTCGCTGCAGACGGCCCTGGTTCTGGTGGCCAGCCCGAGCCGGGAGCGGGTCGAGCAATACCGGCTGCTGCGCGACGAGGTCGAGGTCACCGTCGGCCGGATCAACGGAGATCACGCTGAACTCGGCAGCCCGCCGATTCACTACCTGCACCAGACCTATCCCGCGGAGGAGATGGCTGCCCTCTACCTCGCCGCCGACGTCATGCTCGTGACGTCGCTGCGAGACGGCATGAACCTGGTGGCCAAGGAGTACGTCGCCTGCCGGGACGACGAGACTGGCGCGCTCGTGCTGAGTGAGTTCACTGGGGCGGCCGACGAGCTGAGCGGGGCGTTCCTGGTCAACCCGCACGACATCGAGGGCATGAAGGATGCCATCGTGCGCGCGGCTACGGTGCCGCCAGCCGAGGCCAGGCGCCGGATGCGCGCCATGCGCCGCCGGGTTCGCGAATTCGACGTCAACCGCTGGGCGGCCTCGTTCATGGAAGCCCTGAGGCGCGCGTCCGATGCGCGCTCGCCCGATTAGGGAGCACGCTGTCGTGCGTTTTGGCATCATCATCCTTGCCGATCAGCGCTGGCAGGACTCGGCCCGGCGGTGGCGGCTGGCTGAGGACTACGGCTTCGATCACGCCTGGACCTACGACCACCTCGGCTGGCGCTCGCTTGTGGATGGCCCGTGGTTCGACGCGGTTCCGACCCTCACCGCAGCGGCGATGGTGACCTCGCGGATCGCGCTCGGCACGCTGGTGGCGTCGCCGAACTTCCGTCATCCGGTGAGCTTCGCCAGGCAGCTGACCGCCCTGGACGACATCAGCGGCGGCCGGATCGTGCTTGGCCTCGGCGCGGGTGCCGGCGGCGCCAGCTTCGACACCCGGGTCCTCGGCGAGCCGGCGTTGTCGCCGGGCGAGCGGGTCGACAGGTTCGCCGAATTCGCCGACCTCCTCGACTTGCTGCTGCGCACCGACCGGGTCACCTGGACGGGCCGTTACTACCGGGCTGTCGACGCCCGGAACCTGCCCGGCTGCGTGCAGCAGCCGCGCATCCCGTTCGTGATGGCGGCGAACGGGCCGCGGTCGATCGCGCTGGCGGCGCGCCTCGGCGATGGCTGGGTGACGACTGGCAAGCCGTCCGACGACGTGACGGGCTGGTGGCGCAGCGTCGGCGATGCACTGCGCCGGTTCGATGCCGCGCTGGCGGCGATCGGCCGTGAACCTGCGGCGGTGCCGAAGTACCTCTCCCTGGATGCGGCCGGCATCTACGCGCTGTCTAGCGTGGCGTACTTGACGGATGCCGCGGGCCGAGCAGGTGACCTTGGCTTCACCGACGTCATCACGCACTGGCCGCGCCCGGACGGCCCGTACGCGGGCGACGAGTCCGTGCTGTCGGCGGCCGCGGCGGATCTGCTTGCCCAGCGTTAGCCACCAGGAGCGACAGCGCTAGCCACCAACAGCGACAGCGCTGACCACCAGCAGGACAGGTCAGCCCACGAACAGGGACAACGTGTCGGCTACGCAGGCGGCCTTGGCCTGGCCGTCGATCTCGATCCGCATCCGGATGGACGCAAGCGACCCGAGGTGCGTCTGCTTGACGTCCGTCAGCGTCGCCTCAGCGCGGATGGACGAGCCGGTCAGCACCGGGGAGGGGAAGCGAACCCGGTCCAGTCCGTAGTTGATGCCCATGGTCAGGTTCTCGACCCGGAAGATCTCCATGGACAGGACGGGCAGCAGCGACACGGTGAGGTAGCCGTGCGCGATCGTGCCGCCGAACGGGCCGCTGGCGGCACGCTCAACGTCAACGTGGATCCACTGATGGTCGCCGGTCGCGTCGGCGAAGGCGTTCACCTGTTCCTGGGTGATCTTGTGCCAGTCGCTGAAGCCGAGGCTCTCGCCCTTGGCCTCGACGAACTCCGCCAGGCTCGCAAAGGTGCGCATGCCGTAGAGAATAGTGCCCGAACGCGGGGACGCAAGGGCCCGCAGCGCGCTGCAGGCCCGAGCCGTTAGTCGGGCGGTCAGCCCTTGGTGAACGAGGTCAGCTGATTGACGCCGGCGATGTGGTTCGTCCCCGCCTCATTGAGGATGACTTCCGACTTCACCGGCCCGACGCCGTTGGCGAACCAGGTCATCACCTCGGTGCTGACCGTGATGCCCTCGATGCTCTCGGACATGGTCATCTCCACCACGCTGGCGGTATACGTCCCAGCCGGCACGGTGACGGTCTGGGTACCGCCGCCCTTGACCGTGATGTGGGATGTCAGGTCCTTTGTCACCCCGCTGGAGGTGAACTGGATCTTCAGCGTGCCATGCGACACCTGCCCAGCGGCCAGTGCCGACGCCGACGGAAACATGATGGTGCCGGACAGTAGCGTCACCTTCGTCGTAGAGCTGTTCGTGTTGAACTGGCTGAACGGATAAGTGATCGAGCCGTCCGGGTGGAAGATGAAGTAAGCGCTGCTGTGCGACGTCAGGCCCGGGTTGCTGATGGTGCCGTCCATCTTCACCTGCTGGCCGTCGGCGACGGGCGTCACTGCGGCGATCGTGTCGACGGTCGTGCCGACGGTCGCGCCGTCTGTGTCTGTGTACTTCCAGGTGTTCCCGATCGCAATCGGGAACGGCAGCGAGTTGGCCGAGACGACCGACGTCGAGCCGCCGGAACTCGCCGAGCCAGCTTTAGCCGACGACGAACTGCTGGCGGCCTTGCTCGAGGCTGAACCCGAGCCGCCGGATGAGCCGGAGCTGGCAGTACCGCAGCCGGTCAGAATGAGTCCGGCCACGGCCGCGAGCGCGAGACCCGCGCCGGCGGGGCGGCGGAGCGATGGTGCGTACGTGGTCATTGCTTATTACCTCGATCTTGACGTGACGGTCTGGTTTGCTGGGTCACTCAGCCCGGCCGCGGCGGCCGGCTGCCCCCTCGACAGCCGGACCACCGGGCGCGGGACCGGCCCCTAACGGCCGGGCCTGAGCCGGAATCGGCTTTGACTGCAGCCAGATGGACCCAGGACCGGATAGGACGGCAAGGTGGTGGGCATCATTGCCGGGATGACGAGCGGTGGCCTGCGCAAGCTCGGCCATCTGCACCGCAACCGATGCATCGCAGATCCCGATGTGCCAGGGATGCGTGCGCAGGGAACTGCCCGTGACCAGGTCACGCCGGACGACGTCGCCGGCCAGGCCGACCCAGGCTTGCCCGCAGCCGCCGATGCGCCGCAAGACGAACTCGTCCGCGGCGAGGCTGGCGGTGCGCAAGGGCTGCCGGAAGCCGGTTGTGACCTCGATTCCCGGCGTGCCCGCCAGGAAGCCCTGGTGGTGCACGAGGTACTCCTGCTCCGGCGAAATCTGCAAGCACACGATGCTGCCGGGCAGCCTCGCGGCAAAGGCGATCGTCCCCGCGGCATCCTTCGCGGTGTAAGCGCTCAGGCCAGCAGGGCCAGCCGCCATCTGGATCGAATCGGTCATCCAGGCGAACTCGGCAGTCTCCGCGACGATGCTTTCCCCTGGCTCTAGGGAGATGGACAGCACTGGCTGCGTCGAACCGAGCAGCTGGTCGCGCACCGGCATCTCCCTGCCCCTGTCCTGCGGATGACGAGCTCTATCACTCGTTCTACCGGCGCGGCAGCGGCCGCCGAATCACGGCAACCATGTAATTCCTCGTCAGGGCGCAGACGTGCGAGCTATAACACCAGATGGCGCGGGCCCGACGAGGCCGTTCTCCATCGCGAACCTGGCCGCTTCGACCCGCCCGCTGAAGCCGAGATTGCGGTAGATGGTTGCCAGGTGCCGTTCCACAGTCGCGGTACTCAAGACGAGCTCAGCGGCGATCTGCTTGTTGCTGAGACCGGCAGCGAGCAGACGGAGCACGTCGGCCTGCCGGCTGGTGATGGTGCCGGGCTTCCGGGCGCCGGCCGCTGGCGCGCCCATGACCTCCGCGAGCGCGACCTCGGCGTCAGCACGACGTTGGGCGTTCCCGATATCACTAGCCAGGGCGTGTGCGGCCCGAAGCTGCGAAAGCGCCTCGGCACGGTCGCCGGTCTGCTCGCAGACCCGGCCGAGGCCGATCATCGCCTCGATGACGCCGTGCGGGTGGCCGCCTGCCCGCGACGCGGCGATGGCCGCCCGGAAGTGCTCCGCGGCCTGCGCCCAGTCCCGCCGGTGTGCGGCCACCGCGCCCTGGTTGCAGCGGATGGTGCCGATCAGCTGCGGGTGACCGGCCGCCAGGGCGGCTCCCTCGTCGAGCGCCTGGTCGGCGGCGTCCCACCGACCGGTCCTGATGAGCACGTCGGCGAGGTTGGCCAGGCCGATCGCGATCGACCGCCGCTCCCCGAGCTCACGCTTGATGGCCAGCGCCTGCTCAAACAGGTCCTGCGCCCGGCTCAGGTCGCCGTCGTCCAGCTCGAGCAGGGCCATGTTGTTGATCGCGACCGAGACGCTGCGGCGATCACCAAGTCTGGCGCGCAGGTCCATGGCTGTCTGAAAGCCCTGCCGGGCGCCTGCATGGTTGCCGAGGTAGCGATGCGCCGAGCCGAGGACGGTGGCCGCCAGCGCCGTCCGGTCGGTCAGGCCGAGCTGCTCGAAGATCGCCAGCGCCGCCTCCGCGTCACGGATGGCGGCCGGATAGTCGCCGTTCTCGACTGCCAGGACGGCAGCCGAGCACCGTGCGCGGCCGACTCGCTCGTCGTCGCGTGAACCGGCCAGCGCGAGGAACCGTGCTAGCCAGTTCCGCCCGACCGCCAGGCGGCCGCGGACCAGCCACCACCGCCACAACGCGGCGCTGATATCCAGACCCAGGTCGATCTCAGCGTGCTCGGCCGCCCAGTACAGGGCGGCGTGCAGATCGGCGACGGCAGCCTCGAGCCGGATCGTCCAGTCGGCTGCGTCTGCGCCGCCAAGGCCCAGCTCGCTGCCGGCCGCGATCGCGGCGAAATGCTGCGCGTGCCGTCGTCGCGCCGCTGTGCCGTCTTGGCCGGTGCCATCGTGGCCGTCTTGGCCTGGGCCCTGGTCGGTCTTGTCGAGCTGAAGCGCGGCGAAGCTCCGGATCGTCTCGAGCATGGTGAACAGATTCTGTTCGCCGCCACGCGTGACCACGAGCCAGGACGAGTCGACGAGCAGGCGCACGGTGGTCGCGGCCGCCTGTGCGTCGACATCAAGCACGGCCTGGACATCCCCGATCCGGAACGGACCGGCGAAGACACTCAACATCGCCAGGCGCCGCTGCTGATCTGAGCTCAGCAGGTCGTAGCTCACTTGCAACACGTCGGCGAGCCGGCGCCCGCCGTGCCGGGCCCCGGCCGGCTCGGAGTCCAGCAGCACGGCACGCTGCTGCAGGATCTCTCGGATTGACAGCGTGCCGACCCAGCCCGCGATCAGCTCGATGGCCAGCGGCAGGCCGTCCAGCCTGCGGCAGAGCTCGGCGATGGCATGCGGCGCGATGTCCGCCGCGCGGAAGTCAGGCAGCCGCTCGCTGGCTCTGGCCATGAACAGCTGGACAGCGTCGGACGCAGCGATGTCCGATGCGCCAGCAGCCACGGACGGGCAGTCCAGCGGGGGGACGCTCCAGCACACCTCGCCTGCGATGCCGAGCACGACGCGGCTGGTGACGACGAGCCTGATCTCGGGTGCCGCTGCGAGCAGCTCGCCGGCGAGCTCGGCTACCTGGGCGGCGATGCCTTCGGCACCGTCGAGTAGCAGCAGTTTCGGGGCGGCGGCGAGCGCCGCAGTGAGCGACTCGGTCAGCGGCGTGCCCTGCTGGTCGGCCACGTTCAGCCGGGACGCTAAGGCGGACGCTAGCGACCGCGGGTAGCGGATCTGTTCCAGCGGCACGAAGACGACGTCGCGGTCGGCGAAGCTGCGGGTGAGCGCTTCGGCGGCCAGCCGCGTCTTGCCTGCGCCACCTGGCCCGATGAGCGTGACGAGGCGAGACTGCCGGATCAGCCCAGTGACCTCGGCCAGCTCGCGCGCCCGGCCGACAAAGCTTGTCTGCGCGACCGGCAGCGTGTCCCGCGCGCTGCCCCGGTGGCTAGCTGTTGCGAGCTCGGCCTCGAGCGCGGCGAGTGCCGCGGCGGCTCGGGCCGAGAGCTGCGTGCGGCCTGATTCCCACCGGTTCACGGTAGCGAAGGACATGCCAAGCCGATGGGCCAGCTGCTCCTGGCTGAGCCCGAGGCTGCCGCGCAGGATGCGAAGCCGCGCCGCAACCGAATCCGCCACGCGCGGCTCGTTCACGCCATGCAGCCTACCGTCGCCCGGTCTGGCCTCGGCGGGGCACGCAGTGCGCTTGCGTGCCTAGATGGTGCCAAACAGCCTGTCGCCAGCATCGCCTAGACCGGGCACGATGTAGCCCTTGTTATTGAGCCCGGCGTCCAGCCCGCCCGCCACAATGCGCACCGGTATCGCGTCTTCAGCGAACGCCTCGGCGAGCCTGGCCAGTCCTTCGGGCGAGGCCACCAGGCTGACTCCGGTTACCGAGGCCGCGTTCCGGTAGCGCAGCATCCGGATGACGGTCTCCATGGAGCCGCCGGTGGCAAGCATGGGGTCCAGGATGAACGTCTGCCGTCCGGTCAGATCGGCCGGCAGCCGGGTCGCGTACGTGGAGGCGACGAGTGTGTCCTCGTCTCTGGCCAGGCCGACGAACCCGATGTCAGCGTTCGGGAGCAGCCGGGCCATGCCGTCGAGCATGCCGATGCCAGCGCGCAGGATCGGGACGAGGAGCGGGAGGGGACGGGCGAGCTTGACGCCGGTCGCCACGTCGACGGGCGTCTGGACCTCGACCGGCTCGACCTTGATATCGCGCGTGGCTTCGTAGCCGAGAAGCGTAACGAGCTCATCGCACAGTCGGCGAAAGGCCGGCGTGTCAGTGTTGATGTCGCGCAACAGCGTGAGCTTGTGCGCGACAAGGGGATGATCGACAACGGTCGTCTGCATTCTCGGTAGTGTGCCAGCTTGCGCGCATTTCGGCCCGCTCGCCTCGGTGTCTGCTGCGGCCTAGCGACCGCGCTCAACGGCGTCAGCGGCGAGTAGTCGCTGGGCCGACCGCATGGCGCCGGGACCGAGCGCGTCCTCGATCGCGGTGAGCAGCTCGCGCTGGGCGGTGCCGATGGCGTCGGCGACCGCCTGGATCTCGGCAGTGGTCCATGTGCGCCCGGTGATCCGATAACCGCCCTGGCCGCCAGCCAGTTCGGCCGGGCCGCCGTCCGGATCGGTGCCCCACGCGTCGTGCACGAGCCTGTTCCGGTCCCGGTTGGCGTCACGGCAGGCGCGCAACGCAGCGCGGATCGTCTCGAGCTGCGCCACGCGCAGGTCACCACGGTGGCGCACGATGGCATCGCAGTTGTCGATCAGCCAGTGCGCCTCCTGCCCGCCGGCCACGACTGCGGCGTAGGTGCTGCCGATCAGGACGCAGAACGCCATGCGCAAGGCGATTTCCATCAGCGCGGCCAGCTCGACTAGCCGCCCGAGCGCCGCATACCGGCCGTCCTCTGGCGGCGCCGCGGCAGGCTGAGTCATAGGCGGCAGCTTAGGGCCTGTGGCCTGGCGGACGGGCCGCCTGTGCGCTGCATCGAAAGTATGTTCTACTACGAGGATGAGCGCAGTCGTCCGTCCGGACTGGTGGTGCTATCCCTTTGAGTGCCCTTCGGGGCATCCATGGGCGCCCGGGCGCGTGACGGTCGGCTGGATGCCCTGCGACTGCGCCAACGCGCTGGCCAGCGGCTTCCTTGGCCATCTGTGGGTCCGCTGCCGAGCCGACGGGTGTCGCTCGATCTGGTACCGCCCGCGGCACGACAAGGCAGATGCCGACTTAGCCGGCCGCGGGGCTTGCCATCGCCAGGCCGGGCGGCTCGAACTTGGTCACGTCCACCAGCGCCTCGAGTTCTGGCTCCGGCAGCGCCATGGCGCTGGCGCTCGGCGCCGGCCGGGGGCGGCGGGGCTTGCCTGCGGCCGAGGTGCCGCCCCGGCCCCGGTAGATCAGCAAGCCGTTGAGGGGATCGGGAACGGCGTCCAGCGCCGCCCGGACGATCGGGAGCGCCCGGAACGCCTCCCACTCGGCCGCGGTCTCGAAGCAGACCTCGAAGGCAACTCCCCAGCGATCGGCGTGCCAGGACCCATCGAGTGCGCCGTTCGTCAGCGCCGCCTCGATCAGTTCGGAGTCATACGCGTCCTGCCACTGGAAAGCGGAGGAATCCCCGTGCAGGACCTCGATCGACCACCATTCAGCCATTGATTGCGATAGTACGTCTCTGGCATGACGCGCGGAAGAGGTCAGCAGGCGTTGCGCGTCGTCATCAGTGACTCGGTCGACTTGGCTAGCCCGATGCCGTCCGGACGGCATCGGTCAGCTGGCCCGCCGATAGCCAGCCGTCGTGCTTCCAGACGATCTTCCCGGTGGCCGAGGTGAGCACGTACCACGGCTGGTCCTGCACGCCGTAGCCGTCGGCGAGCCTGCCCGTCGTGTCGAGCGCGACCGGGTACCCAAGCGGCTGGCTGAGGCCAGCCAGGAAGGACCGGACGGCCGCAAGTGACGGCTCGGCAGCTTCCTCGTCAACGGCGACTAGCCCTGGCAGGCCAGCCGCGGGCGCAGCGCGCGCGTACTGGCTGAGGCCTATCAGCTGAGCCCGTAGATCAGAGGTCTCGGTCAGCCAGGTCGCGAAGAACACGACGACGTGGGGCTTGCCTGGGGCGAGGGTGACCGAGCCGGACGGCAGCGTCGCCAGGGTGGCCGGCCTGGCGGGAGACAGGCCGCTGATGTACGCGAGGGACTGGGTGCTGGCCAGCTTCGGATGACCAGGGAGCAGGCTGGCCACTTCCTGCGCCATCACTTGCGCGGCCTGTGTAATGCTCGCGTACGCCATGGTGGTCAGGTAGATCTTCTGTTCCCGGCCGCGCGAGTCGATGATGTACAGCGCGGGAGTGTGGTCGACCTGCCCCTTCGTGATCTGCACGTAGATGTCAAAGCGCCGCCACACGGCCTTGAGCTCCGGCAGCGTGCCGGTCAGGAAGTCCCACTGGTTAACCATGCCGTGCGAGCGCGAGTAGGCCATCACGTCAGAGATCTTGGTCGCGGCCGGGTTTGCGTCGATGCCCAGCAACTGGACCCGCTCTCCGGCCTTCCCGAGCAGGTCCTTGGCCGCGAGCATGCTCTGCGTCGTCAGCGGGCAGACGGTCGTGCACTCCGAATCGGTGAAGGCCAGGATCACGACCTTGCCCCGGAACGCACTGAGCGAGATCCGCTGGCCGAACTGATTCGTCAGTGAGAAGTCGGGCGCGGGTGCGCCACCGAGCGACGACCCCGGATCGAGGTTCTGGTTGGCCGCTGCCGCGTGCTGGGCGGTCCCGGCGGTGCTGTCCTGTGCGCCGCCGCTGGTCCCGGCCGCTGCTGCACATCCGGACGCCGCGATCCCCGCTGCCGCGAGCACCAGCGCAAAGCGGCCGCGGCCAGACCGGAGCCACGACGCGGCGTAGTCGAACAATCGCACGCCCCGATACTGCCACATCGTGCGCAGTGGCAGAGCTGAGCCGCGGCTTGTTGCGGGTCGTTGGGCCGACCAGGCGCCGGGTACGGGAGTCAGTCGCCGTGATGCGGGGGGCGCTCCCGCAGGTAGCGCTCCAGGTCGGCCGCGTCGCGGCCGGAGTGGTCGGTCAGCGCCTCGCCCCAGCCGAGGTCGGTGTCGTCCCGAGTCTGCTCAAGCCCGGAGGCGGCGACCAGATCGTCATCCAGTCCCCAGTTGCCGTTCACATCATCCCAGTCAGTCATGGCACCTTCCATGGTAGTTCTCGGCCGGACCACTGCTCGTTGCGGCTGACGGCTTCAGGAGACCGGGGCCTGGCCCGGTGCCTGCCGACCGGGCAGGATGGCGGCTCATGGAGCATTTCCGCACGACCCGGCTGATCGCGCGGGACTGGACGGACGGCGATGCGCAGGCGGCGTTCGACATCTACGGCCGCGACGAAGTCATGCGCTGGCTCGGCGCGCAGCCGCGCCGCCCGGTCCAGTCGCTGACGCACATGCGGGATCGGCTGGACCTGATGATCCGGCGGGCCCGCGACGAGCCTGACTACGGCCTGTGGGCGCTGGCGCTGCGAACCGGCCCGGCAGCGGGCGCTGTCGTCGGCGCGGTGCTGCTGTCTTTGCTGCCCGGCGACAGCGGCGATGTCGAGATCGGCTGGCACCTGAATCCCGGCTACTGGAGCAATGGCTACGCCACCGAAGCCGGCCGCGGCGCTGTCGGCCTGGCGTTCGGGATAGAGCGAGTTGGGCCGGAAACCGTCGAGCTCGACGCAGTTCCTGTCGGGCCAGGTTCGGTCGGGCCGGTCTCTGCTGTGCCGGTTTCTGGCCGGGCGCCGCTGGATCGGGTCATCGCGCTTGTCGATCCGGACAACGCCAGGTCTCTGGCGGTCTGCCGCCGTCTGGGCATGGCGCATCTCGGCCGGACCGACAGGTACTACGGACTCCTGCTGGAGCTGTTCGAGTTAGTCCGCCCGGACACCGTCAGCCAGCGCTGAGCGCGGCTCGGCTCTAGGCGACAGAGCCGGGGGGCGACATAGCCGTGGGAAATAGCTGTGGGAAATAGCTGTGGGAAATAGCTGTGGCCTGAAATAACCGTGCCGACAGGCGACTTGTACCCAGCGCGACCCGGAGGGGTACTCCGGTTCCGGCGAAAATCGGCTTGACCAAGCCACGCTGTTTGCTTAGCCTAAGTAAACAGGGTGGTTACCTGCCGGCCGGTAGGTAGCGCGGGTTCACGCCGCGTACCAAGGCCGGCCAGGCGGCGAGGCGGAGGTCCGCGAGGTGACAAGATCGGCCGGGCTCGGGGCTAGTAGCAGCCGGCTTTACCCGGACACTGGCGCCTGCCAGCCCGACCGGGGGGCTGGCGTCAGGCACGAAGCGGCTCTAGCGGGACGCGCTGGCCTGGGCTGGACCGCCGCGGCGCACGAGCGGCGCCGCACCGTCGTGGCCTGGGTCCTCGGCATCGCCGGCCTTGGCGCGTATAACTGGTGGCTGCTGGTACCGCTCAAGCACGGTCTCATGACCTCGCCCAATGAGCTGTTCAGCAACCTCGAGGTCAGCGGGCAGCCGTACGCGACCGCGATGCAGCACGCCGACCTTGCGGCCGGCCTGCTGATGATCGCGGCGTTCTGGGCTGTTGGCCACGGCACCAGCCGGGCTGCGCGCCGCGAATGGTTGTCGATGCTGGTCTTCGCCGCGGCGGGTGCCCTCGGTGGACTCTTCCCCGAAGTGTGCGCGGATAGCGTCAACGCGGTCTGCCACCGCGAGGAGTACCGGTTTGAGCTGCCTGCCAGTCAGTACATCCACATGGCCGCGGGCATTCTCGAGTTCGCCGCGATCACGGTCGCGTTGGTTTATGCGGTCCGCCGGACTCGGCACCAGCCCACTCGCCCGGCCGCCGTCTACCGGGCGCTGGCGGTGGCCGCGCTGGTCGCATATCCGCTCCTGGGTGCCGCCTATCTGTTCGACAGGCTCGGCGGGATCATGGAGGCCGTCTTCTTCACTGGGTTCGCGGTGATGGTGATCGCCCAGCTCGCCGAGCGCGCGGCAGTAAGACGGGCGGCTGCGCGCGACGTGCCGTCTATTCGTCGGTACGACCGGGTGTGACGAGTCCGTCTTGCAGGCCTTAGCTGGCGCAGCGGCCAGCGGGCGGTCGGCCGGCGGGCCGGCGCTACGATATCGGGGCGTCCCGTGCTCCCGGCGCGAACGACCGGACGCTGAAGGAAGGTAGTGCCATCAGCACCGCACCGGCGCCTGCGGGCGCGGCCACTGTCGCCGAGGACAGCTCAGAGACCGCTGTCATCCACACGGAGGATCTGACCAAGATCTATCCGGGCGCGGACTTTGCGGCCGTGGACAAGCTCAACCTGGACGTTCGCGCTGGCGAGATCTTCGGGCTGCTCGGGCCCAACGGTGCTGGCAAGACCACCACGGCCGGGATGCTGACCACCCGCGTCGTGCCGACATCGGGCCGGGCGCTGCTCGCGGGCATCGACGTGGCCGTACATCCGGCGCTGGCCAAGCAGCTGAGCGGGATCGTCTCGCAGCAGAACACGCTGGACCGCCAGCTGACGGTGTGGGAGAACCTCTACTTCCACGGCCGGCTCTTTGGCATCAGCGCGCGCGAGTCGCGGCGCATCGCCGACGAGTTGCTGGCGCAATTCCAGCTATCGAGGTGGGCGAAGGCGTCGGTCTACGCGCTCTCCGGCGGGATGGCGCAGCGACTCATGGTCGCGAGGGCGATCTTCCACCGCCCGTCCGTGCTCTTCCTGGACGAGCCCACGGCGGGCCTTGACCCGCAGAGCAGGCTCGCGCTGTGGGACCTTCTCGGCGAGCTCCACGGCGCGGGCCAGACGATCTTGCTGACCACGCACTACATGGAGGAGGCCGACCAGCTCTGCGACCGGGTCGCGATCATGGATCACGGCAAGATCCTGGCGCTAGACACCCCGGCCGCGCTTAAGCAGAGCATCGGCGCCGACACGGTCGTTACCGTGCGGACCGTTGGCGACGCAGGCAAGGCGGCGGACGTCCTGGCGGCCGATGTCGAGGGCGTGACTCGCACGCGCCTGGTCGACGGCGGGCTCGAGCTGCACGTGCAAGGGCGGGACCGGCTGATCCCGCGCATCGTCCTCGCCGCCGAGCGGAGCGGCCTGGAACTGGCCGACCTGTCTGTCGCCGAGCCCAGTCTGGAGACAGTTTTCATCAACCTCACCGGCAAGGAGCTGAGGGACTGATGACTACATCCGTAACTCGCCGGGTCCCGCAATCACCCGCGACGGCGATCGGCGGTGGCCCGACTCGAACCGTCGCGGCCGCAAGCTGGACCGCGCTCGGCGCGCTCCTGCTGCGCGACCTGGTGGTACTGCGCAAGCACGTCTGGGAGTTCGTGCTGCGCACTGTCATCCAGCCGTTCTTGCTGTGCTTCGTCTTTCTGTACGTCTTCCCTAAGATCGGGCAGGGCATCGGCGGCCACGGCACTGCGGCCCAGTCCGAGTTCGCCACCATCTTGGTGCCCGGCGTCGTCGGCATCTCGGTGATGTTCCAGGGCGTCCAGTCCATCGCGCTCGCGATGGCGCAGGAGTTCGGCTTCACCAGGGAGATCGAGGACAGGGTGCAGGCACCCTGCCCGATCTGGCTGGTCGCCATAGCCAAGGTGTTGTCGGGAGCTGCCCAGGGAGTGCTGTCCGCGATCATCGTGCTGCCGATCGCGTCGGTGGTGCACGCGCCCGGCGTACACGCGCACCTGACCTTTCACTGGCTCCTGATCCTGACCTTCGTCCCACTCGCCTGCATCGCGATGGCAGGGCTCGGGCTCGTTCTCGGCACCAGCTTCGAGCCGCGGAATATCGGCTTGATGTTCGGTTTCATCATCTTGCCGATCACGTTCCTCGGCGGTACGTACTACTCCTGGACCAAGCTCGCCCCGGTGACGGTGGGCGGCTGGCACTGGCTGCAGACTGTCGTGCTGATAAACCCGCTGATCTATGTCAACGAGGGGATGCGCGCGGCGTTCACGACAGCACCACACATGCATCTCTACGTCATTTACCCGGTGGTCGTGGCGTTCGGCGCGTTGTTCCTCTCCATCGGGTTGCGCAACTTCCGGCGGCGGGTGCTG
Organism: uncultured Actinomycetota bacterium; assembly: GCA_963843955.1. Taxonomy (GTDB): domain Bacteria; phylum Actinomycetota; class Actinomycetes; order Streptosporangiales; family Streptosporangiaceae; genus JAJYUU01. The sequence continues at coordinate 1,257,204 of CAWJMK010000018.1, forward strand.
TCCTGACCAGTGCGGCCCGGCCCTAGCTGGCGATGCCGATGTGCTTGCGCACGCTGGCCGGGTCGTCGGCCAGCGCAAGCAGGCAGGCAGCAAGGTCCGCGCGGGGGACGCTGAAGCCGCGCGGCACGTTGCTGTCGATCGCGGTGCGGAACTGGCCAGTCGGCAGCTTGCTGGTGAGCCTTGGCGGACGGACGATGGTCCAGTCGAGGTCACTGTCGCGAACCGCGCCTTCGCCCGCCCGCATGTCCGCGCACACATGGCGGAGGAAGGTACGCCGGGCCAGCGGCTTGAGCAGATAGCGCAGAAATGGACTGTCGCCGTCGTCCGCGACGATCGAGCCGCTCAGCATCAGCAAGCGGCGGCTGCCTGCTTTGTCCATGGCGGCGATCACGGCGCGGGCGCTGTCCTGGATCACCGTCGTGGGACCAGTGCCACGCGGGCCTATCGCTGTCACGACCGCGTCGGCTCCAGTGACCGCTGGCAGGATCGAGTCCGGGCTCATGACGTCGGCCGTGACGACCTGCAGGAGCGGATGTGCTGGCAGGCTGAATCGTGCCGGATCACGGACCACGGCCATGACGTCGTGCCCCGCAGCAAGCGCCTGCTGAGTGAGGCATGTGCCGGTGGCGCCCGTGGCGCCGAAGATAGTCAGCTTCATGGCGAGTCCCTTCGATGCAGCCAGTCCTTGCGGGCGGCGCTGCGGATTCAGCACCCGCGACCGCCGGAGTAGATTCAGCTTGTGATTGATATAATACGAGAACCATATCATATGAGCTGCGTACCAAGTGACGAGCTGGCTCGCGCAGCACAAAGGAAGTGCTAATGACCCAGGCGAGCGGCGCGCGGGAGCGGGAACGCCGGTGGCTTAACCGCGCGATCAAGCAGGGGCTGCGCGAACTCGGCGCCCAGCTCACCCGACTCAACCACGGTGTGGGCGGCCGCCTCGACCTGAAGGCGAGCGATCTGGAGTGCCTCGACGCCATCGCCCAGTACGGCCCGCTCAGCCCGACAGCGCTGGCAAGACGTACGGGGCAGCATCCCGCCACCATGACCGGCATCCTGGACCGGCTGGAGCGCGGCGGCTGGATCGCACGCGAGCGGGATCCCGCCGACCGCCGCGGCGTGGTCGTCCGGGCTGAGCGCAGCCGGGGCGCCGAGGTGCTCCGGCTGTACCTGGTCGACTCTGGAATGAACGCGGCGCTCGACGAGATTCTCGCCGGGTACGCAGACGCTGACCTTGCGATCGTGGCTGACTTCCTGCGCCGCACCGCCGACGCGGGCCGGATGGCGGCAGCGCGGTTGCAGTCCGGCGGCTAGCTGCCATGGCGCGGACCACGCGCGCTTGGTGTTGCGTTCATGGCATGGGCTTGCGTCATTTCCCGCACCGCCACCTGACCGGCGTAGAACAACACCGGTCTGCACTCGCCGAAGAGAAGACTCGCGAAGAGAAGAGAAGACTCGATGCGTCCTGTGCGCCTCAGCATGCCGAAGGTAATCGCGGCCGGATCGGCGGTCCTGGCGAGCCTGGCCCTGGCCGGACCGGCGCTTGCCGCCACGACCACGGCCCAGGTCAAGCCCGTCTTCCACGTTCAGCAGATCCTGAACGGGATGACGTTGCAGCACTCCTTCGTCCCATCAGGTGCCAGCAAGCCCCAGACCGAGGCGCTGGCTAAGCCCGACGACATCACGGTCCTCGGCCGCCACTTGTTCACCGCGTTTCAGAATGGGGTCGGCCCGCAGGGCGAGCCCAGCACTGACGGGAACACCGACAGCACCGTGGTGGAGTTCACTGCGAGCGGCCACGTGATCCGCCAGTGGGATTTGCACGGCAAGTGCGACGGCATCACCGCAGACCCCGGCCGCGGCGTGCTGATCGCCACGGTGAACGAGGACGCGAACTCCAGTATCTACACGATCACGCCTGGCGCAAAGCCCGGCCATCAAGTGCGGCATTACCACTACAACAAGGCGCTGCCGCACTTCGGCGGTACCGACGCCATCTCGATCTACCGCGGTCATGTGCTGGTGAGCGCGTCGGCGCCAGGCACGACCGGCACCGCGGCGCCGCAACCGACCTACCCGGCTGTCTACTCGGTGGTGTTCCACCCCGCCACCCATGTCGCCACGGTCACGGCAGTGTTCGGCGACGAGGCGCAGGCACGGGTGGCTAACCTCGGCCCCAGCCTCGGCAAGGTAGTCCAGCTAGCGCTGACCGACCCGGACTCGAACGAGGTCGTGCCAGCCTCAGGTCCCCGCTTCGCCGGCGATTTCATGCTGACCAGCCAGGGCGACCAGGAGCAGATCTTCCTGCAGTCCGGCCGCTCAGGCGGGCTGTGGGCCGGGCGCCAGCTGCACGTACTGCAGCTCTCGCAGTCGGTGGACGACACCGCGTGGGCGCGGAGCTGGGGCGGGCGAATCTTCGGCGCGGATACCAGCGGCGACACCATCGATGTGGTCACTGGCCCGTTCCAGCCCGGCTCCGTCTTCGTCGCGGTCACGCCGTGCGATGCAGCTAACGCACCGGCCACCTGCCCGGCCGCCGGGTTCCCGGCGAACTACCTTGGCCTGCTGAACCCGTGGACGGGGCACATCAGCAAGGTGTCGCTGTCGGGCCCGGCATTCGAGCCGCAGGGCATGGTGTTCGTCGCACCCGGCTGGAACGTCACCGTCGGCTGACAGCCACCGAAGTCGTCGGCAGGCCAGAATGCTGCCATGGACCTGCTGACCTTGCACCAACGCGTATACGAGGGAACGGGCGGGCGGATAGGCCACCGCCTCATCGGCGTACCGTCCGCCTTGCTGCGCACCACGGGCCGCCGCACGGACCAGATCCGTACGGCGGCCCTGGTCTACGCGCGCGACGGCGAAGACTATCTCGTGGTCGCCTCCAACGGCGGCTCGGACCGGCCGCCGGGCTGGCTCTTCAACATCGAGGCGAAGCCGGAAGTCGAGTTGCAGGTCGGCCGGAACAAGTTCGCCGCGTGGGCGCGCATCGTCTCCGCCGACGATCCTGGCTACCCGCGGCTGTGGGACGCCGTCAACGCCAACAACCACGGCCGCTACCGCCGCTATCAGACCAAGACCAGCAGGAAGATCCCCGTCGTCGTGATCACGCCGAGCTGACCGGCGCCCATGCGCTCGCGTCAGTAACGCCCCTGGACGACATAGCTGCCAGGCTGGCCGACCGTGACCCTCGTCCACGGGCCAGCCTGGGTGACGACGGCACCGGCGGCAGCAAGCAGCGGCGACCAGTGCACCCGGACCACGGTGCTGCCCGCCCGGCTCATGCGCAGGGTGATCTGCGCGGGCGTGGTATCGGTGACCACCGCCGGCGGGCTGGCCAGCGGGTCCGTGCCGACAACCCGGTACAGCTGCCAGAACCCGTTGCGCCAGACTGGCACCAGCCACGGCTGGCCTTCGCGAATGGTGGCGGCTTCGGCCACCGCCGCGGGATCTGGCGTCCCGGTCGAGATGGCGACGTACCGCACGGCGTTGTACCGGAGCCACGCGTAATAGGCGCCGGGTGTGAGGACCCCGCCATAGAACAGCGGGTTCCGCTCAATGTCCAGCTGGCGCTCCCAGCCCCGCGCCAGCGGCACGACTGAGGCCAGCTCCTGCGACTCCCAGTGACCGTACTGGGGCACCGCCTCGACCCGCGCCGTGTCGGCGCGCAGCGCGTGCAGCTCATTGACCAGTGCGGCAGTCTGCGGAGCATAGGCCGGCGCGTTGCCCTGCCCGAGATCGGCGATCGGCTGAGCGACCTGCCAGACCCCGGCTGCACCGAGCGCGACGGCAAGCAGCCACCGATACCGGGCACGACCCATCCCGACGAGCAGGGGACCAGCCAGCAGCTCGCCCAGCCGGGCCACGTTCGAGCCCACCAGGCTGGGTATCAGCCAGGTCAGGATGACCCCGAGTCCGTAGATGACCGCGCCGATGCGCACCAGCCGCCATCGCCGCGGGATCAGCAGCAGTACCGCTGCCACAGCCAGCAGCGGCGGTAGCCAGTTCTGCAGGCTGATCGGCTGCGCGCCGCCGTCAGCGAAGAGGGCCATGAGAGCGAGCGGCAGGCTCGCCCCGACGGCGATCACCACAGCCTGCGGCCAGTGGCGCGCGACCGCGAACGCCGCGGCGACGACACCCAGGAACACCGCCGCGACCGGGCTCAGCAGGCAGCACAGCAGCGCCAGGCCGGCGGTGGCGAGCAGCCTGGCCTTGGTCCGGGGAAAGCTGATGTCGGCCACCACCACGCAGCCGAGCGCCGCCGCGAGTCCCAGCGTGAAGGCAGCCCGGCCGGCCGATAGCTCGGTCCACAAGGCGACCGCCACCCACAATGCCGCCGCGCGAGGGCGGGGCACGTTGTGCCGGACGAGCAGCAGGGACAGCAGCACAGCCGAGATCACGGCCGCGATAGCCATCGCCAGGCGGGTCCCGACGAAGGCGAGCAGGTACGGCGCCAGCAGTGAATAGCTCGCCGGATGGAAGCCGCCGTACCAGCTGAACAGGTACGCCGCCGCCGGGTAACGGCTAGCCCAGTCGGCGCGGATCAGCGCGGCCGACAGATCGGTCCCGACCCGTGGGAAGGCGATGATCCAGACGAACGCGCCCGCGGCTGTCACCAGGCCGGCGATGACGACCGGGTGCCCCAGCGCCCGCCACCACGGTGGCTGCTGGTCGCGGCCGGCTGGCAGCGACGCGGGGAGTTGCTGGCTACCAGCACGCCCCGCGCCAACTGCCATCTGTCACCGCCATCAGTGCCGCCGGGAGGGGCCCGGCACTACGCTGCGTCGGGCCGGTCTTGTGAGGTTTACACCAACCTACGCTCGCGCCAGGGATCAGCGGACACGACCCCGTTCCCGGCCTGATGAGCTATGCGCTCATGGCCCGGCCGCCGGATTGCGGCCGGGCCAAGCGTCGGTGTGCCCTACCGGAGAGCAGGCTCGCTCGCGAACTCCGGCTCACCGGAGGTGGCGAGCCGATCGGAGGCCTGGAGCTCAGCGGCGGAAGCTGGCCCGGCGGCCGCCACCGGCGCCGCGTCGCCAGTTTGCTGCTGTCGTGGAATGTGCCGCAGCGCGAGGTAGCTCACCACCGCGCCGGCCGCGATCAGCGCGACCGTCACGATCAGGCCCGCGTGGTACCCGTCGAGATAGGCCGCCGCCGGGTGCGAGCCGTGGTGCAGAGCCGCGCCCTGACGTGATCGCAGGACTGCGCCGATGACAGTGATGCCGAGAAGTCCCGCGACTTCTCGTGAGGCGTTCAGCAAGGCTGACGCGACACCGGACCGCTCGGCTGGCATGGAATGCAGGACCGCGTTGGTCAGCGGCACGTTCATCATGCCCGCCCCCGCACCGAAGATCAGGAAGCCAGGCAGCAGGCTCGCGAAGGTGGCGTCGGCGCCGAGCCGCGAGAACAGGTAGAGCCCGGCCGCCATGACCGCCATGCCGATCGCGACCGTCTGTCCTGGCCGCAGCAGGCGCGAGACCGGACCGGCGAGCGAGGCGAACAGCGCCATGCACAGGGCCATCGGCACGAACGCCAGTCCGGCCTTGGTCGGGGAGAAGCCGAGGATCGTCTGCAGGTAGATCGAGGTGAAGAAGTAGATGCCGAAGATCCCGAAGGCCCACAGCATCATGGTGACGGTCCCGCCGGCGAAGACCCGAGACCGGAACAACCGCATCTCGACCATCGGGTGCGTGGCGGCAGACTCGATGGCGGCGAAAGCAGCCCCGGCCATTGCGGCCAGCGCGAACGCCCCGAGGATGAGCGCCGAGGTCCACCCCTTGTCATGACCTTCGATCAACGCATAGGTCAGGGCGAACAGCGCGACCGCCGAGCTGATCAGGCCGGGCACATCCAGGTGCCGGACCACGGACGGGTCGCGAGACTCCTGCACCGATAGTGCCGCGATCACGAACGCGACGATCCCGACCGGCACGTTGATGAAGAAGATCCAGCCCCAGTGCAGATGCTGGCTGATGAACCCGCCGATGAGCGGGCCGAACGCGAGTGCCATCGCCCCGATCGCGGTCCAGGCGCCGATGGCGGCAGTGCGCTCCCTGACGTCCTTGAACGTCGCCATGATGATCGCCAGCGTGGTCGGCACGACCATCGCCGCGCCCAGGCCCTGCACCAGTCGCGCGCCGATAAGGACGGCGCCGCTGCCGGAGAGCCCGGCCCCGAGCGAGGCCAGCGTGAAGATGACCAGGCCGATCAGGAAGAGCCGGCGACGGCCGTACAGGTCGGCCAGCCTGCCGCCGGCCAGCAAGAGCCCGGCGAAGACGAGGATGTAGCTGCTGACGACCCATTCCAGGCCCGCCAGCGATAGGTGCAGGCTTCGCTCGATGGTAGGTATCGCGACATTAGTGACGTTGTTGTCGAGGTAGGTCATGAAAGTGGCGAGCGACACCGCCACCAGCGACCACCAGCGTCTGGACATGTCCGGGCTCCTCTCCGGTTCCCCGTACTGCAGGTGCGCGTACCGCGGTCCTCGTACTAAGTACCTGTACCAAGATCACGTACGGTGTCCATGTACGTTGTATATGACTACTGGCAACCTTGCCTTGTACGGCGTATAGTTGTCAAGTGATGGCCACGACAAAGACACGAGATGCAGACCGGACCCGGCTGAGCAAGCAGGTGGTGGTCCAGCGCGCGCTCGCGCTCGGCGATGCCGAGGGCGTGGAAGCGCTGACGATCCGGCGGCTGGCTGCCGAGCTCGGCGTCACGCCGATGGCGCTGTACTGGCACTTCCGCAACAAGGAAGAGCTGCTCGCCGCTCTTGGCGACCAGGTCTGGAGCGAGCTCGACACCGACATCGACCTGGCCGTGCCCTGGTATGTGCAGATGCGCGGGCTGCTGGAATCACTGCTGCAGGTTCTGCGTGCCCATCCGTGCGCGTCGCAGGTCATTCTCGAGGGCGAGAAGCAGAGCGACGCCGCGCTGGTCGCCTCGGAGACCGCGCTGGCGGTCCTGCGCCGTGGCGGCTTCGATCCCGACCACGCCGCCGAGATCGCGCGCAGCGCCCTGTGGACCGGACTCATGCTGGTGATGAGCGATCCTGGCTGCAAGCCAGCGCTGACTCCGGCGGAGATCGCCGAGGAGCAGCGCAAGGCACGGGTCCGGCTCGCGCTGCTGCCGCCCGACCGTTATCCCTGCCTCGTCGAGGCCGCAGTGCCGATGTCGAGCGGCGCCCCAGAGTTCCACTACAGGTTCGGCGTCGATGTGTTCGTCGCCGGCGTGCGGGCGATGGCGCCGGGCGCTCGGCGCGACAGCGGCGACGAGCGAGCGGAGGCCGACGGCTAGGCTCGGCAGGTGTGGGCAGTCGCGCGATCGTGATGTTGCACGGCCAGCCGGGCTCGCGCTCGGACTGGCGGCAGGTCGCGAGCCTGCTTCCGGCCGATCTGCGCACGCTGGCGCTAGACCGGCCTGGGTATGGGGCTAGTCCGTACCCGGCCGGGGATTTCGCCCAGAACGCTCGGGCTGTCCTCGCTGAGCTGGATGCGGCCGGCATCGAGCGCGCGGTCGTCGTCGGTCATTCCTACGGGGGAGGCGTCGCCCTTTCGCTCGCCACGCTGGCGCCCGAGCGCGTGTCGGCGCTGGTGCTGCTGGCCAGCGTCGGCCCCGGCTGCCTGACGGGCTGGGACCGGCTGCTGGCCGCGCCGGTGGCCGGCGAGGTATGCGCAGTCACTGCCTGGTCGCTGACACCCTGGCTGGCGCGGGCCAGGCTTGCCGTCATCTCCCGGCGCCGGCAGCGGCCCATCGGCGCCAGCGAGTATGTCAACTGGCGGATCTGGGCCAGCGCGCACTACGATCACGGACCTTTGTGGCGCACGTTCCTCACCGAGCAGCGCGCCCTGGTTGACGAGATCGACGGTCTCACCGCGTCACTCGCGGATGTAGGGCAGCCCACGCTCTTGCTCGCCGACCCGCACGACACGGTTATCCCGGTCGAGAGCACCTATCAGCTCGCGGCGGCCTTGCCGGACGCTCGCGTCGAGCTCGTGCACAACATCGGCCACCATCTTCCCGTCCGCGGGGCAGCCAAGACCGCAGCGCGGATTACTCAGTTCCTCGCGGCATTGGACAGCGACGGCCGCGCCAGTGACGCAGCCGGCCGCGTCGTCAGCTGAGCCAGCGTGCGCATCGACTGGGACGTCCCGATCCCGATGGACGACGGCCTGGTGCTTCGCGGCGATGTCTTCCGGCCTGAGCCTGCTGGGCGCTATCCGGTGATCATGACCCACGGACCCTATGCCAAGTGGCTGGCCTTCCAGGACGGCTTTGCGCGTCAGTGGGCCAACCTGGCAGCCCAGCACCCGGATGCGCTGGCCGGCTCGTCGAACCTCTACCAGAACTGGGAGACGGTCGACCCGGAGAAGTGGGTACCCGACGGCTACATCATCATCAGGGTCGACTCCCGGGGCGCTGGCCGGTCACCGGGTTACCTGGACATCTTCTCGGCTCGCGAGACGCGTGATTACTACCAGTGCATCGAGTGGGCCGCTGCGCAGCCGTGGTGCACCGGCAAAGTCGGCCTGCTGGGCGTCTCGTACTACGCGATGAACCAGTGGCAAGTCGCCGCGCTCCAGCCGCCGCACCTGACCGCCATCTGCCCATGGGAGGGCGGCAGCGACTTCTACCGGGATTTCACCCGGCATGGCGGCATCCTCAACGTGTTCGTCCGGCAGTGGTACCCGCCGCAGGTTGCGGGTGTACAGCATGGCGTCGGCGACCGCGGGCCCCGGCACCGGCCGACCGGCGGACCCGTAGCCGGACCGGAGACCGTGACCAATGACGAACTGACCGGGAACCGGGCCGACACCCCGGCCGCCGTCCTCGCCCACTCGCTGGATGACAGCTATTACCGCGAGCGCAGCCCGGTTCTGGAGCAGATCACGGTGCCGGTGCTGTCATCGGCCAACTGGGCGCACCACTTGCACACCAGGGGAAATTTCGAGGGCTACGCCCGCGCCGCCAGCGAGCAAAAATGGCTGGAGGTGCACGGGCTCCAGCACTGGGTCGAGTTTTACACCGACTACGGAGTCCGCCTGCAGAAGCGCTTCTTCGGTCATTTCCTCAAGGGCGAGGACACCGGCTGGGATACGCAGCCGCCGGTGTTCCTGCGCGCTCGCAGGGTCGACGGCAGCTTTGAGGATCGCGCCGAGACCGGCTGGCCGCTGCCGCGTACGGAGTGGACCAGGTTTCACCTCGACGTCGCGGGCGGGCTGCTCGCCACGCAGCCGGCGGCGGCGGAGCGCTGCGCGACATTCGGCGCGCTGGGCGACGGCCTTACGTTCTGGACGCCGCCGCTCGAGCACGACCTGGAGATCACCGGCCCGGCAGCCGCCCGGCTCACGGTCGCGTCCTCCACCACCGACGCGGACCTGTTCCTGACGCTGCGGGTCGCCGACCCGGCGGGCCGCGACGTGACCTTCGCCAGCGGTCAGGACCCGCGCGGCTGCGTCGGATTCGGCTGGCTGCGCGCCTCGCAGCGCAAGACCGATCCGGAGCGCAGCTTCGAGTACCGGCCGTGGCACACCCACGACGAACGGCGGCCGCTCACGCCGGGGGAGCCGGTGACGCTCGACGTGGAGATCTGGCCGACATCGGTGATCATCCCGGCGGGCTACCGGCTCGGCGTGACCGCGGCTGGGCGCGACTTCGAGCTGCCCGGCGCCGGCCCGTGGCCTAGCGCGTTCGGCATCACTATGCGCGGCAACGGAATCTTTGTCCACACCGAGCCCGCGGACCGTCCGGCTGGCACACTCGGCGGCGAGACCACGCTGATATCGGGCGGCGCCCGCCCGTCGTACCTGCTGCTGCCCGTGGTGCCGCGGTAGGCCGTGGTTCCGCGGTAGGCCCGTGGTTCCGTGGCAGGCGTGGTTCCGCGGTAGGCCGTGGTGCCGCGGTAGATGCCCGCCTTACGCTTCGCCGGACGCGACAGCCCGGCCGGAGTTGCCGCCGAGGAACGAGTCGACGAACGCGGGACTGTCGGCGAGCTCGGCCGGGGTTCCCTCCATCCGCAGCTGCCCGCCGCCGAGGACGTAGGTGCGGTCGGATATGGCCAGTACCGCCTTGGCTCGCTGCTCGACGATCAGCACCGCGGCGCCGCGCTCCGCGAGCTGACGGACGTGATCGGTCAGCAGCGACGCGGCGATGGCAGGCGCGAGGTTAGCTGTCGGCTCGTCGAGCAGGAAGATGGCGGGCTCGAGCATCAGCACGCGGCCCATGGCGAGCATCTTGCGCTCGCCGCCGCTGAGCTTGCCGGCTGGCCGCTGCAGCATCGTGGCCAGCCGCGGAAAGACGCTGAGGACGTGCTCGATCCGCGGACCGACCTCCTTCTTGGCCAGCAGGTACCCGCCCATCTCCAGGTTCTCCCGGACGCTGAGGGGCGCGAATACGTCATCGACCTGCGGGACGTACCCGACACCGGCTCGCGCCACTTCCTCGGGCGCCATGTTGGTGACAAGGCGATCGCCCACCAGCACGCGGCCCGCAGACACGTGCACGATGCCGACCAGGCTTTTGAGCAGCGTGCTCTTGCCGGATCCGTTCGGCCCCACCAGCGAGACGACCTGACCGGGCTCCGCCTGCACGGACACGCCCCTGATGACTGGGTCGCCGCCATATCCGGCGGTCACGTTCTCGGCTTGGATCCGTTGGCCGGGTAGGGCGTGCTCGGCCGGTGCGCCGCGCTCGGCTATGGCGGCGTGCTCGGTCGTGGCGGCGCGCTCGGCCGTAGCGGCGCCCTCTGCCGACGCCGCATGCTCAGCGGACGCGAAGTCCTCAGCCGACAAGGTAAGCCTCCACGACTTCGGTGCGATCCCGCAGCTCGGTCATGGTGCCCTCGGCAAGCACGGATCCCTCGGCCATGACGATGACCGGATCGCAGAATTCGTCCATGATCGCCAGCTCGTGCTCGACCATCAGGATGGTCATTCCTTCCTCGCACAGCGTCGTCAGCGAGCTTCCGATGCGCCGCGCGAGCTCGGGATGGACTCCCGCCATCGGCTCGTCCAGGAGCAGCATCGCGGGATCGGTCATCAGCGCGCGCATGATCTCGACGAGCCGGCGCTGGCCCCCGCTCAGGTCGCCGGCGTACTCGTTGGCCAGCGGCTCCAGGCCGAACCGGCGCAGGAGTGACGTCGCCTTCGCCACCGCCGCCGACTCGTCATCGCGCCAGTACCAGCGTCCGGCTAGTGCGCCGCGGAACGACTCGCCGCGGTTGCCGGGCGCGGCAGACAGCAAATTCTCCATGACGGTCAGCCGCTTGAACTCGCTGGCTAGCTGGAACGTCCGGACCAGGCCCAGCCGGGCCCGACGGTACGCCGGCACGCCGGTGACGTCGTGTCCCTGGTAGACAATCCGGCCTGCGGACACGTGATCGGTGCCGGCGAGCAGAGCCAGCAGGGTCGACTTGCCCGCGCCGTTCGGACCGATCAGACCGGTCAGGCTGCCGCGCCGCACCCCTAGCGAGACGCCGGAGACCGCGTGCACGCCGCCGAAGTCCCGGCTGACATCGACCGCCTGCAGCACGATGTCCTGTCCCGGCTCTGGCGGCGACGCAGGCGCTCCCGCCGCTCGCTCCGCCGTCGCCAGGCCCGCAGCTGGCCCGGCGGCCGCACGAGCCGGGCCAGCCGGGGCGGTTGTCGGGCCCACCCCCGAATGGGCCGTGAGCAGCGGGTCTGCCTGAGCTGGCACTTGCACCGGTGACAAGGCGATCTTCCGTTTGCGCTCGGGCAGGACCCCCTGCGGGCGGAACCACAGGAAGAAGGCGATGAGCAGCCCGATCGCCACCCACTGGAGCGAGGGGAGCAAGTTTGGCGGCAGGCTGGGGTTGGCGTTGGAGATCAGCCGGGTGGACTCCTCGAAACCGACGGGCACGATGACCGCGCCAAGCACCGCGCCGAGGTGATTCCCGCGGCCGCCGATGATCACGGCGGCGAACAGGACGATCGTCTCGGCATAGGTCCACGCGGCGGGCGACCAGACGCTGATGAAGCTCACCAGCACGCCGCCAGACAGCCCGGCGATGGCTCCGCCGAGCAGCAGCATCCCGGTCCGTAGCGTGCGCAGGTTCTTGCCCAGTGAGTCAGCGACCTTGTCGTTGTCGCGCATAGCTCGCAACGTGCGTCCGTACGGCGATTCGGTGATGCGCCGCACGAACCAGTACACGCCGCCTGCCAGCACGACGGCTCCGGCCGCGAAACCCCACTGGTAGGCAGTAGACGTGGTCGTCATGACCCCAGACTGCAGCGGCGTTGGCACGATCGCGAGCCCGGCGTCGCCGTTGAATAGCGGCCGGTAGTTCATCACGAGCAGGTTCACTAGCACGGCGGTGACCAGCAAGCCGACCGCGGCGAAGTCGCCGCGCAGGCGGCGGCCGACGAGGAAGGTGAACGGCAGTGCCAGGACCGCACCGGCGAGCGCGGCGCCGATCAACGGCCATGGGAAGCCCAGGTTCAGGCCGCCGAGATAGGTCTGGAAGCCGCCGTTAGCGGTGTCGGCTGGGAGGGACAGTATCGCCGCGGTGTAAGCGCCGGCCGCCTGGAAGATGATGAAGCCGAAGTTCGTGACGCCGCCGATGCCGAACTGGAGGCTCAGGCCGAGGCAGGCCATGACGTCGACCGCGGCGTACACCACCAGCGTGATGAGGTAGTACATCTGGCTCCCTGACTCCGCTCACGCTCGCGCGCCGAAGAGGCCGGATGGCCGCACGGCGAGCATGGCGAGCAGCACGACGAAGGCAATCACGTACTTGTAGTCGGCCTGGATGTAGGCGGCGCTGACGTCGGTGGCGATGCCGATGAGCGCGGCGCCGAGCATGGCGCCGTATGCGTGACCGGGGCCGCCGAGGAAGACGGCAGCCAGGATGAGCACGACGAACAGGTCCGTGCTGGTCGGACCGAAACTGCCGACGTCGATGGCGAAGACCGTGCCCGCCAGGCCGCCGAGCGCGCCGGTGATGGCCCAGGTCACCGTGATCACGCGGCTGGTCCTGATCCCGCAGTTGCGGGCGAGGGAGCGATTGGCCGCCGTCGCCCGCATTGACTTGCCGAGCTTGCTGTAGCGCAGCAGTAGGTGGACCGCGGCCATCACCGCGACGCTGATGGCGATGATGACGAGCTGCACCGTGGTCAGGTCCAGGCCACCGGCTCGGAACGTCGTGCCCTGACCCATCGTGTAGGAGACATTGACGCCGCCGACCACGGCCTGAATGCCGAACTCGATGATGAGCGCCATGCCCAGCGACACGATGACGATGGTGATAGGCGATGACCCGCGCCGCTGGAACGGTGCGTAGACCACGAGGTTCAGCAGGACCGATAGGGCCGAGCAAGCGGCCATCGCCACGATCAGGGCTAGCCAGACCGACACGCCCGCCTGGTTGACCCAGTACGCGATGAAGGCGCCGGCCGTCATGATCGCCGCGAAGGCCAGGTTCAGCACGTCGGTCACGGCGAACTGGAGGGTGAACCCGACGGCAGCGATGGCCAGCACTGCCGCGGTGATGAGCCCGAAGCCAACCGAGGCGACGAAGAGGCTCACGATCCGATCACCCCGCCCGGCCGCTGCGGGCCGGTGCTGCAAAGTCCTGGACGGCCAGGCGGGGTTGCGTGCATCGGATCATCCGGATACCGCGCGGAGCTGCGCGGCGGTGATGTTGCCGGACACCTGAACTGCGCCCGCTGCGGTGTAGGTGTCGATCTGGAAGATGCCGGGCGAGTCGTGGTAGGCGTCGAAGCTCGTCGGACCGCCGGGCCCGACGTAGCGGATCTTCTTGCCTGCCTTGAGTTCCCTGACGCCCTGGGCGAATGAGTTCACGACGACAGCGCCGGGGACGCCGTCTCCGATGGTGGCGATGAAGGGCTGCCACTTGGCGGTGTCCGTGCTGCCAGCCGCGATCATGGCGAGCGCTGCCAGGTTCATGCCGTCGTACAGGTGCACAGCGCCGGGCGCGGTGAAGTACGTGGTGAAGTCGCCAGTTTGCGCGTTTGCCACCTTGCCCTTGACCGCGAGGAGCGCCTGCGTGAACGCGTTGTAAGCAGGGCCGCTAGTCGCCGTCACCAGGTTGTCGGCGTGGAAGTCGGCGGCGAAGGTACCTGCTCCGATCGCCGAAGCCGACGCCGTGAAGAAGGTGGGGGAGATAGCCGCGGAGGTGCCGATGATCGGGATCATCGTGCCGCCGTTGAGCTGCTTGATCTCGGCGAACAGGGTCGGGTCAGCAGAGCCGAGCGCCTCGGTCATGATGGCATCAGGCTTCGCCTGGATGATCTTCTCGGCCTCGGTGCGGAACGTCGTGGCGTTCAGGTCCAGCGTCTCGTTATCGACGAGCGTGAGGCCGGCTTTGGCGATCGCAGCGATGGCAGGCTGCACGAAGGTCTGCGAGCCGGTGTCGTTGCCGAACGCCAGCGCGATCCGCTTATACCCGAGGCTCTTCGCGATCACCGTCATGGCGTACGACTCAGCTAGGTCTGGCGGCACCAGCCGGTAGAAATACGGGTAGTGGGTGTGGTCGAACTCAGACTGCCCCGTCATGCAGAACATCACCGTCTTGTGGCTATTGATGACGGGAACGACCGCCGACGCCTCGTCCGACGTGCACCCGATGACGAGCTCCAGATTCGGCGTCCGGCTGAGCAGGCTGCCGACGGCTGGCACGGCGTCGGCCGGGTCACCCTTGGTGTCGGCGGAAGTGCAGCTCACCGTTTTGCCCAGCACGCCGCCTGCTTTGTTCATCGCGTTCGCGGTGCCCTCGCAGGACACCAGGTACGTCGGTCCGAGCGCAGCGTCGGGTCCGCTGAACGGGGCCACGTCGGCAAAGACGATCGAACCCTTAGAGCCGCCGCCCGATGGGCTGCTGCTGCACGCCGCAAGGCCGCACGTGAGCGCAACCGCCGCGACTGCGGCCAGCGCGCGGACCGGACGGCCCCGCCAGACCTCAGTGGCTCCTGCACGTCGCAGTTGTCCCGGGGCTCGCGCCGCGGGCTCGGTAGACCTCAGCATCTTCGTCGCCTCCGTGCAGTCTTCGGTGGATAAGTTCTAAGCGGTGAACCTCTTCTGCAATCGGTTGTGTGCTGATCGCTGCGCTGCCAACTGCGGCGCTCCCGATCGTCGTGCTCTTAATGTCGTGCTGCGGGTTGTCGTGCTGCTGAACCGGCCGAGGCCTGCTCAGATGCCGACCGCGGTCGATCCTGGCGGCCGCCAGCGCCAGTCGCTCAGGTCTGCTTCCTCGGCGACGACCCGGTTGCGGATCGCGCCGAGTCCGTCGACGGCGACCTCGATAATGTCGCCGGGCTCTAGCCACACGGGCGGCTGGCGTGCGAACCCGACGCCGCCCGGCGTCCCGGTCGCGATGACGTCGCCGGGCCGCAGCCGGGTGAAGGAGGAGAAGAACTCGATGGCGCTCGGCACGTCGACGATCATCTGCGAGGTCCGGGCCGACTGCATTACCTCGCCATTCAGCGTGGTCGTGAGGGCCGCATCGGAGACGTCGGCCTCGTCAGTGGTGACGACTTCGGGACCGATCGGCATCGTTCCCTCGAAATTCTTGCCGCCCGTCCACTGCGTGGCAGCCCGTTGCCAGTCACGCGCTGAGGCGTCGTTGAGGATGACGTATCCCGCGATCGCATCAAGGGCCTTGTCGGCGGGGATGTAGCGACCGCCAGCGCCGATGACCAGACCTAGCTCGCCCTCGTAGTCGAACCGGCTGGTCAGGGCTGGCCGGACCAGATCGGCGTACGGCCCGATCGCGCTGCCCTCGCCGCGTACGAAGGCCTCGGGCCAGGTCGGCACTTGCCGGCCGCCCTCGATGGCGTGCTCGCGGTAGTTGACACCGAGGCACAGGATCCGTCTCGGCTCGGGCACCGCCGGCCCGAAATCCTCGTGACCGACTTCGACCCCATCGGTATCAAGAAGGCCGCGGACCATGTCCATAGCGGCCGGGCCCGCGTCCAGCAGTCCGCGCAGAGACGACAGCGCCGGGTCACCAGTCGCCGCACCGACGTCGACGTAGCCGCTGCGCCCCTGGACGTGCAGGCGCAGTCCGTCCGGCGTGGTGATCGTCGCGAGCCTCATCAGCGAACCTCCGGGTCCGGTCACCATATCGGCCATATTGGTTGATCCCAGCCGATTGGTTGAGCATAGGTCGCGGGAATAATGAGGGTCAAGGGGAACGATCGCCATTTGTTGATGGAGATATAACAATTAAGCTCATCCATTGGTAGGATTGGTCGCAGGGTTGGAAGAGCGTGGCGAACGCAGCGGATAGTGTGGCGAAACGCAGCAGAGCCCAGCCTGGCGGACTGGTGGACTGGCAGGCGCTCGGCGGCGCAACCGGACCGAGCTGAGCGGAGGGGAGCGCGCATGCAGGCAGTGCCGGGAGCCGATCTTGTCGAGCAGGCTGGCCCCGTGACGCTAAGCGCCGTTGAGTCGAGCGCGCCGGAGCCCAGTGCGCCGGAGCTGCCGACGATGTCGCCGCCGCCGCACGTCGAGCGCGGACTGGCCCTAGCAGAGAGCATCCTTGCGCGGTCACAGGGCGACGGCTACCGGGGCGGCGCCCAGTTGCCGACCGAGCGACAGCTCAGCATCGACCTTGGCGTTACCCGCTCGTCGGTGCGGTCCGCCCTGGCGCTACTCGAGGCGCAAGGTCGTATCTCGCGTGAGGTCGGGCGGGGTACGTTCCTGCGTGAGCTACCGGAGGCGGATCCGGCGGCTGGACGGGGCGGGACCAGCAGTGCCAGCCATTTCCGTTCTGGCCAGCACAGTGGTTCTGGCCAGCACAGTGGTTCTGGCCACCCGGGCCCTGGCCAGCAGGCGGGCGCTAAGCCAGCGACCGCGGACTTCGCGCCCGCTGACGTGATGACGATCAGGCGGCTGCTCGAGCCGCCGGCGATGGTACTGGTGGTGTCGTGGGCGACCGCCGCCGACCTGGAGGACATGGATCGCTGCCTGGCGCTCGGTGACATGGCCGCGACCTTCGAGGAGTTCGAGGCCTGCGATCTGGCCTTGCACCGGTGCATCATGGCGGCGAGCCATAGCCCGCTACTGGCAGCGCTGTACGGCGCGATCGAGGCCGCGCGGCACGGGCAGGTCTGGGGAGACCTCAAGCGACGCAGCGCGTCACCCGAGCGGCGGAGCCTGTATCAGACCGATCACCGGGCGATC
This sequence comes from uncultured Actinomycetota bacterium, assembly GCA_963843955.1. Lineage (GTDB taxonomy): Bacteria > Actinomycetota > Actinomycetes > Streptosporangiales > Streptosporangiaceae > JAJYUU01. The sequence continues at coordinate 1,274,370 of CAWJMK010000018.1, forward strand.
GTCGAGGCGCTCCGTGCCCGCGACACCGGCGGCGCCGTGGAGGCCATGCGGCTGCATCTGGCCAGAGTGCAGGAGCACCTCAACGTCACCGACCCAGCGGCGGGACTTACCTGGCGGTAGACACAGCGGCGGCGGGCGCTGCGGCGGCGGGCACTGCACGGACGCGAGCCGGCCCGGTCGAGCCGCGGACCACCAGCTCGGGCTCGAAGAGCAGCTCCTCGTGATGCATCGCGACGGATTCCATCTGGTTGACCAGCAGCGCAACGGCCGCCTTGCCCATCGACTCGATGGGCTGACGGACGGTGGTCAGCGGCGGGTCGGTGCAGTTCAGCCAGCCGGAATCATCGAAGCCGACGACTGAGACGTCACCCGGCACCGACAAGCCCGCGCGGCGCACCGCCCGGATGGCTCCCAGCGCGAGGACGTCGCTGGCGCAGATGACGCCGGTCACGCCCTGCCGGAGTATCCGCGTGGTCGCCGCCTGCCCGCCTTCGAGCGAGAACAGCGCGTGCTCGACGGGCGCTATGGCGATGCCGGAGCGCTGCACATGCTCGAGGAACGCGGCTAGTTTGCGGCGCGACGGCATGTGGTCCTCGGGTCCGAGTACCAGGCCGATGCGTTCATGGCCCAGCGAGGCAAGGTGCCGGAATGACTGGTCGGCCGCGGTCACGTCGTCGGTGGAGACGCACGGGAAGTCCAGGTTGTCGATCGCCGCGTTGACCAGCACGACGGGGATGCCACGGCTGTGAAGCAGCCGGTAGTGGTCGTGCGGCGCGGCGAGCTCGGCGTAGTGACCGCCGGCGAACACGACTCCCGAGGCGTGCTGGTCGAGCAGCATGTCGACGTAGTCGGCCTCGGACAGGCCGCCCGCAGTCCGGGTGCACAGCACCGGCGTGAAGCCGCGCTGCGCTAGCGCGCCCCCGATCACCTCGGCGAGTGCCGGGAAGATCGGGTTCTGGAGCTCGGGCAGGACCAGGCCAATGAGCCGGGCGCGATCGCCGCGCAGCTGGGTCGGTCGCTCGTAGCCGAGCACGTCCAGGGCCGTGAGGACGGCCTCCCTGGTGCTGTCGGACACGCCGGCCTTGCCGTTGAGCACCCGGCTCACGGTGGCTTCACTGACCCCGACCTTCTGGGCGACTTCAGCAAGGCGCCGGGCAGGTGTTCGCGTCATGCCGCAACAATACGACATCCACTGGCAAGAGCTTGCGCGATCTGGATCGCTTATGGTGTGCCGATTCTGCCCCGTTCCCTTGTGTTCTGCCCTGTCAGTGCGTGGAACCCAACGGAAACGAGACTCTCTACCGGACATAACCGGCACGCGCAGAGATCATCGTGACCAAGTTGTGTCCTTGCAATGTTTCATCAATATCTTGCTGTCAGATGTTCATCTCAGTATGTTCAGTGCAACAAAGCAAGGCGCCCGAGGACGTGGCGCAAGTCGGCCGGATTCGGGATCATTCTCTGATGCGGCGGGCCTGGCCTCGCCCTGCTGCCACCGCGGCCCAGGGCGCCCGAGATCGCCCACGTTCAGCCCAAGGAAGAAGGATTGATCGATGAGCAGACAGCTTCAACGGTCCGGCAGGCGCACGATTGCCGCCGTCACCGCGGTGGCCGCGCTAGGGCTCGGGGCCGCGGCCTGCTCGAGCACCAGCGCTTCGTCAGGCGGGAAAGTGACCGTGAGCATCAACTGCGCGCCGCCGGCGGCTCAGCTGCCCGTGCAGCACAAGGAGTGGCTCGAGGACATTGCGACGTTCGAGAAGGCCAACCCGAACATCAAGATCCAGAGCATCTTCAACTACCCCTGTGAAGCGGCGGCGACCTTCACCGCCATGCTGAGGGGCGGGACCGAGCCCAACATCTTCTACACCTATTTCACCGACCTGCCGCAGGTGCTGCTCTCAGGCCAGGCGGCCGACATCACGTCCTACGTGACCACCAAGACGGTACCGACGCTCAAGGACATAGTGCCGGGCGCGATCAAGGCCGTGACAGCAGGCAAGACGCTGTACGGGCTGCCGACCCTGAACTACACCCAGGGCCTGATCTACAACAGGACCCTGTTCACCCGGGCCGGGCTCAACCCGAACGATCCGCCGACGACCTGGGCTCAGGTAGAGACAGACGCCACGAAGATCGCCGCACTGGGGAACGGCATCGAGGGCTGGGGTGACTACAGCGCCGGCAACAACGGCGGCTGGCACTTCTCGTCCTACATGGACGCCATGGGCGGCACGATGGTCAACAACTCCACCGCCCCTCCCTCGGCGGCCTTTGATAACTCCAACGGCCTTGCCGTGCTGGAGGCGCTGCACACGCTGCGGTTCACCGACAAAGCGATGAGCGCCACTCAGGGCCTTGCGTGGGGCACGCTGCAGCAGCAGTTCGCCCAGGGCAAGCTGGGAATGTACATCGGCGCGCCGGACGACGTCTACGGGCCCATCGTCGCAACCGACAAGGGCAACGTGAATGACGTCGGCATGGGCCCGCTGCCCAGCGCAAGCGGCACCCCGGCTGGCTCGCTAGGCGGCGGCAACACCTACATCTTCGCCAAGAACGACACTCCGGCGCAGATCGAGGCCGGCATCAAGTTCATCAACTTCGTGGACCTGACGCCGGGCGAGGGCCAGTTCAACTTCGCCAGGACCAAGGCGGACGGGCAGCCGGTCGGCTTCCCCGAGCCGGAGCTGTTCCAGGGCGCCACCGGCGCGAAGATCAACGATCTGCGCGCTAAGTACGCGACCATCAACGTCTCTTACTACGCGCCCTACGTGAACGCGAACGAGGACGATGACGGCGAGCCGCTCGACGCTCAGGCTGTCTACAAGACGCTCGACCCGGTCATGCTGGCCGTGCTGACCGAGCCGAACGCCGACATCCCGGCGCTGCTGAAGACGGCAGCGACCAACGTCAACACGCTCCTGTCCAACAGCGGCGGGTAACAGCTCGGCCGCTAGAAACGTGGGGGCCGGCAATTGCGGGGCCGGCCCCCACGCGCCGCGCGGCCCCGCGGGCGGCGCGGTCGGACGTGAGGTGGCCCCGCGCGGCGCAGCCCACGCGCGGTGCGGGGCCGGCCTCGCGCCAGGCGCCCGCCCGGCCGTGAGATCCCGGGGCTGGGCCTCGATCCCCAGACAAGCCGGCAGGCACTGACAGGAGACTCCGATGGCAGAAGTCGCGACGCTGCCCAAGACCAAGGCCGATCCCAGGGTGGCGCGGCCGCTGGCCGCCGGGCATCTGGGGCCGAGGGTGCGGCGCAACTTGTCGGCGTACGCGTTCCTTGTCGGCGCAGTGCTGTGCTTCTCGTTCTTCTCCTGGTATCCGATCGTCCGCGAAGTCATCATGAGCTTCCAGAAGGCCGTCTACGGCGGCGGCTACACCTGGGACGGCTGGCGGAACTACATCAGGATCATCCACGATCCGACGTTCTGGCAGGCCTGGCGGAATACGCTCGAGTTCACCTTGCTGGCGCTGGTCATCGGCTACGCGGTCCCGTTCTGCGTGGCGGTCCTGCTGAACGAGCTGCGGCACGCCCGCGGCTACCTGCGCATCCTGGTCTACCTGCCGGTGATGCTGCCGCCTGCGTCAGCCCTGCTGCTCTTCGCCTACTTCTACAACCCGCAGTACGGCCTGTTCGACGACATCCTGCGCCTGCTGCACCTGCCCGCCTCGCAGTGGGTATTTCAGCCAGGGACCGGGTTTGTCAGCACTGCCATGGTGTCGGTGGTGATCGCCTCCACCTGGATGAACATGGGCGGCGCGACGCTGATCTACCTGGCGGCGCTGCAGAACATTCCCGGCGAGCTCTACGAGGCGGCCGAGCTCGACGGGGCCGGGCTGTTCAGCCGGATACGGCACGTCACGATTCCGCAGACCAGACTCATCCTGATCTTGCTGCTCATGCTGCAGGTCGTCGCCACGATGCAGATGTTCGTGGAGTCGTACGTGCTGACCAACGGCGGCGGCGGCGTCGCTGACAACACCCAGTCGGTGGTGATGCTGATCTACCAGTACGCCTTCGCCTACAGCAGTGCCAGCAACTACAACAGCGCATCGGCCCTTGGCGTGATCCTCATGCTGGTCCTCGCCGTCTTCTCCGGCGGGTTCCTCTGGATCACCCGAGAGCGCCCGGCATAGCGAGGAGACGAAGATGGCAGGACTGGCCACCGCCAGCGCCCGGGCGCCGCGCCAACGTCAGGTGCCCACCTCGACGACCAGGACGCTCATATCCCGCTCGCAGCTGAACGGGCGCCGGGGCAAAATCGCCTACCGGATCATCCTGACCTTGGTGATCGTCGTGTTCACGCTGGTGTTCATCGGCCCGATGTACTTCCTTTTCACCGACGGGCTGAAGTCCACGCAAGAAGCAATCGCCACGCCGCCAACGCTGTACCCGCACCATCTGCACCCGAGCACCTACGTACAGGCGTGGAACCGGCTGGACATCGCCAAGCTGCTGTGGAACACGCTCTACTACGCGTTCGGTGCGCTGGCCTTCCAGCTCGTCTTCGACGTGACTGCCGCTTACTCGCTGTCCAAGCTGCGGCCGGTACTTGGCAACGTCGTCTTGTTCCTGATGCTGGCCACGCTCATGATCCCCAGCACGGTGCTGGTAGTTCCGCAGTACGTGACCATTGTCAACCTGCCCATCGTGCACCTGAACCTGGTCGGCACGCCCGAGGCGATCTGGCTGCCATCGGTGGCTAACGCCTTCAACATCTTCTTGCTCAAGCGGTTCTTCGACTCGATCCCGACGGACTACCTCGATGCCGCGCAGATCGACGGCGCATCCAGGCTGCGGATCCTGTGGCGGATAGTGCTGCCGATATCCCGGCCGATCCTCGCCGTGGTGTCGATCTTCAGCCTGGTTGCCGTGTGGAAGGACTTCCTCTGGCCGCTGCTTGCGGAGTACGGCTATACGCCGACCAGGGAGACCCTCAACGTGGGCCTGTGGCAGGCGTCTGCCGGGGTCGGGACGCCGCAGAACCTCATCATCGCCGCCTCCGCGATGGCGGCGGTCCCGACGATCGTCTTCTTCCTGATCTTCCAGCGCAACATCATGGCGGGCCTGACATCCGGAGGCCTTAGAGGCTGACCGAACGGCTGCGGCCCACCTCGAACGCGCTAAGAATTGCCCGCATTTGCGAGCCGGCCGGTTGCTCAGAGCCGTCGGGTCGGCCGCGCTTTGCCTGAACACGATGGAAAGCAGGTTCTCGTGCTAGACCTCGGATCTCACGGTGTCGGATCTGTTGGCCCAGGCCGGCCGGCGGCGGGCGATGCATGGTGGCGCAGTGCCGCTATCTATCAGCTGTACGTGCGCAGCTTCGCCGACTCGAACGGGGACGGGATCGGCGATCTGGCCGGCGTGCGCGCGCACCTGACCTATCTGGCCGGTCTCGGCATTGACGCGATCTGGTTCAACCCGTGGTACCCGTCGCCCATGTCCGACGCCGGCTATGACATCTCGGATTACCGGAACATTGAGCCGGCCTTCGGCACGCTCGCGGACGCGGACGCGCTGATCGCCGAGGCGCACGCCGTCGGTATCCGCATCATCATCGACGTGGTGCCGAATCACGGCTCGGATCAGCACCCGTGGTTTCAGGCGGCGCTGGCGGCCGGGCCGGGATCAGCTGAGCGGGACCGGTTCTGGTTTCGGCCCGGCCGCGGCGCGGACGGTAGCCAGCCGCCGAACGGCTGGCAGTCTATCTTCGGCGGACCGGCGTGGACCCGGATCACCGAGCCGGGCGGATCGCCGGGGGAGTGGTACCTGCACCTGTTCGCGCCCGAGCAGCCCGACTTCAACTGGGCGAACCCGGAGGTGCGCGCCGAATTCGAGGACGTGCTGCGATTCTGGTTCGACCGCGGCGCCGACGGCATCCGGATCGACTCCGCGGCGCTGCTGACCAAGGACGCGGCGCTGCCCGAGGTGGCGCCGGACATGCCGCCAGGCCCGCTGCACCCGTTCTCCGACCGCGATGACGTGCACGAGATCTACCGGTCCTGGCGCGCCGTCGCCGACCAGTACCAGGCAAGGGTGCTGATCGGCGAGATCTGGATTCCCGACGCGGTGCGGCTGGCCAGGTACGTCGGTCCTGGCGAGCTGCACACCGTCTTCAACTTCCCGTACCTGAGCTGCCCCTGGGACGCTGCCCAGCTGCGCGAGGTCATCGACAACACGCTCGCGCTGAACGCGCCGGCGGGTGCGCCGGCGACGTGGGTGCTGTCCAACCATGACGTCGACCGCATCGTGTCGCGCCTCGGCCGGTCAGACACCGCGTTCAGCCTTCTACAGCGCAGCTACTTTCACGCGCTACCGGTCGACCTCGCGCTCGGCGCGCGGCGGGCCAGGGCCGCCGCACTGCTCACGATGGCGCTGCCCGGATCGGTCTACATCTACCAGGGCGAGGAACTCGGCCTCTGGGAAGTGCAGGACATCGCCGACGAACTGCGGCAGGACCCGATCTGGTTCCGAAGCGGCGGCGAGGACCCCGGCCGCGACGGCAGCCGAGTGCCGCTGCCGTGGGATGGCCAGGAGCCGCCGTTCGGGTTCTCGCCGCCAGCGGCCACGGCCGGGCCCTGGCTGCCGCAGCCGAAGGAGTGGCGCGAGCTGACCGTGGCGGCTGAGACGGGCGCGGCCGATTCCATGCTGGAGCTGTACCGCTCGGCTCTCGCCATCCGCCGGTCCGAGCCGGCGCTCGGTGACGGACCCATGACCTGGCTCGCTGCTGCCGACGGCGTGCTGGCCTTCGACCGCGGTAGGGGCGTGCGCTGCGTGGTGAACATCTCGGCCGAGCCCACCCGGCTGCCAGCGCACGCTGACCTGCTGCTGGCCAGCGGCCCGCTTGATGGCGAGTTGCTGCCCCCGGACTGCGCCGTGTGGCTGCGCACGACAGTGCCGCAAGACGACTAGGCCGCAGGAGCGCTGGGCCGCTGGGGCGCTGGGCCGCTGGGGCGCGCCGCTGGGGCGCGCCGCTGGGGTGCTAGGTGCCCCTCGCCACCGTCCTCGCCAGGATGCCGAGCGTCGCGCGCAGGGCGCCTTCGGACATCACCGGGAAGATGCCCGCCTCGCGCCACGTCGCATCGATGTTTGACCAGTCGTAGTACGACGTCACCAGCGTGCCGCCCGCGGCCGGCTCGAGCCGATAGCCGTACACGTGGCCGATCTGGGGCCTGAGCCGGCCGAGAATCGTCCAGGCAATCTCGCGGTCCGGCTCGAATGCCGAGATCTTGACGGTCACGTCGTAGCGGCCTAGCTCCGGATAGTCGTTCAGCGACTCGCGGTCCATGTGCACCACGAAGGTGTCGCCAATCGCGCTGACCGGGTCGCCGTCGGCCGACTGGAGCATGCCGGAACTGTCGATCGCCACGTGTCCCTGCGGATCACGCAGCACGGCAAAGATCGCCGCGGGCTCGGCCTCAATGGTGCGCTTGACTTCGATCCGCTCGCTCGTCATGCGCACATTGTGTCAGCTAGCGCCGCCGCACACGACGAGCCTTCCGGGCTTGACTTTGCAACACAAAGCAAGATAGCTTTGCACTACAAAGTTTGGCGCTCGAGGCTCGCACGCAGGTTGCGAGCGGAGGCGAGATCACTGGAGGGGCCATGAAGCCCTACTTCGAGACCCACGCCATCGGTGCGCTCTATCTGGTGGGCGTGCTGGGCTGGTACCTGATGGAGCTTGTCCAGCTGCTCCTGCAGCGGCAGTGGCGGAAGACGGCACACCGCGTCGGCCCGCGCAGCTTCTGGCCGGCATTCTGGGTCGGTGCGGCCGTCGTGGTCGCCATGCTGTTTGCCGCCCCAAAGATCGCACCAGGCGCCGCGATGGGCCTTCCCGCCGTGGGCTTCGCCGTCGGGATGGTCATGCTGGTCACCGGCGTGGCGTTGCGGCTGTGGGCGTTCCACGCGCTCGGCCAGTACTTCACCTTCTCAGTCAAGGTCAGCCCGGACCAGCCCGTCGTGACCGCGGGTCCCTACCGGCTGCTGCGCCACCCTGGCTACGCCGGCGGAATGCTGGCCACAGTCGGTATCGGACTCATGTGGGGAAACTGGGCCAGCGCCGCGGCTCTCGTCCTGTTCACGCTGGCCTTCGTTGTCTGGCGCATCCGCATTGAGGAGAGCGCCCTGCTCGGCTCGCTCGGCGACCGCTACCGCCGTTACGCCTCGAAGCGCAATCGTCTCGTTCCGCTCGTCTGGTAGCCAGCGGCTCAACGCGCATGTGCGCCACGAGATCGGTGCAGTTGGACATGGATTGGAGCAGTCGTGAAGGACGATGCAGACTCAGGCAACCGGACCGGGATGGACGTACACGAAGCAGCGGCCATCATGCAGGACACAACCCGGCGGGCCCGGCGGGCGCTGATCGTCAGGCGCCCGGTGGTGTTCGCGGTCTGGGGAGTTGCCTGGCTGGTCGCCGACGGCGCGATCTGGCTGTCGGTCCGGGATCAGCACCCTTACAACGGCCCGACACCGGCATCGCTGCTGGTCCTGACGATCGTCGCGGCTGCTGCTGCGGCCACCACTGCTGTGCTCGTGGGCCGCGCAGGCAGCGGTGTCGGCGGCTGGACTGTGCTGCAACGGCGCATCTTCCTGCTGTCCTATCTCGGTGGGTATATCGGGCTGTTCACCCTTGAGGCCGCCATCGATCACGCCGGCGCGAGCCGTGCCGTGCTCGGTGTCTACGGCGCGGCCGCGCCCATCTTGCTGGCGGGCCTGGTCGTCGCCGCTAGTTCCGCCCTCAACCTGGACTGGTCCGTGTTCGGCCTCGGTATCTGGCTGTTCGCGGTGGCGGCCGGCAGCGGATTCGCTGGCCCCGTGGGAGTGTGGGCGGTCAGCGCGCTCGCCGGCGGTGCGGCGCTGCTGGTGATGGCCGCCACTGGGCTGCGGCGGACAAGTCGTGAGTGAGGACGAACTGGATTCAGCCATCCACGCGCCTGCACGGTTGCGCATCATGGTGACGCTGGCGACCCTGCCCGAGGGCGACAACCTGTCCTTCACCAGGCTCCAGGACCTGATCGGGCTGACGCCGGGCAATCTGATCACGCACCTGCGCAAGCTGGAGGATGCCGAGTACATCACGACGGTGAAGTCCGGGCGCGGCGTCACCGCCCGTACGGCGGTCTCACTCACCAGCGCCGGCCGGGCCGCGCTGGATCGCTACAGCGCGGTCGTACGTGAGCTGCTGGGCTCGGTCAGCGCGCAGCCGCGCGCGTGACCCAGCGTGTCTCTCGAGTTCAGGCTGTGCTCGCGTCCCGCTTGTCGAGGAACGCATTCACCAGGCTGCTGAAGATCTCCGGCTGCTCGGCGAAGCACAGGTGCGACGCGTCCTCGATAGTCTCGAGCTGCGAGCCAGGCATACGGCTGTGCATCTCGGCCAGGTGGCCGGGAGTGCACTCGTCGTACCGGCCGCCGACCAGCAGCGCTGGGATGGTGATCTCGCCGAGCCGGTCCATGATGTCCCATGTCTTCATCGTGCCCGTGACGGTGAACTCGCTCGGCCCGTTCATCGTGTTGTAGACCTGGTAGCCGGCCTCCGCGAAGGACCGCTCGAAGCCCGCTGGCCACGGCCTGAGGCGGCAGACGTGCGCACGGTAGAAGCCGAGGATGGCCGCCTGATACTCCGGGCACGCGGTGAATCCGTCGTCCTCGTGCTGGCGGATGACCCGGCGTACGTCCTCGGGCTGGGCGGCGAGGAGCTCGTCGCAATCGCTCACCCAGCGGATCATGCTGGCCGGGCTGCCGCACAGGATCAGGCTGCGCAGCAGTGGCCGGCGGTCGAGCACATACTGCATCGCGAGCATGCCGCCCCACGAGCTGCCGAACAGGTGCAGGTCGTCGAGACCGAGCGCGGCCCGTACTTGGGCCAGTTCCTCGACGAAGCGGTCGACTGTCCACAGCGAGACGTCGTCCGGGCGGTCGGCGTTGCCGCAGCCCAGCTGGTCGTAGAAGATGACCTGCCGCTTGTCCGCCAGCGCTTCGAGCGGCTCAAGGTAGTAATGCGTGAAGCCAGGGCCACCGTGCAGGCAGAGCAGCGGCGCCTTGTCGCCGCGGGTCCCGACCGAGCGGTACCAGACGCGGCCGCCGGGAACCTCGATGTACCCCTCCTCGGCGCTCACGCCGCCTCACCACTCGTGACCGGCTGCCCGGCCGTGGTCAGTTCGTCGTCGGCAAACACGCGCCGCATCTGCGGCAGCCGCTCCGGGTGCCGCAGATACAAGTAGCTGAGCGCGGCGAGGCCGAGCACGAACCAGATGGTGATGATCAGGCCAGTCTTACTGGAGGGATAAGACAGCGGCGCGACGAACTTGAGCACTGAGCCACCAATGCCCATAGCCGTGAACCAGGCCGGCAGGAAGGCCACGATGCCGAGTACCGGAATCACGCCGTGCAGCAGCCAGTTGAACTCGGACCGCGCCCGGCGGGCGTAGAACATGATGCAGGACAGGTTGAAGATCATGTAGACCAGAATCATCACGCCAGTCAGGATCGTGGCGAGGAAGATGAACGCGGTCACCGGGCCGAAGTGGATGCCGACCGGCAGCCCGACCGCCAGCGTGATGACCAATTGCACAACGACGCCGACCGTTGGGGACTTCCACTGCGGATGGGTCCTGGCGAGCGGGGATGGCAGTACCCCGATCCTGGACATGGCGTACCAGGTCCTGGTAGCCGCCAAAGTGCCGGCGTTGCCGTTGGCGAAGGTCGAGTTCCAGATGGCCAGGAACGCCACGACCCAGCCGACGCCCCACACGTCGCGGGCCAGCTGGATCCACGGGCTGCCGCCGCCGAGCGCGCCGAACGCCACGTATTTGTTCGGTCCGGTGCAGATACGTGAAGTTCGCTCGCGCACGAGGTGTACGTAGAGACATGGCCGATGACCAGGCAGGAGATCACACTGGTCGTTTCAAGGTGCACGAGGATCCGTGCCGGTCCTTGCGCTGAGCTTGACGCCGCGGAAGTTGAGTACGGCGATGAGCAAGGCGCCGACGATCATGACAATGACCCAGGTGGCCGTGAATGGCCAGTTCGCCTCCGTCTGCATCACCGACGCGAACAGGTAGCCGAACAGGATCATCGTCAGCGGACCTATCAGGGCCTCCACTAAGGCATATCCCCAGCCGACGAGGAAACCGAGTGCCGGGTGGATGGCCTCTGCGGGGTAGGTGTAGATGCTGCCAGCCGACGGGAGGTGCTTGGCTAGCTGGCCGATCGAGCTGGCCACCAGCAAGCAGCCGACGAGAGCGAGCAAGACTGACAGCGGCAGCGCGCCGCGGCGTAGGTGGCGCCGGCGGCGATCGACAGCGCGACGGCTCCGGCTGGGGCCATGGACGTGATCGACTGGAACAGGACTTCACGCAGGCCGATGGCCCCGCGCGCGAGATCTCCGCTGCTGCTGCCGTGCGCGCCTGCCATGTCGGCCCCTTCCGCCGCGGACAGGGAGGCGCCCGGCTGGCGTGCTGCCTCGCTCCGGCTGGCGTGGAGGACGGTCAGAAGTTCCCTGCTACTACGGTCATAAATCGCGGTACGTGGTTTGGCAAGGGCGCTTACCGCGCCTAGGCGGCGCTACCTCGCCGCTGGCTCACGCGATCGCTGCCGACGATCTGTCTCGCCAGCGCCGCGGCCTGCCCGCGGATCTCGGGGATGGCCGTGGTCTCGTACCACAGGCCGCGCAGTGGCGGCCCAAGCGCAAACAGGACGTCGCTGGGGACGCCTGCCCTGCTGAGCACCCTGCCGTCGGGGGCTGCGTCGATGCCGAGCCGCGTCGCGTCCGGCCGCGCCATCCCGGTGGCGAACAGGTCACGGAGCAGCGGGCTGGCGCTGGCTTCGACGTCGCCCGTCGAGCCGGTGCCATTGATGAGCCAGTCCGCCTCGAACTGGACGGTGCCGGCGCCGGTGTCAGCCAGGATCCGCAGCCGGTCAGCGTGCTGCGTCACCGCCGTGACCTGCCCGCCGTGCACCAGCAAGCGGCCCGTCGCGCGCAGAGCGGTGATCCGCCGCGCGGTCGCGGGCGGCACCAGGTGACGGTGCACTTCCCAGTACCTCGCCACGTGCCGGAGGAACAGTCGCTTGTCCGCCGTCGGCATCCGCCGCCACAGCCCGGGCACGAATGGCCGGAGTGCATCCATGACGTCGAACCAGGTCGCCGGGCTAGCGGCGATGGCCGAGCGAACCTGCCACATCAGGTCGGCCAGCCGCACCGGCCCAGTCGTCCGCGTCATGGCCGGCAGCCACAGCGGCTGGCGGCTGGCGGGCGGGACGCCCGGATGCGAGCGGGGCAGCAATCCGTGCCTTGACATGGCGTGGACGACCGCGTCCGGATTGCTGGCGGTGATCGCCATGGCTAGGTCGAGCATGGTCAGGCCGGTGCCCAGGATGACGACCGAGCCGCCGTCGCGAATGACGCCGGCGAGCGCACCCGGCCGCCACGGCTCGGCGATGACGCGCTCGCTCGGCGGCACCTCGAACGGCAGCCTGGTCGGCGCGTTGCCGGTCGCCAGCACCGCCACGTCAGCCTCGATCTGGCCGTCGGGCAGGACCAGGCGCAGCGGCTTGTCCCGGCCGGCGGCCCGGACGGCCAGCACCTCCGAGCTGATGCGCATCAGCCGCGCGACAGGCAGCGCCTGACGCTCGGCGTCGGCCAGCGTGTCGCGCAGGTACCGACCGTAATCCAGGCGGGACAGGAACGTCGTGTTGGTCACCGCGCCAGCGTTGGTCGCCGCGGGGCCGGCACTGCTCGCGTTGTCCGCGGCCCAGCTGATCAGGTGATCGGGGTCGCCTGGCAGCGCGCTCATCTGGCCGGCCATGGCGTTCAGCAAGTGGGCTGGGTCTTCGGTGGAGTAAGCCTGGCCGAGGCCGTGCCGGCCGTGCTCGTCGATGAGGCTGATTCGCAGCGGCCGCCCGCGGGAGGCCGCGTGACGAAGCAGCTGCACCGCGGTCAAGGTGCCGCTAGCACCGCCGCCGATGATCGCGATATCAAGGCGCCGGTCCTCCGGCAGCGTAAGGCCGTCCATGGGTTCCAGTATAATCTATCTAATCGATCGGATAAATAGATTGTGTCTGGCGGCTGCCGGGTCGATCCCTCGGGAGGCATACCCGGCGGGTGCTCGAGGGACCCGGGCAGCAGCCTGGAACTTCGTCCCCTTTATCGCTTTCGTGTCGGCGAACGAAGGCGTAGCGCGGCCAGAGCCGACCTGCAACTGCGGTTCGCCTGGCGCCGCTGTCTCGAGGCGGCCGCGGCCGGAGGCGCAGAGGCGCGCCGTAGCCACCTGAGCGCCGATTCGCGTCACGACTCGACGGCCACCGGAGGGTCAGCCGCTGCCACAATTCAAGCTAAACCTCGTATTTCCGGTGCCGATCCGCTGCTTATGCCGTCCTTAGGCGCGGCTGCCTACGACATTTCCCGCCCAACGAGCGGTTTCGCGCCCGCTATGCCGCCTTTGCGCGCACGGTCTGCGGGAAATGATGAAAGGCTCGAGCACGAACCTCGCGAATTGGGCTTGTGTTGAGCCTCGGAGGTCAGTTGCTGGTGCCTCGGAGGTCAGTTGCCGCGTTCCAGCCGACCCGACTGTGGCCCAACGCGCGGTCCGGGTCCGGGTCCGGCCGATGGCGGGCTGGAATCGCGCGCTGCACAGCAGGCGAGTGCGACGAGGCTGGCCGGGCCCGGGGTCGCGCGGGGTCAGGCCAGGCCCTTGGTGGTCGCGGCCACCTGCGGCCTGGCTCGACGCATCCAGTCGTCCAGGGTGACGCTCGCCTCGAACTCCGAGTCCAGCAGGAACAGCCCGGCCGTCGGGCAGGTCGCGCCGATCTCCACGAGTACCGGCTTGAGCAGCAGCTCCGGCGCCAGGCTGTGCTTCCAGTCCGCGCCGAGCATGAGCGGGACAGCGGTGCCGGTCATCGAGCCAGCCCCGAACCTGTCGAGAAACAGCTTCAGCAGGCCGCTATAAGTCGCCTTGTAGGTCGGGCTCGCGACTACGACCAGGTCGGCCGCCTGGACGGCGGCGACCAGCTTCGTGACGCCGGCGTCCGACCAGTCGAGCAGCGCGGCGCCTGCGTCGGCAAGATCGATGGACAGGTCGGCAGGCCGCCCGGCCAGCTGCTCGGCCACGATGTGCGCGGCCTGGTAGGTGCGCGACCGCGGCTTGGGGTTGCCCACCACGATTGCGACGCTCACGATCGCCTCCCGTCCTCGCCCGGCTGGCAGGCGCTGCGCGGCCAGCCACCAAGGCCAAGGCCAAGGCTACATAGTCTGGTAAATCAATCGTAATACTTGACTGCCATGTCCCAGGGTGGGGTAGGCGGACACCGCGTGGGCGAACACGGTCGAGGCGTACCGGCGGCTGCATCCGGCGCTCCAGGCGCTGGCCGGCAGCTTGCGCGCCGTCCACTCGAACCTCTACGACTACGCGGCGCACGGCCCCAGATCGGCGGCGTAGACGTCAAGGAGGAGCAGTACCGCGAGCAGTTCCGCGAGCTGGAGTTCGAGACCGAGCACCCAGTGGTCCGCATCCACCCGGAGACAGGGGAGCCGTCGCTGCTACTCGGTCACTTCGTCCGGTCATTCGTGGGGCTGACGACGGTCGATTCGGCCGACCTCTTCCAGCTGCTCCAGCGGTATGTGACCAGGCTGGAGAACACGGTCCGCTGGTCTTGGCGCGACGGAGACGTCGCGATCTGGGACAACCGGGCCACCCAGCACTACGCAGTCGCCGACTACGACGACCTGCCGCGCCTGCTGCACAGGATCACGATCGCCGGCCCAGTGCCGATCGGCATCGGCGGCGACACGAGCATCGCGCGGAAGGGCGACGCGAGCTTCTACTCCTCGCGGCCGCCGACGCGGCTGCAATCTGGCTGCAAGGCGGGCCAGGCACCATCGTCTGTAGTCCGAGAGACTGGAGACGGCGATGGCAAGCACACCGGTAATCGACACCTTCCTGGACGCGATCGAGCGCGGGGCGATCGGCGACTGCGACGCGTGGAGCGCCGACGCGACGCTGGACGCCACCGTGCCCAACTGGCGCATGCAGCTGTACGGGGCGGACGCTATCCGCGGCGAGTATGGTCGCTGGTTCGCCGATCCAGGCCGCTTCGAGGAGCTCCGCCGGTATCCCGCCGCAGGCGGGATCACCGAGATCGTGGAATACACCCTGAGCTGGTCGGAGAACGGCGTCCCGCACGCAGCCCATCACCTGCACGTGCTTACAGTGCGAGATGATCGGATTGTGGCCGACACCGTGTTCTGCGGCGGTCGCTGGCCGGCCTCGCTGCTGGCCGAGATGGAGGCCGCTCATGCCTGAGCTGGTCGGCACCAGCCGTCGGCCGGATCTGCTGGCTGAGCTCCTCGCTGCGGCTACGTGGCGGGAGCCAGTGGCAAACGCGCCCGGCAAGTCGGGGGCAGCACTGGAGCGCCTGGAGATCAACGGGCAGCAGTACGTGCTGAAGCACCTGGATCTTGCCAGCGACTGGACCATGCGCGCCTCCGGGAGTCTGCGCGGTGCGCCTCTGGAGCTGTGGGAGCGCGGCATCCTGGACCGGCTGCCGGGCTGCCTTAACCAGCCGATCGTCGCGGCCGCACGGGAGGAACGGTCCGGACCGCGTCCGTCTGGCGGCTGCGCCGTGCTGATGCACGACGTGGGCCGTTGGCTGGTACCGGTGAGCGACGAGCGGATCCCCCTCGAGCAGCACCAGCGATTCCTGGCGCACATGGCGGCGCTGCACGCGTCGTTCTGGGACTGCGGCCCCGAGCTCGATGTCGTGCCGATGATGCACAGGTATCTGGAGCTGTCGCCGTGGCTGGCCGAGGCAGAGACCGCGGTCGGGTCCGATCATCTGGTGCCGCAGCTCGTGGGCAAGGGCTGGCCCATGCTGGCCGACGTCGCTCCGGCCGCCGCTGCGATCGCCGGGCCGCTGGCTCGTGACCCTGGTCCGCTGGTCACGGCCCTCGCGGCGACGCCGCTGACGTTCGTGCACAGCAACTGGAAGCTGGACAACCTCGGAACCGACGATGCCGGGCGGACTGTCCTGCTGGACTGGGAACAGCCGGGACGCGGCCCCGCGCTCAGCGACCTGGCCTGGTACCTGGCCATCAACTGCCGTCGGCTGCCGCAGTCCAAGGAGGATTCGATCGCGGAGTACCGGGCGGCCCTCGCGGCCTGCGGTATCGACACCGAGCCGTGGTGGGACCGCCAGCTTGCGCTGAGCCTGCTCGGCGCTTTGGTCCAGTTCGGCTGGGAGAAGGCGCTGGGCGGTTATGACGAGGAGCTTGCCTGGTGGGAGACACAGGCAATACGCGCCGAGCCGCTGCTCAGCTGACGGGGTCGGTCCGCGCGGCATACGAGGCCGCGCCGCAGTCGTGGACAGCCGGTCCCGAGCCGGTATATGCGGCGCTGGCAACCGCGCTGGCCGCGCACGTCGCTCCGCTGCTGACCGGCGCCCGCGTGCTCGATCTCGGCGCCGGAACCGGGGTGGCCGGCCGGGCGGCCGTCGCGGCCGGCTCGACGGAGGTGGTGGCGGCTGACCTCGCCCTCGCTCCGCTGCGTCGGTGCGGGCCGCCATTGCGGCCAGTCAGCGCCGACGCGACCGCACTGCCGTTCCGCGACCGGAGCTTCGATGTGGTCCTGGCCGCCTTCAGCCTGACGCACGCCGGCCGACTAGGCGCGGCACTCACTGAATCGCGCCGCGTTGGCCGCGCGCTGGCCGCCACTGCGTTTGCGCCCGGCTGGGGACACCCGGCCAAGACGGCGGTCGACGCCGTGCTGGCCAGATTTGGCTACCGCCCGCCCCCCTGGTACCTGACCTTCAAGCAGGACATCGAGCCGCAGCTCGGCGACACGCCGCTGGTTCATCGGCTCGGACTGGCCGCCGGTTATCGCCAGGTGGAGTCCCGCGTGATCGCCGTGCCGACCGGGCTGTCCGCGCCGGCCGAGCTGGTCGCCTGGCGGCTCGGCATGGCGCACATCGCACCGTTCTGCGGCTCGCTCGACTTCAAGCGGCAGGCTGACCTCAGGCTCGCGGCTGAGGACGCCATCGATGGCTGCGAGCCCCTCGTCGTCGACGTCCTGGTGCACGTGGCCACCTAGGCAGAGGTCAGGCCGGCCTGCCGCCGCCAGGCGGCGAGCCGCGCGTCTGCTGCCCGGCGCAGCTGCGCAGAGTGATCACCTGCGCGGCCCGCGAGCCTGCTGACCCGCTCCTCGGCCCGGGCCAGCCAGTCAGCGCTGCCGAAGGCAGCCCCGACCTCGCCCGTCCAGCGCCACGCTTCGATGGCCGCGGAGGCGTCGAGCAGGTCGAGGTCGCGTTCTAGCGATTCGTGGTCGGCAGGCAGGCCCAGGGTCCGGCCCGCAAGCTGCACCATCAGCCGGGCGACGCTGGCATACCGCGGTACGCCCAGGGCAGACGCCGCCGCGGCCAGCTCGCCAGCCGTCGACTGCGCGCGCTCGGCGTCGCCCAGCAGCAGTGCCAGCCTCGAGGTCAGGAGCTGATGCTTGAATGCCAGCCGCCAGCCGAAGACGAGATCACCGGACAGCAGCTGCGCAGCCTCGGCAAGCCGTGCCTCGGCGCCGTCCGGATCGCCGGCGTCCAGGCGCAGTTCGGCGAGGTCCTGAAGGGCGGCGATGGTCAGTTCTGCCCGGCCCTCGGAGCCTCCCAGCGCCAGTGCTTCCAGGTGGTGATCGAGCGCTTGCTCAGTCCCTCCCAGGTTGCGCAGCACCCAGCCGGCGAAATTGACGGCGCGGCCAGCGAACCTCGGCACCTGCCGGCGCTCGACCTCGGCCGTGTAGTGACCGAAGGCAGCGAGGGCGGCGGCCCCGTTCCCGGCCAGGGCCTCGGCATGGCCAGTGAAGAGCAGCGCGTGCAGTGTCGCGGACGTGTGCTCCACGCCGATCTGGCCCCGCGCAGCCGGGCGGAGCAGCGCGAGCGCTTCAGCCACGCGGCTCTGATGAGACCGCAGGACGCCTAGCCACGCCGCCGCGGTGACGCGGTCGGCTCCCTCCGCCACGGACATCGCTTCGCCGAGCAGCAACTCGGCCTGGGCGAGATCGCCGGCGGCGTGCCAGGTCCGGCCGCCGACCGCGAGACAGCGGGCCCGCGTCGCCGAATCCGGCGCCGCGAGCGCCCCGTCCGCGGCGAACTGCGCGGCCTGAGCGAAACGGCGGCCGAAGTAGGAGGCCCACGCGCCGACCTCGAGCGCGGCTGGCCCGGCCGGGGCGGCGCGCTCGACGTCGCGCAGCGCGGCCTCGTAGCGGCCGCGGCGGGTACGGACCCGGGCGCGGGCGAGCCAGCTCTCCGGATCAGCATGCAGGCTCAGCGCGTCGTCGAGCAGCGTCTCGGCCGCGGCGTGGTCGAAGCGCTCGGCGGCCTGCGCAGCTGCGTCGCGGAGCGCGGCGGCGGCCAGCTCCAGGTCACCGCCCAGCCTGGCGTGCTGGGCGACGATCACCGGGTCGGTCGCGGGCCGCGCGGCCAGCACCCGGCCGACCTGGCGGTGCAGCAAGGCGGCGCGCCCGGCGGTGGCGCTGGCCGCCAGAGCCTCGCGGACCAGCTCGTGCCGGAACCTGAGCTTGCCGTCCTGCTCGATGAGGAACCGCTTGGCAACAGCCTGCTCGGCGTCGTTGAGCAGCTCGATCAGCGGGCGGCCGAGAACCCCGGCCAGGAGGTCGAGATCGAGCTCGGAGCCGACAAGCGCCGCCGTGCGCAGCGTGGCGCCGGCCGTGGCGAGCTCGTCGCAGCGTGCCGAGACCGAGTCGACGAGCGACGCAGGCAGCTCCGCTCCGGTCGCCTGCTGGGCCAGCTCGGTCAGGAAGAGCGGATGCCCTCTCGAGCGCGAGTACAGCGCGTCGACCCGGCCGGCGCCGACGAGCTCGGCCGCAGCTTCGCGGTCGAGCACGTCCAGGTGGATGACGGCAGCACCGGGCAGCGGCTCGCCCTCGCCGGCCCGCATCGCGGCGACGATCACAGCGGTCAGGTGCTCGGACCGCCGGACGAAGTGCAGCAGGTCGCGCAGCGCGTGCCCGGCCAAGTGGGCGTCATCGATCAGGATGGCCAGCGGGCCGCGAGCGCTGAGGCGACTGAAGACGCGCGCGAGCGCCGCGTAGAGGACCGCAGGCCCGAGCATGCTGTCGGCCAGGACCGGCAGCGGCCGCGCGTCACGAGGCGCGCCCAGAATCGGGGCCAGCATCGGCGCATCGCCGGCCAGCAGGTCGGCTGTCACGTCAGGCCCGAGCCGGCGGAGCAGGTCGCTAAGCGCGCTCAGTAGCGCGTCCAGGGGCAGCGAGCGGTCCAGCGGTCCGCACGTCGCGGTCAGCACGGTGTCCCCGGCGGCGGACCGGTGCGCTGCCCAGGCGCGGAGCAGCGTCGTCTTGCCGATGCCGGCCTCGCCCTCGATGACGACGAGCTCGACGGTGCCCTCTCGCGCATGCAGCGTCGTCGCGTCCAGGAAGGTGAGCTCGTCATCGCGGCCGACCAGAGTGATGGCATCGCGCGCAAGCGGAGCGGACGCGGCGGGCAGCTCGCCGCGGAGGATCGCAGTGTGGAGCGCAGCGGTGTCCGGCGAGGGGTCGGTGCCGAGATCGTCGGCGAGTCGCTCCCGGCTGGTGGCGTACGCCACCAGGGCTGCTGCGGTCTGGCCGCCAAGGACGTAGCCGCGCATGAGCACGCGCAGGGCTGCTTCCTCGTATGGATCGTGTTGAAGGGCAGCGGCGGCCGCGTCGCACGCGGCCATCCAGTCACCGGCTGCTAGCAGTGCCGACGCCGCGACCAGGCGGGCCCGGGCGCTGAGCCTGTCGATCTCGGCCTGCCGCAGTCCCGCCCAGTCACCCGGCAGCGACGTGGCGCCGCTCGCTGTGGAGCTGCTGGGGCTGCCGGGACCGGCATGCAGCAGCGAGAGCGCGATCCTGGCGACGGCTGCCGCGCCGATCATGTTGCCGGCGCCGCTCCGCCGCTCGATCTCGGCCAGCAGGTGCGCCAGCTCGGCCGCGTCGAGCCAGTCGTAGCGGAGCAGGTAGCCGCCATCGCGGTGCTCGATGCGCTCGCGGCCGAGCACCGACCTAAGCCTGCTCATGAGCACCGCCAGCTGATCATCTGGCCGGGTCGGCTGGGCGTCGCCCCACAGCGCGTCGGCCAGCCGGGCTGACGGCACGGCCCGGCCCTGCGCAAGCGCAAGGAGCTGCAAAGCGAGACGAGCTTTCCTGCTGCCGAGCGCAGCTGGCTCGACGCCGTCCACCCCGAACTCGCCGAGCAGCCGTACTGCTAGCGACTTCATGCACGTATCCAACCCCGGTCAGCGGCCGGGCCGCCACTGGCGGGCTGCAAGGACCTTGCAACCCCGCGATGCAACCCTGTATTCAGAGCCCTCAGGGGCACGTCAATGAAGGAGGAAAGCATCATGACGGGACAAGCTGAGCAGAAGGGGTTCGCTGCTCCGGATGAGGTGAGGTCGTTCGAGATGGGCGAGCTGAGACTGCTGAAGATGGGCGGCGGCGAGATCGGCCAGCTCGTACTTGAGCCAGGCTGGCGCTGGTCGGAGCACGTAAAGCCCATCGCGGGGACGGAGCTGTGCGAGGCACCTCATTTTCAGTACCACGTCCAGGGCACGCTGCACATCGTGATGGGCGACGGCACCGAGTTCGACGCCCGGCCGGGTGACGTCACCGCGCTGCCACAGGGGCACGACGCCTGGGTGGTCGGGGATGAGCCTGTCATCGTGGTCGACTGGTACGGCGCCAGCAACTACGCGCGCTGAACCCGGCTGACTAGGCGTCCCGCAGCTCGGTCTTGAGGATCTTGCCAGTCGGGCCCTTGGGCAGCTCCGGGAGGAACCTGACCTCGCGCGGGTACTTATAGGCGGCGACCCGTTCCCGGGTATAGGCGATGATCTCCTGTTCGTCGAGGTCCACACCGTCCTGCAGCACGACGACGGCGACGACCTCCTCGCCGAGCCGGTCGTCCGGCTTGCCGATGACGGCGGCCTCGCGGATGCCGGGGTGGGCGAACAGGACTTCCTCGATCTCGCGCGGGTACACGTTGTACCCGCCCCGGATGACCAGGTCCTTGGTGCGGTCGACGATGAAGTAGAAGCCGTCTTCGTCCCGGTAGCCGACGTCGCCAGTGTGCAACCAGCCACCGGCCAGCGCGCTCGCCGTCGCCTCGG
Organism: uncultured Actinomycetota bacterium; assembly: GCA_963843955.1. Lineage (GTDB taxonomy): Bacteria > Actinomycetota > Actinomycetes > Streptosporangiales > Streptosporangiaceae > JAJYUU01. The sequence goes on from CAWJMK010000018.1 coordinate 1,295,504, forward strand.
GCCGATTCCGGTAGCACTTCATCACGTTGTGCCCGCGGATCTGGATCTCTCCGAGCTGGTCGCGCCCCGGCGGCAGCGGCTGGTCGCTGGTGTCGGCGACGCGCATCTGCACGCCCCAGATCGGCTTGCCGACCGACAGCGGCTTGCGGTCACCTGGTCGGTTGAACGAGGAGGTGCTGCCGGTCTCGGAGAGGCCGTATCCCTCGAGCACCTCGAGGCCATATTTGCCCTCGAACGTACGCATGACGTCCTCGGGCAGCGAGGATCCGCCCGATACCGCGACACGCAGCGCCGCCAGGTCGCGACTGGTTACGTCGAGCTGGGCAAGGGCATGCAGCATCGTCGGCACGCCGGCGATGACCGTGCACTTGTCCGCCTCGATTGCATCGAGGACGTGGCCGGCCTCGAACCGCGGCACGATGGACAGGCAGCCGCCGTACCGGACGCTCACGTTGATCACCGACGACAGCCCGAAGACGTGAAAGAACGGCAGCACGGCGAGGGTGACGTCGTCGGGGCGGGCGCCGAAGAGCTGCCCGGAGATCGTGCAGTTCATGTACAGCAGGAAGTGCGTCAGCTCGGCGCCCTTGGGCTTGCCCGTCGTGCCGCTGGTGTAGATCAGCACCGCCGTGTCGTCGGCATTGCCTGGCCAGATCGGGCCGCCCGGCTCCGCGAGCGGGGCAGTGCTGATGAGGTCGGTGAACGGCAGCGCGCCATCGGGCAGCGCGGCAAGCCCCTCAGCGAGATACAGCGGCAGGCCTGCAATCTCGCAGGCCTTGGCTGCCTCGGCATGCAGCCCGGCGAGGCCGACCATGACGCTCGCCGCCGAGTCGGTCAGCTGGTGCTCAATCTCGCCAGCCTTCAGCAGCGGATTCACCGGCAGTACCGCCATTCCGGCCTTAAGGGCGCCGAAATACGCCGTCAAGAACTGCGGCACGTTGGGCAGCTGGATGGCGACGACCTGACCTGGGGTCAGGCCTGCCTCGACTAGCCCGCCGGCGAACTGGCCAGATTGCTCGTCCAGATCGCGGTAGGTCGCTGCCGTACCGCCCGCGCGGTAGGCGATCGCATCGGGCGTGGCGGCTGCGGTCTCGCGCAGTATCGTCGCCAGATTGAAGCTCATTGCGCCATAGAAAATCGGGCCTTCCGGCGATGTCGGTGAGACATATACTAAGGATGTATCAGCCGAATGCCTAGGGGTCGCGACGCCGCGGATCCTGGTCGCCAGGACAGGGCTGTCAGCCGGAGTTCCGGCCGGGTGCCGCGACAGGATCGGGCCGCTATGTATTTCGTTCGGGAAGCAGACGCCGTCGCCGACGGCGCTGATGCTGGCCTGGCGCAAGGTCCGTCGATGAGCCTGTTGCTCACCGAACCCGCCCGGAGCCTCGCCGACCTCGTCACGCTGCCACTGGCGGCGCCGTGGCTGGCACGCGCGCCGCGTGGCGACGGTCACGGCGTGCTCGTGCTGCCGGGGCTGCTCGCGTCGGACTCCAGCACCGCGCTGCTACGCCGGTTCCTGCGCCTGCTCGGTTATGACGTGCGCGGCTGGCGCCTCGGCCGCAATCTCGGTCCGACCGGCGAGGTCCTTGACGGACTCCCGGCGCGGCTCGGTGAGCTGGCCAGCCTGACCGGCGGGCCGGTCTCAGTGATCGGGTGGAGCCTGGGCGGGATCTACGCCAGGGAGCTTGCCCGTCAGCGCCCTGGGGAAGTCCGTCGGGTGATCACGCTAGGCAGCCCGTTTGCGCTGACCGATGCCAGGCAGAGTCACGCCGACCGCGCATACCAGCGGCGCAGCCGGCTGCACGCCACGGGGCGGGTGCCGACACGCGAGGAGCTGAGCCGGCCGATCGCCGTGCCGTCGACCGCGGTCTACTCCCGGCGTGACGGCATCGTCTCGTGGCGTGCCTGCATCGAACCGGAGAGCGAGCTGCATCAGAACGTGGAGGTGCGATGCGCGCACCTCGGTTTCGGCGTGGATCCGGCGACCTTGTGGCTGATCGCCGACCGGCTGGCCGTTCCGGCCGGCGGCCGGCGCCAGTTCCGCGCCGCCTGCCCCGCTGAGGGCGCTCTACCCGGCTCGTAACCCAGGCGAGGAGTAAGCCACCATGCAGCAGCTCACTGGTCTGGACGCCGCCTTCCTCGCACTCGAGACGACGAACTCCACCGGGCACGTCGGCGGGGTCTGCATCCTCGATCCGTCAGGCGCGCCGGCACCGCTCACGCTGGCCCGCCTGACCGAGGTGCTCGGCGACCGGCTGCCGCTGGTCCCGGTGCTCCGACGCAAGCTGCTGAATGTGCCGTTCGGCTTAGACCAGCCGTACTGGGTCGATGATCCGAATTTCGATATCGAGTACCACATCAGGGAGATCGCGCTGCCGCGGCCTGGGTCGGAGGCCCAGCTGACCGAGCAGGTTGCCCGGCTGCACGCGCGGCCGCTGGACCGGAGCCGCCCCCTGTGGGAGATCTACCTGATCACTGGTCTGGCCAGGCGCCGGGCGGCCGTGTACACGAAGATTCACCACTCGGCGATCGACGGAGCGTCCGGTGCGGAGCTCCTGACCATCCTTCTCGATCTCACGCCGGACGGCCGGGAAGTGCCGGCTCGCACGCCATTTGTGCCCGCGCGACCGCCCGGACCCGCGGTGCTGGCCGCGATGGCCGCCGCCAAGCTGGCCTGGCGGCCAGTGCAGACCGTGCGCGTCACCAACGAACTCGTCCGCGTGCTGCCCACGCTCGCCCCGGCGCTCAGCACCCTGGTCGGCGGCATGCTCGGACTCAACCGCGGTGACGGCGAGGTCATCCCGACCACCCCGGGAAGGGCGCCGGCGACGCCGTTCAACCGGCCGATCACGCCGCACCGCCGGCTCGCGCTGCGCAGCGTCGACCTGGACAGTGTCAAGGCTGTCAAGATCGCGTTCGGCGTGTCGGTCAACGACGTCGTGATGGCGATGTGCGCCGGGGCGCTGCGGCGCTGGCTAGCAGACCATCATGCGCTGCCGGACGCACCGCTCATCGCGATGATTCCGGTCTCGGTCCGCGACCCGGCGAGCAAGGCAGCGATGGGCAACAAGGTGTCCGCGATGCTGGCGACGCTGCCGACCAACGTCGCCGAACCCGACGAACGGGTCCAGATCGTGCACGCCGCGACGAAGATCGCCAAGGCGCAGCAAGCCGTGATCCCGCAGGGCCTGATCGACCAGGTCAGCGACTTCGCGCCGCCGGCCCTGACGGCACGAGCGGCGCGGGTAGTGTTCGCCACCGGCGTCCTGAACCGGCTGCCGCCGTTCAACCTGTGCATCTCCAACGTGCCGGGCCCGAACGTCCCGGTCTACCTCTGCGGGGCCAAGCTGCTGGCCCACTACCCGGTATCGGTCATCACCGACGGCCAGGGCCTGAACATCACCCTGGTCGGCTACCTCGGTCGGCTGCACTTCGGGCTGGTGTCCTGCCGGGAGCTTGTCCCCGACATCGACGTGCTAGCCGACTACCTCGTCGACGAGCTGGACTTGCTGCTCAAGGCCGCCAGCCAGCGCGCCGCCAGCTGAAGCCTGCCCAGGTGCCGGGAGTGACCGTGCCAGCAGCGCCAGTGGCGGCAGCGCCCGCGGTGGGAGCGCCCCTGGTGGCAGCAACAGTGCACCGGGATGTCCGCGACGTGCGCGTGGTGCTGCCCGAAGGCACGGCGCCGCCGTCAGACGTGCCGGCCGACATGTTCGCCGCGGCGGTCGCTGCCTACCTGGCCGGCCGGCGGCTGGACATGCAGTCACTGGCCCGCCACCTCGGTGTCGGCCGGGCAACGCTCTACCGTCGAGCGGGCAATCGCGAGCAGCTGCTCGACGAGGTCATCTGGTGGCGCGGCCGTCGTATGGTGGCCGGCCAGCTCCTGGCGACCGCGCACCTGCGCGGTGTCGCGCGCATCGCCGCGGTCGTCAGCGGCGCGCTGCGGGCTATCGAGAGGGACCGGCCGCTGCACGCGTTCATCGAGTCCGAGCCGGACGCAGCACTGCGCATCCTCACCGGCAGCCGCAGCGTGGCCGGGCACGGGATGGCCACGGCCCTGGGTAACCTCATCGACTTCGAGCGCGGTCGCGGCGCGTTTGACGCCGATCTCGACGCCTCGACTCTCGCCTACGCGATCATCCGCATCTGCGAAGGATTCCTCTACGCCGATGTCATCGCCGACCGCCCACCCGATATCGGCCGGGCGATCACGGTCATCCAGGCCCTGCTGATCGGCCTCGACCGAGCAGGCTGACCGCCGCGCCCGGCGGCGGCCAGGTCCCGCCCAGCGAGCGCACAGTAGTCAGGAGTCAGGCGGGCACGCGGTCAGGCCGCGTACTTCTGCACCAGGTCGCCGACGCGGGGAAGGGCCGCCTCGATGTGCTTCACGGCACTGCCGCGGACCGACCCGTACGCCTTGACGATTACCGGCCGCTCCGACGCGGCCGCGTAGCTGTCGGTCACCGACAGCAGGGCCTGCGACACCTCGTCGCCGCGCTTGGTCAGGTAGTCGCCGAACGCACCGCCGCCAGACGTGATGAAGTCGGCCCAGTAGGGGTCCAGCTTCTCGATCATGTCCGGCAGCAGGGTCTCGACCATGAACCGGACGTGTCCTGGCATGAATGCATTGACGGTCTTGTACGCGAGCTTGACCGCTGCCCCGGAGATCCCCGACAGCTCCGCGACCTCCTGGTCGAGCAGCGTGAAACAGTCCGCGATCAGCTGCGGCTTGACGTCCGGCGCAAGCAGGATCTCCTGCAGGGTGGCAGCCATGGATATGGTGTCTCCTTGTCGATGAGCGTCGAGGATCTGGATCCGGCACTGCTTGCGGCAAATGCGCCGTACGTCACTAGACGGCGAGCGCGCCGCCGCGGTTTACCGCAGCGCGCCCGCCGATGGCCGGGCGACCTAGCGGACTGGCGCCGCCAGCCCGAGGCGGCGCTGCTCGATGAGGAGACAGCGGTCTTCCACGTAGAGCAACCCGGCGCCCTCGGCAACGGCCCGTGCCTCGGCCGACACGATGCCGAGCTGGAGCCACAGGGCGGTCGCGCCCGCGGCAACCGCCTGGCGGGCCACGTCGGCCGCCTGCGCGGACGGCCGGAACACATTGACCAGCCCCACCTGCTGCGGGATGTCGTCCAGCAGCCGGTAGACCCGCTCGCCGAGGATCTCGTCAGCGTGCGGGTTGACCGGGATGATGCGCCACCCGTGGCGCTGCATGTGCGCCGGCACCGAGTGCGCCGCCTTGGCCGGCGAGGCGCTGGCGCCGACCACGGCGATCGTGTCGTATGCCGTCAGGATGCGCTCGACGATCGCGTTCGTATCGGTCACCCGGTAACGGTAACCCGGCCGGGAGCAGGTTACCGAAGCAGGCCACGCCGCGTAGCCGGCCGCTGGCCGCCCGTATGCCGGGCCGCATGACTGGTCGGCCGCCGGCGGACTCTAAGATCGGCGACTATGCGGCGCGAGTCTTCCACCGTGGTGGCGCTAGTTGGCGAGGTCACTGGTGAGCTGCTGGCCGACCTTGGCCGAACGCCGAACGTCGCGGTCACCCGCCCCCCTGCCAGCGCAGCCAGCGAGCAAGCAGCCGACACGGCTCGCCAGCCCGGCTGGGAAGCAGGCGCACAGGCCATGCGCGAAGCAGCGCGCCTGCGCTCGATGTACGTAATAGTCCCGGCTGACCCGCTGGCCGGCGTCGCCGCGTCGTGGCAGCAGATGTGGGATCCAGCGGCCGGATCGCCGGGCGCAGCTGGCTTCGAGTCCAGCGCCGCAGACGCACTGGCGGCCTGGCAGCAAAAGCGCTTCGAGCTGCCCGACTATTACCTCGTCATCGCCCCGGCTCAGGGCTCCGCGGCCGGCCCGGATCTCTACCTGGGTCCGCTGCGCGCAGTGCGCCCGCGCCGGGTTGCGGTCGGTGGTCTCGCGGACAGGCCGGCACAGTCAGTCAGTGTGCTGGATGCGCTCCGGTCGCTGGAGCACGGCCCGTGGTGGCCGGCGCTCGACGAACTGCTCGCCGCTGCTCGCGGCTTCTACGCTGGCGGTCTCGCGGAGACACAGCAGCTAGCTCGGTAACGCTCCTAGCCAGGCAGGTAAGCGACGAACTAAGGCGTCGTCAGCGTCGAGCCTGCCGGGAAGCCGCGCCGCGGGCCGTCGCCCAGCACCCACGCCTGCTGCCTGCCATGGACCTGCCATGTCTGACCGGCGCCGGTGAGGTCGACGATGGCGGTTTCCTCGTCAATCCCGATCACGGTGGTGCCCGCTGGCGGCCGCAGCACGGCGCGGGTGAGCAGATCAGGCACCCAGCCCAGCATCTTGTCGAAGTGGGGGAGGACACGCAGCCTGGGCACGGCTCCAAGGCCGGGATCTGGTTCGCGGTCTAGGGCACGCATCGTAGGGACCCAGCTGGTGAGCGCCATCGCCCCGGCCGAGCAGCCGGCCAGCGCGGCGCCTGACTGCCAGGCAGCCACGATCGCGTCCCAGAGCGCCGTGCCGCGCAGCGTCTGCGCCAGGTACGCCGGATTGCCGCCGGACAGGTAGACCAGGCCAGCGCCGGCGACCAGCGCGGCGAGCTCCGCCGAGTCGGCTTCCTCGCGATCCCGCGCGACGACGGGCACCTGCTCGACGCCCAGCCGGTCAGCCTGCGCGGCACCGAGGTCAAGCCAGCGTCGCAGGCTCTGCTCGCCTTCGGGCGCGGCTGCGGTCGGGATCTGCACGTAGCGCGGCGGGCGCCCGGCCAGCAGCATGCCTTCGACCGCCGCCATCACGGGCAGGTACTCGCCGCTTCCCACCAGCGCAAGCGGGCCGGGGGTCACCCGCACCACAGCACGCGGGCGGAATGTTCACGATGACAGGACACCCGACAATCATGGCCCGCGCCGGCGGGCGTGCCCACGGCAGCGCGCCGGTTTGCCGCCCGCTGAGGTGATTTTCGGGAACGGGGTCGTCAGCGCCAGCCCTGGATAAGCCAAAGAACACGTTGACATTGCCAGATACCAAAGTATTCTTTGGCATGTGGAGATCAGCTGACCCGAAAGCGATCAGGGCGCTGGCCCATCCGCTGCGCCTGGATCTCCTCGATTTGCTCGTCGCGCTCGGTCCGACGACAGCCGCTCAGTGCGGCCGGATCCTCGAGGTATCGCAGGCGAGCTGCTCCTTTCACCTGCGCCAGCTCGCCAAGTACGGGTTCGTCGAGGACGCCGGCCCAGGCAGCGACCGGCGCGAACGACAATGGCGGATGCCCGACCCCCGGCTCCGCCTGCCGGGTGGTGACGTCGTCACGCGGCAGTTGCAGCAGGTCATCGTCGAGCGCGCGATGAACGAGATCCTCGACTACGGCGCGCGCGCCGACAGCGACAACCCGGACGGGCACGGGTTTCGCGGGCCGATCGCCGGTGTGGCTGTCGTGTCGGCCGACGAGGCCGCCGAGATCAGGGCGAAGTGGAAGGAGCTGCTTGCGCCGTACCTTGCCAGGGCCGTCGGGAACGGCCTTCGGCTCCAGCCAGGCCAGCGCTATGTCCGGTACTTCATGGCCGGGACGCCGCTGCCTGGTCTCGACCCGCCCGACACCGAGCCGAAGGACAACGTGAATGACGCCCATTACTGACAGCCAGATCGACTTCGTGACCGGTGCGCCCGCGGCGGGCTCGCTCGATGTCACGTGGAGCCACGGCGCACGGTCGAAGCGCGCTGCCGCCGATCCGCCGATCCAGGTACATCGCTACGACGAGCACACCATCATCTTGCGGCAGAGCAAGTCCGTCCACTACGAGGCGCCGTTCCTGTATCTGCTCTTCGGCAACGACAGGGCATTGCTGCTCGACACCGGCGCGACCGCGGACCCTGGGCTATTTCCGTTGCGGGAGACCATCGACGGGCTGATCGCCGACTGGCTTGGCCGTCATCCGCGGGACCGATACGAGCTTGTCGTCGCGCACTCGCACGGGCACGGCGATCATGTCGCCGCCGACGGGCAGTTCGAAGGGCGAGCCGACACCACAGTCGTCGCCCGCGAGGTCGAGGCCGTGCAGCAGTTCTTCGGGTTCGACGACTGGCCCGCGCAGGTCGTGCCCTTCGACCTCGGCGGCCGGGTACTGGAGATCACCGGCAGCCCCGGTCATCACCGCGCCGCGGTCACGATCTACGACCCGTGGACCGGCTTCCTGCTGACCGGCGACACCGTGCTGCCTGGCCGCCTGTATGTCGACGACCACGCGGTCTTCCTGGCCAGCATGGAGCGGCTGGTCGAGTTCGTCCGTACCAGGCCGGTGACACACGTGATGGGCTGCCACATCGAGATGACGCGCGCGCCCGGCCGCGACTTCCCGCTGGGCGCCAGCTACCAGCCCGGCGAGCGACCACTGCAGATGGGCGTGGACCGCATCACGGCGATCCGCGACGCGACCGTCGCCATCGGCGGTCGGCGGGGCGTCCATGCCTTCGACGACTTCATCATCTACACCGAGCCGCGCAAGCGCGACCTGCTCAAGCTGATGGGCCGCGGCGTCCTGAGCAAGATTGCCCGGCACAGGTAGGCGGATCAGGCGTCAGGCTTGAGACCAAGCTCGGCGAGGATCGCGGCGGTGTGCTGGCCGAGGGCCGGCACGTCGCCCATGGCCGCCTCCCGGCCGTCGAGCGTGACGGGCGGGAGCAGCGCCCGGACCGGGCCGCCGGGCGTGCCGACGTCGCGCCACCGGTCCCTCGCGGCCAGCTGCGGATGCGCGGCGAACTCGGCCGGCGTGCGCAGCCGCGCGTTCGCGATGCCCGCGGCGTCTAGCCTGGCCTCGACTTGTGCGGCGGTGAGCTCATGCAACGCCGCCTCGATGATCGTCGAAAGCTCGTCGTCGTGCGCGACCCGGTCGGTGTTGGTGGCGAACCGCGGGTCGTCGGTCAGCTCCGGCTGACCGAGGATGTCCCGGCAGAGCACGGTCCACTCGCGCTCGTTCTGCAGGCCGAGGAAGACCTGGCCGCCAGCGACCGCATACGGGCCGTACGGCGAGATCGACGCGTGCCGGGCGCCGGTTCGCCGCGGTTCCTCGCCGCCGTAGACCGAGTACAGGTACGGCTGGGTCATCCACTCGCCGAGCGCGTCCAGCATGGCGACTTCGACCTTGGTGCCGGCGCCGGTCCGCTCCCGTTCGTACAGCGCGGTCAGCACGCCGGTGAACGCGTACATGCCAGCAGCGATGTCGGCCACCGAGATCCCGGCCTTGGCCGGCGTGTCCGGCGTGCCGGTCACCGACAGCAGGCCGGCCTCGCACTGCACGAGCAGGTCGTAAGCCTTCTTGCCGCGGTACGGGCCGTCCGGGCCGTAGCCGGAGACCGAGCAGCAGATCAGCCGGGGGTGCCTGGTCCGAAGCGAGTCCGCGGACAGCCCGAGCCGGTCGGCCGCGCCCGGCGCGAGGTTCTGCACGAACACGTCCGCGCGGGCCAGCAGGGCCGCCAGGACCTGCTGCCCGCGCGCGCTCTTCACGTCGAGCTCGATGGACTCCTTGCCCCGGTTGAGCCACACGAAGTAGCTCGCCTGCCCGTGCACGGTGCGGTCGTAGTCGCGGGCAAAGTCGCCAGCGCCAGCCCGCTCCACCTTGATCACGCGGGCGCCGAGGTCGGCGAGCTGCCGGGTGGCGAACGGCGCGGCGACCGCCTGCTCAAGCGAGACGACAGTGATGCCCGTCAGCGGGAGGATGGCGGCCATCAGGACAGATGTCGGCCATCAAGACCCGGGCAGGAAGCGGCGCAGCACGTCGGCTGCGTTCTGCCAGGTCCAGGTCGTCCAGTCGGTATCGAGGCCAGCGACGCAGTCGGCGATCTTGGCGCTGAGCTGGTCCGGTGATGGCGGGCGCGCTGGGCTGCCCGGCGGGTACTTCAGGGCCGTGTCGTGGACGGCCCCGTTCCCGGTATGAATCCGCACCTGCAGCTCACCGTCCAGCAGCCAGTCACCGCCCGCGACGAGCTCGGTCTCGACCAGGGTGACCAGTCGCCGGGCGGCGTCGCGCTGCACGGCCTCGTCAGTGAAGCTGGCGAAGCCCGGATAGCTGTCGAGCAGCGCCGCTGCCGCCGCGTACTCGAGGCTGAACTTGCCTTGCAGCCCGGTGTCCGGCCGGTGGTGGATCAGCGGGACGACCGTCGCCGCCGGCGTGCGCAGCTCGATCCGGTGCACGTCTGCGGCGTCGAGGCCGGCCTGGTCCGCCAGTGCCGCCAGCGCGCTGATCGGCCGCTGGAGCGCGTAGCAGCACGGATAGATCTTGATGGCCAGCCCGCCCGGCACCGCGGCACCGGCGAGGTCCACGCGGCGGGGGTCGCCGCCGACCAGGGGCAGCCATTCCGCCAGCGCCGCATGGTCCGCGCTGGCGCCGGCCGCGGCCAGCGTGGCGGCCCGGATCCCGGCATCGACGGCGAAGCCGACCTGGAGGGACTTGGCGTCGGTGCCGAACGCGCGCTGCACGCCGCCCGCCGCCGGGATCGCGAGCGTGATGGCCGTGGCGATCTCTCGTGCGCTCAGCCCCATCGCGACGGCCGCGCCGGCCGCGCTCGCCGGCGCGCCGGCCGTGCAGGTCGCGTGCCACCCCGCGGAGTAGTGCGGCCAGCCGAGCGCCGCGCCGAGCCTGGCCATGACGCCAGCGGCGGCCAGGTACGCGCGGGCGCCGCCGCCAGTGGCCAGCGCAGTCGGCACGCAGACGGCACTGATGTGCGTCGTGGACGGCATGTGCAGGTCGTCGAAGTCGAGTACGTGGCCGGCCGTCGCCCAGCGGCCACCGTCGCCGAGGCTGGCGGCGACCTTAGTGAGCGGGTGCTCGCAGGCAGCCAGCGTGACCGCCACCGTGTCGGTCAGCGACCGGTCGGCCAGCACCAGGTCGTCATCGCTCGGGACGAGGTCGTGCGCCCACTGGCCGAGATCTTCGGCTGTCGTAGTCATGGCGTCCCCGCTTGTCGGGCGGCCGCGACGAGTGATGCGGCCGAGCTCAGCTTCACCCTACGTTCCGCGCGCCAGCTACGGGCTCGCCAGGATCGCGTGCGCGCGGCGGGCCAGCGGAACTATGCGGTCGCCCTTCAGCCCCTGCCGCTGGTCGTGACTGTTGCCCGCCAGGTAGCGGTGATGCAACTGGGCGATGACGATCGCGGTCTTCCAGCAGCCGAACGCCTCGTACCAGCTCACCGCGCCTAGGTCCGCCCCGGTCGCTGCTGCGTACCGGGCGACGACCTCGGCGCGCGTCGGCAGTCCCAGGCCCTCTTGTCCGACCGGGTGCGACGGCCTGTTGTCCGGGTCGTCCGATGGATCGGGCCAGTAATTCAGCAAGGTGCCGAGATCGATCAGCGGATCACCAAGCGTGGCCATGTCCCAGTCGAAGACCGAGTGCACGCGATCGGGATTCGCCGGATCGAACTGGCAGTTGTCAATCTTGAAGTCGTTGTGGAGCACCGAAGCGCGCCTGGTCGCAGGCTTGGTGGCGGCCAGTTCCGCGCCCACGTCGGCGACGACATCGCCGCCCGGCCCGATGCTCGCCAGCAGCGTCGGCGCCACGGCCTGCCAGCGCTCACGCCACCCCCGCAGCTGCCGGTCGACAAAGCCGTCGGGACGGCCGAGGTCGGCGACCCCGGCCTGGCCAGGGTCGAGCAGGTGGAGCTCGGCCAGCGCGTCGACGACGGCGAAGCCGATGCGCCGGGCCGCCTGCGCGTGACCGGTCATGCTCGGCGGGATGCTGCCCCAGACCACCTGTCCTTCGCGGTACTCGATGACGAGGAAGTCAGCGCCGGCCACCGCGTGATCCTCGCAGAGCAGGTAGGCGCGCGGCGCCCGGTCGTACTGCCGCCACAGCCGGGACAGCGCCCGGAACTCGCGCTTCATGTCGTGCGCCCCGACCGCGATCTGGCCGAACGGCGGCCGGCGGATGACCAGGCGCCGGTCGGTGAACTCGAGCAGGTACGTCAGGTTGGCCGCGCCGTTAGGGAACTGCCGGACCGCCATCAACTGGCCGAGGCCGTCGATGCTGGCGCGCAGATACCGGGCTAGCAGGTCCCAGTCGAGCTCGTCGCCTGGCCGGACCGGACCGTACTCGGGCGGATAGTCCTCAGTCACGACGCGCGTGCCCGTCGGCTCCCTCCCGCATGCTCAGCAGCATAATCGCCAGCCGAACAACGGGTTAGTCGGCTAGGCGGCCGATCCGAGCCGGGTCGGCCGCCTGCGCTGGATCGCACGCTAGCTGGACGCGACGAGCACCCTGGCCGGCTCCGCAGCTGGCACTGGCCGGCTGGCCGGCACTCGCAGGACGCGGGCTAGCCAGCCCGGCAGCCACCAGTTGGCCTTCCCGAACAGCGCCACCATCGCCGGGACCAGCAGGCACCTGATCACGACGGCGTCGATGAGGATGCCAGCACCGAGACCGGTGGCCAGGATCTTCAGGTCCGTCTGCGGCCCGGTGGACATCGACAGGAAGCTGAGCATCAGGATCGCCGCCGCGCTGGTGACCAGGCGTCCGGTTCGGCCGAGCCCCTCGGTCACGGCGTGCCGCGTATCGCCGTCGGCGTCGTAGACCTCGCGGATCCGGGTGAGGATGAACACCTCATAGTCCATGGACAACCCGAACAGGAACGCGAACACCATCAGCGGCACCCACATCGTGATCGCGCCGGTCGCGGGCACGCCCCACACCGCGCTGGAACCGTGCCCGTCCTGCCACACCCAGGTGAGCACGCCGTAGGCGGCGGCGAGCGAGGCCAGATTGAACACGACTGCCTTGGCTGCCAGCAGCACCGAGCGGAAGGCCCTCGTCAGCAGCAGGAACGTAGCCACCGCGATGATCGTCAGCATGATCGGGAAGCTGCCGTAGACGGCGTGGTCGAAGTCGATCAGCGACGGGCCGTCACCGCCGACGCCAATCACGTGCGGACTCGGCAGCATGGCAGCCTCCAGCTGGCGCATCGTGGCCTGCCCCGCTGGACCGCTGCTCTCCGACGTCGGGATCACCGTGACGATCGCGGTACCGCCGCGGCGGTAGTCGCTCGTCGACGGCGCGAGCGCGGCGTACACGCCTGGCACCTTGGCGGCGGCCGCCCGAACGGCGCTAGCCGAACCGGGTCCGCCGGATGTCAGCACCTCGGCTGGGGTCAGCACGCCGGCCGGCACGCCGCCATCGGTCAGCGTCACCAGCGCCGAGTGCGCGGGGCCTGATGTCGCTTCGGCCGAGCTGCCGGGCTCACCCAGGTGGAGCGACAGCGCAGGCAGCATCAGGGCCGCCAGGATGGCAATCCCGCCGAGCGCGGCCAGCCAGCGATGCCGGTACACGCCGCGGGCCCAGGCGGAGAACACGCGGCTCGCCGACCGCTCGGTCCGCAGCCGCGGCCAGTCCAGCCGCGGCCCTACGGTCGCCAGCACGACTGGCAGCAGGGTGATCGCGACGGCGACTGAGACCAGCGGCACCAGCACGCCGCCGATGCCGACGCTGCGCAGCATCGCGACCGGCAGCACGATCATCGACAGTAGCCCGATGGCGACGGTCAACCCCGAGAACACCACGGCCCGGCCGGCATGATCCATGGCGGCCAGCACCGCATCCTCGTTGGGTCGCCCGGCTGCGCGCTCCTCACGCCACCGGCTCACCACCAGCAGCGAGTAGTCGATCGCCACGCCGAGCCCGATCAGCGCGATGAGGAACTCCACGATCTGGCTGATGCTGGTGATCTCGGTCAGGCCGCCCACCAGCAGGAACGTGGCGAGCACGGACACGCCGCCGATCAGCAGCGGCAGGAAAGCGAGGAAGCTGGCGAACACGAAGGCGAGGATCACCAGGGCGCCGAGTGCACCGATCATGGCCTCAGCCATCACGCCGGTGCCCTTCTTCGCGCTCGGCGCGCCCGCCGACAACAGATCCGAGCTCGTGATGCCGACGTGCCAGTTGGCCGGGACGGTGGCCGACAGCGTGCGCTGCATCGCCGGGCCCAGGCTCGGGCCGCCGAATCCGCTCACCGCCGGGGTGTAGACGAGGGCGTAGGTGGTGGCCCCGGTCTTGGTGTTGAAGGCCTTATCGCCGGTCGTGGCGTAGTCGGCGATGCGCACGTGCGGCAGCGCGCGCTGCAGCGATGCGAACGCGCGGCCCGCCGCGGCCGCATCAGCAGGGCTCGTGACGAGCTGGCCAGGCGGCGCGGTCAGCACGGCGACGTACGGCGTCTGTGAGCCGCCGTTGCCGTAACTGGCGGCGATCCGGTTGTCGACCTTGAACGCCTGGCCAGGCATGGCGAAGCTGTTGGTCATCCGGTGGGTGGTGCCGCCGATCGTCAGCACGCCGGCGGCGGCGATCACGAGCCAGAAGAGGGCCACGACGAGCTTGTGGCGAAGGACAAAGCGGGTCAGGGCTTGCATCTCGGCCTCCGGGGCGCGATGCCGGCGGACTGTCCGCGCGGCCTCTGCCAGCCTTCCGGCCAGGCCGCCGGCAGTCGTCGGCCGCCGGCAGGCACTTGCCGGTACACCGCCAGGAGCAGCTGACCGCGGCGTACTCCCGCCGGAGTACGCGGCTGGTTAACCGCAGGATGACGACCGTCGCCGGCGCGCGCCTTACGCTGAGCTAGTGAACCGGACCCTCGCAGCGTGGTGGCGCTGGTGGCGGGCATCGACAGCCCGCGATGTCATCTCCGCCGTGCTGGTGGCGGCCGTGCTGGTGGCGGCCACCGATGCCGAGGCGCATCCGAAACAGCTCAGCGACATAGCAGCTTTCCGCTCGCACCACATCCCGCAGATGCCAGCCGCAGCGCTGCTGCTGGTTGCCGTCGCCTGTCTGGTCCTGGCGGTCAAGCGGCGCGCCCCGGTCACGGTCCTGCTCGTGTCGACAGCGGCGATCGTCGCCTTCAGCGGGCTCGGTTTCGTCAATGGCGCCGCCTTGCTCGCGCCGGCAATCGCGCTGTTCGCGGTGGCGCAGGCGCGGCCGGTGCGTGAGTCGCTGCTGCTGGCGGCTATCACGCTCATCGCGCTGATGACGGCGACAGGCCTGGCGAACCCATTGGGACCGACCGGCGGCGGCTTCTACCTGATCCCTGCGTTGATCGCAGCGCCATTGTTTGGCGGGATCGCCGTCCGCAACCGGCACGCTTACGTCACGTCCATCGCTGAGCGCGCCGAGGAGGAGGCGCTGCGCCGAGTCGACGAGGAACGGCTGCGGATCGCGCGTGAGCTGCACGACATCGTGGCCCACTCAATGGCGACCATCAGCGTCCAGGCGGCCGTGGCCGAGCACGTGCTGGCGTCCAATCCGGGTGCGGCTGCCGATGCGATGCACGCCATCAGGCTGGCGAGCAAGGACGGGCTGCGCGAGCTGCGGGCGATCCTCAACGTGCTCCGCCAGGCGGACGAGGGCGATCCGGCCGAGCCCGCCCCCGGCCTGGCGCAGGTCGATGCCCTCGTCGCCGGGGCCTGCCGGGCGGGGCTGCCGACGACGCTGCATCAGGACGGCACGCCGTGGCCCCTGCCGGCCGGGGTCGACCTGGCCGCCTACCGGATCATCCAGGAGTCGCTGACCAATGCGATCCGGCACGCCGGACCGGCGCGCGCGACGATCACGCTTTCCTACTACGACGCCGCGCTGCGGATCGAGGTGACCGATACCGGCCGGGGTGCAAGTCCCGGCGCGCAGAGTCCCGGCGCGCAGAGCCTCGGTGCCGGCCAGCGTGGTGCCGGGCACGGTCTGGTCGGCATGCACGAGCGCGCCACCGCGGTCGGCGGCACCTTGCAGACAGGCCCGGGGCCGGGAGGCGGCTACCGGGTGGTGGCGGTGCTGCCGGCGGACCGGCCGGCGCTGCCGCGGGCGCAGGCAGAGTCAGGACGGACCGGAACGGGGTCGCGTTCATGATCCGGGTCCTGCTGGCCGATGACCAGGCGCTGATTCGCGCCGGATTCCGCGTGCTCGTGGACAGCGCGGACGACATGGAGGTCGTCGGCGAGGCGGCGGACGGCGCGCAGGCGGTCGACCTGGCCCGCCGGGAGCGCGCCGACGTGGTGCTGATGGATATCCGGATGCCCAGCGTGGACGGGCTAGAGGCCACCCGCCGCATCGCCGCGGATGAGGACCTGGCCGGCGTGAAGGTCATCATCTTGACGACGTTCGAGTCGGACGAGTACGTGTACCGGGCCATCCGGGCCGGCGCAAGCGGCTTCCTGGTGAAGGACGCCGAGCCGGCGGACCTTATCCATGCCGTCCGCGTCGTGGCCAGGGGTGATGCGCTGCTCGCGCCCAGCATCACCAGGCGACTCATTACCGACCTGGCGACCCAGCCGGAACGCCGAGCTACCGACGCTCGGCAGCTTGACTGCCTGACCGACCGGGAGCGCGAAGTCATGTCCCTGGTCGCCGGCGGCCTGTCGAACGACGAGATCGCGGCGCGCCTGTTCCTCAGCCCGCTGACCGCCAAAACCCACGTCAGCCGCATCCTCACCAAGCTGGCGGCCCGCGACCGTGCGCAGCTTGTCGTGCTCGCCTACGAGAGCGGTCTGGTCACGCCCGGCGCAGCTAGCGCGGGGTAATCCAGCTGGCCGCAAGAAGCGCCCTCATAGCCGCTGGGTGATCCATCGCCAGCCATGCTGCTCATCGTGTACCGGCACGATGATGGCGGGCTCGGCAGTATCCCGCAGCTCGGAAACAATCCTGAGCAGCTGGCGATGGAAGTCGTCGGGCGTGCGCCGGTGATCGTGTCCCTGGTCCATGACCAGCGTGACGACCGCCTGATCGCCGCCGGACAGCCGGGCGGTGATGTTGCCGTTGTAGTCACGGCCGACGCCAGCGACCGCAGTGCCGCGGATGATGTCAGAGCCGTCGTCCTTGGCAATCCAGACGTCCGGAGCAGTCATACGGGCTGCCTCCTGTTCTTAGCGTGCACTTTCCTAGCGTGCACGGCCCGGCCGCGAGCGCCGCGGCCTGAAGCCGGCTGACAGGGCCACAGCGCCGGCCCCAAGTGCCTGCCCGACGGCTGGCGTCGCGTCCGCAACGTGGACAGCCTGCGGCGGCCGTACCGGGGGCCGAGCTGGCTGGCCGGCGATGTCAGTGAGCAGCGCGGACCGGGGCGTGACGCTCGCGACGAGCGGTACAACGTGTGCCTTGCGCATCAGCGCGGTCACGTCGCGGGACTGCGCCGGCGTCTGCAGCGTGATCACGACGCCGCTGGCGCCAGCTCGGGCGGTCCGGCCGGAGCGGTGCAGGTAGGCCTTGTGCTCGGTGGGCGAGTCGGCGTGGATGACGAGGTCGATGCCGTCAACGTGGATGCCGCGGGCGGCGATGTCGGTGGCGACTAGGACACGGACGTGGCCGGCCGAGAACGATGCCAGGTTGCGCTCGCGCGCGCTCTGGGCGAGGTTGCCGTGCAATTCGGCGGCGGGGATGCGGGCGAGCGCCAGCTGGCGGGCGAGCTTCTGCGCGCCGTGCTTGGTGCGGGTGAAGATCAGCGTCCGGTTGTCACCGGCGGCGAGGGCGGTCACGACTGCCGTCCGGTCAGCAGCGGAGATCGTCAGCAGGTGATGGATCGTGGCCGGCGGCGCGGTTGGCGGATCGATCGCGTGCTCGGCCGGCTGATGCAGGAAGCGGCGAACCAGCACATCCACGGCATTGTCCAGGGTCGCGGAGAACAGCATCCGCTGGCCGTCTGGCGGAGTGTCATCCAGCAGCCGCCGCACGACTGGGAGGAAGCCGAGGTCGGCCATGTGGTCAGCCTCATCTACGACGGCGACCTCGACGTCACCGAGATGGCAATGCCCCTGACCCATGAGGTCGGCCAGGCGGCCGGGGCACGCGACGATGATGTCAGCCCGCCCGTGCAGGGACGCTACCTGCGGGCGCTGCGAGGTACCGCCGAAGATGACGGCGACTTTCAGGCCGACGGCCCTGGCCAGCGGCTCCAGGACGCCGGCGACCTGGCTGGCAAGCTCACGGGTGGGCACTAGCACCAGGCCGCGCGGACGGCCAGCACTCGTGTGCCCGCCTGCCAGCCGGGCGGCCAGCGGGATGCAGAATCCGAGGGTCTTGCCGGAACCCGTTCGCCCGCGGCCGAGGATGTCGAGGCCGGCCAGCGCATCGGGCAGGACGGCTACCTGGATGGGGAACGGCGCGTCGATGCCTGCGCTCTTCAGCGCGTCGATCAGCGGGGCGGGCACCTGCAGGTCACTAAAGGTGGGAGTGCGGCTCCCGGCAGCCGCGCCACGGTGGCTGATCGCCTGGCGCTTCGGCGGGGCATGCTCGATGGACTGAGCGGTCATTCATGTCTTCTTCCGGATCGGGTGGCCGCATGTGTAGCGGGCCACCGCGTCCGCGGGAGACCAGCTTGCTCGTTGCGCGAGGTACGACCGGCGCGCTTGATAGCAGCGCCCTGACTGCGTCCGCAGTACGTTCCGGACGCTACCACACGCCGACGTCGGCTGGGCCTGCTCGGCGCGCGCCCGCACTGGTGGCTACGCCTCGGCTGCTGGGTCGTGCTGGACGCCGGCCAGCAGCGCGAGGACCTCGCCGACGGTGCTCTCCCGGCTGGTGGGCTCTGGCAGCGGCAGGTGCGCCTGGATCTCGTACTGGTTGCGGCGGCCGTCCTTCATCTTGGTGATGTAGCCGGCCGCGGCGAGATCTGTGACGATGCCGTAGGCGCTGCGCTCAGTGATGCCGAGGCGGGCCGCGATATCACGCAGCCGAATACCCGGGTCTTGGGATATGCACAGCATCACCCGGGCATGGTTCGTGAGGAAGCCCCAGCTCGTAGCCAATTATTCATCTCTGATTCTGGAAACGATTTGCTAGTTATCATGCACCAGCGTACCTTCGTAGACAAGGCCCCAACGCTCCGGCGCGAAAGGAAATGATCTTGCGCGAGCCAGTTACGAGGTCCGCGGTTCGCCGCGTCGGGGAGGATTCGGGTTCGCTCTTGGCGGGCAAGCGCCTTGGAGCGCGCGCCCGACCGCCTGAGTCGCGGCGGAGCAGGCGCCACGGCCCCGTTCCCATTCCCGGCATGACCGTCTCCTGCCGCCCGGAGCCTGGCTACCTTGTGGTCGCTTTGTCCGGCGCGCTCGACGGGGTTGCTGCCCCTGCCCTGCGCGAGTATCTGCTGCGGGTTGTGCACCAGTGCGGCGGATGCCTCGTCCTTGACCTGTCAGCGGTCAGTTACGCCGACGTCTGTGGCCTCACCGTCGTGGTCGGGACCGGACGCCGGACTCGCCTGCTGGGCGGCTGGCTGCGCGTAGTCTCACCGCCGCCTGGAGTTGCCGACGTGCTGGCCGCGAGCGGGCTGGACCGGCAACTCGACAGCTACGCCTCAGTCGAGGCGGCGGTCAGCGTACTGGCACTGGCCTGATGAGCGGCACTACCCCGACACCCGCGCCGGCCGGTCCGGCCGCCCCGTCGCCGCGCGGCAGTGATTACGCCGAGCTGTCCCGGCTGGTGAAGCAGGCGGGCCTGATGGAGCGCAAATCCGGGTGGTATGCCGTCCGGATCGTGGCGACCTTGGCGCTGCTGGCCGCTGGGTGGGCCGCCTTCTTCCTGGTCGGCGATTCCTGGTGGCAGATCGCGGTGGCCGTGTTCCTGGCGATCATGTTCACCCAGGTGGGCTTCCTCGGCCACGACGCGGGCCATCGGCAGATCAGCACATCCAAGACGCTCAGCCGTGGGCTCGGCCTCCTGCTGGGCAACTTCTGCATCGGCCTCAGCTTCGGGTACTGGGTGAGCAAGCACAACCGCCATCACGCGAATCCCAATACCGAGGGCGCCGATCCCGACGTCGGAATGAAGGCGCTGGCCTTTACCGCCGGGCAGGCCGCTGCTGCCCGGGGGCTGGCCAGGCTCGTGTACCGCTGCCAGGCGTACTTGTTCTTCCCGATGCTGCTGGGCGAGGCACTGAGCCTGCATGCCGCGAGCATCCGGGCCGTCGCTAGCCGGACCGAAGGGCGCCAGCGGGCGGAGGCAATCCTGCTCGCCGCGCATCTGGCCATCTACCTATCGGTCGTGTTCCTGGTCTTGTCGCCAGTGAAGGCCATCGTCTTCGTCGTCGTCCAGCAAGGCTTGTTCGGCCTGTACCTAGGTGCCTCGTTCGCCCCCAACCACAAGGGGATGCCGATCCTGCAGCTGGCGGACAACAACGACTTCCTGCGCCGTCAGGTCCTCACCTCGCGCAACGTCCGCGGCGGCTGGTTCACCGACCTCGCGCTGGGCGGCCTGAACTACCAGATCGAGCATCACTTGTTCCCGTCCATGCCGCGGCCCAGCCTGCACAGGTCGCAGCCCTTGATCAGGGATTTCTGCCAGCGGCACGGGCTGCCTTACGCCCAGGCCAGCTGGGGGGCTCCTACGCGCAGGCGCTGCGCTACCTCAACGCTGTCGGACGGCAAGCACCGGCGTGACCCTGAGTCGCGAGCGCTGCCAGGCCGCCCAGCCTCGGCCGACGCCGTAAGACAGCGCGCCCAGCATTCCGACGAAGAACCCGACTGGCCAGTTGTACTGATACGACAGCGCGATCGCGGCCCAGACGGTGATCAGCGCGATGACGATGGACAAGACCAACGCCAGGAGCGGCCTGCTGGTCAGCGACCGGGCCGCGGCAGGTGGCCCGATCATGAGGCTGAAGATGAGCAGGGCACCGACGACCGGGACGGTCACGGCGGTCGCCAGCGCGACGACGACGAGGAAGCACATCTCGATGCGGTAAGCGCGGATGCCCTTGGCCTCGGCTACCTCGGGGACAACCGAGGACAGCATGAGCGGCCGGTAGATGACGGCAACCGCCGCGATGCAGGCGATGCCGAGGGCGGCTACGGGCAGGATCTCACTGGTGCTCACCCCCAGGATCTCGCCGAACAGCAGCGAGTAGATCTCTGGCTCGTACTCGGTCGTCCGCGACAGGAACGCGGCGCCCAGCGCCAGCATCATCACCAGAGCCAGGGCGGTCGCGACGTCGTGACGGCCCCGGCGTCCGAGCGTGCCGATGCCGAGGGCGCCGAGCAGAGAGAAGACGGCCAGGCCGATGAGCGTGCTGATGCCGAGCAGGCTGGCGGCAGCAGCTCCGGCGAAGGCGCCCTTGGGGATGGCATGGGCGGGGAACGCCGAGCCGCGCAGCACGACGAAATAGCCGACCACGCCGGCGACCACCGCGACGATCGTCGCGGTGGTCCAGGCGTTCATCATGAAGCCCGTGAACATGCGCCCTCCATCCTGGCTGGCGATGCCTGGCTCACGCCGCGACGTCCTCGTGCTGAGCGCCGGGCCTGACGGAAGCGCGGTGCCTGGTCGCTGCCCTGGCGGCCCGGCTGCCTGCCACCCCTGAGCAGAGGTAGGTCACGAAGATGACGGTGACGATGAAGAAGCTGACGGGCAGCCCGAGGTGGCTGGATCCCCAGTAGTAGCTGTCGTAGGACAGGAGCACGCCTAGCCAGGTCGCGAGGACGCCCATCAGGCAGGCGACGCCGAGCGCGGCGGCCATCCGCCTGGTCAGGCGCAGCGCGGTCGCCGCCGGGCCGATCAGGAGGGCGGTCGACAGGATGGCGCCGATCGCCAGGGACGACAGCCCGACCGAGACCGCGAGCGCCAGCATGTAAGCCACGCCGACCAGGCGGACCGGCACCCCCCGCGCTGCGGCGATATCGGGGCTGACAGTGCTGAGCAGCAGCGGCCGGTAGATCAGCGCGATCGCGGCTAGCGAGACCGCGCCGAGGATCGACACGACGGGGATTGTTGAGGTGCTCGTCGTGAAGATGGAGCCAAACAGGACCTGCTGGGTCGCTCCGGTCGTGGCGCCCGTGGTAGTGGTCAGGTACAGGAACAGGGCCGACAGGCCGATCGCCGCGCCGAGAACGATGCCAGTGGCGAGGTCACGCCCGCGCAGCCGCTGCACTCCGATCAGGTCCATCACGGCCGCGCCGACGGCGCCGAGGCCCACAAAGCCGGCGACCGGGCTGAGCCCGATCAGGAGGGCGCCCGAGCCGCCGGCGGCGGAGACGTCGCCGAGCGAGTGCCCGGCGAAGGACTGGCCCCGCATGACGGTGAACACGCCGACGACGGCGGACACGACGGCGACGATGCCGCCGACCGTGACCGCAACGTGGACCTGCGCGCTGCCGAAGAATCCGGGTTCGAACACGGTTGTGTAGATCTGGTGCACGGACTCAGCTCGCTTCGTCTGCGGCGGCCGGACCCGCCACCACCAGCACGCGGCCGTGCACGTGCAGCACGTCGACGCGATGGCCGTACAGGCGGCTGAGCACCTCGCCGGTGACGATCTCCTCGGCTGGCCCGCTGGCCGCGCGGCCGCCGGCGACATAGACGACCCTGTCCATCACCGGCAGCAGCGGGTTCATCTCATGCGCGGACAGCAGCACGGCGATCTGCTGCTCCCTGGCGATGCGCGCGAGCAGGCTGATGATCTCCTGGCCACTGCGAAGGTCGAGGTTGGCGAGCGGCTCGTCGAGCAGCAGCAGTCGGGGCCGGCTGATGAGGGCGTGCGCGATCAGCACGCGCTGCTGCTCGCCACCGGACAAGTTCCCGACCCTGGCGTCCGCGAACCGCTCTGCGTCGACAGCGTGCAGCATCTCGCGCACTGCCTGCCCGCGCGCGCCGGAGCGCAGCCGCAGGCCGTACTTGTTGCCGTCCAGCCCGAGCGCGACCAGATCACGGGCCCGCATGGGCAGGTCCGGGTCGAGCAGCACCTTTTGCGGCACGTAGCCGATGGGCTGGCTGCGCGGCGACCGGGGCTGGCCGAGGACGGTGACGGCGCCGGCGCTCGGCCGCTGCAGGCCGAGGATCACCCGCAGCAGCGTCGTCTTGCCCGCCCCGTTGGGGCCGATCAGCCCGGTGAACTCCCCGGCCTGGACGCTGAAGCTGACCTCATCGAGGATCTGGCGGCCGGCCAGCGTGACGCTGACCTGGTCGACGCGGAGAATCTCGGATGTAACCGCGATGTGGTCAGAACGGGTCATGAGAGTTTCTGTGTCGAGATCTTGCTGGTCACTGCCTTCTGGATGGCGTGCACCTCGGCGAGCATCCAGCTCTGGTAGTCGTATCCGGTCGGCATCGTCTCGTAGACGCCTACGACCGGTACTCCGTCTTTGCCCGCATTCTGCCGGATCGAGGAGGTCAGGGCGTCGACGACCTGCTCGTTGTAGCAGAAGACCTTGACCTGATGCTTGCTGAAGAAGGAGTTCTCCAGCGCGATGTCCTGCGGGGCCGGGTCGACGCCGTTCATGATGTCGGACTGGAACGTGAACGGCGTCCGGTTGTCGATGCCCATAGCAGTAAGCAGGTAGTCGGCGACCGGCTCGGTGGTCGCTGCCGAGGTGCCCGGATAGGCCGCCTTGAACTGGGCGATGGCGGTCAGCCAGGGGGTCAGCGAGCTGTCGAACTTGGCCAGGTTGGCCCGGAAGTAGGCCGCGTGGCCGGGCTGCAGGGCCGACAGGTCGGTGGCCATGACCTTGGCGGCGGCCGGCATCGTCTTCGGGTCGTACCACAGATGCGGGTTCGGGGTGCTGTCCGGCAGGCCGAGCACGTGCTGGACCACGATGACCTTGCGCTGCGAGCTCGGCGACGCCGACTCGATCTTGCTCATCCAGCTGTCGTAGCCAACCCCGTTCTGGACGATCAGCTGGGCGTTGCTGACTTCCTGCGCGACCTGCGGGCTCGCCTCGAATGTATGCGGGTCGGTGTTCGGATTGTCGAGGATCGCGGTCACGTGCACGTACTTGCCGCCGATCTGGCTGAGCACGTTGGCGTACTCGTTCTCGGCGCCGATGGCGTTGATCACTGTTGTGCCACTGGCCGAATCTGTCGTGCCGCCACCGCTGCTGCAGGCGGCCACGGCCAGCGCGAGTCCGGTGATCGCCGCCGCCAGAATGATCAGGCGGCCAATCTTGCCCGCAGGAAGCGCGACACCCATGCGACCAAACATAGTCTGAGACTGAGTCTCAGTGCAACTGATTTCGGTGGGCCGGGACGCCGGTTTTTGCTGGCGCCGGCGCTGTTCCACGGGACCCAGTTGCATAAATAGATCCGCATGTGTTTATCTTATTTAGTGTCGCCGCAGACGAGAGGATTCGAGGCAGCCGGGGAACTGCTCAAGGTGCTGGCCGCTCCGGCGCGGCTGGCGATCGTGACGGAGCTGGCACAGCAGCCGCGCTTCGTCCACGAGCTTGTTGATCGTCTCGGCATGAGCCAGCCGCTGGTGTCCCAGCACCTGCGGGTGCTGCGCGGGGCGCGCCTGGTGGGGGTGGAGCGCCGCGGCCGCGAGGCCGTGTACTCGCTCGCCGACCAGCACGTCGCGCACATCGTCGCCGATGCCGTCCATCACAGTAAGGAGGAGCCGTGACAGCCGAGGAGCATGACGTTCACCTTCATTCGCACACTCACGGGCCTGGCTGCGGGCACGCGAGCGCCGAGCGCGAAGGGCATGTCGACTACGTCCACGAAGGGCACGCCCACGCGCCGCATGACGACCACTACGACGAGCATCCGCTCCCGCACCTGGCCCATCCTGGCCACGTCCACGTGCATGGCCCGGGCTGCGGGCACGAGCCGGTGCCGCATGGCAATCACGTCGATTACGCCCATGACGGGCACCGGCACGCGCCGGACGGCGACCACTACGACGAGCACTGATCAATAACCACCACTGATCACTAGCCAGCACTGGGTAGGGAGCCTCATGTCAGCCCAGGAGATAGCCGATGACATGCACGGTGTCGTCGAGCGCCGCCTGCGCCTGATCGACCAGCGCTATACCAGCGGTCGGCGCGCCATCGTCGATCTGCTTGTCAGCGCCGGCCACCCGGTGAGCATCGGTGACATCGCGGAGCGCCTCCCCGGCCTGCCCCGCAGCTCCGCCTACCGGCACCTGACCGACCTGCATGCCGCCGGGCTCGTCCGTCGTGTCACCGCGAGCGACGAATTCACCAGGTTCGAGCTGGCCGAGGACCTCACCGAGCACCACCACCACCTGCTGTGCATGAACTGCGGCAAGGTCATCGACGTCACGCTGCCGGCGACCTTCGAGCAGCAGGCAGCCGAAGCCATCGGCCAGCTCGCGGACGCCGAGGGCTTCCAGGCGCACAGCCACCGCCTGGACGTACTCGGACTCTGCGCAGCCTGCCGCTAAGCCACGGCCGCGGCGGCTCCGGTCACCTTCGCGTGCCTGCTCCGCTATCCTGATGGCGCGTTCGCTTCGCGAGGCCGCGGGGGACGCTCAGCCACTGCCCGGGACGTCGGCGGGTACGCGAGGCCATCTGAGCCAGCCTCGGAGTTGCCTGATGCCGACGTCCTATGCGCTGCTCAGCACCTATCCTCCGACCCAGTGCGGGCTCGCCACCTTCACTGCTGCACTGCTCGCTCACCTGCCCCAGCCGGGCGACCGTGCTGTCGTCGTGCGGGTGCTCGACCAGCCTGCGGCTCGCCCGGGCGCCGAGGTCGTGCAGAACCTCGTGGCGGGCTCCGCCGCGAGCGCGGCGGCGGCAGCCGACGCCCTCAACAGCTTCGACGTGGTGATCGTCCAGCATGAGTACGGGATCTACGGCGGTCCTGACGGACAGGACGTCGTCGCCCTGCTCGAGGCCCTGTACGTGCCCAGCATCGTCGTCCTGCATACGGTGCTGGCACACCCGACGCCGCGGCAGCGCGCGATCCTTGACCGGGTGATCGACGCTGCCAGCGCTGTCGTCACGATGACGCAGACGGCCCGAACCCGCCTGCTGGATATCTACGGCACGAGCCCGGAGCGGGTCTTCGTGATACCGCACGGGGCTGCCGACAATCGGGTGGCAGCGTCATCGCGGCCGGCCACCGGCCTGCCGAATATTCTGACGTGGGGACTACTCGGGCCGGGTAAGGGCATCGAGCACGCGATCGACGCGATGGCCATACTGACCGACCGCGGCCTGTCCGCCCACTATCAGGTCGCCGGCCAGACGCATCCGCGCGTGCTGGACCGCGAGGGCGAGGCCTACCGGCGATCGCTCCAGGAGCGGGCCCGGACCAAGAGGGTGGCCGACCGCGTGCACTTCGACGGCCGGTTCCTGCCTGCTGACGCCCTGGCCCGGCTGATTCACGCAGCAGACGTCGTGCTGCTGCCCTACGACTCACTGGAGCAGGTCACCTCGGGGGTGCTGATCGAGGCGGTGACCGCGGGCAAGCCGGTGGTGTCCACAGGCTTCCCGCATGCCGTCGAGCTGCTCGGCGGTGGCGCCGGACTCCTGGTCGACCGGCAGGATCCGGCCGGCATTGCCCATGCGCTGCAGCGCGTGCTCATCGAGCCCGGCCTTGCGACGCGGATGAGCCGCCACTCCGCCGACCTGGCCCCGCAGCTGCTGTGGTCAGCGGTGGCGAGTTCCTATCGGGATCTCGCTGCTGCCCTGACCGTCGAGCGGACGGGAGCCCCGGTATGAGCTACCCCGACCCTCCGTTCCGGCACCTGCAGCGGCTGACCGACCACATCGGCCTGCTCGAGCATGCCGAGGGAATCGTGCCGCGCTTTGAGCACGGATACTGCGTCGACGATGTTGCCCGCGGCCTGGTCGTGGTATGCCGGGAGCCGTCGCCGCCGCAGGACCTCATCACCCTTGCGCGCCGGTATCTGTACTTCCTCGCGCAAGCCCAGGCGCCCGACGGCAGAATCCGCAACCGGCTCGGTTACGACCGGCGGTGGCATGACAAGCCTGGCACCGAGGACTGCTGGGGCCGTGCCTTGTGGGGCTTTGGCACCGGTGCCGCGCAGGGACCGACGGCCGGGATCCAGGAGGAGTCACTGACCCGGTTCAGCCGCGGCGCCCAGGTCTCATCTCCCTGGCCGCACGCCATGGCGTTTGCCGCGCTTGGCGCCGCCGAGGTACTCGAGCGCTGGCCCGACCATACGGGTGCGCTCAGCCTGCTCGAGAAGGCCAGCGAGATCATCGGGGCAGCGCCGGTTGATGCAGACTGGCCGTGGCCTGCGCGCAGACTTAGTTACGCCAACGCCGCGATCGCCGAGGCGGTGATCGTGGCGGGCTGGAAACTCGGGTCAGACCGGGTGCTCAGCGACGGCCTGCGCATGCTCGACTGGCTGCTGACCGTCGAAACCCGAGATGGTCACCTGTCGGTTGTGCCAGCTGGCGGCTGGGGCCCGGGCGAGGATCGCCCTGGCTTCGATCAGCAGCCCATCGAGGTGGCAGCGCTGGCCGATGCCTGCATGCGAGCCGCGACGGTGACGGGGGACAGCACCTGGCTGGCCGGCGTAGAACTGAGCACCGCCTGGTTCCTCGGCCACAACGACGCGAAGATTCCCCTGCTCGACGAGCGGACCGGCGGAGGCTGCGACGGTCTCAGCCGCAATAGCCGTAGCCGGAATCAGGGAGCGGAGTCGACCCTGGCGATGATCTCCGTCCTCCAGCTTGGCCGTCGGCTGTCCCCGGCGCCGCGATGACCGGCGTCCCGGCCGGAGGCGACGTTCTGATCCGTACCCCGCACTGGCTGAAGCCAGCTGCCGCGCGGACGTTCACCCGGTTGTTCGTGCCGGGCGAGGAGACATTGATCCATGGGGAATCGCGCGCGCAGGCCGTTGTCGATCGGATCCTCGAGCTGAGTGATGAAGCGGTCGAGGAGACCATTGCCCGGACACTGGCCCGATTCTCCGGCCAGCATCGCGACCTGCCTGCCACCCTCGAGCGCAACTGCCAGCTGGTCGCGGACCGGCTCGGCCGTGAGATTACCGCCGGGACCAGGCGACGGCTGCTGATCGGGGCCTACTTCACGCAGGAGTACGCGCTGGAGGCCGCGGCCCTGTTTAATCCGTCGATGGTCGCGCATCCCGACCAGGCCGGCTGTGAGCCCGGTGAAGTCCGGTTCATCATGAGCCTGCGCGCCGTGGGCGAAGGTCATCTGTCGAGCATCGAATTCCGAACCGGGACGATCGACGCGAGCTGCGCAGATTCGGCTCGACTCACCGGGCCGATTCCTCGACACCGGCCGGACTCAGCCCGTTCCCTCTGATCGTGATCCTTCTCGGTACACGGTCGCCTTCGACGAGCGCAGCGCGGTGTCCGAGCGGGTCCTGTGGCCCGCTGCGCCTGCCGAGAGCAACGGCATGGAGGACGCGAGGTTCGTGCGCTTCGCCGATGGTGGCGACGCCACGTACTACGCGACCTACACGGCATTCGACGGCTCGAACGTCGCACCGCACCTGCTGGAAACCACGGACTTCCGGACGTTCACCGCCGGTCCGCTGTCAGGCCCGTCGGCCAGAAACAAGGGCATGGCCCTGTTTCCGCGGCGCATCGGCGGCCGGTTCGCCGCACTCTCCCGCTGGGACAGGGAGAGCAACGCGGTCGCCTACTCCGGCGACGGTCGCTCCTGGGGCGAGGCCGTCACGATCCAGGTGCCGGCGCGTCCCGTGGGAGCTGACTCAGCTCGGTAACTGCGGGTCGCCGATCGAGACCGCGATGGGATGGCTGGTGTTCACGCACGGCGTCGGGCCCATGCGCGACTATGCCATCGGCGCCATCTTGCTCGACCTGGACGAACCCGAGCGGCTGATCGCTGCGCTGCCCGCTCCGCTCCTGGTCGCAGAAGGCGCCGAGCGCGTGGGCTACGTACCGAACGTCGTCTACTCGTGTGGCGCGATGAGACACGCCGGGACAGTCGTCCTGCCGTACGGCTGCAGCGACTCGTCCGTGCGGATCGCGGTCGTCGATCTCGAGCTCCTCCTGGACCGGCTCCTAGCACGCTGAGCCTGAATATGTCATCGCTTGTGCACCGCCGGGTGGCACGATGGTGCAGGAGCAGGCCGCTGACAGCGCATGCTAACGGCGCTGGGCCGACCCGGCAGAGAAGGTATCGATGACGACAGCGGCAGTACCGCCACCTCGGCCAGGCGAGGTGCGCACGCTCCGGCTCTGGGACCTGCTGAAGCGCCCGCTCACCGACAAGGATGGCGAGGCGATCGGGCGGCTGTCCGACGTCATCGTGCGATGGCGCGGTGCGGATCTCCCGCTCGTTACCGGACTGGTCGCTGCCGTCGCGGGCCGGGAGGTCTACGTCCCGGTCGAGCAGGCGAGTGCGGCCGACCCAGCGGTGCTCAGGCTGACAAGCAACGCGATCGACCTGCGTAAGTTCGAGCGCCGCCACGGTGAGGTGCTGCTGCGCGCTGACGTGCTAGGGCACCGTCTCATCGATGTGGACAGTGCTCGGCTGGTGAAAGCCGTCGACCTGGAGCTTGAGCAGCGGAACGGGGACTGGGTGCTGGCTGGCGTTGATACCCGCCGTCGGCCACGGCGGATCTTCGGCGGACGTGGTAGTGCGGCCGCGGGAACGGGCGCGCAGTCGTTCCGCGATTGGGCCAGGTTTGAGCCGCTGATTGGCCATGTCGGCAGCGCGGTCATGCGGGGGTCGTTCGCGCGCATCCGCCGGCTGAAGCCCGCACAGATCGCTGACCTGCTGGAGGAGGCGTCCAAGGAGGAGGAATCGGAGATCCTGGGGCAGGTTCATGCGGATCCCGAGCTGGAGGCGGATGTCTTTGAGGAACTCGACGAAGACCTAGCGACCCGCCTGCTCGGCGCCCGGACTGACGCGGACATCGCCGCGGTCCTGGCCCGGATGCGCGCGGATGATGCCGCAGATGCAGTGGCCGAGCTGCCGCAGTCCCGTCGCCAGCCGGTGCTGGACTTGCTGCCGGCTGGCCAGCGGACCAAGGTGCTGACGTTGATGGGATTCAACCCGGCCAGCGCGGGCGGCCTGATGAGCGTCGATTTCGTCGCCGTCCCCATCGGGGCCATGGCGGGCGAGGCGCTCGCGGCGGTGGCTAGCGCCGCCGCTCTGGAGCCCGAGGCGCTGACCAGCGTGCATGTCCTGGACCCGGACGGGCGTCTGCGCGCGGTCGTCCGGCTTGCTGCCCTAGTACAGGCTGACCAGTCGGCTGCGCTCACTGACATCTACGACGATGATCCCGTGCGCGTCGGCGCCGGCACTGACGTGGCGGACGTCGCGGTGCTGATGAGCGACTACAACCTGATCACGGTCCCGGTCGTGGACGAGCGCCGGACCATGATCGGCATCATCACCGTGGACGACGTGCTCGAGGCCACCCTGCCGGATGACTGGCGGCGACGGGAGGCTGCGGCGCCGCCTGACGCCCACCACGGGGATCCATCGTGACCGACGCCGCCGAGCCGCAGCCTGATGCTGCAGCGGGCGACGCCGGTCCCGACCGGATCCTGGTGCGGCCAAGTGCGGCGCTCGACGACGCGCATCTCGGCGACATCGAGGGCGCCCTCGGCCGGATCACGGCCGGTGATGACGCAACACGGAGCGGCTGGCGGCGGCGGCTGGTTACGTTCCTCGCGATCGTCGGTCCCGGCCTGATCGTGATGGTCGGCGATAACGACGCTGGCGGCGTATCCACCTACGCCCAGGCTGGCCAGGATTACGGCTACACGCTGCTCTGGGTTTTGCTGCTGCTCATCCCGGTGCTGATCGTGAACCAGGAGATGGTGGTCAGGCTCGGCGCGGTGACGGGCGTTGGCCACGCCAGGCTGATCATCGAGCGGTTCGGCAAGTTCTGGGGCGCCTTCAGTGTCGGGGACCTGTTCCTGCTGAACTTCCTGACCATCGTCACCGAATTCATTGGCGTGTCGCTCGCCCTGCGTTACTTCGGCGTCAGCCCGTACGCATCGGTGCCGGTGGCCGCCGTGCTGCTCGTGAGCATCGCGCTGAGCGGCAGCTTCCGGCGCTGGGAGCGGGCGATGTTCGCGTTCATCGCCGCGAGCCTGGTGCTGATACCCCTCGTCCTGCTCTCCCATCCGAGCTACGGGTCGGTCGGCTATCACTTCCTAGTACCGGGGATCCAGTCCGGCGTCAGCTCCGATGCGATCTTGCTGATCATCGCGATCGTCGGCACGACCGTCGCGCCCTGGCAGCTGTTTTTCCAGCAGTCCAACGTCATCGATAAGCGGATCACGCCCCGGTTCATCGGGTACGAGCGCGCCGATACGACGCTCGGCGCTTTTGTCGTGGTGGTCGGCGCGGCGGCGATCCTGATCGTGGCCGTGTTCGCGGTTCGCGGCACTGCCCTGGCCGGGCGCTTCACTAGCGCGCTCGGTGTCGCGACTGCGCTCGGTGCGCACAGCCGCGTGCTCGGCGCGCTGTTCGCGATCGTGCTGCTGGACGCGAGCATCATCGGCGCCGCGGCCGTTACCTTGTCGACGAGCTATGCGTTCGGGGACGTCTTCGGCCTGAAGCACTCGCTGCACCGCAAGTTCCGCGACGCCCGGCCGTTCTACGCCAGCTACACCGCGATGATCGCGGTGGCGGCTGGCATCGTGCTGATCCCCGGTACCCCGCTCGGCCTGCTCACTACCGCGGTTCAGGCGCTGGCCGGGGTGCTGCTGCCGAGCGCGAGCGTGTTCTTGCTGCTGCTGTGCAATGACGCCGAGGTACTAGGCCCGTGGGTGAATCTTCGCTGGCTGAACGTCCTGGCCAGCGTCATCATCGGAGTGCTGCTGACGCTGTCCGGCACTCTCGTGGTGACCACGCTCTTCCCCGGCCTCAATTCAGGTCAGGTCGCCGGCTGGCTGCTGGTCTTGCTGCTGGCGGGCGCGGGCGTCACGGGCGGCTGGCTCTGGCTGACCCGCTCCCAGCGGCCGCAGCCGGCTCCGCACCCGCGCACGGTCATGTCCCGCGCCCAGCGGCAGAGCTGGCGCATGCCGCAGCTTGCGCTGCTCAAGCCTGTCGCCTGGTCGCCGGGCACCAGGCTGGGCATGGCCATGCTGCGCGGCTACCTGGTGATCTCGGTGCTGCTCCTGGTCGTCAAGGCCGTCCAGCTCGGCGGCGGCTGAGCCGGAGCCCGGTGTCCGCCGGGCCTGAACGAGACGGTAACCGCCCGGCCGGGCTCAGCGCGGTCAGTGGCCGACGGCGAGCTGGGCGATCTTGATGATGACCAGGACCATCGCTACCGCAAGATACAGCCGCAGCGCCGACATGCCGACCTTGCGCCCGGCGGACATTGCTGGCCGGGAGAGCAGGTTCAGCGGCGGCATGCGCCAGGTGTCCTGGCCAGCGCGGTCTACAGGCGCGGCGGCCGGGGTGCCCGCGCGCAGCCGCCGGGCTGCGGTGTAGCCGGCGGCGGCCAGGCTGGCGGCGCCGCAGCTGATCACGATCTTCAGGATCTGGCCGGCGGTGATGCCGGGGAACAGTACCGACGCGGTCAGAATGACCGACAGCGTGACCAGGACGGCGACGACCCCGGCGGTGAACAGGTTGGTCTTGCGGCCGTTCACCCAGGGACCGAGGACATCCTTGTCGTTGCACAGCAGCAGCAGGAATACGCTCGCGCTCGGCAGCAGCACGCCGGCCAGCACCTGGACGCCCTCCGTGAGCAGCCCGAGCGGAGAGCCGGGAATGAGCACGATCGTGGCGGCGACGGCGATGAGCCCGGCGTACAGCGCGTAGAAGCCCTTGGCGCCCTTGACGCCGCGGTGCAGCGAGTGATTCAGGCCGAATACGTCGCTGACGGCGTAAGCGGTGGACAGCGAGACCGCGAAGGCGCCGATGATCGAGGCGTCTAGAAGCGCAATCGCGAACAGCAGCCCCGCTGCGCGGCCGCCGTAGGCCTGCAGTCCGCGGGCTAGCCCGGCTGTGTCGGTGAAATGGCCGATGCCGCCGGTCCCCGCGAACGCGGCCGCGGTCGCGCCCATCACCGCGGCCGCGCCGATGACCACGATCACGATGCCGATCTTCAGGTCGACCTTCTCGTACTTGATGAACCGCGGCGTGATCCGCTTGTCAATGACGTAACTCTGCTGGAAGAACAGCTGCCACGGGGCGACCGTAGTGCCGACGATCCCGATGACCAGCAGCATGGCGGTGGACAGCTGCCCGGCGCCGCCCGGCAGCTGTGGCACGACGAAGTCACGCGCCATCTGCCCCGCGCCGGGGTGAGCCATGAAGTACAGCGGGATCAGCAGCAGGCTGCCCAGGCAGAACGCCACGGCGATCCGCTCGAACCGCCGGAAGCTGCCGGTAAAGGCCGCACCGACGATCACTGCCGCGGCCAGCGCGACAGCGGCTACCTTGGGCAGGCCGAGGTAGCCGGCCGCCAGCGTAATGCCGATGAACTCGGTGATCAGCGTCAGCGCGTTGAGGATGAACAGGTCAATCACCGAGAAGGCGCCCCAGAACTTGCCGAAGCGCTCCAGGATCAGGCGGGCGTGCCCGACGCCGGTGACCGCGCCGAGGCGCAGCACCATCTCCTGGTTCACATACAGCACCGGCACCAGCAGGAGCAGCGTCCACAGCAGCCGGGTGCTGTAGTTCTGGCCAGCCTGGCCGTAGGTGGCGAAAGCACCGGCGTCGTTGTCGCCGACCATCACGATCAGGCCAGGGCCGATGATCGCCAGCAGGGTCTTGGCCTTGCGGCTCAGGCCGCGGCGTGGCGCGGTGTCGTCTAGCCGGATGGTGCCAAGCGCGCCGCGGATGTCTCCGACGTGCTCGGAGTCAAGTACCGCGGCCTGGTACTCCAGCGCCGTCGTCATGGTGATCCTCCCTCTCCCCGGTCGGGGATGTGTCGGGAGGCACGCAGCATCCGTCCGCGCTGCGCACGCGCGCAGGCGATCAGGCCTTAATGCGGAGGGACCGCGCAGAGCGGGCGGTTACCGCGTGCCGGAAGAAAACGAGAGTGCCTGGATATGGGCCGGTTCATGGCCCGGACTACTGCTATCCATGTCTCGCCTCCCTCCGGCCGTGACACACGCGGGTGTCGCTACCAGCACACATAAGGGGAGACTCCGGCAGCAAGCCGGTGCGCACCCCTTCTCGTCAGAGCTTTGGCACGACACGACGTAGCACCTGTTAGGTGCAGCCACTTCGGGTCACCCCTTAAGCCGGGGAGACCTGTCCTGACCCTGGGCGTCTCTCGACGTCGTCGGATCAGTGGCCTGTGTTCATGTCGACGCCTCACCGAACGAGGTGCCTGTTCAAACGCTATGAAGGCTACCCGCCAAGTGCACTCCAGAGCAACCTGTGGCTTGCGTGACGTCCCCGACACCGTGCGCTGAGCCGCATAGCCGGGGCAGTGAATCCGGCGGCACGGGAACGGCGAGCCGCTGGCTGGGACCCTTTATTTATTGGCGAGATATTTCTAGAAAACCATTGCTAGTTTTTGGTTGCATATGTAGCCTGAGGACAGGCGCCAGGACCACGCGGGCGGCAACAGCCGCCAGGCAAGCCCAGGGCCAGCACGGGGACCGGGCAGCGATCTTGCGGCTCGCTCTCCGCTTGTGAAGGAAGCACCCATGACGCAATCGCCGGTATCGCTACCGGGCCCAACTAGCACACTGCCACCACCCTCACCCAACGGGTCAAGCTCGCCCGCGCCGGCCGCCCCGGCGCAGCCGCCCACGTCACGACGGATGCACACGCGGATCAGCGGCATGCGTACCGGGCTGATCGTCGGCACCGCGGGCCTCGTCGTGGTGATGATCTTCATCATCCAGAACGCGCACGCTGTGAACGTGAGCTTCCTCGACGCGCACCTGCGGTTGTCGCTCGCTGTGGCACTGTTGCTCGCCGCGATCGCGGGCGCCCTGCTGATGGCCGCGGCCGGGACCGCCCGCATCACCCAGCTGCGGCGCATCATGCGCCGCGATCGCCGCGACGCCCGGGTGCAACCGCCCACCCCGCTTACAACCGCTACCCCACCTGCAACTCTGACTTAGGAGTCGGCAATGAGCATCATCGCCTGGATCGTTCTCGGCCTGGCGGCAGGATTTATCGCCAACATGCTGATCCCTGGCAAGAGATCGCAAGGCCTCATCTTTACCTGCCTGATCGGCATCGCCGGGGCGCTCGGTGGCGGATGGGTCGCCACGAAGGTCTTCCACCTGCACACCTTGAACGGATTTTTCAACCTGTCCACCTGGCTCACCGCTATCGCCGGCGCGGCC
The DNA here is from genome assembly GCA_963843955.1 of uncultured Actinomycetota bacterium. Taxonomy (GTDB): domain Bacteria; phylum Actinomycetota; class Actinomycetes; order Streptosporangiales; family Streptosporangiaceae; genus JAJYUU01. The sequence goes on from CAWJMK010000018.1 coordinate 1,330,389, forward strand.
GTCCTGCTGTTCGTCTATCACCTGGTCGAGGGTGGCCGGACCGGACGGTACGCGCGCCGGTAACGACAAGCGGGCATGACCCGGACTCACCGCCGGGTCATGCCAAGCCGCCGGGCACGCTGACGCCGCTTTCTGAGCGCCTACTGATGCGTGTCGGGCCTGACCGCGGCCTGGGTGGCCTGCTTGATGGCGGCCGCTCCGCTGACCGGCGCCCGCTTCCAGGGCACGACACCGTCGATCTCTATCTCCAGGGAGAAGCTGAGGAAGGTCCTGATCAGCACGATCAGCCCCAGCACCAGGACGTTGTCCACGGTGGGTGCGACCGCGACCGTCCGGAGCAGGTCGGCCGCTACCAGGATCTCCAGGCCGAGCAGCAAAGTGCCGCCGAAGGCGCGCCGCAAGACGTTGTAGGCGCGATCTCGCGAGCTGGTCCGGCGCCACGCCAGCACCGCCAGGACGATCGCCCACACCACGCCAACGACAAGGATGAGCGCGCCCAGAGCCTCGAACGCCTGCGCCACGTGATCCATGACCGTCGTGAACGTAGCGGTCCCCGTCGCCTCCGACGCGGCCAGCATGGTCGATGTCATCTAGTGCCCCCGCCTGCTTGTCCGCGTTCCTACCCGCTCGCGCCTGACGGCTATCTCCAGACACCAGCAGCGGCGATCCTGACGACGTCGTCTCGCCCGCCATGGGTGACGACGTAGCCGAAGGCTGGCTGACAGCCTGGATGACGACGCGGTGGCCGCTGACGGCCACGATCTCGGCTGGCTATCACGCCAGCGGTACGGGGGGAGACAGAAATGTCCGGTTCTGACAGTACATTCGTGCTCGTAGCGACGTATCCAGACGAGGAACTGGCACGGGACGACTACCAGGTTGTGAAGGACGCGCACAAGGCTGGCCTCGTCGGTTCCTACGATGCGGCTGTCATCACTAAGGACGCAGCCGGCAAGATCCACGAGAACAAGGACGAGACAGCCACCCGCCACGGTGCATGGTGGGGAATCGCCGCCGGTGCGGCCGTCGGCGTCCTCTTCCCGCCAGCGGTGCTTGGCACGGCCGCGGTCGGCGGCGTGATCGGCGGAGTCAGCGGGCACCTGGCAAAGGGGATGTCCCGGTCGGACGCTAAGGAACTCGGCGACTACATCAGCCCGGGCGAGGCCGGACTCGTCGTGGTCGGCGAAAGCAAGGTCGAGGAGGCAATCAGCAAGGCCGTTACGAGGGCCGTGAAGCAGACCGCCAGAGACCTTGACGTGGATCCGAAGAACATCGACCGCACGCTGCAGGACACGGTGCGCGAGATGTGAACCACCCTGAACCGAAAATCCTTCGGGATCACGGGCTGGCCGATTGAGGGGCGGGCATGGAGCGGCTGAAATCGCTGGATGCCGCTTTTATCGACGCCGAGGACCAGGACCGGAACGCCTCGTTTGCGATTGCGTCGATCGCGGTTTTCGAGGGCCCGGCGCCCTCGTATGAGGAGTTCGTTGCCGCGATCGCCCGGCGACTGCCGCTTGTGCCCCTGTATCGCAGGAAGCTTCGCAAGGTGCCGTTCGGTCTGGGCCCGCCGGTCTGGGTTGATGACCCGAACTTTGACGTCCATTACCACGTCAGGCAGACGGCGTTGCCGGCCCCCGGCGGGGACCAGGAGCTTCGGCGGCTCATGGCGCACGTGATGACGCAGCGGCTGGACCGCGATTATCCGTTGTGGGAGTACTGGCTGGTCGAGGGGCTCAAACAAGGCCGCTGGGCGCTGATCTCCAAGGTGCACCATGCCGTGGTCGACGGGGTGTCGGGCACCGACCTCTACCGGGTGATCTTCGATGCCGCACCGGATCCGCCGTCGTTGCATGTCGTGCCGGACAGGCCCGCGCCGCCGGAGCCGTCAGGGCTCAAGCTGGCCGTGAGCGCCGCCCTGAGCGGGGCGTTGCTTCCCCTGCGCGAGAGCGGCGCCATCCAGCGGGTGCTTGTGAACCCTGAGCTCGCTGTCCGGCGGGCGGCCAGCACAGCGCGGGGGCTGGCGCGGTACGCCACGGCCCTGCCGCCCGCGGCCGGTTCATCCCTGACCGGTCCAATCGGCCGCCAGCGCCGGCATACCTGGGCCAGGGCATCGCTCCGCGACGTCAAGGCGATCAAGAACGAGCTAGGCGGCACGGTCAACGACGTCTTTCTCGCCGTGATCACGAGCGGGTTCCGCGCTCTGCTACTGGCCAGGGGCGAAGAGCCGGCGCCCGACATGGTGCGATCACTGATTCCGGTCTCGGTCCGCGCTGCGGGGGAGGAGAGCATCTACGAGAATCGGGTGTCTGCCCTGGTGGCCAATCTTCCGGTTGAGGTCGTTGACCCGGTGGAGCGCCTTGCGGCGATGACCGCCCAGATGGCGACGCTGAAGTCGAGCAGCGAGTCCGAGGCTGGCGAGGCATTTGTCTCCTTGCGCCGGTACACGCCGTTTGTTCTGGCGTCGCTGTTCGTCCGGCTCGTCTTCAGCGTGCCGCAGCGCGAGATCGTGACGGTCACCACGAATGTCCCCGGACCGCAGGAGCCGCTCTACGCACTCGGCCGCCGACTGGTCGAGATCATCCCCTACGTGCCCATCGCGACGACGCTGCGCACCGGCGTTGCCATCTTTACCTACTGTGGTCAGGTCACCTTCGGGGTCACTGGCGACTACGCCTCAACTCCGGACCTGGACGTGCTGGCCAGGGGCATCGAGCAGGGCGTTGCCGAACTGCACGCGGTGGTCCGGGGCCGCCGCGGAAAGCGGCCAGCGACCCAGCAGCGGGAGGTCAAGGCCGCGAAGGCGCGCAAGCCTGCCAGGGCCCGCAAGCCGGCCAAGGGCCGCAACCCCGCCAAGGCGCGCATCACCTGACCGCCCCTGCGACACGGCGTGAGGCAGAGATTAACGTCGTGATGTGATAGCTGTTGCCATCCTCGGTGCGGTGGTCTTGCTGGGTGCGGTCGCCGGGCTCGCCTGGACCACGCACCTGCTGCATATCGGGACTGTCGACGCCCTCGAGCTCGCGTCGAAGGTGGCGGTGCCGAAGCCCGCGTCGGCGTTGGACTGGCCAGAGCTCCGCGTGCGTGCGGTGGTACCGCAGCCAGATGAGTCTGGCCTGGTCTTCTTGCTGGTCGGCTGGCCGGCCCAGCCAGAACAGACGGCGACGTTACTGATAGCCCTCGACAGCGGCGACCGGCGATCGGTTCCTACGCTCGCGCACTGGTGCGCTACCAGGGCATCGGTCTCGCCGACCAGGCAAGGGGAGGCGGGCATCGAGTTGCGTCGTCGCCAGAGTCTCGACCGGGTGCAGGCAGTGCTGGTTGCCGAGGACAACGCGCCGAACTTGGTCTAGGTCTGCGCCTGCTCGCGCGGTCAGTGGCCCGCTGACAGCAGCGCGGCGACGGCGATCTCGGCTTTGGCCGGGGCGGGCAGCTCCGCCGGCAGCGCCGGGATACCTGGCAGCTCGCCCTCGGACTGATAACGGCTGATCAGGCCGGGATCGATGTAAGACTTGCGGGCCACCGTGGGCGTGTCGCCCAGCCAGGCCGCCACCTCGCGAATGCTGGCGGCGATCAGGCTCTTGCGGCTGCGCTCCGACCGCGGCGGTGCCGCGTTCGCCAACGCGAGCGCCATCAGGACGGTGGCATTCCAGGTCCGGAATTCCTTCGCCGTGAAGTGGCCGCCAGCATGCGTCGCGATATAGCTGCTCACGTCGTGAGAGTGCAGGACGTGCCACGACCCGGCGTCTTCCCAGGAGAACAGCGTGTCCAGGCCGTTGTTGCTGCGGACCAGCTCCCGCACGGTCGGCAAAACTACATCGTCGGTCACAGTAATCGCCCGGTGCCTGCCCTCCTTGGCGATGTAGTCGAACAGCAATCCGTCCGCCGTGACCGTCACATGCCGCTTCTCCAGCGTCGTTGCGCCGTAATGATGATCCAGCTCGGCATACCTCTCGCCGCCGATGCGGAACAGGCCGAGGTCGATCAGCCGGACCGCGCCCGCAATGACGCGCTCGCGGTTCATGCCGCTACGGGCCAGGTCTTGCGTCGTGGCCGTGCGCAAGGCTGGCAGGGCGCTGGCAAACCGCAGCATGTGAGCGAACTTCTCAGTGTCGCGCTGCTCCCGCCATATCTGGTGATAGCGGTACTGCGTCCGGCCGCGGCTGTCCACGCCGGTCGCCTGGATATGACCGAGCGGATCGGGCGAGATCCAGACGTGCTCCCACGCCGGGGGGAGAACCAGCCGCCTGATGCGCAGTAGCGTCTCAGCGTCCGTTACCTCCGCGCCCGACGCGTCGCGGTAACCGAAGCCATCCCGGCTTCGCACTCGGGAGATGCCAGGGCCCCGAGGATCACTACGCAGCAGGCCAGGGACCGCGGCTGCCAGCGACGGTGCGGCCTGGCTCATGACGTCACGCACAAGCCCGCAGCTTTCGGATCAACAGCGGCGCCTTACTCGTCGTAGTGCGTCGGCGGGAGAGAGTCTCGCTCCCCTTCGATCTGCAGCTCGTCCCGGTCGAACTCGCGGCGGATCTCGGCTCGCTCCTCCTGGTACTCCTCGGTGCTCGTGACATCCCACGGCTGCGGAGCATCGGTCGCGGGCGGCACCTCGTCCGGGTCGTAATCGTCGATCCCGGCAGCTACCCGTTCCTCCTCGGTCAGCCGGGCAAGCCGATCGTCATCGATGTGGGGGCCTATGCCACCGTGCTCACGCCGGTCGCGGTGGAACTGCTCGGCGGGCTCCTCGGAGTCGTCCGGCTCCTCGGAGTCATCCGGCTGGTGTGAGTCAAGCTGTGCCATCTCGCCTCCAGCGGATCTCGGCATGGCTACACCGCAGGGTGAATAGACAGCACGCTACGCCTGGCGGGGTCTAGCGCCCGTGCCACCCTCGGCGGAGTTGCGGTCGGGCAGCAGTGCCTGGAGCTCAGTCACCCAGGTGTCGCGGGGGCCGTCACAGTCGATATAGAGCTCTCGCTCGAACGACGTCGCCTGCTCGCCGGCCCGGTCGATCCACTCATGCAGTGCGCGGTAGGCGTCGGGGAATCGGTCCGGCGCTCCATGTACGACCGTCGTCGCTGCTCGATCGACGGTCGGCAGATCGATAGTTGTGAGGCCGTTGCCCTGGATAGTTACTCCGGCTGGGATCTGGAGCGCCGTCGTGAGCCGCAGTGGCACGCCTTCGTCGCCGGTGTCCTCGTACAAGGCGAGGGACAGCCCGTCGAAGCCCACGCGGTGCTGAGCCAGCGCAGCGTGTAGCCGCGGGTACATGCGCCCGCACGCGGCACTGATCTCCTCGACGCCAGACAGGCTCTCGCTCAGCGCGACCACTCGCAGCGGCTCGAGCCGCTTGACGATCACGTCATAATCGGCCATGGATCCCTCCTCTAGTTGGGCGAGCCGGATCTCGACCCTGGTGAGCTGTTCGGTCTGGGCGGCGAGCCGGGCGCGCGCTTCGGCTTGGCGCAGGCGCAGGATTCCCCGCAGCTCGTCGACGGTGACGTCGTCGTCGATCAGCTGGCGGATCTGTGACAGGGGCACGCCCAGGTCGCGCAGGACGAGAATGCGGTGCAGTCGCAGCACCTGGCCGGGCGTGTAGTACCGGTAGCCGGTGAGCGGATCGACGTGCGCAGGCCTGAGCAGGCCGATGTCGTCATAGTGCCGCAACGTGCGCACCGACACCTGCGCCAAGCGTGCCACCGTGCCGATCCCGTACATGACGGTTACTCAACCAGCTGACGCAACGGAAGAGTCAAGCCGCACGACCGAGATAGTGACGCGTGCATTTCGGAGGATCGCTAATGCGCCGAAATCGTTACGCTGAAGGCATGACGAAATTCGGCGTGCAGCTGCCCAACTTCTCGGGGATAGACCCGGCCGACTTGTTCCATCACGTCGCTGCGCTGGCGACCACGGCAGAGGAAGCCGGCTTCGACTCGGTGTGGGTGATGGATCACTTCTACCAGCTGCCGCCGCTAGGCGGTCCGGACCAGCCGATGCTGGAGGCCTATACCTTGCTGGGGGCGCTGGCCGCGCGCACTCGGCGGGTGCAGCTTGGCACGCTCGTCACGGGCGTGACCTACCGCAACCCCGCCATCCTGGCCAAGATCGTTACTACGCTGGACATCATTTCGCGCGGCCGGGCCATCCTCGGGATTGGAGCCGCCTGGTACGACGTCGAGCACCAGGGCCTTGGGGTCGACTTTCCGGCCGACCGGGTGCGTCTGGACATGCTGGAAGAGGCGGTTCAGGTATGCCGGGCGATGTTCACCGGCGATGACGTGAGCTTCACCGGCAGTCACTACCGGCTGGATCACGCCCGGAACGTGCCGCGGCCGGTGCAGGCCCGCGGGCCGCAGATCATGATCGGCGGCGGCGGCGAGAAGCGAACCCTGCGACTAGTGGCCCGATACGCGGACAAGTGCAACGTCACCGGCGACGTCACCACGCTGGCCCGCAAGATCAGCGTGCTCCGCCGCCATTGCGACGACGTCGGCCGTGACCCGGCTGACGTCGCCGTGACCTGGATGACACCGCTGATCCTCACTACGTCAGCGGAGAACACCGCCGAGGTGCGCCAGATGCTCACGGCGGCCGGATCTGCCGACGAGACCGCCGGGTTCACCGTCGGCCAGCCGCATGAGATTCCCGCCCTGGTCGCGGGCCACATCGAGGCTGGCGCCGACGAAGTGATCTTCAGCTTCGCCTTCGCCGACGCAGCGGGGATCGGCGCAGTGGCGCAGGCCTTCGGACTCGGCCGGCAATAGCAGCCCTTCGGCGGCGCGGTAAACCCTGTGCACATCAGGGACAGTTGCCGCAAAATGGAGATCATGGGCCCATTGCGGGAACGAAACTTCTTCCTGCTCTTCGTTGGCCAGTCGGTGTCGAGCCTGGGTAATTCCCTAGTGCCGGTGGCTCTCGCGTTCGCGTTGTTGGATCTCACGCACTCGGCCGCTGATCTCGGCTACGTACTCGGCGCCGAGGCGGCTGCGCAAGTCGCGTTGTTGCTCGCGGGCGGCGTCATCGCGGACCGGATATCGCGACGCACCGTCATGCTCGCCTCCGATGTGGTCCGGGCGACCGCCGAGGCCGTCCTCGGAGTTCTACTGCTCACTGGGCGTCCTTCCGTCCTGGTCATCGGCGTACTCGCCGTGGCGCAGGGTGCGGCGGGTGCCGCATTCCTTCCGGCGGCCAGTGGGCTGGTCCCGGCGGTCGTGAGCCCCGCGAACCTGCAGCAGGCAAACCAGTTGCAGCAGGTTGCCAGTGCTGCCGCGGGCATCGCTGGTCCCGCGCTGGCCGGCGTACTGGTGGTGACGGCCAGCCCCGGCTGGGCAATCCTGGCCGACGCGGCCAGCTTCGGCGTCAGTGTCGCCCTGCTGGCCGCCATGCAACTCGACAACGTCTCACGGCCTGCGAGACAGCATTTCCTGAGCGATCTTCGCGAGGGCTGGGATGAATTCCGCTCCCATAGCTGGCTGTGGCCGATGGTGCTCGCGTTCTCGCTCGTCAATGTCCTCGTCGGGGCCTACAGCGTCCTCGGGCCGGTGGCCAGCCAGCGTTACCTCGGGGGTGCTGCGGCATGGGCAACGGTCGCGACGATCGGCGGGGTCGGCTCGGTTGCGGGGGGTCTGCTCGCGGCCCGGCTGCGGCCGCGCCATCCGCTGCGGCTGGGAGTGTCGGTGGCCATCTTCGGCAGCTTCACGCCGCTCGCTTTCGCTGCCGGTCTCCCGGTCCCCGCCATCGCGGCCATCGCCGCAGTGGCCGGCACCGGCATCATCGTCTTCTTGAGCCTTTTCAACTCGACTATGCAGCGGCAGATCCCGGAGCACGCCTTGTCGCGAGTCACTTCCTACACCTGGTTCGGCGCACTCATCGCCTACCCCCTCGGGCTTGCCGTCGCCGGCCCACTTGCCTCCGTACTCGCCGTGCGAACAGCCCTGTTGTTCACCGGGGCACTGTGGATCCTGGCACTTGTTTCGCTGCTCTGCGTGCGCGACGTCCGCAAGCTCACCGATGAAGCCCCGGCCCTGGCCGAGGCTGCGAGTCTGGCGCCCGACGCCTGAGCAGCGTCCGGGGGAGCGGATGCCGTCAGCCGTGGCTGGCGCCGGTCAATTCCCGCCCGATCCGCGACACGGCGGCCGTGGCCGCCCGCCACCCCCTGGCCGGCTGCATGGCTAGCCGGAGCGCAGCAGCGTGGGCCTGCGCTTCCACTTGATCCGGAAGCGGGGCGAGCGGCCCGAAATCCTCGTACCGATGCGCCAGCGCGCGGGAGAGCAGGTAGTCGGCAAACCACGGATTCTTTGGCAGCGCCGGCCCGTGCAGGTAGGTCGCGTAGACCTCCCGGTATCTGGCGCCCTCGGTGCCGTCCTCGCCGTTGTTGCCAGCGCCGGCGAGCACGCGCCCGAGCGGCTTTGCACCGCTGCCCAGGTACGTGCGCCCGCTGTGGTTCTCGAATCCCAGCAGCTGGCGCCGCCTGCCGCCCAGATCGCACTCGACCGCGACGTGCCCGATGAAGCGAGTCGGACCGCCCTCGGTAACCGCGTCCAGCACGCCCAGTCCTTGTATCGGCGGTCCGCTCGGCGGGGCGTAGTGCTGGCCTAGGAGCTGGTAGCCGGCGCAGACGGCCAGGACGACGGCGTCGGCCTCGATCGCCTCCCGGAGCGGGCCGGCCTTCGCCGCGAGGTCGCGCGCCGCCGCGGTCATCTCGCGATCCTGGCCGCCGTGCATCAAGATCAGGTCGGCCTGGGTGAAGTCAGGGACCTCGCCGACGTCGGCCTCCGTGACGCTGCAGCCGATCCCCCGCCAGGCGCAGCGCTGCGTGAGGGCGAACAGGTTTCCCCTGTCACCGGCCACGCTGAACAGGCTCGGGTACAGGTGGCAGATGCGGACCGTTACCGGTACTGATGTCATACGGTCACTCCTTCCAGGAAGGCGGCACCCACCCGCGCCGCTGCATGATGCCGCGGAGCTCACGCATGGGGGTATAGCCAGCGAAGATGTACAGCGACTCGCCTGGCGGCGCCTCGGTGAGCGCCATGTCCAGGGCCGCCGCCCGATTGGGCAGCACCTGCATGGCCGCAGGCGAAGCGCCGGCGTACTTGAACCGCAGCGCGACCTCCTCCGCCCTGGTCCCGCTCACGACCAGGCTCGCAAGCTGCGGCACAAGCTGCTCAACGTCTACGTCCCAGAGCCACGCGAAGTCTTCGCCGTCGACCGCGGTGTTGCTGTGCGCCGCCAGGACGTGCTTGCGGCCGGGCCGCTGCAATACCTCCCGGAGGATGGCGTTGTATGCCGTGGGGTTCTTGACAAAGGCGAGCACCACCTGTCGCTCGCCCGCGCGGATCTCCTCCAGGCGGCCGAACGCCGGGCGCAGGCCCGTCAACGCGCGCCGCGTCTTAGCTGGCTCCAGCGCCTCCGGAAGCGAGAGCGCCATCGCGCCGGCGAGCGCGGCGGCCGCGTTGTAAACGTTGTGCACGCCGGGCAGGGGCACCTGTAGCGGAAGGATCCCCGCTGGCGTCTCGACGATGATCTCGGTGCCGGCTTCCGGCGAGGGCCGGATCGCGGTGACGGCGATGTCCAGGTCCGGCCGGGCGTTCCCGCACTCGTCGCACCGGTAATCCCCAAGGTGGGATAGGTGTACGACGCGATAACTCAGCAGGTGCTCGCAGCGCACGCAGCGGATGGAGTCCGCAGCATGCTCGGGTACCTGGCTACTGACGCTGTCGCCGGCCTCGCCGCTACTGGTCCGGATGCCGTAGTACAGGCGGCGGGCGGGTGCCTCCGGGGCCAGGCTGGCCACCAGCGGATCGTCGCCGTTGAGCACCACGGTGGCGGACGCGGGCAGCGCCTCAATGACGCCCTCCAGCATTTTCGCCATCGAGTACAGCTCCCCGAAGCGGTCCAGCTGATCGCGGAAGATGTTCGTGATGAGGAACGTGTCCGGCCGCACCTCCGGCGACACCAGCCGGGCAGTTGCTTCATCGACCTCTAGCAGAAGCAGCTGCGCGTCCATCCGGCCCCGCAGGTCTGTCGCCTGCACGGCAGCTGAGATCACGCCTTGCAGCAGGTTGGAGCCAGACCGGTTCTGGGTGACCCGCAGGCCGCTGGCCTGGGCCAGGACAGCGAGCATGCGGCAGGTCGTCGTCTTGCCGTTGCTCCCGGTGACGATCACCTTGCGGGCATCGCTCGCGGCCGTGGCCTTCTGCAGGACGTGCGGATCGATCCAGCGGGCAGCAGCACCGGGGAAGCTTGTCCCGCCGCCGACCCCCAGCACCCTGGATGCGGTACCCGCCACCTTGCCCGCCGCCAGCGCGAGCGCGAAGCGTGCCTGCGATGACGGGGGTGCGGGCGCGTTGCCTTCCCCGGACATGGCCGGCGGTCGTCCGGCTATCGTGCGCACCTAGCGTCCTCCTGTATCCGAATGCAGCCTGACATCGGCGCCGTCATCTCATCCCCGGCCTGCCGCGGCCATCTCATCCCCGGCCTGCCGCGGCACGTCTGCCCCGACCCGGCGGTGCCCGGCATCCCGGACAGCGTCCACGATGGCTTGTACGTGCCCTTCGTCCAGGGCGTAGTGGAGCGCACACGACCGCAAGGCGAAACGGCCGTGGATGTCCGTGCCGGCCAGGAACGCTTGCCCGCCGACCTGGAGGTCCTCCATGATCGCCTGGTTTAGTAGATCCAGGCCCGAGTCGTCCCCGCGCAGGATTGCTGGCACGTAGCGGAAGCACACCGCGGTCAGCGGACCGGCTGCCAGCAACTCCAAGTCGGGGCTGGCTTCGATGACCTCCTCCAGGTAACGCGCCAGGTCGATGTGCCGCCGGACGTGATCCGTCAGCCCGGCCTTCCCGGCTTGCTGGATGTTCCAGAAGGTCTTGAGAGCCCGGCCGGAATCTCTGGTTTGCTCGGCGCTGCGATGCGAGTACCAGACCTCGCCGGCGAACCCCTGACCCGGCGGGAGCCTGAGATAGGAGGGGATGAGCTTATAGGTCTCCTGCAGCAGCGGTCCTTGCCGAACCAGGGCGCAACTGCAACCAATGGCCACCGCGAGCCACTTGTGGGGGTCGAGGGCGACGGAGTCCGCGCGCTCCAGCCCTGAGTACCAGTGCGCGAGGCGGGGGTCGAGTACGCCGAAGCCGCCATAGGCGCCGTCCACATGCAGCCAGAGGCCCTCTGCTCGGCAGAACTCGGCGAGGTCACCAAGCGGATCGATGGCACCGGTCTTGACGCTCCCGGCGTTTGCCGCGACCAGGAAGGGCAGGTGCCCGGCCCGGCGGTCAGCCGCGACGGCCGCCCGCAGGCCGGCCAGGTCCATGCGGAAATCGTCCCCGACCATCACCTTGCGGGGAGCCCCGAGCCCGAGCGTGAAAGCAGCCTTCTCCAGGCACGAATGGCCCTCTGCCGACATGTACATGGTGAGCCGCGGATGCCCATGCAGTCCGTCGGTCCGGATATCCCAGCCGTTGACCTGGGCGCCCCAGTGCCGCGCGACCTCAAGGCAATGGCGGTTCGCATCCGATCCCCCGCCGAGGAGGACCCCGTCGCTGCCGTCCGCCGGGAAACCGATGAGCTCCATAAGCCAGCGGATGACCGCGCGCTCGACGTAGATAGCGGCGTAATTACCGCCGGCCCCGCTTGTGTTAGTAACCGCCGAGGCAAATGCTGCGAGCATACTGAGCTTGGTCGCGGCGGGATCAACGAACGCGGCGAAACAAGGATGATTCTGGCCCCGGCCGTATGGCAGCACCAGGTGGAGAAAGCTTTCGATGACTTCATCCGGAGCCATTCCCTCAGCGGGAATATCCATTGTCTCCAGCGCCAGCCGCACTTCTGCTGGCAACGGACGGTAAACCGGCTCTCGCGGAAGCTCTTCCAGATAGGCGCCCAGCGTGTCCACGAGCCAATGGCCTAGGTCGCGGAAGGTCGTGTCATCCATTGAGAATGGCGAGGGAATCGTGCTATAGCCGACAGCGCGGGAGGTGGCGCCAGGGGGGACGGGCAGTCCCATGGATGGGAACTCCTCTCAGGTTAGGAAAACAGCTCTCAAGATGCGCCGAGAAATGCAGCTCTCAAGAACCCCGTTCCGCGTGTCAGCCGCCATTCCCGTGGTCAGCAGCGGGTAAACAGGGCGTCTATTAATGACTTTGGAAAGTGCATGCAACGAGGGCCTAGCGAAGCCCCGCATGCATCGGGCGCGGCCGCCCGGGATACGTGCGCCCGGCCGGCCGCGCCCGGCACGGGCTAGCGGCGGGAGGCCGCCAGCTTGCCCGTCGGCTCCAGCTTGCGGGTCGGCACCGCCCGGCGCCTGGGCGCCAGCTCGCGCCCGATCCAGGCGTCGATCACCGCGTCGGTCTCCCATGACGTGATCAGCGCGTAACGGGGCCGTGCGCCCGGGTGCCAGACCACATGCCACATTCGCTCGGTGTCGATCACCAGCTGCATTCCCGGGTGCAGTCTGATGCGGGTCTCGGTCGACGGGTCGTCCTTGTCCTCACGGAGGATGAACACGGACTTGCCCGCCGCGTCGTCCAGCTCGAGCCAGGATCGGATTACCCAGCCTGCGCCATCTGGGTTGAGCCGGTTGTTGTCGTCGCGATGCAGCTGGCGCAGTGCGGTCGCCTCGTCGCTCGGGTTGAGCTTAATGACGCGCACCCGGCCGTAGTTGCCGCCGACCTGCTCCACGTAGCTGGCGAGGCTCGGGGCGAGCTGCCGGTTGGAAGTCCAGATGCCGTTCTTGTCAGCCTTGCCGTGGTCCCAGAATCCGCGGCAGTCCATCTCGCCGGTGGCCGACGCCAGCGGAGCGAAGTTCGTATCGCCGCCGCTCTTCCAGTCCATGTACTCGAGCGACTCCCACTCGGCCGGCTCTACCGCGCGGCCTCGCCAGTCACGCAGGATGACATAACCTCTTTCGGCCAAGATGTCGAGCTTCTGGTGCATTGCGTCCCCCCGGTCGTGTTCGCTTCGAATTCCTCCCCAATCGCGCTCCTTTCCCGTCGGCTGGCTGTTTCACGCAGCTCTTTCATGGCTCGATGCCCAGGTGTGACGCACATTTTGTCAATCGGTGCCTCAGCCGGTCTGCCACGGCGCCGCTACAGGCCCCGGGCGGAGCGCCGAATACCCTCATGCGTGGCTGCTGAATGCTGCGGTGGCACTAACGACTACGTGGATTGGACACGTCACAATCAAAGCGAGCCATTCATAGTATTGGCACGCGACGCCATTTCGGGCGGCCGACGGTTAGGCGAAGTGACCCCAGTGCGTGGCGATGATGAGAAGGAGCCCCGCGACTGCGAGCGCGACGCCCGCGACGATGGTTCGGGCGGCGGCAAGCTTGAGGCTGGGGATTTGTGCTGCGGCGAGCCAGATCCCGGCGAACAGGATGAGCAGGAATCCGACTTCCGCGATGTGCACCCCCGTGTGATGCGACAGAGCGACGGAGTTCATGCCAAGCATTGTTCCCGCGTCACCGACGTCGAGACAGCGAGCGACGTAATGCCGTCTTGGTGGCGTCATGGGACGATGTGGACATGGCCGGACGGAGCGCCTCGAGGACCGACATCGACGAGGCACTGATAGCCCGCCTTCTCAAAGAACAGGCACCCCACCTGGCCGGCCTGCGAGCGGTGAAGGTGCGAGACGGATGGGACAACGCCGTGTGGCGGCTCGGCGATGTGCTGGCGATCCGGATCACTCGACGTGCCGTCGCGGTCGATCTTCACCGGCATGAGCAGCGCTGGCTTCCGGTGCTGGCGCCTGGACTCCCGCTGCCGGTCCCAGCACCGGTGATCGTCGGCCTGCCAAGTGCCCAGTTCCCATGGCCCTGGAGCGTCGTTCCGTGGTTCGAGGGCGACGTTGCTGCTCTGGCGCCGCCGCAGCCGCGAGAAGCGCGAGCGCTAGGCGCTTTTCTGGCAGCCCTGCATGTGCCGGCGCCCGACGAAGTTGCGCCTAACCCGGCCCGCGGCGGTCCCCTTGCGTCGCGTCAGGCAGCTGTGACGACGTGGGCTGAGCAGGCACTGACGAGCAGGGACGAGGCTCTCATTGCCGAAGCAGTGGGACTATTCAACGCTGGGCTCCTGGCAGCGACCGCGACCGAGCGAGTCTGGATCCACGGTGACCTTCATCCACGTAACGTGCTGGTGAACCAGGGACGCCTCTGTGCAGTACTGGACTGGGGTGACGTGACCGCCGGCGACGCAGCCGCGGACCTTGCCGCATTGTGGTGGCTGTTCGACCTGGATGCTCACGGCGATTTCTGGTCTTGTTACCGGCCGGTGTCTCCGGCCCTGTGGCACAGAGCGCGAGCCTGGGCCGCTGCGTTCGGTCTGTCTTTCCTGACCTTCGCACTGCCAGGCGACCCGACGACCCCCGACACCCAGGCACACGAGCTAGGGCGACGCCAGCTCCGCCGCGTCGTAGCCGCACAACGATCGCCGGGATGACCGTCACCACCACCATGGGCCGCACCGCCGGCGCGCGGTAATTGCACCGAGGAACTATTGGTCCTCGCGAATGGTTTGTGGAAACGGGGCAATCTAGGGGCGAGGGTGTCCGTGCCGACGGCATCCTTGGCGGAGGAGACGCATGACCAGTGAGTTGGCCGACGGAGCGGGCGGGCACGCGGGCAGTGCGGCGGGACAGGGCGTTCCGGTCTGTCCCGAGGCGGGCAGTAACGGGGATGACCCCGACTGCGCGGGCGGTTCGGATGCGGAGATCATCCAGGACCGGCGCCGCGCCGAGCTGATCGAGGCCGCTCAGGCACGGTGGGTCGCCACGCTGACCGACCTCGGCGGCCGCAACACGCTGCTGTATTACAAGGACCGCCGGGCCGGGACGCTGGATCTGGCCGGGGCCGATCCGGCGGCGCTGGAGAGGTTCCTGCGCACCGGGTCGGTCCGGCTCACTCGCCTGTTCCACGATGTAGACGCGCGAGCGGACGCGATCCGCCGGGTGCAGGCCATCTACCGCAAGGCCAAGGAGCTGCTAGAGGAGCGCGGCATCCGCGCAGGGTACCTGGCCACCGGCTTGGCGCGCTGGGACGAGCTGTTCCTTGAGCCGGCCGCGCCTGTGCTGCTGCGTGGTCTTACCATCACGCCGACGAGGGCCCGCCATGACGACTTCGACCTCGTGCTGGACGACGAGAGCGAGGTCAACCCTGTCCTGCGTTACAAGCTCGCCAGCGTCTTCGGAGCCGCGACCGAGGACGTCGCGGACGGGCTGCCGGAGGAGATCAATGAGCTGCTGACGCGAGCGGCCGTTGCCGCCGAGGTGCCGGGCTTCGAGATCAGCGAGCGGCAAGTCATCGGTTGCTTTACCTACGCCAAGCTGCCGATGGTCCGGGACTTGCAGGCCGCCGGCGACCTGCTCGCCGACAGCGACGTGGTCGCGGCGATCGCGGGCGATATCGACGCGCAGGAACTGCTCGGCACCAGTGATATAGCCGAGCCGGTACTGGACTCGCCAGAACACGATTACTCCGTCCTGGATGCCGATTCTTCTCAGCGCAGCGCGATCGACACCGTACTGGCCGGGCGCAGTCTGGTGATCCACGGACCGCCGGGAACCGGCAAGAGCCAGACCATCGCCAACCTCATCGCGGCGCTGGTCGCCCGCGGCCGGAAGGTTCTGTTCGTCGCGGAGAAACGGGCGGCTATCGACGCCGTACTGTCCCGGCTGAAGACCGTCGGGCTCGGTCAGATGGCGCTGGACATCCACGACGGGACCAGGGACCGGCTGCGGATCGCTCGCGATCTGGGCGAGACGCTGGAGGAGGCGCAGCACATCGCGGAGCCGAGCGTGAGCGACCTGCACCGGCGGCTAACCGACCGGCATCGGCGGCTCAACCGGCACGTGAGCGCCCTCCATCAGGTACACCAGCCATGGGGGCTGACGCCGTTCCAGATCCAGGCCGCGTTGCTAGGAGTGCCTGAGGAGGCGCGCACTCCGATCCGGCTCGACATGCCGGAGCGTATCAGCGGGGAACAGGCCGACCGCATCCGCGACGAGCTGCGGGAGTTCGCTCACCTGGGTGGCCTTACCTTGCGCCCGCAGAGCACGCCGTGGTTCGGCGCCGCACTCCGCACTTCGGAGCAGGCCAGGCAGGCGTGCGACCTGGTCGTCCGGCTCATCGGCCACAGCATGCCGATGCTAGTCCGCCAGGTAGCGAGGGCAAGTGAGGAGACCGGTCTGCGGTTGCCCGCCGACTACGCCGACGCCAGGTCCATCATGCGGCTGTACGCGGCTGTCGGCGCCACGCTTCGGGTGCTAGTCGGAGGGGTATACGGCGCGGATCCGGCCCGGCTCGCTGCTGCCCTCAGCGGTAGCGGCGAGTTCGGGTTTCGCGACCGCCGCGCGCTGCGCAAGCAGGCTGCCGCGCAATTGGCCGGCGCCGTGCAGCTGGCCGGCGCGGATCCGGCCGGTGAGCAGCTGGCTGCTGCCCTCGGTGACGCAGCCGTGCAGCTGGGTCAGTGGCAGGATCTGCGAACCGACGACGGTCTGCCGCGGCTTCCGTCGGCCATCGCCGAACTGGACGCCCTCTTCGCCGACTGT
Organism: uncultured Actinomycetota bacterium; assembly: GCA_963843955.1. Taxonomy (GTDB): domain Bacteria; phylum Actinomycetota; class Actinomycetes; order Streptosporangiales; family Streptosporangiaceae; genus JAJYUU01. Next base: position 1,346,931 of record CAWJMK010000018.1, read on the forward strand.
GAGTACCAACTGGCCGCGCTGAAGGCTTTCATCCGGCTGCCGGACAGACCGGAGCCGCTGATCGAGGCCCTGGCGGCCGATCAGGACACTGCCTGGCAACTGCCCCGGCTGTATCAGCTCGTGACCAGGTTCGATGACGTTGGCCTGGCGCCGCTGCTGGATTACCTCGCCCGCCGCGAGGCAGCGCCAGAAACAGCAGCGGCCGCGTTCGATCACGCCTGGCACTCCTCGATCCTCGACCTGATCAAAGTCCGCGACCCGCGGTACGGAGCGAACCGCGGCGCCGCGCTGGATGAGATCGCGAGCGACTTTCGTGTGCGGGACGTGCAGCACCTTGCTGCCAACCAGGCGCGTGTCCGGCGCGCCTGGGCGGAGGCGCTCGCCGAGTCAACCGATCGCCATCCGCTCCAGGCCAGGGTCATCCGCAAGCAGGCCGCGCTGAGGCGCGGCCACCTGCCGCTGCGCCGACTGCTGGACCAGGCCAGCGACGTTCTGTTCGCGCTGAAGCCGTGCTGGGCGATGTCCCCGCTGATGGTCAGCCAGGTGCTGCCGCCCACCGCGCTGTTCGATGTCGTCATCTTCGACGAGGCCAGCCAGATCGTGCCGGCCGATGCTATCCCGGCCGTCATGCGCGGCCATCAGATCGTCGTCGCGGGCGATGACCGGCAGCTGCCGCCGACCAACTTCTTCCGTCAGGTTGGCGAGCCGGATGATGACGCCGCAGAGGACGACGAGAGCCTAGTCTCGTTCGGGGCCGGCTTTGAGTCGGTGCTCGACGCGCTGCGCCCGCTGCTGCCGACTGCGCCGCTTGCCTGGCATTACCGCAGCCGGGACGAGCGGCTGGTGGCCTTCTCTAACAGCCGCATCTACGGTGGCGCGCTGACCACGTTCCCTGGTGTGTTCCGGCAGGACTGCCTGCGCCATGTTGTCGTCGCGCAAGGACCAGAGCCCGGCCAGGAGGTGTCGGTCAACGCCGAGGTGACGAAGGTCATCGAGCTGATCCTGGAGCACGCTCGCGGCCGCCCGGAGGAGTCGCTCGGCGTGATCGCCCTCGGGATCCGGCACGCGGAGCGGATCGACACGGCGCTGCGCTCAGCGCTCGCCACACTCCCTGACTCCGAAGGCACCAGGCTTGAGGCCTTCTTTGCCGAGGACGCCGCTGAGCCGTTCTTTGTCAAGAACCTCGAGCGCGTTCAGGGTGACGAGCGTGACGCGATCATCTTGTCCATCGGCTACGGGAAGCACCCGGACGGCCGGATGCGCTACCAGTGGGGTCCGCTGCTTCGTGACGGCGGTGAGCGCAGGCTCAATGTCGCCGCGACCCGGGCCAAGCACCGGCTGACGCTGGTCAGCTCATTCTCCGGCTACGACGTTGACCCCGAGCGGGTGACCAAGGCCGGGGCCAGGCTGCTGGCCGACTACCTCGAGTACGCGAGCTCCGGCGGGACGGCGCCGGAGGCGTCCGGGGCGGCGGAGCTCAATCCCTTCGAGGCCGACGTCAAGGAGCGGCTGGCCGCGTGCGGGATTGCGGTGGTGCCGCAGTACGGCGTCGGCGGCTACCGGGTCGACTTCGCCGCCACCCACCCCGAGGATGCTGGCCGCATGGTGCTCGCCATCGAGGCCGATGGCGAGTCCTACCGCGAATCCGGCAGCGTCCGGGACCGGGACCGGCTGCGCGGGGAGCACCTGCAGCGGCTGGGCTGGCATTACCACCGGCTATGGTCCACGAACTGGCTGCATGATCCGCAGGGCGAGGTGGCCAAGGTGCGGGACGCCTATCAGCGGGCGGTGTCGGCGACCGAACCGGCTAAGCCTGCGGAGCCTGGCCCAGCCGAGGCACGCGATGATGCCGCGCCGGAAACGTCGGCCGCCCGGCTGCCCGCAACACGGCAGGCGGGAACGTGGCTGCCGGAGAGACCGCAGCCGGCATCCGCGCCGGCGGGCGCTGACGCAAGCGGCGCGGTCGCCCGCCTGGCTGACATGCCACATCCGATCGGCCAGGAAGTCAGCCGTCGCGATAGCGACGTCGCTCGCAGGACCTGATCGGGCCGCGTGCCGTGTCACCCGCCGAACGTCACCGTTATCTGGTGAAAGCCCAGCGCGTGCAGCATGCCCTCGAGCATGAGCCGGGTGTTCCGCTGCGCGTCGGGCAAGAGCGAGCTAACCTTTGCCGCCTGCTCGATCTTCTTCTGGGCCAGGATGTACACCGCTTGCTGGCTGTTCGGGTTGCCGGAGAAGAAGTTGCCGACCCGGTTCAGCAGCCCCTGCTGCTGCGCGTAGACATACGACTGGTTCACGTTCAGCACGGCCGGCTCCAGTTGAGCCGCTGGCAGACTGACCGTCACGGCGGTGCCTTTTGCCGACACGCGGATCGCCTTGCCAGTCAGCCCGGCGAAGTTTACGTAGGCGATCTCGCTGCCCTGGCCGATGAACAGGGTGTCGCTGCCGGCGATGAACGAGGGCAGGAAAGCCGTGTGGCTGGCCAGCTCCACGACGACCTGGAACGTGCCGCTGGCCGCTTCGTAGCGGCTCAGAGCTGTGATCGATTTGAGCAGCACCGGGCTAGTGCGTTGCGTCGTCGTCGTGACGAATGGGTTGCGCAGCTGCGGCAGCAAATGCACCGCAGCCAGTGCGATCAGCAGCACGACTACCGCGGCGACCGCGGCGACGACCGCAGCCAGCCGTCCGAGCGGGCTTCCGCCGAAGATCCGCGCCATCACCAGCCACCTGCGTCGATATCGGAGACAATGACTATGGCTGAAAGAGCCAAGGCTGGGAGGACACCTTGCCTCGAAGCTTGAAGGGCACTACCTGGCGCCGCGGCCCAGGCCGGCAGCGCAGCAGGCTCACAGGCTGTCTGCTGTGGGTCATCGGCCTGATCGTCATCCTGATCATTCTGGCGTTGCTGTTCGGCGGCTTTCAGAAAGGCACCAAGGTAGGTGCGGGCGCGCGCGCCGCGGCAAGCCCGAGCCTGCCGCGCTTTGCGCCATCGCTCACCGCGGGTCAGCCCGCGCACCATGCTCCCTAAGTCGGCGACGTGACGGTCGGCTGAGGCAGACACAACGATCGCTCCCTGCGCGGGCGAGGGTTTGCGACGCCGGGGTGGCGACGCCCGCGTGCTTGCAGCTACCCAGGCAGCCGCGATACATGCGCTGCCGCGTTCGCGGTCAGCTGATGGTCTAACGTCTGGTGCCGAGGGCGCGCGACAGGACCCTTACGCGATCGTGGGCGCCGGTCTTGGCAAAGATCGACTTCAGATGGTCCTGGATCGTGTGCTCGGACAGCGACATCTGCCGTGCCATCATTCGGGTATCGCAGCCGGTGGCAAGCAGGCCAAGCAGCTCGTATTCGCGGACGCTGAGGCCGAATGCGCGGCCGAAGATCTCGAGGCGCTCCGAGGCGGAGGCCTCCTCGATCGTGACCACGATCGTTGGTGCCCGGTCCGCGACAGGCTGATCAGACGAGAGCCTGGCTGCACGCAGAGCAAGCCAGAAACCGTCAGCCAGATGGGTACGGGTAAAGGCAGGATGAGCGTCGACGCCTCTTTCAGCAGACAGAAGCTGGGCGGCGACGTTGTAGACACTCGCCGGGATGGCCTTTTGGTCAGGCACGGGCGGAAGCAACGCGTCCAGCCACGCGCCCGAGGCCGCCGTGCGGCTAGCGATCTGCAGGTCGTCGTCGAGCATCAGGACGACCGGTCCGAGGTCGGGCCGGTGCGGAGTCGCCGGATCTACGAATGTTCTGGCCTGGCACTGACGCAACGCGGTGGCCAGTGGCGTCGCGACCGCGGCGATGAAGTCAGCATCAGCGGCGCTAAACGGATCGCTGGTGTCGTTACGCCACAGATCCAGGAAGCCCCAGCAGCCGAACTGGTCTGCGAAGACCGCCGACGCCACGTCGCCGATTCCGTATCTGCTCGGTACGGCGCGCCACATCAGGCTCCGACTCAGGTCTCCACCGACGGCGTCGCTCAGGGTGCCGACAGGTGAGCTCTGCAGTCGCAGGGCTGTCCACCGATTGACCGTCGTAGCGTACTTCGCCCGGATCAGGGCCGGGAGTTCGGGCAGGCAGGGAACTTCGGCCAGCGGCGCGACGCCGACGGCCGTGACGGGATCAGTCAGCAGCCAGACGTACGCGTCGAAGTTGATGACCTCGCCGAGCACCTTAAGTACTTGCAGGCGCAGGCTCCTGTCGTCGTGAAACTCGGCGCAGATGGCCTCGATGCGCGCGCGGGCACGCGCCCGCGACCAGTTACCGGCCACGGCGTGAGCGTATGCCCTGCACATGCCCGGCCGCTGTCGAGCATCCCGCGGCGGTAGACCAACCCCCAGATAGTCGGGATACCGCGTCCCGACAGAGATCCCTAGCGTCGATCTCGACAGCATTTAAGGCAACCTGATGGAGAGATCCAATGACCACACTCCGGATCGAGCACGCGATCACCGATTATCAGCTCTGGAAGAAGGCATTCAGCGGATTCGCGGAAGCCCGAGCTACGGCAGGAGTCCGCAGCTGCGCCATCCGCCTGCCAGTCGACGACCCGCTGTATCTGATGCTTGACCTGGAGTTCGATACGGTGGGCGCAGCGGAGACGTTCGCGGCGTTCCTGGCACAGCACGTCTGGTCATCACCGGCATCTTCGCCCGGCCTGGCTGGCGCGCCTAAGAGCCGCATTCTCGACCTCGTCGACAGCAGCGAACGCTAAGGCCCGGGGCCGCTTGCTATCGGCTGCGCACGATAGCGGCGGTCCGGGCATATTCAGTGTCTGCGACCTCGGCGATCGACAACTAGTAGGAGCCCAGCAGCGTGAGCAGAGCGTTCGACGCCGGGACACGGAGTCGAAGCGAGTTCACTGCGTTTGACTGGCGGCGTGGTGTTAGTCGGCCCCGTTCCCAGAAAGCATTCCGTTGTTGCCATCGGTGGGGATGCCGGCCGCCGTGAGGATGGCCTCTGGCGGGCCGGCCCGCCAGCTGGACGCCGCCAGCCGGAGCGCCTCCGCTGCCGCGGCTGGGTTAGTCCCAGGCGGGACCACCAGCAGGACGAGGTCGTCACGGCTAGCCATCGTCAGAATGACCGAGTGCGCGTTCATGTACCTGAACCACGCCACGTGTATTTTGCGCCCGCCGACAGTGACCTGATGAGGAATATTGGCGAAGGCGCCCACCTGGAGCGCCACCCGGCTAATCCGGCCCGCCCGCTCGTTCAGCTCGGCGACAAGCCCGGGAAGCTCGGCGCCGGCGTCTGAGCTGCGCGGCCACCATCCGCCGTTAATGCCGGTGCGCTTCGCGCCGGCCGGGTCCAGGCTCAGCCGCGGCGCGTCGGGCAGGCTCTGATACGCGGCGCTGGCCAGAGTCAGCTTCGTGTCCTGAATACCGGCCATTGCCATGCCGGGGGCAGGGTATTTGGTCATCGCGGGCGCTTAGGCGCTGGGCTTTGGTGTCGGGCAGGAGATCTTCGGGTTCACGCCGATGTAATTCAGGGGACCGGCAAGAACAGTGGCCGCGATGGTGCCTGTTTTGGCGCAGCTTGCGTTGGACCCGTTGTAGTAATGGCGCTGTCCACCCGCGATAGCGCCGATGATCAGCCACACCATGAGGATTATCGTTCCGATACGCATTACGGCCTCCGAGGCCTATGCCCGCCACGGCGGGGTGTGAGATTTACTGTCTCGAAGTTGGTCAGGTGCAGAGTCCTGTCCGCGGTTCCTTGCACAAGCCAGGACGCATGATGTGACACAGGTCGCGTGCCTGCCTGCCCCGGCCGGGAGCCATGAAGGCTGTCCGGCCAGGGGCCCGCTGAGTCAGCGGCGCGCGTAACGGCGGCCGGACCGGGACCTGGATCCGCCGGACCGAGATCGGCCGGACCGCTGGGTAACCAAGTGGTAGGCAAGCAGCAGGATGGCCGCGCCCGCGATGGCGGTGAGCCAGGTGGAGGCGTTGAAGAAGCCCTGCAAGGTGTGGATGTGGAAGATCTTGGTAGCGGCCCAGCCGCCGAGTAGCGCTCCGGCGATGCCGATGAGGCAGGTGATGATGAGGCCCTGCTGTCTTGAGCCCGGGATCAGCATGTTGGCAAGCAGGCCTGCGCCGAGGCCGAGAACGATCCAAGCGATGATGCTCATGACCGACTCCTTAGTCAGTGACGTGCGGGAAAGCGGACTTGTTGGTAGCGGTGCCGTCCTGACATGGGCGCGGCCGGAGCCGGGTTGCCTGCTCAAACGCCCGCGTTCCCGGCCGGTAGCCGGGTCTTCTCGTCGCTGTGTCAGCTGGCCTGCGGCTTGCGCCGGTCACGGCGCATGATCCGCCGCAGCTGAGTGATCCGGGCGGTTCCGGCAGCGGCCATGATCAGGGCGCCGGCAATGGCGGCGAGGAACAGCGCGACGGCCAGCGACAGGCGCAGGTGCGCGCCAAGGAAGCTGATGTTGACGGCGCGCGCGTTCTGGATGATGAAGATCATGACCACGATGAGGCCGGCGACGGCGGCGATGAGGCTGGTGCGCATGCCGCTGATCCGGGTGTGCATTCGCGCGGCGCTAGGCGGGCTGGGCGCGGCTGGCATCTGGGGCGATGTGCCGTTGGCTGACTGCGGCGGCAGGGTGGTGGTAGCTGCTGCCTGGGGGGCTGGCTGCTCGGTCATGGCGGTGTTTCCTTCGCGAGTGAGAGCGGGCCGCTCCCGGCCTGGCGTCTCACTGAATGACCCGGGCTCGCTGCGGCCGTCGGCTGCTGATTGTCCGGCTCTGCTCTCAGCGTACGCACGAATTCAGAAACGCGCAATGAGTTTCTAGAATGCTGTGGTAGGTTTCTAAGTGTGGAGAGCTGGAACTTCCTGACCAACCACGCCAGGATGCTGCTGTGCATCGCACGCGACCCTGGTGTCCGGCTGCGCGACGCCGCGACCAGCCTGGGCATCACCGAGCGCAGCGCCCATGGAATCGTCGCCGACCTGACCGCAGCCGGGTACGTCGTTAAGCACAAGCACGGCCGCCGCAACAGCTACCAGATCCAGGCGCACTTGCCGCTCCCCGAACCCGCGAGCCAGGAACCGGCCATCGGCGACGTCCTAGCCCTGCTGGCGGGCGATAGCGCCGCGGATGGCGCTCAAACTGATCGCGCTCGTACGTTCAATGCCGGGCCATGAGACGGGCGGCAGCGCCGGCTGGGCTCGTACACCAGGCCGCAGTGCGTATGCTGTGCCCACTTCATTCACTTAGGCAGCCTGAACGAGTTCGGGACCTGGCCCAGACCACGCGCCTGTTTCAGATCCGCCTTGCTGCATCTCCCAGATCGCGAGGCCACTGATGAGCGCTGTTGACTCCACCCGCACCGCTGCCACCTGGGCATTGTGGTTCGCAGATCGGAACGGGACGACGCTGCGAGCAGGCCAGGGTCGACCCGCCGGACGTATATTTTCGCCCTCCTCATGACCGGGCGCCCGCGCGTGAAGCGCTGGGAGACGTTGCCCATCGCCGTCGTTGTCGATGGGATACCAGCCGGCCGGACATCAGTCCGGCTGCCCGGCCACGGCAGCGGCGTTTCGCAGCCGAGTCAGCGAGCGGCCGGCAGTCGCCGGTTCGGGCGCTGGCGGAAGATAGCCAGCACCGCGGCGTCCGCTGCCCTGGTCGCCGGCATCTTCGGCTTCGCGCTGCCGCATGTCGCGTCCTACCGCAGCGTCTGGGCCAGTGTCCAGTTGATGACGTGGCCGCAGGTACTCCTGGTCGTCATCGCGGCCGCGGCGAGCCTGCCCGGGGGCTGGCTCGTCATCTGCTCGATCCTGCCGTCGATACGGCTGCGCGAAGCTGCGATGGTCAATCTTGGCTCTACCGCGGTGGCAAACACGCTTCCAGCAGGCGGGGCTCTCGCCATGGGCGTCAGCTGGACGATGCTGTCGGGCTGGGGCGTTAGCGGAGCCGAATATGTGCTCTACACCTTGCTCTCGGGTATCTGGAATGTCTTCGCGCGGCTGGGCCTGCCGGTCATCGCCGTGCTGCTCATGATCACAGTGAGCAGGCCGCAAGCTGGCCTGCTCGCCGGCGCTGTAGCGGGCCTGGTCGTACTCGTGGTCGTGGCCGCTGGCTTTGGCCTTCTGCTGCGGAGCGAGGAATTCGCGCTCCGCGCCGATGCAGCGCTCCGGCCCGCACTCGCTCTCGCCTGCAGGCTCGCGCGCAGGCAGGCGCCGTCGCCCTGTGGGGCGCTGCAAGGATTCCGTGAGCGGGCCTCCGGGCTCCTCGCCGCGCGGGGCTGGCGAATCACCGCCGCCACGGCCTTCGGCTCCGTCACACTGTGGCTAGTCCTGCTGGCGAGCGTGCGCGGGGTGGGCCTGTCTCAATCCCAGGTCCCCTGGCAGACCACGCTGGCGGCGTTCGCGTTCGTCCGTCTGCTCACCGTGCTGCCAGTCACACCGGGCGGCGTTGGCATTACCGAGCTCGGCCTCGTCGGCATCCTGGCCGCCGGCGCCGACCACAAGATCGCTGGCCAGGTGACAGCGGCTGTCCTGCTGTACCGGGCTCTCACGTACCTGACGCCCATTCCCGGCGGGGCGCTAGCGTGGATCGGATGGCGGTACGTGCCCAGGCTCAGGCGCGCCGATAAGAGCTCATGGAAGATTGCCCAGCCGGGACACGAGGACGCACTTGGCTTGCTGGCGACCGCTGAGCCGCTGAGAGACGCAACAGCGGCGATCGGCGTCGGCTGACGGCTGGGCGGCAGCTACTCTCTGCCGTAGTGCGCTTTGCCGCCACGCGGGCCGCGCTTCGTCAGGTCGGTCCGGCGATGAAGGCGGCCAGCCTCTGGATGCGCCGCGCGATGTCCTCGTGGACGGCATCTGGCTGCCGGGCGCCATCGACGGTGAACATCCATTCACGTCCGGCGTAGTAACGGAGCAGCGGCACAGTTTGTGCCTGGTAGACATCCAGGCGATGCTCAATGACGGCCTCGGCGTCCTCTGCCCCTCGGCCGCGGGCAGTGAGCCGGCGGATCAGTTCTTCGCGGGGAACGTCCAGGTGGATCGCGGCCTGAACCTCGGCGCCGAGAGTCCGGACCACCGCATACGATGCCTGCGCTTGCTCGATGGTCCGCGGGAAGCCGTCAAGCACGTAGCCGCGGGTCGCTGCCAGTACAGGCGCACGCAGCATGGTCATGACCAGGCCGTCCGGGACTAGGTCACCGCGGTCGAGGTAGGACTTAACTGTGCGGCCGAGGGGCGTCTGGTCCCGGACGTGCTGGCGCAGCAGGTCGCCGCTAGATATGTGCGCGATGCCGAATCGCGCGGCGAGTCGCTCGGCCTGCGTTCCCTTGCCTGCGCCTGGTGCGCCGATCAGCAGAAGTCGCATCTGGTCAAATCCCCCGTACCGTTGCGCCGATCACCGTCGGCCGGCGACGTCCAGCAGCCAGCTCGCACCCGCCCTCCGTTCAGATCTAGCAGCACTGTCCATGAGACCTCCGGTCTCACGGATGCAGCGCCGGATTTTCGCGGCGCTGAACGCTCCTCGCGCAGGAACCTTGCCTGACTCTCGCCTCCGCACCGACGCACTGTCAACGCCGACGTCACTCCCGGCCGCGCCGTTATGTCTACTTCGACCCTCCAGCGGGCCCGTCGCCTCCATGTGCTCGAGCGTGCCAGGCATGATTTCGAGTGTCTTGGCCTCGCATAGGGCGTCAGCCGTTTACGGCCAGTTGCTCAGCCGGCTGGGTCGGCATGCCCGTGGCCTCTAGCAGCGCTCGCAGGTCCCGTTGCTCCGCGACGGTGACCGTGGCCCTCGTCTTGGCGAGTGTTGCCGCGAGTTCGATGGCGAGTTCGCCGTACTCGCCTCCTTCCGCCATCAGCGCGAGCCGCGCCAGGGCGCGGTCCGGCAGCCGACTCTCGAACTGACCGGGAAGCGCGCTTGCCCTCCGGGCGATCTCATGTGCCTCCATCAGGTCCCCTCAATTGGGTTCTTCACGACGCCGGGAGAGCCTTCACGCGGCCATGCAGTCCAGATGGAGCCGTCGGACTCGACGATGGCGACGATCTCCACGCCATCATGCTTGCCGCTGACCTGCCAGCGATCATTCCAGTCTTGCCGCTCTGGTGGCTGACCGGGCTCGCGCGCGACTGCGAGCACGGCATCAATGATGTGGTCATCGGCCCATTCTGCGGGGAACTCCGTTTTACCTGGCTCGCCAGTGCCGTGCCGGTGACCACCGCCAGTCTGGTCGCCATCCAGGATGTGCGTGCGCCGGTCCGCGGCAACCCTGACATCGCTGGCGCAGGTGTAATCAGCAGGGGCGCCGACCCCGCGCGAATCGCCGCGTGGCCTCTCGCCGCCGTTAACCTCGTTCGCGAGCGCCGCCGCGTTGTCTCGCTCCGGGGATGAACCCAGTCGCCGCACCGAAGGCTCGTCCCTGCCATAGCCGACTGCCGATGGATGCGAGCTGGGCAGTTCGGCGAGGCGAGCACGGAGGTCAGGCGCAACTTCGCGATGGGGCGTATCCGGCTCTAGCTCGAGCTCGCTAGCTTCGCTATCAGCGGTTCTCCTCGCCACTGACGATCACCTGAGGACGCTACAGAGTTCCACGCCGCACATCCTGCCCCGCCGGCCTCGCCTTGGCGGTCAGGATTCGCCGGCACGCGGCACGTGTCATTGCTAGGTAATGCCGCCGTTACTTGCATGCCCTCCAGCGTCGGCGCCAGGGCCGGGCCTAAGCACGACCAAAGCGCCGTGGTGCGCCGTCAGGGACTGGTGGTTCGCTGGCGTCGAACCTGACGCGCAGGCCGAGGAGCGGGGAGACGTCTGATCCGGCGGGCAACTGTTGCCGGTCGGCGCCCCGGCGAAAGAGCGCGCAATCGGTCACCCCGCCGGTGGTAGCCACCGTGGCGGACAGCCGCAGCCAGGTGCCCTCGGGCATGCCGAGCACGGGGACGTCGTTCTCTGCCAGGAACTCGACGATTCGCCGTTGTCGGGTCTCGATACCCGGCGCGTCAGCTGGCTCCGCATCCGGATAGTGGGCGTTGATCTGGAATGGGATCAGTCCCAGCGCCCGGAGCGAGCCGGGTTCGACGATCGGCATGTCGTTGGTGGTGCGGATGGTCGGGCAGGCCAGGTTCGCGCCGGCGCTGGCCCCCAGGTAGGGGACGCCGGCCAGCACTCGGGCGCGAAGCTCGTCCAGTACGCCGAGCGCGCGGAGGCGCTTCAGCAGCCGGAAGCTGTTACCGCCGCCGACGAAGACCGCGTCAGCTTCGGCTATCGCATCGCGGAGACCGCGAGCAGCGTCTGCATGGTCAACGCGGATGCCGATCGGAGCCAGGCCATCGCGCATCATCTGGGTGTAGCGGTCCGGCTCGCCGGAAGCCAGCCCGATAAACAGCAGACGGTCACGCCCGTGCAGCGCCTCGGCGATCACTCCGAGCGCATGCTCAAGAAAGGAACACCCGGGCGCTGTTGAATTGGACAACAACAGGATCTCAGCCAACAACCAGCTCCAGTACGCCGAGCCGAGCGACCCGCCGCGAGGGAGGCTCACTCACAGCCGCGCTCTTCCAGCGCGCGAAGGGCCTGGGCGAACGGCCGCTCCAGCCAGGCTAGGTGGTTGGCCTGGCCGTGATGGTGCGTCGTGAACTGGTCGGATCTTCGGACCGCAGTGTGCCGTACATACTCGCGCGCGCCCTCGACGAGCGTCCGGATATAGCGAAGGCCTTCGGGGTCTGTCATCGCCCAGTCGCCGCCGCACGCGACATAGACCGGCGAGGTGTGCGCGAAAACCTGGCGGCCCCATTCATCGAGGTGGTGATCGACACCGAACGCTCTGCAGGCTAGCCACGAGTTCCCGTCGATTCGCAGTTCCTGGCTGATCTCGGCCTGCCGTCCACCGTTGGCTTCTGCTCTCGCAACGACCTCGCCGTTACGCACAACCTCGAGCGAACCGAGCGGGAAAATGCTGCGCACCTCGGCACGAATACTGACTGTGCCCGGCCCGGAGAGCTCGACGGTATCGCCAGGCTCGCAGCCGTTGACCGATAGCATCACCAGCGGCCCGCCGGAAAGGAACGTACGACCCAGCCGCACCGCCCGGCACCAGGCCTCATAGCTGAACTCCTCGTCCAGCTGCGCGTACGTGCGGTAGAGACCAACCGGCACGGCGCTTGACATTTTGTCCGTGCCACCGACCAGCGGCAGCCGGTAGCCGCAGTTCAGGTATCGGTAATATTCGAGCATCGCATCGTCGGAATGGGTCAGCATCTCGACGGCGTCGGCCCGCCCGGTCGCGACGAGAACGGCGGGCTCGCCATTCGGATGCGGGAAGTGCGCGGCTACGACGGTGCCACCCTGGGCGTGCGTCCGGTCGGCCCAGTCGCTCAGCGTCGCGTCCAGTGCGCCGCCGAGCTCAGCCTCGTCGGGACCGTCGCTACACCACGGCATGACCGGCTCTTTCAGGCCCCACAGCAGCATGTGTCCGAGCATGTGCTGGCGGTTTTCCTGGCCGACATACGTTACGTAGCCGCCGCCCTCGACGACGCTGGGCTGGCCGGAAAAATCCTCGGTGTTGGTGAACAGCGCGCCCCACTGCGTCTGCAGCAAATTGACGACACGCAGGTCCTCGCCCCGTTGCTCGAGCTGAGCGCCTGGGGCCGACAGGAAGTGCACGTGCGAATCGCCGGACCACCATCCTTCCGAGGCCATGTCAGCGACGCGCCTGATCCGCAACGCCAGGGCCCGCTGACCGGGCTCGATCCGCACGGTCTGCCGGAGCGGCTCGTATTCGAATCCGCGCGCGACGTCCACGACGACGTCGCCTCGTGGCAGCCATCCCTGGCAGGTGCCGTCGATATATGCGTAGCTGCGCTGGCCAAGCCGGGTGTCGCCGCCAACGTCGTAATGCCAGCTGCCGAGATTTTGCGTGACGTGATTGTGGTGACCGTGCGGCTGGTAGGGAATTCCTGCTGGCGAACGGAAATGCACCCGGCACGGAACTGGCTGCCCGGTCGCGTCGTCGACCACGGTGACATGCACCCAGTTGCGGCCGTCCTCCACCAGTTCAAGCGAGACCCGGCCGGCATCTGCCCGCCCGTCACGTTGCAATTCGCCCCAGCGCACCCGGCCGAGCTCGTCGTTGCCTCGCCGGACCGCGACGGTGGCCGACGGGAGCGCCGCGATCGATGTATACGCGGACGTTCCCTCGGTCGCTCCCCAGCCGGCCCGGTCGTCCTCGCCGGGCAGTGCCTGCGGATAGGTCGCGACGCCCCGGTCCACGTCGACATCGAGGACGCCGTTCCGCCCGTCTTTCGCCACGAGCCGCACCGGACGCGCCGGCGCGCGGACGAACGGGTGCTCATCAACGTCGCTGGTCGTGATGCCGGCGACGATGAACCGCGTGCCGCGCGGGATGAGCTCGATCCGTTCCACCGGTCGTTCCGGGTGAGGATTTTCCCAGCACCACAAGTAGTACCCGGCGGGCCATCCCATGTCGTGCTCCGCCAGGCGAGCCCCGGCTTCACCCCAGCTGCCCTCGAATCGCGGCAGGTTATGGTCGCTGGTATCGGTGACGGCGAGGAACGGCAGACGACCCCATCCCGGCGGCACCACTTGGATCTCGAACCGCTCCCGGATGGGCACGTTGACGACCTCGCCGCCAGCAAGGTGAAAAACATAATCCGCGACGGTCTGCCCGACGCCGTGGCCGGCCGGCCCGCCCGGCTCGAGCAGCCGATGCGCGACGATCACGCGGCGCGCCAGCCGACGGATCTCGACCAGCGTAGGGGAGCCAGGCATCAGGAAACAGCGCTCCGCAGACGGCGGTTCCGACCCGATCAGGAACGGCAGGCCGCGCAGGTCCACCCTCCCGAGCGGAACATCGCCCGGCTCATCGCCAAGAACGTCCACACCCGCGTTGTATGCATCCGACAGGTCTACTGGCTCATAGCTCGGCATGCGTCCGATCGTAAGCCGCGCGGCAGGTCTGACCCCAGCCGATTTCGGCCCGCCCGTTCGCCTGGCGCGGGCCGAGCTGGGCTGACCGACCTGACCTGACCTGACCTGACCTGACCTCGGGGTGGGCTGACTAGTTCGAGAAGTCCTGCGTCATCCAGACGGTGCCGTCGGCAGAGCGCTGGATCGTGATGCCGATATGACTGAACGTCGAGCTGAGGATGTTCAGCCGGTGGCCGTCATCGGGCGGCTTCTCGTTGAGCATGTCCTGAGTCAGCGCAGCGGCCATCTGCGTGATCGCGGCCGACGTATCGGCGACCGGACCGCCCTCGCCGATGTTCTCGCCCGCCGCGGTCCATTGCACGCCGGCGGCGGTCTCGCGGGCCCCGAGCGACGGCTCGCCCGAGCACTGATGCGACAACCCGCAGCCATCCGCCATCAGCTGGTTGTGCCGGCTCGAGCTGAGTTCCAGCCCGGTGCTGATCGTGTATGCGGGCAGACCAGTCCCGGAGCGGGCCTGATTGATGACGGCGAGCACGCTAGCGGCTGCCGCCGAGGCTGGCGACGCGGTGGCCGATGGCGGGGGCTGGACTGGGCCGAGCGACGGAGGCGGAGCCGATGATTTCGGCGACGTCGGCGCTGAGGTGGTCTCAGTAGTGCGGGGCATGGCCTGCGGCGACGGCGCCGCGGTATGCGACGACGAGGCCGCCGTGTGTGGCGGCTTCGGCCGGATCGACGTCGAGGCGGCCCCTGCGGCACCACCGGTCGCGATATGCACGCCGATGAATGCCGCCGCGAGGACAAGGGCGGCGGCCGCGAGCACTAGGTAAGCACGGCGCGGCACCCAGGCGCGCGGGCGAGCGCGGTGGCGAGGCACGTGGGTGACGTTAGCGGTGTATTGCCGTGCTTGCGGACGGAACGCTTCACGCCCGCCACTGCGCGGGCCGGTCCGGGCTCACCGCAGCCAGGGCTGTCTATGCTCCTTCGCGCTCCAGATCAGTGCAATACACGGGCGTGCCCGGTTGCTGGCGCTTTCAGCTTCGTGGCGCGTAGTCGATCGCCTGGAACGGCCAGTCGCGTTCAAGCCATGCCAGGACCGCGTGATAGAGCACTAGGTCAAGCGCGGCATGGTCGACGCGCACCCAGGACCTGACGAGCGCACGCCGTTCGCCAGGGCGGCTGCCTGGTGTCTCGCCGCGCGGCGGGTAGATGTACACGCACCCAATGACGTCGCCCGTGCCTGCGCTGAGCACGGTGTAGGTGAACCCGCGGCGCTCGGCGAAGTCCTGTGCGTGGCGTTCGAGGTCCCGCAGATTGTCCGCCAGGCTCATCTCGCGCGGCCAGCCGGTCTCGTCGAATCCCGGCGTGCCCTGGATGTGGCCGATACTGGTCGTCCACGCGGCATAGTCCGCAGCGTTGTGCCGCGGCCCGAGCGGTTCGAGCCGGAATTGCTCGGCCGTGAGCGCGTCCGGTATCGCAAAATCTGCGGGAACGAACAACTGATCACTCATCAGGAGATGCTAACCGGACGACCATCTCGCCCATCCGGCCCTGGCTGCAGGCAACGCGCCTCGATCTCCCCGCGATCAGCGATGGCCTGAAGGTCGGTCATCGGTTCCCTCCCGCATCTGACTTTCGTTCTGCGGTAGTCGCGCCAGATCAGACACCGGTCCGATGTGACCAAGCTTGTCAGGATTGACCACGGCGCGGATTGCCTGGACCATGCCATCGGCGACGTCGAGCGAGAACACGCTGATCACGCGCCCTTCGGCGTCGTGCGCGACGGCGCCTGGCTGGCCGTTGACCCAGGCCAGCCGGAGGGAGACGCCGAGCACCTGGGCCCGGCGGAACAGGCCGACGAGGTGCCGCGTCACCTGCTGCCGCCCGGCCAGCGGCTTCCTGACCACCTGAGCCTTGCCGCCGCCATCCCCGTGGACGGCAACGTCGGGCGCGAGAATGCCGAGCAGCGCATCTATGTCGCCACCCGCCGCGGCCTCGAAGAACCTGCGGGCGAGCTCCTCACCTTCCGCCCGCCGCGCCGGGGGCGGCGGGCTGCCGGGCGCCTGCGCCCCGGCGGCGACGCGCTGCCTGGCACGGGCGAAGATCTGCCTGCAGTTCACCTCGGTCTTGCCGGTGATCCTCGCCACGTCGGGGTAGCCGTATCCGAACACCTCGCGCAGCATGAACACCGCCCGCTCCACCGGCGAGAGCGCCTCCAGCAGCACCAGGAACGCCATGGACAGCGAGTCGGCCAGCTCGGCGTGCTCGGCCGGCCCCGGCTCGCCGGCGGGCACGACGACCGGCTCGGGCAGCCAGTCCCCAACGTAGGTCTCCCGCCGCACCCGCGCCGAACTGAGGTAGTTGATGCCCAGCCGGGTCACCGCCGTCGTCAGGTACGCCTTCGGATCGGCAATCGTGGTTCCCGCCTGGCGCGCCCGGGTCACGCCAAGAAACGCGTCCTGCACGATGTCCTCGGCGTCGCCCACCGATCCGGTCATCCCGTAGGCGATCGAGAACAACAGCGGCCGGTACTCCGCCGCCGCGCCAGCCTCATCCGCTGAGCCAGGCACCGAAACCCTCTCGCCAGCTCGCATACGCCGGCTTCCAGCCGAGCTCCTTCTTTGCCTTCTCGTTCGAGTACCCGCGTGAGCTGGTCATCTGGGCCGCGACGAACTCCCCGGCCAGCAGCCGCCCGAGCCAGGCCGGTATCCGCAGCGGCGGCTTCGCGCCCACGGCCTCGGCCAGGTACGGCAGCCACTCCGCGACCGGGGCCGGGTCGTCATCCACGACGTTGTAGATGCCAGGCGCGCCGCGGCCGACCGCGGCGACCGTCGCCGCGGCGGCATCGGTGATCTCGATGAACGACCAGATCCCGGTCCCGCCGCCGATAACCGGCACTTGCCGCTTCCTTACCGCCTCCACCAGGAAGTCCCCGGTGCCCGGTCCGTAGAAGCCGCCGTAGCGCAGCACGAGCCCCTCCGTTGCCTCCGTCGGCA
Source organism: uncultured Actinomycetota bacterium (assembly GCA_963843955.1). Taxonomy (GTDB): domain Bacteria; phylum Actinomycetota; class Actinomycetes; order Streptosporangiales; family Streptosporangiaceae; genus JAJYUU01. The sequence continues at coordinate 1,363,824 of CAWJMK010000018.1, forward strand.
CTGTCTTCTCCACATGCGCGATCGCCGCCGGCCCTTGCATAGCCGACCGGATGGGTCGCCACTCAGACGGATCGTCTTCAGTCTTCACCAAGCCGGGGCGCTTGTCCGGTCCGGCGCCCGCGTAGCTTTGCGCGATAACCCGGCGGGTGCCCGCCTCGGCGGCGGCCGCCAGCAGGTTGTCGGTGCCCTGGGTTCGGAGCTCGTTCGTGGCGGCGAACAGCTTGTCGGGATTGCGAAAACTGCGCATGCCCGTCAGCGCGGTCATCTCGTGCACAATCACGTCCGGCGGGGCGGCCCGCACCGCCGCGATCACCCCCTCGCGATCCAGCCCGTCCACCACCACCGGCTCCGCCCCCATCTCACGCAACCGCCCGGCTTTGCCGGGCGTCCTGGTGGTGGCGATGACCTCATAACCCGCCGCGATCAGAGCGGGAACGAGGTGCCGTCCCAGTGCCCCGGTCGCTCCCGTCACGAAGACCCGCATGATCTTCCCCTTCCGCCTGGTGCCTACCTCTCAAGACAAGAGACCACCCGGATCTGTGACACTCCCCAGCTCCGCCTTCCGAACCACATGGGCCTACTCATCTGGCTCACCGCTGGTCCTGACTGGCAACGCGGAGAACTCCCTTAGCAGACAACGATGCACGAGCATGAACTGCAACCGCCCACGTCGTCGGCCGGCACCTGGAACACGACGCTCAGCGCGAGCCTGACCAGCACAGCGCTAGACCAGCTCATGGAGCACTCCAGCCGTATATAAATTACGATGCGCAGTCGGTTTCTTGCATGAGGTCACAGTCGTATCGAGTCGTCGTCCGGTCCTCAATGAGCAAGTTTCCTTTCTCGTCTGGTGCGCAAGGCCGCCCTGTCGTTGCAAAGTTCGTCAATCAGTAGAAATTTTGCTCTGAGGTATTCATAATTTACAGCGCTGCGAATCATGTCTTCGGACTGTAATCGCGGGGACTCCGCGTCTCTGCCGGTCCCCGGTGCACCAGAAGGAAAGGACGAGAATGGTCAACGCTCTCGCGGGCCTAGGCGACCGCGTCCTGCGCGGCGTGCTGCCCGCGGCCGAGGCTCAGGCATGATCGCCCGAGTGGAAGGGCTGCGGCCAAGCTTGAGTGCGCGTATCCGGATAGCCGCCGTTGCCTGCCTGGCCGCCACGCTGGCCGCTTGTTCGCCCGCCAGCTCGACCGCCTCGCCCGGCGAGGGATCCGGCCGCGCCCTCATCGTGGGTACGGCCGATGGCATGGTCCGGGGCAAGGCCGCCGGGCCAATGGCCGAGTACCTGGGCATCCCGTATGCGGCCCCGCCCATCGGCGCGCTGCGCTGGCAGCCCCCGCATCAGGTCGCGCCCTGGCATGGTATCCGTCAGGTCACAAGCTTCGCCCCGCACTGCGCGCAGCCGGACTTCGGCGTGGCCAGCACGTCCGAGGACTGCCTGTACCTGAACGTCTTCGCGCCAGCGGACTCCAGGGACCGCAACCTGCCGGTCATGGTGTGGATCCACGGCGGGTCGCTGCTGACCGGCGAGAGCAACGACTACAACCCCGCAGCGCTGGTTCGCAGTGGCGTCATTGTCGTCACGATCAACTACCGGCTCGGGGCGCTAGGCTTCTTGGCCGACACGGCGCTGGCCAGCGCACCGGGCGGGCCGTCCGGCGACTACGGGCTGATGGACCAGCAGGCCGCGCTCGGCTGGGTGCAGCGCAACATCCGCGGCTTCGGCGGCGACCCCCGTAAAGTGACCCTGTTCGGCGAGTCAGCAGGCGGGCTTTCTGTCCTGGCGCAGCTAGTCTCGCCCGGTGCTCGCGGGCTGTTCCAGCGGGCCATCGTGGAAAGCGGCACCTACGACCTGGCCCAGCCATCGCTGGCCAGCGCCGAGTCGTCCGGAGCGGCCTTCGCCGCCAAGGTCGGCTGCGTCAGCAATACCGAGTCCAATACCGCGGCCTGCCTGCGCCACCTCTCGGTGTCCACCATCCTCGAGACTGAGGACGATGGCGGCTACTACCCCAACATCAACAGCGGGGTGCTGCCGCAGTCGATCGGCACCGCCCTGGCCGCCGGCCAGTTCAGCCATGTGCCGGTCATCATCGGGACCAACCACGACGAGTGGCGGTCATTCATCGGCCAGGACCAGCTCTACGGCGCCCCGCCGGTGACCGCCGCTAACTACGTGGCGGACATTTCCTCGACCCTCTCCCTGCCCGCGAGCACGGCTTCGGTAGTAGCCAAGCAGTACCCGCTGAGCAGCTACTCCAGCCCGGCGATCGCTCTGGGCGCGGTTGGTACCGACGCCATCTTCGCCTGCCCCGCGCTCGTCACGGAAAAGGACCTGTCTCAGTACACGCCGACCTACGCCTACGAGTTCAACGACCAGAACGCCCCCAGCCGCTCCCTGCCCTCCGTCGGGTTCCCGTACGGGGCGGCGCACACGTTCGAGCTTCAGTACCTATTCGACCTGGGCAACACCGCCTACCCGGGCACCTTGTCGGGGCCGCAACAACAGCTGGCACAGGCTATGAAGCAAGACTGGACGAACTTCGCGAAGGCCAGCGTCCCTGCCCTCGGCTGGCCCAGGTTCACCGCCAGCGGCCAGCAGGCGCTGTCCCTTGTCCCGCCGCGCCCGCAGCTGGAGACGGACTACGCGGCCGAGCACCACTGCTCGTTCTGGAGCACGGTCTGACGCGTCGCCCCCTGGCACGGCGTTCAAGGCTCTGTGCCTAGATCAGGCTGCCAGTGACCAGCTGACGTCGAGCCGGGACGGGACGGGGCCGAGCTCTTCGCGACCCTGGCGTGGCGCGGCGATGCTACGCCCGGCGCCGGCCTATTCGTGAGAGCGGTGTGCCCGATGGATTGTTCTGTGCATTGTCCGCCCCGCAGCCCGCCGTGCTATGGCGCGCGGCTGTCGGTCCATGTCGTTACCATGGCCGTCATGAGCGAACTGCCTGCCAGTGACACCCACGACGTCATCCATCATGGGGGCGCGGTGGTAGCGGTGGTGCTGCCGATCGCGGAGTACCAACAACTGCGCCGGGCAGCGGAAGAGCAGCGGGTCAACGAGGATTTCGACACTGTACGGACCGAGTACCTCGCCCGCCGCGACGCTGGGACCGTCCACTACGTCTCGCATGAGGAAGCGGGCCGCCGCCTTGGGATATCTTCCCGGTGAGCTACCAGGTCAACTGGGAGATCCGCGCTCTCGACCTGGCAGCGGGCTTCCTCGGCGACGATCCGACTGGTGTCGCCGCGCTCTGGGAAAGCGTTAGCCGGCTCGCCGAGGAGCCGCGGCCACCGGAGTCCTTCGCTTACGGGTCGCCGGACCTGCGACGGCTGCGCGCCGACCGGTACCGGGTCTTCTACCGAGCCTGCCGAGCACGACAACAGGACGCGGTGAATCAAGACCAGTGCCGAGAAGGAGTCGCCCATCTTGTACAGCGGCGCGAGACCTGCGAGCCGCCCGTAGCCGCCATCCCCGGCGCGCTCGTGAACGGCCCCCGGCACCACCAGCCGGGACCCTCCGGTCATTGTGCGCATGCGGTTCATTTGCCGCTCTACGGTGCGCCTCCTTGCCGGGCCAAGGTGCAGCGCCTAGAGTCCGTGTTCGAGTGAGCGCGTTCGCGCTCACCGCCGGGAGGTGCGGCAGCTGTGTCAGCATCCCAAATCCTCGAGGCTGGGCGCCGTCTGCTGGGACCGGCCAGGCGGCCACTGCCGGTCTTCCCCGAACCGGAGCCGATCGTCGTGCACGGGCCAGCGCGCATAGCCGCCGTCTGCAATCAGAAGGGCGGCGTTGGCAAGACCACGACGACCATCAACCTCGGCGCCGCGCTGGCCGAGCACGGCCGCCGTGTCCTGCTGGTCGACTTCGACCCGCAGGGCGCGTTGTCGGTGGGCCTCGGGATAGAACCGAACGAGCTGGACGCGACCGTCTACAACCTGCTGATGGAGCGTCGCCTGACCGCGCACGACGTGATCATCAAGACCCGCGTCGACGGCATGGACCTGATGCCGAGCAATATCGACCTGTCCGGTGCCGAGATTCAGCTCGTGCACGAGGTCGCCCGCGAGTTCGCGCTCGGCCGGGTGCTGCAGCCGGTAATCCCTGACTACGACGTGATCCTGATCGACTGCCAGCCGTCGCTTGGCCTGCTGACTGTGAATGCTCTCGCCTGCGCCGACGGCGTGCTGGTTCCGCTGGAGTGCGAGTATTTCGCGCTACGCGGCGTGGCGCTGCTGATGGAGACCGTCGACAAGGTGTCCACCCGGCTTAGCCCGAAGCTTGCCATCGATGGCCTGCTGCCGACCATGTACGACTCCCGGACCTTGCACACCAGGGAAGTGCTGGCCGGGGTCCGCCAGGGGTTCGGCGACCTCGTCTTCCAGACCGTCATCAGCCGGACGGTGCGCTTCCCTGACTCTACGGTGGCTGGAGAGCCGATAACCAGGTTCGATCCTGCGTGCAACGGCGCTCACTCCTACCGTGAGCTGGCTAAGGAGGTACTGGATAGGTGGCGGCAGCGTCAGGGCGTTCTCGCAGTTCGCGCCGGGTAAGCGCCAGGAGTCGCAGAGCTGCTGCGGCCCGACTCCCTACGCAGTTACCACCAAACCTTGGCCCTCGGCCTCGCAGACGATGCCGGGTTGGGGGCCGAGCCATGGCTCGTCATCAGCTGGCAGGATCGCCCAGCCAGCGGTCGAACCACGCACGGGTCCGCCGGAGCAGGTCGATCTGATGGTTGCGTTCCACCAGACCGTGCCCCTCCCGTGGGTAGACGACGAGCTCGTGCTCGGCCCCATATCGCCTCAGGGCGCGGTGGAAGTAGATCGCCTGGCCGAGCGGCACGTTGGTGTCGTCCTCGCCTTGCATGATCAGGACCGGCGTGCGGACCCTGGAGGCGTATGAGATCGGGCTGACCTGATCGTGCGGGTGCGGGCCGGTCCCCTCCCAGCCGAAGCTGCCGGCCAGGACCCCATCCGTCATTCCGTATTCGCCGGTGCCGGCGAGCATTCCCCAATCGCAGATCCCGGCCAACATCAGCGCGGCCTTGAATCGGTCGGTCTGCCCGATCGCCCAGGCGGCCATGAAGCCGCCATGGCTAGCGCCTTCTATCCCGAGTCGGTCTGGGTCAGCGATGCGCTCGGCTACCAGCAGGTCGATGCCTGCGAGGATGTCGCCCCACTCAGCCCCGCCGACCGCGCCTACGACGGCTGCCGCGAAGTCGCGGCCACGGCCCGTGCCGCCGCGCGGATTAGGCAGGAACACCGCATAGCCCACAGCTGCGAGCCACTGGCCGGGATTGTGCGGCCTGAGCATGAACTGGTCGGCGTACCTGTCATCAGGTCCGCCGTGAACCAAGGTTACAAGCGGGAACGGGCCGTCCGCTCGACTGCGGCCGGCCGGCAGGATGAGCAGGCCATCGAGGACAAGACCATCGGATGCCTTATAGGAGAGGCGTTCCTGGATTCCCCACTCGATCCCGCGCAGTTCGGGCCGCGTATCGCTGATCCGGCTCAGCGGGCCGCCTGGCGGCCCCGCATGCACATCGGCAGGCTCGTAGGCGGTGGTCGCGAGCGCAGCGACTACCTCACCGGAACGGCTGGCTGTCAGTGAGCTGACCAGTCCGGACCTGGTGGACACGCACCGGAATCGAAGCTCGCCGGGCTCGAGCCGGCGGATCTGCGTGTCGAGCCCGCTGTCAAACAGGGCCAGCGGCGGGCCAGCGGCGACCTGCGCCAGGTCAGCGGGGCAGACGTCCATGCCGCTGGTCAGGTCGCGGGGCGAGGCGGACGCACCAGGAACCGTGTCGTAGACGGCGAATCCGCCGAACGGCTCGGGTTCTGCCAGGTAGGCCAGGTGCCAGGTGCCATCATCGGCCCACCAGACCGGCGACCGGGCCTGGCCAGCGACTCGGCCGAGGTCCTGGACTGCCCCGGTGTCCAGGTCGACCACGTGCAGCTCATTGGTGATGGCCCCCGGATCGAGGTCCCGGCTCAGCCAGCTGATCACCGCCAGCGGACCGCCGTCCGGTCGCTGCGCCAGCTCAACCACGTGCCGGCCGCCGAGCTCGGCTGCCAGGCGCAGCTCGCGGTTTCCCATGTCGAGGATTCGCAGCCTGCCGCAGCCGCGCCGCTCGCTCCAGACGACAGCGTCATCGCGCTCAGCGCGCCTGCGCTGGTCATCCTCGGTCGGCTCGTCCGCGGCCACCACGACGACCCGGCCGTCCGCGAGCGGGCACACGTCGTAGATGTCGCTGTGCCTGTCAGTCAGGGCCTCGGCCTCGCCGCCATCGATCCGGATCCGGTGCAGCTGGTCGGACCCGGTCCGGTCTGACAAGAAGTACAGCGAAGCTGAGTCCGCCGCCCAGTGTGGGCCGCCGTAACCCGCCCGGCCCGCGGTCAGCTGCCGCGGCGGCGAGCTGCCGTCGGCGGCGGCTATCCACAGGGCACTCAGGCGGCGCTCCCCGAGCTGACCCATTGGCGCTACCGCGTAGGCGACCCAGCGCCCGTCCGGCGAGATGACCGGCTGCGATGGCTCTGCGCCGTCCACGACGAGCTCGGCAGTCAGCAGTGGTGCGTCGATTCCCACGAGATGCGCCCTCCCAGCCGCCATTTACGATCGTGACCATCATGCACGGCAACGAGATGACACGTCCGCATTCGGCACCGGTTCTGGGCGTCCTGCCGGCCGCAGCGAAAGCGCCCATCCCGACCACATGATCACGGCGCACTACCAAGATCACCGCATCCGAGCGGACATCGAGCAAACATCGGCCGGTGAACTCAGTTGGAGAAGGCCAGCGAAACGAAGAAATCCCTGGTCAGGGGCACGAACGACGGGTGCGCCGCCAGGGACTTGAACCCCGAACCCGCGGATTAAGAGTCCGCTGACATCCTTTGCAGGCGCCCTAGACTGCGCGTATCCCTCCGTACGCGCGTCGGCTTGCTCAGGCTGCGCTGGTTTCGCAGATCTCCCATTGGCAGGCTCACTGGCACGACGCCAGGCCGAAGGCGGCGCGGACCGGCGCTGTCGATCCCAGCCCTTGCTGGTCGTAGCACTGCGTGGCTGGCGTACCTGTGGATCAGGTCATGCGTATTGCTGGGCCGGACGTAATGCAGCCTGAAAGAGATACCGCACCCGATCCGCCTTCTGAGTGGCTATGGACTCCTCAGCAATCGGCCGCGGTGGCATGCAGATCACCGCATTCTGGCGCGGCGTGGCCGCTGATATGGGACTGGTCGACCAACGAGCGTTCGCTGGCCCGACCGTACTCAAGTGATCGCTTGACTATTCTCAACCGAGCACTATACTCAAGCGTATGCTTAAGCATAGTGGATCGGAGATGAACCGATCGATCATGCAAGGCACGCTCATGATCAAACGGACGGAAGACGGCACGACGCTGACCTGGACCGAGCAGGGCGCGTACCTCGATGGCTTTGACTGGGAGGACGCACCGCGGCTGCGCCAGGGAGGCACCAACGAGTTGCTCGACAGCCTCGCCAAATACCCGGCCTAGGCACCCCGCTTATTCGCCATCGGCGACACTTCGCCATTCCACTTGAAGGAGCATTCGCATGCGCACTGTGATCGCACGGATCTTCGACTACTCCATCGACGGCGTGATCTCGACAGAGGGCACCCCCTTCTTCGACTTCTGCCGCGAACTGCCCGACGACCCGATGCAGATTGACCGCACCCGCGAGCTGTATGCCGGCGCCGACGTGCACATCATGGGCCGGGCGGCCTACCTGGGCGCGGCGGCGTACTTCCCGACCGCGACCGACCATCCCTACGCCGACCTCATGAACGCGGCGCGCAAGGTCGTCTTCAGCCGCACGCTGACCAGCGCCGACTGGGCAAACTCGACCCTCGCGAGCGGCGACCTGGACACAGAGCTCGACGCACTCAAGCAAGGCGGCGACGGCACCATCATCGCCCACGGCGGCGTGGGCTTCTTGAAGTCGCTTATCGAGCGCGACCTCATCGACGAGTACCGCGTCACGGTCTTTCCCTATCTGGCTGGCACAGGCACGCGCCTGTTCGACGACATAACCAAGTCGCCCCGGCTCGAGCTCATGTCGGCCATCCCGTTCAAGAACGGGACCATGGAGATCGCCTACCGACGGACTCGCTGAGCCCGGGCGCTACGGACGCGGAGGGGGAGATCCTCACTCCGCGTGGCCGGCTCCCGCGTTGAAGGCCATCCGCAGGGCGCGCGCGGCGCGCAGTGGAAAGGAACCCCGCTGCCGATCCGCCTGTCCATATGCGCGCGCTCGTCGGAAGACGGTGGCCCCCGTGCAGATCAGGTCACCATGGGTGCGGGCCCCGGCGCAGAATTCGGAGGCTGAGCGTCGCCGTCGTGGACATCCTGAGCGGCGGCTAACAGCTGTACCGCGGTGGTGAGGCGCGGTTATGGTGACCGCTGTGGAGCGGTTTGCGGTGACTAACGCGGCGGTAAGCATGCACGGCTTTCCGGCTGCGCTGACCAGTTTCGTGGGCCGGGCCGGGGTGGTGGACGAGATCGTCGGCGATCTGGGTCAGCGCCGGCTGGTGACGGTGACCGGGCCCGGGGGTGCCGGGAAGACGCGGGTGGCCGGCGCGGTGGCCCGGCGGGTCGCGGGCCGGTTCGCTGACGGGGTGTGGCTGGCGGAGCTGGCCGCGGTGCGGGACCCGGCACAGGTAACGGCGGTGGTGGCGGCGGCCCTGGGGATCCGGGAGCTGCCCTCGGTGGCGGCGGCCGATGCGCTGGCGCGCGCGCTGGCCCGGCGGCAGTTGCTGCTGGTGCTGGATAACTGCGAGCACGTGATCGATGCGGTGGCGGAGCTGTGCGGCCGGCTGCTGCTCGGCGCTGACGATGTGCGGGTGCTGGCTACCAGCCGGGAGCCGCTGCAGATCGCCGGGGAGGCGCGGTACAGGCTGGGGCCGCTTTCGCTGCCCGACCCAGATAATCCGGCGGCTGCTGACGGGTCGGAGGCGGTGGCGCTGTTCGCGGACCGGGCCCGCCGGGCTGACGCGAACTTCGCGCTGGACGGACAGACCGCGCCGGTTGTCGCGCTGCTGGTGGCGCGGCTCGACGGGATGCCGCTCGCGATTGAGCTGGCGGCGGCGCGGGTGGAGGCGCTAGGCGTGGCGCAGCTCCTGGACCTGATCGATGACCGGCTCATTCTGCTGGACGCAGGGGATCGGCTCGCGGCGGACCGGCAGCGGTCGCTGGCGGCCACCGTGGAGTGGAGTTACCGGCTGCTGGACGAACGGGAGCAGCGCGTGTTCCGCGCGGTGGCGGTGTTCCCCGGGCCGTTCACGCTGGAAGGGGCTGAGGCGGTCGCGGGGGCTGGCACCCGGCCGGCGGTGCTGCATCTTGTGGACTGCTCGCTGCTGGTCCCGCCGCGGACCGGCCCGGATGGCCGGTCCCGGTATGTGATGCTGGAGACGCTGCGGGCTTACGGGGCGGGGCTGCTGGCCGAGGCCGGCGAGGCAGACGCCGTTGCAGCCGCGCTGGCCGGGTACGCGCTGCGGGTGGCCGAGGACGCTATGGCCGGGCTGACGGCGGGCACCAGCGAGGTCGCTGCTGCCCGGTGGCTGGATGCCGAGGACGCCATAGTGCACCGGGCGCTGGACTGGGCACTGGAGCACGATGGGGCCCTTGGTCATGATGCCGCCGTGGCACCGAGGCTGGCGGCCGCTCTGGCGTGGTGGTGGCAGATCCGCGGCCAGCTCGCCGGTCAGGCGCCGCTGCTGCGCGCGGCCGTCGACCGCGCCGCCGCGGGTTGCGACTCGTGGTGCGCCGGTCACACCTGGCTCGGTCAGGCATCGCTTGATTCGGCCGATCCGGCCGGGGCGCTGCGCCACTTCACCGCTGTCCGCGACGCCATCGGGGACCGCGGGCCCTTCCCGCTGCTGGCCAGCTGCCTGATCGGCCGGTCGGCGACGTTGCTCGGCATGGGACGGATCGCCGAGGCCGCCGGCGATGCCCGCCGATCCCTGGCCCTGGCCCGGGACGGTGATCAACCGGCTGCCGAGGCGCTGGCCCTGGCGGTCCTGAGCCTGGTCGCCTGTGTCGGCGGCGACCGCGTCGGCGCCGTGCAGCTGGCCAGGCAGGCGGAGCGCATCTCGGCCGGCCTGCACGGCCCGACGGCCCGGGTGTGCGGCCACACCCTGACGACCGTGCTGATAGAGGTCGGCGATCTGGCCGCTGCCGAGCGGACATGCGCCGCGGGGCTAGCCCGCGCCCGGGACGCGGGCGACGTGTGGAGTCTGGGGAACCTGCTGGAGAAGATGGTGGTTCTCGACCTGGGCTCAGGCCGTTACGCGGACGCCGCTTTGCACTTGCGGGAAGCCCTCCAGACCGCCCTGCAGGCCGGCGTGCGCAGAAAGGTGATTGAGGACCTGGACTGCTGCGGCTACTTGTGCGCAAGGACCGGGCGCTGCGCCGAGGCCGTCACGGTATGGGCCGCGGTGATCGCGCCAGAGCGCGAGGGGTTCTCGGCCCCGTTGCATCCGGATCTGCCCGAGGGCTGGTTCCAGCGGCAGCAAGCGCTGCGCGAAGCCCGGCAGGCACTCGGGCCGGCGCAGACGCAGGCTGCCGAGGAACGCGGCAAGGCGATGAGCCTAACCGCCGCGGCCGAGTACGTTCTCATGCTCACCGCTGCGGACCCGCAACCGCCGGCCCCGGCACCGGGCCTGGAAGCGCTCAGCCCCCGGGAACGGGAGCTGGTCACCCTCGTCGCCCGTGGGCACACCGACGCGCAGATCGCCGGCCAGCTGCAGATCAGCGTGCGCACGGTCAGCTCGCACCTGGACCGCATCCGCGACAAGACCGGATGCCGACGCCGTGCCGACCTCACCCGCCTGGCGCTCAGCGCCGGCCTGGTCTAAGGCAGCCCTCGGCCCGCCCACCCTGCGCGGCCGGGCAGCCGCTCGCCGCGTTGCAGTGGTGTGGATGTTTCACCCCGGCCACGGCTGGAGGCAAGAGGGGTGATTCCACCCCTGCCGCAGACCAGGGGAGGCGGGCGAACCTATCCCTGAAGGCCGGGCAGCCGCACAACTCCCCCACGAGGCAACCCAGGCCGAGACAACGGATGCTGCAGGCATCTCGGAGCTTTGACAAGCAATGGCACAGGAGGTAACGATCATGACTGTGGACTCGTTCACCGGCAAGCTCGCGGTGGTGACCGGCGGGGGCTCGGGGATCGGCCGCGAGCTGGTCCGCCAGCTAGCGGCGCAGGGCTGCTCGGTCGCGGCGTGCGACCTGAATCCGGACTCCGTCGCGGTCACCGCGGCCACGGCGTGGGCGGCCGCCCCGCCCGGCGTCCGGGTTACCAGCCATATCTGCGACGTCGCCGATGAGGCGCAGGTCCAGCAGTTCCGCGACGAACTGCTCGAGCAGCACGCCAGCGATCACGTCGACCTGGTCTTCAGCAACGCGGGCATCTTCGCCGGCGGGAGCTTCGTCAAGGACTCCCGACAAGAGTGGGAGCGCACCTTCGCCATCAACTGGGGAGGTGTGTACAACTGCGCCCGCACGTTCCTGCCGCTGCTCATCGCCAGCGGCGACGGCGTCCTGGTCAACACCAGCAGCGTCGCCGGTTTCTGGGCCACGGCAGGCCCTGGCGCACCGCCGATCACCGCCTACAGCACGTCGAACTTCGCCATCAAGGGCTTCACCGAAGCGCTCATTGAGGACCTGCGCTCCAATGCGCCGCAGGTCCGCGTCGTCGTGGTCATGCCGGGCGTCGTGAACACCGACATCGCCGAGAACTCCCGCCGCGCCCTCGGACTGCCCGAGTGGGAGGAGCTGACCGACGCCGAACTGCTGGAGCAGATTCCTGACATTGCGCGGACCATTTTCATCGGGATGGGCCTGCTGGCCGACGACTTTTCCGCCGATGACCTGCGCCGGGCGATCCCGCGGCTCAAAGACGCGTTCCGGGACCAAGGGTTCCTCCCGGTGCAGGCAGCGGCCATCATCCTGGACGGAGTGCGATCCGGGGCCTGGCGGATCCTCGTCGGGGAGGAAGCCAAGATGCTCGACGAGCAGGCGCGCGCGAACCCTGAGGCCCCCTTTAACTACGACAACTACGCGGAGATGTACGGCCCCCTGATAGCACAAGCACAAGCCGAAGCCTCAGGAACGCCGGACCCCTAGCCGGGGGTCGAATTCGCGCATATCAACCAGATCGGCACGAGGAGGACCCACGGGGACCTCGGACGGAATGGTCTTGCGATGCTCCGGCCAGTCGTCCGCCTGCATCTGATCCAGGACGAGAATGGCCGTCTGATGCGCGCGGCGCCAGTCCTCGCGTCGCGCCTGGTCCAGGATGGCTGTGGCAGGCCGGTCTGCCCCCGGCGCGGACCTGGTCATCTCGGACCTGCCATCACCATGTCGTCACCCGCGGCTCGGTGACGATTTCCGCTCGAAGGGTGCAATGGAGGTCAGCGCCGGGGAAGGTGGCGCCCGCGGCAGCTCGTTGTTACGCCTATTTCACTAACGCGTTAGCCGACCCGAGCAGAACCGGCAGATCTGCCCCTGTGCATCGCCGCTCCGTGAATACGCGTGCACGCAGATCTTCGGCAGGGAGACGCAGCAGGCTGTGGTCGGCACGCGAATGAACGCAGTGGAGTGGCCGAGCCAGTCAGGCGATTTTGAGTTGCTCGTCGCCGAAGTCGGCGATGAGCATGAGCGTGCCGCCGAGCGCGGTGACGAAACGGTTGAGGACGTCCTGGTAGACACGTCGCCGCTTTCGATCTGAGAAACGCGGGCGACCGACGCCTACGACCGGGTTGTCCGCGGCGAGACAGTCACGCTCGTCCACCAGGAGGACGCCGCCCAGGCGCTCGGCCTGGACTGGGTGGACGACCACGCCAAATTTCAGAACCCTGAAGCGCCGCGTGACTCCCGTCGCCCGAGCGCGTACCGGATCGCCGAGCTCCTCGGCTCGCTCCAGGGGCATGAGCGGCCGGTTGCCGACTTCCTGCGCAGGCTCGCGTTCACAGTGCTCCTCGGCGACAACGACGCCCATGCGAAGAATTTCGCCATCCTGCACCTTCCCGGCCGCAGTGTCCTCGCGGACGTCTACGACGCAGTCCCGAACCTGTTCCAGGATGGCCGGATCGACTACGGCCTCGCCCTCGCCGTCGACGGCAGCTTCGACCATCGGCGCATCAGCGCCGCACACCTTATCCGCGAAGGGGAGCGGTGGAATGCTCTCGGCACCGGCGAGGCAGAGCGGATCGTCAGAGCGACCCTGGCTGACTTCGCGACGGCGCTCGATCATGTGCCGGTCCCGCAAGGCGTCCCCGCAGTGGCCGTGGCTCAGCTCGCCTGGAACCTCGAGCGCTTGCAGTCGGGCGAGGAGATCGGGGAGCGGCCCAGCGGGCACCGGCGGCGACCGAATCGTTCTTCATCGCAGAGCGCGCACCAGGAGCGTCAGCGGCGCTAGGCCTCTGTAAGCCGGGTGACGTCCGAGGCGAGGATGGTGAGGATGGTCAGGTCACTGGCCCTGATCTTGACGAGGCTCCGGCAGCCGCCGACCGTGCCGAGGCTAACCGCTTTTCGGATTCCGCGGTAGGTCCGCGTCGGTCTTCGATCTGGCCGCTCGGTGCGCGGAGATAGGACCGGTGAGCGTTCTGTGCAATAACGCCGGTGCGGGTCCGCGCCGAAACACCGTTGCGCGGGGTGCTCGTGCCGCCGCGGTCACCCAGATTCGCTACCGGCACAGCGACGGGCGGGACTAATACGACGCAAGCTTGGCGAGGGCAAGACCCACGGGGAAGCACTGCGCTGCCTCAGCGACGCCATGCTCGCTCGCCTCCAGGCCGACGCCCGCCCAGCCGCCGCCGCGGCCAGAACCAAGGGCCCGGGAGGGCAACCGGGAACGACTCAGTCGCCAGCGCGGCCGGCTCACACCCCGAGCACCGGTGATCTGGGCGTATGGCTGCAAGCGTTGTTGGCACCGCTGTTCGCGCAGTCCAGGGAGAGGCAGAGCCCGGCTGGAGGCGTCAGCTGGTTCGGGCTCGGGTGGCGAGGTCGAAGGTGGTGGCCAGTTCGCTGGCGTAGGCCTGCATGTCCAGGCCGGGGCTAAAGCGCTGGGCCAGGACCATGGTGTGGGTGACGGCCGAGCGCACCAGCCCGGCCATGACGTGGACGTCGAAGTCCCGTAGTTCTCCGGCCTGCTGGCCGTCGCGGAGGATGTGCTCGAGGGTTGGCTTGTGGGTCTCCAGGGGCATGGAGGCGACCAGGGGCAGCCCGTCGGGGCCGAGCGCGTTGAAGGCGATCTCCAGGACTGCCAGGTGCAGGCTGCGGTGGGCGGTCATGTAGTCGGCTGACCCTGCTAGGTAGGCGCTGATCTTCCCGAAGGCGGTGGTCTGGGCGGCCAGCCGGGGCTCTATGAAACGGGTGAATGTGGCGACGGCAGTGCGGATCAGTTCCTGCATGAGCTCGTTCTTGTCGGTGAAGTGGTACGAGATGACGCTCTTGGCCACGCCGGCCTGGCGGGCGATCTCGGCCATGGTGGCCTGCGCGTAGCCGGCTTGGGCGATGACGTCCGCGGCGCATCCGACGATCTGGGCGCGGCGCGCCATCTCGGTGAAGGTCCGGGCAGGCCGCTCGGTCTTCTGCATCCCCGTACGCTACTGTAGGCCGCACGGCCGGACAATCGGCCGCCTGGCCGAAAGCCCTGGAGAGCGCCGTGGGATGGGAAGATCACCTACCGGGCGGGGTCCTGCTGACCACCATGGAGAAGGTCGCCGGGTACGGGCGGGCGCACTCTGTCTGGCCGGCGACATTCGGCCTGGCGTGCTGCTCCATGGAGCTGATGGCGACCGGCGGCCCGCGGCACGACCTGGCCAGGTTCGGCATGGAGAAGATGGCCGCCACGCCGCGCCAGGCCGACCTCATGATCGTGGCGGGCCGGGTCAGCCAGAAGATGGCGCCAGTGCTGCGGCAGATCTACGACCAGATGTCCGAGCCCAAGTGGGTCATCTCGATGGGCGTCTGCGCCTCCACCGGCGGCATGTTCAACAACTACGCCATCGTCCAGGGCGTCGACCACATCGTTCCGGTCGACATCTACCTGCCAGGCTGCCCGCCGCGGCCCGAGATGCTGATCGACGCCATCGTGAAGCTGCACGACAAGATCCAGAACATGAAGCTCGGCGTCAACCGCGAGCGGCAGATCACCGAGCTGGAGCAGGTCCGGCTGCAGCGCCTGCCGCTAGCACCGCAGAGCAGCCGATGACCCTGGCAGCCGCCGGGCTGATGTTCCGCCACCGGGCGCGCAGCCGACGGGGACATGACGGGGTGCCCGCCCGCCGTGGAGCGCTGCCGCTTTCCGGCGGCGCTGCGAGATGCCCCTGACCCCGCAGCCGGCAACTCACGTCCTTCGGCGCCGGGTTGACCGGCGCGAGTGCTGCGCGGATCAGGTCTTGGTAGGCGGGCCAGGTGTCCGGGATCTGCCTGATCGGCCGTCCGGCGAGCGCCGCTCAGCGCAGCTGCGCTCAGCGACCACGGACCTGGATTCCGCTCGAGACCTTGTTACGGGGTTTAGTAGGAGCGCAGGGGTGATCAGAAACGATACAAGCCGCGCCGGCGGCGAAGCGAGGTGGCGGGCGTGACGAAGATCGCGATCCTTGACGACTACGTCAGTGTCGCGTTGGAGTACGGCGACTGGTCGGCGCTGCCCGACGACGCCGAGATCAAGGTCTACTGCGAGGCGATCCCGCCGGAACGGCTCGTCGACGAGCTTTCCGACGACGAGATCGTCGTCATCACCCAGCAGCGAGCGCGCTTCCCCCGCACAGTGCTCGAGGGCCTCCCCAACCTGAAGCTGCTCGTCTGCAACGGCCCGACAAGCAACGTCGTCGACCACGACGCCCGGGTCGGACTGACGCGCGAGGCAGAGTCAGGAGTGCCCATGACCGTTCTGCCCGAACATCTGGGCGGGTTCACCCGCTGAGCCCCGGCGAACGGGCACACCGGGTCGAAGTAGAAGCTGATTGCGGCCGGCCGCGCCGGGCTGGCGGGGTCAATGGCCGGCCGCGGCGTGCTCGCGCAGGTAGCGCACCAGGCCCAGCACGTCCTCGGGCACAAGCCGGCCGATGGCGCCGCTGGAATAGACGCTGACGACGACGGTGCCGGCCGGGTTGAGGACGAACCCGGTGGACTGCAGGAAGACCGGGTCCGGGTTGACGAAGGCGCCCGTGAGGCCGGCGATGGCGGGGGCGTCGGCGCTGTGCCCGACCGGGAAGGTCAGGCCGTGCTTTGCGATCAGCCCGGCGGTGGTGGGCTCGTCATCGACCGACAGGGCGGCGATCTTGACCCCGGCGTCGGCGAGGCTGTCGCCGGCACGCTGGAAGGCGCGGAGCTGCGCGTTGCAGTACGGGCACCAGGATCCGCGGAAGAACAGCACAACACTGAAGCCGCCGGCGAACGCGTCCGGCACCGTGATCGCCGGCGCTCCTGGCGGGGTAAGCGACAGGGCGGGGAACGCGGCCCCCGGGCCTAGCAGTGGCATGACAGTCCTCCTTGTGATGGCGGAGTGGACCCGCCGCGCTCGCTGCAACCGACGCGGTCACATTGGCTGTTAGCTGTGCCTGCTGGCGGGGGTCTTACCTGGCGGTCCCGGATTTCCTGCCTTCACGGGGTAAGACCGCGGGCTCGCAGCACGCCAATCAGCGAATGCGCCGCCTATCTGGTGCTGGCGGACTGGTGAGGAGGAACAGGCGATGGCGGGCCAGCTGACAGGGAAGACAGCGCTGATCACCGGAGCGGGCCGGGGGATCGGCCGTGCGATCGCGGTCGAGCTGGCCCGGGCCGGGGCCGACGTGCTGCTCACCGCGCGCTCGGCTGGCGAGCTGGCCGATGCGGTCAGCGCGGTCGGGGCGGTGGGCGGCCCGGACGCGGGGCGCGCCAGGATGGTGGCGGCCGATATCACTGATGCCCGGCAGCGGCAGCGGGTTGCCGGAGCGGGACTGGCCCGCGGCCGCATCGACATCCTGGTCAACAACGCGGCGTCGGTCGAGCCGCTTGGCCCGACCGTGGCCCTGAGCGCAGATCAGGTTCGCCGGGCCTTTGAGATCAACGTGATCGCTCCGGCCGCGCTGGCGGCCGCCTGCGTCCCCGGAATGGTCGAGGCCGGATGGGGGCGGATTATCAACGTCTCGAGCGGTATCGTCGCCGGCCCGGGCGCGATGGTGGGCGGCAACATTTACGCGGCGAGCAAGGCCGCGCTGGAGGCCCACACCCGTAACCTTGCGGCCGAACTGGACGGTACTGGCGTCACCGTCAACGTCTACCGGCCAGGCGGAGTCGACACGGCCATGCAGGCCTGGATCCGGGCCCAGGACCCCGGCCGCATCGGCGGGCTCCTGCATGAGCGGTTCGTGCGCAGTTATGCTGACGGCGGCTTGCTCACGCCGGGTGAGTCGGCGTCCGCGCTGATGGGGCACCTGCTCGGCCCGGACGGGGAGCAGACGGGCCATATCTGGAGCCTGGCTGACACCGTTGAGGTCTGACCGTCGGGCCGATGAGGGAGGCGTCGTTGCCGGGTTCCTGCTCTTTGACCTGTACGGGACCCTCGTCGACCCGCTGGCGATCGCAGCCGAGCTGGACGTGCTGGGTGTGGATGGCAGCGAGGTCGCCCGGCTGTGGCGGCTTAAGCAGCTGGAATACTCATTCCGGCTGACGGTGATGGGCCAGGCTCCAATCACGGACTCCTGCCAGCCAGCTTCCATCGCCCCATGCAGATCGTCACGCTGCGTCGCTGGCGTCCGCGTTAACTGCCGTGCCTCCATCGTGCCGAAGGCAGCCCGGCCGGAAGGAAACGCCACTCCCGATCCGCCGATACGTACGCGGGGCGGAGGCGAAATGCTGGTTGCGACTGGCGCGCCGAATCGGTTGTTTTGCGCCGTTTTCCTCGCCAGGTGATCGGCTGAACGCTAGGCATGCGCATTTCAGCCAGGTGGCAGTGCCAGCTGGTCAGTGCGGGCCGCCGGGCGGGCGTGGTGCGGCAGTAGCGGGATGGCTAGGCAGCTCAGCACGCCGATGGCGGTGACGGTGAGCAGGCTGAGGGTCATGGCGTGCGCCGGGCCGCGGGCTAGCGCGCCGAAGTAGATGGTGGTGATGACGGCGGCGCCGATCGCGTTGGCCAGCTGCTGGATCGAGCTGAGGGAGCCGCTGGCGCTGCCGGCCTCGGCCGGGTCAATGTCGCCGATGGCAATGTCGTAGATGGTGGAGAACGTGGCGCCCATGCCCAGACCGATGAGGGTCATGGCCGGGGCGAGCTCGGCCGCGCTGGCTGCCGTGCCCGAAGGCGCGACGATGGCTGCCAGCACGGCTACCCCGCCCACCGTCACCACGATGCCGGCCAGGCTCAGCCGGCGGCCCAGCCTGGTGAGCAGATTCCTGCAGGCCACCGACGCGATGACGATCCCGACGGCGGCCGGGGCGAACCCGGTCACCGCGGCCCGCTCCGGGCTGTAGCCGACGCCCCGTTGCAGGAACAGCGAGACCGCGTAGAGCAGCCCGGCCACGGTGGCGAAGAAGACCAGGCCGAGGATGAGCCCGGCGGTGAAGCCCCGGTTGCGCAGCAGCGACGGCTTGATCAGCGGCACCGCCGCGGTCCGCTGGCGCTGGGCGAAGGCGGCGAAGAAGATCACCCCGGCGGCGAGGGCGGCGATCGGCGCGGCAGTCCACCCGTCGGTTGACCCCTGGATCAGGGCGAACAGCAGGCCCAGCATGCATGCCGCGAGCAGCGCAGAGCCCAGGACGTCGATGCTCGCGGCGCGGTCGCCGACGTCGCGCGGCAGTAGCCTGAGCCCGGCGGCCAGCCCGGCTGCGCCCAGCGGGATGTTGATGAGGAACATGGGCCGCCAGCTCAGCCCGAACAGGTTGGCGTCGATCAGCAAGCCGGCCAGCAGCGGACCGCCAACAGCCGACAGTCCCAGGATCGGGCCGAAGGCGCTGAACGCCTTGCCGATGTGCTCGCGCGGGAAGACCGAGCCGAGTATGCCGAAGCCCTGGGGGATCAGCAGGGCGCCGAACGCGCCCTGGACCAGCCGGGCCACGATGATCGAGGGCGGATCCCAGGCCAGGCCGCAAGCCAGCGAGGCTGCGGTGAAGCCGGCGACGCCGATCAGGAGGGTCCGGCGGCGGCCGTACTTGTCGCCTAGCCGCCCGCCGGTGACTAACAGCACTCCCAGCGCCAGCGCGTAGCTGGCGCCCAGCCACTTGATCAGGCCAGGGCCGCCGTGCAGCGAGGAGCTGATGGTCGGCGCGGCGATAGTAGTGATGGTGGAGTCAAGCAGGTCCATGATGTCCGCGACCAGGACGATCCCGAGGACTAGCCATGCCGCCGCGGGCAGCCTGGATGTCCCGTCGGCCGGCTTAGAGGACACGTGCACGGTCATCGGAACCTCCTGTGGCGGGCTGGGCTGCACGTGACCTTCGGGGAGCCGGGGGCGGCCTGCCTTCCGGAGTCGGCCGGCTCAAGCGGCTTCCCGCGGTGCTGGGCCGGTTCGGCCGGGCCTGTTCTGTGGCGGCAGGGGTCTGCCAGGTGAGGTAGCGGTAGGCGACGGCGCTGCCTGCGGCCAGGGCGATGGCGGCGATGGCCAGGGCGAGGGTGTAGCCGTTGTCGAAGGCGCTGGCCGCGGCGCTCATCAGGGTGCGGGCTTGCCCGGCGGGGAGATGGCCTGCGGCGGCGCGGGCTTCGTCGATGCTGCCGGCGGCTCGGGCGGGAGCGGCTGCGGGGAGATGGATGGTGCTGGTGTAGACGGCGGTGAGGATGGTTCCCAGGACGGTGACGCCGGCGAGGCTGCCTAGTTCGTAGGAGGCCGACTCGATGGAGGAGGCCATGCCGGCGCGCTGCGGCGGAGCGCCGCTGATGATCGCGACCGAGGCTGCGACCATGGCGATGCCCAGGCCAGCGCCGGCCAGGACCAGGCCCGGCACCACCCACGCCGGGCTGCGGCCGCCGCCCAGCAGGGGGACCGCACCAGGGGTCAGCAGCAGGGTGAGCAGGACGCCGAGGGCGCCCACGAGCAGGCCGCCGCCGATCAGCGGGCGCGCCCCGGTGCGGCGGAGCAGGCCACCGGCCAGTACGCCGACGGGCAGGGAGCCGGCCGCGAACGCCGTCACGATCAGGCCCGCGTGCAGGGGGGTCAGGCCCAGGACGAGCTGCAGGCGCTGGGTGAGGAGCAGCTCGACGCCGGCGGTGGCGGCCATCGCCAGTGCGGCCGCGGTCACCCCGGTGAGCAGGCTCCGGTTGCGGAACAGGGAGAAGTCGATCAGCGGGTAGGTCTGGCGGCGCTGGCGGCGTGCGAACATCCAGCACCCGGCGGCAGCGGCCAGCAGGGCGAGCACGATCGCCAGCGGCATCGGGTCGGGCCTGGCGGCTTCCTGGATGGCGTAGACGAGGCCGGCCAGGGCGACCATGGCCTGCAGGGAGGCGACCAGGTCCCAGGGACGGTCGCGGTGGCCCGAGCCGCCCGGCACGAGAGCGACCGTCGCGGCCAGGGCGAGCAGCACGACGGGGATGTTGAGGAGGAAGACCGAGCCCCACCAGAAGTGCTGAAGCAGCAGGCCGCCGACGATCGGGCCCAGTGCAGCGCCGAGTACCGCCATGGTGCCCCAGACGCCGATGGCGATGCCGCGCTCGTGTTCGTCGTCGAAGGTGATGCGGATCAGTGACAGGGTGGCGGGCAGCATCGCCGCAGCCCCGACCGCCAGGAAGGCCCGGGCGGCGATCAGCACCGGCGCGGACGGGGCGAACGCGGCCAGGAGGGATGCGGCTGCGAACAAGGCCAGGCCGGTGAGGAACATCCGCCTGTGGCCGATGCGGTCTCCGAGCGTGCCCGCGCCGAGCAGCAGCCCGGCCATCACCAGCGGGTACGCGTTGATGATCCACAGTTTCTGCGAGGCGTCGGCCTGCAGGTCTCTGGTCAGGGTGGGCAGGGCGGTGTAGAGCACCGTCGTATCCACCGAGACCATCAGCAGTCCCGCCGAGACGGTGGCCAGGACCAGCCAGCGTTGTGTCTTGCTCATGGTGCACCTATGGCTTCCGGGGGGAGATGGGCTGTGCCGCGGGCCGGGCAGGGGCGTGTCAGGCCGGCGGTTCGGCGAGCGCGGCGATCCTGCGGATCAGGGCTTCCTTGACTTCGGGGGCGAGCGGGGCCGGCCTGGTCGCCTGGAACAGCCACAGGCCGTCCGCGGCCAGCCGCGCGAGGAACAGGTCCAGCTGTGCCGGATCGGGCACCGGCGGCTGGGGCACCCAGCGCGCCATCAGGTCGTTCCACACCTGCGCTAGCTCGGAGCTGGTTGCCGACTCCACCATGAACGCCAGTTCCGCCTTGCTGGCTGAGCCGTGCGCATTGACCCGCACATAGGCCGCCGCGCGCTCCTGCGCCGTCGACTGTTCCAGCGGCTTGCCCAGCTCGGTGAGCAGTTGTTCCTCCCAGGTTTCGGTCAGGTACCGCTGGATTGCCATCAGCAGGTCGTCGCGAGTGTGGAAGTGGTACATGAGCCCGGGCTTAGTCAGGCCGGCCTCCTCGGCCGCCGCCTCCAAGGTCAGGGCGGTGATGCCGTGCCGCTCGGTCACCCGCACCGCGGCCTGCAGAATCTGGGTCCTCGAACTTGGTCGCATCTCATAACTATACCATCCGGAAGGTAAAGTTACGAGCTCAGGGAACTCGGCCCGGACGGCTACCGAAGCTCGTCCGCCCCAGGCTCGCGCTACGGGCGCAGACCCCCTGGGCCGAATCGGGGAACTTGAAGGAGTAACGGCCGAGCATGTTCAGGTGGTGGCACACGAAGGGGAGAGCGACCGACGTCCGTATCGCGAAATCCTTCGTGAACGTCGCCAGTTACGTCGCGTCACCCGGAAGAAGCACCGTCGGGCGCGAGGCGACTGCGACTGCCGCGAAGCCAGCAACTACAGCGATAATGAGCAGGGGATCTTTTCATTGGCAAAGATGATCAATCCATTGGCATCGACTGCCAACCGAAGACCTCTGCGAGAGCGCAAAAAGCCCAGGTCAGCGGTCATGACCTGGGCATCTAGCAACGGGTGCGCCGCCAGGGACTTGAACCCCGAACCCGCGGATTAAGAGTCCGCTGACGTCCTTCGCAGGTGCCCTGGCCTGCGCGCGTCCCTCTGTATTCGCGCCGGGCTGCGCTGGTTTCGCAGGTCTCCCATTGGCAGGTTCATCGGCACGATGCCCGGCGGAGCGGCACGAAGGGTGCCTCTTGTCCCGGCCCAAATTCTCTGACGCCCTTCTCGAATGGTCACGAAGCGCGGCGGCCCGCTGATGTGGGCACGACCGCACGTCAGGGCAAGCAACGAGCAAACATAGATGCCGCGATCAAGACCATGTGCCGGTTGCCGGATCCCAGGAGTGCTCTGCGGCCATGCCGGCGATTCCCAGCGTTGCTGGCCGATGCGGTCGTAATCAGCGAGCGCCCGGCCTAGCGGCACGAGTTGCGTCTCGCGGTGGCGGGCTCGCGGATGGACGTCGTGAGGTCGGCGCCGTCGATTGCATGATGCCTGCTGAGCATGTACATGTCGGCGAAGTCCCGCCACCGGGTGCTGGTGGTCCCCCTGCTGATGGCTGTCACGATCTTCTCTGCATGGACCATCGCCAGCGGGTATCCGCGCACGATGATCTCGTCTCCAAGTATGCGGGGGAGATGCACAGTCGGGGGTGGTGGCGTGATCGGGTCGCCGACGCTGACATCGACATGGAAGCCGGGCCGCGCGGTTGCCAGACTCGCAGTCATGCTCACCCGTACCCCCTGATAGGGGTCCACGTCGCGGATCACCTCAGCGGTCGCCGTCTCAGTATCGAAGATGACGCCGTCGTCCAGGCCGACAGCGGCAATCTCGGTGATCGCCGCCAGGATCATGGCAGGATCATTGTCGAGGTCCTGAGCCTGAAAGTCGATGTCGCGGGTCGGTCGCCGTTCCCCGAAGGCAGCTAGCAGCACGCCGCCCTTGAGCACGAGCCGGTCAGCCAGCCTCGTTGCGGCGAGGCGGGCCAGGAATGACTCCAGCACGTAGAGCTGCATCAGCTCGTCGACCGGGCGGCGGTCTGCGCGTGCCTTCTTGCGTAGGTCTAGGTAGGCGCGTCCGGACGCGGTCGCACGCGTTGGCGCGATCACAGCAAGACCTCTAGCGCGTGCCGCAGAGCTGGCTCAGCGCGCGGGAGTTGCCGCGCGAGCTCGACCAGCTGTGCCGGATTGCGCCCGGGACGGGCAAGCCACCGCCGCAGCGCCTCCCACGCCATGTCACTGCCTTCGCGGTGACGCAGCCGGACGACGTCTATGATCGACCGTTCCGCCGAATAGATCCCCAGTGGCCGGCGGGCACCGACGTCCCGGAGGTCGCGCTCCAGCTCGAACGTTCGCCGGTCGAATTGGTGCAGGCGCACTGGCGCCCGGAGCACGGGGCGGGTGCTGCCGCGGGGAATCGCGATATCGACCGCCGCAGGTATTGCGTCAATAAGCCCATGCCGCGCGAGCGCGGTCTCAAGGCACAACGTCGCCTTTGGGACGCGCTCGGCGATCTCGACAAGGTCGTCATCTGCTGGAGGTGCGTCAGCCCACCGGTACACCCCGCCGCCGAGCGGGATTATCTCGCCCGCGTCGCGCAGTTTGTAGAGGCGCTTGTCGCTGACCGATGCCTTTCTCGCCTCCCCATAGGTAAAGGTATCGCCGAGGGTTGCCCGGAGGTCGCTGGTAGCCGGCATGGAAGGAAAGTATACCCACAGCATCGACATGTGCGCATGATTTCCGTCATACACGCGGCGAACTTGGCGTCCTGTTCGTTGCCTCAGGTCCTGGCGCCCTCTACATGGGGGTTGAGTCCGCAGGGTCGGTGCTAGCCTCGGCTATGCCCGCTCCCGGAGAGCCGCCCGCCAATATCGGCGAGCCCGTCGCGCTGCTGCTCGGCTTCCTCGACTTCCTTGAGGACGTGACGCTCCGCAAGATCAGCGGCCTGACAGAGGACCGCCTGCGGACAAGTGCGGTGCCGTCTGGGTGGACTCCGCTCGGCATGATCAAGCACCTTGCCTGCACCGAGCGATTCTGGACCCGCCACGTCTTCCTCGGCGAGCACGTCGACTTCTCCTGGCCCGGCCATCCTGACGCCGAGTGGCATGTGGACGACGCCGATAGTACCGAGTCCATTACCGGCTTCTATCGCAGCGAACGCTCCCATACCCCGTCCGCCTTAGCTGGCTTGCCGGCCGGCGCGCCAGGACAGCGGCCGTTCCATCCCGATGGCGGCGTGCCGCCCACTCTTGGCTGGGTGCTCTGCCACCTCGTCCAGCAGGCAGCCCGGCACGCCGGGCACCTGGACATTGCTCCCGAGCTGACAGACGGATCGGTCGGCAGCGACTGATTATCTACCGCCGCATTGCCTCTTACGCAGTCGACAGCGAGCGAACCTGCGCCCGGTCAGGCGATGATCGGCGGGCCGGACCTGCTTCGTGTCACCGGCGCCAGGCATCGGGTCGCCAGGCGGGCGCCCACAGGAGTACGACCGCGACTGCCGAGAAGCCGGCGACCACAGCGATAGCGAGCAGCGGATCTTTTCAAATCGGGATGTTCTGTCACGGGTTTTGCCCTGTTTCCGGTAGGCCCAGGTGGGAGCAGCATCGCGCGATGGCGCGGACTTCGTCGATGAAGTCAATAGGACGCGTTCAGGCCGAGGCTGCTGAGCCCAGTGGCATTCGGCTATGTGGTCGCTTGCTGCAGTCCGGATGACCGTTGGGGCGGGCCGACGCGCGCGCCTCGTCTCCTTTGTCCGCCCGCATGCTGCGCGGGAGAACTTCCCGGCGTGCTCGGGAATTCGCCTCTTCTGGGCGGGAACTGCGCGGAGGCAACTTGGTGTCACCGCAATATTTCGCACAGGGAGGCAAGCATGAACGGAAGCAAGCTCAAGGTCCTGACCGCTATCGCCGGGGTCCTGGCCCTGGGTGAATTCGGCAGCGCGGTCATGATCTGGCTAGAGAAGTATCCCGGCAGCTTTCCCGCCGCTGGGGTCGTGTTCGGGGTGTTCTTCATTGTGGCCATCTGGCTTCTGCGCAGCGGGCGCGTCACCGTCGGGGCGGTATTCGCGGGCGTCTTGTGCCTGTTCGAGATGGTCTCGTTCTCCGGCTGGACCCGGCACGATGCCCTGGACTGGATTTACCAGGTCACCTTTGCCATCGTCTCGGTGGCCGGGCTGATCGCCTCCGTCGTGGTGCTCGCCGGCCGCATCCGCCGCGGGGCCGCGACCTGAGACGCGGCGGCTCGTTACTAAGTGATCTCGCCGAGGACGCGCACGTGGTGCACCATGACCCTATGGAGAGCCCGCCGTCGGTGCCGGCCAGTGGTCGTTTCACCGCGACCGCGACCGGCGCCGCGGCCGTCGTCGCGCTCGCCGGGTCTGCCGTCGCCCCCGCCTATGACCGGGCCGGGACCGCCGTGTTCGCCGACACGCTCGCTTTCGCGTTCGCCGTCGCCGCGGTCGCGGTGGTCGGCGCGGTCATTACCCTGGCCGTTCCCGGCAACCGTGTGGGCTGGCTGCTGCTGGCTGCTGCCGCCGCCATGGGCGTCGGCCTTGCGCTCACCGAGGCCGGCGTTCACGGCGTGGTCACCGTCCGCGGGTCGGTGCCCGGCTCCGCCTACATGGCAGCCCTCGGGCCGGGTCTGGAAGCGGCCGGGATGCTGATCGCGGTGGTCGGCGTACCCGCCGTCTTTCCGGACGGCCGTCTGCCCGGCCCGCGCTGGCGTTGGCTGGCCTGGTGTACCGCCGCAGCGGTGGCCTGCCTGTTCCTCGGCAACGTTCTCAGCCCTACCACGAACGAGGCCCGGCTCTCTGGCTGGCAGAGCCCGCTTGGCCTGCCTGGCCGGTACGGGCATATTGCAGACGTGCTCAGCGCCGCCGGGGTGTTGCTCGCGGTGGCCGCCGCGGGCGGGGCCGTCGCCGGACTCATCACGCGGTGGCGGCGCGGCGGCCCGTTGGTACGGCAGCAGTTGCTGTTTCTGGCACTCGCCGCCTGCCCGCCCGTTGTCGTTTTCGTCGGCGTTATCCTCAGCAACGGCGCTGACGTTCCCGGCTGGATCTTCGGTGTCGTAATCTTGCCGCTGCCCGTCGCGATCGCGGTCGCTGTCCTCAGCCGCGGGCTGTACGACCTGCGCCGTGCCGCGCACCGCACGCTGCTGTGGCTGGCCATGTCAGGTACCGTCATTGGCATCTACGCGGTCGTCGTAGTCGCCGCCGTCACGCTCGTGCCCGATGATCACACCTGGTGGCCCTCTGCACTCGCGGCGGCCGTAGCCGCGCTGCTGCTCATCCCACTGCGCGAGACGCTGCAGCGCGCCGTCACCCGAGTCGTCTACGGCCGCTGGCACGAACCCTACGAAGTCCTCGCCGGCCTGGGCGAACGACTAGAAGCCGCGGCCGACGTCGATCGCCTTGTCGAGGACGCCGTCACCCAGCTC
The DNA here is from genome assembly GCA_963843955.1 of uncultured Actinomycetota bacterium. Classification (GTDB taxonomy): domain Bacteria; phylum Actinomycetota; class Actinomycetes; order Streptosporangiales; family Streptosporangiaceae; genus JAJYUU01. Next base: position 1,390,295 of record CAWJMK010000018.1, read on the forward strand.
ACTGCCGGGTTGGACCTGCGCGAGGTCAGTGTGCGCGGCCTCGACGGCACCGCGGTCGCGGGCGCCACCACCGGCACCGACGCGGTCACCACCGTGGCCTTGCAGGCCTACGGTTCGACTGTCGGATGCCTGACTTACCGGCCGCCGGACCGTCAGCTCAGCGCGGCCGAGCAGCGGCTCGTGCGCGACCTAGCCCGCCAGCTCGGCGGGGCGCTGCACGCGGGCCTGCTCCGTGACGACCTTCAGCGCGCGCGGGAACGACTGGTGCTGGCCCGCGAGGAAGAACGCCGCCGGCTGCGCCGCGACCTGCATGACGGCATCGGCCCGGCCTTGGCGGGGTTGACGCTGAAGACCGAGACAGCGCGGGCGCTGCTCCCGCCCGACAGCGACGGGGCGTCACGACAGCTGCACGACCTCAGCGAGGAGATCCGCCGGACAGTAGTCGATGTCCGGCGCCTCGTCGAGGGCCTGCGGCCGCCGGCGCTGGATGAGCTCGGGTTGGCCGGCGCTTGCGCCCAGGCTGTCGACCGCCTGACCGCCGGGGCTGATCTCGCCGCCAGCGTGGACGCGAGCGGCGATTTGTCGGCGTTGCCGGCCGCTGTCGAGGTCGCGGCATACCGCATCATGGTCGAGGCGGTTACCAACACGGTCCGGCACGCCAGCGCCCGCCACTGCGAGGTGTCCATCGCCATGACCCCGACCGGGCTGGCCATCACGGTCACCGACGACGGCACCGGACTCCACTCACCGGGCGATCATGGCAGCGGCATGGCCATCATGCGGGAGCGGGCCGAGGAACTCGGCGGCGCAGTGACGGTCACCGGACTTTCACCCGGCGTCGTAGTGGCAGCGCGGTTGCCAGTGCTGACCGCGCCTGCGCAGGCGTCCGCTGTACCGGCGGTGCCCGCGTGACGAGGGTCCTGATCGTCGACGACCATCCTGTCTTCCGTGAGGGCCTGGCCGGGTTGCTGGCGACCCTGCCCGACGTGGAGATCGTCGGCACAGCCGGCACTGCCGAGGAGGCACTCGCGGGACTCCACGACACTGCACCTGACATCGTGCTGATGGACATCAACCTGCCTGGGGCTTCGGGCGTTGAGGCCACCCGAGGCGTGCTGGACGTAGCCCCGGCTACAGCCGTGCTTGTGGTATCGATGGTCGACGACGACGACAGCGTTTTCGCCGCGCTGGCCGCAGGTGCGCGCGGCTACGTCCTCAAGGGCGCATCCGCCGGCGAAATCACCGCAGCGCTGCGGACCGTTGCCGCCGGCGGCGCTGTCTTCGGCGCTGGCGTCGCTGGCAGGCTCCTGGCAACGACGCGTGCGCGCTCACCCGGCGCAATATCCCCGTCAGGGCACGACGACCTGACCGCGCGGGAACGCGAGGTTCTCGACCTGCTCGCCGACGGCGCGAACAACCGGCAGATCGCCCGATCCCTGGGAGTTTCGCTGAAAACAGTTCAGAACCACGTCTCCCGCATCCTTGACAAGCTGCAGGCAGCAGACCGGACCCAGGCAGCTTTGCGAGCTAGGGGCATCCCCATGCCGAAGCGCTGAGCACGGCGATACTCACACCCCGCGAACCTCCGGCGACGCTGTGCAGGCGACCTCTGCCATCTGGGCCGGGAGTAAGCCTTAACTAGCCGCCGAGCGCGGCCCGTCGTTCTATCGTCTTCGCCCGGCCGAAACCGAGCGCGCTGTGGGTTTCCTGGCGGGAGGGGGGAACGCCCAGAACTGGCACATATGGCTGCTCGCCATACGAATTCCGAACCGGCTCAGCCTCGTTCTTTCGGCGTTATGCGCAGCGGCTGTCGTCGGCGCGCCAACGAGATGGTGTAGTCCCTGAGCCGGTCAGTCGATTTTGAGCAGCTCGTCGCCGAAGCCGACGATGAGTTTGAGCGCTCCGCCGAGCGCGGTGACGAAGCGGTTGAGGACGTCCCGGGCGGACGCGTCGCCTACCTCCTTCGTGAACGTCGCCAGTCACGTCACCGGGAAGAAGCACCGTCGGGCGGGTGGCGACTGCGACTGCTGCGAAGCCAGCGAGTACAGCAGCTGCGAGCAGCGGATCTTTTCATTGGCAAAGATGATCAATCCATTGACATCGACTGTCGGCGCGAGACCTCTGCGAGAACGCAAAAGCCCAGGTCAGCAGACATGACCTGGGCACCTAGCAACGGGTGCGCCGCCAGGGACTTGAACCCCGAACCCGCGGATTAAGAGTCCCCTGACATCCCTCGCGGATGCCCTGGCCTGCACGTATCCCTCCGTGCTCGCGTCGGCTCCCTCGGGCTGCGCTGGTTCCGCAGCTCTCCGATTGGCAGACTCACTGGCACTATGCCAGCCGAAGTGCTGCTCGAACCGCCAGCTGTGATCTCAGCTTGGACTGATCGCCCTCGGCGGATCGTCACGCTGCGTGGCTGGCGTCCGCGTTGAAGTCCCATCCGCTGGCATGCCCGGTGGTGGCGTGGTCGGATCGAAGGCCGAGCCGGGTCCACCTGATTGAGTTCCATGTAGGCGTTGCTGCCCTCTCAAGCGTTACGTCCGACCCGTAAAGCTGCAGATCTGGTTTGATCTGAGTATCCGTAGGTAGCCGCCACGCCGGACAGGTTCGCCGGGCGTGCCCAACTTTCGCCTAATGTCAGGTCCAGCCCGGATCAGCTGGCAGAATCGGCCGTGGCGCGCGGCAGGTGCCTGCCTGTCCGCGTATCAGTGCTTACAGTCGTGACGATACGGAGGCTGCTCAGCGGATGGCGAGGCACGGAGCTATCGGGTTGACAGGCACCCGCGTCCTCGGCGGCCGGTACACGCTGCGCGAGGTACTCGGCACCGGCGGCATGGCTACGGTGTGGCGGGCCAGGGATGAGGTGCTCGGCCGCGACGTCGCGGTGAAGGTGCTCAGCCCGCAGTACGCCGCCGATGCTGGCTTCCTGGCCCGGTTCGAGCGGGAGGCCCGGCACGCAGCCCAGCTCAGCCACCCGCACCTGGTTACCGTGTTCGACTGCGGCGTGGACCAGGCGATGCCGTTCATCGTGATGGAGCTGGTCACCGGCCCGACCCTGCGGCAAGTGCTGGACCAGGCCGGGACGCTCCCGGCCGGCGAAGCCGTGAGCATCGCCGCAGCGGTCTGCGAGGCGCTGGATGTCGCTCACGCGGCCGGCCTGGTGCACCGCGACATCAAGCCCGCCAACATCGTGCTGGCCGAGAACGGCGAGGTCAAGGTGCTGGACTTCGGCATCGCCCGCGCCGACGGCGGCAGCGGCACCACCGGGACCCAGGCCGTGCTGGGCACCCCCGCGTACCTGTCGCCGGAGCAGGCCTCCGGGCAGGCGGCAGGCCCTCAGACCGACTTGTACTCCCTGGGCTGCGTGCTGTTCGAGATGCTGACCGGCGCCCCGCCCTTCTCCGCCGACACCGCGGTCGGCCTCGCGTACCGGCACGTGCACGACGACCCCGGCCAGCCGTCGGCCCGGCGTCCCGGCCTGCCCGGACGGCTCGACCTGATCACCGCCCGGCTGCTGGCCAAGGACCCGGCCAGCCGGCCAGCCAGCGCCGCCGCCGCCCGGGCCGGGCTGCTGGCTGCTCTCAACCAGGATGCAACCACGCAGCTGCCGCCGCTGGCCGCTGACCCGGAGGCAGGCATCCCGGTGAGCCGCGGCTGGCGGCCCCGCGTCACCGAGGTCGTGCTCGCCGTCGCACTGCTTGCCGCGCTCGCCGGCCTGGCCGCCGTACTGCTGACCGGCACGGCCCCGCGAAGTTCGGCCGGGGCGTCGGTCACCCCACCGCCGGGGCGCCCGGCCGAAACCCCGAGGGCAAATACGTCACCAGCGGCACGCCACCAGAAAGCGGCCACACACGCCAGCGTGCTGCCCCCGGCCGCTGCCGCGGCGGCAGCGTTCGTCGGCAACCTGCAGGCCGGGGTTGCCGACGGCCAGGTCGCCCAGCAAGCCGGCCAGGACCTGTTCAACCATCTCCAGCAGCTGCTGTTCGGCACGCCCGGCCAGAACCCCCGGCAGATCCAGCAGCAATACCAGCAACTCCTCCAGTCCTACGATCAGCACGAGTCGCAAGGCCAGATCACCGGACCGGCCGCGACGATCCTTCGCAGCGACCTCAGCGCTGTCGGCGCAGCTCTCGGCGCCACATAGTTCCGCTCTGGGAGACTGCGTCAGGTCCAGAGTCCAAGCCATCGCTAATGCCAGAACCGGAACATCTGCGCTGCACGTCGCACCTCGGCAGCCCAGCAAGCAGTCGCGCCGAGTCGGCTTTATACGCAGCACGCTGTCGTCGGCGCGCCAATGAACGCGGTGGAGTCCCTGGGCCAGTCAGGCGATTTTCACCTGCTCGCCGCCGAAGTCGGCGATGCGCTTGAGGGTGCCCCCGAGCGCGGCGACGAAGTGGTTGAGGACGTCTTGGGTGGAGACGTCGGCGCTCGCTATCTGGGAGACACGGGAGACTGAGACGCCCCTCCCGGGTGGCGACTTGCTCCTGGGTGAGTCCGCGGCGTTTGCGCATCTCGGCCAGCGGCCAGCCACACGTGTGGTGCAGCATCGCCGAGACCGCCGCGTTCAGGGGCTCCTGGCCGCCGGCGGCTTGCAGGCGCGTTCCAGGTGCCCGGGGGTCCCGCGACCGCATCACGTTTCCATCTCTTTCTCGTTCGGCGAGGTAATCGGCGTAGAACTGCTCTGCTTGCAGGATCGCGGATCGGTGCCAGTCCGCCCGGCGGCCGGACTTGTCGCCGGGCTACGAGCAGCATCACCTACCGCCAAGGATCTTGCCGTCGCGTCATCAGGCAGGCCCCCACGTACGACGGCGACTGCTGCTAAGCCAGCGACTACGGCAATCGCGAGCAGCGGATTTTCTCATTGGCATGGATGATCTTCACACTGCCGGCGGATGACGTCGGCAGAACACCGCTGCAACGCAAAAGCCCAGGTCAGCGACCATGACCTGGGCAAACAGCTACGGGTGCGCCGCCAGGGACTTGAACCCCGAACCCGCGGATTAAGAGTCCGCTGACATCCCTCGCAGGTGCCCCGACCTGCGCGTGTCCCTCCTCGTTCGCGCCGGGCTCCGCACGCCGCGCAGGTTTCGCAGGTCTCCCATTGGCAGACTCAGTGTGACGATGCCAAGCCGCTTGGCAGCTCCAATCACGGACGTCCTGCCAGCCAGCTTCCATCGCCCCAGGCAGATCGTCACGCTGCGTGGCTGGAGTCCGCGTTGGCTGCCGTGCCTCCATCGTGCCGGAGGCAGCCCGGTCGGAAGGAAACGCGGTTCACGGGAACCGTGGCAGCCGTTCTGACAACGGGGCGAGCAGGGCGCGCGGTGATACTTTCGGGCGGTCAGCTTCGACGAGCCCCGGTGGAGGCAGCTCAATGCGACGCGTGGACGTTCAGATTCCTGCGCCCGACGGCCACAGCCACGGGACGCTGCACCTTCCCGATGGCGATGGCGCTTGGCCGGGCGTGCTGGTTTTTCCCGATGCGGGCGGGGCGCGGGAGACGTTCCGGCGGATGGGCGACCGGCTGGCGAGCATGGGTTACGTCACCCTGATCCCGGACATCTACTACCGCACGGGCGAGTGGGCACCGTTCAACGTGGCCACGCTGTTCACGGACAAGCAAGAGCGGGCACGGATGTCCAGCCTCACGAGCGTGCTCACCAATGACCGGATCATCGCCGATGCTGGCGCATACGCGGGGTTCCTCCTGACGCGACCGGAAGTGACGGGATCCGCGATCGGCACGACCGGATACTGCCTGGGCGGGCGCATGTCGCTGATCGCCGCGGGCGGGCTCGGCTGCAAGATCGCCGCTGCGGCGTCGTTCCACGGCGGCAGGCTGGCTGTCGACGGCGACCCATCAAGCCCGCACCTATCGGCGGACCGCATCACCGCCACGGTCTACGTGGCCGGCGCGAAGGACGACGACTCGTTCACCGCCGGCCAGGCCGAGCTGCTAGAACGCGCGCTCACTGACGCCGGAGTCGACCACACCCTCGAGTTCTACCCCGCCCACCATGGATTCGCGGTGCCCGACAACCCGACCTACAACATCGAAGCGGACGCCCGGCACTGGGAAGCACTCCACGAGCTCTACCGCGCTAGCCTCCAAGGCTCCTGAAGCGCAGGCGATGCCGGCAGCTCACGCCGATGTCACTCAGAGTGCTCACCATGGAGGGTGGTCAAAGGCGCGCATCGCTGCCGATCTGAAGGCAATCGACCTATTGGGATTTCCTTTGCTAGTGGACGCATATCTAGGTACTCTGCGCGGGTCCGTGCCAGGTGCGTGGCGTAAGTCCACCGCGCTGGCACGCCGAGTAGGTACCCGGCCTCGGGCCGCTCGCCCGAGGGGTCGATGAACAGGTCCGAGCGGGCCTGGCCGGACAGCGACAGCGCTCCCGCCCGTCCACCGAGAACGGCCAGGCCTTGCCGCCGGCCGGGCGGAGCGCGAGGGCAGGGCGGCATGGATCAGCTCATTCACCGCGGCGTCCTCCCGCGACGGGGTGCGAGCGGTCAACGCATTTCCCGCAACTCGGCGAACTTCTCCCGGCCGAGCACGCGCAACAGTTCGAGCTTCTCGGCGGTGTCCGTGCCTGGCTGCGCGGTGTAGAGAACGAGTGACTGCTCTCCCGTGGAGTCCAGCAGCACCTCACTGGCCAGCGCGAGCGGGCCGACCTCCGGGTGCAGGATAATCTTCGTGCAATTGCGCATGACCGCGACATCGTGCCGTTCCCACAGCTTGCGGAACTCGTCGCTGGCCTCGAGCAGGTCGCGGATGAGTGCGTTGACCTCCTCGTCGTGCGGGCGGCGGGCATGCGTGGCGCGCAGGTCGGCGACGTGGTTAGCCATGAGGACCGGCTGCAGGTCCTCGGGGATGAGCCGCCGCGAACCCCGGTCGACGAACATCCGCCAGATCGCGTTCCCGGCGCGGCCCGGCAGCGCCGGGGCGCCGAACAGCGCCTCGGCCATGGCGTTGCGCGCGAGGACCTGGCCGCTGTCGCTGAACACCTGAGCGGGCGCGTCCACGAGTCGGTCGAGCACGAGCAGCAGGCCTGGGGAGACACGCCGCGCGGACATGCTGCGCCCCCACGTCCGGTATCCGGCCAGGCGATGCAGGTAGTCGCTCTCGTCCTGGGTCAGCCGCAGCGCACCGCCCAACGCGCTGATCACCTGTTCGGAGGGCCGGGCGCCGCGCTGCTGCTCCAAGCGGGCGTAGTAATCCACCGAGATCCCGGCCATCTGCGCGACGTCCTCCCGCCGTAGCCCTGGCGTCCGCCTGCGGCCACGCGGCGGCAGCCCCACCGAGGTCGGCTCGATCCGCTCCCTGCTGCGCCGGAGGAAATCGGCCAGTTCCGCGCGATCGATCCCGTTCATGGCTTTATTCTCACCCCGCCGCGCCGCGCGTAGCCAGGGACAGGGAGTCGGTGGCTAAGCCGGTCTCTGCAGTTCCGCCGCGCCGCACGGCAGGGTGGAGACCGCAGGACGAATGCCCCGCGGGACAAGCGGGGCGAGCCGAGATCGGAGCAGGACCATGGCGAACGAGACGATCCTGGTGACGGGGGCGACCGGGCAGGTCGGCAGGCGGCTGGTGCCGAGGCTGCTGTCCTGGCGCGAGCCCGGCGATGCGGTGAGGGTTCTGGTCCGGACCCAGGAGGCGGCCGAGCGCTTCGAGGCGCTGGGTGCGCAGGCCGTGGTCGGCGACATCACCGAGGCGGCCGACCGCAAGCGCGCGCTGGACGGCGTGGCGCTGGTCGTCAATGCCGCGGCCACCTTCCGCGACCCGGGTGTCGGCGAGTCCGAAATGTACAGGGTGAACCGGGACGCCGCCGTGGCCCTGGCGCGGGAGAGTGTGCAGGCCGGGGTGCGACGGTTCGTGCAGGTGAGCACGATCCACATCTACGGCCCGGGAGTCGGCCGTCCGGTGCGCGAGGACGACGAACTGCGCGCGCCGGACGCCGGCGAGGGCGAGCGGCACCGCGTGTACCCGCGCAGCAAGCGGGAGGCTGAGGAGCAGATCAAGGCCCTGTGCGCCGAGACCGGCTTCGACGTGATCACGCTGCGCCTGCCCTTCGTGTACGGCGACGGCGACCCGCACATCGACAATGCCCTGGCGCACTTCAGCCTGGGCGATCGGGCAGCGCACGCCCTGATGCCGATGGGGCGCCACGCGGACGTGGCCCAGAGCGTCCAGCGCGCGCTGCGGACGGCGCGGCCGGAGCGGCCCGGGTACGCCGCGTACAACATCGCCGGCGACGCCGCGTCGACCATGTATGAGCTCTTCGAGCTGGGCGGGCGGGAGTTCGACATCGCGGCGGCCGCGGGCCGGACCGTCGAAGACCCATGGCTCGGCGTCCCGGACATCACGCGCGCCTATCGCGAGCTGGGCTTCCGGCCGATCTACCCGACCGCGAAGGCCGCCTGGCGCGACGGCGCCCTGTAGCGGGCCGCCGCACGGAAGCAGAGCACGCACACCGCCTGGACAACTCGGGCGGTCCGGTGGATGGCGGCCGGAACATTCGAACTCGTGCAGACTCTCCAGCGGGTCGGCTGACAACTCCGGTTCGTGCCGCCGAAGACCGAAGATTCGTCGCGGACGGCGCCACTGCCGGACTTCTGCCTGAACGCGCTGATGGAACACCCCGAGCGCCAGGCCGACGAGCGCGACGGAGCCGCGGATAAGTGGAGAGATCACGGTTTGGTCTTCCCCACGCGGGTCGGAAAACGCCGATCGAGCCGGACAGCCCTCGCCGGAGTTGGGGCCGCATCTAAGAAGGGGAGACCATGCGCGCATCACAGTCAGGGTTGCGACGCCGAAGCCCTTTGGCAACCCGCACCGCCATCTAGCTAAGGCAACTTGCGCGGTGGCCCAGCTGTCTAACGGCTGGGATCGGCATCACGCCCAATGCGCGACTGAATCCCCGCGCCCTGGTGCGGCGTGCCTGGTCAGCGCCATCAGGCACGGTTCATTGAAAAACGGATGACCAGCCACGGTCCCGCTTACCTGACTTCGCCCACCTAGTGGCGCGACGTCAGAACTGCAACATCTGCGTGCAGGCGCGGCAGCCTGACGACTTTGGTGACAGCCGAGATATTCGGCGCAGCGGCTGTCGTCGGCGCGCCAACGAGGCGGTGGAGTCCCTGAGCCGGTCAGTCGACTCTGAGTTGCTCGTCGCCGAAGTCGGCGATGAGTTTGAGGGCTCCGCCGAGCGCGGTGACGAAGCGGTTGAGGACGTCCCGGTGACGCGTCGCCTACCTCCGTCGTGACGGTCGCCAGTCACGCCGCGTCACCGGGAAGGAGCACCGTCCGGCGCGTGGCGACTGCGACTACTGGGAAGCCAGCGACTACAGCGATAGCGAGCAGCGGATCTTTTCATTGGCAAAGATGATCAATCTATTGGCATCGACTGCCGACCTAAGACCTCCGCGAGAGCGCAAAAGCCCAGGTCAGGAGCTATGACCTGGACATCCAGCTACGGGTGCGCCGCCAGGGACTTGAACCCCCAACCCGCGGATTGAGAGTCCCCTGACATCCCTCGCAGCTAGCTCGACCTGCGCGTGTCCCTCCGCATTCGCGCCGGGCTCCGCACACCGGGCAGGTTTCGCAGGTCTCCCATTGGCAGACTCACGGGCACGATGCCAGGCGAAGCGGCGGCTCGAACGGGGTCTATTCAGCCACCTACTGTCACCTCATGCAGATCGTCACGCTGGGGGGCTGGCGTCCGCCTTAACCGCCGTGCGTCCATTGCGCCGGTGGCAGGCCGGTCGGAAGGAAACGCTGCTCCCGATCCGCCGTTAGGTGCGGCTCCGGGAACTTCCGCACTCGTCGGCTGTGACGTGCACGAACGGATGACCTGCGCGGTCCGGCTCGCTTGGGCCGTGTTGATGCCTGGGAGACGGCCGGTTTCTTGCGCTGTGGCTCATTCAAACCCGGACGTGTCGCCTGCTCCGCGCCGGAGGATTTCGGGCTTGTCCTGGGAGTAGTCGATAACCGTAGTCGGCTCGGTGCCGCAGTCGCCGGAGTCGATCACTGCGTCCAGGGCGTGGCCAAGCTGGTCGTCGATCTCCCACGCCCGGGTCATGGGCTCGTCCTGGCCAGGCAGCAGCAGCGTGCTCGACACCAGCGGCTCGCCGAGTTCGGCGAGCAGCGCCTGGGTCACCACGTGCCGGGGGATCCGCACCCCCACGGTCTTCTTTCCCGGGTGCTGCAGCCTGCGCGGTACCTCCTTGGTCGCGGGCAGGATGAACGTGTAGTTGCCCGGAGTCGCCGCCTTGACAGCCCGGAACACCCGGTTGGCGACGTGCGCGAACTGGCCGAGCTGGGCGAAGTCACGGCACATCAGCGTGAGGTGATGCCGGTCATCAAGGTGGCGGATCGCCCGGATCCTCGTGATGCCGTCCACGTTGCCCAGCTGGCAGCCGAGCGCGTAGCACGAGTCCGTCGGGTAGGCGATCACACCGCCGGCGCGGACGATATCGGCGACCTGGACGACCGCGCGCTGCTGCGGATTGGCCGGATGGATGTCGAAGTACCGGGCCATTCGACCAGCTTAGGGTCATCGTTCCGGCCAGCTAGCTCTATGCCGCCGACTGCCCGTCGCAGCACGTTTCTTAGACGCCGGGCCAGGTGCTGCCTTGTATGACATAGGACGGCCGGCCGCGGCAATAGGCTGCTGTTGAGAAGTGACATAAACCGCCATAGATCGCAACCCGAGACTCAGCGGTGGCGAGGCTTACGGAGGCCGGTACTCATGGTCCAACCCGGTGACCAGATCAAATTCGTCTACACGACCTACATCCATGCCACTCCCGAGCAGGTGTGGCATGGCTTGACGGACCCCGCACTCACCTCGCGCTGGTGGCGGCACCATGCGGCAGGCGGCAAGAAATTCACCTCGGACTGGAAAACAGGATCGACCTACGCCATGCTCCACGACGAAATCGGACTCGTCGTCAGCGATCCCGCCCAGGTGATCCTCGACTCGAAGCCCTACCGCCGGCTTGCGTTCACGTGGCACACGTTCACACCCGAATGGGCGGCAGGAGTGGGCATGGACGACGCTACCGTCACCGCCTGGCGCGCCGAGCCCCGGTCGACCGTCGCCTTCGACATCGAGCCCGACGACAAGAGCGTCGCCAAGCTAACCGTCCTCCACGGCGACTTCGGACCTGGCAGCCGCGTCCTGGAAGGTATTTCCGCCGGCTGGCCGGCCGTCTTGGCAAGCCTGAAGACCATGCTCGAGACCGGCTCGCCCCTGCCCTGGTAGGTCGCAGAGAAATCGTCCGGGCAATGTCGGGCCTAGTGCGCTGTTGCGAGTGCAGACGGATCGATCTGGGCAGGTGCTCGACCGTCATTGAGGCAGCCGTGCAAACATGGATGCCGCGATCAAGACCATGTGCCGGTTGCCGGATCCCAGGATTGCTGCGCGGCCATGCTGGCGATGGCGGGGTCGGCGAAGGTCACGACAGCCGTTATAACTTCACTGAACTGGCTGGGGAGACGGTCGTCGAGGCGCTGCCTGCGCCGCCATGCTTCCCAGCGTCGCTGGCCGATGCGGTCGTAATCAGCGAGCGCCCGGCCTAGCGGCACGAGTCGCGTCTTGCGGTGGCGGCTACCTCGCGGATGGACGTCGTGAGCTCGGCACCGTCGATCGTGTGATGCCTGGCGAGCATGTACATGTCGGCGAAGTCCCGCCACCGGGTGCTGGTGGTCCGCCTGCTGATGGCTGTCACGATCTTCTCTGCATGAATCATCGCCGGCGGGTATCCGCGCACGATGATCTCGCCTCCAAGTATGCGGGGGAGATGCACAGTCGGGGGTGGTGGCGTGATCGGGTCGCCGACGCTGACATCGACGTGGAAGCCGAGCCGAGCGGTTGCCAGACCAGCAGTCATGCTCACGCGCAAACCCTGATAGGGTCGCCGTCGCGGATCACCTCAGCGGTCGCCGTCTCAGTATCGAAGATGACGCCGTCACCAAGGCCGGCAGCGGCAATCTCGGTGATCGCCGCCAGGATCATGGCAGGGTCATTGTCGAAGTCCTGCGCCTGAAAGTCGATGTCGCGGGTCGGGCGTCGTTCCCCGAAACGGCTAGGACCGCGCCGCCCTTGAGCACGAGGCGGTCAGCGAACCTGGTTACGGCGAGGCGCGCGAGGAAGGCCTCGGGCACGTAGAGCTGCATCAGCTCGTCGACCGGGCGGCGGTCCGCGCGTGCCTTCTTGCGTAGGTCCAGGTAGGCGCGCCCGGCCGTGGTCGCGCGCGTTGGCGCGGTCACAGCAGGACCGCTAGCGCTTGCCGCAGAGCTGGCTCAGCGCGCGGGAGCTGCCGCGCCAGCTTCTATCGCGGCGAACGCTCCCATACCCGGTCCGCCTTAGCTGGCTTGCCGGCCGGCGCGCCAGGACAGCGGCCGTTCCATCCCTATGGCGGCGTGCCGCCCACTCTTGGCTGGGTGCTCTGCCACCTCGTCCAGCAGGCAGCCCGGCACGCCGGGCACCTGGACATTGCTCCCGAGCTGACAGACGGATCGGTCGGCAGCGACTGATTATCTACCGCCGCATTGCCTCTTACGCAGTCGACAGCGAGCGAACCTGCGCCCGGTCAGGCGATGATCGGCGGGCCGGACCTGCTTCGTGTCACCGGCGCCAGGCATCGGGTCGCCGGGCGGGCGCCCACAGGAGTACGACCGCGACTGCCGCGAAGCCGGCGACTACAGCGATAGCGAGCAGCGGATCTTTTCATTGGCAAAGATGATCAATCCATTGGCATCGACTGTCGGCGCGAGACCTCTGCGAGAACGCAAAAGCCCAGGTCAGCGACCATGACCTGAGCGAACAGCAACGGGTGCGCCGCCAGGGACTTGAACCCCGAACCCGCGTATTAAGAGTCCCCTGACATCCATCGCACGTGCCCCGATCCGCGCGTGTCCCTCCTGACTCGCGCAGGGCTCCGCGCGCGGCGCAGGTTCCGCAGGTCTCCGATTGGCAGGATCATTGGCACGATGTCAGGCCGAGGGGCCGGCTCGAACCGGGGCCGTCTATCCAGCCAGCTTCTATCGCCCCATGCAGATCGTCACGCTGCGTGGCTAGCGTCCGCGTTAATTGCCGTGCGTCCATTGTGCCGGAGGTAGGCCGGTCGGAAGGAAACGCCGCTCCCGATCCGGCGTTCGGTGTGCCGAGGGCGAGCACCGTTCGGCTGTTTGGGTCCGCCCATAAAGGTCAATCTGTGCGACGTGCCTTAACGTCTCGAATGGCTAGGCGATGAATAAGGCGGTTCCCGCGCGTCGGCGGCTCGCGTTTCTGTAGCCGCGCACAGGCCGGCAGGCCGCAGGTTTCGGGCGCCTTGAGACCGCGAGCCAGGGTGGGCCGGCATCGCGATTCCGGCCGCGTGTGGCTAGCGGACCCAGAGCTGGTCGATTAGCAGGTTCCAGTACGGGTGGAACTGGTAGTTGCCCACACGCGGGGACAGAACGTTCAGCTCGCGCGGGTTGTACAGCGGAACCCACGGGGCCTGGTTCACGAGATCCTGGTCAATGGCAGCCCATCGGCCTGCGACGATGCCTGGATCACGTTGCTCAAGCGCCAGCGCTTGCTGAGCCTGTGCGTCGATCAGGGGGTCGCAGAACTCTGCCGCATTGATGTTGTTCGGATTGTGCGGAATGAAGGAGCCGCAGGTGAACAGAGGGTCGATGAAGTCCGATGGCGCCGGGTAGTCCTGGTACCAGCTGAAGAACCCGGCTTGCACGGCGTCGCGGGAATCGCCCAGCACGCCGAAGTACGTTTCCGGGCCGACCGTTCGCAGCGAAGCCCGGTACCCGATCTGGTTCAGGACTGACACGACGTAGCGGCCGGTCGCAGCGGAGGGGAAAGACATGCCTTCGCTGCCGTACAGCACCGTCACTCGGTCTCCGCGAGTTCCGGAAGCCTGGACTAGCTGCTCCGCCAGCGCGAGATTAGGCGCCGTCCAGGCGCCGCCTTGGTCCGGCAGGATCGTGTAAGGGCAGTATGGGCGGTAGCCAGGCATGGCCGGCGGCAGGATCTGGCAGGTCGCCTGTACTGTCAGCGGCCCGCCGTTGAGCGCGATCACCGTGCTCCTGTCGATCGCGTAGTTAAGCGCCATCCGGGCGGCGAGCTTGTCGAAGGGTGCAATGCGGGTATTCAGCGCAAGCGCGATAGTTGCCGCGAGCGGGCCGCTGTGCAGCTGGCTGGTGTAATGCGTCGCGAGCTGGCTGACGCTGTCGGGCGGCGGGGACAGCAGCACATCAGCTCGGCCGTGCTCGACGTCGGCAACTGCCTGGCTGGGCTCGACGTCGAGCCGGAGGACGATCCGGTCCGGGTAGCCGCCCGGCTGCGCCTGCTGCGACCACTGTCGGAACCGCGGGTTGCGTACGAGAACCCAGGTACGCCCTGGCACCAGGGACTTGGTCATGTAGGGACCGGTGGCGGGCAGCTGCGCGGCGCTGATCTCGTGGTCTGGCGTGCCGGGAGGGACTGCGTAGGCCCACGGGAACGCCAGCTTGTAGAGGAAATCGGGATCGGGTGCCGTGAGGTGAAAGGTGACCGTGTTGGTGGCGTCGTCGGCGACGATTCCGCCGGCGAGGTTACACGGGCCGGGACTTCGCTCGCACTGGGCGGCGCCGACGATCCCCGCGTAAAAGGGCGGAACGGCCGAGTTCGCCTGCTTGTTGATGTTAAAGACCCGCTCGATGGCCCGGCGGAAGTCGGCCGGCCTGACCAGGTTCCCGGTTGAGTACCTGACTCCGGCGCGGAGCCGGAACGTGTAAACCCTGCCGCCGTCGGTCGGCGCGGGCAGAGCGGCCGCGAGGTCGGGGACCAGCTGGTCGCCGGCGAGGCCGCCGACACGCCGGTAGCCGACGAGCCCGTCGTTGGTCATGCTCAGCATCTGCCATGCCCACAGGTAGTAGGCGACGGCGGGGTCGGTCGGCGGCCTGGCCCCCTCGTCCGGTGCCAGCTGAGCGATGACAGTGAGCGTGCCACCGCGGTGGCTCGCGGGCGACGGGAGCACCGTTGCCCAGATCTGGTTGCCAGCGCCGGCGAGATCCGTCGGCTCGTTACCGAGATGGACGAGCTGCGTGGCGCCAGTCGCTGGATCGATCCTGGAGACAGCGCCGCTGACGCTGTTCGCGACCCAGACAGCGCCGCCGGAGTACACGATGCCGGCGGGCGCGCCGCCGACCTTGATCGTTCGCATCTTCCCGGTCCGCGGATCGAAGCGCGTGAGTGTTCCGCCGGTGTCAGCGACCCAGACGCTGCCCGCGCCGATGGCCACCCCGTCTGGGTCCTGGCCGATCGCGAACGTCTGGGACAGCCGGTCGTCACCTGGATCGATGCGCAGCAATTCGCCGGTCTCCTGGCTGAGCAGCCAGACCGCGCCGGCGCCGACCGCGACACCGGCCGGAGCGCTGTCCAGAGGAATGGTCGACACTATCTCGCCGGTGGCTGCATCGATCCTGGACAGCGTGTCGCTGGTGTTGTTGGCGACCCAGATCGACCCGTAGCCAGACGCGATCGCGTCCGGGCCGATCCCGACCGGGATCGTCGCGACTTGAGTTCCGGCGCCGGGACTGACCTCAGAAACGGTACCGTCGAGCTCATTCGCTACCCAGACCTCGCCGTTGCCAACCGTCACGCCAGCCGGTCCGCGGCCGACAGCAATGCGGTCGATAACCTGACCGGCCGAATCGACCCGGAGCAGGAGGTCATCCGCGCTGTCAGTGACCCAGACGGCTCCGGCTCCGGCTCCGATCCCATTCGGTCGCCCGACCCCGGTCACGACAGCGCTGAGGCCGGCCTTTCCGCCATCGATCACCCCGATGGTGTTCGGGCCCGCGGCCAGATTGGCCCGCCCGCCGCCAGCCACGACCACGAGCAGCGCAATGGCCACCGCCAATGTCGCCGCGATAGCGAGCAGCCGCCTCCCCGCCATCCACGCCGATCGGCGCGGACTGCCTCGCTCCGCTATTGAGTCAAACACGCGGGCACTAACGGCAGCGGGATGTCTGGGCCTGTCACCGTCAACCAGGTTTAGCTCCTGACTAGGTCTGGTTCTCGGCAGGGGCCCCAGCGAGGGATCCTGTTCCAGGATCGCGCGTTCCAGCCGCCGCAGAGGCTCACCCGGCTCGATCCCGAGCTCGTCGACCAGCGTCCGGCGCGCAGCCTGATAGGCCTGCAGCGCCTCTGCCTGACGCCCGCAGCGATACAGCGCGATCATCAGCTGCTGATACGGCCGCTCGCGGAGCGGATGCGCGGCGACGAGCGCCTCCAGCTCGCTGACGACGCGCGCATGATGTCCCAGTGCGAGATCGGCGTCGATCCGATCGTCAACTACCTCGGCCCGAAGTTCCTCCAGCCGGACGATCTCTGCATGTGCGAACGGCTCATGCCGTAAATCGGCAAGCGGCGCCCCCCGCCACAGCGCTAGCGCTTCGCCAAGATCAGCTGCCGCGCTACCGGGGTCCTCCGCCGCCAGCGCGCGGCGCCCGGCTTCGGCCAGGCGCTCGAACCGCGCCACGTCGATCTGCTCCTGGCCGACCTGGAGGAGGTAGCCGCCAGGCTGCGTCAGCACGCACTGACGTCCCGCGGCCGGCTCCAGGGTCTTGCGTAGCCGCCAGATGTACACGTCCACGGCATGCTCGGCGCCTGCTGGGGGATGGTCGCCCCATATCAGATCAATAAGCACATCACGATGAACAAGCTGGTTCGCGTGCAGCAGCAGGATCGCCAGTAGGGCGCGCTGTTTTGGCCCGCCGACATCAACGGCATGCCCGTCGAAGGCAACTTCGAACGGCCCGAGAAGGCGATAGTCGATCATTCCCACTCCCGAGCACAGTGAAGCACGTCCGGGCGGACAGTGCTGCGGCTGTGACCAGGTATGTGAGCAATCTGTGAGGCCCGGCGCTTAGGACTGTGATGACGCTTCGACAGCCATGCCGCAAGCCACGAATCGAAGCCATTGCCGGGAGCAGACCATGACCATCCACGAATACCTCGCGAAGGCCGTCCAGGACGACGCACAGCGCCGCGGCGAACGGGACCGCCTGCTCCTCGAGGCGCGGCGGGCCCGCGCGGCGCGGCGCGGGCATGCCGGTCACACCGCTCCGGCGGTCCGCTTGGCCCGACTGCTGTTCCGCCGGGCACCGCATAAGATCCTCAGCGCCTTGCGCTGGACAAGCGCAGGGTCGCGGGATCGGGTACAGGGTGCGCGCGTGGCGAGTGAAGTCCCGGTGGACGATGAAGCAGGCCCGATGCAAACCTCACTGCCACCCGTACCGAACCAGGCAATCTGAGCGCCTCTGGCGCTGCGGCGAGGTTGCCCCGCTTTGACGGGCAGGGCTGATGGCTTGGACGCTAAGGGTCACGCCCCGCGATCACCGACCCACAGCGCAGCAGTTCTCGCAGAGCTGCGAGGCAGATTCTCACAGTCAGGCTACATTCTGGGCCTGGTTGCGGTAGGTGGCTTCGAACTCGGCGGGGCCAAGGTATCCGAGGCTGCTGTGCAGTCGGGTGCCGTTGTACCAGCCGATGTCCTCGACAACAGCGTGGCGGGCGCCGGCGCGGGTTGGCCAGGGCTGCAGGTCGATGAGCTCGCCTTTGATCGAGCCGAAGAAGCTCTCGGCCAGGGCATTGTCCCAGCACTGGCCGGTGCGGCCGTGGGAGAGCTCGACCTGGCAGTCGCTGGCCAGCTCGGCGAACTCTGTAGATGTGTGCTGCCCCGGTCGGAGTGGAAGATCACTCCCGATACGGGTCGCGGGCGGCGACCGCGTTGACCAGCGCGTCAGCGACCAGGCTGGTGAGCAGGTGATCAGCCATCGCGTAGCCGACGACGCGGCGGGAGGCGATGTCGAGGACGGTGGCCAGGTACAGCCATCCCTCCCACGTGGAGATGTAGGTGATGTCGCCGCACCATCGGGAGCTGACCTGGGCGGCGCTGGCGGTGAAATCACGGCGGATGCGGATCTTGTCGGCCCGCGCCGGAGCGGCGGGGTCGGCGATGGTGGTGCGCTTCCAGCGCTTCGCCGCGCGGCCGCGCAGCCCGGCGGACCGCGTGATCCGGGCGACCCGCTTGCGGCCGTACGGTGCCGTCGCGGGCCAGCTGCGCGTGCACCCGCGGCGCGCCGTAACGGCCCTTCGACCCGGCATGCACAGACTGGATCGCTCAGACAGCTCGGCGTCGGCGCGCTCGCGCTGCGATGGCCCGGCTCAGGCGATCCTGCGATTCCAGCGGCTCCGTGAGCGGCTGGCATCGCCTCACGCCGCGCCTGTCACGCTGGCTCGCGCAGCAGCGGACAGCGGCTATTTCGACCAGGCTCACCTGTGTCACGACTCCGCGCGCCCGGCAGGCATTACTCCCATCGAACTGCTGCGCCCGAGGCCCTCAGCCGACTACCGGGACTAGCTCCGGGCCGCCTGCCGTACCGGGCGACGTCCCGCTCCAGGCTCGCCTCGGCATCTGGCGACCACGGCGAGTCGCCATCGCAGCGCGACGAAGGCGACTGCTGCGAAGCCAGCGACTGGAGCAAATGCGACCAGCGGATGTTCTCATTGGCAAAGATGATCTTCACGTAGCCGCCGACAGCCGCCGGCAGAGGGCTGGCGCAACGCAAAAGCCCAGGTCAGCGGACACGACCTGGGCAAACAAAAACGGGTGCGCCGCCAGGGACTTGAACCCCGAACCCGCGGATTAAGAGTCCCCCGACATCCCTCGCGGGTGCCCTGGCCTGCGCCTGTCCCTCCTCATTCGCGCCGGGCTCCGCACGCCGCGCACGTTTCGCAGGTCTCCCATTCGCAGACTCATTGGCACGATGCCAAGCCGAGGGGCGGCTCGAGCCAGCGCCGTCTATTCCAGCCAGCTCTTGTCACCCTCTGCGGACCGTCACGCTGCGTGGCTGGCGTCCGCGTTGAAGTGCCATCCGCCCCGCCGACCGTGCTATGGCGCCCGGCTGTCGGTCCATGTCGTTACCATGGCCTTCATGAGCGAACTGCCCGCCACTGACACCACGACGTTATCCGTCATGGGGCGCGGTCGTAGCGGTGGTGCTGCCCATCGCGGAGTACCAGCAACTGCGTCGGGCAGCGGAAGAGCAGCGGGTCAACGAGGATTTCGGCACTGCACGGACCGAGTACCTCGCCCGCCGCGACGCGGGATCCGTCCGCTACGTCTCGCATGAGGAAGCGGGCCGCCGCCTTGGCGTATCTTCCCGGTGAGCTACCAGGTCAACTGGGAGATCCGCGCTCTCGACCTGGCAGCTGGCTTCCTCGGCGACGATCCCACTGATGCGCCGCGCTCTGGGAGAGCGTAAGCCGGGCTAGCCGGGGAGCCGCGGCCACCGGAGTCGTTCGCCTACGGCTCGCCGGACCTGCGGCGGCTGCGGGCCGACCGGCACCGGGTCTTCTACACAATCGACGAAGAACGGCGGGTCGTCCAGATCGATCACGTCGCCCGTCTGCCCTAGTCCGGGCCATGCAGCCGCCGTCCAACCGAGCTAACCTCGGCGCAAAGTGAGCGGCTCGAGGAACTCCAGCCTGTTGCCATTTGGGTCCTCGCTGTAGAAGCGCCGCATGCCAGGGAAGTCGTCGTCGAAGGCGGCGGGGTAGCCAGCTGCGGTGAGCCGCGCGGCCCAGTAGTCGATACCGCGTACTAGCAGGCCGGGATGCGCCTTGCGGGCCGGCCGGAAGTCCTCCTCGACGCCTAGGTGCAGCTCGATCCCGTGCCCGCGGAACCAACAGCCGCCCCGGCTCGCGAGCGCTGGCGGCTTCTCGATCTCGGTCAGCCCGAGTACGCCGCCATAGAAGGCCCGCACTGCGTCCTCCGAGCCTACCGGGCACGACAACAGGACGTGGTGAATCAAACCCAGGCTCCCTTGACTTGGCTATCTCGATATCAAGATACCAGTCGCCTCAGGGGGCGCGCCGATCAATCTCGCTGACCACCTGCGGCCAGAGCGGCGCCGAGAAGGAGTCACCCATATTGTGCAGCCGCACGAAGCGGCCGCTCTAGGCCTGCTCGGCGATGTTCCTGTGTGCGCCGGGCCAGATCAGCGGATCCTCGTAGCCGCTGAACGCGAGGCTAGATGACCTCTTCGGGACCGGCTGACACGCGGCGCGCCGGCGCGCAGCGGCGGCCCCAACAATTCGGCAACCAGCGCCATGAGCGATGTACGGAGGTGTGGTGCTCACCTCGACCGGCCCGGCGGAGTCATCGGACACCATCGGCGCGGCTATCGATGATCGGTGGGCCGGACGAGGCCGCTTTCGTATGCCAGCACTACTGCCTGCACTCGGTCGCGCAGGTTGAGCTTGGCGAGCACGCTCGCGACATGCGACTTAACGGTCGACGGCTCGACAACCAGCTGCTGGGCGATCTCGGCATTGGTTAGGCCGCGCGCGAGCAGCCGCAGCACATCGTATTCGCGTGGCGTGAGCGCATCGAGCGCTGGTGCCGGGCCGGGCGGCCGGGCGAACTGCTCGATCAGCCGACGGGTACTTGCCGGGGCCAGCAGCGCATCGCCGGCATGAACGGTGCGCACGGCAGCGACAAGCTGCGCGGGCGGAGCGGTTTTGAGCAGGAAACCGGACGCGCCGGCCCGGAATGCGGCCACGATGTAGTCATCGAGGTCGAATGTCGTCAGCATGACTACCCGGCTGGCGCGCAGTTGTGGCAGCAGCCGCCTGGTGGCCTCGATCCCGTCCAGCACTGGCATGCGGATGTCCATGAGGACCAGGTCGGGTCTGGTTTCAAGCGCGATTTCGACGGCCGCTTCGCCGTCGGCCGCCTCCGCGACGACATCAATATCGGGCTCCGCATCGAGGATGAGCCGGAATCCGCCCCGCACCAGCGCCTGATCGTCGGCGAGCAGAACGCTGATCATGAGGCATGCGCAGGACTGGCCAGCGGCAGCCGCGCGCGGACGATGAAGCCACCGCCGTCGGACGGCGCCGCCTGGAGCTCGCCGCCGAACATCGCTGCTCGCTCACGCATCCCCACCAGGCCATGGCCGGTGCCCTGGACGCCTGCCGGACCGGCGCCGGTGTCAGCGACTTCAAGCTCGACGGCCCCGTCCTGGTAGCGCACGGTGACCTCGGCATTGGCCGGTCCCGCGTGCTTCAGCGCGTTGGTCAATGCTTCCTGGACGATCCGGAACGCCGACAGCTCGAGCGCCAGCGGCAGCGCTCGCTGCTCGCCTTCTATCCGAACCGTGACCGGCAGGCCTGCCTCGCGGACACCTCGGGCCAGCCGGTCAAGGTCGGCCAATCCTGGCTGCGGGTTAAGGCCGTCGGCTCCATCGTCGGACCGGAGCATTCCGAGCAGCGCGCGCATTTCGTCGACGGTCTCTCGCCCGGTTGATGCGATTACCTCGAGCGCACTCCGCACCACTGCCTGCTCCCCGTCCAGCACCCGGGTCGCTGCCCCGGCCTGGACGACCATCATCGAGACGTTGTGGGCAACCACGTCGTGTAGCTCCCGCGCGATCCGGCCGCGCTCCACCATGACCGCCGTACGCGCCTGAAGCTCCCGCTGCTCATCGAGTTCGCGGTTGACGAGCTCCAGGGCGACATTCTTGCGGCGCCAGCCGCGTACCAGCCGGCCGACGACCCAGGCCGCCATCAGCCACACGAACGAGGGAATGGCATTGCCCGGGTCCTGCCCGTGGATGATCGCCGCCACGAATACCGGGATTGCTGCCGCCGCCAGCACGGGCGGTACCCACACCGCACGTGGGCCTTCCGCGCGGCTGCCGACGGAGTAGGCGACAAGAACCAGGGCTACAAATGGCTGGAACGCGGCCTGCTGCGGAGCTGCGGCATAGATGCACGCGCCGTTGGCAGCGAGCACGACCGCGGTGGTGAGCAACGGGAAGTGCGCGCGCCACGCGACTGGCACCGTCGACAGCAGGGCCAGTCCGAGGGCCAGGGGCACCGGCCGTCCCCAGTTGGGCTGGCCTGTCAGGACACCGAGAACGGACGTGGCGGCCAGGACGAGTGCGAGAAACGCGTCACCGGCGCCCTGCACCCGAGGATTGCGCAGCGCGCTCTCGACTCGGTGCCTCATGCGACGACCGTACAGCGGCCCCTCGCTGGTGAACATCCGTCACGCGGGGGAACCCAACTTCGCCCGTGCGGCGGAGTGAAGTTCGCCAGAGCGGCCGAAGACGGCTCCCGGCTGTAGCTCTTAGCGTCAGACCCCGAGGCATCCACTCCAACCAAGGAGGAACAGCAATGAACAAGCCAGTGCTCACCAGGCTCGCAGCCACCTGCGGCGTCGTCTTCGCAGTCGGCCTGACCATCGCTAACGGGAGCGGCAATCAGCCCTTCTGGGGCGCACGAGCCATCGCCGGCATCGCGGCGCTCACTCTCATTCTCCCGTTCTTCGGTTACCTATGCAGCCTGCTGCGCGAAGCTGAAGGAGCGGATGGCTGGCTGGCCAATACGGCACTCGCCGCCGGCATCACCTTCCTCGTGCTCAAGCTCGGCAGCGGCGCGCCGGAGCTTGCCGTGCGCACTGCCCATGTCGCGCCTGGCACCCAGCTCGCCATGTCGATCGATGGGATCGCGAACGCAGCCACCCTCCTGAGCCTGTATCCGCTCGCCCTGTTCTGCGCGGCCACCGCGATCGTCGCGTTCCGCACGCGGCTACTACCGCGTTGGCTTTCCGCCGGAGCAGCGATCACGGCCGCTGCGCTCGCTATCAACGGCGGATTTCTCAGCACCGACTCCGTGCCCGCGATGCTCCTGTTCGTGCTGTGGACATTGCTCACCAGCGTGCTCTTGCTGCGCCGGTCCTGGCGCGGGTACGTTCACGCCATTCAGGCGGAGGCGAAGGCGGCCGTTGGAGCCTGAGCATGGCCGATTCCCTGACGCGCTGCCACCGCCGCCGGACGGCGTCCGCTCTGCGGGCCGGCTGGCGGCCGTGGCAGCGCTCCCGATCCGCCGATCGGAGCGGCTGACGGCTCCTCGCCGGTCATCAATCACGGCGCACCGATCAGGTCGATCTGTGCGCTGATGTCGTCCGGGTAACCGCGGATCGCGTTTCATATGATCGAGCACCGTCATGGCCTCAAGCTGGTCCGGGGTGAGCGGCGGCACGTGCGCGCCGCGCTGCGCCGAGCGTATGTAATCCGGCCCGTACGACACCGACAGCCGCCCGCGGTCATCGCGCGCCTACACCGGGCTCTGGTAGAAGCTGTCCGGCCCGTCACCGGTGCGTCTGTCCCGCCACCACGGCTGGTACAACACCGGCATCAGGTCAGGCCTGGTCTGCGCGAGTTCGTCGTGCACCGCGGCCGACCTCACGATCGCGCTGAGCCCGCCTGATTTCGCCGGCCGGACGCACAGCAACGCGACAATGTCGGTGGGGTCCGCGTGTAACCCGAGCGCCTGGCTGTGCTGATAGCTGCGCGTCGTCGGCAAACTTGGGTCCGTGCCCTGATCCCTGACATGCTGAACGGGCACACGACCGTCACCGCGACCTTGCCTGACCGCCCGCGGTGCAGCCGCTCATCCTGTCCTCGACACCGGCGCCGCCTCGTTACTGCACCGGCGGAAGCTGCGTGCCTGCCCGAGCCGCAGGTGCGAGGTGCAGACCATCTTGCAGGTCCTGGAGAGCACACGCACACGCGCCTGGCGACCTCGGGCGAGCCGGGCAGCCACCACCTGGGACGGCCGCGTCGTAGCGGCACCAGATGCTGATCAGCGACGTCTTGTCGAACCGGTCCACGCGATGGTTGAACTTGCCTGGAATGAGGAGCCGGGCTACAGGGCGGCGACCCAGGACGGCGCGGGTGCGATCAGCTCGACGTTGCGGTCCAGCACGGTGCCGCGGCGCCCGTCGGTGCCGCCAGCGGGGGCGGGTGCCTGCCAGTCGTTGATGCCGAGCTCGCGGGACAGCGACGCAAGGTCCAGCGGGTCGGTCAGGTTACCGCAGTAGGAGGGCGGCGCCGCCGTGTCGGTGATGGTGGCGATGACCGACAGGGTCCCGTCGCGATTGTCGGTGACCTCCACGAGGCGGCTCTGCTGCGGCCAGTCGATATGCGAGGCTGTGTTGACTTCCCAGAAACCTCCGTCGAACGGGGAGCCGGACGGCCTGGCAAATCCGGTCACCTGATTAATGTGGGTGTGCCCGTTGACCCACGCGATGACGTTGGGGAACTGCAGCAGGAGGGCCTGTACCTGCGGCCCGAGCACCCGCGGGCCGGTCTCGCCCGGCGCGAGGGACGCGTTGTCCATGGTGGCGATCGTGTGGTGGCTGAACAAGATGAACAGCCGGTCCCGAACGCGCTGCCGTACAACCTGGCCGGAGGCATCGAGATAGCTGCTGCTGCCCGCGGTGAGCTGCTGCCCGAGCCAGCTGAACTGGACGCTGTCGAGCGAGCCGCTGGCACCGCCGCCCTGGTTTACCGTGTCCATCACGATGAACCTGATGAGGCCGAGGTCAAAGGTGTAGTAGGCGGTGCCGTCGGTAACATTCTGGCTGGTGTATCCGTGCCCGCTGGGCTGTCCGGAGGTGGTGAAGTGCTGCCGCACGATCTCCGCTCGGGTGAGTAGCTGGCGGTTCGGGTCGGCGGTGACTTGCCGGGACGGGCCGCCGATCAGCAGGCTGAGCACAGCGGGGTTGTTGGCTTGGAGTTCCTCGAGCAGTAGCTCGACGTTGGTGCCGAGCGCCAGACCGGTGATCTTGTCGGTGCCGGTCGCGATCTCGGCGATGACCGGGTCAATGGGCAGGCCGCCCTGGACCAGCCCGTCGTGGTTGCCGAACACGGTCAGCCACGGCATGTCCAGGCCAGCCGCTGTGAAGGGAACCCTCGCTGCCGCGAGCAGGCCCGGCACGACCGGGAAGCCGTACACCGAGCGCGGCAGGTCAGTCAAGCCGCCGGGTGGCGTGCCGTCCGGATGCCAGTAATGAATGTCGTAGTCCACCCAATCCATGACGCCCTGGTAGAGGGCCGGATCCCCGGACCCTGGCGTGACCGTCTGCCGCCCGTCGAGCACGTCGATCGCCCAGCGCACCTCGTTGTACTGGGTGTTGTCGACGTTGTCGCCGGTGCAGATCGTGAAGGCGAGCGGCGTGCCGGTCGCGGGGCCCCGGCCGACCCGGTTCACGGCGCGGACCATGGCGTCGGCGACCTGCACCGTCAGGATCTCCTGCGGGCGGTAGAACGAGCCGATCGAGGGCACCAGTTCCGCCGCGTCCGGCTGACCTGGGTCGGCGTAGCGGTCCAGGAACTCCACCCGGGCCGGTGACTCCGCGTCGAGCATGTGGATATCAGAGAACTGCGAGAACGCCGTCAGCGGGCGGCGGCGAAAGAAACGGCCGGGACTCGCGACGCCGCCGATGTCCTGACGGATCAGGTACGGCTCGCCGGGGCCGGGCACGATCAGCTGGTATCCGCCGGCCCCTGGCAGGCCACGTACCAGGGTCCGGTCAAGGGTCGTCCCCGACGGATCCCACAACGGCGCCGCCGCGGCGCGCCGGGCCGGGAAGGCGACCAGGCCAGAGGCGGCGAGGCCGCCGGTAAGCGCCGAGGTCCTCAGGAATGAACGCCGAGAAACCCGGGCAAGTTCCGAGTGCCGCTGCGCGGCTCCGCCCGGCTCCGCACTCAGCGGCGAGTTCTCTGTCGGCGGCATAATCTTCTACCTCCACTGGGTCGTTCCTCGCACTTGTGCCAGGCTTCACACGCGAATCGCGGCTGGTTCCACGGTCGCCAGCTGTCCGGCTGATCACCACACATGTCAGCCCACAGGACACCCACAGGATCGCGCCGCGGCGGCCACAGGGTGATGCAGGCCGGTGGCCTGGCGTAGGCGAGCGCGAGACGTCCCTCGGCGGGCTCTTCGGTCCGGCCACCCCCCGGACCCGGCTCCAGCCTGCGACCCGCTACCCCGCGCAGGCCCACCGTGCGGTCCGGGACCAGTCAACGAAAGGCCGGTACCCGTTATTGACAACAAAGAGGACTCGATCCATGCGGGCACAGGCGCAGGATGAACTGCGGTCTGGGACCGTCAATCAGGTCATTCTCTGGCGTCGTCGTCGGCAAGCATCACTGCGGCATGGGGCCGTCGAGGAGTCGCCTGAACTCGTCCAGCGCGTAATCGGAAACCTCGTCGTCATCCATCGCCGCGCCCCGCCGCAGTGCCGTGCTATAGCCAGCCTCGCCGAGCGCTCGGCGGGCGAGGACCTGGGCCTCGTCGCTCCCGAGCCAAACATTGGCGGTGCCCGAGGTCATCGCGAAATTGGCCGAGACGGCACCGGCGAGGATCGCCGCCGGTTCGGCCTCGCCGAGCTGGGCAAGCGCCGTGGCGCCGCGCTGGAGCGTGATGCCGAGGCCCAGCCGGTTGCCGTCGCCGTGTTGCTGCACTGTCGCTTCATACAGCACCGCCAGCGCTCCGCGCAGGTCACCGATGCGGATGCGGATGGCGGCGGCCAGCGACAGGGCATAGCCGAGGATGCTGTCGACGGCTCCGGCTCGGGTCAAGGCGAGGCTGTCCTCGATGAACGTCAGCGCGGTCTGCGGGTCCTCGAGCCATACCGCGCCTGCGGCCGCGTAGAAGGCCATCGCCGACAGCGCCGGGTTCCGGACGCTGCGGGCTATCTCGACCGCTTCGAAGGCGGGCTGCCGCGCCGCCGCGTAGTCTCCGGCGGCGGTCCAGGCCATCGATTCCATGGCAAGGAGGTATCCGACGACCACTTCGATACCCTGGTTCGCGAAC
This sequence comes from uncultured Actinomycetota bacterium, assembly GCA_963843955.1. Lineage (GTDB taxonomy): Bacteria > Actinomycetota > Actinomycetes > Streptosporangiales > Streptosporangiaceae > JAJYUU01. The sequence continues at coordinate 1,417,009 of CAWJMK010000018.1, forward strand.
TGCTCGCATCCCTCTCTGGCGATGCTGGCCCCGCGCTCCGGCTGCCCAGTCAGCGCGTAGGTCCGGGAGAGCAGGGCCCGCGCCATCCCGAGGCCGGTCGGATCACTGCCCACCGGTTCGCGCAGGGCGTCCTCGCCCCTAAGCTGCGCGGACAGGAGGTCGCCAGCAAAGAACGCACTCCATGCCGCCGCGGCGATGACCGCTGCGCGGGTCTCGGGCGGGCAGGTGCCGACTTGAGCGAGAGCGCGTTCGGCCCAGGCGCCGACGGCGCCGCGCCCGTACACGGCGGTGAAGGCCAGGGCGGCCACGATCCGGAAGCCGAACTGGCGCGTCTGGTCGTTGCCGGTTAGTGCCCAGATCACGGCGGCCTGCAGATTGTCGAGCTCGGCTCCGATTCGCCGCTGCCAGTCGAGTTGCAGGGGGCCGAGCAACTCGGGCCCGGCCTGCTCGGCGAACGCCGCGTAGTGCTCCGCGTGCCGGTGCCGCAGCAGCTCTAGCTCGCCGGCAGCGGCGAGTTGCTCCAGCGCGTAGACGCGCATCGTCTCGAGCAGCCGGTAGCGGCTCGTCTGGTCCGGTCCCTCCTCCTCGGCGACCATCGACTTGCTGACGAGGGCCGTGAGTCCGTCGAGGGCGTCCCACCACTGCAGGCCGCATGCGCCGACGACGTCGGCCGCCGCGGCGGCGTCGAAGCTTGCGGGGAACACGCCCAGGCAGTTGAAGATGCGGCGCTCGGTCTCGCTGAGCAGCGCGTAGGACCACTCGACCGTTGCCTGCAGCGTCTGATGCCGGTCGGCAGCATCGGCCCGTCCGCGGGTGAGCAGCCGGAAGCGCTCGTCGAGCAGCCCGGCGATCTCGGCCGGGCGCATCGCGGCGACCCTCGCGGCGGCCAGCTCGATCGCCAGCGGGAGCCCGTCCAGACGCCGGCAGATTTCGCCGACGACGGCGGCGTTGCCGGGGCTCAGGCAGAAGTCCCTGCGTGCGGCGGTGGCCCGCTGGACGAACAGGGACACCGCATCGCTGGCACCCACGACCTGGATGCTCGTTTCTGACGGGGCCGGCAGCGACAGCGGCGTCAGCCCGAAGACCTGCTCACCGTCCACGCCAAGCGCCTGCCGGCTCGTCGCCAGGATTCGCACCTCCCGGCAGCTGCGGAGGATGTCCGCCGCCAGGGCACCCGCCGCGTTCAGCAAGTGCTCACAGTTGTCCAGCAGCAGCAGCACACTTCTAGTACGCAGGACCTCGACGACGCTGCCGGCCAGCGAGATGCCAGGCCGCGGACGCACCCGCAGGGCAGCCAAGACTGCCTCCGCCATCGTCTCACCGTCGTCGGCACGGTGAAGCTCGCACAGCCACGCTCCTTCTCGGACAGACAGCTGCCGTCCTGCTGCAGCGTGCAGCGCAAGACGCGTCTTGCCCACCCCGCCCACGCCGACCACCGTCACCAGCGAGAACCGCTGCATCGCCGCGGCCAGCCCGGCAAGCTCATCCACCCGGCCGACGAACGAGCTGAGCTGGACCGGCAGGTCCCCGGCGAGCGGGCGCCCGCGAGCTGCCGCCTCGAACAGCGCCCGCTGCGGCCCGGCCAGGCTCAGGGCGTCGGCCAGCAGCCGGGCCGTTTCCCTGCGGGCGGTCAGGTTAATGCCCCGCTCCAGATCGCTGATCGACCGCGGGCTGAGGCGCGCCGCTTCCGCCAGTTCCTCCTGCGTCAGCCCTGCATCGGCCCGCAGCTGCCGCAGCAGCCCGGCGAATCCCGGCGCAGCCTGCTCTGCCACCGGCCCATCGTCCCCTTTCACTGGCCCTGCCCGGTGCCGCAGCACACCGAAACGGCTCGCACGTCGGGGAACCAGCCCTGCTAGCAAGCCTACAAGCGCGCTGCCAGCACGCCCAGCCGCCAGCACCACGCAAGCTCACGGACGAGCACGCCGCCATCGCCGAGTGGGCACGCCGGGCAGGACGGCGCTGAAGGGCGCGACAGCGATCGGCTTCCCGCGGCGGGACGTCCCGCGGTTGCCGGGCTGCGCCCGGCGGCCAGCCCGCATCCCCTGGTGGGCGCCGCGGCGCGATCCTGTGGGTCTCCTGTGGGCTGACATGTGTGGTGATCACCCGGACCGCCGGCAACCGTGGAACCAGCCGCAATTCGCGCGCGAGGCCTGGCACAAGTGCGGGGAACGACCCAGCGGAGGAACAGGATCATGGCGCGGCGGCAACCGGAACCTGCAGGCCCTCGTTCCCGGCGCCGAACAGCCCGCGGCGGGATAAGCCCGCCGCCAGCCGACACCCCGCCGAACGAGCCGGAACCGATGTCACCTGCTCGGCAGCTACGTTTCCTGGCCAGCAAAGCATCCACATCAAGGACCGCCTTGGCACTCACCCGCAGGGCGCTTCACAGTCACAAGCCGCCATGGCTGGCGGGCACCATCCAGATCACGGCGCAGCAGGTTCCTCTCACGTCAGGGGCAGGCCATGAAAGCTAGCTCATCATCCGCACTCATCGGGACTGCCGCCTTGCTGGCGGGCATGCTGGGCTTCTTCGGCGCGGGACCGGCCCAGGCTCAGTCGACTCCGACCCTCACTGGCACTAACGTCACCGTCGCTAACGGCCCGGGCGACTCTATGGATCCGCACGTCAGCGGCGACTGGGTCTCCTACACCAATAACGGCACGGGCTCGTCGGAGATCGACTACTACAACCTGGCCACCGCCCAGGCCGGCAGCGTCAGCAACTACGGTGGCAACGACACCCTGTCTGGCATCAGCGGCACGACGATCGTGTACACGCACCAGGACACCTCCGGTGACTTTTCCATTGAGACCTATGACATCGGCAGCGGCAATCCGCCCGCCGCGCTCGTCACTGGTGACGTGGTGCTGAACCCGGCCATCGGGGGTGACACCGTGGCCTGGGTCGATTACACGACTAACCCGCAAACTCCGCAGATCATGGTGTATAACACGGCCACGCAGGCCGTCACCGACCTGACCGCCCCGGGTACGGTCAACCTCGAGCCGGCGGTCAGCCCGGACGGCTCGGTGGTCACCTGGGTAGAGTGCGAGGCTTCCGGCACGCCGTGCGACGTCTGGGACGCAATCCTGGGCAGCGACGGCACCTGGACGACCAGCCAGCTGACCGACGGGGCCGGCAGCGGCGTCGATAGCGAGCAGCCGCACACCAACGGGAGCATCGTCGTCTACTCCTCCCTCCGCTCGGGAGTTCAGGGCATCTACTGGCAGCCGGTCGGCGGCGGCACCGAACAGGAAGTCCCCTTCCCCGCCAGCCCGCCCGCCACGTCCTCCAACCCGCATGTCAGCGGGGACCTGATCAGCTTCGAGAATCTAAATTCTTCCGGCCAGTCGAACATCTTCGTCTACTCGCTGGCCACCCAGACGGATTACCAGGTCACGAACACGCCGGGCGTAAACGCTGAACTCGACGACATCTCGGTCACCCCCGGCGGCGCCGCCAGCGTCGTCTGGGACGCGTCGGTGTCCGGGCAGTACAACGTGTACGGGTTCACCTTCCAGTCCCCGCCGCTGGCCGTGACCACCACCAGCCTGCCCGACGCTAGTTACGGCCAGCCGTACTCGCAGACGCTGGCAACCTCCGGCACCGGATCCGATACCTGGTCGGTGACCAGCGGCGCGCTGCCGGCCTGTCCCTGGACCCGGACTCGGGCACGATCAGCGGCACCCCGACCGCGGCCAGCCCGTCGAGTTTCACCGTATCGGCTTCCGACACGGGCAACCCGGCCCAGACCGTGACGCAGCAGCTGACGCTGACCGTCGACCCGGCCCCGCTGACCGCCGAGGTCGCCGGGTCGCAGCCCTACGGCGGCAGCCCGGCGTTCACGCTGGGCGGGTACTCGGGCTTCGTGAACGGGGACACCGCGTCGGTGGTGACCGGCACCCGGACCGGCTGCGTGACCTCGCTGGGATCCGGCACCGCGCCGGGAACGTACTTTGGCACGATCTCCGGCTGCTCGGGGCTGTCCAGCCCGAACTACACCATCAGCTACGCCGACGCCGGGGTCACGGTCAGCCCGGCGCCGCTGGCAATCACCGCCGCCAGCGCGACGATGACCTACGGCGGAGTGATTCCGGCGATCCCCCCGGCTTACGCCGGGTTCGTCAACGGCGACACCGCCGCATCGCTGACCACCGGGCCGTCCTGCTCGACGACCGCGACGGCGGCCAGCCCGGCTGGCAGCTACCCGAGCAGCTGCACAGGCGCCGCCGACCCGGACTACGCGATCAGCTATAACGCCGGCAAGGTCACCGTCGGCCCGGCCGGTACCACGCTGACTTACACCGGCCCGGAGTCGATCGCTGCTGGCATCGGCCTGGTGCCGGCCGCCAACCTGTCCAGCCCGGCCGCCGCCTGCCAGGCCAGCCAGCCGGTCACCTTCACCCTGTCCGCCAACCCGGCCACAGGCACCACCGGAACATACACGCTGGAGTCGGCCACCACCATCAGCGGCGGCGCCGCGACCGGGGCATCGATCAGCACTGCCGGCTGGCTAGCCGGCGCCTACACCATCACCGCCAGCTACCCAGGCACTCTGGACTGCGGCGCGTCCACCGCGTCCACGCCGCTGGTGGTCACGACCCCGGGCCTGGCCGCGGCGGGCGCGGGCAGCTACAGCATCACCGGTACCGGGCCGGTCGGTTTCGGCTTCATCGTCGCCCGCATTCCGCAGACCAGCATCTACCTAGGCGCCATCAGCCTGGTCAGCAACGGCAACTGGCGGCTGGCAGGCACGCTGAACACCTACACCACCTCCTCCGCTACCCAGGGCAACGTGACCGGAATAGCCAGCCTGTACTGGTGGAACCCGGCCCTCAGCAACAACCGGGGCGGCTGGCAGCTGGCCAAGAACGGGGTCGCCTTCACCGCCAGCTTCACCGCCACCACCAGCACATCGCCCGGCTCATTCGGGATTAAGATCCCCTACACCCCGGTGCCGCCGCAGCCACCCACGCTGCCCAACTCCAGCTCCGTCAGCCTGAAAGCCGGAGTGATCGTGATGGCCTGACCGATCCCGCGCAATCCCCGCCACGGCAATGGCCGCTGGCGGGGACGCGGGGCATCCCGGCGATGATCGGCCGGGCGGCTGTGGCCGGGCTGCGGAACGGCCGTGCCGTCATCCCGGCTACGCGGACAGACGCCGTATAGGCTCACCATGACCTTGGCGCGGTGCCCAGATCCGCACTGCGGCGCCCAGCGTCACGAGGTTCGCCGCGGTGGTGTCAGCGCCGCCGAGCACGCGGATGGCCGGCCCGGCAGCCGACGGGATCGATCGTTGCCCGATGGGGCTCTACATCGAAAGCGCAGTTAACGCGGGACCTCTCCACCCGCGCCGAATGGCCAATCTGGGCAGTTTCCGGCTCAGGACTGGTCAACGGCCGACCCGCTCCAGAGAATCGGCGATATACGCAGCAGGCTGTCGTCGGCGCCAATGAACGCGGTGGAGTGCCTGAGCCAGTCAGGCGATTTTGAGTTCCTCGCCGAAGTCGGCGATGAGCTTGAAGGTGCCGCCGAGTGCTGTGACGTAGCGGTTGAGGACGTCATGGGTGGAGACGTCGCCGCTTTCGATCTGGGAGATGCGGGCGACTGAGACGCCCATCCAGGCGGCGACTTGCTCCTGGGTGAGTCCGGGGCGCTTGCGCATCTCGGCCAGCCGTCGGCCGCGGGCATCGTCCAGCATCGCGGGGACCCGCCGCGTTGAAGGCCTGCTTGCCGCCGGCGGTCTGCGCGGCGCGCTCCAGGTGACCGGTGTCCCGCGCCTCGGCAGCGGGTGACGACGGCGATTCGCCATCGCAGCGTGACGAATGCGACTGCTGCGAAGCCAGCGACTGCAGCAATTGCGAGCAGGGGATTTTCTCATTGGCATGGATGATCTTCACATTGCTGGCGGACAGCGTTGGCAGAGCGCTGCGGCAAAGCAAAAGCCCAGGTCAGCGGCCATGACCTGCGCATCTAGCAACGGGTGCGCCGCCAGGGACTTGAACCCCGAACCCGCGGATTAAGAGTCCGCTGCTCTGCCAATTGAGCTAGCGGCGCGTAAGACCAGGCGATCGTAGCGCAACTCACCAATGGGTGCGAACCGCATCCGCTGAGAGAAGCACCGCGAGGGCTCGCCAGGTCCGAGGGACAGCCTACCTCGCTGCGGCCGAGATCACTCGCCGAGGAACCGGCCCATGAAACCCGCGACCTTCGACGGGCGTCCGGTCCTGGCCTCCTCCCGGTCCGCGAGGCCCATGACCTGCAGTCCGGCGTTCAGCCCCAGCCAGCGCAGCGGCTCAGGCTCCCAGTCCGGCGACCTGTGGCCGACCCAGGGGAGCCGGGTGAGCTCGCTGCGGGCGCCGGTGATCAGGTCGGCCAGTGTTCGCCCGGCCAGGTTGGTCGTGGCGACCCCGTCACCCACGTAACCGCCGGCCCAGCCCAAGCCCGTACCAGGATCGAGCCCGACGGATGCGCACCAGTCCCTGGCGATTCCAAGCGGCCCGCCCCAGTGGTGGGTCACCGGCACATCGCCGAGCACCGGGAACAGCTCTGCCAGCGTTCGCCGAAGCGCCGCGAACACGGCCGGGACCTGGTCGTAGGACGGTCGCACCGACGAGCCGAGGTGATAGGGAGCCCCGCGCCCGCCAAAGGCGAGCCTGCCGTCCGCGGTCCGCTGCCCGTAGATGATCAGGTGGCGCAGATCGCCGAACGTCGGCCGGCCTGCTAGCCCGATCTCGTCCCAGACCGCCGGCGGCAGCGGCTCGGTGGCGATCATCAGGGAGTACACCGGCGCGACCACCCGCCGCATCCCGGTCAGCTCCGGCGTGTACCCCTCCGTCGCCCGCACGACATATCGCGCCCGCACCGTTCCGAGCCGCGTGACAACCCGGCCCGGCGCTATCTCGAGCACAGGTGTGCGCTCGTAGAGGCTAACCCCGGCCTCCCGGACCGACTCAGCTAGCCCGCGCACCAGCCGAGCCGGGTGGATCGCGGCGCAATGCGGGGTAAACGTGCCGCCCAGCACCTCGGTCGCGTTCGTCATCGCGCTGGCTGACGCCGCGTCCAGCACCCGCAGGTCCGCCTCGCCGAAGCCGAACTCGCGCGCTTCGTCGACCTCCGCCTTCGCCCGCTCCAGCTGAGCCGGAGAACGGGCCAGCATCACCGTGCCGCCCTTCGCCCAGTGGCAGTCGATGCCCTCGGCGGCAGCGACCCGGCCCACCTCGTCGACCGTTTCCTGCATCGCCCGCTGCATGGCGATTGCGGCGTCGCGGTTAGCCAGCCGCGCCAGCTTCCCCAGCGACGCCGGGAACAGGGCCGAGCACCACCCGCCGTTCCGGCCCGAGGCGCCGAACCCGGCGATCTCCCGCTCGCATACCACGATCCGCAGGCCAGGGTCGCGCTGGGCCAGGTAATACGCCGTCCACAGGCCGGTGAATCCCGCCCCGACGATGGCGACATCAGCCTCGGTGTCGCCGGGCAGCGGGTCACCAGCCGCCAGCGTGCCAGGCACGGTGTCGTGCCAGAAAGACAGCGACCGGTACGGATCGGATCGGACCATGCGGTACATCGTGGCAGGTGACAGCGCTGACCTGGCAATCGGGCATGCTAGTGCCATGACCGGAGACAGCACGGGCGCAGACCACCCGGCCGCCACCATCTTGCCGCCGCCACGCGATCCGCAGCAGCCGTACCGGATCTGCGTTGTCTGCCTCGGCAATATCTGCAGGTCGCCGATGGCGGAGCAGGTCCTGCGCGCGGCGATCGACAGAGCCGGGCTGGCCGGGAAGGCTACGGTCGACAGCGCCGGGACCGGTGACTGGCACCTCGGCGAGGAAATGGACTCCCGTGCCAGGGCCGAGCTTTCCCGCCGCGGCTATGACGGATCGGGGCACGAGGCGCGCCAGATCCAGCAGCACTGGCTGGCGCGCTACGACCTCATGCTCGCTATGGATCGGGCCAATCTCGCCAATCTGCGCAAGCTGGCGGGCGGCGACCTTGGCCTGGCGAACCGGATCCGGCTCATGCGGTCCTTCGACCCGGCAGCGCGCCGACGGTGCCGAGGTCCCGGACCCCTACGACGGCAGCCCGGCGGATTACGCCGAGGTGTTCGACCTGGTCGAGGCCGCGGTCAAAGGGCTGGTCAGCCAGCTCGCCGCCGACCTCTAGCCTGCTGTCCAGCGATGGACCCGGCGACCGCGGCCCGGCTGGCACAGGTTGCGGGCCGCGACGTCGCCGCCGTCCGCAGCCTTGGCGGCCAGCACGGCGTCCGGCATTACCGGGTCGACTTGACCGACGGGACGGCGGCGTTCGCCAAAGTGCACAACCCCCTTCCGGACCGGAACGGGGCCGTCAGCCCCACCGCCGACGACCTGGCCGCGGCCCGCCAGGCTACGGCGGACCCCGACCCGGCTGGTTTCGCAGCCGAAGCGACCGGGCTGCGCGTGGCTGGCGGCGGCCGAGAGCGTCCCCGTTCCCGCCGTGCTGGGCTTTGACGCGAGCTGCCTCGTCCTCGAATGGGTGGACGCCGGCAGGCCAAGCCCGGACGCGGCGGCGAGCTTCGGCCGTGAACTCGCGGGGCTGCACAGGGCCGGGTCGGCGCGGCTCGGCGCGCCCTGGCCGGGCATGATCGCCGGCCTCGTGCTGCCCGACGGCGCGGCCGACAGCTGGCCAGACTGGTACGCGGCGAACCGGGTCCTCCCGTACGCCCGGCTGGCTGCGGACGGTGGCTTCCTGAGCAGGGCCGACGTGGCGCTGATCGAGTCGGCGTGCGCGCGGTCGCCGCAGCTAGCCGGGCCGCCCGAACCCCCCAGCCGCATCCACGGCGACTGCTGGTCCGGAAATGTGCTGTGGTCCGGCGGCCGGGGCTGGCTGATCGACCCGGCAGCTCACGGCGGTCATCGGGAGACCGACCTGGCGATGCTGGCGCTGTTCGGCGCCCCGTACCTCGAGCGGATCCTGGCCGCGTATCAGGAGGCAGCGCCCCTCGCGGACGGCTGGCGGGAACGGCTGCCGCTGCACCAGCTTCATCCGCTGCTCGTTCATGTCTGCCTGTTCGGCGGCTCGTACCGCGATGCCGCCCTCGACGCGGCCCGGCGGGTGCTCGCCGCGTGAGGAGCGACGCAGGCCGACGGTCAGGCGATCCCGTGGCCGGGCACGGCTGTCGCTTGCACCTGCTGCCCATCCCGATCCGGGCCCGTCCAGTCCGAGTCGTGGTCGACCTCGATGTCATCGGGGGCGTCATCGGCGTCTGCGAAGTCGTCATCGGAGCCCTGGACCGCCTCGGGCGACAGCGGCAGCGCGATGCAGAACGTCGCTCCCTGGCCTGGCTGTGACCGGACCCAGGTAGCCCCGCCGTGCGCCGCAACCAGCGCGGCGACGATCGCCAGGCCGAGGCCGGTGCCGCCAGCGGTCCTGGCCTGGTCGGCGCGGTAAAAGCGCTCGAAGACATGAGTCGCTTGCTCGCGCGTCAGGCCCGGACCGTGATCTATGACCTCGAGCACCGCGGCTGGCCGATTGCCACCGCGATGGGCGCGCGCCTGCCATTCGCCGGCGGGCGCAGCGTCCCTGGCGACCGCGGTCTCGCCGGTGTCGCCGGCAGCTTCGGGGTCGTCGGTGACTGCGGTGTCGCCGGCAATTGGGCCGACGCTGAACTGGCCTGATTCGCTCGGCCGGGCGACGGGCTCGGGGGGCGGCGGTGGCGTCGTCGCGACCGGCGCCTCGTCGAGGTTGCCCGACCTGATCAGCACGTCGATGGGAGTGCCGTCTGGGGTGTGCGACAGTGCGTTGCTCATCAGGTTGCCGATGACCTGCCGGAGCCGGACCTCGTCGCCGATGACAAGCAGCGCAGCGCCGGAGCCCACGGTGAGGTGGATGCTGCGGCTGGGCGCTACGACGCGGGCGTCGTGCACGGCGTCCGCGGCCAGCGAGAGCAAGTCCACCGGCCGGGCTTCGAGCGGGCGCTGCTGATCGAGCCTGGCCAGCAGGAGCATGTCCTCCACCAGGATGCCCATCCGAGAGGCCTCCTGCTCGACCCGGCGCATGATCCGGTCTAGGTCGGCCGGCGCCAGCTTGCCTGCCCCGTTGCCGCCCAGGTCGATGCCGCCGCGCTGGCGGTAGTACTCCGCGAACCCGCGGATCGCTGTCAGCGGCGTCCGCAGTTCGTGGCTGGCGTCAGCGACGAACTGCCGCATCTTTTCCTCTGACCGCCGCGCGGACTCCTCCGACCGGGCCCGGGCGTGGAACGCCGACTCGATCTGGCTGAGCATGGCGTTCAGGGACCGGCCGAGTCGCCCTACCTCAGTCCGCGGATCCCGCTCCGGCACTCGCCTGCTCAGGTCGCCGGCGGCGATGGCGCCAGCCGTCTGCTCGATATCCGTCAGCGGCCGCAAGCTCCGCCGTACGACAGCGACGCCGATTACCAGCAGGCCAAGCAGCAGAATGACGCTGACGAAGAAGTCGATGGTGGCGAGCTGGCCGATGGTCGTGTAGACGCTACTGACATCGACAGCGAGCGCGACCGTGCCGGTCACCGTGCCCGTCGACGTGTTGAACTGGGCCGATTGCAGCAGTACGCGCCAACGCCCGCCGCCCTGCTGCGCGTGGACCGTAATGAAGCTGCCACTGTGGGCCGCGAGCCAGCTGGGGCTAGCCTGGCAGCTCGGGCCCAGCCATTGGTCGGGTTGGGGTAAGTCCGTTCGGCCCAAAGCCGCCCGACCCGAATGGTCCCGCCGTCGGCTCAATGACCTGGTGGATCTTGCCAGCCGAGATCCAGTCCAGGGCCAGCCCTGGCTCGGTGCCCTGATTCCCGCTGCCGAGGTAGTGGCCGACCGCAACGGTCGCCGAGTTGTCGAGCGCAGAGAGCTGTGCGTCGAAAGGTCCGAGCAGATCGTTCCGCAAGATGGCGATGCCCGCCACGCTAATGACGAGCAGAGCTATTGCCACCAGCGCGAGCAGCGCGGTGATCAGCTTGACGCGCAGCGGCGTCCGCTTTGGCAGGTCCCTGACGGACCGCCAGTACCCGCCGCTGCGACCTGCCTGAACCATGGAAATCAGTACACCTAGGAGTGCGGGAGCCTGAGCACGTAGCCGACGCCGCGCAGCGTGTGCAGCAGGTGTGGCTCGGTGGTGTCGACTTTCCGCCGCAGCACGGAGACGTAGCTTTCGACGATGCCGGTGTCGCCGCGGAAGTCGTAGTCCCAGACGTGGTCGAGGATCTGCATCTTGGAGAGCACCCGGTTAGCGTTCCCCATGAAGTACCGGAGCAGCTTGAACTCGGTGGGGGAGAGCTGGATCTGGTTGCCGTCGCGCCAGACCTCGTGGCTGTCCTCATCGAGTTCCAGGTCCGCGAACTTGAGGCGCGGCGGTGGCTCGCTGCCGTCGCCCCTGGTCCTGCGCAGGACCGCCCGGATCCGGGCGATGACCTCCTCCAGGCTGAACGGCTTGGTCACGTAGTCGTCGCCGCCCAGGGTCAGCCCGCGGATCTTGTCCTCGGTGGAGTCCCGCGCGGTCAGGAATACCACCGGAATCTGCGCGCCCCCGCCACGGAGGCGGCGTACAACGTCAAACCCGTCCATATCGGGCAGCATGACGTCGAGCACGATCAGGTCAGGCCGGTGCCGCTGGGCGGCCTGCACGGCCTCGTTCCCGGCTGCGGCGGTGACCACTTCGAAGCCGGAGTAACGCAGGCTGGCGGCCAGCAGCTCCAGAATGTTGGGCTCGTCTTCCACGACGAGCAGCCTGGCGTCAGGCTGCCGACTTCCGTTGGGCTGGCTGTTCATGTCACTATTCTCCGCCCGTCTCCTGAACGTTGGCTGAGCGCATGCTGAGGCTGCCCTGCGCAGCTGGGAGGAAGCCCAGGAGGCCCGCCGGTGGGCGCCGGCCAGCCTGCGATGGCGCTCGACCCGACGTTGTAGGCGTTCGGCGGGGTTTGGCGCCGAGTTTGTCCTGGTGTGTCCCCGCCGAACGCCTACAATGTCCGATTCACCCCGCCGAACGCCTACAACGTCAGAGTGCTGATCAGTCGGGCGGTGTCGCGAGCCGGGCCGGGTGGGCCGCCAGGCGGTGTCAGGCGCCGTTCTTCGAGCCAGTAATGAGCGATGCTGGTACCGGCTGACCGTTCTGGAGGTCGGTAAACAGTTCCTTCGCCTGGGTGCCGTTCCACAGGACCGCGTCCCCGGCCCACGTCGGGTAGTTCGCGCTGGCAATCGGGACCGTGGTCGTCAGCGGGCTCCGGAGCGCCCTCGCCGCTTCGGTCAGCTGGAAGAGGCTAGTGCCCTGGTCCACGGTCAGGTCGCCCGCCGCACCGCTCGCCGCCGGGAGCACCGCGAACGGGTTCAGGATCACGCCGGGGCTCATCATCTTCGTCAGCAGGGCCTTCAGGAAGATGCGCTGGTCCTGCTCGCGCTGCAGGTCCTGGGTCGCGAAGCTGTGCCGGTCACGCACGTAGGCAAGGGCTTCGCCGCCGCTCAAGACCTGGCACCCGGGATGCAGGTTCACGCCAGAGGCCGGGTCTTGCAGCCCTTGCGTGACGCACATCCGCACGCCGCCGACGTCGTTGACCACGTTGACGAACCCGCCGAAGCCGATGTCCATGAAGTGATTGATATACAGCCCGGTGTCGCTCTGGATGGTCTGGGCTAGGAGCGCCGGCCCGCCGATCGAGAACGCCGCGTTGATCTTGTCCATGCCGTGACCGGGGATGTTGACGTAGGAGTCACGCGGGATGCTGATCAGGATTGGCTTGCCGCCCCCGCTGGCGGGAATGTGCAAGATCAGGATCGTATCGGACCGGCCGAAGCCAGTGGCGTCGAGGCGGCCCGTGGAGTACCTCCGCTCTTCTGCCCTGGTCAGTCCCTGGCGGCTATCCGAGCCGGCGATAAGCCAGTTCGTCCCGGCACCGACAGCAGGGCGGCCCGCATAGTCGACGAGGATGTTGCTCCGGTGCAGCTTCGAGTTCAGGTAGAAGTACGTGCCCGCGGTCGCCGCGAGCAGCAGCGCGATAACCAGGGCCAGCACCCCGAAGATCCGGCGCGGCCGGAGCCAGCGCCGCCAGCGTGACGTACCGGGCAGTCCCGGCCCGCCCGTTCGGGACGGGGACCGGGCGGGAGCCGCCACGCCGCCGCCAGCGCGACCGCCGCCGCCCGCGCCCTGGGAATAGCCCGACCCGTAAGTGCTGCCCGATCCGTAGCTGCCCCCGGCCGAGCTCAGTGGCGGCTGATGCGGCCACGCGCTAGGCGGCGCGCCGGCATCCTGGCCTGCGGCCGACGGCACGCCGGGACCTGGCGCGGCCCCGTGCTGACCGGCCCCGTGCTGACCGGCACCGTACTGACCGGCACGGAACTGGCCGCCTGGATGCTGCGGTGATGGAATGCTGACGGTCTTGTCGGCGCTCCGCGCGCCGCCGCTGTCTGGAGCACTCGCGTCGTCTGGTGCCCGTCCGTCGCGGAACCAGCCTTCTGGCCATTCGCTCATCGGAGCCCGCCTGTCGCCGTGGTGTCCCCATCGTTGCTACCTGTTAGACGGCCTGACTGCCAAATCGGTGGTACCCGAATGTGGTAAAGGAACTCTCAACGGCACGGCGTATTAAGCGCGGCCGGCCCACCAGATCGTGACGACATCACGGTCAGCCGAGCCCAGATCCATGGGCTGATTCCGCTCGATGCCGAGGTCTAGGAGTGCCTCGCTGACCTCCGCGGCACGTTCAGGCGGCAGGCACAGCCGTCGCCGGGTCACGTCGGTCAGCTCGTCATGGCTGGCGTAGTCGCGCCCGCCCGGCCGGCCCCAGCGCTGCGAGCTCGCGGAAATGCCCATCGCTGCCAGTATCGCGAGCAGATCATCGGCGGTCGGCCCGTCCGGCCGCACGAGGCCGTGGAATCGCAGCCACAGCGCGTTAAGGGAGACGAGAGGGTGCGCTGCCGTCATCTCGAGCACGACGATCCGGCGGGCGGCGGCCGTCAGCGCGGCCAGGAACGGCTCGATGTCGGCCACGTTGTAGGTCACGTGGTGGCAGGTGATGACGTCAGCAATACCGGTTTCGCTAGCAGCGTCTGGCCAGCGCCCAGGTACCAGCCGCGGCTGGCGGCCGAATGCGGCCGCGCGCTCGGCGAGCAAGCCGAGCATGTCAGGCTCGGTGTCCACAGCCGTCAGCGCTGTGCATCTCGACAGTAGCGGCAGGCACGCCGCGCCGGCTCCGGAGCCGACGTCCAGCACGCTGCCAGGCGGGTCGAGCGCGGCCCACGCTCGCTCGAACGACAGACCTGATGGCGCGGCGGCGAACCGGTCCGCCCGCCGCGCGAACACAGTGCGGGGCAGCACCCAGGGCGATTCGGTGACGGCGGCCGTGATGTGCTTGGGGATCGCCCACGCCGCCAGGTCTGCCCGCCAGCGCTCCCGTAGCGCCGGAAGCTGGCTGGCACTAGGCCGGTCGCTGCTCACAGCCCGAGACTAGCCGCGGCCTCGTCAGCGGCGGAACATCAGCGGCCGGGCCAGCTTGCCGAAGCCATCAAGCAGGCGTGGCCCGAGTGGCGCGGGCTGCGGATGCCGGTAGTGCAGGAACGAGTAGCCCAGCCGTCGCGCGAGCAGCCCGTCGGTCATGACCTGATCGCCGACGACAACGCCGGGCAGCGGTAGTCGTGCATACGGCGCCGTCCGCGCCGGCTTGCGCGCCGAGACGAGGTAGGAGACGTCGATGCCAGGGATGTCAGGCAGCGCCGACGGCTGCCGGGCTGAGTTGGTGGCAAAACACACGGCGCGCACGACGGGAACGGCGCCGACCTGGTCAAGCACCCGCGCGATGCCCTCGTCGAGCGCATCCTGCGTGCCATCCCAGGCGGCTACGAGCGGCTCGATGTCGAAGACGACCGTACGGGCCGACAGCTCCGCGATAAGACGCGGCAGGTCACTCGCGTTGGCGAACTGCCGGTAGTCGACGCCCATTGCGCCGCGGCTCAGGCCGACAGCGCGAGCTGGCGCAGGCGCGACCAGTTCATGCGGGCCTGCGGCGCCGCGACACCTGGCCGCTGGCGCGGCACCCGGACGCGCAGCGCGCCCGGCCTGATGGCGCAGCGCACTGGGCGCGGCAGCGACACCGCCTCGCCGTCGATGCCCACGTAGATCTCCGGTGTATCGCCGTCGATGATCACCTCCGCTGCGGTTTTCACCGTGAGTCCGGCGGACCGCGCGCCACGCAGCAGGCCGGCCGCCTGTCGGGCATTGCGCACATTGATGCCGACCACGCCGAGGACACCTTGATCCAGCCGGGCACGGCGACCGAGTCCGGCAATGTCGCCGGTGCCGTACGGGTTGTTCGCGATCAGCACGGCCTGCGGCCCGACGACCTCGAGGTCAGCCGCACTGGCCGTCAGCCGTGTCCCGCGCTGGCCGCTGAGCAGGTCGGGGAGCAGGTCCAGGGTCGACCCGCGCTTGTCGTCGCGGTACTGCGGCGTCTGCACAATCTCGGCGTAGGCGCCAAAGGAGGCGTTGTTGACGAATGTCCGGCCACTGATCGTGCCGAGATCGACGGCCAGGTCGACTCCGTCGTCGAGCGCGGCGAGACATGCAGCGGGATCGTCGCGATCCAGGCCGAGGTCGAGAGCGAAGTGGTTGCGGGTACCCGCCGTGATCACAACGAAGGGCAGTCCGTGCTCCGCCGCGACGCCCGCCACCAGCGCCTGCGTCCCGTCGCCGCCGGCGACGCCGAGCAGGTCGGCACCATCGGCTACGGCCAGCTTGGCGACCGCCTCGACGTCTACCGGCTCCCCGCCGTCGATCAGGAAAACCTCGGCGCCCAGTTCCTCGGCTTTGCGCTTGAGGTCAAACTTGGCGACCTTGCCACCACCGGAGCGCGGATTCATGATCAGGAACGGATGCGTTGCCGGCCGGTCGACTCGCCGCTCGGGCATCCGCCAGTCCGCTGCCTCAGGCGCGAGCGCAGCCCGGGCGGCGAGGCCCGCGAGTAGCCATGCGGCCGCTGACGTCAACGCGACCCACAGCAGCCCCCTGAACGCGAAGACGACGATGACCGCGACCGGCGACAGCACCAGCACGACCGCCGAGAGCCACCGCCAGAGGCCGCGCTGAGCCAGGAAGCAGTACGCGGCGGCCAGCGACACGGCCGCGCTCGCCAGCCCGACCGCCAGCATCGCAACGCTCCTGAACCCGGCGAAGGCTACGAGGATGGCAACGGCCAGGCCAGCCAGCGCGAAGCTCAGCCGGGCCAGCCAGGTGCGCGACCGCGCTGGTCGCGCACCCTCCGGTGCGGCTACGGCGTCATCTGTGGCCACCGTCATGGGCACCCGCACCGCCGCCAGCCGGCCCGCCGGGCGTGTCCCGTACGCAGCCGGTTACTTCGGAGCCACATCGGCCGAGCAGGCATTAGCGCACTGCCGCGAGTACTGGCTCACGTCCCTGCGCGGCCCGGTCGAGGTGCTCGTTCAGGCTGACGGCCGCGTTGATCAGCGCGAGATGCGTGAACGCCTGCGGGAAGTTACCGAGCTGCTCGCCGGTCTGGCCGATCTCCTCCGAGTACAGGCCGAGGTGGTTGCCATAGGTGTTCATTTTCTCGAAGGTCAGCTCCGCCTCCTCCAGCCGCCCCGCCCGTGCCAGCGCGTCGACATAGAGGTACGTGCACAGCGAGAACGTGCCCTCGGACCCACGCAGGCCGTCCGGCGTCGCGGCCGGGTTGTACCGGTACACGAGACTGTCGGAGACTAGTTCCTTGTCCATGGCGTTGAGCGTGGACAGCCACAGCGGATCGGTCGGGGCGATAAAGCCCTCGAGCGGCATCATGAGCAGCGAAGAGTCGAGCACGTCGGTCGAGTAGTGCTGAGTGAACGCCTTGACCTTCTTGTTCCAGCCGCGCGTCATGATCTGGTTGTAGATCTGGTCGCGCTCCGCGGTCCATCTAGCGATGTCGGCCGGGCGGCCATGCTCCTGCGCGAGCCGGATGGCCCGGTCCAGCGCTACCCAGGACTGGAACCGGCCGTAGGTGAAGTCCTTGCGGCCGCCACGCGTCTCCCAGATGCCTTCGTCGGGCTGATCCCAGTTGTCGCAGAGCCAGTCGATGATCTGCG
The DNA here is from genome assembly GCA_963843955.1 of uncultured Actinomycetota bacterium. GTDB lineage: Bacteria > Actinomycetota > Actinomycetes > Streptosporangiales > Streptosporangiaceae > JAJYUU01. The sequence continues at coordinate 1,434,079 of CAWJMK010000018.1, forward strand.
TCACGGATTGCCAGCCTTTGTAGGCGATCGGCAGCCCGGCCTGGTCCGCGGTGAAGATCGAGTCCATGGCCTCGCCGTAGATATCGAGCTGGAGCTGGTCGGCGGCGCCGTTGCCGACGCGCACCGGGCGGGACCCCCGCCAGCCCTCGAAGTGGTCCAGGGTCTCCTCGGTGAGATCGGACGAGCCGTCCACCCGGTACATGATCTTGATCGGGCCAGACTTGTCCCCGGCTTGCTCGTTAGTCCGGTCCCGGAGCCAGAGGCCGAACTTCCCTGCTTCCTCGAGGTAGCCGAGGCTTGAGAGCGCATGAATGGTCAGGGAGCCGTCCCTGATCCAGGTATAGCGGTAATCCCAGTTGCGCTCCCCGCCTGGCTCCTCGGGCAGGCCCAGGGTGGCCGCGGCGACCGGAGCCCCGGTCGGGGCGTAGGTCATGAGCTTGAGTGTCATTGCCGACCTGGAGACCATTTCTCGCCACCGGCCCTGATAGGTCGACTGGTTGAGCCAGCCGCGCCAGAACCGGCTGGTGTCGTCGGACAGGCGCGTGATCTCGCCTGTCCGGATGGCCTTAGGCTGGCCGCCGTTCGATTCGATGACCACGCCGCCGATCTGGCCTTCGTGCATGGTGACGACGGCTCGCAGACCGTCGCCCACGCGCTCAGGGACCGCGACCTCCGGGTCACTTGGGTCACGTTTGCCGGCGACACTCAGCGTGAGGTCCATGGAGTCGGAGCGAAACAGAGCGCCATTCTCGGTGATCTCGACCGTGTGCTTCGCGCGGCCGTAGTCGAAGCGCGGCTGGATGTCGAGGACGAAGCGCATGCTCCCACGTGCCACGCGCAGCCTGCGCACTATCCGGTGCCGGTCGGTTGGCCTGCCCTCGATGATCGGCATGAAGTCCTGCACCTCGCCGACCCCGTCCGCCGTCATGAACCGCGTGATGAGCAGCGCGTTGTCCGGCAGGTACAGCTGCTTGCTGACGTAGTCGTCGCGGTCCGGGGCGATCCGGAAGTAGCCCCCCTTATCGGCGTCGAGCAAGGACGCGAAAACGCTCGGCGAGTCGAACCGTGGGCAGCAGAAGAAGTCGATCGTGCCGTCCGTCGCGACGAGCGCCGCTGTCTGGAGGTCACCGATCAGGCCGTGATCGCTGATGTTCGGATACCGGCCGTCCGTGTTGTCCATGCTCTGTCTCCTCTTCCGGCGCGGATCGCAGTGCCGATTCAGGAAGCCGGCTTTCGTTAGGTATCGGGCAGGCTTCGCCCTTCGCTCACCAGCAACCCTGGCAGCGGGGAACGGCGAGGCGCATCACCCGCGCGGGATGACCTCGGCCGGCATCGCGCGCAACAACAGGCCGTTCACCCATGGTGGGTGATGACGTGGCGGTAAGGGCGGCAGACCATCGTCCTACCACAGCCCAAGCCCGGCGGCGCGCCGTGGCTGCGACAGAGCGGAGCGCAGATGGCGACTCTAACTGCCTGGAAGTTCGATTCACCGTACGGCGCTGACGATGCCCTGGCCACGCTCGAAAAGCTCCAGAGCGAGGCCCTCGTCCAGGTTCAGGATGCTGCCGTCGTCAGCTGGGAGCCAGGGACCAGGAAGCCGAAGACGCATGAGATGCATTCCACCAAGAAGGCCGGTGCGCTCGGCGGCGGATTCTGGGGCATGCTCTTCGGCCTGATCTTCTTCATCCCGATCCTCGGACTGGCGATCGGTGCTGCTGCTGGCGCTTTGGCCGGGTCGCTTGCCGACGTCGGCATCAGCGACAAGTTCATCGCGACCGTCCGGGAGAAGGTCACGCCCGGCACGTCGGCGCTCTTCCTGCTGACCTCCAATGCTGTCGTCGATCGTGTGAGCGACGAGTTCAAGGGCACCAAACCAGAGCTGATCAGTACCAACTTGTCTGCCGATCAGGAGGACAAGCTTCGCGAGGCTTTCGCGCACGAAGACTGAACACTGCCCGGCCGGCCCGTCAGTGCAGGTTGTGAATCACCACGTTCTTGAGGATCACCATGATCAGGCCTAGCGCTGCTGCGATCGCGGTGGCCGCAGCGAGCCGCCAGCCCCGCAGCTGAGCAGCGCGGCCTGCGGACCAGCCGTGGAAAGTCAGCAAGGCGATGGCGACCGCTACGCCCACAGTCGCCGCGCTCGGTGTGGTTGCTCCAGCCAGCCGGGCCAGGACAAGCGCAACAAGCGGCGCGAAGGAGGCGCTGACCATCGGCCATCTGTCAGCGAGAGTGCGCCGCACGTGCGCCCAGTCGGGCAAGTGTCCTTCGCGTTCCGGCTCGCCGAGTAGTTCGGCATACTGCTCGGCCAGCCAGTACACCACGAGCGTGATCAGGACCGAGACCGCCAGCGGGGTGGCGGCCAGGCTAGCGCCCCCTGCCGTCATGACCGCCGCGGTGACGATCGCCCCATAGATGCCTGCTGCGCGCCGCCGACCGGCGCGCGCGGCTGGCTCCGGCTCAGCACGGCCGGCGTCGCCGGGCGCCATCTCCTGGGTCCCCCTGAATACGCCCCTGAGCGCTACGGCGATCGCGGGCTGCCCCTGCTCCATCCCCGCGCTGCGCGCCGGTTAACCAGCTCGGCGAAGATCACCCTGTCCGGATGATGCTGTGCGGCGTAATACCGGGCATTTTTGCGCCATGGATGCATCGTCCCCGGCTACGTCGCAGCCTGCGGCACCCGCTGGGTCGATGATCCTGCCGCTCGCGCTGGCCCAGTTCATCGCCAGCTATGCGGCGACGAACATGAACGTGGCGATCAGCTCGATCGCCACGGATCTTCATACCACCGTCATCGGCGTGCAGACGGCCATCACGTTGTTCACGCTGACGATGGCGTCGCTCATGATCCCCGGCAGCAAGCTCACCGACATCTGGGGCCGCAAGCGGTGCTTCGTGATCGGTCTGGCGATCTACGCAGCAGGTGCCGTTCTGGCGCTGCTTGCGCCTGTTCTCGGTGTGCTCATCGTCGGCTACTCGGTGTTCGAGGGCGTGGGGTCGGCGCTGATGATCCCGCCGATCTACATCCTGGTAACCGTCGCCTATCCCGACATGAAGTCGCGAGCCAAATACTTTGGCATCGTCAGCGGCGCTGGCGGCCTCGGCGCCGCGGCCGGGCCGCTGATCGGCGGCGTGATTACCAGCGCCATCAGCTGGCGGGCGTCCTTCGGGCTGCAGGTCCTGGTCGTGCTCTGGATCATCGTCCTGGCCCGTAAGATCGCCGATCCGGCCCTGTCGGGGCCGCGGCCGCGGTTTGACCTGACAGGCGCGATCTTGTCGGCCCTGGGCCTGCTCTTCGTGGTGCTAGGACTTCTGATCTCGAGAACCTACGGCTTCCTGGGCGCACGGAAGGATTTCTCGATCGGCGGTACGGTCATCATCCCGAAGGGCTGGATCTCGCCGGTCTGGATCTCCGTGGCCATCGGCGCGCTCTTCCTGCTCTGGTTCATTCTGCACATCAGGTCCTTTGAGAAGAAGGGCAAGGACGTGCTCATCCGGATGCGAATGTTCCGCAACCGGGTCGCCAACCTGGGCATGGGCACCCAGCTCATCCAGTGGCTGGTCTTGCAGGGATCGTTCTTTGTCGTTTCTGTTTTCCTTCAGCAAGTCCGCCACTACGACGCCATCCAGACCGGCCTGATGCTGACGCCGGCGACGATCGGGGTGCTGGCCACTTCCGCGGCGGCGGACCGGCTCGCCCGGCGGCACGCGCAGCGGTCGCTGATCATCGCCGGCTTCGTTGTCACGGCCGTCGGCATGGCGCTGCTGCTCGCGCTGGTCCGCAAAGACTCGGGAAACCTCAGCTACGTGCCGGGCTTGCTGCTGTTTGGGGCCGGCGTGGGCATCATGCTGACCTCGTCAGTCAACGTCGTCCAGTCCAGCTTCAGCGAAGCAGACCAAGGCGATATATCAGGCCTGTCCAGGAGCGTCTCGAATATCGGGTCGTCGCTGGGCACAGCCCTGGTGGGTTCAGTCCTCGTCGCGGCGGCGGCAGGATATCCGTTCGCGGCATCGGCGGCCATGCTCCTAGTATTCGCGCTGATCGGGCTCGGCCTGAGCGTGCTGATACCCCGCCAGCACGCCCCCGCCAACGGCGCGCGTGGCGCCCATGAGGGCGGCACTCCTGCGCTGGTGCGACCGTCGGGTACAGAACGGACCTAGCGGTGAGCGGATGACTGGTCGAGTCGCAGGCAAGGTTGCGCTGGTGACGGGAGCCGCGCGTGGTCAGGGTCGGGCGGATGCGCTCAGGCTGGCCCAGGAAGGCGCGGATGTCATTGTCGTCGATGTCTGCGCGCCGCTGCCGAGCGTGGCGTATGACTCCGCGACCCCGGAGGATCTGCAGGAGACAGTGCGCCAGATCGAGAAGACGGGCCGACGGGTGATCTCAGGGGTCGTCGACGTCCGCGACCTTGCGGCACTTCATGCCATCGTCGACGAGGCCGTCGAGCAACTGGGCCGTCTGGACGTGGTCGTCGCCAACGCCGGCATCTGCGTGCCCAAGGCCTGGGATGCCACCACGCCTAAGATCTTCGACGACACCATCAGCACGAACGTCACCGGCGTGTGGAACACCGTGATGGTCGGGGCGCCGCATCTGGTCCGGGCCGGCGGCGGATCGATCATCCTGATCAGCTCGGCCGCTGGCCTGAAGGTGCAGCCCTTCATGGTGCCGTACACCACTAGCAAGTTCGCGGTACGCGGCATGGCGAAGGCCTTCGCCGCGGAGCTTGGCAAGCACCAGATCCGCGTCAACAGCGTCCACCCGACGGGCGTCAACACCCCCATGGGATCGGGTGGCATGCAGGCCGAGCTTGGTGCCGCGATCGCGGGTTACGACCGTCTCGGCGCGATGTTCATGAATATGCTGCCGGTCGACATCACCGAGCCCGAAGACGTCGCCGACACCGTGCTGTTCCTCGCCTCCGACGAGTCCAAGTTCATTACCGCTCACGAGCTAGCACCAGACGCGGGCGTCACGGAGTTCTAAGTCAGGCATCGCCGGCTACTGGTCAGGCGGATCATGCGGCGGAGCCTGCCGCCGAGTCACCCGCTGCGTCAGCCACGAAGCCACGAGGTACAGCGGCAGGGCAATCGCCAGCAGCAGCGCGCTGCCGGTGAATGCGCTGTCCAGAAAGTTGCTGCCGACCTTGGCCACGCCGTAGTAGTACAGCACCACGATGGCCATCAGGACCAGGTAGCCGCTGACCGCATCGGTCAGGACATGCAGGATCAGCGCCCGCCAGCCATGGTCTCGCCGCCCGGTCAGCCGCGTGCTGGGCAGGCCGGCGGCGGCGCGGCGGCGCTGGGCCCACAGTCCGACGGCGAGTACCACCATGAGGATGACGTAGCCGCCCAGGATAGGGATCAGATCAGACCGGATGAGATGAGATGACATCTCAGCCTGCCGTGGGCCGGCGGCCGCGCTGGCTGGCCACGAAAGCCCGCTGCCTGGTCATGCGCGCAACAGGAAGTGCCAGCCGCGCACGAAAAGATGCCAGCCTAGCCACAGCCAGAGCGCGAACAGGGCCCAGCGGCCCGGCGGATAGCGCATGATGACGCGGAAGGTATCGCTCAGCGTGGGCACGCTGCCGCTGATACCGCTGAGGGCCACGCCCTCCCAGGCAAAGACGGCACCGATCAGCACCGCCCAGACCAGATACCCAAGAACTGGATGATTGGCCATCCCGACCCTCCCGGTGACGCCGACGCAAGCCAGCAAAGACCCTATTCCGCAAACCGCTCGAGTGAACTGACCAGGCCATGATTTGACCAGCGGCTCGCCGAGCGCCACAGCTTTACCGTGCGGGGGTCGCGCCGAGACTCTGGGCTATGCGTGTGCCGAGGTCGGGGTCGACCTTGGCCCAGTAGTCCTTGACAGCTCGCTCCTGGATGAATCGCTGGACCCTGGCTCAGGTGCCAGACGATGTTGTCGACGAGATGGTCCCGGTCGGTCGGCGTCATCACATTGCGGTAGAGCATGCCGGGCTGGACGAAGTCATCGTCGTCTTTGTGCGCCTCGTAGGCGGAGCGCGTGATCTCGGCGCCGTCGACAAACCAGCCGGGATCGGGGTAACGCCGTTGATCGGCCTTAGGCCCGCCGTAACTGTTGGGTGCGTACACGGGTTGGTTCCCGCTGTAGGAGGACCGCATCGGGCCGTCCTTGTTGTAGTTGTGCACCCCGCTGACCGGCCGGTTGATCGCGAGCTGGTCGTAGTTGGGGCAGATGCGGTAGCGGTGCCGAGTCGCCGTAGGCGAACATCCGCACGAGCACCATCCGGTCCGGGCTCGGCCCGATGCCAGGGACGATGTTCGATACCTCGAACGACGACTTGCGTGACCTCGGCGAAGAAGTTCTCGGGGTTGCGGTAGAGCACCATCCGGCCAACCAGAATCAGCGGGTAGTCCCGCTGCGGCCAGACCTTCGTGATGTCGAAGGGGTTGAAGCGGTAGCTCGCGCGTCCTCGAACGGCATGATCTGCATCTCCAGGCGCCAGGACGGGTAGTCCTTCCGGGCGATCGCGTCCCACAGGTCACGCCGGTGGCAGTCGAGGTCTTCGGTGCGCATGGCCCTGGATTCGGCGTCGGTCATGTTCTGGACGCCTTGCTCGCTCTTGAAGTGGTATTTAACCCAGAATTTCTGACCCGCCGCGTTCTCCCACAGGTACGTGCTGCTGGCGTACCCGTTCATGTGCCGCCAGGTCCGCGGAGTACCCCGGTCGCTCATCAGCATTGTCACCTGGTGGGCAGACTCGGGAGACAGGCTCCAAAAGTCCCACTGCATGTTGTTGCTGCGCATGCCGGTGTCGGGCATCCGCTCTTGTGAGTGAATGAAGTCAGGGAACTTCATCGGGTCGCGCACGAAGAAGACCGGCGTGTTGTTGCCGACGATGTCGTAGTTGCCTTCTTCGGTGTAGAACTTCACGGCGAAGCCGCGAACGTCGCGGTCTGTGTCCGGGGCGCCTTCTTCGGCGGCCACGATCGAGATGCGCGCGAATAGCGGAGTGCGCTTTCCTACCTGGCTGAGGAAGGCTGCCTTAGTCCACTGGCTGACGTCCGCCGTCACCTCGAAGTAGCCGAAGGCGCCGCCGCCCTTGACGTGGTACACGCGATCTGGCACCCGCTCGCGGACAAAGTGCGCCAGTTTCTCGTTCAGGTAGTAATCATGAAGCAGCACTGGGCAGGCTTGGCCGACGGTGAGCGCGTGCTCATCGCTAGGCACGGGGATGCCGGAATCCGTGGTCGTGTTGGGTGGCTTGTCAGGCATTCTTCCGCCTCGATTCTTCGGCAAGACGTACGCCGGGTCTAGCTCACGTGGGTGTGTACCCGGGGCGCTGGACGGCGACACCGGCGCATGCGGTGACGCAGCTGTCACCGGCGCCGGGACGAGAACACATCCCTGATCGCCCTGATCGCCAATATGGCCAGCACCAGCGCCGTGGTGATCCGGCTCGCGGTCGGCGCCTGGGCCGCCGCGGGCTGGCCGGGAAGGACTTGTCCGAGATGGGCGGCCAGCCGCAGGTCGGCATCAGTGTCGCCGGCCGTCAGCATGCGCCGCTGCTGCAGGTAGTAGAGCAGGGCGAAGCCAGGCGCCACGAGCAGGAGCGCGAGGCCCGCTACAACGAATTCGCCCACCAGGGACCCGGTCGGCGCGCTACCTGCTTCGAGCGACAGCGAGGTCGGGAACAGGTAGGGGTACTGGGCGAGTCCCCAGCCCCACACCACCGTCGCCACGGCGATCGCGGCCGTAGCCCGCAGGCCGACAGCGGGGTACCAGCGCAGCCAGAGCATGCCCAGGACGGCTATCCCCGCGGCGATCGAGATCGCCACCAGCGGCAGGGCGATGCCGGTCAGGCGGGCGAAGACGCGTGGCGCGCTCACCGACAGCTCCGCGAACGTGGCGCCGGCGAGCGCACCGGTGACTACCCCGGCCGCGGTGGCGCGCAGCGAGAAGTAGCGCATCAGCTCCTGGTGCCCCCGCTGGCGGGCCTCCGGGACAAGGAACACCGCGCTGACGTAGGCGCAAGCGGCGACGAACAGGAACCCGGTCAGGATGGCGGTGGGCGAGGTCCACGCGGCCAGGACGTTGCCGGCCGGGTGCACGGGCACCTGCCCGGTGACGACTGCCCCGACGACGGTGCCCATGAAAAACGGCGTGATCAGCGAGGCGGCGGCGAACATCGCGCCGGTGAGCCGCTGCATCCGCAGCCGCTGTGCGGTGTGCCGGAAGGCGAACCCGCACCCCGCGCAGGACTATTCCGAGGAGGGACAGGCTGAGCGGGACGAACAGCGCGGTCATGATGGCGGCGAACGCGGGCGGAAACGCGGTCCACAGCAGTACCAGGATGAAGACCAGCCACACGTGATTGGCTTCCCAGACCGGGGTGATGGCTTCGTCGATGAGCGCCCGCGGCGCCGCGCCGCGCCTGGCGCTGCCCGCCAGCAGGTCCCAGATGCCGCCGCCGAAGTCCGCCCCGCCGAACAGCGCGTACGCGGCGATAACCACGAACAGGATCGCGGCGACCGCGATGGCATCCGGCGAGGGGTTCATGGCGCCTCTGGCCCGCCAGCAGACGCCCGCGGCACGGCCGCCGCGGGCTCGGAGGTGCCCCGGCCCCGGCGGGCGAGGGTCCGTACGGCACCTGCTCGGCGTCCTCTTCGGCAGGCGTTTCCTGCCGCCACCGCCGTGACATGATCATCGGAACGCCGATCGAGACCGCTGTCAGGATGGCGTACAGGACAAGGATCACCCCCAGCGTCACGGGGACCCCGCTGGACGGCGTGACCGCGTGGCTGACGAGCAGGACCCGGTAGACGATCCACGGCTGGCGGCCGACCTCGGTGACGACCCATCCCGACTCCATGGCGGCCACGGCCGCGACGCCGCCGAGGGCGGACGGCACGAGGAACCACGGGGTCACCAGCAGTCGGCGATGGAACCACCACCACCAGCCCTGCCAGGCCGCCAGCGCGAGCAGGAAAAAGCCGAGGCCGACCATCAGGTCGAAGCTCAGGTGGATGAGCGTGACCAGCGGCGGCCGCTGCGCCGGGGGCACGCTATCCCAGCCGATGACCCTGGTGTGCGGCGAGAACCCGACCAAGATCGAGTCGAACGCCGGGATTGAGGCGCCGAAGTAGACGTGGCCGTTAATGAAGATCCCGCCGAGCCATTCGGGAACGTCGCGCGAGGTTTTGGAGACGTATTCCATCGCGGCGAACTTGACCGGCTGGTTGTGCGCGATGAACCGGGCGATGATGTCGCCCATCATCACCTGCAGCGGAGCCGCGATCGCGGCCATCGTGAACGGGATGGCGAAGCCGAGCCGGTGGTAGCGGTCCCGGCGGCCGCGCAGCAGCCCGACCGCATAGACGCCAGCAATAAGGAACGCCGCCACCATATACGCGGCGAGCACCATGTGCGCGGTCTCATACGGGGTCGAGGCGTTGAAGAACACCGACACCGGGTCGACCCTGGTGATCTTGCCGTGGCTGAGCGTGTACCCGGCCGGTGAGTTCATCCACGAGTTCGCCGCGACCACCGACAAGGCGCCCAGCACCCCGAACACCACGATCGGCATCCCGCTCCACCAGTGCGCCCAGGGCGGCAGCCGCCGCCACCCGTACAGGTAGACCCCGACGAAGATCGCTTCCAGGAAGAAGAAGATTCCCTCCAGCGAGAAGGGGAGGCCGATCGCCGACCCGAACCGGCCCATCAGGCCCGGCCACAGCAGGCCCATCTCATACGACAGCACGGTCCCCGACACCGCGCCGACCGCCACCAGCACCGCCATGACCTTCGACCAGCGGCGCGCCAGCAGCATCGCCGCGGCATCGCCGCGCTTGATGCCGATCCATTCCGCGGTCATGATCACGGCCGCGAACGCGATGCCGAAGCACGCGAGAATGATGTGGAACCCCAGCGACGACCCCATCTGCGACCGGGCCGGCACCGGACTCGCGGCCAGCACGTGCGCCATTGCACCCACCGCGTAACCCCCTGTCCGCAGCATCCGCATCACGGCCGCAAACCGTCGCGCTATGTGTACCGCCAGCGCGCTCCGGGTACACATCGCGGCACCCTGCAACGCTCTCCCAGGGGTGCACCGGCATATGAGCAGCAGAAGCATCGGAGCGGTTGGCCTGGTCATCGTGCTCGGGCTGGTCGTCGGAGTGCTCGGGCTGGTCGCGGCCGACTTGTACACGGTCGGGGTGCTGATCCTCTTCGTCGGCGGCGTCGGCGCCGCCGTCCTGGCCGGCGAGTACCTCATCCGCTACGTCAGCAGCCGCCGACCGCCCGCCTGACGCCAGGCCGCTGCCATGATCCGGAACGGGTCCGCTGACCTGCATTTTCATCGGGGTGAGCGATGGGATTCGAACCCACGACATCCAGGACCACAACCTGGCGCTCTAACCAACTGAGCTACGCCCACCATCGCTGCCCGGCACTGTCATGCCGTGGCAGCCTACGAAGCATACCGGGCACCGGTCACTCTGCAGAACTGGATTGCCCCTCGGCGGCGAACTGGGCGGCGAGCCGGCGCGCGGTGGCGGTGTCCGGACCGGGCTGGGGCACGAAGACTGCCTCGCGGTAATACCGCAGCTCGCGGATGCTCTCGCGAATATCTGCCAGCGCCCGGTGGCCGCCGTGCTTCTCCGGGCTGGCGAAGTAGGCCCGCGGATACCAGCGCCGGGCCAGCTCCTTGATGCTCGATACGTCCACCATCCGGTAGTGCAGGAAGTCGTCAAGCTCCGGCATGTCCCTGGCCAGGAACGACCTGTCGGTGGCGATGGAGTTACCGCAGAGCGGCACCTTGCGTGACTCCGGGACGTGCTGGCGGATGTAGGCCAGGACCAGTTCCTGCGCCTCGGCCAGGCTCAGCCCGTCGGGCAGCGCAGCCAGCAAACCGGACGTGGTGTGCATCTCCCGGACGACCTCGTCCATGCTGTCGAGCGCCTCGGCCGGCGGCTTAATCAGCACGTCGATGCCTTCATCGAGGGCCTTGAGCTCACCGTCGGTGACAATGCACGCGATTTCGACGAGCGCGTCACGGGTGAGGTCAAGCCCGGTCATCTCGCAGTCGATCCAGACGAGCCGGTCAGTCATTGACCCAGCCTAGGTGATCTCTGCACGCTCAGTGACCAGGTGCGGCGTAGCCGGGAACCGCGCCACGTGGGCGGCCTGCCAGCGCGCTGATGTGCTCCGGCACCGGCACCTCCCCGGTCATGGCCGGATCGGGCTCAGCTGGCCCGAACGTCAGCGCGGCGGGCAGCACTCCTGCCCAGATGCCCGAGTCGTAGTCCTCCGGATCGTCCTTGGGGCCGCCAGCCCTGACCTTGACCGACGCCTCGTCCAGCGGGACAGCGAGCACAGCCGTGGCAGCCAGTTCCTTGCGGGTCGGCTCCCTGGCGTGCTCCCACCGGCCCGGCACCAGGTGATCGGTCACGGCGCGCAGCGCCGCGATTTTCTCGCCGGGCTCGGTGACGATACGGGCGGTGCCGAAGATCACCGCGCTGCGGTAGTTCATCGAATGGTGGAACACGGCCCGAGCGCACACCAGCCCGTCGAGCAGGGTCACGGTGACGCAGACCTGCTGGCCCGCGGCCATCAGCACGGACCTGTTCGCCGACGAGCCGTGCAAGTACAAGGTGTCCGCCAGCCGCCCGTAGCCGGTCGGCAGGACGACCGGCACGCCGTCGATGACAACGCCCAGATGGCAGACCAGCCCGGCACCCAGTACAGCGTCGAGGTCGCTGCGATCGACCCGGCCCCGTTCCCGTAGTCGGTGCAGTGTTGTCCGCGGGGTTGACGACAGCGGCGGATCTTCATTCATGGTGCATACCGTACCGGCGCAGGCCAAGGTCCCCCTGTGCCTGGCGGCGCCGATAGAGGATCATTGCCGCAAGCGGTTTGAGATTGGGTGGCCGCGTGACTGATGCGGACGATGAGGTGAATGGTGACTGGTGGCAGAGAGGTTCCGGGCGGTATCCAGCGTGTGGCCGGCGTTCCTGGTGTTGAGGATCCGAGGCGCCTGGCCAACTGGATGGCCGAGGCTGGTCTGGCCGAGCTGGGGGAGCTGCGCGCTGTGCAGCTGATCGCTGGCGGGCGGTCCAATCTCACCTACCGGCTGGACTTCGATGGCGGCCAGGTCGTGCTCCGGCGGCCGCCACTCGGACACGTGCTGCCCACCGCACACGACATGAACCGGGAGTACCGGGTGCTGTCGGCGCTCAGCGGCACGGCGGTGCCAGTCCCGCAGCCGCTGGCGAACTGCCAGGACGCTGAGATTATCGGCGCGCCGTTCTACCTCATGGGATTCGTCGACGGCCTGGTGCTGCGGAGCATGCAGGACGGCGAGATTCTCTCGCCCGAGCAGGCCGCCGAGCTCTCTGAGCTGCTGGTCGGCATGATGGCCACCATTCACGGCGTGGACTACGCTGCGGTCGGACTGGGCGGTTTCGGCCGCCCGGAGGGCTATCTAGCCCGGCAGCTGTCGCGCTGGCAGCGCCAGTGGGAGCTGTCGAACACCAGGGAAATGCCCGGTTATGCAGAGCTGGTGAGCCGCCTGGCTGCCGGGCTGCCGCAGTCGGCGGAAGGCACGCTGGTGCACGGCGACTTCCGGCTCGACAACACCCTCGTGCAGCTGGGCGCGCCGGCCCGAATCGCCGCGGTCGTGGACTGGGAGATGTCGACACTGGGCGACCCACTGGCCGATCTCGGCCTCACGCTGTCCTACTGGGCGGACGGCGGCGAGGCGTTCCCCGACATCAATGTGGGGGCGACGGTCACGGCGCTGCCCGGCTTCTACACCCGCAAGCAGTTCGCCGCCAGGTACGCCGAGCTCACCGGCCGGGATGTCAGTGAGATCGGCTATTACATCGCGTTCGGCTACTTCAAGCTGGCAGTGGTACTCGAGGGCATTCACGCGCGGTACCTGCTGCACCAGACCGTCGGCGAGGGCTTCGAGCGGGAGGGGCCGGCGGTCCCGGTGCTGATCGCCCGCGCCCACCACATCCTCGACAGCGTCAGCTAACCGAGCTGAGCCAGAAGATTAAAGTGAGGCCCGGCGCCCCGCTCTCGCCGGGCCTCGTTAAGTGTGACGCTCTGCCCGGCCGACAGGTTCACAACCGCGCGCAAAGAAACTTTCCAGGTGCCGCGACTGCTACGGCCCGGTGCTGCTACGGCCCGGTGCTGCTACGGCCCGGTGCTGCTACGGCGCAGTGCAGCCTTGGTTGCAGATACGCTGCGCCATGGCCTCGATGAAGATCTGGCCGATCTGCGCCGGGTTGGTGATCTGGTAGGCGCCGCCGCCGGTGGCGCCGGCGATCTGCTGGAGCCCGCTGAAGTCGCCTTGCTGCCCGAACATGATGACCACGATCTCGACCTTGCGGCTGGTGTTATACAGCGCCCGCAACTTTGACAGCAGCGTGGCGAGCTGCATGTCGCCCGGTGCACTGTCGACGCCGGAGGTCAGCACCAGGACGGCGTTGGAATAGTTCGGCGCGTAGGTCGCGGTCATCTCCTTGTAGGCGGCCAGGATGGCGTCATGCAGGGCAAGGACCCCGTTCCCGGTCTTGAGGGTCGCAGTTAGCTGTTGCAGTTGCACCCGCCTGTTGATGACTCCGACGCCGCCCGCCAGCGGGCCGACCGATACCAGCTGGGTGTAGGGCGTCGCCGCCGACCGGGACCGGCCCATCTCCCACAAGCCCATGCTGGCGCTGTCGGGGAACAGGGCCAGTCCGCGTGCAGCGGTCTGGTTGAGCACCTGCTCCAACGTCAGCGTGCCGACGCCGGCCGGCTGTTCATCGCGGGTGAGACGTCGATGAGCGTCAGATCGCGGGAGCCGAGGCCGAGGCTATCCCAGGCCTGCAGGCTGGCGGCCGCCTCAGCGGGACTCACCGCGCTCGCCAGCTGGAGCGGCTGGGAGCCCAGGTCGGCCGCGGCTGGCATCACGTCCGGCACCCCGTCCGGTGAGCGGAATCCGTAATAGCGGATCGCCTCGTTGGCGTCGCTGCTCTGGAGGTAGTTGCCGAACTCCGTGGCTACCTGGAGCGGCACGGCCGCAGACGTCGTGAGCACGTACGGGTAGTCAAGCTCGGGGCTTCCGAGCGCTGCGGTGGTGTCGGTCGGGTACCTGGCGACCAGCGGGGTCTTCGGGCTTGCCTTGTCATAGGAGAGCACGGCCTGTTCGCTGGCTACGGTGACCGCCTGCCGGTAGAAGGGCGGCCCGGTGCTCGCCACGAACTGCTGGAGCGCGGCGCGCGAGTCGAAGTTCTCCGTCGATTCGGCGCTGAGCACGAACCTGGCGAACGCCGTCCGGGCTGCGGCGCCGTCTCCCAGCTGCCGGCTGACCTCGATCAGGCTGGCGAGCCCGACGGCGCTGTCGGTCGGGTCTGGCAGATCGACGGACAAGCCAAGGCTGGCGGGGGGCCCGCCGTAGCCGGGCGCCAGCAGGATGCTCCAGTCTGGCGGTACGGCAAAGACATGCGTCTTGGCCGCCACCGGCGTCGTGGTGACCAGCATGAGCGGGGAACGCGCGACGTTCTTGCCGGTCGGCTGCACATCCTGAGCACCGAGCGGGTAGGTACGCGCCACATCGACCCAGAGACTGGAGTCCGGGATCCAGGCGTCGATCGGCGTGATGCCGCGCACCGAAGCCTGGCCGTCGATCTGCCCGGCCTCGGCTGCCGAGTCGCCCTTGGTGACCTGTACCTTGGCGCAGCGGCCGTTGTCGGTGAAATTCTTGTTGTTGAACGCCCTGGCGACTGCCTGGATAGCCGGGGCGATGTCGTTGCTGGCCGCCACGTTGATCGTGACCGGAGTCTTCGAGCAGGACGGGCGGGTCACGACCGCCCTGGCCGTCAGGGCGACCATGCAGACAGCCGAGATCACAACGGCGATGACCACCAGCTTGGCGGTGCCGATACGGCGGGACCGGGCGCGACGGCCGGTCCCGGCTCCTGCTGCCCGTTGAGACACGCCGCGTCCTTCGATCCGTCGAGCCGAGCCGATCTGGCCAGCGCTGACTATATCGGACTTCATACGACAGACCGGCTGACTTTGCCGGGTCTGGATGTCCGCCGGGTGCGGCATGTATGGTCTAGGCGGACTAAATGCCGTCATAGTCCGCGGTTTGTACCGGAGGTGCAGCGTGCCCGCAGGGGGTCAGCGGAAAAGAATGCTCGCTGCCGCAGCACGCAAGCAACCGCGCTCCGGCTGGCTGAGTCGAGTTCTGCAGGCGGCGTCGACGCCCCGCGCCGCGGCTCGGTCGCGACGGGTCTGGGGGTGGACTGCCTCGGTCGCCATCGTCGTCGCGGCTGCTGTCGCGCTATCGCTCTACCTGACAGCGAGTAAGAAGCCTGTTGTCGATGGTGGCAGGTACCTGGCCTTCACCAGTTGTCTCCTGACTGACTCTCATGGACTGTCGGGAGAGCCTGCCGCCGCGGCATGGGCTGGCCTCCAGCAGGCGGCGAACGCCACCCGGATGCAGGCGCAGTATCTCGAGGTCCCCGCCTCGGCCACCGACGCTGCGCCGTACCTGGCCAGCCTGGTGGTCCGGCATTGCGGAGTCGTCGTAGTGGCGGGCCCCGTCGAGGCCGCAGCGGTCCGGGCGGACGCGCGGCGATACCTCGGCGTCCGATTCGTCGTTGTCGGCGGGCCCGCCGCAGGCGCGAATGTTGTTGTCGTCAAGGGCTCGGCCGCCGGGATCCCTGGGCAAGTGGATGCACAGGTGACTAGCGCTCTGCAATCGTCCCGCTAGCCGCTGCGGCCCTTCTTGTCCATAGGCTGCGTTGAAATATTACGAAGCCTTTAATCATGCCGATGGATCCTTAATCACTCTATTGCCTTTACATGGGTCTCTATGTAATCCTCTCAGCATTTGCCCCATCTTGAGGCGGGAGCGCGGCTATGAGTGGCGGCCGTTGGCACAGCAGTCGGCGCGTTCCCGGGCAGAAGCCAGCGAGGCGCTCGCTCTATCGGCTGATAGCGCTGGGGTTCGTGGTGAGCCTCACGATGGGGGCCTGGACGCCCGGCGCTTCGGCCGCGGTGACCTGGCCATCCGTCTCGCTGTCTGGCTTGAAATCGCTGCTGACGGGGTCGCCGTCGCCAAAGCCCCGCGTGCCAGGTGTGCAACTGGGTGGTTCCCGCGGATCGACGCAACAGGTCCCGGCCTCGGTAACACAGACGCAGCGCCAGGCTAAGGGGAGCCCTCCCGGCAAGGGCCGCGGTCAGCTTCCCGCGTACAGCCCGCACGAGCCGGCCAGGACAACGCACGTGACCGGGTCAGCCATCGTCGAAGGACAGCAGTACTTCGACGCGCAGACAAGCAAGCTCGTCAAGTCGGGCATGACGGCGAACACTGATCTATACCAGAACACGAACGGCACGTACACCAAGAAGGTGTTCGCGGACTCGGTGAACTACCAGACCGCGGCCGGCACATGGACGCCCATCAACACCAACCTCGTCGCTAACTCGACGGGCGAAAGGCTCGCGGAGCAGGCCAACTCGCTACCCATCAGCCTGGCCCCAGCGGCTGCCGACCCATCGCTGATCCAGGTCGGCCTGCCAGGCGGGACGTCCGCGGCGATCGGACTTGCAAATGCTGCGGCGGTTCCCGGTGTCGTGTCCGGCTCGTCGGTGACCTATGGCTCGGTACTACCAGAGACCGACCTCACGACCAACGCGGAGACAGAAGACCTCGCCTCGTCACTGGTGCTGCACTCGGCAGCGGCGCCGTCCACCTGGGTCTTCCCGCTCACGCTGTCCGGTCTGACGGCCGCCATTGCGTCAGACGGCGGAGTTGACCTGATCGGCGCTTCCGGTCAGGTGGTCGGGGTCATCGGGCACGGATTCGCAGCAGACTCAAGCATCGCGCCGCATTCAGCGGAACCTGCGGAGACCGACGCCGTCACCTACCAGATCATCAGCTACAACGGCGGCCAGGCGCTCGAGGCGTCGCTCGACGCGTCATGGCTGGCCGACCCGGCGCGCGTGTTCCCGGTGAAGATCACCGGTTTTGGCGACATCACAACTGCGCCCGCCGGCACTACGGCGCCGGGTGGCACCGTCAGCGCGGTCTCGGCCAATCAGATTCGCAGCGCCGCGGCGGCCGCAGCGGTGTCGTGCACGAACAACGGCACCAGTTACTGCGCGCATCCCGACTCGGGCGGCACGTACGTGATGAACCCGTACACGAACGACTACCACACCGACACGGTGCTGAAGATCGGCAACGACGGCGTCTCGAATCAGTACGCCGAGTCCTACCTCCAGTTCAGTCAGATCGGGACAGCGCTCCCGGACGCCAACATTACCGCCGCTAGCCTGAACCTGTTCGACATCTGGGCGTTCTACTGCGGCGCCGCCGAGCCTTTCTCGGTCTACCGGATCTCCTCGTCCTGGTCCCTGACCGGCAATAAGGACTGGGCTCAACGACCGTCGCAGGGTGCCGACGCTCTTGGCACCTTTAACAGCAAGGCGCCGTCGGCCGCCTGCACTAACACGAGCCTGACTCCCACGACAGGCGGCTGGATGAGCGTCAGCCTGGCGACCTGGCTGTTCAACGCGTGGACCCTTGGCAACACCTCGACCTGGCCCGACGACGGGCTCGCGATCGCGGCATCGACCGCGCTCGCCGATGACTACCAGTGGAAGAAGTTCGACTCCGACAACGCCTCGGCGAACATTCCGTACCTGGAACTCACTTACGCCGCCGACGTGGCGCCGCAGATCAGCACGGTATACCCGCAGAACGACTACAACGCCACATCGCTCACGCCCGAGCTGCAGGCCACGGGCAGCGACTCCGACAGCTGGCCGGACACCCTTGGCTACTACTTCGCGGTCTACAACTCGTCCGGCACGCTGGTCGCCAACTCGACGATGTCTTCCACCCAGGGTTCTAAGCCGGGTGCGGTGCCCACCTGCGACCAGTCCCACTACACCACCGGGTGGCTGACTGATCCGGACTGGACGGTGCCCGAAAACGAGCTCACCTGGGGCCAGGTCTACTACTGGCAAGCGGTGGATTGCGATGGCCTGGAAGAAGGGGCCTCGCCCCCCACCTATATGACGACGCAAGTCCCGCAGCCGACGGTCGGGCAGGCTGGCCAGAACGGCGGTGCGCAAGGCATCAGCCCCGGTAGCAGTGACTACACAAGCAGCGTGACCGACGCCCAGGTCTCCTCAGTCGGCCCGTCGTTGTCGATTGAGCGGGACTACGACAGCGGCGACCTGAGCTCAGCCGGAGCGTTCGGGGCCGGCTGGTCGAGCATCCTCGACATGAAGGTGACGAATGGGCTAACCGATGCTGCGGGCAACGTCGACACCGTTGACGTGACTTACCCAGACGGCAGCCAGGTTGGGTTCGGCAAGAACTACAACGGGTCCTTCAGCGCCCCCCAGGGCAGGTACGCGACCCTCACCGCCGTCACTGGCGGGTACACCCTTGTCGACAAGAACGACACCAAGTACTCGTTCCTCCAGGCACTCGCCAGCGGCGGCTACGGCATTTCGTCGATCACAGACGCGCTCGGAAACGTCCTGACGTTCGCCTACACCTCCGGTCAGATCAGCCAGATGGCCTCGTCCGCGTCCGGGCGGACCCTGGGCATCGTCTGGGCCACGCCGACTGGCGCCACCTACTCGCACGTGCAGAAGGTCTTCACCAACCCGGTCTCGGGCACGGATCAGAACACGGACCTGAGCTGGGTGTATTCCTACACCGGCGACGAGCTGACGCAGGTCTGCCCGCCGATCAGCGGCTCGCAGTGCACCAAGTACAGCTACACCGCGGGTACCGATTTCCCCAGTGCTGTCATGGACACCGGTCCGCATTCGTACTGGCGACTGGACGAAGCGGTCGGTGCAACTAAGGCCGCCAGCTCGGTGCTGGCCAACGAGCAGACGGACCAGGCGACTTACGCCAACGTGACCCTCGGCCAGCCGGGTCCGCTGCTGGGCTCCACGGCGACCGCGGCCGGGTTCAACGGGACCTCGTCCTACGTGACGCTGCCGACCAAGCTCGTGGACAGCGCGAACTATCAGTCGGTCAGCGTATGGTTCAAGACGTCCACCGCGGGCGGAGTAATCCTCGGCAGCTCCAAAGACCCGATCACCGACTCCAGCACGACTGGGTATTACACGCCGAACCTGTATGTGGGGACCGACGGACTCCTGCATGGCATGTTCTGGGATGCCACCACCACTCCGCTGAACTCGAAAACGACCGTCGACGACGGCAAGTGGCACCTTGCGGTGCTGACGTGCGCAGGAACCACCGAGACGCTCTACGTGGACAACCAGACGCCAGTCACCGTGACCGGCGTCACCGTGTCCAACTCGATCGTCGATGGCCAAGTGGAGACGCTGAACAACGACTACCTCGGCGCCGGCTTCATCGGCGGCAACTGGCCGAACGAGTCGCACAGCGGCGGCAACGGCATTCCGGAGTACTTCAACGGCCCCATTTCCGATGCCGGGTTCTGGGACCGGCCGCTCACGGGAGCTGAGGTGTCGGGCCTGTATCAGGCTGGATCCACCCAGGCTGAGCAGGTCTCGACGATCACCCGGCCGTCGGGCAGCGTTTATGCGCAGGTGAGCTATAGCACCGTGACGGGCGCGGTGAGCCAGCTCACCGGCGACACGGACGGGGTGTGGAAGGTCGCAGCGCCGACCGTGACCGGGTCGAGCCAGGCTTACGTCTCGTCCGTTCTCGGCCAGGAGCCGGCCGACTACTGGCGGCTCGCCGATACCAACACAACGACGGCGGTCAATCAGATCAACAGCGGGACCGCTACCTACAACGCGGTCAACCAAGGGCAGCCAGGGCCGTTCACAGACTCGAACTCCGACTCGTTCAACGGCACTAGTTCGTACCTGAGTCTGCCGTCTGGCCTGGTCACTGGTGCGGGCAATCAGTCGGTGAGCCTGTGGTTCAACACCAAGACCGCGGGCGGCGTGATCTTCGCGTCCTCGGCCAGTGCGCTGAGCAGTGGCACCACCACGAGCAGTTACGTGCCCGAGATCTACGTCGACACGGGCGGCAAGCTCGAGGCGGAGTTCTGGAACGGGTCCGCGACCCCAGTCACGAGCAGTGGCAAGGTCGACGACGGCAACTGGCATAACGTCGTCCTGACGGCTGGTACCGCTGGGACTAACAGCCAGGCTGTCTACCTCGACGGCACGCTCGTCGGCAGCTTGTCCGGCACGATATCCGGAGCTGGCGAGACCAACGTCTACCTCGGCACCGGCTTTATCGGCAATGGCTGGCCCAATGAGCCGCATAGCGGGAACACCACCGCCTCGCCCTGGTACTTCACCGGCTCGATTAGCGACGTTGCGTTCTACAACTCGCATCTGAGCGCGGCGCAGGTCCAGCAGGAATGGGCTGCGTCGCAGAGCTCCGGCGGACTCGTGCCGGTCGAGACTCAGACCATCACCGATCCGGGCGGCAAGACCCTCTCGTACCAGATGGACCCGCTGAACGGCGACCGGATCGTCGCGCAGACCGACGCGCTCGTCAAGACGACGAAGTTCGGTTACAACACCGCTGGCTTCCAGGACAGCGTGACCGATCCTGACGGCAATGTGACGCTTACCGGATTCGACGTCCGGGGCAACGTGGTCTCCCAGACGACGTGCCAGAACCTGGCGGCGCAGAACTGCTCGACCGAGTACGCCACTTATTACCCCGACGACACCAGTACGAGCCTGACTCCCGACCCGCGCAACGATCTCGTGCTGACCGACGCCGGGCCTGGCTCAGCCTCCGGCACCGACAAGACGTACCTGACGACTAACGCCTACAACACGCTCGGTGAGCTGACCAGCCAGACCGGTCCGCCGGTGCCCGGGTTCCCGAATGGCCGGACGACCGCGTACACATACACGGCCAGCGCCCCCGCGACGTTGACGCCTGGCTACAACTCTGCCGGTCAGCAATCCGGCACGGCACCGTCTGGCCTGCCGCTGACCGAGACCTCGCCTGGCGGCGCGCAGACCAGCTACGAGTATTACTCCGATGGCGACGTCTACCAGGTCACCAACCCCGACGGCACGCGCACGACGTACGCCTATGACGGGCTTGGCCGCGAGACAGCCAAGACGGTGTACTCCTCGACCTACCCATCCGGCCTGGTGACTTCCTATACCTATGACCAGATGGGGAACGTGCTCACTGAGGCCGATCCCACTGTCACGGACACGGTCGGATCCCCTCACACGGCCGTCATTAGCACCTCCTATGACGCGGACGGCGACGTCTTGTCGCAGACAGTGTCCGATTCGACCGGCGGGGACACGTCCCGCCAGGTGAGCGACAGCTACAACGGCTACGACCAGATGATTAGCTCGACCGACGCCAACACCAACACGACGCACTACACCTACGACGCGTACGGGAACCTGGCGACCGAGACCGACCCGGCAGGCAACATCACCGACTACACCTACGACGCAGATGGCGACCTGCTGACCGCGACGCTGGTGAACTACAAGGGCACAGCTACCGGATCCTGCCAGACAGTAAGCGGCGGCCTGGTGGAGTCGTCCCGGACGTACGACCCGGCCGGCCAGCTCGCGGCTATCACCAATGCCGACTGTGACACGACCGCGTACACCTACACGGGCAACGGGCTGCTGTCGACGGTGACCCGATGCAGTGCCTGGACCGGTACGGCGTGCGGCGGCAGCACTTATGTCCAGGAGGCCAACTCCTTCAACGCCGCAGGCCAGCTCATCACCAGGGTGACCAGCAACGGCCAGACCACGACGAACCTCACGCCAGATGCTGCCGACCAGACCACGGCCATCACGCTTGATCCGGCAGGCCTTGACCGCACCACAAGCTACGTCTATTCCCCCGATGACGCCGTAGTCCAGCAGACGATCACCGGCTCCGGGTCCGCTGCCCCGGTCAGCCAGACCGATTACACCTACGACCAGATGGGCAACGCGACATCGCAGAGCGTCAACAATGTCACCAGCAGCTCGCAGGCGCCGACCGCGTGGTGGCCGCTGACGGCGCCGAGCTCGGGCTCAGGTTCGGTTGCGACCGACGCGTCCGGTAACGGCAACACCGCGTACCCCGCCAGCCCGATCACGTGGCCGCAGGGCGGCGGGGGGTCCTTCACCGGGACCAGCGGCCAGGGCCTTGCCGCGAGCAGTTCCGTCGTGAACACGTCTGGCTCGTTCAGCGTGTCGGCCTGGGTGAATCTGGCCGGAGACACCACGAACTACCAGGGGATCGTGTCCGACCACTCGACCAGCGAGGACGGGTTCCGGCTGCAGTATGACTCCGCCAGCGGTGGGTGGGCTTTTGACCGAGCGACAGCGGACACTTCGTCCAGCCCGACTATGGCGACCGCAACCTCGGCCAGCACAGCTCAGACTGCCACGTGGACCTACCTGACCGGGACCTACAACTCCTCAACGGGCGCCCTCACCTTGTACGTTAACGGCGCTCAGTCAGGAGCCACAGGCACTGATACGACGCCTTACCAGGCAACCGGACCGCTGTCCATCGGCAACGACGAGTATGAGGGCGCCATCGGAGACTTCTTCGACGGCACGGTCGACGATGTCCAGGTGTATTCGTACGCGCTGTCCGCTGCACAGATATCGCAGCTGTATGCGAGTGGCCGAACTGGCGCTGCGCAGGGCGAGAGCCGGTACACGACGAGCTGGGCACTCGACAGCCGGGGCTTGCCGACGTCGATGACCGACCCCAACGGCAACGTCACCTCGTACAACTATGACCAGGCCGGTCAGCTCACCCAGATAGCCAGTCCGCTGGTCAACGTGCAGACCTATGGCAGCCAGCAGCCCACCCAGATCGCGCCGGTCACGAGCTACAGCTATGACACCTTCGGCGACAAGGTCATGACCGAGGACCCGAACGGCAACGAGACCTTCACTGCCTACAACGGGAACGGCCGGCCGACCACCGTCACGGGTCCGTCCTACACGCCGCCGAACGGATCGGGCACGGTCACGCCCGTCACGACGACGGCCTACAACAACCTCGGCGAAGTGGCGAGCCAGACTGACGCACTGACCAACACTACGACCTACACCTACGACCAGCTAGGCGACGTGACGAGCAGCACCGCGCCGAACACCGCCGTCACGTCGTACGCCTATGACCAGAACGGTGACCAGATCTCAGCGACGAGCCCGGACGGCACGGAAACTGCGTCTAGCTACGACTTCCTGGGCCGCCAAACTTCGTCGACCCTGACCTCGACGGCGACCGGCGCACCGGCCGACACCACGACCGACGCCTACGGCTCCGGTGGAACGTTCCCGTGGATGACGTCTCAGACGACGCAGGACGGCGTCACGACGACGTACGGATACGACGCCGCCGGCGAGACGACAAGTGTCAAGGACGGCGCAGGTAACACGACTCAGTACGCCTACAACGCCAATGGCCAGCGGACGAAGACGACTAGCCCCGATCTCACTTACTCGATGACGACTTACGACGAGTCGGGCAGCGCCATCGGACAGGCGGATTACTCGTCGGCGGGAGTGCTCCAGCGCAGCGACTCCGCAGCCTATGACGCCAACGGCAACCAGGTGTCTGCCAAGGACTACCGGGGCAACACGACCACCTTCGCCTACAACTCCGTGAACCAGCTGACAAGCGAAGTGCAGCCGGTCACCGCGACCGCCTCGGTCACGACGTCGTTCGGCTACGACGCCGGCGGTAACCCGACCCTGTACACCGACGGGAACGGCAACAACTGGTGGACAACCTACAACAGCTGGAATCTGCCCGAATCGCAAATCGAGCCGACGACTGCGTCGGCGCCGACGGCGGCCGACAGCACGTTCACTACGTCGTACAACAAGGACGGCAACCCGGTAACGCAATCCCAGCCGGGTGGCATCGCCATCACCGACGCCTACAACAACATGAACGAGCTCACCGGCCAGAGCGGCAGCGGGGCGAGCGCGGCGACCGGGACCCGGACGTTCGGCTACAACAACGACGGGATCATGACCTCGGCGGCCACGCCGTCCGGTAGCGACACGTTCAATTACAACAACCTGGACCAGCTGTCCAGCGCGACGGGCCAGTCCGGGTCGTCATCGTTCATTTACAACGGAGACGGTCTGCTCTCCTCGGTGACCGACGCCGCCGGCACGACTGGCTACACCTATGACAACGCGGACCGGCTCCAGACGCTGTCCGACCCGGTGACCGGGAACACGCTGACGTACTCCTACAACCAGGAGTCGCAGGTGTCCGGGATCTCGTACGGGGCCGGGAATGACAGCCAGTCGTTCCTCTACAACCCGTTGCACCAGCTGACCTCTGACACTCTTACCAGCGGAACCGGAGCACAGGTCGCTTCGATCAGCTATGGCTACGACCCCAACGGAAACCTGACCTCTAAGACCAGCACCGGTTTCGACGGGTCAGCCAGCAACACCTATACCTACAACTACGCCAACGAGCTCACGTCCTGGAACAACGGAAGCGCGAGCACTAACTACACCTACGACAACAACGGCAACCGGACCGGGGTCGGATCGAAGACCTACAGCTACGACGCCAGGGACGAGCTGACGTCTGACGGGACCAGCACGTACAACTACACGATGGCCGGCACGCTGGCCTCGGTGTCAGGGCCGGGTGGGACGTCGAACTACACCTCGGACGCCTTCGGGCAGTCGATCACCCAGGGCTCGCAGACGTACGCCTACGACGCGCTTGGCCGTGCGCTCACTGCGTCCGGGGCTGCCAACGCCACGTTCTCCTATGACGGCACGTCGACGACCATGGCCTCCGACGGGTCCTACAACTACAGCTGGAACCCGAGCGGTACCTCGCTATTGGCGGAGGGCGCCGCCGGTGGCGGTACCTCGGCCGGGACGCTTGCCCTGACGGACGCGCACACGGACGTCACTGGTCAGTTCAAGGCTGGCTCGACGGCCCTGACGGGGTCGGTGACCTACGATCCGCTCGGCAACGTGACCGCCACCACGGGCATGACCGGCAACCTCGGCTACCAGTCCGCCTGGACCGATCCGGCCAACGGGCGAGTCGACATGAACGCCCGCTGGTACGACCCGTCAGCTGGCCAGTTCACGAGCCGCGACACCGCGAATGTGAGCCCAGTGCCGAACTCCGCTGGCGCGAACCCGTTCGCTTACGCTGCGGACAACCCGCTGACCGGCATCGACCCGACTGGCCACATGTACCTGATGGCTGGCGGCGGCGGCGGTGGCGGCGGCGGCGGTGGCGGCGGCGGCACCACCACGCGCGTGTCCCCGCCGCGCCCAGCGCCCTCGTGCGGTTGGCTCGGGTGCTTCTTCAGCTCGGTCAGTCACGCTGCCACTGACGTCTATCACGCAGCGGTGCACGTGTATCACGCTGTAGTGCACGTGGTCCACGCGGTCGTCCATGACGTGACGTCGGCGGCAGACAACTTCATGTACGACATCCATCGAGCGCTGGCAGACGCCGAGGCGGTAGCCGGCCGGGTGGCCCATGATCTGAAGACGGGTGTCGATGATGCTGCCCATGCGGCTGTCCATGTAGTCGGGCAGGCGTGGCATGCGGCGCAGTCGGCGACGTCGGCGGTGGCGCATACTGTGACGCGGTATGCCTCCGAGGGCTATCACGCGGTGGTGCATGTCGTGCACACGGCGGTGCATGATGTGGCCAAGGCTGCCACGGCGACTGCCAACTTCGTGAAGAACCATGCGGCGGCGATCGCGTCAGTCGTGGTGTCGGTGGCGGTGTTCGCTGGTTGTGACGCGGCGCTGGGGATCGCGACGGGCGGAATCGGCGCAGTGGCGGGCGCTGCTGCGTGCGGCGCGCTGGCCGGAGCCGCCGGGAACGCCGTGTCCTACGGGATCACGGCTGCGCAGACCGGCAAGTTCTCCTGGTCGGGCTTCGGTGAGTCGGTGCTCAAGGGAGCGGCTACCGGTGCGCTGGCCGGCGGTCTTGGCGCGGGCCTGGCGGAGGGCGCGTCCGCGCTGGGTGACGCGGCCTCCGGGCTGCTGGACTCCGGCTCGGCCGTTGACTCCGCCGAGGAGGCCACCTCGGCGGCCGCTGGCGACGCGGCTGGTGATGGCGCCGCCGCGTCTACCGATGGCGGCACCGCTGGTGTCGAGGACGCTAAGGCGGCAGACGCTTCCCCCGGCGGTAACGCCGCCGAGGAAGAGTCCAACCTGTGCACCGTAGGTGGCCAGTCGTTCAGCGCGGGCACGAAGGTGCTGACCGGCTCGGGCGCGCTGGTCGCGATTAGCAAGCTCAAGGTCGGCGAAAAGATCAGGGCGACCAACGTTAAGACGGGCAAGACAACGAACGAGACCGTCTCGGCGGTGCTCGTCCACCACGACACCAACCGCTACGACCTGCGCGTGAAGACTGCGCACGGCACCGGGGTCATCGACACCACCAGGAACCACCTGTTCTTTGATGTTACGACTCGTAGCTGGGTCAAGGCCGGGGCGCTGAAGTACGGCACTCACCTGCGGACCGCTGGCGGCGGCACTGCTACCGCGACTGGCGGCTACGACCCCAAGGACACCACAGGCTGGATGTGGGACCTCACCGTCCCCGACGACCACGACTTCTACGTCACTGCGGGCGGCTCAGCGGTCCTTGTCCACAATTGCGATCTTCGGACGATATCAAGCGATCAGTCGGTGGCGCAGAATCGAACCGCTATACGAATTCAGCCTGAAGGGAACGGATTCAGCGGCGTGTATGACCCAGCGACCAGCAATTTCGAGGCACGCCTTAGCAGCGAGCCCAACAATCTGGTGAGCCAGTTCGGCGGGCACGGGGTTATCAATGGGGAAGTCTTCGGCGGTTCCGAGAGTACGGTTGGGTTCACCGCGATCGTACGAGACGAGGGGCTCGAAGTGCGATGGAACTCGGCAAGCGTCAACCTGGCGAATTGGGGTACAAGAGCTGCCCCCGAGGGATTCCGGGAAGGAATACTGAGCGCCCTGCGAGAGGCAACGGGCATGTCGGCCCAGGGTTGAGATGAACCGGAACCCAATGAGCATTGGTGGACTTGTGCTACCGTCAGCGCTGGTCAGCGCCATCGAGTCGAGACGGTGGCGCCCTCCTGGTGACTCTGAGATCTACCGCCGAGTATTTAGCGACAACCCCGAGTTGCCGGAGTTCTACGACCTGGCGGGGATTGAGCGTCAGACCAGTTCGTGCCATTCGATGACAGATGACGAGCAATGGTGGCTGGGCTTGGAGTCGCCTGACAGCCTAGGTGTCGACCTATCGCAGTCGGTTGTCATTGCAAGCCTCGGTCCGGACATGCCAGTAGTGCTCGACTACCGGCTGTCGTCGGATAGCCCAAGGGTGCTGTACCTAGGAATCCAGGAATCTGTAGGCCGGGAACGACCTATCTGGAGAGAAGTGGCGCCTGATGTGGAGGCGCTAATATTCCGTCTCAATCTCCTTCGAGGAAGTGACTAGCCGTAGAAGATGGCTCGATAATGGCAACACGAACTGGGGAGGGCGCCGCCGCTGAGGGCCCAGGATCACGCTGGACGAGGCGCGTGCCGCAGCCGAATCGCGCGGTATCGATACGAGTAGCGTCAATCTGAAGTATGAGTCGAGCCGCGATCCCTTGTACGCGGACGAAGAGGTCGTGAGGCAAGCGATCTCGCATCGATGGGCTCGCCATGCGCGGGAAGCGATCGCTGCTGCCGATCGTGAAAGTGTGCTCGCCGGTCTGCGCAGGCTGGTTCCTGCCTATCTTCAGGCCGGGGATGCTGAGATGCATCGGAGTTCTTGCGAGGCTGGAGGCGCTGGAGATTCTTTCCATGCTGGTCAGTAAGGCGAATAATAGCGCTGACGAGATGCCATCGAAGTAGGCGAGGATTTCCGGTGACGATTTCCGGTGACGATATGGTGCGATGCTCGGAAGGTAACCGGAAAAGACATCGATGCGGCTTTCAAGACTGTCTATACGACGATGCCTAGGGCAGGTCAAGCCATAAGGAGTTATTCCCCAGATGAATTGCGATTCTTAAGCTGTGGCACTAGCTGGCGATCATTCTGATGGCCTAGTGTCACGTGAATGAAGTAGCTTAACCTCGCGGTACAGTTTGCTGTGCCGTTGAATGCTGTGGTGGAGCTGCCGGAGTCGGATCGGGCGGAGCTGGCGCGGTGGCTGCGTGGCCCTGGACGGCACGCTGCCGAAGGCCAGGCTGTCCGCCACTGAGCTGACCGAGCTCGGCGAAGAGCTCTACCGCTTGCTCGCGAGGTTCCACGGATATGTGGCGGCGAAGGCTGGCTGGGATCCAGAAGGATTCCTTGATCCCGAAGAGCTCAGGAGCAATTGGCAAGCGGAGCTGAGCGACGGCACAATCCACGGACTCGTCCTCTGCCAGTCCCTGCACGACGAACTCGGCTTGCACGGCTCCAACTACGTTGAGTTCCAGCCGGGATATCTGTGGATCCCCTACCGAGGCGAGAAGCCAAGCACACTCACGGCCGAGTAGAAGCCCATGCGTCCTGGCACTCTGTCAGCAAGCTACCCGACTGCCCTCGACCGCATCCGCGGCGGATGGGGCCACCAACTTGAGCCAGCTGCAAACTCGACCGCGGGTTAAGCTACTTAATTCACGTGACACTAGGTGACCGCTCGTGGGAGCGATAGCGACTAGTGCTAACCGCCGCAAACGCGGGTGATCGTGCGGCCTTCGAAGGCGAGGTTAGTAACTGGCGATCAGAGATCTCACTCGGCGAGCAGCAGCGGATCGGACTGTACTTGTTCGCTGCAGTCAAGTACCTGACCAGGCGGTCCTTGATGCGCGACCCCAGCGAAAGTGATCTCAAGGGGCTCGCGGCCAGATGTTTTCCAGCGGTGTCTCGAGTTTTGACTGCCCATCCAATGGCGGTTGAGGACACGCTGCGCAGGGACCTTGGCTTGCCAGTCATAAGGCGCAGGCTCTCGCCGGGCGAACTTCTTGTGCTCAATGCCGCGATAGCTGGCTTGTTGATTACTAGCACCGCAGACGAATTCAAGGAACTGCGCGAGTACGTCGCCGAATGGTGGCGAGTGAACGCCCAGAATGTCAGGGGAATGCAGGATAGCTGACAGAACGCTCGATCCGCTAGGAGTCGGCGAGCAGGTAGCAGGCGATGGCGGCGGCGGAGGCGACGTTGAGCGAGTCGACGCCGCGGCTCATGGGGATCCGGACAGCCTGGTCGGCGGCGGCGAGCCAGCGCGCGGACAGGCCATGTCCTTCGCCACCGATGAGGAGCGCGATCTTTCCGGCGGCCTCGACCGCGCCGATCGGGATCGCCCCCGGGTCGGGCGTGAGCGCCAGCAGCCGGAACCCGGCCGCCCGCAGCTCCGCTAGTCCCTCGCGCCAGTCCTCGAGCCGGGCGTACGGCACCGCGAGCACGGCACCCATCGACACCTTGACCGCCCGCCGGTACAGCGGATCGGCACACCGCGGCGCCAGCACGACGCCGTCGAAGCCGAGAGCCGCGGCGCAGCGGAACACCGCTCCGACGTTCGTGTGGTCGACGATGTCCTCCAGGACGACGATCCGCCGCGCGTCGGCCAGCACCTGCCCGACCGGGGGCAGCGGCAGCCGCTGCATCGAGGCCAGCGCGCCGCGGTGCACCCGGTAGCCCGTCAGCTGCTCGGCCGCCTCAGCAGGCAGCACGTACAGCGGCACGTCGCCGGGCAAGCTGGCAGCCACGTCGGTGATGGTCGCCAGCTTGTCGGCCGCCACTAGCAGCGAGCGGATCGGGTATCCGGCGTCGATGGCCCGCCTGATCACCTTCTCGCCCTCGGCGATGAACAGGCCCTCGGCCGCCTCCAGGCTCCGCCGCAGGTGCACGTCGGTCAGGCTGAGGTAGTCCGCCAGCCGCGGATCGCTGGCGTCGCTCACCAGCACGGGATCTGCCACGGCCCTAAGTCTGGCGGCGGGCGGCTAGCATCGCAGGCGGAGGCCAGCATGACCGACGCCCTGGCGGCGCTGCGCGCGCGACGCGACTACGAGTGCAGGCTCACGCCCGACCGTGCGCTGGCGTCGCTGACAGAGGCGCATGGCTTCGTAAGGGAACGGGGTCTGCTTACGCGTACCCCCGACTCCGCATTGCCGAGCTTGTTTGAGGCCTGTCATGAGGAGCCGTATCAGGCAGGCGGTCGCGGGTTCGCGAGCTGGCCAGCGACCAAGTGGCCGTGGGCACACGAGCTGTCCGAGCTGCCGGACGTGCACTCGCTGGACATTCACCGCGGCAAGACGATCCTGCTGAGCGACGAGCTGCTGGTCCTCGTTGATCCGATCTGCCGCGCCGAGCTGGCACGGATGGCGCGCGAAGACCCGGGCTGGGCCAGGCTGCTGGCACACCTCGCCGACACCGGGCCGTCGGTCGCCGACGACGTCGAGGTCGAGCTCGGCCTGAAGCACAAGGAGCTGCGTGCGCTGCGCGCGCCGCTCCAGCGCTGCGGGGCGCTCGTGGCGCGGTCGATCGTGCTGCCCGCGGCGTCGGGGGAGGGGCACGTGCATCGCAGCGAGCTAGCGCGGTGGGATCAGGCGTACCCGCAGCCATCCGGTGCGCCGCTCGACCTGGTCGCGCTGATGGGCGCGGCGTTGCGGGCCGCTGTGCTGGCGCCGGAGCAGGACCTGGTCCGGTGGTTCAGCTGGCGCTGGCTCATTCCGGCCGATCTGGTCGGCCAGCTCATCGACCGCGGCCTGGCCATCCGCCCGGCGCCCGGCTGGCTCGCGGCCCCTAGTTGATCTTGGGTCGCACAGATTTCCCGCGGGACGTGCAGTTGCGTGCCCGGCTTGTCCGGCTTGCGCGCACGTTAGGCGGGAAATGTGGGTTGCGCGGGCGCCCTGGGCGCGAACCGGGGCGCGTTCGCGGCGTTACCAGGTCTGCCGGGCGGCGTCTCGGAGCCGCACCGCCGCAGCGGGAGCCGCGCCGACGTGGTCGAGTCCCAGCAGGGCTGCGCCGGCGACCGGCGGCACGTCGACGATGCGGATCTCGGCGCCCGGCAGGTCCGCGGCAAGCTGGTCGGAGATGGCCTGGCTGAGCAGCGGATCACGCGCCGTCATCAGGCTGCCGCCCAGCACGACGGGCACGCCGCGCGTCGCGAGCAGGTCCAGGCGCCGGGCCGCCACGGTGACCATGAGGCAGATCTCCGTCGCCTGGCGCAGTACGATGTCGCGGGCCACCTTGTCCCCCTGGCCCGCCACCGCGAATAGCAGCGGCACCAGCCGATGCTGCTGCGAGTAGTCAATCGTGCCCAGGTGCATGCCGATGACGACATCCTCGACGCGGTCCAGCCCGAAGTGGGCAGGCACCGCGGTGCGCAGCTCGGTCTCCGGCCCGCGGCCGTCCTCCGCGCGCACGGCCCACCACAGCGCCAGCGGTCCGAGCGCGCCGCCGCCGCCCCAGTCCCCGCTCAGCTCGCCGAGCGACAAGAACCTGGTTGTGCGCCCGTCTGGCGCCACCCCGACGCAGTTGATCCCGGCGCCGCAGACGACTCCGATGCCCCAGTGCGGGCCCGCATCCGCGAGCCCGGCGCGCAGCACCGCGAACGTGTCATTGACGACCGTGCTGGTGGCCGACCAGCCGAGCGACTGCACGAGGCGATTCAGGTCCGCTTCCTCGACCGGCAGATCTGCCCCAGCCAGGCACGCGGACGTGTGCTGGGCGACGCGCTTGACCCCAGGCAGTCCGGCGATCTCCGCAGCCGACGCGACCAGGTTCGTGAGCTCCTTCGTTGCGCGCTCCGAGCCGATGCCCTGATGGTTGGACGGGCCGCCGCGAACGGAAGCCAGCAGGGTGCCGTCGGCGGCGACGAGCGCCACGTCTGTTTTGCTGTTGCCGCCGTCGATCGCGAGCACCGCCGCGGTGGGACGCAACGGAGTGTTGCTCACTAGCGATTCGTCCACGGCAGGAAGGCGGCGTTCTCGGCCAGCAGCCGGTCGGTGAGCTGCTGGGCCAGGTCGTACTGCCCGATGAGCGGGTGCGCGAGCAGCGCCGCGGCCACCCGATGCCGGCCGCCGCGCAGCGCGGCGTCGACGGCCAGCTCCTCGTACGCCGACACGTGCGCGATCAGGCCGCTCATCAGCGGGCCGACCGGCGCGACGGGGACGGGCACGGCCCCGCCCGATCCGATCGTCGACGTCACCTCGATGACCGACTCGTCAGACAGGAAGGGCAGCGTCCCGTTGTTGCGCACGTTCACGACCTGCCGGTCCCCGGTGTCGGTCAGCAGCGACGCGAGCAGGGCCACCGCCGCCTCGGAGTAGAACGCCCCGCCCCGGTGCGTCAGCAGCTCGGGCTTGGTGTCGAGGGTGGGATCGGCGTACATCGCGAGCAGCTGGCGCTCGATCTCGGCGACCGCCTGGGCCCTCGTCTCACGGCCGCGCTCTTCCTCGACCACCGCGTCGTGCGCCCAGAAATACCGCAGGTAGTACGAGGGAACGGCGCCGACTTCGCGGGTCACCGCGAGCGGCAGCCCGGTGTGCCCGGCGATCTGCTCGCCGTGCTCGCTGAGTAGCGCAGGCAGCCGGTCGGTGCCGTCGACGAATGCGGCCCGCTCCCAGGTCAGGTGGTTCAGCCCGACGTGGTCGAGCTCGACGGCAGACGGCGACACGTCCAGCAGCGAGGCGAACAGCCGCTGGTTGCCGATCGCCACGTTGCACAGGCCGATCGCCCGGTGCCCGGCGTCCAGCAGCGCCCTGGTGACGATGCCGACTGGGTTCGTGAAGTCGATGATCCAGGCGTCAGCCGCCGCGCGCTCTCGCACCCGCGCGGCCACGTCCAGCACCACTGGCACCGTCCGCAGCGCCTTCGCGAAGCCGCCCGCCCCGGTCGTCTCCTGGCCGATGCAGCCGCACTCGAGCGGCCACGTCTCGTCCCGGTGCCGGGTGGCCTGACCGCCGACCCGAAGCTGCAGCAGCACAGCGCCCGCACCCTCGACGGCCGTGTCCAGGTCAGAGGTCCAGGAGACCGCGGCCGGGTGGCCGTACCTGGCCATGATCCGGGCCGAGAACGGGCCGACGACCGCCAGCCGCTCGGCATCCGGGTCGACCAGGACCAGCTCAGAGATCTTGATGTCGCCCGTGAGCCTGGCGATCCCATCGACGAGCTCCGGGGTGTAGGTCGAGCCACCGCCAACAACCGCGAGTTTCATTCGGCATCCTTCACTGGAATTAGAACGCCTTCACCTCGGCACCAGACTGGGCGACGAAGCAAGCGGCGCTGTGACCGGGGGAGAGCTGTAGCAGTTGCGGGTCCTGGCTGTGGCATTCGGTGATGGCGAGGGGGCACCGGAACCGGAACCGGCAGCCTGGCGCTGGGTCGATCACCCGCGGCGGCTCGCCGCGGTCGGTCTCCGCGCTGACGTTCAGCTCCGCCTTCGGGTCGGGCACCGCGGATAGCAGCAGCTGAGTGTAGGGGTGCTTGGGCGCGGCGAGCACGTCCTCCACCGGCCCGGCTTCCGCGATCTGGCCGGCGTACATGACGATGAGCCGGTCGGAGACATACCGGGCGCTGGCCAGGTCGTGGGTGATGTAGAGAATTGACACGCCTTCTTCGTCGCGAAGCTTGGCCATCACATTGAGCAGCCCGATGCGGATCGACACGTCCAGCATGGAGACCGGCTCATCGGCAAGGATCAGCTTGGGCCGCATTGCCAGTGCCTGGGCGAAGCCGACGCGCTGCCGCTGCCCGCCGCTGAGCTCGTGCGGGTAGCGCTGCAGCACCTCAGCGCCCGGGTTGAGCCCGACCGCGTCGAAGACCCGCACCGCCTCGGTGAACCGCTGCTCCCCGGTCAGCTCGGGCCGGTGCAGCTTCAGCGCCCGCATGACCCCGTGAGAGACCCGGAAGACGGGGTGGATTGAGGAAAACGGGTCCTGGAACACCATGGGGACCAGGCCGCTGTAGCGGAGCCTCTCGCTTCGTGACCGGATCGCCGACAGCGGCTTGCCCTGGAAGTAGGCCTCCCCGCTGGTGGGCTCGTAGATCTTGGCGAGGACCCTGGCCACAGTGCTCTTGCCGCTGCCGCTCTCTCCAGCGATGGCGACGATCTCGCGCTCGCCGACTGTGAAGCTCATGTCGTCGACGGCGTGGAGGGCGCGGCGGGACAGGGCGTTGCCGATCTTGAAGTGCCGACTCAGCCGGTCCACGCGCAGCAGCGGCTCCTGGCCGGGGTCGACGTGCTGGGTCCCGGGCTGTGTCTGCAGTTCAGTCACTGAGCACCGCCGCCTCGTCGTACAGGAAGCAGCGCACCGAGGTGCCTTCCACGTGGTAGTCGGGCGGTGGGTCGGTCTCGCAACGGGACATGACCTTCGGACACCGGGGCGCGAATCGGCAGCCCGCCGGCGGCCTGGCGAGGTCGGGTGGGCTGCCGGGAATGCCGGTCAGCTGCACCCGCGGCCCACGGATCGAAGGGAAGGCGTCCATCAGCCCGACCGTGTACGGGTGATGTGGCTGGTCGAAGAGCTGCCGAGTAGGACCGACCTCGGACACCTGACCCGCGTACATGACCATCAGCCGGTCGGAGAAGTGCCTGACGAGCGACATGTCGTGCGTGACGAAGATGACGGCGAAGTCGAACTCCCGCTGCAGGTCCTTGATCTGGGCCATCAGCGAGCGCTGCGCTACGACGTCAAGCGCCGACGTGGGCTCGTCCATGATGATCAGTTCCGGGGTGAACAGCATCGCCATCGCGATCATCGACCGTTGCCGCATGCCGCCGGAGAGCTGGTGCGGGTAGCTCTTGAGGTGCACCGGGTCGATGCCCACCATCTTGAGCACCTCGACCGAGCGCCGTTGGATCTCTTCTTTGGACGTCACCCCGTGGGCGCGCATAGCGTCCCTGAACTGAGCGCCGACGGACGTCACCGGGTTGAGCGCGTTCATAGCGCTCTGCATGACAACGGACATGTCCTTCCAGCGGACCGCAGCAAGGTCGTGCTCGGTGAGCTGGACCAGATTGCGGCCTTTGAACGCCACGCTGCCGCCGCTGATCTCGGCGGGCGGATTGAGCAGCTGGGCGATGCCGAAGAGCAGGGTCGATTTCCCGCAGCCCGACTCGCCGACGATGGCGAGGAACTCGCCCGGCGCCACCTCGAAGCTGACCTTGTCGACCGCGCAGACGATGCCGCTCTCGAGGACGTACTCGACCGAGAGGTCCCGGATCTCGAGGACCGGGCCCAGCTGGGGCGGACTAGCGAGGCCGTACTGATCGTCAGCGAGCGCGTGCGCCATAGCCGGCAAGCCTCCTCTTGGTGCTGGCCTGCGCGGCCTTGCGGGCCTTCGCCGCGGTCAGCGGGCGCAGGGCCGGGTTCCCGATCTCGTCAAAGGCGTAGTTGATGAAGGCGAACGCGGCGCCCATGAGAGCGATGCACGCGCCCGGCACGATCGCCCACACGTAGAGCCCGCTGCCGAGCGCGTTGTTCTGCTGTGCCCAGTACAGCGTCGTGCCCCAGCTCACGTTGTTGCTGTTGCCAATGCCGATGAACTGCAGGCCGGAGCCTGCCAGGACCGCGTAGAGGGCATTGTTCAGGAAGCTGGCCAGCAGCAGTGACGTCATGACGGGAAGGATCTCCACGACGATGATGTACCGGGGCCGCTCACCCCGGACTCGCGCCGCCAGCAGGAAATCCCGGTTACGCAGGGATTGCGCCTGGGACCGGAGCTGGCGGGCGGTGTAGGACCACCCCGTGAAGGCCAGCACCAGGATGAGGACGTTGTTGCCGGCATTCGGCAGATAGGCGGCGATGATGATCAGCAGCGGGAAGATTGGGATGACCAGCAGCACGTCCGTGACGAAGTTCAGCACGCTGTCCCATACCCCGCCGAGGTAGGCGGCGGCGACGCCGATCAGCATGGCCACGGTAGTGGTGAGCAGCCCGACGGCGAGGGCGAGGATCAGCACGTTGCGGGTGCCGTCGATGACCTGGGCGTAGACATCCCTGCCGAGGTTGTCCGTGCCCAGCCAGTGGGCGGCTGACGGGCGGGCGAAGACGTGGTTGCTGATCGCATTGGGGTCCTGATGCGCAAACAGGCCCGGGAAGAGCGCCACGAAGATGAAGACCGCCATGAGGACGACACCGATCGTGGCCTTCCGGTTGGTCCGGATCGCCTTCGTGATGCGGTGCGTGCTTCGGCGCTGCGTCTCGCTGATGCCTTCGGCCGGCTGAGGAAAACCAGTCGTGGTGACGGGAATGGCCATCGTTACCCCGCCGTCCTAGTCCGTGGGTCGAGGATCGCCGTGGCGATGTCGGACAGCAGGATCGCGACCAGCACGCAGATCGTGATGATCAGGAACAGCCCTTGCATGAGGGGGTAATCGACGTTGTTCACCGCGCTCAGCAGCATGTTCCCGAGACCTGGGTAGTTAAAGACATACTCGACCAGGATCGCGCCGCTGACGACGAATCCCAGCGACATGGCGAAGCCGGTCAGGTTCGGCAGGATGGCGTTACGCGCCGCGTAGCCGACCATGATCTTCGACGAGGGGAGGCCCTTCGCGCGTGCCATGCGCACGTAGTCCTCGGTCAGCGTGGTCACCATGGTATTTCGCATGGTGAGGACCCAGCCCCCGATGCTCGTGATCAGCAAGGTCAGCGCAGGCAGGATCGCGTACTCCAGGACTTGGCCGATGAAGGTCAGGCTGAACGAGGGTGTGGTGCCCAGCGCGTAGGCGCCATAGGAAGGCAGGAACCCCAGGATCGAGGAGAAGATCAGGATCAGCATCATGCCAACCCAGAAGAACGGGATGGCGGTGGTGAAGACGAACAGCGGTGGCAACGCGCTGTCGAGGCGGCTCCCCCGGCGCCAGGCCGCTATGGCGCCGATCGCGGTACCGATGATGAACGCGAGGATCGTGGTGATGCCGATGAGGCCGAGCGTCCACGGTAGCGCTTGCCTGATGAGCTGGCTGACGGGCTCGCCGCCATTCCCGACTGAGAGTCCGAGTCTGCCCCGGGCCGTGTTGCCGATATAGGTCAGGTACTGCTGCCAGATGCCCGCCTTGTTGTCGATGCCCAGCGAGCGTTCGATCGCCAGCTCCTGGGCCTGCGTCACGTTGTGCAGCTTGGAGATGATGTTGTTGATGGGATTACCTGGCATGATCCGCGGCAGGAAGAAATTCAGCGAGAGGGCAGCCCACAGCGTGAGCAAAAAGAAGCCGGCGCGGCGGATGACGAATCTCATAGTCGTCGGCTGCCTTTCGTCTCTCGTCCTCGTCGGTGCGGCATTGCCTGTGTCTCCCTTTGCGTGACCGGATCAGGCACCGAAGCGGTGGCCGTGGTGGCAGCGGTACCGGGTCGGCGCCACTGCCACCACGCCCTTCTCGCTCTTGTTATGACGTGGGCTTGACGTTGAGCAGGTCCCAGCCCCAGTCGGGATAGGCGGTCTGGCCCTGCGCGTACGGGTCGGCCGCGGTCGGCCAGCCAGTGAACTGGGCGGAGTTGTACTGGTCCCAGGAGACGGCCGTGAGGACGGGAATGTAGGGCACGTCCGCCAGCAGGACCTTCTCCAGCTTGGACACGATGGACTGCTGGGTGGTCAGGTCGTTGGTCATGCCGTACTGGGTAAACAGCGCGTCCGTCGCCGGGTCGCTGTAACGCCCGAAGTTGGTCGACGCGGCCTTCCCGATCGGCGCGGTGTTCCCGGAGAACAGCCACTGGCGCATTTCGAACTCAGGGCCCGGACCGCTGGTCTGGTCGTTGATCCCCAGTTCGAAGTGGCCCAGGCTCATGTCGGAACTCCATGCGTTCCCGCTCTCGTTGCGGGCCGTGACCTGAATGCCGACCTTCGCGAGTTGCTGGACGATGACGGTGCCGTCGGCCACCCAGTCGGAGTAGCCGCCGTTGTTTACCAGGGTGAACGCGAGCTTCTGGCCAGCGCTGTTTTCGCGGACGCCACCGACCAGCTTGGAGTAGCCGGCCTGGTCCAGGAGATGCTCGGCTTCCGTTGTGTTAAACGCGTAGTCGTTGTAGTACGACTGTGCCTGCGTCTGGTCCACCCAGCCGCCGCTACGGAAGGAGGCGGCGACGCCGTCCTGGAAGGCGGCCCCTTCACTGCCGGTCTCACCGATAGCGCCGACCTGGGCCCGGTTGATCGCCAGCGCCATCGCCTGCCGGACGCTGACGTTGTCCAGCGGGCTGTTCGTCAGCCCCAGGTTGATGTCGAGGGTCACTGAACTCACTGACGGGGCCCAGTTGTGATAAGCGCTGGGGTTCTTGGCGATGTAGGTCTGGTTGATGTTGGGAATGTACTGGCCGCCCCACTGGCACTGGCCGTTGATCAGGCAGTTGTTGCCGGTGGTGTTGTCCAGGTAGGCCGGCCACTCCACCGTCTTGACAGCGGGCTTACCGGGCTGCCAGTAGTCCGGATTGGCCTTGTAGATGAGGTTCGTCGAGCTGCAGCTCCCGACCACGTACGCACCGGTGCCGACCGGGTGGTTGTCGGGGTAGGTCGGCATCTTGGACGGCGCGATCTTCGACCAGATGTGCTCCGGGAGTATGGGCTGCCGGCCGGCCACGTAGTAGAAGTAGGTGGGCGACGGCCCGTCGAAGTTCAGCGTCACAGTGTCGCCCGAGGTGGTCACGCTCGTGAGCGGCCCGCCTTCGGCCTTCCACAGCGATTGGAGGTCCAGCGCGCCGTTCTCCTTCAGGACATTGAACGAGAACGCGACGTCCGCAGGCGTCATCGGTGTGCCGTCGTTGAACTTCACGCCCTTGCGGATCGTGAAGGTGAGCGCCGTCAGACTGGAGTTCCAGCTGTAGCTTGTCGCCAGCCACGGGTGGATTCCCGCGCTGGCCTGGGTTCCCGTCTGCAGCGCGTTCACGAACATGAGCGGCTCGTAGATGACCCCCGTCTCGCTGGGGCCGCCTTCTGGCCAGTTGGTGCTGAGGGGGTTGAACTGGCAGTTCCAGTTCGCGCCGGTGACATCGCTGATGATCAGCGGCTTGCCGGCGCCTGCGCCAGTGGTGCCGCCGCCGCTGCTGCTGCCGCTGCTGCCACAGCCCGCGATAAGCCCGGCGGCGGAGAGCGCCGCGGCGAGCACGATTGTTCTACTGCGTCTCACGACCGTAGTCCTTCCCTGAGCATGGTGGATGGGGACTGCAAGCGGCCGCCTGCCAGCGTGCTGCCAGCACGGCGACGATCGTCGTCGGGGGTCTCATGTTCTCGCCCTTCACGGATGAGTTCTACGCCGTACGGGGCCGTGCTGGCCCGCCCGGCGCAACGGCAGGGATGATGGTGGCCGTCGGAGACCCGGCGGCGCAGTGGCGGCATAGCGACTCGAATTGTACATTTTTATGCCGAATTACCGATAGTAGTTGCGGTGGGTGCGTTATCTGCGTAGGTAACTGGCCAGGGTTGACCGTCAGGGTGCGGGATGTCCAGGGCAGGCTCCGGCTGGCCTCGGTGAATCCCGGTGGCGGCGTCGACGGCGAGGGCGACAGCGCCGAGTAGTGGTGCGTCGTGCGGAAAGTGCGCCAGGACAAGATCGGGCGGGTAGGGCACGCCGGCCCGCAGCGCCTCAGCCAGCCGCGGCTGGATCCGGTCCCAGGACCTGGTCATGCCGCCGCCGACCGCGATCTTGGCCGGGTTGACCAGGATCGCGAGGTTGACGAGATGGAACGCCAGCTCATCGACGAAGGCCGTGATCAGGGCATCCAGGCCGGTCACATCGTCAGTGCCGTCGAAGACATCGGCGGCAGTGAGCTGCCGGTCCGGGCCGCTGGCCCGGCGCTGCAGCGCCATGCCGCTGACCATGTCCTCGAGCATCGTGCGGTGGCCGTCAGGCCGCCCGACGTCGGACACGTCGCGCAGGTTGTAACCGATCTCGCCGGCCGCGCCGTCGCGGCCAGCGAGCACTCGCCCGCCGATCACGATGGCGGCGGCAAGGCCAGTGCCGAGATTCAGGTAAACGGCCGGATCCGCGCCCGCCAGCGACCCCCATCGGGCCTCGGCCTGAGCCGCAGCCTTGGCATCGGTCGCCAGCTCGACCGTCGCGCCAGGGAACGCGGCGCGAAGCTCGCGGCCGAGCTCCAGCGCGCCCCAGTCGCTAATGGCCGGTGCGAGTTCGACGCGGTCATCGAACGGGATGCCGAACGTCGCCACGCCGACGGCTGCGAGGTCGGCGCCGCCGGCGCACTCGGCGAGCAGCGCCTTGGCGGTGTGCACCCCGTGGTCGAAGCTGACCCTGGCGCCGCGCTCGCCGAGGCTGTCGACCACGGCGGACCCGAGCTTGTTGCCCGCGAGATCGCAGACTGCCGCCGCGATCTTCGTGCCGCCGAAGTCGATGCCGAGTACGACTGGGGGATTACGCATTGACGTCCTGATTAGGTGGTTCCCGAAAAGTTAGTTAGGACAGTATCCTAACTATGTACAGGCGACAAGCACGGTTTGATCTCGCTTCGATAGCGTCGTCCCGCCAGTCCGGCGGCCGCGCGCTCGGGGTGGCCGCTGGCCCTGTGACCTGCGGTGCGAAAGGATAAGAGAGTGGTCGCGACAACATCCGCCCAGCCGGCTGAGCCCGCCGAGGGGTCCGGCGCGCCGGTCCAGGCTGGCCCGGATACTGCGGAGGTCGCCGATGCCGCAGCCCCCGCGCAGCTCGGTCAGCTGCGCCCGGGCCAGGCCGCCCGCCCGCAGCTGCTGCGGGCGCTCAACGAGCAGCTCCTGCTGCGGCACATCCGCCAGCTCGGCCGGTGCTCCCGCGCCGAGCTGGCGCGCCTCTCGGGTCTGTCCAAGCCGACAGTGTCGCTGGCCCTAGCGAACGTCGAGCGCTCCGGACTGGTCCAGGAGGCCGGTCAGCGGACCGGCGTACCCGGCCGGTCGGCCGTGCTGTACGAGATCCGTCCGCAGGCCGGCTACGTACTGGGCCTGGACATCGGCCACCAGTACCTGCGCGGTGCTGTGGCTGACCTGACCGGCGAGGTGATCGCTCGGTCGGCGGTAAGGACAAGGGCGTCGAGCACTCGCGGCCGAGTCGCCGAGCTCATCGGGCTCGCCGACGAGTTGTGCGCCGACGCAGGCATCACCAGGTCGTCGGTCACCCAGACGGTGATCGGGACCCCGGGCGTTTACGACCCCAGGCGCAACGCGATCGCGCTGGCGGGCGTCCTGGCCGGCTGGGGCAAGCCGGCGGTGCTGGCTGACCTGCGGGCCGCGTTCGGCCAGCAGCTGGTAGTCGAGAACGATGTCGACGCCGCCAGCCTGGCCGAGCGCGAGCACGGCCACGGCCGCGAGGTCCGCACGTTTGCTTTCGTCTGGATCGGCACCGGCATCGGCATGGGCCTGGTGATCGACGGCAAGCTGCACCGTGGTGTGCACGGGGTGGCGGGCGAGATCGCCTACATGCCGATCTCGGCAGGCCAGGGCTCCGATCCTGAGGACGCCAGGCGCCGCGGCACGCTGGAGGCGGCCGGCTCGGCGGCCGCGGTGGTGCGCGCTGCCCGCCGGAGCGGGATGCGCGGCTCGGTGTCGGCTCGCCGGGTCTTCGAGGCCGCGGCTGCCGGGGACGAGCGGGCGGCCGCGGTGGTGGCCGACGAGGCCGCGCTCGTCGCCAGGGCCGTCTGCGCGATCGTGACGGTCGTCGACCCCGAGCTCGTCGTGCTCGGCGGCGGCATCGGCCAGGCGCCCGGCTTCGCCGCGGCTGTCGCTGCCGAGTTGCGCAAGCTCGCGCCAGTGCTGCCGGAGGTGCGCGTGAGCGCGCTCGGCACCGAGGCGGTAGTGGACGGCTGCCTCGCATCCGGGGCCGAGCTCGCCTGGCAGCGGCTGACCGCGCTGCTTCCGTAGCCGCAACCAGCGGCTACAGTCCTGTGGTGACCGCCGGTGATGACGCGCAGCCGCCTGGCGCCCAGCCAGATGATGCACTGTCAGATGATGCACGGGCAGCCGATGCACGGGCAGCCGATGCCGCGCGCGGGACGCTGAGCCTCCCGCCGCCGAAGTACCTCCGCTGGGAGATCATCGCGGTCTTCGCTATCTCGCTTGGCGCCAGCGGCGTGAACGCGCTGCTGAGCCTCATCGGCTCGCTGCTCGCCCGGCAGTCGCTCAGCAGCCAGCACGCCCTGCTCGTCGGTTCGCAGTCGCCGAATCACTGGTTCGACCTCGTATTGCAACTGGTTGGCATCGCGGAGGCGCTGACCCCGGTCCTGCTCGTGCTGTACCTGATGGCGAGGTCGGGGGAGCCGCCGTCGGTGCTGGGCCTGGACGCGAGCCAGCCGGGCCGCGACCTCGCCCGCGGCGCGGTTGTCGCCGCCGTCATCGGCGGCGCCGGCCTCGGCCTGTACATCGCCGCGTTCAACCTCGGCATCAGCCTCAACGTCGTGCCGGAGTCGCTGCCGAACGTCTGGTGGCGGATCCCCGTGCTGCTCCTGTCCGCTGCCCACGACGGCATCCTGGAAGAGATCCTGGTCATCGGCTACCTGCTCCGGCGGCTCGGCCAGCTCGGCTGGACGCCATGGCGGGCGATCGTGGCCGCGGCGATCCTGCGGGGCTCCTACCACCTCTACCAGGGCTTCGGCGCCTTCCTTGGCAACTTCGTGATGGGCATCATCTTCGGCGCCTTGTACCGCCGGTGGGGCCGCGTCACGCCGCTGATCATCGCCCACGCGCTGATCGATGCCGTGACGTTCGTCGGCTATGCGGCCCTCGTCGGCAAGGTGTCCTGGCTGCCCTAGCTAGGCCGGTAGCCTGCCGAGCCCGGTCAGCACGAGCGCGGCTGGCAGGCTTGCCAGCAACGCGCCGGGCAGCGTCAGCTTCGACCTGCGCAGGCCACTGCCGATGACCACGCGCCAGGTCGAGGCGACGGCATCGTCCACGAACAGCGGCCAGTCGGCGGGCAGCCCGATCGGGGTGATGCCCCCGTACTCCATCCCCGTCAGCTTGACCGCGGTCTCCATCGGCGCGAACGAGGCCTTGCGCACTTCCAGTTCGCGTCTGACCAGGCCGTTCACATCCGCGCGCGTGGTGGCCAGCACCATGCACGCCGCCATCCGCGTCGCGCCGTCACGACGTCCGGCGACCACCAC
The DNA here is from genome assembly GCA_963843955.1 of uncultured Actinomycetota bacterium. GTDB lineage: Bacteria > Actinomycetota > Actinomycetes > Streptosporangiales > Streptosporangiaceae > JAJYUU01. The sequence continues at coordinate 1,477,094 of CAWJMK010000018.1, forward strand.
GCAGTTGGCCGACTCGGCTGGCGCTACGCCGTACCGCTCGCAGAACGCGGCGGTGTCCGCCAGTCCGGGATCGATCTCGGCTACGCCGATGTCGTTGACCTCGAGCTTGCCGGCCAGCTCTGCCAGTGCGGCCGCCACCGGGGCAGCAAGCAGATCAGGACGTTCAAGCGCAGGAACGGCGGTGAGGCTGCCGATGTGCATCGTCACCCGCTGAAGTCTAGGCCGACCGCGGGTCGCTCACGCTGGTGGCTCCATCCTGGCCCCCTCCGCCAGTTATTACCTGGCGTACGCTGCTGGTTGCGCTAGGTGACCGAAGAAGGGCAACGCGACCGCGCAAAGCCAGCGCGGTCGGCCCGCTGCGGGGGAGGCACGGCATGACGGCGACATATCTGGGCAGCGGCGATCCCGCTCGCAAGCGCACCGACTACTACCCGACCTGGCTGGATAACCTGGCCGACGACGTCACCCTGGAGGCCTCGGCGATGGACGGCGTAGCGCAAGGCGCGGACGACGTCCGGTCTATTGTGCTCGCCGTCAAATCGCTCTATGAGTACCAGGACATCAACTTCACCGGCGACTACGGCGACAGCTACTTCATTGAGGATTACACCACTCAGGTCCACGGCAAGCCCTTCGGCGCTATCGGCGTGATCACCCGCAACGCCGCTGGGGAAACCCAGCACATCGTGGTGAACCAGCGCCCTCGCAGCACGCTATTGCTCGTCTCCCGCTTGCTGGGTGAGAAGCTCGCCGGCACCAGCGTGGCTAAGCACTTCATCACCAGCGAGTCCTGAAGCGGCCAGGCCGCGAGCTCGCTGTCGGCACGACGTCGACGCACTCGATGTTACATTTCATCCGAGTCCCGGCGGCTCGCCCGGCCGCGCCCTACGGGGTCATCGCGCCGGCCGACTAGCCGCTGCTGAGGCTGTCCAGCGTCCCCGTGCCCTGGCGCACGGCGCTGGAGCCCCTGGTGTACTTGATCGTCACCTCCTTGCCGGGCTGGAGCTGCGACAGCGTGCTCTCGAGTTCCTGGAGGCTGGTGACGCTGACGTCGTTGATGCCGACGATGACGTCTCCCGCCCGCACGCCAGCCATGTCAGCGGCCTCGCCCTGGTCGACGGCCAGGACGGCGACCCCGGCGGGCTGGCCGGCCGCGCTGGCAGCGGTTTGCGCGGTGATGCCGATCGTCGCGCGGTCGGAGTTGGTGACCTTGCCGTGCATGATCAGCTGGCTAGCGATGTTCTTCACGGTGTTGCTGGGGATCGCGAACCCGATCCCCGCCGCTGCGCCGCCCTGGTCCGGCAGCGTGGCCGTCAGCGTCGGCACTCCGATGACCTCGTTATTCAGCGCGACCAGGGCGCCGCCGCTGTTGCCCGGGTTGATGGCCGCAGTGGTCTGGATCGCAGCGGTGATCAGGGCGTTGCCACCGCCGGGCTCACTCGACCCGACGGTCCGGCCGGTGGCGGAGACGATGCCCTGCGTGACGCTGTCAGTCAGGCCGAGCGGGTTCCCCATGGCCAGCACGATCTGGCCGATCTGCGCGTCGTCGGAGTTCGCGAACTTGGCTGGCTTGAGGCTGCTTGCGTCGCCCTCAACTCGGATCACCGCAAGATCGTCTGGCGCGAATTCGCCGACCACCTTGGCGGTAAAGGTCTTGTTCCCGACCGGGTCCTGCACCTGCACGGTCGTGGCGCTGCCGATCACGTGCTCGTTGGTGACGATGTTGCCATTGCTGTCGTACACGACGCCCGAGCCGGTCGAATCACTCGTCGATATCTGCACGACGGACGGCAGTACATTGCGGACCACCTGCTCGTACTGAGACTCAAGCCGGGATGCCGAATTGCCGGCGAGTGCGCCGGCCGCAGTCGTGCTGCCACTCGAGCAGCCGGCCAGCACCGCGATCGCGGCCAGGACGGGCAGCGCCAGCCAGGGTGTGGGCAATCCACGCACGACGGAACCTGAGAACGAGCGCATTGTGATTGCCCCCCCGCTGACGAAGCCCAACGCCCCTTATTCTGTCCACCATGTCCTTGACCGAATCACTGGCGCAAATGGTGGGCAGGTCGGGCATCACCGCCGGTACCGCGACCGCCCAGAACCTTAGTCAGGCGCTAGCGGCGGGCACCCTGACCGCGACCGAGCTGGCGGCCTTCTACCTCGACAGGATCGAGCGGCTGAACCCGGGCCTGCGCGCCGTCATCACGGCGAGCGACGGAGCGGCGGCCGACGCGGCGGCGAGCGACGCCCGCCGGGCGGCCGGCGCGGTCCGCGGTCCCCTGGACGGGATCGGCGTCCTGATCAAGGACAACGTCGCCGCGACCGGATTGCCGGCGACCGCTGGCTCGCCCGCGCTTGCCCGCGCTGCCGCGGCGGACGCGTTCCTGGTCGGACGGCTGCGAGCGGCCGGCGCCGTCATTCTCGGCAAGGCGAACCTGTCGGAGTGGGCGAACTTCCGCTCCCGCCCCTCCAGCAGCGGGCTGAGCACGCTGGGCGGGCAGGCGGTGAATCCGCACGGTGCCGGGCGCAGCCCATCCGGCTCGAGTTCCGGGTCCGCCGTGTCGGTGGCGGCCGGACTGGCCCCGCTTGCGGTTGGCACCGAGACCGACGGCTCGATCGTCTCGCCGGCCGCGGCCTGCGGCGTGGTGGGCATCAAGCCCACGCTGGGCCTGGTCAGCCGGACCGGCATCGTGCCGATCTCCGCGATGCAGGACACGGCAGGCCCGATGACCAGGACGGTCGCCGATGCTGCGGTGCTGCTCACCGCGATGGCCGGAGCCGATCCGGCGGACCCGGCTACCGCGGCCGCGGCCGGGCATGCAACCGACTACGCGACGTTCCTGGACCTGGCTGCTCTTGATGGTGCCCGGCTCGGAGTCTGGCGGGCGGGCTCGGCGCCCGCCGACGCCTCCACCCTCGCCGTGCTCGAGACATCGCTCGCGGCCATGAGCCGCGAGGGCGCGCAGCTCATCGACCCCGTCGATCTTGCCGACGTGGACAAGATGGGCGAGCCAGAATTCGGCGCCCTCACGCACGAGTTCAAGCACGACATCAACGCCTACCTGGCGGAGCTCGGCGGCGATCATCCCGCGGACCTGGCGGGCCTCATCGAGTTCAACAACCGGCACGCGGCTGACGTCCTCAGCCACTTCGGCCAGGAACTGTTCGAGCAAGCCGAGGCAACTAGCGGCGATCTCAGCGACGCCAGCTACCTGGAGGCACGGTCGGCGGCCACCAGGATCGCCCGCGACGGGCTGGACGCGGCGTTCAGCGACTTCCGCCTGGACGCGGTGATCGCGCTGACCGGCCACCCCGCCTGGCTTACCGACCATGTGCTCGGCGACTACCACGGCTGGGGCACGTCAGGGCCGGCGGCGGTGTCCGGGTACCCGTCCATCACGGTGCCCGCCGGGCGCGTCAGCGGTCTGCCGGTCGGCGTCTCGTTCATCGGGCCAGCCTGGAGCGAGCCGCGGCTCATCGCCCTGGCTCACGCCTTCGAGGCGGCCCGCTCCGGCGGCGGCTGACCGGGCGGCAGCCAGCCGATTCGGGCGCGCGAGGTGCCGGTCACGCGGGTGGCGGCGGGCGATAATCTGGCGCCCATGGACTCGTGGGCCCCAGCTGACGTACCCGACCTACCCGGATCGGGCCCGCAGCCGATGCTCTGGGACACCGCAAGCGGGGCGCTGGCGGTGGCGGCCCCAGGCGGTACGGCCACGCTGTACGCGTGTGGCATCACCCCGTACGACGCAACCCACATCGGTCACGCGGCCACGTTCCTGGCCTGGGACTTGCTTGTCCGTGCCTGGCGCGACGCGGGGAAGCGGGTCACCTACGTCCAGAACGTCACTGACGTCGACGATCCACTGCTCGAGCGCGCCAGCCGGGACGGGGAAGACTGGCGCGACCTCGCCGCGCGTGAGATCGCGCTGTACCGGTCCGACATGACCGCGCTGCGCCTGCTGCCGCCAGACCGGTATATCGGCGCGGTCGAGGCGATACCGCTGATCGAGGACTTCAGCCGGCTGCTGGCGGACCGCGGGTCGCTGTACGAGATCGAGGGTGACGTCTACTTTTCCCGTACTGCCGATCCCGCCTTCGGCTCGGTGTCCGGGCTGGACGCCGAGGCCATGATCCGGCTCGCTGCCGAGAACGGCGGCGACCCCGCCCGGCCTGGCAAGAAGGATCCGGTCGACCCGATGGTCTGGCTAGCCGCGCGGCCGGGCGAGCCGTCCTGGCCGTCGGAGTTCGGCCCCGGCCGGCCAGGCTGGCACGTCGAGTGCGCGGCGATCGCGACGCATTACCTGGGCCGGACGTTCGACGTCCAGGCGGGCGGCCGGGACCTGATCTTCCCTCACCACGAGATGAGCGCGTCGCACGCGCGGGTCGCGCTCGATGGCCCGCTCGAGGGCACCGCGGAGTCTCCGTTCGCGCGCCGCTACGCGCACGCCGGCCTGGTCCGACTCGACGGCGAGAAGATGTCGAAGTCGCGCGGCAACCTGGTTTTCGTCTCCAAGCTGCTCGCGGCGGGCAACGACCCGATGGCAGTCCGGCTGGCCATCATCTCGCACCACTACCGGGCCGACTGGGACTGGACTGACGCGGCTCTGGCCGGCGCAGCCGCCCGCCTGGCCACCTGGCGCGCGGCTGTCGCAGCAAGCGCCGCCGATCCCGGTGCCGGTGACTCGGCCGGTGGTGCGGGTCATTGGGCCAACGGGGCCGGCGAGCGGGCTGACGATGGCTCCGCCGTGCTAGCAGCGCTGCGACAACGGCTGGCCGACGACCTGGACACACCGGGCATGATCGCGGTCCTCGACGACTGGGCGAAGGACGCGCTGGCCAGGCGCGCGGTCGGGTCGGGCCCGCTGGTCCGGGCAGCAGTCGACGCCCTGCTCGGCATCGCACTCTAAGGGCCCTGCTGCTGGCGCACGGCGGCGCTTCCGACTAAAAGCGAGCTGGCGTACTGGCCTCGCCTCGAATTCGCCGACTGCCCATCGGTCTGGCGTGAGCGGCATGTCAACGCATTTTCCGGTGGGCCGTGCGCCGCTGTCCGAGTTGTCCACCGCCGTTCATTCCACAGTGCTGGTGATCCGCCGCGCTCCGATGCTTGCTCCATGACGAATAACGACCAGGCGGGTGACAGCTCCCCGCGTACGTACATGTCCACGCCCATGCGGCCGGCCGGTCTGGCGAGCCGGGTGCAGCTGCGGGCTGGCACGCCCGAGGCCGTACTGGCCGTGGTCCCGCACATGCTCGGTTTCTACCCGAGCAGGAGCCTGGTGGTGCTCGGCCTCGGCGAGCGCAGTCGGGTCGTGGTTACCTTCCGCTACGACCTGCCGGATCCGTTCGACTACGACCTCGCGAGGGACATCGCCCAGCACGCCGACTACGTGCTCAGCCGCGAGCGGATCGGCGCTGCGCTGCTGGTCGGCTACGGGCCCGAGGAGCTTGTCGCTGGGGTCGCCGCCGTCACCTCGGCCCGGCTGACCACCAGCGGCGTGGAGGTGCCCGAGGTACTGCGCGCCGACGGCGGCCGGTTCTGGTCGCTGCTTTGCGACGATGTCACCTGCTGTCCGCCCGAGGGCCGGTCCTACGACCCCGGCTCGCATCCGGCGGCCGCCGCGCTGACCGAGGCAGGACTGAGCGCGCATCCCGACCGCGACGCGCTCGCGCGGACGATTCAGCGCCCGGCCGGGTCGGCTGATCTCATTCGGGGCGCGACACTGCAGGCGCAGCTTCGGTTAACCCAGTTGGTGGATCTCGGCAAGGCTGAAGGCGATCGCGACCCCCGGCTGCGGGCAACACGGACCGGGCGCAAGGAGGTCCAGCGGGCTATCCGCCTGTACCGGTCGGGCGGCAGTGTCGCCAGCATCGAGCACCTGGCCTGGCTAGCAGTCTTGCTGGCCGACATCCGGGTCAGGGACGACGCCTGGGCGCGGATGGACCCTGCGCATCGAGACGCGCACGGCCGGCTGTGGGTCGACGTGCTCCGCAGCGCAACCGTGGAGTTCGTGCCCGCGCCAGCGTCGCTGCTGGCATTCACCGCGTGGCAGTCCGGCAACGGCGCGCTCGCGGCGATGGCCGTCGACCGGGCTCTGGCCGCGGACCCTGATTACTCCATGGCCCAGCTCCTGGCTGGCGCGGTGGACGCGGTACTTCCGCCGTCGGCCGCGCGGATGCCGATGAGTCCCGCTGCTGTCGCGGCCAGCTACGCTCCGGTGCCAGCCCAAGCCCAAGGCCGAGCGCAAGCCCAGGCCCGAGCCGAAGCAGGGGCCGGAGGCCGCACGCCGCCGACGCCCCGGCCACGGCAGTCACGGCGGTCGACGGCACGGCGACGCGCCAGCCGCGCAGCCAGACGCGGCCGGGGTGCGCGGCGGGTGCGCGGCCGGGCGTCGGTGGCCAAGGAGCGGGCAGCGGCAAGAGCCGACCCAGCGCGGGGTCGGTTCGTGACCAGGCGGGCGGGGTCGACTCGTGAGGAGGCGGGCGGGTGACCGGGCGGGCGGGGTGGGCTTGTGAGGAGGCGGGGGTGACCGGGCGGGCGGGGCCGGCTCGGCTAGTTGCCGAGGACCAGACCGGAGACCGATTCCTCGTCTTGGCCAAGGACAAGTGGCGCCACCAGACGGCCCTCCGGGTAGCGCAACGCCGCCGGCGGCAGGCAGGCAGGACGCCCGCTCAGCAGCACCCGGACGTTGCCGGGGCCCCAGCCTCGGCCATCGGCGCCACTCCAGGGATCGGCAGATGCCGGGACCCGGCGCAGGGCTTGGGCGGCGACTGCGGCTGCGGACCCGAACGTCACCGCGCCAGGGACCGCATGGCTGATCTGGCTAGCGGCCAGCTCGTACTCGGTGCAGCCGAGCACGATGGCCTCGCATCCGGCCGGCGTCTGCGCGGCGGCGGCAGCTACGGCGGCCGCGGTAGAGTCCTCGTCCCCGGCGTCGACGGCATCGGCCAGACCCGGGCAGGCGACCGGCGTCACCGAGGCAGACCCGCCGAACTCGGCGATCAGCCGCCGCTGATAGGCGCTCGAGGTAGTCGCGACGGTAGCCCAGATCGCCACGTTCTGATGAGCTGCAGCGGCGGGCTTGATAGCCGGTACCGTTCCAATCACCGGGATCTGCGGCTCGAACTCGGCGCGCAGCGCCTCAAGGGCATGCACCGAGCCGGTATTGCAGGCCATCACCAGCACGTCCGGCTCATACCGGGCGGCGGCTCGGGCGCAGAGCAGGGCGCGCTCGGCAATCCCGGCTGGCGTCCGCGGGCCCCAGGGCATTCCGTCCGGGTCGCTGGCCAGCACCAGATCGGCGTCCGGCCGCATCCGGTGCAAGGCTGCCGCGGCAGCTAGCAGCCCGAGACCGGAGTTGATCAGCGCAATTCGCATCAGCCCACTGTAAGAGAGGCCAGACTTGACAGCCATGACGACTGGCATCGATGTCCTGCGGTCCGCGCATACCGCATCGTGCGACTCACTGCGGCGGATCCTGGCCGGGGTCAGCGAGGATGAGTTCTTCTGGGAGCCCGTTGGTGGCTGCTGGACCGTGCACCGCAGATCACAGGACCGCGGCGTCAGCGTCGATGGCAGCGGGGAGTGGGTCCTCGATTACGATCCGTCCCAGTCAGAGCCGGCCCCCTTCACGACCATTGCCTGGCGGACGCTGCACGTCGCTGGCGGCAACTACGTCTACTGGGACTATGCATTTGGCTCGGCGACGCTGACCTTCGATCTCGAGCTGCCCGGTGATGTGGTCGAGGCGACGGACTGGCTGTTTGCCAGCCATGACCTGTGGACGAGGGAGCTCGCCGCGCTCACCGACGCCGATCTGGACCGGATGGTGCCAACCAACGGGGGCGAGCTGTGGCCGCTGCACCGTGTCTTCGCCAAGCTCATCACCGAGCAGGTGCATCATGGCGCGGAGATCAGCCTGCTGCGCGACCTGTTCCGGTGCCGCGACTCACTGGGGGTCCGGTCCGGGCGCTAGGACAGCGCTGGCAGGCCGTCGATGCTGACGGCGTTCTTCTCGGCCCGGTAGGCGGCGTGCTCGGCGGCGGACTTCCTTGCGTTGTATCGGTCCAGCACGTCTCGCTCTTCCTTGACCTCCATCACGGGCACGGCGTAGCCGCAAGAGTCGGCGATCCTGTGCACGTCGACGACGATGATCGATCGCTCGCTGCCAGGCGCCTTGCTGCCAGGGGCTCTGCTGGCGGCCGCCCCGCCCGCGACGCGCGGGAAATGGGCCGCGAGCTCGTCCCAGCGCTGCTGGCCCGGCAGCACGACCTCGCCAGTGCCGTACAGCCGCAGAATCTTCGCGGAGTGGTCGAATGAGCAGAACATGATCGTTATCTGGCCGTTCTGGCGCAGGTGCGCGATCGTCTCGGCGCCGCTGCCGGTCAGGTCCAGGTAAGCCACAGTCCGGGGCCCGAGCACCGCAAAGGTGTCCGTCAGGCCCTTAGGGGAGACGTTGACATGCCCGCCATCGCCGTTGCTGGTCAGGATCGGAGCCGTGCCGACAAAGAAGACAGATTGCCTGGCGATAAACTTCCTGAGCCGTCCGTCCAGCTCGGGGTAGAGCTTGCCCATGATGCCCTCCTGGATGCATTCTGCGACGAACTAGCCTCAGCGGGCCAACTGAAGGGAGGGCGAGTGACCGACGTCACGACTCAGATCCGGCCGGGCTCGCCGGAGGAGCGACACCGGGACGCTGTCGCCGCGATCCAGCAGGCCTACCAGGCGATCCCGGCGGGCAGCCCGATCCGGCTGGCGAAGAACACCTCGAACCTGTTCAGGTTCCGCGCCGATTCCGCCGGCACCGGACTCGACGTGGCGCAGTTCGCCCACGTCATCAGCGTAGATCCGAAATCAAGGACCGCCGTCGTTGGCGGGATGACCACCTACGAGGACCTGGTCGCCGCCACTCTCCGGCACGGGCTCATGCCGCTGGTCGTGCCGCAGCTCAAGACGATCACCCTGGGCGGCGCGGTGTCGGGCCTCGGCATCGAGTCCTCCTCGCTGCGCAACGGCATGCCGCACGAGTCGGTCCTCGCGATGGAGATCCTCACCGGCGACGGCCAGGTGGTGACCGCCACGGCCGCGGGCGAGCACGCGGCGCTGTACCGGGGCTTCCCGAACTCCTATGGCACGCTCGGCTACACCCTGTCGCTCACGATCGAGCTGGAGCCGGTCAAGCCGTACGTGCACCTGCGGCACTTCAGGTTCACCGATCCGGCCGAGTGCTTCGCGGCCGTCGCGCAGGTCGTGGCCGACGGCAGCTACGAGGGGCACCAGGCCGATTTCATCGACGGGACAGCGTTCAGCCAGCAGGAGATGTACCTGACCATCGGGGCGTTCAGCGACGTCGCGCCCTGGCTGAGCGACTACACGCGCGAGCGCATCTACTACCAGTCGCTGCGCGGGCCGCGCGAGGACTTCCTCACCATCAGCGATTACCTGTGGCGGTGGGACACCGACTGGTTCTGGTGCTCACGGCCGTTCGGCGTGCAGCGCCCGGTGATCCGGGCGCTGTGGCCGCGGCGCTACCGTCGCTCCGACGTCTACCGCAAGCTTGTCGCCCTGGACCACAGGCACGGCGTCACGCGCAAGCTCGATGCGCGCCGCGGCCGGCCCGAGACCGAAATGGTGATCCAGGATGTTGAAATACCCGTGGCTGAATCGGCCACGTTCCTCGATTATTTCCTGACTGACGTCGGCATGAGCCCCGTCTGGATGTGCCCGCTTCGCTTGCGCGGGGAGCAGACCTGGCCGCTGTACCCGATGCGGCCGGGCCAGGTGTACGTGAACTTCGGGTTCTGGGGCACGGTCAAGCTGCCCCCCGGCGCCAGGGACGGGCACTTCAACCGGCGCATCGAGGATAAGGTGACCGAACTCGGCGGCCACAAGGGCCTGTACTCGACGTCGTTCTATCCGCGGGAAGAGTTCTGGGCGCGGTACAACGGCCCGGAATACGCCGAGCTCAAGCGCACTTACGATCCGCAGGGCCGGCTTGCCGACTTGTACGACAAGTGCGTGCGCGGCGTCTGACCGTTTGAAGTCGCGGACGCGGGAAGTAACGAAGGAAGCGAAGGGAAAGAGGTCGCAGATGGCTCTGGCCGAGGTATTCGAGCGGGTCGCGGGCCCGGATGCCCCACTCGGTTTCGAGGCGTTCGACGGAAGCACGGCAGGGGCCGACGACTCGCCGATCAAGATCACGGTGAAGTCGCCGACCGCAGTGGCGTACCTGGCGCAGGCGCCGGGTGCGCTCGGGCTGGCGCGCGCCTACGTTTCCGGGCACCTGGACGTAGTGGGCGACATGTACGCGGCGCTGGCTCGGATGGCGCACGCGCAAGAGCTCCAGACCAGCCTGGCTGAGCGGCTGAAGCTGCTGCGCAGCCTGGGCGGCGCGAGGCTGCTGCTGCCGCGGGTGCCGCCGCCGCCGCAGGAGGTCCGCGTCAACAGCCGGTGGCTGTCTGGCCGGCGTCACTCCAAGGAGCGTGACGCTAGCGCCATCTCCCACCACTACGACGTGTCCAACACCTTCTACGAGTGGGTACTCGGCCCGTCCATGGCCTACACCTGCGCGTGCTATCCGAGCGCGGACGCGACCCTGGAGCAGGCGCAGGCGGTCAAGTTCGACCTCGTGGCGCGCAAGCTCGCGCTGAAGCCAGGGATGCGGCTGCTCGACGTCGGTTGCGGCTGGGGCGGAATGGTGATGCACGCCGCACGCGAGTATGGCGTGCGGGCTCTCGGGGTGACGTTGTCCGCTGAGCAGGCGTCCTGGGCGCAGGCCGCAATCAAGGAACGGGGTCTGTCGGAGCTCGCCGAAGTCCGGCACCTCGACTACCGCGAGGTCGCCGAGACCGGGTTCGACGCGGTCAGCTCGATCGGGCTGACCGAGCACATCGGCAAGGCCCAGCTGCCCGGCTACTTCCGGTTCCTGGCCGGCAAGCTGGTGCCGCAGGGCCGGATGCTGAACCACTGCATCACCCGGCCGGACAACACTGGCCCCGCGCGGGTGACCGACGGCTTCATCTACCGGTACGTCTTCCCGGATGGCGAGCTCGAGGGTCCCGGCTACCTGATGTCGCTCATGAACGACAACGGCTTCGAGGTCCGCCACTCCGAGAACCTCCGCGAGCACTACGCCAAGACGCTGACGGCCTGGTGCGCGAACCTGGACGACCACTGGGACGAGGCCGTCGCCGAGGTTGGCGAGGGCACGGCCCGGGTGTGGCGGCTGTACATGGCCGGCTCGCGGCTCGGCTTCGAGCGCAACCAGATCCAGCTGCACCAGATGCTCGGCGTGAAGCTCGGCGAGCACGGTGAGTCCGGCATGCCGCTTCGGCCGGACTGGGAGCCGGCCAGGAAGTTCCCCGCGACCTACCCGGCGGGGGGCAGCGACCGGTAGCTCTCCGCCACGGTGAACGCCAGGTCCAGCGCCTGGCTGCGGTTCAGCCGCGGGTCGCAGGCCGTCTCGTACCGCTGGTGCAGGTCCTCAGCGATGATCTCGTAGCTGCCGCCGACGCATTCGGTCACGTTGTCGCCGGTGAACTCGATGTGGATGCCGCCGGGATGGGTGCCGATACGCCGGTGCACCTCGAAGAAGCCCTGGACCTCCTCGAGTACGTCGGCCAGGCGCCTGGTCTTGTGGCCGCTAGGCGCCTCGAACGTGTTGCCGTGCATCGGGTCGCAGACCCAGGCGACCGGGATGCCCTCGGCTTCGACCGCCTCGACGATGGGCGGCAGCAGGCTCCGGATCAGGCCTGCGCCGAGGCGCGTGATCAGCGTCAGCCGGCCCGGCTCCCCGTCCGGGCTGAGCCGGCGGATCAGGGCACGCACGCCTGCCGGAGTCGCCTGCGGGCCGATCTTGATGCCGATCGGGTTGCGGATGCCGGCGGCGAACTCGACGTGAGCACCATCGAGGGCCCTGGTCCGCTCGCCGATCCAGAGGAAATGCGCGGACAGGTCGTAGGGCTGGCCAGTGCGCGAGTCGATCCGGGTGAGCGCCTGCTCGTACGGCAGCAGCAGGGCCTCGTGGCTGGAGTAGAACTCGACGGTCCGTAGCTCGTCCGGGTCGGCGCTGCAGGCCCGCATGAACGACAGCGCCCGGTCGATCTCCCCGGCGAGCCGCTCGTAACGCTGGCCAGACGGGCTCTGCCGGACGAAGTCCTGGTTCCAGGCGTGTACCTGATGCAGGTCGGCGTAGCCGCCAGTGGTGAACGCGCGGCACAGGTTCAGCGTGACGGCAGCGCAGTGGTAGGCACGCAGCATCCGGTCCGGGTCGTGCGCCCGCGCCTGCGGCGTGAAGTCGAACCCGTTGACCGCATCGCCCCGGTAGGCCGGCAGCTCGACGCCGTCCCTGGTCTCCGTCGGACCCGACCTGGGCTTGGCGAACTGGCCCGCCAGCCTGCCGATCTTCACGATCGGGACGCTGGCGCCGTAAGTCAGCACGACGGCCATCTGCAGGATGGTCTGGAGCTTGGCGCGGACGGCATCGGCCGTCGCGCCGGCGAACGTTTCGGCACAGTCGCCGCCCTGGAGCACGAAGGCTTCACCGCGGGTGACGGCGGCCAGCCGCTCGCGCAGGAGGTCACACTCGCCGGCGAACACCAGCGGCGGCAGCCCGGCGAGTTCGGCGGTGACCTGGTCGACGCGGCCGAGATCCGGCCAGTCCGGCTGCTGCGCTGGCAGGGGCTGTGCCTGCGGGGCAGGGCCGGTCATGGCCTGCGCTGCCAAGGGCTGTGCCGGCTGGCACACCGACAGCTGAGGGGGGCGCACGATGTCACGGTACTCACCCGGTGCAACTGCCGCGCAGGGCAGGGGACAATGGGCCGGTGGAATCCGACACCAACGCCGGCCAGCGCCGGGACATCATCCTGCTGGGATCGACCGGATCAATCGGGACGCAGGCGGCCGACATCATCGGCCGCAACCCGGACCGCTTCCGGCTGACCGGGATCGCCGCCGGCGGCGGACACCCGGAGCAGCTGGCCAGGCAGGCGGTCGACCTGGGCGTGGAGGTCGTGGCCGTGGCCAGCCCCGCGGCGGTGCCCGACCTGCGCGCAGCGCTTGCGGCGGCCGGCTCGGCCGACGGGGCCCGGCGCAAGCTGCCGGAGGTGATCGCCGGCCCGGATGCCATCGCCGACCTTGCCGCCCGGCCCTGCGACGTCGTCCTGAACGCGGTCACCGGCGCAGTCGGCCTTGCCGCCACCCTGGCCGCCCTGCGGGCGGGGCGCATACTGGCGCTGGCGAACAAGGAATCGCTGATCATGGGCGGTCCGCTGGTCGCGGGCATCGCCGCCCCCGGCCAGATCGTCCCGGTCGACTCCGAGCACTCCGCGATCGCGCAGTGCCTGCGCGGCGGTCGGGCCGCCGAGGTCAGGCGGCTGATCGTGACCGCCAGCGGCGGCCCGTTCCTGCACCGGGCCAGGGCCGACCTGGCGGACGTGACGCCCGCGCAGGCGCTGGCCCATCCCACCTGGAACATGGGGCCGGTGATCACGGTCAACAGCGCCACGCTGGTGAACAAGGGCCTGGAGATCATCGAGGCGCACTTGCTCTTCGGTATTGGCTTTGACCGGATCGACGTCGTGGTGCACCGGCAGTCGGTGATCCACTCGATGGTCGAGTTCACTGACGGCTCCACCCTGGCCCAGGCGAGCCCGCCGGACATGCGCATCCCCATCGCCTTGGCTCTCGGCTGGCCGGACCGGGTCCCGGACGCTGCGGCCGCCGTGGACTGGACCACCACGCATACCTGGACGTTCGAGCCGCTGGACGAGGAGGCGTTCCCGGCCGTCCCGCTGGCCAGGCAGGCCGGGGCCGCGGGCGGCACCGTCCCGGCCGTCTATAACGCAGCAAACGAGGTGTGCGTGGCGGCGTTCCTGGCCGGGCAGATCCCGTTCGCCGGAATCGTGGACACGGTTGCCCAGGTAGTCTCGGAGCATCATGACTCAGCCGGGGAGGCCGTGCAGCTGGCGGACGTGCTCGCCGCTGATGGCTGGGCCAGGGATCGCGCGCGAGAGCTGACGGGGAAGCAGTGAGCGAAGGATTCAGGCACGGAACGGGCACCGCGGAAGGAAGCACTGCTTAATGGACCGCAGCGGGCAGGACGGAAACGGCCCCGCAGCCCTCCGGAAGGCCGGGACCTGGATCGCTGCCGCTGCCGTCGTGGCCATCCTGCTCATCATCGGGCGCCACCACCTGCCGTTCATTCTCGGCGTCGTGATCTTCGTGGTGGCCCTGCTGACCTCGGTGATGCTGCACGAGCTCGGGCACTTCCTGACCGCGAAGAAGTTCGGCATGCGGGTCACCCAGTTTTTCGTCGGCTTCGGGCAGACGCTGTGGTCGACGTTCCGGGGTGAGACCGAGTACGGGGTCAAGGCACTGCCGTTCGGCGGCTTCGTCAAGATCACGGGATGACCTCGATCGAGGAGGTCGACGTCGCGGACGAGCCTCGCTCGTTCCGCCAGAAGCCGGGCTGGCAGCGCATCATCGTGCTGGCCGCGGGCTCCTTCATGCACTTCGTGCTGGCCCTGTTCCTGTTCTTCGTGCTCGCCATCGGCATCGGGCAGGCCAACCCCCCGAACACGTGTGCCGGCAGCCACGTCAAGTCCCCGGCCGAGGTGGCCGGGCTGAAGAAGAACGACAAGATCGTCTCGGTTGCCGGGAAGCCGGTCGGGAACTGGAATCAGCTGCACACGGCGCTGTCGGCCCAGCAGGCAGGCGTGCCCGTCCCCATCGTCGTGGATCGGGGCAGTGGCGACATCAGCACCCAGGTCACGCTGGCGGCGATCCCGGGCCGCTCCGCTCCTTATCTGGGCGTGACGTCTGATAACAACAGCAACGTGATCGCTTCAGTCGCAACCTGCGTGCCGGTCAGCGAACAAGCACTCAACAGTCCTACGGTCTTCCAGCGCACCGGCTTCGTGGGCGCGGTCTCTTATGCCGGGGACCAGTTCGCCAGCACCCTGACTTCCTCGGCCTCGGCTATCGGCAGACTGCCGGCGGCCGTCCCTGACCTGTTCAACCAGCACCGGGCCAGCACCCCGGCTGGCCAGGTGAGCAGCGTCGTCGGCGTCGGCGACCTGACCGGTCAGGTGGTCCAGGCCGCGCTGCCCTGGCAGGCGAAGGTCTCGGTGCTGCTCTACCTGATCGCCTCGCTGAACATCTTCGTCGGGGCCTTCAACCTGCTCCCGCTGCTGCCGCTCGACGGTGGCCACCTGGCGGTGGTGATTTTCGAGCGGATCAGGGCCTGGTTCAATAGGCTGCGCGGCCTGCCCGATCCCGGGCTCGTTGACATCCAGCGGCTGGTGCCGCTGAGCCTGGTCGTGTTTGCCGTGCTCGTCGGCTTCGGCACCCTGCTGATCGCCGCTGACATCTTCAACCCTGTCCACATCCCGGTCTAAGGCGAGATAGCGACATGACAGTTGACCTTGGTCTTCCCCAGCTTCCGCCCGCGCCCCTTGCGGACCGCCGCAAGTCGCGCCAGATCGTCGTCGGCAAGGGCAAGCACGCCGTGCCCGTCGGTGGCGGGGCGCCAATCTCCGTGCAGTCGATGACCACGACGCTTACCGCCGATGTCAACGCCACGCTGCAGCAGATCGCCGAGCTGACCGCGGCGGGCTGCCAGATCGTCCGGGTGGCGGTGCCATCACAAGACGACGCAGACGCGCTCCCGGAGATCGCCCGCAAGTCCCAGATCCCGGTGATCGCCGACATCCACTTCCAGCCCAAGTACGTGTTCGCGGCCATCGACGCGGGCTGCGCGGCCGTGCGGGTCAACCCCGGCAACATCAAGACCTTCGACGACAAGGTCGGGGAGATCGCCAGGGCCGCGGCGGACGCCGGGGTGCCCATCCGGATCGGCGTCAACGCCGGATCGCTGGACAAGCGGCTGCTCGCCAAGCACGGCAAGGCCACGCCCGAGGCGCTGGCGGAATCGGCGCTCTGGGAGTGCTCGCTATTCGAGGAGCACGGCTTCACCGACATCAAGATCTCCGTCAAGCACCACGATCCGGTGGTGATGATCAACGCATACCGCCAGCTCGCGGCCCAGTGCGACTACCCCCTGCATCTCGGCGTGACCGAGGCCGGGCCCTCCTTCCAGGGGACGGTGAAGTCCGCCGTCGCGTTCGGCGCGCTCCTGGCCGAGGGCATCGGCGACACCATCCGGGTGTCGCTGTCGGCTCCGCCGGTCGAGGAAGTCAAGGTCGGCATCGCGATCCTTGAGTCGCTCGGGCTCCGCCAGCGCGGGCTGGAGATCGTGTCCTGCCCGTCCTGCGGCCGGGCCCAGGTGGACGTGTATACCCTCGCCGACCAGGTGACGGCGGCGCTGGACGGGCTCGACGTGCCGCTGCGCGTGGCCGTGATGGGATGCGTCGTCAACGGGCCAGGCGAAGCACGCGAGGCCGACCTCGGCGTCGCCTCGGGCAACGGCAAGGGTCAGATCTTCGTCCGCGGTGAGGTCATCAAGACCGTCCCTGAGTCGCAGATCGTGGACACGCTGATCGAAGAGGCCATGAAGCTCGCGGCCGAGATGGAGTCGGCCGGCGCGGAGTCGGCGGACAGCTAGCACCGCCGTTCACTACCGGGCGGATTGGGCACGATGGCGCCATGATCAGAGCACAGACCTCTGTGCTTGCCGTGGTTGCCGCTGTCGCGGCGGCGGTTGCTGGCTGCTCTGGGGGGTCGGCCGGCTCGCCTGCTGACGTGGGCTCGCCGTCGGGGTCGCCCGTGCTGTCAGGGCCGCCCGTCCTGTCCGGGCCGCCGGCTACTTCATCCAGGCTGACCTGGCACCCGTGCCCGAGCGCCGCCGCCGGCGCACCTGACGCCAATCGGCTGCGCTGCGCGAGCCTGCAGGTCCCGCTCAACTATCAGGACCCCGCCGGACGGAAGATCACGCTGGCGCTGTCGGAGATCCCGGCCACCGCGCCGCCCGCCCAGCGACAGGGCGTGCTGCTAGTCAATCCCGGCGGGCCCGGCGGCCCCGGCCTGTCCATGGCCGCGAGCACCGCGGCTGGCCTGACGCCCAGCGTCGCGGCGGAGTACGACATCGTCGGCTTCGACACCCGCGGCGTGGGGGCGTCGGTGCCGACCCTGAGCTGCGATCCGTCGTTTTTCAGCAGGCCACGGCCGGGCTACGTACCCGCTAGCGCGGCGGCCGAGCAGAAGCTGGTCGATGAGGCCAAGGCGTACGCGGCGGGCTGCGAGCGCCGATTCGGCTGGCTCCTGCCGTACATGACTAGCGAGGACCTGGCCCGCGACATGGACTCGATCCGGGCCGCGCTCGGGCAGCAGCAGATCAGCTACTACGGCGTCTCCTACGGCACCTATCTCGGCCAGGTGTACGCCACCATGTTCCCCAAGCGGATCCGGCGGATGGTCCTGGACAGCGTGGTCGATCCGGCCGGCGCCTGGTACGCCGACAACATCGACCAGGACTACGCGTTCCAGGGACGGCTGACGGCCTTCTTCGCCTGGATCGCGGCGAACGACAGCGTGTTTCATCTAGGCGCCACTGAGGCAGCGGTCAGCGCCACCTTCAGTGCCACCATGACCAGGCTCGCCAGGCAGCCGATCACGGGGCCATCGGGCCCGCTGATCGGGCCTGACGAGCTCAGCGACACGTTCCTCATCGGCGGCTACAGCAATTCGTGGTGGCCGTACCTCGCCCAGGGGCTGGCGGCCTACGTGCACGGCGGGTCGACCGCCCCGCTGGTGAGCCTCTACCGGCAAGTAGGGCAGCAGAACGAGAATGAGTTCGCGGTCTACCTCGCAGTGGAGTGCAGCGACGTGGCCTGGCCGCGCAACTTTGGCCAGTGGAACGCCGACGCCAGCCGCGTGTACCGCACGGCGCCGTTCTACGCCTGGGGCAATGTCTGGTTCAACGCGGCGTGCGCGTTCTGGCCCGTGCACGGCCCCGCGAGGCCGGAGCACATCGGCGCCGCCGGGCTGCCGCCGATCCTCATGCTCCAGGGCTCGCTCGATCCGGCCACGCCGTATCCGGGCGCCCTGGTGGCCAGGCGCTTGCTGCCGAGCGCGCGCATGGTCGTGGTGACCGGCGGCGGCAACCATGGGCAGTCGCTGGCGGATCCGCCGAACACGTGCGTGGACGGTTACCTCGACCGCTACCTCGCGACCGGCGCGGTGCCGACGACGTCCGGCCTTGTCAACGCCACCTGCCCGGCACTGCCAGCGCCTGGCGCCTAGGTTCCGGCGCTGAGCCGTTACGCTGGAGGGGTGCTGCGCACCAGGCCATGGCGATCGGCATCGCTACGGCTGCTCACTGATCACGATCGCGACGAGGTGCTCGCCCTCTGCGATCGGGATGCGATCACTAACGTCTTCGTGAGCGCTCGCATCCGCTCCACCAGCCTCGATCCGTCGCGGCTGGGCGGCCAGCTCTGGGGATACTCCGACGGCGGCCAGCTCACCTCGCTCTGCTACTCGGGTGCCAACCTGGTGCCGGTCGCAGCAGGCCCGGAGGCGATCGCCGCGTTCGCCTCCAAGGCCAGGCTTCAGGGCCGGCGCTGCTCCTCGATCGTCGGGCCGGCCGAAGCAGTCGGCCAGCTGTGGTCCTTGCTCGCGCCGTCCTGGGGCAGGCCGCGCGAGGTCCGCCCGGTGCAGCCGGTGATGGCGATCCGCGGCCGGTCGCCGGTCGCGCCAGATCCGCTAGTCCGGATGGTTCGCCCGCACGAACTCGACGTGCTGCTGCCTTCGTGCATCGCGATGTTCACCGAAGAGGTGGGCGTGTCGCCGATCGGCGGCGATGGCGGCGCGGCCTACCGCGCGCGGATGGCCGATCTCATCGGGGCCGGCCGGTCGTTCGCGCGGATCGGGACTGACGGCCACGTGACGTTCAAGGCCGAGATCGGCGCGGTCACGCCGCATGCGTGCCAGGTGCAGGGAGTCTGGGTGCCGCCTGAAGACCGGGGCCGCGGTCACGCCGTGCGCGGCATGGCGGCCGTGGTGCAGGCAGCGCTGGAGCTCGCACCCGTCGTGACCCTGTACGTCAACGACTACAACACCCCGGCCCGGGCCGCCTACCTGCACGCTGGGTTCACGCAGGTTGGCACCTTCATGTCGGTCTTGTTCTGAATGAGCGGCTTGTTCTGAACGAGGGGCTTGTTCTGAACAGCCCTATTGCCCCCAGGCCAGAACGCGTGCCCGGCTGATCGGTGCACGAAAACTCAGGTGCTGCCGCGCGGGGCCTGGTGCTAGGCTCTTGGGCTCTTGTGCCAGCCATCGAGCGCAGCTAGCAGCCAATCCACCCCGTTCCCTTGTCAGTGAGGTGATGAGTCATGCCGTCGGCGGGTTCGGACGAGGCCAGCCCCGGACGCAGTCCTGATCTCCGAACGCGAGCATCTGCACCAGTCACGCGAGTTCCTCGAGCTGATGCGCACCAACGTGCTGTCCCTGCGTGCCATGGGCGGTGATCCGGTCTCGGAGGAGTACCTGAAGGCCGACTTGTACCGGCGCGCCGAGGCGCTGCGGGACCTGCCCGACACGCCGCTGTTCTTCGGGCGGCTCGACTACCGGCCTGGCGCCCTGGACCTCGCGGAATCCGAGGTCGCCCAGTCGGCCGAGATGCCCGGCAGCGAGCACTTCCACGTTGGCCGCCGGCACGTGCACGACCCGCACGGGACCCCGGTGGTGATCGACTGGCGCGCGCCGGTGTCACGGCCGTTCTACCGGGCGAGCCAGGGCGACCCGATGGGCCTGGATCGCCGCCGCCGGTTTGGCTTCTCCGGCGGGGAACTGACGGCGTTCGAGGACGAGCAGTTCGGTCCGGGCGCGCAGGCCGCGGGGACCAGCCGGATCCTGATCGACGAGATCGAGCGGCCGCGATCTGGCCCGATGCGCGACATCGTGGCCACCATCCAGCCAGAGCAGGACGATATCGTCCGGGCTGAGGTGGACCAGACCGTGTGCGTGCAAGGCGCGCCCGGTACCGGCAAGACGGCCGTCGGGCTGCACCGGGTTGCCTACCTGCTGTATGCCTACGCCCAGCGACTCAGCCGGGGCGGCGTGCTCGTCGTGGGCCCGAACAGGGCATTCCTCGCCTACATCGAGAACGTTCTGCCCGCTCTTGGTGAGCTCGGCGTCGCGCAGGCGTCGGTGGCCGAGCTGCTCGCGCGCGTGCCGGTGCGCGCCGCGGACACTGACCGGGCGGCGCAGGTCAAGGGCGACGCCCGGATGGCGCAGGTGCTGTCGAATGCGCTGTGGGAGCGGCTCGCCGCGCCCGCCGAGGCGATCGTGCTGGCTAGGGGGTCACGCCGGTGGCGCGTCCCGTCGGATGAGATCGCCGAACTGACCGCCGAGCTGCGTACCAGAGGCGTGCGGTACGGGACCGGCCGGGACATGCTGTCCCATCGCATCGCGCACGTGATCCTGACCCGGATGGAAGCCGCTGGCGAGACCTGCGATGACCGGACGCATGAGTCAGTCCGGCGCACGAAGCAGGTCCAGGCGACGGTCGCGCAGGTCTGGCCTAAGACAGACGCCAGCCGGCTGGTCTTCCGCCTGCTGTCCGATCCCGAGCTCCTCGGCCGCGCCGCGGACGGAATACTCGACGAGCGCGAGCAGGCTGCCATCGCCTGGGCTAATCCTCCCCGCGGGCCAGGCTCTGCACGCTGGACCGCGGCCGACGCGGTGCTCGTCGACGAGGCCGCCGATCTCATCGAGCGCACGCCGAGCATGGCGCACATCGTCGTCGACGAGGCGCAGGATCTGTCGCCGATGCAATGCCGCGCGATCGGACGCCGGTGCGCCACCGGCTCGGCGACCGTCCTCGGCGACATCGCGCAGGGCACGACGCCGTGGGCGACTAGCAGCTGGCAGCAGATGCTGGGCCATCTCGGCAAGCCCGAGGCCGACCTGCGTGTCCTCGACACCGGCTACCGCGTGCCCCGGCAGATCCTCGATTTCGCCAGCAGGCTGCTCGGTCATATCGCGCCAGGCCTCGCTCCGGCGTCCTCGGTGCGCCAGGATCCCGGCTCGCTCCTGGTCAAGCACCTTGGCGAAGATGAGCTGAACGACGCGCTCGCGACCGCGTGCTCCGACGCGCTCGACCAGGCCGGCTCGGCCGCCGTCATCGCGGCCGATGACCAGATTCCGGCCCTGGCGTCCGTGCTCACCGCTGCTGGCGTGCCGCACGCTGTTCTCGAGGGCGCCGCTACCGGCGAGGTCATCAACCTGGTGCCGGTCACGCTGGCCAAGGGACTTGAGTTCGACCAGGTCATCGTCTACGAGCCCGCGCAGATCGCGGCGGCGGAACGGCGCGGCCTGCACCGCCTCTACGTGGCTTTGACCAGGGCAGTCTCCCGGCTGACCGTGCTGCATGCGCAGCCGCTGCCGCCAGCCCTGCGGTAACTGCGGGCTACATCTGCTTCAGCACCGCGGTCATCAGCGCTGCTGAACTGTCGAACGACAGCGCGGTCGCGCGCAGATGGTTGAAGAAGACGTTGTACCTGTCGACCTCGACGACGTTCTCGACCCACAGGGCGCTCGTCAGGTCCTCCAGGTACACCACGTCCGGGTCGAGCTCTTCACCGAACGCGAGGATCACGAACGGGCGTCCCATCGCCGGGTGCGCGCCGCCGCCGAACGGGATGACCTGGAGCGACACGTTCCGTGTGCTGCCGAGCTCGCGCAGGTATTCCAGCTGGATGCGCATCACCTCGGGACCGCCGACCTCACGGCGCAGCGCTGCCTCGTCAAGCACGGCCCATACCTTCGGCATATTGGTCCGGGTGACGTGCTGGCGCTCCATCCGCAGCGCCACGCTCCGCTCGATGTCCATACGCGGCTTGTCGACCATTCCCGCCGAGATGACGGCGCGCGCGTATTCCTCGGTCTGGAGCAGGCCGGGGATCAAGTTGACTTCGTAGATCCTGATCTCCGAGGCCGCGCTCTCCAGGCCCAGATAGGTGCCGAAATGCGGCAGGACGCTGTCGCCGTAGGCGTGCCACCAGCCCTTCTGCCGCGATTCCCTGGCGAGCTGGACGAGGCTGTCGCGCTGGCTCTCGGGCACGCTGTAGATCTCGAGCATGTCGCGGACGTCCCGTGGTGACACCGAAACCCGGCCGGTCTCAACCCGGCTGATCTTGGACGCGGAGCACTCGAGCTTCTCGGCCACTTCCTCGCAAGTCAGCTTCGCTGCCTCGCGAAGGCGCCTCAGCTCCAGCGCAAGCCTGCGCCGCCGGACTGTCGGGCTCTGCGCGCTTGTCACCAGGTCACCTCCCACGGCTGTCTGTTTGACTGGTCATTTACCTGGGGGTGCAACACAGTGTGGCGGCGACATCCGTTCCCGTCCACTCGGCTGCTCGCATTCCAGGATAAGGAGTTCGTTAACCAGCCACGCGAGTTTTGCTTTGCATGTTGCACAACGCCTTTCCGCGATGCATTCTGGACCTGTGTCATTACCCTATGCTGTGCGACGGCTACCAGGAGTGACCT
This sequence comes from uncultured Actinomycetota bacterium, assembly GCA_963843955.1. Taxonomy (GTDB): domain Bacteria; phylum Actinomycetota; class Actinomycetes; order Streptosporangiales; family Streptosporangiaceae; genus JAJYUU01. Next base: position 1,499,538 of record CAWJMK010000018.1, read on the forward strand.
CGTGACGACGGCGGCCGAGCAGTCAGCTCTCGCGGGCGTATCGATATCCGCCGCGAGCCAGACCTGGCAGACGAATCTGGCCAGGCTCGAGCGCCTCGCCGAAGTGCTGGCGGACTATGGCCTGCGGGCCAGGCTGATGACGCCGCCGGGCAGGGTGCCGAGCCTGCACGTCGTGAACCCGGCGGCCGCTGCACTCGCCGAGGACGTCTACGCCGGCCGCGGCCAGGACGGGCTGTGGTGGTTCTGGTGGTCGTGGGCCGAGAGGATCGCGGCCAGCGAGGACCTCGAGGGCGCCGCCGCGATGATCCGGCGCGTGCTCGCGGCCTGATGACACCAGGGCGCACAAACTCTCGTTTGCTTTGACCCGGTTTATTCAGTTTCGCACCCCGACAGGCCGCGCGACCGGCGCTAGCGTCGCAGGCTGGCGGGCGGCAGGCCCGGGAACGCCTGCGTCGACCCGCGCCAGGCTTCGGCGCGAAGCGCCGCCGCTCTGACTTGCTCAGCCCCGAAGCCGCGAAGCCCTTTCTCAGGCAGCGCGACCACGTCCAGGTAGGCCTGGGCCACGCGGTCCTCCAGCGTGGCTGCGAGCTCCGTGGCCTGCGCGGGGGTGCTGACCTGGAACGGCAGCTGGTACACGACCGCGGCCGGAGTGGGCGTACCGCCACGCGCGCTGATCAGCTTTGCGAGCTGGTCGCTGGCCCGCAGGTGCGCGACCCAGTCATCAGTCGCGTCAGCCTGCATCACTGATCGCTGCCGCAGGTGTGCGCCGACGATCCCGTATCCGTAGCTAGCTGCCTGCTCAGCCGCCAGCGCGCCCTGGAGCGCCGCGATGACCGGCCCGCCCGCAGTCCTCATTGGCCCCGCCCAGCCGCCTGGAGGAACGGGACGTGGGTGGCTTCGGACGCCGCGATGCTCGCGAACAGCTGGGCCAGCGACGCGGGCAGCCCCCCAAGCTGTCCGATCAGCCGGTCAGACGCGGCCTGCTCGGCCTGCTCCAGCGCCGTGAGCTCGACCGCGACGGTGCCGGTGACGTGCACAGTCGGCGACGGGCTCGGCGAGGGCGCGCTCCCGGCCGGCTGGACCAGCCTGGACTTCAGCTGCGCCAGGTGCGCGGCGTGCTCGAACCGGATCGCCGAGACGGCCGCACCCACGGCGACATCCTGTGGCGCAGCTCTGGGCGGAAACTGTGTCCGCAGCCGGGCCTGGAGCGCCGCGTATCTCGCCACCATCGTTTCCTCGGCCGAGATCGCGGTGCGCAGTGCCACGATGTCGGCCGCGGGCGGCGGAGGCGTGCCGAGGGCCTGAACGCCCTTACAGGCTGTAAGCAGCAGCGGCAGCGCGGCCGACGCCGCGAGGAGCCCTCGCCGGGTGACAGCACCGCGCGCCTCATCGGCCGGCGTCGCCCCTGTCCACACTGTTCAAATCCTCCAGCACTTCCGCCTCGCGAATTCACTGTCGCCACTGCGGCGTCAGCATCTCATGCAGGCCCGAACGGCCAGGCCCCGAACTACGGGCCCGCATCCCAGATAGGCTAGATGACAGCGCGATGCACAGGCACAGCGCGGACAACAGCACAGGTCGCGGGCGAGGAGGTCGTCATGCACGGTGGCTCCCGTCGCGGTTCGCACCCGCAGGCTAGGTCTGCCCAGGCCAGGCGCGGCGGCCCGGGTCAGGCTAAACCCGGCCAGGGAAGAGGCGGCCAGGCCAAGGCTGGCAGCCGGGGCGCTGAGCCGCGGACTGCCCAGTACGGCCCCCTGCCTGACGCCGACCGGCTGACGCGGCTGCTGGAACCGGTCGTGCACGCCCTGGACATGGACCTGGAGGGGATCCGGGTCACCGCCGCTGGCCGGCGCCGGATACTCCGCGTAGTCATCGACGCCGACGGCGGGGTCAGCCTCGACGACATTGCGCTGGCTAGCCGCGAGCTGTCGCTGAAGCTCGACGCGGCCGCCGAAATGGGCGAGCTGCCGTACACCCTCGAGGTGTCGTCGCCTGGCGTCGACCGGCCGCTGACCCTGCCTCGCCACTGGCGCCGCGCGGTCGGGCGGCTGGTTGTCGCGCCGCTGACGGCTGGCGACGCTACCGATCAGAACGGGAACGGGGCCGCCACAGCGGAGGGCCGTGTCACCGGCTCGACGGACGCTGGCGTGACCCTGGAGCACGACGGGGTCGCTCGCGAGTTCAGGTTACGCCGAGCTTGGCCCTGGCCGTGTCCAGGTCGAGTTCGGCCATTTCGACGATCTGGGAAACGACGACCTCGACGACGACGAGCCGAGCGATGATGAAGTGGTCGAGGAGGATTAGGTGGACATTGACCTGAGCGTCCTGAAGAGCCTGGAGGCGGAGAAGGACATCTCGCTCGACCTGGCGATCAAGGCCATCGAGGATGCGCTGCTAGTCGCGTATCACAAGACCGACGGCGCGGCTGCGTTTGCGCGCGTCGAGGTAAACCGCAGCACCGGTCATGTGACCGTCCGGGCTCGCGAGGCCGGAGCCGACGGGGAGCCGGGCCGGGAATACGACGACACCCCTGAGGGTTTTGGCAGGATCGCGGCCACGACGGCGCGCCAGGTGATTCTCCAGCGGCTGCGCGATGCCGAGGACGAGCTCACCTTCGGCGAGTACGCCGGCCGTGAAGGCGATGTGGTGGCCGGGGTAATCCAGCAGGGCCGGGACCCGCGTGCCGTCCTGGTCGACCTCGGCAAGCTCGAGGCGATACTGCCGCCAACCGAGCAGGTGCCGGGCGAGCGCTACGTACACGGCGAGCGGCTGCGCTGCTACGTCCTGCATGTCCGCAAGGGCTACCGCGGCCCGTCGGTGACGCTGTCCAGGACGCACCCGAACCTCGTCAAGAAGCTGTTCGCGATGGAAGTGCCGGAGATCGCTTCGGGCGCGGTAGAGATCGCCGCCATCGCCCGCGAGGCCGGCCATCGGAGCAAGATTGCGGTGATCTCCCACCAGCAGGGCGTTAACGCCAAGGGCGCGTGCATCGGCCCGATGGGAAGCCGCGTCCGGAACGTCATGACGGAGCTGCACGGCGAGAAGATCGACATCGTCGACTACTCGGCAGATCCGGCCGAGTTCGTGGCGCACGCGCTATCCCCGGCCAGGGTGTCCAGGGTGCATGTGGTGGACCTGCAGGCACGCGTGGCCCAGGTCATCGTGCCGGACTACCAGCTGTCGCTCGCGATCGGCAAGGAAGGGCAGAATGCCCGGCTTGCGGCCCGCCTCACCGGCTGGCGGATCGACATCAGGCCGGACACTGGCGAGTCCGGGCCGGCGGCTACCTCAGTCGCGCCCGATGCCACCGCGGTGACCACCGGACCTGCGGACGCCGAGCTGGCCGAGGCAAGTGGTGCGCTGGCCGAAGATGGGGGCACGTCGGCCGGTGGCGCTAGCGCGAAGGCCCTGTAAGCTGGACAGCAGGCAAGCCGAAGCGGTCCGAACCTGCATCGGGTGCAGGAAGCGAGCGGCGAAGGCCGAATTGGTTCGCGTGGTGGTCGCGGGAGATGAGATAGTTCCCGATATCGCCATGCGACTGCCTGGCCGAGGTGCGTACTTGCACCCGAGCCTGGCATGCTTGGAACAAGCCCAGCGCCGCAAGGCGTTTCCGCGGGCTCTTCGCCTGTCGGCGGCATTGCCGTCCGGGCAAGTCGCGGAGTACCTGTCCGGCGAGTAGCCGGGTAGCTGGGCACGCGTGTTGGCGGTGCCGACAGCCGGAGGCACCGGACGAGAGAAGGCTGACTTGCAATGAGCGCCCGATGAGCATGCGGCGATGAACAGCACAAGCTGACGCCGGACGGAGCACGCGCTGCCCCGGCTGGCTGACAGGCCCGGTACTTCCGGGCCGAGTAGAGGGAGCGCAGTGGCGAAGGTCCGGGTTTACGAACTCGCTAAGGAGTTCGGCGTAGAGAGCAAGGCCGTAATGGCCAAGCTCCAGCAGATGGGTGAGTTTGTCAGGTCGGCGTCCTCGACAATTGAGGCGCCGGTAGTCCGCAGGCTCAAAGATGAATTTGCAGGCCAGGTGGCCAAGGCAGCGAACGGCGATGGGGCGGGCGCGAAGGCGCCGGCCGCCAGGCGCGCTGCCAGTGGCGCCAACGGCCGGGCCGCTACGCCCACCGAGGCGACTGCGGAGCCGGCCGAGGCGAGCAGGCCAGCAACAATCGAGCAACTGACGTCGCCGGAGGCACCAGCCGCACAGCGGCAGGGTCCGGCCATCACGGTGCCGTTCCCGCAGGATCAGAGCGTCGGCCCGCAGGTACCGCCGACCGAGTCCCGGCCCGCGCCGGCCACCGGTCCGGCTGCCGCCGGGCCTGGCACCGCGGAGCCGGGTACCGCCCGACCGAGTGCGGCAGAGCCGGGCGCCGCGGCGCGTCCTGCCGGGCCGCGGCCGACTGCCGCGGGACCGCGCCCTGCTGCGCCGCCGTCGCCCGGTCAGCGCCACTCGCCCCGACCTGGGCCGCGTCCTGGTAACAACCCATTCAGCTCCACTGCCACCGGCATGGGGGCGGCGCCGCGTGCGCCGCAGCCCGGCACTCCGGCAGCCCCGGGTGCTGCGCCCGGCAGTCCCAGCAGCGCGCCTGGCGGCCCGCGTCCGGCTGGCCCGCGGCCGGCCGGCCGCCCAGGCCCCGGTGGCCCCGGTGACGCCGCGCGGCCAGGCGGCCCGCGGCCTGGCGGACCACGCCCGAGTCCCAGCAGCATGCCGCCGCGTCCGGTCGGCGGGCGCGGCTTCGGTCAGGGCGGTCCTGGCGGCGGAGCCGGCGGCCCGCGCGGTGGCGGGTACGGCGGGTCGGCTGGTCCGGGCGCTGGCCCGCGGCCTGGCGGCGGACGTGGTGGCCCCGGCGGCGGACCGGGCGGTCCGCGCGGTGGCGGCGCCGGCGGCGCTGGTGGCGCTCGGCCCGGCATGGCCCCGGCGCGGCCAGGTCCAGGTGGTCGTGGTCGCAGCGGCACCGCAGGCGCATTCGGCCGGCCAGGTGGCCGACCGTCGCGCGGCCGCAAGTCGAAGAAGCAGCGGCGTCAAGAGTTCGACAACATGCAGGCGCCGTCGATCGGCGGCGTGTCGATCCCGCGCGGCAACGGTCAGGTCATCAGGCTGTCCCGCGGTGCCTCGCTGAGCGACTTCGCAGACAAGATCGGCGTCAACCCGGCGTCACTCGTCCAGGTGCTGTTCACCCTCGGCGAGATGGTCACCGCTACTCAGTCGGTCAACGACGAGACGCTCCAGCTGCTAGGTGCCGAGCTCAGCTACAACGTGCAGGTGGTCTCGCCGGAGGAAGAGGACCGGGAGCTGCTCGAGTCGTTCGACATCGAGTTCGGTGAGGACGAGGGCGAGGACGCTGACCTGGTGGCGCGGCCGCCGGTCGTGACCGTGATGGGTCACGTCGACCACGGCAAGACCAAGCTGCTGGACGCCATCCGGCACACCAACCTGGTTGCGCACGAGGCTGGCGGCATTACCCAGCACATCGGCGCCTACCAGGTCGACACCGTGGTGGACGGCAACGAGCGCAAGATTACTTTCATCGACACTCCTGGCCACGAGGCGTTCACCGCCATGCGTGCCCGTGGCGCCGAGACCACCGACCTGGTGATCCTGGTCGTGGCGGCTGACGACGGCGTGAAGCCGCAGACCACCGAGGCGCTGAACCACGCCCAGGCGGCCGGCGTGCCGATCGTCGTGGCGGTCAACAAGGTCGACAAGGAGGGCGCAGACCCGCAGCGGGTCCGGGCTCAGCTGACCGAGTACGGCCTGGTGGCCGAGGAGTTCGGCGGCCAGTCACTGTTCGTCGACGTGTCGGCCAGGAACGGCACCGGCATCGAGGCGCTGCTCGAAGCGGTCATCCTCACTGCCGACGCCGAGCTTGACCTGCGGGCGAACCCGCACCAGCAGGCCCAGGGCGTCGCCATCGAGGCGCACCTCGACAAGGGCCGCGGCCCGGTCGCCACGGTCCTCGTCCAGCGCGGCACTCTCAAGGTCGGCGACTCGATCGTCTGCGGCGAGGCGTTCGGCCGGGTCCGGGCCATGCTGGACGAGAACGGGGATCAGGTGCCGGACGCGCCGCCGTCCCGTCCCGTCCAGGTGCTCGGCCTGACCGCGGTGCCAGGCGCTGGCGACAGCTTCCTCGTCGTCGACGACGACCGGGTGGCGCGGCAGATCGCCGAGCGGCGCGAGGCCAGGGAGCGCAGCGCCATGTTCGCTCAGCGGCGGCCGCGGGTCACGCTGGAGGATCTCGAGTCCGCCCTGAAGTCCGGCGAGCGCGAGGAACTGCTGCTCATCATCAAGGGCGACGTATCCGGCTCGGTGGAAGCGCTGGAAGACGCGCTGCTCCAGCTGGATGTCGGCGAGGAAGTGCAGCTGCGCGTCATCGGCCGCGGCGTCGGCGCCATCACGCAGGACGACGTCAACCTGGCCATCGCCTCCGAGGCCGTGATCATCGGCTTCAACGTCCGGCCTGCTGGCCGGGCCGGCGAGCTGGCCCAGCGCGAAGGCGTGGACATCCGCTACTACTCGGTCATCTACCAGGCGATCGAGGAAGTCGAGGCCGCGCTCAAGGGCATGCTCAAGCCGATCTTCGAGGAGGCCCAGCTCGGCACGGCGGAGGTTCGCGAGATCTTCCGGGTGCCGCGGATCGGCAACGTCGCTGGCTGCATCGTCCGGTCTGGCACGATCACCCGCAACAGCAAGGCCCGCCTCGTCCGCGACGGCGTCGTCGTCTCGGACAACCTCAACGTCGATTCGCTGCGCCGGTTCAAGGAAGATGCGACCGAGGTCCGGGAGGGCTTCGAGTGCGGTATCGGCCTCGGTTACAGCGACATCAAGATCGGTGACGTGATCGAGACGTTCGAGATGCGGGAGAAGCCGCGGACCTAACCGGTCCGCGGCCGGCACCGGGGCTGGCGTGTACGTCGGGGCCCTGACCCTGGACGTCCTGCTCGGCGACATCAGGTCGCTGAAGCAGAAGCGTTCGGTGGTCAGGCCGCTCATCGCGGACGTGCACCGCCGGTTCCCCGGAGTCGCCGTCGGCGAGACAGGTCACCTGGACCTGCACCGGCGGGCCGAGATTGGCGTCGCCGTGGTCAGCTCGACCGCGGCGCACGCCGGGGAAGTGCTGGATGCGTGCGAGCGCTTCGTCGCGGGGCGCCCGGAGATCGAGTTGCTGACCGCAAGGCAGCAGCTGCTGACGCCAGAAGGTGAGTAGGCCGATGAACCAGGCCCGGGCTCGCAAGCTCGGCGACCGGATCGCCCAGATCGTCGCGGAGATGCTGGAGCGGCGGATCAAGGACCCGCGGCTCGGCTTCGTGACAGTGACCGAGGCCAGAGTCACCGGCGACCTGCGCGAGGCAACGGTGTTCTACACGGTCTACGGCTCAGCCGACGAGGTGGCCGGGACCAGGGCGGCGCTGGCCAGCGCGACCGGCCTGATCAGGTCCGAGGTGGGCAGGCAGACCGGCCTCAAGCACACCCCGTCGATCAGCTTCAGCCAGGACACCATCCCCGATACCGCGCGGACCATCGAGGACCTGGTGGCCAAGGCGAGGGCCGCCGACGCCAGGGTGGCAGCAGTTCGCGCGGACGCGGTGCCGGCCGGCGACCCGGATCCGTACCGGACGTCGGATGAGGAGGACACCGAGGACGAGGACAATGACGCCACCGAGGACGACGACGACCTTGGCAACGACGACCTCGATGACGACGACCTCGATGACGACGAGCAGTGACTCGGCCTGGTCGCGCGCCGTCAAGGTCATCGACGGTGCGAGCCGAGTCTGCCTCGCCTGCCACGTCCGGCCGGACGCGGATGCGCTGGGATCGATGCTCGCTGTCCTGCACGCGCTGTGCGGTCGTCCCGGCAGCGCACCAGCCGTCGTCGCGTCGTTCGGGGACAACCCGTTCGCGGTGCCGGCGATCTTGCGGTTCCTGCCCGGCATCGAGCTGCTGACCCCGCCGGACGACTATCCGGCCCGGCCGGAGGTCATGCTGTCATTCGACGCTGCCAGCATCGACCGGCTGGGGGCGCTGACCGGCCCGGCGCAGTCGGCTGGTGAGCTCATCGTGCTCGACCATCACGCGTCCAACCCCGGCTTCGGGTCGATCAACCTGGTGGACCCCGCGGCCGCGGCAACCGCCGTGGTCGCCGCCCAGCTGATCGACCGCCTGTCCGTCCCGCTCACCCCCCAGATCGCACTCGGCCTGTACGCGGGCCTGTCCACTGACACCGGATCGTTCAAGTTCTCCGCTACGACGCCGCAGGTACACGAGCTAGCCGCCCGGCTGCTGGCGACCGGCATTGACCCCGGCGTCGTTTCCCGCGAACTCTACGACCGCGCCCCCTTCAGCTACCTCGGCCTGCTCGCCGCCGCGCTCGACCGAGCCACGCTCGAACGCCATACAGCTGACGGCCTAGGCCTGGTCTGGACGACAGTGACAAGATCCGACCGCGCGGCTGCAGCTCTGCCGCTCGACTCGGCCGAGTCCGTCATCGACGAAATAAGGCGCACCGACGAGGCCGAGGTGGCGGTAGTCCTGAAAGAGGATGACGCGGGCATCTGGCAGGTGTCGCTGAGATCAAAGTCGGTGGTTGACGTTGGCGCAATCGCTACTGAGCTAGGCGGGGGTGGCCACGCCCGAGCCGCCGGTTTCTCTAATTCCGGCGGCGCGGGTGCGGTCATCGCCGCCGTCCGGAGGCTCTTGGACCGGCAGAAATGACAGCGAACAGCGGGCTCATCATCGTCGACAAGCCGGCCGGCTGGACGTCCCACGACGTGGTGGCGAAGATCCGCAGGCTCGCTGGGACGAAGCGCGTCGGCCATGCGGGCACGCTCGACCCGATGGCCACCGGCGTGCTGGTGATCGGCGTGGAGAAGGCGACGCGGCTGCTTGGCTACCTCGCGCTGACCGAGAAGGAGTACACAGCAACGATCCGGCTCGGCCAGACGACCACGACGGACGACGCGGAGGGCGAGGTCAGCGGCCACGTTCCCGTCCTGAATATCGGCGAAGCTGAGCTGCTGCGCGCCGTCGCAGCCCTGACCGGCCAGATCAGTCAGGTCCCGCCGGGGATCAGCGCCGTCAAGGTCGGCGGGCAGCGGGCGTACAAGCTGTCCCGGGCAGGCGAGACGCCGGAGCTTGCCGCGCGGACCGTGACGGTGCGGGAGTTCGCCGTAGACGCGGTCCGGCCGGCCGGCGACTTGCTGGACGCCGACGTGCGCGTGACCTGCTCCAGCGGCACCTACATCCGGGCGCTGGCGCGCGACCTGGGTGCTTCGCTCGGCGTCGGCGGGCACCTGACCGCGCTGCGGCGCACGCGCGTCGGGCCATACCTGGCCAGCCAGGCAAGCACGGTTGACCAGCTAACCCGAAATGCTGAGCAAGCGCGGGCCGCCGGCGAGGCCGGCGACCTCGAGGTGATCCCGCTCGCGGCGGCAGCTGCGGCCGCGTTCCCGCGCCGGGACCTGACCGAGGCGCAAGCCCGGGCGCTCGGATACGGGGCCAAGCTCGACGCCACGGGCGTCGGGGACGGGCCGGTGGCGGCGTTCGCCCCGGATGGCTCGCTGGTCGCGCTTCTCACCGACTCCGATGGCCGGGCGCGATCGCTGGCCGTCTTCGCTACCGAGCTGGCCGCTGGCCCGGCCGGCGGGTCCTGACGTGCCCGCGCAGGCCTTGCCGTGGCAGGCTGTTGTCATGCAGCGCTGGGCGGGCCCGCTCGACGTCCCCGACGACTGGGGCCGCTCGGTCGTCACCATCGGCGAGTTCGACGGCGTGCACCGCGGCCATCAGCGGATCGTGGCCCAGGCTGCCGAGTCTGCCGCTGAGCTGGGACTGCCCGTGGTTGTCGTCACTTTCGACCCGCACCCCGACGAGGTGGTGAGGCCGGGCACGCATCCGCCGCTGTTGTGCACAGCCCGCCGCCGGTCGGAGCTGCTCGCCGGGCTTGGCGTGGACGCGGTGTGCGTGATCCCGTTCACGCTGGAGTTCTCCCAGCTCGGCCCGGACGAGTTCGTCCGGGCGGTGCTGGTCGACCGGCTGCACGCCGCCCGTGTCGTGGTCGGGGAGAACTTCCGCTTCGGCCACAAGGCGGCTGGCGACGTCGCGCTGCTCGCCGAGTTGGGGGAGAAGTACGACTTCGCTGCCGATGGCGTGCCCCTGCTGACCGAGAACGGCGTCACCGTCTCCTCGACGGGCATCCGCGCCATGCTGGCCGCGGGAAACGTGGTCAGTGCCGCCCACGACCTCGGCCGGCTGCACCGCGTGGAAGGCGTCGTCGTCCGCGGACACCAGCGGGGGCGGGCCCTGGGATTCCCCACCGCCAACCTGGAGACGCTTCCGCACACAGCGATCCCGGCGGACGGGGTCTACGCGGGCTGGCTCGCGCGGCTGGATACCGACGGGTCGGAGCTGGAGCGGTGGCCGGCCGCCATCTCGGTGGGCATGAACCCGACGTTCGACGGACGGGTGCGGTCCGTGGAGGCGTACGCGCTCGACCGCGACGACCTGGATCTCTACGGCGCGCACATGGCTGTCGACTTTGCCTCCCGGCTGCGGCCCACACTGAAGTTCGGCTCGGCGGCCGAGCTGGTCACGCAGATGCACGTCGACGTCGATGACGCCAGGCGGCTGCTGACGGCGGGCTAGCCCCGAGTCCGCCCCCCGCAGCGCCGCTACATTGCGTTACCTTGGGCTTACGGCGACGATGCCCGACACCCGGCCGGGCCGCTTACCCGGAGGTGACGACAATGGCGCACCCAAACGAGGACTTGCTGCGACGCGGATACGAGGCGTTCAGCACGGGCGACCTGGACACGGTGTTCAGCCTCTTCGCCGACGACATGGTGTGGCATAACGGCGGGTCCAACCAGCTCACCGGCGACTACAGCGGGCACCAGGCCATCATGGGCATGTTCGGCAAGCTGCTTGAGGTGACCGGCGGCACGCTGCGGCTCGACGTCCACGACGTGCTGGCCAATGACACCCATGGCGTCGTGCTGGTAACCGCGCACGCCGAGCGCGACGGGCAGCCCATAGCCGTTCGCGAGGTCAACATCTGGCACGTGACTGACGGCAAGGCGACCGAGTTCTGGGTGTTCGCCGAGGACAGCGCCGCCCTGGACACGATGTTCGCCTAACCCGCCGCGGCCCGGCCGGTCGCCCGATGTGCTGTACCGCGACCACCGCGTGGTACCGTTAAGCATCGGCCGGATCATCTGGCCTGGTCAGCTGCGCCCTCAGGCGGCTGGCCGCGTGGGGGGACGTCGCCCGCATTGGCGATGCTCACCCTGCCGCTCTGGTGAGACTCTCCTGAGTCCTGGCCTGGGCGTATGTGGAAAATTCGACAGCAAGTCAAGAGGGAGCAACGTGCCGCTCAACACCACGGTGAAGAACGAGATCATCGCCGGGCACGCGACTAGTGAGGGTGACACCGGTTCGCCGGAAGTCCAGGTCGCGCTGCTGACTCGGCGGATCGCCGACCTGACCGAGCACCTGAAGGTGCACAAGCACGATCACCACAGCCGTCGCGGGCTGCTGCTGCTCGTGGGCCGCCGCAGGCGCCTCCTGCAGTACCTGGCCCGCACCGACATCAGCAGGTACCGGGCACTGATCGAGAGGCTCGGCCTGCGCAGGTAGCGCTGCCACACCAGGTCAGCCACAACTACAACTAGATAACAGACGTTAGAAAACACTGACGTACAACGTCCCGCGGCTCCGGCCAGGAGCGCCGACAGCGCCCATCGGGCCGGTCCTCGGTAGTGGTTCTCGGGTCATGACGTCCGCCAGGCTGGCGGACGGTCAGGGCCGAGGGCTTCGATCGAAGACCGGCCGGCAGCCGACCCCGGCATCGCGGCTGACGCCCCCGGTTTAGGTGGTGGCGTACTCAGCCGGCCGGCCATGGCGCTCCGAAACTGCGGCGGACAGGCGCGGGACCTCAGTCAAGGAGGTCACCCGTGGAGGGTGTCTACACCGCCGAGGTCAGCATTGACAACGGCGAATTCGGCGTGCGCAGGATCCGGTTCGAGACCGGCAGGCTCGCCAAGCTAGCGGGCGGCTCGGCCGTCGTCTATCTCGACGACGAGACCATGTTGCTGTCAACTACGACCGCGGGCAAGAGCCCGCGGGAAGGCTACGACTTTTTCCCGCTCACCGTCGACGTCGAGGAGCGGATGTACGCGGCGGGCCGGATCCCCGGCTCCTTCTTCCGCCGTGAGGGCAGGCCGTCCGAGGACGCGATCCTGACCTGCCGCCTGATCGACCGGCCACTGCGGCCGTCGTTCGTCAAGGGTCTGCGCAACGAAGTCCAGGTCGTCGAGACGATCCTGTCCCTGAATCCCGATCACCTGTACGACGTCGTCGCGATCAACGCCGCGTCGATGTCGACCCAGCTGGCCGGGCTGCCGTTCTCCGGCCCCATCGGCGGCGTCCGCGTCGCACTGATCAAGGGCCAGTGGGTCGGCTTCCCGACGCACACCGAGCTCGCTGACGCCACCTTCGACATGGTGGTGGCGGGCCGCCTGCTCGAGGATGGCGACGTCGCGATCATGATGGTCGAGGCCGAGTCCACGCCGAGCACGCTGCGGCTGATCGCCGACTCCGGCTCCGGTGCTGTAGCGCCGACGGAGGAGACGGTCGCGGCCGGCCTGGAGGCGGCTAAGCCGTTCATCAAGGCGCTCTGCGAGGGCCAGCTGGAGATCGCCAGGCACGCGGCCAAGGAGACCACCGAGTTCCCGGTGTTCGCCGACTACGGCGATGACGTGCTGGCGGCACTGGAGGCCGAGGTCGGCGCGGATCTGGCGCACGCGCTCACCATCGCGGGCAAGAGCGAGCGCACCACCGAGACCGACCGGATCAAGGCGCTGGCGACCGAGAAGCTGGCCGCCCAGTTCGAGGGCCGGGAGAAGGAGATCAGCGAGGCCTTCCGCGCGCTGAACAAGAAGCTGGTCCGCCAGCGGATCATCCGGGACGGGCTGCGCATCGACGGCCGCGGGCTGGCCGACATCCGGCAGCTGTCGGCCGAAGCCGGCGTCGTACCGCGGGTGCATGGCTCGGCCCTGTTCGAGCGCGGCGAGACCCAGATCCTCGGAGTCACGACGCTGAACATGCTCCGGATGGAGCAGATGATCGACACGCTGAACCCCGAGCGCACCAAGCGGTACATGCACAACTACAACATGCCGCCGTACTCGACCGGGGAGACCGGCCGGGTGGGCTCGCCCAAGCGCCGGGAGATCGGCCACGGCGCGCTCGCCGAGCGGGCCCTGGTGCCGGTGCTGCCAACGCGCGAGGAGTTCCCGTACGCGATCCGCCAGGTGTCTGAGGCGATCGGGTCCAACGGCTCGACGTCGATGGGCTCGGTCTGCGCGTCGACGATGTCGCTGCTGGACGCGGGCGTGCCGCTGAAGGACATGGTCGCGGGCATCGCGATGGGCCTCATCTACGAGGGCGGCGAGTATGTGACGCTGACCGACATCCTCGGCGCCGAGGACGCGTTCGGCGACATGGACTTCAAGGTCGCTGGCACCAAGGACGTCATTACCGCGCTCCAGCTCGACACCAAGCTCGACGGCATTCCCGCCTCGGTACTCGGCGCCGCGCTGCGCCAGGCCCGCGGCGCGCGGCTGACGATCCTGGACGTGATGCGCGAGGCCATCGACGCCCCAGGCGAGATGAGCGTCTTCGCGCCTCGGATCATCACGATCAGGGTCCCGGTCGACAAGATCGGCGAGGTCATCGGCCCGAAGGGCAAGATGATCAACTCGATCCAGGAGGAGACCGGCGCCGACATCACGATCGAGGACGACGGCACCATCTACATCGGCGCGACGGATGGCGCGTCGGCGGAAGCGGCCAGGGCCACGATCAACGCGATCGCCAACCCGCACATCCCCGAAGTGGGGGAGCGCTTCCTCGGCACCGTGGTGAAGACGACCACGTTCGGCGCGTTCATCTCGCTGCTGCCGGGCCGGGACGGCCTGCTGCACATCACGCAGATTCGCAAGCTGCACGGCGGCCAGCGGATCGACAACGTCGACGACGTGGTCAAGGTGGGCGAGAAGATCCAGGTCGAGATCCGCGAGGTCGACGACCGCGGCAAGCTGTCGCTGGTCCCGGTCGAAGTAGTAGAGCGCGAGGCGGCGGGTGAGGACCTGGGCGGTCATGACGAGCCCCGTTCCCGTGATCGTGACGATCGTGGCGGCGACCGGCACCGTGGCGGGGACCGCGGCGGTGACCACCACCGCAGCCGTCAGCGCAGCCGCGGCGGTCCCGGTGGCTCGGGCGGCTCCAGTTCCAACGGCTCCGCGTCGGGGAACTCCTGACGGACGGGAGCACCCACATGACGGCTGGTACCGAGCGGCTGGCCGGCGGTGACGGGAGCGTTCTGCGCACCGTCCTGCCGGGCGGCCTGCGGGTGGTCACCGAGTCGCTGCCAGCCGTCCGGTCGGCCGCGTTCGGGATCTGGGCCGGGGTCGGCTCTCGCGATGAGGATCGTGAGCACGCCGGCGCCACGCACTACCTCGAGCACCTGCTGTTCAAGGGCACCAGCCGGCGCAGCGCCCTGGACATCTCGGCCGAGCTGGACGCGGTCGGCGGTGAGCTGAACGCGTTCACCGCCAAGGAGTACACCTGCTACTACGCGCGAGTGCTCGACCAGGACCTGCCGCTAGCTATCGATGTGCTCTCGGACATGGTCACCAGCTCACTGATCGAGCCGAAGGACGTGGACGCCGAGCGCGGCGTGATTCTCGAAGAGATCGCGATGAACGAGGACGACCCGTCCGACCTTGTGCATGAGGCGTTCTCCGCCCAGGTCTTCGGCGACACCCCGCTCGGCCGGCCGATCCTCGGCACTGTCGACTCGATCAATTCCATCAGCAGGGACCGGATCGCCGAGCACTACCTCTCCAGGTACACCCCCGACCGGCTGGTGGTCGCCGCGGCTGGCAGCCTGGACCACGATCAGGTCGTGGAGCTGACGGCCGCCGCGTTCGGCTCGGTGCTGACCGGCACCGTCTCGCCCGCGGCGGCGCGGCTCGGCGCCACGTCGGCTGGCGCCGCGAGCGGTACTGGCGTCCGGCTCGTCTCCAGGCCGGTGGAGCAGGCCAACCTGGTGCTCGGCTGTGCCGGGCTGGCTCGCACCGACGAGCGGCGGTTCGCCCTCGGCGTCCTCAACGCGGCACTCGGCGGCGGCATGTCGTCGCGCCTGTTCCAGGAAGTCAGGGAGAAGCGCGGTCTCGCGTACTCGGTGTACAGCTTCAGCTCGCAGAATGCGGACAGCGGTCAGTGGGGCATCTACGCCGGGTGCCTGCCGGCCAAGACCGAGGAAGTTCTCGCCATCTGCCGGGAAGAGATCGCCAAGGTGATCGAGTCCGGGCTGACCGACGAGGAGCTCGACCGCGGTAAGGGCCAGCTGCGCGGCTCGATCGTGCTCGGGCTCGAGGACCCGTCGTCACGGATGAGCAGGCTCGGCAAGTCCGAGCTTGTCTACCCGCGGCTGGAGCCGGTCGAGGAGATCCTGGCGCGGATCGAGTCCGTCACGCACGACGAGGTGCGGGAGATCGCGGGTGCCGTTCTCGGACAGGCCATGGCGCTCGCGGTCGTCGGACCGTTCGACGACGACGAGGCGTTCAGCGCCGCGCTGGCTAGCTGATAGCCCGGCCGGGCTGCCTTCTCGCCAGCCTGACGGGTGCGGCTCGCCGAGTCACACCGGATTGTGCCGGTTCTGTAGTAGCTTCGCTGCCATGTCACCTAGTGACCCGCCGGGCCCGCTCATCGGCGCCGGGCGCGCTGCGGACGTCTACGCCATCGGTGCCGACCGCGTGCTGCGCCGCTATCGGAGGCCGTTCGGCGTGGCGGCGGAGGCCGAGATGATGCGGCACCTGCACCAGGCCGGCTTTCCAGTGCCGAAGGTCTACGATGCCGACGGATCCGATCTGGTGATGGAGCGCCTCGACGGCCGCGACATGCTCGTCGACCTCGGCCGCAGGCCGTGGCGCGCGCGACGGCATGCTCGCACGCTCGCCGACATGCACAACCGGCTGCATCAGATCACGGCGCCGGCCGGCTGGCCCGAAGTGGCCGGGCCGGGCGACAGGGTGCTGCATCTTGACCTGCACCCCGGCAACGTCATGCTGACCAGCCGGGGCCCGGTCGTGATCGACTGGAGCAACGTCAGGGCCGGGCCGCCTGGCGCAGACGTCGCGATGGCGTACCTCATCATGGCGAGCTCGGAAGTCGACGACCTGCCGTTGCTCGTGCGCCCAGCCGTCACGTCAGTCCGCGCCGCGGTTATCCGGCACTTCCTGCTCGGCGCCACCGACGACCCGGCTCCGCACATCGCGCCGGTCGCGCGGCTGCGGATGGCCGATCCCAACGTCCGGCCCTCCGAGGCTGACTGGCTCGCGCGCAAGATCGCGGCGGTGGAACGCACCGCGGCGGCCAGCTAGCTGGCGCTAGCCGTGCCAACGCCAGTCGTGGTGACGCCGGTCGTGCTGACGCCAGTCGTGGTGACGCTAGTCGTGGTGACGCTAGTCGTGGGGCAGCGGGGCGCTGGCGTCGGTGTCGGCGAGCCAGGCGCGGAGCTGGCTGCCATGCTCGTCCAGCGACGGCGGCGGCAGGTCGTAGCGCGGCGCGGTGGCCGAAAACGTCAGCGGATTACGGATGCCAGGCACCGCCGACTCGCCGTGGCCGGAGCGCACGACCGGGTCCAGGCCGATCTGCTGGGCGAACTCGACGCCCCCGGCCACGGTGTTGATCGGCCCGCATGGGACCCCGGCAGCGATGAGCCGGTCGAACCACTCGCCGGCCGGTCGTGTCTTCAGCCGCTCGATCAGCAGCGGTCGAAGCTCATCACGGTTGGCCGTGCGGCCTGAGTTCGCCGCGAACCGCTCGTCAGTGCCGAGCTCAGGAGCCCCGAGCACCGCGCACAGATTGCGGAACTGGGCGTCGTTACCGGCCGCGATAACCAGGTCGCCGTCGCCTGTGGGCAGCGGCTCATAGGGAAACAGGCTCGGGTGGGAATTGCCCATGCGGTGCGGCACGACGCCTGCCGACGCAAAGGCGCCGGTCTGGTTGACCATGCCGGCGAGCGCGGCCGCCATGAGGTTGACCTCGACCAGCTGGCCCTCGCCGGTCCGGCGGCGATGATCGAGCGCCGCCAGTACGCCAATCGCCGTCTGCAGACCGGACATCACGTCGAAGATGGCGATGCCCGCCCGGTACGGCTGGCCGTCGGCGTCACCCTGGAGGCTCATGAGGCCGGACATCGCCTCGACGATCAGGTCGTAGCCGGGCAGGTGCGCGCCGCCACCGGTGCCGAAGCCGGTGATGGACGCGTAGATCACGGCCGGGTTCGCGGCCCGGACGCTGGCATAGTCCAGGCCGAACTGCCGCAGGCCGCCTGGCTTGAAGTTCTCGACCATGATGTCCGCGCGCCTGGCCAGCTCGGCCGCCGCGGCACGGTCGCCCTCGTCGCGGAGATTCAGCTGGATCGACCGCTTGTTGCGGTTGATGGACAGGTAGTACGTGGAAATGCCGTCGCGTACCGGCGGCATCCAGTGGCGGGTGTCGTCGCCGCCCGGTCCCTCGACCTTGATGACCTCGGCGCCGAGGTCGCCGAGGATCATCGTGCAGTACGGCCCGGCCAGGACACGGGAGAAGTCGGCGACGAGCAGGCCTGCCAGCGGCCCCGAGACCTGATCCATAGCGGCACAGGCTACCAACCTGCGGTCAGCCGAGTCCGCTTCGGACCGCACTGACGTCATTGTCCGCCACGCTGGAGCGCGCCAGCTTGTGCCAGCGGCTGCAGATCGCCGCTGTCACTGGCACGCGCCAGCCACCCGATGCCTCGACTGCGGATCGTCATGGCTGTGGTCTCCTCAGGCGCTGTCGGCACTAGGCCCCGCTGGGTCCTGCGCCGAGCGCACGATCCCGTCGATAGCGGCGAGCGTGCCCGGATCGAGCTCCAGGTCAGCCGCGCCGATGGCGGCGTCCACGTGCGCGGCCTGGCGGGTGCCGACGATGGCGACGTGGACCGCCGGGTTCGCCAGCGTCCACGCGGTTGCGAGCTGGTCGACCGACGCGCCAAGCTCGTCATGCGCGAGCCTGTCGAGCTCGGCGACCGCCTTCAGATTGCGCTGGAAGGCTGCGCCGGTGAACATGTCGCTCCGGCTGCGCCAGTCGCCGGCCGGGAACTTCGTGTCCGCGGACAAGTGTCCCGTCAGCAACCCGTGGGCGAGCGGTCCGTACACCAGGACGCCAATATTGTGCGTTGCCGCGTACGGCAGCACCGCGGTCTCGGTGTCGCGGCGGAACAGGTGGTACGGCGGCTGCAGCGCTTCCACCGGCAAGGTGGCGCTGAACTCTGCCATCTGGCCGGCGTCGAAATTCGAGACGCCGACGTGCCGGATCTTGCCGTCGGCGACGAGCTTCGCCAGCGCGCCCGCGGTGTCGGCGAACGGAACGGCCGGGTCAGGCCAGTGCACCTGGTACATGTCGATGTAGTCCGTGCCCAGGGCGCGCAGGCTAGCTTCCACGCCAGAGCGGATCCAGGCCGGGCTGGAGTCGCGGTTGCCGCCGCCTAGCTTGCCTGGCCGCAGGCCGCCCTTAGTGGCGATCACCAGCGAGCTACGGTCCAGACCCGTGAGCGCCGTACCCAGCATGCGCTCACTGGCGCCGAAGCCGTAGGCCTGGGCGGTGTCGAACAGCGTCACGCCCTGGTCGGCCGCCCGCCGGATGGCCGCCGTGGCGGCCGCCTCGTCGGTAGGCCCCCAGTCTCCGCCGAGCTGCCAGGTACCGAACGCGATCCGGGATACCTGCAGGCCCGTGCGTCCGAGCACGGTGTACTTCATGACGATCCTTTCTGTCGAGGTTGCCGGAGGCCGTGGCCGTAGCATGCCGCGGTGGTGCGGCGGCGCTGCTGAGCCAGGCAATCAGCGCGGCGACCGCCGCGGCGACAGCCGCGGCGAACATGGCGTACCTCGTGCCGGTGGCAGTGGCACCGACCGGGTCATGACTAACGGCCGCGCCGATGGCCGGCAGCGCGGCAGCGCCGAGCGCGGCGCCGACCTGGCGGCTGGTGTTGATGAGGCCGCCCACCACGCCTTGCTCGCCGCCGGCGATCCCGGCGGTCGCTATCACCATGGTGCCGAATGCGGTGCCGGCCGTACCGAAGCCGACCAGCATCACCGCGGCTAGCAGCGGGCTGTAGTGGCCAGTGGCTGGCAACCGGGTGAGGATGGCGAATCCGGCTGCGGCGGTGGCGCCGGTGACGATCAGCACGCGCCGGACGCCGATCCGGCTCGCCATCCTGGCGCCGAATGCCCCGGCGATGAAGCCGACGATTCCCTGGGGCGCTATGGCCAGGCCGGTCATCAGCGGCGAATCCTTCAGGACCTGCTGGAAGTACAGCGAGAGCATCAGCATCTCGCCGCCGTTCCACAGGCCAAGAAGTACGTTCAGCACGGTGGCGGTGCGCAGCTCCGGCCGCCTGATGATCGCGGCGGGCAGCAGCGGATCGGGGTGGTGCCGCTCGGCGACGACGAAGGCGCCGATGCTCGCGACGCACAGGGCCAGCGCGCCGAGGATCGCCGGGGAGCGCCAGCCCGACACGCCGGCCTGCGAGACGGCGTAGACCAGCGCAGCCATCGCGACGGTGATGAGAAGCGCGCCCCTGGCGTCCAGCCGGCGGCCGGCCGACGGGCCGCGCGAGTCTGCGAGCAGCCGTGGAGCGAGGGCCGCCGCCGCGAGCCCGATCGGAACGTTGACGAGGAAGACCGCTCGCCAGCTGGTGAACTGCACCAGCACGCCGCCGAGGACCTGACCGGCGACGAAGCCGATCGACGCGGTCGCCCCGTACAGGCCAAGCGCCCTGGTCCGCGCCCGGCCGTCGGCAAAGCTGGTCGTGATCAGCGACAGCGCGGCCGGCGCGACCACGGCGGCTCCGGCGCCCTGGACGACCCGGGATGCGATGAGCAGCACTGGATCATGAGCGAGGCCGCCTGATAGGGAGGCGGCCGTGAAGGCCAGCAGGCCGATGATGAACATGCGGCGGCGACCGAGCAGGTCGGCCGCGCGGCCACCGAGGATGAGCAAGCCCGCAAACGCGATCGCGTAGCCAGTGATCACCCATTGCGCTGCGGCGGCGGTCATGCCTAGCTCGCGCTCGATGGATGGCAGCGCCACGTTCACGATGCTGAAGTCGAGCACGACCATGAAGGCCGCCAGCAGGATAAGCGCGAGGCGCAGGCCCTGCCGTCGGCCCGCGCTGGAGTTCGCCGGCTCGTCACCCGCGCTAGCGACCCCAGACTCGCCGGCTGACATCGGCTGCATGCCTCCTCGTTCCAATATATATACGCTACGTATCGTATTTGATATTTGCCACGGAGCGGTCCCTGGCGTCAACTTACGCAGCCATCGCGGCCCAGTCCGCTCTCGCCTTCAGCGATACGATACGAACCGTTTCAATTTTTCGGTGTAGGCTTCAGCGTCATGGCGGACATCCGTATTCCCGTCGGCGTGGCCGCGCCGCGGCGGGGCAGGCCGCGCAGCGAGCAGGCCGACCGCGCGATACTGCAGGCTGCCGCGGAGCTCCTGGCCGAGCGCGGGCTCGGCGGCATGTCGATCGAGGAGGTCGCGGCCAGAGCCGGCGTCGGCAAGACCACGATCTACCGTCGGTGGACCTCCCGCGGGACCCTGGCGCTCGACGCGTTCCTGACGGAGTTCCAGGGTCAGCAGCCCCTGCCCGACACTGGCAGCCTGCGCGGCGACCTGCTGGCTGCCCTTCGCGCGTGGATCAGGTCAGTGACGCGTACCAGCGCGGGCCCGATCCTGGCCGGCCTAATCGCCGAGGCGCAGCGAGATCCTGAGCTCGCGGTGGCCTGGCGCGAGCGCGTCGTCGGTCGGCTCCGTGACCAGCACAAGATCATGCTGGATCGCGCCGTGGAGCGGGGCGAGATATCGGCGCGGACGGACTACGAGGTCGTGCTTGACCTGGTGTTCGGCGCTGCTTACCACCGCCTGCTGCACGGACATCAGCCGCTGACGGACAAGTTCGCCAACCGGGTGGTGGACATCGTCGTGGCCGGGATTGATCGGCCGTGACGGTCGCCTAGATGATCTATTCCAAGGGGTCATTGATCGTAGGCGCAGCCTGCCAGGTCGGAGCGTTTGACGGTCTCGCGGGAGCGGCCCGGACCAGGAATGCGTTGACGCCGACCAGCTACTCGTCTTCACGATAGTGATCAGGCGAGCTGAAAGGGCTGGCGGGCCGTCATAGCGTCGCGGCAAGATTGCGCCATGCTCGCCGGCGGACCCTTCCTCGGATACGCTGGCGGGCCATTGCCATGACCGGAATCGAAGCTTCGACCTCTCCCCCTGCCTTGCCGCGCTGGTTCGGGCCTAGAGCCAGCCCAGATGACCCGGCCGTCTCGGCCCTGATCGCCCGCGTCGCGCGGGGGGCCGGATGGGCAGACATCGGCGGTGGATTCAACCTCAACCTGCGGATAGACGCTGAGCCGCCGGTTGTCCTCCGAGTTCACAGGCCCTGGGTCCGCCGCGGCCGGGTAGCGGGACTGCGGCGCCTGCGGGAGCGGCTCCAGCGGACGCAAGTCCGAGTCGCTCGGCCGATTCCGATTTCCGGCTGCGACCTCCTGAGGGTCACTGATCGTTGGGCTGAGCTTGAGGAGTTCATCGATCACGTCCAGCCACGGACGGACGAGGACTCCTTCATCCGCCTATTCGAGGAGCTCGGACGCGTTCACACTGCGCTCAAAGCAGTCTGGGAGCCCAGCCCGCCCGAACCCCTCGACGACCACAGAACCTTCGGCCAACTGCGTTACTCGGTTCGCTTCACACGCCGCAGGCTCGGACCCCGCAGCGAGCCGGTCGTGCATCGGATGCGCCAACTGACTGGCGAGCTCTCCAAGCTCCGGAAGGAGGTCGAACTGCCATGCGCTCCGATTCATGGGGACTACAAATTGGGCAACGCGGGAGAACTGTCAGACGGCTCATGGGCCACCTTCGACCTGGATTTCGCGAGGGTCAGGGAGCGGCTGTACGACATCGCGGGCAGCCTGCACCAAGTCGCACAGCGCGGCGAATTGCTCGAGCCGCGACGACTGCTCGACGCCTACGAAAGCACGGCTCCGGAACCGCTGACTCGCGACGAGCACCGATGGCTCCCCGGGGCTGTAGCTCTTATACCCCTGCACTGGGCTGCCACCGCAGGGCTCGTGGGCGACGGCATCCACGAGGCCGAGAGCGCAATGACCGCCGCCGAGGCCTGGTGGTCGCGCCGGGCTGAACTCTCGTCGTAGTCCGGCGGGCCGCATTCCGCCGGGCTGGAGTCCACGACCCATACGTCGTCGCTCCACACCGAGGTGGTGGTGGCCAGGATCCGGCTGACGCTTCGCATCAGACCGGCGGCCTTGCGCAGCCGCTTGTTGTAGCCGGGCTGCTGGGGCAGGTAGGGGAAGAGGTGGCACAGGTGGCACGGGCATGGCGGAGCCAGTTGGCCTCGGAGGTGTAGCCGAGTATGGCCTGCATCGTGGCGAGGGCGACCAGTTCGGCGTCGCTCAGGCGGGGCGTAATGCCGACCGGCGGGCGCCACGGCGCCAGGTCGGGATGGTCCTTCAGCATTTCGTCGGTCGTCGCCTAGAGTGCTGTCGTGAGGGTGTCCACGTCGTTCGTCACAAAACGATCTTGGACTCCCTCATTCTCGTCTCCGCAGGCACCCCTTGGACCACACCGCCAGGAGGAACCAGTGTCATACCCGCAACTGCTCACCCCCGAGGAGAAGCTCGCCGACGCGAAGAAGCTGTTGAGCCTCCCGCGTATCGTCGTGATCTGCGGCTCCACCCGCTTCATGACCGAGATGAACGAGGCCGATCTGCGGGAGACCAAAGCCGGAAAGATTGTCGTCAAACCGGCCGGTGACATGAAGTCGCCGCACGAACTTTGGTCCGATCCTGTCGAGGCCGAGGCACTGAAGGTCCGACTCGACGATCTGCACCGGGCGAAGATCCGGCTCGCTGATGAGGTGCTCGTAGTCGGCGACTACATCGGAGACAGCACCCGAGCCGAAATCGCCTACGCCCGGTCGCTGGCCAAGCCCGTGCGGTACACGCACCCCGAAGTCGACCCTGGCGCCTGACCGCCCGCTGCCACCTCGACAACTAGGGCCGGCAGGCCGCCGCCTGACCGTCTCGCGGTGGCTTCGGCCGCCGCCCACCCCACACCCTCCGCAGGCATCCCTTGGAATTGATCATCTAGGGCGGCGGCGCCGGGGCAAACGGGAACTGGCTCGTCCACAGCCTGCGGCCGCCTGTGCCGATGACGAATGCTTCATAGCCTGCGAGGGGCCCGACGATATCGAGACCAGCCTCCCCGGCGACCGCGACGGCCGTCGCCAGGGCATCGGCGAGGCCGAGGTCGGGTCCGACAACGCTGGCCGATGCCACCCGAGCGGCGGGCTGACCGGACCATGGGTCGATGAGATGACTGCCTCGCTCATAGGTCCCGGACGTCGCGATGCACCCGGTGAGCTCGACGATCTCGGCCAGGCGCCGCGGATTTCCGGGGTCGGCGATGCCAATCCGGAACGGCGCGCCGGACGGCTGCGCGCCGATGCTCGCGATATCGCCAGCCGCGTTCACCATGGCGCCTGACATCGCGAGGCCATCGAGTGCCGCCAGGGCTCGCTGGGCAGCCCAGCCCTTGACGTAGCCGGTGGGGTCGAAGCCGCCGGGCATAGCCCACGGGTCGAACCAGCCGCCTGACAACTGCCGGGCGGCTCGACAGGCGCTGATGACCTCCGCCACGTCAGCCGGCCCGTCAGCAGGCGTTATCTCCCCCCGGCGCAGCCGGCTAACCGGGCTATCGGCGCGCCAGGTGCTGAAGACCTCGTCGGCGCGCTCGAGCATCGCCCTTGCCCGGGCCAGCCGGCGCTGGAGGTCCGCGGTCCAGCCGTCGCCGGATGCCGCGGGCAGCGGAAAGACGTCGATCGTAATGACCGTGCCCATGACGTGCTCAAGCTGACGAACCGGCGGTGGCGACATTTACATGCCCAGCGAATGCAGCGCCGACTGAAGCGACTGGGCGAACCCCGCGCTGGTGTAACTCGCGCCAGAGACTCCCTGGATGTTGGCGCTTTGTGCCTGCAGCGCCTGCTGCTCCAGGATCGGAATGGACTGCTGATCGATGGACTGCGAGCGGGGGTTGGCGTAGTCATTCAGGTACGCGAGGCCGACCTTGGTGATCTTGCCGCTCGATACCGTGATCTTGACCGACAGCACGCCGAAACTGTAGTTGACCCGGGAGCCGGTCGCCCTGCCTGCCGCCGACTGCCCGGCTGACGAACTCGGGCCGGACTGGCTGGGGCTAGCAGCAGGCTTACCCGCGGCGCCTGTGCCGCCGGCGGTGCCTGTGCCGCCGGCGGTCGCCGGCAGCGCTGCGCCGCCGGGAAGCGCCAGCTTCGCCGGCGTGGTGTGGAACTCCAGCACGGCGAACAGGCCGGCCACGGTTCCGGCGATCACGATGGGCGCGCGTCTCACGGCGCCTGATCCTCCCTGTCAGCCATTGATCTGCATCCCCTCGCGCGGCTAGAAGCCGAACTCCTCGATGTGGATCTGGTCTTGGGCTACGCCCAGTCGCTGCGCTGCGGCAGTCACCTCGGTGTCAAATCCTGCGGGGCCGCAGATGTAGACGTCGCGGTAGGCGACATCGGGCACGAGATGGCGAAGCGTGCGGGCGTTGAGGCGGAGCTTATGGCGCGACCCGATCATCTCGTGGAGCCGTCCGCCACGGTACTCGACAAGTGCCGACAACTCGGCGCGGTGCACGATGTCGGCGACGGTCGATGCCCGGATGATGACGACGACGTCGGCGTGCGCGGGCAGGTCTTCCAGCAGCGCCCGCAGCGGAGTCACGCCGACGCCGGCGGCGACGAGCAGGACGCCGTCTGACAGCCTGGCGTGGTCGGTGAAAGCGCCGTACGGGCCCTCGAATGCGATCCGGGTGCCTGGCCGCACCTTCGACAGGGCGCGGCTGGAATCGCCGAGCCCCTTCACCGTGACGCGCAGGTACGGCGGCTGCGGCAGCGCGGACAGCGAGTACGGGTGCGCCTGCCACCACAGTTCCCTGGTCAGGAATCGCCAGAGGAAGAACTGGCCGCCGGATACCGGAAGCTTGTCGAGATTCCGGCCGCGGCAGATGACCGAGACGACGCCAGGCGCCTCGTCGCGGACTTCGACCACGCGGAGCTGATACCGCAGGCTTCGCCAGGCAGGCTGGCCGACGCGGAACGCCAGCACCAGGCCGGCTGTGCTCGCCCAGATGGTGATCCACAACGCGCGCGCGAGCGGATGACCGATGAAGGTCACGCCGGTGACGATCTGGTGGGCGAAGGCCAGCGCCAGCCCGATGTAGAGGTACAGATGCACGACCCACCAGGTCTCGTACCGCATCCGGCGCCTGACCGCCCGGTAGGACGTGATCCCGGCTAGCAGCAGTAGCGCGAAGCCGACGGCTGCTGCCAGGATGTCGGGATAGGAGCGCACCAGCAGCCAGATCTCGGCGAGCGCCGACGACCTGGCCGCCTGCGCGTATCCGAGCGTGATCAGCAGCACGTGAGCTGTGATCAGGCCAACGGCCCACGGGCTGACCTTGCGGTGCCACCGGATGAGCTGATCCTGGCCGACTGAGCGCTCCAGCCAGGGGAGCCGGGCAACGAGCACAACCATGATCAGAATCAGGTATGCGCCGGTGAAGCCGGCGAGCCTGCCGAGGGCTGTCAGCTGGCCGCCTGGAGCTGTCAGCGACCCGCGCGACTCGCTCGTGATGACCGACGCGACGACGGCGCCGAAGCCGATTCCAGCCACGGCCGCGCAGGTGTCCACGAATCTGGGCCGCGGCGCAGGCGCCGACCTGCGAAGTGGCGGTCCCGGCACCGGCTCTCCCGCGTGCTGGACCCGGCGCTCGCGGCTGGCGGGCGCGTTGGGTGTCACGTCAGGATGCTCACGCACAAGTCTGAACGTACGCTGAACGAACTCCGTGTGCGCTCTCTGAGGGGCGCGAATGACGGTGCGTCAGCTGCCCGACTCGGCGATGCGCTTGATCGCCGTCAGCCTGCCTTCCCACTCCGTGGCCAGCCCGGCCAGCCAGCCTGCGGTTTGGGTCAGGCCTTGCGTTCGGATCGAGAAGCGCACGTCCCGGCCGTCCTTGTGCCGGGCAACGAGGCCGGCGCTGCGCAGGACAGCCAGGTGCTTGGCGATGGCCTGACGGCTGACGGGCAGGCCAGCCGCCAGTTCGGTGGCCGTCGCCGGACCGGTGGCCGCCAGGGTGGCGAGCAGGTGCCGCCGCGTCGGGTCGGCCATCGCCGCGAGGACGTCGTCGGGCTCGGCCGGGCTGGCGTGCCAGCCCGGCCGCAGCTCGGTCACGCCGCGGGCCGTTCCGCGTACTCCTTGAGCTCGGCGAGCTCGGACTGCCAGCCTTGGGTGTTCTCCTGCACGGCCTGGTCCTGGTCCTGCTCGCTGCCGTGCAGGCTGGCGAACCCCGTCTCGACGACGCGAAGCAGCGTCCCGGCGAAGATCTCGGTCAGCGTGAACTCGACCAGGGTGGCGCCGCCGCTGGCAGGCTCGACATCGGTGTCGCGAGCCCAGCGGTAGGACAGCAGGCTGGGCGGATCCACGCGGTCGACGATGGCGCGGTGCGTGCCGTGCTCGGTCCAGCCGAAGGCGGCCTTGCCGCCGGGCTGGAGGTCGATCTCAGCCGTGTCGCCGAACCAGCTCGCTATGTGCTGCGGGTCGGTCAGTACTTCCCATACCCGCTCGCGCGACGCTTCGATGATGACTTCGCGCT
Organism: uncultured Actinomycetota bacterium; assembly: GCA_963843955.1. Lineage (GTDB taxonomy): Bacteria > Actinomycetota > Actinomycetes > Streptosporangiales > Streptosporangiaceae > JAJYUU01. The sequence goes on from CAWJMK010000018.1 coordinate 1,526,380, forward strand.
CAATCCAGTCCTCCGGCATGTCCGCGTCCTCCGCTCGGTGGGTTATCTGCTACCAGATGGTTGCACACTAGCTGCCGGGCGGAGCCGCCAGGGCCTATAGCTGGCCGACGCTGGTCACGGTGACGACAGCGACTCCCGCTTCGTCCGAGGCATCGAGGTCGACGGTGGCCGAGAAGCCCCAGTCGTGATCGCCGGCCGGGTCGTCGAAGATCTGCCGGGCTGTCCAGGCGCCCGGCTGCTCGTCCAGGATCAGCAGGCCAGGACCGCGCGCGTCCGCGCCGGTGCCAATCTCGTCATGCGACGCGAAATACGGCGCCAGCGCGGACGCCCACGCCGCCGCGTCGAATCCGGCGTCCGCGTCAAGCGACCCGAGGTCCTCCCACCGGCGCAGCGCAGCCAGCTCCACCCGCCGGAACAGCGCGTTGCGCACCAGCACCCGGAACGCCCGCTTATTGCCAGTGACGGCTGGCGGTCGGTCTGCCGCCAGGTGCGCGACTTCCTCGACCGGATTGCGCAGCCGTTCCCATTCGTCGATGAGGCTGGAGTCGACCTGCCGGACCAGCTCGCCCAGCCATTCGATGAGGTCCGCGAGGTCCTCGGTCCGCGCCTCCTCCGGTACCGTCTGGCGCATCGCCTTGTAGGCGTCGGCCAGATAGCGCAGGACCAGGCCTTCGGACCGGGCTAGCCCGTAGAAGCTGACGTACTCGGCGAATGTCATCGCGCGCTCGTACATGTCACGCGCCACCGACTTGGGCGACAGCGCGTGGTCGGCCACCCACGGATGGCCCTGCCGGTAGATGTTGTACGCGGCCTCCAGCAAGTCGGCCTGCGGCCGCGGGTAGGTGACCGCCTCCAGCAGATCCATCCGCTCGTCGTACTCGATGCCCTCGGCTTTCATCGCCGCCACGGCTTCGCCGCGCGCCTTGAACAGCTGCGCGGACAGCACCTGCCGCGGATTATCGAGCGTGGACTCGATCACCGACAGCACGTCGAGCGGGTACTCCGGCGACGTTCGGTCCAGCAGCTCGATGGCGGCCAGGGCGAGCGGCGACAGCGGCTGGTTGAGCGCGAAGTCCTCCTGGAGATCGACCGTCAGCCGGACCCAGCGGCCGTCGGCGTCGGGCTCGGGCAGCCGCTCGACGACGCCCGCCAGCCAGCAGCGCGCGGTAGATCGCGATGGCGCGGCTGATGTGCTTGCGCTGCGCGGCCCGGTCCTCGTGGTTGTCGGTGAGCAGGTGCTTCATCGCGGCGAAGGCGTCGCCTGGCCGGCTGATCACGTTCAGCAGCATCGCGTGGCTGACGGCGAAGCTGGATCGCAGGGGCTCCGGCTCAGCGACAATAAGCCGGTCGAAGGTCGGCTGGCCCCAGGACACCATGCCCTCGGGCGGCTTGCGCCGCACCACCTTGCGCCGCTTCTTCGGATCGTCCCCGGCCTTGGCCAGCGCCTTGGAGTTCTCGATCACGTGCTCGGGTGCCTGCACCACCACCCGGCCCATCGTGTCGAATCCGGCCCGGCCCGCCCGCCCGGCGATCTGATGGAACTCGCGCGCCATCAGCAGCCGGGTCCTGGTGCCGTCGTACTTCGACAGCGCGGTGAACAGCACCGTCCGGATCGGCACGTTGATGCCGACGCCGAGCGTGTCGGTGCCGCAGATCACCTTGAGCAGTCCGGCCTGGGCCAGGGTCTCCACCAGCCGCCGGTACTTGGGCAGCATGCCCGGCGTGGTGCACGCCGATGCCGTGCCGAACCAGCCGGGACAGCGTCTTGCCGAAGCCGGCCGCGAACCGGAAGTTCCCGATCAGCTCGGCGATGGCGTCCTTCTCGTCCCGGCTGCACACGTTCACGCTCATCAGCGCCTGCGCCTGCTCGATCGCCGCCGCCTGGGTGAAATGCACGATGTAGATCGGTGCCTCGTGCGTCGCCAGCAGTTCGGTGACGGTCTCGTGCAACGGCGTCATGGCGAACGAGAACGATAGTGGCACCGGCCGCTCGGCCGAGCTGACAACGGCGGTCGGCCGGCCATTCCGCCGGGTCAGGTCGAGTTCGAACCGGCTGACATCGCCGAGCGTCGCGGACATGAGGACGAACTGCGCTTGCGGCATCTCGATCAGCGGCACCTGCCAGGCCCAGCCGCGATCGGGATCGGCGTAGAAATGGAACTCATCCATCACGACCTGGCCGACGTCGGCGTTGGCACCGTCCCGTAGCGCCATGTTGGCGAGCACTTCCGCGGTACAGCAGATGATCTGCGCGCCGGGGTTCACGCTGCCGTCGCCGGTCATCATGCCGACCTCATCCGGCCCGAAGATGTCGCACAGGGCGAAGAACTTCTCCGAGACCAGGGCCTTGATCGGCGCGGTGTAGAACGTCCGGTCGTCCCGCGCCAGCGCGGTGAAATGAGCGCCGGTCGCGACCAGGCTCTTGCCGGAACCGGTCGGCGCGGACAAGATCACGTTGGCACCGGACACGATCTCGATCAGCGCCTCTTCCTGGTGCGGATACAGGTCGAAGCCCTGATCCGCGGTCCACTCGGCGAACGCGGCGAAGACGTCGTCCGGCTCGGCGCCGTCGGGCAGCAGGTCGGTCAGTGTCATGGTCGCTCGTGTCATGGTCGCTCGCGTCATGGTGGGTCGTGTCATCGTGGGTCCATCGTGCCAGGCCGCCAGCCCAGGCCAGCACGCCTGGACCAGACGGCAGTCGCATGTTAACGTCTATTACATTGTAAGCGGCAATTACATTCCGCATCCAGGATAGGAACGGGGTGCCTCGTGTCCGGGCAGCATCAGGCGCGCGGCCGTGATCACCGGCGCTAAGGATGGCCGGTACCACCACGGCGATCTGCGCGTCGCGCTGGTGGATGCCGCGCATTGCCCTGATCGCCGAGCGGGGCGTGCGCGGATTCTCGCTGGCTGAGGCGAGCCGTCGCCTTGGCGTGTCCGCCGCCGCCCCGTACCGGCACTTCGCCGACCGCGATGAGCTGCTCGCGGCCGTTGCTGACCGTGGCCTGCGCATGTTCGCCTCGATGGCGGCGACGGAGTCGGACGGCGCCGCGGACCCGCGGCAGCGGCTGGCCGCCATGAGTCGCGCCTATGTCCGGTTTGCTGCCGAGCAGCGTCCGCTATTCGACGCGCTGTACAGCGCCGGCCTCGACAAGGCCCGGTACCCGTCCCTGCAGGTGGTCTGGGCGCCCGTCGACTCGTACCGCGCGGTCGTCGAGGAGATCTGCGCCGGCGACGCCGGTGCAGCCGATGCCCTGGCTGACGCCCTCGAGTCGGCGGCGCACGGGCATGCCACGCTGCTCCTCGACGCCTCCGACGTCCGCGACTGCGATGCAGTGCGGGCGGCGGCCGATAAGGCGGCCGCCGCCGCGCTTGCCCTCATCGACGGCCGCCAGGCGCTGCTACGGCGCGCTGAACGCGAGTGACCAGTGATCATGGCTCTGGCGCAGTTGTAGGCCGCATTCCGGCGCAGATTGATGCGTCATCCGCACGGCGACTGCCCGAGAATGTCGGTGCCTGGCGATACTATCGAACATAGATTCGATGGCCAGCTGTGAGCTGATCGCCGGAGGAGGTGACCGGGCCGTGTCTCTGACTGACACCGCACGCGACCCGGGCGCTGCCGACGCGGCCGCTCCTGGCGGGCCCGCTGCTGGCACGGCCGGTGCCCGCACCGCTGCGCCCGCGAATGCTGCTGAGGCCCTGGCTGCGGTCCGCGCCGGCCTGGAGTACCTCGCGACCGCCGACCCCACTGAGCTCACGACGGACGAGCAGGCCGACTGCATCCGTGGCCTGGCCGCCGCCGAGTCGGTGCACCTGTCCGCTGCGTCGCGGCTGCTAGCCGGGTTCGACACGGCGAACGGTTATGCGGCCTACGGGCAGATCTCGGCGCGCACCTGGCTGCGCTGGCAGACCCGGGTGACGAACGCGGGAGCCGCCGCAGCGACGGCGTGGATGCGCCGGCTGGCCGCGCACCCGGCCGTGTCCGCCGGCCTGAGCGCTGCCCGGTTGTCGCCGTCGTGGGCACGGGCCGTCTGTGACTGGTCCGACCTATTACCCGAGGCTGATCGGGCCGAGGCCGATGAGATCCTCGTCGACGCCGCGGCCGGCTGCGCGCAGCTCTCCGATGTCCGGCTCGCGTGGGAGCGGATCCGGGCTCTGTGCGCCCGGCCGGATACTGACGACGGCGACGACAGGTTCGCCCAGCGCCGCCTGCGCCTTGAGCCGCATTTCCAGGGCAATGCCCGGCTGGATGCTGACCTGACCCCGGAGGCTGCGGGTGCGCTGCAAGCCGTGCTCGACAGCCTGAGCAAGCGGGCCGGGCCGGAAGACGTCCGGACCCGGGCGCAGCGGGACCATGACGCGCTGGAAGAAGCCTGCCGTCGCCTGATCGCCTCCTCGGGCCTGCCGGACCGGGCCGGGCAGCCGGTTCAGATCCAGCTCCACATGACGCTCAGCCAGCTGGCTGGCGAGCCGGGGGCGGACCAGGAGATCGCGGCGTGGATAGCCGCTCATGGCACGCCTGCGCCGCCCGGCGCTGACTGCGACGCGACCATCGTGCCGGTCGTGACCGGCACCATCAACGAAGACATGCTGGAGCAGCTCGCCGTCGGCCTGCTCTCCGGCCGCGGGCTCGCCGAGCGGGCGGCCCGGCAGCTCACCATCGCCCAGGCCGTCAAGCTCCTGTCCGGCCCGTCCGGGCTGGCCGCCTGGCTGCGCACCCGCCGCCAGGCCGGACTCGCCGGATCAGTCAGCCTGCCACTGGACATCGGCACCGCGACCGAGACCATCCCCGCGCACCTGCGCCGCGCCGTCGCCTGCCGGGACCGCCACTGCCGATTCCCCGGCTGCGAGCAGCCGCCCGCCGCCTGCCACGTCCACCACCTCATTCCCCGGTCTAAGGGCGGGCCGACGAGCTTGGCTAACTGCACCTTGCTCTGCGCCTTCCATCACCTAATCGCCATCCATCGCTGGGGCTGGACCCTCACACTCAACCCCGACGGCACCACCGTGGCGACCTCCCCCGATGGCCAGCGCACGCTCCATAGCCACGCACCCCCCGCCGCTGCATAACACCGCGCCGTGCTCGAACTTAGGGCTGGAGTCCGTCCATGACCAATGCGGAGTACTCACGCCCGAGGTATCGGGCGCCTGGAACGCCATCGCGTTCTCGATCGCCACGCCCTGGTCGAAGAAGCTGTAGCTGCCCATGCCGTAGCCCTGGAACGAGGTGACGCTCGCCGGGATGTAGAACGCCGGATACCCGTCCTGCGTCGAACTCGACATCCAGGCGCTCTGACTCGGCACCTCGTACGGGTTCTCGTTCTGGAAGAAGATCACCTCGCCGCTCTGGCCGTTCCAGATCGACCTCGTCCTGCTGGTAATGCTCGACGGCGAGGCCGTAGGCGGTGACGTTGTTGCCGTTGACGATGAGCCCGGTGTTGCCCTGGTCCGATGTCCAGGAGCCCGCGCCCGAGCCGTGGTCGGCTCGCCAGGCCCAGACGTCGTCGATGATCGAGTTGTTGCTGTTGTCGATGAAGCTGGTCGCTGCCGTGCCGGTCTCGGCGCCGCCGACGCGGAAGAAGACGTCGTCGATCGGTGACCGGGTCGCTGGCGTGACTGACCGTCGAGCCCTGCGTGCCGACCTGCAGCAAGCGCCGGTGAGCTGGTCGGCCCGGCGTCGAAGATGATGCCGGAGATGTTGACCCCGCTGACGTCGGCCACGTTCATGGTGACGTTGCCGCTGGTCGGGATCAGCGTCGGGAAGCCGAGGCCGATGATCTTGGTGTCCGGTTTGGTGACGTTGATCGTCGAGCCATAGCTGTAGACGCCGGGGGTGAACAGCAGGTTGTCGCCCGCTGCCAGCGCCGGGTTGATCGGTCGCCACCGTGCTGGATGGAGTTGACGACGTAGAAGCGTTGTTGAGCGACAGCGAGGTGCCGGGCGTGTTGCTGGTCGCTGTCCAGCTCGGTCCGGACGAGTTCGTCCGCAGCGACGGCACGAACACGTTGTAGTTACCGGCGGAATCGGTGTAGAGGTACGGCTCTTCCTCGGTCACCGGGCAGGTCGCCAGCGTCGTGTAGGAGCTCGGGCCGCCGCTGTCGCCGGAGTTGCTGGCGAAGCTCTGCGCCGGGCGCACCAGGATCGCCGCAGAACACCTGGTTCCACACGGCGTTGCTCCAGCCGTCCAGGCTGCTGTCTCGCGTCATGAACTGCTGCTGGGAGCCGTTGGTGACGGTGCCGCCGGTGAACGTCGAGTCGGCGATGAAGCCGCCGCTGGCGAAGTCCGGCGACCCGGTGCAGTAGTCCATCAGGGTGAGGTTGCCGTTGACCTGGACCCGGCGCATCGGCGCGGCCTGGGAGACTGCCCAGAAGTCGTCGCCCGCGTAGCAGCCGGTATTGCCTGTGACGTTGATGGTGAGGTTGGACACCGAGCGCCAGAAGTTGTCGGTGGCGTTGCAGCGTGGTGCCCGAGCACTGGTTGAAGGAGTTGATCGCGCCGTTGATGACGGTCGGCGCTCGGGTTCTGGCCGAGACCCGCGACGCTCGTGTAGAAGCCGACCGTGAAGACGAGCGGATTGGCGGTGGACCCGTAGGTGCCGGGCTCGAAGAGCAGCGCGTACCGCTGGGTGCCGAACTGGTTGGACACCTGGTTGCCGGAGATCGTGTTGAGCGTCGACTCTGGATCGTGCTCTGCGCCTCGCTCGGCGTGAACACGAAGACGTTGGAGCCCAGGCTGCCGCCGGTGGGCGGCGCCGGCAGCCGCCGCCGCCGCCGAGGAGTAGACGGTGAACTCGGCGATGGACCACCAGTTGGTGGTGACCCCGGCGGTGAGGACGACGCGGATGTACTGGGCGGTCTGCGTGGCGAAGGTGACGGTCTCGGGGGAGGAGGTGCCGGTCCCGGTGGCGACGCTGGTGAAGGTGGTGCCGTTGGTGGAGACCTCGACGTTGTAGCCGCGGGCGTAGTCGCCGGCCGATCCGCCGGAGTTCATCTCGATCTGGTTGAAGGTCTGGGCCGAGCCGAGGTTGACCTGGAACCACATGCCGGTTGCCTGGTCGGCGTCGGAGCTGTACCGGGTGCCCGAGTTGCCGTCGATGGCGTTGGCGGGGACGTCACCGCCGGTGGAGTTGGTGCTGGCGGTGGCGGTCCAGCCAGTGTCAGCCTCCCAGGCGCGCGCCAAAGAACGCGAAGATCTTCTCCCAGCCGTCCATCGCCGCCTCGGGCCGGTACGCCCCGGCGAAGTAGTAGAAGAAGCCGTGTGACGCGCCGTCGTACCGGTGGAACTCATAGTCCTTGCCGAGCCGCTTCAGCTCGGCCTCGAGCTGATCGACCTGCTCAGGCGTGGGGTACCGGTCGTCGTTGCCGAACAGGCCGAGCAGCGGCGCCGCCAGCTCGGGCAGGTAGTCGATCGGTGCGACCGGCCGCGCCGGGCTGAGCTCCTCCTGGCTCATGATGACGCCGCCGCCCCACAGGTCGGCGACCGCGTCCCAGCCCGAGCTGCGGCACGCTGTCAGCAGCGCGTGGCGCCCGCCAGAGCAGGTGCCGATGATCCCGGTCTTGCCGTTACTCGTCGGCTGGGTGAGCAGCCACTCGCGCGCGGCCTCTAGGTCCGCCACCACGCTGTCGTCGGGCACGCCGCCCTCACTGCGGACCTTCGCGGCGATGTCGTCGGGGGTGCCATGTCCGTAACGGCAGTACAGGTCGGGGCAGATGACGGTGTAGCCGTGGCGGGCCAGCCGGTCGCAGAACTCGCGGTAGAACTCATCCCAGCCTGGCATGTGATGCACGGCCACGATGCCAGGCGTGACGGCGTCGCCCGTCGGCTTGGTGACGTAGGCGTGAATCTGATCGCCGTTGTCGCCTGGATAGGTGATCACTTCCGAGGTGATGCCCTGGGTCGAAGCTGTCGAGAACGAGTTCCACGCCGTCATCGTGTACACCTTCCGCTACGCCAATTCGCACCGTGCTGCTGGTTTCACCGTGCTGCTGGTTTCACCGTGCTGCTGGTTTCGTCCCGCAGCCTGTCATACCGTATCGGTGCACGCAGGCCGACGTCGGCCGGCCGCTAGGCTGGCCTACCACGGGGGGGCGAACGAGGGGCGAGGGAGCACGATGATCAAGGTAGGCGTGCTGGGCGCCAAAGGGCGTATGGGGTCGCAGGTGTGCAGCACCGTGGAATCGGCCGACGACCTGACCTTGTCAGCGCAAGTCGACGTCGGGGACTCGCTCGAGCTGCTGGACAGCAGCGACGTCGTGGTGGATTTCACACAGCCCGGGGCCGTCATGGGCAACCTGCGGTGGTGCATCGAGCATGGCATCCCGAGCGTGGTCGGGACGTCCGGCTTCGATGATGCCAGGCTGGGCGAAGTGGCTGGCTGGCTCGCCGGGCAGCCGTCGGCACGCGTGCTCGTCGTGCCGAACTTCTCCGTCGGCGCCGTGCTGATGATGCGGTTCGCCGAGCTTGCCGCGCCGTTCTTCGAGTCGGCCGAGGTCATCGAGTTGCATCACGCCGGCAAGGCGGATGCGCCGTCCGGCACGGCCGGCCGCACGGCATCGATGATCAGCGCGGCGCGGTCTGCGGCCTCGGCTGGGCCGATGCCGGACGCGACGGTGACTGCCGCCGACGGTGCGCGCGGGGCGCAGGTCGGCGGCGTGCACGTGCACTCGGTGCGTCTCGCCGGACTCGTCGCCCATCAGGAAGTGCTACTCGGCGGACACGGCGAGATCCTGACAATCCGGCATGACTCACTGGATCGCGCGTCGTTCATGCCGGGCGTGCTACTGGCCATCCGCGGCATCGGCGACTTGCCAGCCGGCCTGACCGTCGGCCTCGACGGCCTGCTCGGGCTTGGCTAGCATCGGCACCTGTGCCCCAGCAGCAGACATTCGCGGAGCTGATCGCCGAAGGCGACGCCGTGCCGCTCGCGGGCTGGGATTTCTCCTGGTTCGACGGCCGGGCGACCGAGCAGCGGCCGCCGTGGGGCTACGCGCGGCTGATCGGCGAGCGGCTCCGCAGCGCGCGGGCCGCGCTGGATATTCAGACCGGCGGCGGTGAAGTGCTGGCAGGCGCGGTGCGGCAGAGCTGCGAAGGTGCCGGCCGTCCGAGGCAGCTAGCGGTGCTGGCGGCGACCGAGTCCTGGCCGCCCAACATTGCGCTGGCGCGGCGAATCCTTGAGCCGCTCGGCGGGATCGTGATGGAAGTCGCCGACGATGCCGACCTCCCGTTCCCGCCCGCGACCTTTGACCTGGTAGTGAGCAGGCACCCGACGGAGGTGGTGTGGCCGGAGATCGCGCGTGTCCTGCAGCCCGGTGGCAGTTACCTCTCCCAGCAGGTAGGTGCCGGGTCGAACCGGGAGCTCACCGATTTCATGATGGGTCCGCAGCCGGTGGACCCGAGCCGGAGCACGGAGGTAGCTCGGCGCGACGCGGCAGCCGCTGGCCTTGACGTCATCGACGTCAGGGAGCTGGCGCTGCGGGTGGAGTTCTTCGACGTAGCCGCGGTCGTCCATTTCCTGAAGAAGGTGCTGTGGACCGTGCCCGGCTTTACCGTGGCCGGCTACGCGGAGCCGCTGTCGCGAATGCACGAGCACATTCAGGAGCATGGCTCGTTCAGCTGCCACTCGCAGCGGTTCCTGGTCGAAGCGCGCCAGCGCTCCTGAGCCACATGTGCGGATCAGATCTCGTCGAGTATCTGCTGCCGCTTGGCGTCGAATTCCTCCTGGCTGAGCTGCCCTCGGTCGATCAGCTGCTGAAGCATCGCGAGCCGGTCGGACGGACTCGGCGTGGCGGCACCGGCCGGCGATCCGCCTCCCGCATCCTGCGCGAGGTGGCGTAGCTGCTCCTTGGCCGCGGTGCGGTCGGCGGGATCACCGGACAGGACGGTGCGCAGGATCTCTGCGGCGTCTGCGCCGCCAAGGCCGCCCACGACGTGCACTTCGGTGTTGCCAGGGAAGCTGCCGCCGAAATACTGCTCCAAGCCGGCTCCGGCTGGCCCGGCATTCGTCACTGAGATCGTCAGCGGCGCGGCAGCCGCGAAATCGTCTGCCAGGCCGACGGCCGGGCTATAGCCGATGATCAACTGTGCCCGGTGCGGGTGCAGCCTGATCTCACCGGTCTTGGCGCTGATCTCCAAGCGAACGATGGTGCCTGGGCGCAGCGCCGGGTACTCAGGGCTCGGCACCCGCTCGCGGCCCGTCGTGCCATCCGCGGCACGCACATCGATCTCGTAGACGGGGACCAGATGCATCCCGTGCTTGCCAGGCAGCTCCATCCGCTCGTAATGCGAGTTGATGATGGTGCCCTCCGCGGGCTCCCACTTGTGGCCGACCATCTCGATCCTCTCGCGCCGATGCCGCCCGCTGGCTGGCTGTGACTCACTATGACACGGCGCCGCTGCCGTGGCAGGCTGACCATTTAGCGGCCCCGAGTCCAGGGCCCGCTATCTGATGGCATCAATCCAAGGAGACAGGCATGCCTACCCGCACCGCGCACACCACCTGGACTGGCGGACTCCAGGACGGCACTGGCGTCGTCACGCTCGTCAGCTCGGGCCTTGGCAGTTACGAGATCAGCTTCCCGAAGCGGGCAGCCGACGATGCCGGCGGCGCGACTAGCCCGGAGGAGCTCATCGCCGCGGCGCACGCCGGCTGCTTCGCGATGCAGTTCTCGGCACTGCTCGGCGCCGCGGGCGGCAGCGACCAGTCGCTCGACATCACTGCGGACGTGACGCTCGGTCCGGACCCGGCGGGCGGATTCCGGATCAGCGGGATCGTGCTGACAGTCAGCGGCTCAGCCCAGGGAGTGAGCGCCGAGGAATTCGCCAGGATCGCCGCGGACGCCAAGGCCGGCTGCCCGGTCAGCAAGGCACTCACAGGTACGACGATCACCCTGGACGTGAAGTCGGGCTAAGCCCGGCCCGGTATTGCGCATGAGCCGCTAACGGCGAGCCCTTATTCGGGCTGCGTGCTTCCTCGACCGTCAGGTCCGCGGCCGGGTCGGCATCGAGTCGCGCATCGGGGATAGGCGCACCGCTCCGGACTGAGATGCCGTACGTCCCGTCGTCTAGCCGCTTGAGCGCGCGGTCGATCGCGGCGAGTCGGTCCCGGAAGCCCTCGGCGAGTGCGTCGTCCATGCCCTGGGCCGTGAGCGGCTGGGCCGCGTCGGCGTAGTCGCCAGGCTCGTCCTCGGAATCGCGGTCCTGAGTGCCTGCCGACTCGGCGTCCTTGAGCAGCTGCGCCACTTCGGAGCGCTCGGCTGTCAGCCGCTGCCTCGCCACGCTCTCGTCCATCTGACCCCCACGACATCGACTAGTCGGTCCGGTGCCTGCAAGCGTCTGCCACCATACGGGGCCGCAGAGCCGAGAGTGCGCCGGGGGCTTGCCCTCGACGCCAGATCGGGGTTGGCTGCGAAAGATATCTACTCACATCGGACGTTACGCGGAGACTAGGACCTGTCATGATCTTCGACACTAAGCCGTCGGTTGTCGGTCATCGCGGCTTCGGCTCAGGGCAGCGGGGTGGCCATCGGGAGAACACTGTGGGCTCGTTCCTGGCGGCCGTCGCGTGCGGCCTGTCGTGGGTCGAGCTGGACGTGCACCGCAGTCGCGACGGCGAGCTCGTGGTCAGGCACGATCCGGTCGGTCCGGGCGGCGACCCGATCGTCACGCAGACCGCGGCCGAGCTCGACGCCGTCGGCGTCGTGAGCCTGACCGAGGTCCTGGCCGCCGTGCCGAGGGACGTCGCAGTCAACATCGACGTCAAGACGATCATCAACGATTCGGTGGATCCGCTGGCTCAGCGGACCTACGCAGTGGTCGCCGATGTGCTGCAGCGCGAGCAGGGGACGCGACGTTTCCTCGTGTCGTCGTTCGACCCCGCCGCGGTGATGTACCTGGCCGAGCACCGGGAGTTCGCCGGCGAGGTGGCCCTCGGCCTGATCACCGGCATCGACTTCCCGGCGCACCATGCCGTCCCGGCTGCGGCCAACCTCGGGCTCGACGCCGTCTGCCTGCACACCGGCACGCTGAACCTGCATCGCGATCAGATTCGGCCCGGCGAGTTGGGTCCCGAGCGGATCATCGAGACGGCGCACCGGGCTGGCCTGGAGGTCCTGGTGTGGTCGCCGGGTCCGGCTGAGGCCGTCCGGCTGGTCCAGGCTGGCGCCGACGCGGTGTGCGTCAATGACGTGCCGGGTGTCCAGGCAGCGCTGGCCTTGGCTGCTGCCGGCGCCGCCTAACCGCCGCCGGCCAGCATGCGAGAATGCCGCTATGGGGACCGCGCATCGCTCGTCTGGCTCGCAAGGCTCGTCGGGCTCGATCCTGTCCATCGGCTCGAGCGGCTCGATCCTGTCGATCGGCTCGAGCGGGTCCATCCTGTCGATCGGCTCGGCCGGGTCGATCCTGTCGATCGGCTCGGTCGGCTGCTTCGCGTGCGTGTGCTCGGTCCTGTCCGCGCTCAGCGCCGGGTCGATCCTGTCGACCTTGTCGCGCGGATCCATCCGCGGCTGGCGATCCGCCGGAGTGACGTCGGTCGGTGAGCACGAAAACGGTCATCGCCGCCCGAGCGGATCCGGCGACTGGCTGCCGTTCAGTGTTCGCTGATCGCTGTCATGCGGTCCGAGTGCTGCTGGCGGCCGCGAGCCCGAGTTCGGCGACCGAGGTCTCGCGCATCTTGAACTTCTGCACCTTGCCGGTCACCGTCATGGGGAAATCGGGCGTGACCCGGACGTAGCGCGGGATCTTGTAGTGCGCGATCTTGCCGACACAGAACTCCCTGACTTGCTCAGCGTTGAGTTCGCTGCCGGGCCGGAGCTTGACCCACGCGCATAGCTCCTCGCCGTACTTGACGTCGGGCACGCCGATCACCTGTACGTCCTCGATCTCGGGATGGGTGTACAGGAACTCCTCGACCTCGCGCGGGTAGATGTTCTCGCCGCCGCGGATCACCATGTCCTTGATCCGGCCGACAATGTTGAGGTAGCCGGCTTCGTCCATCACCGCGAGGTCGCCAGTGTGCATCCACCGGCCGGCGTCGACCGCCTCAGCGGTCTTCTCCGCCTCGTTCCAGTAGCCCAGCATCACCGAGTAGCCCCGAGTGCAGAGTTCGCCGTTGCTGCCGCGGGGCAGCACGAGGCCAGTCTCGGGATCGATGACCTTGATCTCGACATGCGGGTGGACGCGGCCGACGGTCGAGACTCGCCGCTCCATGTCGTCGTCCGCGGTGGTCTGGGTCGACACCGGCGACGTCTCCGTCATCCCGTAGCAGATCGTGACCTCGGTCATGTGCATCTCGGTAAGGACGCGCTTCATGACCTCGACCGGGCAAGGCGATCCGGCCATGATCCCGGTGCGCAGGCTGGACAGGTCGTAGCTGGCGAAGTCGGGCAGCCCAAGCTCGGCGATGAACATGGTCGGTACGCCATACAGCGATGTGCACCGCTCGGCCTCGACCGCCGCGAGCGTCGCCGCCGGGTCGAAGCCGGGGGCCGGAATCACGATGCAAGCGCCGTGCGTCGTGCTGCCGAGGTTCCCCATGACCATGCCGAAGCAGTGGTAGAACGGCACCGGCACGCAAACCCGGTCGTCGGCGGTGTACCCGCAGCCCGCGCCGACGAAGTACCCGTTGTTCAGGATGTTGTGATGCGACAGCGTCGCGCCCTTGGGGAAGCCGGTCGTCCCGCTGGTGTACTGGATGTTGATCGGCTCGTCGAAGGCCAGGCTGGCTTCACGCTCGGCCAGGATCGCCGGGTCTGCGGCGGCCCCGGCTTCGACGAGCCCGTCCCAGTCTGCGGTGCCGATGTAGATCACCTGCTCCAGGCCGGGGAGGTCGCCGCGGACTTCCGCGATCATGCCGCGGTAGTCGCTGGTCTTGAAACTCTCGGCGCTGACGAGCAGCCTCGTCCCCGACTGGCGGAGGACATAGGCGAGCTCGTGGCTGCGATACGCCGGGTTGATATTGACCAGGATCGCGCCAGCTTTGGCCGAGCCGTACTGGAGCAGTGCCCATTCGGCGCAGTTCGGCGCCCAGATGCCGACCCGGTCGCCCTTGCCGATGCCGGACGCGATCAGCCCGAGCGCGACCCGATCGCTGTCGGCGTCCAGTTGCGCATACGTCCACCGCTGCCCGGTCGGCACGTCAACCAGCGCCTCGTGCGACCCGTGCGCCGTGGCGATCCGGTGCAGGCTGTCGCCGATGGTTTCACCGAGCAGCGGCTCGGCCGAGGCGCCGTGGCTGTAGGACAGGTGACTGGCTGCGGGCATGACTGGCCTCCGATTGCCGATTAAGTCAATAATCCCCGTTCCCGCCTGGTGGTGTGAAGTCGGCGGTGAAGTGGCAGGCGCGCGACATCGGATGACCGGCTGCAATCTTGGGCTGGCCCTGGCCGCGGCCATAGCGTCGTAGTCAGCGGAGCACGTTGACCGACAAAAGGGAGTAGCCGTCATGACCATGCCATATCAGGAACCGCTGATACCAAGAGCGCCGGGCGAGCGGGTGATTCCGGAACCACCACGGCGCGGTGAGCCGGGCGGGGAGCCGTGCGGGATCTGCGAGGGCAACGTGACGGCCGCGCTGTGGCACGACGACCTGTGGACCCTGCACGCGCCGGTTGGCGGCAGCCTGCCTGGCGCGGTGTGGCTCGCAAGCCGGGAGCACTTCGACTCGTTCGCCGACATGCCCGCGAGCCAGGCCGCCGACTTCGGCCGGGTGGCCGGGCGGGTCGAGAGATCGATCCTGTCACTGGGCGACGTCGGGCGCGTCCACCTCTACCGCTGGGGTGATGGCGGCGCGCACTTCCACGTGTGGTTCATACCCCGGCCGCTTGGCATGGTCGAGGCCGCCGGGATGTACCTGCCCATCTGGGAGGACGTGCTGCCGAACGTCCCGGACTCCGAACTGGCCGCGGTGGCCGGGCAAGTCGCAGCCGCCATGGACGCGTAGGCCGCGAGGCGCTGGACATGCGATGAGATGCGCAGCGGGGCGGACGGGTCTACTGTCTCAACTGAGGGGTCAATTCGCTTTCGGAGCGCCGCGATGGGTAGCTGGATCATCTGGTTGATCGTTGCGGCTGTGCTCGGCACTATCGAGATCGCGACCACCACACTGGCGTTCGGCCTGCTCGGCGCTGCCGCGCTGATCGCGGCGGGCGCAGGGTTCCTGGGCGGTGACGCCGCGGTTCAGTTCGGGGCGTTTGTGCTCGCCTCGGGCCTCGGGCTCGGCGTCGCGCGGCCGTTCGCGCTGCGTCACATCCGGCACCCGCCGCTCCTGCGCACCGGAACTGCCGCCCTGGTGGGCCGGACGGGCTACGTGCTGGACGAAGTCAGTGACCACGGCGGCCGCGTCCGGATCGGCGGCGAGGAATGGTCCGCGCGGCCATACGACGAGACGCTGGTCATCCCGGTCGGCACCAAGGTCGACGTGCTGCAAATTGAGGGCGCCTCCGCGCTCGTGTACCCGAGGGAGTAGCCATGTTCGCTGAGGCTATCGGCATCGTGGTCGCCGTCGTCGCCCTACTGGTCGTGCTGACAGCGCTGAAAACGATCCGGATCGTGCCGCAGGCGCGCGCCAGGAACGTGGAGCGGTTCGGCCGCTATACCAAGACGCTGGAACCCGGCATGAACTTCATCGTCCCGTTCGTCGACCGGGTGAAGCCGCTGATCGACTTGCGCGAGCAGGTGGTCTCCTTCCTCGGCCAGCCGGTCATCACCGAGGACAACCTGGTCGTCAAGATCGATACAGTCCTGTTCTTCCAGGTCACCGATCCGCGCGCGGCTGATTACGAGATCGTGAACTACATCCAGGCGATCGAGCAGCTCACCGCGACCATGCTGCGCAGCGTGATCGGGTCGATGGACCTAGAGGTCACGCTGACGTCCCGCGACAAGATCAACACGATGCTGCGCGGCGTGCTCGACGATGCCTCGGGCAAGTGGGGCATCCGCGTGACCAGGGTGGAGATCAAGGCGATCGACCCGCCGAAGAGCGTCATCGACGCCATGGAGAAGCAGATGCGCGCTGAGCGGGAGAAGCGGGCTGCCATCCTGACCGCCGAGGGCCTGCGGCAGGCGCAGATCCTGACCGCCGACGGGGACAAGCAGGGCACGGTGCTGCGGGCCGAGGGTGACAAGCAGAGCGCGATCCTGAAGGCCGAGGGGCAGGCGCAGGCGATCACGTCGGTGTTCCAGTCGATCCACGACAACGACCCGGATCCGAAGCTGCTCGCCTATCAGTACCTGCAGACGCTGCCGCAGATTGCCCAGGGGCCAGGCAACACCGTGTGGATGATTCCGAGCGAGCTGACCAGCGCCATGAAGGCATTGAGCAGTGCGTTCGACGGCGGCAAGGCGGCGGCTGACGCGCCGAGCCCGGCGTCGTCACCGCGCGCGTCGGGTCGGCCGGGCGGTTCTGGGCCGGTACTGGCAGCAGGCGCGCAGGACAGTGCCGCGGACGCGGCGCTGGCTGAGGTTGTGCAGAATGCGGCAGCGCTGGAGCGGAACACGAGCGCCGAGGAAGCGCAGCCGCAGGCCGCGCTGGAGCAGGTAGTGGCTGCCGTTCCGCAGGCGCCGCCGCCGCCCGAAGTTCCGCTGCCGGAGGCCTTGCTAGCGACAGCGGACGTGCCCGAAGCCCGGCTACCTGACGTCGGCGCGACGGATCCGGCCATTCGGGATGCGCTCAGTGGCCTGGAGCCGGGCGACACCGCCGAAGTGCCAGACCCAAGTGCCGCCAACGGCGCCGTGGCTGGCCCGGCCTAGCGGGTCGCCACCTGGCTCGGTGCGACTGGCTTAGAGCTTGATGGCCAGGCCGAGCGTCAGCAGCGCGCCATAGGCGAGCTCAAGGCGCCCGGTCTGGCCCAGCGCGATGATGAGCCGGCGACCGGCCGCTCCGTCACGCACCTGGCGAACCGGCGCGAACGCCAGTGGCAGGGCCGCCAGGGCCAGCAGGCTCAGGGGCCGGGCTGGCGCGAGCACCAAGGCCACGCAGAACGGCACCAGGATGCAGCCGATATACAGGGCCCTGGTCCGCTGGTCACCCAGGACCACGGCCAGTGTCCGCTTGCCGGTCTCGCTGTCGGTCGGGATGTCGCGCAGGTTGTTGATGACCAGCAGTGCGCAGGCCAGCAGGCCGATCGCGGCGGCAGCGGCGAACGGGAGCCACGTGAGCGTCTGCATCTGCACGTACGCCGTGCCCGCGACGGCGGCGAGGCCGAAAAACACGAAGACCGACAGCTCGCCGAGCGCCCGATAGCCGTATGGCCGGCGCCCGCCGGTGTAGAACCAGGCCGCGGCCACCGCCGCCGCGCCGAGCAGGAGCAGCCACCACGAGGTCACCGCGGCCAGCACCAGTCCGGCCGACGCCGGCGACGGCAAAGCAGCCGAGCGCCGCCGCCAGCACGTGCCTTGGCTTTGCCAGGCCGGAGCCGACGAGGCGGACCGGGCCGACCCGGACCTCGTCCGTGCCGCGGATACCGTCGCTGTAGTCGTTGGCGTAGTTGACGCCGATCTGGAGCGCAAGCGCCACCAGCAATGCCAGCGCGGCCCGCCAGAGTGAGAACTTGCCGTAGCCGAACGCCACGCCAGAGCCGACCACGACGGGAACGACGGCAGCCGGGAGGGTTCGCGGCCGCGCGCCGGCCAGCCAGGTCCGCAGATCGGCCACTTCTCTGTCTTTCCTTCGCCTTGTCGCAGATGTCACCTCGGAGGATGTCACACAGTAGCCCGCTGCTCGTGCTGTGCGGCCACGCGGGCGCCGATCAGCTTCGGGGCAGGACGCGCTCTGCGGCGGCGAAGATCGTGCCCGCCTCTTCCCACCTCAAGGTGGCGGACTGGCTGGCCCGCTTCCGGCCGCGGAAGTACTTGCCGATCTTGCGGCCGGCGAAGACGTCCACACCGCGGAGGTTGGCCACTCCCCAGGGCACGGTCGGACCGTAGATCACCATCGCAGGTCGCACTGTGATCTCCTGGCGTAGATCTTCGCTCAGCAGTCGTGCTGCCTGCGCCGCCTCCCAGTCGGCGTGGGCCAGCCTGTCCTTCTGGCTGAAGGGGCCGTGGTACAACAGCGCCCCGGCCGCCGAGCCGCTCGCCACAGTCCTGACCGGCAGCCGCCGGTCCCAGCGCTCGGAGTCGAGGGCGTAGACGCCGCCAGGGCCGACGATGAGGTGATCGATGACGGAGTCGCTGCCCGGAACGGCGCGGGCATGGATCGACATGTACCCGAACGGGCGCAGCAGGTAGAGCCGCCGCCTGGTCTTGCGCTGCGCCGAGGAGACCCTGGCCGCGGCCGGGATCAAGGCCATGGTCTTGGAGTGGTAGACCGTGTCGACGATGGCGAACATGGCCGCGGCCGTCAGCCCGAGGCGCCAGCCCTTCCACAGGGTGACCAGGAGCCCGAGGGCGAGCGCGACGATGGCCCGCCGGATCCAGATGGGCAGCCGGGGATCGGCGGCGAGCCCGGCCATGACGGCACGCGAGGGGACAGGAAAGTGCTGTTCGCCCTCGTCCGGGGCCGGCGGCCCAGTCATTGTCGGCTCAGGCCCGGTCTCCCGGTCCATGACACCACAGCGTAACCGAGCCATCACAGTTCGCCATGTTGCCGCCGCCAGAACCGCGGCGCTTCGGCGAGAGAGTCGCTGGCCACCGGGCTTGGACCGGACCGCCCGGTGGTCTACTGTTCGGTAACGTGACCCAGATTCATGACCTCACAGTGATCGAGCAGGCGGCCGCGATCCGGACCGGCGAGACGTCGTCGGCCGAGATCACCGAGCATTACCTGAACCGGATCGACCGCCTGAACGAGCAGGTCGGCGCGTTCTACACGGTGACCCACGACCTGGCCCGCGAGCAGGCGACGGCCGCGGACAAGGCAGTGGGCGCGAGCCGCAAGGACGGCGGCGAGCTGCCGCCCCTGACCGGCGTGCCGATCCCGATCAAGGACCTCAACATGGTCGCTGGCGTCAGGCTCACCTTTGGCAGCGCCATCCTGGCCGACAACGTGGCGACCGAGGACGACTACGTCGTCGAGCACCTGCGCTCGGCCGGCATCGTGATCACCGGCAAGACGGCGACGCCGGAGTTCGGCCTGCCCTGCTATACCGAGACGAAGATCGGCCCGCCTGCCCGCACTCCATGGGACCTGAGCCGCTCCGCCGGCGGATCCAGCGGCGGCGCGGCCGCCGCGGTGGCGTCCGGCCTGGCCCCGGCAGCCCAGGGCAGCGACGGCGGCGGGTCGATCCGCATTCCAGCCAGCGTGTGCGGCCTGTTCGGGATCAAGCCGAGCCGCGGCCGGATCTCGCAGGGCCCGATGATGCCCGACCTCGTCGGCCTGTCCACGGACGGCCCGCTCGCCCGCACCGTGGCGGACGCGGCCTTGCTGCTGGACGCTATGACAGGCAATCACCCAGGCGACATGTACACGCTGCCCGCACTGCCCGCCGGCGAGTCGTTCCTCGGCTACGCGAGCCGAGAGCCGGGCAAGCTGCGGATCGCCAGGTCATTGACGACGCTCATCGATGGCGCCGAGGTGCACCCGGACTGCGTCGCCGCCTACGACGAGGCCAGCGCGCTGCTGTCGTCCCTCGGACACGACGTCGAGGACGTGGACCTGCCGTTCCCGGCCGAGGCGGTGCCGTCATTCCTCGCCCTGTGGTACGCGATGGCCACGCTGGCTCCGATCACGCCGGAGCAGGAAGCCGACCTGCTGCCCCTCACCCGCTACCTGCGTAACAAGGGCATGGCGCTGTCTGCGGCCGACCTGCTGCTCCACCAGGCGATCCTGCAGGGCAGCGTCCGCCCCGCGCTGCGGGCGCTGAGCGGCTACGACGCGATTCTCAGCCCCACGGTGGCGCTGCCGCCCCGGCCCGTGGGCTGGTTCGATGAGGTCGAGCCGGCCGAGAACTTCACCCGCCAGACTCAGTTCACGCCGTGGACCGCGCTGTACAACCTGTCGGGCCAGCCAGCCGTGAGCGTACCGCTGCACTGGACCGACGAGGACCTGCCGATCGGCATCATGCTGGCCGGCCGCATGGGCGACGAGGCGACCTTGATCTCGCTGTCTGCTCAGCTTGAGGCAGCCCGTCCGTGGGCAGCCAGGCACCCGGCTATCTGGTGAGATAAGGCGCACGCCATTGCTGCCCGCGCGGCCGCGCATGCGTGTTTTGCTCGGCTGCGGGGGATAGTGCCGTCACGGCGCGGGGACGCCGTGACGCACGGGGGTGCCACGCTTGAACAAATGGCTGGAGTCGCTCGGCGGGTTCTCCGCCCGGCGGCACTGGATCGTGATCGTCGCCTGGGTGATCATTCTGGGCGGCCTGCTCCTGGCTAACCGGCAGTTCGGGGGCACCTACGTCAACAACTACAACGTGCCCGGCACCCAGTCCGACGACGGCCTGAACCGGCTGAACTCGACCTTCAGCTCGCAGGGCGGCTACTCGGGTCAGATCGTCTTCCACGCCACCAAGGGAACGGTCACCGCGGACGCAGCTGCCGTGAATCAGGCCACCGCCAACATCGCCAATCTGCCGGACGTGCTCAAGGCGAGCAGCCCGTTTGGCTCGCCCCCAGGCGGCGGGGTGTCCAAAGACGGCACGATCGCATACACCAGCGTGTCCTGGAGCACCAACCCCTTCTCGCTCGACACCAGCTATCTCCACAGGCTGGACAATGCCGTCGGGCCGGCCCGCAACGCCGGTCTCCAGGTCGAGTACGGCGGCGGCGCCGGCGAGATCGGTCAGAAGACGAGCGACACCACGTCCGAGCTCATCGGTCTCGGCTGTGCCCTGCTCCTCCTGCTGCTGATGTTCGGCTCGCTGGTCGCGGCGGCGATTCCACTCGTCTCGGCGATCTTCAGCGTCGGGTCTGGCCTGTCCCTTCTTGGCCTGCTCGCGTCGGTCCTCACGTTTCCCACCACGGCGCCAACGATCGCCACCCTGCTCGGCCTCGGCGTCGCTATCGACTACGGGCTCTTCCTGGTCGCCCGGCACCGCGAGCAGCTCGACTCCGGGATGGATGTGCCTGCCTCCGTGCGCCATGCCGAGGGCACGTCGGGCGCGGCGATCGTCGTGGCCGGGAGCACTGTCGTCGTCTCGATCCTCGGCCTGTACATCTCCGATGTCGCCTTCGTCGGCGCGCTCGGCCTGGCGGCCGCGATCACGGTCGCGATCACCATGCTCGCCGCGCTGACCCTGGTGCCCGCGTTCCTGGGCGTGGCCAGGGAGAACATCCGGGCGCTGAGCGCCCGGTGGACCGCGCACAAGGCGGGCGAGAGTGCCAGGGAACAGGCGCAGCGGACCGCGGCGGCCACCCAGGAGCAGCACGAGCAGTCGGGTTTCGCCCGGTGGGGCCGCCGGGTCAGCGCACGTCCGTGGCCGTGGGCCGCGCTCAGCGTCGGGGTGCTGCTCGTACTCGCGATCCCGTTCTTCTCAATCACGCTGGCCCAGCCAGACAACGGCACCAATCCGACCAGCGACTCGAGCCGGCGCGCGTTCGACCTGATGACGCAGGGTTTCGGCATCGGGTCGAACGGCCCGCTCGCGATCGTGGTCGTGCTGCCCAAGCAGTCGGCCTCGGCCGACAACACGCTGCTGACCAACATGCAGAAGGCGGTGGCGAGCACTAAGGGTGTCGCGTCGGTCAGCCCGGTGGCGATCAACTCGGCCAGCACGACCGCGGTCTTCAGCGCGATCCCGACGACGCGCCCGCAGGCTGCGGCGACCAGCGACCTGGTGAACACGCTGCGCAGCGACGTGCTGCCGAAGCAGAAGGTGACGACCTACGTCACCGGTACGACGGCCGGCCAGCTGGACTTCACTACCCGGATCACCTCGCGGCTGGTCTGGCTGATCCTCGCCGTGATCGCGATCGCGTTCGTGCTGCTGACCACGGCGTTCCGGTCCGTGGTCATCGCGACCAAGGCCGCCATCCTCAACCTGCTGTCCATCGGCGCAGCCTACGGCGTCATCGTCGCGGTATTCGAGTGGGGCTGGCTGAAGACAATCATCGGCCTGCACAACACGCTGCCGATCCCGGCCTACGTGCCGATGCTGGTCTTCGCGATCGTGTTCGGCCTGTCGATGGACTACGAGGTGTTCCTCATGTCCCGTATCCACGAGGCGTGGATTTCGACCGGGGACGCGCACCGTGCGGTCGCGATCGGCATCGGCAGCACGGCCCGGGTCATCACTACGGCGGCGGCCATCATGGTCGTCGTCTTCACCAGCTTCGTGCTCAATCCTGATCCGACCGTGAAGATGCTCGCCATCGGCATGGCGTTCGCCGTGCTGATCGACGCGTCGCTGGTCCGGATGATCCTGGTACCCGCGGTCATGACGTTGCTGGGCCGCCGCGCCTGGTGGATGCCGCGGTGGCTGGAGCCGATCGTGCCCCACCTGCAGCTGGAGGGCAGCACGGCCGCCGCCGGGCCGGTCGCGGCGGGCGTGGGGCCTATCGGCGAGTCGACCGTCACCGAGGCGGCGGTCGACTCGGATACTGCGGCAGACCACCGGCGTACGGACGCCACGGCCGGCGAGCCGCAGCCGAGATCGGACTCGACGAGGCCCGGCGGCGGCGCGGGTGACGGCGACGGCAGCCCGGGCGGCCAAGCTAATCCGTAAGGTCATCGTCATGACGGTCCTCGGCCAAGGTCGGCAGCCCGCCAGACGCCTGGCGGCCGCGGCGGCGGCCGTGCTAGTTCCCGGCGCGCTGGTCGCGGCCTGCTCGAGCGGGCCGACGCCGCAAGGCGTCGCGCAGAGCTATCTGACCGACTGGGCGGCGCGGGACTGGTCCGCCATGCGCGCACTGGTGGCGAAGCCACCAGCCGATTTTGCCGCGCTGAACGCCGCCGCGCTTGCCGACCTCGGCGCCAAGCATGCCAGTTACCACCCGGGCAGCCTCGTGGTGAGTGGCAGCGCGGCCCGCGAACCGGTGACCGAGCAGATCCCGCTGGCCGGCATCGGCACGGTCCGCATCAAGACGACGCTGCGGCTGACCAGCGCGTCTGGCACCTGGCTCGTGGCGTGGTCCCCGGCGACGATCGCGCCGCAGCTCCGCCATCCGGGCGACCATCTCTCGCTAACGGTGACCTGGCCGCCGCGCGCACAGATACTCGGGGCCGGGGGTGCGCCGCTGACGATTCAGGCGCCGATGGTCACGGTGGGCGTCGAGGGCCAGCGGATCACGAATGACTCCATCGTCCGGACCGCGCTGCTGACCGCGGGCGCGACGCCGCAGGCTATCGATATTGCGCTGGCCGGCGCGAAAAAGGAGCCGACCTGGTTCGAGCCCGTTATTACGGTGAGCATGGCTCGCTATGAGCAGCTGAGGCCGACGATCTACCCCGTTCCGGGCACGGTCTTCCAGACCATCGACGAACGTACACCTGTCACGCCGGGCCTCAGCGATCTGGTCGGGTCGGTCGGGCCGGTCACGGCCCAGGAGCTGCAGTCGCTCGGCACGCCGTACACGGCGGCGAGCATGGTCGGCCAGACCGGCCTGGAGGCGGCTTATCAGCGCCAGCTGGCTGGCCAGCCCGGTGCCATCATCACTGCGGTCGACGCGGCCGGCGCGACGGTCGGCGCAACCGGTGGCCTGGTCGGGGCGCTGAGCCCGCGCGAGGGCCTTCCATTGCGGACGAGCATTGATCCGCGCGTACAGCAGGACGCGGAGCAGGCGCTGTCTGGCGTGCACAAGAGCGCGGCGCTAGTGGCCGTCAACGCCGCGACGGGCCAGGTGCTAGCCGCCGTCACCGTGCCAGCTGGCGGCGGGTTCAACCTCGCGCTGGACGGGTCGTTCCCGCCTGGGTCGTCGTTCAAGGTGCTGACGTCCACGGCGCTGCTCGAGCACGGGCTCTCGCCGTCGTCACCCGCTTCCTGCCCCCCGCAGCTCGACGTCGGCGGTGAGATCTTCCACAACGCGGAGGGCGACGGCCAGGTCAGCGACCTGCTGCAGGCGTTCGCCGAGTCGTGCAATACCGCGTTCATCGGGCTGGCGACGCGGGACCTGACAGCGGCTGATTTCACCCGGACGGCGGCGCGGTACCTGATCGGCACGACACCGTCGCTCGGCCTGCCCGCGTTCGCGGGCTCGGTCCCGGCGCCCTCGGACCTGGCCGACCTCGCCGCGACCGCGATCGGCCAGGGCCGGGTACTGGTGTCGCCGCTGAACATGGCGATCGTCGCAGCAGCTGTCGACACCGGGCAGGTGCGAGCGGCCAGCCTCGTCGCTGGCGCAGCCGGCCACGGCGCGCTGTCGGCCCCGCTGCCAGCGAACGTCGTCACTGGCCTGCACGAGATGATGGCCCAGGTCGTCGTCTCGGGTACGGCGGCGAACACGGGCTTGCCGCCCGGCACCTACGCCAAGACGGGAACCGCGGAGTACGGGCACGGCAGTCCGCTGCCCACCGATGCGTGGCTGGTCGGCTTCAACGACAGCATTGTCAGTTCCGACGTCGCGTTCGCCATGGTGACGGTCGATGGCGGCGAGGGCGGCCCGACGGACGGGCCCGTGGTCGCGCAGTTCCTCGACCTCCTGCACCGGTCGGGGGAGTGACGCAGCGAGTGTTTTAGCATTCGGTGTATCGGCGATCAAGCCGGCAGGTCACCTCAGGATGCGGGGGCACGGGATGACCGGATGAATGACGACGCATGGCGATTCCGGCGTAGGCGTCGGATCGGGAACGGGGTAACTGCGCTGGCGCTGTCCGCTGCCCTGCTCGGCGTGCTGGGCGCGGGTGCTGGCGGCGTGCCCGCGCTCGGCCGCATGCTCGTGCCCGGCCACGGCGCCTGGGACTGGCGCTTCACGCTGCTGCCCGCGATGACCAGGCCCGCCGGCCACGGCCCGGCGCTGGGGAGACCGGCGCTGGCCGAACGCGGGCTGGCCGAACCAGGGCCCCTGCGGATACCCGCGCTGCGCGGCGCCGGCGCTGGGGTCGCGGGCACGCCAGGGCCGCGGCCGTGACCGCCGAGTTCCGGCGCCTCGGCAAGAGCGGGTCCTATCGGCTCGGGCAGCTGCGGGCGCAGGGGATCGGCACGGTTGAGCGGCCCGTTCCGTTCCAGCCTCGGTTCATCCGGCCTTATCACCGCTGGCCCGCGCTGGTCTGGCTGCTCGGCCTGCTGGCCGGAAGCCTGCTGATCGTCGGCGGCGCCGCAGCGGGCTGGTGGTTCGCGCCGTTCGTGGTGGGCGTGCTGGCGGGCCTGGCGAACTGGATCGGCGCCTGGAGTCTGCGCGTTGCGCTGCCCGCGGTCGCTGTCATGGCCGCCGTCGGCTGGGGCGCGCCGCTGGGCTGGGCGGAACTGCGCGGCCAGCACGACGGGGCAGCAGCGCGGGTCATCGCGGCGGCCATCGGGCTGCCGGCGTCCGCGGCAATCACAATCGCGGTGACGGCGCTTGTGGCGGTGGTTCAGGTCCTGGCCGGCTACTGGCTCGGCCGCGCCCTGACGCCGCGCTCCGCTGACGACTTAGCGGCAGGCTTGCCTGATCTGGGCAGCCACGGCGGCGCGCAGGAGCGCCTGGTCCCCGATCGCGGTCGTGCTGTCGACGAACTGGTCGACCGCGCCAGTCATCGGCAGTGCCTGTACCTCCTCGTCCCGGATCTGAGCGCGCAGAGCCCGGCCGAAGCGGCCTGAGTCCAGCACGCGATACGGCCGGTCGTAATAGGTCGGCCGGACGGCCGGATCGAGCGGCGGCGTGACAGCGAGCGCGTTGTGCAGCCGAGCTACTGCCTCGTAGGCGGCGCTCAGGTGACTCTCCCGCTCGGCCCATGTCGACGCGCGGAGGGCCGCGGTCATCGGCGGCAGCAGTTCGGCGGTCCCCGCCGTTTGCGCCAGTCCCGATCCCAGCCACTTGCTATACGGCGGGTAGCGCCGCTGCATCAGCATCGCGAGCCGCATCAGGTCGCGTACCAGCCGAGCGGTGACCATGCTCGAGCCGAGATCGTCGCCGGCCTCGGCACACCGCCCAGGGAAGGGTTCCTCTTCCGAGATTCGCTGCCACTGGCAGGCCATGACGTGCAGCCAGACATCATGCGGGTACCAGGCCAGCCGCGCCCGGACCGCACCGAGCCCGCCGCCGCCAAGCCCGCCGCCGCCAAGCCCGTCGTGGAACACGCCGCCGCCGTTGACCTCCGCCAGCGCCTGGGTCGGCGTGGCGAGCCAGTCAAGGAGCGTAACTTCCCGCGTCGGGTCAAAGCCGAGCGAGCGGGTCAGCCAGCTGCGTAGCCCGGCGACGGTGACCCAATGGGAGGGCGGCTGATCGGCGCTAGCGCCCGAAGCTCCGAACACCGTCTGCCATCCCCGGAACGTCCTCGGCAACCTTGAGGCCAGCAGCACCCTGATGCGCTCGGCCTGCCCCTGCTCCTCATCGCCGTCGGCCAGGAAGACCTGCAGCCGCGGACCCCAGTCATGGTCAGTCGAGCGCAGTGAGTCGAACCCGAGCACTTCCGAGCCAGGTCCGATCAGGGCCGCGCTGTACCGCAAGTGCGGCAACTCTCTGCGCAGCAGCGGCCCGACGGCCTCGGCGTAGTAAAGCCGAGCCAGTTCGACGCCAGGAATGAATGCGGCAGCCACCGGCCGAGCTTGGACCACGCGGCCGTGCCGCTGCAACCGGGATTCGACGAGCGCGACGCTCGCGTGCAGCACTGCTACAGGCGGACGCGCCGGGCCGTGCACGCGCCCAACTCGTGAAAGGCCGCACGAGCCGAACCGATTAGCCGACGTCTGACGGGTCAATCATGGAGGTGTGACTGACGCTGAACTGCTGCTCCGCGCCCGAAACGCCGGTATTGCGACGGAATACTATGACTGGCGCGGTCAGCATGTGGACGTGCCAGCCGAGACGCTAGAAGCCATACTCGCCGTGCTCGAGCAGACGCCCGAACTCCGCGGCCCAGACGCGGACGCGCCGCGATCTGCTGCCCTGGGGCACGATGACGGGCTGCGGCCGAGCATTCCGGCCGAACCAGCCGAACGCCAGTGGGGCTTCGCGGTGCAGCTCTACTCGATCCGGTCGAAAGAGTCGTGGGGCCACGGTGACCTGCACGATCTGGCGAAACTCGCCAGGTGGAGCGCCACCGAGCTGGGCGCCGGGTTCGTCCTGATCAACCCGCTGCATGCGGTCGAGCCGCTGCCGCCGATCAGTCCCTCGCCGTACCTGCCGATGACGCGAATGTTCACGAGCCCGCTCTACCTCAGGGTCGAGGACATCCTCGAGTACGGCGCGCTCCCGGCGAAGGACAAGCGCACGATCCACGAGCTCGCCGCGCTGCTGCGGGCCGGCAACGCGACCGCTGACCTGATCGACAGGGATGCGGTCTGGCGCGGCAAGCGCGCGGCGCTGGAACTCATCAGCAAGGTCCCGCTGACGGAGTCCCGCAAGCGCGCATACGAAGCCTTCCGGGCCGAACGCGGCCGCGACCTGCAGCGCTGGTCCACCTGGTGCGCGCTCGCCGAGGCACACGGACCCGACTGGCGCAGCTGGCCCGAAGAGCTCGCCGATCCTGGCCGCGCGGCCGACGTGGTGGCGGCCGATCAGCAGCTGCGTCAGAGCGCCGAGTTCCACGGATGGCTCCAGTGGCAGGCCGATGAGCAGCTCGCGGCCGCGGAGGACGCCGCGAGGTCGGCCGGGATGGCCTACGGCATCATTCATGACCTGGCCATCGGCTCGCATCCAGGTGGTGCCGACGCCTGGGCCTACCGTCGGCTGCTGGCGCCCGGATTCAGCGTCGGCGCGCCGCCGGACGGCTTCAACCAGCTGGGTCAGGACTGGTCACAGCCGCCGTGGAACCCGCGCGCCCTGTCCGCCGCCGGTTACCGGCCGATGGCTGAGCTGTTCGGCGCGGCGCTACGACAGGCCGGCGGCTTGCGCGTCGATCACGTGATGGGCCTGATGCGGCTCTGGTGGGTGCCACTCGGCCAGCCGCCCGACCGCGGCGCTTATGTCAGCTACGACCACCGCAAGTCAGTAGGCGCACTGGCCGACGCCGCCGCCCGCGCCGGCGCGGTCGCGATCGGCGAAGACCTGGGCACGATCGACCCGTGGATCCGTGACTACCTGGCTGAGCAGGGCATCCTCGGCACGATGATGCTGTGGTTCGCCCACCGGGACGACGGCACGCCGATGCGACCGGGGGAGTGGCGCCGCGGCTGCATGGCGACGGTCGGCACGCACGACGTGCCGCCGGTCTTCGGCTTCGTGACCGGTGACCAGGTGACCGTCCGGGCGAGGCTGGGCCTGCTGAGAACCTCTGAGGACCAGGAACGGGCTGAGTCAGACGCGATGCTGGCCCGCTGGCAGGCGGCCCTTATCGCGGAAAACCTGCTGCCCCCCGGTCACCAGCCCGACCCCGCCGAGTACACCGTCGCGCTCTACGGATACCTGCGCAAGACGCCAGCTGTGCTGATCGGGGTGTCGCTCGCCGATGCCGTCGGCGACCGCCGCACGCAGAACATCCCCGGCACCAGCCACGAGTACCCGAACTGGCGCATCCCGCTCTGTGACGACACCGGCCGCGCGGTCCTGCTGGAAGACCTGCCAGGCATCGACCTGCTGCGCGCGGTGTGCCAGGCCGTCAGCCAGGAGTTAGCGAGCCGGCTGCGCATCCCCCTGCCGGCACCGCAGCGCCCTGGCGACGTCGTCCCGCCGCTCGGTCAGCAGCCTGCGCAGCGCGGGGGCAGGGCTGGCGGCCGCGATGTAGGCATCTGTCGCTTCTATGGCCGCCTGGCTGACGACGGTATCGGGGTAGCCGACCTCGGTGAAGAACTGCGCCATGTCCGACGCGCCGTCCTGCCACATACCGGCCAGGGCGTCGTAGTACCTGTCCGCATACGGCGCCAGCAGCTCGTCCTGGTCAGGATCGCGGAAGCCGCGGAGCGCCGCCCGGAACGTCGCGTTCGGCAGCGTCCCGCTCGTGATCTTCGCCCACGCCGCGGCCTTGGCTTCGGCTGTCGGGATGGCGGCCAGGCAGCTCTCGGCATGCCGCTCGCCCGCGTCCGTCCGGTCGCGGTCGTGCTCGGCCTCGATCTCACTAGGCCCGGCCAGTCCGCGGCTGACGAGCCGGTGCAGCAGTTCCCAGCGCAGCTCGGTGTCGACGGCGAGGCCGTCGATCGACTCGGTGCCGGCGAGCAGCCCAGCCAGCAGCCGGAGGCTGGCCGCTGAGGTCGCGTTGTCGGCCAGGGCCTTGGCGTAGGCGAGCTGATGATCGGAGCCGGGCTCGGCCTCGAGCAGCCAGCCGCGCAGGGTGTCTTCTAGCTGGGCGACGCCCGCTGACCGCCACTGCGGATCGGCGTACCGGCGGACCGCCAGGCTAGTGGTCGTCAGGATCCGCTCAAGCACGGAGAGCTCGGTGATAGCGGGCGCGCCGGAGCTGACCAGCGCCAGGAAGTCGCGCGGCCGCATCTCGGCGTCCCTGGTCATGTCCCAGGCGGATGACCAGCACAGCGCGGCGGCCAGCGGGTCGGCAAGGTCGCTGATGGAGCCGACGAGCGTGCGCAGCGAGCGGTCATCGAGCCGGATCTTGGCGTACGTCAGGTCGTCGTCGTTGACGAGGACCAGGTCGGGCGCAGCCGCGCCGGCAAGCTCAGGTACCGCGGTGGCCGCGCCGGCGATATCGACCTCCACTCGGCGGCGCCGGGTCAGCGCCCCGTCCGTTCGGTCGTACAGGCCGATCGCGATGCGGTGGGGCCGCAGCTCCGGGTGATCGGCCGGGGCTTCCTGGTGTACCGCGAACGACCGGAACCGGCCGTCGCTGTCCAGCTCGAATGACGGTCGCAGGGTATTGACCCCGGCCGTCTCCAGCCAGGACTTGGACCAGGACGCGAGGTCGCGGCCAGACGTCTGCTCCAGGGCGGCCAGCAGGTCCGCCAGCGTCGCGTTGCCCCAGGCGTGCCGGCCGAAGTAGTCACGGACTCCGGCGAGGAAGTTGTCCCGGCCGACGTAGGCGACCAGCTGCTTCAGCACCGCCGCGCCCTTGGCGTAGGTGATGCCGTCGAAGTTGACCTCGACGGCCTCGATGTCAGGAATGTCGGCCGCGATCGGATGAGTCGACGGCAGCTGGTCCTGCCGGTACGCCCAGGCCTTGTAGACCTGCGCGAAGCCGGTCCAGCCGTTGGTCCAGCGGGTGGCCTCGGTGCTGGAGACCATCTCGGCCCAGCTGGCGAACGACTCGTTCAGCCACAGGTCGTCCCACCACCGCATGGTGACCAGGTCGCCGAACCACATGTGGGCCATCTCGTGCAGGATCGTCTGCGCCCTTGCTTCCCGGTCGGCATCGGTGACCCTGGACCGGAAGATGTAGTCCTCCAGGAAGGTCACGCAGCCGGCGTTCTCCATCGCGCCGGCCTTGAACTCGGGGACGAACAGCTGGTCGTACTTGCCGAACGGGTACCGCACCCCGAACGCCTGGTGGTAGTAGTCAAACCCCTGCCTGGTGATCTCGAAGATCTCGTCCGGATCGAGGTAGCTGGCCAGCGACTGACGGCAGTAGAGGCCAAGCGGGATCCCGTCGTGCTCCTGCGTTACCTCGAAGTAAGGGCCAGCCGCGATGGCGGTGATGTAGGTCGACATGACCGGCGTGGGCGGGAAGTGCCAGCGTGCCGTGCCCGGGCCGAGGGGCACTGCGGCGGCGTCCGGCGCCATGTTCGAGATGACCGTCCAGTCGGCCTGACCGGTGACGGTGAACTCGAACGTCGCCTTGAGATCGGGCTGGTCGAAGCAGGCGTAGACGCGGTGGGCGTCGAACGTCTCGAGGTCGCTGTACAGGTAGACGTCCTTGTCCGCCGGGTCGGTGAACCGGTGCAGGCCCTCGCCCGTGCGGGAGTAGGCGCAGGTGGCAGCGACCCGGAGTTCGTTGTGCGCGGCGAGGCCGGTGAGTGCGATCCGGTCACCGCTGAAGCAGGCGAGGTCGACAGGTGCCGCGTTCAGCGTGATCTGCGTCACGGCAGGCGCGGTCAGCTCGATGAACGTCTCGGCGCCCGGCCGGGCGCAGCTGAACCGGATCGTCGTGACCGAGCCGAACGTCTCCGAGCCGGTGAGGTCGAGTTCCACCTGGTAGGACTCGACCGCCAGGAGCTCCGCCCGATCCCGCGCCTCGTCGCGCGTGAGGTTGCTGGCCACTGCAGTGGTCCTTTCGGCTAGGTCGCTCTCGGAACTCTGGCGCGTGCCGCCGGAATGCGCAATTGAATTCCTTGGTTGCCGCAAAACAACCGATGTCGAAGGAGACAGCATGCCCGCGCAGGAGCCTACCCAACTGGATTTCTGGTTCGATCCGCTCTGTCCCTGGGCGTGGATCACCAGCCGCTGGGTCCTGGAGGTCGAGAAGGTTCGCCCCGTCCAGGCGCGCTGGCACGTCATGAGCCTGGCCGTGCTCAACGAAGACAAGGACATGCCCGAGAAGTACAAGGAATTCATGACGCAGGCCTGGGGGCCGGTCCGGGTGTGCATCGCGGCTGAGCAGAAGCTCGGGCCAGACGTGCTGCTGCCGCTTTACACGGCGCTGGGCACCAGGTTCCACCAGGAGAAGGCGGAGCGCGACCGCGTCACGATCGAGGCCGCGCTCGCCGAGGCCGGCCTGCCTGTCGAACTGGCGGACGCGATGGACGACGACTCCTACGACGAGGCGCTGCGTGCTTCCCACGCCGACGGGATGGACCGCGTCGGCTACGAGGTCGGCACCCCGGTTATGTCGGTGAACGGGACCTCGTTCTTCGGGCCCGTCGTCTCGCCGATTCCGCGAGGGGAGGCGGCCGCTCAGCTATGGGACGGCGTGCTGCTGGTCGCCGGGACTGACGGCTTCTTCGAGCTCAAGCGCAGTCGGACCAGGGACCCGATTTTCGACTAGGCCCCGTGCCTAGCGAGCAGGGCACCTAGCCATCGGGCCGGGTGCTGGCCAGGTCGTGGGTGCGGGGTGCGTGCCCGGCTCGGGACTGCCAGGTTGGCTGCGCCGGAATAGCCACAGCCGGCGGCCGCGGCGCGACGCGCTGGGCCTGCACTCGCTGCGCCAGCGGGTGCTGAGCCAGTGGGCGCTGCCAGTGGTCAGCGCGGGCCGGCTCGGCCGGGCGACTCGCCGCGAGCCGGCTTGCCGCGGCGCGGGCCAGGGCCGCGACGATCGCCGCCGCGAGCAGCACCAGGCCAGCGACATCACCAGGTGTGGTCAGGGACGTCATGGGGATGGCACCGCCGTCGGCTGATTGTCACTGTCAGCAAGCGTTGTATCACGATTTGCTGCATGGTCCTTGCCTTATCAGCGGCGGTCGCTCCAATTCCAGCCCCGCTGCCGCGCAAGGTCGAGCTCAGACTGCTGCGGCGGCGGTCGAAGGGCATGGCTGTGACCGCGGCGACGCTGTATGGACAGTACATTCACATCCACGACATTTGGGGCCGCGGCCAAGCCAGACCTGCGCTGTGTCAGACCTGCGCTGTGTCAGACCTGCGCGGTGTCAGACTTGCGCTGTGCCAGACTTGCGCTGTGCGCGTATACCTCGGATCTGACCACGCCGGCTTCGAGCTGAAGGCCAGCCTGGTGGAGTGG
This sequence comes from uncultured Actinomycetota bacterium, assembly GCA_963843955.1. Classification (GTDB taxonomy): domain Bacteria; phylum Actinomycetota; class Actinomycetes; order Streptosporangiales; family Streptosporangiaceae; genus JAJYUU01. The sequence continues at coordinate 1,558,887 of CAWJMK010000018.1, forward strand.
CTCACCAAAGCCGGGCACGAGCCCGTCGACTGCGGCCCGTCGAGCTACGACCCTGCCGACGACTACCCGGTCTACGTCATGCGAGCCGCCACCGCGGCTGTCGGCGATCCGGGCAGCCTGGGCATCGTGATCGGCGGCTCTGGGAACGGCGAGCAGATCGCGTCGAACAAGGTCCGCGGCGTCCGGGCCGCGATCGCGTGGAGCGACGAGACAGCCCGGCTCGCCCGGCTGCACAACGATGCGAACGTGCTCAGCCTCGGCGCGCGCGAGTACTCGATTCCCGACGCGGTCGGCTTCGCGAAGGTGTTCGTCGAGACGGCATTCTCCGAAGAGCCGCGTCACGTCCGGCGGCTGAAGATGATCGCGGCGTACGAGGAGAGCGGCCAGTTGCCGCCGCTGCCTTAGGTGTTCTGACCGCCGGTACGGTCGCGGGCGGCTGCCTCCGGCGGCCTGGCCGATCGCCCGTGCCGCCGTTAACCGTGCTGCCGTCGCCCGTGCTGTGATCGCCCGTGCTGCCGATCGCCCGTGTTGTGATCGCCCGTGTTGTGATCAACCGCGTCAGGCGGCGAGACGTCCCGTGCTCGCATGGCGGCGTCGAGCGTGATCTTCATCGCGGTCATAACCAGCCCCGTCCCGTTCTGGTGGCGGCTTAGAACATCATGCTGCACCACGGCCGCGGATCCCATGACATGGCCGCAGCCAGCCGTGCCAGCGCGCCGGGCGTGCGCTCGGTGATGTGCCCGGCCGCGGCGAGCTGGCCCAAGCTCGCGCCGCCTAGGTAAGCCGCGCCGAGCGCGGGAGCGGTCACCAGGAGGTCGGCCGGCGCGGTACTGCGCTCGCACTGCGCCGTGCCTGCGTCGTCAGGACCGCCGCAGGTCAGCCGCCAGCGTCCGGCGTTGTCCGGCACGGACCGATCCAGCACGTCGAGCACGACGTCGACCGCGCTCGCATACCTGCGCTGGACCATCGCGGCCGGCAGGTCGACGAGCCGCACCCACAGCCCATCGCTCACCAGGGGCTGAGCCCGGCGGGGATCGGCCAGCATCGCGAGCAGCGGATCGTCGATGGGGCGGCTTGGCGCGACAACCTCGCCGACAAGATCCCGGCTGAACAGATCTGCCCACAGCGCGGCCTCGGCCGCCGGATCCAGGGCCATGAGTTCCCGTAGCCGGATCTTGCCGTCGGCGAGGCCATCGGCCCACGACGACTGGGTCCGGTACGTCGCGTACCCGCGCGGCCCTGCCTCGTCCTCAGCGAGGACACAGCGCAGCTGCGACATGCCGTCGCGCTGATACGGCTCATCGGAGAGCAGGGCGTCCCACCAGACCTCGGTTCGCGCCAGCATGCCCGGTCGGCGCGGCAGCACGGCATCGAAGACCCGGATCAGGTCCGATCTGACCTCAGCAGGCACGGCGACGCGCAGGCTCAGCTCCTTCGACTCGGGGACGGCAGGGCCGACGCTGAGCCGTCCGTGGCCGCGGCCGATCCGGATGCGCTGCTGCCACGTCGCGGTGCCAAAGCCGAAGCGGCCGTAGATGCCAGACTCCGACGCGTACAAGACCGCGATTGCCTCGTCCCGCTGGCGAGCGTCCAGCACCACGTGGCGCATCATGTCGGTCAAGATCCCCCGGCGCCGGTGGCTCGGCAGGACGCTCACCGCGGACACCCCGGCCGCGTCGGCGACCCCGCCAGGGACTGTCAGGCGGAAGGTGTAAGCGCCGGCCGTGCCCACCATCGAAGTGCCGTCGAACGCCGCGATGGTGCGGTCGAACTCGGTGACCCGGCGTTCGTGCTCGCGAGCCTCGGGTGACAGCTCTTCCAGGAAGGCCTGACCGGGGACTGCGCTGAAGGCCTCGTATTCCGCTGGCGTGATGGTCCGGATTGGGTAGCTCGCAGTCATGCTGGCCTTTCTACCCGGCCATCGGGCTAACAGCCACTGCATTTCCGTGTCTGGGGTCCTGACCGGTACAGTGCCGGCAATGGTTGCATCGCTCCGGCGCCAGCTCTGGTCCGCGGCCAGGTCCGCTGCGGAACGGCAGCGCGGGTGGATTAGCCGCCAGCTCATCACGCGGAACCGGCGGATGGCCCTGGGCCTGGCGGCGGCGGTCGTCGCCATCGGTATTGGGGCAGTCCGGGTACCCGGCCAGTGGCTGTCGCCCGGCGTGATGATCCTGCCGATCCTGGCTGGCGGTCTGCTGCTGTGGCCGCGCGCGCTGCGGATCTTGTTCGTCTTCGTGGCTGCGATGCTCGCCTACGACATTGCCTATGATCGGGCCGGACTCGGCATCGCCGCGACGATCGCGATCACCGCGCTCTTTGCCGACGTGCAAGCGCGTACCCGCAAGAAGCTCGGGATGCAGGGGCTGCGGGGTGACCAGATGCTGATTGAGCTGCGAGACCGCATCCGCGCCCAGGGCAAGATGCCCGAGCTGCCCGACCCCTGGCGGGCGGTGTCGGTGCTACGGCCGGCGGGCGGCTCCTCGTTCGGCGGCGACTTCCTCGTCACCGCTTGCGACGGCAAGGTCCTGGAGCTGGCCCTGGTCGACGTCGCCGGCAAGGGTCTCGAGGCCGGCACCAGGGCGCTGCTGCTGTCGGGTGCCTTCGGCGGCTTGCTCGGCTCGGTGCCGCACGCGGAGTACTTGCCTGCCTGCAACGCCTATCTTCAGCGCGACGGGCCGCCCGAGGGATTCGTCACCGCGGTGTACCTCACGCTTGACCTGGTGAGCGGCGACTACCTCATCTCGTCGGCCGGGCATCCGCCCGCCGCCCAGTTTGAGGCCGGCAGCGGACAGTGGCGGCTGACGAGCGCGCGCGGCATCGTCCTCGGCGTCGTGCCGGATTTGCGCAGCAGGCCCGCGAGCGGCAATTTGCGGCCGGGCGACGCGCTGATGATGTACACCGACGGGCTGGTCGAGGGCCCGGGCCGGGACATCGACGCCGGCATCGACCGGCTCCTTGGGGAGGCCGACCGCCTGATCTCCACCGGGTTCGGCGCGGGCGCGGCCGGGCTGGTGCAGACGATGCAGGGCGCCGGGCCCAGATCCGACGACTGCGCGCTGGCGCTGATCTGGCGGGCCTAGCCGGGGGTCATGACCGCACTCTCGCTGATCAGCTTGATGGCGTACTCGACCAGCGTGACGAGCACGTCGCGGCTTGAGGACCGATGGCGAGCGTCGCACAACACCACCGGCACCTCGGGGCTGAGGTCCAGCGCGGTTCTGACCGCATCGGGGCGGAAGCGTTTCGCACCCTCGAAGCAGTTCACCGCGACGACGAACGGAAGTCCCCGGCGCTCAAAGTAGTCGACCGAGGGGAAGCTGTCCGCCAGCCGGCGCGTATCGGCCATCACCACCGCGCCGAGCGCGCCGAGCGCAAGCTCGTCCCACATGAACCAGAATCGGTGCTGCCCGGGTGTACCGAACAGGTACACGACCAGGTCGTCCCGAACCGTGATCCGGCCGAAGTCCATCGCCACGGTCGTGGTGGTTTTCTGTTCGACGCCGTCGAGTGCGTCGACGAGGACACTCGGCTCGCTCAGCGTTTCCTCGGTCCGCAGCGGCTTGATCTCGCTGACAGAGCTGACCAGCGTGGTCTTGCCTGCGCCGAAGCCGCCAGCGATAAGGATCTTGATTGACACCGGGCTGTCGGTGTCAACCTCCTGGTCAGAGCCTGCGGAGAGCATCAGCAACATCCTTGAGCAGTTGCGGATCGGTGGGCCGAGTCCGCGCTGGTTGGCGAATTGTGATCAGTCCGTTCTCGCGCATGTCCGATAGCAGTATCCGGACGACACCGAGCGGAAGGTCAAGGTCGGAGGCAAGGTCGGCAAGCGGCTTAGGCCGGCGGCATCGCCTGACCACCTCCTGGTACTCGGGCTCGAGCTGCAGGTCGCTAGCCGCGCCTGCGCGGGTCGCAGTGACGGTGGAGAGCAAGTCGATGCTCTCTCCTCGGGGGCGGGTGCGACCGCCAGTGAGCGCATACGGCCGGACGACGGGACCCGCGTCTCGGTCGAGCCACTGATCGTCTCGCACCTGAGGTCACACCGCTTCGGCGGTGCTGGCTGGGGGTCGCGCGTTCACCGCCATGTGCTCGCCGACCCGCCTCACGAGCACGGCCATCTCGTACGCGATGTGCCCGGCGGCATCCGCGTCAGCGGCCGCCAGCACAGCGAGGCAGCTGCCCTCGCCGGCGGCGGTAACGAACAGGAAGGCGGACTCCATCTCGACGATCGTCTGCCGCGGCAGCCCGCCGCCGAAGTGCTGGCCGACCCCTCTGGCCAGGCTCTGGAACCCGGCCGCGACCGCCGACAGGTGCTCGGCATCGTCGCGGCTCAGGCCGGCTGAAGCCCCGATGGCCAGCCCGTCTCGGGAGAGAATCACCGCCTTGTCGATCTGGGCAACTCGCGTCACCAGGTCATCAAGCAGCCAGTCCAGCGCCCCGGTACGGCTCATGTCGGCCTCCCCTTGCCGTGGTATTCGGTGTTACTCGTCGTCGCGCTGGTCAGCGCTGTCGGTGAGTGGTGTCGGCATCTGCGGTGGCGCGGACGGGCCGGGCGCGTAGCCACTCGGCGAGTAGCCGCTGCCGGATGGCTGGTCAGCAGCCTGCCCGGCCTCAGACCGGCCGAGCTCCCAGCCACGCTGCAACGCGCTCATCGTGTTGCGCGCCGCCTCGGGCGAGGCGAGCGGAGCGCCAGAGTCGCCGCCGGCCGGACCCCCCGAGCGGCGGGGCGCGAACGGATCGATCGCGGAGTCGCCCGGCCTGAGCCGGCCGTTGCCTGCAGCCGGGGCCGCCCCGCTATAGAAGCCAATGCCGGCGCCCGCGTCAGCGGCGGCACGCGGCGCTGACTTGCGCAACTGCGGCGCGAGGTTGGCCTGCCGGACCCGGATTGGCAGGCCAAGCTCGGACACCTCGGCCTTGCTCAGCGGCCCGTCCGCCTCGCTAGACGACGAGGCACCGACCGTCGGCCACGTCGAGGCCGGCTCGCCCAGGCCGTTCCTGGCGGAGCTGTCATCGGACCAGGCGAGCCGCACTGGCTCGCGCTCGCTTGGCCCGGTGGTGGAGTCGGACCAGGACAGCTTCACCGGCTCGCGGTCGCCTGGCCCCGTGGTGGAATCGGCTGTGGTGGAATCGGCCGTGGTGGAGTCGGTGGTGGTATCTGACCAGGACAGCTTCACCGGCTCGCGGTCGCTCGTAGCCGGGGCTTGGGTGTCCGCGGACCACGCCAGGCGCACGGGCTCCGGCTCGCTGGCAGCGACGGTGTCCTCGGACCAGTTGAGCCGGACCGGCTCAGGCTCGCCGACGACACCGTCGGCGGCCGACTCCGGCACCTCGCTGCCCGATGGCAAGCTCGGCCGGCCGAAGTCCAGCTCCGCGTCGCGGTCCTGGCCGGCGATCGCGTATCCGTTGCTGCCGTTCGACGCGTTGGCGAGCCGGCCGTTGGCCTGCGCGAGGGCATGCCGGCCAGCGATCCGGTCGGACGGCGCGCTGCCATCGTCGCGGCCAGCGGGCAGCGCGGGGTCGCGCTCGTAGGTGTCCTCTTCGACGACCAGGGCGGTGGGGATCAGCACGATCGCGGTCGTGCCGCCATAGACAGACGGCCGCAGCGTGATCTTGACGTCGTGCCGCTGTGCCAGCTGGCCGGCGATGAACAGGCCTAGCCGGTCGCTGCCGGACAGGTCGAACTGCGGCGGGTTGGCGAGGTTGGCGTTGATCTCGTCCATGCGCACTTGTGAGATGCCGAGGCCACGGTCCTCGATCTCGACCGCGAAGCCGCGACCGACGATGTCGCCCTGGATACGCACCGGAGTGTTCGGCGGGGAGAACACCGTCGCATTCTCGGCGAGCTCGGCAACCAGGTGAATGATGTCGGCGACGGCGTGGCCCGCCACCGCTGCGTTCGTCCGGCAGAGCACCCGGATCCGGGTGTAGTCCTCCACCTCCGCCACCGCTGCCCGCAGCACGTCGACAAGCGGGACCGGCTGCCGCCAGCCCCGCGCCGGGGCCTCGCCGGACAGGATGATCAGGCCTTCGGCGTGCCGGCGCATGCGGGTGGTGAGGTGGTCGATCCGGAACAGGTCCTCGAGCTCGTCGGGCTCGCTGGCGCGCCGCTCCATGCCGTCCAGCAGCGTGAGCTGCCGGTGCAGCAGGGACTGACTGCGTCCGGCCAGGTTCCGGAACACGTCGCTGATGCCCCGGCGCAGCCGGGACTCGTCGATCGCACTCTGGATCGCGGTCTGCTGGACGACGTTGAACGCGTGCTGTACCTGGTCGATCTCGTTGCCGCTAGCGGGCTCGCCTGGATCGTATTCGGCCGGGTCCACCGGCTGCCCGGCGCGCAGCTGGCTGATAACAGAGGGCAGCTTCTCGTGCGCGAGGGTCAGCGCCGACTCGCGCAGATCGCGAAGCTGGCGGATGAGGCCGCGGCCGATGAGCAGTGACAGCGCGATCGAGGCGACAGTGCCGAGCAGGCCCAGCCCGGCGGCGAGGATCAGCTCGACGAACACGACGTTGGCCTGATGCGTCACCTGGTCGGTGAGCTTGTTACCCGCCAGGGTCAGCGCGGTCGCCATCCCCTTGGCGTAGCTGCCGAAAGCGGCGGTGCCAGCGACGATGCTGGCCGGCGGCGGGCCCTTGTGCCAGGGTGTCCCGATGACCTCGGCTTCCAGCGTGGCCAGCGACTGCTCAATGCCCGGCGTGACGTAACGGCCGACCAGGCTCCGGTAGTCCGGCGATAGCTCGGCCATCGCGGTGCTGGACAGTGCCTGCCGCTGCGTCGCGAGCTCGCCGAAAGTGATCTTGTCCGGGACCGGGAACTTGCCCTGTGCCATGTCGCCCGCGAGCAGGTCGCTCTCCGCGAGAGTCGCCTGCAGGGCCCGGTCCAGGTTGATGACATTCAGCGCCTGCGTCACCAGCGGCACGTTGGACTGCGCGCCGAGGGCCTCGTCGAGCACTGTATAGCCGGTATCGATGATGCTGTCGTAGTCGCGCACCGCCGTGGTGACGCTGATGGCCCCGGCGGCCACGTTGCCGCGAACGGCTGCCAGCGTCCCGGCCGCGCCGATCAGGTTCTTGATGGCCTTCTGCTCGCCGGCCGAGCTGTTGCCCGTCACCTGCGGGGACTGGACCGCCGCCGTCAGCGCGTCCAGCGTCTTGCGGGTGTTGTTTTCCTGCATGCCGACTTCGGAGGCGAACTGCGTGCTCGTCGGGTCGGCGAGGCTCAGGACCGCCAGGTGCCGCTCCTGCGCCAGCGCCGCCAGGAAGTTGTCGACAGGCGCGAGCAGGTCATTGCGGACGGTCTTGGCGTGTGCCTGCGTCAGGGCGCTACCGAGCGTGATGCTGGCAGCGAATCCATACAGCCCGATCAGGCAGAGCACCGGCACGACGATGAGGATGCCAACCCTCAGTCGGATGGAGCTGTGACGCAATCCCATGGCTGAGGTCCCAGAGTTGATAGGTGATACGCGGAGCTCGCCAGCAGGGTAAAAGCCCTGGCAGACGATATCGGAGCGTAACATCCGAATGCGCTGGAGAAAGATAAAAAAACAGGATTAGCAGTCCGAATTCTGCAAGCTGCCCTGGCCACAAGCCACGGATGCTATGCAGCATGCAGTCGTGATGTCAGCTTCTGTCGCCGTTGCACGTAAAAATACTTTCACTAATGGGAACGGAGTTCTTAACCGCCGCCGCCGCCGGATCGGTCGCGGCCGCCGGCCCGACTCCGGGGTCCGCCGGGTCCGGCGCGCCGCCGCCACTCCGGCTGCGGCAGTCGCCGGCCAGTAGTCGAACGAACGGTGAGCCGGCCCCTGGCATTCGCTAGAATCCGCGTGCCTGCAGCAATGCGGCGGGTCAACCGATGGGGGTCGGGATGACGGGGGATTGGGCATGACGCTGACCGGAAACCGGGCGAGCGTCGTCGTCATCGGCGGGGGATTAGCCGGAATCAGCGCGGCCATCGGCCTCGCCGACGCTGGCCTGGATGTCACGCTGCTCGAAGCCCGGGCCTGGCTCGGCGGCGCGACCTGCTCATTCGTCAGGCGGGGCCTGACCATCGACAACGGTCAGCACGTGTTCGTGCGGTCCTGCGTCGCCTACCGGGACATGCTGGCCAGGCTCGGCGTGACCGGGTCCTGCTTACTTCAGGACCGTCTGGACCTGACCGTGCTGGGTCCGGACGCCACCGCCAGGCTGCGCCGTTCGGGCCTGCCAGCGCCGCTGCACCTGGCCAGGTCACTTGCGAGCTACCGGCCGCTAACTGCTGCCGAGCGCGTCAGGGTCGCGACCGCGTCGATCGCGCTGCAGTTCGCCGACGTCGCCGGGCGCGACGACCGCAGCCTCGATGACTGGCTCGCCCGGCACGGCCAGAGCGAGCACGCTCGAAGAATGCTCTGGGACCTGCTGTCGCTGTCCGCGCTGAATATCAGCGCCGAGCGCGCCGACCTGCCGCTGGCCGCGAGCACCATCAGGGCTGCCATCCTGGCCGCCCGCGGCAATGCGGATCTCGGCGTTCCGTCAGTGCCGCTCAGCGCGCTCCACGGTGCTCCGGCGGCAGCGCTCCTCAGCCAGCTCCGGGTGACGATGCGGCTGGGCGTGCGGGCCACGGCCGTGTGCGAGAGCCCCGCCGGCGGATTCGACGTGCACCTCGCCCATGGCGCTCCGGCCGGGGCTAGCCCGGTCGGCCCAGGGACGGCCAGCCCAGTGTGCGAGCCGGTGTTCGGTGCCGGGCCGACGCAGATCAACGCCGCCGGGGTCGTCCTGGCCGTGCCAGCCTGGGATGCTGCGGCGCTGGTGCCGGACCGGCTCGCGGCCGACGCGGCTATCTGGTCCAGCCTCGAGCCGTCGCCGTTGATCAGCCTGCATGTCATTTACGGCAGCCGGGTCACGCGCCTGCCGTTCGCGGCCGCAGTCGGCTCGCCGGTGCACTGGGTCGTCGACAAGACCGCCGCAGCAGGGTTGCACGCGGGACAGTACCTGGCGGCCTCAGTACGCGGCGCTGACGCCTACGTGGACAGGCCGGCGGCCGCGTTGCGCGCCGAGTTCCTGCCGGCGCTGGAACGGCTGTTTCCGGCCGCGGCACATGCCACCGTGGTGGACTTCTTCGTCACCAGGGAGCGGCGGGCAACGATCGCGCACGTGCCGGGTTCGCAGCGCTGGCGCGCGGCCACGGCCGCCGGGCCGCCAGGATTCGCCATCGCCGGGGCGTGGACGGACACCGGCTGGCCAGACTCGATGGAAGGCGCCGTCCGGAGCGGGCAGGCGGCGGCGCGGAAGGTCATGGCAGAGCTGCCTGCGGCGCGGGAGCTCCAGCAGCCAGGCCAGGCCACGGCCGGACCGGTAGCAGCTAACCCTGCCGAGGTTTCCAGGCACGAGATGACCAGCGCGTCGTGACCGCCACGGGGCAGGACAGCACGGGGCAGGACAGCACGGGGCAGGACAGCACGGGGCAGGACAGCACGGGGCAGGACAGCACGGGGCAGGACAGCACGGGGGTACGGGTCGCGGCCGGCGCCGCCGTGCAGCGCGTGAGCCAGACCCTGCTGGCTCGTCAGGACGGGCAGGGCTGGTGGTCGGGCCGTTCGGCGGGCGATGTGACCCTCGAAGCCGAGGCGCTGCTGGTCGCTGAGGTCCTCGGGATCAGGACGGCCGAGGTCACCAGCGCGGCGGCGCAGCAGATCAGGTCCCTGCAGCTCGCGGACGGGCGCTGGACTGGCGACGGCGAGTCGGCGGCGGACGGCGGCGGCCCGGAAGCCGCCGGGGACCTGTCAGCGTCCGTGCTCGCGTATCTCGCGTTGCGACTGGCCGGCGACTCTGCCGACGCCTACCACATGGCACTCGCGGCCGGCTGGATCAGGGACGCGGGCGGCGCCGCCGCGGTCGGGGTGCTCGCGCGAACGTGGCTCGCGCTGTTTGGGCTGGCCGAGTGGTCCGACGTGCCCGTTCCGGTTCCTGAACTCAGCTACCTGCCTGGCCGCTACGCGGCTAGCCGTCCTGCCGCCGTCGCCCTAGCGATCATCGGCACGCTGCGGCCGGTTCGGCCGCTGCCGCTCGACCTAACCGAACTTCGGCCCGTCGACGCGGACGAGCGCGGCAGCGCGCCGCGCCGGGCGCGCCTGCGGGTGGCGGCGCCGACGGCTGCTCACGCGGCCGCGCTGCGCCGGTGCGGACAGTGGCTGATCAGCTGGCAGCACCGGTCCGGGCTGCCGGCCAGTCGCCGGCCCAGCTGGCCATGCTCGCTGGTAGCGCTGTACCTGCTCGGGTATCCGCTCGACCACCCGGTGCTGGCCAAGGGCCTGTCCTGGCTCAGCGCGGTCACGGCCCAGCCGCGCCAGCCCGCCGGGTCGGCCCGGGCGGCCGCCACACGGCAGCCGCCGGTCCTGGAGACGACGCTGGCCATCGAGGCGCTCGCGGATTCGGGGGTGGCTGCCGACAACGCCGCGCTGGTGGCTGCTGCTAGCTGGCTGCTGCTGCAGCGGATCGAGGGCCCGGGCCAGGGTCCTGGGCCCGCGGCAGGACCGGAGCCGTCCGGCTGGTCATTCGGCCGCGACGGGTACCCGGTCGCCGCGGACACCGCGCGGGTGCTGGTGGCCCTGAGCCGGGTCAGGCTGCCTGGCCTGACCGGCAGGCCGGCGATCCGCAACGCTGTCCGGTGGCTGACCGGCATGCAGAGCCGAGACGGCAGCTGGAGCGGTTCGCCGACAGTGACCGCGCATGTGGTCCGGGCGCTGGCGACGCAGGGCGGAGCGCAGGAACGCCCCGTCCGCCGCGGGGTGGTGTGGCTGCTGCGCCAGCAGCGGCCAGACGGTTCCTGGGCCGGCCCGGATGCTGGCAGCGACCTCGTCGCGACGACGGCCGTGCTGCCGGCCCTGATCGCGGCTGGCGTGCTGGCGGTCAAGCCGCCGGTAAGGTCGGCCGTTAACTGGCTGCTCGGCCGGCAGAACTCCGACGCGGGCTGGACGTCCGCCAGGCATCCGGCCGGTTCCGACGCACAGGCGACCGCCCGCGCGGTGGCAGCGCTCCTGACGGCGGGCGGCCCGCAGGCGGTCGACGCCATCGACCGCGCAGCCGGCTGGCTGGTGCGGGCGCAGCAGGCCGACGGTGGCGGCGCTGGAGACCGGCCGCGGGGCCGGAGTACACCACGCCGGCGCGGAACGCTCGTGCCGGGCCTGCTGCTACCCCTCGGTGCACTTGGCCGGTTCGTCGCGACCAGCCGGCCGGACGAGGCTGCAGCTCGCGCGGTCCACGCTGGCGCCGTCCATGCTGATACTGTCCGCGCTGCCGCCGTCGATGCTGACGCAGGGCTGCTGCCGCACTAGCCGCAGCCGGACATCTCCGTACTGCTACCTCGCAGAGTGCGTTCAGCATTCGCCAAGGAAGCTGCCTCATGCTCAGTACCGCCGCAGACCTCCTCTGTGCGGCGAGGGCCTGGCCGCTACGACGCGGCGGGGAGCTACCTGCAATTCAGTAATAACCATCCATTAATGATCAGACGGCTGGAGTGGCGGATGTTCTTTACTTACCTGCGGCGCGAATTGCGCCGGCGCGCCCGGCAGGCGAGCATTATCGCCATCGGGCTGGCGCTCGGCATTGGACTGGTCATCACGGTGACCGCGCTGTCCAGCGGCGTGAAGAACGCTCAGAGCGAGGTACTCCACTCGCTTTACGGCCAGGACACCGACATCACGGTCACCAAGACCCCGGCGGCTGGCTCATTCAACCCTGGCTCGTTCGGGTTCCGCGGCAACTTCGGCACCGGCAGCCGGCCTGCGGCGGGAACCAAGATTGATGTCGATACGCTGCGCAACCAGGGGCTGGGCACCCTGACGGACACCAACCTTGCAACCGTCGCCAAGCTTGACCACGTCGCGGCGGCAGCGGGCGGCCTGACGCTGACGGACACCAAGATCACCGGGACGATCCCAGCCATCAATTCGGGCGGCGGCGGCGGCTCGGGCGGCTTCGGTGGCGGCGGTGGCGGTAGTTTCCGCGGTTCGTTCACCCCGACCTCGTTCAGCGTCGACGGCGTCGATCTCGCCAGCAACGCAGCCGGTCTCGGCCCGCTGAGTGCCGGCAAGCTCACCGCCGGCCGCACCCTGAATGGCTCGGACGGGACCGCGAACGTCGCGCTCGTCGACGCCAACTATGCCAAGTCCAACAAGATCGCGGTCGGCTCCACCGCCACGATCGCCAAGACGAGCTTCAAAGTCGTCGGCATTGTCAGCACGCCGGCCAGCGCTAGTTCTTCCGACTACTACATCCCGCTCGCCAGGGCGCAGGCACTGGCCGGCCTGAAGAGCGAGATCAACACGATCTACGTGACAGCCGACAGCGCAGCCAACATCAGCACCGTGTCCAAGTCGATCTCCACGGCGGTGCCGAAGACGACGGTCACCAACTTCTCCGACCTGGCCAGTCAGCTCACCGGCTCGGTTTCCAGCGCGTCGAGCCTGGCGAACAACCTGGGTAAGTGGCTCGCCATCGCCGTGCTGGCGGCGGCGTTCCTGCTGGCCAGCCTCCTGACCATGTCGGCGGTGTCGCGCCGGGTGCGGGAGTTCGGCACGCTCAAGGCGCTCGGCTGGAACAGTCGCCGCGTCGTCGGCCAGGTCGTCGGCGAGGCGCTAGCCATCGGCATCATCGGCGGCATCGTCGGCGTGGGGCTCGGCTTCCTCGGCTCGTCGCTGGTCGGCCACTTCTCCCCGACGCTGACCGCCTCGGTCGGCCAGAGCACGGGCACGGCGACGCCCGGCGGGGCGAGGTTCTTCGGCGGCGGCAGCGGAGGCAGTGGCGGCGGTGGCGGCTTCGGTGGCGGTGGCGGTGGTGGTGGTGGCGGCTTCGGTGGCGGTGGTGGTGGCGGCGGCAACCGGTTCCGGCCGCTCACCGATGCCGCACAGCACCCGGCGCTGGTGCACCTCAGCGCCCCCGTCACGGCCGGAGCCATCGTGGCGGCCGTGGTGCTGGCGGTCGCCGGCGGCCTGATCGCCGGCGGGTTCGGCGGCTGGCGTGCAGCCCGGCTGCGGCCGGCCGCGGCACTGGCCAGGGTCGAATGAGCCCGGCGAGATCGGATCGAGTCAGGACTGCGGGATCTGCGGCCATCCAGGGAGTGTCGTCATGTACAAGCTGACAGCGGTGAAGAAGGACTATCAGAAGGGTCGCGGCATCGTCCACGCGCTGCAGGGCGTCGACCTGGACATCGAGGACGGTGAGTGGCTCGCGATCCAGGGGCCGACGGGCCACGGCAAGACGACGCTGCTCCAGATGCTGGGCGGCCTCGACCGGCCGACTTCAGGCAGCATCGAGTTCGGCGACGACGGCCGGGCGGATCTGGCCACGCTGCGCGAGAGCCAGGTGACCAAGGTGCGGGCGGAGTCGATCGGGTTCATCTTCCAGACGTTCAACCTGGTGCCGACGCTGAACGCGCAGGAGAACGTCGAGACAGCGCTGGTGCCGCTTCGGCTGCCCGCCACGGAGCGTCGGCAGCGCGCGGCGGCGGCGCTGGCCGAAGTTGGCCTGGCCGACCGGGCCAGGCACCTGCCGTCGGAGCTGTCCGGCGGTCAGCAGCAGCGGGTCGCCATCGCGAGAGCCCTGGTCAAGCAGCCCAAGGTGCTGCTGGCGGACGAGCCGACCGGGAACCTGGACGAGGACACCAGGGACGAGATCATCGGCCTGCTGGAGAAGCTGTGGCGTGACCAGCAGCTGACCATGGTGCTCATCACGCACGACAGCACGGTGGCACGCCGGGCGCAGCGCCTCGGCATCATGAAGAACGGGAAGCTGTCCATCAAGCAGGACATCCGCACCCAGCCAGCCACCCCGCCTGACCGGCCGGTCGAGCCGGCCCCAGCCGGCCTTGCGGCCGGGTCGTGGCCGGTCAGGAGTACGGCAGCGGCAGCTCGCACCAGACGACTTTGCCCGACGCAGCGCGCCTGGCACCCCAGCGCTGCGCCAGCTGGCTCACGACCTGCAGGCCTCGCCCGCGCTCGTCGGAGTCGTCGGGGTGCCGCAGCCGCGGCAGCGCCGCCGAGTCGTCCAGCACCTCGCAGACCAGGCCGCCTTCCAGGATCAGCCGGAGCCCGATCTTGCCCTGCGCGTACCGAACGGCGTTGGTCACGAGCTCGGAGACCAGCAGCTCGGTGGTCGGCAGCAGCTCGATCAGGCCCCAGCGCCGAAGTGGCCGCCGGATCAGCGACCTGGCCCGGCTCGCCGAGGTCAGCTCGGACGGTAGCGTCCAGCTCACGACGTGATCGGGCTGGATCCGGCGCAGCCTGGCTATGAGCACCGCAATGTCATCGCGGTGCTCGTCGGTATACACCCCGGCCAGCGTGGCTTTGCACAGGTCCTCCAGCGGCTGGTCAGCCGAGCCCGGACCGAAGATTTCCCGTAGCCGGCCGAGGCCCTCGTCGATGTCGCGGCTCCGCTTCTCGACCAGCCCGTCGGTGTACAGCACGAGCAGGCTGCCGTCCTCGATAGTCAGGGTCCGGCTTTGGATCAGGCCGGTCCCGACGCCAAGCGGCGGGGCCGGCGTGACGTCGAGGAACTCGTTGGTGCCGTTCGGCCGGACCAGCAGCGGCGGCAGGTGACCGGCCGAGGCGACCTCGCAGGTCCCGCTCACCGCGTCGAAGATCGCGTAGACGCACGTCGCGAAGTGCGGCTCGCGTACACCGAGTTCGTTCATCAGCTCGTTCAGCTGCTGGAGCGTCTCGGCCGGCGGCAGCTCGAGCATGGCCAGGGTGTGAATGGCCGTACGCAGGCGTCCCATGGTCACGGCGGCCCGAACGCCGTGCCCGGCGACGTCACCGACGACCAGCGCGACCCGGCCGCCCGGCAGCGCGATGGACTCGTACCAGTCGCCGCCTACCTCGATGAGCTTGCTGCCGGGCAGGTACCGGTGCCTGACGTCGACCGATGACGGGAAGGAGAGACCGGTCGGCAGCATGCTGCGCTGGAGCGTCAGTGCGGTGGTGCGCTCCCGGCTGTACCGCTGGGCGGTGTCCATGAAGATCGCGGCCCGGGAGGCGAACTCCATCCCGATCTCGGTGTCGTAGGCATCGAACCGCCGGTATCCCACCTGGCGGACGCAGACGAAGAAGCCGAGCATGACGTCGCGCGCGATGAGCGGAAGCAGCAGCATGGACACGCCGGACAGCAGCTCGGCGACGGGCCGCCGGATCCACGCGGCCGCCATCGCGTCGGCGCTGTCGCGGCTCACGACCTCGCAGACGGGGAGGCCGGAGTCCATGCAGCGGGTGTAGGGCGTGCCGGGCGGGTAGCTGCAGGATCTCGCCGGTGGGGAACGCGGCATCCCAGGCCGCGTCGTCGTCGTCGTGCGCGACCGCGAGCCGGCGGACCAGCTGGGTGCCGTCGAGTGACTCAGACGGGAACTCGTCTTCGCCCACCAGGCTCTCGAGCACCACTAGCCCGGCGGAGTTGCAGAAGTGCGGCACGATGATGCTGATCAGCTCGGGGGCCATCTGGTCGATGTCAAGCGCGCCGCCGATTCGCCGCACCGCGCCGTCCACCATGACCTGCCGCATGACCGCCGGGTCGAGGAACCGCTCCTGCACCGGCGGCGCGATGCGCATGATGACCTGCGCGGCCAGCTCGGGGTCAGCCGAGCGGACCGGCTGGACGGTGACGACTGCGTCGGCGATCGCGCTGTTGGCGGTGCGGAACGACAGCACGGTGGTGCCCTCGCGGTTGGAGCACGCGCCGTCGATGAGCGTCTGGAGAACCTTGGCCGATGGCCCGTCGGGTGCAGCGAGCAGCGTCGCCAGCTCGGTTCCGATCAGCTCGCCCGGCTCGGTGGCCAGCACGTCACCGGCACCGCGGTCGTGCTGGCGGATCTGGCCTGTCTTGTCGATCCCGAGAATCAGCGTCCGGGTCGAGGTATTGGCCAGCACCGCTGAGACCTCTGCCGCCACTGCGGATGCCACCGAAGCGCTCCTTTCCGGCAGAGCGGGCCGGGCCCACGGGCTGGTTAACCCTCATTATGAAGCAGCTTGGTGCCTATTGAGAAAGAACGGCTCTTTGGCTTGCCGTTTTCATTGCAGCGTCGGCCGCGCTATCCGGCCCAGTGGACGCCGAACGCGGCCGGGAAGTCAGCTGTCCCTGGCGGGCTCGCCGTGCTCGGCATTCGCCCGCCCACGGCCCCAGTACGCCTTCGGCGACACCTGGTCGGGCGGCAGCGCCGCGGGCGGCCAGCCGCTCGCGCAACGCGAGCACGACTGACGCCTCGCCGAGCAGATAAGCGTGGCCGTTGCCGGGCGGCAGCTCAACCTCGGCGGCCTCGGCCACGAGCATCGACGACGTCGGATCGCCGGCCGGGCGCGCTAGCCGGTGCAGCCAGCTGATCCGAGTCCGGGCGGCTGCTGCGAGCTCCTGCTCGTCGGCGGCCTCTGGCACTTCCAGCACCAGCGTGGCGTCCGCGTCGCCGGGCAGCGACTCGGTCATGGCCGCGATGGCGGGCAGCGCCGCCTCGTCCCCCATGAACAGATGCCAGTCCGCTGACATCGACGGAAAGACCTTGCCCCGCGGAGCGATGCCCTCGATCCGGTCACCCGGCTTAGCCGAGCGAACCCACCGCTCGCCCGGACCATCGCCATGCAGCACGACGTCGATCGTGAGCCGCTGGCGCGGCGCGTCGAGCTGGCGGATCGTGTAGCGACGCCGGACTGGCCGTCGGCCGTCGACCGCGACCAGCAGCATGACGTCCTGCCCTGGGCGGTAGCTGAATCCGGCGAGCTCGGCCGCGCCGAGCTCGATGCGCTGCATATGAGGAGTAAGCCCGGTGCTGCTCACCACCTCGAAGTGCAGTTTCCTGGTGTCCGCCAGTGCGCCGGTCAGCTCGGCGAACGGGTCATCCAGCCCAGCCGCGACAGGCTGCGGTACCGCGTCAGTCATGGGGTTAAGCCTTCCTCGGCGAGCGCCGCGGCTGCTGAGCTGCGCGCGGCGGGTCTGACCAGCGACCGAGCACCCAGCGTATGCGAGCGCCCGGAGCGAGCCAGAGGCTGGTGCCGCTGCCTGATTACGGCAAGAATGGCCATCGGCAGCGATCAACGGCGATCGGCGTGTCTGGGGGCGCGATGAGCGAAGCTACGGGACTGGCCAGCGACTCGGCGCAGGCAATCGACGACCTTGGCCTGCGGGTCATCGTCCCCCCCGTCATCAGGCGCGTCGTTTCGCTGGTCCCGTCGCTGACCGAGACAGTGGCATCCTGCGCGCCCGGTCTGCTCGTCGGAGCCACGAACTGGTGCACGCATCCGGCTGACCTGGCCGTGACGCGCATCGGCGGGACCAAGAATCCCGACGTGGGCCAGACAGTGGCACTGCGTCCGGATGTCGTGCTGGCCAACGAGGAAGAGAACCGCCAGCCGGACCTGGACGCCCTGCGCGCGGCGGGTCTCGCGGTCTGGGTCACCAGGATCCGGGACCTGCCCGAGGCGCTTGCCTCGCTCCGGCGGATGATCACGCTCGCCTGCCGCCAGCCCGGCCCGGCCTGGCTAGACGCTGCCGCGTCGGCCTGGCAGCAGCCGCCCGCCAACGGCGGCATGGCGGCGGTAGTGCCGATCTGGCGTCGGCCGTGGATGGTGCTTGGCGGCGACACCTTCGCCGGCGATCTGCTGGCCAGACTCGGCGTAACCAACGTGTACGCCGGCCACCCGGACCGGTACCCGCGCGTGGACATCCAGGAACTGCAGGCAGCGCAGGCCGATATGGTCGTGCTGCCGGACGAGCCGTACCGCTTCACCGCCTCGGACGGGCCAGAGGCGTTCCCTGGCAGCCGGACCGCGCTGATCAGTGGCCGCCATCTGACCTGGTATGGCCCGTCACTGACCGAGGCCCCAGCAGTACTGCGCAGGCAGCTGGCCGCAGCCAGGGTGCGCTGATGCGGCGCGGCCTGCCGGCGGGCCTCCGGACATGACGACGCCCCCGGGAGCGTCTGCTCACGAGGGCGTGCCAGGTGCTGGTGCGAGGTCGCCTCTCGGCGAGTGGCACATCGCGGCTCCAGCCGGACGGTATTCCGCGAAGGCGGTTATTGCGGCCCGGGGGACACATCGCACCAACGGAGCGTGTAACGAGGCTGGGTGCCGGGCTATTCCCGCCACGATAATGAGCATCCGGCCGGACGTCGTGAGGATGAGTAGCGATGGCGCATGACGAGGCTCTGATCGGCTGCATCGGGAAGATGATCGTCGCCAGCCGCGGCGCGGCCGGGCCGGGCGAGGTCCTGGTGCGCATCCGGGGCGGGTCGGAGGCCTTTATTGCCTGGTCAGCAGAGCCGCTCCCCAGAGGCGCCACGGTCCTCGTGCTCGAGTCTCGCGGCCAGCGCGCGGTCGACGTCAGCCCCTGGACTGACCCGCTCGCGGAATTCGACGCAGTCAACGCGCGGTAGTGCCGCATCAGGAACATACTGGGATAAGCCGGCACGGTAGCCGACCCGGGGTCGAAAGTGGAGATGACACATGTTTGGTTACCGGGTGCCTGCGCCAGACCAGGCGATGCTGATTTCCGGTGGCCGCTCTCGCAAAGGCGGTGCGCCGTTCAAGGTCGTCGTGGGGCACGGCACCTTCGTAGCTCCGGCCTTCCGCAAGGCACGCTATCTGACCTTGTCGATGTGCGAGGCCGAGGTCTCCGAGACGTGCGTGACCAAGCAGGGCATCTCGCTGAACGTGCGGGCCGTTATCGCCTTCAAGGTCGGCAACGACGACGAGAGCATCATCAACGCCGGCCAGCGCTTCCTGTCCGACCAGGACCAGATGTCGACCCTGACGGGCCGGATCTTCGCCGGTCACCTCAGGTCGATCATCGGCTCGATGACCGTCGAGGAGATCGTCACCGAGCGCCAGAAGCTGGCGACCGAGGTGCTGGACGGTTCCAAGGCGGAGATGGCCAAGATCGGCCTCACCGTGGATTCCCTGCAGATCCAGTCCATCGACGACATGAACAGCGGCTACATCGACGCGATGGCCGCCCCGCACACCGCGGCCATTCAGCGCCAGGCCCAGATCGCCCAGGCCCAGGCCAACCAGGCGGCGGCTGAGGCGCAGCAGGAATCCCAGCGCAAGCAGGCCGAGTATCAGCGGCAGACCATGGTCGTGCAGGCCCAGTACAAGGCCGAAGTGGACAAGGCGCAGGCGGAAGCCGCGCAGGCCGGCCCGCTGGCCCAGGCTCAGGCGCAGATGGGCGTGCTGTCGGCGCAGACCGATCTGGCGCACCGGCAGGCCGAGCTTCGCCAGCGCCAGCTCGTCGCCGAGGTGGTCAAGCCAGCCGAGGCGGAGGCTGAGAAGGTCCGGATTCTGGCCGAGGCCGACGCACAGCGCACCCGGCTGCAGGCGGCCGCAGCCGCGTCGAACAACCGGGTGTCGCTCGACCGGATGCTCATCGAGCAGCTGCCGATGATCGTGAAGGAGGCCGCGGCGGGCCTGGCCGGCGCCAACGTCAGCGTGCTTAACGGGACGGACGGGCTCAGCGAGATCGCGGCCGGCCTGGTCGGTCAGGGCCTGACGATCCTGGAGTCGGTCAAGAAGAGCCTGTCTGGCTCGACTGGCAGCGAGGTCGCGCTTTTCGACGCAGCACCGAGCGTGGATCTGGCGTCGGCCGACGGCCTGCCCCCGCAGTAGGCAGAACGGCAGTAGGCAGAACGGCAGTAGGCAGAACGGCAGTCCGCGCGCAGCACAGCGCGCCGGGTAGACCCCGCGCGCGCAGCCGGGATGCGGCAATATGCTCTGGCCTACATCAGCCGCCGGCCGGAGGGGAATAACTGCAGCCATGGCCGCCAGAGTGCTCCGCCCGGAAGGCAAGGGGTTCATCTTCCTCGACTCGCATCCGGCCGGCTGCGCAGCGACCGTGGACGCGATGATCAGCGAGACGACAGGCGCGCGCGAGGGTGCGGCGCCGTCCCGCGAACCCCGCGCTCTCGTCCTCGGCTGTAGCGCGGGCTACGGGCTCGCAGCGGCCGTGACCGGGCTGTTCGGGTACCGGGCCAGGGTCGTCGGGCTCTGCTACGAGCGGCCGGCGACGCCGCGGCGATCGGCGTCGGCTGGCTGGTACCGCGTCGCGACCCTGGCCAGCCGCGCCGCTGCCGCCGGGCTGGAGTTCGACCCGGTCAACGGGGACTGCTTCGACCCGGCGGTGCGCGCGCAGGTGCTCGACCGGGCCGCCGAAACCCTCGGGGCTATCGACGTCCTGATCTACAGCATCGCCGCGCCGCGCCGGACCGATCCGCAATCCGGAACCGTCTACCACTCGGCGGTCAAGCCGATCGGCACTGCCTACCGCACCCGGAACGTCGCCTTTGCTGACGGCGTGGTGCTACGCGAGTCCAGCCACGAGCCGGCCACGGATACGGAGATCGAGGCCACCGTCAAGGTCATGGGCGGCGAGGACTGGGCCGCGTGGGTCACCGACCTGGCCGGGCGCGGCATGCTGGCGCCGGGCTTCCAGACCGCCGCCCTGACCTACGTCGGGTCCGAGCTGACCGCGCCGATCTACCGGCAGGGCACGATCGGCCGGGCCAAAGACCATCTGGAGGCCACCGCTGGCGGGCTGACCGGCGGCGTGCTGAGACAGGCAGGCGGCACGGCTCTCACGTCAGTGCACTGCGCTGCCGTGACGCTGTCGTCGCTGGCGATTCCTGGCATCTCGCTCTACCTGAGCTTGCTGCACAAGGTGGCCGCCGACGCGGTGGAGTCGCCGGTACGCCAGTCGATCCGGCTGTGGGACTACCTCGCCGGCCTGCGCGGCAGCTCGACCGACAGCCAGGGCCGACTGCGGCTTGACGACGCCGAGCTGGCCGCTGACGTGCAGCGCGCACTGCGCGAGCGGTGGCAGGCCAGGACCGAGGACCTGACCGACGGGCTCGCCGACCTGGACTGGTTCAGGGCGCAGATCTGGCAGCTCTACGGCTTCGATGTGCCCGGCGTCGACTACGGCCAGCCGGTCGAAGTCGACGTGCCGTGGCCTGCCCGGCGGGAGCGGTGAGATCGAGCCCGAGGTGATGACGCACGAGCTCAGCGTCGACTCCGAGCGCGGAGTAGTGGTCAAGCGCTATGGGCAGTACGCCCGCGGAGAACCGGCCCGCGAGTGGCGCGCGCTGCGGCTGCTGGCTCAGCACGCCCCAGGCCTCGCGCCCGAGCCGTTGCGGGCTGACCTGGACGCAGTGCCGCCGGTCGTGGAGATGTCGCTGCTGCCTGGCGAGCCGCTCGGCGGCGCGCCGCTGACGCAGGAGCAGGAGTCAGCGCTCGTTCGCGCGCTCGGCCAGCTATGGCAGTCGGTGCCCGTCGAGCGGGTGATCGCGGTCGCCGGCGAGCACGGCAATGAGGCTCAGCTTGTGCAGGCCGTCAGCGAGCTCGTCGGTGCCGGGCCGGACCTGGGCGACGATCCGCTGGCGCAAGCTGCCTATGCCGCCGGCGTGGACTGGCTGACCTGGGCCGGGGCGGTCACCGGCGACCCGGCCGGGCGTCAGCCCGTGCTCGGTCAGGGTGACGCTAACCTCGCCAACTTCCTCTGGGACGGCGAGCGGGTACGGATCGTCGACTTCGAGGACTCCGGCATCAGCGACCGCGCCTTCGAGCTCGCCGTCCTCGTCGAGCACATCTCGGCGTGGCTCGGAGCCGGGCTTCGTGGCGATCAGTTCACTCAGGCGTTCGACCTGACGCCCGCCGAGCGCGCCAGGCTGGCGAGCTGCCGCCGCCTTGCCGCCTTGCACTGGCTGCTGCTCCTGCGGCCAGGCACCGCAGCGAGTGAGCGGAATCGGCCGGGCACGCTGCGCCTGCAGGCCGAGCGGCTCCTTGCCCTGTTCTAAGCCAGCACTGTTCTAGGCCAGCACTGTTCCGGCCCGCGCTTCGGTCAGCCGCCGTTCCCCGGCCGGACTGCCGTGACGCTGAGCAGCTTCGGCGATCCCTTGCAGGCGGTTGAGCTGTAGCTGATGTACAGGGGCACCGTCTGGTTCGGCGGGATGACGGCGAGCCAGCCAGCCGGCACCGGGTTGCAGACTGAGGCGGAGTAGTTGCCCGCGTTGGAGATCTGGAGCGTGGCGTTGGCGTAGCCCCCCGGCTGGAGCGTGATGAGCTCACGCGCAGTGGACAGGTTCTCCGTCGACGGCTGCCCGATGTCGGTCACCGGCGTGCCCGCCGCCTGGGCGACGCCAGGGAAGCCGTACAGCGTGCACGGGACGTTGTCGAGGTTCTTGAAGACGATCGCGATCTCGACCGCGCCGGCCGTGCCCTGACTGAGGCCGACCGAGCCGTTGAGGTAGCGGGTGAGGCAGCCCGGCGGCGCGGCAGCACCGCCTGACGACGCGGCGGACGAGGTGGCGACGGCGGGCTGGGTCGTCGTGCTGGCGGCCGGGCTCGACGCGGGCGCGGTGACGATGACCGTGTGGGTCTGCTGTGCTGCCGGACTACCGCCACCCGAGCAGGCGCAGGTGGCCAGGCCGACGGCGGCGAGGGTCGCGACGAGGAACGGCTTCATCACGGGTGGATCCTTTCGGGTGGGTGGCGGTGCGCTAAAAGGAGTCGCCAGCAACCCTGGGACCAACAGATATCTTCCGGGAAATGGCGGGCAGGCGGGCAGATTATTCGTGGTTTTGCCTGGGCAGCGTGGGTGTGGCCGCTGGCGTGACTGCGGCCAGCAGCGCCGGACCGGGGCGGGCGGGCCCGTTCCCAGGCCTTAATGGGTTGCGGGCGCGCTTTACAGTGATCGTTATGAGGTTCAGTTGCCCACGCATCGTCATCGCGGCCGCGCGAGCTACGTGCTCGCCGGTTGCCGCTGCCTGACCTCACTTTCTGCTGGCGACCGGGGACGGTTCGCCGGCGCTTGCCTTGGTCCTTCGGTTTGATGGCTGCGCCCGCGGCGTAGTTCCCGGCGCCCCGACACCGAGAGGCGCCACCGCCAATGAACACTGAGACGACAGTCTCGACATTTCTCGAGTTTTTCCGCAGCCGCGGCCACCGGCAGATCGAGGGGAGCTCGCTGCTGCCGCGTGCGGGCGACGCGGTTCTGTACACGACCTCGGGCATGCACCCGCTGACGCCGTATCTCGAGGGCGAACCGCATCCGCTCGGCCGCCGGCTGACCGGGATCCAGCGCTGTCTGCGCACGACCGATCTGGACGAGGTCGGCGACAGCTCGCACCTGACCGTGTTCCAGATGCTGGGCTCCTGGTCCCTTGGCGATTACGGCGGGCCCCAGAGCCTGCGGTGGGGGCTCGAGCTGCTGTGCGACCACTTCGGGCTGAAGGTTGAGGCGCTGCATGCCACCGCGTTTGGCGGCGACGATCAGGTTGGGCCGGACTCCGAGGCGCTGTCGGCATGGTCGGAGCTCGGGCTGCCGGTCGAGCTGCTGGGTGCGGAGGACAACTGGTGGTCCAACGGGCCGACCGGCCCGTGCGGGCCCGATTCGGAGATCTTCATCTGGACCGGAACGGGGCCGCCACAGGGCACCCCTGGCACCAGCCCGCAGTGGCTTGAGCTCTGGAACCACGTGACGATGCGCTATCACCGGCATCCCGACGGGAGCTTGTCGCCGCTGGCGCAGCCGAGCGTCGACACTGGCATGGGCCTGGAACGGCTGCTCATGGCGGCGCAAGGGGCGCCCACGGTGTTCGAGACGGACTTGTTCGCGCCGTGGCGGTCCATGCTTCCCGGCCGGTGGCACCCCGATGAGCGATCGCTGCGGATCATCACCGACCACCTGCGGTCCTCGATGGTGATCATCGGCGACGGCGTGCGGCCGTCGAACACAGGGCGTGGTTACGTGCTGCGCCGGCTGGTGCGCCGGGCGCTGACCGCGCTGTGGCAGGTCGACGGCGCGCTGACCGTGGGTGACCTGCCACCGGAGCTGGTGCTCGACACCGGGGCGCGGTTCGGCCAGTCGATCACGCCGGCGCTCGTGCTTGACGTGCTGACGTCGGAAGAGCGGAAGTTCTCCGAGCTGCTGACTCGCGGTCGTTCACTGCTGCGGCGGCTGTATCCCACGGGCGTGCTCAGCGAGGACGACTACGCCTTTCTGCACGACACGCACGGGCTGCCCCGCGAGCTGGTCACGTCGCTGGTAGGCGAGTATTCAGCGCGTCTGGGCGATGACGGTCTCGGAGTATTTACGTAGTTTGTCAAGCTTAGGTGCGAGCGCTTCGGTGTCGGGGCCGAGGTGGTAAGGCCAGCGGAAGCCGACGATGACTTCGGTGACGCCCGCGTCCTCCAGCCGGCGGATGCCGTCGGGCGAGTACGCGTCCATGGAGATCACGTGGATCTCGAACGGCCGGCTGGCCGTGCCGTACTCGGCCCGCAGCTCGGCGAGCCGGGTCAGCAGGCCTGGCAGGTCGGCCGGGTTGCCGCCGCCGTGCAGCCAGCCGTCACCGGCCGCGGCGGCCCGGCGCAGCGCCGCCTCGCCGTGCCCGCCGACGAGCACGGGCACCGGCTCCGTCGGCACCGGGGCGATCTTGATCGAGGGCACGTCGAAGATCTGACCGTGGAACTCGAAGTAGCCGCCCGCGGTCAGGCCGCGGACGATGGCGAGCGCTTCGTCCATGCGCTGGCCGCGGCGCTGCCACGGCACCCCGAGTACGTCGTAGTCCTCCCGCCACGGGCTGGTGCCGACGCCCAGCACCAGCCTGTTGCCGGTCAGGACCGCGGTAGAGCTGGCCTGCTTGGCGACCAGGACCGGGTGGCGCACGGGCAGCTTGAGCACGAACGTGATGAACCGCAGGCGCTGCGTGACCGCACCAAGGTACGGAATCAGCGAGAACGGCTCGAGGAACGGCTTGTCCTCGAGGAACTCGCGGGTGCCGTCGGGGTTGAACGGGTACACGCTGTCGGATCGCGCCGGGTAGCAGATGCTGTCCGGGATCACCATCGAGTCGTAGCCGCCTTCCTCGGCCGCGCGGGCGAGCGGCGCGTAGAAGGCGGGATCGGTCATCGATTCGGCGTAGCAGAAGCGCACGTTACCTCCGGCGGCGATGGCCTGTCACTGGCCCTGGTTGACCTGTTGGAGTAGAACATGTTCTTGTTGGAAGTCAATCAGATCTGAAAGCTGGATGACATGGACCTTGTCGCGCTGGAAGAGATCCGCCAGGTGAAGTACCGGTACCTGCGCTGCGTCGACCTGAAGCTCTGGGACGAGATCGCCGACGTCTTCACCGCCGACGCCAGCGCCGACTATGGCACGCACGCGGCAGGCCTGCCGCTGAACCTGCGCGGCCGCGACGAGATCGTCTCCTACCTGCGCGACAACCTGGGCCCCGAGATCATCACGGTGCACCGGTGCGGGCAGCCAGAGATCTCCGTCAACGGCGATAAGGCAACGGGAACGTGGTCGTTTGAGGACACCGTCATTGCCATGGAATACCGCGTCCTGATCAAGGGGGCGGCGTTTTACGAGGACGCCTATGAGCGCGGCGCGGACGGCAAGTGGCGGATCTCCCACATCGGCTACCAGCGGATCTACGAGACCACGAGCTCGCTGGACGACAGCCCGTCGCTGCGCTTCATCGACAACATGTGGGCGCCCAAGAAGGCCAGCTGAGCGGGGCGGCGGCCGGGTCGGGTCATTGACGTCCTTTTAGAACGTGTTCTACCTTGGTCGGGCCCACGTCGCACACGAAAGGTAGCCGTGCTCACCCAGTCGTTCGCCGACGCGGTGCTCGAGGCCGAGCAGATCATCGTGTCGGCCCCGCACGTGCAGACCGCCCAGGACCTGGCGGAGGGGTACGACTACCTAGCCGGCAGCATCCAGGCGTCACTGCGGCTGGCCTGGGCCTACGAGCGCGACTTCCCGTACTTCGTCCAGTCGACCGGCCCGTACACCAAGCTGGGCCTGGACAACCCTGACACCCTTTACCTGCACGCGTACCTGCGCGACGACGCCGAGTACATCGTGACCGGCCAGCGGGGGACTACAGCCGACCTCAGCTTCCAGGTGCTGAACGGCGACTACTCGCCGGTGGATGTACCGGACAGCCTGACCGCCTTTGACGACCGCCGTCTCGACATCGGGCCGGACGGTACGTTCGAGCTGCGATTCGGCCCGCCGAGGCCTGATGCGCCGCCCGGCTACGTGCCCCTCGGGTCCGGCTCGGCGATGCTCGTCGTGCGCGAGGTGTACAGCGACTGGGCGAACGAGCGACGCGGGCGGCTGCGGATCCAGCGCGCCGACAAGATCGGCGTCGCGCCGCCGCCGCCCGATGCGGCGCTGCTGGCCAAGCGGTACACCGTGGCGGGCAAGATCCTGCTGTCGCGGCTGCGAACCTTCCTGGCGTTCCCGGACTGGTTCTACCTGAAAGAGCCGGTCAACACCATGACGCCACCACGGCGGACGCCGGGCGGACTGGCGACGCAGTTCTCCTCGGCCGGGCACTTCGACCTGGCCCCGGACCAGGCCATGATCGTCACGGTGCCGGCCGCCAGCAAGGACGTGGCGCCGTACCAGGGCATTCAGCTGGGCAGTATGTGGTACATCTCGCTCGACTACATCAATCACCAGACCAGCCTTACCGCCGACCAGGCGCGCGCTGACTCCGACGGCATGCTGCGATTCGTGATCAGCGAGCAAGACCCCGGCGTGGCGAACTGGCTGGAGCTGACCGGCCGGACCCGCGGCTACGTGCAGATTCGCTGGCAGGGGCTGGGCCGGGAGCTCGCCGCGGACGATGGCCCGCAAGTCTGCCTGGTTCGCTTTGCGGACCTGGCGGCCAAGCTGCCGCACTACGAGCAGGCCAGGATCGGCCCGGCTGAGTACCGGGCACGCATCGCCGCGCGGCAGGCCGCGGTCGCGAACCGGATGGTGGGCTAGCAGTGCGGTGCGGCTAGTGGAGAGGGAGCTGGGCTGATGTATCTCCAGGATAAGGTGCTCGTCGTCTCGGGGGTCGGCCCCGACCTCGGCCGCCAGATCGCGGTCCGCGGCGCGGCCGCCGGCGCCGACGTCGTGCTCGCCGCCCGCACTGTGGCCCGGCTCGAGGACGTCGCAGCTGAGATCAAGGAACTCGGGCGCCGGGCGCTCGTGATGCCGACGGACATGACCGTGGAGGCGGACGCAGAGCGGCTGGCGGCGGCCGCGGTCGAGGAGTTCGGCAAGGTCGACGCGCTGGTGCACAACGCCCTGGTGATGCCGCCGATCGCCGACCTCGAGAAGGTGGACCTGGACGCGGTGCAGGCCGGCTTCACCAACAACGTGATCTCAGCGCTGCGGATGACGCGGCTGTTCATCCCCGCGCTGGCGGCGACGTCTGGCTCGGTCGTCATGGTCAACTCGATGGTCGTCCGTTTCTCGCAGCGGACCATGGGCCCGTACAAGATGGCCAAGGCCTCGCTGCTCGCGATGGCGCAGAGTCTGGCCACCGAGCTCGGGCCGCAGGGCATCCGGGTCAACTCCGTCGCGCCCGGCCACATCTGGGGTGAGTCGCTGAAGTGGTACTTCAACTACCTCGCGAAGAAGCGCGGCGTCGATGCAGCCGAGATCTATGCGGAGACCGCGGCGAACATCGACCTGGGCAGGCTGCCGGAGCCGGACGAGATCGCTGACGCGGTCCTGTTCCTCGCCTCGCCGCTGGCACGCGCCATCACCGGTCAGTGCCTCGACGTGAACTGCGGCGAATACCACCACTGAGCACGGCGATGGAACGAGACAGCGCTAGCCGAGACAGGGTCGGCACAGTCGCCGACCTGCGGGAGTCTGCCAGCCGGCTGACTGGCCTCACCGACTTCGGCGTGGACGACTACAGCGACGGCCTCGCTGTAATCCTGGACTCGTACGCGCGTGACGCCGAGCTGACCTCGCTTGGCCAGAAGGTGGCCAGGGTGGGCTTGCGCGGCGCGCTGGCCGCGCGGCTCCTCAGCGAGGCGGGCTGGGCTGCGCACCCGGAGCACGCCGACGTCACCATCGACCGGCCCATCTTCGTCACCGGCCTGCCGCGAAGCGGGACGACCGCGCTGCACCGACTGCTCACTGCCGATCCGGGCCATCAGGGACTGGAACTGTGGCTGGCCGAAATGCCGCAGCCGCGGCCGCCGCGCGATACCTGGGACGACAATCCGGTCTTCCAGCACATCCAGGCCGGCTACCAGCGGCATCACATCGAGCATCCCGAGTTCATGGGCGTCCACTACATCGCGGCGGACGCCGTGGAGGAATGCTGGCAGCTGCTCCGCCAGACGCTGCGATCGGTGTCGTATGAATGCCTGGCGCACCTGCCGACGTATTCGGCGTGGCTCCGCGAGCAGGACTGGACCGGCCCGTACCAGCGGCACCGGCGCAATCTCCAGCTGATCGGGCTCAACCAGCCCGGCCATCGGTGGGTGCTGAAGAACCCAAGTCACCTGTTCGCCCTGGACGCCATCCTCGCCGTCTACCCGGATGCGCTGGTCATCCAGACCCACCGCGAGCCGCGCGCCGTCATCGGGTCCATGTGCAGCCTCGCGTCGCACGCGACCGACGGCTGGTCGCCGACGTTCCGCGGCGCGGTGATCGGCAGCGACCAGCTGGAGCTATGGGCTCGCGGGCTGGCGGACTTCGCTGCTGCCCGGGCCCGCTACGACCAGGCGCAGTTCCTGGACATCGACTACGCGGAGTTCACGGCCGACCCGCTCGGCACCGTCGAGTCGGTCTACGCGCACTTCGGCTTGGCGTACGGCGGCGCCGCGGCGGACGCCGTGCAAGCGCTGTATGCCGAGCGCCTCGCACGGTGCGGCCAGGCCCGCGCACCAGTACGCGCTGGCGGACTTCGGCCTCACTGGCGAGCAGGTCGGCGAGCGCTTTGCCGGACTGCCGGCCTGAGCCGGCCGCTTTCCAGAACCTGCCCATGCGAGGATGCTGAGATGGCCGTCATCCACCACACCACGCTGACGCCCGGCAAGTTGGACCTGCTGGCGGCCTGGCTTCCGGAGCAGCCCTGGTACGCAGGCACTGAACGACAACCAGAGCTGACGAGGGCCGGCGGCTTCCGTCTCGATGACCCGGACGCCGAGGTCGGAATCGAGTTCATGGTTGTCACCGACAGCTCCGGCGGCCGGCCTTGCACCTACCACGTTCCGCTCTCCTACCGTGGCGCCCCGCTTGATGGAGCCGACGACGCCCTGATCGGTACTGCGGAGCATGGCGTGCTCGGGGCGCGGTGGATCTACGACGGTGCGTGCGATCGGCTGCTCGCTGGTCAGCTTCTCGCGCTCATGCAGGGCGAAGCTGAGGCGCAGGCCCAGCGCGTCAGCAATACTCCCGACCGCACGGTCAGCAGTTATTTCGGCGGGCCGCGTGTATCGGCCGGTCTCTCGTCAATGACCGTGACCAGCGGGCCGGATGGCACTGACATCATCGTCGACCAGGCCGGTGCCGCTGACCTGACCGGCGGGTCGCCGCGCGAACTGACGATTCGGGTCATCCGCGTTCTTAAGCCGATCGAGGATGAGCCACATTCCCCCGGATACGTGACTGCGACCTGGCGGGCGGCCGATGGCGCCGAAGTCCGCGGGCTGTTCGCCGAGGTCCGGGCGTGACCTGCCGGGTGGACTCGGCCTGATCAGTTCCGATCACGCCGCGGCCAGGAAGTGTTGAGTTCGGAGCGCGACCCCGTTCCGGTCCTGGTTCTGGTTTTCAATGCGCGGGCTGGAGCAGAACCTTGACGGCGCCGGTGCGGCGTGAGTTCTTGACCGCGAGGACGGCCTCGGCCCAGCGTTCGAGCGGGAACCGGTGCGTGATGACCGGCGTGAGGTCGAGACCGGCGGCGATGAAGTCGAAGTAGTGCTGCATGGCGTGCTTTGCCACGCCGCCAACTTCCTCGATGCCGAAACCGTTCGAGCCAATGACGCGGAGCTCCTTGAAGTACAGCGGCGTCCACTCGAAGCGCTTGGGCGGCTCCACCCCGGAGACAACGAGCGTGCCACCAGTGGCGAGCAGTCGCAGGGACGTCTCGACGGTCTCGGTCGAGCCGATGGTGTCGTACACCACGGCCGGTCCGTCTTGCAGCCAGTCGCGCTTGCTCCAGGGCTGCAGCGGCGTGGTGCCGACACGGCGCGCGACCTGCGCGACGAGCTCATCGGGGGCAGCTGACAGGACGGCGTGCGCGCCGAGGCGGGTCGCCAGGTCGGCGCGGGCGCCGGGCCGCGTCGCCGCCCAGACCTCGGTCGTCGGGTACAGGTGGCGAAGCAGCGCGATCGCCGCGAAGGCGAGCGTGCCCGAGCCGTAGACAAGGACGGGCTCGTCGCCGGGGGGCGGCGCGAGCAGGATCGAGCGCAGCGAGACGCTGACGGGATCGGCAAGTACCGCCGCCTCGTCGCAGACGGCGTCGGGGATCGCAAACAACTGCGAGACATGTGCGGCGAAGCGCTCAGCGTGCGCCCCTGCCGCGGCTGCGCAGTTACCGAGATGGATCGAGACCGGCAGGTCACCAGCGCGGAAGTTGTGGCACCACGGGTAGCGCCCCTCCTTGCAGGCGTCGCAGGGCGGATCGATGCCACGCGGCCCGCACGACAGCCACGGATTCAGCACCACGCGCTCGCCCGTGTCGGCGCGGCGGCCGACCACCTCGTGGCCGAGGACGTGCGGAAACGACACCAGCGCCGTGAGCGGATTGTCGCGGGCACCATTCAGCAGGATCTGCTTCACATCAGAGCCGCACAGGCCCGAGAAGGTGGTTTCGACGCGTACCCAGTCCGGCGACGGAAGCGGCTGCTCTGCCACGTCCGCCAGGCGAACCGGCGAAAATCGAGAGACAAAGGCCCGCTGGTCGACGCGGCCACCAATGGTCGCAGCGGCCTCGCGGGCCAGGCTGTGCCGGAACACGAGTGCTTTCAACGCGATCCTCCCTCGGTCAACCTAACGGCCGGCGCACGGCGATGTGCTCGTCGTTCGGCGCATCCAGGCAGATTCTCGAGGAATATCGGATATAACTGCCGCCAGTGGTCGCTGTCAATGTGGCCTGGCGGCGGAGGCGGCCGATCGTGACGATAGGCGTGGAGGCCGGCACCTCGCGCTATGCATCGCCCGAGAGGTGGTGGCGGGCGGGCCTGACTGTGGTGGCCGCAGCATGTCTCGGGTGGTACCTGAGTTCGCGGCTGCCCTCGCCTGCTGGGATCGTCGCCGGCGGCGTGCTCGGCGCTGGCTCGCTCTGCCTGGCGGTCCTGGTTATCCGCAGTCACCTGGCAGCCAGCGGCGAGGGCCTGACCGATCGCCGGGCGTTCCGGGTCGTGCGGCTGTCTTGGGCGGAGGTCGCCGAGTTCAGGGTTGACCGGCCCGGCGGGCTCTGGGGCGGCTTCTGCGTCATTGCGACCCGCCGCGACGGCTCGACCGTCGACCTGCTGTCGACGCGCGCTTACTCCAGGATCCCCTCGGCGCGACATCTCGATGAGGTGTACAGGATCTGCTGGAGTCTCGAAGAAGCGGCGGCATCTCGGCGGCGCGACGAGCGCTGAACCGGGTGTGCCGGCTGTCCGCGGCGCGTTACTCCTCGCCCGAGAACCGCTCCCAGGCAGACTGGCGAGTCATTCCGAGGGCAGCGCCGATCCGGGCCCACGTCGCCCCCAGCGCGCGCGCCCTTCGAACCCAGCCCGCCAGATGCTGCTCTACCTGTGTGCCCGCAGCGGCTATCCGGGGCAGGCTCGCCAGCACCTCATCGACGCTGACGGCATGGTCCCAGGCCGCGAGATGGGGCGCCGGGGCTGGCGGGCCGTCAACCAGCAGCGCGCACAACGCCACGCACTCATCACAGATGAACACCCCGGGCCCTGCCACCAGCCTCCGTACCGCGGTACTTGGCTTCAGGCAGAACGAGCACGCCGCGATTACGGGCTGCTCTGTCGCAGCAGACATGACACCACTCCCTTGTCAGACCACGCCTGACACTGTAAGGCATGGCCTGACAAGAATCAATGCGAGCTGGCGTCGTGCGGCCGAAACTCGGGTGACTGCCGTGGAGCAGCTGACTAGGGTTGGCCGGTGCCCGAGCTGCAGCGCCTAAGCGCCGACCACGCCCAGGCGGTCCTGGCCTTCGAACTGGCGAACCGCGCCTACTTTGCTACGTTTATCTCCGATCGGGGTGATGAGTTCTTCGATCACTTCACCGAGGGGTTCGACGCGCTGCTGGCCGAACAGGACGCTGGCACCTGTGCCTTCCATGTGCTCGTCAGCGAGGACGGCACGGTGCTGGGCCGGTTCAACCTATTCGATCTTCAGGACGGCGCGGCCGAGCTCGGATATCGGGTCGCACAGCAAGTCGCGGGTCACGGCATTGCGACCGCGACCGTGCAAGAACTGTGTCGGCTGGCGCCCGCGCGATACGGGCTGCACACGCTCAGTGCCGCGACTACCTATGACAACGTCGCATCCCAGCGGGTGCTGACCAAAGCCGGCTTCGCCCTGGCTGGCCTGGCCGAGCCCGGCGGCCGACCAGGCATCCGGTACGAGCGCGACCTGACTGCCGACTGACCCCCAATCAGGTGCATCCGCCGGCGGTCGCGCGAAATTCCGGACGGGGATTGTCCGCAACCTGTTCTAGGGTGCTCCTGCCAACCTGTTGTGCCGTGTCTCGGGAGGTCATGGGTGCCATCTGCAACCGACTGGCTACTTGACTCCGATCCATCGGTCCGCTGGCAGGTGATGCGCGACGTGCTCGCCGCGCCGGAGGCGGAGTACCGAGCGGAGCGTGCCAGGGTGGCGCCAGAGGGCTGGGGAGCCCGGCTGCTGGCCGACGAGGACGAGGACGGCCAATGGGCCGGTGGCGCCTTCCTGCCGGATGGTTTCGACTTCCGTGAGTGGCAGGAGGTCGGCCAGCCATGGACGGCCACCACGCATTCCCTGTCGCAACTCCGGGAGTTCGGTCTCGATCCCTCTTCGGATCGGATCAGGCGAGCCGTCGAATTGATCGGCGCCAACTCACGCTGGGATCATGCAGACGAGCCCTACTGGCAGGGCGAAGTCGAGGAGTGCATCAACGGCCGGACGGTTGCCGACGGCGCCTACTTTGGTGTCGACGTCTCGCCCCTTGCTGACAGGCTGACAGGCGAGCGCCTCGACGACGGCGGCTGGAACTGCGAGCGGGCCAACGGCTCAGTCCGCTCGTCGTTCGCCACGACCATCAACGTGCTGGAAGGGCTCCTGGAGTACGAGCGAGCCACCGGCGGCACGCCTGCATCCCGAGAGGCGCGCAAGTCGGGGGAGGACTATCTACTGCAGCGCAGCCTCTTCCGCCGCCTTAGCACCGGCGAACCGGCGGACGAGCAATTCCTGTCTTTCGGGTATCCCAGTAGATGGCGCTACGACGTCCTGCGCGCACTGGACTACTTCCGCTCTGCTAGCACCCTGACCGGAGCCGCTCCGGATCCGAGGCTCGGCGAGGCGATCGACCACGTTCGCTCACGGCGCCTGGCGGACGGTACCTGGCTGCTGGACTGGCGGTTGCCCGGTCGGGTCTGGTTCGATCTGGACGACGGTCCGGGCAAGCCGTCTGTATGGATAACTTTGCGGGCGATGCGCGTGCTCGGATGGTGGGAGCGGCCCTAATGAACGAAGAGCCGCTAACGGGCGGCATTGCCAATGCCGGGTCCGTCACGCGGATCGGCGGTCACGTCCTGCGCCCGGCAGGTCCGCACGTGGCTTCGATCCACCGGCTCATGCGATCGGTGCGGCTGGCAGGGTTTGACGGCGCACCCATGCCAGCGGGCAGCGACGATGACGGCAGGGAGCGCCTGGAATACATCGAGGGCCAGGTTCCGGTACCGCCCTATCCGGAGTGGGCGCAATCCGGCTCGGCGCTGGAGTCGGTGACGTCGTTGCTGAGCCGGTTCCATCGCGCGGCCGCATCGTTCGATCTGACCGGGACGACCTGGAGCGCGGAACTGGCTGACCCAGTGGGATGCGCAGACAGCGTCTGCCATAACGATGTGTGCCTGGAGAACGTCGTCTTCCGCAATGGCGAGGCGGTTGCGCTCCTCGACTTCGATTTCGCGGCTCCCGGCCGTGCGGTTTATGACGTGGCCCGACTCGCGCTAATGTGCGTGCCCGTAGACGACGACCTCAGCGCGGCCAGGCTTGGCTGGCAGCCTGCTGACAAGATCGCCCGGCTGGAGTTGGTCGCGGAAGCGTACGGCCTCGACCACGCCGGGCGTGTGTCCCTGCTGGATGTCCTCGCCGAGATGATCGCCCGCGGCGGTGAATTCGTGCGCCGCCAGGTCGAGGCGGGCAATCAGAACTTCGCTCAGATGTGGAACGAGATGGGAGGCGCGGAGCGCTTCGACCGCCGCCGTCGCTGGTGGGGCGAGCAGCATGCCACTTTCGCAGCACGCTTCCTCAACCACCGTTGATGCTGTCAGAATCCGCCAGCCTCGTCCGTAGTTGAAGGAGATCATCTTCACATGACTGAGCTTTGGTTCCCGTTCCCGCCCCTGGCTGGTGACGTGGTGCTGCTGCGCCCCTGGCGCGAGGCCGACGTGGCGGGCGTGGTGCGGGCGTTCGGTGATCCTGTGATGCAGCGGTTCTCCTGGCGTACCGCTCCGTACACCGAGACTGATGCGCGCGACTACTTCGCTGAGCAGGAAGAGGCCCGCTTGCGTGGCGACGAGCTGAACTTCGCCCTGGTCGAGCCACTCGACCAGGCCGTGGTGCTCGGCTGCGTCTCGCTGTATGAGGTTCGGCTGGATCAGGGCCGCGCGGCGGTTGGATATTGGCTCGCCCCCGACGCCCGCGGCCGGGGTGTCGCGACACATGCGGTCCGCCTGCTCGCCCGATGGGCATTCGCTGAGCTGGGACTTGCTCGCCTGGAGCTGACTTGCGGTCCCGACAATGAGGCGTCGCAACATATCGCCGACCGTTGCGGCTTTTCCCGTGAGGGCCTTCTTCGTTCCCACGTGCCTTTCAAGGAAGCCCGCCGCGACAGCGTGATCTACAGCTTGCTGCCTGGGGAGCTGCGCCTGATCTAGCCTGGCCAAGCCAAGTTGGGAACGAGGAATTCCTGGCACGCTCGGCGGTGCGGACGAAGCCGTCACTCCCGTCAGCAGTCGAAGACCGACCAGCAGATCCCGTTTCGCAACCGCTGATCCTCTAGGACGAGTTCGCGAATCGCATCCGGGAGCTGGTCGCGCTGCCAACGGCACTCGAGCCTGCCGGCGCTCTCACCCTCCGGTCTGGATTCGGCCGCACGCATGGCCCGGATCGCGTAAGCCGCAGCGCCAAGCTCGTGCGCGGCGACGTGCGCCACCACTGCCGCCTGGCCGGCAGCAAAGGCGGCGTACCGGGCGGGTCCGTTCAACTCTCTTGCCGCAGCCATGGCATGGCCACCGGCCGCTCGGGACAGAGACATCGTGATCTCGCCCCGCGTCCAGGCCCGGATCTGCTCGATCGCTTCGCGGGGCCGCGTGTCCGAGGGCTGCACCGACTCGAAAAGATGCAGAACGTGCTCCGCGCACACAGCAGCCCACAAAGCCAGGAGCCGATGGTCGGAGTCCGTAAGCGTCCCCCCACGGCGGAGGGTGATGAAGCGGGGATCGCGATCTTTGGGGAGGATCACGGTGTTGAAGTCCCATGGCGAGGCGTGGTGGGTAGGCGTGGCCGACGACGTGAACGGACGGTATCAGTCGGGCGTGACAGTGTTCTGGCATTTGTGGCGGGCGACTGTCGATTGGGCGGTGGCCACTTCGTAGTGGAAGCGAGGGCCCGGCCACAGACCGGACCAGGATGACAGACGGGAGCGATCCGTTATGACGCAGTACCTGCTCGCCCTCCGCCGCAGCAATGCCGGCACCGGTGCGTTCGTCTTCAAGACCGGCCTGCCGTCGGCGGAGTCGGCGACCGCGGCGAGACTGACCAAGGGAAAGGCATGATGAAGCTGCTGCTCACCTCGGCTGGCATCAAGAACACGAGCATCCACGACGCGCTCGTCGACCTACTGGGTAAGCCGATTGCCGAGTCGAGCGCCCTCTGCATTCCCACCGCGTCCTACGGGCACCCTGAGGGGGGTCCTGGCGCGGCATGGCGGTTCATCACCGGACGAGCTACCACCCCGATGTGCGAACTGGGCTGGAAGTCCCTGGGAGTGCTCGAACTCACCGCGCTGCCTAGCATCGATCAAGAGCGCTGGCTCCCCATGGTCCAGGAGACCGATGCCCTGCTGGTGGGAGGCGGCGATGCCACGTATCTGTGCCACTGGATGCGGCAGTCCGGACTGGCAGACCTCCTGCCGTCGCTGCGGGCGGTCTGGGTGGGACTGAGCGGCGGGAGCATGGTGATGACCCCCAGCATCGGGGCGGACTTCGTCAGCTGGAGCCGGGCCGGCAACGACAGAACGCTGGGAGTGGTCGATTTCGCGATCTTCCCGCATCTGGATCACGAAAACCTTCCGGACAATTCGATGGCCGAGGCAGAGAAATGGGCAGCCAGCATGCCGGTGCCGAGTTACGCGATCGATGATCACACCGCCATCAAAGTGACCGACGGCAACGTCGAAGTCGTCTCCGAGGGGCACTGGAAGCAGTTCACCTGCTGACACGGAGGGTTGCCACTAGCGGCCATCCTCCGTTAGCTGCCACAACCCGCGCCCGACAATCGCGAAGCGGTGGATGACGCATCTGAGTAAGCGGCTACTCGGGCTCGATCACGGCGCGCTCGCGCGGCCGGGCCTCAAGCCAGAGCGCGGGCCGATTCGCGCTGATGCTGGCTGGAGCGGCAGAGTGGCTGCGAGCTGAGCACATCGCCTGCCACCGCTGCCGCCGTCGATGAGGGAGATGGCGCCAGTGATCTCCGCACTCACTCGGGCTTGTCGGCGGGCGTACTTGATGGCCAGTGTGCCGGCGACCAGTCCCCGTTCGGGTCCGTGGTTTGCCCGACTTCGATCAGATGACCGTCGGGATCGCGGATGTAGCAGCGCTTCTCGTACTGGTGCTGTTTCGGCGGGGTCAGGAATTGAGCACCACGGGCGCTCCATTCGGCGTACACGGCGTCGATGTCTTTGACCCGGATATTGAGGAAGCTGCTGACCCGGTCGGGATCACGTGGCGTCTCCAGGATGACCGTGGGCTTGTCGTCGGTCGGTCCTCCGCCGCCATTGATGACGATCCAGCTGTTGGCAAGCGCAACATTGATCGGATCTCCGGGGAAGGCCACCCTGCCGCCGAGTACTTCGGTGTAGAAGCGCCGAGAACGCTCGACATCGTCCGAGACAATGAAGTGAGTCAGCACAATTCCCTCTGGGGGCGGCGGGAGCTCGGCCATCCGGCAACACCTCCACTGGTTAGGTCTCACACCCCGCTTCTCGACGGAGGCTGCGGCCGACGTTACCACGAGTAAGCACTCGATCTCCTTCCGCTGCCGGGTGGCGATACGGACCGCCGCGGCGCCAGGCTGACGCTCGAGCGAGGCGAACGGCATCTCGGAGCTCTTCCGGCATTCTGCGATGCACCAGACTAGGCAAAGGGGATGGCAACATCGCAGATATGCGTGTCCGCGGCGGCGAATAGTGGCTCGATACCGGGTGTATAGACCTCTCTCGGCGACCCGATCTGCTTGCGGTGCGCGACCGAGACCCAGCGTGCCATCTGGTCGTAAACGGACAAGATCGCTGGAACCTCGAAATGGACTTTCGTGACCTCAATGAAAGCTTCATGATGCGCGGGTTCGACCCGCCAGGCCAGCTCCGCGGGATCATCCGGCAGGTGAGCGACTGGTACGCACACCTCGACCGGTCCGTCGCTGTCTGCTGATACCAGACCGTGGAAGATGACAAAACGCGGTCCCGCGACACCGCCGCAGCGAGCAGCACATGCCAACAGACGGCCGGTGGCTTCCTGCGTCCAGGTGAGCTGGCCGAGATAGACATGACGTTGCTCGGTCAGCGCTAGCTGTTCCGGCACGTACCGCTCCTGCACCGGGAGCTGGCTGCTTGGTGGATCCGAGGCGCTAACGCCTGGCCTCAAGGTCGCGGCGATCTGCCGCTGCGCGGCAAACCGCCGTTCCTGCGAAGCCCAGTATGACTCGATCAGGTCCGCGGCTTCGGGTCCGGCCGCGGCCACGACCCGTGCAACCTCGTGCAGAGGCATATCCAGGCTTCGCAGCAAGACGATCAGACGGGCGGTGAACAACTGGCTCTCGTCATACCCGCGGTAGCCGTTGTGCCCATCGACGACTGCGGGCCGCAGCAAACCCAGCCGGTCGTACAGGCGCAGCGCCTTGATCGACAGCTGCGACCGGCGAGAGAACTCGCCGGTCGTCATCCGCTCGGTCTGGCCTGTCATCCGCACTCTCTACCGCACCGGGAAGGCGACATCAAAGACCACGTCGTTCCCGCCAGCTGCATGGAAGTCGGTCCAGTATGTCTCTCGTGGAGCAGCCGCGACGTCCAGGCCGTTGCTGCCTATCCACTGCTCGATCCCCACGTACACGTCGCCGATACGACCCGACTCCACCACACTCTTGGTCACTCGGCTGTACGCCTCCCGGTGCGCGGGAATGATGCGGCTGGCAGCGTCAGCCGGCGCTGGAACTCCTGCCCGCAACGGGGTGCAGCACTCGACCGCGGTCTCGCTCTCGTTCGGGTTTCCTTCGTAGATCACGATGAACACCGGCTCGTGAGGGAGGTGGTCGCGTTCCAGATAAGGCTGGTCGATGGTCCCGGCCGCCGCATCGCCGGCAGCCTTGAGCACCCGGGACATCGCGCCTGGCAGCCAGCTTTCTAGGGCGGCCTGGTCCACCATCCGCTGCTCGGTGATCACCGCTTGCTCAGGTACGTCGCGCACCAGAACATCCATCTCTCGTATCTCCTTCCGCTAGCCATGACATCCCGACGATCCAGCCCGCCCTAAGGGCCGAGTCAAGGATCCGCCGAAGGTTTGGTTCTGACGGTCCTGTCCCGGCTCCACCAACACCAGCAGACGCAAGGAGCCAGCAAGGCATCGGACTTGCTCAGGCGCTATCGCGGGAAGCTGGCCAGGTCGGCGATAGCCTGGTCGAGGGCGTCGGGGATGCCCTGGCGCAGCAGTCGACCGAACGCCTCGTCTCCCGAGGCGGCGCGGTCGCGGATGCCGTCGGCGTGGGTCCTGACGCGCGCCTCGACCACATCGAGGAACTCTCCGGCCGTTGCTGACCAGCCATAGGTATGGAGGAACCGGTCGAGCCGGCGGGGCCTGGCCGCGAAGTCGGTGAACCCCTCGGCGGCGACCCAGTGGCGGGTGTGCAGCGGGACCCAGCTGAAGGCGGCCAGGGCCAGGTCCCATTCCGGCGTGGCCGGACCGGCGAAGTCCCAGTCAAAGAACCCCGTGAGCTTGCCCTGGTGCCAGGCGGCGTTGTAGGAGGCGGCGTCGTTGTGGGCGATGATCAGGCCCGGAGACCAGGTGCCGCCCCCGCGCCAGATGGCACCGGCTGGCGGTACAAAGTCGGCGACGGCCTGGTGGTAGGCGCGCATCCAGCGGGCGACCTGGTCAAGGGTGTCGTCGGCGTGAACCCAGGCCGGCCGCGGCCTGCGGCTTCCGATGGTCTCGCCCTCCAGGAAGGTGAGGACCTCCCGGCCCTGCTCATCGAGCCCGAGGGGCCGCGGGGCGCCCGTGAACCCCTTGCCCGCCAGGTGGGCGAGCAGTGCATGCACCGCCGGCGTCCAGGGACCGGCCGCGCGGCGAACCGTGTCCCCTGCCCGCACTGCCCCGCCGACGTACCCGCCTTCAAGCCGCTCCTCAGCCACGAGAACATAATGGCGCGTCCTCGCCGAGGCCGGATGACTCAACAAAATGAGTCGACGTCACCGACGCCGGAGCGATTCACCCCAGGACTTCAACCTCTGCCGGGACGCAGGAGCCAAGATTCATGACGACCAGTGGGCCAGATCACTTGACGAAACGCAAACTGAGTTTGCGGCGATCGGGGCCGCGCGCCGCTCGTCAGGCTCGTGGCACGTTTGTAGCCCACCCGACGCAACTGTGCACCTTGTTGATAAGAACCTCATGGGGGAGAGGGGCCTGACCTGGGGTTTCGCGTTGGAGCGTGCGAAGCGAATCCCCGGTGTGCAGCCCTGATAAAGGGCCCGGCTGATCGCCTCCTGCACGTCGACCCCGGTCACGCGAACGGCCGCACCTCGACCTTCCGGTTGCAGGCCTTCGACCCCTCGGCGGCGAGTTTGAGCGCCACGTCGAGGTCGGCGGCCTCGATAATCCACAGGCCGCCGAGATACTCCTTCGACTCCACGAAGGGTCCGTCGGTGAACAGCGCCTCCCCGCCCCGGTTGTCGATCACGGTCGCCGTGCCGGGCGCCGCGAGGCCGCCGGCGAAGACCCAGTGACCCTCAGCCTCGAGCCGGTCGTTGAACGCGTCGATGGCCGCCATCTCGTCGCGGGCTACCTCATCGTCCAGCTCGCCGTCAGGGGTGGCACGGACGGCCGTGTCGTCGATCACGGAAACCAGGTACTGCATCCTCGATCATCTCCTGTGGTTTGGGGACGCCCGTCGTGGGCGGCCGCTCACCCCTGCAACGAACACCTCCGCCCTGATCCGACAAGGCCTTCCGGAGTTCTTTCAAGGAATTTCTGGTACGCCGTCTAGGAGACTGAAGAACAGCTCGTCCTGGTTCACTGCTGTCTACTACTCAGGTGGCTCCGTGCATGCTCGGGTTAGCAAGGGCGGCATTCACCGCGATACGGTCCAGCCAGGTCGCGACCGCGGAATCGCCGTCAATGCCGGCGGTGCCGTCGGTCTGTTCCCGGAGGATGTCCGCGTGTCCGACGTGCCGAGCGGTCTCTTCGATCATGTGGACGTAGACCCACCGTAGCGAGACCTGACCCATGTCTGGCTCGGGCACTGCGTCATCGAGAGCCAATCGTGCTGCTGTTTGTCGCGACAGCTCGCAGGTTTGCTCGTATTCCTTGATCAGCGAGCTGACTGTTTCGTTCTCGGCCAGGTCCCAGCTTTCGTCGCCGCCTCCGACATTGGGACCGATATCCTCTGGCTTTCGTCCAGCCAGCACTTCCTGAAACCAGCCTCGCTCGACTCCGATCATGTGCTTGATCAGGCCGGCGAGCGTGGTTTTCGACGGCACGCGCCGATGGCGGGCTTCGTTCTCCGAGATGCCGTCGACCTTGCTGACAAGCACCTGGCGGTGGAAGTCAAGGAAGGCCTCAAGGACCTGACGTTCGCTGCCTGTGCTATCGGGTTGGTCGGCAGTAGTCGGCGAGGCGGGAGTCGTCATGGTGACACAGTAATCGCGTCGTCAAAGCCTTATGTCCCGACTCACGATCGCCCGGCCATGGTGCTTCTCGTCCTTCGAGCTCGACCCCCAGTTCCTCCAGTATCTCCCGCCGGAAGGTCGGCGATTTCTGACACCAGCGAAACGAGTGTGGCCTGATCGGCAGCGACCGAGCGGGCAAGCGCGTCCAAGTCGGCGGTCGGTCGGCGCGCATCGTATGCGGT
This sequence comes from uncultured Actinomycetota bacterium, assembly GCA_963843955.1. Taxonomy (GTDB): domain Bacteria; phylum Actinomycetota; class Actinomycetes; order Streptosporangiales; family Streptosporangiaceae; genus JAJYUU01. The sequence goes on from CAWJMK010000018.1 coordinate 1,600,236, forward strand.
CAGCAGCATCCCGCCTTTGATGACGAATTTGTCGGTGTGGGTCGACGCGCTGAGTCGTGCGAGCCAGCGCTCGACCACGTACAGCGTGAGGAGTTCTTGCGTGCCTCGGCGTTCTCTGCGAGCGCGGTTCTGCAGGTCGAGGTATGCGCCACCGGCCAGTGATGCGCGCGTCGGCCGCTTCATCCTGCGCTGGCGACGTCGAGGGCATGCAGAAGAGGCCCGTGGACACGGAGAGCGGCGGCAAGCTCTAGCAGCTCAGCGGGCCGGGAGTCGCGGCGGCGGAGATAGCGATGCAGTGCGGCCAGGGCCGTCGGTTCGCCGACGCGGTGCCGCAGGCGCATGAGGTCGACGACTGTGCGAGCCGGGTTGTAGATGCGCGCGTACTCGCCTGGGGCTGCCTCCAGGCTGGTCAGGCCCAGTTCGAAGGTCGAGGGCTCGAAACGGAATACCGTGGTTGGCGGGAACGAGATCTTCGGTGGCCGGCTTGCCCTGGGCACGGCGATCTGAACGGCAGCAGGGATCTCGTCTGTCAGGTCGTGCACTGCGGCGGCCGACACCAGGCATGCGATTGCGGTCGAGTTCCGATATGCCACAGCGAGCAGATCGGGGAAGCTGGCTGGTGCCGCGTCCCTGCGCCGGAATACGCCATGGGAAAGCTCAAGGATGAGCCCGGCATCCCGGGCGGCGTACAGGTCGCGCGGATGGAGTCCGGAAGCCCGCGCCGTGGCTGTAGTGAACGTCGGCGGCAGATCCGCGATTTGTACCATGGATAGAAGTGCCTCACCGAACACTTGCCCGTGCGACACTTTTATCCACGTGTTCGAATGCCGACGTGGCACGTCAATGGCAGGAACGGGCACACCGGCCGGCATCTCGCACGGGATCCGGCATGGCTGGGATGCACGGCAGCCCACTTGAACTGGGACTGCTCGTTTGGAGCGGGCGACGGGAATCGAACCCTCATGACCAGCTTGGAGGGCTAAGACTGCCAGCCTGGTGGCCAGCGCGAGTGCAGGTCATCTCGTCCGGAGCTTGCCCGTGAGTGACCGTCTGGAGCCGCGCGTCGCTGTCCGATCGGGCACGCCGTGGCACGCACGCGATCAGCTGGCCGAATGTCCTAGCTTGGGGGAGGATCGCGAGCAACGCCGTTTCGCGCATGTTCGGATCATGGAACGGCGGGAGACCATCAGCTCGGCCACGTCTGCTCGCGGCGCCTTGAGGTTACAAGGAATCGGATGACACTCGACGTTCCCGATGAAGTTCGAAGCCAGGCGCTTGCCGACGGGGACGCGCCATGGCTCGACGGTCTACCGTCGGTCCTAGACTCCCTGGCCCAGGACTGGTCGCTGACGATCGGCGCGACGATGCGCGGGGGACACGCTGCCATGGTCGTCGAAGCCACGCTCGCCGACGGGGCCCCGTCAGTCCTCAAGGTCGGGGTTCCCGGTTATCGACGCCAGCTCGGCTTTGAAGCGACCGTGCTCGATCTCGCTGCGGGGAAGACCTGCGCACGCCTTATCCGCCACGACCTCACCCGAGACGCACTTCTGCTGGAGAGGCTCGGGCCGCCGATGTACGACGTGATTTTGGACCATCGCTCGCAGCACGACATGTTGTGCGACACCGTCGCACAACTCTGGCGCCCGCTCGACGACGACATCGACTTGCCGTCCGGCGCCGACTTTGCACATCGGATGCAGCACCTCATACCGCAGCTCTGGCAGGAGCTGGAACGACCATGTTCGGCAGCGACGATCGACGACGCCGTCGAATGTGCCGATCGCCGCGAGCGCGCTTACCACCGTCGAACGTCGGTGCTCGTGCATGGCGACGTTCATGAAGCGAACGCACTGCAGACAGAAGGTGGCACCTTCAAGCTGATAGATCCCGTCGGCCTAAGGGCGGAACCCGCATGTGACCTCGGGACTATCGTCCGTTGCACCCCCGACCCCGGCGACGACCTGCGGGTTAGAACGGAACGTCTGGCAGCTCGCACTGGCGTCGACGCCACCGCAATATGGGAGTGGGGAACCGTCCATCGCGTGATCGGCGGGCTGAACAGCGTAACAATCGGCTTCCAGCCCTTCGGCAACCTCCTTCTTGCCGAGGCGGATCGCCTTACGCAGACAGGCTGACTCGCCCCGTCTGTCAGATGGAAGTATGGACAGCATGCCGCCCCGTTACCGGGCGATGCTGCTGCTGGCGACCTTTGCCAGTCTCAGATTCGGTGAGCTGGCCGCACTGCGCCGATCAGACCTTGATCTGGATGGCCGCGTGGTCCGTGTTGTCCGGTCTTTGGCGCAGATGAACGACGGGCGGCCCTGGCGGCGGCGCGAAAGAGGCCTCGCGGATCGGCAACGGGCACGCGGCCGGGGAAAAGCTTCTTGATCTTGCGGCCGTCGTCGCTACGCGAGGCTCTGACCTGGTGTTTCGGGTTGGAGCGGGCGACGGGAATCGAACCCTCATGACCAGCTTGAAAGGCTACGACTACCCTGTCCCGGACCAGCGTTCACGCCTTGCCGCTGCTATACAGGTTGACGTTGGTCGCGACCGACGGGGACAGGGCGGGGCGGTTGCTGCGGTACACGTATAAACCTGCGATCACGGGCGCCGCGACGAAGGCCAACCATGAGCCGAACGGCCGATGATCTGCATACCCTGCCAACGCCGACTGCGACGATGAGCAACGCAAAGCTGCCCAGTTGATTGGGTCGGGCCTGGAGGTGCCACGCCCGCCTGAGTAGCCGACCGCGAAATCACGGGAAAATCAGTTGCCTGGCGGTCCGCTGGTTGGCCAAGATGACGGCCATGGATTTGTAAGCAGTGGCGCACGCGGAAGGAAGACGGGTCGAGTCACTCCCCGTCTTTCTACGACGTGCCATTTCGACGCCCGCAGCTTGTGACCAGCGCGGGCTTCCCTCACGCGACGTCGATGTGCGACGACGCCACCAGTCTGCGCTCCAGTTCTTCGCGCTGGCCTTATGCCACTGAATTCAGGAGGCAGTTCATAGCGCTGCGAAGCGCTGCCTGACGCCTTCCTTGGTAAGTCCTGGAAGAAACGATGAGCACCTTTCGGAATATCCGCGTGCCCACCGACGGCGACAGAACTGAAACCGACCGGAAAGCGCTCTGGGTGATCAGAGAACTCGGCCTGCCGGCCGTCGTCAAAGCATGCGTGTTGGGGTGCAGGTCCACGCGTCACGATCCCACTGGAAAGTTCCGCGTCAACGCGAACGGCAAGCTCCTTGACGTGTGGATGCTGATCAACTGCGAGCGGTGCGACCGCACGTCGAAAATCTCGATCCACGAGCGCATCCACGTGCGGGCGCTAGAGCAGGAGCGGCTGGTGATGTTCGAGAAGAACGACCCGGCCATGGTGCGACAGCTAGCAATGGATCCGTCGCTGGCCAGCAGGGCTGGATATCGGCTCGATTGGAATGGCACCTGGGAACTGGAAACTGACATGCCGTTCTACGAACTAGAGAGCGCGGATCCGGCACCGCTTGAGGTAGTCATCAGATTCGAGTTCCCGGCGCACATCCGGGTAGAGAAGCTACTGATGGACGGTTTCGGTCTGAGCCGATCCGCTGCGAGAGGCATGGTCGATGCGGGGCGCATCCGCCTGCCCATGGCCATCAACGCGCGGGTACGCGAGGACTTCACCCTCTTCGTCATCGCCGCCCCTCCCGTCGTCACACCAAGCGGCGGCTGTCGAGCCCAAGCCACGAACCACCTGGGGTTTCGGTTGGAGCGGGCGAAGGGAATCGAACCCTCATGACCAGCTTGGAAGGCTGGGGCTCTGCCATTGAGCTACGCCCGCGCGGCAGGTCTCGATGCCAAGATCCGCCATCGGTAGCGTACCGGGTCGCCGTGATGCAGCGAACCTTCGCGGCCAGCCGGGTCGCATGCTGCAACAAAGACGCCCAGCCGGAACGCGGAGGACTCACCCCAGCGGTGGCAGCACTTGACCAGGTCCCAGCACCGGCCGGAACAGGTCGCCCTTCTCCGCCACCCGTTGCAGCATGGTCCGGACCGTGAAGCCGTCCGGCCGCAGCGCGGGGTCATCGAGCTCATCCCACTCGATCGGCGCCGACACCGGCGCGCCCGACGCGGCCCGCGGGCTATAGGGAGCGACGAGCGTCTTGTTGCTCACGTTCTGGGTGTAGTCGAGGCGGGCAAGTCCATGCCGCTCGCTGACATCCCACTTCCAGCTGACCAGGTCTGGCACGACAGCGCCGATCTCCTTGGACAGGCTTTCTACCCAGGCCCTCGTGTCCTGGTAGGTCAGTCCTGGGGAGACCGGAATCCAGATCTGGATCCCGCGCCGCCCCGTTACCTTCGGCTCAGCCCGCACGCCCAGATGCGCCAGCGCCGTCCGGTGCAGCCGTGCGAGGACCAGCACGTCATCCCACGTCGTCGCGGCACCGGGATCGATGTCGATCAAAGCGTAAGTGGGGCTGGCAGGATTCGCGGCGAGCGATGTCCAGGCGTGCCATTCCAGCGCGCCGTAGTTGGCTACCCACACCAGTGCGGCGGGTTCGTCGACTACGAGGTATGTGGTCGTCCTGCCTTCCTTGGCATCGGGATTGCGCCAGCGCGGCAGCCAGGCTGGTGCATGGTCAGGAAGCTGCTTGTTCCAGAATCCGGGCTGCCCGGCGCCGCCGGGGAAGCGGTTCATGTTCAGCGGTCGGCCCGCGAGATACGGCAAGATCACCGGAGCGATGATGGCGGCATACCTGACCAGCTCCCGCTTCGTCACTGCTGGCTCACCTGATCGGGCCGGGAACAGCTCTTTGTCCAGATTCGTCAGACGCAGCTCGCGGCCGTAGACGTGCCACGTGCCGGCATTGCCTAGCTGGTCGAGCGACGCGAGCTCGGCCTCGCTCGCACCCGGAACTGGCCGCGGGCGCAGCTCGATCGATGCCTGCGCCGCGGGCAGGTCGGACCTCCAGATCCGGTCCGGGTCGGCCTTCACCTGTTCGTTCGTCCGGCCGCTCAGCACCGACTCGGGATAGTCCTCCGCGTCCCAGCCTTGCACCGCGAACTCGTCGTGCTTGTGCACCAGCAGCCACTGGTTCGAGTCTTCGCGGCTGCGTCCACGCTGCACCAGGATGAAGCGCCCCTTGAGCTTGTGCCCCGTCACGTCGGCGTGCAGCTCGCCTGCAGCGACGGCGGCCACCGGATCGTCCGTCTCGTGCGGTTCCCACGTGCCGGTGTCCCAGACGATCACGTCGCCGCCGCCATACTCGCCCGATGGGATCACGCCTTCGAAGTCGATGTACTCGATCGGGTGGTCCTCGACGTGCACCGCGAGTCGCTTGGCCGCGGCATCCAGCGTGGGCCCGTTCGGCACGGCCCAGCTCGCCAGGACGCCGTTCATCTCGAATCGCAGGTCGTAATGCCGTCGCCGCGCCCGATGTCGCTGCACCACGAACCGGCGCGGGCCGTCTGCCGCCTGCGGCATCTCGCCCGCCGGCTCCGGCGTGCGCGCGAAGTCCCGTTTGGCATGATACGGCGCGAGCAGCCCGCCGGACGGCGTTGCTTGCGCTGGGGCCGCCCGCCGCGGCTTGCCGCCACCTGTCCCGCTGGCCTTCACCACACTGCGATTTTCCCACGGATGCTGGCGATTACGGCCCTAGCAAAGATGGGAACGGGGTGAGTCTTCGCCGCAGTGCCCGACCGGCCGCTGCAGCATATCTCGACATCGAGACAGTTCGAGCTGGCTCACACGCAGATAGGTCAGGAGCCCGCTAGGATGAGGCGTCCAGTTCGGCGTTTTCCCTGCCCGGAACCAGCAAAGATCAACTCTGGGGTCCATCGTGGGGACCGAGATGGGCGGAACTGAAGTCCCTTGGCCAACGGGTTAATCAGAGTTTCCGCAGGTCAGGCACTCGGGATGTAGCGCAGCTTGGTTAGCGCGCCTGCTTTGGGAGCAGGAGGCCGCGGGTTCGAATCCCGCCATCCCGACTGGTCACAGACCAGATCCGAATTTACTATCCCGCAGATGCCGCCAAAGTGGGAGCCAACTGTACTACCTTGCTCCCATCGCTGACGTCCCTCGCGGGCACCGCGATTGGTCGATCCTCGACCGGTGGTCCGGTACTCCTGCTTCTCACCTTCCCCTCTTTCTCACCATGATCATCTGATGGCGCGCACGCCCTCGCGCCTGGGATCAGGATCGCAGAGTCCCCGCTCAGCCTGCGTATGTCGCGACGGCTCCGCTCAGCCTCCTCGCGCATGACGCTCAGCAGCTCCGTCGCGCCAACCCCGACGCCGTTCACGACCTCGGTCAAGACCTGAACGTCCTCGTCGGTGACGAGCTCGAGGTCGACCGTGGCGCTGAGCGGCGAGGCTCGCATGGAAGCAGAGACGGAGCACTCCGCGGGTCGGCTTGACGCTTCGGTTAGATCGCAGATACATTCGAGTTATGCGAAGTGCTGCGCCCGCGTTGCTGCCGATCTTCCGGTCGAGACTGCAAGCTGACATCCTGGCCGCATTGCTGCTTGACACTAACGAAGAACACAGCCTCACAGACCTTGCGCGGCGGTTTGACGCGCCCCTCAGTACTGTCCACGGCGAGGTGAAGCGCCTGACCGAGGCAGGGCTGTTGCATCGTCGTAGCGTTGGGAGGTCAGCGCTGGTCCGGGCCAACAGGCAGAACCGCCTCGTCGAGCCGCTCACCGAGCTGTTGTTCCTCTCGTGGGGGCCGATGCAGGTCGTGGCCGGCGAATTCGCAGCGCTGCCGCAAGCGGAGCGCGTCATAATTTTTGGTTCCTGGGCCGCCCGCTATCTCGGACGGACCGGCCCTGCGCCGCATGATCTGGACCTGCTCGTCGTCGGACAGCCGACCCGAGAGTCGGTCTATGATGCGGCTGACCGCGCCCAGCAGCGACTGGGGATGCCCGTTAACCCGGTGATCCGGAGTGCGGACACGTGGCGCCTGGGCGACGATCCTCTAATTCGGCAGATTCAGTCCAGTCCGTTCGTGCCGGTCCTGGAGCCGGACGACGCGGCCGCCGAGAAAGCGCTGACAGCCTATGAGTAAATGGCCGCGAGGTGAGGCTGACGTTGAGGAACTCCTCCGGCGCGGCGAGCTGGAGCACGTAACGGGGGGCGCGGCCGACGGCAGTCCGCTGCTTGCTCAGGCGGAGAGAACTGTGGCGACTGCGGCTGGGTTGATCGCTATTGATGCCTACAGCGCATATGTCCTGGCGTACGACGCCACGCGCTTTGCCTGCGTCTCCTTGCTAGCGCAGCAGGGCATGCGCGCCACGACCAGCGGGGGCCACTATGCCGTGGAACGCGCCGTGCGAGCGCAGTTCGGTCCTGGCTTCAGAGCCTTCGGTGACGTGAGGCGACGGCGCAACGAGTTGGAGTACCCGCGACTGCTCGCCGACACCGCCAGTGAGGACGAAGCCACGCAGGCCGTCGAGGTTGCGCGACAGTTAATTACCGCGGCGAAGGTGCTACTCGGGCAGCTGTCATTCTTCGCCTAGCATGGGATGGCGATGGCGGCGATCTGCGACTCCATCGACTCTGCCGGATGGGGCCGGCGACGCCTTGGTAGCGCGCTGCCCACGATCCGTAGATCGCGACGCCGGCGGCGGGAATGTCGGCGAACTCCTCCCGGATGACCACGTGCGGCCCGAGCTAGCGTCGGCATCGGTAAGCGCCGCGGGTATCGACCCGCCGGATTAGCGGACACTACCCTGGTCCGTCCCCGCGCCGCTCGTTGATCAGGCCAGCCTGGGACAACGATCACCTCGCGATGCACGGTGGTCAACGGCGCGCCGAGTTCCGACAGCTCGGTGATGCTGTACTCGGTCTCACGTGGAGAAGGAGCAGCGTCAGGAGCTCAGCCCGGGGCTGGGATCGCAGAACCGGCATTCGGCTCATGCTCATGCCAGTCACCCGCGCGGGAGCCGGGCATCGACCGCGATCCGCCGGGGAACCCGGCAAGGACCGCTGCTATGCCGCGGCATGGGGGCGACGCTCTGAGATCGCCCGCCCTGGATCCGAAGATCGCGGACGCCTGCCTGGCTAACCCAGCTATCCGCAATGCGGCGAGTTCGAGTCAGCTGGCAAAGCGCTAGAGCCCACGCAATGTCGTGGCATGGAGCGAGACCGCCTTGTGCGAGTTTTCACAAGCCGCTTCCGCGGAAACGCGGACGTTCCTGCCGACCTGGCCGGTCGTCAGACCTGCCGGATATCCGGACTGTCTGCCTCTGCCGCTACCGTGCCGGAGCATGGTCTGGCAGGCGACTATGCGCGGGCATTTATCTCGTTGCTTGCTGGCCGAGCTAACCGGGAGGATCGCTGGAGGGCAGCCTTGGCCAGGTGGCCGGGGCCGGAGAGGGTTTCGCGATGGCCAGCGAGGAACTGCAGGCCGTGCTGGAATTGCTGCGCGGTATCGACCTGGATGACATGACAGTCACCGAGCGACGGGCGGCTACTGCTTCGGTTGCGCAGGCGCCAGCTGGTACGCGAATCGCGCCAGCCGACGCCAGCGGAGTGCCGGCCGAGTGGGTGACGGCCGCCGGAGTGGCCGACGGCCGGGTCATCATGTACCTGCACGGCGGCGCCTACCAGCTCGGCTCGCCGGCCATGCTTCGGCATCTGGTTGCGCTGCTGTCCGCCGCGGCGCAGGCACAGGCGTTTAGCGTGGATTACCGGCTCGCTCCCGAGCATCCCTTCCCGGCAGCGGTCGACGACGCTCTCGCCGCCTACCGCTGGCTGCTTGCGGTCGGCCACGACCCGGCGAGCATCGCCATCGCGGGTGACTCCGCAGGTGGCGGGCTCACCCTGGCCACCCTGGTTGCGCTGCGGGATTCGGCCGATCGGCTACCCGCCGCGGCTGTGGCGATGTCGCCGTGGACCGATCTCGCGCTGACCGGCGAGTCACTGCGAACCAGGGCCGATGCCGACGCAATGGTCACGCCGGCCGGAATGCCGCAGACGGCAGCGCTGTACCTGGCCGGCGCAGACCCGCGGCACCCGTACGCCTCGCCGCTTTACGCCGACCTGCACGGCCTGCCGCCGATCCTCATCCAGGTCGGCGACGCCGAAGTCATCCTGGACGACTCGACCCGGTTCGCCGCGCGCGCTCGCTTGGCCGGGGTGGATGTCACCCTGGAGATCTGGGACGAGATGCCGCACGTCTTCCAGGCATTCGCCGGGTTGCTGCCCGAGGCCGACCAGGCGATAGCACAGATTGGGAGCTGGCTGCGCGAGCACGTGCGGGCCACCAGCTAACTGCGCGGGCCGGCAGCGGATCGGCGGCGCTGCAGGGTCGCGTTTAGCCGATGATCCACGCTGCATGCAGGCTACGGTCATATGGCATTTCGGCGGGCGTGCCGCCCCGGCACTCTCGCGCTGCTGGGCTCAACCGCCTCCGCGATCTCGAAGATGATGCCGTCCCACTGGGCCTTGTCCCCCGCAATAGCGCCGTCCGGGATGGGTCGGGTGAGGCGCTCCCACACCCGGTCCAACCCACGCTCCTCACTATGCGCTATCGAGTCAGTACGTAACGTCATGAGTCAGATTCTCATTCGTTGATTGACGGTTCGCAGGCGATGTTGACTAACGTCCCGGTTGTGACACTGATCGCCCAGACTGGCCCAGAGTGACGCTTGGCCCGGCCCACGCCCGCCCGCCTCGGCCGGTCGCAACAGGCGCGGTTACCACCTAGTTTGGGGCGGCGGCAGTCAACGACTGCATGGACTGCTGCATCCTGGCGGCATAGCCCGTGGCGGACTCGAACGCGTGAGCCGCAGCGAGCAGGTCCCAGTCGCTTCGGCGTCTGCCGACGAGCTGCAGCCCGACTGGCAGCCCGCTTGGGGTGAAGCCGGCGGGCACGCTAATGGCCGGCAGGCCCGTCGCCGAGATGATGTAGGCCGACGCCATCCAGTCGAGGTAGGTCTGTAGCGGCTGGCCGTTGATCTCATGCACCCAGTCGAGGGTGACATCGAACGGCGCGACCTGGCTGACCGGGCAGGCGAGGAGGTCAAAATCGGCGAAGAACGCGGTGATCCGCTCGGCAAGCCCGGCGCGCAGCACGGTCGCCCGGCTCAGGTCGGCCGTCGTGAGTTCCAGACCACGCTGGATGTTCCAGGTGACATTCGGGCCGACTAGCTCTGGGGCGTCCGTCAGCAAATCGCGCCGGAACGTGGCGAACGCGAACGCCCGGAACGTGCGGAACATCTCGTCCGCGCCTGACAGGTCCGGGGCCGCGTCGGTGACTCGGCCACCAAGTTCGGTCAGAACCTGCCGTGCAGGAGCCAGTACCTGGAGCACGTCCGGCTCGACCGGCAAGCCCAGATCGGGACTCCACGCAATCCTTAGCCCAGTGAGGTCCCGGTCAAGTAGGGCCGTGATCTGCGCAGGGTCGAGGATGGTGGGCGGTGGCTGGTCGAGGGCTAGCGGAACCCGCGGGTCGGGCCCGGCCAAGACGGCCAGCAGCAGCGCAGCATCGGCGACAGTTCGCCCCATGGGCCCGGCCACGCCAAACTGGTCGCCGACATCGGCAAATGGCCAGACGGGCACGCGGCCTGGGGTCGGCCGCAGTCCGACGACGTTGCAGAAGCTGGCGGGGTTGCGCAGTGACCCGCCCAGATCGGTGCCATCGGCCAGAGCGATGAGTCGGGCAGCCAGCGCCGCCGCAGCGCCGCCGCTGCTGCCGCCGGCGCTTCGGCTCAGGTCATAAGGGTTGCGGGTTGCGCCGAACAGCGCGTTGACGGTGTGCGAGCCTGCGCCGAACTCTGGCACATTTGTCTTGCCAAGGCTGATCGCGCCAGCCTGCGCCATCCGCTGCACTACAAGTGCGTCGCGAGGTGGCACATTCGTCGCGAACAGCGGTGAACCGTAGGTGGTCCGGACCCCAGCAGTTTCAGTGAGGTCCTTGTGCGCTACCGGTAGGCCGTGCAGCAAGTCCCAGCGGGTCGCCGTGCGCGGCGGCTTCGTCGGCGTCCGCTGCCCGAGACATGGCCGCCTCGAAAGTGCGGGTGATGACAGCGTTGATGAGCGGGTCGAATGCCTCAACTCTGGCGATGTGCGCCGACACGACTTCGCGCGCGGACACATCCCGCCTGCGCAGCATTCCGGCGAGCGTGATGGCGTCCTGCATGCACGGGTCAGTCACCCAGCCACCGTAGACGAAAACCAAGGCGACTACGTATGGCCTGACGTGACCGTCCGAGATTTCAGGACGTGACGGGACCTACCGCGAACCGGCAGCGTCGAGCGCGGCGGCGATGGGTTCGAGGTCCGCGATGAACTGGTCGAGCTCGCTCGGAGTCAGGCTGTCGTACGCCGGTGCCGCGAGGTCGTCGGTCAGTGACTCGATCCGTACTTTGGTCTGCCGGCCAGCGTCACTGAGCCAGCCGGAGGCTCCGATGAGGCCGCGGGCGCGCATCCCGTCCACAACCGCCGTCAGCCGCGCTGAGGGGAGGTGGTGGACTCTGCCGAACTTCTCCGCTGGGATGCCCTCGGAGAGAGCGTGAAGCACATGGGCCGCCGTCCCGCCGATGCCCTCGGTGAGCAAAGCGGCGATGTGACCGTCTCCGCGGTGCTCGCGGAGCAGCGTGGCCGCGTGCCAGAGCCGGGCCACGGGATCCTCGGGGACGGGGAGCGCACGGAGCGCGGCGTACAGGACGCGTCCCTCCGTCGGGGGGCCGCTTGCCGCCTTGGTGCCGAGCTCGGCAGCACGCGCCAGAGAGGAGGTGTCGGCGAGGTCGTCGAGTATCCGCCTCAGCGCCGCGACGCTGCCCCGCTCGCGAGCGGCGAGCGCATCCTCGGGAGTGGCGGTGTCCCAGACGCGGGGGATGTGGCGGGAGACCTCGCCGTCGGCGAAGTTGTAGAAGACCGCATGGACCACCTCGGCGGGGACCCGGCCGAGCGGAGCGGCCCGTCCGGCGAAGTAGCCGTCCCAGTAGTTCCGGTGGCCGAGCGCCATGAGCGCATTGGTCGGCTCGTCGGCGAAGTAGGTGACCATGTGGATCGGCTCCACAAGCCGGAAAAGGCGGCGGGCGGCGGGCTCCATCTCGGATCATCTCCTGCGGTTGGTGCACCCCTCGCGGGCGACTACTCACTCTGCTACGAACAACACCGGCCCGATCCGACACCTACTCCCGGATTACGAGGTCGGCGATTTCTCAGCGCCGGACCGGCAACCACCGGCCACGCGCATACTTGCGCAATAAATCGAGCCACTTGCGCAAGCACGCGTCGATATTGTGACGATGATCGACAAATACTCGAAATATAGCTCTCAAATCTTGTGATGAACATCACTGCGGCATTACCGTCATCTCATCTTCTTCGCCGGTCGCTCCACTCGCGAGCGGCACAATCGCGAGCCCCGAGAGAAACGAGTAGCCGATGTCAGCCAGCACGACGGGAGTTCGATTGAGGTGGTTCGGGTGGCCACCGCGGTTCGCGGCATTGGCAACCGCATGCCTAGTGGCAGCAGGCTTAGCAACAGCGGTGGCTGGCGAGGGTACTGCCGACGCCTCCGCGGCGCCCGTCGTCACCCGCGCCGCTATCGACCCGTCTCTGACCGCAGGTCGCGGAGCCGACGTCCCGTTCGTTGAGCAGGAGGCCGAGAACGCCGTCACCGACGGAACGGTCATCGGCCCGAGCACGCAGGCGTACACGCTGGCGGCCGAGGCCTCCGGCCGATCTGCGGTCAGCCTCGCGCCCGGACAGTACGTCCAGTTCACGCTGCCAGCGGCGGCAAACGCGATCAACGTCCGCTACAGCATTCCCGACTCTGCCACTGGCGGCGGCATTACCGCGCCGCTGGACGTGAATGTCAACGGTTACTTCCGCCGGACCATGACGCTCACGTCACAGTACTCGTGGCTATACGGCCAGTACCCGTACGACAACGACCCGACTGAGGGCGACAACATTCCTACCGATTACGCGGTGGAGTGCCAGTGCGTTCCAGCCCAGACCGTTCCGGAGCCGGTGTTCCCGGCGCCGTGGCGGCCGAACCACTTCTACGACGAGCAGCGCCTGCTGCTGGGCCGGACGTTCCCGGCTGGCTCGACGATCCGGCTTACAGCGCCGATCGGGACGGACGCCTCGCTCACGACCATCGACCTGATGGATTCCCAGCTGGTCGGGCCGCCCAAGGTTGTCTTCCCCGCCGTGAACGTGCTGCTCTTCGGTGCCGACCCAACCGGGCACCGGGATGCCTCGCAGGCTATGAACGCGGCGATCGCGTTCGCCCAGAAGGTTCATTTGCCTGTCTACGTCCCGCCGGGTGTCTACTCGGTCAGCCAGCACATCATCGTCAATAACGTCACCATCGATGGGGCTGGCAGCTGGTACACCATCTTCAAGGGCCACCAGGTGACGCTCAGCACCCCGGCGCCGGATGGCTCGATCCACACTGGCGTGGGCTTCTACGGGCTATACGCCGATCAGGGCGGTAGCACCAACGTCCACCTATCCGATTTCGCGATCGAAGGCGACGTGCGCGAGCGCATCGACACCGACCAGGTGAATGGGATCGGTGGATCGCTGAGCAACTCGTCGATTACCGGTCTCTACATCCAGCACACCAAGGCCGGCATATGGCTGGACGGCCCGATGACAAACCTCACCATCTCCGGCAACACGATCGTGGATCAGATGGCGGACGGCATCAACTTCCACACTGGCGTGACGGACTCGACGGCGTCGAACAACTTCATCCGCAACACGGGAGACGACGGCATGGCCATGTGGTCGGAGATCACGGCCGACGCCAACGACACCTTCGACCACAACACCATCCAGACGCCAGTGATCGCGAACGGCATTGCCCTCTACGGCGGTACTGACAACACCGTTTCGAACAACCTGATCGCGGACCCCATCCGCGAGGGCAGCGGCATCCAGCTGGGCTCCCGCTTTAACGCGGTGCCGTTCAGCGGATCCGACTGGATCACGGACAACACCACGGTCCGGGCCGGCACTTATGAGCTCAACTGGCAGATCGGCCTGGGCGCGATATGGATATACGCGCTCCAGGGCAGCATCAACGCGGATGTCGAGGTCGTCGGGGACAACTTCCTCGACAACACCTACGACGCGATGATGGTGGTGTCCGATTATTCGGTGAAGGATCTCTACGACATCACCAACGTCCACTTCACAGACATCGAAGTCGACGGCGCCGGCACCGATGTCTTCGATGCCCGATCGGCAGGCAATGCGACGTTCCAGAACGTCGACGTTCGTAATATCGGCTGGTGGGGCGTCAACAACTGTGGTTCGTTCAACTTCCTGCCCGCAGGTTCCGAGTTCACACTGACTGACCTGGGCGGTAATGACGGCATCGACAACGACGCCTACCACCCCGGCACCAATTGGCTCGGCCCCTACCTGCCGAATGCCATCACATGCAATGACCGTCCGCCGGTTATTGCACCGCCGCCCCCATCACCGTGGGTGCAGCCGACCGGCTAATCTCGAATATGCACGGACGACGGGCGCTCGGGTCGAAGACTTGAGCGCCCGTCCGTTCTTCCGACGAACGGGCTTTCCGCCGCCAGTCGTCCAGCCCGGTAGCGCGAACCCTCCGGACGGCGCGGCCGGCGGTCGTCACATGTGACGCCGCATGCACTGCCGTCGGCTGCGCGCTCCCAAGGATGTTGCTGCCCACGCGTGCCCGCGAGACCAAGAGATTGTGGCGGCCGTCACGCGCACGGGATGGCCGACCGTGCTGCCCCTGATCTGCGGCGCTTGCGACCCGATGAGGTAGGGCGCGACCTTGCCGTCCGGTGTCGGCTCTGGGGACGGGCGAGGCTCGACGGCAAGGGCGTTGGGCCGACGATCCTGGGGAGGACGGCAAGTTGCTTCCTAGCGGCGGCGTTGAAATGCTTCACGGATGTCTTCAAAACCGACGACGTCTACCGAGGACGTCACCGATAAGCCAGCGCGGATCCAGCTCGAGGTGTTCCTCGATGAGCATCGTGTCGCTCTTAACGGCTGCCTGGATGGGCTGACCGAGGAGCAGGCGCGCCGATCACTGGTGCCGTCCAGGACCACGCTGCTGGGTCTGGTGAAGCATGTGACGTTCGTCGAGAAGGTGTGGTTTGACGAAGCCGTCACCTGCCGGTCGCGTGCCGAGATCGGCATTCCCGCGACGCCAGATGAGTCATTCATGCTGAACGACGACGACACCATCGCCAACGTCCAGCGAGCACATCTCGAAGCATGCGCGTCATCACGCCGCGCGGCTGCATCCCTCGGGCTGGACGACATCGTCCGCGGCAACCGGCGCGGCCCGCTCCCGCTGCGCTGGGTCTACCTCCACATGCTGCGCGAGCTCGCTCAGCACTGCGGACACGCAGACATCCTGCGCGAGCAGATCCTGAACGAGTAGCGGTCAGGTTTCGGCTCATGGCGCTTCGGGGACTTGCGTCAGCCGATGGCGCATAGATCCCGACGCCCCCAGCGGAAATGCGGCGATCCGGCCTGGCTTAGTCGAAGTGATCGGGCGTCATGCCTCGGCTTCACACTCAGGTTTCGCGGAGCCTCGTCTGGAGCGTCGTCAGGCTGTCCGCCTGAGTCGCCGCCTCGACGCGCAGGCGATCCAGCACCTCTATGTACGTACTGACGACGTCTTGCCTGTCCAGGTACTGGGCGCTTGATAGCTGCTCAAGGTAGACCATATCGGGCAGGTCATCGTCGGCAAAATGCAGCACGCTGAACGAGCCGCCGGCTGCGGCGTGGCCGCCCGAGGTGAACGGCATGATCTGAATCGTGACGTTGGGCTGCTGCGCCATCTCGATGAGATGCTTCAGCTGGGCTCGCATCGCGCGAACGCCCCCGATCGGGCGCATCAGCGCAGCTTCGTCGAGAACCGCCCACAGGCTGGTCGGATCGGGTCCCGAGAGTATGGCTTGGCGGGCCATCCTGAGGCTGATTCGACGGCTGATCTCCTTGGGGTTCGAGTACTCCAGCAAAATGACGGCGCTGGCATAGTCCTCGGTCTGCAGGAGTCCCGGCACGAACTGGGCCTCATACGTGGAGATCTGGGCAGCGGCCTCCTCGAGGCCGAGATAATCCTCGAACCAGCTCGCCAGCATGTCAGAGTAGCCATGCCACCAGCCAGGATGGTTGGCGCGAGAGGCGAGTCCGCGGATATCTTCGCGCTGCGCCTCGTCTGTTACGCCATATAACGTCAGCAGGTCGACGATGTCGCGGTCCTTGAAACTCACACGGCCGGTCTCAAGCCTGCTGATCTTCGAGTGGGAAGCACGAATGACGTACCCAGCCTGCTCCGGCGAAATCCGTTTTGCCTCGCGCAGCCGACGCAGCCTCGCGCCAAGCACGATGCGCAGCGCAGTAGGACTGCCAGCGCCCGTGGGCGCGGCAGCGCTGGCGACCGAGCCCCGGCGGGACCCAGTTCTTGCGACCACTGCATCCCCCTCCGCCGGCCAGGCGCAGTAGTTTAGCTAAAGAAGTCTCCCACGTTATATGCCATTGCGCCATTAGCTCAAGCCGAGACCGCAATGAAATGAAGCAGTTCTGGCACGCCATTGTGCCCGACGCAGTCAACTGGGCGTCGCCCAAGCGGCAGCGATCGTGCCGCTAGGCCCACCACGAGTGGGTAGCCGCCGTCCGGCGGTTCGCTGGCTGAGTTCTGCCTGGGTGTGTCGCGATTCCTTTCCCGGCGCCGGAAGGTCTACCTCGTTGAGTGGGCCAGCGACCTGCCGTGGCCGCGAGGTGGCTGGGTTTGTGTCGCCGACGTCTGCGTCGCGAACAGTAGCGAGAGGGGATCGTCAGCCGTGGAGAGCAGGCGGAACGCCGTGTACGTCCAGCAACTTAGCCGGTCCCTTGTCAGCACTCGCGCCGTGCTGGCTAGCGTTCGACCCGACCAACTGGATGCGCGGACGCCGTGCGCATCGTGGGACGTGCGTGCTCTGATCAACCATTTCATCGGCTCGGCCCGGTGGGCGGCTGCCACCATTGGCGCGTCTGTTGAGATCACGGACACGGACTACGCCGCGGGGGACTTCCTTGCCAGTTACGACGACGGCATTAACGTCGCGCTAGCTGCGTTCGAACCCGACGGCGCCCTCGAGAAGACGGTCAGGCTGGCGTTCGGCGAGTTCTCCGGCGTCGCCCTGATGGGCATGGCCGCCACAGACCAGTTCGTCCATGGATGGGATCTTGCCCGCGCCATCGGCCACCACTCCGACCTGGATCCCGACCTCGCTGACGAACTACTCAGCCAAGCTCGCATGGCGATCCCCGACGCCTACCGCGGAGCTGATGGCGTGGCACTCTTCGGGCCCATCATCGAGGCTCCGGCCGGCGCGCGTCCGGCCGACCGGCTGGCCGCATTCCTCGGGCGCACGGTATGACCCGACAGTAGCTTCGAACCTGGGCAGATCTGACCAGGAGCGAGACGCTATTGTCGCTATTGTGGCGATACTCGATGATGATTTCGTCTTCGCTCCCGGCGTGGCGAGGTGGCGTCAGGGGCTGGGCAAGCTTCGGGACTCGGTTCGCCAGGAACTGGTGGCCCGCCAGCTGGCCGAGCACCTTCCGCCGCCCACGACGGGCAGCCGGGTCGCGGTCCTGGATGCTGGCTGCGGCCAGGGCACGCAGGCGATCCGGCTGGCACGTGCCGGATACGAGGTGCACGGGATCGACATGTCCGAGGAACTGCTGTCGGTAGCCCGCGCCGCCGCCACGAGAGAATCCAGCGAGGTCCGGCAACGCCTGCGGTTCGACCAGGGCGATCTCCTGCACCTGGACAGCGGCTTCAGCGGCCGGTTCGACGTGGTCTGCTGCCATGGCGTGCTCATGTACCTGCCCTCCCTGCAGGATGCGCTCGCCGCGCTAGCGGCCACCGCCCGGCCAGGCGGCATGCTGTCGGTGCTCACTCGCAATCGGGCCGGGATCGCCATGCGAGCAGGGATGAGCAGGCAGTGGACCGCAGCGGTCGACGGGTTCGACGCCCGCTACTACCGCAACCGCGTCGGCATCGACGACGTACGCGCCGATGAGCCCGAAGAAGTGCGGGCCGGGATGGAACGAGTGGGCGCGAGGCGGTCGGCGTGGTACGGCGTGCGGCTGTTCACCGACCACTACGACGACGCCGAGACGTCGCAGGACTTTGCAGCCCTCCTCAGCGCCGAAGCAGAAGCCGGCCGCCGCGATCCCTATCGGGCGGTAGCTGCGCTTACCCACACCATCGCCGTCCGCTCACGAGCACACCCAGCTGAAGACGCAGCTCGCCATTCGTCATCCCCAATAGGAGCCATTGCTCGCTAGGGATGTCGCCTCGCTCGTATCGATGGCGCTCACCGGGCAATCAGGCCTGTTCGACCGCAGGACCCGGTAGCGGATCCGCGGCCGCGGTCTGCGCTGGTCACTGGCGATCCGATAGTCAGCCGGCTCGAACCTGGCGCACTCGGCGAGGCCGCCACTGGAATGCCTTGAGTCCGGGAATAGGCCTGTTCTCATGATCAGTAGTACAAATGGCTCTTGCGGGGTTATCAGTGCGTGCTGTTTGATGAGAGCGAAAGTTCAAGGAATCGTTAAGGCGTGAGCCTATATGTCTAGGTTCACGCCGGATGTATGGCAGCAGATCGGCCCGTTAGGGTGGGGGGGTCCACGTGCTGAGCTGGCTTGCTTTCGCGAGCGTGCGGTTCCGCTACCTCCTGGTCGCGCTGGCGGCTGGCTTGATGGTCCTGGGCGTCTCGCGGCTGACGCATATGTCCGTCAACGCGCTACCCGAGACGGCTCCGGTGGTGGTCGACGTTCAGACCGAGGCGCTGGGACTGTCAGCGCCGGAGGTCGAGGCACTGGTCACCGTGCCGCTGGAGAAGAACCTGCTCGAAGGCGTCCTCGGGGTAACCGACGTGACGTCCGACTCGATCCCCGGATTGTCGGCGATCGCCCTGCACTTCGCGCCTGGTACCAACCTCTACCAGGCTCGCCAGCTGGTGCAGGAGCGTCTCACCTCTGCTTTCGTCCTGCCGAACGTATCCAAGCCGCCGGTCATGCTGCAGCCCGTCTCGTCCTCCGGCAATGTCATGATCATCGGTTTGACCTCGCATGCGCTGAGCCAGATCGACCTGTCCGTGCTCGCCCGCTGGACGGTCGTTCCGCGCCTGCTGGGAGTCTCTGGAGTGGCTAACGTGTCGACCTTCGGACAGGCCGACCGCCAGCTTCAGGTACTCGTCAACCCGGCTGTCCTGGCCGCTCATCAGTTGTCGGTCGAGGACGTCGTCGACGCCACCGGCAACTCTCAGCTCGTCACGCCGTTGAGCTACCTTTCCGGCTCGACTCCGGGAGCAGACGGTTTCCTGGAGAACTCCAATCAGCGCATCACCATCCGGCACGTGCTGCCGTTTGGGACACCAGACAACCTCGCGCAGATCCCCGTGGCGATCGTCGCCAACAAGCCGGTGCTGCTCGGCAGCATAGCGACGGTGGTTGACGGTCATCAGCCGTTGATCGGCGACGCAATGGTGGGAACGGGTAGCACCGGGCTCCTGCTTGTTGTGCAGAAACTTCCCAACGCGAGCGTGACGTCGGTGACCACCGGGCTTGACGAAGCGCTTACGCAGCTCAAGCCCGCGCTGTCTGGCGTCCACGTGGACTCCACGCTCTTCCGGCCTGCGACCTACCTGGACAGCGCGGTGAGTAACGATCGCCTCGCCATTCTCGAGGCAGCGGCGCTGGCGCTCCTCGCGCTGCTGTTGCTCCTGCTCAGCGTTCGATTCGCCGTCGTCTGCCTGGTCGCGATCGCGATATCGCTGATCAGCGCGACGATGGTGCTCCAGTGGCGCGGCTACACGTTCAGTTCGATCGTGCTGCTTGGGCTGCTGCTCGCGCTGGCCGTCATCGTGCAGGACGCCGTCAGTTCCACGGCCAGCGTCATGAGCGCGCTGGCTAAGAGCACGGGAGATGACCCGGTCCTGCCCGTCACGAGCCGGATTGGACTGGCGTATCGCGAATTCGGGCGGACGTTCGCCGGCGCATCGGCAGTGGCGCTGGTATGTCTGGTGCCGCTGTTCGTCGCAACCGGACTGACGGCTACCTTCCTGCGGCCGATGGTCTTGGCGTTCGGCCTGGCGATCGTCACTTCGATGGTCGTTGCCTTGCTGATCAGCCCCGCGCTGGCTGCGGTGCTGCTGGCCGTAGGGACAAAGCGGGAGCCCTGGGGGCTGGCCGTGGCACGTGGACTGCGGTCGGCGTACTCCGCCGTCCTGCGGCCCCTGCTGATCATGGGCGTGGGGCCGCTGTGGGCGGTCAGCCTTATTGCCGCCGCCGGTCTTGCCATCACTTTGCCGATGATCCATCCCGGTCCTCCCGTCTTCCAGGATCGCGATCTCGATGTCACCTGGACAGGCGCGCCGGGGATGTCGCTGACTGAGCTGAACCGCATCACCGCCCTGGCCGACCGTGAGCTGCTCGCGATACACGGGGTCCAGCAGGTCAGCGCCACGCTCGGGCGGGCCGCAACCTCGGACCAGATCGATAACACGAATACCGGACACATCTGGATTGAGCTGAAGCCAGCCGCGGACTATGCCAAGACAATCGCGGCCGTTGACGCGATCGTCGCGGGCACTCCCGGCATGCAGGGCACGGTCGCCACCTATGAAACCGACTCTATGACCGGCGTACTGTCGGCGGCGTCCGGCGAGGCCGACGTCCGGATATACGGCCCGGATCTGCCCGAGCTCACCAGGCTCGCGTACAGCGTCCGCTCGATGATGTCGAAGGTCCACGGCCTGGGCTCGCCGCGCATCCAGGAGCCATTTGTGCAGCCGACGATCAATGTCCAGGTCAATGCGGACGCGGCGCAACTTTACGGCCTGACCCCTGGCGACGTTCGGCGGGAGGCCGGCACACTCCTGCTTGGCCTTACGGTCGGCAACTTCTTCCAGCAAGACAAGGTCTTCGACGTCGTCGTCAAGGCTCAGCCAGATCTTGTCAGCAACCTGAGCGACGTCGAGAACCTGCTGATCGATTATGGCAACAACAGCCAGGTGCGGCTGGGCTCCGTCGCCACGGTGAGCCTTGGCGCCGAGCCAGCGGACATCCAGCACGACCAGTTCTCGCCGTTCCTGGATATCACGGCGCCCGTCACAGGCGGCGACGCCGGCTTGGCGGAGGCCGCCATCAACCGGGGCCTGACCGGCATGAGCTTCCCGCTGGAATACCACGCTCAGCTGGCAGCCCAGTCCTCGGGCGGGACATCACGGACGCAGTTCATCAGCTTCATCATCGCGGCGCTCGTCGGCATCGTGCTGATCGGACAGGCGGCGGTCGGTAGCTGGCGGCTGGCGCTGCTGGCGATGGCCGCCATTCTGCCGCCGGTAGCGGTCGGTGGTCTGGTCGCGCACGACATTGGATCAACCTCGCTGAGCGCTGCGGCCGGCCTGCTCGCGGTCGTGGTGATCGCGCTGCGCCAGGCAATCGGGGTCATTGGACGAATCAGGCGCCGTCATGTCGCCGACGGTGGCGACCTCACCAGAGAATTGCTGGTAACAGGGTCCGCTGAGAGCGCGGCATCGGTCATCATCTCGGCGCTCGTGACACTACTCATGCTGCTGCCGTTCATCGTCCGCGGCGAGATCGCCGGCACCGAAACCGTTCATGGCGCTGCCATCGTCATCGCCTGCGGCCTTGGTGTCGCCACGCTGGTCAACCTGCTGCTGCTGCCTGGCGCCGCGCTCGCGGCCGGGCCGACGGCCCCCGTGCCGGCGGAAATAGTCGAGCCCCCTACGGGTGACCTGGCCTGGATCACTGCGTCGCAAAGCCCGGCCGGCTAGAGGCCGCCATCAAGAAGGAGGTGTCGAGGTTGGCGCGCATGAGGAACAGACGACCAGGAGCGGCACCGTACATCGTGGCCGCCGCCGCAATAGCGATGCTGGCCGGCTGCGGCCCGAGTTCAGCCGGCGGCCGAGAGGTGCCGCCGGCCCGAATGGAGCAAATCGGGGGCAACCTGAGCGTGGTCTTGACGCCGCTCGGGGCGTCGCGACTAGGCCTGCGGACCGCGCCAGCAACGGCCGCGGGCACCCAGACGATTGTCCCGGTCCAGGCTCTGCTGTATGAGCCGGATGGGCAGACCGCCGTTTACACCGAGACCGGAGCGCTCAGCTTCACCATTCAGTTCATCACCGTCGCCACCATCAACGGCAGTCACGTCCTCGTCAGCCAGGGCCTGGCACCGGGAACAGTGGTCGTCACCCAGGGCGCGGAGGAACTGCTCGGCGTTCAGAACGGCGTCGGCGTTGAGACGTGATCCAGGCCCGGGTCACGTCGGCCCGGCCAAGGGTCGCGCTGCCGGGAGAAGGTGACCGGTGCGCTGGATCGTCGCCACGAGCCTGAAGTTCCGGTATCTGGTCATGGGCCTCGCCGTTGTGCTCATGTACTTCGGTATCCAGACCATCGGACATCAGAAGCTCGATGTGTTCCCGGAGTTCGCGCCGGTGTCGGTGGAGATCCAGACAGGTTGCCTCGGCCTGTCGCCCGCCGAGGTCGAGTCCCTCGCCACAGTGCCGCTCGAGGCCGCGCTCCAAGGCGTTCCCGGCGTGAACGACATCCGGTCCGACTCCGAGCCGCAGCTCTCCGCGATCTTCCTGTACTTCAACGCCGGCACCAATGAACTGCACGCCCGGCAGCTGGTCGAGGAGCGGCTGCAGACCACTGCGCCCTCGCTGCCCAGTTGGTGCGACCCGCCGCAGGTGTATCCGATCGTGTCGGCGACGAGCCGGATCCTGCAGATCGGCCTGACCTCGAAGAAGATCTCGCCGATGGACCTGTCGATGATCTCCCAGTGGCTGATCAGGCCACGGCTGATGGCTGTCCCAGGCGTTGCCAATGCCGCGATCTGGGGTCAGCGCAACAAGGAGATCATGATCGAGGGCAATCCGGCGGAGCTGGCGGCGAATCACGTCAGTCTCGATCAGGTTATGACCGTCGCCGCGAATGCCGTTGACACCACCGAGGTCAAGTACGTTACGGGCGCGGCGGTCGGCTCGCTGGGTTACCTCGATACCCCGAACCAGCGCGTCTACCTACGCGACATCCAGCCGATCAAGACTCCCGCTCAGATGGCCAACGTTCCTGTCGTCCAGCGCGGTACGGGGTTCTTGCGGATTGGCCAGGTGGCCAGTGTCGTCTGGGGATACCCGCCGCTGGCCGGCGATGCCGTGATCAACGGCAAGCCGGGGGAAATGATTGTCGTCGAGAAGTTCCCCGGTGCGAACACCCTGCAGGTTACCAACGGCGTGCTTGCGGCGCTCAAGCAGCTCGCGCCCGGGCTCAGGGGAATTGACGTCGACCCGAATATCTTCCGGCAGTCCGACTTCATCCAGCTCGCCATTCACAATCTCGGCCTGTCGGTCCTGCTGGGCTGCATCCTTGTGATATTCGTGCTGTTTGCGTTTTTGTTCCAGTGGCGTGGCGCGCTGATCAGCCTGCTGGCGATCCCGCTGTCGCTTGCCGCCGCCGCGATCGTGTTCGAGGCGACCGGCGCGACCATTAACACGATGATTCTCGCCGGGTTCGCTGTCGCGGTCGGGGTCGTAGTTGACGACGCGATCATCGACATGGAGAACATCATCCGTCGGCTGCGGGCGTGGCGCGCCAGCGGCCGGCGAATTACGCCGTTGCACCTGGTACTCGCTGCCTCACTTGAGGTCCGGGTGGCGATCCTCTACGCGACCCTCATCAACATCGTCGCGGTGATTCCGGTCATGCTCGTGGGCGGCCTGACCGGGGCATTCTTCCGGCCACTCGCCCTCGCGTACGGCATCGCCGTGCTTGCGTCGATGCTGGTGGCCTTGACGCTGACGCCGGCCATGGGCCTTGCGCTGCTCGCCAAGGCGCCGCTGAAGTCAGCCGATCCGCCGCTGATGCGGGTCCTGAAGCGGCTGTACGCCAGGGTTCTGGGGCCGCTGCTCAAGCTACCGATGGCCGCCCTGGCCGTCGCCCTAGCCGCGGTCACTGTCGGCGTCGTGCTCTATCCGCAACTCGGTTCGGACCTCTTCCCGACATTCAAAGAGCCGGACTTCCTCATGCACTTCGTGACTAAATCCGAGACATCGGTCGGGGAAATGGACCGGCAGGTGACGCAGGTCCAGCAGGAGGTGCTGAAGATCAAGGGCGTCGCCCAGGTCGGCGCCCACATCGGGACGGCGCCCCTGGGTGAGGAAGTGAACGGCGTGAACTTCTCCGAGAATTGGATTGCCCTCACGCCCAACGCCAACTACGACAAGGTGCTGAACCAGATCAGGGCGGTGGCTGCCAGCCATCCGGGCGCGTACAGCGACGCCCTGACCTACCTGCACGAGCGCATTGACGAGGTGCTGACCAACGGGACAACCGAGGACGTGGCGGTCCGGATCTACGGACCCAGCCTGGCCACGCTGACGCGCCTGGCTGGCCAGATCAAGCGTGCGTTCGACCAGATCCCCGGACTCGACGATGTGCAGCCGGCCCCGCTCGAATTCATTCCCGAGGTGGATATCACCGTCAACACCGTCGCCGCTCAGAAGTATGGCCTGACACCCGGGGGGATCCGGCGCGAGGCCGCGATCATGATCTCCAGCGAGCCGGTCGCCGAGATCCCCACCGGCGGTGACGTGTACACAGTTGCGATGTGGAGTACGCCACCGACCCGCGCTGACCTGAGCAGCCTGTATCAGCTCCCGATCGACACCCCGGCCGGCGGTCAGGTGGCCCTGGGCCAGGTCGCCTCCATCGTCATCAAGCCGGGGCCGAGCGTGATCTACCGGGAGAACGGGACGCGGGCCGATGAGGTCGACGCGGATATCAGCGGCCGTTCTCTCGGCACCGTCATTGGGGCCGTCCACGCCGCCCTGGCGAAGATCAAGATGCCACGCGGCTACACCACCGCCGTCCTGGGCGAGGCGACCGAGCGGGCAGCAGCGCAGAAGACCCTTGTCGAGTACGGGACCGGCGCCCTGCTCCTTATCCTGCTGCTGCTCCAGGCCGCGTTCCAGAACTGGCGGGCCTCGATCCTCGAGTTCCTCACCCTGCCGATGGCCCTCGTCGGCGGCGTAATCGCCGCCTACGCAGACCTCGGCACGATCACGCTCGGCGCGCTGGTCGGTTTCTTCACGGTGCTCGGCATCGCCGCCCGCAACGGAATCTTGATGATCAGCCATTTCAGGCACCTGGAGAATCAGGAGAATGTGCCGTTCGGGCCAGATCTCGTGATGCGCGGCGCCAGCGAGCGCCTCTCACCGATCCTGATGACTGCACTCGCGACGGCGCTGGCCCTGTCACCGCTTGTCTTCTACGGCGATCGGCCGGGCCAGGAGATCGAGTACCCGATGGCGGTCGTGATCCTCGGCGGGCTGGCGACGTCAACGGTGCTGAACCTGTTCGTGCTGCCCGCGCTGTACCTGCGCTTCGGGCACCCGCC
Organism: uncultured Actinomycetota bacterium; assembly: GCA_963843955.1. GTDB lineage: Bacteria > Actinomycetota > Actinomycetes > Streptosporangiales > Streptosporangiaceae > JAJYUU01. The sequence goes on from CAWJMK010000018.1 coordinate 1,625,650, forward strand.
AACGGCGCCGCGGAGCAAGCCGAAGGCCGAGCCGCAAACTCTAGAGCTGACGGCATGACCAGCGCGTGACGTCGTGCGGCTCGCGCCGCGGTTGCCCGAGCTGAGCGGGGCGGCCGGTGGCTTAGGCTGCGTAGGTGCCGAGAGCAATCGTGCTGGGTGGCAGCGGGCAGGTGGGCAGCGCGGCGGCACTGCGTCTGGCCTGCTCAGGCTGGGAAGTCACGTCGAGCGGGCGGACCGAGAGTCGCTTTCCGCGTGAGTTGAGGGATGCTGGCGTTCGGTTTGCCCAGTCCGATCGCTACGCCGCCGAGGACCTCAGAGATCTGCTGCACGACGGCGCCGATGTCGTGGTCGACTGCGTCGGATACACCGCGGACCACGCCCGGATGCTGCTCCCTTTCCAGCACAGCATCGGATCGCTGATATTCATCTCCAGCAAGGCCGTCTACGTCGACGACCGCGGGCGGCACTCCAACTCCGCCGAGCCGCCCGAGTTCGCTGCCCCCGTGACCGAGGCGCAGCCGACGATGACGCCATCCGACATCGACTTCAACTCGCCAGCGGGATACGGCGCCAACAAGGTGGCTGCCGAGCACGTGCTCCTCGATTCGCAGCTGGCGGTCAGCGTCCTGCGGCCATCGCGGGTTCACGGCATCGGAAGCACCCGGCCGCGCGAGTGGGTGTTCGTCAAGCGCGTGCTCGACGGCCGGCGGCAGCTGCTGCTGGCACGTGGCGGCCGCGGCACCAACCACCCGACCGCAGCGGTCAACCTGGCCGCCCTCGTGCAGTTCTGCGCGGCCCAGCCGGGCACCCGCATCCTCAATAGTGCTGACCCTGACGCACCTGACGGGCTGGCGATTTCCAGGATCGTTGCGGCCCACCTGGCGCACACATGGAACGAGGTTCTCCTCGGCACCTCCGCGCCCGACGACCTCGGTGATCACCCGTGGAACACCTTGCCGGCGTTCGTCCTCGACACGGCCGCGGCGGAGCGGCTCGGGTTCGTGCCCGTAGGCAGCTACGCGGAAACGGTCCGGCCAGGCCTCGACTGGCTGGTCGCGGCAGCGAGGTCCGGCGACCCCACCGGGGTGCTGCCAGCACCGGACGACGAGTACTTCGGGTCCTTCTTCAACTACGCCCGCGAGGATGCGTGGCTGGCCGGACGGAACTCCGAACCCGCACCCTCGACACTTCGCTAAACTCGGCGACTGGCCTATTGTCTACCCGGATAGCCTCGTTTCAGTGGTTACGGGCTGAAGAGTGCTAGTCTGCGGCAGCGTTACGACGGGGACGTGTACCCATGCCCGCACCACCACCGCCCAGCACTGAGCACCCCTCAGACGAGGGCCACGACCGCGTCGCCCAGCAGACCAGCGGTGGCGCTGTCGTCATGAGCGACGCCGGGCCCGCCGAGATCGCGTCGCCGGGGCGGGTGAGCGCCGGGCCCGCCGCGTGGCTGCCTGGTCTGGCCGTGGTCAGCATCGTGGCCAGCGCGATGCTGATGATGATCATCTCGTCGCTCGGCCCGTCGGCGGGCGAGCCGCCCCTGCCGTTTGTCCGATCCGGGGGACTGCCGTTCTTCACCCGCGACCATCCGGGACCGCGCCTGGTGTCGTACGGCCTCTGGTTCGCGGTCGTGTTGGGTGCCGCCGGCGTAGCGGCCGGGCTGCTCGCCGTCCGCCGGGGCTGGCGGCCACGGCCACGGCTGCTGATCATCGGCTCGCTGATCGGCGTGATCTTGCTCATGGTGCTGCCGCCGATCGGCTCCGCCGACATGGTGGATGACGCGATCCATGGCCGCATCGCGGCGCTGGGCCACGACGTGTACACCATGTCGCCGGGCCAGCTCCAGCGCACGGGCGATCCGGTGGCGGCCTACGCCCCCAAGGTCTGGCGGGACACTGACTCCCCGTACGGGCCGCTGACCACGGTGACCGAGTATCTGGCCTCCAAGTTCGTCGGCGACTCCCTCGGCGGGACCATCTTCTGGCTGAAAGTCTGGAACGCGCTGGCCTTCCTCGCCGTCGCTCTCGCGCTCGACCGCTTCTTCCGGTCCGACGCGACCCGGCGTGCGCGCGCCCACCTGCTGTGGACCGTCAACCCCCTGATGCTGCTGGCCGCGATGGCAGGGGGCCACAACGACGTACTCGGCGTGATCTTTGGCCTGCTCGGCGTGCTGGCGCTCCGGCGCCTCGACTTCAAGGACGGGCTCGTAGCCGGCCTGCTGATCGGCCTGGCCATCGCCGTGAAAGCGCCGTACGGGCTCTTCGGCCTCGGGCTAGTGATAGCCGCATGGAGATCACCACGCACCATCGCCGGCCTTGTCCTCGGTGCCGCTGCCGTCGACCTGACGGGCTACGCGCTGGCGGGCTGGCAGTCAGTAACATCGCAGCTCGCCGATACAGGCCGCTCCAGCCTGATTCAGCCGTGGCATCTTGTTGGTCTGGTAGTGCCGTACCTGGGTCGCGCCACCATCACGCAGGCGCTCGCCCTGGCGGCTTCCGTTGTGCTGCTCGGCCTGCTCTTCTGGGGGCTCCCGGCCGGCCCGCCAGGCCTGCCCGGCGTCCGGCCGGTGCTCGCGGTCACACTCGCCTGGCTTGTCTGGTCCCCGCATCAGCATGCCTGGTACGACGTGATGATCTTCCCGCTGCTCGCGCTCATGCCGGCGACCAGGCTCGACTGGATCGTGCTGGCCAGGGCTCTCACCGGGGCGGCCGGCCAGTTGCCGGGCCGCATCATCAGCAACAAGCTCCTCCCGCGGGAGCTCGTGCACGTGGACCATCTCCTGTACGACTACCTGGCGCCGCTCGCGCTGATCGTCTTGGCAGTGGCGCTGGCGTGGCTGTGCGTCACCAGGCAGTTCGGCGACGACATGGCCCTGTCCCGACCCCGGCTCTCCGCTCCGCAGCTAGCGCCTCCGTAGCCAGTGCCGCCGGGCGGAGCCTGGTCATAGGGTGGACGGTGGGCGAGGAGGTCGCGATGGAGTATCAACACGTCCTGGTGGACCGGTCCGGTGAGTTCGCCACGATCACGATGAACAGGCCCGCCCGCAGGAACGCCCTCTCGCTTGCGCACATGCGCGAGCTGATCGCTGCGTTCACGCAGGTGGGGGATAGCGACGCCGTCGGCATCGTGCTGGCGGGCAATGGCCCAGTGTTCAGCGCCGGGCACGACTTCGCTGACGTCGCCGACGCTGACTTCGCCGCGGTTCGGGCGCTGCTGCTGACCTGCACCGAGCTGATGACGCTGATGCAGCAGGTGCCACAGCCGGTCATCGCCAGGGTGCACGGGCTGGCCACCGCCGCGGGCTGCCAGCTCGTCGCCAGCGCAGACCTCGCCGTGGCCAGCGAGGACGCCGGGTTTGCCGCACCCGGCGGCAAGGGCGGGTGGTTCTGCCACACGCCGATGGTCGCCATCGCGAGGAATGTCGGCCGGAAGCGGGCAGCGGAGCTCGCCCTGTCGGGCGACGTCATCGACGCCCGCACCGCCCTGGACTGGGGACTGGTCAACCGGGTAGTGCCGGCCGCGCAGCTGGACTCGGCCACCGCCGACCTGCTGGAGCGGGTCACCAGGGGATCGACCGAGAGCAAGGGCATCGGCAAGCAGGCGCTGTACGCACAGATTGACCTGGACCAGCCGAAGGCCTACGCCTACGCGATCGAGGTGATGGCGGCGACGAGCCAGCTGCGAGACGCACGCGAGGGAATGCACGCGTTCCTGGAGAAGCGCAAGCCGCGCTGGCAGCGCGGTCGCGACTAAGCGCGCACGACGTCAGCCACGATGCACGTGATGTTGTCCGGGCCGCCGCCGCTGACGGCGAGCGCGATGAGGTCCTTGGCGGCCTGATCGGGGTCGTCCACCGAGCGCAGTACCCGCGCGATCGACTCGGCGTCGACGACCTCGTGCAGCCCGTCCGAACACAGCAGGTACCTGTCACCGGCCCGCGCCTCGCGCAGCTGAAGGTCGGGCGCCACGTCGCCGCCCGTCGTCAGCGCGCGCAGCAGCAGCCAGCGCTGCGGGTGGGCGGAGACCTCGGCCCGCGTGATCTTGCCGTCATCGAGCAGCGATTGCACCATCGTGTGGTCCTGGGTGATCTGGAACACCTCGTCGTCGCGAACCACGTAGGCGCGCGAGTCGCCGATATGCACGAGGCCAAGCTGCGAGCCTGACCACAGCAGCGCGGTAAGAGTCGTGCCCATGCCGGTCAGCGCCGGGTCTGCCGCGGCCATGTCCCGGAGCTCACGGCTCGCCCGGCGTACCGCGTGGTCCAGGGCGTCGAGCAGCTCCCCGGCCGGGATCTGGGTATCAAGCGGCCGCAGCGCGTCGATGACGGCGGCACTTGCCACCTCGCCCGCCGCGTGGCCGCCCATCCCGTCGGCCACCGCCAGCAGCCGTGCTCCGGCGTAGGCCGAATCCTCGTTATCTTCCCGCTCAAGACCGATGTCTGACTGGACCGCGTACCGGACGGCCAGCGTTCCCTGCGCATCATGCATGGACGTGCCTTCCCCTGACAGATACCCGATGAGGAACGTGGCCAGCTCCCGCCGGGCCGAGTGCTCGGCCTCGATCTGGTCCCAGAACGCAGCGAGCTCGGCTCCGGCTTCGGCCGGCGGCAGCGCGCAGACGGCCCGGATGCGCGCGAGCGGCATGCCAAGCCGCCGGAGCCAGGCGACCAGCCTGGCCTGCTCGAGTTGCGCAGTCGCGTAGAGCCGGTAGCCCGTGGCCGGATCGACCTGGCGCGGGCTCAGCAGGCCGAGCTCGTCGTACAAGCGCAGCGCCTTTCGCGACAGCCGGGACGCGAGGGCGAACTCCCCGCTCGTCAGCAGCTCCACCACAGCCTCCTCATACCGGGCAGGCTGCCCGGCGACGTCAGGTTGAGCCCGGCCCAAGGGGCGAAGTCAAGCTGGCTTCTGCTCGCGCTACGGACAGCTGCCGACAGGGTATGGCCTGGTCGCGGTGTCCGGCGTGGTCGCACCCAGGTGCTGGCCAGGCCCGCAGGGGGAGTGAAGTCGGGCCCAGGCGGGCACTTCATGAGCGGGGACTGCCGCCGTGGGCATGGCGGCCTGCCATCGGGGGAGAACGCAGCTGACCACGCCTGCTCAAGCTGTCGCCTTGCTGCGCAGCCGCGCCTACGTGCGGCTACTTGTGGTCGCGGCCGTGCTCGGCGTGCCTATTTCCGCCGTGGCCTGGGCCTTCCTCGCGGTGGTCAGCAAGCTCCAGCACTGGCTGTATGTCAGTTTCCCCCACGACCTTGGCTTCAAGTCCGCGCCGGTGTGGTGGCCGTTCTTGCTGCTGGCCGTCGGCGGCATGCTCGTCGCCCTCACCATCAGGTATTTGCCGGGAACGGGGGGGCATTCACCGGCGGATGGCTTCAAGCCTGGCGGCGTGTTCCCCGGCAGGGAACTGCCCGGCATCGCGCTCGCGGCGCTGGCAACGCTCGGCTTCGGCGCTGTCCTCGGACCCGAGGCGCCACTCGTAGCCCTCGGCGGAGGCCTGGCGGCCTGGGCCGTGAGCCGGGCCAAGGCGGCTAAGTCCGCTCCGCAGGTCAAGGTTGTGGTCGGGGCTGCCGGGAGCTTCGCCGCCATCAGTACGCTGCTCGGCTCGCCGATCGCTGGCGCCTTCTTGCTGATGGAGGCGATAGGTTTCGGCGGCGCGACCCTGGAGCTTGTGCTGATTCCCGGCCTGCTGGCGGCAGGCGTTGGTGCGCTGATCTTCGTCGGCCTCGGCCAGTGGTCCGGCCTCGGCGAGTTCTCCCTCGCCGTTCCCGGACTGCCGCACGTCGCCCGCCCCGACGTAACCGAATTCTGCTGGGCGCTGGTCATCGGCCTGGCCGCGGCGGTGCTGGCGACGGTGCTCCACCGCGGTGCGGTGCGGCTGCGCACCGTCGTCCAGCGCCAGCCGCTGCTGTGGACCCCGGTGGCTGGCCTGGTCGTCGCGGGTCTCGCCGTCATCTTTAGCCAGGCCACCGGCAAGGGCACGGACGAGGTGCTCTTCTCCGGGCAGAATCAGATCGGGCCGTTCATCACGCACGCGGCCAGCTACGGGGTCGGCGCGCTCGTGCTCCTCGTGGCCATGAAGTCGCTCGCCTACGGCGTATCGCTGAGCGGCTTCCGGGGCGGGCCGGTCTTCCCCTCGATCTTTATCGGGGCCGTTGGTGGCGCGTTGTTGTCGCATCTGCCGGGCCTGCCGCTAGTGCCCGCCGTCGGCATGGGCATGGGCGCCATGCTCGTCGGCATGCTGCGCCTGCCGCTGACCTCGGTGCTGCTCGCTAGCCTGCTGCTGTTCTCGGACGGCGTCGCCATCATGCCGGTCGTCATCGTCGCGGTGGTCACCGCCTACGTCGCCGTGACGTGGCTGGATCCGCCCGCACCGTCAGCGACGGCCGGGTCCCCTCCGGCGCCCGGGTCCGCCTCGCCGCCGTCGCCTGCGCCGTCGTCGGCCCGCTGACCGGGCGCGGCGCCGTGCGTGCCCGGCTGCTGGCTGAGCGCAGGTGCCAGCCTGGAGCTCGGGCGCCGCCAGGACACCTCGAACAGCGCGCCGCCGAGCTCGGAGTCGCCGATGCGCCACTGGCCGTTTGTCGTGCGCGCGATGGAGTCGGCGATGGCGAGGCCGAGGCCGGCGCTGCCACCCTGCTCGGTCGAGCGGTGGAACCTGTTGAACAACTTGGGCCGGTCCTCGGCGGCCACGCCCGGCCCGCTGTCCTCCACCGTCATTGTCACTCGGTTGCCGCGGTGGCCCACCGTGACGCGGACGACGCCGTGCGCGCCCGCATACCGGCAGGCGTTGTCGATCAGGACCCCGGCAAGGCGGTCGATCCACTCGGGCGGGGCGCTGATCCAGGCCGGCCCGGGGCCGTCGGCAGCTACCTGGATGTCAAAGCCCTGCGCCGCGGCCAGGGCCCGGAATCGCGCCGCGCAGGCGGCAGCGATGACGGCCAGGTCAAGCGGCTCGTCACGCGGCTCCGGCGGGGCCGAGTCGAATCTGGCCAGCCACAGCAGATCCTCGACGATATGCCTGAGCCTGCCGTTCTCGCCCTGGATGCGCATCAGCACGGCGCGGTACTGCGCCGGCGTGCGCGGCGCGCCGAGCGCCACGCTTGTCTCAGCGCTGATCACGCTGAGCGGCGTGCGCAGCTCGTGCGAGGCGTCGGCAGTGAACTCAAGCTGGCGCCTGCGGGACTGCTCGACGGGCAGCAGTGCCCGCAGACCGATCGTCAGCGCGCCGCCGAACATGGCCAGCAGCAGGACCGGAGCGGCGAGCGCCTCGCCGTCGCGCAGCAGCGCCAGCAGGTGATCGATGCTCGCCAGGCTCTCGCCGGCGATGAGCGTGCCGCTGTCTGTGCTCGTCGCGGCGAACCGGAATGGCCCTTCGGGCAGCTGCGCCGTGGTCGCCGTGCCTGGCACCACGAGGAGTCCGGCCGGCAGCGCGGGGGCGGTCGAGCCACCTTGCGAGGTTGCCCCGGCATGCGTCCTGAGCCACAGATAGACAGGCGTGCTGTCCAGATCGTCGTCGTCCGCGGCGAAGGCCTGGATCCCGACATCCTGCGCGTCGGCCAGTTGCTCGCCCAGCCGCTGGTCCACCGACTCTGTCAGCCTGGCCGTAACGACCTTATCCAGCACGGCCACGCAGCCGGCGTAGACGATCCCGACGAGCAGGCTGGCAGCCAGCGCGACCTTCGCCGCGTGGGCGACCTCCGTCGGTACGCGGCCGCGCAGACGCACCACGTCTTCTCGCCGTCCTATCGGCCGACGAGGCGGTAGCCGACGCCGCGCACCGTCTCGATCCGGACCATGCCGCCGGCCAGCTTGGCGCGCAACCGGGCCAGGTGCACGTCGATCGTGTTGGACCCCATCGCGTCGGACTCGTCAGCCCACACGTTCACGGCGATGGACCGGCGCGGCACCACCGTGGGCGACCTGCGCACGAGCAGCTCGAGGATGCCGTACTCGATGGCGGTCAGGATCGGCTGCTGACCGCCCACCAGGACTTGTCTCATCGCCGGGTCGAACCGCAGGTCCCCGACGACGATCTCTGGCTGCTGGACGGCCGCCGGGCGACGCTGAAGGGCCCGCATGCGGGCGAGCAGCTCCGCGAAGTCGAACGGCTTCACCAGGTAGTCGTCGGCACCCTCGTCGAGACCAGTGACCCGGTCGGCGTGCGCGTCGCGTGCCGTCAGCAGCAGCACCGGCGTCCGACGCTGCTGGCGGCGGATCCACCGCACGACCTCCAGACCAGAGATGCCGGGCATCCGCCAGTCGAGCAGCGCAAGCTCGTACTCATAGCTGCGCAGGAAACGGATGGCTTCCTCGCCGTCCGCGACGGCGTCGACCACGTAATCGTTCTCTCGCAGGCCGCGCGCTAGGACGTCGCGCAGTCCGTTATCGTCCTCCGCGACAAGAACTCGCACGGGTCCCTTCCCCTGCCTGCGCGGCTAGCGGCGCATCCGGCGCCACAGCGGGCGCGGAATCACTCGCATCGCGGCGGCGAGCAGGCCGACGGTCCGCGGTATCCAGACCTCGCCGGAGGTGCCAGTCAGCGCCTCCGCGACGGCCTTGCCCACCTGGGCAGGTGTCGAAGCGAGCGGTGCTGGCTCCATTCCCGCCGTCATCCGGCCAGTGACGAAGCCCGGTCTGACCAGGAGCACTCGCACGCCGGTGCCGTGGAGCGAGTCAGCCAGCCCGCGGCCGAAGGCATCGAGCCCGGCCTTGGCTGCGCCGTAGACGAAGTTCGCCTTGCGCGGCCTTACTGCCGCCACTGACGAGAGTACGACGATCGTGCCGCGGCCGGCCTCGCGGAGCCGCGCGGCGATGGCGAGCAGCACCGTGACGTGACTGGTGAAGTTAGCGTCGATCATCGCCGCGGCCTGGCGCGGGTCGGCCTCAACCTGCTCCTGCGGAGTCAGCACGCCAGCCGCGGAGATCACCAGGTCCACCGGCCCGGATGCGAACGCGGCAGCAGGCAGAGCCTGCTGGTCGCCGGCGTCGAGCGCGTCATAGCTGATGGTTTCCACCCGGCAGCGCAGCCCGCTGGCGGCGGCTCGCATGCGCTCGGCATCGCGGCCAGCCAGCAGGACCTCGGTGTCGGGGCCGAGGTCCAGCGCGGCCAGGATGGCCTGGCCTATTTCGCTAGTCCCGCCGATCAGCAGCACTCGGGCGGGCTTGGCAGCGGCGCCGACGGCCGCCGGCGCGGTGGCTGCGTCGGCCTGCGATGACGTGTTCACCATGGGGCGACCTTACGTCGAAGATCGGGCTGGCGGAGCCCGCGGGGGTGCAGTAGGTCTCAGTGGCGCGACGACGGTCATCAAAGGCCCACCGTGAACATGGTCAGCCAGGTGAGCTCGCAGCAGATCATCATCGGATCCCGGACGATCAGGTCCTCGACCGGGCGACCCTCGGCGAGCCCGGTCAGGCGGTCGAAGCGGATCAGCGCGAGGGCCAGCGGGGCAACGCTGGCCACGTGCCAGCCCCGCATCCACGGATCGTGCTCGGACAGCGCCCAGAACAGGTAGGCAGCGAGCATGATGACGCTCGCAGCGCGCTGCGCGGCGCGCAGCCGGCCGAGGCTGTACCAGCGCATGACTGGCCGGTGCGCAATCGCCTCCTCGCCGAGAGAGGACAGCTCGGTGTAGCGCTTCCCGATCGCCACCATCAGTGCCCCGAGGCTGCAGACCGTCAGGAACCAGCCCGACGGTGGCACGTGGGTAGCCACGGCGCCGCCGAGGGCACGCAGCACGAAGCCAGACGCGACGACCGTTAGCTCGATGCCGGGCAGGTGCTTCAGGCTCATGCTGTAGAGGAACGAGATGGCGATATAGGCCCCGATGACGACGCCTAGCCACGGCTCGCCGATGGCGACGGTGGTCAGCGCCGACACCACCAGGCAGCCCGCCGCCAGCACGAGCGCGGCCCGCCGAGGCAGGCGGCCAGAGGCGATAGGGCGCAGGCACTTCGTCGGATGCCGGCGATCGCGCTCGACATCCAGGAGATCGTTGACGACGTACACGGCAGAAGAGGCCGCGGTGAAGGCAACGAAAGCGAGCACCGCGTAACCGAAGCCGTCATTCCTGCCCAGGGTGGCGCCGGCCAGCGGAGCCGTGAATACCAGCAGGTTCTTTGGCCACTGCCGGGGCCGGACCGCCTGGAGAGCGGCGACCAGGAGCCCCCGGGTAGTCCGCGGCGCTACCGGGTGCGCGCCTGGTGTGACGGGTGCCTGCTCGCCCGTCTCCTGCGCCCTGGCCGTCATCGCGCGTAGACCGCGGTGAAGTCGCGGCTCGCGGAGCTGTAATAGCGGTCGGCAGGCTGGGTCTGGTCTGGCAGCATGTTGACAGGCCTCGGGTTGGCCGACTGGCTGTTCTGATAGTACATATACGACATCCAGTCGGGGTTGATGTCGAGTTCCATGCCGGTGACGACACCCGCGTGCTGCATCAGCTCGGCGAGCTCGCGTACGTTCAGCGCCGGGCCATAGACAAAGATCACGCGGCCATCCCTAGTAATGCCGATGCCCGAGCGCCAGACGTAGTACCCGCCGCCTAGCGTCGCGCCCCAATTCGTCTCCACATTATTGTCAACCGAGGGTGGCACGCGGCCATGGGTGACAATCAGGTGCAGGTTCTGCCGTACGCCCACCACGTCTGGGGTCATCGTGACGGTCTGGCCCCAGACACCGATAGCCATGTGGCCGTCGGAATAGTACACCTCCGATGCGACACCGGGGGTCAGAGTACCGCTTGTCGCCCCATTCAGGTAAAAGCCCCCATCCGACGTGCTGATCTTGAAGCCGCCGTTGAAGGTCGCCAGCAGGCCCCGCCTGGTACCAGGGAGGATGGAGGAAGCCGCATGCCACGCCCCGGGACCCGGGTCCTCCGCGCCCGGCCGGAGCTCGAACCGGATCAGGCTCTGGTTCATCGAGACGATGCCGGCGACGTAAGAGCTATAGACGCTGCTCGGCCTCAGGTACGTGCCATAGATGGCCGGCTCCCCGTTGACGGTCCCGAGTATCCGCCAGACGCCCTCGCCCGGTAGCGGGTGGCCGGCCATGGACTGGAGCTGTGCTGGCGGTCCGTAGGTCGCAACGGCTGCCGCTCGCTGGTGTGCCCTCTGTACCGCCGCCCGGTTCGCCGCAGCGGCCGAGGGCCCGGTGAGCGCGAACGAGGGCTTGCCGCCAACCTTGGGCGGCTGGTACGTCAGCCACTCGCCCATGGTGACCACGGGTCCCAGGTAGTGGTCGCGCGCCCACTCGGCCAGCCGCTCCGACACCGATCCGCCGCCTGGCATGGTCAGTGCGTGCCCTACTGACCAGGCGATAGGCACCATGATCACGATCAGCACAGTGAGGGTAAGCCGCGACCAGGTACGCCGTGGCCAGTGCGGAGCCCACCGGCGCCGACGGCTTCGGGAGTGGCGTGGCCCCGGGTCTGGTGGTTCGCCGCCGGATGAGCTGGCGCTCGCTTGCGTGTACCGCGAGCCTGTGATGCTCGGTCTCGGCACTAGGTTCCCCCATCGGCTGTCGTGCGATGTCCGCCCGTCGGCGTCCAGGCGACAGGTCTACCCACGGAACATGAAGACCTCATGACGAGCTTCGCGAGCCCCCGCTCCGGCGGCGACGCGAGCCGGGCTTGTTCGTGGCCTCTCATGCGGCTGTCCGCTCGATGTCGGTCAGGAGGGCGGCCTGCCGCGCCGCCAGCCGTCCGCGCTCGCTAGCCGTCGCTGCCCCCGCCAGCTCGCGGCGCCGACGCCAGCGACTAAGCAGAATCGCTGACTCATCGGCAGAGATAATACCGGCCGCTGTCCAGTCGGCCCCGACGCGGTGGGCTCGGCCCAGGTAGGCATTACTGAGGAGCAGGTACAGCACGAGCACGATCGCGAAGTTCACGCCTACCTTGATCGCGATAGCCAGCTGCGGCGCGTCGAAGAGCAGGTGCATCGCCATCGCGGTGAGCAGGCAGGCGACCCCGGCCAGTACGCCGCCGTGCTCGGCACCGCGCAAGCGCGCGACGATGTAGCCGACGCCGGCGCCGGCGACAGCAGTCATGGTCCAGTGGGAGCCCAGCGCCGTCAGGCCGACCCGGACCAGCGCCGAGTCAATGACCGCCCTGGCGGGGTCCGTCGCGCCGGATAGCACGATGTTGTTCAGCCCATATGTCACGTTCTCGGTTGCCTGGAAGCCCAGGCCGACGAGCCCGCCCACGATCAATCCGTCGAGCGGCCCCTGGATCACGCGCGGGGCTGCAAGAACGATCATGATGACGCCACACAGCTTGAGCGTCTCCTCGTTCAGCGGGGCCGAGAGCGATGCCGACCAGTTCGCGGCGAACTGAACGCCTGCGCCCTTCGACCACAGCCCGATCAGGCCCTTGTTGGCCAGCAGCGCGCATCCAGCGGCGGCTGTGCCGCCCCACGCCACCGCAGCAGCTGACCAGGCAAACGGCGGCGCACGGACTGGGCGGGCGAGCCGCACTACCAGGAAGCCGACCACCAGCAGCGGGATCTCCAGGACCACGGCCAGCAGTGCCGGGCCGGGGAACACCACGAGAAAACGGAAGAACTGCCAGCTCAGGATGGCTGCGCCGAACGCGCACGCCACGATGGCGGTCGTCTCGACCAGCCGAATGCTCTGGGCCTGGGACAGCCTGGGGGTGCTCGTGGCGGTCCAGGTCATTTGCCCGGCCCCCTAAACATGAGCGAGACCATCACCCTCGCGGCCGCCACGTGCAGCGCCGGACTCGTTCCGCGCGGGGCAAGGTCCAGCATCTCAATGCCGAAATTCCCGGATGGAGCGCGAACGATGGTCGCGGTGCCGATCTGTCCGCTGCCCGTCACTAGGCTCGTGATGGCCCGCAGGCCGTGCCTGGTGGTAATGAACGCTGGCTTACTGAACCGGATGCCGGGATTGCTCACCGACAGGATCTGCATCAGGCCACGCCACATCTGCGGCAGCTGCTCTCGGTTGAGCAGGCCCACGTGGGTGATCGACAGCTGAAGCTTGCCGTGCTGCAGCAGATAGCCCTGCGTGGGGTTGCTCTGCTCGGACAAGAGCGACCAGCCAGCTCCGACGATGACGACGCCAGAGCCCGGGCTGGTACCGACGGTGAGCCTGGAGCCAGCCGCTAGTGGGTGCTGGTCGGCAACCGTCATGTCGAGTAGCGGCCAGCCTGCGGTCAGCACCGCCATGACGGCCACGACGATCACCAGCCAGCGCAACCTGAGCTTCGTCGCGCTGACAGCGGGACGCTGGGCCGTCTGGTCAGCGGCCACGAAGCAACTGACCCAGGCTGTCGGGGCTGCGGCCGAAGATGGCGACGACAAGCGCGGTCACGGCGACGATGACGACCGTCACCGTGACCAGTCGCAGGCCGCGAGGTGACGAGGCGGCCAAGTCCGCACCGCTGGTACGGCGAGCGATCAGCCAGATGGGCAGGCTCAGCAGCAGGACTACACCGCCGGCAACCGGGCTGACCTTGAGCATGGCGCCGCCGATGGCGGCGAACCCGACCGCGGTCCGGGTCCAGGCGAGCCTGGTCCGGTCGGCCGGCTCGGTGACCGGAGGCTGCGGGCCGGTGGGTGGTGGTGGCATAACCCCTACCTTGCCGCCGAGAGCAGGACGACGATGGCGGCGAGGGTGGCCACGCCACCGACCGTGCCCGCCAGCAGCCGGGGCAGCACGGACCTGGGCAGCGGCTCACCGCGCCGCATTGCCCGCTGATTGCGCATCATGTCGGTGTAGGCGGCGATGGCCAGCACCGCGCCCAGCACGATGAGCGGCACGCCCACCAGGTGCCGGCCCAGCGGGACGCCAGGGAAGGGCGGCAGCAGCTGGACGATGCCGAGGCCCGCCGCGACCAGGGCGAGGGCAGTGCGGCTCCAGGCCAGGAAGGTCCGCTCGTTGGCCAAGGTGAACCGCGGGTCCGGCTCCGTCTCGACTGGTCCCGTGCTTGCTGGTCCCGTGCTGGCTGGTCCCGTGCTGGCTGCTCCCGTCTCGGCTGGCCCGGTCTCGGCTGGCCCGGTCTCGGCTGGCCCGGCTGGCCCGGCTCGGCCCCGTATCGCCGCGCCTGTCATGGGAGGGTTCATGCCCATCCCCGGCTGCTGTCATAGCTTGGGCACCGTCATAGCTTGGGCACCGTCATAGCTTGGGCACCGTCATAGCTTGGGCACCGTCATAGCTTGGGCACCGTGATTGCTGCGCGCGGACTACGGGGCCGGGTTGTGCCAGGTGGCGCCAGCCGGGAGCAGCGAGTCGGCCGCCGCTGGCCCCCAGGTATCCCGCGGATACGGCACGACGGGCACGACATCGCCCAGCACGGGCTGCACGACGCGCCAGGCCGCCTCGACAGTCTCCTGCCGGGCGAACAGGTATCGATCGCCGCCGAGGGCAGCGCCGATCAGCCGGTCATACGGCCGCATCATCTGCTGCATCGTCTGGCCCGAGTAAGCGAGCTCCCGCGGCTGGGCCGCCATGTCCGGGCCTGGCTTCTTCCCGAGCACCGTGATGCCTACCCGGTCGTCGGGATAGATCCGGACCCGCAGACTGTTCGCATCTGCCTGGTCGCCGACGCCGAACACGTCATGAGGGGGCTTGCGGAAGCGCAGCACGACCTCGGTCGCCGTGACAGGCAGGCATTTGCCAGCCCGGATGAGGATCGGCACGTCCGCCCAGCGCCACGACTGAGCTGTGAGCCCGATCGCCACGTAGGTCTCGGTCGTACTGCCCGGCGCGACGCCGGGGACCTGCAGGTAACCCTCATACTGGCCGCGCACAGTTGTCTGCGGGCTCAGCGGCTCGAGTGCGCCGATGATCTGGGACTTGACATCACGCCAGTACGCCAGTCCGCTGCCGTCCGGGGGATCGGCCAGGACCGTGGCCAGTACCTGCAGCATGTGGTTCTGGATCACGTCTCGGATCGCGCCAGTGTTGTCGTAGAACCGGCCGCGAGTGGCGACGTCGAAGGCCTCGGACATCGTGATCTGGATGCTCTCGACGTGATCACGGCTCAGCAGCGGCTCGATGATGGAGTTGGCGAACCGGACGAACAGCAGGTTCTCGACCGCCTCGAGCCCGAGCCAGTGATCGACCCGGTAGATCGACTCCTCCGGAAAGTGCTGGTGCATCGTGTCGTTGAGCTTGATGGCGCTGGCCAGGTCGGTGCCGAACGGCTTCTCCACCATCACCCGCGCGCCCGCGGCACGGCCCGCTCCCGCGATCCCGTCGGCGATCCTCCCGAAGAGCGACGGCGGCACCTCGAGGTAGTAAAGCGGACGCTGGCTGTCCTCCATCGCTGCGGACATGGCCTGGTAGGTAGCCGGGTCAGTCAGGTCACCATCGACATAGCGGAGCAATCCCAGCATCCGGACCGCCGCCGGGGTTGCCGGATCCATGTCGTTAAGCTTTAGCGATGCCGCCGCGTAGTCCCGGAACTGCGGAAGACCCCAGCCGCTGTTAGCCACGCCGACTATGGGAACGGTGAGGACGCCGCGGTCGACGAGCCCGACCAGCGCGGGGAACGTCTCGAGCTTCGCTAGATCCCCGGTCGCACCGAAGATGACGAGCGCGTCAATGGTTTCCATCGGCATGGCCGTGCTCCTCTGGCTCAGGCATCCACGCAAAGCCTCGCACGTTAGGCTCGCCTACGATGATCGTAGTGGTGGCCGGCGTGGCCGGCAGCGGCAAGACGACCGTGGGCCAGCTGCTGGCCGGGCGGCTCGGGTGGACGTTTACGGACGGTGATTCGTTTCACCCGGCTGCCAACGTCGCCAAGATGCGAGCCGGGCTGCCGCTGACAGACGCCGATCGCAAGCCGTGGCTCGCGGCGATCACCGCGTGGATGGACGACATTGCCGATAGCGGTCAGTCAGCTGTGCTTGCCTGCTCCGCCCTGAAGCGCCGGTACCGAGACGAACTGCTCCGTGGCCGAGACCACGCGGAGATGGTGTTCCTCGTGATCAGCGAGGAGGAAGACCAGCAGCGACTCGCGATGCGGGCCGGCCACTTCTTCCACGAGCCGCTGCTGGCCAGCCAGTTCGCCGACCTGGAGATGCCGCAGGACGAGCCGCGAGTGCACCTGATCACCGTCGGCAAACGGCCCGCGGGCCAGGTCGCGACTGAGGTCATCAAGGTGCTCGGCCTCGCACCCGCCGGCCACCCGCAGGCCTCCTGAGCACTGCGACCACCCGCGGCGGGTGGTGTGCAAACGCGAGGGGTGAGCCGCGGCGCCGGTGGCTGCGCGCCGTCATGCCAGAATCGGCTGATGCGCGCGCTGCGAACCGAGGCCCGCCGGGCGGGTGGGTGGTGAGCGCCCAGCGATCTCAGCTCACCCGGGCGATCGCCTCGGTGCTGCTGATCGCGGCGGCCACCGCGGTCTACTACGAGATTCCGGTTCCGGGCCGGATGCGCGAGGACTCGTGGGTCATCCTCTTCAGCTCCGGCGTCGTCGTCCTCGGGGTGCTGATCGTGCTCGCGGTGGGCAGGCTGCTACGGGCCGGCGAGCAGGCGCGGATCCGCGGCCTGGTGCTGCTGCTGACGGTGACCGTGCTGTTTTTTTCCTGTGCCGACGAGGCGGTCGCCGAGCTGCCGGACCAGTTCGTGAGCCTGAGCACCAAGACCGACGCCCTGTACTTCAACATCAGCACGCTAACCACCGTCGGGTTCGGTGACGTGCATCCGGTCGGCCAGCTGGCTCGTGCCGCTGTCACCCTCCAGATCGTGTTCAACCTGGTGTTCCTTGGCGCGGCCGTGAGCGTGATCTCGGGATACTTCCGGACCAGGGCCACCCGGCTCCATGGCGGGTCAGGCGGTGGCGCGGTCTGATCACGCAGCGGAACCCGAGGTGCCCGGTCGAGGTGTCGACGGCCTCGCCCTGACGGGCGGCCGGCCGGTAGCGCAGGCAGTAGCTCGGCGCGCACAGGTGCGAGCCGCCCTTGATCACCCGCCGCGGGATCTCGCTCGCCGGGTCCGCTCGCCTGCGTCGGCGCCGACGCGCGGGTTGCGCGGCGCGCAGCAGGCCTATCCGGCGCGCTCGGCCTGATGCCGCGGGCGGAAGAAGTCGGCGGTCCACTCCCACACGTTGCCGGCCATGTCGTACAGCCCGTAGCCGTTGGCCGGGAACGCAGCGACAGGCGAGGTGCCGTCGTAGCCGTCCAGCATCAGGTTCTGCCAGGGAAACTCGCCCTGCCAGGTATTCGCCATCTGCCGCCCGCCGGGCGCGAACTCGTCGCCCCAGACGTAGACGCGCGCCGTCCAGGCCGCCGCGCGCCGCGTACTCCCACTCGGCCTCGGTCGGCAGGTCCTTGCCGGCCCAGTCGGCGTAGGCCGCGGCATCGGCGTAGGCCACGTGCGTCACCGGATGCTTGTCGCGGCCGGCGCACATCGCTGCCCGGCCCCTCCGGGTGCCGCCAGCGATGCGCCGGGGACGTACGCCCACCAGTTCGCATAGTCGCGCAGGTCGACCGGGCCTGGCGTCTTGCGGAACACCAGCGAGCCAGGCACCAGCAGGTCTGGGTCGGCATCCGGATAGGCGGCCGGGTCCGGGGCCTGCTCCGCAACCGTGACATGGCCGGTCTGCTTCACGAAGCGGCGGAACTGGGCGACGGTCACCGGGCGGGTGTCGATCCAGTATCCGTCGACGGCGACCGCGTGGACCGGACGCTCCTCCGGGTAGAAGTCCGCCGATCCCATCGTGAACTGCCCGCCCGGAATCCAGGCCATCCCGGCGGTCGGCGCACTCGCCTGCATCGGGCGAGGGTGGATGTCAGTCGTCACCTCGCCTGCTGTACCCATGATCGCGGCGCGTGGCACCGGTAGCTATTGGCGTGTTCACCCGGACCGGGTGAGGCCGCTCGCCCGGCGGTGGGGCATCTATCGGGCATGCGGGCGATCATCGGGCAGTCGTGCGCGCCGCGGCCCGCCGTGGTGCTGATCGATGCCGCCGGCCTCGCGGTGCTCGCTGCGCTGACGCCGACGGCGGTGCTGGTAACGGCGGTGTTCCTGGGCTCAGCCAGTCCGCGCCGCACCGTGCTGATCTTCCTGGCCGGCGCGATCGTCATGACGGCGGTCATGGCGACCATCGTCTTCGTCGCACTGCACGCTGGTCACGTCTACAAGCCACATGAGCGCCAGCCCAGGTACGGCGTGCGGCTTGGCCTCGGCCTGCTGATCCTGCTCGGCGGCGCGTACCTATGGCGGCGCGGCCCCAAGGTGCCCGATCCGGCGAAGAAGGACACGGGCATGATCTCCCGGCTGCTGGCGAGGCCCGGCGCCAAGGCTGCCTTCCTCCTCGGCATCCTCGTCTACTCGCCGTCACTGACGTTCGTCGCCGCGATCCAGGTGATCGCCACGTCAAAGCAGAGCATCGCCCTGAGCGTCCTGGACATAGCCATCGTCATCACGATCACCATCGCCTTTGTCTGGCTGCCGCTGGTGCTGTACCTGCTCGCACCGGAGCGGACCGGGGGGCTAATGACCCGTTTCAATCGCTGGCTGCGTTCGCATGGGCACAGCCTCGCCGTCGGCGCGCTAGTCGTCGGCGGAGTGCTGCTCACCATCAACGGCATCCTGGGGCTGACGGGCGTGGTCGGCTAGGACTCATCCGGTTCGGGTGAGGCGAGGTAGCTCTGGCCGGGAATGAGATAAGGATGTCCGGTCCTGCACTGCCGGTGACTGCGGCGGCGCGCGAATCGTCCCCGTTCCCGCCCATAGCGCAGTACGCCTTCCTGTCCGATTGCAGCACCACAGCCCTCATCGCGCCGGATGGCGCGGTGGAGTGGATGTGCCTGCCGAGGCCGGATTCGCCGAGTGTCTTTGCCGCTCTGCTCGACCGGTCGGCCGGATTCTTCCGGCTCGGTCCCGTGCACACGCGGGTGCCGGCCCAGCGGCGCTACGTGCCGGGCTCGATGGTGCTGGAGACGACGTGGTCCACCGCCACCGGGTGGCTCGTCGTGCGCGACGGGCTGGTGATGGGGCCGTGGCAGGGCCGGGAGCGGGTCGAGGGCCGGCGGCGGCCGCCGGGAGACTTCACCGGGCGCGCGATGCTGGTCCGCACTGCCACCTGCATCTCCGGCCAGGTTGACCTGATGCTGGACTGCATGCCGCTGTTCGACTACGGCCGCGATGCGGGGACCTGGAGCTACCACGGGGCCGGCTACGACGTCGCGTCTTGCGCCCTGCCCGACCAGCCCGAGCTCATCCTGTCGAGCAGCCTCAACCTGGGCCTCGGCGGTGCCAGGGCGACAGCTCGCACCGCGCTATCGGAGGGCGAGACCGCCTACGCCGCGCTGTCCTGGCAGCACGGTTCAGTCGCGACGGCGGCCGACGCCGAGGCGCAGCTGGACGCGACCGTCGTCTGCTGGCGCGACTGGTTCCGCCATGCCAGCCCGAGGATGCCCGACCATCCCTGGCGCCCGTATCTGGAGCGCAGCGCGCTCACGCTGAAGGGCCTCAGCTACGCGCCGTCGGGCGCCATCATGGCGGCGGCCACCACGTCGCTGCCCGAGTCGCCAGGCGGCGAGCGCAACTGGGACTACCGGTACACCTGGATCCGCGACTCGGCGTTCATGCTCGCGGCCCTGTACAAAATGGGCTTCGACTGGGAGGCGTTCGGTTACTTCGCGTTCCTGATGGACGCCGTCGGCGCCGGCCCGCTGCAACTCATGTACGGCATTGATTGCGAGCGCGATCTGGACGAGCAGGTGCTCGACCACCTGCGCGGCTACGAGGGCGCGCAGCCCGTGCGGATCGGCAATGGCGCGTTCGACCAGCAGCAGCACGACATGTGGGGCATGGCGATGGAAGCCCTCGCGCTCTACTTCGAGAACGCGCCTGCCGAACTCGGCCCGGCTTCCTGGATGGCAGCGGGCATCATGGTCGAGCGCGCCATCGAGCTGTACCAGGAGCCCGACCGCGGCATCTGGGAAATTCGCGGCGAGCAGCGGCACTACACCGCGTCCAAGGTGATGTGCTGGGTTGCCGTCGACCGCGGCGTCAAACTGGCCACGGGACGCGGCGACGACAAGCAGGCTGGCCTTTGGCGTGCCGCCGCGGACAAAATGCACGCCGAGATCTGCGCGCGCGGAGTGGCCGAGCGTGGCGTATTCGTGCAGACCTACGGCGGCTCGGCCTTGGACGCCTCGCTGCTGCTCGTGCCCCTCATGGGCTTCCTGCCGCCGGAGGACGAGCGGGTCCGCGCGACCGTCCTGGCCATCGCCGACGAGCTCAGCGTCGACGGCCTCGTGCTGCGGTACCGGCCGGAGGAGACCGACGACGGGCTGGCTGGCGCGGAGGGCACGTTCACAATCTGCTCGTTCTGGCTGGTGTCGGCGCTGGCGATGATCGGCGAGACGCAGCGGGCCGCGGCCCTGTGCGGCAAGCTGCTGTCGCTCGCCAGCCCGCTCCAGCTGTACGCCGAGGAGATCGAGGCGGAGAGCGGGCGGCACCTCGGCAACTTCCCGCAGGCGTTTACGCACCTGGCGCTCATCGACGCGGTGCTGCGCGTCATCGCGGCCGAGCGGGGTGACGCGGCGCCGCCTGCCGACCGGTGACCCCGTGCGTCCCGTGACCCCGTGCGTCCCGTGACCCCGTGCGTCCCGTGACCACGTCCGTCCCGTGATTCCGCGCGTCCGATAACGCGGGCGAGCCCCGGCCCTGAGATCAGGGCCGGGGCTCGTCGCTGCGGCGGCCTGGAGCGGCCGGCGGCTGTGCTCTACGGCATTACATCGTCGATTCGCTCTGGTCCAGTCCACCGCGGAGCAGGCCCCAGATGGCGAACACGCTGAGCGCCACGAGCACTACGCCCGTGACCGGCGAGTACACCAGGAACATGAAGCCCGCGATGGCTGTCAGCACCGCCAGGCCAGCGGCCACTGGCCGAGCCGCGGTGATCCCGAGCAGGACGCTGGCCCCGGCGGCAAACAGCACTATGCCGAGAGCGAGCAGGACCCAGCCCCAGCCGGTCCCGGTCCAGTGGTAGGCGTAGCCCGCGAGCGTCGGGTAGAAGCGCGGCCGGACAACGAAGGCAAGCCCGGCGAGGAACGCGAGCAGACCGGCCACGAGCGACAGGACACCGCCCATGGCGGTGCCCGAACTGGCGCGGTTGCCCTGCCCGGCGGTGCGCCACTCCGCCGACGGCGCTGGGCCCCGCTCGTAGGTCGCGGTGGGCGTCTGCTGCATGCCTGTCTGCTGCATGCCTGCTTGCTGTGTGCCTGCCTGCTGGCCGGCTGCAGCGGTGGTGCCGGTGGTCCCGGGCGTCTGGCCGGTTGCCGGACCGGTGGCCGGGCCCGTGGCGCCCGCGCCGCTCGTCGTCCCGGGTCCCGTCGCTCCAGCGGCCTTCTCTGCGGCCTGGGCACCGGTCTCAAGACCTGAGGATCCGTCCTGTGCTCTGCTCATCGAAAGCCACTCCCCTCTGACCTGGCCGGTTAGCAGGCGCACGTCGCGGCCTCGCCAGCACGGCAAGGCCTATCGCCAACCGGTCGTCCGGGTTGTCCTTCCACGCACGTTACGGACGGTCGTGGTGCCGGTCATCACCCGGCCGGGGTGATCCGCGCCCGCGGCGATTTCGCTGGACGCGCCGTGGCATAGCGGGCATAGCAGGTCGCTCTGATTGGTGGCGAGGCCTTGCGGGTATGGCGAATACGGGGCGTTGAGCTGCAAGTTCACCGCAGCGGGTGAGTGCCAGCGGGGGCTGGCCTAGCCGCAGGCGGCTTTTGCGTGACCTCGCGGTGCATGTCCACTCCGCGCACGCTGGAGCATGCGCCCGGGAGGCGGTAAGCATCCGCGCGGTGCCGGGGAGGGTGATGACGACCATCGCAAGCAGGTCCGTGCTGGCTGCCCAGCCGCAGGACGTCGCGTTGCTTGAGGACAAGCTGCGCATCCCGCGACCAGGCGTGACCGTGCTGCCACGGCCCCGGATCAGGGCGCTACTGGACGCCGCAGTCACCCGTCGGGTCACGCTGATGACCGGCCCGCCAGGTGCCGGGAAGACGGTCGCCGCCGCGATCTGGGCTTCCGGCAGGCCGGCTGGCCGGCGTCCCGCCTGGGTGAGCCTCGACGCGGCCGACGCCGAACCCGGCCGGTTCTGGCGGCACGTGACCGCCGCGTTGTTCCGGGCTGGGATCTTTCCTCTCGGCAAGGCGGGGTTGCCAGCTGGCATGACGGCGGCCGAGATCCCGCAGTGGGTCTCTATCGCGATCAGGCCAGGTGGCGATCACGATCCGGTCGTGCTCATCCTCGACGACGTGCATCTGCTGGCCGGGACCGAGTCCCTCGCCGGCCTGGACGAGCTCATCAGGCACGAGCCGCCCGGCCTGCGGCTACTGCTGGCCGGCCGGTCGGCGCCGGGCCTGGCCGTGTCCAGGCTCCGTCTCGAGGGAGAGCTGGCCGACATCGGCGCGGCCGACCTTGCGTGCACGAGCGAGGAGACAGCTGCCTACTTCGGCATGCTCGGCACTCCGGTTAGCCAGTCCGAACGAGATCACCTTGTGCGCAAGACCGAGGGCTGGCTCGCGGGCCTGCGCCTGACGGCACTGGGAGGCCAGGCCGCCCAGGCCGTCCACTCCAGCCAGTTCGGTCAGGCCGTCCCCTCCAGCCAGTTCGGTCAGGCCGCCCAGGCCGGCCAGTCCGGTCCGCTGGGCCAGGCCGGCGAGGCCGGCGAGGTCGGCGCCCAGGCCCTGGTCGCTGACTACCTTCAGGACGAGGTCCTCGGCGGGCTGCCTGCGACGGTGCGCGAGTTCATGATGCGCACCAGCCTGAGCCTGACCGTGCCCGCTGACCTGGCTCATGAGCTGACCGGGGAGACCGGGGCGGCCCGGCTGCTCGAGCAGTTGAGCCGTGAAACCGGTCTGGTGCAGGCGCTGACGCCGGATTCGGGCGAGTACCGCTACCACCCGATGCTCAGGGAGGTGCTGTCCGCGTCGTTGCGCCGGGAATTTCCGGACGAGGCGCCAGGACTCCAGCGCCTGGTGGCTCGGTGGTACGCCGCCCGCGGCGACGTCCTGCCCGCCGTCCAGGCGGCTGCCGAGGTGGGCGAGTGGGAGTTCGGCCTGCGCGTCCTGAGGGACGCGGGCCCGGCGGTGATGTTCTCCGCGGCCGGTCCGGGCCTGGAGGCAGCGCTCGCCGGGATGCCACCTGGCCGGCTGGCCGGCGACGAGGAACTGAGTGTCGTGCTCGCGGTGGCACTCGCAGCCGCCAGGATCTGGCAAGGCGACGCCGACGGCGCGCTGCCCCACCTGGAGAGCGCCGAGGCTGAGCTAGCTGAGCTAGCCGGGCTCGCGGGCCATGACCGCGAGCAGACCGAGCTCTGGGTGGCAGCGCTACGTATTCTCCTGACGACCGCCATGACCACGCCCGAGTCGTCCTGGCTGGAGCGTTACTGGCTGCTGGCGAGCAACGCGCACGCTGACCCGCGCGGCGTCGGCACGCACCGTGCGCTCGGCACGCTGTGGCTGGGGATCGGCTTTGCCGCGCTCCGTGAGTGCGATACGCAGCAGGCGCGGTCAGCGTTGCTGCACGCTGGCGCCCAGCTGTCGGCGGGCGGCTTGCTGGCGTTGCGGGAACGGGGCCGCGCGTGGGAAGCAGTCGCTGCGGCACTGTACGGCGACCTGGCCAGCGCTACCAGGGTGGCGGGCAGCGTGGCTGACGGTCCGAACGGCCACGACGACGAACTGGCTCCGGTGCTAGCGCTTGCGGGCGCTGCCGTCAGCCTTGCCCGCGACGAGCCGGACGCGGCTGGCGCGCTGCTTGATCAGGCCGATCTGGCGGCGATGACATCGCGGCCGGCCGGGGAGCCGTCCGTCGCTGTCCTGAGCGGCCTGCTGCGCGCCCGCCTCGCGGTCGCGGAGGGCAACCTGGCGGGTGCGCGCGGGCTGGCCAGGTGGCTCAGCGATGCCGCTGCGGCGCCACCGGCGGCAGGTTACGCGGGCACACCCGTCAGCACTGGCGATCCGGCCGCGGTGCTGACACCGGGGAGCACGCCAGATCGCCCGCGCGGCATCGCAGCGGCCATCGCTGTCGTCGACGCGGAGATCAGCCTGGCGGCCGGCGAGCTGGAACGCGCCAGGGCGACGCTCGTCGGCCTGGTCGGCCCTGGCGCGCGCGCGCGGCCGGACGTGGCCGTCTGCCAGGCCAGGCTGCTGATCGCGGACGAGGACGACAAGGGCGCGCTGTCGCTGGTCGAGCCTGTGCTTGCCGAAGCCACCGCGAACTGCTCGAGCTCTGACAGGATCGGCGCGCTGCTGACGGCCGTGGTGGCGAGGCGCAGGCTCACCCAAGGCAGCGAAGCCGCCGAATTGCTGGCCGAGGCGCTGGCGCTGGCCGAGCCAGACGATGCCTGCGGCCCATTCGTCGCCGCTGGGCCGGCCGTCAGGTCAGCGCTCACCGTGCTGATCTCGCCGTCGAGCCGGTGCGCGGGGTTCGCCGCCCGGATCCTGGACAGGTTCGACGGCCGCCTGCCGCGTCCAGCGTCGGCGCAACCGGCGGCGCTGCTAACCGAGAGCGAGCTCGCGGTGCTGCGCTTCCTGCCCTCCCATATGACTAACCAGGAGATCGCCGAGTCGCTGTTCCTGTCTATTAACACGATCAAGACGCACCTCAGCTCGGCGTACCGGAAGCTCGGCGTCGCTAACCGTCGGCAGGCCATCGCTCAAGGCCGGCGGCTCGAGCTGCTCTTACGTTGCGCCCGGCGACCTCGCCCGGCGCGGCTGCCGGACGAGGTCGCCGACTGCGGCTGGACCGCCTCGCTACTGATAGCCGGTCGGCTATGTCGTGCTGGTAGCCAGCCGCTGCCCGGACCGCATGGTCGTCTTTTCCGCGGCCTTAACTGTCCGCCGCAGGCCGAACGCCAGCGCCCCGAGCATCAGCCCGTAGCAGAGCAGCCACGCGGCGACGATCGTGAGCAGCAAGGCGAGCGTGATGCCCGGCCAGATCACCATGACGAGCCCGGCGCCGAGGCTGAACACTCCGAGCACGGCGCGAAGGCCGCGGTTGGGTACCGCGCCGGAGATGGCGACGCCGAGTTCGGAGATACCCTGCGCGATGAAGAACACGCCGGTGACAAACGCGACCAGGAACAGGCTGAGCGTATGGTGGCGCAGCAAGTAGATCCCGGCGAGTACGGCGAGCAGTCCGATCACCACGTACCCGGCACGCATGCCGCCGCTCTCGGCCCGCGCGGTGAAGCCCTCGTACAGGCGGACGAGCCCCGAGACCAGGACGGCGGCGCCAATCAGGATCGCGACGATGGTCAGCGAAGCATGCGGCCACACCAGCAGCGCGATGCCGAGCGCTACCATGCCGAGCGCGCCGAGCAGCACTGCCCACCACGCCCTCTTGGCGGCTGCAGAGATCTGCTGCGCGATCGGGCTCGTGCCGGGCGCGCCCATTTCCATCTGGCCGGTGTCTGTCTCGCCGGCGATGCGCTCCTGCTGGTGGCCTAGCTGTTGCGGCACGCCGGTCTGCGTCGCCGAGGCTCGCCTGGCAGTGGCGATACTGCTCGTTGTGCTTGCGCCCGTAGTGCTTGCGCCCGTGGTGCCACCCGCGGAGTTGCCAGGCGCTTCCGTGCCGCCCATGCCGCCTGTGTCTGCGCTGGACGGCATCGCACCTGGCTGGTCGCCCGGGCCGGAGCCCGCTGGCGGGCCAGTATGCGGATCGGTCATCCTCGCCTCCCTGGAGAACTAGACCACCGGGAGGGTCGGGTGGCTGCCAGCCGAGGGCACCCACGTTCCCGGCATCATGCGAAGTACTCCTGACTCGTCCATCGTGAAGTCGCCGAGTTCCCGTGATCATCACCCGTCGCGGGTGAACACGCGGTTGCTGTCCTAGACTTGGCGCGCAGTAGCCGCGAGCGACGAGCCAGTCCGGCCCGCGCCTGCATGGCGCCCGCCAGCGGCATGGCCCCTTTCCAGGAAGCGACCCCAGGTGAAGACCGACGTCGAAGAGCTCAGCCCCACCAGGGTGAAGCTGACCATCGAAGTTCCGTTCGAGGAGCTCAAGGCGAGCCTCGACAAGGCTTACCGGGAGGTGGCGCGTCAGGTTCGGGTGCCGGGATTCCGTCCGGGCCGGGTGCCGCCGCGCATCATCGACCAGCGATTCGGGCGCGCCGCTGTCCTCGAGCAGGCCGTCAACGAGGCCGTGCCTGAGCTCTACAACAAAGCTGTAGCCGAGCACGACGTCGTCCCGCTCACTCAGCCTGACCTGGAAATCACCAGGCTCGACGACGGCAAGGAGCTGGCCTTCACGGCCGAGGTGGATGTCCGGCCGAGCTTCGACCTGCCCGACGTCGAAGCACTGTCGGTCACCGTGGACAACGCCGACGTCGGCCCCGACCAGGTGGAGGAGTACCTGGGGGCGCTGCGGGAGCGCTTCGCTTCGCTGCGGACCGTTGACCGGCCCGTCGAGTCCGGTGATTTCGTGTCGATCGACCTGGCTGCGACGGTGGACGGCGACCCTGTCGAGGACGCCCAGGCCACCGGCGTTTCCTACGAGGTCGGCACGGAATCGATGCTGGACGGGCTCGATGAAGCGCTCGCCGGCATGACCGCTGGCGAGTCCAAGACGTTCACCGCCGAGCTGGCTGGGGGCCAGCAGGCAGGCATGGCCGCTGACGTCCAGGTCACGGTGAACTCGGTGAAGGTCAAGGACCTGCCGGAGTTTGATGACGAATTCGCCCAGTCCGCGAGCGAGTTCGACACGGTAGGCGAGCTGCGTGCATCTACCCGCAAGCAGCTGACGGCCATGCGCCAGGCGGGCCAGGCTGGCCAGGCGAGGGAACGGGTGCTCGACGCGCTAATCGATCAGCTCGACCTGCCGCTGCCCGAGCGCATCATCCAGGCCGAGGTCGCGCAGCGCCAGCGCAGCCTGCAGGATCAGCTCGACCAGGCAGGCCTGACCATGAAGGCATATCTGGACGCCAGCAACACGACCCAGGCCAAGATCGAGGCCGACTTCGAGGCGGACGCCAAGCGGTCCGTCACGGCCGGGTTCATCCTCGACAAGCTGGCGAGCCAGGAGGACCTGACGGTCACGACGGATCAGCTCAGCGCCTACGTAACGGAGCAGGCCTACCGGATGGGCGTCGCGCCGGACCGGCTGGCCCAGCAGCTCAGCGACAACGGACAACTGCCCGCCGTGGCGGCCGACGTGCTGCGCGGCAACGCTCTCACGTGGCTGGCCGAGCGGGCCAGGGTGGTCGACGAGGCAGGCCGGCCGGTGTACGTCGGCCCGCCCGCCGCGGCCGACGCCGACGCCGATGCCGACGCTGACTCCGACGACGACGCTGACTCGGACGCCGACGTCGATGCGGGCGCCGACGCTGACCCGCGACACCGACGCCGAGTAGCTCCGGCGTAACGGCTTGCGCTCACGGCGCACAATGGCCCGCTGGCGTGCGCCGTAAGCGAACAGCGGGGATCGGCGGCGATGCCACTTCTGCCCGCGGGTTATGGTCACAGTCAACGACAGGCGCGGACCAACTACTACCGAGGAGAGCACACGTGACCACGCCTCCCGACGATCAGCCGATCGCTCAGGTGCTTGCCAGGGCCGCCGAAGCCCCGGTAGGCCCGCTTGGCGACATGCTGTTCCAGCGCCTGCTCCGGCACCGGATCATCTTCCTCGGCCAGCAGGTCGACGACGACCTGGCGAACCGGATCTGCGCGGAGCTCATCCTGCTCGCGGCCGAGGATGCCAAGCGGGACATCAGCCTCTATATCAACTCGCCCGGCGGGTCCGTTTACGCCGGAATGGCGATTTATGACGTCATGCAATACGTGCCAAATGATGTGGCGACCTTCGCGATGGGCATGGCGGCCTCGATGGGCCAGTTCTTGCTCTGCGCTGGCGCGGCAGGCAAGCGGTACGCCATGCCGCACGCGGCCATCCTCATGCACCAGCCGCACGGTGGCATTGGCGGTACGGCGACCGACATCAGGATCCAGGCCGAGCAGAGCCTGTTCCTCAAGCGCGTGCTGGCGGAGCGCATCGCGCTGCACACCGGCCGTCCAGTCGAGCAGATCGAAGAAGACTCCGACCGGGACCGCTGGTTCACCGCGGAGGAGGCCCGCGACTACGGGCTAGTCGACCACGTGGTGCGCAGCGCGACCGAGGTGCCGTCCGTCGGCCCGGTGTCATGAGGCCCGGCGTCATGAGCGGCGGAGAGTTCGCTGGCAGCATCGATGGCAGCACCGGCCAGGGAGGACGAGAAGTGAGCGCTGGATACCGAGGCCCGCAGTACGGCGGGCGTAGCCTGCCCGCCGAGTCGCGGTACGTGCTGCCGTCGTTCGTCGAGCGCACGTCCTACGGCGTGAAGGAGATGAACCCGTACAACAAGCTCTTCGAGGAGCGGATCATCTTCCTGGGCGTGCAGATCGACGACGCCTCGGCCAACGACGTGATGGCCCAGCTGATCACCCTGGAGTCGATCGACCCCACCCGCGACATCCTCATTTACATCAACTCGCCGGGCGGGTCGATGACCTCCATGATGGCGATCTACGACACCATGCAGTACATCCAGCCAGAGATTCACACGTACTGCCTGGGCCAGGCGGCGTCGGCGGCGGCCGTGCTGCTTGCCGCCGGCACCAAGGGCAAGCGGTTCGCCCTGCCGAACTCTCGCATCCTCATCCACCAGCCGGCGGTGGAGAGTGGCTACGGGCAGTCCAGCGACCTGGAGATCCAGGCCAGGGAGATCCTGCGCATGCGCAGCGCCATGGAAGGCATCCTGGCCCGGCATACCGGCCAGGACGAGGACCGGGTCCGCCGTGACATCGAGCGGGACAAGTTCTTCACCGCCCACGAGGCCAAGGAGTACGGGATGGTGGATGAAGTTCTGACGATGCTGAAGCGCAAGACCGAGGTAGGGTCGTCCTAAGTCGTCTGGGCTGGCAGGGCTCCGCTGATCGGGAACCCTGGCAGGCTGGCCGGCGCGCCGCACGGCCCGCCTTAGGCAAGACCTGGGGCTGCCGAGGCGGTACCGTCTAACCTTTAGGGACTGCTGTTCGGCGCATCTGAACGGCGCAGTGTGACTTGGTTGATCGCGGGCTTGGAATCGTCGGCCGGCAAGGCTAGAAGGAGTTACTAGGTGGCACGCATTGGTGATGGCGGTGATCTGCTGAAGTGCTCATTCTGCGGAAAGAGCCAGAAGCAGGTCAAAAAGCTCATCGCCGGTCCTGGCGTGTACATCTGTGACGAATGCATCGACCTCTGCAACGAGATCATCGAAGAGGAGCTGGCCGAGCCGACCGAGCTCAAGTGGGACAGCCTGCCGAAGCCGCGGGAGATCTACGAGTTCCTCGACTCCTACGTGATCGGCCAGGAGAAGGCCAAGAAGGGCCTGTCGGTCGCCGTCTACAACCACTACAAGCGCATCCAGTCCGGCGGTGAGCGGGCCGGCGAGGACGGCGTCGAGCTGGCGAAGTCCAACATCCTGCTGCTCGGGCCGACCGGGTCAGGCAAGACCCTGCTCGCCCAGACGCTGGCCCGGTTGCTCAACGTGCCGTTTGCCATCGCCGACGCGACCGCGCTGACCGAGGCCGGTTACGTCGGGGAGGACGTCGAGAACATCCTCCTCAAGCTCATCCAGGCTGCTGACTACGACGTCAAGAAGGCCGAGACCGGCATCATCTACATCGACGAGATCGACAAGATCGCCCGGAAGAGCGAGAACCCGTCGATTACCCGCGACGTGTCCGGCGAGGGAGTCCAGCAGGCGCTGCTGAAGATACTCGAGGGCACGACGGCCTCGGTCCCGCCGCAAGGCGGCCGCAAGCACCCGCACCAGGAGTTCATCCAGATCGACACCACGAACGTGCTGTTCATCTGCGGCGGGGCGTTCGCGGGCCTGGAGAAGATCATCGAGTCGCGGGTCGGCAAGAGCGGCATGGGCTTCGGCGCGGTCCTGCGGGTCAAGACCGACAAGACCGAGTCGGACCGGTTCGCCGACGTGATGCCGGAGGACCTGCTGAAGTTCGGCATGATCCCCGAGTTCGTCGGCCGGCTGCCGGTCATCACCAGCGTGCACAACCTGGACCGCGAGGCGCTGATCCGGATCCTGACCGAGCCGCGCAACGCGCTGGTCCGCCAGTACCGGCGCCTGTTCGAGCTCGACGGCGTGGACCTTGAGTTCACCGAGGACGCGCTCGAGGCCGTGGCCGACCAGGCGATCCTGCGCGGCACCGGTGCTCGCGGCCTGCGCGCGATCCTCGAGGAAGTCCTGCTCTCGGTCATGTACGAGGTGCCGAGTCGCAAGGACGTCGAGAAGGTCGTCATCAGCGCCGAGGTCGTCCTGGAGAACGTGAACCCGACCCTCGTGCCCCGCGACGTCGCCCGCCGCACGCCGCGCGAGAAGTCCGCCTAGCTCTCTGCTCTACCCCCGCGCCCAACGGGCCGGTCCGCCAGACCGCGCATTTCGGGCGCAGCGGCCGGAGCGTTTGGGGTTAATGGGGTATAAGCCCCGTCAAGCCCGGCGGAGCGGGCGGGCGCGGGTGCACGAGCGGCTGGGCTGGTCAGCGGACGGGCGCTTGAGTCGGCGGCACTAGACTCTGCTGACGTGACCTCCGGTACCGATACGACTCAGCTACCCGCGCAGTACAGCCCCGGCGAGGTCGAGACCCGCCGCTACGAGGGCTGGGTCGAGGCCGGGTACTTCCGGGCGGACGCCGACAGCGACGCGCCGCCATTCACCATCGTCATCCCGCCGCCGAACGTGACCGGGTCGCTGCACATCGGCCACGCACTTGACCACACGCTGATCGACGCCCTGGTGCGGCGGCGGCGGATGCAGGGATACAACGCGCTCTGGCTGCCGGGCATGGACCACGCCGGCATCGCGACGCAGAACGTGGTCGAGCGCGAGCTCGCCAGGGAGGGCCTGTCCCGGCACGACCTCGGCCGCGAGGCGTTCATCGAGCGGGTCTGGCAGTGGAAGACCGGAATCAGGCGGCAAGATCCTCGGCCAGATGCGCCGCCTCGGCGACAGCGTCGACTGGAGCCGCGAGCGGTTCACGATGGACGCCGGGCTGTCGCGCGCCGTGCAGACCATGTTCAAGCGGCTGTACGAGGACGGGCTGATCTACCGGGCGCAGCGGATCATCAACTGGTGCCCGCGCTGCCTGACCGCGCTGTCGGACATCGAGGTGGAGCACTCCGACGACGAGGGCGAGCTCGTCTCGATCCGGTACGGCGACGGCGACGACCAGATCGTGGTCGCCACTACCCGGGTGGAGACGATGCTCGGCGACACGGCCGTGGCGGTGCACCCGGATGATCCCCGGTATGCGCACCTGGTCGGCCGCGAGATCGAGCTGCCGCTGACCGGCCGGCGGATCCCGGTCGTCGCCGACCCGCACGTCGATCCCGAGTTCGGCACCGGCGCGGTGAAGGTGACACCGGCGCACGACCCGGACGATTTCGAGATCGGCCGCCGGCACGACCTGCCCAGCCTCGTCATCATGGACGAGCGCGGCGTCGTCACGGCACACGGCCCGTTCCAGGGCCTGGACCGGTTCGAGGCGAGGCCGGCCGTGCTGGCCGCGCTGCGGGCTGAGGGCCGGATCGTGGCCGAGCGCCGCCCGTACCTGCACGCGGTCGGACACTGCTCGCGCTGCGGCACCACGGTCGAGCCGCGGCTGTCGCTGCAGTGGTTCGTCAAGGTCGAGCCGCTGGCCAAGGCGGCCGGCGACGCGGTGCGGGACGGCCGGGTGCGGATCTACCCGCAGGAGATGTCCGCCCGGTACTTCGACTGGGTCGACGACATGCACGACTGGTGCATCAGCCGGCAGCTGTGGTGGGGCCACCGGATCCCGATCTGGTACGGGCCGGACGGCGAGGTGGTCTGCGTCGGCCCGGACGACGAGCCGCCAGCGGGCGAGGGCTGGGAGCAGGACTCCGACGTGCTCGATACCTGGTTCTCGTCAGGGCTGTGGCCGTTCTCCACCCTCGGGTGGCCCGATGACACGCCAGACCTGCGCACCTTCTACCCGACCAGCGTGCTCGTCACTGGCTACGACATCCTGTTCTTCTGGGTTGCCCGGATGATGCTGTTCGGCCTGTACGCGATGGCCGGCCAGGGACCGGATGACGCGGTCCCGTTCCGCCAGGTCGCCCTCCACGGCCTCGTGCGCGACCAGTTCGGCAAGAAGATGTCGAAGACGCGCGGCAACACCGTGGATCCGCTGGACTGGATCGACCGGTTCGGCGCGGACGCGACCAGGTTCACCCTGGCCCGCGGCGCGACTCCAGGCGGTGACGTGGCGGTCAGCGAGGACTGGGTGGCCGGGTCGCGCAACTTCTGCAACAAGCTGTGGAACGCTGTCCGATTCGCGCAGCTGAACGGCGCGGTGACCGGCCAGGGCGTGCCGCCGTCGAGCCAGCTGACGGCGCCGGACCGGTGGATCCTGTCCCGCCTCGCGGCCGTGACCGCGGAGGTCGACGCGCTCTTCGAGCAGTTCGAGTTCGCCAAGGTCTGCGACGTGCTCTACCACTTCGCCTGGGACGAGTTCTGCGACTGGTATCTCGAGCTGGCCAAGCCAGTGCTGACCGGCCCGGACGAGGCCGCCGCGCACGCGACCCGACAGGTACTGGGCGAGGCGCTCGACCGGCTCCTGCGGCTGATCCACCCGCTGCTCCCGTTTGTCACCGAGGAACTCTGGACCGCGCTGACCGGCGGCGAGTCGGTGGTGGTCGCTCGCTGGCCGGGGCAGACGGCTGCCGGTGCGACGGACGCGCTGCCGCCACTGCCGGCCGACCCTGCCGCCGAGGCCGAGATTTCCGCGCTGATGCGGCTGGTGACCGAGGTGCGCAGGTTCCGGTCGGACCAGGGCCTGCGGCCGAGCCAGCCGGTGCCCGCCCGGCTGGACGGTCTTAGCGCCACGGTGCTGGCGCAGCACGAGGGCCGGATCAGGACGCTGCTTCGGCTCAGTGAGCCGGGCGCGGACTTCAGCCCGTCGGCGTCGCTGCACGCCGAGGGCGTCACGATCGAACTCGACACTGCGGTCGGCCTGGACGTAGCGGCCGAGCGCAAGCGGCTCACCAAGGATCTGGCCGCCGCCAGGGCCGACATCGAGGCGGTCGAGCGCAAGCTGGCCAGCCCGTCCTTCGTGGAGCGGGCTCCGGCGGAGGTCGTCGGCAAGAACCGCGACCGGCTGGCTGCCGCGCAGGCCGAGGTCGCGCGGCTGACCGAGCGTCTCGCTGCGCTGCCCGCGGACGGCGCAGCGATTAGCGGGATGGCATGACCGACACCTACGCAGCCAGGCTGCGCGAGATCGAGCAGGAGATCTTCGCTCGCCGGCCCGAGCACGCGATCAACCCGTCACTCGATCGCATCAAGTCGCTCGTGAGGCTGCTCGGTGATCCGCAGCGGGCCTACCCGGTGATCCACATCACCGGCACCAACGGCAAGACATCGACGTCGCGGATGACCGAGACCTTGCTGCGAGCCCGCGGCCTGCGCACCGGCCTGTTCACCAGCCCGCATCTGGTCTCGGTCCGAGAGCGCATCTGCGTCGACGGCCAGCCGCTGAGCGTCGAGCGATTTGTCGACGCCTACGACGAGATCAAGCCGTACCTGGACATCGTGGATAAGTCGCACGACGCGCGCCTGTCGTTCTTCGAGGTGCTCGTCGGCATGGCTTTCTCGGTGTTCGCCGACGCGCCCGTCGACGTCTGCGTGCTGGAGGTCGGCATGGGAGGTACCTGGGATAACACGAACGTGGCCGACGGCGCCGTGGCAGTGATCACGCCCATCTCGATCGATCATGCCCGCTACCTGGGCGACACCGTGGAAGAGATCGCGGCTGACAAGGCCGGCATCATCAAGCCAGGGGCAATCGCCGTGCTGGCGCAGCAGCCGCCCGCCGCCGCTGAGGTGCTGCGTGCGCCGGGCCGTCGAGGTCGGTGCCAGCGTGGCACGCGAGGGCCTGGAGTTCGGTGTCCTCAGCCGGGAGCTCGCCGTCGGCGGCCAGCAGGTGGCGATCCGCGGCCTGCTCGGCGACTACGAGGATCTCTATCTGCCGCTGTTCGGCGCGCATCAGGCCGGTAACCTGGCCTGCGCGATCGCGGCCGTCGAGGCGTTCGCGCGCACGCCGGAGACGGACGAAGAGCCCGGCGCGGGCACGAGCGGCCTGGACCAGAACATCGTCAGGCGCGCGGTGGCGACGATGACCTCGCCTGGCCGGCTCGAGATAGTCCGGCGCAGCCCGGTGGTCATCATCGACGCGGCGCACAACCCCGGCGGCATGGCGGCGTCGGTCGAAGCACTGACCGAGGCGTTCAGCTTCACCGACCTGGTCGCCATCATGGCGGTGAGCGAGGACAAGGACGTGTCCGGCATCCTGGACGAACTGGAGCCCGTCGTCGCGCAGCTGGTGGTGACCACCAACTCCTCGACGCGATCGATGCCGACCGCCGAGCTCGCTGCCCTGGCGGCGGAGGTCCTCGGGCCGGAGCGGGTGACGGTCTCCGAGCGCCTGGACGATGCGATCGAGCTCGGGGTGACGCTCGCTGACGAGGCAGACGCGACCGGCGAAGGCGGGCCGGGCAAGGCAGGCGTGCTCATCACCGGGTCGGTCGTCACGGCCGGCGATGCGCGGGCGCTGCTGACCGACACGGCAGGGAACGGCGCCGTCTGGACTGACCCTCGCGACGATGACCTCGGCACGGACGGTGATGCCAGATGAAACGGCTGTGCGCGACGGTGCTGATCATGGAGGCCATCGTCGTCGCCCTGTCGATTCCGGTCGCAGTGCAGATCGATCACCTGACGCCGCACGCGGCCGTGCTGACGGGCGGCATCGCGGCCGTCGGGGCCGTGCTGTTCGCCGCGCTGGCCCGTCGCCTGCTCCCGGTCGCGCTCGTCGGCGGCAGCCTGCTCCAGCTGTTCGCCATCGCCTCCGGCGCGGTGGTGCCGGCGATGTACTTTCTCGGTGGCATTTTCGCGGCGTTGTGGGCGATCGGAATCTGGCTCGGTTATCGCGTCGAGCACGCCGCAGGTCACTAGTTGCCCAAGCGCTGACCAACCAGCGAGCCCTGCCGGGGCGGGTCCAGGACCGACATGTAGCCTGGCAATCGCGGGCTGGCCGTGCGCTTTCAGCATTACTGCGCGCTAAGCCGTCGGTCGCTGAGGGTGACCATAACGGGGATCGCCAGATGGGCTTTCGCAGTTGCCACTATCGGCCGAGGCGTGCATTGGACTGACGAACAATGCGTCCCGTGCGGGCGGTTTGGGCTGCGCCATGCCGGGCAAGGCCGCTACCGGCCGCGCTCCCCGCATGCGGTACGACAAGTACAGAGCTAACTGGCTGGAAGGTTCTAGTTCTCGATGAGCAACGCGATGGCGTTTCTGGGCCGCGATATGGCAGTCGACCTCGGCACCGCGAACACACTTGTGTACGTGCGGGGTCGCGGGATCGTGCTGAACGAGCCTTCCGTCGTCGCGCTGAATACCAATACCGGCCAGATCGTCGCCGTCGGCGTCGAGGCCAAACGGATGATCGGCCGTACCCCGGGCAATATCGTCGCAGTCCGCCCGCTGAAGGACGGCGTGATCGCTGACTTCGACGTCACCGAGCGGATGCTGCGGTACTTCATTCAGAAGGTGCACCGGCGCAGCCACCTCGTCAAGCCGCGGATCGTCGTGGCCGTGCCGAGCGGCATCACCGGCGTCGAGCAGAGCGCGGTCAAGGAAGCCGGTCATCAGGCCGGCGCCCGCCGCGTCTACATCATCGAGGAGCCGATGGCCGCCGCGATCGGCGCAGGCCTGCCGGTCAACGAGCCGACCGGCAACATGGTCGTCGACATTGGCGGCGGTACCACCGAGGTCGCCGTGATCTCGCTGGGCGGCATCGTCACCTCGCAGTCCATCCGGGTCGGTGGCGACGAGCTTGACCAGGCCATCGTCAACTTCGGGAAGAAGGAGTACTCCCTCATGCTCGGCGAGCGCACGGCCGAGGAGATCAAGATCTCGCTCGGCTCGGCGTACCCGTCCAACGACGAGCCGAACGCCGAGATCCGCGGCCGCGACCTAGTCAGCGGGCTTCCGAAGACGATCGTGATCTCCGCCGAGGAGATCAGGCGCGCGATCGAAGAGCCACTCAGCGTCATCATCGACGCGGTGAAGACCACGCTCGACAAGTGCCCGCCCGAGCTGGCCGGCGACGTCATGGACCGTGGTATCGCGCTGACGGGCGGCGGCGCGCTGCTGCGCGGCCTCGACGAGCGGCTGCGCGAGGAGACGGGCATGCCGATTCACCTGACCGACAACCCGCTGGACTCGGTGGCGCTCGGCACCGGCAAGTGCGTCGAGGACTTCGACACTCTGCAGCAGGTCCTGGTGCCCGAAGCCAGACGGTAGCTGGCAGCGGGGCGCAGCCCCGGCCGGTGGCAGGCGACGTGACGGGCGGCAGCAGGCGAGGTGATCGGAGTGCGGGGGACCCGGCGGACCCGCGTGGTTCTTGTCGTGCTGCTCACGGCTGCGCTGGCGCTGATCGCGCTGAGCTACTCCGACGGCTCGAACCCGGCGCTGCGCGGCCTGCGCTCGGTCAGCGGCTCGGTATTCGGCGGCGCTGAGCACGCGACCAAGTCGGTGACCGGATTCTTCGCGTCGTCCGGCTCGTCATCGCAAGTGAGCAGCCTGCAGCGCCAGGTACTTCAGCTCCGGGCCGAGCTCAGCGCGACCAGTCTCAGCAAGGCCGACTACGCCGAGCTGCGCAAGATGCTGATGCTGGCCGGGGCTGCGCAGTACCGCATCGTGGCCGCCAGCGTCATGGCCGTCGGTCAGGGATACCAGCGGACGGTGACCCTCGACGTCGGCAGCAGGGACGGCGTCCACCCGGATCAGACGGTGCTGAACGGAGAAGGCCTCGTCGGCAACGTGACGTCGGTGACCGCCACG
Organism: uncultured Actinomycetota bacterium; assembly: GCA_963843955.1. Taxonomy (GTDB): domain Bacteria; phylum Actinomycetota; class Actinomycetes; order Streptosporangiales; family Streptosporangiaceae; genus JAJYUU01. Next base: position 1,662,512 of record CAWJMK010000018.1, read on the forward strand.
ACCAGCACCGTGCTGCTAGCGAGCGATTCTGCTGCGGTGGCCGGTGTCGCGGTAGCACCCAGCGGCCAGCTTGGCTGGGTTACCGGGCCCGGCGCCGCGGCGAGCGGCAGCGGCGAGATGCACCTGCAGATGCTGAACTCGGCGGCGGTGCTGCAGCCCGGTGACCAGCTGGTGACGTCGGCATCGGTCGACGACAGGCCATACGTGCCCGGCGTGCCGGTGGGCGTTGTCACCAAGCTGGTCGCTACGAACGGCTCGCTGACTGCCGCTGCGCTTGTCCGGCCGTACGTCGACTTCGGCGCGCTCGGCGTCGTCGGTGTGGTCGATCGTGCCGCCCAGGCACGACCCCCGATTCGCCGCGCTGCCGCCGCTTCCGCATCCGGGGCCGACGGTGACAGTGACCGTCACGGCCAGGCCGGGCACGCCGGCCCCCGGTGCCTCGTCCACGCCAAACGCGGGACACTGACGTGCGCACCGCGTGGCTCGCCCTGGGCTTGCTCGCGGCTGGGCTCCTGCTTCAGCTCACCGTGCTCAACGGCCTGCACCTGCCCGGCGGCGGCGTACCCGACCTCGTCCTGATCCTGCTCGTCGCGGTGGCGATCGCAGCAGGCCCGGTGCCCGGCACGGTGGCCGGCTTCGCGGTCGGCCTCTCCCTGGATCTCGCGCCGCCAGGCAGCGGCCTGATCGGTCAGTACGCCCTTATCTTCTGCCTGGCAGGCTGGGCAGCGGGCCAGCTCGCCGGCAGCGCCAGGCGAATGCCGCTGCGCACGCTGGCAGCAGGCGCCATCGTGATCGCGGCGGCGGAGGCGGCGACGGCCGGACTCAGTCTGCTGCTGCACCCGGCGCAGGTGACCGTCGCCGAAATCCGCCAGCTGCTGCCCGTCACGATCGCCTACGACCTCCTGGTCTTCCCGTTCACCCTGTACCTGGTCATGCTGGCCGCGGGCGTACTGGGCCATGCGGTGCCGGCCAGCAGGCTCGCCGGCACCGGGCACAGCGCGCTGCGGACCGTGGCGGCCAGGTCCCGGCGTACGGCGCGCGGGCACCGGCCGCACGAGCCCCGGCTGAACCCGGCCGCCGCCCGCGCCGGTGACGGCTGGGTCGGAGGCGGCCAGCGAGGGCGGGTACCTGGTGCGCGGCAGCTGGCCGGCCGTCGCCTGCATCTGCACCCTGGCTCCGGTGTAGCCGGTTCCGCCTCGGGCCTGGTGCGCCGTCGGCCCCGGCCCGCGGCTGCGGTGAACCTCCGGCTTCGGGCCCCGCGGCGTCATGACGGCGCGATCGGCAACGCCCTCGGCCGGGGACAAGGTGAGCGCTGGCAGCGCAGCCGCCATCCAGGCTCGCTAGTCGGGACGAGCGGGCGGCGGTTCCGCCCGCACGCCGGCGAAATCAGCGGCTCCGCCGCGCGCCAGCTTGCGGCGGCCGGGCCTGCCCCTCGCCGGGCGAAGATCAACTTCACGGCGCACCGCGATGATGCGAGTCGTCGGCACCGCCCCGGCACCCACTGGCTCAGCGTGCCCGCGCGCACCGGGCTGCGGCTGCGGACGGGCACCGGCCGGTCTGCCCTGAGGCCGGAGGGGCGGGCCGGGCTGCCCGCCGTAGTGCCGCGACTGGACTTTCGCACCGCGTCACCGCGGGTCGCGCGCAGGCCCGTCGCCGCGCCGAAGTTCCGGCGCGGATCCCGGCTGGGCCCGTCCGGGCTCACGACCGGGCTGGTGGCGGGCGGCGTACTGGATCAGAGCACGTTCCGGGCACGTCGCCGGTTTACCGGCTCGCCCCGGCTGCGACTCGCGAGCCGCGGCCCCGGCGCGGGGATGCTAGGCGGCTCCGGCCGCAGTCCGCTGCGGCGTCCGCCGGCCAGGTCCCGCAGGCAGCCGCGATTCAGCTACGGCCGGCGATCGCTGCTGTCGGCGCTCACCGGCCGGCGAATCGGGGGCCGCTGGCTGGCGCGCGCCCGAGTAGGCAGCCGGTCAGGCGTATGGCTGATCGGCAGGCGGACAGGAGGAATGCGGTGATTCCGGCATCCAGGCGCCGGCTGGTCGGTGTCGTCGTGGTCGTGGCGGGCCTGCTCGCGGTGCTAGGCGGGCGTTTGTGGTACCTCCAGGTCCAGACCCGCGCTACGTATGTGGCGCTGGCCAGCCAGGATCAGGTCCGGGAGATTGTCGAGCCATCGGTCCGGGGGCAGATACTCGACGACACCGGGCAGCCGATGGTCTCGAATCAGTCCGCGCTCGTGGTCGCCGTGAACATGGTGACGTTGTCGCAGCAGCCCGGCAGCGGCGCCCCCGAGCTCGCCCGGCTCGCCAAGCTACTGAACATCAGCGACAAGGTGATGCAGGAGCGCGTACGGCTGTGCACTGTCGGCGTGCCGCAGCCGTGCTGGCCGGGCTCGCCGTACCAGCCGATCCCGGTTGCGCAGAACGTGTCGGACGCGATCGCGCTCCAGATCCTGGAGAGCCAGAAGCTCTTTCCCCGGCGTGACCGCCAACATCCAGCCGGTGATCCAGTACGACGAGCCGATCGCGACGGCGGCCGCGCAAGTCCTTGGCTACCTCCAGCCGATCACCGCGCAGGAGGTCAAGCAGCTGCACATCCCGGTGACCGGATTCTCCGCTGACGACCTGGTGGGTCAGGCGGGGCTCGAGGCCCAGTACGACAAGGATCTGCGCGGCACCACCGGCCTCGACAAGGTCGCGGTGAACGCGAGCGGCCAGGTGACCTCGACGATCAAGAACGTCAAGCCGGTGGCCGGCGATGACCTGGTGACCAGCATCAACAGCAACCTCCAGGTCGCGACGCAGAACATCCTGGCGACCGCCGTCCAGCAGGCGCACGCGGCGAACGCTGGCGCTACCTCCGGTGCGGCCGTCGTCATGACGACCACGGGGCGTGTCGTCGCGATGGCGAGCTACCCGACCTACGACCCGAGCGTCTGGAGTGGCGGGATCTCGGAGCGGGAGTTCAGCCGGCTGTTCGGCACCCGCGACGGCGAGCCGATCCTGGACCGGGCCACGCAAGGCGAGTACCCGCCAGGGTCCACGTTCAAGGTGACGACGCTGACCGCCGGCATCAAGTTCGGCGACTCGCTGGATAGCACCTACAACTGCCCGGCCTCGACCAGCGTCGGCGGGCACACGTTCAACAACGACTTCGGCAATGGCGGCCCCATGTCGCTGCACCAGGCACTGGTGCTGTCGTGCGACACCGTCTTCTACAACATCGGATTGCAGATCTATAACCAGGACAAGCCCAACCAGGACACCGTGACGAGCCCGAAATTCCCGGTGCAGTTCGAGCAGCAGATCGAGCTGGACTGGGGCTTCGGCAAGCCGACCGGGATCGACCTGCCGGCCGAGAGCGCGGGCAGCATCCCGACCAGGGAGTGGCTGTACTACTTCTGGAAGGACAACGCGCACACCGGCCAGAACTGGTGCAAGTACGGCCGGGCGAACGGCAGCTACGTACAGCAGATCGAGTACGACGACTGCCTGTACGGGAACGTCTGGACGCCTGGCCAGGCGATCATCGCCTCCATCGGCCAGGGCTATGTTGCCGTCACGCCTCTGCAGCTCGCCGAGGCTTACGCGGCGCTCGCGAACGGCGGCACCCTGTACAGCCCGCGCGTCGGCGAGGCGCTGCTCAGCCCGGCGGGCAAGGTCGTGCAGGAGATCACCCCGCCGGTCGACGGGCACCTGCCCGCGTCGGGGGCCACCCTCGCCTACATTCGCAGCGCGCTTCAGGGAGTGATCACCTCCGGCACCGCGGCCGGTACCTTCGGCGGCTTCCCGCTTGGAAAGGTGTGCGTGGCCGGCAAGACCGGCACCGCGCAGGTGTTCGGCGCGAACTCCACATCCGTGTTCGCCTCGTTCGCGCCGTGCAATAACCCCAAGTACGTGGTGGTCGTCATGATCCCTGACTCCGGCTACGGCGCCGACGTGTCCGGGCCAGCGGTGCGGCAGATCTGGGACGCGCTGTACGGACTGCAGGGCGCTAAGGCGGCGCTGCCAGGCGGCAACCTGCCGGCCCAGCCCAGCATCACCAGTGGCGGCACGATCGTGCAGACGACCTCGGCAGCGGGCAGGCCCTGATGAGCTGGCGCGGATCCGACCTGGCCAGCCGGCGCGGCACGTCCGCCGTGCCGGGTTCGGCAAGCTACCGCAGCCTGGCCCCGGTGCGCCTGGACGGCGGCACCTCGCGCCGGCTCGGCATCGGCACCGGCGGTGTCGGCGGCGACCGCCGCGGCAGGCTATGGCAGCTGCTGAGGCGCGTCTTCGGAGCACGCTCGCCGCTGCGCAAGCTTGACTGGATACTGCTAGTCGCCGTACTGGCGCTCAGCCTGATTGGGACGCTGCTGGTGTGGGCCGCGACTGACACATCCGGGGCATCCGGGTCAGACCCGTACCTGACCAAGCAGCTGCTGAACGTGGCCATCGGGCTCGCGCTCATGGCGGGCGTGAGCATGCTGGATTACCGCCAGCTGCGGCTGTACTCGCCGATCGTGCTCGGGCTGTCCTGCCTCGGCCTGCTCGTCGTGCTCACGCCGCTCGGCAGCGTCGTCAACGGCGCGAAGTCCTGGATCACGCTGCCAGGCGGGTTCCAGATCGAGCCCTCGGAGTACGCCAAGCTGTCGGTCATCCTGGTGGTCGCGATGATCCTGGGCGAGCTCGGGCCTGGCGACACCAGGCCGCGCCCGCGCGCACTGCTCAAGGCCATCGGCTTGGCGTTTGTCCCGCTGGTCCTCGTACTGGCCGAGCCGGACCTCGGTGTGGTCATGCTGCTGCTGGCCATCCTGATCGGCCTCGTCGCGCTGTCTGGGGTCCGGCTGCGCTGGCTGGCGGCACTGCTGGCCGCGGGCGCGCTCGGCGTCACCGCCGCCATTAAGCTGCACCTGCTGAAGGCCTACCAGGTCAGCAGGCTCACGTCGTTCCTGCATCCGTCGGCAGATCCGCGCGGCACCGGCTACAGCGCCTTTCAGTCCAAGATCGCCATTGGCTCCGGTGGCCTGCGGGGCCAGGGCCTGTTCCACGGCCAGCTCGTGGCCGGCGGCTTCGTGCCCGAGCAGCACACCGACTTCATCTTCGCGGTCGCGGGGGAGGAGATCGGTTTCATCGGCGAGATGGTCATCATCGCGCTGCTGGCCGTGGTGCTGCTGCGAGCCTTCCGGATCGCGGCCCGGGCCGACGACCAGTACGGCATGCTCGTGGCGTCCGGAATCGGGATCTGGTTCGCGGTCCAGTCTTTCATCAACATCGGCATGACGATCGGCATCATGCCAGTCACCGGCCTGCCGCTGCCCTTCGTCTCCTACGGTGGCTCGGCCATCTTCGCCGACATGATCGCGATCGGCTGCCTTCAGGCGGTGTACCGACGGCGAACCGTCTTCAGCTAGCGGCCGTCGGCCGCGGCCAGGTCGCGGCCGTGGTATATCACCCGTAGTGGGCGCAACCAGTCGGCTGTGCGCACGCGCGCGGCGACCGTGAACGGAGGCAGCCAGATGCCGCCGGACGTGACGCTGGTGCCGCTGCGCGCGCCCCGCGGCCGCCGGGCCTGGAAATCAGGCACAACGGCCGCAGCTACGCGGTCTTCGACGTCGACGGCGAGCTGCAGGTGACGGACGCGGCCTGCCCGCACCGGGGCGGTCCGCTGGCCAAGGGCGCCGTCCGCGGCGGCGTCGTTACGTGCCCCTGGCACTGGTACAGCTTCCAGCTGAGCTCGGGCGTCTGCCTAACGGCGCCCGGTTACCAGCTGCGTAAGTACCCGGTGATCCAGCGTGACGGCCGCAGCTACGCTGAGCTCCCCGCCGAGGGACGCCGGTCCAGGTGGCCACGGCTACTGCGACGTTATGCCCGCTGAGCCGGTTATGCGCCACTGGGATTCCGGGTGTCCCTCGCGTCGCCATGGGGCAAGAGGTTGCACATGCTGCCCAATGAAGGGCAGCAATAGCGAACTGGCGCCCTATGGGGAGGGCTAGCTGCCCGTCAGGCTGCGATTGGGCGACGACTCCTCTTCGCGCGGGCCGCCGGCTGGTTTCGGCGGGCCGGTGCGGCGGCGGACGAGTGTCACGCTGACCCAGGCGATGGCCACTGTCGCGAGGATGAGGCCGAGCGTCCAGCCGAGCGCCGTGGTCGGCACGCCGACGTACTTGAGGCCGGACGCAAGGATCACGAACGTGATGACCGGCCGGATGTACTTGTCGGGCGCGCGCGAGGACAGCAGCGACCCGATCAGCACGGCGGGCACGCTGCCCAGGATGATCGAGACGGTGACACCGAACTCGACATGGCCGAAGACCAGGGCACCGAGCGGCGGCCGCCAGGGTCAGCGGCACGGCCTGCGTGAGGTCCGTGCCGACCAGCCGCTTGGCGCTGATCATCGGGTAGAGGAAGAGCAGCAGCACGATCATGAGCGAGCCGGAACCGACCGAGGTCAGCCCCACGATGACGCCGCCGACCATGCCGACGATCACCGTGGGCACCGGCTTCACCACCAGGTCCCGCAGGGCAGCGCCGCGGTCCTTGCCGCCGCGGACGTCCATCGCCCAGCGAATCACCATGGCGGCCGCGCCGGTAAGCAGCGCGGCGCCGAGGGCCTGCTCGACGTGCGTCGGAGCCGCCGACGCGCCGCCCAGCAGGTGCAGCAGGTAAGCGCCGAGGAAGGCCATCGGCACCGAGCCCAGCGCGAGCCAGCCGACGAGCCGGTAGTTCACCGTGCCCTGGCGCATGTGCACGGCAGCGCCGACGGGTCGCATGAGCACCGCGGCGACCAGATCGCTGGAGATGGCAGCCGGCGCCTTGACCCCGAACAGCAAGATCAGCATCGGGGTCATCAGCGCCCCGCCGCCAGCCCCGGTCAGGCCGACCAGCAATCCGACGACTGCGCTGCCGAGGACGATGTAGGCGTCGATATGCACCGCGTACCTCCGGTGGCGAGGGGCTCAGATATACCCCGTTCCCGGTCGTGAATTGGGTGTTAGGGGTTCACCGACAATACCCTGCGGATCGACAGGTAATGCCGGCTTCTCGGTCAATCTGGTGACTGGGCGGGCCGGACGGCACGCGGCCGACCTGGGCGCTCCCTGGCCCGGTACGCTGTAACGATGCCTGTGCAGTCGGTGTACCCCCTCCTTGAGCCGCTGCTCCCGCTGGTGCGCAAGCCCATCCAGTACGTCGGCGGCGAGCTGAACTCTGTGGTCAAGGACTGGGACTCCTGCGACGTCCGCTGGGCTCTGATGTACCCGGACGCATATGAGGTAGGCCTGCCGAACCAGGGCGTGCAGATCCTGTACGAGGTACTGAACGAGCAGGACGGCGTGCTCGCCGAGCGTACCTACAGCGTCTGGCAGGACCTCGAGGCGCTGATGCGGGAGCACCGGGTGCCGCAGTTCACGGTGGACGGGCATCGGCCGGTTCGCGACTTCGATCTGCTCGGGGTCAGCTTCGCCACCGAGCTGGGTTACACCAACCTGCTGACCGGCCTCGACCTCGCCGGGATTCCGCTGTCCGCCGCCGAGCGGGGCGACGGCGACCCGATCGTGCTGGCCGGAGGGCACGCCGCTTTCAATCCCGAGCCCATCGCCGAGTTCATCGACGGCGCCGTACTGGGCGACGGCGAGCAGGCGGTGCTCGCGATCACCGGCCTGGTCCGGTCCTGGAAGGCGGCTGGGCGGCCAGGCGGTCGCGACGGCCTGCTGGAGCTGCTGGCCGCGGCGGGCGGGGTGTATGTGCCGCGGTTCTACGACGTGTCGTATCACCCGGACGGGACGATCAGCCGGGTAACCCCGAACCGGCCTGGTGTGCCGCGCTCGGTGTCCAAGCACACCGTGACGGACCTGGATTCCTGGCCCTACCCGGCCAAGCCGCTGGTGCCGCTGGCCGAGACGGTGCACGAGCGGTTCAGCGTGGAGATCTTCCGCGGCTGCACCAGGGGCTGTCGGTTCTGCCAGGCCGGCATGATCACCCGGCCGGTCCGGGAGCGTTCGATCACCACAATCGGCTCGATGGTCGACGCCGGGCTGGCCGCCAGCGGGTTCTCGCGAGGTCGGGCTGCTGTCGCTGTCCAGCGCCGACCACAGCGAGATCAACGAGATCGCCGTCGACCTCGCCGACCGGTACGAGGGCACGAACACCGGCCTGTCGCTGCCGTCGACTCAGGGTGGACGCGTTCAACGTGACGCTCGCCGACGAGCTGAGCCGCAACGGGCGGCGCTCTGGGCTGACGTTCGCGCCTGAGGGCGGCTCGGACCGGATCCGCAAGGTCATCAACAAGATGGTCACCGAAGACGACCTGATCAAGACCGTTACGACCGCGTATGCCAGCGGCTGGCGCCAGGTGAAGCTCTACTTCATGTGCGGCCTGCCAACCGAGACCGACGACGACGTGCTGGCGATCGCGTCGCTGGCAAAGCGGGTGATCCAGGCCGGGCGGACGGCGACCGGGCGGAACGACATCCGGTGCACGGTGTCCATCGGCGGATTCGTGCCCAAGCCGCACACCCCGTTCCAGTGGGCGGCGCAGTGCTCGCACGAGGTCGTGGACGATCGGCTCAGGGCGCTGGGCGCGGCGATGCGGTCGGATCGTCGTTACGGCAAGGCGATCGGGTTCCGCTACCACGACGGGAAGCCCTCGATCATCGAGGGTCTGCTCTCTCGGGGGGACCGGCGGGTCGCGCAGGTAATCCGGGCGGTCTGGGCAGACGGCGGCCGATTCGACGGGTGGAGCGAGACGTTCTCGTTCGAGCGGTGGGAGAAGTGCGCCTCGGCCGCCCTCGCGGCGGAGGGCGTGGACCTTGCCTGGTACACCACCAGGGAGCGCGGCTACCAGGAGATCCTGCCGTGGGACCACCTGGACGCCGGGCTCGAGCGCGACTGGCTGTGGCAGGACTGGCTGGCAGCCGTCGATCCGGACGGTGCCGCCGAGGTAGACGACTGTCGCTGGACGCCGTGCTTTGAATGCGGCGTCTGCCCCGCGATGGGCACCGAGATCGAGGCCGGACCGACCGGGAAGAGACTGCTGCCGCTGAGCGTTGTCACTGCTGGGTCCTCAGGACCCGCCTCGGGGCCGACGGGAGCTGAGGGCTGATCATGGCACGTCAGCAGCCGCCGCGCCCAACGGGACCAGCGCCGCTGCCAGCAGTTCAGCGGCTGGTGGTCAGGTACGCTAAGCGTGGCAGGATGCGATTCGCGAGTCATAGGGATATCGCGCGTGCGGTGGAGCGTGGGGTTCGGCGGGCTGGCCTGCCGGTCGCTCACTCTGCCGGATTCTCTCCGCATCCCAAGATCTCTTACTCGGGCGGGGCGCCCACCGGCGCCGCCAGCGAGGCTGAGTTCCTGGAGATATCCCTGACGGCCCGCCTGGACCCCGGCACCGTGCGGGTCCGGCTTGACGCGGTCCTGCCGGACGGGATCGACGTGATCGAGGTCAATGACCTGGCCGTGGCACAGGCGCCGCGGCTGGAGGCCTCGGAGTGGGAAGTCGTACTGCCAGGGGTCGCGCCAGAGGCGGCGACCAAGGCAATTGAGGCGTTTCTGGCCGCCGCGCACGCGGAGGTAGAGCGCCTTACCAGTAACGGGGTTCGCCGGCTCGACACTAGGGCCGGGGTGGTGACGCTGGAGCTAGACCGGCGTGCCACAGCGGAAGGCCAACAGGAATGTGCGATACTTCGAATGGTTGTTCGGCACTTGTCACCGGCCGTGCGACCCGAAGACATCCTGGCAGCGTTCCGCGCCATGTCGGGCCTGGAGCCATCGTCACCAGCAGTGGTGACGCGGCTGGCTCAGGGACCGCTGGGCACTGATATTGCCGCCGACGGCCGCAACGAGGCCCGTATCACGGCGGAAGCGCCCCGGCCAGACGGCCGGGACGCTGCACAGGGACAGGTAATGGCAACGTGCCTGGATGCGGAGGGCGCCAGCATGGCGAGTACCGATCCAGTGAGCGCGTACGAACAGCTCCCGCGTGGCGCGGAGCGGCCCGATGCGGCCGACTGCGCCCGGGAGCCTGACGGGAGAGATCGCCCGGATGCTCGAGATCGAGCGACAGAACAGAGAGCCAGCTGATGCGTCGGCTGGCGGCACCGGGCCCAGTGGGCCCACTGGTTCGGCGGGTTCGGCTGGTGCCGGATCCGCGGGGGATAACGGCAGCTCAGGCCGAGGCCTGCTGCGCCGGGCTCGCCGGGCCGTAGTCAGGCCAGCCGGGCCGCCGGCCGCCGAGCCTGCCGCGGCGGCGCCGTCGGCTGGCCCAGCAAGCGCCCCGGCCCCATCGGCCGGAGCGTCCCCGACCCCGAGTGCGGGCGCCGAGGTGCCGAGTAGCGGTGCCGGGGCGCCGAGTGCCGGTGCCGGGGCGACGAGCGCCGGAGATCGTGGCGCGACCGGCGGTGACCAGACGGGCAGCGCGGCCCGCAGGCGACCCGCGAGGTCCCGCAGCACCAGTCCGCGAGCCAGCGAGGCAGCCGAGAGCGATAACGGCCAGGCAGCCGTTGCTCAGCCCGCAGGCGACGAGGCCCCCGCAGCTCCAGACACAGCGCAGCGAGCTACCGCGTCCGGTCGCGCGTCGACCCGGCGTGGTGGCTCCGGCCGGGCCAGGAGCGACGGCCAGGCGGAAGCGGCTGGCCGCGACGCAGGTGCCAGCGATGCTGGTGCCAGCGATGCTGGTGGCGGCGACCGTGGCGGGCAGGACGCGCCCGACCGCGCGGACAGCTCGGCCGCAGCGCCGGCCCGGACGCCTCCGCCGGCGGCCTTCCAGCCGCCGCTCGTCATCTTCCAGCCCCCGGATATCTCTGCAGCCCGTGCGCCAGTCGCCGCTCCCAAGCCGGAGCGGCAGCTGGCAGCCGGGCCAGGGCCCGATGACGACGCAGAGGACACCGGCAGCCGCGATGATGGCACGCCCGGCTCGGCGAGCCAGCGCCGGCGTCGTGGCGGCCGCGGACGAGGCAAGGGCACTGGCGCCGACGCGGGTGCCGGGGCTGATGGCGCGGAGCTCGCAGGCCAGGCGGACCAGGGTCCTGACGAAGCCGGCGAGGACTCCCGCGAAGCCGACGACGATGGCGCGAGCGACGCGAGTGGTACTGCGAAGCGTCGTCGCCGTCGTCGCCGCACTGGCTCGAGCGCCGAATCCGACGCTGACGCGCAGCCGACTGGCCCCGACGATCCGCCGAACACCGTCGTCCACGTCCGGGCGCCGCGCGAGAAGAGCGCCGACGTCAACGACGTCCGGGCCGTGAAGGGCTCAACCCGGCTGGAAGCCAAGCGCCAGCGGCGCCGCGAAGGCCGTGAGTCTGGCCGTCGCCGCCCGCCCATCATCACCGAGTCTGAGTTCCTGGCCAGGCGCGAGGCCGTCGAGCGGGTCATGGTGGTCCGCCAGCACGACGATCGGACGCAGATCGCCGTGCTGGAAGACAACGTGCTGGTCGAGCACTACGTAGACAAGGCGAGCCACCAGTCCTACGTCGGCAACGTGTACCTCGGCAAGGTGCAGAACGTGCTGCCCTCGATGGAGGCGGCGTTCGTCGACATCGGCAAGGGGCGCAACGCCGTCCTGTACGCGGGCGAGGTCAACTTCGACGCCAGCGGCCTGGAAGGCGAGTCCAAGCGGATCGAGTCGGCGCTGAAGTCCGGACAGTCGATCCTGGTGCAGGTCACCAAGGACCCGATCGGGCACAAGGGCGCGCGGCTGACCAGCCAGGTCAGCCTGCCCGGCCGGTACCTGGTGTACGTGCCCGGCGCGAACATGACCGGGATCAGCCGCAAGCTGCCCGACACCGAGCGCAGCCGGCTCAAGCAGATCCTCAAGCACGTGATGCCGGAGAACGCCGGCGTCATCGTGCGCACCGCCGCTGAGGGCGCTTCTGAGGAAGAGCTGTCTCGCGACGTTGCGAGGCTGGCCGCCCAGTGGGAGGCCATCGAGAAGAAGGCCAAGACGGCCAGCGCGCCTGACCTGCTGTACAGCGAGCCGGACCTCACGCTGCGCGTCGTCAGGGACATCTTCAACGAGGACTTCAACAACCTGGTCATCGCCAGCGACAGCGAATGGGACCTGGTCGACGAGTACGTCCGCTACGTGGCCCCGCACCTGGCCGACCGGATGCAGCGCTGGGATGAGTCCGGGGACGTGTTCGCCTCCTACCGGATCGACGAGCAGCTGGCCAAGGCGCTCGAGCGCAAGGTGTGGCTGCCGAGCGGCGGCTCGCTGGTGATCGACCACACCGAGGCCATGAACATCATCGACGTCAATACCGGCAAGTTCACCGGTCAGGGCGGCAACCTCGAGCAGACGGTTACCAGGAACAACCTGGAAGCTGCCGAGGAGATCGTTCGCCAGCTGAGGCTCCGCGACCTTGGCGGCATCATCGTGATCGACTTCATCGACATGGTGCTCGAAAGCAACCGCGAGCTCGTGCTGCGGCGCCTGCTCGAGTGCCTGGCCAGGGACCGGACCAAGCACCAGGTGGCAGAGGTCACTTCACTCGGCCTGGTTCAGATGACGCGCAAGCGGGTCGGTTCCGGCCTGCTCGAAGCCTTCTCGGTGCCGTGCGAGCACTGCAATGGCCGCGGCGTGCTCATCTCCATGGAGCCGGTTGACCACTCGCACGCCCACGACTCTGGTCGTGGCGGCAACTCAGGCAGGGACCAGACGTCAGGGAACGGGGCCGCTCGCGACGGCGGTGGCCGCGACGCTGGCGGCCGGGACAGCGGCAGCAGGGGTGGTCGAGGCCGTGGCGGCACCTCCCGCCGGGATCCGGCCGCTCGCGACAGCGACGGCGGCGCTGCTAACGCCGACTTCCGGTCCGAGGCAGCGGACGGCGCCGGGCCTAGCCCCGCGGTCGTCGCGGCAGCCGGATCGAGGAGCCGCGGCAGGTCTCGCTCCGCGCGGCCCGCTGGCCCGCCCGACCCTGAGCTGGCCGATGCTGAGCTGGCCGATGCCAAGCTGGTCGACGCTGAACTGGCGGATCCTGAGCTGGCGGATGCTGAGTCGGCTGAGACGCTCAGCGCCGAGTCCGCACCGGTCGAGTCCGCACCGGTCGAGTCCGCACCGGTCGAGTCCGCACCGGTCGAGTCCGCACCGGTCGAGTCCGCACAGGTCTCGGCGACCGAGGCTGGCAATGGCATGGCCGGGGAGGTCGCGGGCGCCGCATCGGCGGCCAGTGGCCCCGCCAGCGGCTCAGGGCCGAACGGCTCCGGCCGGTCCAGGTCAGGCCGATCGCGCCGGTCGGCGCCGGTCGCGCCGAGTCCTGAGTCCGAGCCATCCGCCGACGGCCCCGCAGCCGAGACATCCGGCGAGGGCCCGGCGGTCGAGGCAGCCAACAGCTGAGGACCCGCGCGGTCTGATACGCTTTATGGTCGGCGCACATACAGGATCAGGCGGCCCCGCGGCCCGATAGCCTAGTGCGCAATTGGGAAGCAGCAAGCCCGACTCCAGCTGGGATCTCGCGCGGGCTAGCACAAAGAGGAGAGAACTCTCGGTGTACGCGATCGTGCGCTGTGGCGGTAGGCAGGAGAAGGCGTCGGTCGACGACGTCCTGACCGTCGACAAGCTGTCTGGAGAGGTCGGGTCCAGCGTGACGCTGCCGACCCTGCTCGTCGTTGATGACGGCAAGGTCATCAGCGACCCGGCTGAGCTGGGCAGTTACCAGGTCACCGCCGAGATCGTGGGTGCCGCGGCCGGGCCCAAGATCAACATGATCCACTACAAGAACAAGACCGGTTATCGCCGTCGCCTCGGGCACCGCCAGAAGTACACGCAGATCCGGGTGACCGGCATCGGCGCGCCTAAGGCCAGCGCCGGGTCGAAGAAGAAGGGCTGAGCCTCCGATGGCACACAAGAAGGGCGCGTCATCCAGCCGGAACGGGCGGGACTCTAACGCGCAGCGGCTCGGCGTGAAGCGGTTCGGCGGCCAGGTCGTGGGCGCCGGCGAGATCATCGTGCGCCAGCACGGCACGCACTTTCACCCCGGCGTCGGTGTGGGCCGGGGCGGGGATGACACGCTCTTCGCCCTTGTGAGCGGCAAGGTCGAGTTCGGCAGGCGGCGCGGCCGCCGGGCCGTCAGCGTGCTGCCGGTCGAGACCGAGTCAGCAGCGGCAAGCTAGCCGGGACGCACGGCGGTCAGCCCGACCGCCTGGTGCAACGCAGGCTTCGGAGGGCGGACCGGCGAGGTCCGCCCTCCGTCTTATCTGAGGCAACGCGGGTAAGTAATGCAGAGCTGCGGGTAACGCAGCGAACTGGAGGGGATGGCCGTGGCGGAGTTCGCCGACCAGGCCGAGGTCAGGGTGCATGCTGGCCAGGGCGGTCACGGCTGCGCATCCGTCCACCGGGAGAAGTTCAAGCCACTCGGCGGCCCGAACGGCGGCAACGGCGGCCGTGGCGGCGATGTGATCATCGAAGTGGATCCGGGGACCACGACCTTGCTGGACTTTCATCGCAAGCCAGTGCGCAAGGCGGGCGACGGCAGACCTGGATCTGGCTCGAACCGCAACGGCGCTGACGGCGCTGACCTGGTCCTCAGGGTGCCCGACGGCACCGTGGTGAAGACCGCGGACGGCGAGCAGCTCGCGGACCTGACTGGCCCGGGCACGCGATATGTAGCCGTTGAAGGCGGCAACGGCGGACTCGGTAACGCTGCCCTGGCGTCAACAAAGCGTAAGGCGCCCGGATTCGCTCTGCGTGGTGAGCCCGGCCAGGAGCTGAATCTCGTGCTCGAGCTCAAGACCGTCGCCGATGCTGGCCTGGTGGGCTTCCCGAACGCCGGGAAGTCGTCGCTGGTCGCCGCCATGTCTGCGGCCCGGCCGAAGATCGCCAACTACCCGTTCACGACGCTGACGCCGAATCTGGGCGTCGTCGAGGCGGGCGACGTGCAGTTCGTAGTCGCCGACGTGCCAGGACTCATTCCTGGGGCGAGCACGGGTAAGGGCCTCGGGCTGGACTTCCTCCGCCACATCGAGCGCTGCCTGATCTTCGTGCACGTGCTGGACTGCGCGACCGAGGAGCCAGGCCGGGATCCGATCAGCGACCTGGACGCGCTCGAGGCCGAGCTCAGCGCGTACGAGGAGCTGACCGGCGCCCAGATGAGCGGCCGGCCGCGGATCGTCGCGCTGAACAAGATCGACGTGCCTGCCGCCAGGGAGCTGGCCGACCTGGTCGAGCCCGAGCTGGTGGCTCGGGGCCTCACGGTGCACCGGGTCTCGGCGGCCACGACCGAGGGACTCCGGGATCTGGCCTTCACCATGGCCGCGGTGATCGCGCAGGTGCGTGCGGCCACGCCGCCTGCCGAGCCAACCAGGCTGGTCATCCGCCCGCGGGCAGTCGGAGGACCGGAGTTCGCGGTCGTCGCGATCGGCGAGAACAGCTTCCGCATCATTGGCGAGAAGCCACGCCGCTGGATCCTTCAGACCGACTTCGCCAATGACGAGGCCGTGGGCTACCTCGCCGACAGGCTGGCCAAGATCGGGATCGAGAAGGCGCTCGCCGACGCGGGGGCGGAGCCCGGGGCGGAAGTCCTGATCGGCGAAGAGGATAATTCCGTTGTTTTCGACTGGGACCCAGATGTCTCCGCAGAAGGCGCCACCTTGGGCCCGCGCGGATCCGACGCGCGGCTCGGCTAGCACGCGCCAGGCGCGACGGGCGGATGTCGCGATGGACGCGGCAGTCGACGCGGGCTCCGCGGAAGCGGCGAAACCAGGGTGAATAGTGCAGAGCGTCTCGTGCGTGCGTCAGGAAACGGCGCGGGAAGGTCGTGGTTGTGAATGTGCTTGCTCATACAGCGTCGTGGATGTCACAACCATGACGAGGGGCGCGGGCGGTTACGGGAAATAAAAAAGAGCGCTACATTCTTGTAGCGCATATGAGGTAGATCGGCACAAAGCCATATTCCTCCATTCGATAATAACAACAAGGAGCATGGTTGTCAAACGCGGAACTGGATCGGGAGCAGGAATACATCACGCTGCTTTACTCCAGACTCGATGACCTTAGGCAGCGCTCGGACGGCCGCCTGGCCGCAGTGTTGCGTCAAAGCGGCGGGACGCATCAGGCCAGGGTAGAGCGGGAAACCTTCAGCGCCCTCTACCGCCAGCAGATAGCCCAGTTCGACGCTGCTGAGAACGGCTTGTGCTTCGGCCGCCTCGAATTCGACGATGGCGAGTTGCGCTATGTCGGCCGGCTCGGAATTCACTCGGACACTGACGACTACGCGCAGTTGCTGATGGACTGGCGGGCTGATGCGGCGCGCCCGTTCTACCTGGCGACGGCGGCGTCGCCCGGGGACGTGCGCGTGCGGCGGCATATCAAGTCCCGCGCCCGGACGATCACCAGCCTCGACGACGAGGTCCTCGACCTCGCTGCCGCCGACCCGTCCAGGCACGAGGGCCTGACCGGCGAGTCGGCCCTGCTCGCGGCGCTGAACACCAGCCGCACCGGCTCGATGGGCGACATCGTCGAAACCATCCAGGCCGAGCAGGACGTGATCATCCGGGCGCCGATGGGCGGAGCGCTGGTCGTCCAGGGTGGTCCGGGCACCGGCAAGACGGCCGTGGCGCTGCACCGCGCCGCCTACCTGCTCTACACCTACCGACGTCAGCTGGAGAAGCGCGGCGTGCTGGTGGTCGGGCCGAACGCCACGTTCCTCCGCTACATCGGCCAGGTCCTGCCTTCACTCGGCGAGACCAGCGTGCTGCTCTCGACGATCGGCGACCTCTTCCCCGGCGTCAGCGCGACCGGCACCGAGCCAGCTGACGTCGCTGCTATCAAGGGGCGGATCGGCATGACCAGGGTGATCGCGGCCGCAGTCCGTGACCGCCAGGAGATACCGGACGAGCCCCTGGAGATCCGCGCGGATGCCGCCCGACTGCGGCTCGTGGCGACGTCTGGCCGCGAGGAATCGCCGCGCGAGGTCACCGCGGACGCAGGCCGGCTGCGGCTGACACCGCGGGCTATCGCCCAGGCACGGGAACGGGCTCGTCGGTCCCGGCGGCCGCACAATCAGGCCCGGTCGGTTTTCGCCAGGGAGATCGTGAACGGGCTCACTCGGCAGCTGGCCGCGCGGATCGGGACGGACGTGCGCAGCGGTGCCAGCCTGATGGACCAGGAGGACCTGACCGATCTTCGGCGCGAGCTGAGAACGGACCGGGCCGTCCGGGCCGCGATCAACGCGCTCTGGCCGGTCCTCACGCCGCAGCAACTGGTCAGCGAGCTGCTCTCCGATCCGGACAGGCTGGCCGCGGCCGCGCCGCGCATGTCGGACGCCGACCGGGCCGCGCTGCACCGCGCGCCGGACGCGCCGTGGACACCCGCCGACGTCCCGCTGCTGGACGAGGCAGCCGAACTGCTCGGCGAGGACGACCGGGCCATCCGCGCCGAAGCGGCCAGGCGGCGACGGCAGGAGGAGGCCTACGCGCAGGGCGTGCTCGACATCATCGGCCGGGACGACGAGGACGACCCGGAGGTCCTGATGGGCGCGGACCTGGTCGATGCGAGGCGGCTGGCCGCCCGGTATGAGGACGAGGAGAACCTGACCGCGGCCGAGCGGGCGGCGGTGGACCGAACCTGGGCGTTCGGGCACGTGATCGTGGACGAAGCCCAGGAGCTGACGCAGCTGGCCTGGCGGATGCTGATGAGGCGCTGCCCGGCCAGGTCGCTGACCATCGTCGGCGACGTCGCGCAGACCGGTGACCTCGGCGGCCTGCACAGCTGGGGCGAGGCCCTCGATTCCTATCTCAAGGACCGGTGGCGGCTGGCGCCGCTGACCGTCAACTACCGGGCGCCGGCCGAAGTGATGGCGGTAGCCGCCGACGTGCTGGCCGCCATCGACCCGGAACTGTCGACGCCCCGCTCGGTGCGCGAGTCCGGCCACGAGCCGTGGCACCTGCAGGCCGCGCCGGGTGAGCTGGCGGTGACGGTGGCCCAGGCAGCTACCCGGCTAGCCGAGCAGGCAGGCGACGGCAAGCTCGCCGTCATCGTGCCCGATGCCCTGGCAGCCGAGCTCGGCTCCGCCGTCACTGCGGCGCTGCCCGGCACGGCCATCGGCGCGGATCCGGACCTGACGAGCGCGGTCGTCGTGCTGACGGTGAAGCAGGCCAAGGGGCTGGAGTTCGACTGCGTGCTGATCGCCGATCCCAGCGGGCTGCTAGCTGAGTCGCCGCGCGGCCTGAATGACCTGTACGTGGCCCTGACCAGGGCGACGCAGCGGGTTGGCGTCGTGCACGAAGGCCCGCTGCCCGCGGTGCTCAGCCGGCTCAGCCCGGCCGCGCTCGCGGCCCAGCCGAGCTAACCGCGGCGCAGCGCCGCCTCAGTCCTCGTCGTCGTGGCGGTCGCCGCCGGTGAACCGGTTGAACAGCTTGGTCCCGGCTTCGGCGGCGCCGTTCGCGACGCCGCGCACGGCGCCGATCAGCGGGTCCGCGCTGCGATTCCAGGATTCCTGGTACGACTTCGCCGCGGCGCGGAACTCGTCGCCCACCGAGGTCTCAGCGTCGTCCTCGCGGCGCGGGTAGTTCCCGGCCAGGATCGCGCGGTACTCGCCGTCGTCGGCCCACCGGTCCAGCTCGGCGAACCTGACCACGGCGAACGGGTGCGTCGTGCCCTGCAGTTGCAGCAGCTTGAGCAAGCCTTCGCGGACGTCCGGCACGGCGTCGTACTCGCGCGCCTGCCGGTGGAACTCGTCGTGGCTCAGCTCGGCCAGTCGCGCGCCGCCGGCGGTCTTCATCAGCGCCCGCCTGGCGGCCTCGACATCCTGGCTGGCCAGCAGGCCCGCGCGGTCGCACGACAGCTCCGACTTGCGGTACCACTCCTCCAGGCCCCAGATCACGGCCTTCAGCCCCATCCAGGCGAAGGGCACGAGCGCGAGCCGCTGGGCGAGATTCATCAGGTGGAAGAGCATGGTCCGGTAGACCGAGTGGCCGGACAGCACGTGCCCGAGCTCGTGCCCGATGATGAAGCGGATCTCCTCTTCGTCGAAGAGGTCGACCATTCCGGTGGTGATCACGATGAACGGCTTGTCGGTGCCGAGGGTCATCGCGTTGACCGCCGGGTTTTGCCAGATGAACAGCTCCGGCACCTTCGGCAGGTCCAGGATGTAGCAGCCGTCCAGCATCGCGTTGTGCAGGTTGGGGAACTGTTCCGGCGAGGTGCGGACCGAGCTGGCCAGGAACATCAGCCGCAGCGATCGGTCGTTGAACAGCCCGGCGAGATTCTTCAGGATCAGGTCGAAGCCGGTCAGCTTGCGGAGCGCGACGAGCGCTGACCGGTCGGCGGGGTGCTCGTAAGCACGAGAGCTAATACCCGGCAGACGGATCCGGGAGCGGTCAGGCACAGTGGTCATACCTGTCATCGTAAGCTCCCGTCGCGAGAGGTTGGCCACATGTCAGCAGGTGAAGCTCCGGCCATGTTCGAGCCGGACGCTGAGTCGATGCCTGCGGAGCAGCTAGCGGGGCTGCAGACCGAGCGACTGCGCGAGCTAGTCGACCGGCTGATCGCCCTCGGCGGAGTCCAGGGCACCCGGCTGACGGACGCCGGAGTCGCGGCCGGCGCGGACGTGAACCTGGCCACGATGTCGCGGTTGCCGACGACGACAAAGGCCGACCTGTGGGCCGCTTACCCGTTCGGCCTGCTGGCCGTGCCGCGCGAGGACGTCGTGGCCGTGCATGGCTCAAGCGGCACGGGCGGCCGCCCGACGCTGGTCGCCTACACGCGCGCCGACCTCAGGCTGTGGGCCCGGATGTGCGCGCGAGCGCTGGCTGCCGCTGGTGCGACGCCGGCCAGCGTGGTGCACAACGCGTACGGGTACGGCCTGTTCACCGGCGGGCTCGGCATCCATCAGGGCGCCATCGAACTCGGCGCGACGGTGGTCCCGGCGTCGGGCGGCATGACGCCCCGGCAGGTGACCCTGATCACGGACCTGCGCCCGGACATCCTCACGTGCACCCCGTCCTACGCGATCCGGCTCGGCGAGGCGCTGGCTGACGCGGGCGCCGGGCCCGGGCGAGGGCTGTCGCTTAAGGCGGGCATCTTCGGCGCCGAGCCGTGGACGCAGGAGATGCGGGTCCGTCTCGAGGACCTGCTCGGGATCCGCGCCCTTGACATCTACGGACTGTCCGAGGTCATCGGCCCGGGCGTCGCGGCCGAGTGCATCGTCGCAGCCGACGGTCTGCACGTGAACGAGGACCACTTCTACGTCGAGGCGCTCGACCCGGTCACCGGCGATCCGGTGCCCGACGGCACGCCCGGCGAACTGACGTTCACGACGATGACCAAAGAAGCGCTGCCGCTGCTGCGGTACCGGACCGGCGACATCGCCTCGCTGCGCCGCGGCACCTGCCGCTGCGGCCGCACGCTGGTGAAGATGAGCAAGGTCACCGGGCGCAAGGACGACATGCTCGTGGTCCGGGGCGTGAACGTCTACCCGAGCGAGATCGAGCGCGTCCTGCTGGGGCAGGACGCACTCGCACCCGACTACTTGCTGGTGGTGGACGAGCGTTCGGCCCAGCACCGTCTCATCGCGATCTGTGAGCCGGGAACGGGGTGGTCCGGTCCGCCGCCCGACATCGGCGCGCTTGAGTCCAGGCTCAAGGACGTGCTCGGCCTCTCGGTCGCCGTGCGGCTGATGACGCCCGGCTCGGTACCGCGGACCGAGGTCGGCAAGGCGGTGCGGGTAGCACGCTGGCGCGACGGCGAGCCGCCAATGCCCGGCCTCAGCTAGGGCGAGGCGCGCCGGTGGTTAATCGCGGCCGCCGGAGAAGATGCGCAAGAAGAACAGGAACACGTTCAGCGCGTCCAGGAAGATCGACGCGGCGATGAGCGGCGCCGAGGCCATGCCTTTCGACCTTCGCAGCCGCTGGAAGTCGTACAAGGTCAGCCCCGCGAACACCACCAGCCCAAGGACCGAGTAGATAAGGTCGCCGGCCGGGATCCGCACGAAGATCAGGATGATGCCGAAGACGATCAGCCCGACCAGGGCGAAGAACGAGACCCGGCCGAGGGCCGACAGATCTCGCCTGGTTGCGTACCCGTACGCGCCGAATCCGAGCATGAACAGGGCCGTCGCCCCGGCCGCCTGCCACACCACCTTCGGGCTCGCGGCGCTGTAATACGCCACCATCGGGCCCAGGCCGAGGCCGAGGAACAGGCCGACGCACATGAGCAGAACCACGCTGCCGACGCCGGAGGACGACCGGCGGGTGAAGTTCATCGCGATCAGGCAGCCGAATCCGGCCAGGAACCAGGCGATGGACCAGCCGGTTGACAGGTCCCGGCCGGCGTAGACGCCGAGAGCGAAGACCCCGGTGGTCGCCGCTACCAGCCACATCACGTGGCTAAACAGGGCTCTAGTCTGATCCTGAGTAGCGGTGGCGTAGGTTGCCGAGTAGTCAGCCATGGCAGTAGTCCACCATGGCCGGTATATACCCGCCAATGCGGCTAGCCAGGCAGCGGCAGGAGAAGGAGCCATGATGACGCAGCGGGGCGGGGCCGGTCACTGGACGGCGCAGGACGTGGGTGACCAGAGCGGCCGGGTGGTGCTCGTCACCGGGGCGAACTCGGGCCTCGGCCTGGAGACAGCGAGAGTACTGGCCGGGCACGGGGCGACTGTCGTGCTGGCCGGGCGGGACCCGGGCCGCACCTCGGCGGCCGCCGACGATATCCGCCAACAGCAGCCGGATGCCTCAGTCCAGACGGCCGAGGTGGACTTGGCGTCGCTCGAGTCGATCCGAACCGCCGGAGCCGACCTGACGGCCCGGTTTCCGCGGCTGGACCTGCTCATCAACAACGCGGGCGTGATGTTCCCGCCGTACACCCTCACGAAGGATGGCTACGAGCTTCAGTTCGGCACCAACCATCTTGGCCACTTCGCGCTGACGGGGCTGCTGATGCCGTCCCTGCTCGCCACGCCAGGATCGCGCGTGGTCACCCTGAGCAGCAACGGGCACCGCACCGGCCGGATGAACTTCGCCGATCTCCAGTCCGCCCGGCATTACAACAAGTACACGGCCTACGGTCGGTCGAAGCTGGCCAACCTGCTGTTCACCTACGAACTTCAGCGCCGGCTCTCGGTCGCCGAGAAGCAGACCATCGCCCTGGCCGCCCATCCAGGTACCGCGCACACCGAGCTGACCCGGCACATGTCTGCGATGTCCAGCGCGGCGCTGAGTCCGCGGTTCGCGCCAGTCAACTCGTGGCTGGTCCAGGACGCCAAGATGGGCGCGCTCCCGACGCTGCGGGCGGCGACGGATCCGAACGCTATCGGCGGCACCTACTACGGCCCCGACGGGTTCATGCAGCTCACCGGTTACCCGCTCGTGGTGACCTCCAGCGGCCGCTCGCACAGCAGACAGGACCAGCGGCGGCTATGGGTGGAGTCCGAGCAACTCACCGGGATCACGTATCCCGTCTGATACCGGGTGTATACCTGCACAGACGCATGTAGTCCTGGAACGCCTGATCATCTGTGGTTCCATGCACCCACGCTCAGAAGGAAGCTCATGATTGCTGCTACTGTCGCCGCTGCCATCGCTCGCGCAGGCCGCACCCCGAGGCCGACCGCAGAGCCGAAGGGCCTCCCCGTCACCCCGCAGCGCGGCAAGGCCGAGGTCAAGGATGTCAAGTCCGGCGTCATCGCGATCCGCCGCGCCGACCGGTCTCCGGCCGTCCGCATCTTCACCAGCAACGGGCGGCTCGACAAGTCCTGGCAGCCGGGCACGACATTCGAGTCGCACAACGCCAAGAACCTATATCCCGGTGGCACCTGGGAAGTCCTGGCCGTAATCGACAACGGCCAGGTGACGCAGGGCACGGCTCCACACAAGCCCGTGCGCTACTCGCACTACGTGATTGGTTAGTCCACAGCCGGACAGGAAGATGGGTCCCACAGCCATGACTGAAGCTGGCCAGCGGATCGGCGTCATGGGCGGTACGTTCGACCCGATCCATCACGGGCACCTGGTCGCCGCGAGCGAAGTCGGCCACTTCTTCAGCCTTGACGAGGTCATCTTCGTGCCCACCGGTCAGCCCTGGCAGAAGAATGGCCGCAAGGTCTCGCCGCCCGAGGACCGCTACCTGATGACGGTCATCGCGACCGCGTCGAACCCGCGCTTCTCGGTGAGCCGAGTCGACATCGACAGGCCGGGGGAGACCTACACCATCGACACGCTGCGCGACCTGCGCGCGCAGCGCGGCCCGGACGCGGAGTTCTACTTCATCACCGGTGCGGACGCGCTGGCCAAGATGATCTCATGGCGGGACGCCGACGAGCTGTTCACGATGGCGCAGTTCGTCGGGTGCACCAGGCCGGGTCATCAGCTCACGATCACGAACCTGCCATCAGACCGGATCAGCCTGGTTGAAATCCCGGCGCTCGCGATCTCTTCCACCGAGTGCCGGGCCCGGGTCCGGGCTGGCCAGCCCATCTGGTACCTCGTCCCGGACGGCATCGTGCAGTACATCTCGAAACGGCAGCTCTACCGAGATTAGGGTCTACCGACACTAGGCTGCGCAGTATGCGGCTGGAGGCGGTCGGCAAGCGCTATGGGCTGCGCCAGCCATGGGTCGTGCGCGACGTCAGTCAGGACGTGACCGCCGGACGGCTGATCCGTCTCGAGGGTGTGAACGGCTCCGGCAAGTCCACCCTGCTGCGCGTGCTGGCGGGCGCATCGACGGCGTCGGCTGGCCGGGTCACCGGACGGCCGCGCACCGGCTACGTACCGGAGCGCTTTCCTGGCGGACTGGCCTTCTCCGCCCGCGAGTACCTCGGACACATGAGCCGGATCCACGGCCTGACCGGGTCAGCGGCCGCGGCGGCGGTCGCAGAGTGGCTGGAGCGCCTCGGTGCGACCGAGTACGCCGGTTCGCCGATGCGCACCCTGTCGAAGGGGATGTGCCAGAAGGTAGCGATCGCCCAGGCGCTCTTGGCCAGCCCCGGTCTGCTCGTCCTAGATGAAGCGTGGACCGGCCTGGACCAGGCCGCGCGCGGGGCGCTTGACGCGGCCGTGGCGGAGCGGCTGGCGGCGGGCGCATGCGTGCTGTTCGTTGATCACGACGCCGCGCGGCTGGCCGGCCGGGTCGATGAGCGCTGGCGCCTGGCGGGCGGCACCGTGACGGTGGCGAGCGGAGCGCCGGCGCGCGAGACGACCACATTGCCGGACCGGAACGGCGCCGTCATCATCGACGTAACCGGCCTCGAGGCGGGGTCGCTGGCGCAGCTCAATGGCCTGGCTGGCGTGCTCTCGGTGCACCCGGGTGCAGCGGCAGGCGAGGCGCCGGGTTATGTCATCGGACCGATGCAGGTAGCCGTTGTCGCCGCACAGTCCGACAGCGTGCTTCGGCACTTGCTGAGCTGGGACGGTCTGCATGTCCGCGCCGTGCATGCCGCGCCGGAAGCTGGTCGCGCTGCGCCGGAGGCTGCTGGCAGCACTGCGCCGGAGGCGGCGCCGTGATCGCGCTCTTGCGCTACCAGTCGGCGCTGCTGTTCCGGTCACATCGGTGGATCTTCCCGCTCATCATCTACGGGCTGCTGATCTCCGTCGGCGGGGCCGGCTCGGGCAAACAAGCGCTGCCCGACGGCCTGGACTGGAGCGCGGCCATCCTGGTGCCCGTCGTGGCGCTGCTGACCAGGTCGATGCTCACTGCCGAGCCAGCCGCGGCGCGCGCTTGCGTGTCGGTGGCCTGCGGGCCAGCCAGGGCGCAGCTGGCGGCGCTGACGACGGCGTTCGCGGCCGGGGCTGTGCTGGGACTGGCCGGAGCCGGGTACGAGCTGGTGACCAGCGGGCACAAGACCGCGCTGCTGGCCCCGCTCGCCGCCGGGCTCGGCAAGGCGCTGGTCTGTGCGCTGGTTGGCTCGGCGGTCGGGACGCTGTTCAACCCGCCGCTGGTCCGGCACCCGGCGGCGGCCCTGCTCGCCACCTGCGCCGCCGTGGTGGTCGCGCTGGTCTCGGGCGTTTCCCCGGCCAGTGCCGCCTTGCGCGGTAACGGGGCGACCATCCAGGCCGCGGCCTGGCCAGCGGGACTGCCGCTGATGGCGGCGTTCGCGCTGGCGGGGGTGTCGTGGGCGGTCTCCTGCTGGCTAGCGGGCCGCCGGGCAGGGTGACCGGGACGGGCGGCCCGGTTCGGCGACGGGCGGAGATTCTGGCGGCCCCGTTCCAGACCTTATGGGGTTAAAAGGCACGATTATCGCGCCGCGGTCACGCGCATTGTCGGTGACGGCAGATACCCTGGTCGTAGCCTGAGAGACGGGCGAGCCGAGGAGGACTGCCAGCACACGTGACTGCCACCGACAGGGCCGTCGAGCTCGTGGAGATCGCGGCCGCAGCCGCGGCTGACAAGCTCGCCTCCGACATCATTGCGTACGACGTCAGCGAGCAGCTCGTGATCACTGACGCCTTCCTGCTTTGCTCGGCCGCCAACGATCGCCAGGTCCACGCGATCGTGGACGAGATCGAGGAGCGATTGCGGAAGGCCGGGGCCAAGCCCGCGCGCCGCGAGGGGGAGCGGGAGGGCCGCTGGGTCCTGCTCGACTACATCGACATCGTGATCCACGTCCAGCACGCCGAGGAGCGGGTGTATTACTCGCTGGAGCGGCTGTGGAAGGACTGCCCGCTGATCCCGCTGCCCGAGCCGGTCGGCGCGGCTGGCACAGGTGGGCAGGGCGGGGCTAGCCCGGGCGGTCGGGGCTAGCTTGGCCGCAGCAGAGGATGCTGTCGCGCCCAGCTGGTGGCCCGGCGGCGAGGACCACGAAATTGTCACCCTCGTCGTGTGGCGGCACGGCCAGACCACCTACAACGTGGAGCGCCGGTTCCAGGGGCAGAGCGATGTCCCGCTCAACGACGTCGGCCTCCGCCAGGCTGCCGAGGCTGCTCCGTACCTGGCGGCGCTGCGGCCATCGGCGATCTTCTCCTCCGACCTGAGCCGGGCCTCGGTGACGGCCGACGCGCTGGCGCGGCTGACGGGGCTGACCGTGCAGCTGGACAAGGACCTTCGGGAGCGCTCGGGCGGTTCATGGGAAGGCCTGACCGAGGCCGAGATCCGGGAGAGGTTCCCCGCCGAGCGGGCGACGTGGACGCCGCCGGACGGGGAGTCCGCCAAGGCCGTGGCGGACCGCGCGACGGCGGCGCTGGAGCGGATCGCGGACAGCATGCCAGGCGGCAGCACGGCCGTCGTCGTGTCCCACGGGGCGGCGCTTGGCATGGCGGTCGCGAGCGTGCTGCAGATTCCGTGGGTGCCGCGGGTGCTCGGGCCGTTCGGGAACTGCCGCTGGTCGGTGCTCACTCGACGGGGCACCAGATGGCGGCTTCTGGAGCACAATGTCGGCATTCTTCCGGACCCTGATGGCGCTGGGGATGCCGACGGCGTGGACTAGCCGGTTTCTTGTACACTGGCGTGGCGCCGCGGCCGGAAGGCCGCGCGTCCCAAGGGGCTATAGCTCAGCTGGTAGAGCGCTTGCATGGCATGCAAGAGGTCCGGGGTTCGAATCCCCGTAGCTCCACTCCGTGACATTTCCGCAGGTCAGAGCCATATCTCGATCGCAGTACCGGCCCCCGAATTGCCTCCCCAGCCAGGATTCTGATTCCTCTTGCCCTCCTGTTCCCGCAGGTCAGAGCTGGTACCGGATCCGGAAGACAGTCCTTGCGGGGCCAGCAAGAGGTCAAGATCCTTCTCCTTGATTTCGGCAGGTCAGGGGCGTTGCCCGGCTGCCCGCCGCTGACTGGTTACCAAATGAGTTACCGGCGGACTGCCCTGCGGACCTAAACAAGAGCCGGCTATTTGCTGCTTGCTGGAGACGCTGATAAGGCTCTTGCTATGCGCTCAATAACGCCGAATATCGCGTTCTCCGCCATTTTATTGCGGCGCAGGCGTGGCGTGCACGACCGTGCACCGCGCGAGAGCATGGCGACAGGCGCGGGCCGTCAGCGGAGCCCTCACCAGCCGGCAGGGGCACGATCTAACTGCAGGACTCCAGCAGCCAGGGAGCCGTAAAATGCTTACCTGTCGGGCTCAGCGACCGTCCTCACGCACGACAACGGCGAGGACGCTCGATGCCTGTTAGACATCCCGGGAGTTTGAAGGGCCTCGGCGCCGACCTCGTCGTCGACGTCGGACCGAGGACCCGCCGCGGTCCTGCAGGCATAATGCGACGCCGACATCGCTATCAGCCCGGCCATTGTGCTGTCGGGTGATCCAGCCACCTGGGCTGGGGCCCGCAGCGCGACACCGCGGCAGGCTTACTCGTGCGTGCCGGTGCTGCGCCGGGCGCGGTGCTTCTCCAGCCAGCCGGTGACCGCGACAGCGTGGGCGATCGTGCCGCCGGCAGCCAAGGCGGCAGCAGTCCCCGCTGCCTTGACCGGGGCTGGTAGGTCCCGGTCTCTGAAGATGCCGTCAGAGTTGGCCACGACGCGCAGCCCCGCCGCTGCGTCAGCGCTGAACCCGTCCGGACTGTCGCTGCTGGCACTGCCGCCGGACGGCGCCAGGTTCCTGAGCTCGCTGCGCGCTGCCGGGCGGCTGCCGGTATACGACGTATGGCGCAGCAGAACGCCGAGCTCCGCGTCGACGATTACGTCCCTTCAGCGCCCGGCTCGACGCGGTGGCGGCAGGACGCCGCGGACCCGGCAGCGGCCGAATCGGCCCGGATGCTGGCCGACCTGAACGACGCGGCGGACAATGCGGCATGGGAGGCAGCGGCCCGTGTGGCCGCCGACATGCATGACCTGCTCGACGGCGACCTGCGGTGCAGCCTGCACAAATCGAGCGGAACGGACGCGCACGCCTGGGCTAGCTCGCGGTCGCGGCCGCCGAAGCCTGGCGCCAGGAGCAGGCGCGGCGGCTTGAAGAGTCGCTGGCGAGACTCGGCGAGCGACTGACCGCTGATCTGCGGACCGAGCTCGACGCGGTCCGCCATGCGGCGGCCTGCAAGTAGCGCGGGTGGCGGGCATCAACGTCGCCCCTCATCGCCTAGGCCGGTCGCAGCCACGCCGCCAGCCTTCCGGAGCGCTGCGAGGGCAGTCATCGGCCGGGGACACCGTGTTTGGCACGTACTCGACGTACGGCCGGCGGCGGCGAAACAGTCCACCTCGCCATCTGCGCGCACCTGGAGGTCACGGCCCTCGGCCGCCAGGACGATTGGGAAGAGCCCAAGGGCCGAGTAGCCGAACCGCGGCCGGCCGGTCCGATCTTTGCTGACGCAGACCTGCGCAGAAGGCAGGGTGCGGAGCGCATGCCGGGCCTGTGTCGTGTGTCAGGTGGCAGTAATGGTTATCGGGCCTTTCGCCGCAAGCGTCAGCTGCGCCGTAGCAGGAACCGGGTGCGGTGCTCTCGTCGCATGTGCCGTTGGTCAGCTTCGGCAGGTCGGCGGTCATCACGAGGGTGACAGCGCCGCTCCCGGTCGCCCCCTTGAATGTGCCGGTGCTCTTGTCGCCGACGACGTTGAAGGTGCGGTGCACCGTGACCTCGAACATGCAGGTCGTGGTACTCAAAAGCTTCTGGCTGGTCGTGCCGGCGGTGTGCTCCACATACTCGGTGGCATCGGAGTCAGCTGGACAAGGAGATCACCGAGCTGGTCACGGACCTCGCACCCGCCCTGCTGGACATCTGCGGCTGCGCAGCACTCACCGCCGCGAAGATCGTCGGCGAGACAGCCGACGCCCGCAGATTCCGGTCACGGCACGCCTACGCCCGCCACAACGGCACCGCGCCACTGCCGGTCTGGTCCGGCAGCCCACGGCACCGGCTCAGCCGGATCGGGAACCGGCAGCTCAACGCCGCCATCCACCGCATCGCCATCACCCAGGCGCACGACCACCCCGCAGCACGCGCATACCTGGAACGCCGACGCGCCGACGGCGACACCAAAACCGAATCGCTCCGGGCTCTCAAACGGCGGCTCTCCGACGTCGTCTACCACGCCCTGCTGACCGATGCCCGCCAAGCAACACCGGCAACCAGCAACGTGCTCAGCGCAGCGGCTTGGCATAGGAGCAAGCGGACGCAAACGCGGTCGCGCAAAAATATTCGCGCCAGCCGGACCCTGGGATGGCAGAACCTTGATCATCGGACGCTCGGTGAACCGCCACGTGCGGAGCCGCCGATCGGGCGCGATCCTCATGCCGCTGGCGTCGGTATTGGTGCGCTGGCGGGAGTCCGTGACACGCGAGGAGGTGAGACTCATTGAGGCTGTATCCATTGGGTGCTACAGGTAGGAACCCAGATACGCCATCCGGGCCTGGTCGAGCGCCCGGTCTGCCCATCGCCGGTACCCTGCCGTGCCGACGATGCGCTTCGAGGGCATCCGCTTCTCCGCGGCGCAGGCCGAGCGACGTGTCCCGTTCCCATTCGTGCGCGAACCGCGCGGCCTCGGCGAGCTGGACGTAGCCGAGCCTGCCCGCGAGTAGCATCATCCCGCCGCCGCCGCCGTTCTCAGCCGCCAGCTGCTCCTGGTCCCCGGCACCCAGGACCTTGTGGCCGTTCGCTGCGGCGAACGCGGTGATGTCGCAGTGTCCTCGGTCGACATCATCGATGTCTCGTCCAGTAGCTGCGCGCCCGTTCTTACACCCGGACGGTCTGGCGGGCTACGGAACGTGAACGCTCTGCGACTCCGGGGGCGAGTGCGGCGGTGTCTCGAAGCGGGCCAGCCATGCGGTGAGAAGCGATTCGAGCCGAGCGGCCTCCACAGATGTCAACTGGTCAAGGAGGCGGCGCTCGTTGCGCATGTGCTCCGTGAACGCCTGATCGATGAGCCGCCGGCCAGCGGTGGTCAGCGCGACCACCCGGCCGCGGCCGTCGCTTTGCGAGCACCGCCGCGTTACAAGCCCGTCGCGTTCCAGCCTGTCGATGCGCTTGGTCATCGCGCCCGTGGTGACCATCGTGAACGCTGCGAGCTCACCGGGGGCACGTTCAAACGGCTCTCCGGCACGCCGGAGCGTTGCCAGGACGTCGAATTCTCCCTCGCTGAGTCCGTAGCGCTGGTAGACCAGGCACAGTTGCTCGGTGAGCAGCTTGGCCATGCGGTGAAGCCGCCCGATCACTCCTTGCGGACGCACATCCACGTCCGGGCGCTCCCGCTCCCACTCTCGCTGGATGCGGGCGACATGGTCCAGAGATTCGTTCACAACTCCATAATAGCTTCCGTGGAAGCTATTCATAGCTTTCACGGGAGGCTACTGTAGTTTCCATGGAAGCTACTTTTCGCTGGGCGCTGGTCACGGCGATCGCACCCGTGGCCTGGGGAGCGAACTACTTCGTCACGCGCCACTACCTTCCCGCCGACATCCCGCTGTACGGGTCCGCCATCCGGGCCTTACCCGCGGGGCTCCTGCTTCTGGCCGTGTGCAGGAAACGTCCCCGCGGATCGTGGTGGTGGAAGTCACTGGTACTGGGCACGCTCAACGTGGCCGCATTCTTCGTCCTGATCTACCTTGCGGCCCATCTGCTGCCGACAAATGTTGCCTCGACCCTCATGGCGACCTCACCGTTGGCGATCATGCTGCTCGCATGGGCGCTGCTCGCCGAGCGTCCGCGCGCGCTGCATCTTGCCGGGGCCGGCATCGGAATCGCGGGCGTGTGCCTCATGCTGTTCACCGGAGCAGCGTCAGTCGATCCGATAGGAGTCCTCGCATCCCTGGCGGCGATGTCGATGTCTTCCCTGGGATACGTCCTGGCCAAAAGATGGAGCACGGATGTCGACGTGCTGGCCTCGACCGCGTGGCAGCTGATCGCCGGAGGGCTCATCCTGCTGCCCCTCGCCGCCGCCCTCGAAGGAGCGCCGCCGGCCGTCGACCTGGCGGCGATCCTCGGATTCGGCTACATCACGACTATCGCGACGGCTCTGGCCTTCGCCGCATGGTTCGCCGGCCTGCGACACCTGCCCGCCGCAACAGTCGGGCTCATCGGGCTGCTGAACCCAGCGACCGGAGTGCTCCTCGGCACGGCGATCGCCGGTGAAGCGCTAACCATCCAGCAAATCTGCGGGCTGGCCCTCGTCTTCACCGGAATCTGCCTCGGACAACGCATCGCCAGCAGGCGAACCTTCCGTCGCGTCCTGGGCGAATCGCCAGCTCGAACGTTGAGGACGCAGCGACAGCTCGATAATCTTCCGCAGTGCCCTCACTAGTCAGCCGACGCAGGAAAGTTTGCCCGTGCGTGAACAGCCGCAGGTATCCCTTCACCGGCCATCTGCGCGCTGCCGCCCGATGCGACGGACGCAACTCCTCGCGCCGAGACCATCAGGCTCTGGCCGATGCAGTGCACCAGGTCCGCACTGCGCGACGCCGCGCGTGTTCGTGCGCATGCGCGACCTGGGGCCGCCATCGGCGCGTGCTGTTGGGCAGGCGCGAGTTCCCCGCGTGCCGGGAGCCTGCGCGGCCATCGGCGTCACGGCGGAACTCGCGCGCGACCGCACGGGCGACATCAGCTGCGCGCCAGGCACCCTGCGCCGACCTTGGCGTAGACCTCGGTGGAGGAGCTGGCGGATACGCGGCTGCGGCGGGTGACGTGGCCGACCATCGCGGTGCACCGCGACCTTCGGCCGCCGGGCCCGCGCGTCGGCAGCCGCCTGGGCGACGGTCGCCCGGTACCCGCTCTTGCGGCGCACCGTCCCCCGGCACAGCTCCCGGCTGACCGTCGACGGCGGGCGGCCCAGTGCACGGGCGATCACCCGGACCCCGTGCCCAGCGGCCCTCCGGCAGGCGATCTCCTCACGTTCGGCGAAAGTCAGCCTGAACGGCAACGACCCAGCGGCAGGAGCTGGTACAAGCGGCGGCATCACCCCGCCAGCATTTTCGGAACCATCGCCACGCAACGGTTCTCGACACGCCCACGGCGTCCGCTGCATCGCCAGGGACCTCGCCCGCCCGGATCAGCGACCAGTACTGCCGCTGAACCTCCACCCGAATCGCTGGACGCCCCAAGATCATGCACCTCACCTCTCAGGCAAGGTGTTGCGTTGACCGGTTGAATCCACCGCCAGCTCACCAAGTGCTCTACCTGGCGGTCCGCAACCTGCAGGACTACTGCAGCCCGAACACCGGGATCCGGAGCTCCGGGTGGAAACAGGCACTCCAGGCGTTCACGATCTACTTCGAAGGACGAATCCCAACCCCATGACCGCCACGATCACTTACACAGACGGTCGGACGCTCCCGAGTCGGCGTTCGGCGCGGCCTCGTGAGGTGGCGAGTCGGGTGGCTGCTCACGCCGGCGCACCGAAACTCGCCAGCACGGCTTGGGCCGTCAGGGGTTAGGTAGTCGCCAGAAGTTTGCGGTGAGCCCAAGCCGGTCGAGGATCGCTTGGTTTTGGGCTCGGGTATGCGGCCGCCAGTCAGGGGACAGGCGGTCGTCCCACCAGGCGTGGGCCAGCTCGCTCAGCTTCTCCACGGGGATGGTGGCGCCAGACTCGCGACCGGCTAGCCAGCGCTGGATGTGCTCTTCCGACCGGAAGAGATTCATGGTGCTTCAAGTGAAGACGATGTCGTCCCACCAGCGGGCCGCCGGGACGAGACAGTGGAACAACAGGTTTTGATCATCGGGACACTGATCCCGCACGATAATCCGCAGCGCCTGGCCGCAGTCCGGGCACGATGCCTCGATCCGCCCGTCTTCGTGCAGGGTGGCGCAGATGCCGAACGCGTCCCACGCGCAATTGGCGTACCACCACCGTCCAGCAGCCTGGACCCGGTAGGCGGTCGGGACACCGGAGAACGGATTGGCCATCGTGATGTCGCCGGTCACCCGGTTGAGCACGAGGGCATGCTCAGCATGGAGCCGTTCCCAGCCAGAAATGACGTCGGCTCGGTCCCGGCTGCTTGCGGCACTGATCTCGTCCGCCGTCGGCGCGCGTCCCAGCTCCACGAAGCGCGCGTAGGTCAGATTGCGCAAGCCGATGTCGTCCTCATTCATCTCGTGTCCCTGCTCCGTCAGCTAGCCCTGATTGCATGCTGGGCATTAGACCCGGCGCCGCGCGCTCCGGTCAACGCGATGGGGGCGCGTCAGCGTGGTTGACGCGCTGGCACCGGGGCGCCGACGCTGGCAGTCGTAACAGAGGCCGCTGATCTGTGCTCGGCAACCGGGCGGCATGGGACCGGCTAGCCGCGGACTGCGCCGGCCCTGGCCTGAAGAACGTGGCGCGGCGCAAGCTGCGCGGCGAGCCCGGCTGACCTGCCCAGGCGGACTGGCTACAGGCGAGGCTCGGCCTGGAATAGCACGACTGACGAGCCTGATCTGCACACAGCCCGATCGCCGGAACCCGTGGTGGGATAGCGCGCTGAGTCAGCGCCTGGCGCAACCTGGCGAGCGAGCAGCACCCGCGCGAGTGGTCACCCACGGTGACCACAGCGTGGACCCGCACGTAAAGGGCTAGACCCGCCGAGCATGGAGTTGCCGACACCTGAATTAAAGGACTATTAGCTTCTGATGTGCCTGGCGGGACGCCCGTTCCGGGGTGAAAATCGGGGTGGCTGCCCGCCGATGCCGGGCGTCTATGGTCGCTGGAGGCCGTCTATTAGCTGGGTGCCGGGAGCCGCCGCGCTGGGACCTTCATTGTTGCCTTGAGCACGCGGATTAGATTCTGCAGTCCCCTGTGCGGTTCCTGCGGGCAGCCGCCCCTGGCCGGGATGCGCGGGAGGTGGTGGCGGGTGCTGCAGGATACGCAGGAGCGTGAGGAGATCATCGAGCGGGTCGCGGCGCTGGATATCGGCAAGGCCGAGGTGACGTGCTGCGCCCGGGTCCCTGGTGAGGGCCGGGCTGGCCGGCGGCTGCAGGAGGTGACGACCTGGCCGACGATGACCCGGTCGCTGCTGGCGTTAGCGGCCCGGCTGGCCGAGCTGCGGGTGAGCCGGGTGGTGATGGAAGCGACCTCCGATTACTGGAAGCCGGTGTTCTGGGTGCTGGAGGCGCACGGGTTCGACACCTGGCTGGCCAGCGCCCGTGACGTGAAGCACCTGCCGGGCCGTCTGAAGACCGACCGGCTGGATGCGGTGTGGCTGTGCAAGGTCGCCGAGCGGCAGATGATCCGGCCCAGTTTCGTGCCGCCGCCGCCGATCCGGCGGCTGCGGGATGTCACCCGGTACCGGATCGACCTGGTCACGGCCCGGACCGCGGAGAAGCAGCGGGCCGAGAAGCTGCTGGAAGACGCCGGCATCAAGCTGTCGGTGGTGGCCAGCGACATCTTCGGTGTCTCGGGCCGGGCGATGCTGGCCGCGCTGATCGCAGGCGAACGCGACCCCACGGTCCTGGCGCAGCTGGCCCGCACCCGGATGCGGGCCAAGATCAGCGCGCTGGAAGAGGCGTTCACCGGCCATTTCACCGAGCATCACGCGTTCCTGCTCGCCAAGATGGTGACCTGGGTCGATGGCCTGGACGCCGATATCGCCGAGCTCGACGGCCGGATCGAGGAGATGATCGCCCCTTTCGCCGGCGTGGTGGCGCGGCTGGATGAGATCCCCGGCATCGGCCATGTCGCTGCCGCGGTCATCATCGCCGAGATCGGCACCGACATGAGCCGGTTCCCCACCGCCGGGCACCTGGCCTCGTGGGCCAGGTTCGCGCCCGGCGTCAAGGAATCGGCCGGGAAGAAGAAAGGCAAAGGCACCACCGGCCACGGCAACCGGTACCTGGCCCGCGTCCTGGGCGAGGCCGCCATCGGCGCCGCCCGAACCGACACCTTCCTCGGCGAACGGTACCGGCGGATCGCCCGCCGCCGCGGCCCGCAGAAAGCCATGGTCGCCGTCGGACGCTCGATCCTGGTCATCACCTGGCACCTGCTATCCGACCCCGCCACCGAATACGCCGACCTCGGCCCGGACTTCTACGACACCCGGATCAACCCCCAGCGCCGCATCCGGGCCCACGTCCGCCAGATCGAAGCCCTCGGCTACAAAGTCACCCTCCAACCCGCCGCCTGAAACGGCAGCCGCGCAAACCAGCCCGGCTCCGCCGGGCGCTGCCGCGCGCCCCTAACTCACCGATTTTCGGATTAGTCGCAATCGTGGACCAGCGGCTTTGCGGCCTCTCCCGCAAGCGGTCATCTGCCCTGCGTATTCGTGATCGGCAGCGCCGGGCGGCGGCGGACGGGAGCGATGGTGGCTCGAGAGCAACCTAATCTGCTTGCCAAGTTCGAGGAGAGCCTGCTCGACCGATCAGAGTCCGTCGTGGACTTGCGGCGGCGGCGTAGGTGGTTACCTAGGCAGCACGGGCGCCGATCACGGCGGTACATCCAGGCCAGACTGTGCCGGGCTACGTGTGAGTACGAATACGCCCGCCGCGGCGGCAGCGAGGGTGGCGGCGGCGCTGAGCTCCGCGTCACGCTCGGTGACCGGCGCGCGGTTGACTAGTAGCTGGTAGTAGAGGGGCGCCGCCAGTGCGTGCATGAGCGCGGCTGCGTCGGTGCCGGCGGGCAGCTGTCCCCGGCCGATGGCCCGGTGCACGATCACGCTGATCGCCTCGAGCCGCGCGGCCCAGAACTGGTCCATGACCTCGGCGATCTCAGGCGAGGACAGACCGCCCGCTATCAGCGCTCTGGTGATCGCCGCCCCTTCCGGCAAGGACAGAATCGCCTGGACTGCACGTGCCAGCGCGCGCGTATCGGTGTCGATGCTGCCGCTATCCGGCAGCTGAATGCGCTCGGCTGCGCTGCCGATGAGCAGCTGCCTGATGAGTTCTGCCTTGCTGCCCCATCGGCGGTAGACGGTCGTCTTGTGCACGCCGGCGCGCGCCGCGATCGACTCGATGCTGATGTCGGAGTAGTCGCGTTCGGACAGTTCCCCTACAGCGGCGGCGAAGACCGCCTCGGCGGTTCTGGCCGTGCGGCCGCCCGGTCGCACGGTTCCTGGCGCGGTCATCACAAGAATCTTATCGCATCATCGAGTTGCAATTACAGCCCCTGACGTGTCATCCTACTGCAACAGAGTGTTGCATGAAGTTGCCAAAGGCGCACCCCTGACTTCCAGATCGGCGGCCACCATGACCAGCGCACCCGTTCCATCGGCGCGAACCGAAGCAGCGGCAGCAACTGCAGCGGCGAGCCGGGCTTCGCTTGCCGAGCGCACGCCAGGCGGTTCCAACTGGCGCCGCTACCTTCCGGGTGCCTTCGGAATCGCCTATGTCGCAGCCTGGGCTGCCGGGCTCGCCGCCTGGCCGGTGAACCTGGCCCTCAACGCGACAGCTTCTCAGGTGGCGGCGAGCCACCGTTCCCATCCTGCCGAGGCTACGGTCCAGTACCTGCTGGTGGAGGGACTGGCTGGCTTGCTGCTCGGAGCGGTCCTCGCCGCCGCTCTGCTCTCCGCTAGCCGCGGGCGGACCGCCGCCCGGACCGGTGCGGTCGCGCTTGGCGCCGCGGCCGTGAGCGTGTCGGTCGCGCAGTGCGTGGTCGGACTGTTCCTCACCGCGGCAGCGACCGGCCACAAGGTCACTCGCTCCGGCGCGCTGTTCGACGTTTTCAACAGGCTCGACGGCGTCAAGATGCTGGCGCTGGCAGGCGTGGCCTTGCTCATCGGCACAAGCATGAACCTCCCCGTCGCGCTACCCCGCTGGCTGCGGGCGGTCAGTGTCTCGCTCGCCGCGGCGCTGGTCGCATCCGGCTATGCATACCTCTCGCTGACGAACGCTCTGGCCTGGATCGCCTTCATCGCAGGCCCGCTCCTGCTGCTCTGGGTTGCTGCCATGGGCATCACGATGGCCGCCCGGCGTTATGAGGCAAACGCCCCTGGCCGGGAAGCCGGGCCGGCCGGGGATCTCCTTTCAGCCAGCGACGGGGTCGTCAATGTCTGAGACGCTGACGGCACGCCGGGGCGGAACGGGCCGGCCGCAGCAGCCCGGCCGTGCGGTGAGCGGCATGCGGCGGCAGGCGCTCGCCGCCGCGGCCGCGCTGACCCTGGAGTACCTGCTCGGCATGGGCGTGAACCTGTACGTCACCGTCCCGGCCGCCGACCGCGGCTCGGGCATCGGGCAGGCCATCGGCCGCGCGATCATGCACGGCCCGGCGGCGCTGGCCCTCCACGCGGTGATCGGGCTGCTGCTGGTCGTGGCCGCGCTGGCCGTGCTGGCGCGTGCCATCAGGGCAAGGCTCCGGCTGGCCGCCATCGCCGCCGGCATCGCATTGCTGTGCCTGGCCGGCGCATCGGCCAGCGGCGCGAGCTTCGTCGGCAACGGCAAGGCCGGCGCATCGATGGCGATGGCGGTCCTAACCGGCGCGGCGCTGCTGTGCTACCTGGTGATCCTCTTCGCGGTCCCGAGAATCCAGCCGCAGACTGCAACGCCTCCGGCCGCTCCCGGTACCGCGGCGGAAGAGAACTGACATGCCACACGCGATGCCGGGCGCCACCGGAGGCACCGGCTGCCACGTGCTGACCTGGGCAGTGGATGGCGGGCAGTCCGTGCACGCCGTCGCCCGCAACCCGCAGGCGCTGCACCCGGCGGCTGGCCTGACCGTCACCCGCGGCGAGGGCGCCCGACGCCGCCGCGGTGGCCGGGACCAGCCCGAGACCGTCGCCCGGATACTCAAGGCCGCCAGGTGACCGCCACCGGCCTGACTCATGACGCCATGACCGCTGAACCGATGACAGGGAGCTTCCGGTGACCACGACTGGCAACGGCAGCCGGCATCGCCTCGACGGCGAGGTCGACTTCACGCTGATGTACGTCGCGCACGACGCTTTCCACCGAGACCTGCGGCGCCTGGCCGCCGCAGTCGACGCCGGCCGCGCCGCAGAGCCCTCGGTGCGGGCCGGCTGGGAGACCTTCAAGGAGCAGTTGCACATTCATCACACCGCTGAGGACGTGTCGGTCTGGCCGGCGCTACGGGCGAAAGTCACCATGGCCGGCCAAGTGGCCGTGCTCGACGCGATGGAAGCCGAGCATGCCCGCATCGACCCGCTGCTCGCCGCGGTGGACTCCTGCCTCGCCGCCGCCGGCCAAGCGGGCCTGGCGGAGACCGCCGATGGGCTGGCGGCGGCGCTGGACGCCCACATGGACCACGAAGAGGACCAGGCGCTGCCGCTGGTCGAGACGTTCCTGGGGCCAGCGGGATGGGTCGCGTTGGCGCAGGAGATGAGGAAGACCCAGGGCCTGCGCGGAGCCGCTGAGTTTTCCCCTGGATGCTCGACGACGCGCCGCCGGCCACCCGCAAGCGGGCTCTCGGCCTGCTGCCCCCGCCCGCGCGGCTCCTCTACCGGGCCGTGTGGGCTCCCGGCTACGCCCGCACCCCGCGCTGGGACGCCTCGACCCACTGACCCCGTGCAGGCGCAAGCCCCGCCCAGGACTGCGCCCCCGCCGGCGTGACGACTATCGAGAGCCGCGGACACACCGCGGGCTCGGAGGAGAAGAGAATGCCGCACTCATCCGCACCAACGACCCCCAGCCGCGGCGACGGCATGCTCGGCCGGGCCGGCCGCGCCTGCTACACGCACCGACGGCTGACCCTGCTCATCTGGATCCTCGGGGTGGCCTGCCTGACCACCCTGGGAACCAGGTTCGGCGCCCCGGCAGACAACAACTTCACCGGCAGTGACCCCGGCCAGACCCTGCTCAGCCAGCACTTCCCCCGCTCCGCGGGCGACACCCTTACCCTTGCCATCCGCTCCTCGGACGGCATCGAGTCCCCGGCCGTGCGGGCCCGTGTCACCAGCGCGCTCATCCCCTTCCAGCGGGCGCCGCACGTCACCTCCGTCAGCAACCCCTACCTGGCACCCGGCCAGATCTCCCGCGACGGCCACATCGCCTTCGCCACCATCCAATTCAGCCTCGCCTCGGCGAAGATCGCCAGCAGCGAGACCCGGGCCCTGATGAGCGATGCACGGGCGGCCTCGGGCCACGGAGTAACCTTCAGCCTGGGCGGCGACCTCATCGATACCGCCGAGACACCGTACAGCGGCCCGTCACAGGGCATCGGCGTGGCCGCCGCCGCGATCGTGCTGCTGATCGCCTTCGGCTCGCTGCTGGCGATGGGCCTGCCAATCATTACAGCGATCCTCGGCATCGGCGCCGGGCTGTCGCTGATCGAGCTGCTCGGCCACCTGTTCCCCGCGCCGTCGTTCGCCCCGATCATCGCCGCCCTCATCGGACTCGGGGTCGGGGTCGACTACGCACTGTTCATCGTGACCAGGTTCCGCGAATCGCTGCAGGCAGGCGCAGTGCCGCAAGACGCGGCGGCCACCGCGATGCGCACCGCGGGCCGGACCGTGCTCATCGCGGGCACTACCGTGGTGATCGGGATGCTGGGCCTGCTCCTGCTGCGCCAGCCGCTGCTCAACGGCGTCGCGGTCGCGGCCGCCGCGACAGTCGCCATGACCCTGGCTGGCTCGCTGACCCTGCTGCCCGCCCTGCTCGGCTTCACCGGCACCCGGCTCGCCGGGCCCGCCCGGCTGCGGTTCCCCCAAGCGCGGTTCCCCAGGCTGGCAGGTTCGCCTCGGCGGCGGGACCCGGCGGCAAGGATCGGCTCCGGCTCCCGTCCGGCCGCTGAGCGGTGGGCGGGCATGATCCAGCGCCGGCCTGTGATTGCCGCAGTGCTGTCCGCCGGCGTCATCCTGGCGCTCGCCGCGCCCGCCCTCGGCCTGAAGCTCAACATGCCCGATGAGTCCGCCCAGTCCCGCGCCACCATGGGCTACCAGAGCTACGCCACGATGGCCCGCGGTTTCGGCCCCGGATTCGACGCGCCGCTGATCATCGCCGCCAGGCTGCCGTCGCCGGCCGCAAGCACGGGGTCGCTGGCAGCTGCTGTGCGCGCCACGCCTGGCGTCGCGCACGTGACGCCCGTGATCATCAGCAGCGACCGCCGGGCGGCCATGATGATCGCCTACCCCAGCACCGGCGAGCAAGACACGGCCACCAACGCGCTGGTCAACCGCCTCCGCGACACGGTGCTGCCGCGGGCGACGGCAGGGACGGGTATCCGCGCCTACCTCACCGGGCCGAACGCGGCCAACGTGACCTTCGCTAATGCGATCGGGCAGCGGCTGCCGTGGCTGATCGCGGTCGTGGTCGCCCTTGCCATGATCCTGCTGCTGGTCATGTTCCGCTCTGTCACCATCGCGATCAAGGCCGCCGCCATGAACCTGCTGTCAATCTCCGCGGCCTTCGGAGTCCTGGTGGCCGTCAGCCAGCGCGGCTGGGGCCGCCAGCTGTTCGGGTTCCCCGAGAACATGCCGGTGACGACCTGGGTGCCGGTGTTCCTGTTCGTCATCCTGTTCGGCCTGTCCATGGACTACGAGGTGTTCCTGCTGTCGCGAATCAAGGAGGAATACGACCGGACCGGTGACAATGCCGCCTCCGTGGCCCGCGGGCTCGCCCGCACCGCACGAGTCATCACCGCCGCCGCGGCCATCATGGTGGTGGTGTTCCTGTCGTTCGTGCTCGGCGCGGACGTGTCGGTGAAGCAGATCGGCCTCGGCCTGGCGGTAGCGGTGCTCATCGACGCCACCGTGGTGCGGATGGTGCTCGTGCCCGCCGTCATGGAACTGCTGGACAACGCCAACTGGTGGCTCCCGCGGCCGCTCGCCCGCATCCTGCCGAAGACTCCCGTCAGCAGCGACGAGCCCGCGGCGGTGGCCAGGGTTCCCGCGCCCGCGGTCACCGCGCTCTGCCTGCCGGCGGCCAGGCCCGATGCTGAGCGCACGCAGGCATCCGCTGACCGGCAGTAGCTTCACTTCGCGAGCAGCGATGCGAAGCGCGCTGCCTGGCACCATCCGGGCCACCGCGCCTGCGTGATCATGGCCGGCCGGTTCGCGGTGACCAGGCAGCCGGGCACCGACCTGTTCGCGAAGCGATTCACCGAAGCCGGCGCCCAGTATTCCGGTATCTTCCAGGGAGGAACACATGACCAGCGAGCTGGAATTCTTCGACAGCCGGCGCGGCCAGTTGGCCACCCGGTCCGGTCCCGCCAGCTACGTCGACACTGGCGGCACAGGCCGCCCTGCGTTGTTCGTCCACGGCCTGGGCACCAGCAGCTACTTGTGGCGTCACGTGATCGGCCAGCTTGACGGCGAACGCCGGTGCGTGGCCGTCGACCTGCCGCTGCATGGCCGCACTCCGGCAGCCGCCGGCCAGGACTTCTCCCTGCCGGGCCTGGCCCGCTTCGTCGCCGACTGCTGCGACGCGCTCGGGCTGACCGAGATTGACCTGATCGCGAACGACACCGGCGGCGCGGTCGCTCAGGTCTTCGCCGCAGGCTTCGCCGACCGGCTGCACACCTTGACCCTGACCAACTGCGAAGCGCACGACAACGTGCCGCCCAGGGGACTGCGAGCCGCGTACCTGCTCGCCCGCATGGACCAGCTCGCCCACATCGGACTGCTTGCACGCATCGCGCCGCGACTGGCGCGCAGCCCTGAGGCGCGCAGACGTTTCTACCGGGCTGGCTATCAGGACGTTGCCGGCCTGCCCGACGACATAGCGCGCGCATGGCTGGAACCGCTGATCGGCACCGCGGACCGGGCCGACCAGTACTTGCGCTTGTTCACCTCAATACGCGCCCGCGACCTGCTGGCGGCCGAGCCAGCCCTGACGCGCCTGCACGTGCCAACTCTTGTTGTCTGGGGTACCGGCGACACGTTCTTCCACCGCAAGTGGGCTTACTGGCTGCGCGACACCATCCCTGGTGTGACCGAAGTCGTCGAACTCGAAGGGGCACGCCTGTTCTTCCCGGACGAGCGGGCCACAGAGTTCACCGCAGCCCTCCGCCGCCACTGGGACAAGCACCCATGACGTTTTGCCCTAGACTGCTCGCGCTTGAGTCCGACCTCGTCCCGCCGCGAAGCCCTCGCGGATGGTAGGCCAGCCGCAGATTCGAATGCGTGATCGAGCTACCAAAGGCCGAGCAGGGTGCCGAGGACGCGGGCTGCCTGCCCGCCTGCCTCCTCGGCGATGGCCAGCGCGGCGGGCACGTTGAGATCATTGGCCAGGGCGCCGCGCACAGCGGCGACCGCGGCTGCCGAGTTTCCGGCTGTCCGGCGGCGATCTGGAGCAGTTCCAGGCGCCGAACCGCGGTGTCAAGGCCGTCCGGCACGTAGTCCCAGTCCTCGTGCCAGGGACGGTCCAGGATCAGCAGCCGCACCGCGGCCGCTGAGTGGTCGGCCAGCAGATCGCTGACCAGGACGAGGTTCCCGGTTGACTTGGCCATCTTGGCGCCGCCGACCGTCACAACGTCCGCATTGAAATGGGCTACGAAGCAATCCATGCCTACACCGAGGTCAAGGCCGTCACCACGCTGCTGTAATCAGCAGCCACGACCCGGTGGCCCGGGCCGGCAGGTCCGGCCACCGGCAAGCAGCGCCGAAGCGAGCGGCGATGGGAGAAGATCAGGCATCGAGAGCCTCCGGGACACCTTCATCAGCCTCATGGCCGACAGCGACGTCGCCGTCGAGGAGATCGCCCGGCTCGGCGGCCACCCCAGCAGCGAAGTCACCGAACCGTCCACCGGCACCAGCTCCGGCCCGTCATGACCACCTGCTGGCCCCTGGCCTCCGGAAACCGGGAACCGGGCAGGATGCAGACATGTCATAGTGTCGTGAAGTTCCGTGCTGCCGCGCCCGTGGGCGTGCTCGCGTGTCTGATGACCGCGTCAGCATGCGGATCAGCCGGTCCGCGAGACCCAGAGTCCCCGGTCACGGCCGCCGCGTCAAGCGCGCCTGCGGCGTCGCACTGCGCTGTCGGAAGCGGATTCGCGCTGTCTCTGGTTTCTAACCGGCATGGTCAGCGGACGCCGCTGGGCGCTGCCATATGGTTCTCTGCACACGGCGGAGTCCCAGCCATTCCCCATAACGGCTGGCGGGTGACCAGCCGAAACGGCGCAGGCGCCACGGTCGAATCTGGGTCAGTTACCGTGCACGTAATTCAGGCCCGGACAAGACATGGCAGGTCGATAGCGGCGAGCGGTGTTCTTGATAAGCGGCTAACCGGGTTCTCGGGCGACTAGGTCGTCTGCCTGCTCCGGTCGCGCAAGCTCACCGTCCACGGGTGATCGCCGGACTCTCTATGCAGATGGTCATTAGCACCACCGGTAGCGTGCGCGCCAAACTACCCCATCAGGTTCTCCGTGC
The DNA here is from genome assembly GCA_963843955.1 of uncultured Actinomycetota bacterium. Classification (GTDB taxonomy): domain Bacteria; phylum Actinomycetota; class Actinomycetes; order Streptosporangiales; family Streptosporangiaceae; genus JAJYUU01. Next base: position 1,705,492 of record CAWJMK010000018.1, read on the forward strand.
GTTGTGTCGCCGCGGCGGAGAGCCCGTCCAGCGTGTCTGGGGAGGCGCTGAGTTGGGCCGGAGGCGGCCGGCATCTCTTACGTCGCATTCGAGACCTTGAGTGAGGCGAAGGCCGATCCCGAGGGCGTGGTGATTCTCGAAGGTGACTACGGCGGGCAGATCTATGTAGTCGTGCAGGCCGAGCAGGTCTTGTGCTCGCAGAAGACGCTGAGTTGGCTGCTGCATGACCTGGACAGAATCAGCTGGCCTGGAAGCTACGACGACTCCGCTCGCATCGTGTTCGAGCGGTCGCGGCCGGCGCCCCGGTGGCAGGGGGAATGGGTGGCGGCATCGCAACACGCGACGCCTGGATTCACCCCGAACTGGTTCGGCTGGGACTCGACGACGAGATCCGCGCGGTTCTGCGCGGCGAGATTGACCGCCTCTCGGCGAAGTGTCGAGCAAAGCGACGGCCTCGACGGACTTCATTGTGCAGGGAAGCAGAAGAGTGCGGGTTCGCACGTGAGCGCCGTCGTGTCGCTAGCAAACTGTCAGCATGCCCGTACGACTTCACCACATCGTGATCGACGCCCACGATCTGCGTGCTCTAGCCAGATTCTGGACCGAGGCGCTTGGCTGGCAGGTCCTGTCTGAGCGAAGGGGCGAGATCGTGATCGGGACCGACGACAACGCGCCTGTCGGGATCTGCTTCATGCCAGTCGCCGACCCAAAGACGGTCAAGAACCGCGTGCATGTCGACTTGACAAGCAGCGCCGAGGACCGCGATCAGGAGATTGACCGCCTTCTTGCGCTCGGAGCACGCCGCGTTGACATCGGCCAGACTGCTAATGAGTCGTGGACTGTCCTTGCCGATCCCGAGGGAAATGAGTTCTGCGTGGTGCGCCCGAAGGAAACACTCACTCGTTAAGTGGACTAGTGCGGGCACTGGCGGGCACCGTCTGCGGCATGTGCGGACGTCATGCGCTGGAGCTTGGGCAGACGTACCGCAGGGACACGAATTACGCCTCGCTCGGCTAGCGCAGCGCGCCACTCACGATCTTCGCGCCTGCGCCGCTGCGCCTCCCCTCACTTCGTCTCGGACGGGGTAAGGAGAACCTCGTAGTGGGCGGAGCGCTCGTCGAATCGAGTCAGGACCTCTCGCACTTGCGCTGGGACGTATGCCGCTTCGTAGTCGTCACCTGCGAACGCGCGAACTGCGTCGACAGAGTCGAAGGTCATGATGACCGCGTATTCGATCTCCTCACCCGCCTGCCGGCGGAGCAGGTAGCTGCCACGGTAGCCCGCGAGGTCGCGGGCCGCGAAGCTCGGCAGGACCTCTTCGTGCACAATTCGCTCGTATGCATCCGCGTTCTCGGGGGTGGCCCAGCCCCTCCAGTACCTCATGATCATGCGGCTCACTCCTCCTTCGCATGTTTACTCTTTGCTGACCGTCGCGCATGCGTATTATTCGCTTCTACCGCGAACGGCATCGGCCGGCCATCCTCGTGCACGCGGCGAGGAGCAGCGGCAGCCAGGGGCAGCAGCTACCGCCAGGTCCTCACTATCAGCATGCCCGCCTCGGCAGGTAGGTCCGCTCTTTGCTCAACGGGATTCAGCCATGGCTCAGCCGCGGCGCAGCCAGCGAGATCCGCGCCGCCCGCCACTACCACCTCGCAGAACGGCTCCGCGATGCCTGGCGAGCCATATGAGCCGCCGACGGGCAGAGGTATCGCCCGGCTGGTCGGCAAGGATGGCAGCGGCCGGTGCCCCGCATGTGGCCAGACGATCCGGCTCCGTCTCGACGGGCTCATTGGGAGTCACAAGATTGGCGGCTCCCTGTGCTCGGGCGTGGCGAACTGTCCGGCCGAGCCGATGGCGCTCGCGTCCTGGCTGCCGGTATGCGTCGGACTGACCCTGCACGGACTGCGGCACGGCCATCAGACCTGGCTCGATGACATGGGCATCCGTTACGTTCTGCAGTCCGAGCGGATGGGGCACGACGTGCCGGGCATGCGCGGCGTCTACAGCCACACCACTCCTGCGATGCGGGCAGAGCTGAAACTGGGGCTCCCAGAGCTCTGGGAAGCCCGATGCCATCGCCGGCCGCGTCTTCCACCGCGGGGACCTGCGAGCCGTGCTAACGCGAACCCTGCAGATGTACCGCTCAGAGATGGACCGCTACCTCATCGAGACGCTTGATCAGGAAACCTGGATCGAGGGCATCAGGTACCTGCTGGCGCCTACGACATGGAAGGGCGCCCCTGGCCGAATTATCGTGGCGAGGATCGGGTGTGGGCCTGACCGTCCGTGCACTGTCGAGCAGATTGTCCGGGGCGGGCTGAAGCGGACCCGGTGTCACGTGAGTTGATCAATTACGTCTTTGGCCTCCTCCAAAGTGCCCGGACAGCCGCTGACTCGCGGGCGGTCGCTAACGACCTCCGGAAGAAGTGGACATGAGCTGCTCGGCTGGTGGCGTGATGCCGGGCCTGCGGCCGGTAGCTTTCCTGATCCGGCTTAATGGACCAAGCTCGACTCGCGATTGCGGCGCGAATAGCCGCCGTTCGGGGCGCTTATTGAAGTCAAGGGTGCTTGCGAGCGCGGCCTTCCAGATCGGCCGTTGTGCACTGCTGATGGGATCAGGACCCGCCGGCAAGGATCTTGGAGACGATCCGGCGGCCGTCGGTATCCTTGCCCGGCAGCGGCAGGGGTCGCGGCGGCACTGGGGTGGAGACCACGATCGAGCTCACGGTCTGGCCGTAAGTGAGGAACTGATCGAGGAGTTCTTCCAGCTCGGGCACGGAGGCGGCGTGCACCTTGACCAGGAAACAGTCCTCGCCGGTGATCCGGTGGCACTCGCTGACCTGGCCGAGCCGCCGGGCCAGCACGGCGATCTTCGGCAGCTGACCCAGTGCAGGCCGGATGCGGACGAACGCAGTAACAGGCAGCCCGAGAGCGGCAGGGTCGACCTCAAGGCGGTAACCGAGGATCACCCCGGCCCGCTCCAGCCGCTGAACGCGCTCGGTCACGGCCGGGGCCGACATGCCGACGCGCCGGCCGAGAGCGGACATGGTGATCCGCGGGTTGGCGTTCAGCTCGCGGAGCAGTAGGGCATTGATCTCGTCGAGGAGGTCGGACCGCCCGGTGAAGGTGGCGGCGGGGATCTGCCGTGGTTTTGCAGGCAATACCATCAGGATTCCTTCAGATGACTATTCAATTCTCCGCCTGATACTACAAGACTCGTTTAGCATGAGCAGCGGCACCGACAGAGCAGCCGCGTCACCGGCTGGATCGCGGCAACTGGCCCGAGCGGGCCGGGCCGTGACCCGCCTGCCCCCGACGTCATACTTTCTCACTAGCGCCGTCTTCCACTACCTCGGCCCATCGTTCGCGGTCCTGCTGTTCACGCACGTCGGCGTGCTCGGCGTCGCCTGGCTGCGCATCGCCAGCGCCGCAGTCGTCCTGGCGCTCTGGCGCCGCCCATGGCGCCTGCTCCGCACCCTCACGGCCGCCCAGCTACGGGTGCTGCTCGCGCTCGGCGTCGTCCTGGCCGCCATGAACTCCCTGTTCTACCTGGCAATCGACCGGCTGCCACTGGCGACCGTCGGCGCCATCGAGTTCCTCGGCATCGTCGCCCTGGCTGCGGCCGGAGCCCGGACGAGAAGGAACTTCCTCGCCCTCGCGCTGGCTATCGGCGGGGTCCTCGCGCTCACTGCTGTGCGCCTGGCCGGCGAAGTGCCTGGGTTCCTCTTCGCGTTCGCTAACTGCGCCGGGTTCATGCTGTACGTCGCGCTAGGTCACCGCATCGCCAACGTTGCCGCTGACGGCACCCGGCCCGCCCGAGGATCGATGAGCGGCATCGACCAGCTCGGAGCCGCCATGATCGTCGCCGCTGCCGCCGCAACCCCCGCCGCTCTTTCCGGCGCTATCCCGGCCTTCACTCACCCCCTCTGGCTGCTGTGGGGGATTGGCGTCGGAGTGTGCTCGTCGGTGATCCCATACGTCGCTGACCAGCTCGCCATGGCCAGGCTCCCGCGCGCCACTTTCGCGCTAATGCTCGCCCTTCTGCCGGCCGCAGCAACAGTTATAGGGCTTGTCATGCTCGGCCAGGTCCCGTCCGTCCAGGACCTCCTCGGCATCGGCCTCGTCATTGCCGGTGTGGCCCTCCACCAGAATCCGCTCCGACACGGTTCCCCGCCCGCCGATGCCGTCGCTGAACGCCGCCGCCCGCCCTGGCCAGCTTCGAGCCGGACGAGATTCAGGGAACGCGTCCTCAGGAACCAGAGCAGCGACAACGCAACCGAGCTGAGGGCAAGGGCGAAATGACAGGAGCTGGCATGCAATACGTGCAGGTAGGCCGGTCGGGGCTCAAGGTATCGCGGATCGGCCTGGGCATGATGAGCTACGGCGATCCCACGACTCAGGCGTGGGCGCTGCGCGAGGACGAAAGCGAACCCATCGTCCGCCAGGCGGTCGAAAAGGGGATAACGTTCTTCGACACCGCCGACATGTACTCTGACGGCGCGAGCGAACAGATCACCGGTCGGCTGCTCGGAAAGCTCTTCCCCCATCGCGAGGACTATGTCCTAGCCACCAAGGTCTATTACCCGACTGGGAACGGCCCGAACGACCGCGGGCTGTCCCGCAAGCACATCCTGGCCAGCATCGATGCCTCGCTGTGCCGTCTGGGCACCGACTACATCGACCTTTACCAGATTCACCGCTGGGACGCCGAGACGCCGGTCGAGGAGACGATGGCGACTCTGCACGACGTGGTGCGGGCCGGCAAGGCACGCTACATCGGCGCGTCGACCATGCGCGCCTGGCAGTTCGCCAAGGCTCAGCACACCGCTCACGCGGCGGGCTGGACCACGTTCATGTCGATGCAAAACCGTTACAACCTCGTCAACCGGGAGGACGAGCGGGAGATGATCCCCCTCTGCCTCGATCAAGGCGTCGGCATCATCCCCTACAGCCCCCTCGCGCGCGGCCTGCTCGCCGGAACCCGCCAACGAAACGGTGAACGGCACACCGCACGCGCGAGCACCGAAGAACACCAGTATCGCCCCGCCGACTTCGATGTCGCCGACACCCTATGTGCCATCGCCACCGAACGGTCCCTGCCACCCGCCCAGATCGCGCTGGCCTGGCTGCTCGGCAAGCCCGGCGTCAGTGCGCCGATCATCGGGGCAACCAAACCGCGTCACCTCGAGGAAGCGACGCCGGCTCTGGAAGTCACCCTGACCGCCGACGAGACAGCCCGACTCGAGGCCCGATACAGTCCGCACTCCGACGGTGACTACACGTGACCCTTGATCCGCCGACTTGGTAGCCGCTCGGTATCCCCTCCACCATTTCGAGCGACACATATCAGGCTTATCTGCAGCACCGAACAGGTTGATCGGCGATCTCGATGCCGGGGGAGGAGGTTCTCATTCCGCTTTGATAAGGGTGATATTCATGGCGGCTACTGCGCGCCTAGGCCCCGCTTCGACTCCGAGTCATCGCCGTTCGATAATTGCCTGTCGCCTCAGATGCAACACGGCTGCTCGGCACGGGCCTGGCGCAGCTGGAGGGCATAACCGATACAGCTAACGCCAGGGAAAACGGCATGCGGTGCCGGGGAGCAACAGGGGAGCAAGCGACGGGCGATCGTGAGCATTAACTGGCTACGTCTGCCGAATGAAGCTGCTGGTCAGGCCATTCGTGGGCCCTCAGCCTAGGGTGAGACCATATGACGTAGACAGAATCCAACAGAGAGCCTGGAGAGGCAATGCCTACACGAATGGCGCTGGGCGTGCCAGTTGCCCTTCTAATAGCGCGTACCCGGTTCAAGAGGCTGCGCCGCGTCAACGCCCGCCCAGTCGGGCTGGTCTCTCCGGGGCTCACTCCAGTGATGTTGATGGAGGACGGCTGGAACAGAGGAGACCTCACGGAAGTCTCTTTGTCCTACGGACGGCTTCTTGACGTTGCGACGCCGTATGCAATGGTGACCACCTATCTCTTCGGTGATGATGACATCCCGCCGATTGGAGCTGACATCACACGTCGCAAGGGTCAGGACGCAGCCATAAGACACCAGCGCTGGGAAGAAATCGAGGGTGATTACAAATACCCGGACGATGAGCTAAAAGCATCTCAAATGATGGGATCGCTGACACAGTCTCGGGACGTGATTGTCGGGGACGAACACCTGACTGTGCTTGTAACTGCCCACGCGCATTACGAGGCGTTTAGAGTCCAACACGGTGGTGCCGCCGTTAGATTTGTCGGCCGTCATTTGCAAGCGGATACCATTCGCCTCGAGACTGTGTCAGACCTGGAGCCTTACTTCCGCGGATATGTGAAGTTCATGCTTGACCTGCTCACCTGGAATCCGGTAACAACGATGTAAGTCGCACAGGTCTCGCTATCAGCAACCGAAGCGCGCGTCAGCGTGCCGGAGCGTCGCTCGGCATCACTCAGACAAGGGCTGGTGCGCCGAGAATGATGGCCAATTCAGATAGCTTTGGCCGCTTCCGGAGCTTCAAGTCGGTGCTCAGCGTTCCACTCGTGAACGTTGTTCGCGTGAGCAGGCCCACGCGCCCGTGACCGGCACCGGAGGCCGTCACCCAGAAAAGAAGCGCTGGTCTGCTTACTCCAGCAGGGTCCTTGGTTACTTGACGAAGGTGCCCCAGCCGGTAACGGTGCGGACGAGACCTTGTTCTCGCAGTACCCTCAGGGCCTACTGGGCCATGGTGCGTGCCACCCCGAACTCCTGCACGATCTGGGTGACAGACGGCACAGGACGGTCGGGGGCCAGTTCGCCGGATGTCAACGGCCATGATGAAGTCCGTGCTGACGGCCGGGTGATCTCCTGGCTGGCGGTCACCGGTTATCCCGGCGGGTGGCCAGTATTCCTCCCGGCTGGTTGTCAGGGCATGGCTACCACTCCCTTTCCGGCCCGAGCTCGGGGGAGGCACCGCCCTGAAGGATAAATGATCAACCAGAGGGGTGGGGACTTTTACCTGGCCACCAGCGGGGACCGCAACTTGGCCGTTGACATGACGTAGAGCTCCTGACGGGTCTTTCAGTTCGCCTGGCTTTAATTGCGCGAGTTCTGCAGGGCTGTCTGGGGCCTACGGGCGGGTGGTGCGTCGGCAACAGGTGCCTCGATCCCGACTGGCAGGCCCAGATCCGCAGCTGCGCGCGGGAGGTCCCTGGCGGCTGTTCTTGGAGCTCGGCAGGCCGCACGCGTTGGCTGGTCGAGGCTGTCGCGGTGGTGTGAGCTCGTGCTGGCGTTGGCGAACAGGTCGGCTGCCGCGTCGTCAATGGCGGCCGCGCGCAGCAGCAGGGCAGTCTCGGTGATCCGGAGGCTGAGCAGGATGCTCTCGGTGTGGCCTGCCTGCAGGCGTGGGGCACGTGTCAGCTGAGAGATGTGAGCCTGTCGCTGGACGCTGTCATCTCCGCCTGGTTGGGGCACGATCGCCGGCGAGCCGGCTTGGGCCCGGGCAGTGGCGAGCAGGCTGCTGGGGGCGCCGGTGGTGACGGCGAGCCCGTCGAGGGTGATCGCGGCGCGCAGGCTGGCGCTGGCGGCGGTGTGGTAACTGCCGATCAGGTCGCCGGCCATCGGTGTCGGCAGGGGCGCGTAGGGGCACGGGATGTCGTAGTGCTGGGGCATCAGACGGGTCGGCAGGTACAGCCGGCGGGTGGAGGCGGCGTCGCGGACGGCGTCGGTGTCGCAGGCCGCGACGCGGCTGATGGCATCAATGGCGTGGTGGACGGCTGCGAGCACGTCCGTGAGGTCGCTGGCGGTGGCGGCGAGGTCTGCGGCGTCGCGGGCCGGGGCGGTGTCAGCGCTGGCGGGTGTCCAGCGCGGGTTGTTGTAGGCGAGCCGCGCAAGCTGGCCATGAGGGCGCCGGTCTCGCGGATACCCTCCGCGGTGCTGCTGCGCGTCGGTTTGTGGCTCTGGTTGCGGGTCATGCCGCCTCGCCTGCGGTAAGGCCGATGCTGTCGGCGATCTGGCGCAGGCGCTCGTTGGGGAACCGGTGCCCGTGACCGCGCAGCTGCCGGGCCAGCATCCGCTGGCTCAGCCGCTCACCCCGCCCGGCCGCATCCTGGTAGATCGCGCTGGCAGCATCCAGCAGTCTCGGGTCGGGCCCTCTGCCAGCGCCGTCACCAGCCACGGCCAGATCATCACCGTGCCCGCGGACAGGCGCGCTGTCCGCTGCCGAACAGGGAAACCGGCTAGTGCGGACCGGGTGGGCGGCCAGCACCAGCGCCGCTGCCGGCATGTTCGTCCGAGTGCTCGCCTGAGCCTGCCGCGTCATTTTCAGGACCAGCAGCCCGACGGACAGGCCCGCGAACGCGGCGAGGGGGCTGGTCGCGGCGGTCAGCCGGTCGGCGAGGATGACCTGGTGGCCGGCCGAGGCCTGGATGTGGCCGATGTTGCCGGCGACGCTGACCGCCAGTCCGGTCAGCGCGGTCGCCCACGGCCACATCCTCTGCCGGGCGGGCCAGCCGTCGAGGTAGGCGACGTACAGGGCGAGTTCCCCCACGGCCAGGAACACGTCGATCTCCGCCGGCCAGGACATCGCCTGCCAGCCGCCCAGCCGGTGATGAACCGCCCAGTCATACAGCCCCGCGTAACTATGCGCGAGCGCGTTGACGCTCGCCAAGAAGGCGATCGCCCCGATCGCGCACAACGCCGCCCGCCGGGTTCGCGGGTTCACCCCAGCCGCCCCGCGTGTGCGCTGACCGTGCGGTCAGCCTGGCCTGGTGTGCACTGCGCGCTCCCGGGTCCCTGCTCGAGGGTTTCCGCTGGCCAGCCGATCATGCCTCGAACTACAATGGAAATGTCCGGGTAAGCACCGGTGCGGTGGCGGCTGGTTACCAAACTGGTTACCGTCCGCGGTGAACTCTGGTGAACGGAAGTGGTCCTGTCTGAACGAATGGCCAGGTAGCCGGGTCGCTGGTGAACTGTCGCGGACCGTCATGAACGCACCGGGTTTCCATGGCATGCAAGAGGTCCGGGGTTCGAATCCCCGTAGCTCCACCCAGGTGACCTTTCCGCAGGTCAGAGCCATATCTCGACCGTGATGCCGGCCCCCGAAGTGCCTCCTGGCCAGGATTCTGCTTCGTCGTGCCCTCCTGTCCTCGCAGGTCAGAGGTGGTGCCAGAGCCAGAAGATGGTCCTTGCGGGGCCGGCAAGAGGTCATGAACCTTCTCCTTGATTTCGGCAGGTCAGGGGCATTGCCTGGCTGCCCCCCGCTGACTGGTTACCAAACGGGTTACCGGCGGACTGCGCTGCGCACCTAAATAAGAACCGACTATTTGCTGCTTGCTGGAGACGCTGATAAGGCTCTTGCCATGCGCTCAATAACGCCGATTATGGCGTTCTCCGCCATTTCTATTGCGGCGCAAGGCGGCCTACCAGACCGTGCAGTGCACAGCGCGAGAGCATGACGATAGGCGCGGGCCGTCAAGGGAGACCTCACCACCCGGCAGAGGCACGGCGCTTGAGTACGGGGCCGCCCACGGCGCGCTGGCCATGACGACGCCCGGCGACCCCTCGATGGCCACCGCCGCCGAGGTGGCCGCGCTCGTTCGCGGTTCCTCGGCCCGAGCCGTCCGCTGAGCGCCGGACTTTCGCGGAATCACACTTACTGCGCCGACTTGTTCGGCCTGGTTCGGCGGTGCGGACCAAGGCGGTTGACTCCGCTGACGGCACGTATGCCGGGCAAGCGTGGGCACCAACCACGATGTCGCTGCCGTGGCCGTGGGGGCGAGCCGGCCACGGTTCTGCCGGGCGATTCCAGCGGGCTGGAACCGGATCAGTCTAAGCCGGTGGTGCAGAACCCCGGAACCACGCTGGCGCATCCTCCGACAGGACGGCTGCCCGGCTGGTTCGGGCAGTACTTCGACCAGTCAGGCGGCGTCGACGCTTGCGGCGAAGCCGAGAAGAGCCTTTGCCAGTTCGTCGGGGGCCTCCATGGCGGCGTAGTGGCCCACGCCGTCGAGTGACACGGAGCTGACTTCGCCCGGCGCGGCCTGGGACATGGTGCCGGCTGTGAAGGGGCCTCCGCCTGCGCCGACGGCAAGCACGGGCACTGTCAGCCCGGGCGTCTTGGCGAGAGCCCTGATGTCGGGGCCTTCCCGCAGCATCGACTGGTAGAGGCCGGCCGCTCCGCGCCAGCCGCCGGGGCGCGAGTAGGTGCGGGCGAACTCTTCGATGTCGGCGCCGGTGATCGCTCCCGGGGTGGCGCTCATGGCCGGGAACGCGAATTGTCCCGGGAACTCGCGCTCGCGGCCGGCGAGCAGCATCTCGGGGATGCCGGGCGCGGCGAGAACGCCGATATGCCAGGTGCCGCCGTGGGTGACGTCGGCCAGCATCTCCAGGCCGAACCCGGCCAGGCCCATCTCGATGGCGGTGAGGCTGAGCACGTCCTGCGGATGCGTAACCGCGAGGCGGAAGACCGTCGCCCCGCTGATGTCCTGCCCTGTCAGGTGGACCGGCCCGACCCCGAGCTGCCCGATGAGAAGGTGCAGGTCCTCGGCCGACGTCGTGCTGCCGTACTCGCCCGGCTCGTTGCCGGAGTCACCGAAGCCGCGCAGGTCGACGGCGAAGACCCGGTGGCTGGCCGCGAGCAGCGGGATGAGCTTCCGGAAGGCCCACCAGGTCTCGGGAAACCCGTGGACCAGCAGAACCGGCGATCCGCTGGTCCCCGTCGCGACGTAGTGCAGCCTGGTCCCGTTGACCTCCGCATAGTGGTGCGTGATCCCCGGCAGCGCGGGACCAGCCGGCGTGACGTCCATTCCTTCTCCTATCTTAGACAACCTGGATGTCACTTGACTCTAGCCAACCTGGTTGTCACTGTCCAGGCGCTGCCGTAGCCTTCTGCCATGTCCCGCTCCGGCGCCGATCTCGCCCTGCTCCTGCTCGGAGGCTTCCGCTCACTGGTGGACGCCGCGACAGCCGAGCTAGGCCGCCGCGGCTACGAGGATGTGCGTCCCGTCCATGACTTCGCCATGCGGGCCATCGCCGCCGGCGCCGGCAACGCCTCAGAACTCGGCCGCCGCCTGTCCGTCTCCAAGCAGGCAGCGGCGAAAACTATCGCGGTGCTGCAGGAACGCGGATACGTGACACGCGACACAGACCCCCGCCACGCCCGCCGCATGCGCCTTCAGGTCACCCCGCTCGGCTTCGAGGTGCTGCGCCAGGGTGAGGCGATCTTCGACGAGCTGCGCGATCAATGGAAGCGGCAGATCGGTCCCGCCGAGCTCGGGACCCTTGAGACGCACCTGGCAGCGCTGGTCGGTGATCAGCCCGTGCGCTTCGACACAGCCGGCTGGATGTCGCGAGACCTCGGCGAACCGGTCTAGCCGAACTGGCCCGCCCGGCTTCAGTGATCTCGGGCGGTCAAGGGAGTCCCGTGCAGGATCCGCGGTCGGGCCAGAACTCAGGATCTGGATCCAGAACTCACCCCGGAGCCAGCCAGGCGCCGAGCCGCCGTCCTTACCGCCCAGGGAAGGTCCCGTACGGGAGAAAGCGGAGTCAGCTCTCAACGACAAAAGACCCCAAGATCAACAACTGCATCCACGACTCACCGATAACTGGATCCAAAACTCACCTACAGAACCAGTGAGACGCCGCAGGCGACGCGGGAGTTCCACGACCGGCGACATGCGCACTCGGCGGCGCTTACAGATCGTGCATGCGGTGCCAAGGAGCATGACCGGGACGCGCGCAACCGTGGCGTGCCGCTTCAGATCGCTAGCGCAGCAGCCAGGATGCGGCCAGCAAACCGATGTGGCCGACGTAGCCGATGCGGCCGGTGGCTGGCTGCCTCATCGGGACAGCTCCCGCAGGCGGCAAGCGGCTGCCTCAGGGATGATGTCGTTAGCAAAGGTGCCCATGCCGGACTCTGACCCGGCGAGGTACTTCAGCTTGTCGCCAGTGCGGCGGACGGTGAACAGCTCGAGGTGGAGCGCAAAGTGCTGTCGCCCGCGCCGGACTGGCGCCTGATGCCAGGCGGCTATGTAAGGCGCAGGATCGGGGAAGAGCCGGCTGAAGCGCCCGAGCAGGTCAAGCTGGACGTCAGCGAGCTCATGGCGCTCGTCTGGGCTCAGGCTCGCCAGCTCCGGCACCCGCCGGTTCGGATAGCAGTGGACTTCGTACGGCCAGCGGGCGGCGTGCGGGACGAAGGCCGTCCAGTGCTGCGTGGCGAGTACTATCCGCGAGCCGTCTACGCGCTCAGCGGCGATTACATCGTCAAAGAGATTCCGTCCCGTGTGCCGGAAGTGGGCCTGTACCGAGGCAAGTACGCGCTCGGTCCGTGGCGTCACGAACGGGTAGGCGTAGATCTGGCCGTGCGGGTGCGGCTGGGTTACTCCGATCTCGCGACCGCGGTTCTCGAAGCAGTACACCTGCTCCACCCCGGGCTGGGCGGCGAGCTCGGCCGTCCGGTCGATGAGCGCCTCCAGGACGAGGCTGACCCGATCGTGGGAGAGCTCGGCGAACGACGCCTCGTGGTCCGAGGTATAACAGACCACCTCGCAGCCGCCGGCCGACGAGCGGGCCGTGAGCAGCCCGTCGCGCAGGCCTCCCTGGACCGCCAGCTCGGCCCCTGGCGACGGCGTCAGTGCCGGGAAGCGGTTCTCGAAAACGACCACCTCGTAGTCCGCGGCAGGTATCTCAGTCCGGTGGCCGCCTCGGGACGGGCAGAGCGGGCACTCCACTGCTGCAGGCAGGTAGCTGCGATCCTGCCGGTGCGTGGCATAGATCACCCACGCGCCTAGGAACGGGTCGCGCCGGAGCTCTGAGTACGAATTCGCAGCGGATAGCCGGCGACCGTCCGCCGCCTCTCGTCTCGTGTCAGCGGAGCTGTCATAGTACGTGAGCTGCCGGCCGTCAGATAGCCTGATCCGTGTCTTGTTCACTGCCGCTGGCCCCAGCCCTGCGGGCAGGCAGGCCCGACATGCCGGCTATGACGCGGATGGCCTGCGTCGAGGCGGGATCCGGCGAGTCCGGGTCGTCGACCATCTGCACCTCGCCAAAGACCGCGCGGGAACCGATCTGCTTCGTCGATGTGGATGAGCGGCCAGTGCCCGGACTGTTGCCGTCGCGGAGCGCTCAGCCATTGAGGAGCGGCGCGACCCGAGGAATCGCCGGGTCGCTTAGACAGACCTGGTTCCGCAATGGTGCCGCCAGCACCCGAAAGCTCAAGCTGCTCTCGAGCGGTGGTTATGTCACAGGCACCGGGGGGCAGCCCTTGCAGGGCGGCAAGACCGGATCGTACGGAGTTACTCACCCAGTTCGTCATGCCGGGGGCTATCGGCGGACACCGTCCCCTGACGGGATCAGGTCCGGGCGCATGGGAATGATGGGGCTCCCGGGCGGGCTCGCGACCAGCAGAAAGCTGGCCAGGTCGGGCCATCGGTTCGCCGCGGTCCTTGAATGTCATCTTGCCGTCGCAGAGAAACATGGGCGCTGGAGCGGTTTAGTCATCTCGGGCCAGCCCCTCTACCGTGCTGTACGTGGCCTGTCCGTCATGGTCGTTTCGTTGACTGCCGGCCGAGCCGTCGGCGTGCGAGCGGAAGTGCCCGACTAGGGCGGTGGGCCGGCGCTCTAGCCGGCCGTCACCGTCAGCGTGAAGGCCGTAAATCCCCATCTGGCGCAGGAACGGGCCTAGGGGACCGCCGGGCTCGCCGCGCGGTTCAACGGGCCGAGGGTGTCCGCCCGGGCCGTCGCGGAGGTAAAACTCCTCTACCACAGCCCCGCCCGAAGCCCAGCCCCAGTCGACGAAGTCGAGCACTGGCCACCAGGTAAGGCCGAGAACGGGCACGTGCGCGGAACGAAGCCGATTGAGGCTCCCCACGATCTCGTCAAGCCATGCGCATTTTTTTTCGTCTTCGCCTTCCACCCCTGTCTCGGTGATCATCAGCGGAATGCCGAAGCGGGCGTGCCAGTGCCGGAGCACCTGCTCAAGACGATGACTGCCGCCATCGTGGGCAACATGAACGACTTTCCCGTCAAGCCGGATGAGTTCCCGGCATGAGAGCTCGGGGTAGTAGTTGAGCCCGATCACGTCCGGGCTCACACCCTCTGCCGCGAGGCGGTCCAGGACCGCGCTGCCGATACCCTGCCGCTGCAGCCATGACCACATCGGGTCGCCGGGCCTCAGCTGGCCGAGTATGAGCTGGGTCGGCAGCTCACAACGGCGTTCCCAGAGCCGCAGTTCGCCAAGCAGCGAGGCATCCGCGGTCTGGTAGGCCTGTACAGCCTCAACATGGATGATCTCCGCGGCAGCATCGGCTTCGCGGATCGCGCGGACGGATGCCTGGACGCCGGCCGCGACGGCGGTCACAACTGCGGCCCAGCCTTCGGCGCCGCTGAGGTACGGTGGCCAGATTCCCCGCATGCCGCAGAACGACGCGGTCACGAGCGGCTCATTCAGCGGCGTATAGGCGGCGATGTTCCCGCGGTACCGGCGCGCTACGGCTCCGGCATAGTCGGCGACTGCCGCGGGATAGCCCGGGTCGGCGAAGGATCTTTCGAGCCATGCCGGGGTGCCGTAATGGACTAGGTCGAGGATGACCTTCAGCCCGGTTTCTGCTGCGAGGTGACCTAGAACCTGGTCCGCCCATTCCCAGTCGAAGCGGCCTGGCGCTGGGTTGACGCGGTACCACGGCAGACCGTAACGGATGGCGCTGGCGCCGGTGGCGCGCACGCGGTCCAGGTCCTCCCGCCACTGCTCCTGATGCCCGGTGAGCTCGTATTCGTCCAGGCGCCGTCCGCCGTCGCGAAGTGCCTCGCCAATGGCGGTGTCCTCGAATCCCACCGCGAAAACCATGCCCCCGGCGGCGTCCTGGGCAATGCTCACTTGATTCCCGTCGTGGCGATGCCCCGGACGAAGTAGCGCTGGGCTAGCACGAACGCGACGGCGAGCGGGATGAGGCTGATGACCGCGCCGGCCATGAGGACCCCGTGCTCGATGACGTACTGCCCCGCGAACAGCGTAAGGCCGGCGGGCAGGTTTCTCATGTTTGTGCTGGAGGTCATCACCAGCGGCCACAGGAAGTCGTTCCAGTTGTTCATGAAGTAGAAGACAGCCAATGTCGCGAGTGCTGGCTTAGCCAGGGGCAGCATGATCTTCCGGTAGATGTACCACTCCGATGCGCCGTCGATGCGCGCCGCCTCATCAAGCTCACGGGGGACGGTGATGAAGAACTGGCGGAGCAGGAAGATCCCGAAAGCGCTGGTTGCCCGCGGGGCGATAAGGCCCTGGTAGGTGTTCAGCCAGTGCAGCTGGAACACCAGCTGGAAGACCGGCACGAGGGTTACCTGGAAGGGCACCATCAGGGTGGCCAGGACGAGGTAGAACGCGAGGTTCCGGCCGGGGAAGCGGAGCCGGGAGAGGGCGTACGCGGCGAGTGAGTCGAAGAACAGGGAGCAGATCGTGACTCCGCCGGCGAAGACCACGGAGTTGACGATGAGCCGCAGGAACGGGAGTTCGTGCCAGATGGCGGCATAGTTACTGAGCGTGGGATGGGTTGCCTGAAGCCGGAGGGGATAGCCGAAGACGTCGCTTTCGGGCTTGAAGGACGTGCCGAGCATCCACAGGAACGGCAGGACGATGATCACCGCGCCTGCTGCCAGGGCAATCCATTTCGTGCCCGCGGGGAGCGCCTGCCACCAGAGCCATCTCCGGTGAGGATAGGCACTTCTGGTGTTTCGGCGCGCTGGCCGCGCTGATGTGAGGGATCTGGTGGCCATGGTTTTCAGTCGGTCTCCTTGAACCGGAACAAGCGCAGCTGGAGCATGGAGAGCAGGAGGATGAGCAGGAACAGGACCCAGGAGATCGCGGCGGCATAGCCGCTTCGGAAGTCCTGGAATCCCACCTGGTACAGGTAGGTGACGAGGGTATCGGTGTGGAACAGCGGCCCGCCGCCGGTCATCACGTAGACCTGGTCGAAGAGCTGCATGGAGGTGATTGTGGCGATCACGGCCGCGAAGAGCATGCTCGGCCGCAGCAGCGGGAGGGTGACCTTGCGGAAGCGCTGCCAGGTACCGGCCCCGTCGATGGTCGCTGCCTCGATGAGCGTCTGCGGGATGTCCTGGAGCGCAGCCAGGAAGATCACCATGGAGAAGCCGGCACTCTTCCAGACACCGACGACGATGACGGCGGGCAGGGCCCAGGTGGTGCTCTGCAGAAAGTCGATGTCCGGCAGGCCTACGGACACCATGAGGTGGTTGATGATGCCGATCTGCGGGTCGAGGAGGAACTTCCAGACGATGCCCATAGTCGCGAGCGCCGAGATGACGGGGAAGAAGTAGACGGCGCGGAAGAACTTGTTGATGAGCGTGTTCCGGTACAGGGCCACAGCGAGGGCCAGGCCGACGCCGACCTGGGCAGGAACAACGACCGCCGTGTAGATCGCGGTGTTGCGCAGGGCGTTCCAGAACCGGGGGTCTGCCAGCATGGTCCGGTAGTTCGCGAGTCCGACATAGGGGTGGCTGGAGGAGAAGAAATTCCAGTCATGCAGGCTCATCCAGAATGACTGCGCGATCGGGTACACGACAAACACGAGCAGGATTGCCACACTCGGCAGGAGGAACAGGTACCCGGGCGCGGAGCGCCGGAAATGCCGCCTGATCCGCTCCTGCGCTCCGCTTCCCGCCGCGGACCGGTCGATCGGGGCGCCGACAGGTGTCTCGCGTTGACCGGCTGACGCCGGTCCGGCCAGATTTGCCTGCTGCATGGTCTCCCTGACTTTGGAATTCCCTGGCTCGGGCGGGCCAGCTGGTCCTCATGCCGACCTGGCTGCCCGCCCGAGCAATGCTCTCGCCCGCGCTTCGAGGCTGAGTTACTACGCCTTGCAGTTCACCGCGGAGTTCAGCGCCGAGCTCGCCGACTGCAGGGTCGAGGCCACGTTCGCGCCGCGCTCGACAGCCTGGATGGCGGGCGCGATGATGTTGGCGTCCACATTGTTGAAGTTCGCGATCGTGCCCAGGTAGAACCTGGCATGCGGGCTCTGGGCGCTGAAGCCGCCGACCCATGGGTTGCTGCTCAGGCCGGGGTAGTTGGCCATATCCGTCCGGGACGGCGGGTAGCCAGCATGCTCGGCGAGGTACGCCTGAGTCGGCTTGCTGAGCCACCAGGCGAAGAACGTTAGTGCCGCCGCCTTGTGCGGCGACTTCGCATTCAGCACCATCGGGACGGTGCTGGCAGTCGTGACGGAGCCTGCCGGGCCGGCTGGCACCGGGGCGAGACCGTAATTTACGTGCGCCGGCGTGTACTCGCCCGTCGCCCAGGGGCCGTTGATCTCCATTGCCGCCTTCTGCGCAGAGACCAGGTTGTCCGCGTCCTGCCCGGCCAGGCCTACCTGGGTGATGTCGTCCTTGACGATCAGGCTGGACCAGGTGCTCACCGCCTGGACCGTCTTCGGCTCATCGAGGGCAGAGCAGCCGTTGGGCTTCAGGATGTCGCCGCCATTGGCCCAGATGAATATTGGCCACATGGCGATAGTGGAATGATCGGCGATGGCCATCCCGTATTGGGTGACCGTCGAGCCTGATTTCAGCGTCAGTTTCACAGCGTCGCTTTCAAGCTGCGCCATGGTCGCGGGCGGGCCGCTGATGCCCGCTTTGGCAAACATCGTCTTGTTGTAGTACAGCTCCAGGGTCGCCCAGTTCGCCGGCGCGGCGTACAGGTGGCCATTCACCGTGAAGGCGTCCTTAACCGCCGGCGGAAGTACCGAGGCTGGCACCTGGTTCGGGCCGCTGCCCAGCAGCTGGTCGATCGGCGCGATGAGGCCGTTGGTGATGTACTGCCTGATGGTGCCGACGTTGTAGTCGGGCGTGGCGATGTCGGGTCCGGAGCCGCTGGCCATCGCCGTAGGCAGCTTCTGGGCAATCGAGTCCCAGGGCTGGATTGTCATGTCCACCTTGATGCTGGGGTGGGTGGCGTTGAACTTGTTGACCAGCGCGACGTACGTGGCTTGGTCGCCGCCGGTGAAGCCGGACCAGTACGTGAGGGTGACTTTGCCGGTGTGCGATCCGGTGCTGGCTGTCGGTGCGGAGGCACCGCAGCCAGTCATGGCTGCCGCGGCGCACAGCGCCGCGCAGGTCACAATCCACTTGGTTCTGATCATTCCGGTTGCCCTTTCTCAGGCTGTGTGCTTACCGATTGGAGTTCGCGGCTGCCGCTGGTTTTCGCTGGCTCTGGCGGGCAGCCGCATGACCGGCGCACGACGAGGCCGGTCGGGTGCAAAGTGGCGGGCTCAGGGGCGGGGCGCCCTTCTATCTGGCCCAGAAGCCGCGTGGCGGCGAGTGCGCCGACAGCGGCCATGTCGCCCTGAACTGAGGTCAGAGCCGGGTTTGCGTAGCGGGCGAGTGGAATGTCGTCATAGCCGACGAGGAGCACGTCATCCGGCACGGCAAGGCCGCGCTCCCGCAGCGCCTCGCCGGCGCCAAGCGCCATCTGGTCGTTGGCGGCGAAGATAGCCTCGAAGGCGGCATTCCGCCGGAAGAGCTCCTGGACTGCTTCGTAGCCGCCGCCGTCGGAGTAATCGCCCTCCACTTCGAGCAGCGGGTCAGGGGCGATGGCGGCGGCGACCAGCGCGGCGCGGTAGCCGGCTAGCTTGTCCTGGGCGGACTGGTGGCCGAGGGGGCCGGAGATGTGGGCGATGCGCCGGGCGCCGTGCACCTCCAGCAAGTGCCGGGTGGCAATGTCGCCGCCGTGGCAGTCGTCGAGCCCGACCGTCATGGCGCCGGTCAGGTGCGGGGCCCGTCCGACGATCACCAGCGGGTACGCCGAACGGGCGAGCCCGATCACATTGGCGTCGGCGACCGCGGCGGCGGCAACGATCACCCCGTCGGCTTCGCGCCCGTCCATGAACCGCTGGTACGCCGACGCCTCATCCTGCTCCGTCCGAGACGTCGACAGCACGGTGGAAAGATCGTTCTCAGCCGCCACCGACACGACGCCTTCCAGAAGCGCTGTCAGCGTCGGGTGCGAGAAGACGTGCTCGCTCGAATGCGGGAGCACGACTGCGATGGTCTTGACCCGTCGGCTGCGGAGTGCACGGCCGGCGGCATGCGGCACGTACCGCAGCTGGGCCGCAGCGGCCCTGACCGCTTCCTTGGTCACGGCCGACACGCGCGGGCTGTCCGACAGCGCCATGGACGCCGACGTCAGCGACACGCCCGCGAGCTTTGCCACATCCTTCAGGGTGCTGCGCCGACCCTGCGCGTCACTCACCGCGTAGCTCCTGTCGAATCGATTTGACCGCTGGTTCGGGCAAAAGCTACGCTCCGCTTGCGCGGGATGTCAAGACCCAAATGTACCGCACGCATCCGAGTTGAATGTCCGGTTCGAGAGCCGTTGCCCGACTGTCGCCCGGCATCCGGGCTCTGGCGGGAGCACCCGAAATCAGGGCTAGCGGCGTCAAGGCACGTCCGTTATGGTGTGGACAGCATCGTCGTCGAATCGATTTGACATGCCAGCTCGCAGTGACAGTCCGGGTTACCGCTGCCGGCGCGCCGCATTCGCGTGTGCCGGCCGTTTCCGACACCCCGCCGAGAGAGGGATCGCAGTGCTCACCAGCAGGTCGGCCGTGGCGAACGAGTTCCGCGTTGGCAGCGTTGATCGACGATTGTTCGGCTCGTTCGTCGAGCACATCGGCCGCTGTGTCTACGGCGGCATCTACGAACCGGGCTCCCGGTACGCCGACGAGGACGGGTCCCGCGCCGACGTCCTCGACCTGGTCCGCGAACTTGGCACCACGATCGTGCGCTATCCCGGCGGCAACTTCGTCTCTGCCTACCGTTGGGAGGACGGCGTCGGGCCGCTCGCCCGCCGCCCGGCGCGCATCGATCCTGCGTGGCGTTCGGTCGAGTCGAATCAGTTCGGCCTGCATGAATTCATGCAATGGGCCGCGAAGGCCGGCGTGGAGCCGATGATGGCGGTCAACCTCGGCACCCGCGGCATAGCCGAGGCATGCGACCTGCTCGAGTACAGCAACCAGCCCGCCGGCACCGAGCTGGCCGACCGCCGGGCCCGCAACGGCAGCCCCGCCCCGTTCGGCGTGAAGCTGTGGTGCCTGGGCAACGAGATGGACGGCCCCTGGCAGGTCGGGCACAAATCCGCAGACGCCTACGGGGCGCTGGCGGCCGAGACAGCCAAGGCCATGCGGCAGATCGACCCCGGCATCGAGCTGGTCGCCTGCGGCAGCTCCAACCCGCGCATGCCGACGTTCGCCGGGTGGGAAGCGACGGTGCTCGAACACACCTTCGAGCACGTTGATTACCTCTCCTTGCACGCCTACTATCAGCAGGTCGGTGACGACGTCGCCAGCTTCCTGGCCTCAGCCCATGCCATGGACCGCATGATCGAGGACATCATCGCCACCGTCGATCACGTCGCGGCGAAGAAACGCTCGCACAAGCGTCTGCAGCTGTCCTTCGACGAGTGGAACGTCTGGTACGAGAGCCGCTACGCCAGCCACACCGACCTCCCGATGGCGCAGCAGCCACGCCTGAACGAGGACGTGTACAGCGCCCTCGACGCCGTCGTCGTCGGCAGCCTGCTGATGAGCCTGCTGCGGCACGCCGACCGCATCGCGATCGCCTGCCTCGCCCAGCTGGTCAACGTCATCGCGCCCATCTGGGCCGAGCCCGACCAGCCCGCGTGGCGGCAGGCAATCTTTCACCCGCTGGCGCTCACCGCGCGCCACGCCCGCGGCGACGTGCTCGACATCCGGACTGTCTGCCCGAGCGTCGACACGGCGCAGTATGGACCCGTGCCGGCCCTCGACGCCGTCGCCACGATCGACGACGAGCGCGGTGAGCTCACCTTGCTGGCTGTCAACCGGCACCGGAACGAGCCGTCCCAGTGGACAGTGACGCTGCACGGCCTGCCCCCGATGCGGATCCTCGAGCACGTCACGGTCGGAGCCGCCGAACGGCCGGGACTGGCGAGCACCCCGCAGACGCCAGATGCGGTGACGCCCCGGCCAGTCACCGCGACCGCCGTGACCGGGGCCACTGTGACCGCGGAGGTGCCGCCTGCCTCCTGGAACCTCATCCGGCTCGCGAAGGTCCCGTGACCACGAGCACCAGCCCGATCCGGATCGCCCTGGTCGGCTGCGGGGCGATCGGCGAGGAGGTCGCCCGGCGTGTCTACGCCGCCCCGGCCAGCGACCGCTACCGGCTCGTCGCCGCGGTCGACACACGCGCCGGCCGCGCCGCGATGGTGGCCGGACCGCTCGGCATCCCCGCCTTCGGCTCGCTGGAGCAGGCAGCCGCCGCCGGCCTGGACATCGACGCGGTCGACTTCCGGCTGCCACACCACCTGCACGCCGACGCCGCCCTCGCCGCGCTGACCCAGGGCCGGCACGTGCTTCTAGAAAAACCGCTCGCCACCTCCCTCGGCGACGGTGCCTGCCTGGTCGCAGCGGCGGCGCGGGGCACCTCAGTCGCGGCCGTGGCGGAGAACTACCCGCACCTGCTCGCGGTGAAGGCAGCCAGGGCCGCCATCAGCGGCGGCGTCGTCGGCTCCCTGCGCGCACTGCGGACCACCCGCGCCTACACTCTCGGCGGCGTCTGGTTGCGCGACGGCTGGCGGCAAGGTGGCGGCCCGTCCGCCGGCATCCTGCTCGATCAGGGCACCCATCACGCCAGCCTGCTGCGACAGCTCGGCGGTGAGATCGCATCGGTTAGCGCGCAGACCAGCACCACGCGGACCGAGTGCGGCGGGGACAGCGGCGAGACCGTCCTGCTCACCGCGCGATTCCGGTCCGGCCTGATCGGCCAATCGCTGTACTCGTGGGATACACCGGCGCTCGACAACCAGGCCGAGGCGACCATCTTCGGCTCGACCGGGCGCATCGACGTGCGGGTCTCCTACCACGCCGACCTAGGCCACGCCCGCCACTACGACGGCACGAGCCTCACCGGCGTGGCGCTCAGCCCGGCCGAGAACTACTACGAAAGCCACCGGCTCATCGTCGACGACTGGATCGCGGCGATCACCGAGCACCGCCCGCCGCTGGTCACCGTCGCGGACGCCTACGCCGACCTGACCATAGTCCTGGCCGCCGCCATGTCCCTCCGCGAGCGGGGCCGCGACGTCGACATCGCCGAACCCGGACAGGCGTAGCGGTGCAGCATCTTCGGGCTGCCCCGGCCATCGGCCACCGCGCCGAGCACGGCGAGGGACCCTGCTGGGATCCCCGCACCGGCCAGCTGCTGTGGGTCGACCAGTACGCCGGCCTGCTGCACCTGGCCGACTACCACCCCAGGCGCGGCATCCTGCAGATCGCGCGCACCTACGAGATCGGGATGCCGGTAGGCGCGGCAGTCCCATTCCGCGACCCCGAAGCGGGCTGGATGCTCGCCTGCGGCCACGGCTTCGCCCACCTGGCCGTCAACGGCCGGATCCGGCTGCTGGACCAGCCCGAGGCTACCGCGACGCGGCGGATGCGCATGAACGACGGCAAGTGCGCCCCCGACGGCGCGTTCTGGGCAGGCAGCATGGCCTGGGACAGGACGCCCGCAGCCGGGACCCTGTACCGGCTGGACACCCAGCTAACCGTGCGGCCCGCGAGGACCGGCGTGACCATCTCCAACGGACTGGCCTGGTCGGCTGACGGACAGTGGCTGTACTACATCGACACCCCGACACAACGCGTCGACCGGCTCAGCCTTGCAGGCGGAGCCGAGATCGTAGGCTTCGAGCAGGTTGTCGTCATCGACGCCGAAGCAGGCCGGCCGGACGGCATGAGCATCGACGCCGAAGGATGTCTCTGGGTCGCCCTGTGGGACGGCTGGGCCGTGCACCGGTACGCACCGGACGGGCAACTGCTGGCCGAAGTGGCCGTCGGCGCGCCCCAGGTCAGCAGCTGCTGTTTCGGCGGACCCGATCTGCGGACCCTGTTCATCACCACCTCGCAGGAGAACATGGACGACCAGCAACGCCACGACTATCCCCACTCAGGGCAGGTATTCCGGGTCGAGACCGACGTGGCCGGACCGCCCACCGCGACCTTCGCCCAGGTGCTCTCGTGACCGCCGACATTGTCTGCATCGGCGAAACTATGGCCATGGTCGCGCCCGACCCCCCGGCGCCGCTGGCCACCGCAACCAGTCTCGTCCTCAGCCACGGCGGAGCCGAGTCCAACGTCGCCGCCTGGCTGGCCGGCCTCGGCTCCGCCGCGCACTGGTGCGGACGCGTCGGCGCCGACCCGCTCGGACAGCGGATCCTGCGCGACCTCGACGCCGCCGGAATCGGCACCGGCAGCGCCGTCGTCGACAGTCGCGCGCCCACAGCGGTCTTCTTCAAAGACCCCGGACCACAGGCGACCACCGTCTGGTACTACCGCAGCGGCTCAGCCGGATCGCGCCTGGACAGCGACGATGTCGAGCGGGCGCTATCGCTGCGGCCCCGCCTGGTACACCTCAGTGGCATCACCCCGGCACTGTCCGCCAGCTGCACGAAGGCGGTCGAGCACGCCGTCCGGCGGTCACGCCAGCTGGGCATCGCCGTCAGCTTCGACGTCAACTACCGGCCCGCGCTATGGCCCGACCCGCGCGCCGCCGCCAGGTGCCTGCACGCACTGGCCGTCCAGGCCGACATCGTGTTCGTCGGCCTGGACGAGGCCGCCACCCTCTGGGGCGCAACAACCGAGGCCCAGGTCCGGGCTCAGCTGCCACAGCCACCAACCCTGATCGTGAAGGACGGTCCCCGGCAAGCCAGCGAGTTCCATCAGGATCAGCTGACCCGGGTGCCGGCGATGGCCGTCGAGGTCGCCGAGCAAGTCGGCGCAGGAGACGCATTCGCCGCCGGATGGCTGCGCGGCTGGCTGCTCGGCCTCACCGCCATCCAGCGCCTGCGGCTGGGACACCTCCTCGCGGCGCGAGCGCTCAGCTCGCCAACGGATCTCGCACCGCTGCCCGGCCAGAACGGCGCACTCGAGGAACTGGCCGCGGCCGGCCGGCCGTGGAACGAGACATCCACCGGGATCTGCGAAGCGGGGCAGGCGCCATGACAACAGCGCAGCAGCAGTCGGCATTCGACAGCTACTTCCGCCAGGCCCCCGTGATGGTCATCCTGCGCGGGCTCGGTGCGCAGCGGACCGTCGAACTGTGCCGACGCTCCTGGCAGCTCGGGATACCTCTCGTCGAGATCCCACTACAGAGCGATGCTGACCTCGACGCACTCGCCGAGGCTGTGGCCGAGGCAAACCTGACCGGCCGGCCCGTCGGGGCCGGCACCATCACCACCATCGAACTGGTGAATCAGGCCGCCGATGCCGGTGCTGCGTTCACCGTCGCGCCCGGCCTCGATGACCAGATCGCGGCGGCATCCGGCCGTCGCGGCCTGCCCCACCTGCCCGGCGTCGCGACCGCCTCCGAAGTGCACCGTGCCCTGCAGCTGGGCCTGCGGTGGCAGAAAATGTTCCCGGCCGCGCAACTCGGCAGCGGCTGGATCACCGCCCTGTGCGCTCCGTTCCCCGCGGCACGATTCGTGGCAACAGGCGGAATCAGCACTGCCAACGCCGGCGAGTTCCTGCATGCGGGAGCCGCCGCCGTGTCACTCGGCAGCAGCTTTGCCGACTCCGCGGACGACGCCATCCGCGAGCTGGCGAGTCGTTATCGTTAGTCCGTCGCGCTCCGCACTGCGCCGCCTGCCGGCGTGGCAGGGCCGTGTGTCGCGGCGATCCCTAAAAATGCAGCAACACCTTGCTGGACCGGTCGGCGTCAGCGGCGACCTCGAACGCTTCGACTGCCTGAGCCAGCGGGTAGACGTGGCTGATCACCGGATCGACGGTCACGTTCGAGTCGGCTAGGAAGGCCAGCGCGTCCGGTAGCTCGACATCCAGCCGCAGCGACCCCGTCACGGTCAGCTCGCCGGTGACAATCCGCCAGACTGGCTCCGCGGTGTCGGCCTGCGGTAGCTGGCCGACGGCCACAACTGCGCCGCCACGGCGGACGGATCGCAGCGCGGTAGCCAGTCCCGCTGGCGTGCCGGAGGATTCGAAGGCGATGTCGGCCTCTGGTGAAGGCTCCTCGCCGTCCAGCTCAGTCGCGATCAGCACCCGATCGACTCCGATCTCGGTCGCGACCTGCAGCGGGCGGGCACGAACATCTGTGACGGTGACCGAACCGGCGCCGCGGTAACGGGCGACGGCGGCCACGAGCAACCCGATGGGTCCGCCACCGACAACGATCACCCGGGCGCCGGTGACGTGTGCCCCGACCGCGCCCGCTCGGCTCACCGCATGCCAGGCAATCCCGGTTGGTTCGGCCAGTGCGGCGCGCTCGAGCGGCAGACCGTCCGGCAGCGGGATCAGCCGCGTAGCGGCCAGGGTGATCTCGGTCGCGAACCCCCCGTCGGTGTGGGGCCATTGCGCGGCGCTGCCCAGGTACCGGCAGTCGAGGCACAGATGCGATTGGCCGCCGAGGCACCAGCGACAGCGGCCGCACGTCTGGGCTGGATGCAACGCCACGCGCGTGCCTTCGCCCGGTCCGGAGCCATCAGGAGCAGGCTGCATGACCGTGCCAACGATCTCGTGCCCGAGAATCATGGGAGCTCTCAGTACCGAAGCACCCACGGCTCCCTCACGCCAGTAGTGGATGTCGGAGCCGCAGATTCCGCCGTACTCGATGCGCGCGACCGCCTCGCCCGGCTGCGGGACGCGGGACTCGAGTTCGTCGATCCGCAGATCGCCGGGGGCATGGATGCGCAGCGCCGGGATGGTGTGGTTGCTCATCGACGCAGGCCTTTCCTAGACGCGGGGTGCCTAGATGACGGCGGTCATGCCGCCGTCGACGAAGATCAACTGGCCGTTGACGAAATCCGAGGCACTGGAAGCCAGCCAGACCGCGGGGCCGGCCAGGTCGGCGGGAGTGCCCCAGCGGCGAGCCGGCGTCCGGTTCACCACCCAGGCGCACAACTCGGGGTCCTCGAGCAAGGCCGCGTTCAGATCAGTATTGATGTAGCCGGGAGCGAGCCCGTTGATCTGGATGCCGTGGGCAGCCCAGTCCGCGCACATGACCTGGCCGAGAGTGCCCAGGCCCGATTTGGCTGCAGCATAGGCGGCGGTGCTCGCCCGGACCAGTTTGTTCTGCACCGAGCAGATATTGATGATCTTGCCGTGGCCGCGCGAGACCATCCCGCGTGCGACGTGCTGAGCCAGCACGAAGCAGCTGGTCAGATTCGCCGACAGCACGGCCTGCCAGGCATCCAGCGGGAACTCGAGCAGGTCAGCGCGATGCTGGATACCCGCGTTGTTCACGAGGATGTCGATGCCGCCGAGCCGGTCCTCCAGCTCACTCACTGAGGCCACCATGGCCGCATGGTCGGTGACATCGAAAGCGACGCCGTGCACCGTGCGAAGATCTGCTTCAGGCAGGTTGTCCTGCAGGCGCGCAGCCGCCGCCGTGGCCCGGTCGGCGTCACGGCCGTGGATGATGACGCTGGCGCCGGCGCGGACGAACGCCGCCGCGATGCTCGCCCCGATACCGCGGGTGGAGCCTGTCACCAGGGCCAGCCGGCCTGTCAGGTCGAACGGCGAGCCGAACCAGGCGGTTGGCACGGGCGGGATGGCAGGTTCAGTCACGGGTCATCGATCCAAGTCCGAGCTCGGCAGTGGCCAGGTCCACCAGCTCCCGCGCGATCCGTTCCGCCCGGCGCCCGGCCTGCGCGAGGTCCGTCCCGGCCTGCAGCGCGCGAGCAAGCCTGCGATGCAACGCCAGCGATCGAGGGGTCTGCTCGGTCACCATTGATCGAGATTCGTGCTGACGTGCCTGAAGCGCGGCACGTACGACCAGCTGGAAGCGGGCGACGATCTCGTTGCCGCAGTTGCTGAGGATGGTCGCGTGGAACAGCTCGTCGGCACGCAGAAAGCGTTCCCGATTCCGGCTCCGTGCCGCGGCATCCAATTCGTCGCAGGCATGGTGCAATGTCGCCAGCTCGGCTCGATCCAGGTGCCCGGCAGCCAGCCGAGCCGCCAGCGGCTCCACCGCTAGGCGAAGCTGCAGCAGATCTCGAAGTTGTGCATCGCCGTCAGCTGCGCCGGCTCGCCAGGTAATCACCTGCGGATGAAGCAGATTCCACTGCGAGCGGGGCAAGACTCGGGTCCCCACCTTGTGGCGCGCCTCGACGAGCCCGAGGTTCGCCATGACCCGCAAGGCCTCGCGCACCACCGACCGGGAAACGCCGAGCCGCTGCTCAACCAGGGAGAGGTCGATGATCGTCCCCTCGGGGAGCCGCCCGCCGATGATCGCCTCGCCGAGATCGTCAACGACGCGTGCGTGCAAGTCGCCGCGGCGCTGCATGATTTCCCCTTGCCTCGAGCAACCCTACTCATATAATCATATTAATCTGATGATTGGGAACTGATGCACGTCACGTCCGTCGACACGTTCCAGGTGGCGCCCCGTTGGCTGTTCGTCAAAATCGGCACCGATGACGGCGTAACCGGCTGGGGCGAGGCGTCCCTGGAGGGTTACACCGATGTCGTGCGCAGCGCGGTGGGCGCCCTGGCGGACTACCTGATCGGCCGGGACCCGTTGCCGATCGAGGATCACTGGCAGACGATGACCAAGAGCGGGTTCTATCGCGGCGGCCCGGTGTTGTCGTCTGCCGTAGCGGGGATCGACCAGGCGCTGTGGGACATTGCCGGGAAGGCCCGCGGCGTACCGGTCTACCAGCTGCTCGGCGGCCCGGTCCGTGACCGAGTCCGGGTCTACGGCTGGATCGGCGGCGATGACCCAAGCGAAGTCGCCGAGGCAATCGCGGCACAAGTCAGTGCCGGATTGACCGCCGTCAAGATGAACGCCTCCGGCCCGCTGGAGCACCTGCCCAGGCCGGCCGAGACTGCAGCCATTGTCGAACGGGCCGCTGCCGCCCGCGACGCGCTCGGACCAGACCGGGACATCGCCATTGACTTCCACGGCCGCATCTCCGCCCCAGCCGCGCGGCGACTGCTCCCGCTGCTCGAGCCCTACCATCCGCTGTTCATTGAAGAGCCCGTACTGCCTGAGAACAACCACGCGGCATTGAGCCGGCTCATCGCCTCCTCCGCCATCCCCATCGCCACGGGCGAGCGCCTGTACTCGCGCTGGGATTTTCTTCCCGTACTTCAGAGCGGAACAGCCGTCGTCCAGCCGGATCTGTCCCACGCGGGCGGAATCTCCGAGGTACGGCGAATCGCCGCACTCGCCGAAACCTTCAACGCGGCCCTGGCTCCCCACTGCCCGCTAGGACCGCTCGCCCTCGCCGCATGCCTGCAGGTTGACTTCGCAACACCGAACTTCCTCATTCAGGAACAATCCCTGGGCATCCATTACAACCAGCAAGGTGATCTGCTCGACTACCTCATCGACCCCAGCGTGTTTCAGCTCAACCACGGTTACATCGAGCGCCCCACCCGTCCGGGCCTCGGGGTCGACATCGACGAAAGAGCCGTGCGACATGCGGATGCGGTCTCCGCCCCATGGAGAACCCCCGTGTGGCGCCGCGACGACGGAGCCTTCGCCGAGTGGTAGTCACGCTTTCCCGCAGCCCCAGATCAGGAGCGCGCGCTAACTAGGGCGGGCAGATTCCGGGCGGCAAGACCGGGGGCGAGAAGCGAAAAGGACGTGTCGGCCCGGCCCGGACCTAATACTCCTGGGGCAACAGAGCCGCCAGGGGCGCAACAGGCCGTCGCGTCTACAGTCCAGGCGCATGCCTGACGGCACCGGGCAACTACCAGCGAGTCCGCCGTCCGACTCACGCACGGCGGCGTCGCCGACAAACCGATGGGCGGCCGCGGCCTGTCCGGTCCAATCGGTCAGGCTTCATTGTCCGCGCCGAACTGGCCAATCTCTGTTTTGGTGCGTTCGCCTTAAGCATTGCTGCCGCGCGCACCGAGTCGGCGACATGTGTTAGAGGTCCTGGTGCAGCGCCTCGCGAAGGTTCACTCTGTGTGCCGGGCGGTTCCCTGGCTTAGTCGCGTAACCGGGCAGGTCCGGGATCTTGTGGTGTTCACGAAGCTGTCGCCTCGAAGCAGCGGTTTCCCGGTCTTGCTCGTGTTCAGGGTCGGTGGCGCGTCATGTTCGACGGGATGACGCGGCAACTGGGGGTGAAGTTTCTTAAGGTCGCCGGGCAGTGCCCTGGCGAGTTCCGCAAGGCCTTTTGGGGTGGGCGGCTGGCTGGCATGCCACTGGCAGGCCCGCGGGTGTGACGTGGTGCGGCGTGTCGGCGCCGGCGGGTATGACGTCTGTTGCTGCTGTCCTTGCCCCGTCGCCTGGTGTTCCTGGTTTCCGCTGGGGTGGCGGCTGGCTGATGCTGTCGCGGTTGCGTGAGCTCGCCGTGGCGTGGGCGAGCACGTCGCGTGCGGCGTCGTCGATGGCGGCGGCGCAGAGCAGCATGCCGGGCTCGGTGATGTGGAGGCTGCGGAGCATGTCCTCGATCTGGCCCGGGTGCGGTGGCACGGTGCCGGGCGGCGGAGCGGGCAGAGCCAGGGCTCGGTTTCGGTCATCGCCGGCTGCCCGGCGCACAGTGATCGGCGAGCCGGATGAGAGCCGGGCAAGGGCGAGCGTGCTGCTGGGGGAGCCGGTGCTGAGGGCGAGCTGGTCCAGGGCGGCGGCGGCGCGCCGTGTGGCGGTGGCGGCGGTGTCGTAGCAGCGGAGCAGTTCGGCGGCATGCGCGGCCGGCGCGGGAGCGTAGCGGCACGAGATGTCGTAGTGCTCGGGCAGCAGCCGGGTGGGCAGGTAAAGCCGGTTGCCGTTGGCGGCGTCGCGGACGGCGTCGGTGTCGCAGGCGGCGACGCGGCTGATGGCATCAATGGCGTGGTGGACGGCGGCGAGCACGTCCCTGAGGTCGCGGGCGGTGGCGGCGAGGTCTGCCGGGTCGCGGGTGAGGCTGGCGTCGGCGCAGGCGGGTGTCCAGTTCGGCTTGCGGTAGGCGAGCCGCCCGGTCCGCAGCACGAGGTCCTGGAGTTCGGCAGCGACCGGGGAGATGTCCCGGCCATGGTGGATGCCGGTGCTGACGGTGTCCCACTGGCGGGCGGTCATGCGCCAGGCCGGCCACGCGTTTCTTATGGCGTCTGAGGCGCTGGCCAGCTGCGCGTGGATGGCCGGGTCAACGCTGAGCTGCCGGGCGCGTTCGGTTAGGCCGCGGAGGATCAGGTCGCTGGTGTGGCTAGTGATGGCTGCTGCCAGCGAGCCGCGCCGCCACGACAGCGAGTTGGCGGCGGGGGACCAGCGGGGCTGGCCGGCGAACGCCGGGGCTGCGTGGCGGAGCCGTTCGGCCGTGACCGTGAGGCCCCGCGCACAGTTCGGGGACCGTTTCGGTGTTCCCGGGCGGCTGCCGGGTCGGCGGGATCCCTAGCGGTATGCCGAGCAGCACCCTGCGTTCGGCCTCGGCGGGGGAACGGGACGCGCGCGGCCTGGACGCTGGTCCCGGCGATGCGTAGCCATCGGCTGGCTGGGCGCAGTCCCTGTGATGCTGCGGCGGGCAGGCCCGCGTACAGGGAGCCGGTCCGGGAGAGCTGCGCGGTCCAGGCTGCCAGCTGCCGGGAGCAGGCAGCCAGTTCGTCGAGCAGCGCGGCGGCGACCGGCGGCGAGGTGATGACCGCGGCCCACCAAGTGGTGCCGGCTGGCGTGCTGGCAGGCCCGCTGGTGAAGTGGGTTTGCAGCAGGTCCCGGCCGGCGGCCAGGTAGCGGTTCGCGGCCGCCAGGTGTCCGACGGCCGGGTGGCCGTTGTCGGCTATGGCGTCCTGCACCGCGGTGGCGGCTGGGTGCAGGCTGGCGGCGGCGCGGCGCAGCGCGAGCCTGGCATCCAGGGCGGCCCGCACGTCCTGGTCAGCAGCGCTGGCGGGGGTGAAGTCATCCGGCAGGGCCAGGTCGTCGAGGTAGCGGGACATGTTGGCGACGAGGCGGTCGAGTTCGGTGATGACGCTGCGTCTGGCGGGGACGGGCAGGTCGCCGCCGGACCGGGCGGCGGCGGTGATGTGCGCGCGGGCCGGGCGCAGGAAGTCACCGAGGACGGTTGTCATCGTCGGCTCGGGTCATCAGCTGGCAGATGCGCCCGGCGGCCTCTGCGGCGTCGGTGCAGGCGGTCCGGTCCCCGCCTGTGGCAGCGATCGTCGCGGCGTGCTGCAGCCGGTCTCGTAGCAGCGCGCCGAGCGCGGCCAGCACGCCGGCGATCTCCTCCACCGGAGCGCCCGCTCCTGACACGGTGACTCCGGCGTCGGCACGGCCCGGCTGGGGGAGTGCGGGCGCGATCGTGATGGCCTCGCGGCCGTCCACGGCGGCGTCCGCGGTGGTCATGAACGCGGCGAACAGCGCCGGTTCGTTGTCCTCGCAGCCGCGGGCGAGCCGGCGGATGGCCTCGAACGCGTCGAAGGCCGCCGCGAGCGTGTCCGGCAGGCTGGCCGCCTCCCGGAGGCGGGTCATGCTACGGGTGATTTCCTGCACGCCGTCCGTCTTTCTGTTCGTGTTGCGTGTCGAGTGATGGCTGTCCCGGGTCTTACGCTGCGGGTGCGGCCATCGTCTGGTCATGCTGCCTGGCCTGGGTTGAGTCCGATTCTGTCGGCGATCTGGCGGAGGTGCTCGTTGGGGAACCGGTGCCCGTAACCGCGCAGCTGCCGGGCCAGCATCCGCTGGCTCAGCCGCTCGCCCCGTGCGGACGCGTCCTGGTAGATCGCGCTGGCAGCGTCTAGCAAGCGCGGCTCCGGGCCGGGGCCGTTGTCGCCTTGCCCGGCGAGGTCATCACCGGTCTGGCGGGCTGGCCCGTTCAGCTGGCTGTCCCACGTGGGCCATTCGGGGCGGGCAGGGTGGCCGGCCAGTGCCAGCTCCGCCGCCGGCATGCTCGTCCGCGTGCTGGCCTGAGCCTGGCGGGTCATTTTCAGGACAAGCAGCCCGACGGACAGGCCCGCGAACGCGGCGATGGGGCTGGTCGCGGCGGTCAGCCGGTCGGCGATGATGACGGGGTGGCCGGGCGAGGCCTGGATGTGGCCGATGTTGCCGGCGATGCTGACCGCCAGGCCGGTCAGCGCGGTTGCCCATGGCCACAGCCGTTGCCGGGCGGGCGACCCGTCGAGGTAGGCGATGTAGAGGGCGAGTTCCCCGACGGCGAGGAACACGTCGATCTCGGCGGGCCAGGACATGGCCTGCCAGCCGCCGAGCCGGTGGTGCACGGCCCAGTCGTAGAGGCCTGCGTAGCTGTGGGCGAGCGCGTTGACGCTCGCGGCGATGGCGATCGCCGCGATAGCGTGGAGCGCGGCCCGCCGGGTATGCGAGTTCACGCCCGGCTCCTGGCGTGTGTGCCAGCTGTGCGGTCAGGCCTGTCCGGTGTGCACTGCGCGCTCCTGGGTTGCCGGACCGGCAGGGGAGTGTCCGCTAGGCAGGTGACACTGCCTCGGACTAGAATAGAATTGTCCGGGTTAGTCCCGGTCCAGCGGTGGCTGGTTACCAAACTGGTTACCGTCCGCGGTGAACTCTGGTGAACGGAAGTGATCCAGTCTGAACGAATGGCCAGGTCAGACGGGTCGCCAGTGAACTGTCGCGGACCGTAGTGAACGGGTCGGCGTTCCATGGCATGCAAGAGGTCCGGGGTTCGAATCCCCGTAGCTCCACTCCCATTTCATAGCTACAAACTCGAACAGCGGTAGATTATCCGTCTGGGCAATTCGCTCTTACGTTCGAGTGGCTCGCTCGTGCGCCGCGGCGCGAAACCGCAGGTCAGCGGTAGGACAAGGGCTGGCCACGGAATCCGAATGATCTCTTGCATCGCAGGCAGGCGCTCATCCAGTCGGGATGGCATCCTGGCAGTTCAGCCTATATTTTTCGATAGGACTGATCGGACGGGAGCCAATCTGGGAGCCAGCCGTTCGGTTCGCGGAGTCAGGGTGCGGTCTTTTACATCCAGAAAAGGCTGCGGGGGAGGACCTCGGCGCTCGTCCCGGCTGGCTGTCCTACTGCTGTGCTACGGTTATGGCATGGCCGTGCGGAAGAAACGTTCCATCTCCATGCCGCCCGATCTGGACGCTGAGATCGCCGCTGCGGCCGCCGACGCCGGCCTGAGTTACAGCGCCTGGCTGGCCGACACCGCGCGGAAGGAGTTCACCATCCGGGCAGGCCTGGCCGCGGTCAGCCAGTTCGAGCAGGACCACGGCCCGTTTACCGCGGAGGAGCTGGCCGACGCTGAGGAATGGGCCGGCCAGGCGATTCAGCGCGCCGGCCACTCCGGAGCCAGATCCGATGCCGCGCGGCGCAGCGCCTGATGGGCGTCACCTACGACACCGGCGCGCTGATCGCCGCCGACCGCGGCGAGCGGCGCGTATGGGCCCGCCACCGGGCCCTGCTCAGTCACCGCGAAGTGCCCACCGTGCCGGCGCCGGTAGTGGCTCAGTCCTGGCGCGGCTCGGCCCGCCAGGTCCAGCTCGCCCGGCTGCTCACGGGCTGCGACGTCGAGGTCATGGACGACGGGCAGGCCCGCGCGGTCGGTGCCTTAGCGGCACGCGCCGGCACCACCGACATCGTCGATGCCTGCGTCGTCGAGGGAGCCCTGCGCCGCCGCGACCTCGTTGTCAGCTCCGACCCCGACGATTTGCTGTCGATCGCCTCCGCCGCCGGACAGCGGCTCGAGATCGACCACCCCTGACAAGCCCCAGCAACGGGCCAACCGCGAACCTGAACCGAAGACCTGCGCCGCACGGACCGCAACGCCCTCTCGTAGCCGATGAGCGGATGACCTCTACTGCTGTTCGGTGCCGTTGGCGTAGGGGTTGGGTAGCGTTTCGGAGGCCCGATCCGCCTCCGGGATCCCGACAGGTCCGAGGCGGCGAAGGAGCATGCGCCGCTGGACTTCTCGCTCTGCCGACCCCGCGTCCGTGCTGTCATTTCCATCCATGCCGACCAGCCACACCAGGCCACGGCCGAACCGTGGATTGATTCGCTCCTGCTCTTTGTCGTCGCGCACCAGTGCCACCGCATAAGTGAGCTGCTCGCCGGCCTGACGTTGTGCCCAGTCGATGACCTGCAGCACGTCGGCTCCGGTGATGTCGTAGGTGTCGGTCCAGCCCCCGGTCGAGGTCGTAGTGCTGCCGTGCAGGTAGACGCGGAACCACGGATCGGGGTCCTCCCAGCCGCTGTCGCGCTCGTCGACCTGGAGCACCTGCATCGTCCGCTCCGGCTCAGCCATGTCTCGGACGGTAGCAAAGCCACTGTGTCGCACTCGTACGCTCGTGCCGCGAGCAGCGAGCACCCGATACCGACGGGATGCTAAGGAAGTCCGAGTTCCCGCATTCGCGTAGTGACTAGCTTGTTAACCAGGCCGGGTGGCAGTGGCTCATCGACCGCAAAGTGCAGAGACCCTTTCGTGCTCTGATAGCTGGCAAGGTCACCACCTAGCTTCTCTAGTACTGATCCGCTGTGCGGCAAGTAGCTCAGGTGATTCTTGAATGCAGCGAAGCCGGCCACGGTCTTGCCCCGCACCTTGAACGCCGGCATCCCGTAAGAGATGCACTGCTCGGCCTCAGGTAGGACTGCCAGGATGGATCGGCGCAGGTCCTCCAACGTGGTGCGCTTGGGTTCTTCCACGGTGGCGAGGTAACTGTCGATGTCCTGCGCTGCCATGCGCAAAGTCTCTCACCATCCTGGATAACGCAGCGCCGATGCACCAGGGAGCCGGGTCCCTCACCCGAAACCCGCGGTAGCAGTCGTTGAGCGATCTTGAGACTTATCCTCTTCTGCCGCGACGCGGACAGTCCATAGCGAACTAGCCACGGCATGTTGCCGCTCGCCCTCGCCCGCCAGCGGGCCTCCCGGCCGAAGCCGGCGAAGGAATGGGCTCGTGATGCCGG
Organism: uncultured Actinomycetota bacterium; assembly: GCA_963843955.1. Classification (GTDB taxonomy): domain Bacteria; phylum Actinomycetota; class Actinomycetes; order Streptosporangiales; family Streptosporangiaceae; genus JAJYUU01. The sequence continues at coordinate 1,740,301 of CAWJMK010000018.1, forward strand.
CCTGGAGGTGTCCTGGGCGGTGTGCGCCAAAAAAGTAGGACACGCAGTTCCTCGAGGCGCGCGTGATCGCCCTGCTGCGACCGCACGACCTTTGGAACAAGGAGAGGGACCAGGCCAAGGAGTACCTCGTCGTGGCGCTCTAGCCGGAGCCGCCGGCGACAGCAGGGGCGCGGACCGACGAGTCAGCTGACGCGGCGGTAGCGGATGTGGGTGGTCAGCGGTGAGTGAAGCACCTCGGCGGGCTCGAAGCCGAAGGACTCAACCCCGTCGAAGATGCGCTCGCCCGAACCGAGTAGGACGGGCGCGATGTCGAGGGTGAGCTCGTCGATCACGCCGGCGGTCAACGCCTGTCGGACGGTCGAGGCTCCACCGGCGATGTCGACCCCCTTGCTCCCGGCGGTCTCACACGCTGCGGAGTAGGCCGCCTCGAAGCCCTCGGTGACGAAGTGGAACGTCGTCCCCCCGTCCATCTGGATCGAATCATGGCGGTGATGGGTCAGCACGAAAACCGGCGCGTGATACGGCGGTTCGGGCCCCCACCAGCCAGACCAGTCCTCGTCCCAGTTTCCGCGGATCGGGCCGAACATGTTCCGCCCCATCACATACGCACCCCTGGGGCGCATGAGCCACTCGTTCGCGATCTCGTCAGCGTCGTTGGCCCGCGGGTCGCCGATGTGCCAGCCGTGCAGCTCCCGCCCCCGTTTCCCCAAGGGTTCCTCCCGGCTCTGATCCGGTCCGGCGACGAAGCCGTCAAGTGAGATCGACATGTGGCAGGTGGTGTCCGACACCATGAGCCCCCAAGTAAGTGCGATTGCGCGCGGACGTCCGGACGATAGCAGGGCAGTAGCAAACCGCAAGTGCTATACACGGCATGTCACGCCGAGGCTAGCCAACCGCGCTCGGGCTGTGAGATCACGCCGCGGTGGAAGTGATCGGCGACCGCTGGTCGCTGCTGGTCCTGCGGGCCGAATATAGCCTCACCGAGGCCGCGATCCAGCTCGTCCCCGTCATGGCCGCACTCGGCAGGCGGGCCATCCTACCAAGCTACGACGCCATCGCTGCGAGCGCGGGCCGAGCTGCTGGCTGACGGCGGGCCCGATCTTTGGGACCACTTCACTTCACGGCGAGCTCCGGGCCGAGCACCTCGGAGCACCGCTCCCACGGCGAGCCGGGCCGAGCACAGCCGAAGGCCTGGCAGCCGCCTACGCCGCGGCCCTCGCGCTCGAAACAGGCGAGATCCTGGGGAACGACGACCCAGCTCGCCTTACCTGACGCTGGGGCCAGTTACCTCCGCCCAGGTGGGGTCGAGGAGTGGTAAGCGCCCCACCGTCTTGGACGCGATCGTTCGGTGGCCGGTCAGAGGCGCGGGGAGCCAAGTTGGCAGCCAACGTGCGCAGGACTCAGGCCCCGACGCGCGACACCGGGCGATTATCGCCGCAGGTCAGATCCACTCCGGGTGACCGCGGGCGATGACGCGCGACGCGTCGTGCGTGTATGGCATGCAAGAGGTCCGGGGTTCGAATCCTTGTAGCTCCACAAGGAATTCCAGGTCAGAGTGCAGGTCCGAGGCCATCTGGGCGGGTTTCAAGATCGGCTGACCGTCATTTGACCGTCGTTCTCGAAGTCACTGACCGGCACACAGCCGCACGGAATGGCCCTAGATGGCAGGTCAGGCGGCTCGGCCGCGCGATGCAGCAGCAGTACACCAAGATCTGAGGGGATGGAGTCGGTCACGTCACCCCCGGTGTCATTCGCGCGCGAGATGGCCGGTTACCGCCCGACACGGCCCAAAGGACCAATTCGGCGCCGGCCAGCAGGAACGCTGAGCGTGTCGTCTTGGCCTGCCCCGAGAATCGGGTGCCTGCTCCCAGGGACAGCGCGCCCGCCAGCCCGTCCGCAGCGTCCGCGGCGGCACGCATCGCCAGCCAGGAACGGTAGTCACCGCCCCGCACTGCGGAGTACAGCATGGCCGATCCCGTGAAACAGTCACGGGCACCGGCGCCGCGCATCATGATCGCCGAGGTCGGGTCGGTTCCGGGGTCCATCCCCCACCGGCTGGCCGCGGCCACCGGGGCGCTGTACTGGAACAAGCCAGCGCCGGCGCTTCCCGCGCCAACAGCGCAAGCCAGGACTCGTGGCACCGACCAGTCCATGACCGTGCAGCCCCCGTGCTCCCTAACATCTCGGCGCTCCCGAGCAACCGCTCCGCCCGCAGCATCCGCCCGTTAGGCGACTTTACGCCGGCCGCCACGCGGGGCCATCTCCTGCCTCAAGCGCAGCGGCCGCACCACCCCGGCCGCCGGGCAATCGCGGGCATAGGACTGACGGCGCGGCCCACCTAGCGAAGGTATCCAGCTACCGCCGACGGCACGCCGCAGGTTCACGTCCCCTGCGGTCATGGCGCTGCGGTGCGAGTCGCCAGCGGGCGCGGCGGGTAGGTGGAAGTCATGGCGGGTCGGATCGTGCTGTACGGGGCTACCGGGTTCATGGGTTCGCTGACGGCGCGGGCGATGGTCGCAGCCGGGGCGTAGCCGGTCCTGGCCGGCCGCGACCGGGGCCGGCTAAATGACCTCGCGAACCGGCTCGCGCAGGCAGGTGACGGGACGCAGTTGGAGACGGCTGTCGCCGAAGCCGCACCCGGGCGGCTGCGGGACCTGATCGGGCCCGGCGACGTGCTGGTGTCGACCGCAGGACCGTTTCTGAAGGTCGGCCGTCCGGCAGTGGCGGCGGCGGCGGACGCGGGCGCGATCTATCTGGACTCCACCGGCGAGCCGCCGTTCATCCGGCAGGTGTTCGAGGTATTCGGCCCGCGAGCGGAACGGACCGGCGCGGTGCTGCTGACCGCGTTCGGCTACGACTACGTGCCGGGCAACCTGGCCGGGGCGCTGGCGCTGGAAGCCGCCGGGCAAGCCGCGACCCGGGTACAGGTCGGATATTTTGTCCGCGGGAGGATCGGGAAGGCAGGAAGTGCGGGCACCCGCGCGTCGGTGGCCGGCGTGGCGCTCGAAGGCGGGTACTCGTTCCGCGCCGGCCGCATCGTCAGCGAGCGGACCGCCGCACGTCACGTCGTTCCAGATTGACGGCAAGCCGCAGGAGGCCTTCTCGATCGGCTCCTCCGAGGATTTCGCCCTGCCCAGGCTCCGGCCGCGGCAGCCGAGCCAGCAGGCATGCCCGCGCAGGCGCCGCTCACCGACGTGGGTGTCCACCTCGGCTGGGCCTGCCGGGCCACCAGGCTCGTCCAGTACGGCCTCGCGCTCGCCGGGCCGGTCGGCCGCCTGCCCGGCGCACACCGGGCTCTCGACGCGCTGGCCCGCCGGATCCAGCGCACCAGGACCGGGGTTGCGGCCTCACAGACCATCCGGTCGGACGTGATCGCCGTGGCCCGCAATGAGAGCGGCAGGGAACTGGCCGCAGTGCACCTGACCGGCGGAGATCCCTACTCGTTCACCGCGCCGATCCTCGCCTGGGCAGCGGCGAGGGCGGCCGGCGGCGGCGTGCAGCCCGCTGGCGCGCTCGGCGACTCGATTCTCAAACCTTTCGACCTCTGGTCCTACGCCGACGTCCAGCCGCACTAGGACGAGATCCTCGAGCGCCTCCCCAACGGCACGATGCCCTGCGACGGGGCATGGCCGCCGGAGCATGTCGCCGTGTTCGAGCGATGGATCGCCAGCGGGTCGGCGTCCTGACCGCACGCCGCGGTGGCGTGGCAGAACGCGCCGGATTGATGAGGTGCCTAGGGAGAACGGGCACGCCCAGGAAGAAGGGGAAGGTCATGAGTGTCATCGACGAGGCGCTGAGCGCCAATGCGACCATGTCCATCGACTACGATCCCGGCCGAGGTAAGCCGCCTGCGCCGCGGATCGCGATCGTCACCTGCGCGGATCCCCGGCTAACCGACATCGAGCACATGCTGGGCCTCGCCGACGGCGATGCCGACATGATCAGGAACTTCGGCACCGTGATCGATGACGACGCGGTCCGGTCTCTCGTTCTCTCGACCAGGCTGCTGGGCAGCAAAGAGATAATGATCATCAATCACACCGACTGCGGGATGCTCAGGTTCACCGACAGCGAGATGGAGGATCGGCTCCGCAAGGAGACAGGGCAGGCGCCAATTGCGCCGGCCAAGTTCTACAGCTTCACCGACGCCGTGGCGAACACCAAGGAGCAGATCCAGAAGGCCAGGTCACATCCATGGATCTCGCCGGACGTCCCCGTCAGGGGGTTCGTCTACGACGTGAACACCGGGCGGCTCAGCGAGGTGTTCCCGGACCGGGAGACCGTCACTCGCTAATCGGGGCGTCGCCACCTCTGCGTCTCCTGCATGTCTGCCGCTGGTCCCTTCGGCGGGCGCGTTTGGGATGATCAAGCATCTGGCTGCGTTATCGAGGTCGCCACGGTAATCCCTGGCGGGGATGCGCCGAACGCCGACTCGGCGGCACTGGGTGGTTAGACCGGATCACGTTTTGGGGGTCGACGGTGGCCTTGATCTGGCGGAGCCGGTGGTAGGCGGTCTCCGTCCAGAGGGTGGCCCTGGGCCGGGCGGTTTCGGACATGTTGAGGTACATGTGGCGCGCTGCCCAGGGCGTGAGCGCGTGCTCGACGGTCTCGACCTGCGCCATCGCGGGCGGTTGCAGTTCGGGGGTGGGAGTAATGGCCGCCGCGAACATCAGGTATGGGGCCCGCAGCGACCCGAGCGCGCCGTTGTGGCGGCTGTCGCGGCCAAGCTCGCCGCCGAGGTGCCGTACCTCGACAGAAGCCAGGGGGAATCCGGCGCCCGCGCCGCCGGTCATGTCGAGGGCGCCGATCGCCTCGTCCGGGAGGCTGGCGAGCATTAGGCCGTCTCCCCGCCACGCGACCGGCTGCTCGGGGTCCATGTGCACCCGCAGCAGGCCTGGCACGGGCATGGTGGCGATGGTGTCGTCGACCGGTCCCAGCGCGCGGAGCGGCGCGAGCAGTTCATCGGCCCGGGCCGGGTTGCCGAGGTGGAACGCCTCGACTAGGGCGAATGACTTGCCGCGGAGCTGCGGCGGGAGATCGGGGATGGATGGCAGCCGCAGGTAGCCGGCCAGGGTGGTGAGCTCGTCTGGCACGTCATCGCGGGTCAGGTCCCGCCAGGCGTGCAGCACCTCGGTGCCACGCTCGATCGGGTACCACAAGACGCCCGCGTACACCTGCGTGACCGGGAACAGGCGCAGGTCCATCGCGGTGACAACGCCGAAGCTGCCGCCGCCGCCGCGCAGCGCCCAGAACAGGTCGGGCTCGTTCTCGCTGTCAGCGTGCAAGAGCTGACCGTCGGCGGTGACCACATGGATTGCCTTCACGTGGCTGGCCGACAGGCCGTACTTGCGGCCGAGGAAGCTGATGCCCCCGCCCAAGGCGTAGCCGGTGACGCCGACATTCGGTGACGAGCCCGCGAGCGCGGCGAGGCCGTAGTGGGCCGCAGCGTTCACCACGTCGGACCAGACGGCGCCCGCCTCGACGTGCGCGGTCCGCGTCACCGGGTCGACCTGGACGCCGCGCATCCGCTCTGTCTTGAGCAAGATGGTGCCGGCCAGCGGCCCGAGTGGCATGGCGTTGTGACCGGTGCCCTGCGCCGCGATCTGCTGTCCGCGGTGGGCGGCGAACCTGACCGCAGCTGCTACGTCATGCGCCGACTCAGCGAACACGACCGCGGCTGGGCGCTGGTCGGCGGCGAGGTTAAACGCCAGCCGCGCCTCGTCGAAGCGCCGCTGCCGGGGCAGCACGAGTTCGCGCGAAGTTCAGCCGACAGTCTGCTCTCCTGCCTCGACAGGGACGACAGCGTAGACATTTCGGGTCCCCTCTCGCCACGACCGGACTGTCTGGATCCTCCGATTGGCGCGTGCACTCGTCGTTAGCTTCACGATCCGCGCCCGCGAGTTGGAGGTCATCACGGCCACCCGCCATCTGCGCTTGCGGCTAGCGGGGATGCCGGGATTGCTGCTAGCCGTCATGCGCAGGGGGCTGGTCACGAAGCGCTTGGGCGGATGTACAAGCCCCTGACAGGACAGCGAAGTCGGTGTGCTGGCCGGGCGCACAGATCGGCCATTTCGGCGTGCCTGACCGGGTTCACAGGTCAGCGTGGACGGCTGGCTGCGGCGTCTTGCACGAGGAGGGCGATCTGAACGCGGTTGGCGACATCGAGCTTGACTAGCAGCCGTGAAACGTGGGCCTTGACGGTGGCCAGGCTCATGTGCAGCCGCGTGGCGATCTCGGCATTGGAGGATCCGTCGGCGACCGCGGCCGCCACATCCCGTTCCCGCGGCGACAGCGCTGCCAGCCGCTGCCGTGCCTGCTCGCGGCGAGTGGCGGCATCGGGGTCGCCGGCGACCAGGTTGATGAGGCGGCGGGTTATCCGGGGTGAGAGCGTGCCGTCGCCGGCGTGCACGGAGTGGATCGCGCGCACGATGTCGGCGGGCGGAGAGTCCTTGAGGAGGAAGCCCGCGGCTCCCGCCTGCAGGGCTCGCAGCACCAGTTCGTCAGCGTCGAAGGTGGTGAGCACGAGCACCGCGGGCGGATGGGGCTGTGCGGTCAGCAGCCGGGTGGCGGCGATCCCGTCGAGTCGCGGCATCCTGATGTCCATGAGGACGACGTCGGGGTGGTGCAGGTCGACGGCGGGCAGGACGCCGCGGCCGTCGCTGGCTTCGCCGACGACCTCGATCTGCGGGGCGCCGGACAGCATCATCGTCAGTCCCGAACGGACCAGCGCGTCGTCGTCGACGATGAGGACGCGGATCGGGGGGGTCATGGCGACCCCGGGATGGTCGCGCGGAGGACGAAGTCGCCCATCGCGTTGGTGCCATGCTGAAGGTCGCCGCCGACCAGCGTCAGCCGCTCTGCCAGGCCGATCAGGCCGGCTCCCGGCCCCGGCGGTGTCAGGACGGAGGCCGCCGCAGCGTCCGGGCCGCGGCTGACGATCTCGGCCACCAGCCCGGCCTGCGCGGTCCCGGTGACGGTCACGTCGACGATGGCGCCGGGGGCGTGCTTGCGCGCGTTGGTCAGTCCTTCCTGGACGACCCGGTAGGCGGCGCGCTGCGCGGCGGCGGGCAGCGGCTCGGCCTGCGTCAGGTCGAGGTGCTCCCGGAGCGTCATCCCGGCCGCGCGTGACTCCTCGAGGAGGGCCGGGAGCTGGGCGAGTTCGGGCTGAGGCGGCCCGGCCGCCGCGTCGGAGTCCTCGCGGAGCACGGTGATCACCTCGCGCAGCTCGCTAAGCGCGGCCGCGGCCGAGGCCCGGATCACGGCCGCAGCCACGGTGACCTCCCCCGGCGGAGCATCCGGCCGGAATTCCAGCGCGCCGGCGTGCAGGCTGAGCAGCGACAGCCGGTGGGCCAGCACGTCGTGCATCTCCCGGGCAATGCGCCGCCGCTCCGCCTCGCGGGCCTGCTCGGCGCTGCGCTGCTGATCGGCTTCCAGCCGCTCGGCCCGCTCCCGCAGCGAGGCGACCAGCTCGCGGCGGGCACGCGAATACAGCCCCCACCCGAACGCGATCACGATGACCAAGAACGCGGGGAACCCGATCTTGAGGATCTCAGCGGCAGCGGGGTTGAGCAGCGGGAACGTGACGCTGCCGAGCACGGCCAGCAGCGCGATCAGAAGCAGTGCGCGGCCTCGCACCCGAGATGCGGCCGTGCCGATGGCGACGAGCGCGGCGCCCTGTGCCAGCGGGGAGAACCACGCGGCTGCGAACACCACCAGCGTGACCGCGACCGGGTATGCGCGCCGCCAGCACAGCGCCAGGCACGCGAGCACGCCGGAGCCCAGATCGATCCCGTCGAGCAGCACGCCGTGGCTGCGCCACAACGCGGCCAGCGCCAGCCCGCCCAGCGCTACCGCAAATCCGAAAAGCGCCGAGTCGGCAAGCCAGTCCGCCGGCCGGCGGCCAGCGGCCGGCCGGCCCTGCACGCCGGGAGGCAGCAGCCACCTCCTGGCTGTGCGCCTGCCATCCCGAGTGAGTCTGATCATCCTGAGGCAAGGGTAATCGCCGGCCCGGCCGGGCGCCCCCTACCAAAGTCGGTGCCCGGGCCGGCCGAAGGTGGCGGCGGGAATGGCCGGCTGGCCGACGCCCCGGCGGGCACCGGACGGCCACGCTGGCGGCATGACAGCTACCACCAGCACAGCGGGCAGCGGGCCGGTGGCCCGCACTGCCGGGGCGGCTCCATGCTGCCCGACCGCCACCGCACGCCCGGCCATCCAGGTGGCCGGCCTGCGCAAGAAGTTCGGCCGGGTGGCGGCGGTGGACGATGTGTCGTTCACCGTCTCTTATGGCCGGATCACCGGGTTCCTCGGCCCCAACGGCGCGGGGAAGACCACCACGCTACGGATGGTCCTGGGACTGATCCGCCCCGACGCCGGCACCGCCGCGATCGCCGGGAAGCCCTATGCGAAGCTGGCCAGCCCGGCCCGGACCGTCGGCGCGCTGCTGGATGCCGCGGCCGCCCACCCCGGCCGCTCCGGCCGCGATCACCTGCGAGTGCTCGCCGCTCAGGCCGGGATACCCGGCCGCCGGGCCGACCAGTTGCTGGAGCGGGTCGGCCTGGCCGACGCGGCCCGGCAGCGGGCCGGGCGCTACTCGCTCGGCATGCGGCAGCGGCTCGGCCTGGCCGGCGCTCTGCTCGGCGACCCGGAGGTCCTGGTGCTCGACGAGCCCGGCAACGGCCTGGACCCGCAGGGCATCCGGTGGCTGCGCGATCTGCTCCGCTCGTTGGCCGCCGAGGGTCGCGCGGTTCTGGTCTCCAGCCACATCCTGGCCGAGGTCGCCCAGACCGTCGATGACGTCGTCGTGATCAGCCGCGGCCAGATCACCACCCAGGCGCCCCTGGGCGAGCTGCTGGCCGCCCGGCCCGGCTCAACCCTGGAAGACATCTACCTCGAGCTGACCGGCACGACCGAAGGAGAACCGTCATGACCCGCCTGCTACGCGCCGAGACGCTGCGACTGGCCACCACCCGCAGCTACTGGCTGCTTGCCGCGGGTGCCGCTGCCCTGATCGCCGCCGGGACAAGCGCCACCGCCGCCACCAGCTTGGCCTCCGGCACCAGCCCGGCCCGCACCACCCTCGCTATCGCCGGGCTGGCCCAGACCGTCGCGCTGCTGGCCGGCGCGCTCTCGGTCACCGGCGAGTTCCGGCACAAGACCATCACCCCCGCCCTTCTGATCACCCCTCGCCGTACCCCGCTGCTGGTCGCCAAGCTCATCGCCATGGCCGCCGCAGGGCTGGCCTTCGGGCTGGCCGCCACCGGCATGGCCGCCGCCATCACCTTGCCGCTGCTGGCCGCCCGGCATATCCCGGCGGGCATCAGCGGCCCTCAGGCCGCCGCCATCATCGCCGGCGGCGGCGTCGCGACCGCCGCGGCCGCCGCGCTCGGCGTCGGCATGGGCGCGATTATCCGCAACCAGGTCGGCGCCATCGTCACCGTCCTGGCCCTGCTCTATGTCGCCGAGCCGCTGCTCGGGTTCATCCCGCACGTCGGCGCCGCCGTGCAGAAATACGGCCTCGGCGGCCTGGCCGCCGCCACCACCCACACCACCGGCTTTCCCGCCACCGCCCAGCTGCTCGGCCAGGGCGCGGCCGTCCTCGTTCTCGCCACCTACACCGCGGCGGTCCTGCTCGCCGGAACCGCTCTACTGCGGCACCGCGACGTCACCGCCTGACCCGCCCACCTCACACCGACGGCCGGTCCCGGCAGACCATCGCCACGCCCGGCCGCCGGTCTGCGAGCGCATATGGGAAGCCGGCGTGCCGACAGGCTGATTCACCAGTCCGGCTCCGCCGGCAGGTGTTGATCATCACGACCTGTTGAAGCTACTTGAACACCCCGCGCACGATGCGGGCGCCGAGCGTGCCAGCAGCGCCAGTAATCACCCCCTTCGTGATAGTCGTCCCATGCTCGGTGCCGAATTTTTTGGCCCCTCTCAGAATTGGACCTGCTCCCGCATTGAACCCTTCACTGAAAGCCCCGTTATCAGTCGAGGCGTCATAGGCACCTTTGGCCAACCCGACGGCAAAAGCCACTGGAGAAACAGCAACCACGCTAGCATTCGCCCAGAACTCGTTCGTATTCTCCATGTGCTATTTCCTTTCATGAGACCTTAGGGAACGACACCGTTGAGGCCTTCGCCTCGTCGTCTTCATAATGCGGTGGATCATTGCCCGGAGCACTCCGGCATCAGCGGCGGACCGTTGGTCACCCTCGCGGACGCCGCATAAGTCATGTGTGCAGGCTCGTGCCCACCTGACTTTAATCATGGCCCGCGCCGGGCCGACATGCCATGGGCCGACACCCACATCCCATGGCGGACCGGCCAGGTCGCTCAGATTGGCGCTGAGCGGAGAAGAACATCGCTGCACCAGGCGATGGCCTCCGGGTCGTCAGCTTCGAATGACCAGTATGCGGCGAGCCACCGGCGGGCAGGCTCCAGCCACTCGGCGAGCCCGTTCGCGCGCAACCACGAAAGGGCGACGTCCACATCGTGCGCGGTCGCCGTAGGAGTGAGGTGGGGATCGGAGAGATAGACCGCCGATGCAATCGGGTCGAGTCGCCGGTCGCCGGCCAGACTCGAAGCCCCGATGTCGATCACCGCGGTGATGCGGACGCCGTCACTGAGAAAGTTGCCTGCGAACGCGTCCAGGTGGACGAACGAGGCGGTGGCTACGTCGGGAAGTCCGCCGGCGATGCCGACAGAATCGACGTGCCGGAGCTCTGGCGTCGACCTCGCCAGATTCGCGGCCGCGCGGTGCTCTAGGTACGCGTGCCATGTCGGAGCGACGATCGAGTCGTCCGCGATGAGCTCGCCGAATCCGGTGTGAGCAGGAAGATGAAGGTCGCCGAGCGACGCGGAGGTGTCGAGATAGGCCTCGATCAAGCGCTCTCGTGCAGTCCCTTCGATGCGACCAAGCTCCTCAAGCATTGACCGTCCGGGAAGCCTTCGCTCGATCGCGTAGGTTCTGCCCGCGACTTCGCCGACGTCCAGAACCTCCGGGAGTCGGTATACCGGCTGAGCAAGGGCCAGCCCCTCAACGAGCGCCATGCGACGCAGCACGTCGGCCTTACGTCCTCCGTCTCGCAGTACTCTCAGGACCCGGTCATCATCGAGGGCGTACACCCATGCCTCGGCGCCGTGCCCTAGCAAGGCGTCTGGGGCGACGCCGAATCGGAGCGCTACAGCCACGAGCCCTGGATCACCGGGAAAGTCCACGGACGAAAGTCTCAACCAGTACCCGCACTGGCGTAAAGATAGTTCGCTCGGTATCCCCATCGGGCCAATCGAGCGTCGGGCGGCTGGCCGTCCTATCGGCGTCTCACCTCGAGCGGCGGCCGCGTGGTCGCCTCCCGCGTAGCCGATCGCTGAGCTCCCGGGCAATTTCCCGGTCGGCGTCCCGCTGGGCGATTGCCTGCCGCTTGTCGAAGGACCGCCGGCCGCGCGCCAGGGCGATCTCCACCTTCGCCCAGCCGTCCCGGAAGTACAGCGACAGCGCCACGAGGGTGACGCCGGCCTCGCTCAGCCTCGCGATGATCTTGTCGATCTCGCTGCGGTGCAGGAGCAGCTTGCGAGTCCGCCGGGGCTGGTCGAGGACGCGGGCGCCGTGGCGGCCGTGCGCGTGCTCGGGGATGTGCAGGCCGTGGAGCATCAGCTCACCGTCGTGTTCCTGAACGAACGCTCCCGCCAGCGACGCGTGGCCGGCGCGCAGGGACTTCACTTCGTCACCGACCAGGACTATCCCGGCCTCGTACGTCTTGAGGATCGTGTAGTCATGCCGGGCCCGCCTGTTCGAGGCGATCGACCTGCGGCCTGTTTTACCGGACGCGGTAACGGTGACCTCCTCGACAAATCCCGGCTGTCCACTCGGTGGCGCCGGCACCCTCCGACCTGAGTAGCACGAGAACGGTACCGGGCGAGCGGCCCGGTGAGGTGTCGCGCCACTGCGATGATCTCGGCGCTGCCACGCCCCCAGTTCCCGCCGACCGCGCATACTCCGCCCGGCAGCAGCAATCCTCTGAACCGCGGAGACTTCTGACGTGGTGATCTTGTGCAGCGAGCGGGGGGCCAGAGCTCGGCGGCGCATTGATTGCCGTACCCGGCTAGTCGGCGTCATCCTGGCTGCTTGCGGGGCCGGCGTTCGGGGCTCGATCGCCTTCGGTGTGATGAGTGTCCCGGCTCACCTGCCGCTGGGCCATGACTGCGACGGTAGACAGAAGGCTCGTGTCTCGCGCGCCGACGAGCTGCCAAGCGCGGGCCATGGCGAAGAGGAAGAAGACAATGAGGAGCACGCCCTGGTTGTCGACAGCGCTCACATCGCGGGCGGATCCGTCCAGCTGTGTGCCGTTCGCCAGCTGCAGGCCGTACAGGACGATGAGGGCGACGAGCAGCACGACCTGGCCTAGCCGGATCCTCTCCGTGTGCTCCCGCCATAGCAAAATGATCAGGCCGGCCGTCGAGGCTAGTCCGGCAGACGACAAGGCGATGCTCGCGGCGCTGAGGCCAGTTCCTGGCATGAGAGCGACCAGCGCTATGACCAGGGTGTTGATGAGCGCGGAGAAGGCCGCGCCCGCCTTCACCTGATGGTCAGCGCTGGCTTTGTCGCCTGCAAGCTTTTCCGGCGATACCGAAATCGCGACGAAGAGCAGGCCGATGAGCGCGCCGGCGACCGTCGCGCAGCCACCGAAGAAGTCGTGATAGCTGACGGGAACCACCGCACAACGCTATCCGGCGCTCAGGAAAGCACCAGAACGAACATGCCCTGGCGGCCTTGGACCCTGGGCAGACGCAGCTCAGCCGGGCACCTGGCCACTGATTCTGGGGGCTGACTGCCTGAGATGTCAGCAACCAGTGTCCCTTGGTCCCCCGATGCCGACGCCTGGACGCCTTTCTCATTCGGCTCGACTGAACGTTGCGGGGTTGGTGTGGCTATTTGCGCCATCGGGCATCCAGCGCGACGTTCAAGTAACTCGGCCACAGTCGAATCCGCCTGGACTGTCAGCCGCGCTGGTGGCGGTTCCGCTACCTGGCGTACCGGTTCGGCCGCTCCGCTCAGCCGCGAAGCGCGTGGATTCCCAGGGAGCGGCCTGCTGGTGGCTGGCGGCGCTGGTCAGCCTGCCACGCCGCATGCTTCTCGCCCGCTCTGTTCTCAGGCGCGTTTCTGATCAGCCCGCAACTTTGTCAAGAGGGCCGCCTCGTCGGCTCGCTGACCAGCGCTCAGCTTGACTACCTGAGGTGCGCCGTGCTGCCGGACACTCGCGCGAGGCCAGGAGACCTCGAAGAGAGCGCCGCCCAGCTCTGAATCTCCCAGCCGCCACTGGCCGCCGGTAGAGCGGACTATGGAGTCGGCGATAGCCAGACCAAGGCCGGCGCTGCCGCCCCGCTCGGTCGAGCGATGGAACCGATCGAACAGCCTTGCGCGGTGCTCACCGGCTATGCCCGGTCCGCTGTCCTCCACAGTCAGCGTCACGCGGTGGCCGCGTTGTCCGGCGCTGATCCGTACCGCTCCGCCCGCGCCCGCGAACCGGCAGGCGTTGTCTATCAGAACTCCGTTAAGCCGGTCGATCCACTCCGGCGGGGCGCTGATCCAGGCCGGCCTCGGTGCGCGATTATGGATCTGGATGTCGAAGCCCCGAGTCTCGGCAAGCGGGCGAAATCGCTCTGCGCACGCTGCGGCAATGGTGCTGAGGTCCAGCGGCTCGTCTGTCGGCTGTGGCGGCGCCGAGTCCAATCTCGCCAGCCAGAGCAGATCGTCGACGATCTTCCGTAGCCTTTCGTTCTCGCTGTCGATCCTGCTCAGCGCAGCGCGGTATGCGGCTACGTTGCGCGCCGTGCTGAGCGTGACGGAAGTCTCGGCCTTGATTACGCTGAGAGGCGTCCGCAGCTCGTGCGACGCGTCAGCAGTGAACTCGAGCTGGCGCCTTCGCGACTGCTCTACCGGTGATAGGGCCCGCAGGCCAACGATTAGGGCGCCGGCGAACATGGCAAGCAGCAGCACCGGGGCAGCGAGCGCCTCGCCGTCACGCAAAAGGTCAGCCAGATGCTGCTCGCCTTGCAGGCTCTGCCCAGCGACGAATGTGGTGCCGTTCACCGCAGCTTCCGTTAGCTGAAAGTCGCCCTGCGCAAGCTGAACCGTCGCCGTCTGGCTCCTGGCCAGGCGCAATGTGGGCGGCAGCTTCGGCGCGCCTGCCTCCGGCTGAACAGCTACCGACCCTGACCGCGTTATTCGCCACAAGTAGACAGGCGTGCTTTCGACGTCGTCGTCACCGGAGTTTGAGGCTTTCAGCCCGATCTGCTTTATGTCGATGAGGCGGTCTGCGAGCCTTGCGTCAACGGCCGTGATCAATCGGGCCGAGACGAATTGATCGAGCACCGCCACGCAGCCCACGTAGACGATGCCGACCAGAAGACTGGCTGCGAGCGCGACTCTCGCCGCATGGGCAACCTCGGGTGGCACACGGCGGCGGCGCACTGAGCTTACCGCCCGACCATGCGGTAACCGATGCCCCGGACTGTCTCGATCCGGACCATGCCCCCGGCCAGCTTGGCGCGCAGCCGCGCCAGGTGCACGTCGATGGTGTTGGACCCCATCGCATCCGACTCATCATCCCAGACATGCACAGCAATCGTTTTTCGCGCGACGACACGTGGTGACCTGCGGATCAGCAGTTCCAGGATGCCGTACTCGGTTGCAGTCAGAACCGGCTCTTGGCCGCCCACGCGGACTTCCCTGGTCGCCGGATCGAAGCGGAGGTCGCCCACTACGAGCTCCGGTTGCTGCACCGCCGATGGCCTCCGCTGCAGGGCGCGCATGCGTGCCAGCAGCTCGGCGAAGTCGAACGGCTTGATCAGGTAATCGTCGGCGCCCTCGTCAAGGCCCGTCACGCGATCAGCGGGCGCGTCGCGAGCCGTGAGCATCAGCACAGGGGTGGACCGTTTGTGACGGCGCATCCAGCGCACGACGTCCAGGCCGGACATCCCGGGCATCCGCCAGTCGAGCACGACCAGCTCGTACTCGTAGCCACGCAGGAACCTGACGGCCTCCTCGCCGTCCCTGACGGCATCGACCACGTAGTGATTCTCCCGCAGGCCGCGGCCAAGTACGCTGCGGAGCCCGTCGTCGTCCTCAGCGACAAGCACTCGCACTCGACTCTCCTATCTGCGCAGTCGTCGCCACGGCCGTCGCGGCATCAAGCGCATCACGACTGCGAGCGAAGCTGCCGCCGCTGGTACCCAGATAACCGCCGTAGGTCGTCTTGCCGACGACGAATCCCGGACGCACAAGGAGCACCCCGTGCGCAGCGACCGACGACAGGATGACGACGGTCCCGCGACCGGACTTGCGCAGCTGGGAGCCGATGGCCAGCAGGACTGTGACGTGACTAGTGCAGTTCGCCTGGATCAGGGTTCCCGCCATGCCGGGGGCCCCGTCCAGCAGGTGCTGCCTGGTCAGCACGCCAGTTGTCGAGATCGTCAGGTCGAGCTGATCATCCGCTCCGCGTCGCGCCCGGCGTGCCAAGTTGAGTGCGGCGAGGATGACCTTCCCGGCTTTACTGGGGCCGCCTATCAACAGCACCCGAGCGGGCCTTCCGGCCGACCCGCGGGACGGTGGCGTCGTTGGCCGGGACTGATGGGGCAGTCTCAGCATAGGCAGAGCCTACGTCCCAGATCGGACCGGAAGAGCCCGAGCAGGCCGGGCGTCCTTGGCCACGTACGCCAGCCCGCCCCCGTGGGCGACCCGCATGTCCAGGCCAATCAGCAGCGTGGCGCGGACGGGAGTGCCATTGTGGCTCTGCACGCCTTCCAGGCCAGCGGCGAAAACGCTGTCGGCGCCGTCAGGCACCTCGAACGGACAGTGAATCAGGTCACGCCGGCCTAGCGCGCGGTTCCAGAAGTAGATGGCGTCGAGCCGGTGAAAATAGCCCGCCAGGTGGTGTAGGGCGAAGTGCTCGACGGGCGCTCTCCTGAACCATGGGCCATTGAACACACGAGACGTCAGCAGGGTGGCCAGCGACACTGGCATAGCCGGGGCGCAACGTCGGCGGCTCGCAAAGATCGCTGCGCGCGGCTGGCGCGTCGCGCGTGATTGCGTAATCGGCCACATCCGCGATGCCGGTCGGTCCCATGCCGCCAATGGCTGCCCGCAAGGCCGCGGGGTCGCTGAGGCGAGAGAGCGTGCGCGGTTCGCTGGTACCGTCCACCTGCGGCGCGCCAACCGCGGAGCCCAGTTTTCTGCGGCGGTCGCTGCTGGCGTGGTTGTTCCGGCTGGGCTAGTGGCTCGAGCTGCCCGCTTGCCTACCGCCCCGTGGACGGGCCGAAGTACGGAATCGGAGGAAGATCTCGAGGCGGCAGTCACGTTGTTGACACTGTCGACCTGGGCACCGGGCGCCCCCTATCGGAAGTCCTCGCGATCACTGCTCATAGGAATTTCAGGTACCGTTCTACGCGACAGGCTTACCCGGGCAACATGAAGACCTCATGACGATCCCGCAGCTTGAGGCCACCGTCCTTGCCGAGCACGGTCGAAACGGTTGGAAGGCTTTCGGGGTCTGGTCGTTCTACCATCCGTCCAGGGGTCGCGTCCGAGTACTTCGACGTGCGCTGAGGCCGGCGCCGGCTGCCGCCGTGACGGCGAATCAAAGGATGCCTCTGTCGGGAGGGCGCGATCCGGTCTTCACGGGTCCTTCATGATTCGTTTCTAGCCTTCGTGTGGTGATGGGGAATTGTTGTCCGCGCGGTGATGGCGGTTGAGCCGGGGTCCTGTTCCGGGCGAGTGGGATGACCGGTACATGACCGGCTCGGGCGTGGATGCCGACCGCGGGCCCGAATATCCGGAGTCCTGGCCACAGTCCTGGCAAGAGCCCAGCAGCCGGAGGCGGACGGACGGGGTGTCAGCCGCGTCGCCCCGCACGGATGCTGCGCAGCGTCCCCAATACAGTCGCGGCGCGCACCACGCTGACCCCATTGACCGGCCACGAGGCCACCGCGCGGCGCCGCAATGGAATCCGGGACGCCAGCAGGGCACGTTCTGGGAGCGGCGGTCGCGCCGTCGCGAAAAGCGGCGACAGGTTCGCGCTGCTCGCCGGACCATACCCGGCCGCCACCCGTTCACCGCCACAGCGCTCGCGATCGTGCTGCTGCTCACCCCCGTGTGGATCTCGCTGGGATCGGCGCTCGGCAACCCTGGCATGGGCTCGTCTGCCGGCGCGCGCGCTGCCGAGTGGTTCCGCACTCATGGCGGCAGTTCCATTGTCAACTGGGCGGAAAACCAGTGGTACTCCCACCATCCGCCGCCAGTCGGCGGCACGCCGCCCAAGTCGGCGATCCCTCACCTGGGTACAGCGAGGCAGCCGACCGGCCGCGCCGCAGGCGCGGTTGCTCACCTTGCCGCCCCAGGGCGCCTGACGTCACCGGCGGGCAGCTGGCTGCCCGGCGAAGGGGTCTGGCACCCGGTCGGCCGACGGGTCGACGCCTACCCGGCGGTGTATGAGACCTGGGTGCGGCCGGACGCGGTCCACACCAGTCTCGTGATCGGTGTGGCCTGGATGGACACCAAGCTGCTGCGGGCGACCCTCTACTCGGGCAGCACCATTCCCGGCGGCGGCCCTTACCGGCACACCGCGCCAGTCTCGCCCAGTGCCGCGAGAAGCATCGTGGCAGCATTCAATGCGGGCTTCCTGATGGACAACGCTCAGGGCGGCTACTACACCGACGGCAAAACGGTCATCCCGCTGCGCACGGGGGCTGCCTCGTTCATCGTCTACCGCAATGGGACGGCGAATATTGTCAAGTGGGGCCGGGACGCGACTATGACCCCGGATGTGGTGTCGGTCCGGCAGAACCTCGACCTGCTCGTCGACGACGGGAAGCCTGTACCGGGCCTCAACCCCAACGACACGACCCAATGGGGTTTCACGCTCGGCAACGCGGTCGACGTGTGGAGGTCCGGCCTGGGTGTCACCGCGGACGGCGCCCTGGTCTACGTCGGCGGCCCGGGCCTGAACATAACCACCCTGGCGGACATCCTGGCCCGTGCCGGGGCAATCCGCGCCATGGAACTCGACATCAACACCGACTGGGTGAGCCTAGCGACCTACGCCCCCGGTTCGCCGCATGGCGCTGCCACTGCCGCCAACGGGACAGACCTGCTGCCCAGCATGTTCGGGACGCCCGCCAGGTATTTCGAGTCCTGGTGGTCGCGTGACTTCATCACCATGTCCGCCAGTGCCAGCGCGTCCAACGGCGCCCAGGCGCCAGGCTGACCAGCGCCGACAGGCACCTCGACGGTATAGGCCGATTCGGCCATGGCCGAGGTACTTGAAGTGCACAGGTCCGCGAATCCATCCGACACCAGACCGGCACCGGCCGACCCACTCCCATCTGGTCACTTCCGTGCGGTGCGGCTCGCCGCCCCGATCCTGCAGCCGTTCCCTATGGAATGCCACTGCCGCTTGCGGTATTTCATGCTCCTTGCAGCGGCACTCGGCGGCGCCGGTCAGCCTGGGGCAGGCGATCACGTATCGTGGCGCGGCTTGATCATCGGATCAGGAGTCGATCGAGCCACGGCGAGCTGGGCGCTGGCTGCCTGGGCCTCGGCCTCGCGCCTAATCGCACGAAGCCGGCGAGCGACGATGGCGACGATCGCTGCCACCACGAGTGCGGCCAGCACGTAGCCGGCCAGCGACAGGTCACCGGATACGCGGTGCCAGGCCGAGCCCACCACATATCCGAGCGTCGACATGCCCGCCACATAGATCGCGGTACCGATGAGGCTAAGGACCCCGAAGCGCAGTGCTGGCACTCCGGCGGACCCGGCAGCCACTGAGGTAAATGAACGCACGAACGGCAGCGCCCGCCCCACCGGGATGGCCCAGGCGCCACGGCCGATCAGGAACTGCCCGGCCCGGTCGATGTCGGCCCGGGTGACGAGAACGAAGCGGCCGAGGCGCTCGATCGCCGAGCGCTCGGTCATCCGCCCTGCGGTGTAGGAAATGCAGGAGCCGGCTAGTTCTGCCAGTGTCCCGATGATGATGACGAGCGGCAGGCTGAGGTGGCCCTGGTAGGCCAGCACGCCGGCGAAGCCAAACGTGACCTCCGAGGAGATCGGGATGCAGCACGCCTCGAGGAATCCGAATAGCGCCAGTGCGCCATACCCGGCGTGGGTCAGGAAGCTTTCCATCATTGCCTTTCGCGGGGCGTCTAAGGGCTCGCGGACGCGGCCAGCCGAGGACGGTGACGAAGTCGTGCTCGGGAGGTGTCAAGCTGGACCCATTCGGGATTGATGTCGAGTTCCATCGCCGTGCGTGCGCCGGCGTGGACGATCGCAGCCGCCAGGTCACCCGGGGCCGTCGACATGCTGGCGGGGTAAATGAGCTCGCCGCTGGCGTTCTCTCCGAGCGCGCTGCGCGCAACGAACTCCCCGTCGGCGAGGGTGGCTCCCCAAGCTCGCCAGCCCGGCCTGAAGCGGGCTGATCACGTGGCCTTCTTGCTCGTAGCCGCCAGTTCCGGCGGACATCTTGAAGCCACCGTCGAAGGCGGCGCACAACTGAGAGCGCTCATTGGCGTCAATGCTCGGCCCGGCGCCAACGACCCCCAGCGCCGCGCTGGGCTTGGATCCTGGCTGCCGTTATGCAGCCGGTATTGCCCGGCGCCGGTGAAGGCGCCAGGGTGATGACCGTCGAGGCGGCGGCCCCAGAGCGAGATACGACTACGTGCGGCCTCGTCAGAGGAATCGTGACACAGAAACGGCTCAAGTAGTCCCCCATGCTGGTCCATGTTGCTCGCGAGTCTGGCGAGACCAGATGGCGCCCATAGCGTCCTGTGTCGCGACCCTCGACGCGGACGTCTGCTCCTTCAAGCGCATGTTCAGGCTAACTGCGAAGTGCCCGACCAGGTGCGCGCAGGCGGTTCAGATCTGGTTAAGAATCCGGCTTAATGAGATTTCATTAGGATTGCACACCCACGGCAGGTGTCCGGCGTCGCCAAATGGGGCACTAGACGCAACACCACTGACTTAAGGCGACCGCTACCGTGACCTGGGCAGATGCCGCGCGGCGGGCGTGAGCGCTGGATGCGCCGCTGTCTGGTCAAGGCCAAGGGTGCACGGACCAAGGCTCGCCGCCGCGGCCGCGAGCGCGAGGGCTTCGTGCTGGAGACCGTCCGCTGGGACGCTGGCACCGCCCGGCTCCTGCCCCGGCTGCTGAAGAGGCGCGCCTGCGGCCCGGTGTTCGTCACCCACCGCCGCCCGGGGACCGGGCAAGGTCGTCAGCCCGCGCGACGTGTGCCCGGACACCGGGCTGGCCCGGCTGTCGTACGGGCAGCCCCGCGTGCTGTGGACGAACACGCCGCGGTGCGCGGGCCCGGGGCGGGCTGGGACCTGCACGAGTACCGCCACTCCTCCCTGACCCACCTCGGCGAGCAGGGGGCTTCGCTGCTGATGCTGATGGTGAAGTCGAGGGCACAAGAAGACGGAGAATGTCGGCCGCTACTTCAAGCCGTCCCCGGAGGCGATCGCTGAGCTCACCAGCCTGCTCGCTCCCGGCGGCAGCAGGCGCTGAGCCATGTTCAGCCTCCCTGCGTTCAGGCCAGGAGGATCGGGTTGCTGAGCGCCGCCATATGGCCTTTTAGGTCGCGGACCTCGATCCGGATGAACGCCGAATCCTCCGCGCTGGTGTGCCACTCCACGGTGCCCGGGCCCGTGTCGGGCAATGATGCGCGGTACGCCTTTCCTTTCTCGGTGTGGAAGCTGACTTTGCCGGAGGGCACGCCGTGTACGTCGGCTCGCACTACGGCCGGCTCGCTGCCGGTCTTCAACCGCTCACCGATCCCTGCGACCTGTTGACCAGCACAGACTGTGAACGACAGCTCGACGGCGTCCGACGCGGCGATCCAGCTTCGGCCAGCGCGGATGCCGGCGAGGACTGCGCGGGCACTCAGCTCGTCGGCCAGCACGACGGTGTGCGGGATGCCGATCTGGTCCTCAAGATGGGTGTCGCTGTTGCCTATCGCTGGCCGCCAGCGTCCCTGCCGGATGTCCGCGGCCAGGCTGCGCCCCCATTCGGCCAGGGCCGCCTCATTGTCTGCCTGCCATGGCACGTCCGAACTCCACTGCCCGTTCCACACCTCAACCACGTCGAAGCCCTGGTACGGGTACATGAAGGTGCCCGAGGGGTATGGCGCGTGCGGGTGGGCCGCGACGCAGAGCCCGCCGGCTCGGTGAACCTCGTCCAGATGCCGGTCGACCATGTTGTCCCGCACGCCGTAGCGCCAGTCGACCACCTGCCCTGGGAGGATCCCCAGAGCGAGCCAGTGCCCGGTCCGGGTGGTGACCTCCTGGCCCAGGATCACCAGCAGATCGTCGTCGACGTGCCGACTCCAGGCGCCATGTGTGCCGGAGGTGTTGTGCTCGGTGGTCGCGAGGAAATCAATTCCCGCCGCACGGGCACCGGCCGCAAGCTGCTCCGGCGTCAGCTCGCCGCCGTTCGAGACCACCGAATGCACATGGCAGTCACCTCGGTACCACCCACGCCCCCGATCGGCCACCTGCGCCGGCGGGAAGGTCTCAGATACCGGAAGATGCCTTCCCGCGTCGTCACTCATGGTCATTGCGGCATCGTAGTTCTCTCGGCTGGCACGCTGGCGACGCCGGATGCCGCACTGGCTTGCCCTTGCGTATTGCTGATGTGATGTTCTGGGCGTGTCGTGCATGTGGACGCTGGACGGCTTCTGTATGAGTGCTGTTGTCTAGTCCAGCGACTTACAGGAGCCGTCGTCTTGTTGTACACGATCTCACCGGATGCTGCCATTCCCGCGGCTCCGGATGCTGCCGGAGGCGGCGCGAAGGTGGTGCCGGGCGCGGCAGGCGGGCTGCCGGGGAGCGGGTTCGCGCAGGTCGCGGCCGGGTTGCCGGCCGGGATGATCGCGGTGCGGGCCGCTGACGTGTGCTGCCCGGGCGCCGCGGCGCAGGCGGCGGGCGCGCTGGTGGTCTCGTCGATGCCGGCGGCTTCGGGCGAGATGCTGGTGTTCACTCACCCGGTGACGGTCGCGCCGGCGGTCACCGGCCGGGACGGGGCGGTACGGGCGCGCGGCTGGCTGCCTGATCACGTGCGGCTGGGCGAGCTGGAACGGCACCTGGGCGAGGGGTGATCGAGGACCTGGTGGCGGCGGGCATCGCCGCCGGGCGGATGCCGGCGCCGCAGCGGCTGCGGCTCGTGTCGCTGGGGCTGACGATCCGGATGACCGTGGCGATGACGCTGATGCCCGACGCGTCCTACACGGGGGTGATGCGGCGGCTGGCCGGGCACCTGGCCGATGTGCCGTTTGACCGGGCCTGGCATGTCCCGACCTCGGGGGTGGCCGCCGAGTGGCGCGGCAAGGTGCCGCCGGCGGTGATGCAGGAGCTGTTCTGGCTGGCAGCCGGGCCGCTGGCCGGCGGCGACGGTGATGACGGCGTTGATGATGATGACGGCCCGGTGCTGGTGCTGGCCGGGATGCCGGTGTGCGGTATCGACGGGATGCTGGTCGCCCTCGCCGATACCCCGCACAACCGCGCCATGTTCGGCTGCACGGGCACCCGTAATCAGAAGGGGCCCGGTTCGGCGCCGTTCCCGCAGCTGCTGGCGGTAGTGATCACCGCGCGGGCGGGCCGGGCCAAGCTGGGGGCGATCACCGGAGCGGCGCGGGCCGGGGAGCGGACGCTGCTGGCCCGGCTGATTCGCCGCCGGCCGGACCTGTTCGCCGGCCGGGTTTTCGTGTTCGACCGCAACTTCCCCGGCCATAAGATCATCACCGCGATCGTGGATGCCGGCGGGCATGTGGTGGCCCGGGTGAAAAGCAACCTCGCGCTGCCGGTCACCCCTGGCGGATGCCTTCCCGACGGGTCCCGGCTGAGCTGCCTGAACGCGCCCAGCGGCAGGAAAGCCGACGCCCTGCCGGTCCGCGTTGCCGAGCACAATGTGGTCCTGCCCTGCGGCGACGGCCAGGAAGTCTCCGAAACCTGCACCCTGATCAGCACGCTGCTGGACCACCAGACAGTGACGGCCGAACAGCTCCGCGGCGCTTACCAGTCGCGCTGGCCGGCGTCGGAGACCACCTTCGGGGAGGATAAGACCACCATCGCCGGCGCCGGGGACCGCACGTCAGGGCCGGTGCTGCGCTCGGGCTCCCCGCGGCTGGTCATCCAGGAGTTCTGGGCGTGGATGACCGCCACAGCTGGTCCGCGCCAGCGCCGCCGCGTCGCTGGCAACACAAACCGCGGCCGCGCGAGCGCTGCGGCGGCGCGAAGCCAGCGGCCCGGTCACCACCGACGAGGTGTCGTTCACCACTGCCAGGCACAACGCGGTCCGCTCGATGATCCAGTCCAAGGTCACCGCGGGCACGTCCCTGGCCGCCCTCGCCGCCCTGGCCGAGGACACCAGCCGCGCCACGCTGCACACGCTGATCAGCACCGGCCGGCAGCGCCATTCCCCGCGGGCACAGAAAGCCCGGCCCGCCTTCCCGCATGTCGCGGCCACCAAGAAAACCGTCACCGGCATCCCCGAAGTGACCCGGTTCCAGTCCCTCTCGCCCTAGCCGCCACCTGCTGAAACACCGCCAGGGAGGAGGAGGCGCCCCGGCCGGCTCGGGGTCGCGGGCCGTGGAACCGCGCGCCCACCGCGACGTCACGCGGCCATTCCCCATGCCACGGCACCAGGAATCCCGCCTTCAACTCAGACAATAAGACCGCTACGGAACTGCAAGACCACAACACCCCAGCCGGGCATAGACACCCAAAGTCCGTGGTGTTGGGCACTAGACGTCACAGCAATGCCTTCTCGGCTCTAGCTAGGATCGGCATCGCTAGGTAATAGGGAAGCCGTCTTCCTCTGTCATGCCTCGTTCGCCATGACGGCATTGCAGGGTGGCCACCTCGGTTACTTTCAGGGGCCTCTCGTGCGCCAGATTTGCCAGTCTTGCTGAGCGCGTCCAGGAGCGATCGCGCGTATCGAACCACGCAGCTCTGGTCGGCGGTGTCCGGATGGGACCTCCGGCTGGATACTGCCGACCCTAGCTGGCCAGGGCAAACCGCTGATTCGTCGAGCCCGCGATGCACAGCGCCAGTCCAAGGACGCCGACATCACGCAACGTCAGGTCCGACAGGCCGGCCGTGACCGTCAGCCAGATGACGATCTGCGCGAGCAGCAGCGCTGCGACGCCAGCGGCTGCCCTGGCGGCGACGCCGGCGATCAGGGCCACAGCCAGCATGAGCAGGAGCCAGCCATGCGCCAGCACCAGGATGGCCGCCACCGAGGACGTGGAACTCACCACCGGCACATATCCCGTCCACAATGCGGGCTGAACAAGCTCGTGGTAGCCGAACCAGGCCAGCACCACGCCCAGGAGCACTCGGCCACCGGTGGGTCCCCAGCTCGCGGCGGCCTGGGCTACCCTGGCTCCCGTGCCGGGACGTGACCTAGTCACGAGACGATCCTGCCCTGCGCGTCTGTGACGACGATGCCGTCGTCGCCTAGGTTGTATTCGCTGCTCCCGGAGTCGTCGCCCATCGAAGCCTCGATCACGTAGACGTCAGCACCGCCCGGATAGAGATGCGGGGCACCCGCCGGCTGGCCGTTCACGGAGGCGCTGACAGAAAGGCCAGCGCCCTGACGGCGGACGCTGATCGACAGCCCAGTCAGTGCTGCCTGCGCGGCACTGTTCGGTGTGCCAGGCCAGATGCTGAACGCGTACGGTGCGAACGGCTGGGACTTCAGCGGCGGCCCTGGCGAACTGGCGGGGGTGCCGGAGGATGCTTTCGGCCCGGCGGTTGCTACGGATGTGGCTGGCGCGGATATGGCCGGCGCGGATCCCGGCGCCGCGGTCCTACCGGCCTGGTGGGTGCCCGTCGAACTGGCGCTCAGGGACCCGAGCGGCCCTCCGGCGCTGCGATGAGCCCAGCCGTGCACGGCCAGTACAGCGCCGACGATCCCGGTAACCGCAAGAAGGGCGAGACCCCGCGGCCCCGCGGAGCCCGCACGAGATTTCATTGGCGTCCTGACCGGGTCACGACCGCGGGCTCGGCAAAGGCCGGCCTCCGCGCATCGGGCCGACGGCCGGAAACCAGGCCCGCCTCGGCGACGATCGCGGACGACGTGATGCCAGTGAATCCCGCGCTCGCGAGCAGCCCTGTCCACGCCGACATCGAGATCGGCCGCTCCTGCACGCGAAGCTGGTAGCGCGCGGCATTCTTGACGATGCGCCACCAGCCGCCGGGACCCTTCCGAGCGAGGACGCGCAGCTTCGCGCGGATGATCGCCCGGTCCCTGGCCGAGCCACCCCGGCCGAACATCATGTCCGCGATCACGATCCGGCCGCCGGGACGAAGCCAGCCGTACGCGGCGCTGACGAGCCTGGACTTGTCGGGATCCCGTAGGTGGTGAAGGGCGTAGCTAGATACGACGAGGTCGACGCTGGCCGGTGGCAGGTCGAGCTCCTCTACGGGCAGTGCAATCACCTCGAGTGATGCGAGGCCGCGGCGTCGCGCCTCGTCGCGCAGGCGCCTGACCATCGCCGGGCTCACATCCACCGCGAGCACGCTCGCCCCCAGTGTCGCCAGCGGGATACTTAGCTGACCGGTGCCGCAGCCGAGGTCGAGGACAGCGTCGCCAGCCCGGGGCGCGGCGGCACCGACAACAGCAGAAGTGACGCTGCGCAGAGCGGCCGACCCATGCTGATCCCAGGTGCCCACGCGGCCCGACCAGACGCGGCGTTGCCGGCTCGCGGCCCGCTGGGTTGCCAGCGAGGCGAGTCGGGCGGCTGGCCGCGGCACGCGGGGCGGCAGATTATTATCGTTGTCGGTCTGGTTTGCCATTCTGGCAGGTTAATCTCACCGGGTACACCTGGCCAAGCTCATGCAATTCAGATAAGGCTAGTTTCTGGTTCAGAAATAGTTAAGATTACGAATGTCATGAAGACTTCATTAAAATCAGCCGGGACGGAGAGGAATTCATTCGCATTAGCAGACCTGACACGCCACCAGGAGTCAGCTCCCGACCCTCGCACGCACGGGCCTCGCGCCTTCGTAGTGCGCGGGCTGGGCTAGCCGTCGTGCTCGCCGTCGTCCTTGCCGCTGCGCTCGGAGGTGGCATTTACCTGGCCACGCTGGCGTCCGCGGGGTCGGCCGGGCATGCAGCGGCAGGCGGTACTCCTCGCGTCAACACAGCGGGCGCGTCGGCCGCCCCGACCGCGTCGCCTCATCCGTCCGGCACCCTCGGCGATTACCAGGTCGCCGAGCACTGGTTCACCCTCACCGAGGATCGGGGCCGTCTCGGCACTCGCGTGCTGCGTGTCGTCGTGCGTTACCCCAATACGGGCAAGGCATCGGCGTCAGGCGCTCCCGGCCTGACTTCTTTTCCGCTCGTTGTATTCGCCCCCGGCTACCGGCAGTGCAGCGCGAGCTACAGCATTCTGCTGGAGGAATGGGCCAGCGCTGGATATGTGGTGGCGGCGGTCAATTTCCCGCGCACGAATTGCCACGTTGTGACTCCCGATGAATCGGACCTGGTCAACCAGCCCGCCGATCTCGCATTTGTCATCCGGCAGCTCGATCAGCTGTCTAGCCAGCCGGATGGCCCGCTCGCCGGGCTGGTCAACCCGTCCAAGGTCGGCGTGGCCGGGCATTCGGACGGCGGCGACACTGTCGCGGCTATGGCAGGGACGAGCTGCTGCCAGTATCCCAGCCTGAGCGCCGCCATCGTCCTGGCCGGAGCGGAATGGCCAGCCTTCGCCGGCACCTGGTTCACCGGCGCGACGCCACCAATGCTCCTCGTCCAGGGCACCGCGGACACCTGGAATCCGCAAGCCGCGAGCCTGCAGTTGTACCAGGCGGATCACGGCGGAACGCGCTATTACCTGCAGCTGAGCGACGCGGATCATTTCACACCGTACGAGGGTCACAGCGCGCCCGAGCCCATCGTCGCGCGAGTCACCGTCGACTTCCTCGACCACTACCTGGCCGGCAACGGCGAACCAATACAGGCCATGCGCCAAGCTGGGTCTGTCCCTGGCGTCTCCGAGCTCGTCGGCGGAGGGCAGCTGCCTTAGCGGCGTCCCGGCCCGCATCGGTACTGCCGCGCGCCGGGCGGCGTGGTCTAGCCGCAGCATCGGACTGACATGTCCGTGCTCCCGCGGCGACGGGTTGATGCGCACGCACACGCGTCGCGCAGCACGCTGGTCTCCAGGTAAGAGCTGTTACAGCTGAAGTTGCTGTTCACCATCGAGTACGCGCACATGACCGACGCGGCGTTTGCCTGATTCACCGCCGCGTTGAACGATGGCATGTAGATCTCTTGCAGCGCTCGGTTGTCCACGATGACGTTGTCGGCCGGGGTGTTGCGGTCGGTCTCCTGGTTGTCGGCGTCGAAGTGCTTGACCTGCGACATCACCTCCTGGCTCTGCATGCCGTTGATCTCGGCGACATCGAGCGCGGAGTTCAGGGCGGGGTCTTCGGACAGCGCCTCGAACGACCGGCCCCAGCGCGGGTCCCGGTCAATGTTTACGGTCGGTCCGAGGTTGACGTTGGCTCCCTTGCCGAACTCCTCGGCGCCGATCACCTGGCCGTACTGCTGCGCCAGCGACGGATCCCAGGTGGCGGCCAGCGCCACGGGCGCTGCCAGTTGAGTGACGCCGGTCAGCCCGTCGGCGACTCCGGCCGGGCCGTCTTCGAGCCCGAACGCGGGTATGCACAGCGAGGAGATCGCGGGCGTGTAGAACACGTAAGGGTTGGCCGTGCCGTGGCCTTCCACCATGCTCATCTCCTGGCTCAGCGACATCGACGCCATCAGCTGCGCGACCCGCTGGGAGATGGGGGCGGTAGAGGCCACCCAGGGGCACGAAGCGCTGGGCGCGGCCGGGCTGGATGCGCCGGTCGTCGCGGCCGCAACCGGCACACCGAGGAACCCGGCCAGGGCCTGGCGCCGACAACCGCCACGAGCCGTCGCTGCCGGTATCGCCCGAGCGTTAAGAAGAGTTGCATACGTATCATCTCGTTGCCTCCGATGCGCCCGAGTCGAAACGAATGCCCCGTTGTTTCGACATTTGCTCCGCGACGCCAGCTTGCCACGACCGCAACCCATTTAAAGGGCCTGTTGACAGCCTCGATTGCCGTCGGCGTGCGGCAGGCTGTTCTGTATCGTTACAGCTCTCGATCAGGTAACCGCTCTACTTGGAAGAGGAGACGCCATGGCAGCAGAGTCTGTCGAGATTCCCGGTTACATCGCGGGCACCTGGGATATCGATCCTGTCCATTCTCACGTCGGGTTCGTGGCCCGGCACCTGATGGTCAGCAAGGTCCGCGGGAACTTCAACACGGTCGAAGGCCAGATCATTACTGCGGACGATCCACTGGAGTCTTCCGCTACCGCGACCATCGACATGACCTCGCTCAGCACGGGGAACGAGCAGCGCGACAGCGACGTCAAGAGCGAGAACTTTCTCGACGTCGCCAACCACCCCAGGATGAGCTACCGGACCACCGGGATCCGACAGGAAGCCGGGGAGATCATCGCCGACGGCGAGCTGACCATCAAGGGCGTCACTCAACCGGTAGCGCTGACGGTCGAGGTGAACGGATTCGGCCCCGACCCCTACGGCGGGACTCGTGCCGGGTTTTCGGCGACCGGCGAGATCAACCGGACGGACTACGGCATCACCGCCAACATGGCGCTGCCGACCGGCGGCGTCGTGGTAAGCGAGAAGATCCAGCTCGTCATCGAGGTCGAGGCCTCGCTGAAGACCGAGTAGCGAAGCCGGACTGGCGGAGCAGCGCGCGGTCGCGGGCTGCTCCGAAGCGGCGATCACGCCGACGGCAATGAGGCACCGGATCGCGCCCAACCCGGCCGGCGGCGGCAGCCGCTGGTTGGACATCGAGCGCCGCGGCACCGCGCCTGTGATCCTGGCCGGCGCCCTCGTGCTCGGCGCGCTCAGCTCGCTGCTGCTGACCCTGATGTCGTCGGTCCGCCGCCGCGATCACTGCCGGCACCATCGTGGGCGTCCCGCTCGGCATCGCGCTAGGCCGCGCGCTGTGGGACCTGTTTGCGCGGCAGATCAGCGTCGTGCCCGAGCCAACCGTCCCGGCGCTCGCCGTCGTCATCATCGTGGTCCGGGCGCTGGTCATCGCCAACCTGGTGGCCCTGCTACCGGGCCGGCTAGCCGGCCGCACCCCTGCGGCCACGCTGCTGCGCGCCGAGTTATCCCGTCATCGGCGCGCGCCTACTCGCGATGGAGCGAGAGTGCCAGGCTGGGAAATACGAACGACGCGAGAAAGATCGGCAGAATCCTCTTTCCGGTGCATCGGAAAGCCATGGTTTCGTTCTCGGCGGCGTCGAAGGTCTGAGTTGCGCTGGAATTTCTGCCGTTCCGAATTTGCAGGGTGTGACGTCCAGGTTCGACCGGTATCTCGATGGTGTCGTTCATTTCGAGCTTCAGTGTTGCGGAGATTCTTGCTCTCCTCTCTTCTCCGGAAGGCGTTTCTCTGGGTGCTCGGCGACGGTCAACCCGCTTGTCTGCGCTCGGGCAGCTAGCAGTCGGGCAATCGGTGGAGCTGGTCGACCATGTCGATGAGGTCAGGGGCAAATGTGCCACCCACCGCGGGATCTCCGGCGTCGGAAGCTCGTACTCCCGGCGCACCAGGTAAGTCTGCCAGCCTTTTCCCGGAGCTACCGGAGGACGAGGCGAAGGCGACGTGCCGAGACCTTTACGGTGGCGTCAAGCTCAAGAGCTGACGGCCCGGCAGGTGCCGCGGGATCAGGGGGTCGACAGCGCCACCAGCCCGAGCCGCTCTCCGACGCGGTCGACGCGAAAGGACGGCACCCATGCCTGACGAGCGAGTAGGCGACCCCGGCTCAGTCGATCCCCACCACCTGCTACTGGTCGGCGCGGGGCCTGGCCTTGGAATGGCCGTGGCACGTCGTTTCGCCGTGGGCGGCTACCGGATAAACCTGGTTGCGCGTAGCACGGATAGCCTCGGCGTCCTCGCGGGTGCCTTGGCCGATACGGGTGCCAAGATCAACACCATCGCGGCCGATGCCAGCGATCCCGACGGCCTGGGCGCCCGGATGAGGGAGCTCTATGACCGAAATGGCGCACCGGGCGTCATCATTTATAACGCCGTCAGGGATGCTCCAGACCGGCTGCTGAGCTCAAGTGTCGCCCACCTGCAGGCGGCGTATTCAGTAGATGTCATCAGCGCGATCGTCCTTGCGCAGGTGGCCGCCCCGGCCATGCGGGCCGCCGGCTTCGGGACCATCATCGTTACCGGGGGCGGGTTCGCCGATCACCCGATCCCGGCTCTTGCGACCGTTTCCCTCGGCAAGGCAGCTCTCCGGTCGGCCACGACGATGCTCGGCGCTGACCTGGCGCCCGACGGCATCCGTGTGGCCACACTGACGATCGCGGGGCAGATAGCTGCGGGTACTTCCTTTGACCCGGAGCGCATCGCCGAACGCTACTGGGAAGTTGTCCACGTGGACGGTCCATGGCAGCCAGAATTCCGATTTACCGGCGAGTAGGCGACGACGTCCAGCGTCAGCTGGTCAGCGCTTCGTGGCCACGACCAAGAGGAAGATTAAGACGATCAGCACGACGATGCCGCGGAGCGCGAACGTCCGGATTTCGCTCGACATGGTTTTGATTTGCCCGCGGCGCGACCGGATGCCAAGCCGGGCCTGATTGGCGCGCGTGGCGTGCCACACCAATAGTCCGGTGACGATAGCGACAAGAATCACCAAGGCATGAAACCGATCTGGAGGATTGGACCGGGCGCCTCTACCTCACCGCGCCACACTACGGCGTGTCAACTCATGTTGCGGCGCGTCGACTAATCCGGAATGACCGGAGTACGCCGTTCGCGTTGTCACGGCGCGTCCGGCCGGCAATTCCGGCAGCTATCTGGTCTGCGCCAACGGCTCAAGCGGACTGCCTCTCGGAGTGGGGGTAGACCTCGAGGTCGGTGGCTTTGACGCTCGCCCATACCTCGGTGCCAGCGGCCAGCGATAGGTCTGCGACCGCTGCGGGCGTGACATCCACCAGCGCGTGCGGCTGTCCGTCGAGGTCGAGCCGGACGCGGTCGGCCAGCAGGGTGAGACCGACGACACGCGCGGGCCATCGGACGCTGAGGAGCGGCGCGAGCGCTGCCGGGCTGGGCAGGTGATGGCCGGCGCCGTTGATCAGCTGCTCCTTCTGGTCGCCGGGACATCCCGGGCTCAAGGGCCTCGTGGCCGACTGATCAGCCGGCGTGCCGCTGGCTGAATGCGGGCGTCCGCGGCCGGGTTGGCTCACGCACGGCCAGCTGCTCAGGGCGCCGGGCCTGCGCTCGCACCTGCACGGCGGCGAATACGACGAGCAGAATGAGGATCGCCTCGACGCTGAGCGCGGCGATTCCTAGCTGGCACCCCCAGTTACCGACGTCGGCATGATCACCGAGGAAGCCGCCAGGGACGGCGCGAGTCAGGACGTAGCCGCCCATAGCCGATACCGCCACGCCGCCGGCCGCCGCCCACGCCAGCCAGTGCGACCGGGTGATCATCACGCCGCCGGTAACGACCGCGGCAGCGACGATCGCGAGGTAGCCGGCGCCAACCAGCGGGGTAGCGCCCAGCGTGCCCGGTAGGTCGACCACGTGGATGACCGCCAGCGCGGCCAGCGCGAGGGCTCCCACCGCCCGCCCGATCACATCCGCGCCCTGCGCTGGCCGGGCCGGGCCAAGACGAGCAAACATGTCGTGTCCTCCTGTCGTCGGGACCGCCCCGGCAGGCCTGGCGCCGCGCCCGGCTACGGCAGTGCCGCTCTCAACTACTAACACGTATAGTAGATGCGGGACGGTTCAGGAAGACGGCACCTGCTGAGTGCGGTGTACGTCACACTTCCGGCTCAAGATGAAATGAGCACTGCATCGCGATGCGGCGGCTCAGTGCCGGGATCCGCTGGCTGGTAACCCAGGTCGAGTCAATGACCCAGGTGCAGGCGATGACGAGTCGAGGAACGCTGCCAAGCCGGCCATCGCCGCGTTGCACCTCGAGCTCGCAAGCCAGTTCATGCTCGGAGTTCTTGATCCTCACCGCGCTGGTCCTGGCGGTCAGCCGCGCTGTTGACTCCTCGATCGGCTCGGCGATCTGCACTCGGTCGCTCAGCGGCAACTGTCCTCGCAAGCCGCGGCCGGCCAGTCGCGCCGCAAACGACGCGTGCGAATCCGCCAGGCCGACCCGCCAGCCGCCGGTGGCCGGGAGCAGCTGCTCGTCGGGGCCTGAGCTGAGTGTCGGGCCTGAGCTGAGTGTCGAGCGTGGTAGTCACGGCATCTCCTTCGCTAAGCGCCTGGATTATGCCTACTAACACGACTAGTAGTACTCGTCCGTTCAGGAGATCGTGGCGATGCGGCAGCCTCAGCCGGTGGAGGGCATTCCGCGGCGATGTTCGGCCAGGAGAGCAAGCCGTTGCAAGATGGCGTCCGGCGGCTCTCCGGTCGCCTCGTGCAGCTCGTGGATCATGAGCTCGGATATCAAGTGCAGGCCGGCCATAAGATCACCAAGGCCGTCCGCGTCGTGGGGAATGAGGACCGGCAGCGCGCACGCCTCCAGCTCCGGAGAATCCAGGCTCGCCGTGAGAAGCCCGATTGCCGCCTGCATGGCGGTAGCCACCGATTCCCCGATCGCGTCCCGGCTCGCGCTAGCCGGCCGAGCGTTGGTCTCGCCAGCCTTCGCGTCGCGAGCGCCAGTGCTGCCAGCTTCCGTCTTGCCGCGTACGATCCGGACCGGCGCTGTCTGGCCCGAGGCGCGGCCCGACTCAGGACTGCGCCGGGCGGACGCGTGGATGCGGCACCTGAGTGACCGCCAGTAGCGGAGCCGCCCGCCTCGAGGGTTCTTCATATCTCCTCCGGTTCCGCTGTGATGCGAAAACTGTCCGGTGCGCCCGGCGCCTGTACCTGGCAACACGAAGCTGGCGTTGCCGCCGTTCACCGCCGGCCGGCGCTAGGCGACCCGGCCGAGTGCGAGGGCCAGCATGGCCGGGGCGAGGGCCAGCAGGACCGGCGTCAGCGCCAGCGAGGCTGCCGTCGCCCGGAGCAGTCGGCGCCGCGCGCGGCCGAGTGGCTCGGCAGGCAGCAGAAGCCGGTGGATCCGCTGCACCGAGTCGGTGGCAGAAGCAGCTAGAGCCGGGGCGGGACTAGTGCCAGTGGCGAGAACCACCAGGGCTGTGGCGAGCGAGCGAGGATCGCCGGCTCGTGCCGCCGCGTCGTCGGCGTGCATCTCGACCAGACGTGCTACCTGCGCATCTGCATCACGCATCAAGGGCAGGAACGGCAACACCAAGCGGCCGATACGGGCCAGGGCCAGCAGCCGGTGATGGCGGCCGGTGAGGTGAGCTCGCTCGTGCGCCAGTACCGCCGACAGCTGAGCAGGTTCGAGCGCTTGGACCGCCCCGGTGCTCAGAATCACCGTCGGATGCCGGCCGGCGACGCAGTAGGCAACCGGATCGGCGTGCTCCACGAGCACGGCGCCCAGCGAAGGCTCGGGATGGCCGACGAGCCGTGCTGTCTCCGCGTGCAGCATCGCCTGCTGTCCCGCACTGCGCAGGTGAGTCATGGCGGTCAGCGCCGTGCGGGCCGCGACGGCGCCCGCCAGGGTCAGGCCGAGCGCGGCGACGGTGGCACCGCCGGGCGTGCCATAAGTCTCGCGCAGCCGCAAAACGCACGCGCCGATCAGGTGGCTGAGGCCGCCACCCAGGGCAGTGGCATGGATGGCCAGCGTCAAGCCGGCCAGTCCGAGCGCGGCGACGACAGACCATTCAGCGGCCAGGTACGTGACGATGGCCAGGAGCGGCGCCCTGGCCGTCCACCGGGCTCTGGCGAGCAGCGCGCTGCCGAGCGTGCCGACGCCGATCGCGAACGCAAGCAGGACCGCCGCGACGGTCACTGAGTCTCGCCGGTCTCAGACTCGTGCAGCGCGTGGTCGAGCGCGTCACGCAGGACCGCGGCGTCGTGCGGGCTCATCTGCAGGGCGAAATGCGCGAGAGCCCGTCGGCGATCCGCGCTGGTTTCGAGCGCCTCGTTCATCAGCGCCGCCGTGTATCCGGACCGGGAGCCGGTCGGCTCGTAGCGCCAGGCGCGGCCGTCCCGTTCCCGGCGCAACCATCCCTTACGGTGCAGATTGTCCATTACCGTCATCACGGTGGTGTAAGCGATGGTCCGATCCTGGCTGAGGTCGTCGAGGATCTCACGGACCAGCGCCGGACGGCCCCGTTCCCACAATCGCTCCATGATCACTGCTTCCAGCTCACCGAATCTTCGCATCCCGCACTCCCGGACATGGCCAGCCAGCGGCGCACCGCCCCTGTCTACTAACACGCATAGGGTAAGCGTGCAGTTCAAGCGGCAGGCCGGATTTCGGGCCGGCGCGCTGAACGGCAGGTCTCTACTAGAGTTCGGGCAGATGTTCCGCCGGTTCGGCAGCAAGGTCACCGTCATCCAGAGCGCCCCGAGGCTGATGACGATCGAGGACCAGGACGTCTCGGACGAGGTGGCCCATATCTTGCGCGATGACGGGATCACCGTCCTGACCTCGTCGATACCGCTCCGGGTGGAGTCGGCCTACGCTGGCCGCTTGCGGCTGACTGTTCGCACGCCGGACGGTGAGCGACAGCTCGAAGGCTCGCACCTCTTACGACGACGACCGCGTCCTGCACGCCAACCTCATCAGGCACGAGAAGGCGAGTACGCGGGACCGGATCATCCCGTACACGATGTTTATCGACCCGCAGCTCGGCCGCGCTGGCATGACCGAGCGTGAGGCCAGGGCGCAAGGACACGCGATCCGGGTGGCTAAGCTCCCGATGAGCGCCGTTGTCAGAGCCATCGAGACGGGGGAGACCCGCGGCTTCAGGAAGGCCGTCGTCGACGCCGACAGCGGGCAGATCCTGGGCTGCGCGATCCTCGGCAGTGAGGGCGGCGAGATCATGACCATGATCCAGGTCGCCATGCTGGGCAAGCTCACTTACACCGCTATGGCGGACGCGATCTTCACGCACCCGCTGCTGGCCGAAGGCCTCAACGCCCTGTTCGCGATGTTCGACGGCTAAAGCGACGGGTTGTCGCGGGAGCAACAGACCTGGGGCCGGGCATTGAATTGATATGCCCGGCCCCGGCTTGCTACGGGAGTGGAGTGACGCGGAACAGTGCGACGCCCTCGGCCGGCACTGTCGCGCTGATGTTCCCGGCGGAGGAAATAAAGCCGACCGTACGGCCGCCGACGACGACCGAGTTCCCTCCCCACAGGTCGTGCACCAGGTAGCCGTGCGGGTCAGCGGGCAACCCGATGGCGGTAGCGGTCGTTGCGATGGTCACCGGACCTGTGCTGGTGTCCGTGTCGGTGTTGAAGAGCCCGACGATGGCGCCGCCCTTGGGCTCGACCTTCGCGAATACCTGGTACCCCGCGCTGTCTCCGGGCGAGCTGGATATAGCGATCTGCGAGGCATCGATCGCATCCTGATCTACCTCGATTACTTGCCTGTTCGTGAGCAGGCTGCGGTCGGTTCGGGTCAGGCCGGCGCTGGTGCCGTAGGCATTCGTGACTGACTTCGACAGGTCACTGCCGAGGATGAGCGGCGCCGAGCCGAGTGACCACAAGCTCAGCTGGCTCTCCGAGGCAGCCAGGGACATGCCTGAGTCCGCGCTGCCATCGGCGACCTCGATGGAGTCGAAGTCGTTAAAGCCGCCAGGCCCGCCATAAGGCTGCCACGTGTTGGCCGCGGCGAACCTGTCGTCCCACCACGAGTAGCTGGTCAGCGGGAAGACGCTGAGGCAGCCCGTGTACGGCGGTGCGTTGCAGGCGTCAGCGGAGCCCTCGTCCGGGCCGTTGATCTCGATGTCCGGCGCGAACTCCCACTGGTTGGCGTACTCCTGGAGCGTCGGTGCCAGCTTGACGTTGTAGCTGCCCTGGGTGATGTTGAGGACCATCGGACGGCCGGACTGCTGAATAGCGGCCTGCCAGGCCTGGACGTCAGGACCGTTGGTGTTGCTGATGCCGTCGAGCTTGATGTAGTCCACGCCCCACGACGCGAGTTGGTCGACGACAGAGTCCGTGTAGGCCTGCGCGCCAGGCTGGGTGTAGTCGATCCGCATCATGCCGCCGCAGTTGTAGTTCGCCTGCCGCTTGGTAGTGGCGATGTCATCGGCGGTGGCGGAGGTGCCGAGGATCGGGGTGTTCTCGGCAACCGCCTGCGCGGAGATGCCGGGGGTCTCATAGATGCCGAACTTCAGACCGAGCTTGTGCACGTAGGCGGCGAGGGCCTGAATGCCGTTCGCGGGGCCGACATTCGGATACTGGGCGGTGTTAACCACCCAGCGGCCGTAGGCATCGACGTTCGGCCCGGCCGAGGACGGGCACTGGTACCAGCCGTCGTCGAGGTTGACGTACTTGTACCCGGCGGCCGCGAGCCCGGTCTGCACCAGGGCTTTAGCCTCGCCTTTGACCTGGGCAGCGTTGGCGCCAAGTCGCAGGAAACTCCAGCTGCTCCACCCCATCACGGGCGTCTGGTCAGGACCGCCGGGATAAACAGTGGCCGCCTGAGCGGCCGGCGTGCTGCTGACGGCGGAGACCACGAGCATCGGCGCTATCGGCGCCGTGATCGCCAAGGCCGCCAGAGCGCGCGTCCATTTTCTCATCATTCCTCCAGATCTGATCGTGTAGTCGACGTCGGCGACAGCTGGCCGGTCATGCGCCGCCGGGATCGGATCACCCAATCCGTGCAAGTGTCATCATGACGGCAATGAGCGATACAACCAAGAGCGTGCAGGAAAGCCGCGTGAAATAGTCTCACGATGGCTTGTATCGCGCAGAAACGTCGAGCAGCGACCGCGACCGCACCGTGCGGGCCTGTGTGACGGGCCTGTGTGACGGTCCTGCATGACGGGCCTGTGTGACAGGCCCCCGCGCAGGGTCGTGCAGGCTTCCACGCCCAGCGCCGTTGTCGGTAAATGGCGGGACGGTCATTGACCGCCGGCCGTCTACGGCCGACGGGCTGGACAGCCTGCGTCAGACGAACTTGACGTGTACCCCGGCCTCGGTCAGCGCCCGGACTGCATCAGCGTCAGCAGCGTCATCGGTAATGAGCTCGCTCACGGCGCTCACCTCGCAGATCCTGGCGAACGCGACCTTCCCGATCTTGGAGCTGTCCGCCACCACCACGACGCGCTTTGAGCAGTTCATCATGACGCCGTTGGTATGCGCCTCGACCTCCTGGTAGGTCGTGCATCCGGCCCCGGCTTCGATGCCGTCGACCCCGATGAAGGCGACGTCGAGGTTGAGCCCGGTCAGGCTGGCCTCAGCGATTGGCCCTGACAGCTCGTACGATTCACTGCGGACCACGCCGCCAGTCACGATGAGCTTGATCTTCGGCCGGACAGCGAGCTCGGCCGCAATGTTGAGCGCGTTCGTGACGATCGTGAGTTTCCGGTGGTCAGCGAGCGCCCGCGCGACCTCGGTGGCGGTTGTGCCCCCGGTCAGGCCGATCGCCATCCCCTCTGACACGTAGGCGGCCGCCGCGCTCGCGATGCGGCGCTTCGCTTCGGAGTGCCGGACGCCCTTGTACCGGAGGGGCAGTTCGTAGGAGACGGCATGGGCGATGGCGCCGCCATGCGTGCGTTCCAGGAGGCGCTGCTGCTCCAGTTGCACCAGGTCCCGGCGGATAGTGGCCGGGGAGGCAGCCAGGTCGTCAGCGAGATCGGCTACCGCGACTGAGCCGCCACCAGCGAGCCGCTCGAGGATCGCGCTCAGCCGTGCTGCCTTGTGCATAGCGCTAGAGCATATCGCGCCTGGTCGGCGGCTTGGCCGCTAATAGCCGGTGGCTGCCCGTATCGGCGTTTCCTACGCGATTGTGAGTGATTCGTTAGCCTCGAGAGCATTTTTAGCCTTGCCACGATGACGGAATCCACTCTAGATTGACGTTTTGTGAGCGTAATTGATCATGGAGTGCTCGGACCTCTGCACAACCGCCGACGCCGCGCGGGTTACGTTCTGCCCTACCCGACCCACCTACCTCACCACTGCACCCCAGCCGCGACCACCGCGGCTGACGGCGGCTTGGCTGGCGTGCACGCGTCCGGTCTGGACGACGCCCGGCTCTCAGGGGAGACAGTCGCGTGCCTTCCCTGCCCCGGATCGCCAGGGGCCTGCCTCGCGATGCGGTCCTCGCGACGCCATCCAGGACGATCTTAACCTTCGGGGCACATACCCCGGCGTACTCTCTGAGAGAGGATGCAAAATGAAGAATCTACGCATTATCGGCAGACGCATAGTGCCGCTGACCATCTCGGCGGGCCTGGTGCTGCTGAGTGCGGCTTGCGGGACGAGCAACAACAGCAGCACTGGCAGCACAACCTCGAAGTCGATCACGGTGGCGGTGGCGTATCCGTCTCCGCCGAAGGCCTTGCTAGCCGAGTTCACCAAGCAGACTGGCATCAAGGTGACCTGGGTCAACATTGGCTGGGATGACCTGCAGACCAAGATCGCCGCGGCCATGACGGCGAAGACCTACTTCGCGGACGCGACCGATGTCGACTGGTCGAAGGTCGGCGAATACGAGAAAACCGGTTGGTTCTACCCGCTCAACCCCTGGTTCAGCCCTAGCGCGCTGAGTTCGGACATGCCGCAGATCGGCACGTTTGTCGCAGACAACAAGCTCATGGGCGTGCCGTTCGATTCCTCGTTCCTAGTCACGACCGTCAACACCAAGGACTTTTCCAAGGCCGGAGTTAGTACCGTCCCGACCACCCTGGCCGGCTTCTCAGCCGCGCTGAAGCAGGTGGGCACGGCGAACGGCATGGCTAACCCGCTCGACATCCATCTGGCCACCGCTGAGGGGCTATCTACCTGCTGGTACCAGATGACGGCAGCGTTCGGTGGATCGGTTCTCAGCGCGACGGACTCCCCGCAGTTCACCTCGCCCAGCTCGCCCGGTTACCAGGCGATGAACTGGATGGTCAACGCCTACAAGAGCGGCCTGGTGGCCAAGGGCAACATAAATGAAGCCGACTACACCGGGTTCACGACCGAGATGGCCAAGAACCGTGTCGCCTCAGAATTGTGTGACTACTCGGGCAGCGTCGCGTCCATCTACAACGTTCCGGCGTCCTCGAGCGTCGTCAACCAGACCGAGTACGTCCCGACGCCAGGGGCCACTGGAGCGGGCTTCAATGTTGCCAACCCCGACGGCATCGGCATCCCGAAGACCGCGAAGAACGTTCCTGGCGCGGTGGCTTTCATTAAGTGGTTCACGAACACGGAGAACCAGGCGATCTGGGCCGGACTGAAGGGTTCAAGCGACGTGGTCAGCACGTTCCCGTTGCCGGCCCGGCTGTCTAGCTTTGCCTTGCTGACCAAGGCCGGCGATATCGCGCAAGCGTCCGAGCTAGCCGCCATCCTGAAGGCCCACGCACGGGCGCCGTTCCCGAACGGAGCGCCATCCTGGTACGTGCAGTTCAGCTCGGCGGTGCAGACGAACATTCACGAGGCCGCGGCCGGTCAGGAGACAGTGCAGCAGGCGGTGAACGCGATCGCCACAACAGTTCAGCAGCTCAAGTCAGCATCGTAGAAGGGCGCAGTCGGCTCGCTCCCGGCACCAGGCCAAGCCGGCCCGGTGCCGGGAGCGACGACGGTAACAACCAAGGTTAGTCAGGAGGCTGTCCGGTTGAGTGGGCCATGGAGTCGGCGGCTGCTGCCCTACATTCTGGTGTCGCCACTGGTGGTATTCATCGGCGCGCTGTCCTTTGTCCCGACGGTTGATACCACGGTCGAAGCGTTCTTCCGGGTGATGCCGCTGGATCCACCCACCCGGTTCACCGGGCTTGGCAACTTCCGGGGCCTGTTCGAGAACTCGTCCGTGCTCACGTCGTGGATCAACACCGCTGTGTACGTCGTCGTCGGCGTGGTGCTCTCGGTCGTGTTCGGCACTGCCATCGCGATGGCGCTCAAGCGGAAATTCCGGTTCCGCGGGGTGTTCCTGGCCCTGGTCATCCTGCCGTGGGCGCTGCCAGCCGTCGTTGAGGCGGTCATCTGGAACTGGATCTACAACCCCACGTTCGGCGTGATGAACAGCGCGCTGCATTCGGTGCACCTCATCGGCTCCTATCACGTGTGGCTCGGCCTCGAGCGGTGGCTGACGATCTTGCTCATCGAGGTCGTTCAGGTCTGGCAGATCACGCCGCTAGCCGCGCTGATCATCCTGGCGGCGCTGCAGTCGGTCCCGCCGGATCTGTACGAGGCCGCACGGGTGGATGGCGCTGGCGCCATGCAGGTTTTCCGGCGCATCTCACTGCCGCTCATCAGGCCCGCCATTGCCGTGGCCGCGGTCGAGGCCCTCGTGCTGTCACTGAATATTTTCGATCAGGTGTACATACTCAACGGGATCGCGCCGCTCGGCTCTTCAGTGATGCTGCAGACCTACGTGACGACCTTCCAGAACCTCAACTTTGGCGGCGGCTACGCGTTGTCTCTGCTCATGACGCTCGCAACAGCGGTCTTGTCCATGGCCACCTTGGCCTTGCTCTACCGCCGGTCGCAGGCGGTGACCTGATGGCCACCAGATTCGGGCGGGTACTAACGAGCAGCGGAACGAGTGCGCGGATGGCGGGAGCCGTCAACCGTGCCGCCGCGGGACGGGGCGGCCGCGCGCTGTCCACCCGGACGGCCAGGCTGCTCGGCCGCGCCGCTGCCTTGGCCGTGATCTTGCTGTGGTCCCTGTTTCCCATTTACTGGGCGCTCAACACCAGCCTCACTCCGTTGTCGGCCGCTGACAGCACGCGAACGCACTATTTCCCGTCGCCTTTCTCGGGGGCCAGCTACCGGGCCGTGTTCGGCATCGGCGGCGCTGGCAACGGCGTCGCCAGCCAGCTCGGCCACTCGCTGCTGAACTCGGCGATCGAGTCTGGGGGGGCGATGGTGCTCACTGTCGTCATCGCGGTCTTTGCTGCCTACGCCTTCGCCCGCCTCGAGTTCAAGTTCAAGCGGACGATCTTCGTCAGCGTGCTCGCCACACTGCTGCTGCCGGCGTATGCCACCCTGATACCGCTGTACCGGATCATGGCCAGCCTCGGCCTGGTGAACACCTACATTGCGGTGATCCTGGTCTACGTGTCCGGGTTCCTGCCGCTCGCGATCTGGATCCTCTACAACTACTTCAACAGCATCCCGCGCGAGCTTGAGGAGGCTGCCTTCGTCGACGGCGCGTCACCGATGCGGACGCTCCTCAGGGTGATTGTTCCGGTAGCCATGCCCGGCATCGCCGCCGCCGCGATCATCGCGTTCCTGATGGGGTGGGCACAGTTCCTGTTCCCGCTGGTACTCACCACCGACCTGTCCACGCAGCCGGTCACGGTCATCGTCGCGGCGCTGAACGAGCAGCGCATCGTGCCGTTTACCCTGCTGATGGCGTGCGGTGTGCTGGCCGCGGCGATCCCCGGCGCCGTCGCGCTGGTACTGAATCGCTACATCGTCGAGGGCATCGCGGCCGGAGCCGTGAAGTAACTCAGTGGCCGGCGTGCACGACGGAGCGCCCAAGGTACCGGGGCCGGTCGGGGTCAAGGCCGCGGATCTGAGCCGTGGCGACCGCAACCCGCTGTGCGAGGACGAGTTCCGCCTGGGGGTCGCGGTTACCGGCGACAACTGTCGCACCCGTGCGCCTGATGTCGGTCACCAGAGCGTCGTCATCGACACCGAACAACCAGACCACGGAGCGCTCGGTGGCGGCTGCGATCGGCCCGTGGCGGTACTCCATCGCCGGATAGGCCTCGCTCCAGGCTGCGGCAGCCTCCTGAACCTTCAGCGCCGCTTCGCGAGCTACGCCCATTGCCCAGCCGGTGCCGAGGAAGACATAGTGTGCCCGGTCCAGCAGGCTCTCGTCGATGTCGGCCGCGACCGCCGCCCTGGCCTGCTCGATGACGGGCCGGAGATCGTGACCGAGGTGCGCCCGCGCCGCGGTCAGAACGGTCGTTGCGAACCGGGTCTGGACGACGGACTGCTCATCTGCGTAGTCGAGGACCAGAAGCTCATCGACAGCTTGCGCGATTGGTGTGGACGCGTCCGCGGTGATGCCGATCGTACGGATCGAGCCAGGTACCGTCCGCAGCGCGTCAAGTACCTCGGTCGTGGTGCCTGAACGCGTGACCGCGATGACCGAGTCATACGCTCTGACCGGAAACTCCGACGCAGGGAATGCGTCGGTGTCACCGTGCCCCGCCGCCTGGCGTGCAGTAGCGATCGCGACAGCGATGTGCCAGGAGGTGCCACAGCCGATGACGGCGACCCGCTGGCCGTGGGCCGGCAGAACCTTCGCTGCGCCATCGGCGGTCCGCAGTGCCCGCGCCCAGCAATCAGGCTGACTAGCGATCTCCGCCAGCACGTACGCATCACGTCCCTGCACAATTGGTCCCTTCCGGCGATGCGCTCTCTGGCAACGAAGTGCGCAGATCTGACTATGAATTCTGCACACTCCAGTCTATTAGTCGTCACTCTATGACAGATACGATCACGTCTCAAGCAAGCTCGCGCACGGTGCTCGCGCACCGATGGCGGGGGACGCTACTGCCAGCCTGGCTTGATGGTCACAGCCTCGGAGAGCGCCACCGCAGTAGCAAGGTCCGGTGCGGCGGCCGTCCCGCCAGCAGCCCGCGTGGAGGCCGATCCGGCTGCACAGCCGAGGCCGGCGGCAGCCGGCAGGTCCAGGCCGCGCAGCAGTCCGGTGATCAGGCCGGCATTGAAGCAGTCGCCGGCACCGGTCGTGTCAACGACCGGCCCCAGGCTAGGGGGTGACTCGATCCAGTGCGATCGCTGGCCATCGACGCACAGAGCGCCACGAGCGCCAAGCTTGACGACGACCTTCGGACCGGCGCCCGTCAGCGAAGTGATCGCTCCATCGAGAGTTGGCTGGCCGCTGAGGCGCCT
Source organism: uncultured Actinomycetota bacterium (assembly GCA_963843955.1). Classification (GTDB taxonomy): domain Bacteria; phylum Actinomycetota; class Actinomycetes; order Streptosporangiales; family Streptosporangiaceae; genus JAJYUU01. Next base: position 1,783,257 of record CAWJMK010000018.1, read on the forward strand.
GGCCTCTTCCTCGTTCGGCAGCAGCACGTCGGTCTGGGTCAGGATGGCCTGGAGCTGGTCGTCGCTCCAGCGTCCGGCCGGGTCCCAGTTGGTGTCCAGTGACGTCGTCGTGCCTCGGGCCCGGGCGGCGGCGAATAGCTCGGCGAGGCCTGGTCCGAGCGAGTGCTGCACCATGAAATACGAGCTGACATGGAGGTGGCGAGTGCGACTCAGCAGCTCATCCGGCACGTCAGCCGCGACGAGCGCGGTCATGGCGCCGAGCGCGGTCAGGATCGCACGGTCACTGCCGTGCGACAGCGCGACGGTCATGCCGGTTGCCAGGCCCGGCCGCGTCAGTACTGCGGTGGTGTCGACACCCTCGCGGACCAGCTGGCTTAGCATGAACTCGCCGGCCGGGTCGCTGCCGATCGTGGCTGCCAGCGCCACCCGGAGCCCGAGCCGGGCCGCGGCAACCGCAGTAATCGCAGCAGATCCGCCTACCACGAGCGAGATGCTGCCGACCAGCTTCTCCTGCTGTCCGAAGGCCGGAGCTACGTCGTCGCCGAGGACCAGGACGTCAGGATTGCAATCACCGAGCACCAGCAGGTCCAGGTCAGCGGCCGGTTCGCGACCCGTCATGCCGTCATCACTCGCACCCCGGCGTCGGTGAACCTGGCCGCCGCTTCATCGGCCAACCGGCAGTCGGTGACCAGCACATCGACGTCGCGCGACGCGCAGATCCGGGCGAACGCCCGGCGGCCGATCTTCGAGCTATCTGCCACCACTACGACCTGGCTGGCCTGGCTGGCCATCAGCTGGTTGATGCTGGCCTCGCCCTCGTGCTGAGCCATTGCGCCGGAGGCGGGGTCAATGGCATCGACGCCCAGGATGGCCACATCGATGCTGACGCGCTGCAGCACTCCGGTGGCCAGCGGCCCGGTGAGTTCGTAGGACTGCGGCCGGGCAACGCCGCCAGTGACGACGATCTTGATGTGCTGGCGCACGGCCAGCTCAGCGGCAATGTTGAGGGCATTGGTGACGACCGTCAGCCCCGGCACGCCGGCGGCGGTGCTCAAGTCACTCCGGATCGCGAGCGCCCTCGCGACCTCCGTGGTCGTCGTGCCGCCATTGAGGCACACCACCTGGCCTGGCTGGACCAGTCCGGCTGCCACCACCGCGATCCGCTGTTTCTCCGACGGATGACGCTCTGACCGATACCGCAGCGGCAGGTCGTAGGTGACGCCCTGGGCGACCGCGCCGCCCCGGATCCTAGCCAGCATCTGCTGGCTAGCCAGGTCATCGAAGTCGCGGCGAATCGTCGCGGTCGATACGCCGAGCACCCGCGCCGCGTGCTCAACCTGCAACTGGCCGTCGGCGGCCAGCAGCTCGAGCAGCTGATTCCAGCGGCGGTAGCGGCTCACTGCGCATTGCCAGGGTCAGCCCGGAGCACACCGAGCAAGCGCGATACCTCGGTCGCGATGGCTTCCCGGCCCGCGGCGAGGTAGCGGCGAGGATCTGTCATCGAGCCGTCGGCGGCGAGGCAGCCGCGGACCGCCGCAGTGAATACCTTGTTCAGCTGAGTGGCGATGTTGATTTTGGTCAGCCCGGCAGCAACGGCCGCGCGGAGCATCGCGTCCGGCACGCCCGACGAGCCATGCAGCACAAGCGGCACGGACACCGCGGCGTGGATGCGCCTGACCAGGTCGAGATCGAGCACCGCGTCCCTGGTGATCATGGCGTGAGAGCTGCCGACGGCCACGGCCAGTGCATCGACACTGGTCGTGCCCGCAAAGGTAGCCGCCTCACCCGGCTCGGTCCGGGCACCTGGATCGTGCACGCCGTCTTTGCCGCCCACCTCGCCAAGCTCGGCCTCAAGCCAGATCCCTCGGTCATGACACCAAGCGGCGATGCTGGCGGTTGCCCGAACGTTCTCCTGGTAGCTGAGCCGGGATGCGTCATACATCACCGAGCTGAAGCCAAGGCCGGCGGCGTCCCTGATCAGCTCCGCGCTCGTCGCATGGTCCAGATGCACGGCCGCCGGCACCGACGCCGCGCTTGCTACCGCGAGTACCGCCCGGCCGATCGGCCCTAGCGCCCCGTGATAGGCGACGCAATTCTCGCTGATCTGCAGGATCACGGGCGCGCCCGCCGACTCGGCGCCCGCCACGATGGCCTCGGCATGCTCGATCCCGATAACGTTGAACGCCCCGACGCCGCGGCCGGACGAGCGAACCGCGCTGATGATCTCGGCGACCGTTGCTACGGGCATGAGAATCGCTCCCAGTAGGTCATCTGCAGGCTGGCCAGGGCCTGGTCGTAGTCAGCCAGCTGGAATTCGCCGGCCACCGGGGCGGCCACCGCGGCTGCACCGAGCGCAGTCGCGTGCCCGAGCCGGTCGGCCCACGAGCGGCCCAGCACCAGGCCGTGCACGAGCCCGGCAGCTACCGCGTCACCAGCGCCCGTCGGGTTTCCGGCGACACGGCGCGGCGTGGCGAGCCAGGCGCCGTCGGCTGTCACCGCGAGCAGTCCGTCGGCCGACATGGTCACGACCACGGCCTCCGCGCCACGCGCCAGGAGCTCGGTGGCTGCACTCACCACCGCTGCCGGATCGCGCGCCGTTGTCCACGGCACGGCGTGCCCGACCGCAGACTCCAGCTCGGCCAGGTTGGGCTTGACGATCGCCGGCCTGGCCGCAAGGGCGAGCCGGAGTGCCTCGCCCGAGGTGTCCAGCAAGGCCGGGACGCCAGCTGCGGCCGCCATCGTGACCAGCTCAGCGTAGGCATCGGCCGGCACGCCGGGCGGGAGGCTGCCAGACAGTACCACCGCCGAGGTGCGCCCGAGTGCCTCGGCGTATGCACCGACAAACTCGGCATACTCGGCCGATGTGACCAGCGGCCCCGGCTCGAGGAAAATGGCTGTCTGGGCCCGACTCCCATCCACCACCGCGAACGTCCGCCGGGTCTCGCCGGCGACATCGGCAAAAACAGCCGGGACGTTTGCTGCCGCAAGAGCCGAGCGCACTGCGTTCCCGGCTGTGCCCCCGGCCAGGCCGACCAGCAGCACGTCCGCTCCCAGGGACCGCAGCACCCTGGCCACGTTGAGTCCCTTGCCGCCAGGCCTGGCCCGCACGTCGACTGGCCTGTTGACATCCGCCCAGTCGACGACGTCAACGTGGTGAGTGATGTCAAGCGCAGGATTGAGCGCAACGACGAGGATCACGGTTCGGCCTGCGGTCAGCGCGGCAGGAGGACAACCGAGCGGGTCAGGTTCCGCGGCCGGTCGGGGTCGAGCCCGTTGGCCCGGGCTATCGCTGCGGCCATCCGCTGCACCCGGACTAGCTCGGCGAGCGGAGCCTCCAGAGCTTCGCTCGTCTGCCAGGCCAGACCGCCCGCCGCCGCCACCTCATCCGCCAGGCCGTCCGGCGTCGGCCCGAACAGCCAGACGACGCTGCGCGGTCCGGTGACTGCGGCTGGCCCGTGCCGGTATTCCATGGCCGGGTAGGCCTCCGTCCACAAGCCTGCGGCTTCCCGCAGTTTCAGCGCGGCTTCGCTAGCCAGCCCGTAGGTCCAGCCGGTGCCGAGGAAGGTGAACTGCTGAGCGCCGGCCAGCTCAGGTGGCAAGGCGGCGCCAAGCACCCGGTCGGCCGCCCGGGCCATCGGCTCGATGTCCTCGCCAAGGTGGGCCAGCAGGAGACAAAGCTGACTGGTGGCATACCTGGTCTGTACGACTGACTGCTCGTCTGCAAAGTCCATGGCAATGACCGAGTCCGCTGCCGTTGCCGCGGGCGACGCCGAGTCGCCAATGATCGCGACAGTGCGAGCGGAGCCTTTCAGCGCGTCAAGTAGCCAGAGAATCTCGGTCGTGGTGCCGGAACGAGACAGCGCCAGCACGCGGTCATACCGGCGCCCGGTTGGCATCTCCGAAGCCGCGAAGGCGTCGGTCTCACCATGACCAGCCGCCTCACGGGCAGCCGCGTAGGACTGCGCCATGAACCACGAGGTCCCGCAGCCGATGACCGCGACCCGTTCGCCCGGCGCCGGCAGCAAGTGACCTACGTCGGCGGCGAGCTGAGCGGCCCGCCGCCAGCACGCGGGCTGCGAGGCGATCTCCGCCTCGATGCTGCCGGGGAATTGCTCGGCCCACTCGCTCACGTCCGCTCCTTCACACATAACCATCAGGTGCCAGCCAGGCCGGTTGCCGCGACCGAGCGGATGAAATACCGCTGCGCGCCGAAGAAAATCAGCATCATCGGGGCCAGGCTCATCACGTTGCCGGCCATCAGCAGAGTCCAGGCGGTGCTGTGTGCGCTCTGGAACGTGGCCAGGCCAAGCGGCAGCGTCATCTGGTTCGTCGAGTTGATCGCGATCAGCGGCCAGAGGAAGTTGTTCCAGGAGTCGAGGAAGGTCAGCGCCGCGAGCGTCGACAGCGCGGGACCGGATAGCGGTAGCACGATCCGCCAGAGCACGGTCAGCCTGCTCGCGCCGTCAACCCTGGCCGCCTCCTCGTACTCGATCGGCAGCGTGCGGAAGAACTGCCGCAGGAAGAACACGCCGAAGGCAGTCGCCGCGTTCGGAAGGATCAGCGCGCCGATGTGATTGATCCCGATCGGTGCCAGCACGTTGACGCCGAGCCACTTGGTGATGAGGAACTGCGGGATCATCGTCACCTGGAAGGGCACCATGAGCGTGGTCATGATCAGTACAAACAGCAGGGTGCGGCCGAAGAACCGGTACCTGGCGAATGCGTAGCCGGCTAGTGAGCAGAGCACGAGGTTGCTGACGACCGTGACCACGGCGACAACCGCGCTATTGATGAAGAACCGGCCGAAGGGCGCGGCCTGCAGTGCCTGCGCGTAGTTGCCGAAGTCAAGGTGATGAGGCAGCAGGATGGGCGGGAAATGCAGTGCCTCGCCCGGCGTCTCGATCGAGGTCACGATCAGCCAGAGGAACGGGAAGAGCAGCACGATTGTGGCCGGGATCAGTACCAGGTGCCAGGGGCTGAACGGAAGCCGGCGCTTGCGGCGGCCAGATAGTGCCACGGCCGAGGTGGCGACGGCGGGAGCGGCCATGGCTAGGACCTGTAGTGGACGAGCCGGCGGCCCACCCGGAACTGGATCGCGGTGACCGCCACGATGATGACGAAGAGGAAGTAGGCGATCGCCGAGGCGTAGCCGAAGTTGAAGCTAACGCCGCCGAAGGCCTGCTCGTACAGGTAGTAGACGAGCACGGTGGTGGAATTCAGCGGGCCGCCCTGCGTGCTCAGGTATACCTCGTCGAACAACTGCAGCGCGTTGATGGTCAGCCAGACCATAAGGAACAGGGACGCCGGGCTGAGCAGCGGCAGCGTGATGCGGCGGAACGTCACCCACCGGCTGGCGCCGTCAATCGCCGCGGCCTCGGTCAGCACCTGCGGAACCCCCTGCAGCGCCGCAAGGTAGATCACTACCGCGAAACCGGTCCAGCCCCAGATCGTCATGATCACGATGACGTACAGGGCCTGCGATGTCGAGCTGAGGAACTGCTGCTGCGGGAGGCCGACCAGATGGAACAGGTAATTCACGATGCCGTAGGACGGATCAAACAGCCAGAGAAAGACGATGGCCTCGCAGATCGTGGAGATGGCCATCGTCGTGTAGGCGGCCGTCCGGTACAGCGAGATGAACCGGATCTTCCGGTTCATCGCAACCGCCAAGAACAGGCCGACGAGCATAGTGCCCGGCACGAACAGGGCGGTGTACACGAGCGTGTGCTCGATGGCCTGCGCGATGACCGGATCATGCACCATCTGCCGGTAGTTGGCTAGGCCCACGAACGGGGTATTCGGCGAGAATCCGTTGTTGTGCTGGAACGACATGATCGCCGACCAGACAATGGGCACCACGCCGAACAGCATGATGACCACTAGGCCCGGTGTCACGAAGGCCCAGCCGGCTGCCTGCTCGCCGATCCCCGCCCTGGCCTGGCGGCCGACGGCCGGCGGCCGACCGAGCGGCCGCCCCGGCCGGCGCGGCTGACCCGGCCGCCGCGCCCGGCGCGTGAGGGTTGCTCGTGCTGCCACGTCAGGAACTCGAGCCCTGGGCCAGGGCCTGATCCACCTGCTGCGCGGCGCTGGCCAGGGCGGCCTGCGGCTCTGACTTGTTCAGCAGCACGGACACGATCATGTTGCCGATGATGGTCGAGATCTTCGGGTAGGTCGCCAGCTGAGGCCTGGCCTGCTTGACGTTGGACAGGTTGCTGACGAAGGTGTCGACGCCCGGCAGCGCCTGGTCCATCTTCTGCGCGAACTGCGGCGAGTCCTGCACCGACTGCCGGATCGGCAGATCGCCAGTTGCTAGCGAGAAGTAGGTGGCCTGGGGTGTGGCCGTCATCCAGATCAGGAACTTCTCAGCCGCCGATACGCGCTTGGCGCCGTTGTTGAAGATCACCCAGTTGTCCGGCCCGGAGATGGTCTGGTGCCCGCCGTCAGTGCCTGGGAACGACGGCATGATCTGCACGCCGTACTTCACGTTCGGGAAGCCGGACAGATCCCACGGTCCAGTGACCAGCATTCCGATCTTCCCGGAGTTGAACAGGTTGGCGTACTCGGAGTCGGATGGGTCCAGGTACATCGACTTGTCGGTGACAGCCATGGTGCGCAAGGTGGTCAGCGCCTCTAGGCCTGCGGGTGAGTCGAACGCGGCCTTCGTGTTCGTCGGGTTGAGTATCTCGCCGCCGGCCTCCCACAGCAGTGCCTCCCAGTGCCAGACGGTGTCCTCGCTGCCAGGGGTCACGTAGGCGGTGCCGAACTGCTTCTTAGCCGGATTCGTCAGCGTCTGCGCGTCGGCCATGAACTGGCTCCAGGTCCAGTTCGGTCCTGGCGGCTGCAGGCCGGCGGCGGCGAACAGGGTCTTGTTGTAGACGACCGCCAGGTTGTCGACCAGGGCCGGGATGCCGACGACCTTGCCGTTCACGGTCGCGACGTCACGCTCGCCGACCCAGAAGTCCGACCAGTTCACGCCGGGCTGCTGCACTACCTTCGTGAGGTTGACGACCTGCGGGATCTGAGCAATGTTCGGCGCCCATGAGCCGTAGACATAGGCGATGTCCGGCTGGCTGCCGCCCTTGACCGCGGTCAGCAGCTTCGGCAGAGAGTCATCGTTGTTGACGTAGTAGCTAGAGATCTTCTCAGTCGGGTGGGCCTTGTTCCATTCGCTCAGCAGGTGCGCGAACGCCTTGGCTTCCGCCCCGGTGTAACCCTCCCAGATCTGCAGCCCGCTGCTGGTGCCTGCGCTCCCCGAGCCGCAGGCGGCGAGCCCGAAGGCGACAAGTGCCGATGCCAGGGCTACGCCAAGCCAGTGAGCTCTCATTGCCGACCTCTTTGCCACGAGAAACGACGAATCTTGCACGGATTGGGCAAGTTGCAGACATCATTGCTCACCCGTATGTACCGCTGTCAATGCCTTGAAGCAAACAAATCCGGATTGAGACGGACGAACTTTCCCTGACCTTCTGCGCGCTCTTGCTCATTACTGGGCAAGATGCAACACTCTCGAGCTGTGATCAAGATTGCGTTCATCGGTGCGGGAAGCATCGAGTTCACCCGTAACGTCGTGACCGACTTGTGCAGCTATCCCGAGTTCGCCTCGGACCTGCACCTCGCGCTGTACGACATCAGTCCCGAGCGCCTGGCGTTCGCCGAGGCGCTCGCGCTTCGCATAATAGTACAAACAGGGTCTAATGCGAAGGTAACTGCGACCACCGAGCGTGGACCGGCCTTGGACGGAGCGCGTTACGTTATTAATGAAGTTCAGGTCGGTGGGTACGCCTCGACCCGCGCCGACTTCGAGATACCGGCTCGTTATGGTGTGCGCCAGACCATCGGCGACACGCTGGGCATCGGCGGGATCTTCCGCGGACTGCGCACGATCCCTGTTGTCACAGCGCTAGCGGCCGATATGGCGCGGCGCTGCCCTGACGCTTACCTGCTCAACTACTCCAACCCGATGGCGATGCTGCCGTGGGCGGTCTACGCCGGCACGGATTTCCGCAACGTCTTCGGTCTATGCCACTCGGTCAGGGACACACACGCCTTCCTCGCCGGGCTGGTCGGCGCCGACCCGGCTAGCGTGCAGTTCGTCACGGCCGGCTTCAATCACCAGGCGTTCGTGCTCCGCTTCGAGCAGGACGGCAAGTCGCTGTACCCCCGGCTGGCCGAGGTCATCGACGGTTCGCCCGAGCTGCAGCGGCGGGTGCGCGTGCAGCTGTACCGGCAGTTCGGGTACTTCCCGACCGAGTCGAGCGAGCACTCGGCCGAGTACGTGCCGTGGTTCATGCGGCATGACAGCCAGATAGCGGAGTACCGGATCTTTGTCGGGGACTACCTCGCCCGGTCGGAGGAGAACCTGGCTGAGCTGGAGTCGCTGCGGCACCAGCTCACGGCCGGCACCGACCTTGACCTTGAGCCCGCCGACGAGCTCGCCTCGCAGTTCATCCACTCCCTGGAAACCGGAACCGAGCGCGAGATCTACGTAAACGTGCGCAACGGCGGGCTGATATCGAGCCTGCCGGAGGACTGCTGCGTTGAAGTGCCGTGCGACCTGACGGCGGGAGTCGCCACGCCGAAGCCGGTCGGCGCGCTGCCGCCGCAGCTTGCCGCGCTGAACCGCACCTTCCTCAATGTCGTCGAGCTCACCGTTGCGGCAGCGCTGGAAGGCCGTCGCGACCACGTGCGCCAGGCGGCGCTGCTTGACCCGAACACGGCCGCGACGCTCACGGTCGAGCAGACTGTCGCGATGGTCGACGAACTGCTCGCCGCGCATTCAGATCTGCTGCCGCCTGGCCTGAGGTAGGAGCCGCCGCCTAGGGGAGCCCGTTGATTCCGCTGCTCGCTGTCTTGGCGTGTAATGGACGGACCCGATGTTGTATGGAGGCAGGCTCGATGATGTACCAGGTAGTGAATCCGGCCACCGGGAAGGTCGAAAGTGAGTACCCGACGGCGACCGACGCAGAAGTTAGCGACGTGCTGGGGCGAGCCGAACGGGGCTATACCTCGTGGCGACGAACTCCAATGGACGAGCGCGCCGCGATCTTGCGCCGGGTGTCCCAGCTGTATCGCGACCGCACCACCGAACTGGCCGCGATCATCACCCGGGAGATGGGTAAGATCACCAAGGCCGCCAAGGGAGAACTGCGGTTCGTCGCGGCCATCTACGAGTACTACGCCGACAACGGGGCGGCGCTCCTCCAGGACCAGCCGCTGGCCTCTAAGCTGCCGGGCACGGCGTGGGTGCGCAAGACCCCGATCGGCGCCCTGCTGGGCATCATGCCGTGGAACTACCCGTATTACCAGGTCGCCCGGTTCGCAGCGCCGAACCTGATGATCGGCAACACCATCGTGCTCAAGCATGCGCCGCAGTGCCCTGAGTCGGCCCTGGCCATGGAGCAGTTGTTCCGCGATGCCGGGCTGCCAGCGGACGCCTACATCAACATCTTCGCGAGCAATGAGCAGGTCGCCCACATGGTCGCCGACGCCCGCATCGCCGGGGTGTCGGTGACCGGCAGCGAGCGGGCCGGGTCGGCCGTCGCGGCTGTGGCCGGCCAGAACCTGAAGAAGGTTGTGCTGGAGCTGGGCGGCTCGGATCCGTTCATTGTGCTGGATGGTGCCGACCTGCCGAAGGTGGCCATGACGGCGGCGGCGGCCAGGATGGAGAACGGCGGCCAGGCCTGCAATGCATCCAAGCGGATGATCGTGGCCGATGGCATCTACGACGACTTCATGCGCGAGTTCACGGCCGCGATGTCGAGCTACGTGACCGGGGATCCGACCGACCCGGCGACGAGCTACGGGCCGCTGTCCTCCGAGCAGGCGGCGCGCAACCTGATGGCCCAGATCGAGGACGCGGTCAGCAAGGGCGCCACGGTCCACCTCGGCGGGCATCGCATCGACGGACCGGGCGCGTTCGTGGAGGTGACCGTGCTGTCGGGCGTGACGCCCGACATGCGGGCCTACCGGGAAGAGCTGTTCGGCCCGGCCGCGGTGGTCTACCGGGTGGCCGACGCCGACGAAGCGGTGGAACTGGCCAACAGCAGCGCGTTCGGGCTCGGCGGAGCGGTCTTCTGCAGCGACGAGAAGCTGGCCGTGGATGTAGCCGACCGACTCGACGTCGGGATGGCCTGGGTCAACACTGCCGAACTCGGCGGCCCAGAGCTGCCTTTTGGCGGCACTAAGCGATCCGGCGTCGGCCGCGAGCTCGGCCCGCTGGGAATCGACGAGTTCGTCAACAAGAAACTCATCCACACGCCGCCTGCGGCGCAGTAATCGTCTCCGTGACCGCAGCCTCAGGCCGGGGCTGCGGTCACGGGGAGCGCTGACCAGGTCCGCGAGAGACTGCTGCGCCGGGGAATAAGTAGGGCCGCGCTGGGTAGCTGGGCGCCCGTGGCTAGAGCGAGAACGGTAGCCGGGTACGCGATCCCGGGCATCATCGTCTTCTTCTTCTGGGTGGTCGTCATTATCCTGGCCATCATCGTGCTGGCGTTCATCGTGCATTGGGCCGGCGGCGGAGTACTCAACCTAAGGCTCGGACACTTCATCCTGAACGTCGGCTTCACCTAACCAGCACGAGCGCCGTCTGGCAGCTCCTGTCAGTGACAGCAACAACAGTGCCGGACCCTGGTCCGGCACTGTTGTTGCTGTCGGCGGCGTGTGCCAGACTCGCCGGCATGACAGGAGCGGACCCCAAGGCCGACCTGCATGACTACTTGCAGGCCGCCCGTGAAGCTCTGCTGTGGAAGCTCGACGGGCTATCCGAGTACGACATCCGCCGCCCGCTCACGCCGACTGGCACTAATCTGCTCGGACTGGTCAAGCACCTGGCCGGTGTCGAGCTCTGGTACTTCGGTGACGCGTTCGGTCGGCCGCCCACCGGCCCGCGGCCATGGTCGGAGGATGACGCCAGGGCCAACGCTGACATGTGGGCGACAGCCGGTGAGTCGCGCGATTATGTCGCCGGCATGTACCGGCAAGCCTGGGCGCACTCGGACGCGACGATCCAGACGCTCGCCCTGGACGCTCCCGGCTTTGTGCCCTGGTGGCCAGCCGACGAGCGGGAGGTGACGCTGCACCGCGTCCTGGTGCACGTCACAGCTGAGACTCACCGGCACACGGGGCATGCCGACATCGTCCGCGAGCTCATCGACGGGGTTGTCGGGCTAGGAGCCGGTAACGATCACTTGCGACCTGGCGGCCGGGCGTGGTGGGAGAGTTATCGCAGTCAGCTTGAGCGCGTGGCGCAAGAAGCCAGCCAGGGCTAGTACACGCCTGCGCCGTCGACAGATCGCTGTGCCTGGGAGCGCAATTCAAGCCTGGCTGAGGTCGATGCAGTTGCCGCTGGGGTCACGCACGCACGAGGTGCGCGGCTTCCACGCATAATCCGCTGGGGGATGGACTTCGGCGGCGCCTGCGCTTAGCGCGCGCTCATGGGCGGCATCGACGCCGTCGACCAGGAGACCGAAGTGTGCGCCGCCAACCTCGGCCGAGCCCTCGGTGCATTCCTCCAAGGTGATGAGGAAGAACCGGTCGCTGCGGTAGGTCCCGAACTGCAGCGACGATATGCGCTCGTTGAACACCACATCGAATGCGGCTGTGTAGAAGGTCGCCGCCGCCCGTACGTCCCTCACCTTGATCCTTATCTGCACCGGCCTGATCGCCTGGAACACGGGCATCGGGGTTCCTTTCGTTATGAACTCATCGACGGCAAGGACCCGCTGCGAGAGCTCGCGCACCTGAGTGACGAGCCGCTCCCGGTGAGCGTCGAGGGCTGAGCGGACCTCGGCGGGGCGACTTCCGAGCACCGCTCGGATCTCATCGATCGGCAGGTCGACTGCGCGCAAGCCGCAGATCAAGCGGGCCTGGTCCAGTTGATCCAGCGCGTATCGCCGGTAGCCGGTATCAGCGTCAACCAGAGCAGGCTTAAGGAGCCCGATCTCGTCGTAGTGACGGAGCGCTGCGATAGACAGGCCAGTCGACACAGCGAACGCGCCGATGCTGAGCAACTCATGACCGTTCACCCCTACAGCATCAGGTCTCAGGTCACCTGAGAGTCAACATCCGCGTGCTGGGACCGCCGTCCGATCCCTAGACCAGACCGGAGCCAGACGGCTAAGACCACAGTGTTTTACTGAGTCGCATGCGGCAGGTTTGGTTCGTCACAGGTTCCTCGCGTGGCTTCGGCCGGGCCCTGGTCGGCGCCGCACTCGCGGCGGGCGACCTCGTCGCCGCGACCGCCCGCCGGCCGGAGCAGCTCACCGACCTGGTGGCCGAGCACGGTGACAGCGTCCACCCGATCGGCCTCGATGTCACCGATGCGCAGGCCGCTCGGTCGGCCATCGCCGCGGCCCGCGATCACTTCGGCCGGCTCGACGTGATCGTCAACAACGCCGGCTACGCGAACGTGTCACCGATCGAGACCACCGAGGACCAAGACTTCCGCGCGCAGTTCGAGACCAACTTCTGGGGCGTCTACAACGTCTCGAAGGCGGCGATTCCGGTGCTCCGCGAGCAGGGCAGCGGACTTGTCATACAGTTCTCGTCGATTGGCGGACGGGTTGGCGGATCGCCCGGCATCGCCTCCTACCAGGCCGCCAAGTTCGCCATCGATGGCTTCAGCCGCGTGCTCTGGGCCGAGACCGTGCCGTTCGGAGTCAAGGTGATGGTTGTCGAGCCGAGCGGCTTCAAGACCGACTGGGCTGGATCTTCCATGATCGTCCGCGACGTCCCCGAGCCGTACGCCGCAACGGTCGGCGCCATGAATACGCGCATGCGGCAGAACCCGGCCGGCCCGGCCGGCGATCCCGTCCGGGCAGCCGAGATCCTCGTCCGGGTCGCCAAACGCCGCGACATCCCCTTCCACTTGCCGCTCGGCGTGCTCGCAGCCGAGGCCTCGATCCGGCTCGACGAGCAACTCCTCGGCGACGACCGCAGATGGCAGGACGTCAGCCGGTCCGCCGACTTTGGCCAGCCGTACCCGGTGGAGTTCCCGGCCGACGCTGGGAACTGAGCCGTTGCCGGGTTAGGACGATGTCTTGAAGCCGCCGTTGCTGTAGAGGACTTGTCCGTTGATCCAGCCGCCGGCATCGGACAGGAGGAAGCGGACGAGATCGGCTGTGTCGGCCGGCGTGCCGAGCCGGCCAGCCGGAGTCTGCGCGACGCCCGCCTCTCGGATCTGGGGGCTCATCCAGCCGGTATCAATCGGGCCGGGGTTGATGACGTTGGCGCGGATCCCGCGGCCTGCGAGCTCAACTGCAGCTGCCACCACAATGCGATCCAGGGCGCCCTTGCTCGCCCCGTACGGCAGGTTGTGAGCCGAGTGGTCACTGGTAAGAGCGACGATCCGGCCGGTGACCTCCGCGGCCGGGCCGACTAGCAGATGCTCGGCGAACGCCTTGATCAGTAGCCACGCGGCGCGAGAGTTGACGGCGAAGTGCCGCTCCCAGCTCTCGATGGAGGTATCGAGCACCGAGCTGTCGACGCTTTCGCAGTGCGACATGACCAGGCCGCGTAGGTTGCCGAGCGCGGACGCGGCCTCGACAAGACGCCGGGGCGTCTCAATGACGGCCAGGTCCGCCGGCACGACCTCCACATTGCTGCCTCGGCGCCGGCATTCAGTCGCTATCTCGTCGGCGTCGCGCTCTCCGCGTTCATACGCCAGACGCTCGTCGTACGGTGCCCAGTAGTTGAGGACAAGGTCCCACCCGTCGTCGGCGAGGCCGAGCGCGAGACCAGCGCCGATTGACCGTCGCCGCCCGACCCCGGTGAGCAACACCGTTCCACGACCAGTCATGTCAACCCTTCTAAGCCTGCGCAAACAGCGCCGACCAGGCAACCACGGCACTGCGGGCCTGGCAAGCGATTATCAGCGCCCGGTCACAATCGATCCCTGGCCGCGGCGGCTGGCGACGGAGAAGGCGACGGAGAAGGACTAGTCATTTCGGGTGGTTTCCGGTGCGGGCGCCATAGCCCTGGCAGCAGGTGGCCCGACGCCTGATTCCCTTTATCCACAGGTGGTTTAGAACCCGCTAGGCGATTTACCAATGCGATGGTCCGTCTGGGTCATTCGCACGATTTTTGCCGGACTGGGGCCATCGATCCTGCCAAGCTAGCCCAGGTCGCAAGTGTCAGGCCCGGCGAGAGGCAGCACCCCCACTGCTACGTAGCTGGGCGAGGAACCGGCGTTAGGCAGGTAGTGAGGTCAGCCTCTTCCCGTGAATTGAAGAGCAAGACAGCCAAGCGGACGGGACGGCACCGCGCGCCGTCCAGGGTCCACCGGTCAATCAAGATCATCGGAGTGGCTGCGCCGGCGGTTGCGCTAGTCGCCGCGTTCGTGTCTTACAAGGCCCAGCCCCAGCCGCTGAATCCCGTTGCCAGCAGCCTGGCCTCCTATCATCAGCGCGGACTGCCCTCGGGTGACGTCCTGGCGGATGGATCTGGCACGGCCATGATCACGCCTGGTAGCAGCGGCCAGAGCGGCAAGACGGCGGCCAAGCCGGGGCAGTCAGCAAAGGCAGCGCCGTCCAGTACGGCGCCTTCGCCCGCATCCTCGGCTCAATCTGGGTCGTCCGGTAACAGCTCGGCGAGCCCGCAATCGTCGGTGCAGCAAGACATCGCCAACGGCAACAACCTGCTGGCCATAGCCCAGTACCTGGTGCAGAACGGCTACTCGAAGGCGGCGGCCGCTGGCGTTGCGTCCTGCGTGGACGGCGAGTCCGGCGGCAACCCCGAGTCTGTCGGGTCCGGCGGCGGCGGCCTGATCGGCTGGACGCCGCTCAGCTCGGCCGCGCCCAACCCGAGCGTCATCACGGGCAACGCCGCGCAGGACATGATGACGCAGCTTGCGGACATCCTGTACTACGACTCGACCGAGATCGGCCAGTCGCTGGTAGCCCAGCTCAACACCAACACTGACCCGGTCGCGGCTGCCGACTTCTACTCGCAGAACTTCGAGAAGCCCGCCGTGACCAACTCGGACGTCGTGCCGTCGGTGGCACAGCAGGTCCTCGCCGAGCTGGGTGGCTTATGACGGCCGACGCAGGGACGCGGTCGCCGGCTCGGCGCCATTAGCGTCCGAACCGGGCCCGGACCAGGCGAGGGAGCGCGGCGCGCCCGACGACAGGGTGGAACCGGTCAGACGCCGCTTGCAGGGCCCGATACTCCTGGTCGGTGAGTTCGATGTCGGCAGCGCTGACGTTACTTTCCAGTTGCTCGACGCTGGACGCGCCCGGGATCGCGACCACGGCGGGGTGATGAAGGACCCACGCCAGTGCGATCTGCGCCGGGGTAGCGGCATGCGCGTCCGCTACCCCGCGGACAGCCGCGATCAGGTCGCCGGCCCGGTCGAGGTTGTCAGGCAGGAACAGCGCGTTGTTGGCGCGGACGCGGTTAGCCGGCAGGCTGGCCCGGTTATACCGGCCCGACAGCAGCCCCTGTGCCAGCGGGCTGTAGGCGATCACAATGCGGCCATGTGACTCGGCGAACGGCAGCAAATCGCGTTCTGGCGAGCGTGCGACGAGGCTGTAGGGGACCTGATTGCTCAGTACCCGGCTGCCCAGCGCGGCCTCGGCGGCCTGCCAGCGCTCGAGCGAGTAATTGCTGACGCCGACTTCGCCGACCAGCCCGACGCGCTGGAGCGCGCGCATGCCGCGCATGGTCGTGCCATCGCGGACCAGCGGATTGGGCTGGTGTACCTGGTAGAGGTCGAGTCGGCGGACACCGAGCCGGTTCGCGCTGGCTACCGCGCGCTGCTCGACGACCGGAGCGACCGGCACGATCGGGAAGATCTTGGTCGCGACGAAGACGGAGGCTCCGTCGTCGCCCAGGGCCCGGCCCAGAATTCGCTCGCTTCGCCCGAAGCCGTAGATCTCGGCGGTGTCGAACAGCGTGACTCCGAGTTCCAGCGCGCGCCGGACGACGGCGTGCGCTACTTGCCCGGCATACCCTTCGCCGTACCCCCACTCCCGGGATCCGAACTGCCAGGTACCCAGCCCGATCCTGGAGATCTTCTTGCCGACGTCCGCGCTCAGATAACGCATGAGTTCAGTGTCCGCCCCGCCGTGGCCGGCCTGCTTCCCAGGTGTCGTCTCTGACATAATCCGGCAGTGACCGGATCAGACGCCCAGTCGGGCAGCGGAGCGTACGCGGTCGGCGTTGCCACGATGGCTGGCGCAACCGTGCTGGATACCTGGTTCCCGTCCCAGGAACTGATCCCGGCACATGATGACCCGGGCACAACCTTGCTGACCGGGGCTGAGGCCACCGAGCAGCTGGGACCACACGCTGTGTCGCTGCTCGGCCCGGATGCAGACCGCGGCGTGCGTGTCGTCGCGGTGCGTACCTCGATCGGATCCCTCGCTGCTGCTCCCGCCGATGCGCACGACGTCTACCTCCGGTTGCATTTGCTGTCGGCCCGCCGGATCCGACCGCACGGCTGCAATCTGGATGGCATCTTCGAGTTGCTGGCCAACGTCGTGTGGACCAGTCACGGGCCGTGCCCGGTCGAGGACTTTGAGACCGCAAGGCTGAGGCTGCGGACCCGCGGGCCTGTCGCGGTCTACGGCGTGGACAAGTTCCCCCGCATGGTCGACTACGTGATACCGGGCGGCGTGCGCATCGCTGATGCAGACCGGGTCCGGCTTGGCGCCCACCTGGCTGCGGGCACCACGGTCATGCACGAGGGGTTCGTGAACTTCAACGCGGGCACTCTCGGCGCGTCGATGGTCGAGGGCCGGATCTCGGCCGGCGTCGTGGTCGGCGCAGGCTCTGATGTCGGCGGCGGAGCGTCGATCATGGGCACGCTGTCGGGCGGCGGGACCGAAACGATCGCCGTCGGTGACCGCTGCCTGATCGGGGCGAACGCCGGGATCGGCATCTCGCTGGGCGACGACTGCGTGGTCGAGGCCGGCCTGTACGTGACAGCCGGGACCAAGGTGGCGCTACCCGATGGGCGCGTGGTCAAGGCGCGCGAGCTATCTGGCAGGCCGGGTCTGCTGTTTCGGCGCAATTCGCAGACCGGCGCAGTCGAGGCAGTTGAGCGAGCTAGCGCCGCCGTCACGCTCAATGCAGTGCTGCACGACAACTGACCGCGCGCGATCCGTTGTGATACGACTGCCTCGTGGGCACCAAGACGCAGATCGTGAAGGCGATGGCAGTGATCAGGCGGGACCGTGACGGCGCGCTGCTGGTGTCGGAATACGCCGGGCCGGTCGCGGCCCCGTTCCACCGCCCGCTCGGCGGTCATGTCGAGTTCGGTGAATACGCCCTCGCCACCGTGCACCGCGAATTCCAGGAAGAAATCGGACAGCGCCTGGAAGGCGTGCGCCTCCTCGGTGTCCTGGAGAATATCTTCCGGTGGCAGGACTCCACCCAGCATGAGATCGTCTTCGTCTTTACGGCGAGCTTCGCCGACCCGGCAGCCTATGAGATCCCGGAACAGCGCATCCTGGACGACACCGACGGATCGACCCGCGTGGTCTGGCGTGCAGGCGCAGCAACGGGCCCGCCACTGTACCCAGACGGCCTCACAGACCTGATCGAAGGCCGGCTGAAGTGATCATGGCCGGCGCTGGCTGGGGGGCGCCATGCATCAATCAGGCAACGAGGAGCCCTGTCCGTGCACCGCGGCTCCGGGAAGAGCGCATACTAGTAGTGATGAAGCCGAACCGCCCAGCGCCACGGCGCATGCTGCCCGGAAGTCCCTTCAACAAGCAGACTCCGTTGCCGCCGGTGGAGACCTTTGCCACCAAGGATCTGGTGACGCACGACAAGTACGGCCTTGGCACCGTGCTTGGCGTGGAGGATGACGTTGCCGTGCTCGTGGACTTCGGACCACAGCAGGTGCGGATCCCGGTCCCGTGCTCCAAGCTGTTCAAGCTCTGACCTCACGCCGCCAGCTCAGCTGACGGGCGCAGGCAGTGGCGCCTTCAGCGTGCGCCCGCGTTAGCGCGCTTCGCTACCCGAAGTCGATCCGCATGACCACCCGCCGGAGGGTGGGGCGGCTGACCTCCTTGAACCCGCAGTCCTCGAAGACCTGACGGGCGCCCACGTACAACTCACCCCAGGTGACCTCCTTGCCCGGCTGAGTGATCATCGGGTAGGCCTCGAGCGCGCGGGCGCCGCGCTTGCGCGCGAAGTCGATCGTGGCCCGGGCGAGGGCATAGGTCAGCCCACGGCCACGGAAGCCCTTCCGGACCGTGAAGCAGGTCACCGCCCAGACGCCGTCATCGGCCTTGTCTTCGTGCCGCCCGGTCCACGGGATCCGGGACGTGCGCAGTCTGGGGTATGCCGTCCGCGGCTCCACGGCGACCCAGCCGGCTGGCTGGCCGTCGGCGTAGGCCACCAGCCCGCTAGTGGCCACTGCGCTGGCGTCGCCGCAGGCCGTCTGCGCCTGCAGGATCGCGGTCCGCTCCTCCTGCGTGGAGTCGCGCCAGATCGAGCCCACGACCTTGAACCACTGGCACTGGCAGCGCGCCGGGTAATCGGCGGTGCCGAAGATAGCCGCGAGGTCATCCCGTGACGCCTCGTTAGCCGGGACGACGGTCAGCAACTCGGCCGCGATCGGCGCCGCTACGTCCGGAACGGTGTCCTCATCCATGCCCAAATGTTATGGTCAATTCCGGACGTTTAAGCTCCGGATTGCTGGGGTGCTGTGAAACACGATGTGAGCCCCACGGCTCGGGCGCTGCTGGCCCTCGAACTGCTGCAGGGCAGCGGGGGCATTACTGCGGACCGGCTCGCCGCTAGTCTCGGCGTCTCTGACCGGGCCGCCCGCCGCTACATGGACATTCTCCGCGAGGCCGGCATGCCGATCGAGTCCCTCCGCGGACCCTATGGCGGCTACCGACTGGGCCGCGGCCTGCGGCTACCACCGCTCATGTTCAGCCCCGCCGAGGCCATCGGCCTGGTCATGGCCGTGCTCGACGGCCACCACGACGCGGGCGACCCGGCCGATCCGGTCGGCAGCGCGCTCGGCAAGATCATGCGTGCGCTCCCCGAGTCGGTGGCCGCCCAGGCCGAGGCCGTCCGCCGGACCACGGCGCCCGCCCCCGACCGCGGCGCGGCGCGCCCCGATCCAAAGACCACGACCGCCCTGGTGCAGGCGTGCTCCAGCCGCCGAGCAGTCCGTATCGGCTACCGCTCTGAGGCCGGGTCTGAGTGGGTCACCGAGGTCGACCCCTGGGCCGTGGTCGTCCGCCACGGCCGCTGGTACCTGCTGTGTCATTCGCGCTCCGCCGGCGCCCGGCGGGCATACCGGATCGACCGGGTCCGGGGGGTAGAAGTACTGGACGACAGCTTCAGCCCGCCCGCCGACCTCGACCCGGTCGCGATGCTCGAGGAGCATCTCGCCGTCGGCTGGGAGTACGACGTCGAGATCGTTATCGACGCCCCCGTCGACGCCGTGGGGCGTTGCCTTCCCCGCGCGCTCGGACGGCTCGAGTCCCTTGATGGCCAGAGGTCCCGCCTGGTCGGCAGCACCAGTAATCCCGGCTGGTACGCCGAGCAGCTCGCCGCGATCCCGGCGTCGTACACGATCGTGAAGTGCGCTGAACTTCAGCAGGCCGCGCGCGTCATCGGGCTGCGGCTACTGGCGGCTGGCGAGAGTCGAGCCACCTGAGGCCCTGGCGACTGGCCGAGAAGACAGGAACGGGGCCGCAGACGCGGCTCACCGGTCACGGCTATGCTTTCTGGGATTTATGATCCCATTGCCGGGCATCCGGCATGCCCGCTCCCGCGGAGTCAGAACACAGCCGAGAGGTCGACCTGGTGGCACGCATGCAAACCGGCAAGCGGTAGCACATGGGACTTCGACGGGGGATAGGTCGGCGGGGTCGCATTGCGATGGCCGGTGTGATCATCTCTGGCCTGGTAGCAGCATGCGGTACGGGCCTGCCGACCGAGCCGACCTCGAGTCAGGCCAAGCGGGTCACCACCAAGCCCGCCAGCACGCACGCTGCCAGCACGAAACCGGCGGGGACCACGCTGGCGTCCGCAGACATCCACAAGATCAAGCACGTGATCATCATCATGCAGGAGAACAGGTCTTTCGACAGCTATTTCGGTACCTACCCCGGCGCAGACGGCATTCCCATGCAGAATGGCGTCCCTACCGTGTGCGTACCGAACCCGGTCGGCAGCTGCACCAGGCCCTATCACGACACCAGCGATATCAACGGCGGCGGCCCGCACGGGGTGCCCAATGCCCTTGCTGACATCGCGGGCGGTGCGATGAACGGATTCGTCCAGCAGCTCGATGCAGCACGAGCGATTTCCTGCACCAATCCGGATGACCCGGCGTGTAGCCAGCTCGGCCCGCCGGACGTGATGGGTTACCACACCGCGGCGGAGATACCGAACTACTGGGCCTACGCGCAGAACTTCGTGCTCGACGATCACATGTTCGAGCCAGTGAAGTCATGGTCGCTACCCGACCACCTCTACATGGTCTCTGACTGGTCGGCCAAATGCCGCAACCGCTCCGCCATGAGTTGCGTCAACGACGTCGTGGGACCCTACGGGGTCACTCAGTTCGACCGAGCTGTCCGGAACGAGGTCACAACCGGCAAGACCGCCATCGACATGGCCTGGACCGACATCACCTGGCTGCTCTATGCCCGCCACGTCAGCTGGGCGTATTACGTGCAGACCGGAACCCAGCCCGACTGCGCCGACGACTCGGCGATGACCTGCGCGCCGGTCAACCAGGGCGCAGACACGCCGGGCATCTGGAACCCGCTGCCGCTCTTCGGCGACGTCCAGCAAGATCACCAGCTGGACAACATCAAGCCGCTGGGCTCATTCCTGGGTGCCGCCAAGGCGGGCACCTTGCCGGCGGTGAGCTGGGTCGTGCCGTCCCAGCCCGACAGCGAGCACCCGCCAGCCAGCGTGCACCAGGGTCAGGCCTACACCACGGCACTCATCAACGCCGTCATGAAGAGCCCGGACTGGGACTCGACCGCCATCTTCCTCGCCTGGGACGACTGGGGCGGCTTCTACGACAACGTGGTGCCGCCGACGGTCGACGCCAACGGCTACGGCCTGCGGGTGCCGGCGCTGGTCATCTCCCCGTATGCGAAGCAGGGTTACATCGACCACCAGATCCTCAGCAGCGACGCCTACCTCAAGTTCATCGAGGACGACTTCCTGGCCGGCTCCCGGCTCAACCCGGCGACCGACAACCGGCCCGATCCCCGGCCCGACGTCAGGGAGAACGCCACAATCCTCGGCAACCTGCTCCAGGACTTCAACTTCAACCAGCCGC
The DNA here is from genome assembly GCA_963843955.1 of uncultured Actinomycetota bacterium. Lineage (GTDB taxonomy): Bacteria > Actinomycetota > Actinomycetes > Streptosporangiales > Streptosporangiaceae > JAJYUU01. The sequence continues at coordinate 1,804,519 of CAWJMK010000018.1, forward strand.
CTCGTCCGCCGATGCTGCTGCCGACGAACCCGCCGACCGACTCACTGGCAGTCCCGCCCTGGTTCGCCAGCCAGTCCGCGTGCGTCGGGTGCACGGATCCACCGCCCGGCTAGTCATATCCGGAGCCGAGGATCTGAGCGGTGGTCAGCGCCAGCCGCGCGGCGGCTGAGGCTGGCGGCTGAGATCGGTCAATGCGAGGCCGGATTCCGTCGCCGCCTGGAGTTCGGCATCTGGATCGTCGCGTTCGCCCAGCCACTTGATGAGGACTGCGTACACAACAGGAATGAAGCAGATGGCAGGCACCGCCCACAACACGCCTACGGCGATTTGCTGGTCGGCAACGGTGCTCAGGGCCGTCGCCGCCCTAGTCTGGCCGCCAATGGATGCCGTGCCTGACATGCCGGTGACATAAGCGACGATCCAGATCGTCCACATGGCGACAGCGGCCATGGCTGCGCGCAGCGGCCGAGGCAACGCCTCGCGCTGCGGCGCCGCAGCGAGCACTTCGGCCCAGACAGCCGAGCCAGCGCAGACGAGCGACACCATCTCCGCAACTGCCAGGGCTGGCTGCCTGACCAGCGCGTCTAGCACTGTCGGCAGGCGCCAGACGATCACCAATGCGAGGAAGGGCAGCAGCCGCAGCACGGCGGCGCGGACAACCGGGCGGCCGGCAACCGCGCGGCCGGGCGCACGTGGGCCTGGCCTGGCCCGCCACGACATGAGCCCAGAGACCAGCAGCCCGGGGGCGGCGACGGCGAAGATCACGAACTGCAGCGCCTGCACGTAGGCGAAGTGCCGGGCGTCACTGCCAACCGGAGGCAGGACCGCGGCCAGCAGCATGACTACGGCCAGGAGGGTCAGCCACGGTCGCACGCGTTCGAAAAACCTCGGCACGTGAACCTCCGTTCCCCTCGGCCAGACCCTGGCCAGGTTAGTCGCCCGAGTGCTCGCTCGCTTGCCGCCGCAGCCGATTGGCCTCGCCATTGTCTCGATGGCATCCGTCGGACACCCCGGCCATGTTCGATGAAGCCGCAGCTGGCCGCGCTGCACTGGCAGGCCTGGCATGACCGGATACCGCGGTGTGAGCATCGTTGCTGTCCGGTGGTGGTGAGCCGCCGATCCGATCGGCTACGGCCTGGAGGACGCTCTGGCTGCTGATCCAGCCCCGCACGTGATGGCCGTCGGCAGACAGGACGGGCAGGCCGTCGCGGCCGTGGGCCTCAAGCTGGCGGAGCGTATGGGCCAGTGACTCACCGGCGTAGACGGCCTGAGCATCGCCGCCATTGTCGTGGCTGGCGGGCACGGCAATCGGGACGGGGAACGGGCGCATCGCGTCGGCGGCCTTGAGGTCGCCGAAGGCGCGCCATGGGGCGGCGCGGTCGATGTCCTGGCCGCGTCGCAGCAGCTTGGTGGTGTAGATGGTGCCGTAGCTCAGGGCGCGGGAGGTCGCGGTCGCGATGGCCACGGCGAGCATGACCGGCAGCGTGAGGGTGAAGTCGCCGGTCATCTCCAGCACGCTGGCGACTGAGGTCAGCGGGGCGCGGGCGGCGGAAGCGAACACGGCGCCCATCGCGACCACCGCGTACAGCGCCGGCTGCCCGGCCGCCGGCCCGAACAGGTGGCTGGCCAGTTCGCCGAACGCCATCCCGGAGGTGGCGCCGATAAACAGCGACGGCGCGAAGATGCCGCCGGAGCCGCCGATGCCGAGCGTGGTGCTGCAGGCGATGATCTTGCCGGCCGCGAGGACCAGCAAGAACCACAGGACGTAGTCGCCGGCCACTGCCTTCTCCATCACCGGGTATCCGACCCCGTACATCTGCGGCAGGACCAGCAGGATCAGGCCAAGCGCGATCCCGCCGATTGCCGGCCGGGCCCACTCGGGGCGGTTCTTCCAGGCCACGTCCCACAGGTCTTCGATCTTGTACAGGACGCCCTTGAAGAGCAGCCCGACAAGCCCGGCGAGCACGGCCAGCACGGCCACCAGTAGATAGTCGGCCGGGTGAACCAGCGAAATCCCGGCCGGGAAACCTTGCAGGAACGGCCTGTCACCAATTATCGGTATCGCGATTGCGTCCGCGATCATCGCCGAGAGCAGGACGGTGACCATCGCCTCGACAGCGAACTCGCGCAGGATGATCTCGACGCTGAAGAACACGCCCGCGAGGGGCGCGTTGAAGGTCGCGGCGATAGCGCCCCCCGCGCCGCAGGCGACCAGGATGCGCATCCGGTCCCTGGGCATCTTCACCAGCTGGCCGAGGCTCGAGGCCAGCGCGGATCCGATCTGCACGATCGGGCCCTCCCGGCCGACGGATCCGCCGGTGCCGATGCAGACCGCCGAGGCAACCGCCTTGACGATGCTGACCTGCCACCGGATCCGGCCGCCGTTCTCGGCAACGGCGGCCATCACCTCGGGCACCCCATGGCCGCGTGCCTCGCGCGCGTAGCGGTAGATGAGCGGCCCGTAGGCCAGCCCGCCGATGACCGGGATGAAGACGAAGAACGCGAGGCCTAGCCAGGGCAGATGGGCGCTGCCGACGTAGCCGGCCTGACCGAACTGCGTGTGTCCGGTGGCCAGCCAGGTGACGAAGTAGACCAGATACCGGAAGGCCACGGCGCCAAGGCCAGAGCCGACACCGACCACCAGCGCGAGCACGAACAGCCCGGCCCGCGAGTCCCGCAGCCACTCGGTGGCCCTCGCCGCCCGCATCGAGATGGCGTGCTCAGATGTCCGCGCTCCTGCCGTCACGCAGGCGCTCCGGCAGCAGCTTGGGCGTCCTCCAGGTCTGCGGTCTGGGCCGGCCACTGGCCGTCAGGGACCTCGCCAGCGGCCGCCGCGAACGCGCGCAGCGCGGCAGCAACCGCCGTTTGTTGCTCGGCGGGCAGCCGGCCGAGAATCTCGGCCAGCAGCGCCCGCCGCCGGGCTGTCGCGTGATCCACGACTGTGCGTCCGGCTCCGGTGACCGACACCAGCACCTCACGGCGGTCCGCTCGCGCCCGGTGCCTGCGAATCAGTCCTTTCCGCACGAGCCGGTCACACATCCGGCCCGCCGTTGACGGTGTGACGCCGAGCGCCAAGGCCAGGTCCACCATTCGCTGCGGCCCTCTGGACGCCAGCACCACCAGGGCGCGGTACTGGGCAATGGTCGTCTCGTCGGCAATCCCGCCGAGAGATTGCTCGGTCACCGCCACCAGCGTCCGGCTCGCGGTCAGGACTGCGTCGACGATGCCCGGCTCGGCCGGACTGTCCGCTCCCCGCACGTCGCCTCACGATCCATGCATAGTGCAATGACTTCTTAGTCACTCTATCAGCCACTGCACTTAATGCCGCAAAGCGCGGCCTAGACCCGGGATCGGGCCCAGGCCGCGCTTCGCCGAGACGCGCTGGCCGCCGGAGAGTTAGGTGACGACGAGGCCGAACGGTGCCGAGTGAGGCGGCAGTGACGTGGGCGACGAACTGAGCTCGGTCAGGTTGCCGCGACGGACTCCGAACGCGCTGACCTTGCTGGCCGCCGTATCGACGATATAGAGGCTTCCGCCGTCCGGGCTGAGGCGTGCATCCTCTGGCCCGAGTCCAGTGGGGTAGTTGAAGACAGTGCTGCCCAGCAGCCGCAGCGTGCCGTTCCACCGAATCGCGTACCGGGAAATGCTGGGAACGGCAGTGTTCACCGTGAACAGGTACCGCCCGTCGTGGCTGATTTCGACCCAGCACGGCGCCGTCTGCAGGTCGGCGAACGGAGACGAACCGATCGACGTCAGGTCGCCATTGGCCGCCGCACTGAAGGCCGACACCGTGCCGAGATTGTTGCCGGCGTGGGCGTTGGACACGAACAGCTGCCGCGGGTTGGTCGGCCTGAATTCGCTGCCGAACGGGCCAGTGGCCTGCGCCGCGATCGGCGACGTCGGCGCGGGGGTCAGCAGGCCGGCCGAGCCGACGGTGAAGGTCTCGATCTGCGAGCTGTCGACGAGGGTCCCGGCAAGAATGGTGCCGTTGCCGTTGAACAGGACATCGCCCGGCAAGGATCCCGCCGGCAGGGTGACCGTCGAGCCCCCGAGCGGCCGCAGGACGCCGGAGGATCGGATCGTGAAGCCGGTGAAGTTGGGGGTGCCCGCGGCGTTCGCGACATACACCAGCTTGCGGTGCACGGCGACGCTGACCGGCATGGTCCCGCCCGAGGAGACCGGACTGCCGACCAGGCTGAGCCGGCCGCCTGGGTGGATTCGCAGCACCGAGATCTCGTTGCTGCCAGCGTCGGCGGCGAGCAGGTAGCGCCCGTCGCTGGTCTGCTGTAGCGCGCCCTGGGATCCGATGCCCGTCCCGGTGCCGGCCCCGCCCGCCGAGAATGGCGACCCGGGCAGCGGAGTCAGGCTGCCGTCAGCATGCCGGGCAAAGCCGGCAATAGTGTTTGTCCCGGCAGTGTTATCGTTCACGTATACGTATCCGCAGGATTGCCGGTATCCACAGCCATTCGGCGAATCGTTCTCATGACCACCAGCCGCGATGGCGGAGGCGCTGCCTGCGGAAACGACGGACACGGCGATGCCGAGCCCGAGTAACCCTGATGCTGATGCGATTCGGCGGAATAATGTCATTGCCACTCCTTAAGCGCAGAGCCGACAGTTACGGCGGAATTGCCGAATACTTTCGTCGCGATAAGAGAAATGCTCGGCACGCATTATTGCGCGCCCGAGGCACACGACTACGCGTCTTCTGCATAACGGGGTTATGCCTGCTGATCGCAAGACGACGTTCGACACTAATCAGGCTGAATCTAGGTAGTCTGGCCCGATGAACACGGTCACGCCCGACATGGCCAGACGTACCTTCCGCGCGGCCGAGCCGATCCACGGGATGATCTACTTCACCCCGCGCGGGCCGGAGGCCTACGCCGAGGTCGGCATCACGCATCAGCGCATGACGTACTTCGCGTCACGCTCGGCCGCCCTAGGCCCAGTGTCGGCCGAGACCGTCATCGCGACGTTCTTCAACTTCAGCCCCGCGATCATCCGCCCGGCTATCCCCGCGGCGTGGGACCTCGCGACTCCCGCCCAACTGCTGGCGGCGCGGCTGGCGGCGGCCGATCGGTCCCTGCGCCAGGCGTGGGGCGACGACGCAGCCGGCCCGCAGGTACGGGAAGCGGCTGACCTGGCCAGGCGCGCCGCCGAGCGGGCAGCTGCCCGGCCGCAGGGTCGGCCGCTGTTTGCGGCGCACGCGTCCCTGCCTTGGCCCGACGCGCCGCACCTGGTGCTGTGGCACGCGCAGACGCTGCTGCGCGAGTACCGCGGCGACGGTCACGTCGCGCTCCTGCTCACCGAGGGACTCGACGGCTTGGGGGCCCTGATCACGCACGCTGCGACGGGCAGCATCCCGGCCGAGGCATTGCGGACCTCACGTGCCTGGACCGAGCCGGAGTGGGCGGCCGGCGTTGACGGTCTCCGGGCCGAGGGCTGGCTCACTGACGGCGCCGGGCTCGCACTGAGCGAAGCCGGACAGCGGCGCCGTCAGTCGATCGAAGACCGCACCGATGTCCTGTCCGTGTACCCCTACGAGGCGATCGGGTCGGACGGCTGCGCCCGGCTCCACGAACTCACCGCGGCCCTATCGCGCGCCGTGATGGCCGCGGACCTTGGCTTCCCCGCCCTGCTCACCGCCCGCTACTCAGCCGCCCCGTAACCCGGCTGCCTGCTCGCTGAGTAGGTCGCAGCGGCGCAGGCAAGACTGAGGCTATGAGCGATGACGTCGAGGTCGACGCGCAGACTGCCGAGATCCTGGGCCGCCTGCTAGCCAGGTCGCATCTGCTCGAGCCAGGCATGGTGGCCGGCGCGATCGCCGAGGCTGCCCGGCCGCTCGGTGTCCAGGCTGTCCGGATCTACCTGTCTGATCTCCAGCAGCGCTCGCTCCGGCTGCTGCCCGGCGGAGCCGGGCAGCCCAGAGACTCTCTGTCCATCAATACGACGGTGGCCGGCCGTGCGTACCGGTCAATTCGCCTGCAGGAGAGCCCGGCCGGGCCGGACGGCGCCGGACGGCGGCTGTGGATCCCGCTGGTCGACGGCACGGAGCGGCTTGGCGTCCTGGAACTCGAGGTGGCTGACGCCAGCCCGGCAAGACTGGCCGGCTACCTGGCCCTCGCGTCACTTGCGGCGCTCATGATCGTCAGCAAGGCCAGCTACAGCGACACGTACGCCGAAACGCGGCGAACGCAGGAGATGGCACTCCAGGCGGAGATGGTCTGGGCATTCCTGCCGCCCCGGACGTTCGCTACTGACCGGATCCTGGTGGCAGCATCACTCGAGCCGGTCTACGGCGTCGGGGGCGACGCCTTCGACTATTCATTGCTTGGCGACGACGACTTGCAGGTGTCGATCTTCGACGGCGCCGGGCATGACCTCGAGGCTGGCCTGATGGCGAGCGTCGCGATGGCCTCGTGTCGAAGCACGCGGCGGTCGGGCGGCACGCTCACCGAAATGGTGTCGCACGCCGACCACGCCATAGCTGCGCAGTTCGGCGGCAATCGCTTCGTCACCGCCCTGCTGTGCCATCTCGACGTCGGCACCGGCGTGTTCACCTGGGCCCCATGCGGGCACCCGCCCCCGCTGCTCATCCGGCGCAACAAGGTCGTCAAGGAGCTTGAGCGGCGCCAGCGGCTGCCGCTCGGAATGTCCGAAGTCGATGCGATCTCTCGTCGCAGCAAGCGGGCGGCCGACGTGACTCCGCCAGGCAGCGCGACGGCGCTCGAGGAGATCGAGGGGTCAGCAGCAGTCCCGCTGCATACCGAGCGGCTCGAGGCCGGGGACCGCATCCTGCTGTACACCGACGGCATCACTGACGGCCGCGCCGCTGACGGCAGTCCATTCGGAGTAGAGCGGCTCATCGACTTCATCATCCGGCATAGCCACGACGGGACGCCGGCGCCCGAGATGATCCGCCGCCTGCACCACGCGATCAGTGACTACCAGCACGGCCGGCTCGTCGACGACGCCACTATCGTCATGCTCGAGTGGCTGCCCGATGATGCGCAGGCCCGGCTTACGCCCTAGCTTCGACGCGCTCGCGCTGCGGGCCCACCGTGTACTTCGGGTCGCGGGCCGACGCCCGGCCGGCTTCGAAGACCCCGAAGCGCGTCAGCGCCGAGGCGGCCAGCAGCGCCGCGCCCGCGAGCCGCGCTGTCACCCGGCTCCGGCTGCCCAGGACGGTGCTGCCCAACACAGTGCCGGCCAGCCCGGCCCATAGCAGCCCTTCGGCTCCGCGCATGAGCGTGCCCGCCCGTCCGCTCTGATACGGCTCAGCTTCGGTGCCCAGACCGCGCACCAGGAGGCTCTTGGCGGTGAGCTCGCCCACGCCCCCGAGGACGGCCAGACTGACGGCCTGGCGGGCGTGCTCCGGGCGGACGGCCAGCATGCCGAAGCCGCCCGCCGCCGTGGCCGCCGACCCGACGAACAGGAACGGCATCTCGCGGTAGCCACCATGCCACGCGGGCGCCGCGGTGTCGGCGAGCAGCACCGAGGTGTACGCCGCGACCGCGGGGCCGAGCGCGGCCGCGCCGAGAGTGGCGGCGAGACCGGCCCACCGAAGCTTGCGCGTCACGGCGCAGGCGGCAGCCGTCAGGGCGAGCGGGGTATAGCCCGACAGTATCCAGGTCCCGACGCTCATCGGTGAGGTCACCTTGATGACCCGGAGCATGTTGATGAACCGGAGTGGCCGTCCGAGGTCATGCACCAGCGCCACCATCGACAAGCTGATCGCCCCGGCCGCTGCGCCCTTCGAAGCCCGGCCGAGCTCGGTGTGACCGGTGAGGTCCGCGCCGGCCGCCAGCACCGACGAGGCGCCGGCCAGCCCGCCGAGGAACAGGTAGCTCGGGATGTCCGGACCCCAGACCGTTTCCTTGACCACCGGCCGGCCGTAGTACGAGCGAAAATCGGCCACCGGCACCACCGGCTTCTCGCCGCCGCCCTTCCGCCCGGTCCGTGGCCCGCGGCGGCCGAGCCCGCCCGTCACCGCCGGCCTGCCACGCATGCGACCGCGACCGCGCCGAGCAGGCTGCCGGCCGCGGCGGCCGCGTGCCGCCACATGCTCGGCAGATCGCGGGTGGTGACCACCGGGTCGGGCGGCAGTCCGTACACCTCCGGCTCGTCAAGCAGCAGGAACATCGCGCCCGCACCACCGATGCCATCCGCCGGGTCAGCGCCGTAGAGCTGCGCTTCTGGCCGGCCAGCGTCGTGCAGGTCGGTCACGCGCTGATGCGCGCGTTCGCGCAGCTCGTCCAGCGGCCCGAACTGGATGGACTCCGTCGGGCAGGCCTTCGCGCACGCTGGTGTCAGCCCGTCGCCCAGCCGGTCATAACACAGAGTGCACTTGTGCGCGCCACCGTCGAGCTGGCTCCGGCCGATCACGCCGAACGGGCACGCGGACACGCAGTAGCCGCAGCCGTTGCAGATGTCGTCCTGGACCACGACGGTGCCAAACTCGGTCCGCATCAGCGCGCCGGTCGGGCATACGTCCAGGCAAGCCGACTCGGTGCAGTGCTTGCACACGTTACTGGCCATGAGCCAGCGCACTTCGCCGTCGTCGCCGGTATCGCCGGGGGCCGGGACCGACTGCTCGATGAAGGCCACGTGCCGCCAGGTCGAAGCGCTGAGGTCCGCGGTGTTGTCATAGGACATGCCGGTCAGCAGGAGGCCGTCCTCGGGCACCGCGTTCCACTCCTTGCAGGCGACCTCGCAGGCCTTGCAGCCGATGCAGACGGACGTGTCAGTGAAGAAGCCCATCCGTGGCGGGTGTTCGGTATATCCGGCCAGCGCGGCCGGGTCAAGACCGAGATCATTCGGCCCCGTTCCGATCCCAAGGGTGTTCAGTATGTCGGGAGCACGCGCAGCATTCATCTCACATCTCCGTCCCGGTCTCGTCGGTGATGCCGGCCCGCTCCTGGTAGCTGCGGACGAACTCGCGCAGGGCAGGCCCGCGCGGTCGCCGGCCGGCCCGGATATCGCACGCCATAGCCTTGACCTCCTGGATATGCACGTTCGGATCCAGTGCCAGATGAGCCAGCTCGTTGGCGGCGTCTCCGCTGGTGTACCCGTTCGGCCCCCAGTGCCAGGGCAGCCCTACCTGGTGCAGCGTCCGGCCCTGCACCGTCAGAGGCCGCATGCGCTCGGTGACCAGCACCCGCGCCTCGATCGCCGCACGGGCTGTCACGATGGTCGCCCAGCCCAGATGTTCCAGGCTGCGCTCGGCGGCGAGCTCCGGCGAGACCTCGCAGAAGAAGGCGGGCTGCAGCTCGGACAGGTAGGGCAGGAACCGGGACATGCCGCCCGCGGTGTGATGCTCGGTGAGCCGGTAGGTGGTCGTCACGTACGGGAACACGCCAGACCCTCGTTCGTCACCGCTCGGCTGGAATCGGTCCTCGGGACCGGCGATGATGTGCCGGACCGGGTTGTGCTGCTGGCTGTACACCAGATTGCGGAACGGGGATTCCTGCGGCTCGTAGTGCGCGGGCATGGGGCCGTCCACCAGCCCGGCCGGCGCGAACAGCCAGGCCTTGCCGTCGGCTTGCATGATGAACGGATCGGTACCCGAGATCGCCGCGACGCCGGTGGCGTCCGCGGGCGGCCGGTAGGACGGCGGCCGGTCGGCGACGAAGTCCGGCACGTCCGGCCCCGTCCACTTGCCTTGCTCCGCGTCCCACCAGACCAGCGCCTTGCGCTCGCTCCACGGCCGGCCGTCGGGATCGGCTGACGCCCGGTTATAGAGCACCCGGCGATTTGCCGGCCAGGCCCAGCCCCAGTCCGGCGCGACCCAGGTCTGCTCCGTCCACGGCGTGCGCCGCGCCGACTGGTTGATGCCGTCGGCCCGCACGCCGCAGTAGATCCAGCAGCCGCAGGAGGTGGAACCGTCGGCCTTCAGCTGGGTGTAGGCCGATAGCGGCTGCCCGTCCGGGCCGGTGCCGTTGATCTCGGCGAGCACCGCGTCCGCGTCCGGCTCGCCGTACTTGCCCAAGGTCGGGTAGTCCCAGGTCAAGTCCAGGAGAGGCCGGTCCAGCTCGCTGGCCGAGGCGGCCAGCTTCGCCCGGATCCGGCGGCCCAGGTCGTAGGTGAACTGCAGGTCGCTGCGGGCATCACCGGCTGGCTCGACTGCCTGATGGTGCCACTGCAGCATCCGTTGTGTGTTGGTGAAGCTGCCGGACTTCTCCGTGTGCGCGGCGACCGGCAGGAAGAACACCTCGGTGCCGATGTCCTCGGTGCGCATCTCGCCGGTCTCGATCTCCGGACCGTCCTTCCACCAGGTCGCGCTCTCGATCATGAACAGGTCGCGGACCACCAGCCAGTCAAGATTGGCCATGCCGCCGCGCTGCATCCGGGCGTTGGCCGACCCGACCGCGGGGTTCTGGCCGAACAGGAAGTAGCCCTTGCAGATCCCGTCGAGCTGGGCTACCACCGTGTCGTAGGTGCTGTGACTGCCCGTTAGCCGGGGCAGGTAGTCGTAGCAGAACTCGTTGTCCGCCGTCGCTGCCTCGCCCCACCACGCCGTCAGCAAGCTGACCAGGTAGTCCCGGGTGTGAGACCAGAATCCGTTCTGCACGGACTCGGCCCGGACGTAGGCGTCGAGGCTCTCGTTGCCGTCGGCGTACGGCATCGGCAGGTAGCCCGGCAGCAGGTCGAACAGCGTCGGTATGTCGGTGGAGCCCTGGATGGAAGCGTGGCCGCGCAGCGCCATGATCCCGCCGCCAGGCCGGCCCATGTTGCCGAGCAGCGCCTGCAGGATCGCGGCCGTGCGGATGAACTGGACGCCGACGGTGTGCTGCGTCCAGCCCAGGCTGTAGACGAACGCGGTGGTCCGGTCCTTGCCCGAGTTCTCCGAGACGAGGCGGCATACGGTGCCGAACTGCTCCGGCGTCACGCCGGTGACCTGGGCGACCAGCTCGGGCGTATACCGCTCGAAGTGCCGCTTCAGTACCTGGAAGACGCAGCGCGGATGCTGCAGCGTCTCATCGCAGAGCGCGTTCGGGTTCGCGGCCGCCCCGCCCGAGCCGTGTGCCTCGCCGCGCCCGGCTCGCCGCAGGTTCCCGCGGACGGCCCGGCGCTTGCCGGCCTCGGCGTCGGTCTCGTCGGCCTCGCGGCCCGCGGCCTCGCGGCCCGCGGCCTCGTCGCGCCGGGCCTCGGAGTCCTGCCGATCGCCGCTGGCGGGCTTGACTTCCTCGCCCTGGTACCGCCAGGTGTCGAAGTCGTAGTACCGCTCCTCAGCGTTCAGCCCGGAGAACAGGCCGTCGAGGTCCTCGGTATCGGCGAACTCCTCGGTCAGGATCGTGGCCGCGTTCGTGTAGGCGACCACGTACTCACGGAAGTACTTGTCGTTCTGCAGCACGTAGTTGATCAGGCCGCCGACGAACGCGATATCGGCTCCGGCCCGGATCGGCACGTACACGTCGGAGACCGCGCTGGTCCGGGTGAACCGCGGGTCGACGTGGATCACCGTGGCGCCGCGCGCCTTGGCCTCCATCACCCACTGAAAGGCGACCGGATGGCACTCGGCCATGTTCGAGCCCTCGATGAGGATGCAGTCGGAGTTGGTGAGGTCACGCGGGAAGTTCGTGGCGCCGCCGCGCCCGAAGCTAGTCCCCAGACCGGGAACGGTGGCGGAGTGTCATATCCGGGCCTGGTTCTCGATCTGGATCGCGCCGAGCGCGGTGAACAGCTTCTTGATGAGGTAGTTCTCCTCGTTGTCCAGGGTCGCGCCGCCCAGGCTGGCGAAGCCGAGCGTGCGCCGGGTACGAGCCCCGTCGACCTCCTGCTGCCAGCCTGCTCGCCGCGCGGCGATGACCCGGTCGGCGATCATGTCCATCGCCGTGTCGAGGTCGAGGTCCTCCCACTCGGTGCCGTGCGGCCGCCGGTAGCGCACCCGGTACTCGCGCCGGTCGCCGGTCGTCAGCTGAAGGCTGGCGGAGCCTTTCGGGCACAGGCGGCCGCGGCTGACGGGCGAGTCTGGGTCACCCTCGATCTGCGTGACCTTGTCATTCTGGACATAGACCTGCTGGGCACAGCCAACCGCGCAATACGGGCAGATCGACTTCACGACCTTGTCCGCAGCGGCGACGCGAGGCGTCAGCGACTCAGTGCGCGTGCTTCTGACCGCGGCGCCAAGGCCGAGCCTGTCACCGTTCGCGAACTGCCGGTACGCGGGCCATGACGCCAGCCAGCTCCGTACGCCCATCGCGACATTCCCCCCTGCCACGACCTCCCCGACGTGACTACGTTACCCACCGCCGGCGCAGGCACCCCTCGCCGGTGATTGGGGTGCCCGCGCTGGCTGGTCGCGGTGTTAGCCGGCTATCGGGGTGACTGGGCCAGGGTCAGGCTGAAGTCGCCGCGGGCATCGGTCCAGAACTGCAGCGTCTTGAGCCCGGCCGCGGCCAGTTCGGCCTCGATGCCGGCGCGGCGGAACTTGGCTGAGATCTCCGTGCGCATCTCCTCCCCGGCGCCGAAGTCGACCGTCAGGCCGAGATCGCGGACTGTGACCTGCTGCTCGTAGCTCGACCGCAGCCGCATCTCGATCCACTCGCTGGCCGAGTCCCAGACGGCGACGTGGCCGAAGTCGCCGACGGCAAAGTTGGCGTCCAGCTCGCGGTTCACGACCCGCAAGACATTGCGGTTGAAATCTGCCGTGACTCCGGCCGCGTCGTCGTAGGCGCGCAGCAGCCGGCCGGTGTCCTTGACCAGGTCGGCCCCGAGGAGGAAAGTGTCGCCGGGCCGGAGCGCGGCGCTGACCTGCGTCAGGAAGGCAGCGCGCGGGGCGGGCTCGAGGTTGCCGATGGTGGAGCCGAGGAACACGATCATGCGGCGTCCGGTGGCGGCAACCGAGGCGACGTCGCGGGTGAAGTCGCCGACGAACGGCGCGATCCGCAGGCCAGGGTATTCCGATACCAGGGCGCTGGTGGCGTCGCCTAGTACGGCTGGGTCGAGGTCGAACGGCACGAACTCGCGCAGCGTGCCGCCATCGAGCAGCGCACGCAGCAGCAGCCGGGTCTTCGCTGACGTACCGCTGCCGAGCTCGATGAGCGACTCGCACCGCGACAGCTCGGCGATCTGCGTTGCATGGCGCTGCAGGATCGAGGTCTCGGCCCGGGTGAGGTAATACTCGGGCAGCCGGGTGATCTGGTCGAAGAGCTCGCTGCCACGGGCGTCGTAGAAGTACTTAGGCGGCAGCGTCTTCGGGGTCGCGGTCAGGCCGGCCCGCACGTCGGCGCGCAGGGCGTCGAGGTACTGGCCGGGGTGGGGCTGGACGCGATCGTTCGCTGGCATCAGTCATGTCTCCAGATCAGTGATGGTTACCGCGTCGGCGGTGACATCGACGAGGTGGTGGTCCGGCACATCCACCCACCGCGGATCGTCGTCGTACGGTTCGCTCGCCACGACGGTGCCGTCGTCGGTGCGCAGGATGGCGAGTGTGTCGTGCCAGCTGGTGGCCAGCACCCGCCGGCCATTAGCGAGGAGCAGGTTGAGCCGGGCAGCGGGGTCGCGCTTGCCGAGATCGGTGACGAACTCGGCCACTTTGTCCGGACCGAACTCGAACAGGTGGGCTGCGAGCTGGGCGGAGTCGCATACCGATTCGGCGGCCGGGTGCGGGCCGAGCACGCCGCGGTCAGCGACGCCGTTGTGCGACAGCAGCCACGGGCCGGACTGGAATGGCGCGGCGGCGCTCTCATCGGCCGGCATCCCGGCCGTGGCCGAGCGGACCGCGGCCACCACGCACGTCGCGGAGATCAGTGGTGCCACCGAGGCGAAGGACGCATCGCTCCACAGCGGCCGGTTCGAGCGCCAGCGGGCAGGCTCCGGGCGAGACGGCGCATAGAAACCGACCCCCCAGCCGTCGGCGTTCATGCGGCCGTGCCGCTGCCGGCGTGGGGCGTAGGACTGCACCAGCAGCCCGTGCGCGGGTTGCAGAACCAGATCATGGAGGGAACGGGGTGCTCCGAGCCAGGCGAGGTGACGACACACTAGGCGTCCCACGCCAGCCGGACACCGGTGAAGATCTGGCGCCTGATCGGGTAGTCCCAGTTGCGGAACGAGGGCCGGATCGTCGATGGGGCGACCGCCCACGAGCCGCCGCGCAGCACCTTGTAGTTCCCGCCAAAGAACGGCTCGCTGTAGGCGCGGTAGAGCATCGGCTCGAACCCCGGCCACGGCGTGAAGTCCGACGACGTCCACTCCCAGACGTCACCGATCATCTGCTCGGCGCCGTAGGCCGACGCGCCTGCTGGGTAGGCGCCGACGGGAGCTGGCCGGAGCCCTAGACCACCCAGGTTGGCCAGGTCCGGCGTGGGCGCCTGCGAACCCCACGGCCACGTGCGCCTGGCTGCCGTGGCGGGATCCCACGCGCAGGCCTTCTCCCACTCAATCTCCGTCGGCAGGCGGGCGCCTGACCAGGCTGCGAAGGCCTCGGCCTCGAAGTAGCTGACGTGCTGCACCGGCTCATCGAGGGGCACGTCCTCCTCGATGCCAAATCGCCGTCTGGTGCCGCCGGCGGTCCAGAACTTCGGCCGCTGCAGGCCGGCCTCGACGCGGTGGTCCCAGCCGCGCGCCGACCACAGGTCGGGCCGGCTGTACCCGCCGTCGGCCATGAACTCGCGCCACTGCCCGTTGCTGACCGGGACCCGGCCGATCCAGAACGCGCCGACGCTGACGGTGTGCGCGGGCCGCTCGTTGTCGAGGGAGAACGGCTCGCTGGCCGCGTCGACGCCAAGCACGAACGAGCCGCCGGGCACGAAGACGCGCTCGCCGGCGATCGGCCGGCCAGGTGGCAGCGACTCGCGCGCGAGCAGGACGGGGGGTCCCTGCCGCAGCTGCAGCGTCGCGTACATGGTCTCGTCATGCTGCTCTTCGTGCTGCACGACCATGCCCGCCGTGAACAGGTCCTCTTCCGGCGTCCGCTCAATCAGATCGATGACGCGGCCACGCACTTCGTGGTTGAACGCCCTGGCTTCTACTGGCGGCAGCAGCGGCAGCGCCGGACGGTCGGCCCGCTTGTGCTTGAACGCGTCATACAGCGAGTCCACGTCAGGGGGGAGCAGGCCCGGCCGGGCAGGATCGCCGCGGCGCAGGAGCCAGAGCTCTTCCTGCTGGCCGATGTGCGCGAGGTCCCAGACGAGCGGGCTCATAAGCGCGTCGTGCTGGACGAGCAGCGTCGGCTCGTCGAGGTCGGTGAGCTGGAGCGTCCGGGCGCGGGCGAGGGTCAGATTGCGGACGATGGTCTCATGCATGAGCTAGCTCCTCGAATGCGGCCTTTGGTCCGATCTCCGCGATGCGCTGAGCCAGCAGGTCACCCGGACAGCGGCCGGAATCGACGAGGTCAGCGAGGTCGGCAACCGCCGACGCGAGTGCGGCGGGAACTCGATCTGCGGCGATCGCCAGGCACCTGCGGGCGGAATCGGCGAGCACGGCGTCAGTCAGTCCCTCCCGCGCCGCCGTGGTCCAAAGCGCCGTCGTCCGCTCGGTCGCCTCGGCCGCCTTGTCCGCCGCGACCGGGTCGTCCATGAGCGTCGTGACGACGGCCGCGACGGCAGGCCACCAGCGCGGCGCGGTCATATCGAGGTACCGGAGCTCCAGGTAGCCGCGGAGCCGGACAGGCGGGAACAGCGTGGTCAGGTGGGTGTCGAGATCGGCGGTGGTGGGCCTCCGGCCGGCCAGCCGGACCGCGCCACTAGCCCACTGCGCGAACGAGACCGGCATGCGCACGGCAGCCGCTTCCTGGTCGCGGGACCGGACGAAGAGCACCGGAGCCGCCATGGCGTACTGCGCCCAGGCGACGGCGGGGTCGAGTGTCGCATCCGATCCTGCGTGCGGCGCGACGCAGCCGGGAACCGGGCCGCAGGATCGCTGATCCAGGCCGCTCCACGCTTGCTGCCGTGCCGATTTCCAGCCGGTGTCGCGGCCCTGCAGCCACGGCGAGCTCGCCGAGATCGCCACCATCGTCGGCCCGAGCCGGTAGGCGCGGGCAACCCGCTCTGGCCACCCATCTTGCGGGCCAGCCTGCAGGTTGACCTGCATCGCCGCGGTGGAATTCATCATCACCGCGCCCGGCGCGGCCCGGCTCGTCGCGATGAAGTGGTCCTCCATCGCGCGGTAGCGCGGGCGCGGGTTGACCCGCCGCGGCGGCCGCAGCGGGTCGGCGCCCGCATAGGCGAGGCCGAGGCCAAGCTGAGCAAGCGCGAGCCGGGTGCGGACGGCGTCCAGGCGTATCTCGGCGACACTGGTCGCAATGTCGGGTGCTGGCACCCCGGACAGCTCAAGCTGGCCGCCGGGCTCCAGGGTCACAGCGCTTCGCCCCGCGGCTGCGGCGACTATGCCCGGTATCGGGTCGATCTTGTCGAGGCGTACCACGTCGCTGACCGAGTGCAGGTCCACCAGGTGGGCTTCGAGCTCGAGTCCGACTGGCCCGATCACCGACGAGACAAGTGCGGCGTCGTGCGCTTGGGCGTAGGCGGCGTCGACGGTCAGCGGCGCGGCTTGATCGACAGGACGCTCAGAAGAAGCATGCAGGACAGCCATGACGACCCCTCCAGGTCCGGGCCAGCGGACTGACGTTGTCCGCTGCGGGTCGGTGCGGGGCGACTGAACTGCAGCCGTCCTCGATGGTGGCCGCCATAAGCGGCCGGGCTACACCACCAGTCTACGACGGCCGCAAGTGCGGGCCGTCGCTGCTTGGCTGGCGGCCCGGCGGGGAAGGGAACGGGGTGCAGTTGGGCTAGTCGAACGCCGAAGGGGAGACTGCCATGTCTGCTACCGGAGTCAGCAATCTCGACCACAGTATCGAGAAGGCCAACGCCTGGCTGGCCGAAGTCGCGGGCGAATTCGGCACCGAGGACCGGGGCTTCGCCTACCGCGTGACCAGGGCCTGGATGCACGCCCTGAGGGACCGGCTCCCGGTCCCGGTGGCCGCGCACCTCGCAGCCCAGCTGCCGGAGTTGCTGCGCGGGGTCTTCTACGATGGCTGGAACCCTAGCCACGTCCCGGTGAAGTTCGACGACACGGAGTACGTGCGGCGGTTCGCCCGCGATGCCAACATTCACAACACTGAGGTCAGGCGGGCGGCCGGCCTGGTCACCAAGGTGATGCGGCAGCACGTCTCGGCCGGCGCCGTCGACGAGGCGATGGGGGCGCTGCCCGCGGACATCCGCAAGATCGCCGCCTGAGCTGGTCCTGCTGCCGGCCGGGCCACGCGGCTGGATTAGCGTGTCCAGCGTGCCGAAGGCGGTCTCCAGCGTGCCGAAGACACTGGCCAGCGTGCCGACGACGGTGTCCAGCGTGCCGAAGGCAACGGTCGCGCTCGCCGACGGCCGGGCGCTGACGTACTTCGGCGCTATCCCGCAGCGGCCAGCCGATTTCCCTGATCGGCGGCAGCTGCCGGCCACCCGGGCGGATTCCGAGGCGCGCTGGGACAGCCTGCTCAGCGAGTGGGTAGTCATCGCGAGTCATCGGCAGGACCGGACCTTCCAGCCCGCGGCTGACGCCTGCCCGCTGTGTCCGTCGTCGGCGGGCAGCCTGACCGAGATTCCCGCGCCGGAGTACGAGGTGGTGGTCGTCGAGAACCGGTTCCCCACGCTCGCCACGACCTCGGGCGGCCGGTCCGACGCCGGCCGGTCCGATGACGCCAGGTCCGATGACGCCAGCACCGGACAGCCTGGTCTGCTCGCGAGCCGGCCGGGAGCCGGGCGGTGCGAGGTCATCTGCTTCAGCCAGGATCATTCGGCGTCCTTCGCCGGTCTCAGTGCTGACCAGGCGGCGACCGTCATGGCCGCCTGGGTGGACCGCTCGGTGGAGCTGGCGCGGCTGCCTGGCGTGGAGCAGGTGTACTGCTTCGAGAATCGTGGCACGGAGATCGGGGCGACGCTCTCGCATCCGCACGGGCAGATCTACGCCTATCCGTCCATTACGCCGCGTACCGACCGCATGCTGGCCGCCTGCGCCAGATACAGCCGGGACACAGGTCGCAGCCTGTTCGACGACCTGCTCGCGGCCGAGCAGGCAGCTGGCTCGCGGATCGTGCTCACGGGCAGCCACTGGACGGCGTTCGTGCCATTCGCCGCGCGCTGGCCTTATGAGGTCCACCTGTACCCCCATCGCCGTGTGCCGGACCTCGCGGCGCTCTCGCCCGCCGCGACTGCCGAGTTCTGCGAGCTGTACCTTGACCTGCTACGCCGGTTCGACCTGCTCTTCGATGCCCCGGCACCGTACGTCTCGGCCTGGCACCAGGCGCCAGTCCGCCACCGGGGCGGTGACTTCGCCTTGCACCTGGAGCTGTTCACGGTCCGGCGCGCGCCAGGGAAGCTCAAGTACCTCGCCGGCACGGAGTCGGGTATGGGGGCGTTCGCGAACGACATAGCGCCTGAGGCCGCAGCGAGCCGCCTGCGGGAGATGCGGGTGTGACCACCGAGCTGATACTCCTCGGCACGGCGGGCGCTCCGATGCCCGTCGCTGGCCGCGGCGGGATCAGCTCGGCGCTGGCCGTCGGCAACCGGACCTTCGTCGTCGACTGCGGCCGCGGGTCCGCGTCCGCGTATGCCAACGCGGGGCTCGACTTCGCCCGGCTCGACGCGGTGTTCCTCAGCCATCTGCACGTGGACCACACCGGTGACCTGCCCGGCATGCTCCTGTACCCGTGGGGCTGCCGCACGGGCGAGCATGGCCCGCTCGCGCCGGTCCGCGTCTACGGGCCGACGCGGCCCGCGACGCTGCCCGCCGGCGACGCCACGTTCCATCGTCAGACCACGATCCGGCCCGAGCTTCCGGCGCCAGGGACCGCGGACCTCGTCCACGGCATCGTCGCCAGCTACGCCTACCACCTGAACGTGATGCCGCTCGATGCGAGCATGCCGGATGCGGGCGCGCTCGTCCGGGCCACGGACATCATCATTCCGGCCCGCCCCGAACCCGGCATCCAGACGCCGACGGTCGTCTTCGACGAGGCCGGCGTCCGCGTCACGGCAACCGCCGTGACCCACGGGCGGGCGGTGCCGGCGCTGGCTTACCGGTTCGACACCCCGGATGGCTCTGTCGCGTTCTCCGGCGACACCTCCGTGAATGCGGACCTGGTCGCGCTCGCCCAGGGCGCCGACATTCTCGTCCACCACGTCGCCGACCTCGGCTATCTGGAGCGGCACGGCTTTGCGGGCGCCGCCCTCGAGCGAATGGCCGCGCTGCACACGGACGTCAGCCAGGTCGGCGGCGTCGCTGAGCGGGCCGGCGTGCGCGAGCTCGTCCTCACCCACTACCTGCCGGCCGAGCCGGATGCGATCACGCCAGCGCAGTGGGCCGAGCGCGCCGGACAGGGCTTTCGCGGCAGGACCATTGCCGGCACGGACGGCCAGCGCCTGGTGCTCACCAACGGGCGGCTGCCGCTGGGCCACGGCCCTAACGAGGCGGCACTGACGGTATCTGCCTGCCCGTCACATCCGCCAGTGCCGGGGGGTCATATCCACTGACACGCGCCAGCGAGAGGATGTGACCGATGGCAGACAGCGAATACCTGGCCGACCGCTTCGAAGAGCACCGCGACCGGCTGCGCGCGGTCGCCTACCGGCTGCTGGGTTCGCTTTCTGACGCCGACGACGCAGTCCAGGACACCTGGCTGCGGGTCAGCCGGGCCGGCGTAGCCGACATCGACAACCTGGGCGGCTGGCTCACCACGGTCGTCGCCCGCGTCAGCCTGAACATGCTGCGCTCGCGCCGCCGACGCCGCGAGGACTCGCTGGAGGTCCGCGTGCCCGACCCCGTCATCAGCCCGGATACCGGCTATCAGCCGGAGGATGAAGCGCTGCTGGCTGACTCGGTCGGCCTCGCCCTGCAGGTCGTCCTGGAGACGCTGCCCCCAGCAGAGCGACTGGCGTTCGTCCTGCATGACATGTTCCAGCTGCCGTTCGAGGAGATCGCGCCCATCGTCGGCCGGACCCCGGTCGCGGCCAGGCAGCTTGCAAGCCGGGCGAGACGCCGGGTGAAAGGCGCGGATCTATCCGAGCCTGACCGCGATCTTGCCCGGCAGCGAACGGTGGTCGACGCTTTCTTCCGGGCCGCGCGCGAGGGCGATCTCGACGGACTCGTCGCGGTGCTGGATCCGGGCGTGGTGCTGCACATCGACGCGGGCGCAGCCCGGCGGCCGGCGGCCTCCATGACGCTGCATGGCGCTGCCGCCGTGGCCCAGCAGGCGTGTACCGGGCTCAGCAGCATCTTGCGAGTCGCCCAGCTCCGCCCCGCGCTGGTCAACGGAGCGGCCGGCGTGGTGGTGACGCTGCGCGGACGCCCCGTTACGGTGATGGGCTTTACCGTCACCGACGGCAGGATCGCGGCGATTGACGCCATCGCCGACTCCGACCGCGTCGCCGGGATCGCGGCTGGCTGGTGACCGCGGACTAGCTCGCGCCTTCGCCGGCTACCACGAACCCCACGCCAGGCCCGGCGCCGGCAGGGCGGGCGGCTCCAGGAAAGCAGGCGGCGCGGTCAGGTCGAGCGCCGCGAGGGGTGCGGTCGCGGCCGCATCACGGCGCGTCAGCGCGGGCAGGTTCCACTTCTCCTCGACGAGCTTGAGCACCGAGGTGTGGTCGAAGACCTCGGACACGACGCAGTCCGGGCGGGCGTAGGGCGACACGATCACGGCCGGCACCCGGAAGCCATAGGTGTCGTACCGCAGCGGCTCGCACACCAGATCCTGCGCATGCCGGACGTAGCCGGGAAACAGCGGCTTCAGGATGCTGCGTAGCCACGACGGGTGCGCGACGAGGCTGCGGCCCTGGACATCGTCGGGCGGCACGGCGGCAGGCGGCGCGACGTGATCGTAGTATCCGCCGTTCTCGTCGTAGGTCCAGATCAGCAGCGTGTCCCGCCAGGCCTTGCCGTGCATGACCCGGTTGATGACCTCGGCCGCGAAGCTCTCGCCCCTGCGCACGTCCTGTGGATTCTCCTCGGAGTACTCGCCGAAGTCCGGGTCGACGATGCAGAAGTCCGGCAGCGCGCCGGCCTCGGCGTCAGCGAAGAAATCATCGATGCCGCGGACATGCAGCATGTACCTGGCCATGCCGAGCGGGTACAGGCCCGCGGTGCACTGCAGGTCTCGCTTGACTCCGCTCCTTGCGCGCTTGAACGGCCGGCCGAGCACCCGCACATGATGCCCCGACCGTCGGCGCCGGTAGTGCCAGTAGCGCCGGAACTGGGACTGATCGCCGCCGTCCGGGCGGTAGTTGACCCAGGACTTGCCGTACCGCGACAGCATGTCCAGGATGGTGCCGGCCGGCGGGTAGTCCAGAATGTTGACGGGAAGATCGTCCATCAGCCCGTGTGCGGTTCCGGCTAGCAGGAATCGGCGGTTCGGGAACGTCGGCCCCAGGCATGAGCTGAACCAGTGATCGGCTAGCGGGAAGGTCCTGGCGAGGCCGTGGTAGAAGGGCAGGTCCTGCTCCGTCCAGTAGCCCATGGCCACCGTCTTGTCAGCCTGCGGCGCCGCCTGCTGGGTCGCCTGCACGAAGCCGTTCATCTTGCCGCCGGCCCACTGCGCGTGGGCTGCGCTCCAACTCTGGGACGGCACGCCCTCGTCCTGGCTAGTCGAGTTGAGGTGATGGGCGCGGACCGCGCGGCCCGACGCGTCGGGGTTCTCGGCGTCTGGACGCCCGTCGTCGCCGAGCGTGAAGCCCTCCCCGCGGCCGGTCAGCGTGCCCAGGTAGTTGTCGAAGGAATGGTTCTCCATCATGAGCACCACAATGTGCTTGATCTGCGGGAGCCGGTCGGTCCCGGCTGGCAGCGACGGATCGGGTCGCTGACCCGGCTGGGCTCGCTCCATTCGCGGGCCGCGCCGCCGCAGTCCCTCCCGCTCTACGCCTTCCCACACGGCCGTGCTGCTCATGCTCAGCCCGCCTTTCGTGACCGGCGCCAGTTGCTGTCAGCCGCTCAGCCGCGCGCCCGGCCCAGGCCAGCCCCCGATCCGCGGCACGCGGCCGGTCACGGCGGCCGGTAGCTGCCCAGAGTCATACCCCGCAAACCCGCTCAGGCACGGCGCCGGGTCTCCGCACCGGCTATCGCTCTCGCCGGAGGGCAGTGAGCAGCGGAATCGCAGCGATCTTCGCCTCGGTCAGGTCATCCCAGCAGATGCCGGCGGCCGGCCGGGGCGCCTGCCGGGCTCGGCAGTCGATGACGCGCTCCGGCGTGATGACGAAGTCGACGGGCACGTCGTGGCCGGTCAGCGGGATCGTCCCAGCCGGGCGAAGCTGGATCTCGTGGACGGTTGTCACGCATACGGTGTGCGGCCCGATTAGCCCCGCCGTGGCGGCCAGCGCGAACTCAAGGTCGGCGAAGCCGCCGCCCTTGCCCAGCCGGGCGCCGTCCGCGCTTGCCGCGACGGACCCGATGACCACCACGTCAACAGGGGAGAGGCCGGAGAGCGCGACCCGCCTCGCCGAGCGGGCCGCGCCGCTGATCGACGCGGCCTTGCGTGGCGTCTCCGCCAGGTGGTCGGGATCCAGGGCGAAGAAAGGCTCGGCCGCGGCGAGCCGCGGCACCGCCATGTAGACGACCTTGCCGTCCTCGAGCGCGCGCTGGCGCACCGGCAACTGCGCCGAGTCCGGGTTGGCTTTCAGCGTGCCCGCTGCATCCCATTGCGGCATCGCCCGCAGTCGCTCGGCCGCGGCCTCAGCGCCAGTGAAGTTCGGGATGCGGCCCGCGGCGCCGGGGAACCGCGCCACCTTCGCCGCGCGCATCGCGTCCCACACCTCTTGCCGCAGCTCGGCCTTGGCGGCGAGCACCTCGGCCGGGCCGCCCGCATCGCGGTCGTGGCGCGGTGCGGCGCGCGGCGGCGAGGGCATGCGCTCATCCTGCCTGAGGGCGGCCGTTCAGGGGCCGAGCAGGTCCCATTTGTTGCCGGCCATATCGAGGAACACCGCGACGCGGCCGTACGGCTCGGACCGCGGCGGCCGCGCGAACCGGACCCCGGCTGCCATGAGGCGCGCATACGTCGCGTCGAAGTCGTCGACTTCAAGGAAGAAACCCACCCGGCCGGCCACCTGCTGGCCCACGATCGCTGCCTGGTCCGTCCCGTCAGCGCGGGCGAGTAGCAGGCCGGTCGCCGCGCCAGGGGGCCGGACCACGACCCATCGCTTGGCGCGCCCGTCCGTGGTCTGCGCTGGGTCGTCCGCGGCCAGCTCGAAGCCCAGCACGGCCACGAAGAAGTCGATCGCCGCGTCGTAGTCCTCGACAACGACAGTGACGAGGCTCAGGTGCACGGCGTCAGCTTAGGTAAGCCGGCCCAGTGCCGCGAGACCCAGTGCCGCGAGACCCAGTGCCGCGAGACCCAGTGCCGCGAGACCCGGTCCCGCGCGACCCGGTCCCGCGCGACCCCACGTACGCGGCCGGGCGCGGCGCCGCCGGTTTCATTGTGCGGTGGGGGATTACGTCCTACGCTGCCAGACAGCGAGCGGGAGGATAAGGCGGCGATGGCGGAGATCAGCGGCAGTTGTGACGAACGCTTCGATGCGGTGAAGCAGGAGCTGTCGGCTTGCCTGGACACCGGCGAGGAGCTCGGCGCCTCGATCGTGCTGGATCTCGACGGCGAGATCGCGATCGACATGTGGGGCGGCTATCGCGACGAGGCCCGCACGCAGCCGTGGCTGGCCGACACGATCACCAACGTGTGGTCGACCACCAAGACGGTCACCAGCCTGGCCGCGCTGATGCTCGTCGACCGCGGCGAGCTCAACGTCGACGCCCCGGTCGCGCAGTACTGGCCCGAGTTCGCGGCGGCCGGCAAGGACGGGGTCCTGGTCCGGCACCTCCTCTCGCACACCTCTGGCGTGTCCGGCCTCGACCAGCCGGCGGTCATCGGGGACCTGTACGACTGGGACAAGTCGACCGCCAGGTTCGCCGCGCAGGCGCCCTGGTGGGAGCCGGGTGCCGCGTCCGGCTACCACGCGCTGAACTTCGGCCACCTGATCGGCGAGGTACTGCGGCGGATCACCGGCAAGTCGCTCAAGCAGTTCGTGGCCGAGGAGATCGCTGCGCCGCTCGGCGCCGACTTCCAGATCGGCGCCGCCCGCAGAGACTGGGACCGCATCGCGCCGGTGGTCCCGCCGCCACCGCTGCCATTCGACCTGTCCGCGCTCCCTGCGGACAGCCCGACCGTCAAGACGCTGACAGGACCGGTCGCTGACGCCAGCGATGCCAACACGCCGGGGTGGCGCGCGGCCGACATCGGTGCCGCGAACGGCCACGGGAACGCGCGGTCTGTCGCCCGCATCTTGTCGGTCGTCTCTCGGGGCGGCGAGGTCGACGGAGTTCGCCTGCTGCGGCCGGAGACCATCGAGCTCATCTTCCGTGAACAGGCGAACGGCATCGACGTGGTGGTCGGTGTGCCGCTGAGGTTCGGCATTGGCTACGGCCTCCCGCAGCTGGACAGCCTGCCGTACGTGCCCGACGAGAAGATCTGCTTCTGGGGCGGCTGGGGCGGCTCGGTCATCATCATGGACGTCGGCCGGAAGATGACGATCTCCTACATGATGAACAAGATGGGGTCGGGCATCATCGGCTCCGGCCGCAGCGAGAAGTACGTGTCCGCCATCTACAAGGCGGTCGGCGCCTAGCGCACGCCAGTCAGGCCGGGCTCGCCAGTCAGGCCCGGTTCGTCAGCCAGACCGGACACGGCCGCCAGGTATCCGGCCAGCATGGCCGCCGCGACCTGCCCGACCGTGTCGTCGGCCGGCAGGAACCGCGGGTGATGCAGGCTCACGGCCGTGCCACTGCCGACGAACAGCATGACACTCGGCACAACCGCGGAGTAGTAAGAGAAGTCGTCGGCGCCGCACGAGCGGAACTCAGTATCGACGCGGAAGCCGGCCGCCTGCAGCAGCGGCACGCAGGCCGCGGTCAGCCGCGGGTCGTTGACCAGCGCGGGCTCGGCAGGCGTGATGGCTACCGTGCCGTCGCAGCCGTAGGCCCGGCAGGTGCCGGCCACCGTCTCGGCGATCGCGGTGCGCAGGAACTCGCGGTCGGGCACGGCCAGCGTCCGGATCGTGCCGGTGGCGGTCGCCGTGGCGGGGATGACGTTGGCAGCGTCCCCGGCGCGCAGCGCCCCCACCGACACGACGGCAGCGTGGATCGGGTCGACGCGCCGGCTCACCAGGTGCTGGAGTGCCACGACGGACTGGCACAGCGCCAGGACCGGATCGGCCGCCAGGTGCGGATAGCCCGCGTGCCCGCCCGCGCCGGAGACGGTGATCTCGAAGTCGTCGGTCGCCGCGTTCACGGTCCCGGCAGCGGCGGCTACAGTGCCGGCCGGGAACTGGTGCTGGAGGTGCACGCCGATCATCGCGGCCGGTCGCTGCGCGGCGAAGCTAGCCGCGCCGGCGATCTCCTGTGCGCCCGATGGCGATGTCTCCTCGCGCGGCTGGAGCACGGCCAGCAGTGCCACCGGCAGGTCGGCGCGGCGCGCGGCCCGGCCCACGGCTGCCAGCGCGGCCAGGTGGACGTCGTGGCCGCATGCATGCATCGCGCCGGTCACCGACGACCACGGGGCGCCGGTCTCCTCGGTGATCGGCAGCGCGTCGAGCTCGGCCCGGATAGCGATCGCGGGTCCGGCCGGTGGCCCGATCCTGATCATCCGCCCCGTGCCGGCAACAACCGTGCCGGCAACAACCGTGCTAGCAACAACCGTGCCAGCAACGACCGGGCTGGCCACGGCGTCGCCCAGCGCCGCGGCGGCCGCCGCGGCTGTCCTCGCCTCGGCCCCGGATAGCTCCGCGTGCCGGTGCAGCTCGTGCCGGAGCTCGACCGCGGCGGGCAGCTCGGCCGCCAGCAGCGCGGTCAGCTCCGACCGCAGAGCGTTGGCCGGTCCGGGCGGCCGGGGGAGCGGCTCGGCGATCACGAAGTGCCTAGCTGGTACACCCGCCGCGCGTTGCCCGCTCCGATCATGTCCGCGACCCGCGCCGCGTCGGTCGCTGACCACAGTCCTTCGGCCACGAACGCGGCGGTGACGGCGGCGATGTCACGGCGGAACCCGGCGGCACCCAGGTAGTGCAGCTCCGGCAGGCCGAACGCGTCGGAGGAGTACAGCATTTTGTGGAACGGGGTGAGCTCCAGCGACTCCGCCAGCACCGCCGTGGACCTGGCGCCGACGTGGTTGAGCGCCACGCCGACGTCCATGTACACATGCGGGAACAGGTTGGCCAGCGCGCCGGCCTGGCGGTGGTAGGGGTAGCAGTGCAAGAGCATGACCGGCGTGCCGGACGGCTGGCTTGCCAGCAGGAACTCATGCAGGAGCGCCGGATCGGAGCTTGCGAGCCGGGAGTCGGTGTCGCCGAAGCCAGCGTGGAACTGTAGCGGCAGGCCAGTGTCTATCGCCGCCCAGATGCCGTGCCGGACCAGGACCTGGTCTTCGAGCCTGGCTGCTGATCCGTCCTCCAGCGCGCGCAGCCAGCGGCCAGCGGCCGTTGCGACCTGCGCAGGCGTCGGCCGCGCCGGGTCTAGCGCCAGGCCGCCGCGATAAGCGGCCACGGTCTTGAAGCCCACCGCGCTGGCCGTTGCCGCCCGCACCGCCGACGTCACCACGTCGCCGTAGGCCGCCGCGTCGATGCCGGAGCGAATCACGCGCTCGGCGACGGACTCGAGCCGGACGACTTCCCTGGCCGGCGCGCCGCTCAGCGCCGCTAGCTCCGCTGGCGTGGTCAGAGCGTCGCTCTGGTAGCCGGTGTCGACGAGCCAGGTGTCTGCCGCCGCTGAGGTGAGGAATCGGCGGGCCGACTCGGTGCTGCCGAGCTCGAGGCGCCGGCGGACATACTCATCGGCTGGCACCAGCGGGTCCAGGTCCAGCACCGGCGCGCACCACCGGCGGACCGCAAAGCCGAGCTGGCTGTCGAACGCCGTCGTTCCCGGCGGCGGCGGAGCGGTGGACTCCATCAGCCCGGACTCTAGGCCGGGCGCGTCGAGCTCGCCGGACAGGATGCCGTGGACGTGGTGGTCGATCAGGGCGAGGCCAGGTGCGGTCGTGCTCATGTCAGATCAGCCAGCGGTAGTGGGCGATGATGTCCTCGTCCTTCTTGCCATCGCACAGGGCGAGCTCGGCGCGGCGGGATGCGGCGAACGTCGTAATGAGCTCCGCGCCTGCGGCGGTGCGCAGCACATCGCTCGCTTCCAGCGCAGTCAGCGATTTCGCCAGGCTGCCGGGCAGGCGGACCGCAGAAGCAGCCAGCGGGTGCCCCGGCGCGGCCGGGTCGCCAGTGACTTCGTCCGGCAGGCTGTCCTGGCGCCTCGCGCCGTCGAGCGCCACCGCCATCACGGCGCCGACCAGCAAGTACGGGTTAGCGCTGAGGTCGAAGCATTTGAGTTCGGCATTGGCCGCGCCGGGATCCGCCGGGCTCCCGGCCACGAACCTGACGGCCGCTTCCCTGTTCTCCCGGCCCCAGACCTGGAAGGCACCCGCCCACCGGGAAGGCTGCAGGCGCAGGTACGACGACGGCGACGGCGCGCCGATGGCGAGCAGTGCAGGCAAGCTCCCCAGCAGGCTCGCCATGATCGACTCGCCAGCGGCGGTCAGGCCGTGGCGGCGGGGCCCCCCGGCCAGCAGGTTCCGGCCGTCCTGCCAGAAGCTGGCGTGCACATGGCCGCCGTTGCCGACATGATCGCTCACGACCGCAGGCGCGAACGAGGCCCGCAGCCCATGCCGCGCCGTGACCGCCGCGATGACCATCTTGACCAGCACGTTCGTGTCGGCCGCCGACACGGGGTCCTGCGCTCCAACCGAGACCTCGAACTGGCTCGGCCCGTACTCCGGGTGGATCTGCTCGACGCGCACGCCGGCCGCTTCCAGGCTCTCCAGCACGTCACGGACGTAAGGGGCGGCGTCGAGGAACCGGCTCAGCCCGTACCCGGTGCCGCGGAAGGCCGGCTCGAAGTCGCCGGCATCGCGGCCGACCATCCACTCCACCTCGATCGCCATGAGCGCGCTGATGCCCTGCGCGAGGCCAGCGGCGACCTGCGCCCGGGCGAATGTCCGCTGGCAGTTGGCGTAGGCCGCGCCATCCTGGCGGAACCGGTCACCGGGCGCCCACGCCCAGCCGTCGGGGTCGCGCAGGACCACGAGCTGGTCCAGGTCGGGCACCATCCGCAGGTCGCCGTCCGGCGTGTCCAGCGGTGACGCCGCGTCGATGCCCCCGTCGCTGACAAACGCGTCGATGACGGGCGAGAAACCCACGCCCGACCGGGCCGCGATGGCGAGCCCGTCCAGCGGCACGACCTTGATCCGTCCGGCTCCGCTGTGGTCGACGTAGGTGATGGCCACGCCGGAAACCTGATCAGCGAGCTGCCGCTGGAGGACCAGGGCCCGCTGCACGTCTGCGGTCCGCTCCTGGTCGTCGCGAGCCGGGCTGAACGGTCGTGGCATGGTCGGTTCCCTTCGGTCGAACCCTGGCAGCCCGTGGTGATCACGCAGTGCGACTCTAGGCGGCTTGGGGGTAGACACTCAAGGGATGATCTGCGTAATTGGTGATGCTCACCTCGACGTCATCGTGCGATTGTCAGGTCCGCCGAGACCGGAGACTGACACGCCGGCCGCGACGTCAGTGGGCGTCGGCGGCCAGGGCGCCAATGTCGCCGCGTGGGCGGCGGCGCTCGGCCGGCCGAGCAGGCTGATCGCCGCGCGCGGCGCCGACCTCGGCGGTGACCTCGTGAGTGCGGAGCTGGCCCGCCGCGGCGTGGATCTTGTCGGGCCGGTGACGCCCGCTGGCACCGGCGTCGTCGTGTCACTGTCCGACGGCGGCCGCCGGCGCTCGATGCTGACCGACCGGGGCGCCGGCCCGGGGCTTGACGCGGCCCACATCCAGCCGGCCTGGCTGGCCGGCTGCGACTGGCTGCATGTCAGCGGGTACGCGCTCGGCCAGGAGCCGATGCGCGGCGCGGCACTGGCGGCGATCCGCGCCGCCCGCGCGTGCTCGGCGCGGGTCAGCATCGACCTGGCGTCCACCGCTGTCATCGAGTCCTGCGGCGCCGCCGCGTTCGGCGGGCTGATCGCGGCGCTCGAGCCCGACGCCGTGTTCGGGACCGGGCCCGAGGCGGCGCTCCTGGACGGCCTGCTCGTGGCCGACCGGCTGATCGTTAAGCTAGGCGCCGACGGCGTGCACATCGGCGGGACGCATTTCCCGGCACTGCCGACGGTCCCGGTCGACGCGACCGGGGCCGGCGACGCGTTCGCGGCCGGCTACCTAGTCGGCGGAGTCGAGGTCGGCCTGGCCGCGGCGGCGCGAGCGGTAGCGAAGATGGGGACCATGCCGTGACTCTTGCCCTGCAGGTGGCGGACGAGGTTGCGGCCGCGCTGAGCGCAGGCGGCGCCGTCGTGGCGCTGGAGACCACGCTGGTGTCGCACGGCTTCTCGGCCGGCCGCGGCCTGGCGGCCGCAATGGAGTCCGAAGAGCGGGTCCGCGCGGCAGGCGCCACGCCGGCCACCATCGGCGTGGTTGACGGCGCGGTCCGGGTCGGCCTCGGCGCCGCTGAGCTGAAGCTCTTTGCCGACGTCGGCTCGCAGGCCCGCAAGGTCGGCGCGCGTGACCTGGCTGCCTGCGTCGTGCAGGGCGCGCTCGGTGCCACGACGGTCGGCGGCACGCTGGCCGTCTGCCGCGCCGTCGGCATCCGGTTCGCTGGCACCGGCGGTATCGGCGGTGTGCACCGCGGCTTCGCCGAGACCCTGGACATCTCGGCCGATCTGCCGCAACTGGCGCGTACACCCGCCGTCGTCGTCTGCTCCGGCGCCAAGTCGATCCTGGACGTCGCCGCTACGGCCGAGCTGCTCGAAACGCTCGGGGTTCCCGTTCTTGGCTGGCAGACGCCAACGCTGCCGATGTTTTACACCGCCGAGGGCGGCCCGCCGGTCTCGGCAACGGTGTCGCACCCGGCTGAGATCGCCGCGATCGCGGCGACACACTGGCAGCTGATGCCAGCCGGCGGGCTCATCCTCGCCCGGCCGCCGGTGGGCGGCCTCGACCTCGGTGACCTCATCACCGAGGCGGTCGACCGGGTGCGCCGGGCTGGCATCACCGGCCAGGCGGTGACGCCGGCTGTGCTCGCCGCGGTCGAGGAGCTGACCGACGGCCGCAGCGTCGAGGTCAACCGGCGCCTGATCGCCGACAACGCCGAGCTGGCGGCGCGGGTCGCGGTCGCCTACGCCGGCCTGCCGCCGAGGTCGACGATGGCGGCGACCGGGCCACCGCCATCTGGTCCCTGATGGGCTGCTGACACCGAGACGAACACGGCCGGATCGCCGGTCACGGCCGCGGCCACGCCCCCAACGCACGCCTTGATCTGACGGTGCCAATGCACGTCGGAATCGTCGAGCATGGCGTTGCGCCAGCCCCTCACCTGGCCGTCCTGACTGGCCTCGCACTTGAGGAACACGTTGACTAGGCGGCCGTCCAGGTCACGGGGAT
This sequence comes from uncultured Actinomycetota bacterium, assembly GCA_963843955.1. Lineage (GTDB taxonomy): Bacteria > Actinomycetota > Actinomycetes > Streptosporangiales > Streptosporangiaceae > JAJYUU01. The sequence goes on from CAWJMK010000018.1 coordinate 1,834,950, forward strand.
GCGGCCGGTCTGGCAGGTCGAGTCCCGCGTCCCGGATCGCAGCCCAGATGCCGTCGGCGTCCAGCGCATCCCGCATCACGCCGTGACCGATGCGGTACCGGCCGCCGATGCCGCGCAGATTGCCCGCCACGACCACCTGCGCCCGGTCGAGCTCGACGCCGGAGGAGCAGGAGGCGACAGACGAGCACAGCGAGCGGTCGTGCATCACGTCCGCGTCGGCCGGCAGCTCGATCTCGCCGAGCGCCACGGCGACGCCAAGGGCCGCGGTCCCGTTGGACACGTCCATGGACTCGCCGGTGTTCTCGGTCCACACGCTCTGGCCGCGGCTCTTGGCGTCCCTGATCGAGGCGATGGTCAGCAGTGGCGTCTTGGTCTGCACGTAGTGCACGTCAGCCGGGTCGCTGATCCCGGCCTGGGCCATCGCCTCCCGAACCGCGGCCGCGACCTTGGTGATCATCGCGGTCCGGCCGATGTCCTCCGGCAGCAGCACCGCACTCATCGCGAACCCGACCGACAGGCGCGGCTCGGCAGTGACCTGTGAACTGACCTCGACCGGTGCACCGGACGGTACCGTCGCGAAGATCGTCGCATGCGGACTGAGCACACCGTCGGTCCCGCCGGACCACACGATCGGTATCTGCGCGACCGCCGCGGCGCTGCGGCTGCCCTTCGCGGCCAGCACCTCGCGGAAGGCTCGGTCGGCCAGGATGCGCGTGTAGTCGTTGACACCGCCGTTGCCCTCGGTTTTGCCGATAACAGCCACCACCCGGTCGGCGGCCAGCACCCCGGCGTCGATCAGCGTGGCCAGTTCGCTGGCGTCGGACACGTGGTGCAGCGGCACCTTCCGGACCTCGATCGGCTCGGGCACGGGCCCATCTCCCTTGGTTAACTTATCTCCTTGGTTATCTGTCACAGCCAGTCGACGGCGGCGGCCGCCTGTCCGCCCGAGAGCCGGGCATAGCCGGGCCCGCGGTCGAAGAACGGCTGGCCCGCCGGTCGCGCGGCCCGCTGGCGCTCGCGCAGCGCTCGGCTCGCGTGCTCGTCGGGGACCGGGTTGTCGGCCGGGCCGGTGAGGACGACGCCATAGTCCGCGGCGGCGGCCGCGAGCGACACCTTGCCCCACCGCACATCGCGCGCCACCAGCGCCGGGTCACGGGCGAGCGGGTCACCCCAGCCGCCACCCCCGGTCGTGCGGATCCTGATCAGCGTCCCGGCCGGCACGAACTCGCCGTCGGCCAGCGCGTCCACTGCACGCTCGGCCGGACCGCCCGGATCGACGGTGACGCTGAACGGCCGGCCGGCCCGGCCGCCGTTGACGCCCCAGCAGGACAGGATGGACCGGTCTGCGATCGACATGAAGTAGCCGTCGGCGCGCATCCGCAGTACTTTCTCGTAGCCGAGGCCGCCGCGGAACTGGCCAGGACCGCCCGAGTCCACCGCCAGCCCGAGCCGCTCGACGAGCAGCGGGAACCTGGCTTCGGTGAACTCGGCCGGCAAGTTCCGCGAGTCTGGCACCACGTGGATGGTGTCCTCGCCGTCGGCGTAGTATCGGCCGCCCGAGCCGCCGCCCAGGACTTCCCGCATCAGGTACGGCTCGCCATCCGCGGTCTGCCCGTAGACGCCGGTGTAGCGGATCGTCTCCTGGTCGGCGGGCATCTGACCGCCGACTGCCTTGGCCAGCACGCCGGCGAAGACTCCGAGCAGGCGCAGGATGACGAACGTGCGCGCGTTGGTCGGCGCCGGGAACACCGGGGTGAGCAGAGTGCCCGGCGGCGGGAAGCGCATCTCGATGAGCTCGACGATGCCCTCGTTGACGTCGAGTTCGGCCGCTCGCTCCGGCGAGTCAGCGAGATTGCGCAGGATCGGCGCCAGCCACTTGGCGAGGAAGTTTCCGTCCGCGTAGTTCGCGCAATGGTTGATGGGGCCCTTCGCCTGCGGGCCGGTCCCGGTGAAGTCCAGGATCAGCCGCGGCTGCGGCTCGTCGGTGCGGGTGAGCGTGATCCGCTGCGTATGCAGGCGCGGCTCGTCCACGCCGTCGTGCTCGGCGTAGTCTTCCCACGTCCAGGTCCCGGCCGGGATCTTGGCCAGGATCTCCTGCCGGTACGTGCGGGTCGTGCTGGCCACGATCTCGTCGAAGCACGCCTCGACGAGAGCCTGGCCGTAACGCTCGAACAGCTCGGCCAGCCGGCGCGCGCCGAGCAGGCAGGCGGCGCATTCCGCGTCCAGGTCTGCGGCAAGCGATTCGGGCATGCGCGAGTTACGGGTCATGATCGTGAGGGCGGCCTGGTTCGGCACGCCAGCGTCCCACAGCCTGATCGGCGGCACCATCAGGCCTTCGGCGAACACGCTCGTGGCGTGGCTCGGCATCGAGCCCGGCACCGCCCCGCCGATGTCGTCGTGATGCCCGAATGCCTGCACGAACGCCACCACCTGCGGCTCACCGCCCGCCGGCGAGGCGTAGAACACCGGCACGGTAACGCACAAGTCCGGCAGATGGCCGATGCCGCCCTCAGAGAGGTACACGTCGTTGTGGAAGTACACGTCGCCTGGGCGCATCGTCGCGAGCGGGAAGTCGCGGGCGATCGGGTGCACGAGCGCGCTGTAGGAGCGCCCGGTGAGCTTGCGTAGCAGCCGGTCGTGGATCCCGGCACGGAAGTCGTGCGCATCCCTGATCATCGGCGACCGGGATGTCCTGGCGATAGCGGTCTCGACCTCTTTCTCGATCGCGGCCAGGCTGCCCGCGATGATCTCCAGCAGCACCGGGTCCACCGGACCGCCGTGGGTGAGCGTCCGCTTCGTCATGCCGCGCCGAGCAGGAGATTGCCGAAGGTGTCGACGCGCGCGACGAAGCCCGGATGCACCGGCACCGTCGCGCCGTATTCCTCGATGACGGCAGGGCCGGCGATCGCGTCGCCTGCTGCCAGGGACGCGCGCCAGTAGATGGCGGTATCGGCGGCCGGTGCCGCCCGTCCGAACACCACCGGCCGCCGGCCGGTCAGGGCGCGGCCGGACCCGCCGTCGCCGCGCGGCCCGGTGGTCAGGGGAGGCCCGGTGGTCAAGGGAGGCGGCGGCAGCGGTGAGATAGCCGGCCGCTGGATCGGGCCGATGCCGGTGACGCGCAGGTTGACCCACTCGACGTGCTGACGCGGGTTGCCCCGGAAGTCGTAGCCGTACAGTGCGTGGTGTGCCGAGTGAAAGGCGTCGGCAGCCGCCGCCGCCACGGCCGGGCTGAATGAGCCGGCCGCGACCGGTATGCGCACCTCAAACGCCTGGCCGAAGTAGCGCAGGTCCGCGGTGCGGAGCAGCCGGTGCTCGGCGCCCCCGAAGCCCTGCGCGGTGAGGGCGTCCCGCGCCCGCGCGACGAGGCCGGCGTAGATCGCGTCCATGGCGGCGTGGTCAAGCTCGGCCTGCCGCGCCACGCAGGTGCGCACGTAGTCAGTGCGGACGTCGACGGTCAGCAGCCCGAACGCCGACACGTTGCCGGGGTTCGGTGGCACCAGTACGCCGCGGACGCCGAGGATCTCGATCAGCGGGCAGACCAGCAGCGAGCCTGATCCGCCGAACGTGACCAAGGTGAAGTCGCGGACGTCGAGGCCGCGCTTCACGGTGATCTGACGGACGGCGTTGGCCTGATTCCACGCCGAGACCTCCAGAATCCCGGCGGCGCAGTCCGGCACCGGCATGTCCAGCTTCGCCGCGAGGTCGGCCAGGCCAGCCTGGGCCGCGGCGGTGTCGAGCGGGATCTCGCCGCCGAGCAGGTGCGCGGGGATGCGGCCGAGGACCAGGTGGGCGTCGGTCACGGTGACCTCGCGGCCGCCCTTGCCGTAGCACACCGGCCCCGGATCGGCGCCGGCCGAGCGCGGCCCTACCTTGAGCGACCCCTCGGGGGACACCCAGGCGACGGACCCGCCGCCGGCGCCAACAGTGACGACGTCCACCATCGGGATCTTGGCCGGGTAGGCCCCGACCACGCCCTCGGTCGTCAGCGCGGGCGCGCCGTCCACCACGACCGCGACGTCGGTGGACGTGCCGCCGCCGTCGCAGGTTAGTACCGAGGTGATGCCCGCGTGGTGCGCGATCATGGCGGCGCCGACGGCGCCCGCGGCGGGCCCGCTCAGCACGGTTGCGATCGGCCGCCCGATCACCTCCGCGGCCGTCGCGACCCCGCCGCTGGACGTCATCACGTGCAGCGGCACGCCGCCGCTGCGAAGGTCTGCCAGCCGGCCGGCGATCGCGGCCAGGTACCCCGACACGCGCGGCTTGACCGCCGCGTCGACGAGCGTGGTCATCGACCGCTCGTACTCGCGGTACTCCGGCAGGACGCGCGACGACAGTGAAACCAGCGCGGCCGGATGCTCACGCGCCAGTACCCGCGCCATCGCTTCCTCGTGGGCGGGGTTGGCGTAGGAGTGCAGGAAGCACACGCCGATGGTGACGATGCCGCGGGCGGCGAACCAGCGGGCGGCGGCCACCGCCTCCGCGTCATCGAACGGCCGCAGCTCAGTGCCGGTGTGGTCGATCCGCCCGGCCACCGTCTTGACCCGGTCTGGCGGCACGATCCGGTCCGGCTTTACCCAGAAGTAGGAGTTGCCGTAGCCATCGGGTACCGACTGGCGGGCGATCTCCAGCATGAACTCGAAGCCGTCGCTGGTGATGAAGCCCAGCTCGCCGACCTCGCCTGCCAGCAGCTGATTGGTCGCGATGGTGGTGCCGTGGCTGATCGTCGCTATCTGGGCCGGGTCGGCGCCGAGCAGGTCGAGCACTTTCGCCAGCCCGGTCAGGAAGCCGACCGCCGGATCGGCCGGCGTCGACGGCGTCTTCGTCACCGTCAGCGCGCCGGAGACCTCGTCCAGGGCCACGACGTCGGTGAAAGTGCCGCCCGTGTCGATGCCGATGCGAAGGCGGCGCTCCGGCGCCGGCTGCCCGTCAGCTCGCATCACCGCGACCTCCGCCCGATGAGGCCGCGGATGGCAACACCTGCCAGCGTCACAGCGGCGCCGGTTAGGGCGCCGCGGACGAAGGCCGGGCCCGTGGCAGTGGGCGCCGTGGTCGCAGGCGCCGTGGTCACAGGCGCCATGCTGGTAGCCGCTGTAGTGGTAGGCGCTGTCGTGGTAGGCGCTGTCGTGGTAGGCGCCAGGCTGGCGGACGCACTACCGGGACCGGTCAGCGGCGCGGGCGCCAGGCTGGCGGGAACGGCTCCGGTGCCGGTCAGAACCTGGTCCACCGCCGTCAGGAATTCGCTGATCAGCAGCCCGGCGACGCTGGCGAGCATGCGCTGCCCGACGGCTGCGAGCAGACCGCCGATCGCCGCGTCGGCGTCGTAGCTCACCTCGGTCGTGGCGCCGGCCGGGATCAGCGTGATGTGGATGCTCGTGGCGACGGTGCCAGGAGCGCCGGCGCCGCGCGCGGTCAGGACAAGCGAGGTCGGCTCGTGCTGCTGCGTCAGCGCAACCTCGCCGGTGTAGGTGCCGCGGATGGAGGCCACGCCAGCGGTGATCGTGAAGCGGTAGGAATCTGGTCCGGCAGGCTCAAGCCCGTCGCAGCCGGGGATGGTGCGGGCCAGCACGGCCGGGTCGGTCAGCGCGGCCCAGGCCTGGCTGGCCGGCGCGTGCAGGGTGGCGGTGCCGGAGAGCTTCATGATGACCCGCCGTTCTCGTGCGCGCTGCGGAGCTCGAATAGGTCCGACGGCGACATCGGCATGGAACGGATCGGGATGCCCTCGGCGTCCTCGATAGCGGCGGCGAGGACCGCCGATCCGGGGATGACCCCAGCCTCGCCGGCGCCCTTCACCCCGAGCGGGTTCAGCGGCGACGGCGTTTCCAGGTGGTCGATCTCGATGCGCCGCGGCACCTCGCTCACGTACGGCATGAGAAAGTCCATGAACGAGGCGTTCAGCAACTGGCCGGTCTCGTCATAGACCATCCGCTCGTACAACGCCCCGCCGACGCCCTGGGCGACGCCGCCGTGGATCTGTCCCTCGACGATCAGCGGGTTGATCAGCGGGCCGCAGTCATGCACCACGCAGTACCGCAGGATCGTCACCTCGGCGGTCTGCGGGTCCGTTTCGACGATCGCGGCGTGCATGCCGCTGGCGAACGTCGAGCGGATCGGAGAGAAGTAGGCGCGGCCCTCGATGCCCGGCTCGTCGTCGTCGGCCACCGGCGGCTTGCCCGGGTCGCCGCCGCCGGCGAACTGGGTAGCGGCCGCCGCGGCCTCGTCGAACGCGTAGCGCAGCGGATTAGCCAGCACCGCCACGGTGCCGAGGCTGATCCCGCTATCCGGGTCGCCCTTGACGTGCACCATGCCGCCAGTGATCTCGAGGTCGGCGGCGGCGACCTCCAGCGCCTCGGCGGCGACCCGCAGCGCCTTTTCTCTCGCCTTGCGCGCGGCCAGCGTCACCGCGGACCCGCTTACTACCGCGGTCCTGGACGCGAATGTGCCCACCGCGTAGCCGAACCGCCGGGTGTCTCCGGTGACCACGTCGACGTCGCAGAGGGGCACGCCGAGCTCGTCGGCGACCAGTTGCGCCAGCATGGTCTGGTGGCCCTGGCCCTGCGTGGTCAGGCCGGTGGCGACCTTGACCTTGCCCGAGGTTTCCACCACGACGTGGCCGCCTTCGTAGGGGCCGACGCCGGTGCCCTCGACATAGCACGCGAGGCCGATGCCGATGCGGCGGCCCGCGGCCGCCGCATCGGCCTGCATTGCCGGGAACTTGTCCCAGCCGATCAGGTCCGTGAGCTTGCGCAGCAGCGCCGGGTAGTCGCCGGAGTCGTAGATCAGCGGACGGCCGTCCTGGAAGATCAGGCCCTGGTCGTAGGGCATCTCGCCGGGCTGGATGAAGTTACGCTCGCGCACCAGCGTTCGGTCCACGCCGAGGGCCGCGGCGATCGCGTCCATCGTCCGCTCCATCACGAAGCAGCCTTGCGGCCGCCCGGCGCCCCGGTACGGCGTGACGAGCACGGTATTGGTGTAGAGCGAGTCGAACTCGACCCGGTAGGCGGCCGGCTTGTACGGCCCGAGCAACTGGGTCGAGGTCACGATAGGAACGATGAGCCCGTACGGCACGTAGGCCCCGTTGTCGTGCCAGAACCTGACCTCGAGCCCGAGGACCCGGCCGTCGTCGTCGTATCCGACGCGCACATGATGCTGCTGCGCCCGTTCGTGTGCGCTGGCGATGAAATGCTCGCGCCGGTCCTCGGTGAACTTGACCGGCTGGCCCAGCTGCCGTGCGGCCCACGGCACCAGCACTTCTTCCGGCCATGGGTGCACGATCTTGACCCCGAATCCGCCGCCGACGTCGGGCGTGATCACGTCGACCTGACTGAGGTCCAGGCCTAGCTTGGCCGCCACTGCGGCCCGCACCCCGGTTGAGGTCTGGGTCGAGGTCCACAGCCGCAGCCGGCTGGCGTGGGCGTCCCAGTCCGCCAGTACGCCGCGTCCTTCGAGCGGCGTGGACGCTGACCGCTCGATCGCCAGATCGAGCTCGAGCACGCGCGGCGCCGCCGCGATGGCGGCCGCGGTGTCGCCATGCTCCTGCACGGCGTTGGCCGCGAGGTTGCCAGGCACGTCGGCGTGGACGAGGTACTCGGCCCGGCGGGCCGCGTCGATGCCTACCACGGCTGGCAGCGGCTCATAGCTGACGTCGACCCGGTCGGCCGCGTCCTCGGCCAGGTACCGGTCCGCCGCGACGACCATGACCACCGCCTCGCCGACGTGGTTGACCTCGTTGCGCGCCAGCGGATACGGCGTGCGGCCGTGGGTCAGCGCCGGATGCGGGATCAGCAGGGGGAGCGGCTCGGCGAGCCGCCCTGGCAGGTCCTCGTAGGTGTAGATAGCGACCAGGCCGGGCACGTCGAGCGCGCCGCTGACGTCGATGTCGGTGATCCGGGCATGCGCGTGCGGGCTCCGCACGAACGCGGCCGCGAGCGCGCGGGTGCCCAGGTCGTCGAGGTAAGCCCCGTGCCCGCGGAGCAGCCGGTCGTCCTCGACGCGCTGCACTCGGGCGCCGAACAGCGAGCTCATTCCCTACCCGCCCGGGTACGCGTGCCAGCAGAGCCCCTAATCTCGGTGGCACTGATCTCGGTAGGCACTGATCTCGGTGGCACTGATCTCGGTGGCACTGATCTCGGCGGCCCGGTGCACCGCGGCGACGATGTTCTGGTAGCCCGTGCACCGGCACAGGTTCCCGCCGACCATGTCGCGCACCTGCTCGTCGTCCGGCTCGGGCGTGGCACGCAGCCCGGCAGTGACCGTGGTCAGGAAGCCGGGCGTGCAGAAGCCGCACTGGAGGCCGTGGCACTCGGCAAAGGCCTGCTGCACCGGCGACAGCGTCCCGTCGCTAGCCGCGAGGCCCTCGACAGTCGTGATCTCCGCGCCGTCCACGCTGACAGCGAGCAGCAGGCAGGAGCGCACGGCCGCCCCATCCAGCAGGATCGTGCAGGCGCCGCAGACTCCGTGCTCGCAGCCGACGTGCGTGCCGGTCAGCCGGAGGTCGTGGCGAAGGCAGTCGGACAGCAGGCGGCGGGCCGGGACGCGCGCGATCATGGCTGCGCCGTTCACGGTGAGGCGGACCTCGTGCAGGTCCTCGGCGCCGCTCACGCGGCTATCGTCTCGCGCGCTTCGGCGAGCGCTTCCAGGAGCGCTCGCTCAGTGAGGACGCCTGCCAGCTGACGGCGGTAGGCCGCGGTGGCGTGCATGTCAGCAGCGGGCCGCAGGCGCCCGCGCGCCAGGTCGGCAGCCGCCGGGAACGCGGCAGCGTCGGCCGCAGCGCCGGCGACCGCCTCGGTGAGATCAAGGACGACCGGGACTGGACCCACCGATAGGTAGGCGGCCGTTGCGCCGCCGACGCGCCCGTCAAGGGAGAGCCACACCAGCGCCGCCACGCCGCAGACCGCGTAGTCGCCGCGCCGCCTGCTGATCTCGGCGAACCCGGTTCCGGCGCCGGCCGGCGGCAGCACCGGGAACTGTGCCTCGATGGCCAGCTCGCCGGGCTGCACTGCGGACTCCAGCGGGCCGAGGAAGAACTCGCTAGCGGCGATCGTGCGCTCGCCTGTCGTGCCGGCCACCCGCACGGTCCCGCCGAGCAGCGCCAGGACCGCAGGCATCTCGCCGGACGGGTCGGCGTGCACGAGGCTGCCGACGGTCGTGCCCCGGTTTCGAATCGCCGGGTGCGCTACCCAGCGCAGGGCCTTGCGCAGGAGCGGCTGCGCGGCCGCGGCCGCCGGGCTCGCCAGCACGTCGGCATGCCGGGCGAGGGCGCCGACGCGTACCGTGCCGCCGGTAACGGTGCCGCCGGTAACCGTGCCGCCGGTAACCGTGCCGCGATCGACCGTGCCGCCGGCCACTTCGACGTAGCTGAGCTCGGCCAGCCGGTTGATGTCCACCAGGTGCTCGGGCACGGCCAGGCGCATGGACAGCAGCGGCACCAGCGACTGCCCGCCGGCGAGCACCTTCGCCTCCGGGTCCAGCAGCGCGAGCGCGTCGGCGACAGACTCCGGCCGCGAGTACCGGAACGGCGACGGCTTCACGACGCCTCGCGCCCGGCATCTGGGTACGGCGCCGATACGGTCATAGCGCGACGTTACGCTGCCTGGGGCGTGACGGAAATCATCTTCTGCTTCAGGATGGCGAAGTGTGAGACTCAGTGCCGCCGCCAGCAGCAGTCTCCGGCCTGTCCTGGCCGGGTCGCCGCGGCCAGCGACCTGGCTTGGGGCCACGCCGGCGGCGCTGTACCTGCAACTCGCCGGTGACCCTGGCGTCCTCGCGTTGCTGGCCCACGACGCCGTCCGGCTGCCATGCGCGCTGCTGCTGCCGACGACGCGGGCCGAGCTGCCCCTCACGTCGCTGGGGCCCGCGGTCGGGACGCCCGTTGTCGGCGACGGCGTGCTCGCCTGGACCGGCCCGGCTGGCCCGGTTGTGGTGCGGGCCGTCCGGGAATGGGCGCCGACCAGGGCCTGCCGCGGCGCTGTGGTCACGAGCGCGCTCACCGCGGTGCGCGCCGGGCTGCCAGCGCCTGCCGCGCTGGGTATCGACGCCGAGCTGGTGGCGCGGCTGACCGGCGACCCGGCTCAGGCAGTCGCACGTCTGCTCGGCCGCGGGCCCGGGCTCACCCCGGCCGGGGATGACGTGCTGGCCGGGTTCCTCGTGGCCGCGCAGGCGTTCGGCCTCGACGCCCGCCGGATGCGCGCGGTGACTGAGGCCCTGGCACCAGGACGCACCACCGCATTGTCGGCAGCGCTGCTGTGGCACGCCGCGCGCGGCGAATGCATCGACGAGGTCGCCGCAGTAGTCGCGGCGCTGACCTGCCATGGACGTCCGGAGCCCGCGCTCGGGCGCCTGCTCGCAGTCGGCCACACGTCGGGCGCGGCGCTCGCCGTCGGCCTGGCCACCGCCGCGGCGACCGCCCACGTCATGGCTGCCGCGGCGCCGATGCTGTATCAGCAGCAAGGTGGCAGCCATGACGTAGCTGGCCGGGTCGCGGGGGAGGCGGCGTGAGCGTCGAGCATGTCGAGGCCCGGCCGGGGGCTTACGCGGACTCGGTCGCCCTGATGAGCATCAGCGCGGATGTGCGGCGAGCGGACGGCGTGGATGCGGCGCTGATCGCCATGGCGACCGAGCTGAACCTCAGCCTGCTGCCGGGAATGGGATTCCGGCCGCCCGCCGGTGCCGGGCCCAACCACCTGCTCATCGCGATCCGGGCGACTGGCCAGGCCGCGCTGTCGAGCGCGCTGGCCGCGGTCGACGCCGCGCTGATCACGCGCCCCGTCGCCGAGCCCGGCGGGCCCGCGCACGCGCCGGGCACCCAGTGGTCTCGCACCCAGGCGCCGCGCACCACCGGCGCCGCGGTGCGAGCGAGCGGTCCGGGCCTGGCGCTGATCTCGGTGCCGGGCCAGTACGCGTTCGCAGAGGCGATGGATGCGCTCGACGCCGGCTGCGACGTCATGATCTTCTCCGACAACGTCCCGGTCGAGCAGGAGATCCTCCTCAAGGACGTCGCCGCGCAGCGCGACCTGCTGGTGATGGGCCCGGACTGCGGCACGGCCATCGTCGGCGGCGTCGGGCTCGGCTTCGCGCACACGCTCGCGGCCGGATCGATCGGGCTCGTCGCCGCGTCCGGGACCGGCGCGCAGCAGGTGCTGTGCCTGCTCGACTACGCGGGCACCGGGATCAGCGCCGCGCTTGGCGTCGGCGGCCGCGATCTGTCTGCCGCCGTCGGCGCCCGATCAGCCCGCGCCGCCCTCGCCGCACTCGATGCCGATCCGGGCACCGACCTCATCGTCGTCGTGTCCAAGCCGCCGGACCCGGAGGTCGCGGCGCGGCTGCATGACTACGCGCTGGCGCTGTCGACGCCGGTGCAGTTCGCGTTCGTCGGGACCGGGCTGCCGGACCTTACCGCGGCGACCGAGTCGGCGCTGCGCAGCATCGGCCTGCCGGTCCCGGCCTGGCCCCGCTGGCCTGGCCCCCCCGACCAACCGCGGAGCGGGGCACTGCGCGGCCTATTCGCCGGAGGCACGCTGTGCTTCGAGGCCATGGTCATCGCCGGGCAGCGGCTCGGGCCGATCCGGTCAAACGTCCCGCTGCAGCCGGAGCTGCGGCTCGCGCCCATGCTGGGAACCACGGTGCTGGGAACCACGGTGCTCGGAACCACGGTGCCCGGAACCACGGTGCCCGGAACCACGGGCGCCAGCGGGCACGCCATGATCGACTTCGGCGACGACGAGCTGACCGCCGGCCGGGCGCACCCGATGATCGATCAGTCGCTGCGGATCGAGCGCCTCATGATCGAGGCCGCCGATCCGGCGGTTGCGGTCATCCTGCTCGATGTCGTGCTGGGACATGGCGCGCATCCCGACCCGGCAGCCGAGCTCGGCCCGGCGATCGCGGCCGGACGTGCACGCGGGAGCGCGGCGTTCGTCGTTTCGCTCATCGGGGCCAGGTCAGACCCGCAGGGACTGGATAGACAGGCGAGCGCGCTGCAGGCGGCCGGGGCGCACGTGTTCGGCTCCAACGCGGCCGCCGCGCGGTTCGCCGCCGACCTCGTGGTTCGCTCATGACCGGCCTGCTGCGGCGAGAGCCGCACGTGATCAGCGCAGGGCTTGGCCTGCTGGCGGAGGCGGCGCAGGAGCAGGCGGCCCGGGTGACGCGCGTCGACTGGGCGCCGCCGATGGCGGGGACGGAGGCCGACCTCGTTCCCGTCCTGAGCGACCCCCGCCGGACCCCAGCCAATGCGCTCGCCGTCGAGCGGATGCTCAGCGTGCGGGCGCAGCTTGTCGACGTCGTTCCCGCGCGCGTCGCGCTAGAGCTGGGTAGCGGTGAGTTCCTGCACGCGGGGCCGCCGATTGACTGGGACCGGGCGGCCGGGCCGCTGCGCGGGGCGCTCATGGGCGCGGCGGTGTTCGAGGGGCTCGCTGACACGCCGGAGGCGGCTGCGGCGCTCGCCGAGGGCGGCGGCCTGACGCTCGCGCCGTGTCACTCGCGCGGGGCCGTGGGCCCGATGGCCGGGGTGATCTCGCCGTCGATGTGGCTGCTGGTCCTCCAGGATCCCGCGACCGGGCGGCGCACGTACTGCTCGCTTAACGAGGGGCTCGGCAGGGTGCTGCGGTACGGCGCCTTCTCCCCGGACGTCCTCGACCGGCTGGCGTGGATGTCGGCAGTACTCGGGCCGCTGCTCGCCGCCGCGGTGCGTCGCCACGGACCGGTGGACGTCACCGCGATCCTCGCCCAGATGGTGCAGATGGGCGACGAGGCGCATAACCGGAACCGGACCGGCACGCTCATGCTGCTCCGCGACCTGCTGCCATCGATGGTCGAGTCCGGCGTCAGTTCGGCCGACGTCGCGAGGGCAGCGGCATTCATTGGCGGGAACGACCATTTCTTCCTGAACCTGGCGATGCCCGCGTGCAAGCTGGCGCTGGACGCCGCCCGCGACATCCCCGGCGCGACGATGATCGTGGCGATGGCGCGCAACGGCACCGACTTCGGCATCCAGGTGTCCGGGACCGGGGACGAGTGGTTCACCGCGCCGGCCCTGACGCCGCAAGGGTTGTTTCTCGGCAGCTACGGACCCGACGACGCGAGCCCGGACATTGGCGACTCGGCGATCACCGAGACGGCCGGGCTGGGCGGGTTCGCCATGGCGGCGGCGCCAGCGATCGCCCGGCTTGTCGGCGGTACGGCCGCTGACGCGCTCGCCACGACCCGCCGGATGTACGAGATCACGCTGGCCGAGCATCCGCTCTACCAGGTGCCGGCGCTGGAGTTCCGCGGCACGCCGACCGGCATCGACGTCACGCTGGTGACGCGGACCGGCATCCTGCCGCAGATCAACACCGGCATGGCGGGCAAGGTCGCGGGCACCGGCCAGGTCGGCGCCGGGCTAGTGACGCCGCCGGTGCAGGTGTTCCCGGCGGCGCTGCGGGCACTGGCGGTCAGATCCCGGCTGGGTGCCAGACCGTCTTGATCTCGAGCGTCGCTAGCAGCCGGCGCGTCCCCGGCGGGTCGCTCCAGCGCTCGCCGTCGCGATCGGTGATCACTCGCTTCAGGTTCCCGGCCGCGGCGCGCTCAAGCGCGGCCCGCTCGGCGGGCGGCGCGCCGGTCAGGTCGATCGCGTTCACGTCCATGTGGTCCGCCGCGACCAGCCCCAGCTCAGCGGCGCTGCCGGTCAGCACGTTGACGACGCCGGCTGGCACGTCCGAGGTGGCGAGCACCTCGGCGAGGACAACCGACGGCAGCGGGCGGCTCTCACTCGCGATCACGACCACGGTGTTCCCCGTCGCGATGACCGGCGCGAGCACGCTCACCAGACCCAGCAGGCTGGAATCCGCCGGGGCGAACGTCACCACGACGCCGGTCGGCTCAGGCACGCTGAAGTTGAAGTACGGGCCGGCGACCGCGTTCGCGCCGCCCGCCACCTGGCTGACCTTGTCGCTCCAGCCCGCGTACCAGACCCAGCGGTCAATTGCCGCCGAGACGACCGTGCCGGCCTTCGACGGCCGCAGTCCCTCGGCGCTGGCGACCTCGGCCGCGAACTGGGCAGCACGGCCTTCCATCATCTCGGCGACACGGTAGAGCACCTGGCCGCGGTTGTACGCGGTCGCGCCCGACCAGCCGCCGAACGCGTTACGAGCGGCCACGACGGCGTCACGCAGGTCCTTGCGGGATGCCTTGGCCGCATAGGCGAGCAGGTCGCCGCCCTTGCTCAGGACCGGATAGGAGCGACCGGACTCCGAGCGGGGGAACGCGCCGCCAACGAAGAGCTTGTAGGTCTTGCGCACGTCCAGCCGCTTCGGCGGCTCAGGCACCGGCTTGTCAGACATCGAGGTACGCGGCCAGGCCGTGCCTGCCGCCCTCCCGCCCGTAACCGGACTCCTGGTAGCCGCCGAACGGGCTGGCTGGGTCGAATCTGTTGTACGTGTTGGCCCAGACGACGCCTGCGCGCATCCGCTGCGCCAGCCACAAGATCCGGCTGCCCTTGTCGGTCCAGATCCCGGCCGACAGCCCGTACGGCGTGTTGTTGGCCTTGGCCACGGCTTCCTCCGGGGTGCGGAACGTCAGCACGGACAGCACCGGCCCGAAGATCTCCTCGCGCGCGATCCGGTGTGACTGGCTCACGCCGGTGAACACCGTGGGCGGGAACCAGAAACCGCGGTCTGGCAGCCGGCACGGCGGGGACCAGCGCTCCGCGCCTTCGGATTCGCCGGCGGCGGTCAGCTCGGTGATCTTCTCGAGCTGCTGCGCCGAGTTGATGGCTCCGATGTCGGTGTTCTTGTCCATCGGGTCGCCGAGGCGCAAGGTCGCCAGCCGCCGCTTGAGCCGGCCCACGACCGCGTCGGCGACCGACTCCTGGACCAGCAGGCGTGACCCAGCACAGCAGACGTGGCCCTGATTAAAGAAGATGCCGTTGACGATGCCCTCGATGGCCTGCTCGACGGGAGCGTCGTCGAAGACGATGTTGGCGGCCTTGCCGCCCAGTTCCAGCGTCAGTTTCTTGCCGGTGCCTGCAGCCGCGCTGGCGATCTGCTTGCCCACTTCGGTCGATCCAGTGAACGCGATCTTGTCCACGCCAGCATGCCCGACTAGCGCCGCGCCGGTCTCGCCCGCGCCCGTCAGCACGTTCACGACGCCAGCCGGCAGGCCGGCCTGCTGGCACACCTCCGCCAGCAGCAGCGCGGTCAGCGGCGTGGTCTCGGCCGGCTTGAGCACGCAGGTGTTGCCGGCCGCGAGGGCCGGCGCGAGCTTCCACGCCGCCATCAGCAGCGGAAAGTTCCACGGGATCACCTGCGCGGCCACGCCGAGCGGCCGCGGCGCCGGCCCGAAGCCCGCGTGCTCCAGCTTGTCGGCCCAGCCCGCGTAGTAGAAGAAATGCGCCGCGGCGAGCGGGATGTCGACGTCGCGAGACTCCCTGATCGGCTTGCCGTTGTCCAGCGTCTCCAGTACGGCGAACTCGCGCGCCCGCTCCTGGAGCACGCGCGCGATCCGGAACAGGTACTTGGCCCGCTCGCTGCCCGGCATCGGTCCCCACACGTCCTCGTAGGCGGTGCGGGCCGCCGCGACTGCGAGCTCGACGTCTTTGGGTCCGGCTTCGGCCACGGCCGCGAGCTTCTCGCCCGTGGCCGGGTTGATGGTCGCGAACATGCCGCCACCGTCTGCGGGCCGGAACTCGCCGCTGATGAACAGGCCGTACTCCGGCGCTATGGTGACAATGTCGCGTGACTCGGGGGCCGGCGCATACTCCCAGGCGAGGCCTGCCGAATCCGCTGGGCCGGCCCGGTCAGCCGACCGGGCGAGGCCGACGCCCGCGTGCTTCTTCCCGGACCCCACCAAGTGGCCTTCCTGTTGTTTCCGGTTTGTCAGGTCCTCATTCTGGCATGGGTCTCAGCTGATGTTCATGCGCGCGGCGAGGCCGTCGAGCAGGGCCTGGAGACCGCGCTCGAACTGGCTGGCCAGGGTCGCTTCGGTCATCGGCGGGCCGGGCGGGTCGTCATCGTCGGCGCTCTCCGCGTAGATGGCCCTGAGCTGCGGGAAGTGCCCGGTCTGGAGCTGGGCAATGCCGTGCTCGACCGCGGCGGCGACCATTGCGGGGTCAGCGGCGGCCAGCTGGGCGCGGGCCAGCGACTCGACCGCGTGCAGCGCGTTGCCGGACACGTAGTCGTCGATGGTCGCGATGAGCTCAAACCTGGCCGGTGCACTGAGCCCGGTGCCGCTCACCGCGGCGAGGGACTGTTCGAAGTGGCGCATGGCGTTCGGCCCGAACTGGGCGCCGTTCAGTGACGCCAGGGACCAGGGGTGGGCCATGAGCACCGCCCTGGTCCGCCGGGCGATCACGGTCATGGCGTCCCGCCAGCCGCCGCGCAGGTCGGCGTCGGGGATGAGGAGGTCAGCGAGGATCGCGTCCTGCATCAGCGCGACAACGTCGCTCTTGTTGCGTACGTAGTAGTACAGCGTCATCGTCGCCGCTCCGAGCTCGGCGCCGATCCGCTTCATCGTGACCGCGTCGAATCCCTCCTGGTCCGCGAGCCGGAGCGCGGCGCCGGCGATCTGCGCGCGGGTGTAGCGCGGCCTGCGGTCGGCCGGCTCGGGCAGCGACCAGATGGGTCGGTGGTCATGCTCAGTTGCCACGCGCACAGCATACGAATAGGCTATTCGTATATCGTACGAATAGCCTGTGCGAGCAGCTTGCCCGATGCTGAAGGACCCATATGACAGCCAGTGAAGCGATCGTCACGGTCGGCCTGACCAAGCGCTACGGCAAGACCGCCGCCCTGTGCGAGGTCAGCTTCCGGGCCAGTGCCGGGACGGTGACCGCGTTGCTCGGGCCGAACGGCGCGGGCAAGACCACCATGATCCGCATCCTGTCCACCCTGCTGCGGCCGGACGCCGGCACGGCCTGGGTCGGCGGCTATGACGTCGTGCGTGAGCCGGAGCGCGTCCAGGCGCGCATTGGCCTGACCGGCCAGTCGCTTTCGGTCGACGGCAAGCTGTCCGGCCCGGAGAATCTCGCGATGTTCGGGCGCCTGCACCGCCTGGCCTGGCCGGTCGTGCGCGAGCGCTCGGCCCGGCTGCTCGACATCTTCGACCTCGGCGGCGCGGGTACGAAGGCCGTCAAGACCTACTCGGGCGGCATGCGGCGCAAGCTCGACCTGGCGCTGAGCCTGATGGGCGAGCCCGCGATCCTGTTCCTCGACGAGCCCACCAGCGGCCTGGACCCCGCCAGCCGCCACGCCTTGTGGGACATCATCCGCGGCCTCGTGGGACGCGGCACCACCGTGCTGCTGACGACGCAGCACCTGGACGAGGCAGACGCCCTGGCCGGATCCGTCGTGTTCGTCGATGCCGGCCGGGTTGTCGCCACCGGAACGCCGGCCGAACTCAAGGCACAGGCCGGGCAGGCATGGTTCGACCTGGTCGCGGCCTCGGACGCCGACGTCATCCGGCTGACCGCCGCCCTCGGCGGCCGCGCCATCGTGACCGACGAAGCGCGCCGCGCTGTTCGCGTAGCTGTCCAGGGCAGCGGCCTGGACGGGATCCGGGAGTTGCATGCCATCATCGGCGCGGCCGCGTCGGCATGCGCCAGCATCGAGCGGTTCGCGCTGCACGAGCCGGATCTTGACGACGTGTACTTCCAGCTCACCGGTCAGGCGCGGGCCCCCGTAGCAGCCGGGCACGCGGCATGACCGCCCTGCCTGCGCGGACCCGCCGCCAGTCCGCTGCGTGGGTGGCCAGCGATTACTGGGAAATGGCCAAACGCAGCCTCCGGCACATCCGGCACGACCCCGAGCAACTCGTCAACGTGACTCTGCAGCCCATCCTGATCGTGGTGCTCGTGGACTTCCTGTTCGGCGGCGCCATCAAGACTGGCACGCACGGCAGCTACATCAACTTCGTCTTGCCAGGGATCCTCATGGTGACTGCAGCCTTCGCCGCGGTCACCACGACGATGAGCGTCGCGGCCGACATGCTGGAAGGCGTCATCGACCGGTTCCGCACCCTGCCCATGGCCAAGTCCGCTGTCATCACCGGCCACGTCATCGCCGACCTCGCGCGCAGCCTGTGCGGCCTCGCCGTGACGATCGGGGCCGGCTACGCCGTCGGGTTCCGTCCTGCCGCGAACCCGGCGAGGTGGGCCGCGGTGGTCGCCGTTTTCCTGCTCGTGACCCTCGCCTTGTCCCTGCTCGCGGCCGTGATCGGGCTGCTAGGCAAGAGCGTGGAAGTCGCCCAGCAGCTCGCCGCGATCATCATCATCCCGATCTTCTTCAGCAGCGCCCTCGTCCCAGCTGGGACGATGCCGTCCTGGCTGCGTGTCGTCACCGCAAACCAGCCCGTCACGCAGGCCGTCGACACACTCCGGGCGCTGCTCCTGAACCAGCCGCCAGGTCACTTCCTCTGGCTCACCCTGACCGAGTTCGGCGGCATCGTCGTTGTTGTCTTCACCCTCGCCACTGTCTTGTTCAGGCGGAAGAGTGGCGTCAGTCGATGGTGACGTAGTCCGGGCCGGCGTAGTGGCCGGTGCGCTGCTTGATGCGCTGCATGAGCAGGTCGTTGAGCAGGGTTGACGCGCCGATGCGGAACAGCGCGGGCGTCAGCCAGGCCTGCCCGGCCACCTCGTTGACGAGCACGAGGTAGCGGATGGCGTCCTTCGCCGTGCGGATGCCGCCTGCCACCTTGACGCCCACGCGGCGGCCGGACGTCAGCTCGAAATCGCGGACGGCGGCCAGCATCACCAGCGCGACCGCGGGGGTAGCGGCCGGTGTCACCTTGCCGGTGGAGGTCTTGATGAAGTCGGCGCCGGCCATCATCGCCAGCCAGGATGCGCGCGCGACGTTGTCGAGCGTGGCCAGTTCCCCGGTCTCGAGTATCACCTTGAGGTGAGTCGGTCCGCACGCTTCGCGCACGGCCCGGATCTCGGCGTAGACCTGACCGTAGTGCCCGGCGAGGAACGCACCGCGGTCGATGACCATGTCGATCTCGTCCGCGCCCGCGCTCACCGCGTCCTGGACGTCGGCGAGCTTGACCGCGAGCGACGCGCGCCCGGACGGGAACGCGGTGGCGACCGAGGCCACCGCCACGGTGCTGCCCGCCACCGCCTGCTTCGCGACGGCGACGAGGTCGGGATACACACAGACCGCGGCAACGGGCAGGGAGTCTGCGTCCGGGTGCCGTGCCTTGGCGCACAGGGCGCGTACCTTGCCTGGCGTATCGGCGCCTTCAAGCGTGGTCAGGTCGACCATCTGGATGGCCAGGTCCAGGGCGCTGAGCTTGGCGTCCTTCTTGATCGACCGGGTGGCGAGCGCGGCTACCCGGTCGCCGACGCCGACCTGGTCGATGCCCGGCAGCCCGTGCAGCACCTGGCGGAGCCCGGCGTCCGAGGTGGCCACGTCGGCCACGTCGAACTGCCAGCTGTGAGCGCGCTCAACGGATTCAATCCCCACGATGGCGACGTTACCGCAGTCCGGCCAGGCCCGGCCGTCAGCCGATCCGCTCGAGGATCAGGCCGGCTGGCTCAGGCGGCTGCGGTCCGATCTCCAGCGCCCCGGCCAGCGCCTCGAGCGCGCGGTCGAACCGGCCTGGGTCGTCAGTACGCAGTTCGAGCACTGGCTGCCCGGCGTCGACCCGATCGCCGGGCTTGACCAGGCAGATGATCCCGGCGGCCGGGGATACCGCGTCTTCCTTCCGGGCCCGGCCCGCGCCGAGGCGCCAGGCCGCCACGCCAACCGACCTGGCATCCAGCGCGCTGATCCAGCCGCCCGACTCGGCCCGCAGCACCGTGATGTGCTGCGCGGACGGCAGCTCAGCGTCCGGGTCGCCGCCCTGTGCCGCGATCATCGCGCGGTATCGCTCCAGCGCGCGCCCGTCGGCGAGCGCGGCCGCCGGGTCGGCGTCGATCCCCGCCAGCTCGAGCATCACGGTTGCCAGCGCCAGCGTGACCTCGACCACGTCGGCTGGGCCGTCGCCCTGCAGCGTCGCGACTGACTCCTGCACTTCGACCGCGTTGCCGACGGCCCGGCCGAGCGGCGTGTCCATCCTGGTCAGCAGCGCGCTCGTGCGCACGCCGTGGGCGTTGCCGAGGTCCACCATGGTCTGCGCGAGCTCGCGGGCGGCGGCCAGGTCGGGCATGAACGCCCCGCTGCCGACCTTGACATCCAGGACGAGCGACCCCGTTCCCTCTGCAATTTTCTTGGACATGATCGAACTGGCGATCAGCGGTATGGATTCGATCGTGCCGGTGACGTCCCGGAGCGCGTAGAGGCGGCGGTCGGCCGGCGCGAGGCCGTCGCCCGCGGCGCAGATCACGCAGCCGGTGGCCGACAGCACCCGGATGATGTCCGCGTTGGACAGGGTGGCACGCCAGCCGGGGATCGACTCCAGCTTGTCCAGCGTGCCGCCGGTGTGCCCGAGGCCGCGCCCGGACAGCTGCGGCACGGCCGCGCCGCAGCTGGCCACGAGGGGCGCCAGGATCAGCGACACCTTGTCGCCGACGCCGCCGGTTGAGTGCTTATCGACGGTCGGCGCGGTCAGGCCGCCGAGCTCCAGCCGCTCACCGGAGCTGATCATGGCCCTGGTCCAGGCGCGCAGCTCACTCGCATCGAGGCCGCGAAAGTAGATCGCCATCAGCAGCGCGGACATCTGCTCGTCGGCGACGGTGCCCGTGGTGTAGGCATCGATCAGCCAGCGGATGTCCGTGGCTGCGAGCCGCCCGCCGTCCCGCTTGGCCCGGATCAGGTCGACCGCGTCAGGCATCGCGCCCGCTGGTGCCAGCTCCGCTCCGGATCGCCAGGTCGGCCGCGGTGAACGCGCCCGGCAGCAGGTCCTCGAGGCGCTGCTGCCCGTGATCGGCGTCGAGCAGGAGGCCGGGCCCGCCCGCCTCGAGCAACAGCTGCCGGCACCGGCCGCATGGCACAAGCGGAGCGCCGTCGACCGCGACGACGCTCACCGCCACGAGCGCCCCGGCGCCCGCCGCGCGCTGCGCGCTGACCAGCCCGCATTCGGCGCACAGGGTCAGCCCGTACGACGCGTTCTCCACATTGCAGCCGGTCACCAGCGTGCCGCCAGCGTCCAGCCCGGCGGCACCGACCTTGAGGCCGGAGTAGGGCGCGTGCGCGCGAGTGGCAACGGCGGTGGCAGCGGCACGCAGCGCCGCCCAGTCAATGTCCATTCAGTCGCCCCTTGATAGGCCGGCGGTTACGACTTGACGTACGGCTCTCCGTCCGCCTTGGGTGCTCTGACCTTGCCGACGAGTCCTGCCACCGCGATGATCGTGGCCACGTACGGCGCCATGTTCATGATGGGCGGCGGCAGCGCCGAGTTAACGGTGGGCAGCACCAGAGCGAGTTCCAGGCAGAATCCGAACAGCAGCGCCGCAGTGAGCGACCCGAGCGGCGTCCAGCGGCCGAAGATCAGCGCCGCCAGGGCAATGTAGCCGAAGCCGGAGCTGATATCGGGGTTGAAGCTCCCCACCGAGCCGATGGTCAGGTAGGCGCCGCCGATGCCAGCGATCAAGCCGCCCAGAATGACATTGCGGTAGCGAGTCCAGAGCACCCTGATGCCCACGGTGTCGGCGGCGGTCGGATGCTCGCCGACCGCCCTGACCCGCAGCCCCCATCTGGTGTAGAACAGCGCGACCTGGACTCCGATGATCACGGCATAAGTGATGTACAGGAAAATGTTCGAGTCGAAGAAGATCGGCCCGATGACCGGAATGCTGGAAAGCCCCGGGATCTTGATCGAGCCGAACGTGATCCCGGTGTTGTAGCTCGCGTTCTGCGCCATCAGCCGGTCGTAGAGATAGTCGGTCATGCCGAGTGCGAGCACGTTCAGCACGACACCGAGGATGACCTGATTCACCAGGAACGTGATCGCGAAGACGGCGAGCAGTAGGCCGACGATGCCGCCGGCCAGCGATCCGGCCACCAGCCCCGCCCACAAGCCGCCGAACGCGCTGGCCACGATCGCGGCGGCAAACGCGCCAAACAGCAGCTGCCCCTCGATGGCGATGTTGATCACGCCGGAGCGCTCGCACAGGCAGCCGGCCAGGGCGCCGAGAATCAGCGGAATAGACGCGATCAGGGTGCCCTGCATGATGTTGATGACGTTCAGCGGGATCGCGCCCGCGTCGGCCCAGCAGAGCAGGGCTATCACGAAGGACAGCAGGACAGTCGCGATGGACAGACGCTTGGCCCGCACGCTTAGCTCGGTGGTCGCGCGGAGCACGCCGAGGCCGAGGCAGATAGCGCCGAGCACGAAACAGACCGGCGCGGCGGGCACCCGGATGACCGGTATCTGGATGCCCGAGCCGCCCGGCGACAGCCGGAATGCCGCGTCGCCGGAGTGCGCCAGCAGGCCGAACACAACAATGTTGATGAGCCCGAGAACGCCGAAGGTGACCGCGGCGGTGTACCTGCGGTTGACCGCGAGCGGCGTCCGGACCGCCGTGACTATGGCCGTCACCCGTTCCACCCCTTCGTCACGGCCTCCATGCCGCTACCGCTGGTGGCGCGCAGCCGGAAGACGGCGCGGATCAGCGCTGGTGCGGCGACGAAGAGCACGATGAGTCCTTCGAGTACCTGGACGATGTCGGCCGGGACCTGGCCCAGCGTGGCTGCCTCGACATAAGTGCCGCCTACGTGCAGCGCGCCGAACAGGAGCCCGGCCAGCACGACTCCCATCGGCTTAGCCCGGCCGAGCAGCGCAACGGTGATCCCGTCGGGTCCGTAGGTCCCGTAGCTATTGAAGGTCAGCTGAGTGTTCGTGCCCTGGATGACCGCGGCCGCGGACAGGCCCGCGAGGCCGCCGGCCAGCAGCATCACCACGATCCACGACCGCTCGACGTTGATGCCGGCGGTGCGGGCTGCGCTCGCGCTGGCCCCGACCGTGCGGAACTGGAATCCCGTCGTACTGCGGGACAACAGCCAAGCAACGGCAACGGCGGCCGCGACGGCGATCAGGAAGCCGACTCCCGCCTGCGGGGGCGGCCCGCCGACGTGCCCGAGGTTAGCGTCGTTCGCGATAAACGGGGCGATCTGGTTGGTCTGGCCTGGCTTCTGGAGCATCGCCGGATGGGACAAGAGGTATTGCAGGAGGTCGTACATCACGTAGTTGAGCATGATCGTGACGATCACCTCGTGGGCGCCGGTCTTGGCTTTGAGCAGGCCGACGAACCAGCCGATCACGGCACCGCCGACGAACGCGCCGAGCACGCACACGATGATGTGGATCACTGGTGGCAGGCTCACGCCGAAGCCAAGCCAGGTCGCCACGATGGCGCCCCCGACCCACTGGCCGGCCGCGCCGATGTTGAACAAGCCGGCCCGGAACGCGATCGCGACCGACAAGCCGGTCAGGATGAGCGGTGTTGCCTGGGCGCACGTCGACGACAGCGGGTAGAAGATAGCCGCTACCGAACCGCCATGGAAGGCCGCGCTGATCGTCGACGGGTTCAGGATCGCGCCCTCGAACATCTGCGAGTAGGCGTACGAGACCGCCTGCCATGTCTGGCCCAGCGCATATCCCGGACCGGCGAAGAACGAGCTCCATGCCCGCGTCACGACCGGATCGCTGAACACGATGAGCACAGCGCCGACCACAAGCGCCAGGAAGATCGCGAGGATCGTGATGACGGCCGAGCTGCCCTGCGTGACCGCCTGGATGATGGCGGCACCCGTCAGCCTGGCGCGCTGTCCGCCGGGCCGAGGTGCAGCGCTCGGCTCGGCTGGCTCGCCTGCCGCGGCGCCGGTGGTGGCCGGTACCGGTTCGGGCACAGCGGCCGAGGCGTCACTCACTGCGTCACTCACTGGCCGGATCCTCTGCTCGCGTCCCGGCGGCCGGCCCGTGGCTGGCTCGGTGGCTGGCTCGGTGGCTGGCTCGGTGGCTGGCCCGGCACCGGCCATCAGCAGGCCGAGCTCCTGCTCGGCGATGTCCGGCGAGCTGAAGCCGACGATCCGGCCCTCGTACATCACCGCGATCCGGTCCGACAGCGCGTAGATCTCGTCCAGCTCGGAGGAGACGATGACGACCGCCACCCCGCGATCACGCTGCTTCACGATCTCGCGGTGCACGAACTCGATCGAGCCGACGTCTAGGCCGCGCGTTGGCTGGCTGGCCACCAGCAGTTTGTTGCCCCGGCTTAGTTCTCTGGCGACGACGACCTTCTGCTGGTTGCCCCCGGATAGCGTGCCGGCCGGCGTGAGCACCGACGAGGTCCGGACGTCGTACTCGTCGACCAGGCGGACGGCCGCTTTCCTGACGGCGTCGAGATTCAGGGCGAGGCCGGAGGCATAGGGAGGGCGGTCGTAGACGTCCAGGACAAGGTTGTCGGCGACTGAGAATGCGCCGACGAGGCCGTCTTCCTGGCGGTCCTCGGGGATATAACCGATCCCGGCCCGGAGCCGGTCACGGGTGCTCGCGGCGCTGATGTCCGTCTCGTCGAGCAGCACCGAGCCGGTCGACGGCCGCAGGCCCAGCAGCGCCTCGCACAGCTCGGTCTGCCCGTTGCCCTGCACGCCAGCGATTCCGAGGATCTCGCCTGCTCGCACGTCGAAGGACACAGACTGCACAGCCAGGGCGTCATGCTCACCCGGCACGCTGAGGTCGCGGACATCAAGTACCACCCCGGCGGGGCTGGCCGGTTCCTTGGTGACGCGAAGCTGCACGGACCTGCCCACCATCAGCGCAGCCAGCTCCGCGTCGCTGGTGGTGGGCGCGCGTTCGCCTACTACCTGGCCACGGCGGATGACGGTGATGTTGTCGGCAATCGCCTGGACCTCCTTGAGCTTGTGCGAGATGAACACGATGGACCGGCCGGAATCTCGCAGCTGACGCATGATCTGGAACAGGTCTTCGGTCTCGCCCGGCGTCAGTACCGCCGTGGGCTCGTCGAGAATCAGGATGCTCGCGTCCCGCAGCAGCGCCTTGATGATCTCGACTCGCTGCTGCACGCCGACCGGGAGATCCTCGACATAGGCATCGGGATCGACGCGGAGCCCGAAGCGCTCCGACAGTTCCTGCACCGACGCACGCGCGCGGCGCCGGTCCAGCAGCCCAAAACGACGGACCGGCTCCGCGCCGAGGGTGACGTTCTCGGCGACCGTGAAGACCGGAACCAGCATGAAGTGCTGGTGCACCATGCCCACCCCGGCGCTGATCGCGTCCTTCGGCGACCGGACGTGGACCGGCTTGTCGTTGATCAGGATCTCGCCCTCATCCGGCTGGACCAGCCCGTACAGGACGTTCATCAGCGTGGTCTTGCCGGCCCCGTTCTCGCCGAGCAGTGCCCGGATCTCGCCGGGCTGAACGACGAGGTCGATGTGATCATTGGCGACGAGACTGCCGAATCGCTTAGTGATGCCACGCAGCTCAAGCTTCACCCGGCCGGCCTCCGCTCTAACTGGCTACGGTCAGCTGCCCAGGCCACGGGCCTGGGCAGCTGACCGGCTCAGACGGTACGTGCTACGGACTTACACCGGGTTCTTGGTGTACGGCTTGATGTTGCCGCTCTCGATGTCTTGCTGCAGCGTCTGGAGCTCGGACTGCACCGACGCCGGAATCTTGCTGGCGTAGTCGTGGAACGGGGAGAGGACCGCGCCGCCGTTGGCGAGAGTGCCGACGTAGGTGCCGCCCTTGAAAGTACCGCCAACCGCGGACAGGACCGCGGTCTTGACCGCCTCGGTGATCCCCTTCGTCACGCTGGTGAGCATGTACTGGCAGTACTGCGCCGCGCTCACGCAGCCGTCGGTGTCCACCCACTCCATCGACACGCTCTTGCCGGCGGCATCCGCGGTCTGGACCGCCTTAGCCGTGCCGAGGCCAACGCCGCCTGCGACCGGGAAGATCACGTCAGCGCCATCGCCGATGAAGGTGTTGGTCAGCGCCTGGCCGGCGCCGAGGTCGGTGAAGTTGCCGATGAAGCTGCCCTTCTGGGTCGTCTCGTCCCAGCCGAGCACCTTGACGCTGGCGTGGTTCTGGGTGTTGTAGTAGTTCACGCCGTCCTGGAAGCCGTCTTCGTAGATCGTCACGGTGCCGAAGTCCTGACCACCGTAGGTCGCCACGACGTGGGTCTTACTGACAGCCGCTGCCAGGTAGCCGCCGAGGAAGCCGTCCTGCACGGTGTTGAACACCAGCTGGTCGATGTTGGTCTCCTTCTTCCCACTCAGGCAGAAGGAGGCGTAGGAGCAGTCGACGATCGCGAACTTCTGGTGGGGGTTGGCCTTGGCCGCGGCCTCGGTCGCCCCGGCCATCAGGAAGCCGACCGTGACGATGATCCCGCACTTCTTTGCTTCCAGCGCGCTGATGTTCGACGCATAGTCCGCCGTCGTGGTGGACGGCAGGTAGGTGGCGCTGATCTTGCTCGGATCAGTGGCTGCGGCTGCCTGCATGCCCTGCCACGACGACTGGTTGAACGACTTGTCGTCGATGCCGCCTGTGTCAGTCACCATGCAAGCCAAGAACTTGCTGCCGGCGGCCGTGCCGCCGGTCCCGCCGGAATTGCCGGCCACGCTCGAGCCGCAGCCTGCGGCCGCGGCCAGCACGGCCACGATGCCGACTCCGGCGACGGTCCTGAATATCCCTCTCACCGTTACCTCCTGTGCGTGGCGGCCAGTGGCCGCCCGGAAGGACCGCCGGCTTGCTGGGCTGTCCCCGCCGGCTGGGGTAAGTCGTCCCGGATGCCCCCCCGGGATTGCCCGAAGGCTAGTCCTGGCGCCACCGCCCGGGAAGCGTGATTCAGCGGTCCTGGCAGGGATGTTGCAGAATCGAGACGTCTAGACGTTTTGATCCCGTTCAGCGGCCTACCGCCGGGCGCGACACGCGGCAAGGCGCGGCCTACCGCCGGGCGCCACATACTGGCGGGCGACCTGCTTACGATTCGGTGCGGCGCCGCAGCCGCAGCCATCGCCGCGGCTGCGCGACCGTTGTCCGCCTAGCGCTTTTCGGCTGGCCGCGGGCGTCGAGTTCGGCCCGGGCTGCGTCCGGGACTTCGGCCGGCCGCGCCTCCCGCCATCTGCTGAGCATGAAGTCCTCATCCACCAGCGGCACGAAGATCGGCGGCCCCAAGGGGATCCGCCGCCATTCCTTGATCCGGTGGTTCAGCTCAGCAACGGCCTCGCGTACCTCTTGCTCCGACGGCAGCGCAGCCACGGTCTCCGCCAGCCTGGCTGCCTCCTTGCGCAGCCGGAGCGGCGTCGGCAGGAGCACCTCGGCCGAGACACCCTCACGCCGCAGGTACTCACGCAGCCAGGCCTGCTCATCGTCGCCGTGCCTCGGCAGTGGCTTGCCGGCGCCGGGCAGGTTGTCGAACGCGCCTCGCTCGGCTGCGTCGCTGATCTGCTGGTCAATCCATGAGGTGAAGCTCATCCCCGACGGCTTGCGTTCGGTCATGCGCTGGCGCTCTCCCCGTCGTCGACAATCAGGCTCTTATCAGGCTACCGACGGGCACCTTCACCCCGACCTGGCCGGCGTCGCCCGACTGCCGGAGGGGCAGAATGCGGGTTACGGGTTCCGGCCAGCATCCTGGCCGGTCCCAGGCTGGCGGGGGCCAGCGACAAGCCGGGCGAGCAGGCGGGGGTGGGCACGCGATGAGCAGCGGTTACTACGGACCTGAGGGCTCAGGCTCCAGCCCGTTCGACGATTTCATCGCACGTCTGTACGGCGCGGGGCAGGGCCCGCCGCAGCCCGGCCAGCGTGTCGACATCACGCGGCTGATGAGCGGGCCAGCCCGTGAGCTCATCGGGGCGGCCGCGACGCTGGCTGCTGAGCGCGGCGGCTCCGACCTGGACACTGAGCACCTGCTGTGGGCCGCCTCCAGGCTCGACCCGACCAGGCAGATGCTGGCCCGTGCCGGTGCTGATCCCGATGCGCTGGCCCGTGGGATCGAGGAACAGCAGCGCGGCGGCGGGCAGAGCGGCCAGCCACCACAGCTGACGCCAGGCGCGAAGCGGGCGCTCCTGGACGCGCACCGGATCTCGCACTCGCTGGGATCCACGTATATCGGGCCGGAGCACATCCTGTTCGCGCTCGCGGTCAACCCGGAGTCGGCGGCTGGCCGGATGCTGGGGTCGGCCAGGGTGACCCCGGAGGCGCTGCAGCAGGCCTACCTGGCTGCTCAGGGCGTCGCCCCGCCTGGCCAGGATGGCCGGACCTCGACCCCGACGCTGGATGAGTTCGGCCGCGACCTGACCGCGATGGCCAGGGAAGGGCGAGTTGACCCGGTTATCGGCCGGGATATCGAGATCGAGCAGACCATCGAGGTGCTGTCCCGGCGCGGCAAGAACAATCCGGTGCTGATCGGCGAGGCGGGGGTCGGCAAGACCGCGATCGTGGAGGGCATCGCTCAGCGCATCGTCAACGAAGACGTCCCGCAGACCCTGGCGGGCAAGCGGGTCGTTCAGCTCGAGCTCTCGGGCATCGTCGCCGGTACCCGCTACCGCGGCGACTTCGAGGAGCGCCTGCGCCGGATCATCGACGAGATCCGGGAGCACGGTGACGAGCTCGTCGTCTTCATCGACGAAATACACACGATTGTCGGGACCGGCGCCGGCGCCGAGGGCGGGGTGGACGCCGCCAACATGGTCAAGCCCGCGCTCGCCCGCGGTGAGCTGCACGTCATCGGCGCGACCACGCTGGACGAGTACCGCAAGAACATCGAGAAGGACGCGGCGCTGGCCCGGCGGTTCCAGCCCATCCTGGTAGCGGAGCCGACCGTCGACGACGCCCTGGCCATCCTGCGGGGGCTGCGTGACCGGTACGAGGCGCATCATCAGGTCCGCTACGACGACGAGGCGCTGGTGGCGGCCGTGGAGCTGTCAGACCGGTACGTCACGGACCGATTCCTGCCAGACAAGGCCATCGACCTGATCGACCAGGCGGGCGCCCGCGTCCGGCTGCGCACCAGGACGCCCCGCAGCGAGCTGCGCGAGCTGGAGCGGCGCGCCGAGGAACTGCACCGCGACAAGGATCAGGCGGTCGCCAGCGAGCAGTACGAGCAGGCCTCGGTGCTCCGCAATGAGATCGAGGAAGTGCGCACGCAGATCGACCAGGTCAGCCGCGAGGAAGGCGTCGTTCCGCAGGTGACGGTCAACGACATCGCCGAGGTGGTATCGCGGGCCACTGGCGTTCCGGTTCAGCAGCTCACCGAGGAGGAGCGCAATCGGCTGCTGGAGCTCGAGGGGCACCTGCACGAGCGCGTGATCGGCCAGGACGAAGCCGTCGCCGCGGTCGCCGAGGCCGTCCGTCGGTCCAGAGCGGGCCTTGGCGACCCGCAGCGCCCGGTCGGCAGCTTCCTGTTCCTCGGGCCTACCGGCGTCGGCAAGACCGAGCTGGCCCGTGCCCTGGCGGAGGCGCTCTTCGGCGGCGACACCAAGCTGATCCGGCTGGATATGAGCGAGTTCTCCGAGCGGCACACGGTCAGCCGCCTCGTCGGCGCTCCGCCGGGCTACGTCGGGTACGAGGAGGCCGGCCAGCTCACCGAGGCCGTCCGGCGGCGTCCGTATTCGGTGGTGCTGCTGGACGAGATCGAGAAGGCCAACACGGATGTGTTCAACATCTTGCTTCAGGTCCTCGACGACGGCAGGCTGACCGACGGCCAGGGCCGGACCGTCGACTTCAAGAACACCATCCTGATCATGACCAGCAACCTAGGCTCCGACGTCGTCACCCGGCGCGGCGCCGCGCTTGGCTTCGCGGGCGAGGGCGCGAGCTCCGACGACAGCCAGGATCGCGCGCTGCAGGACCAGCTGATGCGGCGGCTGCGCGAGTCGTTCCGGCCCGAGTTCCTGAACCGCATCGACGAGATCATCATCTTCCGCGAGCTTGACCAGACTGAGCTGCGGCAGATCACCCAGCTGCTGCTCGAGGAGACCCGCCGACGGCTGCGCGCGCAGCACGTGACGGTCCAGTTCACCGCGGCCGCCGTGGACTGGATCGCCGACCATGGCTTCCAGCCCGAGTTCGGGGCCCGGCCGATGCGCCGGACGATTCAGCGCGAAGTGGACAATCAGCTCTCGCGCATGCTCCTAGACGGCCAGGTCTCGCCAGGTCAGGAGGTCACCGTCGGAGTCAGGGACGGGCACCTCACGTTCGAGACAACGCGGCAGTACGCCGGCGTGTGATAGCCCCGCGACGCGTATGCCCCCGGTACAGGATTCCTGTACCAGGGGCACACGCGTGCTGAGCTAGCGGTCCTGAGCTAGCGGCGAGTCAGCCGGTCGGTGTCAATCCGGCCCCGCCCGAAGGCGTCGATCCGCTTCCACCGGCCCGGCAGGTCCAGCAGCTCGAGGTTGCCGATCCAGGTTGGCAGCGCCGGGTCGACGACGAGGTTGTCGCCATTGGGCTCAAGGCCCAGCCCGGCGCGGAGCAGGAGCAGCGGCGCCCCGGTCGACCAGGCTTGCGGGCTGCACGCGGTCGGGTACTGCACTGGGTACATCGTCGAGCTGCGCTCGTAACCGCCGAATGCCTCCGGCAGCCGGCCGTCGAACACCTCGGCCGCCTCGAGGATCCCGGCGACGATGCACGCGGCCTCCGCCTTGAACCCGTACCGCCGCAGGCCCCAGGCGATGAACGAGTTGTCGAACGGCCACACCGTGCCGACGTGGTAGCCGATCGGGTTGTATCTCGCCTCGCCCTCGGCCATCGTCCGCACGCCCCAGCCGGAGAACAGCTGCGGCCCCATCAGGTGCTTGACGACCGCTTTCGCCTTGGACGCGTCGACGATGCCGCTCCAGAGCAGGTGCCCGATGTTCGAGGTCAGCGAGTCGACCTGGCGCCCGTCGCCGTCGAGCGCGACGGCGAAGTACTCCCCGTCCTTGACCCAGAAGTCACGGTTGAACCGGCGCTTGAGGTCGGCGGCCTCCTTCTCCAGGTGATCGGCGTAGGCCGGATCCTTCCAGACCAGCCGCGCCAGCCGCGCACCGCGCATCTTGGCGTCGTAGGCGTAGCCCTGCAGCTCGCAGGTGGCGCGCGGGAAGCCAGGCAGGTCGCCGTTGCGGTACGAGATCGAGTCCCAGGAGTCCTTCCAGCACTGGTTCTCCAGCCCCGTCTTCGGGTTCCGCCGCTGGTAGGACACGTAGCCGTTGCCCTGCAGGTCGGCGTAGTCGCTGATCCAGTTCAGGGCCGCCCTGGCGGTGTGCTCCAGCTCCCGGACCAGCTTGGTGTCCCCGGTCCAGCGCTCGTACTCATCGAGCAAGATGACGTACAGCATGGTCGCGTCGGCGTTGCCGTAGTACGGCGAGTGCGGCCGCTCCTCGAACGCGGTCATTTCGCCGTACCGCATCTCGTGCAGGATCCGGCCGGGGTCCTCGTCGCGGAAGTCGTCGATCCGGGTGCCCTGGCGCTCGGCGAGAGCCAGCAGGGTGGTCGAGGCGAGCTCGCTGGTGAAGGGCAGCGCCTGAAGGCTGGTCAGGATGCTGTCACGGCCGAAGATCGTCATGAACCAGGGCAGGCCGGCGGCTGGCAGGGCGCGGCCCGGCATGGTCAGCGTCGAGAACCGGAGCGCGGCCAGGTCGGTCATGCAGCGCTTGTAGATCTGCTCAAGCGGCCGCCAGTCGCAGTCCACCGTCGGCGCGTGCTGCAGCCACTTCTCCAGGCCGCGCGACATGTCTTCGCGTACCCGGCGCTGGCCGCGGATCCAGACCGGGCCGTCTGCCTG
Source organism: uncultured Actinomycetota bacterium (assembly GCA_963843955.1). Taxonomy (GTDB): domain Bacteria; phylum Actinomycetota; class Actinomycetes; order Streptosporangiales; family Streptosporangiaceae; genus JAJYUU01. The sequence continues at coordinate 1,866,580 of CAWJMK010000018.1, forward strand.
TCCGTCCGGCTCGCCTTCCGACGTCACGACCTGCAGGTCGGTCTTCCACTCGCCGTGCGGCGGCACGGTGATGCTGAAGGTCAGGCCGTGCTCGTCGATGCTGGCCGGGGTCGAGGCGGAGATCCAGGTCTCGCGGACGTACGTCTCGCGCTGGTACCGCAAGACGAGACTGTCACCAGCGACCACGTTCCCGTACTGGCCTTTCTTTTTGAGCGCGTCCTTGACCTCGAACAGGTCGGCAAAGTCGCTCGCTGCCTCCATCCGGATGTCCAGGTCGACGGGGACGTTGTCGTGGTTGAGTACGCGCACTTCCTCGTGGAAGCCGTCGGCGACCTCGCGCTGCCGGATGACCGAAAGCTTGGCGTCCACGTAGACGGTGCCGCTGCCCGGCACCAGGAAGAACCGGGTCTGGAAGTACTGCAGATCGTCGGTCGACAGCGCCGTCAGCCGCTGGCCGTTGACGGTCAGCACCCAGCGGGACAGGAACCGGGTGTCGAACGAGAACAGCCCGGTCGGGTCGGTGCGGGAGGCCTCGATATCACCCTTGTCGTCGCTGACGACGAAGGTGTTGCCCTCCAGGATCTGGACAAGCCCGTCACTCACTTTGGCCTCCGCTGTGCCATCACTGCTTGCGAACTTATGGGCGCGACCTTGCCGGTAGAGCCTGGCGGCCCCGGCAGGCAACGCTGGAACATCATCAGCGAGGCGACGCTGCCCTCGACGGCCAGCAGGCCCCGCAGCATTGCGGCCACGGCGTTCAGCCGGCCTGTCACGATGAGTTCCAGGTACGGCCGGGCGATCCGGACGACGGCCTCGGCCGGCAGCGGCTCGCGGGTCACAGTGACGTCGCCGTCGTCGATGGTGACATGCCAGTGCTCGACGTCGGTGACGTCGGCCTTTGCGGTCGCGTCGGGTACGTCGAATCGGACTGTGCCAACTTCGTGCTCGAATGTCGCGAGATGCCCTGGCTCAGCCAGGCCCGCGAAGAAGTCGTTAATCGGGTCCGCTGTTACTGTCGCTGTTCTCGTCTTTGCTATCTGCACGGCCCGTATGTGATCGGTGCTGGCCTGGGCCAAACCGGGGCATGGGCGAAGTTTGCACAGCGGGCGGCTTCTTGGCGCGGTCGTGACCAGCAGTGGTGGCTAGTCAGATGCCGCGGTGACGAAAAGCGGAAGTTACGGAGCACCGCCGATGCCCGACGCGGTGGCGATCAGTGCGTCGATCTCGGCCGCGGTCGGCATGCCAGCGCGCGCCCCGTGCGCCATCACGGCCAGCGCCGAGGCGGCGACCGCGCGTCCGGCGGCGGCGACCAGGTCGTGACCGCCCGCCAGGCTCGCCGCGAGCACGCCTGTGAACGTGTCGCCGGCGCCAGTGGTGTCGCGCACGGCCACCCGGTGGCCAGCGACGTGCAACGGTGCGCCCCGGGCCGGATCGGCGAGCAGCGCACCGCCGGACCCGACGGTCACTACCACGACGCTGCCCGTCGCGCGGGCGAGGGCCAGAGCGACCGTACCCGCCTGCGGGGCGGCCGCGCCTGGCTCGGGCGCGGTCGCGCCCGGCAGGCCAGCACTAGCCAGCTCCGTGGCGAGCGTGGCCAGTTCGTGCACGTTCGGCGTCGCGATCGCACCGGCGAGAAGATCAAGGGAACGGGGCCGCGCCGGCGCGGGGTTGACGACAAGCTGGCAGCCGGCCTCGGCGGCGGCGCCTGCAGCCGCCCTGAGCGCGGCCGCCGGCATCTCGAAGGACAGCACCAGTACGTCAGCGGCCGTGAGGTTCAGATCGCCGAGCGCGGCCAGCACGTGGTCGGCCGACACGAGAGCATTCGCGCCGGAGGCGACGGCGATCTGGTTCTCGCCGTCATCGTCGACCAGCACGAACGCGTGACCCGTGGCTCCGGCGAGGCAAGCGACCGCGCCGACGTGCACGCCCTCGGCGGCGAGGGCGGCAACCGACTGGGCGCCGTCGTCCGCGCCGACCGCGCCGACGAGGTGGGTCTGCGCCCCGGCGCGCGCTGCCGCGACCGCCTGGTTGGCACCTTTGCCGCCGTCCGCTCTGCCGAGCTCGCCGCCCAGCACCGTCTGTCCCGGCGCGGGCAGCGCCGGCAGGCGCATGACCAGATCGACGTTGACCGCCCCGAGGACGACGACCCGGCCTGGCATGAGTTACCCGCCTGGCTCGGCCGACGCCGGCCGGGCCGGCAGCGAATGATCCCAGTCCGAGAGCAGGGTGCGGATCCCGGTCACCAGCGCGATGGGCTGATCGAGCATGACGTGATGACCGGCCGCCGGGATCTGGATGACCGGTGCTAGCTGGCCGAGCTTGTCGTACATGAGCTCGGTCGTCTTAGGCGGCACGATGCCGTGCTCGGCGACGAACAGCGCCACCCGGCAGTCCAGATGACGCAGCAGCGCCGGCGCTCCCCGGTTGCGGCCGAAGACCGCCGGGTCGAACTTCCAGCTCCAGCCGCCGTCGACGGCCCGGACGGAGGTGCTCGCCACGTGCTCAAGGATGTAGGGCAGGGTCGGCTGATCGGGCATGGGATGGAAGCGCGCGATGGCCGCCTCGCGGGTGGGATAGACGCGCAGCGGGCCGAACGCGCGTGCCTCCCTGGCCGCCTGCTCTTCGGGCGTGACGTCCTGCACGGGCGAGTCGATCACCACGATGCCCTCGAGGTCGGCGCCGAACAGCCCGGCCGCGCGCAGCGCGACGAAACCGCCCATGCTGTGCCCCACGATGATCGGCGGATTCGTGCTGCCCGCCGCCCGCGCGACCGCCAGGACCTCGTGCGCCCAGCCGTCCAGGCTGTAGTGACCCCGCCTGGCGCTGTCGCCGTGACCGGACAGATCCAATGCCACGACCCGCCGGTCATACGTGAGCAGCGGACCGATGTGATCCCACCAGCGCGCGTGCGCGGCGCCCCCGTGCACCAGGACTATCGCGCTGGCGCTCTCCGCCCCCCACGCGCGGTAGGCAATCGCCGCGCCGTCGACCGTGACCGTGCCGGTGGTGACCGGCGCAGCCAGGGCTGCGCGGAACCACGCGGGCGACTCGGCCAGTTCGGGGGTGACCCCGCTCACTTCGGGGGTGCCGCTGACTCTCATGCGTAGTAGCGAACCAGAAGCTGGCCCGCTCGTCACGCCTCGCTCCCGCCGGACCCGGACTCGGCCCAGGCGCGCTCCAGGACGCCACTGATCGTGTCGGCCGGCTGTGCTCCGGAGACTCCGTACTTGCGGTCGATGACGAACAGTGGCACGCCGGTAGCGCCCAGTGCGCGCGCCATTTCCTCGTCGGTGTCGACGTGTTCGCTGTAGGCGTTGCCGGCCAGCACGCTGGCGACCTCGTCGCCGTCCAGGCCAGCCTCGACCGCCAGCCGGGTCAGCGCCTCATGATCGAAGACCGAGTCCTGGTCGGTGAAGTACGCCTTGTGCAGCCGCTCGACTACGGCCTCCTGCCGGCCGCGGTCCTTGGCCAGCTGGATCACACGGTGCGCGTCCCTCGTATTGCCGCGGCGCAGGTCTCCCAGCCGGAAGGTGAGGCCATCGCCTGCCGCGCGCTCCTCCATCTCCCGCTGGGCCTGGCTCGCCTGCGCGGGGCTCATTCCGTACTTATCAGCCAGCAGCTCCACTGTGGGTGTCGTCGCGCCCGCAGGCGCGTCCGGGTCCAGCTCGAACGACCGATAAACGACCTGCACGTCGTCGCGATGCTCGAACTCAGCGAGCGCCTGCTCAAAGCGCCTTTTGCCCAGGTAGCACCACGGACATACCACATCGGACCAGATCTCAACTTGCATGCTCGTCCCTAACACCGGGGCGCGCGCGGACCCTTCCCGCCTCGGTCCGCGGCTACGATGGGGCATTCACCGGCCGCAACCGGGTAGCGGGATGCACATGTCAGTCAGCGTCAACGAGACCGAGGCTAAGTACGAGGCTGAGCCGGATGTCGTGCTGCCCGCGCTGGACGAGCTACCGCAGGTGGCGGCCACGGCCAGCCCGCCCGAACAACTGCTCGTGGCCGTCTACTTCGACACGGCGGACCTGCGCCTGCTGCGCGCCGGGATCACGCTCCGGCGCCGGACCGGCGGCGAGGACGAGGGCTGGCATCTGAAGCTGCCCGTCGGCGGCCGCACGCGCGAGGAGATCAGGCTGCCCCTGGACAGCGTCAGCGCGGGAGCTTCGCCGGGGTCCGGGCACCGGGTGCCGCGCGAGCTCGCCGATCTGGTCCGCGCCCGCAGCCGCGGCGCCGCCCTCGTACCAGTGGCCAGCGTCTCGACGCGGCGACAGGCTACTAGCCTGCTGGACCCGGCCGGGCAGGTGCTGGCAGAGGTCGCCGATGACCGGGTGTCCGCGTACCGCGAGGACGATCCCGCGTCGGCCGCGAGCTGGCGCGAGGTCGAGGTCGAGCTCGCTGGCGGCGACAACGACCTGCTGACGGCGGTCGACACCGTGCTGCGCGAGCACGGCCTGAGGGTATCCGCACGCTCGGCCAAGCTCGAGCGCGTGCTGAGCAGCCAGCTGCCGCCGCCGGCCCGCGAGCCGCGGGCGACGGCCGCCGGGCCGGCCTATCGGGTGATCACCAGCTACCTGGCTGCGCAGGGTGAAGAGCTCGCCGCGCTCGACCCGATGGTGCGCAGGTTCCGGCCCGACTCGGTGCACCAGATGCGGATCACGACCCGGCGGCTGCGCAGCACCCTGCGGACCTTCGGCGCGGTCATCAGCGACGCCGCCAGTGAGCATGTGGCCGCCGAGCTGAAATGGCTAGGTGACGTGCTCGGCCGGGAGCGTGACAGCGAGGTACTGGCCGCGCACCTGCGCGCGCAGCGGGAGCAGACCGACGCCGCCCAGCTGCTCGGCCCGGTGGCGGCGCGGATCGACGACCATTTCGCGCAGTCGGGCGCGACCGCGCGGACGGCGGTGCTCAGGGCCCTGAACTCCCGTCGGTACGCCGCTTTGCTCACCGATCTGGATGAGCTGATCGCGGATCCGCCGCTCGGCCCGGACGCTGACGCGGCCGCCGGACCCACACTCGCGGCCGCGGTCGCGACTGCTTACCGCACGACCGCGCGGCGAATGCGCCGCGCTCTTGCCGCGCCGCCTGGCCAGGACCGGGACGTCGCCTTTCACCAGGCGCGCAAGGCGGCCAAGCGGGCCAGGTACGCGGCCGAGGCGGTGGCGGCCGTGGCAGGCAAGGACGCCGGCCGGCTCGCCAGGCAGCTCAAGAAGGTGCAGACGGTCCTCGGTGATCACCAGGACACTGTCATCGCCCGCCAGCTCGAGCGGCGCCTTGGCGTGGCCGCGCACCAAGCCGGGGAGAACGCGTTCAGCTATGGCATGTTCTACGAGCGTGACGCGTGTGAAGCCCGGCTGCTTCAGGACCTGGCCGCCGCGATCTGGCGCAAGGCAGCACGGCCCAGGTACCGGCGGTGGCTGGGGTCGGCGGCATGACGGCTTGCACGAATTCCCCGGCGCCGGGGACCCGGCCATGACGCCGAGGCCGGCCGGACCCGCTGTCAGCTCGCGCGAAGAACGGGGCCGGCCGGGAGGCGCGCGCGACGGTGCTCAGTCACTAGTCGCAGCAGGTCACCGGGCTGTCGGGCGTTGGCCTGGCCAGCGCGACGGTGTGCGAGGCGCTCGACGTCGGGCTCGGCGTAGTGCGCGAGGTGGCGCCGGCGAATACCGCGGCGGCGGCGAGCACGGCTGCGATGGCGATACGGATGCTAGTCATGTGATGTAACCACCCATCTGGTGTCGGAGGCGGGCACGTGCCGCCTGGGCTTAGCAGTCATGACAGACGGTCAAACTGCTACTACAATTGCACTACAGATGAGGTTTGGTGCATAACTACCGCAGTCAAGGCCGCCTTGACGGCGCGCGATGTCGCCCGATAACGTCCTAGGGGCGGCAAAGAGCCGGTCGCCCATCGGCGGCCCGTACTGATCAGGGTCTGCGTGTGCATGTCTCACAAGTCAAGCAGGCGTCCTTCCGGGGCACGCCGGACTGGACACGGCCGAGACTAGCGCCCGCAGGCGACAGATTCGCGGCAGTGCGCTGGCATGACGGCGCAGCCAACGTCTGGGTGGGCGCGAGCAGGTCGCCTATGCAACTGGCGTCCGACCTGCGGCCCTGGCGGCTGCGCGACTTCCACTGGGGCGCCGACAGTCGAGGGCTGATCCTGGAACTCCGGCAGGCTGGCAGCTATCAGCGCGTCCTGGCCTGGCTCGACCTGCGGACGCGCTCGCTCGCGCCGCTGACGCCCGACCCCGCTGGCGACGCGCATTACGTCGGGCAGGTGGGCGGCGCTAAGCCATACATCCTCATCTCGGTCCGACAGTCGCCCGCCGGGACCTCACAGCTCCGGGCGGTGACGCCGACCGGGGCCGTGATGTCCGAGTGGCAGCCGCCGAGCGGGCAGGCGACCCGCTGGCTGGCGACCGGCACGCAAGCCGTAGCCGTGTGCACCGACGCAAGTACCTGCACCTGGTGGCACACCCGCCTGGACGACCCAGCCTGGTCGCCGATCTCCGAGATCCCGGCCGCCGACGGGCGGGCCTCGCGCCCGCTGGCGTTCAGCTCCGACGAGCAGACGCTGTTCGCCCTCAGCTCGGCTGGCCGGGACACGGTCGCGCTGGTCCAGATGTCGGGGCCGGACTGGTCACCCGAGGTCATCATCAGCCGCGACCAGTTCGACGTCACCGCGGTGCTGATGTCGCCGGACGGGCGTGAACCCGACCTGGTCACCACCACTGACCCAGCCCAGCCGCAGTCCGCGCTCAGCCGAGCTGCCGCGGCTGACCTGGCCAGGCTCGCGCGCATCGCTGAGGATGCGCCGGCCACGATCACCGGGCGGAACGCCAGCCACTGCCTCGCCGAAATCTCGTTCCCGGTCGGCGGGCCGGCCTTCGTCACCTTCAGCCGGAGCTCCGAGGCAGTCAGCAAGCCGATGGCCAGGTTCACCGGCTTTGCCAGGGTCGCAATGCAGCCGCGCGAGCCGGTGAGCTATCGCGCCCGAGATGGCCTACTGATCACCGGCTTCCTGACCAGGCCGAGCACGCCACCGCCGTGGCCGGCCGTGCTGGCCGTGCACGGCGGGCCGTGGGCCAGCGACCGGCCGCAGTTCGACCCGTGGGCACAGTTCCTGGCTGCCGCTGGCCTGTGCTGCATCCAGGTGAACTACCGCGGCTCGCGCGGCTTCGGCAAGCGCTTCCGGGACGCCGGCGACCGGCAATGGGCGCTGGCGATGCAGGATGACCTGGTCGACGTGCTTCAGTCGGCGGAGGTCGCCGACCTCATCGACACCGGCCGGATCGCCGCCATCGGCCATGGCTACGGTGGCTACGCCGCGCTGATGCTCGCCACGCAGACGCAGCTGCCGCTCGCCTGCGTCGTTGCCGGGTCCGCGCCGACGGATCTGCCGAGCTACGTCGCCAGCCTGCGGTCGCTCGGCGGTGCGGCAGGTGCCGAGCAAGCGGCCCGCATCGGTGACCTGGCCGACGATCGCGAGCAGCTCATCATGACGTCACCGGTCAGCCGGGCGGCCGACGTCGGCGTGCCGCTGCTGCTCTTCCACGGCCGCCAGGACGCCCGCGTCCCGGTGCAGCATGCCGAGGCGCTCGCGGCCGCGCTGGAACGCGCCGGGCGGCGCTACGACCTGACCATCTACGCAGACGAAGGTCACTGGTACGCGCGACCCCAGAATGTCGTCGACTGCCGGGCGCAGTGCCTGCAATTCCTGCTGACGAACCTGAGGGTCGGCGCCGGTCTGGTCGCCGGGCCCTGACTAGTCGTGGACCGGAACAGCGAGGCTGGCCCGGACCGTCGACGCGCGCACGCCGGCATAGTCGGCAGCTCGCCGCAGCGCCTCGACCGCCTGCTCAGACCGGCCGCCATCGATGAGTGCTTCGGCCAGGTCCCGCCACGCTTGCGCGGCATCGAGCTGCGAGCCCATCATCGCCAGGCGTTCCGCTGCACCAGCCACTAGGACGGCGCCTTCATCGGGCTGGCCAGACATGACGAGCGCGAGTCCGCTCACCACCTTAGCGTGCTCGCCCTCGGCAGCTCTGGCGTCCGCGCACCGCGCGATCGCCTGCTCCGCGATGCTCACGGCACCGCCGAAGTCGCCGCGCAGCAGGGCCGATCGCGCCATCTCGGTCTCGCAGTTCGCCAGGTGCGGGCCGAACGACAGATCCGCCAGCAGCTCGTGGGCTCGCGCCAGCAGGGCGTCCGCCTCGTCCAGGCGCGGCGGGTCGCAGCGCAGCAGGAGCCAGGCGTAGGTGACGCGCATGCCGGCCAGGCTCCGGTCCGGCGAGGTTTCGGCCAGCAGCGCCAGGGTCTTGGCCGCGAGGTCGAGAGCGTCTGTCAGCTGGCCGCGTGCCGCCGCGACTATGGACGCGTTCCAGTAGGCGTTGCCCTGCGCCTGCCGCGAGCCGAGCTTCTCGGCGCGCTCGATCACCCGGCTGACCAGGTGCTGGGCGGAGAACATGTCGCCCCTGGCGAAGTAGCTGCCGACTAGCGACGAGGCAAGCCTGATCTCATCTTCGGTGCCTTCCAGACCCAGCTCGCGTACCTCGCGCACCGCGTCCTCGCCGACCTCGATGCTGCGAGCGAAGTCGCCGGCCAGCCGGTAGATCCGGCAACGGCCGATCAGCAGGTTCAGCAGGCTAGGCGCGCCCGGCTCGCCCGCCCTGGCCGCCTCAAGGAGGGCCTCCAGGTGCGTCACCGCCTCGTGCAGGTTGCCGAGCGCCTCCTCGGTCCGGGCCAGGCCCCAGATAGCGCCATGCCTGACCTCGCTGCTTGCCTGCAGCGCCATGGCCCGGAACCGGTCATGGGCCTGGGCCAGCTCGCCATTGGCCAGCGCGATCTCGGCGAACTGAAGCTGAAGGCGCTGCTCGTTGATTTCCTCCGGGACCGTGCCGGTCTCCAGGTAGAGCGACGAGCAGCCGAGCCGGTGGGCCAGGCCGGTCAGCACCTCGCGCTCGGGCGACCGCCGGTCGGCCTCGATCAGCGACACATAGCTCGGCGACACCAGGTCTCCGGCGAGGTCAGCCTGGCTCAGTCCACGCTCCATCCGGAGCGCTCGCAGACGCTGCCCGAGCGATGACCCCATCGGTACCTCCTACCGCAAAGCCGGCATACTGCGTTTACTCTAAGCCGTCATGCCGCTGAGTCAACTCCGCAGAGAATTCCAGGTGACGCGCCACTTCGAAGATTGGCGATCAGTCGTGGCCGGCCGCGACTTTATCGCACATTCAGCGGCCCGCCGCGGTCAGGTCAGCGGCAGTGACATGAACGTGCTGTGCGGGCTCGGCTGATAATCGGCGAACGCCTCGCATTCGGTGAATCCCGCGCTCGCGTACAGCCTTCGGGCGGGCTCGAAGCCCGCCATCGAGCCGGTCTCCAGGCTCAGCAGCTGGTACTCCCGAGCACGGGCGACGCCGATGAGATGGGTCAGCATCGCCCGGCCGACGCCTGCTCCGCGGGCCGCCGCCACGGTGTGCATGGATTTCACCTCGCCGCTCCGGTCACCCAGGTACTTGAGCGCGCCGATCGCCAGTAGCTCGCCATTGCGGCGGTAGCTGTACAGCGTCACCGCGGGATCGAGCAGCCCGCTCACATCGAGCGCGAAGACGTTCTCGGGCGGGCTCTGCGACCTCATATAGGCAAGATGCCTAACCAGCAACTCGCGGACGTCCGCCGCCCGCGGATCGTCCACCGCAATTACGCCAGCTTGGTGGGCCTCCTCCCCGCTAGCCGCGGTTGGCCCAGTTGTATCGCGCCGAGCCGCGCCCCAGGATGCGATCGACGGCGGAACCGACGCCGCCGTCCTCGTCCATCAGCTTGCGGATCACGAAGATCATGGTGGGGATCGCCCAGAAGTCGCCGCAGACCCACAGGATCCCGGCGCCGATCTGCTGGTCGGCGAATGCGGGCAGGGTGACGCCAGGGATGTGGTTGTACACGGAGTACCAGGACGAGCTCGACAACAGCCCCATCGCCATGGCGAGCAGCCACATCACGATGTTGGTGCCGAGCAGGGCACCTGCCTGGCCGACCGTCGACAGCTTGATCCGGAACGGCGGTGATCCGATGTACTGCAGCCAGAACAGCACGCCCGCGACGAAGAAGCTCGCGTGCATCAGCCAGATGTGGACAACCTGGTTGCGCTCGGCGAGGTCGAACGGACCGGGCAGATGCCAGAGGATCATCACCAGGTTGAAGATCACCACGCTCACCCATGGCCGTAGCAGGAAGCCGCCGACTGCGCGCAGCGGCCGGGTCCAGCCGGCCGTGAGGACCTCGCGCGTCGCTACCTTCCCAGACTGGCCGGGCAGCGCATCCAGGAGCGGCTGCCAGGGCGCTCCCGCGACGATCAGCGTCGGCGCGGCGAACATCAGCAGCAGGTGCTGAATCATGTGCACGAAGAAGTAGTCGGCTGCCCAGTAGTCGATCGGGGACTGGACCGCGATCAGCAGCACAGCGAGGCCGCAGTAGAACCAGATCGACCGGAGCCGGCGCTGCCTGGTGCGGTCCGGCCGGGACCGGCGGGCCAGCCGGGCGAGCCCGATCTCGTGCCAGATCACGAGCACGACCACGATGATCAGGAACGGGTCGAACGACCAGTGCTGGAGTACGTAGCTCACGGTGTCCTCTCAGCCAGACGACCCGTACGGGATCGTCACCCGAACGGTCTGCGCGAGGCTCCACTGACTCGATCCCGCCGGCAGCTGCCAGGCCGTCATCGTGCCCTTGCTGACGGTCAGTGCTTCCGGCTCACCGCCCGGTCCGGTCGCCAGGGTGGCGGTCCCGGCCGGCAAGCGTCGGCAGCGGTTGCCAGTTCGCTGCCTGCCAGCCGATGATGGCTCCGCCGCGCACGCCGGCGGCAGACACCACCACGCCGGCTGAGCCATCGGCCCAGATCGACACCGACGGACTGCTGACGCGCCCGGCGGCCAGCGCGGGCGAGAGCTGCCAGTCCGTGCCGCCGTCCGCCGACCACGCGGCGAGCACTGAGGTACCTGCGTGCGTTGTGGCCGCGAGAATCGCCGTGGTCTTGGTGCCCGTGGTGGCCACGCCGAGGACATTGATCGCAGCGCCGGACAGAGCGGCGGGTAGCGCCGGGCCGGTCAGCCGCCAGGTGCCCGCCGAGTACGCGAAGATACCGGCGACGCCTGGCTCGCGACAGCTTCCGGCCACGAGCGGCGAGCCCGCCGGTGTCCAGGCAGCGCCGGTCAGCGCCTGCAGCCCGCACCCACGGCCAGCCGCGGACGCGGCCAGCGATCGCTCCGTGGTCAGCTTGGCCCAGTTCGCGCCCAGGCTGGTGCTGGTCTCGACATCGCTGGTGTCGGTCAGCGCGATCAGCTGGCCGGTGGCACTACCGGCCAGCGCGTCAGGCCGGTCGCCAAGGCCCGGGCTCAGCAGCGCGCTCTGCGACCACTGCGTCCCCGCGTCCGTGGTCGACGCGAGGGGCGAGAACGTCAGGTCCTGGCTTGGCCGGAAGCCAGTCACGAGCGACGTGGCGCCGGTGCTCGTCATGACGAGGCCGCCGTTGCTCGCGACACCGGTCGGGGTGGCGAGCTTCCAGCCGGTGGCGCCGGACGGCCGGACGAACAGCTCCCAGAAGTTGTCGTAACCCGACGCGGCTCCGCCCATGTCGACGATGGCCCAGCTAGTACCGTTGCCGCTGGAGACCGACGTGGCCAGCGTCGGGGCGACCACGGCGACCGCCGGTGCCCGGCTCGGCGCGGTCACCGCGGGCTTGCTGCCGCAAGCGGCCACGAACAGCGCTGCCGCCACCGCCATTACCAGCGGCAGCAGGCGCCGGATCGGCTTGCTGCCAGGCGGCCGACCGCCCCTGCGTCTCACGCTCGCCTCATGGCCTGCTGGGCCGTCGTGACCAGCTCGCCAGCGAACGACGACTGGGTGCTTGCGGTGCCCGGACCTGGGTCGAAGTTCAGCTCGGCCCTGGTGTGTCCGGCACTGTCGATCACGAACGCGATGTCGTTGTGCGCGACCATGCCGCCAGCGGGCAGTGTCTCCGCGGAGATGCCGTAGCTCTTCCATGCCTGCTGGAGATGGCTGAGCGGGCCGGTGAGGAAGAGCCAGTTGGGCAGCCGGCTGAGGCCTTCTTGCGCGTCAAAGGCCCTGGTGTACGCGACCGAGCGGTAGACCGGATTGGCGACGATGGCGACCATCTCCACGTTGTGCGTCTGCGTCCCCAGCATTTGGTCGGCCGCCCGGAACTCCTGCGCGATCAGGGGGCAGTCTGAGGTGCAGACCGGATCCAGGAAGGTCAGCAGCACGACCTTGCCACGCAGGCTCGCGAGGCTGACCGATCGCCCGTCCTGATCGGACAGCGTGAAGCTCGGGGCGGCGAAATTCAGCGGCGCCGCATCCCCGTCGATGGCCTGGGCGATGATCGGAGCCGCATTCGGGCTGGCCTGTGCCACAGCCATCGGGCCGGCCCCGACGACGACGATCGCGGCAGCCCAGAGCGCGAGCAGCGCGCGTATGCTCGCCCCGGCAAATGCCCCGGCTGCTGCCATCGCTCCAGATCGAGCCGACGCCGGGACGACAGTGAGCTGGGGCTCAGCCGCAGGCTCTGTCGCCAGCGCTGGAGCCGGGGACGGGGTCAGAGCCAGATACCCGGCCACGGCGAGCAGCGCGACCGGGATCATGCTGTTGGGGTCGGTGCCAAGGCCGCCGAAGAACCCGAAGTCCTCGATCAGGATCCAGTCCACCAGGCACACGGCGAGCAGCAGCGCCAGCCCTGGCCCCAGTAGCGGCCGCCTGCCGCTGAGCAACGCGGCGGCAGTAGCCGCGAGCGCGATCACTGCGACCAGGTTGACGGCGAAGCCGTGCGCCCCGTCCAGCGACGCGAAGTGACTGACCAGCGCCGACAGAAAATGCGGCTGCGGCGTGCCCGACATCGAGGTGACCATGCCGGCCAGCGTGCCGGGCTGCCCGTGCACCCGGCCTTGCCAGAAGCCGCGGCCCGGCCAGGCTTGCAGCACTGCCATCCCGGCCAGCATCAAGCCGAGGCCGCCGAGCATCAGCCGGCCCAGCCGTTCGCCCTGCCAGTGCCGAAGCGGCAGCGCGATCAGAAGTCCGGCGACGCAGTAGAACGCCGCCGCACCTGGGGCGCCGAACAGGAACGTCAGGCCTGGCGCGAAGATCCCGCCGAAGGCCTCGCCGAACACCCACACGACCAGTCCCCAGCCGGCGCTGGCCAGCCCCGCCAGCCTGGATGACCAGCCGGGCGGGGCCAAGATCAGCCACGCGCCGATGCCGAGCTGGATCCATACCGCGGCCGCGCCAGCCTGGATCGGATGGAACGACCAGGAGGTCCCGGCCCAGTTGACGACGTGCTGGACCCATGCGGGTGAGCTGGCCGCCGACGGCTCGATCACCTGGGCCGGGAGGCCAGCGGCCATCGCAGGCTGTGCCTGCAGGATCCCGTCGAAGATCCACAGCAGGCCAAAGCCGATCCGCAGCAGCCGTCGGCCGCTCGGCTCAGTCGTACCGCCGGCCCAGCCGAGCGTGGCTGCCGACCACGACGACGCGCCTGTGCGCCGCCCGCCCGGCAGCCACTCGCGCACTCCGACCCAGGCCAGCCCGAGCACGAGGAGCAGGACGAGGATGATCAGGCCCTGATGCAGCAGCGCTGCCTTGAAGGCCGCGACGAGGATAGGGTTGGTGTCGCTCAGGCCAGAATTCATGCCGGGCATCTGGCTTAATTCTCCTTTGCTCAGCCCGGCAGCCGGGGCGCGGACGCGTGCATGGCGAGCGTCCGGATGGCCGAATCGATCGGGCCGTCGACCTTGCTCCGCTCCGCGTCGAGGGCGGCGAGCGCCCGGTTCAGAGCGCTGTGAGCGGCGCTTCGGTCCCGCAGGCGTGGTCGCGGCGAGTACCTGGGCTACGTCCGTCTGCACCTGCTCGGCGTTCGGCGCGGCCCAGGCGATCAGGCTAGTCACCGCGCCGGCTAGCCCGAAACTGTCCAGCGACTCCGGTACTTGGTAGCTCTCCAGGTCGTCGATCAGCTCGTTATTGGCGGGCGCGCAGTTTGCGGCGCCTTGCTGAGCGACGCTGATCCCGTCGCTGACGTCGGCGCTGCTCCGGAAGTTCTCGGCCTCCACCAGTCGCAGCGCCGTCAGCGACTCGCCGACGCCGCCGGCACAGGACTCGATGTCGGCGGTCACCTCCTGCAGCAGGCCGCGCATATCACTAGCGCGCTCGGTGTTCGACGGCCTGTGCACGAGGGCGACTGCGACGGCGATGATCAGGACGCCGCCCCCCGCCAGCAGCACCCACCTGGGCATGCGGCGCACCGGCCAGCCACTGGGCAGGGTGCTGGCGCGGGGCGGTTCCTGGCGCGTGAGTGACATCCTCGGTCAGCCTCGTTCCCGGTTCATCAGGGCGACGTCCCTGGTTAGCTCTTGCTGCGTCACGGCGCCCATGACCTTGGCGACGATGTGGTGCTGTGCGTCGAGGAAGAAGGTCTGCGGGAGCGCGTAGACGCCATAGGACGTGGTCACCGGCGACGGGAACCGGTCGAATCCCACCGGATAGCTGACTCCCGCCTTAGCCACGAAGCGCAGCGCGGCCGTCGCCTCGTCGTTGGCGTCGATGCCGAGCACCACGACCCGGCCGTGCTGGCTGGCGTAATACCGGGCGAGCATCGGCGTCTCCCGCTGGCATGGCGCGCACCAGGATGCAAAGAAGTTCACGATGACCGGCCGGCCGGCATAGGCGGCTAGCGATACCGTGCCGCCCTGGTGCCCCAGTTCGGCCAGGGAGAAGCTCTTGGCGAGGGGCGCCAGTGCCGCTTTCTTGGGTGTGGCTTTCTTGCCAGGTGCGGCGGCTAGCGTCAGGACGAGCCCGGCGGCCACGAGCAGGACCACAGCGCTGCTCCAGTAGGCGAGCTTGCCTGCCCGGCTCAGCCGACCGGGCCGCAGGAGCCTGCTGAGCCGAGCACCTGCGCCGCGCGGGTCTGATGGCGTCTGGTCGCGCTCTTGAGTGATCATCGGCTGCTCCAGTACGGGTCGGTGAGCGGCTTGCTGCTGGTCGCAGCCGTCAGCGGCAGCGTGAGCTCGAACCGGCTGCCCTGGCCTAGGGCACTATAAGCCGCGACCTCGCCACCGTGTCCCTTGGCCACGGCCCGGACGAGCGCCAGGCCGAGCCCGGTCCCGCGGCCGCCGTCGCCGTGCGGGCCCGTTGCGAAGCGCTCGAAGATATGGTCCAGCTCGGCTGGCGCAATGCCCGCCCCGGTGTCTTCGACTACGAGCCCCGCCCGGTCGGGCCGGTCCCTCCTGACGACCGACAGCCTGATGGTGTCACCCTGGCGGGTGTGCTGTACGGCGTTTTCCAGGAGCGCGTCGACGGCAAGCCCGAGCCGCTCCCGGTCCGCGGACACCGACACTTCGTCCAGGCGGCCGATCTGCCACCGGCGGGCGGCGGTCGGCCGCCAGCGCCACAAGACGTCGCTGATGAACTCATCGAGCTCGACCGATTCCGGCCGGAGGAAGTCCGGGTTGGCCGAGGCGGCGATCAGCAGGAGCCGCTCGCTGAGCAGCCGCAGCCGGTTGAGCTCGCCGACGACGACGTTGATATCTCGCTTGTCCTGGTTGTCGGCGAGGTGCCTGGCCAGTAGCTCGGAGTGCCCGAGTGCGATCGTGATCGGCGTCCTGAGCTGGTGGGAGGCGTCCTGCAGGAACCGGCGCTGCAGCTCCAGCAAGTGCTCGTTCTCCTCGCTGACCCGGACGCGGTCGGCGTTGGCGGCCTGACGGCGGCGGCCATGCCACAGCATGACCCAGACCATGGCCGCCATCAGCGGGCACCTCGGTCAGCTCGGCGGGTGAATCAGCGCCGCGCAGGACGTCGAGCCCGATTGCGGCGAAGGTCGTCCCGGTCATGGCCGCCAGCACCCACAAGGTGGCGCCCGTAGTGCGGACGCGGAAGCTGTACAGCAGCGCGAAGGAGACCCAGATCAGGTGGAAGGGGATGGCCTCCCACCGCTCGAAGAGCAGGATGCCGGCCAGTCCGAGTATCCACAGCACCACCCACGCCAGGTCGATCCAGCTGATCCAGGCCAGCAGCTGCTCCATGTCGCGCGTGCCGAAGCGCAAGACAGGCAGGCGGGGCGCGTGCCATCGAAGCTCGCCAGCGGGCGGCGGCTCAGGCAGGGCAGCGTCAGGAAGCGAGTCGATATCCTGCACCACGCACCGTCTCGATCAGGTCGAAGCCGAGCTTGGACCGGAGCCGGCGCACGCAGACGTCGACTACGTTCGAGCCTGGGTTGAAGTCCAGCCCCCATACGGAGGCCAGCAGCGTGTCCTTAGCCACGGACTCGCCCGGGTGCTCCATCAGCTCGCGGAGCAGCATGACCTCAAGCCGGGTCAGCGGCACCGGACCGACCCCTGCGTCGGCCTGCATCCGGCCGAGGTCCAGCACCAGGTGGCCGACCCTGACCAGGTCAGCGAGCTGCTCGCCGAACTGGTGCTCGTCGCGAAGCTGCACGCGCACCCTGGCCAGCAACTCATCGATCGAGAAAGGCTTGGTCAGGTAGTCGCTGGCGCCCATGTCCAGGCAGGCGACCTTGGTGGTCACGTCGGACAGGCAGGACAGCACGAGGACGGCCTGGTCAGGCCGATGCTGGCGGAGGTGGCCGATGATCTGCCGGCCGTCCGCGTGCGGCATGACGAGGTCCAGGATGACCAGCTCGTAATCGCCAGCCAGCGCGAGCGACAGGCCGGCCTGGCCGTCGGCGGCGGAGTCGATCGCGTAGCCAGCGCTCTGGAGCGCGCGCATGACCACGCCGCGGATCTGTGGCTCGTCGTCGACAACCAGGATCTGCCGCTGTCTGAGCTGCGTCTGAGCCTGGTTGCTCGACATTGGGACCTAGTACCCCAATCGATTGCAGTTTCGGCTGGCATCGACCCAAGTGTTTCGCCTGGGTAGGAGATCCCAGCTGACTGTACAGGTCAACAGGACAGGATCTACTCCATGAGGGCGGTCTAGTTCAAGTCGCTCTCCCAGAATGAAACCATTCCATTACCGATCAGAGAGCACCATAATTGCCGCCTGCCGTCGACAGACGGCCCGCCCTCTGGGCCAAACCCTTGATCGATGACAGTTTCGTCATTGAGTGCTGCTCAGCTTGCTCTCGCCCGCCCCGTGATCGCAAGATCAGTCTCGTTCATCCGAGGCAAGGCTAGGACGGATCGCTCTGCCGTGCCTAGGATTCCCGGCGGTCGTGCCAGGCGAAGAAGCGAGGTGATGGCCGGTGTCATTGCCGGCCCGTATCGTTACCCTGCTGGTGGCATTCCTTGCCGTCGCAGCAGGCGTGGCGTTTCTAGTTGTTCACTACCTCCTGTTCAGTCCGTCGACGGTGGACTTCGGCTCGGGTGTCGCGGCCGATACGGGCGCGACAGTTCACGTCGTGATGCAGGAAGATGCGCAGAACACCGTCACCAGCCATCCCGACTGGGTGTCCTACTTCATCCAGGACCCCAGTACCGGTAAGTGGCTGCACACCACCATCTTCTCAGTGCCCGCTGGCAGCAAGATCGACATGACGATCTATGGCTACGACGGCTGCACGCCGCTGCGCAACCAATTCTTCGGCGGAGTGACCGGCACCATCGGCGGCGTCGTTAACGTGGACGGCACGCCGACCAAGGTGATCAACTCCTGGTCCGGCTGCAATGTCGGTCACACGTTCTCGATCCCCGGCATCAACCTCAACGTGCCGATGGCATCGCCGGGTCTGACGGCGAGCCTCTGCGGCACGTCGCCGTGCACCACGAACACCCCGCACAAGACGATGACGTTCAGCTTCATCTCGCCGCGAAAGGCCGGCACCTACTTCTGGCAGTGCCGGATCCCGTGCGGCGGCGGCTTCATCGACGGCTTCGGCGGCCCCATGCAGACCATCGGATTCATGACCGGCAACATGGAGGTGGTGTCCTGATGGCCGCGTCACCGACCGAAGCCGGGCACGCAGCGCGGCGAACCGAGCCGAACCACGGCCTGCGGATCTTCCTGATCTGGCTGCCCATCGCGGTCGCCTCGGTGCTGGTGATCTGGATTGTCCTCGGCCCGCACCTGCCTCCCGGCAGCATGACGGACACCGCGCACAGCCAGCAGTTCGACATCCAAGTGCTTGCTGCCATCGGCGCGCCGGTGATGGCGTTCGTGCTGGTCGTTGGGGCCTACTCGCTGATCGTCTGGCGGCACCGGGAAGGCGACGAGGAAGACGGGCCGCCGATCCAGGGGAACACCCGCATCCAGGCCACCTGGATCACCGTGACCGCCGTGATCGTGCTCTGCCTCGCGGCTTTCGGCACCTACGAGCTCGCCGGGACTGGGTTTGCCGGGGCGGGGGGAGGCGAGGGCCCGAGCGCGATCTGGCGGCCGAACGGCACGCCGCTCCAGATCCAGGTCATCGGCCAGCAGTGGCGATTCACCTACCGGTACCCGCAGTTCGGCGGCTTTGAGACCACCGCGCTGTACCTGCCGGTCGACCAGCCGGTGCAGTTCAATGTCACCTCGCTGGACGTGATCCACAGCTTCTGGGCCTACACGCTCGGCGTGAAGGCCGACGCCAACCCAGGCGTCAACAACATCGCCTTCACGACGGCGAAGCACACGGGGAAGTTCATCGTCCGGTGCAACGAGCTGTGCGGCCTGTGGCACGGCGCCATGGTGAACTACGGCAACGTCGTGTCGATGACTGCATTCCGAGCCTGGGCGGCTAAGACGCGGGTCCAGCTGGCCGCCCTCACCGCGATTCTGCCGCCGTACTCGACGACCTACGACCCGACCGTGATCCCGCAGATCAACAAGGCCGTGGCAAAGTCGGGCATCACCGGAGCCAACGGCTACTACTACCCGCCGAACGATCCGGTGCAGCCGTGATGACCCGGTCCGAAGCTCACGCAGTCCCAAGCCGACGCAGCGATGAAGAGGTGACCTGATGGCCATCGAGACTCAGCCGGAGCGAGCACAGGGCTCCGGGGGCGGCCAGCCGGGAGCGGCGCCCACGCCGCGGCCGTGGTGGCGGCGTCCCGCGATTCATACCGCGATTATCGGCGCGGTGATCGGCTACCTGGTCGGCTCCTTCCTCGGCAGTTACCTGACCGGCACCGGCAACGGCCTTTATCCGAACGTGGCGCTGTCGGACTCCAAGGACTGGCCGATCGTGCTCGGCTACGCCTTCGCGATTGTGGGCTGGCTGGCCGGGCTCGGCGTGTTCAATGACCCGCTGCGCCAGATGCTCGGGAGGCCGCAGAGCGTCGAGAACACTCAGGAAACTGAGCAGCGAGGCGGGCTGGCAAAGTACTTCCGGTACGAGCTTGACCACAAGGTCGTCGGCCTGCAGTACCTGGTCGGCATGGTCATCTACTTCTGCACGGCTGGCTTGTTCGCGATGGCGATCAGGACCGAGTTGCTCTCCCCGACCCAGCACGTCTTCACCTCGCAGGTGTACGTGGAGATCGTCGGCGAGCACGGCACCATGATGATGATGCTGATGAGCTCGCTCATCCTCGGCCCGTTCGGCAACTACCTGGTGCCGCTCATGATCGGCGCCAAGCGGGTCGCTTTCCCCCGCGTCGAGGCGCTGTCGTTCTGGCTGACGCCTTGCGCGTTCCTGATCCTGCTGTCGGGGCTGCTGCTTGGCGGGTTCCCGTTCGGCTGGACCGGCTACGCGCCGCTGTCGATTCAGTCCACGGTCGGCGCCGACTCATACGCCATGGCGTTCGGGCTCATGGGCGTCTCGATGATCCTGGCCGGCTTCAACATCATCGTGACGGTCATCTGCTACCGGGCGCCGGGCATGCGCTGGAGTCGGCTGCCGATGTTCGTCTGGGCGATGGTGGCGACCTCGTTCCTCATGGTGCTCGCGGCCCCAGTGCTCGTCGGCGGCATGTACATGCTGCTGAGCGATCGGACCGCGCAGACGGCCTTCTTCGAGGACTCGCTCGGCGGCAGCAGCTACCTGTATCAGAACCTGTTCTGGTTCTTCGGCCACCCCGAGGTCTACATCCTGGCGCTGCCTGGCTTCGGCATCGTGCTGGAGATCATCACGGTGTTCTGCCGCAAGCCGCTGTTCGCCTACAAGGTTGCTGCGGCCGGCATGATCGGCGTCACGCTGCTGAGCTTCTTCGTCTGGCAGCACCACCTGTTCATGAGCGGCATCAACCCCGACATGCGGCCGCTGTTCATGCTGACAACCGAGCTGATCTCGATTCCGACCGGATTCATCTACCTGGTGGCGCTTGGCACGTTCTGGAAGGCGAAGATCAGGTTCACCGTGCCGATGCTGTTCGCGCTCGGCATGTTGTTCAACTTCCTGATCGGCGGCGTATCGGGCGTGTTCGTCTCGGACGTGCCGGCGGACACTACCTTGCACGGCAGTTTCTTCGTGATGGCGCACTTCCACTACACGATCATGGGCGGCCTCATCTTCGCGTTCATGGCCGGCATCTACTACTGGCTGCCGAAGATGATGGGCATCAAGCTGAACGAGAAGCTCGGCAAGTGGCAGTTCTGGATCATGTTCCTCGCGTTCAACTCGACATTCCTGCCGCTGTTCGCGGTCGGCATGGCTGGGCAGCCGCGACGCGTCTTCGAGTACGCAAGGAACTTGCAGACGCTCAACGACTGGGTCTCGATCTCGTCGTTCTTCCTCGGCGGGGCGATCCTGCTGTTCGTGATCAACTTCGTCTACTCGACGGTGATCGTGCGCGAGCGCGAGATCGGCAACCCGTGGCGCTCCCGCGGGCTGGAGTGGCAGGTCGCCTCGCCGCCGCCAGCCGGTAACTTCGATCGCGTTCCGATCGTCCTGTCCGCGCCGTACGAGTACGGGGTCAAGGACGCGCCGCCCGTCGCCGACCTGAATCCGCCACCTGGCGTGCTCACCGCGGCGATCGCCCAGTCCATGAACGTCCGAGCGGAGGCATAGGCATGGCCGAGACGATGGCGCAGCCGCCAGCGGCAATGAGTCCGGCCGAGGAGGAGGCGGTCTTCTACCACGAGTCCGCGCTGAACTCCGCCTGGACCGGCTCCCGGCTGGCGATCGGCGCCCTGTCGTTCCTGTTCGGCGCGTTCGTGTTCGCCTTCTTCTACCTGAAGTCGCTCAACAGCCACCACCTCTGGTACACCGGGGCGACGCATCCGCAGGCCGGGTTCGGCGTCACGGTCATGGTGCTGTTCGTAGTCAGCGCCGCGGTCCAGACGCTGGTGCTCCAGCGCATCAAGGCGGGGAGCAAGTCGATCTGGCTGGCTGGTGCCGTCGTCGCGCTGGTCCTCGGGCTGGTCGCTATCGCGATCCAGATCTGGCAGCTTGCTGCCCTGCCCTTCTGGCCGGGCGCTAGCGGCTTCGCCGGCGTGTTCGTCGGCTTCTGGCCGGTGTATGTGACGGTCGCCTTCTGCGTGCTGGCCTGGCTGGAGATCCTCATCATGCGGTGCCGCGCGATCCCGGAGATCTCGTTTGTCGAGCAGCCGCCGACCTACGCCGAGGCGTTCGCCGTGCAGCGGTTCCAGGCCGGACTGAGCGCGTTCACAGTGGTCTGGAACTACATGGCGATAGTGGCCTTCATCTTCTGGGTCCTGTTCTACCTGGTCCATTAGAAGCCGAGTGGTACACCGAGACAGGATGAGGACCACGTGGACGTAGTCTTCGAGCACTGGTCGGCCAGCTGGCCGGTGCTGATTGTCTACGTCGCGCTCGCGGCGGCGCACCTGGCTGGCCTCCGGCAGACGCTGGCGGCACCAGCAAGCGCGACCCGTCGGGAGCTGGTCCGTGAGGCGGTCATGTTCCAGCTTGGCCTGGCCGTGGTCGCGCTGGCGCTGCTGTCGCCGATGGGCTACCTGTCCGACGTCTACATCTGGGTCCGGGCTCTCCAGTTGCTGCTGATCGCGGTCGTGGGCCCCGCCCTGATCGTGCTCGGCGCGCCGTGGGCGGCATTCCGGCTCGCGCCGCGTCGGCTCAACTTGCTGCTGGCCCGGCCCGTGCTGGCCGTGGTTGCAGCGAACGTGGTCTGGCTGGCCTGGCAGCTGCCCGGACTCTACGACGCGGCGCACGGCAGCGCGATGGTTGCACTGGTCGAGCACGTCAGCTACGTCGTCGCCGGACTCCTGTTCTGGTTCCAGATCATCTCATCCCGGCCGCTCGCGCAGCGGACGTCGCCGATCCGCCGGTTCGCGCTAGTGGTCGGCACGGCAGCCGCGTTCACGGTGATCGGCATGGTGCTGGTGTTCGGCTCGGGCGTCTTCTATCCCGTCTACGCCAATTCCGCGCACCACCTCACGACGGTGCTCGACGACCAGCAGCTCTCCGGCGCTGTCCTCTGGATGGGCATCCTGCTGCCGCTGATGGTCGCCGGGGTGACGCTGCTGATGGAGTGGTTTAGTAATGAGGAGTCGGCCGAGCTGACAGCTGGGCTGGACCGGCTGCTGATCCCCGCGCCCGCGTGGCTGGCCGTCCCGGCCAGGGATCAGGTGACTAGCGAATGACTCGTAGCAGGAGGCGGCAGTGCCTGGACTGATACTCGCGGCGGTTAGCCCGGACAACACGCCGCACGGGTATAACTGGACGTTCGCGTTCCCGATGCTGCTATTCATCGTTATCGCGCTGATCCTGTACGCGCTGTACAGCAGGCCGCACCGCCGCGTTCCCAGCCGCCCGATCTCGGCGACGTCGGCTGGCTCGCGGGCGCCTGACGCCAGGTCGGCGCGAGCGGCCGCGGTGGCTGGCGGACTTAGCGTGGCGCCTGGCGGCGGGAGCAGCGAGTCGCCCACCGAGCCCGCTGGCGCCCAGGCCGCGACCGGCGAGCCCGCAGGCACCGAGGCGACGACCAGCGAGCCAGGCGGTGCGCACCTGAGTGGCAGCATCAACCTCGACGACGAGACGCCGGAAGGCGGCGGCGAGTCACAACCTGGTACGGAGGGCAGCGCGTGACGCAGGCCATTAGCGTCCCGCCCGTGGCGGCGGCGGATGCCGTCGGCGAGGGGCGCCGCTCGGTTCGCACGGTGACACGGGCGCTATTCCTGCTCACCAAGCCGCGCATCATCGAATTGCTGCTCGTCACGACGCTGCCGACGATGCTGCTCGCGCAGCGCGGCCTGCCGAGCCTCGCTCTGATCGGCGTCACGCTGCTGGGCGGCGCACTGGCCGCTGGCAGCGCCAACACGCTCAACTGCTACATCGACCGTGACATCGACGCGATCATGAAGAGGACCTCGCGACGGCCGCTTGTCGCCAAGGGTGTCAAGGCGAGCGTGAAGCCGGGCGAGGCCCTGGTGTCGGGCATCCTGCTCGGCGCGGCGTCCACGCTGCTGCTCGGACTGCTAGCCAACTGGCTATCGGCGGCTCTCGCCGACGGCGCCATCCTGTTCTATGTCTTCGTCTACACCCTCGGCCTGAAGCGCAGGACCGCGAACAACATCGTGATCGGCGGCGCGGCCGGCTGCTTCCCGGTGCTCGTCGGCTGGTCCGCGGTCACCGGCACGGTCGCCTGGCCGGCCATCGTGCTGTTCGCCGTCATCTTCTTCTGGACGCCGCCGCACTTCTGGGCGCTCGCGATGAAGTTCAAGGACGATTACGCCTCGGCCGGCGTGCCGATGCTGCCGGTGGTGGCAACTCCGGCGACGGTGGCGCGCAAGATCCTGTTCTACTCGTACGTCATGGTCGGCGCCACGCTGGCGCTTGCGCCGTACGCGGGCTGGATCTATGCCGCGTGTGCAGTCGGCCTCGGCGGCTGGTTCCTGGTCGAGGCCCATCGACTCCGTTCCCGTGTTAGTGCCGGGGAAGCGGCCGCTCCGATGCGGCTGTTCCACCTGTCTATCGCCTACCTGACGCTCCTGTTTGCCGCGGTCGCCGTGACTGCGCTGCTGCCCTGGCGGTTCTAGCTATGCGGGTGCTCCTGCGGCCGCGCTGGCTGGCCTGGCACGCGGGCATCGTCATCGCTACGGCCGGGATGCTGTATCTCGGCGACTGGCAGCTGCACCGGGCCTTGTCCGGGAACGAGCTCAGCTGGGCTTATACGTTCGAGTGGCCGCTGTTTGCGATCTTCGCGGTCTTTTTCTGGGTGAAGTCGCTGCGCGATGAGCTGCGGGAGGCCGGCCCGTCGGCGACCGGCCAGGAGGCTGGGAACGGGGCCGTCACCAGCGCGGAGCCCGCCACGGCCGACGCCTATGCGGCGCGCCTTCGGGCCGAGGTTCAAGGTCACGGCCGCTGGCACGGGCTGCGCTAAGCCTTCTAGAATCGGGTTCTACGATTGGAGGCCCGACGTGGCGTGGGATTTCTCGACCGAGCCGGAGTTCCAGGAGCAGCTGGACTGGGTGGCCGACTTCTGCAAGAACGAGATCGAGCCGCTGGATCTCGTCTTCCCTGGTGCGGCGTACTCGCGCAACCCCAAGGCCAAGGCCCTCGCCGACCCGCTCAAGCAGCAGGTGAAGGACCGCGGCCTGTGGGCGCTGTTCCTGGATAAGGACCTGGGCGGGCCGGGCTTCGGCCAGCTCAAGCTGGCACTGCTGAACGAGATCCTGGGCCGGTACCGGTCGGCGCCGGTGGTGTTCGGCACGGCCGCGCCCGACACCGGCAACATGGAGATGCTGGCGGCCTACGGCACGCAGGAGCAGAAGGACAAGTGGCTCTACCCGCTGATGAACCAGGAGATCTTCTCCGCCTACTCGATGACCGAGCCGCAGGGTGGGTCTGACCCGAACTTGTTCAGGACCCTGGCCGAGCGGGATGGCGACGAGTGGGTCATCACTGGCGAGAAGTGGTTCACCAGCGCGGGCGCCCGCGCCGACATCATCTTCGTCATGTGCACCAACGGGATGTTCGTGGTGCCGCGCGAGACGCCGGGCGTGCAGATCATGGACTACCCGCCGCTGCACAACCACGTCCGCTACGACCACGTCCGCGTGCCGGCCGGCAACCTGCTCGGCCCCGAGGACGGCGCCAAGGTGCTGGCCCAGCGTCGCCTCGGCGGCGGCCGGATCCATCACGCGATGCGTACGGTGGCCCAGGTCAGGCTCGCCTTCGACATGATGTGCGAGCGGGCCCTGAGCCGGCAGTCGCACGGCAAGGTGATCGCGGACCACCAGATGGTGCAAGAGGCGATCGCCGACTCGTACGCCGAGATCAATATGCTGCGCCTGCTGGTGCTGTGGACGGCGTGGACCATCGATAACTCAAGCACGCAGGCCGCCAGGACGCAGATCGCCGCCTGCAAGTACACCATGGCCAAGGTGCTGCGTGAGGTGAGCTACCGCGCCTTGCACATCATGGGCTCGCTCGGCACCACGAACCTGACGCCACTGCAGGCCATGTATGCCAGTGCGCCGACGATGGGCATCGCAGACGGAGTCGACGAGGTGCACAAGGTGACGGTGGCCCGTAATGTGCTCAAGGGCTACGAGCCGCACCCCGGGCTATGGCCGACCGAGTACATCCCGGCTAAGCGAGACGAAGCGCGGAAGAAGTTCGCGAGCCTGATCGAGTCCGACCCGGACCTGGCCGCCTGGGCAGACTCGGCGGTCCGCGCCACTGTACGAGGGTGAGCAGGAGAGGCTGGCTACATGGAGATTAGCGGCAGGGTCGCCGTCGTCACCGGGGGAGCGAGCGGCGTCGGCCGGTCGCTGTGCCTCGGGCTCGCCGAGCGCGGCGCGGCCGGGGTGGTCGTCTGCGACATTGACGCCGGCGGCGCGGCCAAGGTCGCGGCCGAGATCGAGGCCAGCGGGCAGCGGGCCATCGCCGTAACCGCCGACGTGTCGAAGGAAGCCGAGGTTCGGGCGCTCGTCGCCGACACCGAGGCAGCCTTCGGCCCGGTCGACATGTTCTTCTCCAACGCCGGGATCATCGTGGCAGGCGGCCCGGAGGCTTCCGACGAAGCCTGGTCCCGGATCTGGGCGATCAACGTGCAGAGCCACGTCTACGTGGCGCGCGCTGTGCTGCCTGCCATGCTCGCCAGGGGCGAGGGCTACCTGGAGATCACCGCGTCCGCGGCGGGCCTGCTCACCCAGCTCGGCTCGGCACCCTATGCCGTCACCAAGCACGCCGCCGTCGCGTTCGCCGAGTGGCTCTCCATTACCCACGGCGAGCAGGGCATCGTCGTCTCGTGCCTGGCTCCGCAGGCGTTCACCAGCAACCTGCTGAACACGAGCAGGCGCGAGGTCGGCGCCGGGTCCATGCCGGAGACGGGCACGGGCGGCGGGTCGGCGCAGGCCGCGGTGGACGGCGTGCTGACCTCGGAGCAGGTCGCGGCGGCAGTTCTGGCCGCGGTCGGGACCGAGCAGTTCCTGATCCTCCCGCACCCGGAGGTGGCGACCTACGAGCGCAGGCGGGCCGGCGACAGGGAGCGCTGGCTGGGCGGCATGCGCCGGATGCAGGCCCGTCTCAGCGGTTTGTAACTCAGCGGTCAGCAGTAAGGCTCTCGCGACGCATCTGCAGGAACCGTCGCTGCGCTGTGCTTTGGGTCAGCTCGGCAGCGGCCGCGTACTCAGCGGCAGCTTCGATGGTTCGCCCGAGGCGGGCGAGCAGATCCGCCCTGATTGAGTGAAGCATGTAGTAACCGGCTAGGTCGAGCTCGTCGACGATCGCCAGGGCCGGCGCTGGCCCGTCGACCTCAGCGACGGCGACGGCGCGGTTCAGGCTGACGACCGGGCTCGGCGCGAGTGCAAGCAGTTGGTCGTAGAGCGCCCGGATCTGCCGCCAGTCCGTGGCCTGCGGGGTGGCCGCGTCGGTGTGGACCGCGTTGATCGCGGCCTGGATCTGGTACGGGCCTGGCTGATTCCGGCGCAGGCAGCTGCGCACGAGGGCATGGCCTTCGTCGATGAGCGCCCGGTCCCACCGGCTGCGGTCCTGGTCGGCGAGCAGAACGAGGTCACCGGCCGGGGTGGTCCGGGCGGACCGCCTGGCCTCGGTCAGCAGCATCAGCGCGAGCAGGCCGGTGGCCTCGGCCTCGTCCGGCATCAGCGCCATCAGCAGGCGCCCAAGCCGGATGGCCTCCGCGCACAGATCCGCCCGGATCAGGTCCTCGCCCGAACTGGCGGCGTAGCCCTCGTTGAAGATCAGGTAGACGACCGCCAGCACCGACCTGAGTCTGCCGGGCAGTTCCGCCTCGGCCGGCACCCGGTAGGGGATCCCGGCGTCGCGGATCTTGCCCTTCGCCCGTACCAGCCGTTGCGCCATCGTCGGCTCCGGTACCAGGAACGCGCGCGCGATCTCCGGCGTGGTGAGGCCGCCAAGTAGCCGCAGGGTCAGCGCGATCTGAGCGGGACTGCCCAGTGCTGGATGGCAGCACGTGAATATCAGGCGCAGCCGGTCGTCCTCCACAGGCTCTTCCTCTGCAGGTTCGCGTCCAGGTACCGCCGACAAGAGGACGGCCTGGGCCTGCTTGTCAGGCCGGGACGCTTCCCGGCGCGCGCGGTCGATGCCCTTGCGGCGCGCGGTCGTGATCAGCCAGCCGGCCGGACTTGGCGGCAGCCCGTCGCGCGGCCAGCGCTCCAGCGCCGTGGCGAAGGCATCCTGGACCGCGTCTTCGGCGAAGTCGATGTCGCCGAAAACGCCGACTAGCACGGACACCACCCGACCGTATTCCTGCCGGAAGACGCCTTCGACCTCAGCTGCTGCCGTCATAGACCGGCCGGATCTCAAGCGGGAGCCCGGTGATCTCGGCGAACTGGCGGGCCCAGTCCAGCGCCTCGTCGAGGTCGGCGACCGCGATCACGGTGAAGCCGCCCAGGTGCTCCTTCCCCTCGGTGAACGGGCCGTCGGTCATGACGACCTCACCGCCCGATATCCGCAGGACCGTGGCCGTACTGGCCGGCTGCAGCGCCCCGGTGAAGACCCAGGCGCCCGCAGCCTCGAGCTCAGCTCGCCACTTGCCGACCTTCGCCATGATGGGGCCGAGCACCTCCGGCGGCGGCGGAGCGATGTCCGGCTGGTAGACGCTGAGCAGGTACTGCTTCATCGGATGAACCTCCTTGTCGAGCTGGCTTTCACCCTTTACACGAACGGGCGGAGCTCAGATCGACAGGACCTTCCGGGGATGGCTGCCGTCGACATACCCCACGAACGGCGGATAGATGTTGTAGCCGAGCAATTCCTGAAGCCGCTCCGGAAGCTGGCTGGCGGTCTCCCGCGGCACGGCCAGGCAGTGGTTCTCCTGCGGGCGCAGCCATCCGGCGGCGTACTCCAGGATCACGCCGAGCCGCGGCCGCGCGGTGCGGTTCGCTCCGCCGCCGTGCCAGAGGCTGCCCAGGTAAAACATGGCCGAGCCAGGCGACATGACCGCTGTCTCGACCCTGTCGTCGGGCGTCGGCTTGCGGCCCGGTTCCCAGGCATGACTGCCGGGAATGAACCGGGTCGCGCCGTTCTCCGCCGTGAACTCGTCGAGCGGCCACATCGTGTTGACGACGACCGGCGGATGGGGCTCGGGCAGCGGATAGATCGAATCGTCCCGGTGCAGGATCTGGGCTTGCTCGCCCGGACCGATCCTGATGCCGACGGGCGCGCTGAGCTGATAGTGCCCGAGCACGCGGTCGAGCACACCGAGCAGCAGCGGGTCGATCGCCGTCTGATCAAAGGTTCTGGTCTTGGCGAACAGGGCATAGATGCGCTGGGTATCGAAGCCCTCGAAGGAGTTGCGACCGGTCCGGGTCGATTTCAGGATCCGGTCCAGGTCGGCACGGGCCGCCTGGACGCCGCCAGCATCCAGCATCCCCGTGACGACCACGTAGCCGTCGTCGAGCAGTCGCTGCGCCACGTCCTGGCTCGCGGACGTAGCAGGCATCGTTGCCATCATCAGCCTGACACTAGGCGACCAGGGGGTACCTCGTCACGATGCAGTTGCGGTATGGCATGAACCCGCATCAGGACGCACGTGTCGTGCTGCCGAAGGGCAAGCCCCCGATCCAGGTGATACGCGGCGAGCCGTCCTATATCAACCTGCTCGACGCGCTGAACGCATGGCGGCTGGTCCTTGAGGCGAGCGCCGCGACCGGGCGGCCGGCCGCTGCCTCGTTCAAGCACGTGTCCCCGGCCGGGATCGCCGTCGCCGGGCCGGTCGACGCGACCGCGCAGCAGACCTGGCGTACTGGAGCTGCTCCGGGCCCGCTGACCGCCGCGTATGTCCGCAGCAGGGATGCCGACCCGAAGTCGTCGTTCGGCGACCTGATCGCGGTATCCGAGCCGGTGGACATTGAGCTTGCCGAGTTCGTGGCTGGCGTGGTGTCAGACGGCATTATCGCGCCGGATTACGAGGACGGCGCCCTCGCCATCCTGGCGCCGAAGAAACAGGGCTCCTTCCTCGTGCTGACCGCTGATCCCGCCTATCAGCCGCCGGAGTGGGAAGCGCGCGACGTCAACGGAGTAATCCTGGAGCAGCAGCGCGACGGCGTGCCGCTCACCCCGGACCTGCTCACGGTCGTCTCCGGAGCTGCGCTGCCACCCCACGCCGTCCGCGATGCCCTGCTCAGCCTCGCGGCGGTGCGTTACACCCAGTCCAATTCGGTCGCGCTGGTCGCTGACGGCGCGGCGCTTGGCATCGGGGCCGGCCAGCAAAACAGGGTGGACTGCGTCCGGCTCGCTGCCGCGAAGGCCGCGACGTGGTGGCTGCGCCGTCATGACCACATCCGGGACCTGCCGGCCGTTCCCGGCATGTTGCGCCAGGAGCGGCTGAACTGGCAGGTCCGGATGGCCGAGGGTGACATGACACCGGGCCAGCTTGCGGAGTTCGCCGCGCTGTTCCCCCGCACGGCGCCGTACCTCGACCCGGCCGACCGGAACCAGTGGCTCGCCAGGCTCGACGGCGTGACGCTCAGCTCGGACGGCTTCCTGCCGTTCCGCGACAACATTGACCATGCCAGCCGGATCGGCGTCCGCTACGTTGTCGAACCCGGCGGGTCCAGCAGGTCCGGCGAGGTCGCGGAGGCGTGCGCAGAGTACGGCATGACGCTGATCCGGACCGGGCTCCGGTTGTTTCACCATTGATTCATGACCCGGCGAGTGCTGCGGCCACGTTGTACGGCAGGTGCCGTGGATGGACGAGCAGCGCCCTGGCCACCTGCCGGATCTCCAGCCGCCGCGGGACGAGGATGTCCTCGCAGTAGCGCCAGGCGGCGACCTCGTCGCTGCCGTAACGCGCGGCGATTGACTGCCGGAACCGGCGGGCGTCGCCGCCATCCTGCCGCCAGGTAGGCAGCCAGCCGCGCAGCTCGTCTTCGCGCTCGAGCATGCTCCAGTTCATCAGCCGCTCGGCGATCTGGCCGGCCGCGTCGATGACGAAGGCGTCCTCGTGCGCGCCGCTGACCCGGTGCACGCGGCCCTCGCTGCGATGCCCGTGATGGATGCTCGCCGAGCTGAACCGAGCACCGACCGCGAGAGCGGCGACCGCGTGGCCGGCCTCGTGCCAGGCCGTGCGCACCGCCGCCTGCCGGGCCGGCGCCAGGCTCGGGTAGCACCCGCAGTCGTAGCGCTGGCGGACCCAGCGGGCGTGCACGATCGACTCGTCGTCGTAGCGGATAGCCCGCCGTAGCTCGGCGTCGATAGCCTCGGCGGCCAGCCGCTCGGCAGCAGTCAGCAACTTCGGGTCCTTCTCCCAAATGTCAGTGTGCTACGGCAGACTACGCGTTGGCACTGGCACCAAGCACCCGGCGACCGGAGGCACCTCATGGCTGACACGCTGAGCTCGACCGGGCTGGACCGACTGCATGCTATCGCCGCGCGGCATGTTGCCAGCGGCTACGTTCCCGGTCTGGTGGCCCTTGTCGCGAGCGGCGGGCAGACGCACGTCGAAGCGCACGGGACGCTCTCCGTCGGCGGTGCGCCCGTTGCCAGGGACTCGCTGTTCCGGATCGCATCCATGACTAAGCCGGTCACCGGCGCAGCGACGATGGCGCTGGTCGAGGCGGGCCTCGTCGCGCTGGACGAGCCGGTCGACCGGCTGCTGCCCGAGCTGGCGGATCGCCGGGTCCTGCGTGAGCTGGCCGGACCGCTCGATGACACCGTGCCGGCGCAGCGGGCGATCACGACGCGTGACCTGCTGACCTTCACGTTCGGCTTCGGGTTCGTCCTGGAGATGTTCATGTCGTCGGCGCCGCTCCCGATCGTGGCCGCCTCGGATGAGGCCCGGCTGTCCACCATCGGGCCGCCCGATCCGTCGATCCAGCCCGATCCCGACACCTGGATCGCCGGGCTCGGCGCGCTGCCGCTGATGGCCCAGCCGGGGGAGCGGTGGATGTACAACACCGGCGCATCGGTGCTCGGCGTCCTGGCTTCGCGCGCGGCTGGCCAGACGTTCGGCGACGTCCTCCGTACGCGCATCTTCGAGCCGCTGGGGATGAGCCAGACGGCGTTCTGGACGAGCGAGACCGACCGGCTCGCCACCGCCTACCGCCGAGCGCCGGATGCAGGCCTCGAGGTCTGGGATCCGCCGGACGGCACCTATAGCCGTCCGCCCGCGTTCGAGGACGGTGCAGGCGGCCTGGTGTCGACCGCCGACGACATGCTGGCATTCGCCCGCATGTTCCTGCGTGGCGGCGACCCGGTCCTGTCGGCCGACTCCGTGCGCGCCATGACCACCGACCAGCTGACGCCCGCGCAGAAGGCCCGTGGCGGCCTCGGACCCGACTTCTTTACCGGACAGTCGTGGTCGTTCTGCCAGGCCGTGCAGGACAGCGGGGCGTTCGGCTGGAACGGCGGCTTCGGCTCCACCTGGCACGTGGATCCAGTCAAAGACCTGGTAGTGATCGTGCTGACCCAGCGGATGTTCGACTCGCCCGAGTTGCCGCCGCTCCATGAGGAGATCCAAGACGCAGCGTATGCCGCGCTCGGCTGATCAGCACTCGGCTGATCAGCGCCGGGCCGGAGCCACGGTCGCTACCTGGCGAGCGCGCCCATCGGGTCCCAGGCCGGCAGCACGATCGGCTTGGCGTCGAGTGCCTGCTGCAGTTCCGCGGGCAACGCGCTGCGCCGCGCGGCGATCTCGAACACGTACTGGTTGAACCAGGAATCGTTCATGGTGTAGAAGCCGTCCTTGCCGCGGTCGCCGCCCCAGCTGTTCTCGACGCGCCACCGCCGGGTGACACCATCGAGCACGTCGACGCCGGTGAAGAGCATCGCGTGGGTCATCTGCGTCTCGTGGTAGGCGAGCCGGGCTGCCTTATCGAGGTCGAAAGCCGTGTCGTAGACCGAGGACAGGTCGTAGAGATCGGCGTCCCAGACGGCGTAGTCGTTGCTCATCATCTTGCCGACGTCGCACCCGAACCAGACGGGCTCGCCGCCCTGGATCGTGTTCGCGGCGATGTCCTTGATCACGGACATGTCGACGTTGAGGTAGACCACCTGCGGGCCGCCGAGCACATTGCCGAGGTACTCGACGGTGAACGTCTTGCCGACCGGGCTCGACGCGCGCGGGTCGTGGACCAGGCACACATAGTCCGCCAGCGGCAGTTCGACGTACTTCGCGGCGAACTCCTGCGGAGTCAGCACGCCGTCGCGGTGGAACTGCTTGTCCTTGTCGGTCCACTGCCAATCGAAGCGGTCCGGGGGCGTGCCGAGGTGAATGCACAGCGCCCGGTACACGGCGCGCAGGACCTCGGCCTTCTCCGAGCGCGCGGCCTCGAGCCCATCGGCCTCCATGGCGGCCCGAACCGACCTGGCTCCCTGGCGCAACAGGTAACGCAGCACGGAATTCATCCGCCCCGTGTTAGCCGAGCTCTGCGTCTCCGGCATGAAGCCCTTGGGGACCAGCCCGTGCTTGGCGACGATGGCGGCGAACATGTTCCACTGGCCGCCGTCGTTCGCCACCGACTCCAGCAGGTACGCCACTGTCCGATCGTCGACATCCCGATCGGCTGTCTCGATGATGGCCTCGAGGAAGTAGTTGGCGCGCTCGATCTTGTCCCAGAACATCGCGTGGTTCTGGGAGAACTCGAAATCCTTCAGCCCCGTCTTGCGCATCACGCCGACGCGCAGGAGATTCAGCCCGGCGAACAGCCAGCACCGCCCGCTGTGCTCCTGGTTGGTGACCTTCCAGTCGTCCAGGTGAGTCGAGAGCGAGTGGTCGATGCTGTTGACGATCTCGCGGTTGATCGTGACGTCGTCGACGGAGACCCGGGTTACGGCGTTCTGGGCGAGCCGGTAGGTCGGGTTAGCCGAAAAGTCCTTTCGCAGCAGTTCAAGGTCGGCGGCTGCGAGCGTTCCATCCATCCCGGTCTCCTCTTCGCGTCGGTGCGGGCTACCGCTTCAAGTTACCAGCGGCAGCCCGGCGCGGGGTCGAGCCGAAATGTGGAATGCCGGTCACGCTCTGCGCGCGGACGTGGCCACCAGACCGTACTCCTCGACCGCTCGGACCACGCAGTCGGTCGCCTCGACGGTCTCCACCCGGATTGCCGCGGCGACGCTCCTGCTCGCGGCCAGCGCCTCCACGTTCTGCCAGACGGTCTCGCTGATCGCGTGGCCCGTGCGCTCATCTACCAGCAGCAACGCGCTGCAGAACCCGGCGTTATCGGCCAGCCATGGAACCGCGGTGTCACCGTAGGCCTCGATCGCGTCGTCGATTCTCGACGGCTCGATGTCCATTCGTGTCAGCCGGAGACCGGCCCCGGTGCTCAGCGGTGCTTCTAGCTCGAAGACGGGGACCTGGTAACGCTCCACGGAGACTGTTCCGGCCGCCCGTCGGACAGCCTCGCGGCGCTGAGGCGAGACAGCGTGCTCACTCGCCGCCATCGCGTTGTCCGACGCCCAGAACGATTCCAGTATTGCCAGGCCGTGTGCAGGGTCGGTGTACAAGGACGTGCCCAGGCTGCCTGGCTGGCTGTCGACCTGCGGCCGGACTTCAGACTCGATGAACGTGATCGACTCACTGAGCCGTGCCGGATCCGCGGTGATCAGGTTGAACCGCACATGCTCCATAGCTGCCTCCCGCGCCGCTCGGCGACCCGCCGCCGCTCCGGTCAAGCACCGGCAGAGACACAATCCACGCTGCCGGGCGGCCGAGACGGCGTCAACCCGCATGATCGGCTAGTTTCGCGGCTGCCGCCGCTCTGTAGAGCCCGCAGGGATCTTGGCAGCTCGGGCTGACGTTGGCGTCGGCTAGGCCAGGGCCATGATGGCGGTGACGGTGTAACCGTTCTTCCCGCCGGCCGTCACCAGGTAGCCCAGTTCGGCTAGCGCCGAGGCGAGCCTGGCGTCCGGGAGAGTGGTAGCCATCACGGTCAGGCTGCACGGTGACGGAGCGCTCGCCGCTGCGGCCTCCGCGAAGGTGAAGCTCGGGCGAGCGGCGATCCACTTCGCCATCTCCGGTATTCGGATCGCCATGCTCACCTTGGCGAACTGGGCCGCGGCCGGCGGCCTCGCGACCTTGGCCGCGGTTGCCCTTGGGCGGCGGGTAGCGGTGACGGTGGCCCTCGCGTCCGTAGCGGATCCGTGCTGGTTATTGGTCGCCTCGGCCAAGTCGCCCAACGGCTCGCGCGAGGTGGTGACTGACCCGCCACAGGCGGCAACCACGGTATGAGCTGGCTGGCTGACTAGTTGGTCGGGGTCAGCGGCGGGGGCGCGGGGTGCGTGGCTGGTCATTGGGTGCTCCTAAGGGTCAGCGCTCCGGGGGCCCGGCAGCTCCACACCCCTCTACCTACAAGCTACCCTCGCGGAATCGTACGAAAGGCACATAGCACTTATATCGTCTAACTGATCTGAGACCGAGGAATCAGGCCGGCCGTCAAATCGGGTGCGCCTCGCCCGCTGGCACGTACCTGCGGTCGTGGGAGAGACGCCAGGTCATGCGCCGGGCCGATCTTGGCTCAGGTGCCAGCGCGC
Organism: uncultured Actinomycetota bacterium; assembly: GCA_963843955.1. GTDB lineage: Bacteria > Actinomycetota > Actinomycetes > Streptosporangiales > Streptosporangiaceae > JAJYUU01. The sequence continues at coordinate 1,901,398 of CAWJMK010000018.1, forward strand.
GGCCCGCTTGGCCTGGCACGCGGCTGTGCGGGTCGGGCGCGAGATGGGCGTACCGCTGGGTGTCGCTACGAAGCTCTCGAGCCCGAGGAGCTTAACGACGCACTTGAGCCAGTAGCGACACGAAAGGTTGAGGTTTAGAGGTTCCACTCAGCCAGGTAGGCCAGCTTGAGCGTGGAGTCAACCCCGCCGTTGTTGTTGTTCCAGATAATCATGTGCATGTCGGTGGCCGTCGAGCCAGCGACGCCAATAGGGCCGACCTTGATGCCGTCGTAGTACATCGTGACGTTGCCGTTAGCGGCCCAGACCAGCGTGTAGGTGTGCCATCCGGCAGGCTCGGTCACGCAGTTCGGGGTCGTGTTGACGGTGCCCTGATTCATGTGAATGTCGAGGCACATCGCGCCCTGCGGTGCCGTGTTGCCACCCCAGTCGTTCGCTTCGGCCATGTCTATCTCTGACGACCAGCCGTTGTCGTTCAGCCACCATGAGGGGTAGTCCGCAATGTCGCCGTTACCCAGCGCCGGAATGTACTCGCTGAGCTGCCAGATGTGGCCGGGCGTCATGGCGGCGTCCGACTCGATGGCCGCGCAGTCCCATGACGGCGAGCCCGGCGTGAACATGTCCAGATAGGTTCCGTCCACCGTCATCGTCGCGGGCGACCACATGGTGCACGAGGACGAGGGCGCGACCTGCCCGTCGCTCGACCTCTGCCACGACGGATCGGCAAATAGCTGAGCGCCCGTTTCTTCGCTCACGAACGTGCCGCTGACGCCGCCAGGCAGCGCTGGCCCCGAGCCAACGGCCGGTGGTGGCGTGGCGACGACTGGTGGCGCCATGGTGACGGCCGTTGGTGCCGTGGTGACGGCTGGCTGTGCCGTCGGGGAGGCCGGTGGTGCCGTGATGAGGGCCGGTTGAGCCGTTGTGACAGCTGGTGGTGGCAAGGTGACGGCGGGTTGTGCCGAGGGGACGGCTGGCTGTGCCGTGATGGCGGCTGGCTGTGCCCAGGTGACAGCCAGTGGTGGCGGGGTGTTCTTGGCCGGCGCTGGGGCCGAGCTCGGCAGCTTTCTTTGGTGATGTGACGCTTCTGTGCGGGTGGCTGCCTGGTTTACTACTCTCGCCGCCGGGGCCGCCGCACTACTGACCGCACAGCCAGCTAGCGAACACGCCGCTATGCCGACGGCTGCGGCGGCAATCGATGAGATGCGCCAGTTCATGCCTTCAGACATCTCGCTATTCCTGACCGGGACGGTCGTATAGCACGCCTGTCACCACGTAGGGCGTGTCACGCCGGCCTGCTCCTGCCCGAGCACCACCAGCGGTCATGCTCCAGGTCGTCGTCGTCGTGGTATTGCTCCCGGACGTCGGGCCGAGAATCACCGTTGCCAGCGTCGGGTCGTTGCCGGCGGCCGCCCCCGGCAGGCGCCGCGACGAGCAGCATCCCGTCGACGGCCGCGTCGGCCGCGCCGAACGCGAGCATCGTGCGGTGGAACCCGCCGACAACCTCGGCATCTGACCCTCGCGAACCGACAGGCCAAGGCCAGCGAATCAATGACATAGCCGAGAACGGTACGGCGCCGACGGCAAATTCAGGGAGGCCTGCGAGTGAGAGTTCGGAGAACGACGCCAGACAGGCTTGCATTTCCTGCTCGTGCCGTCCTGACTGCCCGCCAGACATTTAACGTCCGTGGGAGGGCTTAGGTCACACGAGGTCAGTTGATTTCGAACTCGTGCCCTTAGTGATGGCTGACTAGCACCAGCACCAACATGACCACCACCGCGCCGAGGACCACGCTCATGATGATCACCCCGGCGTTGGTCAGGCCAGCCAGGTGCAGCCGCTCTGCTCGCGCTTCGGCGCGCATTTCCTGTTCGCGCTCGGCCTTACTCGGCTTCCGCGGCGGCCCCGGCGGCGGTGGAACGCGCGGCCCGCGCAGGTATCGGCCGCTGAACGGCCGCCACTTCGGCCCGCCGAAGCGCCAGTTCCATGACAAGTTACTCCGGGCTATACGGGTCGTTCGGGTCATCCATGGGCCACCTCGCGGGTGAACGCCTCCTAGCTCCGAGTATGAGGCTGCGGGTGGCAGTGACGAGCTTTTGGAGGCACCAGGGTGACAGGACCAGATCTCTGGCGCGAACTTTGTCGGCCGACCGGCCGTCACACGGTTCGAGCGTCTCGCGGAGCGCACTTGGTTCGTCCATTTCGGAGACGAGATGTGATGCTCGGATTCATCAGGAAGCTATGGCGTCGCCACAAGGCCAAGGCGGCCGATCATCGTCTGTATCAGGACCAGGAACGTTCGCCCGGCAACGCAATAGTGGACGCGCAGCGCATCAGCGGCACTGACCGCGGCGTCTAGAACCCAGCCCGGGCCGGGACCAGGCGGGTCAGTAGGGGTCGCCGACTGTCTCGTAGACGCGGCCGCTGGGCAGCCGCCAGGTCATCCGGCCCGGCTCATCTTGGCTCAGGTGCCAGCGCGCCGCTTGCTTGGCCCGATGGTGGCGCCGGCAGACAGGCGCCAGATCGCACTCGCAGGTGCGGCCGCCCTTGTCGTACGGCACTGTGTGGTCCAGGTCGCAGCGGACCGCGGCGCGGCGGCAGCCAACAAACGCGCATCGGCGCTGGCGGATCTCGATCAGATGCCGCAGGGACCGCGACGGCTTGTAGCCCGCGGACTGCCGAGCGTGACTGCAGGGAGCGGTCTCGAAGTACTGGAGGCGCGTCGCGAGACCACCCACCCACGCGAGGCTGCTCGGATCGCCCAGCGGACCACGGCCCAGCGGACCACAGCCCAGCGGACCACGGCCCAGCGGGCCATCAGCCGGTGGGCCTGCGGCGGGCGGCGGGCCGTTCGCTGGTCCCGGCCGTGGTGGTGGGGGAGGAGGTTCCGTCGGCCGTGGCGGGGCGGCCGGGGCGCAAGCGTGCGCGACCGCCTGGCCAGAGGTGTCGGTCAGCGTGAGGCACCAGCGGCTCGCCGGGTCCATGCTGGCGGCGAGCTCGCGGCAGGTCTCAGCGTCCACCGGGCCAAGGCTCGCGACCTCGCCGGGATTGCGGGTGATCCCGAGCCAGGTCGACATCGGCATCGTGAGGTTGATCGTGCCGGTCAGCTGCGGCCAGCCGGCGCCTGCAGCGCCCGCCAGAGCGGCGGCCGAGAGCGCGCCGTTGATGGGCGGCCAGGCCGCGCTGGTGGCGGAGGGCGACGCGGAGGTGCTTGCCGGGCCAGTGCCTTCCTGGCCAAGTTCTGCCGGAGGTGCGTCACCGGGGGCGGCGTTTGCTGGGGCGGCGTTTGCCGGAGTGGCGTTTGCCGCGGCGGCCGCGGTCTGATCATGGGTCCCGGGCTCTGGGCGAGTCACGGGGGCAGCCGGGTCTGGGTGGTGGGGGAGCAGCGACTGCACTGAGCGCCCGGTGAGCAGCGCGATGTACACGGCGGCGCGAAGCTGGTCCATCGTCCCGGTCGCGCCGTTCTTGCGCAGCCACCGGGCGAACGCGGTCAGCCGGACACTGGCGTGGATCACGTCGGTAGTCGCCAGCTCGCGGCCAGCCAGGGCGGCGTTGCCAGATGTCTCGGTCCAGGTGTGGACGCCGCTGTCGGCGCGAGCGGCCTTCCTGCGCTGCTCCGCGGCCTGCGGATCGTGAGCCAGTACAGCCTGGGTCAACGCGGCGCGGAGCTGGCCGGTGGTCATGCCACCGGCGCGGCCAACCAGCGCCGCCGCGATCTCCCGAGCATCGTCGTCGGACAGTCCGGTGACCTGGTCGACGAACAGGCAGCCCTTCGCCCAGTCGATCTCGCCGCGCTGCAGCGAGCCAAAGACGTCGGGAAGGCGGTCCAGTCCGCCAGCTGTGAACAGAAGCTGATTGGCCGATCGGCCGGTCAGGCGCAGTGCGGCGGCTACCTCGTCGCTGACGTGCTCGGCCAGGCTTGGCCTGTCCAGTTCACGGGCCTGGGTCTCGCGGCGGCGGGCCAGGGTCATCAGCGTGGCCGCCTGGCCGGCCTGAGCCCAGGAAGTGAGCCGCTGCCAGGCGCACAGCACGCCGATGAGCGCGGACTCGCCAAGCTCGGCGCGATCTTGGTGGGTCGCGGCAGCGAACCAGGCCAGATCCGGACCCGGTGGCAGGCTGTCATGTGCGCCGCCTGCGCTGAAGCCAATGCCGCCGGATGCCGACCCGGCATCGTGGTGGGCGAAGCCAGCCGGCTCGGACTCCACCGGTCCGGCTGAGGGCCTGGACAGGTAATCGGCGCGGATGTCATCGGGGAGGCCGCGTCGCCACGCGCCGTGCTGGGCGTCGCCGGTCTCGTCCGGACCGTCGAAGTACCAGGTCGCCATGTCGGTCTCGCTGATCATCGAGTCGTCAGCGGGCAGCTCCCACGTATCGTTCATGTGTACGATCACCTCCTCCCTGATGCCTCTTGACTCGTACATAGTATCGATTACCACTGACATTCTGCGGATACGTCAGACGCTAGATCGCGGCGCGCCAGCGGCGTAGCGTTGCCCGCAGAGCAAGGTTGATCTGCAGCGCAAGGAGGCCGGGCGATGCTGTTGTTAGCTCTCCGCCGGTGGCGTAATCGACGCCGCGAGCGCCGCATCGAAATACGGGAAAGTAAGGTCGTCGCGCGCACGACCCTGCGGGACTTCAAGAAATGGACAGGCACCGAAGGGGGTCCGATGGGCGGCGGGGGCTAGGGCCAGCCAGGGAGGTGCGGCGGGCAGGGCTAGGCGTCGTTTCCGGCCCGAGCTGGCGCGCCGCCACGGGCACGAGCCCAGAGCAGCCCTGCCGCGAATATGAGGAAAGCCACGACGGCAAGGAAGAACGAGTTGCCGGCCAGCAAAACCAGTGCTCCGCCGTACCCGTGCTGCTGGTCGGGCACCCACCAGATCGGCGCCGCCCAGAACAGAACGGCCAGGCCCAGCGCCCAGCACCAGCCACCGCGCGGCCGGTCCGGACCCAGCACCAGCCAGCCGAGGATAGGCACGATCCACACGTAGTGGTGTGACCACGAGATCGGCGAGATGATCAGTCCGGTGGCCGCGCACAGGAGGATCCCGAGCATCGGCGATGACACCCGATACGCCCACCCGGCGGCCGCGAGCCCGGCACCCGCGAACAGCAGCGTGAGCGCTCCGAGCAGGACCCGCGATGGCGGTCCGCCGAGCATCCGCTGCAGCGCACTGTGCAGATTCTGGTCGCTGATGTACAGCAGGTTGCCGGACCGCCTGGCGTCGAATACCTCGGTTGACCAGTAGCGCCACGACGAGTGCGGCGCTACGGCGAGGGCCCCCAGCGAACACGCCAGGAACGTGGCCAGCGCCGTGCCTGCAGCCCGGAACTGGCGGGTCAGCAGCAGGAACGGGATGAAAATGAGCGGCGTGAGCTTCACCGCAGCCGCGACCCCGACCAGGACACCACGGGGGAGATGAAGCGAGCGCACGCCGATCACGCAGGTGAGGTCGACCAGGGTCAGCAGCACGATGAAGTAGTTGACCTGCCCGTAGTCCAGCGTCACCAGGTCCGGGTTGAGCAGCAGGGCGGGGAGCAGGACGGTGGCCGCCAGACCCAGGATCTGCTGATATGACCAAGCGGGCCGCAGCGCCCGGATGCTCGTCGCGGCCAGTGCTACCAGCGCCAGGAGGTTGAGCAGCGACCAGCCGAGCTGACCGGCGCTGACCGGCACCAGCGTGAACGGCCAGAAAGCCAGCGCGGCGAACGGCGGGTAGGTGAAGTGCAAGCCCAGCGTGCCGCCCATCTGCGCGCGCGGCAGGCGTACGTCGTAGAGGCCTTGCCCGAGCACATGGCCAGCCCCCATCCGGTAGACGTCGAAGTCGATCTGGTGCCTCGTAGCCGCGGCAACGGCCAGCCCGACGGCACCGGCGACGGACAGGAAGCCCAGCACAGCCATGACCCATGCCGGGACCGGCGAGCCGCGGCCCGAGATTCGCTGCGGCAGCGCGGGGGCTAGGCGGCGCGACGGCAGCGGGGTCGATGGTACTGAGGTCACTGCCCGTACCCTCGGCTCAGGTTTTCTTGGCGCGGCTCGGCGCCACCCGTGGCGGCTCGCCGGGCTGCTTGGGGTAGACCGGCGGCCACGGCGCGTCGAGAAGCCCCGCCGCGGTGTCGCGTTCCGACATTTCCAGGAACGGGGTCAGCGTCTGCGGGTCCGCATTCATCGCGAGCCAGGGATCGCCGATGGCGTCAAGCCGGGCTGGCAGTGACGAGATCGTGAACTGATCTGGATGGATCTCGTCGATCTCGTCCCAGTGGAGTGGCGTCGATACCTGGGCACCCGGCCGGGCCCGGACGGACCAGGCGCCGAACACCGTCTTGTGGGGCGCGTTCTGGTTGAAGTCGACGAACACGCGCTGGCCGCGCTCTTCCTTCCACCAGGCCGCGGTGATCAGGTCCGGCCGCCTGCGCTCCAGTTCCCGCGCGATCGCCACGGCCGCGCTGCGCACCTGGTAGGAGTCCCAGCGCGGCTCGAGCCTGATGTAGATGTGCAGGCCGCGGTTACCCGTCGTCTTGGGGTAGCCGGTCACGCCAGCCTCGGCCAGCAGCGTTCGCAGCTCGGCGGCCGCCTGCTGGATGTGGCCGAAATTCACCCCCGGCGTCGGATCGAGGTCGATGCGCAGCTCATCGGTGTGGTCCGGGTCGCTGGCCAGGCTCGGCCAGACGTGGAAGCCCAGGCAGCCGAGATTCACCGCCCACAGGACGTGATCAATATCGGCCACGACGAGGGCCTCGGACGTAGTGCCGTTCGGCGTGGCGACCACGGTCGTCTGCAGCCAGGAGGGCCTGCTTTTCGGCACCCGCTTCTGGAAGAACGACGGGCCGCCTGCCCCCTCGGGGAAGCGCTGTAGCAGCACCGGCCGCCCGCCCATCGTCCGCATGAGCGGCTCAGCCACCCGCAGGTAATGGTCGGCCAGGTCGGCCTTGGTCTCCCCGTGCTCGGCGAAGTAGACCTTCTCGCCGGAGGTGATCAGGTCAGCTCTCACCAGCACAAAGCTAGCCGATCCGGCGCCGGGGCAGGGCGCCGGGCCTGCTAGCCTCACCGGCCATGGCCGAGCGGATCTACACCGGATACGCGGGCGACGACGCGCCCGCGCACCGCGGCTGGGTACTTGGCCACTTCATGCCGGCTGGTGACCCGCGGCAGTCCGGCGAGGTCGAGATCAAGTGGGCCGAGCATCGCCGCGGCGACAAGCGCGCGCAGTGGGTGACCGGCGAGTCGCGTACCGCGGCAATCTTCCTGGTCAGCGGCCGGTTCCGGGTCGTCCTGCCAAGCCGCGGCGTGGTCCTCGATCGGCCGGGTGCCTACGTGGTGTTCGCCGGGGTCGGCCATTCCTCTGAAGCGGAGGAGGACTCGACCATCCTCGGCGTACGGTGGCCGTCGGTGCCCGGATATTAGGCGCTAGCTGGCTGCGGGGCTGCCAGCAAAGACGGCCCCGTTCCCGCATATGGTTGTTCGCTAGTCGTCCTGTCAGCAACGAAGCAGCGGAGAATGATGACCGGCCCGGATTTCAGCAAGCGACTCGCCGAAGTAGCCGAGCAGCCGAACGGCGGTGCGGCCGCCGCGGCGGTCCTGGACCGCTGGCTGTCGGCAGAGCAGCCCTTCGTCAACGTGGCTGAGCTCGGGCGGTTCGCCGAGCTTGCGCCGCTGGGGCTGATCGTGGACTCGTTCCGGTGTGACATCCCGTTCGGGACGGGTGGCCGCCGCGGCCGGGTCGGCATCGGCCCCAACCGGATCAACCCGCGCACGCTGGCGCTGACCGTGGCCGGGCACTGCGAGTTCCTGCGCGCAGCGGGCAGCGGCACAGCAAACACCCGCGCGTCGGGCGGGACGGTCGTCGTCGCGAACGACACCAGGGTCTTCACCGACATCAACCAGGCGCACACGTTCATGGGCGACGACTGGTCGCTGCTCGGCACCAGCTCGCGCAGCCTGGCCCTGCTGGCCTGCCAGATCTACGCCGTGTACGGGTTCGAGACGTACCTGACGGCGCCGAAGGATCACGACGCCTACATGCCGACCCCGGAGCTGTCCTTCGCGATCCGCGAGCTCGGGGCGGCCGGCGGGCTGAACGTGTCGGCGTCCCACAACCACCCCGACGACAACGGGTTCAAGGTCTACACCCCGACGGGCGGCCAGTACTGCCCGCCCGACGACGCGACCTTGTCCCGGTCGGTCGAGCAGGTCCAGCTTGATCCGGAGATCGAGCGCCTGATCGCCCGCTACACCGGCGCTGCCGCGGAGATGCCCGCCGAGGTGCACCGCGCGTACATCGGCATGTACGCGGACAGGTCCGCGGCGATCTGCGCGTCGTCCGAGCTAGTCCGGTCCGATGTCCCCATCGTGTACACGCCGCTGTGCGGCACCGGCCTTGCCAATGTCGGCGAGACGCTGACGGAGACCGGATACCAGGTGCACGTGCCGCGCGACCAGTACCCGGACGGGTCGTTCGCGGCGATCCCGCTCCGGTCGCCGAACCCGGAGATCCCCGGCGTGACCGACCCGGCGATCGAGTTCGCCGCCACGGTCGGCGCCGAGCTCGTCCTGTCGACCGACCCGGACGCGGACCGGCTGGGCGTTGAGGTGAAGCTGGCCGACGGGACCTGGCAGCACCTGACCGGCAACCAGATCGGCGCCATCATCGCTTACTTCCTCGTGGCCGATCCGGACGGGCCGCGCCTGTCGGGGCCGGTGATTACCACGGTGGCGACCAGCCGGGTACTGCGCGCCATTGCCGCGCTGGGCGCGGGTATCGAGCTGACCGACGACCTCATGATCGGGTTCAAGTTCATCGGGCAGCTGCTGGACTCGATGGCCGCCTCGGCTGCGTCGGGGACGGCCGAGCTCGTGCTGGCCTCGGAGGAAAGTCACGGCTACCTCACCACGACCAGCCTGCGGGACAAGGACGCGGCCTCCGGCGGGTACATCGTGGCGCACCTGCACGTGCTCATGCGCAGCCGCGGCCGGACGCTGTGGGACTACCTCATGCAGGTGTTCGAGGCCGTCGGCGTGCACATCGAGCTCGGCCGGTCGCTGGTCCTGCTCGGCGCCGACGGCGCGGAGAAGATCAAGTCCGTGATGCGATCGCTTCGGTCCGAGCCGCTGGCGAAGCTCGGCAGTGAGCCGGTGCTGGTGCGGCACGATTTCCTGGTCGACGGCACTGACGGACCACTGACCGAGGGGGAGCGGGCGTCGCGTGACGTCCTGGAGCTGATCAGCGAGCACTACCGGATCGTGGTCAGGGCGTCGGGCACCGAGGCCAAGCTGAAGTACTACTTCGACTACGCCGAACCGCCGCTGACCGGATCTCCTGTGCCCGTCGCCGCGCGGTACGCGGAGCTGGAGCCGGTCGTGCGGGCAGACTGCGCGGCGGTCTACGCCGACCTGGCCCGGCGGGCGGGTTACGAGCTGTCGGAGCGGGCACTGGAACTGCCGGATGTCATGCCAGTCCAGGAGAAGGCCGCGGTTCAGTGAACGACAGGGCGGGTCAGCCGGCGACCGAGGCCGACCTGGTGGACGTCGGCACGCTGGTGACCGCGTACTACACCGAGCACCCGGATCCGGCCGAGCCGTCGCAGCAGGTTGCCTTCGGCACCTCGGGCCACCGGGGCAGCTCGCTTCGGCTGTCGTTCAACGAGGACCACATCGCGGCGACGACGCAGGCGATCTGCGAGCAGCGAGCCGCGGCCGGGATCACCGGGCCGATCTTCCTGGGCCGGGACACGCATGCGCTGTCAGAGCCGGCGATGGACACCGCGCTCGAGGTCCTCGTCGCCAACGGCGCCGAGATCCTGATCGACAGCCGGGATGGCTACACCCCGACGCCTGCGTTGTCCCGCGCGATCCTGGCCTTTAACGAGGGCCGCAGGCCGGCCTCGCCGACGGCATCGTTGTCACGCCGTCACACAACCCGCCAGAAGACGGCGGCTTCAAGTACAACCCGCCTGATGGTGGCCCGGCTGGCGCCCAGATCACCGCGGCCATCCAGGACCGCGCGAACGCGCTGCTGGCGGGCGGCCTGCGGGAGGTGCACCGGGTACCGCTCGCACGGGCCCGGGTGGCGGCCGGCCGCTTCGACTTCCTCGGCGAGTACGTCGCCGCGCTTCCGCTGGTCATCGACATGGCGGCGATCCGGGCCGCCAGCGTGCGGATCGGCGCTGACCCGCTCGGCGGCGCGAGCGTCGCGTACTGGGGCGAGATCGGCGAGCGGTACGAGCTCGAGCTGACCGTGGTGAACCCGGTCGTCGACAAGACGTTCCGGTTCATGACGCTGGACTGGGACGGCCGGATCCGGATGGATTGCTCATCGCCGAACGCGATGGCGTCGCTGATCGCCCGCCGCTCCGATTTCGCCGTCGCGACCGGCAACGACACCGACGCCGACCGGCATGGCATCGTGACCCCGGACGCCGGGCTGATGAACCCCAACCACTACCTCGCGGCCGGCATCGACTATCTCTACCGGCACCGCGACGACTGGCCGGCCGCGGCAGCGGTCGGCAAGACAATGGTCAGCTCCTCGATCATCGACCGGGTCGCGGATGACTGCGGTCGCCCGCTGACCGAGGTGCCGGTCGGGTTCAAGTGGTTCGTGCCGGGCCTGCTGGACGGCAGCATCGCGTTCGGCGGCGAGGAGAGCGCGGGCGCGTCGTTCCTCCGCCGGGACGGCCGGGTGTGGACCACGGACAAGGACGGGATCATCCTCGACCTGCTCGCCGCGGAGATCATCGCGGTGACGGGCAGCACGCCGAGCGAGCTGTACCGGTCGATCGCCGAACGGCTAGGCGATCCGTCCTACGCGCGGATCGACGCCCCGGCGACGCGGGAGCAAAAAGCGGTGCTCGCCAGGCTGTCGCCGGAGCAGTTCAGCGCGGCCGAACTCGCGGGGGAGCCGATCCTGGCCAGGCTGACCACGGCGCCCGGCAATGGCGAGCCGCTCGGCGGGATCAAGGTCGTCACCGAGTCAGGCTGGTTCGCCGCCCGGCCGTCCGGTACCGAGGACGTGTACAAGCTGTACGCCGAGTCCTTCCGCGGGCCGGGGCACCTGGCCCGGATCCAGGCCGAGGCGCAGCAGCTCCTGGCCGCCATCCTGGGCTAACCGGGCCTGATCAGGCTGGCCTAGCCGGGTCGCCAGGTCGGTCACGGACGCTTGCCTGTTCTCGGTCGCCATCTGCACGACGAGGCCGACCTGACGGTTCACCCGGAGCATGTGCTCGTTGTCCGCCGCGTTGCTGGTGCGCACCTGCCTGACCTGTGGCCGCCTGGCCGCGAGTTGCTGGAGGTTGGCGGCCTTCATCCAGGCGCCAATCCCGTGGCCACGATGGGCGCGCAGCACGGCGGTGTCTTGCTGCACGGCCAGCTCCGGGCTGTGCTGGTCAACCTCGAGGTAGGTCAGGCCGACGACCTGCGCTGACTGCTCGTGCACGGCGGCGATGACCCACAGCTCGCAGCTGCGGCTGCGCGCGGCCGCCTCCGCGGCGCGGACTCGCAGCGGCGTCCACTCCGGCTCGGTAAAGCTCATCTTGCCGTGCGGCGCCTCGGCGATCGCGTTGCGCGCGGCCGCGTAGGACCTCAATAGATCATCTGGCGCGCTGCCGGTCCAGTGCACCAATCGGTAGCCGGATGGGGCGGGCACGCACCAGCGCGCCCGGTCGACGCTGGTCATGTCGATGGTCAGGACGACGGTGCGCTGCGCCACTGTGAAGCCGTGGGCGGCGGCCCAGGCCTGGCCGGGGGATCCCTCGGTCAGACCCTGGATCAGCAGGCTGCACCGACCTGAGGCCGCCCCAGCCAGTTTGGTCAGCAGCGCGCTGCCAATGCCACGACGGCGACAACGGGGGTGCACCGTGAGGTCGATGGCGGCGAAGTCGGACGGCTGGTCGCCGAGCAGCATCAGGCTTGCGATACCCGTCAGCTCGCCGGAGGTGGTGCTGCGGGCGAGCCAGTCGAGGTAACGCCAGCCAGGCGCCGGCGCCCTGGTGAGGCGGGCGACGCAGGCCGAGCGGACGGGCGCTGGCTCGGCCGGGCGATCGATGGCCGCGGCCGCCTGGTGGAGCCGGAAGCAGGCATCCAGGTCGGCCGGAGACGCGCTCAATGCGTGGAACGCAGAGATCTGCATGGCGGCCTCCTCCGGGAGTTGTTGGACCGGCCTGCAAGGCTAGCCTGACAAACTCTGCATATCGACCGAGGAAGAAGTTGTGGTGGGTGAGGCCCGGCGACCGGCGCTGGTGGTCAACGCGGCGCGCGTTGCTGACGTGCGGCGCTTGTGCCGCGCCTGCGAGCGGGCAACGGTAGCGAGTGGCTGGCGGGCGCCGCTGGTGTTGTCGACCACGCCGGCTGAGGCCGGATCGGGCCTGACTAGGCATGCGCTGGCGGCCGGCGCCGACCTGGTCATCGTGGCCGGCGGCGATGGCACGGTCCGGGCATGCGCCGAGGTACTGGCCGGGACCGGCGTGCCGCTGGCGATCGTCCCGTCCGGCTCGGCGAACCTGACAGCGAACGCGCTCGGCGTGCCGCTGCGCCCGGACGCTGCCCTGCGGGTCGCGTTCGGCGGCCGCGACCGCCAGATTGACCTGGCGCTCGCCGACGGGATGACGTTCGCCGCCATGGCGGGCATCGGGCTCGATGCCGCCGTCGTTGGCGCGACCCCGGACACGGCGAAGCGGCTGGCCGGCTGGCTGGCCTACGCAGCGGCGGCCGCCAGTCAGCTGCTGGGCAGGCCAGCCGCGTTCACGGTCCGGCTCGACGGCGGGGAGCCCATGATCCGGCAGGCGCGGTCGGTGACGGTGGGGAATTCTGGTGCGCTGCCTGGCGGCTTCCTGATCATGCCGGGGGCGCGGCTGGACGACGGGCTCCTTGATGTCCTCGTCCTCGCCCCGGCTGGCCCGCTCGGCTGGGCAAACGTCGGATACCGCGTGCTGATCCGGAGCCGCCGCGACGACCTTCAGCTTGAGCGGTACCGGGCCAGGTCGATCGAGATCTGCGCGGATGCCGATCTGCCGCGCCAGGTGGACGGCGAGATGATTGCTCCGGGCCGGTCGCTGACCGTGAGAGTCCAGCCCGGTGCACTGCTGGTCCGGGTGCCGCCTAGCCGCTTGCGGCAGCGCTCGGGGACCAGAGCGGCTCGCTGATCTCAAAACCGACGTCGGCTCCCCAGGCATTGCGGTAGGCGACGTCGTGCACCGGTCGCCGGACCGCGACGCCCCAGCGACCGGTCGGATAGCCGAACGACACGCAGCAGGCCATCGTCCAGCCCTTGCCGGGCGGCACGCCGAGTATCTGCATGGCCTCTTCGCCGTGGAAGAAGCCGAGCACGGAGGTGATGGCGCTGCCCACGCCCTCGGCCCGCGCGGCCAGCTGAGCGCTCCAGACGGCCGGGAAGATGGATCCGCCGCTGGTGTCGCCGCGGGCGAAAGCGATGAGGTACAGCGGCACCGACTCAAAGTGATCGGCTAGGTGCTGGGCCGACGACTGCACGCGCAGCAGCGCGGCGCTCTCCGGGTCCTCGGGCCTGGCTCGTGCCTGCGCTAGCCGCTCGCGGTAGGCCGTCTCCCAGAGCCTGGCGATCGAGTCGCGGTACAGCGGGGCCAGCCTGGCTTTGACGTTCGGATCGTCGACGAGCAGGAACCGCCAGCTTTGCGCATTGCCGCCGCTAGGTGCCCGGATGGCCGCGTCCAGGATGCGGGCCTGGACGTCGGCCGGGATGGGGTCCGGCTTGACTCGGCGCATCGCCCGGGTCGTGTACAGGGCCTCACGGACGTCCATCATGTCTCCTTCGCCGCCGGTTCCTGACCGGATCATGCCACAGACAGATGCCATTGCGCCTGGCGTGCGGTTTGTGATGCAGTGGCGGCTAACGCCGGAATGACGAACGGACACAGCATGCGGGGCTTCAAGAACTTTTTGTTACGAGGCGACGTCATCGTCGTCGCCGTCGGGCTGATCGTCGCGCTGGCATTCAGCACGCTGATCGGCGCGTTCACCACGAACGTCATCGATCCGATCATCGCGCGGGCCGAAGGGAGCAACTCAATCGGCCTCGGCTGGCAGCTCGGCGCTGCGGGCAACAAGACCACGTTCCTGAATATCGGGTCGTTCATCTCCGCGGTGATTTACTTCGTGATCTTCATCGCGGTCGTCTACTTCGTGATCGTCGTGCCGTACAAGGTGATCTCGGCGCGGCGCGGCGTCGCTGTTTTCGGCGACCCGCCGCCGGTCAAGACCTGCCCGGCCTGCCTGTCCGCCGATCTGCCGGCGGCGGCTACCAAGTGCAAATACTGCGGGACGGACCAGCCCACGACCAATGAGGGAACGGGCTAGGCCGACGCTTTCCCTGGCTCGCGAACGACTGTAGCTTCAGTATGTGTCGCACCTCCTGCAGCTCTGGATCCATTGGTCGCGGATCAATCCGATGATCCCGAACCCCTACGAGGTGCCATTCGGCGCCATTGTCTTCCTTGGCGTGTTCGGCTATGTCAGGAGGCTGCGGCCGCGGCTCAGCCGGGCCTTGGACGCTCGCGCTGACGCCATCGACGGGACGCTGCTGCGTGCGGCGGACGTGGAAGCCGAGGCCGCGCAGCTGCTCGAGCAGTGCCAGGCGCTGCGGGCCGAGGCGCGGCACGAGGCCGCAGTAGTGCGTCAGCAAGCCACGGCGCAAGGTGCCAGGTACATCGCGGAGCGGCGCGCCGAAGCGGAGTCCGTGGCGCGGCGCACGGTAGTTGCGGCGCGCGGCGCGCTGGACTCTGACCGGGCGGATGCCTACGCGGTCCTGCTGACTGACGTGGGCGAGCTCGCAGTCGACCTAGCCAGCCGGATCGTGGGCGAGCCGCTCCAGTCGGCGTCATCCGGGCAGTAGTCAGTTTTGTCTGTGGGGTGCTCAGACCCCGATCGTGGCGAGGTCGGTGAGCAGCAGATCCCGGTCTTCCTCGTCGGTGATGTCACCGCCGACGCGTGCGCCATGTGGATCATGAGGGCATCGTCATCTGGCGTCCGGTCGGACTGCTCCATGAGCGTCCAGGTGCCGTTGAACAGATCAACACCGAGCTGCCTGTGATCGATTGGCATTGACTACCCCGTTCCGGTCCGGATCTTTTTCGTGAGTCTGACGTCTTCCTCGAGGTAGCCAAGCGCTGCGTAGCAGGCGCGGGGGCCATGATCGGGTGCCGATCGGCTGGCCTGTTCTCACGGATTCGCACATTTTCCGCCACGGGCCGACAGGTTAGCGTGTGCGGTGCAGCCCAGTGAGACGGATCTCGGAAGGTCGGCCGGCGCGCCGGGAATGGTTCACACGGTAGCTAACTGGCAACTGCCAGTTGAATTGCGCTGCCGGGTTCTACCTGGCTTCCAGCGGCTGGCGACTGGCTAATTACGACTCCTGGAGGCGTAGTAGCGTTCGGCACCTGTCGAACAAGGAATTGCGGATCAGCGATCGCCGACCTGATCACTGACTCCGCCGCTGCCAGCTTCATCCCTAGAACCATGGGCATCGAGCCAGTGGCAAGCGGCGCTCTCCGCGCGGGCGCTGCCACGGCTGCCTGCCGGCGGACGTACAGCGCCGTCGCAACCGAGATGACGAGCGCCGAGATAGCGACGATGAACGAGGCCACGGCCATTGCCGCACTGTAGTGGAGGAGGCCCGTCGAGGGATAACTTGCAAGATCACCTCAGTCGTCGCCAACTCTGGCGGGCCTTAGCCTGATGCCGGCGCGCTAGTCCGATCGTCCTGGGACGGCCTGGTCGCGCGGGTCAGCTGCGAAGATGTCGGCGAGGAAGCCGCAGGTTGCTGAGAAGGAGCGGCTGTCAGCCGCGGGGTCGTAGGCAACTCCGGGGACGGCGCCAGCTGTCGCGTCGGAGTGGGTAAAGCCGTGTAGCGCGCCGCCGTACATGATCAGCTGCCAATCCGCTCCGGCGGCGTTCATTTCCTCGGCGAATCCGGTCACGTCGCTCAGCGGCACGTGCGGGTCCAGGGCGCCGTGGCAGACCAGCAGGCGGGCCGTGACAGCGCCAGGCTCTGCTCGCATGCTGGTGGCCAGGCTGCCGTGGATGCTCACCGCGCCGGCCATAGGCTCCCCGGATCGGGCGAGCGCGAGGGCTACCATCCCGCCGAAGCAGAAGCCGATCGCGGCGACCCGGCCGTCGGTGCCGGCGAAGCGCGACAGCTCGGCCAGTCCTGCCCGCGCCCTGCGCGCCATCAGCAGTGGGTCGTCCCGCAAAGTCATCAGGCAGTCGATAACGCGGTTCCTGTCGCCGGCCACGCCATCGCCAAGCATGTCGCAGGCGAGAACGATGTACCCGAGTGCGGCGTAACGCCTGGCCTGCCCCCGGGCGTGATCATCGAGGCCGGCGCCCCCGTGGACAAGCAGGAGACCCGGTCGTGCGCCAGGTAGAGCCTCATCACGGCACAGGACACCGGTCAGCGGTGTATCCATGTCGTGGTACGGCCAGTCGATGGTGGTGATATTCGCGCGAGAATGATCTGAGGTCACGCGCAGAAGATACCAGCAATACCATTGATATTGTTTATACAATACCACACAATAATCAATTTAGAAAGAGGACCGAAATACCAATCTGAACTCAGCCGCTAATGACCACGTTGTTCGCCGTTGAGGAGATCATGGTGGCGCCGGAGGCGACCGGGACTGGGGTCCGGGTGTCATTCGTGGTTCCGTCGCCAACCTGGCCGTCGAAGTTGACGCCCCACGCGTAGACCTGCCCGGTCACCGAGACCGCGTACGAGGTGGCCGATCCGGTGGCCAGGGTCTTGTAGGTAACTCCGGCGGGCGGGTAAAACCTGATCGGGGACGCCTGCCTGCCGATCGTGCCGTTGCCTAGCTGCCCATGGAAGTTGGCGCCCCAGGCCCAGAGCGCGCCGTTGCCCACCATCACCAGCGTCTGCCCGTTGCCCCAGGTGGACCCGCCTTCGGCGACCTGGATCACCCGGCGCGGGAGGTGCACCAGGACCGGGACGTCGGAGGCGCGGGCGGTGAACCCGTCGCCGAGCTGGCCGTCAAAGTCGTAACCCCAGTCGAAGTACTGGCCGGTTGACAGCAGCGCCCCGGAGTTGGCGAACGAGGCCACCAGGGTGGTGACCTGCGCGCCGTCGAGCTTTGCCACTCGCTTCGGCTTGGTGGTACTCGCCCAGCTGCCGTCGCCCAGGTCGCCCTTGACGTTCTGCCCGCAGGCATCCACGACGCCGCCGGCGTCGTAAATCGCGTGGTTACTGGCCCCGGCCAGGGCGGTCACCTTGGAGAACGGGAGCTTGACCGGGGTTTTGTAGGTCTTGGTGTTCCCCAGGCACAGTTCGCCGCCGTAGTTTTCGCCCCAGCCCCAGACCCGCCCGGTGGTGTCAACGGCCAGCGCCGTGTTGTACGGCATGGCATCGCGAGGGATAGACGCGATCTTCACTCCGGCCGGGAAGCGGACCTGCACCGGCGTGGTGAACGAGTTCACTGTGCCGCCGTCTCCGAGCTCGCCGTAAGTGCCCTGGCCCCACGCGTACACGCTCCCGTTGGTCAGCAGCGCGTACTCGGTCGAGTTCGAGCTGCCGACCTCGGCGACAGTCCCCGGCACGGGTATGGCGACCGGCAACAGTTCTTCGTCGTTTCCACCTGAGCCGCCGAAAAAATATCCCCAGTGCTCGACCATTGACGGCGCATTGGCCGTCAGAGCTACCGACCGCGACACTGGCCCCAGCGCCAGGATGAGCAGGCCAGCCATCGCTATGCCAGCCAGCCGAACAATGCGTCGCCCAAATCCCACGCGTGCCACCGGTCGACCTCTCAGCCGTCATCTGACGCTCTGGAGCGTCGGCCGACCATCGGTCAGGCTAGCCAGGGATAATACACGACATTAGTGGTATAGGTGCTGGCGTCGCGAAGCTGAGCGTGCCATTGATGGCCGCTGTCGCGGCTGCCAGTTGCAGCGCGCGTCAGGTCAGCAGGGACAGCCTGACCTCGCGGTCCGGGTTGTCGACATTGAGGTCGACGATGGCGACCGACTGCCAGGTACCGAGGGCCAGCCGGCCGCCGATGACCGGGATCGTCGCGTACGGCGGGATCAGCGCGGGCAGTACGTGCGAGCGGCCGTGACCGCGCGAGCCGTGCGCGTGCCGCCAGCGGTCGTCGGCGGGCAGCAGCTCGGCTAGGGCGGACAGCAGGTCTTCGTCGCTGCCCGCGCCGAGCTCGAGGATCGCGATGCCGGCGGTCGCGTGCGGCACGAATACGTGCAGCAGTCCGTCACCACTGTTAGCGGCTTCGCGTGCGAACCGCTGGCACTGGCGGGTGATGTCCTGCACGGCGGGCGTGCGCCCGGTGTGCACCTCGAACGTCGTCGTCTTCATGGCCTCAGGTCCGCAGGTAGGAAGCCCCGTTGAGGTCGAGTATCGCGCCGCTGGCCCAGGCGGCTTCGGGCGAGGCGAGATACACAACGGCCGCTGCGATCTCGTCCGGCCGCGCGACGCGCCCGAACGGGCTCTGCGCGCGGATGGCGTCGCCGCTGGCGCCCTGCAGGTGCGCCGCCGCCATGTCCGTCGCCACGAAGCCAGGCGCCACGGCAGCCACCGTGATGTTGTGCGGGGCGAGCGCCACAGCTAGTGACTGGCCGAGTGCGTTCAGGCCGGCCTTACTGGCACCGTAGGCCGGCTGACCAGGCTCGCCCCGGAACGCTCCCCGCGACGAGACGTTGACGATGGTGCCGCCGCCGCCCGCAATCATGTGCTGGACGGCACACCAGGTCACGTTGGCCGCTCCGATCAGGTTGAGCCCGATCGCGTCGTGCCAGGCCTCCTGCCAGGCCGCATAGGAGATGTCAGCGACCGGATAGGGCTCCCGGCCGTAGCTGGCCGCGTTGTTCACCAGCACGTCGAGGCCGCCGAGCTGGGAGGCGGCGGAGTCCACCAGGCTCCGGACTGCGTCCGCGTCGGCGATGTCGCCCTGGACGACGATGTGCCCGTTGCCGGGCAGGCTGGTCAGTACCTCGGTCGCGAGGTCCGGTGAATCGCGGTGATGGATGGCGACGGTGTCACCGCCTCGGGCGAACGCCTGCGCGACGGCCCGGCCGATACCGCGAGACGACCCCGTTACCAGAACCTTGCGGTTAGTCACCCGTCGACCTTAGCGGCCAGGTGTTGCCTGGCTTGAGCGGGGTTGCGGGCAGAATGTCCTGCATGACAGAGACTTCTGCGCCGTCTAATGCTTCCCCTCGTCCCGTTCGCGATGTCGCGGATGGCTTCGTGCGGCAGCTTGCCGAGCTCGATCCGCTGGTCGCGACGGATCTCGGGCTGCCGATAGGCCAGGACGAGCTGCCCGACCTGTCGCCTGCCGGCCTGGAGGCCAAGGACGAGTTGCGGCGCGAGATCCTCGCCAGGCTGGCCGAAGTTGAGGCCGAAGCCAGCCCCGGCGGATTCGCGGATGATGACGAGAGGAGGTGCGCACGGCTGCTGCGAGAGCGACTAGAGACCGAGCTAGCCATCGGCGCGACCGGCGAGAACCTGCGGGCAATGTCGAACATCTTCGGACCGCCGCAAGAGGTCCGCGGCACGTTCCTGATGATGCCGACCGCGACAGCGGACGACTGGGCCGTGATCGCCCGGCGGCTCGGCCGGGTGCCCACCGCACTGGCCGAATATCGAGCGTCGCTCACCGAAGGTGCCCGCCGCGGCCTGCACGCAGCCCCGCGGCAGGTCGAAACGATCGCGGCGCAATTCGCCGCGTGGCGGCAGACAGCGCAGGGTCTCGGATGGTTCGCCGACTTCGCCGCTGGCGCACCGGCTAGCGGGTCTGCCGGGCTGCGGTCAGACCTGGATACTTCCAGCGCTGCCGCGGACGTGGCCATCGCGGCGCTGCGCGACTGGCTGCTGTCGGACTACCTGCCCATGGCGGCGGGGACGCCCGACGGAGTTGGTGAGGAGCGCTATCGGGCCGGCGCCAAGCGCTGGAACGGGGCGAATCTGGATCTTGCCGAGACCTACGACTGGGGCTGGGCGCAGTACCGGCAGATCCTCGCCGAGATGCGGACCGAGGCGGAGCAGATTCTGCCGGGTGCGACACCGGCGGAGGCCATGCATTACCTCGACTCTCACAGTGAGGTGATCGACGGCGTCGACGCAGTCAGGGACCGGCTGCAGCAGCTGATGGATGACGCGATGAGCAGCCTGGCCGGGACGCATTTCGACCTGGCGGATCCGATCAAGGTGGTCGAGGCCAGGATCGCGCCGCCGGGTAGCGCCGCCGCGCCCTACTACACCCTGCCGACGCAGGACTTCTCGCGGCCAGGGCGGACCTGGCTGCCGACGCTCGGCAAGACTTCCTTCCCGATGTGGGGGCTCATCAGTACCTGGTATCACGAGGGGGTCCCCGGCCATCACCTGCAGCTCGCCCAGTGGCAGTACCTGGCCGCGCAGCTGTCGCAATACCAGACGGCCGTTGGCTTCGTGAGCGCCTGCGGAGAGGGCTGGGCGCTGTACGCCGAGCGCCTGATGGACGAGCTCGGCTTCCTGGAGCAGCCGGGCGCGCGCATGGGCTATCTGGACGCCCAGCTGATGCGGGCTATCCGGGTCATCGTCGACATCGGCATGCACCTGCAACTGCCGGTCGCGGCCGACTGGGCGCCGGGCGCCGGGCAGCGGTGGACGCCGGAGCTGGCGCTGGAGTTCTTCGTTTCGCACAGCGGACGGGATCGCGACTTCCTGGCGAGCGAGATCGTTCGCTACCTCAGCGCGCCGGGGCAGGCAATCAGCTACAAGCTGGGGGAACGGGCGTGGCTCGCCGGGCGCGAGGCGGCCAGGGCCGCACGGGGCAGCAGCTTCGACCTGAAGGCCTGGCATATGGCGGCGCTGTCGCTGGGGTCGCTGGGGCTGGACGACCTGGCCGAGGAGCTCGCCCAGCTGTAGACGACACAGCCCTAGCTGGCGACCGCGCGCTTGCGCAGATCGTCGCGCACGAGGTGGCCAAGCCGCCGCGTCTCGCGATGGTCGATGAGAGCGCCAGCGACGGCGCCCGTGAAGAGCGGCGCCAGCGCCAGCGCGCTCCGGCCCGCCGTGGCCAGCAGCCGCCGCTCGAGCCTCCGGCGCAGCGGCGAGCCGACCGCGAGGGCGAGGCCGCTGGTGGTGATCCGCACGCCACGGCGGTCCGCCCAGGACCCCACGTAGGCGATCATGCGCTGTGGACCCGTGCCGGGCGCCGGCATCCCGTATACCTCGTGCAGCTCGGCGATCAGCTTGAGCTCGATGGCAACCAGCGCCAGCGTCTCGACGCCGAGCTCGACGGGGACCGTCGGGATGAAGGGAACGGCCGCCGCTGCGCCAACCGCCGCACCCACGCCAGCGGACGCGCGAGATGCACCGGCGATGAGGGAGTCAGCCAGCTGCTCGGTGTCGAGGCCAGGATGCTGCGCCTGGAGCGTCGCGAGGCTGCGGATCGGCACCTTGGGCGCCATCTCCAGTACCTGGGCGGCCAGCCACTGACCGGTCAGGCGCAGGCCGCGCCAGGCAGCCGAGCCACCCGCCTGCGCGCCGCGCTGCGCCACAGCCCCGGCGGGCCGGACGCGCCGGGCCGCCGCGCCAGTGCCAGACCGCAGGCCGTGCCAGGCCGTGTCCCGGCCAGACAGGAAGCCGCGCCGGGTCGCCTGACTGCTCCGGCTGGCCAGCGCAGGGATCTGCCGCGCGAGCCGCCTGCGGCGCGACTCGTCCTCGGTCTCGCTGAGCTTGCCTGCCAGCTCGGCGACACGCTCGGGGAGCAGCTGGCCGTTAGAGTCAGGCTGGTTATCGGCTGGCTTAGCTGAGCTCATATCTTCTGGCTACCCGCGATCCGGCCGGTTATGACTGGTCTATTGCCAGCCGTCAGCCTGTCCCGTGCTCCAGGGCCCGTCTGGTCAGGACCTGGGCCAGGTGACGACGGTACTCACGGTCGGCGTGCATGTCCTCGCCCGGCGAGGTGCCTTCGGCGGCGTACACGGCCGCCTCGGCGGCGGTCGCCCCGGCGGCCAGCGCCTGCTCCGCCGCGATGGCGCGCAGCGGCCTCGGCCCCATATTGGCCAGCGCGATCCGGCCGTCGACGGCGGCGACCCCGACGATCGCCCAGTCGTTGGCGCGCCGGACAAACTTCTGGTAGCCCCACGGCACGCCCGGACGGCGCGGCACGCGGACCGCGATCAGCAGTTCGTCTGGCTGCATCGTCGTCTCGAAGTAGCCCTCGAAGAAGTCGTCCGCCGCGACTGTGCGCGTCCCGCTCGGACCCTGGAGCACCACCGACCCGCCGAGCGCGACGAGCGCCATGGGCAGGTCAGCGGCCGGGTCCGCGTGCGACAGCGAGCCGCCGATCGTGCCGCGATGGCGGATCTGCGGGTCCCCGACCTGGGCTGCGGCGTAGGCCAGCAGCGGCGCCTCAGCGCGGGCGAGCTCGGAGGCGGCCAGGTCGGCATGCCTCGTCGTCGCGCCGATCACCAGGTCCGCTCCGTCGGTGCTTACGCCAGCCAGGTCGGACAGGCCGCCGATGTCGATGAGCAACTCGGGTGTGGCGAGCCGCAGTTTCATCATCGGCAGCAGCGAGTGACCGCCGGCCAGCAGCTTGGCGTCGTCGCCGTGCTCGGTCAGCAGGCTGATCGCCTGCGCAGCGGACTCGGCGGCGACGTACTCGAACTGTGCGGGGATCATGCGCTCACCTCGGTAGCATCGGCAGCGGCGAGTACTGACTGGATGATGTTGTGGTAGCCGGTGCAGCGGCAGAGGTTGCCTTCGAGCGCTTCCCTGGCCTCCTCCTCGGTCGGATGCGGGTTCTCGGCGAGCAGACCCACGGTGGCCATCACCATGCCGGGCGTGCAGAATCCGCACTGGAGGCCGTGGTTCTGCCGGAACGCCGCCTGCACCGGGTGCAGCTCGCCGTCTGGCGCGAGGCCTTCGGTCGTGACGACGTCGTGACCGGCGGCCTGCACGGCGAGCACCGTGCAGGATTTGACGGACTTGCCGTCGAGCAGCACCGTGCACGCGCCGCACGAGGTCGTGTCACAGCCGACGTTGGCCGCCCGCAGTCCGAGTACCTCGCGCAGGTAGTGCACGAGCAGCAGCCGCGGCTCGACCTCATCGGATCGCTTCTCGCCGTTGACGGTCAGCTCGATGCGCGTCATTAGTGCTCCGATCCGGGCTCAGTGGTGGCCGCCTGCTGTATGGCCTGCCAGACCCGGCGGGAGGAGGCAGGCATGTCAATGTGGCGGACGCCGAGATGCGACACGGCGTCGATGATCGCGTTCTGCACGGCGGGGGTCGCGCCGATCGTCCCGGCCTCGCCGATGCCCTTAGCGCCCAGCGGGTTATAGGTGGTCGGCGTCGCCATGTCCGCCAGCTCGAAGCTCGGCACCTCGGTGGCGGACAGGAACGGGTAGTCGGCCAAGCTCGTCGTGAGCGGATTGCCGTCCGCGTCGTAGACGACCTCCTCCAGGAACGCCTGCGCGGCGCCCTGGGCGATGCCGCCGTGCCGCTGTCCCTCGGCCAGCAGGGGGTTAAGCACGCGGCCTGCGTCGTCCACCGTGATGACTCTGGTCAGCGTTGGCTTGCCTGTCTCGGTGTCGACCTCTACCACGGCCACGTGGGTGCCGAATGGGAACGTGGCGCCGGGCGCAGTGAAGACCGTCCTGATGAGCAGCCGCTCGTTCTCCGCCAGCTGGGTGAGCGGGACAGCGGCCTCAGGGTCACCGGCGACCGCGAACGCACTGCGGCTCTTGTCGAAGACCAGGTCAGCGGCATTTGCCTCAAGCTGGGCAGCGGCCCGCAGCCGCGCCATCTCGATGAGTTCCTTCGACGCCTGCTGTACGGCGGCACCGCCGTGCTGAAGGCTGCGCGACCCGCCGGTGCCACCGCCCACGGGGATCAGGTCGGTGTCGCCCCACTGCAGCGTGATGTTCTCGACCGGGATGCCAAGCTCTTCGCTGGCGAGCATCGCCCAGGCCGTGGCGTGACCCTGGCCGTGCGGGGACGTGCCGGTCAGGATCGTCGCGGTCCCGTCGGGATGCACCTCTACGGTGGCGTTCTCCTCAGGTGGAGACTCTTCCCCGTCGCCCATACCGGTTATCTCAACGTAGCTGGCGACCCCGATGCCGAGCTGGCGGACATCATCGCTAGCTCGCCGCCTGGCCTGCTCCTTGCGCAGGTCGGCGTAACCGGCCGCGGCGAGCGCCTTGTCGAGGGCCGTGACGTAGTCGCCAGAGTCATACAGCGCCCCGAACGCGGTCCGGTGGGGCTCAGTAAACGGGGGGAGCAGGTTCTTGCGACGCACGTCGGCCGGATCCACGCCGATCTCGGTGGCGAACAGGTCCATGGCTCGCTCGAGCGCTGCCGTCGCCTCCGGCCGGCCGGCGCCGCGGTAAGCGCCGATCGGCGTGGTGTTGGTGACGACAACCTTGGCGATTGCCTCGGCCTTGGGGATGTCGTACGGCCCCGTTGTCATCAAGATGGTGAGGAAGGGCAGGATCGCGCCGATCTTCGGGTAGGCGCCCGCATCCTGGACGATCACCAGCCGGTATGCCTGCACATCACCGTCTCGGCTGCCGCCGATCGTGATCGTGTGCTGCTGGGCGCGGCCGTGGGTCATCGCTATCAGGTTCTCGTACCTGGTCTCGGTCCACCTGGCTGGCCGCCCGAGCTGCCGCGACACCCAGGCCACCACCGCGTGCTCGGGGTCGGCGCCGAATTTGGCGCCGAACGCGCCGCCGACATCCGGCGTGATGACGCGGACCTGGCCGGCTTCCAGGCCGAGCAGGGTCACCAGCGAATCGCGGGTGCCCTGGGCGCCCTGATTAGGCACCCACGCGGTCAGCCGTCCATCGTCGCCCCAGACTGCCGCCGCGGCTCGGGTCTCCATCGGAGCGGGTGCGACCCGCTGGTTGATGATCGTGTGAGTGACGACGACCTCGCAGCCGTCGAACAGGTCCGGCTTCAGCGCGGACGCCTCACCCCAGTTGCCGGCCACGTTCGTGCCTGCCGCCTCGAATAGCAGCGAGCTGTCGTCCGGCTCGAAGCCCAGCACGGCGGGCAGCGGGTCGTAGTCGACCTCGACGAGCTCGACCGCGTCCTCGCCCTGGTAAGGGTGCTCGGTGACGACGACGGCGACAGGCTCGCCGACGAACCGGACCTTGTCGATGGCCAGCAGTCGCTGAGTCATCTCGACGTTCATCAGCCCCGCCGCCGACGGCGGAATGATCGGCAGCTCAGCCAGGTCGGCCCCGGTGTAGGCGGCGATGACGCCGGGTGCTGCGAGCGCCGGGCTGACGTCGATGCTCCTGATGCGCGCGTGCGCGACGGGTGACCGGACGAAGAATACGTGGTACGCGCCCTCCAGCCGGTCGTCAACCACGTCCTCGGTGTAGACGCCGCCGGTGGTCAGGAATTTCGGATCCTCTGTCCGCAGGACCCTCGTACCCAGGATGCTCAACTGACCATCAGCTCCTCTCGCCCGCCCTGCCCGCGTCTTACGAGTCCGCCCACGTCGCGAACCCGCCAGTACCACCCAATATTCCGGAAAGCTCGGGCGCGGCGGCGTGCGGAAGGCAGCCCGGCTCCAGCGATCATGCCGGGGCCATGGCGGCGAGTCAACCTGGCGGCGGCCCCAAGGGCGTACGCGACGGCGCCGACAGTAAAACGTTTTCCCTGGATCAGGCCGCCCGGTAGAATCGATAAACCGGCCCCTGCTCAAGATCGGACGTTTGTCATGCTCGCGCGTGCGCTGCGGCGTCGCCTCGCCCCGGCCACCCGCCGACTGCCGGTGCTCGGTATCCGGGACTTCAGGCTGCTGCTTGCCGACCGGCTGCTGGCGCCGTTGTCGTTCGCGTTTTCGATGGTCGGCGTCTCGTTCGCCGTGCTGAACCAGACGCACGGCTCGACCGCCAAGCTTTCCTACGTGCTCGCCGCGCAGATCGCGCCGTCCTTGATCTTCCTGCTGGTGGGCGGCGTCATCGCGGACCGGATCGCGCCGCAGAAAGTGATCATCGCCGCCAACGTGATGATGGCGATCGGCGAGGGCACGTTCGGGATCCTCGTGCTGACGGGCCGTCCGCCGTTGTGGCAGATGATCGCGCTGGAGTGCCTGACTGGCACTGGCATGGCGGTGTTCTATCCCGCGTCCTCGGCGCTGCTGCCGCGGCTAGTGCCCGCCGACCAGCTGCAGGAGGCCAGCGCCGTGTCGCGGCTAGCCCAGAACGGCGGACAGATGGGCGGCGCGGTGCTGGCGGGGTTCTGCATCGCGGCGATCGGCAAGAACGGGCCTGGCTGGGCGCTGACGATGTGCGGGACCGGGCTGCTTGGCACCGTCCCGCTGATGCTCGCGCTCCGCGTCACCGCTCATGAGCGGATGCATCAGACGAGCATGCTGCGGGAACTTCGGGATGGCTGGTCGGAGTTCCGCTCGCATACGTGGCTCTGGGTTATCGTGGCCCAGTTTTCGGTGGTGCTCGCGTCCTGGTATGGCTCCTTCAGCGTGCTCGGGCCGGTCGTGGCGCGCGCCCATCTGGGCGGGCCGGCCGCCTGGGGCACGATCACCGGCGCCGAGTCGCTCGGCCTCATCGTCGGCGGAGTGATGTCCCTGCGATTCAGCCCGCGCCGGCCGATGCTGCTGGTCGTGCTCATCGGTGCCAGCATCGCCATCTCGCCGCTGGCGCTGGCGATGCTATGGCCGCTGCCGGTGATCTGCGCGGCTTCGTTCGTGCTCGGCATCACGCTCGAGGTCATGATGGTGCAGTGGACCGTCGCGCTGGCCCGCAACATTCCGGCCGAGAAGCTGGCGCGCGTGTCCTCCTACGACGCGCTCGGCTCGGTCATGGCGATGCCGATCGGCGCCGTGGTCGCCGGGCCGATCGCTGCCTGGGTCGGGGTGTCGGCGACCCAGTACGGGGCGGCCGCCTTGATCCTGGTCGTCTCGGTGTTCGCGCTGATCCCGCGTGACATTCGGACTCTGCGCGCCGACCAGCTGAGCGGCCCGGCGCGGGCCGGGGCCGTCGCAGTGGGCGCGGCGATTGTCGGCCATTCCGTGGACCCGGCGATGGCGAGTACCGGCCGGGCGACCTAACCCGGCCGGGCGGGCAGCGCCTGGCCGGGGGCGGGCGGGCGGCGCCGGCCGGTGCCGCTCAGCGCCAGCCGCGTCCCGTATCCTGCGGCACATGGATGCCCGCATTGATCTTCGCTCCGATACCGTCAGCAAGCCGTCGGAGCGAATGCGGCAGGCGATGGCCGCGGCCGAGGTCGGGGATGACTGGTACGGCGACGACCCGACGGTCAACCGGCTCCAGGATCGCGCCGCCGAGCTGACCGGCAAGGATGCGGCGATCTACTTGCCGACGGGGACCATGTGCAATCAGGTCGCGATGCACGCCTACGTCCGGTCGGGACACTTCGCGGTGTGCGAGGCCAAGGCGCACGCCGGGCGGACCGAGGTCAGCTCGGCCGCCGTGTTGTCCGGGATCGCGTTCCGCTACCTGACCGCACCAGAGCGCGGCCTGCTGCTCGGCGAGCAGGTGGCGGCGGCGCTCGTACCCGACCCCTACGACGTGTCGATCGTGGACCTGGTGACGATCGAGAACACCCACCAGGTTGGCGGTGGCTCGGTCCTGAGCGTCACCGGCGTCCACGACATAGCCGCCGTCTGCGCTGATGCAGGCGTGCCGCTCTACCTGGACGGTGCGCGAATCTTCAATGCCTGCGCGGTCGCAGAAGTGCCAGTCGCTGCGTACGCCAGCGCCGTCACGTCGCTGATGTTCTGCCTGTCCAAGGGTCTGGGAGCGCCGATCGGCTCGATCCTGGCGGGCGACCTGGAGTTCATCCGGGAGGCGCGGAGGCTGAAGATACTCTTCGGCGGGGCATGGCGGCAGGCTGGAATCATGGCGGCCGCAGGGCTGATCGCGCTGGAGGAAGGGCCGAAGCGGCTGCCTGAGGACCACGAAAACGCCCGGACTCTGGCGGAGGGCATCGCCGAGCTGCTGCCGGGCAGCCTCGACCCCGACCTGATCGAGACCAACATCGTGTTCGTCGATGTATCCGGCACCGGGCGCGACGCGACGCAGTGGCGCGAGCGACTCGCGGCCGAGGGAGTGCTCGTCACCATGATCGGCGGGCGGATCCGGATGCTCACGCACGTCGGCGTCGACACGGCGGACGTTCAGGCGGCGCTGGCTGCCTGGCGAAACGCTGCCAAGGCCGCCTGACAAGTTCGCTTGCGCCGCGCAAGGCCAGCAGTCGGGCGCGAGCAGTGGCACTCAACGCGTGCGCTACGCATGACGTGCGTGCGCGAACCGCACGGGTGCGGTTGCGGAATCCGCAGGGGCTGGTGGCTATGGGCCCTTCTGAGGGTTTGGACATTACCCCGAGTAGCGAATTGACTGCTTGAAGTCCCGCGGTGAAAAGGAGGCGACAGCGCTCATGCCAACTGCGGCCTACGTCCACGACGATCACCTTTCTGCGGATCATCTCCTGTTCGAGCGCGAAGTCGAGTGCTGCAGGCGCCAGCTGTATCCCTCGGCTATGAAGATGACAGGCAACTTCAGCGACGCCGAAGACCTCGTCCAGGAAACGCTGACCCGCGCGTACGTCGGCCTGCGCGGCTTCACGCCCGGCTCGAACGCCCGGGCGTGGCTGCATCGCATCATGGCCAACGCGTTCGTGAACGCCTGCCGGAAAAGGCACCGGGAGCCTGCGCACGTCCTCAGCTCGGAACTCGAGGTCGCACACCCCCCCGGCGCGGTGCGCGCCATCGGCGGTGCGGTGGCCCACACGCCGTCAGCCGAGGACGAGGTGCTCCGACAGTTTGCCAACTCTGAATTCCGGCAGGCGCTCGACGGGCTGCCGGACTGCTTCAAGGCGACCATCTACCTGGCGGACATTGAGGGCTACTCCTACTACGACGTCGCCGAGATCATTGGCGTGCCTATCGGGACTGTGACGTCGCGCCTGCACAGGGGGCGGAACCGGCTGCGCGAGCAGCTGTCCGATCGCGTTCCCGCGCAAGCCGCCACTGAATCAGCGCCGATCTAGAGCCAGATTGACTGATTCCGTAGCGTGACGCGCGTCACTCCGCAGCCTGGGGGCGGTCAGGCCACCAGCTCGGCCTCGCCGGTGAAGGCGGCCCACATGGCGGCATAGGCGCCGCCGCTCTCGAGCAGCTCCTCGTGTGTCCCGACTTCGGCGATCTGCCCGTCGGCCAGGGCGACGATCCGATCGGCCTTGGACGCGGTGGTCAGCCGGTGCGCGACAACCAGCGTCGTGCGTCGCGCCACTAGCTGCTCCGTTGCCCGGTTGACCGCGGCCTCCGCGGCCAGGTCCAGGGCTGCCGTCGCCTCGTCGAGCAGCAGGATTGCCGGGTCCACCAGGTACGCGCGGGCCAGCGCGATCAGCTGCCGCTGGCCGGCGGCCAGGTTGCGGCCCCGCTCGGATACCTCGTGGCCGAAGCCGCCGGGTAGCCGGGAGATCATCTCGATCGCCCCGACGCCACGCGCCGCGGCTTCCACCTCCGCATCGGTGGCCTCCGGCCGACCGTAGGCGATAGCGTCGCGAACCGTCCCGGCGAACAGGTAAGGCTCCTGCGGCACGACGCCGAGCTGCTGCCGGTAAGCCGGCAGGTCGTACTCACGCACGTCGGTGCCGTCGACCAGCACCTGGCCCGAGGTGACGTCATAGAACCGGGCGATGAGCTTGACCAGCGTGGACTTGCCGGCACCGGTCTGCCCGACCAGGGCGACGGTCTCGCCGGGCGCGATGGACAGGCTCACGCCGCCGATGGCCTCATGCCGCTGGCCCGCATAGCCGAAATGCACGTCGTGCAGTTCGATCCCGCCGCGCAGGCGGCCGGGCCGGACCGGGTGCACCGCGGGCGGCGTGCTGGTCGGCGTCTGCAGCAGACCCTTGATCCGCTGCAGGCCGACGTTCGCCTGCTGATAGCCGTCGAACACCTGCGACATCTGCTGGATCGGAGAGAACAGCTGGTCCACCCAGAGCAGGTAGGCAATCAGCGCGCCGGTGGTGAGCGCTCCGCTGTGGACCTCGCTGGCGGCGGCGAACAGGACCACCGCGCCGGCAATCGTGGACAGCGCCTGCACGAACGGGAAGTAGACGGCAATCATCCGCTGTGCCCGCAGCCGCGACACCCGGTAGGCGCCGGACAGGCCGGCGAACCTGTCCGAATTCACCTGCTCGCGCCGGTAAGCCTGGGCCACCCGCAGGCCGGCCACGTTCTCCTGCAGATCCGCGTTGACCGCGCTGACCCGCTCCCTAGCCTCGGTATAGGCCCTGGAGGACTTGGACCTGAAAATGATGGTGGCCACGATCAGCACCGGCAAGAACAGCGCCAGGATCAGCCCGAGCCGGAGGTTGATGACGAGCATCAGGATCAGCACGACGACGAACGTGAGCACGGAGTTCACCATCGTGATCAGGCCCGTCTGGAAGAACGAGGACAACGCGTCGACATCCGTCGTCATGCGGGTCATGATCCGGCCAGTCAGCTCGCGCTCGTAGAAGTCCAGCCCGAGCCGCTGGAGATGGGAGAAGATCTTCACCCGCAGCGTGTAGAGCAGTCGCTCGCCGTTGCGGCCGACCACGATGGTCTGCTGCCAGTTCACCACCCAGTCGGCCAGCACGATGCCAAGACCGATGACGGAGACCAGCAGGATGGTGTGGAATCTGGCGCCGAAGCTCAGCCACGTGCGCTGGACGCCGTTGTCGATGCCTTGGCGGACGAGCAGCGGCATAGCGGTGCTGGCGACCGCGTCTAGGGCATCCAGGGCCAGCCCGATGAACAGGGCGATGGCGAACGGACGCAGTAGCTTGCGCAGCGTGAAGCGGGGATCGGGCGCCCGCGCGAACGACTGATCGACGCCCGGTGTCTCGGTCGCCGGCGGCAGCGCTTCCACCTTGGCCAGAAGCTCGGGCGAGGCAGGAACGCCGGCCAGCCAGCCGCCGCCCATCGCGCCGCCGCTCAGGGCCGCGCCCCGCTGGGCAGCGCCGCCGCCGCGGCCCCCGCCCGCGCCGCCGGATATGTGGCCACGGCCGATCCCGGCGGCTGCCGCGGTGGCGAGTTGCTGGTCTGCCGCGTTGGCCGATGCCGCGCCATTGGCCTGCGCAGTCTGCGCCCGCGCGGGCCACAGGCTGGGCGTGACCTCGCCGGCGGCCGGGGCTGCCCGGCAGGCGACGGCCTGCTGGTCGGCCTCAGTCCGGTAGTAGTCAAGCTCGCCGGCGTCGACCCCCTCAGCGTCGTCGCCCGGCCCAGCCAGCAGCAACCTGTACTGGGCGCATCGCTCGGTCAGTTCCTCGTGCGTGCCCTGGTCGACGAGCCGGCCCTGGTCGAGGACGGCGATCTGGTCAGCGAGCTCCAGCGTCGACATGCGGTGCGCGATCAGCAGCGTGGTCCGCCCGGCCATCACCCTGCGCAAGGTGGCGTGGATCTGTGCTTCCACCCGCGCGTCGATCGCCGAGGTGGCGTCGTCCAGGATCAGGATCGACGGATCGGTGATCAGCGCTCTGGCCAGTGCGATCCGCTGGCGCTGGCCGCCGGACAGGGTCAGGCCCTGCTCGCCGACCACCGTGTCGTAGCCGTCGGGCAGGCCGAGAATAAAGTCCTCGGCCTCGGCGGCGCGCGCCGCGGCCACGATCTGCTCGTCCCTCGCGTCCGGGCGGCCGTAGGCGATGTTGCTGCGCACCGTGTCGGAGAACAGGAAGCTTTCCTCCAGCACCAGCCCGATCGACGCGCGCAGCGAGTCCAGGGTGAGGTCGCGGACGTCGTGCCCGCCGACCCGGATTGCGCCCGAGCGCACGTCGTAGAACCGGGGCAGCAGGAGTGAGATCGTCGATTTGCCCGACCCCGAGGTGCCGACGACGGCCAGCGTCTCGCCTGGCCGCACCCGCAGCGACAGGCCGCGCAGGACCGGCTCGGACGGCACATAGCCGAAGTGCACGTCGTCCAGCTCGATGTCGTTGCTGCCCGGCGGCAGCACCACGGCGGCTGGCTTCTCGGTCAGCACCGGCCGTGAGTCGATGACCTCGAACACCCGGATCACGCTGGCGCGCGCCTCCTGGCCGATGGTGATCAGGTTGGTGAGCGCGCGGACCGGGTTGACCATCAGCGCGAGGTAGGACGCGAAGGCGAGGAATGTGCCCAGGGTGATGCTGCCCTTGATGGCGAGCCAGCCGCCGAGCAGCAGCACGCCGACCTGGCCGAGAGCCGGGATCGCGCCGAGCGCCGGGCTGAACCTGGCCATCAGCCGGACGGAGCGGACCCTGGCCGCGTACAGCACCCGGCTGATGCCTTCCAGCCGGTCGATCTCCTGACTCTCCTGGCCGAAGCCCTTGACCACGCGGACGCCGGTGACAGCGCCTTCGACGACGCCGGCCACCTCGCCAGCCTTCTGCTGGGCATCCCAGCTGGCCGGGAACAGGCGGCGCCGGGACGCGATGGACAGGGCCAGCAGTGCCGGGCCGACCGCGAGCGAGACCAGGGCTAGCAACGGCGACAGCCAGAACATGATCGCGATCGACAGCACGAACAGCAGCGCGTTGCCGATCAGCATAGGCATCATGCTGAGCAGGCTCTGGATCATGTTCAGGTCGGAGATGGACCTGCTGACGATCTGGCCGGTGTGAAGCTGGTCCTGCCGCGCGCCGTCCAGCCTCGTCAGCGAGCCGAACAGCTCGGTGCGCAGGTCGTGCTGCACGTCGAGGGACAGCTGGCCGCCGCGATAGCGGCGCAGGTAGACAGCGCCGAAGCTAATCAGCCCGGCCACGATCAGCAGGGTCGCGCCCAGCCAGACGGGCTCGGTGTGCTTGACGATCGAGTAGTCGATGATCCGGCGCTGAATCAGCGGTATGGCGGCCGTCACCAGCGTGGCCACTAGCGAGGCGCCGAATGCGACCAGGGTCAGGCGCTGATGCCGCCAGCAGTAGGCCGTCAGCCGCCGCAGCCAGCCCTCGCCGTAGCCGGAGCCAAGCGTCGGCTGCGGTGCGGAGGCTGATCGCCGCGTCGTGATCCCCCGCTTCACCGCTGGCCCGCGCTGCGGGTCGCGGCGCCGGCTGGCGAGCCGGGCGAGCCGGCGCTCGGTCATGGATTCATCGAGCTTGAGTAGATCGGCCACGATCTGGTCGCGGCGCCCGGTGTGGTCGAGCAGAGAGCCGAACCACTCCGCGTAGGCAGCATCGGCTCGTTCGACAGCCGCCTGACCAGCCTCAGTCAGATGCAGCCGCACGACCCGACGGTCGCCTAGCTCGGCCTCGCGGCAGACCAACCCGGCCGCGACGAGGCTGTCAGCCGTCGCGGTCAGCGTCGGCTTGGCTACGGCGAGCCGCTCGGCTAGCCGGGCAGAGCGCTCGCCGCCCTGGCCGATGAGCTTGAGAATCCGGTACTGCTGCGGGCTGATGCCCGCATCGATCCGCTCCAGGACGCGCGCCATCCGCAGCACGGTGAGCAGCGCGCTGATCGTGACGTCCTCGTCGATGTCAGCAGCCACCTCGGCTGACTTGACCACTCGTCGCTCCTTTGGTACGGCACACTTATAGTTCGCCAGTCTAACAAAGACGGGTGAGTGCCTGTTCCGCTAGGCCCGGCGGCCGAGGAAAGCTGTTGACCGTCGCTGCCGGGTCGCCTAGCCTCGCCGAGACTGCAGGGAGGCTGCATGCCACTTCGCGGCCGCCAGGTCAGCCCGTATCGGCTGTACCTGATCCTCGAGTGCGGCATGAGCTTCATGCTCGGCATCAGCTACGCGACCGTCACGGTCTACTGGGTCACCTCCGCGCGGCTCAACCCGCTTCAGCTGCTGCTGCTCGGGACGTCGCTCGAACTCAGCTACTTCGTGTTCCAGCTGCCTACCGGGGTGCTCGCCGACCTGGTGAGCAGGCGGCTGTGCGTGCTCACCGGACTCTTCATCGTCGGGGCTGCCCAGATTATGGCCAGCCTGTCGCCGTCATTTGGGAACCTGGCGGCGTCCTGGGCATTGCTCGGCCTCGGCGCGGCGCTGAACAACGGCGCCCAGGACGCCTGGATCGCCGATGAGCTGTCCGCAGAGGTCGGCGACGACCGGATGACCGGGGTCTACCTGCGCGCCACCCAGCTCGGCCTGGTCGCCACCGTGGCCGGCAGCCTGCTATCCGGGGTCGTCGCGCTGGCGGGGCTCGAGCTGCCGCTGCGCGTCGGCGGCGCGCTGATCTGCCTGCTCGCGGCTGCCGTCGCCGTAGTGATGCCCGAGAACAATTTCCGTCGGCCAGAAGCTGAGCCCGGACTCGGCAAGGTCGTCAGGCAGGCGGGCGCCATGCTGGCGGGCCAGGTCAGATCCACCCACCGCGCCGTCGTGGCGGTGCCAGGCCTGGTGCTGCTGTTCGGCATGACCTTCTTTGCGGGGATGTGGAGCGAGAGCTTCGATCGGCTCTGGGGCGCGTTCTTGCTGCGCGACATCAGCTTCCCGCGTAACGCAGGGCTGCATCCTGCCATGTGGTTCAGCCTGTTTGCCTGCGCGGCTGCCGTGCTCGGTCTTGGCGCAACCGAGGTGGCCAGGCGTCGGACCGAGCGGCTGGGGCCGGACTCGGTCGTCGGCGCCCTGCTGGTGCTGACACTGGCGATCGGCGCCGCGGTCGTCGGAATGGCCACCGCCCACGCGTTCGCCGTCGTCGTGGCCACCTACCTCGTTGTCTCGGTACTGCGCCCCGTGCTGGACCCGCTGCTCTCGGGCTGGCTGGTAGGCCGCATTCAGCCGTCGGTCCGGGCGACCGCCTTGTCGGCTAAGGACATGTTCGACAGTGGCGGGCAGATCCTGGGCGGCCCGGTCGTCGGTGCCATCGGCACGCTCGCGTCCTTGCGGATCGCGCTGCTGGCGGGCGCGGGCGCGCTCGGCCCGGCGGCTGCCTGCATCGCGGCGGCCAGCCGCCGGATCCGGCCGGTGAGCGCGGCCGAGGCGGACGAAAGTGTACCGATCGGTAACCCGGGTCTAGCCGGATGAACTGGTCTTCGCGATTATTAGCCCTATGGCGGAAACTCTCACCCCAATCGACGACGTGCAGGAACAGCTGCGCCGCGCCGGGTACCTGGCGGACATGGCGACCGGCACGGTCGTGCACCTGGCCAAGGCGCTGAGCAAGCCGGTGCTGATCGAGGGGCCGGCCGGCACCGGCAAGACGCAGCTGGCCAAGAGCGTGGCCTTGATGACAGGCAAGCCGCTGATCCGGCTCCAGTGCTACGAGGGGCTGGACGAGTCCAAGGCCATCTACGAGTGGGACTACCGCCGCCAGCTGCTCCAGCTGCAACTGCAGGAACGCGGCGGTGCCGTCGGCGGCGACAACCTGACCGCCGCCGGGATCTTCGGCGAGGACTTCCTGCTCAGCCGTCCGCTGCTGGCCGCGATCCGGTCCGAGCAGCCCGTCGTGCTGCTCATCGACGAGGTGGACCGGCTGGACATGGAGGCCGAGGCGCTGCTGCTCGAGGTGCTGTCGGAGTACCAGGTCTCCATCCCAGAGCTCGGCACCGTGACCGCGCGGCACGTCCCGCAGGTCTTCCTGACCTCCAACAACACCAGGGACCTGTCGGAGGCGCTCAAGCGGCGCTGCCTGTACCTGCACCTGGGCTACCCGAGCATGGAGCGCGAAGCGGAGATCGTGCAGCTCCACGTCCCGGAGCTCGGCGATCACCTGGCCAGCGAGATCGCGGCGCTGGTCGCCGTGCTGCGCGGCGCCGACTTGAAGAAGCCCCCGTCGATCTCCGAAACCGTCGACTGGGCGCGGACCCTGCTCGCGCTCGGCGCCGGGGAGGTGACTGACGAGATGACCAGGCGGACGCTGTCGGTCCTGCTCAAGTACGAGCGCGACATCACCCTCGCGCTCGCCGAGCTGTCCCTGGCCTGAACTTGCTGACGGTCGACATGCCAGCCACGCCGGAAAGTACCCTCACGGCCCTGGTTGACGAGCTGCGCACGATCGGCGTCCCGGTCTCGGTGGGCGAGCACCTCGACGCGGCTCGCGCGCTGGCGTCGGTCCCGCTGGCCGTTACCGAGGTCGTGCGGTCGACCCTGCAATGTGCCCTGGTGAAGCGGGCTGAGCACGTCGAGGCGTTCAACGTGCTTTTCGACCTTCATTTTGCGGGAACGGCGACTTCAGCGCCGGGGCCGTTCGCAGGCCTGTCCGACGACGAGCTAGCCGCCGCGCTCCGCGCGGCCATCGAGTCCGGCGACCCTGCCGTCCTGCGGCAGCTTGCCGATGAGTACGTCCGCCGCTACGCAGCGCTAGAGCCGGGCGCTCCGGTGGCTGGCGTATTCGCCATGATCGCGGCGAGCGACGCGGCGAACCTCGACGCTATCCGCGACGCGCTGCTGGCCGCGGGCGACGGCTCCGGCGACGGCGACGGGGGTGGTGGCGGCGGCGCTGGCGGCGGCTGGAGCTCGGGCGCCGACGCGATCCGGGACCGGCTCAGCCGGGCCGACGCCGACCGCGCGGTCGACAGGTTCCGGGCAGAGCTGCAGGCGGCGATCCGGCGGGCGCTGGTGGCGGACCGCGGTCCGCGCGCGGTCAGCAAGACGATGCGGGTCCGGCTCGCCGAGGACGTGGACATCGCGACCGCGTCGGCAGCCGAGCAGGAGGCCATGGTGGCCTCGATCGGTCCGCTCGCGCACCAGCTCAGCAAGATCCTCGCCCAGCAGGAGTTCCGGAAACGGCGGCTGTCCGTCCGGCGCACGCTGCATCTCGCGATGGGCACTGGCGGCGTGCCGTTCCGGATCGGCACCGAGCAGGCCCCGCCGCCGAAACCCGAGATTGTCGTGCTGTGTGACGTGTCCGGCTCGGTCGCGACGTTCTCGCGATTCACGCTCAACCTGCTGATCGCGCTGGACAGCCGCCTGAGCAGGCTGCGCGCGTTCTCGTTCGTCGACGGGCTGTCGGAGATTACGGAGCTGGTCAGCGAGGCCCGATCCGCCGGGCGCCAGCTCAGCCAGGCCGAGGCGGCCCGCGGCGCCGTGCGCTGGACCGGCAGCTCCGACTACGGTCACGTCCTGCGCGACTTCGCCCGCGATTACAGCAGGCAGTTCTCCCGGCGGACCGTGGTCATGGTCGTTGGCGATGCCCGCACGAACTACCTGGACCCGGCTACCGGCTCGCTGGCCGAGGTGGCCGACCGCGTCGGCAAGCTGTACTGGCTCAACCCCGAGCCGCGCCGGTACTGGAATCAGGGCGACTCCGTGATGGCGCGCTACGCACCGCTGTGCGACCAGGTCCGGGAGTGCAGCACGCTGCGGCAGATCGCCAGCTTCGTGCAGTCGCTCGCTGTCCGCTAAGCCGCGCGGCGCTAGGCCGGCGGGTCTCCGGGCACGATGAGGCCCGTCTCGTACGCGAGTATGACGGCCTGCACTCGGTCGCGCAGGCCAAGCTTGGCCAGCAGGCTGCCGACATGAGTCTTCACCGTGGCCTCGCTGACAAACAGAGCGGTCGCGATCTCAGCGTTGCTGCGGCCGCGTGCGATCAGCATGAGCACGTCCCGTTCCCGCGCAGTGACGGACGCGAGCTGCGACGGCGAGGGCGTGGTTTCCGGCGGCCGCCGGGCGAAGGCCTCGATCAGCCGGCGCGTGACCGACGGGGCGAGCAGCGCGTCCCCGGCCGCCGCCGCGCGGACTGCGGCGATGAGGTCGGCCCGTGGTGAGTCCTTCAGCAGGAAGCCGCTCGCGCCCGCACGCAGCGCCGCGTAGACGTAGTCGTCGAGGTCGAACGTCGTCAGCATGACGACCTTTGGTGCTGGCTGCTGGGCGGTGATCAGCAGGGTCGCCGCCAGCCCGTCCATTTCCGGCATGCGGACATCCATCAGCACGACGTCTGGCTTGCAGCTCGGCCGCCAGCGCGACGGCTTGCGCGCCAGTTGGCGGCTTCGCCGACCACCGTGATGCCCTCGGCGGTGCTCAGTATCACGCTGAACCCGGCCCGGACCAGTTCCTGGTCGTCGGCGACGACGACCGCTGGCCATTCATCTGGTGGGAAGCCGAGCGGAGAGGGCGAAGCCGGCTGCCGAGCTGGGCCCGACCGTGAGGCTGCCGCCGCAGGACGCGACCCGTTCGGCGATGCCGGCCAGGCCGAAGCCGGAACCGGAGCTAGCCGGCGGCGCCTGCCGCCTCGGGCCGGAATCGGCGACCGACAGCGTCACGTACCCCGGTTCGTACGCGACCGT
The DNA here is from genome assembly GCA_963843955.1 of uncultured Actinomycetota bacterium. Taxonomy (GTDB): domain Bacteria; phylum Actinomycetota; class Actinomycetes; order Streptosporangiales; family Streptosporangiaceae; genus JAJYUU01. The sequence continues at coordinate 1,939,547 of CAWJMK010000018.1, forward strand.
GACCCAGGCATGCACGGCGTCGGCATGGCGGAGCGTGTTCGTCAGCGCCTCCTGCACGATACGGAATGCGGTCAGCTCGATACCCGGCGCGAGCGCGATGGGGGTGCCCGTGACCTCGTACTCGACCGGCAGCCCCGCCTCGCGCACCTGGGCGAGCACCGCGCCGAGATCGGTCAGGGACGCGGCGGGCGAGGTGGCCGAGCGCTCGGCCGGGCCGCGCAGCACGCCGAGCAGCCGCCGCAGCTCGGTGAGCGCCTGGCGCGCGGTCTCGCCGATGATGTCTACCGACTGACGCGCCCGCGCGGGCTGGGCCGGGAGCAGCGAGGCGGCCGCTTCGGCTTGCACGGCCATGAGGCTGACGTGGTGGGCCACGACGTCGTGCAGTTCGCGGGCGATCCGGGTGCGCTCAGCCGCCGCCGCCCTGGCAGACTCCTGATCGAGCTCGGCCTCGGCCCGCTCGGCCCGGCTCTGCGCGGCATGCAGGGAGCTTCGCCTGGCCCGGCTGAGCGTCCCGGCCGCCATCGCGGTGGCGAAGATCAGGCCCTGGAAGATCGCGTCGTACGGCTCGCTGTGGCCCGGTGATCGCAGCGAGATCGTGACGCCCACGACGACGAGCACGGCGGTGATCGCGCGGATCACCGGGCCACGCCGGTCGAACACCGTGTAGACCGCGATCGCCGGACCGAGCGGCAGCGGCGCGAACCCGAAGCCGATCTTGTCGTAGCTGATCCGCGCGGCGCCGATGACGAACCCCGCGCCGACCGGCCGCCGACCGGCGCCAGATCAGCGGCAGCGCCTGGCCGGCCAGCAGCACCAGCGCTAGCCAGAGCGGGTGCAGCTGCGCCCGGTACGGCAGGACCGAGACGACGTTGACGGCGGCGAGCACGACCGCGAGGCCGGTGTCCTGGAGCTGTTCCTGGCGGCGTTCGGGCAGCGCGGCGAGGCGGTCCGCCAGCCCGCGGCGGGCCGCGGTCATCCGTCCGGCGGCCGTTGTCACGTCCTGATAGTAAAGTCCGCAGGTCGGCTCGCGGAATCGGCCGCGAGGGGGAGCGGCGCAGTCAGCCCCCAGACGGAGGCGCGCGGGTCGTCGGCCGTCTTTCCTCCCCCGGCGGGCGGAGCCGGCGAACCCGCTGTCGGCCCGATGTGGAGCGACCCCGTTCCCCGTCACGATGACTACATGACGACAGAATCTCTTGACGCCCGGGCAGCACGTGCCGCCGGCCCGGCCGCCGATGTGCGCCCGCCGCGGCTGGCGATCGCGCTGATCGCGCTCGGCGCGGTCGCGCTGGAACTGGCCGTCAGCGGCCGGTACGGATATGTCCGGGACGAGCTGTACTTCCTCGCCGCCGGCCAGCACCTCGCCTTCGGCTACGTCGATCAGCCGTCGCTGACGCCGCTGCTGGCGCGGGTCGGGTCGGTGCTCGGCGGCAACACCGTGGTCGGCCTGCGGGTCCTGCCCGCGCTCTGCCTGGCCGCGATGATCATGCTGACGGCCGCGATGAGCCGTCGGCTGGGGGCCGGGCGGACCGGCCAGGTACTGGCCGCGCTCGCCGCCGCGACGTGTGGTGAGTACATCGGCGCCGCGCACGAGCTGACCACGACGCCGGCCGGACTTCCTGTGCTGGACAGTGACTCTGTACCTGGTCACCCGGCTGCTCGCGAGCCGGGATCCGCGCTGGTGGCTGGCGATCGGGGGCTGCGTCGGCGTGGCCAGCGAGGGCAAATGGAACATCGGGTTCCTGGCTGTTGCGCTGCTCGCGGGCTTCCTGGTGACCCCGGCGCGGTCGATGCTGCGCAGCCGGTACCTGGTGATCGGCGCGGTGCTCGCCGCCGCGCTCGCCGCGCCGGACCTGATCTGGCAGGCGGCGCACGGCTGGCCGGGCATCCAGGTCTTCCGCGCACTGCAGGACCAGGCCGGGCACAACCGGGCCACCTACTGGCCGGGGCAGGTCCTCTTCACCGGGATCGTGCTGACGCCAGTCTGGGTAGCAGGGCTGAGCTGGGGGCTGCGCAGTGCGCAGGCACGCGCGTTCCGGCCGCTGGCTATTGCGTGCGGACTGGCCGTGGTCGTGCAGTTCGTGCTCGGCGGCAAGCCGTACTACCCGGGCGGCGCATACACGTTCCTGCTGGCAGCCGGGTGCGTGCCGGTCTCGCAGTGGCTGGCTCGCCGGCGGCCGGTGCTTGGCCGCATGCGGCCGGCCGGCTGTGATGGCCGGCGGCATGCTGCTGTCGGCGGCTCTCATTCTGCCGGTCGCGCTGCCGGTGCTGCCCGCGCGGGTGCTGCACACGGTGCCGCTCCAGAAGATCAACTACGACCTGGCCGAGTCGATCGCGTGGCCGCAGCAGGTCGCGCTCGTCGCCCGCGAGTACGACGCGCTGCCGCCTGCGCAGCGGCGGGTGACCACGATCCTTGCCGGGAACTACGGCGAGGCTGGTGCGCTTGATCGCTACGGCGCGGGCGACGGGCTGCCCGCGGCTTATAGCGGCGCCAACAACTTCTGGCTCTGGGGGTCGCCGCCCGCGCAGGACACGTCGGCGATCGCGGTGAACGTCGATCCGGCACTGCTGCGACGCGAGTTCCGCCACGTCAGGCTCGTCGCGACGTTCTGGAACGGGCTTGGCGTCAGCGATGACGAAGAAGGCGCGCAGATCTTCGTCGCGACCGGGCTGCGGTCCTCGTGGGCGAGGTCGTGGGCGGCGTTCCGCGACTACGCCTGAGCGTGCCTCCGGACGTGCCTCCGGAACGGCTGTCTGAGAGGGTGGGCACATGGCATCAGACACCACGCACCGGACGCTCACCGTGGAGCGCATCGCTGCCGGGCAGTTCGCCGCGGTCAACTCGCGCGGCGGCCGGATTGTCTTCGGCACCGGCGCCGACGAGGAGTTCACCCCGACCGAATTGCTGCTGATCGCGATCGGCGGCTGCACGGCTATCGACATCGACATCATCGCGACGCGGCGAGCCGAGCCCGAGTCGTTCGAGATCGTCGTCGACGCCGACAAGGTGCGCGACGAGAACGGCAACCACCTTGCCAACGTCGAGGTCACCTACCGGGTGACGTTCCCGGCGGGCGAGGCGGGGGACAACGCGCGGGAGGTGCTGCCCGAAGCCGTCCGGAAGTCGCACGAGCGCCTGTGCACTGTCGGCCGGACAGTCGAGCTGCCGACGCCGATCACCACCCGCATCGAGTAGCGCTTGCAAAATGGCAGCACCCGCTGCAAAATGCATGCATGACCTCGATCACTATCCGCGACGTGCCGCCGGAGACGCGGGATGAGCTGGCGTCGCGGGCGGCCCTGGCAGGCCGGTCGCTCCAGGAGTACCTGCGCATGCTGCTGATCGAGCTCGCCCGCCAGCCAGATGTCGCCACGGTCGTCGAGCGGATGCGGGCGCGGCGATCGCATTCCGGCTCGGGGCTCAGCTCACGCCAGATCCTCGGCTATCTCGATTCCGACCGCGGGTGATGCTGGTCGTCGACGCCTCCGTCGTCGTGTCGGCGCTGATTGGCGTGGATGACGACGCGGAGTGGGCGAGCTCGATGCTGCTCGCTGGCCCACTGTGCGCGCCCCACCTGCTGCCGGTCGAAGTGGCCAGCGTGCTCCGGCGCGCCGCAGCGGCGGCAGACATTTCGCCGGACGCTGCCTCACTCGCGTATGCGGACATGCTGGACCTGCGAGTAGAGCTGTACCCGTTCGCGCCGCTAGCGGTTCGGATCTGGGAGATGCGCGACAACGTCCGCTGCTACGACGGCTGGTACGTGGCACTGGCGGAGTTGCTCGGCGCCCCTGTCGCCACGCTGGACCGAAGGCTCGCGCACTCGGCGGGGCCGCGGTGCGAATTCCGCACCCCGCCAGGCGCGCTAGTCCGCCTGGATCGACTGGGGGAACTGGAAGACATTGGCCGGGTCGACTGTCGCCTTCACTAGCTTCAGCCACGGATAGTTCGCGCCGTAGTAGGCCTGCGGCCAGTTCCTGAGCTCGGGATCGACGTAGTTCTGGTAGGCCTCGCCGTTGGCGTGCTGGTGCAGCGCTCTGTAGTAGGCGCGTAGCCAGCTCTGCTGGTACGCCACGAGGTCACGCGCGCCTCGTGACGTCCAGGCGGTTGAATACTGGGCCAGGAAGAGCGCGTCCCGGTGCACAAACGCGGTGGCCGCTGCTGGCACCCGGTTGACCGCGCCGCCGAGCGCGTCGAACGTCACGCTGCCGACCCCGCCGACCGCGCCCCGGATGCCGCGGATAATCTCGATGCCAGCCAGCAGCGTGCGGAGGCCGCCGCCGGACAGGGGCGTGGTGAAGAAGTCGGATTTGGCGAAGGACGGCACCCGCGGCAACCGGCCGCCTGGTCCGGTGTGACAGGCCGCTAGCGGAACGGCCGAGCACCCGGCCTGCACCAGCATCGCGTCCAGGTAGGGCTCCTGGCTGGCGACGGCGGTGGCTGGCTCGGATCCAGCCCGGTGGTAAAAGCGGTCGAGGTGCCGGGCCAGGCCATGCGGCGTGCCAGCGTACGTGCCGCTCACGCTGAGCGATGGCGCGCCGCCGAAGCCAGCAGACAAGCGCAGCGAAGACCACATCGCATCCGATGCGAAGGGTGCCCAGGACTGCCACGCGCTGACGACGGCGGATGCTTGCGACCACGGCCAGGTGAGGGAGAAGACGCAAAGTTCGGTCAGGGCATGGGTCTGGAACGTCAGCGAGGTAGCGACGCCGAAGTTGCCGCCGCCGCCGCCGCGACAAGCCCACAGGACGTCGCTATTATGCGTGCCGTCGCAGGTCAGAGTGCTGCCGTCGGCCATCACGAGCTCGATGGCGGTGAGGTTGTCGCTGGTCGTTCCGTACAGCCGGGACAGCGCGCCGATCCCGCCGCCGAGCGCAGACCCGGCGATCCCGACCGTTGGGCCCGAGCCGCCCGGCACCGCCACGCCGCTGGCTGCCAGTGCGGCGTAGAAGTGGATCAGGTCCAGGCCCGCGCCGACTGTCACGGTGTTGTTGCCGAAGCTGACCGAGTTCATCGCGGACACGTCGATGACCAGGCCGCCGGTGACTGTGGACCAGCCGGCGTAGCTGTGGCCGCCAGACCGGACGCGCACCGGCAGGCGGAACTTCCGCACGAAGCTCAGGCAGGTCGCGACGTCCGCGGGCGCGTGGCAGTAGGCGATACCGGCTGGCGCCAATGCGTCGAAGCGCGGTTCGAAGAGCCGCCTGGCCTGCACGTAGCCCCTGTCTCCGGGACGGATGAGGTCGCGCGTGGACAGGTGCTTGCGCAGGGCGGCCCAGTCAGCGTGGGTCGGCTTCCGCGCGGTCGCGACGGGCCGGGCGGACGAGATGCGCGAGGCGGCCGACGTCGGGTGCGCTGGCTGCATCGTTCGCGGGAGGGAGCGCGTCACGTACACGGCACCAGCCGCAGCGGCGCCTGCGGTTACCGCCCCGAGCAGGAGTTCGCGCCGCGTAGCGTGCGAGCCGCGCTTGTCGGCCGATGGCTTGTCCGCTGCCGTCGCTTTGTCCGCTGCCGGCTTGTCGGACGCGGGCTTGTCGGACCCCTGCTTGTCCGGCGCTGTCTTGTCCGCAGCCGTGTTGGACGCGGCGGAGCCGTTGGGCGCGTCTGCCGCAGGCGCGGCCTGGTCGGTGACGACGCCTTCAGCCGCTGTCTTGCTGCCCCCGTGGCCACTGATCGGGCTCATCGCTGCCTTCCGAAACTCCTGGGAGTCCGCGAAAGGCTCGCTGCTTGCGGGGCTATCGCGACCCGCCCGGTTATCGCTCCGGCGCCATGAAAGGTTGCACTCTGCCGCGGTTCTGGAACCCGTAGAGCGCCTGCCGCATCGCGAGGGCAGGAGAGCCTCGGTCAGGACTGGAGCAGTCCGAACGGGCTTGGAGCTGCGAACTCGATCTGGAGGACGGGCTGACCGCTGGCGAGCTTGATGGTCCCGAAGAACGGTACATAGGGCGGGATCTGCGCGCGTAGCGCGGCCTGCAGCGCGTCCAGGTACGGGCCGCCGTCCGGGTGCGCGGCGGCGTCGGACTCGGCCAGATAGAGGGTGCGCGTCGGAACGCCAGCATCGGCACCGGCCGCCACGCCACCGAAGCCGACGATCTCGATGGGATACTGCCCCGCGAGGAACGCGATGGTCGTGAGCAGTCGCGCGTCGACTAGCCCGGATGCCAGCTGGGCACGAGCCGCAGCCGAGACGGTGATGCGGCTGTTCCCGAGCAGCTGCGCGCCGGACGACTTCCGGGCGGCGAGGTCCGCGCTCAGTGCAGCGCTGAACGCAGCCGGGCCTTGCGGCGCGATGACGCGCACGTCGATGCGGCTCGTTCCGGTGCCGAAGCTGGCGATGACCTCCGGCGCGTACACCGAGCTGAGCTTGCTGCCGAACTGGCTGCGCAGGTCCGCTGTCGCGATCACCAGCACGGACCCGTACGGGTCAGGTGCGGTGGACTGGAGGACGGTGAGGTTCCCGGCCGGGAATCCGTCCTTCGCGAGGCTCGAGCAGACGATCGCGTCGCATGCCACTGATACGTCGTGGCCAACCTGACCGGCGACCCACCTGACAGCCTGGCCGCGCACCGCGGCGGCGCTGGCGAGCGGATTGCCGGACTGTGCGTCCCTGCGAGGTGGTGTGGTTCGGCTTGGCTGGCTGGTGACTGACAATGAGCGCCGAGACCGCGGCGATCATGAGCACGATTGCGATGGTCAGGCCCGCCAGCTGCCAGCGCCGAGCCGGTCTGGCCCTCCTCGCAGGACCGTCAGGCCGGCTCGGCCTGCTGCGAACGACGGGTCTCTTCGGCGAGGACGAACCGGTGTCGGCAGACGGCGCGAATCCGGGTGACGATCCAGACGTGCCTGATGGCGCCGCCGTGGCCGGGGCTGATGCGCCGATCGGCGGTGGGACCTGGCCCGTCGGCGATGCCGGCCCAGTGCTCGGTGCCGCGGTGGCTGGTGGCGCGGTGGCTGGTGGCGCGGTGGCTGGTGGCGCACTGGTCGGTGGCACGGCGACTGACGGTGCAGCGACTGACGGTGCAGCGACTGACGGTGCAGCGACTGACCGTGCTGCCGCGACGGGCGGCGAGGCAGCCGGAGGGACTGCAACGCGCGGGACTGCAACGCGCGGCGTCGTGATGGGCAGCGCTGTGACGGGCGGCGCCGTGATGGGTGGTTCGGCGGCAACGGCCGCTGCTGCCGCGATCTCGGCGGCAGACGTGGCGCGCAGCAAGCTGGCGGCGGAGGCGGCAAGCGACGTCGGAGATGGCGCTCCGGCGAGCCAGCTGGCGGACGGGGGGAGCGCGCTGGGAAGGGCCGTGGCGGGCGGCGCGCTGACCGGTGTGGTGGTCGCAGCCGGCTGGCCAGAGTCGTCGGCGGCAGGTCCGGTCTGGCCTCGCGGGTCGGCACGCCTGATGGGCATCGGTCGGCGGGCCGTTGGCGGCGTCTGGATCGCGCTGGCACCAGGGGAGCGCTGTGGCAGCGAACCGCCCGGCCGCGGCGGCTCGGCTGGCCCCTGGTCGCGCGCATGCGACTGCCTTGCGGCGGCGGACCCGCGCGCGGGCAGGAAACCGCGGCGAACCTGCCCAGGCGTCAGCCCGTTCGCGCCCGGCACTCGCCGTGGCAGTTCGGACGGCTCGTCCTGCGGCGGCGGACGGCTGTCCTCTGCCATGCGGCGCACCCCCCAGCTGCAAATAAGGGCGCCCTGCTCCAACTCAGACAGCGCAGCACAGGAAGGGCTGCCGTACAACCGAAACCGCCCATTCAGTCGAAATAAACGCGGGCAACGTCTTGGCAGCTGCGGCTCCATCGGTCAGCGCGAACCCGTAGTTGCCGCAGGCGCGCTTGGACATGGCCCTCGGACGTACTCGCGGTCACCGGCTCGGCGCCCTAGACAGCCTTGACCACTGCTGCCACTAGTGGGGCACCAGTAGCGCACCGGTGCCCCATCAGAACGACCGTGCCGGGCCGGTGGCGGAGCAGGCCAGCTAGGCGCACCGCGCCTATATACGGTGGCACAGGCGATTCGCGACGCTGCGATATCGCGATTCGCTTCCATCTCGCGGCCGCCATGATGTCGACGCTCTGCTAGCTCGCAGCCAGTCCAGCGACGTAGTCGTCGAAGCGGCGCAGGCTCGTCTCGAAGCCGGTCCGCGCTTCGGCGCTCGCGTAGCCTGGCGGCACGTTGGTCTGGTGCGTCACGACTTCGGTCTGGCCGTCCTCAAGGCCCGTGAAGGTGATCGTCGTAATCATGCCGCCCTCGACGTCTGCTTCCCGCCACACGAGCTTGGCCGGCCGCTCGACCGCGAGGAAGACCGCGTGCATCGTGTACCGGTTGCCGTCGGCCAGGTTCACCATTGCGGTCTCGAATCGCCCGCCCGGCCACGGCTCGACGATGATGCCATCGAGCGGCGTGGTCATGCCGTCCGGCCCCCAGAAATGCGCGAGGTGCGCTGGCTGCGTCATGCAGTCAAAGAGCAGTTCCCGGCTCGCCCGGTGCGTGCGGCGGTAGGTGAACTCGCCCGGCAGAGTCATGCCTCCTCCGTGGCCTCGGGGTCGTTATCGCGAAGCGCTGCCAGATGCTCGTCGAGCCGGTCATACCGGTCGTGCCAGGTCTGCCGGTGACGTTCGATCCAGTCAGCAACGTACTCGAACTGCGCCGGCTCCAGCCGGCACGGCCGCGCTTGCGCGGCGCGCGAGCGCGAGATCAGGCCGGCGTGCTCGAGCACCTTGATGTGCTTGGAGATCGCTTGCTGAGTCAGCGCGAACGGTGCCGCCAGCTGACCTACTGTCGCCTCGCCCGTCGAGAGGCGGGTGAGGATCGCTCGTCGCGTCGGGTCGGCCAGCGCGGCGAAGGTGATGCTCAGCTCATCGGCAGGCACTGCGCTCATCGATCGGCCATGGACCATGCTCGGGCCACGCCATCGCCCGTGAAGCGCTCGCGGGGAATGACGCGGCCGGCCAGCAGCGGCAGCAGGTCACGGCTCTGCCCCACAATTTCCTCGCCCTCGCCCGCGGACCAGGACACATCGGGAGCGGACACCTTGATGCCGTCGAGCGGGAACCCGAACAGCGTCTGGCTGTCGGCCTCAACGCGGACGTCGGCGGCAACGGCATCTTCCGGCTCGAGGTTCAGCGGCCTGGTGATCGAATCGAGGACTGCTGTCATGGCCGAGACCGGGATCTCGTAGCCGAGGCCGAGCAGCCAGGTCATGTCCAGGCCGTGGATGACGTCATGGCTGAGGGCGCCGGCCAGACCGCCGCCAGGCGGGCTCCACGGGTTGTCGGCGTTGTCGCGCAGCGCGGCGACCAGGTCGGACGGGCGGAGCTGGCTGTCTCGGGCAGCGATCTCATCGGACAACCTGGTGAAGTCGCCGCCGCAGCGCTGCAGTTCGGCCATGAAGTCCTGCTCAGTGATGCGGAAGGGCATCGTCTGGTGGGCCAGCACATGCGCGGGCGTCCAGCCTGCACACAGCGACTGACCCCGCCATTGGCCAGGAGTGAGTTTGTCGAGGGCCGCCGCGAGCGCCCGGCGATGTGCGGCGATGACGTCCATCATGGCTGCTCCCTTAGATAGCCAGTTCCAAGCTAACTAGTTGTACAACCAGATAGTTTAATGAGGTCCGCGCCGCGGCGTCAACTGGGCCGGCGGTGCAGCTATCCGGCCGTAGTCGGGGCTGCTGCCGCCGGAGCTGCTGCCGCCGGAGCTGCCGCTGCTGTCGCCGGTGCGGTCGCCGCCACCAGCACGCGGACGGAGCCGCCGTCCCCAACGCCTTGTGCCGGCGCGCTGACCTCGGCGGTCGGCCGGATCGTGACGTCGACCGCGAGCGTCTCGCCGGCCAGGAACTCCGCGTGCGCGCGGACCGCGTCCGCGACCGTCCCGTCGGCGCCGATCGTCAGCCGGATCCGGTCCGACACCGCCAGGCCGGCTTCACGCCGAGCCTGCTGGACGATCCGGACCACGTCGCGCGCGATCCCCTCGGCGGCCAGCTCAGGCGTGACGGCCGTGTCGAGGGCGACGAGCCCGACGCTGCCGGGAAGGGCAGAGACCGAGTCCGGGTCGGCCGCGACCAGGCGAAGATCGTACTCGCCGTCCGCAAGCTCGATGCCAGCCGCGAGGATTGAGTCGCCGACGCGTTCCCAGTTCCCGGCCTTGACCGCCTTGATGACCTCCTGCACCTTGGCGCCGATCCGCGGCCCGAGAGCGCGGGGGTTGACCGCCAGCTCGAACCTGCCGAGGCTGGCCGGGTCCGCTGACAACGCAACGTCCTTGACGTTGACCTCGTCCCTGATCAGCTCGGCGTAGGGGGCGAGCGCGAGTGCATCCGGGTGCGCGACGGTGAGCTGCGCCAGCGGCAGCCGCACGCGTAGCTGGCGCGCCTTGCGCAGGCCGAGCGCCGTGCTGCAGACGGCGCGGACCAGGTCCATCGCGGTCGCGAGCTCCGCGTCCGCCGGCCAGGACGACAGCGCCGGCCAGTCGGCCAGGTGCACGCTTGGCTCGCCGGTCAGCCCGCGCCAGATCGCCTCAGTGGTCAGGGGAAGCAGCGGGGCCGCTGCGCGGCAGACCGCCTCCAGCACTGTCCACAATGTGTCGAGCGCGTCGGTGTCGCCGGCCCAGAACCGGTCCCGCGACCGGCGGATGTACCAGTTGGTGAGCACCTCGAGGTGCTCACGTAGCTCCTGGCAGGCGCCGCCGATGTTGTAGACATCCAGCAGCTCCTCCATCTGGGTCACTGCGGATCGGGTCTTCGCCAGGATGTAGCGGTCCAGCACGTGCGGGCTCGCCGTCGACGACTTCGCCTCGTACGACTCGGCGTTCGCGTACAGCGCGAAGAAGTAGTACGAGTTCCATAGCGGCAGGATCGCCTGGCGGACCGCGTCGCGGACGCCGGGCAGCGACACCGCGATGTCGCCGCCGCGCAGGATGGGGCTGGCCATCAGCAGCCAGCGCATGGCGTCCGAGCCGAAACCGTCGAAGACCTCGTTGACATCGGGGTAGTTGCGCAGGCTCTTGGACATCTTGAGCCCGTCGCTGCCGAGCACGATGCCGTGGCAGACGCAGTCCCGGAACGCGGGGCGGTCGAACAGCGCGGTCGCGAGCACGTGCAGCGTGTAGAACCAGCCGCGGGTCTGTGGCGTGTACTCGACGATGAAGTCGCCGGGGTAGTGGCTCTCGAACCAGTCGGCGTTCTCGAATGGGTAGTGCACCTGGGCGAACGGCATCGACCCGGACTCGAACCAGCAGTCCAGCACCTCCGGCACCCGGCGCATGGTCGAGCGCCCGGTCGGGTCGTCAGGGTTCGGCCTGGTGAGGTTGTCGATGCCGGGCCGGTGAAGGTCGTCGGGCCGGACACCGAAGTCGCGCGCAAGCTCGTCCAGCGACCCGTACACGTCGGTCCGCGGGTAGTTCGGGTCATCGCTCTGCCAGGCCGGGATAGGGGAACCCCAGAAGCGGTTCCGGCTGATGGACCAGTCCCGCGCGTTCTCCAGCCATTTCCCGAACTGACCGTCCTTGACGTGCGCCGGCACCCAGGTGATCTGCTGGTTCAGCTCGACCATCCGGTCCCGGAACTTGGTCACCTCGACGAACCAGCTGGACACGGCCTTGTAGATCAGCGGATTCCGGCAGCGCCAGCAGTGCGGGTAGGAGTGCGTGTAGGCCTCGCGCCGCACCAGGCTGCCCTGCGCACGCAGCTTGTCTGTGAGGCCGGCGTTGGCGTCGAAGACGTGCTGCCCCTCGAAGTCAGGCACGACCGAGGTGAACTGGGCGTGCTCGTCCACGGTCAGCACCGTCGGGATGCCCGCGGCGTTGCAGGCTAGCGCGTCCGCCTCGCCATAGGCAGGAGCCATGTGCACGACGCCGGTACCGTCTTCGGTGGTGACGTCGTCGGACAGGATCACCCGGAACGCATCGCCCGTCCCGAACTTCGCGTCATCGGTCAGGTAGTCGAACAGCGGCTCGTAGCGGCGTCCGGCCAGCTCTGCGCCGGTCAGTTCACCGACGATTGCCGCGCCCTCCAACTCGCGCTCGTAGGCGGCTTGCCGGTCCCGGGCGAGGATGTAACGCTCGCCGTCTTTCTCCAGCACCGTGTAGGTGATGTCCGAGCCGACCGCCGCGGCCAGGTTCGACGGGAGGGTCCACGGCGTTGTGGTCCAGGCCAGCAGCCACTCGCCGGTCTCGAGCTTGAACCGGACGGTCACGGACGGGTCCTGCCGGTCCCGGTAGGTGTCCTCGTCCATCCGCAGCTCGTGGTTCGACAGCGGCGTCTCGCAGCGCCAGCAATACGGCAGGACCTTGAAGCCCTGGTAGATCAGGCCTTTGTCCCACAGCTGCTTGAACGCCCACATCACGCTCTCCATGTAGGAGGTGTCGAGCGTCTTGTAGTCGTTGTCGAAGTCGACCCAGCGGGCCTGCCGGGTCACGTAGTCGCGCCATTCCCTGGTGTAGCGCAGCACCGACTCGCGGCAGGCCGCGTTGAACTTGTCGATGCCCATCGCCAGGATCTCGGCCTTGCCCGAGATGCCGAGCAGCCGCTCGGCCTCGACCTCGGCCGGCAGCCCGTGACAGTCCCAGCCGAAGCGGCGCTCCACCCGGCGGCCCTGCATCGTGCGGAACCGCGGCACAACGTCCTTGACGTATCCGGTGATCAGGTGCCCGTAGTGCGGCAGGCCGTTGGCGAACGGCGGACCGTCGTAGAAGACGAACTCACTGTCGGCTGGGCGCTGGGCGACAGACGCACGGAAGGTGTCGTTCGCCGCCCAGTAGGCCAGCACGCCTTCCTCAAGCTCGGGGAAGCTCGGCAGCGCTGGCACTCCGCTCGCGGCCTGGCCAGCAGCCTTGGCGGTCTCTGCTCTCGGATACACGGCCCGTGGGTCAACGCTCATCTGGTGGTACGTCCTTGCGGCGCGGTCTGTGCTCTGCTAGCTCGACTCGGCTGGGCTGGCAGGGCCTGGGCAGTTCGCGCGAGGACGACGCGCCCGCTCCTGCACGGGCGTACCGCGGTACCACCTCGCTTGCCGCGGGCCAGGTCCGAAGACCCAGCTCGCGACCGCTCATCTGGCCGGCTATGACGGGCCGGACCCGCCCGGGTCTAATCAGGTCCGCTGACCGCCCATTGGCGGGCTGAGCAGCAGGCCCTTTCTTCCGGAAGCTCCCCGGTGATGGCCGGATCGTCGCTGTGTGAGGCAAGTCTAGCCAGAGTTAGCGACTCCCGGCTCGCGAGTATTCCGTGCTCGCGGCATCCGGGCCCGCTCGTCGCTGGAACAGCGTAGCCGCCGCTGGCGTTTAGACACATGGTGAGGTAATTGGCCGGAGAGCGAGGGTTAGTGGCGCAGTGCATCACCTGCGGGACCGAATTGCATCCCGAGAGGGCGCAGAAATATAACTACTGCCTGGCACCGGAGTGCCAGGAGAAGAATCTCAAAGGCCTGACCATGGTCGCCGTCGGCATGAACAAGTCGGCGGAGGAATTCCTCATTCTCGATGAGCGAACCCGCGAGGACCTGGCTAATGGCAAATTCCGCGACCAACGCCGGGGATCCTTCGGGCCTGCCGCGCCCGCTCCGGGCGGAGCTGCGGCCGGGGTGACGGCTGCGGGCGGTGAAGTCCGCCCTGCTCGCCAGGCACGCTCGCAGGCACGCGCCACGGTGCCCGCCCGGAGGACGGTGCGCCAGCCGTGGACCAGGTCACAGGAGAAGCTCGCGCTGCTGTACAACGAGCAGGGGCTTCGGCCCGCCGAGATAGCGGGCAAGCTGGGCGTGACCAGCCATCTCGTGACACAGATCATCCTCGCCGCGAAGAACCGCGGAAAGGCCTGAACCGGGCCTTCGGCGGCGTCGGCTCTGCCACCTAAGTCCGGATATCTGCACTAAAGCTGGATAATCAGCTTTCTGCGGCCGCCAATGGTAAAGCCTTAATTGCCTCGCGATTATTTAGCCGCAAAATTGCTTTCGGAACAGGTTTGATGTTGGCGCGTTAGCCCGATCTACCTTCGCAGGCGCGCCTGGCGCGCCTTTTCCGGCGCCTGTGTCCCGTCCGGGCGCAACTTCTGCAAAAGGTCACGTGTGATCGAAGGCATTGCTCGTCGCGCACCTACTGCTATTACCGCGCGGGTGCGCGGCATGGCACAGGCCGCGCTCGCTATCGTTATCGTCCTTCTCACCTCCGCCGGGCTTATAGCCCCGGCGACAGCCCAGGCCTCGACCGCGCCGTCCAGCGCCGTCATGGCTGCCGTTCGGCACATGCGGCTGGGGGCCTGGCACTATGCACTGGCCCAGGCCCGCAAGCCCTACATCTGGGGCGGTACCGGCCCCGTCGGGTTCGACTGCTCCGGCCTCGTCTATGCCGCCTACCGGGCTGCCGGGGTCATGCTGCCACGGACGACCTACGAGATGCTGGACAGCTGGCGGCTGGTCCGGATCAGCAAATCGCAGGCTCGGCCTGGTGACCTCGCGTTCTTCGGCGACGGTCACGTCGAGCTCTTCGAGGGCGGGCCCTGGACGTTCGGAGCCCTGCACACCGGCACGGTCATCGGGTTCCACCGGATGAACGCGTACTGGCACCCGACGATGTACTTCCGGGTCCGCCGGTTCCGGTGATCACATATCGAAAAGTCCCGCTCCGGCGGCAAGTGCGTCTTGCCGGTCCAGGTCCGCCTCGCGAGCCCCCGAGGGTGGCCGGAGCCGGACCGGCGCCGGGCCGCAATAGTCTCGGAGCATGAGCACGACGCTGCCGCTGTTCCCGCTGGGAAGCGTGCTGTATCCCGGCCTGGTGCTGCCGCTGCATATCTTCGAAGACCGGTACCGTCAGCTGGTCGCGGACCTGCTCGACGGGCCCGAGCCGCAGGAATTCGGCGTGATCGCGATCCGGCACGGCCGGGAGACCGGCGTCGACGGCGTGACGGACGTGTACGAGACGGGCTGCACCGCGGTCCTGCGCCAGGTCGAGCAGTACGAGGACGGCCGCTACGACCTGGTCACCGTTGGCGGACGGCGCTTCACGCTGCTCGCCCTTGGCGACCAGGCACCGTACTTCAGCGGCGAGGTCGAGTTCCTGCCTGACGACGTAGGCGACGAGGCCGAGGCAGCCGTAGCCGTCCCCGCGGTCCAGCGGGCGTTCCGGTCCTACCTCAACGTCCTCGCCGAACGGGGCGGGGCGCAGATCACGATTCCGGACCTGCCGGCCGAGCCAGTGCTGCTGTCCTATCTCGTCGCCGCGGCGGTCGTGGCGGACGTGCCGGTCAAGCAACAGCTGCTGGAGGAACCGGACGCGGACCACCGGCTAGCGGCCGAGCGCCGGATGCTGGCGCACGAAACCCAGATGCTGCGGTCGCTGACCGCGACGCCCGCGCCGGATCTGCGGTACTCGCCGTACAGCCAGAACTAGGATTTGGGATTCTTCGCCGCCGCCGTCGTCAGGCCTACCGCCGCCTCGGCTGTCAGGCTCTGGAACGTGAAGCTCTCCTGCAGGTACAGCACGACGGTCGAATCGGTGTGGGACAGGTAGCCGATCGACAGGTCCTGGCCCAGGTGCAGGCTGAAGTCGCCGCCGCGGGCCGTGAGTACCAGCGCGCCGCTGATAGCCGGTGCCCAGATCAGCTCGCCGTCGAGCACGTTGCGCAGGTGCCGGATGATCGGATAGCCGTGGTCGCTGGCTTCGCTCACCGCTGTGTAGGCCTCCGCGGATAGCACTGCGGCGTAGGGGCCGTCCACCCCGGCCGCGCGCAGCTGCCCGGCGGCCTGTGCGAACGCCATGGGGTAGTCGGCGATCTCGGCCGGCAGGATGAGCGGCGGGTTGCTCGCGCCCGGCGCGATGCCGCCGATGCCGGCCGCCGGATACCCGGAAAAGATCGCCTGGTCCTCGGCGAACGCGATCTGCCGCGCGGCCTCCCTGGCCGGCTGCCAGTCCGAGTCCGCTGATCCGCGCGCGACGTCGTCGATCTGCGCTCGGTCCAGCGTGAACGGGACGCGCAGTTCCACCAGCGGCAGCACCTGGCGCTGCCTGGCCTGCACGCCGGTGGCAGGCGGGTCGATGCTCGTCAAGTGGCCGGTGCCGACGGCCGACAGCGTCGTGCCCGCGGGGCCGTCCACGTCGACGATGCGCCGGCCGGCCAGATAGCGCTTCAGCGTGCGCGCGGTCTCCTGCTCGATCTCGTCCCAGGCCTCGTCGGAGATGGGCGCGAGCTCGCGGTGCAGGTTGTTCATGTCGATGCAACTCCTCGCAGGCTGCCGATGTTCAAAGAGCCGGCCCCCGCCGGGGGCCTGGCTGCGGACCTACCGTCGCTATTGTCGCCAGCCTGACTGTCCCCGCCCTGGCCGGGGCCGACCCCGACCGGGCCGGGGCCGAGGCTGTCGAAGTCGTCTAGCAGCGTCTGCGACGGCACGAAGAACAGCGACCCGGTCACCGGCCGGCTGAAATCCAGGATTCTGTCGTAGTTACCCGGTGGCGAGCCGATGAACATGTTGGCCATCATCTGCTCCGTCGTCGCCGGCGAGCGCGCGTAGCCGATGAAGTACGTGCCGTACTCGCCGGCTCCGACCTGCCCGAACGGCATGTTGTCGCGCACGATGTCGACCTCCTCGCCGTCGACGACGATCGTGGTGAGGGCGTTGTGCGCGCTGGACGGCTTGACGGAGTCGTCCAGTTCGATGTCCGAGAGCTTGGTCCGGCCGATGATGTTCTCCTGCTCCTCGACCGGGACGGCGTTCCAGGCGGCCAGGTCGTGCAGGTACTTCTGCACGATCACGTAGCTGCCGCCCGCATATGCCGGCTCCTCTGCCCCGATCAGCGCGGCTCGCGCCGCCGCCTCGCCGGTTGGGTTCTCGGTGCCGTCGACAAACCCGAGCAGGTCGCGTTCGTCGAAGTACGCGAAGCCGTGCACCTCGTCGGCCACGCTCACCGCGCCGCCCAGGCGCGTGATGATCTGCTCGGCGAGCTCGAAGCATAGGTCCATCCGCGTCGCGCGAATGTGGAAGAGCAAGTCGCCGGGCGTGCTAACCGCATGCCTGGGGCCGGCCCGGAACTCGGGGAATGGATGCAGGCCGACGGGCCATGGCAGCCCGGTCAGCCGGTCCCAGGCACTGGCTCCGACCCCGGTCACGCAGGTCAGGTGTCCGGTCAGGTCCCGGAAACCGACAGCGCGGACGAGTGCGGACACGTCGGCACACAGGTCGCGGGCCGTATCCGCGCTGGCCGCGTCGGGGTTGATGACGACGACGAGGAAGATCGCCGCGCCGGTCAGCGGCGCGACGACCGCCTGCGGCTCGGCGGGCGGTGCGGGCTCGGCGGGCGCGGCCGGCCGGGCCGGCCCAGCGACGGCGGCAGCGGCGTCTGTGCTCACCAGGCCATCCTTCCGCATGCTCTGGGTCGCAGTCCGCCTGCCCGGCCGGAATGGTGCTGCCCCGTGCGTGGTTGCTGCGGACAGGCGAGAGCATGGAGGGCCGATGACGACCACGAGGCAGGCCAGCGGCGCGAGCCCAGTGGACTTCACGACATTTGGCGACTACGGCGGCTTTAAGCCTAAGAAGGCCGCAGCGCCCGCCGGCTCGAAGCCCGGCGAGTTCGTGCGTGCTGCCTATCCGTTCCAGGGCCGGATCACGGCCGACGGATCCAGCGGCTACCAGGCCGAGCCTGGCCGGTATCACCTGTACATCTCGTGGGCATGCCCGTGGGCGCACCGTTCGGCCATCGTGCGCGAACTGCTCGGCCTTACCGACGTCATATCGCTGTCCGCGGTCGATCCGGTGCGGGACGGCCGGGGCTGGGCGTTCCGCGCGGGCGAGGGTTATGGCCTCGACCTAGTGAACGGCTTTGCCCTGCTCCGCGACGTCTACGAGGCGACCGAGCCGGGTTATGAGGGGCACGTTTCGGTGCCGGTGCTGTGGGACCGCAAGACCAGTCGCGTCGTCAGCAACAACTTCCCCGACATCACCATCGACCTGGCGACCCAGTTCGGTGCCTGGGCCAACCCCGCCTACGACTTGTATCCCGAGCACCTCCGCCCGCAGATCGACGAGCTCAATGACCTGGTCTACGCGACCGTCAACAATGGCGTCTACCGGTCTGGCTTCGCCACCACGCAGGAGAGCTATCACGAGGCGGTCAGCGCCCTGTTCGCGACGCTGGATCTGCTCGAGGCTCGCCTGTCTGAGCATCGGTACCTGCTCGGCGCCGCGATCACCGAGGCAGACGTGCGCTTGTGGGTGACGCTCGCCCGGTTCGACGCCGTCTACTATTCCCACTTCAAGTGCAATCTGCGCCGGATCACCGACTACCCGAGCCTGTGGGCGTACGCGCGCGACCTGTACGCCCTGCCCGCGTTCCGCGATACCACCAAGTTCGACCAGATCAAGCGGCACTACTACACCACCCACCCGCAGCTCAACCCGTCCCGGATCGTGCCGGACGGCCCGGTGCTCGACTGGACCGCGGCGCCTGACCGCGAGCACCTGTCCGGGCGCTGACGCGGGTCGGCTGGCGAGCGGGCAGCGCCTGGCGCGAGAGGTAACGTGACGAGTATGAACGAGTACGCAGACGCGGCCGGGCTGGTCGAGCGCTCGGCGGCGGCCTTGGTCAATGGCATTCCCGACGATTCGGTCGACGACGGCTTCTTCGGCCCCGCGAGCGTTGCGTGGCGCATCAGCGGCGATTTGTCGGCGCCGGTCGCCGGACTGCGCGCGCTGATGATCCAGGCACTGCACCCGCTGGCAATGGCCGGCGTCGATCAGCACAGCGACTGGCGCGCCGACCCGGTCGGCAGGCTCGCCGCCACCTCGGCCTACCTGGCAACAATCACATTCGGGGAACGGGGTGCTGCGGAGCGCGCCGCCGCCAGGGTCAGGCGGATCCATGAGCGAGTCACGGGCGTCGATCACGAGACCGGTAAGCCTTATGCCGCCGGTGATCCTGAGCTGCTCCTGTGGGTGCATGCCGCGCTCGTCGATTCCAACGTCGCGGCCAGGGAGGTATTCGGCACCGCCCTGACGCCGGATGAGGCCGACAGCTACATCGAGGAGATGGTGGTGGCGGCAGAGCTCGTCGGGGTGCCGGCCGAGCTGGTACCCGACAGCCGTTCCGGGCTCGCCAAGTACCTGGCCTGGATGCAGCCGCAGCTGCTGTGCACGGCCGCCGCCAGGGAGTCCATGGCCTATCTGCTCGACCCGCCCGGCCTCGACGCCGAGCTCGCTGAGATCTGGCAGGACATCAGGGAGGCGACGTTGGTCTCGCTGCCAGAGTGGGCCAGGCAGATGTACGGCTACACCGCGCCGAAGCTGACCGACGCGCGCCGGGAAGAAATCCGGCAGGCGCTGGGCGTGCTCGACGCGGTCTTCCTTGGCGAGCCAGGGGTCCTGGAGGCCAGGCAGCGCATCACCCTGCGGATGCGCGCCGCAGCGCGCGCATGAGGAGCGTGTGGCGCGCGTTGTTCGCGCTCGTGGTCGGCACTGTCGCGACCGCCGCCGGGCTGGCGGTCGTCCGGCGCCGAGTCGGGCGGCTGCGCTTCGAGCGTGGTCTGGCCACTGCTCAGCTCGCCGTCCGCGGTGGGCTGCGTTACGCCGGCAGCGCGCCGCGCCTGTTCGTCGCCGCTGGCGAGAACCGGCAGAAGCTCCGGAACGACCTGGCCATGCAGACCGCCGACGACGTGACCGCGACGCTCGGCACCATGAAGGGCGTCATGGTCAAGCTCGGCCAGATGGCCAGCTACGTCGACGAGGGCCTGGCACCGTCGGTCCGCCGCACCCTGAGCCGGCTGCAGGACAGTGTCCCGCCGATGAGCCCGGAGCTGGCCGCCGGCGTCATCGAGGCGGAGCTTGGGCTGCCGCCTGAGCAGCTGTTCGCCCGGTGGGATCCGGAGCCCATCGCCGCGGCCTCGATCGGCCAGGTACATCGGGCGATCACCAAGGACGGGCTGGCGGTCGCGGTCAAGGTCCAGTACCCGGGCATAGCCGAGATGATGACGGCCGACCTGGCCAACGTCTCGCTGCTGCGCCGCATGCTGCGGGTGACCGCGCCGAGTCAGGACGTCGACGGCCTGATCGCCGAGCTCCGGGAGCGTGTGCTCGAAGAGCTCGATTACCGGCGCGAGGCCGCCAATCAGCAGACGCTGCACGAGTACTTCGCCGGCCACCCGACGATCAGCGTGCCCGCGATCGTGGCCGGGCTGTCAGCTCAGCGCGTCGTCACCAGCGAGCTGGTGACCGGGGCGAGGTTCGCCGATGTCGTGGGCTGGTCGCAGCACGAGCGTGACCTGGCGGGGGAGACCTTGTACCGGTTCGTCTTCCGCAGCCTGTACGAGGTGCACGCGTTCAACGGCGACCCGCATCCTGGTAACTACATCTTCCACGGGGACGGGAAGATCACCTTCCTCGACTTCGGCATGGTGAAGCACTTCAGCGACGCCGACCTGCTGCCGCTCATGCAGATGGCGCGCAACCTGTGCGTCGACTCCGATCCGGCCGAGTTTCGCGCCAGCCTGGAAGAGGCCGGCTTCCTGGTGCCGGGTGCTCCGCTGAGCGACGACGAGGTCACCGATCATCTGGCGGTGTTCTACCAGCTGATCCGCGAGCCCCGGATCGTGACGGTGACCGGCGAGTACGCCTCGGCCGTCGTGCGTCGTTTCTTCGACGTGCGCAGCCCGGTGGCGCAGTACGCCCGGATACCGCGGTCGTACGTCGTCTTGCAGCGGATCAACCTTGGCCTCTTCGCGCTGCTCGGCGAGATGAAGTCGACGGCCAACTGGCGCGCTATCGCCGAGGAGATCTGGCCCTTCATGCAGGCGCCGCCGACGACGCCGATGGGCGTAGCCGAGCTGCCGTGGCTGGCCAGCCGCCCGTCCGCCGCGGTCCCACTGGCCTGACCGCGCAGCTGCTAGCCTAGACGGGCAAATGGGTACTAACTGGGTGCAGAGGAGCGGTGTGAAGGTCCTCATTACGGGCGGCGCCGGGTACATCGGCAGCACGGTCGCCTCGGCGTGCACCGATGCCGGCATTACCCCGGTGATCCTCGACAGCCTCGTGACCGGGCGCCGGGAGTTCGGCCGGGGCCGCCATGTCTACGAAGGCGACATCGCTGATGGCGCCGTGGTCGACAAGGTCTTCGGCGAGCACCCGGACATCACCGCGGTCGTGCACTGCGCGGCGCTGATCGTCGTGCCCGAGTCCGTCGCCGAGCCGGTGCGCTACTACCAGGCCAACGTCGCCAAGAGCCTGGAGTTCGTCCAGCATCTGCTGCGCAACGGCTGCAGCCGTCTGCTGTTCAGCTCGACCGGATCGTTCTATCAGCCGGGTCCCGACGGCAGTGTGGACGAGGACTCCGCAATCGCGCCCGGCAGCCCGTATGCCCGGACCAAGGCGGTGTGCGAAGGGATGTTCGCTGACATCGCCGCCGGGACGCCGTTGCGCGTGGTGTCGCTGCGCTACTTCAACCCGATCGGCGCCGACCCGCAGCTGCGGACGGGCCTGCAGGCGCCGTACCCCACGCACGCGCTCGGCCTGCTGGTGCAGGCCCACGAGAACGGCAATCCATTCCAGCTCACCGGGACCGACTACGCCACTAGGGACGGGTCGGGGATCAGGGATTACGTCCACGTCTGGGACCTCGCCGCCGCGCACGTTGCCGCGCTGACAAGGTTCGACGAGGTGCTCGGCTCGGCCACGTCGATCGCCGTCAACCTCGGCACGGGGACGGGCACCACGGTCCGCGAGCTGGTGGCCGCCTTCAACGACGTGGTCGAGCGGCCGGTCACGACTGTCGAGGCGCCGCGGCGGCCGGGCGACGTGATCGGCGCATTCACGCGCAGTGACCGGGCCCGCCGTCTGCTGAACTGGCAGCCGCGCTACTCGCTCGCCGACGGCATCGCCGATTCGCTGCGCTGGTCCGCGGTCCGCAACTCGATCCTGTCTGACGACTAGCCGGGCAGCCGGCTGTACCGATTGGTCAGCACCGCGCGATAACAGGGTGCGGCCAAGAACTGTGCGATCAGCAAGTGCGCGACCCCAAAATCTGTGCGGCCAGCCGGTTATCGTGACGGCGATTATCTGCGGCCGGGGACTAGCGAACCGGATGATCTATGTGCGACCGTCGCGTTAGTCGTTTTTCTCTTGGTAACCGCGGCTCGAACGGCCAGGAAGGCAGGTGGCCGCTCGATGACCGGCGCACCCGCACAGATCCTGGCAGTGGCGTTCGCAATCGCTGGCGCGTTCAGCTATGCCGTCGCCTCGGTCGGGCAGCAGCGGGCGGCTTCGCAACTTCCATCCTCGGCCGCCTTCGACCCGGCCGTACTGCTCCGACTCGTCCGGCGGCGCCGGTGGCTGATCAGCCTCATTGCGGTTCTCTGCGGTTACGGGTTCCAGGCGGCCGCCCTCGGGTTTGGCCGGCTCGTCGTCGTGGAGCCGGTGTTTCCGATCGGCCTGTTGTTCGCTCTGCTGCTGGCCGCCCGCGCTGAGGGCCGTAGGCTGCGCCACGCCGAATGGACGGCAGCCGTAGCGGCAGTGGGCGGGCTTGCCATCTTCCTGGTCGCGGCGCAGCCGTCTGGCGGGCGGCGCACCGCGCCAGCGGGGTCGCTCGCGCTAGCCGTCGCCGGGGCAGTTGCCGTCGCCGTCGTGTGCTGCCTGCTGGCGATCAAGGCGAAGCCGGCGCACCGGGCGCTCGTGATCAGCGTTGGCGGTGGCATCGGAGCTGGCGTCACCGACGCGCTGACCAAGACCGTGGCTGGGCTGGCCGGGATTGCGCGCCTTGGGCTGTTCGCCGATGTCCGCCTCTACCTGCTCGCGCTGATCGGGCTGCTGACGTTCACGATGCAGCAGAACGCGTTCCGAGCGGCCGGCCTGGCGGCCTCACTCCCGGCATTCGCCGTGCTCGAGCCGGTCGTCGGTGCCCTGCTCGGACTCTTTATCTATCACGAGCGCGTGGGCGGCGGAGGCTTCCGCATCGCCGTCGAAGCGGTAGCCGTCATGGCCGCTCTGTGGGGAATCGCGCGCCTGGCCAACTCGGTCATCGCCGAACTCGCCCGGCTCGCCGCCGCGGCGTCGCCGCCTGCTGATCCCGCGGCGTAGCGACGGGCCGCGGCCTTCGCCGCGTGCCGTGGGTCAACGACCCCGTTCCCGTTAATGATCTGGTGGAGGAAATCAACATGGCTCGATATGTGCTGACCGGCGCGCCCGGGTCCGGGAAGACCGCGATCCTGCGCCTGCTCGAGCATGCTGGGCACCGCGTCGTGGAGGAGGCGGCGACGGACGTGATCGCGCTCGGGCATGCGCTCGGCCGGCCTGAGCCGTGGCAGGGCCCCGACTTCGCCGATGCGATCGTCAGCCTGCAGCGCCGCCGGCAGGATCGGGCTGAGCGCGACGGCGCAGGCGCGGACGGCGTCTTCTTCGACAGGTCGCCCGTGTGCACGCTGGCGCTTAGCCGGTACTGCGGCTGGCCCGTATCGCCGCTGCTCGCGGCCGAGGTGGACAGGTTCATGACGGACCGAGCGCGCGACAGTGGTGTTCTTTGTGCGGAACCAAGGGTTCGTCGAGCCGACGGCGGCCCGGCGGATCAGCTTTGAGGACTCGCTGGTGTTCGAGGACGAGCACGAGCGGACCTATCGCGAGCTCGGGTTCGAGCTGCTCGAGGTGCCGGCCGGCCCGCTGGAGCGGCGCGCGGAACTGGTGCGGGCGGCAGCTGGTGGTGGTCCGGCACAAGGCGACAACTGGATGCACCGATGGGATGATCCCGGTGATATGTCATCAAGCGATGGGAGAGCAGGCTGATGGCTGGTCCGGTGGCAGCTGGAGCGGAGGAGTTCGGAGCGAGGCTGGCCTCGTTCGTTAAGGAGAACCGGCTGTATGGGGCCGCCGCCGGCATCGTCCACGGCGACGAGCTTGCCTGGTCAGGTGGCACCGGCTTCGCCAGCCTGGTCGATCGCCAGCCCGCGGGGCCGGACGTGCTGTACCGGATCGCGTCGATCACCAAGACCTTCACCGGTACGGCGATCATGCAGCTGCGCGACGCTGGCGCCCTCGACCTTGACGACACGGCAGTCAAGTGGATACCCGAGCTGTCGGACAGCGCGAGCCCCGCCACCATCGGCGCCGTGACGATCCGGCGACTGCTGTCGCACGAGTCCGGCCTGGTCAGCGAGCCGCCCGGCACGGACTTCCTGGCCAGCGAGCCGAGCTATGAGGGACGCGCTTCGCAGAACCTGGCGCGGGTGGCGGAGATCTTTACTGCGGTGCCGCCGAACACCCAGCTCAAGTACTGCAATCTCGGTTACCAGCTGCTGGGCGAGATCGTCCAGCGCGCGAGCGGGATCCCGTATCCGGAGTACGTCGCCGGCCGCATCCTGACGCCGCTCGGCATGTCGTCTACCGGATTCGAGCCGCTGCCGGTGGCGCTGGCCGGGCGGCGGGCGACTGGCTACTCCGGCCGCGCATTCTCCGACGAACTGGCTATCGCCCCGGTCATGCCGCCGGTGTGGGCCGAGGGCGGCCTGTGGTCGACGGTCGAGGATCTCGCGAAGTGGCTGTCCTTCCAGCTGGCCGCGCACGCGGATGGCGCTCAGCGAGCGCTGAGTCGGCCGATGTCGGCCCGGTCGTGCTGGCCAGCGCGACGCGGCGGGAGATGCACAAGCCGAGGTATCTCAGTGACGAGGAGTGGTCGAGCGCCTGGGGGATCAGCTGGTACTCGGTGCGCAAGGACGACGTCACCTGGGTCCAGCACTCCGGTGGCCTGCCGGGGTTCACCTCGAACGCATGCTTCGACCGCAGCTCGCGGGTCGGCGCGATCGTCCTGCTGAATGGCGTCGCTGATGCCTCGGCCCTGGCGATGAGCCTGGCAGCGGTCGGCCGCGGTCTGGCGGCGGCGGCAGCGCCCCAGCCGCGTCCGCTGGCTGCGACACCCGCGGACCTGGTGCCGCTGCTCGGCGTCTACGCGCCGCCGGACATGAGCTTCCTGGTCAGGCTGGAGTGGCGCGACGGCCACCTCACAATGATCGACACGTCGAATCCCAGCGAGAAGGTAGTGCTCAACCGGGCCGGTGAGCCTGGCAGCTTCGTCGTGGCGCCAGGCGTCCGGCCGTCGGGCGAGGCCGTCGAGTTCCGCCGCCTGCCGGACGGCACTGTCGCGTCGCTGGCGGTCGGCGGCGAAGGCCTGGTGCGGCTCGGGCCGGTGGCCTGAGGTCCGGCGTCCGCTGGCTGATCAGACGAAGGCGCCGAGGCCCGTGATGGCGCGGCCGACGATGAGCGTGTTGATCTCCCGGGTGCCCTCATAGGAGTAGATGGCCTCGGCGTCGGCCACGAACCTGCCGACCTGGTTCTCGAGCAGGATGCCGTTACCGCCTAGCAGCTCGCGTGCCCAGCCGACGGTCTCGCGCATCCGGACCGTGCAGAACGCCTTGGCCAGGGCCGAGTGATGATCCTTGGCCTCGTCCTGGTCTTGCAGCTGGGACAGCCGCACGCACAGGCAGGCCGACGCGGTCACGTTGGACAACATCCGCACCAGCAGGTCCTGGACGAGCTGGAAGCCGGCGATCGGCCGGCCAAACTGCTCGCGCTGCTTGGCATAGGCGAGGGCATGCTCGTAGGCGCCGCGGGCACAGCCGGTCGCCTGCCAGGCCACGCCGGCCCTGGTCAGGCGCAGCACCTTCGCGGTGTCGCGGAAGGTCGTGGCCTGCTGCAGCCGGTCCTCCTCGAGCACGCGCACGTTGTCCAGGGTGATCTCGGCGTTCTGGACGACGCGCAGGGCGATCTTGTTCCGCATCTTCTCCGGCGTGAAGCCCTCGGTGCCTGCCGCCACGACGAAGCCCTTGACCTGGTTGTCAGCGACATCGCGGGCCCAGACGATGATCAGGTCGGCGAACGTCGCGTTGCCGATCCACTTCTTGCGGCCGTTGAGTACCCAGACGTCGCCGTCGCGCTGAGCGGTCGTCGTGAGGCCGCCGGCGACTCCGGAGCCGACGTCGGGCTCGGTCAGGGCGAAGGCGCCGATCTTTTCCATCCGGGCCATGGACGGCAGCCAGCGCTGCTTCTGCTCTTCCGAGCCGCATAGGTAGACCGAGCCCATCGCCAGGCCGCCGTGCACGCCCATGAAGGTGGCGATGGACGGGTCGACCCGCGCCAGTTCCAGCGCGATCATGCCGTCGAGCACGCTGCTGCCGCCCGGGCAGCCATATCCGGCGCAGGCCAGGCCAGCGATGCCGAGGCCGGCGAGCCCGGGTATCAGGTCGTAGCGGGAATTCCTCTCTGGTCCAGTAGTGGTTGATTACGGGTGCGACGTGACTTCTCCATGAAGTCCCGCACCGTCATGATCAGCTGGCGCCCGTCGGCGTCGAGCAGTTGCTCGAGCGCGTAGAAGTCGGCGTCGATGGCCGGATCCACTCTCATGACCTCCCTCGGGCTTGCACCGGAACCGCCGGTCCTTCGGCGGGCTCGGGCGCGGTCAGGAACTGGCTGATCACGGGCGCGACCTGCGCTGCCTCGGTGACCAGGCCGAGGTGGCCGCCGTGAAAGACGTGCAGGGCGGAGCGCGGGATCAGCCGGTGCATGATGCGGGCGTTGGCCAGCGGGATGATGGGGTCGTCGTCGCCGGACACGATCAGTGTTGGCTGGGTCAGCATCGGCAGGAACGGCAGGCTGGTCCAGCCGGCTCCGGCCGCGAGCTGGTAGAGGTAGCCGCGCGGGGAGCCGACCCGGTTGTGCGCGTTCATGGCGGCCGTGACGCGGGCGGGATCAGACCGGGCGCTGCCGCCGTAGAGGCGGGCCGCATGCTGCTCCAGGTACGCGCGATCGGTGTAGCGGCGCGGCGTGATCATCGTGGCAAGCACGCTAGGCCTGGCTGGCACCATCAGTGCGCCGGTCGCGGTGCTGACGAGTACGAGCCGCCGGCAGCGCGTCCGCTGGACCGCGGCGAAGTGCTGCGCGACGCCGCCGCCCCACGAGATGCCGAGCACGTCGACGGTGCCGTAGCCGAGCTGGTCAAGCATCGCGCCGATCAGCCCGCACAAGCCGGTGAACCGGTAAGGGCGGGATGGCAGCGGCGACCCGCCGACTCCCGGCACGTCGAAGCTAATCACCTCGATCGCCGCATCGAGCTTGTCGACGAATGGTTCGAGTAGTTCCAGGCTGGCGCCGATGCCGTTGATCAGCAGCAGCGGCACAGGGGCTCGGGCGTCACCGCGGATGGGGCGGCCCGGACGTACGGACGTCCGCAGTAGCTGGCCGCCGACCGCAACCGAACGGAGGCTACCGGTCGTGAACATACGTACCGGGCGCTGCGGCGAGTACCTCGAAGCCCTTGCGGCCGGGCCTTGTCCGGCTCTTGCGGTCCGGCCCGCTGCGGGCGGCGAGCCAGTCGGAATAGTGCGGCCACCAGCTGCCGCTGACGGTCTGCGCGCTGGCGAGCCAGTCGCGCGGATCGGACGGGTTGTCGGCCGCGGTCTGGAACGTCGCCTTGGGGTTGCCGGGCGGATTGACCATCGACGCGATGTGGCCGCTAGTAGACAGCACGAATGTGACCGGACCGCCGAGCAGCTGGGTGGTGCGGTAGCACGACTGCCACGGGCAGATGTGATCGGCGATGCCAGCGATCACGTAGGTCTCCGCGTCGACCTTCTCCAGGTCGACCGGCGAGCCGAGCATCGTGGCAGCGCCGGGCTTAGTGAGGGCGTTGGCCAGCGCGAGCCGGATGAAGTCGCGGTGCAGCGCGGCGGGCAGGCGGGTGGTGTCCGCGTTCCAGTACAGGATGTCGAACGGCGGCGGTGTGCGGCCCTGGAGGTAGTTGTTGACCCAGTAGTTCCAGATGAGGTCGTCGGGCCGCAGCCAGGCGAAGACTTCGGCCAGGGCCCGGCCGTCCAGGTAGCCGCGGGCGCTCGATGCCGAGACCGCGGCCGCCGCGGTGGCCTCGTCGATCATCGCCCCGGCGGTACCCGCGCGCTCCTGATCGAGAACCGTGACACCCAGGCAGATGCTGGCGAGGCGGTCCAGCCGGCCAGTGCTGCCCAGATGCGAGGCGACCATCGACGAGACGATGCCGCCGGAGCACAGCGCGCAGATGCTGGCCCTGTCGGCCCTACTGATCGCGATGGTCGCATCCAGTGCCTGGACTACCGCGGCGCCGTAGCTGTCCAGATCCCAGTCGCGATGCCGGGCGTCCGGGTTGCGCCAGCTGATCGCGAAGACCTGATGTCCCTGGCTGACCAGGTACTCGGTCATGCTGCGGCCGGGCGCGAGGTCCGTGATGTAGTACTTGTTGATCATCGGCGGGACGATCAGCACGGGGTACTCGTGGACCTGCTCGGTCGCCGGCGCGTACTGGATCAGCTCGAGCATCTCGGTGCGGAAGACGACCGAGCCCGGCGTGACGGCCAGATCGTGGCCCACCTCGAATGCGCCCGGCTCGACCATCGCCGGGACCCGCGGCGGCTCTGCCAGATCCGCCAGCAGGGCGCGGAACCCGCGCAGCGCGCTCAGCCCGCCGGTGTCCACAAGCGTCTTGATTGCGGCCGGGTTCAGCAGCGGGTTGTTGCTCGGCGCTGCCGCAGCGACCAGGTTGGTCAGCACGAACCGCAGCCGCTCGTCATCCCGCCAGTCAAGCTCGGCGTCCGCCAGCAGCTCCGCGGCAGTTTGCCCGGCCGCCAGGTAGGTCTGGAGGACGCGCTTGAGCAGCGGATTCTGGCTCCAGGCCGGGTCGGCGAACCGGCGGTCCTTGCGGTCGGGGGCTAGCTGCGACGAGCCGGTCACGATCTTGGCCAGCTCCGCGCCGAGCACCCCGGCCTGCTGGCTCACCACCTGTGGTCGCCGCGCCAGGCTCGCCGCGAGCCGCAAGACAGCCCCATCTGGCCGGAACCTGCGCAGCACGCCGAGAGCGCCGTCGGCGAGCAGCATGTCGAGGGCGCCGGCGAGATCCCCGGCTGCGTCCTGGCCTGGCTGGTTCGGCGAATTCAGGTTCGTCATGACGACCCCCCTGGCTGGCATGCGTCGTTGCAGGATTCCAGTATCTGTGCGGGCCGTGACATTTGGCCAGGGCGGGTGACCGGCGGCCGGGATGCGACCGGTCCACAAAAGCGTTAGCACTGCGGGCCAGCGGCCAGTCATCCTTAATCGGCCGCCCTGGCCGCCTGCCTGAACACCCGCCGGGACCCGGACAATCCGGCCGAACGCATCCGGGCTCCCGGACACTGATCCCGGACGCCGTCGAGATCCCCGAGACCGCTGAGAAAGGACACTGCCGTGACCGCCACGCTCGCCCAGCTGCGAGCCCGCCTGCCTGCGCTGATGCTGCGCGATCAGTACCAGCTGTCCAGGCGCGCGGATCGGGCAGTCGCCGTGGCCGATGATGGCGCGCGCGAGCGGGCTGTCGCGGAGCTCGAGGCGAGGATCACGGCCGCCGAGCAGCGTATCCAGGGTCGCCGCAGCCGCGTGCCGGTCATCAGCTACCCGCCTGAGCTGCCGGTTAGCCAGCACAAGGACGAGCTGGCAGCAGTGATCCGAGACCACCAGGTCGTGATCATCGCGGGGGAGACCGGCTCGGGGAAGACGACCCAGCTGCCCAAGATCTGTCTGGAGCTCGGCCGCGGCGTCAGCGGCCAGATCGGCCACACCCAGCCGCGCCGGATCGCCGCGCGCACGGTAGCCGACCGGATCGCCGCCGAGCTGGGCACTGAGCTCGGCGAGGTAGTCGGCTACAAGGTCCGCTTCGCCGATACCGCCAGCGACGACACCCTGATCAAGGTCATGACCGACGGCATCCTGCTGACCGAGATGCAGCGCGACCGGCTGCTGCGCCGCTACGACACGCTGATCATCGACGAGGCGCACGAGCGCAGCCTGAATATCGACTTCATCCTCGGCTACCTCAAGCAGCTGCTGCCGCGCCGCCCCGATCTCAAGGTCATCATCACCTCGGCCACCATCGACCCGGAGCGGTTCAGCGAGCATTTGGCGGAGCCGAATCAGGCCAGCATGCGGGGCGCCCATCGTCGCCGTGTCCGGGCGGACGTACCCCGTCGAGGTGCGCTATCGCCCGCTGGCGGGGCCTGGCGACGACGACAGCGAACCGCAGGACCAGATCCGGGCCATCACCGACGCGGTCACCGAGCTGCGCCGCGCCGGGCCAGGCGACATCCTGGTATTCCTGTCCGGCGAGCGGGAGATCCGGGACACCGCCGACGCGCTGGCCGACGAACGTGGGCTGGAGATCCTGCCGCTGTACGCCAGGCTGTCGGCCGCGGAGCAGTACCGCGTGTTCCAGCCGCATCAGGGCACTCGGGTAGTGCTGGCCACCAACGTGGCCGAGACCTCGCTGACTGTCCCCGGCATCAGGTACGTAATCGACCCGGGCACGGCCCGGATCTCGCGCTACAGCCAGCGGACGAAGGTGCAGCGGCTGCCGATCGAGCCTGTTTCCCGCGCCTCGGCCGACCAGCGCAAGGGCCGTTGCGGCCGCACCGCCGATGGCATCTGCGTCCGGCTGTACAGCGAGGACGACTACCAGGCGCGGCCGGAGTTCACCGATCCGGAGATCCTGCGTACGAACCTGGCCTCAGTCATCCTCCGGATGGCGGCGCTGGACCTGGGCGTCGTCGCGGACTTCCCCTTCGTCGACCCTCCCGACGCCCGGAACGTAGCCGACGGCCTGCGGCTGCTCGAAGAGCTCGGTGCTGTCGCTCCGGGCGGCCGGGGCGGTGCTGGCGGTGACACCCGGCTGACCGACACCGGGCGCAAGCTGGCCGAGCTTCCCGTCGATCCGCGCCTCGGCCGGATGATCCTGGCGGCCGGCGACAACGGCTGCGTCCGCGAGGTGCTGATCATCACCGCGGCGCTGGCGATCCAGGATCCCCGTGAACGGCCGGCCGACGCCAGGGAGGCGGCCGACGCCATGCACCGCCGGTTCGCCGAGCCGGGCTCAGACTTCCTCGCGTTCTTGACCCTGTGGGACTACCTGCGTGAGCAGCAGCGCCAGCTGTCGTCGTCCGCGTTCCGCCGTCTGTGCAAGCGCGAGTACCTGCACTACCTGCGCGTCCGCGAGTGGCAGGACGTCTACAGCCAGCTCCAGCAGGCCGCGCGGGACCTCCGCATCGTAGTCGGCCGGACGCCGCAGGCGGGCCAGCCGGGCGCGGCGGCCCAGCCGGACCGCGCGGGCCAGCCGGGCCGGAGCCGCCGGAGCGGCCGCAACCGCGGTGGGGGCCGCAACGGGCCTGGCGAGACCCACGCCGGCAGCGGCACCGGCACCGGCGCCGACAGCGGGAGGGGCACCGGCGCCGACAGCGGCGGCCGATACCCCGGCGAGCTAGCCGACCGGATCCACCAGTCGCTGCTGGCCGGTCTGCTCTCCCACATCGGCATGCAGGACGGCGACCGCAGGTCCGCCGACCGCGGCCCCGCCGACCGCAGTGTCGCTGACCGCAATGCCGCAGGGAGCCGTCGGCGCGGGCCGGTCGAGTTCGCCGGCGCGCGCGGCGCGCGGTTCGCGATCTTCCCCGACTCGCCACAAGGGCGCAAGCCGCCGCCGTGGGTCATGGCGGCCGAGCTTGTCGAGACCTCGCGGCTGTGGGCGAGAACGATCGCGCGGATCGAGCCCGAATGGGCGGAGTCGCTGGCCGGCGACCTCGTCCGCCGCAGCTACAGCGAGCCGCGCTGGGACGCCCGCCGCGGTGCCGTCATGGCCACGGAGAAGGTCACCCTCTACGGCCTGCCGATCGTGGCCGCGCGGCCAGGTGAACTACGGCGCCATCGATCCCGCGACCGCCAGGGACCTGTTCATCGAGCACGCACTGGTCGAGGGCGACTGGCAGACTCATCACCCGTTCCTGGCCCGCAACCAGCAGGCCAGGGCGGCGGCCGAGGAACTCGAGCACAAGGCCCGCCGTCGTGGCCTGGTCGCCGATGACCGCGCGGTCTTCGACTTCTACGACGCGCGCATACCCAAGACAGTCACCTCGGCACGGCACTTCGAGTCCTGGTGGAAGACAGGCCCGCCACGCCGATCCCGGCCTGCTCGACCTGACTCCGGCTGACCTAGCCGGGGCAGCCGCGGACGAGATCCGGCCGGAGGATTATCCGGCCCGCTGGGGCGCCATCCCGCTGTCCTACGAATTCGCGCCCGGCGAGGCGGGCGACGGCGTGACGGCGGACGTTCCGCTGCACGATCTGTTTGACCGGAACGAGCTCGGCCTCGGCTGGCAGGTGCCGGGACTGCGCCAGGAGCTTGTGACAGAGCTCATTCGCGGATTGCCGAAAGACCTGCGCCGCCAGTTCATCCCGGCTCCGGATACCGCCAGGGCGGTCCTCGGCGACGCTCGGCGAGCCGCGCGGTGACCTGCTCGATGCGCTGAGCGACGCGCTCGGCCGCCTCGGCGGGGTGCGGATCCCGCGCTCGGCGTGGGACCTGACCGGCCTGCCCGCCCATCTGCGCGTCACCTACCGGGTCCTCGACGACGGCGGCGCGCTGCTCGCGACCGGCAAGGACCTGGACGAGTTGCGCGCGGAGCTGCGGCCCCGGCTAGCAGCCGAGCTCGACGAGGCGGCTGCGGGCCTGACCCGGACCGGGCTGACGCGCTGGGATTTCGGCAGCCTGCCGCGTGAGTTCCGCAGCGGCCAGGTGCGGGGCTATCCCGCCCTCGCAGACGCGGGCGGCTCGGTGGATATCCGGCTCTTCGACACCGAGGCGGAAGCGGCCATCTCGATGCGGCGAGGCACGCGCCGGCTGCTGCTGCTCGCCGTGCCATCCGGCGTGCGCTCGATCGCCGGCCGACTGCCCATGAACGCGAAGATGGCGATGAGCCGCCATCCTTACTCCGGCGCGCAGGCGCTGCTCGACGACTGCGCCGCATGTGCCGCCGACCAGGTCATCGACGACGCTGGCGGTCCGGCGTGGGACGCCGACGGGTTTGACCGGCTGATCGACGCCGCGCGCGATGCGCTGGCACCGCGCACCGCCGCGGTGCTGGACAACGTCACCCAGATCCTGGCGGAGGCCCACGAGGTCGAGCTGCGCCTGGCCAGCGCCGGCCCTGGCAGTCCGCCGCTGGCCGCAGCCCTGGCCGACATGCGGGCCCAGGTCGCCGGGCTCATCTACGCCGGATTCATCGCCGAAACCGGGGCCGCCCGGCTGCCCGACCTGGTGCGGTACCTGCGGGCAATCCTCCGGCGCTTGGACAAGTTCGGCGGTGACCAGGCCAGGGACGCTGAGCGGATGGCTACCGTGCGCCGGGTCGCCGCCGAGTACGAGGCGGTCCGGCGGGAGCTGCCACCGGCCGCCCGCTCGCGGGCCGACGTGGTCTCGATCCGCTGGCAGATCGAGGAACTGCGGGTCAGCCTGTTCGCGCAGGTACTGGGCACGCCGGGGCCGGTCTCGGAGAAGCGGATCGGGAGCGCGCTCGAGGCCCTGCTCGATCGTTCCTAACTCACGCCCTGTTTGCGCCTTTAATTCCGACGGAACCAGCAGGGTCTCGCAGTGGAGAATGGCCACGTGTTGACTGACGGAGGCGACAAGCCCATGTCCGGCGGCGCTGGCTCGGGTGCTGCCGGCGATCGGCGGGGACGAGGTCATCGAGCGCCTCGCGGGGCTCAGCGGCAGCGACTTCACCACGGTGATGCTCGAAGTGGCCAGGCGGCGCGCGGCGGCCCAGACGCCCGCGACCGTCCTCCGGCGGTATCGCACCGACCGGTTCGTGCAGCCGGCGAGCACGCCCTGGCTCCGGCTGCGTCGCGTCGAGGAGCTGCTCGGCGCGTGCCTGACGGCCGACTTCGAGGTGCTGACGCTGGCGCCGCTGGCGCCGCTCGGCACGCACTCGGCGCTCGGGCCGGTCAGCCAGGACAAGGTCGTGACCGCGATGCGGGCCTGCGAGGCCGCCGCCGACCCGACGAACGCGCTGGCCCTCGAAGCGGCCGCCCGGCGGGTCGCCAGCCGGGGCGCGGCTGTCCGGCTCGCCGCGTTCCAGCGCGTCGTGCGTGCGCAGCACGCCGAGCGGGCCGGGTACCTAGCCCACTTCAGCCTGCTCGGGCTGGTCACTGCCGGGCGCGATGCCGGCGGCCACCGCTTCGAGCGGGATGCCGTTGCCGAGCAGATACGCGCCGTTGCGGCCGGCCTGCACGCGGCCGGATTCGCGGCGATCCAGCTGGCGCTGACGCCGTTGACGCCCGCGGGGGAGGCGATAGCCGGCGCAGTAAGCGCGCTGCTCGCAGGTGATCCCGTCCCAGTCGAGGTGACGGCCGACAACGCCCGCGAGGCGGGCCGTGGCTACTACCGCGAGCTGTGCTTCAAGATCAACGTCTGGGCCGGGGAGGAGTGGGCGGAGATCGGCGATGGCGGGTTCACTGACTGGATCGCGCGGCTGACGGCGAGCAACAAGGAACGCCTGCTCATCAGTGGTGTCGGCATCGACCGGGTGGTCGCGCTAACCTCCGAGGTCTCATGAAATACGTGCTGTTCCACGAGTCCGCCGACGACGTGGCGGATGGCGTCATCAGGAACTGGGACATCAGGGAGTGGCTGGAAGCCATAGCCACCCCCTGACGTCCCGCTAGTAGCCGTCTTAGTCGTCCGGCCCGTCGCCGAGGTGACTGTCGCCTTGGTGCCCGTCGTCGTCGTGGTGCCCGTGGTCGTGGTGGCCGCCGGCCGCGCTGCGGCGCATCCACAAGAAGGCGATCGCGCCGATCACGATCCAGGCGGCGATCGAGTGCGTGAGCGTGTGTGCGACGATCACGGCTCCCACGAGCACCGCGATGAGCAACGGGATCCAGCGCAGCGACCGCCAGCGCACTTGGCGCTCGGCCCGGCGATGCGCCCGCTGCTCGTGCCTGAGCGCAAGCCGCTCCCGTTGAAGCTGGACCTTCCGCATCTTGCGCTGATGACGGCGGCCGCCTTGCTGCGGCGGTGGAGCATCCTCACCAGGCAGATCGGAGAGCAACCCGGACAGGTCGGCCATCGTTTTGGCCCGCATCGCCCGATCGAGGCGCTCGCTGAACTCGGCCTCGTCGAGCCTGCCGTCGCTGAAGTGCCGGGCCAGGCGATCAGCGATCTCGGCCCGTTCGGCATCGCCGACCCGCATGTCAGCGCCCGGCCCGCTAGCCCGCCGGGGTGCAGCGGCTGGCTGTGGCGGGCTCACCGGATTGGACATTATGTACTGGCCTCCCTGGTCAGTTTCGCCATTCATGCATGCTGCTGGTGAAGTCAGTGGCGATGGACTGCGTAGCGCCCTCGTCGGGAATCAGCAGCCAGCAGGCAACATACAGCGGGATGCCGACTCCGCCGACAACGGCGAGCAAGGCGAATGCGATCCGCACAAACAGTGCGTCAATGCCGACGTACCCAGCAATTCCGGATGCCACCCCGGCGACCATCCGGTCGTCCCGGCGCCGGGTCAGAGTCTGTGACCGGGTCGGCAGTCCTGGCCTGCGGCTGCTGTCAGCCTGGGCGGTGAGGTCCTCCTGCGGAGGCGGTGTAGTGGTGTTCATGAGCTCAGCCTGCCCGCTCGCAACCCGCCGGCCTATCGGGAAGAACCCTGACCGGACCCTAGGCGCCTGGCGGCATGACCAGGGCGTGCCCGGATAGCGACCAACTGGCTCAAGCGCCATGATGGGCACATGCGGGATAACGCCAACCCAGCAGCGAGCCTACGCGCCGCCGCCGCTGCCGCCATGTCCACAGACCGGGCGGACGCCGTCACGCACCCGTACGGCCCGCTGCGCGGCGACGGTCAGGCGCGTCCGGCCCCGGCCGGTCCGTTCCGCGGCGCCGGCCCGGCCCAGGCTGCCGGGCCAGACCAGGCTGCCGGCCAAGACGATGCTGCCGGGCCAGTCCAGGGCGGCGGCGCGACTCGGCCCGTCCGATCGTGGCAAAGCTCTCAGGACGACGCTCGATCTGCGGGCCAGCCGCGGGCAGGACAGCCGGGCCGTGCGAGCGGCCTGATGGGCCGGCTGGAGGCGCTCGGACTGCGGGTGACGCGCGGGCCGGGCAGCGACGGCCCGATGCGCCGTGAGATCGACGGATCCCTGCTCGGCGGCGTCGCGGCCGGTATCGCCAAGCGCACGGGATTCGAGGTCGGCATGGTGCGCGCGATCATCGTCGTGGCCGCGCTGGCGACCAGCGGATTCGGCGCCGCGGCCTACGTCGTCGGGTGGCTGCTGATCCCGGCGGCAGGCGCCGAGTCCAGCATCGGCACCAGGGCGCTGAGGGACAAGCGCGGGCTGGGCCTCGCGGCTGGACTGACCTCGATCCTCGTGCTAGGCCTGATCATCGCATCGGCGCTGAACGCGCCGTGGGTCACCTCGCTGGCCGTCCCGCTGATTGTGTCCGTCGTCGGCCTGGCGCTGATCTGGCGCAATGCCCCGCCGGCCGAACTCGATGTCCTGCGTGGCCTGGCAGACCCGGTAGCCAAGACCGGGTCCGGCACTCGCTCCCGGCGCCTCCTCCGGATGCTGCTGGCCCTCGCTCTGCTGCTGTTCGGCCTCGTGGCCCTCCTCGGCGGGCACGACAAGAGCATCCAGCTGCTCCGGCCGCTCGGCGGCATCCTGCTGCTGATCGGCGGCGATCGCCACCGCATTCGGTCCGTGGTGGATGCGCATCGCCCGCGACCTCGTCGCTGAGCGCCAGGCCAGGATCCGGGCCGAGGAGCGAGCCGAGATGGCCTCGCGAGTGCACGACTCGGTGCTCCAGACGCTGGCCCTGATCCAGCGGCGGGCCGGCGATTCGCATCAGGTCGTGCAGCTGGCCAGGGCGCAGGAACGCGAGTTGCGCTCCTGGCTGTTCGACGGCCAGCCGCCAGGGTCGATCGACGGCCAGGCCGTGACTGTGGCCGGCGCCGTCCGGCTCATTCAGCAGGACATCGAGGCCACGCACGGAATGCCGGTCGACGCCGTCACGGTCGGGGATTGCGAGCTCGACGACGACCTCACAGCATTGCTCGGGGCCGCCAGGGAGGCCACCGTCAACGCGGCCAAGTGGTCGGATGCCGAGGTCGTGTCGCTATTCGCCGAGGTCGAGTCTGACTCGGTGTCGCTCTTTGTCCGCGATCGAGGACGCGGGTTCGACCCAGCCGCAGTGCCGGCCGACCGGAAAGGCCTGGCCGAGTCCGTGCAGGCGCGGATGGCCAGACGGGGCGGCTCGGTCACGGTGCGCAGCGCCCCTGGCGAAGGCACCGAGATCGGCCTGACGATGCCGAGAGGCCCCGAACGGAGACGGTCGTGACCGACAGCAGGCCGCGCGTCTTCCTGGTCGACGACCACGGGATGTTCAGGGCCGGCGTGAGGTCCGAGCTGGCCGATGAGGTCAACATCGTGGGCGAGGCCGCCGACGTGGCGCCAGCGATCGCCGAGATCACGCAGTGCACTCCCGACGTGGTGCTGCTGGACGTCCACCTGCCGGGTGGCGGGGGGCAGGACGTCGTGGCGGCGGTCAAGGCCGGGCACCCGGACGTGAAGTTCCTGGCGCTGTCGGCCTCGGATGCACCAGAGGACGTCATCGCGGTCATCCGGGCCGGCGCGCGCGGCTATGTCACCAAGACGATTTCGGGCAGTGAACTGGTCGATGCCATCCGCCGGGTGGCGGCTGGTGACGCGGTCTTCTCGCCGCGGCTGGCCGGGTTCGTGCTCGACGCGTTCGCCGCCGGGACCGCGCCCGAGGTGGACCGTCCGTCGTTCGATCCCGAGCTCGATCAGCTGACCGCGCGCGAGCGCGAGGTGCTCCGCCTTATCGCCCGTGGCTACACCTACCGCGAGGTCGCGAGGGAACTGTTCATCTCGGTGAAGACCGTGGAAAGCCATGTCTCGTCGGTCCTGCGCAAGCTCCAGCTCTCGACCCGGCATCAGCTCACCCGCTGGGCGACCGAGCGCCGGCTGACCTGACCTTCCACGTGCGTGCGGTTAGCCGAGCGCACCGCACTCCAGTGGTCACCGCAGCCGTGCCTCGGCGCGCAGATACGCGGCCAGCTCGTCGGGCCCGGGTTCGCCGCCGTGCCGGGGGAGGCCATGCGCTGCGAACCAGCTGCCGACATTCGCGGCATCGCGGTTGAGGAACTCGGCCCCCCTGGGATTGGCGATCACGTCGACCACCTGCGGGGTATCGATGAGCACGAGCCGACCGCCGTGCACGAGGAGGTTGTAGGCCGACAAGTCGCCGTGAGCCACGCCAAGGCGGGCCAGCGTTGCCATCGACCGCACGAGCTGACGCCACAATTCGGCCAGGTCGGCGCCACGCAGCCCGCACTCGGCCAGCCGGGGCGCGGCCGTCCCGTCTGCCGTTCCGATGAACTCGAGCAGGACCTCGGTGCCGAGTACCTGAACCGGGTAGGGCACGGGCACGCCAGCCAGCTGGAACTGGCAGAGCGCGGAGAACTCCGCGCCCGCCCACTGTTCGGCGATCATCTCGCGACCGAAGGCGCTGCGGCTGGCCATGGCCCGGCTGGCCCGCGAATCCCGAACGCGCCTGCCTTCGAGGTACTCGCTGTCGCGATGGAAGAGGCGATGCTCAGCCGACCGATAGCGCTTGGCCGCCAGCAGGCAAGAGCGGTCGGTCCCTGGCACCCCGCGTCGCAGCAGGAAGACGTCGGCTTCCTTGCCAGTCTTCAGGATCCCGAGCTCAGTGTCGGTGGCCGCGAGGTCGGTGATCAGCCAGCCCGGACGCGGCCGCGGCCCTCGCTCGGAAGCCGCAGATTGATCCCAGGTCGACCATCGGTCGCCCGCTGGAAGGCCGTCAGCGACGTCGAGGTCGTCCAGCGACGGCAAGGCCGGCCGATGCCGGTCGCGCTTGGCGAAGGTGGGTTCGTCGTCGTCAAATCGCCGTCTGCTACGGCGCTGGCGCGCAGGGTCGTGCACGACTGGTGCTCCTCAGGCAGAAAGGAAGGATGGGCAGTGTGAAGCTCGCGGCGTTCGTCACTTGCGTCCTCCCTTCTGCGTCGGAGCAGTCTGGGCGAGCGGGACTGTCGCCCGCTCGCCGGTGTGACAGCGTGGCACGCGATCGCGCGCGGCGGCAACCAGTTTTGGCGGGAGCTGCGTCCTACGAGGCCGGGACAGCCCGGCGAGCCTGATCCTGCGTCAGTACCCTGGCGATCCCGACGGTCGTCCAGCCGGCGCCTTCCTCAAGCTCGTCGCGGAGCATCGCGGCCTGGTACTCGATCGACACCGGGCCGATCGCGACAAGGTCGCCCTTCTCATTCCGCATCACGAGGATGAAGTTCACGTTGGTCCCTCTCGGTCGGCTTGTGGCTGAATCTACGCCTCGGTCACCAGGTGCGGTCGCCTACGGTAGGGAGCATGAAAGTGCCAGGTAGCCGCCCGAGCGCCGGTCCTGGACCGGATGAGGCAGGCACGAGCGTGCTAATCGTCGAGGACGACGCGAGCATCGCCGCGCAGCTGGTCAAGGCGCTGACCAGGGGCGGCTATCGGGTCGATCACGTGACGACCGGGCATGACGCCCTGCAGCGGGGCGAACCGGACGTCGTCCTGCTCGATCTGGAGCTGCCGGACCTGGACGGCGTGCAGGTATGCCGGAAGCTGCGCGAGCGGACCAACGCCGCCATCATCGTGGTGACGGCGCACGGAGAGGAGCCAGACCGGGTGATGGCGCTCGATGCCGGCGCCGATGACTATCTGGTGAAGCCGTTCGGGCTGGCCGAGCTCCAGGCCAGGATCAGGGCGGTCCTGCGCCGGGTCCGCCCTGGGGGCGACGTCGTGAAGCACGGACCGCTGATCGTGGACATCCGGACTCGGCGCGTCAGCGTGTCGGGATCGGAGATCGTGCTGACGCCGAAGGAGTTCGACATTCTCGAAATCCTCGTTGCCGATCCAGGTCGCGTCGTGGGCCGCCAGGAAATCCTGGAGGGCGCCTGGGATGCGCACTGGTACGGTCCGACGAAGGTGCTTGATGTGCACATGGCCTCGCTGCGCCGCAAGCTTGGGCTACCAGGACTCATCGAGACGATCTACGGCCGAGGGTTCCGGCTCGGCGATGTCTAGATGACTCGCAGGATCGTGCTTGCGGTCCTAGCCCTGGTTGCCGTGGTGCTCGGGATCGTCGCTGTTCCGCTCGGTGTCATCACCACGAGCCAGGACATGCGCGCGTTCCGGAACGAAGCCGTGGTGGCCGCCGGCACCGTCGTGAACGTCGCCGAGGAGCGGCTCGATGACGGAGTGCACGGCTCTTCCCTCGGTCGCACGATGCGCCAGCTGGCGCACGGCGGCGATCGGATTGTCGTACTTGACCGAGCCGGCCGGCCGGTCGTCGGCACTGCCGCTCGCCCGGCGGTGACCAAGTCTCAGCTAGCAACGGCGGTGGCCAGCGGCAAGCCGGTCAGCTACCAGAGCGACGACCGGATCCTGATCGTTGCCCCGGTCCATCACGATGCGGGCGCAGGCATCGTCGGCGTCGTCGTGCTTGGCCGCCCGACG
Source organism: uncultured Actinomycetota bacterium (assembly GCA_963843955.1). Classification (GTDB taxonomy): domain Bacteria; phylum Actinomycetota; class Actinomycetes; order Streptosporangiales; family Streptosporangiaceae; genus JAJYUU01. Next base: position 1,979,880 of record CAWJMK010000018.1, read on the forward strand.
TCCGCGGTGGATCACCAGGCGGCGCTGCTGTGGGGAATGATCGCTGCCATCGCGGCGGCCGGCCTGCTCGCTGCGGCGCTGGTCGCGATAGGCCTTGCGCGCTGGGTCAGCAAGCCCCTCAGCCGGCTCGAGGTGGCCGCTCAGGAACTCGGCGACGGGCGGCTGACCACACGGGCGCCGGCTGACACCGGACCAGGTGAGGTCCGCCAGCTGGCAGCCAACTTCAACTCGATGGCGGCCCGCCTGGAAGCGCTGGTCAGCGGCCACCAGGCGACCATCGCGGACGTGTCGCACCAGCTCCGGACGCCACTTGCCGCCCTTCGCCTGCGGCTGGACCTGCTCGCGCAAGACAGTAACGCCGCCGCTGCCGCCGAGCTCGCCGGGGCGCAGGAGGAGATCGCCCGGCTATCACGGCTGGTGAACGGCCTGCTCGCGGTCGCCAGGGCGGAGAATATCGCGACCTCTCAGGTCAACCTGCAGCTCGACCTCGTGATCAGGACCAGGGTGGCGGCGTGGCTGCCGGCGGCCGACGAGCGCAGTGTCCGGCTGGAGGCCGATGCCGAACAGGCGTGGGCTCGGATAGGGGAGGGGCATCTGGAGCAGATCCTGGACAACCTGATCGCCAATGCCCTGGACGTCTTGCCCGCCGGCGGCGTGATCAGGATCACCGCCGGGGTAGTCGGGGACAGAGCCCGGATCATCGTCGCGGACAACGGTCCCGGCATGAGCGAGCAGCAGCAGAGGGTCGCGTTCCGGCGGTTCGCCACCAGCAACGGCGGCGGCACAGGCCTCGGGCTGGCGATCGTCGATCGGCTCACGGTCGCCAGCGGCGGCACCGCGGCGCTGTCTGACACCGCCGGCGGTGGGCTTACGGTGACGATCGAGCTGCCGCTGGCCCGGCGCGAACGTGGCCAGCGCCGGGGCATTCACCTGACTTCAGCGGCAACTGCCCCGTCGGATACTGGTCCTCAGCAGCGCTGGCAGCGCCACACAGGGCGACCGCCCGAGCCAGCGCCTCGGCCGACTGATCATGATTAACCAGTTCTGAACTTTTCCTGAACCGGTCACCGGGACCCCGCCGGGCAAGCTAATTGATGCGGTTCGGCGAAACGGAGACTCGGCCTACACCAGGAACAGGGACACCTGCATGCGCGATCACTTGCATCTTGCCTCTGCGCGGCGTGATGACAGGCTCGGCCGGGTCCGGAAGCTGACGCTGTGGATTGGCGGCGGCGCGGCCGCTGCGTCCCTGGGCCTCGGCACCGCGTTCGCGCATGCCCTGCCTGGCCACGCGGCGGGATCGCAGAGTTCGGGATCGACGCCAGCGGGCGCGGGCTCGGCTGGCACCGGCGGCTCCGCTGGCGCGGGTACCGGTATCGGGGGCACCGGTACCGGTCCAGGGGGCGCCAGCACCGGTACGGCGGGCAGCGGCAAGCACCGTCATCAGCACGCGCTCGCGCCGCCGCCGCAGCAGCCGTCCCAGGCGCCTGTAGCGGCGCCGCCGGTGGTTCACTCGGGCGGATCGTGACCGCGATGCTCACTTCGGAGCATGCTCCGATCTCGCTGACGGCCAGCCACGTGCTCGCCGCAGGCAGCGGGCCGGTCCAGCTGTGGTACACCACCCGGGCGACCGGCGTAGTCGCGCTCGTCCTGCTCACGGCTACCGTGGCGCTCGGCGTCGCTGGCACCGCGCGGCTGGAGACCCGCGCGATGCCGCGGGCGGTCCGGTCCGGCTTGCACCGTAACGTGTCGCTCCTGGCGGTGGCGTTCGTGGCCACGCACGTGCTGACCTCGATTATCGACCCATATGCGGGGATTGGCTTTGCTTCGGCCGTTATTCCGTTCACCTCTCCGTACCGCCCCCTGTGGGTCAGTCTCGGCGCCATCGCGTTCGACCTGATGCTCGCCATCGTGATCAGCAGCCTCATCCGGAGGCGGCTGCCCTACCGCGCCTGGCGCGCGGTGCACTGGCTGGCGTACGCGTGCTGGCCGGTGGCCTTGTGGCACGGCCTGGGGGCGGGCACCGACAGCCGCCTGTCGTGGCTGCTCCTGCTGGACGCCATCTGCGTGCTGGTGGTCGCCGCGGCGGTGTGCTGGCGGCTGCAGCTCGCGCCGAGTGCCGACGTGCGCACCTTCGGAATCCTGGGCACCGCGGCATTCGTGCTAGCGACCATCGTGTTCGTGGCGATCGGCCCGCTGCATTCCGGCTGGGGACGGCACGCCGGCGCGCCGATGCGCATGACGGCGGAGCGAGCCGACGGGCGACCGGGCGACAGCGAATGAACCTCGACACGACAGCGGGGCGAGCGCCACACCGTGCGCTGCTCAGCCGCCTGACAGTCGGGTGGCAGGACGCAGGTCGCGCCGCGACGCTTCGCCAGCATGCTGCCACGTACGGGCCGTTGCCGACTCTCAGCGGTCGCGGCGGCCATAGCCTGCTTGCTGAGGTCGCTGCCGCCCGGCTGACTGGTCGCGGCGGCGCCGGGTTCCCGACCGGGGTCAAGATGCGCACGGTGGCCTCGAAGCGAGGCCTGCGTGTGGTTGTCGCGAACGGCATGGAGAGCGAGCCCGCCAGCGAGAAGGATCAGGCGCTGCTGGCCCGCGCGCCGCACCTGGTGCTGGACGGGATCGCGGCGGCGGCCGAGGCTGTCGGCGCGAACGAGGCGCATTTGTGTCTGCCTCGCACGAGAGACTGGCTCATCGACAGCCTGCTCGCGGCGATCGCGGAGCGGCAGCGGGCTGAGCTCGACCGCGTTCCCGTCTTTGTGCATGACCTGCCACCCAACTACGTGTCGAGTGAGGAAACCTCGCTTGTGCACTGGCTGAACGGCGGCGAGGCCAAGCCCACGAACACGCCGCCACGCCCATTCGAGCGCGGCGTCAGCAAACGGCCCACGCTCGTCGACAACGTGGAGACCCTGGCTCACGTCGCGCTGATCGCCCGCTACGGCGCGCGCTGGTTCCGCGAGGCCGGGCGCGCCGACGCGGCCGGCACCATGCTGACTACCGTCTCCGGCGCGGTGGCGCAGCCTGGCGTGTACGAGATCGAAGCCGGCACCGGTGTCGGCGAGGTGCTGGCCATGGCCGGAGCCGATATGGCCGCGCAGTCCGTGCTGATCGGCGGCTACTTCGGGACGTGGCATGACATCGGCGAGGTGGCGAGGCTGCCGTTCACGGCCGCCGGGCTGCGGCCCATCGGCGCTGCGCCAGGCGCTGCCGTCCTGTATGTGCTGCCGCCCGCCTGCTGCGGCCTGGCCGAAGCGGCCCGGATCTTGTCGTATCTGGCCAGCCAGGGCGCGCAGCAATGCGGCCCGTGCATCTTCGGGCTGCCAGCGATCGCCGATGACCTGGCGCAGCTGGCGTCCGCTCGGCCCGAAGGTGACCTGATCGGGCGTATGCAGCGGCGGTTCGGGCAGATAACCGGGCGGGGGGCGTGCCGCCATCCCGACGGCGCGGTGCGGATGGCCGAGTCGGCCCTGCGTACCTTCGCAGCCGATGCGCACGCGCACGCACGACGGCGGACGTGCCTGGCGGCGCAGCGCCCTCGTCCCCACCCGGCGCAGTCGCGCGCGCCCCAGCTGGACTGGCGATGAGCATGAAACTCGAGATCAACCCCATCGCGTGCACCGGGCATGGCCTGTGCGCCGACTTGCTCCCTGAGCTCGTCGAGATGGACGAGTGGGGCTACCCGATCATCGGCGAACAGGTGCCGAACCACCTGGCCGTGCACGCCCGGCGCGCTGTCAGCGCCTGTCCGACCCTCGCGCTCCGGCTGACCAGAACGCACCGTCAACAGGAGAAGAGCTAAGTGCGACAGCCGGGCACCGCGCGGATCGCCCCGCAGCACAGGCGGGCGGACCCGGCCGCCGGAGCCGAGGGTAACGAGAAGCTGACCGCGATGACGGGCGCCATCCTGCTCGTTGGCTTCGCTATCGAAGGCTTCACCATCCTCGAGATACACCGGCTGTTGTACTGGCATTTCCTGCTGGGCCTGGTGCTGATCGGCCCGGTGCTGCTGAAGATCGCCTCGACGCTGTACCGGTTCGCCCGCTACTACGCCGGCTCCGCGCCGTACGTCCGCAAAGGCCCGCCCGCCCCGGTGCTTCGGGTGCTCGGACCCCTAGTGGTCCTGACGTCGGTGGCCGTGCTCGGCACCGGCGTGATCCTGGCGGTCGCCGGCCGCGGCGGACCCTGGCTGTTCCTGCACAAGGCATCGTTCGTGCTCTGGTTCGCCGTCCTGACGATTCACGTGCTGAACTACGCGCCGCGGCTGCCGAGGATGCTGGGCGCGCGGTCGGTGTACGGCGGCCGCGCCGTGGCAGTCCCTGGCGGCCCGGCGCGCTGGCTGCTGCTGCTGGCGTCGCTGGCGGTCGGCGTCGGGGTGGCCGCGGTGACGATGCAGATGTCCGCCTCGTGGGGCGTCAGCTTCTGACCTCGGGTGCTGCCGCGCTGCCCCCGGCGCTAGCGTCGAGCATGTCGCGCCGGCCCGGCGCCCCTCAGGAACCCGGCGGCCCGCATCTTCCGGAAGTGCCCCCAGATGCTGGAGTCCGAGGGCTGCGCTCGCCTCGTCGTCGAGCTCGGGCTGATCCGGCGGCCCGACCAGCAGGATCAGCTGGTAGGTATCGAACTCGTCCGGCGCGGCGTCGGCGCCCAGTCAGGCTCAAGCGCCTTGATCTGCTCGTGGTGCAGTCGCAGGTGGAAGGTCGCGTTGCCGTCGATGAAGGCGCCGATCGGGATCGGGCCGTCCTGAACCACCGTGCCGCGGTCGCGGATGATGACGTGCACGGGCGTGTCGGCCAGTGCGCCGAGCCGTCGCGGGCCGCCGCGAGCCGCGCCGCGGACCGCTCGATCTCGGTGGCTAGTCCGGCCAGCCCGCCGACGCTGGTCGCGTAGGCGGCTAGCTCCACCTCGTCGATGGTGCTCGCGTTGTCGTAGGAGACCTCGCCTCCCTCGGCCACCTCCTCCGCAGTCGCGGCGATCAGGTCGTTGTTCCTGGCGACTGCGCGGCGACGAGCTCAGCCGGCGAGCCGCCGTCAGCGGGGTCGCTGAATCCGCCGGCGAGCAGCGAGGCGACAAACGGCGCGTACGCCGCGGCTACGCTGTCCATAGTCATGTCTGGTCCTCCAGGTGCCGTCGGCCGACCCGGAGCGGGTCGGCACTGCCAAAGCTAGTCCTCCAGGGAGCACGCGCTCGGCCTGGCAGGGCTGCTGGCTCGGACGTACTGTCTGAGCGTTTCGGGTGTCAAACGGCGGGCGTCAACGGCGGGAGTGAGAATGCGACCTGAGCGGCCTCGGTCGGTGCTACCGAACTTGGGCCTGGACGACCTCCTGGCCGAGCTTCAGGTCAGGCTTCAGGCGGTGCTGGCGACGCGCGACCGGGTGAATGCGCTCTTCGACGCCGTCGTCGCGGTCGGTGCGAATCTCGACATCGAGGTGGTCCTGCGCGGGATCGTGGAGTCTGCGGTCCGCTCGTTGATGCGCGCTACGGCGCTATGGGCGTCATCGGCGATGGCGGCCGCTTGCGGAGTTCATCCCGGTGGGGCTCACCGAACGACGAGATCGGGCGGATCCATCACTGGCCCGAGGGGCGCGGGCTGCTCGGCGCGCTGATCAGCGACCCGAAGCCACTGCGGATCAGCGATCTGAGCAAGCACGAGCTGTCCTCGGGCTTTCCGGCGGGTCATCCGCCGATGACCTCGTTCCTGGGTGTGCCGATCCGGATCAGGGACGAGGTGTACGGGAACCTCTACCTGACCGAGAAGCGGGACGGCGGTCAGTTCGACGAGGAGGATGAGGCCGTTCTGGTGGCCTGGCTGCTGCGGCAGGCGTCGCGATCGAGAAGGCGCGGCTGTATGACGAGGCGCGTCGCCAGCAGCGGTGGCTGAGCGCGAGCGCGGAGGTCACGAGGGCGCTGCTGACCGGCGCGGATGCCGAGCGACGCGCTGGCGCTGATTACTGCCAGGGCGCTGGAGATGTCGGGTGCCGACCTGGTTGTGCTGGCGCTGCCGACGGCGGACGGGACGCTGCTCCAGATCGAGCACGCAGCCGGCGCAGGCGCCGAGGAGGCGCTCGGCCTGGTGCTGCCGGCGGACGGCTCGGCGTCCGGCCAGGTGCTGGCGCACCGGCGAGCTGCTGAGCGTGGATGACTTCAGCCACGATGATCGGGTCGCCCGCGGTCGCCAGGGAGCACATGAACCTGGGCCCGGCGATTCTGGTGCCGCTTGGCACCTCGGGCACCGTCCGCGGCGTGCTGACGGCGGGTCGGCACCCGGGTGCCATGCCGCTGGCGCCGGCTGCGCGCCGACATGCTCGGTCACGTTCGCCAGCCAGGCCGGCATCGCGCTGGAGCTGGCCGAGCACCGCCGTCAGGCTGAGCGCGTCGCCGTCGTTCGAAGACCGGGACAGGATCGCGCGCGATCTGCATGACCTGGTGATCCAGCGGCTGTACGCGACGGGCATGTCGCTGCAGGGCACGGTGTCGCTGATCGGCTCGCCGGAAGTGGCGCGGCCGGGTCAGTGTCGCCGTGGACGCCCTGGACGAGACGATCAGGGAGATCCGGTCCTCGATCTTCGCGCTGCAGACCCGCGCAGGACGCGAAGCCTGCCTGGCCTGCGCGCGCGGATTCTGCAGGTGGCCGACGAGGCGACGGGGGTGCTCGGGCTTCCCGCCGGCGCTGCAGCTGGACGGCCGGCTGGACGACGCCGTGCCCGGCGATGTCGGCGAGCAGCTGCTCGTGCGTGCTGCGCGAGGCGCTGTCCAACGCGGCCCGGCACTCGGGCGCCAGCAAGGTCGAGGTCCAGGTGCGGGCGGCCGCCGAGCTCGTCGCTCGACGGTCCGCGATAACGGATCGGGCATCAAGGACACTCGGCCGGCGCAGCGGGCTGGCCAACCTGGACGAGCGCGCCGTCAAGCTCGGCGGCTCTTTCCGGGTCGAGCCGCTCGCCGGCGGCGGCACCGAGCTTGCAGTGGCGGGTGCCGCTGGCGCAGCGAGCCTGGCTGACCGGACGGCGGCGCGCCTGCGCTCGGGCTGAGTGCGCCGGCCTGGTCGGAGACCCGGGTTGCGTAGGCGGCGGCCTGGGTCCGGCGCTCCATGCCCAGCTTGGCGAACAGCGCGGAGACGTAGTTCTTCACGGTCTTCTCCGCCAGGTACATCCGCTCGCCGATCTGCCTGTTGGTCAGGCCCTCGCCGATGAGCTCGAGGATCTTGCGCTCCTGCGGGGTCAGGCCGGCCAGCGGGTCCTTGCGGTTGGCCTGGTCGCGCATCCGGGCCATCACCTTGCTGGCCGCCTCCGGGTCCAGCATCGACTCGCCGGACGCGACGGTGCGCACGGCGCCGACCAGGTCGGTGCCGCGGATCTGCTTCAGCACGTACCCGGCCGCGCCGGCCATGATCGCGTCGAACAGGGCCTCGTCGTCGCCGAACGAGGTCAGCATCAGGCAGGCGATCTCCGGATGCCGGGACCGGATCTCCCGGCACACGGTGACCCCGTCGCCGTCGGGCAGCCGCACGTCCAGCACCGCGACGTCGGGCATCAGCGCGGGGATCCTGGCCAGGGCCGACTCGGCCGTGCCCGCCTCGCCGATGACCGTGATGCCGGGCTCGGCCTCCAGCATGTCCCTGACCCCGCGCCGGACAATCTCGTGGTCATCCAGCAGGAACACCCTGATGCCTGCCTTGCCTTGCCCGCCGTCCGTCATCGCAGTCGCCCTCCGCGCGGTCACTGTCAAAGACTCATACCGGGAACGGGGCCGCTCCCGTGCATCCACTTCACGATAGTCGCGGTCACCTGCGCTGATGCAGGACCTTGGTCCCGATGAGCGGGTGCCAAACGGCTCAGATCCGCGCCGGGATCATGCGCACTACGCTGGATTGCGGGAGGATGGTCATGCCGGGACTCGGTGGTAAGGCTCGCAAGGCGGTCACGGATGGTGCGTCGTGACCAGAGCGCGTCCCGGCGAAGCTGTATCAGGCCGAGCTGCTGCGGCTCCAGGCGGAACTGGTCAAGCTCCAGGAGTGGGTGCGGGCCGAGGGTGCGCGCCTGGTCGTCGTGTTCGAGGGCCGGGACGCGGCCGGGAAAGGCAGCACGATCAAGCGCGTGTCGGAGTACCTCAACCCGCGCGTGGCCCGGATCGCCGCCCTGCCCGCGCCGGGCGAGCGCGAGCGGACCCAGTGGTACTTCCAGCGGTACATCAGCCACCTGCCGGCCGCCGGCGAGATCGTGCTGTTCGACCGCAGCTGGTACAACCGGGCCGGCGTCGAGCACGTGATGGGCTTCTGCACGAAAGAGGAGTACAGCAGGTTCCTGCATCAGTGCCCGATCTTCGAGCGGCTGCTGGTCGAGGACGGCATCCTGCTGCGGAAGTACTGGTTCTCGGTGAGCGACGAGGAGCAGGAGCGCCGGTTCCGGTCCAGGCTCGACGACCCGATGCGGCGGTGGAAGCTGTCGGCGATGGACCTGGAGTCGATCACCCGCTGGGAGGACTACTCGCGCGCCAAGGACGAGATGTTCGTGCACACCGACATCCCGGAGGCGCCGTGGTACGTCGTCGACAGCGCCGACAAGCGCCGCGCCCGCCTGAACATGATGGCCCACCTGCTCAGTACGGTCAGCTATCACGACGTGCAGCGGCTGCCGCTCGAGCTGCCGCGGCGGCCTAAGTCGACCGGGTACGTGCGGGCGCCCCGTGAATCGCAGACCTTCGTGCCTGACTACGTGGCCGAGTTGCTCGCGGGTGGCTCAGGAACTCATGGCAGGTAACTCGAATTGCGCGTTGCTGGACGCATGGCCAACCGGGATCAGGCGCGCGAACAAGCCTGGCGAAACCATGGAGATGTGACCGTTTGACAGCCATTTGACGATGTACGGCGGCGAGCCGTCGGCGTGCGGCACGCCAATGATGAGGCCGATCCTGGCCTCGTCACCCTCGACGAGCAGCCGGTCGCCCACATGTGCATACATAGCGGCTCTCCTTGCCTCGGCTTCGTCGTCGGCTAGTGGATGCTCAATCACCAGCGTGCCCCGTTCAGTAGGCCCAGGCAGCGGCAGACGTCCTCAGCCGCCGGGACGTTGGCACCGCCAGCCGGCCTGGCAACAGGACCAAGGTCCGCTGCCAGCGGGCGAGCGAGCAAGACGAGATCGTCCGGGCCGCTCCCAGCGGCCCGGACGATCCCTGCTGGCAGCCGCCGTTAGGACGCGGCCTGGCTCCTGCGGGCTGGGTGCCGTGTGCGCGGCCGGGCTGGCGGGCTGGTCCGCTGGGGGCTGGTTCCAGTCGCGGCGCCAGATGAGCCGGTGCACGGGGATCAGCCTGGGGATGTCGCGCAGGCCGGGGATGAAGGGGATGAGCAGCAGCAGGATGGTGGCGACGCCGGTCAGGTAGACGGCCCAGATGTCGACGCTCGCGGAGTTGCTGAACGGCGCGACGTGGTACCAGAGCTGGTAGAGCCAGAGCCATGGCTGGCCGGGGTAGCTGCCGGTCTCGTTCATGACGCCCCACTGGCCGCCGGTCAGGTGCAGTGAGGTGGCGAGGTTGGCGTAGTAGCCGCCGTCGGCGATGAACAGCAGCGGCTTGGTGTAGTTGGTGCCGTAGAACTTGCGTCTGGGCGAGCAGGTCGGCGTCCAGCGTCGCCGCCCTGGGCCGACTTGAGCTCGTAGTACATCATCACCGGCACCGGGCCGGCGGCTGGCACGGCCAGGTGGCCGCCGTTGAACGGCACCTTGTTGCTGGTGACGGCCTTGTCGAAGGCGGCGGCCCAGGTCAGCTGCTGGGCCGCCGGGGCGCTGGTGTAGGTGCGCAGGGCGGTGGCGAGGGCGGGGGTGGTCGGGGCCAGCTTGGACAGCGGGCGAGATGACGAAGGTCTGGGCGGCGTTGATCGGCTGGGTCACTCCGGCCAGCTTCTGCCAGTTGACGGGCCCGACCTGCTGCAACGGCGCTGGTGCCGTTGTTGTACGGCGGTCCGTAGGATGCGGCCAGGGCGGTGCCGTCCAGTTCGGCGGCGGCGGTGCCGACGAAGTCGAGCGGCGCTAGCCTTCGCCCAGGTCTGACGCTTAGCGGCGGCAGGTCCGGCGAGGACAGCAGCCCGGCCATGAGCAGCACCAGGACGCTGGCGATGGCGACGGCGACGGTGCCTTCCTTCAGGATGTCGTAGCGGCGGGTGGCGCCGCGCCAGGGCGCCGCGTCGGCGGCGGCAGCAGCCTTGCGGTCGGCGCGGGCACGCCGCAGCGCGGCACGGGCGGGCAGCGGGTGGGCGACACCGCGGACCCGGACCATCAGCACGTGCGCGCCGACGATCGCGACGAGGACGATCGGGATCAGCACGATGTGCCACATCAGCATCTGGCCGAAGTTCATGACGTTGAAGAACGCGCCGACGCCGACGGCGTTGAAGGCGTCCTTGCCGTTGGTGGCGATCCACTGGGAGTCGAAGTTCGACTGCGACAGGTAGCCGGTGAAGCACTCCACGACGGAGGCGGCGAACGCGACCACGCCGGTGATCCAGGTCATGGCCCGGCGGCCGCGCCAGGCGGCCATCCAGAACTTGCCCCACAGGTGGATGACCATGAAGGCCATGAACAGCTCGACGCTCCACAGGTGCATGCTGTTGAAGAAGTGGCCGACCGAGTTGTAGTGGTACCAGTCCGGGCCGCCGAGCGCGAGCGCGAAGCCGGTCGACGATCGCCAGCCCGAGGGTGGCCAGGGTCGCCACGCCGAACACGTAGATCCAGGAAGCCACGTAGGCGGGCTGGCGGTCCGGCAGCAGCTTGCCCGGGCGGCAGCAGCCGCAGCGCGCGACGTCGCACGCGGGTGGTCCACATGCCGGCGTCCGGATCGTCCGCCGCCGAGTCGGGTCCGGCTGGTCCCTCGGCGTCGGTGGCCCCGGCCATGGTGCCGGTGCCGGGGGCCGCAAGCTGCGCGTCGTGGCGGGACCGGGAACGGGACCAGCAGCGCGAGGCCGAAGATCACCACCATCACGCCGATCACGATCAGGTTGGCCACCGAGATGTCAATGAACGACCAGCTGAGATACGTACCGGGATGGTCCAGGTTGATAGCCGAGGCAGCATCTGCCAGTGCGTATGGGCTCATCTGTCTAGCTCCTTGAGTGGACTGAACTCAAATGCGCTAAAACTGCAACCAGAGCTTCGTCCTGACCTGGACAGCCCCGGTAGTGCGGACGGTCACCTGCCGCCGGGACGTTGGTCCTGAACTGCCTGTGCGCAAGAGAACTGCCTCCCGCCCGCGTGATCCGCGGGCGGGAGGCAGGTGGCCGGGCGTCGGGCCGCGGCGAGGGTGCGTCAGCTGGCGCTGCGGTTAAGCGGGTAGGAGCTCGCGGCGCGGCTGCCTGGGGGCGGCCGCCCTTGCGCAGATCATCCTGGCCGGTTCACCCGAGTGTGACGGGATCGCCGCGGCAAATCGGGCCGCTGGCGATCACCTCGGCGTAGACGCCCACGTTGACGTTGTTGTGCTGGGCGGCAGTACGCAGGATGCCGGAGTCCTTGGGCAGGTCTCCCTGCGGCAGCGTGGTCATGACGCAGCGGCTGCAGGCTCCGGTGATCCGCAGGCGGACGCGGTCTCCGATCGAGACGGTGTGACCGATCCAGTCATCCTCGGGGAACCCCTGCGCATCTGGGCCGGACGAGACGACGATGTTCGGCCGGAACCGCCGCACCTCGAAGCGGCCTTCGCGGATGCAGCGCGCGCAGACGGTCCATGGTGGCCGTGGTAAGCAGGTGCACGACGGCGACGTCGAAGAACGTCCCGGCCGGCAGGTCGAAGTCGGTCACCGTGTCGTGGAAGTCCAGGCCTTCCACGTCGGGCCAGTACTCCTCGGCCGTCGTGCCCGGCGAGTCGCCGGCCTGCTGCGCCTCCGCGAACGTGACTTCGCGGCCGAGCGCCGCGGACAGGATCTTCGGCAAGTCGGCCTGGCTGCTGGTCATCGATGTCCCGTTGGGCAGCGTCAGGCGGACAGCGGGCAGTGCCGATCCCGGCTGCGGCGGCTCGACGTAGGCAGCGCGGAAGTCGAGGAAGTTGCCCCACTTACGCGGATTCTTTGCGCCGGCGACCTTCCCTGTCGCCGCGTCCACGACCGCGAACTGCCGATCGCCTAGCAGGCCGCGCGGCGTGATCTCGGCGGCGTTCAGTTCCTCTCCCAGCATCGACTTCACCGGATAGCGCCACAGCGCGGCGACAGATCCGCCGTCGGCTTCGGCCGGATGCGGCGAGTTGGCTTGCATAACAGGCCCCCAAACCAGAGGTGGAAAGCCAGGAATCGGATGCAACCACCCACTAACCAATACCCGCCGTCGGCCTCAGGGGAACAGCCCGTGCAGCGGGAACACGGCGGCCCGAGTGGCCATGATGGCCTGGTCCACTGGGTCGGCCGGGTCGTAGCCGGCGTCAAAGCTCGCGAATGCGCCGTTCGCGCCCTCCGTCATGAGCTCCGGTGCCGGCTCGGTCGCGACCCAGTCGACGTACTCCCGCCAGGTCGCAGGCGTGGGCGTGCCGGGCTCGATCGGATGGCCAGCGGCCTCGGCCAGCAGATGAGTCCAGGTCCTGGGCACGACCTGGACGAGCTGGTAGCCGCCGCCGCCGGTCAGCAGCCAGTTGCCGTCCGCCGTCTCGTGCGCGAGCTGATGCACCAGCGCGTGCGCGGCGCGCTGCGCGTCGATGCTGACCTGGAGATCTGCCAGCGGGATCACTCCAGTGGGTATCGCAGCCATGCTGGCTGACGAGGATCTGCGGCCGGAACTGCCGCAGCAGCGGCGGCACGACCGCGTGCAGGGCCCGGAGCCAGCCAGCATCTCCGGTGCCGGCCGGCAGGGCGACATTGACAGCAGAACCATCCGCGTCCGGGCCGCCCGCCTCTGTCGGCCTGCCCGTGCCGGGGAACAGCGTGGCCGGATGCTCGTGCAGGCTGATCGTCAGCACCCGCGGGTCGTTCCAGAACGCGGCCTGCACACCGTCACCGTGATGCACGTCGATGTCGACGTACGCGACTCGCTCGGCGCCCTGCTCGAGCAGCCAGGCAATCGCGATCGCCGGGTCGTTGTAGATGCAGAAGCCGCTGGCGTTGCCGCGCATGGCATGGTGCAGGCCGCCAGCAATGCTGGCACCGTGCTGGGCAGCACCGGACCAGACGGCACGGACCGCGGCCAGCGTCGCGCCGGCGACGAGCGCGGACGCCTCGTGCATCCCGGCGAAGACCGGGTCGTCCGCAGTGCCGAGCCCGTGCTTCAGCAACGTCGCCGCGTCGATCCGCGCAACGTCGCGGCCGGCCGCGAGCGCACCCGCGCTCTTCACCACGGCGATGTACTCGGCGTCGTGAACGAGCGACAGCTCGGCGTCCGAGGCTGGCGACGGCGTCGACACCGTGACGCCGTCGCGAGTCAGCAGCCCGAATGCCTGTGCCAGCTCCATCGTGAGCTTGACCCTGATGGGCGCCAGCGGGTGCTCGGGTCCGAAATCGTAACTAGTCAGCCGTTCGTCCCAGGCCACGTGCAGCGTACACGTCACGCGAGTGATCCTTCCGACGTCGTGCGGCTAGCCTGCCACATCGCCAGGTCCTGCCCCCGGCCGCCGCAAGTACCAGCTCGCTTGACGCAGCGAATGTTTGCTAGTTATACTGAGCAAGACGAGGAAGCCGATCCTGAGGAGGAAAGATGGCCGAGTCCAACGTCGCTCAGGAGCTCACCAACGAGGTCCTGAACACCATCACCAAGAGCCAGGCCGCGGTCGTGGACGCGATCGAGACCTGGGCCAGTGCTGTGCAGTCGATCAAGCCCGACCTGCCCGAGGTGAACCTGCCGTTCGCCGACAAGCTGCCCACGCCGCAGGACGTCGTTGCGAGCGCCTACAACTTCGCCGAGCAGCTGCTGGCCAGCCAGCGCAAGTTCGCCGAGGACCTGCTGACGGCGACCGCACCGCTGCTGTCTACCGGCACGCAGACCGCGAAGTAAGACGGCGCGGCTGCCTAGCAGTAGGGCCAGACGCTCCCACCGCTACGCGCGGCAGGCACAGCCTGCCGCGCGTGCTGCCGTGAGGGCACGGCGACCATCCGGCCCGCGCACGCCGGCGAGCGTGGCCTGGGATACTAATGCGTCAGAGGGGATGGTCATGACAAGCCAGTGGGATGCGCAGATGGAGGCCTTCGGCGCCTTCGTCCGGAGCCAGCGCAAGCTGGCCAATCTGACGCTCCGCCAGCTAGCCGAGCTGACGAGCCTGTCGAACCCGTACCTGAGCGAGCTTGAGCGGGGCATGCACCAGCCGTCGGTGCGCGTGCTCAGGCAGCTCTCCGACGCGCTGAATGTGTCGGCGGAGATGCTGCTCGCGCAGGCCGGCCTGATAGACCGGCGGAGCGATCGCGAGGCGGCCGACGACGCCGGAGTCGAGCACGCGATCAGGACCGATGCAACGCTCGACGACGCGCAGAAAGCAGCGCTGCTTGCGGTGTACCAGAGCATGACCCGGCCGGCGCAGGCGGCTGACTAGCGCGGAGCAGCCATGAGCTCGCGGAGCTGTTAGTGACCTCCCAGCCTAGCTACGCCTTGCTCGCCGACGGCAGCACGGTCGAGATCCGGCATGCCACGCCGGCGGACGCGGGGGACGTCCGGCAGATGCATGAGGACTTGTCGCCGGGTAACGCCTATTTCCGGTTTTTCAGCTTCAGTCCGCTGGCGCCGGAGCGGGAGGCGAGGCGGTTGTGCCGCCCCGAGGACGCTGAGCATGTGGCGTTGCTGGCCCGGCTGGACGGCCGACTGGTCGGCGTGGCGAGCTACGAGCCGACCGACCGGCCGGGTGTCGCCGAGATCGCTTTTGCGGTGTCGGATGAGATGCACGGGCGCGGGGTCGCGACGTTGCTGCTCGAGCATCTGGTTTCGCTGGCCAGGCAGCGCCGGCTGACGGCGTTCGCGGCCGAGACGCTGCCGGAGAACGTGGCGATGCAGCGGGTGTTCGCCGACGCGGGCCTGCCGGTGGAGCGGCAGTTCGCTGACGGGGTGATCGAGCTGGTGATGCCGCTGCCCGGGCACGATGGCGGTCAGCTTGATCATTACCTGGATGTGGTGGCGGGCCGGGCCAGCCGCGCGGAGGTGGCGAGCCTTCGTCACCTGCTGCTGCCCGGGTCGGTGGCGGTGGTCGGCGCGGGCCGCCGCCGGGGCTCGGTGGGCCGGGAGATTCTGCGTAACATTGTCACCGGCGGGTTCGCCGGGCCGGTGTATGCGGTGAACCCGCTGGCCCGCTCGATGGAGGGCCTGACGTGCCTTGCGTCGGCGGCTGACCTGCCGCCTGGCGTCGACGTCGCGGTGATCGCGGTGCCGCCGGCCGCGGTGCCGGGGGTGGCGGCGGACTGCGGCCGCCGCGGGGTGCGCGCGCTGATCGTGATCACCGCGAGCCTTGGCGGCGGCGGCGCTGACCTGCTGGCGATCTGCCGCCGATACGGGATGCGCCTGGTCGGCCCGAATTGCTTCGGCGTCGCATCCACCGCTGCGCATCTCAACGCCACGTTCGCGGCGGGCCCGCCCGCGCCGGGCATCGCGGGCGTGGTGATGCAGTCCGGCGGCGTGGGGATCGCGCTGCTGGAGCATCTGCGCCGGCTGGGCATCGGGGTGTCATCGTTCGCGTCCGTGGGCGACAAGTAGGACGTGTCCAGCAATGACCTGCTGACCTGGTGGGAGCAGGACGAGCAGACCAGGCTCGCGGTGCTGTATGTCGAGTCGTTCGGCAATCCGCGCGGGTTCGCCCGGACGGCGCGCCGGGTGGGGCGCAGGCTGCCGGTGCTGACGGTCATCGGCGGCCGGTCCGCGGCCGGGCAGCGCGCCGCGGCGTCGCATACCGCTGCGTCGGCGACGTCGCTGGTCACGCAGGAGGCGCTGTTCGGCCAGGCCGGCATCATCGCGGCGCGGAGCCTGGGGGAGCTGATCGAGGCCGTTGCGTTCCTGTCGTGCCAGCCGCTGCCGGCGGGCCGCCGGGTGGCCATCGTCTCTAACGCCGGCGGGGCGGGGGTGCTGGCGGCCGACGCGTGCGGCGACGCGGGCCTGACGGTCGCCGCGCTCGCCCCGGCGACGCAGCGGCGCCTGACCGGGCTGCTGCCGGCCGGAGCTTCGGTCGCCGGCCCGGTCGACGCGTCGGCGAGCGTGAGCGTCAGGGCGTTCCGCGCCTGCCTGGAGGTGGTGGCGGCCGACGACGGGGTCGACGCGGTGCTGGCGATCGGCGTGCCGACCGCCGTCGCTGATCTCAGCGCCGCGATCTTGTCGGCGCGGCTGGGCAAGCCGCTCGCCGCGGCGCTGCTGGACCAGGCCGCGGCTGTCAGCCTGCTGCCTGCCGGGCCGGGCTCGGGCGCAGCCGGTGGGTCGCCGCGCCGCGCGTTCCCGTCTACAGCTATCCGGAGAGCGCGGCCAGGGCTCTTGGGCACGCGGTCCGGTACCGGGAATGGCGTGACGCCCAGCAAGGGCAGGTGCCGGAGCTCACCGGTATCGACGTGGCCAGTGCGCGCGCGCTGATCGCGGCGTTCCTCACGGCCAGCCCGGACGGCGGCTGGCTGGCCGAGGCCGACGCGGCGGCGCTGCTGGCCAGCTACCGGATCCCCATGGTGACCACCCGGACCGGTACGAGCCTGGACGAGGTGCTCGAGGCTGCTGCCGAGCTCGGCGGCCACGTCGTCCTCAAGGCCGAGGTCGCCGGGGCTGGTCCACAAGACCGACGCCGGCGCGGTCAGGCTGGACCTGCGCACCGAAGCGGAGATCGCGGCGCGTATGCGGAGCTGGACGCCGCGTTCGGGCCCCGCTTGCGCCGCGTACTGGTCCAGCCGATGCTCGCCGGCGGGGTGGAAACCATCGTCGGCGTCGTGCAGGAGCCGGTGTTCGGGCCGCTCGTCGTGTTCGGGCTCGGCGGCGTCGCCACCGAGGTCCTCGGCGACCACGCCGCCCGGCTAGCGCCGCTGACCGACACCGACGCCGCGGACCTGATCGCCGGCGTCCGCGCGGCCCCGCTGCTGTTCGGCCACCGCGGCTCCCCGGCCGTCGACACGGCCGCGCTGGCAGATCTGCTGCTGCGGGTGTCCCGGCTGGCCGACGACCTGCCAGAGGTCGCCGAGCTCGACCTCAACCCGGTGATCGCCACGCCCGACGGCGCGCACATCGTGGACGTCCGGGTCAGGGTCGCCCCCGCCGCGCCGCGAGACCCGTTCCTGCGCCAGCTCAGATAGCCGCCGCGCGCGAGGCGGCACCAGGACCAACGTCCCCGTTCCCCGGGCTAGATGCCCCTGCTACCCGCCTGCCACTGTGCGCGAGCCTGACGGCAGGAGGAGAGGGGAACTGTCATGAATGCCACGGTCGCTGACGTGATGACGACCAGGGTCGTTGCGTTGAAGAGGTCTGCCGGCTACAAGGAGATCTGTTCGGCGCTCCGGCAGCACCGGGTGAGCGCGTGTCCGGTCATCACTGATGCGGGCAAGGTTGTCGGCGTCGTGTCCGAGGCCGACCTGCTGTACAAGGTGGCCGATCCGAGTCCGCCGTCGGGGCTCATCAGGCTGCGCTGGAAGCTCCGCGAGGAATCTAAGGTTAACGCAATCACGGCGGGCCAGCTGATGACCTCACCGGCCGTCTCGATCCAGCCGACCGCACCGGTCGCGATCGCAGCCAGGGTCATGCAAGAGCGGCGCGTCCGGCGGCTGCCGGTGGTCGCCCGAGACGGGCTGCTGATCGGCATCGTCAGCCGGACCGACCTGCTCAGCGTGTACGAACGGCCCGATGGCGACATCAGGGACGAAATTCTCAGGGAGATCATCGCAAGGGAGTTCGGGCTGGACCCGGCCGAGTTCGAGGTGACAGCCTCGTCCGGAGTCGTGACCCTGGCAGGTCGGCTGGCGCGGCTGGACACCGCAGTGGCGCTACTGTCGCGCGTCCGCCACGCCGAGGGCGTGGTCGCGATCCGCGACCGGCTGCTCGTGGCGGGGTCGACCGGACAACTGCTGGCGCTTGAGGGCCGCTCGTCCTAGTCCCGGCTGGAAGCCTGTTACCCGGTGACGCGAATGCGGCGCCCGGTGATCCGGCTTGGACACATGCGCACGTACACGTCGCGTTCGCCGCCGGCCCACGGCTGGATGCCCAGGGCCTGCGCCCGGCTCGTTTCAGCAGCACCCGTGATTACGCTGGCTGTGCCGGTGAGCAACACGCTCCAGCCCTCGCCGAGAGCATCATCGAGATTGTCGACGTCGAAGGAGACCCGCTGCTGGTGGATGCCCTCTTCGATGGCCGCGTCGCCGCTGGTCCGGAACACCACGTCAGTGCTGTCCACCTTGAAGTTAACCGGTACGGCCATCGGCCCCCGGTCGGCCTCGACGAACAGGAACCTGCCGACGCCGCCAGGCGCGATGAGCGCCCGGCACTCGGCCTCGGTCAGTTCGTACAGGGTGGCGTTCCGCGCGGCCGTTCGCTGGCCTGGTGGCATGTTCTGCCCGGCGCCCGCCAGGGTGCTGGGTGCGACGTCCAGTGCTGCGGCCAGCCGGACGAGAGTGGCCGGCGTCGGG
The DNA here is from genome assembly GCA_963843955.1 of uncultured Actinomycetota bacterium. Taxonomy (GTDB): domain Bacteria; phylum Actinomycetota; class Actinomycetes; order Streptosporangiales; family Streptosporangiaceae; genus JAJYUU01. Next base: position 1,998,403 of record CAWJMK010000018.1, read on the forward strand.
TTGGCAGCCGGGCTTGACTCCAGGTAGCTGAGGTAGCGCGGCGACATCCCGGCGCGATCGGCCACTTCGGGGATCGTGAGGTGCGCTTCGTCGCGCTGCTCGGCTATGCGTCGGCCCAGGTCGGTACCGCCCGAACTGGCATCGTTAGCCATAGTTCCTCCATGAGGGCCTAGGTTCGGCTGTCCCCGGCAACAGCTCTGTCGCGTCGGCGGCGGACCGGTCCGTCGCCAACCTTACGGACATCATTCCCATCAAGAAGGGCCGTTCGGCCGCTTCCGGCGACACCCCGGCGGACGCAAACTGAATGGAGGACTAACAAAAACCGGGCCTAGGCCTTTAGTCTGCCGTCATACAGGCTTTTCGGCCCTGTGCGGGATGCGGCTGGTCGCGGATGGTTGGGACGACAGCCTGGACCCGGAGGTACCTGCGATGAAGCAGCAGCGATGGCTTCGACTGCACCGGATCGCGGTCGGCGATGCCAGCCCGCTGCGCCGCCGCGTGGATAAGCTGGAGTCCGCGGTCGTGGTCTGCCTGGTCATCGGGTTCCTGGTCGCCGCACCGCTGCTCGCCCTTTCCGCCGTCGGTTACGTCCGGGCCGCCGGCGCCCGGCAGATGCAGTCCGAGGCCGGCTGGACGCAGGTGCCGGCCGTCCTCACCCAGGCCGCGCGCGAGGGGCTGGTCGGCCTCGACGGGGAGTGGGACACCGCCTGGGTAACGGCCAGGTGGACGGCGCCTGATGGCGCCCGCCGAAACGGGCTTGTCGCCGTCGAGCTCAACGCTCGGGCTGGTCAGCACGTCATGGAGTGGGTGACGCAGACCGGCCAGCTTAGTCCGCCGAAGCTGACTGCGGCCGGCCTCGCCGATCAGGAAGCCATGGCTGCGATCGCCGTGTCCGTGGGGCTGGCCATGCTGTTGTCGATTACGGGCTGCGTCGTCCGGGTAGTGGCTAACCGGCGCCGGATGGCCGGCTGGACTAAGGCATGGGAGGCCATCGGGCCGCGCTGGTCGTCGCTTCGGTAGCGGGGCCGCGCTCGCCAGAGCGGCCGGAGGTGTGGCATGCGAGCCTGGGTTGTCGAGCGGTGCGGGCCGATCGACGAGGGGCCGCTGCGACGCGTGGAGCGCGCGGAGCCGGAGCCAGGCCCTGGTCAGATCCGCGTCCGGATCAGCTGCTGCGGAGTCTGCCGGACCGACCTGCACCTGGCCGAGTGCGACCTGCCGCCGAAGCGCCCGGAGGTCACCGTCGGCCACGAGATCGTCGGCAGGATCGACGCGCTCGGCGCGGGCGCGGCCCGCTTCGCGGTTGGCGACAGGGTCGGTGTGCCCTGGCTGGGCAGCACCGACGGGACCTGCGCCTGGTGCCGGCGCGGCGCTGAGAACCTCTGCATCGACCCCACATTCACCGGGTGGGACATCGACGGCGGCTACGCCGACGCCTGCCTGGCCGATGAGGCGTACGTGTACGAGCTGCATGAGTCGATCGACGACGAGCACGCTGCACCGCTGCTTTGTGCCGGCATCATCGGATATCGCGCGCTGCTGCGGGCCGATGTGCCCGCAGGCGGCCGGCTCGGCATCTACGGGTTCGGCGGCAGCGCCCACATCACGGCCCAGATCGCCTTGCATCAGGGGCTGCGCGTGCACGTCCTGACCCGCGGCGAAGGGAACCAGAAGCTCGCTGCTGCGCTTGGCGCGGACTCAGTCGGCGGCGCCACGGATATGCCGCCAGAACGGCTCGACGGGGCCATCCTGTTCGCGCCCGTCGGCGACCTCGTCCCCGTGGCACTCCGCGCGCTGGATCGCGGCGGCACCCTGGCGATCGCCGGGATCTACCTGTCGGACATACCGGAGATCAACTACGCCGGCGAGCTGTTCCAGGAGCGTCAGGTCCGCAGCGTCACAGCCAACACCCGCCGCGACGGCGAGGAGTTCCTCGGCCTGGCTGCGCGCTTCGGAATTCGGCCGACGACCGTCGGCTACCCGATGGCGAGCGCGCCCGCCGCGCTGGCAGATCTCGCTCACGGGCGCTTCAGCGGCGCAGCTGTGCTGCATAATCAAGCCGAATAGCCCGCACCGAGGCTGGCTGGCACGTCCGTTGCACATTTGCGGATTTGGTCCCCGGTACGGACGGTTCCGGATACCACGACGCGGGCGTTCAGGCCGCGCAGCCGCAGCTCGCGGCCGACTCGGGAGTTGACGAACCGCAAGGCGTCGGTGCCGAATCGGGCGGCGAATTTGGCGCAGCCCAGATGCGGCTGATCAGTGACTTCGAGAACTGCCGAGCCCACCGCCAGCCGCGTGCCTGGCGGCAGGTTAGCCGTGCTGAGGTCAAGCTCGGCATAGAGCTGATCACCGGCTAGCGCCCGCCGGTCGAGGTCGTGCGCTACGAGCAGGGCCGCACGGGAGTTCATCATCGTCACTTGCATTCCGGGATGCGGCGACCTGTCGGCGGTGCGCGAGCTTGCTCGCATCGGCCAGGTGTCACCCGCCAGGCCAGCTTTGACGTCCAGGGCGGCCTCAGTGAGAATCTCACGCTCGTCAACCGCCGGACGGCGAGCAATCAAGACGACCGTACCGCCGTCCGACGGGGAGTCTCGGACGTAACTAAGGCCCGCTTCCAGCTCGGCGGTGCTGAGATGCTTCACCAGGACATCATTGCGTGACTGGTTATCAGGAGCTAAACAATTTTCAGGTGCTCAGCCGTCGGGCTGCAGCTCTCGGCCTGACGTCGGGGGTACTCCTACGACGTTCGCAGCAGCACGTCGCGGGCCTGGCGGGCGATCTCGATGTCTTCCCTGGCGGTGACGACGAGGCTCGATACCGGGGAGCCTGGGCTGCTGATGACGGCGTCGGTGGTGGCGTGGTTGCGGTCGGGGTCAATGCTGATGCCGAGGAAGCCGAGCCCGGCCGCGGCGGCGGCGCGGATGGCGGGGTTGTGCTCGCCGATGCCGCCGGTGAAGACGATGGCGTCGAGGCCGTTCATGGCGGCGGTCATGGCTGCTGTCTCGCGGCGCAGCCGGTGCAGGTATACGTCGAGGGCGAGCGTGGCTGCCGGGTCGCCGGACCGGGCGGCCTGCTGGATGTCGCGGATGTCACCGCCGGCCTGGCCGGACAGGCCGGCGAGCCCGGCTGATTGTTCCAGGCCG
>CAWJMK010000019.1:0-247594 GCA_963843955.1 uncultured Actinomycetota bacterium
GCCGGGCTGGCACCTGACCCAAGACCAGCCAGGGATCATGACCTGGCGGCTACCCAGCGGCCGCGTCTACGAAACCGTGGGTGACCCCTACTGACCAGCGCGTCATGGCTCCCTCCTACAATCGATCCTGTTGGTCGCGCCAGGGCAGGATGCGATGAGAGATGCGCTAGCTTGGTCAGCTGCCCGAAGTGGGCTGTACCTGGGTTATCTGCTGACCTGCGTGCTAGCTGCGAGCCTGTTCTACAACGGGCATGCCTTTGGGCAGCCAGGCGACTTGCTTCCGCTGGCAGGAGCGGCACCACCACTCACGATCTATTCATTGCTCGTGTTCGTGGCCTGCTCACCGGCCCGGCGGAGGATCTCAAACATCGCGATGAAGTTCCTTCTTCTTCCGTTTTTCCTTTTTCTGGCGCCACGGCGGCCGATCCCTTTGGAGTCCACGCTTGTGCAGCAATACGGGATCGCACGCGAGACTGCGCGCAAGGCGGTGCGCATGCTGGCCGTCGAGGGCCTCGTATTCACTGTGCAAGGCCGAGGATCGTACGCGACGGGCTGATCGAAGGAGCCGTAGCCGAATGGAGATCCGCGACGATTCACTCCCTGGCTGGGTCTTCAGGATCGACGAGGTGTCTGCCGGCGTCTACAAAGCCGTCGGCCGCAGTCCGCGCGGCCGCACCGTGCACCGGACGGGAACCGACCCTGACGCCCTGATCGCCCAGTGCAAGGAAGACGCTCTGAAACTGCCCGGGAACGGTTAACCAACCTCGTGGCAGTGAGACCTGTGCAGTTAAGCTCGACAAGCGCCGCTCTGCCGGCACCATCACCGATGCAAGCAAGCCGACGGCTGGCACCTCGACCAGCCCCGGCCCGGCGAGATGATCTGGCGAACACCTAGCGGCCGCATCTACCACACCACCGGCGACCCCTACTAACCACACAACCGGCCAGGCAACACCGGCATGAGCCGGAGAGGCCGATGGGGTTCCCCTGAAACTGTGGAGACTCTGGTGAGGGCAGACCTGTGTTGGCGCTGGTTCTCCGTTGCCCTATGAAGCTGCCGGAGCGCAGTGCTCTGTCAGCCAGTGCCGCGGTTGTCCGTGGCCATGAGAAAGTCCCCGTGTGTGGCCAGGTGTAGGTCCCCGCTGGTGGCCAGTTAAAAGTCCCCATCCCTCGTTCGTCGTGTCGGCCGGGAGCGTGAGGCCCCGGGCGGTGACGGTGGCGGTGTCAGCCAGTCACCGCACCGCCCGGGGAGCTTCCATTGAAGTCTGCGAGGGAACGGATGGACATCATTTCGGCCTACCGCGAGGCAGGTACTTTCCGCGGGGCCGCTGTGATCAGCGGCACGACGCACAAGACCGTGCGGCGGGTGATCGCCCGGCATGAGGCGGGCGGCGCGCGCGCCGGCGCGGGCGCCGCGGCCGCATAACTATGACGGCGTGGCCGGCGCTGGTGGCGGAGCGGGTGAAGTCCAGTCAGGGCAGGATCTCGGCGAAGCGGCTGCTGCCGGCCGCCCGGGCGGCGGGGTATGCCGGGTCGGACCGGAACTTCCGGCGGCTGGTCGCGGCGCAGAAGCAGGCCGTGGCGCGAGGATCATCATCGTGGCCGCCGGCCGGCGGTGTGGTCACCGGGTGAGCACCTGGTGATCGACTGGGGTGCCGAGGGCGGGCTGCACGTGTTCTGCGCGGTGCTGGCCTGGTCACGGTTCCGGTTCGTCCGGTTCGCTGCCGATGAGCGCGCGGAGACGACGCTGGCGCCTGCTGGCCGAGTGCTTCGAGGAGCTGGGCGGGGTGCCGGGCAAGGTCCTGGCCGATCGGATGGGCTGCCTGAAAGGCGCCGTGGTCGCGAACGTCGTGGTGCCCGACTCCGGACTATGTTCGGTTCGCCGGCGCATTACGGGTTCCGGCCCGACTTCTGCGAGGCCGCTGATCCGGAATCGAAAGGGATCGTGGAGAACCTGGTTGGTTATGCCAAGGCCGACCTGATGGTGCCGCAGGCGCCGTTCGCTGACCTGGCCGCCGCGAATGCGGCGGCCAGAGCGTGGTGCGCCGAGGTGAACGGCGCTACCCATAGCGAGATCTGCGCGGTGCCGGCCGAGCGGCTGGTGACGGAGCGGGAACTGCTCGCGCCGCTGCCGTCGCTGCGGGCCAGTATCGGGAAGATGGTCACCCGCAAGGTCGACCGGCTGTCGTGCGTGCGGTTCGCCTCGGCCCGCTACTCCGTCCCGGTCCGGCTGATCGGCGCGCAGGTAGGGCTGCGCACCGATGACGGGCGGCTGCTGGCGATCGTGGCCGGCCCGGGCGAGGTGGTGGCTGAGCATGTCCTGGTCGCGCCGGGCGAGGCGTCGGTCCGCGATGAGCATTACGGCGGTCCGCGGCCCGCGCCGCGGCGGGCGGTCCGCCCGAAGACGCCGGCGGAGAAGGCGTTCTGCGCGCTCGGGCCGGTCGCTGAGGCGTTCATCACCGGGGCTGCCGCGGCCGGCAGTACCCGGCTGGCCCGCGAGCTCGCCGAGCTGAACACCCTGCGCGCCGCGCACGGCGACGAGGCATTCCTGACCGCGCTGGACCGGGCAGTCGCGTTCTGCCGGTGGCGGGCCGCGGACATCCGCTCGATCCTGGCCGCCGGCGCCGGCGCGCCCGGCCCCGCACGGCCGGGGACGCGCTGATCCTGGACCTGCCGGCCGTGCCGGTCCGGCCGCTGGCCGACTACGCCATCAGCGGGCTGTGATGACCGCGTCCGCGCCGCCGCTGGCACCCGACCTCGCCGCGGGGCTGCGGCGGCTGAAGCTCGCCGCGATGCGGCAGCTCGCGCCCGAGCTGCTGCTCACCGCTAAGACGCAGCGGTGGGCACCCGAGGAGCTGCTCCGCACCCTGGTCGAGGCCGAGATCACCGCCCGCGACGCCTCCAACGCCCGGACCCGGCTGAAGATGGCCGCGTTCCCGGTGACCAAGACACTGGAGGAGTTCGACCGGAGAGCGTCTTCCATCCCCGGCGCCACCGTGGACTATCTCGCCTCGCTGGAATGGATCCGCGCCCGCGAGAATCTCTGCCTGGTCGGGCCGGCCGGCACCGGCAAGAGCCACCTCCTGGTGGCGCTGGGCGTCGCCGCGGTGCAGGCCGGGCACAAGGTCCGCTACCTCACCGCTGCCGAGCTGACCGAGACCCTCTACCGCGGCCTGGCCGACAACTCCGTCGGCCGCGTCATCGACACCCTGCTCCGCAACGACCTGATCATCATCGACGAAGTCGGGTTCGCGCCGCTGGACGACACCGGCGCGCAGCTGCTGTTCCGCGTCGTGGCCGCCGCCTACGAACGCCGCGCCCTGGGCATCGCCAGCCACTGGCCCTTCGAATCCTGGGGCAGGTTCCTGCCCGAGCACACCACCGCCGTCAGCCTGCTCGACCGCCTGCTCCATCACGCCAGCGTCGTCGTGACCGACGGCGATTCCTACCGCATGCGAGAAGCCCGAGCCCGAGGAGGAACCGAACCAGCAAGCCGTGATCAACCCGAGGGATGGGGACTTTTAACTGGCCACCAGCGGGGACCGCAACTTGGCCGTTGACATGCGGTTCACGTCCGAGAACGGATTCAGCGCGGCCAACCTTCCTGTTCTCTTGTAATCATGCGCTGCGCGTACTCCATTGCGTGGCCGGGCGAACGGCTCTGATCCAGGTAAACGCGATGCTCGGCGGCCTTGACCTTGTGGCGACGCCATAGCTTCTGATGAATCCGATCATCACAGCTCATCTCGCAAAGTAGACGAACCAGAGTCGCACCGCTCGACGCCCGAACCGCTGGACGGCCAGTCAGCCGACGTAGCGCGCTAGAGATCTGATCCTGCCTCCATAATGCCTCCAGATAATCGTGACTGCCACCTCGCAGCACGAGCAGACGTCCGGGCTTCAGCGCACGCCGTGACTAGCCAGGCAAGCCAGGAAACCGACATCGTTGCGGGGCGCGATCGACCCACGGCGTTGCAGCTCTAGTGACCCCAGTGCGCCAAGTCCGCTGATCCAGAACCTGCCAGGGCCCCCGGCAAGTCGCCCACGTCCAGCACGCGTGCCAGTACCTCGCGCTTGCCGGCTTTGCACACCGGCATCAGCCGGGCAGGCCGTGCCCCCGCATCGGCCTGCCCGGTTACCGCCCTGCGCGGCCGCTTACGGATGCGGCGTCGCGCTACTCCCAGAACGGGCGAAGCTCAAAGACGCCGATCTTGGCGGTCGGGTGCCGCAATGAGACCTCGATCGCTTCGTCCAGGTCGACGCATTCCAAGACGCTGTAGCCAGCCATCTGCTCCTTGGTCTCGGCGAACGGACCATCGCTGACCAGCACCTCACCGCCACGTACCCGCAACGTGGTAGCCGTGCGGGCAGACCGCAGCCCACCGCCGCCGACCAGGATGCCCCGGCTCCTCATCTCGTCGTCCCACGCTTCGATGTCCCGGTCTTCCTGCGGATCGTCGGCGACGTCATCGTCGAACCAGGTCACCGCGGACTCGTCAACGTAGTGAATTAGCAAGTACTTCATCGGATCTCCTGCACTATTGCCGCCACCTTCACGACGAAGCCGGGCCGCCTGAAAGGACAGGAGTCAAAAACCAACGCCGGCCTAACGCTCACGCCGTGAGCTACACCTCGGCGGGCTCCTCGGCCGGGCCGCTCAGACCACCCAGCGCGAACCGCCGCTCGCAGGTCCCCCGCAGCTTGGGATCGAGCGCATCCCTGATGAGCGGCCAGTCCGCCCGCAGCAGTTCCGGGTTCAGGTACCTGGCCACGTCGTTGCGCTGGCCCTGGGTCAGGATCACGCCGTACATGCTGCGCCGGGTGTCGCCGTCGGTCACGTCGCACTCGCGCATGCCGGGAAAGCCCAGGTGTCGCGGCAGGACGATGGTGCCCTGGGCCGGACCGCGCAGCTCCTCGATCCGCTCGGGCAGGCGGGCAGCGTGCGACTTGCGGCCGGCTAGCCAATCAGCCAAAGACATGCGTTCGATTATGACGGCGGGTGGGGGCACGACGCTCAGTGACGCGCTGATTGCGCACGGCAACACGACGTCGAGCGTCGCTGTCGCGGCCCTGGCGAAACCAAGTTGCGCTCTCCGGCCGCACGCGGCCATGATCGGCCGATGAATTCCCCGCCCGAAGACCTGGCTCACGACAGCACCGGGTACGGCAAGGTCGAGTTGCGCCGCTGGCGCACGAGCGACGCCGACCTCTGCTTCCAGCTGGTGAGCGAGTCACTCGAGCACCTGCGCCCATGGATGCCCTGGGCGACCGCCAACTACGAACTCGCCGACGCACAGGACTACCTCGAGCGCTGCGAGGACGACTGGGCCGCGGGCACCGCGTTCCAGTACCTGATCCTGGCGGAGGGAGAGCCGGCGGGCAGCGCCGGTCTCATGGCCAGAATCGCGCCCGGCGGTCTGGAGATCGGGTACTGGGTCCATCCGGCGGCCACCTGTCGGGGCGTCGCGACAGCGGCGTCGGCCGCCTTGACCGAGGCCGCCTTCGCGCTGCCGGGCATCGACCACGTGGAGATCCACCACGATCAGCTCAACTTCGTCAGCGGACGCGTCCCTGAGAAGCTCGGCTACACGCATGTGGACACCCGCGACGGCCGGTTTGAGCCCGCGCCCGGCGACTCCGGAACGATCCTGGTGTGGCGCACCACGCGCTAACCGGCCTCCAGCTGAACTCTACAGGTTGTAGTAGCGCTACCCTCGTAGCATGCTCAGCGCCAGGCCGCGCCCGCGGTGGTTTTTCCTGATCAGCCCTAGGTGGCTGGGCTGGCATGCCTTCGTCGTCGTCGCCTTCTGGGGCATGCTGTGGCTTGGCGACTGGCAGTTCCACCGGGCAGAGGGCGGGAACCCCCTGAGCTGGGCCTACACGTTCGAGTGGCCGATCTTCGCGATCTTCGGCGTGGTCTTCTGGGTGAAGACGATCTACGACGAGTGGCGCAGCCCCGGCGGTGAAGGCAACCAGGCAGAGGCGCTCCTGGCGGCCGTTGAGGAGATGGCGCTTCCCGGGGCTGCACACACGCCCGCAACGGCCGATGCCGAGGCGGCCGACGACCCCGAGCTCGCCGCCTACAATGCCTACCTGGCCCGCCTGGACGTGCAGACACAGCACAGGCAGACACGGCACAGGCAGACACAGCACAGGCAGGCGACACGGGAGGAGGCTGGCAGTGCGCCCTGAAGTGCTCCCGCTGGTGGTGCGTGCCTACCGGACGATGGCGTACGTGACGGGCACGATGCTGGTCATCCTCTGCTTCGTCTGCGTGCCGCTGCGGTACTTCGCCCACGTGCCAGGGCCCGCCGAGATCGTCGGCGCCTTCCACGGCGTGCTGTACATGATCTACATCGTCGTTGCGTTCGTGATGACGCGGCTGGTCCGGATGAAAGTCGCCAGCGTCGGCACCATCGTCGTCCTGCTGGCAGGCACAATCCCGGTGCTGACCTTCGTCGTCGAGCGCTGGGTGAGCCGGACCTACATCGCGCCGGCCCTAGCGGGTGGCGGCGGCGTCAGCACCAGTGAGCAGCCAGTACTTCGCTGAGCAGCCGGCCGCAGCGCACCGGCCCGGCACGGTGCACGTCGTGCTGCCCGACACGCATCTGAAGCTGGCCACCGACTCCGGCGTCTTCTCCCCCGAGCGGCTGGACCCCGGCACCAGGCTGCTGCTGGAAACGGCTCCCCCGCCGCCGGCCGACGGCGACCTGCTCGATCTGGGCAGCGGTTACGGGCCGCTGGCCCTCGTGCTGGCGAGCCGGGCGCCGGCCGCGCGGGTCTGGGCGATCGACGTCAATCGCCGGGCGCTCGAGCTGTGCGAGCGGAACGCCGCCGATGCCGGGCTCACCACCGTCCGCTGCCGGCCGCCAGATGACCCGGGCCTGCCCAGCACCTATCAGCTGATCTGGTCCAACCCGCCGATCCGCATCGGCAAGGACGCGCTGCACCAGCTCCTGTCCAGCTGGCTCGGTCGGCTCGCCCCCGGCGCGCCTGCCTACCTGGTCGTCCAGCGCCACCTGGGCTCGGATTCGCTCCAGCGCTGGCTCGAGGCAGAAGGCTGGCAGGCTGCGCGACTCGTGGCAAGAGCCGGCTACCGCGTGCTGGAGGTGCGCCGGTGAGCGGCGGTCAGCCAATGCGAGGAGTTCAGGGGTGACAGGCAGGCAGCTCGGCATGACCGAGGTCAAGCGCCTTAACCGCGGCTGGCGGCGGCGGACGCAGGCACGTCTCGCGCTGCTGCTGGACAGCGTCGGCCAGCCGTTCAACGTCGGGTCCATCATCCGGACCGCCGCGGCCTTCGACGTCGACCACATCTGGCTATGCGGCGACACGGCGCAGCCAGGTCACCCGTCGGCGCGTAAGACTGCGCTTGGCACCGACCGCCTGCTGACGTTCGAAGACGCTGCGACGGTCGCCGCCGCGGCGCAGGCGGCACGCGCGGACGGGTACCGGATAGTTGCCATCGAACTGGCAGGCGATGCGGTGCCGCTGCACGAGGCACCGCTCGACGGGGATATCTGCCTTGCTGTCGGGAACGAGGATCACGGCTGCTCGGCGGCCCTCCTGGCCGCGGCCGACCTGATCGCCTACATCCCGCAGCCAGGCAAGGTCGGGTCGCTCAACGTGGCCGCCGCCGCTGCCATCGCGATGGCCGAGGTGCGCCGCCGCGAATGGAGCGCGGGGGCTGGCTAGTTGATTTACTAGGGGCCGTGCCGTCCGGTTACCTTGATCATCCGCGGCCGCTCGCCTTCGCGCACCGGGGCGGCGCGGGCCACTTCCCCGAGAACTCCTGGAAGGCCTTCGAGCACGCTGTCGGCCTCGGCTACGCCTACCTGGAGACCGACGTCCACGCGACGTCCGACGGCACCGTCGTCGCCTTCCACGACCGGAGCCTCGACCGGGTCACCGACGGGACGGGGCGGATCGCTGACCTGACTGCTGCCGAGGTCGCGGCGGCGCGGATCGGCGGCACTGAGCCCATCCCGCTGCTCGCCGACCTGATCATGGCCTGGTCAGATGTCCGGTTCAACATCGACGTCAAGGACGAGCCGGTCATCGGCCCGCTCGTCGACGTACTGCGCTGGACCAACTGCTGGGACCGCGTCTGCCTGACCTCGTTCTCGGGCAGCCGGCTGGACGCCACCCGGCGGCTGCTGCCGCGGCCCGTCTGCTCGGCGACGACCCCGGCGGGCATCGGCGCCATCCGGGCCGGGCTGCCGGTCAAGACGCTCGCCGCGCGGTTCGCCGCCAGGTCGGTGCAGTGCGCGCAAATCCCGTTCTCGATGGCGACAAGCCGGTTCCTCGTCCACGCCCACGCCGCCGGCCTCCAGGTGCACGCCTGGACGGTCAACGACCGGGCTGTGATGGCCCGGCTGCTCGACCAGGGCATCGACGGCATCATGACGGATGAGACCGAGACGCTGCGCGAGGTGCTGATCGAGCGGGGCCAGTGGCAGCCACGGACCCTCGAATAGCCGGAATCGCCGACTGCACAGTCATTTCATCAGATCAGGCACGGCGGGCACGGTTGGAAGAGGCCCCGACCGGGAATCTTGAACGCGACCTCACCGTTGGTGAAGTAGGACGGCTGAGCGCCTGGGAGGCAGTAACACATGGCCGAGCGAGCACTTCGCGGCACGCGACTCGGAGCCACGAGCTACGAGAACGACCGTAACACTGACCTGGCGCCTCGCCAGGAGGTGGCTTTCGACTGCCCGAAGGGGCACCGGTTCACGGTGCCGTTCTCGGCCGAGGCCGAACTGCCGATTAACTGGGAATGCCGGATATGCGGTGCTATTGCCGTCACGGCTACCGGCGACATGCCGACACCCAAGAAGGTCAAGCCGCCGCGTAGCCACTGGGACATGCTGATGGAGCGGCGCAGCATGGCCGACCTTGAGGAAGTCCTCGCCGAGCGGCTGGCGGTGATCCGCGGACAGCGGGAGCCGCAGCAGGCGCCCGAGCCCCGGCACACGACCCGGCATCGCAAGAGCGCCTGATCTCTGCCAGCAAGTCTGCGAACCGCGCAGTCACGTAAGTGCACGCCGTAGCTGCGGCGTGAACTTAACACTGCCGCCATCCCGGCTGCGACGCCGGGATCGGGGCCTGGGAACTCCTCGGACCGGAACGCGTCCCGTCGGCAACGGGCTCGCCTTCCGTTGTCTACTGAGTGCCCAGGCCCCTCCCGGATCCAACCCCCCGCCCAGCCAGGGCTCGGGCCTGTCGCTCGGCTACACGGAGCCGACGTTGGTGGCCGCGTCACGGTGCGGCCAACTGCCCGGCTCATCTCCCTGGCCTGCTGGCCCGGTGCTGGACTGCCCAGCAACTTACCGTTGATCGCGACGATGTCAACCTGTCCGGCCAGGACTGATACCCGTTAGCGATCTAGCGCGAAGCTGCGGTGACGGGCCTGTTCCCTGTTGTCCGCCGGCGTTACGATTGAGACTCCCGTAACGTGTGAGGGCGCCCATGACAAGGTGGTCAGCGGCAGACTGCCGACCCGTGGGGTGCCCGTTTTTTTTCGCGCGCTGTTGCGCCGCGCGGGAAAGACCCGTTTCACGGCGAGCCCACTCATGTCGGACCACCAGCGCATCGCCGCGTGCGGACCCCCTTCGGCCTGGAGGACAGGAATGACAGAAAATTCGGAGACGCAGGCGGTCTCTGAGTCTCAGATCGCCGTGCACTGGCGCGAGGAAGAGTATTACCCGCCGCCGGAGAAGTTCGTTGCGCAGGCCAACGCCAATGACCCGGCGATACTCGAGCGGTTCACCGAGGACAAGTTCCCGGATTGCTTCACTGAGTACGCCGACCTGCTGACCTGGGACAAGCCGTGGGACACGGTGCTCGACACGAGCAACGCACCGTTCTGGAAGTGGTTCGGCGGCGGCATGCTGAATGCTTCCTACAACTGCGTAGACCGGCACGCGGCGGCTAACCCCGACAAGACCGCGGTGATCTGGGTGCCCGAACTCGAAGAAGACGAGACCGTGCACATCAGTTACGGCGAACTGCTGCGCCGGGTGAACGAGTTCGCCGCGCTACTCAGCGACTTCGCCGGCCTGAAGACTGGCGATCGGGTCACGCTGCACATGCCGATGGTCCCCGAGGCCATCGTCACCATGCTCGCGTGCGCGCGTCTTGGCGTCGTTCACTCCCAGGTGTTCGGCGGATTCTCCGGCAACGCCTGCGGCACGCGCATCGCCGACTCCGGCAGCCGCGTGCTCATCACCATGGACGGCTATTACCGCGCGGGCTCTATCCAAGACCACAAGGTAAAAGCCGACGAAGCTATCGCCGAGGCGGCCCGGCAGGACCAGGAAGTGGACAAGGTGCTGGTCTGGCGCCGTCACGCCGGCGAGTACGCCTCGGCCACACCGATGGTGGAGGGCCGCGACTTCTTCGTCGACGAGGTCATTGCCTCGTACGCCGGGCACGAGGTCGCGCCGGTCTCACTACCTGCCGAAGCGCCGCTGTTCCTGATGTACACCAGCGGCACCACCGGCAGGCCCAAGGGCGCCCAGCACAGCACCGGTGGCTACATGGCGTACGTCACCGGCACGTCGAAGTACTACCAGGACATCCACCCCGACGACGTGTACTGGTGCCTGGCCGACATCGGCTGGATCACCGGTCACTCCTACATCGTGTACGGACCGCTGGCGCTCGGCACGACCACGGTGATCTACGAGGGCGTGCCCAACTACCCCGACGGCGGGCGGCCGTGGCGCATCGCCGAGAAGCTGGGCGTGAACATCTTCCACACCTCGCCCACCTCGATCCGGATGCTGCGCAAGGTCGGGCCGGATGAGCCGTTCAAGTACAACTACCACTTCAAGCACATGACGACGGTCGGTGAGCCGATCGAGCCCGAGGTCTGGCGCTGGTACTACAACTTCGTCGGCAAGGGCGAGGCGGCCATCGTCGACACCTGGTGGCAGACCGAGACCGGCGGCTTCCTCGGCAGCACGCTGCCGGGCCTCCAGCCGATGAAGCCCGGCAGCTGCGGCCCCGGCGCGCTCGGCATCTTCCCCGTTATCTACGACGAGGACCGGAACGAGATCCCCAGAGGCAGCGGCAAGGCCGGCAACATCTGCATCCGCAACCCGTGGCCCGGCATCATGCAGACGGTCTGGGGCCAGCCCGAGCGGTTCCTCGATGTCTACTACCGCAAGTACAACACCGATCCCGACAGCAAGGACTGGCACGACTGGCCGTACTTCTGCGGGGACGGCGCGGTGCAGGCTGCGGACGGCTACTTCCGCATCCTGGGGCGGATCGACGACGTCATCAATGTCGCGGGCCACCGGCTTGGCACCAAGGAGCTGGAGTCGGCGGCTCTGACCGTGCCCGAGGTGGCCGAGGCCGCCGCGGTACCGGTCATCGACGACATCCGCGGCCGCGTGGTGGAGATGTACGTCTCGCTCAAGCCTGGCGTCGAGGCGGACGGGATGGAGGCGAAGGTCGTCACCGCCATCGAGACCGAGATCGGCAAGATCGCGCGACCGAAGAACGTGTGGATCGTGCCGGACATGCCGAAGACCAGGTCGGGCAAGATCATGCGCCGGGTGATCGCGTCCGTCTCCAACTTCGCGGACGTCGGCGACGTGACCACGCTCGCCAACCCCGAGGTCGTGGATGGCATCCGCCACCACGTCCAGCAGGCGAAGGTCGCCAAGGGCGAGACCCCCCGCGAGCTGTCCGACATAGAGCTCGCGGAGATCCAGGCCTTCGGCAACGAGTAGCTGCCCCATCGCGAAGCAGTGGCCACACTGCGAAGCAGCAGCCATACCGCGAGCAGCAGCCATACCGCGAGCAGCGGCCGCCAGCCTCACCGAGGCTGGCGGCCGCTTGGCGCTGGGGCCAGGGCCTGATTACCGCCGCGGCGCGGGCAGTACGGGCGGGATGAGGAAAGCTGGCGGGCTGTCCAGGTCGAGCGCATCGATCAGGTCTGCCGCGGCCGCATCCCGTGCCGTGAGCGGCGGCAGGTTCCACTTGCGCTGGATAAGCCGCAGGATCGCGGTGTGGTCGTACGCCAGCTCGGTAACGTACCCGGGCTTGGCAAACGGCGACACGATGACAGCCGGTACCCGGAAGCCGAGCTGGGTGTACGTGCTCGGCCCGGTGTCGGCGGCGGTGATCTTCTGGCCGAGCGCGGTGCGCCGGAACAGGCGCAGGATCGGGAATCGCTGATACGCGGTCTGCGCCGGGACGTCATCCGGGGCCGGCGCAGATGGCGGCGGGACGTGGTCGTAGTACCCGCCGTGCTCGTCATACAGCCAGATCAGCAACGTGTGCGGCCAGCCGGGGCCCGCCATCACCGCATTGATGACCTGCGCGGCCAGGGCCTCACCAGCGGAGATGTCCTGCGGGTTTTCCTCTGAGCTGGCCTGGAAATCGGGATCCACGATCGCGACCGACGGCAGCGCGCCGGTCCTGACCGCGGTCCAGAAGTCGGTCATCGGCCGCAGGTGGTTGACCGACCGCAGCAACCCCAGCGGGTAGAGGTCTGCGGTCACCTGGAGCTTGCTGGCCAGCCTCGCCAGGAACTGGGGAAAGACCCCCGCGAGCGCGCCGCCAAGCAGCCGCACGTATCGCAGCCCGGGCACGTGCGCGAGCCGCCGCAGGCCGGCCGTGCGCTGGGGCAGCATGTGGTAGTTGAACCAGCTGATCCCGTGCGCGCTGAGGTGGTCGAAGATCGTGCCGCTCGCTGGATAGTCGATCATGCTGAACGGCAGGTCGTCGATGAGGCCGTTGGCCGTGCCGGCGATCAGGAACCTGCGGTTCGGGAAGGTCGGGCCGAGACAGGACGAGAACCACCGAGTCGCGAGCGGAAACGTCCTCGCCAGGCCGTAGTAGAACGGCAGCTCGGCCTCGGTCCAGTACCGCATCGCCGCGCGGGCGTCGGCACCTGGCAGGGTCTGCTCGATGCTGCGGACGAATCCTCCGCATCCTCCGTCGTCAAACTGGATGTGGCTGGCGTGCCAGCTCTGCGTCGGCACGCCAGCCTGTTGCGTCGTCTCCGCACTACTCCACAGCGGCACCGTCGTGCCATCTCCGGCCGCGCACGCCTCGGTCGGCTTGCCGTCCGGCCCGAGTGCGAAGCCGTCGCCCCGGCCGGTCAGCATGCCGAAGTAGTTGTCGTAGGAGTGGTTCTCCATCATCAGGATCACGATGTGCCGGATCTGCGGCAGTCCGTCGGTCCCTGGCTGTGCCTCCGCCGGTCCCGGCCGCGGGCGCGGCACCTGACTGAGGCGGCGCCTCGCGGCCGCCATCTCCACTCGCTGTAGCACGGCGTTAGCCTCGCATGGCGATCAGGCCTGCGGCCAGGTGTGCACCGGCTCGTTGGTGTGCATGTGCTCGATGTAGCGCTGGGTCATCTGCCGCAGCGCTTCACCTCGCGGCGTGCCGTGCCGTTCGCTCAGGCCGGCCACGGTGGCGATCTGCCAGGCAGCGCCGGTCTGGCCGGTGAGGCAGCGCTGCTCGATGATGCCAAGCAGGCGGTCGGCGTGGACCGAGCCGACGCCCCAGCGGCTCAGTCCGTCGCGCGCCATGGGCAACAGCCGCCGCAGGACGAGCTCTGCCACGCTCGCGTCGCCGAGGCCCGGCCAGTACAGCTGGGCGCCCATGCCGTGCTTCGCGGCTTCGTGCAGGTTCTCTGCCGCGGTGGTGAACGACATCTGCGTCCAGACCGGGCGCTCGGACTCGGCCAGGACGCGCACCAGCCCGTAGTAGAACGCGGCGTTCGCCATGACGTCCGCCACCGACGGGCCAGCGGGCAGCACCCGGTTCTCTACCCGCAGGTGCGGCTTGCCGTCGACGACGGCGTAGACCGGCCGGTTCCACCGGTAGATCGTGCCGTTGTGCAGGCTCATCTCGGCCAGTTGCGGGCACTCGCCCCGGTCCACCGCCGCGAGCGGATCCTCGTCCTCGCAGATCGGCAGCAGCGCGGGGAAGTACTGGATGTTCTCCTCGAACAGGTCGAAGACCGAGGTGATCCACCGCTCCCCGAACCAGACCCTGGGCCGCACGCCCTGGCGCTTGAGCTCGTCCGGCCGGGTGTCGGTGGCCTGCTCGAACAGCGTGATCCTGGTCTCGTGCCAGAGCTGCTTGCCGAACAGGAATGGTGAATTGGCGGCCAGCGCCACCTGCACGCCGGCGATGGCCTGCGCGGCGTTCCAGTAACTGGCGAACGCTTCCGGGCTGACCTGGACGTGCAGCTGCACGCTCGTGCACGCGGCCTCGGGCGTGATGCTGTCGGCGTGGGTAAGGATCTGCTCGGCACCGTCGATCTCGATCTGCATGTCCTCGCCACGCGCTGCGAAGATCTGCTCGTTCAGCACCCGGTAGCGGTCGCTGGCGGACAGGGTGCTGGCGCTCACATCGGACTTCGCCAGCGTCGGCAGGATGCCGATCATTACCAGGTGGCTGCCGATACTGCGGGCCTTCTCATCGCCGGCGTTGAGGCTGCCCCTGATCTCGTCCTCCAGACCAGCGATCGCGTCGCCGCCCAGCTGGCGCGGCGGCACGTTGATCTCCAGATTGAACTGGCCGACCTCGGTTGCCCAGGTCGGATCGGCGATCGCTGCCAGCACGTCCGCGTTGTGCATAGATGCCGCGCCCTCGTCGTCGACAAGGTTCAGCTCGATCTCCTGGCCGACGAGGATCGGATCGGTCTCGAACAGGCGCTCCTTGAGCATCCGCGCGAAGACGTCGAGCGAGCGGCCCAGCTTGGCCCGGTACCTGCGCCGGTCCTCGCCCGTGATCGTGATGGCCTGGATCTCCCGGCCCATCGCCCCTCCTCCGCCTGCACTGACTCCACGTGCACTGACTTACGTGCTCTGACTCACGCGGCCGCGACTCGGCTGCTCTCGTCCCGGACCCACAGCCCGAGCAGGCCGCGCAAGTGCGCAACGAACTGCTCGTGTTCGTGCGCCGGGTACATCGCGCGCACCGTGTCGACGAGCAGCCTGTCGAAATCCGGGCTAGCCACCCAGTCCAGGACGACCGCATCGAGATGGCCGAGGCTGGCGGCGCAGAACTCGTGGTAGCGGTCGGTGTCGAAGTAGCTATCGGCGAGCGCGCCGTAGGCCGCGAGCTTGTCCGCATACGACGCCCCTGCTGCGTCGGCGATCTCGAAGTACTGCTCAGTCGCCAGGTCGAGTCGCGGCCGCCGGCCCGTCGCCAGCGCGAACGCACACCACCTGACCAGCGCCTTGATGGCCCACGGGAAGTAGTAGTGCAGGCTCGTGAGCGAGATATCCGGGCAGGCGTTGGCGTAGTCGATCGGGTAGACCTCACCATCCTTGACCAGCGTCTCGCACGAGTTGAGCTCCCACCGGAAGAAGGCGTTCACGAGCCTGCCGATCGTGACGATCTCGGTACCCGCCGCCGGGGACAAGAACGAGTGATCGACCGCGTAGCGCAGGTGCATCGGCTGGTCAGGCTGGAACTTCATCACCATGGTCTCCGCGCCGATAGACAGCGACCGGGCGAACACGTCGTAGTCGACAGCACGCTGCAGGTGCATGAGCATCTCGCCGCTGGCGTCGTAGGCGGCGTGCAGCTCAGCGGCGTTGCTGATCTTGGACACCCCGCGCCACGCGCCGCCGTCGAAGGGCTTCATGAACAGCGGATAGCCGACCTGCTCCGCGATCGCATCGAGGTCGAACGGCTGGTTGTACTTGGCGGCGGTATAGGCGTACCGGGCGTTGTCGACCGGGTTCTTGTACGGCACCAGGACGGTCTCGGGCACCTTGAGCCCGAGGCGCAGCATCGCGCAGTAGGCCGCATGCTTTTCCATCGACTGGAACGTGAACGGGCTGTTCAGCAGGTACACCCGATCCATGAGCGCGACCTTCTTCAGCCACTCGCGCGGGACGTAATACCAGTAGGCAAGGCGGTCGATGACCAGGTCGTAACGTGGCCGGTCCCGCAGCGCGAACGGCTCGATCGTGACCCGCTCGGTGTCGAAGGCATGGCGGGTCCCGTCAGTCCCGGTCACCGTCCCGAGACGACGCATGATCTCCTCGAAGGCCCGCGGCCAGTCCTCCTCCGTGCCGAGCAATAGCCCGATCAGGTGCCGTTGCATACGTGGCTCCCTTCGCAGCGCGACCAGCGGCCGGCCACTAGCAGAATCTCGGCAGGTGATGGGCGAGCTGGGCGCGCCAGGACGGCCAGTCGTGCGGGACGTCGTGGCCCCATAGGTCCAGCTCGTGCCTGATGCCCTTGTCCGCCAGCAGCACGGCGAACTGGGTCGTACCCGGCAGCGAACCGGTACTGTCCTCCCACTCGCCCTGGCCGCAGACGAGCAGCAGGCTCACTCGGCCGCGGAGCCAGTCCAGATGATCGCCGTGCAGGTTCGCGACGTAATCCATCGGGTTGTTGAAGTAGGCGGCGTCGCCGCGCTCGCCCCACGAGTGCCAGGTGCCAGGGTCGTAATTGCCAGAGAAGCACAGCGCCAGCGAGAACAGATCGGCTCGCCGCAGCGCGAAGTTGGCCGCGTGGAAGGCGCCGAGGCTGCAGCCGAGAGTGGCGACGTCCAGGGTGCCGCCGCAGTCGGCGTAGATCCACGGCACGACCTGGCCGAGGATCCACGCCTCGTACCGGCCGTGCCGACGGGCCCGTTCTTCCAGCGGGATTGTCTCGTCCGACCAGGATGCGGCGTCGTAGCTGTCGACGCAGTAGAGCTTCACCCGCCCTGCCTCGACCAGGTCGGCGATAGCGGCGACCATGCCGTTATCCTCGAAGTCGCGTGCCTTGCCCTGCTCGGTGGGGAAGACCAGGACCGCGCGCCCCCAGTGTCCGTACCGGATGATGGTGCCGGCCGCGCCGATGTCGTCCGACCAGAGCTCGGCCACCTCGCGGTTCATCCGGCGATCCGAGTCAGCAACGCGGTCAGGTGCGGGTCGAACGCGTCCCGCCACGCGGTGTAGTTGTGCAGGTCCGGCACTTCATGCAAGGTCGCTGGGTAGCCGCCCGACTGGAATGTCTCGAGCATCAGGCGGTTGTTCCCGACATTCTCCTCGATGGCTCCGCAGGTCATGACCACGGGAACGGGCTTGCCTGGCAGTCCCCCGGCTCGCACGGCCGCGGTGAATTCGGTGATGCGGCGGAAGTACCGGAATCGCCGTTCCTGGCTGTCCAGCTGCGGCACGAAAAAGCTGCCCGACTGCAGGAACAACGCGTCCAGCGCGCTGGGATAGCCGCAGTAGGCGTGCAGCATCGCGAGCCCGCCGAGGCTCGTGCCCATGCCGACGACGGCGGTGCAGGCGAGGCTCGCAGCAAGCGCGGGCAGCACGTGACTGGCCAGCGTCCGCGCATAGCGAGGACTGGCGGAGTACGAGCTGTCGCGCGTTCCCGGGCTCAGCAGCGCGGCCCGCAGCCGCGGCAGCGAGCCCGCAGCGGTCCCGGCGCCGAGGTAGCGGGTCAGGCTCGCGAGCGCGTCGTATTCCGGCCCGTCGTGCACGACAAGCAGCGGCAGCGGCTCGTCGGCTGCGTCCTGGGGCGCCCAGATCCGCGCTGTGACACCAGGCGCGCTTTCGAAGATGGTCGTGACGCCGGGATCGGCAGGCGCGGACAGCCAGCCCGGCGGTGCGTAGCCGGGAAGTTCGAGCACGCTCTTGGGCCCGAACGCGCCGCCGACCTGCCGCGGGTTGGCCGGGTCGGTGACCACCTTGGAGTCGCCGCCCGGGTACCGCAGCTCGAGCAGGTACTCCAGCCGCCACACCCCTGGCGGGTCGAAGGCGAGCTCGAAGCAGTCCTGCGCGCGCCGGAACTCCAGCAGCTCCGCGGGCATGTGCAGGTCCAGCACCAGCCGGACACCCGTCAGCGCATGCTCGGGATCGGCCACCCGCAGCGTCAGCTGGTGTCCATCGGCAGCCGACACAGCAGGCACAGCAGGCACGCTCATCCTCCGCGGGTTAACTCACCCAGTACTGGCACATCGTGCCTGGTCCGCGCGCCCGTGACAATGCACCGTGCGGTTAGCTCAGAATCAGCGGGCTCCCGGTGAGTGCCTGGTAGTCGGCCGCGAGCTGCGTCTGGTCGACGCCTTCCTCGAAGCTCCTGGTGCCGAGATGCTCCGGCCAGATGGCGGCCCACGCCTCCTCGACCAGGGGGTTGCCCTGGACAACCCCGGTCCAGAACGACTCAGCGAACATGGTCTCCGTCGCCCAGGTGATGAACTTGATGTCGGTCCGGTAGCCGCCACCGAGGATGGCGTGTCCGCCATCGATGGCCGAGCCCGGCACGTCGGTCCAGGGCTTGCCTTCCTTGAATTCCTCCTGATTCGCCGCGAGCACCTGGATTCCGAGCCAGAGGCCGCCGAAGATTGCCAGTGCGGCTTTGACTTCCGCGATGTTCGTGTGATCCACCTTGGCGAACGCGACGACCTTGGCGCCGTCTGGTCCGCCGCTAGCGTGCAAGTACTCCAGGCCGGTCTGGACGTCCATGCCCTGGTCCTGGCTGCTGCCCGGCCCGTTGGTGTCCTTGGTTCCGACTGGGTCGAAGCCGGGGTTCTGAGTCTGGTAGAACTGCCAGACTTGCGCCTGCGTCGGGTAGTACTCGGTAGCGAGCGACGCGGTCACCAGCCGCCGCATATTCGCCCAGGTCACTGCGTTGCAGTCACCGGCCACGTCGTTGCCGAGCAGCTGCCAGCCCGACAGTGTCGCGAGGTAGTCCTCCGCGGCCGGGTGCGCAGGCACGGCCTTGAAGAAACTGGCAAACCTCAGCGCCGGCGCGTTCTTCGGTGGCCGCCTGCCATAGCTGTATGCCATCGTGTCCCCTCCCTGGTACTGAACCTGACAAGCATTCAAGCATTCGGACGGCAGCACCGATATGGCTCCGCAGCTACTAAAAGTGCCCCGCCCCTGGTGTCGGGGGACACCGGGGGCGGGGCACTGTGGGGGTTGCGGCACTGTGGGGGTTGCGGCACTGCGGGTGCCGCGGGGGGTTAGAGGCCGGAGCCGGGGAGGGCGCGGGTGATGTCGTAGTTGGTGCCCCAGTACCACTGGGTGGCGGAGGCGCCGGGGACGATGTGGGGGACGCCGGTCGGGTCGGCGATCCACCAGCGGACGTGGCTTTGCATCTGGGCGGGCAGGGTGGCGACGGCGGCCTGGGCGGCGGGCCATTCTGACCGCATGGTGTAGATGACGGCGATGGAGTTGGCGGCGCTGTGGAGCTTGTGCCAGGTCCAGTTGGCGGCCATGGCGGGGGTGGCGTCGCCGGGCTCGACATCCAGGGCGGTGGCGCGGGGGTCGGAGCCGTTGGTGTCGATCCAGGTCACGTTGCGGCCGGCGACCTGGCCCGGGTTGACGGCGTAGCCGCCGTCAGCGTAGGTGGCAACCGGGGCGCCGGCCGGGATGGCCGACGGGGTGACCGAGTCGTAGACCCGGAACGGCTGCGCAGGCGCAGGCGCGGGCGCCGGAGCCGGAGCCGGGGCAGGTGCTGGCGCGGCGGCCGGAGCAGCCGCCGGAGCGGGAGCAGCCGCCGGTGCAGCCGGAGCCGGGGCAACTGGAGCAGCCGTCTTCGCAGCCGCCGGCGCGGGGCGCTGTGCGGCTGCGCTGTTCGCAAGCGGGCTCTTCGCAGCACTGGTCACGGGCGCTAGCGAGGTCAATGCGGGCGCAGTCTTCGCGGGCGCAGTCTTCGCGGGCGCGCTCTTGGCGGGCGCGCTCTTGGCGGGCGCGCTCTTCGCCGACACAGTCTTCGCCGCGGCCTTGATGGCCGCAGAGTGATGGTTCGCGACATGCGCGGCGGCGCTGGCGCTGGGGGCACTGGCAAGGGCGGCGGCGCTGGCGGTGCCCGCGCCGGCCAGCACGGCAGCAGCAGCGGCGACCGCGGCGACGGCCTTCCCGCGGCCGGCCAGAACGCTGGTCAGTCGGTTGGTGCGGGGCATGGCGGGCGTCCTTCCTAAGTTCTGGTCCCGGCAGCACGGGGGCGCCGCCGGGTGTCACGGTGAGTGACGGGAGGTTCGACGGGCGGCGATGGTGCCCCGGTTCCGCGATGAGACGTAGCTCACTACCGGCGGGTAACAAGTGAGACCCAGGTCACTACCAGCGGGTAACCCGATCACCATCACACCAGGGCAAACCATCGCCAACACCGCACGCCAGCCCGACGGTCCACCGCGACCTTCGGGCCAGCAATGAAGGGGACCGAAAAAGCCCCAGGCCAGGCCGCCCGACCAGCACAGCCATCGCGTCGACCGGCTCGAATATCCATGATTCGCCTGATGTGACCGCTATGACTGCCTGGGAAGCAGCTCCACTTGTTGCCGCCGCACCTTTCCTGCTGGCCGGATGCGCAGGCACAATGGACCCGTGACAGATGGCCAGTTCACAGGCGGGCAGTTCCCTGGTGGTCAGATCCCTGGCGGGCAGGCGAGTGATCCGTGCCCGCAGTGCGGTAACACCGCCGCCGTGCATTCGATCGGCGAGCTAGCCGCGCTTGCGCAGATGCAACTCAACAAGCTGCAGGGTGGGATACCACAACCGGGTGCCGCGCAGCAGGGCTGGAACGCCGAGCCGCAAGCCGGGGCCCCGCCAGGCTGGGCCGGCCAGCCGCAGGCCGGGCCCCCGCCGGGCAGCGGCGGCTGGTTAGGCCGCACCAGAAGCTACGACGATAGCCCGGTTGATTCCATCGACCAGGCGATCGCGGACGTTGCGCTCGGCGCCGCAGCGCGGTTCATCGGCCGGGCAGTGGCCAAGCGCGTGCAGCGCACCGTCAGCGAACGCGTAATGCCGGCGGTAGCAAACAATCAGCAGGCCATGCTGCGCGCTCAGATCGCCATCGCCGAGCAGCATCCCGACGTTCGCGCCTGCATGACCGACAACGTCATCTTCCTGGCCGGCGGCAGCCGGGTACTGCCGATGCCGAACCTCGCGATGCTCACCACGCAGCAAGCTGACGCGCTGGTCGCTCAGCTCCAGCAGGGCTGAGTCCGGCAGGACCGAGTCCGGCAGGGCTGAGTCCGGCGGGGCTGAGACTGGCTGGACCGAGTCGGGCAGCGCTCCGTCCGGCTCGCCCGAGCTGGACTCGTCAGGCTAGCTCGGCAAGTGCGTTCGCGAGCGGCTCCAGTACCGCCGCGGTATGCGGCGGCCGCATGTGCACAATCGCAAGCTCCGCGCCGGCCTCGCCCAGCGCCGCGGCGCTCGCCGCAGTCTCAGCCGCATCGCCGCCGTAGACCACGTGCGTGGACAGCAAGATCTCGGCCGGGTCGCGGCCGATGTCGGCGCAGTGCTGGTGCAGGACGTCCTTGGCGCGGATGAACTGGTCGACCGTGCCGCCGACAAAGTTCCAGTGCTGAGCGAAGCGCGCGGCCGTACGCAGCGTGCGCTTCTCGCCGCTACCGCCGATGCAGATGGGCGGGTGCGGCCGCTGCACGGGCTTGGGCTCACACCGGGCCTCGGTCAGCTGGTAGTAGCTGCCGCTGAACGTGGTGGTCTCATCCGACAGCAGCCCGGTCAGCACCTCGCAAGCTTCCTCGAACCGGTCGCTCCGCTCGCGGGGCGAGCCCAGCTCGATGCCGTACGCCCCGGACTCCTCCTGATTCCAGCCAGCGCCGATGCCAAGCTCCAGCCGTCCGCCTGAGACGATGTCGAGAGTCGCCGCCATGTTGGCCAGGACCGCTGGATGCCGGTAATGGATGCCAGTGACCAGCGTGCCGAGCCGGACTCGCCGGGTTGCCTGCGCCAGCGCGGTCAGCGTGATCCAGCCCTCCAGGCAGGGACCCGCCGAGTCACCGACGATGGGATAGAAGTGGTCGAACGTCCAGCCGGACTCGTACAGCTCGATGTCGTCGGCAGCGCGCCAGACGTCGAGCATGGCGTCCCAGGTGGTGTTCTGCGGTGCAGTCTTGAAGGCGAAGCGCATGGTTCACACGCTACAAACAAACGCTAGGAGAGCAGATGCCGGGTGACGCACATGGCGCCTAACACCGTGGCGATCGTCGGCGGGCTCGTCGTGCCGATCACCGCCGAGCCCATCGACGGGGCGACGATCCTCATCGAGAACGGGAAGATCGCGGCGATTGGAGTCGGCCTGGACATCCCCGCTGACGCGCACGTGATCGACGCGGCCGGCCGCTGGGTGCTGCCCGGGTTCATCGAGGCACACGGCCATGTGGGCGTTCATGAGGAGGGCGAGGGCTGGGCGGGCTCGGACTCCAACGAACTGACTGAGCCGGTCACCGCGCACGTCCGCGCGGTCGATGCGATCAACCCGGCGGACCTCGGCTTCCGCGACGCCATTTCCGGCGGCGTGCTCGCGGTGAACGTCAATCCGGGATCTGGTAACCCGATCGGCGGCCAGACCGCGGCGCTGAAGTGCTGGGGCCGGACGGTCGACGAGATGCTGCTGCGCGCGCCCGCCGGGATGAAGTCCGCGCTCGGCGAGAACCCCAAGCGGGTCTACGGCGAGCGCAAGCAATCGCCGAGCACGCGCCTCGGCACCGCTGCCGTGATCCGCGGCGCCCTCGTGGACGCGACGAACTACCAGGCGCGCCTCGACGCCGAGGAGCGCAAGTCCGAGGCCGACCGCAAGCCCGTCGATCGAGACCTCAAGCTGGAGGCGCTGGCGATGGTACTGCGCCGCGAGATCCCGTGGCGGCAGCACTGTCACCGGGCCGACGACATCGCGACCGCGCTGCGCATCGCCGACGAGTTCGGCTACGAGCTCGTGATCGACCACGGCACGGAGGCCCATCTGCTCGCCGACATCCTCGCCGCGAAGGACATCCCGGTGATCATCGGCCCGCTGTTCACGAGCCGCTCCAAGGTCGAGCTGCGCAACAGGTCGCTGGCCAATCCGGGCAAGCTGGCCGCCGCTGGCGTCACCATCGCGATCACGACGGACCACCCGGTCGTGCCGATCAACTTCCTCGCCCACCAGGCCGCGTTGTCGGTCAAGCACGGCCTGGACCGGGACACGGCGCTGCGCGCGCTGACTATCAACCCGGCACGCATCGTCGGGATCGAGGACAGGCTCGGCTCGCTCGAGCCGGGCAAGGACGCAGACCTGGTGATCTGGTCAGGCGACCCGCTCGATGTGCTGAGCCGGGTCACTCGCGCCCTGATCAACGGCCAGGAGATCTACCGCTTTGAGGACGGAGAGGCGACGTTCGCCGAGCCCTAAGCGCTCGCCGGCCGCTAGGCGGGGACGACGACGGTGCCGGTCGCGGTCACCGCGACGATCGGCTCCGCCAGCACGGCGGCGGCTGACGGTCCGCGCTCGGGCTGGGCCCGGCACACCACCGTCGCCTCGAACGCGACCTGGCGGCTGCGCGTGCCGACCCTCGTGATCACGGCCGTGACTTCGAGTACGTCCCCGGCGATCACCGGCGCCCGGAACTGCACCTCCGAGTACGACGCGAACAGGCCCTCGTCGCCGTCCGTCCGGATGCACAGCTCGGTCGCCACGTCGCCAAACAGGCCCAGCGTGTACGCGCCGTCCACCAGGCTCCCGCCATAGTGCGCGTGGCTGTACGGCACGTACCGCCGGTGCGTGACCGTCAGCCCGAGCCGCGGATCCTCGCTCATGCCGCGGCCTCCGGCGCCAATGCGTAGGCCAGGTAACTGGCCACCTCGCCGGGCGTCGTGCCCTTGCCAAAGATCTTGTCCACGCCGATTTCGTCCGCCATCGACGGATCGAACCGCGGTCCGCCGACGACCAGGAGCGGCCGATCGCCCGCTGCGGCGAAGCCCGCCGACATCTCCTTGGCGTTGGAGATGTGCGCGTCCCGCTGCGTCACGACCTGGCTGACCAGGACGGCGTCTGCGCGCTCGGCCTTGGACCTCGCGACCAGGTCCGGCACCGCGACCTGCGAGCCAAGGTTCACGACGCGGATCTCCCGGTAGTACTCCAGGCCCTTCTCCCCCGAGTGGCCCTTGACGTTGAGGATGGCATCGATTCCCACGGTGTGCGCGTCGGTGCCGATGCAGGCGCCGACGACGACCAGCTTGCGGCCGAGGCCGGTGCGGATACGCAGGTTGATCTCGGCCGACGACAGCAGCGGGAACTCTCGCTCGGTGACCGTCACCTCCGACAGATCGACCAGATGCGACACGCGGCCGTACACGATGAAGAACGTGTAGTCCGGGCCCATCCCCTTCGCGTGCACCACCATCGCGGGATCCAGCCCCATCTTGCCGGCCAGCTGCATCGCGGCGCCCTCGGCCCGCGCCTGCTCCGTCCCGGTCCCGAACGGCACCGGCAGCGTGAACGAGACCTGGATCCGCCCGTCGCCGGTGGTGTCGCCGTACGGCCGCACCACGTTCCCGCTCACTGACCCGCTCCGATCTCGCTCAGCGCCGGAGCCGCGTCGGCGATATCGGCCCCGTTCCCATTCTCGAGAATCTCTGCCGCCGGGTTGAAGTAATCCTCGGCCCGGCTGATGACCCCGTCCAGGCCCCGGCCGCCATCGGCGGGCCGCCTGGTGATCCCGAACGTCCCGTCCGCGATCGCGGTCAGCAGGCCCTCGTCGGCGATCCGGCGCAGCAGCCCGACTGACTCGCCAAGCACCTGGCGGGCGCGCTGCTCGATGAACCCGCCGGGAGCGGGCACGAAGCTCTCGCCGAGGCGGCCCGCCGCCTCGCGGACATAGCGCACGTTCTCCAGGGCAAGATCACGATCAGACAGGAACGGGGTGTGAATACCCTCGGTCATCATTCCGATCAGCAGGATCGACTGGTCGGTCATGACCCCGCACAAGTTGAAGAACGCATCCAGCAGGTACCCGGCGAACACGTTGCCGGTCATGTGCTTGGTCGGTGGCATGTACTTCAGCGGCGCGGCCGGGAAAAGCTCGCGGACGAGCTGAGCGTGCGCGAGCTCGAGCAGGAACGAGTCCGGCACGGCGGGGTTGATCTCGAAGGCGTGGCCGAGGCCGAGCTGGCTATCGGCCAGGCCGGCCTCCTTGCCGAAGAACTCGTTCATCAGCTGGCTGACCACGACCGTATGCGCGGCG
The DNA here is from genome assembly GCA_963843955.1 of uncultured Actinomycetota bacterium. Taxonomy (GTDB): domain Bacteria; phylum Actinomycetota; class Actinomycetes; order Streptosporangiales; family Streptosporangiaceae; genus JAJYUU01. The sequence goes on from CAWJMK010000019.1 coordinate 24,959, forward strand.
TCGACCGCGTCCGCCGTCGTCAGGTAGTTGTCCTCGCCGGTGTTGATGATGATCCCGGCGCGGGCGTGTATCTGCCGGGAGAAGCGCTGGTCGATGAAGGTCCGGCGAGGGTTGATGTCGCGGAAGATGATGCCGTACATGCAGTCGTTCAGCATCATGTCGAGGCGTTCCAGGCCGGCCAGCGAGGCGATCTCCGGCATGCAGAGGCCGGAGGCGTAGTTCGTCAGCCGGACGTAGCGGCCGAGCTCGCGGCTGGTCTCGTCGAGGGCCGCGCGCATCAGCCGGAAGTTCTCCTGAGTGGCGTACGTGCCGGCGAAGCCCTCCCGCGTCGCGCCCTCGGGCACGTAGTCCAGCAGCGACTGGCCGGTCGAGCGGATGACCGCGATGATGTCCGCGCCCTCACGGGCCGCTGCCTGCGCCTGCGGGATGTCCTCGTAGATGTCGCCGGTCGCGACGATCAGGTAGATCCACGGCTTGCGCGGCTCTGAGGTCTGCTCGATCATCCGCTGGCGCTGCGCGCGGCTCGCGTCGATCCTGCCGATGCCGGTGGCGAGCGCCGAACGGGCCGCAGTCCGGGCTGCGGCGGCGTCCGGGCCGGCCGGGATGCGGAAGGCCGCCTGCCCGCGGGCGGCCGCCTCGGCGAGCGCGGCCAGGTCGTCGTAACCGCCGGTCAGCAGCGCGTCGAAGGCCGGGAGCGCGACGCCGTGCTCGAGGCCGGTGGTCTCTCGCACGGCGTCGACGATCCGGTTGACCCACGGCATGCCGTCGGGGTCGGCGCCTTGCAGCCCGGCCAGCCGCAGCACGGCACGCTCGACCGACACCGTGGTGTGGGTCTTCGCCATCTCCACGATCGGCTGGCCGGCCCTGGCCGCCAGGTCGCGCGCCTCGCGGACGACTGCGGGGTCCAGGTTCAGTCGGGTCTGCATCTTTACTCCCCCTGCTTGCCAGTGCCGTGCTTCTCGGCCCCGTGATCGTTGGCACCGTGCTCATCGATCCGGCGCTGGAACATAGCCCGAACGCCCGGTTCGGCGCGGATCAGATCCATGGCCAGGTCGGCGTGCCCGGGCACATACCCGTTGCCTACCAGCATGGTGACATCGGCGGCCACGCCTTCGGCCCCAAGCGCGGCCGCGGTGAACGAGGTCGCCATCGAGAAGAAGATGACCGTGCCGCCCTGCGCGGTTGCCAGGATCGCGCCGCCTTCGCAGCCGGGCACGTCGACGCACACCACGGTCACGTCCGCCAGCCCGCCCGCGGCCTGCTGGATCGCGGCAGACACCCCGACAGGGTTGCGCGCATCGGCGATCACCACTTCGTCGACGAGGCCATGCTTGCCGTCGCCCGCCCTGGCGGCGCGCAGAATGCTCGCCTCAGCGTCGTGCGGGACCACCCCGATGATCTTCGCCGCGCCCGCGCGGCGCGCCGCCGCGGCCGACAGCGATCCGCTCTTGCCGGCCGCGCCGATGATCGCGACAACGGGGCGCTCGGCCTGGCTGGCGCTCACCACCCGGTGCGTCAGCGCCGGGGCGCCGCATACGTCCATGACGGACAGTGCGAGCTCGGCGGACATGTCGGCGGGCAGCCTGGCCGCGATCGACCGGCCGAACAAGATCGCGTGACCGTCGCACGGCACCTGCTCGGACTTGCCGTCCCAGCGGGTCAGGGCGTCGGTGATGACCAGCGGGGTCAAGCTGAGCGAGACGAGGGTGGCGATCCTCTCGCCGGCCTGAAGGCCAAGTGGGGAGTCCGGACCGACTTCCGCAACGACGCCGGTGAGCATGCCTCCGGAGCCGGTCACCGGGTTCTGCATCTTGCCGCGCGTCCTGATGATCTCCAGTACCGCTGCCCTGATGCTGTCCGGGTTCCCGTTGTTCGCCTCGTGCAGCTGGCGGAACGAAGCGGCGTCGAGGTTGAGCCGCTCGACGGTGATCCGTACCTCGTCCGGCCAGATGGCGGGGCGCGCGTTGAGCCGCCAGGCCGCCTGCGGCAGCACGCCGGCCGGCTCCAGCACCCGGTGCAGCCCGAGCGGAGAGGGCGACGCGCTTGCCTGACCGTTCAGGCTGGCGCCGCGGTGCGCTGGCTCGCGCGCGTCGCCAGCGGGCCGGCCGAGCGGTGGCGGGGTCACAGATCAGTCCTCTCGTGCCAGCGCCGCCGGGCGCGGGCCAGTGCCGCAAGCTACGCCGGACTCGCGGGTTATGCGCTGTTTATATTACGGCGTAAGTGTAGTATGAGCATTCAATAGAATTTGTTGCCTGTAACTATACAGACAGTAGGTTCTTGCGTACCCTTCCGAAACCGCGGGCTATCATCCTGGATCGAGGGGCGAACCACGAGGGCAGGTGCACGATGATCGATCAGCCGTACGTCTACCGGCGCAAGGAGCTGATAGAACCGGACTGGCAGCGCCTGCCGGGCTGGGCTGACGTGACACCGCAGGACTGGGCCTCGGCCCAGTGGCAGCGCGCGCATTGCATCAAGAACATCCGTCAGCTGCGCCAGATCATCGGCGCCGGGCTAGCCGAGCGGTTCTGCACCGATCTGGAGCGCGACCAGGCCGAGCGGGCCACCATGTCGATGCTGGTGCCGCCGCAGATGATCAACACCATGGTGCCGGACCTGTCCCCCGCCGACCCTGGCTTCACCGACGCGTTCTACGCCGACCCGGTCCGCCGCTACATGATTCCGGTTTTCAGCGACCGGCGCGCGGACTGGCCGTCGCACCCGGAATCGTCACGCGACTCCCTGCACGAGGCCGAGATGTGGGCGGTCGAGGGGCTGACCCACCGCTACCCCACCAAGGTGCTGGCCGAGCTGCTGCCCACCTGCCCGCAGTACTGCGGTCACTGCACCCGGATGGACCTGGTCGGCAACCCGACCGCGGTGATCGATAAACACAAGTTCGCGCTCGGCCGCGACGACCGGCTCGGCGCGATGATGGAGTACCTGCGCCAGACGCCGGGCGTCCGGGATGTGGTCGTCTCCGGCGGCGACGTGGCCAACCTGCCCTGGCCGCGACTCGAGTCGTTCGTGGCTGGCCTGCTCGAGATCGACAACATCCGTGACATCCGGCTGGCCACTAAGGCTCTCATGGGGCTGCCGCAGTACTGGCTGACCGACGAGGTCAGGGCTGGCATGGAGCGGCTCGCGACGACCGCATGGGCACGCGGCGTCAGCATCGCGATCCACACGCACGTGAACTCGGCCCAGTCGGTGACTCCGCTGGTGGCGCAGGCGGCGAAGGCCATGCTAGAGACCGGCATCCGGGATGTCCGCAACCAGGGCGTGCTGCTGCGCGGCACCAACGACAAGACCGAGCAGCTCCTCGATCTGTGTTTTGCCTTGCTGGATGACGCCAAGATCATGCCGTACTACTTCTACATGTGCGACATGATCCCCAACAGCGAGCACTGGCGGTTGTCGCTCGCTGAGGCACAGCAGCTCCAGCACGACATCATGGGGTACCTGCCCGGCTTCGCTACCCCGCGGTTCATCTGCGACGTGCCGTACGTGGGCAAGCGCTGGGTACACCAGGTCGCGCGGTACGACCGGGAGCTCGGCATCTCGTACTGGACCAAGAACTACCGGACCGGCGTGGAGCTCGGCGACGAGCTCGCGCTGCAGCGCGAGTACGAGTACTACGACCCGATCTACCTGCTGCCGGAGGCGGGCCAGGACTACTGGCGGTCGCGGGTCAAGACTCCCCTGCCGCTCGCCGTCGTCTAGCCTGTCTGGTCGTCTAGCCTGTCTGTAGGTCGTCTAGCCTGTCTGGGTCGTCTAGCCTGTCCGCCGTTTGGTCCGGTCACGCTCGACCAGCGCGCGCCCGGCCCACACGACACGGGCCGAACGCGGCCGGTCAAGCCCGCCGTCCGCCTGAAACGACGTCAGCGACGCCACCTACCGAGGCAAATCGCGGCAACCTGCCTGGCAAATCGGATGAAGTCGGGCGCAAGCTTTCCCGGATCGCCGGGCACAGTCAGCGCGAACAGCATCGCTGTGTAGTTACTGATGCTGTATCAGCAGCAGATCCGCAGCCATGCTCTTCGGCTTCGGGTCGCCCAGCGCGGACGGCTACGGTCAGGTTGCGTGACGCGGTCCGTCCCACAGCTCGGTGGTGTGGGCTTTGACCTGGCTGTCGATGCGGGCAAGTGCCTCGGCGACGCTCATCTGCGGCAGGCGCTGGCCTCCTCGGAGCCTCATTGACACCTCGTCGGCGGCGGCCTCGGCTGGGCCGATCACCGCCAGGTACGGGACGAGCTTGTGCGCTCGGATGCGTGCGCCCAGGCTGCCGTCGCTGGCCACCTCGGCCCGTAGTCCCTGGTCGATCGCCCGTTGGACTAGCTCCTGGGCGGGCACGAACTCGGCGTCCGAGATCGGCAGTGCGATCAGTTGCACCGGGGCTAGCCAGGGCGGGAAAGCGCCGCCGTTGACGTCGATGAGGTGCCCGACGGCGCGCTCGGCGCTGCCGATGATGCTGCGGTGGACCATGACCGGGCGGTGCTTTCTGCCGTCCGGGCCGACGTACTCGAGGCCGAAACGCTCGGGCTGGTAGAAGTCGATCTGCACAGTCGCGATGCTGGCCTCGCGTTCGGCGCTGTCGGCCACCTGGACGTCGATCTTGGGGCCGTAGAACGCCGCCTCGCCCTCCTCGGCCTCGTAGGGGATGCCCGAGCCGGCCAGCACGTCGCGCAGCATCGAGGTCGCGTCAGCCCACATCTGTGCGCTGCCGACATACTTGGCTGACTCGCTCGCCAGCGACAGCCGGTAGCGGGCCGGCTCGATACCGAGTGCCCGGTGCGCCTGCCGGATCATCGCGAGCGCGCTCGCGGCCTCGCCTTCCGCCTGCTCGAGGGTGCAGAAAATATGCGCGTCGTTGAGCTGCATGCCGCGGACCCTGGTGAGGCCGCCGAGCACGCCGGACAACTCAGACCGGTACTGGCCGCCGAGCTCGGCTATGCGCAGTGGCAGCTCGCGGTAGCTGCGCCCCCGCGACCGGAACATCACCGCATGGTGCGGGCACATGCTCGGCCGCAGCACGACCTGGTCGGAGCCCAGCATCGACATCGGCGGGTACATCCCGTCCCGGTAGTGCTCCCAGTGACCCGACAGTTCGTAGAGTTCGCGCTTGGCGAGCACCGGCGAGTACACATGCTGATAACCGGCCCGGCGTTCCAGCTCCCGGACGTACTCCTCCAGCGCGTGCCGGATCGCGGCCCCAGCCGGCAGCCAGTAGGGCATACCCGCGCCGATCAGCGGGTCGGTGTCAAAGATCTGCAGCTCACGGCCGAGCTGGCGGTGGTCATACATGGCGGTCTCCTCGCTTGGGCGGAGCGAGCGACCGGGTCCGACAGCGTCTTCAACAAACAAAGCCCCGGGGCACTCGCCCCGGGGCTTTTGTCGCACAGATGGGTGTCAGCGCGCCGGGACGTACTCCGGCGTCGTCGTCAGTCCTGCGCGCTGCATGGTGCTCAGGGTAGCAAACAACGGCTAGACGCCCGCGTCCTCGGGCACGACTGAGCCGAGCGTCGGCCGCTGCTTGAAGTACGGGCTGCCCATGGCCCAGTAGATGACGAGCGGGATCACGCCGATGCCGAGGCCGCCGAGGCCGACCCAGATCACCACGGCGTTGCTGGTGTTGGTCGCCACGAATTCACCGAGGATCCAGAACATGAACGCAGCGCCTACCAGCGGCCAGAGGCCGATCAGCACGAAGTTCTTGACCGAGCGGAACAGCACCTTCCGGAACGCCACCACGACCGTCACGCCGGCGAGGCCGTAGTACACGCAGATCTGGAGCCCGATGGACGAGATGGCGTCGGTCAGGATGGTGCTCAGCGATCCGATGTAGTTGGAGCCGATGAACAGGCCAAGCGAGACGATCGCCACCGCGATCGTCGCGAGCCACGGGGTCTGCCGGCCCGGCAGGATGCGGCCCAAGAACTGCGGCAGCGTCCGCTCCCTCGACATTGCGAACAGCGTCCTTGTGACCTGGATGAGCGTCGTCTCCAGGGTGGCGATCGTCGACAGCATGACCGCGATCACCATCAGCTTGCCGCCGGTGCCATGCCAGACAAGCTGGCCGAGCACAGCCAGCACGTCGCCGGCGTTGGCCTGGATCGTCTTGGCGGGCAGCGCCAGGTTCGTGGCAATGGTGAAGACCTCGTACAGCGCGAACACGATGATGACGCCGATGATGCCGCCGATCCCAGCGCTGCGCTTGCTGTCCTTCATCTCCTCATTCAGGTTCGAGGCGACGTCCCAGCCCCAGTAGTAGAACGCGGCGATCAGGCCGCCCGCGGCGAACCCGGCCATGCCGTTGAAGTGGCTGAAGCCGAACCACGACCAGGAGAACGAGACGACGTGGTGCGACGCGGCGTGCACGATCGCGAGGATCGCGAACAGAATGAGGATCGCCACCTCGACGCCGGACATGACCCACTGGGCTCGCGCGGTCACCCGCACACCGGCTATGACGAGCGCGACCATCACCAGGAACCAGACTGAGCCGACCAGCAGCACGTAGCCGGGATGGTTAGCCGCAGACGCGCTGAACAGGCCGAGCGTGACCGAGCCGGCCGGCAGCGATCCGGCCACCATGAAGATCGTGGCCGAGATCACGAGCGACCAGCCGGCGATGAAGCCGAGCCCCGGGTGCAGCACCCGGCCGACCCAGGCGTAGCTGGCGCCCGCGTTCGCCTCGATCCGGTTGAGATAACTGAACGCCCACGCGATGCCGAGCATCGGAATCCCGCAGTACAGCAGGGCGGCCGGACCCGCCAGGCCGACAACCCCGATCAGCGCGGCTGTGCTGCCGGCGATCGTGTAGGCCGGAGCGCTGCCGGCCACGGCCATGACGACCGAGTCAAATAGCCCGAGGACGTTCGCTCGCAGGCCTTCCTGCTCCGCCACTGGCGGCGATGCAGGCTCGGTGCTCGTGGTCACGGCGGCTCCAGGTGGCAGATTGTGCACATGCGAAAGGGATTCGCATTGTGTCCGCTTTACCTGAGATGACGCAACCGATACCGCTGAGAAGCGTGGGGTTGATGCAGGATCGACGCACGCAACGATCGTTGGACTGCGGATTCCGTAGCTGGGAACGGAGCCGACGACTGTACCCGTCAGTTCTTACGACTCGGGCCCCGTGCTGGCCTCGACCTCATCCGAGCTGGCAGGATCCGTCTCGCCAGCGCTGGCCGTAGCGGTGGCGCCGCCGGGCTCGGCGAGCGCGGCCGCGGCAGGCGAGCCCGGCGTCCCGCGCGAGTCGCCGGTGGCATCCGCCGTCGCCGCAGGCGCGCGCTGCGCCCGGATGAACCAGGCGATGCCGGCGAGCGTGACGATGGTCGCGACGTAGAAGTTGAGCCGCAGGCCCAGGAAGTGCTGAGAGGAGTCGATCCGGATCGTCTCCTCGAAGATCCGGTACGCCGAGTAACCGGCCACATACAGGGCAAATAGCCCCCACGGCCGGATCCGGCGATGGTGGCCGAGCCAGACCAGGAAGGCCGCGAGGGCCAGATCGAAGATCAGCTCGTACAGGAACGACGGCTGGAATGTGGCGAACTGGGTATAGCCGGCCGGCCGCTGCGTCGCCGAGATCTCCAGCCCCCACGGCAGGCTGGTGGGCTTGCCGAACAGCTCCTGGTTGAAGTAATTGCCGATCCGGCCGACGGCCTGGGCCACCAGCAGCGCCGGGGCGATCGCATTCGCGAACACGCCGGCGTTGGCGCCAGCCCGTTTCACCCGCCATATGCCAGCCGCAGCCCCGCCGGCGATGCCGCCCCAGATGCCGAGGCCACCCGACCAGACGGCGAAGATCCCCCACCAGTGGTGCGGGATGTCGGCCGGAGTCGTGATGTCGAAATAGATCCGGGCGGCGATGATCCCAGCGGGCACGGCCCAGAGGGCGACATCCCAGACCAGGTCGGGGTTTCCGCCACTGGCGGCCCACCGGCGCCGGGTGATGTAGATCGCCAGCGCGATGCCGACCACGTACATGAGGCCGTAGACGTGGACGAACAGCGGCCCGAGATGAAACCCGCTCTCCGACGGGCTCGGGATGAACGCGAGCGGCAGGCCATGGAAGTGCTTCGGCATGGATCGAGACTATCGGGCCGGCCGGGCGGACCGGCCGCTCCGCTACCATGCGGCTATGACCCGGCGAAGCGAGCAGCTCAGTCCGGAGCTGCATGACTACCTGGTCGCGCATAGCGCGGCCCCCGATGCAGTGCTCAGCCAGCTAGCGGCCGAGACGGCGGCCGCCTTCCCGGCTGCGGCGGGCATGCAGATCGGGCCCGAGCAGGGCACCTTCATGACCTTGCTGACCCAGCTCACGGGCGCCAGCCGGGCCCTGGAGATCGGCACGTTCACCGGGTACTCCTCTATTTGCCTAGCCCGTGGGCTCGCCAGCGGCGGGAAGCTGACCTGCTGCGATGTCAGCGACGAGTGGACGTCGGTGGCCCGCAAGTACTGGGACCTCGCGGGCGTGGCCGACCGGATCGAGCTGCAGCTGCGGCCTGCCGTGGAAACGCTGCGCGCGTTGCCACCCAGCGAGAGCTTCGACATCGCGTTCATCGACGCCGACAAGGCCGGCTACGTCAGCTACTGGGACGAGGTCGTGCCCAGGATCCGGTCCGGCGGGGTCATCCTCGTGGACAACACCCTGTTCCACGGCCGCGTCGTCGATCTGGATGACATGGACGCGAACGTCGCCGGGATCCGGGCCTTCAACGACCACGCCATGACCGACGACCGGGTTGTGCTCGTATTGCTGCCGATCGGGGACGGGCTCACCCTGGCCCGCAAGAAGTAATTTCCGGCATGCGCGAAGGCCCCCAGGGATCCCTGGGGGCCTTCCCGTGCTTAGTTGCGACCGTGCTTAGCTGCGACCGTGCTTAGCTGCGGCGACCTGTTTAGCTGTGACCCGGGCCGGTGTCGCCGGGCTGCGACTTGGAGAACGCCTGATCGGGCTCGATCTCGATGCGCTCGCGCCGCAGTTCGTCGCGGACCGTGGATTCCTCGTCGATCCGCTTGGCCCGGAGCCGGACGCGCTCGACCGGTACGACCTCCTTGCGCAGCACCGCGCGCTCCTCGTGCAGGATGATCTCCTGCTCGCCCTCGGAGATGGTGCCGCCGATGCGCTCGTCGGCCGCGACCGGGACGCGCTCGACGTCGTATTCCTCGTGGTAGACGTGGATGGCCTGCTCGACCGGCTCGACGTCTACGTACTTGTGGAGCCTAATCCGGCCGGTCTCCTTCGTTTCCTTGCCGACCTGTATGCGCTCTTCCTGCCGGACGAGCCAGTCCTCGTTGGCCATGTCGCCCCGTGGCTGCTGGGCCGGGATGGGCTGCGTCTGACCGGGCTGCATCTGACCGGGCTGCATCTGACCGGGCTGCATCTGACCGGGCTGCATCTGACCGGGCTGCATGGGACCGGACTGCGTGGGCACGGTCAGGCCGTAGTACCGGCTGAGTTCCTCAGCCTGGGCGGCAGACATGTGCTGTCCTGCGTCGATGTTTGGTCCGCCCATGATCTTCTGCGTGTCGAACGGCACGCTGAGACCCTCGGCGGTGACCTGGCTGCTGCCGAGCGGGACGAAGCGGCCCGTCTTGCCGGCGCGAACACGAGCCCAGGCTGGCGTCCCGTCCACGTCGTCCCTGAATACCTGCTCGACGGTTCCGACAACCTTGCCGTCGGCGCCGGTTACTCGTGCGCCGAGAAGTTCTTCGGCCTGAGTCGTCATGGTGACATCTCCCCCCGAGTCGCTATCACCGGTACGCGCATAGGCCGCCGCAGCAGCCCAGACTCGCTTACCAAGTGTAATCTACCCACTACTGCCCGTTTCAACGGACCGGATTCCGGGTCCCAGCGGGGCCTGCGGGCGCACTATCGTCGCGCTCGCGGCAGAAGCTGACCGCAGAGTGTCACCCAAAGATGCGCGGGGTCGCTACGATGTCCCGCTATGGCGGCATTGTTCAGCCGGATAATTCCGATCTTGTTCGTCGGTGATCTGCAGGCCGAGCGCGACTTCTACGAGAGCCTCGGATTCCACGTCACCTACGAGGGCCCGGAGTACCCGTACTTCCTGGCGCTCGGGCACGGCAAGGTCGAGTTCGGCATCGAGTGGCGGCAGGACTTCTCGCCCGCCGGGCCTGACAAGGTGCTGACCTGGCAGTTCGGCGTGAGTGACCTTGAGCTGGCCAAAAAGCGCCTCGCCGAGGCTGGCGTCCGCTACCGGGAGGAGCTCATGACGCCGAGTCCGGACTGGCAATACCGCGTCCTGCACGCCAGGACCCCCAACGGCTACCACCTGCTGCTCGAAGAGGGCAGCGAATAGCTCCCCCGGAAACTGCCTGCTCGCCGGTCGTCTGTCGGTGACAATGGCGCCCATGGGCCGCGACCCGGTTTACCTGAGGGTGCTGGAGGATCTGCGCATGCGGATCCGCGAAGGCGTGCTGGAGCCCGGCGCCAGGGTGCCGTCACGCAATGCGATCATCGCGAAGTACGGCGTCGGCGAGACGGCCGCCAAGCACGCACTCCAGGTACTGGCCACCGAGGGACTGATCGAGGCAAGGCCGGGCTCGGGGTCGTACGTACGCAAGACGCCGGCTGCCCGTCACCTCGAGCACGACCGGCTGCATTTCCCTGGCTCGCCGTTCGGCATCGATGAGTCCGGCAGCCGCGCGGACGGCATGCTGGTCAGCGACCGGCCTGCCGCACGGTATGTCACCTGGGAGCATCACACCGAGCACATCGCCCCGACGCCACACGTGGCCAGACGGCTTGGCGCCGCCGTCGCCGCGGTAATGGTCACTGCGACCCGGTACCTGATGAGCGCTGATGGCCAGCCGGTCCAGCTCGTCACCAGCTATGAGCCGGCCGGCCTGACCGAGGGCACGCCCGTGGCCCTGCCCGAGCAAGGGCCGTACGCCGGCCGCGGTGTCATCGAGCGCATGCACGCGATCGGAATCGAGGTCGACCAGGTGCTGGAAGAGCTGTCCGTGCGGACCTGCCTGCTGGCTGAGGCGGCTGTCCTGGCCATCCCGGCGGGCTCGGCATTGCTCGCCATCGAGCGCACGCACTCCGCCGGCGGTCAGCCGGTCGAGACCGCCGACATCGTCGTGCCAGCGGACAGGTACCTGCTGCGATACCGGTTCGCTATCCCCGGATCGCCCGCGTGATCCGCCCATCGGTTCATGCCAGGCCGCCGGTTCAGGCCGGCTCACCGGCATGATCCGCCCATCGGTTCATGCCAGGCCGCCGGATCAGGCCGGATCGCCGGCATGATCCGCCCGTCGGTTCATGCCAGGCCGCCGGATCAGGCCGGCTCGCCGGCATGATCCGCGCGGCGCGCCCGGCTGACGTGCCGGCGATCTACCGGCTGATCTGTGATCTGGCTGACTATGAGCGCGCGCTGCCCGAGGTCACCGGCACGCGCGAGGACCTGCATCGCTCGCTCTTCGGGCCGGATCCGGCGGTGTACGCGCACGTGGCCGAGTTCGGCGGCGAGGTCGTCGGGTTCGCCTTGTGGTTCCTCAACTACTCCACCTGGCTCTGCCAGCACGGCATCTACCTGGAAGATCTGTACGTCAAGCCGGAGCTGCGCGGTCACGGACTCGGCCGGGCCCTGCTGGCTGAGCTCGCCGCCTTGTGCGTGGAGCGCGGTTACGGCCGGCTCGAGTGGTGGGTCCTGGACTGGAACGAGCCGGCCCGCGGGTTCTATGAGTCGCTCGGCGCCACCGGCATGTCGGACTGGACCGTGCACCGGCTGACCGGGGCCCCGCTGCGCGCCCTGGCGGGCAGCCGCGAGCCGGACCCTGGAGGCGCCTAGCTGGCGGGCCAGCCCCGCCGTGCGAACATGATCTCATGCAGATCGGCGCCGTTGACTCCACTGACCTGTTCGGCGGGACGCCAGACCAGCCGCGCCAGATCATCCGGGTCCGGCTCGTCAACTCCGGGCCAGGGATGGTGCCCGACGCGCGTGCCGCCGTCACGGTCGGCATCGGCGGACGTGGCGTCGCCACGCCGGAGCCCGTGACGCTGACGGGCCTGACGCCGGGCGGCGAAGTGACGGCCGAGGTCGCCATCGAGCTCACCGCGCCGGTCGCACCGGGCGCCGTCGTGCCCGTCCTGGCGACGGCGCTAGGCCCGGCTGGCACGACCAGCCGGCCCGCCGAGATCACTGTGGCCGAGCCGGGGTGGGTCATGTGGATGGTCAGCCACTTCCACTACGACCCGGTGTGGTGGAGCACGCAGGGCCAGTTCACGCAGTCGCGGCTGCTGCTGCCAGATGACCGTGGCGAGCTGCCGGAGGTCCGGACGGCGTTCGAGCTCGTCCGGCTGCACCTGGACGCCGCGCGCCGGGATCCGGATTACAAATTCGTGCTCGCCGAACTCGACTACCTGAAGCCGCACTTCGACGCTCATCCCGAGGATCGCGCGGACCTGCTCGAGCTGATCGCGGCTGGCCGGATCGAGTTGGTCGGCGGCAGCTACAACGAGCCGAACACGAACCTGACCTGTGCGGAGTCGACCATCCGCAACGCGGTCTACGGCATCGCGTATCAGCGCGACGTGCTCGGCGGCAACCCGCGCACGGCGTGGATGCTGGACGCGTTCGGCTTCGACCCCGCCTATCCCGGCATCATGGCCGCGGCCGGGCTGACCGAGTCGTCGTGGGCGCGCGGGCCGTTCCACCAGTGGGGGCCGAGCCGCTCGGCGGGCGACAACAGGCTCATGCAGTTCGCATCGGAATTTGAGTGGCTGTCACCGGACGGCACCGGCTTGCTCACCAGCTACATGGCGAACCACTACTCGGCCGGCTGGCTGGCCGCCTATCACGCCAAGGACCTCGCTGCCGCCGAGGCCGACGCCTATGAGCAGTTCAGGCAGCTCGCGCCGGTGGCCGCCACGCGCAACGTGCTGCTGCCGGTCGGCGGTGACCACGTCGTGCCGGCCCGGTGGGCGACCGCCATCCACCGGGACTGGAACGCGCGCTATACCTGGCCGCGGTTCGTGACCGCCGTGCCTAGCGAGTTCTTTGCCGCGGTCCGGGCCGAGGCGGCCGAGCGGGGCACCTGGATCACGCCGCAGACCAGGGACATGAACCCGGTCTACACCGGCAAGGATGTCACCTACATCGACACCAAGCAGGCGCAGCGCGCGGCCGAGGCGGCGGTCCTGGACGGCGAGCGCCTCGCGACGCTCGCGTGGCTCGCCGGCGCGGACTACCCGGTCGCGAGCCTGGATAAGGCCTGGCGACAGCTCGTGTTCGGCGCTCACCACGACGCCATCACCGGCAGCGAGGGTGACCAGGTCTACCTGGACTTGCTGGGCGGCTGGCGTGAGGCATGGGAACGGGGTGATCTGGCACGCGCCGCCGCGGTCACGTTCCTGGCCAGCCTCGCTGACACCGCCAGCCTTGCTGACACCGCCAGCCTGGGGGCCGGGGACGAGCCTGCCGCCCGCCTCGCCATCACGATCGTGAACTCGCTATCGCTGCAGCGCACCAGTATGGCCACGATCGAGCTGACGCTGCCCTCCGGCTGGCCTGCATGGCTGCGGCTGCGCGACGACACTGGCGCTTCGGTGCCGTTCCTGGCCGACGGCGCGACGTGGGACGCCAGCGGTGCGCTCACGACGGTCACCGTCACCTTCCGGGCCGCTGACGTGCCCGGTGTCGGGTTCCGCAGCTACCTCGTCACGGCGCTGGACCAGGAGCCGGACAACGGCGCGAGCTGGCGCGCGAGCCCGGCAGGCCAGGCGCGGCTGGAGAACGACGTGTTCGTGGTCGAAGCGGACGCCGGCCGCGGCGGGACCCTGTCCAGGGTGCTGGACAAGCGATCAGGCACCGAGCTGCTCCAGCCCGGCGGCGGCGGCAACGAGCTCGTGCTGCAGCCCGAGCACCCTGGGCACCCGCGCTGGGCCGAAGGGCCATGGCTGCTGTGCCCGGCCGGACCGGGCACCGGCACCTGCGCGAGGGCAGCGGCGGTGCGGGTCGAACGCTGCCCGGTCGGCGGCCGGATCGTCGCGGAGCTGGAGCTTGGCGGCCTGGTCATCACGCAGGAGACGGTGCTCTGGGACGGAGCGGACAGAGTCGAGTTCCGGACCCACGTGGACGGCTCGATCGGCCAGGACCGGCTGCTACGCGTCGTGTTTCCGGCGAACGTGCCGGGCGGCCTGCCGGTATACCAGACCGCGATCGCGGTCGTGGGCAGGCCGCCAGGGCCCATCGACACCGATGTGGCCGAGCACTCCTACACCCTTGACAGCCCGGCGAACGAGTGGCTGGCCATCGGCTCGACGGCCGCGGTCGCGCTCGCCGGCCCGGGCGGCAGCCGGCAGCTGCAGGCGATCGGCGTCGCCGAGGTCGTCGCTCCGCCCGAGCTACGTGAGCCGGCCCGCGAGCTGATGGCGGCGCTAGCCGGCCAGGGCGTGACTGCGACCTGCTCCCTTCCAGGCGGCCCGCGCTACGGCTACCAGGAGCTCGACTCCAACCTGCCCGACTTCCGGATCTGCCTGGGCGGCGCGGATGACAATGAGCTGACCGCCCGGGTGCTCGCGGTGGCGGGCCCCGAAGCCGCCGCCGCCGTCGAGGCGCAGCTGGTCGCCACAGGCGCGGCGAGGCTATGGCTGCCGGCCAGTCGTAGCCGCGCGGACGCCTTCGGACCCGGCACCGACCTGCGCGGCACCCTGGACCTGCCGGTCCTCATCGTCGCCGCGGCCGACCTCGCCGCCGAGACGCAGCGGCTGGCCGCGGACCTGGCCGACGCCGTCATCGAGGTGCCGTCGGCTGGCCTCCTGCACGCGATGCCGGTGCCGGACTCGGCCGCTGGTGGCCCCGCCACGGCGCTCGCGCCGCACACCGTCGCGCTGCTCAACCGCGGCACGCCCAGCGGGCTGGTAACCCCGGACGGTCAGCTCACCATGGCGCTCATGCGGGCATGCAGCACCTGGCCGTGCGGAGTCTGGATCGACGGCAAGAAGCGCACCAGCCCGGACGGCACGAGCTTTGCCTGGCAGCACTGGAGCCACACGTTCGAGTACGCGCTGGCGTCGGGCCCCGGCACCTGGCGCACAGCCGGCTTTGCAGGCGCCGGCCAGGACTACAACCACGACCTCCTCGCGGTCGCCGCCAGCCTGCACCGGGGGCCGCTGCCAGCCAAAACCCAGCTGGCCAGTGTCGAGCCGCCCGGTGCGCTGCTCTCAGCGCTCAAGCCGCGCGGCAACCCGCTCGCGCCTGGCCGCCAGCCCGTCCCCGCGGACGGCGTCACGGTGCGACTGCGGGACGCCGGCGGCGCCGGGCCGATGGCGGCTCGGGTCGGCCTTTTCACCGGGCTGTCGTCGGCCAGGCTGGCCGGCCTGTGCGAGGACAGCGAAGGCGCGCCGCTGCCCGTCGTCGACTCCGTCGCCCAGGTCACGGTCCCGCGCTCTGGCCTGGCCACTATGGCGGTGACGCCGGCCCCCTTCGCGTCCAGGCCGGAGGCGTCTGGGCCGGAGGCGTCCGGGCCCCAGGCCTCTGGGCCGGGCACGGCGGACAGCATGGAGCCGGCCCAGCCGGTGTTCGCCCGGTACTGGCTGCACGGCAAGGGCCCGGCGCCGGCCGGCAACGTGCCCGTTGCCGTGCACCTCTCGCCGGCCACGATCAGCCTCGATGACGGCCAGCCAGGCGCGCTGCGCCTCACGGTGGCCTGCGGGCCGGACCCAGCTGCTGGCGCGGTCCGGCTCGAGGTACCCGCTGACATCGTCCTGACGCCAGCCGGCCCGCTGCACTACGAGCTTCAGCCGCTGGGCTATCAGGCCTTCGACCTGACCGTGACGCCGCAGCCCGGCGCCCAGCCGGGCCGCCGGTTCGCCACCGCCTCGATCGAGGAGCCCTCGGGTCAGTTGATCGAGGACAGCGCACTGCTGTGCATCGGGCAGCCACCACCGCCGCGCCTTGACCTGCCGCTCGCGGAAGTAGTGGCGATGCAGCAGGCTGCGGAGACCGCGCAGGCGGGCGAGGCCGACGTCAGCCTGGTGAGCCCGACCCTGGCGATCAGGCCGGGCGGATCTGACGCCATCGAGGTCACCATCCGCAACCGGACAGCCGGGAGCATCCGCGGCGAAGCCCAGCTCATCTCCCCGTTCGGCAGCTGGCGGCAGACCACACCGTGGACCACGGACTTCGCGCTGGCGGCAGGCGCCGCGGCTACCCTGCGTTTCGAGGTGCGGATCCCGGGCACTGCCCGGCCAGGCGAGCAATGGTGGGCGATCGTGAAAGTGATGTACTTCGGCCGGCTCCAGTACAGCGAGCCGGTAGAGGTGACGATCGTGTAGATCAGCGGAGAAGTCGGGTCCGGTGAGACACTAGAGGTCACATCGGCGAGAGCTACCGAAGCGGCAATGACGGCAGAGACAGCACCGCGCGTCGGCAATCTACCCGCGGAGCCCAACAGCTTCGTGGGCCGCGAGCGTGACCTGGGCGATCTTCGGCTGCTGCTCAGCAACGTCCGGGCCCTCACCCTCTGCGGTCCCGGCGGCATCGGCAAGACCAGGCTCGCGACGCGGCTGGGCTGGCAGCTCGGCGACGACTTCCCCGACGGCGTGTGGCTCGTGGAGTTCGCCGACAGCGCCGACCCGGCCCTGGCCGCACGCCAGGTCGCAACAGTTCTCGGCATTGGTGACGAGCCCGACCGGCCAGCCGCCGCTACCATCGCCGACGCGCTGCGCAATCGGCAGCTGCTGCTCATCCTGGACACCTGCGAGCACGTCGTGGAGGCGATCGCGGACCTCGTCCGCGACCTGATCGCCGCCTGTCCGCTGCTGCGACTGGTGGCCACCAGCCGGGAGCCGCTGCGCGTTCGCGGCGAGACGGTCTGGCGCGTGCCACCGCTGTCGCTGCCATCGCAGTCGGCGCCGGGACGGCCACTGCCGCCGCTGGCGCCGTCAGCTGATATCGGCGCGCCTGCCGCAGCCGAGCACGAGGCGATCAGGCTGTTTGTCGACAGAGCCGCCGCCGTCCGTCCTGGCTTCACCCTGACCAGCGAGAACCGCGAGCACGTGGTGCTGCTCTGCCGGATGCTGGACGGCGTGCCGCTGGCAATCGAGCTGGCGGCGGCGCGCATCCGCGCGCTGTCGGTAGAGCAGATCGCCGCGCGGATCGACGACAGGTTCCGGCTGCTGGCGTCGGGCGACCGGACGGCTCCGCCCCGACAGCAGACCCTTCAGGCCGCTGTGGACTGGAGCTTCGACCTGCTGACCGCCGACGAGCAGACGCTGCTCCGCCGCCTGTCGGTGTTCGCCGGCTGGAGCCTGGAGATGGCTGAGCAGGTCTGTGCCGATGAGCGCATCCCGGAGCCGCGCATCCTGGACCTGCTGGCCGCGCTCATCGACAAATCGCTGGTCGCGCTGGAGGACGAGCTAGCCGGAGACGCGCGCTACCGGCTGCTCGACACCATCCGCGAGTACGCCGCGGCCCGGTTGTACGCGTCCGGCGAGCAGGACGAACTCCGGCAGCGGCATGCGCGGCACATGCTAGCCATCGCCGAGGGCGTGGTCGCGCAAGCGTTCCTGCGCAACGGGCAGCCGTGGTCGGAGCAGGTCCAGATGTACTACCGGGTCGCCGCCGAGCAGGCGAACTTCCGGTCGGCGCTCGCTTTCTGCCTTGACGCCCGTGATGCCGAGAACGGCCTGCGCCTGTGCTCGGCATTGCGCTCGCCGTGGGTGGTGCAAGGCGATGTGGCCGAGGGAGTGAGCTGGTTCGGCAGGTTCCTCGCCCTCGACGAATGGGTGCCAGCCGGGGTTCGCGCCACGGCCCTGATGCTCGCTGCCGAACTAGCATTTGAGCACCAGGACTATCCGGTCGCGGCGCGCACAGCGCAGGCGGCGGTGGCCATGTGCGCCGCCTATCCGACCGCCTGCCCGGCGGGCGGTCTCCGCATTCTCGCGCTCATCAGCCTGCGCGCTGGCCTCCCCGAGGAGGCGCTCGCGCGGGCCGACAACGCCATCGCCGCCGCCCGCCAGCACGGTGCTGCGTGGGAGGAAGGCCTGGCGCAATCGGCCAGGGCCACGATCCTGGCCCGGATCGGGCGGCTGGCCGACGCGCAGTCGGCCTTCGAGATCGCGCTCGAGCTGCTGACCGGCAACAACGGCTGGGGCGTCGCGCACGCGCTGTATGGCTTCGGCAGCCTGGCCAGGGCACGGCGGGACAACGTCGCGGCGCTCCGGCATTTCCGCAGCGCGCTGGAGATCTTCCGCCAGATCGACGCAAGGACGGAGATGGCCAGGTGCCTGGCCGGGATCGGCTGGGTCGCGCTCGCCAGCCTCGACGTACCCACGGCCGCGGCTAGCCTCGCTGAGAGCCTCGACCTCAGCATGGCCACTGGCGAGCGACTGGGCATCGCGCGCGGGCTCGAGGCGATCGCCACGCTGGCCGTGGTCCGCGGCGACGACGCGACCGCCGTCCGGCTCGAGGGCGCTGCCACCTCGCTGCGCGAGGTGGTCGGGCAAGTCCGGTCAGCCGCCGCGCAGGCTCGGTTTGACGGCCTGCTCGCGGCAGCTCACCACCGGCTCGGATCAAGCGCGCCGAGCCTGCTCGCGGCGGGAAGGCGGCTCGGTACGCACGAAGCCGTCAGGGATGCCCTCGCCTACGCAGCCGCGGCTGGGGCCGACGGCCAGGACGCGCGGGCTCAGCCGGGGTCAGCCGGCGCCACCCGCCCAGATCCGGGCGAGTCGGCGAGGCTGGCAGGCAGGTCAGTGCTGGCCGGCCAGTCGGTGCTGACCGGCAAGTCCGGGCCGGGCGGCCGGTTCGTGGTGGCCGGCCCGTCCGGGTCGGAAGGCAAGTCGGTACTCACGGCCAGGGAGCAGCAGATCGCCCAGCTGATCGCGCGCGGGCTGTCGAACCGCGCTATCGGCGAGGAACTGGTCATCAGTCCGGCCACCGCGGCGAGGCACGTCGCCAACATCCTGGCCAAGCTCGGCCTCAACTCCCGTGCCCAGGTCGCCGCCTGGATGGCCGAGCAGCGGCCTGCACACTGACGCGCAGAACCCTGCACATGCGCCGCCTGTTCGCACGATGCAGATGGCCAGGCCGACGCGGTCTACATAGTCCGCCAACCTGTGAAATACATAGCGGAATGGGCAATTCGACCGATGCTGTCCTGCCGTCACTGTCCTTAACGTGGTGACCGGGACCCCAGGTCACTGTGGTGGCCGGCCATCGGAGGGGGATGGCCGACTTACCTCTGACCTGCGCCTGCTCGGGGAGCCGGGCGGCGGGCGCGGCCCGGCGCTCGCTGTCCGGCACGCTGCTGCACAGATACATAGCTGGCTACACATTCCTGACGATGCGCACGCGGACCTGCCGGGCGTACGGTCTGTCAGTAGGATCAGCCAACTGGCGACAGGGAGGCGGGCGCGGTCACGTGGCCAGCTTGAGCCTGGATGGGGACAAGACGGTAACGCAGCGCCTCGTCGAATCGGCGGACGTCTTCGGCTGCCGGCCGGCCCTGGTCGGGCCCGGGGACGAGCGCTACTCCTTTGCCGATCTCGCCGCGACGATCAAGCGCGCAGCCGCTGGCCTCGCCTGGCGCGGCCTGCGGCCGAGCGACGTCGTCGGCGTCTACGTGCCAGACGCCGCATCCTACGTGCTCGCCTGTCACTCGATCAGCGCCGCCGGCGGCATCCCCTGCCCGGTGAGTGCCGAGCTATCGGTCGCGGAAACAGCAGGGCAGCTGGCCGACTGCGGGGCGCGGATGCTCCTGACCGCGCAGCCGCTGGCGTCCGCCGGCCTGGCGGCTGCCGACAGGTCGTGGGTGCGGCAGGTCATCTCGTTCGGTGACGCGCCCGCCGCGACCCCGTTCGGCTCGCTGCTCGGCATGGGCTCCCTGCAACCGCCCGCGGCCCGGCCGCACGACCTCGCGCTGCTTCCCTACATCCGGCGGGCCGACGGGGCGCTGCATCCGGCGGGCCTGACGAACCTCGACATGGCCGCTGAGCTGTCCGCGCTGAGCGCCTCGGCTGACATCAGCGAGCACGACGTCGTGCTCGCCGCGCCGCCCGCCGGCGATGGGCGGTCGTACAGCGCGTTCATCGACCACGCCCTGCTGCACGGCGCGACGGTAGTCGCGGCCAGGACCGACGAGCTGTCGGCGGCCGCGAACGAGCATCGCGGCACGGCGGCGATCGTGCCGCTGGGCGTAGAGGTGCACGCCGCAGAGCCGCTGCGGCTGTTCGCTGTCGCTTCCTAGCTCCGCGCGTGCGGCCGTGCGTCTTAGCCGCGAGCGTGCGGCGGGCGGTTCTCGAACGGGGTGCTCAGCACGATCGTGGTATGCGTGGACACGTTCGCGGCGGCCCTGATCTCCTGGAGCAGGTCCTCAAGCTCGCGCGGCGAGCCCACCCGCACCTTGAGTATGTAGCTCTCGTCCCCGGCGACGCTGTGACAGGCCTCGATCGCGGTCAGATGTGCAAGCCGGTCCGGCGCGTCGTCGGGCGCGGCCGGATCGAAGGCCTTGATCGACACGAACGCCGTGAGCGGCAGGCCGATCTCCTCAGCGTTGATCACGGCAGCGTACCCCATGATCACGCCGCGCTCCTCGAGCCTGCGCACCCGCTGCTGCGCTGCCGACACCGACAGGCCGGTCCGCCGGGCGAGCTCGGTGAAGCTCATCCGGCCATCACTGGCAAGCAGCGAGATAATCGCCGCGTTGATCTCCTCCACCCGGCAACGTTAACGTGCCCGTCTGGCTGTCCGCGCCCACACCGTTAATAACGAAAACATAACGGGGTTTACGCTCCCGTAACATACTCATCCGGCGCATAGTCGGCCGGTCAGCGCACGGGTACGCTCCGGCCAAGGGCGGCCGACGGCCGAACCCTGAGCAAGCTGGAACGAACGCGAGCGAGGTCATGATGGCGCAGATCGTGCTGGATCAGGTCGACAAGGTCTACCCGGGTGGCGTCAAGGGTGTCGACGGCCTGAACCTGACGGTCGGCGACGGTGAGTTCATGGTGCTCGTCGGGCCTTCCGGCTGCGGGAAGTCCACGGCGCTGCGGTCCATCGCGGGCCTTGAGGACATCACCGCCGGCACCATCAGCATTGGCGGGCGCGTCGTCAATGACCTGCCGCCCAAGGACCGCGACATCGCGATGGTGTTCCAGAACTACGCCCTCTACCCGCACATGACCGTCGAGCAGAACCTCGCCTTCGGCCTCCAGCAGCGCAAGACGCCGAAGGACGAGATCAGGCGGCGGGTGACCGACGTGGCCAAGATGCTGGGCCTGGAGGATTACCTCAAGCGCAAGCCGGCAGCGCTGTCCGGTGGCCAGCGCCAGCGAGTGGCGATGGGCCGCGCCATCGTGCGCGAGCCGCAGGCCTTCCTCATGGACGAGCCCCTGTCCAACCTCGACGCGAAGCTGCGCGTGTCCATGCGAGCCTCGCTGTCACAACTGCACGACCGCCTCGGCGTGACGACCGTGTACGTGACGCACGACCAGGTCGAGGCTATGACGCTCGGGCAGCGCGTGTGCGTGCTGCGCGACGGCAAGCTTCAGCAGGTGGACACGCCGCAGGCGCTGTACAACTCGCCGGTCAACCTGTTCGTGGCCGGCTTCATCGGCTCGCCCGCGATGAACTTCGTCGCGGCCGAGCTTGTCCGCGACGACGGGCCCGCGGTTGCCTTCGCCGGCCACAAGCTCGCGATTACCGACACGCTGCTTCAGTCTCGGCGCGGTCTGGACGGCTACTTCGGCAAGGAGGTCATCCTGGGGGTCCGGCCGTCTGACTTCGAGGACGCGCAGCTCGCTGAGCCCGGCTGGGCCCGGATGCCGGTCCAGACCAGCGTGACCGAGGAACTGGGCAGCGAGATCCACGTCATCTTCACAATCGACGCCGCGCCGGTGCAGCACGCCAGCATTACCGAGGCCCGCGCTGACGAGGGCGACGACGAGGCGATACCGCTGACCGACAACAAGACGCTCTGGACGGCGCGCGTCGCCGCTCGTAGCTCGATCAAGCCGGGCACGGCCGCCACGCTGGCGGTCGATACCTCAAATCTTCAGTTCTTCGACCCCGCGTCCGGGCTCTCGATCGGTCATCCGGCCAATTAGCAGGCCCGCAGCACGCTTGACCGGCTTCGTCACAGCGCCGGCACACCGGACCCCTTGACGCCATCGCGCCACAGAGTCAGGATTAATTCGTTTCGGTAATGGAAGCGGTTCCACCACGAACTACCGGGCCCGGAAAGAGCACGATGCGGAAATCGCGGCGCGCGACCATCTCAGACGTAGCGGCCGCGTCCGGGGTGGGCGTCGGGACCGTTTCGCGAGTTATCAACGGTGCGACCAACGTGCGTCAGGCAACCCGCCTGCACGTGCTTAAGGTGATCGACCAGCTTGGCTACCGGCCCAGCCATCTTGCCACAGCGTTATCGCGAGGGACGCAGCGCAGCGTCGCGATCGTCGTGCCGCATCTCACCCGTCCCTCCGTGGTCGAGCGGCTGGCCGGCGCTCTCGCTGTGCTGGACGCCGAGGGCTATGACACGGTCGTCTGCAGCGCGGACTCGCCAGCCCGACGCGATTCCTTCCTGGCTGGTCTGACCCGGAAGGACCGCACCGACGGCGTCATCATCATGTCGCTGCCCATAAGCCAGCCGCAGCTCGCCGCCTTCCGCCGCGCCAGCATTCCGCTTGTCGCTGTCGACGTGGCCCTGCGCGGCGTTCCGCACACCGTCATCGATGACACGGCAGGCGGGCGCCTCGCCACCGAGCACCTGCTGTCCTTGGGGCACCGGCGAATCGGCTTTGTTGGCGACCTGGTTCGCCGCATGACGAAATCCGCATTCGGCTTCACCGCCTCCGAGCGGCGGCTGGCCGGGTACCGCGAGGCGCTTACGGCCGCCGGCCTCCCCCCGTGCCAGAGTCAGGTACGGCTTGGCCCGTACGGCGCGGCGAACGCCGCGGCCCTGACGACCGAACTGCTGACATTGCCGGACCCCCCGACAGCCATCTTCACCTCGTCGGACACCCAGGCGATGGGCGTCCTCGCGGCTGCCGACGGCATGGGCTTGCGGGTGCCGGGCGAGCTATCAGTTGTCGGCTTCGATGACATCGAGCTTGCCGCGCTGATCGGCCTGAGCACGGTGCGCCAGCCGCTCGAGCAAAGCGGCGTGGAAGGCGCCAGGCGGCTGTCGGCATTGCTGCGCGGCGAGCAGGTCAGACCCCTGCGACAGGTACTCGACCTGCAGCTCGTACAGCGGGGCACGTCGACGCACCCCAGGCCAGCCCGCAAGGCCCGCTCGGGTCGCGGCATCGTTGGCGAGGTCGTCGCCGCAGCAGAACGCCATTACCGCGTCGATGGCACGCCGCGTGCCGGATGCCTCGCGAGCACACACCGCGCTGGCCTCGCGGAGCTCAGGCGCCGGTCATGACCGGCAACCGGGCTGGCAAGCCAGCCACGTTAGCGAGCCGAGCTGCCCGCTGCGGCCAGGCTTGCCCACGCTGCCAGCGCCGCCAGGCGTACTGGCAGCTCAATTCCATGCTGGAGGGAAGATGATGGCAGGCCGATACCGTCCGCCCATGCGACCGCGGCGTCCAGCGAAGAGCAGGCGACTGCTGCCCGGCGGCAGGCGGCACCGGACGGTCGCCGGGCTGGCCAGCGCTGGCCTGCTCGCCGCGGGACTCGCCGCGTGCGGCACCAGCGGCGCGAGCACCGGCCCCGTCACGCTGAATTTCTACCTCTACCCGGATAACTCTGGCGCGACGCAGACGGCGATCAAGAACTGCGACCAGCAGAGCGGCGGCAAGTACACGATCTCTTACCAGAAGCTGCCCAACGGGTCTGACGGCCAGCGACAGCAGCTGGTCCGGCGGATGGCCGCGCACGACCCGACGATTGACATCATGGGCCTGGACGTCACGTGGGAGGCCGAGTTCGCTCAGGCAGGCTGGGCCGCGCCGTGGACAGGCGCAAACAAGGCGCAGGCCGAGAACGGCACGCTCAAGCCCGCTTTGCAGACCGCGATCTGGCACAACCAGCTGTATGCGGTGCCTGACAACACCAACACACAGCTGTTGTGGTACCGCTCCGACCTCGTGCCCAAGCCGCCGACAACCTGGGCGCAGATGATCGCTGACGCGGAACAGCTAGCCAAGCAGGGCAAGCCGCATTTCATCGAGATACAAGGCGCGCAGTACGAGGGCACGACCGTGTGGTTCAACACCATGGTCGCCAGCGCCGGCGGGTCGGTGCTGAATGCGGACGCCACGAAGGTGACACTCGGCGCGCCCGCCATCAAGGCGCTGTCGATCATGAAGCAGCTTGCGAGCTCGTCCGC
Organism: uncultured Actinomycetota bacterium; assembly: GCA_963843955.1. Classification (GTDB taxonomy): domain Bacteria; phylum Actinomycetota; class Actinomycetes; order Streptosporangiales; family Streptosporangiaceae; genus JAJYUU01. The sequence goes on from CAWJMK010000019.1 coordinate 49,262, forward strand.
AGCGGATCCGTCGCTGCCGGTGCAGATGGAGAACGACAACCGGCTCGCGATGGAAGGCGGAACGGCGGCGTTCCAGCTGAACTACCCGTTCGTGTATCCCGCCATGAAGGCCGACAACCCCAAGATGTTCAAGCACTTCAAGTGGGCGCTCTACCCGGAGGTCATCCCGGGCGTGCCGGCCAAGGTGACAATCGGCGGTATCGACCTCGCAGTGAGCGCGTACTCGCAGCACCAAGCGCTCGCCTTCCAGGCAGCCCTGTGCCTGCGTGACGCGCAGAACCAGCTCATCGCCGCCAACGTCGGTGGCGTGCCGCCGACGATCGCCAGCCTGTACAGCAATCCCGCGCTCTTCGCGAACTATCCCTTCCATGCCGACATCCTGAAGGAACTCGAGAACGCAAGCGTCCGGCCGAAGACGCCGGTCTACCAGGTGGTGTCCATCGACATCTCGCACCTGATCTCCCCGCCGAGCGGAATAAACCCGACAGGCACTGAACGGTCGATGATCAGCCAGCTCAACAATGCCTTGCAGTCCAAGGGCCTCGTCCCGTGAGGCGCCGCACGCACTGCAGCCCTGCCGCCAGAAAGGAATGCGCCGATGAGTAGCAACGCAGAAGCGGCGGTCACGGTCGCCGTCCAGGGCGAAGCAAAGGTAAGGAAGGGCCGGCAGCAGCTTTCCGAAGGCGCGCGTGCCGAGCGCAGGCTCGGCTGGATGCTATGCGCCCCGGCGGTCATCGTGATGATCGCGGTCACCGCCTACCCGGTGGGCTACGCGATCTGGCTGTCGCTGGAGCGCTATAACCTCGAGCTTCCGCAGGCCATCAAGTTCGTCGGACTGAGCAACTACGGCGCTGTCCTCAGCTCGCCATACTGGTGGCAGGCGCTGAAGGTAACAGTGATCATCACAATCTTCTCGGTCGCCATCACGCTGGTGCTCGGGATGCTGCTGGCGCTGCTCATGCACCGGACGCTATTCGGCCGGGGTACTCTCCGCACCGCCGCGCTCATTCCGTACGGGATCGTGACGGTCGCCGCCGCCTACGGCTGGCAGTATGCCTGGACGCCTGGGCAGGGCTACCTGTCCGCGGCCTTCAACCACAGCGCGCCGCTGACCTCAGAAGTCAAGGCGATCATCGTCATCATCCTGGCGGAGATCTGGAAGACCACGCCATTCGTGGCGCTGCTGCTGCTCGCCGGGCTGTCCCTGGTGCCCGAGGACCTGCAGAAGGCCGCGAAGGTGGACGGCGCAACCGCCTGGCAGCGCTTCACCAGGATCACGCTGCCGCTTATGAAGCCGGCGATCCTGGTCGCACTCCTGTTCCGCACGCTGGACTCGTTCCGGATCTTCGACAACATCTACATCCTGACCGCGGGGAACAACGGCACCGGGGCGGTCTCCAATCTCGGCTACGACAACCTGTTCAACGCGCTGAACCTGGGGATCGGCTCCGCGATCTCGATCCTCATCTTCATCTGCGTGGCCATTATCGCTGTCCTGTTCATCAAGGGCTTCGGCACCGCGGCCCCCGGTACCGACATCGGAAAGAGGTGACCTGCTCATGGCCACTACGACCCCGCGCCAGAAAGTCGGCTGGGGCACAGCGAACTTCGTCGCCATAGCGCTGGCACTGATCCCGGTGCTATGGCTGCTGTCGCTGTCCTTCAAGACTCCGACAGCGATCGTCGACCCGAGCTTCTGGCCCAAGCAATGGACCTGGTCGAACTACTTCCGAAGCACCGGGATACTCAGCACCTCACAGTTCATCCGGCCGCTGCTCAACTCCATCGGCATTGGCCTGATCGCGACCTTCATCGCGGTCACGCTGGCATCGATGGCGGCCTACGCGGTCGCCCGGCTGCGATTCCCCGGCAAGGGCCTGCTGATCGGCATGGCGCTGCTGATCGCGATGTTCCCGGTGATCTCGCTGGTCACCCCGATGTTCAGCATCGAGCGGGCGCTGGGCCTGTTCAACACCTGGCCAGGTCTCATCATCCCGTACGTGGCCTTCGGGCTGCCGCTCGGCATCTACACGCTGTCCGCGTTCTTCCGCGAGATCCCGTGGGAACTGGAGAAGGCCGCCAAGGTCGACGGCGCCACACCGTTCCAGGCGTTCACCAAGGTCATCGCCCCGCTGGCCGCGCCGGGAATGGTCACGACGTCCATCCTGGTGTTCCTGCTCTGCTGGAACGAGTTCCTGCTGGCGATATCGCTCACCTCGACGACAGCATCCCGGACGGCGCCAGCCTCCATCGCGTACTTCAGCGGCAGCTCGCAGTTCACCGTTCCGACCGGGCCGATCGCGGCCGCCGCGGTCGTCATCACCATCCCGATCATCATCTTCGTCGTGTTCTTCCAGCGGCGCATCGTCGCTGGGCTGACGTCGGGCGCGGTCAAGGGCTAGCCGGGAACACCGGCAGGATTAGAGGAGAGACAGTGGCTGAAATAGTTCTGGACCACGTGACGAAGCGGTTCCCGGATGGCGCGCTGGCGGTGGACAACATCAGCCTGGACATCGCCGACGGCGAGTTCGTGATCCTGGTTGGCCCGTCGGGCTGCGGGAAGTCCACCACGCTGAACATGATCGCCGGACTGGAGGACATCACCGAAGGCGAACTGCGCATCGGCGGGCAGGTCGTCAACAACAAGGCGCCCAAGGACCGGGACATCGCCATGGTGTTCCAGAGCTACGCGCTCTACCCGCACATGACGGTCCGGGAGAACATGGGCTTCGCGCTGAAGCTGGCGAAGACGGACCCGGCCGTCATCAAGGCGAAAGTCGAGGACGCTGCCCGGATCCTCGACCTGACCCAGCACCTGGATCGCAAGCCGGCCAACCTGTCCGGTGGCCAGCGGCAGCGGGTAGCCATGGGGCGGGCAATCGTCCGCGATCCGGCAGTTTTCCTGATGGACGAGCCCCTGTCCAACCTGGACGCGAAGCTCCGGGTGCAGACCCGTACCGAAGTGTCCAGGCTGCAGCGGCGGCTCGGCACCACGATGGTGTACGTCACGCACGACCAGACCGAGGCCATGACGCTCGGCGACCGGCTCGCCGTCATGCGCAGCGGCATGCTGCAGCAGGTGGGCACGCCGGCTGAGCTGTACGCGAATCCGGTGAACCTGTTCGTGGCCGGCTTCATCGGTTCTCCGGCCATGAACTTCATGGCCGGGACGCTAGCCGATGGCAGCCTGCACACGGCGATCGGCAGCCTGCCGCTCACTCCCGCGCTGGGGCAGGCACTGGAACGCGCGAACGTCGGCCGCGATGTCATCGTGGGCATCCGGCCGGAGAACTTCCAGGACGCCGCGCTGGTCCAGCCCGACATGCGTGACAAGGGCATCATCTTCCGCGCCACCATCGACGTGGTGGAGTCGATGGGCTCGGACGTCTACGTCTATTTCACGCAGCAGAGCGGGCTGACCGCTCGGGTCGACCAGCTGGCCGACCTGGCAGTGGACTCTGGCAAGGCTGACACGGGCGCCGCTGAGGAGTCCGTCACCGCCCGCCTGGACGCGACCACGCGGGTACGCGAGGGCGACAATGCCGAGCTGTGGGCCGATGTCCGGGCGATGCACATCTTCGATCCGGAGTCAGGCCGGAACCTGACGCTGGAAGCCGGTCCGGCCGCCGCTCCGGCGGCGACCGCGTCCACCTGACAGGCGACCTAGATGTCCCGCCTGGGCCTGTCCGCCTAGTCCGCGGCGGCGGGCCCAGCGGGCAAGGGCACTAGCCGAGCTCGTGCCGGAGCCGCGCGTGCAGCCGGTCATCAGGCTTCAGTGCGCGGTCGTTGCCCGAACATCCAGTCCGTGTTGTCGCAGCGCCGCCTCGATCCGGTAGATGTCGGCCTGATGGACATTCGCGTCGGCCGGTGGCGGGCTGATCTCCAGCCGCGAGCAGGCTTCCGCCAGCACGTCGGTATAGGCGCCGCGCAAGGCGCGGACACGAAGATTCTTGGCAGGCAGGCCGGATGCGATCTCGGTGGCCTCCAACTGCGCCCGTAGCCGCCGCAGCCTGGTCTCGAGCCGCTCGATGGGCTCAGCAGGAGGCGGCTGGTGCCGGGTCTCGGCGAGCTTGCGGCTGCTGCGCCAGATGCCGATCACCGCGTACCCGGCCGCGGTCGGAATCATGACCACGACTGCAAGCAGGGCGAACGATGCCATGGCTCCAGTGTCGGCCGCGCGGCCGGCCAAGGCAAGCGACGCTCGGCCCCGCGTTCCATGTCGACCCAGTCGAGGCGGCCGCCTTTAAGCTGGTCGCGCGGCCCTGGAGTCCGCCGCGTTCTGGAGCTGACCCCGACGAAGGGACCCAGCATGGCCACGAGCCCGTGGTGGTACGGCGCCGTCTTGTATCAGCTGTACGTCAGGTCCTGGCGCGACAGCAACAGCGACGGCTACGGCGACATCAACGGCATCACGGAGCGGCTCGACCATCTGTCCTGGCTCGGCATCGACGGCCTGTGGCTATCACCGACGATGCCGTCGCCCGACGCGGACTGGGGCTATGACGTCAGCGATTACACCGGCGTGCATCCGGAGCTCGGCACTCTCGGTGATCTGGACGCGCTCATCGCCGAGGCCGGCCGGCGGGGCATCCGGGTGCTGCTCGACCTCGTGCCCAATCACACCAGCTCGGCGCACCCGTGGTTCATCGACGCCGCCTCCGGGCGAGACGCGGCCCACCGGGATTACTACGTGTGGGCAGATCCGGCGCCCGGCGGCGGGCCGCCCACTAACTGGCTCGACGCCACCGGCGAGCCGTCCTGGCAGTGGCACGCCGCCACGGGCCAGTACTACCTGCACAACTTCCTGCCCGCGCAGCCGGACCTCAACTGGTGGCAGCCCGCCGTGCACGCCGAGTTCCGCCAGATCCTGGAGTTCTGGTTCGATCGCGGCGTGGCGGGCTTCCGCATCGACGTTGCGCATGGCCTCTACAAGGACGCCGAACTGCGTGACAACCCGCCGCTGGCACCGCCGGCACAGCAGACATCGATACGGGCGACGTCCACCAGCGGCGACCGGCTCGCCGGCCGCTTCGGCCAGCGGCCGGTGTACAGCGCCAACCGGCCGGAGACCCATGGCGTCTACCGAGACTGGCGCAAGATCGCCGAGAGCTACTCGCCACCCCGGCTGTTGCTAGGGGAAACCTGGACCGGCGACCTGGGCAACCTCGCGTCATATTACGGCGACGACAACGAACTCCAGCTCAGCTTCAATTTCCCGGTCGTATTCGCCCGCTTCCCAGCGGAGCTGCCAGACCTAGTGGATCAGACGCTGGCAGCGCTGCCGACTGGCGCGTGCCCGGTCTGGACCGGGTCCAACCACGACGTCGGTCGCTTCCCCAGCCGGTGGTGCGACGGCGACCCCGCCTCCATCCGGCTCGCCCTGCTGATCCTGCTGACCCTGCCCGGCACCACGGTGCTGTACTACGGCGACGAGATCGGCATGACCGACGTGACCGTCCCAGCTGAGCTCCAGCGGGATCCGATGACCCACGCCGGCAGCCCGCAGGGCCAGCGTGACCGCGCGCGTACGCCGATGCGCTGGAACGCCGCAGTCGGCGGCGGCTTCACCGGGCCGGCTGTCACGCCGTGGCTGCCCATCGGCCCGGCCGCGGTCAACGTGGCCGACCAGCGTGGCGACCCGGACTCGGTGCTGTCGCTCTGCCGCCGGCTCGTCGAACTCCGCCACGGCGAGCTGGGCCACGACGAGCTGGGCCACGGCGTCGCCGACTACCGGCGGCTGGCGTCGCCGCCTGGCGTCTGGTCGTATGCGACCGGCCCGCTAGTGGTGACCGCCAATCTCGGCGCGACGTCCGCCGCCATGCCCGAGCAGGCCGGGGAGATCCTGCTGCGGACCGGGCCAGCCACCGCGGGCCTCGGGCCGTGGGAGGGTGTCGTTGTGCGCAGCGGCTAGCTAGTGCGGGCCAGCTCCCGCCCGATCACGAGCCGCTGGATCTGGTTCGTGCCCTCGACGATCTGGAGCACCTTGGCCTCGCGCATCAGCCGCTCCGCCGGGAAGTCTTCGACGTACCCGTACCCGCCGAGCACCTGGACCGCGTCGGTGGTGACGCGCATCGCGGTGTCGCTGGCCAGCAGCTTGGCCATCGCCGCCTGCTGGCCGTACGGCAGGCCGGCGTCCTTGCGCCGGGCCGCGGCCAGGTACAGCGCGCGCGCCGCCGCGACGGCCGTCGCCATGTCGGCGAGCATGAACTGCAGGCCCTGGAAACCGATGACTGGCCGCCCGAACTGCACGCGACCGCGGGCGTAATCGACCGCGCAGTCCAGTGCCGCCTGCGCTACCCCGGTCGCGCACGCCGCGATGCCGAGCCGGCCAGCGTCCAGCGCACCGAGCGCGATCCCGAAGCCGGCCCCGGCGTCGCCGATCAGCTGGCCGGCGGGCACCCGGGCGGACTCGAACCGCAGCTGCGTCGTAGCCGAGCTGCGCATGCCCATCTTGTGCTCAGGACGCCCCGCCGATACCCCTGGCGTCGCGGCCGGGACGTGGAAGCAGCTGATGCCGCGGGCCCGCTCCGGCCCGGCACTGTCGCCCGACGTCCGCGCGAACAGCGTGTAGAAGTCGGCCTGGCCGCCGTGCGTGATCCACGCCTTCACTCCGTCGAGCACGAACTCGTCGCCGTCGGCGACGGCGCGGGTCGCCAGGGCGGCCGCGTCGGAGCCGCTGGCCGGCTCGGACAGGCAGTAGGCGCCGAGCTGGTCGCCGCCGAGCATGCCGGGCAGCCACTGCTCGCGCTGCTGCGCTGTGCCGGCCGTCGCAATCGGATAACAGGTCAGCGTGTGCACGCTGACGCCGAGCCCGATCGCCAGCCACGCGGTCGCGAGTTCCTCGACGACTTGCAGGTAGGTCTCGTAGGGCTGGCCGCCGCCGCCGTACTCTTCCGGATACGGCAAGGCCAGCAGGCCAGCCCGGCCGAGGGTCGCGAACTCCGCGCGCGGGAAGCTGCCGTCGCGCTCAGCGGCGGCGACCCGCGGCCGCAGCTCCGCATCGGCGATGTCCCGAGCCAGCTCGAACAGCGCGACGGTGGTGTCGTCCCGCGCCTCCCGGTCGACGCCGGGCACTAGCCCGCCACCACGATCAGTTCCCGGCTGACGTTATTGAGCCGCTGGTAGCCATCGGCAGTGCAGACCACGATGTCCTCGATCCGGGCTCCGTGCGGGCCCGGATAGATACCCGGCTCGATCGAGAATGCGTACCCGGGCTGAAGTACCTCGGTATTGCCGGACACGATGTAGGGGTCCTCATGCGTTTCCAGGCCGATGCCGTGGCCCGTCCGGTGCACGAAGTAGTCACCAAAGCCGGCCGCCGTGATCGGCCCGCGCGCGGCTGCGTCCACGTCCTGCGCCGTGACGCCCGGCCGGACGGCGGCACAGGCCGCGTCCTGCGCGTCCTTGAGCACCTGGTAGTAAGCGGCGAAGTCAGCAGGCGGCGTGCCAATCGCGTAGGTCCGAGTGCAGTCCGAGCAGTAGCCGGTCGGCATCGTCCCGCCGATGTCGACGACGACGGCGTCGCCGGGCTGGAGCACCCGGTCAGCGGCGGTGTGGTGCGGGCTGGCTCCGTTCGGACCGGACGCGACGATGGCGAAGTCCACGCTCGCGTGCCCCTCGGCCAGGATCGCCTCGCTGATATCGGCCGCCACCTCGCGCTCGGTCCGGCCTGGCCGCAGCCAGCCGGGTACCTGCGCGTGCACCCGGTCGATCGCCTCGCCCGCGGCCAGCAGCGCCGCCACCTCGGCCGGGCTCTTGCGCGCCCGCAGGTCGCGCAGCGCCAGGCTGGCGAGCTCCTGGCGCGCGCCGGGCAAGGCCGCGCGCAGCCGCAACACCATCAGGGCCCACATCCGGTCCGCGAGCCCGACCGCGGCGACGTCGCCGAGTCGCCTTGCCACCAGCGCGTACGGATCGTCGGTCTCGTCCCAGCCAATGATCTCCAGCTCCAGCTGGCCGGCCGGCGACGTCTGCGCGGCGGGCACCTCGAGCCGGGGCACGACCAGGAACGGGTCGCCGTCAGCAGGCACCGCCAGGCAGGTGAGCCGCTCGAGTGCATGCGCGTCATACCCGGTCACGTACCGCAGGTCCGGCCCCGGTGTTAGCAGGACCGCGTCCAGGCCGGCCGCTGCTGTTGCCGCCGCGACCTTTCGAAGGCGGGTAGGCGGGAACAGCCCCGTTCCGTTCTGATCGTGCCCCACTGCATCCTCCAGATCTTGCTGCCTCGCCCGCCATCATCTCAGGTCATGGTCAGGGCGCGGACGCGAGCGCCGACAGCAGGCGGCCCAGCGACGAGCCCAGATCCCAGCGCTCATCGAGCCCGGCGACCCTGGCCGGATCGGCCGGGGTGAAGGGCAGCTCACCGCCGTCGAGCTTGACCGGGGCGTCGGTGGCGACCCGGACCACTGGCATGCACGCGTCGAGGTACGGGCGCGCCGCCACGAGCTTGGCGCGGCTGCCTGCGGGGAAGCCGCCGTGCCCGGCGTCGATCGCCGCCAGCATCGCCTCGACCGAGCCGAAGACGCGGACCAGGGCAGCCGCCGTCTTGTCCCCGACCCCCGGCACGCCCGGTAGGCCGTCGCTCGGGTCGCCCCGCAGCGCCGCGAAGGCGGCGTAGGACCGGCCTGGGATCTGGTATTTCGCCGCGATCGCCGCCTCGTCCATGAGCTCGAGGTTGGCCACCCCCTTGCCGATGTAGGCGACCCGGATGCCACGCGCGTCGTCGACGAGCTGGAACAGGTCACGATCCCCGGTGACCGCTTCGACGGGCTCGCTGGCCTGCGCGGCGAGCGTGCCGATGATGTCGTCTGCCTCGTAGCCGTCGGCCCAGGCCATCGTGATCCCGATCGCGGAGAGCACGTCGACGATGATCGGCAGCTGCACCGTGAGCGCGTCGGGGACCTGCTCGGAGCCGTCCGGGTTGGCCCGGTGCGCCTTGTAACTGGGCAGCGCCGCGACCCGGAACGCCGGGCGCCAGCTCGCGTCCATGCACGCGATCAGCCGGGTCGGATGGCGGGCGCGCAGCAGCCTGGTGATCATGTCGAGCAGGCCCTTGACGGCGTTCACGGGCGTGCCGTCCGGCGCGGTCATCGTCGCTGGCACGCCGTAGAACGCCCGGAAGTACATGGAGGCCGAGTCCAGCAGCATCGTGGTACCCATGGCGGCATCTTCCCGGGCCGCCCGGCTTGCGGGCAGCCGCCAGCGCAGATTCATGCGCCGGCTCTATGGACCTATGGACAGTCGGCATTAGTGCCGTGACTCGTGATCCCGTAGGCTATTGTCGACCGATCTAGTAGGCATGGAGGTGTCAGCATGACGGCGGTTAGCCCGGTTCGTGCCCGATGTCCAGCCGACCTTGTTCGTGCCATCCGGCGTGCGACGCACCGTCACGCCGACTGGGAGCGCACTGCCCAGCTCGTCGCCGATGAGCTGCGCCTGCACCTGCCCCCGGCGGACATCCTCACCGCGGCCGAGCGGGCCGGCGACGGGGCCAGCTACCGCTGCCATCTGCTGCACGTCGAGTCCGACGGCTCGTTCTCCGTCACGGCCATGGTCTGGCGCCCTGGCCAGGAGACGCCTATCCACGACCACGTCACCTGGTGCGTCTTCGGCGTCGTCCAGGGCATCGAGTACGAGGAGCTGTACGCGCTCACCGCTGACGGCCTCAGCCTGGCGGAGGTCGGCCGCGGCCGGAACATGCCCGGCGAGGTTGGCGGCTTCGCACCGCCCGGCGACATTCACCGGGTGCGCAACATCGGCGACGAGGTGGCCATCTCGCTGCACGTCTACGGCGCCGACATCACCCGGCTCGGCAGCAGCGTGCGCCGTACCTACGACCTGCCGGTGCTCGTCCCTGCGGGCCCTTAGGTCAGTCGGCGAGCTAGGTCAGTCGGCGAGCTAGGTCAGTCGGCGAGCTAGGTCAGCCGGCGAGCTAGGCCAGCCGGCGGGCCAGCTCCTCTTCCCAGTGGTCCGGCTCCTCCGGCCAGACCAGCTGCCGGGCGCCGGTCGGCGCGAAGCCGAGCCGCCGGTAGAACGCCCTCGCCCGGTCGTTCACCTCGGTCACCCAGAGGGTCACGGTCCCGGCGCCAGCCTGCCTCGCTTGCTCGCATACCGCCTCGACGAGCCGGTCGGCCACGCCCTGACCGCGGCTAGCCCGGCGCGACCCACATGCCGACCAGGTGCCATTCCTGCGGCCGCTCATCGACCGGGAACCCGGTCGCCAGACCGACGACAGTGGAGCCGTCGAAGGCGCCGAACGTCCGGCCTGAGCCCGCCCGGCTGCGCCAGAGGTCCGCGTCGAAGGCCTGCTCCCTGGCGAGCGTCGAGGCGAACGCGTACGGCGCCTCTGTCAGCGCAGCCAGCCGCGACGCGCGCAGCTGCGCCCAGTCGTCGGCGACTAGTCGCCGCACCACCACGTCTGGGCCACCGTGCGCGCGCTGCTCGGTCATAGCCACCGAGCCTCGGGCACGAGAGCGCGCAAGCGCAACTCGGTTTCGGCATGCGCTTCCGGCCAGCGTCCGCCGACTTTGTAGGCGTTAGTCGGGCAAATGCGCCCGATTAGGTCCCGTTTGTCCCCGCCGAACGCCTACAATGTCATGATCCGCCCGCCGAACGCCTACAACGTCAGGCCGCGCCAAGGGTCAGGCGCGCCGGGCGCCGGGCGCCGGGCTCGGGGCGCGCCGGGGGCGCCGCGGGACCTAACCCGCCGAGGGACCTAACCCGCCGAGGGACCTAACCCACCGAGGAGTAGGCGACAACGCCGCGGCGCACGAGATCGATCGCCTTCCGCGCGGTCGACGCCAGCTCGTCGCCGCCGGCTACCACGGCAATCTGGCTGAGCAGGTCGATCAGCTGCTTGACGGCGCGGACGAAGTCACCAGCGGTGAGCTCGGCGCCAACCAGCTTCTCCAGCGACGTCCCGCGCGCCCAGGAGTGCACGGTCCAGGCGAATCCGAGATCCGGCTCGCGCAGGAACGACAGGTGCTGGGCGTTCTCGACGGCCGACAGTTCGCCCCAGATGTCAGCCATCTCCGTGAGCACCTCGCGCGTCCGGCCTTGCGGTAGCCGCACCGGGCTGGCGTCGTCGGGCCGGCGGGCCTCGAACGTCAGTGCCGACACGCACGCGGCCAGGTCGGCCGGCGCCAGCCCGGCCCACGTGTCGCGGCGCACGCACTCGGCGGCCAGCAGGTCAAGCTCGGTATACAGGGCAGCCAGCCGGCGGCCGCCCGTGGTGACTTCATCGCCGGCGATATAGCCCAGCTCGGCGAGCACCGCGCAGACCCGGCCGAACGTGCGCGCGAGCACGTGCGACCGGCCCGAGACCCGCTGCTCGAGCGCGTCTGCTTCTCGCTCAAGGCGCGCCCGCCTGGCCAGGTCACGCAGATGCAGCTGCATGTCCGCGCATCCGTGACAGGAGTGCCGCCGCAGTCGCCTGCGCAGCGTTTCGATAGCCGCGCCGGACGCCTCGCTGCGCCCGGCCTGGCGTCCTCGCGCGGGCAGGTCCCGTCCGGCAATCGTGTTGCGCACGGTCGAGACGAGATCCCGGCGGGCGGCGGGCGAGCGCGGGCTGAACGACGGCGGGATCCTGATCCGCTCGATCGGGCTGACCGGAACGGGGAAGTCGGCTACCGACAGCCGCTTCACCTGCCGGTTTACGGTCAGCACCAGCGGCAGCGGCCGGCCGTCACCTGAGCCGCCGCCACCGGGCTGGAGCACAACAGCGACACCTGCCTGGCGGCCGGCCGGCACCTCGATGATGTCGCCGGGCCGGAGCTTCTCCATCGACGTGATCGCCTCAGCCTGCCGCGCGGCGGAGCGCTGCCGGGACTCGTCCCGCTCGAGCTCGCCGAGCTCGCGCCGGATCTCGTCGTAGCTCACGATGTCGCCGAGCTCGCAGGACACCGCCAGCCCCGCGATCTGCTCACGCAGCCTGGCCGCCTGGCGCGCGAGCCCGACTACCCCGCGGTCGGCCTGGAACTGGGCGAACGACGACTCCAGCAGCCTGGCCGCGCGCACCCGCCCGACCTGGCCGACCAGGTTGACCGCCATGTTGTAGGTGGGGCGGAAGCTGGAGTTCAGCGGATAGGTACGGGTGCCCGCGAGGCCGGCGACCGCGAGCGGGTCCACGTTCGGCTGCCAGAGCACGACCCCGTGCCCTTCAACGTCGATGCCGCGCCGGCCGGCCCGCCCAGTGAGCTGGGTGTACTCCCCCGCCGTCAGGTCGGCGTGATGCTCGCCGTTCCACTTGTCGAGCTTCTCGATGACCACGGTCCTGGCCGGCATGTTGATGCCGAGCGCGAGCGTCTCGGTGGCGAATACCGCGCGAATGAGGCCCGCGGCGAACAGCTCCTCCACGACCTCCTTGAACGTCGGCAGCAGGCCTGCGTGGTGCGCCGCGATCCCGCGGCGCAGCCCCGTCAGCCAGTCGCCGTAGCCGAGCACGGCCAGATCGGCGTCGGCCAGCCCGGCGGTGCGCTCGGCGACGATCCGCGCGATCTCGACGGACTCCTCCGGTGTGGTGAGCCGCAGCCCGGCGGCCAGGCACTGCTGGACCGCGGCGTCGCAGCCGGCCCGGCTGAAGATGAACGTGATCGCCGGCAGCAGGCCCTCGGCATCCAGGCGCTCGATCACCTCCGGGCGGCCGGGCGGCCTGAACCGGACCTGCCGGTGCCCATGACCGCCGGCCCGGGTCGCACCCGCGCGGCCCCCGCGGCCGCCAGCACCACTGCCGCCGCCACCACGGCCGCCCCCACCACTGCCGCCCCCACCACTACCGCCCCCACTACGGGCACGGCCGGGCCGGCGGCTGCCTGCCCGATCGGCGACCACGTCGCGCTGCGCGAGCCGGCGCAGCTCGGGGTTGACGGCACCGTTCGTCGCGAAGAGGTCGTACAGGCGCCGACCGGCAAGCATGTGCTGCCACAGCGGCACCGGCCTGGTCTCGTCCACGATCACCGCGGTGCCGCCGCGCACCTGCTCCAGCCAGTCGCCGAATTCCTCGGCGTTGCTCACCGTCGCCGACAGGGCCACGACCTGTACCGACTCCGGCAGCTGGATGATGACTTCCTCCCAGACGGCGCCGCGCAGCCGGTCGGCCAGGTAGTGCACCTCGTCCAGTACGACGTAGCCGAGGCCGCCGAGCGTCAGCGACCCCGCGTACAGCATGTTGCGCAGCACCTCGGTGGTCATGACGACGATCGGCGCCTCGCCATTGATGCTGTTGTCGCCGGTGAGTAGACCGACGCTGGCCGCGCCATAGCGGCTCACCAGGTCGGTGTACTTCTGGTTGGACAGCGCCTTGATCGGGGTCGTGTAGAAGCACTTGCGGCCCTCGGCCAGCGCCAGGTGCACGGCGAACTCGCCCACGACCGTCTTTCCGGAGCCGGTCGGCGCGGCGACCAGCACGCCGTGGCCGCTTTCCAGCGCGTCGCAGGCGGCTACCTGGAAGTCGTCAAAGTCAAAGGCATACAACGACCGGAACGAGGCAAGCCCCGGCCGGTCATCGTGATCCGCTGGCCGTGCCTGCGATCTCATAGGCCCAAGACTAAGCGGGCCGGCTCGCTAGCGGACGCTGGTGCCGGCGTCGGTCGGCTCGCCGAGCTCGTGATCCAGGCCGTACTCCACGACCTGCTCGTCGGTCAGGCCGGGGTACTGCAGGCTGCCGTGCCTGGCCCGGCGCCTGTCGTTGGCCCAGGCGAAGATCTCCGACGCCTCCACCAGGACGACGCAGGGCACCGCGAGCAGCAGCATGCTGATCGGGTCCGGGCTCGGCGTGAAGATAGCGGCGAACGCGAACACCAGGAAGATAATCATCCGGCGCCACTTGCGGAACCGTTCGTGCGTCAGCACCCCGGCCATGTTCAGCAGCACGAACACGAGCGGCAGCTCGAACGCCAGGCCAAAGATCAGCAGCATCGCGCCGGCGTAGCTGAGGTAGGTGTTGATGGTGATCAGCGCGGTGGTGCCGGCTGGTACCAAGTGCAGCAGGAACCGCAGGCCCTTCGTCATGGCGAAGTACGCGATGGTGGCGCCGATGGCGAACAGCGGGATCGCGGCGCCGACGAAGTAGTACGCCCAGCGCCGCTCCCGCTTGTACAGGCCGGGGGCGATGAACGCCCACAGCTGATACAGCCAGATCGGCGAGGACAGGATGATGCCGGCCGCGATGGAGATCTGCAGGCGCAGGAACAGCGGGTCCCACAGCCCGGTCACGAAGAGCTGACAGCCCTGGTGCAGGACGAGCGTGCCGTAGCCTTTCGGCTGCGGGATCTTGCAGTACGGGGCGCGGATGAAGTTCCAGACCCGCGGATACAGGAACCATCCGATGATCGAGCCCGCGGTCAGCGCGACGGCCGTCTTGATCACCCGGTTGCGGAGCTCGCGGAGGTGATCGATCAGCGGCATCCGCCCGTCAGGATTGGCCCGCCGCGGCAGCCCTAGATCCGCGCGCGGCTGACTGCCCAGCCCATCCTCTGCCACGGCCACCTCAGCAGCCAGTTAGATCGGCCGGGTGGTCTGCGCCTCGGATGGCTGCCCGTTGCCGTCTGCAGTCTGCCGCTGCAGATCCTGGACCTGCCGCTGCAAGTCCAGCAGCTGCTGCTGGGTGGCATCTGGAGCGGCCACCGCGGGCGGCGCGACGGCGGGCGGCGGCGTGGTCCACGACCCCGTGGCTGGCGACCCGGTAGCCGCCGAGGGGTTAGCGGCGCTGTCCTTGTCGTCCTGCGTCAGGCCCTGGACCGACTTCCTGAAGATGTGCATCGACCTGCCAAGCGACTCCGCGGCTCCTGGCAGCCGCTTGGCCCCGAAAAGCACCACGAGCACGACCAGCAGAATGACGATGTGCCAGGGGGCAAAAAGATCCATCTGAGTCCCCATTCAACGGAGCCCGCGCTCCTCGGTTGATGAGTCTACACGCGGGTTCTAGCCAAGTGTCTGAACGTGTCCAGCCGGCAGCAGGCTGCTGACCGCGGAGTTAACACGGCATTTCGGTCGGCCAGCCGCGCTACTTTGCTTACGCATAGTGACTGAGCGCCGCCGTCGCGTCAGCGATTACCTGATCGGCCAGCTCCGGCGGTGATACCAGCCGCCCATCCTCCCCGAGGCGCAGGGCGAGCCGGCGCACCAACTGAGTGTCCGGCGTCCGCAACTGCACCCGAAGCCGCCCGTCCGCCAGCTCTTCTATCCCCTCGGTCGGGTAGTACTCGGCGACCCAGCGGCCAGCGGCGGCCAGCTCGAAGACGACCAGGACGTCTCTCGCCGAGGGCCGGAACAGGCCGTGGTCCACATCGACGTGCGCCGCGCCGGCCGGGACATCGCTGGCGACATCCAGGACCTCGATGGCGAGGATGCGGTCCAGCCGGAACAGCCGGACATCCTCCGCGCGGCGGCACCAGCCCTCCAGGTAACTGTGCCCCTCCACCACCAGCAGCCGCATCGGGTCCACGTCCCGCTCGGTCGCCTCGTCCCGGCCGGGCACGTAGTACGCGATGTGCAGCCGCCTGCCCAGGCTGAGCGCCTCGGCCACCTCGGCGGCAGCCGACTGGGCAGCGATGTCGTCGACCTGGACAGCGACCTGGGCGCTCGGCCCGGCGGCGGCCCCGGCCGCCTGCTCCACCTTGGCGATCGTGCGGCTCAGCGCCGATCCGGCGCCGACGCTTGGCAGCTCGGCCAGCATCCGTAGCGCTATCAGCAGAGCGCAGGCCTCGTCGACGCCAAGGCGAAGCGGCCGGTCGATGGCCTCGGCCTCGCTGACGACGATCTCGCCGCCCTCGTACGACAGGTCGATCGGGCAGTACGGATCGGGTGAGCGCAGCTCGATGCACCACAGCAGGTTCAGGTCGTCCACCAGCTCGCGCTCGGTGATCCCGAAGGTCGCGGCGGTGTCTTCCATGCCGACGACGTTCCGGCTCACTACGTAGGGCACGAGCGCCAGCAGCCGCTGGAGCCGCTCGGTCGCCGTGGCGGTGCTGGCCTTGACTGGCCCGTCCTTGACTGGCCCCGCCTTTATTGGCCCCGCCTTTATTGGCCCCGCCTGGGCCGGGGCATCCGCCGTCACGCCAGCACCCCCTTCAGCCGTCCGATTACCGCGTCTCGCAGGTCGGTAGGCTCCATGACTACGACGTCCGCGCCGAAGGACGCGATGTGCTCGCTCCACCACCCGGTGTCAGAGTAGGTGAGCTCGACCTGATCCCAGCCCGCCACCTCGTCGGGCTCGTCGCGAAGCGCGTGCCGGCGCAGGCCGTACCCAGCACCTGACCGGATCCGGAGCAGGCAGCTGCGCGGTGCTGCTGCTTCGCTGTCCCAGTCCCGCACGGCCCCCCGCACGTCCGTGCCGGGGGGCACATTGACCGATCCCGCCGGTCCGGTGAAGCCCACTGCGCCGTCGATCCGGCTGAGCCGGAACACGCGCTCCGCTTGCCGGTCGGTGTCCTGGCCGACCACGTACCAGCGGCCGCGCCGGTTGACCACGCCCCACGGCTCCAGATTGCGGCGCTGGGTCGCGCTGCGGCCCGCGCCCCGGTATCCGAACGCCACCGGGCGCCGGTCGCGCACGGCCTCCCACAGTGGCCCGAAGGCGGCCTCCGGTGTCTGGACTCGCGGTTCGATCCCTGGCTGGGTCAGGTCCTCCGCGTCGATCCCCGCCGCCCGCAGCTTCAGCAACGCGCCTTCGGCGGCGCCGGCCAGCTCAGCCTGCCGCCAGACCCTGGCCGCCAGGCCCAGCACGGCGACCTCGTCCGGCTCCAGCCTGATATCGGGCAGCTCGTATGCCTGCCGCGAGATCCGGTAGCCCGACTCCTCGTCACCGGGCGCGTTCGTGCCTGTCTCCAGCGGGATGCCAAGCTCGCGCAGCTCGTCCTTGTCGCGCTCGAACATGCGCTTAAAGGCGTCGAAGGAGTCCGGATAGCCCGGCACCGCGGCCCTGATCTGGGTCGCCGTCAGGTACCTGCGAGCGGACAGCAGGCAGACCACAAGGCTCAGCAGCCGCTCAGTCTTCCGCCTGGACATCGCCATCCCTTCCCGCCACCGACGCTACCCTGCCGGAGTGATCAGATGGCGTAGTGGCGAGGTTTCCGCGGTCGGCCGATCGTGGCGTGGCGCGCTCGAGCTGCTGGTACGAGTCGGCGCGGACACGATGCCCGCGCTGGCCTATCCCGAGCTGACCGGCGCCCCGCAAGCTGGCGACCGGGTGCTGCTGAACACCACCGCGCTCGACCTGGGCCTCGGCACCGGAGGATACGCCCTGGTCGTGGCGATTCCGGACCGGCTGCCAGCCGACATTAGCGGTCCTGGCCACCTGATGAAGGCCCGGTACACCCCGCTCCAGGCGTGCGTGCCCGGCGCGGACGAGCAGGGCTCGCAGTATCACGAGCTGCTCCGGGACGCGGACGACCTTGCTGGCCTGCCAGTGGTGATCGCCGACCTCCACTCGGCGCTCCCGGCGATCCTGGCCGGCTATCTCGCCGCCCAGTCCGGCGGGACGGCGGCCAGACCGCGGCCGCGGATCGCCTACGTGATGCCCGACGGCGGCGCGCTGCCTGCCTGGTTCTCCCGGTCGGCCGCTGCCCTGACCGAGGCGGGCTGGCTGACTGGCACTGTGACCGTCGGCCAGGCGTTCGGCGGCGACGTGGAGGCAGTCAGCCTGCACAGCGGACTGCTCGCGGCGCGGCACGTGCTCGGGGCCGAGCTGGCTGTGGTCGCCCAGGGACCTGGCAACCTCGGCACCGGCACCCGCTGGGGCTTCTCCGGCGTGGCCGCCGGGGATGCAGTCAACGCTGTCGCGGTGCTCGGCGGCCGGCCTGTCGGGTCACTGCGGATCAGCGCGGCGGATCAGCGGCCGCGCCATCGCGGCATCTCCCATCACAGCCTCACCTGCTACGGCCGGGTCGCACTGGCCAGGGCCGACATCGTGGTACCGGAGCTGCCGGGAGAATTCGGCGCACAGGTGCTGGCCGCGGCGCAGCCGCTGGCCGCCCGGCACAACCTGGTGCAGGTCAGCGTTGCCGGGCTGGCTGAGATCCTGCGGGACTGCCCCGTCCAGCTGTCCACCATGGGCCGCGGCCTGGAGGAGGATCTGGCGTACTTCCTGTCCGCCGCCGCCGCAGGCCGGCACGCAGCGGCACTCGGCGCCGGGCCTGGTTATGACCTGGAGCGGTCCTGCGTGCGGGTGGTGCTGCAAGACCGGGCCGGCCGGATCCTCCTGTTCCGCGCGGAGCTCGCGTCGCGGACGGCCGGACACTGGTGGGAGCTGCCCGGCGGCGGGATCGAGCCCGGCGAGAGCTACCAGCATGCCGCTGTCAGGGAGATCCGCGAGGAGACCGGCCTGGACGTCAGCCCAGCCCAGGTCGGCCAGCCGCGCTGGCGGCGGACGGCGACGTGGACGGCACGCGGGATCCGGCGGCTGCAGCACGAAGTGGTCGTCGCGGTCCAGCTCGACGACGACGCGCCCGCCATCACAGCCAGCGGGCAGACGGCCGAGGAGCTCGAGGAGTACGTCGGTGCGCGCTGGTGGGACGTCGCGGACCTGGTTGCGAGCACCGAGCGCTTCTACCCCGGCCGGCTGCCGGAGCTGCTGCCCGCGTTCCTGGCCGGCGCCGAGCTGACCGAGCCATTCGAGCGCTGGAACTAGCCGCTCAGCGGCCGGCTGGCCCGACCAGGGCCGGTGCCCGCGCCGCCTTAGCTGCCGGCCGGGGCGGAGCCGAGGACGTCGATCACGAACACCAGGGTGTCGGTCTTGTTGATGCCCGCGCTCGCCTGGCCGCCGGCCGGGCCGTACCCGAGCGCTGGCGGGACCACGACCATGACCCGGCTGCCCACCGTTACGCCCTCAAGCCCGGTGCTGAGACCCGTCAGCACCTGGGACCCGCCCACCTGGAAGCTCAGTAGCTGCCCGGCTGGCGCCTGCGATGACGGCCAGGAGGAACCGAACACGCTACCGGTCCGCCAGTTGACGCCGACGTACTGCGTGACCGCGGTGTCGCCCTTCGCCAGCTTCGGGCCGGTGCCCTTGATCAGCGTGGTGACGGACAGGTTCGACGACGGCGAGTTCTTCGGGACGGCGATGACCGGCGCCTGACCAGACTTGGCAGTCACGGTCGGCAGCGTGCCGCCGCCGCTCGAGACCTGCGAGCCGGTGGCCGACTGGGTCGGCGAGTACTGCTGGAGCAGGTCGATGACCCAGACCAGGGTGTCAGTGCCAGTGATCTGGAGCTGCGACTGGCCGGCCGTCCCGTAGCCGTACTTGGGCGGCAGGACGGCCACGACCCGGCTGCCCACGTGTGCGGTCTTGAGCGCCGTGGCGAGGCCCGGCAGGCCGAGCTGGGAGGGGATCACCTGCGGCCCGCTGCCGAACGTCGACTCCACCAGCGAGTGCTTGGTGCCGCTCCACTTGTAGATGGCGACGTTGGCAAGCGCGCTGTTGCCGATCTTCAGCACCGCGCCCGTGCCCTTGACGGGGGTGCTGACGACAAGGTTCGTGCTGGCCTTCTGCGCCGGGATCGTCACGCTCGGCGTCTTGTCGAAACTGCCGGACACCTGCACGTTGGCGTTGGCGCTGGCGGGCGAGCCGGACGAGCTGCAGCCGGCCAGGGCTGCGCAGGCAGCGAGCGGGACCAGCAGGGCGGCGGCAAAGCGGCGCATGTGTTTCCTCAGCATTGATGGAGGTCAGTGTTGATGGCAGAGCTCTGAGATCAGGTCCGTCGTGTCAAGACAAGTCAGCCTACCGCGACCGAACGACTGCACTGCGTTAGTGAAAGCGCAGTGTGACCAAATCCTCGCGGGCAGCAGGCAGCATAGCCGCAGCCGCCGGCCGCGAGTGCAACGGACGGGGCCCTATCGCCGTCTATCGACGGAGAGTACTCACATGACTACGCATTGAGATCGGATCAGCGGCTTACATGCCGGCGATGAGCTTCTCCACCCGCTCATCGACAGAGCGGAACGGGTCCTTGCACAGCACGGTGCGCTGCGCCTGGTCGTTGAGCTTCAGGTGGACCCAGTCGACGGTGAAATCGCGTCGGCGCTCCTGCGCCCGGCGGATGAATTCGCCGCGCAGCCGCGCCCGCGTGGTCTGCGGCGGGATCGACTTGGCCGCGAAAATGTCGAGATCCCGGCAGACCCGCTCGACCGCGCCGCGCTTTTGCAGCAGGTAGTACAGGCCCCGCCCGCGATGCACGTCGTGGTAGGCCAGGTCCAGCTGAGCGACTCGCGGCGAGGCCAGCGGCAGGTCATGCTTGGCCCGGTACCGCTCGATGAGCTGGAGCTTGGTCACCCAGTCGATCTCGCGCGCGACGAGGCCGAGGTCGCCCGTCTCCACGGCGCGCAGCGTGCGCTCCCACAGTTCGAGCACCCGGGTCGTGATCGCGTCCGCGCCTTTGCGCGCGGTGAAGTCGATCGCCTTGGACAGGTACTCCTGCTGAATGTCCAGGGCGCTGACCTCGCGGCCGTTGGCCAGCCGGACCCGGCGCCGCCCGGTCATGTCGTGGCTGACATCCCTGATCGCCCGGATCGGGTTCTCCAGCGTCAGGTCGCGCATCACGATCCCGGCCTCCACCATGCGCAGCACCAGGTCGGTCGCGCCGACCTTGAGCAGCATGGTGGTCTCGCTCATGTTCGAGTCACCGACGATCACGTGCAGCCGGCGGAATCGCTCGGCGTCGGCGTGCGGCTCATCGCGGGTGTTGATGATCGGCCGGGACCTGGTCGTCGCTGACGACACACCTTCCCAGATGTGCTCGGCCCGCTGGCTCACGCAGTACACCGCGCCACGCGGCGTCTGGAGCACCTTGCCGGCCCCGCAGATGATCTGCCTGGTCACCAGGAACGGGATCAGGACGTCGGCCAGCCGGCCGAACTCACCGTGGCGGCCGACGAGGTAGTTCTCGTGGCAGCCGTAGGAGTTGCCGGCCGAGTCGGTGTTGTTCTTGAACAGGTAGATGTCGCCGGCGATGCCTTCCTCGCGCAGCCGGGTGTCGGCGTCGACGAGCAGGCCTTCCAGGATGCGCTCGCCCGCCTTGTCGTGGGTGACGAGGTCGATCAGGCTGTCGCACTCCGGCGTCGCGTACTCGGGGTGGCTGCCCACATCCAGGTACAGCCGGGCGCCGTTGCGCAGAAAAACGTTGCTGCTGCGACCCCACGACACCACCCGGCGGAACAGGTACCTCGCCACCTCGTCCGGCGACAGGCGCCGCTGCCCGCGGAACGTGCAGGTGACGCCGTACTCGTTCTCCAGTCCGAAGATTCGCCTGTCCATCGGTCCCCAGTTACCAGTCGACGGCGATGTACTTGGTCTCGGTGTACTCCAGCAGCCCCTCGTGCGCGCCCTCGCGGCCAAGCCCGGACTGCTTCACGCCGCCGAACGGCGCGGCCGGGTCGGAGACGACGCCCCGGTTGATGCCCACCATGCCCGCCTCCAGCGCCTCCGCGATCCGCAGCGCGCGCCGCAAGTCGCCGCTGAACACGTACGACACCAGCCCGTACTCGGTGTCGTTCGCCAGGGCGATCGCCTCCTCCGGATCGGAGAACCTGACGATGGGCGCGACCGGGCCGAAAATCTCCTCGCTGAGGATCCCGGCCCCCGCGGGCACGCTGTCGAGCACGGTCGGCTCGTAGTAATACCCGACCCGGTCCGGGGCGTGTCCGCCGGTCAGTACCGTAGCGCCGTCGCCGGTGGCCGACTTCACCAATTCGGCGACCTTAGTCCTCGTGTCGGCGTTCACCAGCGGCCCGAGGTCGACGCCGTCCTGCAGGCCGGGCCCGACGCTGAGCGCCGCGAGCCTGGCCGCGAGCTTGGCCGCGAACTCTGTCGCCACCTTTTCGTGCACGTAGAACCGGTTGGCCGCGGTGCATGCCTCGCCGCCGTTGCGCATCTTGGCGAGGAACGCACCCTCCACCGCCGCGTCTACATCCGCATCGTCAAAGACCAGGAACGGGGCGTTGCCGCCGAGCTCCATGGAACAGTTGATCACGTAGTCGGCGGCCTGCTTGAGCAGCATCCGGCCGACCTCAGTCGACCCGGTGAAAGAGAGCTTCCGTACGCGCGGGTCGGCCAGCACCGCGTCGGTCAGCGGGCCGGGCTTGCGCGTGGGCAGCACGTTGACCACGCCATCTGGCACGCCGGCCTCGGCCAGGATGCCGGCCACCGCCAGCGCAGTCAGGGGGGTCTCCTTGGCCGGCTTGAGCACCACGGTGCAGCCGGCCGCCAGGGCCGGCCCGATCTTCCTCGTGGCCATCGCGGCGGGGAAGTTCCACGGGGTGATCATGAAACTGACGCCGACAGGCTGCCGCTGCACCATGATCCGGTTGGCGCCCGAGGGCGCGATCGACAGGTGCCCGTCGAGCCTGACCGCTTCCTCGGAGTACCAGCGGAAGAACTCGGCCGCGTACAGGATCTCGCCACGCGCGTCTCGCAGCGCCTTGCCGTTCTCCAGCACCATCAGGCGAGCCAGCTGCTCGGACCGCTGCGTCATCAGCTCGAAGGCCCGGCGCAGGCACTCGCCCCGCTCCCGCGGCGGCCTGGCGGCCCAGGCCGGCAGGGCCGCAGCCGCTGCATCGACCGCCGCCAGCCCGTCCTCCGGGCTCGCGTCGGCCACCTCGGTGATCGTGTCCTCGGTCGCCGGATTGATCACGGCGAGCGTCCCGGCGCGTCCGGTCGACCACTGGCCGCCGATGAACAGGCCGGTGGGCGTGTCGATGCCGGTGATGTCCGCCAGGTCGGCTGTCACACTGTCGGCTGCCACACTGTCCTCCTGCCAGGATGCGAGGACCGCCACCGCGCAGCCCTCGTCACGAGCCTACGCGCCGGTTGCATCGCCGCCGCCAGCTGAACCATCGGCAGCTGAACCATCGGCAGCTGAGCCCCCGGCCGGCCCCCTGCGGCAGCCGGATTGTCGCCGGTCGCTGAGTCGCCGGTCGCTGAGTCGGCGGCCGCTCCATTGGCGGGCGCGGCGCCGTTGCTCGCCGCGCTGGCGCCAGCCGACGCCGGCCTGGCCTCGGCGAGCAGCGCATCAAGGCGCGCGCCGGTCAGGCGACGGAATGCCCGATGTGGCCGGTTACGCTCCAGCAGGGCCACCTCCAGCTGGTTGGCGGTGACTGGCTCGGCGTTGCCGTCACCCTGGCCAGCCAGCGCGGCGATCGCCAGCCCCATCGCCTCGGTCAGCGACATGGACTGCGAGTACTGCTCCTTGAGCACGGCCGCGACCTTGTCGGCCTGGCCGCCCACGACCACGAAGTCATGCTCGTCGGCGACCGAACCCTCGAACGTGATCCGGTAGACCTCGTCCTCGGCCGCGGTCTGGCCGACCTCGGCGACGACGATCTCCACCTCGTACGGCTTTGGACTGTCGGTGAACAGCGCGCCGAGCAGCTGCCCGTACCAGTCGGCCAGGCCACGCGCGGTCACGTCACGCCGGTCGTACTGGAAGCCGGTCATGTCCGCGTACCGGACGCCAGCCTTGCGCAGGCTCTCGAACTCGTTGTAGCGGCCGACCGCGGCGAACGCGATCCGGTCGTACATCTCACTGAACTTGCGCAGGGCGCGCGACGGGTTCGGCGCGACGAGCAGGATGCCGGCTTCGCACGTCATCACGACGCCGCTGCGGATCTGGGAGATGCGCTTGCGCGCGTAATCCGCCTTGTCCTTCATCACCTGCTCAGGTGACACGTAGAACGGCATCGACACCGGGGGCGCTTCCTTACTCGAGTCGGGTGGGTATCAGGACGCGGCCCTCAGGACGCCGCAGTCGACGGCAGTGGCGCGGCCGGCCCGTCCGGGTCCTGCATCCGCTCGGCTACGACGGCCTCGGCGTACCGGCCTGCCTGCTCGTCGCTCAGCCTCTGGTAGCCATCAGCGGTGACGGTCGCGATGATCGGGTAGATCCGGCGTGACATGTCAGGGCCGCCGGTGGCCGAGTCGTCGTCGGCGGCGTCGTACAGCGCCTGCATCAGAACGAGCGCGACGTCCTCGGCACTCATGCCGTCGCGGTAGAGCTTCTTCAGCGAGCCGCGGGCAAAGACAGAGCCAGAGCCGATCGACGAGAACCGCTGCTCCTCGTACTTGCCGCCCGCCACATCGAAGTTGTAGATGCGACCCTGGCCGGTCTCCAGGTCGAAGCCGGCCAGCAGCGGCACTGCTACCAGGCCCTGCATCGCCGCGCCGAGGTTGGACTTCACCAGGCCGGCCAGCCGGTTCGCCTTGCCCTCCAGCGACAGCATCCGGCCCTCGAGCTTCTCGTAGTGCTCGAGCTCGACGCTGAACAGCCGGAGCAGGTCGATGCCGATGCCCGCAACGCCGGCAATGCCAGCGCAGGAGAACTCATCGCTGCGGAACACCTTCTCGATGTCGCGCTGCGAGATCATGCTGCCGGCGGTAGCCCGGCGGTCGCCGGCCATCACCACGCCGCCGTCGCAGATGGCCGCCACGATGGTGGTTCCGTGTGCGATGTCAGTGCCAGGACCGCCCGCCGAGCCGGCCGCGTGGGCGTGCGTGGCCTTCGGCAGCAGCTCTGGCGCCGCCGCGGTGAGGAAGTCGGCGAACGACGAGGATCCGGCGGCGAGGAACGCCGACGCCTGCCACCGAGCCTGGGGTTCAAAGCCGCCCACCGCGCAAGTCCTTCCGGTCATCTGCCACCACCGCTGTTGCCACCACCACGGTCGCCACCACCACTACCGGGAACACGTGAACGCCGGCGTACACCGGCGTCCTCGTTCCCGGCATTAATCTGCTGCCGCTCATCCGACCCTAAGCCCGGCCGCGGCCGCAGCCGCCACGGCGCGCTGACTGGCGGTTACTCGCCGCCCTTCTGCACGTAGGAGCGCACGAACTCCTCAGCGTTCTCCTCGAGAACTTCGTCGATCTCGTCCAGGATCGCGTCGACGTCGTCGGTCAGCTTGTCCTGCCGCTCCCTGACCTCATCGGCTTCCCTGACATCGGTGTCCTGCTCGTCCTCGGCCCGCCGCGGGGCTTGCCGCTGACCGCCGGTGTCTTTCGTCGCCATGCCACAACCTCCGTGCTCCGCGGTGCCGCCCGCGATCTCAACGCTATCCTCGCCTGCCAAACCGCGATCCAACCCTGACGCAATGCATCGGTATCACGACGTGACAACTCGTGGCCAGCCTAGACACACTGGCACTGGCGCCGGGCGGGCCGAATTGACCCATTACGTGGTAGATGCGGACTATTGCCCGGTCAGCGCCGCCACCAGCTTTGCGGCGGTCGCACAGCTGTCGAGCAGGCCGCCCACATGGGCACGGGTGCCGCGCAGCGGCTCGAGCGTGGGCACGCGCTGGAGCGACTCGCGGCCAGGGATATCGAAGATGACCGAATCCCACGATGCCGCCGCGACCGCGTCCGGATACTGGCGCAGGCACCGGCCGCGGAAGTACGCCCTGGTGTCCTCAGGAGGCTCGTCCATCGCCGCGACGACATCGCCCTCGGCTACGAGCCGCGTCATCCGGCCTCGGCTGCACAGGCGGTTGTAGAGCCCGCGGTCGGGCCGCACGTCGGCGTACTGGAGGTCGACGAGCTCGAGCCGCGGGTGACCCCAGGCAAGGCCGTCCCTGGCCCGGTAGCCCTCCAGGATCTCCAGCTTGGCCACCCAGTCAAGCTCCCGCGCCATCTGCATCGGGTCGTCGGCGAGCCGCGTCAGCACGCTCTCCCAGCGCGCCAGCACGTCGCTGGTGACGTCGTCGACGTCCGCGCCGTACTTGTCCTCGCTGTATTTGCGGGCCAGCTCCAGGTACTCCATCTGCAGCTGGACGGCGGTCATCTTCCGGCCATCGCGCAGCGTGACCAGGTGCCGCAGCGACGGGTCGTGCGAGATCGCGCGCAGCTCGGCTACCGGCGACTCGATCGCGAGGTCGGCAGCGAGGAACCGGTCCTCGATCATGGCGAGCACGAGCGCCGTGCTGCCGAGCTTGAGGTAGGTGGAGATCTCGCTCAGGTTCGCGTCGCCGATGATGACGTGCAGCCGACGGTATTTGTCCGGGTCAGCGTGCGGCTCGTCGCGCGTGTTGATGATCGGCCGCTTGAGCGTCGTCTCCAGTCCGACCTCGACCTCGAAGAAGTCGGCGCGCTGGCTGATCTGGAAGCCGTCCTCCCGGCCGTCGGCCCCCAGGCCGACCCGGCCTGCCCCGCACACCACCTGGCGCGACACGAAGAACGGCGTGAGATGCCTGACGATGTCGGCGAACGGCGTCGATCGGGCCATCAGGTAGTTCTCGTGACAGCCGTACGAGGCGCCCTTGTTGTCGGTGTTGTTCTTGTACAGCTGAATCGTGGGACCGCCAGGAGTCGCCGCGGCACGGGCGGCCGCCTCGGCCATGACCCGCTCGCCCGCCTTGTCCCAGATGACCGCATCGAGGGGGTTGGTGCACTCGGGCGCTGAGTACTCCGGGTGCGCGTGGTCCACGTAGAGCCGGGCGCCGTTCGTGAGAATCACGTTGGCCAGGCCGAGGTCCTCGTCGGTCAGCTGGGAGGAGTCCGTTGTCTCTGCGGCCAGGTCGAAGCCCCTGGCGTCGCGCAGCGGATTCTCCTCCTCGAAGTCCCACCGCGCCCGGCGCGCTCGCGCCGCGGTGGCCGCCTGATACGCGTTGACTACCTGCGAGGAGCTGACCATCGCGTTCACGCCCGGCTGGCCGGGCACGGAAATGCCGTACTCGGTCTCAATGCCCATGACCCGGCGCGCGCTCATGACTTAGAGCCTAATGCCGCGCGCTCGGACGGCGGCACGGCGCGCCTGGTCTGAGCGCTAGAGGTACTGGCCAGTGTTGGACACCGTGTCGATCGCCCGCCCCGCCTCGGTCCCGCTCTTGCCGGAGATGAGCGTGCGGATGTAGACGATCCGCTCGCCCTTCTTGCCGGAGATGCGGGCCCAGTCGTCGGGGTTGGTCGTGTTGGGCAGGTCCTCGTTCTCCTTGAACTCGTCAATGCACGCGGCCAGCAGGTGCTGCACGCGCAGGCCCTTCTGCCCGGTCTCGAGGAACTCCTTGATGGCCATCTTCTTGGCCCGGTCGACGATGTTCTGGATCATCGCGCCCGAGTTGAAGTCGCGGAAGTACAGGACTTCCTTATCGCCGTTGGCGTAGGTGACCTCGAGGAACCTGTTTTCCTCGGTCTCGGTGTACATCCGCTCGACCACGCGCTGAATCATCTCGGCCACCGTGGCGCCGGCGACCCCGCCGTGCTCGGCCAGGTCGTCGGGGTGCAGCGGCAGGTTGCTGAGCACGTACTTGGAAAAGATGTCGCGAGCCGCCTCGGCGTCCGGGCGCTCGATCTTGATCTTCACGTCCAGCCGGCCCGGCCGCAGGATGGCGGGGTCGATCATGTCCTCCCGGTTGGACGCCCCGATCACGATGACGTTCTCCAGGCCCTCGACGCCGTCGATCTCGCTGAGCAGCTGGGGGACGATGGTGTTTTCCACGTCGCTGGACACGCCGGATCCGCGGGTGCGGAAGATCGAGTCCATCTCGTCGAAGAACACGATCACTGGCATGCCCTCGCTGGCCTTCTCCCTGGCCCGCTGGAACACCAGCCGGATGTGGCGCTCGGTCTCGCCGACGTACTTGTTCAGCAGTTCCGGGCCCTTGATGTTGAGGAAGAAACTGCGCCGTTCCTTGCCCGGCGCGCCCGAGTCGGCCGGCTCAGGCTGGCCCGACTCCGCCGCGTCCCGCGCGGCGCGCGCCGCCACCTGCTTGGCCAGCGAGTTCGCGACCGCCTTGGCGATCAGCGTCTTGCCGCAGCCAGGTGGCCCGTAGAGAAGCACGCCCTTCGGCGGCCGCAGCTGGTGCTCGCGGAACAGGTCGGCGTGCAGGTACGGCAGCTCGATCGCGTCCCGGATCTGCTCGATCTGCGGTCCGAGACCGCCGATCTCGGAGTACGAGATGTCCGGGACTTCCTCCAGTATCAGCTCTTCGACCTCGGCCTTGGGGATCCGCTCGTAGACGTAGCCAGACCGGGGCTCGAGCAGCAGCGAGTCACCGGCCCGCAGCGTGTTGCCGAGCAGCGGCTCGGCGAGCCGGGCGATGCGCTCCTCGTCGGCGTGCGAGATGACGAGCGCTCGCTCGCCGTCTTCCAGGACCTCCTTGAGCATGACGACCTCGCCGACCGTCTCATAGCCCTGGGCGATGACGACGTTCAGCGCCTCGTTCAGCACGACCTCCTGGCCGGGCCGCAGCTCCTCGAGGTCGACGCTCGGGCTGACGCTGACCCGCATCTTGCGGCCGCCAGTGAATACGTCCGCCGTGCCGTCCTGCGCGGCCTGCAGGAAGACGCCGAAGCCGCTCGGCGGCTGCGCCAGCCGGTCGACCTCTTCCTTGAGCGCGATGATCTGGTCGCGTGCCTCGCGCAGCGTGCCCGCGAGGCGCTCGTTCTGGCCATTGATGGACGCGAGGTTCGACTCAGCCTCGCGCAGTCGCTGCTCGAGCAGGTGCGTCTGCCGCGGCGAGTCGGCGAGCCGGCTGCGCAGTGCGGCGACCTCCTCTTCAAGGAAGGAGACCTGCGTGGTCAGGACTTTGACCTCGTCGTCGTGCCGCCCGGAGTGAACGCTGTCGTCACGAGAGGCCATGCCCCTCACCCCCTCCTGAGAGCTGAGTTACCTAGACCCTACCTATCCAAGGTCAATCCGTAACCAGGCAGCGGGCCTCGAGTCGGCATTCCGCGTTACGATCCGGAAAACTCGCTGCCTGGCTAGCTCGTTTCGCTCGCGGGCCCGCCTGTCCCACCTGCATCATGCACCTCGCTGGCCCCCACAGCCACCCCGGTCGTCTCCGCCACCCCGGTCATCTCTGCCATCTCAGTAGTCTCTGCCATCTCAGTAGTCGGAGCCAGCACGGGCGCCTCAGCGGCCGCAGCCGCCTCAGCGCCCTTAGATGGCCGCCGACGCCGTGGCGGCGCTGTGACGCCGTCGGCCAGCCGCCGGGCCGTGATGAGGAAGCCCGTGTGCCCCACCATACGATGCTCAGGCCGCACCGCAAGCCCGTCGACATGCCAGCCGCGCTGGAACGTCTCCCAGGCAGCCGGCTCGGCGAAATTCCCCTGTGCGCGAACTGACTCGACCGTCCGCGCAAGCTGCGTCGTCGTCGCGACGTAGCAGCACAGGAGGCCGCCGGGGATCAGCATCGCGGCAGCCGCCGCCACGTGCTCCCACGGCGCGAGCATGTCGAGCACGACCCGATCGCGGCCGGTCAGCCCCGCCTGGTCGAGGTCGCCGACCACAAGCTGCCAGGCCGGGTGCGGTCCGCCGAAGTACCGCTCGACATTGGCCGCCGCGATCCCCGCGAAGTCGGGCCGGCGTTCGAACGACGTCAGGCTGCCAGCCTCGCCGATCGCCCGCAGCAGCCAGCACGACAGCGCACCAGAGCCAGCTCCGGCTTCGACCACTCGAGCGCCGGGAAAGACGTCGGCCAGGCCGATGATCTGGGCCGCGTCCTTCGGGTACACCACCGCGGCGCCGCGGTCCATGGCGAGCGCGTAGTCGGCCAGCAGCGGCCGGAACGCCACGTAGGGCGTGCCGCCTGCCGAGATCACCAGGCTGCCTTCCGGCTTGCCAATGAGCTCGTCGTGCAAGAGCGCGCCCCGGTGGGTGTGGAACGACTTGCCAGCGGCCAGCACGAGCCGGTGCTGGCGGCCCTTAGGGTCGGTCAGCTGCACCTGATCGCCGGCCGCGAACGGGCCGCGAGGATGCGTGCGCACTCAGGCCCTGGTGCCAGCGAACGCGTGGTCGAGGTCGGCCGCGGCGAGCACGCCGTAGACCTGGCCCGACGGCTCGACCAGCAGGTACTCCGAGGCCGGGGCCCGCCGGACCGCCTCGATCAGGTCCATGCCGGACAGGTCGGCAGACAAGATCATATCGGGGTCGAGCGTCCGGGCCAGCGAGCCAGCGTCGATCCACGGCCGTCGCTGCTCCGGCGTGGCGAGGACGGCGCCTTCGTTGACGATCGCGATGGGCTTCGCGTCGTGATCCACGACGACCAGGGCTCTGGCCTGAGCGAGGTCGGCGCGCCTGATCGCCTCGGCGAGCGGGAGGTTGGGCGGGATCGGGATCGCCCGGCGGGCCAACGCCCGCGCCTGGATCGCCGGCAGCCGCTCGCGCACGCGAGCCGACCGGAGCGTCTGGCTAGAGCTCATCCACATGAAGGCGGCAATGGCGATGAGCCAAAGGCCATATCCGCCCGAAAAGGCGAACAGGCTCGACCCTCGGGACAGCACGACCGCGCCGACCATGGCCACGGCGATGATCCGGCCTGCCCACGCCGCCAGCACGGTGGAGTAGACGCTCTTGCCGGTCAGCTTCCACAGACCGGACCGCAAGATCCGGCCGCCATCCAGTGGCAGACCCGGCAGCAGGTTGAAGACGCCGACCAGTGCATTGGCCAGGACGAAACTATCGATGAGCACTCTGGCGATTCCGTGCGTGGTCAGCAGCACGTTGACGCCAATCCCGATGCCTGCCAGGACGAACGACATGGCAGGTCCGGCGGCCGACACCAGGAACTCCTTGCCCGGCGTTGGGGCCTCCTGCTCGATCTCGGTGAAGCCACCGAGTGGGTACAGCAGAATCCGTCGCACTGGCAGCCCGAAGCCCCTGGCCACGAGGCCGTGGCTGAGCTCATGTATGAGGACTGAGAGGTACAGCAAGATGACGAACGCGACGGCGACCAGGTAGCGGGACACCGTGCTGTGGACACCACTGAGCAGGCTGTTGGGACGGGCGTAGAGCACCACGAACACGGCCGCGACCAGGAACCACCACGGCGAGACGTAGACCGGAATGCCAAAGGGCCTGGCGATGATGATGCCGAGCCGACTGGCCTGCTGGGACCGCTTGGGCGGCCCTGGCCGGCCCGGCTCCTGCGGGCCGTCTTGCTGCATTCCTTGTGCCACGGCACTGATGCTACGCGGCAAACCCACAGGCAAGCTCACAGCGGGAACGGGGCCGTCTCAGCGCGCCGGCGCCCTAACGGCCGCCCGCTGTCAGAGGTCTCGCCTAGTCTGCGAGGCATGAGCGACACACTCGCCGAGCAGGCACCTCCCGACCGCGAGGCCGGCCCGCCAGGCCCGACGCTGTCGCCATCGCGGGCGGCGGACTTCATGACCTGCCCGCTGCTCTACCGCTTCCGCGTGGTCGACCGGCTACCAGAGCCGCCGAGTCCGGCCGCGGCTCGCGGCACGCTGGTGCACGCCGTGCTGGAGAGATTGTTCGACGAGCCGGCCGCGGCACGCACGCCGGCTGCCGCCCGCACCTTGCTCGCGCCCCAGTGGGACCGCCTGGTCGAGGCCGAGCCCGCGCTAGCCGACTTGTTCGCCGCCGAGACCGAGCGTCTGGCCTGGATCGACGAGGCCGCGCAGATGCTGGATCGCTACTTCACGCTGGAGGATCCGACCAGGATCGAGCCGACCTTCCGCGAGATGTCGGTGACGACCCTGCTGGAGTCCGGCCTGACCCTGCGGGGCTACGTCGACAGGCTCGACATCGCGCCTACCGGCGAGCTTCGCATCGTCGATTACAAGACGGGCGCGGCGCCGCGCGAAGAGTATGAGGCCAGGGCGCTGTTCCAGATGAAGTTCTACGCCCTGGTGCTGTGGCGCACCCGGGGCATGATCCCGCGCGTGCTGCAGCTCATCTACCTCGGTAACGGCGAGATCATGCGCTACGCCCCGGACGAGGCGGACCTGCTGGCCACCGAGCGCAAGATCAACGCGCTGTGGCAGGCCATCGACCGGGCCAGGACGTCCGGCGACTGGCGCCCGCGCCAGAGCAGGCTCTGTGACTGGTGCTCCTACCAGGCCCTCTGCCCGGTCTTCGGCGGCACGCCGCCGCCACTGCCCGAGCCGGCACTGCCCGAGCAAGCCCTGCCTGGCCGGCCCTGCCCGCGCCACAGCTCGGTTCCTGACGCGCGAGCGCTGCCGCGTTAGCAACGCACGCGATCAGCGTGCTGAGTAATCGGATTATCGGCTGCCGACGGCTGCGTCCATCAAGACGAGCGCCAAGGCGCCGATTTGCGCGCCGCACATTGCATTCTGCACGGCAACAGCCGCAGATCCTGCTGCCAAAGCGTTATCGCAGGTAGCTTCCGGATGCCTGCCTGAACCCAGTATAACTTCCCGGTAAGGAGGCATCAGATGAGACAGAATTGGTCAAAAGTAGCCAAGCTCAGTGGTCGCACTGGGCTAGGGACACTTGCCGCTGTCGCTGCGCTCGCGCTGGTCGCGGCCGGCTGCGGTACTAGCCCGAGCCCCTCTGGCAGTTCCAGCAGCAGCACTACGGCGAACCACGCCGGCGGTACGTTCACCATCCTGGCCAACTCGGCTTTCGGCGTGGCCGACCCCGCGCAGAACTACACGCTCGAAGAGTGGCAGCTGCTGATCAACACCCACGACGGCCTGGTGGGCTTCGCGCACGTCGGCGGGCTTCCGGGCACCAAGATCGTGCCGGATCTGGCGACCTCCATTCCGGCTCCCACCAACGGCGGCAAGACGTACGTGTTCCACATCCGCCGTGGCATCAAGTTCTCCAACGGCCAGGTGCTGAAGCCCAGCGACTTTGTCACAACGTTCGAACGGCAGTTCACGGTGCCGGGTCCGACGTCGTTCTACAGCACCATCGTCGGCGCGGGCAGCTGCACCACTAAGGGCTGCGACCTGAGCAAGGCTGGCGGCGTGGTCGCCAATGACTCGGCGTACACGCTGACCCTCAACCTGACCGCGCCCGACCCGGAGCTGATGGACCAGCTGTCGCTGCCGTTCGCCTACGCGGTCCCGGCGGGCACCTCGCCGGCGCTGACCGGCAACAACGTGCCGCCCGGTACTGGCCCGTACATGTGGAAGTCCTACAACCCGAACACCGAGGCCGTGCTGGTCCGCAACCCTTACTTCAAGCAGTGGAGCGCGGCGGCGCAGCCGGCCGGGTACCCGGACGAGATCATCGAGAAGTACGGCCTCCAGGTCTCCGACGAGGTGACCGAAGTGGAGAACGGCCAGGCCAACGAGGTCTTCGACGGCGACCAGATCCCGTCGGACCAGCTGACCACGCTCAACGGCGCGCAGTACGCCGGCCAGGTGCACGTCAACACGCTGACAGCGGACTGGTATATGGCGCTGAACACCAACCAGCCGCCGTTCAATAACCTGATGGCCCGCCAGGCCATCAACTACGCGGCGAACCGGACGGCCTACGTCAAGATCGCCGGCGGTCCCTCGCTGGCTGTCCCGGCCTGCCAGATCCTGCCGCCGAACTTCCCGTCCTACACCGCTTACTGCCCGTTCACGACAGGCTCGCAGACGACCTGGTCCGCACCGGATGTGGCCAAGGCAAAGGCGTTGGTCCAGGCGTCGGGCACCGCCGGCGACAAGGTCGTGGTCAACGGCACCAACGACCAGGTAGGCACCGCACTGGCGGAGCAGATGGTCGCCGACCTGAACTCGATCGGCTACAAGGCCAGCACCCAGCTGCTCACGGCCGCGGCTCAGTACCCGTTCGTGCAGAACTCCGCGAACTCGAGCAAGTGGAACGTCGCCTGGTCGGCTTGGTATCAGGACTACCCGGCGCCGTCGGACTTCCTCAACGTCCTGCTCGGTTGCGGCAGCATCCACAAGAACAGCGACGCCAGCCCCAACATCGCCGCGTTCTGCGACCCGACTATTCAGTCCAACATCAACAAGGCTGAGTCCGTCGAGGCCACCGACCCGACGCAGGCAGCATCCCTGTGGACCCAGGTCGACCACGCGGACACCTTGCAGGCACCCTGGGTCGACCTGTACAACCCCAAGCAGATCGACTTCCTGTCCAAGAACGTGAACGGCTACCAATGGAACCCGCAGTGGTACATCCTGATCGACCAGCTGTGGCTGTCGAAGTAGGCAGCCGCATCTATGGCTGCTGTAGTTGAGCAGGCCGCGTCTACGGCGTTGCGCCCGGCTGTCGCCGGGCGCAACCCGTGGGCGCTGGCCTGGCGCAGGCTCCGGGCTAACCGCATCGCGCTGGCGGCCCTGGTCCTGTTCCTCCTGATCGTCGTGCTGTGCCTGGCAGCGCCCTTGTATGCGCATGACGTCGCGCACGTCAAGAATCCGCTGGTCCCGAACCTGAACGGCACCACCGTCGTGGGTGGCCGCGTAGTGCCGGTCATGCAGCAGGGCGGCGGCCTGCTGAAGCTGGGCGAGACCCCGATCGCGCCCACGTGGGACTTGCACCACTACTTCCTCGGCGCCGACAACCTGGGCCGTAACGTCGCGGCGCTGCTGCTGTACGGCGGCCGCGCCTCGCTTCAGATCGGCGTGTGCTCGGCTGTCCTGTGCTGCGCGATCGCGACCATCGTGGCCCTGATCGCCGGCTTCTTCGGCGGGCTCACCGACTCAATCCTGTCCCGGGTGATGGACGTGATCTGGGCGTTCCCGGCCTACCTGCTCGCGATCTCGCTCGCCACTGAACTGCTCACACACGCCAACGGCGTGCCTGTCGGGCCGCTACGCATCAGCGCCACCAGCCTGTGGACGCCGACCTTCATCATCGCGCTCATCTACGTGCCGTATGTCTACCGGCCCGTCCGCGGCCAGGTACTGTCGGTCGTGAACAAGGAGTTCGTCGAGGCGGCGATCGCGCAGGGCGCGTCAAACGTCCGGATCATCTTCTCCGACATCCTGCCCAATGTCGTGTCCACCGTCATCGTCTTGATGCCGCTGATGATCGCGACAACCATCCTGACCGAATCGGCGCTGTCGTACCTGTCGGTCGGCGTGCAACCGCCCAACGTCAGCTGGGGCACGATCATCGCTGACGGCCAGGACCTGCTGTACACCAGGCCGTGGGTCTCGCTCGCGCCCGGCATCATGATCGTCCTCACCGTGCTGGCGCTCAACGTGCTCGGCGACGGCGTCCGCGACGCGCTGGACCCGCGCGCCAAGCTGCGGGTGCGGTAACCGTGCTGACGTTCATCGTCCGGCGTACGCTCTGGGCCGCGCTCGTCATGTTCGTGATCACGGCCCTGGTGTTCATCATCTTCTTCAAGACGCCTGGCGTGGACCCGGCCCGTGCCATCGCAGGACGCAACCCGAACCCGCAGACGCTGGCCGAGGTCCGCGCCCAGTTCGGGCTGGACCGGCCGCTCTTTGTCCAGTACGGGCTGATGATGAAGCGGATCTTCGTCACCCGCAACCTGGTGTCGTATTCCGACCAGGGCGTACTAGTAGTGCCGGAGATCTTCGCGGCCGCACCAGCCACCCTGTCGCTGGTGTTCGGCGCCACCGCAATCTGGATCGTCATGGCGATCGTCATGGGCGTGGCGGCGGCGCGCCTGCGCGGCCGGATCTACGACCCGATCCTGATGATCCTGGCGCTGATCGGCGTGTCAACGCCAGTGTTCTGGCTTGGCCAGGTCGTTAACCTGATCACGCAGAACAAGCTGCACTCCAGCCTGTTCAGCTGGGTGCCGCCGCTCGGCTACACCTCGTTCACCACCAGCCCGGCGCTGTGGTTCGAGGGTCTGATCTTCCCGTGGATCACGCTGTCGATCTTGTACATCGGCTTCTACGCCCGGGTGCTGCGGGCCAACCTGCTGGAGATCCAGAGCGAGGACTACGTGCGGACGGCGCGGGCCAAGGGCCTGTCCGAGCAGCGCGTGCTGGTGCGGCATACGCTCCGCACTTCGATGATCACGTTCGTCAGCCTCTTCGGCCTGGACTTCGGCGTTCTGGTGGGCGGCGGCACGATCCTGACCGAGGTGGTGTTCGGCATCCACGGCGTCGGCTTCCTCACCTGGCAGGCACTGACCAACCTCGACCTGCCGACGATCATGGCAACCGTCATCTACGGCGGCTTCTTCATCGTGCTGGCCAACGCGCTCGTGGACATCGGATACGCCTGGCTCGACCCGAGAGTGCGGCCCAACTGATGACAGCGCTGCTGGAGATCCGCGATCTGAAGGTGTCATTCCGCACCGATGACGGCGTGGTTCAGGCCGTCGACGGCGTATCAGCGACGCTGAATGAAGGCGAGACGCTTGGCATAGTAGGTGAGTCCGGCTCCGGCAAGAGCGTCACGATGATGTCGGTGATGCGGCTGATCACCGACCCGAACGCGCAGTTCGAGGGCGAGGTCCTGTACAAGGGCGCCAACCTGATGGCCATGTCGCAGGACCAGATCCGCTCGATCCGGGGCGCCGGTATCGGCATGATCTTTCAGGACCCGATGACCTCGCTCAACCCGGTCTACAAGGTCGGCTGGCAGATCGAGGAGCAGATCCGCGAGCACGAGAAGGTCAGCAGGCAGGCTGCCCGCGATCGCACCATCGAGCTCCTCACCTCGGTCGGCATCCCCAACGCGCGCGAGCGCGTTGACGCCTACCCGCACCAGTTCTCCGGTGGCATGCGACAGCGCGTCATGATCGCGATGGCCGTGTCCTGCAGCCCCGACGTGCTCATCGCCGACGAGCCGACGACGGCCCTGGACGTGACCATCCAGGCGCAGATCCTGAATCTGATCAAGAAGCTGCGCGAGGACTTCGGCACGGCCGTCGTGCTGATCACGCACGACATGGGGGTGGTGGCCGATATGGCCGACCGGATCGCCGTCATGTACGCCGGCAAGATCGTGGAGCAGGGCACGCAGCGCGAGCTGTTCTACGATCCGCAGCATCCCTATACCTGGGGGCTGCTCGGCTCCATCGCCCGCCTCGACCGGCCGCGGCCGCGCCGGCTCGCGGCGATACCTGGCCTGCCCCCGTCACTGCTGCAATTGCCGCCGGGCTGTTCGTTCGCCGACCGGTGCGCGCACCGGTTCGAGCGCTGCGCGGAGGAGCCGCTCCTACTCGACCGCGGCGGCGATGGTCATCTCGATGCCTGCCACCTGACCCGGCAGGAGAAGCAGGACGTCAGGGACACGACGATTCACCCCGAGCTGGTCGAGGAGAGGCCGTGACCGACCACGCAGGCGCGGACCTGCCGCTCCTCGAAGCGGGCCCCGACATCGCCGCCGGCGACGTGCTGCTGCGGGCTGAGCACATCAAGAAGTACTTCCCGATCCGCAGCGGCGTCCTGATCCAGCGCGAGATCGCCCGCGTCCACGCGGTCGACGACGTCAGCTTCGAGCTGCGCGCGGGCGAGACCCTCGGCCTGGTCGGCGAGTCGGGCTGCGGCAAGTCCACCCTGGCCCGGTGCATAGCCCGGCTGTACGACATCACCAGCGGATCGCTGGTGTTCGAGGGGAACGACATCACGGCGTACTCGCGGCGTCAGCTCCGGCCGGTCCGGCGTGACCTGCAGATGGTGTTCCAGGATCCGTACGCATCGCTGAACCCGCGCAAGCGCGTCGGCGCGATCATCTCCGATCCGCTGCGCATCCACAAGGCGGGCAGCCGGGAGCAGATCCGCCAGCGCGTATTGGACTTGCTGGAGCTCGTCGGACTGTCGTCTGAGCACATTAACCGGTACCCGCATGAGTTCTCCGGCGGCCAGCGGCAGCGCATCGGCGTTGCCCGCGCACTGGCGCTCAAGCCCAAGCTCGTCATCGCCGACGAGCCGGTCTCGGCGCTCGATGTCTCGATCCGGGCCCAGGTCATCAACCTGCTCGACGACCTGCAGGACGAACTTGGCCTGACCTACTTGTTCATCGCTCACGACCTCGGCGTGGTCCGGCACGTGTCCGACCGGATCGCGGTCATGTACCTGGGCAAGATCGTCGAGATCTCGCCGGCCGAGGAACTGTACGAGCGGCCGGTCCACCCCTACACCGAGGCGCTGCTGTCGGCGGTGCCGATCCCCGACCCTGACCTGTCTGCCGCGCGGCAGCAGATCGTGCTGGAAGGGGACGTGCCGAGCCCGATCTCGCCGCCGACCGGCTGCCGGTTCCATCCTCGCTGCCGCTACGCCACTGACATATGCAAGACCGAGGAGCCACCGCTGGTGCAGCACGGCAGCCTCGGCCACCTGGCCGCGTGCCACCATCCGCTGAGTATGAGCCAGCAGCCTGGGCTGAGTGGGCTGTCGGCGGCACTGAACCTCACGCCCCTGCCGGCGGCCAGGCTGGTGCCGGCGAGGCCGACCCCGTCAATCCCGCCGGAGATTCTCGGTACGCCGGGCGGCTAGCTGATGCCGTGCTTCTTCAGGATGTCCCGCACGTCGCCGAGGTCGTCATCCTGATTGGCGGGCGCTGACGTCTTGCCGCCGGCCTTAGTCAACGCTGCGGCAGGCTTGCCGCCGCCGGGACGCCGCTCCCGGCTGGCCTTCTCGGCCTTGCGGTGCTTGCGCCAGCCGACGAACGGGATGCCGCCTGAGACCAGGAACAGCAGGGCGGAGGCGCCGACCAGGATGACACCCAGCCATGCCGTCGGCGAGAACACGAAGCCGCCGGCGAACTGCACGACCGAGGAGACGAGATGGCCGATCAGGCGGAGCGCATGCGTCAGCCATGCAGCTATCGGCAGCAGCGACCAGGCGATGCCGCGGATGCCGCTGCGCGCGCCCTTCTTGCGCCAGGCGATGACACTCAGGACAAGCCCGGCAAGCGTGATGAGTATGAAGACTGGACCGGCCCATGAACTAGTGGCAAAGCTGAGCCAGCTATTCACTGCCGCCTCCCCTCGCGGCCGACGCACCAGTTGCACGGCCTAGGCGCGAACAAGTCTATTCTCGCACATCAGATGTGCTCGCGTCATATCGCAAGCCCGGCTTTCGCCGCGAGTTCGGCGAGCGTCACCCCCGCCAGCGAGTCCAGCACGACCCGGCCGGGTTGCTCCGGCACCGGCACGACGCTCGGCACGGCCACGGTCCGGTAGCCGGCCGCCTCCGCCGCCCGCACGCCGTTCAGCGAGTCCTCCAGGGCGATGCACTGCCCCGGCTCGGCGCCGAGCTTGGCCGCGGCCAGCAGGTAGCCCTCAGGGTCCGGCTTGGCGCGGGAAACATCCGCGGCGCAGACGATCACCGGGAACACCACCTCGAGCCCGGCTAGCACGGCATCGACGACCTCGGGCTCCGACGATGTCACCAGGGCATACGGCAGGCCGGCCGCCCGCACCTCCTCGACCAGCTCGACGGCGCCGGGCAGTACCGGCACCGGACTCGTCGTCAGCTGGCTGACCATGGCCGCAAGCAGCCAGCGGGCTACGGCGGCGGGCTCAGCAGGCCTCGTTCCCTTGCTCAGCAGGTACGCCACGGTCGTCGCCATGGAACCCCCGACCAGCGCATCCTGGTCGCCGTGCGCCCAGGCGCCGTGGAGTCGCTCCATGACCACCCGCTCCGCCTCGAACCACAGGGGCTCGGAGTCGACGAGCAGGCCGTCCATATCGAAGGTGACAGCCCGGAGGGGATGCTCGCCCTGGGGCGTGCGGGAGGCCGATTGGGAGGCACTGTGGTGTCCAGATCGCGACATGATGAGCCCCATCCTAGGGACCGCCTCTGGTTGACTACGAGAAGGCAGTCTTTTCTTGTCCCCTGGTTCAGGGCACATAGGCTTGACCTGAACGGGGGCGTCCGGACTAAGGGAGGTGGCTGGCGATCGAGCTCGACGCTGTAGGCAAACTCACTTCGCCTGCGCTCATCGCTGCCTTCGAAGGCTGGAACGACGCTGGCGAAGCTGCCAGCAGCGCGATCACGCAGCTGATCACAGCGTGGGACGCGAAGGGCATCGGCGAGATCGACCCCGAGGACTACTACGACTTCCAGGTCACCAGGCCGGTGATGGAAGTCTCCGAAGGCCATGCCGAGGAGCTGGTCTGGCCGACGACCCGGCTGTCCATCGCCAGGCCGCCTGAGGCGGGCCGCGACCTGATTCTGCTGCACGGGATCGAGCCCAACATGCGCTGGCGCGGCTTCACCGCTGAGCTGGTCGGCGCGTTCACCGATCTCGGCGTCGAGCTGGTCATCCTGCTCGGCGCGCTGCTCGCCGACTCGCCGCACACCAGGCCGCTGCAGGTCACGGCCGCTACCTCGGGCGCGGAACTGGCAGCCCAGCTGCACGTCGAGCCGGTCGACTACAAGGGCCCCACTGGGATCGTGGGCGTGCTCCAGCAGGCGTGTGCGACGGCGGGCATGCCGTCGGTTTCCCTCTGGGCGGCAGTCCCCCACTACGTGGCGCAGCCGCCAAGCCCGAAGGCCACTCTCGCGCTGTTGCGCAGCGTCGAGGACATCCTCGACATCTCCCTGCCGCTGGCTGACCTGCCCGCCGAGGCGCGGGCCTGGGAGCGCGGCGTCGACGAGCTCGCCGAGCAGGACAGTGACGTGGCCGAGTACGTGCGCAGCCTCGAAGAGGCCAAGGACGCTACGGACCTCCCCGAAGCCAGCGGCGACGCGATCGCCAGGGAATTCGAGCGTTACCTGCGCCGCCGCGGTGACCGGGGCGAGCACGGTGGTCGCTAGGCACAAGCGCCGAAGTTAGATAGGGGGCCAGGGCACGGCTGGCCAGTCGGCAGGCGGCAGTGGATGCACCTGATGCGCGAGCAGCATCTCCACGCGCCTGGTCGTCGCGGCGACCTCCGCCCCGGTCAGCCAGCTGCCCAGCTCGGCGGTCAGCCCGCCGCCGGTGAGCAGGTCGCGCAGCCCCGTCAGTTTCGCCAGTGCTTCGCCAGGCAGCCGCTTGCCCCGCCACTGCCAGAGCACGGTGCGCAGCTTGTACTCCGAGCCGAAGCAGACCCCGTGGTCGCAGCCATAGAGCCCGCCGTCGGCGACCGGCAGCAGGTGACCGATCTTGCGATCGGCATTGTTCACCACCGCGTCGAACACCGCCATCTGCCGCAGCCGGGGATCATTGCTGCGGGCCAGCTCGACCAGGTCGACCGTGTCGTCGGCGTCGATCCACAGCTGGCACATGCCAGGGCCGAAAGGCCCGTCCCGGTACACGGTCGGCGGTACCACGGCGAAGCCGCCAGCCCTCGAGACCACGTACGCGGCAAGCTCCCGGCCGGCCAGCGTGCCGTCGGGGAAGTCCCATAGCGGCCGTTCGCCAGCGACCGGCTTGTAGACGCAGGCAGTCTCGGTCCCGTCGGCGGTGATCGTGCAGTACATCGTCGCGTTCGACGCATCGACGAGGCGGCCCTTGACGTCAAGAGTGCCGGTGGCAAGCAGGTCCAGGATGGCGGCCTCGTCGCCGGGGCTCGTGGGATGCCGCGCCGCGCCCCCTAGCCCGGCCGACGCGCTTGCTGACTCGACGCTCGCCGGCGTGGGGGTAGCAGGGCGGCCGCCCCTGGCCCGCTGCTCGCGCCGCGCTCTCCTGCCCGGCGAATCCCTGCCGCCCGATGCATCCCTGCTGGCCGATGCATCCCTGCTCGCCGACGCCTCAGACATGCCCAACCCGGTGGCCGTTCTGCCGCGGGCACACGTGGCCAGCCGGTTCGAGGGGCAGTCCGCACAGCGGGCAGGGCGGCCTGCCCTGCCGCACAACCTGGATGGCGCGCCGGGAGAACGCACGCGCTGCCTCGGCGGTGATGCGCACGCGCAGGATGGCCGGGCCATCCTCGGGGACATCGTCAGCCAAGGGCTCGAGCGGCTCCTCGCTCTCCTCCTGCGCCTCGATGATGACGCGCTCGCCGTCGTGGTCCCAGGCGAGCGCGATAGCGCCGACCCTGAAGTCCTCCGTGAGTGGCAGGTCGAGCGGGCCGTCGTCGATCTCGCTGCCGGCCTCTGATACCGCGCCGGTGCGACGCGCTACCTCGTCCAGGAGCTCGTCGAGCCGCTCGGCGAGCTGGCTCACCTGGCCCTTCTCCAGGGCAACGCTCGTGACCCTGGTGCCCACGGTCGCCTGCAGATAGAACGTCCGCTCCCCAGGCTGGCCGACAGTGCCCGCGACAAATCGCTCCGGCGGGTCGTACGTGTAGACCGGCATGACCCCTATCCTCTCGCGCAAACGGCCGGCTGCCAGCCCGGTCCCATAGTCAGGCTACCGGCGTCCGGTCCCGCTAACTGCCGCTGCCCGCTCCCCCGCCGATCTGGGCATCGGCCTCGGCGCGCGGCTTCGCGGCGGTGCGCGCGAGGCCGGCCAGCGCCGCCGGGTCACCGCCGACGTCGTTCATCCGCAGTACGAACGGGCGCAGCGTGGTGTACCTGATGATGCTCAGCGAGCAGGGATCCACCTGGATGCGCTGGGACATGTCCAGGTGCATGCCCAGGGCATCGGCCAGGATGGCCTTGATGACGTCGCCATGCGAGCAGATCAGGTACGTGGCGTCGGGGCCGAGCCGGGCGTTCCAGTCCCGGACCGCAGCCACGGCGCGCTGCTGCATCCCCAGCATCGACTCACCACCCGGGCCAGGGAACGTGACTGCGCTCGGGTGTGCCTGCACCACGCGCCACAGCGGCTCACGGGCGAGCTTGCGCAGCGGCTGCCCGGTCCAGTCGCCGTACCGGCACTCCCCCACGCGGTCGTCGATGTCGACCGTCGGCGGGCCAGCGTGATCAGGATTGCCCTGGCGGATCGCGATGGCCGTCGCCGTCTGCACGCACCGCTCCAGCGGGCTGCTCACGATCGCCGTCAGCGGCAGCTGCGCGAGCCTGTCGCCGACGGCAGCGGCTTGCGCCTGGCCCCTGTCGTCAAGCGATATGCCTGGCAGCCACCCGGTCAGCGCCTTGCCGGTCGACGACGTCAGGCCGTGCCGGACGATGAGCACGACGGTCATGCGGCTACCACGGTCATTTCTCGACTCTAGCGGCGGGCGCGACCGCAGGCTCCGTCAGCCGGGCCGCTCGGACAGCACGTAGGTCGCCGCGCCGAAGGACACCATGTCGCCAGGCCGTACCGGGATTCCGCTGGTGACGCGCCAGCCATTGAGCCGCGTGCCGTTCGTCGAGCCGAGATCGGCGAGCAGCCAGCCGCCAGCCGCGGTTCGCTCCAGGCTGGCGTGCCAGCGTGACACCGTCTCGTCGGCAAGCGTCATGTCGCAGTCAGGCTCACGCCCGATCGTGAAGCGCAGCTGCGAGCCAGCCGGCAGCGTCAGCACCGGCGGCCAGCCGCGCAGCCACCGGTCAGTCGCCTGGATCACCCGCCGGCAGGTCGCCAGCGCTACCGCGCGCAGCCGGCGCGAGGCCGGCAGATCCGCGACCAGCCTGCCCAGTTCGTGGTCGGCGCGAGCCCGCAGCGCCTCGTCGACGCGGTGCGAGAACGTCTCGTGCGTCAGCCGGCCGTCGGCGAAGCCGTCCCGGAGCCTGGCGAGCGCCGCCTCCCGCTCGGCATCGGAGACGCGGACATGCGGCGCGCTGCTAGCACGTCCATCGCTCGGTCCGGCCACACCAGGATTATCGGGCTGGAATCATGCCAGCGACAAGCCAGCGGATCAGCGCAGCTCGGTCAGGCACCCATCGCGTGCGCGCCGCCATCGACGTGTACGATCTCGCCGGTCGTGGCCGGGAACCAGTCCGAGAGCAGCGCCACGCAACCGCGCGCGGCGGGCTCGGCGTTGCTGAGGTCCCAGCCAAGCGGCGCCCGCTGTGACCAGACGCCCTCGAACTGGTCGAACCCAGGGATGCTGCGCGCGGCCATCGTCTTAATCGGCCCGGCCGACATCAGATTGACCCGGATTCCCCGCGGCCCGAGGTCGCGGGCGAGGTACCGCGCCGTAGACTCGAGCGCGGCTTTGGCCACGCCCATCCAGTCGTAAGCCGGCCAGGCCACCGTGGCGTCGAAGTCCATCCCGACGATCGCGCCGCCGGGCCCCATCAGCGGTAGCGCCGCCATGGCCAGCGACTTCAGCGAGTACGCCGACACGTGCACCGCCATGGCCACGTCGGGCCAGCTCGTGTGCAGGAAGTTGCCGCCGAGAGCGCTCGCCGGCGCGTTGCCGATGCCGTGCACGACGCCGTCGAGCCCGTCGACGTGCTCGGACACGCGGTCGGCTAGCGAGGCCAGGTGTGCGTCGTCAGTGACGTCGAGTTCGAGCACCGGCGGCGGCTCGGGCAGCCGCCTTGCGATGCGCTCCACGAGGCTGAGCCGGCCGAAACCCGGTCAGCACCACGGTGGCACCCTCCTGCTGTGCGATACGGGCGACGTGAAACGCGATCGACGCGTCTGTCAGCACGCCGGTCACCAGGATCCGCTTGCCGTCAAGGATGCCCACTGCGCCTGCCTCTGTAGTGAAGGGAACGGGCCGTCAGTGGCCCATGCCGAGCCCGCCATCGACCGGCAGCACCGCGCCGGTGATGTATCCGGCCTCTGCGCTGGCCAGGAACGCCACGGCCGCAGCGACCTCGTCGGGCGAGGCGTACCGGCCGAGCGGCACCCCGGCGAGAATGGCCTTGCGCTGGTCGTCCGTCAGCACAGCTGTCATGTCGGTGTCCACGAAGCCAGGCGCGACCACGTTGACCGTGATGTTCCGGCTGGCCAGCTCGCGCGCCAGGGACCGGCCAAAGCCCACCAGCCCGGCCTTGGAGGCCGCGTAGTTGGCCTGGCCGCCCGAGCCGAGCATGCCGACGACCGAGGAGATGAGGATGATCCGGCCGCGGCGCAGCCTGATCATGCCGCGCACGGCCCGCTTAGCGACCCGGTAGGCGCCGGTCAGGTTGGTGTTGATGACATCAGCGAAGTCGTCCTCGCTCATCAGTGCGAGCAGCTGGTCCCTGGTGATGCCCGCGTTCGCGACGAGGACCTCGACCGGCCCGTGCGCCTCCTCGGCGACCTTGAACGCCGCATCTACCTGGGCAGCATCCCTGATATCGCAGGCGGCCACCGTGAGCCCGGCCATCGGCTCGCCTGACCTGGACGTCACGGTCACGCTGTCCCCGTCGGCGGCGAGCCGGCGCGCGATCGCGAGGCCGATGCCGCGGTTGCCGCCGGTGACCAGTACGGATCGGCCCATCTGCGCTCCTGCCTCTGATTAGACGCGGTCTCCACGTCAATGCGGTCCGCGACAAGCGTCAACGCGGGTCGCGTGCGAGCGTACCGGTCGGGGTCCGGCGCCGCAGCCCGGGATAGGTTGGCGACTTGTGGAGAACCAGACGTCCGGTCAGATCGATCCGGAATTCACTGCCTTCCCGCTGCGGGAACTG
This sequence comes from uncultured Actinomycetota bacterium, assembly GCA_963843955.1. Taxonomy (GTDB): domain Bacteria; phylum Actinomycetota; class Actinomycetes; order Streptosporangiales; family Streptosporangiaceae; genus JAJYUU01. The sequence goes on from CAWJMK010000019.1 coordinate 94,209, forward strand.
GCCGACGCGGCCCGCCAGCGAGCCGCACAGCTCGGCGCCTCGCACGCCGACTTCCGTGCCGAGCGGATCCGGGGCCAGCAGATCGGCCTCTCCGACGGCCACCTGGAGACCCAGTTCGACAGCGACGACGTGGGCCTCGCGGTCCGCGTCGTGGTGGACGGCACCTGGGGCTTCGCCTCCGCGGTCGACCTGACGCCTGAGGCGGCCGTGCGCGCGGCCGCCGAGGCTGTCGACGTGGCCAGGGTCGCTGCCGCCATGAACACCGAGCCGATCGAGCTCGCCGACGAGCCGGCCCACGGCGAGGTGACCTGGGTATCGGCCTACGACGTCGACCCGTTCGCCGTCAGCGTCGCCGATAAGATCGCGCTACTGGGCGACTGGAGCAGGCAGCTGCTCGCCGCCGCCGGCATTGACCACGTGGACGCCTCCTTGTACCAGGTCAAGGAGTGCAAGTTCTACGCCGACGGCTCGACCACGGCGCTGCAGCAGCGCGTCCGCGTGCACCCGGAGCTGACCGCCGTCTCGGTCGGCGCCGACGGCAGGTTCGAGACCATGCGGACGCTCGCGCCGCCCGCCGGGCGAGGTTATGAGTACCTGACCGGGACCGGCTGGGACTTCGCCACCGAACTGGCCGAGATCCCGGGCCTGCTCGCGGCCAAGGTGGCCGCGCCGTCGGTCCAGGCTGGCCGGTATGACCTGGTCATCGATCCGTCCAACCTGTTCCTGACCATCCACGAGTCGATCGGGCACGCAACCGAGCTGGACCGGGCACTCGGCTACGAGGCCGCGTACGCCGGAACGTCGTTCGCGACCTTCGACAAGCTGGGCACGCTCCAGTACGGCTCGCCTGTCATGCACGTCACCGGCGACCGCACCGTGGCGCACGGCCTGGCCACCATCGGCTATGACGACGAGGGCGTCGCCGGGCAGTCCTTCGACCTCATCAGCGGCGGCGTGCTCACCGGGTATCAGCTCGACCGCAGGATCGCCCGGCTCACGGGCCTTGGCCGGTCCAACGGCTGCGCGTTCGCTGACTCCCCTGGCCACATGCCGATCCAGCGGATGGCGAACGTCTCGTTGCAGCCGGCCGCGGACGGCCCCTCGACCGAGCAGCTCATCGAAGGAGTCACCGACGGCATCTACATCGTCGGCGACAAGAGCTGGTCCATCGATATGCAGCGGTACAACTTTCAGTTCACCGGGCAGCGGTTCTTCCGGATCAAGAACGGGCAGCTGGCGGGCCAGCTGCGCGACGTCGCGTACCAGGCGACGACCACGGACTTCTGGAACTCGATGGAAGCCGTCGGCGGCCCGCAGACCTATGTGCTCGGCGGCGCGTTCAATTGCGGCAAGGGCCAGCCTGGCCAGGTGGCACCGGTCAGCCACGGTAGCCCGTCGGTGGTCATGCGGGGCATCAGGATCCTCAACACAGTGGAAGAGGCCGGGGCATGAGCGCGCGGGCATCGCAGCCAGGACGGGTATCGCAGGCAGCACCGGTGTCGCAGGAACTCGTCGAGCGCGCGCTCGCCGCTGCGCGCTGCGATGACTGCATCGTCATCGCGGACGAGGGCTCAACCGCCAACCTCCGGTGGGCGGGCAACTCGCTGACGACCAACGGGGTGTCCAGGTCGCGGCAGCTGACCGTCATCGCCATCAGCCGCAGCGGCGATGGGGCCAGGGCAGGTGTCGTTTCCAGGGCCGGCGTCGGGGCCGACCAGGTCGCCGAGCTCGTGGCAGGGGCGGAGCACGCGGCGGCCGAGGCCTCGCCCGCCGAGGACGCACAATCGCTCGTCACGCCGTCGGACGCGACGGCCGACTCCGCCGGCGACTGGGACGACGCGCCCGGCGCGACCCAGATCGGGGTATTCGCTGCTTTCGCCGAGGAGCTCGGCCACGCGTTCGCCACGGCCGCCAGCGGTGGCCGGAAGCTGTATGGCTTTGCCGAGCACCAGCTGACCTCGACCTACCTCGGCACGTCCACGGGCCTGCGGCTGCACCACGACCAGCCAACCGGGCGGCTGGAGCTCAACGCCAAGTCCGCCGACATGACGCGGTCGGCCTGGGCAGGCACGGGGACCAGGGACTTCTCTGACGTCGACGTCCGCGCCCTGGAAGCCGACCTCGGCCGGCGCCTGGGCTGGGCGGAGCGGACGATCGACCTGCCTGCGGGTCGGTACGAGACCCTGCTGCCGCCCACTGCGCTGGCTGACCTGATGATCTACATGTACTGGTCGGCGGGCGCCAAGGACGCGCTCGACGGCCGGACCGTGTTCAGCAAGCCGGGCGGTGGCACCAGGATCGGCGAGCAGCTCGCGGCCATGCGCATGTCGCTGCGCAGCGACCCGGCGGCACCCGGCCTGCAGTGCGCGCCCTTCGTGATCGCTCACGCCTCCAGCCGGGAATCGTCCGTCTTTGACAACGGCGTACCCAAGGCGAGAACCGAATGGATCGCCGAAGGCAGGCTGACCGCGCTGACGCAAACCCGGCATACCGCGCAGCTCAGTGGCCAGCCCGTTACCCCGGCGATCGACAACCTGATCTTGGACGCGCCCGGCGCCGCCGGGTCGATCACCGACCTGATCGGCCGGACCAGCCGGGGACTGCTGCTGACCTGCCTGTGGTACATCCGCGAGGTCGACCCGCAGACTCTGCTGCTGACCGGACTGACCAGGGACGGCGTGTACCTAGTCGAGAATGGCGAGGTGACCGGCGCGGTGAACAATTTCCGGTTCAACGAGAGCCCCGTCGGCATGCTCAGCCGGATCACCGAGGTCGGCGGCACCGTGCCGACGCTGCCACGTGAGTGGGCCGACTACTTCACCAGGGCGGCCATGCCGCCGGTCAGGGTGGAGGGGTTCAATATGTCGTCGGTGAGCCAGGCCAGTTAGCGGGCGGCTCAGGCGTCCTCGAGCCGGAACCCGACCTTGAGCCCGACCTGGTAGTGCGCTACCTGGCCGTCGACGATCTGACCGCGGACCTGGGTCACCTCGAACCAATCGAGGTGGCGCAGCGTCTGCGCTGCCCGGTGTATGGCGCTCCTGATGGCCGGCTCGATGCCATCGGGCGAGGTGCCGACGATCTCAGTGACGCGGTAGGTGCGGTCGGTCATGCTGCCCTCCGGGGTTGCGTCTGCGGCTCGTGGCTGAGTAGCTCCGGGCTAGCGCCGCCGCAGCCGGTACGCTGCCAACCCGTAGATAGCCACTAGTACTACCCAGATCCAGATCAGCGGCTTGGAGTTATCCCCGGTCCGGCTCAGCGCGGAGCCCGCGAGCAGACTCAGCGGGATGCCCACGACGGCAGATCCCGCCACGACGCCCGCCAGCGCGATCCGGTACTTGCTCAGCCGGACGGGATCGACTGGTCGCCGGGCCGGCCTGGCGAGGCTGGCCAGCTGCTCATCGACCCGCGCCTCGATCTGCTTATCGATCTTGGCCAGAAACGACTCCACCACGGCATCGCCATAGTCCGGCCCGAGCTCGCGGTGTACCTCGGCCGCGGCACGAACGTCCTGGGCGGACAGCGGTGACTCAGTCATGAGCGGCACACTAACCGCAGACCGGGCGTTCGCTCGGGAGGCGCGCCTGCGGCCCGCGGACCACCCCGATCCATCGCCGACACCGTGTAGTACCCCAGGCTGGCGGCGGGGTTGACATCGGCATAACGTGGAGATGTGAAAGCCACCCGAGGAACCGGCCGTGACCAGGCACACCTGGTCACTGAAGCGCGTCCGGGCCTGTCTGCGGACATCGCGTACCGCGAGCGCCGCTACCTCATCATGATGGGCATCAGGACCGTCTGCTTCGCCGCGGCCATCCTCATGTTCGTCAACCATCTTGGGTGGCTCACCGCGATCCCGGTCGCGGGCGCGCTTGTCATCCCGTACTTCGCGGTGATCTTCGCCAACGGCGGGCGGGAACCAACATCTAACCGGGCCTTCCGGCAGTACGAGCCGAACACCCCGGCCATCTACAGGCCGCCCGCGCGCCCCGGCGGACCCCATGTGCCGCCCGCGCCGCCGCCAGGCAACTAGCCGAGGATCTTCGCAGAACCGGCGTCAGCGGAGCGCCGCGGCATTTCGCCTGATCAGTTAGTCAACCGCTGGGCAAGTGCCGCAAAACGGGCGGACTAGTCGGCAGGGATGGCGAGATTACCTCGTAATCCGGTCTTGACGCACTAGGGGGATGTTCGGTGTAACATTCTTACCGGTGCTCTGGTCCCCCGCTGGGGCACCAATTGCCGGCGTTCCGGGCCCCCGTCGGAGCGCCGATGAATGCGACGCCGGGTGGTTTGCCCCCGTAGCCACCCGGCGTCGCTTTATGCTCGGGACTTTGCCCCTCGCCGTTGGCTCGCAGTATCTGCCCGGGGGGAGACCCCCGGAGCCCCCAACCACGCTGCGCGCGCCTGCGCCACCCTCAGCGATAACTCGGCCTTTGGCGTACGTCAGCTACCGAGGTCTCGATCGCGGCCGCGTACACGGATGATCTTCATGAATGTGTCGTTGGTACGGCTATCGGCGTACTAACTCCGCATCCATCAAGCCGCCTCGGTCCGGATTGGGTCTGTGGGGCGTCCGTCGACGGCGCGCGCAGGTCTGGCGGGTGGCGGGCGGACCGTTTCGGTTGGTCCGGCCGTTACTCGGCAGCCCTGCGCGTACCAATGGGGGCCGGCCGCGAGCTTTGGAGGGGCGGCGTATCGAGACGACCCCGTTCCGATTCTTATTCGGTTTTGCTGAACTCGGCAATGGCGATGGCGGTCATTCCCAGGCCCATCACGGCGACGATCCCGAGAGATAGCCACAGTGGCACGACCCAGCCGGCCCAGGTAATGCTAGGCGCCAGGTGAGTGTTGATGAGGGTGGCGACCTGATGCGGCACGTTCAGGTGACTGAAGACGACGTGCCGCATCGGGCCGACGATGTACGTGAGCGGGTCGAGCCTCGTCAGCACTGTCAGCCAGGCCGGGAGCCCAGTCAGCGGGTAGAGCGCGCCCGACAGGAAGAACAGCGGCAGCACGAGCATCTGCGTCAGCGCCATGAACGCCTGGAACTGCTTGATCCTGGCCGCCATCATGACGCCGAAGGCGGTCAGGGTGAACGACAGCAGGAGCAGCATCCCGATCAGGCTCACGATCAGAACCGGGTTGTACGGGACGTGGGCGAACCACGCCAGGCACAGGAAGATCAGGCCCTGGAATGTCGCGATGGTGGCACCGCCGAGGCACTTGCCGACGACGATCGCGGCGCGGCTGACGGGCGCCACCAGGATCTCCCGGAGGAAGCCGAACTCCCGGTCCCAGACGATCGAGCCGGCCGAGAAGATAGCCGTGAACAGCACAGACATCGCGAGGACGCCGGGGTAGATAAAGGTCTTGAAGTCGAAGTTGGCGGTGTGCGGCAGGGTGCCGCCGGCCAGGTTCGACAGCCCCGTGCCGAGAATGAACAGGAACAGGAACGGCTGGACGAGCGCCGTGATGGCCCGCAGCCGGTCGGTGCGGAACCTGATCAGCTCGCGCCGCCAGACGATGCCGACGGCGCGCAGGTCGTGGCGCAGGCCGCGATCGGGCACCGACACCCTGATCCGGTCGACGACCGTGGCGGCATCGGCGGCCGTTACCGGTTCGCTTGTCTGGGTCGCCATCGCTACCGCCTCCCGCCGGACCGCATCTTGGCCATATTGCGCATGAACTCGTTGCCAGCGCCGCCTTCGGCGTCGCGAATGGTGGAGCCGGTGTAGGACATAAACACGTCGTCCAGCGACGGCCTGGACACGCTGACGGACTGGATCGGGACGCTGAACTCGGTGAACAGCCGCGGCACGAACTGCTCGCCGGAGGCCACCGAGAACGTCACGGCCCCGTCGTGGACCGCGGCGTCGATCCCGAACTTCGCGGCGAGCTCCGCAATGGCGCGCTGGTCGTCGGCCGTGTGGATCTGCACGCGGTCCTTGCCGATGCTCGCCTTGAGCGCCTCGGGCGTATCGATCGCCACGATCTTGCCGTGGTCGATGATCGCGATCCGATCGCAGTGCTCGGCCTCGTCCATGTAGTGCGTGGTGAGGAAGATCGTGATGTCCTCACGCTTCTTGAGGTCATTGATGTAGGCCCAGATCGACGACCTCGTCTGCGGGTCGAGGCCGACCGTGGGCTCGTCCAGGAACAGCACGTGCGGCGCGTGCAGCAGGCCGCGGGCGATCTCCAGCCGTCGCTGCATGCCGCCTGAGTAGGTGCTCACCAGGCTGTCCTTGCGGTCCCACAGGCCCACCATCTCCAGCACCTGGCGCATCCGGGGCAGCACCGCGGCCTTCGGCACGCCGTAGAGCTCCGCGTGGAAGCGGAGATTCTGCTCGGCGGTCAGATAGGTGTCCAGGGTCGTGTCCTGGAACACCAGGCCGATGTTGCGACGGACGGCATCGCGCTCGGTCGCGGCGTCGTGGCCTGCCACGATGGCCGTCCCGGCCGTCGCGTTCGCGAGCGTGCAGAGGATCTTGATCGTGGTGGACTTGCCCGCCCCGTTCGGGCCGAGGAAGCCGAAGGTCTCTCCCCTGGCGACCGTGAAGTCGATGCCGCGCACAGCCTCGACGTCGCCGTACCGTTTGACCAGGCCGGAGACCGTGATCACGGTCTCCGGCCCAGTGCCGCTATCGAACTGCCTCGCGTCCGGCCCGGTGCCGGTCTGCGCCGTGCCGGTCTGCCCCGTGCCGGTCTGCCCCGTGCCGGTCTGCCCCGTGCCGGTCTGCACTGCCATCCCCGCTGCCTCCCTGGCTCTGGCCGTATCGGACTGGCCAGCTACGAGCGTAATCGCGTAGCTGAATGCCATCGGTGCGGCGTTACTCTCCATCGCCTGCGGGCTCGTCCTCGTCGGCGGCGAGGATCCGGTACAGGGCCTTGCGGGTGTCGGTCAGCAGCTTGCGCGCCTGCGCCGCCTGGGCGTCAGTGCCAGCGCTGATGACCTGGAAGGCCGCCATGGCAACCTGCCCGATCAGACTGCGCATCTCGACCGCCGCGCCGCCGGCGCTGCCGGCCACCACGTCCCAGGGAGCGTTCAGCTCATCCGGGTGCGCGGCCGCGTACGTCCGGCCCTCGCCGGTCAGCTGGTAGGCGCGCCTGCCGCCCTCGCCAGCCTCAGCCCTGATCAGGCCCTCATCCTCGAGCTGCTGCAGCGCCGGGTAGATGGAGCCGGGGCTTGGCCGCCAGACTCCCCCGCTGCGCTCGCCGATCTCCTGAATGATCTGGTAGCCGTTCATGGGCTGCTCAGCGAGCAGCGCGAGCGCTGCGGCCCGCACATCGCCGCGCCGGGCCCGCGGCCCACGCATTCCGCGCTCGCGGCCCCACGGGCCAAATCCGTGCATTTCGGGTCCGCCAGGGAAGCCCGGACCACCAGGAAACCCCGGACCTGGGAACGGCCCGGCGAAGTGCCCGCGGCCGCGACCACGGCCGCGGCCGCCATGCCTCTCCTCGCTGTCGCCGTGCCAGCGGCGCCCCTCGCCGTCGTCGGCGGGCTCCCACCTGCCTGGTGCGCGACGCCTGCCGCGCTCTTCGTCGTATCGCATGAATGTTGCTCCTTGTCTGCTGAGCTCCGGATTGTCTTCAGGGCGACTTCTTCGCCTGTCACCGTAGCTCGTCGATACGTCAACGATATATCGTTCACTTCTTCGTGGCAAGCCCCGGCCTAGTGACGGTCGTCCACGGACGTCGGCTGAGCGAGCAGGCTTCGGAGCCCGCCCGCGTTCGGGTGTCTGGACCGGCTAGCCAGCTCGGTCGCCGGGGGGCCAGGCGCCGGCTAGCGCGCGCAGGCGCGCTGCCGCCTCGTCAGCCGGCATTCCGCCACCCACGGCCAGCCCCAGCAGGAACGCGGTAACCGGCGCGGCAGGCCGGTCCACCTGGTGCGCAGCGTCGCGCGCGAGATCGAGTATCTGCCGCAGATCGACCGCGGCCTGGTCGACGCCGAGCTCCGCGCATGCCGCAGCAGTCCAGTCGTCGAGAGTGGTCATGGTGCCCCTCCGGAGTCCGCCGCATTGGCCAGCCAGGCGCGCCGGGCTGCAGCCAGGTCATCCGGAGTATCACAGTCCAGCCAGGGCGGCATCGCGGCCCCTGGCGTGCCTAGCCGGGCCAGCGCCGGGCTGAGCGGGGCGAGCAGGCCGTGCAGCGAGTCGCCGTCGTAGGCGGCGAGCGCCGACCGAAGCGAGCTCGTACGCCAGCAGCCAGCCAGCCACTGCGGCCTGCCTTCGGCGTCTGTCAGGACCACTCCGGCGGTGGGCTCCCGGTCATCCGCCGTCAGGAGGGCGGTCAGGTGCGCGTCACTGAGGAACGGCAAGTCGGCGGCGAGCACGGCCAGCCAGGGGGCGCTGACCTCGGCCAGGCCGCGCTGCAGGCCCGCGACAGGGCCGCGGCCGGCCGGCTCCTCGTGCACCCACGTCAGCCAGCCCGGCCGCCCGGCTGCCAGCGTCGCCAGTGATGCCGTGACGACGCCTGGCCGGGACGGGCCCACAACGACCAGCCGTGCGGCTCCGGCCGCCGCGGCGGCCTGGGCGACCGACACCAGCAGTGGCCTGCCGCCGACCATAAGGCCGGGTTTGTCGGCGCCGCCCATGCGGGCAGCACTACCGCCCGCCAGGATGACGGCGTCGAATTCGGGTGCCGGGCGAGCGCGGGTCACCGGCGACGGCCTGGTGTCAGCCGCCGATGGCCGACATCGGCCGGGCGGGCTGGAGGAACCCGGGATCGTTGATGCCGTGGCCTGGCAGTTTGGCCTGGATGCAGCGCTGCCACTGCGCGATGAGTTCGTCGTCGGACGCGCCGGCCCGCAGCGGCGTGCGCAGATCATTCTCCGTCCGGGCAAACAGGCAGTTGCGCAGCTGACCGTCGGCGGTGAGCCGGATCCGGTCACATGAACCGCAGAACGGCCTGGTCACGGACGCGATGATGCCGACAGTTTGCGGGCCGCCGTCCACCCGGAACGTCTCGGCCGGTGCGGAGCCACGCAGCTCTGCGTCGTCCGGGATCAGGCTGAAGTCGGGTTTGAGCGCCGCCAGGATCTCGTCGGCGGTGACCATCTCGTCGCGACTCCAGCCGTGCTGGGCGTCCAGCGGCATCTGCTCGATGAAACGAAGCTGGTAGCCGTGGTCGAGGCAGAACCGCAGGAGCCCGGCGGCTTCGTGGTCGTTGACGCCGCGCATGAGCACCGCGTTGACCTTGATCGGTGCCAGCCCGACCGCCGCCGCGGCGGCAAGGCCGGCCAGCACGTCAGCGAGCCGGTCCCGCTTGGCGAGCTGCACGAAAGTGGCTGCCGACACTGTGTCCAGCGACACGTTGATCCGGTCCAGGCCGGCTGCCCGCAGCGGGCCCGCAAGCCGGTCCAGCCCGATCCCGTTCGTGGTCAGCGACATTTCCGGTCGTGGCCGAATGGCCGCGAGCCGCTCGACGATGCCGGGAAGGCCGCGGCGCAGCAACGGCTCGCCGCCAGTAAACCGCACTTCGGTGATGCCCAGCCTGGTGACGGCAAGGCCGAGCAGCCGGACGAGCTCGTCATCGGTCAGCAGCTCTGGCTTGGGCAACCAGTCCAGTCCCTCCGCTGGCATGCAGTAGGAGCAGCGCAGGTTGCATCGATCGGTCAGAGAGACGCGAAGGTCAGTAGCTGTGCGCCCATAGGAGTCAGTGAGCACTACGCCACCTCCTCCGGCCGGGCCATCGGGCACGCATTGCGCGCGATCTGCGGCAATGGTTACTAAGCCTATGGCCACAATCCCGCGGGCGCACGGTGGCGCCCTACTGAGGTGCAGCAACGATGGCCGGCAGATACTTCCCCGAGAAGGCAGCTCGATTCAGGCGACCTGGTCGGCCGATCCCGCGATCGCGGCCCAGCCCCTGCTCGCATAGTCGGCGAAGTCCGGCTGGAGCCGGTCATATCGCCGCCCGAACAGCGGGGACGAGATCATGTAATCGGCGCTAGCGCGGTTGCACGCGACCGGGATGTTCCACGCCACGGCGAGCCGTAGCAGCGCCTTGACGTCAGGGTCGTGCGGATGGGGCTCCAGCGGATCCCAGAAGAAGATGAGCATATCGACGTCGCCCTCGGCGATCCTGGCGCCGATCTGCTGATCTCCGCCCAGCGGCCCGCTGCGTAGGCAGGTGACCGGCATGCCGAGCTCGCTGCCGAGCAGCTGGCCGGTGGTCCCCGTGGCGCATAGCTCATGCTGGGCGAGCAGAGCGCGGTTGAACCGGGCCCACTCGGCCAGGTCACTCTTCTTGTTGTCGTGCGCTATCAGCGCGATCCTGCGGCTTATCTGCTGCTCAGGATGGATACCCATGGCTCCCAGGCTGCCGCAGGCCCGTTTCCGGTCAGCGAACGCCACGTTGCCTGCACGTTTCGGCAGACAGGCTCTTTGTCCACGACTCGTCATCGCGCCTGTCAACCACACCTACCTGCAACCTTGAGTTTCGCCTGGTCACGCTGCAAGTTGACCGGCGCGGCAGCGCGGGGCGTACGGGCAGTCTCGACAGTCGGTGTCGCGTCCGGCTCGCTGACCGCGTCGGCAGAGCGCAGCAGGTGAGTGAGCGCGGCCCCAAAGTGCAGCGTCACGAGCGGCAAGCACGCGACTAGCACAGTGACCGGCCAGGGAGCTCGCGTTGCGTGCGCGGCCAGCATCAGGTGATAAGCGACCTCGCCCCGCACAGAGAGCACGTAGGCAGACTCATAAACTGTCCTGGGAAGTGAGGGCTGCCGCTGTAAGATGCCCCGTGCCTTCCCACGCCGCGCCACCTGAGCTGAACCGAGCCCTGCGGCGGGCCAGCAGGCGCAGAGGGCGTGGGCGAGCCCTTGGGGTTGTCTTCCCTGGCGTGCCGATGGTGGTGGCGTTGGCTGTGTACGGCAACGGCAGGCAGGAGCACGCAAGCGTCCTGTACTACCTCGTCAGCACGCTTGTCGTGCTGATGTGCGCTGCCGGGTCGGTCCTTGCCTTTCTGGCGGCAACGAAAGTCGCCACCACCTCTGTGCGACGCAGGCCGCGCTGGCTCTACGCCTTGTTCGCGCTGGGCTATGCGGTTCCGGTCGCGTTGTTCGTTCGGGCAGCGCTGCAACATGCGCGAGCACACACCATGAACGAGGGCGGCTGGGCTGCGATGGCTGGTGGCATGGTGGCCATCTACTGCGTGATAGCCGGATTGTTCATGCTCGGGCGCACGTTGGCCTGGGGTCGCGCCCGCCGGGGATTCTGGATTTTCCCGCCGATGTGGCTCGATAACGAAGCACCAATTCAAGTGGCGCAGCAAGGACATTGAGGTTTCTGCTCGCGATAGGCCGCATCCCTGTCGGCGCGATTGGTGTGGGACCGTCCCGACCCGTGTCGACCGTCCCGACCGTCCCGAGCGCGTCAGTCAGAAGTACCCCAGCGCGACCGGCAGCCAGGTCCGCGAGGTCACTGCGACACATGCATGTGCGGCCAGCCAAGCCGGTGCCGGGAGTGTTGTCCTGCCCATCTGGACCGCCAACATCACGACCACGAGCATTCGTGTATGGGCTGACCTGGCTGCTGTAGCCGCCGACACGTGCAGCGCCGACGTAGGCCAGCGGGTCCTCACCGACCCGCGCATGCACGGTGGACTCCAAGTCCTTCCTGCTGCGAGGGTCACGACGGTCATTGAACGGAACATCTATAGCGTCCGTGAAGCTACCACCGTCGCTGGCTGAGCCTGCCCAGGAAGCTCCCAGGCGCCGGCGTAGCGCTAAGCCGACTGTGGCTGAGGCTGTCGCGGCAGAGATTGACCCAGCGCCTGTGAAGCCCTAGGAGCCGTCGTTGTGCCAGCCCCGGCCAACGCTGACTGACCCAGCGACCCGGTCCTAGTCCCGTGAAGCAGGGCGCTTCGGGAATCGCCGCCGACGAACGACGGCAGTGACACCGAAGTACAGCAGTAGAGCCATGGTCACAGCGAAGACGACCGAGTGCTCGGCGTGCGAACGGTTGCCCTCGGTGATAGTGCTTAGCAGGGCTGCTGCGCCGATTGCCGCCAGACCACTAGCCCCCAGCCAGTCGCGCCTGACCAGCCCGTAGCAGACTGCCGCGCCGATAGCTGCCCCGAGGATGCCCGCAGCTAGGGCTTGGTCGTCCATGAGCAGGACGGTACTGGCTCCTAGGCCGCAGCTGCAATGAGCCCTGCTCCGCACTGTTGACCGCAGATGTTGCCGAAGCTGGGCATCAACCGAAGCGCCTGTCGAAGGCCCGCAAGCTAGCGGCAGTACGAGCCGGCCAGGCAAAGGTGCGTGACCGCGCCTAGCAGCAATCCGAGCGAAAGTGGGCCGAGCCGCGCCTGTTTGCCGTCGTCTTCCATCTGGCCGAGGAACCTGCGCACGTCTGGAACCGTGACGCCAGACATCGGCTCTGGGAAGACGGGTGACAGGTACCTGTTAGTCCACTGACGGTAGTGCGTCCTCGTCTCGTCTGAGGGCGTCCCACGGCGACGGCTGCGGTAGTGGCCAGGAAATGCTCCGCGTAGCCCGTCACCGTGACGTTCCCGAGGCGGTCCTGGCGTGGCCTGGCTGGCTTCCCGGTGTCGCCGGTGATGTAGCTGTCAGCAGGGAAGTCAGTCTTGCCGAGGCCGGGGTAGTTCTCTGCCTGCTTCTTTATCTCGCCGGCCTCGCGCTTGGAGCCCGTCGTCTTCCCACGCTGCCGGCCCTGCTGGTCCCGCCACGTGACCGTGTACCGGGTGCTGCCGTCCTTGCCCTGACGCTCTCTGAATGCTGCCATGCCATGCCCTTCCCTGACCCCCTTGAAGGGTTGCTCTCTTGTCTACCGACTCGGAGCACGGGGAGGTAAATCCCCTGCTCAGAGGCTGGTCAGGGCTGGCGGCTCGGCCTTGTGTTGACAGGAATACTCGGTCAGCGAACGCCACCTTGCCTGCACGTTTCGGCTCGGCCAGCGTTCCGCGCTACGGTTGGGCTGCCCGCAGACACCGAGGGCAGCCCAGCCCACGTTGCCGGACCATCCAGGATGGGTTTCATGACCGTGAACGGCGCCATCTGGCGTGATCAGCTCACCGCCGCGGAGCGATCCGTGCTCGGCAGGGCTGACGACGGCGTTCGGCACGCCCGCCCGGATGTGCTGGTCATCGGCGGCGGCATCCTGGGGGTCAACATCGCCGCTGCGTGCGCGGAAGCGGATCTGGGCGACGTGCTCCTGATCGAGACCGGCAGGCTAGGCGCGGGTGCCACCGGCGGCGCGACCGGCCTGCTGATCCCCGAGCCGCATCAGTGGAGCGACCCCGAGCCCTTCGTCGACCTGGAGCGCGCAGGCCTCGAGCGGTGGCGTGACCTCGAGCAGTCGGTGCCCGGCGGGGTCGGCCTCATCGAACTGGACTGGCTTGGGCTCGCGCCGCATGACGGCGGCTACGCCGCCCACCAGCCGCGCGCCGTTGAGTGGCTGAACCCGGGCCAGGTAGCCGAGCTCATCCCCGGCCTCGCCCGACCGATGGAAGGTGCGCTCATCCACCGCCAGGCGCGGGTGAACCCGCTGCGCGCGGTAGCCCGGCTCGCGGCCGGGCTACCGGCGGTGGCCACTGGCGTGGCTGCGACGTCGGTCGAGATCCGGGGTGACCGGATCGTGAGCGTCGGCACGTCGGCCGGCGACATCAGCCCGGGCGCGGTGGTGTTCGCTACCGGGCGCCCGCCGGTGCTCGACGGACTCCCCTTGCACATCCCGTCCGACCGGGTCAAAGGACATCTACTGGTGACCCGGCAGACCGACATCAAGCTGCCGGGCATCGTGGCGCCGCTGGCCACTCAGATCGAGGACGGCCAGCTGCTGGCCGGCGGCACCTTCGACCTCGGCGACGAGAGCCCGGCGGTGCAGCCTGACGTGATCGACGGGATCGTCGATGGGCTGGCTGCCGTGCTGCCCAGCCTGCGCGGAGTCGGCGTGGCCTACCAGTGGTGCTGCTTCCGGCCGCGCCACCCCGACCGCCGCCCGGTGATCGACATGGTGCCCGGTCTGGACAACGCCTGGCTCACCTCTGGGCACTTCCGTACGGGCATACTCAACGCGCCCGTTACCGCGGCAGTGCTGTCCCGGTGGATAGCCGCAGGCCTGCCGCCGGTCGAGGCGCGTACCTGGTCAGCTACGCGCTTCGCCGCGCACTAGCGATTCCGCGGGCTCTGGCGCGCCGCGCAGGATCCGGCGGTCGTCGGCCAGCCGCTCGGTCACTCCGGCAGCGTCCAGGTATTCCAGCAGCGGGATGGCGGTCCGCCTGGTCGTGTCGAGGGCCTGGCGCGCTTGCGCTGCGGTGAACGGCTGCACAAGCTTGGCCAGTACAGCCGCGGCCGCCACATCTGCGCCTGGCGCGAGCACGACCTGCTCACTGATCCGCATCAGCTCGCCCGCCCGGACGGCGGCGGCGATTCCGCGGGCGTCAAGTCCCAGCTTGCGCAGCCTGTCGGCATCGGGCGAGGCAAAGGGAGCAGCCGCCAGATCCGCGCGCAGCACCCGCACGGCAGCCAGCACCGGCTCGGGCAGCTCCGGGCCGGCCGCCTGCCCGTCCGGCTTCATGATCTGCAGAGCACCAGACGACACCTGGAACGGCGGCTTTGCCAGCACCATGACCAGCCGCCGGTCTGGCAGGCCCAGCGCGGCGCGAGCGGCCTCTATCGGCAGCCCGGCGGACAATGGCTCGGCCGCCGCGTGGCTGGCGAGCACCTCGCCGAGCTGGTGGCTGAGCGCGCGCCAGTGGTCGGGGTCGGCGAGCCACTCGCCGGAGACCGGGCGCGGATATTCGCGGATGCCCATCGCGAGCAGCGCGCTGGCGCGCATGAGCCCGTGCCGGGCCAGCAGGTTGGCGGCACTCGGCACATCGGGCCAGGCGCCAAGCTGGCGTGCCGTGGCGGCCGCTGCGCCCCGGCGCAGCAGCGGCGGCGGCATGACGTCGAGTACCACGGCGCCTGCCAGCGAAGGCCAGCTGCCGCTGCGGCGGCTACCGGGATCGCGCAGCAGTACCCGGTCGCCCACGTGCAGCGGCAGCGGGTCGGCGAGGCTCAGCCGGGCGATGCCGGGACCGAGCGGGCGCACCCTGGCGAGCACGCGCGCCGAACCGACGTGCAGCGTGATCGCGCGCGCCAGCTCACTGAGTCCGGTCGCGTCGGCGGGGTGGTCCGTTCCGAGCCACCTCAGCGCCCCCCGGCCGACCGGGTCGCCGAGACTACCCGCGCTGGCGATGCCGTGGCCAGCCGGCCCGCTCGGCGCGCTGGCCACGGTAATGCGGACGTCGATCAGGTCGGACAGCGTCCACCGGCCGGCCTGCACCAAGGCCATGCCCCGGTGCAGGACGTCCTTGCCGACGCCGCGCAGGTTCAGCGCAATGCGCGCGGTGCCCGATACGGCCTGCGCGGTCTCCCCAAGCGACTGCAGGTCCCGGATCCGGACCGGCCGCATAGACGGCGTCAGCACCAGTTCGTCATCACGGTGCACGGTCCCGGCCGGGAGCGTGCCAGTAACGACCGTGCCGCTGCCGGTCATGCTGAAAGCGCGGTCAATCCAGATCCGCACGGGCGCGCTCGGATCAGATTCGGGCAGGTCCTGGCCAAGCTCGGCGAGCCCGCTGATCAAGTCCGGCAGGCCCGCACCGGTGACTGAGCTGACGGCGACCGAGGGGATCTCGCCGAGGCAGGTCTCGGCAATCCGCGCCCGCGCTTCCGCCATCGCCGTGGCCGGATCGGCCAGGTCGCTCTTGGTCACCGCCAGGAGCCCGCGCTTGATGCCGAGCGCGCTGACGACGGCGAGGTGCTCGGCCGATTGCGGCATCCAGCCTTCGTCCGCGGCGACCACGAACAGCACCGCAGGCACCGGGCCGGCACCGGCCAGCATGTTGGTCACGAAGCGTTCATGACCAGGCACATCGACGAAGGCCAGCTGATCGCCGGACGGCAGCGTGAGCCAGGCGAAGCCGAGGTCGATCGTCATGCCCCGGCGCCGTTCCTCGGCCCACCGGTCCGGTTCCATGCCGGTGAGCGCGCGGATCAGCGCCGACTTCCCGTGATCGACGTGACCGGCGGTGACTACGACGTGCATGGCGGTCACCCTGGCTTATCCATGCTCTGACGCAGCGGCCGCGACGGCCGCGACGAGCAACTCGTCGTCGGCCGCAGCCACGGCCCGAAGGTCGAGCAGCAGGCGCCCGTCCTCGGTCCGGCCGACCACGGCCGGCATGGTGCCGCGGCGCACGGCCGTCCCGGCCCGGAGCGCTTCGGCGAGTGATGTCGGGAGGCTCACGGCCGCGCTTGGCAGGGTCACACCGGGCGCGCCGCCGCCGCCAACCGCCGCCACGGTCTGCTCGACCCTGGCCGCGATTTGCAGGCTGGCCAGCGCCGCGCAGATCCGGCCGGCCCGCTCGGCGAGCATGTCCGGATCGACCGTCAGCTGCTCTGCGACGGGCGGCCTTGGGCCGGTAAGCGTCGCCTCCAGCGCCGCGACCGTCAGCTTGTCCACCCGAAGCGCCCTGGCCAGTGGGTGCCGCGCCAGCCTGGCGACCAGGTCGGCCTGCCCGAGCAGCAGCCCCGCCTGCGGACCGCCGAGCAGCTTGTCGCCGCTCGCGGTCACCAGCGCGGCGCCGGCGGCCAGCCACGAACTGGCGTCCGGCTCGGCTGGCAGCAGCGGATGCGGGACGAGCAGGCCCGAGCCGATGTCACCGACGACCGGCACGCTGAGGCCCGCCAGCTCCGCGACCGAGGCGCTCGCGGTGAAGCCCTCCACCCGGTAGTTGGACGGATGCACCTTGAGCACGAACGCCGTCCGCGGCCCGACAGCGGCCGCGTAGTCCGCCGCCGTCGTACGGTTGGTCGTCCCTACCTCACGGATGGCCGCACCGGTCGACTCAAGCAGGTCAGGCAGCCGGAACCCGTCGCCGATCTCAATCAGCTCGCCGCGGCTGACGATGATCTCCCGGCCCGCGGCAAGCGCGGTCGCCGTGAGCACCAGCGCAGCCGCGTTGTTGTTGACGACGTGCACAGCCTCGGCAGCGGGCACGGCGGCCGCCAGCGCGGCGAGCATGCCCCGGCCGCGCCTGCCGCGTTGCCCGGAGGCCAGGTCGAACTCCACATCGGTGCTGCCCGCGGCCGCCTGGATAGCAGCGCGCGCCGCCGCCGACAGCGGCGCACGGCCGAGATTGGTATGCAGCAAGACCCCGGTGGCGTTGATTACCGGCGTCAGCGTGGCGGCCAGGGGCGGCAGGCTGGCTGCGGCCGTGTCAGCCACGGCGACCGGGTCGATCTCGCCGGCGCGCGCCAGGTCCTGCGCCCGCCGCACCGCCGAGAGCACGATGGCGCGGCCCAGCCGCTGCTCGGCCGCGACCAGCCGGGGGTCGGCTAGGACGGCGTCCGTGCGAGGGGTAAGCCGGCGGACGTCCACGAGCGCGACCATACCGGCCGGGAGGTAACTGGCGGCAGGCTCTGTACAGCTCTTCCTCCCGATTTACCAGCCCTTTGCCGAAGGAACCCGCCGTCGAGCGGAGTGCATGTGCAAGTCTTTAAGGAGCCGATTACGGAGAGAGTGAGCAGACATGAACCGTCAAGGCCAGATTCCGCGCAGTCGTGGCGGTATCTGTGGAGTACTGCTGATCCTGCTCGGCCTCTGGGGCAGCCTCGGGCCGCTTGTCGGCCCGTATTTCCACTTCGGCTTCACGCCGGACGCGACCTGGCACTATGACTCCGGTCGCCTCGACTTCTCCCTCATTCCCGGCGCGGCCGCTCTGCTCGGTGGCCTACTAGTGGCGGTTACCCGCAATCGGGCGCTCGGGATCGCTGGCGGCCTGCTCGCCACGCTCGGAGGCGCCTGGTTCGTGGCCGGCGGCGGCGTTGTCACGTACGTGCTGAAGAAGGCGATCAGCGCTGGCAGCCCGATCGTGACGGCTACCTCAGGCGCGCAGCCGCTCGCGCTGCGGCCCTACCTCGAGACGATCTCCCTGTTCATCGGGCTCGGCGTGCTGATCATCATCGTCGGCGGCATCGCCATGGGCAGGTTTTCGATGGTGGCGGCCAGCGACGTCGCCGGGGCCAGCGACGCCGACGGCTACTACGGCGACTTCCCGTCGGAGCCAGCTGCGCAGGCGGCGCAGTCTTACCCGCGCTCTTACCCGCCGGCGGGGGGAGCGAGTCAGCCTGACCTGAGCCAGTACCCCACCAGCACGGGGTTCGGGAGCGGGGCTGATCCAGCCACCATTACCGGCGGACCGGGCGCGCCGGGCGACCTCTTTCCGCCGGCGCCGTACCCGGACACCACGACGGGTCAGTTCCCGCCGCCGGAACCGCTCAGCTAGCACACCGAACCACCGTGCACGCGAAGACACGAGCGGTGCGCAGCTAGCGCGCGGTGCTCAGCTAGCGCGCGGTGCTCAGCTAGCGCCTAGCGCCGCTGGTTATCTCCCGGCTCGTACGGGAATCATGTTCGCGAGCCGGCTCCTCGCGCCTTTGTCCGACAGAAGAGGGATTGCAGTCCCGGTCGGGCTGCGCCGGTCGCGTGACGGATATCGCGGGGAGAGGGGTCGACATCATGGATGCGAAGTTCGAGGTCGCGGTGCTGCCGGTGGCGGACGTCGAGCGCGCGAAGGCCTTCTACCAGGGCCTGGGGTGGCGCCTGGACGCTGACATCTCCGTGGCCGAGGACTACCGGATAGTGCAGTTCACGCCGCCGAACTCGCCCGCGTCGATCCAGTTCGGCACTGGTGTGACAACGATGGCACCTGGCTCAGTGGAGCACCTGTACCTGATCGTGGCAGACCTCGGCGCGGCCCGGGACGAGCTGATCAGCCACGGCGCGGACGTCAGCGACATCTGGCACGGCGCGGGCCTGAACGTCCACCGGCACGTGCCCGGTCCCGACCCGGAGCGCGGTTCGTACCGCAACTTTGCGAGTTTCTCCGATCCTGACGGCAACAGCTGGCTGTTGCAGGAGATCACGGCGCGGCTCCCTGGCCGGGTGTGGCCGACGGACGATGCGGCCCTGGCCGAGCTCCTGCACGAGACGTCCGAGCATCACGGCTCGTTCGAGAAGGTGGCCCCGCCGCACAACTGGTGGGACTGGTATGCGGCCTATATGGGCGCTCGCCAGCTCGGGAGTACCCCCGCCGAGGCCTCCGCGGCCGCCGGGCGGTACATGGCGGAGGTCAAGCACGTCGTCGTTTGAGCTCGGCACTTGCCGCCAGCGCGCCGTGTCACCAGCAATCTAGGGAGGTAATGATGAGCCCGGCCAGTGATTATGACGTGATCGTCTTGGGGGGCGGTGCGCCGGGTGAGCATTGCGCTGGGGCGCTGGCGGCACGGGGGCTGCGGGTCGCCGTCGTGGAGCGGGAGCGGGTCGGGGGCGAGTGCTCGTACTGGGCGTGCATTCCGTCGAAGTCGCTGCTGCGGCCGGGTGAGGCGGTGCACGGCGCGCGCGAGGCAGCGGCTAGCGCGCAGGTCGACGTTCAGGCCGCACTGGCCTGGCGGGACTTCATGGTGTCGAACTATTCCGATGCCGGCCAGGAGCGCTGGCTGGCGAGCCGCGGCATCGACCTGCTCCGCGGGAGCGGCCGGCTGGCCGGTCCCGGCGTGGTCGAGGTCGACGGGGTCCGCCATACCGCGGCGCACGTCGTCGTGGCGACCGGCTCCGACCCGGTCGTGCCGCCGGTCGCCGGACTCCGCGAGCTTGAGGGGGTCTGGGGCACACGCGAGGCGACGAGCATGAAGGTCATCCCGCGGCGCCTGCTCGTCCTGGGCGGCGGGTCGGCAGGAGTCGAGCTTGCGCAGGTCGTCCGCCGTCTCGGCGGCGAGGCGGTGATCGTCGAGGGCGCGAACCGGGTGGTGCCCCGCGAGCCGGAGCCGCTGGGCCAGGCGCTTGCGGAGGCCCTGCGCCGGGACGGAATCGAGCTGGTGCTCGGGATGCATGCCAGCGCCGCCCGCCGCGACGGCGACGAGTACGTCCTGGACTTCGGCGACGGCACGGAACTGCGCGGCGACCGGCTGCTCGTGGCCACCGGCCGGCGGCCCCGCGTCGAGGGGATCGGCCTGGAGACGGTCGGCGTGACGGCCGACCCCCACGGCATCCGGGTTGACGCGTACCTGCGCGCCGGCGAGCGGCTCTGGGCGATCGGCGACGTCAACGGCATCTGGCCGCTGACCCACGTCGGCGAATACGAGGGCGACGTGGTCGCCGCCAACATCGCCGGCGATGCGCGGCCGGCGAACTACGAAGCCGTCCCCCGCGTCACCTACACCGATCCGCAGGCAGCGGCCGTCGGCGCGGCCGAAGCGCAGTACAGCGCCACCGCGCCCCTGTCAGACGTGCCGAAGACCGCCACCTACACGCACGCATACGCCGAGTCCGGCGGGTTCCTCACGCTGCTGTCCGACGGCGAACGGCTCACCGGCGCCTACGCCCTCGGGCCCGAAGCCGGCGAATGGCTGCAGCAGGCGACGCTCGCCATCCGCGCGCGCATCCCGCTCGAAGTGCTCAGCGACACGATCCAGCCCTTCCCCAGCTTCTCGGGGATCTACGGCGCCGCACTCAACACACTCCGCATGCAGATCGCGGACATGCCCCGGCCAGCCGCACCGATGGCCGCGCAGATGGCCAGCCTGCCCACGTGAGGAGACATCATGACCAGCGCAACCACTTCGGTATCCGCCCGGCCCGAGCCGGAGCTGGCTGGCCAGACTGTCGTCGCGATCGGCGGCAGCGCAGGCATCGGGCTCGAGACAGCTCGACGTGCCCGGGCGGAAGGTGCTGATGTCATCCTCACCGGCCGGGATCCGGGCCGGCTCGAGCAAGCGGCGGTGGAAGTTGGCGCACACAGCACCGCGGCCTTCGACGCGAACGACACGGCTTCGCTGCAGCGGTTCTTCAAGGACCTGCCAGCACCGATCGACCATGTGATGATCACAGCCGGCGGCCCGCGCTACGGACCGCTGCTCGAGATGGACCCAGACCAGGTGAGCCAGGCGCTCAGCGACCGTGCGGTGCTGGTGCTCGAGGTCGCGCGCAGCGCCGCAGGCAAGATGAGGGCGGGCGGGACGCTGCTGCTCATGGGCGGCACCGGCGCCGGGCGCGTCAGCCCCGGCGCCGGGATCTCCGCTGCCGCGACCGCCGTGCTGGCGCCGTTCACGGCGGCCCTGGCGCTCGAGCTCGCGCCGGTTCGCGTCAACCTCATCGCCGCCGGCTTCGTGGACACGGCGTTGTCGGCGTCACTGCTCGGAGATCGACTCGAGGAACGCCGCGCTGAGTTGCGCACGACGCTGCCCATCGGCCGCGTCGTCGAGCCCGCCGACGTGGCCGCGCTCGCGGTACACATTATGAGCAACACTGCGCTCACCGGCGCGACGTACGACATCGACGGCGGCCAGCAGTTTGTGTCCGCATGAGCAAGTTCTTAAGGACTGCGCAGGACTGGTGAGCGACGCCAGGATGCATGCCGATGAGATCGAGATGGACGTCGCGCTCATACGCAAGCTACTCGCCGGGCAGTTCCCGCAATGGATGGACCTGCCGATCAGCCGCGTGAAGTCGTTCGGCACAGATAACTACATCTACCGACTGGGCGATCAGCTGGCAGCCAGGTTGCCCCGCCACCCTGGCTGGGCCGTCGATCAGGTGAAACTGGAAGCCGAATGGCTGCCAATCCTGGCGGCTCGCCTTCCGCTGGCCGTGCCGGTGCAAGTGGCGATGGGGCATCCAGCTGAGGGATACCCCTTCGACTGGGCGGTGTATGAGTGGCTGCCCGGCTCGGATGCCAACGGCACCATCGCCGACCTGGATCAGGCTGCCATCGATCTGGCCGCCTTCATCACGGCGCTGCGCAGTGTTGACATCACCGGAGCGCACCCGCGGCTGCCGCACGCCCGAGGCGGCCCGCTCGCCGAAGCTGACGAGATGGTTCGCCGGTCGGTGGCGCAACTGGGCAACCGCATCGACGGCGATGCCGTCCTGCGATCGTGGGGCGAGTCGCTCAGCGCCCCAAAATGGGATCGGCCGGATGTCTGGGTACATGGCGATCTGCTGCCAGGGAACTTGCTCGTTGTCGACGGCCGGCTATCGGCGGTTATCGACTTCGGCGGCCTGAACGTCGGCGACCCGGCCTGCGACCTGCAGCCTGCATGGCACATGTTCACCGGAAAAAGCAGGCAGCGGTTCCGAGCCGAACTCCGCGCGGACGAGGCGTCCTGGCTCCGGGGCCGCGGCTGGGCGCTGCAGGCGGTAGCGGGCATCAACTACTACTGGGACACCAGCCCGAGTATGGTCCGGCAGTGCTCCCACGCGCTGGCGCAGGTCCTGGCCGACGGCTCGGGCTGACGACGATCCTCACCACCAGGTGTGTTCCAGGGCCCGGTCAGTGCCACCAGTCTCGTCGAGCGCATCGAGCTCCGCCATGTCCGCGGTGGACAAGACGAAGTCGAAGATCTGAGCGTTCTCGCCGATTCGCTCTCGGTGGGTCGATTTGGGGATGACCGGAACATCGTGCTGAAGACACCACCGCAGCAACACCTGGGCGGGCGTCCGACTCACGCGCTGTGCTACGCGGCGCACCGTCTGGTTGGGCAGGTTCCGGCCGGTTCCGAGCGGGCTGTAGGCCTCGAGCGCGATGTCCCGCTGTCGGCAAGCATCGAGCAGCCCGCGCCGGTACTGCATTGAGCTGAAATTCACCTGGTTAACCGTCGGCGGGATCGTCCCTGCCGCCATGACCTCGGCTAGCTCGCCAACGCCGAAGTTGGAGACTCCGATCGAGCGGGCGAAGCCTAGCTCACGAGCCCGTTCCATACCCGGCCACGCCCACGTCGGTCCGCCCTGCGGCCAGTGGATGAGGTAGAGGTCTAGATAATCCACGCCGAGCCGCCGCAGACTTGCCTCAGCCTCGGCGACCGGGTCTTTGTCGCCCGGGTAGAACTTGGTGGTGACGAACACTTGGTCACGCGCCAGGCCGCTGTCGCGCAGCGCCCGTCCGACACTCGCTTCGTTGCCGTAGGCCTGGGCCGTGTCGATATGCCGGTATCCGAGCTCGAGCGCCCACCGGACAGCATTCACGCATTCCGGCCCGTCGGGAACCTGCCAGACGCCAAGACCGAGCATGGGCATCTGATGACCGTCCGGCAGCATGAGGGCGCGGCCGTCTGCTGTCACTGCGCTTGCTGCCATTGCTGGGGCTACTCCTTGGCATGAGGGACGCATCCGCTGTTACAGCTCCGCTGGAAGGTTACCGTGACGGGCAACTCGCGGATGCCTGCGACCGATTGGCCAGGGTTTCTCGAAGTCTCATCCGGGAAGGGCCGCGGTCGCGCAAGTGACGGCGCACACAGCTACAGAGGAGCGATTCCGATGTCAGGTGAACTCACCCTCGATGTGTACGTCAGCGACTATAAGCCGATACCCGGCGACCCGGCTGTCATGCGCGACGGGCAGGCGACGTGGCCGGCGAGCTCTGTCTCGCTGGTCAGCGGCGGGCGTGACGCGGTGCTGATCGACGCCCTGATTACCTTCGACGAAGCGAGGGAGGTGGCCGAGTGGATCAGCGCGAAAGGCAAGAAACTAACGACGGTCTACATCACTCACGGTCACGGCGACCACATGTTCGGGCTCAATACCCTCCTGGCCGCGTTCCCCGAGGCCAGGGCTGTCGCCCTGCCCGAGGTGATGCCTGCCATCCAGAGCCAGGTCACGCCGGGTTACCTCGAATTCTGGGGCAGTCTGTTCCCCGGCCAGATTCCGGCGCAGCCGGTCCTGCCCGAGGCGATCGACGGTAACGTGATCGACCTCGAGGGCCATGAGCTCCGCCTGGTCAGCGTCGGCCAGAGCGACACAGAACCGTCAAGCGTCGTGCACGTGCCCGAACTGCACGCGGTCGTCGGCGGCGACGTCTGCTACAACCGGATCCATGTGTGGCTGGCCCTGACCAACCACGATGCCCGGCTCGCCTGGATAGACACGATCGGCAAGATCGAGGCCTTGGCTCCGCGGATCGTCGTGGCCGGCCATAAGGCGCCGGGCGCACCCGACGACGACCTCGCCGAGCTCATCACTGGCAGCAGGCAGTACATCATCGACTTCGACGAAGCCGAGCGGGCCAGCTCGTCGCGGGAGGAGCTCGTCGGGAGGATGCTGGCCGCCCACGGCGACCGCGGCAACCCTTACACCCTGTGGACCGCAGCGACCGCGGCCTTCAGCGCCCGCGATGGCAAGAGCAGCACCTGAGTGTTCCTGTTGCGATGAAGCACAAGCACGTGACAGGTGCACAGCGCAGAGCGTGTTCGAGCGGTTCGCTGACCGGGCAAGGCGGGTAGTGGTTCGGGCGCAGGGCTGCGGCTGTGTGCCCGACTTGTTTCGGTTATTAGGAAAGGCCCGTTATGCCCGAACGACCGGTCGTGGTCTTCGACGTCAACGAGACTCTCCTGAACCTGGACGCGCTGCTACCCACCTTTGACCGGATTTTCGGCGACCCGACGGTGATGCGGCTGTGGTTCGCCAACCTGATCACCTACTCTGAGGCGCTGACGCTCAACGACGTGTACGTGCCGTTCACCGACATCGGCGCCGGGGTGCTACGGATGCTGGCCGCCACCCGCAGCGTCGCGATCACTGCTGCCGATGGTGCCGAGCTCACGAACCGGTTCGCCACGATGCCGCCGCATCCCGAAGTCCCCGCGGCGCTGCGCCGGCTCCGTGACCATGGCTTCCGGCTGTTCACCCTGACCGACAACACGCTGGAGATTTCCGGGCGGCAGCTAGAGCACGCCGGCCTGCCCGACCTGTTCGAACGGCGCTTCAGCGTCGATGAGACCGTGCGGCGGCATAAGCCGGCGCCACAGGCCTACCACTCGGTGGCCGCGGCGGTGCAACTCGATCCCGGCGACGTCTGCCTGGTCGCGTGCCACGTCTGGGACACGATCGGCGCGGCGGCGGCCGGCTGGCAGGCCGGGCTGATCCGCCGCGAGGGCAACGCGCCGCTTGACGTTGGCCCGCAGCCGGACTACCTAGGCAATGACCTTGACGCGATCACTAGCCAGCTGATCGATAGGTACGGCAACTAGCGGCCCGAACCGGGCCTGGCAGGAAGGATGGTGGCGAGATGGTGGCCTGGGACCAGGTGACTCGTGATGACGTGCTGCATGCGATAGAGGAATACGACCGGGTGGGCCCGGACCAGTTCTTCTCGGCGCACGGCTTCGGTCAGAGCCGGAGCTACGAGCTGGTCTGGCGCAAGCACCATTACCCGCACAAGGCGATCCTGGGCACCGCCTATGAGCTCGCCACCGGCCAGCGGCTTGCGCCCAGTGATTTTGAGGGCGGCAAGTCCGGCGCCGTCAAGGTGCTCGAAAAGCTAGGATTCACCATCCAGCCCCTGGCCCATTCGGCCAGCTAGGCGGATCGGCGGGAACCGGCTCAGGCCGCGGGGAGCTGGAAGTGCCAGATGACCAGTCCCCGGCAGGCGCCGGCGGCGCTTGCCGCCGACGGCAGGTAGTCCATCAGTGACCACGGCCAGTCCTGCCAGTCGCCGACTTCGGTAGCGGGCTCAGGCAGCGGCCCGGCCGGCTGGGCCGTGCCCGGCTCCTCGCACCGCCTGACCTGGAAGCCGAGATTCAGAGCTGGCCGGAGGTAGTCGCCGAGCCGGTGCCGGTAGGTGACCGCGATGCACGGCTCACCTGCCGGACCGCGTGCTTTGATCACCGAGCCGCGGGTGACGAGCTCGTGATGTATGTCGGAGATGACCAGTTCGCCGCCGGGACGTAGTACGCGGGCGAATTCTGCCAGGACTGGCTGGAGGCGGGGGACGTGGACGAGCGCGAGGGCGCAGACGATGACGTCGACGCAATGATCGGGCAGCGGCAGCTGCTCCAGCGGGGCGAGGTGGAACTCGCCGTCCGGGACGCGCCGCCGCGCGTGGGCGAGCATGTCCGGTGAGCTGTCGACGCCGATGACCTGATGCCCGTACCGGGCGAGGAACGCCGCGAAACGGCCGGTCCCGCATGCGGCGTCCAGCGCGACGCCAGGCAGCCGGCCGCGGAGGTACTCGGCCACCACCGGCTCGTCGACAGCGAAAAGTCCGCCGCCCGCTTCGGCGTCGTAGGTGGCGGATTGCCGCTGGTAGGCGGTGACGGTGCTGACGCTCTCGGCGACAACGCCACCGTCCCGCAGCTTGTTGTCGTCCAGCAGCCGGCGGATCTCGGCCAGCCGGGTGTCGACGAACGCGCGGTCGTGATCTCCGGCCCATGCGTCTAGCAGCGCGATGCCTTCGAGTCCGAGCAGATAGGCGAGCGGGTCCTGATAAATCATCAAGGCTGACGTTAATCAGGGCCGGGTGCTCATTGCATGTGGTTATTCCTGAGCCTGGATCAGGTCAGGCAGCAGCGGCCTGCTCGATGAGGTTCGCCACCGCGTCCGGCTTCGAGACGTAAACGGAGTGGCTGGCCGCCACCTCGGTGACCGTAGCGCCCGCCCGCTCTGACATGGCCCGCTGCGCGGCCGGCGGGATCATCTTGTCTTGTGTCGTGATGAGGTACCAGGCCGGCTTGGTCCGCCACGCCGGCTCGCTGATTGTGCCCGCGAGCGCGTCCACCCCCCAGGGGACCTGCGAGTCAGCCATGAACGCGGCCTGATCTGCGGGCAGGTCGCCAGCGAACGACCCGTGGAACTTGTCGCGATCCAGGAACAGGAAGCCGTCTTTGGGCGGCAGGATGGGCGGGACCGGTGCCCCCGGAGGTGGGTCCGCGATGAGCGTGTTCACCGACTCGCCCGTGTCTGGCGCGAAGGCGCAGATGTAGCCCAGGGCAGCGACCCTGTCGTGCGTGCCTGCCTCCGTGATGACGGCGCCGCCGTAGGAGTGGCCGACCAGCACGACGGGACCGGGCTGCTCGTCGATGATCCGGCGGGTTGCGGCGACGTCGCCTTCCAGCGACAGCGTGGGATTCTGCACAACGGTGACGTTATAGCCGTCTCTGGTCAGGATGTTGTAGACCCCCTGCCAGCCAGATCCATCCACGAAGCCGCCGTGCACGAGTACCACATTGCTGGCTGGTGCTTGAGTACTCATAACATCCCCCTTGACGCCCCGTAAGGCCTGCTGGCCGAACCCACATGCGGGAACGCGCCTGCCGAGGCTGATAAGCGGCTTGTACCCTCGTCTGCGGCTGCTAGGCCAGTGTCAGGCCTGGTATGCGGGCGGTCAGGCGACCGGGGTGAGGATCTCCAGCAGGTGGCCATTCGGGTCACGGAAGTAGGCGCCCCGGCGGCCGCCCTTGCTGTGGTAGATCTGGCCGGCTTGCCGGCATGCGGGGTCGGCGTAGTAGCTGATACCGCCCTGCTGGATGCGGGCGAAGGCGGCATCGAACTCCTCCTCGCTGACCAGGAACGCGTAGTGGTGCGAGCCGAAGTCGCTGGCCTGGTCGAAGTCCAAGGTGACGCGGTTGGTCAGCGTCACGGGGGTGAAGTGCGCGGCCGGCGGGTCCACCTTGAGGCCGAGGACGCCCGCCAGGAACTGCGCCGAGGCCTGGGGATCGCGGGCGGGAACAATGGTGTGGTTGAGTTCGACGGTCATCGCTACTCCCTTGAGTTACCTGCTCATCCGAGCGTAGGTAGGGGCGAGATATCTCCGCTACTGTCCTGGCATGGATCTCGATTACGCCACGGCCACTGACCTGACGCGGGCTATGCGGGACCGGGAACTATCCAGCAGAGAGCTGCTCGGCCATCTCCTCGCCAGGGTCGAGCAGCGCAACCCAGAGATCAACGCCATCGTGGCGCTGGATGCAGACCGGGCCTGGGCCGCCGCCGCCGCGGCCGACGCGGCAACAGCCCGCGGCGAGGCCACCGGGCCGCTGCACGGGCTGCCCATGACGGTGAAAGACGTGTGGGAGACCGAAGGCCTGGTCACCACCGCCGGCGCTGCCGAGCTGAAGGAGTACGTACCCGCGGCGGATGCGCTAGCGGTCGGCCGACTGAAAGCAGCGGGCGCCGTCATCTTCGGCAAGTCCAACACGCCGCTGTATGCCGGTGACTTCCAGACGTTCAACGACGTGTACGGGCTCACTCGCAATCCGTGGGACCTTACCCGCACCGCAGGAGGGTCGTCGGGCGGCGCGGCGGCCGCGGTCGCCGCCGGGCTCACGCCGCTGGAGCTGGGCAGCGACATCGGCGGCTCGATCCGCAATCCAGCGCACTACAACGGCGTCTACGGGCTGAAGCCCTCGTGGGGCGTGGTGCCCAGTCGTGGCCACATTCCCGGGTCGCCAGGAAGCCTCGTCGAAACCGACATCAACTGCGGCGGCCCGCTCGCGCGCAGCCTCGAAGATCTCCGCACGGCCCTTACCGTGGTGGCAGGCCCGGTCCCCGAGGACGCCGCCGCATGGCACCTCCAGCTCGATCCGGGGCCCGAGATTGACTCCGTGACGTCCGTCCGGGTGGCGGCCGTGTTCGCCGAGGGCAGCGACCTGCTCCCGGTGGCCCGCGACGTCCGCGCCAGCCTGGGGGCGTTCGCGGGCCAGCTCGCCGACGTCGGCGTTCAGGTCGACGCCGTGCCGCTGCCGGTGCCGCTCGCCGACGGCCTGCGGTCCTGGCAAGAGCTCGTACTGCCGATCATCGGGGCGGGGCTATCCGACGAGGACTTCGCCGCCTTCGCCGATCTCGAGGCGGTCCCCGGCGACGACCCGATGCTCATCGCGGGACGAGCGCTGGCCAGCCGGTACCGGTCATGGGCACGCGCGAACGCCGACCGGCAGCACCAGCGCGCAGCCTGGGCAGCGCTGTTCGAGGACTACGATGTCGTGCTCGCGCCCGTCATGCCGACCACGGCGTTCCCGCACGATACCGACCGCTCCATCACCGAGCGGGTAGTCGACGTCGATGGCACCGCAGTCCCCCACCTGATCGCGATGGCATGGTGCGGCGCCATCGGATCGGTCCTGCTCCCCGTGGTTACCCTGCCTATTGGGCCCACCCCGGCGGGTCTGCCTGTGGGCGTACAGGTGATCGGGCCGTTCCTCTCCGACCTGCGTCTGCTCCAGATCGCAGAACTTCTCCAAGCCGAGGCTGGCACCGCCTTCACCCCGCCTCCGGACTGAACCAGGCGTGCCGACCCGACCCAGCGCCGTGCGGCTTGACAGATGCATTCGTTCGTGGGAACTTACGAAGCTGTTCTGGACGCGCTCGGTGATCGCACCCGACGCGGTATCATCCAGCGCCTGCGGGCCGGCCCCTCGTCGGTCGGCGAACTTGCGGCCGCGCTGCCCGTGAGCCGCCCCGCAGTCTCCCAGCACCTGACAATCCTGCGCCGCAGCGGCCTGGTGAGTTACGAGGAGCTCGGCACCCGCAACGTCTACCGGCTCGACCCGGCCGGGCTCACCGAGCTCCGGTCCTGGCTGGATAGCTTCTGGGAGGCAGCCCTCCACAGCTACGCCGACTCTGTCCGCGCAGATAGCCCTGGTAACCGCCCGCGACCGCGTCAGGAACAGGAGGATATCCCCGATGCCTAGCAACGTGACCTCGGCCGATCCGGTTCGCAAATCCGTCACCGTCCCCACGGCCCCGCAGCGCGCCTTCGAACTGTTCACCGCGCACATGCACGAGTGGTGGCCGCTAGTGACCCACTCGGTCGGCGCCGCGGATGCCGTCAGCGTCACCTTCGGCGAGGGAGCGGGCGCCGTGATCCTCGAGACCCTGGCGGACGGCACTACCTCAGTCTGGGGAACGGTCACCGAATGGGAACCGCCGCACCGCGTCGCTTCACCTGGCATGCCGGTACCGCCGAGACCGAAGCCACCCGCGTTGAAGTCACCTTCTCCGAGAGCGAGCCGGGCAGCACCGTGGTCCGGCTGATCCACTCCGGCTGGGAACGCCGGCCCGACGGCTTGTCCGCGCGCGAGAGCTATGACTCCGGCTGGGAACCCGTAGTCCGCTGCTTCGTGGCGGCAGCCGCCAGACTGCCCCGCTGACAAGCCGCTCGTCTGGCAGGCAGCTCCACAGGTACGCTGAGCTTTCCCCGCCCTGACGGGAGGCCCAGAGACGATGAGTCCGGTTTAGCGCATGACGGCCGGGAGCTACCCGCCCATGTGGGCGTCATCGGCAGACCGCGAGCGTACGATCCTCGTGCTGCAGATCTCGTTTGTCGAGGGCAGGCTGACCAGGGATGAACTGGACGAACGTCTCGGCCAGGCGCTGGCGTCGCGGGCATTTCACGAGCTGATGGCGCTCACCGCCGACGTGCCGGTCGGACCGTTCGGGAGACTGCCCGCACACCCCTGCAGCCCGCCGTTCCCAAAGCGCCGGCGGCTGGCCTCATCCCGCTGACGCCGGCCCTAGCCTGGCTGGCCGTGGTGTCCATCATGGTCTGGGCGATCGTCATGTCTCGATGACGCCGAACGGCCAGCAGCCAGAAAGGCCGTCTGATGGCCAGCACGCAGTTGTATGACACCATCGGAGCGACTTACACCGTGACGCGGCGCACCGAGCCGCGGATCGCCGCGCAGGTCTGGGCTGCGCTCGGCGATGCCCGGACCGTGCTGAATGTCGGGGCTGGCACCGGCTCTTATGAGCCCCTCGACCGTGACGTCACCGCGGTGGAGCCGTCGGCGGTCATGCGCGCGCAGCGTCCTGCAGACGCGGCGCCGTGTATAGCCGCCGCCGCAGAGAGCCTTCCGTTCGAGGACCAGTCCTTCGACGCTGCGATGGCTTTTGCCACCGTGCATCACTGGCAGGACCCGATTGCCGGCCTGCTTGAGATGCGCCGCGTTGCTCGGCGCGTGGTGGTGTTCACGCACGACACCAGTGACGCCGGATGGCTTCGTCGGTTCTGGCTGACTCGTGACTACTTGCCCGAGGTCGCCGACCTCCTTGTCGGCCGACCTTCGCTGACCGAGCTGGCCGGCGTGATCGGAGCCCGTCTGGAGCCGGTACTCATTCCGTGGGACTGCACGGACGGCTTCTTCGAGGCCTACTGGCGCCGGCCCGAGGCATACCTGGACGAGAATGTCCGTCGCGGAGTATCAGTCTGGGCCAGAGTCGGACCGGACGCCGAGCAGCGGACGGTGAACAGACTCCGCGATGACCTTGTCTCAGGCCGGTGGGCCGAACGCAACCGCGACCTCGTCGATCTCGAGGCTGCGGATCTCGGCCTTCGCCTGCTTATCGCCTGAAGCCGCCTTTGATCGGCAGGACATGGTCAGGGCCGCCGCTCGGATTGGTCAGGCTGCGGTTACCTCCGCCGCGCAGGCGTCGGCATAGGCCTGGGCAAGCTGAGCGTTCACCGAGGGTTCCTGCCGGTCGGGGCTTGGGATGCCGAGGTGGGTCTCGCGCAGTTCGTTCATGTAGGCGCTCCACAGCTGCGGGCCGCCGTGTTCCAGCAGTTCGGCTCGTACGCGAAGGGGCCGGCTGGTCGGCCGGTGCCGGGTGCCCCAGGCGCCGAGCTCGGCGAAGACAGGGACGAGCTGGATCGCCTGCTCGGTGAGGCTATAAGTGGCGCGCTGGCCGCGGCCCGCGTCGTCGCGTGTGAGCAGCCCCGCCTGGACGAGCCGTTTGAGCCGATCGGCGAGGATGTTCGAAGCGATGCCCTCCTGCGAGCCCGCTTGCAGCTCGCGGAAGTGCCGGCGGTTGCCGAACATGATGTCGCGCAGGACGAGCAGGCTCCACCGGTCGCCGAACGACTCGACGGCGGCGTTGATCGGGCAGCCTGAACGCGGTGAGTCAGCCACGGCATCTTCCTTCCCCAGAAGCTGCTTGCAACGTACCATCAGTCGCCGATAGGGTGGCCAAGTGCTTGCAGATCGCTAGTGCTTTGCCTCGTGATTGAGCTCGCCTCCCCCGGCTCTTCTCAACCGACCAGGCCCCACCGGGCACGAGGCGGGGCAGCATCCGAAGGAGGAGGCCCCACCATGAGCGAACCCGCCACCAAGATCGACGCCCGGTTCAGCGAACCCGGCGCTACGGCCACGCCGTGGAGTGAGACCCGCGAAGCGCTCGAAAGCGCCGAGCAGTTCTGGATCAGCACCGTCCGTCCTGATGGCAGGCCCCACGTCACCCCGCTGGTCGCCGTCTGGCTCGATGACGCCATCCACTTCTGCACCGGCCCTGCCGAGCAAAAAGCTCTCAACCTGCGCGCCAACCCGCACGTCGTCCTCACCACGGGCTGCAGCACCTGGAACGAAGGACTCGACGTCGTCGTCGAGGGCAGCGCCGTCCCCGTCACCGACGATGCGCGGCTGACCCGGCTCGCTCAAGCCTGGTCCGCCAAATGGGACGGCCGGTGGCACTACCAGGTCCGGGACGGCCGCTTCCACCACCCTGACGGCGGTGACGTTCTGGTCTACTCGGTCACACCCGCGAAAGTGCTCGCCTTCGGCAAGGGGCACTTCACCCACACCTCGCACCGATTCTGACCGCCCAGGTGGCCCGGCGCGCCGATGGATCCCGTAGCGAGGCTGCCTGATCGTGGCCACGACTGCTAACGCCTTAATGGTTTCTTAACAGACTTCTTTGTGACAGAAGCCGCGCACTATTGCCATCGGGGTGGATCGCGACTTAACTATTGAGCGCGGCGGAAGCAGGACGCTCCTTTGCTGCGGCGGCGCGTGGGAGGTTGGGTGAGCGAGCACGCGCCGGCGCCGGGAGGGAACGCGTTACGGCACCGGGCAGCGACTGTGGTCGGCCGTCAGACGTGGCGTTGTCCGTTGTCGTGGCCCGGAGGGTTTGGATGAAGCGGCTCTTATCTGCCAGCAGTCGGCGCAGTAGGCATCATTTCCCCAGGATGGCGGCGGTCGCCGGGTTTTTGGCCATCGCGCTGTCGTTCGCACTGGCCGTGCCGGGCAGCCCGGCTTCGGGTGCCAGAACGTCCGCGGCAGCCTCGACTACGACGTGTCCGTGGCTCAACCAGTCCCTCTCGGTCGGTCAGCGGGTGCAGCTCCTGCTGTCGCAGATGACGCTCACTGACAAGATCAACATGGTCACGGGGGCCGGCTTCAGCTCGCCATATGTGTTCTACATTTCGGCCATTCCGAGCCTGTGCATCCCGGCGATAGGTGAAGAAGACGGCCCGGTTGGCGTGGGCGACGGCCTGACTGGAGTCACGCAGATGCCCGCCGCGGTCTCCCTGGCTGCAACCTTCGACCCAAGTCTGGCGACTCAGTACGGACAGGTTGTCGGGGCCGAGGAGCGCGGCAAGGGGGCCATGGTCGACCTGGGGCCGACCGTGAACATCGATCGCGACCCGCGCTGGGGACGGTCATTCGAGGCGTTCACCGAGGACCCGTACCTAAACGCCGCGATAACTGTGCCGGTGATCGACGGGGTGCAGAGCCAGGGCGAGATGGCGCAGGTCAAGCACTTTGCTGTCTACAACCAGGAGACGAACCGCAACACCTCGGCTGACAACGCCATCGTGAGCACCAGGGCGCTGCACGAGATATATCTGCCGGCGTTCTGGGCGGCAACCCAGGAGGCCAAGGCGTCCTCGGTGATGTGTGCCTACAGCACTGTCAACGGCCAGGCCGCCTGCCAGAACCAGTACTTGCTGAGAACGACCCTCGATCAGCGGTGGGCCTTCCCTGGCTTCGTAACCGCCGACTATCAGGCCACTCACTCGACCGTGCAGTCGGCGGACGCTGGCCTGGACCAGGAGATGCCCGCGCCGCAGTACTACGGGCCCGGCCTGCAGGCCGCGGTGCAGTCGGGCCAGGTCAGCATGGCCACGCTCGACGAGATGGTGACCAGGATCCTGACCGAGATGTTCCGGTTCAACGAGTTCAACAACCCGCCTACCGGGTCGACGAGCACTATGGTCACCTCCGCGGCCCATCAGGCCGTCTCCACCGCTGTGGCCGAGGCCGGTACGGTGCTGCTGAAGAACGGCGGCACGCTCCCGCTGTCGGCAACTGGTGGCGGCACCGTCGCTGTCATCGGCCCGGCGGCTTCACCCGCGCCGGCGGACACCGGTGGCGGCAGCGCGTACGTCACCTCACCCTCCAACGTGACACCACTGCAGGGCATCCAGGCCGCGGCCGGGCCGGGAACCAGCGTGCAATACGTCCAAGGCCTGCCAACAGACACGTCGCTGTTGCCGATCCCGAGCTCGGATCTGACCCCGGCCTACCCGGGGACCAACTATGGGCAGACTTACACCGGCACCCTGACCGCCCCCGAAACCGGCACTTACGTACTTGCGTTCAAGAACCCTGGCTCCTATACGGCCACGAATCTGTACCTGGACGGGAAGGAGATCCTGGCTAACCCTGGGACGCCGCCCGTATCCACCTACTCCGTAGGACTGGACCTGCGGGCCGGCCAGACTTATACGCTCGCGCTGAGCGGGGGCGGCCCGTCGGCCAACCTGAGCTGGGCCATGCCGTCCGATCTGACACTCGGGATCAACCAGGCGGTCGCCGCTGCGAAATCGGCCGCGACCGCTGTGGTCGTCGTTTCTGATGACACCGAGTCCGAGGCAGCCGACCGCGCCAGCCTCAACCTGCCGTCCGCGCAGAACGAGCTGATCTCCGCGGTTGCAGCGGCCAATCCGCACACGGTGGTGGTCATTGACGCAGGCGCCCCGGTGGTCATGCCGTGGCTGAACCAGGTGGCCTCGGTTGTCGATGCCTGGTACCCCGGTGAAAGCAACGGCACCGCGCTCGCAGCGGTGCTCTTCGGCCAGGTCGACCCGTCCGGCCACCTGCCCGTTACGTTCCCCACCGACCTGTCCCAGGTGCCTGCGTCAAGCCCGGCTGCGTTCCCCGGTACCGGCGGTCAGGTGCAGTACTCAGAAGGCATCAACGTCGGTTACCGCTATTACGACGCGAACAATGAGACGCCGCTGTTCCCGTTCGGCTACGGACTGTCTTACACCAGCTTCCGCTTCAGCGGGCTGAGCATCACCCCCGGGCTGGTCCAGAACGACAGCTCCGATCCCGGCTCGACCTCATGCGAGTGCAACGGGCAGTCCGACAAGCTGGTGACGGTCTCGGCTACCGTCACGAACACCGGGCAGCAGGCCGGGTCTGACGTCGCGCAACTGTACTTGGCCGAGCCGACCGCAGCGGGCGAACCGCCGCGCCAGCTCAAGGGTTTCCAGAAAGTCACGCTGCAGCCTGGCCAGTCGACCACCGTCCACTTCAAGCTCAGCGGCCACGACCTGTCGTACTGGATCGACACGGCCAACGGGTGGGTGGTCCCGGACGGGCCATTCGGCGTTTACGTGGGCGACTCTTCATCCCTGACCAACCTCTCGCTGCGGGGCGGCTTCACCGTCATCCGCAGCCTGGGCGCCCGCTACGCCACCATTCAGGCTCCCGCAACGATCGCCCCAGGCTCGACCGCTACAGTCTCCGCGATCTTGGCGAACGATGGCGACTTCGCCATGCCGCAGACGGCGTTCACCCTAGACGCCCCCAGCGGCTGGACCGTCACCCCGGCGAGCTCCGCCCCCAGCGAGGTAGATCCGCATCAGACCGTCACAGTCCGCTTCCGGGTTACCGTCCCACCCAACGCGCCGGCTGGCACCAGCACGCTCGACGGCAGGATCACGTACCAGCAGATCGGTCCAGGCGGCCCGAGCCCTGGAG
Source organism: uncultured Actinomycetota bacterium (assembly GCA_963843955.1). Classification (GTDB taxonomy): domain Bacteria; phylum Actinomycetota; class Actinomycetes; order Streptosporangiales; family Streptosporangiaceae; genus JAJYUU01. The sequence continues at coordinate 129,739 of CAWJMK010000019.1, forward strand.
TGGTCGAAGCGTCAGCCACGGTAGCGGTTCCGTCCACCTCGTTCGACGCTGCCTATAACAACACCGGGATCAGTGACGATGCCAACGAACCTGCCGCCGACTACGACGGTGTCGGCGACAGCTTCTCCGCCCAAGCGCTGGCCGCGGGCACGCCGACAGCGCTTACGCCGGGGGGGCATGTCACCGTCGGCGGGACGACCTTTACCTGGCCCAGCGCTGCGCCGGGCACTCCCGACAATGTCGTTGCCGCGGGCCAGACCGTGGAGCTTTCCGGCAGCGGAACCGACCTCGGCGTTCTCGCCGCTAGCCAGAATGGAACCGCCAGCGGCACCGTCACCGTCAACTACACCGACGGCAGCAGCGCCTCGTTCAACCTGAACGTGGCTGACTGGTACGCCAACAGCGCGGCAGTAGGCGATCAGGTCCTGACAACTACCTCAAGCTGGAACTTCCAGAACAATCCCCTCGGGCCTCACCCGGTCAGCGTCTACTTCGCCTCTGTGCCACTGGACAAAACAAAGCAAGTGGCGTCGGTCACGCTGCCCGTTCTCTCCGGTGGCGGCGGCACTACCGCCATGCACATCTTTGCGATGGCGATCGGATCGGGTACGCCCACGACCGGCGCACCATACTCGTCTCTCGCGGCGGCTTACGACAACGCCGGGATTAGCGATAACTCCAACCCGGCCGCGGCCGACTTCGACGGCACCGGCGACAGCTTCTCCGCGCAGGCGCTTGCCCTCGGCACGCCGACCCCGCTGACCTCCGGTGGCCAGGCCACCTTCGGCGGGACTACCTTCACCTGGCCCAGCACTGCTGGCGCTCCGGACAACGTGATCGCCGACGGACAGATCATCGACCTATCCGGGTCCGGCACTGATCTGGGCTTCCTCGGCGCCGGCGGATTCGGCGCAGCGGGCGGGACAGGCACCATAACCTATGCCGACGGCAGCACCCAGTCGTTCAATCTCGTCATGGCCGACTGGTATAACAATGCTCCGGTCGCGGGCGACCAGATCGCCACCACCACGTCCAGCTGGAACTTCTCGAGCAGCACGCAAGTCCAGCACCCGGTGAGCATTTACTTCGCGTCCGTGCCGCTTGACCAGGGCAAAACCGTGGCGTCGGTAACGCTGCCCCTGGTGAGCAGCGGTGCGGGCAACGGTGTGACCGCCTTGCACATCTTCGCGATGGCGATCGGGTCAGGCACGCCCACCGGCGGGTGACCGTCAGCGCGCGGACCAGAACGAAAGGCGGTGCACGGACCAGCAGGCCTACGGTGGCCAGACGGCTGGACAGACCTGCAGGGATTGACGTCACGATGTCACACGGCAAGATCAGGGGCGGCGGTGCCACCCGATCGGGACTGCGTTTGGCCTGGTAGCGGAGGCGGACGGGAATCGAACCCGCCGACGACGCGGAGCGCCGTCCACCGGTTTTGAAGACCAGCGCAGCTAGTCACCTTGCTTCCCTCGCTGTCGTCCCCGATCCCGTTCTGGCTGGACAGGTGGCAAAAGCATCCCTGCCCGTCACCGCCCGCCATCACCGATCCCCGGACGAATGTTCCCCACTGTTCCCACCAGGACCGGCCAGGATCCCCTGCCGACGGTCTGGAATGGGCATGGCAGCCTCAGAGGAGCTCTCGGGCCTAACTGCCAGCGGGTCCCTGGTGGAGCGGGTCATCAAGTTCCTCATTCTCGTGCACCTGCCGGCCGGCTACAAGGCCCCGCAGCTGCGCGATGCGCTGATCACGCAGACTCAGGTCATCCCGCAAGCGTGGCGCAAGACCCTGACGTGGGATCAAGGCCGCGAGATGTCGATGCACGAGCCGACCGCCGCTGCGACCGGCTTCGACGTGTACTTCTGCAACCCGCATTCCCCCTGGCAGCGGGGCCTCAACGAGAACATCTTTTGGTGTTCTATGGGCGGCGCCGGGGCTTCTTCGACGGGAGATGCTCCGGCCCAGGGCCGCTGGGTGACTCGGAGAACACGTGCGGAGAAGCTTTCCGTTGACATGTCCACGGCGGCTCGCGGGGGGCCCGTATGCGTGCAGAACGCCGTCAGCGTCTGGCCGATAGCGGCCAGACGTCGCTTCCAGGGCCGCCATCACGGAGCGTGAGTGACTCGGTGGGCACGGCGGGGGACGAGCTCGCGCTGCCGCATATGCGCTGATGACCATGATCTGCAGGTCGCCACTGGTTGCGCGCATATCGGCCGTTTCGGTGCCTATGCAGAGGCCACAAGTCTGCCCGACCGCCGACGTGCCCGCGGGGAACGGAGCTGTCGATCTCGTAGGTGTCCGCCTGATGCCTTCTATAGCCTCCAGGCGCGCGCCGACGCGGGCCGTAGGCAGCTGACCACACTAGTCCTCGGCGCTGATCGGGCGCGTGCGCCGCGATGGGCCAGCTGCCTGTCATCTGCACCGGGCCCAGAAGTCATCGAGGTCGAAGCCCGGATCGCGGGTGAAGTGCTCGTCATGGAGGCGCACCTCGCTCAGGCCGGCAATGCGGTACGCGGTCATGACGTCTGCCTCGCGTGCCGCCAAGTACCAGTTCCCCAGCTCGAGCACGATGCCGTGCGGCTCTCCCACGTGCGGTCCGTCGGGCAGCTCGATCGTGACCACGTACTCATGCTTGACTGCCTCGGCCAGGGCCGGTAGGAGGCGGGCGCCCGCGGCGCTCGGCTGCCAGGACGACGCGTCCAGCCGAAACCGAGCCTCCATCCGCGACGCGCGCTCGAGCAGCGCCGCGGGAAGCGATGCCGCCACCTTCCGCCTGGCGGCGGCGGCGTATCCGCCGAACCCCAGCTCAGCGGCCGGGCCCAGAGCCGGCACGAGGAACAGCGACTCGGCCTCGCATGCGGTCATCCCGGTCAGCTGCGTCCGGTATCCGTCTACCAGCCGGTAGCCGCCGTCATGGCCGCCCTGGCCGTAGACCGGAACCCCGGCCGTCTGCAGCGCCTCGATGTCGCGGTAGATGGTCCGGGCCGACACGTCGAGTTCCCTGGCCAGCTCACGCCCGGTCATCTGGCTGCGTGCCTGCAGCAGCATGACGAGGGACAGCAGGCGGTCAGCGCGCACGGCAGCATCTCCCCGGATCTCGACTGACACAGGATGTCAGCCGAGCTAACTAGTGTCTGCCATATGACATTCCATGACAAGTACCTTCAGCCGCTGCCGGCCTTCGAGCTGGGCGGACGGCACATCAAGCCCTACCACATCACCATCGCAGCAGGCGCGGTCCTGGCGCCGGAGGTAGTCGAGGCCGCATACGCCATGACGGCACGGCTGCTGAGCCCGCCGGACGGGGAGATGCCCGCGGCCAGCTGGATCGTGCTGCGTGAGGGCAGGGGTCCCATGTACCTGTGCGTCTACGATTGGGTCTGGGGTAACACCGTCCAGGTCAGGACGGCGGCCGCCGCGGAGCCGTTCGTCGGCTGCCCGGACGACGACCCGGCGCACTTCGTCGAGACCAACCGGCCCTTCGCCGGCTGCGTCTGGGAGCTGGCCACCCTGGAGCATGAGCGGGCAGCCTGGGTGCGCCACATGCTGGCTCCGCACGAGCCGGACCTCGCGGCTTACCTGGCCGACCGCATGCCAGCGGCCGGCGTTGGGCTGCCGCGGTTGCCCGAGCCGGCCCTCACTCGTAGCTGATGCTCACGTCGAGCGTCTGCGCGAACGGCTGACGGGCCGGGATCCTTCCTCGGCCAGGTCGCTCTCCTCGACCACCTCGTTGTGCGCCATCTCGAACTTGCCGGACACAAGCTGGCAGGCGCACGCACCGCAGATGCCCTCCCGCACGAGAACGACGGCTCCAGCTCGGTGCCGATCAGCACGTCCAGCATCCGGGTGGCTGCGCCCAAGGCAGCACCCGGGTCTGGCCGTGCAGCGTGACTCCAGCGTGGCCTCGATCCCGTGCTGGGCCGTTGGTCGCCGAGTTCCGGAGGCAGGGTGACGGCGCCGTCCCTCGTCGATGTCGGGTGCAGTCTGGGATTCGTCGTGCGATAGCACGCGCCCCGGCGCCCGGCGCGATGATGCCGATCTGAGCGACCCGGCAGGCGATCGCCGAGAAACCGCGAGCCGCCCCTGCGGCGGCTTGGCGCGCTCAACCGTTGTGAGGAGTTGCCACGGTCCGTCACAGCCTCGGCACCCGCACCGCGAGCGCCGCACGTTCGTGATCATTGGTGTCGTCGCGGTGAGGCGCGCTCCCACCAGTCGATGGCTTCTGCCTCCGCGTCATGCGGTCGAGGAGGTCGGCCATGAACTCGGCGTGGTGCCCCCGCCACGGCCGAAGCAGAACTTCCAGAGTTCTGCGGTCAGCAGTCCTGCACGTCGCGGCCCGGCCGATGACAGCGATCCTTGCATGGCTTGACTACACAGAGCGGGACCGCAAGCAGGCCATTGGCGTGGTCGGCCTGCTCCGCGAGCCGTCAACCGTCGACGAGCTTGGCGTCGACGTTGTCAGTTCCTGCCCGCCGGGGGACTTGCGGAGGTCGCTGATCAGCGCGGCGATGTCGTCGAGCTTGGCGGGTTCCCGGTCCTGGCGGAGAGTGTCGGGTGTGGGGCTTGATCCGCTTTGACGGACAGCTTGCGTGTGGTGATTGTGGTCGATTATCGAGACGACTTCCACTCCTGCCACCGTGCCCGCAGTTCGGGAAGGAGAGCTTGGAGGTAGGCGGCGGTTTCTTCATCGGTAGTCATGGGAAGTGGCTGACGGACCGAGTACGTGCCCCAGCGACCATGCGGGTCGGGTGCAATCGTCTCCTCGAACTGAACGGGCTCTCCGGTCTCCCAGATGAGCGTCCCGACACTGCCGTCAGGGGCCTCAACCCATGCGTCACCGCAGTCGTCGTAGCTCACGAACATCCCGATGCGGAAGCCCTCGACTTCAGCGGTCGGATACCTCGTGTCGTCGGTCATGGCTGGCGTCACGCCGCCCGATGGACGGCGTGGCTGTGCATGGCTTCATAGGCTGCCGGGCTGAGGTAACCGAGCGAGCTGTGCAGCCGGCGGGTGTTGTACCAGCCCTCGATGTAGTCGAAGACCGCCCGGCGGAGCCCCTCCCTGGTCGGCCAGCTGCGGGTGTCAACGAGCTCCCGCTTGATAGTGGCGAAGAAGGACTCGGCAACGGCGTCATCCCAGCACTCGCCCTTGCGCCCGACCGACAGCACCACGCCGTTGGCGCGGGCCAGGGCGGCGAAGTCCCTGCTCGTGTACTGGCAGCCCCTGTCACTGTGGAAGATCACTCCGTCGGCCGGGCGGCGGGCGGTGAAGGCCATCCGCAGGGCGTCCTGGATGAGCTCGGTGCGCATGTGATCGGCCAGCGCCCAGCCGACCACCTTGCGGCTGGCCAGGTCGATGACCGTGGCCAGGTAGGCCCAGCCCTGCCAGGTCGCAATGTAGGTGATGTCCCCGACGTACCGCCGGTCGGCGTGCGGGCCGGGCGCGAACTGCCGCCCGATCAGGTCGCGGGCCGCCGCGGCGGCCGGGTCAGCGATGGTGGTGGTACGCCAGCGTTTCTTGCGGCGGCCTTCCAGGCCCGCGGTCCGCATCAGCCGGGCGACCCGCCGCTTCCCGCAGGAGATTCCCTCGTCCTTGCGGAGCGCCTGGTGGACGCGCGGTGACCCGTAGGTCCCGCCGGACACCGCGTGGATTTCGGTGATCTTCTCGGTGATCGCAGCGTCTGCCGCAGCCCGTGGCGACACGACGCCGGTGCGGCGCTGATAGTAGGCGGCACGGGAGACCTCCAGCAGTCGGCACGCACGCTGCACGCCATGACCTGCGACTTTCTCCGCCTCGATGAAAGGATGCACCTTCACCGGGTCTCCTTCGCGAAGAAAGCCGTCGCCCGCTTGAGGACTTCCACGTCCTCGCGCAGCGACCTGTTCTCCCGCCGCAACCGCGCCAGCTCGGCCCGCGCGTCGCTGGTCAGGCCCGGCCGCTCGCCCGCATCGGTCTCCGCCTGAGTCACCCAGGACCGCACCGCCGTCTCGGTCAGGTCGAAATCACGGGCCACCTGGCCGACCGACCGGTCACCAGCCCGGCACCGCTCCACGATGTCCGCCTTGAACTCCGGCGTGAACGCCCGGCGGCGGCGCGGCTTCTTCCGCTCCACGGTCTCCATGATGAACATCCTCTCGTCCGGAGCAAACCCCTGAAGGTGGATGTCCGTCAAAGCGGAGGAAGCCCAGTGGCTAGCATCAGCGATGTCAACTGGGAGTAGCGCCGGTCAGGCGATGTGTTTGCGGTGTGCATAGCCGATAGCGGCCGCCCGATCGCGTGACCCGGTCTTGGCAAAGATCCGGTTAATGTGGGACTTGATTGTGTGGGTGCTGAGGAACAGGTGCGCAGCGATCTCAGGGTTGGTCATCCCGCGGACGATGAGGCTGAGGATCTCGACCTCCCGCTGTGTCAGGCCGTCGGGACCAGGCGATGGGTCGGCCAGTTGAGGCTTCGGCGCCGTCGCTGCAGCAACAAGCAGGGTGGCATGTGCGCGGGGATCGATGACCGTTAGACCGCCTGCTGCGGCGTGCAAAGCCTGGGCGATGAGGGTGCGGTCGGCGTCCTTCGTCAGGTAGCTGCGGGCGCCTGCCTGCAATGCGTCGAGGACCGAGCTGTCGTCCGCGAAAGTGGTGAGCACAACAATGGCCACGTCGGGATGCTCCGCAACCAGACGGCGGGTCGCGCCGATGCCGTCCAGCACCGGCATATGCAGGTCGAGCAAGATCGCGTCAGGGTTGTGCTCGGACACCAGTTCCAGCGCCTGCTGACCGTCCGCTGCGGCGCCGACCACCTCGACGTCGGGGAGCCCGCCAAGGAGCAGGACGAGGCCCTCGCGCACGCTAGCCTGGTCATCAGCGATCACGATGCGCAATGGCGGGCTTGCAGGGATAGTCATGACGTAAGGCCCTGGGGCTGCGGAAGTTCGGCGGCCACGATCCACTGGTTGCCGCAGGGACCGGCCTTGAGCGAGCCGTTCATGAGCCGCAGTCGTTCTCGCATCCCGGTCAGCCCGTAGCCGCCATTGGCCGTGGCCATGCTTATAGGACCCACGCCTGCCAGGCCGTCGGGGCAGGCACCGGGAGCCAGATCGTTGCGGATGGTGAGGCCGACGTGGGCGTCGCCATAGTCGAGGCGGACTGCAACGGGCTGCCCAGCTGCGTGTTTGGCAGCGTTAACCAGGGATTCCTGCGCGATGCGCAGTAGTGTCATGGTGGCATCAGGCGGCAGTGGCCGCGGGGTGCCTTCGGTGTCAAAGCTGGCTGCGACGCCGTAGCGCTGTGCGTGTGTAACGCTCGCCCGCGCGATTTCCTCGTCGAGCGGCAGAGTGTCGGTGCGCAGGGCATGAACAGCCCGGCGCGTCTCCACCAGGCCCTCGGCCGCCATCCGCTGCGCCGTGCCAAGCATCTCGGCCGCGCGATCGACGTCGCGGTGATCGGTCAGGACGGCGCGCGCCACCTGGATCTGGATCCCGAGTGCGCCGAGGGAATGAGCCAGCACATCGTGGACTTCGCGCGCGATCCGGGCGCGCTCGTCCAGGAGCTCAGCCCGGCGCTGCTCGACCTGCAACTGCTCGCGCTGTGCTAGCAGCTCTGCGGACTGCTCGGACTGGATTCGGTAGGCGCCCCAGTTCCGTCCGACCACCAGACCAGACACCATGATGAGCGGCAGCCCGAACAGAACGCTAGATCTGGCGTCAAACGTCAGGCCGCTGATCTCGACGGCCAGGATGCCCGCGCCGGTCACGGCCAGGCCTGCTACCAGGCCTGTCTCACCGCCAGCGATCAGCGTCGCCACGAACCCGAAGGCAGCTATGGCGGTACCGCCGCCACCTGCGGCGGACGCGATTCCGGAGGCCACGGCCATCACGCCGAGAATCACCGGAAGGCCCCGGCCGCGATGCCGGAGCCCGGCTGGGTGCGAGTCGATCAGCGCCCATGCCAGCATCGCCGAGCCGAGCAGGCAGTAGCTGGCGACCTGAACCGGAAGGGCATACCGCCCGTGCGCCGGGAGCAGGGCGAACGCCAGCACGCCCACCCAGGCGAAGCCGAGGGCGCGGGCGATCCAGTTGACCTTGCCCAGCATTAGTCCAGTATCGCTGAGACCCGCATCTGGCCGTCCGTCCACCGCCTTCTCCCTCTCCGCCGACGCGAAGCCGGCCTGATTAGGCCTGAAGCTATGCGCGAGCGGGTTACGACTGCATCAGCCCCGGGGCCGATACGGGGGATGGAATCCGTGGTCGCTCTAGTACCGCGTGGTACCACGCCACGCACGCCGATCTCATGCCGGGTTTTAGACAATGGTTCGATTCGCGAGCGGGAGATCGCTGCGATGGTGAATTCGTCAGCGGCTATCGGACTCACCAGGAGAACGTGATGTTGTCTCAGCTCACCGAAGCAATGATCGTCGACGGCGCCGTACTCGTGACGGTACTAGCAAGCGACTTTGGCAGTGCCCGGAAGATCGGCCTGCTTCGCCTGCTGCGCCCGCTGGTCGCAGCCGCCGTCATCATCCCGCTCTTCGTCAGCAGGCCGGCCACGCACGGCTCAGGGCTCGCCGTCGAGATCGCGGGCATCGTCGTCGGCGTGCTCGGCGGATTGGCCGCAGTCGCCCTGATGGGCGTCTACCGGAGCCCGCAGACTCACAAACCCGTCAGCCGGGCCGGTGTTCCGTATGCGGTGTTCTGGATTCTCGTCATCGGCGCTAGGGCAGCCTTTTCCTACGGTTCGGCCCACTGGTTCACGGCGCAGATTGTCAGCTGGGCCGTAGCGCACCAAGTCACCGAAGCGGCCATCGTGGACGGCTTGATCTTCATGGCCGTTGTCATGGTGCTCGTGCGCACTGTCGGACTCGGGGTGCGGGCAGCCCACCTGCCGACCTGGGGGCTGCCCTCGCAGAATGCCCAGGCCGACTGCGCATAGCGGGCGAGAGCGGGGCTGTGAGGCCTGGGTCACGCCGGACGTGCCATAGAGGTTGACGGCGAGTGTCTGTTCGAGCGCCGCGCATTCATTGAGGACCGCCGTAAGACGACCAGAGTTCACAAGACCAGATACGCCCGCAGGCGAGATCAGAGGTGCGCAATGTGTCCACACCGGCCCCCGTGCCCGTCGGCCGATCGCCCGGACCGCGGCTCCGCCCGCACTGTCGCCTTTCACCCGGAGCAGGGCTGGAGCCTGCTGTGCAACGGCGTGATCGTTTTCGACGACATGGGCGAGATCCTGCCCGGCGGCCGCGGGGATCCGCCCGCGCGCCCGGCGTCTGTCCGACCGCCGGTCGCCGCGTAGAAGCGCGAGAGGGTGCTCAAGATGCTCCAGAGCAGGACCACAAGGCCGCCAGCAGGACTAGCATCAGCCGGTCATGCTGTGCACGGGCGCGAGTGCGCGGATTCCCGATCGCTGCACCGCGAGTCTGACACCGAACGCCGACTCGGTGCGATTGGGACTGGCGTTCTCCCGGAAGGTCACCCGCACGCATCCTGGCGCGATTGTCCCTCTAGATGTCTTTTCAGACTCTTGGGCCGTCCGGTCGCCGTGGCCAGCATGAGATCCATGACCGACACGCAGCCCGCCAGCTCCCCGATGACCGCCGTCCAGGCCGACGACATCGCACCGGCCGAAGTCGCCGCCGGGATCATGCGCCGCCCGCTGGCGCACACCCAGTACGCCCGCGGCTGGCTGATCGACTTCGCGCCGGGGACCGAGTGGCCGGACGTCGACGTGCACGCCACAGAGGAACGCTATTACGTCCTGAGCGGGGAGGTGATCGAAGGTGAGGAACGCTACGGCCCCGGCACGTACGTGGTGTTCGCGCCGGGAAGCCGGCACCGGCCGCGCACCGACACCGGAGCGCGGATGCTCGGGATCACCATCTTGTGACTCCCGGCCGCAACAAGAACCCGACCTGCCGCAGCCGCGCGCAATGAGCCGGCGGGTGGTGTCACTGGTAATTGGACTCGACCGAAGGCCGCCGGCGGAGCGCCCCATTCCCTGACGTCGCGGCGTCTACACCGTCAACCCCGGCGGTCAATTCAGAGCGGAGTGATGACGATGACCAGCCCGGACGAGCAGATACCCGACCGACCGACCCGGTTCGAGCAGGACGTAGCGCCCTACCTGAGCCAGCTCCACGCGGCCGCGCTGCGGATGACCAGGAACCCCAGCGACGCCGAGGACCTGGTCCAGGAGACCCTGCTCAAGGCCTACTCCGCGTTCCACCAGTTCACCGCCGGCACCAACCTGCGCGCCTGGCTGTACAAGATCCTCACCAACACGTTCATCAACACCTACCGCAAGAACCAGCGCCAGCCCGCCCGGGTGCCCGGCAGCGCCTTCCAGGAGGACCGGCACGCCACTGTCGGCCCGGTCGCGCCGGCGGCCCGCTCGGCGGAGACCGAGGCACTGGAGCACCTCGCCGACTCCGACATCATCCGCGCGCTGCGCGACCTGCCCGAAGAGTTCAAGGCGGCGGTCTACCTCGCCGACATCGAGGGCTACCCGTACAAGGAAATCGCCCGCATCATGGGCACCCCGATCGGCACCGTGATGTCCCGGGTGCACCGCGGCCGCAGCAAACTCCGCCGCAAGCTCGCCGCCTACGCCCCCAGGCGCTGCCTGCCAGCCATGACCGGCTAACTAGCCCACCCGTCCCTGGGCGAACAGGCTGCCACCGGCTAAGCCGCCGATCGCCGCAAGGCCAAGGAGCAACCATGAAGGCCACAAGCCAACGCGCCAGATCTGGCCCGCCGGGCGGTGTACCAAAGTGCACCGTAAATGTGGACCAGGCTCCACTGGAGCCCGGGTGGCCATCGACAATTCCGTCATTTCCAGCGGGCGCCGCAACGTCAGGGCCTCGGCATAGCGGCGTGACGTACCGATTGATGACTGATGCCCGTTCTGGTGTCTGAGTGCCGGGCAGGCGCGGCTTCCAAGATCATGTGGGTGTCGAATCCAATGATCTTATCGGAAGGCCCTCCCTGTGATCGCAGCCGAGGAACGGCTAGCTTGCTGGGCGCTGGAACGCCTCCACCAGCTAGTGCTAGTTGCCAGGCAACGAGCCGCTAGCGGCGACAGGCGGGCGGTCACGCCCGGCCGCTGAATCGGCCGTGCTCGTCGGCGGGCAGTCCTGGGCAGACCACCCACAGCACCCGGGTCCGGCCCTTCCGGCCGGCCGCGCGGAAGGTGTGCGGGCATCTGGGCGGGAAGGTGAAGGCGTCACCGCCAGTCAGGGTCACCTCCTGCTCACCATAGGTAAGCCGCAGTTCCCCTTCGAGCACGAAGACGAACTCCACGTCTGCCGGCAGGGAGTACGGCTCGCTCCCGCTCCCGCCCCCCGGGTCGATCTCGCTGAGTATCGCCTGCACGCGCTGCTCACCACGGGGCGTGAGCGCGTACTCGGCCAGGCCTTCGCCGCCGAGGTTGACCGGGGGGTATGCGTCCTGCCGGACCAAGTTGCCCGCTGGCGCCTGGAACAACGAGCCCATGGAGATACCCAGGGCCTCGCACAGGCGTGCGAGGGATGAGACGGATGCGCTGACCTGATCACGTTCCAGCTTAGAAATGAACCCTTTGGTCAGGCCGCTGCGCTTGGCCACCTCGGCCATGGTCAGCCGGCGTGCCACCCGGCTGGCGCGGAGATGCTCCCCGATGGGCACGCCGCCGGGGCCACCAGGTGCAGCCCGCAAATGTGGTCGCGGTTGACGTGCGTTGTCCATAACCACCAGCCACCTCTGTCTTCCGTATGAAGGCGCTCTCGCACCTGTAAGAAGGCTCGTGCGCCGGCGCCCGGCACCGGCCTGCCGGATTGGGAAACATCGTAGCGCAGTAAGAAACACTTGTTGACTAATGCGAATCAGCGGTTTAATGTCGGCCATGGCCTTGCCCGGTCTGAGGGTGCCTGCCGGTAAGCCTGCCACGCCAGTCCAACCGCCCGCCGTCACGGCAGTCCCTGCCGACGGCCGGGAGGGACCACTCGCACAGCCGTGAACACGGAGCAAGGAGCCGCTGCCATGATGAGGGTGGAGATCGACGGGCACGCCGCATCAGCGGCCGGGTTGCGGTTCCCGGCGTTGACCAACTACGGGCACTTCAGTTCGATGCAGGTCAGGCGGCGGGCGGTGCGCGGCCTTGACCTGCACCTGCGGCGGCTGGACGCGGCCAGCCGGGAACTGTATGGCACCGGCCTGGACGAAGACCGGGTGCGCGGCTGCGTCAGGCACGCGCTCGGCGAGGATGTCGGCGACGCGACGGTGCGGGTGATCGTCTTCCGGGCTGATCCCGGCGGCGACCCGTCTGTGCTCGTCGCGGTGCGCGCGCCGGCTAACGCTCCGGATACGGCCCAGCGGCTGGAGCCGGTGGTGTATCAGCGACCCCTGGCTCACATCAAGCACACCGGGACATTCGGGCAGATTCACTACGGCCTGCTCGCGGAGCGCAACGGTTTCGACGACGCGCTGTTCACCACGGAAGACGGGACCGTACTGGAAACCACGATCGCCAACATCGGCTGCTGCCAGGATCGGGCGATCATCTGGCCCGGCGGGCCAGCCCTGCACGGAATCACCATGCAACTTCTCGAGCGCGCCTTGCCCGAGGCTGGCCTGGCATCACGCCGCGCGGCGATCAAGCTGCGCGACCTGGCGTCCTTCCGCGCGGTCTTCCTGACCAACTCGCTGGGGATTTCACCGGTCGGGCAGGTCGGCAAGCATGCCCTGCCGACGGATGTGGAGATCATGAAAACCCTGGCCGAGAGCTACCACAACATCCGGTGGGACCCGATCTAGCGTGGCGCGGCCGGGCCTGCCTTCTGCGCTGATCGACGGGCGCGCAGCCGATACCGTGCCGCGCCAGCGCCGCGTGCGGCCGGCCATCCCCCGCCCGCCAGGGCTGACAGCGGCGATAAGGAGAAGCATTCATGGTGAGGACGATCTTTACGGGCGGTCAGATATTCGATGGAACTGGCGCTGGCTTTTGCCCTGGTGACGTGGCAATCGAGGGGAAGCGCATTGTCGACGTTGGAATCGGGCTCGACGGTGACGTGGTCGTCGATTGCGCCGGCAGGACACTCCTCCCTGGCCTGTTCGACTGCCACGTTCACCTCACGTTGAGCAGCATTGACACGGTTGTCCTGCTCAACAGGCCGTTCTCCCTCCAGTTTTTCGAGGCGGCCAGGAACATGGCGGCGACACTCGCCACCGGGATCACGACCGTCAGGGACGCCGCCGGTGCCGACCTCGGGGTCCGGAGAGCTCAGGAAGGCGGACTGATCGCAGGGCCTAGGGTGCGCATTTCGGTCAACATGATCAGCCAGACCGGCGGTCACGGAGACGATTGGTATCCGTGTGGCATCGATGTTCCGCTGTTCGTGCCGCACCCCGGCAGGCCGGGCGCGATCGTCGACGGGCCAGGCGAAGCTCGCAAGAAGACCCGCGAGCTGATCCGGGCCGGCGCAGATGTCATCAAGATCGCTACCAGCGGCGGGGTGCTCTCGCCCCGCGACGACCCCCGGCACACGCACCTGCGAGATGCCGAGATCGCAGCCATCGTCGAGGAGGCCACCGCAGCCGGGATCAGCGTCATGTCCCACGCAGCCTCCAACGACGGCATCAAGGCTGCCATCCGCAACGGCGTCCGCTCCATCGAGCACGGCGACTTCCTCGACGATCAGGCGATCGAGATGATGCTGGAGGCAGGGACATGGCTGGTGCCGACACTGATCGCCACGCGCGGTATCGTCCAGGCAGCCGAGGCCGGGGCAGCCATCGCAGACCACATCATCGAAAAGGCCCGCATGCTCGCCGATGCGCATCAGCAGTCAGTTACCCAGGCCATAGCCGCAGGGGTACGCATCGCCATGGGCACCGACTCGGGCGTCACCCCGCACGGTGACAACCTCGGCGAGCTGTCGCTCATGACGCAGTGCGGCATGACTCCGCTAGCAGCACTGAAGGCCGCAACGTCCTCAGCGGCCGAACTCATGGCCCTGGACGACGATCTGGGCACCCTCCAGCCAGGCAAGCGCGCGGATGTCGTGATCGCTGACGGCCAGCAGCTAGACCTTGAGACCCTGCGCGACCGGATCCGGCTCGTATATCAAGACGGGCGTCTCGTGCACCAAAGACAAGCGTGACGCCTGCAGGACGGCGATTCATTCGCTCAGTGCTCGGCGCCGCCGAATGGCTCACCGTACGGAGATTCGCCCGACGCCCGCGAGCCACACTCACCTGGCTGGTCCCGCTGGTGATCACCCTGTCCTTCATCTCCTGCTCGCCGTCAGCGCGACCCTGCCCGCGACCACGGCAGCGTCGATCACGGCGCTGCTCGTCCTGCACGTACCCGTGGCCGTCCCCGCATACCTGCGGTTCCTCCCCTTGCCTGGCAGCAAGCCCGCAGCATAAGCCGCCAGAACGCTGCACCCGGGGCTCAATGCCGGCTGGTCAGACCTCACCAGGCCCGGCGGTCACGCCAGCATCGCCCAGCCTGCCGCTACCCACGCCCGCGACGCCACCCACGCCCTGGCCCCTCGGACTCTCCCGCATAACCAAACGGACATCACACCACTGTGCCGGGGCCCCGGCCGGGCAGTGGCCACAACGTGATCTGCCACGGGTTCCCCGATTACTTACGCACCAGGTGACTCAAGGGCAATTGAGCTAGCCGTCTTCGGGGTGACAGTCATACCGATGCTGCTGGCCCTGTGGATTTACCGGAAGCTGCCGCCGGCAAGGCCGCTGCCGCGTCCGGTCCGGCTAGCGCACCGGTTGGTGGGCTTCGCGCTGCTCGCCTTGACTGCGAGCAGTGCCTGATCGCGTACGGCGTGCAGCTGACCAGCCTGCGAGTAGCCGTGGACTGGATGGCCGGCTGCTTCGCTTATGGCGAGTTCAGCGCGAAGGTGCCGGGGTGCAAATCAGGTGGGCGCCGCTGCTGAGTGCTGCCCGTGGCCGACTGAACACTCGCAGTCGCCGTCGTGCTGTGCTACACCTCCATGCTGTGCACTACAACTGCGACCAGCTCCCGCAGATCCAGCCGCCCCCGGCATTGCCAGTTGGCGCGGCTCAGCCGCCGCCGGTTGGCCAGTGCCACTGGCCGCCGCGCGCGTAGAGGTTGCTGCCGGGTGCCTAGCTGGAGACGTCGCAGCCGATGAGGCTGCTGACCGCATTCGTCAACCCGGTCGCCACCAGCGCCACCGCCGCTGTCAGGAGCGAGCGGAGCGCCGCTCATGCACGCTGCGCGTTCCGCCGCAATCTCCCAATACCTGCTTGGACATGGCCTCCTTCCAGGATGACGTAGTGCCTACCTGGCTTGGCGTGCTGGCCGTGCACGGGGTGCGCGGGAGTCCGCAACGCCTTGCCTAGCCAGCGGTCCAGGCCCGTGGGAATCAGGCCCGGCGCCGGCCGGGTCAAGGCCGATTCCTGGTGACGGTGACCTGGGCGCGGTTGGCTTGCTGGCCGAGCGAGGGCCAGGGTCAAAAAGCCAATCCGCGGACTCACCGGCAGCGTCCCGCACTTTCCGGGCCGGGCCCGGCCGGTGGGGCGTCAGCGGACGAGTCCATGCATCTGATCGCCTCGCGGACCGCTGCTCCCAGGTCGATCGCGGAGCGGCGGTTGTACAACGGCCCGTTCCCGTCTTTCAAGAGCCAGCTCGCCATAGCCTCGCCGCGGACCGCGATCGGCCGTTGGCTCGCCAGGATGGCGATCATTTCTCGCACGTCCCATTCCGCAGCCGCTACGCCATCGCGGCGCAGTGGCACGCGCGGTGTAAGCGCTACCGGCCGTCTGCCTGCGGACTCCATCACATTGACCCAGCCCCTGGCCAGTTCGCGCCGCCCTGCAGGTGATGCGAGCCGCCGGGCGCGGATGGCCAGCGCCCTGCGAGCTGGCTGCAGGCCTCCCGCAGCGAGCTGGCGATCCAGGGACGACGCCAGCACGCGGGCTAGCAGGCGGTCCAAGGGCCCGACGTGATCTGATGCGGCGCGCTGCGGAGCGGGCGGAAGCCGAAGATCTCGTTTCATCCATTCATCGTGCGTCTCGACACCAACAACAGTAAGTGGCAGCATTGACAACATGCGCAACGATCCTGCCAGAGTTGGCCACGGTCGACGGAGCGGCGGCACCGCCGAACGTGCCGGGCAGCCGGCACCTGCCCATGTGGTTGCCATCGTGGTCTGCGACGGCGTCACGGTCTTCGAGCTCGGAATCGCCTGCGAGGTCTTCGGCAACAGCTGTCCGGCCATACTCGGCAGTCCCTGGTACCGCTCCTACGTGTGCGGCGTCACGCCGGGACCAGTGACAGTCGATGCCGGCTTCCAGATGCTGGCAGCTCACGGCGCCGACCGGATCGTCAGCGCCGACACCGTGATCGTGCTGCCGACCAAGACCATCGACAGGACCGATCCGGCGATATGCGAAGCGCTACGGCAGGCTCACGCACGAGGGAGCCGAATCGTATCGCTGTGCACCGGAGCGTTCGCCGTTGCGGACGCGGGGTTGCTGGACGGCCGCCGCGCCACCACGCACTGGACGGAATGCCCCGAGTTCGCGCGCCGGTATCCGAAGGTGACGCTCGACCCCGGCGTGCTGTTCGTCGACGAAGGCGACATCCTGACCTCAGCCGGCAGTGCCGCGGGCATTGATTTGTGCTTGCACGTGGTCCGCCAGGATTACGGCACCGAGATCGCCACCCAGCTCGCCCGCCAGCTCGTGGTCCCGCCCCAGCGCGACGGCGGCCAGGCCCAGTACATCGACGCGCCGATGCCCGAGCTCGATGCCTCCAGCCTCTTTGCCGACACGATCTCCTGGCTGCAGGAGCACCTGAACGAAGCCATCACAGTCGAGGACCTGGCGGCCCGCTCGGCCATGAGCCCGCGCACATTTGCCCGCCAGTTCCTGGCAAACATCGGCACTACTCCGTATCAATGGCTGCTGCGGCAGCGTATCCAGCTCGCCCAGAGACTCCTCGAGACGAGCGATCTTCCGATAGACGCAGTCGCCGAGAAATGCGGGTTCTCAACGGCCGCCAACCTGCGCAAGCACTTCAGCCAGACCGTGCACACCAGCCCACAGGCATACCGGCGCGCCTTCCACGACCAGCCCGCCAAATGACACGCAGGAAATGCCCTCATCGAGGTAAATCGGGCTAGCCCGACACCCGAGCCTGCCACGGCTCCGAGGCAGTGGCTCACAGACCTATACGACCTGGCCCCGTCTCTCGAGGGCTCCAGAGGACCGCTGCGCTGGATTCGAGGTAGCGGCGTTCGGGCAGGCTGGTGGTCAGCCGGCCGCTGCTCGATACGCCGCCGCGGCGCCTGTGCGGTCGCTGGCGAGTTCAAGCATGTGTGCTCGTACCGCGTCGGTGCGATGGTGCCCGGCGGGTCATTCATAGCTGTCGATCTTCGCAAGTGCTGCAAGGCCTGCTTGTGGACCCTTGGCCATCGCGACGGCGACGGCGTGGTTCAGCGCTCACACCGGGCTGGCGGTGAGGCGCTCGAGAAACGCATAAACGCCAACGATCTGGTGCCAGCCGGTTGCCTGCTTCTCGTTTCTTCGGCGTGAATGGCGGCGATCGCGGCTTGGAGCTGGTTCGATCGCCCCGGTGGCTAGCGCGTGCTCGACGAGCACGAGTCCCTCTTAGAATCTCGCGGTCCCATAGGTAGCGGCCTTAGCTGGCCAGCGGGATCAGCGCCCCGTCGGAGCCGTCGCGCGCCGCTCGGCGCGCGTGGGCGAGCAGGCCCCGAGGTCTCACCGTCGGCAGGTATCAGGTCTTTCAGCATGCGCGTGAGCCGGATCGACTCCCCGGCGAGCTCGACACGCGGCAGGTCGCCTCCCGTGCTGACTGTGTAGCCTCGTTGAGCAGGTACAACACATGCCGGACGATGCGCAGGCGTTCGCTGCCTTCGCCTTTGGGTTGGGAGCTTGAACCGCACCCCGCCAACCTTGATCGTCCGCTTGGCGCTGCTTCATCCACAGGTCAGCCGGAGGTGTACTTACCACCCGGAGCGCCAGCAACAGCGCGCCTTCCCGATAGCCGATCTTGGTCCCTTCGGCTTCCTCATGCCGGGACACACGCTCGGTTCCGGGCACAGCCGAGCGGTGGCAGCTTTGTACCTCTAGGTGTCTTTACAGACTCTTGGACCGTCCGGTCGCCGTGACCAGCATGGAATGCATGACCGATACCCCGCCCGCCAGCTCGCCGATGACCGCCGTCCAGGCCGACGACCTCGCAGCGGCCGAAGTCGCCGCCGGGATCATGCGCCGCACGCTGGCGCACACCGAGTACGCCGGCGGCTCGCTGATCGACGTCGCGCCGGGCACCCAGTGGCCGGACGTCGACGTGCACGCCACCGAGGAAGGCTATTACGTCCCGAGCCGGGAGGTGATCGAGGGCGAGGAACGCTACGGCCCCGGCACGTACGCGTCTGTTCGCGCCGGGAAGCCGGCACCGGCCGAGCACCGACACCGGAGCGCGGATGCTCGGGATCACCATCTCGCGAAGGAGCCCAGCAGTGGCTCGGCGATATCAGAAAGGGAGACCTACGTGACCGACGAGCAACAGCGCAACATGAGCGTGCTTACCAGGCATCTGGCCGCCGAGCAGGACCACCAGATGGCCGAGACCCTCGCCACGCTGCATCCCGAATGCCTGTTTGAGGACCAGCCCCTTGGATGGACGCTTCGCGGGCGCGAAGGCGCACGCCAGCACTACGAGTTCTGGTGGTCCACCTTTGGCGTCCACCTCGATGCCGGCCAGCTGCACTGGACGCGTGACGACCTAGCAATCGGCGAGGCCGTCTTCGCCGGGCGCCACGTCGGCGACTTCTTCGGCCGGTCCGCCACGGGACGGTCCATCGTTCTACCGTTCGTCGTGATCGTCAGCTTCCGAGACGGCCTGCTCGCCGGCGAGCGTTTCACCTACGACATGGCATCGCTGCTGCGGCAGCTCGGGTACGACGTGCTCGACCCGGCCGCTGCTCGAGCAGCATGAGCGCCCAGCCCGCCCAGCTGGATGTCTTCCGCGGCTGGCCACCTGGATTCCGAGCATTGCTTGAGGTGGATCGGCTCGTCGCGAATGGAGTCCTCGACGCGACTCTGATGAACCTCGTCAAGATCCGCGCATCTCAGATCAACGGCTGCGAGTTCTGTCTCGATATGCACACGCGCGCCGCGCTCGCGACCGGAGAAGACGCCCAGCGTATCGACAACTTGCCGACCTGGAATAGCAGCGATCTCTACGACGACGCCGAGCGCGCCGCGCTAGCCGTCACCGAGACGCTGACAGCGCTGAGGCCAGAAGGAATCGATCCGGACCTGCTGAGCTCGGCGCGGCTAGCCCTCGGCGAGCTCGGTGCAACGCAGCTCCTGTATGTGATCGCGCTCATCAACACCTGGAACAGGCTCGTGATCGGCAGCCAGCTGAACACTGGCGTCGCCCGCGAGAATGCGAAGCCAACATGATCGCTGGCGCCCGCGAGGAGTCTCGATTGCCACCGGGAATGAGGATTCCCTGGATCGCCAGCAGCACTCGCGGCAGCACCTCCGACGCCGGTGGTAATGGGGTCACGATTCGAGCTCAACACCGCGTGGCGATCGCCCGAGTTCCTGTTCTATCACCGCGCGTGTGGCGCTGGGCACGCCGTTCCCCCGGCGCCCTGGGTGTGTCGCTGCGTGCCCAGCCAGCGAGAGCCACATTCTGGACGCTGTCTGCCTGGACTGACCGAGACGCCCTCGACACCTTTGCTCGTTCCGAGCCGCACCACGCCACGATGCGCAAGGTCCGCCCGTGGATAAAGAACCCCACATTCCGCTTCCGGACCGTCCCCGCTGCCGATCTGGTGCCTGCACCGCTCTGGGACGACGCCGAGCCCTGGACACACTCGGGCGAGCCTAGGGTCCGGACATGACCACGGACAGAGAGCAGCCGCGCGTACAGAGCCTGAACTGGGCCCCTCTGAGCCAGGCCTCCCCTGGCCGACTCTGCGGGCAGGCGCCCACTCAGAATGCCCTGCGCCCGTGCCGCATGACCGTGTACCGCGTCGTCGTGCGGCGCAGGATGACCAGGGCCATTCATGCTGATGCGCGTGGCACCGCGCGCCGCAAGAGCAGGCGCGGCACTGCGCTGTCGCGCAGCGGAAAGGCCAGTGGTTCTGCGTTGGCCGAACACCGCATGCGTCCCCTAGGCTCCTGGCGGCCGCGGCATGCCGGGCACGTCCAGAAAGCCAGGGCAGACAGGCGAGCGCCGGATCTGTTCAAACTGGAGGGGCAATAACGTGGCCAGGATCGTTGAACTGCTGTACTACCCCATTAAGGGATGCGCCGGCATCTCGGCGGACGATGCCATGCTGACAATGTCCGGGCTCGCGAACGACCGTAGTTTCATGGTCACGAGCGAGCAGGGCGTGTTCCGGACCCAGCGGCGCGACCCGCGTCTGGCGCTGATCCGCGGCGCGATCAGCTTTGATGGTAAGCGGCTGACACTTCGCGCGCCTGGGCGGGAGCCGCTCGGCGTCGAGGTGGACACCACCGGCCCGCGCCGGCATGTTGAGCTGTTCAAGACCTCGTTCAAAGGAATCGACCAGGGGCACGAGGCCGCGCGGTGGATGTCGGCATTCCTCGGCGTGCCGAGCCGACTAGTGCGGGTGCCGCCTGAACACGACCGCGTCACGGACGGCCTGACGCCAGGCACCTCCGGCTTTGCCGACAGTTGCGCCGTCCACCTGCTCTCCCAATCCACCCTGGACCTGCTGAACAATCAGCTCGCAAAGCGGCGCGCCGCGCCGCTGCCTATGAATCGCTTCCGCCCGAACATAGTGGTCGGCGGCTGGGAGGAATCCCACGTCGAGGACCGGGCCCGGCGGATCGGCATCGGCGAGGCAGAGCTGGGCTACGCCAAGCCCGCCATCCGCTGCTCCGTCACCATGATCGATCAGGAAGCCGGCGCGAGGGCAGGTCCCGAACCGCTCCGGACCCTCGCCAGCTACCGGCGGGCGGCCGCCGGAGGCCTAGCCTTCGGCTCGAAGCTCGCGGTGCTGCGACCCGGCAAGCTATCCGTCGGCGACGAGGTGAACGTCAGCGCGTGGGGTCAATCCGAGCTGTAGCCAGTAACGCGAGCCTCAACTTCAGATGCGCTCCTCAGTCCCAGTGAACCTAACTCGCTTAGACGAACATCCACCATCAAAGGCTCGCCTCCGGACGGATGTCCGTTCATGGAGAGCATGCCGGAGCAAGAAACCCAGCAAACTCCGTGCGTTCACGCCGCAGTTCACTGCCGAGATCGCGGAATTGCGGAGCGCGGGGTCAGCTGCTATTGAGCAGCTCGGCCAGGTAACGCTCGCCGGCCAGCCACGGCCCGTAACCTTCGGTAACGGTCAGGTGGCCCACGTCGCCGGCCTCCGCGTACCGGGCGCCCCAGGCGCTGGCGAATGACCGTGCCCGCTGCGGTGACATCCACGAGTCGTTGCCGCTTGCCACGACGAGCGCAGGGAACGGCAGCGGCGTCTGGGGCAACGGCGCGAAGCCCGTGATCTCGGGGCGGGGGTTGCATTCCACGTCGGCGGGTGTCACCAGCATCGCCGCCCGCACCGGGCGAGCCGGGTGTGCCGTAGCCCACCGCACCACAGTGGCGCAGCCCAGGCTGTGCGCGACCAGCACCGGCGGTGTGTCGTAACGGGCGATGGTCTCATCGAGCCTGGCCACCCATGCGCCTGCCTCCGCGACATCCCAGTCATCCTGAGTCACGCGGGCGGCCCCGGGAGTCCGGCTGGCCCACAGGCGTAACCGCGGGTCTTCGGCCGTGGTCGGGCGGCATGCCTGGATGCACGAGCATTGCCAGGATCCGGTCCGTGCCAGCCATCCACGAACAGCAACTTGACCACGGCAGACATTATCGCAATCCCGTCCCGCAGGGCCTGGTAGGAGGCCAGGTCAGCAGTAGCGACTCGGGTCACCTCGACGATCGTGATGAAACGCATCGTCGATGACCGGCCCGCACAGGGTGTTTCCGCGTCGGCCCAGCCCGCCCAATAATCAGACATTCACTGAGCCGCGTGCGGGGTTGCTGAAGCAGATTTGACCTGCCCACCGGTCCCCTTCGGTCATGAGCCGGGAATGCGTCGTCGACAGCGCCGGAAGTGCCTGGAGGCGAACTGCCGGTCGATCGTCTCGATCACGGCGTGCGGGGACAGCCCCTGCACACCGGGAGTCGGCGTCCGACCAGTTGCGCAGGGCGGTCTCGGTTTCGGCTGGCGGCACGCAGCACAGGCACTAGCCGCCGAGAGCACCCTGGCTGCGTGATCACCTGATGGCCGGCGGACCGTCTGGCCGCCAGTGCCGCTGACCCAGAATCCGGCCGGGCCTTGCCGGCAGTGGGTACAGAGCTGGACGGTACGCGGCAGCAGGCCGGGCGCGACCACTGTGCGCCACCGGGACATCGTGATTATGGAAGCGGGCCAGTGCTGTCCCGCCGATCCGGCGCTGGGCACAGCCGACGGTGCGCGAGTTGCCCAGGGCCTGTCGCCGGGGGTCCGGGTCCGGCGGCCTGGCCGGCCGAGCCGATGGCCGACCGCCACGCTCGCGATGAACCGCCCGGCAATGCCATCGCGGCCTGACCGGGCAGACAGGTGGGCTGCCTGGCCTGTCGGCTGGCTTGCCCGCAGCGCTGTGGCGGGGAGCCTGGTCAGGCGGGTAAATGGAGAGCAGATGTGGCGGATGCGGCTCATGGCGACCTACTCGTGAGCTGGGATCGCACCTCGCCGGTCATGCCGCCGGATGTGGTCATGGCTCAGCCGGGTTCATGACGATCTCCCTGGATTGTTGGGTAGCGGCCAAGCTGGCCGTGGTGCTTCCACTGTTGGCCCCGGCGCGGGTGGGCACCACACGGAATGGCCCACGGAACAGCCCACAGAATTGCGCGGAACGGCTTTGCCGGGGTGCTGGCGGGCCCGGTCTGTACGCCGATCGGGGCGGGCCGTCGCGTTCGCGGTGGGATGGTGGCGGAGGGCCGGTGCCGCGTAGTGTGGGGGCACGGTCGTTGGGCTGAGGGCGGCGAAGGACGCTGGGATGGTGGCAGGGCAGTCGGCGCTTTCGTTCGCTGGGCTGGTGCGGCAGTTGCGGGCCGAGGCCCAGCTGACTCAGGAGGAACTGGCGGAGGCGGCGGGGTTGTCCCCGCGGACACTTAGTGACCTGGAGCGGGGAGTCAGTCGCACCGCGCATAAGGACACGGGTGCACTGCTCGCCGATGCGCTGGGCCTGACCGAGCCGGCCCGCGCGCTGTTCGTGTTGGCGGCCCGTGGCAAGGCCCTGGCCGCGGAGGTGCTGGCGGCCAGGCAAGGGGCGGCGGGAGCCTTCGCCGCCGCGGCGACCCGCGCGCTGCCGAGGGATATTGCCAGCTTCACCGGCCGCCAGGCCGAGTTCGCGCAGCTGAAGGGGATGCTGGGCGCAGCAGCGCGCGGCGGGGTGGTGGCCATCCATGCCATCGACGGGATGGCCGGGGTCGGGAAGACCACGTTCGCGGTGCACGTGGCGCACCGGCTGGCCGGGAGCTTCCCGGACGGGCAGTTCTTCTTGGCGTTGCATGCCCACACTCGCGGGCAGCGGCCTGTGGACCCGGCCGACGCGCTGGCAAGCCTGCTGCTGACGGCCGGGGTGCCTAAGGAGCAGATCCCGCCTGGGCTGGAGGCCCGGGCGGGGCGGTGGCGTGATCAGGTGGCGGACAGAAAGATCCTGCTACTGCTTGATGACGCGGCCGGACATGAGCAGGTGCGGCCCCTGCTGCCGGGCACCGCAGGCAGCCTGGCGCTGGTCACCAGCCGTCGGCGGCTGACCGCGCTCGAAGACGCCGCGGTGACTACCCTGGACCCCCTGCCACCCGCTGAGGCGGCCACCCTGCTCGCAAGGCTGGCCGCTCGGGCTGAAATCCATGCCGCAGATCTCGCTGTGGGTGAGCTCACCCGGCTGTGCGGGTGCCTGCCTCTGGCCATCGGGATGCTCGCCAGCCAGTTGCGCCACCATCCCGCCTGGACCGCCGTAGGCCTGGCCGTCGAGTTGGCTGACGGGCGGGACCGGCTGGCCGGGATGCGCGCCGAGAACCTGTCAGTGGCGGCCGCGTTCGGCCTCTCGTATCGAGATCTTAGTGAAGATCAACAGCGGCTTTTTCGGCGGCTGGCCTGATCCCCGGCCCTACCTTCGACGCCTACGCCGCCGCCGCGCTTGACGCCACCAGCCTGGAGACCGTACGCACCCACCTTCTGGAGCTGTATGACCAGCATCTGATCACCGAGCCCGCCCCCGGCCGCTACCAGCTACACGACCTGCTCCGGGAGCATGCCCGCTCCCTGGCGGCCGCCAAAGACCAGACCGACTGTGACGCCGCCACTGGGCGGCTGCTGGACTATTACCTGCATACCGTGCTGGCCGCTGACCAGCACGTCGCGACCTGGGCCGCCGCCTACCATCGCCCGCCCACCGGGGCCCCGCCGGCCTTCGCACCTGAGCTGGCCACTCTGCAACAGGCAGCCGCCTGGATAGAAACCGAGCGGCCCAGCCTCCATGCCGCCACTAAACACGCCGCGGCATGCGGGCAGCCCCGGTACGCCGTCCAGATCCCCGCCGCAATGGGCTGCTTCCTGCTCACCCACGGCCACTGGGACGAGGCCGCGGCTCTATTCCAGACCGCTGTAGACGTAGCGCAGCGAGAGGAGGACCGGCACGGCCAAGCTGACGCCTAGACACAGCTCAGCGTCCTGCAGCAGCTGAATGGGGATCACCAGGCCGCGGCTACCGGTCTGGCCCGAGCGCTGGCGCTCTACCGTGAGCTCGGCGACCGCCCTGGGCAAGCCGGCGCCCTCACCGAACTTGGAGCCCTCCACGCGCTGAACGGCGACTACACCGCGGCCGCAGCCAGGCAGCGGCAGGCCCTCGCGCTTGCCGGTGAGCTCGGTGACCGGCTAGGCCAAGCACATGCTCTCCAGAACCTAAGCTGGGTGCACCGGCTCACCGGCGACTACACGTCCGCCGCAGCCAGTGCCGGCCAGGCGCTGGCGCTATTCCGCGATCACAATCACCTGCCCGGCCAGGCATGGGCGCTGTACCACCTCGGGGCCACCCAGCAGGAGACTGAGGCCTACCCCGCAGCCGCGGCCAGCCTGCAGCAAGCCCTGGCGCTGTTTCGCGACGTCGAGGACCGCGGTGGCCAGGCAGCTACCCTGCGCCAGCTAGGCCTCGTCATGCAGTCGGCCGGCGATTACCCGGCCGCTACCGCCAGCCACCAGCAAGCTCTCAAGCTGTTTCGCGACCTCGGAGCCCGCCGTAGCCAGGCCGAGACACTCAACAGCCTTGGCGAGCTGTCGTCCCAGGCCTCGAACACCCGGCAGGCCCGCGACTACCAGACCCAAGCCTTGCCATCGCCCGCGACATCGGTGCCGCGCTCGTCGAAGCCTGCGCTCTCGAAGGACTCGGCCAGGCCGACCTTCAAGACGGCGAACCCGGCGAAGCCGTTGAGCACCTACGCCAAGCGCTCAGTAGTTACCAGCGCATCGGAAGCCCCAGCGCCCAGCGCGTCCAGGAAACCCTGCGGCAATATGAGCTCAAACCAGCATCTCCACCCAGCAACCAATAAGAAATCCGTCGCCATGCCACCGCGCTTGGGAAGCAGAGCTTCGGCGGTTGCCGCGATGATCAGATCGGGGATTGAGGGCGCGCGATGCTGGCCGCGGTCAGCTAGCAGGGTGAGCACCTCTACCGCGCGGTCCTCGATCGTAAGGGTCAGGTACTCCACAGGCATCGCGGCGAGCGGCGGCTTCCTCAGCCCGGCGCGCAACTCCGGGCCTGATCGGGCCGAGTAGCCGGCCCCCAGGCGGGCCACGGTCGTCACTCGGACGACGCCGCGCCGGATCCTGGCGGCCCATTCCGCAGCGTCCGGGCTGGTGGCCAGCCGGGCGGTCGTCCCGCCTGGGTTGGTGATGGCGTAGTAGCGGATGAGCCCGAGTGCAGGGGCGGGATGCCATCGCCATCAGATCGTGGCAGCCTCGGGCGGGCTGTAGGGGATCAGCTCGCCGTCGCGGATTTGCCGAACTGGCTGCATCTCGGCTTCGACATGCCCGTCCAAGCTCCGCCGCCGCCGGCCAGCCGGGCAGAGGCACGTTGTCTGCCGCGTACCGCAGGCGCGGAACTTTGGGTGCTTGGCGCAGCGGCGGTCGTGGAGATCATCGCCCCGGTTGTGTGGATCGGCCGCACTTGCCTTCGGCCGGGGTGCCGCGAGCGCAGCATCAAGAAGGTGGGCCTCAGCGCGTGGTGCGGTCGAGTGCCTGGCTGAGGACGTCAACGACGCGGTCAATGATCGCTGGCGACGCGGTGAACGGAATCCGGAGATGACGGTCGTCGCGGCCGCCGACGGTGAAGCTTGAAGACGGTTCCAGCAGGACACCGAGCCTGCCGCACTCGTGGACGACGTCATGGGAGGAATGCCCGGCCAGGTCCAGCCATACGGTGATGCCGCCTGCGGGGCGCCGCCATGTCAGGTCGGTGCGGCCTAGTCCTTGCAGCCGCCTCTCCAGGTGCCGCATGTTCTGCGTGAGCAGCCGCGTCCTGCGATGGATTAGCCCCGCGATCGAGTTGAGGAGTCCGGTGCCTACCACCTGGTCGAGTGAGCTGGGGCCTGAACCGATGATGGCGGCGGCGTTCCTCAGCTGCCGGGTGATCGCGTCGGGCGCCCGGACCCAGCCAAGGTGGAGCCCGCCCCATGCGATCTTGCTCATCGACGACACCGTGAGCACCGAGTCGTTATAGAGGGCCAGCGACGGAACCGTTTCCCCGGTGAGGTTCAGCGGCCGCATCGTCTCGTCTGCGATGCTCATCCAGCCTTCGCGGCGGGTGACGCGCCCCACGGCCTCGCGGATGGCGGGCGGCATGGTGGCCCCTGTCGGGTTGTGCCCGTCGGGCTGCACGTACAGCACGCCGCCGCCAGCTGGGCGCGTGAGGTACGCGAGCCGGTCCGGGTCCCATCCAGTGGTCCCAACGGGCCAGCCGACCAGCCGCCGGCGGCTCTGTATAAGGATGCGCAGGGCACCGGGGTAGGTGGGAGTTTCTGCTATCGCCAGCCGGCCAGGCGGGCCCACCGTGTCGAGGATGAGCCGCAGCCCTGCCATGGCTCCGGACGTCAGGGTTAGCTGGGTCGCGCGAGTTGGGAGCCCGGTCGCGCTCAGGTACTCGGCCAGTGAAGCTGTCAGGTCATCGCCGGTGTCCGCGATGGTGCCGTCGAGCGCGAGAGCGGCCGGTAGGCCTTGTTCGACTGCGGTGGCGGCGATCTTGAGCAAGTCCAGCGGACCGGCTGTGGTAGCCCACCGCAGGTCGATCGCCGCCGCAGGGTGACCGGCCGGAGACCGCCAGGCTGCCGAAGTCCTGGCCGCGACGGTATCCATCAGCCTGTCAGTGGCCGCCACGAAGGTGCCCGCGCCGTGGCGGGTCACCAGGAGTCCTTCGAGGCGCAGTCGTGTCAGCGCCCGGACGACGGTGACGCGGCTGACGTTGAGCTGCGCGGCCAGTGCTCGCTCTGAGGGCAGGCGCATGTGGGCGTGCAACTCGCCCTGGGTGATCCGGGACCTAAGGACGGCCGCGACCTCGTGGGTACGGGAAATACCATCGCCGCGCTGCGAAGTGCGACTCCGAATCATCAGTCCACTTTAGCTTTAAGTGGACTGCTCCATGACCTGGGTCCAGGACAGGATGCTGGTATGGACTTTCAGCATGTTGATGTCTTCGCGGGCGAGGCGTTCACCGGCAACAGCCTCACGGTCTTCATCAGTACCGGCTCACTGACCAGCGGGCAGCTTCTCACGATCACTCAGGAGTTCCGGCATTTCGAGAGCGTCTTCCTGACCGCCACCAAGACTCCCGATCGCTGGAGCGCCAGGGTCTTTGACTTGCTCGGGGAGCTTGACTTTGCTGGTCACCCAGTCCTGGGGGCGGCGGCGGCCTTGCACGCCCGGCTCGGCGGGCGTGAGGTCCGGAGCTGGCTGATCGACCTGCCAGCCCGGACCGTCAGGGTCGAGACGGTCGCCAGCGGCGCTGGATTCCGCGCGACCATGGACCAGGGACGTCCCGAGTACGGGCCAGCACTCGCGCCAGCCGATCTGGCCCCCGTGCTACAGGGCATCGGCCTTCAGGCCGCAGACCTGGCTGCCGGATTCGAGTCGGCCGTGGTGTCCACCGGGCTTCGCTATCTGCTGATTCCGGTCACGCCAGCGGCGCTTGGCCGGGCAGGCATCACCGTCGCCGACTTCGCCGACCGGCTGGCAGCGGTCGGGGCGCAATACGCCTACCTGCTCGACCCCGACCACCTGGAAGGCCGCCACTGGAACAACGACGGCCGCACCGAGGACGTCGCAACGGGCAGCGCCGCCGGAATTGCCGGGGCCTACCTGGCACGCAGCAAGACAGTCCCCATGAACGACTCATTCGTCCTGCATCAGGGCCGCTTCGCGGGCCATCCCAGCCGCCTGCGCGTCACACCTCAAGGCGAGGCCGGAGACGTCACGCGAGTCCTGGTCAGCGGCGACGTGATCCTAGTCGCGCAGGGAACACTGGCTGCCACCCCCGGAGCCGGGAGATGACCCCGACAGTCCACGCGGCCGACGAGATTCGCCGCTCTGTCCATTTCACTGACCTGATCGAACCGATGCGGGCGGCTTTCATCGACTACAGCGCCGGCCGGGCGCAGCAGACGATGTCGACCCTCTGGCCAGCCGTCCGGCAGGACGACGCCGACGTCCTCGTCAAGGCAGGATGCATCGCCGGACATGACACCTTCGTCGTCAAAATCGCCCCGTGGTTCAAGACCAACGAGCTAACAGGGCAGGCTCAGGGCGGGCTGGTCGCCGCATTCAGCAGCACGGACGGCCACCCGCTGGCCGTCCTGGCTGATGAGCACTACCTGTCCGACGTGCGCACAGCGGCCGCAGGTGCTCTTGCGGCCGACACGCTCGCCGGTCACGATGCAGCCACTGCCGGCGTGCTGGGAACAGGCGCGCAGGCGTACTGGCAAGTCCGCGCCCTCGCGCACGTGCGGCCCGTTGCGCGCCTACTGGTCTGGGGACGCAATAGTGACCGAGCAGCAAAACTAACCCGGCGGTTCATGGCAGACCTGCCAGATGTCGAGATCCGCACGAGCGCCACGCCGCGCGAGGTCGTCAGCGAAAGCCAGGTCGTGATCACCGCGACAGCCGCAACCAAGCCGCTGATCAAGGCGGAATGGCTACGCCATGGTCAGCATATCACCTCGATCGGAGCTGACACCGCCAGCAAATGCGAACTGGAACCCGAGGTCCTCAAGCGAGCCGACCTTGTCGCGGTCGACAGCCGCGCCGCAGCCGCCGATCTCGGCAACACCCGGCAGGCCGTCCGCACCGGCCTGCTCACCGAGGCTGACCTCGTCGAGCTAGGAGAGATCCTCGGCGGGGCCTACCAGCGCGATCCCGCCGCCATTACCGTCGCCTCGCTCGTCGGTATCGGCGTCCAGGACGTCGTCGCAGCCGAGGTCACCCTGACTCTCCTCGCCGCCACATGCGCAGGCGCATGAGTTGCTTCTGCGGCGAGAGGCTTCAGGACTAGCGGCCTGCGATTGTCAGCGATATAGCAGCCAGGCCACCGGGAGTGACCGGACCGACGGCAAACCCAGAGACCTCGCGCTCATTTCCGCGCCTATCGATGCGCTCGGCGTCAACTACTACACGCCGACTCGGCTATCCGCGCCTGGCGACTCGCCACTGCCCTTCCAGATGGAATCCATTCCCGGGTATCCCGTCACGGCATTCGGCTGGCCGGTGATCCCGGCCGGGCTTACCGAAGTGCTGACGACACTGACGAAGCTGTACAGCGGCCTGCTGCCGCCCGTCTACATCACCGAGAACGGCTGCTCGGTCGACGACGAGCGGGACGCTACCGGCAGCATCGACGATCAGCCCCGTATCGCCTACCTGGGCGGGCACATCCGAGCGGTGGCGGATGCGATCAGGGCAGGCGTCGATGTCCGCGGTTACCTGGTCTGGTCCCTGCTGGACAATTTCGAGTGGGCCGAGGGCTACCATCAGCGTTTCGGGCTTGTGCACGTGGACTTCGCCACCGGGCGGCGCACTCCGAAGGCGTCGTTCGGCTGGTACCGCGACATGATCGCCGCCCAGCGCCAGTAGCGGGCCAAACCAGTGCAAAACCAGCGGTTTGAGCCGTACTGGGACGCTTCTATGTGCTGTCAAGTGGCCAGGGCAGCGGTTAGCGCTCGGTAGAGCTGGCGGGCGATATAGCGCTTGATGCACCGGCGGATCTCGCGTTCGGTCTTGCCCTGGGCGCGGCGGCGTGTGACGTAGGCGATGGTGGCGGGATCGCAGCGCATCCGGGTGCTGGCGATGACGTGGATGGCCCGGTTAAGTGCCCTGTCGCCGCCACGGTTGAGCCGGTGGCGGGTGATCTGGCCGCTGGATGCCTCGATCGGGCTGGTTCCGGCCAGCCGTGCGAAAGCGGCCTCGTGGCGGCAGCGTCCGGCGTGGGAGAACGACACGATGGTCTGGGCGGCACTGACCGGGCCGATGCCGGGCCGGCTGGTCAGCCCTGGGGCGAGCTCGCCGACGATGGCGTCGAGCTCGGCGCGGTTGGCTTTCAGCGTCCGGGACGCGTTGCGCAGCGCCAGTGCGAGACGGCGGATCTCGCCCTGGCGCACCGCCACGGCGCGGCTGGCGTCTCGCGGCTGCCGCCGGCGGGCCAGCGCAGCCAGGACGGTATCGCTGAAGCGGGCCCGGGCCCGGGCCAGGTCAAGGTCCTGGTCCTCGCCGTCGCGCAGCAGGGCCCGGAGCCGGTTGGTCTGGGCGGCGGCCGTGGTGGTGAGCTCCTGACGGGCGCATAGCAGGATGCGCAGCGCCTCGCGGTCTCCGTCCGCCCGCGGAGTTGGCAGCTTGCCGGCGTCGAGCTGCAAGGCCGTCAGTACCGCGAGGTGCGCATCGATCGGGCCGGACTTGCCTTTGCCGCGGCGTGCCTTGCGGGTGGGCTGCTCGCACTCGATGACCGTTAACCCGGCGGCTGCCGCCGCCCGGGCCAGTCCGGCGCCGTAGCTGCGGGTCCCTTCGATGCAGGCTGCCAGGCGCGGTCCGGGCGCATGCTGGCGGGCCCAGCTCAGCAGCTGCGCATAGCCGGCGCTTGTATTGCGGACTGAGCAGGTCGCGATCACAGCGCCGCTGGGGTGCGCGATCTCGGCGTGATGAACGTCGCGGTGGGTGTCGACCCCGATGACGGCGTCAACGAGTTCTGCCAGCACGGACACCGACGGTGCTCCTTTCACGAGCGCGGTCAAGGACGGCACCGGCCTGGGTGAAGGTCACCGAAGTGGCATATCTGTGACGGGTCACGCTCGCGCGGACATGCTTCTGATCAAGCCAACTGGTGGGCCAGGCCGGTGCCGGCAACCCAGACGGCAGGTCCCATGTAAGGCACGCCGTGAGGCGGCCAGATGTCTAGCGAGCCAGCCCAGATCACCGGCACCGATCCTGGCAGCGGACCAGACCGGAGCCGCTGCACGACACACTCACAGATGTCTGGAGACTTCATTCGTTGGAAGGATGATGTCCCATGGCACGCCCGTCTTCTTACCCCCGTGAGCTTCGCGAGCGCGCGATCCGGATGGTCGCCGAGGCGAAGGGTGACTATCCCTCTGAGTTCGCTGCGATCGAGTCGGTGGCCCGCAAGCTGGGGATCGGCTCGGCCGAGACCCTGCGCAAATGGATCCGCCGTGCCGAGGTCGACGCCGGGCAGCGGCCCGGTGTTACGACCGCGGAGTCGGAGCAGATCAAGGCACTGAAGCGGGAGAATGCTGAGCTGCGCCGGGCGAATGAGATCCTGAAGTCGGCGTCGGCTTTTTTCGCGGCGGAGCTCGACCGCCCGCACCGGTACTAGTCGACTACATCGCTGAGCATCGCGGTGAGTTCGGGGTCGAGCCGATCTGCAGAGTGCTGTCCGAGCACGGCTGCCCGATCGCCCCGTCGACGTTCTACCACGCCATCTCCCGCCGCCCGTCGCGCCGGGATCTGCGTGATGAGCAGCTGATCGCGCTGATCGCCGCCGAGCGCGCGGACAGCCGGTTCGCGGCCGGGCTGGGCGCCCGCAAGATGTGGCTGCGGCTGCGGTCAGCCGGTCACGACGTGGCCCGCTGCACCATCGAGCGGCTGATGACGCAGATGGGCGTCACCGGGCTGACCCGCGGCCGACGGCCGCCGCGGACCACAACGGCTGACCCGGCCGCGGCGCGGCCCGCGGACCTGGTCGACCGGCGCTTCGCCGCGGCCCGGCCCAACCAGCTGTGGGTCGCTGACTTCACCTACTGCCCGACCTGGTCCGGCATGGTCTACGTCGCGTTCGTGTTCGACGTGTTCTCCCGCCGGATCCTGGGCTGGCGCGCCGCGACTGCGATGACCACCCCGCTGGTCCTGGACTGCCTGGAGCAGGCCATCTGGACCCGCCGCCAGGAAGGAGTCACCGACCTGTCCGGGCTGGTGCACCACACCGACGCCGGCAGTCAGTACACCGCCATCGCGTTCACCAGCCGGCTGGCCGAGGCCGGCATCGACCCGTCCGTCGGATCGGTCGGCGATGCCTACGACAACGCCCTAGCCGAATCGCAGATCGGCCTGTTCAAGACCGAGCTGTTCCACCCGCACGGGCCCTGGCGCGACCGGGACCACCTCGAGGCAGCAGTCCTGGACTGGGTCACCTGGTTCAACCACGAACGCCCGCACGAATCCATCGACGACTTCACCCCGGTCGCCGCCGAGCAACTCCACTATCGTTACCGAGCCGGCCTCGCCGAGGCCGGCTGACACCAAACCAAGCCTCCAGAATCACCGGTACGGCTCAGTTTTGAACATACCGGGATTGCTGACCAGTCAGCCGACGCGGCCATGACTGTCGATGCCTTGCAGTACGCGCCCGACAAGACGAAGGCGCTGGTCGAGGTGGCGCGATTCCTTCGCCGCGGTGGGCGGTTTGCGTTGGCCGCTTTCGAGCTGGACGCTGACCGCGTAGCCGGGCTGCCAGTCTGGAATGATCCTGTAGGTGATTACCGTCCGCTGCTAGAACGAGCGGGGTTTCACATCCTCAGCTACGAGCAGATCGCAGACTGGCAGGGCCAAGTCGCATCAGGATATGGGGCGGTTGTCGCGGAGCGAGCGGCGCTCGAAGCGGAACTGGGTCCGGCTGCGGCGGCTCTGTTGCTGGAGGCCACGATCACCCTGGAACTGCAGCCCCACTGCGGCCACGTCCTCGCGCTGGCGGTTCGAATCTGATTGTGCACTGTTGCGCCGTGCGCTTTGCACCAGCCGTCCGGCTCTCGCGTGGCATGGCAGGCGGCAGGAGGCACGGTGATCTTCGCTCAGCACGCCCGCAACCTCTTGATGGATCTCGCCGATCGGGCCGGGCGGTTCAGGTTCCTGATCCGCGACCGGGGCAGCAAGCACACCACGGCATTCGACGACGTCTTCTCAGGTAACGGCACGCGGGTAATCAGGACGCCGGTCCGGTCGCGCGGGCGAACTAGTTCGCGGAGCGGTTCGGTAGGAACGCTTCGCCGCGAGTGCCTGGACCACATGCTGATCCTCGGCGAGCAGCACCTGCGGGAGGTGCTGGCCGAGTACGCGCGGCACTATAACGGCCACCGTCCGCACCAGGGGCTGCGGCAGGTAGCTCCGCTGCGCCAGCCCGGCGATGCCGTCGATATCACCGCTCGGATCGAGCGCAGGACCGTCGTTGGCGGGCTGATCAGCGAATACCGAAGAGCAGCGTAGCCAGCGAAAGGCTGCTGGTAAGCGCCGTCCGCGACGCCGCCGCCGTCGGCCGGCTTTACCTGCCCACCCGCCTGCTACCCGAGCACTACTCGTCCGCGTTCGGTCGGTCCAGCCAACCGGCGTACTGGTGGCGGGAGGCGTCGTTCGTCCTTGGCGCGCTAGAACCCGTAATTCAGTCTGACGCCGGGAGCCGCATTTCAGGGCCGCTTAATGGCCGAGCAAGCCCGCCGGGCCACCGGGGCTAGCCTTTCGCCGGCCCCTTCTTGCCCTTCTTACGCGGATGCTCGATGATTGCGTCCGGGCCGGGGAACACAAGCGCCGTGTGACCGTCGTCGAAACGCACCAGGTAGGGCGGCTCCCCGCCCGCTCCCCGGACCTCGACGATCTCGCCGGTCCGCCCCGGATGGCCCACGACGTTGGCGCGCACGTGGAGCCGATCCCCGACGGCTGCCTGCATGCGCCGACCTCCTCTTCCGCATTCGCCCGCGGCATGCCCGTATTCTCCACGGCGCCCGCGGCGGATGACACGCCCGCGATGTACCCAGACTGGCACGGGCAAGCCGCCACGTCCACGCTGCTGGCTCGCGCCGGCCATGCGGCGCGTTTGCCTTCGGTTCCTGCGCAGTTCGGCATCCCGCATCCCGACGGACGGAACTCGGCGCCGCACTGGAGCGCCGCGGGCCAGTTCCCCGCCGCGCGAACCGGCCGTGTACCCGGGAGATTCCTGGCACAAGTTAACGCTGCGGGGGGCTTCGGGATGGTCCTTTCCCGACTGACGACCCAGACCCGGCCGTCCCTGGCCGACAGACGTGCCACCTGGCCCCGGCTCGAACATGATTCCGGGACCCAGAGTTGGCGGGACCTGCGCGGCGGGCGCATCGGTGAGCTCTGAGACCCGGGCTGGCCCGGTTGCTGGTCTGTCGTGCGGGTGAACAGTAGGTGAACGGAGCAAAGTGTGCGCATGATGGTCGCCAGCAGATCAGGGCGGGGGGTGCCGCAGGTGACCGTGGCCGACCATTTCGACAGGGTAGCCGCCGTCTATGAGTCGCTGCGTACCACCGACGAGGCGCCGGTGCGCTGGATTGGCCGGCTCCTGCCTGACCGCCCGGTCACCGGCCTCGATATCGGCTGCGGGACGGGACGGTACTCGCGGCTGCTGCGCGGGCTGCTGCCGGACGGGTCGCTGCTGGTCGGCAGCGATGTCTCGGCGGCCATGCTGGCACAGCTGAAGGCCGGCAATCACGGCCGCGCGGGTGTGGTGCCGCTGGTGTCAGCCGCCGAAGAGGTGCCGTTGCGGGCCGCCAGTCTCGACCTGGTCACGGCGTTCAACTGCGTTCACCACTTCGACCTCGCCCGGTTCCTGACCGCCGTGGCGCGGGTGCTGCGGCCGGACGGGCAGCTGTTCATCTACACCCGCACCCCGCAGCAGAACGGCCGGACGATCTGGGGCCGCTATTTCCCCGGTTTCACCGAGCACGAGCAGCGCCTGTATAGCGAGGCAGCGTTCCGGGACGCCGTCCGGCGAACCGACGGGCT
The DNA here is from genome assembly GCA_963843955.1 of uncultured Actinomycetota bacterium. Lineage (GTDB taxonomy): Bacteria > Actinomycetota > Actinomycetes > Streptosporangiales > Streptosporangiaceae > JAJYUU01. Next base: position 165,074 of record CAWJMK010000019.1, read on the forward strand.
CACGGTGGTCGCAACGAAGACCTTCAGGCATCCGCGCTCAAGCACGGCCGGGCGGCTCAGGGCCCAGGCCGAGGGCCACCACTACTCGACGTTCTCGCTCTACACCCCGGATGAATTGCGCGCGTCCATCGCGACGTTCCTGGCCCGCCTGCCCGGCCCCGAGGTCTGCTGGGTTGACGAGCACCTACTGGTCGTCGTCGGCGGGAGCCGCCGCAACCAGGCTGAGGCTGGCAGTTCGAGCAGCCCGGCGAGCCGGGCGATCACCAATCGGCCCTCCAGATCAGCGCCGGGCACGCCGGTGACGGCTCCGGCGGGCGTCTAATCGTTGTGAATTCAGAGGACGACCGGGCCGTTCGGCCCGGTCGGGCGCAGCCCGGCGGGCCGAGATCCTGGAATTAAGCCGCCCGGATCCCGCCGGCGCAGGAAAGGTACGGGACGTCGGGTTAACAGCTGGCTAGCGCAGTGACCGGAGACCGGCGCGCAGCTCCGTGGCGAACAGAGCCGGCTATTGCCAGGCGGCGAAGTGGTTGCCCCTGTCAAGTTCGTTGAAGTAGATGAGGTTGGGGTAAGCCTGCTCGGCCCAGCTATGGGGGACCTTGTAGATCTCGTGCGCGGGTACACGAACGACAGGCAAAGAAGGAGCTCGGCTGGGAGCCGCGGTATGCGAGCTAGCGGGAGGGTTTCGGTGCCTGGATCAGCGGATGAGGCCGGCGCGGCGGCGGCGGAGTACCGGTCGCTGTTGTTCTCGATCGCCTACGGGATGACCGGATCGGTGGGCGGCGCCGACGACATCGTACAGGGGCGTCGTCGTTGCCCGCCGGCGGGCCGGGGCCGGCCGAGTTGGCCGACTCGCTGTCCATGGCGTTCCTGGTGCTGCTGGAAGCGCTCTCGCCGGTGGAGCGGGCGGTGTTCATGCTGCGCGAGGTGTTCGGATACGGCTACCCGGACGTGGCGAGGATCACCGGCAAGACCGAGGTGAACTGCAGGCAGATCTTCGCCCGTGCCAGGCAGCGCGTCGCCGCCGGGGCGCAGGCACCCGGCAGCCCGCCGCCCCCGGCGCGGCGGGCAGAAGGCGAGGAGCTCGCCCGCAGGTTCTTCGAGGCCGCGGCGGGTGGCGACATAGATGCGCTGCTCGGCATTCTCGCGCCCGACGTTGCCGTCCACGGGGATGGCGGCGGCAAGGCTCAGGTGGTCAGGAAGCCGCTGGCCGGGCGGCAGCAGGTGACGCGGCACCTCGTCGGCCTGTTCCGCCGGGCCCAGGTGCTCGGCGTCTCCCTCCGGCTGGCCTGGGTCAACGGCCAGCCAGGCGCCGTCGTACACGACGCCGAAGGGCGCGTGGTCAGCGTGTTCTCGCTCGACGTCGCCGATGGCATGGTCCAGGCAATCCGCGCCGTCGTCAATCCCGACAAGCTTCGTCACATCGGACCGGTGTCTGATCTGGCGCGACTACCGGCGAACGACAGTCAGATGCAGCAGGGAACCGGTGACCGACCTTCAGGCCATCGCTGATCGCGTGGAGATCGAGACGCTGCGCGGCGAGTTCACCGACGCAGCGATGATGCGCGACCGCGCCCGCCTCGCGTCGCTGTTCACCCCCGACGGCGTGCTGCGGATGCCCAACATCCCCGTCGAGCTGGCCGCCAGGAGGAGATCGCGCCGGGGGCGAGCGGGCTGCAGGAGCAGTGGGAGTTCTTCGTGCAGAACACGCACCCGGGCACGATCCAGCTGGACGGCGACACCGCGACCGGCCGCGCCTACATCCAAAAGCTCGCCCGCGCCCGCGACGGCCGCCAAGGGCTGAACTACGCCATCTACCACGACCGCTACCAGCGCACCTCGGGCGGCTGGAAGTTCACCGAGCGGGTCTACGAGGTCAGGTACCTCGACACCAGCCCGCTGGCGGGCTCGGCGCCCCGTCCTGCGGGGCGCCCGCTGCTCACGCCGTACCGCCGCCGCAGAACACCCTGATCGGGACGCCGCCGTGTGCCCAGCGACATGGACCTGGCGCCATCCAGGCGGCTCTTTGCGCGGACGCGCGAAGACGCAGGTTGCTCTCCGTAACAGGCTTGCCGTCAGCCTGCGTCCCGGTTAGCAGAGTTCCCGGCAGCCGACTGAGCACGAGGGCATGGCTGAAGTCTGGCGCCTGTGCCCGCAAACGCTCGACCCTGTCCGCGGCTACTTATGTCTTTCAAGGCTCGTTCGGCTCTTTTTAGACGGCCTGGGCCGGCGCAGGCTCGGGTGAGGTACCTGGCTGGACGCTCTTCTCGCGGCTGCCCGTCTCGCTGCCAGAGCGTGGCTCTTTCATGGCATGCGTCCTAGCCGGGTGTCGTGGCGAGGCCTGGCTCAAGAAGGGTCTGCTCAGCTCGAAGTATCGTTGCCCGTCCTCGCTGACAGTGCGCAGCGCTAGCGAGGAGGCCGGGCATGGACCGGGTGTTCATCGGGGTGGATCCCCACAAGTTATCTGTGACATTCGAGGCCCAGGATAGCCGGGAGATCTTGCGGGCGACGGGCCAGTTCGGCACTGACGCACGCGGCTATCGGCTGCTCGTGCAGTATGCGCGGCAGTGGCCGGACCGGATCTGGGTGGTGGAGGGCGCGAACGGCGTCGGGCGGCCGCTGGCGCAGCGCCTGCTGGCCAGTGGGAGCGGGTACTGGACGTGCCCGCCAAGTCGGCGGCCAGGGCGCGGGTGTTCGACGCCTGCCAGCCAGAACGAATTAACCGGCAACTGTGATAGGTCACCAGCGGCAGCCGGGGACGACGATCACGCCACGCCGGAACCGCCGATATGCAGGGCCATCCGCAGGCGTGCGATCGCGGGTAATAGGGCTCCGGGCTGTGTCTCTCGCGCCTGTCTATGTTGACGCGAGCGCGCCGCTGGCCTCGGCTGCCGAGGGAGTGCCCGCCGCGATCACGGCCTGGAGGGCGAGCCGGTAGGCGGTGTCGCGGGCCTGGCTGGCGATGACTTCGATGTCGGGCCTCACGCCGGTGCCTTCCCAGTTGCCGCCTGTGACCGGGTTGACCGACACGGCAACGGAGATCGTTGCCTCCAGGTGGGGGTGCACGGGGAAGCCCTCGCGGGCGTGGGCGCCGCCGCGGGTCCGCTCGCCGACAACGGTCGCGCGGCCGAGTTGCTGCAGGTCGTAGCTGAGATGCTCGCCACCGGAGAACGTCGTCGCGCTAGTCAGCACGTACACCGGCTTGGTCCTGCCGAATCGCCGGCCGGGCACATACGGCAGCGTCCACATCTGCCGGGGCGCGGTGTCCTGGCGTTCCCGAAGGCCGGTGAGCTGGACCGGTTCATGGTCCCACAGGTAGCTCGCGACGAAGACGGCCATGCTGGGATCGCCGCCCAGGCAGTGCCGCAGGTCGAGGATGAGCGCATCGGTGGTGGCGACCAGGCTCATCGCGGCGGTGACGATCTCCCCGCACATGGCCGCCGGGAACAGGACCGGCTGCAGGTCCAGGTACCCGACGTTGCCCGCGAGGCGTTGTGCGCATGCAACGCCGCCGCAGGACTGGTCGGCCCACCGGGCAAGGAACGCGATTTCCGCAGTGTCGTCGCCGGGCGTGCGCGCGGGGAGTGCCTCGTCGTGGTACTGCAGCCGCAGGTGCTTATCGCCGTTCACCGACTGCAGGTCGGCGCTCACAGCCGCGGCTAGCTCAGGCGCATCGGACGGATACCGGCCGGCAGCCAGCCCTTCGGCCAGCACGCCGGACACCGCCGTAGCGATATCCGGGAAGACGTAGTGGGTTTCGAGCAAGGCGCGGACCTGGCTGACGACATCAGCCGGGTCGGCCTCGTTCCCTGACTTGCCTGCGGAGCGCGCAGCTGCAGTCTCTGGCATAGCGTTAAGAAAAGCATACCCTTGACAGAAGGGTCAAGCATTACTAACTCTTTTGTCATGACCGAGGACGGCCACGATGTCGCGGTGACCACGCCGGAGCAGTTCAAGGCGCTGGGGCATCCGATGCGTCACCGGCTGCTGTTCGCCCTGGGCCGGGGCGAGGCGACCATCAGCCAGCTCGCCGCGACGCTGGGTAGCAACAAGGGCAACATCTCTCACCACCTGAAGGTCCTCAGCTGGGCGGGCCTGGTCCAGGCCGCGGGCACCCGGACCGTGCGCGGCGGGACCGAGCAGTACTACCGGCGCGCCTTCACCGGCCTGACCTACGACGACGCCGCCACCACCGAGACGGCGTTCCGCGCGCTCGCGGCCGAGATCGCCGAAGCCGAGCCCGCCCCGTTCCTGATGCTGCGGGCGCTGCGGCTGTCGCCCGAGCACGCGCAGCAGCTCACCGCCACGTTGCGTGACCTGGCCGAGCAGGCCGACGACGGAGGCGACCACCCGCGCTACGGCTTGCTGATCGGCCTGTATCAGCGTTCACGGGCGGGGGCAGGCGACCAGCCGCCGCCTGCGGACGGCTCTCGCATGCCAGCCGCGCCCCCAGGGAATGGTCCGCCTGCCTAGGGCTGGCGTCGCCCCTAGCAAGGGCTCGGCTCGCCGACTGCGGGGCTGTCGGCTGCGGCCGCAACGCGATGACCCCGGAGCCGGGTGGGACATCCTGGGACGCGCCGAGTTGCTGGCGCTACTCCAGGGCCATGGGCGGCCGAAGCTGCCTACCTACTCTGCCGGAACACGCGTGGGGTGCTGCCGCAGGCTCAGACGTGACGAGCCTGCTCGAGCCAGCCGAAGGCCGACCTGAGCAGCACGACAGCCGGTCCTAGGAGGAATTCCTGCAAGGCTGGGAGCTCAACCAGGGCCAACACGTGGCTGGACAGCACCACGGATCCGCCGTCGGCGACGAACCTGACAAGAATCGCCCGGAGGGTAGCCGCCGAACCGGATCTACGGCCTCGAAAGGCTCGTCGAGCACGAGTAGCGGCCGGGCGTGCAGCAGAGCGGTGGCAGGGCCGAACTTCTCGGGCATGCCCGTGGAGTAGTCCACGCTCAACGTCTGCTTAGCACCGGTCGGGCCCATGACTTCAAGCAGATCCTGACCGCGCTGCGCTCCGACGTCCGGCTCCAGGCCGCGCAATTGGCCGATGAGCGTAAGCAGTTCACGCCCCGTGAGCCGCTGCGGCATTCCCCAGATCGTCAGGGAGGACCCCCATCAGGTGTCTGGCCTGCACCGGGTCTGCCCACACATCGACACCGAGAACTTCCGAATTGCGGGCGTCCGGCGCAGCAGTCCTACCGCCATCGAAAGCGCGGTGGTCTTACCTGCCCCGTAGGAGGGACCAGGCCGAAAATGAGCCAGACGGCACGGTCAGGTCGACATGGTCGACGGCGACCGTCTCCCGGAAAGCCTTGTATAGGCCGATCATCCGCAGTGCAGGTACCTGCTCCTGCATCCGGCCAACGTAACACCGCCAATCTGTGAGCATGATCACTAAAATTCCGCAGCCGCCGCGGTAAGCCATTTTCGCCGGTCGGCATCGCCGATCGCTTTGGATGACATGGCTGATGATGCTATCGGCGCCACCACGGTCGGGGTCCAGGTCAGGGTTGCAGGTGCACCACCGGCACTCCGTGCGGTCTCATTCGTCTCGGCCGCACTCTGCGTCGCGCCGACGTATTGGCACCAGTGACTGTCCGCAGCCTTCTCGCGCTGCAGCTCGGCACTGAAAAATCAGCTTGCCACTGCCTGCTGATGCGTGGGCACTGCGCAGCGCGGATATCAGTAGGCGGGAGCGGGTGCTACCAGTCCGGCCAGTGTGGCCCTGAGCTTCAGCCGGCCGCGGTGCAACCGGGACGTGACCGTTCCGACCGGGATGCCGAGGATCTCGGCAACGTCCCGGTGCCGGTAACCCTCGACGTCAGCAAGGTACACCGCAGCGCGGAAGCCTGGCGGCAGGGCCTTGAGGGCCTGCATGACCTGGGAGTCGGTCATCCGCTCCAGCGCCTCGGCCTCAGCGGACCGGGATGCATGGGTCTGCTGCGCGTGATGAGGAATAACCCGGGCATCGCCATACAGCGACTGCGGCGGCTCGCGGCGCCGCTTCCTGAAAATATTCGCTCCGGCATTCGCCATGATCCGGTACAGCCAGGCACGCAGGTTCGTGCCGGGCGTGAACTGATGGAATGAGCGATATGCATTGGCCATCGTCTCCTGAACCAGGTCCTCGGCATCGCTAGGGTTGTCAGTGATGCGGAGGGCCGCCGGATACAGCTGCCGCATGTACGGGATCACCTTGCGCTCGAACCGGGCATCCCTATCTCCAGCTGACTCAGCCGCCGTCTCGCTCATGTCATAGCTCCCTTCGGGCCCTCCGCCGTTATCCAGCGCCGGCTGTTGTCAGGCTTAAGCGACCGGGCCGATTTCGTCTCTCGCCCGCTCGGCGTAGATAAGGAAGCGAACGGATCGCGAGCGTGACTGGCGTGGCCCGGTCCGGCCAACTGGCTGCCACGCTGAGTGCCTCGATGTCGTGACATCATCTGCTTCTTCCTGTGTGAGTCGGCGGCAGCGGCTACGCACGGCTCGTCCGCTAAGCGAATTGTGTCCTGCTGGAAAGATGGTCCAGCCTTGCGCCCTGAGCGCCGGACTGAGCTGAGCGGTGCCGTGCTGGCACAGGTACAGCTGGCCGCCGCGGGCTGTGCGGTAAGCCGCGCGGACCGCGGGTCCGCACCGATCGCATGTCTCGTTCATTCTGTGTCTCCTTCGCGTGCAGGCAGAACCATCGGGGCCGGGTGAGCGCTAGGCCGCGAGGCGGCGCGCCCAGCGCATCCGCTCGGCCGCCGCATCGGGGCGATCACCGAACTCCTGCGCCGTCCGGTCGGCGCAGCCTCGCGCGCCGCGCCGCTGCACGACGAAGCCGATTGCCGGGGCGATCACGTCGGCTGTCGGGGTGTCTGATGGTCGCAGCGCGGAGGTGAACAGAGCCTCATACCGCGCGTCGCTCCCAGTCGGCTGTGTCAGCACTGGCCGTGTCCTGGCATGCATATCGCATCGCCTCCCCCTGTCGTTCGTGGCTGGACGCCACGACGGAACTGGCCAGGTACGAGACCCGCGGCCGTGAGCGCCCACAGATAGCCAGGCGGGTCATACATGACGTCCTCCTCGGGTCGAGAGGTTACTATCTACAAGATAGTAGCTTGCAAATAGTATCTGTCAACTAGTATGATGGTCGACGTGACTAGGAACGTTTCCACTTACGACCACGTCTGCGTGGTCGCACGCGCGCTGGAACGCGTCGGCGACCGATGGAGCCTGCTGGTGATCCGCGACCTTCTGACCGGCGCCAAGAGGTTCACCGACCTGATGAATCGCCTCGGCGGGATCACCCCCAAGACGCTCAGCCAGCGCCTGCGCGAGCTCGAAGACGACGGGATCGTCACCGCCGACCGGGAGCCGGGCCGACGGGAGGTCTGGTATGACCTGACGCCGACCGGGGCTGACCTCGGACCCGTCATCGACGCGCTCAGCTGGTGGGGGCTGCAGCACGCCTGGCGCTGGCCGCAGCCTGGTGAGCCGCTGCACGCCGAGCACCTGCTCCGCTCCGTTATCCAGGCCATCGACCTCGCCACCGACGATCACCGCCCCGCCCGCTGGCACTTCCGGCTCGATGGTGCGGACTACGTGACCGAAAGCGATGGCCACCAGTGGTCGCTGTGCGCGGGCACCCCGTCCGCGCCGGCCGACGTCACGATCACCGCGTCGACCCAGGCCCTGACCGCTTTCATCTTTTCCGGGTCAGACGCCGGCCTCGAGATCACCGGCGAAACCGGGCCAGTCCAGCGCTTCCGGCAACTCATCAGCACCCTGGCGACCGTCGTACCGCCCGCCTAGACCGAGCCGGGGACCGACGGGTCACACTTTCAGGGGAACCCAGGCTGCTCGGACCAGCGGTTGTTTGCAATACTTGTGACCCGGAGTGACGGGCTTTCGGCGTCTTGCCGCCTAGGTGGCACTGTCGCTGGGGCCTTGGCTGGCCTAGCCTTCCGGGTCTCAGCCAGACCGGCAGGTGCCCGATGACTGCCACCGCCGCAACCCCTGCCTCAACCGCCTTCGCGACCACCGTGGCGGTGTTGACCGGGCCGGAACGCCTGCGTTAGCCGGGTTCCTCGCCGGCTCACGGGCCCGACCCGCGAAGCGTACGTGCTGGGCCTTCGCCAGTTCGCGGCCTGGTGCCGACAGCACGACACCGGGCTGTTCGGCGCACGGCGCGCTGACATCGAGTCCTCGGCCCGTGACCTCGAAGCCAGGCGCCGGGCACGGGCGACCGTGACACGCCGCCTGTGTACGATCGCCGGGTTCTACCGGCACGCAGTCGAGGAAGATCTCCTCGATCACTCACCCGCTATGCACGTACGGCATCCGCCGCTGGACTATGAGTCGCACGCGATCGGCCTGGACCACAACGAGGTAGGCGCCATGCTGGCGGAATGAGTTTCTGGGCTGACGTGCGCTTTCGCGCGGATAGTTCCTGATGTCGGCTGGTAGGTCAGCGTAAGGCCTAGGCCGTTGTAGATCTCGGCCGGGTCGGCGTTACGGACGACCGCCGCGAGGCTGGCGAGTTCTTCCACGATGGTCTTGATCTCCGCTGTGGTCATGCGTCGTGGCGCCGCGGTCGTAGCGCGGAGGATGGCCTCGGCCTGGAGCCGTTCGGCCTTGGCCGAGTTGATCCACGTGTGATCTCCTGCAAGTCGCCGCGGCGACGGTCCGGGCAGCGCCCGGACCGGAGTGGGCATCGGCCATGGCCCGGATTGCAGCGTCGATCCGGTGCGGCCGGAACTTGCAGGCGAGCGGCGCTTCACTGACAGCTCGCGTCAGCCGACCTGCCGCGCCGTGCGTTCCACACGCCGGTCGTTCGGCCCGCGCGATCTTCCACCCCCGGGTGGAAGATCGTACCGCGCCGTTCCACCCGCCATCCCACCCGTCGGCCGATTCGGACAAAGGGGCCTTCGAGCGATCGTTGACCTGTCGCCAAAACGAAAGGCAGGCAGGCAGTGCCCTCCAGCGTTCTCATCCTTAATCTCGCAGTTCTCTTCGCCGTCCTCGAAGCGGATCTCGGGCGCCGCAAGGTCGGCCTGTTCCGGATCCTCCGCCCGGTGGTGACTGCCTGTCTCCTGATTCCCCTGGTTATCCAGAGCCCCGCCACCCACGGCAATGGCGAGCTGTTCGAGGTGATCTTCACCGGCGTAGGCATCGTGCTCGGCCTGATCGCCTCCACTCGCCTCATGAGTATCCGCTGGGACTCGGTCAAGGGCCGGGTCGTCAGCAAGGCCGGCGTCGGCTACGCCCTGTTCTGGGTCGTCATAATCGGAGCCAGGATCCTCTTTACCTACGGGGCCAGCCACTGGTACGCCTCGCAGCTCGGCCACTGGATGCTGACCAACGCGATTTCGGTCGACGCCCTCACCGATGGCCTCATCTTCATGGCCGTGGCCATGAGTCTCAGCCGCTCCGTCCGGCTGTACGCCGGCCGCACGGTCACGCGCCGTCAGCCCACCGGGGCGGTGGCCTGATCATGACTGTCGCTAACATCCTCCTGTACACGGCCCTCATCGGGTTCATGATCTTTCAGCGGATCAAGGGCCGGCCGGTTCAGTCCGTCCGGACACTCCTGGCCCTGCCCGTCATTCTCAGCATCATCGGCTGGCAGGACATCGAGCACGTCCAGCACCTCAACAGCATCGACATCACGATTTCGGTCATCGGGTGCGCCATCTCGCTCGTCCTTGGCGCCGTCCGCGGCTTCACCGACAAGGTGTCCGACCGCAACGGGGTTCCGTGGGTGCAGTGGAGCGTGGCCTCTCTACTCGCCTTCGCCGTCAACGTCGTGGCCAAGCTTGGCCTCGACGCCGGTGGTGTCGCCCTGGGCGGGACGACTAGTGGCGTCACTAGCTCGCTGCTGCTGGCCGTCGGCCTGATGCTCATCGGCGAGTCGGCCGTCGTCCTCTACCGGATCCAGGGCTTCCAGCCCGGGCCAGCCGCCGGACCGAACGACCTGAGCAGCGGCGGATCCGGCAACGGCGGCGCGGCCGGATCAGCTGCCGCGCCCCGTCCGGGCGGCCGGCTGCTCGGTGACGGCGGGCTACTAGGCGTCGGGAGCGGAATCCTCGGCGGCGGCGGAATCCTGGGCGACCGGAGCGGAATCCTGGGCCACGACGGGCTTGGCCGTCGCCGGTCCCGTCGTGACCGGCGTCATGGCCGTCGCTGACCGCGAGTCGGTACCGTGGCAAGGGTGCGGACGACATGCCAGCGGATCCGGACGTGAGTGCCCGCCCGAGCCCCGCGTACATCATCTACGCGGGCCGGTACCGCACTCAGGTCCGGGTGCTGGTGCTCGTCGCCCTGACGGTGCTCATCGCCACCAACCAGCCCCGACCTGGGCTGCACGGCCACAGCCTCGTCATCCTGGTCTCGCTCACGGTAGCGGTCCTCGCGCAGGCGCTCTCCCTGCTCGCGCCGCACCGCTGGACTCTGACCGTCATCGCCATCGGGGCAGTGAGCGCCGGAGTACTGGTCGGGTTTGACCCGGCCACGTCGGTGGCCCTGCTGATCTTCATCGGGCTCGAGGCCGGCGCCATGCTCGAGCTTTGGCCTGGCGCGCTGGTGATTGCCGCCGCCTGCCTGAGCGAAGCCCTGGCGACACTCGCCGCCGGCAAGCCGGCCACCGAAATCGCCGAGGGGCTGGCCGCCATCGCCGGGTTCCTGGCTGCCACCACTATCAAGCAGTACTCACTGCGGATCGAGGAGGCCGAGATGCGGGCCGCCGACGTCGAGCGGGCCGCCGGGGAGCATGCAGTGGCCGTCCGGCTATCCGAGCGGGCCAACGCGGCCAGGGAGGTCCACGACATCCTCGCCCACAGCCTGGGTGCGCTCGTGCTCCAGCTTGACGCGGTGGACGCGCTGCTCAGCCGGGACCCGGCCGACCTGGGCAAGACCCGGGCCCTGGTCAGCCGGGCCCGCCTTCTTGCGGTCGAAGGGCTGACCGAGGCCCGGCGCGCCGTCGGCACCCTCCGGCAGGACCCCCTCCCGATCGTCGACGCCCTCCGCCAGCTGGTGGACATGACCGGCCTTGGTACGCTCGAGATAATCGGCACGCCACGAGCGCTGCCGAACGATGTCTCGCTCGCGATCCACCGCACCGCCCAGGAGGGCCTGACCAACGCCGCCAAGCATGCCGTCGGCTCGAACCCGGTCGTGCGGCTGCGATTCGACCCGGACCAGGTGGTGCTGACCGTGACCGACGCTGGCCCGGCCCCCGGCCACGCGCCGTCGGCCATCGCGGCCACTGGCGGCGGCTTCGGCCTCGAGGGCCTGAAAGAACGAGCCCGGCTGCTCGGCGGCGCACTCACGGCCGGGCCAGGCGGCCGCGGCTGGGAAATCACGCTTCGGGTGCCGGCCCGGTCGGCCGTGACCGCGAACGCCCGGCCATGACCGATAGCGGCAGTCCGCTGCGCGTAGTCGTCGCCGACGACCAGCGGGCCGTCCGGGAGGCCCTCGCCACCGTGCTCGACGTAGTCCCCGGCATCGTGGTCGTCGGGGAGGCGGCCGACGGCGAGGAGGCCGTCGCCCGCACCCTCGAGCTCTGCCCCGACGTGGTCCTGATGGACCTGCGCATGCCGAACGTGGACGGGGTGGCGGCCACCCGGCGGATTGCCGCCGAGCGTCCGGACGTGAAGGTCGTGGTGCTGACCACCTTCGCCGACGACGCCAGCATCCTCGGCGCCCTCCAGGCCGGGGCCGTGGGCTACCTCACCAAGGACGCGGGCCGGGAGCAGATCGCCCTGGCCGTCCGCTCGGCCGCCGCCGGCCAGTCGGTGCTGGATCCGGCTGCCCAGAATGCCCTGCTGCGGGCCGCGGTGACCGCGGAGGCCGGCGCCAGGCGGGCGGAACCGATCCAGCCCGAACTGCTTCCCGACGACCTGACCCCGCGGGAGGCCGACGTGCTCAGGGCCATCGCGGCCGGGCGGACGAACCGCGAGATCGCGCGCGAGCTTTACATCGCCGAGGTGACGGTCAAGAGCCACATCAATCACCTGTTCGCCAAGATCGGCGCCCGCAGCCGGGCCGAGGCCGTCAGGTACTCCTACGACCGGGGGCTCGTCCCTCGCTAGGGCCGGGAAAAGCGTACGCAGCACTGTGCAGCGTGACTTGCTGCCGCGGATGCCGCACGCCGCCCGCTACTGCAGCCGCGGCTGTGCCAGCGAGTTGCGCATCTCTACCGCTGCAGCGACGAGAGCCGCATTGTCCGCCGCCACGCTCCCGTCAGGCAGGAAGACACTGTCCTCGAAGCCGATACGCATCGCCCAGCCCCGGCGAAAAGCATCCGCCACGAGTGGCCAGGTCCACTCCCGTCCCCGTGCTGGAGGCGAGGCACCGTCACGCCGATGTCGTCGAGCGCCGCGTGGATCTCGGACGCGTGCGCCGTCGGGTCACCCGACAGGTTGTAGGCGGCCACCCCGAAACGATGCCCGCGGTTCCGCTCAATCTTCGCCGCCCGGGCCGCCGAGATTTCTTGAACGGCCGGGTGCCTGTGGTGAAGTGTCACGGGCTATAATGCGAGTAGACCGTGACAATCGACAATCGAGGAGGTCAGATGGCCGTTTACTCCGTCTGGGAGTCACAGTTTCCGCCGGAGGCAAGTCCAGAAGGCCCGGGCGGTGACCGAGCGCATCTGGGAAGACATGCAGGGCTACGAAGGCTACGTCGGACATGAGCTGCTCCAGGATCTCGACGACCCCGGCCACCTGCTGGTCGTGAGCCGCTGGACAAGCCGGGAACACGCCGACCAGACGCTCGTCCAGTACGCCGGCAATCCGAAGGCCCTCGAGGCCAACCGTCTGGTGGCCAGCCCGAGGCGCCGGTTCGTCGCCGTCAAATAAAGGAATGAACCCGCCGGTGCTGGTCGCGCTCGCCAACCTCCAGCGCCGGCGACGCTGGGACACCGCACCCTGGGCACCGTTCGCCGACGCGGGTCAAGCGCGCCGGGCGCTCGCCGAAGACGGAGTGGCGATCGCCAGTCTCACCCAGGGCGACCTCCCCGCCCTCACCCGGCTCGCTAACGCGGTTTCCGAACTCGCGGATTGCTTCGCACTACAGCGCCCGCCGGTGAGTCGCGCCGTCCACATCATCAACGAGCTGGCCGCAGGCTGCACCGGGACGGTGCAGCTAATCATGAACGGCAGTACCGTGCAGAGCGACATCGGCTGGCACGACCGCGACCCGGTGGCCGGGCTGGCCCGCCACGTCATCGACGAGCTCGACGGCATCGATCTGAGCCGCCTCCACCAGTGCCAGCGACAGGAATGTGACCTGCTGTTCTTCGACATCACCCGGTCGAGGTCACAGCGATGGCACGCAGAAAATCCTTGCGGCTGGCTGGAGCGCCAACACCGACGGCGAGCCAGATGACTGAAGATCGCCAACCCGTGCGCGGGAGCGAACGACCTGCTCCGGTGTCGCTCCCCTAAGGGCAGACGCCATTCGTGCAGTGCCGCCGAACTCACGCGACGCGAGGCCCGCGCGGGCGCGGCGGCAAACGGCCGCGACCGAAGGACCAGGTTCACCGTCAACAGCTTGCACCCCCGCGACCTACGTGCCCGCCAAGATCGTCTTGACCGAGATCGGCCACCACGTCGACAGCCTCGAAGAAGGCGTCGCAGCCTCCCGCCGCCTGACCAGCCACGCTGCGCTGGCGGGGGGTCAGCGGCCAGTTCTTCGACCAGACCCGCTCAGCCACCGCTCACCCGGAGGCCTACGACACCCGCGCACGAACCGAACTCTGGAACCGCAGCCTGCTCGACGTCCTGCTGGAACCTTCTTCGAGTTACACCGTCGGCGGCCGCGACGACCGTCATCTGCGGCTCCCTTCAGCCACTCCCCCGCAACCATCGATCACGCCGTTGATGTCCTCGGCCGGGCCCTTGGCCGCACCATCACTTGCTAAGGCCGCTTGCTCGCCGGTTCACCGCCGTGTAGCACGCGCTCTGCCCAGGTGGGTGGCTCAGGCCCGGAGCCCGTGGGGGGCGGGACGGGCCTGAGCCGGCGCGACCCTGAATCAGGCAGGGCGCGCCTCCGCGGCGGCCGTTAGGGGGCTCCGGCCGGGGTGGGTCTTCCGGGATCGCAGCGGCCACTAAGTCCCGGAGTCCAACCCGGAGCCAAGCGTGGTCCGCTAATCGATCGCCTCGTCAATGCCTAGGCCGGTGAGGAAGACGTACTTCGCCGAGTCGCCGTACAGCCGGAGACTGGCGCGCCGCCGCCGCGCACTTCCGGACCGCGCTGGAATTGTGGCGAGGCGATCCGGTGGCTGACGTCGCCTCGGCGGCTCTGCAGCGCGAGGAGGCACCCGCTCTGGCCGACCGCCGCCTGCAGGCACTTCAGTCCCGAATTGAGGCTGACCTCCACCTGGGCCGGCACGCGCAGGCAGTCCCTGAGCTCCGGCGCCTGACTCGCCAGCATCCTCTGCGCGAGGCCTTCCACGAGCAGCTCATGCTGGCGCTCTACCGGTGCGGCCGCCAGGCGCAGGCGCTGGCCGCCTACCGCAGCGTCGACCGTGAGCTGCGCGACGAACTGGGCGTCGCAGCCGGGCCCGGCCTGCACCGGCTCCACCAGCGCATTCTGACCGCCGACGCCGCCCTTCTGGACCGGGCCAGGCCAAGTGCGCCCGCCAGTTCAGACCGGGCCTCAGCCAGGAATCCCGGCAACGGCGAGTCAGGCCTGGACGTCTGCGATCCTCCGGGCGGTCCTGGCGCCGTGGTGCCGCGGCAGCTGCCGCCCGCGGTGCGCCAGTTCACCGGCCGGGCCAGTGAGCTGGCAGTGCTCGCCAGGCTGTCGAAGGAGACTGCCATACCAGGCGGCCCGGTAGTGATTTGCGCAATCGCCGGGGCGGCGGGTATCGGCAAGAGTGCTCTGGCCGTGCATTTCGCGCAGCAGGTAGCCGAGCAGTTCGGTGATGGCCAGCTGTACGTGAACCTCCACGGCTTTGGTCCCGCTGCCGCACCGGTGCATCCGGGCGCAGCGGTCCACGGTTTGCTCCTGGCCCTCGGCGTTCCCGACGAGTACATCCCGGCGGATCTGCATGCCAAGTCCAGCCTCTATCGGTCCATGCTGGCCGGCCGGCGCATGCTGATTGTGCTTGACGACGCCCGTGACAGCGAGCAGGTGCGGCCGCTGCTGCCGGGAACGCCCGGCTGCCTTGTCCTGGTCACCAGCCGCGATCAGCTGACGGGCCTGATCTCGTCCCACGGCGCGCAGCTTTTGAACGTCGGGCTGCCGAGCGAAACGGAAGCGCGGGCGCTGCTGGCCGCGCGGCTGGGCGAGCGCCGGGTGACCGCCGAGCCGGCCGCGGCAAACGACCTTATCGGGCTGTGTGCCAGGCTTCCGCTCGCGCTTTGCGTTGCGGCCGCGCGGGTTACCGCCCGTCCGGGCCTTCGGCTGGCTGCGGTCGTGGCGGAGCTCCGAGACGCCGGCGGCCAGAGCGTCGCTCTGCAGGCCCTTGAGGCCGGCGATCAGGCCACTAGCGTGCGGGCGGTGTTTTCCTGGTCGTATCAGGTCCTCGCGGACGAGGCAGCCAGGGTATTTCGGCTGCTCTCGCTGCACCAGGGTCCCGAATTTACCGTCGCCTCAGCGGGGGCGCTGACGGGTATTCTGCCCGAGCGGGCAGATGTCACGATGAGCGAGCTGAGCCGAGTTCACCTGGTGAACGAGCCGACCGTGGGCAGGTTCGAGTTCCATGACCTGCTGCGCGCGTATGCAGTCGAGCGTGCGTGGGCGCAGGAGAGTCCGGCGCAGCGCGAGGCGGCGCTGCGCAGGCTGTTGGACTACTTTCTGCACGCCGCCTTTGCCGCCGGGCGGCTGCTATACCCGCACCGGGATCCAATCGAGCTGGAGCCAGCCCCCCCGGATGCGCCCTCCGTGCCCATGGCCAGCCCGGAACAGGCGCTGGCGTGGTTCAGTGCCGAGCATCGAGTGCTCGTCGCGGCGATCACCGCCGCTGCCGGCGGCGGGCTCGATACCCAGGCCTGGCAGCTCGCCTGGGCCCTGGAGACGTTCTTCCACCGGCGCGGTCACCACGAGGACTGGGCCGCCACCCAGCGCGTCGCGCTGGCTGCGGCCGAGCGAGCTGGCGACCTGGCCGGCCAGGCGCACGCCTGCCGTGGCATCGCCGCTGCCGCTGTTGAGATCGGGTCATACACCGAAGCCCAGGACCACGCCATCCGGGCCCTGAAATCGTTCCGCCAGCTCGGCGACCGACCGGGCCAGGCATGCGCACTGGAAGATATCGCCCGCATGCTCAGTCACCCGGGTCGGCACCGCGACGCGCTGCGCCACTACGAGCGAGCACTTGCGTTGTTCGCCGCGGCTGACCACCGGGCCGGGCAAGGACGAGCACTGAACGAGGTGGGCTGGAGCCGGCCATGCTCGGCGACTATTCCAGTGCCCACAGCTACGTCCTCCGGGCTGTCAGCACCTGCAATGCGATCAGCGATCAGCACGGCGAGGCGTACGCGCTGGACAGCCTCGGCTATGTCCATCATCATCTCGGCAACCAGGCCGGTGCGGCCACCTGCTTCGAGCAGGCCGTTCGGATGAAAGGCGACCTGGGGCACCACCCGTCGAGGGCTACCAGCCTGGACCATCTCGGTGACGCCCGCTACTCCGCCGGGAACCTGTCGGCTGCCCAGGATGCCTGGCTCCAGGCACTGGCAATCCTGGACGAGTCGCGGTCTCCGCGGGCGGACGAGGTCAAGGCCAAACTCGCTGGCAGCTACGCCGGCACGGCCAGCTAGCCGGCAGAGGCACGTAGGCATCCTGACCCGCGAGCAGCAAGTCGTCAGCAAGCCGACGCGCGAACGTCTCGGCCATATGCCGGGGGCCAGGCTTGCCGGGGAAGTTGACCGAGGCGATGGTGCCCCACTTGAGCTGCGGTCATTGTGAGGAACTCCGGCGCGGGCATCGACAGGATCGTGTGGCAGTGCCGCGGGAGGGCACCTCGGTCATGCCGGCTTCTGGCCGGCCAGCCGTCGGGCAAGTAGCTCGTGTTCGTTCGGCGGGGACGTGGTGCCGTCTGGGTGGCCGGGGCTAATGGGGAAATGGCTCAGCTGCTCTCGGCTGAAGTCGGTGACGGTCAGGCTCCGGTCGTTTCGGTGCCGCTCGAGCCAGCCAACTTCGAGGAGGCGGGCGAGCAGAACGGACGGAAGGGCTCCGGCAGGGTGCGGTTTCCGTTCGGACCAGTCGAGACAGTCTCGTGCCAGCATCCGCCGTGATCGCAGAATTGGCTCGGGGTCGAGGCCCAAGTCTTCGAGGAATCGGAGCCCGCAGTCGGTCAGCCTGAAGTCGCGAGCGCCTTCAGCGCTCAATGCGCCGCAGCTGAGCAGAGTTTCGCGAAGGGCAATGCCGGCCGGCCGGCGAGGTGGTCGTAGCAGCTTCGCGCTTCGGCCATGGCGGCGGCCGTGATCGATTGGCGCAGCGAACTGACCTCCATCCGCGATGCGATCAAGCCGAGTGCCTCGACGGCAGCCGCGACGAGCGGTCCGCCGAGCCGGAAGTAGCGGTAGCGGCCGCAAGACCGGACCGCGACGAGTCCGCCGGCCGCTAGACGCTGCAGGTGGCCGCTCGCAGTGGCGGCGCTCACACCTGCTACCGCGCCAACTCCCTGCCGGGCGCTCGGACCCGCCTATCAGGGCCTGCAACATGGCGTAGCACGCTCGATCACGCGGCCACTGAGGCAACATCCGCGTCCGCGCCAGTGCTCATGCCGCCATGGTGGCACGGACGTTTCGTCCTCTACCGAAACATGCCGGGCATAGCGTCGCAGGCATGACGATTACCGAGACCGACGATGCGCCGGCCGTCGACGAGCGGGACCCGGCGACACTGATTCCCAACGCTGTGGAAGAAGTTCTGCGACTTGCTGCGACCTGGCTGGCATGGGACGGGCGGCCCCGGTTCGGCGACGGCAACGCCTGGACTCCGCTCAAGGCGCTTCGCCGCGTCACCGACCACCTCCTGGACCACCTAGCCGAGATCGAGGCGGTCCTCGCCGGCCAGACGACGGTGCCGACACCTGGCTCGGGCGCACGGTCACCCTGGACAGCGACTGGGCTCGCTTCACAGAAGCCGACCTCAACGAAGCCCACAACCGGCTTCGCCGCTACGCAGAGCTCTACCGGATACGGCGACCTCGCAAGCTAGCACCATGCCAGCGTGGCGGAAAGGGCCTAACACTCCAGCAGCAGCCTGTTGCTGAGTCCGAGTCTGCGCCGGTAGTGGCACTTGCGGGCGCGAGCCGACGCCGCATTTCGCGGGCTGGCATGCCGCCGATGACCCGTGGTCCAGCGTCTACGCCGGCCCGCTGCGTCTGGCTTCCGACACCCGCCGCTTCGACGTCTCCCCCGCGTGGCACGCCTGGGTCGCCGCCCCCGCCATGCAGCTACTCGCTCAGGTGGGCACACCATCCCTGCACGGGCACGCGCTCGCCCTGGCGAACCGGTTCCGCGCCGCGATGGGCCTGGACCCCGGAGATTCCGCGATCGTGTCACTAGCCAACGACGAAACTGCCGCGGACGCCCTGACCGCTGCGGGGATAAGATCGGCCCGCGCCGGACGCCTCCGCTCTCCTTCCACTCTCCACCAGCGAACAGGACGCCGACCTCGCCGCCGACGTCCTGCGGCAGCACGTCAGTTCCCGCCACCTAGCCGCGCCGTGACGGCCGCTCTTACCCAGGGCCAGATGCCCCGGATCGGTAAGGTTCCCGGTCCGCCCGGACTTGATCGCCACGCCGCGCAGAACAATCAGACGGCGCAGCGCGCGGTTATCGATAGCTCTTCCCCATGGCTGGCTGCAGCGGACGGCTATGGTAGCTAGCTCGCGACGCGGGTGCCGGTGCGGCTTCCGCAAGTTGTGCGCCGTGGCGGCGAGCAGCCATTCGGTTTCGCCCGCGGTGAAGCCGCGCCAGGACAAGCTTGTGGGAAGATTCTGGCAGGTCTTGAGCTGCTGAATACTGGTTCCACGGTGCGGGCCCGGCATCTTTCGTCGTCGCGACCACAGGGACACCGCAATCGCCGCCGGACGCGGCGCTCGCCGGGCGCCCGTCCAGGTGCCCGGCCCCGTTGAGGGGTGCACTTTGCGATCCGCCGAAGGCCAATGAACTGAGGCGTTCTGAGGCGGTTATCTGCGATGTCGTATACTGGCGAGCTTTGATTCTCTAGGAGGTCAAGTTGTCTGAGTACCCACAGGACGTCACGCAGCGCTTCCACGGCACCCCGGAGCAGATGGCTGCCGCCCTTGCAGGCGAGCCCCCGGCGAGGTGGCACTCGATCGTCATCGAGGACTATGACCCCGTCTGGGCCGATCGGTTCGCTGCTGCCAGCTCGCTGCTCCGCGAGGCTCTGGGCGACCTGATCGTCAATGTTGAGCACGTCGGGTCCACATCGGTACCGGGCCTGGCGGCCAAGCCCATCATCGACATCGATCTCCTGATGGACGAAACGACGGACGAGGGCCTCTACATCCCGGCGCTCGAAAGGGCCGGCTACCGGCTCGTTCTCCGGGAGCCGTGGTGGTACGGGCACCGGATGCTCGTCAGTGCGGAGGCGGACATCAACCTGCACCTCTGGCCTCAGGACGCGCCTGAACCTGTCCGGCACAGGCTATTTCGCGACTGGCTGCGCTCGCATCCAGAAGACCGGGAGCTCTACTCCACCACCAAGCGGCGTCTCGCGCGGGACACCGCGCATAAGCCTGGCGATTACAGCCTGGCGAAGAACGATGTCATCGATGACATTTTCGCTCGGATCTTCGCAGCGGCCGATGGGAAAAGCCGGGGTAGTCCCGGGTCATGGCGATGACGTCGGACTGGCGGACGAGGGCACGCCGCGCTTCGTGCCGTCGAGGACACTGTGGTGGGCCGACGGGGATCCTGGATCACATTTCCGTTCCTGGCCGCCGACCGAAGACAGTCCTGCAGTCCGTTGGTCGCGTCGAGGACTGGGCAAAGACGCTGACGAAGTCCGGCTGATGACTGATCCCGCCGCAGGCCTGATCGACAACTACGACTCCTTTACCTACAACCTGGCGCACATGCTGCTGGCCGCCAGCAGCGACGTGGAGATCGTGCGCAATGACGAGGTGTCAGCGGATCAGGTCGCTGCCTTCGCTCCAGCAGGCATCGTCATCTCCCCCGGACCAGGCGCCCCGGCTGATGCCCCGTTGACCGAGCTACCTGACGGACCATCCGAATTCTTCCCCGAGGTCAGCGGACTGTGACGTGATGGTCAGTCCGGCCCGGTAATGGCGTCACGAGTCACTGCGTGTAGTTGGGTGATTCTGCTCTGATCGCTTGTCGTCGACTACGGCGGCTGGCTCGGTGAGGTCGCCGCGATCGAGACCACCTTGGCCGCCGCCGCACAGAAACTGGAGGCCATGCGCGGACTCACCGATTGCAGCACCGTCATCCACCTCGGCATGCCTATCATCCGTGCCTCGGCCGGGCGATCCAGCCAGCACGAAACCTGACCGTTCCCTGCCCCCCAAGTGCACGGGCAACACCCTGGAGCCGCCTCCGCGGCGAACGCCCCGCGAGCCATCCCGCAGCGGGCCGCCGCTGCGCCTTTTTCCGGCGCACGCAGCTAGCGTCCTTCGTCGATGCGCTCCAGGTCCTTGTGACTTCGCTCTTGCTTCACCGTGCGATCTGCCATCGCAGGCCTGGTAGCGGGCCGCCGTTCAGATGTCATCGGATGCAGGCCTAATCGGCTCGTCGGCCAGGTATGGCGGCGCGGGGTCGTATTGGATGTACCTGCGGACCATGCGGGCGTGGTCCCTGCCATGCAGCCGGCCGACGAGCCATAGCGCCATGTCGATTCCGGCGGAGACGCCCTGGCTCGTCACCAGATTGCCATCGACGACATAACGGGCGTCACGAACGACGGTGATGTCGCCTCGGTCTTGAAGAGTGACTTCGAAGGCGTGATGGGTGGCAACCCGACGGCCGCGGGCTGGCCCAGCCTCGTGCAGAAGCAAGGCGCCGGTGCAGACGCTGGTGACCCATGCGGCATCGGCCGAGGCCTTGCGGATCCAGCCCGTGATAGCGGCGTTGGATACCTCGCGGCCGGTGCCGTTGCCGCCGGGAACGAGGAGCACATCCAGCGGCGGATGGTCGTCGATCGTGTGGTCAGGCAGCACCCGCATGCCCTTGTTGCAGTACACCGGACCTTGCCGTTCCGCCACTAGCACAACGGTATCGGCGTCGTCTCGCAGCATGCGGGATGTAGTGAACACCTCCCATGGGCCGGTGAAGTCGAGTTCCTCGGCCCCGTCAAAGATCAGCAGCCCGTAGCACGTCATGTGAACTCCTTAGTCGACCGGAATCGGTTCCGGTAATCGGAGGGCGTGACGCTGGCATTCCGGTGGAACGCCCGGCGCAGCGTCTCCGCGGTGCCAAAACCGCACCGCCGGGCGACGGTCTCGACGGGGTCGTCGGTCTCTGTGAGCGCCCGCTGAGCAGCCTCGATGCGCACGCCTTCGACGTAGGCAGCGGGCGGGGTTCCGAGCTCGGCAGTGAATCTTCGCTGCAGGTGGCGGGGACTCAGCCCGGCATGCCTGGCCAGGTCGGCGATGCCGTGCTTAGCGCCCGGATCACCATGGATCGCCGAGATCACCGCACGAATCGGGTCGGTTCGCGGCTGCGCTGACCAGAGCGGCAGGCTGAACTGCGACTGGCTACCCGGACGGCGCAGGAACAGGACCAGCTCCTTGGCAACGGCGTGCGCTGTATCGCGGCCAAGATCGTCTTCCACCAGCGCGAGCGCGAGATCCATCCCGGCAGTGACCCCCGCCGACGTCCACACCCGGCCGTCCCTGATGAAGATCGGATCGTAGTCGACGGTCAGGGTCGGGTGCTCACGAGTCAGCTGCCCGGCCCGGGCCCAATGCGTGGTGACCCGGTGCCTCGTGGCCAGACCCGCAGCCGCCAGCAGGAACACCCCACTGCAGACCGACGTGACCCGCCGGGCGCCGACCCCGGCGGCGGCGATCCAGCCGACCAGGGCACGATCGAGGGTGGCCTGATCGACTCCACTGCCACCTGTCACCACCACGGTGTCGATCCCGTCAGGGTCCAGGTCAGCCAAACCATGCTCGGCATGTACCGGCAGGTTGCTTCCCGACATTACCGGCCCTGCGGAGGGAGCCACGATCTGGCAGGAGTAACCGCCAGCCAGCCTGTTCGCGTGCTGAAACACCTCATGAGGGCCAACCAGGTCGAGCGGCTGGAAGCCATCGAAGATCACGAAGACGATGCGGCGGTTTTGCACTCTTGCACCATCCTCCCTGGCAAGGATGGCGTCAACGACATTCATCCCACGATTCGCGCCACGCCATGCACACCGCCCCACGTCTCGTCCGTCGCCAATCTGGTCTGCCGACAGGACTTGCAGGCTGAGGGCATGAACCACAGAAACCAAAGGGTGATCTCTCCGAGTCGGTCACCGGAGTCGCGGCAATGCTGTGCCCCCTGGCTCCACAGGAGATCCGTGCCTCCATGCCGCTGCGCGTCTGCAAGCCCGGCGCGAGGGCAGCGGACGCGCCTGGCGCGTAGGTCCACCACAGCCGCACGGCAGGTGCACAAATGGTCAACCGCATGTACATCGCACGACAGTGCCAGCACGGCTGCGGCGTCGGCGGCGCGGGCATGCACGCCGCTGCATGTACTGGTGCGGGCCGCCTGCCGAACCGAACAGCCCCTGCTCGGCGCGCCGGAACACGACAATCTGGGTTAGCGGACCGGCTGGCGCACGCCGGCGGTAAATGCACGGATCGCGTTGCTGACACGAGCCGGTTGCTCTTGGTGGGGCATGTGGCCGGCGTTGTCAAGGATGACCAGCTCGTCTTCTGCCGGTGCGATGCTGGCGAGCTGTCGGGGCACCTCGAGGGGGACTTGGGTGTCCAGGCTGCCATGCAGGTAGCGGATCGGGACGTGCGGTTTGGCGAGCGACGGCCGTGGGTCATAAGTGGCCTGCTCATCAAAGAGCTCGTCGATGTAGGGGCCGGAGTCGAGGATCTGGCGGATCGTCCACGCCTGCAGGGCTTCGTCGGCTGCGGGCCCGTACCAGCCGGGCACCCATGCCGTAACCGTCGCTGCCCGGTCGGCGGCCAGGGCGGCGCGTATGCCGGTGAGGCGGTGCGCCATCTGGGTTCCCCAGTAGCCGGGGCCGGCGATCGCGAGCACGCCGCCGACGGCTGCCGGCTCGGCCAGTGCCGCTTCGGTGGCGAAGATCGCTCCGACCGAGTGGCCGACAAGCACCGGCGAGTTCAGTTGCAGGGCCGCGCACAGCTCAAGCAGGTCGGCCGCGTTCTGGGCAAGCGTGTTCCCGGCCGCCGGGTGCGAGGATCGACCGCAGCCGCGCCAGTCGTAGCTGATGACGCGGTGATCAATGGTCAGCTCGGCCAGCTGAGCGTTCCATACGCGAGCGCTCGTTCCCCAGCTGTGGATCAGAACGACCGGCGGTCCTTCGCCGGCGTCTTCGTAATACAGGTCGACCGCGTTGGTGATAGTGAGATATCGCATGACCCAAGTGCACGTCGCGCTGAGCCGGCGATCAATGAGCACCTTCCCCTTACACTGATCACCAGTCGTGATGAATGAGGACGGGTGCTCTGGTGGAACTGCGCCAGCTGCAGTACTTCGTCGCGGTGGCGGAAGAGCTGCACTTCGGCCGGGCGGCGCAGCGCCTCAACATCGTCCAGCCCGCAGTCAGCCAGCAGATCCGCCGTCTCGAGCGCTCCCTAGGCGTGGAACTCTTCGAGCGTTCAACCCGGCGAGTCGAGCTCACTGAGGCCGGCCGGCGATTCCTGCCCGAAGCGCGGGCCGTGTTGGCCGCCGCGCAGGACGCGGCCGTTGCCGCGGCCGGCAGCAAGCAGGCACGCACGCTGCGAATCGGAACCAGCGCCGGGCTGGGCGACCGGCTACCGCGACTCCTTGCCGAGCTTGACCGGCAGCACCCCGGCCTGGCCGTCGAACTTGTGCGGCTTCCTGCGCAGGCCAGGCTGTCCCAGGTGGCCAGCGGCGAGCTGGACGCAGCATTCATACGCGGCGACATGCATCACGCTGGACTACGCGTGGAGGCCGTCTGGAGCGAGGAGCTATCCGCCGCCTTGTCAGCCGCGCACTCGCTCGCCGGCCAGCGCAGCGTGGCCGTCGCCCAGCTGGCCCGAATGCCAGTGCGACTTCCCGCCCGGCACATCAACCCCGGGCTCGTCGACGCCGTGGTCGCCTCGTGTCGCGCCGCCGGGTTTGAGCCTGAACTTGCCCCGGCCACCAACGACCAGGACATGCTCGCCATGATCGCAACCGGGCCCCCGACATGGACCGTCTACTAC
The DNA here is from genome assembly GCA_963843955.1 of uncultured Actinomycetota bacterium. Classification (GTDB taxonomy): domain Bacteria; phylum Actinomycetota; class Actinomycetes; order Streptosporangiales; family Streptosporangiaceae; genus JAJYUU01. The sequence continues at coordinate 189,403 of CAWJMK010000019.1, forward strand.
GCCTCGGAAGCCGCCCTACTTGCCCGCCACGCCAGCGGCATCTCATTCCGGCCGCTCACCGACCCCGTCATCAGCATGTCCGTTGCGCTCGCCCTGCGAGCGGGCAGATCCCAGCAGGCGCTTACGGCCCTGGTCGCGGCGTGCCGCGCTGTGAGATAGGCCGATCAGTCTCCGCGCAATACGCCGCGAAGTTAGTTGACGCAGCCCGGATGCTGTTAAGCGGACTGCAGTTATTCGGCGTATTGTTCCTCACGATGGTGGTTCTCAGGATGACGCGGGTATTGGCCGTGGCGATCCCGCCGCCCGAGGATCCGGAGTTATTTCGTACCTGACCCGTTGAGAAACATGGTGACGAGGTTAGACATTCCGCCCAACCTCCGTTAGCCACCGGTCATTCGAACCATCTCAGCCGCGACGACCATCAAGGTCAGCCTGATCAACCAGCCGATCGCTCAGTTATGGTGCTGAACGTCGTGGTTCAAGTCCCATCGTCGACTTGTCCGCCCGGAACATGACGCTTACGGTCGATCGCGGCGGATAGGCCCGGTGAGCTGGGCTAGGTCGCGCATGGCCATCATCACTGGGTAACCGTCCCATTTGGCCAGGTCGTAGCCGTGCGACTGATGAAGTCGCTAGTCCAGCTCGCCGACTCGCCGTACCTGACGACAGCATGTTGCGCAGGCCCGGAGCGACGGTCTTGCTGGCGGTGCCGACGTAGATCACGCGGTTGGGGTCCAGCTGCTGCAGGGCCCCGACCGGCTGCCGGTCGTAGCGGAACTCGCCGTCGTAGTCGTCTTCGATGATCAGGGCGTGGCGGCGGCGTGCCCACTCCACCAGGGCGGTGCGACGGGCAGCGGCCATGGTAACGCCGAGGGGGTACTGGTGCGCCGGGGTCACCAGCACGGCGTCAGCGCCGACCTGGTCAAGGTGATCGATGCGCAGGCCATCCTGGTCACAGGGCACCGAGACCACGCACAGCCCCATGGTCTCGGCAAGCTGGCGGTAGTTTGTGGTCAAGCGAGGCCAACGACGGACGACTCAGTCAATGCCCTGCAGAAGCTGGCTGCCATGAATTTCTCAGGCCCAGGGTCCTTCGTCCGCCGAGGGTAAATGCAGCGGCGACCGTCAGGGGAACGAGTCCTGGACGCACGCCGCATAGGTGAAGATCCGCTGTGCCCCAACGTCCCCGAGGAGCGCCGGGCTCAACGCTTGGTCTTGGGCTTTACGGCAGCCGATTCGTCAACACAAGGAGATGCCCACGCATGAATGCGCCACCATCGCGACTGGGAGCGGAACGCTCTGACGAATCAGCCGTCCAGATCGGTGCCCTCGTTCCGCTAGCCCGTCCCGGCTGGGTCGAGGCGGGCTCGCACTTGCTTGCTGGACTCGAGCTGGGCGCTGGCGATGTTAATGACGCCGGCGGGATCGGCGGAAGACCACTCGAACTGGTGATCCGAGACACTGCCGCTGATCCACAGAGGTCCACCGCGGCAGTAGAAGAGCTGGCTCGCCTGGGCGTCGCTGCCTTGACCGGGGAGTATCACAGCGTCGCAGCTCGCGCCGCTGCCGCCAAGGCCGACGCCCTCGGCTTGCCGTTCCTCTGCTCGTCCGCGGTTCTCGACGCTCTCACCGAGGAGCCGACCCAATGGGTCGCGCGCCTTGCCCCGGCGCAGTCGCACGGCTGGCAGATCTACGCAGACTTCCTCCTCGGCGCGGGCCACAGCCGGATCGCCGTAGCAACCGAACCGAGCGTGTACTGGGCGTCAGGGACCCGCATCCTTCGAGACCACCTCGCTCCACGCGGCGGCACCGTGATCGAACTCGATGTGCGCGAGCTCGCCCCCACCGCCGTGCGCGACGAACTCGTCGCCAGCCGCGCGACAGCCCTGCTTCTGCTGGCCGGCTTCCCGGAGCCGGCCGTGTCGATCGTCAAGTCCGTCCGCCACGACCAGCGCCTTGCCGAGATCATGATTGGCGCTCCGGCCGGGCAACCGGAGTTCGCCGAATGGCTGACGTTGCTGGGCGGCGACAGTGTCGCGATCCCGTTCTTGCGCTACCTGCCTGAGCGCCTCAGCCAGCTCGGCGTACGAGTCCAGACGGCCCTCCGCGAGCGGCTAGCCGAAGCGCCATCCTTCGTCGCGTTCGAGGGCTACGACACCGTCGCCGTCCTCGCCGACATGCTGCGTTCTCACGGCCCGGACCGGGCGCGCATCGCCGAATGCTGGCCGCGCGTTGCAGTCGAAGGCACCCGCGGGCAGATCCACTTCTCTCGCACGCCCGGCATCAGCGTCTGGCAATGGGCCTGGGCGCCAACCCAGGTCGTGGATCGGGATCCGGCAAAGCCCGACCGATTCCGAGTCCTCCACGCCACCTGACAGAGCACGGAGGCTGGGACTGCCTAGATCTGGGTAGCGACCATCCACGTGGCCGGCCCAGGATGGAAACTGCGGGCAGCACCAGAACGGGCCGAGAGAATGGCACCTGCGGGGCGGCCAGGTGATGTAGGTCACCCAGGTTCCGGTTAATGCTTTGGAGACCACGACGATTACTGCTTCCGCGCTGGCTCCCAGAGTGACGCCGGTGTTGCTCACCACGACGGTTTGCCACGCTCGCGAAGTTCCCTCGGGTACTGCTTCGGCATGCAGACAATCCTTCCAACGAAGGAAGTCCATCCCCTCGACGCGTGACTCCGTCAGAAGGTACGCTCGCTCATCCAGGCGACTGCTGACCGGAGGTGCCTGTCGTCGACCGCCACCGGGCCCAGATGACCGCACCGATCACGATGTTCCAGGTATGCAATGCCCGGCGAATTGGTCGCGTTCGGTAACCACCTCATCGTCCAGGTCGCTCCCGCCGCAGATCGTGTCGGAAACGCCCATGCCGCGGTATGGGGGATTCCGCACTGCCATGTGCCAGCCGGGCCTCCCAAGATAGATATAGATGCTGCGGCTGGTTGCCGGCTGCTGGCACCGGCTACGCTCCGTGGGATGAGACTCGCCTACGACGATGCCGGCAGCGGTGACTGTGTAGTGCTGATCCACGGCCACCCGTTCGATAGGACCCTATGGCAGCCGCAGCTTGCCTCATTGCGCCACGACTTCCGCGTGCTCGCGCCCGACCTGCGGGGCTTCGGCCAGAGCCCGGTCACCCCGCACTCTGTGACCATGCGCGAGTACGCCGCCGACGTCGAGGCATTGCTTGACGACCTCGGGATTAAGCGCACGGCGGTCATCGGGCTAAGCATGGGCGGGCTGGTGACGATGGAACTGGCAGCGTCACTGCCGGAGCGCTGCTGGGCGATCGGCCTGGTCGCCACCACCGCCGAACCGGCGACACCGCACGAGCAGGTGACCCGCCGCGAACGCGCCGACGCCGTCGAGCGGGACGGGATGCAGGTCTTGCTGGACTACATGCACACTGGCCTCTACGGGCCAGGCTGCCCGGCCGCCATCCGCAGCCGCATCGACACGATGATGTCTGTGGCGTCACCCGCTGGTGCGGCGGCAGCACTCCGGGGCCGGGCCGAACGACCGGATTACAGGCCCGTCCTGGCTGAGCTTGACATCCCCGCGCTGGTCTGCGCGGGCTCAGAAGATCCCTGGTCCGACCCCGCGGTAACCGCCGAGATCATCGCGTGCCTCAAGCACCCAGAACTGCTCATGATCGATGGCGCCGGCCACCTTCCCAACCTGGAATCGGAGTGCGAGTTCAACGATGGCCTGCGCGGCTTCCTGCGGACGCACGCACCAGGCTAAGGCCGGCCGTCCCAGCATCCAGCACCTCCGCAGCCCAGCGCTGCCCCGGAACCGACGGGCCGGCCAGGCCCGCAGGCAATTGTGCCGCGACAGATCGCGCCTGCCGCCCGGGACCGCGGCGGCCGGACTGCTGCACGGCGTACTCGTCCCGCAGCCAGTGACCGATACGTGGGCAACTCACTCCGTCAACTGCGTTGCGGCCGCTTGCCGCTGCGGCACTCGCAGTGCCCGCAGCCCGGTCACGGCCAGCACCACCATTTACGCCGGCGGCCACCGCGGCCACCGCGAAGCCGCCGTGCGCACCGAAGGCGCCCACCGCCCGGCCAGCCACCGCCACCACGCCGGCCGAACCAGCCGCTCTGGCCGAGTTCAGCCAGGCCAACGCCTGGGTCAGCACGGCCCGGTAGACCGCCAAGTCGGCCAGAACCGAGCAGAGCACCAGCAGCGGGGGCATCGCCAGCCCGGTCAGCTCGATGCCGAATCCCAGTTGAAACGCCGAGTCGGCCACAAACAACGGCGGGCAGCCAGCCGCCAGCCCAGCCGCGGCCACCGCCAGCTGAACCCGCGGAGCAGTGTGCCACCGGCGCAGCCCGTACAGCTAGCCGGCCAGCAGGCTGGCGCAGCCGGATACCACGAACAGCGTGGCGGCCGCGCCCGCCACGCAGTGCTCGACCGCAAAGGCGGTCACTGAGATCTGCGTGGCGCCCAAAAACACACCGATGGCCAGGTTCACCCCGGCCAGGACCGCGAAACCGGACCGCAGCAGCGAGCGGCCGCGCGTTGGTGCACGCCAGCACCGGACGCCGTCGGCGGCGCGGTGCGGCACTGCGCGGCAAAGCACAGTCCGCCGACCACCACCACCACCAAGCCTCCCGCCTGCGTCGTACCCAGCGCCGGGCGCCCGGTCGCCCCGAGGATGCTGAATAGGGCCGGACCGGCCAGGTTGGCCAGCTCGTTGGCCAGCGATTCCAGCGCCAACGCGGTGGGCAGCGTCGTGGCTCGCCTGTCGCGCAGCAGCGCCACTCAGCGGCCGCAGACCGCGCGCCACGTTGTTGACCGGGGCAAACGTAGCCTGACGCGGCGCTCGGTGTCACGCCAGTAAGCGGGCAACGAATTCAAGACAAACTTGCTGCAGAGTGCCGCGGGGCCGGACCGGACCAACGCCGAGGTCCGCATCGAGGGAACTCGCGATGGACTTAGCGAGGCGGGTTCGTCAAGGGCCGGGCGTCGACCTCACGCACAGCCGGGCCGAGTCGGGCATGTGCTAGGCCGCAGAGGAAGATCGGAACGTGGCATTTTTCACTTAGGGTGAGCTGGGCCGGGTCGCAGCCGAGCAGGACAGGTCAGTCTCGCTGGTCCTGCTAGCCCAGCTCGCTGATCCGGCTTTGAGAGCGGACGAGCACGCCGCGGCCGCAGACACGCTGGTCAAGGTCGCTGATGCACGGCTTGCCGATGGCCTGGTAGCGCTAGCCGAGGATCTGGGCAGGCCCTGCGAGATCCGTCGGATGGCAATGGAGGTGCTGAGCTCGTCCGGGCTGTGCCCGGAAGACGCGGTCCTGCGCCGCTGGTGGGCGAGTGGCGACACTGAGCCGTGCGGGCGGGTTCTGATGGAGGCCGAACGCGATGACGCCGACATCATCGGGCCTATCGCGCGCGACGAGTCTCATCCCCTGCATGAGGCTGCCATCCGAGGCCTTGAGTTCGGTTTGAGGAACCGCAGTGGCAGGACTGCAAGATCGCCGCCATGTCACACCCGGCGCCGGACGTCCGGCAGACTGCAGCCGAGGTGCTGGAGTGGGATGAGCCAGGCCGGGCCGAGGAATCGCCGCACCGCGCGGCCGCGCCGACACGAGGGTCGCGGTCGCCGCGATCCAGACGCTCAGCTACTACTTGTGCAGGTCCACCGTCCGCCTACTACACGCCGTATCCCACGACACCGACGAAGACCGGGCCGGGGTTGCCCGACAGGCCTTCGACTCGGTCCGCGGCCGGTTCCTCCCGTCGCAGACTGGACGAACTGGCGCCGAGGCGGCCTGGATGCGGCAGTGGATGCAGCCGGTGTGGGAAGTGCTTGCCTTCAACCAGCGCGAACTGCGTCCGATCCGCAGCCGAGGACCGCTCGCCAGCACACGCGTCAGCCGCCGCCACCACTTGATCAGCTGCTGGTGGCCTACGCCGACCCAGACGGACCCTGGCGGGGAGGCTGGGAACACTGCGCAACTACGACTGGCCACTAACGTCGCCAGCCGACCGGTCCGCGGCCGCCGCGTGGTTCTGTGCGCATCCCGACCCTGCCGTCCGCGAAGCGATCTGCCGCGGTCTGGCCGACGGGGATGACACCGGTGCGCTCATGGCGCTGGCGCATGACCCTGTGGCATGGGTTCGCAAGAGCGCCATCTACTTCCTGCACGCCGTGCCACCGTCTGGCTAGGTGGCCGGGTTCCTCTGGGGCCTCATCTCGGGCGGCAAGCTCGCCTCCGTCGCCGGACGCGAGGCTCTGCGCAGCTACCGCCGGCGAGCGCGGAACGGTCAGTCGGCGGCAGCGCGTCCAGCGTCCGCTGGACCGCGAGGCGCCCATGCATCGGCCGACCAGTCGCAAGACGGGCTGGTCGATCTAGTGCTTCATGACCAGCGCGAGAGCATCCGGGAAGAGGCGGTCTGCCTGCTGGACGCAGCCAGCCTCCCGCCAGTGCTAGCGCTGCTCGCCCAGCCACCCCTGGTGACATGGTCGGTGCACGCCATGCTCCTGGCCTCCTGCGCTTCGGCGGGCATCCAGCCACCGACGGTCAGCCATCTGTCAGAAGTCGACAATCTCTGGCTCGCCGAAGATTTGGCGCGCCTAGAACCTGTCAGCAGCGACCCAGCCGCAAACTAGACAGATCCGCGAGCCCGCATCATGCGCGCAGTGCTCAGCCGGCGAAAGACTCGCGATTCGGCGAGCGGCCTGGGCAAACGGACCGGGAGCAATCCCGGCACCGCGCCCCAGGCCGACTCGACCACAGATTCCCTCGCTGTTGTCACGGCCATCGGTATCCTCGACTCGCTGGTCCAAACCAGTGCCGGCAACCAACCTCGGCGTCGCTCCCGAACTCTGCAGACGGCCGAAACGGCCTCGATCGGTCAATTATAATTAATAATTGATTGACACGTTCGGCGTCACTTGGACTTCGTGTCGTTCGGCTCGATCCAGTGTCCATCGATGAGGTTGATGGCGCTACGGACCTGGGGGACGCCATCGGTCACTCCCAGGCCACCCCTCGGCGAGCGCAGCGCCCGGCCGGCCGGCATCGAAACCGCCGCCCGCGGACATCAGGGTCCGTCCTCGGAGAGCTCGGCCAGTCCTGCGCATCACAGGCGAGGGCTCGGCGTTGATGATGATCGCTGCATACGCGCCCCGCTCGTCAGGCTGGCGTTGGACGAAGTTGACCTTGCCCATCTTGGGATCGGTGTTGGACCCATGCCCGTTCACTTGGACCCAGTGGCCGAGGTTCGCGAGGGGCTCATCCAGGGGCCGAGCCGGATCGGTGAACATATAGAGGGTGGCAGCCTCCACGCGATCTTGGTCGAGACGGCGAGTGACTAGACCGTCGAGTTCCGCTCGACGGAGCGTGTCGGTGAGAACCTTGTGGATGTGCCGTCGAGTGCGTTTTGGAGGTCTTGGTAGCGACACCCGCCATCGACAAGCTGACAAAGGACGGCCAGAATTCATCGTCCGTCCGGCAGTTGGATGAACACGCTTGAGCGCCGGTTTGATCATGACTCCGGTAACGACTCTTTGGAACTCGCGTTCTCCCACCCGCGACGCCCGATCACGACGACAACCGCGACAACGAGACAGAAGGCAGCGGCGGCAAGGTACGCCGCATGGAAGCCGGCGAGCTTTCCTGTCGCGGACGATGCCGTGGACCAGGCGACGGAGATCACGACGAGTGCCGATACACCAACGCTGGAGCCGATCTGTTGCGCGGTGACATTCACGGCCCCGGCCACACCGTGCTGGCCCTGCGGGCTCCCGGTCAAGCTCGCGATCGTCATGGCCGGGAACGTGAGACCCTGGCCGACGCCGGTGAGCAGAAAGCCGGGCAGCAGGTAGGCCCAATAGCTGCCGCTGACTGGAGTCAACGACCAGAGGATCATCGACACGGCGATCAGTGCCAGTCCGACTGCCATGAGCAGTCGAGGGCCCGTCCTCCCCAGCAGTCGACCGGTGAGCAAGTTGGCGGTCACGAAGAGGAATACGGAGGAAGGTACGACGGCAAGTCCTGACACGAGCGGCGAAAAGCCAAGGATCTCTTGCATATACAGCGGAGCGAAGAACAGAAGCCCGACCGCCGCTGTGTAGTACGCCAGGGCCGTGTACGAACTCATCCGCACCGGATTCGACCGGAAGATTGACAATGGCAGGAGGGGTTCAGCGGCCCGATGCTCGCGCAGCACGAACGCCACGAGCAGAACAACGGAGGCGACCAGAGGGCCGATCGTGGCCGGGGATCCCCAGTCGGCGCTCCCGCCTCGGCTTACTCCGAGCACCAACGATAGGAGGCCTGCGGTCACGAGCCCGGCGCCGGGCAGGTCGAGCCGATGATCGTGCCGGACGCTCGGCGGCAAGGCAACCCTGATGGCGAGAAGCACCACGGCGCCGAAGAAGACGGAGAACGCGAGCACCGACCGCCAGCCGAACGCATTGGTCAACACACCACCGAGGACTACCCCTCCGCTGAAGCTGGCTGCGCCCACCGAGGCGTAGACGCTCATCGCTCGATTCCGCGTCGACCCCTCAGGAAAGATCTCGGTCAACAATGACAGGGCAGCCGGTCCGGAGAGCGCAGCCCCGACACCTTGGATGCCGCGGGCGACGATCAACACGCCCACATTCGGTGCCAGTGCCCCGGTCAGAGCGGCTACGGTGAATACGGCAATGCCGACGGAGAACACCAACCTTCGGCCGAGCACGTCAGCGGCCCGGCCGCCAAACAGCAAGAATCCCGCAAAGGCAGCAGCGTACGAAGTCACCACCCATTGGAGGGTGGAGCTGTCGAGGTGGAAGTAGGTGCCGATCCCGGGCAGTGCGGCGTTCAGGACACCGAGGCCGCTCACGTCGAGTCCGAGGGCTCCCGACAGGACCACAAGCGCCAGGCCTCCACCACTTGGGGTCGGTGGACGGAGACCGGCTGGTCTCAGACCGGCGGCTCCTTGCCGCGGCATGGAGGTCATGTCCCCTCCCGATAGCAGCCAACTTCAGGGTTCGTTGGTGCGGTCACGGGACGCGTGTGAGGAAGGTCGGCGTGGTGCTCCAGGAACGCCAGCGTCTCGTCGGTGCTGTCAAGGGGCAGCGGGTAGACGAGCAGCCGGTCGACTCCGAGACCGGCGTAGCGACGGGCCGCCTCAGGCGTCACCTCGACCGGATCGAGCTGGATGAAGTTGATCTCTAGGCGACCCAGCCGGGACGGGCGCCGCACGGCTTTCGCCGCCTTCTTAAGTCCGTCGAGATGTCCCACCAAGTCGTTGGGACTGCTGCCGTTGCCGATCCACCCGTGCCCTCGGGCGACCGCACGGCGGTATGCCGCCCGACTGTGGCCACCGATGACGATCCGAGGCCCACCCACCTGCACTGGCTTCGGATAGGCGTCGACCCGGTCGAACGCTGCGTGCTCCCCCCGAAACGCCTGTGCTGGTTGGGCCCACAGGGCGGCCATGGCGTCCAGGTACTCGTCGGTACGCCGGCCACGTTCGGAGAGGCCCACGCCCACCGCAGTCATTTCGGCCTCGAGGTAACCGGGGGCGACCCCGAGCAGGAGGCGACCACCGCTGAGCAGATCGAGGCTGGCCACCTGCTTGGCCAGGACGACGGGATTGCGCTGCGGCAGGACCAAGATCCCGGTCCCGAGCTCCAACCGCTCCGTAACCCCCGCGACGAGGGTCAAGTGCACGAGCGGATCGAGGATCGGGTCCGACGGAGCCATCGGCGAGTCAGGCACCCGAGGACTGGGGAGCACCACGTGCTCTCCCACCCACCACGAGCCGTATCCCAAGCGCTCCGCCCGGCGAGCCAGCCGAACCGTATCGCTGGGACCGAGTACTCCCTTGGCGTTAAGGCCATATACCCCGAGTTCCATGCTACCTCCTGTTAGGGAACGATCCCTAACATTAGATTATCCGAAGCTTCCTCGCAAGCACAGGCAGAGAGATAGAAACGAGCGTCCCGCCGCTGCCCGACCTACGGAACTGGTCCGGTCACGCCTCACATGCGGCGGCTACGACCGGGTCGGTCGCTTCCGGCGAGGAGACGCGTCGGGCCTACTGGAACCGTCGATCAGATTCTCCGCGAGCGGTCGTGCCAGTCTGGCCGGACCGTCCGCGCCCAGGGCCTGGGCTGCGGCTTGCGCTCCCTCGAAGACCAGGGCGAGCTTGTCGGCCAAGACGGCCGGCTGAACGACCGATGTCGTCTTCGCCAGCTCGTCGACAAGACCCGCGAAACGATCGCGAACCCACAGCTTGGCCACGACTGCCTGCGCATGGGGCGGAGAGTTTTTGTCGGGATACTCGGCCAGAGCCATCAGGCAGGCGCAACCGCGATAGGACGGCGGCCTCAACAGCTCAGTCAGGGTGTCGAATATCGCGAGCAGGCGTGCGCGCGGGTCTTCTCCTGCAGCTCCGACTGCGGCATCGACCCACGACCGCGTCACCAGGTCGGCCCGCTCGACATACGCGCCAACGAGGCCGTCTTTCGAGCCAAACAGCCGGTACAGGGTGGTTGGAGCCACCTGGGCCGCCTCAGCCACCTGGTCAACACCGGTCGCCCGGATCCCCCGTCCATAGAAGAGGTCGTGCGCGACCTCGAGGACGTGCTCTCGCGTCTCGGCAGAACGTCGCCGCATATCGCACCTCCAGGTTCTGATCAACGGAAGCCGGCCTCATCTATGATAGGGAGGGTTACGCGCCATCGTCGACAGTAGCGAAAAACGCCCACCAGTCCGCCGGCCCGGTCGCCGCCGGTGAGCGCCCACACGTCTGGTGCAACCAGTCACTGACGGGGATTATTCATGATCGACTTGGCGCAGCGATGCGTTCCCTGCTTACCAGCTGGTATCCGTAGGATCTGGTCGGCTCTTCGCTTGCCGCGCGGACGAGGTCGTTGATGAGTCTTGGGAGCAGTTCGTCGTGATTGCGCGGATAGACGTTGTGGTCGAAGAAGACCGACCCGCTGTTGAAGACTTCCTCGCACGGCGCGGGCGGCCCTGTGCTTGCCATGCCCGCAGTCACGAGCAATCGGCTTTGCCAGGCCGCTGTGCGCATCTCCGTATCCCAGTCCAGCCGCTGCATGAGGGCAGGTTTGGAGATGCCCTGTCCCGGCGTGACTAGCCCTGTCAGCCGGTCGCTGCGGCGCTCCTGCTCCTTCAGGACCTGGTGGACGATCGCCCGCACCCTGAGAATGCGCTATCACCGCGAATTTGTCGCACCGCGCATGCAGCCAGTCCAGGTCGCGGCCAACCTGCGTCCGCATGGCAGCGAACTGGACCGGGCAACGCGCGAGCATGTAGCTGTCACCCAGGACCGCCGACACCTGCACAACCACCCAGCGCACCGCGTATCAATGCGTGGGATTGGAAGGCGACGCCGCAGCTCGACAAGGGCGGCCAGCCTGATGGCTGTCTGATTGCGACGTAGTCGTCAGAAGGCGAGCGTCCGCTCGAGCGTCGTCGCCGGGTGCCCTGGTCGTGGCCGGTGACGAGGACGCCGCCGCAGTCTGCCAGGTCATTGACCTTGTCGCCGCGGGTGACGGCACGATCGTTCACTTGCAGGCCTGCGGCCAGCAGGTTACCGAGGTCGGCCGGGCAAAGCGGGCAGCAAGCGGCCGGGCGGGAAGCCCGACCCGGCCAGGGTCGCCCGCGATGCGCTGACCGCAGATTAGCTCGCCCGGCCACGCGAGTGATGATGCTCGGCGCGAGCTTAACGCTCGTCTCTCAACGCAATCTCGCCGGTGACAAGGCCGCCGGCCACCACGTTTGCCAGTTGTCGGCCTGCCAGGTTAGCGTGGGTTCCGGCCCGAGAGGCGCTGCGACGGACTTGGTCCGCCACGCTCGGGCAATATCCAAGGGCGCCTCCGATGAGGAGGCGAACCTTGGGCCGAACCGCAGACGCAGGCACTGGCGTGCCGGTCGGAATTGTCACCGGACTATGGCGGTATCCGGTGAAGTCCATGGCGGCGGAATCGCTCGCGAGTGCTCACCTGTCCTGGGTCGGCCTGGCCGGTGACCGCAGGTGGGCGTTCCTACGTCCGGCGTCCGGCACGAACGGATTCCCTTGGCACACCATCCGCGAGAACCCATCCATGTCGATATACGTCCCGCGGCTGCTCGATCCCGGGCGTCCGGACAAGTCCGCGGTCGAAGTACGAGCGCCCGGCGGCAGGATTTACGACCTTGCCGATCCAGATTTCGCCGGTCAGTTGGGGGGAGGGCCGCGGTTGATGCGGCTGGACCGCAGCGCGTTCGACGCCATGCCGGTCTCGCTCATCACCACGACGACCGTGTCGGCCCTCTGCACCCTGGCGGGGGTACCGGACAGCGAACTCAGGTTCCGGCCCAACTTCGTCATCACTCCGATGTCCGGCGCGCCCTACGAAGAGGAACAGTGGGTCGGATGCTCGTTGCGCCTTGGCGATGCAGTTGTCCGGGTCGACCGCCGCGATGCGCGATGCATCGTCGTGAATGTCGATCCCGGCACTGGGCAGCCCGATGCGCCGATGCTCAAGGTCATCGGCCGTCACCGCCACGCGCGCGCCGGCGTCTATGGCACCACCGTGGAGCCCGGCCTGGTCCAAGTCGGCGACCCTGTGGTGATCGCTCCCTGAGACACTTCAGCGTCGGTCACGCCCGCCGTGCCGAGGCGTAGGCCTGAGCCAGCGACAGAGATATGGCATCCGCCCAATGCGGCCCACCGCGAGTCTTCATGTGGCATGGCCGCAATTGCGGCCCAGCGCATCAGGTCGAAGCCGTACGCATCACTTTCCGATCTTGACGCGCCGCGGCAGCACTTCGGTGAGCTCGCCGGGCTGCTCGAATAGGGCTGCGCTCTCGATCTCGGTGTAGTTGCAGAATTCGTCGGCGAGATGACCGAAGTGAGTCTGTCCCTCACCGGAAGCTCCGCGCAGGAAGATGGGTGCGGGCGAATCTCTCGTGGTCAGGACCGGCTCGGCCCTCTCGCGCAGGCGCGCCGTCGGATTCGAGCATGCCGAGGAACGGATGCCGAGGCGTCGATTGCGCGAGTTCGGATCTGTTACGTCTTGATTGTCCGGAGGTCTCTTGGCGGCAGGCCCCGACTCGACAACGTTGAACTCGCGCTCGCGCCCGTAGTCCAACTACCCTTCAGCGCGTGGACGCCCGGGTCAGGGCTTGAGCACATAGCGACTACGTACCCCGCCCTTGGCCATGGCCCGGTGGGCGTCGGCGACGTCGTCCAGCGGCACGTCTGCACAGACTCGGGCCCGTAGCTCGCCGGAAACGGTCCGCGCGCACAGTTCGGCCAATCGACGACCGCCGGGGTGCTGGCGACCGCTTCGGCCGTGATCCCGCGCTCGACGGCCGACGTGGCCTGGGGCTGGACGCCCACGAAGGTGCCACCGTCGCGGACCACGGCGAGGCCATGCTCCTGCATGACCGCGCCGCTTGGCCACCGCGTCCCAACCCAGGTCAGCCTCGGTGGTGAAGTCCGCGCCGAGGCTGCGGACGAACTCCCCGTCTTCGGTTCTGGCCATACAGGTCACCTGCCAGCCGCGATCTTGCGCGAACGAGAAATCGTACCCGCCGACTGTGCCGGCCGCCCCAGTCGCCAGCGGCCGATTGCCGTCAGTGCGCGCGGCATCGAGCAGGTCGACGATCTGGGCCGCACCCTGGCCCGTTGAGCGGAACCGTCGACGCCGCCACCAGGCCGCCGAACCGGGCGCCGATAGCCAGGTCGCCGAGGTTCACCGGTGCGGCGGCGATCCGAACTGGGACCTCGCCGGGACCGGGCTCGACGACGGGCACGTCGATGATCTCGATCGAGCCCCACCCCAGATGCGGACGACGGCGGTATGCGGAACTCACTGCCGACGATCGCCGTCATGTCGCCGAGTCGGCGGACACCGCTTTCGCATGTGGCCGCAAGCGGCACCCCATACCCGACAAGACCGATTCCCGGTACTTGCGGCAGCTGCTGGCCGAGGGCCGGGCTGCCCGAGTGCTGGATCTCGCCGTTCCGGATCCTGGAATGCGATGCTGCAGCTGTCCACGATCTTCGGGCCGAACACACCGCCTGGGCGCAGCGCATCCACGCGGTCTTCTTCCACCAGGGTGCCCGGCCGCTGGGTGAGGGCGTGCTGCGCACCGAGCAAGGCCTGACTGCGCTGCGGGCGGCCGGCCCCGCGCACCTGTCCCCGACCGGCCGCTGCAGTTCGCCGCCGCCCTGGACATGCTCACCGCCCTGGAGACCCGCCTGCAGGTGCTGCGGCACCAGCCGCTGGATGCCGCCCGGCACCTGACCGGCGCGAAGGTCCTGACTGCCCGACTGTATGGCGTCGGCCCGGTCACCGCGCTGGCAATGACCCTCTGGCTGGTCGGAGCGGGCCGGTTCCCCTCCGTCCGCAAGGCTGTCCGGTCGCCGAGCTGGACATCACCCGTTTACTCCTCCGAATGCAAGCGCTCGCGCGGGCGCTGTCCCGCCAGGACCCGCGGGCGCTGCGCTAGGCGCTTTGGAGAGACCTGGGGTTTGGTAACAGCGTTGTGCTGGGCCTTTCGGTGGCCGGGTCAGCTGCTGTTGAGCAGCTCGGCCAGGTAACGCTCGCCGGCCAGCCACGGCCCGTAACCTTCGGTAACGGTCAGGTGGCCCACGTCGCCGGCCTCCGCGTACCGGGCGCCCCAGGCGCTGGCGAATGACCGTGCCCGCTGCGGTGACATCCACGAGTCGTTGCCGCTTGCCACGACGAGCGCAGGGAACGGCAGCGGCGTCTGGGGCAACGGCGCGAAGCCCGTGATCTCGGGGCGGGGGTTGCATTCCACGTCGGCGGGTGTCACCAGCATCGCCGCCCGCACCGGGCGAGCCGGGTGTGCCGTAGCCCACCGCACCACAGTGGCGCAGCCCAGGCTGTGCGCGACCAGCACCGGCGGTGTGTCGTAACGGGCGATGGTCTCATCGAGCCTGGCCACCCATGCGCCTGCCTCCGCGACATCCCAGTCATCCTGAGTCACGCGGGCGGCCCCGGGAGTCCGGCTGGCCCACAGTTCCTGCCAATCGCCAGGATCCGGTCCGTGCCAGCCATCCACGAACAGCAACTTGACCACGGCAGACATTATCGCAAGCCATCACGCAACGAGCGGCGTGGGCCAACCGGCGCACTTCCGCCATTGTGACTGTATCCCGGATGCTGATCATGAGGTAGAGCACTCAGCGTGCCGCACCTGGCGAGCACCGAGCCAACACCCACGGCGCAGAATATCCGTTCGGCCACGGCGCGAGGACCCTGCCGGCAGTCAAGTTGTAAGCGCAGATCGGTGGCGATGCGCGTGTTGTAGATGTCGAGGCAGGATCACTGACTGTGATGGGCTCGCAAAGCGAATTAGCCCCGGAACAGTTGCGTCCACCGGAGTGGTGTACCGACCGGCCTGTTGATGGGCGTGGCGTGCGGACGCAGGACGGCCTCCGCGTGATCCTTCGAGAGACCTACCAAGTCGACTCGATGGAGAACTACGCGATGGCCGCAAAACCCAGTATCGATCCTGCCCGCTTTCTGCACGACCAGGTGGCGTCCGCGTCTCCGGATCTGCTCCGCTCGCTGCTGATCATTTTCGTGGACGCTTTGATGTCGGCGGAGGCCGACGCGGTCTGCGGCGCGGCGGCCCTGGGGACAGCGCCTCAACCCGGTGACCGGCCTGCCCGCCAGCGTCGCGGCGGCCAGCCATTCCTGCTCGCTCCGGCCGCGGCTGGTGAAGATCTCCTGCGGTGCGGCGCCGATGGCAGCGATCGACACCAGCGCCTCGTACGGATCCAGCCCGGCGGCTTGCAGCGCGGCGATGTGCCCGTCGCCACGGTGCTCAAGGAGCACGCCGATCGCATGCCACAGGGCCAGGTTTGACTCATCGGGCCACGGCAGGTCCGCGTTGGCCGCGCGAGCGTATGGCTGGCGGTGCACGCCGCCTGGACCGCCTCGCGAGCCAGGTCGGCCGCCTCGGCCAGTCCGGGCGAGCTGATCGCATCGCCGAACAGCGCGCGGTACATCCGGTCGACCCGCGCGTTCCCGCGCCGCCAGTAGCTGCGTGGCGTGGCCGCGGCCCAGGCGGCAGGACGCGCATGTCATCGCAAGGTTGACAACGGGAGTCTGCGTCGTCCACCTCGTCCGCGCAAGCCCGCGCGCGAAGCCAGGCGGTGGTCAGACCCTGTCGGGGACGCGAACGGACGCCCGGTTTCTCAGGCCTCCTCTGCGCAGGCGCGTGCCCAGAGGTCACCCCTGGGCTATGCCAGCAGGTTTCCGTCAGGCGACCACCGGCTCAAGCACCGGAGCGGGCTCGCCGTCCACCAGGTCCTGCGCCACGGTGAGCCGGCCGCGCAGATCCCGGGCCAGGATGACGTTGGACAGGCAGCCCGCGCACAGTAGCCCGATCCACAAGACCGGCAGCCCGGCCGCGATCATGGTCGTCGAGATGGCCGGCGACACCACGAACGTTACCGACAAAGTGCCGCTGGACAGCGCGTTCGCCCGGCCCCTGGTCCGGTCATCGGCCAGGCTGTTCACCAGCGCCGAGACGGTCGGCGCCATGAACGTCTCGCCAACGCCGAACAGTCCGGCGAACGCGAGCACGCAGAAGATCCGCAGCCCGTGCGATAGCGGCAGTGCCGAAGCACCGAAGACCGCCCAGGCCAGCGCCCAGATCAGGCCGGTCATCGCCAGTGCCTGGGACCGTCGCAGCTTCCGGAGCAAACGGAGCACCAGCAGCTGCGCGCCCACGATCAGCGCCGTATTGACGGTAAGCGCCAGCGCCACGATCCGGACCTGAGCGTGCGCCTCGACGGTGGCAAAGGCCGGCAGCCCGGAGTCCACCGCGGGATAGCCAGTAAACGCGAGTAGCAGGGAGGCGAACAGGGCGGCCCGCAATGCCCGGTTCGCGAGCACATCCCGGTAGCCGATCTTGGCCGGTTCGACTGCCTCGTGCCGGGACCAGCCGTCCGGCAGTCGGGACAGCACTAACCCGAACAGCAGGCAGCACACGGCACTGCCCAGGAACATCAGCTGGAACGAGCCGGGATGGCGCACGCTGACGACGGCTGCGCCGATCGCGCCGCCAATACCGATGCCCGCGTTCAGCACGGTGAAGCTGATCGCGAAGGCGCGTTGCTGCATGGCCGGCTCCGGGCACAGCCCGGCCATCATGGTTAGGAACGCCGGGACGGTCGGCGCCTGGCAGAGGCCCAGCACGACCAACGCCGGCATCGCGGTGGCCACGTTATGCACCAGCGTCAGGCTCGCCTCGGTCACTGCCTGCCCGGCTACCGCAAGCATCAGCACCTTGCGCGCCCCGACTCGGTCCATCCCTGCCCCGGACACCGGCACCGCGACCAATCCGACCACCGCGCCCATCGCTAGCAGCGCGCCGACCACTGGCAGCGAGATGCCGCGGACCTGATGCAGGTAGATCAGCGTGAGTGGCAGGACCATGCCAGTGCCCAGCGCGGACACGCCTTGGCCCGCGATCATGATCAAGGCCGGCCTCGGGATCGTCATTTTCGCTGTCTTGGCCTGGGCCGTCTCGCTCATCGCCACCACCTGCTCATCGCCGCCAGCCTCCATGCTGCCGCCGGGCAAATTCGAACGAGCGCGGACAGGCCCGGCCCGGCCATCGCGGCGCGCGTATAGGTGCCGATCGCCGTGGTGCTGGCCTGGTGCTCACCAATGTCTCCCCCAGCGCGCGTCCTTTGCGTACGCAGGGTTCGGCCGGTTCGATGTCTCCGACCTCGACGGCGGCCTGGCGTGCGCGGCTGTCTGGGTCGGTCATGCATCCCATGCTGGTCAGGGTGATCGCGCGGCCCAAGAGTCTGCATAGACATCCAGGGATACAATCGTGCCATGAACCGTCACCGGGTCGTGGCCCTGCTGAACCCGCCCCAGTCCCCGTTCGAGCTGTCGTGCGCCGCCGAGGTTTTCGGCACCCTCCGGCCGGACGTGCCCGCGCACTACGACTTCACGGTGTGCGCTGAGCGCCCCGGGCCGCTGCCAACCACCCTCGGCTACGCGATGCTCGTCGACGCCGGGCTGGCGGCTCTGGCCGAGGCTGACACCGTGGTCGTGCCGGGCTGGGAGCCGACCGGCGGGGCGGTGCCGCCGCCAGTGCTGGAGGCGCTGCGGGCCGCGCACCGGCGCGGGGCACGGATTGCCGCCATCTGCACGGGGGCGTTCGTCCTGGCTCAGGCCGGGCTGCTCGACGGCCGCCGTGCCACCACCCACTGGCGCCGCGCTGCCCAGCTCGCCACGGCCTTCCCGGCCGTGGAAGTCGACCCCGACGTGCTGTACGTGGACCACGGCGACGTCGCGACCAGCGCCGGCACCGGCGCCGGCATCGACTTGTGCCTGCACCTGGTGCGCCGCGACTACGGCTCCGCCTACGCCAACCAGATCGCCCGCAGCATGGTGCTGCCGCCGCACCGCGAAGGCAGCCAGCGGCAGTACGCGATCCAGCCCGGCACCGACAAGACCGGCGAGTCGCTGGCACCACTGCTGGAGTGGGTCACCCCGCGGCTCGACACACAGCTGACCCTCAGCCGGCTGGCAGCGCGCACCGGACTGTCGAGCCGGACCCTTGCCCGCCGGTTCGCCGAGCAACTCGGCACCAGTCCCGGCCAGTGGCTGCTCGGCCAGCGCCTCGACGCAGCCAGGACCCTGCTGGAACAGACCGACCTGCCGGTCGAAGCCATCGCCACCCGGGTCGGACTCGCCTCCGCAGTTAACCTGCGGCGCCGTTTCCGCGCCGCCCTCGGCACCACTCCGGGCGCCTACCGGCGGGCTTTCGGCGAAGTCCGACCGCCAGCAACACCACCAGCCCCACGGCCACGCCGGGACAACCTCACAACTGCCGCCAGCATCCGCTAAGGCAATGCGGGACGTCCTCCAATGGCGGCGAGCCGATCGCTTACGAGATGCCTGTCGCGTCGGTGGACTCGCCAATGTCCCTGTACCTTGCGAGGATCGTCACCACGGCGCGGACCTGCTCGCGGATCGCCGGGTCCTCGACAAGGCCGTCAGCGCCGATCATGGTTCCTGTCACTGGGACCTTGGCGCAGGCCGACTCGATGATGGTGGCTTTGGCGAAACCGAGGACCTTGCGCAGCGAGTCGTGGGCGAGAACGGCTCCCCGAGCCGAGGCAT
Source organism: uncultured Actinomycetota bacterium (assembly GCA_963843955.1). Lineage (GTDB taxonomy): Bacteria > Actinomycetota > Actinomycetes > Streptosporangiales > Streptosporangiaceae > JAJYUU01. The sequence continues at coordinate 208,552 of CAWJMK010000019.1, forward strand.
TGATCCAGGCCGTGGGTTTCCCGGCGATAGAGCGCGGCTGGTCGTCGCCGATCGTCCAGTCGAGGAGGTTCTTGAACGACCCGGGCAGCGCACCTGCATACTCGGGGACCGAGAAGACGATCGCATCGGCCGAGTGAACCGCTTCGCGAAGCTCAGTTACCTGCGGCGGCAGCGGGTTGTAGTCCTCATCAGGGTTGAAGTGCGGCAGATGGCCAAGACCTTCGTAGATGACCACCCGGACGTTCTCGGGCGCCACGACCTGGGCCGTCCGCAGAACAGCCGTGTTCGTCGAACGAGCGCGCAAGCTTCCAGAGACCAACAGGACACGTCGCAAGGCAACCATGGCGAGTGCAACCGGCTGGACGGGTTCGATTGTTCCATCAGCAATGGCCGGCGTCGCTCGAACACCAAGGCGTCAAGGTCCTCGCCGAGAGAGTCCACGAGTTTCTGGCTGTAACACGCGATCCGGAGATCATCTCTCCTCCCGAGACAAGGCGACGGGTCCCTGACCTCAACCGGCCCGGTGAGCTGACTGCCAGGGCAGCGCAACTCGCCGTGCGGCAAGGCAGACAGGCCATGCAACCTCTCCCCGCCGCTGGGCTATGGCGAGCGACGCCCATACCGGGGAGATCGGCGCCTCAATCGCCTTCCACCTCGCCGAACGCGGCGCCAGGTCGGTCACCGTCCTCGACGCGCGCCGGGCGGGCGAGGGCATCAGCAGCACGTCCTCGGCGCTGGTCAGGATGCACTACACGTTCGAGCCAGAGGTGCACACCTGGCCGTGCGAAGCCTGGAGTACTTCCGTGACTGGCCGGACCGCGCCAGGCCATCTCCCTTTGCCTGTTGCGGCTTCGTGCGGATCGTCGGCCCCGGCGAGGACCAGCCTTCGACCCGCCGGCACGCCGTGAACGCGCCCGCCTACGCAGCAAACGCCAGCGACGTTGTGGCGCCCACGACCAAAGGCCGCATGAGCAAAGCCCGGCAACGCGCGATCACCTCCGCTAGATGGCCTCCCACGGGATCGACGCGTAGAGGGCGGTCAGCCGCTTGGTGATCTCGGGATTCCCTGGGAGGTCGTGGCTGTCGACACGGCCGACGGGCGCGACGCCGCTGGAATTCGTGAGAAAGACCGCTTCGCAGGATGGCAGGTCGGCGCGACGGATCGTGCGGCGCTGGGCGCCGAGCCCCGCCAGGTCGAGTAGGAGCATCGTGATCCCAGGGAGAGCCGACGCATCAGGCCAGGCAAAAGTGCCGCCGAGCTGGCACAGGACATTGGCAATGCCGGTCTCGGACACCACCTCGTCGCGGTCGATCAGCAGGACATCGTCATAGCCCTCGCGCTCCGCGCGAAGACCGTAGTGGATCTGGCCGAACGACCCGGTGTGCTTGATGTGCGGCACCGGCCGCTGGTAGACGACCGACTGCAGGGCTTGCGGAACAGACGGAGCCTCCACGGGCGGTCGTACCGTAACCATGACCGACACGTAGCCGGTGTCTCGCTGGAAGAGGGTAACGCGCACGGTGGCGTCTGCGGCACCATCCAGGGCGTCACGGATGTGGTCGCGGACCCGATCGCCGTCGATCCCGACGTTGTACAGCTCCTGGTTGGCTGTGTCCAAGCGGGCCAGGTGCAGGCCGAGCCCGCGCACGGCCCGCCCACGTACCTGCATGACGGTAATGTGACTGTAGTTGACCAGGGCTGGGATCAGAAGATCCTCGACGCGAGGCGGGCGCCCGTCGATCTCCGTACGGGGAAGCACGATCCTTACCGTACCAAACCGCGCTGCTCCGGGAGCTTCTCACGCCGGGCGGTCGCCCAGTACCCGTGTCCCGGACGCCGACGCCATAACGACCATCGCCCCGTCCACCGCACCGGGCACATCCATACCCGCCGCATTATCGGCCCGAAGCGGCTCTAGCCAGACTGGGTGAACGTATGCGGTCATCACACTAGCCGGTGATTGTCAGGCGGGCACCCCGGTCGGGCCGTAGTGGAAGTGAAGCCGCCGCACCCAGGCGGCGGCGAACTGTATGCCAAGGACACCCAGCTAGGCACCGAGCCGATGCGGCGAGGGCTCCGAGCCGCTGGCGCTACCGCATCGGCGATAGCCCTGCGATCGCGGCGCCGCCAAAGCCAACTCACGCTCATCGGCTAGAGAGGGAATTAGCGGCTTTGTGGACCGCGCCGTTCTTCGGTTCATGGTTCGGGGACGGCAAGTGGCTGGGGTTTGTCAGGGGTGGTCGATCTCTAGCCGGTGACCGGTCGCGGAGGCGATGGACTGCAAGTCGTCGGAGTTGGAGCTAACGACCAGGTCGCGGCGGCGACGCCCACCGCGCCCTGACCGACGCCATCGGCGACACCCTGCCCGGCGCCGCGTGGCAGCGGTACCGCTCCCACTTAACGGGGTCGGCTGCTAGCTCGTCGCCAAGGAATAGCCCGGCGATTTCGGCGAAGATGTCAGTCATATGGACTCTGGATGAATGGCTTGGCGCGGCTTGCTCGCAGCAGGCGCTGGCTATGCTGCCAGTAACGGAACCACCAGAACCAGCGCTCGTAGTCCGTCATGAAACCTCCGCGCTGAGAGCCAGCATTTCCTGCTTCACGACAAGAGGGGCCAGCCGACGCTGTTCCTCATTCGGGTCGAGGCGGTCACGGACGGCCCGGATCGCAGCGGCGACCAGGATCGCCTTCTGCCTCTCAATCTCGGCCTTCTTCTCGTGGATGTTGAGCTTGACGTTGGTGGAAAGGACGGTGTTGCAGCGGTCGAGGGCTCGCTCGTAAAGAACGCAGCCGTCACGCTGCCGAGCGCGAAAACAATCAGCCCCCCGATCAGCGAAGTCCGCCGGCCGTAGCGGTCGCCCAGTGCACCCGCGGGAATGAGCAGGGCGGCAAAGCACAAGGTGTAGGCGTCGGTGATCCACTGTAGCGAGCTGGCGCCGGCGTGCAGCACCCTCGCCAGCGTCGGAAGCGCGGTGTTCAGGATGTTGTTGTCGATGACGAGGACCAGCAGGCTCAGGCACATTACCAGCAGGATCTGGCGGCGCCTGGCGGTGTCCGAGAGGCCACTGCAAGCTGGTCGAAGGCCTGGCCTGAGCGCCACTGCTCGTCTCGGGCTGGCCTGCTGTTGCCCTGGTGCTCACCGAGATTTCCCTAGCGGGCGTGCATTGCGTACGCAGGGTTCGGCTGGTGCGATGTCGGCCGGCCAGGACGGCGGTGACCAGCGCGCTGGCGGGCGGGTAGCAGTCATGCATCCCATGCTGGACACGGCGATCGCGCGGCCCAAGAGTCTGCAAAGACATCCAGGGGTACGATCGTGCCACGAACCGGAGGCGAGGGCCAACCGCCCGCTCTGCGCAGCAGCATGCCGACTGAGCGCTGCGACCTCGGTGAGCATGCACGGCGCATGCCGACCGCTCGACTACGGCAGACGGTCGCCGGACGCGCTTCTAGCGGCCGCTCACTCGCCGATCCCGGTACCAGTCCATCAAGCTCAAGGCCATGTTCGCGGCGCCTGGCCTTGCCGGTGTGCGGGGTTCCCCTGAAACTGTGGAGACTCTGTTAAGGCGGATCTTGTTTTTGGCCCGGTTCTCCGTTGCCCTATGAAAACGCCGGAGCGCAGGCGCTGTCCAGGTGGAGGCCCCGCAGGCAGGCCGGCAGGCCGGCCGAGGAGGAACGACCTGGACTTCGCCAAGCACCGGCGCATCATCGGGGCAGGAGAAGCGGGTTCATGTCAGGCTGCCTCTATTGCGGCCAGCATCAGCTCGTAGGCGACCGGGAACATCATCTGGCAGGCCGAATGCCGCCGGTGGTGGTTGTAGTCCTCGATCCACGCCGCGACCCTGACCCGGGCCTGGGCCCTGGTGGCGAACTGCTCCACCGACCGGAGCTCGAACTCGAGGGTGGACCGTCTACTGGCTCCGGGGCGCGGTAGCCGTCAACGACAGCTGCGTCGGCCGGCTGCTGTGCCACGCCCAGTGAATTGGCGGACATGGTGAGAGTGGCTCCCTTTCGTTATGTTGCGCGGCGAACACCGGCGTCGTGCTGGGTCGGCGCGGCCCATGACGAACGCGACTATGTCGGCGTTCAGAGCCTCGTGATCGCTGGCGTACAGGCCGTGTCCGGCGCCCTGGTGGACGGTCAGAGCGGCACCTTCGATGAGAGCCGCGGGCTTTCGGCCGGTGAGGTCAGGGGGCGCCGATGCGTCCCGGTCGCCGTACACGATCAGGGTCGGCACCCCGATCTTCCGGAGCTCGTCCGCCATGTTGATATTGGTGTTGAGCTTCAGCGTCTCCAGCAGCACGCGGAGTGGCGTTTCGGCGATCATCCTGATCGTCCAGTCGACTAGGCCGACGACGAGCCTGGGACTTGACCCGAAGTACAGTCCGGCTGCCTCGAAGTCGGCGCACCACTGCGGGACGTTTGCGGCCACCGCCGCGCATCGCCGTGACGGGTAAGGTAACGGACCAGTTCGCGGCTTCCGAACGAGCGGCCGACGAGCCGCCCCCCATCCGGCAGTCTTGACACGATCATAGTCCGTTATAGGGCTGAATACCCGCACTCGCTGTCACAACTGGCTGCTGCAGAGTGTGCCCTCTTCGCGCCTGAAAATAGCCTTACGGGGGCGCAGGCCGGCGGGCTTGACCTGCGAAATGTCACCGGCCGCTGGCTGCAGCTGAGAGGCTTTCCCAGCGTGGCCCGGGGCTGGTGGAGTTGCTGGCGGTCGGGTTTCACCGAAGGCCCGCCGGTAGGTGCCGAGGGCAGCGCGGAAACGGCGCCCTGGGAGTCAGTCATGTACGCGGGCCGGCTCGTTGAGCACGGCAGGGCGGGTGGTTCTTGTTTCCGGCCCCCGCACGGTCACGGTGGTCCGTCGCCGGTACCTGCCGATGACAACTTCTGCGCGGCTCTCGGCAGTCGAGAGAAATGAGCCCGCCCCTTCACTGTGAGATTGCCAGACCCGCTCAACATAGGGCGAGTCGGAAGCTCCGAGCCTTGACCACCTGGGGACGCGCAGCATGCCGCGGGAACCGCCGGGCTGCCGAGGGCGCATGGCTCCAGGCCCTGGTATCCTGCACGACCTGCCGCACCCCCGTGCCGCCGAGGTCCGCGCCAAGCTCCGCCGGAGCCCTTTCTACGCGGCGTCGACCGTCAACTGCGCCAATGACCTGCCCAGCGGCTCGCGGGTAGCGGCGCATCGTCGCGGTCGAAAATAGTGGCAGTCCGGTGATCTCGGCCCACTCGGTGTCGGCCTGGAGTCGAGCTGGCTCGTGATCTGCGGCGAGAAGGGCGGTTCGCCGAGCAGCCACCTCGTGCGCGCCAATTGGCGCGTTTCGGGCCATGGCGTAGGCAAAGCCGTGCGCAAGCACCAGGGGACATGGGCGCACGGCCTGGGGGTCACCGCCGAGTTACGGCACGAGGTAGGGTGCGCCGAGGATCCAGCCGCCGCGCTCCGGTCGCGGCAGGTCGGCGTCGAGGAGTTCTGCCGGGTCGCCAACACGGATCAGGCCGCCCTCCGCCACCCAGCAGTTAAGCGCCAGCTTGCCGTCGAATTGCCGGTTGATGCGGCGCAGCACGTCAAGGTTCTGTTCCCCGGTGTCTGGATCAATCGTGGTGACGATGCAGCGCCCGCGCAGTGATTCCAGCCCGATCAGGGCCGTACCTATCCGCAGCGCTTTTCCCGGCCAGTCACGCTCGGCCAGGCCCGGCACTCCGCCGATGACGATGTTGGGCCGCAGCCGGCGCACGTCGTGCCCGAACTCGGAGATCCCGCCGTCGGTAGCGACAAGCAGCGGCAGCACGTCGAAACGCTCGCGGCCGGCGTGGGCCGCCAGCACCGCGTCGGGGCCCGCTGCTACGCGCGCGGCCGCGGCCGCGGCCGGGCCGTCCCAGGGCACGCCCTCGATCAGGGGTTTGCCGTCGGGTCCCGTCGTCGCCTCCAGGCCGAGCAGCCGGTGGCGGGTGCGGCCGGTCAGGACATTGCGATGATGTCGGACGTGGACAAGCCGGTCTCCCGCTACGCCGCCGGCAGTCAGCACGGCCTCGTCGAGGCGCTCGCCGCGCAGCGACTTGACCGGATAGCGCCACAGTTGCTCGACGTACATGCTCACCCGCCCTCCTGTGCGGCCGCGGGCACCGGCTCTTGCGCTGGCGGAGGCAGCTCGCGCAGGCGGCTGACCGGCGAGACCGCCAGGCCGACTACCGCGCATGCTGATCCGATCGCTACCCCGGTCAGGCCGGCCCGCAGGCCGGCTGCGCCCGCGACCAGTCCGCCGAACAGGCCGCCGAGCGACCCGCCGCCGAAGAGCAGGGTGCGGAACGCCGCGTTCATCCGGCCCATCAGCGACCGCGGCGTGCACGTCTGCCGCAGGCTCACCATGACCACGTTCGCGACGCCGAGCCCGAGGTAGCTTACGAAGAAGGACGCGATGAACACCGCGACGCGCGTCGCGCGCGCCCCGGAGGCGGCCGGGATCAGCAACGGCCCGAGGAAGATCGCCGACATGGAGAATGCGTATACCAGGCCGAGGCGGAAGCGCTTGACGACGGGCTTGGAGATCAGCCCCCCGATGAGGCCGCCCGCCGATGAGGCGGAGAACACGACGCCGATCAATTCCGCGCTGAAGTGCTCGGTTCGGGCGGCATACAGCAGGAACATCGTCCAGACGGTCACCAGCGAAAAGTTGCAGAACGGCCCGATCATGGCCAGCGGCCGCAGAACCGGGTGGCCGAAGACGTAGCGGACGCCCTCGCGTATTTCAGCCGCGATGTGCCGCCTGGTCCCGGCCACTACCGCCGGGGCCTCCGGTTCGCGGGCGCGCACTGAAGTCAGCATCACGAGGGAGGCGAGATAGGACAACGCGTCGGCCACCAAGGCGGTGGGCGCCGACAGGGCGCTGATCAGCGCGCCCGCGATGCCCGGCCCGGCGACGTCCGCGGACGACGATGTCACGCCGAGCTTCTGGTTCGCCTCGATGTAGTGCTCGGGGTCTTTCACCACGGTCGGCACGAACGACATCCAGCTCACGTCGAACATCACCGACGCGATCCCGATGACGGTGGCCAGGGCCAGCAGCAGCGTCAACGACAGCGCGTGCAGCGCGTGCAGCACCGGGATGGCGCCGATCAGCAGCAGGCGCGCAATATTCGCCGCGATCAGCACCGGCCGGCGGCGCGCCGGTCGACCCAGGCCCCGAACACCAGTGCCAGCACAAGGTACGGCGCGAGCTGCAGAAAGCGCAGCAGGCCGACCTGCTGGTCGGAGGCGTGGAATACCAATATGGCGGTGAGGGGCAGGGCAAGATTCGTCACCTGGCTGCCGTACAGCGACACCGTCTCGCCCAGCCAGAACTTCACGAAGTCCCGGTTGTGCCACAGGCTTTGCGGCGATGCTGGCCCGGTCGGCTGGCCAGCTTCGACCTCAGTCGCTGTCATTCCACGCACTCTCCTGTGCTGTGGCCGCCCAGCGCCGTCGCGACGACAAGCATGTCAAGTACCACCATGAAAGATGCCAGCGACGACTCCGCGAGGGCACAGCGCTGCGCCAGGATGAGCCCGGTATGCCTGCTGGTCATCGTCATCGCTCCGCTCTGGTCGACGGTGTAGACGCCGCGACGTCGGGGAAAAGGGCGCTCAGCCGGCGGGCCCTTCGGTCAGGTCCAATTACCAGTGACACCACCCGCCGGCGCATTGCGCGTGCTAAGCGCGGCTGCGGCAGGTCGGGTTCTTGTTGCAGGTCCGGAGTCAAAAGATGGTGATCCCGAGCATCCGCGCGCCGGTGTCGGTGCGCGGCCGGTGCCGGCTGCCGGGCGCGAATACCACGTACGTGCCGGGCCCGTAGCGTTCCTCACCCTCGATCACCTCCCCGCTCAGCACGTAATAGCGTTCCTCGGTGGCGTGCACGTCGACGGCCGGCCACTGGGTCCCCGGCGCGAAGTCAATCAGCCAGCCGCGGGCGTACAGGGTGTGCGCCAGCCCGCGGCGCATGATCCCGGCGGCGACTTCGGCCGGGGCGAGGTCGTCGACCTGGACGGCGGTCATCAGCGCGCTGGCGGGCGGGGTATCGGTCATGCATCTCATGCTGATCACGGCCGTACCGCAGCCCAAGAGTCTGAAAAGACATCTAGAGGGACAATCCCGCCAGGAAGGTACGGGGGGTCGTCGCCCGGCCGAACCAGCCCCAGTCGCCGTTCGGGCTCTTTTGCGCCGTCGACGTCTTGGGTATCGTCCGGCCGGACGTGCTGCGTATCCGCAGGCCCGTGCGCTCACCGGCCACCGGCTCGGACATGCGGGTCGAGGCCAACCGTCACCATCGAGCTGGCGGCCTCTGTTATCGCCGGTGACGGGATATAGGCAAAGCACCGGTCTGACGGACCCAATGCGAGTTGAACAGCTCAGCAGGCGTCTAGCGACTCACTCCCAGCGCAGCGTTCTTGCCCTGAAGGCCGCCCCGTGGACAGAACCGAGCGCGGCGCGCCGTACGGAATCGCCGTCGACCGTCGCCAGGGCCTGGTGTACGTGACGCTGACGGCCACGAACCGGCCGGAGTCGTTCCGGATCGCGGGCACCCGTATGATCCCGGGCCCGGACCTGGCCCGTTGTTCGCCCGCCCAGCAGCGTGGCGTCGACGGGGCCACCTGCCGGGTGTTCGTCGTGGGCCGGACAGACAGCCAGTTCGAGCTGATCGACCCGGGCCTCACCGCGAAACCGGTGACGCGGTAGTCGTCAGGAGTGAAGCCGGGCGGCCTGGACCCGGCGAAAGGTTACAGGCAGCCCAGGAGGAACACGAAGTTCCTGCCGTCAACCGTACCGGGCGTCAGCACCCGCTCGGCCCGGCCGGCCCGGCCGTCAGGACCGGGCGCCCTCGTACGCCTCGTCCGCCGCCGCAGTTGGCGCTTCCGCGGCTTCCCGGCCTGGCCGCGCCGCCGCGATGAGCAGCGCGAGCACGGCAAATATCAGCGTGGCGACGACAGCGGTGACGTGCAGGCCGCTGGTGAAGGCTGCCCTGGCCGCGGCGAGCAGTCCGGCAGCTGGCCCGGCCGGCAGGTGGGTGCTGGCCGCGGCGGCGCCGGCCAGCGTCTGGCCCGCGGCGGCCGGCGCGCCGTCCGCGACCGCGTGGGCCATGTGACCGCGGTAGACGCTCGCGCCGATCACCCCGAGCAGGGCCAGGCCCAGCGAGGAGCCGAGGTAATTGGCTGTCTCCGACATCGACGCCGCCGAGCCGGCCCGGCCGGCGGTACGGATCCGATGACCAGGCTGGTGCCGAGGGCGAACAGCGGGCCGGCGCCCAGCGCGAGGATGCCGATGCCCAGTATCACGGCGGGCAGCCCGCCGGCGGGGTCGGCCAGGGTCACCAGGAGGCAGCCGGGCACCGAGAGGGCCAGCCCGCCGCTGATCGCGGTGGCCGGCCGCACCCGCCGCGCGAGGGCCGGCGCGGTCATCGTGCCGGCCGCGATCCCCAGGCCCATGGGCGTGAACAGCAGTGCCGAGGCCAGGGGCGAGTAGCCCAGCACGCTCTGCAGGTACTGGGTGACCAGCAGGCCGGTCCCGGCCAGGGCGACGCCCGTGAGCAGGAGCGATGCCAGCACCGCGGTGAACGGGCGGCTGCGCAGCAGCCGCAGGTTCAGCAGCGGGGCCTCGAGCCGGAGCTGGCGCCGCGCGAAGACCACGCCGAGCGCGGCGCCTGCGGCGATCGACCCGAGCGGCGCGGCCAGGCTGGGCGACCCGCCGACCGCCAGCTGCTTGAGCCCGTACACCACCAGCAGCACGGCCGCCAGGGACAGCCCGACGCTGGCCAGGTCCAGCCGGCTGGGGGCCGGGTTGCGGTACTCGGGCAGGATCGCCGGCCCGGCGATCAGCAGCAGCAGCATGACGGGCACCGCCATCAGGAACACCGAGCCCCACCAGAAGTGCTGCAGCAGCAGCCCGGCCAGCACCGGGCAGGCCGCCCCGCCCACGAACTGGCTGGTCGCCCACACCGCGATGGCCTGGCCGCGCTGCCGGGCGTCGCGGAACATGCTGCTGATCAGGGCCAGCGTCGAGGGCGCCAGCGTCGCGCCCGCGATGCCGAGCGCCCCGCGGGCGATGATCAGCATCAGCGGGCTGACCGAGTAGGCAGCGGCGACCGAGACGGCCGCGAACGCCGCGGCGCCGATGAGCAGGAGCCGGCGGCGGCCGACCCGGTCCCCCAGCGTTCCCATGGTGATCACGAACCCGGCGACCAGGAAGCCGTAGCTGTCGGTGATCCACAGCTGCTCGACGCTGCTCGCGTGCAGGTCGGCGCTCAACCGCGGGAGCGCCAGGAACAGCGCCGTGATGTCCACCGCGACCAGGAGCGCCGGCAAGGCGAGCAGCACCAGCCCGATCCACTCCCGGCGTCCGGCCAGCTCCCCCGGTCCGGAAGTCTGTCTGGCAAGCATGTTGACTCCTCACTCCGTCGGTCCGTGACAGCGACTGGTCGGAGCGGCCGCGGGCTCCTTGACATCCAGCCCGGGAATCCGGCGCAAGAATATTCGGGAGGCGGATGTCAAGACGGAGCCGCCCGCTCCGACAAGGAGCAGCGATGAAATTCCTGCTGAGCATGCACATCAACCCGGCCGTGTTCGACGCCCTGACCGAGGATGAGCGCAACGAGATCGGGAACGGGCACGGCGCATTCATCGCCACCATCACGAAGTCGGGCGAGATGATCACCACGCAGGCGCTGGCCGATCCGTCGCAGAGCGCTGTGGTGCGGGTCCGCGGCGGCCAGCCCGCCGTTACCGACGGACCCTACCTAGAGGCCAAGGAGTACCTGGGCGGCTTTTACCTGATCGACTGCGAGAGCCGGGAGCGCGCCATCGAGCTCGCCGCGATGATCCCCGACGCTAAAGTCGAGGGCATGGCCATTGAGGTGCGCCCGGTCATGTTCTCGGCCGGGCTCCTGGAGATGTGAGGACCGACACCGCCACCGAGGACCTGCTGCGCGAGCTGGCGCCGCAGGTCCTCGGCGTGCTCGTCCGCCGGTACGGGCAGTTCGAGGAGTGCGAGGACGCCGTGCAGGAGGCGGTCATCGCCGCCGCCGCGACCTGGCCCGCCAGCGGCGTGCCCGACCGCCCGCGCGGCTGGCTGATCACCGCGGCCTCCCGGCGGTTCATCGACCAGGTCCGCAGCGACCGCGCGCGAAGGGCCCGCGAGCTCGCCGCCGCCGACGTGACCGACGCAGGCGGGCAGGACGCCGGCGGTGCGGACACCGACGACACCCTGATCCTGCTGTTCCTGTGCTGCCATCCGGCGCTGACCCCGGCCTCCCAGACCGCGCTCACGCTCCGCGCCGTCGGCGGCCTGACCACGGCCGAGATCGCGCGCGCCTTCCTCGTCCCGGAGGGCACCATGGCCGCGCGCATCAGCCGGGCCAAACAGCAGGTCAAGGCCACGGGCAGCCAGTTCCGCCTGCCCCCGCCCGGCGATCTCGCGGAGCGGCTGCGCGTCGTCCTGCACGTGCTGTACCTGATCTTCAACGAAGGCTACACCGCCTCCTCCGGGAACGCCCTGCACCGCCCCGACCTGGCCCGCGAGGCCATCCGCCTGACCCGGCTGGCCCGCCAGCTGATCCCCCCTGACGGCGAGCTGGACGGCCTGCTCGCGCTCATGCTGCTGACGGACTCCCGGCGCGGTGCGCGGACCACCCCCGGCGGTGACCTGATCCCGCTAGACGAGCAGGACCGGGCTCGGTGGGACGGCGGCCTCATCGCCGAGGGCACCGCCCTGATCAGCGCCGCGATGGCCGGCCCGGCGCTCGGCCCCTACCAGCTCCAGGCCGCCATCGCCGCGACCCACGCCAACGCCGCCCACGCCGAGGACACCGACTGGCATCAGGTGCACGCGCTCTACCGGATCCTCGAGCGCATCGCCCCCAACCCGATGGTGACGCTCAACCGCGCGGTCGCGCTGGCGCAGACCAGCGGGCCCAGCGCCGGGCTGGAGCTCCTGGCCGCGCTGGACGGCGACCCGAGGATGGCCGGCCACCACCGGCTGCACGCGGTCCGGGCGCACCTGCAGGAGCAGGCCGGCGACGAGGCGGCCGCGCGGGAGAGCTACCAGCGCGCCGCCCGCCTGACCGCCAGCCTGGCCGAGCGGCGCTATCTGGACTCGCGGGCCGCGCGGCTAGGCCCCGCTCGCGCCTGACGACCGGAACGGCGACGTTAAATGACGCATAAGCCGCATCTCGTGAAGCGAATGGCCTCCCTGGAGGCTCGCTTGCGGGCAGCCGCAGGCGCCACGGAGGCGTCTTCCGCGACTACCGATCGCGGCCGGCGAATCGCTCAACCAGGCGGCGCCGGGGCACGTCGACACCGGCAAGATCGCCGCGCACCGGGAGGACACGTGCAGGATCGCTGTGTCCATCCATTCGTGTGAGGTCTCCGCCCACGTCGTCAAACGCATGATCGCCCGCGACGGCAACCCAACACCGCTAGGCCAGGCCATCGCCCCCCACAGCCGGATCTTCACGACCCTGCACATCCTGCGCCTGGCCGACGACGAACCCTACTGGCGGGAGGGGAAAGCCCAAAGCCAACCTCGTCGAAGGACCTCACGACCTGGCGCGGCGGATCTACCACGGGATGAAGGGCGAGATGGGTGCGCACATACCACGAAGGCATGGAAGACCAACTCTCCTCGGTCGGGTTCGTGCTCAACTGCACGGTTCTGTGGAACGGACAGTAGCCAGCCATCGGTCAGCTGACACGGGGATCAGCGCGGCCGGATCGTTGCTGGCATGGCAGGATCCCAGTAGATGATCGCTGACCTGTTCGGAGGCGGCCGGGCCGGGTGCGGTCTCGCGCCGGGCTGGTCGCTGATGTGCGAGCCGCTGGACTGGGAGCTGTCCGCGGCCGAGGTGCTGGGGCTGCTGCGGGACGACGCGCACCCGGCAGCGCTGCTCGGGACGTGGGCCGGGAGCAGTGATCTGGTGTGCTCGGAGCCGGTGGCTGTGTGCCGTGAGCCGGAGTTGCCGTGGCGGGTGCTGGAGCAGGCATGGCCTCCGGCGTCCGGCCCGGACGGTCCGGTCTTCGGCGGCGGCTGGATCGGCTACCTCGGGTTCGGCCTGGCTGGCCAGGTACTGCCGGTTCCGCCGGCGCCCGGTAGCGCCCGGCGGCTGCCGTCCTGGTGGCTGGGCTACTACGACCACGTGATGCGCCGCGACCGGGCGACCGGGCGGTGGTTCTTTGAGGCCACGCGGACGCCGGGCCGGGCCGCCGCGCTGGACGCGCGGCTGGCGGCAGTGCGCGCCCGGGCCCGGGCCGTCCGGCCAGGGCCACGCGGCTACTCATGCGGCGATTTCCGCCTGACCCCGTCGCCCGCGGGGCATCAGTCGGCAGTTCGCCGTGCCATCGACTACATCCGCGACGGTGACATCTTTCAGGCCAACATCTGGCTGCGACTGGAGGCCGGGTTCGAGGGAGATCCGCTCGATGCGTTCTGCGCCGCCGCCAGCCGGCTCGACCCGCCCTACGCCGCCTTTCTCCGGCTGGACGAGGCCGCGGTCGCAAGCCTGTCACCGGAGCTGTTCCTGCGCCGGGTCGGCCGCGTCGTATCGTCTCGGCCGATTAAGGGCACCGGCGCCAGGCCGCCGTCCAGCCAGGATGCCGGCGGGCAGCGGGCCCGGCTGGAGCGGTCGGTCAAGAACCGGGCCGAGAACGTGATGATCGTCGACCTGATGCGCAGCGACCTCAGCCGGGTCTGCGTGCCGGGCAGCGTCGTCGTGCCCCGGCTGGCCGCCGCCGAGCCGCATCCGGGAGTCTGGCACTTGGTGTCTGAGGTCCGCGGGGAGCTCGGCGCTGGCGCGGGCGACGGTGCGCTAATCCGGGCCACGTTCCCGCCCGGATCGGTCACCGGTGCGCCGAAGGTACGGGCCATCGAGATCATCCATGAGCTGGAGGCGTCACCCCGGGAGGCTTACACCGGCGCGATCGGATATCGCAGCCCGGTCGCGGGCCTCGAGCTGAACGTCGCCATCCGCACCTTCGAGTTCCACGCTGACCGGGTCTGGCTTGGTGCCGGCGGCGGGATCGTGGCCGCCTCGCGGCCGGCGGACGAGTACCGGGAGTGCCTGCTCAAGGCCGAGCCGCTGATCAGCGCCCTGGGCGGCCGTATCGCGCGGCAGCCAGCCGCCAGGCGGGTAAGCCGCGCCGGGCCGGATCCTGCGCTGCTGCCGCGGCCTGCTAGCGGGATCTTCACCTCGCTGCTCGTCCGCGACGGCGGCGCCGACCGGATCGCCGACCACCTGGCCCGACTCTACGCGAGCGGACGCGCCGTGTTCGGCACGGGCCTGCCGCCCGCCGTCGGCCGTGACCTAGCGCACTGTCTGGCAGGCCGGCCCTCGGGCAGGCTCCGCATCACCGTCCGCCCGCTCGGCGGGCCGCTGGACGCCAGCATCGAAGTCGTCCCGTTCGACACAGCGCCCGCCGCGGCCGACCTCGTCCCCGTCGTCATCCCCGGCGGGATCGGCAGCCACAAATGGGCGGACCGGCGCCTCCTCGACCATTACGCGCACGCCGCGGGGAACGGCCCGGCCCACCACCTGCTCATCGAGGACATCGACGGGCACGCGCTGGAGACCGACCGGGCGAGCCTGTTCGAGGTCAGCAGCGGCGTGCTCCGCACGCCGCCGGCCGACGGGCGGCTGCTGCCAGGTGTCACTAGGGCGGCGATTCTCCGGCTGGCGGCTGCCGCCGGGCTGCGCACCGAGATCGCGCCGCTATGCCGCAGTGACCTGACCACTGCCACCGAGGTGTTCGTGACCAGCTCAGTGCGCGGGGTCCTGCCGGTCCGCTCGATCGCAGGCGTCATGCTGCCCGCGGCGCCTGGCCCCGTGACGGCGTGCCTGGCCGCTGCGCTCGCCGCCGAGACAGCCGCGCGAGACGCCGGGTGGCAGGCCGGAGCCGGGTCGGCCCCTGCGGCTGCGCCGCGACCCCGCAGCGGATCGGTTCTGGCCGGGCGGGACCAGGGCAGGCCAAGCGTGGTCGTCATCGACAACTACGACTCGTTCACCTACAACCTCGTGCACCACCTACGGTTGGCCGGCTGCGCGGTGGAGGTGGTCCGCAACGACGAGGTCACGGCCGCCCAGATTCCCGCCTTCAGCCCGCACGGAGTGGTGATCTCGCCCGGGCCATGCACCCCGGCCGACGCCGGGATCAGCGTTGACGTAATCCGCGGCTGCGCCAGCGCCGGCATCCCCGTGCTGGGCGTCTGCCTCGGGCATCAGGCGATCGCCGCCGCCTACGGTGCCAGCATCATTCGCGCGCCCCGGCCGGTCCACGGCCAGACCTCGCTCATCACCCACGACGGTCGCTGCGTCCTCGCCGGCTTGCCGCCTCGATTCGCCGCTGCCCGCTACCACTCGCTGATCGTGGCCGAGCAGACCGGGCAGGCCTGCCTGCGTATCACCGCACGGGCAGCCAGGATCCCGATGGGGCTGCGCCACGCCACCTTGCCCATCGAGGGCGTGCAGTTCCATCCCGAGTCCATCCTCACCCGCCCCGGCCACGCGATCATCGCCAGTTTCACCCAGGCGATCACGCCCCAAGCCTGGTCCTGACTGAACCGCCACGGCGAGGGGTGACCGTCCAGGACCCGGCGGCCGTGACCGCTGCTTGGGTCCGGCACGATCACGCCGGGCTGGCCAGCATCGGTGAGGCAGGCGTGGCGGCCGTTGATGCGCACGTGGCCGCCGGGGGCAGGTGCCCCTGACCCGCGCCACCGTGCACCGGGCCACCGGGATGCCCTCGCGGTTCAGCGCCAGCCAGACCTTCCGGGCGCCGTAGACGCCGAGGTTCTCTGCGTGCACCCGCGTGATGTGCTCCCGGAGAACCTCGTCGCGCAGCTGGGACCGTGACCTCGGCCGTGCCGCCGCGTCGTAGTACGTGGACGGGGCGATCGGGCAGCCCTGCTCCCGCAGGACCGCGCAGATCGGCTCGACTCCCCACCGCAGCCCGCCGTCGGCGCGGTCCTTGTGCTCGGCGATGAACCTCACGAGCGCGGGTGTGGCCGGTCGAGCTCGGCCGCGAAGAAAACCGACGCTGCCTTGAGGATCTCGTTGGCCCGGCGCAGCTCCGCGACCTCACGCTTGAGCCGTTTGATCTCGGCCGATTCCTCACTGGTCAACCCGGGCCGGGTCCCGCCGTCGACCTCGGCCTGGCGGATCCACTTACGCAGCGTCTCGGCGCTGCCGATGCCAAACTTGTGCGCCACCGCGCCGATCGCCGCCCACTCCGATGAGTAATCCGGCCGCACCTCGGCGACCATGCGCATCGCGCGCTCGCGCAACTCCGGCGGATAGTTTGCTGACTGTCGTCCCACGACTCCATCTTCTCCTCACGAGATGGAGTCTCCGGACACGCCGGATCGATTCACTCGGAGGCCACAAAGGAAGGCCCAACGTGCGTGTCGGCTACTCGATTCAAGTCCGGTGCGGCTGTCGTGGGAACCATGGCGAGCGCCTAGGCCAGGCATGCCCGAAGCTGTGGCGCAAGGATGGCACCTGGAACAGCAAGCACGGAAGCGCTGGCTTCGCAATGCGCGTCCCGACCGGGTCTGGCGTCCGGCTGCTAAAGCGATACGGATTCGCCAGCAAGGCGGACGCAAAGGCGGCGGTGGACCGTGTGAGCGAGCTCCTCAGCCTCGCGGGCTCTGGCGATAGCATCCGCGCGCGGGTTGGAGACGTGATCGTGTCAGCGAGCAGGAACGGCGGCCAGCTGCCCGAGGTCGCTGACATGAGGCGTCGGATTGGCGTGGGCGCCGATCCGGCCGCACCTGCGGCTATGTTCGCGGAGGCGTGGCAGTCATGGCTGTCGGGCAAGAAACGGCTCCGCCAGAGCGCGCGAGAGCGCCTTGACCAGATCGGCCATCACTGGCTGATCCCGGTTCTCGCAGACGTACCGGTAGAACGGCTCAACGCCGGGCACTGCGCGGCAGTGTTCGAGCGTATCGAGCGCATCAACTCTGAAATCGCCGGACGTAGTGATGGCAGCCGAGCTCGCGTCTACGTCAGCGGCGATGTCCGTTCCCAGCCTCGGTTGGTGGGCGTGGCTACCGAGCACCGCATCTATGCCGCGCTGCGTGAGTTCTGCAACTTCGAGGTGCGCAAGACCCGCCGGATGTCCTTCAACCCCATTTACGCGATCGAGCTAGAGCCCGAGGAACGTCAGGAGGCAAACCGCTGGAGTGCAGGTCAGGCGGCTCAGTTCCTGTCCCAAAGCGCGGACGAGCCGCTCGCGCTGTTATTCCGGTTTGTCCTCCTGCGTGGCGCTCGGCGAGGCGAGGCCTGCGGGTTCCGGTGGAGCGGCGCCGACCTGGACGCCGGATATCTCACAGTTGCGAGGCCCCTACTCCTGATCGGGGCCAACGTCGTCGAAGGAAAGCCCAAGACACAGGCCGGCGAGCGGCAGATCTGGCTCGACGACCGCACAATCGCCCTGCTCTGGGAGCACCGCCAGCAGCAGCTAGCGACACGCCTGGCCGCCGGTCCCGGCTGGCAGGACAACGACCTGATCTTCTGCAAGGACGACGGCACGCCGTGGAAACCCGACTACATCAGCCGACGCTTCAAGGTGCTCGCGAAGGCCGCCGGCGTGCCGGTCATCAAGCTACATGAAGGCAGGCACAGCGCCGCAAGCCTGGCCCGCGACGCCGACGTCGACCCGGAGATCCGCCGCAAGACACTGGGCCACGCCGACCAGGCCATGACATCCCACTACACGCACATCGAAGCGCAGGCCCACCGGGCAGCCGCGGAAGCAGTCGCCAGGCTCGTCGAACGCGAGCCATGAACGAACGTTCCCCCATTGTTCCCCCAAGGCTGCGCGGCCGCCCTTGACAGAGCATGTCAGGGCGGCCGCATCACCCCGAGCGAGACTGCGTTTGAGCAGATCAGCGGAGGCGGACGGGAATCGAACCCGCCGACGACGCGGAGCGCCGTCCACCGGTTTTGAAGACCGTTTCGGCGAGCTAAAGGCAGCGAAGGCCGACGCAACCCAACTGGATCCGCGCAGGTCACCGCAGGTGTGCGCCGTAGGGCAGCAAAGGGCGGCTAAAGCCAGCGCAACCCGTTTCGAGTCATCACGGTGTCAGCAGAGCTGGTCGTCATGACCGCCGGCCGGGTCATCAGGTGGGCGACCGTGACCGCGGTGGCCATCGTCGGCATGGCTGCCGCGGTGCTGTCGTACCGGCACCAATTCGAGCTGGCGGCCGGGCACGGCGAGTCGGCGCTGACGGCCAAGCTGCTGCCGATCTCGATCGACGGTCTGCTGCTGGCCGGCACGCTCGCCGTCCTTGACGCTAGCCGCCGCCAGACCGGGCACGCCTGGACTGCCCGCATCACGGTCGCCCTGGGCGTCGGTATGACGATGTGGGCAAACATCGTCCACGGCATCGGGTTCGGCTGGACGGGGATCATCATCTCCGGCTGGCCACCGGTCGCGCTGATGGCCGCGATCGAGGTGCTGTCGCGCATGATCAGGCCCTCGGATGTGCCCGAGCCGGCCGCAGCACCGCTGGTGCTAGCGCAGGTTGCGCCGGTCGACTCAGCGCATGCCGCGCAGCTCGCGCTGGCTGCGTCAGTGGCAGCGGGCAACCCACTGAGTCAGCGTGCGGTCATGGCGCGGTTCGGGCTGTCCCGCGCGGCCGAGCGCACAGTGCGTCAGGCCGTGCTCGCGCAGTCGAACGGTCGCGGCACGGAGTAGAGCAGAGCAGAGTGCCCCGTCAACCCTCCGGACTGGCGGGGCACTCGCTGTGCGATGGCAGGGTCCTACAGCGTCCTGCGGCTCAGCGAGCACGCATCAGCACACCGGCA
The DNA here is from genome assembly GCA_963843955.1 of uncultured Actinomycetota bacterium. Taxonomy (GTDB): domain Bacteria; phylum Actinomycetota; class Actinomycetes; order Streptosporangiales; family Streptosporangiaceae; genus JAJYUU01. Next base: position 227,379 of record CAWJMK010000019.1, read on the forward strand.
TCGGGAATCCTGGCAGCGCCTGCTCTTGGATGCGCAGGCTCGGCGCGGCACATCGACGTCACCTCCCGTATACCTACCGCATTGCTGATCCGGTGGGGTCCGCTCTACGTGCGGCGAAGCGGCGTCCTGACACGCAGATTCACATCCCGGTCAGGCCTTCGACCGCTGCTCTATCAGCTCGGAGAGCTGCCGCCTACCGCCGTGTCGGCGGCTGAACCAGCTATGTCGCCGCGAGGAGATCGCGCCGCGCAGCGGGCAGAAAGCCCGCCGCTCGCGCCGCCGTGGCATCATCGAGCCAGTTGCACGCCTCGCTAGAGTCGCCACCGGCTGGGCTCCTGCGGATCAGGACCTCGCTCTCTGGCCTCGACGGCGCCCACCCAGGGCTGAGCTTGCAATATCGCACTCGATCGGGTCCACATGCATGCAGCCGCGCTATGCGGTAACTACTGCCAGGCGTCAGCGGCGCCTGCCACGCAGCCTGCCGGCCCTCGTATGGCAATAGGTAAAGACTTTCTCGGTCCAGGCAAACAGTCCGAGCCCCGGCGCCGGCGCCGGGCCGGGTGACGAGATCGGCCGTCGACGACGGCGCCGTCCGATCGAAGTTCTGACCCTGTCTCCGCCAGCCGGGGCGGGCGCCTTGTCTGCTTCGCCTACGAGGGCTATGGCCGTCGACGACGCGTTGCCCGCACATACATGGCCGGTAGCCGTTTTCGGCCCGGTCATCTGGCCCTGCTCGGACGCCGTTTCGCCGACCGGGGTTATCGGCTCATTCCTGTTAAGCAGGCAGTGAGATATTTCGCAGTATTAGCATATGAACTCCGCGATATTTCGCAGACAGGGGTGTGCTCTGTTATAGCTGTGCTTTTTGGGCTATCAGTTCTCTTGACAGGCTTCATGCGTATATGAGAGACACAATGCAGCAGCGGTTAATCACTGCACTTGTCGTGCCGTGCGGCTATTACCTGCACGGCTAGGTTTGCGGGGGCGTTATGGCGCGTCGGTGGATGGGACGGTCGGCGGGGCTGGCACTGGCTGCGGGCCTGGTAACCCTGGCTGTGCCGGCCGGGCAGGTCGCGGCGTCGGCAGCGGGGGCGGCATCGCAGGCGCCGGAGTCGCGGCCGGGTAAGGCGTATACCTTGCCGAAGCCGAAGACCTCTGACGCGAAGCTGGGTCGTTCGCCCCGGCGGGCGAGACGGCGATGCAGCGTGCCGAGGGCGCCGCTGTCGCCGAGGCGGCCAGGGTGCATCACCCGGTCGCGGTGGCGGGACTGCAGACCGAGCAGGAGATCGTGACCGCAGCCGGCAACGGGATGCTGACCATGCGCAGCTACCCGCTGCCGGTGCAGGTTCAGCGCTCCGGCCGGTGGATGGCCGTTGATACGAATCTGCGCGCTGAGGGCGGCACGCTGACCGCGCCGGTTCTGCCTGGCGACTCGGTACAGTTCTCGCCCGGCGGCTCGGGGCCGATGGCCCAGATCGGGACCGGGAAATCCGGGCTGACGTTGTGGTGGCCGGGTCCGCTGCCGACGCCAGTCGTGTCAGGCCCGACCGCGACGTACCGGAACGCTCTGCCCGGCGTCAACCTGGTGCTGACCGCGGAGGACGGGACCAGCGGAGCATTCAGCGAGACGCTGGTGGTGTCCAGCTCGCAAGCCGCCCAGAGTCTGTCGGCCCTGCAGCTGAGGGTCTCCTCTCAGGGCACCCGCCTCGCAGCCGCCCCCGGCGGCGGCCTGGTGGCGCCGCTGGCGGGCGGGTCTGCGTTCGTGGCGTCGCCCGCGGCGATGTGGGATTCAGGCACGTCCGCAAGCGGCCTGGCATCACGGGCTGCGGCGACCGGGGCCCGTTCTGCTCTCGCGACCGGGTCGGCTGGGATGGCCGTCTCGAGTGTGCAGGGGCCCGGCCGGGATGCGCTGGCGGCGCCGGTGCCGGAGCAGGTGAGCGGCAGCGGGAGTCAGCTTCGACTGGTGCCGGACGGGAAGATGATTGGCTCTGCGCTGACAGCTTTCCCGGTGGACATCAGCGCGGGCACGTTCTCGATGGCGTCCGGATCCCCGGCTGCTGCTAGCGATGCGAGCGCTAGTTCCACCGGCGTGAGGCTGACGAGCTTCACCACCCTGGCCGCATCACCGAGTCTGTACACCGGGACTAACGGCGGCGGCAGCCTGCAGGCCTACGATCCGGTCCAGTCCACGTGCACCTCGTCGCACTACAACTCCGCGTCCTATTACGACTCGCCGGTCGGCTATGACAACTGGGGGGGCAGCTGCGCGGTCAACGACACCGACTACGCCCTTTACCGGGTCGGAGTGTCCACGGCCCTCGGCGCGAGCGGCGTGACCGTCGCGACCGCGACGGTGAACGCCTCGGTTGCGTACTCGTCCAGCTGCTCGGACTCCTCTGTCGTCAGCCTGACCTGGATCGGCGTCATCAACTCGGGCACCGGCTGGCCGGGCCCGGCGGCCCACAGCGGCCAGAAATCCGTGAACGCCACCTTCGCGCCCGACGACAACGGCGGGAAGGGCGCCGCGAGCACCTGGAGCTGCTCCAACTACCAGCAGGCAAATGACGGGCTGCTGTCGGCCGCGACCTTCCACGTCAAGCCAGACATCACCAGCCTGCTCGGTGCCTCCAACTTCACGTTCCGGCTCTCGGAAACCCAGAGCAACGAGCTCGCCGGCGCCACGAACGCCGACTACTACCACGTGCAGTTCGCCAACGGCAAGCATGCCAGCGACGGGCCATACCTGCAGGTCCAGTTCTTCGACAGCCCCGCGACGGTGTCCACCTCGACAATGCAGGAATCCACGTCCACCTCCTTTAACCCGACGTACACGTGCGCGCTGACCGGCGACGCGGCCCAGAGCATCGTGCCCACGGCGGCTGGCGGGGGCGTGTGGGTCGGGGCAACCCACACCGATCCCGACGGGGCATCGGTCCTGGGCGGCACGATCGAGTACTTCCTGGCCTCCGACCCGTCCAGCTATCAGACCCTGACCGTGACCGACTCCCCGGCCAACGGCGCCTACCCGGAAGCGTGGGCGGAAATCCCGTACAGCTGGCTGTCGGCGCAGGCCAACGGCGTGCAGATCGGCTGGACCACCGACTCTTACACGGGGACCTCGACGATCGGCGGCTACACGTACGGCCCGTACTACAGCCCGTCGTACTCATCCGCCTGCTACTTCAACGACTACTGGTCCCAGCCGCAGCCGCCGACGGTGACGCCGAACTTCACGCAGGCTGACCCGCAGACGGTCGGCAGCACGCTCACCTTCTCCATCGCGCCGTCTCTGGGCGACCCGAGCCCGCCGTCCGAGTACGTGTACAGCCTCGACTCCACGCCGCCCATGTCAGGCACCATCCCCGCCAGCCAGCTGTGCACCACCAGCGCGGCGACGACACCGGACTGCGTCATCAACGGCAGCGGCGACGCGACGCTCAGCGTTGAGGTGTCGTCGCCGGGCCCGCATCAGCTGACCGTGTACGAGATCGACAGCGGCAACGTCACGTCCGGCGAGACGACGGCGGGGCTGCCGCCTGCCAGCGGCGACTCACCGGAAGGCGAGAACCCGGGCGGCGCTTGGGCGGGATACACCTTCACCGGCGCGTCCGACAGCGGGGCTGTTGTCGTCTACACGACCGGCTCCTCCCTGCAGGCCAACTTCGCGCAGGCTCTCGCCTCCGGGACCGCCAGCAATACCCTGATCTCCAGTTCCAGCGGCTCGGCCTGCCCCGCATCCACCGGCGGCGACGGCTCGGGTGACTACCTCGACGCGCAGCAGCTGACCGCCGCCGGCTGGAGCCCCGGCGGCCAGGTCACCGTCGACAGCGCGCCGTTCACCCTGCCCTCATTCGGCACGTGCAGCGGCGCCGACAACCTGCTGGCCGCCAACCAGACCATCGGAACGGGCGGCGGCGTCCAGGGCAGCTCCGTGGTATTCCTCGCCACCTCCACCGACGGCGCCTCGCCCGGCAGCGAGGCGAGCGTGCCCCCCCTCGCGACCGGCGACGAGAACGCGCCCGTGCTGCAGGAAGACGCCACCACCCCGGCAGTAATGGGCGGCACCGCGACGACCGGATCGGGCTGCCTGCAGGTTCCAAAATTCGGCGACGCCGGCTGCACGCCCGCCAGCGGCACGGTGAACTACGCTCCCGGCTGCCCGGAAACAAACGGCCGGACCACCGTTAGCTATGACCTGACGGTGCCGGACTGGACCACCGGCCCGGCTGACCTTCAGGCCATCGCGACCGCCGACAAGGTCAGCAGCAGCGGCGCGCAGGCGGACTCGCCGAAGATCTACGCCTTCGCGGTGCCCCTCGACGCCAACTGCACCGTGGAATCGGTGACGCTACCCGACATCGGCGCCACGGCCTACGCCGCCACGCCTTCGGGAGACGGGGTCGTGCTGCCCGCGCTGCATGTCTTCGGCATGTCGATCCGCAACACCACCACCGAGACCCCCGAGGCTAACGGCGCATCCGTCTCGTCTCCGTCCGGGCAGGCGTGGACCGGCGCCGCCGAGTCCCCGGTCGAGGACGCATTCGCGCCGCCATCGCAGGTCACCTGGGGCAACCAGACGTTCCGCGAGCAGGTGACCCCGACAGTCAGCGGCGCGGCCGGCAGCCAGGTCCGCATCCAGCTGTCCGATCCGGGTTTCCTGGCCGCCGACGGCACCGGGCCGCTGCAGATCGGCGCCGCGTCGATAGCCCCCGGATCCGGCGCGACCCCCGGCCAGGCCCCGGTCCCGCTCACGTTCGGCGGCCAGTCGTCGGTGACAATCCCCGAAGGCGGAGCCGTCTACTCCGATCCGGTCAGCCTGTCGTCCGCGTTGACGGTGACCGCGGGCAGCCCGCTGCTGGTCAGCCTGTGGATCCAGAACGCGAGCCTGCCGGCCCTGCCGCTGAACACGTACGCGAGCGCCGGCGCGACATGGTGGGCATCATCGTCGACGCCGAACCAGACGCTGAACACCTCCGGAACGCCGTTCACCAGCAGCACCGGCGGGTTCATCGGGGCGACGGCGGTGCTCACCGGGGTGGACGTGACCACTCCCGCCGGGACGCTCGACGGCCTGCCCAGCCCGGGCAGCCCGACCGTGGTGGTGGCCGGCGACAACGTCATCGACGGCGCCGGCAGCGCCGCTTTCAGCGACTCCCTGAGCGTGCCCAGCCAGCGGCTGGCCGGGCAGCTGTACAGCCAGGAACTCGCAGCCGGGTCCGGGGTGGTCGACGCCGGGATAGAAGGCAACCAGATCCTGGCAGACGGCAGCGGCAGCCATGGCGTCAGCCTGCTCGCCCGGCTGGACCGCGACGTCCTCGCCGAGCCCGATGTCGGCACGGTCGTCATCGACGAAGGGCTCCAGGACCTGCTGAGCTCCGCGCCAACCGTGGGTTCCCTCGAGACCGCCTACTCGATCCTGATCGAGGAACTGAACGCCTACGGGATCAACGTCATCGTCACGACGATGACACCGTGCGCTGGCTACGCCTCCGACGGCCACTCGTGCACCGCGACCGCCACCGACCCGGTGCGCTTCCAGGTGAACCAGGACATCGCAGGCCCGAGCATCTATGACATCGGCCCGCCGTACTGTCCCGCCGACGCCGACTCGGCCGTCAGCAACGGCTTGTCGCCTGAGGCGCTGTCGACGGGGCCCGCGAATTACGACGCCGGCGATCACGCGAACCTGTCTGCCGCCGGGTACGCGGCCCTGGCCGACGTCTTCAACGGGTGCGCCCTCTCGCCCGGCAGCGACACGCTGCCGCCCCCCTGACCCGACGCGCAGGCGCCCGCCGCACGGCGGCGCCAGGCGCTCGCCGGCCCCACGTCTCATCTGCCTTTCCCCAAACGATCCCCGTTCACCGCCCGACAGCCGGCTGCAACGGCACGCAGCGGCAGGACCTGCCCGGAACTGACGCCATAGAAGGGGCCCCCTGAGATGCGCGCTACCTCGCCCCGCCGGACAAACGGCTCCCGGCTCATGCCGCGCAGCCGGTGGCTGGCGGCAACGGCGGCAATGGCCGCCCTGCCGCTGCTGACCGCCATGGCGGCGCCGCCAGCTAACTCGCCGCCTGTGGCGCGGCCGCTCAGGCTGCTGCCGGTGAACCCGGGCAACCCCGTCCCCGTCCATCTGGTGGCATCGCGTCCCGTCAGGGTGCCCGCGCTGCCTCCGGCATGGCATCCCGCACCGGCCCGCTGGCCCGCCGCGGGCACGGCCACGGTCCAGGTCCAGCCCGGCGCCGCGGCACTGGGCTCGCCCGCGGATGCGTCCGCCGGCGGCGGGATGGCACAGCCGACCCAGGGGTCAGCCCGGGCCGGAGCACTGCCCGTATGGGTCGGCCCCGCCGCCGCCGGCGGCAGCCCGGCGACCGTGCAGGTAACCATGGCATCGCCCAGCGCGGCCAGGGCAGCGGGCATGACCGGGGTCATCTTCACCATCTCGGCCGCGGCGCCCGCCACGGCCACTGCACTTCGCGTCTCGCTTGACTACTCCTCGTTCGCCGAGGCTGACGGCGGCAGCTTCGGCTCCCGGCTGCGCCTGGTCGAGCTGCCCGCCTGCGCCCTGACCACCCCGCAGGCAGCCGCCTGCCGGCGGCAGACGCCGGTCAGCTCAGCCAACAACCCCGCCGCCGACCAGCTCGGGACCGATATCACCCTCGGCGCAGCTGGCGCCGCCGCCTCCCCGGCCGGCGCGTCCGCAGACGCCGGCGCGAGCCCGGCCACCGGCTCCGTCGCGCCGCAGATCGTCCTCGCGGCGACCACCTCGACGTCCGGATCACAGGGCAGCTACAGCGCCACCCCGCTGTCGGACACTGGCAGCTGGACAGCCGGCGGGTCGTCAGGCGCGTTCAGCTACTCCTACCCGGTCGCGGTGCCTCCTGTCCCCGGCGGGCTAACGCCGCCGGTGGCCATCGGCTACAACTCCCAGGAACTGGACGGGCTGACCTCCGCCACCAACGACCAGGCGTCCTGGATCGGCGACGGCTTTGACTACCAGCCCGGCTTCATCGAGCGCGACTACGAGACCTGCTCGCAGGACAGCCTCACCCCGGCGCTGCCAGCCGCGGACAAGACCGGTGACCTGTGCTGGTCGGCCAGCAACCAGACCACGCTGTCCCTCGGCGGCGCGACGACGACGCTGGCCGACGACCCAGCCAACGGCTGGCACGCCGAGGCCGACAACGGAGCGCAGATCACCTACCGGTCCTCGGCGACTAGCAACGGCACCACCAACGGCACCAGCGACGGCGGCTACTGGATCGTCACCGAGCCGGACGGGACCAGCTACTACTTCGGGCTGAACCGGCTGCCCGGCTGGGCGTCGGGAGACACCACCACCAGCAGCGCCTGGACCGTGCCGGTCTACAGCCCCCGGTCCGCCGACGCCGACGGCTGCTACAACGCGACGTTCTCCAGATCTTCCTGCAGCCAGGCGTGGCGCTGGAACCTCGACTACGTCACCGACGCCAACGGCAACGCCATGGCCTACTTCTACAACACCGAGACCAACGACTACGCTGCCGACAACGCCACGACCGGCACGGCCGCCTACACCCAGGCCGGCGCGCTCGCCACAATCTGGTACGGCTTCCAGGGCACCGTCTACGCCAGCGCCGGCGGCGCCCCGGCCGGCGCCGGCGAGGTGCAGTTCGCCACCGCCACCACCCGCACCGACGTCCCCACCGACCTGACCTGCGTCTCCGGCGCCAGCTGCGCCGTCAGCTCGCCGTCGTTCTGGAGCAGGTACCAGCTCACCGGCATCACGACCTACGGCCTCGCCGGGTCGTCGATGAGCGAGGCAGACAGCTGGGCGCTCGGCCAGAGCTTCATCAACCCCGGCGACGACACCACCACCGCGCCGATGGTGCTCAGCTCCATCACCCGCACCGGCGAGGACGGCACCGCCGTCTCGCTGCCGCCCGTGACATTCGGCTACGTGTCGCTGCCCAATCGGGTGGAAACCACCACCGACTTCAGCGACGGTTACACCACCATCCCGCGCGAGCGCGTGCAGTCCGTCACCAATGAGACCGGCGAGGTCACCTCGATCGAGTACGACAGCCCGCCGGCCTCCTGCGCATCGGCGAGCCTGCCGACCCCCGACGCCAACACGACGCTGTGCTACCCCCAGTACTGGACGCCGCCCGGTGCCGGGTCCCCGATCGAGGACTGGTTCAACCTCTACGCCGTCACGATGATCACCAGCACCCCGACCGCCGGCGGCAGCCCCCCGGTCATCACCAGCTACTGCTACGGCACGTCCGAGTGCCTGTCCGGCGGGGCCTGGCATTACAACGACGACGCGCTCACCCGGTCCTCGCAGCGGACCTGGAGCCAGTGGCGCGGCTTCGGCGAAGTCTCCACCCAGACCGGAACCTCGCCCGACCCCGTCACCGAGGCGGCGGACTACTACTTCCAGGGCATGAACGGCGACGAGCAGTCCGGCGGCGGGACCGCCAGCGCCACCCTGGCGCAGACCATTCCCGGCACCTCGACCACCATCACCGCGACCGACAACAACCAGTGGGCCGGAGCGGGCTTCGCTCACGTCACCTACGACGGCGCCGGCGGCCCAGTGGTCTCCGACACCGTCACCACGCCCTGGACCTCAGCGGCCACCGCCAGCCAGCCCCAGCCCGGCGGCCTGCCCGCCCTGCACGCCTACCTCACCGGCACCGCCGAGACGCAGGACTTCACCGCGCTCGGCTCCGGCGGATACCGCGAAGCCGACACCACCGACATCCACGACTCGCGAGGCCGGGTCACCAGCCAGGCCCAGGTACCCGACTACCAGGACAACGGGGCACCCGGCGATGCCACCGAGGACACCTGCACGCAGACCACCTACGCCACCGACAGCTCGGTCTTCCAGACCGACCTGCCCGCCCAGATCACCGTCACCGCCGGGCCGCCGGCCAGCTGCCCGGCCAGCCTGCCCCCCGCGCAGGCCCAGCTGATCTCCGACACCAGGAACTCCTACGACAGCCAGCTCCTCGGCACCGCCACCAGCGGCAACCTCACCCAGACACAGCTGGCCACCTCCTACACCGGATCACAGGAGAACTTCTCCACCCAGTCCGCCGCCACCTACGACGCCTACGGCCGCGTCACCTCCGCAACCGACGCGGACGGCAACACCACTACCACCAGCTATGTGCCATCCGGCGACGCCGAGCCGACGTCCGCGACCGTGACCACTCCGGCGACCGCCCACGCCCCCAGCGGGCTGGCCACCACCACGGCCTACGACCCGCTCCGCGAGCTGCCTGTCACCATTACCAGCCCCGCCAGGCGGGTCACGTCCGAGACCTACGACGCGCTCGGCCGGCTCACCGCCGTCTGGACGCCCGGCCACCTCGAGGCGACCGCGGCCGCCGCCGACAAGTACGCCTACAGCATCTCGGCGACCCACCCGTCGGTGGTCACCACCAGCACGATCACCGACACCGGCGGCTACAACGTGTCGGAGACCATATACGACTCCGCCGCGCAGCCCGTCGAAACTCAGACCGCCACCCCCTCCGGCGGCCGGGACGTCACCGACACTCTCTACAACTCCGACGGCTGGAAGTCGCTCGTCACCGGCGCCTACTACGCCACCGGCGCGCCGTCCCCTGGCCTGGTCGACGAGCAGCTGCAATACGTCCCGGCCGAGACCGGCTACGCCTACGACGGCGACGGCCGGGTGATCAGGCAGATCACCGACACCGGCGGAAGCCCCGAATGGGAAACCGACACCAGCTACGGCGGGAACTACACCACCGTCACCCCGCCCGCAGGCGGCACCGCGCAGACCACCTATGCCAACGGCGACGGCCAGACCAACTACATCTACCAGTACCACTCCAGCCCGCCGCCCTCCGGCCCGCCCGCCCCCGGCACGCCCTCCAGCCCCGGCGCGGGCGGCTGGGACGAGACCGCCTACACCTACACTCCCGGCCAGCAGCTCGCCACCATCACCGATAACGCCAGCAACCACTGGTCCTACGGTTACAACCTGGCCGGCGACCAGGTATCGGCGACCACGCCGGACGCCGGGACCACCACCTCGACCTACGACGCCGACGGCAACCTGCTCTCGGCCACGAACGCCGCCGGATCCACCCTCAGCTACGCCTACGACGCCGACGGCCGCAAGACCGCCCAGTACGCCGCGGCCACCGCCGGTCAGTCCCCGTCCAACGAGACCGCGTCCTGGACCTACGACACCCTCGCGGCCGGGATGCTGACCTCCTCCAGCTCCTACACCAGCGGAACCTCCGGCCCCGCCTACACCGAGCAGGCCATGGGTTACGACAGTTACGGCCTGCCGACCGGCACCGAGACCATCATCCCGGCCGCGGCCGGCCCGCTGGCGGCCACCTACAAGCGGACCTACGGCTACAACTCCAGCACCGGCATCATGACCGGCTACTACGACTACGCCGGCGGCGGCCTGGCCGCCGAATCGGTCAGCACCGGCTACGACACCTCCGGCAACCCCGTCAGCATGACGTCCAGCCTCTGGTCGTACGTGGCGGGCGTGTCCTACACCACCATCGGCCAGCCGCAGGAATACGCCCTCGGCACCACCACTAACCCTGCCTTCATCTTCGACAGCTACCACCCCGACACCGGCGCCCTGTGGACAACCACCGCCGAGGTCGGATCCGCGCAAACCACCGTCGACGACCAGACCTACAACTACGACCCCGACGGCCTCATCACATCCGAGCAGGACACCGGCACTACCGGCATCACGCAAGACCAGTGCTACACCTACGACTACCTCGGCGAGCTCACGAACGCCTGGACCCAGAACACCGCCACCTGCCCCGCCACCCCCGCCGCCAGCGACCTCGGCGGCGCCCAGCCCTACTGGCAGCAGCTCAGCTACGACACCACCGGCGACATCACCGCCAGCACCACGACCTACGGAGCCCCCGGCTCCCAGACCACCATCAGCCAGGCCAACACCTACCAGGCCAACGGCGACACCGGCCCCCACCAGCTCGCCGCCCAGGCCACCACCGCCACCCCCGGCGGCAACACCACCGCCACCCAGACCTACAACACCGCCGGGCAGCTCACCGCCACCACCTCCACCAGCGCCGGCAGCCCCGCCGGAACCCTGAACTGGAACGGCGCCGGGCAGCTCACCTCCGACACCATCACCAGCACCTCCGGTGCAGCCAGCGCCAGCTACATCTACGACGCCGACGGCAACCTGCTCCTGCAAACCGATAACAACACCACCACCCTCTACCTCGCCGACGAGCAGATCACTAACACCGGCGGCACCCTCTCCGGAACGCGCTACTACACCATCGGCGGCGTCACCATCGCCGCCGCCACCAGCGCCGGCGACGTCCAGTACCTCATCGGCAACCAGCAAGGCACCGACACCGTCGCCATCGACTACCTGAACTTCAACGTCACCCGCCGCTACTACACCCCCTTCGGCGCCCCGGCCCAGAACAGCGAGCCCGCCTTCCCCGGCAGCAAAGGCTTCGTCGGCGGCACCACCGACACCCTCACCGGGCTAACCAACCTCGGCGCCCGCGAATACAACCCCGCCAACGGCCAGTTCATCACCACCGACCCCATCCTCACCCCCCAAAACCCCCAGGACCTCAACCCCTACGCCTACGCCGCAGACAACCCCGCCACCAACTCCGACCCCACCGGGCTGCTGCAAGGCTGCGTCGAAGCCGGCCACTGCCAGGTCCTCAGCGCCGGCAACTATCAGGCCGCCATCGACTACGGAAACCACGAGCAGCAAACCGAAGGCGGCTGGGGCGATGTCGGCGGCGGGATCGTCAACGCCGTGTACCACGCCGCTAAGAGCTTCCTGCCGTTCGCCAGCCCCATACCCGGACTCGGCGCCGCCGTCGCCAGCCATCTGCCGGCCCGCATCCCCGTCGGCCGGCCCGGCAAATCCAGCTACACCCTCGGCGGATACGCTTTCAACATCGCCGCCCTCTTTGCCCCCGGCGGCGAACTGGGCGACCTAGCCGACGCCACTGATACGGCCACGACGGCCGTCGGATCCGTGGGTGCGCGGTTCGCTACTAGTCCTGACGGCATCACCGCCGACACGTCGACAACGCGGTTCGTGGCTGATGCCGGCGGCACGATAACCGACCGCCTCGCCGGGCGAACACCTAACGCGGTGTCGCTTGGCCGATATCCGACGTACCTGAATTATGCCTCGATTACCGGGGCACGAGCGTTTAACGTGGGCGATGCCTGGGAGGAGATGGCGGCGCGTACTGACAGCTTCGGCGGCACGGGGCCAGGCAGCGAGATTTGGATACGCAACATGCAATTCCTTGATCAGGCTGTAGCTCAGGGAAGCGATATAGTGGCGACGGCGAATCCTGCGGATCCGGCGAATGAAGGCTCATTCTTCATGCGGGAGCTAGATTATCTCTACGGCTCCGGGGAGTAGAGTCTGATGGCCACGGAAACGGAAATTCCTGACCCTGTTCAGAGGCTATGCGTATGGCTTCTCCACCATGGATTCCGCCTTGTTTCTGATGAGCGAGGCGGCATGGGAGGGGTTCTGCTGACCTTCACTGGCCAGGTGGGAATCGGTCCTCCGGCCTGGATCGAGATCTCGGGCGATCGCGGACATTGGGCGATCAGAATGCGATTCGATGGTATGACGCGATATATTGCGGCTCAGGTTTGGGCGGCTTATGTCGATAATACCGGCGTGAGCGCGCCGGATATTGATCTGCAAGCGCAGTTCATAGAAGACCGGTTGAATGACGCGGCCCTGGCTTTCATGGCTGACCCGGGAATCGAAAGTGCCCTAGTTCGCTGCGGCGAGGATTACATGCGCAACAAGTATCCGAGGCTGTTCCGAGATTAATACACGGGTCCGGATGCCGATTTGCTGACGCATACGAGCCGACGCCAGCCACCTCGGAAACTGTCGCGCGCTCAGCTCAGAGCGCGCAGTGTCGCGCCGTCGCCCCCAGGATTACCGGATTGACCCTGCAGCGGAGCGGCTCATGGTCTGCTTCACTCCGCGACTGACACAGTGACCTCGGCGCGGCCGGGAGGCCGTGCCCTTGACAGAGAAATAGAAAAGTTCGGACCGATCATGGTCCGGCCTGGCCGGCGTAGTGCCATTCGGCGGTGATCACGCCGGGAACGGCGGGCAGTCCCTGCTGCTGGCGGATCCATGCGGTCCGGGTTTGGCGGCGTTCCTGGCGGCGTGATCCGAGGGTGACCGAGTACTGGCGGGAGCGGGTGGAGAACCAGCCGCGGTAGCCGAGCTGGTGCGCCCACCGGGCGAGCCGCAGGGCCTGGTACTGCTCACGGTGGCCGAGCTGCCAGCAGGTGGTGATCATTCTTCGTGCGTGCGGGGTGATGTCCCAGGCGTCGAGGTCGGCTGCGGTGCGGATGCTGCGGGGTGCGCCGCCGCAGTCCTCAGTGCCCTTGGAGGAGTATTTCGCAACGTAGGCGGCGACCTTATGGTCGTCTAGCTCTCCGCTGATGTCGCGGCGCACGATCCGGACATCGGCCTGGCTGCCCCATGCCAGTGTGAGCGGCTGCCCGCTGCGGGCTGGGTCCGGCAGGGTGACGGCAGGAATCGGTGCCGCCGCGAGCACGGCAGTGCGGAGCAGCCTGGTGTCTGCCCAGGGCGGCGGGTCATCGTCTGGCCCTGCGGGTCCGTCGATGCGGATGGCGGCGTGGATGTGGACCAGGCCGCGGTGCTGGTATTCGATGACCTTGCCGAACGACAGGCGCAGGTGCTGGCGCAGTGCCCGCTGGCTGAGGCCGGCGCTGGCTGCGAGCTGCCGCCGGACTGCCTGCGCGGTCTGGTCCCACAAAGCGGGGACCGATGCGTTGAACAGCACGGCGGAGGCGTAGTCGAAGCAGTCCGGGCATAGCGGCTGGCCGATGAGCGGGTCGCCGTCCTGGTGCCGGCGCCCGCACGACATCGGCTGGCCGTGCCCGCATAATGGCTTGTCGCGGCGGGGCCTGCACCGGGGCGGGCTGCCGTCGCGTCCTGCCCCGCGGTGCACCGGCCCGAACGACGGCGCGGTGAGGGTGGCGAAAACGGCCGGATGTCCGGCGACTGTCTCGGGGATGCCGTGGCCGCCGCGCAGCCCGGCGATCATCACCTGGTAGGTGTCGCCCTTATACAGCCACGCGCAGGACGGGCAGACTGCTGCCCGCCGGTTCCCGCACGGCACCTCGATATAGCCGCCGTCACGCTTGCTGCTGTCGGTGACGGCGATGATCTTGCCGGTGGCCGGGTCGCATTCGGTCTGCCGGCCGCGGATGCGGACGGGCTGCCGGCATTTCCTGGCGGCGTCCTCGATGTCACGCAGGACGGCAAGCCGGGCTAACGCGGGCGGGGGTGGGTCGTGATCGCTCATCGCTGGCTCCCTCGGTTTCCGGGGAGCACGCCAGCGGGCCGGGTTTAAGCGTTCCGGCAGGCCGATGCGGGCACTGGGTGCCGGTGCTGGGCGAGAGATCAGATGCGTGGTTCAGCGATGAGTGCGGGCTGCGCGGTCAGGCCGCGTGTCGTGCCCGTGGGCGGGGCCGCTGCCCTGCCTGGTTCCTGGTGAGAGTGACGCCCCGTCCGGGCGCAGGTTCCTCGCCGTGGTTACCGGGAGCTGCTGACGCGCTCCGTCATCCAGGATGCCCCCGGCTTCTGACAGTCCGGTCTGGCTACTGCCCGGCGGCCTGGTCCCGGGCGGCGGCCGGTGCGGTGAGGCGGCGGGCCTGGTGGCGCAGCAGCATGGACTCGATCATGGCGAGCACGGCGGCCTTCTCGTCCTCGTCCAGGCGGCTGATGGCTTCCAGGTGCAGGGCGAGGTCGTCGGCGGGGCCCCGCTCGCCCGGGTCGAACAGGAGCGCATCCGCGCTGACGTGCAGCGCGACGGCGAGGTTGCGCAGGATGTGCACGGTGGGCGCGGCCTTGCCTGCCTCATAGCGGCGGATGTTAGTGACGTGCACCCCGGCACGGTCGGCGACGACCTGCTGGGTGAGTCCCTGCTGCCTGCGCAGGGCTGCCAGCCGCTGGCCGAAGCCGACATCGGTCACGGGCTCGCTCCCTGGCGGGTGCAGCGGGATGGGATCTGCGCTGACCATAAGGCGGCCCTCCGGAACTGGTTGACGCTTGAGAGCGTATCAGCTATATATAAGCAGACAGATTTGCTCTCTTGACAAGGTCTGCTGATGACACGGGTTCCCGAGGATGAGATCGCCCGGATCAAGTCCGGGGTGAGCGTGGCACGGCTGGCCGAGGCGGCCGGGGTGCGGCTGCGCCCGCAGGGCCAGGACCTGGCGGGCTGCTGCCCGTTCCATGATGATGCCTCGCCGTCGCTGGTGATCACCCCGGCCAGCAACTTGTGGCACTGCCTGGGCGCGTGCCAGGCGGGCGGGTCGGTGATCGACTGGGTGATGCGGGCCCGCGGGGTCAGCTTCCGGCATGCGGTGGAGCTGCTGCGCAGCGACGCGCCGTCGCTGTCATCCCCGCCGCAGGGGGCGGCCAGGTCGCGGACGGTGAAGCTGCCGCCGCTTGCCGCCCCGGACGCCGAGGACGCGGTCCTGCTGGCGGAAGTGATCAGCTTCTATCATCAGGCGCTGGCGGGCTCGGCGGATGCAGTGGCGTTCCTGCACCGCCGCAAGATCGCCGACCCCGAAGCGGCGGATGCCTTCCGGCTGGGCTTCGCTGACCGGACTCTGGGCTACCGGCTGCCCCGCTGCAGGACCGCCGCCGGCGAGGAAGTCCGGTCCCGGCTGAAGAGGCTGGGCATCTTGCGCGAGTCCGGGCACGAGCATTTCCGCGGCTCCCTGGTCATCCCCGTCATCGACGGCCGGGGACAGGTCGGGGAGATCTACGGCCGCAAGGTCCGCACCGACCTGCATGCCGGGACCCCGCTGCATCTCTACCTGCCCGGCCCGCACCGCGGCGTGCTCAACCCGGCCGCGTTCGCTTCCGGCGAGGTCATCGTGTGTGAGTCGATGATCGACGCGATCACGCTGTGGTGCGCCGGGTTCCGGAATGTCACCGCTTCCTACGGCACCGGCGGGTGGACTCCAGAGCACACCGCCCTGCTCGGCGAGCAGAAGGTGACCAGGGTGCTGATCGCCTATGACGGTGATCCCGCCGGCGATGCCGGGGCTTGTTCCCTAGCCGCTGAGCTGGCCCCCCTGGGAGCGGAGTGCCTGCGGGTGCCGCTGCCGGCCGGCGCGGACATCAACGACATCGCCGTGGCGTCCCGGTCCCCGCGGGATGCGCTCGGCGTGCTGCTGCGCCACGCTGCCCCTGCCGGGCACAAGCCGGCTCCCGGAACACGGATCCGGCGGACCCGCCAGTCGGCCGCCCGGCCTGTCCCTGCCGGTCATCACGCGAGCGCCGTGGCTGGCGCCGCGCAGGCCCCCCGGGCCGGAAGCGGCGCCGGGCCGAAGGCGCCCACCGCGCAGGAGGACACCGGCTCGGAACCAGACCAGGGCAGTCCCGGTGATCACCGGGATCCGCCTGTCCTGACCGGCGGTGATCGCGAACCTGCCAGCGCTGATGCCGGCGGCGGGGAGCTGGTGATGGTGCACGGCGACCGCCGGTGGCGGGTCCGCGGCCTGGACCAGGTCATCAGCCACGGCGCCCTGCGGGTCAATGTCCTGGCCGCCCGCGGCGAGCGGTTCCACCTCGACACCCTTGACCTTTACTCGGCCAGGGCACGGCAGGCGTTCATCACCGCCACCGCGGCCGAGCTCGGCCTCGGCGCCGAGACGGTGAAAGCCGACCTGGGCAGGATCCTGCTGGCCAGCGAGGAACGGGCGGAGCAGGCCATCACCGCAGCCAGCACTCCCAGGGCCGCACTGGTGAGCATGACCGACGCGGAGCGGGCCGCGGCCCTGGAGCTGCTGACCGACCCGGACCTGCCCGGCCGGATCGCCGCGGACTTCGCGACGGCCGGGATCGCCGGGGAGAGCACCGGCTGCCTGGCCCTCTACCTGGCCGCTGTCAGCCGCAAGCTGGACCGGCCGCTGGCCGCCATCGTGCAGTCCTCCTCGGCCGCCGGGAAGTCGGCGCTGATGGACGCGGCGCTGGCGTTCGTGCCGGACGAGGACAAGGTGACCTACTCGGCGATGACAGGCCAGTCGCTGTTCTACCTCGGCGAAACCGAGCTGGCGCACAAGGTGCTGGCGATCGCCGAGGAGGAAGGCGCCTCCCGGGCCTCGTATGCTCTCAAGCTGCTGCAGTCCGAGGGCAGGCTATCGATCGCCTCCACCGGCAAGGACCCCGACACCGGCACCCTGGTCACCCGGACCTACCAGGTGACCGGCCCGGCCGCGATCCTATTGACCACCACCTCGATCGACGTCGATGAGGAGCTGCTGAACCGCTGCCTGGTCCTGTCCGTCGACGAGGACCGCGAGCAGACGAAGGCGATTCACGCCGCCCAGCGGCACGCCCGCACCCTGGACGGCCTGACCGCACGGGTCCGCCGGGACCAGGTCCTGGCGGTGCACCGCAACGCCCAGCGGCTGCTGGAACAGGTCACGATCATCAACCCGCTCGCTGACCGGCTGACGTTCGCCGATGCCCGCACCCGGACCCGCCGTGATCACGGCAAGTACCTGACCCTGATCGATGCGGTCACGCTGCTGCACCAGCACCAGCGCGAGCGCAAGACCGTCACCATCGGCGGGCGGGACATCACCTATATCGAGACCGCCCTGGCCGACATCGCGCTCGCTAACCGGCTGGCGCACGAGATCCTGGGCCGGTCGCTGGACGAGCTGCCCCCGGTCACCCGCCGGGTGCTGGACGCGATTTCCGGATACGTCATGACCGAGGCTGACCGGCAGCAGCTCCCGCCCAGGCGAATCCGGTTCACCCGCCGCCAGCTGCGTGAGGCCACCGGGTTCGGGGACACGCAGCTGAAAGTGCACCTGACCCGGCTGACCGACCTGGAACTGCTCAGCCTGCACCGCGGCGAGCACGGCAGTTACTGCTACGCCCTGTCCTGGCAGGGCGAGGGCGAGGACGGCACGCCCTTCCTGCCCGGCCTGGCCGACCCCGCTGCCCTCGCCGAGCCCCGTCGCCACAACCAGGACCGGTCGGCCTCCGGGATGCTCCGGCCGGGGCCTGCCAAGATCGGGTCGGCTCCCGGTCGGCCCCCGGTCGGGGGGCAGTCGGCCCCCGGTCAGGGCAGCGGTGACCAGGAAACCGCCCAGCTCACCGGCCGCCTGCAGCCGTTCCGGCCGGTGCTTACGGCCGCACGCATGGATACCAGCCCGGTCAACGGCACCCGGGTCGTAGTCATAGATCCGCCCGCGGATGGCGGTGAGCACTGATGCCCCGCCGCGGCCAGGTCACCGCCGGCACCATCGCCGGCCCGTTCCCCGGCGACACGTCGGACCGGCGGGGATTCCCGGTGATGTGGGCAGACTTCGAGACGTGGATGGCCGCCCGCGGTTACTCCCCGGCCACCATCCGGACCCGCCGGCACGCCACCGCCCAGCTCGCGGCCTGGCTGGCCGAGCGCGGCATCACCCGCCCCGCTGATGTCACCCGCGAGATGCTGGAGCGCTACCAGCGGCACCTGTTCTTCTACCGCCAGCCGAACGGGCAGCCGCTGCTGACCGCATCCCAGGCCGCCCGGCTGATCGCGATCCGGCCGCTGTTCGCCTGGGCCGCTTCCCGCCGCCTGATCCTGGCCGACCCCGCCGCCGCGCTGGAACTGCCCCGCCCGCCCCGCCGGCTGCCCCGCCAGGTCCTGTCCGCCGCCGAGGCCGAGGCCGTCCTGGCAGTGCCGGACCTGTCCTCGCCGCTCGGCCTGCGGGACCGGGCCATCCTGGAAGTCCTCTACGCCACCGGCATCCGCCGCCTCGAGCTGACCCGCCTCGCGCTGGCCGACATCGACCACGCGAAGGTCACCGTGTTCATCCGGGCCGGCAAAGGCGCAGCCGACCGGCTGCTGCCGCTCGGCGAGCGGGCCCTGGCGTGGATCACCCGCTACCTGGCCGACGCACGACCCGTGCTCTGCCGCGATCCCGCGGTCACCGCCCTGTTCGTCGCATCCGACGGCGGCCCGGTCTCCAAGGTCCGGGTCGGGCAGCTCGCCCACGGCTACATCGCCGCCTCGGGCACCGGCAAGACCGGGGCCTGTCACCTGTTCCGCCACACGATGGCGACCCTCATGCTCGACGGCGGCGCCGACCTGCGCTACGTCCAGGAAATGCTCGGCCACGCCTCGGTGGCCACCACCCAGATCTACACCCACGTGTCGATCACCGCCCTGCAGGCCGTGCACGCCACCACCCACCCCGGAACCAGAACCCATCCACCTGACCGGGAGGCACCGTCATGATCCCGCTCTCCGATGCCGCCTGGACCTGCCCGGCCAGCCCCCGCCGGGCGCACCGGCCCGACCCCGCCGCCTGGGACCGCGCCGACCTGATCAGCCACGGCCGGCCCGGCTACGCCATTACCGTCTGGCTGGCCCGCTGCACCGGCTGCGGCCGTCCGCTGCTCGGCCTCGCGAGCTGGGACGCCGCCGAGCCCGCCGTCATCCTCCCCCTGGACCGCTACGCCGCCGAGACCGGAATCTGACTGTCACTGCCGGCCGGCATGATGGACGGTGATGGTGGCGCGGGCTGACCCGCGGGCGGATCCGTCGCTGGCTCCCGGCCCCGTGGCCGCGCCGCCTATCTCTATCCGCCCCCGGTCAGCATCCAGTCCCGGGGTATCCTCCGGCAGGTGCCGTCATGAGCCGGGGACGGGCGGGGTCCAGGCCGGCCCGCCAGGGCCGTCCCGGAGGGACGCGCAGCGCCCTGGACACTGACCGGGCCCGGTGCCACAATCCCGGCACCGGGAGGACGCCCTAGCCCTGGCATTCGCTCTACCGCACCGCTTAGCACGAGGACTAGCGCGATCTCGCGCACGCACGCGTGCATGACCGCTAGGGCGACCACGAGCACGAGGTCTGCCACGACGCCTGGCACCTGCTCTTTCCTAGCCGCTCGGCCCTTCCCCGTCATCAGCTGTGGCTGGCATGATCATGTCCCGGCGCTGCTTGATAACTGAACCTCTTGATAACTGAACCTCGCCTCCGGGCCCGGCGCCGGCTAGCGGGAAAAACGCGTCCGGGCCTCCCCGCCGCTAAATGATCTTTGTTGTTAGCGGGGGTAACGTCTCTGCGCAGGTCAGTGCCAGTGCGGGAACGTCGCGGGCTCGTGCGGCCAGAGGGGTAGCTGTTTGC
>CAWJMK010000020.1:0-24767 GCA_963843955.1 uncultured Actinomycetota bacterium
CAGCGGCTGGCTGCCCGGTGGCCCTGGACCGGCGACATCGCCACCGCCATCAGCCGGCTGCAGGCCCTGGCACGCCGCTGACCGGCGCCCGCCATCCCGCTGACCAGGGAGGAGAAACACAAGGGACTGTGGAACCCGGCCCACTGGGCGCGACAACCGGGCCGCCAGCCGCGACCAGCCGCTGAGAAAATGCGCCCCTGCCGCGGCTCACGTCGTCAACCCAAGATCAAGAAAGGTCGAGGCTAACCTACTGGTAATTGCAGCCCATAAAGGGGGCATGTCGCGTAAAGTCGAGGTGCAATGCGCTGGAGAATGAGAATCGTAACTGGCTTGTCTTACTTCGGGCCTGGCCTGCTTCTCGTTGACAAGCTGACTGGCATTCTTGTGCGGTGCCCTAAGTGCGGTCTCCAGGCTTGCGTGCCGTATTACGACCATGAGTCTAGGGTTTCTGCAGGCGGGTACTACCTGAGGTGCCGCTCCTGTCACGAGAAGGAGATTCGCATCAGTGAGCAGCATTTCGCCGCGCTCGTTAGAGACGTGGCGCCAGCCGATTACATGTCGGTTCTTCGATAGCTGGGGACCATTCAGTCTTCATACTGCTGACCACCCAACTGGCTGGGCCAAAATTCTGCGCGGCCTGGAATTCCCGCACCCGCATGTCCTCCGACCCCGATACTTCGGAGTCCTCAGAAACGACATCATCTACAAGCGGATCACGCCGGGCGTTCTTGGCGAACTGAAGCGCGTACAGCGTAGGGACGACAGCGGTAGGGCCAAAGACAAGCTCTTTCAGAGGCTAACCACCAATGTCGGCCAGCCAAAGCTGCGCGAGCACCTGGGGTCTGTGGTCACACTGATGAAGCTGAGCAACGACTGGGCGCACTCCCGAAACAAGCTTGACAAGATCCATCCGCACTTCGGCGATACGATCATGCTGCCATTCGAAGATGGCGACATCGGGACCGGCCTCTGATGATCACCAACGTCTACATAGATGGCTTCAATCTCTACTACGGGTGCCTCAGGCGCAGCCGCTACAAGTGGCTCGATCTCGGCAAGTTCTGCTCGACCTTGCTTCCTGGGAACGAGATACACCGCATCAGGTACTTCACTGCGCGCATCAAGGGCCGCACCACTGATCCAGACGGTCCGAACCGGCAGGAAGCGTACCTGGCCGCGCTCGCGTCGGTGCCACGGCTAACCATCCACTACGGCCACTTCCTCGCGTCGCAGACGACAATGATGCTTGTAGAACCGCCGCCGCCTCCGGCATCTGCGTTCGTCAAAGTGCACAAGATGGAGGAGAAGGGCTCCGACGTCAATCTGGCTACCTGGATGCTGACTGACGCTTTCGAGAATGACTGCCAGATGGCTGTTCTGCTGACGAACGATTCTGATCTGGCCGAACCCATGAGGATCGTCGCAAAGCGGTACGGCAGGTCTGTCGGCCTGATCAACCCACATCCTCGCGCTGCAAGCCGGATGCTGCTCAATCAGCGGCCGGTCTTTGTTAAGGAGGTGCGTGCTGGAGTGCTCAGGTCTTGCCAGCTTCCTGACAAGGTCATTGTCGGCCAGCGGACTCTCCACCGGCCGCCGACCTGGTAGGCCGCTCAGTCTCGGACCTGGAAAAGCAGAAGCCCCGCCGTAGCGGGGCCTCGCGCCCAGCCGCACAAGTCGGCTGGGGGGATATGCAGGAAGCATACGTTGCCCGGGAGTACATAGACAACTGCGGGGTCATTTCCGGCGTGTGAAGGGGATGCCCGCCCTGACGTACTCAGAGCGTCCCGTCTCGTTCATGCTGCTTCGGGGACGCGCCCCGACCCTTCGGTGCCCTGCTGGCGTGCCGTGGCCGGTGCCAGATCGAGCTGCGACCGGCGGTCCGACAGCGCACCACGATCCTGTCCGCGGGAGATCAGCTGTTCGGTGACTGGATCTATACCCACTGCGACCACAAGCCCGCCAACAGCCTTCTCGTCGGCGCGGGTAGCCGTCCTGGACTGGGACGAGTGCGGATACTGTCATCCGCGCCTCGAAGTTGTCGAGTCTGCTCTGCGCTGGGCCGGAGCCACGGTCGGCGAGCCGCGGTCAGACGTAGCTCGCGCCTTCCTTCGGGAGTACGAACAACTCGCGGAGATCAGGTTCGGGCTGGTCACGGTAGGGGATTTCGCCAAGTGGGTGGCCGCCGGAGCGGGCTGGTTCTGACTTACCGCCCGGTGAGCGCTCGGCTGGTACGAGGACGACACCGCGGCCGAGCGGACGTCGGCTGCCGAGATGGCGGCTTGGTCGATCGAGACGCTCAGCCGGACGCTGGCGTCGCTGGACCGGTGGGCGCAGACACTATCGGACGGCTGAACCATCGGACGCCTGAACCATCGGACGCCTGAACCATCGGACGCCTGAATCATCGGATGCCTGAGCCAGGGGATCCCTGAGAGGAGCAGCGCATGGATATCCAGGAAACCAATCGCCGGGTGATCGAGCAGTTCAGGGCCGGGGGTGAGATCGAGGGCATGCACCGGGATCGGCTCGTGCTCTTGACCACCGTCGGCGCCAGGACCGGGCGGCGGCACACGAGGCCGATGATGTTCCACCGCGACGGCGACCGGATTCTGGTCGTCGCATCCAATGCCGGCGCACCCGCGGATCCGGACTGGTACCGCAACTTGCTGCACGAGCCTGTCGTCATGGTGGAGGTGGGGGACGAGACCTATGAAGCGGTCGCGTCGGTCCTGGCTGGCGGAGACCGCGAGGCATCGTGGGCCAGGCTGACGTCGACTTACCCTTTCCTCGCCGAGCACGAGGTGAAGGCAGGTCGGACCATCCCGGTGGTGGCACTGACCAGGCGAGCCTGACGCCGGTCTGGACGGGATAATGACAGCTCTGTAATTTTGCCGGCCCGTCAGTGCCGGTCTGTCTTTCGCGGAAGGGGCGTGCCGTGCTGTACGGCTACATCGGATCGATGCGGACCAGGGAAGGTCACCGGGATGAGGTAATTGAGATACTGCTCGGCGGCGCCGACGGCCTGCGCGCGGCAGGGTGCCAGTTGTACGCGGTGGGCAGCGACCCGGCCGACGCCGACGTGATCTGGGTCAGCGAGATCTGGGATTCGCGGGAGCTGCACGACGCATCGCTGCAGTTGCCCGAGACTAAGGCCGCGATCGGCCGGGCCATGCCGCTGCTGACAGGCGAGTTCACTCGGCAGGAACTTAACGTCGTGGGCGGCCTTGGCGTCTCGGTGGCCGGCTGAGCTTGCCCTGCCGTACGCAGATCCTCACGTGGGCAGGCTGGCCATCTGCGCGGCCATCGGTGCGGCTGGCCGGGGCATGTCCGCGATCTGCATGCGGAGTGTGTTGAGTGCGGCGCCGTAGATCCCCGAGAAGCTGGGGAAGGGCTGGATCGTGTCGCTGAGCACTTCGAGCGGGATGCGTGCGCGGATGGCGAGCGTCGCCTGCTGCAGCCATTCGCCGGCTTCGGGCCCGAGGGCGTAGGCGCCGGTGAGCCGTTCGCCGTCGGACAGGAGCGTGAGGAACCCGCCGGACTCGGCGTACGCGTGCGTGTAGGTGGCGGTCTTCGGCACGTCTGACAGGGGCGCGGTGGCGCTGTACTGCGCTTCGGCCGCGCCGACGGCCGCTGCCTGCGGATCGGTGTAGGTGACGCGGGGGACGGCCTGGTAGTTCGCCGGCCGCGCGTCGCCGGCGATGTTGGCGGCGACCACGTCGCCCTCGTATTCGCCGACGTGGGTCAGCGGCCAGATGCCGTTGACGTCGCCGATCGCCCAGAGCCGCTCGCCGGCGCGCAGGTACGCGTCAACCCGGATGCCGTGGGGGTCGGCCGTCACGCCGACCGTCTCCAGGCCGATCCCCTCGACGCGGGGCCGCCGGCCGGTGGCCACGAGCAGCCGGTCGCCGCGCAGTTCCGTGCCGTCGCCGAAGTCCAGGACGTACTCGTCGCCGTCGCGGCGGGCGGCGCTGGCATGCATCCCGAGCACCAGCTCGATTCCGTCCCGGCGCAGGGCCTCCGCAAGCGCCTGGCCCAGCGGCTCCGGCTCGCGGGGCACCACCCGGTTCGCGCCCTCGACGATCACCGCCTCGCCGCCGAGACGGCGGACGACCTGCGCAAGCTCGACTCCTGCCGACCCGCCGCCCAGGACGAGCAGGCGCCGCGGGATGACCTTCATGCTCGTCGCCTCGCGTGTGCCCCAGACCCCCTCAAGCTCGCGGAGTCCGGCGACCGGCGGCACGACCGGGTCGGAGCCGGTCGCCACGACGACGTGCGCCGCGGTATGGCGGACCCCGTCGACCTCGACCACGCCGGGACCGGCCAGCCGGCCGCTCCCGCGGAGCAGGTCGATGCCCCGCCCGGCCAGCCAGCGCTCCTGGCCGGCATCGGAATAGTTCGACACCATGAAGTCCCGCCAGGCCAGTGCGGCCTGAACGTCGACCTGCGCGCTAGCCGCTGCCTCGCGCGCGCCGTGCACCGCCTCACCCGGCCGCAGCAGCGACTTCGACGGAATGCACGCCCAGTACGAGCACTCGCCCCCGACCCGCTCCCGCTCCACGACGGCGACCCGCAGCCCCCGTGCCGCCAGCGCCCCAGCGCAATGCTCACCAGGCGCACCGCCCCCCAAGACGATCACGTCATAATCACTGGCCGGGCTCATCATTACCTCCGTCGGTTGCTGACGACATCACGGCAGTGGCGGACGCCGCCGCGTCGCGGGACCCGCGGTGGCGGGTTCCGCGCTGATGGGTCGGCTCAGCCGCCGCTCCCCGAGGACCGGTTCCTGCGGCGTCGTTGTCTCGGCTGCTGGGTCCAGGAAGCCCTCGGCAAGGCCAGCGTCGGTCAGGTGGGCAAGTCCGTCCCGGCCTGCTCCGCCACCATGTAGGCGGCGTACCAGGCCGGCCAGTTCTCGTCCTCGCCTGACCGGTGCAGCAGATGCGACCGCCCCGTGCGCTTCTGGTGCTCGACGTGGGCTGCCTCGGCCCGCTGAAGCGCGCTAGCCAGGTTCGCCGCGGATGCGAAAGCCGCGTCGGCAGCGTCGACCCGGCCGGGAAGCCGCGTCGTTACTTCTTGCACCAGCCACAGATTGCCGTCGGGATCGGTCACGGAGCAGAACGACCCGTAGCTGGTGCGATCGGGGTCGGGACCGGGCTGCCGCGCCTCGACTGGGAACGGCGGGCCATGCCAGATGTCGCTGGCGTCGATGCCACGATCGGCTAGTTCACCATGGGCCGCCACGATGTCGGAGACGATCAGCCCTCCGACGGCCGAGCCAGGCGCGGCAGTAGTGAGACCGGTGCCGAACGTGATCGAGGCCGGGGAGCCCGGGGGCGTGAACTGGACGATGCGAAGGCCGTCCAGCGGGGCGACGTCGTCGTCGAGCCGCCAGCCCATGCGCTCGTAGAACTCCTTGGCTCGGTCGACGTCGGACACCGGGATGACCTGGATCTCCAGGCGCATGTCGACCTTGCCGACGTCCGCATTGCTGGTCGGGCTATGTACTTCGATGGCGCTCATGGCTGTCTCCTTGAGAAGGAAGACCTCAGTGGCCCTCGTGTTGCTGATGCCATCAAGCCTGGTCATGGCGCCTGCCCGTCGCGCCCGTCAAAGACCCTGGTCCAAGCCCCCGGGGTGCCGGGTCCGGCGGTCACCGGTACACCGGCGCAGAGGTGGCGAGCACGCCGCCTCGCTCCCGCTTGGCGCCACCTTCCGCTGCGCGAAGGCGGCGTAATCTTGCCAAGAAGATCATCGTCGGGCCGAATGCGGCAGAACGGCATGTAAGCGTTGAAAGGGGGATGGGGAACGCGCCCTCCGGGGTGCTGCGCCCCTGACGACCTGTGGCGATGTCGGTTCCCGTCTCAGCGCGGCAGCTGCTGGGCCGGCGTAGTGAGTGCGCGGCGCTGGATCAGCTCGCGGCGAGCGTGCGCTCGGGTTCGAGCCGGGCGCTGGTGCTGCGCGGGGAGGCCGGGGTTGGCAAGAGCGCGTTGCTGGAGTATCTGGTGCAGCACGCGTCTGGATGCGGAATTGCCCGGACGGCCGGCGTCGAGTCGGAGATGGAGCTCGCGTACGCGGGGCTCCAGCAGATGTGCGCGCCGTTCCTGGACCGCCTGGAGCGCCTGCCCGGCCCGCAGCGCGACGCGCTCGGCACCGCATTCGGCTTGCGCGACGGCGACGCGCCCGACCGGTTCTTGGTCGGCCTCGCGGTGCTGAGCCTGCTGTCGGACATCGCGGAGCAGCAGCCCCGGGTCTGCGTCGTGGACGACGCGCAGTGGCTCGACGCTGCCTCCGCGCAGGCGCTGGCCTTCGTTGCGCGCCGGCTGGGTGCCGAGTCGGTCGGGCTAGTGTTCGCCGTGCGCGAGCCCGAACGGTACCTTCAGGGCCTGCCAGAACTCACCGTGGGCGGACTAGACGACCGTGAGGCCCGGGAGCTACTGGCGACAGTGGTGGCCGGTCCGCTCGATGAGCGGGTGGGTGACCGGATCGTGTCCGAGACGCACGGAAACCCGCTAGCGCTGCTTGAGCTGCCACGTGGCCGGACGCCGGCCGAGCTCGCGGGTGGATTCGGGCTGCTCGACGGCCCGATGTTGCCGGGGCGAATCGAACAGAGCTTCCGGGAGCGGCTGGCGCCGCTGCCGCCCTCGACGCGGCTGCTGCTTCTGCTGGCGGCGGCCGAGCCGGTGGGGGACCCGGTTTTGGTGTGGCGGGCGGCCGCCGAACTTGGTATCGGGCCAGACGCCGTCGGACCGGCGGCAGCCGCGGGACTGGTCGATTTCGGTGCGCAGGTGCGCTTCGGTCATCCGCTGGTGCGCTCGGCGGTGTATAGCGCCGCGGCGCCGGAGGAGCGCCAGCGCGTCCACGGGGCGCTCGCCGAGGCCACCGATGCGGACGTTGATCTCGATCGCCGGGCCTGGCACCGCGCGCAGGCGGCGGCCGGGCTCGACGAGCACGTCGCCGCAGAGCTGGAACACTCGGCCGGGCGAGCACAGGCGCGCGGCGGCATGGCGGCGGGTGCGGCATTTCACGAGCGCGCCGCCGAGCTGACGCCCGATCCGAGGCGCCGGGCGCAGCGTGCGCTCCTTGCCGCCCAGGGAAAGAACCAGGCCGGCGCGCCGGACGCGGCGTTGCGGCTGCTGGCGATGGCGCAGGCGGGGCCGCTGGACGAGCTTGAGCGAGCCTGCGCGCAGCTATTGCGCGCGCAGATCACGTTCGCGATGACGCGCGGCCGCGACGCTCCGCCGTTGCTGCTTGAGGCGGCCAGGCGCCTCGAACCGCTGGATGCGACGCTCGCCCGCGAGACCTACCTCGATGCGTTCGCGGCCACGTTCTCCGCAGACCGCCTGGTGCGCGGCGGCGATGCAGCCGAGATCGCGGCCGCCGTGCTAGCCGCCGACTGGGACCGCTCGACGCGCGCCAGCGACCTGCTGCTGGATGGGCTCGCTCTCCTCACCTGCGAGGGCTACGTCGCGGGGGCGCCAGCGCTGAAGCTCGCGCTGCGTGCGTTCCGTGACGAGCCACTCTCCGAGGAGGACGAGCTGCGCTGGCTGTGGCTGGCCTGCCGCGTCGCCCGGGCGCTGGCCGATGATGCGGCGTGGGATGAGCTCACCGCGCGCCATCTAGAACTCGCGCGGCGCGCTGGCGCCTTCTCCGCGCTGCCGGTCGCGCTCACCGACCGCGTGCTCGTCGAACTGTTCTCCGGGCGGGTCGGCGTGGCAATGTCGCTGGCCGCCGAGTCGGATGCCTTGGTCGAGGCCACCGGAAGTCACGTGACCCTGCGCACCTCCATCGTGCTAGCGAACTGGCGAGGGCGGGATGCCGAGGCCGTGGCCCTGATCGAGGCGCGCCGGCAGGATGTGCTGCGACGTGGCGAGGGGCTGTGGCTCGCCGCCAATGACTGGGGCAGCGCGATCCGCTATAACGGCCTCGGCCGCTACGAGGAGGCCCTGACCCTGGCGGAGCAGGCCGCTGAGACCGCGCGCGGGCTGGGGCCGTCGATGTTGTTGCTCGCGGAGCTGATCGAGGCGGCTGTGCGTAGTGGCCAAGCGGAGCGTGCGAGGGGTCCGCTCGCCCAACTAGCTGAGATTGCGCATGCCGCAGGCACGGACTGGGCACTCGGGACCTATGCGCGCGCGGCGGCGATGCTGACCGGAGGAGAAGCCGCCGAGGGGCTCTACCAGGAGGCGATCGAACGGCTGTCGCGCGTCAAGAGCTGCGCGACGCTAGCCCGTGCGCACCTCCTTTACGGCGAGTGGCTGCGGCGCGAGCATCGTCGCGTTGACGCCCGCGAGCAGCTGCGAGTCGCCCACACGATGCTGTCGGACATCGGGATGGAAGCGTTTGCCGAACGCGCCCGCCGCGAGCTCCTAGCCACCGGCGAGACGGTGCGCAAGCGCACGGTCGCGACGCTCGACGAGCTGACCCCGCAGGAGGTGCAGGTCGCGCGCCTGGCCGTCGGCGGCCAGACGAACCCGGAGATCGCCGCCCAGCTGTTCCTGAGCCCGCGCACCGTGGAGTGGCATCTGCGGAAGGTATTCGGAAAGCTCGGGGTCGGCTCCCGCAAGGAGCTGCGCGCGGCTTTGTCCGATGCCGGGCCAGTCGCAGGCCCATAGCGTCTAGTCCGATGGTCGAGCTCGGCCGAGACGGGTTCGCGACCCTCCATGATCATCGCAGCAGGGGAGAGGGCCGGGGGAGTGCCGGCGCGGAGCGAGCAGGCCGGAAGGGCTCAGCGTGCGCCCGGCCTGATGACTGAGAAAAGCGACAGCCTGCCTGGCAGCCGAGTCGCACGCCGGGTTAGCCGGCGCCCAGGCCGCCCCGTCCGCGGCGCGCCGCCCTGTAGCCCCGCCATGACCAGGTCGAGTAGTCGCGCCGCCCGGGTCGCGGCGTCGGGGCCGGGATCGATCCGCCAGAGGAAGCCGAGCAGGAGAAGGATGTCATCAGGATCAATGCCGGGCCGGATGCTGCCGTCCTGCTCGCACGCCTTTAGCAGTGTGGTGATGGCCCCGATGACCGGCCCGTAGGTCTCGCCGGCGAGGCCATCGCTGGTGGCGGAATGCAGGACATCGGCGAGGCCGTGCTTGATCAGGCCGTAGTGCGCGAGCTGGTCACACCACAGCCCCAGTGCCTGAAGCGGCCGGTGGCTGGCGAGCAGCTCGGGTGCAGTGTCTGCCAGCTTCTGCACGTCATAGCGATAGACCGCGAGCACCAGCGCCTCCCTGTTGGGGAAATGGCGGTACAAGGTGCCGGGGCCCACGCCAGCCTTCTTGGCGATGGAGTTGAGCGATGCGTCGCCCGACTCGGCGAACGCCTCGCGCGCAACTTCGAGGATGCGCGCACGGTTCTGCTGGGCGTCGGTCCGGAGCGGATCGCGCCGCGCATCTGTGGCCTCTGTCATTCCATCCCCGTCGTGGGTCTGCCCCTGTTGTACCGGTTGCGGTTCAGCGGCCGCCGCTGCGACACGCCTCCTTAGATAAGCGGAGAGGTCTCCGGTAGGCTAAGAATAGATGCGGAGACATCTCCGGTACGCCGGAGATATCTCCGATTCAGTAGATCACAGCCTGCGGAGTGCGGTCCGCCATAGCTGGCCCGAACGAATGGGAGCACCCGATGCGCTACATCAAGCTCGGCAGCACCGGCCTGGACGTCTCGCCGATCGCGCTCGGCTGCATGACCTACGGCGAGCCCGGCCGAGGTCATCCCAGCTGGTCACTGACCGAAACGGAAAGCCGGCCGCTCATCAGGCAGGCAGTCGAGGCGGGGATCAGTTTCTTCGACACTGCGAACATGTACTCACAAGGGTCGAGCGAGGAGATCGTCGGCAGGGCACTGAAGGACTTCGCCGACCGCGACGCCGTGGTCATCGCCACGAAACTGCGACATCCGATGCGGCCAGGACCTAACGGAGCAGGCCTCTCGCGCAAGGCGGTCTTCACCGAGATCGACCATAGCCTGCGGCGGCTCGGCACCGACTATGTCGACATTTACCAGATTCACCGGATGGACAACGCGACGCCGATCGAGGAGACGCTCGAGGCCCTCCACGATGTCGTCAAGGCAGGCAAGGCGCGCTACCTCGGCGCCTCGTCGATGCATGCCTGGGAGTTCAGCATGATGCTGAATCTCCAGCGGCGGCACGCCTGGGCCCGCTTTATCTCGATGCAAGATCACTACAACCTGCTGGCACGCGAGGAGGAACGGGAGATGCTGCCGCTGTGCGCCCACGAGGGGATCGGCACCATCCCGTGGAGTCCGCTCGCGCGCGGCAGGCTGGCCAGGGAGTCAGCAACAAACCGGTCGGCTAGCGATCCGTTCGCCGACATGCTGTACCGGGAGGAAGCGAGCGACGCTGCGATCATCGGCGCCGTGGCTGACATTGCGAGGCAACGCGGCGTCAGCCGGGCACAGATCGCTCTGGCGTGGTTGCGGCGCAATCCGGTCGTCGCCGCGCCCCTGGTCGGTGCCAGCACGCCGGCTCAGCTCACCGAGGCCGTGGCGTCGCTCGAGATCGAGCTGACGGACGAGGAAGCGGCGTGGCTCGAGACGCCATACACGCCGCGGCACGACTTTCAGGGAGTGTCCGACGACGCCGAGCTGGCTCGCATTTCAGCTCGGATCGGCATCCGCCCTGCTGCCTCGTGATCGTGAGCCTGGCTGCGACGCCGGCGCCCGATTGCCCCTTCTGATTACGCGCCGATAATGCACATTATGTAAAGTCGGAAGCGGAAGCCAGTCAGGACTGCCGAAACGCTCTCGCAGGCACTGTTCCAAGCTGCGGCCTAACCTGAAACCATCGCCACATCCGCATGCGCCCGGGAGACGAACGGCCGCGGGGAAAAGGGAAATTAGCAGACCGGGAGGCACGAAGGCGGCTTGGGCAAGAGAGACTTGCCGTATGCAATATGACCGGGATGTGCAGGGGTTCGACGACCGTGCCGCTTCGTACGAGTCGGGTCGGCACGGACGGCTGCACAAGGAGATTTCCGACCGCGTGGTGGAGCTTTCCCTCAGCCGGGTACCGGCGCCGCGACGCGTCCTGGACGTGGGCTGCGGGACCGGCTATGTTCTCCGTCAGCTCGCCGCCCGGTTGCCGCAGGCGAGCGAATTCCTCGGCGTCGATGCGGCACCGAAAATGATCGAAGTGGCGCGGTCAGCGTCGACCGATCAGCGGCTGAACTTCGTCCGAGGAACAGCCGAGCGGCTCCCCGCCGGCGACAGCGCCTACGACCTGGTGGTCAGCACCACGTCCTTCGACCACTGGACAGACCAGGCTGCCGGGATCCGCGAGTGCGCCCGCGCCGTCGCACCGGGCGGCACCCTCGTGCTGACCGACCAGTTCTCGAACCTGCTGTGGCCGACAATGCTGGGCAGCCGCCGCGACAAGGCCCGCACCAGATCCCGCGCCACCAGGCTGATCACCGCCGCCGGACTGCATGAACCGCGGTGGCATCCCTGCTACGCGGTCATCATCCAGAGCGTGACCGCGGTCAAGTAGCCCGCCATGACGGGATACTCGCCCGTCCCGACCCGCCGCTCGCGGCACTGCCTTCCGTAGTCACCAGAAACAGGCAAAGCGGGCACCGGGACCGCCGCGGATTGCCAACGAGGATTCCTCCCGCAGGTCAGAGGGATAGGTCGAGCAATCTTCGTTGTCACAGGACAGTGGCTCAGAAGCCGGTGAAGCCGCGGTCACGCGAACGCGTTCTTCCTATGTCCTTCGTGTCTTGATCAAGGTGACATGGATTTGACGCTACCTGTGCCATCTCTCCGACGCTCAACAGCTCTGTCATCGACACCGGACCGCCGGGCGGCGCCACAACGGGCAGGCTCCCGCCGCTCCGCATCAGGAGGTGAAGAGCTTCCAGTGCCCCTCGGAGACGACTTCGACGTTGCCGTCGGTCACCTTGATAGCGGTCTGGTCGTCGATCGCGTACGTCGGCGCCGGTATCCTCGCGGCCCATTGTTCTGCGATGGCCATGTCTTGGTGATCGGCGTTGTCCACGTGCGGAATAATCGCAAAATCAACCAGCCCGACTCCCTGAGCCTTGACCAGGATCCTTCGGACTTCGCCATCGGGTGTATCGAACACGATTTCTTCCGTCGACAGCGCTTCACCGCTGCCGCGACGCGGTTCACGGTAAGTCTCGGCAAAGGTGGACGTTGCTGCGATGCTCCCGGCGCTCACCCCCAGGTAGACCGTCTCGCTAGGCAGCGACGGCAAGGCGTCTGCAAGCCCGGACCGCCGCATCCAGTAGGCCAAGAACACCGGATCGCCGCCCCAAACAAGCAGGGCGTCGGTCTCCTGGACCGCCGGGACCCAGCATTCTTGGTCGATGCTTGGGAGCACGGAGAGCTCCAGCACCCCCAAAGACTTCCAGCCCAATCCGGCGAAGGGACTCTTGCTCTTTCCGCAGATCGCCTCCCATGCGTGGCCGGCACCGCCGGGGAAGGGGTATATCGCCGTCGGGATGACGAGGGCGCTGGACTCCTCGATCGGCTTACCGAGCAGGCCGACGAGCGCTTCGTGGATGGTCGTGTTCGCAATGCCAGACGAAGTAAGGAGAAGCTTCACGCCGTCCCCTCTTTGGCGAGCAGTGACGTCAGGTAATCCTCCAGCTTGTCGAAGCTGGATTCCTGGCCGTCGTGTTTGGTCATATGGTCACGGCCGGCCTTGTCGCGGAACGCCATCGTCACTGTCAGCGTCGTTACTCCGTCAGCCTCCTTCAGTTCATCCGTCTCGTCGGCCCACGCGTCGGGCCAGCCTTCGAACAGCCACGTCTGGACGATCCGAGCCGGCCGCTCGACCTGCAGGTAGGTCCCGCGGAACGAGCACTCTTTCCCGTCCGGCGTAACGAAGACCGTGTGGTAGTCCCCCCCGACGCGCAGGTCCATCGAGCACAGCGTCACCTTGTCCTCGAAGGGAGCGAACCAGTGACGCATATGCTCCGGCTTCGTCAGCACGTCGAAGACGAGCTCGATCGGCGCGTCGAACTCGCGAGTGGTGACGATCACGAGCTCGCTCGGGTATTCGACGACCGCGGACCCATGCCGGTTAGGTGTCACTGAAGGTCTCCTTGTTGCTGAAGCTCTCTGAGGTAAGCATCCATCCGATCCAGCCGCTCGTTCTGCTCGACGGCGAGGACACTGAACTCGGCCGCATCGCCGGGGCGGTCTTCGATGCCCGGGGACGGCCAGCTCGATCCGGACCTCGATCAGCAGCTCCGTCGGGCCGACTGTAGTGGTTAGCACTTGCTGGCCACAACGGATCGGAAGGGCACCGTCAGCGTGTAGGTAAAGCCTCCGGCGGTGTATGTGATCTGCGGTATGGCCGATCTTGGGTGGTCAGAGGTCCGGGTCTGCGCGTACACGAGATTCAGGCTCCTGTGCGGTGCAATGGTCGCGGGCACACGTTTACGCAGCTTCCACATAGACGAGGTCGGCGGCCAGGGCGACACCAGGCCGATCAGCAGCCATTCGCCGTGTGTGTGTTGGATGGGCACCAGGTAGGCGGCCGAGGTCATCCTCTGGCCGACCCCTCCGACCAAGCGCACTCCTGTCACCGTGACGGTCTCGCCGGAGTAGTTCTGCAGTTCGTAGAAGCCGTTGGCAAGCGTCTTGCCCGGAGAGCACTGCAGGCCGGTTGACCAGTTAGCAGTGGTGCCGAGCGGTGGAGTCCCCAGCGGGACCTGGGTCAACACAAGGCCGATGGCGATCCCGCCCGCCGCTAAGGCCGTTCCGATGATCACCAGGCTTCGCCGCTTCACGTTTCTCAGCTCCTCGTTCTGGTCCCCATTCTCGTGCGTCTATAGCCGGATCACGCCTCCTTAGCTCGTGATGTCCCCCGCGGGACGCCCGTTCCGGCGTGAAATCGGGGTGGCTGCCCGCCATCGCCGGCC
This sequence comes from uncultured Actinomycetota bacterium, assembly GCA_963843955.1. GTDB lineage: Bacteria > Actinomycetota > Actinomycetes > Streptosporangiales > Streptosporangiaceae > JAJYUU01. Next base: position 13,887 of record CAWJMK010000020.1, read on the forward strand.
GCCTAAGGTGCCTGAAACGCCGGCACACGAGCCAGTCCGGCTCCGCCGGGCGCTGCCGCGCGCCCCTAAGTCACCGATTTTCGGGCTAGGTGGCCCGCGGTGGTCTCCCCCAGGTCGCCGACCGGGCACTGGCCGCTAAGACTGGGCGGCATGGCGTGACGCCATCCCGTCGCCGAGGTACGCAATGTCGTAGTAGTGGATGACGAACGGCCGAGTCAGCATGGCCTCGAAGGTGCCGGTGAAGCCGCGCTCCGTACGCCACGCGAGATAGTCCTCGAAGTTGCGGCGCTCGGTCCATTGCGTGACGCCGGCGACGTGATCTGGGTCGTCTTGATCGCGCACGATCCGGATCGCCTCGCAGCCAGCGAACTCGAGGCTCTCGCCCAGGATCTCCAGCAGCAGGTTCGCGACTTCGTCCCCACGGCCGGGCTGGCTGAAGAATTCGTTGGTAACCAGGGTGCTCATCAGCGCGTCCCCTCCTAGCTCGCCGGGGCGTTGTCGCCGGCGGGAGTGTTATCCGGCGGGAGTGTTATCCGGCGGGAGTGTTATGGAGTGTGAGAAGGGTGACGATCTTGCCGTCGCGGACGGTGAAGTAGCTCGTCAGGATGAGCTCGTCCGGCAGGTTCGTCTTGTCGTAATCGCCGTCGTAGCGGCCGCGGACGATGGTGTCGCCGTGGTGCTCGATGACCTCGGTCACCTCGACGGTCACCCGGTCGCCGACCAATTCCCTGGCCGCCCACCGGCGGATGGCCTCTCGGCCCCAGAATTCCCGGTGCACGTCGTTGACCAAAGCGTCGTCGGAGAAGGTGGCCGCGATTGCGTCCTCGTCGAACGCATTGACAGCGGCGATGTACTCGGCCAGTACCGGGGCGAGGGTGGTGGTGTCGGTCATCTCGGCTCCTTCGTCAGGCTTGGTGTGTGGTGATGACTCCACCCTCGGTGCTCCCTTCGCCGGAGGGTCAAGAACGGATCCCGCGTTTGACTCTCCGGTAACGGGAGGGTTGACAATGGCGTGATGGCGGCAGTGCTCACCGTGGGCGATTTCTCCCGCGCCACGCACCTCAGCATCAAGACGCTGCGCCACTACCATCAGGTCGGGCTGCTCGAGCCGGCCACGGTGAACCCAGAGACGGGCTACCGGTACTACTCGGCCGGGCAGATCCCGGCCGCGCAGGTCATCCGGCGGCTGCGCGACCTGGAGATGCCGGTCGCCGACGTCAAGGCGGTGCTGGCCGCACCGGATGCGCCCGCCCGCAACGCCCTTATCGCCGCGCACCTGGACCGGCTGGAGGCCGGACTGGCCCAGACGCGGACCGCGGTCGAGTCGCTGCGTGACCTCCTGCGCTCGCCGGACGGCCCGGCCTCGATCGAGCATCGCAGCGTGCCCGCCACCGCAGCGGCGGCCGTCGGGGCGGTGGTCGACCGGGCGGACCTCCTGGCCTGGTGGCAGGGTGCCCTGGGCGAACTGCGGGCCACCGCCCGGGCCCAGGGCCTGCACGCCACGGGGCCTAGCGGCGGGGTATTCGCCAGCGAGCTGTTGCAGGAGGACCGCGGCCAGGCCACCGTGTTCATCCCCGTAGAAGGCGCCGTGCGTCCCATCGGGCGGGTCGCGTCCCTGGTGATCCCGGCAGCCGAGCTCGCCATCATCAGTCACCGAGGCTCACTTGCCGACGCCGACCTCAGGTACGCCAAGCTCGGCTCGTACGCCACCACGCACGAGATCAGCATCGACGGGCCGCTGCGCGAGTACTACCTCCGGGGCGCCGCGGACACGCCCGACGAGGCGGAATGGCGGACCGAGATCGGGTGGCCCATCTTCCGCGCCGACGGCTCCCCTGCTTACGGGTAAGCCCAGCGGGTACCAGTGCCGCCGTTCGGGGTTCTCGTTCCCGCCGCGCTAATCATCGCCCGAGTTGTGTCGGCACTGCATGCCGGGTCTGCCGCGCCTGTTCCCCATAACGGTGCCCTCTGAGCGGCGCGTGACGGCGCGCATCAGCGCTGGCTGTGCGCAGCTCATCGCGGCGCAGAGCACCGCACAGCCTGACCACAAGGCTGCCGGGCCGAGGGATCCGATCACCTGTGTCGCGAGAACCGGCGCAGCCACCGTCGCTATCCCCCAGCTGAGCCCGTAGACCGCGAGATAACGTGCAGCGGCTCCCGGCGGCGCGAGTGAGGTCACTGCCGCGAACGCTCGCCCGGATAGCAGAAGGTTGCCGGCGCTCCAGATCGCCGTCGGTGGGAGTAGCCCGGCCAGCGAATGCGCGGTCGCGTATCCGGCTAGGCCTGCGGCCATGAGGGCGAATCCGGTGCTACACGCAACCGGGCCGGACAGCCGGGCAAGCAGCGGGATCTGCAACGCCGGCCTGGTTACGACGAGCGTGATGGTGGCCGTCGCCATGACCAGCCCGGCGCTGGCGGGATTCAGGCCGTGGGCCGAGAGGGATAGCGGCAGGGCGACAAGGATCAGCATGTAGACGAGCGCGAAGATCGTGCCTGCAGCGGTCATGGCCAGTAGCGCCGGGTCCCGCCAGGGCGACACGGAGACACGGGCCGCCGGGCGGTCAGCGGAACCGGGCGAACGGGACACTCTGGCTGGCCGCAAATCGTCGCCGGGCAGCGCTAGGCGGACGATCAAGGCGCAGGCTAGACAGGACGCCGCATCGACGACGAAGAGCCAACGCAGGCCCGAGTGCCCGACAGCGTCGGCGATCAGGCCGGCGCCCATGTTGCCGACCGCCAGTGCGGTCGTCAGCAAGGCGTACGCGTGCGTGCGCTGGTCGGGCTCGGTGGCATCGGCGATCATCGCCTGGCTTGGCGGTTCGTAGAGCTCGAAGGCGAGGCCGAGCAGGACTGCGCAGACTGCCGCGACGGCGAGGTCAGGTGCGGCCGCGATGCCGAGCTGCGCTGCCGCGCAGCCGGTCAGGCCGACCAGGATAGTGCGGCGTCGCCCTAGCCGGTCGGCGAGTCGGCCGCCGAGCAGCAGGCTCGGGATGGTCGCCACGCCGAACAAGGCAGATACGGCACCGGCGCTCGCCAGGCTGGCGCCGAGGACGCGGCACAGCATGACGGTCAGGAACGCCAGTGAGAATGCTCCGAGCTGATTGACCGCCCGCGCGGCGGCCAGAACCCCGACCTGCCGCGGAACTCCCCCGTGCCGCCGAGCTACTGCCGTGACCGTCATGAATACGCCTCGTGACCAGCAAAGGTGATATTGTCAGTCACGAACGCTATGACGGACGGAGTGACCAGTCAAGTGCTTTTCGATAGTCATATCCAGGTGCTGCTGGAAGCGTCGGCCTCCTTGGTGAACGAGCTCACCGACGGTGAGCGGCGCGGCAAGCCATATACCGCGCCGTCCGGTGCCGCGATGCCGTCGGCAGCGGCGGCGGCATTGCCGTCCGGCGGCCGGGTGTCCGTGCCACCCGAGCTGCCAGCGGTCAGTGCCGAGTACCTGGCCAGGGTGGCCACGGCAATGCGTGTGGTTTTCGAGGCCATGAACGACGACCGTGCCGACGACGCGGCCGCAGCGGTCAACCGGATGTTGCGCGAGACCGGCGCCCGTCCACAGCTAGACCGTGTTCCTGGTGAGCCCTGGCAGGTGCACTTCCATGGCGCTAGCGACACCTACGGGGTCGGCTGGGCAGCAGGCTGCGCGACTGCGCTAGCCCTCGCCATCGGCAGCGAGCTAGCGGGCAGACTCGGCGTCTGCATCGCGCCGCGCTGTGATCGCGTGTATGTCGATGCTTCCCGCAACGGCGTCCGCCAGTTCTGCTCGGCTCCGTGCCAGAGCCGGGTCAAGGCCGCGGCCTTCCGTGCCCGGCGGGAACCCAGTGACGGCTAGCGGGAGTGTGTGTCTTCGGGCTCGGTCACATCGGCCACGGTAGCGCTGAGCACTGGCAGCACGTCCTCTGCGCGCACCGCGACTGCCAGGCCGTGCTCTCCGGCGCCCAGGGTGATCTCGCGGCCGAGTACGCGCTCGTCGGTGATGACCGGCCAAGCGGTGATAGCTCCGAGCGGCGTGATCGTGCCGCGCTCATAGCCGGTGACCTCCCTGGCTGTCGCGGCGTCGGGCATCGACAAGCGACTGACGCCGAGCAGCGCGCGCAGTTTGGGCCAGGAGATGGCCCGGTCGCCGGGAACGAGCACGAAGACATAGTCACCCGCGCCGCGCCGCACCACCATCGTCTTCACTACGTCGGCAGGCTCGACGCCACGGGCGCTCGCGGCCTCAGCCAGGCTGCGTACCGGGCCATGCCGGATGACCCGGTAGGCGATGCCGGATGAGTCGAGAACCTCAAGGGCCGGGCTGGGCACAGTCGATTATTTCCTGCCGTCGTTGCCCAGGTGTACGCACGCGTTCGCCGCTCAGCCCACGGGACAGCCAGCACTCCCCTTGGCCTCGCCTGAGTTGCTGCTCACCATCAGGCACGACTCGTTTACCGCCTCGAAAGCGCTCGCCGGAATCTGCTTCAGCAGGGACACGAGCCCGTCCGGCCACTGCGGGTATGCGCTGCCCTGGAAGTACCAGTTACTCCCGTTGTCGGCAAGAATCAGGCCGTAGTCCTGCGTCTCGGTGAGCACGGCCTGCGCATCGGCGCAGTAGGGCTGCGCGGTGGCACAGAACCCCGCGACATTGAAGCCGGTCTTGAGGCGGAACCTCGCACCCATAGGCGGCAGCGTTGACATCGACCCTGAGCCCGCCTCGTGCCTGGCGGGCCACAGATACGCCGCCGCCGTCGCGTCGGCGGTGAACCGGATCGCGTGCGTGATAGGCCGACCGCTCGCTACAGCCGATTCGACCTGGGCGAAGTCAAGCAGGCCTGGCAGGATCGGCAGTCCGGCCGCGTCTGCCGACGTCCATCCAGCCGGGCGGAGCGCGTTAGATGTCAGCTGCCAGATCGCGCCCGAGCCCGCGGTCGACCCACTCGCGCTGTACCGGGCGTCGTACAGCTCGTACAGCGTGCAGTTCGACGAGTCGACCATGATCGCGTGTCGGTCGCCGCTGGCGCTCGCGCCGCCTTCGATGGGCGTGTCAGGCCCGAACGGGTCGCCGCCGGGATCGCTCTCGCTCGCGTACTGGAACGTGACCTGCACCGACGGATGCGCGCCGGTGACTACTGCGAATGGGATGCCATACGGATAGCCGCCGGGATCTGGCCCGAAGTCCGGGTGCAGGTACGTCGACGACGAATTCATGCTCTGCATCCAGGCGGAACTGCGCGGGTCCACCGGCAGCTTCGAGATGTTGGTATTCCACACGTTGTCAGCAGGGAACATCGGGCAGTTGGGTGCGCCCTCCACCGCCGTCCCGGTGACGGCACTGAGCGCGGGCGGAGCGGACACGGACGGTACGGCGGATGAGGGCGAGGCCGATGGCGACTCGCTCGGCCGGCCCGAGTGCCCGGCTGAGACCGTGCGGGTCGACGTACCGTGCACCGGGCCCGAGTGGGCGCTTGCTACTGCTCCGGCGGAGCAGCCAGTGCTTGCGGCAGTGATCGCGATCAGTGCGGCGACCGTGCACATTCGCGCGGCGCGCCTGGTCACAAGGGACGTTACCGGGATCATCGTCGCATCGTGGCACAGGCCTGCCGGGTGCGAGTGCAGAACTTTCGAGTGGCTTGCCGTCTATCCAGGTTGCGCCTGTTCGTCGTGGTGGTGAAGGTAGCTAGCAGGACGTGATCTTGACGGCACAGAGTCACGCAGCAGGGAGGAAGCAGCAATGACGACAGATAGCTGCCAGCCAGTCTCGGTGAGCCGGACGATCAAGGCAGCTGCGGAGGAGTTGTTTGCGGTCCTGGCTGACCCGGCCAGGCACCCGGACATCGACGGCTCTGGCATGCTCAGGCGCGCCGTGAGCAGCTCGCGCATCGTCGGCGTCGCCGACACGTTCGTCATGAGCATGCACAACGACGAGATGGGTGATTATGAGATCACCAATCACGTCGTGGAGTACGAGCGCAACCGGCGGATCGGCTGGGAACCGGTCCTGAGCGCTGCCTCGCGGGCCGAGGATCAGGCTGATATCGGTGACCGCGGTCGGCACCGGTGGATCTATGACCTCAAGCCGGCGGCCCGTCCGCAACGGTCGTGACTGAGATATACGACTGCGGCCGGGCGCCTGACCGGCTGCGCCGCGCAGTACGCAACGGCGATCGCTGGGTGGACAGCATGCTCGCGACGCTGGAGAAACTCAGCCAGCAGTTCGGTGATGCACGGCCGCAGCCAGAAACCAGCGCCCTGCTGTCCTCCTTGACGAGCCAGCGCAACCACGTCCTCGGCATCCTCGACGGCCTCACCGAGGACCAGCTCCGCCGGCCCATACTGCCCTCCGGCTGGAGCTGCCTTGGCCTGGTGCAGCACCTGACCATCAGCGACGAGCGGTTCTGGTTCCGGGGCATCGTCGCCGGTGAGCCCGCCTACGTCAGCACGTCGGACGAGGAAGCCGAGGCCGCCTGGAAGGTCCCAGCCGACCTGGCCGCCGCGGCCGTTCTTGACGCGTATCGGCGGGAGATCGAACTCGCCGACGCCGTCATCGCAGCCACTCCCCTCAGCAAGCCACCGGCCATCTGGCCAGTCGAGATCTGGCCGAACTGGAGGCTGCCGGACTTCCGCGCAATCATGCTGCACGTGATCACCGAGACCGCCTGCCACGCCGGTCACCTCGATGCAGTCCGCGAACTCATCGACGGCCGGCAATGGATAGTGTGAAACGCGGCAAGGCCACTCAGTGCTTGATGACCTGCCGCCGGAGTTGTCGAGGCGTCTGCAGATGCGTGTTCATGGGCTGATGGCAGCTAGCTGGCACGCCAAGTCGACGACCGGTGCCCAAGGATCGTCGCTGCCAGCCGTGACCGGGTCATTCCTGCTGATCAGCCAGTCGGTGACGGCCCGGTAGATCAGGGCCCGGATCAGGTACTGGCCGAAGATCGCCGTGGATGAGCTGGCTGGGCGCGCTGACCGGCCGAAGCGCGGCGGCAAGCGGCAAGTCCGGCTGGTTTCAGGACCAGGCTGCCGGCCAGCCAAGAGGTGCTCTGGCCGCCAGCAAGCGGGACAAGCGGCTGGTCGGCAACGCCGAAGGCGGCCAGTACAAGCTGTGGCGGAGGCTGGGCAGACACCGCTGAAACCTACCGGTTCGGGCGCCGACTGATATGCCGTCCGCCAGTCGGGCTGCGGGCAGTCATGAGGTCAGGGAGGCGACCAGCGCTTGCTTGCGCGCGCGGGTGCTGCGCCTGACCGACAGCGCGAGCCAGACCAGGCTCGCCAGGGCGACGATTGCGCCAGGCCAGAAGCCGTACGCGAGCAGCACGGTAGCGGCCGCGGCTGTCAGCGGCTGCGCGAGGTCCTCGAGGAGCAGCCTTCGGCGGCAGGCACGCGCCAGCGATCCGGACCGACGATGGATCCGCACTCGCACCCAGAGCAGCAGCAGAGCGAAGCTGACACCGAGGAATACCGACGGGACCGCGTCGCCGGGCGGATTGTTCTCCGCCCAGCGCCACGTGCCACCGAGGTCGGCGCCGACGATCGAGCCACGCCAGACCTTGATGGTGAGCGGAGTTCGCTGGTTCTCGTCGGCGTCGGCCGCACGTGCCAGGTCGCTGCCGTTCCCGTCGAAGGTAGCCCAGGTGTTGATGACGCCGTCGCCGGTCACATAGGAGACGTCCGCGTAGTTGCTGTTGCCGCTCTGCGAGCCCGTGCGCACCGCGTTGATCGTGGCGGTGAAGTCGCCGACGCAGGTGGCCAGGTTTGCCTCGCCGACGCACGCTGGGGCCTGGCGGTAAGCGCGGGCCGGGGGCCCGTCCTGGACGGTGAGGAGGACGCCGAACAGGACGCCCACCGTCAGCAGCACTGGGATCCACCCGGCTGCGAAGGCGCGAAGCCGGGAACTCCAGGCGGCCGGGTGCAGGCGCGCCCGAAGCGGTATGGCCGGCCTCGGCACTCGCGTTGGCGCAGCCGTCGACGGGACCTGCGCGCGGAGAGGGAGCGCCGCGGGGTTGCGGAGGTTTCGGCGCCTGGCGGTGACCCCCAGCCACGCGGACAGCGCCAGTACGACGACGAGCGCAGCGCCAGTCGCCGCCGCGTCAGGGCCGAGTCTGGACGGTTTCCCGCCGAGAGCGACGCCCCCGACCAGGACGACGAGGGCGCTCAGCCCCACCGCCAGGAGGCCCGCAGCGACGATCGGCCGGGTTATGGGCAACCGGCCCACTCTGCGGTTCCGTCGCATGGCCGCGGCGCCGAGGACGAAGAAGACGCCGACGCCACCCGCCAGAGCGCAGTCCCCGAGGTCCTTAGCGAACGCTGTGTCAGGCACGGTCGCCGTCGCTTCGCTGCGGCCGTCGGCCGAGACCGACACGGGAATACCTCGCCACATGGTCACGACGGCCGGAGCGCCGTCAACGGCGTAGCCCAGCATCGCGCTGTCCGCGGTAAAGGTGACGTGGAGGGTCCGTGCGGAGGTCTCGATATCCAGCGCGTAGTTCGCGTTCTTCCCGCTGATCTCAGTGACGCCAGTAACAGAGCCCGCCACCGTCTGCAGACACTCGGCGTCGGGCGAGGCGCCAGCGAGGCACACCACGGCGCGGTGGTAGGCGGTCACCTGCACGCCCTGACCAACCGCGAGAACACCGAAGACCACGGCCGCGGTCACGAAACCCAGGCCGAGGACAAGGAGGAGACAGAAGCCCCAGATGTACCGCACCGCCGACGCCCCCTCGATGGAGACCGAACGCCTGGACTGTACATTTTTCGCGGCGAACATGGAAGATTTGCCGCCCCGGGCCGCCGGACTGAGGCCAGAAAGAGATGCACGACCCAGTCACGATGACCAGCGTGGTCTGGGTACAAGGGCCAGCCGGACTGGCCGACCTAGCCGAGGGCTCGCTCGGCGATGAGATAGCCACCGAGCGCGATCAGCGCCAGGCCTGCGACCTGCTCGGCGTGCTGCCGGAACCGCTCGCTGATCACCTTGCCGAGCGTCAGGCCGAGCTGGCTCGCGACGACCGCCTGAATCGCGATCGCTGCGATCACCGGCGCCACTGGCAGGCGAGCCAGGCCCAGGCTGAACCCGATCGCCAGCTCGTCCAGGCTGATGCTGAGCCCGAGCGCGATGACGGCCGGACCCGTGGCGGCGGCCAGCCGGGCCGCTGCCTCGTCGTCCTCGTCTCGGGCGTGGATGAGCATCCAGCCGCCCAGCGCGATCACCGCGGCGGCGGCCACGTAGTCAGCCGTGACGCCGATAAACCGGGCCAGGCCGCCGCCGACGGCGAGACCGATCAGCGGCATCCCCGCCTCGAAGATCATGAAAATGAGGGAGATGCGCAGGCGCGCACGCCAGCCGGGCGCGCCCGCGGCCCCGATCGCTGCGGCGACGGCAAAGGAGTCCAGGCCCAGCGGAAGCACGAACGCCAGCAGCTTCCCCACGGCGCCACCATCTCATGCCCGGCCGGCCGGGCAGTGCGTCAGCCTGACTGGCCCTTCTCGGCGAGGAGCCTGTCGACCAGGGCACGATGCGTCTCCTCCCACGCATCGAGTGACTGTCGCTCCTCGCGCTCCAGCTGGGCCAGTGCCGCCTGCAGGACCTGATCGCTGCGGGCACCGGGAACGACCGCGATGCCTTCCTCGTCGGCGACCACGATGTCACCGGCATCGACGCCGGCGCCGCCGCACTGGACGCGGCGGTTCAGCGGGGACGCAGCCAGCTTCGCTCCAGGGGCGGGGATCACTCCCCTGGCGAAAACCGGAAAACCTATCTCGCGCACCTCCGCGAGGTCGCGGATCACACCGTCGGTTACCAGAGCCCTGATCCCGCGACGCTTCGCGATCGCGCAGACGTTCTCGCCGGCCAGCGCGTAGTCCGCATCGCCCGCCTCGACGACGAGGACGGAGCCAGGCTCGGCTCGGTAGATGGCGGCATGCAGCATGAGATTGTCCCGCGGAGCGCAGCGCACGGTGAAAGCCGGACCCGCTACGCGCATCATCGGTGACCACAGCGGGCGGATGCCGATGTCCATGACCTGGCCGCGCCCCAGAATGTCGGCGAGGATCGTCGGCGAGACATCGTGGAATCCTGCGGCTGGGCTCACCGGAGCTTCCCCTCGAGATAGGCAACGGCCCCGGCGATCAGTCCGGGCACGTCACCGTATCCCGTGAAGCAGTGGCCAGCGCGGGGCACGATCTGGCAGACGGATTCCACGCCGGCCACGGTGAGCGCGTGCTGGAAGCGCTCACTGTGCGCGGCGGGCAGGGCCTGATCCTCGTCGCCGTGCACCAGCAGGCACGGCGGCGACGCAGCGCTGACATGCGTGATCGGGCTGGCGTCGGTAATCAGGTCAGGGAGCTCGGCGGCCCCGCGGCCGAGCAGCCGGGTCAACTCCACGCCGTCGAACGCGCCCGGCGGAAGTAGTGCCAGATCCGTCAGCGGATACCAGGCCACGACGGCGGCGATCTCAGGGTCAGTCAGCCCGGCCATCAGAGCCAGATGTCCTCCGGCCGACTCCCCCCACGTGGCGAGCCGGCCCGCGTCCAGGCCGTACTCCCCTGCTCTCGCGCGGAGGAAGCTAATCGCGGCGGCGATGTCGTTGCGCTGCGCGGCCAGCCCGCCTCCGCGGCCAGGCGGTAGTCGACCGTCGCGCAGGCCAGGCCGGCTCCGGTCAGAGCCGTGAACACCGAGTCCGGCGCCATCGTCGCCGGCAGGTACCTACGGTCTCCGGAAATAAAGCCGCCGCCGTGGATCCAGATCACCACCGGCACGCTGCGGTCGCCGATGTCGGCGTCGTCGGGCACATGCAGGTGAGCAGCAGGGGCCGGAAGCCCGGGATCTCGGCATAGGTAAGGCCGGAGTAGATCACGAATCGCATGCTATCCGTGCGGCTCAGGTGCCCTGGC